>NZ_JPXI01000042.1 GCF_000740675.1 Massilia sp. BSC265 | reverse complement strand
AGTCGAGTTGCAGACTACAATCCGGACTACGATACACTTTCTGGGATTAGCTCCCCCTCGCGGGTTGGCGGCCCTCTGTATGTACCATTGTATGACGTGTGAAGCCCTACCCATAAGGGCCATGAGGACTTGACGTCATCCCCACCTTCCTCCGGTTTGTCACCGGCAGTCTCATTAGAGTGCTCTTGCGTAGCAACTAATGACAAGGGTTGCGCTCGTTGCGGGACTTAACCCAACATCTCACGACACGAGCTGACGACAGCCATGCAGCACCTGTGTGAAGGTTCACTTTCGGGCACTCCCAGATCTCTCCGGGATTCCTTCCATGTCAAGGGTAGGTAAGGTTTTTCGCGTTGCATCGAATTAATCCACATCATCCACCGCTTGTGCGGGTCCCCGTCAATTCCTTTGAGTTTTAATCTTGCGACCGTACTCCCCAGGCGGTCTACTTCACGCGTTAGCTGCGTTACCAAGTTAATTAAAACCCGACAACTAGTAGACATCGTTTAGGGCGTGGACTACCAGGGTATCTAATCCTGTTTGCTCCCCACGCTTTCGTGCATGAGCGTCAATCTTGACCCAGGGGGCTGCCTTCGCCATCGGTGTTCCTCCACATCTCTACGCATTTCACTGCTACACGTGGAATTCTACCCCCCTCTGCCAGATTCAAGCCTTGCAGTCTCCAACGCAATTCCCAGGTTGAGCCCGGGGCTTTCACGTCAGACTTACAAAACCGCCTGCGCACGCTTTACGCCCAGTAATTCCGATTAACGCTTGCACCCTACGTATTACCGCGGCTGCTGGCACGTAGTTAGCCGGTGCTTATTCTTCAGGTACCGTCATTAGCCAAAGGTATTAGCCTCAGCCGTTTCTTCCCTGACAAAAGAGCTTTACAACCCGAAGGCCTTCTTCACTCACGCGGCATTGCTGGATCAGGCTTGCGCCCATTGTCCAAAATTCCCCACTGCTGCCTCCCGTAGGAGTCTGGGCCGTGTCTCAGTCCCAGTGTGGCTGGTCGTCCTCTCAGACCAGCTACTGATCGTCGCCTTGGTAGGCCTTTACCCTACCAACTAGCTAATCAGATATCGGCCGCTCCACAAGCATGAGGCCCGAAGGTCCCCCACTTTCATCCGTAGATCGTATGCGGTATTAGCGTAACTTTCGCTACGTTATCCCCCACTTCTGGGTACGTTCCGATATATTACTCACCCGTTCGCCACTCGCCGCCAGGTTGCCCCGCGCTGCCGTTCGACTTGCATGTGTAAAGCATGCCGCCAGCGTTCAATCTGAGCCAGGATCAAACTCTTCAGTTCAATCTCTGTTTGTCGAAAACCTGATTTCTCAGACTTTCGAAATCGATCCACTGGATCGATTTCGCTCACTCAAGATACTGACCGTCGCTCATTGCTGAGCAACGTTAATACTTTTGTGAACATTTGATAATTTAAGTAATCACTGGCCGAAGCCAGCGGCACCTTCATCAAACGCCCACACTTATCGACTGTTGATTGTTAAAGAACCGTTGTTCTGTACTACCTTGCTGCACCGTGCGAAGCGTTGTGTTCGTCAGCAGCAGAGAAGCGAGATTATGCGGTGTTTTGCGTTCATCGTCAAGCCCCTCTTTTTCTTTCGCTGTCGTTCGTTTTGCGAATCGAAGCAGCGTCGGAAGACACGAACTATAGCAAAACCGGTGGCCATGGCGCAAGCACCCGGCGTGAGTTTTTGAGAGATTTCAGGCCGGCTTAAGCCGGCACTACTCGCGCAGGCTCATCGTCGTGTAGTTCGGATCGGCCTTGATTTTCTCCTGCGTGAACGGAAGGGCCGGCCATTCCTTGCGCGAGTACACCGTGGTCTGGTCCGCATACCAGGGCGATTTGGGATCGGTCGACTGGCCATAGGTGAGCATCCCCTGCGCCACCGGCCCCTGCTCGTCGAAGCCGACGCTTTGGATATAGCTCTGTCCCCAGTGGGCGCCGACGTAGCCATTGGCGGTCAGGCCGGTACGCATCGTCAGGGAGCTATAGGTGCCCTCCTGGTTGCCGTTCCCGCCGTGCAGCGCGATGCGCACGCCATTGCGCGGCTCGACCTGGTAGTCGCCGAAGCGCGCATCGAGGGGGATACCGAGCGATTGCAGCTTTTCGGCTGCGCCGCGCAGCGCCCCCAGCATGGCCGGCAGCGCAGCCGGCGCCACGCCACGGGGCGTGTTGACCGGGTCGGCCGGATCGAAAGGCACGGCCCACTTGTTCGGAATGGCCGAGGCCACGTTCCAGAATTCGCGGAACAGCACCATGCCGCGGCTGTCGACATTGGCGCGGCGGTCCCAGACCTGCAACACGTTACAGGCCTGGTGCGACAGCTCGTTGCTCAGGGCGGCGCACGCGGTCAGCAATTCGGGCAGCACCAGCTCGGCCGCATACACGCGGTTCGAGAAGGCCAGGGCCTGCATGTCGGCCAGGGTCAGCTTGCTGCGCTGCGCCAGCAGGTCTTCCAGCTGGCGGAAGCCGATGCGGGTGCGCAGGGTCTGCTCGACGCCGGTGCGCCCATACAGCGGCGAGAAGCCCAGCGGGGCCGGACCGCTCAGGAGCGCCTTCGGGTTGGTCAGCCAGTAGCTGTCGTTCGAATTGCCGACGTAATCAGTGCGCATCATCCACGGCGCCTTCGCCGGCGCGTAGATGCCCGGCGGCGCTCCCGCATCCTGTCCCCAGGCGCAGGCGCTGCGCGAGCCGTCGAACAGCAGCGCCGCCTGCACCAGCAGGCAACCGTTCACGAACTTGTCCGCATTCATGTGCGGCACCACGCTGGCGTCCGCATACAGCGCATTGCCTTCGCGGTCGGCCGCGACCGTGTTTACCCAGGGCAGGCCCACCACCTTGTCGAGCGAATCCTTCAGCGCGCGCACGCTGCCGGCCGTGCCGATGCCCAGCCACTGTTCGAGCATGCGGGTGTTGTAGCGGTTCGGGTCGCCCAGCACGTAGGCTGCGCCGGCGGTCCAGGTCATGCCTGCCGCCGGCCGGACGATGACGGCGCCCTGGTGGCTGAAATAGAAGGTCTTGCTGCGCCGGCCCACCAGCCCGTCCGGCAGCAGCGCGTCGACGGTCACCGTCTTCGAGGTCATCTTGCGGCGCTCGCCGTCGTAGAGATAGGTGGTGCCGGTCGGGTCGGTCTGGTCCAGCGCCAGCCGGAAGGTGGTGAAGTGGTACGCGAAGGTGACCGTGTGGCTCCACGCGACATCCTTGTTGAAGCCGATGACGACCGCCGGCACGCCGCCGATGATCACGCCCATCGCATCGTAGCGCCCGGGCACGGTCAGGTGGGCCTGGTAGAAGCGGTCGGCGGTGGTCCACGGGTAATGCGGATTCCCGAGCAGCAGGCCGCGCCCGTTCGCCGACAAGTCTTTGCCGACCGCCAGCGCATTGCTGCCGAAGCCCTGGCGGTTGAGCTTGTCGAGCTGGGCCACTAGCGTGGAGGCATCGATCCTGCGCGGAGCCCCCTTGGCCAGGCTCACCGTGGCGCCTGGGACGCGGCCGGCGGCGACGAAGTCCCTGGCGAAGGCCTGGCCGGACGCGTGCAGCGCCTTTTCCGCCACCACCAGATACATGTCGTCGAGCGTGAGCGGGCGCACCCACTTGGCGTCGGCACAGGCCGCGGGCAGCTTGCCGGCGTAGTCCTTCAGGTAGCGGTTGTAGCCCTCGACGAAGCCTTCGAGCAGCTGGCGGGGTTCGGGCGTGCCGGCGGCGTAGTTGGCGCGCAGCTGCTCGATGTCGAGGTAGCCCTTGAAGAAGAAGTCGCTCTCTTCGTTGTTCAGGTCCATGAAGCCGCTGCCGCCCCCGTACTCGTCGCCGGTGCGCTGGCGCGGCCGCGCCTCGGCGCCGAAGAACAGCGAACGCTCGCCGCGCACGGTCAGCACCGAGTCGGCGAACATGCAGACGTTGTCCTGGGCATAGGCATAGGCCAGTCCGTAGGCGAGGCTGCGGTAATCGTCGGCGCGCACGTGCGGCACGCCGTGGCTGGTGCGCGCGACCTCGACCTGGATGCGTGCGGCGGTCTGCGGTGGCGGTGGAGCCGCAGTGTCGTCCCCGTCGCGGCTGCAGGCGCCCAGCGCCAGCGCGGTGGCGAGCGCCGCCGCGAGCAGGCAGGCGCGGCGATCGACGGCGGGAATACGGCTTGGCATGAGGGCGCTTTCTGCGGCCAGCGGGGCGCGGAGGACAATGTTAAAATTGCACAATTGAACTCTAGACAATTTTGCAGTCGACATCTACTCGCAAAAGTGATGGGTTCAGTAAGAGCACAGACCACGCGCATCTTGCTTGGTTCGCAGTGTTGTTATTTAGAGAATATTTCTCTTATGCGAGATAGCGAACAGTACGGTAGATGCCAAAAGGTAATACTCAGCTCTGCAACTCCCCGAGAGCCGAGGCCTTCGAGGCCCCGGTAACAAACCAATGTATTTATTGAAGAAAACAGAACAATGAAAGCATCCAACAAACTCGCCGCACTGATCGCACTGGCCTGCGCAACCATGGTGAATGCCCACGCGGCACCCCAGGAGGCAGCGTCCCAGCAGCCTGCGCAAGCCGACTCGGCCTTCGTGAATCCGGACTGGGCCAACAGCGCCTGGTACGCAGGCGTGGGCGCTGGACGCTCGCGCGCCGACATCGACCAGAGCGCGCTGCAGCGCACCCTGAACTCGAATGGCTCGACCCTGAGCAGCTTCAACACCGACGACCGTGACGTCACCTGGAAGCTGTTCGTCGGTAAGCAACTGAACCGCTACTTCGCCATCGAAGCCGGCTACTTCGAGCTGGAAAACTTCGACTTCGAGGCCTGGACCAACCGTGGCAACCTGAACGGTGAGACCAAGTTCCGCGGCGTGAACCTCGACCTGGTCGGCCGCCTGCCGATCACCGAGCGCCTGACCTTCCTGGCGCGCGGCGGTGTCCAGTACACCAAGGCCACCACCCGCTTCAGCGGCAGCCGCCTGGACGCCGTGACCGTTGCGAACCCGCCGAACGAAGGCCGTCGCCACGGCAAATACGGCGTGGGCCTGGAGTACGCATTCAACGAAGCCATGGCACTGCGCGGCGAAGTGGAGCGCTATCGCGTGACCGACGCGGTCCAGAACCGCGGCGACATCGACACCGCCACCCTGAGCCTGGTCTGGAAGTTCGGCCGTCCGGCCAAGGCAGCCTACGTCGCCCCGGCGCCGGTCGCTGCACCGGAACCAGCCCCGGCGCCGGCACCGGTCGCCGCACCGGCTCCGGCACCGGAACCGGTCCCGACCTCGGAAAAGGTCTCGTTCGCTGCTGAAGCCCTGTTCGACTTCGACAAGGCGATCGTCAAGCCGGAAGGCAAGGCGGCACTCGACGAGTTCATGTCGAAACTGGAAGGCGTGAACACCGAGGTGATGATCGCCGTCGGCCACACCGATTCGGTCGGCAGCAACGCCTACAACGACAAGCTGTCGCTGCGCCGCTCGGAAGCTGTCAAGGCCTACCTGGTGTCGAAAGGCCTGGATCCGGCCCGCCTGTACACCGAAGGCAAGGGCGAGACCCAGCCGGTCGCCGACAACGCCACCGCCGAAGGCCGCGCCAAGAACCGCCGCGTGACCATCGAAGTGGTCGGCACCCGTACCGTCACCAAGTAATTCCGGTACCCGAACAAGAGGCCGCCCGGCGCAAGCCGTGGCGGCTTTTTTGTTTCAACGCGGCAGCGACAGGGGCCGGACCTGATCGCTGCGCAGGCCGGCCTGGCGCATCGCCAGCTGCAGCGCCTCGATGCGGGCCGCCATCGAAGGATGCGAGGCCAGGTAGTGGGTAAATGCACCGAGGGCCGGCGCATCGCCATCCTGCTTCCTGAGGGCCTCGAAGAATTCGGTGGCGCCGCCGACGTGCCCGTAGCGGCACTGGAGGATCCGCAGCGCCCTGGCATCGGCCAGGGACTCGCGCTCGCGCGAATGCCTGGTCTCGCCCAGGTGCTGGGCCGGCGCCAGCACCCCAGCCGCCCACGAACCATCCCCGGTCAGCACGGTCGCCGCCGCGATCACGACCAGGCTGCGCCCGATGGCGCGCAGGTGGTCGCGGTGGACGAGGTGGGACAGTTCATGGGCGAGCACGAAGGCCAGGCCGTTCTCCGACTTCACCTGCTCGAGCAGGCCTGCGTAAACCATCACGGTGCCGCCCGGGAGGACAACGGCGTTGGCTTGCGGGGACGCCACCAGGCGCACGTTCACCGGGCCGGCGATGCCGGCGCACTGCCGCAACGCATCCACCTGCGACTGCAGCCAGGCTTCGCGCGCTGCAGCATCCTTCCGCGCGGGCGGCAGCGGCGGCGCGAGCAGCCGGGTAAGCCGCGCTTTTGTCTCGGGACTTATATCGTCGACCACCCGGTCCACCAGCAGGCCCGCTACCCAGATACCGGCCAGCACCGCCAGCGACAGCGCCAGCAGGATCAGCAGGAAATCCTTCAGCGGATGCTCGTGCGAGATATTGTCGTTATGCTCAGGGAGCCCGCCCTGGTACTTCATGCCTGGCCGGCGTCCGCATAATAAATGGCGGTACCGTAGGCAAGCACCTCGACGCCCGTCACCTGGTTGCGCTGGCTGCCGGCCAGGGGCAGGGTTTCCAGGCGCAGGTTGACGATCTCGTCCGCGCCAGGGCAGCTTTCCTTCAGGCGTAAGACTGCCTCGCGCTTGGCGCGGTCGAGCAGGGTCTCGTAGGACTTGACCGGGCCGCCCACCAGCGAGCGTAGCGCCGACGCCGCCTTCTTGAAATAGTCGATCGAGATGACGACGCTGCCCGTGACCAGTTCGCTGCGCGCCACCGGCCCGCTGCGCACCGGGGTCTTCAGCGAGGTGGCGGGAAGCTTCAGCTGTTCCTTTTCCCTGGCAATGATCGAGCGGTAGTGGCGCGACTCGGCGGCGCGGCCGAACACGTAGCCCAGCACCACCGGCACCGACCAGAAAGCCAGCAGGATAATGGTTTCCATGGCTTAGCCGACGGTCACCGCGGTGCCGTATACATAGATCTCGGCCGCCCCTGCCGCCACCGACGAGGTCGAGAAGCGCACATTGACGATGGCGTTGGCGCCCAGCTGCGCGGCCTGGGCCTTCATGCGCTCGGTCGCCTGCGCGCGCGATTCTTCCAGCAGCTCGGTATAGCCGCGCAGCTCGCCGCCGACCATGTTCTTCAGGCCGGCCATGATGTCGCGCCCCACGTGCTTGGAGCGCACCGAGCTGCCGGAGACGACGCCGTGGCACGCGACGATCTGCTTGCCCGGGATGGTTTCAATATTGGTAAGAAGCATGGCAGTCCTATTTATAAGAAGTGTCTGATTGTAGATACCGATCTTTTCTAGAGGCAACTTACCATGCATATCCTCGCCGGTGTGCGGCCACGGCGCAGTAAAATGACGCCCTTGTCTCCAATCCGCCAGTCCGCCACCATGTCCATCCTGCTTTCCACGCTCAACGCCCGCTACACGCACGCCTCGCTCGGCCTGCGCTACCTGCTGGCGAACATGGGACAGCTAGAAGAGCAGACGCGGATCCAGGAATTCGTCATCGGCGCCAAGACCAGCGACCTGGTCGAGCGCATCCTGGCGCACCGGCCGCGCATCCTCGGCCTGGGCGTGTATATCTGGAACGTCGAGGAAACCACCCGGCTGGTGGCGATGCTCAAGCGCGTGGCGCCGCAGCTCACGATCGTGCTGGGCGGCCCGGAAGTCTCGCACGAGGTGGGGGAGCAGGAAATCGTGCGGCTGGCCGACTACGTGGTCACCGGCTGGGGCGACGTCACCTTTCCCAAGCTGTGCGGCGAGATCCTGAACGGCCCCAAGCCCCTGATGAAGGTGCACGCCGGCGTGCAGCCGCCGATGGCGGAAATCGCCCTGCCCTATTCTTTATATAGCGACGAGGACATCGCCCACCGCACCCTGTACGTGGAAGCCTCGCGCGGCTGCCCGTTCAAGTGCGAGTTCTGCCTGTCCTCGCTGGACAAGACCGCCTGGCCGTTCCCGCTCGATGCCTTCCTGGAGCAGATGGAGTCGCTGCATGCACGCGGCGCGCGCCTGTTCAAGTTCGTCGATCGCACCTTCAACCTGAACGTCAAGACCAGCCTGCGCATCATGCAGTTCTTCCTCGACAAGCTGGAAGCGAACCCGGACGACCCGGTCTACGCCCACTTCGAGCTGGTCCCCGACCACCTGCCGGAAGCGCTGAAGGAGACCATCGCCAAATTCCCGCCCGGCGCGCTGCAATTCGAGATCGGCATCCAGAGCTTCAACCCCGAGGTGCAGGCATTGGTCAGCCGGCGCCAGGACAATGCCAAGGCCGCCGACAACATCCGCTGGCTGACCGAGCACTCCCGGACCCACCTGCACGTGGACCTGATCGCCGGCCTGCCGGGCGAGGACGTGACCAGCTTTGCCAAGGGTTTTGACCAATTGGTCAAACTTGGCGCCCAGGAAATCCAGTTCGGCATCCTGAAACGCCTGCGCGGCACCCCGATCATCCGCCACACCGAGCCCTTCGGCATGGTCTACGATCCCTACCCGCCCTATACCGTGCTGGCGACGAAGCAGGTCGACTTCCCGACCATGCAGCGCCTGGTGCGCTTCGCCCGCTACTGGGACCTGGTCGCCAACTCGGGCCGTTTCGCCAATACCACGCGTGCGCTACTGGGCGAAGCGCCGTTCGACAATTTCATGGCCTTCTCGGACTGGATCTACACCAAAACCGACGCCACCCACCGCATCGCGCTCGAGAAGCTGGCCAAGCTGGTGCAGGAATGGCTGCAGTTGCGCGGCATGGCGCGGGATGAAGCAGCGGCCCTGCTGGCCTCGGATTATGCCGGCAAGGTCGATACCGCCGTCGTGCAGAAACCGGTGGCGGCGGCGCCGGAACGCCAGGTGCGCCACCTGGCGGCGTAAGTACTCGCCCATAAATAAATGTGTTTTTGGCTGCCATAAGCGGCGCGCTGCTACGTTGGCTCCTGCTTGCAGTGCCCGCACTGCGGCGCACTCGCCGCCTTGCATCGCATCCGGTTCTGTTTGCCAAAATTCACATTCATTTCTTGTCGAGTACTTGGCGCGCTACGTTAGAAACCGTGTAGCAGCGATAACGATTCTCTTTTACACTGGCGCAATGCAGATTGAAAATGCGCCAATATTAACCATCCAGCATCCAGACCGGGCCTCGGATACCGGCGCGGCCCAATCTGTCGTGGCGAGCGGCGTCTGGCAGGTACATACCTTGTCGCGCAAGGGCGTACTCAAGGGGATCACCCGCACCCTGGCCGCGCTCAAGCACAAGCAGACCCTCGACTGGGACCTCTCCAGCATCGAACGCCTCGACCATGTCGGCGCCCAGATGTTCTGGAACGCCTGGGGCAAGCAGCGTCCCGCGAATCTGAAGCTCGATCCGCAGCACGAGGAACTGTTCGGCCGCATCGAGAAGGCCGGCGCCATCAAGCTGCCGCGCCACAAGGTCAGCCCGCTGAACTGGCTGATCGTGCTGGGCGGCGGCGTCCTGTCGTTTTTCGAGCACCTGCGCGGTTTCGTCGGCCTGATCGGCCAACTGGTGCTGGACATCGGCCGCTTCCTGCGCCGCCCCCAGGCCGGGCCGTGGCGCGAGATCTCGGCCAACATCTACCATTCCGGTTTCCAGGCGCTCGGCATCACGGCAATGGTCGGCTTCCTGATCGGGATCGTGCTTTCTTTCCTGTCCTCGCAGCAGCTGCGCATGTTCGGGGGCGACATCTATATCGTCAACATCCTGGGCATGGCCGTGATCCGCGAGCTGGGCCCGCTGCTGGCGGCGATCCTTGTCGCCGGCCGCTCGGGCTCCTCCATCACAGCTCAGCTGGGCGTGATGCGCGTGACCGAAGAGCTCGACGCCATGCTGGTGATGGGGATCTCGCACGGCCAGCGCCTGATCATGCCGAAGGTGATCGCGCTCGCCATCTCGATGCCGCTGCTGGTGGTCTGGACCGATGCCATGGCCCTGATCGGGGGCATGGTCTCGGCCAAGATCGAGCTGGGGCTGTCGTTCCGCTACTTCATCCAGAAGCTGCCGGACGCGGTGCCGGTGGTAAACTACACGATCGGCCTGCTCAAGGGCTGCGTGTTCGGCATGCTGATCGCCCTGGTGTCCTGCCACTTCGGCCTGCGCATCAAGCCGAACACCGAGAGCCTGGGCCGTGGTACCACCACCGCCGTGGTCACGGCGATCACCGTGGTCATCCTGGCGGACGCGGTGTTCGCCATCATCTTCAACGACGTGGGGTTCTGATGGCGGACCTGAAAGAACGCGCGCCGCAGCGCCTGAACAAGCGCCCCGAGGAAGACGTCGGGCCGCCGGTGGTCGAGATCCGCAAGCTGTGGACGCGCTTCGGCCGCACCGTGGTGCACCAGGACCTGAACCTCGACATCTATGCGGGCGAGATCCTCACCATCGTCGGCGGCTCCGGCACCGGCAAGACCGTGCTGCTGCGCCAGATGCTGGGCCTGGAGCGCCCCTCCGAAGGCTGCGTGAAGGTGTTCGGCGAGGACATCAGCCAGGCCGACCCGGAACACCTGCAGCACATGCGCAACCACTGGGGCATGCTGTTCCAGCAGGGCGCGCTGTACTCGGCCTTGAGCGTGTTCGACAACATCGCCTTCCCGATGCGCGAGCTGCGCGCCCTGCCCGAGGACGTGATCCGCGACGCCGTGCTGCTCAAGATGGACATGGTGGGCCTCGGTCCCGAGCACGCCAACAAGATGCCGTCCGACCTGTCGGGCGGCATGGTCAAGCGCGCCGCCCTGGCGCGCGCCCTCGCGCTGGAACCGCGCTTATTGTTCCTGGACGAACCCACGGCCGGCCTCGACCCCGACCTGTCGGATGCCTTCGTGTCGCTGATCCAGACCCTGCACAGCGAACTGAAACTCACCGTGGTGATGGTCACCCACGACCTCGACACGCTGTTCGCGCTGTCGTCGCGCATCGCGGTGCTGGCCGAGAAGCACGTGCTGGCGGTCGGGCCGGCCTGCGACGTGCTGCGGGTCCAGCACCCGTTCATCAAACACTTTTTCCTGGGCCCGCGCGGCCAGCGGGCACTGGAAGTGCTCGAAGAGCGCCACGCCCAGAACGAATCGGAGGACTGAATATGGAAAACAGGTCGTATGCCCTGATGACAGGTGTCTTCACGATCGCCCTCGTGATTGCGGCCGTGCTGGCCGGGCTGTGGTTCAACCGCGACCGCACCGAGCTGCTGCCCTACGAGATCGTCACCACGCAGTCGATCCCGGGCCTGAATCCCCAGGCCACGGTGCGCTACCGCGGCCTGGAAGTGGGCCGCGTCGACGAGATCGTGTTCGACCCGCGCGTCACCGGCCAGATCCTGATCCGCCTGTCGGTCGAGAAGGATTCGCCGATCACCACCACCACCTTCGCCTCGCTCGGCTACCAGGGCGTGACCGGCATCGCCTTCATCCAGCTCGACGACGACCGCACCGGCTCGCCGCGTCTGGCCCAGCCCGACGACCGGCCGGCGCGCATCCCGCTGCGCCCGGGCCTGCTCGACATCCTGGAAAAGCGCGGCCTGGCCATCCTCGAGAAGACCGAGCAGATCACCGACAGCCTGGCCAAGATGGTCACCGACGAGAACCAGAAGACCATCGTCGGCGCTTTTGATAGCATCGGCAAGGCGGCCGACGCCTATGCCGCCATCCCGCAGAAGCTGGAGCCGACCATCGAGCGCCTCCCGGCGCTCACCGGCAAGCTGGAACGCAGCCTGACCTCCTTCGATGCGACCGCCTCCACCATCCAGGCCACCGCCAGCAGCTACGGCCAGCTGGCCAATCGCCTGCAGGCGCCGGACGGACCGCTCGAGCGCCTGAACGGCGCGGTCGGCTCGCTGCAATCCGCCACCAGCGAACTCGAACTCGAAACCCTGCCGCACGTCGTCCAGATGACGGACGAGGCGCGCGGCGCACTGCGCGCCGTGAAGCGCACCGCCACCTCGCTGTCCGACCGCCCGCAGAGCATCCTGTTCGGCGCCCCGAGCGCCCAGCCGGGTCCGGGCGAACCGGGCTTCGTGCCACCGACCAAATGAGGACCACCGTGACCGCTTATTTGCTTCGTTTCCCGATCCGCTCCCTGATTGCCCTCGCCGCCTCGAGCCTCATCCTCGCAGGCTGCGGCAGCACCAAGACCCAGGAAAGCACGAGCTTCGACTTTGGACCCGCAACACCCCTGCAGCAGGCCACGCCGGCGCCAGCGTCGATGCCGGCCCTGGTCGTGATCGACTTCACCGGCCCGTCCGCCCTCGAGAACGAACGCATGTATTACCGCCTGGCCTACGCCGACGCGCTGCAGGCACGCACCTATGCCCACAGCCGCTGGGCCAACGAACCGCTGCAAATGCTCACCCAGCGCGTCAAGACGCGCCTGGCGCAGTCCGGCATGAAGGTGCTGTCGGCCACCGACGCCTCGACCGGCGTGCCGCTGCTGCGCGTGGAAGTGGACGACTTCGTCCATGCCTTCAGCGGCGTCAACCAGAGCGAAGGCCGGATCACCCTGCGCGCCTCGCTGTTCAACGACCACCGCCTGCTCGACCAGCGCACCTTTACCCGCACGACGCCGGCCCCGAGCGCCGATGCCCCGGGCGGCGCGCGCGCCCTCGCCGCCAGCACCGACGCCGTAGCAAGCGACATCCTGGCCTGGCTGGCGACGGTCGACACCCGCAAGCGATGACCAAAGCCGACGTCGCCGTCGACCAGCGCGAGCGCCCGCGAGAAGGACGCGGCTCGCCGATCGCACGCGCGGCGCTGCTGGCCTACCTGCTGCTGATCGTCTACGCCAGCTGGTACCCGTTCGAGGGCTGGCGCAACAGCGGCGTGCCGCTGTTCACCTTCCTCAACCTGGTCAAGCCGCGCTACTGGACCGGCTTCGACGTCGGCGTCAACATCGTCGGCTACATCCCGCTCGGCATGCTGCTGGTGCTGTCGGTCTACCCGCGCGTGCGCGGCATCTGGGCGGTGCTGCTGGCAAGCCTGGGCGGCATCCTGGTGACGCTCACGATGGAAACGGTGCAGAACTTCCTGCCCAGCCGGGTGCCGTCCAACCTGGACCTGATCACCAATGCGGGCGGCTGCCTGGTCGGCGCGGTCCTCGGCGCCTGGTGGGCGCCGGGGCTGCTCGACCGCAGCCGCCTGTTCCAGCTGCGGCGCCGCTGGTTCGCGCCCTATGCCAGCCAGGGCCTGGTGCTGGTGGCCCTGTGGCCGCTGGCGCAGATCTACCCGCAAAGCTACCTGTTCGGCCACGGCCAGGTGCTGCCCATCGTATCAAGCTGGCTGTCGCGCTGGTTCGATACCGACATCGACCTGGTGAGCCTGCTACGCCCGGGCGAGGCCATGACGGTGGAGCAGTACTGGCTGTCCGAGACCATCATCACGGCCTGCGGCATGACCGGGGCCGTGCTCACCCTGATGTGCCTGGTGCGCCGCAACGCGCCACGCTTCCTCCTGATGGTGGCCTTCCTGGCCGTGGCGCTGGTGATGAAAGCGCTGGCAAGCTCGCTGCTATTCCGGCCGGATAATGCCTTCGTCTGGGTGACGCCCGGCGCGGAGGGCGGCTTCATCATCGGCATCATCATGCTCACCGGCCTGGTGTTCGCGCCGCAGGTGGCGCAGCGGCGGCTGGCGGTGGTGACGCTGGTGCTGAGCCTTATCGTGGTCAACACGGTGCCGGTCAATCCCTACTTCGTCTCCACCCTGCAGGGCTGGGTGCAGGGCAAGTTTTTGAACTTTAACGGCGCGGCCCAGTTCCTTTCCTTGACATGGCCCTTCCTGGCGCTGTGGTTCCTGCTGCTGCCCTCGCACCAGCTGAATCGCCCGGAACCGCGTCCCGGGGCGGCGGACGGGACGCCTTGAAGTATCATGGCGGCTTGCGACCATCTTTGACGAGAACGACATGAGCGACACGAACGACGCACCTTTCTACCAGCACCACGTCTTCTTCTGCATGAACGAGCGCGACGGCAAGGACGCGCGCCAGAGCTGCGGCAAGTGCGGCGCCGAGAAGGCGCAGAAGCACGCCAAGAAGCGCATCAAGGAACTTGGCCTGAACGGCCAGGGCAAGGTGCGCATCAACCAGTCCGGTTGCCTCGACCGCTGCGAGGAAGGACCGGTGCTGGTGGTCTACCCGGAAGGCACCTGGTACACCTATGTGGACAACGCCGACATCGACGACATCATCGACACCCACCTGGTGGGCGGCAAGGTCGTGGAACGCCTGAAGATCTGATCACCCCTGCAAGACTACCAAGCACGTAATGAACAAGTATTCGCACAAGTTTACCCTCGACGGCCACGCCGGCAAGATGCAGTGCATCCTCGACCTGCCGGAAGGCCAGCCGCGCGGCATCGCGCTGGTGGCACACCCGCACCCGCTGTACGGCGGCACCATGGAAAACAAGGTGGCCCAGACCCTGGCGCGCACTTTCGTCACCCTCGGCTATGCCACCGCGCGCTTCAACTTCCGCGGCGTCGGCGAGTCGGAAGGCGTGCATGACGACGGCCGCGGCGAGGTGGACGACATGGACATCATGTACCGTCACATGACCGAGCAGTACCCGGATTTGCCGGTGGCCCTGTCGGGTTTCTCCTTCGGCACCTTCGTGCAGGCCCAGTTCCAGCAGCGCCTGATCGCCGAAGGCCGCCCGGCCGAGCGCCTGGTGCTGGTCGGCACCGCCGCCGGCAAGTGGCCGATGCCGCCGGTCCCGGCGGACACCATCCTGATCCACGGCGAACTTGACGATACGATCACGCTGCAGGAGGTCTTCGACTGGGCGCGCCCGCTCGACATCCCGGTGACCGTGATCCCGGGCGCCGACCACTTCTTCCACCGCAAGCTCGGCCACATTAAAAATCTTGTCGTAGAAATGTGGCGGCGTGACATTTGAAGCTTTCGCTGTGCAATAATTAGGCTCTTCTCTTGAGGCAATACCCGAGGTGACATCACCTTGTATTGCCTTGCGCACTTCTGCATTGGCATTTTTTACAGACGAACACTCCCATGAAAAAACTGTTAGCGGCCGTGGCCGCCAGCCTGCTGATGGCTTCGGCCAGCGCACAGACCGTGCCGGCCCCGACCATCGCAGCCAAGTCGTGGCTGCTGCTCGACGCGACGAGTGGCCAGGTCATCGCTGCGCAAGACCCCGACGCCCGCATCGAACCGGCTTCGCTCACCAAGGTCATGACGGCCTACGTGACCTTCGCCGCGCTGCGCGACAAGCGCCTGACCCTGGACACCATGGTCAACGTCTCGGTCCGCGCCTGGAAAGTGGACGCGAGCAGCTCGAAGATGTTCATCGATCCCAAGGTCCCGGTGTCGGTCAACGACCTGCTGCACGGCCTGATGATCCAGTCGGGTAACGACGCGGCGGTGGCCCTGGCCGAAGCCGTGGCCGGCGACGAAGGCACCTTCGTCACCCTGATGAACCGCGAGTCCCAGCGCCTCGGCCTGAAGAACACCCGCTGGGCCAACCCGCACGGCCTGCCGGACGCGAACAACTACTCGACCGCGCGCGACCTGTCGCTCATGGCCGCGGCCGTGATCCGCGATTTCCCCGAGTTCTACAAGATCGACTCGATCAAGCAGTTCACCTACAACAAGATCACCCAGCAGAACCGCAACCGCCTGCTGTGGCTGGACCCGTCCGTGGACGGCATGAAGACCGGCCACACCGCGTCCTCGGGCTACAGCATGATTGCCTCGGCACGCCGCCCGAACGGCAATGCCGGCGAGCGCCGCCTGATTTCCGTGGTGCTGGGCACCGCCTCGGACGGCGTGCGCACCCAGGAAAGCCAGAAGCTGCTGAACTGGGGCTTCCAGAACTTCGACACCGTCAGGCTGTACTCGAAGGGCCAGGCCGTGGCGACCCCGCCGGTGTGGAAGGGTTCGGCTGCGGACGTGAAGATCGGCTTCACCCGCGACGTGCTGGTGACCGTGCCGAAGGGCGTGGCGGGCAAGATGAAGCCGGTCCTGGAGCGCAAGGATCCGCTGGTCGCGCCGCTGGCGCGCAATGCGCAGGTCGGCACGCTGAAGATGATGGTCGACGGCAAGCCGCTGCTCGCGTTGCCGGTGGTGACGCTGGACGAGGTGCAGGAAGCCAGCATCTTCGGCCGCGCCTGGGATTCGATGCGCCTGTGGATGCAGTAATTCCCTGAGCATTCAGGAAAGCCCGCCCGTGCGCAAGCCGGGCGGGCTTTTTGTTTTTCGGTGCCGCTATAATCGTGCAATCCTGTCCATCCGAAAGCGCACGATGACCACCCTGCTCCCTGCCGACCTGCACTGCCCCCGCATCACGACCCGTGAAGGGGGGCTGGAACTGTCCCGCATCGTGGCCGGCATGTGGCGCATGAACGCCTGGGGCATGTCGGTCGAGCAGCGCGTGGCCTTCATCGAGCAGTGCATCGAACTGGGCGTCACCTCCTTCGACCACGCCGACATCTACGGCAACTACGGCGTCGAAGGCGTGTTCGGCGAAGCCCTGCGCGCCCAGCCTTCGCTGCGCGGCCGCATCGAGCTGGTGAGCAAGTGCGGCATCAAGCTGGTATCAAACAAGCGCCCGCAGCACGGCATCCAGCACTACGACACCACCGCCGCCCACATCGTCGCATCGAGCGAAGAATCGCTGCGCCAGCTGCACACCGACCATCTCGACCTGCTGCTGATCCACCGCCCCGACCCGCTGATGGACTTCGACGAGATTGCCGAAGCCTTTACCCGCCTGCAGCAGGCCGGCAAGGTGCGCCACGTGGGGGTCTCGAACTTCACGCGCCACCAGTTCGAATGCCTGAACCGCCGCGTGCCGCTCGCCACCAACCAGGTCGAGTTCTCGCCGATGTTCACCGCGCCGATGTTCGACGAGACCTTCGACGGCATGCAGGACCTGCGCATCGCGCCGATGGCCTGGTCGCCGCTGGGCGGCGGGCGCCTGTTCACGTCAAGCGACGAGCGCGCCGTCGAAGTCCGTACGGTCGTCCAGGAGGTCGCCGACCGCATGGAAAAGCCCTTCGCCAGCGTGCTGTTCGCCTGGATCCTGCAGCTCCCGAGCCGCCCGATCCCGCTCACCGGCACCGGGCGCTTCGAAGCGATCCGCGAAGCGGTGGCGGGTACCTCCTTCCGTCTCGAGCGCGGCGACTGGTTCCGCATCCTGCGCGCCGCGCGCGGGCACGAGGTCGCATAAAGTCCAAGGTCGACGACGATGGCCGAGATCCCGTTGAAGATCCTTGACGGCAGCGCCCTTACCGCGCAGCAGAAGAAAGACCTGCTGAACCGGCTGGCACGCATCGAGGGCCAGCTGCGCGGCGTGCAGAAGCTGATCGCGCTGGCCGCGGCCCCCTCGGACGTCGATGCGGTGGCCCAGCAGATGGCGGCGGCGCGCAAGGCGCTCGACCGCTCCTTCGTACAGTTGCTGGCGGGGGCGATCCAGACCCAGTCCGGCAATGCGGCCGACCTCGACGAGGCGCAGGCACGCGTTGCGCACCTGGCGGCGATGCTCGACAAGTTCGCTTGATCGCTTTTCGTAGGGTGGGCGGGTCTCCCGCCCACGCGGTGATAGTTACCTAGTGAAAGCCGCGACCGGATGATCTTGCAGCCACGTGAACGCGTGGGCGGCATAGCCGCCCACGCGTTCAATCCTCGTACACCTTCGGCGGCGCGATGCCCGTCCAGCCGGTGCGCCATGCGATATTCAGCAGCAGGGTCGCGCACACGTACAGCAGGAAGAACAACACGAAGAAACGCGTCTGCAGGATGGCCAGCAGCACCAGGCAGACCGCCAGCAATCCCAGCATGACCTTGCCGCGCGGGTGCTTCGAGCTCGGGAAGCGGATGGTCGACACCATCAGCGTGCCCACCGCGAGCATCAGCGCGATGATCCCGAAGCACTGCGCCATGGTGGTGGCGGGATCGGGCCAGGCCACCACCACCGAGGCCACGCAGGCCGCGCCGGCCGTGATCGGCATGCCGACGAAGTAGCGCGGGTCGGTGCGGCCGACCATGACGTTGAAGCGCGCCAGGCGCAGCGCGCCGCAGGCGACGAACACGAAACAGGCCAGGCCGCCCATGCGCACCAGGGTCGGGTGCGCGGCGCCCATTTGGGCAAACCCATAGCAATACAACAAGAGGCCGGGGGCGCAGCCGAAGTTCATCACGTCGGCGATCGAATCGAGCTGCACGCCGAAGCTGGATTGGGTCTTGGTGACGCGCGCGACAAAGCCGTCGAGGGCATCGAACACGCCGGCCAGCACCAGCAGGATCGCCGCCAGGCGGTAGTCCGCCGGGGAGCCGATGTGCGCATTGTCCACCGAGATCACGATGCTGCCGAAGCCGCAGGCGATCGACAGCAGGGTCACGAAACTTGGCAGGGCGAACTTGGCGCGCGCGAGGCGCTGCCGGCTGGTGGGCTTGGTCGACAATTGATGACTCGGCAATAGGATCGATAGCTTATTCTACAGGGAGCGAAATATGCCGGCCGTCACGCAACACGGCGCGCGGCGCGTGCCTCTTTTTTGCTCTAGAATGTGACTTCGTTTCACAGTATTGACAGGAGTTGCAACATGAGCTATATGCCTCGCTGGCGTTCCCTCATCGCCCTGCTTGCGGCTGCATCGACCCTGGCCGCGTGCGGAGGCGGCGGCGGCGGCAGCGCAGGCGTCGCGGCCAACCCGGTTGCGGTCAACCCGCCGGCCAACATTCCCCCGTCCATCGTACCCGACGCCGCTGCGCCCACGGCGACCGGCGACATCGCCGTCGATGGCCGCAACTGGATCAATTACCGCCGCATCCAGGCCGGCGTGCCGGCCGTGGCCGAGAATGTGCTGATCAACCGCGCGGCGCTGGGCCACTCCGAGTACCTGCGCACCAACAACGTGATGAGCCACGACCAGACGGTGGGCAATCCCGGCTTCACCGGCGTCACCCTGAAGGACCGCCTGAACGCGGCCGGCTACACCATCCCTGCCTCCGGCTATGCCTATGGCGAGATCATCTCCGGCGTCACCAACGGCACCGGCTTCTACATGGCCGAAGAACTGGTCACCGCGATCTATCACCGCTTCGTGATGTTCGAGCCGAAGTTCCGCGAGATCGGCACCGGCGCCGCCACCTCCGCGCGCGGCTACAACTACTTCACCGCCGACTTCGCGACCCGCGGCGGCTTCGGCCCCGGCATCGCCGCCAACACCATCGTGACCTGGCCTTTCAACGGCCAGACCGGCGTGGTGCCGAACTTCTTTAGCGACACCGAGGAACCGGATCCGGTCCCGAACCTCAACGAGGTGGGCTACCCGATCAGCGTGCACGCGAACATCGACGCCCCGCTGACGATGCAGACCTTCACGGTGCGTCCGCGCGGCGGCGCCAACCTGCAGGTGCAGCTCGTGAATTCCTCGGCCAACGCCTCGCAGCGCACCGCGATCGCGATCGTGCCGCTGGCGCGGCTGGCGGCCGCCACCACCTACGACGTCAGCTTCTCCGGCACGGTGAACGGCACCCCCGTGACCCGGGACTGGTCGTTCACGACGCGGTGAGCCTGTCCCCCGCCCCAGCCGTACCGGACGTCTTGGCGCCCGCTACGGCTTTCATGCAGGCGCTCGATACTGCCGCGGGTCTCGACCGGATGATGGGCGACCAGGCGATGTACCTGCGCGTCCTCATCCGTTTCCGCTCCGACTACGCCGACAAGGTCGCGCACCTGCGCGCCGCGCTGGCCGCCGGCGATGACACGCTGGCGTACCGCATCGCCCATACGCTCAAAGGCGCGGCCGCCATGATCGAGGCACGCGTCCTGCGGGTGCTGGCGATGGAAGTCGAACAGCTGCTGCGTGCAGGCAGGCCGCTTGACGCGGCACTCCTCGACCGGCTGGAAGCGGAACTGGCGCGGGTGATGGCGCAGGTGGAGTCCATGGTGGCTGGGCCGGCTGGCGGCAGTCCGGAATCGGGCGATATGTTGCTGGCGGAAGCCGATCTCGCACGCCTGCACAGCCTGCTCGATCACGGCGACAGCAGCGCCCAGGATGTCATTGCGAAGAAGCGCTCCGGATTGCGCGCGCGCCTGGGTGCGGCGCGCATGGCGGAACTGGAGTCGGCGGTGGCGGCCTTCGATTACGAGCGGGCGCTGTCCGTCCTGGGCGCCGCATGAAGGCGCCAGCACGATCCGCCTAGCGGGTGAATTCCGCTTCCTCGTCGAAGGAAGAGGCACAGCTCTTGCCGCAGAAGCGGCGCACGCTGTCGAGCGGTTTCTCGCAGTACCAGCATGAGCCCTTCGCAGGCAGGCTCGCTCGCGCAGGCATCCCTGGGGTACCGATGGCCACTGCGGCCAGCACTGGCTCGGCAGCCAGCCCATTGTCCGGAAAACTTTCCTGTGTCGTTTCCAAGATCCACCCCCTACACGACAGACTGAAGTGCAACCAAGATTACTTCAGCGGAACATCGTGCCCATGAGAAACCTCAAGCGCGGACCGCGGCGGATTCGCGCCACGGCAGTTCTGTGCAATTCCACTCCGTCCCAGTGTGCGCCGAATGGTCGGGCTCTGCAATCCTCGCATGCGGATTCGGCTTGCGAACAACACCCGTCCAAGGGACTTGCATTCCATCTAGCCAATGTGAGCGCCACGCGACGACAGGATGCGCAAAATATAACGTATTGCTAATTTTTCGTACGCACGCAAACGTGTGCGTGGCGGAAATGCGACTCGGCGCTACTTTGCTGGTTCCAGCGTCACCAGCAAACCAGAACGTGTGGTTTCGATCCGGGTCGGAATGAACTGGACGCCGGCATAGCGCAGGTCCTGCGTGTCGAAGGTATAGACCGGCGTGTCGCGCACGACGGTGTCGATGAGTGCACTGGCGATGCGCGCGATCTGGCGCTCGGCCTCGGGATTGGCGCCGATCGTCACGCGGTCGACGCGCGGCTCGGCCATCATCACGGCGGGGCGGCCGGGATCGACGTAGAGCCGTCCGGAGAAGGCCAGGCTGCCGGCCCAGGTGTCGCGTGCGAAGGGCGGCGAGACCGAGGCCTCCAGCGCCAGCGCGACACGATCAAGCTCCGGCTGGATCGCCAGCTGCGGGCGCTGCAGGCGGATGTCGAACAGGCCCATCAGGGGATGGCTGAGGGGGAAGCGGCGTTCGAGGCCGGCCTGCAGCTTGTGCAGGGGGATCTCGACCTTGCGCGGCCCGCTCAAGGAGGCGCAGGAAGACAGCAGGACGCAGGCAGAAAGTAGCAGCCCTCCCTGCATGAGTCGCCGCCGCTTGCTGCAGTAGTTGTTCGCCATCGTCCCTGCCCTCCTGTCCAGTCTGTTAGCTAAAGCCTAGCATGCCGCAATCCGGGGCGCAGTGACGATACGATGCGTCCCTGTTACTTCCCGATGCAGAATGTTGAGAGGTGATGGTACTCTGAGTAGAAATCCATATATTCTCGCTAACTTTTCACTTTTGTGTACCAAAGCGTGTACCAAAAACCCCGCCCATCTATACGAACACTTTCAACGCTCCCCTTCTGGTAACCGTCTGCCCGCCTTACAGGGACAACAGCTGAATAGCCTCAAGCAATCTGGCCCAGGATTTCCAAATCGTTGCGACTCAAAGGCAGGAAGTCATCTACAGTGCGTCGAGACAGTAGCTTACGAGAGCCATTCGACGCTGCTACAGAAGTTTTTGGTAACCGCTTCAGCTGAAGCGAAATGTCCGTTAACTAGTTTTGGCTGAAGACCCGATCGATGGCCCAGGCTACCACTCTAAAAGCGGTCCAGTCCGGCAGGTGGCGCTTTACCGATGCGCTCCTTGACCTTTTTCCATTTCGTCACTCCTGGCTGCGCGGCCTCAAGTTCGGGGCCGAAATCCTCTAACCGAACATCAAATACTGATACGGCCAGCTGATTGCCCCCATGAGAGTGGGAAATGAGACGCTGGTGCTCTTTGTCGTAGGGTGCTTGAGCAGTAGATCCACCAAACTCGCCGATGTTTGCAATTAAGATGTGTTGATACATGTGGTAGCGCAACGCTGCGACCATGCCGTCAAAAGTCTTTACGTCCTTGTTCATGGCCGACACAACGTACATATGACTTTCATTGCGCAGATCAGCGGCAAGTGAGAGGTCCGTTGCGTCGAAGCAAATTGAACCCGTTAACCTATACGGCAAACTGGCCAGCGCGCTTGAACTAAAAAGCTCGATAACAACTTGATATGGTCGCCATGGCTTTATCCCTAAGTCATGCTCTTCGGGGGTAAGATTGAACTTCCCTTGATCGACCTCCACCCAAGAACGGCGGCCCGCTCGGCGCTGCGGAACTAGCCATCTAGCCGCATTGATAGGCTCGCCATTTGTTGGATCTTTCGCCCCTAAAAGTCCGTAGAACAACATCGCACCAGTTGCGTCAGAGAACGCCCGCATAAGGTCTTGGTCGTCGACGTGAATGCTGAGCTCAGGAAACACGACAAGATCAAAGTGGGGCTTAGTTGAGGTTCCCAATACATAGTCGCGTGCAGCTAAATGTTTTTGTGTAAGATGTAGCAACGCCGCTGTGTGATTTCGATGCTTCTCGCGATAGCCAAAAACATCAAGGCCTGCTAGCCCGTGGTCAAAATGTTGGTGGAGGGGCATTAGTCCCTGAACCATTGCAACACGCAATCCGCGAGCTGAGTCTAAGGGCCATTCGACTGGATAGCGATAAACGGGCAACTGGCTGCTAGCGCCATAAAGCTTCCTTTGGACTTCGATGCGCTTTTTGATAACGTTGTCGAAATCACGTCGCGTTTTAATAGTGGATGACTCTTGGCTCTGCCGCTCGGCTATGCCGGGCCATCGCAACAGGTGCAGCAGCAAGTCTGAAAACCAAGGCGTTATAGCCGCGGTGGTACCTCTCAAACCTTCTGCTGAATGGATCATTCCCATACGGCGCTTTTGCCATGTGCTCGTCAGCCCACGGTACCAGCCCACATCTTCCCTTGTAAGCCAATGACGCGCGGTGAAGTCCGGCTCTCCGGTAGCAGCAGCGCGCAGCAAGCGTCCAAACGCATACATCCACGCATCTTCGGGACGACACCACGATGGTGTCTCGTATGTACCATCTGTTGTTTTAAGCGACTCAACAGCTTGCGCGCTGAGAGTAGCAGTGCCCGGGTTGCTCAACTGTTCCCAGTTGTCAGATCGAACCTGCACATTCAATGGCGTAAGTAGCTCTGGAGCGAACGCCCGAACGGTTCGCGATTGGCCTAGTGCTTCAGCAAGCTTAAGCAGCGCGTTCTCTTGGCTGAAGAATTGCGCAGGATGTGTTATGACGGTCAGAAGTGGTAACCACTTTTTTGTCGGCAGAGGTTCGGTACCGCCGGACCAGCGTTTATCTTCAAAACGGATCAGGTACTTCGGCGCCCATTCAAACATAGGCACCATGGCATTTCGCTTTGAACTAAGTAGAAATCTCAATAATTGCGGCGATGTTTCAGCTACGATTTGCCAAGCTCTTGAAACTTGCTTCTTGTTTCTCTTATCGCCAAAGCTAATGAACCAGTCTACATAGTGCTTTTCTTCTCCTAGTAACTAGTGCCCAACTAGCGCTACCACGACTTCTTCCTCAACGGTTATATCTTTCGCGTAGGACTTAGCTTGGACAAACGAATGGAGGGCTCTATGGAATCGAAGCTCGGGTGCCGCCTGAGGCAGCGTAGCTGTTTTACCAACTGATGCTAAAAAAAGGCTAGCCTGTTGTTGGACGTACCAAGGCGCTTCTACCCTGCCTAGGGTGCGTGACGCAAGGTTCGCGAGCGCGATGCGATAGCTGTCTACATCAGCGATCCTGAAATTCAGGTCTCGCTTAGACTCTCTTCCAGTTTCGGTTGCTCCAGCTTTAAACATGTCTGCGAGAACGTAGTAAGCAACTCTGCGTCCAAACTCAGAATTCTGCTGAGAATCGTCCAGCTTGCTCATTAGTGCCTGCTCTACAGGCTCCAATAGCTCCGGACTAGGCCAAAGGTCCAACGCATATCTGAGCACCTGCACGAGCGAAGGGTTCATCGCCCATGCCGAGACTAAACGTCGGGACGCCGATTGGAATTCATGCCGTAACGCATCAGCCGTACTTTCGCCTTCAATAGATCCAGTTAGGTCAGTCATCCTACGCCTCTCCCGTAAGGAGCGCACCAGACGATAGGCCGAGAAGCGGGTCAGTGTGTCATCCCGCACCTCGTGCTTTAATGATGCCAACGTCGCAAGACGGAGACTCCCCTGTACTTGCTTTTCTTCCTCGATGAGGCCAAGCTCTGCTAATGATAAAAGGCCATTGAGACCTATTTCGGCCTGGCGTAAAGAGTCGAGGTCGAACGGACCACTTAACTGATGCTGAAGCGTTTTCATACGCGCCCCAATGCCAGATTCTGTGCCAATCTCAACGAGGGACTCCAACTGCGTTTTTTCCTCATTAAGCCGCAGATGAGCACCAGAAACACCGGAAGGTGTAGTGTGCTTTTTAAGAATACCCTGAACCCAGACGCTGATATCTCCTCTTAATTTAGCAACGTTGCTCGGAGTATCCTCATCACTATCAACTGATATGACCAGCCTTAGGTCATCGACGTAACGGCAATAGTCGTGAACGCGAAAACTCCTCCCCCGGGGCTTTCGATCTATGAAAGAACCGATTTCGCGATCAAATTCTAATAGGTAAGCGTTTGCAAAAAAACCACTAGCGACTAATCCTTGGGGAAGCCCCATAGGAAGTTTGCCACCTCGAAATAGTGGCGCAAGGGCGAGATCGTCATCGCGCCATCTAAAACTCAAAGACCTCCGAACAATTTCCCAGAATGCGCTGTCTGCACGCTGTCGGTCCCCATTCTGCTCGACGTAAAAATTCTCGTAGGCTGCCTCCAACTTATTAACGAGCAATGGGATGTCTATGTTGTCATAGAAGGCTGTGAGATCCATGCTAACGACGAAAACTTTGGAGTCTCCGCCAATATTCAGACTCTTCGCAACTGCCAATGGCCGCTCAACATATTGTTGGTAATCTTGGAAATACCTGCTGTACGTGTTTGAATTCCCCCAGGGAAAAGACGCGACGGTGTGGTTTTTGGTCCAGCTGCAAAAAAGCCTGTTTCCATAACTGAAAACGTTCTGTGCCGCGGCTTTCTCGACAGGTATAGAAGTGTCTCCTTGAGCCGATTCGATGCAGTCTGCCAAGCAGAGCATGACAGCTGTCGCTACCGTTTGCTCCCTTACGCCGATGTGAGCAAGAGGTCTTAACACTGGAGCTTGGTCATGTTCGGCGCGCCGGGGCTGCCATCCACCTTTAGACTCAGGCTTGAAACACCATAAGCCATTTTTTGGCGCTGGAACGAGCCATGCTGCAGATGTCTCATATTCGCCGGCTGCGATCGCGTTGGACCATTCAATGAGGTTTTCCGATAAGCAGACGCCAGACGCATCAAGCTCCAAAACATCTGCGTACCAATTGTGGCGCCGAACAAAAGTGTGAGTCTTCTTCCAAGCTTGAGCAAGAACCACTGTATCTTGAAGCACCTTTGCTTGTGGAGACAGCTTTTCGTATCGGGAGTCTACAACGGCCACATTCCACCTCTAAATAACAACGTATCAAAATTAAACATCTCGTCGCCAGGTTGGCAACGCTTCAAATTATCCACTGCGATCGCAGCAGTGCCCGTTTCAAATTTGCACGAATTGTCTAGCTCTACATGTATTCAGCAGTGTTGCCAGTAAATAGCAACTATCAGCGTCAAATTCATCAAATGACACATGCCAAATTGACAAAGTCTTAGTCAGGCCGCTATGGTAGAAATTTCTCAGCGCCCAGTGCTTTGCGGTCAGCAATCAAAAAATTCTCGCCCCCTCCTGCGCCTAAGCTAAGGCAAATGAACGGCTTACATTTTCGCCTTGATAACTGAAAGTATTGAGTAGAAGTCATTCATTTCGTGGAGCGGAAGGTATATTTTGTTCACTGCGCCTCTAACTCCACCTTGTTTGTTGCGGTCTCCATCGACTATCTTGCGCTGATAATCGACCTGGCTCTTCTGATGCCGGTAAACCTGTGTCGATGGCATCCAGAATATTCCCTTAATGCATGGGAGATCGTACCAGTACACATAGATGCAATTGTTTTCACCTATGTTATTCGAGGCCACCAATTCTTTTTGTTTATTTAGCTTTTTCCCATGATCCAGAGTGAGCGAGTGCGAATAGCACTCATAGCTTCGGTCCGCCTTTTTCGATATATTTATAAAAGGCCTGAATATTACCTTTAACTCCATCCACATAATTGACTTTTTATTATATTTAATTAAAAAGTCTGGATTGTGCATATTCTCTAAATCGGCCCGCTCAATCGTTGCACCCGCACATTCTTTATCCAGGACAAATTGAAAAAACTCTTCAAATGAATCCTCAAGTTTTTTTCCTACCTTCACATCCTCGTCTTTATCGATATTTTTCGATGTCGACAAATGGAAATTGGCACAAGTTCTGCAAATTTTTCCTCCTGGGCGTCTTTTTGCTGCAAACCCAAGATTAAACACCTCAATTTGATCAAGATAAAGGGTTTTATAAAAACCTTCTGTTTCCGGAGCTTTGCGAAATAAGCGACTGTGCTTTGCAGGGACTGAGTTGATGAGATCCTTGTCCAAGTAGTCAATAAGATGTTGATAATATCTAAACGACCATCGGTGATTTGGCATATTGGTTTATTTAACTTGAACGACAGTTTTCGAGTTATCTCGCTTTATGCGAAATCGGCCCCAGTATGGACGCTGATAACAATGGCTCATACTCACTAAAGACACTTACTCCTGCTTGTCATGGAATATTAGTAGTGTCAGGAGAACCCGTAGCTAAGATTCGACATATGTCTTCCGTAGACCAGGCTAACCTTCCATTCAAACGAATGGGGCATAGCGGCCCATCTTCATAGCATGCCCATTTGCGAAGCGTTTGTGGCTTTCTATTTAGCAATGCCGCAGCAGTAGAGGTGGTAACGTGACTGCTCAGTTTGTGGGAAGTTGAACATGGCAGAAACGGCGGCACGGGCTCTGTCGCCTTTTGTTTCGAAGAATTCATGTCGGCTAGTCTCAGTTCGACTTGGCTAAGTCTATCTTCCAAGCAAGCAATATAAGCTGCAGCTCTATTTAGGGCACTGGCCGCTTGTCGTAACGAGTCTGAATAGCTGCCGCTACATGAATCAGGTGACGGCATCACTTCTTGTTTAATTTGACCTTCGTTCAAGTTGGCTCCGACTTACTGTTTATCTGAATCCTGATGGGCCTGTAAGCCAAAACGATACATCGGAGGTGCTTGGTAGTTCGAAACAGGCATACTAACAAATAGCTATATTCCACGCGGGATAACAGAGATTCCGCCTACAGATTAGATTACTGGCCCTGGATTTCGCCCGATCGTTGTAGCAACAATCTCAGAAGCCTTTAAAAATTTGTCGATGATGCATGTAGCTCACGGGATCAAGATCTACTCGCAATAGGCTAGGTCAAAATTCGCATAAACATTTCCGTCAAATACTTTTCACCCCCCTCTTCCATAAAGAGCACATGCCGATCTTCTAGTTCTGCTTTCTTTCCGGGATCCCCTATGTTCAGAAGATCTGAGAATTTTGTCGGGGATAGGACAAAGGCGTTCAACACTAGGGGTGGCTCGCCTGGTTTTACTTGACTTGCAAGCGTCGTCTCTAATTTTTTTACTTCATTGTAGAGCCCCAGTTTTGGGTCTGATAGATCAAGATTACGGAGGCCTTTTGGATCAACTAACGTCAGCCACTGCTTTCCAGTTGTGTCGTCTACTAGCCACAGCAAGAAGTCCGGATAAAAGTTGCCAGCTAGGGCAAACCCTAAGCCTTTCTCTTCACGATCGGCATTACGCAGCAAATACAAACTGCGCGGACCGATGATGGACTTTCCATTCGGAGACCTGTAGAACGCCTCAAGGTCGCGGATAAACTCCCGTTCGCTCGGCGCATCAAGTGCCAACGGCCGCATCTTGAGAGGCACTGCGTCTTTGTCATCTATTGCCAAGAGTGGATAGTAAAGGTGACGATCGAAGCTGATAGCGACCATGTGAGGAGCGTTCCAGTTGCTGGCCTCGCCGATTTTGCCATCCGCCACAAGCTTTTTTAGTACTTCCAACTTTTTTTGGTATTCCAGACCATCATCATTATTTTCGATCTCGAACTGGTAGAGCTTCAGCATCGAGCCATGGTCTTCGTCGATATGGGTGATATCGTAGAACTGCCCTTCGTAACCTGTCTTTAGCGCTTTATAAAAGCGATCGGTGTAGTCGATGAGCAACCGTACCAAAATGTCTTCCTGCTTGCGGATGTCGCTGAACGCGCTTACGTCAAGCTCCGATACGGGAATGAACAACGTGTACCAGGTGGACGTGCCGGCGCAAAAGTCGATAAGTTTCTGACGGTCCAACCGCAAATTACTCCAGCTCCGGTGCAGTTTGTGTTCCTGCAGAGCCAGGTAAATGCGATCCCAATCAAAGAAGGAGAACAGGCTGGAGTTGAGCTTACCCTTGTGGCGAACCTCAGCCCCGGTTAACGCAGACTTCTCCTGCGTCGCCAAAGCCTCTACACGGGGATAAAGGTCTAGCACCACGTGCGGCAACTTAATCTTGCCTTGAAATTGCACAGGGATCTCGTACAGCCAGGGGAAGTGCGTGCGCTTGAAGCCGAGTTTCTGATTGTCCTTGTAACCGTCCCTTAGCGCCAAAGTCTTAAGCTTCTGACTTGGCAAATTGGCCCTTGTAGGAAAGTCCAGCTCTAGCACTTCGTCGCTTGGGGTGATCCCTTCCTCACGTAAATAGTCCTTGAAAGCGGCCATGTAGCTGGCGCGTACGCCAAAGATGTTGAGCGCCTCTAGCTTATCTAGATGGACTCCCTTGGGACGGTCCTGCGGTAGAGTCCGCTTAAGCGAGAAGCCTTTTCCCTTGAGTCGTACTCCGCGTCCAAACAACTGGATGATTTGCGACCCTTCCCCCTGCCCCATGTTTAAAAGACCCATCGTAGAAACACGCCAACTGCTCCAGCCTTCGGTAAACTTGCGTGAGCCGATCAATAGGTTGAGCCGACTGTCCTTGTTGTTCAGCGTACCGAACAGCGCGCCGCCGAAGTCGTCACGCTCATTGTCGAATGTTTCTGCCTCTTCGGCCATTCCAAAGAAACCGGCGTCGTCACCAATGCTGATGAGGCCAAAGGGTTTAGCGACGCCCACACGCAGCGCCAGCTCACCCTTGCTACTCTTCATGTTAACTAGCTTTAGCCGTTGCCGTGCCGACGCATTGAACACGCGCTGCAGGATATCGGCATACAGCGCATCTACCTTGTCCGTGAATCCCATCAACGGCGCAAAACGGCCTTTGAAAATGTTGTTGCCGTTGGCGTCTAAAATTTGCGCACGGTCAGAGATCAAATCGGACAGCCAAGTCTTGACCTGCCCCTCGTTATTTAAGAAGTCGGCGAGGAAATTCACAACCTCAAGAATGTCAGACTCTTCGCCCAAGACAGTGTTACCCACGAACACCCACAGCGGCTTCTCGATATTGAAGTCGGTCAACTTGTCGCGGTGGGTGCTCCATAACCAGAGCTGCTGATAGAACGCCAGTAGACATGCAGTAAAGTACTTCCGCGCGTTGTCGGCTTGTTCGTAAGCTCCTCCATTCATATTGAGAATCAGCGATTCCTTACCGTAGCCGTCCTCGTAAAAGAACTTGTACGAATAATCGAACAAGATGCATTTGGCGTAGATCTCGCGTGTAGCGGTAATGCGAGCCCGGCGCTTATCCTCAGCTGTTAGGGCAAGTTGCGCCAACTGAACGGTGTCCAGCTTCTTCAGGCTGGACGTATCGAACAACATCTTGGCGCGTTTTTTCTGGATATCTTCTTCTGCTGCCGCTACCGTCATGCCCCTAGCTACTGCCTGTCCGAAGGTGGCCGAGTACTCGAAGGCGAAACCACCTCGCACCAGCGCGTCGCGCCTTGCCATCCAGGCGCCCGCTGCAGTGCCAGTACCACGGTGGCCCTCGTCGACTAGTACCAAGTTGTTGCCTTCGAAAGCATCAACGGAAACGGTCTTATCGCCCATCTCATCACCTAGTTTGTTGATGTCGATAATTTCAATGCTGCCCCTAGCCGGACTCTGTGCCTTGTTAAAGAACTGAGCAAAGCTGAAGCCTGACAGATGCAATTCATCTAGGTGCTGACGCGACAATCCCTCGTTGGGGGTGAGCAGGATAATCTTGCTAGGATAATGATCATGGCGACCGGCCTGAAAGTAATGCAGATATTGCCGGATGTTGACGTGCAGCAGAAGTGTCTTGCCGCTGCCGGTAGCGTTCCAGAAAGCGATCTTATTTAGATCATCTGCATCAAAATCGCGGAAACGCTCAGCTCCGCTCTCCAAGCGGTAACGCACCATCTCCTCGTTAAGGCCATCAAGCAATGCCTGACGCTTGTCGAAATACCAATTAAGATAGATTTCGGTGAACAGCAGCGACAAGTACTGGAAGTACTTCATCTGCAACTCATGGCCTTCCAGTTTGTTGCGTCGCTCAGTAATTGCTTGCCAGTGACTGACAATGGAAATGTCGTAGCGCCGCAGTTCGGCTTCTGCCATAAGGTTGGGGTTGAACAGACCTCGGACCAGTTCATGGAAAAATACGGTCTGCCCATCTTCGTCAATGCCTTCGTACCGGTCATCGCCCAGTCTCAGCTTGAGCTCGCTCAGATGTTCGGCATTGAAGAAGCGCAGCATCCAACGGTTGAGCACTAGCTCCTGATGGAAGTTACGCTTTTTCTTTGTGGTTTTGGAAGAGCGCGCCATTAGTTCTGCTCCACCGAGAACATGCGCTGCAGAAACTCTGGCTCGATCTGGCGCAGCTTCAATGCTCGGGTGGCGCCCCCTTCATCTAACGTCTGCGTCAGCAAGGTAGCAATATTGTGGTCGCCGTTGAGGTAAACCACATCGAACTCATTGTCCGCCGGGTTAATAGCCAACTTGTCGCAAAGCTTGGTTACACCTTCGTAGTCTAACAACTCGCAATCGCGCCATAATACCAAGCAGCTTTCCCCGTTAGGGAGCGTGCCGCTAACGGTAACAAAGCCGCGCTCTGGCTGAGCATCAGTGTGCTTGACCCGCAAACCTATTAGGTAGTTGAAGGTTTCTACTAAATCGACGCTACGCGGCTCAAACGCGCCGGCCGAATCCACAGCTACGTTAAGGGTAAAGTCGAAGGGCTTTCTGAAGTCGTCCACTGACAGCAGGGAATCGCGGCTTTCCACATTCAACATATAGTGCAGTAAATAATCGTCTTTCGCCTGCTCGGGTAGCTTACTAAGCAGATCGCCCTGCGCCGGCGTACGGTGGAGTTGTAAGTTGTTTAGGGTGTCTTCATAGCTTTCGAGCTTGATGACTTTGAAGCAGTAGGAAATACCAGTCTCTGGGGCGGTAGGTTTTCCGCCCTTCCACTGAGTGGAGTAGACGGCCTTGATCGTCCTCGGTTTGGTCACTGTCTCGAAGTACTCTCCTTGTTCGACAAGCATGAAGCCCAGCTTGGGGTTCGCACCTACTCGTAGAGCCTCCCGTCGCAACTCTATTACCGCATGGGCAGTCGTGCCGCTACCACCAAAGTAGTCCAGAACTACGTCGTCGTCCTCGGCTTTTGCCGCTAGCGAAATGCATTTCTTTACTAAGTGAATCGACTTCGGGAAATCGAAGCGCTTCTCACCGAGCATGTCGATGAGCAAACTGTTGCCGTAGTTGCCGGCATCAAACTCGCCACCGCTCCAGACTGTTTTTGGCACGGTCTGCTCATGGGTAACGAAAAGATCCCAGTCGTTCCCAACCTTAATTGCGGCGATACGGTCGAGGTTCTGGCGAATCGAGTCGAGACCGAAATTCCAACGCCGCTCGACACCCTCTTGATCAATCGGCCACACTTCGACGCGGCCGTCGGGGAAATGGACGTTCTTGCCAGAAGGATGGAAATCGTCATCTGGCACTGAGCCAATATCAATGACTTGCCCGTTCATGACATAAATTGGATAGAACGAGGGCCGGCGGTCAATGCGGCGCGAATTCTCGCCCCATCGACGCATCTTACGTGGGGTGTCGTTCTCTTCTAACGTTCTGGCGATACCTGACAAGCCGTCGCGAGTCAGGAACAAAGCATATTCATGAGTTCGATTGAAATTCTTTGTAATTGATCCTTTTGGATTATGGACGACGGTAACTTTAGAAAGCGTATGAGAGGGTGCCACCTGCTCCATAACTTTAGAAAGGTTAACCATTTCAGAGTCGTCGATCGCCACAGTTTTCACACCGTCGTATTTGAGTAAGCTCATGCCTTTTTGCAGACGATCCTGCAGCAAGCTCATCCAAGACGAGTGCCTGTATTCATTCTTGTATAGGATTGGAGTGGAATTCGTGTTGTAGGGCGGATCGATGTAGATATACTTGACCTGCTGGCGGTATTTTTCCTGAAGGAAACTTAGAGCTTGGAAATTGTCGCTATGAATGAGCAGGCCATTGACATCATCGTCAATAGACGATAGTTGTTGAAGCAGCGTAGCCTTGAACTTCGCTACAAATAGACTGGTATCCACCATTCGATACGGCGCAGCCTTCAAATCCTCCAGTGTCCCCGTGGCATTGCCATCCCACATTCCTAGCTGCTTCCATTGTTCCCACTGTCGCTCGTTCGCTAGGATCTCGGGCCAAAGTATTTCCGGCACCCGATCCAGCGTTATGCAGTAATGGCTAGACACAACGAACTTCTTTTTCAGCCATAGCTTCTTTTGAAAATCTTCCAACTGTGCCAGGAAGGCGATTAACTCCAGCGCAATCGCACGAAGGCACTGGATCATACGCAGATTTTTTTCGATACCGGCAAAGGCCTCAATGTTCTGTATATCGTCGAGATGCATGACCTCGTTCTTGATATAGAAGTCGAGCTCGCGGCGCAGAAAACTACCCAGATCCTTGTGAACGAAATAGTCGGCAGCGTTCTTGGTCGTGTAGTCGGTAATGTGCTTTTCTAGCAGGGTGCGCTGTGGGTTCTTCTCGGTAGGCGCACGGTTGCTTAAATCCAGCCAGCGTGCCTTGACGGCAGCATCATCAAGGATGGCACTCACCGCCTTAGCGGCTAGCGAATCCTGCCTCGTGCCTTTAGGCTGCACAGCGTATTCGAAGCGAATGATTAGCTCGCTGCCCACTTCCTCCACGGGCAGTAAAACTTCCTCGTATTCATCCCCATCTTCACCGATGCGGGTAACTGTTTTCTGCTCAATGAGGGCAAAGCGGCGTTCCTTGTCGTTGTCCTTACGATTGTCCTTTGCCGTGTCGGCGGAGATCAGGCGGAAATGCACAACACGGCCTGGTTTGTCACCTTCTTCCGTTAACTTGAAGCTATAGTTTGCAAAGTTCTCGCCGCTTTTGGTGTAATACTGGTCCTTATTGGCCCAGTGCAACATGACCTCCTCGCCTGCGTACGGGATGGCGTAAGTGTCTCCTTTGTAACGACGCTGGCTAATAAAATCACCGTTGTTGTAGTAGCGCGAGAAGAAGCTCAGCAGATGCGAGAAAACCGCATTTTCGTGCTCATTGCCGCCAGTAGAAGCCTTCCTAAGTCTTGTGCGAAGCTCGACTACCTTAGGTACGCTGTCGGAGCTGACGCCTAAGGCTTGTGCATTTCTTTCAGCCTCTCGCAGTTCGGCTTCGAGTTGCTGACTGCCCGTGGTATGGCCGGCAGTCAAAACCGCCGACACCTTTTCGGCCAGTCTATTTTCTAGATAATCGTTGATCTCACCGGCACGGGCGTTGAGAATTCGGTAAATACCAAAGTCCAGCTCTGGGCGATCTATTTGAAAAATCTCGCGAAGTTTGGCGACGAGTTCCTGGAATTTCGGGTTTTGTTTTGTGCTCATGATCCGGTTTCAATTTCGTTTTTCTTGTTTCTTTACATCACCTGCCAACGCAGGGTGAACAGCGTTTGTGTGTCGGTTTTTTCTTGCAGTCGTTGCTGAAGGGACGCGATGAGTTCGTCGCGCTTGGCAATGATTTCATCCTCAACTGAAAAGATCTCCTGCCGCTGGCGCCGCTGTTTCCGCTCCAGTTCAGATAGTTCGCGTTGGATGCTGTCCTGCTCCTGGAGAGTGGCGGCCTTGCGACCATCGCGCTTTAACTGGGCGATGCGCGCTTTAGTGCTCTTCAGCGCTTCTTCGGCGGCCAAAAGTTTGTCTTCGGCCCAACGCTCGAGCTTGTCACGCTCTTCAATGAACAAGCGCTGGTTAGCTTCCAGCACTTCGGCGATAGTCGCCTGCACACGGCGCTGGCTGTTGGCTTTAAGGCTATTCGGCACTTCATCATTGACAGCGGTCGGCTTTCCCATCGCTGGGATGGTCATCAGTTTTTCGCAAGCCTCCTGGTCTAGGATCTCCCCATCGTCTGTAAATCCGGAGAACAACAGCGCTTCAGTAGTCTCGAAGGCAGTAACTTGCAGACGTGTCAACGTCAGCCAGCCAGATTTACCACGCAGTCTTTCGACGACGGAAATGCGCACGCCATGCTTGCCATAATCTAGGTTTAATTTGGCGGTAGGGGTAGGTGCGTTTAGGCTTGCGTCGATGCTCCACTCGCCCAAAGGATGGCTTAAGCGATAAGCGTGCGCTAGCATGTCTGGCTGCGCTGCACCCCGGACGAGTTGGTAACGGCCGGGCGCTATACCTTTAGGTGGCGAACTTAAAGAGAATGCATAGGACTGCTCATCGAAACGAGCTCGGTCACTTAAGGCGAAGCAAGTGGTACCCCAAAACCAGCGGCCCAGTTTGTCGAGCCGGGCTTCGGCTTCGTCCAGTTGCAGCTTGAGACGGTCGTGAACATCTTCGTCAAAGTTCTCCAACAACTGAGACTGGGTATCCTTGATACGGTTGGCTATTGCCTCTTCCAGCTCTCCTTGTAGGGCATCAAATGCAGCGTCAATCTGCTCCGGCCGGCGGCAAGTATCGTAAATTTGCAGGATGCGTTTCTCGAAGTCTAGGCCGCCCTCGATCCGGCCGAGCACTTCGTCGCTAGCTCCAAACACACCGGAGAACAAGTTGAACTTCTCTGTAAGTAGCTCTAGCACCCGCTGATCTGCCTGATTGCGAGTATTCAGAAAGTTAATAACAACTACATCGAAACGTTGGCCGTAACGGTGGCAGCGGCCGATCCGCTGTTCGACACGTTGAGGGTTCCACGGAAGGTCATAGTTGATGATTAGTGCGCAAAACTGTAGGTTCACGCCCTCGGCGGCCGCTTCAGTGGCAATCATGATTTCCGCGCCGGTCCCGTCATCCTTACGGAAGTGGTCAATGAGCGCGGTGCGGCGATCCACTTGCGGCGAGCCAGTGATGCGATCCGTGCCCTTGAATTCTGTAAGCCACGCCTGGTATATGGCAGCAGATTCCTCGTGATTGTTAGTTCCGCTAAATAGCACTAGTTTGCCCGCACAGCCATTGGCCGAGAGGAAGCGGTGTAGGTACTCCTGAGTACGCTTGGATTCGGTAAAAATGATTGCTTTGCGCGGTGCGCGCAGCTCGGCCATCTTGCCGAAGCCCAGCGTGAGCGCCTTAAGCAATGCCTGCGCCTTCGTGTCTATTTGCAATGCCTGGGCGGCGTTGATGAAAGCGGTCAGCTCGGCGATTTCGGCGCGCAATGCATTAGGGTTGAGCTTGTCATTCGCCCCCTCGGGACGCGTGTCTTCCACTGGCTCGTCTTCCCCATCGGCGGCATCTTCCTCAAGGTACTCCTGCTCCAGATCGTCATCCGCAAGGAGCTGTTCAACGAGCTGACTGCTGTTTTCCTCGACTTCTCCAGCCAGCAACCGTTCAAGCCTTTGCCGGATAATAATGAGCGTCGCTGACACGGCATGCGAACTAGAAGCCAGCAACTTACGTAGAATCAGCGCCGTAAGATGGCGTTGCCTTTTGGGCAAGGCATAGGAATTCTCACGCTGCAAAAAGGTCGCAATGCGTTCGTAGAGCAACTGCTCATCGTCAGTCGGTTCAAAAGGTTGAGTCAACGCTTTACGCTCGGTGTACTTGACGTACTCCAGCACGTCGCGTCGAAGCGTGCGTTTGACGAACCCAGCTAGGCGCTCGCGCAGCTGGCTCATGTCTACACCGCTGTTCATGAACTGCTTGCGAAAAGCAGTTTCGTCACCGAAAAGGTGCTCGTCAATTAGCGTAGACAAGCCGTACAGCTCTATCAACGAGTTCTGAAGGGGCGTTGCGGTAAGCAGCAGTTTTTTGCGTCCGTGGAGTGCACGCTTGAGCGCTTGTCCAGTGCGGTTGCTAACCCGGTGTGCGTTGCGCAGTTTATGGGCTTCATCGATCACGACCACATCCCAGGGCACGGCACGCAGTTCGGCCTCTAGCTTGGCGGCGAACTGATAAGACATGATCACAACTGCCTTGCCAACTAGCCGTTGCAAAGTGCTGAGGATATCGCCTGTGGACTGCTTACGTAGAGAGATAGCATCCACAACCCTGGTCGGGACTGCGAACTTGTCGTGCAACTCTTGCGCCCATTGCTTGCGTAAGCTAGCCGGACAGATTACCAATAAATGGCGACGACGTTCCGCCCAATGCTGGCAGACCACGAGCGAAGCTTCGATAGTCTTGCCCAGACCAACTTCATCGGCTAGCAGAACACCCTCTTGCAACGGATTGCGCAGTGCGAAAAGCGCAGCCTCGATTTGGTGTGGATTTAAGTCAACACTTGCATCAAACAATGATTGTGAGAGGCGATCAACGCCATCGGCGGTGTGACGCCTCGTTAGTTCATGGGCGTAGTACTTTGCGTGGTAAGCGGATATCAACCTGCGTGACCTTCTATCTGCTGGGGTTGGGCAGCTACGCAACTGTATACGTCAGCTCTGCGGCGCCTCCAGTTTTCACGCACCGTGAATACGGGTGTCCGCTCAGGTGTAGCCAATCTGTAGATTGTCCGCTCAGTGACCATCAAGTGCGCAAAGCTTGCAAAATTGCAACGGTTCCGTCTGTCTTGAGAAGTTTTCGACATCAATGGCAACTTCAGGGAAAGACTCGACACAGTAGTACAAAATTTTCGTACCAGCAAGCCCACTGAGCGCGTGACATCAGTTGTTCTCCACCCAACGAAAAAGTTCTCAGACATATATGACTTCCTTGAGGCGAGGAGAACCATGTCGGTTCTTTGATCGCCGTTCCTTGTCTTTTGGAGAAACATGAATCAACACAAATCCCTAGGAAACGAACGCACTCGTTACCAACTTTCGCTCCGCTGCCCCGCCTGCGAAAGCGACTGCATCCATTGGAAAAACCATGGGCGACGGATTGGAGCCGCAGTGGGGACAGTTGCTGGTGCAACTGCCGGTGTTTCTGGCGCCACCGTTGGAGCACAGACAGGTGCACTTTTTGGCTTGATCGCTGGACCAGCAGGGGCTGCATTTGGCTCCGTTGCAGGAGCCATTTTTGGTGGCTTATTCGGCGCCTCGGCAGGATGCGCTGCCGGTTCGAAGGCTGGCGAAGTGATCGATGAGACTGTCCTTGAAAACTTGCTCTGTCTTTCATGCGGTCACGAATTTAGTGAACAAACCAGCTGATCCTCATCGACGTACAAAAGGTGGTCGCAGGCCACCATTTTGAGAACAACCGCCGTGTTTGCGGAAATTGGAGAAAATAATGTCACACATGATCGAAACTATGGGGTACGTCGGCGCCAAACCCTGGCACGGACTTGGAGCAGAATTAAGCAGTTGCGAACCGATCGAGGTTTGGGCTCAACAAGCTGGCATGGATTGGAAAATTTGCGAGACTCCTGTCTGCTTTTCCTCGCTCACTCAAGCGGACTCGGGGACCATGCATCAGTTCCTCGAAAACAAGGTGCTCTATCGTTCCGATACGAAGGCAGCACTTTCGGTTGTAGGCCAAAGATACAAGGTCGTTCAACCAAGCGAAATTTTGGAGTTCTACCGTGATCTGACCGAACAATCAGGCTTCGAGCTTGAAACGGCGGGTGTTCTTCGTGGCGGCAGGAAAATCTGGGCCCTTGCGCGTACCGGACAATCTACCGCTATTAAAGGAGGCGATATTTCAAACGGCTATGTTCTACTAGCAACGGCGTGTGACGGAACTTTGGCCACTACCGCTCAGTTCACCTCTGTTCGTGTAGTTTGTAACAATACACTTGCTGTCGCGTTAGGGGGACGAGAAAAAGCAATTAAGGTCCCGCACCGCACTGATTTCGATCCAGTTGCAGTTAAACGCCAGCTCGGCATCTCAGTGTCTGCTTGGGACAAATTCATGTACACGATGAAGGGGTTATCGGAACGGAAGGTAAGCGACGCCGATGCGTCCCGCTTTCTTCGACAAGTCTACTCCGATGAGTCGAAGGAAATCCCGGTGTTTAACGAACGTGCTGCTGCTGCAACGAAGCTCCTGTTTGATGGAGCTGGGCGCGGCGCTGAGATGCAGTCTTCCAAGAGTACAGCGTTCGGTCTGCTCAACTCAGTAACCGAATTCGTAGATCACATGCGTCGCGCACGCGGCGCAGATTATCGACTAGAGTCTGCCTGGTTCGGCCAAGGGGCTTTGCTGAAGCAAAAAGCGCTAGAGCAGTCGTTGGCAATGATCGCTTAGGTAGTTCGATCAAAACCAAACGGGGGTATCAACGCCGCAAAAATTCAGGCGAACACTTGATTCGAATGCGGCAGCATTACCACATGGGCAGGGTCAAGTGATAACGGCTCACTGACCACGATAAGCCTATCAAAACACCCGAGTTCAGTACCCTAGCGAGAAATATCGTAGCGTCTACACCCTAATGAGAAAGGAGAAGTCATGGCCATCTATGGCTACGCACGGACATCGACCATTGATCAGGTCGCTGGTCTTGCAGATCAGATATTTAAGCTGAAGGAAGCCGGCTGTTCTAACCAAACAATCTATCAGGAGCAGATCAGCAGCGTGAAGATGGAGGATCGCGTTGAGTTTGCAAAGGTTCTATCCGCGTTGAGACCTGGTGACATATTAGTCTTCACCAGTTTATCGCGAGCTGCTCGCTCAATGGTCCACATGGTTGAAATTGAAGAGAAGGTATCACGGTCGGGCGGATCTATCCGCATCCTTGACTTAGCCATCGATACCGGCACTCCGGCCGGAAGACTGACCTTCAACCTATTTGCCTCGATTGCACAGTTTGAGCGAGAGAACATGCTAGAACGTCAGCGCGTCGGCATTGCGGCTGCCAAAAAGACTGGCAAGTACAAAGGGCGCGCACCGACTGCTCGCGTAAAGAGCGCTCGGGTTCAGGCATTGCATGCTAAAGGGTTGACAAAGCAGGAGATAGCAGATGCGTGCTCAATTGGCATCGCATCGGTTTACCGAATCCTAAAAGCGGATTCTCAAACAACGATGTTGGTGAATAAGCTGGATGGCGTGCACTGAACCGCGTGAGCTTTCCTTACGATAAAGCGGCATAGGTGCCAGACTTGTACTGTCTGGCGATTTCTTCGCTTCGTCTCCGTCTCAAGCCCAGTTCTTCCGGAACTTTGCTTCGTCTGTATCTACTGATCTCTGCCTCTCTCTTCTATCGCTTCTTCTCTCTCCCAGCTCTCTCCGGAGCTCTGCTTTTCCGACCTGTCTCAGAGCTCTCTGCGGAGCTCTGTTTCTTCGATCTGATCGTCCTCAGAGCTCTCTGCGGAGCTCTGTTTCTTCGATCTTCCTCAGAGCTCTCTGCGGAGCTCTGTTTCTTCGATCTTCCTCAGAGCTCTCTGCGGAGCTCTGTTTCTTCGATCTGATCGTCCTCAGAGCTCTGCGGAGCTCTGTTTCTTCAATCTTCCTTAGAGCTCTCTGCGGAGCTCATAGTCGCAGTTTGAGAGCTCTGTAGGAGCTCTCGTTAGCTGCTCTAGTCAGAGGTAGGTACTGGTGGTACCTACCTTAGTAATAGATAGACTCGTTTGGAATGGGGCTCCGCCCCCATTTCCTCTGCCGTAACCGGGTGGTCAACGCGCACCCCTGCCGTTGACACATCATGCAGCATCGCAGTATTTTTTTACTGTAATCGCAAACTTTTCGCTTAGCTCGAACTGCTGGCGAGCATTGGATCCGCCAGGCCACTGTGAAGGTAATGCGATTCATGCGATTTAATCGCATGAATCGCATCCTTTTCAAGGGCCGGCTCCTGCGACAGCGCGTTCGTTCGTCTTCAATCCCCAGACTACCAGGACATCACTCGGCCGATGTAGCGTTTTCGCTTGGCGCCAACGTCGATGCGCACACGTCCCAAACGCTGCAAGACATCCAACGCGGCTGAAAACCGGCCCTCAGGACGAACCGGGCCGTTTCGAAGTACCTCGTTCCGTGGCGCAATCGGAAAGTTCTTGTCCCAATAGTGAAATTGTAGATAGCTTTCCAGTGACTGTGCATCGACCTGATCTTGGGGGACACCTGCACTAGGCGAAAATATCCGCTTGTATTCCCACAGGTGCCATTCAACGATACGCAACGCACGCTCCAATGTATCGACCGATATCTCTCCATCTCTCTTCGAGAACCCATGAAGTATCGCTGCAATCCTTCCAACGATCTCCATGGCTTTTGAAGCGAAGTCCTTTACATGCTCCAGTTCACCCCACGGCGCCACCATCGATTCTGTTCGATTCAGCATCTCGACCCATCGAAACTTTGCACTTTCTGAAAATTCGAGCACGATACGATGCATCGCTCCTGCATCAATCTGCCTACCGTAGTCTTCAAGCAATTCGGTGACTCGCTGATGGAAACTCGGCAAATGAGTCCACACTATCTCTGGCGACCAATTAAAACGAGATCCTTGCGTCGTCGCTGGCCAGCCGACTAGATAGCGCGCCCAGTGTCCAGAGCCATGAATGACATCGCCACGCTTTTCCAGGAATGCGCGCAGCACTCCTGATTGCACCATTATCGACATGGTGACTCGTGGGTTGCGGGCGATAACTGTAGTGTTGGCCCGGTCAAACGCCAGAATTCGCGCGCCATCCCATCCCTTATTGCGCAATCCGATTTGCCCCATTGCCCCGCCCTTTAGCAAGACATCACCCTCATCGGACATGAACGCAATCGACTCGCCGTCGCCGGCCAATGCATCCATGATGGCTCGTTCTGTAGCGTTGTGCCGCATGATGCGACGGAGCTTGGGCTTTGTCGGCTTTCGCGCTTCGTGATCAGCTAACTGCTGGCACGAAAGTTCCATCGATTCGTCAAGCTGAATCGCCTTCGTAATTTGACGGCGAATTCCCACTTCGACTGCCTTCCAAATACTCATCTCCAGCTGATACCTAGCAACCGCCGTCCTGTACTCAACAATCCGCTGCTCATCGTAGGCATAGATGGCCGCCGAAGCGAGGCTGTCGACTGCCGACTTCCGCTCTCCTGAATCTGCCACCATCAAGAGATTCATTGAAGTTGGTCGCAAAAGGCCATTTGGCAACATGACATCTATGAGACCTTGGCAGGCAACCGACATCGCGGTCAAGAAGGCCATTCCTACCAAAGCGTCTGGAGCCTTCACATGCAGGTGAACTTCCTTGACTGCGTTCGCCACGTCGGGATAAAACGCGTCCATCGGGTACAGTGGGGTGTCATTCATTTTCATGCGCGCACCTTATCCGTATCAGAACGTCCAAACTGACTCCCCATCGACGTCGTGGCTTGCGGCACAATTTCGGAGCCGCAGCTCAAGCAGCAGATCGTCTTGCCGTCCTGGTCGCGAGACTTACGCTCGGCCTCCAGCATTTCCCTGTACCGCACCGGATGAAGTTTCAGGCCATTACGACTTAGCGTTGCCAAGATTTCCTTCTGTGGAACTTGGCGAGCGATCGCTCGCACGATGCTGGGATACGCCTGTGAGAACAGTGAGACCTTCTGTCGCTGCTCACTTGGTTGAAGCGCATCAAGTGCGGTAACCAACTCGTCATCAATGATCGAGCTTTTTCCAGGCCCGGAAGATTGGTGCTCATGCTTCCCATTCATTGGACACCTCCCGACTTCGCATTCGTCGAACAATTCAACTCATGAATAGTGCGCTCCGCACGACTCGACTTAACACGACCCTCCAGCCAAGCCTGGACCTCATGTTCGAGCCAACCAACGGCTGACGAGCGGTTGGATCCGCCAAGGCGAATTTGTCGGGGAAAGCTGGGGTCGTAGCTGGACGACTTGGAATCGAGCATCGCATAGACCTGCGCAGGTGAAAGGCCAATACGCTCGCAGAGCTGCCGCTTGCGGAGGATGACGAAGGTAGCTTGGATCACTGCAGACATTTTTGGAACTCCTTAGGTTTGGTTGGACAACGAGACCAATCTTAAGAAGTCCTTGTTGGACTGGACATACGCCTGCTAAAAGAGAATTTTTCGCGGGAGACACTCGCCTGCGAGGGCTGTAAAGTCGAGGTAGGGTGATCGCATTCGGACTTAGAATCAAGCGTACCTGTGGCAGGCTTTCCCAATATCGAAAGAGCATGCCGTGGCGCCGAGAGAGAGAGATACTCGACAGCCCTGAGCCGTCAAGCAGCGTCGGAGGCAAGCAGTCAGCGTTAAAGCCTGAGCATATCGTCGCTTTTGCACGATATCGTAATTGAGCAAGTCCACACCAGCCTGCAGGAATCGCCGACGAGCTGCGCGCCGCTGCGGGGTAAGCATGCGTGCCGAACGATTCTTCGTGCGCTACGTGCGCAAGGTCGTATGGCTATCCACCCCGCCGGCAGCGCCCAGATCCATTATGTCCAGTGCCATGACCTCGCAGGGCTGCCCGCTACTCGGTGGTCCAGCTTACCGTGCTCCCATCTCGAGCAGAACCGTCCGGATCGTGATCTACGCTAGAGGACAAATCAGCGACTTGCGCGACAATTGTCTACGCAAGAAGACGCCACCCCATTGGCTAATACATTGCTTATCAGTATTATCGGCACATCGATTTCCGATTGGCAACTATGGACACTTCTACTCTACCAGAAGAGAATTGCTTCAGGTCAACACTCGACAGCTTCTGTCAGAGCCTCGTGAACGCCGTACGCGTCGCGCGAATGGACGAACACGGAGAGCCGGCGAAGATGACACAACATGAGTTGGCGAATCGGTCCGGTGTAGCACGTTCAACGATCGCGAAATACGTGGCGCACAACGCCCGCAGCACTGGCGAGATCAACCCCGACCTGGAGACTATCTGTCGCTTGGCAAAGGCGTTGAACGTGCCGCCGGCAGCATGTCATGCCGCTGCCGCAGCCGAGTTCGCGCGGCAGGTATTCCCACGGTATTCCAGTCTTGAGAACTAACAGGATTCCAGTCAGGGCCGCGCGATCATCGATGCGCGGGCGGCCGCCTTTCGGCGATGGGCGATGGGTAGGAAGATGAGCTGCTATAAGGGACCACAGGTCTTCGGGAAGAAGTGCGCGGGCCATGGCATCAGTCCGTCTACAAACACGGACGCCATGTTAGTGCTCTGACTGAGCCTGCGTACGTCCGCTATCGACCTATTGTGTTGAAAAACTCGCGGGCAAGAATGATGCCGCTAGACTCGTTTCCGAAATTAAGTACAAACTATACCTGCTGAAGCCGAGCTATAGACGTTTTATCAGACGATGGTGATATCGTCCACTTCTGACCCCAAAGCCAGTTCCCGGCCGGGCTGTGCTTGGCCCCGCGGCAACGGCCGCGGCGCATTTTTCACCGCCATCAGCGGTGGGCACCGTACTCGTTGTCGCGCCCTAGCATGATGTTTAGGCCTGGATTCACACAGCACGCCGCGCCTGCGGTCGCGCTCTGTTGGTTTGTTCAGTCACAGTTCTTGAACTTGCGCGCCTGGCAGTCGCGGGACATCTTTTGAGCGCTTGCCACCTGTTGGGACGACATCGTTTTCGCCAGTTCATCGCGCAGTTCGATACCCGGCCTGCTGCCGGTGGCCGCTGCGAGATTGGCCCACATATGGGCGCGGACTAAGTCCCTCGCTGTGCCGCGTCCCAGTCCGTACATGTACCCGAGGAACACCTGAGCCGGGGCATTGCCTTGCGCTGCTGCCGCCCGATACCACTTGAGCGCCTCGGCGTAATCCTGCAACACCGACTTTCCTTGCGAATACATGTCTCCAAGCTCAACCTGTGACGCTACATCGCCCTGTGCGGCGGCGAGCCGATACCATTTGACCGCCTCCGCGGCATCGTGCGCGTCGCTACTGCTGTCGGAATAAATCGTCGCGAGTACGTACTGTGCCTTCGCATTTCCCTGAGTCGCGGCCAGGCGCGACCACTTGATGCCCTCTGCCACATCCTTCCGGACGCCGATTCCAAACGTATACATCCACCCTATGCTTTGCTGGGCACGCACATTGCCCTGCCCAGCCGCCAAGCGGTACCATTTCTCCGATTTAGAGAAATCCACCTTGACGCCTTGCCCGCGCTGGTAGATCTGGCCGAGCGCCTCTTGCGCATCCGGGTTGCCTTGCGTGGCAAGCTGGTTCAGTATCGATATCCCCTGCTTGTAGTCGCCCCGCCTGTATGCCTCCTTCGCATCGTCAAAAGTGCTTGCGCAAGCGAGACCGGCATTCATCAGCAGCGAGAACGCCGTCATCAGTATTATCTTCTTCATCTACGAACTTTCAATTGGCGATTGCCGAACCTTTCGATCCGGCGTGGACGCCATACATGCGACGTCAATCATCATGCAATGGTACTGGCAAGAAATGCAAGCGTCTAGCTGCCTTTGTTTTCTTGTCTGCCGATTTCAGGAACACCCTGGGTGTCCTTGTAACCGCGAGCGGACCGCCGTTGCCAGTTGGGACGAAATGCGGCGCAGCTGGATTCCAGCAGGCTTGCAAGACGGCCATTGCAATATTGAACTGGCGAACGTGACACCTTTGGCAAAGTAATTCTTTAAAGTTTTTCTTGGTTGAGCATTCGTTAAATGAGCGCGCCTACTGCTGGGCCGATAGCGGAAGTCATTCATCAGACAGTGCAAGAACGAATTACCAACAGCACCAGTGACATTTTTATTTTTCTAGGGAGAGTTGTTTTCATCCAGTGATGAATCTTTTGACCATTGACAAATGTCTGCTTCTGGCCGATTGCAAATCTATCTGGACGTCTGCAACCGACCCAACGCGAACGCTTCTACAAATGTCCAGTCGCATCACCCGCAGCGCCGAGTGCCGCGGGTGTGACAATAGTTCCGACCAAGCTCGGCCTGCGCCACGAACAGAGGAAAGATCTTTAGCTTCCGGACCTGCCGTAGCATACGGCTGACCCGCAGCCATTGGTAGTATTGACCGCCGTCATTGCTTCGCCTTGCAGTCGGCTTCCCATTCGCTCAGGACGTCGGCCTTGATCATGGCATCCTCGCCGAACTCGCCGCGGTAGGCTGCGATCTTCTTATCCAGGCATGCTGGAGCGTCATTGGCGCCGCTTTCCGCAGCCTGCCGTTGCTCTCCCTGATTCGACACCCAGTTTCCATGCGCATACGTCTCCGTGGACGAGACGCTGCCGTCCTCCTTGTAGTAAGTCACGGTGCCATCAACCTTTCCGTCGACAAAGGTTTCGAGCTTGTCCAGATAGATGCCGCTAGCGTCGCGCTTTTCCAGATAGGCGCGGTGCTCCCCGTGGTTGATGCCATCTTTGAGATGGTAGACGTGATACCCCGACTTCGGACCGTGGTATCCGGTCACCTGCATGCCGGTCGCTTTGCCATTCTTCCAGGTCAGGTCAGCGAGCATAAGCTTGCCGGTGTCGTCGTACTGCTTCTGGATGCCGTTCTGCTTGCCGTCGTTCCACTCTAAGTCCGTAAGCAGGGTGCCATCCTCCGACCACGACTTCTCTTTCCCGATTTGTTTGCCGCCAGACCAGTTCACCTGCCTGATGAGGCTGCCGGAGCGAGGGTGACGGATCTCCTCTGTTCCCTCGCCGAGGCCATGCTCGAAGTTCGCCGAGTTCACAACAATCTTGCCGTCAGCACTATAGATCTTCAGCGCGCCGTGAAGCTTGCCGTCTACGAACGTCGCTTCTGCCCGTTTGGCCCCTTTCCCGTCGGGATGGAACATGACTACGTCGCCGTCGATCTGGTTCTGCTTGAATGCCAGGTCGAAGACCACCGACTTGCTGCCATTGATCTTGCACTTTGCGGCACCGTCTAGCGCGCCGTCCGAAACCTTGACGTCACATACGAACGGGTTGCCGCTTCCGAGCATTGCCGCAACTGCGTTACCGAGCACTGCCTCAGACAGCGCCTGGTCGCCGCCAGCGGTGGCGGTCATTTTGATCACCCGGCCTAGCGGAGCGACTGGCAGGCGGGCATATGGAATGTTGGTCAGGTTCCCGCTGAAAGGGGTGTTCGATCCCGCTGCGTAGATTGCACCGTTCGATACTTCGGCATTGCGGAAGTCGAGGGTGTCGCCACAGCCAGCCAGGAGAAGGAGCGAGGCGAGCATAGTCGCGTTGGTAAAGCGTTGCATGATTTCAGGCCTTCTTTAGTGGGTCGTCGACGCTCGCACGATCGGCTCAGGACTACCCAGGCCTGCATCGGTTGCGCACAAAGTTATGATTGTCGCACCAGTTTCCGGCTGGAATCTAACCAATTTTCACAAAAGCTGGGCTTGTTGTACCGGACCTGGCGCTGACTACGCACGGCTCGCACATCCGGCCCGTCAGCTGACCACTGTACCTTGTCGGCTGCTGGTTGATTCAGACTAGCCAGCTCGAAGGAATCGACAATTGATCAAGATGAAGAAGTAGATGGCTTAGGGCCACAGGCACGGCCACCTTTTTCCTCGATTGCGGTAGGCAAATCAATACCCAGATCCGGCATACGTCTGCTCTTGATTGCGGACCTCGGCTCATCGTACGAGGTTGTTGCTGCCAGTTCGGATAAGAGGTTTCGTTAGGCGCTCTAAGACGATGGATATTCACAATCCGCAGCCCGATGAGGCAGCGCCCGAGTCATCGGACTGGTGGCACATCAGCAGCGTCGCCCTTACAGGCGCAGCTGGCGGTTTCTTCGGTGCCTGGGCCTTAGCAGTCGAGGTGCCAGTCACGACTACAATCATGATGCGTTCGATCGCCGACATCGCGCGCTGTGAAAACGCCGACCTTAGCGACGTAGCGGTGCAGCTTGAATGCGTCACGGTCCTTGCAATGGGTGGAAAGACGTCAAGCGACGACGAGAGTGAAGTCGGCTACTTCGTTGCGCGAGAGGCGCTTGCCCACGCCACCGCAGAGGCAGCAGCGCACATCGCTAAGAAAGGGGTCGACAAGGAAGGCGCTCCAGCGCTGGTGCGCCTGATTGTCGCGATAGCAGAGCGCTATTCGATCAACATCACCGAAAAGGCGGCGGCGCAGGCTGTTCCACTGATTGGCGCAGCGGGCAGCGCGCTCATCAACACGGTTTTCATGGACCATTTCCAAGACATGGCGCGCGGTCATTTCATAGTTCGTCGGCTTGAGCGTGAACTCGGTCCCGAGATGGTGCAAACCAAGTACGTCGAATTGAGGAATGCGGCCCGCTAGCTCATGCCAGAAGAGCGTGGGCGACGCGGCGCCGGCGCCGTTCGTACCCCAGACTGCGCGCTGGTGCGAGGCGCGCTACCGCCGCCATCGCTACCTGTGCACGACCTATCCCGTTCGAGGGCTTGGGACAGAGCGGCAGCTTTCCGCGGTTTGCTGCGCGTATCTCGCCAGGGTATGGCTACAGCCGCAGTTCCTCTTCACAGCCGTCGATATGCGCTACCAGAAACATCAAGTTTTCCGCAGTCTCCTACCTGTTTGCTTTGCAAAGCTGTCAAAATGTTGGTTTGATCAAGCAGCACAGCCAGGACAAGACAGTGGACGACGCCTTCGAAGTAGTGACAGACATCGCTGAAATCGCACATTTAAACGATCAGCTTGGAAGTCGCTTGCGCGCTAGCTTGCCTTACCAGGAAAGCCGGGAGATCACCTATCCTGCAGGCCACCATACGGGCGTGGTGTTCTTCGCTGCCTCGGGCGGCACCAATGTCCGGGCGTGGTCACCGCATGCGGCGTCGGACAAGCTGCTCAATTTCATACTCTGCGCCAAGCCGGGCACGCCCGAATGGATCGAGATCGCGGTCCAGCTGAACTTTCCGGCGGGCGCCTACAACCGCCGCATGGCCGGCGCTTTCGTCAGAGATCGCAGCGGCGATATCTTTATCGCCCACCGTGGCAAGCTGACTAAGGGCAAGGCAGGGCTTCCGAAAGATAAGGTCTTTCGCGAATTCGCCGCCTCCACCGTGCAGGCGGCCGACAATGGCCTGACCAAAACAATGATCTTGATCGCAGGCATCAACGATCCCGAGCTGGTCGACCACCTGTGGGATTTCGCGCAGGAAGCGCGCGCGGTCGCCACGCGGCTGGGGGAGGAACTGCACGGCAGCGGGCCAGCCCGCGGTAGCGGCAAGCTGCCCGCAGGCGGCGCCGGCAATGGCGTTCCCGGCAGCGCTGGCGTAAAGGCTAGCGAGGGCAGCGATGGCGGCCAACCGTCCTGCCCCGAGGAGCGCCTATTAAAGCTGCGAAGCTATTACGCCGAGCATGAAGGCGAGACCACCACGGATGGATATGCCGGCGGCAAGCGTACCGTCGAACATGGTGCGGTCGTGCGCGCCTTGGAAAACCTTCTACGAAGCGAGGGCAGCAGCCAGAAGGCGCAGGCGATCGACCTAGCGATCGTTGCCACGTCCAGAGTCGACCTATTCGAAGTCAAGACCTCGTCTCGGACAACCGATGTGTACACCGGTGTCGGCCAGCTGCTCATCCACGGCGAATGCATTGAGGAACTGCTTGGCCTCACGGTCAAACGCTATCTGGTCGTGCCGCAGGCGCCCAAGCCCAGCCACAGCAAGGCATTTTCTCGCAAGGCAGGGATCAGGGTCGTCACTTACGAGAAGCAGGAATCGGGCTACCAGTTCAAGGGCTTGCGTTGAGCCAAGGGCGGTCCTGCCCTCCCGTACCATACCCGGCCGCCTGCAACGAATGAATCCAGAGGACCGCAGGCCTTGTGCTTCCACGGCCGATCTTGCTGCAACGTGGCTCCGCCGTTCATGAAGATGATGGAAGCTGGCGATTAAGAACCAGGATGATTTGTTACTTTCAGCTATGTAGAGCCTTCCCCGTTATACGTGTCCTTGTGTAACCTTGCTTCTGGCTAACGATGTAAAACTAGTCCAAGGTGACTAAACCGATCGATGGTTGTTGACAGCCTAGAGTTCCGACCTGCAATATCCTTGACAATCTGCTCGGCGCGAGGGAATTCCTTCGTGCCGGGTTATCGAATTAACCTCTCGCCGTTGGTGCTCCATTGCAACATCTATATACTATCGAAACGAAAGAAGAGGCCGAAGAGGCTCTAGCAAAGTTATTAGGACCGAAACGATTGGTTAGTGATCGAGACGGTACCGAAGTCATATACAAGTTGTTTGGTGAGTTAACGTGGAGAAATCTCTACGCTTTGGGCCTGCATAATCTTCCTGAGTTGAAAAGCATTCTATCGCAGCGGGACTGTGGAGGTTCCTATAATGAGAACCGACACCTCGAAATTATTGCCGCACTCGAAAACATTTCGCGAGTCCTCGGACTGACGATTCCTGCGCATTGGCGATGACGGCCGACTTACGAGTGTAAGTAAATGCCCAAATTGTAAGTGGCAGATGCTGGCCACGATTCGGGCCGGGCACGCACAAGGCCTATTAAGAAGCGGCAAACAAAACCAGCAGAGCAAGGTGCATTGCCGAAGACAGTACGCTAGTACGGCGAGACGATACAACGCCGCTATGGGGGCTTTTGTTATGCGCTCTTAGGCTTGATGCGGTACGCGAATCGCACTGGGTCCGCTTGAATCCAATCTTGGATTGTTCTCGGCAAGGCCTCTGGCTTAAGAAAACACGTCTCAACGAAATTGGCATGGGTAGCAATCAATTCGTTAGCAACTTCCTCAATCGCGTTCGTAGTAGACTTCCATCCCTCGCTCGGCGCCAACTCGATCAGCAATTCAGCGACTTTATCTTTTACAGGTTCGCGACGAAGATCTTTACCTCGCCCACCAGTGCTAGCCCGCGCTTTAAAGCGATTATTCGGATTGGGTAAGAACATTTCTGGATTTGACCAATAGAGCCCTCGCTCCACGCAGTAAATTGCGTGATCTAGATTACTTCTCGCTAGGGCTCTTGCGCCCTCTTTGGCGTACACCGTTGCCATTACCGGTGAGCAAAAGTGCGCCTCATAGCTGATGGCAGCAAGAGCATGGACAGGCGTGGCACATCGATACTCCAAGTCTTCGATAGATAGCCCGGAGTTCAGCACCTGGACAATTGAGCATTCCAATTCTTTCCATTCTACGCCCAGCGCGTTTTGCCACATGTACTCATGTACACGTTCCTCAATCGTCGCCAATTTCGCTTTCAAGGCTTCACTCGATTGAGTCAGTTTGGATCTTTTATCAGTTGGAGAACATGTATTCCAGCTACCATCAGCAGATCGGTTACCTTGCAAGGAAAACGTTCTCGGTTCGTTTAAATCGTCGCTGTATAAATTCACTGACAATTTGAAACCAACCACGCTTTTATCGCGGAGAATATCCGATATTTTTTTGAGTCTTTTCTCAGCTTCACTTAAGAACTTTGGCTTCGTTACTTTCATTAAATCCCCAAGTTCTAAGCCGCTCTAAAGAGCGGTGTAACAGTACCGCCATCAAGTTGCGCCTGAACGAAATCCGCCCAAGCTTGAAGAATTACACGGCGTTGCTCCGAGTATTCCGCACGATTGTAGACGCCCTTTATGCCCACGATCTTGTGCGCCAAGGTCCGCTCAATCGCATCCGACGAGTGTCCCATCTCATGAAGATGGGTGGAAGCCGTGCGACGGAAGTCATGCAAGACGAAATGTTGAACATCAATGGACAACGCACGTACTGCTTGATTCAGCGTGCTTTTACTGATCGGACGGTCATCAACACCACGTGTACTTGGAAACACATAGGCCGACTTTCCTGCGTGCCCCTTCAGTTCCTCTAGCATGGCAAGCGCCTGACGCGACAAATACACACGATGCGGGCGGTCCTTTTTCATTCGCTCAGCAGGAATGTCCCACACCCCAGCGGCAAGGTCGAACTCATCCCAAGTTGCCTCGGTGAGTTCAGCCTTGCGCACCATCGTAATGAAGAGAAGATTCAGCGCTAGCTTGAGGGAACGCCGAATGTCGGAAGCATGAATCGCTCTGAGAACCACACCAATTTCCTGTGGCGACAATACGCGTGTCCTACTTTCCTCTGTCGCGATGAACCGGGCCACGAGCGCCGCAGCTGGGTTACTTTCTGCAAGTTGACGCGCGATTGCGAAATCGTACATTCGTCGCAGGGCGTTACGCGTTAGTAAAGCCATTTTTGGTGCGCCACGCGCTTTGATCCTGTCGCACAAGGCCATGATGTCGGCAGGCTTGACCTCTGAGAGAGGGACATCACCGAGCATCGGGAAAACATCCTTGGTCATGAGCCGACGCATCGTGGTGACGTAGCTCGGCGACTTGCCTACAAGCTGCTCGTCCAACCACGACTTACCGAAAGCCCCAACCGTATTCAACATGGCGGTTTTCTCGGCTTGCACTGCACGCTTCGGTGATTCACCACGCGCAACGAGGGCTGCCCACTCGTCACGGCGCTTACGGGCGTGAGCCAAGCCAATTTCCGGATAATTACCAATCGTAAGCGGCGGGTGGCGCACACCGTGCAGCTGGTAGCGATAGCGCCAGATCTTCGCACCACTCGGCATTACTTCGAGCATCAAGCCTGCACTATCGCTTATCCGATATCGCGCCGGTCGAGCTTTCAGTGACTTGATCTTCGTATCAGTTAAGGGGGTTGCTTGACGCGGCATAGGTACACTCCTTTGGTACACGTGTCGCTCATGTCGCGACACGTGTACCAAATTGTGTACCTAAAATCACTAGATGTCTATAGGAAATTTTGTAACGATCTAGACACTACTCAGCGCCACCTCATAGTGAGATCTCGACCATATGGACTGATATAGATCTCATTGGATTCAAATTTACTTTCCGATGCAGAACCGGCTGAAGATCACCCCCAGCAGGTCGTCCGGCGTGAACTGCCCGGTGATGCTGGACAGCTGGTCCTGCGCCAGGCGCAGCTCCTCGGCGAACAGGTCGAGCGACTGGTCGTCCTGCATCGCGTGCCGGCGCGCCAGTTCGAGATGCTCGCGGGCGGCGCGCAGCGCGATCAGGTGGCGTTCGCGCGCCAGGTACAGCGACTCGCCGGTCTGCTGCCAGCCGGCGATGCGCAGCAGTTCGGCGCGCAGCAGGTCGATGCCGAGCTTCTCGTGCGCCGACAGGTAGAGGTGGGTGGCGTCGGGCGACACGTCCATCGAAGGCGCGTGGCCGGACAGGTCGATCTTGTTCCAGATGCGCACCACCGGCACGCCCGCCGGGAAGGCGGCGACGATCTTTTCGTCTTCCGCGCTCGGGCCCAGGTTGGCGTCCAGCAGGTGCAGGATCACGTCGGCCTTGCCGACTTCGCCCCAGGTGCGCTCGATGCCGATGCGCTCCACGACATCGATGCCGTCATCGGTGCGGATGCCGGCCGTGTCGATGATGTTGAGCGGGATGCCTTCGATCTGGATGGTCTCGGTAACCTTGTCGCGTGTGGTGCCGGCGATCGGGGTGACGATCGCGACGTCGGCGCCGGCGAGGGCGTTCAGCAGCGAGGACTTGCCGACGTTCGGCTGGCCCACCAGGACCACGTTCAGGCCTTCGCGCAGCAGCGCGCCTTGCGCCGCCTGGCGGAACACGTTTTCCAGCGCCTCGATGATGCCGGCCAGCTGGCCGCGCGCGTTCGACTTTTCGAGGAAGTCGATTTCTTCTTCCGGAAAGTCCAGCGTCGCCTCGACCAGCATGCGCAAATTTGTGGTCTGGTCGACCAGCGTGTGCACCACCTGCGAAAAGGCGCCGGACAGCGACTGCGTGGCGGATTTCGCGGCGGCTTCGGTGGAGGCATCGATCAGGTCGGCCACCGCCTCGGCCTGTGCGAGGTCGAGCTTGTCGTTCAGGAAGGCGCGGCGGGTGAACTCGCCCGGTTCGGCCAGGCGCACGCCGAAGGGGGCACCGGCCTCCAGCACGCGCTGCAATAGCATCTGCAGCACGACCGGGCCGCCGTGGCCCTGGAGTTCGAGCACGTCTTCGCCGGTGTAGGAATGCGGGCCCTTGAAGTACAGGGCCAGCCCCTCGTCGATCAAGTCGCCGTTGGCGGCCTTGAAAGGGATGTAGGTGGCGTGACGGGGGTGCAGTTTCACGCCGGGGAACAGGGCGTCGATCAGCTCATGCAGCGATTTGCCGGAGGCGCGCACGACGCCGATGCCGCCGCGGCCGGGAGCGGTGGCGATGGCGGCGATGGGGGAGGTGTCGAGTTTCATGGGGGGATTGTAAGGGATACGGAAAAGAAAAAGCCCGCGCAACGCGCGGGCTTTCCACTGAAACCAGAACAGCGCTTACTTCGCCGCGCCGGTCTCGAACTTCTTGGTGATCACCCACTGCTGCGCGATCGACAGGATGTTGTTGACCACCCAGTACAGCACCAGGCCCGACGGGAAGAAGAAGAACACCACCGAGAACGCCAGCGGCATGAACAGCATCATCTTCGCCTGCACCGGGTCGGTCGGCTGCGGGTTCAGCTTGGTGGTGATGTACATCGACACCGCGTAGACGACCGGCAGGATGAAGTACGGGTCCGGCTGGGTCAGGTCCTGGATCCACAGGATCCACGGCGCACCGCGCATCTCGACCGATGCCTGCAGCACCCAGTACAGGGCGAAGAAGACCGGCATCTGCACCAGGATCGGCAGGCAGCCGCCCAGCGGGTTGATCTTCTCGGTCTTGTACAGCTCCAGGGTGGCCTGCTGCATCTTCTGCGGGTCGTTCTTGTAGCGCTCCCGGATCGCCTGCATCTTCGGCGTCACCACGCGCATCTTGGCCATGCTGCGGTAGCCGGCCGCCGACAGCGGGAAGAAGGCCAGCTTGATCAGGACGGTCAGGGCGACGATGGTCCAGCCCCAGTTACCCAGCAGCGAGTGCAGGTGGGTCATCACCCAGAAGATCGGCTTGGCGATGATGGTCAGCATGCCGTAGTCCTTGACCAGTTCCAGGCCAGGGGTGATGGTTTCCAGGGTCTGCTCGTCCTGCGGGCCCGAGTACAGGCGGGTGTCGGTCGACACGGTCGCGCCCGGGGCCACGCTGCCCAGCGGCTGGATGGTGCCGATGGCGTACAGGTTGTTCGCGATCTTCTTGGTGAAGATCTCGCGCTGCGCCTTGTCGGCCGGGATGAAGGCCGACACGAAGAAGTGCTGCGAGATCGCGATCCAGCCGTTGTTGGCCTTGGTCGAGTGCTGGGCGCTGCCGTCTTCGATCTCTTCGAAGGTCAGCTTCTGGTACTTGTCTGCGTCCGTGTACAGGGTCGGGCCGGTGTAGCTCGGCATGAAGAACGAGTCGGTCGGCGGCTTGTTGCCGTCGTGCTGGAGCTGCAGGTACAGCGAAGGCTGCACCGGCGCGGCGGTCAGGTTGGTCACGTCATGGCGGATGCCGATGGTGTAGTCGCCCTTGCGGAAGGTGAAGGTCTTGGTCAGGCGCACGCCACCCTGCTCCGCGTCCAGCACCAGCTGCACGGTGCCGTCGGCGCCGCGCGTGAGCGGACGGGCCACGAACGGGGTCGCGTGGTTCGGCATCACGCCCGCCGGGGTCGAGCCGACCAGGCCGGTCTGGCCGAGGTAGACGTTGTTGCCGGCCACGTTGAACAGCACCTTGTTCTTGGTCTTGTCGATCTCGTCGGCGAACTTCAGCAGCTCGAGGCGCTTGATGACGCCGCCGAGGGTGTCGATGTCGGCCTTGACCACGTCGGTGGTGATGGTGATGCGCTGGGTCTGCGGTGCGGCAGGGGCCGCACCCGGGACGCCCGGTGCACCCGGGACTGCAGCGGCGCCCGGCTGACCGGCGGCCGGCACGTCGTTCGGCTTGGCCTGCTGCTGCGCCACCTGGGCGGTCGGCGGGGCCGGCGAGAACAGCGACTGTTTACCGTTGGTCACCATCCAGTTGTTCCAGAGAACAATCAGGGAAATGGCGAACACGATCCACAGGACGGTACGTTTATTGAGTTCCATTGGAGTCTAGTCAGGAGTGATTACAACCGCGAGCGGCTGGTGGAGGTTGCTGGTCCTTGCCCTCATGCGCCGGCGGGACGAAATCCACGCCGCCCGGGTTCCACGGATGGCAGCGGCACACGCGGCGCACGGCCAGCAGCGAGCCGCGGGCCGCGCCGTGCACGCGCAGTGCTTCGATCGCGTAATTGGAACAGGTCGGGTAAAAACGGCATTTCTGCCCGAGCAACGGGGACAGCAGCAGCTGGTAGCCGCGAAGGAACCAGACCAGCAGCGTCTTCATGATGTCGGCGTGGGCGCCGGACGGCGCGGGCGCTGAGAGGCGAACAGGCGGGCCAGCTCGGCGCGCAGCTCGGCCTTCAGGGCGCGCGTGGTGGCCGGCCCATCCTTGCCGTTCACCGGCCGGGATAAGCGGACGATACAGTCGACCGCCTGCAGCTGGCTGGTGCGGAACAGTTCGCGCGTGACGCGCTTGATCGTATTGCGGGTGACGGCGCGCGGCGCGAAACGCTTGGCCGCAACGACGCCCAGCCGCGCATGCGGCAGGCTGTTGGGTCGGGTGTAGAGCACGAAATGCGCGGATTTTTGTGCCGGCCGCAAACGAAAAACGGATGAAAACTCATCCGTTTTAACGATACGCCGAACGCGCGCGAAGTCGTGCGAACCTTCGCCTGTCATCACCGACCGCGTCGATCTGGTCTAAGAAACTTAGACAGCCAGGCGCTTGCGGCCCTTGGCGCGGCGAGCGTTCAGGACTTGACGGCCACCACGGGTAGCCATACGTGCGCGGAAGCCGTGCGTGCGCTTGCGACGGACGACGGAAGGTTGGTAAGTACGTTTCATGGTGGTCTCGCTTAAAGCAAAAGAAAGTGCAAAATCGGGTCTGACGTCGCGTCAGGATTCGTCGCCAATGACAGTTCGCAGATGGTTAAGCCAGCGTCGCGCCACAGCAGATACTCGTTTCGCCCGGGCGACCGCCTGCTGAATTGTCAGCTTGATATGGCGCACGGACGGGGAACCCTGAATTAGACATGATTTCCAGTCCAGCTGTCAAGGAAGCTGTTGTTTCCTGATGAGCCGCCCTCGCGCCCTGCTGTCGCGCCGGCGCTGCTGCGCAAACTGCGCTTTCGGTTGAAAATAGTGGGCCCAACCTGTGGATAACTTCGGCCGAGACAGGTAAAATAGCGTGTTACGTATCAACTAGCGAAGTATGGAAAACTTTTGGCAGACCTGTTCCGCGCAGCTGGAACTCGAGCTGACGCCGCAGCAATATAGTGCGTGGATCAAATCGCTCGTCGTGCTCGACTACGAGGACGGCAAGCTGCGCATTGCGGCGCCGAATCGCTTCAAGCTCGACTGGGTCAAGACGCAGTTCGCCAAGCGCATCACCGAGCTCGCCTGCCAGTATTGGGAAGCGCCGGTGGAAGTGCAGTTCGTGCTCGACCCGAAGAACAACCCGGCCAAGAAGCCGGCCGGCCCTGCCGGCGCTGCCGAAGGCAGCGCACCGCCGAATTTCGACGCGCCGCGCCCCGACCCTGCCCCCAGCCAGGGCAACGTGAACATCGCCAACTCGCCCAAGCGCGAGCAGAGCCGCATCAACACGGACCTGACCTTCGACAGCTTCGTGACCGGTAAGGCCAACCAGCTGGCGCGCGCCGCCGCGATCCAGGTGGCCAACAACCCGGGCGTCTCGTACAACCCGCTGTTCTTCTACGGCGGCGTCGGCCTCGGTAAGACCCACCTGATCCACGCGATCGGCAACCAGGTCATGGCCGACAACCCGAACGCGCGCATCCGCTACATCCACGCCGAGCAGTACGTGCGCGACGTCGTCACCGCCTACCAGCGGAAAGGCTTCGACGACTTCAAGCACTACTACCACTCGCTCGACATGCTGCTGATCGACGATATTCAATTCTTCGGCGGCAAGAGCCGCACGCAGGAAGAGTTCTTCTATGCATTCGAAGCGCTGATCGCGGCCAAGAAGCAGATCATCATCACCTCGGATACCTATCCGAAAGAGATCACCGGCATGGACGACCGCTTGATCTCGCGCTTCGACTCCGGCCTGACGGTCGCGATCGAGCCGCCGGAGCTGGAAATGCGCGTGGCGATCCTGCTGAAGAAGGCGCAGTCCGAGAACGTGACCCTGTCGGACGACGTCGCCTTCTTCGTGGCCAAGCACCTGCGCTCCAACGTGCGCGAGCTGGAAGGCGCCCTGCGCAAGATCCTGGCCTACTCGCGCTTCCACGGCAAGGACATCACCATCGACGTGGTGAAGGAAGCCCTGAAGGACCTGCTGTCGGTGCAGAACCGCCAGATCTCGGTGGAGAACATCCAGAAGACGGTGGCGGACTTTTTCAACATCAAGGTGGCGGACATGTACTCCAAGCGCCGCCCGGCGAACATCGCCCGCCCGCGCCAGATCGCCATGTACCTGGCCAAGGAGCTGACGCAAAAGAGCCTGCCGGAGATCGGCGAGCTGTTCGGCGGCCGCGACCACACCACCGTCCTGCACGCGGTGCGCAAGATCGCCCAGGACCGCCAGAAGAATGCCGAGTGCAACCATGAGCTGCACGTGCTGGAGCAGACGCTGAAGGGCTGATTGGGAGTTTCCGTAGGGTGGGCGGGTCTCCCGCCCACGCGTTCAAGCAGCGGGTGATTAAACACGGTGCGATTGTTCAAGAGATAGTTGAACGCGTGGGGTGATCTGGTCCAGTGGACGGGATCACGAGCCGCCCACCCTACAAAAGCCATGCGACAGCGTTTGTGTTTGCTTCCGGCAATTGGCAAAATAGAGCGATAGCAATAAATAAATTCATACTTAACTGAGGATATCTATGCAACTGGTCAAAACCACCCGAGACACGCTTCTCCGGCCACTGCAGATCGTGAGCGGTATTGTCGAGCGTCGGCACACTATGCCGATTCTGGCCAATATCCTCATTCGCAAGGACGGCGAAAGCGTCTCCTTCCTCTCGACCGATACCGAAGTCCAGATCACGACGCACGCCAACATCGGTTCGGGCGACGACGTGACCGGCACCACGGTGGCGGCGCGCAAGCTGCTGGACATCCTGCGCGCCCTGCCGGAGTCGGGCGACGTGACCATGACCCTGCAGAACAAGCGCCTGGCCGTCCAGAGCGGCAAGTCGCGCTTCGCCCTGCAGACCCTGGCCGCGGAAGAATTCCCGACCGTCTCGGTGGCCGACAGCTACAACGCCACCGTCACCCTGCCGCAGAAGACGCTGAAGCACCTGTTCAACATGGTGCACTTCGCGATGGCCCAGCAGGACATCCGCTACTACCTGAACGGCCTGCTCTTGGTGCTGGACGGTAACAACATCATCGCCGTGGCCACCGACGGCCACCGCCTGGCCTTCTGCCAGGTGGCCTCCGAGCAGTCCTTCGAGCGCCAGGAAGTGATCATCCCGCGCAAGACCATCATCGAACTGCAGCGCCTGCTGGAAGAAAGCGATGAGGAAGTGCGCCTGGATATCGCCGCCTCGCAGGTCAAGCTGACCTTCGCCGACATCGAGCTGGTCTCGAAGCTGGTCGAGGGCAAGTTCCCTGACTACACCCGCGTGATCCCCAAGGGTTACAAGAACGAGTTCACCATCGGCCGCGATGAACTGCTGCGTTCGCTGCAGCGCGCCGCGATCATGACCAGCGACAAGTTCAAGGGCGTGCGCTGCATCATCGAGCCGGGCGTCATGAAGATCAGCTCGACCAACGCCGACCAGGAAGAAGCGGTGGAAGAACTCGAGATCGACTACGGCGGCGACACCATCGACATCGGCTTCAACGTGACCTACCTGCTCGACGTGCTGAACAACCTGAAGTGCGACCAGGTGAACATCGCGCTGGGCGATTCGAACTCGTCGGCGCTGATCTCGATTCCCGACAATGGCGACTTCAAGTATGTCGTCATGCCGATGCGTATCTGATCTGACGAACAGTCATCACCGCCATTCCGGCGCAGGCCGGCATGGCGGCACAGGCTGCAGGCAGCCTGAATACCACGTTTTATAGAAAGCAGTCCATGTCCGAGAATACCCAACCAGAAATGACTCCCGCCGCCAAGGCGGACGAATACGGCGCGTCTTCGATCCAGATCCTGGAAGGCCTGGAAGCGGTGCGCAAGCGCCCGGGCATGTACATTGGCGACACCTCGGACGGCACCGGCCTGCACCACCTGGTGTTCGAGGTGCTCGACAACTCGATCGACGAAGCCCTGGCCGGCTACTGCACCGAGATCCACGTCACCATCCACTCCGACAATTCGATCTCGATCACCGACAATGGCCGCGGCATCCCGACCGGCGTCAAGATGGACGACAAGCACGAGCCGAAGCGCTCGGCGACCGAGATCGCCCTGACCGAACTGCACGCCGGCGGCAAGTTCAACCAGAACTCGTACAAGGTGTCGGGCGGCCTGCACGGCGTCGGCGTCTCGTGCGTGAACGCACTGTCGAAGCTGCTGCGCGTGACCGTGCGCCAAAAAGGCAAGGTGCACCAGCTGGAATTCTGCCGCGGCGTCCCGGTGGACCGCATCATCGAGGTGGTCGACGGCGTGGAAGTCTCGCCGATGAAGGTCCTGGGCGACACCGACAAGCGCGGCACCGAAGTCCACTTCTGGGCCGATGAGGAAATCTTCACCACCGTCGAGTTCCACTACGAGATCCTGAGCAAGCGCATCCGCGAACTCTCGTTCCTGAACAACGGCGTCAACATCAAGCTGAGCGACCACCGCACCGGCAAGGAAGAAGTGTTCGCCTTCGAAGGCGGCACCCGCGGCTTCGTCGAATACATCAACAAGGCCAAGACCGTCCTGCACCCGACCGTGTTCCAGGCGACCGGCGAGCGCGTGTCCGAGCAGGGCACCACCATCTCGGTGGACGTGTCGATGCAGTGGAACGACGCCTACAACGAGCAGGTGCTGTGCTTCACCAACAACATCCCGCAGCGCGACGGCGGCACCCACCTGACCGGCCTGCGCGCGGCGATGACGCGCGTGATCAACAAGTACATCGACGAGAACGAATTCGCCAAGAAGGCGAAGGTGGAAATCTCGGGCGACGACATGCGCGAGGGTCTCACCTGCGTGCTGTCCGTCAAAGTGCCGGAGCCGAAGTTCTCGTCGCAGACCAAGGACAAGCTGGTGTCGTCGGAAGTGCGCGGCCCGGTGGAAGAGATCGTGGCCAAGACCCTGACCGACTTCCTGATGGAGAAGCCGAACGACGCCAAGATCATCTGCGGCAAGATCGTGGAAGCGGCGCGTGCGCGCGAAGCGGCCCGCAAGGCGCGCGACCTCACCCGGCGCAAGGGCGTGATGGACGGCCTGGGCCTGTCGTCGAAGCTGGCCGACTGCCAGGAGCGCGATCCGGCGCTGGCCGAGCTGTACATCGTCGAGGGTGACTCGGCAGGCGGCTCCGCCAAGCAGGGCCGCGACCGCAAGTTCCAGGCCATCCTGCCGCTGCGCGGCAAGGTGCTGAACGTGGAAAAGGCGCGTTTCGAAAAGATGCTGTCGTCGGAGCAGATCACCACCCTGATCGCGACCCTCGGCACCTCGATCGGCCCGGACGAATTCAACGTCGACAAGCTGCGCTACCACCGCATCATCATCATGACCGACGCGGACGTCGACGGCGCCCACATCCGCACCCTGCTGCTGACGCTGTTCTACCGCCAGATGCCGCAGCTGGTGGAGCGCGGCCACATCTACATCGCGCAGCCGCCGCTGTACAAGGTGAAGCACGGCCGCGACGAGCGCTACCTGAAGGACGACCTGGAGGAAGCCAGCTACATGATGATGGTGGCGCTGAACAGCGCGTCCCTGATCCCGCGCGAAGGCGCCGAGCCGATCACCGGCGAAGCGCTGGCCGAGCTGGTGCGCCAGTACAACCTGGCCAACGCCATCATGATGCGCCTGACCCGCGTGATCGACCGCGCGGCGTTGACCGCCATCATGAGCGGCGTCACCCTGCAGATGAGTACGCTGGAAGAGGCCACGGCCTCGGCCCAGGCGATGGAGGCGGCCATCAACGACCGGGCCGTGAAAGTGGTGGTGCGTTCCGACGAATTGAGCGAAAAGCACGCGCTGCGCATCGAGCGCATGCACCACGGTAACGTGAACGTCACCTCGATCGACGCCGACTTCGTGCAGAGCAACGACTATGCCGTGCTGGCCAATGCGGCCGCCACCTTCCAGGGCCTGATCGGCGAGGGCGCCATCATGCGCCGCGGCGAAGGCGAGAAGATGAAGGAGTTCGCGGTGCGCGGCTTCCACGAAGCCATGATCTGGCTGCGCGAGGAAGCGGAACGCGGCGTGAGCAAGCAGCGTTATAAGGGTCTGGGCGAGATGAATCCGGAGCAGCTGTGGGAAACCACGATGGATCCGACCGTGCGCCGCCTGCTGAAGGTGCAAATCGAGGACGCGATTGCGGCGGACCAGATCTTCACCACGCTGATGGGCGATGAGGTGGAGCCGCGCAGGAACTTCATCGAGACCAATGCGCTGCAGGCGGGGAATATCGACGTCTAAGCGTTCTGCGCTCCAAGCCAAAACGGCCTCGTACTTATACGAGGCCGTTTTTTATTCTGCCGTCTGCAGGCGGCTATTCGATCTTTCCCTCAAACGCATTCAGGCGCTTCAATTGCTCAAGTTTCCTATCGGTCGGCGGGAATCGCCAGCGACTGCAGACCACTTGGTAACGACATCGTACCCCAATACCCCACGACACACCTGAAGCGCGACCTCGTCTCCCCTCATGACACGGTCCCAAAACGGTCGGTCGACCACAATGTGTTCTTCATCACCCGAGGGAAGCCGGGCTACCAGACGCGGCGTGGCCGCCTGTCTTCTTCCGTAGAACTTATCAGTAATTGTCACAGTCAATTGGCGAGCTTCCTCAACGTGCGTTCGATTGAGATAACTTGCGCCAGCAATCGACATGGCCCCAACAGTCATCGCCGTCGTCCCTGCAAATATCATGGTTCTCAAGACCGGACCGATCATTCCACTAAGCAGGTCACGATGGTAGTACCCGAATAAAGCCCCACAAACCAGACCAAGCAGGTTTCCCCCTACAAATACGTATAAGAACAGCTGCAAGCCGCCGATCGTATTCTCGAGCCAATCGACTTCGCTGCTCATCCAAAAAAGGGCAAGGACGAACAGCAGGTAAAAAGGAGGCTCAACATATTTTTGAAAGTGGACTCTTGTCATCTTCCCCTACCTGCCTGGACAAGGCATGCGACACATTAAGCTGAGCCCTTTCTGTTCAGTCCTGTTTAATCCTGCTCGGGAATTGGCCGGACAACCAGGAACTGATAGAACATTGCACCGATGAAAGCGATGCCTGCCCCCGTCAACAATGCCGGTACAAAGGACCAGCTCTGCGCGATATAGCCGGTAAAGATCGGCGCCAGCGCGCTCCCGATAAACCCGCCAAAATTCTGGATCGCGCCCAGCGAGGCGACGCGGCTCCGTGGAGCAACCGCGGTGACGAGCGACCACGAACAGGCCGATGCCGCATTGGCGAGGAAGATGACGACCGAGATGCAGGCGATGGCCGCGGTATTGCTCTCCACCAGCGCCGCCGGAATCGTGAACGCCACCATGCCCAGCATGGCCAGCACCACCGCCGTGCGGCGGCCTGCCACAACCGATGCGGCACGGCGGGTGATCCGGTCCGAAGCCCAGCCTGCGGTCAAGGCACCCGCGAAGCCGCACAGGAAGGGAATCGTGGCCGCCACGCCGACCATGGCCACATCCATATGGCGCTCTGTGCGCAGATAACCCGGGAGCCAGGTGAGGAAAACCCAGTTCAGATAGACCGAGCCGAAGAAGCCAAGCATCATGCCCCAGGTGGCGCGCTGGCGGAACAGCGCGCGCCATGCTGCGAAATCCGTTTTCGGCGCGGCCTCGCTGCTCTGGCCTTCATCCAAATACGCTTTCTCGGCCTCGCTCAGTTGCTCGCGCACCGGGTCGCGATACAGCATGACCCAGACGACGGCCGCGACGATGCCAAGGGCTCCGGTGACGAAAAAGGCCCAGTGCCAGCTGGTCGCGGCGATCAGGGGAGTAAGGCACAGTGGCGCCAACGCGAACCCCAATGGCGACGCCGAGTTGTAGACCCCTGTCGGCGTACCGCGTGACTTGATCGGGAACCAGTTGCTCACGACCCGCGCCGCCGCCGGGAACTGCGGCGCCTCGCCGATGCCGAGCACGACGCGTGCAAGCACGAACCAGCCGAAGGTCGAGACCAGCCCGCCGGCTGCCTGCGCCAGCGACCACACCACTAAACCTGTGCCGAGCAGCCAGCGCGGCCCGATCTTGTCGACCAGGGCGCCAACCGGGAGCTGGCACAGCGCATAGCTCCAGGAAAAGGCCGACAGCAGCAGACCCATTTGACCGAGCGAGAGGCCGAGGTCGGCGCGAATGTACTCGTTGGCGACGGCCAGGGTGGCGCGATCGAGGTAGTTGATCACTCCGGTGACGACCAGCAGTACCAATGCGATGGTCTGGCGGCGGCGGATGCGTGGAGGGGTAATGTGGTGAGAAGGGAGTGCGTTCATCCCGAGATGCTATCAAACGGGCATTGATAGAGGGAAAGATATTTACCTGAAAGCCAGCAGGCGTGCCGCAATAGCGACAGAAAGGAAGAGGCCAGGCATGCCCAGCCTCTCTATGGCGACTACGTGCCTACGAACAGCTACCGTAAGCGTAATACCCCGCCGAGGTCCTCCGCACATCGGTATAGGCCGTGGTCAGGTAGTAGCCCAGGTACTGGTTGGAATTGACCGCGTACACCTGTCCGTCGGCGCCACGGTAGGCACGCCCCGCCGTCACATGCGCGTAGTTGCTGGCATACCAGGAACTGCACGTGAACGGCGCCGCCGCATTGCCGCTGACGATCTTGTCGATCATCGTCTTGATCGCCACCATCTGTCCGCCGCTCTTGGCCAGGAAGTTCACGTCGTCGTGCCCCCACCAGTCCCAGCATCCGCCCGGATTGTTCGCCTTCGCCATCGCCTGCGGATACAGCACGACGATCTTGTTGGTATCGGCCCAGCGGTTGTAGCCCGCGTTCTGGTAGAAGGCCGTTCCCACGCTGGCGACGTTCTGCAGGCAGCCGTGGAAAGCCACGTGCAGGCGGCAGGCCTGCCCCGCGGCGCAGGCGGCCGGCACGTAAGCGTAGCCGCTGCTCGCCATGCCGTGCGTGTTCGGGTTGCGGTTGCCCCAGAACGCGGCCTGGTCGAAGTTGATGAAGCTGCCGCTCAAGGTGCCGGCGTTCTTCGCGTTCAGCGGCCCGTAGAGCCACTTCAACATCTCGCCCGCCGTATCGAAGTTGCAGTTATTGACGTAGGGGGAACCGTTGATGGCGCAGCCGCTGCCGAAGAAATCCGTCGGGATCGAGTGCTCGGCCGTCAGGTTGTTCTTGTAGAAGATGTTCGTGGACGGGAGGTAGTTGCCGTACATGGTGCGCAGGTCGTTCATCACCGGCTGGCGCACGGTCGAATCGATGGTGCCCGACAGCAGGTAGACTTTTGACGCCGCCATGTTGCCGGTTGGGTCGATGTAGCCGTTGCCCGACCAGGTGTTCACCACCGAGATCAAGTAGGGCAGGTTGCGCGATGCTGTGTCCGCCATGCAGGGCCCGGTCGCGATCGCGGCATTGCCCTGCGAGCAGTAGACAGGCCCGCCGGCGATGATGCCGGCGCCCTTCTTCACCGTCTTCGAATACGCGAAATGCATCTGCGCCGCCATGTGGGCGCCGGACGAGAATCCGGATACCGACACCTCGTTGACGCTGACGTTGTATTTCGGCAGAGCGACGACCGCTCCGTTGGCGCTCGTTGCGAGCAGGCTGAGGGCGAGGGCTGACAGCCCCGCTGAGGTGCGAGTGTGAAATAGCATTCCGTCTCCGTTGTTGTAGTCCTTATGTGGAGTCGCCGTCGTGCGGCGATCCAGCCATGCTTGTGCCTGGCTGGATCAGAATAGTTGAGGTAAGGACATAGTCAAGCGAACACCCGGCGCATGCACGCACATGCAGTGTGCATGAATCCACCTAGCCGGCAAACAGCCGCAAGGCCGCATGCTGCAGCAGCATGATCGTCTTCCCATCGACGATCTCACCGCGCCCGATCATGCCCATCGCCTCGTCGAAGGGCAGCTCCAGCACCTGGATGTCCTCCCCTTCCGCCACCACCCCGCCTCCCTCGCCAACGCGCTGGCTGTCCTGGTATTCCGCCACAGAAAAGTGCAGCTTCTCGGTCACCGACCCGGGGCTCATGTAAGCCTCGAACACCTTCTCTACCTGCTCGATGCGGTAGCCCGTCTCTTCCTCGGCCTCGATGCGGATGCGGTCGGCCGGCGACATGTCGTCCAGCAGCCCGGCGGCCGCCTCGATCAGCATCCCGTCCGCCAGCCCGTTCAGGTAAGCCGGCAACCGGAACTGCCTGGTCAGCACGACGCTCCGGCGCGCGCGGTTGTAGAGAAGGATCGCGGCGCCATTACCGCGGTCGTAGACCTCGCGCGTCTGGCGCTGGCTGCTGCCATCCTTGCGCAGGTAATCGAAGCTGTATTTCTTGAGCACATACCACTGGTCAGAAAGGACGGAAACATCGACGATCTGGACAAGCTTGGACATGGGTTTTCCTTGACGTTCTCATATTCACAGCCTAACATGCAATTTCGTGCAACTTCAAGATATTTCGTGCAGAATGCTGACCAGCCAACGCAAGAACGAAATCCTGTCCATGCTCAGGCAGCGTGGCCAGGTCGAAGCAAAGGTGCTCGCCGCCCACTACGGGGTCTCGGAAGACACCATCCGCCGGGACTTGCGGGAGATGGCGGCCGAGGGCCTGCTGCAGCGCGTGCACGGCGGCGCCCTGCTGGCCTCGCCTGCGGAAGCCGACCTGACGGAGCGCCAGCAGATCGCCATGGGTTCGAAAGCGCAGGTCGCGGCCGCCGCTAGACGTCTGATCGCGCCCGGCCAGATCGTTATCCTCGACGGCGGCACCACCTGCGCGGAACTGGCCCGCTCCCTGCCGCGCGACATGCCGCTCACGGTGGTCACCCATAGCCCGACCATCGCCGTCGCCCTGGCCGAGCACGAGAAGATCGAGGTCGTGCTGATCGGCGGGCGCCTTTTCCGGCACTCGATGGTCGCCGTCGGCGCGGCCGCGCTCGAGGCGCTGAGCCACGTGCGGGCCGACCTCTACTTCATGGGCGTCACCGGCGTGCACGCCGACGCCGGCTTCAGCACCGGCGACTTCGAAGAGGCCTATATCAAGCGCGCCCTATCCTCCCATGCCGCGGAGACGGTGGTCCTTGCCTCTAGCGAAAAACTCGGCGTGGCGTCCGCCTACAAGATCGGGGGCCTCGGCATGGCCACGAGCCTGGTCGTCGATGGCGAACCGCCGCACGAACTCGGCGCGGCCCTTAAAGGCGCCGGCATCACCGTCGTCAACGACTAAGCAAAGGAACACACCATGCAGGCAAAGACCATCCTGATCGCCGGCCCCTACCGCAGCGGCACAGGCGGCGACCCGGTGCTGATCGAACGGAACCTGAAGGCGCTCGAGCAGGCCGCGCTGGCGGTGTACGACAAGGGGCACTTCCCGCTGATCGGCGAATGGGCCGCGCTGCCGCTGGCGCACGCCACCGGGGTCACGGTGCCGGAAGCGATCCCGCAATCCTTCCTCTACGAAGTCGCCCAGCGCATGCTGCGCCAGTGCCATGCCGTCTACCGCATCGCAGGCGCGTCGCACGGCGCCGACATGGACGTGCAGACGGCGCGGGAGCTGGGCCTGCCGGTCTATTTCGATCTTGCCGATATGCCGCCCGGCGCGCGGAGCAGCTGAACCTACCTCGCGTACGTTTGCCTGAGGCAATCCGAGATTTCAGGGCTGAGTTGCTATAGTGAGAAGTACAGCAATCAGCCGGAGTACGACGATCATGCGACTTCTTCGTCAAGCCGCCATCACACTCGGAGGAATTTTGGTGTCTTCAATCGCTATCGCTGCACCTGAACAGCAGGCCGCAGCCTTCATGAACATCTATTCCACGCACTGCCTGAAGTACCTGCACGACTTCGACGGCCTGCGCAAGCAGCTCTCAAGCTTTCCCCAGCTGCCTGCCGAAGCTGCAGCCATGTTCCTGCAGGGCGCCAAGGGCACTGCCTGGTCGGTGCCGAGCCAGCACGGCCAGTTCGTGCTGGTCGTCCACCAGGACAAGAACCTGTGCGCGCTGTACGCCAAGACGCTGCCCGCCGCGACGGCCCAGGCGATGTTCGAAAAGACGGTGGGCAAGGCGCCCGAACCATTCCGCAGCGAGCGCAAGCGCAATACCTCGGAAAAAGGGCCGGACGGCGTGAAGAGCACCGTCGCCTACGAGTGGTCCACGGACAAGTCGCCGCGCAAGCCGCTGTTCGCGCTCACCACCACGACCAGCAAGAACAGCGTGGCGCAGGGCGTTGCCACCGCGGCGATCGGCCACTAAGCCTTGCCGCTGCGGCGCTGCCCGCTTACGGCAGCCTGATCTTGATGACGGCGTTGCCCGAGGTTGCGTACAGGTTGCCCTTGCCGTCGTTGGTGATGCCCCGGATCGGCGCCAGGCTGCCCGGCAGGTTCCCCGTCTGCAGCGTGCTGTTGCGCGTGGTGCCGGCAATGGTGCTCACCACGCCTTCCGGCGTGATCTTGCGCACCAGGTTGTTGACCGCGTCGGCCGCGTAGACATTGCCTTGCGGGTCGACCGTCAGCGCCACCACTTCCTCGAACGTCGCCGCGGTGCCGGTGCCATTGAGCGCGCCGCGTCCGTTCGGCTGGCCGGCCAACGGGTTCAGGACGTTGGCGTTGACGGTCAAGGGATTGAAGGTGCGGCTGATCCTGCGCTGCAGGTCGAACACGTAGACGTTGTTGTTGCTGTCCGTCGCCACGCCGCGCGCTTCGGCGGTGCGGGTGCCCATCAGGTCCTGGGCCACCTCGGGGCCTTCCAGCATGCCCGTCGCCCCGGTAACGATACGGCGCGTGCTGATCCCGTTCGTCACCAGCAGGTGGTCGCGCGCGTCGGCTGCGATCCCTTTCGGGACCAGCGCCGGCATGCTGCCCGCGGTGACGTTGCTGCCGACCGGAATGGTCGCCACCGTGGCCACCTGGCCGGCGCTGGTGATGCTGCGGATGCGCATCTCGTCGGTGACGAACAGGGTGCCGCTGCTGTTGATCGCCAGCGCCAGCGGCTGGACGAAGCGCGCGCGGTCGCCGGGACCGTCGACGTACTGGCTCGCGCTGGCAGAGCCGGCCAGGGTGGTGACGGCGCCGGCCGGCGTGATCTTGCGGATCGAATCGTTCCCGGTATCCGCCACGTACAGGTTGCCGGCGGCGTCGATGGCGATGCCGGTGGGGCCGTTGAAGCGCGCCGCCGTGCCGGTGGCATTGGTACTGCCCGATTCAGTCGCGCTGCCGGCGACGATGCTGATGGCGGTCTGCGCGGGCGGCTTCTCGTCGTCCTCATCGTCGTCTTTCGGCGGATGGTCGCCGCACGCGGCCAGCAGCAGCATGGCTGCCGAGGCGCACACCAGGCGCAGGCGCCTGCGCGCCACGGTCGTCACTTCCTGTTTCTTCATGTCGGCATCTCCGTGAGTCGATCTGCAAGATGCTAGCACGCGACAGCAGGCGGGTTTTGCGCATTCCTCATGAAGGCTGCATGAAATGCGGGGTCACATGCGGTCGAGTATCTGCACCGAAGCGCGCTCGCTCATCACCAGCACCAGCTTCAGGCGCGCGCGGGTCATGCCGACGAACAGTTTTCTCAGCGTGAGCTCGTCCATCTCCTCGAAGTCGATCTCGGTGAAGATCAGCGCCGGCGCCGACTGGCCCTTGAAGCGGTAGACCGACTCGGCCAGTAGCCCGCCCTCGCGGAATACCGGGTTGCCGAACAGGTCGTAGGCGCCGGTGAAGGAGCGCAGCGTGTGGGCGTCGCTCAGTTTATCGAGCTTGAGGATGCTTGAACGTTCCCTCCCGCGGAAGGAGCAGATCGCAATGTCCTGGCGCCCGAAGCCCGCGGCCAGGCACAGGGTCACGGCGCGCCGGGTCTGGGACAGCATGGCCTCGGTGTCGCCTTCCGGGTAGGTGAGCTCCTCGATGTCGGCGCCCTTGAACGGGCTGCCCGCCTCCACCGGCTGGCTGACGGCGCCGATCGAGCCCAGCATCTGCACGACCTCGCGCGGGCTGCGGTAGTTGGTGTTCGAGTGCAGCACCACCCAGCCGGGCAGCGGCACCGACTCCTTGCCGTACAGGTTCTGGTCCGGGTCTTCCAGCCAGATGGCGCGGCCGCCCTCCTTGAGCATGCGCAGCACGATGTCGCGCCAGACGATTGAAAAATCCTGGCCCTCGTCGACGATGACGACGTCGTACTGCCAGGTCTCGGGCAGGTCGGCTTCCACCAGCGCACCTTCGATCTCGGCCCACACGGTGGGCGAGCCGTAGTCGGGCGTCTTGCCCTGGGCGCGCAGCCAGGCGTCGCACAGCTCGTGGAAGTTGGCGACCCGTCCACCCGCGGGCACCAGGCGCTCGATGTGGTCGGCCAGCGGGCGGTTGAAGCAGACGTAGAGCGGGCGCAGGCCCGCATCGATGGCGGCCGTGTATTCCGCCAGCGCCAGCTGGGTCTTGCCGCTGCCGGCGGTGCCCATCACGCGCAGGCGGTAAGGCGTGAATTCGAGCCGGCGCGCCCAGGTGGCCAGGCCGCCGGACAGTCGCGTGACCATCTGCGTGGCGCAGCCGATCATCGAGCTCGGGTCGGGGCGCAGGCTCAGGGTGTCGCCGAGGTAGCGGGTGACCCGGTCGAATTCCTCGGTGCGCACGGTGACCGGCAGGATTTCCCTGATCTTCGCGCCCAGGCGGCCCTTGGTGGTGGCGTCGATGATGTGGCTGGGGTCGATGCCGGCCTGCTGCGGGTCCTTGACGATGTAGTCGGGGCAGTACAGCAGGTAGTCGATCGACAGTTCGCCCTGGTAGCGCTTGGCGAAGCCTTCGATGGTGTGCAGGATCTGGTGGCGGATCTTGCGCGGCTTGCCCTGGTAGTTCTTGACCAGGCCATCCTTGCTCTCGTTGAGAAAGCCGGCGATCTGCTCGATCAGCAGCAGCCTGCCGTTCGGGGCGACGATGATGAAGTCGATGTCGCCGTAGGCCGAGAAGCCGTGCTCGACGTTGGTCCAGTGGACGCCGTGGTAGATCTCGTAGGGCGTATCTAGCAGGCGCTTCTCGAGGAGCGCGAGGGTTTCGATTTCACGCGCGGCGGAACCGGTGACGGACATCTCGCGCCAGCCGGCAGGATGGATATGGGCCATGGATCGACGGGTGCCTGTTTTTTAGATAGAAACATTGTAAGGCCGATCATGGTTGTTGCCAGCACCATTGGATTTCGTAGGGTGGGCGTCCATCGCGAGCGCCTTGCGAGGTGCGAGGCCAGCTTCCTGGTATGCGCGCTCCCCTTGCGGGAAGCGCACGCCTGCATTGCGCAGGCCCGGATGAATCAGCGGCGGCGCGGCGCCGGACGCGGACCCGAAGGACCACGGTTTTCAATGTGACGGAACGTGATACGGGCCTTGTTCAGGTCGTACGGCGACATTTCCAGCGTGACGCGGTCGCCCGCCAGGATGCGGATGTGGTTCTTCTTCATGCGACCCGAGGTGTAGGCGATCAGCTTGTGGCCGTTGTCGAGTTCAACACGAAAACGCATCTCAGGCAGGATTTCGGACACCAGTCCGTTCATTTCGATCAGTTCTTCTTTGGCCATGTTCATGCTCCTCATGCGTGGATATCAGCCCGCGCGGCGCACGGGTGGTAAAGCGTCGGTTGCACCGCCCGGCGAAGCATGGCGGCGTCGATTCTGATGCTGGCCCGGCCGAAGCCAGGGTTGGAGAAAGGGAAGCGCGCAGCCTGCGGGTGGCGAGCAGGGGCGGAGGCTTGGGCGGCGGCGTAGCGCGGTGCGGCGGTGATGTTGGCGCTGCGGGCCGGAGAAAGTCGGAAGCGCTGCTTCGACGACTGGCCTCCAGTATACCAGTAATAGTGCTGCGGCGCAGAAAGCTCGACCACTCAAGTATTGTCTGATTGCTATACTGCTTGCTTTGATGGAGGATCGACAACATGAAATCCCTGATGACGCTGGTCCTGCTGGCCGGTGTGGCCCTGCCGGGCGCAGCCCAGGACGCGATCCGCTGCACCCTGCTGGTCGATGCCGCCACCGGCAGGGCGCTGGTACGCGAAGGCCAGTGCGAACAGCGCGTCACGCCCGCCTCGACCTTCAAGGTGGCGATCAGCCTGATGGGCTACGACAGCGGCATCCTGGCCGATGAAAACACGCCGCAGCTGCCCTTCCGCGAAGGCTACGTCGACTGGCTGCCGGAATGGCGCAGCACGACCGGTCCGGCCGCGTGGATGAAGCACTCGGTGGTCTGGTATTCGCAGCAGCTCACGACCCGGCTCGGCGCAGAGCGCTTCCAGTCCTACCTCGACCGCTTCGACTACGGCAACCGCGACGCTGCCGGCGGACTGACCCAGGCCTGGCTGGGCAGCTCGCTGAAGATCTCGGCCGACGAGCAGGCGGTGTTCCTGCGCAAGCTGGTCAACCGCACCCTGCCGGTTTCCAGCAAGGCGGTCGACATGACGGCTTCCCTCATGCACTATCCGCGGCTGCGCAACGGCTGGGACCTGTATGCGAAGACCGGCAGCGGGTCCGAGCCGGGCGCGCTGCCGCACGGCTGGCTGGTGGGCTGGACCAGCGACGGCAAGCGCACGATCGTGTTCGCGCGGCTGGTGCAGGATGCGCAGCGCGAGCCCGGCGGCCGCGCCGGGCTGCGCGTGCGCGATGCCTTCATCAAGGAACTGCCGGGGCTGCTGGAGAAGTTGTAGGGTGGGCGGGGGAAAACATGTTTTCCCGCCCACGCGGTATTGTTTGCAGCAAGATCATCGGCACGATATCGGAGCCGGTAACGATCGCCGCGTGGGCGGACAAGCCGCCCACCCTACTGCACCGCACAAATTTCTGCTTGACAGGCGGCCAACTCCTCTTTTAGAGTGGATTGCATGTTCTTCCACCTGCATCTGTCGACTTCCCTACCTGCCGCCGGCGCGCTATCGCTGGCAGCCCTGCTATCAGTTGCGTAATTCGCGCGCGTAAATCCGCCGTACGCCCCGGCACCCCAGCCGGCCCACAAGCAGTCAAGGAAAGTTGTACCGATGTCCAAGATTCCGTTCCACACCCCGTCGTTCCCCGCCACCAGCACCCAGCTGGCGCAAGGCGCGCGCGCGCAGTTTCGTCTCCTGCTAAAGCTACCGACCGGTTGCCGGGCCTAGCGTTCGTGGCCCGTCCGGCAGCCTGCCGCCACACCTGCCCCACCCGGGCCCGTCGTGTCACGCAATCAGGAGAAACGAAATGCTGAAGAACCCCGCCGCCAAATACCGTCCCTTCCCCGCCGTCCAGCTGGCCGACCGCCAGTGGCCGAGCCGCAGCATCACCCGTCCGCCGATCTGGATGAGCACCGACCTGCGCGACGGTAACCAGGCCCTGATCGAGCCGATGAGCCCGGAGAAGAAGCTGCGCTTCTTCGAGATGCTGGTGAAAATCGGCATCAAGGAGATCGAGGTCGGCTTCCCTTCGGCATCGCAGACCGACTTCGACTTCGTGCGCATGCTGGTCGAGGAAGACCGCATCCCGGACGACGTGACCATCATCGTGCTGACCCAGGCGCGCGACGAGCTGATCCGCCGTACGGTGGAATCCGCAGTCGGCGCGAAGAAAGCCATCGTCCACGTCTACAACTCGGTGGCGCCGGTGTTCCGCCGCGTGGTCTTCGGCATGGAACGCGAGGAGATCGTGCAGATCGCGGTGAAGGGCACCCAGCTGATCAAGGAACTGGTGGCCCGGCATCCGCAGACGCAGTGGGGCCTCGAGTATTCGCCCGAATCCTTCTCCACCACCGAGCTCGATTTCTCGAAGCGGATCGTGGATGCCGTGAGCGCCGTGTGGCAGCCGACCGTCGACAACAAGATGATCGTCAACCTGCCCTCCACCGTGGAGGCCAGCACGCCCAACGTCTACGCCGACCAGATCGAATGGATGTGCCGCCACCTCGAGCGCCGCGAAACGCTCATCATCAGCGTGCACCCGCATAACGACCGCGGCACCGCCGTGGCGGCGGCCGAGCTGGCCGTGATGGCCGGCGCCGACCGCGTCGAAGGCTGCCTGTTCGGCAACGGCGAGCGCACCGGCAACGTCGACCTGGTGACGCTGGCGATGAACCTCTACACCCAGGGCGTCGACCCGGGGCTGGACTTCTCGGACATCGACGCGGTGCGCCAGCTGGTGGAGGAATGCAACCAGCTGCCCGTGCACCCGCGCCACCCGTATGCGGGCGACCTGGTCTTCACCGCCTTCTCCGGCTCGCACCAGGACGCCATCAAGAAAGGCTTCGCCGTGCAACAAGCCGATGCGATCTGGGAAGTACCCTACCTGCCGATCGACCCGGCCGACCTGGGCCGCAGCTACGACGCCGTCATCCGCGTCAACAGCCAGTCCGGCAAGGGCGGCATGGCCTACCTGCTGCAGCAGGAATACGGCCTGGAGCTGCCGCGCCGCCTGCAGATCGAGTTCTCGCGCGCGGTGCAGCGCGTGGCCGATTCAACCGGCCGCGAAATCGCCGCAGCAAGCATCCATGCGCTGTTCTCGCGCGAATACCTGGAGCAGGACACGCCGTACGAGTACATGGCGCACCGCATGCTCGAGGACAGCGCGCACGGCGTGCAGATCGAGCTGGACGTGGCGCGCAACCACGCGCCGCAGTCCCTGCAAGGCAGCGGCAACGGCCCGATCGACGCTTTCGTGAACGCGCTCGGCCTGGACATCCGCCTGATGGACTACCACGAGCACGCGATCGGCCGCGGCGCCGACGCCCGCGCCGCCTGCTACGTCGAGCTGCGGGTGGGCAGCGGCCAGACCCTGTTCGGCGTCGGCATCGACAGCAATATCGTGACGGCCTCGTTCCGCGCGGTGCTGTCGGCGGTGAACCGCCACCTGGCGATCGCGGGCACGGGCGACGCGGCGATCGCCGCCTGAGGCCCTTGCGCGGGAACCGGCGCCCCCCGGTGTTGCTTTCGTACCCCTACGATTGTTTCCAGCGTGAAATATTTATTGTTACAAACAGGCATCTGATGCACACTTGGACCTCCATGCTTCAGTGCAGGTCCAGCCGTGTACATCCCGTTCCTATTCGCCCTGCTGTTTGCCGGCCAATCGCCGCTGCGCCACCAGGCCTGGCGGCGCTGGCTGCCGGCGCTCGCGCTTGTCCTGGCGGGACTCCCGGGCAGCGGCGCCGCCCAGGCCGCCGTCTTCCACTTCGACGGCCGGCAGGTCGGCGGCTGCACCCTGAGCGACAAGGAATACAGCTGCCCTAGTGCCTCCGCCATCAACGGCAATGACGAGGTCATCATCGCCTCCGGCTACACCCTCAAGGTCAACAACAGTTTCGCCTTCGGTTGGAACCAGAGCCTGGTCATGCGCGCCGGCTCCCGGCTGGTTTTCACGGGCAGCTTCAGCCTTGCGGACATGAACCCCGACAAGCTCGACGTGACCGGCGGCAGCATTGCGGTCGGCGGCACCTTCTACATGGGCAGCTCGGCGCAGTCGATGACAGCGGACGTGAGCGCCAACGCCATCCAGCTCGGCAGCGCACGGGTGACGATCAACGGCAACCTGACGGCGCAAGGGACGCTCGCCATCAGTTCGGGATCGAAAATCACGGGCAACGTCAGCGGCGCATCAATCACCGCCTCCCCCTCCACGACCATCACCGGCAACGTCATCGCAAGCAGCAAGTTCACGCTCGGATCGGGCAGCACGGTCTCGGGCAGCGTGACGGCTCCCATGTTCGACATGCTCGCATCGAACAGCACGGTGAACGGCAACATCACCGCCGCCACGTCATTCACGATGGGCTCGGGGAATACCGTCAACGGTAACGTCTCGACCGGCGTCTTCGACATGCAAGCCTCGGGCAGCAGGATCAAGGGGAGCGTCACCGCCGCCACCAGGATCAGCATGGGGTCGGGGAACACCGTCGACGGCAGCGTCGATACCGGCGACCTGCTGCTGCAGTCCTCGAATGCCCTCATCACCGGCAACGCCAGCGTCAACTGGGCCACGCTGGAGTCGGCCGGACGGATCGCCGGCACCATCTTCTGCAAGAAGGGCACCACGGCCGGCAAGTGCGACTGCGTGACCAACAACAGCGGCTTCCCGGTCAATACCGCCAATGGACCGCGTTGCGAAGGCCCGGCGGCGTCCCAGGGGCTGCGGCGCTTCCTGATCACCCACGACGGCGAAGGCGACACCTGCCTGTCCGAGAAGATCACGGTCACCGCCTGCGCCAACGCCACCTGCACCGCACCGCACTTTGCCGGCACGGTCTCGGCCAGGCTGCTGGGGCAGGACTTCACGATCGCCGCGAACGCCGGTTCGGCCGTCATCGACTTCATACGCATCGCCGCGGGGAGCGTCGAGCTGGACGTGACCGGCGCGACGGTCACCCCCGAGAACGCCAGGGAGTGCTACCGCACCAGCAACAACACCAACAGCTGCACCATGAACTTCACGGGGGGAACCAAGCTCAAGCTGAGCGTTCCTCCCCACGCCGCCGACGCGGCCGGCGTCATGGCCACGCTGGAGGCGGTCAGGGCGAACGATGACAACAGCGCCTGCATCGCGGCCTTCCAGAACCAGTCCCCTTCGGTGAGCTATGCCTGCAGCTACGGCAAGCCGAAGACCGGCACACTGGCGCCGGTGCTGGGCGGCGCCGCGCTGGCCTGCACGCCCGGAACGACAAACAAGATCACGACCGCTTTCAACAACAACGGCAGTGCGCAGGTTTCTTACAGATACGCCGATGCCGGCGAAATCAGGCTGAGCGCCGTCATCGATGACCCCAGGGGCAAGGCCAGCGGCGAAGGCAGCGCCGTGACGGCGCCGGCTTCCTTCCTGATCGAGCCGGTTGCAGGACCGATTCGCGCGGGGGCCGCGTTCGCGCTCAAGCTCACGGCCCGCAACCTTGCGGGCGCCACCACGCGCAACTTCGACACCCAGGCCCTGAACGATGCACTGGCGACCGGCCATGCCGTGAGCCTGGGGGTCGAGTGCCACGCGCAGGGTGGAAACAGGCGCAGCCTCACCGCGGCGGCGCCGGTCTTCAGCGCGGGGGTCGCCTCGGTGGCCGCCACCTGGCCCGACGTCGGCAACATCGACCTGAACGCGAGCCTGTCGGGCTTCCTCGGCACCAGCCTGGGCGCCTCGGGCAGCACCAACACCGCAGGCGCCGGCAACTGCAGCGGCAGCGTCGGTCGTTTCATTCCGGCCTACTTCGAGGTGGCCCTGGCAGCGCCGCGCTCCATCTATTACGCAGGCGAGCCCTTCCCGCTGCGGGTCAGCGCCATGAACAAGGCGGGCGCGGTGACGGCCAACTACAGCGCGCTGCGCGGCCTGAGCGAGCCCCTGGCACTGGCGGCAAACGACAAGACCGGCACGGCTTTCGCAGCGCCACCGGGCGGCTTGTCCACCGTCACGGTCGGCGCCGACAAGTTCAGCGACGGTGTCGCCCTGCTCGAACTGAGCTACGTCTTCACCCCGGCGCCGCGCGCACCGGCCCAGATCCGCCTGCGCGCCGGCAACGGCAAGCCGGCCCCGCTCGACGTGTCCTCGGCCACGCCTGCCGCGGCCGAGGACAGCGCGATGCCCATCATCCGCAGCGGCCGGCTGCGTATCGGCAACCGCTTCGGCGGCCTCAAGTCGACGCTGTCGGTGCCGGTGACGGCCGAGTACTGGACCGGCAAGAGCTGGCTGCTCCATAGCGACGACAATGCCACCCTCATTCCGCGGGACGCATTCGGATTCAAGCCGGCTAGCGCCGGGATGACGGTGGAGCGTGCCATCCCGGGGAGCGGGCTGAAACTGGTCAATGGCGCCGCCGCCTTCGACCTGCGCGTGACGGCCGGCGGTTCGGGGCCGGTCGACATCGCGGCCAACCTGGGTAACGGCAAGCAGGACAATGCCTGCATCGGCAATCAGGCCGGTACCGGCAAGGAGTCGGCCGGCGCCGGCATGGCCTGGCTGCGCTCGATCACGACCGGCTGCGGCACGAGCGAGCCCAGGGATCCGAACGGCCGCGCCACCTTCGGCGTCTACACGCCGGAAAACCGCCGCATCATCCACGTGCGCGAGGTGTTCAATTGATTCGATTGGATGCCGCGCGCGGCTTCACGATGGTCGAACTGGTGATGGTCATGGTGCTGATCGGCGTGCTCGCCGCGATCGGGGCGCCGAAGCTCGTCGGCGAAAACAGCTTCGCCGCCGCCACCTTCGGCGACGAGGTCGCGAGCGCGCTGCGCACCGCGCAGAAGACGGCGGTGGCGCGCCGCCGCCTGGTGTGTGCGACCGTCGATGCTTCCTCGGTCACCCTGCAACTGGCAAGGAAACCGGCCGCGACCGCCTGCGACATCGCGCTCGACGGGATCGGGGCCAGCACCACGGCCAAGGGCGTGACGGCCACCAGCCATACGCTGTACTTCCAGCCGAACGGACTGATCACGGCCAGCGCGACCGGCCGCGAGACCGTGCGCGGCGCGGTTGTGATCCGCCTCGATGGCGAGGAGCGTCGCCGCATCGCCTTCGAAGGGAGCACCGGCTATGTCCAGTAGGCGCATGGCCGGGGTCACCCTGGTGGAACTGATCGTCGCCATCGTCATCATCGGCACCGCCCTGGCCGGCCTGGTGGCGGCCTTCACCCGCGCCAACCTGGCCAGCACCGATCCGGTGATCACGCAGCAGATGCTGGCCGTCGGCGAGGGCATGATGGAAGAGGTCCTGCTCAAGCCCTTCGCCATCACCGACGACGAGGCCGCGGCGCCGACCCGTGCCCAGTTCAACGACGTGCGCGACTATGACCGCCTGGACGACGCCAATCCCGGCTATGCGAGCAGCGGCATCCGCGACATCGGCGGCGAGCCCATCGCCGGGCTGGGGGACTATGGCGTCAGCGTGCGGGTCGAGTCGAATGGCGTGGCCTTGACCGGCGTCCCGGCCGGGAACGCGCTGCGCGTCACCGTCACCGTGACCCACGGAGACCGGCAGCTCTCGCTGACGGGCTGGCGGACCAGCCCATGGGAGGCGCCATGAAGCGCAGGCACGGACAGCGCGGCTTCACCCTGGTCGAGCAGCTTATCGTGGTGGTGCTGGTCGGGGTCCTGGGCGGCATCCTGGCGAGGCAGCTCGCTCCGACGATGCAGGGCTATCTGGCGGTAGGCAGGCGCGCCGCGCTGACCAACCAGGCCGATACCGCGCTGCGCCGCATCGTGCAGGAGGTGCGTGCGGCGGTGCCGAATTCACTCAGGCTGGGCCATGCGCAATGCCTCGAGCTGGTCCCGACCACCGACGGGGGGCGCTTCCGCGCGGGACCCGACGTCGAAGCGGGGCGTAGCGGCGATGCCTTCCTCGACTACGACGTCGCCGCCACGCAGTTCGACGTGATGACGCCCTTCACCACGCGGCCGGCCGCGGGCGACCTGGTCGTGATCGGCAACCAGAATCCGGGTGACGTCTATGGCGGCGGCAACGTCTCGACCATCACCTCGGTCGACGACCACAAGGAGCCGGATGACTGGAAGGGCGCGCACCGCCTCGGCGTGACGCCGACCCGCATCCCCTTCGGCTACCAGGACGGCCGCTTCGTCGTGGTGCCGGGCGGCGAGCAGGCGGTCAGTTATATCTGCGCGGGCGCCGGGCTGGAGGATGGACGCGGCCAGGGCGTGCTGTACCGGGTCGTCCGCGGGCTCTCGCCGACGCAGAGCTGCGAGGTGCCGGACGATGCGCCGGTGCTGGCCTCCAAGGTCGCCAGCTGCACCTTCGTCTACTCGCCCAACCACGGCGCCACCCAGCAGAGCGGCTTCGTCCAGCTGCAGCTGAGCCTGGCCGACGGCGGCGAATCGGTCGCGCTGACACTGGGCGCACATGTGAGTAATGTGCCATGAGCGGTGCCATGAAGCGCATCACGAACCGGCTTCGCCAGTCCGGCTTCGCCTACATCGCGGCGGTGGTGCTGCTGGTCGTCGTGGCCGGCGTGTGCGTCGCGCTGCTGCGGATGACGGGCACCCAGCAGGCCACCGTCGACACCGCCCTGCTCGGGGCGCGTGCCAGCCTGGCTGCGCGCGGCGGCATCGAATGGGGCTTCTACCAACTGCGCAACGGCAGCTGCGATGACAAGGGGCGGACGCTGGCCGACTTCGCCAGCGACAGCGGCTTCCAGGTCACGGTGCGCTGCACGTACAAGGATTTCAACGAAGGCGAGGACAGCGCCGGCAAGCCGGTGCAGAAGCGCATGGTGCAGCTGGAAGCCGTCGCCTGCAACGGCGGCGCGACCTGTCCCAGTACCGAAGCTGCGGTGGTCGCGAACCCCGGCTATGTCGAGCGCCGCCGCGTGGCCACGACCTGCATCATGGACACAGCCGCCCTGTGCTGATTGTTGATGGAAGCGGAATAATCTTGCTGCTCAGCAGCTAATTATCTTTTTCGGATAATGGTCCATCATGCATGCATCCACTCACCCACCCACAGGAGGAAGCATGAACAAGGACGCTCAACAAGTCGCGATCGTCACCGGCGCCTCGCGCGGCATCGGCGCCGCCCTGGCCCAGCGCCTGGCCGAGGACGGCTACGGGGTGGTCGTCAACTACGCCAGCAACGAAGCCGAGGCCCATCGCGTGCTCGCCACCCTGCATGCCTGCGGCCACAAGGCGATTGCCGTCAAGGCCGACGTGGCGAATCCGATTGAAGTGCGCGCGCTGTTCGACACTGCCGAGCGCGAGCTGGGCAAGGTCGACGTGCTGGTCAACAATGCCGGCGTGCTCAAGACGGTGTCGCTGGCCGACACCTCCGACGAGCTGTTCGCCCAGACCTTCGGCGTCAACGTACAGGGCACCTTCAACACCCTGCGCGAAGCGGCGCGCCGCCTGAACGACGGCGGACGCATCGTCAATTTTTCCACCAGCGTGCTGGCGATGAAGCTGCCCGGCTACGCCGTCTACAGCGCCAGCAAGGCTGCGGTGGAAGCGATGGGCGCGGTGTTCGCCAAGGAGCTGCGCGGGCGCCGCATCCGCGTCAACACCGTGGCGCCGGGGCCGGTTGCCACCGAGCTGTTCTTTTCGGGGAAGACCCAGGAGCAGATCGAGGGTTTCGCCAAGCTGCCGCCGCTCGAGCGCCTCGGCGAGCCGGGAGATATCGCGCGCATCGTGTCCTTCCTGGTGGGCGAAGAGTCCGGCTGGATCAATGGCCAGGTGCTGCGCGCCAATGGGGGCACTATCTGAGCAGCGGGGGCTATAATTGTCTTCATGTCCTATCGCCTCGCCATCTTCGACTTCGACGGCACGCTGGCCGATTCCTTCCCCTTCTTCATCAGCGTGTTCAACCAGATCGCCGACGAGCACGGCTTCCGGCGCGTCGGCGAGGCGGAGGCCCAGCAGCTGCGCCACCACGACACCCGCGCGATCATGCGTCACGTCGGCATGCCGGCCTGGAAGCTGCCGCTGGCCTCGCGCAGCTTCATCGGCCTGATGCGCGAGAACGCGGCGCGCATCCCGCTGTTCGACGGGATAGGGGATGTGCTGCACACGCTCGACCGCGAAGGTGTGAGGCTGGCGATCGTGTCCTCGAACTCGGAACAGAACGTGCGGCTGGTGCTGGGCCCGCGCCTGAGCGGCCTGTTCGGTCACTACGAATGCGGGATGTCGGTGTTCGGCAAGGCCGGGCGCATCCGCAAGGTGGTGAAGCGCGCGGCGGTGCCGCCGGCGCATGCGCTCTACGTCGGCGACCAGGCGATGGATGCCGATGCCGCGCGCCGTGCCGGTGTCGCCTTCGGCGCGGTCAGCTGGGGCTATGCGCCGATCGAGGCGCTGCGGCGGGTGACGCCGGACCGCGAGTTCGGCACGCCGCAGGAACTGCTCCACATCGTACGCCCGCCCCAGACAAGAAGTGCCTAGCCCTTCACGCACACCACTTGCTTGAGCGTGTGCACCACCTCGACCAGGTCGCGCTGCGCATGCATGACGGCGTCGATGTCCTTGTAGGCCATCGGAATCTCGTCGATCACGCCTTCGTCCTTGCGCGATTCCACCCCTTGCAGCGCGCGCTCCATGTCCGCTCGCGTGAAGCGGCGCTTGGCCTCGGTGCGGCTCATGACGCGCCCGGCGCCGTGGCTGCAGCTATTGAAACTTTCCGGATTGCCCTTGCCGCGCACAATGAAGCTTCGCGCGCCCATCGATCCCGGGATGATGCCGAGCTCGCCTTCACGCGCCGACACCGCGCCCTTGCGGGTGACGAAGACGTCCTTGCCGAAGTGGTTCTCCTTCTGCACATAGTTGTGGTGGCAATTGACTGCCTCTACATGTGTCTCGAAGCGTTTCGGGATCACCTCGCGCATCGCACGGATCACGTTGTGCATCATGACTTCGCGGTTGATGCGCGCGAACTTCTGGGCCCAGCCGACCGCTTCCACGTAATCGTCGTAGTGCTGGGTGCCTTCCTTCAGGTAGGCCAGGTCCTGGTCGGGCAGGTTGACCATGTGGCGCCGCATGTCCTGGCGCGCCAGCTCGATGAAGTGGGTGCCGATTGCATTGCCCACCCCGCGCGAGCCTGAGTGCAGCATCACCCAGACGAAGCCTTCCTCATCCAGGCAGACCTCGACGAAGTGGTTGCCGCTGCCGAGCGTACCCAGGTGCTTGTAGTGGTTGGAGCCGCGCAGCTTCGGGTACTTGCGGCAGATGGCGTCGAACTCGTCCTTGAGCTTGGCCCAGCCGGCATCGACCGGCGGCGGCGGGTTGTTCCACGCACCGACGTCGCGGCTGCCCTTGTTGTTGCGGATCTTGGGCGACATCCCGTGCGGGACCGCCTGTTCGATGGCGCTGCGCAGGCCGGACAGGTTGTCAGGCAGGTCGTCGGCGCGCAAGGTGGTCTTGGCCGCCATCATGCCGCAGCCGATGTCCACGCCCACCGCGGCGGGGATCACCGCGCCCAGGGTCGGGATCACGCTGCCGATGGTCGAACCCTTGCCAACATGGACGTCCGGCATCACGGCAACGTGGTGGAAGACGAAGGGCAGTTGCGCCAGCTTTTCCAGCTGCTCCCTGGCCTCGGCTTCGACGGGCACGCCCTGCGTCCACATCTTGACCGGCTTGCCGCCTTCCGGCGACAGCAGCTCGATGCCCGATGGGGTCCCGGTGTCTTGCTTGGTGTTTCGCTGTCCCATGCGCCCTATCTTCGCGCAAATTCGGAAAGCATGCTGTCCGTTTCCCGCCCCTGCGGTTGCACCGGCCCGATGGCCCTTCTATACTCCGTGAAACGATGCAATCATGCATCACCTGACGATGGAACCACCATGCGCAAGCCACTTTTCCTGCTCCCTCCGCTGCTCGCATCGCTGCTGCTGGCCGGCTGCGTCAACGATTCGTCCAGCTACCAAATCGAGGGCAATGATCACGCGCTCACCGTGCGCGTGATGCAGGACTATTTCTGGAGCAAGAATGCGACGCTGCGCCTGACCGCCGCGCGCATGCCGGACTGCCAGCGGCAGATGGAGCTGGGCGAGGTATCGCTGTCGGGCCTGGAAATCGAGCTGTTTGCGAGCGGTCCGAACGTGTACACGCTGCGCTCAGGGGAGGACGTCTGGCAGGTGGAAACCCAGGGCTGTACCGAACTGGAGGCGCCGGAAGCGAATGCCGTCACCGGCCAGGCGCTGGGCAGCTTCCACCTCGACGAGCACGACAAGCTGGTATTCGAGCCTGCCGCGGATGCCGGCACGGCCCCGGCTTCGGAATAACAAGGGCAACGAGACAACGCAGGGAAACGCGGCCGGCGCAGGAACCCGTCCACGCGTCCTGCGTGCGTTGGATCCCCTCGCCCGACGCAGGTGGCGACCGGTACGTTGCCGGCCGCGCTGCCCTACCCGGTCTTTATCAACCCGGTCAACATCAACATCATCAAGGGCGCAGCCAGCCGCGCCCGATCGGTACCGCCAGCACGCGGCGGTACACGTTTTCCACCACCGGCAGCAGGTACGCGCACGCCGCGCGCAGCGCCGGCGCTTGCACCAGCAAGGCCATGGATGCCGACATCAGGAGCGCTCCGGCCATGTCCTTCGGCCAGTGCACGCCGAGGTAGACACGCGACCACGCCACCACCAGCGCCAGCGGCAGCAGCATCCAGCCGACGCGGCGCGCTTCCTGCACCCGGCTGAAGGCCAGCACCAGAGCTACTGAAAAGATGCTGGTGGCATGGTCACTCGGGAAAGAACTGTCTGGGGCATGCAGCAGGAAGGTCTGGCCGACGTCGAGGACGAAGGGCCGCGGGCTGTACCAGAAATGGCCGATCAAGCCGTTCAGCGTGAGCGCGCCGGCGGCGGCAATGAAAGCCCGCAGCGCGACCTCGCGCCCCGGCCCGCCGCCGAGCCACAGCATGACGAGCGACAGCGGCATCACGAAGATCAGCCACTGCGCGGCGAAGATGGCCCCTATCAGCTGCCAGCCGTTCAAGCCGGCCTGGGCATTGAGGGTGGAAAAAAGGATGAGGTTGAGGTGCTCGAACATGGTGCGGGATCGACAATAAATTATTGACACGCTTTTGCTTAGCTTAGCCGAGCCCAGCCGATGCACTTCTCAAGAAGTGCAACAGATTGTGACAATGTGCGAGCAATGTCGCGCACGACTGCTTCAGCTCAATGGCGATTGAGCTGGCGCCTCAGTTGCGTCAGCTCCACCTCGCGCCCCGACTTCTCGAGCACGCTTTCCAGCAAGGTGCGGTCGCCATCGCGCAGCATGGTCCACTGCGTGAAATACTCGTGCACGGTGCGCCAGGGCGGAAAGCCCGGCGGCATGCTGCGCCAGGTGGCCCCGGTGTGGAGGAAATAGAGGACGGCACAGAACACATCGTACAGGTCGTGCTTGCGCGGCCTGGTCTTGCGCCGCGCCGCTTCCAGCATGCCCCGCACGGGCTCGAACTGTTCGCGAGAAATATCGCTGGGAAATGCCGGACGATCCATGGCGCGCCCTCCGAAAATAACTTGGAGGCCGGCGATCCGGAACAGGTTCCAAGGCGGGCGCAGCGGCCCGCCTCACCAGATTAGTCCTAGTCGCGGGCGAGCGACAGGAACTCAGTGCGCAGCGCCAGGTTCGGCTGCAGTTCGCCCAGCAGGGCGGAAGTGATGGTTTCTTCGCCGATGGCGCGGATGCCGCGGCTTTCCATGCACATGTGGCGGCACTTGACGACCACGCCCACCGCCTTCGGCTCCAGCACTTCCATCAGCGCGTTGGCGATCTGGATCGTCATGCGTTCCTGGACCTGCAAACGCTTGGAGAAGATGTCGACCAGGCGGGTCAGCTTCGATAGGCCGACGATCTTCCCGTTCGGCAGGTAGCCGACCGTGGCTTTGCCGAAGAAGGGCGCCAGATGGTGTTCGCAGTGGCTGTAGACCGGGATGCCGCGCACCACGATCAGTTCGTTGTATTCCTCGGCGCCATCCTCGAAGGCCTTGAGCACTTCGATCGGATCCTGGTCGTAGCCCGAGGTCCAGTGTTTCCAGGCCTTCGCCACGCGGTGCGGCGTTTCCTGCAGGCCCGGGCGGTCCGGATCCTCGCCCAGGCTGGTCAGCAGGCGGCGCCAGTCGTGTTCGGTGAAAGCTTCTTTGTCAGACATGGTGAACCTTAAAAAATCGATTGCCGCAAGTATATAGAAAATGCGGGAAGGGTACCGGCCGCTGCCGGTTTATTGAGCAAAGTTAATGTCTCCACGTTACGGAACGCGTAGCGTGGAAGGTGGTTTCTTTTCTGGGGAGATGGCCATGTTCGGCAGCACAGTCCTCGAAGTCGCCATCGGCTTGACGTTTTGCTACGGCACCCTGGCGCTGGTCGTCAGTACCTTGCAGGAAGCGCTGGCGGCGGCTTTCAGCCTGCGCGCCAACATGCTGCTCGATGCGGTCAAGCGCATGCTGGACGATCCGCGCTGCGAGGCGCTGGCCCAGAGCCTGTACGACCATCCGCTGGTCAATCCGCAGGGCGCCAAGCATGACGGCAAAAACGGCAGGCGTCCCCTGTCCGTACGGCCATCGTACATCGAACCGGCGCACTTCGCGATTGCCCTGCTCGAGTCGCTGCGCAGCAATCCGGCGATCCCGCTGCAGGCGGCGATCGAAGCCCTGCCCGACGAGCAGGTCAAGCGCGTCCTGCTGGCGCTGTACCGCCAGTCCAGCGGGGACCTGCAGCGCTTCCAGGACGGTATCGCCGGCTGGTTCAACAGCGCCATGGAGCGCCTGTCCGGGGTCTACAAGCGGCGCCAGCTCCTGATTTCCTTCCTGCTGGCCCTGCTGCTCACCATCCTGCTGAACATCGACAGCATCCACTTGTTCCAGACCCTGTGGCAGAACCCGGCCCTGGCCGCCCAGATCAAGGCCGCGCCGACTGCGCTCGATGCCGAAGCCCTGCGCCGGCTGTGGGCGATGCCGATCGGCTGGAGCACCTTCCCGCCGCAGCTCGACACCGCCTTCGCGCTGCAGCTGGCCGGCTGGCTGATCACCGCCGGCACCACCCTGTTCGGCGCGCCGTTCTGGTTCGACCTGCTGCAACGCGCGGTCCAGCTGCGCAGTACCGGAGCCAAGCCCCAGGCCCAGCCGCAAGCCCTTGCGCGCGCCGTGCCGGATACTTCGCCGACGCAGTCCTGAACCTCAGCGACCTGGTGGGCGGTGCGCGTCCACCAGCACGCTCGACACTGAGGTGTGCGGCACCCGTTCGGGCCACTCGTCATCCGGCCCGAACCAGCGCGCCTCGGAAATCTCCGAGGTGTCCACGCGGATCTCGCCATCCAGGTAGTCGGCCGTGAAGGCCAGCATCAGCGAATGCGGGAAGGGCCAGGACTGGCTCGCGAAATAGCGCAGGTTCCCCACCCGCAGTCCCACTTCCTCGTAGACCTCGCGGTGGATCGCCTCTTCCACCGACTCGCCCGCCTCCAGGAAGCCGGCCAGCGGCACGAAGCGCTTGGCCGGCGAGGCCACGTGCATCGCCAGCAGCACGCTGTCGCCCTTCCTGATCAGGACCATCATGGCCGGCGAGATGCGCGGGTAGGCCATGTGGCCGCAGTTCACGCACTTGTAGCAGCGCTCGCCCGCCGCCAGCACCGTCCCGCTGCCGCAGGCGCCGCAGAAGCGGTGGGTGCGCGCCCATTCCGCCACCTGGGCGGCGCGCGCCGCCAGCCCCAGCAAGGCTTCATCCATGTCCGCGAACAGCGAGCGCAGGCCGCGCAGGGCATAGCCCGGCGGCAGCGCCGATTCGCTATCGAACCAGCCGGCCTCGCAGTAGCGCTCGCCGTACAGGCCGAGCGGCTGCAGGCGGGCGCGGTCCACCTCGAGCCGGTCCAGCATGGCGGCGTCGGGCAGCGCGAGGTCATGCTCGCGCACCAGCAGCCGGCCGCCGTGGAACAGGAAGCTCAGGGGCGCAGGATCGGGACGCGGGGCGAACAGCGGCGTGAAGGAAGCAGGTGTCTGGAGCATGGTCGGATCGGCTGGGCAGGCGGGACAATAACCCGATCATACCGCCTTTCACGGCGCCCCTCTTCCATCCCCATTAAGACATTTCCTCATCGCCGACGCGCACGTGGATTCCCGCGAACGGAGTGAACTAATCTTGCTCATCAGGCTCAAAGTTGGGCTGTTCGCTGCATCGGACCAATACCAAGGAGAAGACGATGGACGACACCCCAGTTGTGCTTGGCATTAACCGGACCCAAGACGCCAGCATCTGCCTAATGCAAGGCTCGCACCTGGCCTGGGCCATCCAGAAAGAACGTCTCACACGCCGCAAGCACCACTGGGGCAAGCCCGGCGACCTGCGCGACCACTATGCGCCACGCCTGCCCGGTCTCGAGCGCCCGGTCGACATCGTGGTCGAATGCTTCTCGTCCGACGATGAAATCGGCAGCCTGGCCGTCTACGAAGAAGAGCTGGCCGCCACGCTGGCGCTGGCCCGCGGCAGCCGGCGCGCGCGCATCTCGCACCACCTGGCGCACTTGTACAGCGTGTTCCACCCCTCCCCTTTCGACGAGGCGGCGGTCATGGTCATCGACGGCCAGGGCAGTCCGGTCTCCGATTTCACCGAGCACTGGAGCGGGGCTGCCAGCACCCCGGGCGACTGGCGCGAGGTCTCTTCCTTCTACGCCGCCAGCCGCAAGGAGATCCGCTGCATCGGCAAGCAGGTCTGGGACCGCGACGACGGCCGCCTCGTCGGGCTCGGCATGTTCTACTTCCTGCTGACCCAGGCGATCTTCCCGGGCGAGGGCAACGAGGGCAAGGTGATGGGCCTGGCCCCCTACGGCGACCCGGCGGCCCTCGGCCTGCCCCCGCTCGACGTCGAAGGCATGGCGGTCGGCATTCCCTCCGCCTGGCGCTCGCTGCTGCGCGAGCGCAGCCGCTTCCGCTTCGGCAGCGCGGAAGCGCGCTTCACCGACTGCGCCAACCTGGCCGCGGCCGGCCAGCGCGCCTTCGAGGATGCGCTGCTGGCGCTGGCGCATTGGCTGTACCGCCAGACCGGGGCCGAACACCTGTGCTTCGCAGGGGGCACGGCACTGAACTGCTCCGCCAACGAGCGCCTGCTGCGCGAGACCCCGTTCCGCAGCGTGTTCCTGCCGCCGGCACCGAGCGACGCCGGCACGGCCCTGGGCTGCGCCATCTACGGGCTCACCGGACTGGCGGGCCGGCCCTGCGACTTCCGCTGGAGCGCCGACTACCTCGGCCCGCCGCCCCAGCTGTCCGACATCGAAGCGGCACTGGAGGGCGCCGGCGACCTGGTCATCGAGCGCCCGCGCAGCCGCGACGCCCTGTGCGCACGCATGCTCGACCTGTTGTGCACCGGCCGCGTGATCGGCCTGTACCAGGGACGCAGCGAGTTCGGACCGCGCGCACTGGGGCACCGCAGCATCCTCGCCGATCCGCGCCGCGACCGCATCCGCGACTGGATCAATGCGCGCGTCAAGCAGCGCGAATGGTTCCGCCCGCTCGCCCCGGTGGTGCCGGAAGAACGCGCCGCCGTGTACTTCGACATTGCCGGCCCCTCGCCCTTCATGCAGTTCGCCGCACCGGTGCGGCCCGAGGTCGCGCCAATGCTGCCGGCCATCACCCACGTCGACGGCACCGCGCGCCTGCAGACCGTCGGTCCCGCGGACGACCCGCTGCTGCGCGCCCTGCTGGCCGGCTTCGAGGTACGCACCGGGGTGCCGGTGCTGCTCAACACCTCGTTCAACGGCAAGGACGAGCCCATCGTCGAGACGCCTTTCGAGGCCGTCGCCGCGTTCCGGCAGATGCCCCTGCATGCACTGGCGATCCCGCCCTTCCTGGTGACCAAGCGCAGCGAGCCGGAGCTGCCGGTATGATCCGTGCCTATTCTGGCCGCCCGAGCGTGCAGGCGGGCGAGACGCTCACCCTGCACGTCGCGGGCGACGAGCCGGGCTTTCGCATCGCCATCTACCGCTGGGAGGACGGGCTGGCGCCGGTCTGGCGCAGCGGCTGGCTGCGCGCCGAGCACCTGCCCGACGGCCGCGCCGACGAAGACTGGCAATGGCCGCCCTACCAGGTCGAGACCGGGGATGACTGGCCATCGGGTGTCTATCTCGCCCATCTCGAGCTGCCGCACAGCCAGCCTTTGCGGCTGTCGGCCGATGCCGGGGCAGCCCTGTTCGTCGTGCGCGCCAGGGCGAGCAAGCCCATCCTGTACAAGCTGCCCGTCGCCACCTGGCATGCCTATAACTGCTCCGGCGGCGGCTGCTTTTATACGAACCCTCCCCGCTCGCAGCAACCGCCAGGCGCCCGGGTCTCGCTTCTCCGGCCCGGCGGCGGCATCGGCGGCCAGACCTGGGGCGCGGCAGACCATTACGACCCTCGCTCGCCGCGCCAGACCTTTGCGCACTGGGATGCGCGCTTCATCCGCTGGATGGCGCGCAGCGGCTATGCGGCCGACTTCTGCACCGACCTCGACATCCATGCGCAGCCGGGGCTGCTGCAGGACTACCGCCTGCTGGTGAGCGTGGGCCACGACGAATACTGGACCGAAGAGACACGCGACGCGGTGGAAGACTTCGTTGCGGACGGCGGCAACCTGGCCCTGTTCGGCGCCAACCTGTGCTGGTGGCGCATCCACCTGGTCGACGACGACACGGCCATGGTGTGCCACCAGGGCGGCAAGCACGGCGCCTACGACCACTGGTGGCCGGCAACCGGCGCCCGGCGCCCGGAAGACTCCCTGAGCGGCGCCAGCTACCGCCATGGCGGCGGCTGGTGGGACGGCCCGCGCGACACCCCCGGCTTCATCATCCAGCAGCCGGGGCACTGGGTCTTCGCGGACACCGGGCTGGCGCTGGGCGCGTCGCTCGGCGGCGATACCTGGCCGCCACTGCCGGGATACGAGTGCGACGGCGTGCCGGTCGACCACATGGGTCCGGACGGCCACGCCACCCTGTCGGCTTGGCGCGACGAGGCGGGAACGCCGGACGGTTACCAGCTGCTCGCCGCCTGTCCGCTCGACGGGCGCTGGCAGGAACTGCCGCCGCGCGAACGCCATGGACCCGGCGAAGGCATCCACATCGCGGCGATGGGCATGTTCCGGCACGGCGGCACCGTGTTTTCCGCAGGGACCACCGACTGGGCGCAAGTGCTGGGCGATGCGCGCGACCGCAGGGTCGAACGTATCACGCGCAACGTCCTCGACCGATTGTGCCAGACCTGAACGGCAATGGACGACTGTTGGCTGTGAAGTTTGTGCAAGGCTGGACTATTTGGAGTACACATGAATCGGCGTTCGTTCCTGCACCGTCACACTATCCGCAGCGTCATCGTGTTTCGCGCCCTGCAGCTGGGGGACATGCTCTGTTCGGTACCTGCCCTGCGCGCATTGCGCACCGCCTTGCCGGACGCCAGGATCGTGCTCTCGGGCTTGCCCTGGGCGGCACAGTTCGCCCGGCGCTTCGACGCCTACATCAACGACTTCATTCCCTTTCCGGGCCACCCGCTGCTGCCGGAGCAGGCGGTCCGCCATGACGAACTCACCTCCTACTATGCGTCCATCTGCGACCAGGGTTTCGACCTCGCGCTGCAGCTGCACGGCAGCGGCGATGTGACCAACCATATCGTCGCCGGTTTCGGCGCCCGTGCCATGGCCGGTTTCACCCGCGGCGAAGCGAGCCAGACCGAACGCACGCTGCTGGTGCCCTATCCCGACGCAGGCGCGGAACAGGAGCGGCTGCTGGTCCTGCTGGACCGGCTGGGTGCGCCCGACGCCGGCACGCAGCTCGAATTTCCGGTACGGCGCGAGGACATCGAGGAACTCGAAGCCAGCAAGGTCGCCCCTGGCCTGGAGCCCGGCAACTACATCTGCATCCATCCAGGCGCACGCAAGCGCGACAAATGCTGGCCCCCCGAGCGCTTCGCGGAAGTGGCGGACGGGCTCAGGCAGGAATTCGGACTCGACACCGTCCTCACCGGTTCGGCCGACGAAGCCCCGCTCGCCCGTGCGGTGGCAGAGCACATGCGCTCGCCCGCGATCGAGGCTGCGGCGCCGATCTCGATCGGCGCCATGGCGGCCCTGATGAGCCGGGCGCGGCTGCTGATCTGCAACGACACCGGGGTATCGCATATCGCGGCCGGCCTGGGGCTGAACAGCGTCGTGGTGTTCAGCAAGGCGGATATCGCCCGCTGGGCCCCGCTGGACCGGCTGCGCCACCGCTGCATCTGGGATCCCGCCGCCGAGCGCGCCGCAGTGGTCCTCGAACATGCGCGCGCCCTGCTCGCGGGGACAGAACCCAGCGGACAACGCGCGACCGGGATGTGGCCTTACTGGTAAAGGCGAGAACCGTGTTCACCGGTTCAAGAATATCCCTTCTCGCCGGCCTGCCACTGCGCCGCTTTGCGCGGCGTCATGCTGATGATGGTGCCGGTGATGCGGTGCCATTGATGCGATGACAGGGCGGCATCCGGCTCGTCGGTAGCGCCGCCACCTTCGATCGTCACGAAGAGGGAGGCGTCCGGCCAACTTCGCGGACACTGCAAGTTCCGCAGACGCCGCAGACTCCACAGCCTAGGCCGCACCTGCTTCACCTGCATCCCGTATTCGCAGCTGCGCCCGCGCCAGGCCAAGCACCTCGTCTACCGAAATGTCTTGCAAAAAGCTTTCCTGGTGCACGCAGCGCGATGCTCGGTTGTCCGCCCCGCACACGCTGCAGCCCACCTGCGCCGAGATCGCAGCCCGCAGCAGGCCGGGCCGCAAGGGCGCCCCATCGACCAGGTTCGTATGCCAGAATAGACCGACGGCCGGGGTGCCGATTGCCAGCGCCAGGTGCAGCGGCCCGGTATCGTTGGACACCACCAGTGCTGTGCGCTCGAGTACCCCACACAGGCCGCCCAGCCCCAGCTTGCCGGCGAGGTCAAGGGCAGGACGACGCATGCTGCCCACGATCTGCCGCACCAGGCCGGCCTCCTCCTCCGTGCCGTTGACGGCAACAAATGCTCCGACCGCCGCCAGCGCATCGCCGACGGCGGCAAAGCGGTCCGCGGGCCAGCACCGGCGCGGATCGGACGATCCCGGCTGAAGCAGTACCAGCGGACGGGCACGCTCCTGCAGAACGGCTGGGTCCGGCATCGCGGTCTCGTGCTCCGGAAGCCAGGCATGGACTGCATCCGGACGCTCGGGCGGCCGTGCATGTGCCGTAGCCGCGCAGGCGGCCGGCACGACCCGCGCCGCAGCCGCGCGGTCCGCCGGCGTGACGGCCAGCTCGCTGCGCATCCATGGCAGCGCAGCGCCGGCCAGCGCGGCGATCTCCAGCAAGGCCAGCCGCCGGTTGGCCGGCTCGACATGGGCAACCCAGCGGTCGAGCGCCGGCGCATCGTGTGCGCGCGCGCCGATGGCGAGCCTGGGTTCAAAGCGCATGACGAAGGGATTCGAGTAGCGCCCGCCCCCGTACATCTGGGCCACGATATCGAAGCGTTCCGCGCGCATGCGTTCGACGAAGCGCTCGACCGCATGCGCATCGACAGGTGCATCCGGTGGCGCCCCCACGCCGGGAACCGGCGGCATCACCACGACCCGGTCGACCGGTCCCGGCCGCCCCTCGAGGAAGGTGGCGTGCCACGCCTTGCCGAGGAAGACCAGTTCGGCGCCGGGATAGGTGTGCTTGAGCGCGTGCAGGGCCGGCAGGGCAAAGACGAAGTCGCCTACGGCATTCGGCCGCAGGACGGCGATCTTCGTCACCTCATCGAGTCGCACCGGCTCGTTCATGGCCGCTCCTGCGCCGGCGCCGAGGGTGCCGATGGTGTCGATAGTACCGCCGGATCACCCTGCGGCAGCAGCGCCCAGGGCGCATCGACCTCGCGCTTTTTCAGTGTGGTGGGCAGTTCCATGTGGTAGGCGCCGGAGGGCAGCATGCCGCAGCCGCCGAAGCGCTCCATCACGCGCAGCTGGGCGAGCACGTCCTCGCCACAATGGCCGGCAGGCAGCGCCGGCCAGAAATCGAAGCCGCCGGCGGCGCGCAGCTTGGCGGTATCGAACATCACGCAGCCGCCCACCCAGGCCACGCGGTAGGCGCGCGGCTGGTCGGGAGGAACGCCCAGGCGCCGCTGCAGATGGAACAGGTTGGCTGCGCTGTGCAGGTGGTGACGCGCCCATGCGCTACTACCCGGCAGTACGGTTTCAGGCGCCACGCGGCCTGCCCAGAACGTGACCTGCTCCTGCGCGGGGCGTTCCTGCCCCAGGTAACTCAGGCCATGCACCGCGCTGCCGGCGAACCCGCATCCCTGCCGTGCGAGCAGGCGATGCAGGCGCCGCACCAGGCCGGGTTCGAGGATGACGTCGTCGTCGACGAACAGGCAGTAAGGCGCCTGGGTTTGCGCCAGCAGGAAGGCGCGCTGTTCCGCCATGCCGCGCCGCGGCAGGTGATGCCAGGTGTCGACCTGCCGTCCGCATGCCCGCAGGTAGCGCAGCACGGCCACCACCTCGGCCTGGCCGAGGGCAGTGCTTCCCTCGGTCTGGTCGGACACGACGATGCGCAGTTCGGGATAATCCTGTGCGCCGATCGAGGTCAGCGTGACCGCAAGCGCCGCCGGCCGGCCGCAGGTGGGCACGAGGACGTCGATGCGCGGCAGCGTCATTCAGCTGCCTGCCTGCGCCGCGCCGGCTGCCGCCTGCCCATAGAGGTAGGGGTTGAGCGCAGGATCGTTGTACATCTTGAATTGGCGGTAGACCTTGAAATAGGCCTGGCCGCTGCGCGCCTCGCGCAGCAATTGGTCGAGGCAGGCCGCGAGGTCGTGGCGCTGCGTGATCAGGCGCTGCAGCCGCGCGCTGCAGGACTGCACGTGCGCCTGGCCCACGTCGCTGCGTTCGGTCTGCCGCCGCATGTGGTGGATCTTGAGCGACAGGATCGACAGGCGGTCGATCATCGCGCCCGGGGTCTCGCTCGACAGCCGCGCCCCCGGAGCAGGCCCGGTGGGGTGGGCAGTTTCGAGGTCGGCCAGCAGCGCTTCGTCGATGGCTTCGACCGCATCGTTGCGCTGCTGGTTGTAGCGGTCGATCAGGCGCTTGCTGGTGGCGATCTCGGCGGCGGGAACGTCGACCCGGCGCGCACGGTCTTCTTCCTGCCAGAGCAGGCAGTTGTAGCGGTGGTTGGCGTCGATGGCAGGCCACGCCCCGGGCAGTTCGGCCGTACGGTGCAGGCTCGGCCAGTCGGGCTGGGCAAGCTCGCCATCATGGAACTGCGTCACCGCGGCCGCATCGACTGTGCTCGTCATGGCATCTCCGTTATCAAAGCGCATGTCGGTTGGAGATGACGTGACGGGTGAAGTTCGGCGAGTGCCGGGGCTGGCTTGGGGTAGCGCAAATGTGGCCCGGCGAAAAAAAACGCAGACGGCGCCGGGCGCGGTCTGCGTTGGAAGCCGGCTTGCGCCGTGCGAGGATCGGGTGCCGGCCGGAGCCGGCGGGATCGGAAGCCGGCTGCCGCCGGCGAAAACCTTACTTCAGCAGTTTGGTACGGCTGGCAACGAAGGCGATGACCAGGGACAGGCCGCCGACGTAGGCCATGGCGGCTTTCATGCCGACGAAGTGGGCGACGGCGCCGATCACCGGCGGGCCCATCAGGGTGCCGCTGTAGGCCATGCTGGCGACTGCTGCCAGGGCCATCGGGCCTTGTGCGCCGGCAGCGCTGAACACGAAGGGGAACAGCAGCGCCAGGCCGAGGCCGGCGATCGCGAAACCGCCCAGGGCGACATAGGCGTTCGGGGCCAGCACGGCGAAGAACAGGCCGGATGCCGACACCAGCGAGCCGATGGTGACCAGGCGCTGGGCGCCGAAGCGGACCTTCAGCTTGTCGCCGACCATGCGCGACAGCAGCATCATGACGGAGAAGGCGGACAGGGCCAGCGGCGCCAGGCCGTCCGAGGCACCGAAATGCTCTTTCAGGAACACGCCGCTCCAGTCGGCGATGCTGCCTTCCGACATCGCGCCGAGGAAACCCAGCAGGCCCAGCAGTGCCAGCGGACCGCGCGGCAGCGAGAACGACTGCTTCTCGACCTTCTCGACGCTGTCGTCGGCATCCATCATGCTGAAGGCGCCCCACAGCACCACGGCCAGCGGACCGGCCAGCATCAGGAAGTGGGTGCCAGGTGCGATCTTCAGGCTGGCCATCAGGCTGCCCAGGGTCGCGCCCGCCAGGCCGCCGGCGCAGGCCAGGCCGTGCAGCTTCGACAGTTCTGCCTTGCCGGTCAGCTTTTCACGCTTGGTCGCGGCCGAGTTGATGGCGACGTCGAAGGTGCTGGCGGTGATGCCCAGCATCAGGACCGACAGCATCAGGCGCGGCACAGTCGGCGCCATGCCGATCGACACCAGCACGGCCAGCAGGGCCATGCCCGAGACCAGCAGCGACTTGCGGGCGCCGAAGCGGCCCATCAGGAAGGACGAGATCGGGTAAGAAATCACAGCGCCCAGGCCGCCGCACAGCAGGACCATCGACAGCGCCGAGTGGGAGACCTGGACACGCTCGGCCAGGGCCGGGATGCGGCCGGCCCACGAGCCCATCACCAGACCGAACAAGGCGAACAGGACAGGCAGTGCGTACTGCTGGGTTTGCGCGAGACTAAAAGAGCGCTGGGTGGAAACAGTGGTATGCATCGGCTTTGGAAATGTTAAATTTTTCGGGGTTTCTCAGAATTGCCAGCCCATCCTGATCGGCGGAAAGATTTATGTCAGGAAGCTGATGGGAGGCAATTCTAAACGCTCGAAAAAATTTGTGCTTGCCGTCCGGAAAAAATTTTCATGGCGTTGTTTTGTGTCGACGAAAAGATGACAACACCATGAGTGAACTGGCACAAAAGCCTGCAAAATTGAGCATGAAATGGCCTAACACCGTCTAAATGTAAGCAAATGCTTCAGTCCGCCAGCTTTTTGAGCAGCCTCCTTCTTTCCCCAAAACAGTAAACAATTAACAAAACCAAGCACTTTGCATCGACTACACAAGAACTATATTGGTCCAAATGGAATAAATGATGAGCAATTCCTGAATAGATGGCACAGGCAGTTTTTATGGCTTATTCGGCTTATCTATTACCGTCATTCATTGAATGAATTGTGAAATTGAAGAGTCTGCTTGGCAGGGCCTTTTTAATCAGGGCTTATAAGCAGTAATAAATAAAGAGCTTGTCAAGAAAGCAGAAAAGCCAGCCTGCCGGACCGGTTGGCCCAGCAAGGCTGGCTTCTCCTGTCCGGAAACCCGGACCACTCAGACGAGCTGCAGGTTCACGTCGATGTTGCCGCGCGTCGCGTTCGAATATGGGCACACGATGTGGGCGCGCTCGACCAGGGTGCGTGCCTCTTCCTCAGGCACACCCGGCAGGCTGATCTGCAGTATGACCTCGATGCCGAAACCGGTCGGGATCGGACCGATGCCGACACTGCCCTGCACCGACACATCCGGCGAGATCTTCAGCTTGTCGCGTGCCGCCACGAATTTCATCGCACCCAGGAAGCAGGCCGAATAGCCGGCCGCGAACAGCTGTTCCGGATTGGTGCCGTCGCCGCCGGCGCCACCCAGCTCTTTCGGGGTCGACAGCTTGACGTCGAGTGCGTTGTCGGACGAGACGGCACGGCCGTCGCGGCCGCCGGTTGCCTTGGCACTTGCACGGTACAGAACTTTTTCGATTGCCATGGTGATGCTCCTTTGTTGGCTGAGGGACAATGCCCATTTTTATGAACGATTAGATCGCGTGCTACTTAATTGTGACGCAGGCACCGCGTAGGGCAGCCTCGCATTCACCCGACAAAGCACCATGTCGGGTGAGGGTTCCGGCAGCAGGATCGCTGGCCACAGGAGCAATAATACATAGCGCACTATTTAATTGCAAGCTATTTTTTAACTGGCCGGCCGTGGCTGGAACGGCGTCGATGGACGGCATCATTCCCACTCCCGGCCCGCGGGAGTATGCTTCATGCCATGCAACGCCGACGAACTATTTAGAAAGCTAAAGGACAAGGGGACATCCGATGGACGATACGGTACGGTGGGGCATCCTGGGCACGGGCGGCATCGCGCGTGCGTTCGCGCTGGGGCTGAAGCACGCTCCCGGCGCGGTGCTCGCGGCAGTCGGCTCGCGCACGCTCGACAATGCACAGGCATTCGCGCGCGAGCTGGGCATCGAGAAAGCCTACGCTTCGTACGAAGAGCTGGCCAGGGCGGACGGCGTCGACATCATCTACATCGCCACGCCGCACCCGATGCACGCGGCGAATTCGCTGCTCGCCCTCGGCGGCGGCAAGGCCGTGCTGTGCGAGAAACCCTTCGCCATCAACCGGCGCGAGGCCGGCGAAGTGGTGGCGCTGGCGCGCGCCAAGAACCTGTTCCTGATGGAAGCCATGTGGACCCGTTTCCTGCCGGCGCTCGCCGAGGTGAAGCGCATCATGGCCTCAGGCGAGATCGGCACGGTCACGCAGGTACATGCCGATTTCGGCTTCTCGGCCACGCTTGATCCGGAACACCGGGTCAACAAGCGCGAACTGGGCGGCGGCGCCCTGCTCGACCTCGGCATCTACCCGCTGTCGATCGCCCATGCCCTGCTGGGCAAGGTGGAGAACGTGCAGGCGCAGGCCGTCATGAGCAGCACCGACAAGGACAACGCGGTCGACACGACCACCGCCTTCGTGATGAAGCACGCGGGCGGCACCCTGTCGGTGTGCAGCTGCTCGATCCGCGCGCGCTCCTCCTCGGAACTGATCGTCTCCGGCACGGGCGGCAGCATCCGCATGCACCGCATGTTCCACCTGACCGACCGCATCACCGTGGACCTGCAGGACGGTTCCTCGCGCACGGTCCCGACGCCCTACCTGGGCAATGGCTACACCCACGAAGCCATCGAAGCCGGCCGCTGCCTGCGCGAGGGCCTGATCGAACACCCCCTGATGACGCACGAGGACACGCTGGCGCTCATGGCCCTGCTCGACCGCATCCGTGGGCAGATCGGCCTGCGCTATCCCTCGGACGCCTGAGCAACCCCACAGGCATGGGCCGCTCGCCGATCTGCGTAGTCGTCGATGATCCTGCCGAAGAGGATCGGATCGACCGGGTTCAGCACCTGTGCCCGGCCTGCAGCAGCAGCGCCAGCGCGGCGAGGCGCCAGTGCGGGCGCAGTTAGCTCCGGAGGATGTGCATCCTGGCATGCTACCGACGGGGCCATGGACAGCGCATTGCCTCCATTAACAAGTCTTTCCGCCGGCACAGCCCGATTGGCTTCAGGTAATGCGTTGTCGTGACTCATGTAGAAAATGTAAAGTGGCTTTATTGACCACTTTGCTCCACCACGGAGGTATTGGTGAACGACAGCACCCGCGCAGCCCTGCCCCGGCGCCTGCTGCTCGCCACGGACCTGGGCGTGCGCGGCGACCGGCCCCTGGACCGCGCCCGGCAGCTGGCGCTCGAATGGCAGGCCGAGCTGGTCGTCCTGACGGTGCGCGACGGGCCGCGCACGCCCGAGGAAGTCGGCGCGTGGCTCGACCGTGAAGACAGCGCGCAGGCGTTCGAACTGGCCGCACGGCGCGAGCTGGACGAGGAGTTCGCGGGCAGTGGCCTGACGCCGTTCCTGCGGGTGATGGACGGCGATGTCACCGCTGCCATCCTGGCGGCGGCCGGCGCCCTGGCGGATGCGCCGGTCGTCCTTGGCGCCTCGGGAGAGGACGGCCTCGGAGCCTTGTTCCTCGGTTCGACCGTCGAACGCCTGTCGCAGGAGCTGGCGCAGCCCATGCTGGTCGTGCGCCGGCGTACCCGCGGGCCGTATGCACGCATCCTCGTGGCGAACGATTTTTCGGAAGCCTCGCGGCGGGCGCTGGAGGCAGCCGTGCGCCTGTTCCCGGAGCGCCGGATCGTCCTGTTCCACGTCCTCGAGGCGTTGACAGGGCAGGTGGATGGCGCGGTGCGCGCAGCGCTGGCGGCGAGCGAACGCTTCCTCGACGGCTGCGCCCTGCACGAAGGCGTGCGCGAGCGCATCGTTCCCCTCATCGGCCACGGCAGCGTCACCGACACCATCGTCCGCTATGCACAGGAGCAGGCGCTGCAGCTGGCGGTGCTGGGAGTGGACCGGCGTGCCGGCGCCGCGCGCCTGTTCATGGATAGCCGGGGCGATGCGCTGCTGCGCCAGCTGCCCTGCGATACCCTGGTCGTCCCCGCGGCGGAGGGCTGAGCGCGATGCTTCTGCTGTTGCTCCTGATCCCGTTTGCCGCCGGCCTGCTGGCGGCCTGGATGCCCGGCGACTCGCGCGACCGTCCGGCCGCGGTGGCGGGCATCGCCACCCTGCTCGCGCTGCTGCTCGTCATCGCCCAGTTCGGCCGCATCTCCGCGGGCGAGGTGCCGCAACTGCGCTTCGCCTGGCTGCCCGAGTTCGGGCTCGACGTCGTCCTGCGCATGGACGGCCTGGCCTGGGTGTTCAGCATCATGGTGCTGGGCATCGGGGTCCTGGTGCTGCTGTACGCACGCTACTACATGTCGCGGCGCGATCCGGTGCCGCGCTTCTATGCCTACATGATGGTCTTCATGGGTGCGATGCTCGGCGTCGTCCTGTCGGGCAACCTGATCCAGCTGGTGATGTTCTGGGAACTGACCAGCATCGCCTCTTTCCTCCTGATCGGCTACTGGCAGGAGCGCAACGACGCACGCCGCGGCGCCCGCATGGCCTTCACCGTGACGGCCGCGGGCGGCTTGTGCCTGCTGGCCGGCGTGCTGCTGCTGGGCCACATCGTCGGCAGCTACGAACTCGAGACCGTGCTCGCGGCCGGTGACCGGATCCGCGCCCACGACTGGTACCGCCCGGCGCTGGTGCTGGTGGCGCTGGGTGCGCTGACCAAGAGCGCCCAGTTCCCTTTCCACTTCTGGCTGCCGCACGCGATGGCGGCGCCGACGCCGGTGTCGGCCTACCTGCACTCGGCCACCATGGTGAAGGCCGGCGTGTTTCTCCTGATCCGCCTGTGGCCGGCCCTGGCCGGCACCTGGGACTGGTTCTGGATCCTGGCCGGCGCCGGCGTCTGCACCCTGCTGCTGGGTTCCTTCTTCGCGATCTTCCAGAGCGACATGAAGGGACTGCTGGCCTACTCCACCATCAGCCACCTCGGCCTGATCACCGTATTGCTGAGCATCGGCACGCCGCTGTCGGTGGTGGCGGCGATCTTCCACACGATCAACCACGCCGTGTTCAAGGCCTCGCTGTTCATGGCCGTGGGCATCGTCGACCACGAATCCGGCACGCGCGACATGCGCATGCTGCGCGGCCTGCGGCGCGCCATGCCGCACACGGCGGCGCTGGCGGTCGTGGCCAGCGCGGCGATGGCCGGGGTGCCCCTGATGAACGGCTTCCTGTCCAAGGAGATGTTCTTCGCCGAGACCATGCTGGTTGGCGGCACCGAGAACTGGTGGATGTCGGTCGCGGCGGTGGCGATGGGCCTGTTCAGCGTGGTGTATTCGCTGCGCTTCATCAGCGTGTTCTTCGGGCCGCTGGCGCGCGACCTGCCGGACGAGCCGCACGAGCCGGCGCGCTGGATGCGGGTGCCGATCGAACTGCTGGTGCTGTTGTGCATCGCCATCGGCATCATGCCGGAGCGGGTGGTGGGCGACGTGCTGGCGGTAGCGGCGCACGCCGTCCTCGGCCCGGCCATGCCCGAGTACAGCCTGGCGGTGTGGCACGGCCTCAACCTGCCGCTCGTGATGAGCCTGGTGGCGCTGGGCGGCGGCCTGGTGTGCTACCTGGTGCTGCGCAACCGCTTCGAGCTGGCAGGGCGTGACCGTACGCCGGTACTGCACCGTATCAATGGCGCCCAGCTGTACGAAACCACCATGCTCGGCCTGGCATCGGGCGCGGACCGGCTGATCCGCCTGACGGGGACGCGCCGGCTGCAGCCGCAGCTAAGGGTGCTGATGACAGCGCTGGTGGCAGTCCCTCTGCTGCTGGCATGGCCGGCCGGCCACTGGGCACTTCCCCTGCCGCGCAATGCCGATCCGCTGTTCGCGCTGCTGTGGCTGATCGGCGCCGGCTGCGCCATCGGCGCGGCCTGGAAGGCCAAGTACCACCGGCTGGCCGCGCTGGCAATGGCCGGCGGCACCGGCCTGGCCACCGCGATCTCCTTCCTGTGGCTGTCCGCGCCCGACCTGGCGCTGACCCAGTTCATGGTCGAGACGGTGACCGTGGTGCTGGTCCTGCTCGGCCTGCGCTGGCTGCCGCCGCGGCGCCCTCCGCCTCACCTGGCGCCGCATGCCCCGCCCTCCACCTGGCTGCGCCGCGGGCGCGACGCCCTGATCGCCGGTGCCGGCGGGCTGGCGCTGGCGGCAGCCAGCTACACGGTGCTGACCCAGCCGGGCGTGCCGGGCATCCGCGACTTCTTCGTGCTGCGCGCGCTTCCCGAGGGCGGCGGTTCCAACGTCGTCAACGTGATACTGGTCGACTTCCGGGCCCTCGACACCATGGGCGAGATCACAGTACTGTCGGCCGTGGCGCTGACGGTCTACGCCCTGCTGCGGCGCTTCCGCCCGGCGCCGGAAAGCATCCCGATCCCGGTGCAGCAGGCCGACGACGCCGACCCGGCGGTCCATGAGGCGCCGGCGCAGCAGGCCGCCAGCGGCTACCTGATGGTGCAAGCCACTTACCTGCGCTTCCTGCTGCCGGGCATCGGGGTGGTGGCCGTGTACTTCTTCATGCGCGGCCACAACGAGCCGGGGGGCGGCTTCGTCGCCGGACTGGTGTTCGCCACCGCCCTCATCGTTCAGTACATGGTGGCCGGCACCGACTGGGTCGAATCGCACCTGCGCCTGCGCCCGCACCGGTGGGTCGGCTGGGGCCTGGCGCTGGCCTGCGGCACCGGCCTGGGCGCCTGGCTGTTCGGCTACCCCTTCCTGACCAGCCATACGGCCCACGTGAGCCTGCCGCTGCTGGGCGAGCTGCACCTGCCTTCTGCCTTCCTGTTCGACCTCGGGGTGTTCTTCGTGGTGGTCGGCACCACCATGCTGATCCTGGTGGCACTGGCGCACCAGTCGCTGCGCAGCCGGCGGATGCCGCCCGGCCGCGCCCCCAGCCTCGCCGCCATCGCACCGCCCAAGGAGATCCAGTAATGGAGGCCGTCATCTCGCTCGCCATCGGCATCGTGTTCGGCGCCGGCATCTGGCTGATCCTGCGTCCGCGCAGCTTCCAGGTGCTCATCGGCCTGCTGCTGATGTCGTATGCCGTCAACCTGTTCATCTTCGTCATGGGCGGTCTCGCCGTGGACCGACCGCCGCTCACGCCGCCGGGCAAGGTAGCCGACCCGGCGGCGCTGGCCGACCCGGTGCCGCAAGCCCTGGTACTGACGGCCATCGTGATCGGCTTCGCCACCACCGCCCTCTACCTGGTGGTGATGATCGGCGCGCGCGGCCTGGCAGGCACCGACCACGTCGACGGCGCGGAGCCGCCGCCATGAGCCTGGACTGGACTGCCCACCTGGTTGCCGTCCCGGTCGTGCTGCCGCTGCTGTGCGGCGCGCTGCTGGCGCCCTTGACCCAGGGCCGCCACGACCTCAAGTTCGGCCTCGCCTACGGCTCGGTGCTGGCCCAACTGGCCACCGCACTGGCGCTGGGCGCCCTTGCCGACGGCGGTCGCCCGGGCGGCATCGGCGTCTACTTCGGGGCCAACTGGGCCGCCCCCTTCGGCATCACGCTGGTGGCCGACCGCCTGGCCGCCGCCATGCTGCTGCTCACCGCCGTGCTGGCGCTGGCCGCGCTGCATTACGCCCGGCCGCGCTGGAGCCGGATCGGGGTGCATTTCCATTCGCTGTTCCAGTTCCTGCTGATGGGAATCAATGGCGCGTTCCTGACCCACGACCTGTTCAACCTGTTCGTGTTCTTCGAGGTGATGCTGGCCGCCTCCTACGGCCTGGTCCTGCACGGCTACAACGCCGTGCGCCTGCGCGCCAGCCTCCATTACATCGCCATCAACCTGGCCGCTTCCCTGCTGTTCCTGATCGGTGTTGCCCTGATCTATGCCACGGTCGGCACCCTCAACATGGCGGACCTGGCGGCGCGCATCGACGCGGTGGATGCCGGCCGGATCGGCCTGCTGCACACCGGCCTGGCCGTGCTGGCGCTGGCCTTCCTGGTCAAGGGCGCCATGTGGCCGCTCGGCTTCTGGCTCCCCACGACCTACGCCGCGGCTTCCCCGCCGGTGGCCGTGATGCTGGTCCTGATGACCAAGGTTGGCGCCTACGCAGTGCTGCGGGTCTGGCTGCTGGTGTTCCCCGACAGTGCCCGCTTCGGCTACGAGGCGCTGCTGTGGGGCGGCATGGCCAGCATCGTGTTCGGCGCCGCCGGCATGCTCGCCACCGACACCGCCGGTCGCCTGGCCGGCTATGCCGCCATCGTCTCGTCCGGCACGCTGCTGGCGGTGATCGGCTACGGCCAGGCTTCCCTCGTCACGGCCGGGCTGTACTACTTCTTCGCCTCGACGCTCGCCCTGGCCGCTTTCGTGCTGTTGATCGAACTGGTGGACCGCATCCGCACGCCGGGCGCCGCGATGCTGGCCCTGACGGCGGAAGCCTACGCGGTCGAGGACGCCCCGGCCGAGCCCAAGGGCACCGGCGTACCGGCCGCGATGGCCTTCCTGTCGCTGGCCTTCATGGCCTGCGCCCTCATCATCGCGGGCCTGCCGCCCCTGTCGGGCTTCGTCGCCAAGTTCGGCATGTTCCACGCGGTGCTCAACCCGGGGCCGGGCGCGCCGGGCATCGGCGCCGCCGGCTGGACCCTGATGGCCCTGGTATTCGGCTCCAGCCTGATCGCGATCGTGTCCCTGATGCGCTTCGGCGTGCGCACCTTCTGGGCTACGGAGGCGATCGGACCGCCGCGCCTGCACGCCTCGGAAGTGATCCCGGTGGCAGCGCTGCTGCTGGCGTCGGTGGCGCTCACGCTGCAGGCACGGCCGGTGCTGGACTACCTGGCGCGTGCCAGCGGCGAACTGCACCGGCCGGCCCTGTACATCGAGCGCGTGCTGGGCACGCCGGCGCTCCCGGGGCCGGCCTCGTCCGCGCACCGGCCGGGGGAGGCGCCATGAAGCACTTGCTGCCCCACCCGGTCGTGTCGCTAGGGCTGTGCGCCCTGTGGCTGCTGCTGAACCAGTCGCTTTCACCGGGCAATCTACTGCTAGGTGTACTGCTTGGCATCGCGGTGCCGCTGCTGTCGCGCCGCCTGGTGCCGCTCGGCTACCCACGCATGCGCGCCCCGGCGGCCATGCTGCGCCTGCTGGTGATGGCCACGGTGGAGATCGTGCGCTCGTGCTTCAACGTCAGCCGCATCATCCTGCTCGGGAGCAAACAGAAGGCGAACGCACAGTTCATCCGCGTGCCGCTGACGATCCGCGACCCCTACGGCCTTGCGATGCTGTCCTGCCTGATCACCATGACACCGGGCACCGTCTGGGTCGAGATCCTGCCGGAGCACTACGAGCTGTCGATGCACGTGCTCGACCTGCACGACGCGCAGTGGTGGATCAACACCATCAAGAACCGCTACGAGCGCCCCTTGATCACCATCTTCGAACCGGAGGACGACCATGGACACCCTGCTTGAGATCGCGATCGGCTACGCGCTGGTCTGCGTGCTGCTGGCGATGCTGCTGTGCACCTTGCGGCTGCTGATCGGCCCTTCGGCGCACGACCGCGTGCTGGCCCTCGACACACTCTGGATCTCGGCCATGCTGCTGGCGATCGTGCTCGGCATCCGCTTCGGCACCCAGGTGTATTTCGAGGTGGCGCTGCTGGTAGCGCTGTTTGGCTTCGCATCGACCGTGGCCCTGGCCAAGTTCCTGATGCGAGGGGAGATCATCGAATGAGCGGCATCGAGGACATCTCCGACTGGGCGGCGCTGCCGGTTGCGCTGCTGCTGGTGCTGGGCGCCAGCATCATCCTGATCGGCGCCCTCGGCCTGCTGCGCCTGCCCTCTTTCTACCAGCGCATCCACGGCCCGGCCCTGGTCGTCACGCTCGGCGCGGCCTGCGTGCTGCTGGCGTCGATGATCTTTTTCACGGCGGCGCAGGCGCGCCTGGTCATCCACGAAATCCTGATCACGATCTTCCTGTTCCTGACGGCCCCGGTGGTAACGATGACCATCATGCGCGCCGCCGTGTACCGCGACCTGCGGGCGCGCAGGCATGGGGCGGGGGCGACGGCGGGCAAGGTATATGCCATTCCCGAGGAGCCGGACGACGACGTTCCCGGCGGGCCTTAGCGCTTTGGTGGAACTGCCGGAACGACCTGTTCGATACCACCCTGATCGGTGCGGCCGTGTTCGGGCGCTCGACCAACCGGAGAAGGCTGGCGGCGTCGCGGCTGCCGTCATCCTGTTCGATGGGCGGACTGCGGCCGCGGGACACGCCTTGCCCACCGCATCAGCCACTGGGCCAGGAGAAAATATCTAAGCATAAAAAAACCCATTCCTGGGAATGGGTTTCGTGTCGAGCCTGCGGCTGGCGCTTAGAAAGGAATGTCGTCGTCCATGTCCGAGAAGTTCGGCGCCGGACGCTGCGGCTGCGGACGGGCTGCCGGTGCCGGCGGGGCCTGGCGCGGTGCCGGGCGCTGCTGAGGCTCGTAGCCGCCGTCATCCATGCCGCCCATGCTGTCGCCACCACCCATTCCCTGGCGGCCGCCCAGCATCTGCATATTCTCGGCGATGATGTCGGTCGCGTAGCGCTCGATGCCGTCCTTGTCGGTGTACTTGCGGGTCTGCAGGCGGCCTTCGACGTAGACCGAGGAGCCCTTCTTGAGGTACTGGCCCACGATCTCGGCCAGGCGGCCGAAGAACGAGATGCGGTGCCATTCGGTCAGTTCTTTCTGTTCGCCGGTCTGGCGGTCCTTCGACTTGTACGAGGTGGCCACCGCGATGTTGGCGATCGCGTCGCCGCTCGGCATGTAGCGGATTTCCGGGTCGCGGCCCAGGTTGCCGACGATGATGACCTTGTTGACTGATGCCATGTTGTTACTCCAGTGAGTTTTGTAGAGCCCTGACTCTGCGTGGGTACTCAACGTCAGGGAACGTATGCTGCAGCCAACTATTATGGGGCCGAAAGGCAGAGAAAAAAAGCAGATTTTGCGTGTCCCGCCATGCGTTCGATTGCGCTGGCTCGACCCCTGATTTCCCGGGTTTGACCCGCACTTACATGAAAATTTCCGATTACTGAACGCTTTGTCATTGAACAGCCGGCGAACCGGCCCACATACGTCGAACCCGGCTTTTCGCCCGTCGCAGGTGCGTTCCAGTTCGCCATCGAAACGTATCCTGAAGGCACAAAACTGCTGGATGCATGTACAGCACTTCGAAAAACCAGCTACACTACTAGGTTCTCCCCCATTGGCCCGCTCACCGCGACAGTCCTTCGTGCGCCGGCCCTGCAAACTTTGACTGAAAGCCTGCAAAAAGACTAATGGAAGAAATTCGCATCCGCGGCGCACGCACGCACAACCTGAAGAACATCAACCTCGACCTTCCGCGCAACAAGCTGATCGTCATCACGGGCCTCTCGGGTTCGGGCAAGTCGTCGCTCGCCTTCGATACCCTCTATGCGGAAGGCCAGCGCCGCTACGTCGAGTCGCTGTCGGCCTACGCGCGCCAGTTCCTGCAGCTGATGGAAAAGCCGGACGTCGACCTGATCGAGGGCCTGTCGCCGGCGATCTCGATCGAGCAGAAGGCCACCTCGCACAACCCGCGTTCGACCGTCGGCACCGTCACCGAGATCCACGACTACCTGCGCCTGCTGTACGCGCGCGTCGGCACGCCCTACTGCCCGCAGCATCCGCACGAGCCGCTGGCGGCTCAGACCGTATCGCAGATGGTCGACTCCGTGCTTGCCATGCCGGAGGGTACCAAGCTGATGATCCTGGCGCCGGTCGTGGCCAACCGCAAGGGCGAGCATACCGACCTGTTCCAGGCCATGCAGGCCCAGGGCTTCGTGCGCTTCCGCGTCGCCAGCGGCGTGGGCGCGGCCAGGATCCATGAGATCGACGAGCTGCCCAAGCTCAAGAAGACTGAAAAGCACACGATCGATGTCGTGATCGACCGCGTCAAGGTCAATCCCGACATCAAGCAGCGTCTTGCCGAAAGCTTCGAGACCGCACTGCGCCTCGCCGATGGCCGCGCCGTGGCTTATGAAATGGACACCGAGAAGGAAACCGTCTTCTCGAACAAGTTCGCCTGCAATGTCTGCGGCTACTCGCTGCAGGAATTGGAGCCGCGTCTGTTCTCGTTCAACAATCCGATGGGCGCCTGCCAGGAGTGCGACGGCCTCGGCCACATCGAGTTCTTCGATCCGAAGCGCATTGTCGCCTTCCCGCACCTGTCGCTGGCCTCCGGCGCCGTGAAAGGCTGGGACCGCCGCAACCAGTTCTACTACCAGATGCTGCAGAGCCTGGCGGCCCACTACGACTTCGACCTCGACAAGCCTTTCGAGACCCTGCCGAAGTCGGCCCAGGATGCCGTGCTGTTCGGCTCGGGCAAGACCGCAATCCCGTTCAGCTACGTCAACGAGCGCGGCCGCACCGTGATCCGCGAGCACACGTTCGAAGGCGTGGTCAACAACCTGCAGCGCCGCTACCGCGAGACGGACTCGATGGCGGTCAAGGAAGAGCTGGCCAAGTTCATCAACGAAAAGAAATGCCCGGTCTGCGACGGTGCGCGCCTGCGCACCGAAGCGCGTTACGTGAAGATCGGCCAGGGCGCCCAGCAGCGCGCCATTTATGAAGTCTCGGACAAGCCCTTGCGCGACACCCTCGCCTTCTTCGAGACGCTGGAACTGACCGGCGCCAAGAAGGACATCGCCGAGCGCGTCATCAAGGAAATCACGGCCCGCCTGAAATTCCTGAACAACGTCGGCCTCGACTACCTGTCGCTCGACCGCAGCGCCGATACCCTGTCGGGCGGCGAAGCCCAGCGCATCCGCCTGGCCTCGCAGATCGGTTCGGGCCTGACCGGCGTGATGTACGTGCTGGACGAGCCTTCGATCGGCCTGCACCAGCGCGACAACGACCGCCTGATCGCGACCTTGAAGCACCTGCGCGACATCGGCAACAGCGTGCTGGTGGTGGAGCATGACGAGGATGCGATCCGTACTGCCGACTATATCGTCGACATGGGTCCGGGTGCGGGCGTGCATGGCGGCGCGGTGATCGCGGCCGGCTCGCTGCCGGAGATCATGAAGAGCGAGCATTCGCTGACCGCCCAGTACCTGGACGGCCGCCGCAGGATCGAGGTGCCGAAGAAGCGTACCAAGGCCGACCCGGCGCGCCAGCTGGTGATCACCGGCGCCACCGGCAACAACCTGAAGAACGTTTCCTTGACACTGCCGGTCGGCCTGCTGACCTGCGTCACGGGGGTCTCGGGTTCCGGTAAATCGACCCTGATCAACGACACGCTGTACCCGGCCCTGTCGCGCCACCTGTACGGTTCGCAGACCGAGCCGGCGCCGCACGACGCCATCCACGGCCTCGAGCACTTCGACAAGGTGATCTCGGTCGACCAGGCGCCGATCGGCCGCACCCCACGTTCGAACCCGGCGACCTACACCGGCGTGTTCACGCCGATCCGCGACCTGTTCGCCACCGTGCCGACCGCGAAGGAACGCGGCTACTCGGCGGGCCGCTTCTCGTTCAACGTGAAGGGCGGCCGCTGCGAAGCCTGCCAGGGCGACGGCGTGATCAAGGTCGAGATGCACTTCCTGCCGGACGTGTACGTGCCTTGCGACGTCTGCCACGGCAAGCGTTACAACCGCGAGACGCTCGAGGTGCAGTACAAGGGCAAGAACATCACCGAAGTGCTGGAGATGACGGTCGAGGACGCGCACGAGTTCTTCAAGCCGGTGCCGGTCATCGCGCGCAAGCTGCAGACCTTGTTGGATGTGGGCCTCGGCTACATCAAGCTGGGCCAGAGCGCGACCACGCTCTCGGGCGGCGAGGCGCAGCGCGTGAAGCTGTCGCTGGAACTGTCCAAGCGCGATACCGGGCGTACGCTGTACATCCTGGACGAGCCGACCACCGGCCTGCACTTCGCCGACATCGACCTGCTGCTGAAAGTGATCCACCGCCTGCGGGACCAGGGCAATACGCTGGCGATCATCGAGCACAACCTCGACGTGATCAAGACTGCGGACTGGATCGTCGACCTGGGGCCGGAAGGCGGCGCGGGCGGCGGCACAATCGTCGCGAGCGGCACGCCGGAAGATGTGGCGAAGAACAAGGCGAGCGTGACCGGGAAGTACTTGAAGCCCTTGCTGAAGGCTTGAGAAGCAGCTACTGCTTGAAGTAAGACAGGGCAGCGCCACCAGGCGCTGCCCTTTGCTTTTCCTGCTTCAGCAGCAGCCTAGCGTTCACGGCTCCGCTCGTTCTCCATCTTGTCGTTCGTGGCCTTGCTGCCCGACGTCGTCCCGCGCGTCCCGCTACCGCCCATAGCCGCCGCGCCGCTGCCGCTCGACGCATTCGCCAATGCCTGGCGCAGCATGTCGGCCTGCGGATTCTTCACCTTCCCGCTCAGGACGTCGCGCGCCGCCACCTGGCGCCGGTAGTAGCCCGAGGTCTCGTCTTCGTCGTAGTCGATGTCGGTGATGTTGAGGGCTGCACCGCCGAACAGGCCTTCGGTGTCGGCCCAGGCGGTGATGTTTCCCCAGCCGGCAGAACCCTCGCCTTTCTTCGACCAGTCCACCAGCGTCAGACCGGCGTCGGCCCCCAGCGAGAATTTGTTGTTCTGCATGAAGCTGTTGAGCGCCTTCTGGTCGTTGAGCACGAAGGCGATGGAACCGGCTTCCACGCCCGCCTGCAAGCCGGCACTGATGCCGCCCATGTTGTAGAAGGCCGGATTGCTCCAGGTCTTGCCGCTGCGAACCAGCAGCACGCCCGCGCCGCCTCGCGCGCCCACGCCGAGCGCCGCGCCGCCGTAATCCGGCACGACGAACACACCTTTCGAGCGCTGCAGCAAGGCACGCATCTCCGGCGTGGCCTGCATCTGCTGGACTACCTGGATGGCCTTGTTGACGTGCTCGGTCGCGTCCTTGACCTCTTCCTTGTTGCGGGCCGTACCGGGGGTGGCGGCTTCCTTGGCAGGTCCGACCTGGGCGCAGGCGCTCCCTGCCGTTCCCGCCAGCAGTACGGCAAACGATGTCGCGATGAGGTGCTTCATGGTCGTTTTCATGATTCTTTCTCCTTGGTGGGCGTTAAAACAACGAAAAACCTGAACCCATGCGACGCAAGCGCTATGCTAAAAAACAGCAGCCGCCGCATGGACTGGCAAGAAGCTCGCTCGTGTGGAACTCGCTATTGCTCAGCCTGTGCCTTGCGGCGGATGTCCATCCAGACGCATGTCGCCGAGCAGGTGGAGCCGGCCGACGTCGGATCGCTCAAGTTGTATGCCCAGCGTGCTTGCTGCCCCTGGTAAGCGACCTGGCACAAGCCCTGTGCCGGCATGCGCACGGCGGAAAGAAAACAGGCCTTCGCATCTGCCGAATCGGGAATCTGCTTCCACGCACCGTTGGTGGACTCTTTCAGGGTTACTTGGCGTACATTGGTTGTCACGAGTTCCAACTGGTCGACGGTCTGCAAAAGCAGTTGCTGTTTGGTCTTTTCCGCATGCTGCCTGACCCGTTCGGCCTCCGACGTGATCTGACCCTGCACGCAGGTCAGCGCAGCCTGGATGTCCCCGATTTTCTCGATTTTGTTGATGCGCGCCTGGCAATCCTCCTGTGCAGCGACCCCGGATGCCGAAGCTGCCAAAACACATGCCAGCACACTTGTCCTCGTACGGAACTTCATTGGCCACCTCCATTGTTATTGTCACGGAACACACAATTCACGCTTCTTTCGCTGATTTCGGGGATGTTGCAGTTGTCGGGTGGAGCGATAGGAGCCGGCTTGGCCGTGGACTCGTCTTTGCGTGCAGCCGGGGGGGACGGCTTGGGCTTCCGTGCTTCTTGTCGAGCTTCCTGGCGCTTCCTGGCTTGGTTACCGGATCCGGTATCAGTGTCTGGCTCGACCTCGGCAGGTTTGACTGGGTCCGTGCTGGCCCCTGGCTTGGACAGCGGCCTGCTCTGCGAATCGGCGGGCACCAGCGTGGTTCCGGATACGGATGACGCCTCCGTCCCTGTCTTGGGTGTTACCGGCGTCGGAGACGTGCTGTCCCGTGAAGGCCACATTGTCACGACACCGATCGCAATAGCCACGGCCGCGGCGAACAATCCTGCGGCCAGGACGCCCATGCGCGAGCGTCCGGGTTGCGCGGCCCGGGCCGGCGCCTCCTCGTGCACTGGGGTAGTGGACGGCGGCCTGCCCTGCTCACGTCCGAAGCCCGGCCGGCCCGGTTCCGGTTCCGGTTCTGGTTCTGGTTCTGGTTCTGGTTCCAGTATGAATGCCGGAAGACCCACTCCCTGGCCGGCGCTCGGCGGAGTGTCTTGCACGTCCAGGACAGGTTCCCGTTTCGATGGTGGCGTGCGCCGTTTCGACGGAGGCTTCGGTGCAAGCTTGTTCTCCGCCGGGCCCGGTGCGGCCTCGGCCGGCGACATGGCTTCGTTCACCCGGGCCGTCGGCACCGTGTGCTGTTCTGCCTGACCGGGCGCCGGTCCAGGCGGCGAGGTGGCCTTCTCCTCCGGGACTTCCAGCGGGATCTGTTGCGCAGCCGGTACCGGCTCCGGTTCGAGCGCCGGAGCGGTTTCGCCTGCCTGGAATGCCTTCGCTTGCGCCTGCGGCGGGAAGGCGTTCTCCTGCGGATCCGGGCCTGGCGTGGGCGGTGGCGGACTCTCTTTGACCCGCGTGGCCCTCGGTTTTTTTCTGGCGGCTGGACCTGGATCGGCTTGAAGCGGCAAGGCTCCCTGTTGCGACTGGGTCTCCTTGATCTCGCGCTGCTCGCTCAGGGCAGGCGCGACGCGGGGCGGGCGCGCACCTGCCTTGGCAGCGGCTTCCTTCGGCTTTTTCTGGCCGGCGGGGCTTGCTGCCGGGTTGGCGATCGGTTGAAACAGCTGGCCGTTGAGTGCACGCATGTAGAGTACCGGCGTGCCCCATTCGATCGGGTGGCCGTTTGCCTGCATGCGCAGCCTGGCTTCGGTCAGGGAGGTATCGACAGCGCCGATCTCGATCAGGTCGCGGTAGAAGTAGCGGGTGAAAATGAGAGCGGCGTCATCCGTGATCGAGGCCTGCATCGCTACCACTGCCGGTACGCCCTGCCTCAGGAATCCCTGGGCAAGGCCCGAGAACGGCACATCCTCGGCAATGGCGCCGGAACAGGCGTTCAGGACGATGAGCCGCGGCAAGGCACCGATCGGAAACGCGGCGCGCAGATTGGTCGCCTCCATCTCCATGCCCCTGCCCGATTCCTGCTCGAGCACCAGCGCCCCCGGTACTCCGTGCCCCACGAAGTGGAAAATATGGGCGCCGTAATGCCGGAGCGAATCTCGCAGGCTGTCGAAGGTGCAGCGGCCGGGTACGCGGCGCAGTTCGAGCTGGCCGGCCGCCACCGAAGGTCCCAGGGCATTGCGCAGGATGTCCCACTCGCGTGTAATGTCGAGCCGCGGGTGATCCGACGGCGAGGACAAAGCCACGAGTACCCGCAACGGCCCCTCTACCATAATCGGAGGCATCGGTTGTGCAACCGGCAGATAACGGACAAGGGGAGTATGTTCACGGACAGCCAGGAATTCCCTGCTCTCCGTGTCGAACAGGAACTCCCACGGCCGCGCATGCAGTTCGCTGTCTTCGGGCAGTCGCAAGCGGATGCGTAGCCCTTTTCCGGAACGGAATGCGTTATCCAGCGAGGACCGGAACAGATGTTCGATGTCACCGGAAAAAACAGCTTCGAACAACCTTCCACCGAAGTCCTCGATCGTGCTCACCGGGCTCGCGCGCCCACGCCGTTGCCTGAGGCCGCCATAGATTTCGGACAACATTGCGTTTTCTTCTTCGGCAGCGAAGGGCCATTTCACATCGGTGAAAGGGCAATCGCCCTGGGGCGACTCGAGCACCCGGGCGCACAGCCGGTCCCCTCCGTGCGGGCAGATGATTTCCAAATCGAAGTTTTGATAAATCATCGCAACCCCAATGCGGTCCAGGAAACGGCACCCACGCGCTTGCTCCGTGGGAACGATATGTCTTAGACCGCACCGCGCGAAGAATGTGCGCCAGCGAAGAAAATGACTTCAGTGCCGGCGTCCGCCGTTATCCGGCTTCCAGACAAGCTTGACGTTGAGTGTTGCCTCGCTGGAGGTCTTTGCGATGTACGCATTGAGTCCTGCCTTGAACATCAGGCCGAACTCGACTTCGACAGAATCGGGCAACACATCGAGGCTACTGCATGTCTCCATCGTTGCTTCGGCAACTGGACGGATGACCGATAGCGCATCCACCAGGGTCGCGCCGACTTTTTCCGCTACCTGGGCGACACTTGCACCGCGCATCACGCTCCCGGAAGCGGTGTCCTGGGATTCAATGACCACCGTGCCACCGGACACATTGAACTCGATAAGCTTGTTCATGGAAATTCCCCTTTTCCAAATGAAAAAGGGACAGGCGTTTGCCCATCCCTTACTTGCTTATGCGCTGCTGATGTGCTGCCGGTGCGCTCCCTTGCGGCAAGCGCACCGTCCGCCTGGCTTAGGCAGCCAGTTGCTTCTCCAGCTTGGCTTTGGTATCCACCAGCTCCTGCGGCAGGTGGTAGGCCAGCTTCTCGAACAGCTCGCTGTGCAGCTTCAGCTCTTCGTTCCAGGCGGCCTTGTCGATCGAGGTGATCTGGGTGAACTGCTGCTCGGTGAAGTCCACGCCTTCCCAGTTCAGGTCGCCGTAATTCGGCGAGGTGCCGAACAGGTGCTGCTGGCCGCCCTGGGCGCCGCCTTCGGCACGGTCCAGGATCCACTTCAGCACACGCATGTTGTCGCCGTAGCCCGGCCACACGAAGCCGCCGTTCTCGTCGGTGCGGAACCAGTTGACGCAGAAGATCTTCGGCGCCGTGCCCTGGGCTTCGATTTTCTTGCCGAGGTTGAGCCAGTGCTGGAAATAGTCGCTCATGTTGTAGCCCATGAACGGCAGCATCGCGAACGGATCGCGGCGCACCACGCCCATCTGGCCGGCGGCGGCGGCGGTGGTTTCCGAGCCCATGGTGGCGGCCATGTAGACGCCTTCCACCCAGTTGTTCGCTTCGGTCACCAGCGGCACGGTGGTCGAGCGGCGGCCGCCGAAGATGAAGGCCGAGATCGGCACGCCGGCCGGGTCGTCCCAGGCGGCGTCGATCACCGGGTTCTGGGTGGCGGCAACCGTGAAGCGCGCGTTCGGGTGGGCGGCCTTGGTGCCGGAAGCCGGCGTCCAGTCCTTGCCCTGCCAGTCGATCAGGTGCGCCGGGGCTTCCTTGGTCATGCCTTCCCACCACACGTCGCCGTCGTCGGTCAGCGCCACGTTGGTGAAGATGACGTTCTCGCGCAGCGAGGCCATGCAGTTCGGGTTGGTCTTGTCGTTGGTGCCAGGTGCCACGCCGAAGTAGCCGGCTTCCGGGTTGATGGCGTACAGCTTGCCGTCCGCACCCGGCTTGATCCAGGCGATGTCGTCGCCGATGGTGGTGACCTTCCAGCCGTCAAAGGCTTTCGGCGGGATCAGCATCGCGAAGTTGGTCTTGCCGCAAGCCGACGGGAAGGCGGCAGCCACGTATTTCTTGTCGCCTTGCGGGGACTCGACGCCCAGGATCAGCATGTGCTCGGCCAGCCAGCCGGTGCCGCCCTGCTGGGCTTCCTGATAGCCCATGGTCGAGGCGATGCGCAGTGCAAAGCACTTCTTGCCCAGCAGCGCATTGCCGCCATAACCGGAACCGTAGGACCAGATCTCGCGGGTTTCCGGATAGTGGACGATGTACTTGGTGGCGTTGCATGGCCACGGCACGTCTTTCTGGCCGGCGGACAGCGGCATGCCGACGGTATGTACGCACGGCACGAACTCGCCGTCGCTGCCCAGCACGTCGAACACGGCCTTGCCCATGCGCGTCATGATGCGCATGTTGACGGCGACGTAAGGCGAGTCGGACAGTTCGACGCCGATGTGGGCGATCGGCGAACCCAGCGGGCCCATCGAGAACGGCACCACGTACAGCGTGCGGCCGGCCATGCAGCCGTCGAACAGGCCGTTCAGGGTGCGGCGCATCTCGGCCGGGTCCATCCAGTTGTTGGTCGGGCCGGCCTGTTCTTTCGTTGCCGAGCAGATGTAGGTGCGGTCTTCGACGCGGGCAACGTCCGACGGGTCGGACCAGGCCAGATAGGAATTCGGACGCTTTGCCGGGTTCAGCTTTTTCATCGTGCCGGCTTCGACCATCTGCGCGCACAGGCGGTCGTACTCTTCTTCGGAGCCGTCGCACCAATAGATGCTGTCAGGCTTCGTCAGGGCGGCGATGTCCGCGACCCAATTGATGAGCTGCTGGTGTTTGACGTGAGCTGGGACGTTCAGTGCGGCGACGCCGCCCATCACGGGCTGGTTCATAGATACCTCCAAATGCCAATTAAGAATACTGTCACGGCAGGATCGTCCGTCTGGCCGTGCCTTAGAATGGCGGTTCGCCCCAGCGAGGCGCGGCGTTTACGGCGGTCGTGTCGACGGCCTCATAAGGGAGGCCGGAACGGGTGCTGCTGGGTCCGGCATACACATGTCGAACCTTCAAGAATTGGCCGATTGTACACCCGGAAAACCTCGATTCGCGCTCAGCTACTACAAAAAAGTAGCGGAAATGCCCGAGTAATGTAGTAGGCTATTTGGCAGGTTTTTGGAACCTGTTATTTCGCTACGCGATGAACGTTTATTGAAAGAAACTCTCATGCGAATAGCTGTTTTGGACGATTATCAGGACGCCGTCCGGGGCCTGTCGTGCTTCCGTTTGCTCGACGGGCATGAGGTCAAGGTATTCACGCATTCGGCACGCGGGATGGGGCAACTGGCTGCGCGGCTGGCGCCGTTCGATGCCGTGGTGCTGATCCGCGAACGCACCGCCTTCCCGGCGGCGCTGCTGGCCCGCCTGCCGAATTTGAAACTGATCTCGCAGACTGGCAAGGTCAGCGGACACATCGACGTAGCGGCGGCCACAGAGCACGGGATTGCGATTGCCGAGGGGATCGGCTCGCCGGTGGCGCCTTCCGAACTGACCTGGGCCCTGATCATGGCGGCCAGCCGCAAGATCGTGCCGTATGCGACCAACCTGAAGGAAGGCCTGTGGCAGACGGCCTCGATCAATCCCGTGCTCAACGGGCTGGGACGTTCGCTGCGCGGGCGCACGCTGGCGATCTGGGGCTACGGCAAGATCGGCCAGCTCGTGGCCGGCTATGCGCGCGCTTTCGGCATGCGCGTGCTGGTGTGGGGCAGCGAAGACAGCCGGCAGGCCGCGATGGCCGACAGCTTCGAGGCGGCGGTGTCGCGCGAAGCCCTGTTCGCGCAGGCGGACGTGCTCACGCTGCACCTGCGCCTGGCGGAAAGCACACGCGGCATCGTCAAGGCCGACGATTTCGCACGCATGAAACCGGATGCCTTGTTCGTCAACACGAGCCGGGCGGAACTGGTCGAGGAAGGCGCATTGGAGCAGGCGCTGCGGGCCGGGCGGCCGGGATATGCGGCGCTGGATGTGTTCACCAATGAACCGCTCAGGCCGGATTCACCGCTGCTGCGCATTCCGACCGTGCTGGCCACGCCGCACCTTGGGTATGTGGAACAGGACAGTTACGAGATCTATTTCCAGACCGCGTTCGAGAACCTTGTGCGGTTTGCGGCGGGCCAACCGGACAACATCCTGAACCCGGAAGCGATAGGAAAGCGCTAGCTTTCCTGCTTCAGCTCAGGCAAGCCGGTAAAGCTGGGCTTACGCACCGGCATCACATGCGTGCCGGTCCACAGCCCTGCCCATCCCGGCGGCCAGCCGATCGTGGGCCCCGAGTACGGCTGCAGGCCCGCGCGCACCGGCACGACCGGCACCGGCGGCGCCTCGACCAGCTTGCCACCCGCGGGACGTTCCATGTTCAGGCTGTACATGTAGCCCGGCAATAAAAGATCGCACACCTGCGCGAACCAGGCCGTGTGGTCCTCGTCGCGCCCCAGTGCCTGCGCCAGGCCCTGCGGGTCGAACTTCGCCAGCGCATGGATCAGCTCGTCCGTGCTCGCGCCCGGCGAATCGCCCCAGCCCATCACCGGATTGTTGTTGTAGTCCGCGCCCGAGCCGTACCAGCCCTCGCGCCAGGTGCGCTGCATCCAGTTGCGCGGACCGGTGAACAGGTGCCAGCGCCAGTGCAGTCCGGACGGTTTGGGCCACGAGTACAGGTACAGCTTCTGGTAGCCCGCCTGGTGCAGCGCGCGCACCACTTCCATCAGGCGCGCATGCGGCATGCGGTCCGGCGGAGCGCGGCGAAACAGGATCGGCTCGCCGTCCGCGTGCTGCACCTCGTCGCTCGACAGGTTCAGGTCGAGCGTGCGCTGCTCGTTGCCGAAGCGGGCCGAGATCCAGCCGGTCAGCAAGTTGACGTGGGTGATCACGCCATAGCCCCGATGGCGGTGGAAAATGACGGTGCCTGGTGCGACGGCTTTCATGGGAGTACGTGGAGAGAAGGAAGAAAGATGATGACTATACTCATCCGATCGAGACGATTCTAGCGCAGTCACATCCAGATACACTACCGTTTGCGGCTATCATTAGCCACCTTTTTTCTGCACGTGGACAAACCAACATGACTTTGCGAATCATCGCCACCGGCGGCACTTTCGATAAACACTACAACGAACTGAACGGCGTGCTCGGCTTTGCCGAGAGCCACCTGCCGGCCGTGATCGCGCGCTCGCGCATGACCGTGCCGGTCGAGCTCGAAGTGTTGCCCCTGCTCGACTCGCTCGACATGCAGGACCCGGACCGCCAGCGTGTGCTGGCCTCATGCCAGGCAGCAAAGGAGAAGGCCATCGTCATCATCCACGGCACCGACACCATGCGCGACACCGCGGCCGTGCTGGGTGCTGCCAAGCTGGACCAGACCATCGTGCTGACCGGCGCCATGATCCCCTACGAGATTGCGAATTCCGACGCGCTGTTCAACCTCGGCTTCGCCTGCGGCGTCGCCCAGACCCTGCCGGCCGGCGTATACGTCGCCATGAACGGCCAGGTGTTCCCATGGGATAACGTCACCAAGAACCGCGCTGCCGGCGTGTTCCAGCAACTGTAATTCTCGCAGGCAGGCGCGCGCTGCCTGCACGCGCGTCTTCCTATACTGCTTCCTCCATCGACCCCGCACGAGGAGAAAGCAATGAACGAGCAGCGTCCCTTCCTGACCACGCGCCAGGGCCATCCGGTCCGCGACAACCAGTCGCTGCGCTCGGTGGGCGAACGTGGTCCGGCCACGCTCGAGAATTACCAGTTCATCGAAAAGATCACCCATTTCGACCGTGAGCGCATCCCGGAGCGCGTCGTGCACGCGCGCGGCACCGGCGCCCACGGTTATTTCGAGCCCTACGGCACCATCGGCGGCGAGCCGGCCAGCAAGTACACGCGCGCCCGCGTGCTCAACGAACTCGGCGTGCAAACCCCGATCTTCGTGCGCTTCTCGACCGTGATCGGCGCCAAGGAATCGCCCGAGACAGCGCGCGACCCGCGCGGCTTCGCCATCAAGTTCAAGACCGTCGACGGCAACTGGGATTTGGTGGGCAACAACCTGAAGGTCTTCTTCATCCGTGACGCAATCAAGTTCCCGGACATGATCCACGCCTTCAAGCCCGACCCCGTCACCAACCAGCAGGAGCCGTGGCGCTTCTACGACTTCATCTGCAGCCATCCGGAAGCGCTGCACATGGTCACCTGGGTCAAGAGCCCGTGGGGCATCCCGGCCACCTACCGCGAGATGGAAGGCTCGGGCGTGAACACCTACAAGTTCGTCAACGACCAGGGCGTGGCCCACCTGGTGAAGTTCCACTTCCAGCCGAAGCAGGGCGTGCGCAACCTCACCGCACAGCAGGCCGCCGAGATCCAGGCCCATGACACCAGCCACGCCACGCGCGACCTGTACGAGGCGATCGAGCGCGGCGAGTTCCCGGAATGGGAGTTCTGCGTGCAGATCATGAGCGACGGCGACCATCCCGAACTCGACTTCGATCCGCTGGACGACACCAAGCGCTGGCCGGAAGACCAGTTCCCGCTGCTGCCGCTGGGCCGCATCGTGCTGAACAAGAACCCGGACAATGTGTTCGCCGAGACCGAGCAGTCGGCCTTCGGCACCGGCGTGCTGGTGGACGGCATCGACTTCTCGGACGACAAGATGCTGCAGGGACGCACCCTGTCCTATTCCGATACCCAGCGCTACCGCGTGGGCCCGAACTACCTGCAGCTGCCGATCAACCAGCCGCAGGAAGGCGCCGCGTCACGCACCAACCAGCGCGACGGCCAGATGACGTATTACGTGGACGGCCGCGGCGAGGACAAGCACATCAACTACGAGCCGAGCCTGATGGGCGGCTACACCGAAGCGCCGAAGCCGGAGAAGGAATACAACCAGTGGGTCGAAGGCCGCCTGGGCCGCTACCAGACCACCCGCACGATGGACGACTACGCCCAGGCCGGCACGCGCTACCGCACCTTCGAGGACTGGGAGCGCGACGACCTGGTCAACAACGTGGGGGGCGACCTGAAGAAATGCCCGGAACCGATCCAGCTGCGCATGGTGTGGCACCTGTGGCACTGCGACGAGGATTACGGCCGCCGGGTGGCGGAGGTGGCGGGCATCGACCTGGAGCGGGCCAAGGCGCTGCCGCCGCTGCCGGGCAAGCCGGCGCCGCACCAGAACCGGCAGGGGCCGACCTACTCGAGCGGCAAGCCGGAACAGGGGGATGAGCCGTCGACCAGCGAGGAGATGGCAGGGGCCAAGTAAGTCGACACAGCGCGGCAATTCACCCGCTGCTTGAACGCGTGGGCGTAATTCAGGCCATTGGCCTGAATTACGCCCACCCTACGGGTACGTGGGTTTCGTAGGGTGGGCGGGTCTCCCGCCCACGCGGTGATAGCCGACATGTGCAAGACTGCACACGTGCCGACAGAAAGAAATTACGCCTTGGCTTCCCCGCCCAGCGCCTCAACCACATCCGCCAGCAGCTTCGCCATCTCGCCCGTCATCAGGGTGATGTCGTTGTCGAAGCGCTCGTCATCGCTGTAGGTCACCGCTTCGCCTTCCTTGATCACATCCAGCGGCTTGACCCCCTTGATCGCCAGCGACTCGGTCAGCACGAAGCTGATGCGGTCGTTCCAGGTCATGGCCAGGCGGGTACACTGCTTGCCGGCGGCGATGTGGCGACGGATGTCGTCCGGTTCCAGGGTGTGCTTCACGTAGCGCACGGCTGCGCGGCTTTCACCGGTGGCGCGCAGTTCGGTGTCCTGGTCGATGGTGAAGCCGTACGGCGCTTCATCCGCTTCCAGCCAGCCGGTCATCACGGCCACCGGCGAGCGCTGCACGCGCAGCGATTCCAGCGGCATGCGGTCCACTGCCTTCAGCAGCAGCTTGATGACGTCGTCCGCCTTCGATGGGCTGGCGGCGTCGATCACGAGCCAGCCGTTGACCGGGTCGATCCAGACCCAGACGTTGCTGCGGATCGAGAAGGCGCGCGGCAGCAGTTCGTCGGCCACGCGTTCCTTCAGTTCCTTCATTGCCTTCTTACCCGGCGGGAAGCCCTGCTGCTCTTCCAGCTCGGCGGCCTTGGCCTTGGCGACCTGGTTGATGACCGAGCTCGGCAGCAACTTCTTCTCGGTGCCCAGCATCATCAGCATCTGCTTGTTGACGACATGGACGAGCTTGCCGTTGCCGCGTGGCGAATCCCAGCCCTGGCGCAGCAGTTCATTGCTGCTCGCGGGCGTGAAAGCCTGCGACTGCAGTGCTTCTTCCATCTGTTCCGGGTTGAATGCCCATGGGGCGGGCAGGCGATAAATCTGGAGATTCTTGAACCACATACGCTGTTATCCGATTGTTTCAGTATTTCAAGGGAACGACATTCTACGCTGCTGAGCGGAAATTTGACCCAGCAGACGGGGGAAAATTAATCTGTTGACGAGTCGCCAATAAGCTCGACGATTGCCGCTGGCAGCGCATCGTCGAACAGGCGCAGCTGCTCGATCGTTTCGGTATCGCTGAGCCGCACGCCGACGCCCAGCAGGCGCACGGGGCGGCTATGGCGGGCCCAGCCCGTTTCCATCAGGCGCGCATAGGTCGGGATATGTGGCGCATAGCCAACACACTCGACCGTGGTCTGCTGGAAGTCCGAAAACTTGATTTTCACGAAGAGCTTGTTGATGAACTTCTCGGCGCCGTTGCGCTTGATGCGGCCCAGCAGGTGCTCGTACAAGTCCGGCAGCAACCTGAGACAGGCGTCGAGGTTCGGCACGTCCGGCGTATAGGTTTCTTCGGTGCTGATCGACTTGCGCTCGCGCGAGGTGTTCACTTCGCGCTCGTCGATGCCGCGGCAGAGCTTGTACAACCGGTAGCCGAAACTACCGAAGTGCTCGGTCAGCCGCTCGATGCTCCAGTGGCGCATGTCGGCGCAGGTCTGCAGGCCGAGGCGGTGCATCTTCTCGGCCGTCACCTTGCCCACGCCGTACAGCTTCTTGACCGGCAGCGCGGCAACGAACGCGTCCACCTCCTCCGGCCGCACCAGGAACAGGCCGTCCGGCTTGTTCCAGTCGCTGGCGATCTTGGCCACGAACTTGTTCGGCGCCACCCCGGCCGAGGCGGTGATGCCGACGGTCTCGAAAATACGGCGCCGGATCTCCTGCGCGATCAACGTGGCGCTGCCCTTGCAGTGCGGCGAATCGGTGACGTCGAGGTAGGCTTCGTCGAGCGAGAGCGGCTCTACCAGCTCGGTGTAGTCGCGGTAGATGTCCATGATTCTCCGCGAAGCGATGCGGTATTTTTCCATCGCCGGCGGGATCACCAGCAGCTGCGGGCACAGCTTCATGGCCTGGGCGGTGGCCATGGCCGAATGGATGCCGTAGCGGCGCGCCTCGTAGTTGCAGGTGGCGATCACGCCGCGCTGGTCGGGACGGCCGCCGACCGCGAGCGGACGCCCGCGCAGCGACGGGTCGTCGCGCATCTCGACCGATGCGTAGAAACAGTCGCAATCGCAGTGGATGATTTTACGGAGGGGAGGATTCACGTGACGGCGGAGCCGACTACTGTCATTCCATACAGTATCCGTGGAAAGGGGATTTCTTGCAAGATGCCAAAAAACTGAGCAAAAAAGAACGCGCGGCATGCCGCGCGTTCCCGGATGAAGGCGGCGCAGGGGAGCGCGCCGCCTCGTCCTGACCGTTACCAGCTGAGCTTCAGGGTGTATTTGCCGCTGGTCGCATCGGCGCCACCGCTGTAGTACACGACACGTACGTAGCGGGTCACCGTGGTAGTGCCGGTATTGGCCGAGCTCACGCTTTCAACCGCACCGGTGCCGTTCTGGCTGCGGCTAAGCAACATACCCGAGCCACTGTAAACGTACAGGTCGTAGTCCGAGCTCAGGTTCGGCGTCATGACCGCGCTTAGTGTCTTGCCTGCCGGCAGGTTCACACGGAAATAATCCGTATCGGTCGAGCTGCTCAGAACGCCATTCAGGGTAGTAGCGCTGGTCGAGACCAGGTTCGCGGTACCCGAGCTGTTATTCGACTCTACCTCGTTCATAGTGGGGCCGGTCGAGGTGGTGCCGCCGCCGATTGCCGCGTTCACCGCCGCGGTCGCGTCCACGATGCCGGTGCCGCAGCCAGAGCAGGTCGCCGGGAAGGCGCGCGCGGTCGACTTCAGCATGCTTTCCACCTGGTCCGGGGTCAGGGTCGGCTTGGCCGCGAACATCAGCGCTGCCACACCGGCCACATGCGGGGTCGCCATCGAGGTGCCCTGGTAGCCTGCGTAGTTGTCGGCGCCCGGCGAGCTGGTGCCCGCGTTCAGGGTCGAGATCACGCTGTAGCTGCCATCGCCGCCGGGCGCGGCTACGTCGATCAGGGTGCCGAAGTTCGAGTACGAAGCACGGCCGCCGGTCTTGCCGGTGGCTGCCACGGCGATGACGCCCGAGCAGTTCGCCGGACTGGCGTTGCTGACGTCCGTGTTGGCGTTACCCGCCGCCACGACCACGACCGCACCGCGCGAACGGGCGCCGTTGATCGCGGTCTGGGTGGTAACGTCGCAGGCGCCGCTGCCGCCCAGCGACAGGTTCAGCACCTTGGCAGGGTTGGCGTTGGCTGGCACGTTGTTCACGGCGCCGCCCGAGGACCAGGTGATCGCGTCGGCGATGTCCGAAGTGTAGCCGCCGCACTTGCCGAGCACGCGGACCGGGACCATCTTGGCGTTGTACGCCACACCGGCCACGCCGAGGCTGTTGTTGGTGCGTGCGGCAACCGTGCCGGCCACGTGAGTGCCGTGCCAGCTGGAATTACGAGCCGGCGAGCCGGCATAGCATTCGCCTGCGGCAACCCGGTCGCCTGGATCGCTCGGATCGTTGTCGCGGCCGTTGCCGTCGTTGCCGATGGTGGCGCTGCTGATGAAGTCATAACCCGGCAGGTGCTGGCCGCTCAGGTCGGCGTGCGGGCGGTAGCCGGTGTCGATCACGGCCACGACCACCCCTAGCCCGGTCGACTTGTCCCAGGCGGTCGGCAGGCGCAGGCCGCCGGTCGCGTCGGTGTAGTGCCACTGCTGCGCGTAGTACGGGTCGTTGGCGGTGGCCATGTGGGTCATGATGCGGTCCGGCTCGGCGTATTCGATGTCCGGGTCGCGCGCCATCATTTCGGCGGCCAGCTTCTCGACTTCCTTCAGGTGCTTGCGGCCGTTGAGCTTGAACACGTGGGCGCCAGTCGCAATGGAATGGCTCTCGCTGACCAGCATGCCGAACTCCTGGCCCGCACGGTCCAGTTTGGCCTTGCGGTCGGCCTTCAGGGCTGCCTTGGCCGCCTTCTTGCTGTCCGGTGCCGAGTCCTTGTATTTCACGATGACACGGTCTGTTTCTACGATAAAGTTCTGCTCGGCCGCACCAGTTGTCGTTGCCACCAAAGCGAACGAGATTGCAGCGCACATCTTCAGCATTGCAGGATGGTGCGAACGCGTTTGCTTCATCTTTCTTCCTTCTAGTGTGTGTTTTCCGTTTGGCAAGATATTCTTGCCTGTGTCGCTGGTTTCGGTCATTGCCGATGCCATCTGGATGCGACGAAAGGCAGCGTAATACGAAAGGAAGAGCTTATGAGTGACAATGAGACACAATTTCGGCCTATTCACAACACGAAATTGAACTTATTTTGCGGGAAAAATTTTTATTCGGCGAAACGTTAATTCCAGAAAACAACGTATGACATCATTATGTTGATATATCTAGAATATTTGTCTTGAGGCAATATGAGGACGATATGGTGCCCAGACTCAAGAATAAAAACGCTGCATGACAGTGGGGCCTCTTCCCACCTGCGCAGGTTGAGCCCAAAAAGAACGCGCGGCATGCCGCGCGTTCCGGATGAAGGCGGCGCAGGGGAGCCGCGCCGCTTCGTCCTGACTTTTACCAGCTGAGCTTCAGGGTGTACTTGCCGCTGGTGGCGCCGGTGCCGCCGCTGTAGTACACGACACGCACATAGCGGATCGAAGCGGTGGTGCCGGTGTTGGCCGAGCTCACGCTGTCCATGGCGCCGGTGCCGTTCTCGCTGCGGCTGAGCAGCGTGCCCGCGCTGTTGTACACGTACAGGTCGTAGTCCGACGACGAGTTCGGGGTCATGGCCGCGCTCAGGGTCTTGCCTGCCGGCAGATCGACACGGAAGTAATCCGTATCGGTCGAGCTGCCCATGACGCCGTTCACGGTGGTGCCGCTGGTCGAGACCAGGTTGGCGGTACCGGTGGTGTTGTTCGACTCGGTTTCGTTGACGGTCGGTCCGGTCGGGGTGGTAGTGCCGCCGATCGCCGCATTCACCGCCGCGGTCGCGTCCACGATGCCGGTGCCGCAGCCCGAGCAGGTCGCCGGGAAGGCGCGCGCGGTCGACTTCAGCATGCTTTCCACCTGGTCCGGGGTCAGGGTCGGCTTGGCCGCGAACATCAGCGCTGCCACGCCGGCCACGTGCGGGGTCGCCATCGAGGTGCCCTGGTAGCCTGCGTAGTTGTCCGAGCCCGGTGCCGAAGTGCCCGAGTTCAGGGTCGAGATCACGCTGTAGCTGCCGTCGCCGCCAGGCGCCGCCACATCCACCAGGGTGCCGTAGTTCGAGTAGGAAGCACGGCCGCCGGTCTTGCCGGTGGCTGCCACGGCGATGACGCCCGAGCAGTTCGCCGGGCTGGCGTTGCTGACGTTCATGTTGTCGTTACCCGCCGCCACGACCACGACCGAGCCGCGCGAACGGGCGCCGTTGATCGCGGTTTGGGTGGTAGCGTCGCAGGCGCCGCTGCCGCCCAGCGACAGGTTCAGCACCTTGGCGGGGTTGGCGTTGGCCGGCACGCCGCTCACGGTGCCGCCCGACGACCAGGTGATTGCGTCGGCGATGTCCGAGGTATAGCCGCCGCACTTGCCGAGCACGCGTACCGGGACCATCTTGGCGTTGTACGCCACGCCGGCCACACCCAGGCTGTTGTTGGTCTTGGCGGCCACCGTACCGGCCACGTGGGTGCCGTGCCAGCTGGAATTACGAGCCGGCGAGCCGGCATAGCATTCGCCCGCTGCTACCTGGTCGCCCGGATCGCTCGGATCGCTGTCGCGGCCGTTGCCGTCGTTGCCGATGGTGGCGCTGCTGATGAAGTCATAGCCGGCCAGGTGCTGGCCGCTCAGGTCGGCGTGCGGGCGGTAGCCGGTGTCGATCACGGCCACGACCACCCCTAGCCCGGTCGACTTGTCCCAGGCGGTCGGCAGGCGCAGGCCGCCGGTCGCGTCGGTGTAGTGCCACTGCTGCGCGTAGTACGGGTCGTTGGCGGTGGCCATGTGGGTCATGATGCGGTCCGGCTCGGCGTATTCGATGTCCGGGTCGCGCGCCATCATTTCGGCGGCCAGCTTCTCGACTTCCTTCAGGTGCTTGCGGCCGTTGAGCTTGAACACATGGGCGCCGGTGGCGATCGCGTGGCTCTCGGCGACGGTCATGCCGAATTCCTGGCCTGCACGGTCCAGCTTGGCCTTGCGGTCGGCTTTGATCGCAGCCTTGGCGGCCTTCGCAGCGCCCTTGCTGTCCGGCACCGAGTCCTTGTACTTCACAATGATCCGGTCTGTTTCAACAATGAATTTCTGCTCGGCCGCACCGGCCGTGACCGTCACGAGGGCGAGCGAGATTGCAGCGCACATCTTCAACATTGCAGGATGAATCGAACGCGATTGCTTCATGTTTCTTCCTTATTGTGTGTTTTCCGTCAAGCGAGGACCCTCGCCTGTGTCGTTGATTTCCGGTCATTGCCGGTGCCGTCTGAATGCGGCGAAAAGCAGCGTAATACGAAAGGAAGAGGTCGTGCGCGACAATTCGAGACAATTTCGGGAAATTAACAACACGAAATGGAGCGCATGCATCAAAAACATGTTTTCTTCGGCGAAACGTTAAAAGAGGCAAATATCGTCTGCCACAATTGTGTTGACATATCTTAAATTGCCTTCCCTCCAGATAATATAAAGAAGCCCATTTTGTTCGGGCTCACGACAAACAAAAAGGCCGCGCAGAGCGCGGCCTTTCCTGTTCAAACCAAGAGCAGTTTAGAAATTGCCCTTGAACTGGACACCCCACTGGCGCGGCTCGTTGGTGAAGCCGGTCAGGTTGTTGAAGTCGATGGCGCCGGTGATGCGACGTTGGTCGAGCACGTTGCGGCCAAAGGCGGCGACTTCGTACTTGCCGTTACCGAAGATGTAGCCCAGGCGTACGCCGCCTTCCGTCAGCGGAGCACCGACGAATTCGGTGGCCTCGTACAGGAAGAAGTTGATCTTGCTGCGGTAGGACCAGTCGGTAAAGAAGTACAGCTCACCGTCGGCGACCGGCACGCCGTAGCGGGCGGTGGCGTTGACGGTCCAGCGCGGCGCCTGCGGCAGCGGGTTGCCGTTGATGACGACGCGGCCTGCAGCGTTCAGGGGGTCGGTCACGGTGCACTGTGCGCACTTGTTCACCGACAGGCTGGCGTCGCGGATCTGGGTGTAGTTGTAGCTGGCGCCGGCGCTCACGCGCAGTGCCGAGCTGATGGCCGCTTCGAAGTCGAACTCGGCGCCCTTGCCCTTGGTGCGGTCGGCATTGATCAGGCGGTTGACGTTCGAGTTGCCGCCTACCACGGTCAGCTGCTGGTCCTTCACGGTGTAGTCATACACCGAGAACGACGTGCGTGCGCGGCGCTCGAACAGATCGGCCTTCACGCCCACTTCGTAGGAGGTGATGGTTTCCGAATCGGCGACCGTGATCGGCACCGCAGCCGAGGCGGCCGCGATACTCGGGGCGCGGAAGCCGGTGGCGACGCGGCCGTAGACGTTCACATTCGGGCTCAGCTTGTAGGTTGCCGACAGATCCCAGTTGAACTTGTCCTGGCTGGCTTCCACCGAGCGCGGACCGATCTGCGTCACGTTTTCGTTCACCAGGGTGCGGAATTCCTTCTCGTCCTTGGTGTAGCGCAGGCCGCCGCGAACGGTCAGGTCCGGGCTGATGGTGTAGTTCACCGAGCCGAAGGCGGCCCAGGCTTCGTTCTTCTGGTTGCTGACCAGGCGCGAGGTGCGGGCGCCGGCATTGTTGAAGTTGTCGCTGCCGCCGGTGGCGTCTTCGTCGAAGAAGTACAGGCCTGCCTGCCAGTTCAGCGGGCCGGTATACTGCGATTCGACGCGAAATTCCTGGGTGTACTGGTCGAGGTCGGTGATGTAGCCGCCGGTCTGTACCTGGAACGGGATCAAGCCCGGACCGGCCGGGGTGCCGCCGTCGATATCGCCGCGGCTGAAGTAGTCGGCGACGTGCTCGTAGCCGGTGACCGAGAAGAAACGCACGCTGCCCAGGTCCCAGGTCAGGCGCAGGCTGGCGCCGTTGGTGTTCAGGCGCTGGAAGTTCTCGGCGTTGGTGACGATCTTGTCCAGGTCGTAGCCGGGGACGATCTTGTTGGTGCCCTTCTGGATCAGGTTCGCGCGGAACAGGCGGGCAGTGCCGTTGGTGCGGCGCTGGTGCACGTTGGCGAGGGCGCTGAAGCCCATGCCCGGGCTGTACAGCAGCTGGACGCGCTCGGCGTGCTCGTTGTAGCCGTCGAGTTCGCCGCGCTTCTGGGTCATGGCCACGTCGGCGAAGTTGTCGACGAAATCGTCACGGTGCTGGCCAACGGCCGACACGCGCATCGCCCACTTGTCCGACAGCGGAATGTTGACCGCGCCTTCGATATTTGCCGTCTTGTGGGTGGCAATGGAAGCGTTGTAGTAGCCCTCGACCTTGCCCAGCTTCGGCTTCTCGGATTCGAACTTGACCACGCCGGCCGGGGTGTTGCGGCCGAACAGGGTGCCCTGCGGGCCGCGCAGCACTTCGACGCTGGCCAGGTCGAAGATCGGGAAGCCTTTCAGGATCGGGTTTTCCTGCACCACGTCGTCATAGACCAGCGAGACCGGCTGCGAGGCGAAGGTGTTGAAGTCGGTATTGCCGTAACCGCGGATGTAGAAGCGCGGGAAGGTACGGCCGTTGGAGGATTCGACGTTCAGGCTCGGCACCTTGCCGGCCAGCAGGCGGATGTCTTCGCCGCCGGAGATCAGGACGTCGAGCTTTTCGCCCTTGAGTGCGGTGACGGACACCGGTACTTCGCGGATGTTTTCGGTGCGGCGCTGCGCGGTGACGGTGACGGTCTGCAGTTCCGGCGCGTCATTGCTTGCTGCGGTCTGGGCCTGGACCGGCATGGCTGCTGCCAGGGCCAGCGTGGCGACGTGCGCGGACAGGACGCGCTTGTGCATCTTGGACATCTTCATCATGGAGTTATTTCCTGTTGATTGATAAAAGAACCGATGTCCCCGTTCTCTCTTATCGACGCTGCGACCGTGCTGTTTGGACGGGCAGCGCGGCGGTATCTTCCGCCTGTCGGCAGCGCAGGTCATGGCATGCGCATTAGCCTTGTTTCAAGCTTGCCGGTTTTATAAAGCGCGTATTGTCAGTGATGTGTATATGTCATTGCAAGACAGAAACATGCCTTTAGCGGCATTTACAACACATCGGCCTCGATGACGATGGCGCGAAAGTCATTGACATTGGTGCGGGTGGGGCCGGTGACGATCAGCTGGTCAAGCGCGCCGAAGAAGCCATGGCCGTCGTTATCGAGCAGGCGTGCCCGGGCATCCAGCCCTTGGGCGCGGGCCCGTGCCAGCGTGCCGGGCGCCAGCCAGGCACCGGCATTGTCTTCGGTGCCGTCGATGCCGTCGGTGTCGGCGGCAAGGGCATGCACGCCCGGCAGGCCGTCGAGCGCGACGCTCAGTGCCAGCAGGAACTCGGCATTGCGCCCGCCCCGGCCCTGCCCGCGCACGGTGACGCTGGTTTCGCCGCCGGACAGGAGGACGCAGGGCGCCTGCAGGGGCTGGCCATGCTGCACGACCTGGCGCGCGATGCTGGCATGTACCAGCGCCACCTCGCGCGCCTCGCCTTCCATGCTCGAGGACAGCACCAGCGGCGCATAGCCGGCCGCGCGTGCAGCCGCTGCCGCGGCATCGAGCGACTGCTGGGCGGTGACGATGACCTTCGTTTCGTTGCGCGCCAGGCGCGGGTCGCCCGGCAGCGGCGCCGCCAGCTGCGCATCCAGCAGCACCGCGCGCGCGCCCTCCGATACGGGGATCGCATACTTCTCGAGGATGGCGAGCGCGTCAAGGCCGGTACTGCCGTCGGGCACGGTCGGGCCCGAGGCCACCACGGCCGGGTCGTCGCCCGGCACGTCCGACACCACCAGCGTCACCACGCGCGCCGGGTGACACGCCAGCGCCAGACGCCCGCCCTTGATGGCGGACAGGTGGCGGCGCACGCGGTTCATCTCGCCGATCGGCGCGCCACAGCGCAGCAGTTCGCGGTTCAGCGCGCGCTTTTCGTCGAAGCCGATGCCGGGCGCGGGCAGGGACATCAAGGCCGAGCCGCCACCGGACATCAGGCACAGCACCAGGTCGTCCTGCCCCAGCCCGGCGGCAGCGTCGAGCATGCGCCGCGCCGCGTCTTCGCTGGCCGCGTCCGGCACCGGGTGGCCTGCTTCGATCACTTCGATATGACGGGTCGGGGCGCCGTGGCCATAGCGCGTCACCACCAGCCCTTCCAGCGGCCCCTGCCAGTGGCGCTCGACCGCCTCGGCCATGCGCGCGGCCGCCTTGCCCGCGCCGAGCACCAGGGTGCGTCCCTTGGGGGGAGGCGGCAGGTGCGGCGCGATCAGATGGTAGGGATCGGCGGCCGCCAAGGCGGCATCGAACAGGTGCTGCAACAGCGGGTGGGCGGTGGGCATGGCGGTTCTCGTCCGGGGCGAAGCATGATCTTTACACAAAAGCGCCGGGGCGGGGAAAGGGGGGGGTAGCGATACGTTTTCGGTTTTTTTTCAAAAACCCTTGCACACCTCGAATTCCACCCTCTATAATTCGGGCCTCTTCGGACGCAATGACAAGCGTCAGACAGAAACCTCTGAATAGAGAAGCCGGGCGCTTAGCTCAGTTGGTAGAGCGGATCCCTTACAAGGATTAGGTCGGGAGTTCGAGCCTCTCAGCGCCCACCACGCAATTCAGCAGGTCGATCGAAGTACTGATCAGAGTAAACGGAGCGGTAGTTCAGTTGGTTAGAATACCGGCCTGTCACGCCGGGGGTCGCGGGTTCGAGCCCCGTCCGCTCCGCCAGCATCACGGGAAAAGGTCTGATTCGTCGGACCTTTTTCTTTTTCGGACTGGCTGCTGTCAAGGCAGCCTGGTCCGGTTCCAGAGTCATGGAGCGGTAGTTCAGTTGGTTAGAATACCGGCCTGTCACGCCGGGGGTCGCGGGTTCGAGCCCCGTCCGCTCCGCCAGCATCACGGGAAAAGGTCTGATTCGTCGGACCTTTTTCTTTTTCGGACTGGCTGCTGTCAAGGCAGCCTGGTCCGGTTCCAGAGTCATGGAGCGGTAGTTCAGTTGGTTAGAATACCGGCCTGTCACGCCGGGGGTCGCGGGTTCGAGCCCCGTCCGCTCCGCCAGCTTTAAAGGAAGGGTCCGAGAAGTCGGACCCTTTTTCTTTTCTATCAGAGTGTTCTCCCCTGCGGGAGAACACGGGCCGTGGGCTCGAAGGGATTGCCTTGCAAGGCAATCCGCGGCCCGCGGAACGTGGGCGAGCCCCGTCGCTTTGAACATCCCAAAGAAAAATGGTCCGCCAAAGCGGACCATTTTTCTTTGCACTCTAGGTTTTAAGCACGCCGCTGCTGCGGTTGCCCAGCCTCCACCCGATCCCTCCCCCCACTCTTCGCCGCATACAGCGCATGATCCGCCCTCGCCAACGCCACCCCCAGCGTCTCATTCGGATCCAGCACCACCACCCCAATACTCACCGTCATCGTGTAGTTACCGCCGCTGGTGATCACAACCGCCTCCCGCACCGCGTGCCGCAGGCGTTCCGCCGCAGCAAGCGCCCCGCCCAAATCCGCCCCCGGCAACACCATCGCAAACTCCTCCCCACCCAGCCTTCCGACCGTTTCATGCCCACGCAGCGTCTCGCGCGCCGTACGCGCAAACACCATCAGCGCCTCATCCCCCGTCGCATGTCCGAACCGGTCATTGATCTGCTTGAAGTGATCGATGTCCATCATCGCCAGCGCCAGCGGCTGGCGCAGGCGCAAGGCGGCCTGGCGCGCATGCTCGGCGCGCTCGAGGAAGGCATGACGGTTCGGCAGGCCGGTCAGGCTGTCGACCGTGGCCAGGCGCGCCATCTCGGCATCATCCTTTTCCTTGCACAACAGCAGGAAACCGAAACCGTTTACGATCATCAGGAGGTAACCGGCCAGGTAGGCAAACTCCTGCACGGCGCGTTGGCCCAGCGGGAGGTCACTGCTCAGGCAGCTGGCAGCCCACAGGGCCACCGAGGCCGCGAATACCGCGTCGCTGATGCCGATGATCCGCTGAAGCAGCGACGCGCGGCGCCGCGGGCGCAACAGGATCCAGGCCATCGCCGCCGCGAGCAGGGCGACGACGGCTGCCACCAGCGCCGTCAGGTAGGCCACCGGCGCGCCGGCGCTGCCGGCCGCCAGCACGATGGCGAGGGCCAGTGCCGATACCGGCAGCAGGACGCGCCGCCAGTGTTCGAAGCCGAAGAAGATGCAGTAGGCGGCCACTTCCAGCGAGACCGCGAGGACCCAGCCGGCGCCTTCGAGGCCGTTGAGCATGGGGATGTCGAGATAGGGGCGGCACCAGCCCAGCAGCTGGCACACGCCCATGCCGAAGCGCGCCCACATCCACAAGCGCAAGCCCGGACTGGGCGCCGCACCATGCATATAGCCTGCCATCAGGACGGCAAACGCGATATTGCCGACGCCGAGCGCTAGCAGGAAAGAATGAATGTCGAGCACAGCAGTTCCCATGGATGCGTCATTGACATCACCGCAAGCGTAGTATCTTGTTAATATATATTGCCGTAGAGAACTATATTACACCCTTTCGTCGATCGGGTCCGTATCGTTGAATAGACATGCGTAAAGTGCAACAGTAGCTTCAGAGATATATCTGGGCACAGCTTTTTGATGCACAGCAGTACCTGATAGCGGATAATCATCCGACAACAACCCAACGCACCATTCCGGAGCAATCGTGATTTTCGGTTTCCTCAAGTCGCCCAAGATGTCGCCACGCCTGCACCGCCTGAAGAATTCGGCGCTGTTCTCGACATTGACGCCCCTGGAGCTGAAAATCGTCGACGGCTTGCTGCACGAGCGCCGCTACCTCACCGACGAGATCATCTTCGACGAAGGCGAGGAAGGCCAGGCGCTGTACCTGATCATGAGCGGCCGGGTCGTCATCAACAAGCTTCACCAGGGAAGCAACCAGGTGGTCGCCGAGCTCGAACCGGGCAGCTTCTTCGGCGACCTGGCCCTGCTCGACAACTCGCCGCGCAATGCCCAGGCGCGCGCCCTCGAATCCTGCGAGATGGCGGTGTTCTTCCGCGCCGACTTCCTTGGGCTGCTGGAGACCGACGCCGTCATCGGCTACAAGATCTCGCTGGCGCTGGCGCGCCACATCGGCCTGCGCCTGCGCGAATGGATGGGCACCGGCCGTCCCCAGCTGGAAGCCCTATGAACCGCAGCGAGCGCGCCGGGCCGGTCGTCTGGACCGGGATCATCGCCGCCACCTGCGTGCTGCTGCTGGTCGTGCAGCAGATGCTGTGGCTGGCCCTGCCCTTCCTGTTCGGCGGAGTGCTGCACTACATCCTGGTCGGACCGATGCAGCGCCTGGTGCGTGCCGGCTATGGCCGCAATGCCGCCGCGATGCTGGTCTGCCTGGGCTTCTTCGCCTTCCTCGCACTGGCCCTGACCGCCGCCTTCTCGTGGAGCCGCGGGCCGGAAGAAGAATCGTGGGAAAAAACGGTCGGCCTCTACCTCGACGGCGGCATCGCCTTCGTGCACAACACCATGACCCTGCTCGAGAAGCGCTTCCCGCTGCTGGCCGAGATGCACCTGACCTCGACCGTGAACGGCATCTTCCGCACCCATACCGACAACTTCGCGGAGAAGCACCTGGGCGAGATCCTGGTGGGGGTCGCGACCTGGGTGCCTTCGCTGCTGCTGGCGCCCTTCCTCACCTTTTTCTTCCTGCGCGACGGCCTGCGCTTCAAGAAATTCCTGGCGCGCGCGGTGCCGAACGCCTACTTCGAACGGGCGCTCTACCTGCTGCACGAAGTCGACCAGACCGCGCGCCGTTATTTCGAGGGCCTGATCAAGCTGACCGTGCTCGACACGGCGGTGCTGGCGCTGGGCCTGTGGACGATCGGGGTGTCCTCGCCGCTGTTGCTCGGCCTGTTCTGCGCCGTGCTGGCCTGGGTGCCTTTCGTCGGCTCGGTAGTAGGCTGCGTGCTGGTGGTGATCGTGGCCTCGACCGATGCGCCCAGCAATCCCTTCATCGCCTACGGCGCGATCGGCGTGTTCGTGCTGGTGCGCCTGCTGGATGACTTCGTGTTCATGCCGCTGACCCTCGGGCGCAGCATCCGCGTGCATCCCTTGGTGACGGTCTTGATGATCTTCATCGGCGGCGCGCTGGCCGGGGTGGTGGGCCTGATGCTGGTGCTGCCGCTGCTGGGCGTGGTGATGGTGGTGGGCGAAACGCTGGGACGCCTCGTCACCAATCCGCGCCTGCGCGCGCGGCACCGTTATGCGCGGGCGCTGCGCACGCGCCAGGCCAGTATCGACCTCGATGTCGCCCAGGAACGCCGCGCCGGCATTGCGAACGTGGAGCTGTAGCCAATCTATAACCGTAGGGTGGGCGGGTCTCCCGCCCACGCGTTCAAATCACGGTGATGCTGCCTGCGCAGCTGTTCATGCCTCAACCAGCACCGCGTGGGCGTAACGCAGGCCATTGGCCTGAGTTACCCTGCCCACCCTACTTGCGCCCTGCCTTCGGCTTGGTCTTGATCGTATCCAGGATCGAAGGCCGGGCCTTGGATGCAGCCACGGCGGCGGCCGGTGCACGCTCGACACGCACCTGCACCTTGTCGCGTCCTGCGCCACGCGCAGTGCCCGGCCCGCGCTTGCCGACCTCGCGCTCGGTCACCGGCGCGCCACCCGGCACCATGCGCTTGCGGTCCCATTCCGGTCCGGGCTCGGCGCCCGCCGGCGGAACCAGGTGGCGCTCGCCCGTGCCGATCAGGTCGGTTCGGCCCATGCGCTTCAGGCCCTCGCGCAGGATCGGCCAGTTCTCCGGATCGTAATAGCGCAGGAAGGCCTTGTGCAGCTTGCGCGTCTTGCCGCTCTTCGCGGTCTCGACGACTTCCGAATCCTCGGTCACCTTCGCCAGCGGGTTCTTGCCCGAATGGTACATGGTAGTGGCCATTGCCATCGGCGTCGGCGTGAAGGTCTGCACCTGGTCGAGCCTGAAGTTGTTCTTCTTCAGCCACAGGGCCAGGTTCAGCATGTCCTCGTCGGTCGAACCCGGGTGGGCCGCGATGAAGTAGGGGATCAGGTACTGCTTCTTGCCGGCCTCGATCGAGTACTTGTCGAACAGGCGCTTGAACTCGTCGTAGGCGCCGATGCCCGGCTTCATCATCTTCGACAGCGTGCCCTGCTCGGTATGCTCCGGCGCGATCTTCAGCAGGCCGCCCACGTGGTGGGTGACCAGCTCTTTCACGTACTCGGGCGAACGCACCGCGAGGTCGTAACGCAGGCCGGAACCGATCAGGATCTTCTTGATCCCCGGAATGGCGCGCGCCTTGCGGTACAGCGAGATCAGTTTGCTGTGGTCGGTACCCAGGTTGCTGCAGATCGTCGGGTACACGCACGACAGGCGACGGCAGGACTCTTCGATCTTCTTGTCCTTGCAGGCCAGGCGATACATGTTGGCCGTGGGCCCGCCCAGGTCGGTAATCGTGCCTGCAAAATTCTTGGTCGTATCGCGGATCAGCTCGATCTCGCGCAGGATCGACGGCTCCGAACGGCTCTGGATGATGCGGCCTTCGTGCTCGGTGATCGAGCAGAAGGTGCAGCCGCCGAAGCAGCCGCGCATGATGTTCACCGAATAACGGATCATCTCCCAGGCCGGGATATGGGCCTTGCCGTAGCTCGGGTGCGGCGCACGCGCGTACGGCAGGTCGTAGACGTTGTCCATCTCGTCCATGGCCAGGGGCAGCGGCGGCGGATTCAGCCAGACGTCGCGGTCGCCATGCTGCTGCACCAGCGCGCGTGCATTGCCCGGGTTCGACTCGAGGTGGAACACGCGCGAGGCGTGCGCGTACATCACCGGGTCTTCGCTGACGGTCTCGAATGACGGCAGGCGCACCACGGTCTTGCGTGCTTTTTCACGGGCGGCGGCCTGGCGCTCTTCGCGCGTCATGATCACCACCGGCTTCACTTCCGGCTCGGGCTTGGCGTTTTCGGTGGCGCAAGCCTTGGTGTCTTCCTGCGCCATCGCATAGGGGTTCGGATGCGGGTCGACACGGCCCGGCACGTCGACGCGGGTCGAGTTGTGCACGGTCCACTCTTCGTCCGGCAGCCAGCCGTGCGGCACCAGGAAGGCGGTGCCGCGCAGGTCGCGGATGGTCTTGATGTTCTCGCCGGCGGCGATGCGGCGGGTGACGTCCACCAGCGCGCGCTCGGCATTGCCGAAGATGACCAGGTCGGCCTTCGATTCGAACAGCACCGAGCGGCGCACCTTGTCCGACCAGTAGTCATAGTGGGCGATGCGGCGCAGCGAAGCCTCGATGCTGCCGGCGATCACCGGCACGCCCGGGAAGGCTTCGCGGGCGCGCTGGCAGTACACCGTGACGGCGCGGTCAGGGCGCTTGTTGGGCTCGGCGTTGGGGGTGTAGGCATCGTCGGAACGGATCTTGCGGTCGGCCGTGTAGCGGTTGACCATCGAGTCCATGTTGCCGGCGGTAATGCCCCAGTAGAGGTTCGGCTTGCCGAGCGCACGGAAGGGCTCGACCGAGGTCCAGTCCGGCTGGCTGATGATGCCGACGCGGTAGCCCTGCGCTTCCAGCAGGCGGCCGACCAGCGCCATCCCGAAGCTCGGGTGGTCGATGTAGGCGTCGCCGGTGATCAGGATGATGTCGCACGAATCCCACCCGAGCTTGTCCATTTCGGCACGGGACATCGGGAGGAAAGGCGCGACGGGAGCGCGGCCGGAGCGCTTCGGGACGCTCGCGAAAAGATTTACTGGGGAGTTCATTGGCCGGTATTGTACCGGAAAACCATTTTCGGGTCTCGCTCGGACCCTGAAAATGGCTTAGTTATCAATGACTTGCTGATCAGTATGCGATTCAGACGCCCATATTGGCCAGCATATTGCCGAGCTGGCGCAGTCCGGCCGAGACCGTCGGGTGGCGGACGTTGAAGCGGGCCGCCAGTTCCTGGGTTTGCGACGACAGGCCGAAGGTGTTCTCGTCGAGCTGGCTTTCCGCGCGGCGCGCCAGGGCGCGGTCGATGTCGCCGTCGAGCTGGCGCAGCAGGGTTTCCAGTTCGGGATCGACATCGTTGGTTTCCTGCAACTGGCGGTGCAAGGCTTTCAGGTGCGCTTTCAGGTTCGCATCGTTCTCATTCTGCATTGTCGTTCTCGCTAGTTGGTGAAGCGGGTCTCGAGGTACAGCGCCTCGACCTGCTCGCGCGCCCAAGGGGTGCGGCGCAAAAACTTCAGGCTCGACTTGATGCTCGGGTCTTTCTGGAAACAATTAATGTCGATTCGACGGCCGAGCCCGTCCCACCCGTAGTGGTCGACGAGTCGCGTTAACAGGGATTCTAAGGTAATACCGTGGAGGGATTGAACACTCATCGCTTGGTGGGCTAGCCTGGCTTGCATGAAAAGGGGAAAGGGTGCCATCGGCATCGTTTCCCCGATTTTACGTGAACAGCTGCAGGCCGGACGCATTGCACGCCCGGCCCGGGCAGCTTATTCGCCAGTCAAGCCGCGACGCTCCAGCAGCGGACGCACCTGCGCATCGCGCCCGCTGAAGTTGCGGTACATCTGCATGGCATCCAGCGTACCGCCGCGCGACAGCAGGGTCTTGCGGAAGCGGTCGCCGTTCTTGCGGGTCAGGCCGCCGTTTTCCTTGAACCAGTTGACGGTGTCCGCGTCCAGCTTCTCGGCCCACAGGTAGCCGTAGTAGCCGGCCGAGTAGCCGCCCGAGAAGGTGTGCGAGAAGTAGGTCGTGCGGTAGCGCGGCGGCACCAGCGCGAAGTCCACGCCCGCCTTCTTCAGCGCGTCACCCTCGAAGGCCAGCACATCGGTCGGAATGTCCTTCGGCGACAGCTGGTGCCAGGCCTGGTCCAGCAGCGCCGCGGCCAGGTACTCGGTGGTGCGGAAGCCTTCGTTGAACTGCTGCGACGCCTGCACCTTGTCCAGCAGCGCCGATGGCATCGGCGCGCCGGTCTGGTAGTGCCTGGCGTAATTCGCCAGGACTTCCGGCCAGGTCATCCACATCTCGTTCACCTGCGACGGGAACTCGACGTAGTCGCGCGGCACGCGCGAGCCCGAGAAGCGCGGGTATTTCACGTCCGAGAACATGCCGTGCAGCGCATGGCCGAACTCGTGGAAGGTGGTGCGCACTTCGTCGTACGTCAAGAGCGTCGGTTCGCCGGCCGCCGGCTTGGCGATGTTCAGGTTGTTGGCGATGACCGGCTTCGTGCCCAGCAGCTTGGATTGCGGGACCCAGGCATTGGCCCAGGCGCCGCCGCGCTTGTTCGAGCGCGCGTACGGGTCGAAGGTGAAGATGGCGAGCTGCTTGCCGTCGTGGTCGAACACGTCGAACACGCGCACGTCTTCGTTGTAGGCTGGCAAGTCCTTGCGTTCCTTGAAGCTGATCCCGAATTCCTTGTTGGCGGCGAAGAACACGCCATCGACCAGCACCCGGTTCAGCTCGAAGTAGGGGCGCAGCTGGTTACCGTCGAAGGCGTACTTGGCGGCTTGCACCTTGTCGCTGTAGAAGGCCCAGTCATGGGCGGCGGCCTGGAAGCCCCCTCCTTCCTGGTCGATCACCTTCTGGATCTCGGCCGCTTCCTTGCGCGCGTTGTTCACGGCGGGCTTGGCGAATTCGGCCAGCAGCTGGTTCACTGCGGCGGGGTTCTTGGCGGTCTGGTCTTCCAGGTGGTAGGCCGCATGGTTCGGGTAGCCCAGCAGTACCGCGCGCTCGGCGCGCAACTTGGCGATCTTCAGCACCACGTTGCGGTTGTCGTAGTCGCCGCCACGCGAGCCGCGCGCCAGCGAGGCAGCCAGCAGCTTCTCGCGGGTGGCGCGGTTGGTCAGCACCGACAGGGCTGCCTGCTGGGTGGTGTTCACGACCGGGATGACGAACTTGCCGTCCAGGCCACGCCTCTTGGCCTCAAGCGCGGCGGCATCGATCGCCTTGTCCGACATGCCGGCCAGCTCGGCGCGGCTGTCCACCACCAGGGCCGAGGCATTGGCTTCCTTCAGTACGTTCTGCGCGAACTGGGTCGACAGCGCGGCCAGTTCGCCGTTCATTGCCTTCATCTTCTGCTTGTCGGCCTCGGACAGCTTGGCGCCTGCGCGCACGAAGTCGGTGTGGTAGCGCTCGACCAGGTACCGCGATTCGGCATCCAGGCCCAGCTTGGCGCGCTTGTCGTACAGCGCCTTGATGCGGGCATACAGCTTCGGGTTCAGGCGGATCGCGTCGTTATGGGCCGACAGCTTCGGCGCCAGTTCCTTGTCCAGCGCCTGCAGCGCGTCGTTGGTGTACGAGCTCCTCAGGGTGCCGAAAGCGGCGCTCACACGGTTCATCAGCTGGCCCGAACGCTCCATCGCGACGATGGTGTTTTCAAAAGTAGGCGCGGCCTTGTTGTTGGCGATCGCTTCCATCTCCGCGGCCTCCTGGCGCATGGCCTCGGCAAAGGCCGGGGCGAAATGCTCGTTCCTGATCTTGTCCCAAGCCGGGTACTGGAACGGCAGGGTGCTCGGCTTGGCGAACGGGTTCGAGGCTTCGAGCTGCGAGCTTGGTGCAAGGGGGGCGGCAACTGCGGCGATACTGGCGGCGGCGCTGGCGGCGGCGACCAGCAGGATGTGTGGACGGATCATGGTGTCCTTCTTGTGGTTTTCATTGAAAGGTGCAGCAATCAAAAAGCCGGCGCATGCGCCGGCTTCGACAACATCACTTCAGGCCACGGCGTTCCAGCAGCGGCTCGATGACCGGGTCGCGGCCACGGAAGTTGCGGTACATCTGCACCGCATCCATGGTGCCGCCCTTCGACAGCACCATGTTGCGGAAGCGGTCGCCGGCCTTGCGGTTCAGGCCGCCATTTTCCTTGAACCATTCGCCCGCATCGGCGTCCAGGCGCTCGGCCCACAGGTAGCTGTAGTAGCCGGCCGAGTAGCCGCCCGAGAAGGCGTGCGAGAAGTAGGTCGAGCTGTAGCGCGGCGGGACCGGCGCGAAGTCGAGGCCCGCATCCTTCAGCGCCTGCTCTTCGAAGCTCTTCACGTCGGCCGGGATGGCCTTCGAGCCGAGCTGGTGCCAGCGCTGGTCGATCACCGCGGCGGCCAGGTACTCGGTGGTGCGGTAGCCTTCGTTGAAGCGCTGCGAGGCCTGCAGCTTGTCCAGCAGTTCCTTCGGCATCGGCTCGCCGGTCTGGTAGTGCTTGGCGTAGTTGGCCAGCACTTCCGGCCAAGCCATCCACATCTCGTACACCTGCGACGGCAGTTCGACGTAGTCGCGCGGCACGCTGGTGCCCGAGAAGCGCGGGTACTTCACCTTCGAGAACCAGCCATGGGTGCCGTGGCCGAGTTCGTGGAAGGTCGTGCGCACTTCGTCCCAGCTCAAGAGGGTCGGCTCGCCCGGCGCCGGCTTGGCCAGGTTCAGGTTGTTGGTGATGACCGGCTTGTTGCCCAGCAGGGTGCTCTGGCTGACCAGGGCGCTCATCCAGGCGCCGCCGCGCTTGTTCGGGCGGGCGTACGGGTCGAGCACGAAGATCGCCAGGTGTTCGCCGTTCTCTTCGAACACGTCGTACACGCGCACGTCCGGATCATAGACCGGCAGGTCCTTGCGCTGCTTGAAGGTGATGCCCCACAGCTTGTTGGCGGCGAAGAAGGCGCCGTCATGCAGCACGCGGTCGAGTTCGAAGTAAGGCTTGAGCTGGTTGGCGTCGAAGGCGTACTTGGCGGCGCGCACCTTGTCGCTGTAGAAGTTCCAGTCGTAGGCGGCGACCTTGAAACCACCCTTCTCGGCGTCGATGACCTCCTGGATCTCGGCGGCTTCCTTCTTGGCGTTGCGCACGGCCGGCGCGGCCAGGTCGGACAGCAGCTTGTTGACGGCGCTGGTGTTCTTCGCGGTCTGGTCTTCCAGCGAGTAGGCGGCGTGGCTGCTGTAGCCCAGCAGTTCGGCGCGCTCGGCGCGCAGCTTGGCCAACTGCAGCACGGCTTCGCGGTTGTCGAATTCGCCGCCGCGCGAACCGCGCACCAGCGACACCTGCAGCAGCTTCTCGCGCGTCGCGCGGTTGGTCAGCTGCGACAGCGGGCCCTGCTGGGTGGTGTTCACGACCGGGATCACGAACTTGCCGTCCAGGCCGCGCTTCTTCGCCTCGGCGGCGGCGGCATCGATCACCTTGGCCGGCAGGCCGGCCAGCTCTTCGCGGGTGTCGACCACGAAGGCCGAGGCATTCACTTCCTTCAGCACGTTCTGGCTGAACTGGGTCTGCAGGGCGGCCAGCTTGCTGTTGTAATCGCGCAGCTTCTGCTTGTCGGCATCCGACAGCTTGGCGCCGGCGCGTACGAAGTCCTTGTGGTAGCGCTCGATCAGGTATTTCGATTCGGCGTCCAGGCCCAGCTTGTCGCGCTTGGCGTACAGGGTCTGGATGCGCTGGAACAGCTTCGGGTTCAGGCGGATCGCGTCGCCGTGGGCGGCGAGTTTCGGCGCCAATTCCTTGTCCAGGGCCTGCAGGGTGTCATTGGTATAGGAGCCGACCAGGGCCGAGAACACCGAGGACACGCGGGTCAGCAGCTGGCCCGAACGCTCCATCGCGACGATGGTGTTTTCAAAGGTCGGCGCCGCCTTGTTGTTGGCGATGGCTTCCACTTCCGCGGCCTGCTCGCGCATGGCTTCGGCGAAGGCCGGGGCGAAGTGCTCGTTCTTGATCTTGTCGAAGGCCGGGTAGCCGTACTGGAGGGTGCTCGGCTTGGCGAACGGGTTGGATGCGTCGAGCGGTGCGGCATAGGCCAGGTTGGCCATCGCAACGCTTGCTGCGATCAGGAGCATACGGGGACGATTCATGGTGTCTCGGATGTTGATTGAACTACGTTGAAACACGCCCGCCCTGCCGCCGCCGGGCTTGTGGCCCGGCGGCCGAGGACACGGCGCGGAAAAAGATTAATTACCGGTCAGGCCCCGGCGTTCCAGCAGCGGTTCGATGACCGGATCGCGGCCACGGAAGTTGCGGAACAGGTCCATCGCATCGGCGCTGCCGCCACGCGACAGCAGGGTCTTGCGGAAGTGGTCGCCGTTCTTGCGCGACAGGCCGCCGCTCTCGGTGAACCACTGCACGGTGTCGGCGTCGAGCTTCTCGCTCCACAGATAGGCGTAGTAGCCGGCCGAATAGCCGCCGTTCATCGAATGCGAGAAATAGGTCGTGCGGTAGCGCGGCGGCACCGGGCCGAAGTCCACGCCCGCATCCTTCAGTGCCTTGGCCTCGAAGGCCAACACGTCGGTCGGGACCTGGGACGGCTTGAGCTGGTGCCAGCGCTGGTCGAGCAGCGAGGCGGCCAGGTATTCGGTGGTCATGTAGCCCTGGTTGAACTTCTTCGAGGCGACCACCTTGTCCAGCAATTCCTTCGGCATCGGCGCGCCGGTCTGGTAGTGCTTCGCATAGTTGGACAAGACCTCGGGCCAGATCGCCCACATCTCGTTGACCTGCGACGGATACTCGACGAAGTCGCGCGGCACGTTGGTGCCCGAGAAGTGCGGGTACTTCACATCGGAGAACATGCCGTGCAGCGCGTGGCCGAACTCGTGGAACATGGTGCGCACTTCGTCATAGGTCAGCAGCGTGGGCTCACCTAGAGGTGGTTTCGGGATGTTCTGGTGGTTGCCGACCACCGGGCGCTTGCCCAGCAGGTGCGACTGCGACACGTATTCGTTCATCCAGGCGCCGCCCTGCTTGTTGCCGCGCGCGTAGGGGTCGAACAGGAAAATCGCCAGCTGCTTGCCGTCGTGGTCGAACACGTCGAACACGCGCACGTCCGGGTCGTAGACCGGCAGGTCCTTGCGCTCCTTGAAGGTGATGCCGTATTCCTTGGTAGCGGCGAAGAACACGCCGTCCACCAGCACGCGGTTCAGTTCGAAGTAGGGGCGCAACTGGTTCTCGTCGAAGTTGTACTTGGCGGCGCGCACCTTGTCCTGGTACATCGGCCAATCATGCGAAGCGACTTTGAAACCGCCTTTTTCCCGGTCGATCACCTTCTGGATCTCCGCCGCTTCCTTGCGCGCGTTGTTGACGGCCGGCTTGGCCAGCTCGGCCAGCAGCTTGTTGACGGCGGCCGGGTTCTTGGCGGTTTCCAATTCCTGCGAATAGGCCGCGTAGTTCGGGTAGCCCAGCAGGACGGCGCGCTCGGCGCGCAGCTTGGCCAGGCGCAGCACCAGCTGGCGGGTATCGAACTCGCCGCCGCGGCTGCCGCGACCCAGCGATGCCGCCATCAGGCGCTCGCGGGTCTTGCGGTCTTTCAGCACGGCCAGAGGCGGCTGGCTGCTGGTATTCACGAGGGTGATCGCGTACTTGCCCTTGTGGCCACGTTTTTCGGCTTCCGCTGCTGCTGCGGCGATCTCGGCATCGGAGAAGCCGGCCAGCTCTTCGCGCGTGTCCACGATCAGCGCCGAGGCATTGACTTCCTTCAGCACGCGCTGCGCGAAGTCCGACTGCAGCGAGGCGATTTCGGCGTTGTATTTCTTGAGCTTGTCCTTGTCGGCGGCGGACAGGTTGGCGCCCGCGCGCACGAATTCCTTGTACACGCGTTCGAGCAGGTGCTTCGATTCCGGATCCAGCCCCAGCGAGGCGCGCTTGGCGTGCAGGGTCTTCACGCGCTGGAACAGCGCCGGGTTCAGGTAGATCGCGTCGTTGTGCGCCGCCAGTTTCGGCGACATCTCGCGGTCCACGGCATCCAGCACGTCGTTGGTGTTGGCCGTCTGCAGGTTGGAGAACACGGCGGCCACACGCGCCAGCATCTGGCCGGCGCGTTCCATCGCGACGATGGTGTTGTCGAAAGTCGGCGCCGCCTTGTCCTTCGCGATGGCGTCGATCTCGCGCAAATGTTCGGCCATGCCAGCGGCGTAGGCCGGCAGGAAGTGCTCGTTCCTGATCTTGTCGAAGGCCGGGTAGTTCAGCGGCAGGCTGCTGGGCTGGGCAAACGGGTTGGAGGCGTCGAGGGCCGGTGCGGCCGGTGCGGCCACTGCGGTGGCGTGCGCGAGCGCGAGGCTGGCGGCAACGATGAACAGGTGTGGTCGGTTCATGCGATCTTTCGGACTCTTGGGAAGGAGCTGCCGGGCATACTCGACAGCCGTTGCGCGACGATCATAGCAGGCTTATACGCATGCCGTCACAACAAAAAAGGGTTGGTTGACGCATGTATCCGGCATGTATCAGCCTTGTATCGGCATGTATCAATCGGCGCCGTGCTAGCATCCGCTTTCACCATGGATTCCTTTACCGAACGCTGCGAACGCCCCTTTGACGTCATCGTCGTCGGCACCGGCCCCGGCGGCGCCAGCACGGCGCGCGAGCTGGCGCGCGCCGGCGCCCACGTGCTCATCCTCGAGCAGGGTAGTGCCGCGCCCCTGGCCGGCACCCTGGGCCAGATGGCCACCATGGCGCTGCCCGGCCGCGGTACCTGGCTGCACCGCGACGCCTCGCTGCTGGTGTCCGGCACGGTGCTGGGCGGCAGCTCGGCGCTGAACTTCGCCACCGCCGCCCCGCCTCCTGCCGCCATGTTCGCGGCCCACGGCATCGACCTGGCCCCCTTCCTCGCGGCGCTGCGCGCGGAACTGCCGCTGGCGCCCCTGCCCGACAACCTGGTCGGCCCGATGGCCGCGCGCATCATGCTTGCTGCGCGCGCCGCCGGCTTCAACTGGCAAAAGCTCGACAAGATGATCCGCCCGCAAGCCTGCCGCAGCGGCTGCTGGCGCTGCGTGTACGGCTGTCCCTTTGGCGCCAAGTGGAGCGCGCGCGATTTCGTGATCGATGCGTGCCGGCACGGCGCCGTGCTGCTGGACCGCAGCCGGGTGCGGCGCGTGCTGGTGGAAGACGGCCGCGCCGCCGGCGTCGAATACCGGCGTGCCGGCGCCCTTCATACGGTACGGGCGCCGACGGTGGTGCTGGCAGGCGGCGGCATCGGCAGCCCGCGCCTGCTGCATGCCTCGGGGCTGGGGCCGCGCCATGCGCCCTTCTTCAGCGACCCGGTGGTGGCGGTGATGGGCAGCGTCGACGACATCGATGGCGGCGCGGAGGTGCCGATGGCAGCCGGCGTCAGCTTTCCCGAGGAAGGCATCGCGCTGGCCGACCTCACCTTGCCGGCCCCGATGTACGCGGCCTTCGCGCTGCAGGCCGGCCGCGTCGACCGCGTGGGCGCGCACCGGCGCACGCTGAGCCTGATGGTGAAGATCCGCGACGACATCGGCGGGGCCGTCGGCCCGCGCTGGGTGGACAAGCGCCTGACTACAGGCGACCGGGCGCGTCTCGAACAAGGTATCGGGATGGCGCGCAGGATCCTGGCGCAGGCAGGCGCGCGGCAGGTCTTCGCGACCCACCATTTCGCCGCCCATCCCGGCGGCAGCATCCCGATCGGAGGAAATGCGGGAGAAGGGGTCGACAGCGACTTGCGCGCCGCACCGGGGCTGTACGTGTGCGATGCCTCGGTGATCCCGCAGCCATGGGGACTGCCGCCCACCCTGACCCTGCTCTGCCTGGGCAAGCGGCTCGGCGCCATGTTGGCCGGCGCCGCTATTGGCGGCAGTAGTGTCAGTAGTGAGGCGGTTTCTCGTTGACCGGTCCCTGGCGGGTGGACTGCAGGGTGCGGACATGGTCCACCAATGAGGCGACCAGGGCCTCGAGCTGGTCGATGCGGCGGCCCTGGCGGTAGATGGTGTCGTTCAGCGTCTCGACCAGGTCTTCCTGGTGCGCGAGCTTGATTTCGATGTCGACGAAACGGTCTTCGTGGTTCACGAGGAATCCTGGGCAAAGCGGGCATTATGCCAGCTTCGCCCCACGGGTGCGGATCCTTAGACCAGGGGCGGCTCCGTCCAGGCTTCGACGCCGATGAGAGTGGCCAGGCCGGTCGGCTGCTTGTAAGGGGTGAATTCAATCCCGTCCGAGGTCTGGTCAAGGACCTGCGCCTTGTTTTCCACGCTTTCGCTGAACTCGAGCATGATCTGCTCGCGGCTGGAATCGTCGACCCGGGTCAGCCAGTAGGCGAAGCCGTCGGCATCGGGCGTACGGTTCAGGACATTGGCGTAGAGCTTGGTGATGAAGACTTCGTCGGTCGGCTTGTCGCCGTATTTTTCCTTGAACTCGGGCGCCCAGGTGAACTCGTGGGCGATCTGCACCATCGAGGTGCCGCTGTCCACGCGGTCCATCCAGTAACCCAGGCCGAACGGTTCGGCCTCGCGGCCCAGTGCGGCGCGGTACAGGCGGAACAGCTGGATACTGGGTTCGTCGAGTGCGAACCAGGTATCCGCGAACTGCACCCGCTCGACGTCGTACAAGGCATCGACGCCGCCATTGCGGTCGCGCACCGCCCAGCCGTACGCTTCCTGGCTGATCGTGTAATCCGTATGCTTACCGGCAAAGACCGCGACATCGATCCCGCCGCGGCCGCTGATGGCGGCGTTTTCCGCGCCCATGACGAAGGTGTCGGCCTTCTCGGTACCCAGCTTGTTGGCGGGATTGTTGACCACGACTGTCACTGCATTGCCGCTGCTGGTCGCGTTGCCGGCCACGTCCACTGCTGCCGCAATGACCGTGTAGCTGCCGTCCGGCAGCGGCTTGGAAGCCAGTTGCCAGCGCCCGTCGGCGCCAACGCTTGCTTCGCCAATCTTGATGACGTTATCGCCGGCCCGGTACAGCTCGATCGTGTTGCCGGCCTCGCCCGTGCCGGCGAACACCGGCTGGTTGCTGCCGCTGGCCATCGACACCTGGAGGGTCGGGCTCAGCGGCGGGGTAGCATCGATGTGGAAAGTGACAAGCGCGCTGGCCAGGGAAGTATTGCCGGAGTCGTCGGTGGCAGTCGCGTGCGCGCTATAGTTCATGCGGTCGGGCAGCTTCAGCGACGACACGACACTCCACAAGCCGTCGGCGCCGGCCCTGGTCGTCGCGACCAGCGAATTGTCGATATACACGCGCACCGTCGAATTGGCTTCGGCACTGCCCGTCATCAGGGGTTTGTCGCCGACCGCATACAGCTTCGCGTTCTGCATCACGCTCATGGTCGGGGCCTTCGGTGCCGTGGTATCGGCGACATTGGCGCGGACCACCTTCATGTCGGCGAAGCGCAGGATTTCCACGGAGCGCAAGGTGGTGGTGCCTTCGGAAGCGTGTGCCACTGTCAGCGTGCCGTCGGCCTGGTTGCTCAGGGTATAAGCGCTGCGGCTGCCGCTAAACACCGCGGTATCCGTTCCTTCTCCACCATCGATCATGTCATTGCCTCCATTACCTTGAAGAGTATCGTCGTGAGCCGTACCAGTGAGTGTTTCCGCGCGACTGGTACCCGTGAGATAGCGGGCACCTGAGGTGCTGTTGATGCCGAGCGCGCCCCCCAGGCCGTCGCCGCCATACAGCCAGTTCAGGGCAGCGATATCGTAAGGACTGAAGGTGCTGTACGGTCCGCCGGCATCGGTGTAGGACATGATCGTATTGCCCGTATTGTCCTGGCCGACCGGCAGGCGAACAGTATTGTCCTCGCTGTCCTCGAACGGATGCTTCAGCCCGAGTGCGTGGCCCAGTTCGTGGATGAGGGTCTGATAGCCCTCGCTGCCCGGCACCAGGTTGTAGTTCTGCTGCCAGCCCCAGTCCACATGATCGAGGTAGACATACACATTGGGCTTGTACCCGACGACATTGTTGCCGACATAGGAATACGGCCCATACCAGCTGCACAGGCCGGTAGTCAGGCGCCCGTCGAGGTCGAGGTTCGCCAGATGGATCTGGGCATTGCTTCCGCTCGCGGTCTCCACGAACTGGATGCCGGTAATCTGCTGCAGGTATGTAAAGGCGGTACGCGTGCCGGCCTGCTGGCTGTCAGTAAAGGCCACCTGACCAGTGACTGGCTGCTTGGTGTCCTGGTCCACTTCGTTTCCGGACGAAATATCAAACGTGTAGTAAATCGTGTTCGGCGTTACGCCGATCATGTAATTCCAGTCGGGGCCGATATCGAGCAGCGCGTCGATATGGTTCAGCCCGGACAAAGGGGTTTTGGTGAGGTCGGAAACGGTTGCCATACGTAAAATAGTAAGAAAATAATTGCAAGACTCTTTGCAGAGCTCGCCTCTAGGAAAGTATTTCCTGCGGCACAAATGAAGTCAAATAAGATTTCAATCGTGCGCAGGTATTAACAATCCGACATTTTTTCTTACTAGGCGATTTGTCGCCTGTTAGGCTTTCGGCGTGGCCAGCAAGGCCTTCAGACTGGCCAGCCTTTCCTTCGGGCTGAGCACTTCGGTTTCCTTGGGCGGGGCGTCGCCGACGTCCAGCGCCATTTCCTTGATGAAGCGCGAAGGTTCGCAGTGCACCAGCTCACCGGCGCGCTTGCGCTTCTTGCACCAGGTCAGGCGCAGGGTGCGCTGGGCGCGCGTGATGCCCACGTACATCAGGCGGCGTTCCTCCTGGATGCGGGCCGCGATCACTTCTACCGGCGCGTCCGGGTCGCCCTTGTGCGGCAGGATGCCCTCTTCCACCCCTACCAGGAACACGTGCGGGTACTCCAGGCCCTTGGAGGCGTGCAGGGTCGACATGCGCACCGCATCCTGCTCCTCGTCCGAGCCTTCCAGCATCGACATCAACGCCACCATCTGGGTCAGTTCCAGCAGGTTCTTTTCTTCGCCATCGCGGTCACGCCCGCCACGGCCGCGTTCCTTCAGCCAGTTGGTGAACTCGAGCACGTTCTGCCACTTGGCCTGGGCCGCGCGGTCATCGAAGTTCTCGTACAGGTAGTGCTCGTAGTTCATCTCCTTCATCATGTCGTCCAGCACCTCGGCGGCATTGTCGCCGCTGCCCGACGGGCCGGGCCGGGTGGCGCGGTCTTCCAGCTCCAGCATGAAGCGGCAGAAGTCGCGCAGCGGCGCCAGCTGGCGTTCGGCCAGCTTGGCCTCCAGGCCGCCCTTGCGCGCGGCCTCGAACAGCGAGCAGTTCCACTGCTTGGAGAATTCGCCCAGCGTCTCCAGGGTGGCCATGCCGACGCCGCGCTTCGGTGTCGTCACGGCCCGGATGAAGGCCGGGTCGTCGTCCTGGTTGGCGATCAGGCGCAGGTAGGCGATGATGTCCTTGATCTCGGCCTTGTCGAAAAAGCTCTGGCCACCCGACATCGTGTACGGGATGCGCTCCTTGCGCAGGGCCTGCTCGATCACGCGCGCCTGGTGGTTGCCGCGATACAGGATGGCGTAATCGGTCCACTTGTTCTTGCGCTGGAAGTGGTCGGCCGAGATCATGATCGCCACCTGCTCGGCTTCCTGCTCGTCGCTCTGCATGCCCAGCACTTCGATCGGCTCGCCCAGGCCGTGCTCGGACCAGAGCGACTTCTCGAACAGCTTCGGGTTGTTGCCGATGACGGCATTGGCCGCCTGCAGGATGCGGGTGGTGGAGCGGTAGTTCTGCTCCAGCTTGATGACGCGCAGGTCGGGGAAGTCGGTCTGCAGGGTCTTGAGGTTTTCGACCGAAGCGCCGCGCCAGGCGTAGATCGCCTGGTCGTCGTCGCCCACCGCCGTGAACATCGGCTTTTTACCCAGGCCCGTGACCAGGAGCTTGACCAGCTCGTACTGGCAGGTGTTGGTGTCCTGGTACTCGTCCATGAGCAGGTAGCGCAGGCGGCGCTGCCAGCGGTCGCGGATCGATTCGTTGTTGCGAAACAACTCCACCGGCAGGCGGATCAGGTCGTCGAAGTCGACTGCCTGGTAGGCCTGCAGGGTGGCCAGGTAGCTGCGGTAGACGCGTGCCGACATGGCCTCGTCCTCGTCTTTCGCATTCTTGATCGCATCTTCCGGGTCGACCAGGCCGTTCTTCCACAGCGAGATCGCGTTCTGGATGCGGCGGATCTCCTGTTTATCGGTGGTGAGCGCCAGGTCGGACACGACGGTGTAGCAATCGTCGCTGTCCATGATCGAGAACTTGTCCTTCAGGCCGACGCCGGCCGCTTCCTGGCGCAGGATCTTGACGCCCAGGGAATGAAAGGTGGAGACGGTCAGTTGCTTGGCCTGCTTGGGCTGCTTGAGCAGCTTGGCGATGCGTTCCTGCATCTCGAGCGCCGCCTTGTTGGTGAAGGTCAGGGCAGCGATCGTGCGCGGGTCGTAGCCGCGGTCTTCGATCATGTACGCGATCTTTTGCGTAATCACGCGCGTCTTGCCCGAGCCGGCACCGGCCAGCACCAGGCAAGGGCCGTCGAGATAGAGCACGGCTTCGCTCTGCGGCCCATTGAGGCCGAATTTTGGTGCGTTGGACATGGGAAAGATTTCTGCAGAATGGTCGGGTATTGTAAGGCTGAGTTCGATACCGCGCCGGAATCATCCCGTAAAAATCCGCCGTCCTGCCTGTTTTGCAACAGCTCAGGCCAGCAGGGCGACTGCCTTGACCTGTGCCCACACCTGCAGTCCCGGACGGATGTCCAGCTCGCGCCGCGAGCGTTCGGAAATCCGGGCAAGGAGCGGCACCTCGCCCATGCGCATCTGCACCAGGACATGCCCGGGCGTGTCGGTGGCAGACGTCGCCGTCACGATGGCGGGCAGGAGGTTCACGATGCTGCTGCGGCGCGGTTGCTCGAGCGCGATGCTGACGTCGCGGGCATGGATGCGGCAGCGCAGGCGGCTGCCGATCGGCTCGCTGCGCCGCCCGACCAGCAGCACCCCACCCTGGAAGGCCAGGCGTGACAGCTCGTCGGCCTCGTGCCCCGCCAATACCGTGTCCAGGACGACCCCGGTATCGTCGGCAAATGCCGGCGGCAGGTCGGCACGGGCAAAGGTCTCGCTCAACGAACCGCTCGCCACGACCCGTCCGGCATCGAGCAGCACCAGGTGGTCGGCCAGGCGTGCCACCTCGTCCGGCGCGTGGCTGACGTAGATGATGGGGATGGACAGTTCGTCGTGCATGCGCTCCAGGTAAGGCAGGATTTCCTGCTTGCGCTTGAGGTCGAGCGCCGCGAGCGGCTCGTCCATGAGCAGCAGGCGTGGCGAGGACAGCAATGCCCGGGCGATCGCGACACGCTGCCGCTCGCCGCCGGAAAGCCTGTCCGGCTTGCGCACGAGCAGCTCCGTGATACCGAGCATCGCAGTGACCGGATCCAGTTCGAATCGCCGCTCACTGGGGAGCACCCGCTTCATGCCGAATTCCAGGTTGGCGCGGACGCTGAGGTGGGGAAACAGGCTCGCTTCCTGGAACACGACACCGACCGCGCGCCGATGGGTCGGTACGAATATTCCACCCGCCTCGTCCTGCCAGACTTCGTTGCCGAGTGCAACATAGCCATCCGCTGCGCGCTCCAGGCCGGCAATGGCGCGCAGGCAGGTGGTCTTGCCCGAGCCCGAGGGGCCGAACAGGGCGCTCACCCCACGTCCCGGCAGGGCAAGGTCGACGTCCAGCGCGAAACCGCCGCGGTCGATACGGAACCTGGCGCGGATGTCCTTCATCCCTTATGCCCTTTCAGGAAGGGCGGATTGAAGGTGTACAGCGCCAGCAGAACCACAAAACTGAACAGCAGCATGCCGCCGGCAAGCCAATGCGCCTGCGCATATTCCATCGCTTCGACATGATCGTAGATCTGGACCGAGACCACGCGCGTCTTTCCAGGAATGTTCCCACCGATCATCAGGATCACGCCGAATTCGCCGATGGTATGGGCGAAGCCGAGCACGGCAGCGGAGAGGAAGCCGGGGCGCGCCAGCGGCACCACCACCGACCAGAAGCTGTCCCACGGGCCCGCCCGCAGCGTCGCCGCCACTTCCAGCGGACGCTCGCCGATGGCCTCGAAGGCATTCTGCAAGGGCTGGATGACGAAGGGCATGGAATAGAAGACCGAGCCGATCACCAGCCCGGGAAAGGTGAACGCCAGGGTGCCCAGGCCGAGCGCTTCGGTCGCGCGCCCCACCGGACCGTTGGGGCCCATCGCAACGAGCAGGTAGAAGCCCAGCACGGTCGGCGGCAGGACCAGCGGCAGGGCCACGACGGCCCCGACCACGCTTTTCAGGCGCGAACGCGTGCGTGCCAGCCACCAGGCCACCGGCGTCCCCAGGACCAGCAGGAGCAGCGTGACGATCGACGCCAGCTTGAGCGTCAGCCAGACGGCCGCGAGGTCGTTTCCGCTCATGCAAACCTACAGTGCGTAGCCATAGCTGCGGATGATGCCCCTGGCCTTGTCCGTCTTCAGGTAGTCCACCAGGGCCGCGGCCGCGGGATTGCCCTTTCCTTGCGCTAGCACCAGCGCATCCTGGCGGATCGGGGCATGGAGATGAGCCGGCACGATCCAGCCCGAACCCGAGGCAATCCTGCCGTCCCTGGCCACCTGCGACAGCGCGACAAAACCGAGCTGCGCGTTGCCGGTGCTGACGAACTGGTGCGCCTGGGCGATGTTCTCGCCCTGCACCAGCTTCGGTCCCAGCGCGTCGGACAGGCCGAACTTCATCAGTACCTCGACGGCTGCCGCGCCGTAGGGAGCGGTCTTGGGATTGGCGATGGCAAGGTGGCGAAAGCCCCCCGCCTTGAGGACCTCGCCCCCGGCATCGACATAGCCCGCCCGGGCCGACCACAGGACCAGCCTGCCGATCGCATAGGTAAAGCGGGTGCCGCGTACGGCCCGGCCTTCCTTTTCCAGCCGGGCCGGGGTGTCGTCATCCGCGGCAAGCAGGACGCCGAAGGGCGCGCCGTTCCTGACCTGCGCATAGAACTTGCCGGTGGAGCCGTAAGCCAGGCGTGCCTTGTGGCCGGTGTCCTTTTCGAACTCCGCTGCGATCTTCTGCATGGGCGCGGTGAAGTTGGCGGCCACCGCCACCTGGACTTCCCCGGCTTGGGCGGCCGAGACGCATGCCGTGGCCAGGAGCAGGCTGGAAAGACATTTCATGACATTTCCTGGAGTAGAATCATCGTTATATAGCGGAGTATATAGCGCAGCGCATGGAGATGGAAAACAAGGACATCGCCCTGGGCGGCTCGTTGTGGATGACGGTGAGCGGCGCACAGCTGGGCGGCAGCAGCCGGGTCGCCCTGCTGGCCGAAATCGCCGGGCGCGGCTCGATCACGCAGGCGGCCAAGGCGGTCGGGATGAGCTACAAGGCCGCCTGGGACGCCATCGATGCCATGAACAACCTGGCCGGCGAACCGCTGGTCGAACGGCTTGCGGGCGGCAAGGGCGGCGGCGGGACGCGGCTGACCGCGCGCGGCGCACAACTGGTCGAGAATTTCAGGCTGGTCGAACAGCTGCACCGCGAATTCGTGGATCACCTCAACCGCCGGGCCGGCGGCATCGCCGGCGACCTGTCACTGCTTCGGAGATTGAACATGAAGACCAGCGCACGCAACCAGTTCTTCGGCACCGTCTCGCGGGTCAGGAAGGGCGCCGTCAACGACGAGGTCGAACTGGCCATCGCCGGGGACTGGAGCATCGTCGCCGTCGTCACGCACGAAAGCGCGGAAAGCCTCGGCCTGGAAGTGGGGGCGCAGGCGTTTGCCCTGGTCAAGTCTTCATCCGTCATGATCATGGCGGACGACGATGGCGTGAAGCTGTCGGCGCGCAACCGCCTGAGCGGCAGGGTAGCCAGGCTGCTGCCCGGTGCGGTGAATACCGAGGTCGTCATCGACCTCGGGGGCGGCAGTTCGGTCGCCGCGGTCATCACCAATGAAAGCGCACGGCTGCTGGAACTGCAGGAAGGTAGCGCTGCCACGGCGATATTCAAGGCGTCGAGCGTGATTCTCGGCATCCCGGCCTAGACCCGCGACGCCGCGGCGCGCAATCAGTTACCATCGCACCCTTGTGGCGCCAAGGCGCCAGGGCCTTTTTTGGACTGCACCATGAAATTTGAACATCTCATCCAGATCAACGATCCGCTCAATCCGCTGATCGACACCATTTCGATCGAACAGCTGTGGCGCGGGCTGGTGCTGCGCGCCGAATCGCCGACCATGTTCGTGCCGCACCTGGACGAATGCACGATCGGCGAACGGACCAGCGGCAGCTTCGCGCGCCGCCTGCGCTACGGCGACCTGGTGATCGACGACGTCGTGCACCTGACCCCGCTGAAGGAAGTGCGCTACGAAGTGCCGGCCCAGGGCGAGATTGCCGCCTCGAGCCTGAAGATGATCATCGAGGCGCCGGGCGAAGCCGTGCTGCTGCTGCGCTTCTGCTACGACGACGGCCAGGGCGAGCACACCGACCCGGCCAACGAAATGTACGACGACTTCAAGCGCTCGGCCTACCAGGAAGCCGACATCGACACCGTGCGCATCCTGCGCCAGCTGGCCGGCGAGGGCAAGCTGGATGCCAGCTACCTGAACTGATCGCGGTATGCTGTTCGTAGGGTGGGCGGGTCTCCCGCCCACGCGGCCGGATCACGGTAATACGGCCTGCTCGGCTATTCATGGCCTGACTATCACCGCGTGGGCGTTTGTAAGTCCGGGCATTGCCCGAAATTACCCCGCCCACCCTACGGTTCTCCCTGCTCTACGTCCCCGGCTCGGTATCGGCGGGATCGATTTCGCTCTCCCCTTTGGCCAGGCATTGCGCCAGGTCGCGCAGGGCGGTGCGCACGCCCTCCTCGATCACCGGGTGATAAAAAGGCATCTCCAGCATCTGGTCCACCGTCATGCGCATCTGGCAAGCCCAGGACAGGGTGTGCGCCAGGTGTTCGGCGCGCGGCGCGATCATCTCGGCACCCAGGAAGCGGCGCGAACCGTATTCGGCATACACCCGCAGCATCCCCTTGTTCTGCAACATCACCCGGCTGCGGCCCTGGTTCGCGAAGGCTACCTGCCCCACCGCGAACTTGCGCTTGCCACCTTCGCACAGGCTGCGGTAGTTCGCACCCAGGGTGGCGATGTTCGGCTCGGTGAAGGCCACCGCGATCGGCGTGCGGCGCAGGCCGGGACGCACGTCCGGGTAGCGGCCGGCGTTGTCGCCGGCGATCTTGCCGTGGTCGGCCGCGTCGTGCAGCAGCGGGCGCTCGTTGTTGGCGTCGCCGGCGATGAAGATGTGGCTGTTCCCGCACTGCATGGTGCGGGTGTCGAACAGCGGGATGCCCTCCGACGTTCGCTCCAACCCCGTGTGCTCCAGCCCGAGGTCGTGCACATTCGGCGTGCGCCCGGCCGCCATCAGCACGTACTGAAAACGTTCGGTCCTTTCCTCGCCAAGGGCGTCGCTGACGGTGAGCGCCACCTCATCGCCCTCCTGCACTGCGCCCACCACCTTCGACTGGAACTGGATATCGAGTTCCTCCGCGAGCACGCGGGTGGCGCTGCGCAGCACTTCCGGATCGCTCAGGTGGGCGATGCTGCCCCCGCGCGCGAACAGCTTCACGCGCACCCCCAGGCGGTGCAGGGCCTGACCCAATTCCAGGCCGATCACACCGGTGCCGATCACGGCCACCGACTGCGGCAGGTCGTCCCAGTAGAACACGTCGTCGCTGGTGACGATGCCGGGACCGACCTTCTCCAGCACCGGCAGGCGCAGCGGCGTGGAACCGGTGGCGATGACGATGCGTCCGGCGTTGACTTCGGTGTGGTCGTCTACCAGCAAGGTGTGCGGGCCGGTGAAGCGCGCGTGGCCGCGCAGCTTGTCCGCCATGGGGAAGGAATCGACGCCTTCCAGCACGAAGCCCACGAAGCGGTCGCGCTCGCGCCGCACCCGCTCCATCACGGCGCGGCCGTCGATGCGGACCTCGCCGGCGTGCACGCCGAAAGGCGCGCTATGCTGCATCGCATGCGCGGCCTCGGCAGCCGCGATCAGGAGCTTGCTCGGCATGCAGCCGACCCGCGCGCAGGTGGTGCCGTAATGGCTGCTTTCGATGACCACCGTGCGCGTCCCCTGCGCCTTGGCCGCCCGATAGGCCGTCATGCCGGCGGTGCCGGTACCGATGATGGCAACATCCACGTCCAGTCTGTTCATCGCTTTCTCCGGGTCTCTCTACAGAACATGACGAAACGATACGCGATTTTCAGCCGGACCGCCGGAACCGCGCCAATATGTCAACATGCTCGCGTTGTACTCAGGAGAGGGAATGCTGGAACCGATCAGGGAACTGCTGCGCCCGCCTCCCGGCATGGCCTTCGACTTCAGCCAGCCGGCGGGCGAGCCTGCGCTCGCCCCGCGCGACGGCATCGCGTGGCAGGTATTCGCCAATCCCGTGGCCATGTTCATCGGCGGGGTGGCGGCAGTGCTGCTCGAGTTGAGCGAACCTTCGGTCCGTTCGGGCGTGTGGGACCACGGCGGCTTCCGGCACGACCCGATCATGCGCCTGCGCCGTACCGGCTTCGCGGCCATGATGACCGTCTACGGCCCGCGCTCGGCGGCGGAAAAGATGATCGCGCGCGTGGTGCGCATGCACGACCGCGTGACAGGCACGACTCCCACAGGTCTTCCCTATCGCGCCAACGATCCGCGCCTGCTCGACTGGGTCCAGGCCACCGCCACTTTCGGCTTCGCCGAGGCCTACCACCGCTACGTGCGGCCCCTGTCCGCGCTGGAGAAGGATGCCGCCTTCGCGGAAGGCGAAACCGCCGCCCGGCTGTACGGCGCGCTCGGGGCGCCGTGCTCCTGGACAGCATGGGAAGCGATGCTGGCGGCGAACGCGTCCGCGCTGGAAGGATCCGCCATCCTGGCCGACTTCCTGCGGATCATGGCTGAGACGCCGTTCGTGCCGGGACCGATGCGTCCCGTGCAGCGGCTGCTGGTGCGCGCCGCCGTGGAGATCGTGCCGGAGCCGGTGCGTTCGCTGCCGCAGCTTCACCGGCGCGGCCTGCGCCCCGGCGAGGCGGCGCTGGTACGTGCGCTGGCGCGCTCGAGCGCGCTGCTGCCGCTGGGCGATACCCCGGCGGCGCAGGCGGTCCGGCGGCTTAGCGCATCTGGTACTCGATCCCGAACGTGAAGTTCATCTCGGTCAGGGTATCGGCCCGGATGCCGCCGGGGTGCGGGTAGCGCTGCAGGGCGCGGGATGCCGGGCAAGAAGCGCAGTGTCACGTCGCCGCCGATCGCAAACGGCGGAAGTGCGCAAGACAGGCTCTCTTTGCGTGACGGGAACGCCGACTCTATCAAAGAACCGCCGGGCGAAACTCACGAATAGTTGCAGCGCTCAGATATCGAGCGGATCGACCTCGAGCGACCAGCGAACGCGCGATTTCATGCCGCGCAGGATCTCGATCCATTCGCGCAGGAAGGCCTGCAGGGCCGGACGCGAGCTCGATTCCACCAGCAGCTGGGCGCGGTCGACATTGTGCACGCGCGTCATCGTCATCGGGATCGGGTCATTGATCATCACCGCATCGAACGCCATGCTGTCGCGCGCCGCCTCGAGGAAGGCGATGGCGTCGGCCAGCGCCGGCGCCTCGGCGCGCAGCAGTGCCTGGTACATGAAAGGCGGCAGGCCGGCCTGGCGGCGTTCTTCCAGCAAGCTGCCGGCGAAGCGGTCGTAGTCGTGGCGCATGACGGCGCCGTACAGCGGGTGGCTGGCGTAGCGGGTCTGCACCAGCACCTCCGAGGCCGCCCCGGCGCGCCCGGCACGTCCCGCCACCTGCATCAGCTGGGCGAACAGGCGCTCGCTGGCGCGGTAGTCCTGCGAGAACAGGGCGGTGTCCGGGTTGAGGATGCCCACCAGGGTGAGTTTCTTGAAGTCGTGACCCTTGGCGACCATTTGCGTGCCCACCAGGATGTCCACCTCGCCGCGGTGCACGGTGTCGAAGGCCGCCTGCGCGCTGCCCTTCAGGCGGGTGGAGTCGGCATCGATGCGCAGGATGCGCGCTTCCGGGAACATCGCAGCCAGGCCTTCCTCGATGCGCTGGGTGCCGCGTCCGAGCGGCTGCAGGTCGACGTTGCCGCAGGTCGGGCAGTGGCGCGGGATGCGCAGCTCCAGGCTGCAGTGGTGGCAGCGCAGCCGGTGCTCGGGCCGGTGCAGCACCATGAAGGCGGTGCAGCGGGTGCAGTTGCTGATCCAGCCGCAGGCGTCGCAGCAGATCACGGGGGCATAGCCGCGCCGGTTCAGGAACAGCAGCGACTGTTCGCCGCGGTCCAGGCGCCCGCGCAGCGCGGCGATCAGGGCGCTGGTAAGTCCGTCCTTCGGGCGGTCGCGCTCCATGTCGACCAGCTTCACGGTGGGCAGCACGGCATCGCGCACGGCGCGCTCGCGCAGCTCCAGCTTGCGGTAGCGGCCAGAGGCGGCATGGTGCCAGGTCTCGAGCGAGGGCGTGGCCGAGCCGAGCACGATCGGGATCGCCAGCTGGCGGGCGCGCCACACGGCCAGGTCGCGCGCCGAGTAGCGCAGGCCTTCCTGCTGCTTGTACGAGGGGTCGTGCTCCTCGTCGATGATGATCAGCTTGAGGTTCGGCAGCGAGGACAGGATGGCCAGGCGCGTGCCCAGCACGATGCGCGCCCTACCCTGGTGGGCGGCCAGCCAGTGCAGCATACGCTCGCCCTCGGCCAGGCTGCTGTGCAGGGTGGCCAGCATCACGCCGGGGAAGCGCGCGCGGATGTTCCCTTCCAGCTGCGGAGTCAGGTTGATTTCGGGGACCAGGATCAGGATCTGGGCGTCCTGCTCGCGCGCCAGCACCTGGGCGCAGGCCTGCAAATACACTTCGGTCTTCCCGCTGCCGGTGACGCCGTACAGCAGGATCGGCGTGAAGCCCTGCGCGCCGCCGATGCTGCTGGCTGCTTCCTGCTGCGCCGGGTTCAGCACCGGCATGCCGGACGGTGTCGGATCGTGCGATGCCGCTTCCTTTGCCAGTTTTTTCAGCGCGCGGTCGAGCGCCACGGTCTTCGGCACCCGCAGGTTCTTGGGCAGGCCAGGCAGCGCCACTTCCCCGAGGGGGCGCTGGTAATACTCGGCGGCGAAGCGCACCAGCGCCAGCCAGCGCTCCGGCAGCGGCGCTAGCTGGCTGCGCACGGCGATTGCATCCTTCAGCTTGTCCAGGGGGACGAGGGTATCCCCCTTGACGGCGACGATCAGGCCCACCACTTCGCGCCGCGCGAACGGCACCAGCACCAGTTGGCCCACTGCCGGCTCCTCGCCCGGCTGGCATTCCCAGCGGTAATCGAAGCAGCTGTTGAGCGGTGTATCGAGCGCAACCTGTAGGAAGCAGTGTGCCAAATCCAACCTTCTTGAGTAAGGAAACCAGGACCAATAAGCTGTGGAAAACTTTGTGAATAGTGCTGCACTTGACCCCGTTCGAGGTTTACGTTAGATCAACTCAAATCGCCCGATTCACTGAAACAACAATAATTTTCCCAATAAATTCAATAGCTTACAAACTGTGAGTTATCCCTGTTAACAACCTGGTCTGGAATCGGCTTGCTGTGCATAACTGCACATATGCAATGGGAAAACTCGTTGCGGTGCACCAGAATCTTCACACCTTACTTGAAGAGTTGAGCTAAGTCCGCGTAAACCAAGCACTTTTCCCAGCTCATCCGTGCGCCTGTGAATAACTTTGTGAACAATGGACAGGAAGCCGGGACAATCTACCCGTTGACGGTCTCAGCTACTGTGTATACCTACAGCTCACCGTGGAAAAAACGTCTAAGAATCATTGGCTTAGGTATTTCCACACTGGACGGAGATGTCCACAGGAACAATTTTGGGGTTTGACGAACTTGTGAACAAGTGTGATTTTGCTGCGGCAACGCGATTGGCCCCATGAGGGCCAATCCAAACACAGCTGGGGACAATGCAGCCCGACTTATGCGGCGCGTTGTTGGCGGCTGAAGCTGTGCACAGCCTCCACCATGGCAGTGACCGATTCCGGCGGGGTGAACTGCGAAATGCCGTGGCCCAGGTTGAACACGTGGCCATGGCCGGCCGAGGGTTTGCCGTAGGCGCTCAGGGAACGCTCGACTTCTGCGCGGATCTGCTCCGGTTCTGCGAACAGGATGGCCGGGTCGAGGTTGCCCTGCAGGGCCACGCGGTCGCCGACCAGGGCGCGCGCCTTGCCCAGGTTGACGGTCCAGTCCAGGCCCAACGCATCGGCGCCGATGTCCGCCATCTCGTCCAGCCACAGGCCGCCGCCCTTGGTGAACACGATCGCCGGGATGCGCACGCCGTCCTTCTCGCGTTGCAGCTGGCTGAGCACCTGCCGCATGTACTGCAGCGAGAACTGCTGGTAGGCGCCGTCGGCCAGCGCGCCGCCCCAGGAATCGAAGATCATCACGGCCTGGGCGCCGGCGTCGATCTGGGCGTTCAGGTACTGCGCCACGGCGCGCGCATTGGTGTCCAGGATGTGGTGCATCAGGTCCGGACGCGCATACATCATCTTCTTGATGGTGTGGAATTCACGCGAACCTCCGCCTTCGACCATGTAGCAGGCCAGGGTCCAGGGACTGCCCGAGAAGCCGATCAGCGGCACGCGGCCGTTGATGGCGGTGCGGATCTGGGTCACCGCCTTGAAGACATAGTCGAGCGACGCCATATCCGGTACCTGAAGGGCGCGCACTTCCGCTTCCGTGCGCAGCGGACGCTCGAACTTCGGGCCTTCACCGTCGGCAAAGTACAGGCCCAGGCCCATCGCGTCCGGCACGGTCAGGATGTCCGAGAACAGGATCGACGCATCCAGCGGATAGCGGTCGAGCGGCTGCAGGGTGACCTCGGTGGCGAAATCCGGATTCTTTGCCAGGCCCAGGAAGGAGCCTGCCTGCTTGCGTGTCGCACGGTATTCCGGCAGGTAGCGGCCCGCCTGGCGCATCAGCCACACCGGGGTGTAGTCGGTCGGCTGGCGCAGCAGCGCACGCAGGAAGGTGTCGTTCTGGAGCGGGGCGAATTGTGGCATGGCTGACAATGAATGCGGAGGGAAAACCTCCATTATCGCATCTTTGGCAGCACACTTATAATGCGTTTCTTGTCCTATTGAGAGAACCCGTCATGACCAAACAGCAAGCACCCTGCGGTACCTGGACGTCCCCGATCACCGCATCCGTCGTGGCGGCGGGCGCCACGCCGCTGGCCTCGCTGGTGCTCGACGGCGCCGAGCTGTACTGGCTGGAGGGACGGGCCAGCGAAGCGGGACGCTCCACCCTGGTGGCTAGCCGCGGTGAATTGACCCCGGCCCCATTCAACGTGCGCAGCAAGGTGCATGAATACGGCGGCGGCGCCTATGCGATTGCCGATGGCGTCGCCTGGTTTTCCAACCATGCCGACAGCCGTTTATATCGGGTCGAGCCGGGCTCGCAGCCGGTGCCGGTCACGCCCCAGGACAACAAGCAGCGCTATGCCGACTTCGTGGTGGATGCGCAGCGCCGGCGCCTGGTGACCGTGCGCGAAGACCACTCCGCCGGCGGCCACTACCCCGAAAACACGATCGCCGCCATCGGCTTCGACGGTGTCGAAACCGTGCTGGTGGACGGCAACGATTTCTATGCCGCCCCGCGCCTTTCTCCGGACGGCCGCCAGCTTGCCTGGCTGTGCTGGGATCATCCGCGCATGCCCTGGGAAGGCAGCGAACTGTGGCTGGCCGAGGTCCTCGAGGACGGCACGCTGGTGAACGGCCGGCTGGTGGCCGGCGGGCCGCAGGAATCGGTCTGCCAGCCGGAATGGTCGCCTGGCGGCGTGCTGCACTTCGTCTCCGACCGCAGCGGCTGGTGGAACCTGTACCGGTACGAAGGCGGCGTGGTGGAAGCGCTGTGCCCGCGCGAGGCGGAATTCGGCGGGCCGCTGTGGACCTTCGGCGGTTCGCTGTACGGTTTTCGTTCGGACGACGAGATCGTCTGCGCCTACATCGAGGGCGGCGTCAGCAAGCTGGCGCGCCTGCGTGGCGGGCAGCGCACGGAAATCCCCACACCCTACGAGGAAATCCGCGAACTGCGCGTGAACGCGCACACGGTCGCGCTGCTGGGTGGCGCGCCCACCATCGCGCTCGAGCTTGCGCGCATCGATCTGGACGGCGGCCAGCACGAAGTGCTGGCGCGCTCGATCGTGCAACTGCCGGATGTCGGCTACCTGTCGGTGCCGCGCTCGATCAGCTACCCGAGTGCGAACGGCCGCATCGCGTACGCCTTTCACTATCCGCCCACCAATGCCGACTTCGCCCCACCAGATGGCGAACTGCCGCCCCTGATCGTCATCGGCCACGGCGGCCCGACCGGCATGGCGGCCAGCACCCTGAAGCTGGCGACCCAGTTCTGGACCAGCCGCGGCTTCGCCGTGCTGGACGTGAACTACGGCGGTAGCACCGGCTTCGGCCGCGCCTACCGCGACCTGCTCAAGGGCCAGTGGGGCGTGGTCGACGTGGAAGACTGCGTGGCCGGCGCGCGCCACCTGGCCGAACAGGGCCTGGCCGACCGCGAGCGCCTGCTGGTGCGCGGCAGCAGCGCCGGCGGCCTGACCACCTTGTCCGCCCTCGCCTTCCACGACCTGTTCAAGGCCGGCGCCTGCTACTACGGCGTGTCCGACCTGGCCGGGCTGGATGCGGATTCGCACAAGTTCGAGTCGCACTACAACCAGTACCTGATCGCCCCGCCGGAGCGGGCCGAACAGGTCTACCGCGAACGCTCGCCGATCCACCACACCGATAAGCTGAAGCGCCCGATGATCTTCTTCCAGGGCCTGGACGACATGGTGGTGCCGCCGCAGCAGTCCGAAACCATGGTCGCGGCGCTGCGGGCGCGGCAGGTCCCGGTGGCCTATATCACCCTGGAAGGCGAAGGCCACGGTTTCCGCAAGGCCGAGAGCGTCGTGAAGACGCTGGAATCCGAGCTGGTGTTCTACCTGCGTGTCTTCGATATCCCTGTACCTGCCGGCCTGCCTGCGGTGGAGATCGAGAACCTGCCGGCTGCATGATTTTTAACGAACTCGATACCGGCGAGGGGGCAATCCTGTCCCTGCTGGCGCTCTCCGGCGAGCCGATGGGCCGCCAGCGCATCCTCGAACACCTGATGGCCGCCGGCCTGCCGCTGCCGCCTGAACAATGGGCGGCCGAGCTGACGCGTCTGCGTGAAGCGGGCCTGGTCATTGACGCCGGCGAACGCGGGGTCACGATCGTGCCGGCCGCCGCATGGCCCGCCATCGAGCATGCGCTGTCCGGCGAGCTGTTCGCCAGTCTGCGCGCAGCCTACGAGCGCGTCACGCCATTGCGGCGCGACTGGCAGGGCACGCCCATCCTGCGCAGCTACCGCCAGGGCCTGGCCCTGCTGCGCATGTCCCTGCTGGCCGGAGAGAATGGGTCGGCGGTCACGCCGCTGCTGGCGGCCTGCCTGCGCTGCCACGAGGCGTCCTACCTGCATCCGCTGGTCGAGGTCTGCGCGCGTCCCTTCGAACCCGCCCTGCTCGACCGCATCGACCCTTCGCTGCGCGACGGCGTGCTCGCGACCCTGGTCCAGCATGCGCAGCGCGAGCCTCTGCTTGCGCCCGCGATCCGCGTCGCCGCCGAAGCTCACGCGGCCCAGGGCGATCCTTCGATCGCGCTGCGCATTGCGCTCGGTGAGCACCTGATCCTGTGCGGCCGCCTGGATGACGCATCGACGCTGCTGCTGGAGGTCGACGACGCGGCCGGCCTGTTCTTCCGCAGCGTGATAGCCCTGCTGCGCGACGACCTCGACATCGCCCAGCCCGGTGTCGAGGGAGCGCTCAAGCAGCTGCGCCGCGAGACCGGCAAGCGCAAGGCCGTCTTCGACGGCATCGGCGCCCACCTCTCCCTGGCCGCCCTCCTGCGCAGCAACCAGCCCGTGCACCTGAAGCTGGCCGATGCCTGGCTCGACATCGCCACCCGCGCAGTGCAGCGTCCGGAGACCGCGGTGGTCTTCCAGCTCAGCATGCTCCAGGAGATCCGGCGCGGCACGGTGGACGCCGAAGTGCTGGCCTCGCGCAGCTGGGAGATGGCGCTCGAGCCCTTCACCTTCCGCGCCCTGATGCACCACTGGCTCGGCCTGCCGCAACTGCAGGGCAAGCGCCAGGACATCGAGGACATGCTGGCCCAGTCCGAGCGCGCCGGCTTCGACCTGCTGTCGGCCCAGCTGGCCGGACTGCTGGGCCAGATGGGCGGACCCGGCGGCATCAGCCAGGAAGCGCGCGCCGGCGAGCTGCGGCGCCGCCACCGCCTCACCGACCTGACCCACTGGTTCGAGCGCGAGGAGCCGTGGGAGCGCCAGCTCAACGCTCTGATCAACCTGCAGCCGGCCCTCAATGCCGAGGTGGTCCGTGAATCGCGCCTGGTGTGGATGATCCGCTACGACGAGCACATGGGTGTGCGCGAGCTGGAGCCGCGCGAACAGAAGCGCGACGCGCAGGGCGGCTGGAGCCGCGGCCGCGCCATCGGCCTGAAGCGCCTGGCCGAAGATGCGCAAAACCTCGACTTCCTCACCGCCCAGGACGTGCAGGTCGTATCGAGCATCGCCGGCCGCCGCTACTACGGCAGCACCGGCATCCGCTTCGAGTTCGAGCTGGACAAGGCATTGGGCGCGCTGGTCGGCCACCCGCTGCTGTTCTGGATGGATTCGCCGGGCACCCGCGTCGAACTGCTGCCGGGCGAGCCGGAACTCTTGGTTAAGGCGCGCGGCGGCAAGGTGACCATTTCCCTGCATCCGGCGCCGGGCGAGCAGGACGGCGAGGTGATCGTCACCCGCGAAACGCCGACCCGGCTGCGCCTGGTACGCGTCAATGAAGAACACCGCCGTATCGCCGCCATCGTCGGCGAAGGCCTGGAGGTGCCGGCGGAAGCCGAACGCCGCGTGCTGCGCGCGATCAGCGCGATCTCCTCGATCGTCACGGTGCAGTCCGACATCGGCGCCAGCCCGGGCGACATCGAACAGGTCGCGGCGGACCCGCGCCTGCACCTGCACCTGCGTCCCTACCAGCAGGGCCTGCGCATGCAGGTGCTGGTGCGCCCGCTCGACAATGGCGCCTATTATGCACCCGGCGCCGGCGCCGAAAGCGTGATCGCCGACGTGAACGGCGTGCGCCTTGAAGCCAGGCGCGACCTGAACGCCGAGCGAGAGGCCGAGCGCCAGCTGGTCGGCGCCTGCCAAGCGCTCGAACACGGTGAACTCGACCACGGCGAATGGCTGCTCGGCCAGCCCCTGCAGTGCCTGGAGCTGGTGGACGAGCTGCGCAGTCTCGATCCGGCCAAGGTCGTGGTGGCCTGGCCGGAAGGCGAGAAGTTCCGCGTGTCGAAGCGCGCGAATGCGAAGTCGGTGCGCATCCAGGTCCGGCGCGACCGCGACTGGTTCGCGGCCAACGGCGACATCGTGGTCGACGAGCAGCGGGTGATGGACCTGCGCTCGCTGCTCGAGCGCGTGCGCGAACAGAAGAGCCGCTTCGTGGCGCTGGGCGACAACGAATACCTGGCCTTGAGCGACGAGCTGCACCGGCGCCTCATGGAGTTGGCCGATTACGGCACGGTGGTTGGCGAAGAGCTGCGCATGCATCCGCTGGCAAGCTTCTCGCTGGCCGAACTGGCACGCGATGCCGGGAGCGTGGAAAGCGACGCCGCCTGGCGCAAACACCTGCAGCGCATCGCGGACAGCGAAGCCTTTACCCCTGCCCTGCCGTCCACGCTGCAGGCGGAACTGCGCGACTACCAGCGCGAAGGCTTCGAATGGCTGGGGCGCCTGGCCCATTTGGGCGTGGGCGCCTGCCTGGCCGACGACATGGGCCTTGGCAAGACCCTGCAGGCGCTGGCCCTGCTGCTCACGCGCGCACCCGACGGTCCGGCACTGGTGGTGGCGCCGACCTCGGTCTGCCTGAACTGGATCGCCGAGGCGCAGCGCTTCGCGCCGACCCTGACGATGCACCTGTTCGGGCCCGGCGACCGCGCCGCGATGCTGGAAGAAGCGGGGCCCTTCGACGTGGTGGTGGTGAGCTACGGCCTGCTGCAGCTGGAAGCGCCGCTGTTTGCAAAACGGCCATGGCACAGCATCGTGCTGGACGAAGCGCAGGCCATCAAGAACATGCACACCAAGCGCTCGCAGGCCGTGATGGCGCTGCAGGGGGACTTCTGCATGGCGGCCACCGGCACCCCGCTGGAAAACCACCTGGGCGAGCTGTGGAACCTGTTCAGGTTCATCAACCCGGGCCTGCTGGGCAGCGCCGACCAGTTCCAGCTGCGCTTCGCCGGACCGATCGAGAAGGCACAGGACAAGCGTGCCGAAGCGGGAGCACGCGCCCGCCTGCGCCGGCTCACGCAACCCTTCATCCTGCGCCGCACCAAGGCGCAGGTGCTGACCGAGCTGCCGCCGCGCACCGAGATCGTGGTGCCGGTCGAGCTGACCCAGGAGGAAAGCGCGCTGTACGAATCGCTGCGCCGCGACGCGCTCGACAAGCTGGCCGCGCTGGAGGCGCCGGAAAGCCAGAAGTCGATCGAGATCCTGGCCGAGATGATGCGGCTGCGCCGCGCCGTCTGCAATCCGGAACTGGTGGCGCCCGGCGCGGGCATCGCCAGCAGCAAGCTGATCGCCTTTGCGCGCCTGGTCGACGGCCTGCTGGAGAACCGCCACAAGGTGCTGGTGTTCAGCCAGTTCGTCGACCACCTCAGCCTGATCCGCAAGTACCTCGACGCCAAGCATATCCCCTACCAGTACCTCGACGGCGCCACGTCCATGCAGGAGCGCAAGCGCCGCGTGGACGCCTTCCAGGCCGGAGAAGGTGAGCTCTTCCTCATCAGCCTGAAGGCGGGCGGCGTCGGCATCAACCTGACCGCGGCCGACTACGTGATCCACATGGACCCGTGGTGGAACCCGGCGGTGGAGGACCAGGCCTCGGATCGCGCCCACCGCATGGGCCAGCAGCGGCCCGTCACCATCTACCGGCTGGTGGCGCGTGGCACCATCGAGGAAGGCATCGTCGAACTGCACCACCGCAAGCGTGACCTGGCCGACAGCCTGCTCGAAGGGACCGAGATGGCGGCGCGCATGTCGCCGGGCGAAATGCTGGCCATGCTGATGCAAGGTCTTGGCGCTGCATGACATTCATGTGATCATGCCGCTTTTATGGATGAGTAAAGACACATGGAACTGGACAAAGCGGCAACGACGCCACAGGCCCGCGTCATCGGCGTCAAGTCGTGGACGGCCTATGCGGGCGTGGCGGCGCTGGCCGCGCTGCTGTTCTTCGTCGTACTGCGGCTGGCCTTCCGCTATGACGATCTCGTCGCCGCCGCGGTGCTGGCCGGTTCAAGCCTGATCGTCGCTTACCGGTTCCTGGCGGTGCGCAGCGTGCAGCTGTACTACGACGACGTTGGCGTCTGGGTAGTCTCAGGTGTGCTGCCGTGGCAGCGCGGCGTGCGTGGGGTAAAGTGGCGCGACATGGACGACGCAAACTATGCCGGCGGTTTCCTCGCCTGGGTAACGCGCTCGTACACGGTGCGCATCGGCCACCGCTTCACCAGGGAGAGCGAGATCGTCCTGCACCACATGGCGAACGGGCGCAGGGCGGTCGAGACAATTAACGCCATCCACCAGCAGATGATCCGCTCCGGCGCCATCGATTAAGCGACATTCAGTCTCAATTCAAGTGTCGGAATGTTTCAGCGGCCCGCAAGCGCGCTGAATGGTGCTACTCTTCCGTGGTTCCGCCTTGCGCTTGCCGCGCGGACGGACTCCGACCTTTTAATTACAGGGTTCGAACAGGATGATGAAAACGAAGATCGCGCTGGCAGTCCTGCTGGCGAGTTTCGCGCTGGCGCCGGCCAGCGCCAAGACCACCAAGCCCGCCAAGGACAAGGCCAAAGCCGCCAAGGTGGTCAACGCGAAAGCGGGCAAACCGAAGGCACCAGTCAAGAAGGGGGCAAAGCCGGCTGCGAAGGCGGCTGGTGCTGCCGTCGCCACTGCGGCCGTAGCAACGGCGGCCACGGCAGTCGCAGCCACTCCGGTCGCGAGCGCAAGCGACAAGCGCCTCGACCGCCGCTTCGACTCCATGAGCATGCAGTACCTGACCGCGTTATGGCGCATCGACCCGGAAGGCGGCATCTACGTCGGCAAGTTCGACCAGGCTGCCAATCTCACCATTCCAGACGCCGCCACCCGCGCCAAGAAACTGGCCTTTGCCAATGAATGGCTGGAGAAGTTCGGCAAGCTCGATACCCGGCAGCTGTCGGATCGCCAGCGCACCGACCTGGTCCTGCTGGTGAACAAGCTGGAGAAGGATCGCTGGAACCTCACCACCTGGCGTGAATACGAGTGGAACCCGGCGCTGTACAACGTCGCCCAGCCGCTCGACCTGATCCTGAATACCGAATACGCCGCCAAGCCACAGCGCCTGCGCACCATCCTCAAGCGTTTGGCCAACGTGCCGGCCTTCTATGCGGCGGCGCAGGCCTCGATCGTCAACCCGACCCGCGAGCACACCCAGCTCGCCATCGCCCAGGCCCCTGGCACCATCGCGGTGCTGGCCGACCTGGGCAAGGCGGCGCAGGAATCGATCCTGAACGCGCAGGAGAAGGCGATCTTCGCGCAGCGCATCGCCAATGCCGGTACCGCGGTGCTGGCCTACGTCGACTTCCTGGACGCACTCGACAGGAACGCGGCCAGGCCGCGCCCCTTCCGCGCCGGGAAGGAGCTGTACGAGCAAAAGTTCGCGCTCGAGATCCAGTCGTCCAGCAGCGCCGAACAGACCTTCCGCAAGGCCCTGGCCACGCGCGAAGAGCTGCTCGCCCGCATGGATACGATCTCGGACGAGCTGTGGCCGCGCTATATGGCCGGCGTGGCCAAGCCGCGTGACCGCTTCCAGAAGATCGGCATGATGATCAATAAGCTCTCCGAGCGTCACGTCTCGCGCGAGAACTTCCTGCCCGAGATCCGCCGCCAGATCCCGGCCCTGCACAAGTTCGTCACCGAGAAAAATCTGCTCACCCTGGATGCCGACAAGCCCTTGGAGGTGCGCGAGACCCCGATGTACCAGCGCGGCGTGGCCGGCGCCAGCATCGACGCGCCGGGCCCCTACCGCCCGAAGGACAAGACCTATTACAACGTGACGCCGCTCGACAACCTCACGCCGGAACAGGCCGAGAGCAGCCTGCGCGAGTACAACGAGTGGATCCTGCAGATCCTGAACATCCACGAGGCCATTCCCGGCCACTATGCCCAGCTGGTGTACGCGAACCGGTCACCTTCGCTGGTCAAGTCGCTGTTCGGGAACGGCGCGATGGTCGAGGGATGGGCCGTGTACGGCGAGCGCATGATGCTGGAGAACGGCTACGGCGACAACGCGCCGGAGATGTGGCTGATGTACTCGAAGTGGAACCTGCGCAGCGTCACCAACACCATCCTCGACTACAGCGTCCACGTGCTCGGCATGCAGCGACCGGAAGCGATCGACTTGCTGGTGCGCCAGGCCTTCCAGACCCGCCAGGAAGCCGAGGAAAAATGGCGCCGCGTGACGCTCACGTCGGTGCAGCTGACCAGCTACTACAGCGGCTACGAGCAGATCATGGAGCTGCGCGAACGCCGCAAGCAGCAGCTGGGCGAGCGCTTCAACCTGAAGGAATTCCACGACCAGTTCCTCAGCTACGGCAATGCGCCGGTGAAGATGATCTCGGAGCTGATGCAATAGCAATATTTTAATTTTGCACGGCCCCCCCCTGGGCAAAAGCGCACAAGCAGCGTGCTCACGCGCTAGCTTGTGCGCAATATCTCCAAGGCTAGAATGGGTATGCAGCCCCATAACCATTGGCGGCAATGAGCGCCATCAGCCGGAGACACCGATGGCTTCCCTCCCCGTACCGCCGTCCTGACGGACGCACTCCCGCCAGTTTTCCTCTTGTTTGAACCAGTTCACGAACGAATACCGCATGCAGAGCACGGTGCCGCTGCTGCGCATGATCATCCAGCAGTCCAACTGCTTCGTCATCGTCGAGCGCGGGCAGGCCTTCCGCAGCATGCAGGGCGGGCGCGCCCTGATGGAATCGGGCGAACTGCGCAAGACCGGCAATGTTGGCAAGGGCATGATGGCCGCCGCCGAGGGCAGCGCGCAGAACTGGGACTTCGGCATGCTGGCCGTCTTCTTCAAGGGCGGGCTGGCGGGCGCGCACGGCTTCAGCAACTCGCCCCAGGGCAAGGTGCTGGCTGCTTCCTTCATGGATTCGTACAACCAGATGGTGAAGGCGGTGCGCGCCTACAAGGCCCAGTCGGTGGAGGGTGGACTGGGCAATGGCGGGGTGCTGCGGTCGAACTGAGGTCGAACCTGCTTACGCGTGCTCTTCGGGAGCGCGCGTCATGCGCGCAAATATCGGCGCCACGATCAGGCCCAGCTCGTAGAGCAGGCACATCGGGATGGCCAGCGCCAGCTGGCTGACCACGTCCGGCGGAGTCACGATGGCGGCGATCACGAAGGCGCCGACGATCACGTAGGAGCGGATTTCCTTCAGCTTTTCGATGCTGACGATGCCCATGCGCACCAGGATCACCACCGCCACCGGCACCTCGAAGGTGAAGCCGAAGGCCAGGCACATCGACATGACGAAATCGAGGTAGTTCTCGATGTCCGGCGTCACCGCGATGGAAGATGGCGCGAACTCCCCGATGAACTGGAACACCCGGCCGAACACGAGGAAGTAGCAGAAGGCCACGCCGGCGATGAACAGCAGCGAGGACGAGATGACGAGGGGCAGCACCAGGCGCTTCTCGTGCGCGTACAGGCCGGGCGCAACGAAGGCCCACAGCTGGTAGAACACCCAGGGAAGCGCCAGGATGAAGGCCAGCAGCAGGGTGACCTTCATCGGCACCAGGAAGGGCGAGATCACGCCGGTGGCGATCATGGTGGAGCCTGCCGGCAGCGAGGCGACCATCGGCGCGGCCAGCAGGTCGTAGACCTGCGAGGGTCCTGGCCAGATGAACAGGGCCACGCAGGCAATGGCGATCCCGATCGAGGCCTTGACCAGGCGGTCACGCAGTTCGACGAGGTGGGAAATGAAGGTTTCTTCGCCTGCGGCTTCTTCGGTCATCTAGAAAAAGGATGTCTTGGATTTGCTTGAACCCGGCCGGAACTTACGCACGCGCGCCGCGCCGGAGAGCACATGGGTCTTGCCGCCGTTGCGGTGCTTGTACCAGGCCGGCACGCTTGATGTGCGCACGAGCTTCTTGCGGCGAAAGTCGCGCGCCTTGCGCTCGATGTCGGCGGTGCTGACGAAGGAGGACGTGCCGGAGGAGGAAGGGGAGGAAGTGTGCTCCCTGCCGTCCCACAGCGCCTCGACTTCGTCGACGTGGCTGGCCATGGACTGCTCCACCTCGTCCTTGAACGATTGCGCGCTCTCGTGCACTTCCTTGTGCAGGTTGCGCAATTCGTCGAGCTCGATCTCGCGGCTGACCTCGGACTTGACGTCGCTGAGGTAGCGCTGGGCGCGCCCGTACAGGGTGCCCGCCATGCGCGCCACCTTGGGCAGCTTTTCAGGGCCGATCACGATCAGCGCGACAACACCGATGATCGCCAGCTTCGACAGTCCGAGATCGATCATGCCCGGATATCAATGACGGGTCTTGTCGCGGGTTTCGACGTCGATGGTGGTCTTGTCCGCCACCTGCTGCGGCGGCTGGGTGGCCGAGGCGTTTGGGTTCGCCTTGTCTTCCTCACCCTTCACGCCATCCTTGAAGCCCTTCACGGCCTTGCCGAGGTCACCACCGATGTTGCTGATTTTCTTGGTGCCAAAAATCAGCATCACGACGACCAGGACAATCACCCAGTGCCAAATACTCATCGAACCCATGTTTATCTCCTAGCAAGGCGCATTGCGCCTGTAATTCGGGAAAGCGTACGTTTCAGTATACGCTATGCAGACGCTGTTGCCTTACTTCTTGCCTGCATTAAAAGTTTAGTTGCATCCAGGTAGCGTTCAGGTACCCAGTCCGCGCCATGGGCGCTTGCCGCCGTACATGTGCAGGTGCAGGTGGTAGACCTCCTGCCCGCCGTCCGGTCCGCTGTTGATCAGGGTCTTGAAGCCACCGCTGTGTCCGCCGTTACCGTCGGACTTGACGGCAACACGGTGCTCTTCTGCAAGCTTCGGGGCCAGCATCAGCATCTTGCCCAGCACGGCCGCGTGTTCGTCGGTGCAGTCGGACAGGGTGGCCACATGCTGCTTCGGGATCACCAGGAGGTGCACCGGAGCGGCCGGGTTGATGTCCTTGAAGGCCAGCACGTCGTCGTCTTCATAGACGACGCTGGCCGGAATCTGCTTGGCGACGATCTTGCAAAAAATGCAGTTGTCCATCTTGTCTCCAGATCTTTGTTACAGCGTTCCCTCAGAGGAAGCCTGTGCATCCTACCGGCACCGCATGACATCGGTATGACCGCGTATGCCTGATTATGACATCGCCAGCAGGCATGGCAAGCATGAGTAGGCGCTTACTTTGTTATTCCTTGCGCGCGGCTTTTTCATCGATGCCGGATACGCCTTCGCGGCGCGCCAGCTCGTCGATCACCTGTTGCGGGCTCAAGCCGAATTGCGCCAGCAGCACCATCGAGTGGAACCACAAGTCGGCGGTCTCGTACAGCACCTTGGAGGCGTCGCCGGAGACGCGCGCGTCCTTGGCGGCCATCACGGTTTCGGTGGCTTCCTCGCCGATCTTCTTCAGGATGGCGTCGTCGCCCTTGCTGAACAGCTTGGCGACGTAGGAAGTAGCGGGGTCGCCGCCGGCTGCCGGCTTGCGCGACTCGATGGTGGCCGCAACGCGGGCCAGGATGTCACTCATGGGATTTCTTGTTCGGGGAATAGATGGTGTCGGGGTCCTGCAGCACGGGTTCGGTCGCCTGCCAGTCCTCGCCGTCGAATTTCTGGAAGAAGCAGGAGTGGCGCCCGGTATGGCAGGCAATGCCGCCCTTCTGCTCGATCTTGAGCAGCACGACGTCTTCGTCGCAGTCGAGGCGCATCTCCAGCACTTTCTGGGTATGGCCGGACTCTTCGCCCTTGTGCCACAGCTTCTTGCGCGAGCGGCTCCAGTAGACGGCTTCGCCCAGCTCTGCCGTCTTCGCGAGCGCCTCGCGGTTCATCCAGGCGAACATCAGGATGTCGCCGGTGGCGGCTTCCTGGGCGATCACCGGCACCAGGCCGTTCTCGTCCCAGCGCACCTTGTTCAGCCATTTGGCATTGCTGGCCATTGCTTACTCCAGGCGCATTGGGATGCCACGCTCGGCCATGAAGCGCTTGGCTTCGCCCACCGTGTGCTGCCCGTAGTGGAAGATGCTGGCGGCCAGTACCGCGTCGGCATGGCCTTCGAGGATGCCGTCGGCCAGGTCCTCTAGGGAACCGACGCCGCCCGAGGCGATGACAGAAATGCCGACCGCGTCGGACACGGCGCGGGTCAGGCCCAGGTCGAAGCCGGACTTGGTGCCGTCGCGGTCCATCGAGGTGAGCAGCAGTTCGCCGGCGCCGAGCGACTCCATCTTGCGGGCCCATTCGACAGCATCGAGGCCGGTCGGGTTGCGCCCGCCATGGGTGAAGACTTCCCACTTGCCGGGTGCGACCTGCTTGGCGTCGATCGCCACCACGATGCACTGCGAACCGTGCTTCTGCGAGGCGTCGAACACCAGCTGCGGGTTGGTCACGGCCGAGGTGTTCATCGACACCTTGTCGGCGCCGGCGTTGAGCAGGCGCCGCACGTCCTCGACCTTGCGCACACCGCCACCGACGGTGAGCGGGATGAACACGGTGGAGGCCACGGCTTCGATGATCGGCAGGATCAGGTCGCGGCCGTCGCTCGAGGCGGTGATGTCGAGAAAGGTGATCTCGTCGGCGCCTTGCCCGTCATAGCGGCGTGCGATCTCGACCGGGTCGCCGGCGTCGCGCAGCTCGGTGAAGTTGACGCCCTTGACCACACGGCCGCCGGTAACGTCGAGGCAGGGGATGATGCGTTTTGCGAGCATACGGCTTAGGCCTGGGCACCCTCGGTCAGTTCGTCGGCGCGTTCCTGCGCCGAAGTCAGGTCCAGCGTGCCTTCGTAGATCGAACGGCCGCAGATCACGCCCTCGATGCCTTCGTCCTGCACCGCGCACAGTGCTTCGACGTCGGCCAGGTTGTGCACGCCGCCCGAGGCGATGATCGGGATCTTGACGGCCTGGGCCAGCTTGACAGTCGCCTCGATGTTCACGCCGGCCATCATGCCGTCGCGGCCGATGTCGGTGTAGACGATCGATTCGACGCCATAGCCTTCGAACTTCTTGGCCAGGTCGATGACTTCGTGGCCCGACATCTTGCTCCAGCCATCGGTCGCGACCTTGCCGTCCTTGGCGTCCAGGCCGACGATGATCGAGCCCGGGAAGGCGCCGCAGGCATCGTGCAGGAAGCCCGGGTTCTTCACCGCGGCGGTGCCGACGATGATGTAGGTGATGCCGTCGTCCAGGTAGCGCTCGATGGTGTCGAGGTCGCGGATGCCGCCGCCCAGCTGGACCGGGATCTCCTCGATGCCCATCTCTTCGGCGTAGTCCTGCACGGTTTTCAGGATCGACTTGATCGCCTCCTCGTTCTTCGGCTTGCCCGCGAAGGCGCCGTTCAGGTCGACCAGGTGCAGCCGGCGCGCGCCCTTCTTCAGCCAGTGCAGCGCCATTTCGGCGGGGTCTTCGGAAAACACGGTGGCGAGGTCCATGTCGCCCTGTTTCAGGCGGACGCAGTGACCGTCTTTCAGGTCGATGGCAGGGATCAGCAGCATGGTGGTTGTGGGTTGATTGACGTCGGGTTCAAAGGAAAACTCACGGATTCCAGTGGATGAAATTGCGGTACAGGCGCAAGCCGGCGGCTGCGCTCTTTTCAGGGTGGAACTGGGTGGCGACCAGGTTGTCGCGCGCGACGGCACAGGTGTACATGCCGCCATAGTCTGCTTCACCGATCGTGTCGGCTGCCTGCTCGGGCACGGCATAGTAGCTGTGCACGAAATAGAAATAACTGCCGTCCTCGACGCCTTCCCACAGCGGGTGGGCGCGGGTCTGGCGCACGCGGTTCCAGCCCATCTGCGGCACCTTGAAGCGCGAGCCGTCGCCTTGCCGCTTGCCGTCGAGCTGGAAACGGACGACGCGGCCCGGCAGCAGGCCCAGGCCCGGCGTGCCTTCGTTTTCTTCGCTCTCGTCGAACAGCATCTGCTCGCCGACGCATACGCCCATCACCGGACGGGTCTTGACGGCGCGCAGCAGGGCCTCTTCGGCGCCGGATTCGCGCAGGCTGCGCATGCAGTCGCGCATCGCGCCCTGGCCCGGCAGCACGATACGGTCGGCAGCAATGATGTCGGCCGCCTTGTTCGACACCAGGATATCGGCCTCGGGCGCAGCGGCGCGCAGCGCCTGCGCGACCGAGCGCAGGTTACCCAGGCCATCGACCACCACAATCTTGTTCGTCATGATCTCAGTTTAGCGGAGCTTACAGGCTGCCTTTGGTCGAAGGGATGATGCCGGCGGCGCGCTCGTCCAGCGCGGTAGCCATGCGCAGCGCGCGGCCGAAGGCCTTGAACACGGTCTCGCACTGGTGGTGGGCGTTCACGCCGCGCAGGTTATCGATGTGCAGGGTCACGCCGGCGTGGTTCACGAAGCCGCGGAAGAATTCGCCCGTCAGGTCGACGTCATAGGTGCCGATCATGGCGCGGGTCCATGGGATGTGCATTTCCAGGCCCGGACGGCCCGAAAAGTCGATGACCACGCGCGACAGCGCTTCGTCCAGCGGCACGTAGGAGTGGCCGTAGCGCACCATGCCTTTCTTGTCGCCCACGGCCTTGGCCACCGCCATGCCGAGGGTGATGCCGGTATCCTCGACGGTGTGATGCGCATCGATGTGCAGGTCGCCGACGGCTTCGACTTCGAGGTCGATCATGCCATGGCGCGCGATCTGGTCGAGCATGTGGTCGAGGAACGGGACGCCGGTGTTGAGCTTCTGGCGGCCGGTGCCGTCGAGGTTGATCGCGACGCGGATCTGCGTCTCGTTGGTGTTGCGCGTGATTTCGGCGGTGCGGGTCATTGCTGGGGCTCGTCGTTGCGGCCTTCCGGATGGAAGAGCTGCGTTCGTAGGGACTATAAGGACGCTTTCAGGGCATTCAGGAATGCGGTGTTTTCTTCGGGCGTGCTGACCGTGACGCGGATGCAGTTGGTCAGCATCTTGTCCATTTTACCCAAATTCTTAATCAGCACCTTTCCGGCGCGAAGTTCCGAGCAGACCTTCTCTGCATCCGGCACGCGCATGGAGATGAAATTCGCCGCCGATGGAAACACTTCGACTCCCGGCAGAACCGCCAGTTCGGCGGCCAGGCGCGAACGCTCGGCGTTCAGCAGCTCGGCCTGCCGGTCGAGCACGTCGAGGTGGTCGAGCGCGAACTCGGCCGCGAGCTGGGTCAGCACGTTGACGTTGTAGGGTGGGCGCACCTTCTCGAACTGCTCGAGCAGCTTCGCATCACCCGACAGGTAGCCGAGGCGGATGCCGGCCAGGCCCAGCTTGGACAGGGTGCGCATGACGACCAGGTTCGGGAACTCGGGCAGGCGGCCCATGAAGCTCTTCTTGGCGAAGGGCTGGTAGGCCTCGTCCACCACCGCGATGCCGGTGTCGCCCAGGGCGCGGATGATGGCCGCCATGTCGTCGGCGTCGAACAGGTTGCCGGTCGGGTTGTTCGGGTAGGCCAGGAATACCAGCGCCGGCTGGTAGCGTTCGATGGCGGCCAGCATGGCAGGCAGGTCGAGCGAGAAGTCGGCCTTGACCGGCACGCCGACGAAATCCGCTCCTGCGAACTGGGCCGAGCGCGAGAACATCACGAAGGCCGGGGTCGGCGCCAAGATGACCGCCCGTTTGTCCTGGCGCGCCACGGCGGTGGCCATGATCGAGATGAGCTCGTCCGAGCCATTGCCGAGCAGGACATCGTAGCCCTGTGGGACGCCGAGCCCGGCGCAGATCTTGCCCTTGAGTGTCGCGTAGGAAGCGACCGGGTAGCGGTTCAGCGCGGCATCGGCCAGGCGCTGGCCCAGTTCGGCGCGCAGTTCTTCCGGCAACTGGTAGGGGTTTTCCATCGCGTCGAGCTTGATGTAGCCGCTCGCATCCGGCACGAAATAGCTGGCGATGTCGCGGACGTCTGCGCGGATGGTGTTTTCGATCAGCTTGTCAATCGTGGTCATGCGGTTTCCTCGTTCAGGGGGCTGCTCTTCGCGGCTGCCTTACGCTTTTTGCTCAGTTGCTTGCTTATCTTGCCCGCCACCGGCACTTCGGGCGCGGCCAGGCGCTCACGGATGATGTCGCAGTAGGCAGGATTCAGTTCGAAGCCGGTGAAGTGGCGCCCCGCCTGGCGCGCGGCGATGGCCGTGGTGCCGCTGCCCATGAAGGGGTCGAGCACGATGCCGCCCGCCGGGCACGAGGCCTTGACCATGCGCTCGATGATCTCGAGCGGCTTCTGGGTCGGGTGGTCGGCGCGTTCCGGATGCTCACGATGCAGGCGCGATACGCTCCACACGTCCTTCGGGTTGTAGCCGACTTCGAGCCACTTGGCGCCGATGAAGATCGAGCGCGAGCGCGCCTTTTTCGTCTCCGGATCGTAGGGGATGCGCACGGCGTCGAGGTCGAAGTAATAGTCCTTGCGGTTTACGAAGAAACCGATGGTATCGTGCACCGACGAGAAGCTGCGCACGCTGCCGCCCATCGAGGGCACGCGGCGGTCCCAGATGATTTCGTTCATCATCGTCATGCGTTTCTTCAGCATGACAAAAATCTCCGGCGCGAAGCGCCAGGTCAGGAAGATGTACAGGCTGCCGTTGGGTTTCAGCTTGGGCAGCGCGGCATCGATCCAGCGCTCGGTCCAGGCGAGGTATTCCTCGACACCCTGCTGGTCCGACGTATTGCCGTAGTCCTTGCCGAGGTTGTAGGGCGGATCGGTCAGGATCAGGTCGATGGACGCATCCGGGATGCGCGCCATCCCGGCAAGCGCATCCTCGCAGAAGACCTGGTCGACCCAGGTGCTCATGATTTCTTGATTCGAAGTTCTGCGCTGCGGGCGTGCGCCTGCAAGCCTTCGCCGTAGGCCAGTTCGGCCGCCACCTTGCCCAGCGTCTGGGCGCCCTGCTCGCTCACCTGGATCACCGAGGAACGCTTCTGGAAGTCGTACACGCCCAGCGGCGAGGAGAAGCGCGCGGTGCGCGAGGTCGGCAGCACGTGGTTCGGGCCGCAGCAGTAGTCGCCCAGCGACTCCGACGAGAAGCGGCCGAGGAACATGGCGCCGGCGTGACGGATCTGGTCAGCCCACCTCAATGGCTCTTCGGCAGAGATTTCCAGGTGCTCGGCGGCGATGGCGTTCGCGATTGCACAGGCTTCTTCCATGTCGCGTACCTTCACCAGGGCGCCGCGGTCCGTGAGTGAAGTGGTAATGGTCTCGGCGCGCGGCATGGTCGGCAACAGCTTGTGGATGCTGGCTTCCACGCGCGCGATGTAGTCCGCATCCGGGCACAGCAGGATGGCCTGGGCCAGCTCGTCGTGCTCGGCCTGCGAGAACAGGTCCATCGCCACCCAGTCCGGATCGGTGGTGCCGTCGCACAGCACCAGGATCTCGGACGGCCCGGCGATCATGTCGATGCCGACCACGCCGAACACGCGCCGCTTGGCAGCGGCCACATAGGCATTGCCCGGGCCGACGATCTTGTCCACGGCCGGGATGGTCTCGGTACCGTAGGCCAGCGCGCCCACGGCCTGGGCGCCGCCGATGGTGATCACGCGGGTCACGCCGGCAATGGCGGCGGCGGCCAGCACCATCTGGTTCTTCACGCCGTCCGGGGTCGGTACCACCATGACGATCTCCTGCACCCCTGCCACCTGCGCAGGAATCGCGTTCATCAGGACCGACGAGGGATAGGCGGCCTTGCCGCCAGGGACGTAGATGCCGACGCGGTCCAGCGGCGTCACGCGCTGGCCCAGCACGGTGCCGTCGGCTTCGGTGAAAGTAAAACCGTTCAGCTCCTGCTTCTGGCGCTCGTGGAAGACACGGATGCGCTCGGCGGCCGTGCGCAGCGCATTGCGCTGGGCTTCCGGCAGCGAGGCCAGGGCGGCTTCCAGTTCGGCCTGCTTGACGTCGAAGGCCGCCATCGAGGTGGCGCCGCCGTTCGGGATGCGGTCGAACCGGTTGGTGTATTCGAGCACGGCAGCATCCCCGCGATGCTTCACGTCCGCCAGGATCTTCGCGACGCTGGACTCGATGGCGTCGTCGGTTTCGGCCTCGAAGGCCAGCAGCGCATCGAGCGTCTGCTTGAAGTCGGGGGCGGTGGAGTCGAGCTTGCGGATCCGTACTGCCATGATGCTTTAGCCTTTTGCTTGGGATGCCCGTTGGAAGGCATCGAGGATGGGTTGCAGGCGCTCGCGCTTGAGCTTGAGCGCGGCCTGGTTGACCACCAGGCGCGAGGAGATGTCCATGATCTTTTCGACTTCGACCAGGTTGTTGGCACGCAGGGTGCCGCCGGTCGAGACGACGTCGACGATGGCGTCGGACAGGCCGACCAGCGGCGCCAGTTCCATCGAGCCGTACAGCTTGATCAGGTCGACGTGCACGCCCTTGCTGGCGAAGTGCTCGCGCGCGGTGTTGACGAACTTGGTCGCCACGCGCAGCCGTGCGCCCTGGCGCACGGCGGTCTCGTAGTCGAAGCCGGCGTTCACCGCCACCGACATGCGGCAGCAGGCGATGCGCAGGTCGATCGGCTGGTACAGTCCTTCGCCGCCATGCTCGAGCAGCACGTCCTTGCCGGCCACGCCGAAATCGGCCGCGCCATGCTGGACATAGGTCGGCACGTCGCTGGCGCGCACGATCAGCACGCGCACGCCCGGGTCGTTGGTCGGCAGGATCAGCTTGCGCGAGGTTTCCGGATTCTCGGTGACGGTGATCCCGGCCGCCGCCAGCAGCGGCAGCGTGTCTTCGAAAATACGGCCCTTGGAGAGGGCCAGGATCAGGCCCGGCTCGACAGATTTGCTTGTAATAGTCATTCCTTGATACGCACGATGTCGGCGCCGACCGCCGAGAGTTTGACTTCCATGCGGTCATAGCCGCGGTCGAGGTGGTAGATGCGGTCGACCAGGGTGGTGCCGTGCGCCGCCATGCCCGCGATCACCAGCGAGGCCGAGGCGCGCAGGTCGGTCGCCATCACCGGCGCACCCACCAGGCGGTCCACGCCCTTGATGAAGGCGGTGTTGCCCTCGGTGGAGATCTGGGCGCCGAGGCGGTTCATCTCCTGCACGTGCATGAAGCGGTTCTCGAAGATGGTCTCGGTGACGCGGCTCGGGCCGTCGGCCAGGATGTTCACTGCCATGAACTGCGCCTGCATGTCGGTCGGGAAGCCCGGGTATTCCGTGGTGCGGAACGAGACCGGATGCGGACGGCCGTCCATGCGCGCGCGAATGGTGTCGCGGCCCACGTCGAGCTGCAGGCCGATCTCGCGCAGCTTGTCGAGCGCGACGTCGAAGATGTCGGTGCGGGTGTTGCGCAGCATGATGTCGCCGCCGGTGGCCGCCACCGCGCACAGGAAGGTCGCGGCTTCGATGCGGTCCGAGATCACGGCGTGGCTGGCGCCATGCAGGCTTTCCACGCCCTGGATCACCAGGCGGTCGGTGCCGATGCCCTCGATCTTGGCACCCATGGCCACCAGCAGGTTGGCCAGGTCGGTCACTTCCGGCTCGCGCGCGGCGTTTTCCAGCACGGTCTCGCCTTCGGCCAGGGTGGCGGCCATCAGGAGGTTCTCGGTGCCGGTCACCGTGATCATGTCGGTGTGGATGCGTGCGCCCTTGAGCTTGCCCTTGGTCCTGGCATGGATGTAGCCGCCCTCGATGGTGATCTCGGCGCCCATCTGGCGCAGGCCCTTGATGTGCTGGTCGACCGGACGCGAGCCGATCGCGCAGCCACCCGGCAGCGAGACCTTGGCCTGGCCGAAGCGCGCCAGCAGCGGGCCGAGCACCAGGATCGAGGCGCGCATGGTCTTCACCAATTCATACGGTGCTTCCAACGAGGTGATATTGGCGCCGTTCAGGGTGACGCGTTCGTCGTCCTGGGTCACCTTCAGGCCGGTCTGGGCGAGCAGCTTGAGGATGGTGCGCACGTCGTGCAGGCGCGGCACGTTCGACAGTTCGACGTCGCCGCTAGTCAGCAGGCCGGCGCACAGGATGGGCAGCGCGGCGTTCTTGGCGCCCGAAATGGAGATGTCGCCATTCAGGCGCTTGCCGCCATTGATCTGCAGCTTGTCCATGTTTAGCCTCCGTACTCTTCGGGAGTAAGGGTTTTCATCGACAGCGCGTGGATCTCTTCACGCATGCGGTCGCCGAGCGCGGCGTACACCAGCTGGTGGCGCTGGATCGGGCGCTTGCCGGCAAAGCTTGGGGACACGATGACTGCCGTGAAATGCTGGCCGTCGCCTTCCACCTCCAGGTGGGTGCATTCGAGGCCTGCGCTGATGTAGCTGTGGATCAGTTCGGGTGTAGTCGACACGAGGAAACTCCAGTGAATTCTTTAGTGGCGTAGCTTGTAGCCACGCTTGAGCATATTGATCGCAATGGCCGCCAGCACCACGAAGAACACCGACACGATGGCCAGGCTGGTCCAGGGCGAGACGTCGGACTTGCCGAAGAATCCATAACGGAACCCGTCAATCATATAAAAGAACGGGTTGAAATGCGAGACGGCGAGCCAGAATGGCGGCAGTTTTTGGATGGAATAGAACACCCCGGCCAGGAAGGTGGCCGGCATGATCAGGAAGTTCTGGAAAGCGGCCAGCTGGTCGAACTTCTCGGCCCAGATGCCGGCAATAACGCCCATGGTGCCGAGGATGGCGGCGCCCAGGAAGGCGAACACCAGGATCCACAGCGGCGCAACAAAAGTCAGGTGGGCAAACCAGGCCGTAATGACGAACACGCCGAAGCCCACCACGACGCCACGCAGCACTGCCGCCAGTACATAGGCCGACAGGATCTCGGCATGCGACAGCGGCGGCAGCAGGATGAACACCAGGTTGCCGGTGATCTTGGACTGGATCAGGGACGAGGACGAGTTGGCGAAAGCGTTCTGCAGCACGCTCATCATCACCAGGCCCGGGATCAGGAAGGCGGTGTAGCTGACGCCGTCCAGCATCTCGACGCGGCCGTCCAGCACGTGGCCGAAGATCAGGAGGTAGAGCATGGCCGTGACGACCGGCGCAGCGATGGTCTGTGTCGCCACTTTCCAGAAGCGCAGCGATTCCTTGTAGAACAGGGTGCGGAAACCGACGGAGAACAGGCTCACTGCGGGCCTCCCGGCTGCGGGTTCAGCTGACTGCTGCCAACGATCTGCAGGAAGATGTCCTCCAGGTCGGCCTGTTCCAGCTGCATCTCGTCGATCACGGCGCCGTTCGCGCGCAGGCTGGCCAGGATCGGCTCGACTTCGTTGACGTCGTTGACGCGCAAGGTATAGCGGTTGCCGTTGGTGTGTTCGTCATGGGAGACCAGGTGGCGCAAGCCTTCCGGCAAGTCGCCGCTTTTCAGGTGGACGACGAGCTGCGAGCCCGACACGCGGCGCAGCAGCGCCGACATGGTGTCCAGCGCCACCACCTCGCCCAGTTTCAGCATGGCCACGCGCTGGCACATGGCCTGCGCTTCTTCCAGGTAGTGGGTGGTCAGGACCACGGTGTGGCCTTCGCGGTTCAGGCGCGAGATGAACTTCCACAGGGTCTGGCGCAGCTCGACGTCGACGCCGGCGGTCGGCTCGTCCAGCACGATGACCGGCGGCTTGTGCACCAACGCCTGTGCCACCAGCACGCGGCGCTTCATGCCGCCCGACAGGGCGCGCATGTTGACGTCGGCCTTGTTGGTGAGGTCCAGGTTGTGCATGACCTCGTCGATCCAGGCGTCGTTGTTCTTGATGCCGAAGTAGCCCGACTGCAGGCGCAGGGTCTCGCGCACGGTGAAGAAGGGATCGAACACCAGTTCCTGCGGCACTACGCCCAAGCGCTTGCGCGCTTCGCGGAAGTCGCTCACGACGTCATGGCCATGGATCTTCACGCTGCCCACGTCCGGGCGGATCAGGCCGGCCACGGTGGAGATCAGGGTGGTCTTGCCGGCGCCGTTGGGGCCGAGGAGGCCGAAGAACTCGCCTTCCTCGACGTTCATCGAGACGCCCTTGAGGGCCTTGAAGCCCTTGTAGCTTTTCTCGACGCTGTTAATCTGGATCGCTGTCATTCTTGTTGGGAGGCGGCGCGAACGCGCCAGGCCGTGCGGGGAAACGACCCATTATAGGGGAAATCGACAATGCAAGAGGCCGGCGGGGAATTTTGCTGCGAGGAGAGTTTCGTAGGGTGGGCGGCTTGTGTTCTGGTCCACCGGACCAGAACACCCCACGCGGTGATAGGTAGGGCTTTCGGTGCCGCGCCGGTCTTTCAACCGCCAACAATCACCGCGTGGGCGGGAGACCCGCCCACCCTACCGAATCAGCTGGTCCACGCCATACAGCGCGGCCAGCTTCTGCACGTTCTGGGGCACGTTGATGAAGGTGAGACGCTGGCCGGCCTTCTGGGCGCGGCGCTGCCATGCCAGCAGCAGGGCGACGCCGGACGAATCGGCGGCGCCGACGCCGGCCAGGTCGAACACGGTTTCGCCGGCCGCGATCGCTGCGCAGCCCTGCTCCAGGGCGCCACGGGCGCTCTGGAAGGTCAGGGCATCGAGCGAGAGCATCGGATTGGCTTCGGCCATTACTTCGGCGCCTTCAGCGGCTTGGCAGCCAGCTGCTGGTTACGCTCGGCCAGCTTCTTGATCAGGCCATCGATGCCGCCCTTGCTGATCTCGCTGGCGAAGGTGCTGGTGTAGGTCTGGACCAGCCACGCGCCCAGCACGTTGATGTCGTAGATCTTCCAGCCCTGCGGGCCGTTGGCCAGGCGGTAGTTCAGGGTGATCGGCTCGCCGCGGGCAACCTTCACCTGCGAACGCACTTCCACGTCGGTGGCGCCTGCTTCGGCGCGCATCGGCTGGAATTCCACGGTCTCGTTCTTGATCTGCGACAGCGCGCCCGAGTAGGTGTAGACCAGCAGGGTGGTGAATTCCTTGGTCAATGCCTTTTGCTGCTCCGGGGTGGCCTGGCGCCAGAAGCGGCCGGCCGCCTGCTGGGTCATCTTCTGGGTGTCGACGTGCGGCAGGATCTTGGAATTGACCAGGTCCATGATCTTGTTGCGGTTGCCGGCCTGGATGTCCTTGTCGGCCTTGACGGTCTCGACGACGTCGGCGCTGATGCGCTTGACCAGCGCATCCGGCGCTTCGGAGGCAATGGCCGAGGTGGCGAAGGCAATGGTGGCGCTTGCTGCTGCGATCAGTTGGATGATGGGTTTCATGTGGTTTCCTTGTCGTTGGGTGGCGCGCCGTTACTGTGCCGGCGCGGCAGTCCCCGGTTAACTCTTCTTGCTACCTTACGGATGACACCGGTATGTAAGGACTTGTTACTTCGCCGGCGGCGCAGGCTGTGCGGACGGCTCGGCCGCTTTGCCAGCCGGGTCCGCAGCCGGTTCGGCATTGCTGGTCGCCTCGTCGGCATGATCGTCGGCCTGGCGCGGCACGTTGCCGTCGTAAACCTGGCTCTGGCGGCGCTGCATGTAGCCGTCGCGGATGAACTCATAGCGGTCCAGGGCGGCGTCTTCCAGCAGGTTGCCCGCATCCAGCAGGGTGGCACGCTTGTCGACCACGCGCACCGCGGCGCCGATGTTGCGCCAGTTGTCTGGACGCTTGTACTTCCAGATGTCGCCGCCGAAGTCTGCCGGCAGCGCGGCGGTGTCACGCACAGTAGATGGGCCCAAAACCGGCAACATCAAGAAGGGACCGCTTGGAACGCCCCAGACGCCCAGGGTCTGGCCGAAATCCTCGTTGTGTTTCTGGATGCCGGCTTCCGAGGCGATGTCGAGCAGGCCGAAGATGCCGAAGGTCGAGTTCACGGCAACACGGGTAACGTCGCCCATGCCGGCTTCGGCCTTGCCTTGCAGCAGGTTGTTCACCGCGCTCCAGGCATCGGACAGGTTGCCGAAGAAGTTGTTGACGCCAGTCTGCACGAAGCTTGGCGTGACGTTCTTGTAGGCGGTGGCGGTCGGCTTCAGGACGGTGCGGTCGACCGCGTCGTTGAAGCGGAACACGGTGCGGTTATAGCCTTCCAGCGGGTCCTGCGGATTCTGGGTCGTGGCGCAGCCGGTCAGCAGCATGGCTGCGGCGATTGCCGCAAGCCCATGAATACGGCCGGTGGTACGGTGTGGTGCGTGCTTCATTCACTACCTTCCTTTCCTTCGGCGGCCTTGCTATAGATGAATTGGTTGATCAGGTCTTCGAGCACCGTCGCCGACTGGGTGCGGTTGATGCGGTCGCCGTCGACCAGATTCTGGGTGTCGCCACCCGGTTCGATGCCGATGTACTGCTCGCCCAGCAGGCCGGCAGTCAGGATCTTGAGCGAACTGTCTTTAGGGAATTTATAACCTGGCTCCATATCGAGGCGCACGTTCGCCTGGTAGGTCTTGTCGTCGAAGGTGATTTTCCCCACGCGGCCAACCACCACGCCGGCGCTCTTGACCGGCGCCTGCGGCTTGAGGCCGCCGATGTTGTCGAACTTGCCGGTCACGGCATAGGTCTTGCTAAACGAGATCGTGCTCATGTTGCCCGCCTGCAGGGCCAGGAACAGCAGCGAGGCCATGCCCAGCAGGACAAACAGGCCAACCCAGACGTCGATAGTTTTGCGGTGCATACGAATACCCTAGTAACTCTAATTATTTATTGAACATCAGTGCGGTCATGATGAAGTCCAGGCCCCAGACCATCAGCGACGCGATGACGACGGTACGCGTGGTCGCGCGCGACACGTCCTCCGGGGTCGGCTTGGTCTGGTAACCCTGGAACAGCGCCGTGAACGTGACCGCGATACCGAAGATAAAGCTTTTCAAGACACCGTTCAGTACGTCAGCGCGCACATCCACGCCGGCCTGCATCTGCGACCAGAAGGCGCCTTCGTCTACGCCGATCAGTTGCACGCCGACCAGGTAGCCGCCGAACACACCCACCGCCGAGAAAATGGCGGCCAGGACGGGCATCGCAATGACCCCGCCCCAGAAGCGCGGCGCCAGCACGCGCTGGACCGGGTTGATCGCCATCATTTCCATGGCGGACAGCTGCTCGCCGGCTTTCATCAGGCCGATCTGGGCGGTGAGCGAGGTGCCGGCGCGGCCGGCGAACAGCAGCGCGGTCACGACCGGACCGAGCTCGCGCACCAGGGCCAGCGCCACCACCTGTCCCAGCGCCTGCTCGGCGCCGTACTGGTTCAGCGTGTAATAGCCCTGCAGGCCAAGCACCATGCCGACGAACAGGCCGGACACGATGATGATCACCAGCGAATAGTTGCCGATGAAGTGGATCTGTTCCGAGATCAGGGACGGGCGCCTGAAGGCGCCGGGCGAGACGCCGAGCAGGTTGAAGAAGGCGCGAGTAGCGAAGCCGACACTCCCGATGGCTTCGCGCACGGTACGGCCGATGGTTTCCAGGAAGCGCGTGATCATCATTTGCGCACGCCTCCCAGGCCGAGGTCGTCGGCCAGCGACTTGCCCGGATAGTGGAAGGGCACCGGGCCATCCGGCGCGGCATTCACGAACTGCTTCACGTAGGGGTCTTCCGAGACGCGCAGCTCGGCCGGCGTGCCTTCGGCAACGATCTTGCCCGCCGACATGAAATACACGTAGTCGGCGATTGCGAAGCACTCGTGCACATCGTGTGACACCAGGATCGAGGTCGAGCCGAGGGCGTCGTTCAGGTTGCGGATCAGGTTGGCAGTAACGCCCATCGAGATCGGGTCGAGGCCGGCGAAGGGCTCGTCATACATGATCAGTTCGGGGTCGAGCGCGACGGCGCGGGCAACGGCAACGCGGCGTGCCATGCCGCCCGAGATCTCGGCCGGCTTCAGGCGGTGCGCATTGCGCAGTCCCACCGCATTGAGTTTCATGAGCACCAGGTCGCGGATCACTTCTTCCGGCAGGTCGGTGTGCTCGCGCAGCGGGAAGGCGACGTTGTCGAACACCGACAGGTCGGTGAACAGCGCGCCGAACTGGAACAGCATGCCCATGCGACGGCGCAGGCGGTACAGACCTTCGGTATTCAACTTGTGCACGACTTCGCCGCCCACGCGCACCTCGCCGCGCTGCGGGCGGATCTGGCCGCCGATCAGGCGCAGGACCGTGGTCTTGCCACAGCCCGAACCGCCCATGACGGCCACGAGCTTGCCGCGCGGAAAGTCCATGCGCAGGTTCGACAGGATGGAACGCTCTCCGTACGCAAAGTGCAGATCGCGGATTTCAACTAGGTTGGACACAGCGTGTTTGATATTTAGGTAATCCGTTATTGTAGTGCAGAAAGCTTAAGCCTCGCTTGAGGTGGCCCATTTTGCGTCGCTGTCTCGACGTCCCATTACAACAAAATTGACCGCTGAGTCAGATATTTTGTCGCGTAAGATGCTGTTTTTAAAGAGATATGTATATTGCGCAATCTTACTGTTAATTGCACAGAAGCAATATATTCCTCAGCGCAACTATTTTTGCTGTCGTTCGACACGGCCGTGCCGGCGGCCCAGCGCGTCGGATGTGACGCACTGCAATAAACCACAGCCTAGGGAAACTGTTTAACTTTTGGTCGTGCGGGTACGCACATAAGTCCCCTGATCAGCAGCGAATCAGCCTGAGTGTTGGGTCGCGCCCACGGTATGCGGCATGGGCGAAAACGCGGCCATGGACACCGGGCCCTTTGCTGCGGTTCCGCCCACCAGGGCTTATTCGCGCAAATTCGGGCCGAGCTTGCTGGCTGCCTGGGCCATTGCTTCGAGGGAAGGGGTCAGCGCGGGAGCGAGTCCGGCCCGCGCCGCGAAGTCCTGGATGCTACGGAAATTCCCGCCTGTGGCGCGGCTTTGCAGGGCGCGTCCGGCAGCGCTGCCATCGATGCCCGGCAAGGCGAGCAAGTGCTCCTGCTCCGCGGTATTCAGGTCGATGAGCATGCTTTCTGCACCGGGCAGGAGCAGCCACAGCGCCGGCCCGGCGTGTGCGGCCAGGCGTTCCGGCTGGGCCGTCACCTGCTCCAGCTCGGCCGCAAACTGCTTGCGCACCGCCTGCAGCAAGGGCACGAAGGCGGCCCCATCGCCGACGCGTCCCGGCCGCGCCAGCGCTTCGGCCGCGGCGGCCAGTTGCGGCGAGGCCAGCGCGCCATGGCTGACCTCCATCAGCGTCGCAATGAAGCGCCTGCCCTGCTCCGGACTGGTGCGCAGCAGCGCCTGCGCCAGGGCCGGCACGAGCGGAGTGCTCGCACCGAGGGGCTCGGCCGACAGCGCGTGCAGCGCTGCGAACATCGGCGCATAGCGCGCCTCCAGCCCGGCATCCTGCCCAGGCGGCGGCACCAGATGGCGGTAGAAGAAGGTGGCGACCACGCCCTCGGAGGCGAGCATCTGCGCCGGATTCTTCAGGCGCGCGCGGTCGAACAAGGTGGACAGCTGGCGAGCCTGGATCGGATCGTCCATGGAAGGGAGCGGCACCTGGGCATGCACGAACCAGTTGCGGCGCATGCCGTCGATGCGTGTCGCACGGTCCAGGTTGCTCAACCAGAGCGGCAGATAGGGCTTGCCTTCCAGGCCGGCATCCTCGGCTCGCAGGCGCTCGTTCCGGGTGAAGCGCCGTGCCAGCCCCTGGAAGTGGATCGCCCAGCCTTCGTCGAAGGCGGTTTGCTGGTCCGTGATGCTGAAGCTGTGGTGCGGCGTGCGCGAGTAGCCGTGCGGCAGGTTCGGCAGGAGGCGGCGCAGCATCACGTGTCCCAGCTCGTGGGCGAAGATTTCCTCGAAACTGCCATCGGCGACACTGCCGGCATCGACCACCAGGTCGACCATCGGCTCGTCCACCCAGCGCAGCTTCCCGCCTTCGTCGAGCCAGAAGCCGCGCCGCGCGAAGCCGCCGTCTTCCTGCGACAGCATGAGCCAGGTGGTGCGCCCCGGTTGCCCGGCGCCGCGCATCGCCAGTTCGTCCAGCGCCAGCGCGGTGGCCGTGAAGCCGTGCCGGGCTTCGTGCTGGATGGCCTCGAACAGCTTGCCTCCGTGGATCCGCTTCACCACGGGCGCTTCGGCCTTGCTGCCGGGAATGGGACGGGTCAGCATGCCTTGGGCACCGGACAGCGGCACCAACACGCCCAGCTCGGCGGCACCGGCGAAGCTGGTGACGAATGCCGCAACAAGAGAAATGGATTGGAGCAAGTACTTCAGCATGAGGTCGCCTCGCAAAAAAAAAACAGCGCGAGGATAGCGGGTTTCCATGCAGTCGTGTCAACAATCGAATATGTACGACCGGCGCCGGACAGGCCATGAAAAAGGCCTCCGAAGAGGCCTCGAGACGTCGAACTGCCGCCCTCGGGCGTACGCGCTAGCGCGGCAGCACCGAGCTTCCCATCAGGAACTCATCGACTGCACGGGCGCATTGCCGGCCTTCGCGGATCGCCCACACCACCAAGGATTGGCCGCGGCGCATGTCGCCGGCGGCAAACACCTTGGGGACCGAGGTGTAATAGGAACGTTCGCCCTCGGTGACGGCACGGGCATTGCCGCGCGCATCTTTCTGCACGCCGAAGGCGTCCAGCACGTTCTGCACCGGCGACACGAAACCCATGGCCAGGAAGACCAGGTCGGCCTTCATCTCGAATTCCGAGTCCGGGACCTCGATCATCTTGCCGTCCTTCCACTCGACGCGGCAGGCCACCAGTTTTTCCACCTTGCCGCCCTTGCCTTCCAGGCGCTTGGTTGCCACGGCCCAGTCGCGCTGGCAGCCTTCCTCGTGCGAGGACGAGGTGCGCAGGCGGGTCGGCCAATAAGGCCAGACCAGCGGCTTGTTTTCCTGCTCCGGCGGCATCGGCATCAGTTCGAACTGGGTCACAGATAGCGCGCCGTGGCGGTTCGAGGTGCCGACGCAGTCCGAACCGGTGTCGCCGCCGCCGATCACGACCACGTGCTTGCCGGTGGCCTTGATCTGGTCCTTCAGCTTGTCGCCGGCATTGACCCGGTTCTGCTGCGGCAGGAAATCCATGGCGAAGTGCACGCCCTTCAGCTCGCGGCCCGGCACCGGCAGGTCGCGCGGCTGCTCGGCGCCGCCGGCCAGCACGATGGCGTCGAATTCCTTCGCCAGGTCTTCCGGGAAGATGGTGTCGCGGGCCATGTTGCTGACGGTGGCGGGAAAATCCTTGCCGATCAGGACGCTGGTGCGGAAGACCACACCTTCCGCCTTCATCTGCTCCACGCGGCGGTCGATCAAGCCCTTTTCCATCTTGAAGTCGGGGATGCCGTAGCGCAGCAGGCCGCCGATGCGGTCGCTCTTCTCGAACACGGTCACGTCGTGACCGACGCGCGCCAGCTGCTGGGCCGCGGCCAGGCCGGCCGGGCCGGAGCCGACCACGGCGACCTTCTTGCCGGTTTTACTTGCTGCCGGCTGCGGCACGATCCAGCCGTGCTCCCAGCCGCTGTCGGCGATCTTGCGCTCGATCGACTTGATGCCGACCGGGTCGTTGTTGATGCCGAGCGTGCAGGCCGATTCGCAGGGCGCCGGACAGATGCGGCCGGTGAACTCGGGGAAGTTGTTGGTCGAGTGGAGGTTCTCGACGGCCGCACGGTAGTTGCCGTGATAGACCAGGTCGTTCCAGTCGGGGATCATGTTGTTGACCGGGCAGCCCGTATTACAGAACGGGATGCCGCAATCCATGCAGCGCGCGCCCTGCACCTTGGCCTGGCCATCGGTCAGGGTCAGCACGAATTCCTTGTAGTTCTTGACGCGATCGGTCGGCTCGAGGTGGTCCTCTTCCTGCCGTTCGAATTCCATGAAGCCGGTAATTTTGCCCACTTTGTGTTTTCCTTATCTCGCTTATTACTGATTAAGCTGCGAGCTCGATCTTGTCGTTCGCCTCTTCCATGCTCGAGTTGTGCATCTCCTCGAGGGCGCGCTTGTAGTCGGTCGGGAAGACCTTCACGAACTTGGTGCGGCTGTTGGCCCAGTCGTCGAGCAGGTTGCGCGCGCGGGTGGAACCCGTGTGCTTGAAGTGGCGCTCGATCAGGCGGCGCAGGATGACTTCGTCTGACTCGCGCTCGCCGTTGCGGGTCTGGCTATGCCAGCCGGCGATACCATCCTGGCTCTGCTGCTTGGTCGTGAGCACCGGCTCCAGGTTCACCATCGTCGTATTGCACTTGCCCTCGAACTCGCCCTTCGGGTCGTACACGTAGGCAACGCCGCCCGACATGCCCGCCGCGAAGTTGCGGCCGGTCTCGCCCAGCACCACGACCGTACCGCCGGTCATGTATTCGCAACCGTGGTCGCCGCAGCCCTCGACCACCGCCGTGGCGCCCGAGTTACGCACCGCGAAACGCTCGCCGGCCACGCCGTTGAAGAAGGCCTCGCCGGCGATCGCGCCATACAGCACGGTGTTGCCGACGATGATGTTGTCCACCGCCCAGCCACGGAACTCGGTGTTCGGACGCACGATGATGCGGCCGCCCGACAGGCCCTTGCCGACGTAGTCGTTGCCTTCGCCCACCAGGTCGATCGTGATGCCCGCCGCCAGGAAGGCCGCGGCCGACTGGCCGGCGGTGCCCTGCAGCTGGATGTGGATGGTGTCGTCCGGCAGGCCGGCGTGGCCGTAGCGCTTGGCCACTTCGCCCGACAGCATGGTGCCCACCGTTCGGTTCAGGTTCCTCACCGGCGAGATGAAGGAGACGCGCTCGCCCTTCTCCAGCGCGGCCTTGGCCTGCGCGATCAGCTTGTGGTCCAGCGCCTTGTCCAGGCCATGGTCCTGGGCGTCGGTGTGGAACAGCGCGCGCGGCGAATCGGTCTTCGGCTGGTAGAAGATGTTCGAGAAGTCCAGGCCCTGCGCCTTCCAGTGTCCAACGGCCTTGGCCTTGTCCAGCAGGTCCGTTCGCCCGATCAGTTCGTCGTAGCTGCGGATGCCCAACTGCGCCATGATCTGGCGCGCTTCTTCGGCGACGAAGAAGAAGTAGTTCACCACGTGCTCTGGTTTGCCCTGGAACTTGGCGCGCAGGACCGGATCCTGGGTCGCGACACCAACCGGGCAGGTATTCAGGTGGCACTTGCGCATCATGATGCAGCCTTCGACCACCAGCGGTGCGGTGGCAAAACCGATTTCGTCGGCGCCCAGCATCGCGGCAACGACCACGTCGCGGCCGGTACGCATCTGGCCATCCGCTTGCACCCGGATTCGGCTGCGCAGGCCGTTCAGCACCAGCGTCTGCTGGGTCTCGGCGAGGCCCAGCTCCCACGGGGTGCCGGCGTGCTTGACCGAGGACAGCGGCGAAGCGCCGGTGCCGCCGTCGTGGCCGGCGACCACCACGTGATCGGCCTTGGCCTTGGACACACCTGCGGCCACGGTGCCGATGCCGACTTCGGACACCAGCTTCACCGAGATCGAGGCGTTCGGGTTGACGTTCTTCAGGTCGTGGATCAGCTGCGCCAGGTCTTCGATCGAATAGATGTCGTGGTGCGGCGGCGGCGAGATCAGGCCGACGCCCGGCACCGACACGCGCAGCGTCGCGATGTACTCGGACACCTTATGGCCCGGCAGCTGGCCACCCTCGCCCGGTTTTGCTCCTTGCGCCATCTTGATCTGGATCTGGTCGGCCGATGCCAGGTACTCGGCGGAGACGCCGAAGCGGCCCGACGCCACCTGCTTGATCTTCGAACGCAGCGAGTCACCCTCTTCCAGCGGGATGTCGGCCACCACGCGGTCCGAGCCCAGGATCGAGGCCAGGGTCTCGCCCTTGGCGATCTTGATGCCCTTGAATTCGCCCATGTAGCGGCGCGGGTCTTCGCCGCCTTCGCCGGTGTTCGATTTACCGCCGATGCGGTTCATGGCGATGGCCAGCGTGGCGTGCGCCTCGGTCGAGATCGAGCCGAGCGACATCGCGCCGGTGGCGAAGCGCTTGACGATTTCCTTGGCAGGCTCGACTTCTTCCAGCGGGATGGCTTTCGACGGATCGATCTTGAACTCGAACAGGCCGCGCAGCGTCAGGTGGCGGCGGCTCTGGTCGTTGATGATCTGCGCGTACTCTTTATAGGTGCTGAAATTGTTGGCACGGGTCGAGTGCTGCAGTTTCGCAATGGCGTCCGGGGTCCACAGGTGGTCTTCGCCGCGCACGCGGAAGGCGTATTCGCCACCGGTGTCGAGCGCATTGGCCAGGAGCGGATCGTTGCCGAAGGCGAGCGCGTGCAGGCGCAACGCTTCCTCGGCCACTTCGAACAGGCCGATGCCCTCCACCGTCGAGGAGGTGCCGCGGAAGTACTTGTCGACCAGCGACTTGTTCAGGCCCACGGCCTCGAAGATCTGCGCGCCGCAGTAGGACATGTAGGTGGAGATGCCCATCTTGGACATCACCTTCATCAGTCCCTTGCCGATCGCCTTGGTGTAGTTGGTGATCGCCTTGTCGGCGTCCATCTCGGCTGGCAGCTTGTGCGCCAGATCCGCCAGGGTCTCGAGCGCCAGGTAGGGGTGCACGGCTTCCGCGCCGTAGCCTGCCAGCAGGGCGAAGTGGTGGGTCTCGCGGGCCGAGCCGGTTTCGACGACCAGCCCGGTGGAAGCGCGCAGGCCTCTAGCGACCAGGTGCTGGTGGATGGTCGAGGTGGCCAGCAGCGCGGGAATCGCGACCTGTTCGCTGGAGAGGTTGCGGTCCGAGACGATCAGGATGTTATGGCCCGACTTGACCGCATCCACGGCTTCCGCGCACAGCGAAGCCAGGCAGGCTTCGATGCCTTCCTTGCCCCAGGCGACCGGATAGCAGATATTCAGCTCATACGACTTGAACTTGCCGCCGGTGTGCAGGCTGATGGCACGCAGGCGCGCCATGTCGTCGAAGCCGAGGATCGGCTGCGACACTTCCAGGCGCATCGGCGGGTTGACGTTGTTGGTGTCCAGCAGGTTCGGCTTCGGTCCGATGAAGGACACCAGCGACATCACCATGCTTTCGCGGATCGGGTCGATCGGCGGGTTGGTCACCTGCGCAAACAATTGTTTAAAGTAGTTATACAAAGGTTTGAGCTTGTTCGACATCACCGCCAGCGGCGAGTCGTTGCCCATCGAGCCGGTGGCTTCCTCGCCCAGCACCGCCATCGGCGCCATCAGGAACTTCAGGTCTTCCTGGGTGTAGCCGAAGGCCTGCTGGCGGTCCAGCAACGGGACTGCCGCCTTTTCACCCTGCGCGCCATCCTTGGCGCGGTGCTGGGCCAGTTGCGATTCGGACAGCTTGATTTCGTTGAGCTTGATGCGCACCGACTTGATCCAGGCTTTATACGGCTTGGCGTTCGAGTAGGTGTCCTTCAGTTCCTTGTCGTCGATGATGCGGCCGGCTTCCAGGTCGATCAGGAACATCTTGCCCGGCTGCAGGCGCCATTTCTTGACGATGCGCGATTCCGGAATCGGCAGCACGCCGGATTCCGAGGCCATCACCACCAGGTCGTCCTCGGTGATGACGTAGCGCGCCGGGCGCAGGCCGTTGCGGTCCAGGGTGCCGCCGATGTGGCGGCCGTCGGTGAAGGCCATGGCGGCGGGGCCGTCCCACGGTTCCATCATCGCGGCGTGGTATTCGTAGAAGGCGCGGCGGTTGTCGTCCATCGACGTATGGTTCTCCCAGGCTTCCGGGATCATCATCATCATGGCCTGGGCGACCGGGTAGCCGGCCATGACCAGCAGTTCGAGTGCGTTGTCGAAGCAGGCGGTGTCGGACTGGCCTTCATAGATCAGCGGGAACAGCTTGCCCAGGTCTTCGCCCAGCACGGCGGATTTCAACATGCCTTCGCGGGCGCGGGTCCAGTTGAAGTTGCCCTTGACGGTGTTGATCTCGCCGTTGTGCGCGATCAGGCGGTAGGGGTGGGCCAGCGGCCATTCCGGGAAGGTGTTGGTGGAGAAGCGCTGGTGCACCAGGGCCAGGGCGGAGATGCAGCGCGGATCCTGCAGGTCCCTGTAGTAGACGCCCACCTGGTCGGCCAGCAGCAGGCCCTTGTACACGATGGTACGGGCCGACATCGAGGGCACGAAGAATTCCTTGCCGTGCAGGAGTTTCAGCGCCTGGATCGCGTGGCCGGACGACTTGCGGATCACGTAGAGCTTGCGCTCGAGCGCGTCGGTGACCATGATGTCCGGGCCGCGGCCGATGAAGATCTGGCGGATCACCGGTTCTTTCGCCTTTACGAACGGCGACATCGGCATGGTCTCGTCGACCGGCACGTTGCGCCAGCCGAGCACGACCTGGCCTTCGATGCGCACGGCACGCTCGATTTCCTGTTCGCAGGCGATGCGCGAGGCATGCTCCTTCGGCAGGAACACCATGCCGACGCCGTACTCGCCGGGCGGCGGCAGTTCCACGCCCTGCTTGGCCATCTCGTCGCGGAAGTACTGGTCAGGGATCTGGATCAGGATACCGGCGCCGTCTCCCATCAGCGGATCGGCACCGACCGCACCGCGGTGGTCGAGGTTCTTCAGGATCTGCAAGCCCTGCTCGATGATCGAATGGCTCTTGTTGCCCTTGATATGGGCGATGAAGCCGACGCCACAGGCATCGTGTTCATTGGCGGGATCGTACAAACCTTGGGCAATCATGAGGCAATCTCCACAGCTTATCTAGGGTCGAAAATCGAGAATAGTGCAACGCAACACAAACGTAAACAAGAATAATTAGGGTCAGAGTCGAATTGTTTGATAACTTTTTTAACCTGCCATTAATTAGGGACAGAGTCCAGAAAGGCCAGCAAAGTATGATCGGTTCATCGATAAGTACTTGATTTTATGAATGGAACCTAGAATGTCTGGTGCCATGGCAGACGGGCTGGGATGTAACAAACCGCTGTGCCGGGCACGTCTGGGACAGGTGCTGAACAAAAAAAGGCACGAATAATCGTGCCCTTGATTGTTTGCTGATTGCTTATGCTTGCGGAAGCGGAGGAATCGGCTCCCTGAACGGGCGCCCGCGCTTGGCCGGGAGGATCTGGCGCTTCGTCCGGCGCTCCAGCTCGGCCTTGAAGGCATCCGAACCCAGGGGCCGGTTCTTCAGGACCGAGGTGGTCACGAAATCGACCTCCTCCTGTGGGATGCCTTGCATGACCAGCTCGGTATAGGCGGCTTCGCGCTGGAAGGGGGTGTTGCCCAGGCTCCAGTAGAGCAGGTGGTCGGTGACGAGGCCGTCCGCGCGTACGCCGGTGTGGTGGGCGTAGCTCGACCACGGGTAATCGAGCGGCGCTGCCGCCAGGCCGGCCCGCACCGGATTGAGCTCGATGTAGCGGCTGCAGGCCAGGAAATAGTGCTCCGTATCGATGAGCGAGGTGCGGAAACGCCCTTCGAACAGGCCGCCGCTGCGCTCGTACTTGTTGTTGAACCAGGGGACGTAGAAGCGGCCGACCTTCTGCATCATCAGCGCCAGCCCGGTATCGTTGGAAGGGGTTGCCAACAGGTGCAGGTGGTTCGGCATCAGCACGTAGGCATGGATCGCCACCTCGTAGAAACGCGCCGCTTCCTTGAGCCAGGCGAGGAAGCGCCGGTAATCTTCCTCGTCGCGGAAGATCGGCTGGCGGTTGTTGCCGCGCTGGATGACGTGGTGCGGCTGCTTGGGAATGATGAGTCGGGGAAGGCGTGCCATGGTATTTGCAGAGTTGATGGAGGATTGTAGCCCAGAAGATCGACTCTGTCCCCGATTAATTTTGCGACCGCGCAAACACCGCCCGGCTCTGTCCCCAATTACTGTCCAGCTGCCGACCTGAGCAGGGGAAGCGGATCCACGACCGTGAATGCTCCCGACTGTTCGGCGTATTGGCGCAGCGGGAAAACATGGCCCTGTCCGTAGATGACCAGCACCCTGTCCTGCGGATTGTCCGCCAGCGTTACCAGATTGGCGAAAATCTTGAGGTTGCGCGCATACCAGTTGCCAACCCAGTTCGCTCCCGGGTAATCCTTGCCGTCATTGAACATCGGATAATCGAAATAGGCGCGGTTCATCTTCGCCAGCTTTTCCGGCTGGTTGAAGTGCAGATACCAGCGCGTCACTGGTTCGCTGCGCATCATCGCGTTCTCCTGCTGCACTGAGCCCGGATTGGCCATGGCGGCAAAGCGCGCCTGGTGGCCGCTGCCCTTGTTCATGGCCCAGGTCTTGAAGTCATATTCGGCGATCGGGCCCGGCGGCATCTCGTTCCAGTCCACCGCATGGATGCGCGAATGGCCGAGCCTGGCCGCGATGCGCATGCCGAGCTGGTCTGTTTCATCGCGCGTGAGCCGGTAGCTGCCCTTGCGGTAAGCGGTGTATTTCTCGTCGAGCTTGCCCTGGCTGGACAGCTTGACCTCCACCGCCACCTTGGTCGGATTGAAGCGCGCGAGCGCCTCGGCCAGGGCCTCGATCTCCTTCTGGCGCTGTGGTTCGAGCACATCCGGCACGCTGGTGTTGACCAGGTCCCGGCCGTGGTTCGCCAGGTGGGTGCTGGCGATGAACATGATGTGCGGGCGCTGCGCTGCCGCACGGTCGCGCAGCAGGTCGGCGCCCTGGGCACGTACGGCAGCAGGGAGGGTGGCCAGCAGGCCAAGCGACAAGACGCAGATGGCGGGAAGACGATAGTTCGGCATGCTTTTTCCTTTGCTTCGGTCGTTCAACACCGTCTTACCTACCGAGCAATTTTGAACGATGGGCAAGACGCGTAGGAAGTGTAGCGACCGGCGAAGGAGCGGGAGAAGTGCCAAGCGACAGACGGCAGGAATACCGTGCTGGAATGAATTATCGCGGAGAAAAACGTCAGGCCAGCGTGAAGCCGGCGGAAAGGCTGTAGCCTTCGCCATAGGCGCTGCGCAGGGGCAGGTCCTGGCCGAGGCCGGAGCGGGCTTTCTTGCGCAGGCGGTAGACTAGCATGTCGACCCGGCGGCTGGCGTCCGGGTCTTCGCCGCCCATGCCGGCGACGATCACCTGGCGCGGTACCGGTCGGGTGTTGATGGTCAGGAGGTGCAGGAAGTTGCACTCCTTTTCGGTGAGGTCGATCACCTTGCCGCCCAGCTCGAGCTGGCGCGCGCTCACGCGCAGGGTCCACTTGCTCGGCGCCGGCGCCGGGTCGGCCGGGCGCACGCGGCGGTCCAGCGCTTCGATATGGGCCGCCAGCTCGGGGAACTTGATCGGCTTGGTCAGGTAGTGGTCGGCTCCCAGGCGCAGCCCGAGGATGCGGTGATCGAAAGCAACGCGGCCGGTCAGCACCAGCAAGCCAATCTCGGGGTAGAGCTGGCGCATCCGCGGAATGACGTTGAAACCGTCCTCGTCCGGCAGGCCGAGGTCGAGCACGACGACCGCTGCCGGGGTGCGCGTCAGCGCCGCCCACATCTCGCTCGCGGTCTTGGCGATCGTGACGTCATGGTCCAGCTCCCGCAGGAACTCGGCCATGTCATCGGCGTATTCGCCATTGTCTTCAACAATCAGTATCTGCGTCATGGATTGGCCATGTTAATGATCGGTCCGATTATCACTGTTGGGAGAGGATGAGGCAAGTTGTTGTTGACCGCTAATATCCAGGGCGGGTAGCCAGAGCCTGAATTCCTTGCCGTCTTCCCCCAGGCGCAGCATGCCGCCGTGAACGTCGACGATCGAACGTGCCATGTAGAGCCCCAGGCCACTGCCTGGCAGGCCGGCAGCGTTGCTGCCGCGGTAGCCCTTGTCGAAGATGCAGGCGGCATCCTCCGGCGGCACGCCGGGGCCTTCGTCGCGTACCGTGAATTCGAGCCCGTTGCCGCTGCGGCGCGCGCCCAGCGTCACCTTGCTGCCGGCCGGCGAGAACAGCAGGGCGTTGTCGATCAGGACTTTGAGCGCCAGCCGCAGTCCCTCGGGCTCGCCACGCAGGCTCGGCGTCGGTTCCTCCGCTTCGACGACCGCTGCGCGTCCTGCCTCGCGCAGCTGTTGGACACCCGCTTCGAGCAGCTCGCGCGCAGCGATCGTGTTCGGCTGGCGCACCTTGCCGATCGCGGCCATGCGGTCCGGCGACAGGTATTCGTCCAGCATGGCGATCAGGCGGTCCGTCGCGACCGCGATCTTGCGGTAGCGCTGGCGCACCGCCTCGTCGGCGCCCTGCGCGGTCGCTTCCAGGCGCTGGATCGCGCCGTCGATGGTCGCCAGGGGCGTGCGGAATTCATGGTTCAGCATGCTGGCGAAACGGCGCTGGTCGACGAGGTGGGCGCGCTGCGGCGACAAGTCGCGCAGCAGCCCCACCAGCGAGCAGCTGGCGTCGTCGTTGCACACCACGGTGGTGATCACCTGCAGCCCGACCGGATGGCCGTCCGCGTTGCGCACGTCGACTTCCTCCACGCGGCGTTCGCCCGGCGGCATCTTGCCGCTGGATGCGAGGTGCGTGCCGAGCGCACCCAGCGCTTCTTGCCCGCCCTTGCCTGCGATTGCGGCCTGCAGCTCAGCGGCTTCGTGGCCCAGCAAGGCGGAGAACGCCGGGCTCAGGTAGCGCAGCGTGCGCGCGGGCAGGTCGATGCTGATGGCGATGTCGCCGGCCAGTTCCGCAATGGTGCGAAAGTGGGCATCGGTGCCGGCGGCACCGGCGCCTGGGCGCTCCAAACTGGCCGGAGCATGGGGATTAGCAGCCGTGCTACGGGTCATGGGGCACTTTCTGTTGTCGATGGTGCAATTAACATTGTCATTCAGTATATCCTTGCTTTCGCCTCTTTGCATAGAAGCGGCCTCGGCCTCATTCAGCACAGGCAGGCGGGTGCAGCGTCCACGTGATGAAAAATGCGCCATAGTGCGCGCAGTTGGTGGATAATTCGCGTCTATGAACGATACCGCTACCCTCCCCCCACTCCCGGACCGGCTCTCGATCGACCCGAGCAGCCCTTTTCATAACCGTGACGCCTTCATGCGTGAGATCGGCATCCGCTTCAACGACAAGGATCGCCACGACGTCGAAGAGTATTGCATGAGCGAAGGCTGGATCAAGGTCGCCGCCGGCCGCACGCTTGACCGCAAGGGCAAGCCGATGCTGATCAAGCTGAAGGGCAAGGTCGAGGCTTACTACAAGTAAGGCTGCACCACTCACAGTACCCGAACGCAGGAAGGCTGCCGGTTCATGCCGGCAGCCTTTTTTCATGGTGCGGCGACTGGGTGGCGCACGTCGGCCCTGCCGTTCAGGGGAGCCGCCGCACATGGCGAAAGCGCGTGTAACGTTTCAGCAGATCGTTGATCAGCTGCTCGCGCGTGTAGCCGGTCACGTCGTGCGCCGGGTCGCCTTCGGAGCTGGTGGCCATGGCGCGGTAATGCCGGCTTCCCGGATCCGGTCCTTCCTTCTCGGCCCAGGCAAAGCTGGGCGAGCGGAAGCTGCGTGCACGGATCGTGTAGCGGAACACCCCGCGGTCGCCGTGCGGCACGTCCAGGTCGAGACGGTCTTCCGTATAAGTCGCTTCCGGTTCGAAGCCGCTCTCGCGCATCTGCGCGGCGACCGCCTCGAGCGCGGGGCGCGCGGTGCCGTCGAGGAAAGCTGCGATTTGCGTCCTGTCGTAGAAGTTGGTGATGCTGGCCAGGCGCTGCTGCCAGCTCAGGCCCGTGGCGGACGACGGCGCGTCGGCGGCGATGGACAGGTCCATCCCCGTGCCTTGTCTTTCCGTCTGCAAGGCGCGCAGCAAGCCGTAGCAGATGAACAGCATGATCACCGCGAAGGGCAGTGCACTGGCAAGCGCGGCGGTCTGGAGCGCCTGCAGCCCTCCGGCCAGCAGCAGCACGGCGGCCACGGTGCCGGCGCAGACCGCCCAGAAGATGCGTTGCCAGACCGGCGGGTGCGGCGCCGCACCGGAAGTGATCATGTCGATCACCAGCGCACCGGAATCGGCCGAGGTCACGAAGAAGGTAATGACCAGCAGCGTGGCCAGCCCGGAAGTGATCACGGAAAGCGGCAGTTGTTCCAGCACCTCGAACAGCGCCACCGGCAGATTGTCGGCCACCGTCTGCACGATCGGCGCGGTGCCGCCCAGGTCGAGCGCGATCGCCGTGTTGCCGAACACGGTCATCCACAGGAAGGTGAACAGCACCGGTACCAGCAGCACTCCGGAGATGAATTCGCGGATGGTGCGCCCGCGCGAGATGCGCGCGATGAACATGCCCACGAAGGGCGACCAGGAAATCCACCAGCCCCAGTAGAACAGGGTCCAGTCGCCGAGCCAGGTGTTCGGCTCGTAGGCGTACATGCGGAAGGTGCGCTGCACCACCGCGCCCAGGTAGGCGCCGATGTTCTGGACGAAGGCTTGCAGCAGGAACACCGTCGAGCCCACCGCCAGCACGAAGAGGAGCAAGGCGATCGCCAGGATGATGTTGAGCTCCGACAGGCGCTTGACGCCCTTGTCGAGTCCCATGAAGACCGACAGCGTCGCCATGCCCGTGATGACCGCGATCAGCACGATCTGGACCGTCGGGCTGACCGGCAGGCCGAACAGGTGGGCGAAGCCGGCATTCACCTGCAGCACGCCGAAGCCCAGCGAAGTCGCGACACCGAACATCGTGCCCAGCACCGCGAAGATGTCGATGGCATGGCCGATCGGACCGTGAATGCGCTTGCCGATCAGCGGAAACAGGCTCGAGCGCAGCGTAAGCGGCAGGCCGCGCCGGAAGGCGAAATAGGCCAGCGCCAGACCGACGACGATGTAGATGGCCCAGGCATGCACGCCCCAGTGGAAGAAGGTCAGCACCATGGCCTCGCGTGCCGAATCGATGGTACGGCCCTCGCCCACGGGTGGCCGCGCGTAGTGCTGGACCGGCTCGGCGACCCCGAAGAACAGCAGGCCGATGCCCATCCCGGCGCTGAACAGCATCGCGAACCAGGATAGGTAGCTGTACTCGGGCTCGCTCTCGTCGGGGCCGAGCTTGACGTCGCCATAGCGGCTCATCATCAGGAACAACACGAAGATCAGGAACAGGGCGACGGCGAGGATATAGAACCAGCCGAAATCGCGCACAATGCCGGCCTGGAGCATATCGAACAGGCTGCCGGCGTGCTGCGGGAACAGCGCGCCGAACAGGGCAAAGGCGAGGATCAGTCCGGCCGAGATGAAGAAGACCGGCGGATTGACCTGCATCTTCGGATGAGGGCGGGAACCGGCGGCTTCCTTCAGCACAGGATCAGTCATCGTTCGGCATTCCTCCGCGATTCCGGCACACCAGGATGAGTGAGGCTGCCGCGTTCGAGAAAAAGTCTAGCATGCGAGACCCTCGCGTCCGATTGCCGGACACGATTGGATGGGGGAGTGCGGCGATCCGATGGGATCATCGGATCGCCAGGCGCAGATCAGCCCGCGCCGTCGTCCAGCGGTGCGAAGATGGCTTGCAGGTCTTCCTGCGTCAGCGCCATCTTCTGCGATTCGCCTTCGGACAGGATCGACTGCGCCAGCTCGGACTTTTTCTGCTGCAGCAGCTGGATCTTTTCTTCCAGCGTGCCCTTGGCGATCAGCTTGTACACGAACACGGGCTTGTCCTGCCCGATGCGCCAGGCGCGGTCGGTGGCCTGGTTCTCGGCCGCGGGGTTCCACCACGGGTCGTAGTGGATCACGGTGTCGGCCGCGGTGAGGTTGAGGCCCACGCCGCCGGCCTTCAGGCTGATCAGGAAAATCGGCACCGCACCCTGCTGGAAGGCCGCCACCTGGGCCGAACGGTCGCGCGTCTCGCCGGTGAGCAGCGCGTAGTGGATGCCGCGCGCGGCCAGCTCTTCCTCGATCAGGAACAGCATGCTGGTGAACTGCGAGAACACCAGGATCTTGCGGCCTTCCTGCAGCAGGTCTTCGACCATCTGCATCAGGTCGGTCAGCTTGGCCGACACCGCGGCGGTGTTCTTCTTGCCCGGCATGGCCTTCACCAGGCGCGGATCGCAGCAGACCTGGCGCAGCTTGAGCAGCGCCTCGAGGATGACGATCTGGCTGCGCGCCACGCCCTTGCGGTCGATCTCTTCGCGCACCTTCTTGTCCATCGCCAGGCGCACGGTCTCGTACAGGTCGCGCTGCGGGCCCGAAAGCTCGATCCTGCGCACCATCTCGGTCTTTTCCGGCAGTTCCTTGGCCACGTGGTCCTTGGTACGGCGCAGCAGGAAGGGCTTGATGCGGCGGCTCAGCAGCGTGCGGCGCACCGTGTCGTCCTGGCGCTCGATCGGGTGGCGGAACTGGTTGTTGAAGGTCTTCTCGTCACCGAGCAGGCCAGGCAGCAGGAAGTGGAACTGCGACCACAGCTCGCCCAGGTGGTTCTCGAGCGGAGTGCCGGACAGGCACAGGCGGTGGTTCGCATTCAGCGAGCCGGCCGTCTGCGCCGCCTTGGAGCGGGTGTTCTTGATGTAGTGCGATTCGTCCAGGATCACCAGGTGATAGTGGTGCTCGCGCAGTTTTTCCTCGTCGCGCGGCAGCAGCGCATAGGTGGTGAGCACGATGTCGGCACTGTCGATCTGGTCGAACAGGTCCATGCGCTCCTTGCCTTGCAGGAGCAGCACCTTCAGGCTCGGGGCGAAGCGCGCGGCTTCGTCGAACCAGTTGGTCATCAGGCTGGTCGGCGCGATCACCAGGGCTGGGCTGGTGAGGCGGCCCGCTTCCTTCTCGGTGAGGATGTGCGCGATCGTCTGCACGGTTTTACCGAGACCCATGTCGTCGGCCAGGATGCCGCCGAGGTCATACTCGCGCAGGAACTGCATCCACGACAGGCCGTCGAGCTGGTAGTCGCGCAGCGTGGCCTGCAGCCCCTTCGGCGGCTCGACCTTCTTGACCGAGCCGAACTGGCTCAGCTTGCGGCCGGTTTCGCGCAGGCGCTCGCCGCCGGTCCAGCGCAGCTCGAGGCCGCGCGCCAGGTCTTCCAGGCGCGCCGCGTCCAGCGTGGACATGCGCATGCGGCCCTTGATCTTGTCGTTGAAGTACAGCTCGCCCAAGGTGGCCAGGATGGGCTTCAGGCGCCCCCACGGCAGCGCCACCCGCGCGCCGTCCGGCAGGGTGGCCAGCATCTGGTCGGCCTCGGCATGCGCGGCCAGCACGGCCGGGTCGAAGTCGCTTGGTGCGCTGCGGATCAGCTGCACCAGCACCGGCAGCAGCGGCACGCGCTTGCGCGCCACCACGATGCCCAGCTCCAGCTCGAACCAGGCATTGCCCGCTTCTTCGGGTTCGTCGATGTCGGCATACCAGTCTTCGACCGGGACGACGTCATACCGGTACTTGGCCGACTTCTGCACGTGCCAGCCGGCGTCGGACAGGGCGTCGAGATCGTTCTCGGCGAAGCGCAGCCAGTGCGCCTGGCTGTCCAGCACCAGGGCGCCGGCCATGGCGTTGAAGGGCGCGGTGGCCGGCTTGCGGAAAGCCATGTCGTTCAGTTTGTTGAGGGCTGCGGCTTCGGCCTTCGGGTCGCGTTCGATGACCTCGGTGACGTCGCCGATCTGGCGCACCACGCGCTGGGCCGGATCGAAGGACACGCGCTGGCCGTCGTAGTCGTAGGCCAGCACGGCGAAGTCGTGCCAGCGCGGCGTGCCGCCGTCGGACAGCTGCACCGAATCGAGCAGCAGGTGCGGAATTGGTTTTACGTCATTCCGCAGGCGCTGGGTGAGCGGCTGCGGCAGCGGCATCAGCTGCTGCAGGCCGTGCGCCAGCAGCAGTTGCGAGACGCGCTTCTTGTCGGTGCCGGAGAGCGCCGGGGCCTGGGCCACCAGGGCCTGCAGCTCGGCCAGCGAGATGTCGATGCCGCCGCGATTGAGTTCGAGCGGGCCGATCGACAGGTTGTCGATGTACCACGGCGGGTCGGTCGGCAGCATGTAGTCGATCAGGTCGGCCCCGCTGTGCGTGGCGCCGTTGGCCGGCTCCACCGACCACCCCAGCTTGGCCACGCGGCCTTCGTCGCGCCAGGCCAGGCTGGCCAGGCGGGTCGGACCTGCCTGCAGCGGGTAGACCAGGCCATTGGCCATGTCGGACCACGAGTTCGCCCACAGCAGCTTGCCTTGTTCAAGCAGCATCTGGAGCAGGATGGCGCCGACCTTGCCTTTGGGTTCGGTGGCGCTGGTGCCCTGGGCCGAACCGCTGCGCATGGCAATGAAGAAGCGCACCAGGTCGACGTCGTCGCCTTCGAGATAGGCGGGTGGCGCCGACAGCAGCGAGAACACTTCGCTCACCGGGCTGGCGGCGGCGACGTCGCCGTTCGGGCGCAGGCGCGCCTTGCACAGGCAGATGGCGACATGGCGGCCGCCGCTGGTCGGCGCCATCACGTAGACAAACTTGTACTGCACGGCCTTCGGATCGGCGACCTCGTCGGTCAGCTTGGGCTGCGGATGCGCAGCCGCCTCGACCCTTTGCAGCCAGCTCACCACCGGCGCGGGCAGGGCGGGAGCGCGTGCGGGAGCGCGGGCGACGGCAGGTGCAGCTGCGGGTGCGTCGGCGGCGTTCTCGCGATGATCATCGACTGTGTGCATGGGTCTCGTGTGTCTGTATTAAAAACGACAATAAAGAACATTATCCTTCATACGGACGCTTCCGTTTTGTTCGGAATCGCACGTAGCGGACAAAACTTGTCCACTGCATCTGCGTACATCATGTTCGTGCATGTACTTCACGCGCGAAGCCTTCTGTTCTCGCATGATCACGTGGCCCTGTCAAGACTGGCGTATCCCCCGCGTTTGCGTATCATTGTTCGCTTGACCTTTTAGAGACATGCGCGTAGCCACGCGCGCACCAGATCCGCACATGCTGCCATCCATCGAACAACGCCTCGCCCTCGAACTGTCCGCCAAACCAGCCCAGGTGGCCGCCGCCGTCGCCCTGCTCGACGAAGGGGCCACCGTCCCGTTCATCGCACGCTACCGCAAGGAAGCCACCGGCGGACTCGACGATACCCAGCTGCGACTTTTGGAAGAGCGCCTGCGCTACCTGCGCGAACTCGAAGACCGGCGCGCGTCGATCATCGCGTCGATCACGGAGCAGAACAAGATGACGCCGGAACTCCTGGACGCGATCGCCCATGCCGAGGACAAGACCCGCCTGGAAGACCTGTACCTGCCCTACAAGCAGAAGCGCCGCACCAAGGCGCAGATTGCGATCGAAGCGGGGCTGGCGCCGCTGGCCGACGCGCTTCTGAACGATCCGACGCTGAATCCGGATGACGTGGCCACGGGCTACCTGCGCGAGGCCTTCACCAACGCGGACGGCGGCGCCAACCCGGGCGTGCCGGATGCGAAGGCAGCCCTCGACGGCGCGCGCCAGATCCTGATGGAGCGCTTCGCCGAAGACGCGACCCTGCTGCAGTCGCTGCGCGAATACGTGCAGGAGCACGGCGTGGTCGAGTCCAGGGTCGTGGCCGGCAAGGAAGACGAGGGCGAGAAGTTTGCCGACTACTTCGACTATTCGGAGACCCTGTCCACGATTCCCTCGCACCGCGCGCTGGCCTTGATGCGCGGCCGCCGCGAGGGCGTGCTGGACGTGACCCTGCGCCTCGATTCGGAGCCGGAAAAACCGAAGTGGGACGCGCCGCACAATCCCTGCGAGAGCCGCATCTGCGCCGCCTTCGGCATCAAGGCGGCGGGCCGCCCGGCCGACAAGTGGCTGCTCGACACCGCGCGCTGGACCTGGCGCGTGAAGAGCTTCATGTACATCGAGACCGAACTGATGGGCGCGCTGCGCGAGAAGGCCGAACTCGATGCCATCGGGGTGTTCGCACGCAACCTGAAGGCGCTGCTGCTGGCCGCGCCGGCCGGGCCCCGCGCCACCATGGGCCTGGACCCGGGCCTGCGCACCGGCGTCAAGGTGGCGGTGGTGGACCCGACCGGCAAGGTGGTCGACACCGCCACGGTCTACCCGCACCAGCCGCGCAACGACTGGGACGGCGCCCTGCACGTACTGGGCCAGCTGGCAGCCAAGCACAATGTGTCCCTGATCTCGATCGGCAACGGCACTGCCTCGCGCGAGACCGACAAGCTGGCCGGGGACCTGATCAAGCAGAATCCGGAGCTCAAGCTCCAGAAGATCGTCGTGTCGGAAGCCGGCGCCTCGGTGTACTCGGCCTCGGAATTCGCCTCGCGCGAGCTGCCGGAGCTGGACGTCTCGCTGCGCGGCGCGGTCTCGATCGCGCGCCGCCTGCAGGACCCGCTGGCGGAACTGGTCAAGATCGACCCGAAATCGATCGGCGTGGGCCAGTACCAGCACGACGTCTCGCAGACCCAGCTCGCGCGCTCGCTCGACGCCGTGGTCGAGGACTGCGTGAACGCGGTGGGGGTGGACGTGAACACCGCCTCGGCGCCGCTGCTGGCGCGCGTCTCGGGCTTGTCGAGCAGCGTGGCGCAGAGCATCGTGACCTACCGCGACATGAAGGGCGCCTTCACCTCGCGCGCCGCCTTGAAGAGCGTGCCGCGCCTGGGCGACAAGACCTTCGAGCAGGCGGCGGGTTTTCTCCGCGTGATGAACGGCGAGAACCCGCTCGACGCCTCGGCGGTCCACCCGGAATCCTATCCGGTGGTCGAGAAGATCCTGGCGGACATCAAGCGCGACATGAAGTCGGTGATCGGCGACAGCGCGCTCATCAAGTCGCTCAACCCGGCGAAGTACGCCGATGACAAATTCGGTGTGCCGACCGTGACGGACATTTTGAAGGAACTGGAAAAACCGGGCCGCGACCCGCGTCCGGAATTCACCACCGCGACCTTCAAGGAAGGCGTGGAAGCCATCTCGGACCTGCGTCCGGACATGATCCTGGAAGGCGTGGTCACCAACGTGGCTGCCTTCGGGGCCTTTGTCGACATCGGCGTGCACCAGGATGGACTGGTACACATCTCGGCGCTGTCGAACACTTTTGTCAAGGACCCGCACACCGTGGTCAAGGCCGGCCAGGTGGTCAAGGTGAAAGTGCTCGAAGTGGACGTCAAGCGCAAGCGCATTGCTCTCACCATGCGCCTGTCGGATGCCGCGCCGCAGCCGGGTGCGCGTCCGGAACAGCGCGGCGACCGCACTGACGGCAAGCGCCTGGTCGAGCATCAGCAACAGCGCCAGCGCCAGGAGCGCCCAACCCAGGCGGCCGGCGGCGCGATGGCCGCGGCCTTCGCCAAGCTGAAAAAGTAAAAGCGGCCGGTCGGCCGCTGTCCTCAGCCCGCGTGCTTGAGGTAGAGGCCGACCATGTATACGCTCAGGAAGCCGAAACCGATCAGGATCATGCGCGATTGCGGCATGGCCGGGCGGCCGGTCTTGCGGATCGACAGCGCGTCGCGCACCAGCAGCAGGGCATAGCCGAGCGCCGCCAGGCCGCAGATGATTTCACCTGTCCCGCCGCGCGTAATACCGCCGGCAAGGTTGATCAGGCCGGGAATGCCCAGCAGGGCGGCGATCAAAAAATTGGTGCCGGCGTTGGGGCCGCGGCGGGGTGGCTGTTGCATGGCGGGGAACCTGGGAATGAACGATGGGCGCGATCATACCGCAGTCGATGTCGCGCGCCCAAGCGGCCGCCTAGAAGATGCGTACTGCGGTCGCGCCCACCTTCACCACGAAGCACAGGCAGAACAGGCCGAAGCAGGCGTAGCCGACCATGGTCGTGCGCGGCGACGCCAGTTCGCCGCGCCGGCCGCGCCAGGCCTGCACGACGCAGTACAGGAGGAACAGGCCTGCCGGCAGTTGGCCGATGTAGAGCAGGACGTCTTCCAGTGCTTCCCGGTACATCCCGTTGATGACTTCGTACAGGCCGGCAATGACGAAAAAGGCAGCCATGAACCACAGCAGGGGCGATGGCATGGAGGCGAAGCCGCGGTAGGCCGTCATGATGACTCCGGTCGAGTGGCATGAAAGTCAATCATAGCGGGGATTTTCCTGTCAATATCCGCCGATTGTCACAGCCGGCCGGGCAAGGAAGCTGCGGCCATGCCCGCCCTGCCGAATTCTTATAAAATGACGGCATCTTATCCATTCCCACTGAAGGCATACACATGAGCGACGTTCAAACCTGGATCAAAGACACCGTGACCAATACCCCGGTCGTGCTGTTCATGAAGGGCACCGCCCAGTTCCCGCAATGCGGCTTCTCGGGCCGCGCCATCCAGATCCTGAAAGCCTGCGGCGTCGATAACATCGCCACCGTCAACGTCCTGGAAGACGCGGAAGTCCGCCAGGGCATCAAGGATTACTCGAACTGGCCGACCATCCCGCAGCTCTACGTGCGCGGCGAGTTCATCGGCGGCGCCGACATCATGAACGAGATGTACGAATCGGGCGAACTGCAGACCCTGCTGAAGAACGGCTGATCGCATGAGCGGCCGCCCGCGCAGAATCATTGTTGCCATTACTGGCGCAACCGGCGCGGTCTATGGCGTGCAGCTGCTGCGGCGGCTGCACGCGTCTCCCGGCGTCGAAACCCACCTGGTCATTTCCGACGCCGCCTCCCTCACCCTGCACCAGGAACTCGGCCTGCAGCGGCGCGACGCCGAGGCACTGGCCCACGTCGTCCACCGCAACCGCGACATCGGCGCCTCGATCGCCAGCGGCTCTTACCAAGCCGACGGCATGGTGATTGCCCCCTGCTCGATGAAGACGCTGGCGGCCGTCGCCCATGGCCTGTCGGACAACCTGGTCACGCGTGCCGCGGACGTGATGCTGAAGGAAAGGCGCAGGCTGGTGCTGATGGTGCGCGAGACGCCTTTCAACCTGGCGCACCTGCGCAATATGACGGCCGTGACGGAAATGGGCGGCATCGTGTTCCCGCCCCTGCCGAGCTTTTATCACCGTCCGGCGACGATCGAAGAGATGGTCGAGCACACGGTCGACCGGGCGGTCGACCTCCTCGGGCTCGACAACGCCCATGCCCCGCGATGGGGCGGCATGAAAGACGCGCAGGGCGACTGAGTTTCGACCGGCTCCCGGCCGGTGGCTCAGCGCTTGTCGCCGTCGAACGGCTCGTCGGCCTTTTTCGCTTCTCGCGCTTCCTCGAGCATCCGCCGCCGGGCATTGCGTTGCCGCATCACCTCGGCATGGCGCGCCGCCGTCATCGGCGGTGCGGTCATCAGTTCCTTGAGCTGGGCGGTGTTGGCGTAGTTGTTTCGCATACGGCAGCTGCTCCTTGACGTGACCCGGTGGCGGCGGATCCGCTCGCCACGCATTGATTATGACCCAGCTCCGGCCGTTTGTGCCGTTCTGACATCACGAAAAGTGCAGGTGCGAAACTTTGAGGCACCTTGAGAAACCGTCGCAAGCGCCAGTGCAACGCGCAGCAGGTTTCTCGAAGTGTCTTATTTTTGCTCTGGCTTCTGGTGATTCATGCGCACCAGCATGCGGATGAACTCGCGCGCCAGCTGGCGATGATGCTCGTCCAGGCGTTGTAAATCTGCAATCAGCTTGACGTCGGCGGATTCAAAGCGGGCGCCGCCGCCATTGGTATCGCTGCCGGCAGCGGCATGCTCGGCGCCGCCGAAGCGCAGCCAGTCGGCGGGCACGCCCAGCCACTGAGCGATCATGCGCAGTTTTTCCTGGGTCGGGATGGCTTCGCCTACCAGCCACTTGCGCGCGGCATGGACGGTGATCGGGCGGCCTTCGAAACGGATGTTGAATTCCCTGGCGAGGCGGGTGGGACTATCGGGCGAGTAGTGGGCATTCTTCAGCGCCTGCTGCAGGCGCTCACTGAAGCTCTCCCGTTCATTGGTCGAATTCATTGCAATGCTTACGTTATGTGCGGATGGCCCATGGAGCGGCCGGGCGTTCTATTGCTGAGAAGCCTCAACGAACAATCATACCTTTAAAAAGTAACAAAGATGTGATTATTTAATAGAATTTGCATTTTTTTTCGGTCTGGAAATATTACCCGCAATTCCCCATTTGGGGAATTGCAAATATATCCTAAAGGAAAAAGTATGACATTGCCGCACGATTGCATGCAACAAATATGCATATTTGTTGCATTTGCGACGCTACAGGGAGGACTCAGGCGAGGCGGAAGCGGATGATGCCGTCACTGTCTTTACTACGGCACAGCATGCCGTCACGCCATAATTTATGCAGGTGCGCCAGTGCTTCGCCCAGAGCGAAACTGAGCTGGTGGGCATCGAGCTTGCGGCGGAACATCAGGGGGACGATCTCGACGGCAGACTTCGGCTCGACGCAGGCCGCCAGCACCTCGCCCAGGCGCGCCGCATGGTGATCATGTAACTGGGCAATCCGGGTATGCAGGCCGCGGAAGGGCTTGCCGTGCGAAGGCAGGACAAGAGTGTCTTCAGGCAAGTTTGTGAACTTTTTCAAGGACTGCAGATACAGCTCGAGGGGGTTGCCTTCCGGCTCGACCGCGAACACCGACACGTTGGTCGAAATGCGCGGCAAGACCATGTCGCCGGAAATCAGGACCTTCAGTGCGTCGGAGTATAGGGAAGCGTGCTCGGGCGAGTGGCCGAAGCCGGTGATCACGCGCCAGCTCGTGCCGCCGAGCTCGACCAGGTCGCCGTCCTGCAGGCGGGTATAGGCTTCGGGCACCGCCGGCACCAGGGAGGGATAGTAATTCCGGCGGCTGCGCATCTGTTCCAGCATGGCCGGGTCGACCAGGCCGTGGCGCTCGAAGTGCGGAATGGCCGAAGGGCCGTCCACGCCTGGCAATGCCGCCGCCATCATGCGTGCAAAGGCGAACTCCCCGGCCGTGGCCAAGAACGGCGCCTGGAAGCGGCTGCTGAGCCAGCCGGACAGGCCGACGTGGTCCGGATGGCAGTGCGTAGCGAATACGCGCAGCAGCGGCGCGCCCTGCAGGCCCTCGGCCAGCACCTGCTCCCAGGCCGCCCGGGTGGCGTCGGTTCCGGCGCCGCAATCGACCACGCTCCAGCCGCCCTGCCCCTCATGTTCGTCGCGCAACAGCCACAGGTTGATGTGGTCGAGCGCGAAGGGCAATGGCATGCGGATCCAAACCAGACCCGGCGCCAATTCCTGGACCATGCCCGGTGCAGGGACAGTGTCGCCAAAGGGGTAATCGAGCTGGGCTTCGAGCGGGTTCATGGAAAACTTTCGTGTTCGTCGTGGAGCGGTCGCGCTACAATGCCGTTAACGTAAACGTAAACTGGACGCGCAGGCATCGATTGTAAGCGATTCCCTGTTTTGCTTCCCTTGCCCAAGCTTTCTTCACCCATAGCACCATGGTCACCTACACCATCGCCGAACTGGCCCGCGAATTCGACATCACTGCCCGTGCCATCCGCTTCTACGAGGACCAGGGCTTGCTCAGTCCGAAGCGCGAAGGCGTGGGTGGCCGCAACCGTGTCTACACCCCGCGCGACCGTACCCGGCTGAAGCTGACCTTGCGCGGCAAGCGCCTCGGCCTGACCTTGTCGGAGATCAAGAGCATCGTCGATATGTACGAATCGCCGCGCGACACCGTGGCCCAGATCGAACGTTTCCTCGGCGTATTGGCCCACCAGCGCGTGACGCTGGAACAGCAGCGCGCCGACATCGAGATGGCGCTCGAAGAAATTTCTGCGCATGAGGAAGAATGCCGCCGCCTGCTGGCGGAAAGCGCGGAACGCAAAGACGCTGCCTGAAGCATCGGGAGGGACTGGCCCTCCCGTTTTTTCGCCATCCAGTTGACGTTTACGTTAACGTAAGAGGCGAGTATCATGCACCCTATTCTGCTCAACCACCGTTCACGAGGACGACAATGCTGCATCTCCCAGGCTTGACCTTTGACCATGGCGAAGACATCGCCGCGCTGCGCGAAGCCGTACAACAGTTCGCGGAAGCCGAAATCGCACCGCGCGCTGCGGAGATCGATCGCACCGACCAGTTCCCGATGGACCTGTGGAAGAAGATGGGCGAACTCGGCCTGCTGGGCATCACCGTCGGCGAGGAATACGGCGGCGCCAACATGGGCTACCTGGCGCACATCGTCGCCATGGAAGAAATCTCGCGTGCTTCGGCCTCGGTCGGCCTGTCCTACGGCGCCCACTCGAACCTGTGCGTCAACCAGATCAAGCGCAACGGCAACGAAGAGCAGAAGCGCAAGTACCTGCCCAAGCTGATCTCGGGCGAGCACGTGGGCGCGCTGGCCATGTCCGAGCCGAACGCCGGTTCCGACGTCGTCAGCATGAAGCTGAAGGCAGAGCTCAAGGGCGACCGCTACGTGCTCAACGGGACCAAGATGTGGATCACCAACGGCCCGGATGCCGATACCCTGGTGGTGTACGCCAAGACCGACCTGGAAGCGGGCCCGCGCGGCATGACCGCCTTCCTGATCGAAAAAGGTTTTAAAGGTTTCTCGATCGCGCAAAAACTCGACAAGCTGGGCATGCGCGGCTCGCACACCGGCGAGCTGGTGTTCCAGGACTGCGAAGTCCCGGTCGAGAACGTGCTGGGCGGCGTGGGCAAGGGCGTGAACGTGCTGATGTCGGGCCTGGACTTCGAGCGGACCGTGCTGTCGGGTGGCCCGCTGGGCATCATGTCGGCCTGTATGGACGCGGTCGTGCCGTACATCCACGAGCGCAAGCAGTTCGGCCAGGCGATCGGCGAGTTCCAGCTCATGCAGGGCAAGATCGCCGACATGTACTCGACCATGATGGCTTGCCGCGCCTATGTCTACGCGGTCGGCCAGGCCTGTGACCGCGCCACCACCCCGGAAGCCGTGCGCGCCCTGCGCAAGGACGCCGCCGGCGCCATCCTGTACAGCGCCGAGAAGGCGACCTGGATGGCCGGCGAAGCGATCCAGACCCTGGGCGGCAACGGCTACATCAACGAGTACCCGGTCGGCCGCCTGTGGCGCGACGCCAAGCTGTACGAGATCGGCGCCGGCACCAGCGAGATCCGCCGCATGCTGATCGGCCGCGAACTGTTCGGCGAGACCATGTAAAAACGGGTATCGGATCAGCCAAGGATACGTAGGGTGGGCGGGTCTCCCGCCCACGCGTTCAATCACCGCGAGAACAGCCGATGCGTTTGTTCATATTCGGTTTGAACGCGTGGGCAGGAAACCTGCCCACCCTACATTGCCATAAACTGTACGCTGACCACTGCGCGCGAGACGAACGATGACCCAGCAAGCGTTCCCCAAACTGCTGTCTTCCCAGATCGCCTTCGACATCGCGCGCACCATCCTGGACGGCTTCGACAAGCATTACCGCCTGTTCCGCCAGGCCAGCCAGGGGGCGCGGCGCCATTTCGAGGCCGCCGACTGGGCCACCGCGCAGGGCGCCGCGCGCGAGCGCATCGATTACTACGACCAGCGGGTGCAGGAATGCGTGCACGTCCTGCAGGACGAGTACGAGCCGGAAGAACTCCTGGACCCCGTCTGGCGCGAAACCAAGCTGCACTACATCGGCCTGCTGTCCGGCCACAAGCAGCCGGAACTGGCCGAAACCTTCTTCAACTCGGTCAGCTGCATCATCCTGCACCGCAGCTACTACCATAACGACTACATCTTCGTGCGCCCGGTGATCTCCACCGAGTACATCGAGACCGAGGAGCCGTTGCCGACCTACCGTGTCTACTACCCGGCGGCCGACGGCCTGCGCTTCGCCTTGCGCCGGGTGGTCACCAACTTCCAGTTCGCCGTGCCCTTCGCCGACCTCGACCGCGACGTGGCGAACGTCGAGGCGCGGCTGAGCGATGCCTTCGGGCTGGCGCGTGCGGAACCGAACCTGCAGCTGCAAGTGCTGTCCAGCCCCTTCTTCCGCAACAAGGGCGCCTATATCGTCGGCCGCGTCATCAACGGCCCACGCGACTACCCCTTCGTGATCCCGGTGCTGCACGATCGCCAGGGGCGGCTGGTGCTGGACACGGTACTGACCGAGGTCTATCACATCACCCTGTTGTTCAGCTTCACGCGCGCCTATTTTTTGGTGGACATGGAGGTGCCGTCGGCCTACGTGAGTTTTCTACGCAGCCTGATGCCGCGCAAGCCGCGCAGCGAGATCTACACGGTGCTGGGCCTGCAGAAGCAGGGCAAGACCCTGTTCTACCGCGACTTCCTGCAGCACCTGAAGCACAGCTCGGACCTGTTCCGCATCGCGCCCGGCATTCGCGGCCTGGTGATGCTGGTGTTCGAGCTGCCGTCCTTTCCCTACGTGTTCAAGGTGATCAAGGACTTCTATCCGCCGCCGAAGGAAACCACGCGCGCCCAGGTCAAGGAAAAATATTTGCTGGTGAAGCACCACGACCGCGTCGGGCGCATGGCCGACACGCTCGAGTATTCCGACGTCGCCTTCCCGCTGGCGCGCTTCTCGGAAGAGTTATTGAACGAGCTGAAGCAACACGCGCCCTCGCTGGTCGAGATCGAAGGCGAGCGCATCATCGTGCGCCACCTCTACATCGAGCGCCGCATGGTGCCGCTGAATATCTACCTGGGCGATGCCCAGGCCGCCGGCGACGAGGAACGCATCGAGCACGGCGTGATCGAATACGGCAATGCTATCAAGGACCTGGTCGCCGCGAATATCTTCCCGGGCGACATGCTCTACAAGAATTTCGGCGTCACCCGCCACGGCCGCGTCGTGTTCTATGATTACGACGAGATCGAGTACCTCACCGACTGCAATTTCCGCGACATCCCGGAAGCGCGCAACGAAGAGGATGAGATGTCGTCCGAACCTTGGTACCCGATCGGCAAGCACGACGTCTTTCCGGAACAGTTTGGCCGTTTCCTGCTTGGAAATCCGCGCATTCGACACTATTTCATGAAGCACCACGCGGAGCTGTTAACCCGCGCGTATTGGCAATCTCACAAGGACCGCATATTGGCGGGCATCGTCGACGACGTGTTCCCTTATCCCCAGCAGATCCGTTTCTGTCACCAAGCAACCACCACCCCGGCGCAGCACATCACTGAACCCGCGCCACCCATTTTGGAGAACTTACACAATGAATGATCCAGTCGTTATCGTTGGCGCCGCCCGTACCCCGATGGGCGCCTTCCAGGGCGATTTTTCGTCGAAGTCGGCGAGCGACCTCGGCGCGGTGGCGATCAAGGCCGCGGTGGAGCGCGCCGGCGTCGACGCCAACAGCGTCGAGCACGTCTACTTCGGCAACTGCCTGATGGCCGGCCAGGGCCAGGCCCCGGCGCGCCAGGCGCTGATCAAGGCCGGCCTGCCGCTGTCGACCGGCGCCGTGACCCTCTCGAAGATGTGCGGCTCGGCGATGCAGGCTGCGATCTTCGCCCATGACCAGCTGGTGGCCGGCAGCGCCGACATCGTCGTCGCAGGCGGCATGGAATCGATGACCAATGCGCCCTACCTGATCCCGAAGGCGCGCGGCGGCTACCGCATCGGCCATGCGCCGATGTTCGACCACATGATGCTCGACGGCCTCGAAGACGCCTATTCGCGCAACGAGAAGACCGGCGAAGGCCGTTCGATGGGCACCTTCGCCGAAGAGTGCGTGGCCACCTACCAGTTCTCGCGCGAGGACCAGGACAACTTCGCGATCGAGTCGGTCAAGCGCGCACAAAACGCCAACAACGAAGGCTGGTTCAACTGGGAAGTCGCACCGGTCGCAGTCAGCACCCGCACCGGCGAACTGCTGGTCGAGAAGGACGAAGGCCCGATGAAGGCCAAGGTCGACAAGATCCCGTCGCTCAAGCCGGCATTCAAGAAGGACGGCACCGTGACCGCCGCCTCGTCCTCGTCGATCAACGACGGCGCCGCCGCCCTGGTGATGATGCGCGAATCGAAGGCCAAGGAACTGGGCCTGACCCCGATCGCCCGCGTCCTCGGCCATGCGACCCACGCCCAGGAACCGAACCTGTTCACCACCGCCCCGATCGGCGCGATGCAGAAGCTGTTCAAGAAGACCGGCTGGACTGCCGGTGATGTCGACCTGTTCGAGATCAACGAAGCCTTCGCCGCGGTGCCGATGGCCGCCATGCGTGACCTCGACATCCCGCACAGCAAGGTCAACATCCACGGCGGCGCCTGCGCCCTGGGCCACCCGATCGGCGCCTCGGGCGCGCGCATCATCGTCACCCTGCTGGGCGCGCTGAAGCGCACCGGCGGCAAGCGCGGCGTGGCTTCGCTGTGCATCGGCGGCGGTGAAGCGACGGCAATGGCAATCGAGCTGATCTGACGCTGTTGCAGTTGTAGGGTGGGCAGGTCTCCTGCCCACGCGTTCAAATTACGCAGGCGTTACGATGACGCATTCTTTAGTTGAACGCGTGGGCGGCGAAGCCGCCCACCCTACGAAACCCAAACACAAGGAGCTGCTATGCCTACCGCTTTGATCCTCGGCGCTTCGCGCGGCATCGGCCACGAGATGGTGCGCCAGTACCGTATAGAGGGCTGGCGCGTGATCGCCACTGCACGCAAGCAGGAAGACTGCGACGCGTTGGCCCGCATGGGCGCGACCGCCCACCAGCTCGACGTCACCAGCGCCGATTCGATCGCCGCGCTCGGCTGGCGGCTCGACGACGAGAAGGTCGACGTGGCCTGGCTGGTGGCCGGCGTCTACGGCCCGTCGGGCTCGGGCTTCCCGACCGGCCCCGAATTCGACACCGTCATGCGCACCAACGTGCTGTCGGCCATGCGCCTGATCCCGATCGTCGGCCCGCTGCTGGCCGATACGCGCGGCAAGCTGGCCGTGCTGTCTTCGAAGATGGGCTCGATCGGCGCGCGCAGCTCTACCGACGGCACCCTGTACCGCGCCAGCAAGGCGGCGCTCAACTCGGTGCTCGCCGATGCCGCCATCACCTACGGGGCGCAGGGCGTCACCTGCGTGTCCTTCCACCCGGGCTGGGTGCAGACCGACATGGGCGGCAGCGGCGCCACGCTCACGGTGGAGCAGAGCGTGCGCGACCTGCGCGCCACGCTGGACAGGCTGGATGCGTCCAGCAACGGCAGCTTCCTGAACCACGACGGCACGCCCATTCCCTGGTAAGCCGGACAACACAAACAAGATACGAGACACGATGATACTGAGCGAAGAACACCAGATGATCCGCGACGCCCTGCGCAGCTACGCGCAGGAGCGCCTGGCCCCGAACGCCGCGCGCTGGGACCGCGAACACTATTTTCCGAAGGACGAGCTGAAGGAACTGGCCGGCCTGGGCGCCTTCGGCGTCGCGGTGCCGGAGCAGTACGGCGGCGCAGGCCTCGACTACGTGTCGCTGGCGCTGGTGCTGGAAGAGATCGCGGCCGGCGACGGCGGCACCTCGACCATCATCTCGGTCAACAACTGCCCGGTCTGCTCGATCGCCATGATGTATGCGAACGAAGAGCAAAAAGCACGATACCTGGTCCCGCTGGCGCAAGGCGAGATGCTGGGCGCCTTTGCCCTCACCGAACCGCACACCGGCAGCGACGCCTCGGCCTTGCGTACCACCGCCGTCCGCGACGGCGACCATTACGTCCTCAACGGCACCAAGCAGTTCATCACCAGCGGCAAGTACGGCGATGTGGCCATCGTCATGGCGGTCACCGACAAGACTGCCGGCAAGAAGGGCATCAGCGCCTTCTGGGTGCCGACGACTACGCCGGGCTACATCGTCGCCGGCCTGGAACAGAAGATGGGCCAGCACTCCTCGGACACCGCGCAGATCGTGTTCGACAACTGCCGCGTGCCGGCGGCGAACCTGATCGGCGAGGAAGGCATGGGCTACAAGATCGCCCTGTCCGGCCTCGAGGGCGGCCGCATCGGCATCGCCTCGCAGTCGGTCGGCATGGCGCGCGCGGCGTATGAAGCCGCGCTGGCGTATGCGAAAGACCGCGAGAGCTTCGGCAAGCCGATCTTCGAGCACCAGTCGGTGCAGTTCCGCCTGGCCGAGATGGCGATGCAGATCGAGGCCGCGCGCCAGCTGATCCTGCACGCGGCCTCGATGAAGGATGCCGGCCTGCCCTGCCTGAAGGAAGCCGCGATGGCCAAGCTGTTCGCCTCCGAGATGGCCGAGCGCGTGGTCTCCAGCGCCATGCAGGTGTTCGGCGGCTACGGCTACGTGGCCGACTTCCCGGTCGAGCGCATCTACCGCGACGTTCGCGTGTGCCAGATCTACGAAGGCACCAGCGACATCCAGAAGATCCTGATCGCGCGGGCACTGTGATCACGATCCGTCCCGCCACGCTTGAGGACCTGCCGGCGCTGTTCGCCTACCTGGGCGAGCAGCTGGCGGAGAACGGTCGCGACGGCCTGCTGTTCCAGCCGATGGAACCGACGCCCGATGGCGTGCCGCCGGCCATGCGCGAGCGCTTCGCCACCGGTATGACAAGGCCCGCAGGCCAGCCGGGCTGGCGCCAGGTATGGATCGCGCTCGACGAGAACGGCCTGGTGGCCGGCCACATCGACCTGCGCGGCCGGCCGGAGCCGGCCTCCGGCCATCGCACCCTGCTCGGCATGGGCGTGCGCCACGACCTGCGCCGCGCCGGCATCGGCACGCGCCTGGTGCAGGAGGCGCTGGCCTGGGCCCGCGCCGGCGGCTTCGCCTGGGTCGACCTCGAAGTGCTGGCGCAAAACCACAAGGCACGCGCACTGTACGCGCGCACCGGTTTTCACGTCACCGGCGAAGTGCCGGACCTCTACCGCATCGGCGGGCAAGCAGTCGGCGCGGTGTCGATGAGCCTGCAACTGGCCTGATCGCCATGATGCAGCGCTTCAAGCCGGCGCTGTGTGCCGGCAAGCCCTGCCCGATGATCTTCCCGCTCATGTTCAGTTTCGATCCCGAGTGATCACGAAACGGCAGGCTCGAGCAGGGTCACGGTCTGGGCCTCCGTGTCCAGCCGGCCGCGCACGCCGACCGGAATGGTGAACTGGTGGCGGATATGCCCGATCGAATAACCGGTCACCGCCGGCACGGTCAAGGGTTTCAGGTGCTGATCGAAGGTCTCGTCCAGGCTCAGCGAGCGCCTTCCTTCTTGCGGTGCGCAATCCTCGCAGATGCCGACCATGACGCCGGCCGCATTGGCGAAACCGAATGACAGGTCGAGCTGGGTCATCCAGCGGTCCAGGCGGTAGGGCGCCTCGTCCACCTCTTCCAGGAACAGCAGGGCCTTGCTGAAGTCGGCCGCATACGGCGTGCCGCACAATGCCGCCACGATCGACAGGTTGCCGCCCAGGAGCGGGCCGGTGGCCACGCCCGCGGTCAGGGTGCGGATGCCGAAGTGCGGCGCGGTGTGCGCCTTCAATGCATTTTCCGGTGCCATCGGGATCGTGTAGCTGGGCCGCGGGTCGGTCAGCACGGCCATCATGTGCTCGCGCGGATAGTCGGCCAGCGTCGACGAGGCCACCGGGCCGTGGAAGGTCACCAGGCCGGTCCTGTTGTAGATCGCCAGGTGCAGCGCGGTGATGTCCGAGTAGCCGAGCAGGATTTTCGGATTACGCCGGATCAGGCCGTAGTCGAGTTTCGAGAGCAGCGAAATGCAGCCCGAGCCGCCGCGGATCGGCCAGATCATCTTCACTTCCGGGTCGGCGAACATGGCATGCAGGTCGGCCAGGCGCTGCTGGCTTGAACCGGCATAGTTGCCGTGCACGGCCTTGATGTAAGTGCCTACTTTCGCCCGCATTCCGAGGGCTTCGATATTCTGGACCGCTTTCTCGATCAGGCGGTCGTCGGCGAAGCCGCCGGGCGCGATCAGGCCGACCAGGTCGCCGGGGCGCAGGCGTGGGGGTTTGATGAGGCGTTTGGGAGAACGCTGCGGCGCGGCAGCCGCGAGTCCGGAGGCGGAGAAACCGGCTGCGACCAGGGCGCCGAAGCTGCGTCGGCTGAGAGTCATGCGAAATTCGCGTGAAAAAAATGAAAAACGGCCCGCGCCGTGGAGGCTTGCGCCTCCATCGACAGCGGGCCGCTGACAACGGTCAAGTTAGAAGAACTTGTACTTGACGTTGAAGGTGAAGGCACGGCCACGCGGATCGGCCACGCGCGGATCCCAGGCAGCGCCGACCACTTCGTCAACGTTGTGGGCGGTGAACGGCGGATCGCGGTCGAACAGGTTCTGTACACCGAGCGTGAGCGTGGTGTTCTTGAAGCCGGTATAGGTGGCCGCCAGGCCGAAGCGGGTGTAGCTCGACACGTCCGGGTTGAAGCCCGGCGGCGGCGTGCCCTTGCCGGCGTTCGGCACCTGGTCCTTGTAGCCCGAGGCGAAGTTGTTGCTCACCAGGACGTTCCAGTCGCCGCGGCTCACGCTGAAGGTGGCAGCGTGCTTCCAGCGCAGGTACAGGTCGCGGGTGAAGAACATGCCGACGTATTCCTTGTACGGCTGGCCTTCGATCTCGGCGAACTTGAAGCTGTCGGTCCAGGTGCCGTCCAGGGTGGCGCTCCACTTGAAGCCGTCGCCGAACTTGCCGTCGCCGCGCAGGCCGACGTCGATGCCGCGGGTCTTGGCGCCCGCCGCATTGATCCAGCCGGCCTGGACGTAGTTGATGGTGTCGTCCGGGTTGCGGATGATGTTACCCGGCAGCAGCGCGGCATTCTGCAGCACGACGGTCGCGCTGCGGTTCAGGATGCGGTTCTTCATGTTGACCGCCCACCAGTCGATCGAGGCCGAGAAGCCCTTGAACGGCTCGATGACCAGGCCCAGGGTGCCCTGCTTCGAGGTTTCCGGCACCAGGTTCGGGTTGCCGCCGGACTTGAAGTCGAAGCGCTCCGGTGCGCAGAAGCGGATGTCGCCAGGATGACGCGCGCAACCGACGCTGTCGATCACGCCGTTCGACAGTTCGCCATCGAGCGAGCCGGTGTACAGCTGGACGAAACTCGGCGCCAGGAAGCCCTTGTTGGCCGAACCGCGGAACAGCAGCCAGTTGGCCGGCTGGTAGCGGAAGGCGACCTTCGGATTGGTGGTCGCGCCGATCACGCTGTAGTCGTCGCGGCGCACGGCCAGCTGCAGTTCCAGGTCCTTGGTCACCGGCACGATGAACTCGGCGAAGAACGCCTTGACGTCGCGCGAGGCCTTCGGCAGGTTGGCGTTGCCCGGCGCCAGCAGGATCGGCTCGGCGGCCACGTCCTGGCTGTACAGGTAGGTTTCACGGCGGAAGTCGAAGCCGGCGGCCATTGCCAGCTTGCCGGCTGGCAGGTCGAACAGCTCACCCGAGACGGTGCCGTCGATCTGGGTCATGGTCGTCTTGCCGGTCTGGAAAGCGCCGCGGTACTTGGTCTTCTCGATCGCGTCGATCGCCGCCTGGGTCTGCTTGCCGTCGAGCGACCACGGGTTGACGATGCCGCTGCCGAGCACCTTGTAGAAATCGGCAGTGTAGGCATAGCCGTCGAGCAGGTCCATGTGCGACGTGCTCTGCGCCTTCGACAGGCCCAGCTTGTAGTCCCAGTCACGGATCACGCCCTCGAAACCGACCAGCAGGCGGCCGCTCTCGGTGGTGTTGTCCTGGGTCCGGTTACCCAGCGCGTTGGCGCGCCATTTGTAGATGATCGGCAGGTTGCGGTTGTAGGTCGGGATGAAGGCCGACAGATCCTGGTAGTAAGGACCGCCCACCGGATAAGCGTTGCCGTTGGCGAGCGAGGTCGAGATCTGGGCCGGGGTCAGGATCGAGATCACTTCCGAACGCGAGCCGATCGCCTCGACGAACATCCTGTGGTCCGCCGCCAGTTTATAGGTGCCGCGCAGCAGCAGGTTGGCCTGCTCGGACGGCGACTGCATCACGTAGTCGGCACCGTAGTCGTAGGCGCAGGAATAACGCGTGCGCAGCGGCGAAGTGACGTCCTTCCACAGCGCGGTCTGGTACTGCGACATGCCTTCGACCGTGTCGCACTTGCCCTGGAAGCTCAGCGGGTTGGCCTGCAGGTAGGTGGTCGGGTCGTTCGGCATCTTGAAGCCGGTGCCCAGCGCGGTGCCGGCGCCGGTCAGCTGGTTCGCGTACGGGGTGCCGGTGGTGTCCGGCGACAGGCCGCGCGAAGGCTGGAAGCCGTTGGCGAAGTCACGCTGGCGCGATTCGAGCTTCTCGTTCTTGGTGAACGAGGCGGTAGCCATGACGTTGAAGCCGTCGGTCTCCAGGTCGCCGGTACCGACGATCAGCGAGCCGCGGTGGATGTTGCCGCCGCCCGCCTCGGTGATGTTGGTGTAGGCCGAAGCTTCGGCGCCCTGGTAGTCGGTCCGCAGGATGATGTTCATCACGCCACCGATCGCGTCGGTGCCGTAGATCGCGGAGGCACCGTCCTTCAGGATCTCGATGCGGGAAATCGCCGCCATCGGGATCGAATTCAGGTCGACCGCCTTGCCGCTCTTGCCGTGGGTGGGCGCGCGGCGCCCGTTGATCAGGACCAGGGTGCTGTTCGGTCCCAGGCCGCGGAAGGACGCGAAGGAAGCGCCGCCGCTGACGCGGTCGGCATCGGCGCCGAACACGTTGTTGCCCGAAGTCGGATTGTCGGCACCGGTGCCGTTCGCCGAAATCGTCGCCATCAGTTGCTCGGCGGACGTAATACCCTGTTTCTGCAGGGTGTCGGCGCTGATCACCTGCACCGGCAGTGCGCCTTCCTTGGCGACGCGCTTGATGCTGCTACCGGTGATCTCGACACGCTGGATTGGACCAGACGTTTGCACGTTTTGTGCGACGGCCGGGCTGACCGCACCCATCAGGGCGATCAATTGGGCGAGCTTCTTTAACTTCACGCGTTTCTCCTAACGTTTTCCCTTGGCGGCCTGGTTTTCCGGCCGGTTTTCATTTTCGCAATGTCTTAGCATTACGTTATTTTTGATTTCAGGGTAAGCCCAGTTATTTAGGGCTATCCAATGAAATATCCGGCGGCAAGTATAACTAAGGGGAATGTTTTATTTAGGAAAAACTCACGAAATCTAGCGCTCTCCTCTGGCGAAGCGTGCCCTTTGCGCAACATCGACATCCAGATAGCGCCAGGTGGTGAATTCGACAGGGTGGCGTTTGTAGTTTTTCAGCCACGGATGACGCAAATCGCCGGACAAGACCTGGGTCAACGGCACCCATGGGTTATATGCATGGATCAGCTGGTTCATCTCGAAATACAGCTTCTGGCGCGCGGGGCCATCGGTGAGACGGCGCGCCTGTTCGTAGCGCTCGTTGTAGGCCGGCAGGTTGAAACGCGCGTAATTGGCGCGGCCGGCGTTGGGGCCGTACAGGAGCTGGTAGAAGTTGTCGCCGTCGGGGAAGTCGGCGATCCAGTTACTCTCGAACATCTGGACCGTGCCCAGGCGCGACGCCTTGATGATCTCGGTCTTTTTATCGGACTTGAACACGACGCGCAGGCCGATCGCGTTCAGGCACTTGCGCCACAGCTCGTCGCGCAGGCGGCCGCTGACCGTCGCTTCGCTGTGCATGGTGAGCGTCAGCGGCCTGTTGTCGGGCGTACGCCGAAACCCATCCGGGTCGCGCCGGGTATAGCCGTAGCGGTCCAGCAGCGCGTTGGCCAGCTGGGGGTCATAGGGTACCGGGCTGCGGTAGTCCGGGTCGTAGCCCAGCACGTTGGGCGGCAACGGCGACTCGGCCTTGATCGCAAAGCCCTTCTTCAGCAGCGCGATGTCCTCGGCATTGTTGTAGGCCATCGAGATCGCGCGACGCAGCGCCACCTTGTCCTTGCCGTAGCCCCCGACCACCGGGTCGTTCATGTTCATCCACATGTAGTAGGTCTGCAGTACCGGAAAGCGCGACAGCACGATGCCGCGCGCCGCCAGCTCGGGCTTGAGCCGGCCGTCACGCACCACCATGTCGGTCATGGATTCGGGAATCTGCTCGAGGTAGTCGTACTCGGCGTTCAGGAAGCCCAGCATGCGGCCCTGGAATTCCTCGGCGACGCGCAGCTCGATCCGGTCCACCCGCGGCAGGCGCTTGCCGTCGAGGGCGGCGGCGATGGCCTTGTCCTCGGCGCTGTACTTCGATGCGTCTTCCGGCGCCGCATGGAACACGGCGGTCGAATGCGGATTGGCCAGCAGGACGATGCGGTCGCTGCGCTTCCACTCGCCGACCATGAAGGGGCCGGTGCCGACCGGGTGGTTGCCTGCCTGGCCCGGATAGGCCTCGATGACTTCGCGCGCCACTGCGCTGGAAGCCGGCATCGCCAGGTAGAACAGGAAGTTGTTGTCCGGCGCCTTCAGGCGGATGCGCAAGGTATGGCGGTCGAGGGCGCGCAGCTCGGCCACGCCCTCGAACGTCGCGGCCCAGGGCGACCTGGTCGCCGGGTCGAGCAGGCGCCCGATGCTGTAGACGTAATCCTGCGCCGTCATCTCGCGTTTCGCCCCTTTGAAGGCCGGATCCGGGGTGAAGTGGATACCGGGGCGGATACGGAAGGTGTAAGTCAGTCCGTCCGCGCTCACCTCCGGCATGGCGGCGGCCGTGTTCGGGCGCAGCTTCGCCGGACGCGCCAGGTAGTCGTAGCGCAGCAGCGGGTCGAACAAGTTTTCCAGCAGCGAGAGCGTGGCATTGTCCGAAGCCACGGCCGGGTCCAGGCCGGTCTCGCTGGTGGACAGGAACATGCGCAGGACTTTTTCCTGCGCGGGCGCCTTCGGGGGAAGCTGCGCGCTCGCGCTAGCGGCGCACAGCAGGGGGAACAGGAGGGCGGCGGCAGCCAGGCGGAGTGTCATGACGGAGGCGATATCGAAGCAGCGGGAAAACCTTGCGTATCATATCCGCGGCTGCGGGAAAACGGTGAGCCGCCCCCCGGCTTTGCGTTTTCCGGTCCTGAACATGCTTATTGATTCACCGGCGGCTTCGCCGGCGTGAGCGTGATCTCCTGCACCTTGGGCTCGCGTTCGGGAGTGAGCGTGAATTTGACGTTCACCGTGCCGCGCTCGCCGATGAGCGGGAACGTGCCGCGCAAGGCGTTCTCGGCCTCGATCGGGCCAACCGAGGTGATCTTCCCGATCGGCTCCAGCTTTTCGCGCGCGTGCGCGATCCAGTCTACGCGCGAGCGGTCGAGGAACAGGTTGTCGGCCGCAATCGCACTTCCCAGGGATGCATCCCACGACTGCACCAGTTGTGCCACTTGCGGATGGCGCTTCGCCAGGATCGGCGAGACGGCAATGGCCCGGGGCCCCAGATCGGCGCGCTCGACCAGCATGCTCAGTATCCTATTGGTGGGTCCGTACACCGGCCCGTAGCGCAGGTTGGTGAAGGCAAACACCCCGACACCGTGGTCCGGTGCGAAACGGAACTGGCTGCCGAAGCCGGGCAGCCCGCCCGAATGGCCGGCCGTCACCACGTCGTGGCTGTCGCGCGTCCAGTCCAGGCCGTAGTTATAGAAATGCATGCGCGGATTTGGCGTCTTCCTGTCGGTCAGGGTCGCCTTGACGGCGAAGCCGGTAAACACCTGCGGCAGGTGCATCTCGCGCACCGAGGCGCGGCGCAGCGGCCCGCGCTCCGGATCATTGCGGGCCGGCCAGGCGTCCAGGTGGAAGGCGACGTAGCGCGCGAAGTCATCCGCCGTCGTGATCAAGCCGCCCATCGCGGCGCCGTCGCCGTCGGACAGGATCGGCTCAGGCTCCCAGTGGTCGCGGTCCCAGCGGTAGCCCAGCGCGAGCTTGCCCGGTGCGGCTTGCGTATATTCCCAGCGCGTGTTGTGCATTCCCAGCGGCCGCAGGATTTCGCGCGTGACGTAATCCTGGAAGCGCATGCCCGAGGCCTTGCTCACCACCTTGCCCAGGAAGATGTATCCGAGGTTGCTGTACTCGAAGGTCTGCCCGGGAGCGTTGGAGAACGACAGTCCGGCGCCCGCCAGCTGCTCGAGCCGGGCATTGGAAACGGCCATCTGGCGGTCGCCCCAGGGATTGTCCTCGGGCAGTCCGGTGGTCATGGTCAGCAGGTGGCGAATCGTCAGCGCGGGCGAATCCGCGGTCGGCAGCTGGACGCGGCGCAGTTCAGGCAGGTAGTCGGCGACCGGATCGTCGAGCCGCAGCTTGCCCTGGTCACGCAGCTTCAGCGCCGCCATCGCCACAAAGCTCTTGCTCATCGAGGCAATGCGGAATTCGGTCGAACTGGTCGCAGGGATCTTGCGCTCCACATCGGCCAGGCCGAGCGAACGGACGTGCACCAGCTTGCCGTCGAGGACCACGCCGTACACCAGGCCAGGCAGGTGCTCCTTGCCGGCGAGCTCCGTGTAGATCTTGTCAATTTCCGGAAGGAGCGCGGCCACGCGTTCGCTGCGAGCCGCGGCTGGCGCCTGCGCCTGCGCGTCAGCAGGCACGGCGGCAAAGCTACCGAGAACAAATACAAGGCTGCACAAGGTAGGGCGGGCTAGGCAATGCATATGCTCTCTTCTCCAATAGGCGCGAACTGGAGAAAGATTATGCCCTGATTTTCATGCAATTGAGCAAATAGAAAAAGAAAGCCCGACACGTCCTCATAACTTTTAAACATGGCCTTGGCGCATTCTTTCATCTGCGCAGCTTATTCCCGGCCTATACTCTCCGCTGCACAATCGTACGACCTCGGCGGCAGCAAACTCATGGCACTCAATTACATCTGGACTGGCTTCTTCCTCGTCGGCTTCGTCGCGGCACTCGCGCAATGGCTGTTCCTGGGCGATAGCGAAATCTTCAAGCGGATCATCGACGGCACCTTCTCGTCGGCCAAGATGGCGGTGATGGACATCGCCCTGCCGCTGGCCGGCGTCATGACACTCTGGCTCGGCATCATGAACGTCGGCGAAAAAGCCGGCGCCATCAACCTGTTCGCCCGCATCATCGGGCCCTTCTTTTCGCGCATCTTCCCGGGCGTGCCGAAGGACCATCCGGCCAACGGCCACATGGTGATGAACTTCTCGGCCAACATGCTCGGCCTGGACAACGCCGCCACCCCCTTCGGCCTGAAAGCCATGGAAAGCCTGCAGTCCCTGAACCCCAGCAAGGACGAGGCCAGCGACGCCCAGATCATGTTCCTGGTGATCCAGACCTCGGGCCTGACCATCATCCCGCTGGCGATCATGGCCCAGCGCGCGATCCTCGGCGCCGCCAACCCGGCCGACATCTTCATCCCGACCCTGATCGCGACCTACTGCTCGACCATGACCGGCATCATCGCCGTCAGCCTGCGCCAGCGCATCAATCTGCTGCATCCGGCCGTTTTCGGCTGGATCGGCGGCCTGACCGCGCTCATCGGCCTGCTGGTCTGGTACTTCACCGTCTTCCTCGACAAGGCGCAGATCCAGCTGGTCTCGGTGGTCGCGGCCAACCTGATCCTGTTCTCGATCATCGCCGCCTTCATGGTCGGCGCGCTGGCCAGGAAGGTGAACGTGTTCGAAGCCTTCATCGAAGGCGCCAAGGGCGGTATCGAGACCTCGCTGAGAATCATCCCCTACCTGGTCGGCATGCTGGTGGCGATCAGCGTGGTGCGCAACTCGGGCATCCTGGGCATGATCGTCAGCGGCTTCGCCTGGGTCTTCAACGCCCTCGGCCTGCCAACCGACTTCGTCGGCGCACTGCCGACCGCGCTCATGAAGCCCCTGTCGGGCAGCGGCTCGCGCGCCATGATGATCGACGCGATGACCACCTACGGCGTCGACTCCTTCGTCGGCCGCCTGTCCAGCATCCTGCAGGGCGCCGCCGACACCACGTTCTACGTCGTCGCGCTGTACTTCGGCTCGGTCGGCATCCGCAAGACCCGCTATGCGATCGGCTACGGCCTGCTGGCCGACCTGGCCGGCGTCATCGGCGCCATCTTCGTCGCCTATCTCTTCTTCGGTTAAAGGAGTATCCATGCTGCGCCGCCTTGCCCTCGCCACCGTCCTTGTCGCTGTCTTCGGCAGCGCCCACGCCCAGCTGCCGGCCCCGGTGGCACAGGTGCTGGCGCAGCAGGGCCTGCCGGAAGATTCCCTCGGCGTGCTGGTGCTCAAGGGCGACGCCGTGGTGCTGTCGCACCAGGCCGACCGGCCGATGCAGCCGGCATCGACCATGAAGCTCGTGACGACCATGGTGAGCCTGGAGCGGCTCGGCCCCGCCTTCCGCGGCCGTACCGAACTGCGCACCACGGGCGCGATCGAGAAAGACGTCCTGCGCGGGAACCTGATCCTGAAGGGCGGCGCCGACGCCGACCTGTCCGGCGAACACCTCGAGAACATGCTGCGCGTCCTGCACTACCAGGGAATCCGACGCATCGAGGGCGACCTGGTGCTGGACCGCAGCCTGTGGCAACCTGCGCGCACGGACGCGGGCATCGCGTTCGACGAGTCGCCCGAGGCCTATTACAACGTGATCCCGGACGCGCTGCTGGTCAACAAGAACATGATCCAGATCGACATGCGCTCCACGAACAAGCGCCTGAAGCTGGAGATGCAGCCGCAACTGGACCGTGTGAGCATCGGATCGAGCATGGCGCTCATCGACGCCGACTGCTCGAAATGGGAAGACGGCTGGAAGCTGCCGGAAGCCGTGCGCCAGAAGGACGGCCGCATCAAGGTGCTCCTGCACGGTAGCTTCCCGAAGGAGTGCGCGCGTACCTACAGCATCAACGTGCTGGACCGGAACGACTACATCGAGCGGCTGTTCCGCCAGAAGTGGAAGGAACTGGGCGGGAAGTTCAGCGGCAAGGTGGTCGAGCGCACGGCGCCGCCGGAATCGGTCCTGCTGGCCGAGCATACCTCGCGCATGCTGCCGGAGCTGGTCCGCGACACCAACAAGCCCTCTGACAACGCGCTGGCGCGCACCCTGTTCCTGAGCCTGGGCAGCTTGCAGCCGGATCCGGCGGCCGGCAGCTTCCCTCTCCCGCCAAGCGGCGAGAGCACGTTCTCACGGGCCGACGCTGCCGTGCGCGAGTGGATGCGCGGCCAGCGCATCGACGATACCGGCCTGGTGATGGAGAACGGCTCGGGCCTGTCGCGCACGGAACGCGTCACGCCCCAGCAGATGGCTTACCTGCTGCAGGCCGGCCTGCGCAGCAACTGGGCGCCCGAATTCCAGGCCAGCATGCCGATCGCCGGCATCGACGGCACCCTGCGCCGGCGCCTGCAGGGCACCCCGGCGGAGGGCCGCGCGCGGCTCAAGACCGGCACGCTGCGCAACGTGGTGGCGCTGGCAGGCTATGTGCCGGATGCCAGCGGGGTGCAGAACGTATTCGTCGCGATGGTCAACAGCGAGCAGGCCGGCAACGGCCGGGGACGCGCGGTGCTGGATGCGCTGGTGGACTGGGTGGCGCGTTCGGGAACCCCGCCTGCCGCGCCTGCCCTCCCCCAGAACCCATCCGAGTAGTCGCCCGGCGCCGGCGTCAGAGCCCCTGCTGCCCGAGGGCGTCGATCTCGAAGTCGCCGTCGTCCATCAGGCGCAGGCCCAGCTCCGCCGGCGATAGTCCCAGCTGCGCCCCATCGACAGCAGCAGGCTGCGCCCGAGCGCTCCGGCTTGAACTGGTACACGGGATCGGCATAGGCCTGCGCCGGCGTGGTGATGGTCCAGCCCATCTCCTTGAACTGGCGGATCACGTCGTCCAGCCACATCGCATTGATCAGGTTATGGTGCAGCAGCAGGACCTGCGGGATATCCCTGCCCTGCAGCCGCTGCGCCAGCTCGCGGTAGGCCAGCGCACGCTGGCGGATGCCCCTTATCTCTTATGCCGCCAGCGTAAGCCGGCCAGCAGCGCCAGCCCGGCCGCGGCCATGGCGCCGGAAGCCGGTTCCGGCACCGGCAGCTGGACGATGTCGAAACGGGTCTGGTCAGTCCAATACCAGGAGGTCGTCGATTCGTAAAAGTGGCCATAGGAGTAATCGCGCGCGCTGACGCCGCTCCTCACACTCCCGCTCCAGCCCGAGTAATACTCGTCGTAGCCGCCCCAGCCGGCGAAAAAGCCGAGCTCTCCGCCCGGGACGTAGCTGAAGCTGCTGATGCCGCAGCGGCCATACGGACTCGGGGCTTCCATGCAAGGAAAATAATCCCTGCCATGCACCTGGAAGCCGGTCAGTTCGCCGATGTCGATGATGCCATTGCCATTGCGGTCCTCGCCACTGAAGCTGCCGGTGATGCGCGCATCGGGTTCGAAACCCTCGGCATAGTCGTTACGGGGCTCCGGTCCCGTCGACGTGTAGCTGCGCGTAACGAACAGGCCGGTATAGCTGAAGTCCCAGCTGGTCGGTGCGGCCTGCGCGACGCATGCGCTGGCGGCCAGCAGGGAAAGGAGCAGGATCTTGCGCATCGCCATTCTCCCATCGAAGAATCAGATGCCAGACTAGCACCATCCTTGGCACGCACGCGGCCGCTTGTTGCCGCCGCGCTACTCGGCAGGAAAAAAAGCTCAGAGCACCCGACGGTAGGTGGCGCGCACCAGGTCGCGGTCGCCGCAGTCGAAGTGCCACCACTCGGTCCTGATGCCGAAGAAGCCCGCCTCCAGCATGGCTTCGCGCAGCAGGCGGCGGTTGGCCACCTGCTCCTCGCTGAGCTTTCCCGCCACCAGGAAACCTTCTTCCAGCGCCGGGTGCGACAGGTCGGTCATGTCATCGAAGCCGGTGCCCATGTCGAGCTCCCTGCCCGCTTGGTCGAGCAGGGTGATGTCGAGCGCCATGCCGTAGGAGTGGATCGAGCCGCGCGCCGGGTCGGCCAGGTACATCTGCAGGCCGGTGCCTTCGAGCGCATCCCAGAGCTGCTGCTGCACGCGCTGCGGACGCAGGGCGTCGAGCACCAGGGGAGTGAGGTCGGGACGGCGCAGCTTCAGCCAGGCCACGACCTTTTCCAGCGCCTCGGCGGCGTCGCGGTGCAGCCAGGCGCAGTCGAAGGGCGAATACAGGTCGCGCCCGACAAAATTGTTGCTGGTCGCGTAGCGCAGGTCGATCGCGATCCCGTCGATGCTGGTGAGATGGCGGAATTCAGGGCTGCCGGCGATGTCCTCGCTGGCCACAGACAAACTCATGCACAGCCTTTTTCGAGACAGGCGCGCGCGGTCGCGCCGATACAGTTGGCCAGCTCCCGCGCCCCGTGCGACAAGGGAGAGTGGCTGGCGCTCAGGAGATACAGGTGCACCGGCATCGCCGGCGACCACGGGCGGCACTGCACCTTGGCCGGGTCGGCCGAGGCGGCGGTGAAGGGATCGAGCACGGCCAGGCCGGCGCCGGCTTCCACCAGCGAGCGGGCGATCTGGTAGGTCTGCACCACGGTGTGGTAGACCGGCTGCACGCCCTGGGCCTCGCAAGCCGCTACCACGATCTCGCCCAGCGGATCGCCGTCGTTCAGGCCGATCAGTTCACCGGTCAATCCTTCGGCGCCAAAGGGTCTGGACAGGTCTTCTTCGCTCCAGGTGCCACGCGGCGCCATCACGGTGAGCGTCCCGTGGGCGATCGGTTCGGCCACGATGCCGGGGTGACGCGGGTCCTGCAGCGACAGCGCCAGGTCGGCTTCGCCCAGGCGCAGCGCGTTCACGATCTCGCTGGTGTGTTGGGTGGCCAGCTCGCAGCGCGCCTGCGGAAAGTCGCGGCGCCACACCGTCATCGCCTGCGGCAGCACGCTGATCGCGATGGTCGGTGTCGACACCAGGCGCACGGTCTCCACCGCGCGGCTCTTCAGGCTGGCGGCCAGGCGGCGGATACCCTGCAGGTCGCGGTTCAGCTTCTCGGTTTCGGCGAACAGGCGGTGCGCTTCCGGCTTCGGATACAGCTTGCCGCGCACCCGCTCGAACAGCGGCATGCCCAGCTGCAGCTCGGCATGCTGCAGGACTTTCGTCACCGCCGGCTGCGAGATGTGGAGAACCTGGGCGGCACCGCTGATGGTACCGACCTGCATGATGGCGTGGAAAACTTCGATATGGCGCAGACGCATCGCTTCATCCTTCAATAGAGGGTCCGCGCGCACGGCGCGGATTTTCCGAAGGATACAGGGAAAACAGGGCTGCGGCGACCGTCACGGCGTGATCACAACAGCTGGGTTCACCGGTGTCGCTGCCGGTACGGCCGGCGCCGGGGCAGGCGCCGGGACCGGCGGGGTGACCGGCGTCGGCACCGGCGCCGGGACGGCCGGATTCGGCACGGGCGCCGGCGCTGCCGGGGCAGGTGCGGTTTCCGGGACCACCGGGGCCGGCGGCGTCGCCGGCGGCAGCGGCGGCACCGGCGTGGTAATCATCTGCGGCTGGATCACCGGCAGCGGTGCGTTGGCCGGCGTGGTCAGCACCTCGAGCAGGGCAGCGGTCTCGGCATCCGGATTGCCGGCGAAGTCCGCCGGGCGGTATTTCATCTGGAAGGCCTGCAGCACGGTGCGGGTCTGCTGGTCGAGCACGCCGGTCTGCTGGATCGCGAACCCGTGGGTGGCCAGCTTGCGCTGGAACCAGAAGATATCCGGCAGGGTCACGTCGAAGATCGGGCGCACCAGGGCGACCCGGTTCGCATCCGGCCACAGGACCAGGCCTTCCTGGGCCAGGCGCGCCCATGGGAACAGCGGGCCCGGGTCCTGCTTGCGCTGCGGTGCGATGTCGCTGTGGCCGAGGACGTTCTCGGGCGCGATGCCGTGGCGCTGGACGATGTCCTTCAGCAGCGGGATGAGGACATCCATCTGGGCCTGCGGGAAGGGGTAGAACAGCCGTCCGCCATTGGGCGCAGCGGTCCAGCCGGGATTCACGATCTCGATGCCGATCGAGCTGTTGTTCAGCTGTGTAAAGTTTTTCCAGCTCGAGTTACCGGCATGGTAGGCGGCGCGGTTCTCGTCGACCAGGCGGTAGATGATCGGCTGCGCATGGTTCGTGACGAGGTAGTGAGCGCTCACCTGCTGCTCGGTCAGGATCTTGATCGAGGTCGGGTTGTCGGACACGGTGTAGTGCAGCACCAGGAAGCGCGCACGGCTCGACTGCCCCTTGGCATTGTAGGTGGTATCGATCTTCGGGCCGATCGGTTCGAGCGGGGCAGTGGTACAGCCTGCCAGCACGGAAAGAATAATCGGGATGGCGAGAACGTTCAGCTTTTTCATCGGCGTGGAATCCTGTGTGCTGTGTCAGTTGGCGCGGTGCGCCGGCTCTGCCGCCAGCCGCGCGGCCGCATAGTGGGCGCGCATGCCGGTCTGGCTCAGTATGGTATCGGGCGGCAGCGCCGCACGCATGGTCTCGACGATTGCCGGGTGCAGTTCGGCGGCGCGGCCGGCCAGCGCCACCGGACGCGGGCCGAAGCGGCTGACCAGCGCCTGCGCCAGCCGGGCCAGTTCGCGGCCCGCCTCGCGCAGGATGGCGGCGGCGGCCGGATCGCGTTCGGCGGTCGCCGCGACCGCGATCGCCAGCTTGCCGACTTCGCCGCGCTCGCGGCCATAGATGAACTGGCGCGAGAACGCCCAGTCCGAGCCGCCCACGTGCTGGAACACGGCATGCGCCATCGGCGAGGCTTCCCAGGCGCCGGGACGTTCGTCCTCGAGGCGCCAGATGTGGCGCAGCGCTTCACGGGCGATCCAGAAGCCGCCGCCGCCGTCGTCCAGCACCACCCCGCGCCCGCCGGCGCGGTGGAAGCCGCCATGGGCGTCGATGAAGGCGCCGATCGAGCCGGTGCCGGAATACACGAGGTAACCCTCCCCCGGCTTGAAACTGGCGAGGTAGGCGATTTCGATGTCGTTGCTCAGCACGACCGCTTTCGGGTCCAGGCCGAGCAGCGGGCCCAGGGTCTGCTGCAGGGGACCGCCGTCGCCGCCGAAGCCGGTCACGCCGGCGCGCACCGCGACCGGGCGGCCATGGGACAGCACGGCCTGCGCGATGACGCTGAAGGTCGCCTGCACGGCTTCGCGCCCTTCGAGGCTGCCCATCTGCAGGGCAGACAGGCCGGCAGCCGTGCCTTCGGCGACGATGCGCCCGCCCGGCGCCGCGAGGGCCCAACGGGTCTGGGTGCCGCCGGCGTCGATGCCGAGGCCTAGATTGTCTTGTTGCAGTTCGTGATGGAGCATAGCCCGCGAGTGTACGTTGTGGGTCCGCCGGCACGCGAATGAATGCTGGCGGTCCTTGCATGAACCAAGGTTATGAGCCTCGCATGTTCAATATTACGACGGCTGGCGCCATGCCTGCACGCGCGCGCCTTCGTTGCCGAGGCGGTCCACCGCGCTTACATACACCAGGTTGGCACGGCCGAGCTTCGCGTCGTCCGGAATGCTCCAGTCCGCGCGCGATCCCGGCGCCACCGCGAAGCGCCACTCGCTGCCGTGGCGCGCCCAGATGGCATACAAGGCGGTCGCCTTGTCCCCCTTGAGCTTGAACGTGAGGCCGTCCTTGTTTGCCGCGGCAGTGACCAGCGGCCTGCCCGGCCGCGGGCTCGAGAGCCAGGTGGTCGCCGGCACCAGCGCCTGGCCGGTATAGGCGGTGTCGCGCAGCTGGTCGCTGATGCCCTTGCGGTTCTGGCTCAGGGCCACCATGCTGAAGTGGACGTGGCCGGTCGACAGCGGACGCTGGCGGGTCAGCGCGATCTGGTCCAGGATCTCCTTCGGCTCGTAGTTCAGGGTCGGCGGCGCTGCGCCGATGCGGCTGGTGAACAGGCCCGGCCACATGTGGCGGCCCTGCGGGTTCTGCGAGATCCAGTAGTCGAGCAGCACCGGGTAGGACTGGGCGGTCTGGGCGATCGGCCAGTACAGCTGGGGCACGAAGTAGTCGAGCCAGCCTTTCTCCAGCCACAGCTCGGCGTCCGCGTACAGCTTGTCGTACTGCGAGAAGCCCGAGATGCCCGGCGGGCGGCGGTCCGGACGGCCCATGCCGAAGGGGCTGATGCCGAAGCGCACCCAGCTCTTTTCCTTGTGGATGCCCTTGTACATGGCTTCGATCAGGCGGTTGACGTTGTCGCGGCGCCAGGATGGGCGATCGAGCTTGCCGCCACCGGCGAGGTAGCGCTCCCAGGCCGGGCCGTCGGGGAAGTCGAGTTCTTTCGCCGCCGGCTTGCCGTTGCCGTCCAGTGCCTGCGCGTTGCCCGCCACTTCCGGCGCCGCGATCGGATACGGGTAGAAGTAGTCGTCGATGTGCACGCCGTCGATGTCATAGCGGCGCACCACGTCGAGGATGACGTCCATGGTCTGCTTCGACGCGGCTTCCTCGCCCGGGTCCATCCACATGAATTTCCCGTAGCGCTTGACGGCGGACGGGATGGTGTTGGTGATGTGATTCGGTGCGGCGGGCGTTCGCGCGTTGTCGTGGCGCGCGCGATAGGGGTTGAACCAGGCGTGCAACTCGAGACCGCGCGCATGCGCTTCCCTGATCCAGAAGGCAAGCGGGTCGTACCACGGCATCGGGGGCTTGCCCTGGGCGCCGGTCAGGTATTCGGTCCAGGGCTCGATCTTCGATGGATAGATGGCGTCGGCCGCCGGGCGCACCTGCAGCACGATGGCGTTCAGGTTGAGACTGACTGCGCGGTCCAGGATGGCGATCGCTTCCGCCTGCTGCTGGGCGGCGCCCAAGCCGGGCTTGCTCGGCCAATCGATGTTGGCGACGGTGGAGACCCAGGCGGCGCGGAATTCACGGGGCGCCGGCGGCGGATTGTCGGCACCGCCCGCGCGGCCCTCGGGGACGGTCGGCTGGGTGGTGCAGGCGGTCAAAAAACTGCCTAGGGTCAGCGCACCTGCCATGCCGGCCAGGGTGAACGCACGTTTTTTCAGATCGGGCTTCAAATCCGCTCCTTTGTTCTTTTCAGACTTTGACGAACCACCGCTTGCGCCACATGCCGTATGCGATCGCGAACATGCAGGCGTTGAAGAGGATGGCATATAACAGCGAGGTATTGGCGGCGCCCAGCGGCAGCGCCTTGATGGGCGCGTACAGCGTGCGGCCGAGCGAGAGCTGGCTGCCGTCGGGCTGCGCCAGCTTGATAAACCCGAGCATCTTGGCCACGAAACCCGAGAACGCGAAGATGAACAGCGCGTTCATGCCATAGATCACGAAGGGTCTGGCCCATGCGGCGGCGCGTTCGCGCACGACGGCATGGGGGTTGGCGTCGAGCAGCCAGTAGCACATGCCGAAGGCGAGCAGCGCCCAGCCGCTCATCCACAGGCAATAGGATACCGTCCACAGGCTTTTATTGATCGGCATGAGCACCGCATCCAGGCTCGAGCCCAGGGCCAGGAAGACCAGGCCGGCGAACAGCATCCACGTGGCTTGCTCGATGCGCGGCAGGCTTGACGCCAGCATGCGGCCGGCGAGCACGCCGAACAGCTGGCTGCACAGGGCGGGGATGGTGCTGAGCAGGCCCTCGGGGTCCCAGGTTTTCGATTGCACCCACATGTGGCCATCAAGGACCATACGGTCGACCCAGGCGCCGAAATCCTGGCCTGGTTCCAGGACGCCGGCGCCGATACCAGGCACCGGCACCCACAGCATCAACACCGAGTACAGCGCCAGCAGCGCCGCGATCACCGCCAGCTGTGCGCGCCAGCCCAGATAGACGACGACCGGGGCGGCCAGCAGCGTGCACAGGGCGATGCGCTGCAGGACGCCCGGGATGCGCACGGTCTCGAAGTCGAAGCGCGGGATCAGGTTGAGCAGGAAGCCGATCAGGAAGATCAGCGCGGCGCGCTTCGCCAGCTTGAGCAGCAGGCGCGGCTTGTCGGCGCCGCTTGCCGCCAGTCGCCCGAGCGACAGCGTCATGGCGACGCCGCCGATGAACAGGAAGAAGGGGAAGATGCAGTCGGTGAAGGTCCAGCCATGCCACTTGGCGTGGGCCAGTTGCGCATGCAGGTTGCCCCAGTCGCCCGGGTTGTTCACGAGGACCATCGCGGCAATGGTAAAGCCGCGGAAGGCGTCGAGCGATGTCAGGCGCACGGGTGCATCGCGCATTGCTGGCGTGGTCTCCAATATGGTTATGGATGTTGTAGGGTGGGCGGGCGACCGCCCACCCTACTTTTTACCGAACTCGGGATCGATCTTCACGAGCGCCGCCATGATGAAGGCGGGAATCGTCGACAGGCAGGCCCAGATGAAGAAGTTCTTGTAGCCGAGGTATTCCTGCAAATCGCCGCTCCACATGCCCGGCACCATCATGCCCAGGGCCATGAAGCCGGTGCAGATCGCGTAATGGGCGGTCTTGTGCTCGCCCTCGCAGACCATGATCATGTACAGCATCATCGCGGTGAAGCCGAAGCCGTAGCCGAACTGCTCGATCGCCAGCGCGGTGCACACCACGGTGAAGCTGGTGGGCTGGGTCTGCGACAGGTAGACGAACACCAGGTCCGGCAGGTGGATCGCGAACACCATCACCCACAGGCAGCGCTTCAGGCCCAGGCGCGAGATCAGGTAGCCGCCGGCCAGGCCGCCCATGGTGAGGAAGGCGATGCCGATGGTGCCGTAGGCGATGCCGTACTGCTCGGTGGTCAGGCCGAGGCCGCCCGCAGCCAGCGGGTCTTTCAGGAAGGGCGCCACCAGTTTCAGCAGCTGGGCCTCGCCCAGGCGGAAGGTCAGGATGAAGCCGAGGATCAGCCAGATATCGCGCTTGCGGAAGAACAGGGCGAAGGTAGCGAAGAAGTCGCGCAGCGGGTTGCTGGTCCTTGCCACCTTGTGGTCGCTGTCCGGCTTGGGCAGGATCATCCCGTGCCACAGGAAGGCCACGAAGAACAGGGCGGCGAGCACGAAGAAGACGATCGACCAGCCTTGCTTGACGTCGCCCAGCCGGCTTGCCAGGTAGCCGGCCAGCACCACCAGCGGCCCCTGCACCGACAGCGTCGCCAGCCGGTAGAAGGTGGAACGCACGCCCACGAAGGCCGCCTGCTGCTGCTGGCGCAGGCCGAGCATGTAGAAGCCGTCGGCCGAGATGTCATGGGTGGCGGAACTGAACGCCATGATCCACATCACGGCGAGGCTGGCGATGAAGAAGTTAGGCAGCTGCAGCGACAGTCCTACTGCGACCAGCGAGGCCGCAACCGCCAGCTGCAGCAGCACGGTCCAACGGCGCTTGGTGCCGAACATGTCGACGATCGGCGACCACAGGGGCTTGATCACCCAGGGCAGGTACAGCAGGCTGGTATAGAAGGCGATGTCGGAGTTCGACACGCCCATGTCCTTGTACATGATGACGGACAGGCTCATCACCACCACATAAGGGATGGCCTGCGAGAAGTACAGGGACGGTATCCAGGACCACGGATTGGACTGCGACGGACCGGACTGCTGCGGGCTGGCAGTGGAGGAGCTTTTATCGAGCGAAGTCTGCATAAGTCTTTCGTGGTCGGGCAGGTGCGGCGCGCATCGAATGCGCGTCCGACAAAATTACGCGATGGCTTCGCGCACGCTGCCGTGCGCCGCCTCCAGGAGGGCCTGCGCCTGCTCGACACTGGTTTGTTTGATCAGGGCCACCACCGCGGTCTTGACGTGGTAACCGCACTGCGCCAGCACCGCCTGCGCGGCGGCTTCGTCGGCGCCGGTGGCGAACACGGTCAGGCGGATGGCGCGTCGCACCAGCTTGGCGTTGGTAGCCTTCAAGTCTACCATCAGGTTGCCGTACACCTTGTGTAAACGGACCATCAGCGCGCTCGAGAAGGTGTTCAGCGCGATCTTCTGCGAGGTGCCGGCCTTCAGGCGGGTGGAGCCTGAGATGATTTCCGGGCCGGTATCGAGGGTGACGCCGATCTCGGCATCCTTGGCCACCGGTGCGTCGGCATTGTTGGCGAAACCGATCGTCAGTGCGCCAGCATCGCGTGCGGCGCCCAGCGCGCCCAGCACGTAGGGCGTGAAGCCCGAGGCGGCGATCAGGAGCACCACGTCGTTCGCGGTCACGTCGACCTTCTTCAGGTCGGCCGCGCCCTGCTCGAAGTCGTCCTCGGCGCCTTCGACCGCGACGAACATCGCTTCCTGGCCGCCGGCCAGCAGCGCCACCGCGCGTTCGTGCGGCCAGGAGAAGGTCGGGTAGAGCTCGACGCTGTCGAGCACGCCGAGGCGCCCCGAGGTGCCGGCGCCGACGTAGATCAGGCGTCCGCCCGCCTCCACGCGCGGCAGCGCGGCGGTGACGGCGGCGGCGATGCGCGGCGCGGCGGCGCGTACGGCGTTGATCGCATTGAGCTGGTCGTCGACCAGCACATTGACCAGCTCCACGGTCGGGTACTGGTCGAGGGAAGCGTGGTCCTGGGCCGGGGTTTCGGTTTTCAGCATGCCGTGTCTTCTTGGTGCAAAGTAGTCGATGAAACCAGTGTAATACCAATTACGACAGGCAGCTTATGAAAGCTGCGCCCTTCATCATGCCGAAAAGTTATGCTACTCGGAGCGTCCGGCAATGACGGGTTTGTCAGGCGCTCGGACGTCTGAGTTCCGCAACGAAGTCGTAGTGATCACTTAAACAATAAGAATGCGTCAGCTCCACCGGCTCACCCGATTCCAGGTAGCCGACACGGGTAATGAACAGGACCGCACGGCCTTCGGGCACGTCCAGGCGCGTCGCCAGTTCGCTTGACGCGTTCATCGCGCGCAGGTGTTGCAGCGCGCGCACCGGCATGTGCCCGGTCTTGGCCAGGTGGGCATACAGCGAGCCGCCGACGTTCTCGGGACGCGGCAGCACGCTGGCCGGGATGACGCTGACTTCATAGGCCATCACCACGCCATCGGCCAGGCGCAGGCGCTCGAGGCGCGCCACCCGCGTGTGCGGGGACAGGCCCAGCGAGAGCTGCTCGTCGGCGGCGGCCGCCACGACCTCGCGGCGCAGCCAGTGGCTGCTGGGCGTATAGCCGCGCTGCTGGAGCTGCTCGGAAAAGCTCGACAGGTCGGACAAGGGCTGCTCGATGCGCGGCGCGATGTAATTGCCGGAGCCGCGCCGGCGCACCACGAGGCCTTGTTCGACCAACTGGTCGATGGCCTTGCGCGCGGTGACGCGCGAGACGTCGAGCTGCTCGGACAGCGTGCGTTCGGAAGGCAGGGCCTGGTCGGCCTGGTAGCGGCCATCGCGCACGTCTTGCGCGAGCTTGCGCGCCAGCTGCATGTACAGCGGCGAGTTGTCAGTCAGGTCGACCTGGAAGGCGGGGGGGCTTGTCGTCATTGGCAGCATGCTCAGGGGGTTGAAGAAAGTGTAATGGCAACGTCTGTCCCCGACACAGTACGATCCATGAAAAAGCTTTGTATATGCATTCTCCTGGATTATGAGCATACCAGTTGATACCAATATAAAACGGTTATGCCAAGGCGACGGCTATTCATTTGGCAATCCTTCCTGTCACTCCGTATGCTCACCCGAAGATTTACATATTTCACAAACAGCAAGCCGCAGGGGCGAAAGGAAACCGGGATGAACGAGCGCAGGCGTAGCTTACTGGGCATGGCCCTGCTGGGTGCGGTCGAGCCCTTGTTCGCGGCGCCGCTGTCGCCTGCGGCAAGGCCTGGTATTTCCACCGGTGCGCGCCAGGCGCTTGACACCGAGCTTGCCGCCATCGCGAACGATCCGGCAATGCAGTTGGCCAGCCTGTCGGTGCTGGCGATCCGCGCCGGCCAGCCGGTTTACCAGCAGGCTTTCGGACGCCGCTATATTGGAAAAGAAAGCGGCAGCGCCCTGCCCGACCGTCCCGCCACGCCGGACACGCTGTACCGCATCGCCTCGATCTCCAAGATGGTGACCACGCTGGGCCTGATGCGCCTGGTCGAGCAGGGGCGCGCCGACCTCGACGCCGACGTGTCGGGCTACCTCGGCTACAGCGTGCGCAATCCGCATTTCCCGCTGCGCCCGGTCACCCTGCGTACCCTGCTGACCCATACCTCGTCGTTGCGCGACGATGCCGGCTACTCCTGGCAGCTGCCGGTATCGCTCAGGGACGTGCTGGTGCCGGGTGGCGCCCTGTACGGCGAAGGGAAGATGTGGTCCGATCGCGCCGGCCCCGGCGAGTACTTCACCTACTGTAACCTCGCCTGGGGCGTGATCGGCACCGTGATGGAACGCATTGCCGGCGAGCGCTTCGACCTGCTCATGGACCGCCTGCTGTTCCAGCCGCTCGGCATCCAGGCAGGCTACAGCCCGGCAGGTCTGCCCCCCGCTGCGCGCGACAATCTCGCGACCCTGTACCGCAAGCGCACGGTCGATACCGAAATCTGGAATGCGGCCGGGCCCTGGATTCCCCAGGTGGACGATTACAGCGCGAAGCCGCCGGTCCTGCCCGCAGGCACCGCCACCGCAACCCCGGGCAGCAATGCCACACCCTTCAGCCCGACCGGCGGCCTGCGCATCTCGGCGCCGGCCATGGGCGTGGTCATGCGCATGCTGATGAACGGCGGCGTTCATGGAAACACCCGCCTGCTCCAGCGCGCCACGCTCGATCGCATGTTCGCGCGCCAGTGGACCCATGACGGCAGGAACGGCAACGGCGATACCCTGAACGGCCTGTACCAGGCCTGGGGCCTGGGCAACCAGCATTTCCCCGACCGCCCCGGCATGGGCCTGGTCGAAGGCGGCGGTTTCGAGGCGGTCGGCCACCTGGGCGAGGCCTATGGCCTGCGCTCGGTATTCGCGCTGGATGCCGCGCGCGGCAATGGCCTGGTCATGCTCACCGGCGGCAGCGCGGCCGACCCGGAGCTGCAGCAGGGACGCCATTCGGCACTGGCGCGCTACGAGGAACGCATCCTCGGCGCACTGCACCGTCATGCGATTGTCATAAACATCGGCCAACAGGCGGCAACATGACGCCAACGCATGCATATATACCGGTTATGACGCCAGGTCCGACTTTCATTGGCCCTGATTCGGCCGAGCGCCTAAGCTCACCAACCCAGTTCAAAAAGAAAAAGAGTGCAGGATGCAGCAGCAAGTAGTGGAAGCAACAGTGCGAGCGAGAGAACAAGTCCTCGTCATCGGTGGCGGCGTGGTCGGCCTGACCTCGGCCTGGTGGCTGGCGGAAGCCGGCTACCGGGTCCGCCTCCTCGAGCGCGCACCGGAAGTCGGTAGCGGTTCGAGCTACGGCAATGGCGGGCAGCTCAGCTACCGCTACGTGTCGCCGCTGGCCGACGAAGGCGTGCCGCTGAAGGCCTTGCAATGGATGTTCCAGGACAGCGGTCCGCTGCATTTCCGCCCGGAAGCCGACCTGCGCCAGTACCGCTGGCTCGCCAGCTTCCTGGCGCACTGCCGCGCCGACGTCAACCGCAAGACCACGGCCAAGCTGCTGGAGCTGGGCGAACTGTCGCGCCAGGGCATGAAACAGCTCGAACTCACCATCCCGCTCGAGGAATTCGACTGGCGCGATGCCGGCAAGCTGGTGGTCTACCGCTCGCGCGAGGTGTTCGAGAAGGCGGCCGGCAAGGCCGGCGCCGGCGAGATCTGGTCGGCAAGCGAGTGCGCCGCGCGCGAACCCGCCTTGGCGGCGGCCGAGCCGCTGCTGGCCGGCGGCATCTATAACAGTGGCGAAGCGGTGGCCGACTGCCACGCCTTCTGCCTGGCGCTGGCCGCGCGCCTGCGCGCCCATCCGCGTTTCGACGGTTTTGTTCACGGCGAGGCACGGCGCCTGCTTGCCGACAAGGGTCGTATCACAGGGGTCGAACTCGATAGCGGCATCGTCCGGGCCGACAACTACGTGCTGGCGGCCGGCATCCAGAGCCGTACCCTGTCCGACACGGTCGGCATTTCGCTGCCGCTCTATCCGCTCAAGGGCTACAGCCTGACCGCGCCGATCCGCGCCGACGACGTGGCGCCGGAAATCAGCGTCACCGATTTCGAGCGCAAGGTGCTGTATGCACGCATCGGCAACAAGCTGCGCGTGGCGGCCATGGTCGACATGGTGGGCGAAGACCTGAGCCATCCCCCCAGGCGCGTCGAGGGTTTGATACGCCAGGTCAAGGAAACCATGCCGCGCGCAGCCGATTATTCGAAGACCTCGGTCTGGGCCGGCCTGCGCCCCGCCACCCCCAGCAGCGCCCCGATCATCGGCGCCACACCCTACGGCAACCTGTGGCTGAACGTGGGTCACGGCCCGCTCGGCTTCACCTTCGCCTGCGGCAGCGCCAGCTTGCTGGCCGGCGCGATGAAGGGCGAGGCGCCGCCGTTCGCGCTGGATGGGCTGACGCTGCGCGGCTGACCCAGCGCGCATACCTGCCTGCCGTTCCTGCCCCCAAAATGGCGGATAATGGCGGCCATGTCAAAAACGACCCTTCCTGGAGCCTGCCCCTGCGGGGGACCGGCGCTGGCCGCCTGCTGCGGCCCTTTCATCGCCGGCGAAGCCCTGCCGCCCACGGCCGAGGCCCTGATGCGCTCGCGCTACACCGCGTATACGCAGAAAAACGAGCCGTATCTGCTTGCAACCTGGCATCCGACTACCCGCCCGCTTGATTCCATCATAGATGAGCAAGAGCCAATCCGCTGGCTGGGACTTGAGGTAAAATCTACTTTACGTTTACGTCAACGTAAAGTAGATTTGCCGGACGATCCAGACAGCGATACCGTGGAATTCGTCGCCCGCTTCAAGGTCGGGGGACGCGCGCACCGGCTGCATGAAGTGAGCCGCTTCCTGCGCGAGCCCGACCCCGAGACCGGGATGAAGCGCTGGTATTACGTGGACGGCAGTTTCCCAAAATAAATACAGCGAGACAGAGGAAGGCACATGCCCCAGATCGAGAGCAAACTGAACCCACGCGGTGAAGACTTCAAGGCCAACGCAGCGGCCATGCAGGCCATCGTCGACGACTTGCGTGCGAAAGTTGCGCAAATGGCCCAGGGCGGCGGCGAAGCTGCCAGCGCCAAGCACGTCGCACGCGGCAAGCTGCTGCCGCGCGATCGCGTGCAAATGCTGCTCGACCCGGGTACGCCCTTCCTCGAGTTCTCCCAGCTGGCCGCCTACGACATGTATGACGGCGCCGCTCCCGCCGCCGGCATCATCACCGGCATTGGCCGCGTTGCCGGCCAGGAATGCGTGATCGTCTGTAACGACGCCACCGTCAAGGGCGGCACCTACTACCCGATGACGGTCAAGAAACACCTGCGCGCCCAGGAGATCGCCGAGCAGAACCACCTGCCCTGCATCTACCTGGTCGATTCGGGCGGCGCCAACCTGCCCAACCAGGACGACGTGTTCCCGGACCGCGACCACTTTGGCCGCATTTTTTATAACCAGGCGAACCTGTCCGCCAAGGGCATTCCGCAGATCGCGGTGGTGATGGGTTCCTGCACGGCCGGCGGCGCCTACGTGCCGGCCATGAGCGACGAATCGATCATCGTCAAGGAACAGGGCACCATCTTCCTGGGCGGCCCGCCGCTCGTGAAGGCCGCGACCGGCGAGGTCGTCACGGCCGAGGACCTGGGCGGCGGCGACGTCCACACCCGCCTGTCGGGCGTGGCCGACCACCTGGCCCAGAACGACCTGCACGCGCTGTCGCTGGCGCGCACCATCGTGTCGAACCTGAACCGCGTCAAGCCGGTCCAGGGCGCCCTGCGCGAAAGCGTCGAGCCCAGGTACGCGCCGGAAGAGCTGTACGGCGTGATTCCCGTCGACACCCGCAAGCCCTTCGACGTGCGCGAAGTCATCGCGCGCGTGGTCGACGGCAGCGAATTCGACGAGTTCAAGGCCCGTTACGGCACGACTCTGGTGTGCGGATTTGCCCACATCTATGGCATGAAGGTCGGCATCATCGCCAACAACGGCATCCTGTTTTCGGAATCGGCGCTGAAGGGCGCCCACTTCATCGAACTGTGCTGCCAACGCAAGATCCCGCTGGTCTTCCTGCAGAACATCACCGGCTTCATGGTCGGCCGCAAGTACGAAAACGAAGGCATCGCCCGCAACGGCGCCAAGATGGTCACGGCGGTGGCGACCGCCTCGGTGCCGAAGTTCACCGTCATCATCGGCGGCTCCTTCGGCGCCGGCAACTACGGCATGTGCGGGCGCGCCTTCTCGCCGCGCTTCCTGTGGATGTGGCCGAACGCGCGCATCTCCGTGATGGGCGGCGACCAGGCCGCATCCGTGCTGGCGACGGTGAAACGCGACGGCATCGAAGCCAAGGGCGGCCAGTGGTCGCCGGAAGAAGAAGCCGCCTTCAAGCAGCCGATCAAGGAGCAGTACGAGCACCAGGGCCACCCTTATTACGCCAGCGCGCGCCTGTGGGACGACGGCGTGATCGACCCGGCCGATACCCGCACCGTGCTGGGCCTGGGCCTGTCGGCCGCGCTCAACGCGCCGATCGAGGACACGAAGTTCGGCGTATTCCGGATGTAACAGCGCGATGTAAAGGGAACTTGACAATGGAATACCAGACTCTCACGGTTTCGATCGACGCCAAGGTGGCCGCCGTCACCCTGAACCGCCCGGACCTGCGCAATGCCTTCAACGAACACGCCATCGCAGAGCTGGCCCTGGCCTTCGACGAACTCGGACGCAACGAGCAGGTGCGCGCCATCGTGCTGGCGGCGAACGGCCCGGCCTTCTGCGCCGGCGCCGACCTGAACTGGATGAAGAAGATGGCAGGCTACTCGCACAGCGAGAACCAGCAGGATGCCGCGCGCCTGGCCGACATGCTGCGCACCATCTACCTGTGCCCGAAGCCCACCGTGGCCAAGGTGCAGGGCGACTGCTACGCCGGCGGCATGGGCCTGGTGGCGGCCTGCGACATCGTGGTCGCCAGCGAGGTGGCGCACTTCTGCCTGTCCGAGGTGAAGCTGGGCCTGATCCCGGCTACCATATCGCCCTATGTCATCAAGGCCATGGGCGAGCAGGCCTCGCGCCGCTACTTCCTCACCGCCGAGCGCTTCGACGCCCAGGAGGCGCGCCGGATCGGCTTCGCCCACGAGGTCGTGGCGCCGGAAGCGCTGGACGCCACGGTGGCCGGCATCGTGAAAAGCCTCGTATCGAACAGCCCGAATGCCGTGCTTGAAGCCAAGAAGCTGGTGCGCGAAGTCGTGGGACAGCCGGTGGACGACGCGCTGCTGGCCGACACCGCCAACCGCATCGCGGAAATCCGCGCATCAACGGAGGGTCGCGAAGGCGTCGCCTCCTTCCTCGAGAAGCGCAAGCCGACCTGGCTGAATTAAGCTGAACTAAGCAAGTATTGGAATCATCGTGAAGCAGCAAACCTCCTCCGACTGGATCGCACGCAGCCTGCGCAGCGTGTGGCACCCCTGCACCCAGATGCAGCACCACGAAGAGGTGCCGCTGATCGCGGTCAGCCATGGCAAAGGGCCGTGGCTGTACGACCATGAGGGCCGCCGCTACCTGGACGGCATCAGCTCCTGGTGGGTCAACCTGTTCGGCCACGCCAACCCGCGCATCAATGCGGCCCTGAAGGACCAGCTGGACAAGCTGGAGCACGCGATGCTGGCCGGCTTCACCCATGAGCCGGTGATCGAGCTGTCGGAAAAGCTGGCCGCCCTCACCGCCCACAACCTCGGCCACGCCTTCTATGCGTCCGACGGCGCCTCGGCGGTCGAGATCGCGATGAAGATGAGCTTCCACGCATGGCGCAATGCCGGCTATCCGGGCAAGCAGGAATTCGTCTGCCTGCAGGGCAGCTACCACGGCGAGACCATCGGCGCCCTCGCCGTCACCGACGTGCCGCTGTTCAAGGACGCCTACGGCCCGCTGCTGCGCGCTTCACACGTGGTGCCGGCACCGGACGCGCGTAACGCGACCGAAGGTGAATCCGCGCAGGATGTCGCGAAGCGCGCCATTCTGGACGTCCGCACCCTGTTCGAGGAACGCGGCGACAAGATCGCGGCCATCATCGTCGAGCCGCTGGTGCAGTGCGCGACCGGCATGGCGATGTACGACCCGCTCTACCTGGAACTGCTGCGCGAACTGTGCGACCAGCACCACGTGCACCTGATCGCCGACGAGATCGCGGTCGGCTGCGGCCGTACCGGCACCTTCTTCGCCTGCGAACAGGCTGCGATCTGGCCGGACTTCCTGTGCCTGTCCAAGGGCATCAGCGGCGGCTACCTGCCGCTCTCGCTCGTGCTCACCAGCGACGCCATCTACCAGGCCTTCTACAGCGAAGACATCACGCGCGGCTTCCTGCATTCGCACTCCTACACCGGCAACCCGCTGGCCTGCCGCGCGGCGCTGGCCACGCTGGAAATCTTCGAGCAGGACGATGTCTTGATGCGCAACCGCGAGCTGGCCACCAAGCTGACCATCGCGCTGGCGCCGCTGGCCGAGCACGAGCGCGCCCATCACTTCCGCCAGCGCGGCATGATCTTCGCCTTCGACGCGCTGGAGCCGGACCCGGCACGCGCCTCGACCTTTGCGCGCCGCTTCTTCACCACCGCGGTGGAGAACGAACTGCTGCTGCGCCCGATCGGCCGCACGGTCTACCTGATGCCGCCATACGTGCTGGACGACGAGGAGGTCGCCGGCCTGGCCGCGCGCACGCAGAAGGTCTTCGAATCGGTGATGGCGGGTTGAGCATGAAGGACCTGATCTCCAGCATCGACCGCAAGCTCGACGCCATTGCTGCGCAGAGCCTGGCGCGCCGCCTGCGCGTGGCCGACAGTCCCTGCGCGCCACGCCAGGTCGTCGACGGTCGCGAGATGCTGGCCTTCTGCAGCAACGACTACCTGGGGCTGGCCGCGCACCCTGCCATCGTCGAGGCCCTGCGCGAAGGCGCGCAACGCTACGGCGCGGGCAGCGGCGCATCCCACCTCGTCAGCGGCCACAGCCGCGCGCACGCGCTGCTCGAAGAGCGCTTCGGCGAATGGATGTCTCCGTATATCGAGAAGGCGCGCGCGCTCTACCTGTGCACCGGCTACATGGCCAACCTCGCGGTGCTGACCGCGCTCGGCGCCGATGCCGATGCGCAGATCTTTTCGGAGGCGCTGAACCATGCTTCGCTGATCGACGGCGCGCGCCTGGCCAAGGCGGGTGTCAGCGTGTATCCGCACGGCGACGTCGCCGCACTCGAAGCGCAGCTCAGCGCCAGCACGGCGGGCACGAAGATCGTCGTCACCGACAGCGTCTTCAGCATGGACGGCAACCTGGCGCCGCTGCCGGCATTGCTGGCGCTGTGCGAACACCACGGCGCCTGGCTGGTGGTGGACGATGCCCATGGTTTCGGCGTGCTGGGCGAAACGGGGCGCGGCGCCCTCGAGCATTTCGGGCTGTCATCGGCAAACCTGGTCTACATCGGCACGCTCGGCAAGGCGGCCGGCGTGGGCGGCGCCTTCATTGCCGCACATGCCAGCGTGATCGAGCTGCTGGTGCAGCGCGCCCGTCCCTACATCTACACCACCGCCGCGCCACCGGCACTGGCGCATGCGTTGCAGGCCAGCCTTGATATCATCGGCGGCGGCGAAGGCGTACGCCGCCGCGCCCACCTGGCCGCGCTGGTGGACCACCTGCAGGATGCGCTGCGCCCCCGGCGCTGGCAGCTGCTGGCATCAAGCACCGCGATCCAGCCGCTCATCATCGGCGGCAACGAGGACGCGCTGCGCGTGGCCGCCGGCCTGCACGAGCAGGGCCTGTGGGTGCCTGCGATCCGTCCGCCGACCGTGGCGCCGGGCACGGCGCGCCTGCGCGTGACGCTGTCGGCCGCGCACACCCATGACGAGGTGGCGCAGCTTGCAAGCACGCTGAACGAACTGGAAAGGGCCACCGCATGAAGAATCTGAACGAACCCGAGCAGCCGGTCGCGGTGACGCCAGTCGTCAGCGCACCGAAGAAAACGCCCCCGGCCACCGACCCGAAACCGGATGCGCTGGCAGCCGAAGGCATTCCCTCGCGCTTCTGCTGCTTCGTCACCGGCACCGACACCGAGATCGGCAAGACGCTCATCTCGGCCGCGATCCTGCACAAGCTGGCGGCAAGCGGGCGCCGCGCCTGCGGCATGAAACCGGTCGCGGCCGGGGCCGAGATGCGTGACGGCGAGCTGCACAACGAAGACGCCGACATGCTGCGCGCCGCCGGCAACGTGCACCTGCCATCCAGCATCACGACCCCCTTCATGCTGAAGGAACCGGCCGCGCCGCACATCGCCGCCGCGCTCGAGGGCGTGACCATCGAGCCGGTGCCGATCCTGGCCGCCTATACCGAAATCCATGCGGCCTCGGATGCCGTCGTGGTCGAAGGCGTGGGCGGTTTCCGCGTTCCCTTCAATGACGATTTCGACAGTGCCGACCTGGCCTCGCAGCTCAACCTGCCGGTGATCCTGGTGGTGGGCCTGCGCCTGGGCTGCATCAGCCACGCGCTGCTGACCGTGGAGGCCATCGTATCCCGTGGCCTGGTGCTGGCCGGCTGGGTTGCCAACACGGTCGACCCGAACATGCGCTTCGAGCGCGAAAACATCGACGCGCTGGAACAACGCATTCCGGCGCCGCTGCTGGGCCACGTGCCCCGCCTGGAGAACCCGACGGCGCAAGCCGCCGCAGAATATATCGACCTCGCGGGACTGCCGGGCTGGCATTCCCCGCGTGTCCAGACCTAAGGAAAACCAAGATGTCCCAATCGAATACCGTTGCTCTGCACCGCCCAGTCGCCATCAAGCAGCCTGAAAACGTCACCTGGCCGCTAGCCGACGTGCTGGCCCTGTTCGAGCTGCCTTTCAATGACCTGATGTTCCGTGCACAGCAGGCGCACCGCGCGAATTTCCCCGACGGCGACGTCGAGCTGGCCACCCTGCTGTCGATCAAGACCGGCGGCTGCGAAGAAGACTGCGGCTACTGCCCGCAGGCCGCGCGCTACGACACCGGCGTCGAAGCCAAGAAGATCCTCGACCTCGACACGGTGCTGGACGCGGCGCGCCAGGCCAAGGCCAGCGGCGCCACCCGCTTCTGCATGGGCGCGGCATGGCGCAGCCCGAAGGAACGCGACATGGAGAAGGTCGAAGCCATGGTGCGCGAAGTGAAGGCCCTCGGCATGGAAACCTGCGCCACCCTCGGCATGCTGGAAGAAGGCCAGGCCGAGCAGCTCAAGAACGCGGGCCTGGACTACTACAACCACAACATCGATACCGCACCGGATTTTTATGACAACGTGATCTCGACCCGCGAGTACCAGGACCGCCTGGACACGCTGGGCCGCGTGCGCAGCGCCGGCCTGAAGGTCTGCTGTGGCGGCATCGTGGGCATGGGCGAGACGCGCGAGCAGCGCGCCGGCCTGATCGCCCAGCTGGCCAACCTGAACCCGTATCCGGAGTCCGTCCCGGTCAACCACCTGGTGCAGGTCGAAGGCACGCCGCTGCACGGTGTCGAGAAGCTCGACCCGATCGAGTTCGTGCGCACCATCGCCGTGGCCCGCATCACCATGCCGCAGGCACGCGTGCGCCTGTCTGCCGGCCGCCGCGAGCTGGGCGAAGCCGTGCAGGCGATGTGCTTCATGGCCGGCGCCAACTCGATCTTCTACGGCGACAAGCTGCTCACCACCGGCAACCCGGAAGCGGACGACGACCGCGCGCTGCTCGAGAAGCTGGGACTCAAGACCCGCGCCGCAACGCTGGACTCGGCGCCGAAGGCGGCCTGCGGCTGCTGAACAGCACAGCCCTGCATGCGGCCGGGGAGACACGGCCGCAAAGAACCTATTCGAACAACCAGAAGCGAAAGACAAACGCATGTTCACCAAGATCCTCATCGCCAACCGTGGCGAAATCGCCTGCCGTGTCGCCGCCACCGCGCGCCGCATGGGTATCCGCACCGTCGCCGTCTATTCGGAAGCCGATGCGGGCTCAAAACACGTGGCGGTCTGCGATGAGGCGGGCTTGATCGGACCGGCCGCCGCCAAGGACAGCTACCTGCGCGGCCAGAAGATCATCGAGGTGGCCAAGGCCACCGGCGCGCAGGCGATCCATCCGGGCTACGGCTTCCTGTCGGAGAACGCGGAATTCGCCGAAGCCGTGCAGGCGGCCGGCCTGGTCTTCATCGGCCCGCCGGGCTCCTCGATGCGCGCAATGGGCTCCAAGTCGGCCGCCAAGCAGCTGATGGAAGGCGCCAACGTTCCGCTGGTGCCGGGCTACCACGGCGACAACCAGGAGCCGGCTTTCTTGCGCGAGCAGGCCGACCGCATCGGCTATCCGGTGCTGCTCAAGGCCAGCGCCGGCGGCGGCGGCAAGGGCATGCGCGTGGTCGAGCGCTCGGAAGACTTCGAAGCCGCGCTGGCATCCTGCAAGCGCGAAGCGATCAGCTCCTTCGGCGACGACAAGGTGCTGGTCGAGAAATACCTGATCCGCCCGCGCCACATCGAGATCCAGGTGTTCGCCGACACCCACGGCAACTGCGTCTACCTGCACGAGCGCGACTGCTCGGTGCAGCGCCGCCACCAGAAGGTGCTGGAAGAAGCACCGGCGCCGGGCATGACCCAGGACCGCCGCGCCGCCATGGGTGAAGCGGCCGTGAACGCCGCGCGTGCGGTCGGCTACGTCGGCGCCGGCACAGTGGAATTCATCGCCAACCAGGACGGCTCCTTCTACTTCATGGAGATGAACACCCGCCTGCAGGTGGAGCACCCGGTCACCGAGATGATCACCGGCACCGACCTGGTCGAGTGGCAGCTGCGCGTGGCAAGCGGCCAGCCGCTGCCGAAGAAGCAACACGAGCTGGCCATCCACGGCCATGCGATCGAGGCGCGCGTCTACGCCGAGAACCCGGAAAAGGGTTTCCTGCCTTCGATCGGCACGCTGCGCCACATGAGCACCCCGCAGGCCGTCGAGTTCGAACTCGGCGCATCCGGGACCGACCCGGCCGCCGTGCGCGTGGACTCGGGCGTGCGCGAAGGCGACGCCATCTCGCCCTTCTACGACCCGATGATCGCCAAGCTGATCGTCTGGGGCGCCGACCGCACCCAGGCCCTGGCGCGCCTGTCCCAGGCCCTGGCCGAGTTCCAGATCGTGGGCCTGGCGACCAACATCGCCTTCCTGAAGCGCCTGGTCGACGGCGAAGCCTTCTCCACCGCCGACCTGGACACCGGCCTGATCGACCGCCATGGCGAAGCACTGTTCCCGGCGCCCGCTGCCGCGCCGCTGGGCGCCCTGGCCCTGGCCGCGCTGGCGCTCAGCAGCGGCGAAACCGTCAGGGGCTCGGTCAATCCGGCCGACCCGTGGGCCCAGGCACGCGGCTGGCGCATGAACAGCGCCTACCGCCGCGCGCTCTCCTTTGCCGACGAGTTCAGCGGCGAGGCGGGCTACAAAGTGGGCCTCCAGTATGGAACTGCGGGCGCCCACGGCTGGGAAATCGACGCCAACGGCGAGCGCCAGCCTTTGGCGCTGGTCCGCCACGAAGGCGCCGAGCTGACCATCCGCCTGGGCGACTCCTCGCTGCACGGCAGCGTGCGCCGCGATGGCGACCTGTTCCACGTGTTCACCGGTGGCCGTCATTACACCCTGGCGTACAATGACCCGATGGCGCATGCCGGCGAGGTCGAGTCCGCGGGCGGGCGCCTGACCGCGCCGATGCCGGGTAAAGTGGTGGCTGTGCTGGCCTCGTCCGGCAAGGAAGTGAAGAAGGGCGAGCCGCTGGTCATCATGGAAGCGATGAAGATGGAACACACGATTTCCGCGCCGAGCGACGGCCTGGTGGAAGAAGTGCTGTACCAGGTCGGCGACCAGGTAGCGGATGGGGCGCCGCTGCTGGCCTTCAAGGCAGCTTGACAGGGCGGCGTAACACCAACACAAGAATAAAGAGGGGGAGACATGCGCATACTCCTGTACCGGGGAGACGGCGTCATCGAGCCATGGGCACGCGAATTCGCCGCCGTCATGCCGCAGGCGGAGACCGTCGGGTGGAAGGAGGGCGCGACCCTGCCGCCCTGCGACTACGCGATATTGTGGAGCCCCACGCCAGCCCTGCTGGACCAGCTTGCGCACGTGCGTGCGATCTTCCTGATGGGCGCCGGCGTCGATGCCCTGCTCAAGCTGGGTGACGCGCTGCCGCCGGTCCCGATCGTACGCCTGGGCGATGCCGGCATGGGCGTGCAGATGGCGGAGTACGTGACGCATGCCGTGCTGCGTTATTACCGCCACTTCGACGACTATGAGCAGCAGGCGCGCCACGGCGTCTGGGACCCGCTGCCGCTCACGCCCAAGGAAGAATTCACGGTCGGGATCATGGGCTTGGGCAAGCTCGGCCTGGCGGTGGTCGAGGCGATGCGCCTGTTCGGCTTTCCGGTGCGCGGCTGGAGCCGCACGCCCAAGGACATCCCTGGAGTAGAGTGTTTCCACGGCGCTGACGCTCTGGATTCATTTCTGCGCGGCACCCGCGTGCTGGTCTGCATGCTGCCGCTCACGCCCGAGACGGCCAACCTGCTCGACCGCCACAATCTGGGCAAGCTGCAGCCGGGCGCCTACCTGATCAACGTCTCGCGCGGCGCCATCCTGGCCGAGCCCGACCTGATGACGCTGATCCGCTCCGGTCACATTGCCGGCGCCACCCTCGACGTGTTCCGCCACGAGCCGCTGCCGGCGCCCCACCCCTTCTGGAACGAGCCGCGCATCAGCATCACCCCGCATATCTCGGCGCTTACCGTGCGCCGCGACGCCGTGCTCCAGATCGCCGACAAGATCGCGAAGCTGGAGAGCGGCCAACCCGTCGACGATATCGTCGACCGCGACCTAGGATATTGAAGAGAATGAACCAGCAAGCCAGCCTGCCGAAAAAGGTCAAGATTGTCGAAGTGGGGCCGCGCGACGGCCTGCAGAACGAGAAGGAGGCGCTGTCCGCCGAGGTAAAAATCGAACTGGTGAACCGCCTCGCACGCGCGGGCTTTGCCAACGTCGAGGCGGCGTCCTTCGTCTCGCCGAAGTGGGTGCCGCAGATGGCCACGAGCAGCGAGGTCATGGCCGGCATCGAACGCCTGCCGGGCACGATCTATTCGGCGCTGACCCCGAACATGCAGGGCTTCGAGGCGGCGCTGCTTGCCAGGGCGGATGAAGTGGTCATCTTCGGTTCGGCCTCGGAAGCCTTCTCGCAGAAGAACATCAACTGCTCGATCGCCGAATCGATCGCCCGCTTCGAGCCGGTGGCGAAGGCCGCCAAGGCGAATGGCCTGCGCCTGCGCGGCTCGATCAGCACGGCCTTCGGCTGCCCCTACCAGGGCGAGGTGCCGCTGGATGCGGTGGCCGACGTGGTGCGCCGCATGCGCGACCTCGGCTGCGACGAAATCGACATCGCAGACACCATCGGCGTCTCGACCGCGCGCAAGACCCAGGCCGTGATGCTGCGTGCGGCGCAGGAGTTCCCGCTGGAACGTTTGTCCGGCCACTTCCACGATACTTATGGCCAGGCGCTGGCCAATATCTACGCGGCGATGGAAGTCGGCGTGGCGATCTTCCACTCGTCGGTATCGGGACTGGGCGGCTGCCCATATGCGAAGGGCGCGACTGGCAACGTCGCCACCGAAGACGTGATTTACCTGATGAACGGCTTGGGCATCGAGACCGGCATCGACCTCGACCAGGTGGTGGATGCGGGGCAGTTTATTTCGCAGCAGCTGGGCCGCAAGGGCGCGAGCCGGGCGGGGAATGCCATCGCGGCGAAGCGCGCCGGTTGACCTGTAGGGTGGGCGGGTCTTCCCGCCCACGCGGTGATAGTTAGCGGATGAATGCTGCATCCATGATCTTGCTGCTGGTCGAACGCGCGGTCGGCAAGCCGACCACCCTAGGACCCAAAACGAAAAAGGCCGGCAGTTTTCACTGTCGGCCTTTTCCTTCATGCTGGTCGGAGTACAAGGATTCGAACCTTGGACCCTCTGGTCCCAAACCAGATGCGCTACCGGGCTGCGCTACACTCCGAGGAGAAGAATCATAACCCGTCAGCATAGCTTGGTCAAGGTTTCAGGCTAAATTAAGGACTGTTGTCGTATTCTGCGACAACAATCCAGCCAAGAACATGATGAGTTTGACAGTACCTTACCGCGGCAATCCAGGCATGATGCAGGGGAACCAACGCTTCCTCCTCGGCGTCGGGGTGTCCGCGGCCGTGCACATTCTCTTGCTGTTTGCCTATCGCAACACCGGACCGTCCCTGCCCCCTGTCGAGCCTGAAGCGCCCTCTTCCATTACTGTGCGGATCGCGCCGCCGGCGCCGCTGCGTATCGAGCCGGCACCGGCACGGCGCAGCGAACCGGCAGCGCCCCGTAGCGCCCGTAGGTCGACACCGAAACCCGTGATCGCCGTACCCGCCGCACCCCAGCCGAACGCCGCGCCCGAAGCCTTCGTGGTGCAGCAGGTAGAGGAGCCGGCATCCGCGTCGGTCCGGAACGATACGCCGCAGTTCAACGTAAATTCCGCCAAGCAAACAGCGCGGCAATTGGCCGGTCAAACCAAGCTGGGCCGTGAAGGAAATGCGAACGCGCAATTTCCCGACCCGCCGCTGGAAACGGAATCGAAGCTGGCAAAAGCCATCAGCAAAGCGAAGCGCCGCGATTGCAAGGACGGGATTCCAGGCGGCGTGCTGGCACCGCTGTACCTCATGATGGACAAGAAGGACCACGGCTGCAAGTGGTAAGGCGGGCAGCGTTCACGCTTTACACGCCCTTTTTCGGCTTCAGGTAGCCGTGCATGTCCAGCCAGCGTACAAAGGCGTCGAACCATCCGGTGCTGGTGGTCGTCTTCCGGTCTTCACCGCCATCTCCTCGCCTTCCAGGTCGGCCGTCAGGCCGACCACGGCAACGATGACGTCGGCATCCAGGGTCCCGGCCTTGAAGTCGGCCTCGGCGTCAAGCGAGATGCGTTTCCAGTACAGGCCGGGTACGCCGGTGGAGCCCGTCTCGGCATGGAAGCGCACGGGATAGCGCTGCCCCTTCTCGAGCCGGACCTCGCTCAGCTTCAGCGGCTCGCCCCACTTCGAATAATCGGCGGCCTGCAGCGCCAGTTCCTGGTGCGCCGCCGTGTTGATCGCGCTGAGCGGAACGGCCTTGCGGTCGCGCTGGGGAAGTCCCGCGAGGTCGCCGTTGCGATAGCGCGCGGAGAACAGCCGCACCAGCGCCCGGTCGATGTCGTCCATGCCGATGAGGCCGCGCTGCCAGGCCTCCCGGTGACGCTTGCCCAGGTCCTGGATGTCGCCCAGTGCGCCCAAGGTCTTCGTGCTGCATTCGTTGTCGGTGCCGGCCTTCAGGGCCACGGCCACCGCCGCGGCGGGATCCGGCGCGTATTTGTAATGCTCCGAAATATCGGTCACCGCATCGCAATCGGACACCACATAGCCCTTGAAGCCCCATGCGCCGCGCAGGACATCCTGCATCAGGAGTCCGCTGCCGCAGGCGGGCTGGCCGTTCACGCGGTTGTAGGCGCACATGATCGATCCTGCTTTGGCATCGACAATGGCTGCGCGGAAGGCGGGCAGGTAGGTGTCGTCGAGATCGTGCTTCGATACGTGCACGTCTGCCGAATGGCGCGTCGATTCGGGCCCGCCGTGCACCGCGAAGTGCTTCGGCGTGGCGATCACATGCGGCAAATCCGGGTTCGGTCCCTGCATGCCCTGGATATAGGAAATGCCCAGCACCGCCGTCAGGTGCGGATCTTCGCCATAGGTTTGCTGGCCGCGCCCCCAGCGGGGATCGCGGAAGATGTTGATGTTCGGCGACCACGTATTCAGGCCGGTACCGATGCGTCCCAGGCGCCCGGTCTGGCGTCCCAGCGTGTGCAGGGCGCGCACCTCGACACTGATCGCGGCGGCGACCCCGTGCACGAGAGACGCATCGAAGCTGGCTGCCAGCCCGATGGGTTCCGGGAAGTTCGTGGTCGGCACGGGGCCCATCGCCCCGTGCAGCGACTCGGTCCACCAGTTATAGGCGGGAATTCCCAGCCGCGGCAAGGCGGGGGCCACGTTGAGCAGCTGGCCGATTTTTTCGTCCATCGTCATCCGCGCCACGAGTGTCCGGGCGCGCGTTTCTGCATCGGCCCGCACGTCGGCAGCCTGGACGAGGGCGGGAATCGCCGTCGCCAGGATCAGCACAGCCCCTGCACGACCAATGGTCCCGGTTTTCTGTTTTCGCATGGTGTCTCCTCTTGGAGCAACACAATGATTGCGCTAACATCCTGCGGCAAGACCTTATCGAGGGACCAATAACTTTTTATTGCCTGCCGATATACGAATTGGTATCAAGCCCGATGCACGACGGCCGCCCGGGTGCCTACGTTAGAATGCCCGGAAGCCGATCACATCGACCGGCCGACAACGCAAGTACAGGAACCGGAATGGCAAAGAAAGAAGAACTGGATGAAGAGACGCTCGCATTCATCCAGTGGTGTACCGAAGTGGAGAAATTCCTGGTCGCCGGCGGCGCCACCGTCAGGCAGGCCCAGGACCATATCGAAGAGCAGATCGAATGGTTTACCGACCAGTTCTACGACGGCCTGACGCCGGAAGAAGCCGCGAAAGAAGCGCTCGCCTGAAGGCTTGATTTACAGCTTGCAGGCGAGCCCGGGTCAGACCTGCGCGGCAAGGCCCTTGCCGACATGCGCCAGCAGCTGGACATTCTGTCGGCCTTCGCTGGCGTGATCGGCCGCCGCAGCGCCCCTGACGACCTGCGCACGCAGGCGGAAGGTGCCGACCGCCTGCGCCAGGCTGTCCGCTTCCTCGCGCAATGCCTGGGCCGCGGCAGAGGCCTGCTCGACCAGGGCGGCATTCTGCTGGGTGGCATGGTCCATCTGGATGATGGCCTGGTTCACCTGTTCGATGCCAATCGTCTGTTCCTGGCTGGCCGCCAGGATCTCGGCCATGATGTCGGTCACGCGGCCGACGCTGCGAACGATCTCCTCCATCGTGGCGCCAGCCTGCTCGACCAGTAGCGAGCCTTCGCTCACCGTCCGTACCGAATCGTCGACCAGCGTCTTGATTTCCCTGGCGGCGGCGGCGCTGCGCTGGGCCAGGCTGCGCACCTCGTTGGCCACCACCGCAAAACCACGGCCCTGCTCTCCCGCGCGCGCAGCCTCCACGGCGGCATTCAAGGCCAGGATATTGGTCTGGAACGCGATCCCGTCGATCACGCCCGTGATGTCGCCGATGCGCGCCGCCGAGGCATCGATCGCGGCCATGGTGTCTACCACCTTGGCCACCACCTGTCCGCCCTTGTTTGCCACCGCCGATGCCGACTGCGCCAGCCCGTTGGCCTGACGCGCGTTGTCGGCGTTCTGCCTGACCGTCGAGGTCAGCTCCTCCATCGAGGCCGCGGTTTGCTCCAGCGAGGCCGCCTGCTGTTCGGTACGCGCCGACAGGTCCAGGTTGCCTGCCGCGATCTGGCTGGAGGCGGTCGCGATGGTATCGGTGCCGCCGCGCACGCGTCCGACAATGGCGGCCAGTCCTTCGTTCATGTTGCTCAGGGCCTGCATCAGGCGGCTGGTCTCGTCATGCCCCTGCACCCGGATTTCACGCGTCAGGTCGCCATCGGCGACCGCACCGGCGATCCGCACCGCTTGCTCCAGCGGGACCACGATGCTGCGCACCAGCACGACCCCGACAACGCTGGCCAGCAGCAGGCCCAGGATCATGCCTCCCAGGCAGACCACGCGTACCACTTCAAACTGGTAGCGCGAGGCCTCGCTCGACTTCCTGGCCTCGTCGAGCTGCAACTGGATGAGCGCGTCGATGCCGACGGCGGCTGGACTGAACAGTTCGACCAGCGGACCGTGCACGACCTGCCGTGCACGCTCCAGGTCCGCGGCGCGCAGCGCGTCGACCGCAGGTTGCAGGGCGCGCTCGACGAATGCCGCGCGCGCCTCGAGAAAGCGATTCGCAGCTTCCTGCTCCCGCCCTGCCAGGCCGGCTGCGGCATAGGCCTTCCACTGTTCATCGATCACGACATTGTTGCGCTCGATATCGTCGAGCAGGGCCGGCACGTCGCCGGCATTGGCCGTCAATGCCTCGGATACGTCGAACTGGTTGCGGTTCAGCCTGCGCACGATCTGGTCGAGCTGGCCCAGGCGAACCAGGCGGTCCGAGTAGAGGGACTGCAACTCGTCGTTGGCCTGCCCCAGGCTGAACAGTCCGACAGCCGCGCCGATGACAAGTTCGATCCCGAGCAGGGCGATCACGAGCAGGAGACGGACCTTGATGCTGAGTTGATTGAAGAGACGCATAGGAAATGATGGACTTTAGGTGGTTGAACACACGGCAAGCGCTTCTTCCTCCAACAGGCGCGATACCTCATCGGGCCAGACGGGTCGGCTGAAGTAATACCCCTGGATCTCATCGCAGCCGTTTTCTTTCAGGAAGGCCACCTGCTCCTCCGTCTCGACGCCTTCCGCCACGGCCGAGAGGCCAAGCGAATGGGCCAGGGTGATGATGGCGCGGATGATCGCCACACCGGTGGCATCGCTTTCCATGTCCCTGACAAAGGCGCGATCGATCTTCAGCACGTCGAGCGGGAAGCGCTTCAGGTAGCTCAGCGAGGAATAGCCGGTGCCGAAGTCATCGATGGACACGGTCACGCCGAGCTCCCTCAGCGAACGCAACACGTCGGCGGCATCCTCGGTGTCGTGCATGACGGTGCTCTCGGTGATCTCGAGTTCCAGTCCTTCCGGCGCCAGGCCGCTGTCCTCGAGCGCGGCGCGCACCCGCTGCGCCAGACCGGCCTGCTGGAACTGGCGTGCCGACAGGTTGACCGATACGCGGCCGCTGAACAGGCCCTGCGCGCGCCATGCCGCGGCGCGAGTGCAGGCTTCACGCAGGACCCACAGGTCGAGCTCGTTGATCAGGCCGCTCTCCTCCGCCAGCGGAATGAAGCGTCCAGGCGCCAGCAAGCCAAGCTCGGGATGGCGCCAGCGCACCAGGGCCTCGACCCCGACCATGCGCCCATCCTTCATGCTGATGCGCGGCTGGTACTGAAGCACGAACTCCTTGCGCTCGATGGCACGGTACAGCATGGTTTCGAGGTCGACCCGTTCACGGATCGCGCCGCCCATGCGCGGCGTATAGAAGCACAGGTGCGCCGGGCCTTCGTGACGTGCGCAGGCACTTGCGACCTGCGCCATGTGCAGGAGCTGCGACGCCTGGCACGGTTCGGCCGGCAGGACCGCGATGCCGACACTGACCGACAGGCACACGCTGTGCCCGCCCGGCGCGAACGGAAGGCGCATGCACTCCTGCAGTCCCCTGGCGAACGCCGCCGCGCTGTCCCGGTCGGCATGCCGGCGCACGACGATGAACTCGTTGCCGCTCTGGTGAGCCAAGGTGTCGCCGGCACCCAGCCGGCCCGACAGGCGCGCCACGCATTCGCGCAGCACCTCGTCGCCACCACCCCAGCCATAGTGGCTGTTGATCTTCCTGAAGCCGTCGATGTCGAGCACGATCACCGCGACCGAACCACCCTCGCAACGTGCGGCATCGATGGCCTTGCCCAGCACGTCCAACGCATGCTGCCGGTCCGGCAAGGCAGCCAGCGTATCGTCCGCGGTTGGCGTGACGGGGGCATGTTGGTTCCCTGCGATGGATTCCAGTACGCGACGCGCTTCGTTCCTCCCTTTGGCCAGCAGGCGGCGGTATGGCAGCCGTATGGCGTCTGCAAACAGCGCCCGGTGCAGGCACAGGAGGGCGACCAGCTTGTACAGGTGGGCCAGCAGGTCCGACAGGTCGTCCGGCGCCACGTGAAGCGTGAAGTTGATGCCGCTCAGGCCGGTGACCGCCGCCGCGGCCGCGAGGTAGCAGCTCGCCACGCTGGCCTTGCGGCGTGCCCGCATCACCAGGATCAGGGCCGCGCCGGCGTTGACGCCGACGAGTGCGGTCTCGAAGGCGAGCGTGAAGCCGGTCATTCCCGTACCGGAAACGAAGGTCGGCGGCACCAGCTCGGGACGGACCAGAACCAGCCAGTAGCCCCATGCCGCTACGGCGACGGCGCCCAGCACGCACAGGGCATGCGCACGGCGTCCCACCGTGTGGCCGACCGGCAGCAGCGACGCCGCCAGCAGTGATAGCGCACTCGTGCCGTGCGCCACCACCCAGAATGCGGCGCCGCTGGCGGCACCGATCGGCGCATCGCTCCCCGCCAGCACGGGAATCGACAGAAGGTGGCCGATGCCGAGCAGGGCGACTGCCAGCGCGCTGGACGACAGCAGGGCGACCGTCGACGGAATGCGCCGGCCGGCACCGTGCACGCCGATCGCGAAGATCAGCAGCGTGAGCACGACCGAGCATGCCTCGAGCACGGCGTGGGCAGGCGGATACCAGCGCGGCGTCCAGGGCAGCATGCGCGGGTCGCCCAGGGCCAGCCCCACGGTCAGCATGGCGAGCAGGGCCGTCAGGATCGCCAGGCGCAGGCTGCCCGGCATGCGGCGCGGCAGAATCATCATGCTGCCGCGTCCGGACATCTGCGGCGCAGCAGCCGCTCGATCTCGGCTGCAGGCACTGGCTTGCCGAACCGGTATCCCTGCATGTGCCGGCAGCCGTGCGCTTCCAGGAAGTCCTGCTGTGCCGCGGTCTCGACGCCTACTGCGACGACATCGAGCTTCAGCGAGCCGGCCAGCGCGATCACCGCATGCACGATCGCGGCTGCGTCGTTGTCGCCCGGTATATCGGCGATGAAGGAACGGTCGATCTTCAGGCCGTGGATCGGGAAACGCTTGAGATTCGCCAGACTCGAATATCCGGTACAAAAATCGTCGATGGCCAGTTGGATGCCCATGTTCGACAAGCGCACCATCGCCTCGGCCGCAGCGCCGGGACTTTCCATCAACAGGGTCTCGGTGATCTCCAGCGTCAGGGCGTTCGGGTCGCAGCCCGAGCTTGCCAGCAGCCGCTCGACCTGCGCGCCGATGTCCTGCTGGTGGAACTGGCGCGCAGAGACGTTCACGCTCATGCGCAGCGGCGGCAGCCCCTTGCGTGCGAAGTCCGCCAGCTGGCGCATCGCGGTCGCCAGCACCCACTCGCCGATCGGCACGATCAGGCCCGTTTCCTCCGCCAGCGGAATGAAGTCGACGGTCGGCAAGACCTCCCTGCCGTCGGCTTCCCAACGCAGCAGGGCTTCCAGCCCGATGATGCGGCCGCTGGCGATGTCGACCTGGGGCTGGTAGTGCAAGCTGAATTCGTTGCGTTGCAAGGCGCGCTGCAGCCTGGCCTCGATATGCAGGTGCTCTTCGGCACGCATCCCCATGTCCTCGGTATAGAAATGGAAATGGCTGCCGCCGCTTGCCTTGGAGCGGTACATGGCGGTATCGGCGGCCTTGAGCAGGGCCGTCGGGTCCTGCCCGTCGCGGGGATAGATCGCGATGCCGATGCTCCCGGTCGGGAACAGCTCGTTCCCGGCCAACATCAAGGGCTGGAACAGCTCCGACAACACCTTCTGGGCCACCAGGGCGGCATCGTCCGCACTGGCCAGGTCCGGCAGCACGACGACGAACTCGTCGCCCCCCTGGCGCGCCACGGTATCGCTCTCGCGCAGGCTGCGGCTCAGGCGGCGCGCGATCTCGACGATCATCTGGTCGCCGGCTTCGTGCCCGAGGCTGTCGTTGACGTGCTTGAAGCGGTCGAGGTCGATGAACATCACACCGACCAGGCGCCCGGTGCGCTGGGCCTGCGAAATCGCGTGCGACAGCCGGTCCTGCAGCAGGATGCGGTTCGGCAGTCCGGTCAGCGCATCGTGGTTCGCCATGCGCAGCAGGGCCTCCTCGGCCTGTTTCCTGCGTGAGATGTCTTCGACAGCGACAATCAGGCGCAGCTGGCCACTGAGGGCTTCTCGCATCGCGGAAGCGCTGAGCGTGACCCAGATCGGGTTGCCCCGCTTCGATACGAAGCGCGTCTCACGCTGGAAATCGCGGATCTCGCCGTCGATGAGCTGCCGGAACAGCGCGCGGTCTTCCAGCAGGTCACTCTGGTAGGTAATTTGGTAGAGGAAGCGTTGGAGCAGTTCGATCTCGGTAAAACCGACGATCTGGGTCAGCTTGCGGTTGACCCGCACGAAGCGGCCTTCCCGGGACAGCAGCGCAATCCCGACCGCGGCCTGGGTGAAGGTCAGGCGGAAGAATTCCTCGCTTTCCTGCAGGCGCAGGCGGGCCTGGCGCTTGAAGGTGATGTCGCGGCCGATCAGCAGCAGGATCCGCTCGTCGGCCTGCCTGGTGCGGCGGATATTGAATTCGAAATAGCGTACGCCGTCGGCATGGCCATCGACCGTGATCACGACCCCATCCTGCGGAGCGCCCGATGCCAGTGTCGTGGCCATGCGTTCGGCCAGCTCCGGCGACGGCAGCAGCGATTCCAGCCAGGGATGCGTGTCGAGCGCATCGTCCGGGATGCCGAGCATGTCGCGCATGGTCGCGTTCATCGATCGGATACGGCCGGAAGCGTCGGTGACGATCAAGCCGGCAGGCATGCCGCCGATGATTTGTTCCAGGTAGTTCTGGTGCTGGACCACGCTGCGGTGGTCGGCATGCGCGTAGGTGTCGAGGGCAAGGCCCATGTCCAGGCAGACCACCTTGAGCACGCTGTTGAACATGGCCCGGAAACGCTCGGGATCGGCGTGAAAATGCTTCCACAAGAGGTCGAACATGCCCGCCAGGTACTTGCGGTAGGCCCCGATATACCATTTCGGCTCGAGTCCGATTCGCTGGTGGACCAGGCCAACCCGCAGGCGGTCGCGGACATAGGCGCCATCGTAGTCGCCGGAGGTCAGGCCGCGGAAGTAAGTGGCTTGCGAATGCTTCAGGCGCTGTACCGTGTCGTCGTCCTTCACCAGCTTGCGCAGCTGGGGAAAACCGAGGATGTGCTCGTAGAAGTCGTCCGAAAAGGTGTCGGTGTCCCCGAGGGCCATGTCGTGCAGCTCGCGCAGCAGGGCCAGATCGTCCGCTCGCAGGTCCAGGAAAGCCATGCGTTCGGCCACCTCCTGCTGGTCGAGTCCAATTTCACGTCCGATCGTGTCGACCGTTTCATCCAATGCGTTCGTCGGCATTGACCTCACAAGCTGCGCATGCTGCACCATATTGGATACCCATCGTCGTTAAATGAAGCCTGTTGCGAGCTGGATGACATGACAATGGACGCCAATCCCACCCAGGCATGTGGTTGATTACTCAGCAATCGATCCGGAAGGGCGCTCGAACGAGCGGGGCATGCTTGCGTGTCTTTAGTTGAAGCGCGGAATGCCACTCTGGCTTTGAGTGAAGTACGGCAGCGATGTTGAGTTCTCGCGGTAAAACGCTAATCCATGATTCCCACAAGATATATAAGTGAATGCAATGCAATATTGTAGGTAGGCGATTTGTAGCAATCAAACCATTTGCTTGATCTGAATCAAAAATTGCTTAACTAAAATTTCATTGACATGCAGGAATGGCAACGCGGCGCTGCCGGGCACAGCACATGCAGTACGGGGAAATGGGGAAGGATGGGGGCAGCCTCTTCCGTGCTTCCAGGAACAGGCCACGAACAGCTTACAGGGGGCCGGGCAAGATCATGCCGGCCAGGGGGGAACCATTATTCGCCCTTGATCTGCAGGGCGCGCTCATACAGCGCGTTCTTCTTGCGCCCGGTAATTTGCGCCGCAAGATTGGCAGCTTGTTTCACGGAGCACTCCGTTAGCAGGATCTGCAGGATGCGTTCCGCCTCGGCGTCCTGCGCATCGGTTTCCAGGGTCGCTCCTTCCACCAGCACGACGAATTCGCCGCGCTCGCGGTGCTGGTCGGCCGTCACCCAGGCCCGTGCCTCACTCAGCGGACAGCGGTGCACTTCCTCGAACATCTTGCTCAGCTCACGCGCGAACACCACCTGGCGGGTCGGTTCGAAGACGCTCATCAAGCCGTCGACGCAGTCGACGATCCGATGCGGCGCTTCGTAGATGACGAGGGTCGAGGTCTCGCGCGCCAGCTCGGCCAGGGCGCTTTCGCGCTGCTTCGATTTTGCCGGCAGGAAGCCGACGAAATGGAAGCGGTCGTTCACCAGACCGCTGGCCGACAGGGCCGCGATCGCCGCCGACGGTCCCGGCAGCGGCACGACGTTCAGCCCTGCTGCGCGCACCGCATCGACGATCTTCGCACCGGGGTCCGACACGGCCGGCGTCCCCGCATCCGACACCAGGGCCACGCGCTGGCCGCTTGCCAGGCGCTCGACGATCTTGTCCGCCACCTCGCGCTCGTTGTGCATGTGCGCGGCAATGGTCTGCTTGCTCAAGCCAAAGCGCTGCAGCAGCGCGCCGGTCTTGCGCGTATCCTCGCAGGCGACGACATCGGCGAGCGCCAGCAGGTGCAGAGCGCGCAGCGTGATGTCGGTGACGTTGCCGATCGGTGTAGCCACGACATACAGCGTTGCGGTAGGATAGGACTGCTGGGCCGCCTCGCCCATGACGGGAAGCCGGGCGATGTCGATGGTCTGCTGTTCTGTCATAAGGGATTCCGATGCTGAAGAAAAAGAAAATCAAGGCGCTGCTGGCGACGGCCGCACTGGGTGTTTTGGCTGCATGCAGCAGCACGCCTTTGCCGCCAGATACCGGCTGCGGCGTACCGGGCGGATTTTGCGCGCCCGCCGCGCCGATAGCAAGCCCGCCACCTGCCGAACCCAGCTATACGCCACCGCCGGCCTCCGCCCCGGTCCAGACCAATCCGATCGAGCTGGGGCCATCCGAAGGCCGGCCGCTCGCATCAAGCCTCGACCGCCAGGGCACGCAAGGGGTCCGTATTGCCCTGCTGCTGCCGCTGCAATCCGACGCGCTGGCCCAGCCTGCCGAAGCGGTGCGCGCCGGTTTCATGGCCGGCTACGAACGCGACCGCAACGGCGTGACCGTCAATCTCATTCCGACTGGCGATTCCTCGCAGGCTACGCTCGACGCCTATGCACGTGCGAGCGAACAGAACGACATCGTGGTCGGCCCCCTTGCCCGCCCTGCCGTGGCCGCGCTGGCCACCAGCGGCATCGTGAGCAAGCCGACCATTGCCCTGAACCACCCGCAAACGGGCGGCCAGCTGCCGCGCCAGATGCTGGTGGTCGGTCTCTCGCTCGAAGAAGAAGCCAGCCAGGTGGCGGACTGGGCCGCCGCGGAACAGCCGGGCGCCCGCGCGCTGGTGCTCACCGGGAAGACCGCATGGCAGCAGCGCCTGTCCGGCGCCTTCACCGCGCGCTGGGCGCAGCTGGGCCTGAACAATGCAACCGTCGAGCTGCCCAGCAGCGACGGCTATGTGGATCCCAACGCGCTGGCCGAGCTGCGCTCGCGCATGCAGGTGGATCCGCCGCAGCTGGTGTTCGCTGCGCTCGATGCGGTCCAGTTGCGCCAGGTGCGCAGCGCCATCGGCACCTCGCTGCCGACCTATGGCACCGCCTCGATCAATCCGGGCTCGGACCCGGCCGTGAGCGGACCCGAGCTGAGCGGCGTGCGCATCCTCGACCTGCCCTGGACCGTGCAGCCCGAGCATCCGCTGGTGGCGAGCTATCCGCGCTGGGGCGGCGCCACGAGCGGCTTCGACATGCAGCGCCTGTACGCCCTTGGTATCGACGCCTTCCGCATCGCCCGCGAGCTGGCCCTGCGTCCCAATACCCGATTCCAGCTGGACGGCGTGACCGGCCGCCTGTCCATCGACATGGGTGCCGGCGCAGCCGCGTTCCGCCGCGTCGAGACCGGCACGGTCTACCGCGACGGCATCTACGAAACGGTCGCTTTCGGGCGCTAAGAAGCTATACCAGCAGGGAGGAGGAAGTTGATGGCGACATGCGCGTGTGCGATGCATGACAAGCGCGGGCAAGGCGCGAGGAGGCCGCATGGCGCGCGCCACGGGTTTGCCAACTGCGCGACGAGCAAGGCAGCACCCGCTTGTCAGGCGCGTCAGCAACGACTCATTCCCGACTGGGATAGGTTCTGATTATGTGGCCGCTGCGCCTGTCACCGCGGCAGGCCCAGGGCCGCGACTGGGAGCGGGTCGCCCTGCTCCACCTGAAGCGCCACGGCTTGCAGCCGGTCGAAGAGAATTTCCGCTGCAAGGGCGGCGAGATCGACCTGGTCATGCGCGATGGCGCTACCCTGGTGTTCGTGGAGGTGCGCCAGCGCGCCAGAAGCGAACACGGCGGCGCGGCCGCCAGCATCACCCCTGCCAAGATCCGCCGCCTGGTGCGTGCGGCCCAGGTTTACTTGTTGCGTTTTCCCGTCACGCCGCCCTGCCGCTTCGATGTCGTCGCCATTGACGGCGACCATCTCGAGTGGCTGCAGAATGTGATCAACTAGACAAGGCCCCATTGAGATGTAAGCAATTTTTACCGTGGTTGCCCGACCCGGGTTGCCACTGCACTATAATCCCCGGCTATGAACACTCAACGCATCCTCGCTCACTTCCAGGAGAGTGCCGATCTCAAGATGAAATCGGCTGCTGCCCTGGCACAACCCATTTCGCAGGCAGTCGAACTCATGTTCGGCGCCCTGTCCAACGGCAACAAGATCCTGGCTTGCGGTAACGGCGGCTCCGCCGCCGACTGCCAGCACTTTGCTGCCGAGCTCGTCGGTCGCTTCGAGCGGGAGCGTTTCCCGCTGCCGGCGATCGCGCTGACCACCGACACCTCGATCATCACGGCCGTCGGCAACGATTACAGCTTCAAGGAGATCTTCTCGAAGCAGGTGCAGGCCTTTGGCCAGGCCGGCGACGTCCTGCTGGCCATCTCGACCTCGGGCAATTCGGCCAACGTGCTGGCCGCGGTCGAGGCGGCGCTGGAACGCGAGATGCGCATCGTCGCCTTCACCGGCAAGGACGGCGGCGCCCTGGCGAAGATGCTGACCGACGCCGACATCCATATCAACGTGCCCCACGCACGCACTGCGCGCATCCAGGAAGTCCACCTGTGCGCGATTCACTGCATCTGCGACGGCATCGACGTCGCACTGTTCGGAGGAGAAGAGGAATGACCAATTTGCGCCCGCTGGCCGGCTTGCTGTCGAAAATCGTACTGGGAACGGCGTTGGCAGCCTCGCTGTCGGGCTGCGTGGCCCTGGCGGTAGGCGGCGCCGCGGCGACTGCCCTGGCGACCAACGACCGCCGCACCATCGGCATGCAGACCGAGGACAAGGCGATCAACGTCAAGGCCGAGATCAAGATGGCGCAGCTCACCGGCGAGAACGGCCACGTCAACGTCACCAGCTACAACCGCAAGGTGCTGCTGACCGGCGAAGTGCGCGACGAAGCGATGAAGCAGGCGGCCGAGCGCGAAGTGCGCGCGATCGAGAACGTGGTCTCGGTGATCAACGAACTGGAAATCGCCGGCCCCTCGAGCTACACCTCGCGCTCGAACGACGCCTTGATCACCACCAAGGTCAAGGCCAGCCTGGTCGACAAGAAGACCGTCTCGGCCACCGCCTTCAAGGTGACCACCGAGCGCGGCGTCGTCTACCTGATGGGCCTCGTCACCCCGCGCGAAGGCAATATCGCCGCCGACGTCGCCAAGGGCGTGCCCGGCGTGGTCCGCGTCGTGAAGATCTTCGAGTACATCGCCGACGAAGATCCTCGCGCCAACCTGGCCGCACCGGCCCAGAGTTAATGCCAACGGCAGGACTGCGGTCCTGCCGTTTTACTAACCGCTCCTATCATGACCGCTCCGACCGCTTCCAAACCCGCCCGTTCCTGGATCAAGCCTGCCGCCGCCTGCGCCGTGGTGCTGGCGCTGGCCGGCGTCGGCTACGCCTCGTTCTACAGCACCCCGCCCGCGCCGAACGTCACCTTCATCAGCATCGCCGGCGACAAGATCTCTACCGAGTCGCTGCGCGGCAAGGTGGTGATGGTGAACTTCTGGGCGACCTCCTGCGTCACCTGCGTCAAGGAGATGCCGCAGATGGTCGAGACCTACAACAAGTACAAGGCTCAAGGCCTGGAGTTCGTGGCGGTGGCCATGCAGTACGACCCGCCCAACTACGTGCTGAACTTCACCGAGACGCGCCAGCTGCCTTTCAAGGTCGCCATCGATTCGGCCGGCGACATCGCCAAGCAGTTCGGCGACGTCAGCCTGACCCCGACCACCTTCGTGATCGACAAGAAGGGGCGGATCATCAAGCAGTACGTCGGCGAGCCGGATTTTCCGACCCTGCACAAGCTGATCGAGAAAGAGCTCGCCTCCTGATCTGGAGCGCCTGACAAAACCCCCAGGGCAAGACGCATCGCCGCAGTGGCGGACCACGAAATTTGTTAGGCGCTCTTCGGGTAGAGGATCATCTGGGTGCAGCGGAACAGGGCGATGGTCTTGCCATTTTCCTTGTCGGTGACGACTGCATCCCACACTTGGGTCGTGCGACCGAGGTGCACGGCAGTCGCCACGACGGCGATCGTGCCCTGGCGCGCGGTGCCCAGGTGGTTCGATTTCAGTTCGATGGTGGTGAAGCTGTGTGCGCCTTCTGGCAGGTGGGCGACGCAGGCATAGCCGGCCGCGGTGTCGGCCAGCGTGACGACGCTGCCGGCGTGCAGGTAGCCGTTCGGGGCCAGCAGGTGGGGCTGGACCGGGAGCTCGGCGCAAACGCGGCCCTCGCTCACTTCGGTGATCTGGATGCCGAGGTGGCCGGGCAGGAAGGACCTGCCGAATTCGTTGAAGGATTCGGGGGTGTATTTCGGGTTCATCGTCACTGCTGTTTCCTGATTGTCAAAAAGACGCATCCTACACTGTGCACGCGAGCGCTTCAGCGGCCCGCCTGTCACGCCAACACTTGTTCGCTGCGATACAGCTTGCGGTAGGCCGACGGCGAAGTCTGCAGACTGGCGCGGAAATGCTGGCGCAGCGACAACGCCGAGTTGAAGCCGGCCTGCTGGGCGATGAGGTCGATCGATACGTCGCTGCCTTCCAGCATGCGCTGGGCGTAGGCCAGGCGCTGGTTCAGAAGCCACTGCTTGAACGAGGTACCGGTCGCCTGGCGGAAGTGCCGGGTGAAGTTACGGCGGCTCATGGCGGCGCGTGCGGCAAGCGTATCGATGCTGTGTTCCCGTTCAAGATGCTGCGCCACCCACGCAAGGACCTCCGCGAAACGGCTTTCGCTGTGCGACTCCGGCACCGGACGCTCGATGAACTGCGCCTGGCCGCCCTGCCGGTGCGGCGCTACCAGCAGCTTGCGGGCGACGCGGTTCGCCACTTCGGCACCGGCGAGCCGGCGCAGCAGGTGCAGGCAGCAGTCCAATCCCGCCGCCACGCCCGCCGAGGTCAGGACGCTGCCTTCGTCCACATACAGGACGTCGCGGTCGACCTTCACCTTCGGATAGCTTGAGGCCATCTGGTCGGCACAAGCCCAGTGCGTCGTCGCGCTCCGGTCGTCCAGCAAGCCCGCTTCGGCCAAGGGGAACGCCCCGAGGCACAAACCAACGACAGTCGCCCCGCGTGCGTGGGCGCGGCGCAATGCCTCCAGCAGCAGGCCGGGCGCAGGACGGCAATCGTCGTGCCAGGCCGGCATGAACACGATATCGGCATCGTCCAGCGCCTCCAGGCCACAGTCGGCGAAAATGGCGAAACCGGCCGAGGTATGCAGGGCGCCCGGTTCGACGGCGCAGACCGCGACATCGAAGGCGGGCGCCCGCGGATCGTCGCGTACTGTACCGAAAACGAGGCAGGGTACGGACAGGTGGAACGGCGTCATGTCGTCGAAAGCGATCACGGCAACCCGGTGGCGCCGGCGTGTCTGGTCGGTGGATGTGGCCATGGCCCGATTTTATCGCATATCGTCCTCCAGGCCACTATGACCTCGATGCCGATAACACGAGAATGTGATCACCAGGGAAGCAGATGCTTCCTTTCACAACAACACGACAGGACCGCCATGCACTTTTTCAGCCCTTTGACACAGGTCACCGCCGCGACCGCCCTCGCCCTGCTCGCCGGATGCGCCACGCCGACAGGCACCGCCGATCCGCAATCCGGTGCGGCAAGCGGCACGCCGACCGTACGCGTCCAGCAGATCCGCAATGCAACCCTCAAGATCGAGTATGCCGGCACGCGCTTCCTGGTCGATCCGATGCTGGCGAAAAAAGGCGCCTATCCGGGCTTTCCCGGAACCTACAACAGCGAGCTGCGCAATCCGCTGGTCGAGCTGCCCTTGCCGCTCGACGAGGTCATGCGTGCCGATGCCGTGATCGTTACGCATACCCACCTCGACCATTGGGACGACGCGGCTAAGCAATCGCTACCGAAGAGCATTCCCGTGTTCGCGCAAAATGAAACCGATGCACAGGCAATCCGGAAAGATGGATTCACCGATGTGCGCGTACTTGGCGCGACCACCGAGTTCAAGGGCGTGCGCCTCGCGAAGACGGGAGGACAGCACGGCAACGACGCGATGATGGCCTCGCCCGCAGGCGCCCTGCTGGGCCACGTGTCCGGCATCGTGTTCCAGCGTCCCGGCCACAAGACCGTGTATATCGCTGGCGACACGATCTGGCGCCCGGAGGTGGACCAGGCCATCCGTACTTACCAGCCGGACGTCATCGTCCTGAACACCGGCTACGCCCGGCTGCAGGGCTTCGACGGTTCGATCATCATGGGCAAGGACGATCTGTCGCGCGCCTACCAGGCCGCGCCGCGCGCAAGCATCATCGGCAGCCACATGGAAGCGGTCAACCACATGATGCAAAGCCGCGCCGACCTGCGTGCGCACATCAAGGCGAACGGCATGGACGCGCGGCGCGTGCTGGTGCCGGAGGACGGCCAGGCTTATCAATTCTGAACGGCGGCGACTCAGGACGGTAACTCAGCGGCGGCGCCGTGCATTGCCGCCCTGCCGCTGCCGCGCCGCCGTATTCTGCTGCTGCAGCATCGCATCGACCCGTTCGGATGCCTCGCGCGCCAGCTGCTGCGCCAGGTCGATGCTGGGGAAGTGTTCCGGTTCCCGGTAGCCCAGCCAGGCATAGGCCGAGTACATGCGGCAGGTATCCTCGACCTCCTGCAGGTTCATGTAATACAGCTCCTGGGTAGGCGGGGTCAGCTTGCAGACCTTCTTCTTGGCCAGGGACAGCGCCCAGTGTTCCCAGGCGCTCTGCAGTACCGGTACTCTCGACGAGATCGGCACCAGCGACAGCATGAACTTCTCCGCGACCGAAAGCGGCAGCGTATCCAGCCATTCGGCCCGCTCGTTCTGCTCCTCGGTGATGCGCGGATAGAAGAAGCCGTCCGGCACGTCGATGTTGTGGACGAAGCGGCGCAGCAGCTTTACCAGCGAGGTCTCGCCCGTCACCGAGGAGATGCGGTGCAGCTGCTCGAGCGAGGGCGCGACGGCGAAGCCGGTGGCTGCTACCTGCGGGATCTTTTCCTTCATCAGCGCGCGCATCACCTCGTGGGTGTCGTCATCGTAGCCCGCGACAAAACCTTCCTCGTGCACGCCGTAGCGCCCTGCCCGGCCGGCGATCTGCTTGGCCAGCGCCGCCGAAATCTCTTCTTCCTCGACCCCGTTGTACTTGACCGTGGTCGTCATCACGATGCGCGCGATCGGCATGTTCAGGCCCATGGCCAGCGCATCGGTGCCGACCACGATGTCGGCCTGCCCTTCGCGGAAGCGCTCGGCCTGGGCGCGCCGCACCTCGGGCGACAGGTTGCCGTACACGGTAGCCACCGACAGGCCCTTCTCGGTGATCATGTCGCGCCACATCAGGACGTCGCGCCGCGAGAAGGCGATGACGGCGTCGCCGCGCCGCAGGTTGCCGAGCTTGCGCACCGGCGAGGGTTCCATCGCCAGCGGCGCCATGCGTTTCAAGACATGGACTTCCAGCGGCACTTCGAGGCGTTCGGCCAGCGCCTCGATCGCGCGCCGCGCTTCCGGTGCGCCGACCAGGAACACGGTGGAGGCAGGTGCGCCGCACACGGCCGCGGTCCAGGCGGCGCCGCGGTCGCGGTCGGCCAGCATCTGGATCTCGTCGATCACCGCCACTTCGACCGGCGTCTTGGTGTCCAGCATCTCGACGGTGCTGGCGACGTGGGTCGCGTCCTCGGCGATGCGGCGCTCTTCGCCGGTGATGAGGCTGACCTTGATCTCTTTGCCGTGGGGGCGCGCGTTCTGCAGGCGTTCGTAGTTTTCCAGCGCCAGCAGGCGCAGCGGCGCGAGGTAGACGCCGCTCTTGGCCTTGGCCAGCGCTTCCATCGCACGGTGGGTCTTGCCGGAGTTGGTCGGTCCCAGCAGGGCGATGAACTTGCGCTGCATCTTGCTGGCCGCCTCGAAGGACTCCGGGTACTCGGCCAGGCTGATGCTTTCCTTGGTACGCGCGGCGTGGCGCTCTTCCTGCTCGCGCTCGACGGCGTGGGTCAGGCGCTGCGAGATGCGCTGGAACACGTATTCGGCCGGCTCCGAGGTTTCCAGCTCGTCGAGCACGTGCAGGAACAGCATCGGGTCCCAGCCGAACTCGTCGGCTTCCTCGGCGATGTCGCGCACAAAGGCCTCGGCTTCGCTCTGCAGCTCCTCGATGGCATCGGGAGTGGCGCGCTCCTCGAGCAGGTCGCGCCGCGCCAGCATGTCCATCTTGCGCCACTTGCTCGGCTTGGCGAGCACGCCGCGCGAGGGCACCAGGCGGTAGGGCACGCGCAGGCCTTCGTAGCGCACCTCGCCCGAGAAGCGCAGGAAGACGCGGCCTTCCATCTTGACCAGTTCGATGCCGCGTTCGGCGAAATCGAGCTCGCGCTCGAGGAAGGCGTCGTCGTGTTCGGTGTCGTCTACAGGGGGATGGGAATGATTCATGTTCGCTTGCGTGATGTCTGGTTGACATCAACTATAGCGCAGCGCGTGAACATGCAGGGCTCCGGTTCCCCAGCGCAAGCCAACACCTCCTTCAGGCGCTGCCCTTTGCCAGGATAAATCCTTCGGCCAGCCAGCCGGTGATGCCGCCAATCATCAGCTTGACCGGCCGCCCCAACCTGGCCAGGCGCTCGGCCCCGCGGTGGGCGCCGTTGCAGTGCGGACCGGCGCAGTAGACCACGAACAGCGTCTCCATCGGGTACTCGCGCAGCTTGATCTCGACGATCTTCCCGTGCGGCAGGTTGAGCGCGCCGGGGACGTGCCCTTGCGCGTAGAGCTCCGGACTGCGGGTGTCGAGCAGAACGAAATCCTGCTCGCCCGCGGCCAGGGCGCCATGCACGTCGGCGCAATCGGTCTCGTAGGCGAAGGCGGAAGCGAAATGGGCAAGCGCCTGCCCGCTTGGCGCAGCGGGAACTGCAGAAACAGCAGAAGTCATGTGGGCCTCCTTGTTGACAAGCCCTCAGTGTGGCGATTGTGTCTCCGCTTGGGCAGGCGCCGGCCTGACAGAAACTGGTAACATCGCGCCATGCCGCCCCATGTCGCCATCCTCGCCTACGACGGCCTGTGCACCTTCGAATTCGGCTGCGCCGTCGAACTGTTCGCGCTCGAACGGCCCGAGCTCGGCGTCCCCTGGTACACCCATGCGGTCTGCGCGGCCGAACCCGGCCCCCTGCGCGCCCTTGGGGGCCTGAGCGTCCATGTGCCGCACGGCCTGGAGGCGCTCGACGCGGCGGACACCATCGTCATCCCTGGCTGGCGCGATGTCGCCGAAGCACCCGCCCCCGCCCTGCTCGAATCCTTGCAGCGTGCCTGCACACGCGGCGCACGCATCTGCACCATCTGCTCGGGCAGCTTCGTGCTGGCCCATGCAGGCCTGCTGGACGGGAAAAGGGCGACCACGCACTGGCGCTACCTGGACCGGCTGGCCCAGGACTTCCCCAGGGTGGACGTGCAGCAGGGCGTGCTGTACGTCGAGGACGGCGGCATCGTCACCTCGGCCGGCTCCGCGGCGGGACTGGACATGCTGCTGCACCTGGTGCGCAGCGACTACGGCCTCGAGCTCGCTGGCCGCGTTGCCCAACGCCTGGTGATTCCGGCCCACCGCGACGGCGACCAGGCGCAGCTGGTGGCGCGTCCCCTGCCCTCGCCCGGCGAGGACGGCATCGCCCGCCTGATGGACTGGGTGCGCGAGAACCTGCGCACGCAGCACACGGTGGACTCGATGGCCGCGCAGGCGCGCCTGGGCGCCCGCACCTTCCAGCGCCGCTTCAAGGACCGTACCGGTCTCACGCCGCTGGCCTGGCTGGTGCGCGAACGGGTCTCGCTGGCGGCGCAGATGCTGGAGACGCGGCCGCATCTGGCGATCGAGGCCGTTGCCGACCTGGCTGGCCTGGGTTCGGCGGAATCGCTGCGCCATCACTTCCGCAAACAGGGCCTGCCGCCGCCCGGCCGCTATCGCAGTCAGGGACGCGCGCTCTCGCGCTTGGCCGGATAGTAGGGGCTTTCCGGCGGGCCGAGATAGCTCGGCTGCAGTCCGCCCGCATCGATCACCAGGCGCTGCAGCACCAGCCCCGGATCAAGGGCCCAGAACTTGACGGTATGGCGTCCCGGCCGGTCCACGCGGTGCGTGGTGACGAACTTGGCCACGCCGTCGGACACCATCCGGTTCCAGTACTGCTCGGATTCGTCGGCGTGTACATTGACCTCCTGGACCGGACCGTCGTCGATCGATATGGCGAAGCGGAAGCCCTTCCCCGGCTGGAACTTGAGCGTCGGGCCGAGCACCGCATGCAGCTTCAGCTCGCCGGCTTTAAACAGGTGCACGTCGTACTCGAGCCGCATCCCGTCCTCCACCGACAGCGCCGGCGCGGCGCCCGGCATCGTGGTCATGCCCGACAGGGTGTGCCCGTAGCCGGGAATCCTGGTCCACTGGCGTCCGCCCGGCGCATGCGCGCGGCTGAAATGCTCGGCCTCGATGGCGACCACGCCGCGGCTTTCCACGTGCCCCTGCGCGGACTGCGGGGTCAAGCCTTCCGGCTTGTGCACCGGGACCTTGACGACGACCTTGGCCCCTTCCGGCCCGCTGACCGTCAGCTCGGCCTCCAGGCTGCCGGTCGGAACCGCGTCCCAGTCCACGTCCACCTGGATGCGCTGCTCCTTGCCGATCCGTCCCGCCGCGTGGCTGAGCCGGATCCACGGGTGGCTCGCCTTGACCGCGTAGTCGAACGGTTCCCGGCTGCGGTTGAACAGCTCGAACCAGCGCGGCTGCCTGTCGAACACGTCCAGCGCGGGCACGGTCATGTGGTGCAGTCCGTACGCCGGCCACACGGCCTGGCTGCCCTGCACCACGACGCCCATCTGATCGGCCGCACGAATGCCGCCCGGAGAAGCCGTATCGGGCAGGCGCAGTTCCGACACCGCCGGCATCACGTCGCGGTAGGGCTGGGCCCAGTTGGTGTAGCCGAAGCGGTTCTGCGACATCATGTGATGCCATTTGCCTTGGTTGGTGCCGTGGTACTGGCGGGTCAGCTCGGCGTCGCGGTCGAACAGGCGGCGCACGCGGACGGCCATGTCGTTGGTGGTGACGCGTCCCTGGCGCGCATACAGGGCGTTCCTGCCGGCCGACACCCACATGTCCAGCGCATTGGCGGAAGCGCGCACCGGGTACTCGACCAGCTGGAAGTACGCGTCGTGCATCGCTTTCGGCAGGGCCTTGCCGATCTGGCCGGCCTCGAGGGCAAGCGCGTTGTAGTCGTTCACCACCCGCTCCGCTTCGTCATGGGCGCTCAGGCTGTAGGTGGTCGGCTCCAGCTGCTCCGGCCGCCGGCGCGCGTTGTAGCGGGTGTAGCGCTCGACGATCGAGGCGATGCGCGCGGCATGCCGGGTGCCGAACTCGCGGGCAGCCCAGGCCTCCAGGTAGGCCGGCAGCTTCTCTGCAGGCCAGGCCGCCGGGTTCCAGGCATAGGCCAGGAAGAATTCGGTCGGCACTTCCATCGGCTTGAGGTCGCCCACGTTGACGATCCAGAGCCGGTTTGCGCCGTATTCGTTGGCCAGGTTCATCTGCTCCCAGATCTTGGCGATCTGGGTCACGTTCAGCCACTTGTAGGAGCGCGGACCGCCCACGTAATCGAAGTGGTAATAAACGCCGGCGCCGCCGCTGCGCTTGCGTTCCTCCGGCGTGGGCAGGCGCCGGATATTGCCCCAGTTGTCGTCGCACCAGAGCAGCAGCATGTCGTCCGGCACGCGCATGCCCTTCTCGTAGTATTCCTGGACTTCCTTGTACAGCGCCCACAGCTGCGGCACCGTGGCCGGATCCTTGCCCAGCTCCTGCTTGATGAGGGCGCGCTGGTCGCGCACGATCCGCTCCAGCAGCGCGACATTGGCGCTATCCGACATCGGCTCGTCGCCGTCGCCGCGCATCCCCATCGTGATCACCTTCTCGTAGTCGCGCGTGTTGCGCAGGCCCTGGGCGAAGAAGTCGCGCAGGGTCTGGGCGTTGCGGCTGTAGTCCCACGGACCCTTGCCGTGGCGGAGCCACTCCTGGTGGGCACGCATCATCGGCTCGTGGTGCGAGGTGCCCATCACGATGCCCATGGTATCGGCGAGTTCGCCGTTCCCTTTGTCGTCGTCGTAGAAAGCCGAACCCCACATGGCCGGCCACAGGTAGTTGGCACGCATGCGCAGCATCAGTTCGAACAGCTGCTCGTAGAACTTGCGGTTGTAGCCGCCGAAGCGTTCCTTGGCCCAGTTGGTGAGCGCCGGCGCTTCGTCGTTCAGGAAGATGCCGCGGTACTGGACGGCCGGCTTGTCCTGGACGCGGGTGCCCAGCGGGACGCTGAGCGCGGCATGGCGTGCCACCGGCACGTCGGCCCACCAGTGCCAGGGTGAGACGCCGATCTGCTCGGACAGCGTGTAGATGCCGTAGATGGTGCCGCGCTTGTCGCTGCCGGCGATGACCAGGGCGCGCTTCACGCCGGGCAGCGGGTCGCTGACTGCCTGGACCAGGAAGCCTTCCCACTGGCCGGCCAGGGTGCGCGTATCGATCTTGCCCTGCTGCGCCAGGGCGTCGATGAGGGGATGGCGGCCGAGCGTGCCGACGATGATGACGTCGCTCGTCGCCGCTGCACCCGTCTGCCACTGCGGCGTCTTGCCCGTCACCTTCTGGATGTCGCGCTGCAGGTCGCGCGCTGCGCGCAGCACGCCTGGGAAGTCGTCCTTGCCGACCATGATCGGGGCGGCGCGGCCCTTGGCCACGAGCTGGACGCCTTCCCTGCCCTCCACGTCGACGAAGCGCGCGGTGCCGAGCGCATCTACCTCGGCCGGTACGGACAGGCACAGGCCGAGCGCAAGGCAGCACAGCAGCCGTTGGACGATGCGGTTTCCGATCCCGTTCCCGGGTCTCGCTGGTGCTGCCATTGCCTCCTCCTTATTGTTATCGCCAACATCAGATGTTAGCGCAATCATTGGAGTCTATTCTTGTCCGGTCGGCAAGTCAAACGTGAAACGAGTTAACGAAAAATGGCCGGCACCGCATGCGCGGGCCGGCCTTGTTACGAGTGCGGATGATTACGCCGCGACGCCCGCTTCGTGCGCCTGCTGGTCCGCGTGGTACGACGAACGCACCATCGCGCCTACGGCCGCGTGGACGAAGCCCATCTCGTAGGCCTTCTCTTCGAACATTTTAAAAGTGTCCGGATGCACATAGCGGCGCACCGGCAGGTGCGAGTTCGACGGCGCCAGGTACTGGCCGATGGTCAGCATGTCGATATCGTGCTCGCGCATGTCGCGCATCACTTCCAGGATCTCTTCGTCGGTCTCGCCCAGGCCCACCATCAGGCCCGACTTGGTGACCGCGTTCGGGTACATCTTCTTGAAGTCGCGCAGCAGCACCAGCGAGTGCTTGTAGTCGGCGCCCGGGCGCGCTTCCTTGTACAGGCGCGGCACGGTTTCCAGGTTGTGGTTCATCACGTCCGGCAGGCCGTCGGCGAAGATGTTCAGGGCCTTTTCCAGGCGGCCGCGGAAGTCCGGCACCAGCACTTCGATCTTGGTGTTCGGCGACAGGGCGCGGGTCTTGGTGATGCACTCCACGAAGTGGCCTGCGCCGCCGTCACGCAGGTCGTCGCGGTCCACCGAGGTGATCACGACGTAGCTCAGGCGCAGGTCGGCGATGGTCTTGGCCAGGTTGGCCGGCTCATTGACGTCCAGCGGATCCGGACGGCCGTGGCCGACGTCGCAGAACGGGCAGCGGCGGGTGCACTTGTCGCCCATGATCATGAAGGTCGCGGTGCCCTTGCCGAAGCACTCGCCGATGTTCGGGCAGCTGGCTTCCTCGCACACGGTCACCAGTTTATTTGCACGCAGGATGTCCTTGATCTCGTAGAAGCGCGACGAGGCGGTCGCGGCCTTCACGCGGATCCAGTCCGGCTTCTTCAGGCGCTCGGTGTCGGCGATCGGGACGATCTTGATCGGGATACGCGAGGTCTTGCTGGCGCCCTTCTGCTTTTCGGTGGCGTCGTAGGCTTGGGCGGCGCCGCTGCTGGCATTGCTGGTATCGGTAGTCATTGGCTTGGGCCCTGGCGGGCTTCCATTCAGAGGTTGTTCAGAGCTGGCTCTTCCGCTTCGGTCAATGCCAGTTGGCGCACGAGTTCCTGCGCCAGCGCCTGCTGGACATCCGCCAGCGGGGCTTCCACACCCATGGTGCGCATGTCGACCGTGGCCAGGCCCGAGTATCCGCACGGGTTGATCCACGTGAACGGGGCCAGGTCCATCGCCACGTTCAGCGACACGCCATGGTAGGTGCAGCCGTTGCCGCGCACCTTGAGGCCGAGGGCGGCGATCTTCGCGCCCTTGCGCGGACCTTCCGCGATGTAGATGCCGGGCGCCCCGGCAACGCGTTCGCCCGCGAGATTATACGCCGCCAGCACCTCGATGACCGCCTGTTCGATTTTTGCCACAAACTGGCGGGCATACAGCTTGCCGCCCGGCTTGTTGCGGCGCAGGTCCATCAGCAGGTAGATCACGACCTGGCCGGGACCGTGATAGGTCACCTCGCCACCACGGTCGGTCTGGATCACGGGCACCCCATGGGGCGCGAGCACGTGGGCGCGGTCGGCGCCCAGGCCCAGCGTGAACACAGGGGGATGTTCGACGATCCACAATTCGTCCTGCGTCTCCGGGGTGCGCGCGTCGGTGAAGGCGCGCATCGCGGCAAAGGTCGGTTCGTAGTCGGCGCGGCCGAGCTCGCGAATCAGCGGCGTGGCGGGACGGGTAGCGGACATGTGGATATAGGGCGGGAATATGGACAGCCCTGTCATTATAAGCCAGCGGGATCCGTCGTGCCCGCCGGCTGTCCAATCCCTTTGCTGCTTACAGCACCATTTTCACCATGTGGTGCGAGGACAGGGCGCGGTAGACGTCGTCCAGCATCTCGCGGCTGGTGACGCGCACGGTCACGGTCAGGCCGGTGTAGTTGCCCTTGGAGGAGGGACGGCTTTCCATCTTGCCGGCATGGAAAGTCGGATCCAGCTTCGTAATGACCTCGACGATCGTCGCCGCGAAGTCGACGTGCGTGGCGCCCATCACCTTGATCGGGAAGTCGCTCGGGTATTCGATGAGGGATTCTTTCGGGTCCATGGTATCCATCCTAGGGAAAAGCGCTGTGCAAAGCGGCATTGTAGCCGCTCCTCCGACGTGCTGCACTTCGGGTGCTGCACTGGCAAAAAAGAGGCCGGCGCTGTGGCCGGCCTGAACTATTTCCATGTTGGGAGAAATAGCGGGACATTCGGGTCGCTCGGAGCAGCGCTGCTGCCTGCGAGCGAGTGATGCCACTGTATTCCCTTGCCGTCCATGCCGCGAGCGGTATGTGACGAACTGCAGTTTCGCGTGACGGGCCGCGCATTCGGCGGAATGGACGGCCCCGCCGCGTCAGCGCTCGCTTTCGCTGGGCCGGTTGTTGTCCAGGATTTCAGGCCGGCGTTCGAACCTGCGATGTGCCGGTTGCGCCGCGGGTGGAGCCGCCATCGGCGCAGGTGGCGGCGGCGCCATGCGTACCGGTGGAGGTGACGGTGCGACCGCCTGCGGCGCAGGCATGCTTGGTACGGCCGGCTGCGGCATCGCCATCATCGGCTGCGGACGCTCGCGGCGGCCTTCGAAGCGTTCACCCCGGTCGCCGCGATCCCAACGCTCGGCACGCTCGGCACGATCATGGTCGCGTCCACGTCCCCATTGCGGACGTACGGGTTCCTGCACCACAGCCGGCGCCGGCGGCGGCGACGTCGTGATCGCACCGGGCTGGAACGGCAGCTGGCCCGGCGTCGCGGCCACCGGCGGACGGGGCGCCGGGTTGGTCGTCAGCACCGGCGGACGCTGGCCGCGCTCGGAGCGGTCCCGGCCCCAGCCGTCGCGGTCGACCCGGTTCGGGATACCGTCGCCGTCGCGGTCCCGGTCAAAACGGTTGCGGATGCCGTCACCGTCGAGGTCGGCGCGGTGGCGGATGCCGCCCGGGTCGCTGTCGACCCGGTTCGGAATGCCGTCACCGTCGCGGTCCCGGTCGAAACGGTCACGGATGCCGTCGCGGTCGCTGTCGCGGCGTGCTGCCCGGTCGCGCCATCCCAGGGGCGGCGGCGGTGCGGCGCCCGGGGTGGTCGGCAGGGCCCCCGGTACGGTGGCGCGCGGCACGTTCGGTACCACGATCGGGCCGCGCTGGCCGAAGTTCGCATGCGGAACGACGGTCAGGCCGCGCTGGCGGTAATCAGGGATCCCGTCATGGTTGCGGTCGCGGCGGTCGCCGTCCTTGCGGTCACGCCAGCTCCAGCTGTTCAGGCGGCGCAGGCGCTCGTCCGACAGGCGGTAATGGGGAACGTAGTGGTCGCGCGGGCCGAGCGGGTACCAGCCGGTGGCCGGGCGCGCGCCGTGCAGGTTGAAGCTCGCGCTCCAGCCGCTGCCGCCGACCCAGCCGACCAGCGCCGGCGACCAGACCGGGCGGCGGCCATGGTGGTGCTTGTGCCCCGGGGCCCAGGCCCAGCGGTTCTTGACGTGCACCCAGCGGCCGTAGTGGAAGGGCGCATAGCCCCAGGGCGCGTTGTCGACCCAGGTCCAGCCCCAGGGGGCGATCCAGGTCCAGCGGCCGTCGCGGTAGGGCACCCAGCTGGAAGTCACCGCCGGGATCCACAGCGGGCCGTACTCGAGGTCGTCCTGCCAGGTGCCGTGGCGGTCCAGCTCCTCGTAGCCGGTCATCTCGGTGGTGACATATTGTGCCGAACGCGATCCGTCGATCTCCCGGTCGCGCGCCAGGGCCCAGTCGTCGAAGGCGTCGCGGCGCGCCTGCAGCGTGCGCACGTCGTCGTCGCGCAGCTCGGCGCTGCGGCCGGCGCGGATGGTCAGGCTGGCGCCGGCACCAATGACCTGGGCTTCGCCGTCGAACACGCTGACCACGCTGGTGTCGCGCACGCGCTCGGCGTCCACGCGCAGGCGGCCGGGCTTGAGCATGCGCACGCGGCCCTGCGGGGTGCTGAGCTCGAATTCGGGCAGCACGTCCTCGCTCAGGATGCGGATGCTGGCGCTGCCGTAGTGCAGGCGCAGGCGCACACTGTCGTCGTCCAGCTCGGTCACTTCGAGCGAGCTGTCGCCGTCGATGCGGACCGCGGTCGAGCCGATGCGCACTTCGGTGCGCCCGTTCGGTTCGGTGGTGATCAGGTTGCGCGTGGTGACCGGCCAGTTGACCAGGGCTTCCGTCGCGGACTCGCCCACGTCGCCGCTGATGCTGACCTTGCCCTGGGCAAGCGACACGCGACCGACACGGCCCGGCGGCTCGGTCTCGAGCGTGTCCTGGGCGAGAACTCCAGTGGATAAAGCCGTGAGCGCAAGCATCACGGCGGTCTTGGCGAATCGCTTGTTCATTGTTATGGGGCTCCGCTAGTTTGGACGACGGCTACCTCATTACAACGCACGAGCGCTCGCGAGGACTACGCAACTTACAGAAAGTTGCAACTGATGAGTGACAGATATGCATGCAGCGGCACTTGCCGCTGTGCTCAGGCGCGGCGGCCCGGTTCGACCAGGAACAGCAGAGTGCCCATCACCATGAGCACCGCACCGAAGATGCGGTTCTGGAGCTTCACGGCGCGGACGTCGCGGAAGAAGCGCTGCATCATGGATGCCATCGCGGCATAGCCGTGCATGACGATCGAGTCGATGGTCACCATGGTCACGCCCAGGATGGCCAGCTGGGGCAGCAGGGGCGCTTCCTTGTTGATGAACTGCGGCAGCACCGCGACCATGAAGATGATGCCCTTGGGGTTGGTGGCGTTGGTGAGGAAGCCGGTCATCACGCGCTTGCCGAAGCTCGGGTGGGCGGGCAGGCCGGCGGTATTCAGCGCGCCGGTCTCGGGCGCCGCTGCGGCCGGTGCGCGCCACTGCGCGATGCCAAGGTAGATCAGGTACAGCGCGCCCACGATCTTCACGATCGTGAAGGCAAGCGAAGACGCCAGCAGCAGCGATCCCACGCCGGCGCCGGCGATGACCAGCACCAGGATCAGGCCGAACTGCAGGCCGAGCACGGTGGCGCTGGCTTTCTTCAGGCCGTAGGCGAGACCGTGCGACATCGACAGCACCGCGCCGGAACCGGGCGAAATGGCGATCAGCGAACCGGCGATGACGAAGGCGATCCAGGTGGTGAAGAGCATGCTGCTGCGGGGAATAAGGGAAGAGGGAGGAGGGTAATGCAAAACGGGCCAGCGCGCGCGTCCGGGTCGACCGGAGCGCGGCGCAAGGCCAGGGTACTGCTTACTTCTTCTTTGGGTTGACGGCTGCTTTCAGCGTCGCACCGGCAGCGAAGCGCGGGGTCTTCGATGCTGCGATCTTGATGACATCGCCGGTTGCCGGGTTGCGGCCCTTGCGCGCTGCGCGCTTGGTAACCGAGAAGGTGCCGAAGCCGGTGATACCGACCGTATCACCCTTCTTGAGGCGCTCGGTGATGATCTCGATGATCGTATTGACGGCAGTGTTGGCAGACGCGCCGGACATCTCGGTGCGCTTCGCGAATTCCGCGATCAGTTCGCCTTTTTTCATAAGTCCCTCCGGGGTTAAAAGAGCGGGAAGATTAGCACAAAAGAATTGCTCTATGTAATCCCGTCCGGAGGCGAACCGGAGCAGGGCGTCAGGCCAGGCTGTTTTCGACGCCCGGCGCCGCCAGGCGGTGGCGCAGCGCGGCGTTGATCAGGGTCTGGTAGCCGGTACCGCAGCGTTCCGACAGGTTGCGGAATTCGTTCAGGACTTCGTCGTCGAGGTAAATCGTGATGCGGGTCTTGCGCTTCGGCGGGCGGGCACGGCGTACAGGCGCCGCAGCCGGTGCTGCTTGCAGGGTCGATTCGGTATTCATGGCATCTCCTTCGGTGGCGAGGCTGCAGTACCGCAGCCAACAGATTGCACTATACGTACACGACTTTCCGGTTACCCGGCAAAAGCGACGAGATGCAGATTTACGCGACTGAAATGCATAAAGCCGCGCTGAACCGTGTGACTGCGAATTGCCGCTCAGGTAAGATGATGCGAACTTGACATGATTGGAGCAACGATGGCCGGCAGCCTGCTGTTATTACTGGACGATATTGCAAGTGTTCTCGACGATGTGGCCGTGATGAGCAAAGTAGCGGCGAAGAAGACTGCCGGCGTACTGGGTGACGACCTGGCGCTGAACGCGCAACAGGTTACCGGGGTGAAGGCCGACCGCGAGCTGCCTGTCGTTTGGTCGGTGGCGAAAGGTTCGTTCAAGAACAAGGCGATCCTGGTACCGGCGGCGTTGGCGATCTCGGCCTTCGTTCCCTGGCTGATCACCCCGCTGCTAGTGATCGGCGGCGCCTTCCTCTGCTTCGAAGGCGCCGAGAAGCTGGCGCACAAATTCCTGCACGGCAAGGAGGACGCCGAGCACAAGGCTGCATTGACCGAAGCGCTGGTCAATCCGGCGATCGACATGCAGGCGCTCGAGCAGGAGAAGATCAAGGGCGCCATTCGTACCGACTTCATCCTTTCGGCAGAGATCATCGTGATCGCACTGGGCACCGTCGAAAACGCCCCCTTCGGCACGCAGGTCGCCGTGCTGGTGACGATCGCGCTGGCAATGACGGTCGGGGTGTACGGCCTGGTGGCCGCCATCGTCAAGATGGACGACGCCGGCCTGTCCCTCAGCCAGAAAGCCGGCGGCCTGGCGCGCGGCACCGGCAAGCTGTTGCTGGCAACTGCGCCGCGCCTGATGAAAGTCCTGTCGGTGGTCGGCACCGCGGCCATGTTCATGGTCGGCGGCGGCATCATCGCCCACGCCTGGGAGCCCCTGCACCACTTCGCGGAAGCAGCAGCGCACGTGACGGCCGGCGTGCCGGGCATCGGCGGCGTGCTGGCGGCGATCACGCCGACGGTGGTCGATGCGCTGGCCGGCGTCGTGGTCGGCGCCATCGTGCTGGCGGTGGTGACGGTCGTGCAGCGCATGCGCGGCAAGAAATCGGCGCACTGAGCCGCCGACTGATCTCTTAAACGGCAGCCGCCTTGCGCCCCAAGCGCAGGGCGGCCAACCCGTCCCGCAGCGCCCACCCCAGCGCCCCCAGCGCCATCGCCGTCAACACCCAGCTGGCCCAGCCGTGATCCACCGGCGCCAGCCCGGTAGGCAGGGCGTGCCAGACCAGCAGCGCCTGCCCGGTCAGGGTGTACATGATCCCGAGATTCATGAACAGGAACAGGTGCAGGAAGCGTTCGCTGGCCGGCAGCTGGCGCACATCGCCTTCCAGCACCACGTCGCGCGCCGACACCAGCAGTTCGCCGGCGAACAGCGCGACGATCCACCACACGAAGGCGCCATGCCACTCGGCCCAGGCAAGCGAGGCGAACAGCGCGGCGAACAGGAATTCGCGTGCGCTGTGCAGGCGTTCCTCGGCAACGCACTCGCGCCGCGAGGGCAGCTTCGACAGCCACTCGTGGTTGATGACGACGTCGAGGAAGCCGATGACCCCGTGCGCAATTAACGTTAGGACATAGGGCGGCACGTTTTTTCTGCCTGCTCTAGACTACCTGCGACGGATTAGCGCCGCGCCCGCAGCCAGTCCCAGCGCGAAGCCGGCATACACGATGGCCAGCGACGGCTTGGACAGGTGCTTTTCGTAGCCGGGATGGAAGCGCTTGGGCGTCAGGTTGTAGTCGGCGAAGCAGGCGAAGGCCGAGGTAGCCGCCGCTGCGGTCAGGTAGCCGACCGGAGTCTTGCGATCAAGATACTTGCCGGCAAAGCGCTCGAACAGGATCGACCAGAAAGTGGCGCTGGCGTGGTGGATCAGGTAGCCCGGCACGGTATAGCGCATGGACGGCCCGCTGTGGCGCGCCGCCTTGTCGCCGTAGATCCAGTGGCTGACCGCATTGGTGGGGGCGTAGGCACTGCCGACTTCCTTCTTGCCGAGCGCCGCCAGTGCCACCGTCGACAGGATGCTGGAGGCGGCGCCGGAGACGAGGCCGCGTTGTAATGCCGAGTTCCAGGCTTGCGTTTGCATAGGGTCCTCTTGGTTGATTGGGTTGAACTTACATACTTGCGAGAAAGGAAGCATGGATGCGGATCTTGCTGACGGGAGCCAGCGGTTTCATCGGACAACACCTGCTGCAGGCATTGCTGGCCGAAGGCCACCACGTCGTCTGCGCGGTGCGCCGGCCCAAAACCAGTACGGAACCGCGCCTCGCCTACATCCATGCGGACTTCGCCAACGATACCGATAAATCCGCCTGGCTGGCGCGCCTTACCGGCATCGACGTGGTCATCAACACGGTCGGCATCTTCCGCGAATCCGGCAGCCAGACCTTCGAACGCCTGCATACCGAAGCGCCGCGCGCGCTGTTCGCCGCCTGCGCCGAATCGCACGAGGTGCAGATGGTGATCCAGCTGTCGGCCCTGGGCGCGGACCGCGATGCCGACACCCGCTACCACCTGTCCAAGAAGGCGGCGGACGACTACCTGGCCTCGCTGCCGATCCGTGCCTACATCGTCCAGCCTTCGCTGGTGTACGGCCGCGAGGGCGCCAGTGCAAAAGTGTTCCGCACCCTGGCCAGCATGCCGCTGACGGTACGCTTCGGCAGCGCGCCGCAGCTGGTGCAGCCGATCCACATCGACGACCTGGTGGCGGCCATCGCCGGGCTGCTCAAGCACCGCCTGCCGCTGCCGCCAGGTTCCGGGACCGCCCTGCGCGTGCCGCTGGTCGGGCCCCAGGCAATGCCTTTCACGGACTACCTGCAGGCCCTGCGCACGGGCATGGGAATGGGGCGCCAGCCGGTCCTGCCGCTGCCCGGCGCGCTGGCGCGCCTGATGGCGAAGTTCGGGCGCGTGCTGCCGGGTGGACTGCTCGACGAGGATGCGCTGCGCATGCTCGACCGCGGCAACGCGGGCGACGTCTGGATGACGACCCAGCTGATCGGCCATCCGCCGCGCCCCGTGCAGGACTTCATTCGCGACCCCGGCGCCGAGCGCACCCAGGCCAAGCTGGGCTGGCTGCTGCCGGTCCTGCGCCTCTCCATCGTGGCGGTGTGGATCGTCACCGCCATCGTCTCCTACGGCCTGTATCCGGTCGAGGCCAGCTACGAGCTCCTGGGGCGCACCGGCATTCCGACGGAACTGCAGCCCCTGATGCTGTATGGCGCCGCCACTTTCGACCTGCTGCTCGGCCTGGGCATCCTGTTGCTGGCGCGGCGGCGCTGGCTGTGGCTGGCGCAGCTCGGCCTGATCGGCTTCTATACCGTCATCATCGCCATCAAGCTGCCGGAATTCCTGCTGCACCCTTACGGCCCGCTCACCAAGAACCTGCCCATGCTGGCCGCCATCTGGCTGCTCTACGAACTGGAGGACAAATAAAAAATGGAATACGTCGTCATCAAGTGGCTGCACATCCTGTCGTCGACCTTCCTGTTCGGCACCGGCATCGGCTCGGCCTGGTACATGCTGTTCGCGAACGTCAGCCGCGACGTGCGCGCGATTGCCGTGGTGGCCAAGTACGTGGTGATCGCCGACTGGTTGTTCACGGCCACCACCGCCATCGCGCAGCCACTGACCGGCTTCTACATGATCCACCTGGCGGGCTACCCGCTGCACAGCAAGTGGATCATGTGGTCGATTCTACTGTACGTGCTGGCTGGCGCCTGCTGGCTGCCGGTCGTGTGGCTGCAGATGCGCATGCGCGACATCGCCCAGGAGGCGGCGCGTACCGGCACCGAACTCACGCCGCAGTACTGGCGCTATTTCCGTATCTGGGTCGCGCTCGGCGTGCCGGCCTTTATCGCCTTCGTGCTGATCTTCTGGCTGATGGTGGCCAAGCCGATGTGAACTTTTAACTTGAGGAGAACCCCATGAAGGCATACCAGATCCTTCCCGGCGCGAACATCGACGGACTGCAATGCGTCGACTACCCCGACCGCCAACTCGGCCACGGCGAGGTGCGCATCCGCGTGCACGCGGTATCGCTGAACTACCGCGACCTGATGGTCGCCAGCGGCAACTACCTGGTCACCGTGGACGACCCCATCATCCCCTGCTCGGACGGCGCCGGTGAAGTGCTGGCGGTCGGCCCCGGCGTCACCCGGGTGCAGGTCGGCGACCGCGTCGCGGGGTCCTTCTTCCCCTACTGGCACGACGGATTGAGCACACCGGAGAAAATCCGCCATGCGCTGGGCGGCGACATCGACGGCATGCTGGCAGAAGAAGTGGTGCTGCACGAGGACGCGCTGGCGAAGATCCCGGCCTCCCTCAGCTTCGTCGAGGCGTCCACCATGCCCTGCGCAGGCGTCACCGCCTGGAATGCGATGTTCGTCTCCAGTAACCAGCTCAAGCCTGGCGACACCGTGCTGCTGCTCGGCACCGGCGGCGTCTCGGTGCTGGGCATGCAGCTGGCGAAAGCGGCCGGTCTGCGCACCATCATCACCTCGTCGAGCGACGAGAAGCTGCAGCGTGCCCGCGACCTCGGCGCCCACCACACGATCAATTACCAGGCGATCCCCGAATGGCACGAAGAGGTGCTGGCCATGACCCACGGCCGGGGCGCGAACGTGGTGCTGGAAGTGGGCGGCAAGGGAACCGTGAACCGCTCGGTGTCGGCGGCGGCGATGGGCGGGACCATTGCCATCATCGGCGGCGTCAGCGGCTTCGGCGGCGAAGTGAACCCGGCTTCGCTGCTGGCGACTGCCAAGCGCATGGTCGGCATTTTCGTCGGCAGCCGCGCCATGCTGGAAGACGTGATGCGCTTTGCCGAAGTCACCGGCCTGAAGCCGGTGATCGACCGCGTGTTTCCCTTCGGGCAGGCCCAGGAAGCCTACCGCTACATGGAATCGGGCTCGCACTTCGGCAAGGTGGTCATCGACGTCACCAGATAAGATGCGGCGCCCAGGGCTGATCAGCGCTTCCGGGGCACCAGTTCGATCTCGTACAGCTTGGGCCACAGCTTGCCGGTCACGAACAGGCGCTTGCCCTTGCCGTCCCAGGCGATGCCGTTCAGGACCGCATCCGGATCGAGGGTGCCGCGCTGCGCCGGCGGCAGCAGGCCTTCGAGGTTGATCACGCCTTTCACGATGCCGCTGTCCGGATCGATGCGCAGGATGAAGTCGGTGCCCCAGACGTTCGAGAACAGCTCGCCCTCGACCATCTCGAGCTCGTTCAGCTGGGCGATCGGCTTGCCCTGGTGGGTCACCTGGATGCGGCGCACTTCCTTCATGGTCTTCGGCTCCAGGATGCGGATGAAGGAGCTGCCGTCGCTCATGTACACCTGCTTCGCATCGCTGGCCAGGCCCCAGCCTTCGCCCGCGTACTTGAAGGTCTGCTTCAGCTTGAAGGTCTTCATGTCGAACACGTAGCCGACCTGCGAGGTCCAGGTGAGGGCGACGATGTCGTTGCCGACCGGGGTCGAGCCTTCGCCGAAGACCTCCGCCGGCATGTCGGCCTTCTGCAGCACCTTGCCGCTCTTGATGTCCACCTTGCGCAGCGAGGACGTACCGTTGCGGCCCGTGGTTTCGTACAGGTGGCCGTCGCGGAAGAACAGGCCCTGGGTAAAGGCCTTGGGGTCGTGCGGGTAGGTGTTCTTGACAACAAAGCCGTAGACCGGGACGGCTGCTTGCGCTGCACTCGCGAAGGAGGCGGCAAGGACGAAGGTGGCGAGTGGTTTCAGCATGATGCTGAGAACTGTAGCACGATCGCACCATGGTCGGCAGAGCCGGCCATCCTGCTAAAACAGCGACAGGTTCGGCGACGGCTCGGGCGTTTTCTTCACCGTCTGCGGCGCCGCCCAGGTTTTCATGTGCGCCGCCGGATAGTGGCGGAGAAAAGTGCGCGCCGTCTCCAGGTCGCGGCAGGCCAGCCAGTCGTCGAGCTCCTCCGGCTTGAGCACGACCAGCGAGCGCTTCTCGTCGTCCGGCTTGTGCATGCGCGACATCAGCGGGTGGTCGTCGGCATTGATCGTGATCTGCGTGAACGAAGCTTCGACCCGGCCGTCGGCCTCGGTCCACTCGCGCCACAGGCCGGCGACAAAGAAGGGGCTGTCGTCGTGCATGCCGATCGCGTGGCGCACCGCGCGGCCGCTTTCGTAGCAGGGCTCGTAGAACCAGGTCATCGGCACCGCGCACAGCTGCAGGCGGCGCCAGGCCGGGGCGAAGGAACGGCGCTCGCCCAGCGATTCGGCGCGGGCATTCATGGTGTCGAAGGGCTTGACGCCGGGCGGAATATGACGGCGCGGCACCATGCCATAGCTGGCCAGGCAGGCCGACGGGCTGCCGTCCCTGCCGCGGCGCACGATCGGCGCGCTGTAGTCCTTCCAGACTTCGTCGGGCCAGCGCCAGTCGGCCGGCAGCTCGCTGAAGGCGCCGAGCGTGCCGAACTGTTCACGGGTGGGAGTATGGTAGTTGACGCACATGATCCGTCCAGCATAGTGCAACTGCTAGAAATAGGCCAGCAGCCGTCCGCAGGCGATCACGCCGAACCACAGGCCGAGGGAGAGCAGGGCATGCAGCATGGCGCGCGGCGGCGCGCGCTCCGGCCACGCATCGGCCTGGCGGTAGGGGCCGGCATGGAAGGCAAGCGCGTTCAGGCCGGCAAGAAGGATCAGGCCGAGCTTGAGCAGGAACACGCGGTTGGCCAGCAGCGCCAGCGGATCGGTCACGAACAGCAGCAGGCCGGTGGGAACGACCAGCAGCATGCTGCCGGCCGACCAGGGTAGCAGGTGGCGCGCCAGCGCTTTTACCGGCAGCTGCCGGCCGAAGCCGAGCACACGCAGGTCGAACATCGCCACCGCCCCCACCAGCACGGCGAAACCGATGATGTGGAGCGTCTCGACGGACGGATACAGCCAGGCGCCTTCGCGCAGCGCCTGCGCCAGCGGAGATGCGGTCAACTGAGACGCGGCGATTCTTGCCGCGTCCTGCAGCGGCATCAGCGCAGCTCCGTGGTCTTGTCCTTGATGGTGATGCGTTCGGCGCGCAGTTCGTTCCCATTGCTGCGGTGTGGATAACCATGGACCGTGGCTTGGCCGCCGACCGCCAGGTTTTCCTTCGGCAGGCCGCGGTTTTCCATGCGTCCCGGCGGCGCCAGCACTACCAGCCAGGTCTTGTCGGCGGTCTTGAGGCGCACGAAGCCGTGCGGCTGCATGTAGCCCGACTCCTCGATGGTGCCGGACAGGGTCAGCGGCTTGTCGGCGTCGTATTCGCTCCAGCCGTGGTGGGCGGAAGCGCTCGTGGCTACCAGTGCTGCCAGCAGTGCTGCCGGCAAAAGCAGGCGTTTCATGGTCGGTCTCCTGTTAAGGAAAAGGCAAGTCATTGTACGCTCAAATCCTGTGCACGCAGCCGTCCCACGACTTCCAGCCGGTCCGGTCCCGGCCGCGTCACCACGATCTCGCCCTGCTCCACGTACTCATTCACCAGCGCGCGGATGTTGACGTCGTGCGTGACCAGTACCAGGTTGGGCTTGTCACCGCCAGCCTTGTACGCAGCGACCGTGGCCAGCACTTCGCGCACCTTGGCGCGGGATGCTGCCTCGGTGTCCCTGAACATCGAATCGAGCATCGGCGCTTCTTCCACGCGGCCGAAGGCCAGGCGGGCGGTATCGAGGCAGCGGCACCAGCGGCTCGACAGCACCGGCCCGAGCGGGATGCCACGATTGCGGAAGGCGGTGCCGATCGCGCGCGCCCCGATCCTGCCCTGCTCGGACAGGTTGCGCTGGGTACTGCACACGGCGAGCCGGAAGCCGGGCGGGTCGCCGACGCCGGGGTGGGTGGGGGCATGGCGGATCAGCAACACGTAGCCGCCCTCGTGCAGGCGTTGCCACAGGTCGCGGTCGGCTGCAGCCAGGCGACCGCCGGCCAGGAGGGCGGACACTGCCAGAAAGCGTCGTCGAAGCATGCGCACCTCCTCGGATCGGACTGTGCGCATTATGCTGCGCGATAGCATGGACGAGCGCACGGCTGGGGGTAAGCTGGGCCGGATCGAGACCCTGCATCCACACAAACATGCCGACGCAGCGCCGGGCCGACCGCCGCCTCCCAAGCTGCTGCCCCTGCTGGCGGCGGCCGGTGCACTGGTGGAAGAGGAAGACGGGCGGGTAGCGGGCTACGCCATCCTCAACCTGGGCTGCAGCTGGAATCGGTTTACATGGAAAAGATGCTGCCATGCGCCTAGCATGGACCGGTGCCGGACCTGTCGCTACACTGGTTCGACGACTTCCGGAGACAAGATGCGTTTACCCTGCCTTCCCTCGCTGCTTGCCGCCTTCCTGGCCTTGCCGCTTCCTGTCGTGGCTGACGAGGCCTGCAGCCGCTATGCCGACGACCTCGCCGTCATGAAGAGCGCCGACCAGGCGCTGCGCAAGCGCATCGACTACCTCGACCCTGAAAGCCGTGCGCAGCAGAAGCTCATGCAGCACATCCAGCTGGTTGAACGCGTGAATACCGAACGCCTGAAGGACCAGGTGCGCCGTTGCGGCTGGCCGTCGAAGGCCATGCATGGGGAAGCAGCCGTCGGCGACGCCTGGCTGCTGGTCCAGCAGGCGGAGCGCGAGCCTGCCTTCCAGAAGCGGATGCTGGCGCTTATCGAACAGGCTGCCTCGGAAAGCGGCGACACCCTGGACCGCGCCTTCGCCTACCTCGACGACCGCATCGCGGTGGCGGAAAAACGTCTGCAGCGCTACGGAACACAGTTGGTGTCGGCCGGCGAGGATCGCTGCGCCCTCGCGTTCGCGCCTTTCGACAGCCGCGAGCAGGTCGAAGCGCGCCGTGCGCAACTCAATTTGCCGCCGCTGGACATCTACAGGCGTATGGTGCTGGAGATGCAGCACTGCCCGGTGCCGCCCACGCGCGCCGACGACCACCATTACGCCCCGCCGGCGCGGGGCAAGGACCGGCAAGGAGCAATTACACGAAAGTGAAGGTCAGCTCTTCCGGCAGGCGTGACTTCGGCAGGCCGGCATTGAAGTCGGCTTCCGAGCTGTAGCCGAAGCTGGCCAGTACCACGCTGGCCAGGCCCTGCTCGTGCAGGCCGAATTCCTCGTCCAGGATCTTCTGGTCGAAACCTTCCATCGGGGTCGCGTCGATGCCGAGCGAGGCCGCGCCCAACAGGGCGGTGCCCAGCGCCAGGTAGACCTGCTTTTCCAGCCACTGCGGCATGTCGCGCGTGGTGTAGCGGTGGGTGCGCACGTAGCCGCGCCGGCCCGCGTCCTGGCCCGCACGGGCGGCATCGTCGCGGAAGCGGCCGTCGCGCGCTTCCTGCGCCAGCAGGCGCTCGAGGTGGGCGTCGTCCATGTCGATGCGCGAGCAGAACACGATCACGTGCGAAGCATCCAGGATCTTCGCCGCGTTGTAGCCGTAGCCGCCCTGCGCCGCCCTGGCCACGCGCGCCTTGCCTTCAGGGGTGTTGGCGACGATGAAGTGCCAGGGCTGCGAGTTCACCGACGAGGGGCTGTGGCGCAGCAGGCTGTAGACCTGCTGCATCAGTTCTTCGGGGACGCGGCGTTCGCTGTCGTAGGCCTTGGCGGTATGGCGCTTGCGGGCGGTTGCGAGAATATCCATCTGTTCTGTTCCTTCCTTGACTTAAAAATTTTCGAGCACGATCTTGCCGACCGCGCGTCCGCTCTCGATCAAGGCATGCGCGCGGCGCAGGTTCTCCGCCGAGATGCTGCCGTAATGCTCGCCCAGGGTGGTGCGCAGGCTGCCCTCGTCCACCATCTGCGCGACGAGGTTCAGGAGCTTGTGCTGCTTGATCATGTCGGGTGTCTCGAACATCGAGCGCGTGAACATCAGCTCCCAGTGCAGCGAGATCGACTTGCGCTTGAGCGGCACGGCATCCAGGGTGGCCGGGTCGTCGATCAGCGCGAACTGGCCCTGCGGCGCCAGCACGTCGACGATGGCGGGATAGTGCTTGTCGGTGTGCGTCAGGCTGATGACGATGTCGACGGCCGGGAAGCCCAGCGCTTCGAGCTGCGCTCGCAATGGCTGCGCGTGGTCGATGACGTGGTGGGCGCCGAGCTCGCGTACCCAGTTGCGGGTTTCCTCGCGCGAGGCGGTGCCGATCACGGTGAGCCCGGTGAGCTTGCGTGCCAGCTGCACCAGGATCGAGCCGACTCCGCCGGCGGCGCCGATGACCAGCAGCGACTTATCGGCGCCGCCACCCTCGGCTAGGCGGAGGCGGTCGAACAGCAGCTCCCAGGCCGTGATCGCGGTCAGGGGCAGGGCAGCAGACTGGGCGAAATCGAGCGTGGCCGGCTTGCGGCCGACGATGCGCTCGTCCACGGCCTGGAACTGGCTGTTCGAGCCTGGACGCACGAGCGAGCCGGCATAGAACACTTCGTCGCCTTCCTTGAACAGGGTCACGGCGCTGCCGACGCCGCGCACGATGCCGCTTGCGTCCCAGCCCAGCACGCGCGGTTCGGTCACCGGGGCGCCCAGGCGGATCTTGGTATCGACCGGATTGACCGAAACAGCGCGTACTTCCACCAGCAGGTCATGCGGGCCGGCCAATGGCATCGGCAGCTCGATCTCCTGCAGGGAATGAGGATCGCTGATGGGCAGGCCATGCTGGGTATACACTACTGCTTTCATGTTGAATCTCCGGTAAGTTTTGGACCTGACGACGATTCTATGTAGCAGCCCGGCGGGGATAAAGCCGGCTGGAGCGATTTCACTTTCACAGCTGGAGAGAAAATGATCAGGCTGGATGACCTGGCACTGTTCGTGCGAAGCGCCGCCCTGGGCAGCTTTTCGAAGGCCGCGCGCGAAGTCGACCTGCTGCCCGGGCAGGCCAGCGCGGCGATCGGGCGGCTCGAGCGCGAGCTCGACATCCGCCTGTTCGCGCGCTCGACGCGCAGCCTGCGCCTGACCGAGGAGGGCAAGCGCTACCTGCCCTTCGCGCAGGACGCGCTGCAGGCCCTGCGCGAGGGCTACGACGGCATCCGCGGCGATGCCAACTGCCTGACCGGCACCTTGCAGATCGCGGCGCCTTCCGACTTCGGGCGCAACCTGCTGCTGCCATGGATCTCGGAATTCCGGCGCGACCATCCCGGGCTCGACATCCAGCTGCTGGTATCGGACCAGGTGGCGGACGTGTTCCGCGACCCGGTCGACGTCGCCCTGCGCTACGGCCAGATCGACGACGCCAGCTATGTCGCCCTGCCGGTCGCACCCGGCAACCGCCGCGTACTGGTGGCCTCGCCCGGCTATATCGCACGGCATGGACGCCCGGGCTCGCTCGACGAGCTGGCCGATCACAACTGCCTGCAGTACCGGCTGCGCGGCCGCACCTACGACCGCTGGTCCTTCCCGGTGCCAGAGGGCGCGCGGCTGGTGCAGGTGTCGGGGCGGCTGGTGAGCGACGATGCCGAGGTGGTGCGGCGCTGGGCGCTGGCCGGCGAAGGCATCGCCTACAAATCCTGGCTCGACGTTAGCGGCGACGTGGCGCAGGGGCGGCTGGAAGTGCTGCTGCCGGAGGTGCCGGGCGAGCCCACGCCGCTGCACCTGGTATGCCCGCACCGCAGGCAGTTCTCGCCGGCGGTGAAGCTGCTGCATGCGTTGGTCGAGGAGCGCTGCCGGCCCCTCGCGCGTGAGCCTTAGACAGCCTCGTTGATCTCCGCTGCCAATGTGGCAATGAGTTCGCCTGCCGGCATGGCACGCGCCTGGGCAAAGTTGGTACCACCCCAGTTGACGGAGTAGTCCTGACTGTTCTTGCCGGATGCGGCCGCATGCAGGGCCTTGGCGGCGTCGTAGGTGATCGGATAGTCCGGCAGCGGCGGATGACCCTCTGCTCCGACCTCGGTGAACAAGCGGTTGACGATGCCGCGCGCCGGGCGGCCGGAAATGGCGGCCGTGAGCGCAGTCTGCAGCCCGCCGCCCTGGGCGATCAATGCACGATGGTGCGGCGGGGCCGAAGACTCGGGGCAGGCGATGAAGGCGCTGCCCATCTGGACCGCGCTGGCGCCGTGGTAGAAGGCGGTGCGGATGTGCTTCCCATCCATGATGCCGCCGGCCGCGACCAGCGGGAGCGAGACCTTGTCGCGCAACTGTTCCAGCAGCTCGAAGGTGGGCAAGGCCGGATCGGGCACGGAAGGATCGAACATGCCGCGGTGCCCGCCCGCCTCGATGCCCTGGGCGACGATCACGTCGATCCCCGCTTCCTCGATCTGGCGGGCTTCGTCCAGCGAGGTCGCCGTGGTAAACAGGACGATGCCGGCGGCCTTCAGGACGTCGATCTTCTCTTGCTGCGGCAGGCCGAAATGGAAGCTGACCACGGCGGGGCGCTCTTCCAGTAGCATCTCGCACATCGCGTCATCCTCCAGGAAGCTGCGGTAGATCTCGCTCAAGGCGGCAGGAGGCTGGGCGCCGAAGCGCTCAAAATGCGGACGCAGCCACGCGAGCCAAGTCGCCTCGCGTGCCGGGTCTGCCCGCGCAGGCGCATGGGTGAATACGTTGACGTGGAAGGGCCGCGCGGTCCTCTCCCGTACTGCGGCGATCGCGGTCCTGGCCCCTTCCGCCGTCATGTGGCCAACGGCGATCGAGCCGAGTCCGCCCGCTTCCGAGACGGCCGCGGCCAGCGCCGGGGTGGAGATGCCCGCCATCGGGGCCTGGATGATGGGGTAGCGGATGTCCAGCTTCGACAACAGGTCGTGGCTCATGATTGCGGCTCCGTCGGGTCAGGGTGCAATCATGAGTATAGCGAGAGCTGTACCTTCATGCTCCGCGTACGAGAAGGTAGGCCAGCACCAGCATCAGCGTGCCGGTAAAGCCCTCGATCGCACGCCATACCGCGGGACGGCCGAGCACGGGCGCGAAGCGCTGGGCGCCGAGGCCGAGCGCCGAGAACCACAGCACCGAAGCCGTCATCGCCCCGAGCGCGAAGGAGAAACGCGCATCGCCGGCCAGGCTGCTGCCGACCGCCCCCAGCACCACCACGGTATCGAGGTAGACATGCGGGTTGAGCAGCGACAGCGCCAGCACGGTGGCCAGGGCGCGGCCCAGGGTCTGGGCCTTGTCCTCTTCGGACAGCGCAAGCGACGCGCCGCCGCGCAGGCTGCTCTTCCAGCAGCGCCAGCCATACCAGACGAGGAAAGCCGCACCGCCATAGCGGGCGACCGCCATCAGGCTGGGCGAGGCTTCCACCAGCGCGCCAAGTCCGGCGATGCCGAGCGCGATCAGCACCACGTCGACCACGATGCAGGTGGCCACCGTCGCCAGCACGTGCTGGCCGCGCACCCCGGTGCGGATCACGTGCGCGTTCTGTGCGCCGATGGCCATGATCAGGCTGGCTCCCAAACCCAGCCCCTGCAAGAAAACCTGTTGCGAAAACACGATACACCTCCACGAAAGCATCGATGGTTGCTTACCACACGGCAAAGTTCAAATATATTCATGATTTCTAAACTTGGTTAAGCAAAACTTCATTTGCATAACATCCTGATGCAGATCGATCCCCGCCGCAGCGCGGCCTTCATTGCCGCGGTCGACACCGGCAGCCTGGAAGGGGCGGCCGTGCAGCTGTCGCTCAGCCCCTCGGCCGTCTCGCAGCGCATTTCGGCGCTGGAGCAGGATTTCGGCACGCCGCTGCTGGTGCGCAGCCGCCCCTGCCGCCCCACCGGGCCGGGCACGCGCCTGCTGCAGTACCTGCGCCGCTCCACCCTGCTGGAATCCGAGTTCCTGGCCGAAATGGGCATGGACGACGGTCCGACCCGGGTCGCGATCGCGGTCAACAACGACACCCTGGCCACCTGGCTGCTGCCGGTGCTGGCGCCGATCCTCGCGGCGGAGGAACTGCTGGTGGAGTTCGTGCTCGACAACCAGGGCCATACCTTCGCCCTCTTGGCGCAGGGCCGCGTGGTGGCCTGCGTGGCCGGCGAAGCGGTGCCGATGCATGGCTGCAGCGTGAGCCCGCTGGGACTGATGCGCTACCGGATGGTGGCCTCGACAGCCTTCGCCCGGCAGTGGTTCGCCGACGGCTTCAACCGCGAGACGGCGCGCCGCGCGCCGGTGGTGGTCTTCGACCGCAAGGACTCGCTGCAGTCGGTCTTCCTGCTGAAGCACTTCGGCCTGCCCGAAGGCGCTTATCCCTTCCACTACGTGCCGGCCAGCGACCCTTTTGTTGCGGCGATCCGGATCGGCATGGGCTACGGCATGCTGCCGACGGAACAGTGCGGCGCCATGCTGGAGGACGGCAGCCTGGTGGACCTGGCGCCCGACCTGCACGTGGACGTGCCGCTCTACTGGCATGCCTGGCGCATCCAGCCGCCGCGGCTCGAGCGCATGGGCGCGGCGCTGGTCAAGGCCGCGCGCGAGGTGCTGCTGACCTAGGACGCATGCACCAGCTTCAGGCCCGGCCTGTTGCTGCGCTGGGCCGTGCGCGAGGGTGCGACCGGCCACCACTGCGCCACGCCCCACAGCAGTTCCGGCACCAGGAACAGCCAGACCAGCGGCAGTCCGCCCTGCACCAGCGCCCACAGCATCCAGGTCGCGAACAGGAAGCGCCCGGCGCCGTCGTAGCGTCCGAGCGCCAGGCTCGGTTCCAGCAGGCGCCGCACGGACCACAGCAGGACCAGGCTGCCCATCAGGCAGGTGATCAGGACGTGAATCCCGGCAAAGGGCGGCAGCATGCTGCCGCCCAACCACAGGTTGAGCGCGTTGAGCTGCGGGTAAAGCAGCAGGAAGCTCCACGGCGTGGCGAAGGGCGCGACAACGAGGATGTCGAACAGGGCGCTCGCGCGCGTGATGCGCAGATAGGTGGACAGCGTGACGGTCGGCATGGCGTGCTCCTGCGGCGTTGAATGGCGCATCCACGATGCTGGCATGCCTCGCGTCAACACTCCTTGCGGTGGACGAAAAAAGGGCTGGACGCCTGCACGTCCAGCCCAAAGGATGGGAGTTTGCTACAGCCGGCGCCAGGGCGCCGGTTCAGGTAGGGTCAGGTACCGATCCGGCCACCGTCGTTCTTGGTGATCACGATGGTCGCCGAGCGCGGGCGCTTGCCGGCGCCGTAGCCGGCGTTTGACGGCCACTGGCTGGTGTACTTGGCCGGGTCGGCGATATTGCCGGCAGCGGTGTTCTCACCCGGGTGCTGGATGTTCACGAACAGTGCCTTGCCGTCCGGAGTCTCGGCGATGCCCGTGATCTCCGAACCGACCGGACCGACCAGGAAGCGCTTGAGCGTATCCGTGGTGGCGGTCTGGCCGACGTAGGTGTCCACACTCAGGGTCGTGCCGTTGGCGCGCGGGTAGTTCAGGGTGACCTTCTTGCCGTCGCCCACCTTGCCCGGCACGCCGGCCAGCATCATGCAGTTGGTGACGTCGGTGTAGGCCCCGTCGTCGGTCTGGATCCAGCAGATGCCGGTGGAGGTGCTGAAGGCCAGGCCGTCCGGGCTCGAGAAGTCCTGGTCGGCGGTGAGGCCGGACAGGTTCACGGTGGCGGCGGCTGCGCCGGCTTCGGCGCCGAACAGGTAGACGTCCCAGTTGAAGCTGGTGGAAGTCGAACCGGCAGTGCCTTCCTTGACGCGGATGATGTGGCCGTTCGGGTTGCCCTGCTGCGCAGTCGTGCCCTTCATGTCGGTGTAGACGCGCGGGTTGGCGGCGTCCGGCGCGGCCTGGCTCGAACCGCTCGGCTCGACGCGGCGGTTGCTGTTGTTGGTCAGCGTGAAGTAGATCTCGCCGGTACCCGGGTGCACCGAGCACCATTCCGGGCGGTCCATCTTGGTCGCGCCCACGGCATCACCTGCCAAGCGAGCGTTGACCAGCACGTCGGCCTGGTCGGCGAACTTGTAGGCGGCATAGGAAGCGATGGCCGGGTTGGAGATCGACAGCTCGATCCACTGGCCGGTGCCGTCGGCGGCGAACTTGGCCACGTACAGCTTGCCGCTGTCGAGGTACTTGTCGCCGGTGGCGATGCGGTCGGCAGCCGTTGCGTCGGCGGCGGCCCAGACAGCGGTCGAGACGAACTTGAAGATGTATTCGTTGCGCGAATCGTCGCCCATGTACACGGCCAGCGGCTGGCCCGCGACCGGCTTGCCGAACACGGCGCTCTCGTGGGCGAAGCGGCCCAGCGCGGTGCGTTTCTTGATCGCCTTGGCCTTGTCGTAGGCATCCATCTCGACGATGTAGCCCATGCCGTTCATTTCGTTGCGGTAATCGTCGCTACCGTCGATCGAGGCGCCTTTTTTGCTGATGTCCCAACGCTGGTATTTGTCGTCCGTACCGCCGGTTTCCCAGCCGTGGCGCGAAGCGGCGCCCTGGTTGCGGCCATAGCGGTTGAGCGAGACCACGCTCCTGTCGCCGCGTGCGGCGTCGTCCGTGGCCGCGCGGGTGAAGTAGCCAGCCCAGTTCTCTTCGCCCGACAGGTAGGTGTTCCACGGGGTCTTGCCGGTGCCGCAGTTGTTCAGGGTGCCGCGGATCTTCGTGCCATTGGTCGAGTACTTGGTGACCACCAGCGCGTTGCCGCGCACCGGGCCCGAGATCTCGACCTCGGTCTGCTGGTGCACGCGGCGGTTGAACGAGGAATCCTTCAGGTATTCCCACTTGGCGCCATTGCGGCGCACTTCGACCACCGACAGGCCATGCAGCGCCATTTCCTTGTCCACTTCCGCAGCCGGGCGCGGCAAGGTCATGGTGCCGCCGTTTGCATGCACGAAGAACGAAGACAGTTTTTCGTCGGTGGTGGCTTCGTGGTTCATCGCCAGCAGGCCGCGGTCGTTCGCGCTGGTCGACGCGGTGCCGGTGCTGGACAGCGGGAAGAACTCCATGCCGTCGTGGTGGTCGCCGGCGCGGTTCTCGAAGTCGCCGTCGGTGCCGTCGTTCTTGTACGCGGCGGTATTCGCGGTGAGCGGATCGCCCAGCGCGTACAGGACGCTGGCGGTGTAGCCGGCCGGGACGACGACGGTGTCGGCCAGGCTCTTGGACACGGCGCTGAAGCCGAGCAGCTTTTCCGGCGGCGGCGGCGGCGGCGTGGTGCCGACAGGTGGAGTCGGTGCGGTGACGGTGTCGTTGTCCGAACCGCCGCAACCGCTCAGGCCGATGGCACCCAGCAGGGCGGAAGCAGCCGTCGCGGCGCCGCCGCGCAGCAGGCTGCGGCGGCTCAGGCGGGCTTCGAGGACGGTGCTGAAATGTTCGTTCGACGAAACGTTCGTATCGATGTCGTCATGGTCGACAGGGATGCGGGCGAGGTCGGTCGGCTTGTTCACGGGTAATCCTGTTGGTAGTTAGGAAAAGTTCGTGCATGGTAGGCAGCGAAAATGACTTCCTCGTGACCATTTCATAACAATTCTGTGACATTCATAAACCGGCGACGGACGGTTAGGTATGCAGATATACTGCCGGGACCCAACAAGGAACCCACCTCATGCAGGACAGCAGCGACGCCTTGCAAGCGCTCGACCCGGCCTCGCTAGGCCACCAGCTCTTCGAAGCCAGTCCCGACTGCGTCAAACTGCTCGACGGGGAAGGCCATATCGTCGCGATGAATGGCAATGGCCTGCGCGCCATGGAACTCGGCAGTATCGAGGCCGTGCGCGGCCAGTCCTGGGCTGCGCTGTGGCCGGAGTCGCAGCGCGCCGAGGTCGAGCATGCAATGACGGCGGCGCGTACCAGCGGCCTCGGCCGCTTGCGCGGACCCTGCCCGACGGCCGGCGGCGCCGTCAAATGGTGGGAGGTCACCATCAGCCACGTCGGCGAAGCTGGCCTGCTGGTGACCTCGCGCGACATCACCGACCAGGTGCGCGCCGAGGCCGAGCGCGAAGACCTGCTGGCCCAGCTGAGCAGCGCCAGCCAACGCATGGAAGACGTGTTCCGGCAGGCGCCGGCCTTCATGTGCGTATTTACCGGCCCGGAGCACGTGTTCGAGCTGGAAAACGAACGCTACCTGCAGCTGGTCGGCGGCCGCTCCAGCATCGGCGTGCCGTTGCGCGAGGCGCTGCCCGAAATCGCTAACCAGGGTTTCATCGAGCTGCTGGACGGGGTATACCGGACCGGCGAGCCGGTATTCGGCACCGACGTGCCGGTGATGCTGCAGCGCCGCCCCAATGCGCCGCTGGAACGACGCTTCGTCGATTATGTCTATATGCCCATGCGCGACCCGGCCGGCCAGGTGACGGGCATCCTGGTGCACGGCATCGACGTCACCGACCGCAAGCTCGCCGAGATCGAGCTGTACGAGAGCCGCGAACGCTTCCAGAAGATCGTCAGCCAGGCCGCCACCGGCGTGGTGCAGATGGACCCCGAGGGCCGCATCACCCTGGTCAACCAGAAGTACTGCGACCTGGTACAGCGTACGGAAGCAGAACTGCTGGGCGCGAGCGTGCTCGACGTCACCGCCCCGGATTCGCTACCGGTGACGCAAGAAGCGGTGCAGCGCCTGGCGGCCGGCGAGGCGGGTGTGGTCATCGAGAAGGAATACCTGCGCTGCGACGGCAGCTGCATACCTGCCACCAGCAGCGTCAATGCGCTGCGCGGTCCGAACGGCGAGTTCCAGGGACTGGTGGCGATCGTGGTCGACACCACCGAAAGCAGGCGCGCCGCCGAGAAGCTGCGTGCCAGCGAGGAGCGCTACCGCACCCTGTTCGAATCGGTCGACCAGGGCTTCTGCATCCTGGAAATGATCTTCGACGAGCAGGAGCGGCCGGTGGATTACCGCTTCCTCGAGATGAACCCGATGTTCGAGGTCCATACCGGCCTGCGCGACGCGGTAGGCAAGACCGCGAAGGAGCTGATCCCGACCCTCGACGATTTCTGGTTCGAGACCTACGGCCGGGTCGCCACCACCGGCGAGCCGGTGCGCTTCGAGAACCCGGCCCCGGCCATGGAACGCTGGTTCGACGTCTACGCCACCCGCCTCGGCGGACCGGACAGCAGGCGGGTGGCGCTGCTGTTCAGCGACATCACGGCGCGCAAGCAGTCCGAGGAAACCCTGCGCAAGCTGGCCACCGACCTGGAAGAGGCCGACCGCCGCAAGACCGAGTTCCTGGCCACGCTGGCGCACGAGCTGCGCAACCCGCTGGCGCCGATCCGCAGCGGCCTGTCCGTCATGCGCCTGAACAGCGACAATCCTGCCTCGGTGGCGCGGGTGCGCGAGATGATGGAACGCCAGGTCAGCCACATGGTGCACCTGATCGACGACCTGCTCGACATCGCCCGCATCAGCGGTGGCAAGCTGGAACTCAAGAAGGAACGCGCCGATCTGCGCAGCGTGCTGTCGAGTGCCGTCGAGACCAGCCTGCCGCTGATCGAGACCGGCCACCACGAGCTCTCGGTGGACGTGCCGGAGCACGGGGTGCCGGCCGAGGTGGACGTGACCCGCATCGCCCAGGTGGTGGCCAACCTGCTCAACAACGCCGCCAAGTACACCCCCAGCGGCGGGCGCATCGGCCTGTCGCTGCGGGTCGAAGGACAGGAGGCGGTGGTCGCCGTCTCGGACAACGGAATCGGCATCCCGCCGGACGCCCTGACCTCGGTATTCGACATGTTCAGCCAGGTCGGCCAACACCTGGCGCGCTCGCAGGGCGGGCTGGGGATCGGCCTGTCGCTGGTGCGCCGGCTGGTGGACATGCATGGCGGCAGCGTCTCGGCAGCGAGCGGCGGGCCGCAGACCGGCAGCACCTTCACCGTGCGCCTGCCGCTGGCGAGCGGCGTGCAGGACACCCTCCTGCACGCCGCCCCGGATGCCTCGGATGGCGCCCTGGGCGGCATCCGGATCCTGGTCGTGGACGACAACGTCGACGCAGCGACGACGCTGTCGATGATCCTGGAAGCCTGCGGCTACCTGACGCAGGTGGCGCACGACGGCATGGCGGCCCTGGCGGCTGCGGACGCGTTCCGGCCGCAGCTGGCTTTCCTCGACATCGGCATGCCGGGCATGGACGGTTACGACACCGCGCGCGCGATGCGCAAGCTGGAAGGCCTCGAAGACATGACGCTGGTCGCCCTGACCGGCTGGGGCGCGGAAAGCGACCGCCAGAAGTCGAGCGAGGCCGGCTTCGACCGGCACCTGACCAAGCCGGTGCAGCTGGATGTGGTGCAGGACCTGCTGGCGAAGCTCGGGACTTGAGAGCGTTCAGGCCTGGCGATGCCCCAGGGCGATGCAAGCCGCACCCGCCAGCGCCAGCGCCACACCCAGATAGTCGCTCCATACCGGCCTGATGCCGTCCACGACCCACAGCCAGGCCAGCGCGGTGGCGATGTAGACCGCCCCGTAGCTGGCGTAGACGCGGCCGCTGGCGGCCGGGTGCAGGGTCAGGAGCCAGACGAAGACGATCAGGCTGAGCGCCGCCGGCAGCAGCAGCCAGGCCGAACCCTTCCCGGTCAGCCATAACAGCGGCAGATAGCAGCCGAGCAGCTCGGCGATGGCGGTGACGAAAAACAGGCCGGCCATGCGGCCGAAGGACAGGAGGTCGAGGGACATCGAAGGGAAGGCACGTGTGGACAAGCCGCCATCTTATCCCCAACCCGGCCTTGGCTACTCCCGGGCGGCCTGGGCTTCGAACCACTGGCGGCTGGCCGCATCCGCCGGGAAGAAGAATTCCAGCCGCAACTCGTGGACGGTGACGTCGTGCGGCGTGCCCAGCGTGGTGATGGTGGTGAACAAATTCAGCGGGACCTCGTCCTTGCGCAGCCGGACCGGCAGGAAGGGCAGGGCGCTGCGGTCGAGGTTGGGCTGGCCGCCTGCGCCATGCCGGGCAGGGCCATCCGCTCGTCCAGCAGTGCAGTGGCTTCGCTGCCTTCGTGGCCGCTGCCCTGCATCATCGGGCCGACATAGCGCGCGTTGGCGGTGAACAGCTGGCGGACCTGGGCGCGGCGCGCGGCGGCATCGGCTTCGTTCCAGGCAGCCAGGTACTGGCGGGCAATCGTGCTAGCGTTGTTCATGGTCATCTCCTGTGGTGTTTATCGTATCGACAGGAAGCATTTTCCGCAGGTGGATGGGGGCTGGCGATTACCGGGCAGGTAATGGCGGTCCGTGCCTGCGCCACCGATTCGCGATCCGGCGTATCCTCTTCGTGACGGCACATTTCAGTGGTGGATTACCTTGAGCGAGCAGACACTTTCAGCAATCAAACTCGGCGCGCAGCAGCTGGCCGACGTGGTCACCCTGCCCGCCCGGCAGCGCTATGCGCGCTTCATACAGCAGGTGGCGGATACGGGCGAGGTATGGGGACTGTACCGTGACGGCTGGGCGCTGGCCAAGACCGACGAGGGCACCCTGGTGTTCGCCATGTGGCCGGCCAGCGAATTCGCCGACCTGTGCGCGGAATACGAATGGGACGGCTACGAGCCGCAAGCCTTCCCGCTGGACGACCTGATGAGCGATTTGCTGCCCCAGCTGGAAGAAGACGGGGTATTGCCGGGCATTTTTTATACGCCGGGCGACCGCGGCCTGACGCCGACGGCTTACATGCTGCGGGTGGATATGGAGCGCGAGCTGAGCAGGCGCTAACAATCCAGCTCGTAGCGCACGTCGCGCCGGTCTTCGGTCTGCAGTCCCTCGACCAGGTAGGCATCCCAGCCCAGCCGGCCATCAATACCCTCCAGCCGCACGTTGCGCACGTCGGCGGCCAGCAGCACCAGCTCCACCTCGTATTCGAGCGACAGTCCGGTGAACATCGCCAGCATGCTGCGCAGCGCCCGTGCAGCCAGGGCGCCCGGCAGGAACTCGTTGAAACCGGCCCGGTCCAGCGGCCCCACGACCAGACGCAGGCGCAGGTCGCGCTGCCAGACGCGCGCGCCGGCAATGGCGCCGGCGCCGAGCACCGCATTGTCGCTGCCCAGGATGGTCTGCTGGCCCGGCGGCACTTCGTACCAGTAGCCGACGAACTGCTCGACCGCGATGGACTGTCCAAAGTATTCCGACAACACCCGCGCCAATTGCACGCTCGACGCCGGCCGCTGGCGCATCGCCCCCGCAAAGTAGGCAATCGACTCGTCGAGCACCGCCCCATCCTCGCTGCCGGCCAGGCGCTGCCGCAGCGCGCCGTTGCCCAGGCCGGCCAGGCTCAGGAGCAGGGGCAGGAAGGCATCGTGGCCGTCCAGCTGGTACTGCAGCGCCAGCCGGTACTTGCGCCAGGCTTGGTAGAACAGGGCCAGCGAGCGGTTCGAGAAGGTGTCGAGGAAGGCGCGTGCGCCTTCGGCCTCTAGCTCCCCCTTTTCCAGCGACTGGTGCTCGACGATGCGCTCCGTGTAGTGCAGCGGCAGCACACCCTGGCCGCCAAGCAGGCCCATGAAGGAGGGCGTCAGGCGCACATACTTGAGCGCCCCCTCGTGCAACGCGGCGGCCAGCGCCGCCGGCTTCGAATCGATGTTGCGCGGCTCGGCCTGGATCGCTTCCAGCTGGCTGGCCGGGAAGCCGAGCGACACCGAATTCTGGAAGCGCAGGAATTGCGCCACCAGGTCGCGCGACGGCTTGCCGCGGCGGCGCAGCCACAGTTCGAGCATGCGCACCGCCTGGACGTACTCGAAGCGGTAGGGCTCGCGGAACAGGCGGTCGATTACAGCAGGCTCAAATCGCCGCTGCGTGGCTGGCATGTCAATATCTCTTCTCCGGTTTTGCTCGATGCGATCACCAGCTGGGTGAAGCTGTTCGCATGCACGTACAGCGCCAGGAAGCGCTCGACGACCTGGGCAAAGGCATGGATGCCGCTGCCGACAAAGGCTTCCTCGTCGATGCTCAGCCGCACTTCGACGCCGCGCACCAGGCAGGTAAAGGGATTCCCCGCCAGCCAGGCGGTGGTGGGGCGCTGGGTGATCGCCTTGATGCCGCCGATCTGGCGCTGCGAGGATGGCGAGCGTGGCAGGTCGTACAGGGCCAGCATCTCGCGGAAGGCATCGACGCCACCGTCTGCCAGCGACAGGTGGTTCAGCGCCAGGTGCGAGATCAGGCGCCAGTGCGCGCCGCGTCCGCTGGCGAAGCGGTACGAACTGGTGGGCTTGCGCAGGAAGGCGATCGCACGCACGCTCGATCCGCCTTCGAGGAACAGGTCGCCACCCTGCTGGCCGTAGCTCAAGCCAGCCGGCAGGTCGCGGTTGGTGCAGGTGAGCTCGATGTTCAGGGTGTCGGTTTCCACCTCGCCCGGGTCGAAGTCGATGTCGACGATCGATACCTGGGTCTCGAAACCCGGGCTCTTGTCCGCCAGGGATTCGTCACGGCGCACGGCGTAGTAGTGGCCGGCGTCATCCGGCGTCTGCGCGTGCTTGAGCGCATAGAAGGGACGGAACTGCACCAGCGTCTCGCCCTGCGGGGTCTGGCGGATAAGGGTCAGCGATTCGATGGCGTAGACCTCGTAGGCGAAAGCGCGCCGTGCGTCGGCCAGCACCGGATAGCTGGCGCTGGTGTGCGTCACGCGGATCGGTTCGCCGCGCTGGCGGAACAAGTTGATCACGGGCGTACAGCCCAGCAGCACATTGTTGGTCGACAGGGTGCCGAGCATGCGCGCCAGGTTCGAATCGGAGCGCACACCGGACAAGGCCAGGTGCAGGGTCAGGGTGCGCGCGCCAGCGGGCGCATGGGCAGCCAGTGCCTGCAAGTCGATGTCGAAGAAGTTGAACTTCTCGGGGAAGCAGAAGTATTCGGTCAGCAGGCGGTAGGCGCCATGCGAGCGTGCCGGGAAGTCGATCAGGGATTCTTCTTCGTCGAAGCCGGCGGGCTGCACCGGGATGGCGGGCAGCGCGGTCCAGCGGCCGCTGTTGTCGGCTTCCACATAGGCCGCGACGCCGCGCATGAAGAGCGCGTCGCGCAGGGCGGCGCAGAACGACGGTTCGCCGTCGATGAAGACGCGCAGCCTGGGCAGCGCGAGCTGGGCGATCGCCCCCTGCTCGGCGGTGCAGGAGACGGTGAGGCTGATGCTGGAGGACGCGTTTCCCGGCAGGCGCACGGCTTCGGGGGCGTCGATGATGGCCGAGAAGGCTGCGCGGGTCAGCGCCAGCGGCACCACCATGACCGGGTAGACCGTGCGGAAGGTGCAGGCCGCGCCGCGCACCGGGCGCGTGTTCAGCTGGGTGCCGCGTGCGATCACGCTGGTCCCTGGCTGCTTGGCGGTGCCGCCGAAGTCCATGCGCGCGATCGAGCACGAGGGGAAGGGGCGCAGGTAATGCGGATACAGCACCTCGAACAGCGCTTCGGTGAACTCCGGATAGTCATCGTCGAGGCGCTTGGCGATGCGGGCGTTGAGCAGCGCGAAGGATTCGATCATGCGCTCGGTATGCGGGTCTTCGCAGACCTCGCCGCTGATCAGGAGGCGCCCGGCGATGCGCGGATAGCGTTCGGCGAACTCGCGCAGGTCGCGGCGCAGGTAGCCAAGCTCGCTTTCGTAATAGGGCAACATCTGGTCCATTTTTTACCCTCCCAGCGGCGCGCCGCGCACTTTGCCCGGTATCTTGCCGGCCTTGCTGATGCTGTACTGCAAGGTCGACGGCGTCAGCACGGCGTCGAAGTTGACCGGTTCCTGCGACACGCTCGCCACCAGCACGGCCGTGATCGAGAAATTCAGCCGGTTCACCGACTCGCCCTGCAGGTCGAGGCTGGCGCGCACGTTGCGCAGGCGCGGTTCGTGGCTGGCGATGGTGTTTTCGATGCTGGCGCAGATGGTCGCGCGGTCGGTGGGGCTCGAGAGGCAGCGGTCGGCGAAGTCACCCAGGCCATAGGTGACCATCGAGCGGCTGCATTCGGGATAAGCCTTGAGCGAGCCTTCCGGGATGGTGGAGCGCGTGTTGAGCAGGGACTCGAGGTCGCGCGCCACGGTGTCCTTCAGTTCTTCGATCGTCAGCCGCTGCGCGGCATGTTTGCCCGGTCCGCGGTTCGGCCCACCGAGCAGGCGGTCGAACAAGCCTGGCGTGTATCCCTTCATCAGCTTCCCCTCTCTGCCTTGCCTGTGGACGGCGAAAAACGAAATTCGATGTTGCCATGTCGGGCAGCGCCAACGTTTGATCAACTTCACATGGGCAACTCTTTCCAGTTGTTATGGTTTCGCGGGTAGGTTCCGCCAAATCAAACCACACATTGAGGGAAGGCAGAGACATGACCAGCAAAGTTCTCTGGGGCGAAGGCCTGTTATTGCGTCCACAGCACTTCCAGCGCCAGGACCACTACCACGAGCAATGCCTCCATAAAAGCATCAAGGCCGTGCATCCCTATGCCTGGGGTGTCGAGGCGCTGCAGTTCGACCGCGAGGCCTTGGCCAACAGCGTGCTGCGGCTGCTGGCCCTGTCGGTGCGCTTCCAGGATGGGGAACTGGTCGACGCACCGGACATCGACGCGCTGCCCGAGACGGTGGACCTGAGCCTGCTGCCGCCATCGACGCAAGCCATCACCTATTACATCGCCCTGCCCGGCATGAAGCCCTTCAACGGCAACTTCACCCCGCCCGGGCAGGCCAGTAACACGGCGCGCTTCGTGCAGGCGAACCAGGAAACGCCCGACCTGTACACCCAGGCCGCGCCGGTGCAGCTGGCCTACCTGAAGAAGGCGGTGCGGCTGGTGTCGGAGGCCGAACCGCGCGACTCCTACATCCACTTCCCCCTGCTGCGGCTGCGGCGCGCGGCCACTGGCGGCTTCGAGATGGACGAGAGCTTCGTGCCGCCGACGCTGTCGATCGGGGCCGCGCCGGTGCTGTTCCAGCAGCTGCGCCGCCTGTTGGATGCGCTGCAGGCCAAGACCGCCGCGCTGTACGGCCACCAGCGCGAGCCGAGCCGCAACGTGGTGGAGTTCCGCTCCGGCGACATGTCCTCGTTCTGGCTGCTGCACACGGCCAGTTCCGCCTATGCGACCCTGACCCACCACTTCAACCATCCGGCCCTGCATCCGGAGCGCCTGTACGAGCAGCTGCTCGACCTGGCGGGCGGCCTGATGACCTTCTCCAAGAGCTGGACGCTGGGTGACCTGCCGGCCTACCAGCACAACGACCCGGGTCCCTCTTTCTCCAAGTTGCACGCCATCATCCGCGAGCTGCTCGACACGGTGATCTCCTCGAAATACTTCGCGATCGCGCTCAGCGAAGTGCGTCCGTCCTACCACATCGGCGCACTCGACTCGGGCAAGATCGACGAGCGGAGCACCTTCTACATCGCGGTATCGGCCGCCATTCCCGCGGTGGAGCTGGTGGACGTGGTGCCGCTGCGCTTCAAGGTGGGCGCACCCGACGACGTCGAGAAGTTCGTGCTGTCGGCGCTGCCGGGCGTGCGGCTGCAGTACGCGCCGCAACTGCCGGCAGCAGTGCCGGTGCGACCCGAGACCTGCTACTTCGTGCTGGAAGCGAAAGGGGCGATGTACGAACGCATGCTCAAGGCGCAATCGATCTCGATCTACGTCCCGGCCGGCATGAAGGAACTGCGGCTGGAGCTGCTGGCCGTCGCCGCATGAAGGCGGCGCCGGATTTTCCCACCGCTCTTGGTGTGTTTGGCACGGGCTTGAGTCAGCATGCCCGGCTCATCACCCTGGCGAGCAGCCAGGACAGCTGCCTGCCCCAATCGCTGGTGGCGGAAGCGTTCAGCGGGGTTGAAGCAGTCAATGAACTGTTCGCGTTCGACGTGGATGCGCTCAGCACCTCGACCGATCTCGATCTGGCGCTGTTCATCGGCGAGGAACTGACCATCGGGCTGCTGCAGCCGGACGGTTCGCGGCGCATGTGGCACGGGCTGTGTACCGCCGCCTCCTGGCTGGGGGCAGACGGCGGCGTGGCGCGCTACCGCCTGCGGCTCGAACCGGCGCTGTCGATGCTGGCGCTGCGGCGCGACAGCTACATCTTCCAGGACAAGAACGTCCGCGACATCGTCTGTGAATTACTCGCGGATTATCCACAGGTGCGCTTTGATTTCGACATCACGCAGGAGCTGCTGCCGCGCGCGGTCTGCACCCAGTACCGCGAGAGCGACCTGGATTTCTTTGCGCGGCTGTTGGCCTCGGAAGGGTTGAACTGGCGCTTCGAGCATGACCAGGCCGAAGATACCGACGACGGCGCGCGTGGCCAGGCGAAGCACCGGCTGATCGTGTTCGACAGCCGCGCACGGGCACCGGCGATGCCGGGCGGTGACGTGCTGCGCTTCCACGGCGTGCGCGCCACCGAGCAGGATGATGCGATCGACGGCTTTCGGGCATGCCGCACTGTGCAAGCGAATGGCGTCGCGATCAGCAGCTGGGATCCGGCGCAGCTGCTGGCGCCCGCGTATGAACATGTCTCGCATCTCGATGCGGGAGAACTGCCACCGCTGCAGCTCTATGACGGCAGCGGCGAGCGCATTGCCACCGAGCGCGGCGCGGCCGATGTGCACAGTGAGCTGATGCTGCAGGCGCTGGAGCTGGGGAACACGGTATTCGAGGGGACCGGGGCGGTGCGCAGGCTGGCAGCCGGCCATGCCTTCACCTTGGGCCAGCACGACCGTTATCCCGACGGCGAGAATGCCTTCAAGGTGTTGTCGGTGCGGCACGAGGGGCGCAACAATTTCCGGACCGGGGTGGCGGGCGCCGTCTCGGCCGGTGTCGAGCATGGTACGTATCGCAATGCGTTTTCCTGCGTGCGCGAGGTGGTGCCGCTTGTACCGCGCCTGACGGCCGCACCGCATCGGACCACGGCGCCCGGGCCGCAGTGTGCGCTGGTTGTCGGACTGGCGGATGCGGTCTCGACCACCAACCGCGATCACCAGGTGCGGGTGCATTTCGCATGGCAGCGCGGCGCGCGTCCGAACGCGGGCGGGACGGCGCACAACACGGACGACAAGGGCTGTGCGCCGGGTAATGAGACATCCGGGACGTGGGTGCGCGTCGCCGAGGCGCTGGCCGGGCCGAACTGGGGGACAGTGTTCACACCGCGCATCGGAACCGAGGTGCTGGTCGACTTCATCGAAGGTGACATCGACCGGCCGGTGATCGTGGCGCAGCTGTACAACGGATTGGATTTGCCGCCGTTCTCTGCGGGTGTCGATTCCGGCGCCAACCATGCGGGGGTGCTGTCGGGGATCCACACGCGCAACTTCGACGGGAGCGGCTACAACCAGTGGCAGATCGACGATACGACCGGGCAGCTGCGCATGCGGCTGGCCACCAGTGTCGGTGCTAGTCAACTCAATCTGGGTTACCTGATCCATCAAGAGCCTGGCACCTCACAACGTGGTGCTTATCGCGGCAGTGGATTCGAGTTGCGCACCGATGCCTGGGCGGTGATTCGCGGTGGAGAAGGTGTGTTGTTGTCCACACGCGCACGGCCTGCTTTGGGAGCCAGCGTCACCTCGACGCAGATGGATGTGGCGGAGGCGGTGGCGCAGTTCAAGAGTGCGCAGGAGCTCTCCAGCAAGCTGGGAGATGCTGCTGCGGCCCAGCAGGCGCTGTTCAGCAAGGATGCGCTTAAAGCGCAAGAGGAGTTCATCGAGCAGATCGATCCTGAAGCGAAGGGCAGGTATGAGGGGCCGGTGAATGGACAGCCGGCATTCAAGGCCAAGCCGGGGTCGCGCGAGCTCGATACCTCGCAGCCTGTGGAAAAGTTCGGGTCACCCATCGTGCTGATGGATTCGGCGGCCAGCATCAACTGGGCGACACCGGCATCGACCGTGCTGTACGCGGGGAAGCATTTGCACTGGACGACGCAGTCGGATTTGCACATGACGGCGGGGCATACGTATTCGTCGGTGTCGGGTGGGGCGACCAGCTTGTTTACGCATTCGGGTGGGATTCAGGCGATCGCGGCGAATGGGCCGGTGTCGCTGCAGGCGCATACCGATGGGCTGGAGATGTTGGCGGACAAGGAGATTACCGTGATCTCGGTGAATGACTGCATCGAGATCAAGGCGAAGGAAAAGATCGTGCTGCAGGCGGGGGAGTCGTCGATCACGCTGGAGGGTGGGGATATTACGTTTGCTTGTCCGGGGACGTTTTCGGTGAAGGGGGGACAGCACGTCTTTGATAAGGGCGGTCGCCAGACTGCCAATCTACAGAACCTGCCGAGTGAACTGGGCAAGGAAGAGCCGAACTGGATTTCACTGAACTACTTGGACGCTGAGGTTGGCGAGGGTATCCCTGATGTGGAGTACGAAATCCATTTCGATAAGGGGCCCGTCCTGACGGGGACACTGGACGCGAACGGGAAAGCACGTCATGAGAACGTCGACAACAAGCCAGTGAAAAAGGTGGTGTACAAACCGCGCAAGCCGAAAGACGAAAAACCACATGACCCATTGCAAAAGTTACTTGGCTAAGCGCCACATCTGCACACTGTCTTCGTTGGAGTAATCCATGCCCGACATTAATACGACACAGATACGTGACGCCCTTGCTTGGACCACGAACGGGCAACGTCCCGAGAAAGAGGTAAGTTCCAATCCATGGGAATGGTTTTGGCAAGCGGTTCAAGGAGACTTCAATGAGAACCGCTCTACTGGGCAGATCGTCGCCGACGCGGCGATATCGATGATTCCTTTGGTAGACCAGATCTGTGACGTGCGCGACCTGATTGCCAATTGCAAGAAGCTCAAGGAAGACACGTCTGACACTTGGGCTTGGGTAGCGCTTGCTTTGACGCTGATCGGGTTGGTTCCCTTTCTCGGTTCGTTCGTAAAAGGTGTCTTGAAGATCTTCTTCGCCTTTATTCGGCGCGCCGGCGGAAATGCCATTACAAGTGCCGTGGACAAAGCTGTTACATGGGTTGTAGTGCTGCTCCGTCGACGAGTTTTTCAAAAGTATTTGCGGGAACACAGAATCGATGATGTCTTTAATTGGCTGGCTAACGAAATCAAGAAAGTCAAATCCAAAACTGGTGCTGCAGAACTTATCAAGGCATTCGATTCAGCGATTGCAACACTGAGACAACTTAGCGACAAGGTTGCTCATGTTCCAGTAGTTGGTCCTAGAGCCTCTCAAGCATTAGAACAAGTGATATGGGTACGCTCTAGAGCGACTGAAGGGATAGCAAAAGTCAATCTTACTATTGACGCCATATTTGACGCGGTCATTCTGCGCTTGCTGGACGAAACGGCACTCAGCAAGAAGGCGATTGTCAATTTGAATAATGTGCATTATCGCGGTGCATTACCGGAAGCGACTGCAGTTACGCTGATGCGAAAGCCGCGTCCATGTCCAAAATGGCTTAACGAAGGTAACAAGCTTCGTTGGTCCGAAGCAAATCCAAGACGCTATGCTGAAGATGTAGCAAAAAAAGTGAAAGACGGCTGGCCCAATTTAACAGAGCAAAATATTAAATCTTTCCATAAATTCACTGCCGATGAAATAAAAGGCCCAGCACGGCTTATCCGCATACTAGCGCCAAACAGTCGAGCAATGAGCGATTGTTGGATCAGTGAAAAGGTCTTCAATGAAATTCAAAATTCTCCCGATCCACGTGCCGCTTGGCGGAAATTTTTGGCTGTCTGGCCGGACTGGAATGTGAACGGCCAATTTGTCGTTTATGACGTCAAACCTGGAGAAACATTAAAAGTATGGAGAGGTCCGGCATCCAGTCAGAAAAAAGATGCGCTACCGGACAGGTATTTGGAAGGTGGCGGAGAACAAATAGTATTTAACGTTGAAAGGAATGATCGGCGCAATGACCTAATGAGGTTCTATAAGAAGAATGATGAAAATATGCTGGACGAGTCGATCAGCCGAGATGAGTTTTATAAATTACCGAAGCCCGAGCAAGAAGAATATTTGGGGATTCGACAGAAAATCATGCACCCAAACATAAGCGGTCCGTTTGAAACGGGGTGGGGATACGCGGATTTTAACGGCAGTGGATTTCCAGACAAAATTGGCTTACCTGCCTTACCTGGGCAAGTGACTTCATTTAAGCCGTAGCTTATTTACTCGAAAGCGAGAGACGAAAGACAATATGACATCGAAAAAAATCTTGACCACATGGCAAAAGAAGCAAGCAGCGTTGCTCTACTTTTTTGCATCCGACGAATATTTGAAAGGCCTTCAGGAGCGCGTTCGTGCACTTCAGACGTTTGTCGACGAAATATTAGACAAGAGCCGTGACGAAGGCAGGGACCGTTTCCTGAAGAGTTCACGGTGGGGCGATCGCGATACAAGTGAGAATTGGTCCAATCACGCCTGGTCTTTTTTGGCCGACTTTGGCCTATCAGTTGCGAGACACATGGCAGATCGTGCTTCAGGAATTTATCATGTAACTGGAGCTTATCAATGCGGTCGCGGAATGGCAGAGTTTTCAATGCAGTGGGCTTTGCCTGAAGAGGAAGAAAAATTTGATGCGATGTTCGCATCCATTACCAAATGTGCTGGAAATATTGACGATACGATGGAAAAGGGCCAGATTGATAGTAGGTGGGATGATTTTAGTCTTGCCTTAGCATGGCAAGAGCACGTTTCAAAATTTCCTCAGTTGCCCAAGTTTAGAATTCGTGACGACATTAGTTGCAAAACAGGTGACATTCCGCCAATAACTGGTGTTTATATATCTTCCGAATATCCTGACGGCGCCCTGCAATTTGCATGGAATGGCAATGAATATGGAGAACTTCTGGAGTGCTCCATCTTTAATGATTTAGGTCGGCGTGCCCTCGCCGACGTCGGCAGATCAAAGCTATGGCTGGATGAGGACGCTATGTTTGAATTCGTTCGAAAAAACGCGAATGATCGGCAATTAAAAGAAGATCCTTTTAACTCCGAAGACTCTACACCAGACCTTGCTCCAAGTCTCGTCGCACGTAATGCATTCACATCCGCGCCTTCAAAGTGGTTTTACGTTGAACGTCTGGAAGGCGAATTTGAAGATATCGATACTGAGATTGACCAGGTGGAACGTAAAGAACGGCGCGTTGAAGCAGGAGAGCACTGCGAGATGAGCGGCTTCTATTTCAGCCCAGCGTCTCCAGGATCACGCCGTTTCTTCGGCCAAGGCGACAACTTCCCCAAACTGGATTCCACCTACGGAAATACGATATGGCAATGGGATGAGAAACAGGTTTAGGTCCTGTTTTCCCAATTCGTGTAGTTTAACGTCCTAAGGAGACATCATGGCAGGTCCACTGATCAAGCTTGGTGACAAAACATCGCATGGGGGAGTTGTGGTCGAAGCTTCCTCACACAGCGATACCGGTGGGGTTGGTATTGCCCGAATGGGCGACAAGACTAGCTGCCCTAAGCACGGATCCAGTCCTATCGTCAGCGGCGACTCGACGCTGATCATCGACGGCAAGCCCGCAGCCCGCCACGGAGACAAGACAGCCTGCGGCGCCACCCTGATCGCCGGCCAGCAGGCAACGATCGACAACGTCTGAGCGACCAACATGACAACAACTACAACAACACCGGCACGCTTGCCTGCCGACTGGTTCAAACTAGGCGCAGTCGTTATCACAACCTTCATCGTCTGCTGGGCAATCATGCTGTGGTATTGGCACCAGACGGATCAGGACCCTGAAACTGGCGAACTGGCACTGGCCTTGCTCGTTTTTCCCTTGGGCGTACTGTTCGCTTTATGGGGTAGCCAGAAAGCCATCATGGCCCGTGCCGCGTCCATTCCTGCCAGTACCGCCAAGCCCGCTTCGGCCACCTCGCGAGCTGCTGCAGAAACCAGCACGCCAATGCTGGCAATCGTCGCAACAGCACTGCGCTCCCCACACGGCACATCTGCTGAAGAGCTCGCCAGTGCCATTGCCGATAACGAAGCCCGCGCCGACCTGGACAAGGAGCTTGTCGATGACAACGGTTTCCCGGTCATGACGGCACGCAGCGATGATGCCCATGACGAATCACTGCAGGATGAGATCGCCGACTGGCTGTCCAGCCAAGGATTGCAACTTCATCTCTCCGAAGAACAGTGGCGTGCGCTCATCCTGGCAAGCGGCGTTGCAGCCGAACTCGCCAGCGTCGCCGCCAGCGATCTGCTGCCCTACGAGGACAGTCCACCACTGCTCCAGCTCAGGCTGATGCTGCCGAGTGACTGGGCTATCGACATTCGGCGTGCGGTAACGATGTGGCTCAAGCATACGGTGAGCCAATACGGCTGGCCGGAGGCCAGCATCACCGCCATGAACGTGCCTGAACAGGAACACGCTTCACCTACGACCGTCATCACGCAGCTGATGCCGGCCACATCGTCAGGGAGTGCGCCTGTAGTAGCCCTCGTCATCGCCTGCGCTTCGCTGATCGGCCAGGAAAGTATCGACCGCCTGGCCGCGCAGTCATCCCTGTTCACCTCCTCGCAAGCGCGCGGCCAGATTCCGGGCGAAGGCGCTGCAGGATTGTTGTTGACCGACCTGCAGCTGGCTCAAGCGTGCGGTGCCGAATTTGCATTACTTGGCCCGGTGAGCGAGCGCCGCCGTGATACCTCGGCCGACGACACCCGCCGTGTCGATTCGGCCCTGCTGCTGGAACTGGCCGAGCAGGCAAGCAAGGCGGCTACGATAGAGATTTCCCAGATCGGCATGGTCGTCGCCGACACCGCACACCGTCCCAACCGCGTGCTCGAGCTGATGGGCCTGAGCGCCCCGGCGATCCCGCAAGTCGATGCCTCGGACGACATCATCCGCATCGGTCTCGGCAGTGGAAGCTGTGGCGCGGTGCCCATGATGACGACCCTGGCGCTGGCACGGCACTATGCGCTGGAACGCAACGCGCCCATCCTCTGCATCGGCAACGAGGACCCTTACCTGCGCAGTGTGGCCATGGTGCGTCCCCCGGCGTAAGCCGTGAAGGGAGCACCCGAGTTCAGACATTCAGCGAATTCACCACCAGCTTGCGCTTGCCGTTCGGCGCCAGCGGAATGTCGCTCTCTTCCTGCAGCGAGATATCGAAGAAGCCGCCCCAGCGCTTTTGCTGGGCGTCCAGCACGAAGGCGCGCTGCTCGTCGTTCAGGCTGCCGTGGCGCGGCACCACCGCCAGCGTGATCTCCCCCGCCTTCTTCTGCCGTACCTGGTACAGGCGCACGAAGTCCCAGGTGACTTCATCGATGACGATCGACAGCCCCGGAATGCGCTTGCCCGACCGGTCGACCAGGTATTCGTGGCCGCGGCCATCGATGCACGGGCAGCGGCCGTCGGCATCGATCAGGCCGTAATCATTGGTCCGGTAGCGGATCAGCGGCATGACGTCGTTCCATAGCGAGGTACCGACGATCTCGGGACGGTCGCCATCCATGCGGTTCTCATTCCAGCCATAGAGCGGCTGGAACTGGTAATCCGAGGTGCCGCCGTCGTCCACTTTGAGGAAGGCCAGGTTCGTCCGTTCCGACAAACCGTAGTTCAGCGATACCGGCGCACGGAACAGCCGGCGGATCGACGCAAGCTGCGCCGGCGTCGCCGGTTCGGATGCCAGCAGCACCGCCTTGACCTGCACGTCGAGCTCTTTGGACTCGACCAGCTCGGCCAGCGCCGTCACCGAACTCGGGTAGCCGTGCACGTATTCAGGCCGGAACCGTTTGATCGCTTCGATGATGGCCGCCTTGTGCTGCTCATGCACGTGGTAGGGCGACAGCATCAGGCGGTTGCCGACCACGCGTGCAGGCTCTTCGTGCGCCAGGCGGCGCGCGTCGGCGCCGATGCGCAGGATGCGCGACTTGTCGAAGGAAAAGCCGAGCTTGCCCCATTCATGGGTAAAGAAAGCCTTTTCGATGTCGGCCAGGCGCTTGGTGCGCCACAGGCCGATGCCCTGTCCGGACGAGCCGCCGCTGGTCGCATACATCAGTTTTCGCGGATCGAGCCGGCGGTCGAGGAAGTCGCGCTGCTGCGACATCACTTCTTCCTTCGACAGGAAGGGAAAAGCAGCCAGCACTTCCTGCACGGGTTCGTTCTTCGCCTCTTCGATGCTCAGCTTGACCGTGCGCCCGTAGTGCGGCACATGTTCGAGCGCATGGACGAGGATCTTGCGCAGGCGCTGCTGGGCCAGTTCGGCGATGGCGGCCTTGTCCTTCGACAGCATGTCGAGCACGCTGAAGAAGTCGGGGTGGTACAGCACGCGGCTCGGAATATAGCGGCGCCAGGCGTAGTAGGGTTTGGCGAGCAGGTCGTGGATGCTCATGGGCTCACCCGTTCAATACGCGTTTGAACTCTTCCGGCGACTTGTCGCCCAGCCCCAGCTTTTCCAGGGTCCGTGCTTCGGCGGCGAAGTCGCGGTCCAGCAGGCCGCTGGCGATGACGGTCAGGGCGTCGGCGGTCGGGGTCGGCACGCCCATCAGGCGACCGATCGAGGACAGCAGCGCCAGGCCCATCGGCACGTCTTCGGTGATGAAACGCGTCTGCAGGGTTGCCGGTCCCTTTGGCCCGCCTTCACGCGCGTAGCGGCGGAATACGGAGATCGACGGCTGCGACAGGTCTTCTTCATTGCGGAACTTGCATTCGTCAAAATAGGGCGAGGGCTTGCCGCCGGTGGCGGCGATGACGGCGTTCTTTTCGGCGTCGAGCTTGTACAGCAGGTTCAGCACCGATGGCGTGAAGGCTTCGCGGTACATCCAGAATTCGCCTTCGGAATGCTCGATGCGGCTGGCCGAGAGCAGGGTGCCGATGGTGTGCACGATCAGGTTCGGATTGTGCATCGCGGACTCGACCACGTTGGTACGAGTCGCAACATAGGTCGGGAACAGGCGGGCAGCCCGTTCCAGTCCTTCGGCGGCGCGATCGCGCGGCAGGAAGGCCAGCGCGTTGCGGGTGTTGCGGAACAGGACGTTGACGACGCCCGGTTCGACGATGCGTGCATCGTAGGGCAGGCTTTCGCCTTCCGCGAGCAGGAAGCCTTCCTTCTGCTGGTAGGGCAGGAAGTAGCAGGAACCCATGTAGCCTGGTGCGAGCAGCACCAGCTGGTGCGCTTTCAGGTAAGGACCGATCAGCTCGGCGATCTCGGCATGGCATTGGGTCTGGGTCGTGATGATGATCGCGTCCGGCGTCTCGGCGAACGCTTCCTCGACGTCACGGGTGGCCAGGGCAATCGACGCCGTGCTGGTCTCGCCGCCTTTGGGATTGCTGATGAGCTTGATCGTGCGGGTCTCGCGCACGGTATCGAAATTCTGGTCGTGCAGCGAGTGCGAGGTTTTCAGCAAGGCGACCCGGTGCCCGTCCTGTGCGAGGATCGCGCCGAGCGCGCACCCCGCATTGCCTGCACCTACCATTAACACATTCATGCGTCCTCCATTCGACCGGCCGGACGGCACGACGCGGCGAGCGTCGGTGCCAGGTTCCGCTAGGCGGCGGCCCGGTCATCGGTTCATCAAGGCGGCAACAGGTTATGGAACGTCGCGCAAACGCTTCCCAGGGAGAAGCTACAGTGCCTCTCCGTCACCGCACGAATTGAAAATTATCAAACGAACATCGACTCACGCTGCTCATCGATGAAATTAAGATAAGTTTGTTCAATTGGGAAGTCAACCGAATTCCAGACCGCGTTCCGTTACAAGAAGCGTACAGATCAGGCAGAAAAGAACACATTTTGCCTACTGTTAATAGTATTTGTTACGATTCCGGAAACACAGTCTCGACGCTGCTCTCACTCTACGGACGAGCACGAAACAAGAAACTAACAGTAGAAAAACTGCGAGCGCAAGCCCCCTGACCTGCGGCTTGCCCGCGAGCCTGATACACATATTGTTACAATTTTGCTCATGATTCGCCGGATGTTGTCCTGGTCCAGTGAGTGCAACGACAGGCAGATCTTCGAAACCAACAAGCTGCCTTCGTCGTTCTCACCTTTGGCAGATCAGTACCTGGAATGCTGCCCTGGCAAGGTTTTTCATGCGATAGTGCCCCGTTTTGATAAGCAGGCCTTTGGTCCAGCGCTGATCAGGTATGCATGTCGAAACTGTTTTCTATCTGTGGCGATATCAAAATAACACTTTCAAATTTTCATGAAAAAACTTCTTGTTCTTTTGTTCCTTGTTGCACAGCCATTTTTTGCTTTTGCCCAATCCGGCCGCGCGAATATTTCGGAAAAAATCGACACCACCAATCTGAACCTGAAGACCCTGGGTGAGCAGATAACCGCGACCGACGACACCGACTACAAAAAGGCGAGCACCTTGCTAAGTTGGGTCAGCAATCGTCTGGAGTGGGTGGCGACCGATTACAAACGAAGAACCGTGAAAGAGATCCTGGAACGCGGGGCTGGTAATTGCTATGACCTGGCCCAGGTGTATGTGGAAATCGTGAAGGCCATGGACATCAAGACGCGCTCCATTGCTGAAGTCAACCTGTCGAGGCTTCATCCCGAGCGTCAGGGGCAGGCGGAACAGTTGGTGAAGGAAAAGGGAGCGCGCTATTCCCTGTTTGGCGCCCGCCACAATGATCACCGGTGGCTGGAAGTGTATGACGACACCTCGGGCAAGTGGTTGCCCGTCGATCCGACCATGAATGTGATCGGTGTCGAGCAATGGGTGAAAGCGCGGCTCGGATTCGGCAAACGCATCACGATCGACCCCGCCATTTCAGATGACATGATTGCTCCTTTTGCAGTCTTCGTAACCGGCGCTAGAAGCGACAGCATGGTAGACAACCGCTCCATGTATTACATGGTGGAGCAATTCGACAGGGTATACAACAACGAATTGTCCAAGCTTCCTTCATGGAGCAAATGGGTCGCTTCGATAGCCTTGTTATCCGAACACGCGAAACTGGCCTTCGAAGGCAGGGAGAATCTCCATCTCTACACCACGCAGATCGCGGAACTGGATACGATCTACCAGGATTTGAAGAATGAATACCTGAAGTCCCAGGAAAAAAGGAAGTAAAAGCATAATTAAATAGAAAAGCCCATGTGGCCACTCACGGCACACACGGGCTTTCATTCAGCAAGGCAGGCGCACCGGGCGCTTACTCCACCGTCACCGACTTCGCGAGGTTACGCGGCTTGTCCACATCGGTGCCACGCGCCAGCGCGGTGTGGTAAGCCAGCAGCTGCAGCGCCGCCACGTGCAGGATCGGCGACAGGTCGCCATAGTGCTCCGGCAGGCGGATCACATGCAGGCCGTCGCCCGAGGTGATGCGCGAGTCGACGTCGGCGAACACGTACAGCTGGCCACCGCGCGCACGCACTTCCTGCATGTTCGACTTCAGCTTTTCCAGCAGCGCATCGTTCGGGGCGATCGTGACCACGGGCATTTCTTCGGTGACCAGCGCCAGCGGACCGTGCTTCAGCTCGCCCGCCGGGTAGGCTTCGGCGTGGATGTACGAGATTTCCTTGAGCTTGAGGGCGCCTTCCAGGGCGATCGGGTAGTGCATGCCGCGGCCCAGGAACAGGGCGTTTTCCTTGCGCGCGAATTCTTCGGCCCAGGCCATGATCTGCGGTTCCAGCGCCAGCACCGAGCCCAGCGCGACCGGCAGGTGGCGCATCATCTTGAGGTGCTCGGCTTCTTCTTCGTCGGTCAGGCGGCCGTTGACTTGCGCCAAGGTCAGCGTCAAGAGGAACAGCGCGGCCAGCTGGGTAGTAAACGCCTTGGTCGAGGCCACGCCCACTTCCACGCCGGCGCGGGTGATGTAGGCCAGCTTGCACTCGCGTACCATGGCGCTGGTGGCGACGTTGCAGATGGTGAGCGTGTGCGGCATGCCGAGGCTGCGCGCATGCTTCAGCGCTGCCAGGGTGTCAGCCGTCTCGCCGCTCTGCGAGATAGTCACCACCAGGGTCTGCGGGTGCGGCACGCTGTCGCGGTAGCGGTATTCGCTGGCGATCTCGACGTTGACCGGCACCTTGGCGATGCATTCGATCCAGTACTTCGCGGTCAGGCCGGCGTAGTAGCTGGTGCCGCAGGCCAGGATCAGCACGCGATCGATTTCCTTGAACACCCCGTAGGCGCCGTCGCCGAACAGTTCGGGCATGATGCCGGTCACGCCTTCCAGGGTGTCGCCGATGACGCGCGGCTGTTCGAAGATTTCCTTCTGCATGTAGTGGCGGTACGGGCCCAGCTCGGCCGCGCCGGTGTGGGCGTGCACGGTCTTCACTTCGCGCTCGACCGAACGGCCGTCAACGTCGACGATCCAGTAGCGCGCCAGCTGCAGGTCGACCACGTCGCCTTCTTCGAGGTAGATGATCTGGTTGGTGGTGCCCGCCAGCGCCATCGCGTCCGAGGCAACGAAGTTTTCGTTGTCGCCCACGCCGACGATCAGCGGCGAACCCTGGCGGGCGGCGACCACGCGGTGCGGCTCCTCGCGCGCGAACACGGCGATGGCGTAGGCGCCGTGCAGGCGCTTGACGGCCTGCTGGACGGTGTCGAACAGGTCGCCGTTGTACATGTGGTCGACCAGGTGAGCGATGACTTCGGTGTCGGTCTGGCTGGTGAACTCATAGCCGAGGCCCTTCAGTTCATTGCGCAGCTCGTCGTGGTTTTCGATGATGCCATTGTGGACAAGTGCGATGCGCGCATTGTTTTCGCTCGGGGAGAAGTGCGGGTGGGCATTGTGCGAAGCAGGGGCGCCGTGGGTGGCCCAGCGGGTGTGGGCGATGCCGGTGAAGCCGTCCAAGTCGGCTTCGCGCACCTGGTCTTCGAGCTCGGCAACGCGCGAGGTGCTGCGCGCACGGGTCAGTTTACCGTCCAGGTGCACGGCGACGCCACAGGAATCATAGCCCCGGTATTCGAGACGTTTCAGGCCTTCGATCAGGATGGGGGTGATATTACGCTTGGCGACTGCGCCGACAATACCGCACATGGTTGGACCTCATCTAAAACATTGCAATGAACCAATCGTAGAGCAACACTGTTGAAATAAGCTTTCAGAATTCACCTTGATTTGATAGATTATTTCATGACGATGCAAGCACGAAATATTCTTTCATTTCAGAGCAATTCTTTAATTTTTATTTCACATGATGTTAGATCAACCACTTCTTGACGAGCTAGATCGTCGCATTCTGAATACACTGCAGGCTGATGCATCGCATACGAATGCGGAATTGGCCGAACTTGTACACGTCTCGCCGCCTACTTGTTTGCGCCGGGTGAAACAGCTGACCGACGGCGGCGTCATCGAGCGTCAGGTGGCAATCGTGGATCCGGCCAAGGTGGGCGCCCGCCTGACCGCCATCATCGAGATCACGCTCGACGTGCAGGCAGCCGAACGCCTGGACGAGTTCGAGGTCCTGGTGGCGCAGGATGCCGCAGTCCTGCAGTGCTACCGGGTCAGCCCGGGGCCCGACTTCGTGCTGATCGTGCAGGTGGCCGACATGCCGGCTTACCACGCGCTGGCCCACCGCCTGTTCACCGCGCACGCCAATGTGCGCAATGTGAAAGCCTATTTTTCCACCCACCGCTCCAAGTTCGACACCCGAATCGCGGTGTAGCCAAGCACAAGCATTGTGGATAACTTTGTGGATTGACCCCAGGAGAACCACAGGATAAGCCTGTGTTTTTCCTGGGTTTATCCTGTTTATTTCCTGTCGATACCCGGTGGATTACTTCTTCGTTTTCACCGGACGCGACCAACCTTCGACCGTCAGCTGCTTCGGCCGCGAGATGGTCAGCTTGCCCGCCGGCGCATCCTTGGTCAGCGTCGTGCCCGCTCCCAGGGTGGCGCCCTTGCCCACGGTGACCGGCGCCACCAGCTGGCTGTCGCTGCCGATGAAGGCGTCGTCCTCGATCACGGTGCGGAACTTGTTGGCGCCGTCGTAATTGCAGGTGATGGTGCCGGCGCCGATGTTGACGCGCGAACCGACGGTGGCATCGCCCACGTAGGCCAGGTGGTTGGCCTTGCTGTGCGCGGCGACCTGGCTGTTCTTGATCTCGACGAAATTACCCACATGGACGTCTTCGCCCAGCTCGGTGCCCGGGCGCAGGCGCGCGTAGGGACCGATCTGCGACTTGTCGCCAACCACGGCATCCTCGATGTGGCAGAAGGGCTTGATCTGGGCGCCGGCCCCGATCGTCGCATTCACCAGCACGCAGTGCGGGCCGACCGTCACGCCATCGGCCAGCTCCACGCGGCCTTCGAATACGCAGCCGACGTCGATCACGACATCGCGGCCGCAGACCAGTTCACCGCGCACGTCGATGCGGGCCGGGTCCATCAGCGTGACGCCTTTTTCCAGCAGCGTGGTGGCGATGTTCAGTTGATGGCGGCGCTCGAGCTCGGCCAGCTGGACCTTGCTGTTGACGCCGGCCACTTCCCACTCGGCCGACGGCTGGGCCGAGACGACCGGCACGCCGTCAGCGACAGCCTGGGCCACGATGTCGGTCAGGTAGTACTCGCCCTGGGCATTGTTGTTCGACAGCGCCGCCAGCCAGCGCTTGAGGTGGGCGGTCGGGATGCACATGATGCCGCTGTTGATCTCGCGGATCGCGCGCTCGGCTTCGCTGGCATCCTTCTCTTCGACGATGCGCACGATATTGCCGTTCTCGCGGACGATGCGGCCCAGGCCGAAAGGATTGGCTTGCTCGACCGTCAGAATGGCGAGCTTGTCCGTGCCCGCAGCCTCGACCAGGCGGCCAAGCGAGGCGGCAGTGGTCAGCGGCACATCGCCGTACAGCACCAGGGTCGGCACGCTCTCATCCAGTTGCGGCACCGCCTGCATCACGGCATGGCCGGTACCGAGCTGCGGCTGCTGCAGGGCAGTGTCGATCGTGACACCGGCCTGCTCGGCCAGCTTGCCGACCATCTCCGGCACCGCTGCGCCTCCGTGCCCGTAAATGACGCATAATTTACTCGGCGATAAGTTGCGGGCGGTATCGATGACGTGCCGCAGCAGCGGTTTCCCCGCCAGTGGATGCAAGACTTTCGGCAGCGCAGATTGCATGCGCTTTCCCATGCCGGCGGCGAGGATTACAACGTTCATAAAGCCGTCCTCAAAAAGTTGATAATATGAAAAATTTTATCACGCCGGATACCTTGTTCCGGCGCACTATTGCGTTATGCCTGATCGCACTGTTTGCCCTCGCGGCAGGCTGCAGCTCGGTGCGTTTTACTTATAACCAGGGCGATACCTTACTGTATTGGTGGCTGGATTCCTATGCCGACCTGGAAGGCGAGCAGGCCGATATTGCCAAGCGCGACATCGACAAACTGTTCCAGTGGCACCGCCAGACCCAGCTGCGCGACTACGCGGCACTGCTCGGCACCATGCAGAAGGAACTTGCCGGCAACCCGACCCAGGGCGACCTGATCGGCATCTATCGTGAAATCCGTGTCCGCGGCGAACGGCTGGCAGCCCGCGCCGTGCCAGAGATGACCACCCTCGCACTGTCTATCAAACCGGACCAGATCGCCGATATCGAACGCAAGTTCAACGCAAAAAATGCGGAATATCGCAAGAAATTTGTTGATGGCAGCACCGAGAAGCGCCAGCGTGAACGTTACAAGAAAGCGATGAAGCAGCTCGAACTGTGGTTCGGCAGTTTCAGCCGCGAACAGGAAGACATCCTGCGCAAGGCATCCGATGCACGTCCCCTCGACGGCGACATCTGGCTGCAGGAACGCGTCTGGCGCCAGCGCCGCATCCTTGCCCTGCTGCGCAAGTTTCAGCAGGAACAGCCGAACCGCGAGCAGGCCACGGCCCAGATCACGGCGATGCAGCGCGAATTCTTCAGTCGCACCGAATCGCCTGAGCGCAAGGCCTTCTACGACAACTATCTCGACCAGACCACGAAGTTCATGCTCACCGCGATCCGGATCGCTACCCCGGCACAGAAGAAGCACGCGCATGAACGCATGCAGGGCTGGATCGACGATTTCCAGACCCTGGCGGCCGGCAAGTAGGAGTAAACAGGCTGGGCCGGGTGGCACGATGCTATAGTGCCGCCCATGCAAAAGAAGTCCTCCAAACCCTCCAAACCAGCCCACGGGGCTCCCCGCCTGGCGCCGCGCCAGGTGCGTATCATCGGCGGCGCCTGGAAGCGCGCCCTGCTTCCGGTCCTCGACGCCGAGGGCCTGCGACCGACGCCGGACCGCGTCCGCGAAACCGTCTTCAACTGGATCCGGCACCAGCTCGGCGGCGATTTCGAAAGCGCCAGCTTCCTCGACCTGTTCGCCGGCTCCGGCGCCCTCGGCTTCGAGGCGGCCAGCCGCGGCGCGGCCATGGTGACAATGGTCGACAACCATGGCCCGGCGGCACGCCAGCTCGAGGCCAACCGCGACAAGCTGAAGGCTGACAACGTGAAGGTGCTGCGCGCGGACGCGTTGGCGCTGGTGAAAGACCTGGCCGCACGGGGCCAGCGCTTCGACGTGATTTTCCTGGATCCGCCGTACCAGCTGGGTCTGCTCACCCAAATCCTCCCGCTGTGCCCGGCCATCCTGAACGAAGGCGGGCTGGTCTATGCGGAGACGGGCGAGTCCCTGCCGCTGGAAGCGGAGTTGCCCGAATGGCTGGCCGGCTGGGATGCGATCCGCGCTGATAAAGCCGGCATGGTCTACTACTATTTGCTGAAGCGGAACGACGCCGGCGTTTAAAAGCCTTCGGGCAGCAAAACCTGCACAAAGTTTGGGCAAAAGTCGCCCCAGGCTGGGGCAGTTGCCGGATTTTCAGGCATAATGCGCGTTCTAATAGCGAGGGTGTGAAAAACCGGCACGGCAAGGCGCCGAGTCGAAGACAGTACGCTAGTACGGCGAGACAAGGCAACGCCGCCGTGGCGGAATTTTCATATCCTCAGGGTGATTCTCCAAGGGAGCCGCAATGGTTGTAGCCGTTTATCCAGGTACTTTCGATCCGCTCACGCGTGGCCACGAAGACCTCGTCCGCCGTGCCTCGGGCCTGTTCGACCGCCTGGTCGTCGGCGTAGCCGACAGCAAGAACAAGCGGCCGTTCTTTTCGCTCGACGAACGCCTGGAAATCGCCAATGAAGTGCTGGGCCATTATCCGAACGTGCAGGTCGAGAGCTTCTCCGGCTTGCTGAAGGATTTCGTGCGCCAGCACGATGCGCGCGTGATCGTGCGCGGCCTGCGTGCGGTATCCGACTTCGAATACGAATTCCAGATGGCGGGCATGAACCGCTACCTGCTTCCCGACGTCGAGACCTTGTTTTTGACCCCGTCAGACCAATATCAGTTTATCTCGGGCACCATCGTGCGCGAGATTGCCATGTTGGGCGGCGACGTCTCGAAATTCGTCTTTCCGTCGGTGGACCGTTGGCTGCAGAACAAGATCGCATCGATCAAGGCGGCCCCGGCAGCCTGAGGGATCAGCACCCGGCAGCACATCTGCAGCCCCCAGTAGCAAACCAGCAGCAAGGAACGAGCAAGACCATGGCACTGATGATTACCGACGATTGCATCAACTGCGACGTCTGCGAACCCGAATGCCCGAACGACGCCATTTCGATGGGCGCCGAGTTTTACCAGATCGACCCGCACAAGTGCACCGAGTGCGTCGGCCATTTCGAACAGCCGACCTGTGCGGAGCTGTGCCCGGTCGCGTGCATTCCCATCAACCCTGAATGGCGCGAAACGCGCGAACAACTTCAGGCGAAATACGAACACCTGACTGCCGCCAAGGCAGAAGCTTAATCTCCAAGCCGGCTGCTCTGCCGGCTTTTTCTTTCCTGTTTTTATCCCTTCGGGCACACGCTTGGGCATGCGCACGCACGTCAGGCACCTGTCGCCGGTGTCCTCCTGATTTTCATCGGAACGCCCAACGATCTCAACGAAGAACTTCCTTCTGCTTTCCAGAAACACCCAGACACGGCGGCGCAGTTCCATGAAAAGCATAAGGAAGAGCTCTCCTTCACAGCAGGCTGTCGAGAAGATCAGCTTCTTCCTCGGCAGCCCTGGCTTCGTCCAAACCCATCGACACCGAAGCCGTTTGCTCCATCGAGGACTTGGCGAAGCCGCGCAACTGCGCGCGGAACTAATTTACTGCGCACGGTCCGGAAAACGTCCTGGAGCAGGGACAGGGCCGCGTTCGCATAAGCAGCTACCAATACTCATCAATACACTGTAATAGAAGATGGGATGTGTTGAACCGCTGAGATTGCGCCAATATGTTCGTCTTTCATGCTGCCTACGCCTGCGAAGTTGCATATTTCTTGTTTTGTTTCATGCGATCTCTTGCAAGCGCCGAGATTGGGCGCATCACGCATTTTGTTCATTCATCGTGAATCCAAAGTACGTCATCTTGCAGTCATCGCGCGGAGTCGACAAATTATCCCAGCCTCCCATTTTTAACTCTTCGTGAACTTTGTTAAATCGCCGAGGCAAGAAAACCCGAGTGACGAAGAGTCACCGAACATGCCATGCCGGACGGTCGGCAACCAGGCCGAAACGCGGCACAAGGCGGACGAGGCGGGGAAAACGGACGAAAAAAAACGCGGCGTCCGGAACGGAGGCCGCGTTCAAACGGAGGAAAACGGAATCAGTGGCCCTTGGCCGGGCGCGCCTTCGGCGGGCGGGGGCGCACTGTCAGCACAGCGGCGCGGCCAATACCGACGAGCAGTGGACGGAAAAACATGGCAACACCGCCCAGCAGCGCAAGGCCGGTGGCGGTACGAAGGACCTGGCCGACGGGAACGGCTGCAACGGCAGCGCCGGCGGTCTGGATAAGGGTCAGTGAGGCAGACATAATGCGTATATTGTTCAGTTGTGAACAATATAGTGCGATGCAACATATAAATCTAATTTTGTTCACTGATGACGCTTATGCATTCTGTGAATACTTGAGGTACACTGGAAGCACCTTTTGTATTGCCCTCAATACCTTCTCATGAGCTTTCTGACGCTTGACCTGAACCTGCTGCGCGTCTTCGACGCAGTGATGACCGAGCAAAATCTCACTCGCGCCGCCGGGCACCTCGCGATGACCCAGCCGGCGGTCTCGAACGCGATCAAGCGGCTGCGCGAGAGTCTTGGGGACGAGCTCCTGATCCGCACCGCCTATGGCGTCAAGCCGACCCCGCGCGCGGAAGCGCTGTGGCCGGCCGTACGCCAGGCGCTGGCCGCCTTGGAAGCAGCCGTGATGCCGGAAACCTTCGACGTCTCGAAGGCGCAGGCAACCTTCCGGATGGCAATGGCCGATGCGACCGCGGCCCTGTGGCTGCCTTCGCTGATGCGCTCGATCGAGCGCGAAGCGCCGGGCGTGAACATCCGCATGGTGCCCCTGACCACGCGCGAACCGCGGCCGATGCTGCTGCGCGGCGACATCGACCTGGCGGTGGGCTTCTTCCCGGGCGTGGCGGCCCAGCTGTCCTACGAGACCGGTTCGCCGATCCGCCACGAGCGCCTGTATTCGGGCGTTTACGTGTGCGTGATGCGCAAGGACCACCCGCTGGCCAAGGAAAAACTCGACCTCGACACCTATTGCAAGGCCAACCACCTCCTGGTGAGTTTTTCAGGGCGCGCGCACGGCCTGGTCGACGAAGCGCTGGCCCAGATCGGTCGCGAGCGCCGCATCCTGCTGACTGTGAACCAGTTCTTCACGGCGGGGCGTGTGGTGGCGAATTCGGATCTGATCACGGTGCTGCCGAAGCACCTGATGGTCTCGACCGGCATGACGGATGCGCTGGTCTGGCGCGAGCTGCCTTTCCAGCTGCCGGCCGTGCACCTGGACATGCTCTGGCACGAGCGCGACGGCCGCAGCCCGGCGCACCGCTGGCTGCGCAAGAACCTGGAAAGTATGGCCGAGAGTGCGTCGCCGAAGACGGGCGCCCGCAAAGTCGTCTGAATGATTTTTGACCGTCGTGAGGCGGTCGCTACACCGCTTTTCGTAGGGTGGGCAGGTTTCCTGCCCACCCTACGAAAAGCCAAATCGTTCAGCGAATCGGCAGCTTGGTGGTGTTCTTGACCTCTTCCATCACCGCATACGTGTGCGTTTCGCGCACGCCTTTCTGCAGCAAGGTCTTGCCGAGGAATTCGCGGTAAGCGGCCATGTCCTTGACGCGTGCCTTGACCAGGTAGTCGAAGCCGCCCGCCACCATGTGGCATTCCAGCACTTCCGGAATCATCTGGACGCTCTGTTTGAATGCATCGAACACCTCGGGAGTGGTACGATCGAGCACCACCTCGATGAACACCAGCAGCGACACATCCAGCAGCTGCGGATTGAGCTGGGCGGTGTAGCCCATGATGTAGCCGGACTCGTGCAGCTTGCGCACGCGCTCCAGGCAGGCGGCAGGAGACAGGTTGACACGCGCCGCCAGTTCGACGTTGCTGATTCGCCCGTCGTTCTGGAGTTCCGCCAGAATTTTCTTACTGATCTTGTCGAGCATGGTCTCTCTCCAGCCATGTAAATATTATTTGGTCAGATTGTCGCACCAAAAACTATCTTTTGCTAGTCTGTCGTAAAAACAGAATTAATCCAGAAGATTTCCTTCTACAATCGAATCATTCCAAGGTATTGCGCAGCACGCCGTCCGCCATTCTCGCGGGTCGGCGTTTTTTGCTGCGTCGAGCCTGTGTTTGATTCCTTTTTAGAAGACTCACCATGCACATTGACGCTGCCCTGGCTGCCACCTCGGCCTCCGATTTCGTTCCTTTCGATGCCCTCCAGCTCGAGGTCAAGCGCGACCAGACTCCGCTGCGCAAAGCCATCACCAATGCCTACCGTCGCGACGAAACCGAGGCTGTCCAGTGGCTGCTGGCCCAGGGAGCAAGCGCCAACGCCGACGCCTACATGCTGGCGCACCGCCTGGTCTCGAGCGTGCGCGACAAGCGCACCCGTGCCTCGGGCGTGGACGCCCTGATGCACGAGTTTTCGCTGTCGTCGGAAGAAGGCGTGGCGCTGATGTGCCTGGCCGAAGCGCTGCTGCGCATCCCGGACAGCGAAACCGCCGACCGCCTCATCGCCGACAAGATCAGCAAGGGCGACTGGAAGAAGCACCTGGGCGAATCGCCTTCGCTGTTCGTCAACGCAGCGACCTGGGGCCTGCTCATCACCGGTAAACTGGTCTCGACCAACAGCGAAAAAAACCTGGGATCGGCGCTCACCCGCCTGATCGCCAAGGGCGGCGAACCCTTGATTCGCAAGGGTGTCGACATGGCCATGCGCATGCTGGGCAACCAGTTCGTCACCGGCCAGACCATCGACGAAGCCCTCAAAAATAGCCGCGAGAACGAAAGCCGCGGCTACCGCTATTCCTACGACATGCTGGGCGAAGCCGCGCTGACCGAAAGCGACGCCAGGAACTACTACGCCTCGTACGAGACTGCGATCCACGCGATCGGCAAGGCCTCGAACGGCCGCGGCATCAAGGACGGCCCGGGCATCTCGATCAAGCTGTCGGCCCTGCACCCGCGCTACAGCCGCGCGCAGTACAGCCGCGTGATGGGCGAGCTGCTGCCGCGCGTGCGCAGCCTGGTGCTGCTGGCCAAGCAGTACAACATCGGCATCAACATCGATGCGGAAGAAGCCGATCGCCTCGAGATCTCGCTCGACATGCTGGAAGCGCTGGCTTTCGATCCCGAGCTCAGCGGCTTCGAGGGCATCGGCCTGGTGGTGCAGGCATATCAAAAACGCTGCCCCTTCGTGATCGACTTCGTGGTCGACCTGGCCAAGCGCAGCGGCCGCAAGTTCATGGTGCGCCTGGTGAAGGGCGCCTACTGGGACGCCGAGATCAAGCGCGCCCAGGTCGAGGGCATGCCGGGCTATCCGGTTTACACCCGCAAGGTGTACACCGACGTGTCCTACCTCACCTGCGCGCGCAAGCTCTTGGACGCCAGCGACATCCTCTACCCGCAGTTCGCCACCCACAACGCGCACTCGCTGTCGGTGATCTACACCTGGGCCAAGGCCGCCGGCATCACCAACTACGAATTCCAGTGCCTGCACGGCATGGGCGAGACCCTGTACGACCAGGTGGTCGGCCCGCGCAAGCTGGACAAGGCCTGCCGCATCTACGCGCCGGTCGGTTCGCACGAAACCCTGCTCGCCTACCTGGTGCGCCGCCTGCTGGAAAACGGCGCCAACTCCTCGTTCGTGAACCAGATCGTGGACGAGAAGGTGGCCATCGACACCCTGCTGGCCGATCCCTTCGAGGGGGCGCGCGCCGCCGGCGGCAAACCACATCCGGCCATCCCGCTGCCGCTGCAGCTGTTCGGCGCCGAGCGCAAGAATTCAAGCGGCCTGGACCTGGTCAACGAGAACATCCTGACCACAGTCGCCGAAGGCCTGGCCAGGCAGCGCCAGCACAGCGCCGCGCCGCTGATCGCCGGCCCGGTGGAGGCGAGCGAAGCGGCCAAGATCGTCAACCCGGCGGTATCGAGCGATATCGTCGGCGACGTGCGCGAAGCCACGCGCAAGGACGTGGAAACCGCGCTGGCTGCCGCTGCCGCCTATGCCGGCGAATGGGAAAGCACGCCTGTCGAGACCCGCGCCGCCATGCTCGAGCGCACCGCCGACCTGTTCGAGCAGAACGGCACCGAACTGATGGCCCTGGCCGTGCGCGAAGCCGGCAAGTCGCTGCCGAACGCGATCGCCGAACTGCGCGAAGCGGTCGACTTCCTGCGCTACTATGCGGTGCAGATCCGCGCATCCAAGGCGGACGGCGCACTGGGGCCGGTGACTTGCATCTCGCCGTGGAACTTCCCGCTGGCGATCTTCACCGGCCAGGTGGCGGCTGCCCTCGCGGCCGGCAACGTGGTGCTGGCCAAGCCGGCCGAGCAGACCCCGCTAATCGCACACCGCGCCGTCGAACTGTTCATCGAGGCGGGCTGCCCGCATGCGGCGCTGCAGCTGCTGCCGGGCCGCGGCGAAGTGGTCGGTGCCGCATTGACTTCGGATACGCGCGTGAAAGGCGTGATCTTCACCGGCTCCACCGAGGTGGCGCAGCTGATCAACCGTACGCTCGCAAAACGTGCCGAACAGGAAGGCATCGACATCCCGCTGGTGGCCGAAACCGGCGGCCAGAACGCGCTGATCGTCGATTCCTCGGCGCTGCCTGAGCAGGTGGTGCAGGACGTGCTGTCCTCGGCCTTCGACTCCGCCGGCCAGCGCTGCTCGGCGCTGCGTGTGCTGTTCCTGCAGGAAGACATCGCCGACAAGACCATCACCATGCTCAAGGGCGCGATGCAGGAACTGCGCGTCGGTTCGCCGGACCGCCTGGCCACCGACATCGGCCCGGTGATCGACGCAGAAGCCCAGCGCAACCTGCTGGCCCACATCGAGCGCATGCGCGCCACCGCGCGCAGCCATTTCGCGCTCGAGCTGCCCGAGAGCGTGACGGGACAAGGCACCTTCGTGCCGCCGACCGTGCTGGAAATCGGCTCGATGGCGGAACTGAAGCATGAAGTCTTCGGCCCGGTGCTGCACATCGTGCGCTACCGCCGTGCCGACCTGCCGAAAGTGGTCGACACCATCAACGCCACCGGCTACGGCCTGACCCTGGGCGTGCATTCGCGTATCGACGAGACCATCGACTTCATCGTCTCGCGCGCCCATGTCGGCAACATCTATGTGAACCGCAACATCGTCGGCGCAGTCGTGGGCGTGCAGCCTTTCGGCGGCGAGGGCAAATCGGGCACCGGTCCGAAGGCCGGCGGTCCGCTCTACCTGAAGCGCCTGCAGCGCCATGCTGCGCCGTTGATGGAGCACAGCCGTACGTTCGACGCAGGCCTCGATGCGCTGCTCGGCTGGCTGCGCAACAACGGCCATCCTGACCTGGCAACGCTGGCGCAAGGCTACGGCCGCACTTCCTTGAGTGGCGTCGAGATCGCCCTGCCGGGTCCGACCGGCGAGCGTAATACCCTGGCCTTCACGCCGCGCGGCACCGTACTGTGCGCGCCGAAGACGGCTGCCGGCCTGCTCAACCAATTGGCCGCAAGCCTCGCCAACGGCAACCGCGCCCTGATGCTGGCCACGCCGGATTTGATCCCGGCCAACCTGCCGGCGCTGGTGAAGGAGCGCGTGCGCTTCATCGGGGGCGATGAAGTCGACGCCAGCGAATTCCAGATCGCGCTGCTGGAGGAGGGAGTGAACGGTTCGCTGCGGGCAAAGCTGGCGGCGCGTCCCGGCGCGATCGTGGGCATCGTCGACACGGGCGCCACGGAGCCGGTCGCCCTGTGGCGGCTGGTGGCGGAACGGGCGGTGTGCGTCAACACCACCGCGGCTGGCGGCAACGCAAGCCTGATGACGTTGGGAGTGTAATCATCACGGGGAGCGCGAGCTCCCCTTTTTTTGTAGGGTGGGCGGCTTTGCCGCCCACGCGGCGATCGCTAACGGCGCCGATTTCGCGCTCGACGATCTTGCTGCAACTATCACCGCGTGGGCGTTTGTAATTCCAGGGCACTGCCCGAAATTACCCCGCCCACCCTACAAAAATCTTCAAAGCAGGAGTAGCGTAGCAAAGCAGGAGTCTCATTCTTATAAAACTTGGAGGTAGACATGCTTGTTGGCGTACCAAAGGAGATCAAGAATCACGAGTACCGTGTCGGGCTGACCCCGCCCTCGGTGCGCGAATTGACGTTACGCGGTGTCGACGTCGTCGTGCAGCGCGGCGCCGGCGAGCAGATCGGGCTCTCGGACGAGCAGTACATGGCGGCCGGCGCCAGCATCGTGGAGACGGCCAGGGAAGTCTTCGCGCGCGCCGACATGATCGTCAAGGTCAAGGAGCCGCAGCCTCTTGAGTGCGCGATGCTGCGCGAAGGACAGGTGCTCTACACCTACCTGCACCTGGCGCCGGATCCCGAACAAACCGCTGCCCTGGTGAAATCCGGCGCGGTCTGCATCGCCTACGAAACCATCACCGGCGCGGGCGGCGGCCTGCCGCTGCTGGCGCCGATGAGCGAAGTGGCCGGCCGCATGGCGATCCAGGCCGGCGCCGCGCACCTGGAAAAATCGAAGGGCGGCATGGGCCTGCTGCTGGGCGGCGTCCCGGGCGTCGCCGCCGCCCACGTGGTGATCATCGGCGCCGGCGTGGTCGGCACCAATGCGCTGCAGATGGCCGTCGGTACCGGTGCGCGCGTGACGGTGCTCGACAAGAACGTCGACCGCCTGCGCCAGCTCGACCTGGTCTACGGCAACCGCATCTCCACGCTCTACTCCAACGCGCATGCGATCGAAGAGGCGGTGGTATCAAGCGACCTGGTGATCGGCGGCGTGCTGGTGCCGGGTGCCGCGGCGCCGAAGCTGGTCACCCGCGACATGATCGCGCGCATGAGGAAGGGCGCGGTGGTGGTGGACGTGGCGATCGACCAGGGTGGCTGCTTCGAGACCTCGCACCCGACCACCCATGCCGATCCGACGTTCGTGGTCGACGGCGTGATCCACTACTGCGTGGCGAACATGCCGGGCGCGGTGGCGCGCACCTCCACCTTCGCGCTCAACAACGCAACCATCGGCCACGCCGTGGCACTGGCGACCAAGGGCTGGCGGCAGGCATTGTCGGACGACGTCCACCTGCGCAACGGCCTGAACGTCTGCCAGGGCAAGGTCACTTACGAAGCCGTCGCCCGGGACCTCAAGGTCGACTACGTGCCGGCAGAGTCGCTGCTGGGCTAGGTTTGCACCGACAAGGGCGCATTCGCCAAGTCCCGGCACACCCGCCGGGTAATCTGGAAAGCGTACTGCGCGGCCACCGATTTCACGAATCGCATGAAATCGGTGGCCGCGTTTTCATTGGCGTTGTCGGAGATGGTACGGATGACGGCGCAGGGCACGCCGAGCTCGTGGCACACCTGCGCCACCGCGGCGCCTTCCATTTCGACCGCCACCAGGCCGGGAAGGGCCTCGTTGAGCGCATTCAGGCGCAGGCGGTCGGCCATGAACTGGTCGCCGCTCGCCACCAGGCCGCGGTGCACGCGGGGCTGCACCAGGCGGAATTCGCGCCGTTCGCCCTCGCCGATCGCACTGGTGAAATCCTGCTCGAGAAAGTCATGGGCGGCGCGCGACAGGCGCATCGACAGCTGCAGATCGGGCTGGAAGTGCGTCAGGCCAGTCAATGGCACCTCGAAACGGGGGAAGAGCGGGCTCGCATCCATGTCGTGCTGGACCAGGGCTTCCGCCACCACGATATCGCCCACCTGCACCGTTCTATCCCCTGCGCCGGCCACGCCGGTAAAGAGGATGTGGGTAACTCCGAACTTCTCCACAAGCGTTGTGGCTGTCATGGCAGCTGCAACCTTGCCAATTCGCGATAGAACGCACACAGCGTCGATTTCCCACAGTGTTCCTGCCCAGTACTCGCGCATGCCATGGATGAGCTTGGCGGGCCCTCTCATGGCTTCTACGAGCCCCAGCTGTTCTTCGTACAGCGCACTGATGATCCCCAGTCGCATGTTTTTCCTTGTTTTTCTTGCGTTTTTATTATGAAAGCAGCTTGCGGAAGTAGACCACACGCTCGGTTTCGGCAAATCCCAGCGCCCGGTGCATGGCATGGCTCGCCGTATTCTCGAGCAAGGCATCCGACGCCATCTCCGTGCAGCCCTGGCGCCTAACCCATTCTTCCGCGGTTTGCACCAGCATGGCAGCGATTCCCTGCTTACGGAAGGCTGGATCGACGTACAGGCCTTCCAGGAAGCCGACAGGAGACGACGCGGTGCCGTTGACGTAATCGCTGCGCAGCGCCACTTCGACCAGTCCCTGAGGCTCTCCAAGGCGCGAGCAGGCGATGAACTGTGCATAACGGCCGGGTTGTGCACATAGCTCCTGCATTTCCTGCAAGTGTTTGTCGCGATCGTCAAGCCACAAGGCCATGCGCAGCTGCAGCCAGCCGGCTTGTTCAACGCTTGTGCACGGTTTAATCGAACTCATGAGGCCGCTGATTCGGACGCTTGAGCGTGCATTTTGCTTGTCTTACGAGCGTGAGGCCAGCAAAAGCTGCTTTTCCGGGGCTTTTCCAGACTTTCCGGGCAGCGCAGCGCTTCAGGGTATTAGTTAACTAAAGTTTGTATATAAAGCTGGTAGTAGATAGTAAACGCGGCCTCTTCTGTTGATAACTCGCGTTTACTCCACAGTATCAGGGGTTTACGCGAGCGTTTACCGGCTGAACAAAGCGTGTGTGGCGTTTGAACGAAACTTGGACAGTTTTCGCGTGACGCAGGAATGGTCGCGTTCTGCACAAGCGATCCTGTGGATATACCTCGACTTTTCCACAGTCGCGCCAGCAAACATGCGCTGAACAGCGGTTTGGCAGCCAGTCTGCGGACAGCTGGTGGTCTGCAGCCGATGCGCGTGACAGTGCAGGCCAGGTGGTGGCGAACAGTGTTGTTGGTCGGCAAGTGTTCAGGCTGACGCGAACAGGGCGGATCCGCGCTCTTGGTTTTATTGTTGTAGTAAACAAGTTTGTATACAAACTGGTAGTAATAGTAAACGCGCAATTTGGTGTGGATAAGAAGAGTTTTCTCCACAGCGTCAATGGTTTACGAGCACGTTAACCTGCTGTACAAGGCTTGTGTTTGAACTGGAGGAAACTTGGACAGAATTCAGGCACACCGGGTTAACGGGTTGTTCTGCACATTCGTTCCTGTGGATATCCCAGCGGTTTTCCACAGATGAGCTCGAAGGCGAGCCGTTTGCAGGGCAGAGGTGCACTGCAAACCGTCCAGAGGCGCTGACAAGCTGTCGAGCTGGTGCGCTGCCAATGCGCATGCATTGATGTCGCCAGGCCTGTCGGCATCGAGGGTGGGGACGGTGCTCAGCTTCTGATCGACTTGACTGCCGGCGAGCTTGCATCCGGGATGTCAGCCACTGTGAGAGCTTGTGCCTGTCGCTGAGAGTTGGTGGATGTCGACAGAGTGCCACGGTGGCAAAAAATTTTTTTTTAAAAATGTTCTGAAGGTTTACAACCAACATTTGTATACAACGGTAGTAGTAGTGGTTAACGCCAGCCCCAGCTTGTGGACAAAACAGTTAACGCTCGAAAAATCATGTGCTTATCGAGCGTATAAGCCAGTGCACCACTGGCGCGTGAAGGCAGTGCAAAAACTGGACAAGATTTTGCGCATCCCTAAACTCCCTCAGTTCTGCACAAAACAGACCTGTGGATATCAAGAGCCTTATCCACAGGTGGGCTCTGGACTTCCGTTTACGATCTGGTAAGCTTGCCTCAACGAATGATGAACGGAGGGCCTGGTGGATCTCGACGCGCTGTTTCGTAAGCCTTTGCCACGTGAACCGAAGTGCGGCGGTTCGCGTTCGCTGTGCCATGACGATCATGGCGAGCGCGGCAATGCCAGCGTCGTCCGGGAACGCCAGCCTTGACCTCCGCTGGCCAGTACGACTACATCGTCGTCGGCGGGGGCACGTCGGGCTGCGTGCTGGCGAACCGGCTGACACGTCACCCCGGCGTCGAAGTCCTGCTGCTGGAAGCGGGCGGCCGTGACGATTACATGTGGATCCACATCCCGGTCGGCTACCTGCATTGCATCGGCAATCCGCGTACGGACTGGCTGCTGCGCACCGAGGCCGATCCCGGCCTGCACGGCAGGGCCCTGATCTACCCGCGGGGCAAGGTACTGGGCGGCAGTTCGTCGATCAACGGCATGATCTACATGCGCGGCCAGCCTGCGGATTACGAGCGTTGGGCGATGGTCGCGGGCGATGATTCCTGGCGCTGGGAAGAGGTGCTGCCGCTGTTCAAGCGCAGCGAGGACCATTACCTGGGGGCGAGCGAACTGCATGGCGCCGGCGGCGAGTGGCGGGTGGAAAAGCAGCGGCTGTCATGGAAGATCCTGGACACGTTTCGTGAAGCGGCGCTCCAGACCGGCATTCCGAAAATCGATGATTTGAACGCCGGTCTTGGCGAAGGTTCCGCCTATTTCGAGGTGAACCAGCGGCGCGGCATCCGCCTGAATACGGCGAAGGCTTTCCTGAAACCGGCCTCGAAACGGCCGAACCTGACCATCATGACCGGCTGCCACGTCGAACGCCTGCTGTTCGAGGACACGGAGCAGGGCAAAGTCTGCACCGGCGTCCAGTTCACCGGCGGCGGACAGGCTTTTACGGCAACGGCGCACCGCGAGACCCTGCTGGCGGCTGGCGCGGTGGGTTCGCCCCAGATCCTCCAGCTGTCCGGCATTGGCGATGCGAGCGAACTCCAGCGCCATGGCATCGCACCGCGCATGGATCTGCCCGGCGTCGGCGGCAACCTGCAGGACCACCTGCAACTGCGCATGATTTTCAAGGTCCGGGGCGTGAAAACCCTGAACACGAGTGCCACCAACTGGTTCGGGAAGAGTCTTATCGGGCTGGAATATGCGTTTTTCCGGAGCGGCCCGATGTCGATGGCGCCGTCCCAGCTGGGTGCTTTCGCCAAGTCCTCGCCGGACCTGGCTGCGCCGAATTTGCAGTACCATGTCCAGCCTTTGTCGCTGGACAAGTTCGGCGATCCGCTGCACCGTTTTTCGGCCTTCACGGCCAGCGTGTGCAACCTGCAGCCGACATCAAGGGGGCACGTGCGCATTGCCTCCGGCGACAGCTATGCACCACCGAAGATCACGCCGAACTACCTGAGCACCGAGGCCGACCGCAAGATCGCGGCAGCGGCGCTGGCGCTGACGCGTCGGATCGTGTCCGCCCCCGCGCTGGCCAAATACCGTCCCGAAGAGTTCATGCCTGGCCCGCAATACCAGAGCGAGGAAGAACTTGCCCATGCAGCAGGGCTGGTCGGCACCACGATTTTCCATCCCGTCGGCACTTGTCGCATGGGCAGGACAGACGATCCGCTGGCGGTCGTGGACAGCCGCTTGAGGGTGCGTGGCATCGGCAAACTGCGTGTCGTCGATGCCTCGATCATGCCCTTCATCACCTCCGGGAATACGAATTCCCCGACCATCATGATTGCGGAAAAGGCGGCGCGGGACATCCTTGCCCAGCGTGAGAGCCTCTGACATGGCCAGGAGCTGAGCACGTATGCAAGAGGACGCTCAGCCTTGTCGTCTGGAACCCGTTGCGCCTCTCTTGAGGAGAAGGATCCCGGCTGCCAGAAGAACGATCGCTGACGCCAGGAAAACAAGATCCGAACAATCCACACCATCGACATCGATGATGGATTTTTCTGGATCGGACGGATCGTAGCGAATCGCGACCTTGGCGCCCGGCTGGAACCGTCCCAACAGGGCATGGGCAAGCTGCTTGTCCCGATAGCAGGCCACCCTGTTCTCCAACGACAGTCTGCTGGATGCGAAAGCCTTGTTATCGATGACGTACTGGTAACGCAACTGAACACACCAGGCACCGGACTTGACGCGCCTGCTCACATCGCTGCTCAGGACTTCAGCGTGCATGGCTGGCCACCACGCCGACCGCAGTTTGTCGATGCATCGATTAAAAGTGAACAATCCGAGTGCCAAGGCAAACAGAATGACGAGCCAGCCGATGCATCGTTCTTTCAGAGGAGGGGATGACGGCTTTTCAATACCCACATTGGCTTTCTTGTTTGACTCGACAGCAGGACGGTACCTGCCAGTGTAGCAGGGGGGCAGACGTGCAAGAAGCACAAGCGGCATGCGCCGAGATGGCGCGTCCGCACTGCGCAGGGGTTTGTTCGCTCTGCTGGATCTGTCGAATGCCCTGGTGATGGTCTACCTGTATTGATTGTCTGCGTTCTCTTGTTCTGGCGTGGTATTGTTGGCGAGATAGGTGTATTGCTCGCATGTCGCCGCAGAATGGCAGCAGGCGCGTGACCCAAACGGCTGCACCCTGGCTACCGGAGTAATCATGGACCTGGAATCCCACTACGTCGACGTCCACGGCCTGCGTCTGCACTACGCCAGTGCGGGCGAGGGCCCGGCCGTCATCCTGCTGCACGGCTTTCCTGATACCCATGCGCTCTGGCGTTTCCAGATGCCGGCCCTGGCGGCGGCGGGCTGGCGTGTCATCGCGCCGGACATGCGCGGTTATGGCAAGACCGACGCGCCTCACAGCATCGGCGCGTATGCGATCGAGTTCCTGTGCTGCGACATCCTCGGCCTGATGGACAGGCTGGGCCTGGAAAAGGCCGCGCTCGTCGGCCACGACTGGGGCGGGGCGGTCGGCTGGCAGCTGTGCATGAACGCGCCGCAGCGCTTCGAGCGTTTCGTGGCCCTGTCCACCGGGCACCCGGCAGCGATCGCCAATGCCGGTCTGGCCCAGCAGATGCGTCTCTGGTATATCCTGGGTTTCTTGATGCCGGTGGTTGCCGAAGCTGCGATCCGCGCCAACGACTGGTTCTTCCTGCGTCAGGTGGCGCCGAGCCGCGACCAGATGGCGCTCTGGCGCGCCGCGCTGGAACCGGAAGGGCGCCTCACCGCGGCGCTGAACTACTACCGCGCCAACCTCAAGCTGGGCCGGCCACACCATTGGTGTCCGGTCGAAGTGCCGGTAATGGGTGTCTGGAGCGACCATGACCCGGCACTGGGCGAGAAGCAGATGCGGGATACCCGCCACCACTGCCGCGCCGGTTTCCGTTATGAGCGCCTGAGTGGGGCGGGGCACTGGATGCAGGTTACCGCGGCCGGCCCTCTCAACGCGCTGTTGCTCGATTTCCTGCGCTCCCCCTAGATGCGACAAGGCACTAGCGTGTAGTTGCGTAGATCGCGCGTGCGTCGCACGGGTGAGCTCGCGCGGATTGTTGCCGAGCAGCCTGGTCTGCAGCATGGCGCCTGCTGCAAGAAGGTCGAGGTCGGTTTCGTGGATGCCGACTTGGCGCAGGCGCGTTTCGATCCCCGTCATCTTGGTTCGTTGTTGCATCGCAGCACGTAGTGTTTGGCCCCTTGCTTCCTCGCTGCCGGCGGCAAGCCCAACGTCGGAGCGGCATTGGGGACGGCCATGTCGGCTTACCCAGCGCAGCGACGCTCCGCAAGCAGCATGTCTTTCGTTTGCTTGGTGGTCGACGCTTAACCCATCGGGCTTGTGACTTGGCGGCAGTTTGATGCTGGAAGGCAGGGCTCTGCCGTACAATGCAGCCTCTGCATTCCTCCAGTGTTTCCCATGATTGATTTTGCTTGGCTTGGCGTGGCTGCTTTCACCGCCGGCCTGGTCGATGCCGTTGTCGGTGGCGGCGGCCTGATCCAGATTCCCGCGATTTTTTCGGTTTTGCCCAGAGAGGTTCCTGCGACACTGCTGGGGACGAACAAGTTTGCCAGCATCTTCGGCACCGGTGCCGCGGCCGTGAATTACGCGCGGCGGGTGAGGGTGGCCTGGAGCACCGCAGCGCCGGCCGCGCTGGCGGCCTTTGTGCTGTCCTTCGCCGGCGCATGGACGGTCACTCGCGTGCCGGCAGATTTTGTACGTACACTGCTGCCGATCATCCTCGTTGCCGTCGCGGTCTATACCTTCAAGAAGAAAGACCTTGGCGCCGTGCATGCGCCCGTGCATAGCGGCTTGGCCGAGCGCTACTGGGCCATCGGCATCGGTGCCGCCATCGGCTTCTACGACGGCTTCTTTGGTCCGGGTACCGGCAGTTTCTTGATCTTCCTGTTCGTGCGTTTCTTCGGGTTCGATTTCCTTGGCGCATCGGCGGCGGCCAAGATTGTCAACGTCGCCTGTAATTTTTCGGCCTTGCTGTGGTTCGGTTATAGCGGCCACCTGCTGTGGCAACTCGGCCTGATGATGGCAGGGTGCCAGATTGCGGGGTCGCTGGTGGGTACCAAGCTGGCGCTGAAGCACGGCAGCGGTTTCGTGCGTAAGTTGTTCCTCGTGGTCGTATCTGGCTTGATCCTGAAGACGGCCTACGATGCTTTCAAGACGATAGGGTGGTGATTGTTCCACGTGAAACAGCAAAGCCGGGTCTGCCCGGCTTTTTTGTTTTTGTTCCACGTGAAACATTCGCAAGCCCGTTGTGCTAATTGTTCCACGTGAAACAAAAATGTCGTTTTCAGCTCCTCAAAAGCTTCCACAAGAAAAAAGAATCTATAATCGCGCATTAGACTCCTCGCCTCACTCTTCCATCATGCTATTTCCAACTGAATTCGACGTCATCGTCGTCGGCGGCGGCCATGCCGGTACCGAGGCCGCACTCGCGTCGGCACGCACGGGGCAGAAGACCTTGCTGCTGACCCACAATATCGAGACCCTGGGCGCCATGTCGTGCAACCCATCGATTGGCGGCATCGGCAAGGGCCACCTCGTCAAGGAAGTCGACGCACTCGGCGGCGCCATGGCGATTGCCACCGACGAATCGGGCATCCAATTCCGTATCCTGAATTCGTCCAAGGGCCCGGCCGTGCGCGCTACCCGCGCCCAGGCCGACCGCATGCTGTACAAGCAGGCGATCCGCTCGCGCCTGGAAAACCAGCCGAACCTGTGGCTGTTCCAACAGGCCGTCGAAGACCTGATGCTGGAAGGCGACCGTGTCGTCGGCGCCGTCACGCAGGTCGGATTGAAGTTCCGTGCCCGCGCCGTGGTGCTCACGGCCGGCACTTTCCTCGACGGGAAGATCCACGTCGGCCTGCAGAATTACTCGGGCGGCCGTGCCGGCGATCCGCCAGCGGTCTCGCTGTCGAGCCGTTTGAAGGAACTCAAGCTACCGCAGGGCCGCCTGAAGACCGGCACGCCGCCGCGTATCGATGGCCGCAGCATCGACTTCACGGTCCTGTCGGAACAGCCGGGCGACCTCGATCCGGTGCCGGTGTTCTCGGTGATGGGCAATGCTGCCATGCACCCGCGCCAGGTGCCGTGCTGGGTCACGCACACCAACGAGAAGACCCACGAGATCATCCGTCACGGTCTCGATCGCAGCCCCATGTACACGGGCGTGATCGAAGGCGTCGGTCCGCGCTATTGCCCGTCGATCGAAGACAAGATCCACCGTTTTGCCTCGAAAGAGTCGCACCAGATCTTCCTGGAGCCGGAAGGCCTGACGACCAACGAGTTCTACCCGAACGGGATCTCGACCAGCCTGCCGTTCGACGTGCAGCTGGACCTGGTGCGTTCGATGCGGGGCATGGAGAACGCCTTCATCTTGCGCCCGGGCTATGCGATCGAGTACGACTACTACGATCCGCGCGGCCTGAAGGCTTCGCTGGAAACCAAGGCGATCAAGGGCCTGTTCTTCGCCGGCCAGATCAACGGCACCACTGGCTACGAAGAAGCAGCCGCGCAGGGCCTGCTCGCCGGCCTCAACGCCGCGTTGCAAACCCAGGGCAAGGATGCCTGGACGCCGGGCCGCTCGGAAGCCTACCTCGGGGTGCTGGTCGACGACCTGACCACGCAGGGTGTGGCCGAGCCTTACCGCATGTTCACCAGCCGCGCCGAATACCGCCTGTCGCTGCGCGAAGACAACGCCGACATGCGCCTGACCGAGATCGGCCGCAAGCTCGGGATCGTGGGCGATACCCAGTGGGCAGCCTTCGAGAACAAGCGTGAGTCGGTGGCCCGCGAGCTCGAGCGGCTGCGTTCGACCTGGGTGAACCCGCGTATCCTCGCTGGCGCAGAATCCGAGCGCGTGGTGGGGCAGGCAATCGAGCGCGAATACAACCTGGCCGACCTGCTGCGCCGTCCGGGCGTGCAGTACGACACCCTGATGACCATGACCGGGCTCGAAGGCCAGGCGCTGGCCGGACCGGGCGTGGAAGACCCGGCGGTGAAAGAGCAGATCGAAATCCAGCTGAAGTATGCCGGCTACATCGACCGCCAGGCGCGCGAAGTCGAGCGTCATGACCACTACGAGAACCTGAAGCTGCCCGAAAACCTGAACTACCTGGAGATCGCCGCATTGTCGATCGAGGTGCGCCAGAAGCTGGATAAACAGCGTCCGGAAACCCTGGGCCAGGCTTCGCGCATCTCGGGTGTCACCCCGGCGGCGATCTCGCTGCTGCTGGTACACCTGAAAAAACGCGGCGCCAAGGGCTTTACCAACAACGCCACCGTGGAGCAGGCTGAATGAAGTTTTTCGACCGCGCCGCCCTGGCGCAAGTGCTGGCCGACGGCATCACCGCGATGACGCTGGACGTATCGGCCGCACAGCAGGAAAAACTGCTGGATTACCTGGCGCTGATGAACAAGTGGAACAGCGTCTACAACCTGACCTCCCTGCGCGACCCGATGCAAATGGTGACCCACCACCTGCTCGATTCACTCGCCGCAGTTCCCGCTTTTGCGGATGCCCGCAACGTGCTGGACGTCGGGGCAGGGGGCGGATTGCCCGGCGTCGTGCTGGCAATTTGCCGTCCAGGCATGAAAGTGTCGATGATCGACACGGTCCACAAGAAAACCGCATTCCTCAAGCAGGTCAAGGCGGAACTCGAACTGGCCAACGTCACCGTGTACACGATGAAGGTGCAAGAGCTCGAGGTGAACGACAAATTCGACGTCATCACCTCGCGGGCTTTCGCGGACCTGTCGGATTTCCTGGAGTGGTCCGGTCACTTGCTGGCCGAGGGCGGGAAATTCATCGCCTTGAAAGGCACGGCTCCGGCGGAAGAGCAGGAGCGGGTGCCGGCAGAATGGAAAGTGACGGGTTTGCAGCCATTGCAGGTGCCGAGACTCGGTGCAGAGCGTCACCTGGTGTTTGTCGAGAGATCAAACTAAACAGAATAAATCGTATAAACAGTTTATATCGTTTATAAAGTATGAATCATTAAAATGGTTTGTACGGTATGAACGGTATGGCCTCTTCTCATTGGTCTGACTGCTCCCATTTAATAGAACCGCGGAAAAAGAATAGATGGCGAAGATTTTTTGCGTAGCGAACCAGAAGGGCGGGGTCGGCAAGACCACCACCACCGTCAACCTGTCGGCAGGGCTGGCCAAGCTGAACCAGCGCGTGCTGCTGGTCGACCTCGACCCCCAAGGCAATGCCACGATGGGCGCGGGCATCAACAAGGCGTCGCTCGAAGGCTCGATCTACCAGGTGCTGCTGGGTGAGCTTGACGTGGCCACGGCGCGCATTCGTTCCGAGTCGGGACGCTTCGACGTGCTGCCGGCCAACCGCGAGTTGGCCGGGGCCGAAGTCGAAATGGTCGCGCTCGAGAACCGCGAACGCCGCCTGAAGGAGGCACTGGCGGCGGTGGACAAGGACTACGACTTCATCCTGGTCGACTGCCCGCCGGCGCTGTCGCTGCTCACGCTGAACGGCCTGTGCGCCGCCCATGGCGTGATCATCCCGATGCAGTGCGAGTACTATGCGCTCGAAGGCCTGTCCGACCTGGTCAACACGATCAAGAAGGTGCACGCCAACCTGAACACCGACCTGCGCATCATTGGCCTGCTGCGGGTGATGTTCGATCCGCGCATGACCTTGTCGCAGCAGGTCTCGAGCCAGCTCGAGCAGCACTTCGGCGACAAGGTGTTCAAGACCATCATCCCGCGCAACGTGCGCCTGGCCGAGGCGCCGTCCTACGGCATGCCCGGCGTGGTGTTCGATCCGTCCTCGAAAGGCGCACAGGCGTACATCGCCTTTGGCGGCGAGATGGTCGAGCGCATCAAGACCATGTGATTAAAATATAAGCACCGAAAGCTGACACACACAAATGGCAACCAAAAAACTCAAGGGCCTCGGCCGCGGCCTCGACGCACTGCTCGGCGGCGACAGCCAGCCGGCACCTAGTAAAGCGCCCTCGTCGCTGCCGGTCACACAGATCCAGGCCGGCAAGTACCAGCCGCGTACGCGCATGGACGAAACCTCGCTGAGCGAGCTGGCCGCCTCGATCAAGACCCAGGGCATCATGCAACCGGTGCTGGTGCGTCCGCTGGAGGAGGGTGCCCCGGTTCCGTACGAGATCATCGCCGGCGAGCGCCGCTTCCGCGCCGCCCAGATGGCCGGACTCGAAGAGATCCCGGTGCTGGTGCGCGAAGTCGACGACCAGTCGGCCGCCGCCATGGCCCTGATCGAGAACATCCAGCGCGAAGACCTGAACCCGCTGGAAGAAGCGCAGGGCATCCAGCGCCTGATCAACGATTTCAGTTTTACCCACGAGCAGGCCGCCGCCGCCGTCGGCCGTTCGCGCAGCGCGGTATCGAACCTGCTACGCCTGATCAACCTGGCCCAGCCTGTGCAGACCATGCTGATGGCCGGCGACATCGACATGGGGCACGCCCGTGCCCTGCTGGCGGTCGACAGCGCGCACCAAATCACCCTCGCCAACCAGGTCATCGCCAAGCGCCTGTCGGTGCGCGAGACCGAGAAGCTGGTCGCCCGCGCGCTCGAAGAACAGTCGAGCCCAGCAACGCCGGCGCGCGCCAAGGAAAAGCCGGGCGACATCGTGCGGCTCGAAGAAGAGCTGTCGGACAAATTGGCCACGCCCGTGATGTTCAAGATGGGCACGAAGGGCAAGGGGCAGTTGATCATCGACTTCGCCGACCTCGATATCCTGGACGGCGTGCTGGCCCGCCTGCGCGCCTGAAATTGTGTCTTGACGTGCGTCGGGCGGCGCTGCCCGATGCCCGTGCGAATGACGTATGCATGCCACGTTCGCTCGAGGAACCGACTGCCGGAGCGCCCGCCCGGCAGAGCCAGCCAAGCTAGGCCAGTCAGTACCAACTCATCAGTTAAGTGACTGAAAATACGGGAATTTCCCTAACTCTCATGTTGCTTCCATCACATCTTTACGCCGCAGTTATAAGCGCGGAATCGTTTGACTCGCGTCCGTATAACCACTTATAATTCCGCTGATTCATGTAATTACCACATCGTAACTGTCCGATTGCGCGGCGAGAAACCAGAACAACATGTTGCGCATCGTCTCCCTGCAATTGATCGCTACAGTCGTCGCGGGCCTGATCGCCGCACTGCTGGGGGGAAGGGCTGCGATGTTTTCGGCAGTACTGGGCGGCTTATGTTGTGTCGTGCCCAACGGCATCATGGCAGTGCGCTTGTTCGCCGCCACTGCAAAACCGGGCGGGGCAAACCCCGTCACGTTTTTCATCTGGGAATTTATAAAGATTGCTCTCACGCTGGCGCTGCTGGGTGTCACAGCGTGGCTGTACCGCGATCTGAACTGGCTGGCACTACTGGCCGGGTTCATTGTGGCGCTGAAAAGTTACATATTCTTACTATTTAGGCATTGAAAATGGCGACTCCAACCGCAGACGGCGCAGCGCACGCGCCCACCGCTTCAGAATACATTCGGCACCACCTCGGCCACCTGTCGAACAAGCACCAGGACTTCGTGGTCGATTTCTCGGTTCTCAATTTCGACACGCTGTTCTGGTCGATCGCCATGGGCGTCACCGGTTGCATGTTGATGTGGCTGGCCGCTCGCCGCGCCACTGCAGGCGTGCCGGGCCGCTTCCAGAGCTTCGTCGAAATGTTGTTCGAGATGGTCGACGACCAGGCGAAGGCCATCGTTCACGGTGACCGCAGTTTCATCGCCCCGGCAGCGCTGACCGTGTTTGTTTGGGTCGCCTTGATGAACGCCTTGGATCTTTTGCCGGTCGACATGTGGTCGTGGCTGTTTGCAGCCTTCGGCGTGGAACACATTTTCCCATATCACCGCGTGGTCCCGACCGCCGACCTGAACGCGCCGCTCGGCATTGCGCTCGGCGTGCTGGCGCTGATGTTCTATTACAGCATCAAGGTCAAAGGCGTGGGCGGCTGGCTCCACGAACTGTTCGCAGCACCGTTCGGCATCATGATGGCGCCGTTCAACCTGCTGCTGAACATCATCGAATACGCAGCAAAGACCGTGTCGCTCGGTATGCGACTGTTCGGCAACATGTTCGCCGGCGAGCTGCTGTTCCTCTTGATCGCACTGCTGGGCGGTACCGCGACCATGTTCGGTTTCGTCGGCCACGTCATTGCTGGTTCCATCTGGGCGATCTTCCACATCCTGATCGTGCTCCTGCAAGCATTCATCTTCATGATGCTGACGCTGGTGTATCTCGGTCAGGCCCATGAAGGCCACTGATCGGCGCCGCAAGCATCGAACGAATGTGGTTGTAACGAAGTTGTAGTTTTTATCTAGTTTTTAATTTTTAACTTTTTGGAGTAATCATGACTGACGTTTCTTTTGTTGCACTGGCTTGCGGTTTGATCATCGGCCTGGGTGCTATCGGCGCATGTATCGGTATCGCAATCATGGGCGGTAAGTACCTGGAAGCTTCGGCACGTCAGCCTGAACTGATGAACACCCTGCAGACCAAGATGTTCCTGCTGGCTGGTCTGATCGATGCGGCATTCCTGATCGGCGTTGGTATCGCCATGCTGTTCGCGTTCGCAAATCCGTTCACCCCGACCTAATTGCCGGGAAGTCTGGTTTTGAATGGCCGAACCGATTCCGGTTCGGCATCCGTGTTTCTGTAAGAAGGATACAACCGTGAACCTTAACGCAACCCTGATTGCCCAGTTCGTGGTCTTCTTCATCCTGGCGATGTTCACGATGAAATTCGTGTGGCCGCCACTGATGAAAGCGCTCGACGAGCGCGCCGAGAGGATCGCAAATGGCCTGGCCGCTGCCGACCGTGGCAAGGCCGACCTGGCCGCCGCCGAAAAGCGTGTGCAGACCGAACTGGCCGGCGCCCGTGACGAAGTCCAGAAGCGCATCGCCGACGCGGAAAAGCGCGCTGCCCAGATCATCGACGCAGCCAAGGCAACCGCTGCCGAAGAAGCCGCCCGTATCGTCGCCGCCGCTCAGGCCGACGCCGAGCAGCAAGTGACCCGTGCCCGCGAAGAACTGCGTGCCCAGGTGGCCGCACTGGCAGTGCAAGGCGCCGAGCAGATCCTGAAGCGTGAAGTGAACCCAGCGGTCCACGCCGACCTGCTGTCGAAACTGTCGACCGAGCTCTGATCATGGCTGAACTCGCAACCGTCGCCCGCCCTTACGCCGAAGCGCTGTACCGTGTCGCCCAGTCGGGCGACGTGGCCGCCTGGTCGGCCGTCACTGCCGAATTGGGCCAGATCGGCGCCAATCCGGAAGTGCAGGCTTTCGCCGCCAACCCGAAGGTCACCGCCGCCCAGCTGGCCGACACGATTGCGTCCCTGGTCAAGTCGCCGCTGAACGCTGAAGCGAAGAACTTTATCGCGATGCTGGCCGAAAACGGCCGCGTCAACCTGCTGCCCGAAATCGCCGCCCAGTTCGCGGCACTGAAGAACGCCAACGAAGGTGCCGCCGATGCGGCGATCTTCAGCGCCTTCGAAATCTCGGGTGACCAGCTGGCCCAGCTGGTCGCTACGCTGGAAAAGAAATTTGGCCGCAAGCTGAACCCGACGGTGACAGTGGATCCTTCGCTGATCGGTGGTGTGCGCGTGGTCGTCGGCGACGAAGTGCTCGATACCTCGATACGCGCTAAGCTGCAACAGATGCAAGTTGCGCTGGTCTCGTAATCGACCGCTATCTAGCAGCACGCGCCGGCCCTAGCGCCCTTGCCCTACGCATCAAAAACATTTGGAGTTAGCACTCATGCAACTTAATTCTTCTGAAATCAGCGAACTGATCAAGAGCCGCATCCAGGGTCTGGAAGGTTCGGCTGAAGTTCGCAATCAAGGCACGGTGATCTCCGTCGCCGACGGTATCTGCCGCATCCATGGTCTGTCGGACGTGATGCAGGGCGAGATGCTGGAATTCCCTGGCAACACCTTCGGCCTGGCGATGAACCTCGAGCGCGACTCCGTCGGCGCCGTCATCCTGGGCGCCTACGAGCACATCTCGGAAGGCGACAACGTCAAGACCACCGGCCGTATCCTGGAAGTGCCGATCGGTCCGGAACTGCGTGGCCGCGTGGTCAACGCACTGGGCCAGCCGATCGACGGCAAGGGTCCGATCGCTACCACCCTGACCGCGCCGATCGAAAAGATCGCCCCAGGCGTCATCGCCCGTGAATCGGTCTCGCAGCCGATGCAGACCGGTATCAAGTCGATCGACGCGATGGTGCCGATCGGCCGTGGCCAGCGCGAGCTGATCATCGGCGACCGCCAGACCGGCAAGTCGGCCGTGGCTGTCGACGCGATCATCAACCAGAAGGGCCAGGGCGTCACCTGCGTGTACGTCGCAATCGGCCAGAAGGCATCGACCATCAAGAACATCGTCCGCTCGCTGGAACAGCACGGCGCGATGGAGTACACCATCGTTGTCGCCGCTTCCGCTTCGGAATCGGCCGCAATGCAGTACATCTCGGCCTACTCGGGCTGCGCGATGGGCGAATACTTCCGCGACCGCGGCGAAGACGCACTGATCGTCTATGATGATCTGTCGAAGCAGGCAGTTGCCTACCGCCAGATTTCGCTGCTGCTGCGCCGCCCACCGGGCCGCGAAGCTTACCCGGGCGACGTGTTCTACCTGCACAGCCGTCTGCTCGAGCGCGCCGCACGCGTGAACGCCGACTACGTCGAGAAGTTCACCAACGGCGCCGTCACCGGCAAGACCGGTTCGCTGACCGCACTGCCGATCATCGAAACCCAGGCAGGCGACGTCTCGGCATTCGTCCCGACCAACGTGATTTCGATTACCGACGGCCAGATCTTCCTGGAGACCTCGCTGTTCAACGCCGGTATCCGTCCTGCGATCAACGCAGGTATCTCGGTGTCGCGCGTCGGTGGCGCTGCCCAGACCAAGGTCATCAAGGGCCTGTCGGGCGGTATCCGTACCGACCTGGCGCAGTACCGTGAACTGGCTGCGTTCGCGCAGTTCGCCTCGGACCTGGACGAATCGACCCGCAAGCAGCTGGACCGCGGCGCCCGCGTGACCGAACTGCTGAAGCAGCCGCAGTTCTCGCCGCTGTCGACCTCGCTGATGGCCGCATCGCTGTTCGCCGTCAACAAGGGCTACCTGGACGACATCGAAGTCAAGAAAGTGCTGCCGTTCGAGCACGGCCTGCACAACTTCCTGAAGTCGAGCCACGCCGCCCTGCTGTCGAAGATCGACGAAACCAAGCAACTGGACAAGGACGGCGAAGCTGCGCTGGCCGCCGCCATTGCTGATTTCAAGAAATCCGGCGCATATTAATCGTCAAGCCGGCGTCGTGTGAGCACGGCGCCGGTGCGCGGAAGGAGTAAGGACTCATGGCAGTAGGCAAAGAGATTCGTGGCAAGATCAAGAGCGTAGAAAATACGAAGAAGATCACCAAGGCGATGGAAATGGTCGCCGCATCGAAAATGCGCAAGGCGCAGGACCGCATGCGCGCCGCCCGTCCCTACAGTGACAAGGTTCGTGCAATCACCGCCAATCTTGCCGGCGCAAACCCGGAGTACACCCACCCGTTCATGGCGCAAGCCAAGGACGTGCAGGCCAAAGCTGTCGGCTTCATCGTCGTCACGACCGACAAGGGTCTGTGCGGCGGCATGAATACCAACGTGCTGCGCCAGGTGACCCAGAAGGCGCGCGAAGTGGAACAGGCAGGCAACCGCGTCGAGGCAGTCGCCATCGGCAACAAGGGCCTGGGTTTCCTGAACCGCATGGGCATGAAGCTGGTCTCGCAAGCGACCCAGCTCGGCGATACCCCGCACCTGGACAAGCTGATCGGGCCGGTCAAAGTGATGCTGGATGCGTACCAGGAAGGCAAGCTCGACGCTGTCTACCTGTGCTACACCAAGTTCATCAACACGATGAAGCAGGAACCGATGGTCGAGCAACTGCTGCCGCTGCCGGCCAAGCACATGGAAGCGGAACAGGGCGGTCACAGCTGGGACTACATCTACGAACCGGAAGCGGCCGTCGTCATCGACGAACTGCTGGTGCGTTACGTGGAAGCGCTGGTGTACCAGGCGGTTGCAGAAAACCTGGCGTCCGAGCAGTCGGCGCGCATGGTCGCGATGAAGGCCGCGAGCGATAACGCCGGCAGTGTCATCAGCGACTTGAAGCTGGTCTATAACAAGACCCGCCAGGCAGCGATTACCAAAGAACTCTCCGAGATCGTGTCGGGTGCGGCTGCTGTCTAAGCGCCCCTGACTGGTCAAAAGTAAAAGAATTTAACTATATCTGAAGGAACGAAAATGGCTGATGGCAAAATCGTTCAGTGTATCGGCGCAGTGGTCGACGTGGAATTCCCGCGTAACGCCATGCCGAAAGTGTACGACGCACTGAAAATGGAAGGCTCCGAACTGACCCTGGAAGTCCAGCAGCAGCTGGGCGACGGCGTGGTCCGTACCATTGCACTGGGCAGCTCGGAAGGCCTGCGTCGCGGCATGATCATCCAGAACACCGGCAACCCGATCATGGTTCCGGTCGGCACCCCGACCCTGGGCCGCATCATGGACGTGCTGGGCAACCCGATCGACGAATGCGGCCCGGTCAGCCACGAGCGCATGGCATCGATCCACCGCGAAGCGCCGGCCTACGACGAGCTGTCGCCATCGACCGACCTGCTGGAAACCGGCATCAAGGTGATCGACCTGGTCTGCCCGTTCGCAAAAGGCGGTAAGGTCGGCCTGTTCGGCGGCGCCGGCGTCGGCAAGACCGTCAACATGATGGAACTGATCAACAACATCGCGAAGGCGCACTCGGGTCTGTCCGTGTTCGCCGGCGTGGGTGAGCGTACCCGTGAAGGTAACGACTTCTACCACGAGATGGCGGACGCCAAGGTCGTCGACCTGGAAAACCCGACCAACTCGAAGGTGGCGATGGTCTACGGCCAGATGAACGAACCGCCGGGCAACCGTCTGCGCGTCGCACTGACCGGCCTGACCATGGCGGAAGCGTTCCGTGACGAAGGCAAGGACGTTCTGTTCTTCGTCGACAACATCTACCGTTACACCCTGGCCGGTACCGAAGTGTCGGCACTGCTGGGCCGTATGCCGTCCGCGGTGGGCTACCAGCCGACCCTGGCCGAAGAAATGGGCCGCCTGCAAGAGCGTATTACCTCGACCAAGACCGGTTCGATCACCTCGATCCAGGCCGTGTACGTCCCTGCGGATGACTTGACCGACCCGTCGCCGGCAACCACCTTCGCCCACCTGGACTCGACCGTCGTTCTGTCGCGTGACATCGCTTCGCTGGGTATCTACCCGGCAGTGGACCCGCTGGACTCGACCTCGCGCCAGCTGGACCCGCTGGTCGTCGGTGAAGAGCACTACGCCACCGCGCGCGCCGTGCAGGGCACCCTGCAGCGCTACAAGGAACTGCGTGACATCATCGCGATTCTGGGCATGGACGAACTGGCGCCGGAAGACAAGCTGGTCGTCGCACGCGCTCGCAAGATGCAGCGTTTCCTGTCGCAGCCGTTCCACGTCGCTGAAGTGTTCACCGGCTCGCCGGGCAAGTACGTTTCGCTGAAGGACACGATCAAGGGCTTCAAGATGATCGCGTCGGGCGAACTGGACCACCTGCCGGAGCAGGCCTTCTACATGGTCGGCACCATCGAGGAAGCAATCGAAAAGGCCAAGAAACTGGCTGCCTAAGCCGGCTTCTTCCCACCTGAAAGACAGACATGGCAAACACGATTCAAGTGGACGTGGTCTCGGCCGAAGAGCAGATCTTCTCCGGCCAGGCCGAATTCGTCGCGCTGCCGGGTGAAGCGGGTGAGCTGGGTATCTACCCACGCCACACCCCCCTCATCACGCGCATCAGGCCAGGTGCTGTACGAATCCAGGTAGCCGGCGGCGGCGAAGAGTTCGTCTTCGTCGCGGGCGGTATCCTCGAAGTGCAGCCGAACGGCGTGACCGTGCTGGCCGACACCGCGATCCGCGGTGGCGACCTGGACGAAGCGAAGGCACTGGAAGCAAAGAAGCAGGCCGAAGAGATGATGCTGAACAAGGAGTCGAACATCGACTACGCGAAAGCCCAGGCCGAAATGGCCGCGGCGATCGCGCAGCTGGCGGCGATCCAGAAGCTGCGTTCGAAAGGACGCTGAGCAGCATCCGCTTTGCGGAACGAGAAAGGCAGCCTGCGGGCTGCCTTTTTATTTCACCCTGGCCAATAACGAAGGGAAGGCGCCCGCCGCCGGTATGCGGCGACCAGCGCAATCAAGCCCGCCGCCAGCATGCCTGCGCCTGTGGGTTCCGGCACGACGCTAACCTGGACGCTCACGCTGTCGGCCTGGCCTCGGTCACTCCAGGTAACCGGAATATCGGGATCGAGCGGCAACATGGAAATATTGACCCGTCCCGTGATCATCTCTCCGCCGAGCAGTTTCGGAGCGAATGGATCCTCGCCGAAGCTGCCTTCTGGCCCATTTACCCAAGCATCGACGGAAACGAAGTAGCCTACGGGTTCAGGGAGGTCGACCGTCCTGTAGCTGATCCCGTGCAGGTAACCGTTTGAACTCCATGCGAACAGGGTGCTGTCATTGCTATCCGTGAAGCCAATAGTCCTGCCGTCCACCGTGAAGGAGTAGGAAACCTCGGCCGGTAAGCTATAGCACCAGTTTTCGCCGCACCAGTCTTGCGTGTCATCCGGGTCGACAACGGTGTCGATCGTCAGGGAGAATGGAAGCGGGCCCTCGGGGTAGGCGTCGAAGTCGATCACCCCCATTTGCTGGAGAAGGAAGGGATTGGCGTCCAGCTGGCCGCTCATCTGCGTCGTGATACGAACCGGTTCGGCCGCCGCCAGGGGCAGGGAAAGAGGCAGGGCAAGCACGACCGGGAACAGTAGCCTGGAAGGGTTCATGGTACGCTCCCGAAGTGGTACCGGGCCAGTATAGGCCGATCGATCCGACACCGCGTCGCGCTTTCCTATGCGTTGCGCAAAAGCTGCAATATTGCCCGCTAGCTATTCTTTGCTCGACCTGGCGGTGATATGCCGCACGCACCGTCGACGCAAGGTTGCATGGCGCACTGATGGCCGCCTGGTTCGGCCTTAGCATGGGTCGATCGCCACACTTGCGACGAGCCGACCATGGCAACTGCTCCACAACAAAACGACGAAGGGACTGTGTCGCACGAAGCATCCTTCGGCCGCACCCTCTACCGCTTCCTCTTCTTCGACTGGCTGTTCCGCGATGTGAGCGCCGCGCGCGACCTGTACGAACGCCACGCCGCGCGCGAGCATAACCGGCGCATGAGCCGCTACCTGCCGGTCTACATGCGGCGCTGGTCGGTGCTGGCCACCTTCGACTTCGCCCTCGGCTTCCTGTTCGAGCGGGTCATGTCCGCCACGATGCTGTCGGCCCTGTTCTTCACCGGCTCCTGCGTGACCGTCACCGGCATCGTCGTGATGACCGTGACCTGGCTGTTCCTCACCTACGCCAAGCTTTCCTAGTCGGTCCAGGCCTCCCGTTCGACCCTTTCCAGGCACCACTCGACCCATCCGGACGACCACTTGTCGGCTGCCGATTGCGGCAGGGCTGGCTGCGTACGTACAGTCACGGCACGCCATGACAAGAAAGGAATGCCGACCATGTTCATCCGTACTGCCATCTGCGCTGCGACGCTGCTGCTGTGTGCGCCGCAGCTTGCCTTTGCCACCGATACCGCACGGAGCAAGCCGCTCGACAAGCGCGCCCTCGAGGACCTGTCCGTCCGCCTGCACGCGACCGTCGCTCCCTACTTCCCCTTCGATGCGCCGGGCGGCGTCGTCCTGGTCGTGAAGGATGGCCAGACCGTCCTGCGCCGCGCCTACGGCATGGCCGACACCACCAAGGGCGTCAAGATGACGCCCGAGATGGCCATGCGCATCGGCTCGATGACCAAGCAGTTCACCGCTACCGGCATCCTGCTGCTGGCGGACGAGGGCAAGCTCTCGGTGGAGGACGAGATCACCAGGTACCTGCCGGACTACCCGACCCAGGGCAGGAAGATCACCATCGAGCACCTCTTGACGCATACCTCGGGCATCGTCAGCTACACCGGCAAGCCGGGTTATGCACAGCGGGCACCGCAGGACACCACGGTGGCGGCCCAGATCGACTCCTTCAAGAACGACCCGCTGCAGTTCGAGCCGGGCAGCGCCTGGCGCTATAACAATTCGGGCTACTACCTGCTCGGCGCCATCATCGAAAAGGTGTCCGGCCTGCCTTACCACCAGTTCCTCGAGCAGCGCATCTTCGTACCGCTCGGGATGAACCATACCGCCTACGAAGGCCATGAGCGCAGCAAGTGGCCGAGCGCCGCTGGCCACTCCCCGCTTGAAAAAGGTTTCGGTGCGGCCCGGCCGCTCGGCAAGAACCAGTCCTATGCCGGCGGCGAGCTGGTGTCGACCGTGGACGACTTGGCGAAATGGGATGCGGCCGTCGGCAAGAAGCTGCTCAAGCCGGCCACCTGGCAGCGCGCCTTCACGTCCTACCGCCTAAGCGACGGCAAGGACAGCCACTATGGCTACGGTTGGGAGCTCACCCTGATCCAGGGCGAGCCGACCATCGGCCACAGCGGTTCGACGCGCGGCTTCCGCTCCTATGGCCTGCGGGTCCCGAGCAAGGGCGTGTACGTGGCGGTGCTGACCAACGGCGACGCCGGCACGGTGGTACCGGATGTGGTGGCGCGCAGGGCGGCCGCCGTCGCCATCGGCAAGCCGCTGCCGGAATTCCGGGAAGTGGCGCTCGATGCCGCGGCGCTGGACGCGGTGGCGGGCGTGTACAGCTTCGACAAGGACACGCAGCGGGTCTTCCGCCGCGACGGCGAGTTCCTCTCCTTGCTGCGCCCCAACCGCGGCCCCCTGGTGCTAAAAGCCATGTCGGCCAGCGAGTTCTTCGTGCCGGATACGGCGGACTGGTTCGTGTTCCAGCGCGAGGCTGGCAACCCCGCCGGCAAGGTGACCGGCGTGACCTACCACCAGGACGGCAGGGCGCTGCTGCATGCGCGCAGCGGCGAGGCGCCGCCGCCGCGGATCGTGGCGAAGATCGCGGACGCCGCTTTTGACGCGCATGCCGGCCGCTACGAGATGCAGCCAGGGATGGTGCTGGAAGTCCGGCGCGATGGAAGCCGCTACTTCGTGCAGCCGACCGGCCAGCGCCGGCTCGAAATCTTCCCCTTGAGCGAGACGCGCTTCTTTGCGCGCGACGTCGACGCGGAGCTGAGCTTCGAGGGGCAAAGCCTGCAGTTCAAGCAGGGCAGCCGCAACTTTACTGCGCGCCGCCTGTGATGTTCGTAAGGTGTGCGGCTATGCCGCACGCGCGTTCAACTGCAGTATGAACAGCCGGCTCGACTTTTATAAGCTGGTTGAACGCGCGGACGGCGAAGCCGTCCACCCTACCGTTTCGCAGCCTGTTCGCCGGCCAGGCGCTGCGCCACCTTGTGCCGGAACCAATCCTCCTTCACGTAGCGGTACAGGTTCGCCCCCGGGCATACGGTTTTATCGGAATGGTCGCGGTGGCTGCGGATGTCGTCCAGCGACACCTTGTACTTCGCCGCCAGCAGCGCCATCAGATCGACCACCGCGTCGAGCTGCCGCTGGTTCGGCTCCACTTCCTCGAAATTGCCGACCACCTCGATCAGGGCGTGGCCGCTCGGGTCGTATTCGGTATTGGTGTCGCCCGCGAAATCGATGTTGCGCGCCTCGTAGACGCGGCCGTCGAGGTCGATGACGTAGTGGTAGGGGATGTCGAGCCAGCCCTTGCTGGTGCGCGACCACGATTGCAGCCGGCGCAGATAGGCCTGCGGATCGGTCCCTGGCTTGAAGGGCTCGCCCTGGTGGTGCAGGGTGATCTGGGTAATGGTGTGGCGGCGCGCTTTTGAAGCATCGGCCGGGGTACCGCCCCAGCTTGCAACGGGCACGATGGCGCGCTCCACCGCGGCAAGCGGTTCGGCACCAAGGGCCGGCAAGGCCAGCGACAGGGTAAGGGCGGCAAGGGAGAAGGAGGGCAGGCGCATGTTCGGTTCGATGAAAGAGGAGCCGGCATCTTTCCACGTTTGCACGCGGCGCGCCAGCCTGCGCGCGGATGATGCAAATCTGATAAGCTAGGAGCGACTCCCCTATCCCATCCATGAAGACCATGAGAAGCATTGCCCAGATCCTCGGCGACAGCAAGACCATCGCCATCGTCGGCCTGTCGAACAAGCCTGACCGCGCCAGCCACGAAGTGGCCGCCTACCTGCAGGAACACGGCTATCGCATCGTGCCGGTGAACCCGAGCTATGCGGGCGAGACCATCCTGGGCGAAAAAGTCCACGCCACGCTGCAGGACGCGGCCGACACCCTCGCCAGCGGCGGCCAGCGGATCGACATCGTCGACTGCTTCCGCAAGTCCGAAGACATCCCGCCGATCGCGCGCGACGCGATCGCCGTGCGCGCCGGCTGCCTGTGGATGCAGCTCGACATCGAGAACCAGGCCGCCGCCGACCTCGCGCGCGCCGCCGGCCTCGAGGTCGTCATGAACCACTGTATCAAGATCGAGCATCGCAGCCTGAACGGCTAATCGCCGCCGTGTATTTGCATGGCGCTGGCTGCGTTACAATCGCGGCATACCAACCAGGGGACATCCCGCCATGATCAAGACCACCGCCCTGCTGTTTGCCACCGTTGCCGCCGCCGGCGCGGCGCTGCCGGCCGCCGCACAGACCGCCGCCACGCCGGCTTCTCCGGCTGCCGCGCGTATGCCGATGAGCTGCCCGGCCATCCTCAAGCAGAATTTCAAGCGCCTGCAGGACGATGCCCCGCAGGACCTGTGCCAGTACGCCGGCAAGGTGGTGCTGGTCGTGAACACTGCCAGCTACTGCGGCTTCACCAAACAGTACGAAGGGCTGGAGAAGCTGTACGCGAAATACGGCGGCCGCGGCCTGGTGGTACTGGGCTTCCCCTCGAACGATTTCGGCAAGCAGGAACCGGGAAGCGCGAAGGAGATCGCCGACTTCTGCTTCAACACCTACGGCGTCAAGTTCCCGATGTTCGCCAAGAGCGCGGTTACTGGCCCCGAGGCCAATCCGCTGCACGCCAGTCTCACGAAAGCCACCGGCCAGGCGCCGAAGTGGAACTTCACCAAGTACCTGATCGGCCGCGACGGCAAGGTGCTCGAACACTTCCCGAGCAAGGTGACGCCGGAAGATCCGGTCCTGGTCGGCAAGATCGAGCAGGCGCTCGCTATGTGAGGCAGGGATCCAATAACCTTTCTAGCATTGTGGGTATTTGATCTACATCAACGATTTTTTTGCGCTGCATCAATATTCTTACCTCCGTCACTGATGACATGACGAAAGGTAAGAAAAAATGAACACCTTGTTGAAGCACGTGCTGGCGATCTCCCTCGCACTCGCCGGCACCCAGGCCCTGGCACAGGAAAGCAACTGGATGGTGCGTGCACGCGCCGTCCACATCGACCCGGCGAACGAATCCGCGCCCCTGGCGGGCGCCGGCGCCGCGGACCGCATCCACGTGGCCAGCAAGACCATCCCGGAAGTCGACATCTCCTACTTCTTCACGCCACACCTGGCGGCCGAACTGATCCTCACCTATCCGCAGAAGCACAACGTCACCCTGGACGGTGCGCGCATCGGGAGCTTCCGCCACCTGCCGCCGACCTTGACGGCCCAGTACCATTTTGCGCCGCAGGCGAAAGTGAATCCTTACTTGGGCGCAGGCCTCAACTACACGCGCATCTCGCGGGTGAAACTGCTGGGTGGCGCAGGTGACCTCGAGAACGACAGCTGGGGCCTGGCGCTGCAGGCGGGCGTGGACATCCGGCTCGATGCGCGCTGGTCGCTCAACCTCGACGTGAAGAAGGTGAACCTCCGCAGCGACGTGATGGTCGGCCGCGCCAAGGCAAGTACGGTGAATGTGGACCCGGTGCTGGTCGGCCTCGGGATCGGCTACCGCTTCTGATCTTGTTTCAGCCCTGCGGGTCGTCCAGCAGGACCGCCCGCAGCGGCCCGCGCAAGGCATTGCAGACGACGATGTCGTCCGCCTCTGCCAGCATCTCGCGCGTGATCACGCCCTCGCTGGCGTTCCAGGCCGGCGCATGCAGGAGTATGTCCCGCATCACGCCCGGCAGCACGCCGCTCGACAAGGGCGGCGTGATCCACTCGCTGCCGAAGCGCAGGAATACATTGCTGCGTCCCCCCTCGGTCAGTTCCCCGCGCTCGTTGAAGAACAGGGCATCGAAGGCGCCTTGCGCCTCGGCGGCGCGCCAGGCCGCGTCGTAGCGGCTGCGCACGCTCGTCTTGTGGCGCAGGAAGACGTCGCCCGAGTAGGTGCTTTCCTTCGCCAGCAACAGCATCACCGGCTCCCTCAGGGGCGCCAGCGGCCCCGCCTGCACGCTCATCCCGCCGGTATGCGCCACCGTCAGGCGCAGACGGTGCAGCTGGCCATGAGGCAGGGCCAGGCAGGCATCGTTCAGGGCGGCGCGGGCGGCGCCATAGTCGAACGGATAGCCGAAGTAACGGCATGAAGCGGCCAGGCGGTCGAGGTGCTGCTCGACGTGGCGGCAGCCGTCATCCGAGGAGGCGCGCAGGGTCTCGAAGATCTCGAACTCGTTGTGCAGGCCGGTGAGGAAGCGCGCCTTGAGCGCGCATTCGGCGAATTCGGAAGCGGCATCGCTGTCGTACACGATGCCGGCGCCGACTCCCAGCTCTCCCTTGCGGATGCCGCCATCGGGCGCGCCCAGTACCAGGGTACGGATCGGGACCGACAGGCAGAAATCGCCGAAGCCCGCGCCAAAGGCCTGGCCTGGCGGGGGCGGGTCGAACCAGCCGATCGCGCCGGTATAGATGCCGCGCGCCGCGGGCTCGAGTTCATGGATGATTTCCATCGTGCGGCGCTTCGGTGCGCCCGTGATCGAGCCGCAGGGGTAGAGCGCGGCGAACACCTGCTCCAGCGAGGCATCGTCGCGCAGGCGCGCCTGCACGGTCGAGGTCATCTGCAGCACGCCGCCGTAGCGGCGCACCTCGAACAGCGCCGGCACTTCGACGCTGCCGGTCGCGGCGACCCGTCCCAGGTCGTTGCGCAGCAGGTCGACGATCATCAGGTTCTCGGCGCGGTTCTTGGTATCCAGGGAGAGCGCCTGCGAACGCTCTGCGTCGAGGGCATCGTCACCGCTGGCCGGCGCCGTGCCCTTCATCGGGCGTGCCAGCAGCCTGCCGGCCTCGTGGCGCACGAACAGTTCGGGCGAAAAGGAGAGCACGGCGCTGCCGTCGGGCAGGGCCACCAGGGCGCCGTAGGGCACGCGCTGGCGCTCCCGCAGCCGCGCATACAGCTTGATGAGCGAGCCATAGGTCTCGAAGCGCAGGCGGTAGGTGTAGTTCACCTGGTAGGTGTCGCCGGCGGCGATGTAGTCGCGGATGCGCTGGATGGCATCGGTGAAGGCCGCTTCGTCGACGTTGGGCGTCATGCCGGCCACGCCCGCCAGTTCGTTCGCCGGCGCACGGGTGGCGATCCAGGCCTCGACCTGGGCGCTTTCGAGCTGCTCGCACTGTTCGAACAGCAGCACCTGCGCCAGCGCCCCCTCGCCCGGGTGCGCCGGCACGCCTTGCAGGTGCGCGCCCAGCTCGTAGCTGAGCAGCGGCACCGCGTACAGGCCGCGTGCCAGCCCCTCCTGCAGCCCGCGCAGCAGCAGCGGCCAGCCGGCGGCATCCCTGCAGCAAAGCGTGCCGGCGTGGCGGCTGTACAGGCGCGAACGGGCCTCGCCAGTGGCGCCGGCGTCGTCCAGCAGCGCGAAGACTTCCTGGGTGTCCATGATGATGCCTGGGCTGAGCCTCTATGCCGCCAGCAGCAGCGACAGCTGCAGGGCGGTGCCTTCGGCCGGGTTCTGCTTGAAGCCGCTCTTGGCGAAGCGGTGCCAGCGCCCGGTCACGTAGCTCACCAAGAGGCTGGCGCGCGCGGCGACGTCGGTCTCGAGGCCGTGGCCCTGGGTGACGGCAACCCGCAATGCGCCCTTGAAGGCCATCTCGACCTTGTCGTAGAACTGATTCATGCGCAGCTGCAGGCGCTCGTCCTCGCCCACCAGGGCGTCGCCGATCAGCACCCGGGTCATGCCCGGATTGTTGGCGGAGAAGGACAGCAGCATCTGCAGGATCGCGTGCGCCTGGTGCACACCGTCTTCTTCGCGCTCGGCGATCTGGTTGATCAGGCCGAAGACGCTGGACTCGATGAACTCGATCAGGCCTTCGTACATCTGCGCCTTGCTGGCGAAGTGACGGTACAGCGCCGCCTCCGATACCGACAGGCGCGCCGCCAGCGCCGCCGTGGTGATCTTTTCGCCCTTCGGCTGCTCGAGCATCGAGGCCAGGGCCTGGAGGATTTGCAGCTTGCGCTGCCCAGGCTTGGAACTTGCCATGTGATCCCTAGTAAGTGTTATTTGTCTTATCGCAGCCGGTGCAAGCGTGCAGGCAACTGCCGCACGGATTTTACTTTGACATCGACGTAACCGGGGCGTTTCAAGGTCCGCGGCAGCGGTCCGATGCGCGGCCCGGCTTTGCCGATCGGATCGCTCATGCGCAGGTACTGTGTCACCCACACGGTACGCAGCCCGAGCCGGCTGGCGCTTTTCAGGTTGTCCAGCGTGTCTTCGACCAGGATGCAGCGGCGCGCCGCCACGCCGTGCTTGCGCAGCAGGCGGCGCAGCATCAGGCTCGATGGCTTGGGGCGCAGCTGGCGGTGCACGTGCATGTGCTCGATCGCGACGTGGTGCGCGAAATGGCGGCTCAGGCCCAGGTGGCGCATCACGTCCGTTGAATAGCGGGTCGGCGCATTGGTAAGCAGGATCTTGCGGCCCGGCAGGCGGCGCAGCAGGGTACCCAGCCCCTTTTCTGCACGCACCAGCTTGTCGAGGGCGCCGATGTCGTGCGTGACGTGCAGGAAGTCGGCCGGCGACACGCCGTGATGGCGGATCATGCCGAGCAGGGTGGCGCCGTAGCGCTTCCAGTAGCCCAGGCGCGCCGCATCGACCTGCGCCTGGCTGGCCGGCGTGATGCCGTCGCCCAGCACGCGCGCGATATAGGTGTTCATGTTGGCGCTGATGGCGGGGAAGATCGCATGCGAAGCATCGTGCAGGGTGTTGTCGAGGTCGAACAGCCAGACGGGGGAGGGGAGGGTATGATTTGGCACGATGCGAAACTCAAGGGGGAAATGAATGCGACGACATCCGATTATAGTGGTGTTCCTCAGCCTGTTCCTGATGGCGTTCCAGGCGCTGGCCGCCGAAGCGGGCACGGCGCGAGGTGCGCTGTTCAAGGTGACGGGACACGGCCACACGCTGCACTTGTACGGCACCATGCACGTCGGCCGCGCCGACTTCTATCCCCTCGAGCCGCGCATCCGGGCGGCAGTCGCGGCCGCGCCTACGCTGGCGTTGGAAATCGACATGAAGGGCGACCCTGCCGCCGTGGAGGCCGCCGTCCAGCAGCACGGCATGTTCCCGCCCGGCAGCCCAGGCTACGCTGGCCTGGCGCCCGAACGGCGTGCGCGCATCGAAGGCGCGCTCCGCAAGCAGGGGCTCGATCCGGCCGCCGTGGCACAGTTCAAGCCCTGGATGCTGGTGACGATGCTGGCCGTGTTCGATACCGTCAAGCTGGGCTACGACCCGACCCTTGGCGTCGACGACCACCTCGCCACGCTGGCGCGCAAAGGCAAGACCCGCATCGCCGAGCTCGAGACCATGCAGTACCAGGCGGCCCTGCTGAACCGCCTGCCGATCGATGCGCAATGGCGTCTGCTGGAAGAGGCGCTGGAAGACATGGCCTCGGGCCGCCAGCTGCGCGAAACGCGCGAGATGCTCGAGGCCTACGAGCGCGCCGACCGCGAGGCCCAGGAGGGCTTGATGCAACGGGTGGAAAGCGACGACAGCCTGACTGGGAAATTCACGCGCGAGATCCTGCTCGACGAGCGCAACGGACCGATGGCGGACAAGGTGGCCGCGCTGCTGGCGCGCGAAGACAAGGCGGTGGTGGCGGTGGGACTGCTGCACCTGCTGGGACAACGCGGCCTGCCCGAGCTGCTGCGCAAGCGCGGCATCAAGGTGGAGCGGGTGTACTGAGGGGAGGTACTGCAGGGGGAAGTGGTGCCCTTGACGTGGATTGAACACGTGGCCTCTCCCTTACCAAGGGAGTGCTCTACCACTGAGCTACAAGGGCATTCGAGGTTTTCCTTGTGGCGGGAATCCCGCCACAAACAACCGAGTATTCTTTGTGGCGAAAATTTCCGCCACAAAAAATCAGTGAGACCGGATCATAGTGCCAAATGCCTGTTCGGTCAAGACTTCCAGCAACAAACTGTGTTCGATACGGCCATCGATGATGTGCACGGTATTGACGCCCGACTTCGCAGCGTCCAGTGCCGACGAGATTTTCGGCAGCATGCCGCCTGAAATCGTGCCGTCCGCGAACATCTCGTCGATCTCGCGTGCCGACAGGTCGGTGACCAGGTTGCCGTTCTTGTCCTGGACGCCGGCGATATTGGTCATCATGATGAGCTTTTCGGCTTTCAGGATCTCGGCGATCTTGCCGGCGACGACGTCGGCATTGATGTTGTAGGCCTGGCCGTCCTGGCCGAAGCCGATCGGCGAGATGATCGGGATGAAGGCATCGTCCTGCAGCGCCTTGACGACGGCAGGGTTGATCGCCTCGATCTCGCCGACGAAACCGATGTCCAGGAATTCACCCGGTTTTTCCTTGTCCGGCATGCTCATGCGGCGGGCGCGGATCAGGCCACCGTCCTTGCCGGTGAGGCCCACGGCCTGGCCGCCGTAGTGGTTGATCAGCATGACGATGTCCTGCTGGACTTCACCGCCCAGCACCCACTCGACCACTTCCATGGTTTCTTCGTCGGTGATGCGCATGCCCTGCACGAAGGTACCCTGCTTGCCGATCTTCTTCAGCGCATTGTCGATCTGCGGACCGCCGCCGTGCACCACGACCGGATTCATGCCCACCAGCTTGAGCAAGATGACGTCGCGTGCGAAACCATGCTTCAGGCGCTCGTCGGTCATGGCGTTGCCGCCGTACTTGATGACGATGGTCTTGCCGTGGAAATTGCGGATGTAGGGGAGCGCCTCGGCCAGGATCTGCGCCTTGATCTGCGGCGACACCTTGGTCAGGTCGCTGGGTTGGTCGTCGGTATTCAGGCTGCTCAAGGTTGCGTTCATGGAGGGTCCAAAATAAATGTCGCGAGATTTTAAGGCAACAGCGTAGTACTTGTGCTGATTATATGGCGTCTTGTTGTATTTTATGGGGTCGATCCCCACCGTACCCGACCATGAGCACGTTTCCAACCGGGGCGCCCCCCGTGACTACCTGCACCCGCTGCGGCGCCGAATTCGGCTGCGCCATGGCCCAGGGCAGCCTTGAACCCTGCTGGTGCACGGCGCTGCCACCTGCCGTGCCGGTGCCGCAAGAGGCTGCCGGCTGCTGGTGCCCGGCCTGCCTGCGTGCCCATATCGAGGCCGAGGAGACGAAGCGCCGGGCCGGTTAGCGCCGCGTCCGAAAAAAGCGCAGCATCTCCCGGCTCGCATCCGGCCCGCGTCCGTCGGTATAGCTGCCGCGCGCGCGCCCGCCCGACCAGGCATGGCCTGCGCCGTGGATCAGCCAGTGCTCGGCATGCACCGCTCCATCCTCGCGATGGTGCACGGTGCGCGTGTAGGCATGGCCGTCCGGCACCCGGCCCGGCTCCGCCGCGCGGCGTGCCGCCTGCAGCGCCCCCTGGGCGATGAGCTCGTCGGCATTCACCGGGTGCACGGTGGTGTCCTGGTCGCCGTGGAAGACGATGATCGGCAGCAGGCGTCCGGGCCGCTGGGCTTCCAGCGCCGCGCGCCGAAACTCGCCCTTCATGGCCGCCAGCGCCGATGGCAGGTCGTGCGCCGCCGCGAACGGCAGCCCCGAATGCACGCCCACGGCCGCATACAGGTCAGGATAGAGCGTTCCCATGATGGTCGCCATCGCGCCGCCGGCCGACAGGCCCGCCACGTAGACCTGTTCCGGATCGACCAGATATTGTTCCATGATCGCGCGCGTCATGCCGGCGATGATCGAGGGCTCGCCCTGGTCGCGCTGCTGGTCGACCGCGTTGAACCAGTTCCAGCAGCGCGAGGGATTGGCTGCCTTGCTCTGCGCCGGGTACAGCACCAGGCAGGGTGTTTCCTCCGCCAGCTCGTTCATGCCGGTGCCGTTGGCGAAGTCCTCCGGATCCTGGGTGCAGCCGTGCAGCATGACCAGCAGCGGCACTGGTTGGCCGGCATAGCTGCCCGGAACGTAGAGCTTGTAGTCGCGCGTGCCGGCCGGGTTCGTATGGCTACCGTCGATAAATTTTCCGGGTTGGCTGACGCCGAGCTCCGCTTCGAAGGGATCGCTGGCAGCCGCCGGCAAGCCCACACCCACGCTGCGCATCTGGCGCTGGGCTTCGCGCTGCATCGCGGTGGCATTTTTCAGCGTTTCCTGGATCATGGTATCGGCGGCCGCTGGACCCTTGTGCAGGAACGAGTGCACCGTCGAGTGGGTAGCGGCACGCATCTGTGCCATCAGTTTCTTGTTCAGCTTCATTGGCCCTCCTGTTCGTGCCATTGCTTGCAATCTCGCTGCCCATGCTTACGGCAGCCTTGCAACCGTGTTGCCGCAGCAAGCCAAGTGGCCGCGCATGCGCTAAGCTTCACGCATGCATCCCACCTTCCAGCCCGGCCATCGCTTCGAATGGCACTACACCGTCCCGGAGCGCGCTACCGTGCCCCAGCTTTACCACGATACCTTGTTTTGCCGCGCCATGCCGGACGTGCTCGCGACAGGCTATCTCGTCGGCATGATGGAACTTGCTTGTTTGCATGGCATGATGCCCCATGTCGACTGGCCGCGGGAGCAGAGCCTGGGGACCATGGTGAGCTTCCGCCACCTGGCGCCGACACTGCCGGGCATGCGGCTGACGATTCGTGGCGAGGTGCTGGAAGTCGAGGGTCGGCGCGTGCGCTTCCGTGTCGAAGCCTGGGACGAGCTTGAAAAAGTCTGCGAAGGGACGCACGAGCGTTGTTTGATCGACACGGAACGCTTTTCCGACAAGCTGGCGCGCAAAGCACTGGCCGCTTCAAATGTCATTGACCGGCAATAAGCCAATACCAGAATTAAAATTGAATCCTTATCGGCATTCCTCCATAGTGGGAATGTCTCTGAATTAACCCGTTCTTCGACTGCGCCTTCATCTGATGTCCCTGCCACAGAAATCACCCGCGCCAGGCGCACCGGAATCGCAAAGCCCTGTTCCTTCTCCCTGCATCAACGTGTGCCAAATGGAGCCCGATACCAAGCTGTGCCGCGGCTGCCTGCGCACGATCGACGAGATCGTTGCCTGGGGCAGCGCCGGCGACGATTACAAGCGCGCAGTGTGGGCCGAGATCCGGCGCCGCGAAGCCGAGATCGACTGGGGCTAAGGTGCGCTTGCATCCGGACCTCGGCCTGCCCCCGTCGATCCGCGTTTTCGAGCGCGGCTGGCTGTCGTCCAACAACATCCTGTTCAGCGGGGCTGCGGAAACGGCGCTGGTCGACAGCGGCTACGTGACGCATGCGGCGCAAACCCTGGCGCTGGTGCGCCATGCCCTTGGCGGGCGGCCGCTGGACCGCCTGCTCAATACCCACCTGCACTCGGACCACTGCGGCGGCAATGCCCTGCTGGCGCAGGCGTATGGCTGCCGGATCGCGATTCCGGCGCTTGACGCCGCCAAGGTGGCGGCATGGGACGAGGATGCGCTCAGCTACCGCGCCACCGGCCAGCAATGTGCGCGCTTCGGTTTCGATGCCACGCTGGCGCCGGGCGAGTCGCTGGTGCTGGGCGACCTGCGCTGGCAGATCGTGGCGGCGCCCGGGCACGACCCGCACGCGCTGCTGTTCTTCTGCGAAGAGGAAGGCATCCTGGTTTCTGGCGACGCGCTGTGGGAAAACGGTTTCGGCGTGGTGTTCCCGGAGCTCGCTGGCGAGCCGGGCTTCGGCGAGGTCGGTGCGACCCTCGACCTGATCGGGACCCTGGACGCGCGTGTGGTCATTCCCGGCCATGGCGCGGTGTTCGGCGACGTGCCCGCGGCGCTTCGGCGAGCCAGGGCGCGCCTGGATTACCTGAGCGCCGACCCGGCGCGCAATGCGCAGAATGCCGTCAAGGTGCTGTTGAAATTCCTGCTGCTGGAGCGGCGCACGCTGGCGCTGGACGCGCTTCCGGCGCTGTTGATCTCGATTCCCCTGGTCGAGCGGGTACGTAGCGGAGTGCTTGCCATGGACGCGGATGCGCTGGCGCAGTGGGCTGCCGCGGCACTGGTGCGGGCCGGGGCCGCCCGTATCGAAGGACCGCTGATCATCGACGCCTAGCCCAGAATTAGAGGTAAAAATCTAGCACGATCGTTCTTTTTTCGGGGATATAATGCCCGGAGACCTTCCCATCAACCTGACGAGCGAAAGCCCTCCATGACGCTGCCACCCGTGCTGCAACACCTGTCCCTCCCTGTCATCGCTTCGCCGATGTTCATCGCCAGCGGTCCCGCGCTGGTGGCGGCCCAGTGCAAGGCCGGCATCGTCGGTTCCTTCCCCGCCCTGAACGCGCGTCCGGCCGAACTGCTCGACACCTGGCTGACCGACCTGCAGCGCGAGCTGGCCGACTACCAGGAAGCCAATCCCGGCGTGAAGGTCGGCCCGATCGCGGTGAACCAGATCGTGCATGGGTCGAACGACCGCCTGGCACACGACGTCGAGGTCTGCGTGAAGCACCAGGTGCCGATCATCATCTCCTCGCTGCGCGCACCGCCGAAAGAGATGCTCGATGCCGTACATGCCTACGGCGGCATCGTGCTGCACGACGTGGTCTCGATCCGCCATGCGGAAAAGGCGCTGGAGGCGGGCGTGGATGGCCTGATCCTGGTGGCGGCCGGCGCCGGCGGCCATGCGGGTGCGCTGTCGCCCTTCGCGTTGGTGGGCGAGGTGCGCAAGTTCTTCAAGGGCCCGGTCGCGCTGTCCGGCTCGATCGCCACCGGCGACGCGATCCTCGCGGCCCAGGCCATGGGCGCCGACTTCGCCTACATCGGCTCGCGCTGGCTGGCCACCAGGGAATCGAACGTGCCCGACGCCTACCGCAATGCGATCGTGGAATCGACGGCGGCCGACGTCGTGTACACCAACCTGTTCACGGGCGTGCACGGTAACTACCTGAAAAAATCGATCGTGGCGGCCGGCCTGGATCCGGACAACCTGCCGGAATCGGACAAGAGCAAGATGAGCTTCGGCTCGGGTAGCGCCAAGGCCTGGCGCGACATCTGGGGCGCAGGGCAGGGCGTGGGACTGATGGATGACGTGCCGAGCGTGGCCGAGATGGTCGAGCGCCTGAAGGCGGAATACGCGGCGGCGCGGGCGCGCCTGGCGCTGGGCTGACCTGTAGGGTGGGCGGGTCTCCAGCCCACGCGGTCAACTATCGCCGGCGTTATCGCGGCGTATCTTTTTTCACCTATCACAGCGTGGGCGGCAAAGCCGCCCACCCTACAAAATCAATCCAGGCGCTTCGCGTCGGGCGTCGGAAACGGCGGCGCCGGTTCGTTCGCCGCACTCAGATCGTCCTGATTGATCGACCACAGTCCCGGCAGGTTGCGCCAGTAGTTGTACACGTCCATGCCGAAGCCGACCACGAACTCGTTCGGCAGCGTGAGGCCGACCAGGTCGGCCTTGATCGGCTTGGCGCGCTTGAGGTCCTTGTCCGCGAATACCGCAACGATCACTTCGGCCGCGCCCATGTCGAGCAGGCGCTGCTTCACGTGGGCGAGGGTCTCGCCTTCGTCGAGGATGTCGTCGACCACCACGATGGTGCGGCCTGCCACGTCCTGGCGCGGAATGACCTTCCACACGATCTGGCCGCCACGGTCGGCGTCGCCGTAGCGGCTCACGTGGATGTAATCGAATTCGAGGGGGAAGTCGAGCTGGGGCAGCAGGTGGCCGGTGAACACGACGGCCCCGCCCATGACGCCCAGCACCAGCGGGAAGGCCTTTTCTTCAGGATTGCCGAAACGCGTGTTCAGCTGGGCGGCGACGCGCGCCACTGCGGCCTGGACTTCCTCCGGCGTGACGATCTGGGTGGCGTTGGCGAGGAGCGCGCGGGCGCGGTCATGGTGGTAGTCTTGCATGGTCGTTCTGTCTTTTGGTGGCGGGATATAGCGATGGGATTATGCGCCAATCGGGTGCGCAGACGCGTTCCTGTTGGAATCAGGCTCCCGTTTCGTTGCCGATGATGTCACGCTGCAGTTTGCGGGTGAGCTTGGCGAAGACGAGCTCGTAGGAGCGGCGCAGCAGGGCCGCGAACTCCTCGTCGTCGAGCCGGGCTTCCGGTGTCACGAAGACCCATTTGGCGCGTGCCAGGTAAGGGGCCGGGATGATGCCGGTCCGGTCGGTCAGTTCGAGGAAGCGCTCGCCGTCGGCCTTCAGGCTGAAGCCCGTCGAGGGGCCGTCCTTGTTGGTGACAGCAAACATCTTGGCCCCGACCGAAAAGACGGTGTCGTGGTCCCACTTGGTGTCTTCGGTGCAGCCGGGAAAGCTGCGGCACAAGGCCTTGGCTGCCTCAAAATCCATGTCTGTCTCCTGGGCCGGCTGCTTGCCGGTCGCTCATTGTCCGAGACATTGTAGCGGATGATGTCATAACGCAATAACCGGGAGCGCCACGTCAGTGCATTGCGGCGTATCATACGTGGCTTGGAAAACAACGATGATTCAAGCCATGTCCACTCCCGCATTCGAACAAGTCCAGATGTCTGCCATTGCGGACCGCCTGGCGCGCCTGCGCAGCGCGATGGCGCGTGCCGGCATCGACGCCTGCGTCGTGCCGTCGAGCGATCCGCACCTGTCGGAATACCTGCCCGGCCACTGGAAGGGCAGGGAGTGGCTGTCCGGCTTCACCGGTTCGGTCGGCACTTTCATTGCGACCGCCGATTTCGCCGGTGTGTGGACCGATGGCCGCTACTGGACCCAGGCAGAAACCGAGCTGGCCGGCAGCAACATCGCCCTGATGAAGATCCCGGGCGCGGCGAGCCAGATGCACGTGGACTGGCTGGCGGCGAACCTGTCGGCAGGCCAGACGGTCGCGGTGGACGCGCGCGTGCTCGGCCTGGCCGGCGCACGGCAGCTAGCGGACGCCCTGTCGGCCAAGGGCATCGCTCTCCGTACCGATATCGACCTGCTCGACGAAGTCTGGCAGGATCGCCCGGCATTGCCAGGCGATCCGGTCTTCGAGCACCTGCCGCCGTATGCGAGCCTGAGCCGCCTCGAGAAGCTGGCCGCCACCCGCGCCGCGATGGAGCAGCATGGCGCCGGCTTCCACTTCATCTCGACGCTGGACGACATCGCCTACCTGTTCAACCTGCGCGGCGCCGACGTCAGCTTCAACCCGGTGTTCCTGGCGCATGCACTCATCGGCCGCGCGGACGCGACCCTGTTCGTCGGCGAAGGCAAGGTGCCGCCTGAAGTGCGCGCCCGCCTCGAAGCCGACGGCGTGCACCTGGCCCCCTATGCGAATGCCGCCACCGCCCTGGCGGCGCTGCCGGACGGCGCCACCCTGTTGCTCGACCCGCGCCGCGTCACCAGCGGCATGCGCGCCGCGGTAGCGCAGGGCGTGAACGTGGTGGAAGCCATCAACCCGACCACCTTCGCCAAGTCGCGCAAGCTGGAAAGCGAAGCCGTCAACGTGCGCGCCGCCATGGAGCAGGACGGGGCGGCCCTGTGCGAGTTCTTCTCCTGGCTGGAAGCGGAGCTGGCCAACAACGCCCGCACGCCGCTCGATGAAGTGGCGATCGACACCCACATCACGGCCGCACGACGCCGCCGTCCGAACTTCATCAGTCCGAGCTTCTCGACCATTGCCGGTTTCAACAGCAACGGCGCGATCATGCACTACCGCGCCGCGCAAGAGACCTGCGCGACGATCGAGGGCGATGGCCTGTTGCTGATCGACTCGGGCGGCCAGTACCTGGGCGGCACCACCGACATCACGCGCGTGATCCCGGTCGGTACCCCAACGGACGCGCAAAAGCGCGACTACACGCTGGTGCTGAAGGGCCTGATCAACCTGTCCTCGACCCGCTTCCCGCGCGGCACCCGCGCCCCGCTGCTGGACGCGATCGCGCGCGCGCCGATCTGGGCTGCCGGCATCGACTACGGCCACGGCACCGGCCACGGCGTCGGCTACTTCCTGAACGTGCACGAAGGCCCGCAGACGATTTCGCCGGCGGTGCCGCCGGACCCGCACACGGCGATGGAGCCGGGCATGATCACCTCGATCGAGCCGGGCATCTACCGTCCGGGCCGCTGGGGCATCCGCATCGAGAACCTGGTGCTGAACCAGGTCGTGGACAACACCGAGTTCGGCGAATACCTGGGCTTCGAAACCCTGACCCTATGCCCGATCGACACCCGTCCTCTGGTGCGCGCGCTGCTGCGCGAGGACGAGATCGCGTGGCTGAACGCCTACCACGCCACCGTGCGTGCACGCCTCGAGCCGCATGTGCAAGGTGCTGCGCGCGACTGGCTCATCCAACGCACGGAGGCGATCTGATGGCCGGCGCCCGTTCCACCCGTGCCAGCGCGGCGGTCGAGCGCCTGAAGAAGCGCACCGGGAATACCGCATATTCGATGGCGCGCACCGGCGACGGGCTGTTCTACCTGTCCGAGGCGCCGGGTGCGCCCGCGCTCAATGCGCCGCTCGAGCTGGACGACTTCGTCGCCTTCGTGAACGGCCTCGGCCCGCAAGAGGTCAAGAAGATCAGCAAGCACGACGAGGCTTTCGAAAAGCAGCTGGTGCGCAAGAAGCCGGGGGCGTGACGAGAATCCATGCCATCCAATGAGCTTCTTGCCGCCTACTGGTCCGAACCCAGCGTCGCCACCAATGCCCTGATCCTGCTGCACCTGGCCGGCGCGCTGGCACTCGGCCTGCTGGTCGGCTACGAACGTGCTTACCACGGCCGCGCCGCCGGCATGCGCACCTATGGCCTGGTGTGCATGGCCTCGGCCGCGCTGACCATCCTGGCCGGCTACCCGGACTTCTGGTACGGCGGCCATGGCGGCGTGCTGGCGCCGGTCGACCCGACCCGCATCATCCAGGGCGTGGTGACCGGCATCGGCTTCCTCGGCGCCGGCGTCATCATGCGCGAAGGCTTCAACATCAGCGGCCTGACCACGGCGGCCTCGATCTGGGCCTCGTCCGCGATCGGCATCCTGATCGGCGTCGGCTTTTACCTGGCGGCCATGGGCTTGGCCTTCTTCGCGGGCATGATCATGATCTACCTGAACCGCATCGAGACTTTCCTGCCTTCGCGCCACGCGGTGGCGGTGCGCATGCGCTTCAAGCCGCAGGTGATGCCGCGCGAAGAAATCCTGCGCCAGGCCGCACTCGAGCGCGGCTACGAGATCGCCGGCAGCTCGCTCACCATCAGCAGCGACAACGGCAGCCAGGAATGGCGCTTCGTGGCGCTGGCGCTGTCGAACCGAAGCGGCGCGCCGCTGTCCGAATTGGCACAGGAGCTGGCGGCTTTCGAAGGCCTGGAAGCCTTCCAGCTTTCGCATGCTCGTAACTAATGCAGCAATTGAATGCAGCAGTTAATAAAAATAGAACAACAATAAGTCCATCCATTCAGTACTGGGGTTCATCTATGCAAGCACAAGACGTTCTCGATTTCTGGTTCCTGCCCGAAGGCAGGGAAGGTCACGGCAAACAGCGCATCGAATGGTTCCGCAAGGACGAGGCCTTCGATACCGCGCTGCGCGAGCGCTTCGGTGCCCTCGTCCACCAGGCGGTGGCGGGCGGACTGCGCGAGTGGGACGAGATTGGCCCGCGCGGCACGCTGGCGCGCATCCTCGTGCTCGACCAGTTCACCCGCAACGCCTTCCGCGGCAAGCCGGAGTCCTTTGCCGGCGACACGCTGGCGCTGGCCAGCGCACGGCAGCTGGTCGATTCCGGCGACCACCTGGCGCTGTCTCCGGTCGAACGCCAGTTCGTCTACATGCCCTTCGAGCATGCCGAGGACGCGCACATGCAGGAGCTGGCGGTGACCCTGTTCACCGAGCTGGCCAACCAGCATGAAGGCTTCGGCGAGGCGCTCGACTACGCGCACCGCCACCGCGGGGTGATCGCCCGCTTCGGCCGTTTTCCGCACCGTAACGCGATCCTCGGCCGCGCCTCGTCCCCGGAAGAGTTGGCATTCCTGCAGCTTCCCGGCTCCAGCTTCTGACGTGGCGACGCTGAACCTGGTGGGCGCCGGCCACGTCGGCCGCGCGCTCGGGCGCCTGTTCGCCGCCACCGGCGCCTTCACCGTGCAGGACGTCCTGACCCGGAGCAGAGCCGGCGCGCAGGAAGCCGTGGAGTTCATTGGCGCCGGCCGCGCCTGCGCCACGCTTGCGCAGATGCGCCCAGCCCAGGCCTGGATGCTGGCGGTGGGCGACGACGCCATCGTACCGGCCTGTGAAGCCCTGGTGGGCAGCGGGCAGCTAGCCGGAGCGGTCGTCTTCCACTGCAGCGGCGCCAAGGCGTCCGGCGAATTGCAGGCGGCGCGCGATGCCGGGGCCCTGGTCGCCAGCGTGCATCCGGTGCGCAGCTTCGCCGATCCGCACGCGGTGGCTGCCGGTTTCGCCGGGACCTTCTGCGGCATCGAGGGTGACGAACAGGCGCTGGCGCTGCTGGAGCCGGCCTTCGGGGCGATCGGTGCGCGCCTGGTGCGCATCGACCCGGCCGCCAAGACGGTCTACCACGCGGCCGCCGTGTTCGCGTCGAACTACCTGGTGACAGTGGTCGACGCCGCGCTGCGCGCCTACGAGGCGGCCGGCGTGCCAGCAAGCGTGGCGCGCGAGCTGGCGCGCCCGCTCGCCCTTGAAACCCTGGCCAACGTGTTCCGCCTCGGCCCCGAAGCGGCCCTCAGCGGTCCGGTCGCACGCGGCGACTTCGCCACCGTGGCGCGCCAGCAGGACGCCGTGACACGTTGGGATGCCGCCACCGGCCGCCTGTACGAGGCGCTGGTGCCGCCGACCGCCGAGCTGGCGCGCCGCAAGCGTGGGGAGGCCTGAACTTATCCCGGCTTGTCCAGTGCTTTTCCAACGGATATCCAGCCCTTATCCAGCCTTTATCCAGGACTTGTGCAACCCCTTATCCAGTACTTATCCAGTGCTTATCCAAGCCCTTGTCCAAGGTTTTTCCAGCGACTTTCCATGTTCTTATCCAAAGCTTTATCCACAGGAGTTCCAATGTTCTTCACCGCCTGGGCCACCCTGGCCGCACTCGGCGTCTATTTCTGGACCGGCGTGAATGCCGGCCGTGCGCGCATCCGCCACAATGTGCCGGCGCCCTCGATGGAAGGGCCGGAAGAATTCCTGCGCTGCCAGCGGGTACAGGCCAATACCCTCGAGCAGCTGCCCCTGCTACTGGTGCCGCTGTGGCTGTGCGCTTTTTACCTGGGGGACCTGTGGGCCGCCGCCGGGGGCCTGCTGTGGTGCCTGGGCCGGATCGCCTATGCGCTCGGCTATTACCGGGATCCGAGCCGGCGGGAACTCGGCTTTATTACAGGCATGCTGGCTTGTGCGTTGTTAATTGGCGGCACTGTTTGGGGCCTGTTGCTGCGCTAACGCCAAAAAAGTGCAGTCTTTGGTCGACAAAGTTCCTGTAGGGCAATAAGCTAGGACACTGACGACGAATAACCGATCCGCCCGCCAAGGATGGCCGCGCGGGCAACAGGAGAAGGAGAAAGCATGCTGTTCTTGAAGAGCACCAGCGTTACCAAGGCCCCCGGCATCTATGAAGTCGACGTCGCTGCAAAGCCGCCGGGCAAGACTTTCGGTGTCTTCCTGGCGACCGATCCGGACAATCCGCCCCATACCGTGCTGGCAGGCCTGGCCGAACTCGGCTTCAAGAATACCCACCAGCAGAGCTATGTGCACAAGGACAAGGGCAAGGTGCTGGACCTGCACTTCCAGAAGGACGGCACCGACTTGTTCAACGGCTGGAAAGCCGAGGAATGCAAGTCCAACCTGGCGGCGATCGAAGCCCTGTTCGGCAACGTCGGCCTCACGGTGACGCCCCGTGTCATGAGCCTTGCCGAAGCCTACGCCTGAGCCTTCGCCGGGCCCGCAGCGCTAGGCCTGTACCTCTATGTGGTACAAGGCCCACGGACAAGCCCCGAATCTTTCCTTGACCGGTCGCGCCGCCATTTGCGGCACGCGGTCCGCGTCGTACACCGCCCATAGAGGGCCCAGTCCGCCCAGTGCCATCGGCTGGCCGTCAAGGTGGGTCGCCACGATGAATTTCCAGGCACGCAGCTGGCCCATCGGGATGGCGGCGGCATAGCCGTCCACGGCACGCAGGAGCACCTTGCTGCCGTCGCCGGGACGCGCGCCGGCCAGCGCCAACACATCTGCCAGCAGCGGTCCGCGCAGGGTATGTGGCTTGCCGTCGTATTCCAGCGTCGGCCGGATCGTCTGCGCCGGCAATGCCGCGATCGCGGCGAAATCCAGCGCAAAGGCGCGCGTGAAGGCCAGCTTCTGCTTGAGCATCATCTGGTCGCGTACGGGGTCGAGGGGACCGCGGTTGCTCCGGCCAATGATGCCGGTGATCGTGAGCAGGGCGGGCCCACCGGCCGCCGCCGACGGTGCCGCAGCGATGGCGGGCAGGGCGCCGGACGCAAGTGCCGCGCCGAGGAAGTGACGTTTGTCCATGCGAGAATGATGTGGTGACGGGAAATCGTCATCATAGCGATGAAAGTTGCATAATGGACTTGTTTACCTCAGCCACCACGCTCGTTCCCATTCCTATCCGTGACGGTGAGCTCGCTTTCCTGGCCCAATTGCCGCTGCCCTGGCCGAACGAGGTCGTGCTGGCGCGCCTGATTGCAGAAACCGCCTGGCGCGAGGAAACCGTCGTCGTCTATGGCAAGCGCCACCTGCAGCCTCGCCTGAGCGCCTGGCACGGCGACAAGGCCTACCGCTATTCCGGCCTGAGCCTGGCGCCGCTGCCGTTCACGCCGCTGCTCGACACCATCCGCCAGGCAGCCGAAGCCGCCACTGGCCGGGATTACAACAGCGTGCTCCTGAACTATTACCGCGATGGCCGTGACAGCATGGGCATGCACAGCGACGACGAACCGGAGCTCGGCTTGGCGCCAGCCATCGCCTCGGTCAGCTTCGGGGCGGCCAGGCCGTTCATCCTGCGCCACAAGGGCAGCAAGGAGACCCTCAAATTGCCATCGACGGACGGCAGTCTGCTGTTCATGGCTGGCCCCATGCAGGCCAATTGGATACACGGAATCAATAAAACGGCCAAGCCCGTTGGCGCACGTGTGAACCTAACTTTCCGCAAAATCGCTTAACTACTGCGCTTATTTCCGCATCTGTTCGGAGAATATCTAACGCATGAGTCAGTAATTTACAACTGCTTACAGTTTTTACGGCCTTGGGACTTTAATAAAGCGATATCGATGCTACCTTGGCAGTATCGCGATTCAATGGGAATCGCGAACCAGTCAAGTAAAAGGATTCGCATGAAAAAGCTCATCGTTGCACTGATCGCATCTGCAGCCGCCATGTCGGCTGCCCAGGCCCAGACTACCGCACCACGCGCCTACGTCGGCGCCGGCGTGGCAAGCGCCGACCACGAGTTCAAGAGGTCTGGCGCCACCAACGTCGACACCGAAGGCTACAAGGCTTCGGGCAAGATCTTCGGCGGCTATGACTTCAACCAGAGCTGGGGTGTGGAAGCAGGCTACACCGACTTCCGCAAGTCGGACGTCAGCTATTCGATCGGCGGCGTGCCCAACCGTGGCGAGACCGATGGTCACGCGTTCTATCTGGCGGGCAAGGCAACCCTGCCGGTCAACGAGCAGTTCTCGGTCTACGGCAAGCTGGGCGCGGCACGCACCAAGAGCGAGCTGGAAATGATCAACGCTTCGCAAAACATGAGCCGGAGCAAGACCGAAGCCTACGGTGCCCTCGGCGCCGAGTACAAGCTGAACGAGAACGTGTCGTTGATCGGCGAATACGAGCGCTATGGCAAGAGCAAGGACTTCGGCGCGAAGGCCGACGTCTTCACCATCGGGGCGAAGTACGCTTTCTGAGAGCGTATCTGTTCCGAAACGAAAAAAGGCCCTGCGGGGCCTTTTGTATTTTACAACCTTGCGTAGCCGTGCGACTGCGGCCGGTGCACCCAGGGCGGCACGATCAGTTCCGGCGCCGGCATCGCATGCCCGGCGCTGACGAAGCGGTGTAGCGAGGACCATGGCCATTCGCCGGGATGGCTGCAGAAGCCGTGCCGGACCGCATCGAGGTGGGTGTAGTCGACCAGGGCGGCGTACTCGTCGTCGTCGCCGACGCGGTAGTGCTGGTAGTGGCGCTCCCAGATGGTGCCGTCGCCCGTCTCCGCCACCGTGGACTTGCGCAGCGCTTTGGAAAAGGCGATCTTGACCGCGCGCCAGCGGCTCGAGCAGTCGTGGTCGCCTGGCGGCAGCGTCCACATCGCATGCGCATGGTCCGGCAGGACCACCCAGGCATCGACATGGAAGGGCTTGCGCCCGCGCGCCAGGCGCATGGCTTCGCCGAAGGCGGAGATATGGTCTGTCAACAGGGTGCTGCCGCGTTCGAGCAGGCGCACCGTGAAAAAAAACGTCCCGCCCGGGACGCGGTTGTTGCGGTAATCAATCATAGGCTCCGTCAGTCCGTCCCTTGCAAAGGCTGCGGACATTCCAGGCCATCTGGCCCAATCACTGAAGATTTTACACACGGCGCTTAGTTAGCCGCGTTCGTTTCCGGCAATAAAAAGCCCCGCAACGCGGGGCTTTCCTTTACGAAACAAACACTTACTGCTGAGCTCAGCTCGACAGCGGCTTGTAACGGATACGCTTCGGCTTGGCGCCTTCCTCGCCCAGGCGCTTCTTCTTGTCGGCTTCGTATTCCTGGTAGTTACCGTTGAAGAAGGTCACCTGCGAATTGCCTTCGAAGGCCAGGATGTGGGTCGCGATACGGTCCAGGAACCAGCGGTCGTGCGAGATCACCATTACGCTGCCGGCAAACTCGAGCAGGGCGTCTTCCAGCGCGCGCAGGGTTTCCACGTCCAGGTCGTTCGACGGTTCGTCCAGCAGCAGCACGTTGCCGCCCTGCAGCAGGGTCTTGGCCAGGTGCAGGCGCCCGCGTTCGCCACCCGACAGGTTGCCGACCACCTTCTGCTGGTCCGCGCCCTTGAAGTTGAAGCGACCCAGATAGGCGCGCGACGGCATTTCGAAGCGGCCCACGCTCAGCATGTCGGCGCCGCCGGTGACGTCCTCGAACACGGTCTTGTTGTTGGCCAGCTCATCGCGGTGCTGGTCGACCAGCGAGACCTTGGCGGTCTTGCCGATGACGACTTCGCCGCTGTCCGGCTGCTCTTTGCCGGCGATCATCTTGAACAGGGTCGACTTACCGGCGCCGTTCGGGCCGATGATGCCGACGATCGCACCCGGCGGCACGGTGAAGGACAGGTTGTCGATCAAGAGGCGGTCGCCGAAGGCCTTCGAGACGTTCTTGAACTCGATGACTTCGTTGCCCAGGCGCTCGGCCACGGGGATGAAGATCTCCTGGGTCTCGTTGCGCTTCTGGTATTCGTATTCGCTCAGCTCGTTGAAGCGGGCCAGGCGCGCCTTCGACTTGGCCTGGCGTGCCTTCGGGTTCTGGCGCGCCCATTCGAGTTCCTTGGCCAGCGCCTTCTGGCGCGCCGATTCGGTCGCTTCTTCCTGTTTCAGGCGCGCTTCCTTCTGCTCCAGCCACGAAGAGTAATTGCCCTTCCATGGGATGCCGTGGCCGCGGTCCAGTTCCAGGATCCATTCGGCGGCGTTGTCGAGGAAGTAGCGGTCGTGGGTGATGCCCACCACGGTGCCCGGGAAGCGCAGCAGGAACTGCTCCAGCCACTCGACCGATTCGGCGTCCAGGTGGTTGGTCGGTTCGTCCAGCAGCAGCATGTCTGGTTTACTCAGCAGCAGCTTGCACAGCGCCACGCGGCGCTTCTCGCCGCCCGACAGCACGCCGATCTTGGCGTCCCACGGCGGCAGGCGCAGCGCGTCGGCGGCCATTTCCAGCTGCAGGTTCAGGTTGCCGCCATCCGAGGCGGCGATGATCGATTCCAGGCGCTCCTGCTCCTTGGCGAGGGCGTCGAAGTCCGCATCTTCTTCGGCATAGGCAGCGTACACGGCTTCCAGCTTGGCCTGGGCTTCGAAGGCTTCGCCGAGGCCGCTTTCGACTTCCTGGCGCACGGTCTTTTCCGGATCGAGCTGCGGTTCCTGCGGCAGGTAGCCGATGTTCAGGCCGGGCATCGGGCGCGCTTCGCCCTGGATGTCGGTGTCGATGCCGGCCATGATCTTCAGCAGGGTCGACTTGCCCGAGCCGTTCAGGCCCAGCACGCCGATCTTCGCGCCCGGGAAGAAGGACAGGGAAATATCTTTCAGGATCTGGCGTTTTGGCGGGACGATTTTGCCCACGCGGTTCATGGTATAGACGTAATTGGCCATGCTTTAACTCTGGTGTTGTTTAAGGTGCACAGGATACGACAGAACCCGCGCCGGACACAGGATTTTTCTTCCGCCCGGCGCTGGTGGTCAGGTTTTGTTTGCCGACCGACTGCGCCACAGGCCTTCGCCGGCAAACAGCGCCAGCGCGGCCCAGATCATCAGGAAGCCGACCAGGCGGTCGCTGCTGAAGGCTTCGTGGAACAGCCACACGCCCAGCAGGAACTGGATGGTCGGCGACAGATATTGGAGCAGGCCCAGGATCGACAAGGGGATCTTGCGCGCGCCGGTGGCGAACAGCAGCAGCGGGATCGCCGTGATCGGGCCGGCCAGGGCCAGGAGGATGCGGGTCGAGTCCAGCGGCGCATTCAGGAAGGCGTTATCGCCGTTCACGGTCAGCCAACCGACATAGGCCACCGCAAACGGGAACAGCACCATGGTCTCGAAGGACAGGCCCTCGAGCGCGCCGAGCGCCGCGGTCTTGCGCAACAGGCCGTAGCCGCCGAAGGACGCCGCCAGGAACAGCGCGATCCAGGGCACGGTGCCCGACTGCCAGGTAAGCCAGCCCACGCCCAGCGCGGCGATCGCGATCGCGCCCCATTGTGCCGGGCGCATGCGTTCCTTCAGGATGAGGAAGCCGAACATGATGTTCACCAGCGGGTTGATGAAGTAGCCGAGGCTGGCCTCGATCACGTGGCCATTTTTTACCGCCCAGATGTACACCAGCCAGTTGGCCGAGAGCAGGAAGGCCGAGGCGACGAAGCTCCGGAACACGCGTGGCTGGCGTACCTGGGCCAGCCATTTCCACTGGCGCCGGAAGGCCAGCACAAGAAGAAGAAAAGCGAGTGACCACAGCACCCGATGCGCCAGGATCTGGACCGGTGGCACGTCGCCCAGCGCAAGAAAATAAATGGGGAACAGGCCCCAGGCCAGGAAGGCGAGGGCGGCGGACAGGATACCGGAACGCATGGGAAAAGGAGGGCGATTGCTGGGTTGACATTATCCCCGATGCGCCATTTCTCTGCAGGCGCGGGCCGCTTTTTAGCGGCATACGAAATCTTCTTGCAATTTTCCAGTTGTTATTTTATGGTGCGCTGCACCAAGAACAAAACAATGGTGCAAACTTGAGTACCGAGAACAAGAAAAGCAGCGTTGCCACGCTGACGCTGGCCGCCATCGGCATCGTCTACGGCGACATCGGCACCAGCCCCCTCTACACCCTGCGCGCGATCTTCGACCACGAGCACGGCCTCCCCCTCACCACCCCCAACATCCTCGGCATCGTTTCCCTGATCTTCTGGAGCCTGACAATCGTCGTCTCGCTCAAGTACGTCACATTGGTGCTGCGCGCCGACAACCGCGGCGAGGGCGGCATCATGGCCCTGATGGCGCTGGCCACCAGTTCGGTGAGCAAGCACTCGCGCTGGCATTTCCCGTTGCTGGTCATCGGCGTGGTGGGTGCGACCATGTTCTACGGCGACAGCGTGATCACGCCGGCGATTTCGGTGCTGGGCGCAATCGAGGGCCTGGAAGTGGCGGCGCCCGGCATGGCGCACTACGTCGTGCCGCTGGCGGTCGTCGTGCTGGTGGTGCTGTACAGCGTTCAGCGCCACGGCACCGCCGGCATCGGCCGATTCTTCGGGCCGATCATGCTGGTCTGGTTCATCACGCTGGCTGTGCTGGGCATCATCAACATCGCCCAGACGCCGGTGATCCTGAGTGCGCTCAATCCCTGGCACGCGCTGCGCTTCATGATGGACAACCAGCTGCTGGCCTTCGTCGCGCTGGGCGCGGTGGTGCTGGCGATTACCGGGGCCGAAGCGCTGTACGCCGACATGGGCCACTTCGGCCGCAAGCCGATCCGCCTGGCCTGGTTCGCGATTGCTTTCCCGGCCCTTGTGCTGAACTACCTCGGCCAGGGTGGCCTCTTGATCAACGACCCGAGCGCAGTCGAGAACCCCTTCTTCCACCAGCTCGGCACCTGGAGCGTGATCCCGTTGGTGATCCTGTCGACCATGGCGGCCGTGATCGCCTCGCAGGCAACCATTTCCGGCACGTATTCGATGACCAAGCAGGCAATCGCGCTGGGCCTGCTGCCGCGCATGCGCATCCTGCACACTTCGGAAAGCGAAATCGGCCAGATCTACATCCCGGCCGTGAACTGGGCGCAGCTCGTTGTCGTCCTGCTCGCCGTGATCGGCTTCGGTTCCTCGGACGAGCTGGCCGGCGCCTACGGCATCGCGGTGACCGCGACCATGATGGCGACCACCATCCTGACCTTCTTCGTCACGCGCTACCGCTGGCGCCTGCCGCTGGTGGTATGCCTGGGCGCGACCGGCTTCTTCCTGGTGATCGACATCCTGCTGTTCTCGTCGACCACCCTAAAGCTGTTCCATGGCGGCTGGTTCCCGCTGCTGCTCGGCACGATCCTGCTGACCCTGATGCTGACCTGGAAGCGCGGCCGCGAGCTGGTGTTCCAGAACCTGGAAAGGCACGCGATCCCACTGGACGCCTTCATGGATTCGCTGTTCGTGGCGCCGCCGGCGCGCGTGCCCGGCACCGCGTTGTTCCTGCGTGGCGAAAGCGACGGCGTGCCGCATGCGCTGCTGCACAATCTCTCGCACAACAAGGTCCTGCATGAACGCGTGGTCTTCCTCACGGTGCACATGCGCGAGGAGCCCTGGGTACCGGTGGAAGAACAGGTCGACGTGGTGGAACTCGGCCACAACTGCTTCCAGCTCAACGTCCAGTACGGTTTCAAGGACGAGCCGGATATTCCCGGCATCCTACGCCAGTGCGGCGGATTGGGCTTGCCCTTCGAGATGATGGAGACCTCGTTCTTCATTGCACGCCAGACCGTGGTCTCGACCCCGGGAGGCGGCATGACACCGTGGCGCGAGCACCTGTTCGCGATGTTGTCGCGCAATGCGCGCGCCGCTGCCGACTACTACCAGATACCGCCCAACCGGGTCATCGAACTCGGCACGCAGGTGGAAATCTAGGCGGCGCATTACAGAAAAATACAAAAGGCGGACAGTCGGCGGACAGACGTCCATGGAGGGCTCGGGTAAGGTTCGGGATTTCGCTGCAAACTTTCCGTACCCTTTTCGTACCCTTTTCGTACCCTTTTCGTACCCTTTTCGTACCCCGAGGATCCGTCCCATGAAACTGAAGTTCCCCCTGATCGCCGCCTTTGTCGCCATCCTGAGCCTGACCGCCTGCGGCGGCGGCGGCGGTGGCGATTCCAGCCCGCCGCCTGTCAACCCGAACAACCCGACCGCGCTGGTCAAGACCGACAACGTCCTCGGCACCGGCGCCGAAGCGGTTGCCGGCAAGACCGCCACCGTGACCTATACCCTGTGGCTGTACAGCGCCACGGCCCCCGACCACAAGGGTACCCGCCTCGAGTCGAACAGCTTTGCGTTTGTCCTCGGTGCACAAGGTGTGATTCCGGGCTTCCAGCAGGGCGTGACCGGCATGAAGGTAGGCGGCAAGCGCACCATCGAGGTACCGGCGAGCCTGGCCTACGGCGAGCGCGGCTCCAACGGCATTCCTGGCAACAATGGCCTGGTCTTCGAGATCACCCTGACCAAGGTCGAGTAAAACCAGTGCTTGCCGGGACCGGGCGCTGTCCCGGTTCTTTTTTTGCGCGCACGCCTGAGCTGGCGCACAGGCCGGGTCCGCTTCATGCCTGAAGCTGCTGATCCCGACAACCTGTCTGTGCGCCATGCGATTCCCTCTTTTCCTTCCTGTCGTCCTCTGCTGTTTTTCCGCCGCCGCCGGCGCGGCGCCACCCCCTGTGCCACCGCCATGCCTGCTGCTGCGCGCCACGCAGGGCGAGCAGGACGGTTGGCTGTTGCTGGCTGGACTGGTCGTGTGCATGGCGGGCCGGCTGGCAGCGCAGCGGCGCAGATGAGTATCTATTACGCCACTGAACAGGAGCACGCTGCGAGCGCGGAAACAGCCTGAAGAAATGAGATTTTGGACATTGATATTCCTCAAACCTGCCGCCTCGGCTATTCGTGATGCTGAAAGTCCTCTTCACTCAAGCATCAAAGGAAAGTCATGCGTCATTCCCTGCTCGTCCTCCTGCTGTCCTCCTCGCTTGCCGCTCCGCTCACCGCGCACAGCCAGCCTTTCTACAAAATGACTTTTCTCCCGCCCGACACCACACCCCACGCCATCGACGCCAGCGGGCGCATCGTGGGCGTCAAGGCCGACGGGCGCGGCTTCCTGTGGTCGCGTGGCGTCCTGGCAAGCCTGGGCACGCTAGGCGGCAGTGGCAGCGTGGCCACGGCCATCAGCGCGAACAGCCAGGTCGCCGGCTCGTCGGATGCGAAGAATGGGGTGTCCCATGCCTTCGTGTTGCAGGGCGGCGCGCTGCGCGATCTCGGCATGCTGAACGGCCGGCCGAGCTTCGGTACGGCCATCAACGCGAGCGGCCAGGTGGCCGGGTATGCGCTGGACCGCAACGGCAATGACCGCGCCTTCCTGTACTCGGGCGGCAAGATGAGCCCGATCGGCAGCCTCGGCAGTGGAGTCGCGCGCGCGACCGGGATCAATGGCGCCGGCACGGTGGTCGGCATGTCCTTCCTGCGCGGTTTCACGTCCCAGCACGCCTTCATGTACACGAAAGGCGTGATGAAAGACCTCGGCACGCTCGGCGGCCCTACCAGCACGGCCGCGGCCGTCAACGAGCGCGGCGAGGTGGCGGGCATGAGTTTTGTGAACGACAACATCCAGCACGCCTTCCTGTATCGCAACGGCGCGATGATCGACATCGGCTCGCTCGGCGGTCCTTATACCGACGCGCGGGCCCTGAACAATGCCGGGATGGTGGTCGGCTACTCGACCCGCGCGGACCACGTGTCCGGCGAGAGCTTCTCGCACGCCTTCCTCTACCGCGACGGCGTGATGCATGACCTGAACGACCTGGTCGCCAAGCGCGGCAGCTGGACGGTGCTCGATGCGGTCGGCATCAACGATGCCCAGCAGATCGCCGCCTATGCCTGCACCCTGTACGGCGAATGCCGCGCGGTGCTGCTCGAACCCTGAGCTTTCCCTCTCCGGCCTTCGGGAAGTGCCGCCTGCATCGGCGCTTCCCGATACCAGCCTGCTTTCGTCAAAAGTGATGCGCGTGCCCGCCTGAGCTAGCGCATGGCCCCCTTTCATGCTTGCCTCAAGCTTGTTATTAACACAGCACAAGGGGCAAGCATGTTAAGAAAGATGACTCGTCGATGCTTAGTGGCGCTGCTGGCCTGTCCAGTCGTGGCACTGGCGGATCCGGTTTACTCGATGACTTTCCTGCCTTCGGGATTCAATGCCACCGCCATGAACAGCTCGGGCCGTATTGTCGGCAATACCAGCGAGGGCGTGAGCGTCTGGGATGGCGCTTCCCTCATCAATCTCGGACTCGGAGCGAACAGCTATGGCTACGCGATTAATGGCCGTGGAGACGTTGCCGGCGCCTTAGGAAGTTGGGGATACGGCCAGCCCTTCCTCTATACATCGGAGGCGATGCATCACGTGGGGCCCGTGCTCGACGATGTTCAGGCCGGGCGGGCGAACGGCCTGAACGACCTGGGTCAGGTAGCCGGCGAGTACGCCACGTTCGGGGGGGACCAGCACGCCTGGGTGGACGCGCACGGCACCATCACCATGCTCGGCACCCTGAGCGGCAGGGTAACCTGGGCCGCTGCGACCGCGATCAACAACCGCGGACAGATCGTGGGCGGCTCGACCTATGTCGGGGCCGATTCGATCTACGCCGGGCACGCTTTCCTGTACCAGGACGGACGCATGCAGGACCTCGGCACACTGGGAGGGGAGGAAAGTTTCGCAACCGATATCAACGATATGGGCCAGGTCGTCGGGTGGTCCTACGACGAAACAGGGGACACGGTTCCCTTCCTCTACACCGGAGGTTCGATGCGCTCGCTGGGACCCTTAGACCGTTACAACTACGTGAAGGGCGAGGCCTGGGCAATCAACAATGCCGGCATGGTGGTCGGCTGGTCCCAACTCTGGGCAGACGAACGGACTGCGTTCTTGTACATGGACGGAAAGATGACCGACCTGAATCAGTTTGTCGAAGGCACCGACGGCTGGCAGGTGGTCGAGGCCTACGACATCAACGACGCCCAGCAGATCCTCGGCAAGGCCTGCCGCGACGGCGAATGCATGTCGGTACGGCTGGACCTGGTCTCCGCGGTACCCGAGCCGGGCAACTATGCGCTGCTGACGGCAGGTCTGGTCCTGCTGGCTGGGTGGCGCAAAACGGGCAAGCGGGAAAGCCTGCGCTTTTCCTAGCGTGCCCGCGCAGCGTCGGCCGCGCTAGCGCAGCATGTCGATGTGCATGATGCCGTCTTCGTCGTAGGGGGCGGAAACGGTCTCGAAGCCGAAACCCTGGTAGAACTTTTCCAGGTATTGCTGGGCGCCGATGCGGATGCGGTGCCCCGGATAAAGCGTTTCGGCGCGCGCGATGCCCTCAAGCAGCAGGGCGCGGCCGGCGCCGCTGCCGCGCGCGGCCTTGGTCGTGATGACGCGGCCAAGCGACATCTCCTCGTACTTCACGCCCGGGCCGAGCACGCGCAGGTAGGCGGCTAGTTGGCGCTTGCCGTCGACCGTGCGCCAGCCCAGCAGGTGGTGCGCCACCGGGTCGAGCCCGTCGATGTCGGGGTAGAGGCAGGTCTGCTCGAGGATGAACACGTCCTGGCGCTGTGCGAGCACTTCGTACAGCTCGGCTGCGGTGAGGTCATTGAAATGGGAGAACTGCCAGTCGATCATGGGATAGTCGGATTGGTGAGGAGCCGCGCGGCGGGATGCTCACGCGGCGGTTTCGAAACCTTCGAGGATGCTGACGGCGCCGTTGCCGTTACCGGTGCTGCCGCCCTCGAACATGAAGGCGGCGGGCAGGCCGAGATGGGCGATGCGTTCGCCGATGCGCAGGAAGTCGCCGGCCTGCAGGCCGAAGCCCGGTGCGAACGCGCCCAGCGAGACTACCAGGGCCTCGGGCCGGAACATGGCCAGCTTGACGCAGGCCGTCTCCAGCGCCGCGAACCAGGCGCCGCTGCCGCACTCGGGGGAAAGCGGCAGGTTCATGTTGTAGCCGAGCCCCGCACCCGTACCCTGTTCACCGGCATGGCCGGCATAGTAGGGATAGGCCTGGCGCGGATCGAGGTGGATTGACACGTACAGCACGTCATTTCGTGCATAGAAGACGTCCTGGGTGCCGTGGCCGTGGTGGGGCGCGATGTCGAGGATCGCCACGCGTCCCAGGCCGTCGTCGAGCAGGTGCTGGGCTGCCAGCGCGGAATTGTTCAGGAAGCAGCCGCCGCCGAAGCCCTCGGCGCGCGCATGGTGGCCCGGCGGGCTGGTCAGCGCGAAGCTGCCGCGTTCGCCCACGCGCAGCGCGTGCGCGGCATTGATGGCGCAGTCTGCGCCGGTTTTGGCTGCACTCCAGGTGCCGCCGGTGATCGGCGTGCGGCTGTCGGAAGCGAACAGGCCGAGGCGCGCCAGGAAGTCGTCCGGTTCGGGCTCGGCCGGCGTGCCGCGCGGCGGCCACAGGGCTGGCAGCAGCGGCTTGCCGGCAAGGGCTGAGGCAGCAGATTCCAGCGCGCTCCACGCGCTCCATGCCGTGCGCAGGAAGTGCAGGTAGCGCGGCGAGTGCACGCGCTCGAGCGAGACCAGCGGCACGCCGTGCGGGGTGACGATGCGTCCCAGGCCGCGCCGCTCGAACTCCGCCAGCGTCAGCGAGACGGCGTCGGGCTGCTCGTCCCACGGCGACGGCGTACCGCTGACAGGCTGCTGGGCGTGGTGTTCGTTGTAGAACGTGAGCATGCGCGGGATTGTGCCGGCCTCAGTGGTTGCCGCACAGGGTACTGCTGTTGTAGGCAGCCACGAAGTCGTCGAAGCTGCCGGTGTCCTGCTGCTCGATCGCGGCCTGCTCGGCCAGCGATTTCTGGGCCATTTCGTCGAACAGCGCTTCCTCGGCCGGCATCAAGGGGCTTTCCCTGAAGCTGGCGGCATGCAGCGCGCTCTGGCGCAGGCCGAAGGCGGCGGCCGAGCCGAGGCTGCGGATCTCCTCCAGCACCCGTGCCGACGGAGTGAGCGCCGGGTTGATGACCTTGGCCTTCTGCAGGTTGAGCGAGGACTCGTGCACATTGCCTTCGTTGTGCTGGTCGTCCAGCAACTGCGCCACCGGGCGGATGCGCTCGATGAGCTCGAGCGCCCAGTCCTTGAGCGGCACCTCATTGCCGTCGCGGGTGAGGTTCAGGGCCGGGTCGCGTCCTTCCTTGACGGTGCGGGCGAAGTTGCGCGCGTGGACCTGGCCTTCGTGGGCGCTGATCAGGGGGCTTTCCTCGAAGGCGCAGAACAGCAGGAAGGCGTCGAGGAAGCGGCCGGTTTCCAGGCTGATGCCGACCGGCTCGAAGGGGTCGACGTCGAGGCAGCGCACTTCGATGTACTGGACCCCGCGGTTGCACAGGGCCTGCACCGGACGCTCGCCGGTACGGATCACGCGTTTCGGGCGGATCGTCGAGTAGTACTCGTTCTCGATCTGCAACACGTTGGTCGACAGCTGGATCCACTCGCCGTCCTTCCTGGTGCCGAGCGCCTGGTAGGGTTCATAGGGCGTGTTCACGGCGGCCATCAGGCTGGTGACGTAGCTTTCCAGGCTGTTCTCGTGCGGGCGCAGGCCGGCCTGGGCGTCGTTCTGGTAACCGAGGTCGCTCATGCGCAGGCTGGTCGCGTAGGGCAGGTAGAGCGTGTCGTCGGACAGCGTTTCGAGCCGGTGCGGACGGCCGCGCAGGAAGCTGGTGGTCAGGGCCGGGGTGGCGCCGAACAGGTACATCAGCAGCCAGCTGTAGCGCCGGAAGTTGCGGATCGTCGCGATGTAGCTCTCGGATTGGAAGTCGCGCAGTGCATTGCGGCGTTCTTCGGCGATGCCTTCGCTGGCGGCCACCAGCTGCCACAGTTTTTCCGGCAGCGAGTAGTTGTAGTGGATGCCCGAGATGCACTGCATCGCCTTCCCGTAACGCAGCGCCAGGCCGCGGCGGTACACGTGCTTGAGCATGCCGATGTTGGAGGTGCCGTACCAGGCGATCTCGATGTCTTCCTCGGGCGGCAGTTCGCCCGGCATCGAGACGCTCCACAGCATCTCATCCTTCAGGCGTGCATGCGCAAAACGGTGGATGGCGTCCAGGTGGTTCAGCACCACGGAGATGTCGTGCTCGGCCGGCGTGATGAATTCCAGCAGGGTTTCGGCGTAGTCGGTGGTGATCTGCGGATGGGTCAGTGCTGAACCGAGCTCGACCGGATGCGGGGTCCGCGCCAGGTGTCCGTTGCGGTCGACGCGCAGGGTCTCGCGTTCGATGCCGCGCAGGCCCTGGCCGAGCAGGGCGCGGTGGTCGTCGTCGTCGAGCAGGGCCAGGCGGCGCTGTAGTTGGTTCGGCTCCGGTTGCTTACCCACAGGTGTTTCCTTTCTATACTGCCAAATTCGATTGGAGCAGAGAGTAACCGAAAAACGCCGAGTGCGTTGGCGACCGCCTCATTCTTTCCGGGAGCTTGAAGGGGCGGGGGCGGGCGATGCCGCTTTGGCCGTATTGACTGCTTTCGCGGCCTCCTGTTCTGCCGCGATCCAGCGCTCGACCTGGCGCTGGAGCTCGTCCAGCGGCAGGGCGCCGCCGCCCAGCACGGCGTCGTGGAAGCGCCGCAGGTCGAAACGCCGGCCCAGCAGGGTAGCGGCGCGCTCGCGCAGCGCGGCAATGCGCAGCTGGCCGATCTTGTAGCCGAGCGCCTGCGCCGGCTGGGCGATGATCCGGTCGACTTCCGCCTCGTTATCCGGCGGCGGATTGGCCGTGTGGGTGTTCAGGTAGTCGATCGCCCCCTTGCGCGACCAGCCCAGCGTGTGGATGCCGGTGTCCACCACCAGCCGCGCCGCGCGCAGCATCTCTTCGTTCAGCTGGCCGAAATGCGAGAAGGGATCATTGAAAAAGCCCAGTTCCGGGCCGAGGCCCTCGGCATAAGTGGCCCAGCCCTCGCCGAAGGCCTGGTACCAGGCGTGGCGGCGGAAGGCCGGCAGTTGCGGACCCAGTGCCCGGGCACGCGCCACCTGCAGGTGGTGGCCCGGCAGTGCCTCGTGCAGGGCCACGCTGTCGACCTGCCAGACCGGCCGCGCACCCGGCTGCGACACGTTCACCACCAGCGCGGCGCTGCGGCTGTCGCTGCCGCCTTCGTAATAGGCGAGCGGCTGGCCAGCGCCGTCCATCGACATCGGTTTGACCGCGATGCCGGCCTCCGGCACCGTTGCCACCACCCGCGGCAGCCGCGCGCTTGCGCGCGCCAACGCCTTGCGGTAGCGGGCCAGCAGGGCTTCCTGGTTCGGGAAGAACAGGCGCCGGTCGGTGCGCGCGAACACCAGGAACTGCTCCAGGTTGCCGCGAAAACCGGTGCGCGGCACCAGCGCGGCCATCTCCGCGCGCAGGCGGGCGACTTCCCGCAGGCCGATCGCATGCACCTGGGCCGGCGTGAGGCGCGTGGTGGTGGCATGGCGCACCAGGAAGGCATACCAGTCCGCCCCGCCGGGCAGGCTTGAAGCGCCGATGGTCTCGCGCGCCGCCGGCAGGTACTCGGTGCGCACGAATTCCTCGAGCCGGTGCAGGGCCTGGGCGCTATTCGCCAGCGCCGAGATGCCGTCCACCAGCAGCCTTTCCCTCGCTTCCGGCTCGATCGTGGCGGGGATGCGCAGGAAAGGGGCGAACAGCGCGCCCGCGGCGATCTCTTCGTGCAGGGTATGCAAGGCCGCCGGGACCGGCGCCATCACCGTCTTCGGCACGGTCCAGCCGGCGGTCATTCCGGCGCGCAGCTGCTCGACCAGGCCATCCACGTGCGCGGGCAGGGCGGCAAGGCGCGCCAGGTAATTGCGGTATTCAAGCTCGCTTGTAAAGGGCATCGCCGCGACCAGCCGCGGCAGGCGCACGTGCAGTCCGTCGACGCCGCTGAGCGGCTGCGGGTCGAAGGCCGTGAAGGCGTTGGCCGCGAGCATGCGTTCGCGCTGGGCAATGAACAGGTCGTAGGAAAGCCGATCCTGGCCCTCGAGTTCCGCGCGGTCGAGCTGGCGTATTTCGGCGAGGACTTCGCGCGTGTGCTCGATGGCGGCGGCGCGTGCGGCGAGCGTGGTGTCGCTCAGTAGAGCGTCGAAGCGGTGTTCGCCGATGGCGGTCGCAAACTCGGGCTGCTGGCGCAGCTGCCACTGCCATTCGCGCTCGAACAGCCGGCGTGCGCTGTCGACCGTCGTGTCGGCGGCGCCGCAGACGAAGGGAGCGAGCAGGACGATCGAGGCGAAGAGTTTGCGCATGCCGGGCCCGGGAAATGGAAACAACCAGCGGGGCTGGTCATTTTAGCAAGACTGTTTTCGGGGGCGCGCCCGTCAGGATATCCGGCCGCCACTGACGCGTTCGATGCCGGCCAGGTCGCGCCAGCTCTGCACGTCGAGGAAGCCGCGCGCCGCCAGCAGGCCGCGCACGGCCTCGGCCTGGTCGTAGCCATGCTCGAGCAGCAGCCAGCCGCCCGGCGTGAGGTGGTCGGGGGCGCCGGCGATGATGGTCCGCAAGGCCGACAGGCCGTCCGCATGGTCGGTCAGTGCGCCGACGGGTTCGAAGCGCAGGTCGCCCTGCGACAGGTGTTCGTCGCCGGCAGCGATGTAGGGGGGATTCGAGGCGATGAGCTCGAAACCTTCGTGCTTGACGGCCGAGAACCAGTCGCTCTGCAGGAAGCGCACCGTCACGCCGTTGGCCGCGGCGTTGGCGCGCGCGATGGCCAGCGCCTCTTCGCTGAGGTCGAGCGCCGTCACGCTTGCGTCCCTGCGGCTGTGGGCGCAGGCCACGGCGATGGCGCCGCTGCCGGTGCCCATGTCGAGCAGGCGCCCCCCCGGCGGCAGGCGTTCGAGGCTGAGCTCGACGATCAGTTCGGTGTCGGGGCGCGGGATCAGGACGCCCGGGCCGACCCGGAAGGGCAGCCCGAAGAATTCGCGCTCACCCACGATGTAGGCGATCGGTTCGCCGCCGAGGCGCCGCTGCACCAGCGCATCCAGGCGCGCGGCTTCGTCATCCGTGAGGGCGCGTTCGGACTGGGTGATCAGCGCCACCCGCGACACGCCCAGCGCGTGGCACAGCAGGATGCGGTTTTCCAGCGGATCAAGCGGCAACGAGCGCGGCACGGCGGCCAAGAGTTGCCGGATGGTCGCGCCGGCCTGTACCACGTAGGTCATGCGTGTTTCTTGCGCAGCAGGACGAAGGCCAGCAGCACGGTCAGCACCACGAACCAGATCGCCGACCACTGCGGGATCGCCAGGCCCATGATGCCGTCGGTGGCGCCTTCGCACAGGCCGTCGGCGCGGAACAGCCAGGGCAGGTATTCGGCGGTGGGGATCTTGTTGAGGAAGGTCTCCATCGGATCGATGCCGCAGGTGAAGCCCGGGTTGGCGATCACGTACAGGTGCTTGCCGACCGCATACAGGCCGCCCAGCGCCGCCAGCAGGGCCAGCGCCGTGCCTTCGCGCACCTTGCCGCTGATGGCCGCCACCAGGCTGGCCACGCCGACCGCCAGGAACATGTAGCGCTGGATCACGCACAGCGGACAGGGCAGCATGTCGTGGGCGTGCTGCAGGTAGAGGGCGACACCGATCAGGGCGAAGCAGATCGAGGAGATGGCGAACAGGATCTGGCGATTGGAGGGCAGCATCATGGTTGTTATAGGTGTGGTACGAAGACGGGCAATTCTCGCATGAAGCCCGCAAGGCTACTTAATACAAGCTTAATCGCGCTTTGCTTAACCTAGGGTGGGCAGGTTCCCTGCCCACGCGTTCAAACCAGATTTGAACAGACGCGATGCGGTTTATCGTCGGACAGTTGAACGCGTGGGCGGGAGGCCCGCCCACCCTACAACATCAATCGCCCAGCGCCGCCAGCAGCTCCGCCTGGTGCTCGGCCGCCAGCGCATTGGTCAGTTCGAGCAGGTCGCCGTCCATGATGAAGTCCAGCTTGTACAGGGTCAGGTTGATGCGGTGGTCGGTCAGGCGGCCCTGTGGGAAGTTGTAGGTGCGGATCCGTTCGCTGCGGTCGCCCGAGCCGATCAGGCTCTTGCGGGTGGCCGCTTCCTTCGATTGCTGCTCGCGCAGCTGCACGTCCTTGATGCGCGCCGCCAGCACCTTCAGCGCCTGCGCCTTGTTCTTGTGCTGGCTGCGGTCGTCCTGGCATTCCACCACGATCCCGGTCGGCAGGTGGGTGATGCGCACCGCCGAATCGGTCTTGTTGATGTGCTGGCCGCCGGCGCCGGAGGCGCGGTAAGTGTCGATGCGCAGGTCGGCCGGGTTGATGTTCACGTCCTCGACCTCGTCGGCTTCCGGCATCACGGCCACGGTGCAGGCCGAGGTGTGGATGCGGCCCTGAGTCTCGGTGGCGGGAACGCGCTGCACGCGGTGGCCGCCCGATTCGAACTTCAGCTTCGAGTACACGCCGTTGCCGATGATGCGCACGATGATTTCGCGGTAGCCGCCCAGGTCCGAGGGCGACTCCGACACCAGCTCGACCTGCCAGCGGTTGCGTTCCGCGAAGCGGGTGTACATGCGCAGCAGGTCGCCGGCGAACAGGGCCGATTCGTCGCCGCCGGTGCCGGCGCGGATCTCGAGGAAGATGTTGCGCTCGTCGTTCTCGTCCTTCGGCAGCAGCATTTTCTGCAGCTCGAGGTCAAGGGCAGCCAGGCGCGCTTTCGCGTCCTCGATTTCTTCCTGGGCGAAGTCCTTCATCTCCGGGTCCTGCGCCATTTCCTGGGCAGCCGCGATGTCCTCCTGGGCCGCCTCGTATTGGCGGTACAGGGCGACCAGCGGCGACAGCTCGGCGTGCTCGCGCGTCATCTTGCGGTAGCTGTCCATGTTGGCGGTGGCGCCTTCGGACATGAGCAGTTCGTCCAGTTCGACGAGTCGGTTGGCCAGTTGGTCCAGCTTGGCCAGCATGGATGGTTTCATGGTGTGCGATGGAGTCTAGGTAGCCGCGGGGCGGCCGGGATACATCCCATGGCGGGATGCATGACAAATGGAAGAGGGCCGCTAACGGCGGCCGCGGAACAGCTGGGGCAGCAGGCTGGCAAGGCGGGCGCGCTCGTCACCCTGGGCATGGTGCAGCGCCTGCTGCGGGCCATGCAGGAACTTGGCGGTCAGGCCCTTCGACAGCGCTTCGAGTACGGCCTCCGGATCGTCGCCGCGCGCCAGGAGTTTACGCGCGCGTTCGAGTTCGGCCAGGCGCAGCGCCTCGCTCGACTCGTGCAGGTCGCGGATCACCGGCACCACGGCGCGGTCGCCGACCCAGTGCATGAAGGACTGCACGCGCGTCTCGATGATGGCTTCGGCCTGGGCCACGGCGGCCTGGCGGCTCTCGATGCCGGTCTGGACCACCTGCGCGAGGTCGTCCACGGTGTACAGGAACACGTCGTCCAGGCGCGCGACTTCGGGCTCGATATCGCGCGGAACGGCCAGGTCGACCATGAATACCGGACGGTGGCGGCGCGCCTTGACCGCGCGCTCGACCATGCCGAGGCCAATCAGGGGAAGGGTCGAAGCGGTGCACGAGATCACGATATCGAAATGCTGCAGGCGCTCGGGCAGGTCGGCCAGGCGGATCGCCTGGCCGTTGTAGCGCGCGGCCAGCGCCTCGCCGCGCTCCATGCTGCGATTGGCGATGGTGACGGATTTCGGGTTCTGGGCCGCGAAGTGGGCGGCGCACAGTTCGATCATCTCGCCGGCGCCGATGAACAGTACGTGCTGGTCGGCGATGCGATCAAAAATGCGCTGCGACAGACGCACCGCGGCAGCTGCCATCGAGACACTGTGGGCGCCGATCTCGGTGGTGCTGCGCACTTCCTTGGCCACGGCGAAGCTGCGCTGGAAGAGCTGGTGCAGGTAGGTGCCCAGGCCGCCGGCTTCCTCGGCGGTGCGCACCGCGTCCTTCATCTGGCCCAGGATCTGCGGCTCGCCCAGCACCATCGAATCGAGGCCGGAGGCGACGCGGAAAGCGTGGCGCACCGCGCTATCCTGCGGCAGCATGTAGAGATGCGGGCGCAGTTCGGCGAAATTCAGTGCGTGGTAGTGGGCCAGGAACTGGGCCGAGGCGTCGAGCGGATTGGCGATGTCGCTGGCCGCATACATCTCGGTGCGGTTGCAGGTCGACAGGATGGCCGCCTCGTTGCCGGCAGCCCCATGCGAACCCTGGCGCGCGAACCAGCTGCGCGCCGCCTGTACCGCCTTGCCGAGCTGGTCGGGCGCGAGTGCCAGCTGCTCGCGCAGCGAGACCGGGGCGGTCGTGTGGTTCAGGCCAACGGCAAGCAGTTGCATGGTGGGACGAGGGTCAAGGGGTATGCACCCATTATACCCTTACGCGAGAAGGGTTTCAGCGGGCGGCCGGGGCCGGCCGCCCTGTTAGCGCAATGCTATTACTTGCTCCTTGAACTTACGCGCCCAGCTTTTCCAGACGGTAGCCGTAGCTGTACACCGGCACCAGGCGGAAGCCGTTCTCCGGGCGCAGGCTGAGCTTGTTGCGCACGCGCGAGACATGGGTGTCCATGGTGCGCGAAGGCACGTCGGTATCGCGCACCCACACGGATTCATGAATGTAGGCGCGCGACAGCGGGCGGCCGATGTTACGGAAGAACAGCAGCGCCAGCGAGAATTCCTTCTGGGTGACGTCGATGATCGAACCGTCCTTGAGCAGGCGCCCCGGGCGGGTTTCGAAGGTAAAGGGACCGAACTGCAGCTGCTCGGCGCTGTTCTGCGACGGGTAGGCGCGGCGCAACAGGGCCGATACGCGGGCCACCAGCTCGCCGCGGCGCAGCGGCTTGACCAGGTAATCATCGGCGCCTGCAGTGACACCGGCGATGATGTCGTCCTCGGCATTGTTGCCAACAAGGAAAATAACCGGCGCACTGGCTGCCATCTTTTCCTTGGCACGGCGCAGCACCTCGGCGCCTTCCATGTCGGGGACGTTCCAGTCCATGACCAGCATGTCGGCATTTTCCTTGCGCAGTTGCGCGAGGCATTCCTTGGCGCTGTCGTATGGCTGGCAGCTGTGGCCTGCAGCGGTCAGCACCTGGCTAATGAGTTCAGCCTGGCTGCGGTCTTGTTCGAGAACGGCGATCTTCATAGGACATCTACTGGTAAGGTTGCCTTTGTAGGAAGGCTCCTACAAGGGTTAAACCGAATATAGCAGACTTTCACAAAATAGCGCTACAGCAAATTGACGAATTTTCGTCAGGAAATACGGTTCTGTTGTGTTCAGGCGAACGCGGGGCCGCGCTACACTTGTCCATACGAAGTAACCGGGAGGCGATATGTGGTTTCGAAGCAAAAGAAAAGACATGGCCGCGACCGAAACGCCGGCTGTGCCGGTGCACGGAGCCGAGATCGAGCTGGCGCGCGAGCGTTGCCGCAAGATGGTGCGCAAGCGGGCCATGGTCTCGGCCGGGGTGGCGGCGGTGCCGCTGCCGGGCGTGGACGTGCTGTCGGACCTGAGCACCTTCACGCTGCTGGTGGAAGAGGTCAACAAGGAATTCGGCCTGAGCCAGAAGCAGATCGAGCGCCTGCATCCGCGCCTGCGGATACTGGCCTACCAGGCAGCGGCCTCGGTCGGCGGCATGCTGGTCGGGAAACTGGTGACGAAGCGATTGGTGCTGGTGCTGTTCAAGCGTGCCGGGGTGAAGATCGCGGCCAAGACGGTGGCCAAGGTGGTGCCGATCGCGGGGCAGGTGGCGTCGGCGGCGATCGGCTTCGCGCTGTTCAGCAAGATGGGTTACCAGCACGTGGAAGCCTGCGCCAAGGTGGCGCGCGAGTTGCAGCAATTACGGATGACCGATGCGGGAACCGCGTCTGGATAGTCTGGATAAACAAATGCCCGCTCAAGCGGGCATTTGTTTATAGAAACATGGGGCCATCAGGCATCCGGCAGTACCACGTTCACATCGAGCACTTCCAGGTTGCCCTGGCGGTCGAGCGAAATCTTGATGTCGTCCGGGTTGACCCTGGTGTACTTCGAAATCACCTCGATCAGCTCGCGGTGCAGGGCCGGCAGGAAGTCCGGGCCGGCGCGGTTGGTGCGCTCGCGGGCGATGATGATCTGCAGGCGCTCCTTGGCTGCTGTCGCGCTCTTCTCTTTTTTCGGAAAGAGGAAATTGAGCAGTGGCATATCACTTGGCTCCAAAGATGCGCTGGAACAGGCCCGGCTTTTCGTAGTTGGTGAAGCGCAGCGGACGCTCTTCGCCGAGGAAGCGGGCGATCACGTCTTCGTAGGCCTCGGCCACGTCGGTACCCTTGAAATGGATCGCCGGGTTGCCCTGGTTCGAGGCGTGCAGCACCGATTCCGATTCCGGAATGATGCCGATCAGCGGGATGCGCAGGATTTCCTGCACGTCCTGGTAGGACAGCATTTCGTCGGCTTCCACGCGCTTCGGCGAGTAACGGGTGATCAGGAGGTGCTCCTTGACCGGCTCCGAACCGCTCTGGGCGCGGCGCGACTTGGCCTGGATGATGCCGAGAATGCGGTCGGAGTCGCGCACCGAGGACACTTCCGGGTTGGTGACGATGATCGCCTCGTCCGCGAAGGTCAGCGCCATCAGGGCGCCGTGTTCGATGCCGGCCGGCGAGTCGCAGATGATGAACTCGAAGCCCATCTTGACCAGCTCGTTCAGCACGCGCTCGACGCCGTCTTCGCTCAGCGCATCCTTGTCGCGCGTCTGCGAGGCCGGCAGGATGAACAGGTTGTCGGTGTGCTTGTCCTTGATCAGCGCCTGGTTCAGGGTTGCCTCGCCGTTGATCACGTTGATCAGGTCATAGACCACGCGGCGTTCGCAGCCCATGATCAGGTCGAGGTTACGTAGGCCGACGTCGAAGTCGATGACCGCGGTCTTGTGGCCGCGCAGGGCCAGGCCGCTGGAAAAGCTTGCGCTCGAGGTGGTTTTTCCCACACCGCCCTTGCCGGACGTCACAACAATAATTCTTGCCACAAAAAGGTCCTTTACAGTTCTAGCAGGTATCTGCGGTCGAAAGTTTTACGCGCGCGACGCCGGCGCCAGCGAAGAGATCGCAAGCCGGTCGCCGACCAGCTTGATCTGCGCCGGCTGGCGCGTCAGGTCATTCGGGAAACCGTCGTCGAAGGTGCGGTACACGCCTGCGATCGACACCAGTTCCGGCTGCATCGACAGGGCGAAGATGCGTGCTTCCGGGTTGCCGGAGGCGCCCGCCAGTGCCCGGCCGTTCAGGGGCGCGTACACATGGATGCTGCCGTCGGCGATGATTTCCGCGCCATTGTTGACGACCGCGGTAATGATCAGGTCGGTGCCGCGCGCATAGACGCGCTGGCCGGCGCGCACCGGGGTATCGATGATCATGGCCGGCACCGGGGCAGGCGCGGGGGCAGGCTGTACCGGAGCCGGCGCCGGCCCCGGTGCCGGTGCTGGCGCAGGCGTCGGCGCCGCCGGCAGCTCCTTCGCTTCCGGGGCGCGCACGCCGCTCGAGCCGTCGTCCAGCGACAGGCCGTGGGCGCGGATCGCGTCCGCCATTTCCGGAGCGGCGCCGCGCACGGCCACCGCATTGAGCCGGTATTTCTTCAGCAGCGCCACCAGCGCCGGCCAGTCGATGGCCGGGGCCGCGGTGGCGGACCATTCGTGGGCGATGGCGGCGATGTCGATCACCGCGAACTCGTCCTCGAAAAAGTCCGAGACCCCGCCGGTCATCTGGTTCAGTGCCGCGTCGATCGTGGCCGGGTCGGCCGAGTGCAGGATCGTCGAAATGGCGACGACCGTGGAGATCTTGATTTCGATAGGCAGCGAGGATGGGGTCTTCAGCATAAAGCGGTCTGGTTGGCGTTGCGCTCGTGCATTCTACTGTAAAAAAATGACCGAAAGGGCTTTACGTACGCATGATTCCTAGTAGAAATAAGTGTTACATAGTCCGTTCCATGTGTGTTCAAAAATATGTGCGCAAGTTGCTGACAGCCTGTCATCGCGCGGTTGTAATTGGTGAATAAGCTGATAAGATTGATTTCGCTTAAACATGGGCCTTGCGCAAACCGTAAGATGCATGGTTTCACGGCCCTGCCGTCTTAACAATTCCCGGCCAGACCGGGTACTAGGGAGAGCAACATGGAAGATGTCGTCATCGTGGCCGCCGGCCGCACGCCAGTCGGTAAATTCGGCGGCACGCTGGCCAAGATACCTGCCGCCGAGCTCGGCGCGCACGTGATCCGCCAACTGCTGGCCAAGACCGGCATCGATCCTGCCTCGGTCAGCGAGGTGATCATGGGCCAGGTCCTCACCGCCGGCGCCGGCCAGAATCCGGCCCGCCAGGCCGTCATCAAGGGCGGGCTGCCCGATATGGTGCCGGCGCAGACCATCAACATGGTGTGCGGCAGCGGCCTGAAGGCCACCCACCTTGCGGCCCAGGCCATCAAGTGCGGCGACGCCCAAATCGTCATCGCCGGCGGCCAGGAAAACATGAGCGCATCGCCGCACGTGCTGAACGGCTCGCGCGACGGTTTCCGCATGGGTGACGCCAAGCTGGTCGACACCATGATCGTCGACGGCCTGTGGGACGTGTACAACCAGTACCACATGGGCGTCACCGCCGAGAACGTCGCACGCAAGTACGAAGTCTCGCGCGCCGAGCAGGATGAATTCGCGCTGCAGTCGCAGCTCAAGGCCGAAGCCGCCCAGAAGGCCGGCAAGTTCAAGGACGAGATCCTCCCGGTCGAGATCCCGTCGAAGAAAGGCCCGACCATTTTCGACACCGACGAATACCCGAAGCACGGTTCGACCATGGAAGCCCTGTCCGGCTTGCGTCCGGCCTTCAACAAGGAAGGCACTGTCACCGCCGGCAATGCGTCCGGCATCAACGACGGCGCTGCGGCCGTCATCATGATGAGCGCCTCGAAGGCGAAAGAGCTGGGCCTGACCCCGCTGGCGCGCATCAAGGCCTACGCCTCGGCCGGCCTGGATCCGTCGATCATGGGCATGGGCCCGGTCTCGGCGACCCAGCTGTGCCTGCAGAAGGCCGGCTGGACCCACGAAGACATCGACCTCATGGAAATCAACGAAGCCTTCGCCGCCCAGGCCATCGCGGTCAACAAGGAAATGGGCTGGGACACCTCGAAGATCAACGTGAACGGCGGCGCGATCGCCCTGGGTCACCCGATCGGTGCCTCGGGCTGCCGCGTGCTGGTCACCCTGCTGCACGAGATGGTGCGCCGCGACGCCAAGCGCGGGCTGGCCAGCCTGTGCATCGGCGGCGGCATGGGCGTGGCGCTGGCGGTCGAGCGCGACTGAGCAAGGGCTGGTTCCGGGCAGGCGAGCGGCCTGTCCGCGTGGTTTGGTAGTGCAGTGACTGACAACAAAACTGGAGAAGACAATGGCACGAGTAGCATTGGTGACGGGCGGCATGGGCGGTCTGGGCGAAGCGGTGTGCATCAAGCTGGCCGCTTTGGGTTACAAGGTCGTCACTACGTATTCGCCGGGCAACACGAAGGCGGAAAGCTGGCTGAGCCAGATGAAAGAGCAGGGCTATGACTTCAAGGCTTATCCCTGCGACGTGTCCGACTACGATTCGGCCCAGGCCTGCGTGCGCCAGGTCGAGCAGGACGTCGGCCCGGTCGACGTGCTGGTGAACAACGCCGGTATCACGCGCGACATGACCTTCAAGAAGATGGACAAGCCGAACTGGGATGCGGTCATGAAGACCAACCTGGATTCCGTGTTCAACATGACCAAGCCGGTCTGCGACGGCATGGTCGAGCGCGGCTGGGGCCGGATCATCAACATCTCGTCGGTGAACGGCCAGAAGGGCGCCTTCGGCCAGACCAACTATTCGGCGGCCAAGGCCGGCATGCACGGCTTCACCAAGGCCCTGGCCCTGGAAGTGGCGCGCAAGGGCGTGACCGTCAACACCATCTCGCCGGGCTACATCGGCACCAAGATGGTGATGGACATCCCGAGCGAAGTGCTGGAATCGAAGATCATTCCGCAGATTCCGATGGGCCGCCTGGGCAAGCCGGAAGAAGTCGCCGGCCTGGTGGCTTACCTGTCGTCGGAAGAAGCGGCGTTCGTTACCGGCGCCAACATCGCCATCAACGGTGGTCAGCACATGCAGTAATTGCCGACGCATGGCACGAGAAGAGCACCGCTGCGGCGGTGCTTTTTTTTGGCCTGCCAAGCATCGTTACAATAGCCTGCACATCGACCACTCCGATCTGGAACGTTATGCATACCCTTCCCCGCGACGGCCTCGCCCTCTCCACCCTCGACGAACAATTGCTGCTGCCCGGCACCAAGGGCCTGCCATTGACGGAACCCCTGCGCCAGGGCGCGATTGGCATCCAGGGCTGGAACGTCCTGCGCGGCGACACCAGCTTCCCGGTCGCCGTGCTGAAGGCATCGGCCCTCCAGCACAACCTGGCCTGGATGAAGGCGTTCTGCGCGCGCCATGGCGTCACGCTGGTCCCGCACGGCAAGACCACCATGAGTCCGCAGCTCTTCGCGGCCCAGCTGGCCAATGGCGCCTGGGGCATTACGCTGGCCAGCGCTACCCAGGTGCAGGTGGCGCACCGCTTCAACGTGCGCCGCGTGCTGCTGGCCAACCAGCTGGTGGCGCGCGCCGACATCGAGGCCGTGCTGGCGCTGCTGCATGAGGACCCGGATTTCGAATGCTTCGTGCTGGCGGACTCGATCGAGGGTGTGGCGCGCCTCTCGACAGCGGTGACGGCGCGCGGCCTGGCCCGTCCATTGCCGGTGCTGGTCGAACTCGGCCTGGCCGGCAAGCGCGCCGGCTGCCGCAGCCCTGGCGAGGCGCTGGCGGTGGCCCGCGCCATCGCCGCTGCCGACGGCCTGGCCCTGGCGGGCTTCGAAGGCTACGAGGGCCTCCTGGTCAGCGACGACCGTGATGCCGACCTGCGCGCGGTGCGCGCCTTCCTGGCCGAGCTGGTGGATCTGGTGGAAACGGCCGACGGCGAAGGCCTGTTCGGCGGCGCCGAGATCCTGATTTCGGCCGGCGGCTCGTCCTATTTCGACCTGGTGGCGCGCGGTTTCGCGGGCATGGACGGCCTGTCGCGCCCGGTGCGCGCCGTGCTGCGCAGCGGCTGCTATCTCACCAGCGACCACGGTTCCTATAAGCGCCTATTGGCCCAGCTCGACGCACGCGAATCCCATGGCGAGGGACTGCGCCCGGCGCTGGAAATGTGGAGCACCGTGCAGTCGCGCCCCGAACCGGGCCTGGCCATCCTCACGATGGGCAAGCGCGACGCTTCCTACGACGAAGCCTTGCCCACGCCGCTGTTCACCCACCGTCCGGGCAGCGATGCGGCGCTGCCCGCCGAGCTGCCGCCCGGCTGCACCATCTTCAAGATGAACGACCAGCACGCCTACCTGTCGCTGCCGGAAGGGGACATCCGCGATACCCTGCGCGTGGGCGACCTGGTCGGCTGCGGCATCTCGCACCCCTGCACGACCTTCGACAAGTGGCAGGTACTGCTGGCGGTGGACGACGCCTACAACGTTACCGAGGCGCTGAATACCTTCTTCTGAAATAGCGAAACGGTAGGCTACAATCGGCTCTCACCCGCCGAGAGAGTAGAGTCACCATGCCCGCCACACCGCCGTCGCTGTTCCCGCCGATCCAGCCCATCCGCCACGGCATGCTCGCCGTCGACGAGCTGCACACGATCTACTGGGAAGAAGTGGGCAACCCCAACGGCATCCCGGTACTGTTTCTGCACGGCGGGCCGGGTGCCGGCCTGTCGCCGCAGCACCGCCGCTTCTTCGACCCGAACGCCTACCGCGTGATCCTGTTCGACCAGCGCGGCGCCGGCAAATCGACGCCGCTGGGCGAATGGCGCAACAACACCACCCAGCTCCTGATCGACGACATCGAGCGCTTGCGGCAGATGTTCGGCATCAAGCAGTGGCTGGTGTTCGGCGGTTCCTGGGGCTCGACCCTGGCGCTGGCCTACGGCCAGGCCCACCCGGAGCGCTGCCTCGGCTTCGTGCTGCGCGGGATCTTCCTGTGCACGAAGGCCGAAGTCGACTGGTTCATCAACGGCGTCAAGTGGTTCTATCCGGAGCTGTACGAGGAATTCGTGGCGCCGATCCCCTCGGCCGAGCGCGGCGACCTGCTCAAGGCCTATTGCGAGCGCCTGCTGTGCAACGACCCCGCCGTGTACTGGCCGGCCGCGCGGGCCTGGAGCCGCTTCGAGGGCCGCCGCGTGTTCCTGCTGCCGCAGCCGGACGAGCCCTCGTCCGATGCGCTCGACCTCGGTGTCGGCCGCCTCGAGTCGCACTACATGCTGCACGGCGCCTTCCTCGACGAAGACCAGCTGGTGCGTGACATCCAGCGCATCGCCCACCTGCCGGCCACCATCGTGCAGGGCCGCTACGACGTGATCTGCCCGCCGCTGTCGGCCTGGCGCCTGCACCAGGCCTGGCCGGGCGCGAAGCTGCACATGATTCCCGACGGCGGCCATGGCGCGCTCGAGACCGGCATTGCCCGCGCGCTGGTGACTGCAACCGAGCAGTTCAAGCGCCACGGCCGCTTTGATTGAAACTGCCGGAATGCCGGGGGCGCGTGGCGGCTGTTACACTATAAGCAAACCTACAATAATGAAGCGTTCCCATGAATCTCCAGCTTAGCGACATCGGCCACGTCATCCAGCTGGCGATCGCCCCGGTCTTCCTGCTGACTGGCGTGGCGACCAAGCTGACCGTGCTGACCAACCGGCTGGCGCGTATCATCGACCGCACCCGCGTGCTCGAAGACCGTCTTCGCGATGGCCCGGACGCCGAATACTCGGCCGAACTCGGGATCCTGTATGTCCGCTCGCACCTGGTCAACACGGCGATCGGCTCCAGCACCGCCTGCGGCCTGCTGATCTGCCTGGTGATTGCGATGCTGTTCCTCGGCGATACCATGAACATCCCGCTGGACCAGTACATCGCCGGCCTGTTCGTGCTCGCCATGATCGGCCTGATCAGCAGCTTCGTTTACTTCCTGCGCGAAGTCTTGATCGCTTCGCGCTTCATGCGCATGCAGCACCTGCACTCGCTCCGGCAGCCGCGCCAGCGCACCACCTTCACAGATTGAACCGAACATGCACGACTACGAACGTCCCCCGACCCTGCACCGCTACGCGCCGCGCGCCGAACTCGAAGCCGCGCTGCGCGGCCAGTTCCGCCTGGTTCCCAGCGGTTTCTTCCTGACCGTGTCGTTCTCGACCGTCTGGGACAAGCGCCTGTTCGACGTGCTTGGCCCGGCCGACAGCTGCCTGGTGATCCACAACACCGAGCTGTTCGGCGAACGCCTGCACCGCGCGGTGCAGCGTACCTTGCCCGACTGGGCCGGCATCGATGGTCCGGTCGAGTACGGCGCGCGCTCGCGCCTGGGCGCCGCCTTCACCAAGGGCGCCGGCCAGGCGCAGGAAAAGGAATGGCAGTTCGCCTGGCGCTCGATGTCTCCAAGCGCGATCCTGCGGCCGGTCACGGTGAACGTCGGCAGCATCGAAGGCTTTGCCGAGCTGCGCGACCGCGAAAGCCACCTCGTCTGAACGATCAAGGAATCGTTTAGAACCACACCTCCACGAAATCACGGTGTAATGCCGTGATGACGACGCACCCGCTTTATCCTCACCTCCTCGCACCGCTCGACCTCGGTTTCACCACGCTGAAGAACCGCGTGATCATGGGCTCGATGCACACCGGGCTCGAAGACCGCTTCTACAACTACGGCAAGCTGGCCGCGTTCTACCGCGAACGCGCGCGCGGTGGGGCCGGCCTGATCGTTACCGGCGGCATCTCGCCCAATCGCCAGGGCTGGCTGCTGCCCTTCGGCGGCACCCTGAACTTTCTCGGCGACGTGCCCAACCACCGGCGCGTCACCCGCGCCGTGCACGAAGAGGGCGGCAAGATCGTGCTGCAGATCCTGCACGCGGGCCGCTACGGCTACCAGCCCTTCGTCGTTTCCGCATCGAGCGTGAAGTCGCCGATCTCGAAGTTCCGGCCGAAAGCGCTCGCTGCCGCCGGCATCGAGGCCACCATCGCCGCCTACGCGCGCTGCGCGAAGCTGGCGAGGATGGCCGGCTACGACGGCGTGGAGGTGATGGGCAGCGAAGGCTACCTGCTCAACCAGTTCCTGTGTGCGCGCACCAACAAGCGCACGGACGAATGGGGTGGCCCGATCGAGAACCGCATGCGCCTCGCCGTCGAGGTGGTGCGCCGCATCCGCGCAGCAAGCGGCCCCGACTTCATCCTGATGTACCGCCATTCGGTACTCGACCTGGTCGAAGGCGGCAACACCTGGGACGAGGTGGTGGCGGTGGCCAAAGCCCTGGAGGCGGCCGGTGTCACGATCCTGAATACCGGCTACGGCTGGCACGAGGCGCGCGTGCCGACCATCGTTACTTCGGTGCCGCGCGCGGCCTTTGCCGAGGTGGCGGGGCGCCTGCGCAAGGAAGTGCGCATTCCCGTGGTGGCATCGAACCGCATCAACATGCCGAATGACGCCGAAGCGCTGCTGGCGCAGGGCAGCGCCGACCTGGTGTCGATGGCGCGCCCCTTCCTGGCCGACCCCGACTGGGTCGCCAAGGCAGCCGGCGGGCGGGCCGACGAGATCAACACCTGCATCGCCTGCAACCAGGCCTGCCTCGACCACACGTTCTCCAACAAGCGCGCCAGCTGCCTGGTCAATCCGCGCGCCTGCCACGAGACCGAACTGGTGCTGCGCAAGACGAAACAAGCGCGTCGCGTCGCCGTGGTCGGCGCGGGGCCGGCCGGCCTGTCGGCCGCCACAGTGGCGGCCGAGCGCGGGCACCGCGTGACGCTGTTCGATGCGCTGGACCGGATCGGCGGCCAGTTTAACGTCGCCATGCGCGTGCCGGGCAAGGAGGAGTTTGCGGAGACCATCCGCTACTTCGGGCGTAAGCTGGCGCTCACTAACGTGGACGTTCAGCTGGGCCGGCGGGTCGGGCGCGAGGAGTTGCTTGCGCAGGGTTACGACGACATCATCGTCGCCACCGGCATCACCACGCGCAAGCCGGCCATCGAGGGGATCGACCACCCGAAGGTGCTGAGCTACCTCGACGTGCTGCGCGAGGGAAAGCCGGTGGGACGGCGCGTGGCCATCATCGGCGCGGGCGGGATCGGTTTCGACATGGGCGAGTTCCTCGTGCACGATCCCCGCGTGCCGCTGCCGGTGCCGAAGGCGCACTGGATGGGGGAGTGGGGCGTCGATCCGCTATCCGCCACGCCGGGTGGCCTGGCGGCGCCGGTCAAGCCGCATCCGGCGCGCGAAGTCTGGCTTCTGCAGCGCAAGAGCACGCGTCCCGGAGCCGGTTTAGGCAAGACCTCGGGCTGGGTGCACCGCGCGACCCTGGTGCGCAACGGTGTGCAAATGCTGGCGGGAGTGCAGTACGAGCGCATCGACGACGCGGGACTGCACATCAGCGTCGGCGGCGAGCGGCGCGTGCTGGAAGTGGACAACGTGGTGATTTGCGCAGGGCAGGAGAGCCTGGCGGAGCTGATGCCGGCCGAGCCGGTCCAGGGCGGGCCGCGTTTCCACAAGATCGGTGGGGCGGCGCTGGCGGCGGAGCTGGATGCGAAGCGGGCGATTCGGGAAGGCGCCGAACTGGCCGCGAAACTGTAGGGTGGGCGGCTATGCCGCCCACGCGGTCAAATCACGCAGGATCAGCCTGCGTGGCAATCTAAGCGTTAACTATTACCGCGTGGGCGGGGAACCCGCCCACCCCACGAAACCCGGCCAAGGCGATTACTTCTTGCGCACGACCACGCAGCCGATCGAGTAACCGGCGCCGAACGAGCAGATCACCCCATTTGCGCCTGGCGGCAGGTCATCCTGGTACTTGTGGAACGCAATGATCGACCCCGCCGACGAGGTGTTCGCATAGGTGTCGAGGATCACCGGCGCCTCGTTCGGCTCGGCATCGCGGCCCAGCAGGGTGCGGGCAATCAGGAGGTTCATGTTCAGGTTGGCCTGGTGCAGCCAGTAGCGCGACACGTCCTCGATCTCCAGGCCCGCATTCTTGACGGTGTCGGCGATCATCTCGGCGGCCATCGGGCACACTTCCTTGAACACCTTGCGGCCCTGCTGGCGGAACAGCTTGTCCGGTGCGCCGACGCCGGATTCGTCGAAGCGGTTCATGAAGCCGAAGTTGTTGCGGATATTGTTCGAGAACTTGGTCTTCAGCTTGCTGTCCAGGATTTCCCACTGGTGGGTGCTGGTCGCCGTCTCGGCCGCTTCCACGATCACGGCAGTGCAGGCGTCGCCGAAGATGAAGTGGCTGTCGCGGTCGCGGAAGTTCAGGTGGCCGCTGGTGATTTCCGGGTTCAGCATCAGCACGGCGCGGGCGCGACCGCTGCGCACCGCATCCACTGCGGTCTGGATGCCGAAGGTGGCCGAGGAGCAGGCCACGTTCATGTCGAAGCCGAAGCCGTCGATGCCGAGCGCGTCCTGGACCTCGACCGCCATGGCCGGGTAGGGGCGCTGCATGTTGGAGCAGGCCACCAGCACCATGTCGATATCGCAGGGCTGCTTGCCGGCGCGGTCCAGCGCTTCACGGGCCGCAGCCACGCACATCTCGGCCTGCAGCGACACCTGTTCGTCGGCGCGCTCCGGGATGCGGGCGGTCATGTGGGCCGGGTCGAGGATGCCTTCCTTCTCCATCACGTAGCGCGACTTGATGCCCGAGGCTTTTTCGATGAAGGCGCTGCTCGACGGCTCGAGCGCGGTGACTTCGCCGGCGGCGATGGCGGCGGCGTGTTCCTGGTTGTACAGCTCGACGTAGGCGTTATAGGCCGTCACCAGCTCGTCGTTGGAGATGGAATACGGCGGCGTAAACAGGCCGGTGCCGCTGATCACGACAGGTTTCATATTGGGACTTTCAAAGAATATAACGGGAGTTGCCCGAGAGATGCAGGGATTTTACACCCTTGCGCCGGGCGTGGGAATTGTCGGAATTGGCAAGGTGAGAGGGAAAAACCTCCCGTCAGCGCGCGTGCTGGGCCAGCGTCGTGCCGGCACCCGCACGCTTCGACAGCTGCACCTTTTCGCCTTTGAGGTGGCGCAGGGCCTGGGCCAGCTGGAAATCGTCGGCGCTGCCGTAGTCGACCGGCTTGCGCTCGCGCGCCTCGGCCCACAGGCGCATCTGCTCCTCGATGTCTTCCTGGCGCGTGGCGGCTTCTTTCTCGCGGTCGTTCGACAGGTGCCGTTCGAGGTCGGCTTCGCGCATGCGCAGCGCGTTCAGGCCGTCGCCGTCGGGCGTTTCGTCGACCGGGAAATCGGGGATGATGCCGCGCGCCTGGATCGAGCGTCCGGCCGGGGTGTAATAGCGCGCCGTGGTCAGCTTGACGGCGGCGTCGCGGCCGATCGGGCGGATGGTCTGCACCGAGCCCTTGCCGAAGGTCTGGCTGCCCAGGATGGTGGCGCGCTTGTAGTCCTGCAGGGCGCCGGCCACGATCTCGGAAGCCGAGGCCGAGCCGGTGTTCACCAGCACCACCATCGGCAGCTTCTTGAAGGCCGGCGGCAAGCTCGCCAGCGGGTCGGCGCCGCTGCGCAGCATGTAGAACTCGGGGCGGCCGTAGAAACGCTGGCGCGAGTCCGCCAGCTGGCCGTTGGTCGAGACGATTTCGGCATCCTTCGGCAGGAAGGCGGCGGCGACCCCGATCGCGCCCTGCAGCAGGCCGCCCGGGTCGTTGCGCAGGTCGAGCACCAGGCCTTTCATGTCGGGATTGTCGCGGTACAGGGCCTGCAGCTTGGCCGCCATGTCGTCCACGGTAGGCTCCTGGAACTGCGCGATGCGCAGCCAGGCGTAACCCGGCTCCACCATCCTGGCCTTCACGCTCTTCTGGACGATTTCGCTGCGCGCGATGGTGAAGCGCAGCGGCGCCGGGCTGTCCTTGCGCGCGATGGTCAGGGTGACCCGGGTGCCGGGCTCGCCGCGCATGCGCTTGATCGCCTCGTCGATCGGCAGGCCCTGCACCGGCTGGCCGTCGATCTGGGTGATCAGGTCGCCCTCCTTGATGCCGGCGTGCCAGGCAGGGGAATCCTCGATCGGGGCGACGATCTCCACGAAACCGTCCTCGCTCTCTGAAATCTCTATTCCTAAACCCACGAAGCGGCCTTCGGTGCCTTCGCGCAGCTCGCGGTAGGCGCGCGGATCGAGGTAGGCCGAGTGCGGGTCGAGCGAAGCCACCATGCCGGAAATCGCTTGCGACAGCAGGGCCTTGTCCTCGACCGGCTCGACATAGGTGGACTTGATGACGCCATAGACGTCGGCCAGTTGGCGCAGCTCGGCCATGGGCATGCCGGCGTCGACCGGCTTCTGGGCCAGCGCGGAAAACTGCATGGTGACCGCGACCCCGGCGATGGCGCCCAGGCCGACGAGACAGGAATTCTTGAAAGTGGAGCCCATGGTTCACCCAATGTGAGCGCTGCGGCCGTGATTACACATGAGTTAGCGCAAGTTCAGTATAAACCCGAACGAGGCGGGCCGCCGCGAAGCAGGCCAACCATGTGCAGGACAAATCGTTAGAGGAATGTAAAGAGCTGTTACGGAGTGCTCAGCTTGGTAAGCAATTGTAAGAGTCGAAGCGGACGCGGGGGAGGGGACCTATAGTCAATCTCAGTTTTTCTCTCTTTCCACTTTTTGAAGTGGTCTTTGCCCGCGGCCCCCTCCGCGGGCTTTTTTATTCCCGCTTCCTGTGTCGGCATCGGGATTGTACATTCCCAGCAGTAACGCTCTCCGGCGCACGCCATGTTGTTGTGACGTACCAACACATGCATATGCGATATCACCTTGTCTGCATGTATCGAAAAGTAAAAAAGCCCGACGGGCCGTTGCTGCCCCTTGCTCACCCGCTAGAATGCCTGGAGCCTATACCGTCGAGGACGGTGGGCGAGACGGCCAACAGTCGAACACTGGCGGCGCACAAGGATGAGACCGGCCACAAGCCGGCCGTTTTTTAACCCAGTAATTCCTAAGCAATCGAGGACACCCCGTGAAGCGAATCCTTCTGAGCACCCTGACGCTGTCCCTGGCGGCAGCCTTTGCCACCGCGGCCGACAAGCCGGCCGGCGGCGCAGCTGCCGCCACCGCAGCAAACGCCAAGGCGGTCGCCGCGCCGATCTCGGGCATCGACACCCAATACATCGACACCAGCGTGCGCCCGCAGGATGATTTCTTCACCTACCTGAACGGCAAGTGGCTGAAGGAGACCGAGATCCCGAGCGACAAGTCGAGCTGGGGCACCTTCATGAAGCTGCGCGACGATACCAATCCGCAGATCAAGGCCATCATCGAGGCCGCGCAGGCCGACAAGTCGGCCAAGACCGGCTCGGAAACCCAGAAGATCGGCGACCTGTACGCCAGCTACATGGACGAAGCGCGCCGCGAAGCCCTGGGCATCAAGCCCTTGAGCGGCGAGCTGCAGAAGATCCGCACCCTCAAGGACAAGAAGGGCCTGCCGGGCCTGGTCGCGCGCCTGGCGAAGATCGGCGTGTCGAGCCCGTACGGCATCTACGTCAGCCAGGACATGCGTAACTCGACCGAGCATGTCGTGTACATCTCGCAGAGCGGCCTTGGTATGCCGGACCGCGACTACTACCTGAAGCAGGACGACGCCAAGCTGGCCGAAGTCCGTACCAAGTACCTGGCGCACGTCGAGAAGACCCTGGCGCTGGCCGGCGAGAAGGATGCTGCCGCCCAGGCCAAGGCCATCGTCGATTTCGAGACCGAGCTGGCCAAGGTGCAGTGGACCCGCGTCGAGAACCGCGACCCGGTCAAGCGCTACAACAAGATGAGCGTGGCCGAGCTGGGCAAGCTGGCCCCGGGTTACGACTGGAAGGCGGCCCTGGCCGCTTCGGGCGTCGGCAACAAGATCGACACCATCATCGTCAACCAGCCGAGCTACTTCCAGGGCCTGAACGAGGTGCTGGCCAAGACCGACCTGGCCACCCTGAAGTCCTACTTCGAATGGCAGCTGCTGCGCGAGTACTCGCCGTACCTGTCGAAGGCCTTCGTGGACCAGAGCTTCTCGTTCTACGGCACCGCCTTGTCGGGCGTGACCGAGCAGGCGCCGCTGTGGAAGCGCGGCGTGGGCGCGGTCGAGGGCGCGCTGGGCGAAGCGGTCGGCAAGCTGTACGTGAAGGAGCACTTCCCGGCCGAGCGCAAGGCGCGCATGGAAGAGCTGGTGAAGAATCTGATCGTCGCTTATGGCCAGTCGATCGACAAGCTCGAGTGGATGAGCCCGGACACCAAGAAGGAAGCCCGCGCCAAGCTGGCCAAGTTCACGCCGAAGATCGGCTATCCGGACAAGTGGCGCGATTACTCGAAGCTGAGCATCCAGCGTGACGACCTGGTCGGCAACGCGATGCGCACCGCGACCTTCAAGTACAACTACCAGCTGAACAAGCTGGGCAAGCCGGTCGACCGCACCGAATGGGGCATGACGCCGCAGACCGTCAACGCCTACTACCGCAGCACGACCAACGAGATCGTGTTCCCGGCCGCGATCCTGCAGCCGCCGTTCTTCGACATGCGCGCCGACGACGCGGTCAACTACGGCGCCATCGGCGCCGTGATCGGCCACGAGATCGGCCACGGCTTCGACGACAAGGGCAGCCAGTCGGACGGCGACGGCAACCTGCGCAACTGGTGGACCGAGCAGGACAAAGCCGCTTTCAAGGCCCGCACCGACAAGCTGGTCAAGCAGTTCAGCGCCTTCTCTCCGCTGCCGGGCTATAACGTCAACGGCGAGCTGACCCTGGGCGAGAACATCGGCGACAACGCCGGCCTGTCGATTGCCTACAAGGCCTACAAGCTGTCGCTGAACGGCAAGCCGGCCCCGGTGATCGACGGCTTGACCGGCGACCAGCGCTTCTTCATGGGCTTCGGCCAGGTGTGGCGTTCGAAGATGCGCGAAGCGGCGCAGATCAACCAGGTCAAGACCGACCCGCACTCGCCGGGCCAGTTCCGCGCCAACGGCACCGTGATGAACATGCCCGAGTTCTACGAGGCCTTCAACGTCAAGCCGGGCGACAAGATGTACCTGGCGCCGCAGGACCGCGTGATCATCTGGTAAGCGGCAAGGAGTAACACAGGACGGGTCGGCGCAAGCCGGCCCGTTTGTCCTTCACGACAAGTACAAGGATAAACGGAGAGACCGAATGAAACGACATATCCTGAGCGCCGCGGCGCTCGTCCTGGTGGCCTCGATGGCCCAGGCAGAATCCGGAAAAAGCACCACCGCTAGCCGCGCCGCGCCGAAGCTGTCGGCCGGCATCGCGCTCGAATACGTCGAGCCGGCCGTGCGCCCGCAGGACGACTTCTTCCAGCACCTGAACGGCAAATGGCTCAAGACCGTCGAGATCCCGGCCGACAAGTCGAGCTGGGGCGCTTTCTACAAGCTGCACGACGACACCCAGCCGCAGCTGCGCGCCATCATCGAGAAGTCGGCCGCAAGCAAGGGCGCGCCGGCCGGTTCGGAAGTGCAGATGATCGGCGACTTCTTCGCCAGCTACATGGACGAAGCGCGTCTCGAGCAGCTGGGCATTACCCCGCTCAAGGGCGAGCTGGCGAGCATCGCCGCCATCAAGGACAAGGCCGAACTGCCGGCCACCTTCGCGCGCCTGGGCCGTCTCGGCGTGACCGTGCCCTTCGGCTTCTACATTCACCAGGACGCCAAGGATTCCACCAGATACGTGGCCGACCTGTACCAGGGCGGCCTGGGCATGCCGGACCGCGACTACTACCTGAAGCTCGATGACGCCAAGCTGGCCGACACCCGCGCCAAGTACCAGCAGCACGTCGAGAAGATGCTGGCGCTGTCGGGCGACGCCAATGCCGCCGCGAATGCCAAGGCCATCGTCGAGCTCGAGACCGAGCTGGCGCGCGTGCAGTGGACCAAGGTCGAGAACCGCGACCCGATCAAGACCTACAACAAGGTCGAGCTGGCCAAGCTGGCCGAACTCGCGCCCGGCTATGCGTGGGATGCGTGGCTGCGTGAGGCCGGCATCCAGGGCAAGACCGACTACGTCATCGTCAGCCAGCCGAGCTACCTGAAGGGCATGGCCGAGATCGTGAACCGCGTGCCGCTCGAGACCTGGAAGGTCTACCTGCAGCTGCACACCGTGAACGGCTACGCCAGCTACCTCTCCAAAGCCTTCGTGGACCAGCGTTTCGCCTTCCACGGCACCGCCCTGTCGGGCGCACCGAAGCTGGAACCGCGCTGGAAGCGCGGCGTGTCGACCGTCGAGGGCGCGCTGGGAGATGCGGTCGGCAAGCTGTACGTGAAGGAGCACTTCCCGGCCGAGCGCAAGGTACGCATGGAAGCCCTGGTGAAGAACCTCTTGGCAGCCTACCGCCAGTCGATCGACACCCTGGACTGGATGAGCCCGGCGACCAAGAAGGAAGCCCAGGCCAAGCTGGCCAAGTTCAACCCGAAGATCGGCTACCCGAACAAGTGGAAGGATTATTCGTCCCTCACCGTCAAGCGTGACGACCTGGTGGGCAACGTGATGCGTTCGCGCGAAGTCGAATACCAGCGCGAGCTGAACAAGCTGGGCAAGCCGATCGACCGCGACGAATGGATGATGACGCCGCAGACCGTCAACGCCTACTACAACCCGGAACTGAACGAGATCGTGTTCCCGGCCGCGATCCTGCAGCCGCCGTTCTTCGACATGGCCGCCGACGACGCGGTGAACTACGGCGCCATCGGCGCGGTGATCGGCCACGAGATCAGCCATGGCTTCGACGACCAGGGTTCGCAGTACGACGGCGACGGCAACATGCGCAACTGGTGGACCGAGGAAGACGGCAAGCGTTTCGCCGAGAAGACCAAGGTCCTGGTGCAGCAGTACGCATCCTACAGCCCGCTGCCGGGCTACCACGTGAACGGCGAACTGACCCTGGGCGAGAACATCGGCGACAACTCGGGCCTGGCGATCGCCCACAAGGCCTACAAGCTGTCCCTGAAGGGCAAGAAGGCCCCGGTCATCAACGGCCTGTCGGGTGACCAGCGCTTCTACATGGGCTGGGGCCAGGTATGGCGCGCGAAGATGCGCGAGCCGGCCCAGATCAACCAGGTCAAGACCGACCCGCACTCGCCGGCGCAGTTCCGCGCCAACGGCACGCTGAAGAACCAGCCGGGCTTCTACGAAGCCTTCGGTGTGAAGGAAGGCGACAAGATGTACCTGGCGCCGCAGGACCGCGTGATCATCTGGTAAGCGCAGTCCGCCGGTGTGCACCGCAGGCCGGCGCCACCAATGGAAAAAGCCGTTCAGTTCACACTGAACGGCTTTTTTGCGGGCGCGCCGCGCCTGCGGGACAAGGGGCTGCTTAGCGCGTGATGCTGGAGTAGTAGCAGGCCTTCGCGGTGGACTTCTTCGGGTCGCCGAACACCGTGTTGGAGCACGGGGTCGAGCCGGAGATGACCTTGCTGAAGAAGTAGCCGGTCACGCCGTAGCGCACTTCACGGGTGCCGCTGAAGGAGCACACGCCGTTCTCGTTCGCGCAGAAGGTCCAGGTCTCGGTGGCCGGGGCTGGAGCCGTCGGCGCCGGTGCCGGCGCCGACGAGCCGGTCTCGGTGTTGGCGTAGTCGCAGTACTTGGCCGTCGACTTCCTCGGGTCGCCAAACACTGCGTTGGTGCACGGGGTCGAACCGGTAATCGTCTTGTAGTTGTAATAGCCCGGGACGCCGTAGCGGACCTGGCGCGTGCCGGTGAAGGAGCAGGTGCCGCCTTCAGCGGCGCAGCGGGTCCAGCCGTCGGCCGACGGGGCCGGTGCCGGTTCGGTCGGGGTAGGCGACGGAGCCGTCGTTACCACAGCCGCGGCTTCATAGGCGCCGATGTCCAGGATGCCGGCCGGACGGGTCTCGGACCCTGCCACGTGACGGTACTGTGCGACCGGTTTCAGCGACACGCCGGCAGCGCTGGTGCCCGGATCCGAGCCCGCATCGATCACCAGGCCCGCGAGTGTCGGGCGCAGGTCATACGCGGTACGGTTGACGAAAGCCGGCGCCAGGTTGCGGTAGTTGGTCTTGTCGATGGAGCTGGCCTGGGTCGACATGGTGCCGACGCCGCCGAAGATGTTGTTCTGGATGCGGGCCGGGGTGCTGACGCCGCTACCGATCATGATGAAGGTCCCGCGCGAGCTGTCATCGTTCAGGAAGGTATTGTTGATGACGTACAGGTCCTGGGTCGGGTTGCTTGCGCCTTCTTCGCCGAAAGCGAGCAAGGCCGGGTTGTTGCCGCTTGCCGGCTGCTGGATGACGTTGCCGATGACATAGGCGGTACCGGCATTCGGCAGGTTGACCTCGTAGCTCGGCTTGCGCGAACCTTCCTGGCCGGCAGGCGTGCTCGAGAAGCGGTTGTAGGCAATCGTGTTGACGCGGGCACGCGATTTCAGGTTGTGGCCGACATTCGCATCATGCGAGTAGTTGTAGCGGAAGGTCAGGCTGCCCACATTGCCGATATACAGGTTATGGGAATAGCCGTCACCGTAGCCATTGCGCGCAAATTCCGAATTCTCGATCAGGATGTTGCTGGCAGTATTTGCACCGCTGAGGATGCCGTTCTCGTTGTCGTGCAGGAAGGACGAGCGCAGGGTGAAGTTGGTGCCCTCCAGGCGCAGTGCAGCGCCGTTCTTGTCAGGCACCTTGGCGCCATACATCTCGACGTTTTCGATCACGATGTTGCTGCCCTGGACGACCCAGATACCTTTGCCCATGGCATTCTTGCCGGCAGCATCGATCTTCGGGCGGCCGTTCACGCCGCGGATCGTCAGGTTGCTGACGCTGATGCCGCATACGTCGCCGCTGTAGGTGGCATTGCCGGTGATCTCGACGACATCACCGCTCTTGGCTGCGGCGAAAGCCTGGCACGGCGTGGCATAGGTCTTTCCTGCGCCGACGGAGAGAGTAGCGGCCGAGGCGGATGCAGCGGCGGCGGCGCATGCGAGCGCGAGGGCGGTACGGGTGAAGGTAAAGCGGAGTTGACGCATAGTTTCCTCTGATCGTTCAGCTAAGATTTGTGTCTTAAATAAATTTCTTGGCGACACATTTGTTCCAGAGTATATGATGCGGACAGGAAAATGCGTAACCATTTGTAAGAAAAAATCGCGTAGACGCAACACTTCCCTATGAAAATTTATTCCGCACAGAATTTCCATTGAGGCAAATATGTTGTGAATTCGCTGCAGTTGGTGCATAACTTTCAAGTTTTTAGTGAATCTTTGCAGAGATGGCTTGACGCCAGAGCGTGCAATATGTCCTGTTGTTTTGACAAATAGTTTCTTTTCTTAATCAAACCTTGCTTGACAGTGAGATGGCGGACGGCTCAGATGTCATGCACATGACAGAAGGCCCAACGGTTGGTAGGCGCTGTCGAGCATTTTTACAGAACGCGCTCTGCACTCCTTGCTCAGCATGGAAAGTCTTGATTTCGCTGTGGATTTTTTCAGGCACGCTGCTTGCTTATTTCTCCTTCGATGACTAGACAACCGGGAGGCGATATGAAAAAGCAGTGGCGGTCCCTTGTTTTGATGTGCATGGCCTGGCTGGCGCTGGCGGCGCCAGCCAGTGCAATACCGGTCGTCGCGACCGGTACGAGCTATACGCTCTACCTGGAGGGCTTGCAAAGCGGTAACGCTGCCGCCGGCATCTTCCTGTTCGACGGCAGGCCGGAGCAAATCGAGCGCGGGAACGGCTTCGTTTTCGTCACCGAGACCGAGACGGTCATCGACGCGACCAGCAGCCGGATCATCATCACACTGACCGGCAACACCGACTTGTTTCCTGCAGAGGACGATGTAGCGCTCCTCGGCATCGGCACTTTCGGCGACGGCCTCGACCTGCTGTTCCCGGTACGCCTGATCGATGCACGCATCAGCTTCCTGCAGCCGGGCGGCACGCTCGTCGACACCACCGGGAACCTGGCTTCGCAAGCCACCCAGAGAGACCCGTGGGATGGCCAGTTTCCCAATGAATTCGAACTGGTCGGGGTTGAAGGGATAGGGGGCAGGAACGTGCAGGTCATCGCCTTCGAGTTCCTGGTCAGCACGCAGCCCGCCGAAGTGCCGGAACCAGGCATCCTGCTGTTGGGCGGTACCGGCTTGTTGGCCTTTGTCGCGGCCCGCCGGCGCAAGGCAGGCGCGAAGCGCCGCTAGCGCCGCCGCCTACTGCCGGTGGAGGAAAACGGCGTAAAAAAGGCATGTCGGCCAGCAGGCGGACATGCCTCATGAGAGAAGGGCGGCCAGTGCCGCCCTTGTTGCTTTATTTGACGGAAGCGACCATGTAGTCGACGGCAGCCTTGACGTCGGCATCGCTGACGGCGGCACCGCCTTTCGGCGGCATGACGCCGGCTTTCCCCTGGAAACCCTTGATGGCGTGTTCGTACAGGACCGCATTGCCCTGTGCCAGGCGGGCCGTCCAAGCCGCCTTGTCGCCCAGCTTGGGCGCACCGGCGATGCCGGCGCCATGGCAGGCGATGCAGGCCGTATCGAACACGTTCTTGCCGGCGTCGGCGCTGGCCACTGCCGGCGCGGCGGCGGGGGCAGCCACAGGCGCTGCCACAGCTGCGGCCGGCGCTGCCGCCGGGGCTTCCGCTGGCGCGGCTGCTGCGGCGGCTGCAGGAGCAGGGGCGGCAGGCTCCTTGAAGCTGGCGCCGCTCTTGTTGGCCATGAAGACGACTGCGCGGGCAACTTCGACATCGTCGAGGTCCGGGTTGCCGCCCTTGGCGGGCATGGCGCGGATGCCTTCGATCGCGTGTTTTACCAGGGTGTCGTAACCCTGGCCGAGACGGGCAGACCAGGAGCCGGTATCGCCGGTCTTGGGAGCGCCCGCGGCGCCACTGTCGTGGCAGGCAGCGCAGACGGCGGTGTACACGGCAGCGCCGGCCTGCAACACCCGTGGGGCATTGGCATCGACGAGGTTGAAGCCTTCATCGGCGAGCGGACGGATACGGCTTTCGACGGCTCCGCTGGCCTGGCTGTCCGTTCCGGCGCCAGTCAGGCGATCGCTGGTGGCATAGATGACAAGCAGGATGATACCAATGACGATGACCAGGAAAAATCCTGTTACGGCGGCGACGAGCTGCTTGGGCGTGCGGATCAGGGATTGATGTTCGTTGTGTGCGTCGCTCATGATTTCCTTAATTCAATAAAAAAACCTGCTACCGCGGCATCTCGTGCCTGTTATGAAATGCCCTCAAGCATTTGATTATAGACGTAAAGCTGCCAAAATGTAACGAAATTCGCTTGACTGCCATGGACGGCAAGGCCGAAAGACTGTATTCTTCGGACACTTCACTCTACGCGGCTGTAGCTCAGTGGATAGAGTATTGGCCTCCGAAGCCAAGGGTCGTGGGTTCGATCCCCGCCAGCCGCGCCATTTCTTCCGTAAGTCTTGGAAAATCAATGAGTTGTTGAACGGTCTGCAGACCGCGTTGATGCAGACCGGCAACCATTGTATCCCATGCCCGGCCCGTTACTGTGCTCAGATTGTGCTCAGGTTTAGCGTGCACTACGGTCTTCCATAGCTACTGAAAGCTGGCCTCGGCTATCGATATACCCTACTACAGGGTATATTTCTGACGCGGTAGGGGCCCTCATACCCTGTAGATGGGTAATCTCTTGCGCCTGTCGGGAAGGTACCGCCCAGTACTTTGTGGGATGGCAACAAAACTCGTAGAAGAAAAGCGCGCTCTTGTTAAAATGCCAACAACAACAATGAAAAATGGGCTTTAACCCCTTTTTTGAAATCGACTGGTGAATGAATCCCCGGGGGGTACGCTGCGTTGACAAGGTAAAAGGACGAGTAGTCAATAACTCGCTGTCTCCGTGGCTGTCGTATTGTTCCTTTAGGACGGCTCCAGAGGTACCAACTTAGCGGACTCTAGTCCGGAACATGACATTGGTCGTTGGGCGTTCAGCGCAGGCTGAGTTCACCAAGCAACTGCGTGAGTGAAGGAACACGGTAGCGGACTCGCAACTTCCCTGGCAATGTAGCAGGGCGTACATTGGATCGTCTCGCGCGGACGCGCATCGTGACGCCTTTGCCGCTTTAAAACGTGTTGTTGGGTTGACGCGCGACCGCTAACCAGCGGATAGCGAACCTGTACTTCTCTCTTATGTAACCTGCGCTACGACTCAGGTGGTACCTGCATATTCCCCAGATCTGGGGTATAAATTGGCCTTCAGGTGAGAAAACATTCCCCAGATCTAGGGCATAAGTTGACCCTATAGGTGCAAAAACATACCCCAGATTTGGGGAACATCCGTCGATCATCTACGTAGATATTCCCTACCATGGGGAATATTGTCGTTGCCCTTCTGTTTCGCAAACTCGCCATTAAGCTAGATTCGACAAACGGGCCATACGGAGCCGGAAACGGTTGGCTTCCAACAGATTGGACCGATTCCCTAGGCGCTTTCCCCAGCCCCTCGGACGCGCTGAGCCAACCGGGCGAGGGTAGACCGTGAGCATCCCGTCGCCGCGATTACGTGGTTCCAACTATCCCCCCTGCGCAGCATGGTCATAATCGCTTCATTGCGCTGTATGTCTTCTTTGCGCCCTTTGTAGCCCCCTTCCGCTTTCAGCTTCTCGATGCCCTGCTGTTGACGCCTGCGACGATCCACATAGTCTTTGCGGGCGATAGCGGCCAGCATATCTAGCATCATCCCATTCAACGCATCCATCATTCGTGCGGTCATTTCATCCGTGGCGCTGGTCATCATCCAAGACGTAGGCAGGTCCAACGCGACAACACGGACTTTGCGGGCCTGAAGTTCCTGTTTCAGGTTTTCCCAATCCTCGGAATCAAGGCGCGACAAACGGTCCACCTGTTCGATCAGCAGCACATCGCCAGCGTGGCAGTCCGACAGCAAGCGGAACAGTTCAGGACGCCGCAGGCTCGCCCCGGACTCGTTTTCGACATAGTACGCGGCGATTCGTAGGCCACGTTCCGCCGCAAAGGTGTCTAGGTCAGCTTTGGCACGACTGGCGTCTTGTTCTGCTGTGGATGCGCGTAGGTAGGCACGGACAAACATATGGAAACCCTATCGGTTCGTTTTGGGTAGTTCTTATTATGCCAGTTCGTTTAGGGTTTGAAAACAGGAATTATCGAACCTGAACAGTACCCTTTGGCCAAGGTTCGCTTGAGGTATACCCATATGCACAAAGTATTGTCAATTCCGAAACAATAAAGTTGAAGTAACAAAGACACCAATGCGCACGGTAGCTCGAAGGGTCTTCACATACCAGCAACCGTATTGCTTCCATGACATTTTTTATGTTGGGTTGTTACCTAAGGTCTCTTCTTATTTGTAACTGAGGTTTCAGAAAAGACGTTTTCGACCTATCAATACAGGGTACACGTGATAGCTATAGCAAGCGTTTGAGGCGGGAGTGTTCCGATCTGGCTGATTTCGCTCCCTGTGTAAAGCTAAAACTCACACCTAAGAACAAAGCACCGTTCCTTAGATGTAAAGCTAAAACCCACAGCTAAGCAGCAGGGAGTTATCCGGAGGATTCTTCGAGGTCTCTGCATCCTTGGGCATTCGTCAACATGTCCTTACAACAACTTGAGATTTTTATATGTAACCAATCATGAGCATTCAACACATTTTTGAAAATAATCCTGAACACAATTCAAAGCAAAATCAAATAAAGCTCAGCCCTGCGGCTGTCGCTAAGTCAAAGGCTGACGAGTTTGCAATGACTATGAAGTCTACCCTTGGCAACCTTAAGGCTGAGGGAACCGTTGCGCCTAGCGCTATCGCTACCGCCCTAATCTTGCAAGGTGCCAAAACTGCTAGGGGTGGTCAATGGAACACCACTTCGGTATTAAACCTGATACGACGCCTGGAAGCGCTTTCCACTATCGAGGTCGTAGCATGAGCGCATTTGGCAATCCGAAGGATGAAGCAGTGCGTGGCTGTATTAGCGGTAAGGCTGCTATGGCCAAGGCCGATGCGTATGCACTGGCAATGAAGCCATTGTTGGAAGTATTAGAGAATGAAGGGATCACAAGCCGTTCTGCTGTTGCAAGAGCACTGCGCGAACTTGGAGTTCCTACGCCCCGAGGTGGCGCATGGGATGCGCGCAAGGTGACTAACCTGATAGGCCGGATTGCAGTGATCAAGGTGTCGACGTGAGCAACGACGTCATCGTGGTCAACTGTGCGAACATCAAAGCAGCACAGGATCGGTTTCAGAGTTCTAGGGTTAAAGGATACCTTGAACCTGAGGCTGTGTTTTCACTTGGACTGCTACCAGTGCTTGAGACATTGGAAGCTGACGGACTGTTTAGGCGGTCTCATTTAGCTAAATGCCTGAATGAACGTGGGGTAGTTACATCTGCCGGTAAACGTTGGGGACCGGTAACTGTAGATCGGCTGCTGGCCATACTGGCTGATGTTATTAGAAGGTCAGCATGGGTAAACGCACGCTGAACTAGACCCAAGCTAATCTGCCGTTTAAACCCAGCAAGCTACCAGACACTGACCTAAGCTTATCGCTAGAGCCGGTAACACAGCGGCTAAGTGGGCTTAGGTCAGTATCTTTTCATTTCCTAGAATTGACCTTGGTCATCCCATGCCCTCAGAACCAAGGTGAGCAATTAGCTCATTTCTGAGGATAAGAACACTATTATAATCAATGACTTACGATGTTCCCTTATTAGTAATAAATGCAGAGACCGAAGTGTCGGAAGGAACTCAAAAGAAAAATCTTCAAAAAGTAGACTTTGTTCAGTCCCCCTGTAGTAAAGACACCGGGTCATACGTCATAAAAGACCCTATCACTGAAGAACAGCAACTGCTACCTTACACCATAGTTATGGAGTGGCGTAGACTACCGAAAGCAATCCGTCTTAACAATAAACTCGTCTTACGATATAAGGCACCATGTATCACTGAGTACCTCGACGTGGAGACTGGAGAGATAATCCATGCGTCGATCCTAAGGAACGATCCTAGAGTACCCTCACAGATCCACTTGGGTGAAATCCTATTGCTCAGACAAGCGCTTTTAGATTCCCTACGGCGGGAAGTTCGACAATTTGCGCTATTCGTATTGTGCTTTAGAAATAATCGCAGAGGTATTACACCTGGGATTGAAACACTTGTTGAATGGTATGCTCGATTGCACGGTAAAAGACCATCAAACGTTAGACGGTATGTAGCCGTATTGGAAGATAAAGGATTGCTAGCAGGGTCTTCATTATTGTCACGCCTATTTCAGCGCACAGGTAACCGAGCATTAGCTAATGAACATTTAGGGGAAGACGTCGAAGCAAGAAGAAAATATTTTGCTTTGCGCTTCAGGGCCGGAAAGGATGCTGTGTCTTTCTCTTGATAGCTCTGTGTTATAGGCAGTGAAATATTTGAGCTCATGAAACGGTAGGTGAGGCTTCAAACGTGTTAAGGGTCGCCCTAACTACGTCGAGGCGTTTCTTAAGTGCCATCGCTTGTGTCTTGTGAAAGCTTCCTAACCGTCCGACCCGTGTCGAAACGCTCGCCAATTCTTTCATCACACCTGGGCCGCTTTCGCCTGCGGAAACTCGTAATTCCAATGCGTAGACAGCTGCCCGGGTCTTCTTTCGTTCTGTGATAGGCAAGCTAACGCGAGTATGGTGAACCAACTTCGTTGTCCGCATAGACTTAGCAGCGGAAGTAATTTCGTGTTTCTTACGCTTTGGAGTGAACCCGTGATGCAGTAGCATTCCGTATATTTGACTGATCACATAGGTTTTATCGCTTGCCTTAATTCCAAGCCTAGAAGAAACGGTTATGTCATCGACATAGCGCGAATACCTAAGTCCACGTAAAGCAAGGGTTTTTACTAAATCTGGTTCATAGTCCCAGAAGATTAAATTGGCAAGATACGAACTGGTAACTGCGCCCTGAGGCAAGCCGCCGTCCTTTGTAGTAAGTGTAGTCAACAAAGCTGCTACGTCTTCAGAAAACCCGAAAAGGTCTTTCCAAACTCGATGGACTAATGCTCGGCTAGCTGAAGGAAAAAAATTTGAAATATCCTCGGCGAACGTGATCTTCGCACGGATATGTGTGGCAGCGTTGGTTCTTGGGCTACGCTCACGCAGGCTTCCATGCAGATATGATGGAAATATGACGCGCTGAAGTAGCCGTTCCTTTATCCTGATCTGGACAGCTTTTAACCTGGGCAGTGCGTCATAGGTTTGCCGTATCGATCCGTCGCTTTTCACCTCACTTCTTGCAACCCTATATAGCGTTTCTGCACTTAGCGCGAGTTTTTCAAGAACATTTTGACGGACGCCTAACGCTTTTGAAAGTGCGGCCAATCCACGTATGGCGCTATGTAAATAAAGTGGTGCTAAGCCCGGTTCAATCGTTGTTTTTTTCATTTAGAAGACCTAACGCAGCCAATGCTAGTTGTCCGGCAAGGTCTTTATCAATTCCTGCTAGTTCACCTTGCTCAGCACCAAGGAAAAACAGTAACTCGATTGGCATACCTAACGCACTAGCCAATTTTTCAACTGTAGAAATCGTTGGGTCGCGTTTTGAATTTTCAAGCATAGACAAATACGAAACCGAGATCCCTGCACGTTTCGCTAAGTCGGCTTGAGAGAAGCCCCTTTGCACACGGCACGTTTGTATTGATTTACCTAAGTTCATATCATGGTTATCTCTTAATGGGCTTGCTGTGCTTCACTGAGGTGGTCATTTCATGAGGTCTTTGATATTGCTGACTACACTGATGACTACGCCGAGAATTTGAAGGACACGCAAGCCTAAAGACTGCAAGCGCTCCGAATTCTGCTGATTGCTGACTTTTTCTAGCTCAGCAATTACTTCATTCATCTCAGTTACAACACTAATGTCGAGCTGGCAATGGTGCGTGTCCCTCAGTTTTTTCAACATCAAGACACTATTTTCAACGCTACGTTTTTTCATGATCGTTTTCCTCATTCCGGGCAAAATTGCCCAGCCCCATAAGCAAAAGCCGGAAGATGCCAGCCCGACATAACAAGCCCATTACCAGTTGACGTCTTTGAGCACAGCCCCACATCAGCCCCACATGCCAACAACAATGGCAGAGCGGTTGCGTGGTCCTGTGGCTCGTCGCTTGAGCACACGCCCGTCGCGAGACATTTGGCCTACTTCTGGAAGTGGGCAACCCAAATACTTCGGGTCATTTTGCTAACTTTGCGTCTGAGAAGGAAACAACGTACTTGTTGAAAACCATCCGAGCGGTAACACTCGGTCTGAGGACAAGTAGACCATAACTCAGCTTCACTGTCAATAGAAATTCACTGACAGTGAACACTCGGGGCCGGATGGTGTTACGACTGAGTAGACGTACGGACGCAGAAGCGGACGCAGAAGCGATCTGTCCTGCTACCTGAGCTTTTGAACAAGCCCTTGCACGTCCAGGTGCGTGTAGCGGTCGAGCATGGACAATGTGACGTGACCTGTTATCCGGGCCACTTCAATTACATTCAGGCCACGCTCAAACAGCCTAGATGTTGCTTCGTGTCTAAGGTCGTGGAACCGAGTGTTCTTCATTCCGGCCCGTATTGCGGCCCTTTGGAACGCTTGTGTAACAGATGATGCGGCAATGGTAAACACCGGCCCTGCGGCAGTTTTCTGAAGGCTTTGTAATGTCTCTAAGGCACGCAGTGATAGCGGTACCGTACGGGGTAGCCCGTTCTTGGTCTTCTGCAGGTAGATCGTACGGCGGCCAAGATCAACATTCTCCCAACGGACACTTAAGATTTCGGACCGACGCATCGCTGTTTCTACCGCCAGTGGAATAATGAGCTTCAACTGTTCGGACTCGGTAGCTTGTATGATCAGGTCAAGGTCGTTGGGTCGGATACGGGTGCCACGCCCACGGGGTAAGGCAGGTCTTGCTATCTTGGGGACACCGTTGGGCAGCACGACACCCCATTCATTCGAGGCGATCACGTAGGCACGATGCAGCAGGTTCAATTCATGCGTGACTGTCTGTGGTGACTTCAAGGCCAAGCGCATACGCTTGTATTCTGCCAAGTTCGCTGAGGTCAGGTTATGGACATAGTACGCCCCAAGGACACTGCGAAGGGGCTTTGCTCGGGAAACGTCCGCAGCGGTATACGCCTTCTTTGTCGACTCTTCCGCAAGATACCGTTCAAGCATTTCATGTATGGTCATCGACTGTTTGCCGATGCCGCCGAACGTACCTCGGTGCATCTTTGCTTCTACTTCTATCCCCCAAGCTATTGCGTCTGCTCTGTGGTCAAAGGTTTGGGTTTGGGCCGGGTACCCCGTCTTACGGACTTGGCATTTCCACTTACCCCTGTACTGACTGATTGTTGCCATTCCACTTCTCCAAGTCGCGGTCGGGTGTCTTCAACTGTGCTCAGGGTGTGCTCGGGCTAGGTGCAGAAAGCACGAAACCCTGCATAGGTAGCGGCTGGTAGCAGTGGCCATATTGGCCTCCGAAGCCAAGGGTCGTGGGTTCGATCCCCGCCAGCCGCGCCATCCCTCCGAATCTTCAAGCCTTCCCAAGTTGCCGATGCCCGGCTTGCGCCTGTGCGACGGGCAATGACGCTCCTTGTGCCCAGTCCCCTCAGCCTGCTCCTGGCTGCGTCCGAATCAAGCGGTGTGGCATCCCCACAAAGGGGGTGCGCACGTTACTGATGAGCACGGGTTATTTATTTTTAAAATGCTAAAATTTCTTGCCAGTTTTGCAGTTCCACGAGGCACGCTGCTTCCAAGAGAGTAAATGCATTGCTTTGTCGAAATATTGGAAACGTTCAGCATGTGATTTCGTTGTCGATTTGTTGTGTATCAGGAGAAAATTTCAGATTCCGTTGAGAATCTACTTGTTTCCGTGCTATATTTGTTGAAAAAAATACAAAAGTCCGGCGGGATGAATGAAAGCAGATCAGGTTGTCGGCGTGCTGGTCCTTGGCAAGGAGCTTGTTCATCGACGTGAATTCTAAGTTGATGGGGTTGCAATCACCAGGCTGGCATGTCGGCATGGCGGCTGTAAAACCGGGCTCCCGTCGTGTCGGAAGGCAAGACCGAGGGAGTTTTCACTAAGAAAGTATTAGATCTGTGAACGAGTTTCAGGATGTCAGGCAGCAACAGCGTACCAGCCTGTCCGGGCTTGGACGATGTTGCGCGAATCGCTGGCCCGCATTTTCCCTTTGTGGTCACGCACTGTCCCGAGCATGTCGACCTCCGTCCAGGCGGCATGCGCCGTCCCGGGCCCCTATATCGACGGCCGGCGTGCAGCTGGCTCAGGCACCGGAAGGGCGCATCCGCGCCGGGCTGGAGCGCGCGCTCGACCCGTATGCCGGACATCTGGAACAAGTATGAATCATCTTCTGCAAGCAGTTAAAAATACGAAATTCGGGGGATACCGTGTTTAAGATCTCTAACCACTACGTGTCGAAGATCGTCTTCGTGTTGCTGTTCATCGAGGCCATGATTCTGCTGGGCGCGGCTTATGCCGGAGCGTCGCTGCGCTTCCTGGATATGGACGCGCCGATCAGTACACCGCATGTCGAGCATTTCCTGACGTCGGCCATCGCCTTCGCGACCGCGATCATCTTCAGCATGAGCGCGATGGGCATGTACCAGCTCGACGCCGACGAAGGCCTGCGCCATCCCTTCTTCATGAAGCTGATGCCGTCCTTCCTGATGGGCTTCCTGATCCTGACCATCGTGTTCTACGTGGCGCCGGACCTGTCCTTCGGCCGCGGCATCCTGCTGCTGGTGTTCGCGCTGTCGGCGATCGGCATCTTCCTGGCGCGCATGCTGTTCTTCAAGACCTCGGAGCTGCAGCTGCTGCAGTCGCGCATCATGTTCCTCGGCAGCGGCCCGCTGGCCAAGGAATGCAGCGAACTGGCCCAGCGCAAGTCGAATTACCACCGCTACCATATCGCCGGCTACATCCCGATCCCGCACGAGGAAGTGTGCGTGCCCAAGGACGGGCTGTTGAAGGTGCGCGACGGCGATTCGCTGCATGCGCTGGCGAAGAAATACAATGTCCAGGAGATCGTGGTCTCGGTCCAGAACCGCCGCGGCGGCTTCCCGATGAAGGAGCTGCTCGACTGCAAGCTGCGCGGCCTGAAAGTGACCGATGCCGCCACCTTCTTCGAACGCGAAACCTGCCAGATCCGGGTCGACTCGCTGCAGCCGAGCTGGCTCATCTTCGGCGGCGGCTTCGACCAGAGCTTCATCCGCACGTTCATGAAGCGCGGCTTCGACCTGGTCTGCAGTACGATCATCCTGATCATGGCCTTCCCGCTGATGGTGCTGGCGGCGCTCGCGGTCAAGCTGGAAGACCGCGGCCCGGTGTTCTACTCGCAGGAACGGGTGGGCAAGGACGGCAAGACCTTCTTCGTGCACAAATTCCGCAGCATGCGCGTCGACGCCGAAAAGGGCGGCAAGCCGCAGTGGGCCGCCCAGAACGATCCACGCGTTACCCGCGTGGGCAACTTCATGCGCAAGACCCGCATCGACGAATTGCCGCAGATCCTGAACGTTTTCAAGGGCGAGATGTCCTTCGTCGGCCCGCGCCCGGAGCGTCCTTACTTCGTCGAGCAGCTGATCGAGGTGGTGCCATACTACAATGTTCGGCATAGCATCAAGCCGGGCGTCACCGGCTGGGCCCAGGTGCGCTACGGCTACGGCTCCTCGGCCGAGGACGCGCTGCAGAAGCTGCAGTATGACCTCTACTACGTCAAGAACAACAGCCTGTTCCTCGACGTGCTGGTGCTGATCGATACGCTGAAGGTCGTATTGTTCCGCAGCGGCCGTTGATTTTCCGGTGGCGCCGCGCGGCGCCATCCCTACTTCCCGACTCCCCATGCCCATGACGGCAGTTTTTTTGGGTGGCGCACGTTGACCAGTATTGCTGTTTATAGTTATAGCGTCGCTGCCGCCGCTTTCCTCTTGCTGGGCGTGCTGCTGCTGGCCCTGTGGCGAGGCGGCGCCCATGTGACGTCCGTGACCGCCGCCTGCGCGCTCACCGCGCTGTGGGCGGGCGCGGTCGCCTGGGACGCGTCCCACGGCCCGGCCTTGTCGGCCTGGACCGAGGCCCTCGAGATCGTGCGCAACGGTGCCTGGTCGGCGGTGCTGTTGCTGATGCTCGGGAACTATCGCGACCCAGGCAGTTTCCTCGGCCTGCGCCGTCCGGTGTTGCTCGGCATCGCGACCTATTTACTGCTGCTGCTGGGGAATCTCGTGCTGCAGTTCGACCTCATGTACAAGACCAGTGCAGGCCTGGTGCCGAACGTGATGGTAAGGGTCTGCATGGCCGTGCTGGGCATGCTGCTCGTCGAGCAGGTATACCGCAACAAGACGGTGCAGGAACGCTGGATGGTGAAGTTCGCCTGCCTGGGCATCGGCGCGATGTTCGGCTACGACTTCTATATGTACACCCACGCGATGCTGTTCCACGAGATGAGCCCGGAAGTCTGGGATGCGCGCGGTCTCGTCAACGCGCTGGCGGTGCCCCTGATCGGCACTGCGGTCAAGCGCAGCAAGTCGATGACTACCCCACTGGCGCTGTCGCGGCGCGTGATGTTCCATTCCGCCGCGCTGCTCGGCTCGGCCATCTACCTGCTGGCGATGGGCTCGGCCGGTTATTACCTGCGCTTCTTCGGCGGCGACTGGGGCACCCTGATGCAGGTGGTGTTCCTGTGCGGGGCACTGCTGCTGCTGGCCGGCGTCCTGTTTTCCGGCGCCTTCCGCGCCTGGCTGAAGGTCTTCATCAGCAAGCACTTCTACAGCTACGGCTACGACTACCGCGAGGAATGGATGCGCTTTACCCGCACCCTGTCCGAGCATGGCCCCAACCTGGGAGAACGCGCCATCGAGGCCGTCGCGGCCCTGGTGGAGAGCCCGGGCGGGGTGCTGTGGCAGCGCCGCGCCAACGATGTCTACGAACCGGTGGCCTGTTGGCAGGCGAGGGCCAGGCAAAGCGAACCGGCGGGGTCGAATTTCTGTCGCTTCCTGGAAAACACGCAGTGGGTCATCGACCTGCACGAATACCGGGCGCTGCCGGAAAAATATGGCGACCTGGTGCTGCCCGACTGGCTGGCAGCCTTCCCGCGCGCCTGGGTCGTGGTACCCCTGATCCTGCACGGCAAGCTGTTCGGTTTCGTGGTGCTGCAGGACTCGCGCAGCACGGTGGCCCTGAACTGGGAAGTGTTCGACCTGCTGGAAATCGCCGGCAGCCAGGCCGCCAGCTACCTGGCCCTGCAGGACGCCGCCAATGACCTGATGGTGGCCCGCCAGTTCGAATCCTTCAACCGGATGTCGACCTTCGTCGTGCATGACCTGAAGAACCTGGTGTCGCAGCTCTCGCTGATGAATGCGAACGCCGAGAAGCACCGCGACAATCCGGAATTCCAGCGCGACATGCTCGACACCGTGACGCATTCGATCCAGAAGATGAAGATGATGCTGCAAAAGCTCAGCCGCAACGACGCTCCCGTGAAGCCGCTGCCGCTGACGGTGGACCGGGTGGTGCGCCAGGCGATCGCGCTCAAGGATGCCTTCGAGCCACGGCCGGTGCTGCGGGTCGAGAACGGTGGCCTGCAGGTACTGGCCGACAACGAGCGCCTCGAGCGCGTGCTCGGCCACCTGATCCAGAACGCGATCGAGGCCACGCCCAAAAGCGGCCGGGTCACCATCAGCGTCCGGCGCGACAGCGGCAGCGCGGTGGTCGAGATCGCGGATACCGGCTCGGGCATGAGCGAGGAATTCATCCGCGAGCGCCTGTTCAAGCCTTTCGAGTCGACCAAGCCGGCCGGGATGGGCATCGGTCTGTTCGAGAGCCGCGAATACATCAATGAACTGGGCGGCAAGCTGGAACTCGCCAGCGCTCCTGCCGCCGGAACCACATTCACAGTCAGCCTGCCGCTCTACAGCGAGGAAGCCCGCAGTGTGGGGCAGGCCGCATGACCCGAGGACTGAAGTGAGCCAAAACAAACCCAAACTCCTGATCATCGAAGACGATCCCGGCCTGCAAAAGCAGCTGCGCTGGAGCCTGGATGCCTATGAAGTGGTCGTCGCCGGCGACCGCGAAACCGCGCTGGCCCAGATCCGGCGCCATGAGCCGGCCGTGGTCACCATGGACCTGGGCCTGCCGCCCGACCCCGACGGCTCGACCGAAGGGCTGGCGACGCTGGAACAGATCCTGGCGCTGGCCCCGGACACCCGCGTCATCGTCCTGACCGGCAACCAGGACCACAGCAATGCGGTCAAGGCGATCGGGATGGGCGCCTACGACTTCCACCAGAAGCCCTGCGAGCCCGAGGTCCTCAAGCTGGTCATCCAGCGCGCCTTCTTCCTGTACAACCTGCAGATGGAAAACCGCCGCATGCAGCAGTCGCAGGCCGACTCGCCCATGGCCGGCGTGATCAGCCGCGACGCCGGCATGCTCAAGGTCTGCCGCAACATCGAGAAGGTGGCGCCGACCTCCGCCTCGGTGATGCTGCTGGGCGAATCGGGCACCGGCAAGGAAGTGCTGGCGCGCGCGCTGCACGCGCTGTCGCCGCGCGCGAAGGAACGCTTCATGGCCATCAACTGCGCCGCGATTCCGGAAAACCTGCTCGAGAGCGAACTGTTCGGCTATGAAAAGGGCGCCTTTACCGGCGCGGCCAAGCAGACCAAGGGCAAGGTCGAGCTGGCGCACGGCGGCACTTTCTTCCTCGACGAGGTCGGCGACCTGCCGATGGCCCTGCAGGCCAAGCTGTTGCGCTTCCTGCAGGAGCGCGTGATCGAGCGCATCGGCGGCCACGAGGAAATCCCGGTCGACGTGCGCATCGTCTGCGCTACCCACCAGAAGCTGAAGGAACTGTGCGCGACCGGGCGCTTCCGCGAAGACTTGTACTACCGCCTGTCCGAGATCGTGGTCACGATTCCGCCGCTGCGCGCGCGCCACGGCGACGCCGCCCTGCTGGCCCACCACTTCAAGAACAAGTTCTGCGCCCAGGAATCGCGCTCCACGCTGCACTTCGCGTCCGACGCGATCGCCGCGATCGAGAATTACGACTGGCCGGGCAATGTGCGCGAGATGGAAAACTGCATCAAGCGCGCCGTCATCATGGCCGACGGCAATACCATCGTCGCCGACGACCTCGGCCTTCCGGAGGGCGACAAGCCTGCGGACGAGCCGCTCAACCTGCGCCAGGTGCGCGACGAAGCCGAGTACATGGCGATCGTCAAGACGCTTGCCCGGGTCGACGGCAACATCGTCAAGGCCTCCGAGATGCTCGGCATCAGCCGCCCGACCATGTATGACCTGATGAACCGCCACGGCATCAAGAGCGCGGCATGAGGCAGCCGCATGGCGCCGACAGGCGCGGGCGCAGCCGTAGCGGCCGCGCCGGCCGCCGGCTGGCCGTGGCACTGGCCTTGCTGGCCGCAGGGGGCGTTGCCGTGGCCATCGCCGTCGATGCGGCCGGCGTGGCCCCGCGCCAGCTGGCGCCCTACATCGAAAAGCGCACCAGCGGCCACAATGCGGCAATCGTCGCCGCCGGAAAGTACACCGCCGGCACCCTGCAGCGGCTGGACCGCGGGACGCCGCAGGCGCCGGACAGACTGGAGCTGTCCGGACTGGCGCTCGGCGCCCAAGCCAGGGCCGCGGGCGAAGGCAGCCGCCCCGGTACCGTCGTCGCCAGCGCCGAGGCGCTGCGCGCCGCGCTGGCGCGCGCCCGCCAGGGCGAAGTCATCACCATCGCGCCGGGCACTTACCGCTTCTCCGGCAGCGCGGGGCTGAATGCCGACCGGCCCGGCGCGCCCGGCGCGCCGATCGTGGTGCGGGCGGCACGGCCCGGCAGCGTGCGGCTCGAATTCGACATGGTCGGGGGTTTCCGCGTCAGCGCGCCACACTGGCACTTCGAAAACCTGGACATCCGCGGGGCCTGCCGATCCGACAGCGACTGCGAACATGCCTTCCACGTTTTCGGCGCGGCCAGCCACTTCGTCGCGCGCAACAACACCATCAGCGACTTCAACGCCCACTTCAAGATCAATGCCCTGCAGGGACGCTTCCCCGATGCCGGCCTGATCGAATCGAATACCCTGGATGCCAGTCGCCCGCGCCAGACCGCCAACCCGGTCACCCCGATCGACCTGGTCGCGGCCAGCGGATGGACCGTCCGCGCAAACGTGATCAGCGACTTCATCAAGGAAGGGGGGAACGGGGTCAGCTATGGCGCCTTCGCCAAGGGCGGCGGCAGCGGCAATATCTTCGAGCGCAACCTGGTGTGGTGCGAACGGCGCCTGCGCGGCGAGCCGGGACAGCGGGTCGGCCTGTCCTTCGGCGGCGGCGGCACCGGCAAGGAGCTCTGCCGCGACGGGCGCTGCATCACGGAACAGGATGGCGGCATCATGCGCGCCAACCTGGTGGTCGGCTGCTCGGATGCAGGCATCTACCTGAACAGCGCCGCGAATACCCGGGTCGAAGACAATACGCTGATCGACACCACCGGCATCGATGTGCGCTTCCCCACCAGCAGCGCGCGCCTGGACGGCAACCTGGTCGATGGACCGATCCGCAGCCGCGACGGCGGCCTGGTGCGCGAGGGCGACAACCGGACTTCCGCCGTGTGGCAGGCTTTCGCGGGCCAGCACCCGGTGCGCAGCCTGTTTGTGGCGCCGGGTGCGGGCGATTTCCGCTGGAGCGGCGATGCGCCGCTGCGCGCAGCGCCGGGCGATGGTGCCGGCGTCGACCTGTGTGGCGGGCGCCGCTTGCAGCATCCGGCCTACGGAGCCTTCGACAGTTTCGCCGGCTGCCTGACGCGGGTGCAGGCGGCAGCGCGCTGATCTACCAGGAACGTACCCAGGCGCTGGTCCAGGCCGCGACCTGGTCGCGCCAGGCGCGCCGCGAGAAGGTGTGGTCGGCGCCGTCGAGTTCGTGGCGGGTCACGCGCGGCCCGGCCAGCAGCTTTTTCCACGCCGGCGTCGCCGCCGCCAGGTCGCAGAATTCGCGTCCGGTCAGGTCCGCTCCTCCAATGATCACCATCACGCGCCCGCCGAACGCGGCCAGGGCCGCATGCATGCGCTCGGGCAGGGCCGGCACCGGCGATGCGGGAGCCAGCGCGGTGCGCACCAGGCCGAAAGCCGATTTGACGGAACGGACCAGGTCGAGCCGGCCACTGAGCAGCCTGCGCCAGAAGGAAGATTCGCCCAGGCGCTGGCGGTAATAGTGGCGCAGGGTGGCGCGCGCCAGGCCGTCGTCGGTGCGCACCCAGGGGTTGAGCAGCACCAGGCCGGCCACGCGCCGGTCCGAGCGCGCATACATCGCCGCGGCCGAGGCGCCGTCGCACAAGCCCCACAATACGACTTCGCGCATGCCTGGTGCGGCCGCGAAAAAGGCGTCGATGGCCGCGCGCAGATCGTCCCCGACCGTCTCGAAGGAACGCGTTTCCCCCTCGCTGTCGCCCATGCCGCGGTAGTCGAAGCGCATGGCCGGGATACCGTCCTGCGCCAGCGCGCGCGCCAGCAGGGTGAACTGGCGGTGGCTGCCCGCGCGGTACTGCGATCCGCCGACCACGACCAGCACACCCCGGCTGCCACCGGTCCGCGGCAGGCTCGCCACGCCGACCAGCCAGTCGTCGCCGCAGCGGAAGCTCAGCGCGCGTTCCTCAAGCGTCAAGGCGGTCCTCCCGCACGAGTGCCGAGGTCGCCGCCAGCAGGGCCGGCGCGGTCACGCCTTCGCCTGCCGCCCAGAAGGGCGGGCAATCGACCGGATGGACCTGCAGCCGCACGTGCCGGCGCCAGGCGTCCGCGGTGCGGGCCGCGCCCGGAGGCAGGGCCTGGCCATCCTTGCCGGCCATCTCGAACCAGTGCACCGGGCAGGACGGCGTGTAGCGCTCGAGCGGCGCGAGCGCGTCGATGGCCGCGGCCAGCGCCGGGTCCAGCGCATAACCGCCGACCTCGAGGGTTTCGCCGGACTGCAGCGCGGCGCGCAGGGCGCGGGTGCCGGTCTGCTCCGAGGTGCTGTCGGCCAGCACGGCGTTCAAGGTACGCATGCGCAGGAACTGGGTCAGGTAGGCCTGGCCGCTGGCCACGGGTTGCCACAGGATGAGCGCGCGCAGCGGATGCGGCGCCGCCCCCGCATAGTCGAGCGCCAGCAGGGCACCGAGGCGCAGGCCCCACAGCACCGGCGGCTGCGGGATACGTTCGCCGAGCCAGGCGCAGCAGGCCGCCAGGTCGTCCTTCCAGGTATCCCAGCGGGCGTCGCCGAAGTCGCCGCTGCTGTCGCCGGTGCCGCCCAGGTCGGGCTGCAGTACGCCATAGCCGAGCGCCGCCAGCTCGCGCGCCTGTTGCGCGGCAATGCGGCGCGCGCGGTTCATTTCTTCGGCAAACGGCGGAACGTAGAGGACGGCGCCGCGGCAGTCGCCACGGGGCGGATGGTACAGGCAGAACAGCTGGCCGCCGGCGCGCGGCAGGAAAAACGGTTCGGCGCGCGCTGCCCTCGCGCCAGCGGTCATCCGGCGCTCTTCCGGGCGACGAAGTCGGCCAGGCTGCCCAGGGTTTCGAAAGTGCTGGCGCTCAGGTCGTCGTCGTCGATCGCGATGCCGAAATGGTCTTCGAGCGCCCCGACCAGGCTCACCACCGCCATCGAGTCGAGTTCGGGGAGGCTGCCCAGCAGGGGAGAATCGGACTGCAGGCGCTGGCCGGCTTCACCCAGGCTCAACACGTCAATCAGGATGGTCTTTACTTCGTCGAGGTACATGCTTTCATTTCCTACAATGAAACCTGCAAGCTGTGTCGTCAGGATTATACATTCGGGCGCAACAGCGCGAGCCGGGTCCGTGCCACCCCGACGAAGCGGTGCACCTCGTCGAGCATGGCATGGCGGGTCAAGCGTAGCAGCAGGTACCATGCAGCGGCCAGCAAAGGCAGCATGACCAGCAGGCGCGCCAAGGGTCCGAGCATGTCGGGCACCAGCATGTTCAGGATCCAGCCGGCGGCGGCGGATCCGCCCGCAACGGCCGCGCTCGGCAACAGTGCCCGCAGCAGGGCGATGGGGCCGAATCCCAGGTAGCGTTGCTGCTGCACGGTGATCACCGGCGCGGTGGCGATGGTTGCCAGGCACAAGGCCCAGGCAAAACCGCTGAGGCTGCCGTCGAACAGCGCCACCCCGAAGCCCACGCGCGCCAGCAGTGTTACCAGGACTGGCGTTGCGCCGAGATACGGACGGCCGATCGCGGTCACCGCCATCGGGATGTAATGGAAGGCCATCATGATGGCGGCGGCAAGCGTCAGCGGCAGGATCGCGGGGACGCACTCGAGCCAGGCCTGGCCATACAGTGCCAGCACGATGTCCTCGCCGAGCACAGCGGTCAGTGCGAGCGCCGTCCAGCCTACGCCGGTCAGCAGTGTCGTTGCGCGGGAGAGGGTCGGCGCCAGGGACTCGCCGCGGTGGTAGGTCTGGGCCAGGTAGGAAATGGCGCCATAGCTGACAGTCGAGCCTGCCACATAGGTGAAGATCGTGACGGTCGAGTTCGCACGACTGAGAAGGCCGACGTGGCGCGCCGATCCAAGCTTGCCCAACAGGATGTCGGGAATGGCATTATTGAGCGCCACCGCGCAATTCGACAAGAGCGACCCAAGCCCGAAGTGGGCAACGCTGCGCCAGTGGTCGAATGCGGGCAGCCACGGCATGTATTTTGGGCGCAAAGGAATATAGGCGAGCGCGCAGGCGGTGATGTTGATCAGGTTGGCGTAGGCGAGGCTCATGCTGCCATGGCCGAGCTTGGCGAAGACCAGGCAGCTGACGCAGAAACTGATCGTGCCAACCATGTTGACGATGGCCTGCTTCTCCGCGGCGAATTCGCGCGTCAGCAGGGCGTTGGTGACGGCACCGAACGGAATCAGGAGGAAACCGATGGACAGCACCTTCATCACCGGCACGATTTCCGGCTCGTTGAACCAGCGTCCGATCGCGTCGCTCGCCAGGAACAGCGTAATGGCGATCAGCCAGGAGGTCGTGAATACCACGCCAGTGGCAGAGCGGATCTTCGCCGGCGTCAGGTCGGCCTCGCGCTGCAGGTAGGAGCTCACGCCGAAATCGCGGAACACATGCGCGAGGTTGACGAACACGACCGTCATCGAATAGACGCCGATTTCGCTGGGGCTCAGGATACGGGCCAGCAGGACGCTGACCACGAATTGCATGAATGCGGCGCCCGACGACGAGAAGAAATTAATGACCAGCGAGCGACGCAAATCTGCCATAAAACCTGCCATACGGACAGTAAAGCCGCACTGCCCTCAGGCAGCGGCCTTACTGATCAGGCTAATCGCATGACGCGATGTTGCCTCATATTTACTGTTAATGAAGCGCATGGAGCCGATGAAGTGGAAGAAGGCTGTTTCGCCGGTGGCACAATCTGGTGTGCCATACTTGGGGAAGGGCAACGTCCTGGTGCCAGCCGCATTGGCGACGAGATAGTTCGACGTGACCTGTTCGGTACCCCAGCGTTTCCAGTCTTCGCCCAATTTCGCCGTCATCCGGCGCGAGAAATCCGCCATGTCGTCGCGCATCGTCGACGAACGCGGAAATCCGGTGAAGCCGGAACACCCGCGCACGTACAGCGCATCCGCGGGCAGGCCAACATTGGCCATCTCAGCCTCCGAAATGCTCTGGATATGCGCACCCGGGCATACCTTCGGCAAGGCATGTTCGCGTGTCGCTGCGAGGGAACGGATTGGCGTGTCAACCATTTCTCCCAGTACGAAACCACGTCCGGCACGCACCGCCTCGAGGACTTCCGGAATAGGCTGAACCGTCAGGGTATCCGCGTCGAGTTGCACGACATAGTTTTCTGGAGAGAAAGTAGCAATCGCATACAGCCGCTCCCAGGTACCGCCGCGGGGCATGTCCGGATGGGTGAATTCGTGCGCTTCCCGTAGTTCGACATGGGGAACGTGCTGTTTAAGGATCGCACGTTCTTCGCTGCCGATCGATGGATCACAGACGACGACAATCCTTTCAGGGTTGAGGAAGTGGGTGAACGACTTTACTGCCACCAGATAGGAGTGCACGTCGCGCTGGTGTACCATCGATAACAGCATGAAGGGCAGGTTGCCGGGCTTGAGCGGTGGCGTAGCCAGGACCCGTGCGGCGACAGGCTGGTAACGTGCGCGAAAATAGTCCCGCCTGACGCGTTGGATCACCCTGTTAACTAAAGACATTCCTGCTGACTCCCGTTTATGCTGCTTGCCATGCCGTCTGATGCGGTCGAACGATCATAGGAACTGCGCAATGTGATTTGCAAATTCCTTACTGTGTCGCATGACATTATATGATGCAACTACATGCGCACGTGCATTTTCGCCATGAATTTTTGTCATTTCGACATTGTCGATATAGCACAGGACGGCTTGCTCGAACGCTTCCATGTCCTGTATGGGGACGAGCTGCCCGGTGTGGTCGTCGACGATCGTTTCGCACGGACCACTGGCAGCGCTGGCGACGACAGGAAGACCACATGCCATGGCTTCCACGATCGCCAATCCGAAGCTTTCCGTATGCGCGGCATGTACCATCAGGTTGGCTGACCGGTAGTAGGGCAGCACATCGTTCTGGCGGCCGGCGAAGACAACGGCGTCCTGTACGCCGAGCTCCGCTGCCAGTTCTTTCCATTCGGCTGCAATCGGTCCGTCACCTACGTAAACGAAACCGAGACAGGTTCCGGGCCGTGCCTCAAGGAGGCGCTGCATCATGCGGATCAGCTTGTCGACACGCTTTTCCGGTCGTGCTTGCGATACAGCAATAATCCAGAAGCGATCCGGATCGAGTCCGGTAAGGGTGCGCGCTGCGCTGCGGTCGCCTGGGCAGAAATGGGCAGTATCGACCGAATTCGTCATCAGGCAAACCCGGTCTGGCGGTAAGCGTGCATAGTCCAGCAGGAATGCCTGTTGGGAGCGGGAGTTTGCCAGATGAAGGTCGTGCTGCTGGAGTCGCAGCACGCGGCGCACGAGGAATTTCAGCCCGCGCTTGACCAGCGGGTCGCGGCGCAAGGGGTCGAAGCCGTCATCCTCGGTGTTCACGGTGCGTACCCCAAGCCGGCGCAACAGCCGCATGCCGATTGTTTGCGGCAGGGCGCTCATGAACACTATTACCTTGATGTTGTTGTCACAGATAAAGCGTGCAATGGCTTCTCGTCCGGCAGGAGAATAGTCGTAGCAGTCGAGTTCCACTGCGCGCAGGTGCTGGAGCGGATAGCTGGGCTTACCGGTCAGCTTGGGAAATGCCATGTAAGGGACTGCATTGTCCTGCAGATAGGCGCTGGCACGGTCACGCACACTCGCAATGTAGTTCCAAACATAGCCAGTGTCGTCCGGGTAACGCATCGTGAAGATTACGCCTGGCTTTTTTTGTGTATGTTTTTCCATGGAGCGGCGCATAAAGTAAACCGGGCTCAGGTATTTACCTGAGCCCGGCTACTTTACCACGGGAAGTATTACTTACGCGGAACGATTGCCCATTGCGGTGCCGTGCTGTAGTCCGGCTTGGCCGTACGTCCGTTGAAGGTGGTCCATGCCTGTTCAGCGTTCGGAATTCCCGAGGTTGCCGACACCGCCAGCGCGCTCTGGAGGATGGCAGGATAGCCGTTCACGGAATCCGCATAGCCAACCATGCGCCCCTTGGGGAAAGTCCACCCGATGGCGCGCGTCAGCCAGTCTGCCTGCGCCTGGCTGCCGCATTCATGGTCGGCGAATCGCGTACCGAGCGGGTCGGAGTACCTCCTGTCGTCGTCGGTACGGATGCTGCCGCCGCCAAAGTTGGCTGCAAACATCTGAGCAAAGCTCGAGTACACCGGGGTGCTCATGCTGTCGCGGAACTCCAGCCAGTAGGGCGCAGCGTGCACCCAGCAGAATCCTGGCGCGGTCATGCGGCCGACCGGATACTTTGCCTTCCACTGCAGGATCGGCATGGCCTTCTCAAAGCCAAGCTCGGCCAGGTAACCGAAGCTCCAGGTGAAGAAGTCATCCTGCCAGTTGGACGAAGCGGTCACAGGGAAGGCCGCTACCCCCGAACCGTCATATGCGCCCAGGTTGTTCGGGTTACCGACGACGTAGGTCGCATGGTAATAGTTCAGGTTGTTGTCGAGCTGTTTGGTGAAATAGGCTTTCAGCGGGTGAGCATCTGGCGTGGCGTAGGCTGCATGGCCGAGGGTACGCAGCGACCAGGCCTGGCCACGCAATTGTTGCCAACGGACCAGACCCTGGCCATTACCCGAATTGCCCGGGTCGGTTTCCAGAGGATTGCTTGCCGCCCAGAACTGGAGTTCTTCGAGGTAGTAGTAATCGCCGGTCACCAGGTAGGGCAGATAGGCCAGCGAGGGCTGGTGCGCGGTATCGTGCGCGTAAGGCGTCTGGCATAGGGTGTTATTTCCATCGGCGCAGCGGGGTACCGGCAGCGGACCCCGGTTCGCCAGGTTCATATGGGTCGTTGCCAGCTTGGTCGCTTCGGTGTCGGTGCGCAGCGGATAGCCGGTTTTCTCGTCGCGCAGGTGCATGGACCAGCTGCCGGAGCCTTCCGCGGCGGCCAGCATGATGTCTTTAGCACGCTTGTCTTGCGACAGCAGGTACATGACCGAGAAGCCGGGCAGCGGGCCGATGTCATTGCGGCCACCGGTTGACGGCATGTAGGGATTGAGCATGCCGATCTTCATCGGTCCCACGTTCGCATCAGTGAGCTGGGTGGCGAACCGGGCCAGCTCCTTTTCCGATGGAACGACCGTCTGGTCATAATTCGAGACGGCTTTGGTGGCGAGCAGATAAGCGGTGTTGTGCTGCAGGTGGACCGTTGGCGTGCTTGCCGCATCCCACCAGGCCGACTGGCGCCAGCGCGAGTGGTGATAGTGAGTGAGGCCAGCCTTGGTATAGACCGTACGGCCGCCGACGTCGATCTTGACGTCATAGGTCAGGTTGCGGGCACCGGCCGTGAAGGTCTTGTCGTTTTCGACAGCAACCGAGACATGGGCTTTCTTCGACAGCCCCGCATACCAGCGCACGTCGAAGCGGGCGTTCAGCAGCGGGTGGGCGACACCGGCGGCGTTCTTCAGCGGCGCCGCCATGATCCATTCATTGGCCACGGTACCCGACAGCCAGTTCATCGGCTTGCCGGCAGCGATCGCATCGGCCAGCGAGGCCGTGTACTGGACATTGTCGAGGGTGATGGTGACCTTGCTGTCCAGGCCCGAGGCCGCCAGTTGCTGGAGGGTCACGTTACCTTGGGCGGAAGCACTCGACTTTGCCAGGGTCAGCGTCTGGGTCTGGCCTGCCGCCAGCGAGGGCAGGACGCCGGAAACGATCACATGGCGCACCGAGCCGTCGGCATGGGTCGCCTTGATGTCTGCCTGCAGGGGGATGACAGTGCCGTCCGCCAGCTTGCCGGCGAGACCTTCGGTCTTCGCCATCTGTCCGGCGGCAATGACCTGGCCAAAGGTGAATGGCACGTTGATCTGGGCGCCGCCGGTGTTCTGGATGCGGATGTCGGTGATCCGCGCGCCGACCACGGTTGCAGGAGCCGTGGTACTCGGAACAGGGGTGGCGGTCACCGGGGCGATCGGTTTCGGTGCGTAACCGGTCGTGACGGTAGCCAGCGAGACGCTGCCGCTGGAAGGAGCTTCATCCGCGCCGCCGCCGCCGCAGGCGGCCAGCAGGGCCACTGAAAGCAGCGCGCTCATGCGCTTGACACGGCGAGAAGTGAGAATCCTGGTGCTTGCATATCCAGTCTTGCTTGCTTTGGTCGATTTCAGGGCATTCATTTCGGAACTCATGATTATAGGCAAGTATGTTCGTCGAGGAATTTACTTTCCTCTGAGAACTTTACTTTACCCGATTCACTAAATTCCGTGTTCAATATTTAGGCGGTTTCCACCCTAAAACAACAAAAAATGGAGCTTGTTCTATCTAGATCAAGACATTTAGTCAAGTAATTCCAGAAAAGTCGTAAGGAAATCACAAGAAAATGTCGCGCAACTGAATCAAAGTTTCTAAAAATCATTTAAATTCATATACGTAAATGTATTTAATTGCGAATAAAACAAAGCGTGATCATGCTGTCTGCAGATTATAAATTCGGCCTGCATCGATAATTGATGAAACAAAAACAAAATGTTTCATTATATTAAAAGATAGGAACAAAATTATATGATTGAGCTTTATGCAAACGAACGCCAGAACGTGAAATGTGAATGATTGACAGAGCCGGCTGCACTTGCCGTTCCAGTCTTGTTCTTGTTGCGCGCAAAGCAACAACATCAATGTGTTAAGATGGAAATATGGCGAGCAGCACGGGCTGCTGCGCTCAAGCATAAGGCGAGCAACGTGTCACCTTCCGGTAAAGGCTATCCCTATCATGCTTTCGGATACGAGAGCGAACGCAACGATCGGTGTTCCGTGCTGCACGCATGTGCAGGATCCGGGATCCGGGGCGCGGGACGGTCCATCGGCCTGCCGGGTGATGCCGGCCATGAACAGGACGGGTGCCGATGCCGGTAAACGACAAGCGCGTGCGGGCCCGCCTTGCACCTGGCACGCGTCCCGTGCTGGTCGTGGTCGTGGATGCCGAGGAGGAATTCCCCTGGGACCGGTCTTTCGACCGGCTCAACGTCGGTACCACCTCGATCGCGGGCCAGCCGCTGATGCACGAGCGCGTGTTCGACCAGCTCGGCATCGTGCCAACTTATATGTGCGACTGGCCGGTCACGACGGCGCCGGCCTCGGCGGCCACGCTGCGGCGCCTGATGCAGGAAGGGCGCTGCGAAATCGGCGCCCACCTGCATCCCTGGGTGTCGCCGCCGCATGTCGAGCAGGTCAACCGTTTCAATTCCTATGGCGGCAACCTGCCGCGCGAACTCGAATACGAAAAACTGCACAGGCTGACCGAGGCGATCGTCGACGCCTTCGGCCACGTACCGCTCGCCTTCAAGGCGGGCCGCTACGGGCTTGGCCGGCATACCGCCGAATCGATCGCGTCGCTGGGCTACGCCATCGATACCAGCGTGGTGCCCTATACCTCGTTTGCCTACGACAGCGGTCCCGACTTCCGTGACCATGACGAGCATCCTTATTTTTTCGAGGCCGGTCAGCGCACGCTGCTCGAAGTGCCGGTAACGACTGGTTATACCGGCTGGTTGCGCAGGTTCGGCCCGCAGCTGTACGAAGTGGCGCAGCATCCGCTTGCACTGCGCGCGCGCCTGGGCGGGATCATGGCGCGCTCGCGCGCACTCGAGCGCATCCGCCTCAGTCCCGAAGTCGCGAGCGGCGCCGAGATGCGGCGTCTCGCGGCCAGCTTGCACCGCGCCGGCTGCGAAGTGTTCACCCTGACTTACCACAGCCCGTCGATGGCGGTGGGGCATACCCCTTACGTGCGCAGTGCGTCCGACCTGGAGCGATTCATCACTACCGTGCGTGACTTCTGCATCTGGTTCCGTGACGAGCTGGGCGGCCAGTTTGCGAGCCTGTCGCAATTGCGGGACATGGTAGGCGGTGGCCTGCAGGGGATGCATGCCGGTCCCGAGAACAGGGAACTGCAACGGCGTATGCTGGGCTAGCCTCGCGCCGCGGTGTTTATCCCGCGTCGGCCGGCACAGCAGCCTGCGCCGGCTGCCGCCGCTGTGCCGCCAGCGCATGCAGGCGCGCCAGCACCGGCCAGCGATAGCTGTTCAGGTGGTACATGGTCCTGATTTCGTCGGTCCAGCGCAGGTGCCATTCCATCACCCGTCCGTAGAACTCGATCCGTTCGAAGCGGCCGTCTTCAAAAATGTCGCGGCAGGCTTCCTCGCGCATCAGGAGTGCCGGCGACAGCGCACCGCCGAGGCTTTCGTCGTAGGCTGTCTTGAGCACGACCACGCAGCCGCCGCCTTCGACGCACAAATCCATGGCCGCCAGCCGTTCGCCGATGAAGTAACGGTACACGCGCGCCGCGCCGCGCCGGGCAAAGGCTTCGAGCATGGCCCGGTAAAACCGGCCCTGCCGGTCGTCGGCGTGCACCGCGCTGCCGGCGGCGCCTTTCCAGCCCTGCGTTTCCAGCATGCCGTAATCGATCACCGCGGCGGCCATCTCGTGCGGCGCCCGGCTTACCTGCAGGCGGGTGGCACAGCCTTCCTGCTGCAGGCGCTTGCGCTGTTTTTTGAGGTTGCTGCGCAGGTTCTTGCCACGCGCATTCCAGTAGGCGTCGAATCCAGGCGCCAGGCTGATGCGGGCCGTCTCGATGTAGTCGAGGGTGCGCATACCGGCGCTGTCGGCCGGCCGCGGCAGCAGCATCGGATCGCATTGGGTGATGCCGAGCACCATGGCCGCGCCGGGCAGGGCGCGCAGCAGGCCCGGGACGAAGCGTTCCGGGGAGCCGGCGTCGCGCTGCAGCCAGAAGCCGACCGGCGCCTGCGAGGGCTGGAAGGTGCTCCAGCGGCCGAAGCCGGCGGGCGTCACGACGGTCATGACGCGGATGATGTCCGCTTCCTCGTACCAGGCCAGCAGCTCGTCGCCGCTGCCGAGCGTCTCCAGCGCAGCAGCGAGGAAGTCGGGCGCCAGCAGGGGCGAGCCGCCGCAGTCGGCATGCAGCGCCTGCCAGCGGGGAAGGTGGGCGCCGAATTGGGAGGCGGGAACGACGGTCCAGCTCATGCCGCCAGCGCCGCCGTAGCGCCGAGTGCGCGCCGCAGGGCTGCGCGCAGCCGCTCGAGTTCGGCGGCGCGCAGCTCCTGGTGGCAAGGGAAGCCGATCAGCTGGCGACCCAGCGCCACGCTGTTGGCGCAGGTGGCGGCATCGACGCCGGGCCACAGCGTCGCGCCGAAGCGTACCATCGGCACGCCGGCCGCCTGCAGGCTGGCCGCCGCCGCGTCGGCCTGGTCCACCAGCAGCGGATAGATCCACGGACAGGCGCCCTCGGGTAGCGTTGGGAACAGCGGCCGGCAGCCGGGGAGCCCGTCGAGGGATTGCTGGAGCAGGAGGTAGTGGCGGCGGCGCAGCGCGACGATGCGCGCGCGCGAGGCGAAGCGTACGGTCAGGCGCGAGAACAGCGAGGAACGCTTGTCGACCCAGCGCGGGTCGAAGTTGAAACTGCTGTCCGAGGAATCCGGGGCCAGCGCCGGGGCGGCGCTGCCTGCCGGCCGGCGCGACTTGAGCGCGTTCCACAGCGCGCCCTTGAGGCGCAGCGGCAGCGACAGCGCCAGGCGCAGCCCCTGCAGTCGGCCGTGGGCGAAGGCCGTCTCGAGTGCTGCCAGCGCGGCCTTGGCTTCGAAGCCGGGGCCGGCCGAACGCAGCGGGAAGCTCAGGGGGCGGCGGTGCGACACCAGGCAGCCGCCTTCGTAGATCGGATAGAACTTCATGCTGCTGCCGATCGCATAGTCGCCGGTACTGCCTACCGGGGTGCCGGCATGGTGGCCGAAGAAGGCGTGCGCGCAGTCTTCCAGCAGCCCCGCGCCGTGCGCGTCGCACAGGGCGCGCAGGCTGCGCAGGTCCTGGGGGAAACCGAAGAAATGGGTCGCCATGACCGCCTTCACGCTGCCGTCGAGTTTCGCGGCAATGTCGTCGATGTCGATCGTGCTGTCCGGGCGTACCCGGTAGAACACGACGGAGGCGCCGCACCAGTGCACCGGCGGGATCATCGACGGGCTGTGGTACGCGGGCACCAGTACCTTGTCGCCCGGCTGGATCCCCATCTCGCGCAAGGCCAGCCCGATCGCGATGCGTCCGCTCGTCACCATGCGCACCGCACCTGCATCGAGCAGGCTGGGAAGGGGCTGGCCGCCGCGCTTGAAGAAGGAGGCCGGTGACAGGACGGGAACGGAAGGCAATGCACGGCGCGGGGGCGCCTGGTGATCTATTGTCGACATGCATTAAATATAACATGCGTTTCTGCGCGCAACGCGCAGGATAGCGTACCGGGCGGCCGGGACTTGCCTGGCGTGAACTGGTAAGATGGCGCCTGCCCGCTGCGTCCAGCCGGGCGGAACAACAAGGCATTGATGAACACTCTGATCCACGACACCATTTTCGAGGCCGCCCGGCGCACGCCCGATGCGGCGGCACTGGAATACGGCGCGCGGCGCTGTACCTATGCGGACCTGGCCGGCCTGGTCGCGTCGGTCGCGGTGCTGCTGCGCGAGCAGGGACTGGCGCCGGGCACGCGCGTGGCCGTCTATATGGAGAAGCGCATCGAGAACGTGGCGGCGATGTTCGGCGCCGCCGCAGCCGGCTGCGTGTTCGTTCCCGTCAATCCGCTGCTCAAGCCGGAACAGGTGGCCTATATCCTGGCCGACTGCAACGTGCGCCTGCTCGCCACCACGGCCGACCGCTTGGCAAGCCTGGCGCCCGCGCTGGCGGCCTGCCCTGACCTGGAAACCGTGCTGCTGGCCGATACCGCCGCGGCCCCGGCCGGCGCGCTGCGCACCCTGGACTGGAACGCCGTGACGGCGCTTGATGCCGGCGGCTTCGACCCGATGGCGGCGCGCCGCATCGATGCCGATATGGCGGCAATCCTGTATACCTCCGGCAGCACCGGCGCGCCCAAGGGCGTGGTGCTGTCGCACCGTAACCTGGTTGCCGGCGCCGCCAGCGTGGCCAGCTACCTGGACCTGTGCGCCGGCGACCGCATCCTGTCGGTGCTGCCGCTCAGCTTCGACTACGGGCTGAGCCAGCTGACCACGGCCTTCCGCTGCGGCGCCAGCGTGGTGTTGATGAACTACCTGTTCCCGAAGGATATCGTGGCCATGGTGGCGCGCGAGCGTATCACCGGGCTGGCGGCGGTGCCGCCGCTGTGGAACGCGCTCGCGCGCCTCGACTGGCCGGCCGACTGCAGCCTGCGCTTCATCACCAATTCGGGCGGCGCCATGCCGCCCGTGACGGTCGAGGCCCTGCGCGCGCGCCTGCCGCACACCGAGATCTTCCTGATGTACGGGCTCACCGAAGCCTTCCGCTCGACCTACCTGCCGCCGTCCGAACTGGAGCGCCGGCCCGGTTCGATGGGCAAGGCGATTCCGAACGCCGAGGTGCTGGTGGTGCGTCCCGACGGCAGCATCTGCGACGACGACGAGCCGGGCGAACTGGTGCACCGCGGCGCGCTGGTGGCCATGGGCTACTGGAACGACCCGGAACGCACCGCCCAACGCTTCCGGCCGGCTCCCGGCAGGGAAGCGGGCCTGCCGCTGCCGGAACTGGCGGTCTGGTCGGGCGACACCGTGCGCCGCGACAGCGAAGGCTATTTATATTTCATCGGGCGCAGCGACGAGATGATCAAGGTGTCCGGCTACCGCATCAGCCCGACCGAGATCGAAACTGTGGTGCAGGCCACCGGGCTGGTGCTGGAGGCGGCCGTGTTCGGCGTCGACGACGGCCAGCTCGGGCAGGCGATTGCGCTGGTGGCGCATGTCGCCGACCCGGCCGCGCTCGATCCGGCGGTCCTGCTGGCGGAATGCCGGCGCCGCCTGCCGGCCTACATGGTGCCAGCCCAGGTGGTACTGCAAGGCGACAGCCTGCCGCGCAACCCGAACGGCAAGATCGACCGCAAGCTGCTGCGCCAGAACCTGCACACCGAAGCCTAGACAACGACATGAGCAACACCAAACCGCGCCACGCGCCCCAGATCCATTTTCCCGTCGTCGACGGCGTGCTGCAGGTCGGCGGCATCCCGCTGACCCGGCTCGCGCAGCGCGTCGGCCGCACCCCTTTCTTTGCCTACGACCGCGCCCTGTGCACGGCACGAGTGCGCGAGCTGCGCGCCCAGCTGCCCGAAGGGGTTAGCCTGCACTATTCGGTCAAGGCCAATCCGATGCCGGCCCTGGTCCAGCACCTGTCCGGGCTGGTCGACGGGCTCGACGTGGCCTCGTCGAACGAACTGCGCACGGCCCTGGACGCCGGCATGACGCCAGGCCGCATCAGCTTTGCCGGGCCGGCCAAGACCGAGGCCGAACTCATGCAGGGCATCGCGGCCGGGGTCTGCCTGAACCTCGAATCGGCGCGCGAGCTGGCCTGCGTGGCGCGCCTGGGCGACGCTCTCGGGATCACGCCGCGCGTGGCGCTGCGCATCAACCCGGACTTCGAACTGAAATCCTCGGGCATGAAGATGGGCGGCGGCGCCAAGCCTTTCGGCATCGATGCCGAGCAGGCGCCCGCGCTGCTGCGCCAGGTAGCAAGCCTGGGCCTGGACTTCCAGGGTTTCCATATCTTCAGCGGCTCGCAGAGCCTGCGCCCCGATGCCATCGTCGAGGCGCAAGCGCAAAGCCTGGAACTGGCGCTGCGCCTGGCGGGAGAAAGCCCGCTCGCGGTGCGCCAGCTGAACATCGGCAGTGGTTTCGGCATTCCGTATTTCCCGGGCGAGTCCCGGCTCGACATCGCGCCCATCGGCGAGCAGCTGGCAAGCTGGCTGCCGCGCCTGCAATCAAGCCTGCCGCAGGCGCGGCTGGCGCTGGAGCTGGGGCGCTACCTGGTGGGCGAATGCGGGATCTATGTCGCGCGCGTGCTGGACCGCAAGGTCTCGCGCGGGGAAGTGTTCCTGGTGACCGACGGCGGCATGCACCACCACCTGGCCGCTTCCGGCAACCTGGGACAGGTGATCCGCAAGAACTATCCGGTCGCCGTGGGCAACCGCATGACGCCGGAGCAGACCGGTCCGGCATCGGTGACGGGACCGCTGTGCACGCCGCTCGACATCCTGGCCGACCGGCTCGACCTGGCCCACGCCGAAGAAGGCGACCTGATCGTCGTGTTCCAGTCCGGCGCCTACGGTCCCAGCGCCAGCCCGGCCAACTTCCTGGGCCATCCCCCGGCCCTGGAAGTGCTCGTCTAAACGCCGCCCCTGACTACCTGACCATATCTACTGGAGCGCCGGACTGCGGGCCGGCGCCGCCCGGCGCTTCCCGAACGGCAGGCGCAGCGGCGGCGTATCGTCCGGCTGCGGATAGCGGATCAGCACCTTGTCCAGCGTAACCACGATCGCCATGATGTAGTAAGCCAGGTCATAGTAGGCCAGGGTCAGGAAGGCGCCCGCCGTCAGGTAGCCGATCTGGCTGACCTGGCACATCCGCGCCAGCTTCACCGCCCAGTCCAGTTCGGGTTTGTCCGCGCAATGCCGGATGACCCGCGTCGCGGTGCGCCAGGTGCAGGCGTGCATCGCCAGGAACAACAGCAGGCCGAACCAGCCGTGCTCGCCCAGCATCTGGAAGTAGATGCTGTGCGCGACGTGGTAGGTCTCCGGATCCGGGGCGTATTTCAGGAAGCTTTCCGGCGAGAAGATGCCGGGTCCGCCGCCGAGCGGGAACTGGTTGGCGACATTGATCGCGAAGCCCCAGGCATTCAGGCGTCCCTGGGCCGACTGGTCTTCCTGGTAGTTGTTGATGCTTTGCATGCGCCCGGTCCACTCTTCCGGCATCGACAGCAGGATCACCGGGGCCACCACCGCGATCGCGATGCCGGTCTTGAGTTTCGACGACGACTTCAGCCACAGGAACAGGGTCATGGCCGCGCAGCCCACCAGGGCGCCGCGCGAGTACGAGCCGATCGTCCCGACCACGGTCAGCAGCGTCACCCCGATCGCGAACCACTTGCCCAGTTTCGAGCGCGCCTGCGATATCTGGTAGACCAGCAGCGGCACCGTGACCAGCAGGGCGAGCGCCACGGTATTGTTGTCGCTGATGAAACTGTCGGCAGGGCCGAGTACGCTGCTGCGTCCTGCCGTCAGGATGGTGTGGACGCCGCCCTTGAAGCCCCAGAAGCCGAGCGACACGGCAACCACCAGCGCCAATGCCTGCACGTCGCGCTTGGTGCGTACGGTAAGAAAGGTGATGAAGATCATCAGCATGATCTTGTAGACCCGGTCCCCCACCACCAGGGCACGTTCCGGATCCTGCGCAAACATGAACGTGATCACCATCCAGAGGCAGAACAGGCCGAGCATGACGACCGGGGGACTGGGCGGGATCTTCTTCTGTTCCCGCGACAGCATGACGCTGACCAGGGTGATCACACAGAGCAGCATCGCAAACTGGAAGCTGTAGGCGGGGCCATGGGTCATCCGGTGCGGATTCATGAGGCTGACCACGGCATACGCCATGGCGCCGACCACCGGCCGCTTGAAGATGAACGGAATGATGCAGGCGAAAGCCAGGAATATCAGCGCGTCACGCACGGTAGGTCAATCCTTTGAACAGGTCGGTTACGCAGCACCCGTTCACATGCCGTAAGCGCTGAGCTGGCAACGATACTACGGCGACGCGGCAGGGAAAGCCGAGTGTGGTGGATTCCAGATTTTTTTTGCCGGAGGGCAGCACAGTTGAATCCAAACGCATGAAAATTTGACAATCATGATACTATAATTCAAGTTCTAGTGAGCATTGTTGCAAGGCAATCGTGCTCGGCTCCGGGCATACCGGAAGACCGTGCAGGCCCTGCCGGACCGCTGTTTTTCAACATCGATCCCATCCGCTGAACTGCCCGCTATCCCGCTTTCATCACCCGCTTACCGAGATAACACTATGAAGATCACCATCATTGGAACTGGCTACGTAGGCCTGGTCTCTGGCGCCTGTTTCGCCGACGTCGGCAACACCGTCCTCTGCCTGGATGTCAACGAACAGAAAATCGCTTCGCTCAAGAATGGTGTGATTCCGATCCACGAGCCGGGCCTGGACAGCATGGTCGAGCGCAATGCCGCCGCCGGCCGTCTGCTGTTCTCGACCAGCTACGACGAAGCGGTACAGCACGCCGAGGTCGTCTTCCTGGCGGTCGGCACGCCGCCGGACGAGGACGGCAGCGCCGACCTGACCCATATCCTGGCCGCCGCGCGCAGCATCGGCCAGCGCATCGAGAAGCCGCTGGTGGTGGTCGACAAGTCCACTGTCCCGGTGGGTACCGCCGACAAGGTGCGCGCCGCCATCCAGGCCGAACTCGACAAGCGTGGCTCCACCGTGTCCTTCACCGTGGTCAGCAATCCGGAATTCCTGAAGGAAGGCGCGGCGATCGAGGACTTCATGCGCCCGGACCGCATCGTGGTGGGCAGCGACGACCCCGCCGCCACCAAGCGGATGCGCCAGCTGTATGCCCCATTCAGCCGCAACCATGAAAAGCTGGTCGTGATGGACGTCCGCAGCGCCGAACTGACCAAGTATGCCGCCAATGCCATGCTGGCCACCCGCATCAGCTTCATGAACGAGCTGGCCAACCTGGCCGAAGTACTGGGCGCGGATATCGAGTCGGTGCGCCACGGTGTGGGCCTGGACCCGCGCATCGGTTCCCAGTTCCTGTACGCCGGCATGGGCTACGGCGGCTCCTGCTTCCCGAAGGACGTCAAGGCCCTGGTCAAGACCGGCGCCGAGCATGACCAGATCCTGCACATCCTGGAAGCGACCGAGCGCGTCAACGAAGCCCAGAAGAACGTCCTGTTCAAGAAAATGGTCCGCTTCTTCGGCGGCGCCGACAACCTGCGCGGCAAGACCATCGCGCTGTGGGGCCTGTCGTTCAAGCCGAATACCGACGACATGCGCGAAGCGCCGAGCCTGGTCCTGATCCGCGAACTGTTCGCGCTGGGTTGCCGCGTGCGCGCCTACGACCCGGTGGCGAGCAAGGAAGCGCTGCACATCCTGCAGCGCGAACACGGCGCCTCGCGCGTCGAGGAACTGCTGACCGTCTGCAGTTCGGCGATGGCGGCGGTCGACAACGCCGATGCGCTGGTGCTGGTCACCGAATGGAAGGAATTCCGCGCGCCGGACTTCGGCGCCCTGGCCCAGACCCTGCGCGCCAAGGCGATCTTCGACGGCCGCAATATCTATGATCCGGAAGAAGTGGCCGACGCCGGCCTGGCTTATGAAGGCATCGGACGTGTCAGCCGAAAGGCGGTGCAATGATCACGGGGACGCATCGTGTCCTGGTGACGGGCGCGGCCGGCTTCGTCGGCAGCCACGTCGCGGCGCGCCTGGCGGCCATGGGCCACCAGGTGGTCGGCTGCGACAACTTCAACGACTACTACACGCCGCGCCTGAAGCACGACCGGGTCGCGGCGCTGCTGGCACCAAGCAGGGTCGAGTGCCTCACGGTGGAGCTGGCAGATGCGGAGCAGGTGCGCGCGCTGTTCGAACGCGTGCGCCCGAGCCTGGTGGTGCACCTGGCTGCCCAGGCCGGGGTGCGCTATTCGCTGGAGAACCCGGCCGCCTATGTGCAGTCCAACCTGGTCGGTTTCGGGAATATCCTGGAAGCCTGCCGCCACCACAAGGTGGAGCACCTGCTGTACGCCAGCAGCAGCAGCGTGTACGGCGCCAACGCCAAGGTGCCGTTCAGCGAGGACGACCAGGTCGACGAACCGGTGTCGCTGTACGCGGCCACCAAGAAGTCGAACGAACTGATGGCCCATTCCTACAGCCACCTGTTTGGGCTGCCGGCCACCGGCCTGCGCTTCTTCACGGTCTACGGTCCCTGGGGCCGTCCCGACATGGCCTATTTCAGCTTCACCCAGAAGATGATGAAGGGCGAGCCCATCCCGGTGTTCGCCGAAGGCTTGCTCACCCGTGACTTCACCTATATCGACGATATCGTCGAAGGCGTGGTGCGGCTGCTGTTCAAGCCGACCCCGGCGGAGAAGAGCAAGGCGGCCCATACCGTGTTCAACATCGGCAACCACAATCCGGTGCGGGTGCTGGACTTCATTCGCACCATCGAGGAAGTCACCGGCATCGAGGCGCGCAAGGAATTCCTGCCGATGCAGGCCGGCGACGTGCCGGCTACCCATGCCTCGATCGACAAGCTCAGGGACTGGGTCGGTTTCGCGCCGACCACGCCGCTCAAGACCGGACTGGCACGCTTCTACGAGTGGTACCGCGACTGGCCAGGACGATAGGCTTGATGCTCTTGCTCGTGTATTATTGTACAAATGCAATCTCAGATCCTGCTGTTTCAGACCACTGACCCGGCCAGGGTAAGGCGCCGCCTGTTGCGATTCCGCGAGGCTTTTCTGCGGATGGGCCGACATTGTGAATTCGCGCTCGTGTCCTTCCTGCCGGGCGCACGCACGGAGGTGCGCAAGGTGGTGCTGGGAGGGATCGAGGTCGAGCACTACGTGTTCGGTCCCGACGCGGTCGACACTCTCGGCTACCCCCACAAGGGCGCGGCCCGGCCGTTCCGCCTGATACCGGGCAACTGCGACCTGCTCACCCTGCTGTTCCGCAAGGCCAGGCCGGATTACGCGGAATACTGGGTGATCGAAGACGACGTCGAGTATTCCGGCGACCCCTACACGCTGTTCGCAGGCCTGGCCGGCCGCGAGGGCGACCTGCTGGCTGCCCACCTGGCCGACGGCTACGACGACTGGGCGTATGCGTCGATGCTGCGCGCGCCCGATGGCGGGATGACGCCGGCGCAGAGCTCGCTGGTATTCCTGACCTTCTTCCGCATCAACGGCAAGGCGCTCGACACGATCGACCGCTATTACCAGGAGGGCTGGAGCGGGCACAGCGAGAACATGTGGGCCACCATCCTCAAGCATGCCGGCATGTCCGTGGTGGACATCGGCGGAAACGGCAAGTACGTGGCCGAACAGGACCGCAACCTGCGCTACTACGGCCTGCCGGACGACCGTTTCGAGAAGAGCGGCAGCTTCGGCACCATGAACATCCGGCTGCGCGCCGGCCGCCGCAAGGACATGCTGTGGCACCCGGTCAAGCCGCCGGCGGCCTGGCTGCGCCAGACCTGCAAGCGCTGGAAGTCGATCTTCCAGTGGGCCTTCGGCCGGCTGGGCAGGATCTAAGGCCCGGACCGGCCCTCGGGCCGGACCGCTCAGGCCTGCGCGTTCACCCGCAGGAAGGTCTCGAACATCAGCACCTGCCACAGCGCCGCGCTGTGGTCATGGGTAGCCGCGATGTGCTGCTCGGCCATCGTGTGCAGGAAGTCCGCATTGAAGATCCCCGTGTCCAGCAGCTGTGGCGAGCGCACCGCGGCGCGCAGCTTGTCCTGCAGCGGCCCGCGCAACCAGCCCGCCAGCGGGATCGAAAATCCTTTCTTGGAGCGGTACAGCACATCGTGCGACAGGAAGGGCTCGAGCGACTTCTTGAAGATGTACTTGCCTTCGCCGCCGCCGAGCTTGATGTCGGTCGGCAGGTTTGACGCCCACTCCACGAAAGTATGGTCCAGCAGCGGCACGCGCACCTCGAGGGAATGGGCCATGCTGGCGCGGTCGACCTTGGTCAGGATGTCGCCCGGCAGCCAGGTTTTGAAGTCGAGGTACTGGATCAGCGACAGCGGATCCTCGGTCGGCGCGTTCGCCGCATGTTCCTTGAACACCTCGATCGCGCGGTAACCCTGCAGGCGGCGCTTGAAGGCGTCCGAGAACAGCTCGTCGCGCATGCGGTCCGGCATCCTGGAGACGCCGTGGAAGTAGCCCTCGACGGTGTCGCGGGCCAGCGCCTCGAAGGTGGTCTTGGCGCGCAGCACGCGCGGCGCCCAGTCGGCTTTCGGATACAGCCGTCCCAGGGTGCCGAACACTGGTTTACGCAGCCCGAGGGGCAGCTTGTCGCGCACCCGCTGCTCGGCCATCGCGAAGCGGTAGCGCCGGTAGCCGGCGAAATTCTCGTCGCCGCCGTCGCCGGACAGCGCCACCGTCACGCGCTGGCGCGCCAGCTGGCAGACGCGGTAGGTCGGGATCGCCGAACTGTCGGCGAACGGCTCGTCGTACAGGCGCGCCAGGGTGTCGATCAGGCCGTAGTCGTCCTGGTCGACGATCTGCGCATGGTGGTTGGTGCGGTAGCGCGTCGCCACCTCGTTGGCGTAGATCGATTCGTCGTAGTCCGGGTGGTCGAAGCCGATCGAGCAGGTCTGCACCGGCTTGCGCTTCTCTGCCGCTCCCTGCTGCGCCATCATCGCCACCACCGCGCTCGAGTCGACCCCGCCGGACAGGAAGGCGCCGAGCGGCACTTCCGATTCCATCTGGCTGCCCACGCACTCGCGCAGGCGCTCGATCAGCTCGCGCTCGACGTCTTCCTGCGGGCGTTTCGGCTGCACTTTGAACGGCAGGTCCCAGTAGCGCCGCGGCTGCACGACAGCATCGCCGATGCGCAGGGTGATGCAGTGGCCCGGGCTGAGCTTGAAGGCATGATGGTAGATCGTCTTCGGCTCCGGCACGTAGCCGTAGGCGAAATAGTCCTCGACGGCGCGCGGGTTCAGCTCGCGCGACAGCTCCGGGAAGGTCATGATCGACTTCAGCTCGGAACCGAACACGAACAGGCCGTTCGGCAGCAGCGAATAGAACATCGGCTTGACGCCGACGTGGTCGCGCGCCATGAACATCAGTTGCTTGTTGCGATCCCAGAGGGCAAAGGCGAACATGCCGCGCAGGCGATGCACGCAGTCCTCGCCCCAGGCTTGATACGCCTGCATGATCACTTCCGTGTCCGACTTGGTGCGGAACACGTGGCCCTTGGCCACCAGCTCGTCGCGCAACGCGCGGTAGTTGTAGATCTCGCCGTTGAAGACCAGGGTCATGGTCCCGTCGGCGCTGCGGAAGGGTTGCTGGCCGGTGGCGATGTCGATGATCGACAGGCGGCGGTGGCCCATGCCGAGCCCGGGCTCCAGGTACAGCTCACCCTCGTCGGGGCCCCGGTGAAACTGGCTTTCGTTCATGCGCCGCAGCGCTTCGCGGTCGATCGGGCGAGCGCCGCGTGTATCCAGGATGCCGACAATTCCGCACATGGTAGGTGTTCCTTAAGTTTCTTTGATCTTTTTCTGGATTGCTTCAGTTTTCCTGAAGCGAAGCTAGGCCGGTTGGCGAATCTTCTGGTGGCACAGGCGGTCGTACAGCTTGCCGTACTCCGCCAGCATGGCGCGCATACTGAAGGCCGCTTCGACCCGGGCGCGCGCCGCTTCGCCGCGCTGCCGGCGCAGGGCCGGGTCGCGCACGTAGCTTGCTAACGCCTGGGCCAGGGCCTCGGTGTCCTGCGGCGGCACCAGGCTGCCCTCGAGGCCGTCGGTCACGACCTCGGGAATGCCGCCGACGTTGGATGCGACCACCGGCAGGCCGCAGGCCATCGCTTCCAGCATCGAGACCGGCGTGCCCTCGGCCAGCGAGGGCAGGGCGAACAACGAGAAGCCGTGCAGCAGCGCGGCCACGTCGGCGCGCGCGCCGGGCAGCCAGACCGCATCCTGCAGTCCCAGGCTTGCCACCTGCTCGCGCACGGCGCCCATCAGGGGACCGTCGCCGACGATGCTCAGGCGCAGGCGCTCGCACTGTTCAGGCACCAGCTCGCGCAGGCGGGCAAACGCGGCGACCAGGCCGCGGTGGTTCTTGACGTCCTGGACACGCGCCACCGTGCCGATCACGATGTCGTCCGGACCCCAGGGCGAAGCCGGATTGGCGGCCAGACTTGCTGCCGCAGCGAAGCGTTCGGTATCGACGCCGTTCTTGATGAACAGGGTCTTCGCTTGGGGAATCCGAACCGTCTCGCCGAGCCAGCGGTGCAGGTCTTCGGATACCGGGATGAAGCAGTCGATGAAGGGCGCCAGCCGGCGGCGCAGGAAGTTGTGCTTCGGGTTCAGGCCGTGCGGGTCGCCGGCGTCGCGGCCGTGCTCCGCATGGATGCGCACCGGGACGCCTGCCAGCGCCGCGCTGAAGTTGTATTCCAGGGCCGACAGGTTATAGGTATGCAGGATGGCCGGGCGCAGCCGGCGCATCAGCCTCCAGAACTGCAGGTGGGTGCCGAGCCCCAGACCGGGCGGCTTGCCCAGCGCGTACAGCTCGACGCCGGGCTGGGTGATGCGCTTGGCGAAATCCGTATAGCGGGTCAGGCACACCACCGCATGGCGGTAGCGCTCCGGCGGCATGCGGTTGATGCAGTCCACCAGCAGGGTCTCCAGCCCGCCGACGTCGAGCGAGTAGGTCAGGTGCACCACCAGCGGGCGCTGCATGCCGGGCGTTTCAAGGTGGGCGAGGTCGTTACGCATGCCGTCGCCCCTTAATGCGCGCGCGCCTGCAGCAGGGCCCCGTCGACGGTGCCGAAGTGCTGGCCGAGGAAGGTGCGCAACGTGGCGCGTGCGGCCTCGGCATCCTTCTCCGTGTCCTCGAAGGGCACGGCGATCGCCACCATGGCGCCGTCGTCGCCGCGGAATTGCAGCTTGCCCCAGGCCTGGCGCAGCTTGCCCGTGACGTTGCTGGACGTGTAGTGGCCATCCACCCACGACACCTGCCAGACCAGCAGCGGTCCACCAGGGCCGTGCAGCACGGCTTCGCGCAGCGGGAGCTGGGCGGCGCCGGCCTGCTCGGTGCGCCCGCGCGAGGCGGTCTCGTAGAAGGCGGCCTGTTCGCCGGTCAGGCGGTTGATGGAACTGATCAGGCCCTTCTGCTTGCTCTGGTTGCGGTAGTACAGCATCTGCAGCAGGACCGGTCGTCCTTCGGGCGAGCGGTAGGTGCGCGCAATGCGTGCATCCGGCTCCATGTAGTGGACCTGCCAGTCCGGGAATCCGGACGTCTGCGGCCAGCCCAGCGCCGGCAGCGTCAGCGCGACCGGCTGCGGGTTATGGTTGGCACGGTCGTTGAAGGCAGCGAAGGCCGGCCAGGCGGCAGCCATCGCCACCACGGCGAGCGTGGCCGGGACCGGCGACTTCGCCGGAGTCCGGGCCGGGGCCGGCGCCACGGACGCCGCACCATCGATCGGCATCGGGGCAGCGGCCTTGTCGTCCTCGCGCCAGTAGCTGCCGATCCAGAACATGATGAACATGATGACGCCGAAGAACAGCCAGCCGTAGACCAGGTGGTCGACGCCGGTGGCCAGTTCCATGCCGCTGGTATGGCCGATCATCACGATGCCGTAGGCGCGCAGCCAGTTGGCGACGATCGGCACCAGGATCGCCATGCCGATGAAGACGGCGCGCCGCAGGTTCGACTGGTAGGTCAGGTAGGCGTACAGGCAGCCCAGCGTGATCGAGGAAATCAGGTAGCGGATGCCGCTGCAGGCCTCGACCACCGACCAGCTGCCGGAGGGCAGCTCGAAGCGGGTGCCGTTGCGCAGCACCGGGATGCCGGTGGCCTGCACCGCCCAGACCGTGAAGTCGGCGGTGTGCTGGATCAGGGGACCGACGAAGATTTCGCCGAAGGGTACCGCGAACAGCAGGAACAGCAGCGGGAAGGTGAATTTCGCCGCCAGGCGCGGGCCGAGGAGCGTGAGCGCGGCCAGCGGCATCATCGACACGAAGGCGTACTGCATCACCACCCCGACGTCGCCCATGCGTCCGGCCAGCCAGGCCGCCCCGGCGCCGGCCATCAGCACCAGGCCGGGCCACCAGGGCCGCGCCGGGATACGCGAGAACCAGGCGCGCTGGCGCCAGATCAGCCACAGGCTGATCGGCAGGATCACCCAGCCGTGGGCAAAGGTCTCAGAGCTGTTCCAGATCCCGGCCATCGAGACCACGGTGCCGTAGAAGAGCAGGATCGGGACCACCAGGGAGACTGCCAGCGCGGCAATGCCGGCGCGCGCCTGCGGCGCCGGAACGGGGATGGCGGCATGTGCGGCCGCCTGGTCGACGCCGGGCGGAGGTTTCAGGAACATTCGAGTCGCTCCCCGATGCAGGCCAGGTTGCTCGGCCAGCTGTACTTGCGTTCAACCCTGGCGCGTGCGGCCAGGCCCATGTCGTTGCCCTTGCGTGCCAGCAGGAGCGCCACCGCATCCGCGAACCCGGCGGCGTCCTGCGCCAGCACCAGCTCACGGCCCGGCTCGGCCTCGATGCCTTCCAGCGCCTGCGGCGTCACCACCACCGGCGTGGCCATCGCCATCGCCTCGAGCACCTTGTTCTGGATGCCGCGCGCGATGCGCAGCGGGGCCACCGCGGCCTGCGCATGCCTGATGTACGGGCGCACGTCCGGCACGGTGCCGGTGACCACGATGTTCGGCTGCTTCGCCAGTTCCAGCACGGCCGGCGCCGGGCGGGCGCCGACGATGTAGAAAGTCAGGTCGGGGAAGCGCGCGCGCAGCAGCGGCATGGTCTCTGCTGCGAACCACTGCACCGCATCCACGTTTGGCCAGTAGTCCATGGCGCCGGTGAACACGATGGCGCGCTCGCCATCCTTGAACGGGCTCGGACCGGCCGCATCGGGCGAGAAGTATTCGGTGTCGACACCGTTGCTGAAGAAGCCGATGCGCGCGTTGCTCTCGGGGGCCAGCTGGCGGAACAGGTCCGCTTCCGGAGCGGACACGAACAGCGATGCGTCGTAGTCGCGCGCCACCTGGCGCTCATAGGACAGCAGCTGGCGCGCCTCGTGGCGGTACAGCCAGCTCATCGGCCAGGATTTCTTGTCGGCGTACTGGCGCCACTTGTCCGAGTCGACGTCGCAGAAGTCGACCACGCGGCGCGCGTTCGGGTACTTGTCGGCGTACTGGGCCATCGCCGACGAGAACACCAGCACGCGCTGGATTCCATGGGCGGCGACGGTCTGGTCGACCCAGCGCGCCAGGCCGGCGTCGCGGTAGTAGTCGAGCGAGAGCGAGCGGTTCTTGACCAGGGCGCCCAGGCTGCGTACCCGCGAAAGCAGCGGGTTCAGCGCCGCGAAATGGCTGCTCGCGCACATCTTCTCGACGGTCGGCACGTGCTGCCAGTCGTCGGGGTCGTCGACAAAGGTCGCCAGGTGCACCCGGTAGTCGCGCGCCAGGTGCTTGAGCAGGTGGTAGGAACGGATCTTGTCGCCCTTGTTGGGCGGGTAGGGGATCCGGTGGATCAGCAGCAGCAGGTCTTCCACGTCTTATCCCAGGTTGCGCACGATGTAGGGGCCGAGGAAGTTCGCCACCGGCAGCGGCAGCTTCTTCCACATCTTGATGAACAGCTGGTACTTCGGGTTCAGCGGGTTATTGTCCGGAAGCTTGTCCGATGCATACAGCTTGTACTCGTAGGGCAGCGGCGTGGCGGTGAAGCCCCAGTTCTTCTTGAAGTCGTAGGCGCCGGTGCCCAGCTTGCTGCGGCCGTAGTCGAAGATGCGGCATCCGCGCGCGGCGGCGGCCTGCATCAGGTTCCAGTACATGAAGTCGTTGCCGGCCACTTCGCGCGCCAGGTCCATGCCGCCGCCGTAGTAGGGCACGACCTCGTCGCGCCAGTAGAAGGACAGCACGGAGGCCACCAGGCGGTCGTCTTCCGTGTAGATGCTGCGCACTTCGCACTCGTCGCCGAAGACCTGCTGCAGCAGGGCGAAGTATTTTTTCGGGAACACCGGGGTGCCCAGGCGTAGCACGCTGTTGGCATAGGCCTCGAACATGCGGTCGACGTTGTTCTCCACCACGCCCTTCAGGCCCAGCTTGATGCCCTTGCGCACCATGGCGCGCTGCTTGCGCGGAATGGCGTTCATGTTGGCTTCGTCATCAAGGCTGATCTCCTTGCGGAAGGTGACGTACAGCTCCTTGGTGTGCCAGCTGGCGTCGTCCGGATGGGCGCGGGTCATGCCGCGGTATTCGAGGTGGCCGACGCCGAGCTCGCGCGCCAGCTTGTCGGCTGCCTCGTCGAGGAGAACGCGCGCACCGTCGTCGATGGCCGCCACGCCGCCATAGACGCAGAACGGCATCGCGCCCAGCGAGTGGCCGAACAGGCGGCTCTTGATTTCCGCCAAGGGGAGGACGCCCTGGATCTGGCCGTCCTGCTGGACGTAGTAGAACCAGGTCTTGATGCCGAAGGACTCTTCGATGACCTTCTGCCAGCCCGACAGGTGGAAGAAGGTCGCATCCGGGCAGGCGCGTACGAAAGCATCCCAGCGCGCGCGCTCGTGCGGCTGCAGGAGGTGGAGGGTGTGCGGTCCGGTGGCGAGCACCGGGGCGGCGCGCTTGGCCTGTGCCGCTTCAATGATCGAGTTCATGCCGTGCTATGCCTTGTTGGTGTTGTTGTCGTACGGTGCTGTGGGTTGTGCTTATCGTTGGCCGAGGAAAATGCGGTCCATGCGGTCCCAGGCAAAGTCGCGCGCCAGCTGTTCGAGGCGGCCTTCCATGCGCCCGATGTTGACGTAGTGGCGGAAGCGCGACTTGGCGTCCAGGCCCTCGGGGCGCGGCTGGCCCGGGTCGAGTTCCCAGGGATGGAAGTAGAACAGGGCCGGCTGGCGGTCTTCGCGGTTCACCTTCTGCATCATCCAGCGCGACAGTGCGTAAGGCAGCAGGCGGAAGTAGCCGCCGCCGCCGGCCGGCAGGTTCCGGCCCAGCATGTTGACCGTGGTGACAGGTACTTCCAGCAGGCCGTCCGGGCCGTGCGGGTAGAAGGCGAAGCGCGGCGCGTCCGGCATGCCGTAATGGTCGTGGGCGATCGGGTAGATGCTCGAGCTGTAGCGGTAGCCGGCTTCCTGCAGGGCCTCCAGTGCCCACAGGTTGCGGTGGCCGATCGAGAAGCTCGGCGCGCGGTAGCCCAGCACGGCCTGGCCGCCGATGTCTTCCAGCAGCGCCTTGCTTGACCTGATGTCGTTGTCGAACTGGGCCCGGTCCTGGTCCGAGGCGCGCAGGTGGCCGTAGCCGTGGCTGGCCAGCTCGTGGCCGGCGGCGACGATTCTGCGCACCATGGCCGGGTAGCGCTCGGCGATCCAGCCCAGGGTGAAGAAGGTCGCCTTCACGCCGTGGCGTTCGTAGATGGCCAGAATGCGCTCCATGTTCGCCTCGACGCGGCATTCGCGCGCCGGCCAGGAAGCGCGGTCGATGTAGGGGGCGAAGGCCGAGACCTGGAAGTAGTCCTCGACGTCGCAGGTCATGGCATTTTTGATGCGCTCGCCCGGCGCCGGGGCGGGACGGGATACGGGTTCGTAGGGTTTCATTCCTGGTTGTCCACATGCTGGGCCGCGGCGCCCTGGGGCGTGGCGACGATTTTCTTCAGGATCGACAGTACCGACACGATCGATTTCTCGAGGCGCATCATGCGCTCGTCGAGCACCTCGACGCTGGCGGCGCGGCGGTCGCCCACGCGGGTATCGACCGTGCGCAGCTCCCCTTGGGGAAGCGCGCCGGCGTCCGGCGTGCCCATGACTTCGGGCAGCTGGTATTCCTCGGCGATGTCGCGCACCACGGTGTTGATGTCGGTTTCGCCGAACGCGTGCATCTCTTCCAGGTAGCCCATCAGGAGCACCCGATCCATCAGGGTATTGGTCTTGCGCGGGATGCCGCCGCTGTAGCCGAAGATCGCGGCATAGGCGCCGTCATCGAAAGCAGGGTCGCCGTTCCAGCCGACCGTGGCCAGGCGATGCTCGACGTAGGCGCGGGTTTCCTGCGCGTCCATCGGTCCCAGGTGGTAGCTGGCGATCACGCGCTGGCGCAGCTGCTGCATGCCGGGGCTGTGCAGGGTGGCGCGGAATTCCGGCTGGCCGAGCAGGAAGGTCTGCAGCAGCGAGCGCTCGTCGGTCTGGAAGTTCGACAGCATGCGCAGTTCCTCGACCGTGCGCGCGTTCAGGTTCTGCGCTTCGTCGATCACCAGGAGGGCGCGCTTGCCCTGGCGGTCGACGCCGCGCAGGAACTGTTCCAGGCGATTGAGCAGCTCGGCCTTGCTGGCGCCTTCATACGGCAGGCCGAAACTCGACACCACCATGCGCAGCGTGTCCTCCGGATCGAGGCTGGTGTTGACGATGTGGGCGGCGACGATCTGGTCCGTCGGAATCTTGTTGAGCAGGTTGCGCACCAGGGTGGTCTTGCCGGCGCCGACTTCACCGGTGATGACGATGAAGCCCTCGCCTTGCGACAGGCCGTACTCGAGGTAGGCCATGGCACGCTTGTGGCCCTTGCTGCCGAAGAAGAAGTGGGGGTCCGGGCGCAGCTGGAAAGGCTTGGCGGACAGCCCGTAGTAAGTCTCGTACATCGCTTGCGGCTCCTCTTAAAGCTGGGCGGACAGGCTGGCGGAAATGGAATGCTCGCGGTACGGGCCGTTGGACAGGCCCGAGAAGCCGATCGTGCCGAAACGGCGCTGCAGGTCGACCGTGGCGCGCACGTTGCGGCCGAGCTGGCGCTGCAGGCCGATGCGGAAATCGCGGCGCGTATCCTCGGTGCCGCTCGTCAGCGAGAGGCTGCGCGACCAGCTGAGCGCGGCCACCGCGTTCATGCGCGGGTTGAGGCGGTAGTCGAAGCTGGCGCTCGCGCCCTTCTGGCGCACATTGTCGTTGCGCGAGCTCAGCTGGTTCCCGAGCAGCATGCTGTCGCTCTCCTGGCTCGACAGGGCGATCCGCTCGCTGCGCGAGACCGACAGCACGCCGGTGGTGCGCGCCAGCTTGAAGGCCATCGAGCCGATCAGGCTCCGTTGATGGAAATAGCGGTTGCTCAGGAAGTTGACGTCGTCCGTGAGGCTGGCGGGCAGGCCGCTGTTCCGGATGTAGTCGGCCACTACCTGCTGGCGCACGACCGGGTCGGGGATGCTGGTGGCGAACAGGCGGTCGAGCAGCGTGCCGGTATCGATCGTGGCCGGCAGCAGGAATTCCTCGCGCGAGGTGGTGATGCCGTCGTCATAGACGACGTTCCAGGACGTGCGGCGGCTGCGGTGCACCAGCGAGAACGCGCCGGTCTGGCCGTAGAAGTGGCGGCCGAGGGAGGCGCTCATCCTGGTGCGCAGCGAAGGACTCCAGTCGAAGCCGTACGACCAGTTGCGACCGGCGGTGTCGTCGCCGACGCGCTGGAAGCGATAACGGTCGTAGCCGACGCGGGCGGTCAAGCCCATGCGCGGCGTGACCGCGTAGCGCAGGTTGGCAGCCGCGGTCTGGCTCGAGGTCTCGCCATTGATCGAATCTTCCAGCTCCTGGCGCAGGTAGCTCAGGCCCCAGCCCAGATCGCCGAATGCGGTGCCGCTGGCGAGGTTGACGTTGACGCCGTCGCCGACGGTGGTGGCGAAGCCGCGGGCGGCGCCCTCGACCCGATCGCGGGTATAGCGCAGCGACAGCGAGGCCAGCCGCCCGTAGCGCTGCTCCAGGTGGGGGCTGATGCGCCAGGTCTTGACCTTGGCGCGGTTCGACGCGAGGTAGGGCGCATCCTCGACCCGCGGGCCGAAGACGGAAATGTTGTTGGGGGTCTCCGACGCGTTGGCGTCGACGTACAGCAAGTCCTTCGCCAGCGTCGCGCGTCCCGACACGGCGTACTCGAAGCTGTGGTCGAGGGTGTCGCGCAGGTCATCGTCGCGGTAGGCGAAATGGCGCCATTGCGCCGTACCGTTGAGGATCAGGCGCTGGCTGTTCGTGGCGAAGTTCACCGAGGGGGTGAGTTCGCTGATGAATTGCGACTGCTTCAGATCGTTGCTCTGCTGCCTGAAATTGTCGGTGTAGCGCTCTTTCAGCGTGAGCGCCGGTACCACGCGCCAGTCGGCGCGGCATTCTGAAGCAAGCAGCATGGCGGCAATCGCCAGCGGCACCATGCGCGGCATGCGTGCCGCGCCGGCGCGGCGCTCACCCGTAGTGATAGTCATACGTTTCTTCGATGCCGGGGATGTCCCTGGTCTTGTTATAGATGAGGTTGACGTTGGGGCAGCCCTCGAGCTGGCGCAGTGCTTCGCCGACGGCATGCTGGGTGGTCTTCTGGGCTTCGACCACCACCACGATCTGGCCCATGTGGCTGGCCAGGGCGCGCGCCTCGCTGGTGAGCAGCAGCGGCGGCGAGTCGAAGATCACGACCCGGTCCGGATAGCGGTTGGCGATCTCGTGCACCAGGTTGGCCATGGTCGAGCTGGCGAGCAGCTCGGTGGCGCGCGGGGTGCTGGTGCCGGCGGCCAGGATGCTCAGGGTGTCGACGTTGGTGCGCAGCAGGACGTCGGAGACGTCGAGTTTGTCGTCCACCAGCAGGTCCATCAGGCCGCGCTGGGCCGGCAGGCCGAGCGTGCGCAGTACCGAGGGACGGGCCACGTCGGCGTCCACCAGCAGCACGGTATGGTCGAGTTCCATGGCGATGCTCATCGCCAGGTTGATGGCGCAATAGGTCTTGCCTTCGCCAGGCAGCGAGCTGGTCATCATGATCAGGTTGGCCGGGTTTTCCCGCGGCTTGCGCTCGCTGAAGGCGCGCTTGAGCAGGGGGCGCTTGATGATGCGGAAATCCTCTACCAGCGAGGTGCGGCCGCCGGCGGCGGTCACCATGCCGCTGGCGCGCATCTTGGCCAGGTCGAGTTCTACCTTGCGGGCCGGGCGCCGGGTGCCGCCGGGTGCCGCCTGCTCCTTGTCGAGCACCGGGGTGGAAGCGGGAACTGCTGCTGTGGCGGCAGCGGTGGCCGAGGGCGGCGGCAGGACCGCCGCCGCAGCGATGGCTTCCAGGACCTCGACATCGGATGTCGCGAAGCTTGCCGGCGCCGGCGCCGGCGCTACGGGCAGCGGCGCGGCATGGCCGCGTTCCTGGTCGATGCGGCGCGCCGCTTTTTCGATAATGCTCACGTCTGCTCCTTGATCGGTTACAGGCCCGGGCGGACCAGGATGGCGGTCATGCCGGCGCCGTAGATGGCCAGCAGTACCAGCACCGCAGCGCCAAGTGCAACCAGGCGGCGCTTGCGGCGGACGGTCTGCTGTTCGGTCCAGTTCATGCTGATCGAGCCGAGGATCGGCAAGCCGGTCACCTCGCGCAGGCTGGCCTGGCTCAGGAAGGTCGGGCGCAGCTGGCTCAACAGGAAGGCCGAGGCCAGGCCGGCGACCAGCGCGCCGACGAAGACCAGCGAGAACAGGCGCAGGCGGGGCGGACCGGACGGCTGCGGGGGCGCGGTCGGCGGGTCGATGACGCGGAAGGTCAGCATGTCGGTGGCCGAGGACAGGTCGCCCGACAGCTTGGCCGATTCGCGGCGCTCCACCAGTTTCTGGTAGTTCTCGCGGTTGACTTGATAGTCGCGGTTGAGCTGGGCCAGTTGCGCCTCGATCTCGGGGGCCTGGCTGCTCTGGGCGCGCAGGCGCGCCACGCGCGCCGTGTGCTCGCTGACACGCGCCTGCAGCGAAGCCACGCGCGCCTCGGCTTCCGACAGCGCCACGTTCAGCTGCTGCAGCATCGGGCTGTAGCCGGCGCCGGGGTCGGCGCTCGGCTTGCGGTTCTTGGCCAGTTCCTGCTTGCGCGCGTTGAGCTGCTCGAGCAGGCGGGCGTTGGCGATGATGTCCGGGTGCGCTTCGGTGTACTGGGTACGCAGGCCGTCCAGGGTCTTGGTGACGGTGGCGATGCGCGACTCGAGCTCCGGATCGGTGATGGGAAGCGGTGCGGTCTCGCCCGGGGCGGCTTCGCCGGCGATGCGGCGGCGGATCGCGTTGCGCGCCTGCTCGGCTTCGGCCAGTTCCAGGCGTGCCGTGTTCAGCGTTTCGCTGGCAGTCATCATGCGCGAACCGAAGTCGCCGCCTTCCGACGGCAGCATGCCCAGGTTGCGGATCTTGAATTCCTTCAGGCTGTTCTCGGCCGCCGCCAGCTTTTCCTCGTAATTGCGGATCTGGTCGTCGATGAACTGGACCGCCTTGTCCGAATCCTGCTTCTTGCCGCCGAAGCTGCCCTCGACGAAGATGGTCAGCAGCGCCTGCACCACGTCCTTGCCCAGTTTCGCATTCGGGGCGGTATAGCTGATGGTGTAGATGTCGTCGCGCTCGGTGCCGCCGATCTTGATCTTCTCCATCAGCTCCTCGACCATCGCGTCGTGTTCCTTGGCGTTCTTGGCCTGGACATCGAGGTCGACCATGCGCATCACGCGTTCCACGTTCGGGCGGCTGATCAGGGTGCGGCGCATGTATAGGACCTGCTGGTCGAGGTTCGGCAGCGTGGTCATGCCGGACAACAGGGGCTTGAGGATGCTCTGGGTGTCGACGTAGACGCGCGCCGACGCTTCATACTGGTTGGGCAACTTCAGGACGACGACCCAGCCCGCGATGGCCACGGCCCAGGTAATGAAGACTGCATGCCAGCGGTACTTCCCGATTGCTTTGAGGAAGTTGAGGATTGCGGCTGTGATATCTGCCATATCGTGGATTCTCGCCTAAGAGCTTGCCCGGGATCAGGCTAGCTCATCAATCAATAAAAGTGTCAAATAGTCTGCATGATCGCTTGTTGACTGAGCAATTGCAATTGCGGGTCGGAAAAATACATGAGAGACACAAAAAAGTGGTGGTCTCTGCAACACAAATTCCCTAACGCAATAAACATTTGACGGGTTTCCATCAATTTACTGCTCAGAAGTTACAAGACTGCAACATTTAAACGTAGAAATAATGCCCAACCGTTAAAATTGTGTTGCCACCTTGTCCCTTGGCTCGCTTACACTCATGGCTGTTTCTTTAACGAAAATTGCCCTGTGTCAAATTCGTATTTTAATGTCGGAAAGACAAAAGTGCCCACACGATTGATTCTTGGTCGAAACCTTGCAACGGGGCCCCAAACAACCAGGCAGAGAGCGCTGCGCGCGGCCTTGCATATCATCGTGCTGGCCGCCGCTGGGACCGTTGCCGCGGTCAGCGCGATGTCGGCGAAGGCCCAGAACCTGCCGCGTACGGTGGCGCAGATCAAGCCCTCGGTGGTCGGGGTGGGCACCCTGCTCAAGACCCGCCATCCCGCCGTGGTATTCGTCGGCACCGGCTTCGCCGTCGGCGATGGATTGAGCATCATTACCAATGCCCATGTCATTCCGAACCAGCTGGATGCCGCGCGCAAGGAAGAGCTGGGCATTGTGATCAGCGGCGGAGGCGAGGAGACCAGCTTCCGTCCGGCACGGCTGGTGGCACTGGACGCCGAACACGACCTGGCCCACCTGCGGCTGTCCGGCACGCCGCTGGCCCCGCTGGCACTGGCTGGCGACGACAGCGCGGCCGAAGGGGAGGAACTGGCATTTACCGGCTATCCGCTGGGCATGCGGCTGGGCCTGCATGCGGCGACCCACCGTGCCTTGCTGGCCGCGATCACGCCGGCGGTGCGGCCCTCGCTCAATTCGCGCCAGCTCGACGCGCGCGCGATCACCCAGCTGCAGCGCTCGGCCTTCCGGATCTACCAGCTCGACGGCACCGCCTACCCCGGCAACAGCGGCAGTCCGCTGTTCCGGCCCGACAGCGGCAGCGTGGTCGGCGTGATCAATATGGTGTTCCTGAAGGGGTTGAGGGAAAGTGCGGTATCGGACCCGAGCGGCATCACCTACGCCATCCCGGTGCGTCATGTGCGCGCGCTCCTGCAGCGCACGCAGTAAGAGGCCAGCCACCGGCGGATGCGCCACAAGTATTTCAATTGTGCAGGTGTTGCCGAAGTGCTATGGTATAGAATTATGCTCAACAATATTGCATGCATGCCGCGGCCGACCGGGCGCCATGCCAACCCCGAGGATTTTGACGTGAGCACGAACATGACCCCCAAGATCAAGCGCGCAGCCCAGGCCGTCGCGATCAGCTGCCTGTTCATCCTGGGCGGCTGCGCCAGCACCCCGCAGGCGCTGCCTTCGACCGAGGCAGTGAACCCGGAATACCTGATCGGCCCGGGTGATGCGATCAACATCATCGTCTGGCGCAACCCGGAAGTGTCGATGTCGGTGCCGGTCCGCCCGGACGGCAAGATCACCACGCCGCTGGTCGAAGACTTGCCGGCTGCCGGCAAGACCTCGACCCAGCTGGCGCGCGACATCGAGGCCGCGCTCGCCAAGTTCATCCAGCAGCCGGTCGTCACCGTGGTGGTCACCAACTTCGTTGGCGGCTACGGCGAACAGATCCGCGTGATCGGCCAGGCAGCCCGCCCGCAAGCCCTGCCATATCGCAAGGACATGTCGCTGATGGATGTTCTGATCGCCGTTGGCGGCGTCACCGAATTCGCGGCCGGCAACCGTGCCAGCGTCATTCGTACCGTGGATGGGAAGCAGCAGAAATACCAAGTGCGCCTTGACGACCTGATCAAGGATGGCGACATCTCGGCCAACATGACGATGCGCCCGGGTGACGTGCTAGTCATTCCCGAAAGCTTCTTCTGAGCCACTGTCGAAAAATCTGACACAGCGCCCGGAATTCTCGCTAGACTGCATGCCTAAAGGATGAGCAGTCCACGCTATGCGCTTGTTTTGTAGCGAGTTTTGGCGCAAATGATGCGGCACGGCACATTTCTTGCTTAGCTGAAATGCAGGCCGTTGTGGCAAACCATTCATGTGAGGATAGACACCGTGTCCACCGAAGACCAAGCAGGGCGCTCCCTCGACGCTGCCCCGATGACCACGCACGGCGCGGCGCGTCGCCGCCTGGCCAAGGCCGGGCTCGGTGCAGCCAGCGTGCTGTGGACGACCCAGGCCAGCGCCACGCGGGTATGCATTTCCGCATCGGCCGCACTGTCCAGCGGCCTGCACAGCAAAAAACCGAACGCCACAACGGTGACTTGCGAGGGCAGGTCGCCGGGCTACTGGAAGAATCACGGTGGCTGGCCGGTGTCGAGCGATACCAAGTTCAGGGAGGTTTTCAGCTGCTCGGGCGCGAACGACAGCACCTATGGTTCGGCCACCCTGCTGGAACTGTTGAAGGGGTGCGATTTTGACAAGCACAATCTCGGACGGCACCTTGTGGCGACCTATCTGAACGTGAAGACCGGGTGGATCAGCTATATCTCCGAGCGCACCCTGGTCCAGATGTGGAGCGAGCTGCAGAGCACTGGCCACTACGAGCCGGCGAAGGGCGTGTTCTGGGATGCCGAAACGACCAAGAAATACCTCGAATCTACCCAAGGTTGATGTTGCAGGCTGATGTGGCATGCCAGGCATGGCGCTTGATGAGCGGGCAGTCGCTCGCGTACCGCTGCTGGGACGACGAAGCCGTGCTGTACAACGACCTGTCGGGCGCCACCCACCTGCTCGGACCGGCCGCGCTGTGCGTGCTCGAGGCCTTGCGGCCCGGCCCGGCCGCCGCCACCGCTCTGGCGGCCAGGCTGCATGAGGAATTCGACATCGATGATGAGGCTCTCAAAGGCGAACTGGCCACCCTGCTCGGCGAACTCTCGCGCCTCAGCCTGATCGAACCCTGCTTATGCTGACACTGGCCAGCCTCGGCCGCGCGGAACTGCGCCGCCGCCTTGCCCTGTCCGGGCCCGGCCTGGTGCTGCGCACCGGCCCCTTCCGCAGCCGCATCCGTACCGACATCGCCCACCTGGCCGATACCATTGCTCTGCTCTATGCCGATTACCCTGTCGAGGGCGAGGACGGTTTCGCCGATTTCCAGCTCGCCTTCCGGCGCTCGGGAGGCCTGCGCCGCTGGTACCGCCCGCAGGTGCGCTTCGACAGCGATGGCCGGGTGCCTTTCCAGCCGCTGCCGCTGGACCAGGCCTTCCCGATGTTCGAGTGGGTGATGAACTGGTGCGTGTCGCACCATGCGCACGGCTACCTGATCGTCCACGCCGCCGTGCTCCAGCGCGGCAATGCCGGCGTGATCCTGCCGGCGCCTCCCGGTTCCGGCAAGAGCACCCTGTGCGCCGCCCTCGCCAGCCGCGGCTGGCGCCTGCTGTCGGACGAGCTGACCCTGATCAGGCCGCATGACCTGGCGCTGCTGCCGCTGGCGCGCCCGGTCAGCCTCAAGAATGCGTCGATCGGCGTGCTGCGCGGCTTTGCCCCGGACGCCCTGTTCGGCCCCGAGGTCCATGGCACGTCCAAGGGCACGATCGCGCATATGCGGGCGCCGGGCGCCAGCGTCGCCACCGCCGCCGAACCTGCGCGTGCGACCCACATCGTGTTTCCCCGGTACGAAGCCGGCGCGCCGGCCAGCCTGGCGCCGCTGCCGAAGGCGCGCCTGTTTACCAGCATGGTCGACAACGCCTTCAATTATGCGGTGCTGGGGGCGCAGGGTTTCGACGTCCTGGGCCGCCTGGTCGAGGGCTGCAGCGGATACACGTTCAGCTACGGCCGGCTCGACGATGCCATGGCCGTGTTCGACAACTTCGCAGGCGGTCCGGCATGAGTTTCGACTTACACCGGCTGCCCTTGCTGGTCAAGGTCCTGCGCGATCCGGCGCGAGTCGAAGGGCTGGGCCTGGCCGACTGGGACCTGCTGCTGCGCCAGGCGGCGAATGCCGGCCTGACCGCCACCCTGGGAGCCGGCCTGGCCGAAGCCGGCCTGCTGGAGGCGGTGCCGCCGGCCCCGCGCCGGCACCTGGAGTGGGCCGGCGTGACGCTGCAGGCGCACCAGCGCGCGGTGCGCTTCGAGGTGGACCAGATCCGGCGCGCCCTGGCCGGCCTCGGCCTGCCGCTCATCCTGCTGAAGGGCGCGGCTTATATGCTGGCCGGACTGCCGCCGGCGCAGGGCCGCATTTTTTCCGACGTCGACATCCTGGTGCCGAAGGAGTGCATCGGCGAGGTCGAGGCGGCGCTGATGCTGCACGGCTGGGCCAGCGCCAAGCAGGACCCCTATGACCAACGCTATTACCGCGAGTGGATGCACGAACTGCCGCCGATGGAACATGTGCAGCGCGGCAGTACGATCGACGTGCACCATGCCATCCTGCCGGAAAGCGCGCGCACGTGGCCGGATCCGGCGCTGCTGCGCGCGGCGGCCCGGCCCATTCCCGGCAGCGAAGGCCTGTGGACGCTGGCGCCGCATGACATGGTGCTGCACAGCGCGGTGCACCTGTTTTCGGAAGGCGAGATGAACCACGGCCTGCGCGACCTCCTCGACCTGCATCGGCTGCTGCTGCATTTCGGCTCCCAGCCGGGGTTCTGGGAAGCGCTGGCGGCGCGCGCCGTCCAGCTCGAGCTGGCGCGGCCGCTGTTCTATGCGCTGCGCTACTGCACCCGCCTGCTCGCAACGCCGGTCCCCGAGCCTGTCCTGCGCGAAGCCGATGCCGCCGGCCGGCCTGCTGCGCCGCTGCTGGTGCTCATGGATGGCCTGTTCTTGCGCGCCCTGTCGCCGCAACATCCGAGCACTGCCGACCGCCTGAGTCCCGTGGCGCTCGCGGCACTGTATGTGCGCGGACACTGGTTGCGCATGCCACCTGTCATGCTTGCACGACACCTGTTTCATAAAGCTTTTTTCTCTGACGAAGCTGCCGAAGCCGCTGCCTAGTGGAACGGGCAGGTGGAATGCATTATTATTAACAAAATATAACTGAACGGCTCCGATCGTCCCATTCATTGGTGAGGCCACATGGAAATACCTGACAGGCTGGTGCGTCTGCAAGACCTGCAACAGTTCTTGGCTGAAGGTAGTCTCGAAAATGACCTCCACCAGCAGGCAGAGCGTACGGCACGGATGATGAAAGCGGATAACTGCTCGATCATGCTGCTCAATAGCGGCGAAGGGCAGGATTTGCGCATGCGTATCCATGCACGCCACGGGGATGTCCCGGACGCGGCCTTGCACGCATCGATCGGCGCGGGGGAAGGCATCTGTGGCCATGTGCTGTCCAGCGGCTGCGCCCTCCTGGTAGAGGACATCGGGCGTTCCCAGTTCGCATCGCTGGCACGGCGTCCGGATGCGGCTGGCCGAAGCCTCATGTCGGCCCCGATTCGTATCGGTAACAAGATCATTGGTGTGCTGAACTTGTCGGGCACCGGATTCATCGCTTCCGAATTGCCGCTGCTGGAAGTAATTGCCCTGTTTATCGGTAAATCCATCCAGGTGGTCCAGTTGCAGCGGGTACTGGAGTCGCGGTTTACCCAGCTGGCATTGCTACAGGAAGCGCGGCACCAGGTCGGCACGCAGGTCCATACGGCCGCCTACCAGCACCCGGAAGACGTGGCACGCATCCTCGCGCGCGCGTTTTTCCGCGAGATGAACAAGGCTGGCTTCGAGTCCGGGCAGATCGTCAATGCAGCCTCGGAACTGATCGATCAACTCAACCACCAGATACAGGCCGGTTTGCGTTAGCGTCCGGTTCATACGCATGCACACTAGACGCGCAAACATCGACGACGCGATCGTCGAATGGCAGGTTTTACTCGGCAAGGATCAGGTCTTGCCGGCCGCGGCGGCAGTTGCCGCATACGGCCAGGATACAACGGGGGCGCAACGCAACATTCCTGCTGCGCTACGCTTGCACGATAGTGCCCAGCTTCCCGAAGTCATGCGCATCGCACAGCGCCATGGCGTCCCCGTGTACCCCATCAGTACCGGACGCAACTGGGGATACGGAAGTGCGCTGGCAGTGCGCGATGCCTGTGTTGTCATCGACTTGTCCGGACTGAACCGGATCTTGCATTTCGACGGCGACATGGGCGTGGTCACGCTCGAACCGGGCGTCACGCAAGGCATGCTTGCCGACTTCCTCGACCATGGCGGTCATCCCTACATGGTACCGACCACCGGCGCCGGTCCGGAATGCAGCCTGCTCGGCAATGCCCTTGAGCGCGGCTATGGCGTGACCCCTTACACCGATCACTTTGCGGCAGTAACCGACCTCGAAGCGGTGCTGGCCGATGGCACGCTCTACCGTACTGCCATGCGCGAAGCCGGCGGCGAGGAACTGGCGCGCCTGTTCAAATGGGGAATCGGCCCTTATTCCGCCGGTCTGTTCACGCAGAGCGGCCTGGGGATCGTGACCCGCATGAGCATCATGCTGGCGCGTCGCCCCGAAGCGGTCAAGGTTTGCCTGTTCAGCCTGAAAGACGATGCCCTGCTGGAGCCGGCGGTGGAGCGGATCCGGTCGATCCTGTCGCGCCTGCCGGGAACCCTCGGCGGCCTGAACCTGATGAACCGTCACCGGGTACTGGCCATGTCGGCGCCTTACCCATCCGACCGCTTGGGGCCCGACGGCCTGATCCCGCCTGCCGTGGTGGCCGAACTCGGGCGGCAGTACCAGATTGCTCCCTGGACAGGCTTTGGCACCCTCTATGGAACGAAGCGGATGGTGGCTGCCGCGCAGAAGGAGATCCGGGCGGCACTGGCCGGCGTGGCAAGCCGCCTCCTGTTCCTCAGCCAGGACAACGCCAATACCTTGTTGCGTGTCGCGCGCTGGATTCCCGGTAGTGCCGGACAGCGCCTGTCCAGTACCGCCGGCACGCTGGCCCGCTCGCTCGAACTGGTGCTCGGCCGTCCCAATGAAACCGCGCTGCCCCTGGCTTACTGGCGGTCGCCCACTGGCGGCAGTGCGCCGCGCAATCCTGCGCGCGACGGTTGCGGGCTGATCTGGTATGCGCCGCTGGTGCCGATGCGCGGCGCTGGCGCGCGCGCCTACGTGGACTTCGTGACCGCCGTGACGCGCAAGCACGGGATCGAGCCCTTGCTGACCTTCACGTCGCTCAGTGACAAGCTGTTCGACAGTACCGTGCCCCTGCTGTTCGATCGTGCCGATCCGGCGGCAGTGGCGGCGGCGCAGGCCTGCTACGAAGAGCTGATCGCCGAAGGCAGGAAACGCGGCTGCTTCCCTTACCGCGTTGCGATCGGCGCCATGCCCGGCTTGGCCGCGCTGACAAAAGAATCCTCCTCGCTGCATGCACGGCTGCGCCGCGAACTCGATCCGGACGACTTGCTGGCACCCGGACGTTACGGCGGATAAAAGCGTCTAACGATTCCCCGATGGCTGCGCCGCATCGTCTCGCCGTACTCTCGTATTGTCTTCCGGGCCGCCGCTGCGGCGATGCCTGAGGTGCATCCCTTGCCCTCGAATTTTGTTAGAGCTCCAACTGTCGAGAAATTTTACATTCATCCATTTTAGACAACTTCTCATCTGGCGCCAAAAGAATAAAAGTCAACCAAATCAGATACTTGTGATGGTTTTTGACGAGCTGGCATGAGGCTTGCTAAAGAGTAGGCGTGGGTGTCGTAATTAATGTAAAAGCTTTTCTTAACTGGAGAAAACATGAAAAAGTTTGCCGCTTTCGCCGTTGGCGCAGCAATGAGCTTCGGAGCCTATGCCGCTCCCGCACCTAGCCTGCCGCTGACCCCGATCTACCTGAAGTTCACCGGCCAAGAACAAATCGCCATCAACGGTGCTACCACCTTTGCTGGCTCGAACGAAATCAACTGGGGCGTGTTCACCGTTTCGACCATGGAACGCGGCACGGTCAATACCCCGAATGACCAGATCGACCCGACCGGCGACATCTGGTACGTGAACGGCCTGACCGGCGGCCAGGTAACCGGCATGTTCTACGGCATCGAAGCAGGCACGCCGAGCGCTACCAACCCGTTCCCGGCTACCCGCGGCTACATGGACCTGTACTGGCGTGATACCGACAAGATGAGCAAGACCACGCTCGATACGATCAATCCGGGTGTGCGTTGCGGCTGGAACTGCGCTACCGGCTTCACCGAAGGCACCTTCCTGGCACGCCTGTTCTTCGACACCGGCATGGATGTCAGCAACCCGAACAACACTATCGTCGGTAGCACTGTTCCGAGCAGCAACGGTTTCTCGGGCCAGGCAGATTCCTACGCGTCGGTGGACAGGAGCGCCGGCGGCCTGTGGGCCGAACAGCTGGACTCGAATTGGTTCTCGTCGTGGCAGGGTTCGCGTGACCTGCGCTTCAAGAACAGCTACAACTACAACGCGAATTGGAACGGTGGCGAAAACATCCTGGGCGCACGTGTCGACGACCCGGGTCAGGCATACGCCGTGCCGGAACCGGGCGCACTGTCGCTGATGGGCCTGGCCATGGTCGGCATGGGCGCCGTCCTGCGTCGCCGCGAGAAGAAAGCCGCTTAAGCTTTCTAGGTATTTCTTGCAAAAAAGGCCCCATCGGGGCCTTTTTCTTTTGGTGGATTGACAAGATCGTGTATCGCCTGCATCCTTGTCGCCATGCACACTCTACCGCGCATTTTCCTGCAAGTGCCGCTGACCCTGGCGATCCTTGCCCTGGTCCCCACCAACCTGGGCAAGCTGGCAGCCTTCCTGCTGATCTGGGCGCTGACCTTCGGTCGCTTGACGAAAGTGGAGGCGATATTCGGCCTGGTCGTCTGCGTCTTCTTCACGGGGATGAATGCTGCTTCCCTCGCACAGGGAATTTTCTATTTCACCGATCCCGATGTCCTGCGGATGCCCGTATATGAGCTGGTAATGTGGGGTTTCTACCTGCTGCATACCCGGCGCCTGCTGGGCGGTGCCGCGCCACACGATCGGCGCGCCGCAGTATGGGTGCTGGCATTGCTGTATTCCGCCGCCTTCGCCTCGATCCAGGATGGCAATACCCTGCTGCTGGTCACGGGCGGCCTGCTTGCCATTGGCCTCCTGCTGTTCCACGAGCGCGCAGATCTCGCCTATGCGGGGTATATGGTCATGCTGGGGGCGGCGGTCGAATACACGGGTGTCTGGAGCGGCCAATGGGCCTATCCGGGCGATCCGGCAGGTGGCGTGCCGCTGTGGTTCGTTACGCTATGGGGCGGGGTAGGTTTGTTCCTGCGCCGGCTGGTGCTGCCGATCCTCGAGCGTTTCGAAGGCAAGACCGCCGGCGGCCTACTGGCGCAATCCGGCATCTCCGCAAACGCGGCGGATGCCGTCAGCCGATCGACATAAGGCGGCGTGCAATACCTTCTTCTTCTTTCTGTGAAAAGAAAAAGGGGAATAGCGAACGCTCGTTGCCAGGATGACTGCTGGTGCCGCCAAAACGTTCGATCTGCTCCTGGACTTTGTCGAGATTGTTCCAGAGCAGCCAGGCGGGCGCATTTACCCGAGGATTGGTACGCATCTCGCCAAGGCAGCTAAAACCAAGCATCGTTTCATAGAAGCGGCGATGACGCGGATTGACTTCGATGAACACATCCGTGCAGTGGTGAATACGTCGGCCGTAGATGAACAGGATATGAAAGAGCGCTGCCAGCGCTTCCTTGGAGCGCACCCTCGGATCGAACGCAAGCTTGGTGATTTCGCATAGCTTGCCGCCCATATCCCGGAAATGGTCGAGCTGGTCCTTGAAAATCTCATCCGCCAGCAGGCCGACAGGCGAGTCGATGCCAAGCGTGACAGTGCCGACCACTTCACCACGGTCCGAGGCAGAAAGCGAGATCCGGTTCGGGTTGTCTTCCTCGAGCCGATGGGTCCCTGCATAACCCCGCCATGCATACATCTTGTTGATCAACAGGCTTGCCTGGCTTCGACCATTGTCATTATCCGCAGCCCGGATGCCAAAGGATTTTTCATTAATGGTCATGTTGACGATGTTATCACATGAGTCTGTTTCCAATGCGGAAGAGTGCTCGTACTGTGTCGCCCCCTTAATTGAATCGAAATCTACTAATTCTGCGTGAATCAGCGTTTTCATGTTCTCTTCTCCGCGCTATAAAAGAATCTGGCCGGCAATGCATCAACAGTGGTCATATTACCACTTGCATTAAAAACATGATATAAAGAAATTACAAATTTATAATTATTGATGTAAAAACGCCACCTTTCGGTGGCGTCTCTTTATAACTGCTCAAGGAGCGTTTTCGCTCTGGCCGCACCAGGGCCGTTCGACTTCGCGACGATTGTTTCCAATTCTTTGCGGGCGGCAGCTTTGTCGCCGGATTTCGCCAGGACTTCCGCAAGATGCAGTCGCAGGTCGCCGCTGTGTGGGGCGAGGCTCACCGCTTTCTGCAGCATGGGCAGTCCACGCTTGAGATCACCGCGTTCGGCGAGGATCATCCCCAAGGTATCCAGCACGGCTGGATTGTCACCGCTGATGCGGTATGCGGCTTCGGCGGTTTCCAGGGCACGCGGATCTTTCAGCTGCTGATAAGTCCAGGCCAGGTTGTTCAGGGCGATTGCATTGCCTGGCGCGACGCGCGTCGCGGCTTCGAATTGCGATGCCGCTTGCTTGTACTGACCCTTGGCGAGCGAACGCTCGGCAACATACAGGGCCATCGCCACGTCATCGGGATGCGTTTTCATCCAGTTGGCGATCCGGCTGTCCGCCTGGGCCTCTTTTCCAGACTGCAACATTGCGCGGTGAATGTTGATCAGTATCTTTGCATCCTGTTTCTCTGCAAACGCCTTCTCGTACAGGGGCAGGGCCTGCGTTGCCTTTCCCTGGGCCGACAGCAGGTCGGCTTCGATGACATAGCCGATGGCCCGATGGGCCTCCCTTGCCTGGAGCGCGCGCGCATTGGCCAGGACCAGCTCGGGACGATTGCCACGTGTGGCAAGGTCGATTTGTGCCAGGTGGGCAGGCAGGAAGTCCGGATCCAGCGCGACTGCGCGCTTGAGGTGGTTTGCCGCTTCGGTCTCGTTCTTCAGCGCCATGTAGGCAGCGGCCATACGGTATTGGGCCATGGCCGATTTCGGCAGCACATTCGTGAGCCTGCTATAGCTGTCGAGCGCACCGGAAGCATCGTTATTTGCCAATTGGGCCTGGCCGAGCAAATCCAGAACGTCCGGGTGGGTCGGGTTGGCTGTCTGGGTCTTGCGTGCCAGCGTCAATGCTTTCTGGTTTTCCTTGATGCGCAGGTAGTGCGTTCCCAATTGCAGGGCCGGCGCCACGGCCTCGGGGTTGCTGGTGCTGGCCTTTTCAAGCCAGGACGTCGCTTCGGCAGGTTTCTTTTCCAGCAGGGCCAGTTCAGCCAGCGCGTTCATCGCCCCGATGTGTTTGGGATCTTTTGCCAGAAGAGCGGTAAACCGGGCCTTGGCCTCAGCAGGCTTCTTTTCACGCAGGTCGAGCTGGGCCAGGCTGCTGACGGCAGCGAAGTAGGTCGGTTGCAGTGCAAGCGCCTTTTCGAGGCTGACCCGGGCCTCGGGTACGTCACCTTTGGCAAAGTGTACGGCACCGAGGATGCCGTGTGCCTGGGCGTTGTCTGGATGTTGCTTGACCAGCCTTTGTGCGGCAGCGAGCGCTTTATCGTGGCGTTTCAGGTTCAGCTCAGCCTGTACCAGTGTCATGCCTCCCTGGAGCGAGCCCGGATCGAGTGCCGCCCCCTTTTCGAGGTCATTGATGGCTTTGTCCTTTTCACCCTGGCCAAGACGCGATAGTCCGAGAGAAGTGTGCAGTGCCGCCACCTTGGGCGCTATCGAGCTCGCCTTCTCGAAGTAAGCCGTCGCCCGGTCGAAATCGCGGGCCTGGAGATACGATTGCCCGGCCAGGGCCAGGAGCTGGGGATCATTGGCGCCGCTTTCCAGCGCTGGTGCCAAGGTGGCTGCGGCATCCTGCGGTTGCGCATTCTTGAGCTGGGCCTGTGCCAGCAGCTTGCGGGCGTAGAGGTTATCCGAATTGGTTTCGAGGTACTTGCGCAGATGCTGTTCTGCTTGCTGGGTCGCGCCCAAGTTCAGCTCGATAGCGCCGGCGAGGAGGATGCTCGGCATGTGGTTGGGAGCATTCTTGAGTACCTTTTGCACCGACTCTTGTGCCAAGGCGTTTTTACCCTGCGTAAAGTCGAGCAGGGCCTGGGCATAAGTTGCCAGCAGGTTACCGGGCGCATTGTCTTGCGCTGCCTTGATATTCTTTCGCGCTTCTTCGAACTTGCCCTGGCTGATCTGGATATAGGCCTTTTCGACATGGGCGATACGGTCATGGGGGCGTAGTTCGGTGACGCGGGTAAACGCGGTCATCGCCTGCTCAGGTTTATTCAAGCTGCGCAGCAAGTTGGCCTGGAATAGCCAGGCATCGGGATTCTTGGGGTCCTTGCCGACGGCCTCATTCGCAAAACGCTCGGCTGCCTCGATGTCATTCCGGTAGAGCGCATGACGTGCCAGTCCGGTCAGTGCTTCGCCGCTCGTTGCCTTTACCTGGAGCGCTTGCTCGAACGCCTGCTTCGCTTCATCCGGTTTCTGGCTCATCAGCAAGGCATCGCCGCGCAAGGCGAGCAATTCCGCCGAGGCTTTTGCTTTCTCGGCGGTGATTTCTTCCAGAATTTTGGCTGGCTGACCTTGCGTCTGCAATGCACGGCCCAACAGCGGCAGGGCGCGATCCGCGCTGATGCCAAGGCTCAAGGCCTTGCGTAGCTCTTTCTCGGCTGAAACAGCGTCCCCACTGTCCAGATGCAGCGCGCCCAGCTGGAATCGGGCTTCCGCGTCTTCCGGCGTATTTGCAACAGCGTTCTTCAGCTGGATCATCGCCGCTTTGCGGTCACCCTTCTCTTGATATGCCTTCGCTTCGGCGAGCAAGGTAGCGGTTGGCTTGGTCTGGTTACAGGCAGCGAGACCAGTGCCGAGCGCAGCAGTAACAAGCGCTGCAGTGAGTGTATGCTTGATAAGGTGACGCGGCATGAGTATTCCTTTGGTATTGGCACTAAGGGTAAGGGAATGGATTTCCCAGGTGACAATAATACCTGAAGGAATAGATTGTTAGCGATACAATATGAATGCGCTGTTGTAGCTACGCCCCTCCGAGCGGGAGCCCGGCTGCCCCCTGTTGCAGCGCATAAGGCGTGTTCATTCCCCAGGCTTGCGCAGCCGGGCGAGCAAGGCTTCCACATTGTCTCCTACAGGCAAACCATGTCGGCGTAATAGCTGAACATGCAATACCAGGTTCTCCAGCACCAGCTTGGCCGACACTGCCAGCAGGGTCATCAGGCGGTCTTCGGTACTGAAATTTTCCATCGCTGCAGCCATTTCGCACAGGTGGCTTGCCACCAGCGTGCGCAATTCGTCTTCGGGAAAGGGGAGGTCGGCGAAGTCGATGGGATCTTCCTGTTCGACTTCCGCCATCAGGGCGGCGAGCTGCTCGGGCTGGATCGGCATGAATGAACTCCACGGAATGTTGTCAGTTCATTCTAGGCCAGCGGCGTGCTGGAGGGCCACGTGATTGGACAGTAGAAGAATAAAAAAGGCTAGCCCGGTGGGACTAGCCTTTTGAAGTCGCTACCAGCGCTTGTCTGGTACTTGGATTGCGCCTTACATATTGCGGCGATACTGCCCGCCGACCTCGAACAGCGCGGTCGTGATCTGGCCCAGTGAGCAGACGCGCACGGCGTCCATCAGCTTGGCGAACACGTTCTCGTTATCGATCGCGGCCTGCTGCAGCGCGGCCAGGGCGCTAGGTGCCTTGTCGGCATTCCGTGCGTGGAAGGCTTCCAGGCGGGTCAGCTGCGACTGCTTCTCGTCGTCGGTCGAGCGCGCCAGTTCGATCGTCGCCGGTGCGCCGGCGCCGTTCGGGTTGCGGAAGGTGTTCACGCCGATGATCGGCAGCGAGCCGTCGTGCTTCTTGTGCTCGTACAGCATCGACTCTTCCTGGATCTTGCCGCGCTGGTAGCCGGTCTCCATCGCACCCAGCACGCCGCCGCGTTCGGCGATGCGTTCGAACTCCTGCATCACCTGCTCTTCGACCAGGTCGGTCAGCTCGTCGATGATGAACGCGCCCTGGTTCGGGTTCTCGTTCTTCGCCAGGCCCCATTCGCGGTTGATGATCAGCTGGATCGCCAGGGCGCGGCGGACGGATTCGTCGGTCGGCGTGGTGATTGCTTCGTCATACGCATTGGTGTGCAGCGAGTTGCAGTTGTCGTAGATCGCGATCAGGGCCTGCAGCGTAGTGCGGATGTCGTTGAAGTCGATCTCCTGCGCGTGCAGCGAGCGGCCCGAGGTCTGGATGTGGTACTTCAGCTTCTGGCTGCGCTCGTTGGCGCCGTACTTGTCGCGCATGGCCACTGCCCAGATGCGGCGCGCCACACGGCCCAGCACCGTGTATTCCGGGTCCATGCCGTTCGAGAAGAAGAAGGACAGGTTCGGGGCGAAGTCGTCGATGTGCATGCCGCGTGCCAGGTAGGCTTCGACAAAGGTGAAGCCGTTCGACAGCGTGAAGGCCAGCTGCGAGATCGGGTTCGCGCCCGCTTCGGCAATGTGGTAGCCCGAGATCGACACCGAATAGAAGTTGCGCACCTGGTGGTGGACGAAGTATTCCTGGATGTCGCCCATCACCTTCAGCGAAAACTCGGTGCTGAAGATGCAGGTGTTCTGGCCCTGGTCTTCCTTCAGGATGTCGGCCTGCACGGTGCCGCGCACGTTCATCAGGACCCAGTCGCGGATCTTGGCCGCTTCGTCGTCGGTCGGCTGGCGGCCGTTATCGGCCACGAACTTGTCGATCTGCTGGTCGATGGCGGTGTTCATGAACATCGCCAGGATGGTCGGGGCCGGGCCGTTGATGGTCATCGAGACCGAGGTGGAGGGGCTGCACAGGTCGAAGCCGTCGTACAGGACCTTCATGTCGTCCAGGGTCGCGATCGACACGCCCGAGTTGCCCACCTTGCCGTAGATGTCGGGACGCAGCGCCGGGTCGGCGCCGTACAGGGTCACCGAGTCGAAGGCCGTGGACAGGCGCTTGGCGTCCATGCCCTGCGACACCAGTTTAAAACGGCGGTTGGTGCGGAAGGCATCGCCTTCGCCCGCGAACATGCGGGTCGGGTCTTCGCCCTCGCGCTTGAAGGCGAACACGCCGGCCGTGTAGGGGAAGGAGCCCGGCACGTTTTCCAGCATCAGGAAGCGCAGGATCTCGCCGTGGTCTTCGAACTTCGGCAGCGCCACCTTGCGGATCGGGTTGCCCGACAGGGTCGTCGAGACCAGGCGCGTACGGATTTCCTTGTCGCGGATCTTCACCACGTAATCGTCGCCCGCGTAGGCGGCCTGCATGTCCGGCCACATGGCCAGCAGTTTCTTGGCGCCGCCTTCCATCGCGTTGTCACGCTCGGTGATCAGGTCGTCGAGGACGACTTCGCGGTTGGCGGCGGCCAGCATGCGCTTGGTCTCGCTCAGCTGCTGGCGCTCGCGCGCCAGTTGCACCTGCTTCTTCACGTTGCGGTGGTAGCCGCGCACGGTGTCGGCGATCTCGGCCAGGTAGCGTGCACGGGCCGGCGGAACGATCACGTTCTTGCCGCTCGAATATTTTTGCGAAGGCGCAGCCAGGCGGCTCGGCTCGACCTGCAGGCCCAGCTCGGCCAGCTTCGGCAGCAGGCCGTGGTACAGGGCGGTGACGCCGTCGTCGTTGAAGCGCGAGGCCTGGGTGCCGTAGACCGGCATCTCGTCCGGCTGCTTGCTCCACAGTTCGCGGTTGCGCTGGTATTGCTTGGCGACGTCGCGCAGCGCATCCTGGGCGCCCTTGCGGTCGAACTTGTTGATGGCGATGAAGTCGGCGAAGTCGAGCATGTCGATCTTCTCGAGCTGCGAGGCGGCGCCGAATTCCGGCGTCATCACGTACATCGAGGTGTCGACGTGCGGCACGATGGCGGCGTCGCCCTGGCCAATGCCCGAGGTTTCGACGATGACGAGATCAAAGCCCGCCACCTTGCAGGCGGCGATCACGTCCGGCAGGGCCTGCGAGATTTCGGAGCCGGCTTCGCGGGTGGCGAGCGAGCGCATGAAGACGCGCGCCTGGCCATTCCACGGGTTGATCGCATTCATGCGGATGCGGTCGCCCAGCAGGGCGCCACCCGACTTGCGGCGCGACGGGTCGATCGAGATGACGGCGATGTTGAGGCGGTCGCCCTGGTCGAGGCGGATGCGGCGGATGAGTTCATCGGTCAGCGAGGATTTACCGGCGCCGCCGGTACCGGTGATGCCGAGGACCGGCGCCTTGACGGTGTCGGCGGCTTCCACGATCTGCTTGCGCAGCTCCGGATCGGCCTTGCCGTTCTCGAGTGCGGTGATCAGCTGGGCCAACGGACGGTGGCGGTCGGCGATGTCGCCCTGCTTCAGCGCCTCGATCGCGGTCGGGGCGTAGGAGGAGAGGTCGACGTCGCAGGCTTCCAGCATCGAGCGGATCATGCCGACCAGGCCCATGCGCTGGCCATCTTCCGGGCTGAAGATGCGGGTGACGCCGTAGGCGTGCAGTTCTTCGATTTCGCTCGGGACGATCACGCCGCCACCGCCACCGAACACCTTGATGTGGGCGCCGCCGCGCTGGCGCAGCAGGTCGATCATGTACTTGAAGTATTCGACGTGGCCGCCCTGGTAGCTCGAGATGGCGATGCCTTGCACGTCTTCGGCCAGGGCCGCGGTGACGACTTCGTCGACCGAGCGGTTGTGGCCGAGGTGAATCACTTCGGCGCCGTTCGACTGCAGGATGCGGCGCATGATGTTGATCGAGGCGTCATGGCCGTCGAACAGGGAAGCGGCGGTGACGAAGCGCACCTTGTTGGCCAGCTTCGGCTGCTCCGGCAGGTCGAGTTTCGCGGCGGGGGTGATGTCGTTCATGGGTGTGGGTCCTTGGGAATCGGGAGGACAGGAGTAGCTTGCTACGGTATATGACGTTAACGTTAACGTCAAGCCGGGTACAGGGAAGTAACGAGGGTGGGCTGCGACCCACCCTCACGGCGATTACGCGGCGCGGCGTTTGATGTTGCCGGAAAGCAGCTCTGCCTTGCGGGCATGGAATTCGGCCACGGCTTTTTCCTTCACGTGGCCAAAGCCGCGGATCTGCTCCGGCAGCGAAGCCAGTTCGACCGCGTCGGCATGGTTCGATGCATCCAGCCTGGCGACCAGGGCTTCCACCATCTCGCGGTACTCGCCAATCAGCGCACGTTCCATCTTGCGCTCTGCCGTGCGACCGAAGAGGTCGAAGACGCCGCCGCGCAAGCCCTTCATCTTGGCCAGCAGCTTGAACGCGCCGAACATCCAGGATCCATACTGGGCCTTCACCATGTGGCCCTTGGCGTCCTTCTTGGCGAACAGCGGCGGGGCCAGGTTGAACTTGAGCTTGACGTCGCCTTCGAACTGGGTCTTGAGCTGCTCGATGAAGCGCCCATCGGTGTACAGGCGCGCCACTTCGTACTCATCCTTGTAGGCCATCAGCTTGGCGTAGTTCCTGGCCACGGCCATCGACAGCTTGTTGCCCAGGCCCTTGGCCGTTTCGGCCTCGCGCACGCGCTTCACCAGGTCTTCATACACGGCCGCATAGGCGGCGTCCTGGTAGCCGGTCAGGTGTTCGACGCGCCTCTTGATGACGCTGTCCAGGCTGTGCGGCATCTGGATGACGACGGTCTGCGCAGGGATCGCCTGCTTCTCGACGCGCTTGAAGTCCACGGCGGCGCGGCGGCCCCACAGGAAGCTCATCTTGTTCGATGCCACGGCCACGCCGTTGAGCTCGATGGCACGCAGCAGGGCGGCTTCGGACAGCGGGATGCGGCCCTTCTGCCAGGCGTAGCCCATCAGGAACAGATTGGTCGCGATCGAGTCGCCCATCAGCGCAGTCGCCAGCTTGGTCGCGTCGACGAAATCGGCGCCCGATTCGCCGCCCACCGCTTCCAGGATCAGCGAACGCACGTCGCCCGAAGGGAACTCCCAATCGCGCTGCTGCGCGAAGGTGCCGGTCGGCTGCTCGTGCAGGTTGACGATGGCGAGCGTGCGTCCCGGGCGCATCTTCGATACCGCATCGGCGGCGCCGGTGGTCAGGATGTCGCAGCCGAGGATCAGGTCCGCTTCGCCGGTAGCAATGCGCTGCGCACGCAGGCGGTCCGGGGTGGCGGCGATCTTCACGTGCGAGGTCACCGAGCCGTTCTTCTGGCTCATGCCGGTCATGTCCAGCACCGAGGCGCCCTTGCCTTCGAGGTGGGCTGCCATGCCCATCAGGGCGCCGACGGTGATGACGCCGGTGCCGCCGATGCCGTTGATCAGGATGTTGTACGGATGCTCGACGCTCGGCAGCACAGGCTCGGGCAGGGCGCCCCAACCGTCCTCGCTGCCGTTCGTCGACACGCCCGTCTTGCTCTTCTTGAGCGTGCCGCCTTCGACGGTGACGAAGCTCGGGCAGAAGCCCTTGGCGCAGGAATAATCCTTGTTGCACGAGGATTGGTCGATCTGGCGCTTGCGGCCGAATTCCGTTTCCTTCGGCAGGATCGAGACGCAGTTCGACTGGATGCCGCAGTCGCCGCAGCCTTCGCAGACGGCTTCGTTGATCACCATGCGCTGGTTCGGGTCGGGGAACTCGTTCTTCTTGCGGCGGCGGCGCTTCTCGGCGGCGCAGGTCTGGTCGTAGATGATGACGGTGACGCCCGGCAGTTCGCGCAGTTCGCGCTGCACCTCATCCATGTGCTTGCGGTCGTGCAGGGTGACCATGGCCGGCAGGTTCGAACGGTCCGCGTAGCGCGACAGGTCTTCGGTGACGAGCGCGATGCGCTTGACGCCTTCGGCCGCCATCTGCTGGGCGATGTGCGGCACCGAGGTGGTGCCGTCGACCGGCTGGCCGCCGGTCATCGCCACCGCGTCGTTGTACAGGATTTTGTAGGTGATGTTCACCTTGGCCGAGACAGCCGCGCGGATCGCCAGGTAGCCCGAGTGGAAGTAGGTGCCGTCGCCCAGGTTCTGGAACACGTGCGGTACCTTGGAGAACGCGGCCTGGCCGATCCACGGCGTGCCTTCGCCGCCCATGTGGGTGGTGAGCTTGTTCATCTCCGGATAGATCGAGGTCGCCATCACGTGGCAGCCGATGCCGGCCAGCGCAAAGGAACCGTCCGGCACCTTGGTCGAGGTGTTGTGCGGGCAGCCGGAGCAATAGAAGGCCGGGCGGAAGGGCGTGGTGATCGCCTTCTGCAGCACGGCATCCTTGGCTTCCAGGAAGGACAAGCGCGCCTTGATCAGGTCGCGGGTAGGCTCGTCGGTAACCAGGCGCGCGATGCGGCCGGCGATCACGCGCGCCACCTGCGCCACCGAAAAGTCGGCCTTTGGGGGCAGCAGCCAGTCGCCGCGCGGCGCCACCCATTCGCCCTTGTCGTCGAACTTGCCGACGATGTGCGGGCGCACGTCGTCGCGCCAGTTGTACAGCTGTTCCTTCAGTTGGTATTCCACGACCTGGCGCTTTTCTTCGACCACCAGGATCTCTTCCAGCCCTTGCGCGAACTCGCGCACGCCTTCCGGTTCCAGCGGCCAGATCATCGCCACCTTGTACAGGCGCAGGCCGACCTTCTCGGCCATGGCTTCGTCGATGCCCAGTTCTTCCAGCGCTTCAAGCACGTCCAGGTAGGATTTGCCGGAAGCGATGATGCCCAGCTTGGCGTTCGGGCTGTCGATCGTGGTGCGATTCAACTTGTTTTCACGGGCATAGGCCAGCGCCGCGTAGATCTTGTAGTCCTGCATCAGTGCTTCCTGGGCGCGCGCCTGCTGGCCCAGGGGGACGGAGGACAGTTTCGTATTCAGGCCGCCTTCCGGCATCGCGAAGTCCTGTGGATACTTGACCTCGACGCGGAAGGGGTTGGCGTCCACCGAGGCGCTCGATTCGACCGTGTCGGCCAGTGCCTTGAAGGCCACCGCGCAGCCCGAGTAACGCGACATGGCCCAGCCGTGCACGCCCAGGTCCAGGTATTCCTGCACGTTGCAGGGATAAAGCACGGGGATCATGCAGGCCGAGAAGATGTGGTCGGACTGGTGCGGCAGGGTCGAGGAGTAGGCGCCGTGGTCGTCACCGGCCACCAGCAGCACACCGCCATGCTTCGACGTGCCGGCATGGTTCATGTGCTTGAAGACGTCGCCGCAGCGGTCCACGCCCGGGCCCTTGCCGTACCACATGGCGAACACGCCGTCGTACTTGGCCGGGCCGATCAGGTCCACGGTCTGGGTGCCCCAGACGGCGGTGGCGGCCAGGTCTTCGTTCACGCCCGGCACGAACTGCACGTGGTTCGCTTCCAGGTGGCCCTTGGCCTTCCACAGCGTCTCGTCGAGGCCGCCGAGCGGCGAGCCACGGTAGCCGGACACGAAGCCAGCGGTGTTCAGGCCGGCGGCAGCATCGCGCTCGCGCTGCATCATCGGCAGGCGCACCAGGGCCTGGATACCGGAGAGGAAGATATTGCCGGACTTGGCGGTGTATTTGTCGTCGAGGGTGACGGTGTTGAGGCGGGACGAGTAGTCCGGCGTCACCGCTTGTGGCGTGACGGTATCTGGCATGGTGTCTCCAAGATCGTGATTCGGATGTTCCTGGCTGACTGCCGGGTAGGCAGGGCGGGGAAACGGCGTCGCGGTAGCGACAGCAAGCGTCAAAGGCGCTTTCAGGTGTACAGATTCGCGCGTGGAGTGTAGGGACTTCGACCGCGCAGGGCCAATAGGGAATGCGGATGGGGGTATAAGAAAATCTGATGACCGTTATAAGCTCATGCCGTGATGAGCCGTGCACCTGGCCAGGCGCCACGTGCGCACAGGTCTTCCGTGACTTCGCGGACCAGCTTCCCGATCGCCGCCGCCGCATTCGTCAGCGGGATATTGCGTGAGGCGCACAGGGTCACGCGACGCGTCACGGCGGGCTCGCCCACCGGCCAGGCCGCCATCGCCCCGCGCTCGATGTCGGCCAGCAGCGGCGCGACCGGAAGTAGGGTGGCGCCCAAGTCGGCCAGCAGCGCCGAACGCAGGATGGCGATCGAATTGATTTCCAGGACGGTGCCCAGCGCCAGGCCGGCCCTTTGCGCGACCTGCTCGACCAGCGGCCGCACGCCGTGCTGGCGCGCCGGCAGGATCAGGGTGCTGCCCAGAGCTTCACGCAGGGCCAGCCTGTCCGTCCCTGGTGCGAAGCCCGAGCCTGCACGGCAGATGAACATCAGGTCTTCCTCGACCAGCGGGGTCGCGCTGAAATGCCCGGCCGGGACTTCGTCGAACAGCACTGCCAGGTTCAGGCGGCCCGATTTGAGCTGCTCGGTGAGGCTGCCCGAGATTTCCTCGGTCAGTTGCAAGGTGATTTCAGGATACCTGGCCCGGGTGGCCTTCAAGAGCGGCAGCGCCAGCGCACCGGAAATGCTGTGCGGTAGGCCGAGCGACACGCTCCCCGAAGGCCGGGTCGTCGACTGGACCACCGCCGAACGCGCGTCGGCCACCTGCTTGAGGATCGCCTGCGCGTGCTCATAAAAGATCTTGCCGGCGTCGGTACTGACCACCCCGTGCGCCGAACGGTGCAACAGCTGTGCGCCCAGTTCTTCTTCGAGCTGACGCAGTTGCTGCGTCAAGGCCGGCTGCGCGACATGCAAGACCAGCGCGGCGCGCGAGAGCGAGCCGTGGTCGACGATGGCGACAAAGTACCGGAGCTGACGAAATTCCATCTTTTGGTGGTGTGTCCAGTAAGCAACAAACGATGATGGTTTGTAACAAAGTTGTTATACTGCATCGCGGCCGAGGGGCGCCGACATTATTACAGAGCAGAGTAGCGACATGTTAAAAAAGGTGGATTCGTCACAGCTGAAGGTCGGGATGTTCATCCATGATCTCGATTGCGGCTGGATGGACCACCCCTTCGTGCGTAACCGCTTTGCACTGACGACCGAGGACGAAATCCTCAAAATCCGTAATGCGCGGATCCGCGGTGTCGTTATCGATTGCAGCAAGGGCCTGGACGTCGACGACGCGCCGACCCTGGCACAGGCCGAAGCCGCCACCGAAGCGGAAGTGACGGCGATCGCCGCCAAGCCGGTGATCGTCACCCGCGTCTCGCTCGGCGAGGAACTCCAGCGCGCCGCCAACATCCGCAAGCAGGCCGCCGGCCTGGTGCGCACCGTGATGGCCGACGCCCGTCTCGGCAAGGCCGTCGAACTGGACAAGGTGGGACCGGTCGTGGAAAGCGTGACCGAATCGATCCTGCGTAATTCCGGCGCGTTGCTCGGTCTTCTGCGTATCAAGAACAAGGACGACTACACCTTCCTGCATTCGGTCAGCGTGTGCGCGCTACTGGTCGCGTTCTGCCGTTCGCGCAAGATGGATGAGGACACGATCTACCAGGCCGGCCTGGGCGGTTTGCTGCACGACACCGGCAAGGCGCTGGTGCCGGACACCATCCTGAACAAGCAGGGCCGCCTGACCGACGAAGAATTCGACGTCATCAAGCGCCACCCGCGCGACGGCTACGACATCCTGGTCAAGACGCCGGAAATCGGCCCGATCCCGCTCGACATCACGCTGCACCACCACGAGCGGCGCGACGGCAGCGGCTACCCGGACAAGCAGGACGAAAATCGCATCAGCGAACTGGCGCAGATGGCGGCGATCGTCGACGTCTACGACGCCATCACTTCGGACCGCTGCTACCACAAAGGCATGCCGGCGGCCGAAGCGCTGCGCAAGATCTACGAGTGGAGCAAGTTCCACTTCAGCCCGGTGCTGGCCCAGGAGTTCATGCGCTGCGTCGGCATCTACCCGGTCGGCACCCTGGTGCTGCTCGAATCCGGCCGCTTGGGCGTGGTGATCGAGCCGCACGAAACCAGCCTGCTCACGCCGAAGGTGAACGTGTTCTTCAGCACCAAGAACCAGACCTACATCAAGCCCCAGACCCTCGACCTGTCCAAGCCGCTCGGCTTCGGCGGCGGCGACAAGATCCTGCGCCACGAGTCGGCCGAGAAGTGGAATGTCAATCCGCTGCAGTTCATGAACATCGCCTGAGGCCTTACAGCCCGCCTGCGCAGCGCAGCGTTGCGCCGGTGACGTAGGACGCGGCGGGCGACAGCATCCACAGCACCGCTTCTGCGATCTCGTTGGGCGTGGCCAGGCGTCCCATCGGAATGGCCGGCGCCACCCGTTCCGGCCGGCCCGGTTCTCCCGCCGCCGCATGGATGCCGGTCAGCGTCGACCCCGGCGCCACCGCGCACACACGGATGCCCTCCAGCGCCATCTCGCGTGCCAGTCCCAGCGTGAAGGTTTCGACCGCGGCCTTGCTGGCGGCGTAGTGCACATACTCGCACGGGCTGCCGGTGCTGGATGCGATCGAGGACAGGTTGACGATCACGCCGCCGCCTTTGCCAAGCATTCCGTGGCGCCGGAAGGCGTCGATCGCCGCGCGGCAGCAGTGCATGGTGCCGTACACATTGGTCCGGAACACGGCCTCGATGGTGGCGGGAGAGGTGTCCATGAAGCGCGCGATGCGTCCCGTGATGCCGGCATTGTTGACCAGCGCGGCCGGCGGCCCGAGTTCCTGCTCGGCCCGTGCGAACAGCTGCGCCACTTCCGCTTCGACCGCGACGTCGGCCTGGATCGCGGCGGCCTGCCCGCCATCGGCGCGGATCGCCGCCACCAAGGCCTGCGCGGCCGCTTCGTCGCTGCGGTAGTTGACTGCCACCGCATGCCCAGTGGCCGCGGCCTGTCTGGCAATGGCGGCGCCAATGCCGCGCCCGGCGCCCGTCACGATCAGTACCTTGCTCATCTCGCCCCCTGTTGTCGTGGCACACTGCTGCCTGCATACTGATCGCACACTATACCAAGCGAGGTAAACGGCCATGCATCCACCCATCGAGTTCTGGTTCGAGTTCGGCAGCAACTACAGCTACCTCTCGGTGATGCGCATCGAGGCGCTCGCGCGTGCTGCCGGCGTGCCGCTGCAGTGGAGGCCGTTCCTGCTCGGGCCCATCTTCCGCGAGCTCGGCTGGCAAAGCTCACCCTTCGTCGAACAGAAGGAGAAGGGCGAGTACGTCTGGCGCGACATGGCGCGCCGGGCCGCGAAATACGGCCTTCCTTTTACCCGACCCTCCAGCTTCCCGCGCCGGGCCCTGCTGCCGATGCGGGTCGCGCTGCTCGGCGCCGAACAGGCCTGGATGGGTGAATTCTGCCGCCGTGTCATGCTGCGCAACTGGTCACACGATGCCGACATCGACGACAGCGGCACCGTGCTCGCGGCGCTAGAGGGACTGGTCGCCGATCCGGCCGCGATCCTGCGCGAGGCGGAAGGGGAGGACAACAAGGCGGTCTTGCGTGCGCAGACCGCGGCGGCACGCCGCCTGGGCATCTTCGGCGCGCCGAGCTTCATCGTGCGGGGCGAGCTGTTCTGGGGTGATGACCGCCTGGAGGATGCCCTCGAATTCGCGCAAGTTCTTTAGAAGAACTCGGCGGTGTCGTTGGTGGCGATGGTCTGCAGCAGGCCATTCGCCACCAATTCCTCGTAGTGGCAGGCGCGGTTGCGGCCGTTGGCCTTGGCGAAGTACAGGGCCTGGTCGGCATGTCCCAGCGTCACGACCGGCGAATCGGTCGCGCTGATGCTGGTGAAGCCGACGCTCACCGTGACCCGGCCTACCTGCGGGAACACATGCGCCTCGACGTTGGTGCGGAAGCGGTCGATGATCTTGCGTGCGTTCTCCAGCGTGGTCGAGCGCAGCAGCACCACGAACTCTTCGCCGCCGAAGCGGAACACGCGGTCCTGCGAGCGGAACGAGGACTGCAGCAGGTTGGCGATGAGGATCAGGACTTCGTCGCCATACAGGTGGCCGAAGCGGTCGTTCACCATCTTGAAATGGTCGACGTCGACCACGGCCAGCCACTGCTTTTCTTCGGCCCCGTGCTGGCGCCGTTCGGGCTGGCCCGGCACCAGGGGTTCGGCGTCGGCGCAGTGCAGCATGCGCGCCAGCTGGTCGTCGAAGGTCTTGCGGTTCAGGAGCCCGGTGAGCGAGTCGCGCTCGCTGTAGTCGAGCAGGTTCTGGAAATTGCGGTAGACACTGACGATCCCGCTGATCATGTGGATCTCGTCGGCGCTGAAGTGGTGCGCGTGCACGATCTCGAGGCAGGTGTCGGCCTTGTCGCCGAACCAGATCGGCAGCCACAGGCGCCGACGGCCGTCGGCCCCCAGGCCTTCGGCGCGCGAGTCATGGTGTTCGAGGCAGTGTGCCAGTTCGGGAAAGGCGGCGAGCGGGTCGCCGGGGCTGCCGCCGTCATACAGCTCTTCTGGGCAGGCCACGCCGTCAGCACGGATGCAGGCGCGCGAACGGACGAATTTCTGGCCGCAGACCGTGGCGATGCTCAAGACGCGGGTCTGCAGGGCTCCTGCCAGTTCCTGTACCGCCGAAATCACGGAGATGTCGAGCATCGTGTGATCGCGGTGGCCAGTCATGTCCACCATGTGTCGCAGCAGGGAATCCATGTCGTTTACAGAAACTGAGTCAAGCAAAGCACGGCTGGTTGATCCGACGGGTGCCGCTTTTTTAAGCGTGCAAGAGAAACAGCATAAAGTGTTTTTGTATGTCAGGCAACTATTCTTAACAATATTTATCTTGTTAATGCATAGAAGGTAATAGACGGGCACTCAGCTTGTGTAGGCACAAACCTGCATGGAAACAGAGATTTCCATGCGGCAAAACTTGCAGGAGGTCAACTTGCCGTACGGCACGATTCGGTACAGTGAACTCACTGACAGACGCAGTCGAAAGCAGCAAAAGACGGGGCCCCGTCTGTCAGTAAAACCCTGTAGCAGCAGTCCCATCAACCACATAAGGAGTTCGACATGAGCACCATTACCTCCGCCATCAAAGCCTTCGTCGCTGATGAGAACGGTGTGACGGCCATCGAGTACGGCCTGATCGCTGCCCTCATCGGCGTGGCGGTCGCAGCAACTGCTGGCGCGATCGGTACGGATATCAAGGCGGCGTTCGACTACATCGCCGATAAGCTGCCGGATAGCTTCACGTAATCGCAGGTTGCGCCCCCGGGTGCCACAAGCGCTTGGGGGCTTTTTGTGAAGAGGAGCGCGTCATGGTTGTCACGTCGTACCTCGGCACGCCAAGTGGACTCGCTGACGGACGCAGCCGCAAGCAACAAAAAACGGCACTCGTCTCTCGGCAAGGCCTTGCAGCAGATGTCCTATCAACCGCACAAGGAGTTCATCATGAGCACCATTACCTCCGCCATCAAAGTGTTCGTTGCTGATGAAAAGGGTGTGACGGCCATCGAGTACGGCCTGATCGCTGCCCTCATCGGCGTGGCGGTCGCAGCAACCGCTGGCGCTGTCGGTACGGATATCAAGGAGGCGTTTAACTACATCGCCAATAAGTTGCCGGATAGCTTCACGTAATCGCGGCTGCCCCTCAGGTGCCACAAGCCCCTGGGGGCTTTTTTTTTGAAGAGGAGCGCATCATGCCTGTGACACCGTACCTCGACACGCTGCTGCTGCTGTTGGTGGTGGCCGCTGCGATCAATGACCTGGCAAGCCGCCGCATCCCCAACCTGCTTCTGCTGGGAGGACTGGCCGGCGCACTCGTCCTGCATGCCGTGTCGCCGGATCCTGGCGCGGCGCTGCTGAACAGCCTGGGCGGTGCCGTTACCGGCCTGCTCATCTTCATGCCCTTTTACCTGGTCCGCGGCATGGCTGCCGGGGACGTCAAGATGATGGCCACGGTCGGCGCCTTCACCGGCCCTGCGGTTGCCTTGCAGGTCGCCATCCTGGCCTTTTGCGCGGGTGGCGTCATGGCCCTCGCTTTCCTCCTCTATCGCGGGCGGCTGGGAATGGCACTGTCGAACCTGTGGGGCCTCGTCAAACCTGCGCTGCTGCGGCTTCCCGCAGTACCGGCGGCGTATGAGAGCGCCGGTTCGATGCCCTATGGCCTGGCGATCGCTGCCGGCACGATCTATCTATTGATAGGCCGTTACGCTTGACTTTTTCATTGAGTCATCTTCCTTGGCAGACATCAAGCGCCAGGAAATGACCGATGGCTAGAATCAATTTAACAAATGTAAGAAATATCCGTATCCAGCAGGAGGTTTCCCTATGGAAGCGTTATCAGCGTCTACGCCAGCCGCCTTCGACGAGCGCCTGGCAGCGGCCTCGCAGGGCGCACCCGGGCCCGAACGCGTACCGGTCCTGCCGCGCCAGCCGCGCACTCTGTGCGACACCGGCCTCGAACCGCGGTTCGTCGCCTCCTTGGTGGTCAAGGCCCTGCATGCAAGCGGCAAGACCGCACTGTCGGTCCTCACCGGCCGCCTGCACCTGTCGACCAGCGTGGTGCGCGAAGTGCTGCAGGCGCTGATTGCCGAGCAGCAGGTGGAAGTGGCATGGTGCGGCGAGTCCGACATCGACGTGCACTACCAGCTGACCGCTTTCGGCGTGCGTGCGGCTACCGAATACCTTGCGGAATCACGTTATGTCGGCCCGGCTCCGGTGACGCTCGACGCCTACTGCGCTGTGCTGGCGCAGCAGTCGCTGCGCCAGCACGCCGCCGCCCGCATCACGCCCGCCGAGCTGCATGCCGCGCTGGCGGACGACAGCATCGAACCTGCGGTGCGCGAACTGCTCGGCGCCGCACTGCACTCGCATCGTCCGCTGATGCTGTACGGCCCGTCCGGCAGCGGCAAGACGACGCTGGCGCGCAAGCTGGCGCGGCTGTACCAGGAACCGGTGGCAGTGCCTCACGCGGTGCTGATCAAGCACGAGATCGTGCAAATTCATGACCCGGCCCTGCATGCGGCGCCGCGGCAGTCGCGCGTGCTGGAGGATCGGCGCAGCTGCGACGCGCGCTGGGTGCTGTGCCAGCGGCCGCTGGTGCATACAGGCGCCGAACTGACGCGCGACATGCTTGAACTGCATAGCGATGCCGCCAGCGGCGTGTTGCGCGCGCCGCCGCAGCTGCTGGCCAACAACGGCCTGCTGGTGCTCGACGATATCGGCCGCCAGCGCGTGCCGGCCGACGAGGTGCTGTACCGGCTGCTCGGTGCACTCGAACGGGGCACCGACCATGTCGCCGTCCCCGGCGGGGCGAGCCATGCGCTGCCATTCGACGCGTCGCTGGTGCTGGCCACCAGCCTGGTCCCCGAGTCGGTCCTGGATGACTCCTGCCTGCGCCGCATCGGTTACCGGATCCCGGTCGGCCCACTGTCCGAGAAAGCATACCGCGCGCTGCTGCGGCGCCAGTGCCTGCTGCGCAACATCGACGCCGACGAGGGCGCGATCAACTACCTGATCGACGAATTGCACCGCCGTACCCGGCGTCCGCTGCTGCCAGCCTTGCCCCATGAGCTGCTCGGCCGGATTGCCGACTTCGCCGGCTTTGCCGGCCGCGTCCCACGTTTCGACGTGGATAGCGTGGCCCAGGCCTGGAGCAGCCTGTTCAGCCCCATGGCGGCGCTGGAATCGAGCAACCTGGGAGAAATCCAATGAAAAACAAGCGTGCCGTGACCGTGATGGCGCTCGCGATCCTGTTCGGCCTTGCCGCCGTGGTGCTGGCCTCGCACTGGCTCCTGAAACAACCTTCGGCAAGCGCCAGCCGCATTGTCGTGGCGTCGTCGGACATCAACATCGGGCAGCGCCTGACGCCCGAGATGCTCAAGCTGGTCGAATGGCCGGCCCACAGCGTGCCGAAAGGTGCGTTCGACGATCCGCAGAAGCTCGGTGGCCGGGTACTCAAGACCAGCATCCTGCTCGGCGAGCCGCTGAGCGAAGCGAAGCTGGCGCCGGTGGGCACCCTGGGTGGCCTGTCGGCCCTGATCACCGAAGGCAAGCGTGCCATCACGGTGCGTGTCAACGACGTGATCGGCGTGGCCGGCTTCGCACTGCCGGGCAACTACGTGGACATCATCGTCAGTACCGAGACCGACCCGCAGCCGCAGGGCGAGATGTCCCGCCAGCGCAGCATCTCCAAGATCGTGCTGGAACGGATCCTGGTGCTGGCGGTGGCGCAGGAAGTCAACCGGGACGAGACCAAACCGAAGGTCGTGAACGCCGTCACGCTCGAAGTGACGCCCGAGCAGGCCGAGAAGCTCGACTTGGCGCGCAGCGTCGGCACCCTGTCGCTGGCGCTGCGCAACCAGGTCGATCCGGCCGCGGCCGACACCGCGGGCGCCACCAAGGACAATCTGCTGCCCAAGGCGGACCCGCCGGTGCGCCAGGTGGCGATGCCGGTGCGGGCTCCCCAGCCGCGCGCACAGGCCCCGCGAGCAGCTCCGGCCCCCGCTCCGCGTGACTGCGTCAAGGTCATCAACGGCCTGCACGCATCGCAGGAATGCTTCTGACCTTCACCGACCCGGGATGGATGCCATGAACAGACGTTTTAACTTCGCACCGCTCGCGGCAGGCCTGGCCCTGGCCGCCGCCACACCGGCCCTCGCCTCCGCAACCGTCAAATCGGCGGATGCCCTCGCCAAGCCGCCCGTGGCCAGTACCAAACCTGTGGCCGGCGCCGCTCAAGCGGCGCCGGCAAGGCCGGCGGCAGGAGCACGGCCGCAAGCCACCGGCTGCGTCGGCGAAGCGGCGCGCCCCGCCACGCTGACCCTCAACATGGGCAAGTCGACCATGCTGCGCCTGCCCGAACGGGTCGCCCACCGCAGCGTCGGCAATCCGGGCGTGGTGCAGGCCATGCTGGTGGCGCCGGACACGCTGTACATCGCCGGCGTCGACGTGGGCAGCACCAACATGATCGTGCAGGGTAAAAGCGGGCTGTGCAGTGTGGTGGACATCGTCGTCGCGATGGACCCGGCCGCACTGCAGGCGACCCTTGCCGTGGCCCTGCCCGAGGAAAAGGACATCCGCGTGCTCGCCGCCGCCGATTCGCTGGTGCTGACCGGCACCGTCAGCGACACCGGAGCGATCGCCCGTGCGGTCGAGCTGGCCAACGCCTACGTGCGCCGTCCGCTGCGCCAGGTGACGGCCGTCGCCGAGGAGAACAAGACGGATGGCGTGATCGACATCGGGGGCGGCGGCGGTGGCGGCGGCTCGTCTCCCGATTCGACGCGGGTGATCAACCTTCTCGGCGTCAGCGCGCCGCAGCAGGTGCAGCTCGAAGTGAAGATCGCCGAGGTGTCGAAGACCCTGCTCGAGCGGCTAGAAGCCGAGTCCGTGCTCAGTTTCGGCGGCGGTAGCTGGGCCACAGTCGTAGCGTCGAGCTTCCTGAGTGGCCGCGTGCCGAGCAGTGTGGGAACTGCCGGCACCAGGCACTTTGGTTTCAGGGCTGCGCCCGAGAAGCAGGACAGCCTGGTGCGCGTGCTGGCCGAGCCGAACGTGCTCGCCATCAGTGGCCAGGAAGGCACCTTCCTGGCTGGCGGCAAGTTCTACATTCCGGTGGCCCAGGACAACAACAAGATTACGCTTGAAGAAAAGGAATTCGGCGTCGGTCTGCGCTTCACCCCGACTGTGCTGTCGGGCGGGCGCATCAATCTGAAGGTGGCGCCGGAAGTTTCCGAGCTTTCGCGTGAAGGGGTCGGTGTCTCGGCCCTCGGCATCACCGGCACCTCGATCCTGCCCTTGGTTACCACACGCCGCGCCAGCACCACCGTGCAGTTGTATGACGGCCAGAGCTTCGCCATCGGCGGGCTGGTGCGGAACAACCTGGTGGCCAACCTGAAGGGACTGCCGATGCTGGGCGAAGTGCCGGTGCTGGGTGCGCTGTTCCGCAGCACCGACTACCAGCAGGACCGCACCGAACTGGTGTTCGTGATCACCGCGCGCCTGGTGAAGCCGATTCCGGGCGCCGGGTACGAACTGCCGACCGACAAGGTAGGCATCCCGTCGCGCGCCGGAGTGCTGCTCGGCGGACGGCTGGAAGGCGCCGCGCCGGCCACGACCGCCGCCGCCGCGTCCACTCTGCAGGTGGCGCCACCCACGGCGCAGACCGCCGGCGGCTTCGAACTCAAATAGGAGGCTATCGTGACCATGACGATACGATTGACCGCGCTGGCGCTGATCGGCGCCTGCCTGCAGGGCTGCGTACAGACCACCCCGCGATGGGACCACCAGTTCGGCAGTGCCACGCGCACCAACTTGGCCGCCCAGGTGCTCGATCCGGCAGCGGCGGCCAACAGGAATCCTGCCACCGGAGTCGACGGCCGTGCGGCGAAAGGCGCGCACGACCGCTACCAGCGCAGCTTCGCCCAGCCCGAAAGCGCACCGCCTGCTCTCATTCTCGGTGTCGGTAGTGCCCGATGATCGCCTTCCATTCAACCTGACCAGATGCGCCAGCAACAAGGATCGCCATGAAAGCGCTACTCATCAGCCGCGACAGCCAGCTCTATGCGGAAATCGCCTCCCAGGGCGCCGCGCGCGTGCCGCCGCTGAACCTCGGAGCGATCCGCTCCAGCCTGCGTGAGGCGCTCGACCGGCCCGAGGCAGACCCGCCCCAGCTGGTCATCGTCGACGCGACCGACACCGAACCTTCCGAGGCCGCGCTGCTCGAACGCCTCGGTCGCCAGTATCCCGAGGCGCACCTGATGCTGATGACTGACCAGCACCAGCCGGAACTCCTGATCCGCGCCATGCGCGCCGGCGTGCGCGAAGTGCTGCAGCTGCCGCTGGTGCATCGCGCCTTCCACGAGTCGATGGACCGCATCTCGGCTGCCGCCGGCGTCTCGAATATGCGTGACGGCAAGGTCCTTGCCTTCATCGCCTGCAAGGGCGGCAGCGGTGCCACCTTCATCTCGACCAATTTCGGCTACGCGCTGTCCACGCTGGCCGCCAAGAAAGTCCTGCTGATCGACCTGCACAGCCAATTCGGCGACGCGGCTCTCTATGTGTCTGACCAGAAGCCGACCATGACCCTGTCCGACGTCTGCGCGCAGATCGGCCGTGTGGACGGCCAGTTCCTGGAAAACTGCCTGGTGCACGTCACACCCGGGTTCGGCGTGCTGGCCGCGGCGGACGACCCGGCCCATGCAAGGGAAGCCAAGCCGGAGCACATCGACACCATCCTGCGCGTCGCGCGCCAGCACTACGACTACGTGCTGCTCGACGTCGGCCGCCAGATCGACGCCGTGTCGCTGCGCGCGCTCGACGTCACCGACACCATCTACCCGGTGCTGCAGCTGGCGCTGCCCGACATCCGCGATGCACGCCGGCTGCTCGACATCTTCCGCTCGCTCGGCTACATGCTGGATAACATCCGCCTGATCGTCAATCGCTACGAAAAAGGCGGCAAGCTGCGCCTGCAGGACCTGCATGGCGCGCTCGGCTGCGAAGTGGTGCATACCTTCCCCAACGATTACGTGGCCGTCACCGATTCGGTCAACCAGGGCGTGCCGGTGCTGCAACTGTCGCGCTCGAGCGCCGCCGCGCGCAGCCTGGCGGACATGGTCGAACTGGTGACGGACCGCCGCGTCCAGGAAAGCAAGGGTCTGTTCGACCGCCTGTTCGGACGCGGCGATTCCGAAGACTGAACGCAACCAAGGACGAAAAGGAGTACCCATGTCCCTACGCGAACGCCTCGCCAGCGCCAGCCAGGAGCGCCAGTCCGGCGCCGCCCCGGCCGGAGCGGCCATGCCGGAAACCGGCAGCCAGGCCTACCAGGAACTCAAGAAACTGATGCACCAGATGATCCTGGACCGCATCGACCTCGAGCGGCTCAAGCGCCTGACCGCCGAGCAGTTCAAGCACGAACTGGCGCTGCTGGTCCAGCGCATCATCGAGGAAGAGCGCATCGTGCTGAACCAGCACGAGCGCCATCACCTGGTGCTCGACATCCAGCACGAGATGCTCGGCTTCGGCCCGCTCGAGCCGCTGCTGAACGACCCCACCGTCTCCGACATCCTGGTCAACACGGCCAACAAGGTCTACGTCGAGCGGCGCGGCAAGCTCGAACTCACCGACATCAGCTTCCACGACAATGCCCACCTGATGAAGATCATCGAGAAGATCGTCTCGCGCGTGGGCAGGCGCGTGGACGAGTCGAGCCCGATGGTCGACGCGCGCCTGCCCGACGGCTCGCGTGTCAATGCGATCATCCCGCCGCTGGCGGTGGACGGGCCGCTGCTGTCGATCCGGCGCTTCGGCACCGCCCCGCTGACGGTGCAGAACCTGCTCGACTACAAGAGCATGACGCCGCCGATGATCCAGGTGCTGCAGGCGCTCGGCGTGGCCAAGGTGAACATCCTGATCTCGGGCGGCACCGGCAGCGGCAAGACCACGCTGCTCAACCTCATCTCCGGCTTCATCCCGCCCACCGAGCGCATCGTGACGATCGAGGACGCGGCCGAGCTGCAGCTGCGCCAGCCGCACGTGGCGCGCCTGGAAACCCGCCCGCCGAACATCGAAGGCAAGGGCGAGGTGACCCAGCGCGCCCTGGTGCGCAATGCGCTGCGGATGCGTCCCGACCGCATCATCCTGGGCGAGGTGCGTGGCGCCGAGGCGCTCGACATGCTGCAGGCGATGAATACCGGCCATGAAGGTTCGCTGGCAACAATCCACTCGAATACGCCGCGCGACGCGCTGTCGCGGCTGGAAAACATGGTCAGCATGGCCGGCGTGAACCTGACGGCGCGCGCAATCCGGCAGCAGATCGTGGCGGCGGTGACGGTGGTGGTGCAGGCGTCGCGCCTGACCGACGGTACTCGCAAGGTCGTCAGCGTGCAGGAGATTACCGGCATGGAGGGCGAGGTCATCTCGATGCAGGAAATCTTCCATTTCGAGCAGAGCGGCGTCGACGCCGACGGCAAGGTGCGGGGCCGCTTCTGCGCCACCGGGGTGCGCCCGCGCTTCGCCGACCGCATCAGGATGTACGGCGTGCCGGTGCCCGAAGAAGCGTTCGACCCCGACCGGACATTCGACTGAAGGAGGGCGCATGGACGCAGTGTTCTATGCTTTCGTGGTGTTCCTGTTCGCGGCGGTGATCCTCGCGATCGAGGCAACGTACCTGTGGTGGATGGGCTCGCACGGCGCGGCAGCCCGCCGCGTCGCCCGCCGGCTGCAGTTGATGTCCGGTTCGGCCGGACGCAGCGGCGAGCGGATCTCGATCCTCAAGCAGCGCAGGCACAGCCGCAACGAGACGCTCGACCGGGTGCTGCAGGGAGTCCCGTTGACGCACCGGATCGACGCGCTGCTGGTGCAGGCCGGCAGCCAGGCATCGGTGGGCCAGTTCCTGGCCTGGTCGTTCGGCTGCATGGCCTTCGTCACGCTGGTGTCGCTCGGGTGGCCGCTGCCGGCCCCCGCACGCATGCTCCTGGCCGCGCTTGGGCTGAGTGTGCCGTGGTTCCTGGTACGCCGTGCGCGCCAGCGCCGTCTGCTCTGCATCGAGCAACAGCTGCCCGATGCCGCCGACTTCATTGCACGGGCGCTGCGCGCTGGCCATTCCTTCAGCAACGTGTTGCAGATCGTCGGCAACGAGCTGTCGGAGCCGCTCAGCGGCGAGTTCCGGATCGCGCGCGAGGAAATCAACTACGGCGTGCCGATGAACGAGGCGCTGCACGGCATGGCTGCCCGCATCCCGTTGACCGACCTGCGCTACCTGATCATCGCGGTGCTGATCCAGCGCGAATCAGGCGGCAACCTGGCCGAGATCCTGGGGAACATCAGCCAGATCATCCGCGCCCGCCTGAAGCTGGTGGCGCATGTGCGCGTGCTGTCGGCGGAAGGACGGATGTCGGCATGGATCCTGGGCCTGCTGCCCTTCGGCGTGGCGGGCATGATGCTGGTGACGAGCCCGGAGTACATCAAGGTGCTCTGGACCGATCCGACCGGCGTGCGCATGCTCTGGGGCGCCCTGGTCATGGTCGTCATTGGGTTCATCTGGCTGCGCCAGCTCATCCGTATCCGTATCTGAGACCGTATCCACGTCTGCCTTCGAGGTGACCATGACATCCTCCCAGCTGATATTCCTGCTCGTTGTCCTCTGTGTCGTCTGCGGCCTGGCCTGGCTCGGCCTGGTGCTGTTCGCGCCACTCGCCCTGCGCGAGCGCCTGCGCCGCTTCCTCGGCAGCGCGACCCAGAGCCAGCTGGACAGCAGCGGCGGCTGGGTCGAGCGCGTCGCCAAGGCAGCCAAGCCGCTGACCAAACTCTCGATACCAGAGGAAGGCTGGGAAAAGTCCGCCCTGCGCACCCGGTTCATGAATGCCGGCTGGCGCAACCCGTCGGCGCCGACGCTGTACTTCGCGTCGAAGACCGGACTGGCCCTGCTGCTGCCGGCGCTGGCGGCGCCAATCGTCTTTTTCTATGGCGGCGCGATGACCAGCGGCCTCGTGCTGACGGTGCTGCTGCTGGCGGCTTCGTTCGGCTACTACCTGCCAAACCTGGTGCTCGATCGGATCGTGAAGCGCCGCCGTCGCGAGATCTTCGAGACCATTCCCGATGCGCTCGACCTGTTGACGGTGTGCGTCGAAGCAGGCCTGGGCCTGGAGCGCGCCATGGTGAAGGTGGCAGCTGAAATCCACATCAAGAGCGCCGTGCTGGCCCAGGAGCTGCAGATCGTCCTGATGGAAATGCGGGCCGGGTTCAGCAAGGAAAAGGCGCTGCGCAATTTCGCGCTGCGCTCAGGCGTCGAGGACGTGGACACGTTGGTGGCGATGCTGATCCAGTCCGAGCGCTTCGGCACCAGCGTGGGCGACTCCCTGCGCGTGCATTCCGAGAACCTGCGCTACAAGCGCCGCATGATCGCCGAGGAATGTGCCGCCAAGATCGGCCTGAAGCTGCTGTTCCCCCTGATCTTTTGTATTTTCCCCACGCTGATGTTGGTGCTGCTCGGTCCCGCCGGCCTCCAGCTCACACGCACGCTGGGATCGTTGACTGTCGCGAATTGAACCTGAAGGAACTCTCATGCGAATTCCTGCTTTCCTGACCCGCTTGTCGCTGCTGTGCGCCGGCGCCAGCCTGCTTGCCTGCGCACCGCTCGGCGGCCGCGTGAAAGTGGACGCCGGGACACCGGCTGCCGACGACGCCTACCGCGCCGGCCGCAACCATCACCTCGCGCGCCGCTACGACGAGGCGCGTGCCGCCTACCAGGCTGCGCTGCAGGCCGCGCCGCAGCACGTCAACGCGCGCAACGGATTGGCGACGCTGTACGCGGAACAGCGCGAGTTCGCTACCGCGATTACGTTGTGGCGCGCATTGACCGACTCGCTGACCTTGTCCTCCGGTCCCGGCAAGGCCTACCTGCTCAGCAACCTCGGCCATGCCTATTTCCTCACCGGGGAGTACGCCAACGCCCTGGTCTCGCTCGAGAAGGCCTGCCTGCTCGATCCGCTCAACCACCGTTCCTGGCAACTGCTGGGCGAAACCCTGCGCAAGCTGGGACAGGAAGAGCGCGCGCAGCAGATGCTGAGCCAGGCCGAGGCCTTGCGTGCCCACAACCTGCGCGCGGACTATGCCGTTGCCGGCAGCCGTACCCAGGTCGCGGCGATCGACCGCGCACTCCAGGCGCCGGCGCGTGAGGAGAATAGTTGGGGCCAGGTGCAGCTGCACGCCGGCGCGGATGGCATGCTGGAGCTGCGGCGCGGCCCGATGCCGGCCGAGCCGTCGGTTCCAGCGCGGTTACCGGAACCGGCGCCGGCCACGCCCGGCCGGGCCGGTCCGCTCCTCGCGCTGGTAGAGGTGCGCAATGGGAATGGCGTGCCGGGCATGGCACGCTTGGTGGCAGGCCAGGTCGGCACTGGCGGCCTGAAAGTGGCGCGCCTGTCGAACCAGAACGGCTTCGGCGTGCGCCAGACCCGCATCGAATATGAAGCAGCCTACCGCGTGGCGGCCGAACACCTGGCCAGCCGTTTCGGCAGCGCGCAGTTGCAGGAAGTGGCCAACTGCGCCCCTGCCAACCTGCGCGTGGTGCTCGGGCGCGACGTCGGCCGGCGCGGGTTCGCCTTGCGTCCGGCGAACCCGGCCGGGAATGCCACGGGGCCGGTACTGGCATTGAACAAACCTGACTGAAAAAGGTCCGCCTGCACGTTTGGCCGGCATCAAACTCCGGCCGAGGGCTCCCGAGAGAATGGGCTGGTCTGCCTTCTCTCGGGAGCCCTCAATGAACCTTTCCTACCGCATCCATCTGATCCTGCTCGGCCTGGTGCTGGCCATCCTCAGTGCCTGCGCCCCTTCCGGTACGCACCGCGGCACCGGCGAATACATCGACGATACCGCCATCACCACCCGGGTCAAGACAGCGTTCGCCACCGATCCGCAAGTCAAGGCAACCGAGGTGCAGGTCGAGACCTACAAGGGAACGGTGCAGCTCAGCGGTTTCGTCGAGTCGCCCGAAAGCGCGGCGCGGGCGGCACAACTCGCCCAGGACGTGCCCGGAGTGAAAGAAGTGCGGAACAGCATGGTGGTCCGGGAGCGACTCCGCCAGTAGGGCTGAAGCCCCTTACTTCCAGCTGACCTTGCCCATGCCGTTGGTATTGGCATTGCGGGTCGCGGGGTTCCCGTAGACGGTCGCCGAGCCCATGCCGCTCAGGTCGATCTCGGCCGCACGGGTGGCGTGAACAGTCGCGCCACCCAACCCGGTCATGTCGAGATCGACCGATTCGGCACGCAGGCCCTGTGCTTCCAGGCTACCGACACCGGCCAGTTTGGCGCGCAGCAGTTTGCTCTCGCCGTTGACGCTGATGCGGCCGGCGCCGCGCAGGCTGAGGTCAACGCGCTCGGCACGCACGCCATTCAGGGCCAGTCCACCGACGCCACCCAGGCGGGCGTCGATATTGCGGTAATTGCTGTTCATGGTGACCGAGCCGGCGCCGTCGAGGGCGACCTGGATGGAATTGCCCGAGAAGCCGGTGACGGTCGATGCGCCCACCCCCTGCGAGGTGAACTCGGCGAGGTTGGGCACGGTGAGTTCGGCGCGCAGCTTCTCGTTCATGTCGCCACGGCGGGTGTTGAAGGATTCGGTACCGATTTCCAGCGTGTCACCGCGCTGGGAGGTGGTGATGCGCTGCACGAAACGGCGGTCACCCGATACGACGAGGGAGGGCGTGCTGCCCTGACGCAGGACGAGGTCGACGACGCCGTCCAGTTTCACCTTGGTGACCTTGGCATCGACACTACGGTTTTCACGCACGACATCGTCAGCGATGCCGGGGCTGGCGACCAGTGCGAGCGTGGCGGCGACGGCAGCGGCACTCAACAGTTTTTTCATGCTTGTTCTCCGGTAGGTTGGCGATGGAAGCACTATAGATCGCTGCCATGCCGCACCCGAGGCGATTGCGATGAACTGCGCAATCCGCGGCCTGGAGCGTAAAAAAGCCGGGCTGGCGCGAGGAGGCCGCGTGGCGTTCCACGCAAGGACGAACAGCGCCGCCCCGCTCGCGAAACGCGACCGTGAGCAAGGCATTTCCTACCAGGACAGCTTCTTACTGCCCGGACGTGGCACGCCGGTAGACCCGCACATAATCCACCAGCATGCGCTGGGGCAGGACCGTCGTGCCGTCCGGATTGCCGGGCCAGGCACCGCCGACGGCCAGGTTCAGGAGCACGAAGAAGGGATGCTCGAACACCCAGTCGCCCTTGACCAGGCTTGGTCGCGCCGTATGGTAGTGGATGCCGTCGACATACCAGCGGATCTCGCCGCGTTCCCATTCCACCGCGAACACGTGGAAATCGTCGGCAAAGATGCCGTTGGCCAGATTCGAGCGGCTGCCGTAGGCCTTGTCGCCCGAATAGCCGGGACCGTGCAGGGTGCCGTACACGGTCGACGGCTCCTTGCCGATGATCTCCATGATGTCGATCTCGCCGCTGCGCGGCCAGCCTACCTGCTTGATGTCCGCTCCCAGCATCCAGAAGGCCGGCCAGATGCCCTGGCCCTTCGGCACCTTGATGCGCGCCTCGAAGCGGCCGTGCATCTGTTCCATCAGGCCGGCGGTCTTGAGGCGCGCCGAGGTGTAATCGTTGCCGCCATAGCGTTCCTGGCGCGCTTCGATGACGAGCATGCCGCCCTCCACCCGGGCGTTCTCCGGACGATCGGTGTAATGCTGCAGTTCCTTGTTGCCCCAGCCATGGCCGTCGGTCTCCGCCACCCATTTCGTGCGGTCAAGCTGGGTGCCGTCGAATTCGTCGCTCCATGCCAGCGTCCAGCCGGCAGGTGCGCCATCGGACGCGAGGGAGCCGCCCGATAGGGCGGCGGGCGGCGTGGCGCAGCCGCCGCCGGCCAGCGCGAGCAGCGTGGACAGGGTGGCGGCGAGAAGGCGGATCGGTTTCATGGGTCTCCTTGTCGTGTCAGGGGCCGGCAGGGGAGCGTGCCTGCTGCTGCCTGACGTGTTTCATGATGTTGAGGAAGGTATCGGTCCAGACCAGCTGGCGATTGTCGGCGAGGAAGCGCAGCAGTTCCTCGTGGGCCTGGGTGGAGATGCTGAGGTAGTCGCCGCCGATGCCGTGGAAGGTGAAGTTGACCATGGTCCCGCGCTGCATGGCCTCCTTGACGATGGCGATCAGCTCCGCGCCGCTGCTGCCGACTGGCGCCGCCACTGGCACCGCGAGCGGATCGAGCGTGCGCATCGCATCGATCACGCCACTGCCGCCCGTGACCTTGATCGCAACGAAGCTGGCGCGCACCGTGGGCAGGTAGTCCCGGCCGCCGGCCAGGGTGTCGCCGCAGGGCAGCGTGTAGGTGCGCTCCTGGCGCCCGTCGATCGCCGCCAGCATGGTATTGGCCAGCAAGACCTGCTCGCGCATCTGCTCCACGCTGATGGTATCGAGGTTGCGGTGCGGCTCGACCCAGTCGCGCCCGGGTTTGCTGCGTGCGCACTGGTGGAACAGGCTGTGGTTGCCGAGTTCGTGCCCGGCCCGCGCGGCCGCGCGCCATCCCTCCATGCGCCGTGCCACTGCCGGATTCGACAGGGTCAGGTAGAAGCTGCCCTTCAGCCCGACCTTGTCGAGGGCGGGCAGGGCATGGTCGAGCTGTGAATCGAGGGCATCGTCGTAAGCAAGGCTGACGGCGGCCCTTGCCCCGTGTGGCCAGGCGAAGGCAGTACCGGCTTCCGCGGCCATGGCGGCAGGTATGCCGGCATGCAGTCCCGCGAGCAGGGCATATGCGAGCGCGCGCCGGAGCCATTTTCCACCCTTCGGCAGGCCTGCGTGCGGCATGTTGCCGGCCACCCCGGCCGCGTATCTACCCTGCTCCATCGCCATCCTTTTCAGTCACTGTTTGGAAACGTTACCAGAATGTCAAGCCGACTATAGCACCGCCGATTTTTGGGTGTCAATCGCGTGGCGTCGTGAAAACCGGCATCGACCATGCAGCCTTGTCCCTATGGTCCTCCGCCAGTGTTGCAAATCAGCCGCATTCCGACTCATATCTATATGGAATATTCCGTTGACAATTTTTTTTGCTAACCCTAATATTCAACCGACTTACATGGAAACGTTTCCATGCACCAGACGGATGGTTTGAAGAATTGCTTGACCAACGAAGCATCGCAAGATGCGAGCCTGAGCGATTACAGATGAACGAGCGCACCGCGCACCGCTTTACCCGCTACCCGGCAGCGAGGACATCGGCACTGGCCGCATGTCCTCGCTGTGCCGTCTGGTGGCCGGACGCACCCTGCAATCAGGGCCGGCGGCGCCTGGTGGCGTGGCGAGGAGGTGCCCAGCCATAGGGACGAAAGCAGGGACGGCAACACGGACGACAGCAGGACCGCCGGCAGCGCGCAGCCTGGATTCAGCCGGCACAGGTAGTGGAGACACCGTTGGATTGGGTGACGGTCATTTTAAAAAAAACAGGAGAGCACCATGTATTACCCCAAGGCTAAGCAGACATTGATGAGCCTGGCAGTAGCCAGCGCATGCGCGGCATTCATCCCGGCACATGCCCAGGAAGTCGCCTCGACCCCGGGCGCAGCAACGGCCACTGACGCGGCAGCGCAGGAAGCAACCAGCCCATCCTCGCCGGCCGGCATCCAGACCGTCACCGTGACCGGCCTGCGCGCCAGCCTCGAATCGTCGATGGCCCTCAAGCGCAATGCGCAGGGCTTCGTCGACGGCATCGTCGCCGAAGACATCGGCAAATTCCCCGATACCAACCTGGCCGAATCGCTGCAGCGCATCAGCGGCGTGTCGATCGACCGCAGCATCGGCGAAGGCTCGAAAGTGACGGTGCGCGGCGTCGGCCCGGACTTCAATCTGGTGCTGCTCAACGGCCGCCAGATGCCGACCTCGAACCTGGGCGACCGCCCGGGCCGTGCCTACGACTTCGCCAACATCGCTTCGGAAGCGATCTCGCAACTGCAGGTCTACAAATCGGCACGCGCCGAAACCCCGACCGGCGGCATCGGCGCCACCATCAACGTGCTGACCGCGCGCCCGCTGGCGCGCCCGGGCCTGCAGGCCAGCATCGGCGTCAAGGGCGTGCATGACCGCTCGGCCGACAACCTGCCGGAAGACGTCAAGCGCGGCGGCAAGGTCACCCCTGAAGTGTCGGGCATCTACAGCAATACCTCGGCCGACGGCCGCTTCGGTATCGGCCTGTCGGCCAGCTACCAGGAACGCAACCTGGGCTACAACGTGGCCTCGGTGGGCAACGGCTGGAAGGGCCCGTTCCGCGGCGACGAGAACAACTGGGGCACCATTCCGCAGCCGCTGCCGAACGGCCAGACGCCGGGCATCGTCAACCGCCCGGATCCGACCGACCTGTACCAGGTGCCGCAGAACATGAACTACGCCATGAGCGGCATCCAGCGCCAGCGTACCAACGGCCAACTGGTATTGCAGTTCGCCCCGAGCAAGGCCCTGACCACCACCCTCGACTACACCTATTCGGAAAACAAGATCCAGACCCGCCGCCAGGACGTGTCGGCCTGGTTCAACTTCGGCCCGTCCACCAGCACCTGGACCGACGGTCCGGTGGCCGCACCGCTGGTGTACACCGAGCTGATCCCGGATAACAACAGCGATATCGCGATGGGTGGCGCCGACTTTGCCACCAAGACCCAGAACCACTCCCTCGGCTTCAACGCCGCATGGCGCGTCAACAGCGACGTCCGTTTCGAGCTCGACGCGCATAAATCGACCGCCGAATCGAAGCCGGACAGCCCATGGGGATCGTCCAACACCCTGGGTACCGCCAGCTTCAGCCGCGGCGACACCAGCGTCGACTTCTCGCAGGATCTTCCGGTACTGAGCATCAAGGGCGCCGACTTCCAGCGCGCACCCCAGCAGGTCACCGGCTCGGTGTTCGAGAACGGCTACGTGAAGAGCGAAGTCAAGCAAGTCCAGACGCACGGCAGCTGGAAGATGCTGGAAGCGTCCGAGCTGAAGTTCGGCCTGGGCCATACCGACGTCAACAACCGTTCGGCCTTCTCGGTGCAGCAGCGTGATACCTGGGGCGGCGCCACCGTGCCGTCGGACTACCCGGCCAGCTACTTCCGCCGGGAGAGCCTGCGCCAGTACTTCGACAACATCGACGGCCACGAGAATCCGAACCTGTTCAACACCTTCTACACCTTCGACTTCGCCCGGCTGCGCGAGCAGGCCGCCAGGGTGACGGGCCTTCCCGAGTTGTACCGGCCGAAGACCACCTACGACACCGACCAGCGCACCCGCGAGAAGTCGAAGAGCCTGTACCTGCAGTTCAACACCGACTGGGATACGGCAATGCCGATCCACACCTCGCTCGGCGTGCGCTACGAGAAGACCGACGTCACCTCGACCGCACTGGTGCCGATCGCGACCCGGATCAGCTGGGTGTCGCAGAACGAACTCCCGGTGAGCTTCGGCGCACCGGCCTTTACTACCTTGACCGGCAAGTACAAGCACGTGCTGCCGAGCTTCGATGCCGACATCGACCTGCGGTCGGACATGAAGGGCCGCTTCAGCTACGGCGAAACCATCGGCCGCGCACGCTATGACCAGCTGACCGGCGGCCAAGTGCTCGATACCCTGGCACGTGTCGAGGGCGGTACCGGACGCCAGGGCAACCCGGGCCTGCTGCCGGTTAAGTCGAAGAATATCGACCTGGCCTGGGAGTGGTACTACAACAAGTCGAGCTTCGTCTCGCTCGGCCACTTCCGCAAGAGCCTGGAGAACTACGCCGGCCAGTCGCAGGTCGTCGCCCAGCCCTTCAACCTGCGCACCCCGATCGGCGGCGCCTACTGGAACGCGGCGCTGGCCAATGGCTGTGCGAGCGCGGACACCACCTGCATCCGCAACTACATCTTCCGCAACTTCGCCGGCCAGCCAGGCGTGACGCGCGGCGCGGATGACCCGTCGGGCAACGCCACCGGCACCATCGTCGGCCAGCCGAACGACCCGATCGCCAATTTCAGGATCACCACCTATTCGAACCAGAAGGAGGCGCGCCTGCGCGGCCTCGAGCTGAACGTGCAGCACATGTTCGGCAGCTCCGGCTTCGGCATCCAGGCGAACTACACCAAGGTCGACTCGGGCCTGGAGTACGACAACAGGAGCATCGGCGAGCAGTTTGCGCTGGTCGGCCTGAGCGACTCGGCCAACCTGGTGGGTATCTTCGAGAACGACAAGTGGAACGTGCGTGCGGCCTACAACTGGCGCGACAAGTTCCTGTCGTCGACCTTCGACGGCTCGGGCCCGAACCCGAACTATGTCGAGGCCTACGGCCAGCTCGACCTGAGCATCGGGTACAACGTCAGCAAGCACATCAGCGTCCAGTTCGAGGGCATCAACCTGACCGACGAGATCCGTCGCGTGCACGGCCGCAACGAACGCCAGGCGCTGTACGTGGAGCAGTCCGGTCCACGCTATATGCTGTCGGCCCGCTACAAGTTCTAAGCTGATGCTTCCACCCGGGTCGCCCGGGTACAGAGCAAAAAACCAGCGGGTCGTGGCAGGCGCCATGGTCCGCTGTGTTCATTTTCAGGTTAGACTTGCCTAGGCATTAGTTTTTTTCGGAAACAAATATGGCGAGCACCACCATCAGGCATGTCGTCATCGTGGGCGGGGGCTCGGCTGGCTGGCTGACGGCGGCCGTCCTTGCATCGAGCTTCCAGTCGGCCGGCGAAGGCGCCCTGCGCGTAACGCTGATCGAGTCGCCCGATGTGCCGACGATCGGCGTCGGCGAGGGTACCTGGCCAACCATGCGCGACACCCTGCGCGCGGCCGGCCTGTCCGAGTCCGCATTTTTCCGCGAGTGCGACGCCTCCTTCAAGCAGGGCTCGCGCTTCAACCGCTGGGTCAGCGGCGGCGACCACGACTACTATTTCCACCCCTTCGTGCTGCCACAGGGATGGGGCGATGCCGACATGGCCGGCCACTGGCTCGCGCGCCACGCCGATATTCCCTTCGCCGACCTGGTGAGCTACCAGCCGCACCTGTGCGTGCACGGGCGCGCGCCCAAGCAGGCGGCCACGCCAGAATTCGCCGCCGTGGCCAACTACGGCTATCACCTCGACGCCGGCAAGTTCGGCCTGTTCCTCAAGAAGCATTGTCTGGAAAAGCTCGGCGTGCACTACGTACCGGACCATGTCACGGGCATCCGCTCCCATGACGATGGCGACATCGCCGCCCTGCACACCAAGGCGCACGGCGAACTGGCCGGCGACCTGTTCGTGGACTGCACCGGGATGCAGTCGCTGCTGCTCGGGAAGCACTACGGCGTGCCTTTCCTCCCGCAGCGCGGCATCCTATTCAACGACAGCGCGCTGGCGGTCCAGGTGCCCTATCGGCTTGACGACACGCCGATTGCCTCGCAGACCACGTCCACCGCGCAGGAAGCCGGCTGGATCTGGGACATCGGCCTGCCGACCCGGCGCGGCATCGGCCACGTATATTCGAGCGCCCACACGAGCGATGATGCGGCCGAACGCGCGCTGCGCGCCTACATCCGCGCTACCGGCGGTCCGGACGACATCCCCACGCCGCGCAAACTGTCCTTCGAACCCGGCTACCGCGAGCGCTTCTGGCACCGCAACTGCGTTGCCATCGGCTTATCAAGCGGCTTCATCGAGCCGCTGGAAGCCTCGGCACTGGCCATGGTCGAATTGTCAAGCGCGATGCTGGCCGACGAGATGCCGGTCACACGTGCACAGATGGACCTCTGCGCCCAGCGCTTCAACGAGACCTTCACCTATCGCTGGGAACGGGTGATCGACTTCCTGAAGCTGCACTATGTCCTGAGCCGCCGCGAGGGCGCGCTTGACCCGAACGGCTACTGGCGCGACAACCGGAACAGCGAAACCATCCCGCAGCGCGTGGCCGACCTGCTGGCGCTGTGGCGCCACCGTCCGCCCTCGCGCTACGACTTCAACCGCATCCAGGAGGTCTTCCCGGCGGCGAGTTACCAGTATATTTTGTATGGGATGGGCTTCAGGCCGGAGCCTGGCCTGTCCCGGCGCGAGCGCGTCGGGGAGGGCAACGCCGCCATGGCCGACGGTTTCCTGCGCCAGGCCGCCGACCTGACGCGCCGGATGCTGCCGGCGCTGCCGGACAACCGCACGCTCATCGCGCACATCGTCCGCCATGGCCTGCCCGTCAAATGACCACTACCGTGATCGCAAGGACGCGAGCACGGGCAACAACGACAACAACGACAACGAGAAAGAGACGATCCAATGGCCAAGCCAGTACTGCTGAATAACGTCGACCACAAGGACCTGCGCGTGAACACCCGGCAGGGACGCGGGCTGACCGACAGCCTCGCCTACGTGCAGACCTTCGCCGCCGAATTCCGCCTCCTGCAGGCGCACTACCCGATCATTTTTCGGAAGCAGAGCGAAGTCCACCCCTTCGAGCCGATCGCCCTGTTCGGTTTCGAGACCGACGAGAACCTGTTCCTGGAAGAGGACCGCTGGGATGCGCCCACCCTGCCGCTGCTGGTGGAGCGCCTGCCTTTCATGATCGGCCGCGACGGCGACGAGCTGGTGATCCACATCGATGTCGACAGCCCGCGCATCGGCACCACCGAGGGTGAGCCGATCTTCCTGCCGCACGGCGGCATGAGCCCCTACCTCGAGCACGTCAACTCGATGCTGCTGACCATCCACGAAGGCATGGGGTCCAATGTGGCGTTCGTCGAGGCGCTGGTCGAGCACGAACTGATCGAAGGCTTTGCGCTCGACATCACGCTCGACGACGGTTCGCAGAATCGCCTCGCCGGCTTCTACACCATCAATGAAGAGCGCCTGGCCGCGCTGGATGGCGCGGCGATCGAAACCCTGCACAAGGCCGGCTGGCTGGCCGCCATCTACTTCCAGATCGCGTCGCTGTCGAATTTCCGCGCCCTGATCGACCGCAAGAATGCCCGCCGTGCTGCCCACGCCTAAACCTATCCGCGAGATCAGCGGCCTGACGCCGCGCGACCTCGGCCCTGGCATTCTGGAGTCCACCGAACCGGTGGTGCTGCGTGGTCTTGCGGCAGGGTGGCCGATGGTGCAGGCGGCGCGCCAATCCGCCGGCGCCGCCGATGCCTACCTGCGCCGCTTCTACCGCGACGCCACCGTCAACGCGATGCTCGGCCCGCCCGAGATCGAAGGCCGCTTCTTCTACAACGAAGCGATGGACGGCTTCAACTTCGCCCCCGTGCGCGTGCGTCTCGACAAGGTGCTGGCCGAGCTGGAACGCTACCGCGGCGCTGCCCCGCACCAGCAGCCCGCGATCTACGTCGGCTCGACCACGATCGACACCTGCCTGCCCGGCTTCCACGACGAGAACCGGGTCGAGCTCGGCGAACGCGACGCGCTGGGTTCGATCTGGATCGGTAACCGCACCCGCATCGCGGCCCACTATGACCTGCCGGACAACCTGGCATGCGTCGTGGCCGGGCGGCGCCGCTTCACGCTGTTCCCGCCGAGCCAGGTCGAGAACCTGTACGTCGGCCCGCTCGACCTGACGCCGGCCGGCCAGGCCATCAGCCTGGTCGACTTCCTGAAACCCGATCTCGAGCGCTTCCCGCGCTTTGCCACCGCGATGGAGCATGCGCTGGTGGTCGAGATGGAGCCGGGCGACGCCTTGTTCATCCCCAGCATGTGGTGGCACCACATCCAGGCGCTGGAAGACTTCAATGTGCTGGTGAATTACTGGTGGCGCCAGTCCCCGGATTACATGGACACGCCGATGAACGCCATGATGCATGCCCTGATGAGCGTGCGCGACCTGCCGCCAGAACAGCGCAAGGCCTGGGCCGGCTTGTTCCGCCACTACGTGTTCGAAGCGGATGAGCAGACCGCCGCCCATATTCCGCCCCACGCGCGGCGCGCGCTGGCGCCGATGGATGCCGACAGCGTGCGCAGCATCCGCGCCCAACTACTGAAAAGAATGAACCGCTGAGGAGACAAGGATGGACAAGGGAGGAGAGCAAATGAGCGGCATGGGCAAGCCCGTGCGCCGGGTCGTCATCGCGGGCGGCGGCACCGCCGGCTGGATGGCGGCCGCCTGCATTTCGAAGGTGCTGGGCAAGCGCCTGGACATCAAGCTGGTCGAATCCGACGAGATCGGCACCGTGGGCGTGGGCGAGGCCACCATCCCGACCCTGCTGAACTTCCACAACCTCCTCGAGATCAACGAGCAGGAGTTCATGGCCGAGACCAAGGCCACCTTCAAGCTCGGCATCAGCTTCGAGAACTGGCGCAACGTGAACGAGGACTATATCCACTCGTTCGGCATGACCGGCACCGACCACTGGACCGCCGGTTTCCAGCACTTCTGGCACAAGGGCCGCGAGCGCGGCCTGGCCGGCGACTATGGCGATTACTGCCTGGAGCTGCGCGCCTCGCAAGAGAGCAAGTTCGCCCACCTGCCGCAGAACGGTAGGAACTTCGGCATGAACTATGCCTACCACCTCGATGCGAGTGCCTATGGCCGCTACCTGCGCAAATTCAGCGAGCGCTTCGGCGTGCAGCGCATCGAGGGCAAGATTGTCGACGTCACCACCAGCGCCCTGACGGGCCACGTGCGTTCGATCACGCTCGATTCGGGCGTGGACATCGAAGGCGACCTGTTCATCGACTGCACCGGTTTCCGCGCGCTCCTGATCGGGCAGGCGATGGGTGTCGGCTACGAGGACTGGTCGGAATGGCTGTTCAACGACAGCGCCGCTGCATTGCAAACGACGTCCGTCGGTGATGCGATCCCGCTCACGCGCTCGATCGCCCATCCCTTCGGCTGGCAATGGCGCATCCCGCTGCAGCACCGCGTCGGCAACGGTATCGTGTTCTCGAGCCGCTACGTGGAAGAAGGCGCGGCGATTCAAACGCTGCTGGGGAACATCGAAGGCGAAGCGCTGATGAAGCCGCGCGTCATCAAGTTCACGCCGGGCCAGCGCCGCCAGGTCTGGAAGCACAACGTGGTCGCGGTTGGCCTGTCGAGTGGCTTCCTGGAACCGATCGAATCGACCAGCATCCACCTGATACAGCGCAGCATCATCCGCCTGATGCAGATGTTCCCGGCCAGCGGCATTGCGCAGGCCGACGTCGACGAATTCAACAAGCAGGCCTGGACGGAAGTCGAGCACATCCGCGACTTCATCATCCTGCACTACAAGGTCAACAACCGGATCGACGCGCCCTACTGGGCGGACGCGCGCAACATGGAAGTGCCGGCATCGCTCCAGCACCGCATCGACCTGTTCCGCGAAACCGGCCGCGTCTTCCGCATCTCGAACGAACTGTTCGCCGAGAACTCGTGGGTCCAGGTGATGCTGGGGCAGGGCATCATGCCCTATCGCCACCACCAGTCGGCCGACCTGATGGGCGACGAGGAGCTGTCGCACTTCCTCGGTTCGATCAAGGGGCAGATCGACCGTACCGTGGCCAGCCTGCCTTCGCACCAGTCGTATGTGGGGCGTTACTGCTCGGCGCCGAAATAAGACCGGCGCCTACCAGCCGTGGTCCAGCACGTGCAGCCAGGTGGCGGCGCTGATTGCCAGTGCAAGGCTGGAAACGGCGCCAAGGAAGCCGGCATCGCGCCGGTTGCGCCGCCGGTACTGGCGCCATGCCGCCCAAGCCAGGCACAGGGCGAATATGGCGTTCGTGGCGAGCAATGCGTCCATCTTCACTCCCACTCCAGCGCGCCTTTCCCCCATTCGTAAATCAGCCCGGCCGTCAGCAGCGCCAGGAACACCATGGCGGCCCAGAAGCCCATGCTGTCCAGTTCCATCAGAGCAGCTGCCCAGGGGAAGAGAAAGACCACTTCCAGGTCGAAGACGATGAACAGGATCGCCACCAGGTAATAGCGGACATCAAATTTCATCCGCGCATCTCCGAACGCTTCAAATCCACATTCGTATGGCGACAGCTTTTGCTTGTCGGGGCGATGCGGGCCGAGCGTGCGGCCGAGTACCTGGGGCATGATGCCGACCAGGGTGCCGATGACAATGAACATCAGGACAGGAAGGTATTCCGAGAGATCCATAGGCGAACTCGTGGTCGGAAAAACGTTGGCGCCCAGTGAAAGGCCGGGATCGAAAGCAATGGCGCGCATGCCCACAGGCGGCCATGGTGCTTGTCGACGTCGTCATGAACGATAGTATGTTTGTATTTGAGACCGAAAAAGTCAAGAACTATCAGTGCGATTGAAAGATGGGTTTCGATCTCGACAATCTCCGGGTATTCCCCGCGGCACGGGAGTTTGTCGACGTCATCTGGACCGCCGAGCGGCCACCCGGCCCGGCGGTCAAGCGTTTCATCGATCTGATGAATGCCTTGCGCCGGGACCGGACGCTGCTCGCCCAGGGGGGCAAGGATGAGCGCCCGGGAGGCCTCAGCCCGCCACCGGCTGCTTGTGCAGGTTCGCGTACTTGATGCCGAAATACAGGATGAACAGGTAGCACACGGCCGGCACCAGGAAGGATGGCTGCAGGCCGATGGTGTCGGCGAACATGCCTTGTACGAAAGGCACGATCGCGCCGCCGACGATGGCCATGCACAGGATGCCCGAGCCCTGCCCGGTGAACTTGCCGAGGCCGTGAAGCGCGAGGCTGAAGATGGTCGGGAACATGATCGAATTGAACAGGCCGACCGCGATGATCGCCCACATGGCCAGCTGGCCTTCGCCGAAGGTCGCCGCCAGCACCAGCACGATCGAACCGAGGGCGTTGAAGGCCAGGGTCTTGCCCGGGCTGATTGTGCGCATCACGGCGAAGCCGATGAAGCGGCCCACCAGCGCGCCGCCCCAGTACAGGCTGACGTACTGCGCCGCATCCGCGTGGCTCAGGCCGGCGATGTTGCCCTCGCCGAGGAAGTTGATCAGGAAGCTGCCGATGCTGACTTCCGCGCCCACGTACAGGAAGATCGCGACCGCGCCCAGCACCAGGTGGCGGTAGGCCATCGCGCCGCCCTTGCCGTCGACGGCCGGCTTGCCATCGATCTCGTGGCTGATCTTCGGCAGCCTGGCCACCGCGAACAGCACCGCCAGCAGCGCCAACGCCGCAGCCAGGCCGAGATACGGGCCTTGCACGGCGGCCGCTTCCGCCGCCTTGTGTGCGGCCTGCTCGGCGGCCGGCAGCGCGGCCAGCTGTTCGGCACTCAGCACCACGGTCGACAGGATCAGGATGCCGCCCAGCGCCGGCGCCACGGTGGTGCCGAGCGAGTTGAAAGCCTGGGTCAGGGTGAGGCGGCTGGAGGCGGTGCGCGCCGGCCCGAGCACGGTGACGAAGGGGTTGGCCGCCACCTGCAGGATGGTGATGCCGCTCGCCAACACGAAGAAGGCGAACAGGAACAGGCCGTAGCCGCCCTTCGAGGCCGGATAGAACAGGGCGCAGCCGGCGGCCGCGATCATCAGGCCGGTGACGGCGCCGTTCTGGTAGCCGATCCGCTTGATCAGCATCCCGGCCGGCAGCGACACGATGAAATAGGCACCGAAGAAGCAGAACTGCACCAGCATCGCCTGCAGGTAGGTGAGGGTGTAGATCGACTTCAGGTGCGGGATCAGCACGTCGTTGAGCGACGTGAGCAGGCCCCACATGAAGAACAGGATGGTGACGATGACGAGCGCGCCGGTGTGGGGGTTATGTTCGCCATCGGCGGCCTGCGCCACGCTTGGCGAAGATGCTGGGTTGGGTGCAGTGTTCTGCATGATGTCTCCGTATTGTTATCGTAGTGCCGCGATGTGATCCGAGAGCATCGCGGACACGCCGCGCAGCGCCGGGTACTGCTCGGTGATGAGGTAAGTCGGGATGCGTGCGAGGTAGGGACCGAGGCGTCCCTTGTCCTCGAAGCGCGCGCGGAAAGCTGACTCCGTGAACAGTCTACCAAGCCGGGGCACGATGCCGCCGCCGATATACATGCCGCCGGTCGCGCCCAGGGTCAGCGCGACGTTGCCGGCCACGCTACCCAATATCGCGCAGAAGACCTCGACGGTCCTGGCGCAGTCGCCGGAACTGCCGTCGATTGCCGCACCGGTGATGGCCGGGGCATCGATGCGCTTGCCGGTCAGCGCCCAGTGGATCAGTTCCAGGCCCATGCCCGACAGCAGGCGCTCGGCGGACACATGCCCGTATTCTCCCCACAGCGTTTCCAGGATCGCCACTTCTTCCTTCGTCGATGGCGCGAAGCTCACGTGGCCGCCTTCGCCGGCGAGGGCAATCCAGCGCTTTCCCGCCGGGATCACGCCCGACACGCCCAGGCCCGTGCCCGGGCCGATCAGGCCGATCGGTCGGTTCTGCAGTTCGATGCCGCCGCCGATGCGCTCGCGTCCCTCGGCCGCCAGGTGCGGCAGCGACATCGCCAGCGCGGCGAAGTCGTTCACCACCAGCAAGGTAGCCAGGCCTTGTTGCCGGCGCAGCTCCTCGATCGAGAAGCTCCAGTGGTGGTTGGTCATGCTGACCCGGTCTTCCTCGACCGGATTGGCGATCGCCAGCGCCGCATGGCGCACGCTGCCCACTGCCAGCCCGCGGCCGGCCGCCTTGCCGAGGTAGGCCTGCATGGCCTCGCCCAGGCTCGGGTAGTCGGCGCAGGCCAGCACTTCGATGTCGTCGAAGCCCTCGTCCGACTGCAGGGCGAAGCGGGCGTTGGTGCCGCCGATGTCCGCCAGCAGCTTCAGCTCCATGTTCATCGCAGTTCCTCGCAGCGCACCGCATCCGGTTCGCCTGCGGCGCCGCCGGCGATCTCGATGTTGGTGAAGGCGGCAGCGAAGCCGGCGTCGCTGGTCACGCTGAAGGGTGTGTTCACCTTCGCCAGGTCGGTGCCCTTGGCCTGGAAGCAGGCCAGCGGGATGTTGACGGTCTGCTTGCCCTTGCCGGCCAGGCGTTTGAACAGGGCCGTGGTGTCGAGCGTTCCGCTGCCCATGCTCATCGTGACCTTGCCGCTTGGCGCGCCCGACACGATGGTATCGAAGCGCAGCGCTGCATTGGCGCTGGCGGCGGCCGGCAGCACCATCGCACGGGCGCCGCGCGCCTCGATCGTGGCCGGCCCGGTCCAGGTCACCAGCTTGGCATCCTGCTGGGTATTCACCTGCGAGGTCTGCACGCTCACGCCCGGCAGGCTGAAGGTCGAGTTCAGGTCCGCGCCCAGCACCAGGGTTTGCTGGCCGCTGCGGATCGTCAGCGGGAAGCTGGCGCGGTCGGCCTGGCTGAACACCGGGAAGCTGTTGCTCACGCCGCAACCGCCGGCCGGGTAGGTGGCGTCCAGCTTGCCGACCTTCGAGCGCGTCGCTGCCTTCAGGCCGTAGCCATAGGCGAACAGCGGCGCGTAGTTCTTGTCACCGACGTTCAGGTCCGTCTGGCACACCGACTTCGGCCACGAGAAAGGCAGCTTGCCGGTGAAGTCGTAGCGCTTGGGGCCGGACACCAGGAGGTCCGACACGCCCTTGCCCTCGGTGCCCGGCAGCCAGGCAGCCACGAACACGTCCGACAGGTTGAGCAGATCGTTGACGTAGAGCGGGCGGCCCGAGACGAATACGGTAACTACCGGCTTGCCACGGCCGGCAACGGCCTGCAGCACGGCCAGGTCTTCCGGGTAGCGGCTTGAATGGCGCAGGGTGCCGCTGGGGCCGATGTCGCCGTCGCCCTCGGCGTAGGGGCGTTCGCCGATCACGGCCACCACCACGTCGAACTTCGACACGTCCACGCCCTTGCCGTCCACGCTGAAGGTCACGTTGTCCTTGCCGGCGGCCTCACGAATGCCGGCCAGGACCGTGTCGCCATTCGGGAAGTCGGCATTCGTGTTGGCGGTGCCTTGCCAGGTGATCGACCAGCCGCCGCTCTGGTTCGACATGTCGTCCGCGGTCTTGCCGACCACGAGGATCTTCTTGCCGCGAGCGATCGGCAGCACCGGGCTGTCGTTCTTGAGCAGCACCAGCGATTCGCGCACGGCGCGGCGCGCCAGCTCACGATGCTGCATCACATCGTCCTTGCCGGCATAGGCATTCTGCGCCGGGCTCTTGTCGAACAGGCCGGCGCGCAGCTTGACGCGGATGATGCGGCTCACCGCGTCATCGATGCGCGACATCGGGATCTCGCCGCTCTCCACCTGCTTGATGGTATTGGCGATGAAGGCCTTCCAGTCGTCCGGCACCATGATCATGTCGTTGCCGGCATTGATGGCCGCCGCGCAGCTGTCGTTGCGGCAGCCCGGCACTTCGCCGTGGCCGTTCCAGTCGGTGATGACGAAACCGTCGAAGCCCATCTTTGTCTTCAGCACGTCGGTGAGCATGGCGCGGCTGCCGTGCATCTTGCCGTAGTTGGTGCCGCCGGCCACGTCGTTCCAGGAATTGAACGAGGACATGACGGTTTGCACGCCGGCCTCCAGCGCCGGATAGTAGCCGGCGCCGTGGATGTTGATCATCTGTGATTTGGTGGACTTGTTGACGCCGCGGTCCTTGCCGAACTCGGTGCCGCCGTCGCCGATGAAGTGCTTGGCAGTGGCGATGGTGTTGGCGTCGTCCTTCAGGTTCCCCTGCATGCCGCGCACGTAGGCGCCGGCATAGCTCCTGACCACTTCCGGATGCTCGGCATAGCTCTCGTAGGTGCGTCCCCAGCGGTCGTCGCGCACCACGGCCAGGGTCGGGCCGAAGACCCAGGCGATGCCGCTGGCGCGCGTGGCCTTGGCAGTCGCTGCGCCGATCTCTTCCATCAGCTTCGGATTGCGTGCCGCACCCAGGCCGATGTTGTGCGGGAAGAGGGTGGCGCCGAACACGTTGTTGTGGCCGTGGACGGCGTCCGTGCCCCACACCACCGGCACCTTGATCGCCATGTCGGTGGACATCGAGGCCTCGTGGTAGCGCTGCGCCAGCGCCAGCCATTCGGCCGCCTTCGCGTGCTTGTTCCCGTTCGGCCAGCTGCCGCCGCCGTTGAGCACCGAGCCGAGATAGTAGCGCTTCACGTCTTCCGGCGTGGCGCTCTTGATCTCGGGCTGGGTCATCTGGCCGACCTTCTGCGCCAGCGTCATCTTGCTCACGATCTCGGTGACGCGTTTTTCGAGCGCTGCGTCCTTGGCGATGGCGCTGCGCACCGTCGGCCAATCGTTCAGGGGCGCAGGTGTCGCGGCATGGGCGGAAGGCAGGGCAAGCGCGATGGCAAGCGCCAGCACGGGGTTGCGAAGCATGGGTTTCATGGGTCGTCTCGCTGGTAGTTATATTCTGTATGTCGTCTTATTCACCGCGCAGGAAGGAGCGGTACCACTTGCCGCTGCCCTTCAGGCGGCGCTGCTGGGTTGCGTAATCGATGTGGGTCAGACCGAAGCGCTTCAGGTAGCCTTCTGCCCATTCGAAATTGTCGAGCAGGCTCCAGGCGAAGTAGCCCTTCACCGGCACCCCGTCCTTGATGGCGGACTTGAGCGTGGTCAGGTGGCGCATCAGGTAGTGGCGACGCCCGACGTCGTCGATTTCGCCGTCCGCGCCCACCTCGTCCGCGTAGCAGGAGCCGTTCTCGGTGATGTACATCGGGCCCGGACGGTAATCGTTCTCGATGCGCAGCAGGAGTTCGGCCAGGCCTTGCGGCGCCACTTCCCAGCCCATGTAGGTGGTCTCCACGCCCGGGGCAGGGGGCAGCACGCGCGCTGACAGCGGCCCGTGGCCGGGAGCATGCTGGATGGTCTCGGGGAAGTAGTAGTTCACGCCGAGGAAGTCGGTCGGCACCGCGATGGCTTCCAGGTCGCCCGGCAGCACGACAGGGGCGGCGTCGCCGACCGCTTCCAGGGTCGCCTTCGGATAGCCGCGGCCGTACAGCGGGTCGAGGAACCAGCGGTAGCGCAGGCCGTCGTGGCGCCCGGTGGCGGCGATGTCGTCCGGGTGGCTGGAGGCCGGGCGTACCGGGTGCAAGCTCAGGGCGATGCCGGCCTTGGCATTGCGTACGTTGGCGCGAATCAGCGGCACCGCCTTGCCGTGCGAGAGCAGCACATGGTGCGCGACCTGCAGCGCGGTCTTGAAGTCGGTATTGCCCGGCGCGTGCCAGCCTTCGTAATTGCCGATGATGGCCGTGCACCAGGGTTCGTTATGGGTGATCCAGTGCTGGACACGGTCGCCCAGGCGGCACGTCATCGCGTCCACGAAGGCCAGGTAGGCGTCGACGGTGGCGCGCTCGTTCCAGCCGCCGCGGTCCTGCAGGTACTGCGGCAGGTCCCAATGGTAAAGCGTGGCCCAGGGCTGCAGGCCGCGCTCCAGCATGCCATCCACCAGGCGAGAGTAGAAATCCAAGCCTTTGTCGTTCGGCTTGCCGCCCACCTCGGAGAAGATACGCGGCCAGGCGATCGAGAAGCGGTAGGCGTTCAGTCCCATGTCGCGGCCGATGTCGAAGTCTTCCGGCCAGCGGTGGTAGTGGTCGCAGGCGACCGATCCGTTGGAGCCGTCCTTGATCTTGCCGGGTGTGGCGGCGAAGCGGTCCCAGATCGATTCGACCCGGCCGTCTTCCTGGCCGGCGCCTTCGATCTGGTACGAGGAGGTGGCGCAGCCCCACAAGAAGTCGGGGGCGAAATCGCCGCGCGATGGGGCGCTCGGCTCGGGACGGGGTGTTGTTGTCATGGTCTGGTCCGTGTTGACTCGTTACGCTAGGATATTTGGAAAGCTTTCCAATTGCAATCTAAAAAAAAGGCCGACGGGCGGCCCTCCCTCTTATTTCTTCTTGCTGCGTGTGGCGGCGGTGTTCTTGCCGGCCGAGCCTTCGCTCGGCCCCTTGGCCAGCGAGGCGCGCAGCGTCACGCTGACCGGGAAGGTGCGCGTCACCGGGCGGTGCAGGTCGTAGCAGCGGTTGAGCAGGGCGTTCAGGCCGTTGAGCGTCATCTCGCGCCAGGGCATGTGCACGGACGTCAGGCGTGGCGCCGAGAATGCGGCGCTCGGGGTGTCGTCGTAGCCGATCACCGACAGGTCGCGCGGCACGCTGATGCCGGCTTCCTGGAAGTAGGCCAGCGCGCCCACTGCCATTTCGTCGTTGGCGCAGAACAGGGCGGTGCACTTGGTGCCGGAATCGATCAAGGCCTTGGCCGACGACCAGCCGCCCTGGGGCGAGAAGTCGCTCTCCATCGTCCAGACCTTCTTGGTGTCGATGCCCTCGGCTTCCAGCTCGCGCATGAAGCCGTCGATGCGGGCCACGTTGTCGGCCAGCGCCGACGGTCCGGCGATGACCGCGATATCGCGGTGCTTGTAGTCGAGCAGGGTGCGCGCAGCCAGGCGCCCGCCCAGCACGTGGTCGACCGTGAAGCATTGGTCGGGGATCTGCTTGAATTCGTGGTTCAGCGCGACGATCTGCTTCTGCTTGCCGCCCAGGGTGGCGAGGTCTTCGTCCGTGAGGGCGCTGGTCATCATGACGATGCCGTCGCAGCCGCGTTCGACCAGGAACTCGATGCCCTCGATCGCCTGGCGGCGGGCGTCGCCCAGGCCGACCCCGAAGGCCACCACCATGTGCAGGCCGGCGGCGCGCAGTTCGGTGTCGATGATCTGCAGGATCGGGGTGTAGAAGGTGCCGCTCAGGACCGGGATGTAGACGCCGACCATCCGGCTGGTGCCGGACAGCAGGGCGCGCGCCGCGTGCGAGGGACGGAACCCGAGCTCGTCGATCGCCTTGCGCACGCGTTCCAGCGTGGCGGGCGACACCGAGCCCTTGCCGCTGACCACACGCGAGGCGGTGCCGAGGCCGACGCCGGCGAGACGCGCTACGTCCTTGATGGTTGCCACTAACGATCCCTATCCTGTTGTTTAGTTATTCGATAAACACTGAAGCATACTGCATTCATCTGACACTGGCACCTGTCTTTAAAGGCGTTTTCCACTTGCCGGATCGAACAGCGACACCCGCGCCGCATCGATGTCGAAGCGCACTGCCTGCCCGGTCGCGAGCGGTCGCGGGTCGTGCACGATGCTCGAGAGCTGGTGGCCGCCGCAGTCCAGCCAGACGACCTGGTGGTTGCCCATCAGTTCGACCAGCGTCACCGACGCCTGCAGGGGACCATCCGGGCCCAGGTGAATGTCCTCCGGCCGTATCGCCAGCGTCACCGCGCCCTGAGGGGCCACGCAGTCCGGCGGCAGCGTGAGCGCCAGCGCGCCTGCGCTGAAGCGGCGCTGCACATCCAGCTCCCCCTCGAGCCGGCCCTCGATGAAGTTCATCGAGGGCGAGCCGAGGAAGCCTGCCACGAAGCGGTTGGCCGGACGCTCGTAGACCTCGCTCGGCGTGCCGATCTGCTGGATACGGCCGCCTTGCATCACCACGATGCGGGTGGCCAGGGTCATCGCCTCGGCCTGGTCGTGGGTCACGTAGATCATGGTCGAGCCGAGCGCCTGGTGCAGCATCTTGAGCTCGCGGCGCAGTTCCGCGCGCAGCTTGGCGTCCAGGTTGGAGAGCGGCTCGTCGAACAGGTAGACCCCGGCTTCGCGCACCAGCGCGCGGCCGATGGCCACGCGCTGGCGCTGGCCGCCCGAGAGCTGGGCAGGTTTGCGGTCCAGCAGCGATTCCAGCTGCAGCATCTCGGCCGCCTTCTGCACGCGGCGATTGATTTCCGCCTTGGGCGCACCCGAAATGCGCAGGCCGAAGGACATGTTCTTCTCGACCGTCATGGTCGGGTACAGCGCATACGACTGGAACACCATGCCGATCCCGCGTTCGCTCGGGTCGGCATGGCTCATGTCGCGCCCGCCGATCTCGATCGAGCCGTCGGCCAGGTCGATCAGGCCGGCGATGCTGTGCAGCAGGGTCGATTTGCCGCAGCCCGAAGGCCCGAGCAGGACCAGGAACTCGCCGGGCTCGATGTGCAGGTCGAGGTCGCGGATGACCTGACTGCTGCCGCGGGTGATGCAGAGTTTGCGCAGGTGGACGTTCGACATGCTTAGCCCTTATTTACCCTTTGACGGCGCCGGCGGCGATACCGCGCACGAACCAGCGTCCCGAGATGAAGTAGATCGCCAGCGGCAGCGCCGCCGTCAGGATGGTCGCCGCCATGTTGACGTTGTACAGGCGGGTGCCGGTAGTGGTGTTGATGACGTTATTCAGCTGCACCGTCATCGGCGCATTGTCGCGGCCCGCGAACACCAGGCCGAGGATGTAGTCGTTCCACACGCCGGTGACCTGCATGATGGCGGCGACGACCACGATGGGCAGGGACATCGGCAGCATCACCTGCAGGAAGATGCGCCAGAAGCCGCCGCCGTCGATGCGCGCGGCCTGGAACAGCTCGTGCGGCACCGAGGCATAGTAGTTCCGGAACAGCAGGGTCATGATCGGCATGCCGAAGATGACGTGCACCAGCACGATGGCCGGCAGCGACCCGAACACGCCGGCGCGCGCCATCATCCATACCAGCGGATAGATCATTACCTGCACCGGGATGAAGGCGCCGGCCAGCAGCACGCCGAACAGCACATTGGCGCCGCGCGGCTTCCAGAACGACAGCGCGTAGCCGTTGACGGCGCCCAGCAGGATCGGGATCACGGTGCTCGGCACCGTGATCGCCACCGAATTCCAGAAGCCGCCGCTGACCTGGCTCCAGGCGTTCTTCCACGGCTCGACGGTGGCGAACAGGGGCAGGGCGAACACGTTGCCGCTCCTGATTTCGTCCATCGACTTGAAGGACGTGATGATCATGACGTACAGCGGCAGCAGGAAGTACAGCGCGGCGCTGAAGAGGAAGGCGTAGACGCCGATGCGGGCCGGCGACAGGCGCTTGCGGCGTGCAGCCGGCACGGTCGGGGCGGCCGGGGGCGCATTCGTTGCAGGTTCGAGGGGCATGACGGAAACGGCTGGCTGCAGGACGGTATGGCTCATGCGCGTTTCCTCCGGCTGCGTGCGTAGGCGTAGGGCGCCAGCAGGGCCAGCACCGGGATGAGCAGGGTGACGGCGCCGGCCGAAGCCAGCCCGATGTTCGAACGCAGGAACAGGTGGTCCATGATGAACTTGGCCGGCACCTCGCTCGCCGTGCCCGGTCCGCCGCCGGTCATGGCCACCACCGCGTCGTACAGTTTCACGACGGCGGTGCACAGCAGCAGGAACACGGTCGCCACGGTCGGCCCCAGCATCGGCAGCACGATCTGCAGGTAGACGCGCCAGGCCGGGATGCCATCCAGCCGCGCGGCCTTGTAGATCTCGGGATCGACGCCGCGCAGGCCGGCCAGCATCATCGCCATCACCAGGCCCGAAGCCTGCCAGACGGCGGCGATGACGATGGTGTAGATGACCATCTCCTGGTCGATGATCCAGTCGAAGCTGAAGCTGGAAAAGCCGAGCTGGCGCACCGCGCCCTCGATGCCGGCGCCCGGCGCCAGCATCCACTGCCACACCAGGCCGGTGGCAACGAAGGACATTGCATACGGGTAGAGGAAGACGGTGCGCAGGAAGCCTTCGCCCCGCACGTTCTGGTCGATGAAGGCGGCCAGCAGGAAGCCGAGCACCATGCAGGCACCGATGAACAGCGCGCCGTAGACAAGCAGGTTGTTCAGCGAGATCAGCCAGCGCTCGTTGTCGAACAGACGCACGTACTGGGCGGCGCCAATGAAGGTGTCCGACGGGAAGGTGCGCGAGGCGGTGAACGAGGTGCGGAAGGTCCACAGCGCCGCGCCGATGTAGGCGACGAGCACCGTCAGCGCCATCGGAAGGAGGGCAATATGGGGACTGATTCTGTGTGCGCGCAGGGTGAGCATGACGGTCAGTATTTGAGTGCGTTGGCGATGCTCTTCTGGGCGCGTTCGACCGGCATGTTGGTGTTCCAGTAGGCGGTCAAGACATCCTGCATGGCACCGTTCTGGTCCGGCGTCAGGTAGACCTCGGTCACACCGGCCTGGCGTGCGCGGTCCTTCATGATCTCGATGCCCTTCTGGGCGCACAGGTCCAGCTCGGCCGCATTGACGTCGGTGCGCACCGGGATCGAGCCTTTCAGCTTGCTGAAGCCTACCTGCAGGTCTGGTTGCGAGACCACGTTGGCGAGCAACTGCTGCGCGCGCACGGCTCCGCTGTTATCGGTGCGCGGGAAGACGAAGACGTCGCCCTGGATCAGGTAGGGCGTCGATGGCGTGAAGCCAGCCATGCAGCCGTAGTGCTGGCCTGCGATTTGTCCGGCATTGGTGAACTCGCCCTTGGCCCAGTCGCCCATCACCTGGAAGCCGGCGCGGCCGGCGATGACCAGGGCGGTGGCGTCGTTCCAGTTGCGGCCCGGGGCGCCGGCGTCCACATAGGATTTCAGGCGCTTGAAGGCCAGCAGCACGTTGCGGAATTGGGGCGACAGCAGGGTCGCCTGGTCGCGGTCGCGCATCGCTTTCAGGTAGAGCTCCTTGCCGCCCATGTTGGCCAGGATCGCCGAGAATAGCACGGTCTCCTGCCAGGACTGGCCGCCGTGGGCCAGGGGGATGATCCCGGCCGCCTTCAGCTTGTCGAGGGCGACGAAGAATTCGGCCATGCTGCCTGGCTCCTTCGTGATGCCGGCCTTCTGGAAGGCGGCCTTCGAATACCAGAACCAGGTCTGCATGTGGATGTTCAGCGGCACCGCGTAGTAGTGGCCCTGCACCTTGATCACATCGATGATCGGGGTAGGCAGCATCTGGTCCCAGTTCTGGGCACGGGCGATGCCGTCGACGTTGTTGAGCATCCCCGCTTCGATCACGTCGAGGAACTGCTTGGAGGTGTTGAACTGGGCCGCCGTCGGCGGATTGCCGCCGACGATGCGGTTGATGGTCACGGCACGGGACTGGTCGCCGCCGGCGATGGCGGTGTCGATCCACACGCCGCCTGCATTGCGGTAGGCCTGGGCGACTTGCTTGACCGCAGCCGACTCGCCGCCCGAGGTCCACCAGTGGATGACTTCCGCCCTCGGTGCCACCGGCACCGACGCAGCATGCGCTGGAGCGGCAGGCGTCATGGCAGCGGCCAGCCATGCGCAGGCTGTCGCCAGGGTGCGTACTGTGAACATCGTGTCTCCGTTTTGTGCCGTTATTTTCGGTGATTTGGAAACGTTACCATCGGCTTTGCCCGACTATAGCACCGGGTGAAATGGGGGTCAAACAAATATTGCGATCCGGATTCTGGCACATTTTTAATGCCGGCAAGATAAGTTTTAGTGCTGCGAAACGGCAACAACAAAGTGTGCAACAGCCAATGTACTGACGGTAGTTGGCCGTGGTATCGTTTCTAGATTACTGCCTGAGGTACAGCCCTTACCATGTCCGCCGCGACAGGCGGCCGAGGCGGCTGAAATTTCCTGCCAGATTTTTGTACTCGGCTGCAAGGTGATTGCGCAAGGAATCCGAGCGCAGCTTGCGTGCTGCCTGCGCCTGCTCAACTGCCGGGCACGCTACCTTCCTATGATGAGCTCATACAGCCGGTGAGCCGACGCGGCGCCGGTCTTGGCCAGCACTCGTTGGGAGGAAATCATGTCCAACTCAAAACGTTCGGCTACGCTGGATTCCGCACCGCGTTTGTCGTCGCGCCGTGAAACGCTCCTGGCGGAAAACACAGAGCATCTTACCCATCCAAATGTCGCTGCCTTCCTGAAGGCGATCGCCGCAGCCGAGGGTGGGGGCTATGACTTCAAGTATGGGGCGCTGAAAGGGCAGTCGAACGACCGCTGGCGCTTTACCGACATGTCGACCCATCCTGGGCCGGGCATCGACGGCAGGACGACCGCCGCCGGGATGTACCAGATTACGCGGCCGACCTGGCAGCACCATGGCGCCAAGCTTGGCTTGCGGGATTTTTCGCCACGCACGCAGGACCTGATTGCCGTCGAGATCCTGCGTAGCCTCGGGGTCATCGACGCGATCAAGGCGGGCGATATTGCCGATGTGATGCCCAAGGTTGCGCGAACCTGGGCGGCCTTGCCGAAAGGGCCGGGGCGGGGCAACCACTATCCGCGGCAGCGCCATGTCAGCTACGACCACTTCCTTTCGGCCTACTTGCAGGCAGGCGGCACGATTGCATAGCATGCTGCAGGGCGGTCCCTTCCACATCCTTTCGATCCTATGCAAGACGACACCATCCACCTTGGCCACCCCGGCATCGACACTTCGCTGATGTTCATCCGCTTTGCGGGCGAGGTGACGCGGCAGGGTCCTTACACCGTCATGCGGGTGCCGTCGAATCCTGACTTCTACCAAGGAAATGCGCTCGTTTTGCCGTCTTGCCCGCAAGACGACGATCGCGAACGCCTGGAGGCGGACTTCGCGCGCCTGGTCGGCACACCACCCACGATCGCGCACCGCACCTTCATCTGGCCGCCGGCCCCCGGCGAAGCGCCCGTCCTCGAGGGTTTCCTCGCTGCCGGGTATGCCTATGCATCCCATCCGGTCCTGCTGCTGGAGCGCGGAAGCCTGCGTGAACCGGAGCATGCCGTGCCGGGCCTCGAGGTCCGCCCCTTCGCCAGCGAGCAAGATTGGGCGGATTGGCGCGGAATGAACCTGCGCGAGCTGGCCGGCCTGTATCCAGAAGCAGCGCAGCGTGCCTTCCTCGACGAAGAACAGGCGTTGTTCATGCGTCTCGAGGCGGCAGGCCGCGGCCACTGGTGGGGCGCCTTCCTCGACGGCCGCCAGGTGGCTCACCTGGGCCTGTACTTCGAAGGGAAGAGGGGACGTTTCCAGGCGGTGCTGACCGACCCGGATTACCGCGGCCGCGGCATCTGCTCCCAGCTGGTCCACCACGTCGCGCGCCTGGGCCTGGAGCGGGCGGAGCAGCTTGTGATCGTGGCGGACGAAACCCATGGCGCCGGACGCGTGTACCAGAAGCTCGGTTTCATGCCCCGGCTGCGCGTTGCCCAGCTGATGTGGGCGCCTCCCGCCGACTGAGGAGGCGTAAACGGCACGAGGGGTTGCGCCACTGGCTGCAACCCCTCGTTTCAATGCTGCATACTGGTGCCGGCTGCAGGACTCGAACCCGCCACCTGATGATTACAAATCAACTGCTCTACCTGATGAGCTAAGCCGGCTTAATCTTGGAACAACGATTATACGCTATTTGATGCGCGTCAACGTCGGACGACCACCCTTCTTCGGCGGCTCGTCATCGCCATCCGAACTGGTCGTGGTCTCGACGAGCGTTTCCGTCCGCTTGTCTGGCACCGCCGACAGCGACGGCGCCGCCGCCTCTTCGGTCGAGGACGGAGGCGCCATCTCCGCCGCCGTCACGTTCACCTCGAAGGCCATGCCCTGGCCATTCTCGTTCGCGTAAATCGCCAGCACGTTCTGCACGGGAATGTACAGCTCGCGCGAGACGCCGTTGAAGCGTGCCCGGAAGTGGATCGCATCGTTGTCCATCTTCAGGCCCGAGGTGGCGCCGTAGCTGATGTTCAGGATGATCTCACCCTTGCGGACGTACTCCATCGGCACCGTCGTGGCGGCGTCGACCTTGACCGCGAGGTAGGGCGTGTAGCCGCTGTCCGTGCACCATTCGTAGATAGCGCGCAGCAGGTAGGGCTTGGTGGAGATCTCGGACATGGATGTGATAAAAAAAGCAAACCTGTACGCGCCAGTTTAACGGATTCGCCTGTATGGCGTCCGAAAACCGGCGCATATCGAATCGTGATGCGGAATCATGAGATGCGGATGCGGATGCCGGAGCACGCCCGCACACGGCATCAGCGGCGCATCACCTTTTCGGACGGGGTCAGCGCCTCGATGTAGGCCGGACGCGAGAAGATGCGCTCGGCGTACTTCATCAGCGGGGCCGCGGTCTTCGACAGCTCGATGCCGTAGTGGTCCAGGCGCCAGAGCAGCGGGGCGATCGCGACGTCCAGCATCGAGAACTCGTCACCCAGCATGTACTTGTTCTTCAGGAACAGTGGGGCCAGCGTGGTCAGGCGGTCGCGGATTTCCGAACGGGCCTTGTCGTGGCTCTTGTCGTTCGTCTTGTTGCGCTCGCTTTCCAGCACGTGCACGTGGACGAACAGTTCCTTCTCGAAGTTGAACAGCATCAGGCGGGCACGGGCGCGCATCAGCGGATCGGCCGGCATCAGCTGCGGGTGGGGGAAGCGTTCGTCGATGTATTCGTTGATGATGTTCGACTCATACAGGATCAGTTCGCGCTCGACCAGGATCGGCACCTGGCCGTAGGGGTTCATGGTCGAGATGTCTTCCGGCTTGTTGAACAGGTCGACGTCACGCACCTCGAAGTCCATGCCCTTTTCGAACAGGACCAGGCGGCAGCGTTGGGAGAACGGGCACGTGGTGCCGGAGTAGAGAACCATCATGGTTTATAGTTCCTTAAGAAACAATGGGGTGAAGCGCCTAGCGATTCACCCCGAAAAATGATTGCCCGTATTATAGCCAACCGGGCAATGAAAGCGAATTTACTTCACTTCTTTCCAGTAAGATTTGTTCAAAAGCCAAGCCAGGAAGGCGAAAAGCGACATGAACAGCAACACGATAACGCCCAACTTCTTGCGCGTGTCTTGCGCTGGCTCAGCCATCCACACCAGATAGGCAACCAAGTCGGCCGTCGCGGTGTCAAATTCCTGCTGGGTCATCGTTCCTTGCGACAGCTGCTGGAACCCGACGAACTGATGGGTCGTGTTGCCGGAGACTCCCGGATTCGGCGCATCCGCGAATTTCGCCACGCGCACACCCTGCTCCTGCCACATCACGTGCGGCATGGCCACGTTCGGCACCACCATGTTGTTCCAGCCGGTCGGGCGGGTGTCGTCCTTGTAGAAGGTGCGCAGGTAGGTGTACAGGTAATCGGCGCCGCTGCCCGAAGGCGAAGCCTTGGCGCGTGCCATCACCGACAGGTCCGGCGGCACGGCGCCGAACCAGGCCTTGGCGTCGTCCGGACGCATGGCCGTCGTCATCATGCCGCCCACCTTGTCCTGCGTAAACAGCAGGTTGTTCTTGATCTGCTCTTCGGTCAGGCCGATATCGCGCAGGCGGTTATAGCGCATGGCCGATGCCGAATGGCAGTTCAGGCAGTGGTTGACGAACAGCCTGGCGCCGTTCTGCAGCGAGGCCAGGTCGCTGCGCTCCGGTGCCGGCTCGAGTGCAAAGCCGCTTTCGGCGGCAAATGCCAGTCCCGGCACCAGCGCCAGGACTGCGATCAGTTTCTTCGCAAATTTCATGTGTCTGTCCTTGTGGTGCGCGGTTAGTGTGGCGTGAAGGTCAGGCGCGTCGGCACCGGCTTGAACCGGCCCATCGTGCTCCACCACGGCATCAACAGGAAGAACGCGAAGTACAGCAGGGTCGCTACTTGCGAGATGATGGTGTAGGCCGGCGTCGGCAGCTGGGTGCCCAGGTAGCCCAGGGTCACGAAGCACAGCGCGAACAGGATGTACACCCACTTGTGCCAGTCCGGACGGTAGCGGATCGAGCGCGCCGGCGACTTGTCGAGCCACGGCAGGAAGGCGATGATCACCACCGACGAACCGAACAGCACCACGCCCCAGAACTTCGCATCCAGCACCTGCGGCAGCATGCCGACGATCAGGACCAGGCCGATCACGGCGATGGCCAGCTTGGTCTTGTAGGCCAGGCGCGACTTGAGCCAGATGAACACGACATAGGCGGCGGTCGCGGCCATCAGCACGTACATGAAGTCGGCGGTGGTGGCGCGCAGCACCGAGTAGAACGGGGTGAAGTACCAGGTCGGCGCGATGTGCGGCGGGGTCTTCATCGAGTCGGCCGGCAGGAAGTTGTTGTACTCCAGGAAGTAGCCGCCCATCTCGGGTGCGAAGAACACGATCGCCGAGAAGATGGTCAGGAACACCGCCACGCCGAAGAAGTCCTTGGTCGAGTAGTACGGGTGCGATGGGATGCCGTCCACCGGGTGGCCGTCGGCGCCCAGGTTGTCCTTGATCTCGATGCCGTCCGGGTTGTTCGAGCCGACTTCGTGCAGCGCGATCAGGTGCGCCGCCACCAGGCCCAGGATCACCAGCGGCAGGGCGATGACGTGGAAGGCGAAGAAGCGGTTCAGGGTGGCGTCGGAGACGACGTAGTCGCCGCGGATCCACAGCGACAGGTCCGGGCCGATGACAGGGATGGCGCCGAACAGGTTGACGATCACCTGGGCGCCCCAGTACGACATCTGGCCCCATGGCAGCAGGTAGCCGAAGAAGGCCTCGGCCATCAGGCACAGGAAGATCGCGAAGCCGAACAGCCAGATCAGCTCGCGCGGCTTGCGGTAGGAGCCGTACATGAGGCCGCGTGCCATGTGCAGGTACACGACGATGAAGAACATCGAGGCGCCGGTGGAGTGCATGTAGCGCACCAGCCAGCCCCAGGGCACTTCGCGCATGATGTACTCGACCGAGCCGAAGGCCAGGTTGGCGTCCGGCTTGTAGTGCATGGTCAGGAAGATGCCGGTGACGATCTGCAGCACCAGCACCAGCATGGCCAGCGAGCCGAACAGGTACCAGACGTTGAAGTTCTTGGGGGCGTAGTACTTGCCCCACTGGTCGTTCCACAGCTTCGACAGCGGGAAGCGGTCGTCGACCCAGGCCAGTGCCTTCTGGCCGGCCGATGCATGCGCAGGAACCTGTGTTTCCTTGAATGGGCCGCCCATGTTATGCCTCGCCTTTCTCGTCTTTGCCGATCACCAGCTTGTTATCGGACAGGTACATGTAAGGAGGAATATCCATGTTGGTCGGCGCCGGCTTGTTCTGGAACACGCGGGCGGACAGGTCGAAGGTCGACCCATGGCAAGGGCAGAGGAAGCCGCCCGGCCAGTTGTCGGGCAGGTTGGGCTGCGGGCCGGACGCGAGGCGCGAGGACGGCGAGCAGCCGAGGTGGGAACAGATGCCGACCGTGACCAGCACTTCCTTGTGCTCCTGGCGGGCACGATAGGGGTTCTTGGCGTATTCCGGCACCGGCAGCTGGAAGAATTTTTCGGAGTTCGGATCCGCCAGCTCGGCGGCGGTCTTGTCGAGCGTAGCCAGCATCTCGGGGGTGCGGCGCAGGATCCAGACCGGCCTGCCGCGCCATTCGACCACTTTCATTTCGCCAGGCTTGACGTCGGAGATGTCGACCTCGACCGGGGCGCCGGCGGCTTTCGCTCGCTCCGACGGCTGGAAGGTACTTACAAGAACTCCCGCCGTGGATGCTCCGACGACGCCGCCAGCGGCGCATGTCGCGACGAGCAGTCCGCGTCGGCCTGAATCGACCTGCTTATCATTACTCATACCAACCCCACTCCGTGAAAATACGAATCTTAAGAATCAATAAAGAGCTTCCAGCAACACAAAATTATATGTGAAGGGCAATACACATTGGAAAAAAATTATTAAGCGGACACATCCAAGTGGAATAAGCCTATTGTTTAGACCATGCGCGCGCCTGTGCATCCGCAGCATTTCCGCTTGCGGTATCATGAAACGGCTTGATCCAATAACAACGAAAGGCGTAGGAATGTCCATGCTGGGAGAGTTCAAAACGTTCGCAATGCGCGGCAACGTCGTCGATCTTGCGGTCGGTGTCATCATCGGCGGCGCCTTCGGGCGCATCGTCGATTCGCTGGTCAAGGACGTGATCATGCCGCCGATCAGCATGTTGTTTGGCGGCCTCGATTTTTCCAATTACTACCTGCCGCTAAACGGCCAAAGCACTGCGCTGCCGCTGGCGGAGGCGCAGAAAGCCGGCGCCGTGCTCGCCTACGGCAACTTCCTGACCATTCTCCTGAACTTCATCCTGCTCGCTTTTGTCATCTTTCAGATGGTGCGCATCGTGAATCGCCTGCGCGGCCCGGTGGATGCGCCGACGCCGGCGGAGAAGGAAGAAATCCTGCTGCTGCGCGACATTCGGGATGCGTTGAAAGCTGATCCTTTGAGAAAGTAAGCCATGAACGACAGCGTCCATGAACTCAAGCCGCAGGGAACCCGCCCGCGGCGCCAGCCCGGCGCCTTCAGGCGTTTCTGGCTGCTGTTCGCGCAGGCCGTCACGGTCGCGCTGGCGCTGTATTTCGTGGTCGCCACACTGCGTCCCGAATGGCTGGAGCGGCCGCCCACCCAAGTGGCGCTCGGCCCGGCCGGGCAGAAAGTCCCTGTGCTGCAGGGGCCGAGCGTGCCGGCCAGCGGCAGCTACCGCGAGGCGGCCGGGCGCGCCATGCCGGCCGTCGTCAACATCCTCACCAGCAAGACCACGCGCGAGACGCATCCGCTGCTGAAGGATCCCTTCTTCCGCCGCTTCTTCGGCGACCGCATGCCGCCCAACGAGCAGCTGGCCAGCCTCGGCTCGGGCGTGATCGTCAGCGGCGACGGCTACATCCTGACCAACAACCATGTGATCGAAGGCGCCGACGTCATCGAGGTCGGCCTGGCGGACGGGCGCAAGGCCTCGGCGCGCATCGTCGGCACCGACCCGGAGACCGACCTGGCGGTGATCCGCATCGGCGAACGCAACCTGCCCGTGATGGTGCTGGGCGACCCGGACGCGGCGCGCGTCGGCGACGTGGTGCTAGCCATCGGCAACCCCTTCGGCGTGGGGCAGACCGTCACCCTCGGCATCATCTCGGCGCTGGGGCGCAACAACCTGCACATCAACCACTTCGAGAATTTCATCCAGACCGACGCCGCGATCAACTTCGGCAACTCGGGCGGGGCGCTGGTCGACACCAACGGCCAGCTGCTCGGGATTAACTCGGCCATCTATTCGCAGACCGGCGGCTCGGTGGGCATCGGCTTCGCCATTCCCGTCAGCACCGCCAAAATGGTGCTGGACTCGATCGTCAAGCACGGCCAGGTGGTGCGCGGCTGGATCGGCATCGAATCGCAGGACATCACGCCCGAGCTGGCCGAAAGCTTCGGCCTGGGCCGCTCGAGCGGCGCGATCATCGCCGGCGTGGTGCGCGGCGGACCGGCCGACCGTGCCGGCATGCGGCCGGGCGACATCCTGGTTGCCGTCGGCGGCAAGACCGTCGCCAACACCGGCGAGATGCTCAACCTGATCGCCCAGCTCGAGCCGGGCGAAAAAGCGCCGCTGCGTATCTTGCGCAAGAACCGCGAGGCCACGCTCGACGTCACCGTAGGCCGGCGCCCGCGCCAGCCCCAGTAAACCCTTTCGGACCTTTTCATGCACCTGCGTGACCTGACGCAATTCCTAAACGAGCTCAGCGAAAACAACAACCGGCCCTGGTTCCTCTGGAACAAACCACGCTATGACATCCTGCGTGCCGAGTTCCTGCAAGTCGTCACCGATCTGATCCAGGAATTAGGCACGTTCGACAAGGGAGTGGCCGGCTGCGATCCCAAGAAGGCATTGTTCCGCATCCACCGCGACGTGCGCTTCGCGAAGGACAAGCGGCCCTACAAGACCCATTTCTCGGCCGGCATCGCGCCGCTCAACAAGCGCCGCCCGAGCGTGGCGGGCGGGCCGACCTACTACTTTCATATCGAGGCCAATGGAAACCTGCTGTTCGGCGCGGGCGAATACCTGCCCCCGGCGCACCGCCTGAAGGCGATCCGCCAGCACGTGATCAATGATGCGACAGGGTTCAGCAAAATGTTGAAGAATAAGCATCTCCGCGCGACCTATGGCGACCTGCAGTTCGAGGACGTCCTGCAGCGGCCTCCGAAAGGCGTCGACCCGAACCATCCGTTGGTCGAGTACCTGAAGCTGAAAAGCTATTTCGTCTGGGTCGAGGTGCCGCTGCTGCTCAACTCCCCCGAGTTGCTGGTGCCGCAGCTGGCGAGCGGGATGAAGGATGCGTTTCCGCTGGTGACCTGGCTGCGCGGTGTACCCGAGCTGCCGGAACAGCGGGAAGAACAGGAATCAACCGAATAAGGAGGGCGACATGGCCTTGCAACACGCAGTTTCGGGCGAGCGCATCGTATTACAGCGCGGCGACGACGACATCGCCCATTTCACGTCGATTGCGCTCATCAAGACCGAGCACATGGAACTGATCCGGCTGGTGCTACCCAAGGAAAAGCCGATGCCGGAGCATCGGGTCGAAGGCGAGATGACCCTCCTGTGCCTGGAAGGCGAAATCGCCTTCGACGCGCACGGGCGCACCACGATTCTGCGGCCGAACGAGATGGTGTACCTGGCGGGCGGGGAACCGCATGCCGTTCGCGCCAACAAGGATGCGGTGGCCTTGCTGACCATCCTGCTGGGGCCGGTGCGTACGGGTGGGCCGACGAATGATCCGCGTGGATCGGGGAACTGAAGCGCCGGCAGGGTTTGTCCTCATTCGTAGGGTGGCATTGTTCACGCCAATGTTGCCTGAGCAGTCGCCGGCTCAAGCCAGTTCATCCCTCGGATCCCTTGCCAGCAAGCGCTGCGCCATTTCCGTCGCATTCACGCCATCGAACAGCACCGCGGCCACCGCCTCGGTAATCGGCATCTCGACCCCCAGCCTGCGCGACAGTTCGCGCACCGCTTTCGCGCACGGCACGCCTTCCGCTACGTGCCCCAGTTCGGCCACGATGGTGTCGAGCTGCTTGCCTTGCGCCAGCGCCAGCCCCACGCGCCGGTTGCGCGACAGGTCGCCGGTGCAGGTCAGGATCAGGTCGCCCATGCCGGTCAGTCCCATGAAGGTGCCGGCTTGTGCGCCCAGGTGCACGCCCAGGCGGGTGATCTCGGCCAGCCCGCGGGTGATCAGGGCCGCGCGGGCGTTCAGGCCCAGGCCCAGGCCGTCGGCAGCGCCGGTGGCGATCGCCATCACGTTCTTCACCGCGCCGCCCACTTCCACGCCGACCATGTCGTCGCAGGAATAGACGCGCAGGTTGTTGCCGTGCGCGGCCGCGACCACGCGCTCGCGCAGGTTTTCCGAGGTCGAGGCCACGGTCAGGGCGCAGGGCAGGGCGCGCGCCACCTCCTGGGCAAACGAGGGGCCGGACAGCGCCGCCCCGGGTACGTCATCACCCAGCACCTCGGTCTTCACCTGGTGCGGCAGCAGGCCGGTGCCGGCTTCGAAGCCCTTGCACAGCCACACCACGTTCGGAACGGCGCGGCCCTTGAGCTGCCCCAGCAGCGGCCGCAGGCCGGCCACCGGGCAGGCCAGGATCAGGAGCGGTGCTTCGCCGATCGACGCCTCGACCACGTGGGCCAGCGCGGCCTCGAAGTCGGCGCTGACTTGCAGGGAGGCCGGCAGCGGGTGGCCGGGCAGGTAATGCAGGTTCTCGCGCGCTGCTGCGGTTTCCGCCATCTGCCCGGGATTGCGGCCCCACAGCAGCACGTCGTGGCGGGCGGCCAGGGCGATGGCCACGGCCGTGCCCCAGGCGCCGGCGCCCAGGACGGTGATCTTGGAGGATGTTTTTTGTTGTTGCATGCGCATTCAGCCAAAACAGCGGGGCATCACAGGCCCCAGACATCATTCGCGCGGACATAGCCGTCGATGCCGTCGCGGTGGCGTACCCGGATCCAGGCGAGGGCGGTCGGGTCGACCAGTTCGAGCAGGACACCCCTGTCGGCGGTCATCAGGACCTGGCTGGTCTCGTCCGGGCCGGCGAAGACCTTGGCGCCGGGCGTGCGCACCACCAGGTTGCGGCGCGGGCTCAGGCCCTTGGCTTCGGTCCAGGCCAGGTCGCCGTTGGCGTCGCGGACCTTGACCCAGTCGCCGTAGCTCGATATCACCTGCAGCGGCATGCCGCGCGGCGCGATGTACATCCTGGCGCCCTTGGTGGAAGGCGTGTCGTACAGGATCACCGGGGCCGCGCCGACGCTCTTGAAGTCGAAGGCGAACGCAGCCGGTGCTGCCAGGAGGAGCACGCTTGCAAGCAGTCGGGATAGGATCATGGCGGGCCGAAGGCGGAGTGACCGGGGCGCCGGAGGCACGGACGCCTTGCGGCGTCCGTGGATGGGTACAGCAAGCCAGCCTTACTGTGCCGGAGTTGCGGCAGCCTGGGCCATGGCGGCCTGGCGCTGCTGGTAGAAGGCTTCGAAGTTGATCTCGGCCAGGTGCACCGGCGGGAAGCCGGCACGGCTGATCACGTCAGCGATGTTGGCGCGCAGGTACGGGTAGACGATGTTCGGGCAGCCGATGCCCAGCAGCGGATCCATCTGTTCGGCCGGGATGTTGCGGGCTTCGAAGATGCCTGCCTGCTTGCCTTCGACCAGGAAAGCGACCTTGTCTTTCAGCTTGGCGGTGACGGTGATGGTCACGGTGCTTTCGTAGATGCCTTCGGCGATCGACTCGGCGCCGACGTCCAGCGACACTTCGATGGTCGGTGCTTCCTGCTCGAGGAAGATCGCCGGCGAATTCGGTTGCTCCAGCGACATGTCTTTCAGGTAGACGCGTTGGATTTGGAATACTGGTTGCAGGTTTTCGTCAGACATGGAACGCTTTCTAAATTAAGGATGGACGGGCGCGCCGTCCCGGTACTTTGGTCAAACGCGACGGCAATTGTATCAAAATCAATTTGGATGCAATACCCCCAACGCCGCGGTCTCCAAAGCCCGTCAAATCACGCGGATTCGCCCTTCAGGAGCGGATCCAGGCGCCCGGCCTGGTCGAGTGCATACAGGTCGTCGAAGCCACCGACGTGGGTGTCGCCCACGTAGATCTGCGGCACGGTGCGGCGGCCAGTGCGCTGCATCATGATCTGGCGCTGCTCCGGATCGAGGTCGACGCGGATGCGTTCGATATCGGTCACACCCTTGGCTTCGAGCAGGCGCTCGGCGCGGACGCAGTAGGGGCAGCTGGCGGTGTGGTAGAGAACGACGTGTGCGGTCATGGTACTTCCTCCTGAGTTCTTACTTGCGTGCTTACTTGCGTGCTTACTCGCGTTACTTGGTCACCGGCAGGCCGGCGGCGATCCAGGCTGCCTGGCCGCCTTCGAGCGCATGGGCGTCCTCGAAGCCGGCAGCCTGCAGCTGGCGCACCGCCTTGTCGGCGCGGGCGCCGGTCTGGCACACCACGATGACGGTACGGTTCTTCGACTTTTCCAGCTCGCCGATGCGCTTGCCCAAGTCTGCCAGCGGGATGTGTTTTGCGTCGCGCAGGTGGCCGGCGGCAAATTCTTCCGACGAACGGACGTCGAGCACGAGGCTCTTGCCGCGGTTGATCATCTGCGTGGCCTGCAGCGGGGTGGCGCGCTTGCCGCGCGGGCCCAGGGCCGGCCAGAGCAGGGCGCCGCCCGAAATCACGGCGATCGCCACCACGAAGATATTATCGAGAATGAAATTCACAAGGGTTCCAATGGTTGAACTGAATCGGCGCATTATAAAATAAGATGCTGGACCGGATTTCAATCGCAGTTTTTCATCCTTAGAGAAGAGCTTATGTACAAAATCGTATTCATGCGCCACGGCGAGTCCACCTGGAACCTGGAAAACCGCTTCACCGGCTGGACCGACGTCGACCTGACCGAGAAAGGCATCGACGAGGCGAAAAGCGCCGGCCGCGTGCTCAAGGAAGCCGGCTTCACCTTCGATGTGGCCTACACCTCGGTGCTCAAGCGTGCGATCCGCACCCTGTGGCTGGCGATGGACGAGATGGACATGATGTACCTGCCGGTGAAGAACGACTGGCGCCTGAACGAGCGCCATTATGGCGCCCTGCAGGGCCTGGACAAGGGCGAGACGGCAGCGAAATTCGGCGACGAGCAGGTGCTGGTCTGGCGCCGCAGCTACGACACCCCGCCGCCCGCGCTGGAAGAAAACGATCCGCGCACTTCCTTCAACGACCCGCGCTACGCCGGCCTGTCGAAAGAGCAGATCCCGCTGACCGAATGCCTGAAGGACACCGTCGCCCGCGTGATGCCGTGCTGGGACGAGGAAATCGCCCCGGCCATCCGCGCCGGCAAGAAGATCCTGATCTCGGCCCACGGCAACAGCCTGCGCGCCATCATCAAGATGCTGGACAACATCAGCGACACCGACATCGTCGGCCTGAACATCCCGAATGGCCAGCCGCTGGTGTACGAACTGGACGAAAACCTGAAACCGATCAGGCACTACTACCTGGGCGACCAGGAAGCGATCGCCGCCGCCGTGGCGGCCGTGGCCAACCAAGGGAAGGCGAAGTAAGTCTTGCGTTTGCCATTCACGAAGTCGGCCGGCAGTCTGCTCCTCAGTTCTCTTGCCTTCGCGCTGCTGGCCCTCGCGCTCTCCGATTCCGCCCTTGCCCAACGCCAGACCGACCGCAGCCGCCAGAAGGCGGCTGCGGAGAAGCAGCGCGCCGGTATCCAGCAGAAACTGGAGGCGATCAAGCGCGATATCGCCCGTACGGAAGACGCCCGGGACGACGCCGCCGACGAGCTGGCCGCGTCCGAGGCCGCCATTTCCGATGCCAACCGCGCCCTGCGCGAGCTGGCCGAGGAACAGGATGCGACCAGCACCCGTCTCAAGGAGCTGTCGACCCAAGGCGAGCAATTGCAGCAAACAATTGTTAATCAAAAGAAACAATTGTCGCAACTGCTGCGCGAGCACTACGTGGCCGGCAACGAAGACCGCATCAAGCTGCTGCTGTCCGGCGATAACCCGAACCGGATCAACCGCGACCTGCAGATGATGGCCTACGTGTCGCAGGCCCAGGCAAAACTGCTGGGCTCGTTGCGCGCCAACCTGGCCGAAGTCGAGGCCAACCGCGACAAGGTCGAGAACGCCCAGCTGGAGCTGCAGGAGATTGCCAGCGAGCAGCAGCAACAGAAGCAGACGCTGGAACAGGAAAAGGCCAAGCGCGCCGCGCTGCTGCAGAACCTGTCGACCCGCCTGGCCGACCAGCGCAAGCAGGTCGACCGCCTGCAGCGCGACGAACAGCGCATGTCGGGCCTGGTGGACCGCCTGTCGCGCCTGATCCGCGAGCAGGCCGAGGCCGAACAGCGCCGCCAGGCCGCCCTGGCCGCCGCCAAGGCCAAGGCCGAAGCGGAAGAAAAGGCGCGTGCCCTGGCCCGCGCCAAGGCCGCCGCCGAGAAGGCCGAGCGCGAGCGCATCGCGCGCCAGAACGCCAAGCCCGGCACCAAGCCGGTGCCGGAACCGGAACCGCCCATGGTGGCGGAGCAGCCGAAACCGGCGGAAACCAAGCCATCCGCACCGCCACCGCCGGAAGTGGCGCTGGCGCCGCCGGCGCCGGCCGGGGCTTTCGCCAGCCTGAAGGGGCGCCTGACAGTGCCGGTCAACGGCAGCGTCGCCGCCCGTTACGGCACCCGCCGCGGCCAGGGGCCGAGCTGGAAGGGCATGTTCATCAAGGCGCCGGAAGGGGCCGAGGTGCGCGCAGCCGGACCGGGACGCGTCGTGCACGCCGACTGGCTGCGCGGCTGGGGCAACGTGATCATCATCGACCATGGCGGCGAGTACCTGTCGATCTACGGAAACAACTCGGCACTGCTCAAGCGCGCCAACGACATGGTCAAGGCCGGCGACGTGATCGCGAGCGCGGGCAATACCGGCGGCAACGAGGAATCGGGGCTATACTTTGAGCTCAGGCATCGCGGCCAGCCCTTCGATCCGGCAGGCTGGGTCAAATTCTAGGGACACCATCTATGGGTAAGGCAAAGAATCTCGGGCTGATCGGACTGGGCATGGTGGCCGGCGTGGCCGCGTCCTTTCAGTTCTCGGCCCACGCACAGAAGGAAATCGGCTCGCCGCTGCCGCTCGACGAGCTGCGCCAGCTGGCCGACGTCTATGGCCTGATCAAGACCGACTACGTCGAACCGGTCTCGGACAAGAAGCTCCTGTCCGAAGCCATCGGCGGCATGGTCGCCTCGCTCGACCCGCACTCCGTCTACCTGGACCAGAAGGCCTACAAGGAGATGAAGGAAGCGGTGCAGGGCAAGTTCGTCGGCGTCGGCATCGAGGTCGCCAGCGAGGACGGCTATGTCAAGATCGTCGCCCCCATCGAGGACACCCCGGCGCACAAGGCCGGCATCAAGGCCGGCGACCTGATCACCCGCATCGATAACGTCCCGGTACGCAATATGTCGCTCGACGAAGCGATCAAGCGCATGCGCGGCAAGGCCGGCAGCAAGGTCACCCTCACCATCGCGCGTCGCGGCGAGGACCGCCCCTGGGTGGTGCCGGTGCTGCGTCAGGAAATCGTGGTGGCCAGCGTCAAGGCCAGGATGATCGAGCCGGGCTATGCCTGGCTGCGCGTCAGCCAGTTCCAGGAAAACACCGTCGAGGAACTGGCCAAGAAGGCCAAGGCCCTGTATGCCGAGAACCCGGAGATCAAGGGCCTGGTACTCGACCTGCGCAACGACCCGGGCGGCCTGCTGCCGGGCGCGATCGGCGTGTCGGCGGCCTTCCTGCCGCAGCCGGAGCAGCTGATCGTGTCGACCAAGGGCCAGCTGCCGGACTCCAACCAGCAGTTCTACGGCCGCCGCGAATTCTATTCGCAGCGCGGCGCCGACCCGCTGGCCGGCCTGCCCGCCGGCCTGAAGACCGTGCCGATGGTGGTGCTGGTCAACGGCGGCTCGGCCTCGGCTTCCGAGATCGTGGCCGGCGCCCTGCAGGACTACAAGCGCGCCATCGTCATGGGCAGCCAGACCTTCGGCAAGGGCTCGGTGCAGACCCTGCGCCAGCTCTCTGCCGACACCGCCGTCAAGCTGACCACGGCGCGCTACTACACCCCGAAGGGTCGCCCGATCCAGGCTACCGGCATCGTGCCCGACCTGCGCGTCGACGAAACCGCCGAAGGCGACGCGCTGGCCGTGCTGCGCGTGCGCGAAGCGGACCTGCAGCGCCACCTGGCAAGCGAAGGCGAAGGTGGGAAACCTTCGGCCCAGGCGGCCAGGGACCAGAAGGAAGCGCTCGACGCCCAGCAGCGCGCGATCGCCCAGCTGAAGGACCGCAAGCCGCTCGACTACGGCAGCAAGGACGACTTCCAGCTGGCGCAGGCGATCAACCACTTCAAGGGACTGCCGGTGCAACTGGCCAAGGCGGAGCCGGAAGCCGAGAAGCCGGCGGCGCCGAAGACCTTGCCGGGGACGGAGCAGAAGCCGCCGGAGATCAAGGCGCCTAAAAAGTAGGGTGGGCGGGTGATTTCGGGCAGTGCCCTGAATCACGAACGCCCACGCGATGATCGCTAAAGGCTTCGATCTCGCGCCGGATGATCTCGCCGCTAACTATTCACCACGTGGGGTAATCTTGGCCAGTGGCCAGGATTACGAGCCGCCCACCCTACGAAAGCATGGCCTGCTGCATGAACGACACCCAACTGCTGCGCTACTCCCGTCACATCCTGCTGGACGAGATCGGCATCGAGGGCCAGCAGCGCCTGCTCGATGCCCGCGCCTTGATCATCGGCGCCGGCGGCCTCGGCTCCCCCGCCGCGCTCTACCTGGCATCAAGCGGCATCGGCCGCATCACCCTGGTCGACGACGACGAGGTCGACCTGACCAACCTGCAGCGCCAGGTCATGCACACCAGCGCCCGCATCGGCCAGCCGAAGGTCGACTCCGGCCGCGCCGCCCTGCTCGCCATCAACCCCGAGATCGAGGTCACGGCGCTGCGCGAACGCGCCACCGGCGAACGCTTGCTGGAACTCGTCCGCGCGGCCACGGTCGTACTCGACTGCAGCGACAACTTCGCCACCCGCCACGCCGTCAACCGCGCCTGTGTGCAGGAGGGCAAGCCGCTCGTTTCCGGCGCCGTCATCCGTTTCGACGGTCAATTGTCGGTCTTTGACACGCGCCAGCCGGAAACCCCGTGCTACGCCTGCCTGTTCCCCGAGGACAGCCATTTCGAGGACGTGGCCTGCAGCACCATGGGCGTGTTCGCGCCCCTGGTCGGCGTGGTCGGCGCCATGCAGGCTGCCGAGGCCATGAAGCTGGTCGCCGGCATCGGCGAGCCGCTGGCCGGACGCCTGCTGCTGCTCGACGGCCGCGCCATGGAATGGACCGCCCTCAAGGTGGCCCGCCAGCCGGCTTGTCCGGTATGCAAGGCCCGGGCAGGCGCAGCGAAATGAGTACAAAAACAAGACTGCTTTAAGACAGAATTAAACTTGCTCTTCGGCTTACAATTTCTCCGGTGCACGTGGTGGCCCCTGCCAACGTGGTGGCTTATACTGTCAGCCTTCAATCGACCTTCTTACAAAGAGCATCCATGCACATTGATTCGCAACGCAAGCAGCGCCGCGCAGGCGGTTTCACCCTGGTCGAGATCATGGTTGTCGTGGTGATCATCGGCATCCTCGGCGCCCTCGTCGTGCCGAAACTGCTGGGCCGCACCGGTGAAGCGCGCGTGACCGCCGCCAAGACCGACATCGCCACCATGTCGCAGGCGCTCAAGCTCTACAAGCTGGACAACCAGCGCTATCCGACCACCGAGCAGGGCCTGCAGGCCCTGGTCACCAAGCCGACTTCCGGCCCGTCCGCGAACGGCTGGAAAGACGGCGGCTACATGGAAAAGCTGCCAAAGGATCCATGGGGTAATGCTTACCAGTACCTGTCGCCGGGCATCCATGGCGAAGTCGACATCTTCTCGCTGGGCGCCGATGGCCAGCCCGGCGGTACCGGCGAGGATGCCGACGTCGGTTCCTGGGAGTAAGGTTTTCCATGCGGGCCCGGAGCGCCCTAGGCCGTCGCCGCAGTGGCTTACTGAGCGCCGGCTTCACCCTCGTGGAGCTGCTGGTGGTGATGGTCATCATCGGCATCACGCTGGGTCTCGCTTCGCTCAACGCCATCCCCTCGCCGCGCCAGAACCTGCAGCAGGAGGCCCAGCGCCTGGCCCTGCTGCTGCAGCTGGCGCGTGACGAAGCCATCGTGCGCAACCGCCAGGTGGCCTTCGAGGCCAATGGCGAGCGATACCGCTTCGTGGTGCGCAACGACACCGGCTGGGAGCCGGTCACCCGCGACGACCTGCTGCGCGAACGCACGTTCCGCGGCGCCCCGCTGCAACTGGTGCTGGAGCCGAGCATGAGCAGCGATCCCAGCACCGTGCGCATCACCTTCGGGCGCGAGCCGGTCGACAAACCCTTCGTGCTGACCCTCGCCACCGGGGGCAACGCAGTGGCCATCCGTGCCGACGGCATCGGCCACTTTACCGTCGAATGAACCTGGAATGACGATGCGCGCACGCTCCCGCGGATTCACCTTGCTCGAAGTGTTGGTCGCGCTGGTCATCGTCGGCACCGCGCTCGGGGCCGGCCTGCGTGCCGTCGGCAGCCTGACTGCCAACAGCGACGGCCTGCGCGCCGCCATGATGGCCACCTGGTCGGCCGAGAACCGCCTGGTGCAGATCCGCCTGGGCCGCGAATTCCCCGAAGTCGGCAAGCGCAATTTTCCTTGCCCGCAAGGCGAGCTCAACTTGATCTGCGAAGAAGAAGTGCTGACCAGCCCGAACCCGCAATTGCGCCGGATCGAAGTCTCGGTGTTCGACGCCGAACGTCCGGGCCGCCGCATCGTCAAACTGGTCCAGCTCGTGTTGAGGCCTGCACGGACATGACCCCAAGCATCCCACAAGGTCGCCACGGCCGCCGCGGCTTCACCCTGGTCGAACTGCTGGTGGCGATCAGCATCCTTGCCATCCTGGCCGTGCTCGGCTGGCGCGGGCTGGACGGCATCGTGCGCGCCCGTATCGCCCTCACGCAGGAGATGGAAACCACGCGCGGCATGCAGCTGGCCTTTGCCCAGATGCAGAGCGACTGCGAACACCTGGCCGGCCGCGAGATCATCGGCCGCCGTCCCAACCTGCTATGGGACGCGGGGCGTTTCATGCTGGTGCGCAAGGTTTACAACGAGAACGAGCCCTCGCAGCTGGTCGTGGTGTCCTACCGCGTGGTGGACGGCAAATTGATACGGCGCGAATCGCGCGGCACGCGCGACCTGGCCCAGCTCGAGGCGCTGTGGCAGGCCGCCGGTAGCGACGCCCCGTCGGAAGCGTCGACGCCGGTGGCGCTGCAAAGCGGCCTGGTGAGCATGGATATTCTGGCCTGGCAGGGCAACCAGTGGCGCACCGAACCGGTCCCCGCCGCCGACGGCGCCCAGGCCGAAGACCCGAGTGGCCTGCAGGTCGGCCTGGTCGTGCAGGGCCGGGATGTGCCGATGGTCAAGTTCTTCCTGCTGGGAGGGACCTGATGCGCCGGCCGCCACACTTTCTGCGCCAGCGCGGCGTCGCGGTCGTCACGGCCCTGCTCCTGACCACGCTCGCGATCTCGATCGTCGCCAGCCTGTTCTGGCAGCAGCAGGTGCAAGTGCGCTCGATGGAAAACCAGCGCCTGCACCTGCAGACCAAGTGGATCCTGCGCGGCGCCCTCGACTGGGCCAGCCTGGTGCTGCGCCAGGATGCCTACACCTCGCAGTACACCTCGCTCGACCAGGTCTGGGCCACGCCGCTGGCCGAAACCCGGCTCGACCAGTACATCGAACGCGAACGGGTGCAGGGAGAAACGTTTGATGCGACCTTGTCCGGTAATATTATTGACGCAACGTCGCGCTACAATCTCGTCAACCTGGCAAAGGATCGCCAGAAGGTACCGGAGCAAGTGGAGATCTTCCGCCGCCTGCTGGACAACCTGCGCCTCGATGCGCGCCTGGCAAACCGGGTAGCGGACTTCGTCGCACAGGGACAGCAGGTAGCGGCGCCGGTGGATCCGAGCAATCCGCACGGGCAGCCCCCGCCGGAGGATCCGCCCATCCAGACGCAGACATCGCTGCCGCCGGTACCGCCGGCGAACGGCGTACCGATCCCGGTGCTGCAGGTGGACGATTTGCTGGCGGTGCAGGGCGTTACCCCGGAAGTCATGGCAAAGCTGCGCCCTTTCTTGATCGTGTTGCCCTACGGGAACGAGGCGACGAAGCTGAATGTGAATACCGTGCCGGCCGAGCTGCTGTCGGCGATCGTGCCGGGGATGTCGCTGTCCCAGGCCAACAGCCTGGTGGCGCGCCGCAAGACCGCGGCATGGCGCACCCCGGCGGATTTTTCGAGCCAGGCGGCAAGCGGCGTCGCTTTGCCCGAGACATGGGACATCAAAAGCCGTTGGTTTATCGTACAGAGCCGAATCCGGCTCGACCGTGCGGCGCTGAACGCGGAATCGCTGATCGAGCGAACGCCGGTGGTCAGCGTCGGCGGCGGAACCCGAGTGATCTGGACCCGCCAGAACTAGAAGAAAGCGAGACAGTTTGACTACTCTTTATATCCGGCACCCGGCTCGCGCAGAAGGCGAGGGCGCGCTGTGCCGCTTTGCGGTGGTGTCCGATGCGGGGGCCATCGCGCAGCAGGGCGAAGGCCTCCTGCGCAACCTGGGCGACGCGGTCGCCGCCAGCCGCCGCGTGGTGCTGCTGCTGGCCGGCGCCGACGTCAGCCTGCTGCCGGTCCAGGCCCCGCCCCTGACGGGTGCGCGCCTGCGTGCGGCCCTACCGGCCCTGGTCGAAGAACATATCCTGGGCGATCCGCTCGATTGCGTGCTGGTGGCCGGCCCGGCCTTGCCGGACGGCCGCCGCCCGGTCGGCGTGGTCCAGCGCGACTGGTTCGAGCCGCTGGTGAAGACCCTGCTCGGCATGGGCGCAAAGGCGGTGGCCGCCATGCCCGCCCAGTTGTGCCTGCCCCTGCAGCCGGGCAGCGTCAGCGCCGCCATCGGCAAGGGAGAATTGCTGCTGCGCCAGGGCCAGTACGAAGGCCTGGGCCTGGCCCTGGACGGCAACCCGACGCTCGCGCTGCAGACCGCGCGCGCGCTGGCCGGCGACGCGCCGCTGGTCCTGTACGTGCCGCACGAACAGCGTGGCGAATACCAGGCCCTGCTGCTAGAGGCCGGCCCCGGCATCACGCTGGAAAGCGAAGCCTGGGAGCACTGGATCGCAGGCAGCAAAAGCAGCACCATGGACCTGGTGCCGGGCCTCGGCACCGCCGGCGTCGCCCAGCGCGACTGGAGCCGCTGGCGCTGGCCGATCCGCCTCGCGGTCGCGGCGATCGTCGTCAACATCATCGGCGTCAATATCGAATGGCTGCGCCTGAAGCGCGAGGCCGATGCGGTACGCCAGGGCATGGCCCAGACCTTCCGCAGCGCCTATCCGGCCCAGCCGGTCATCGATCCGGTCGCCCAGATGCGCCAGAACATCGCGCGCGCCAAGGCCGCCAGCGGCCAGGTCAGCCCGGACGAGTTCGGCTGGATCGCCGGCCAGCTCGGCGAGGCGGTACGCGGCCTCGCGCGTCCCCCCGGCATTGCATCAATGGAGTTCCGCGAACGCGCCCTCACCGTGCGTGTCAAACCGGAAACCGTCGACCCCGCCACCACGACCCAGCTGCGCGCCATCCTGGAAGCACGCAACATGAGCCTGGAAGAAAGCGCACCGGCTACCTGGATCATCCGCAGCACGGGCGTCACTGGAGCAGCACAATGAAGGCAGCAGGAAACCTCGGCGCGCAGTTTGGCGCAAGATTCGGTGCGCTCCGTGAGCGCGCACTTACCTGGTGGCTGGGCCGCACCGACCAGGAACGCAAGTTCCTGACGGTCGGCGGCATCGTCGCCGCGGTCGCGCTGGGCTACGCGCTGCTGCTGGCGCCGGCCATCGAAGGGCGCGACAGCCTGCGCCATTCGCTGCCCGCGCTGCGCCAGCAAGCCGCCCAGCTGCAGACGCTGGCCGCCGAAGCCCAGACCCTGGCCGCCAACCCGGCGCCGCCGGTAGCGCCCATGAGTTCGGAGGCACTGAATGCCAGCATGGCCCAGCGCGGCCTGAAGGCCGGCTCGGTCACCATGACCGGCGAATATGCCAAGGTCCAGTTCAACGGCGTGTCCTTCGCCAACCTGGTGTCCTGGCTCGACGCCCAGCGCCGCGAGAACCGCGTGCAGGTGCAGGACGCCACCTTCACCGCGCTCGCCGCGGTGGGACAGGTCGACGCCACCCTCACGCTGCGCCAGGCCAGCGCGCCGGCCCAATGAAGCGCCTGCTGTTGTGGGTGGTGCCGGTAGTACTGGCCGTGCTCGTCACGGTGCTGGCCTTCCTGCCCGCTTCCTGGCTGGGGCCGATCGTGGAGCAGCAGACCGGCGGCCGTTTGACTCTGGGGGATGCGCAGGGTACGCTCTGGAACGGCTCAGCCTTTGTGGGCGGGGCGCCGGGCGAGGGCGGGGCGGTGACGCCGCTGCTGCCGGGGCGCTTCGCATGGCGCCTGTCGCCGCTGGTGCTGGTGGGCCAAGTCCACATGGAACTTGAAAACCCGAAAGCGCTGGCACGCCCCGTGCGCATCGACGGCAGCTGGTCGCAGTGGCAGGTGAGCAGCGGCGAACTGCTGCTGCCGGCCGAGGGCCTGGCCGGGCTGGGTGCGCCGCTCAATACGCTGGCGCCAAGCGGCACCATCCGTCTGGTCTGGAATACGCTCGATCTGCTGCGCTTGCCCAATACGGTGGCGGTGCAGGGCAGGACAGTATTAAGCATGAGCGACATGGGCTCGCGCATGTCGCCTATCCGGCCGCTGGGCAGTTATGAAATGGCATTCGACTGGCGCGGCAGCCAGGCCGACCTGAACCTGCGTACCGTGCGCGGTGCGCTCGTTCTGACGGGCTCGGGTATGCTGCAGAATGGCCGCCTCCGTTTCTCGGGACAGGCCTCGGCTGCCGAAGGATACGAACAATCGCTGGGCAATATGCTCAACCTGCTGGGCCAGCGCCGCATGGTGAACGGCAAAAACATAATCGCACTCGAGTTCAGATAATGACTAACAACATCCGCACCACCTTTGCTCGACCACACTTCCGCCTGCCCATCGTGCCGAGTATGCGCCGTGTCGCGGCCGGCGCCATGCTGTGCTGCTTCGCCGCGACCACGGCCGGAACATTCCTCCCGGCATCGGTCCAGGCCCAGGAGAGTGCGAACGCCGCAGCGCTCAGCTTCGTCAACGCCGACATCGAATCGGTGATCAAGGCGATCGGCCACTACACCGGCATGACCTTCATCATCGATCCGCGTGTCAAAGGGACGATCACCCTGGTGTCGGAAAAGTCGCTCACCAAGACCCAGGCCTTTGGCCTGCTGACCTCGACCCTGCGCCTGCAGGGCTATGCCGTGGTCACCAGCGGCGACGGCTATGCCAAGGTGGTGCCGGAAGCCGAAGCCAAGGCCCAGTCCTCGCCGACCCAGGTAGGCGGCGTGCGCGCCAGCAAGGCCACCGGCGACCAGATCGCCACCCAGGTGTTCTACCTGTCGTACGAGTCGGCGGCCAACCTCACCGCCGTGCTGCGCCCGCTGATTTCGCCGAACAATTCCATCATGGCGAACCCGGGCAACAACACCCTGGTCATCACCGACTACGCCGACAACCTGCGCCGCCTGGCCCGCATCATCGCCGCCCTCGATACGCCGGTGGCGGCCGATCTCGACGTGATCCCGATCCGCAATGCCATCGCCAGCGACATCGCCACCCTGGTTACCCGCCTGATGGAACCGAGCGCCGGCGGCGACTCCGGCCGCGTCACGGTGCTGGCCGACCCGCGCACCAACTCGGTGGTGGTGCGTGCACCTTCGCAGGCGCGCGCCAACCTGGCCAAGTCGCTGATCGCGCGCCTCGACCAGCAGACCTCGACGCAGGGCAATATTCACGTCGTCTACCTGAAGAACGCCGACGCCAGCCGCGTCGCCCAGACCCTGCGCGCCGTGGTGTCGCAGGATGCCTCGGCGATCCCGGTACAGCAGCAGGGCACTTCGGGTGGTTCGATCCAGGCCGGCTCCACTACCGGCGGCACCGGCCAGGGCGGCCTCGGCGGCCAGCAGGGCCAGCAGAGCAGTGTCGGCATGGGCGGCACCGGCAATACCTTTGCCCAGCAGAGCCAGCTCACCGCCGGCGGGGCCGGCGGCGGCCAAGGCTCGGGCTTCATCCAGGCCGATGCCTCGACCAACAGCCTGATCATCACCGCGCCGGACGCCGTCTACCGCAACCTGCGCAACGTCATCGACCAGCTCGACGTGCGCCGCGCCCAGGTCTACATCGAGGCGCTGGTGGTCGAAGTGACCTCCAACAAGGCCTCGGAATTCGGCGTGCAATGGATCGGCGCCTCGGGCGACGCCGACAACAAGTACCGCGTCGGCGGCATCCAGTCCTTCACCGGCGGCCTCCAGGGCAGCAACATCGTCAACCTGGCCGCGGCTGCACGCCAGGGCCTGTCGGGCACTTCGGTCCCGAGCATCCCGGGCGGCCTGACCTTCGGCCTGTTCCGCCAGGTGGGCGGCGAACTCGGCCTGGGCGCGGTGGCGCGTGCCCTTGAAAACGATGGCAATGCCAACATCTTGTCTACACCGAACATGATCACCCTGGACAACGAGCTGGCGACGATCAAGGTCGGCCAGAACGTCCCGATCATCACCGGCTCATATACGACCACGGCTGCGACCGGAGGGGGCAATCCGTTCCAGACCGTCGACCGCCGTGACGTCGGCCTGCTGCTCAAGGTGCGCCCGCAGATCTCGGAGGGGGGCACGATCAAGATGGCGATCTACCACGAAAACTCGAGCGTCGATCCGGCCACCCGCAACGCGGCCTCGGGCCTGACCACCAACGTGCGCGCAATCGAAAGCAATGTGCTGGCCGACGACGGCCAGATCATCGTGCTCGGCGGCCTCATTGAGGACACCGAAGGCGATGGTGAAGAGAAAGTACGCGGCCTGGGCGATATTCCGGTGCTGGGCAACCTGTTCAAGTACCGCAACCGCACCCGGGTCAAGACCAACCTGATGGTGTTCCTGCGACCTGTCGTGGTGCGCAGCAAGGAAGCGTCGCACTCGCTGGCCATGGACCGGTACGAATACATGCGCGCCGTCGGCGCCTCGGGCCAGGCCGGCCAGGAAGACACGATCCTGATGCGCAACCTGGGTGCGCCGCAACTGCCGCCGCTGACCAATGGCCAGCCGCCGGTCGGCGGCACCATGGCCACTGCGCCGGTGCAGGCGGCTCCAGTAGCCGGCAGCGCCCCCGGTGCGGCGAGCGGCCAGCCTACGCAGGAACAAATGCGCCAAGGCCAGCAGCGGCAACAGAACCAACCGGCAGTGCCGCAGTCTCAGTTCCGTCCGGTGACGCCATCGAACCAGAAATAAGCTGATCATGAACAATCTGTTGCCTTTCGCCTTCGCCCGTGACCACGGCGTGCTGGCGCGCGGCGGGGACGAACCGGGCCAGGCCGTCGAGGTGCTGGTCTCCGGCGCCACGGCGCCGAGCGCGATCGCGGAAGTGTCGCGCCGCTTCGGCCGCATTACCCTGCGCCGCCTCGAGCGCGGCGAGCTCGACGACGCCATCGCCAAGGCCTATGCCGGCGCCGGCGGCGACGCCTCGCAGGTGGTCGACGAGTTCGACGCCGACCTCGACCTCACCAGGCTGCTGCAGGACGTGCCCGCCATCGAAGACCTGCTGGAATCCTCGGACGACGCGCCCGTCATCCGCATGATCAACGCGCTGCTGACGCAGTCGCTGCGCGAAGGCGCCTCCGATATCCACATCGAGCCGTTCGAGCAAACGTCTGTCGTGCGTTTCCGCGTCGACGGCGCGCTGCGCGACATCGTGCGCCCGAAAAAGGCGATCCACGCCTCGCTGATCTCGCGTATCAAGATCATGTCGCAGCTCGACATCGCCGAGAAGCGCCTGCCGCAGGACGGGCGCATCACGCTGCGCATCGGCGGCAAGCCGGTCGACGTGCGCGTCTCGACCCTGCCGACCGGGCACGGCGAGCGCGCCGTGCTGCGTCTGCTCGACAAGGAAGCCGGCCGCCTCGACCTGAGCCACCTGGGCATGAGCCCGGAGATGCTGCCCCAGTTCGACCGCCTGATCAACCAGCCGCACGGCATCGTGCTCGTTACCGGTCCCACCGGGTCGGGTAAAACGACGACCCTGTACGCCGCGCTGTCGCGCCTGAACGCGTCCACCACCAACATCATGACGGTGGAAGACCCGATCGAGTACGACCTCAACGGCGTCGGCCAGACCCAGGTCAACGCCCGCATCGACATGAGCTTCGCCAAGGCCCTGCGCGCCATCCTGCGCCAGGACCCGGACGTGATCATGATCGGCGAGATCCGCGACCTCGAAACCGCGCAGATCGCGGTGCAGGCCTCGCTCACCGGCCACCTGGTGCTGGCGACCCTGCACACCAACGATGCGGCCTCGGCCGTGACCCGCCTGCTGGACATGGGCATCGAGCCCTTCCTGCTGTCTTCGTCGCTGCTGGGCGTGATGGCGCAGCGCCTGGTGCGCAAGCTGTGCTCGCACTGCAAGATCAGCGACGGCACCGGCTGGCATGCGGTGGGCTGCGAGCGCTGCGGCCACACCGGCTACCATGGCCGGGTCGGCGTCTACGAGCTGCTCGAGACCACCGAAGAGATTCGCGCGCAGATCCACAATCAGGCCTCGGAAGCCGAGATCCGCGTCGCCGCCCAGAAGTCGGGCATGAAGTTGATGCGCGAGGACGGCGAGCGCTGGCTGGCCGATGGCACCACCACGCGCGCCGAGCTGGTGCGCGTGACCAAGGACTAACATGCCAGCATTCCGCTACGAGGCTGTCGACGCCGGCGGCGCGACTAAAAAAGGCGTGGTCAATGCCGACAGCCCGCGCTCGGCGCGCGCCGACCTGCGTACCCAGGGCCTGACGCCCCTGAACGTCGAGCAGATCGCCGCCCAGGTGGACGAAGCCGGCGTGGCGCGCTCGCGCGGCTTCGGCGAGCGCCTGTCGCAGGTCGAGCTGGCGCTGTTCACGCGCCAGCTGGCGAGCCTGCTGGAAGCCGGGCTGCCGCTGGAACAGGCGTTCACGGCCCTGCTCGAGCAGGCCGAGCGGCCCTATGTGCGCGACCTGATCGCCTCGATCCGCTCCGAAGTCATCGGCGGCGTGGCCTTTTCCGCTGCGCTGTCGCGCCACCCGCGCGACTTCGCCGAGATCTACCGCGCCCTGGTGTCTTCCGGCGAGCAGATCGGCCAGCTCTCGCGCGTGCTGTCGCGCCTGGCCGACTACATCGAGCGCCGCAACGCCCTGGTGCAGAAGGTGCGCCTGGCGTTTACCTATCCGGCGATCGTCACCGTGGTGGCCTTCGCCATCGTCATCTTCCTGCTCACCTACGTGGTGCCGCAGATTGTCTCGGTGTTCGCCAACACCAAGCAGAAGCTGCCTTTCCTCACCGTGATGATGCTGGCGATTTCCGACTTCGTGCGGGCCTACGGCATCTATGTCGGCATCCTGCTGGTCGGCGCCTTCTGGCTGTGGCGGCGCGCCCTGCGCAATCCCGACCTCAAGCGGCGCTGGCATACCTGGCTGCTGAGTGCCCCGGTGTACGGCAAGTTCGAGCGCAGCCTGAACACGGCGCGCTTCGCCAGCACGCTGGCGATCACCACCGGTTCCGGCGTGCCGATCCTGCGCGCGCTCGAGACCAGCCGCGATACCCTGTCGAATGTGGCGATGCGCGAACTGGTCGAACAGGCCACCGCGAGCGTGCGCGAAGGCGTGAGCCTGGCGCGCGCCCTGTCGGCGCAGAAGCACTTCCCGCCCATGCTGGTGCACATGATCCGCGCCGGCGAGATTACCGGCGAACTGCCCAGCATGCTCGAGCGCGCCGCCAACTCGCAGCAGGCCGACCTCGAACGCCGTACGCTGACCATCGCCGGCCTGCTCGAGCCGGTGCTGATCCTGGCCATGGGGTTGGTGGTGCTGCTGATCGTGCTGGCGGTCCTGATGCCGATCATCGAGATCAACCAGCTGGTCAGGTGAGCTGAAAAAACGATAAGAACAAGAAGGAAACCATGAACAAGCGTCTGCCTCTCCTCTTTACCCTGCTCGCGCTGGTCCTGCTGGTGGCGTCATGCGCCTACTGGTTCCTGCAGCTGTACAAGCCCGAGCAGCGTCCGCTGGCGCCGCCGCCCGCCGTGGCGCAGGCCGAGCCGAGCCCGGAAGCGGCCGCCTACCTGTTCGGCGGCCAGCCGACCGCGGTGGCGATTTCCAACTACCAGCTCACCGGCGTCATCTCGGCCGGCAGCAACAGCGCCGTGATCCTGGTGGCCGAGGGGTCGCCGCCGAAGGCGGTACGGATCGGGCGCGAAATCGTGCCGGGCGTGACGGTGGCCGAGGTGCATCCGAAATACGTGATGCTGTCCGAAGGCGGCGTGATGAAACGCGTCGACCTGGCACCCGATACGGGCCCCTCCATCCAGCCGGGCATGGCGCCGCCAGTACCGCAGCCGGTAGCCGCCGCACCGGCACCGGGTATCGAGCCGCAGACCGCGCCGGGCGCCGTGGTCGCGCCGGCGAACATGGGGCCGGTGCCGGCGGATAGCCCGAGCGCGGGCCAGGATGCGCCGCCGCCGCCGCCCGATCCGACCATGGCCCAGCCGCAGCAAGGGCAGCAGGGCCAGCAGGAACAGGCTCCGCCGCCGCCGAACCAGGTGCAGATGCCGCCGCCGACCAGGGCAGTGAACAGCCCGGTGGGGGAACCGAACCCGACGCAGTAAAACAAGCACGCCGCAACAACTGAACTGCCCCCCAAAAGTTGGACACAACTTTGGGGGTTTTTCTATGGCGAAGTACGACGAGCAGTTCAAGCTCGCGGTTGTTCAAGAGTATCTGTCGGACGGATCAGCTGGCTACCATGCGATGGCGAAGCGGCACGGGCTTTCGAGTCATGCCATGCTGCAAAGATGGGTCATGGCCTATCGGCTGCATGGGAGCGCGGGGCTCAGCAAGAAGTCCAGCACATACAGTGCCGAGTTCAAATTGTCGGTACTGCGGCACATGTGGGAAAATCAAGCTTCAATGATTCAGACTGCCGCCAGGTTCGACATTCGTCACCACGCAATGGTTGGCATCTGGGAGCGCGCATACCGGGATGGAGGCCTTGAGGCATTGATCCCACGCCCACGTGGACGACCCAAAGCAGTGACAACGCCAGAACCAGCCCCAGCACCAGATAGTGCGCAGGACGATGACAAACTCAGTCGCGAGCAGTTGCTAGCTGAGGTGAAGCAGTTGCGCATGGAGCTTGCTTACACAAAAAAATTGCAAGCCTTAGTTCAAGCCCGGCAGAAGCAAGTGCCGCAGAAAAGGCGCAAGTAGTGCATGAACTAAGGCAGCTGTTTCCATTGGCTTGCCTGCTCAAGCTGGCCAACCTGGCGCGCAGCACTTTCTATTACCAGCACAAATCTCTTCAGGGCGCCGACAAGTACGAGCAGCTCAAGGAGCAGATTCGTACGCTCTTCAATTGCCACAAGGGACGCTATGGCTACCGGCGCATCACGGCCGGATTACGCCAGTTTGGACAGCAGGTCAATCACAAGACGGTCCAGCGGCTGATGGGCACGCTGGGCTTGAAATCGCTGGTGCGACCGAAGAAGTATCGTTCGTTCAAAGGCGAGGTAGGCCAGGCTGCGCCCAATGAGCTGCGGCGCCGATTCAAGGCAGCAGCCCCTTATCAGAAATGGGTAACCGATGTGACCGAATTTCACGTGGCCGGAGAAAGGTTGTACCTCTCGCCAGTGCTGGATTTATACAACGGCGAAATCGTCGCTTTCGAGACCAGCAAACGCCCTGCCTTCGAACTAGTGGACTCGATGCTCAAGAAAGCACTGGCCAAGCTCGGACCAAGTGATAGGCCACTATTGCACTCCGACCAGGGTTGGCAATACCGGATGCCGGCCTACCAACGCCAGCTGCGTGAACGCCAGCTCGTGCAGAGCATGTCACGCAAGGGCAACTGCCTCGACAACGCGGCCATGGAGAGTTTCTTCGCAGTCCTCAAGTCCGAGTTCTTCTACCTGAACAAGTTTTCCACCGTCGATGAGTTGCGCGATGGCTTGACTGACTACATCCGCTATTACAATCACGACCGCATCAAGCTCAAACTAAAAGGCCTGAGTCCCGTTCAGTACAGGACTCAGGCCTTGGCCGCTTAGCAAACTAACCGTCCAACTTTATGGGGTCAGTTCACATGCGGTG
>NZ_JPXI01000041.1 GCF_000740675.1 Massilia sp. BSC265 | reverse complement strand
GCGGCTCTTCACTTCGCCAAAGTTCTTGGCATCCATCAGCGGCTTGATGGCAGCCGGGTCGAGCAGCTTGAACATCTCGGGACGGACAGTGTCCTTGGCCGCTGCCTGCGCGCTGGCAGCCGCGTCGCTCTTCTGCTGCGCATAAGCGCTGGACACCAGTGCCGGGGCGGAGACGCCGATCGCGGCGAGCATCAGGCAGAGGCGGGCAAGACGGAATTGGGCCATGAATAATCCTTCAATCAAGTCGATAATGTGGGACATGCATACTCGGCAATATAGCGAGAATGCTATCCCGGTAAAATGTGCATTGTCCCATAAAACTGCCATTTTCAGGCTCGGCAATTGTGCACCAGCGTGCGCGGGAAGACGTGTCCGGTTACAGAGAGTTACCTGGTGCTTTCCCGCAAGCGTAGGGTGGTCGGCTCTGCCGACCGCGCGTTCAGCCAGGGAATGCGCGGCCACGACGCATCCGTGGGTTGAACGCGCGGAGTGATCGGGTCCGGTGGACCCGATCACGAAAAGCCGTCCACCCTACACCAATCTCGTTACGGCGCCCCGCCGAAGCCCGGTACCGGACAGTTGCCCGGCGCGTCGATCTCGCCTGCCAGCCAGGCAATGACGGCATCCAGGGCGGGCGCCGCGAAACCATAGGTCATCAGGGCAGGGGCGCCAAAATCGAGCGCCTGGTAGGGGTTCCACAGCGCCACGTGCAGGTCGGGCAGCCAGGTGGCGCGGGCGTGCGGCCCGTAGCGGCGGCGCGAGGTCGAGGCCAGGATCGTGAAGCGGCCGTCCTGCGGCAGCGCGCTCCAGTCGAAGGTCTCGGCATCAAGAAAGGTGACCAGGTCGACCTCGTACAGGCGGCCGAGCGCGGCGGCGATGGCGGCGGCCGGCACGCCGGCTTCCGAGACGCCGTCGCTGACCACGTCGGCGCGCGCCACCAGGCGGATCCTGGCGCCGCGTTCGGGGCGCTGCGGCTGGCCGAGGGCAGTGAGTCCGGCGCGCCAGGCGCGCGCCATCAGGGCGCGGTCGTCCACGTCGGTCATGTAGTTCACCGGACCGGCTGGATGGGCAGCGGCCAGCTTGGCCAGGCGCGCCAGGCGTGCCTCGACTTCCGCCAGCGGCAGCACGCCGTCGCGGATCGCCGCGGCGATCGCATGCACGGTTTCTATCTGCGTCTCGCGCGAGCCGATCGCCATCACCATGTCGGCGCCGGCCACCAGGGCATTCACGGCGGCCTCGCCGGCGCCGTAGCGGTGCGCGATCGCGTGCATGTCCATGCCGTCGGTGATGATCACGCCATCAAAGCCGAAACGCTCGCGCAGGATGCCGGTGAGGATGGGGCGCGACATCGTGGCCGGATACTTCGGATCCAGCGCCGGGTAGACGATGTGGGCGGTCATCACCGCGGAAGCCTCTGGTGCAGCAATGCGGAAGGGCGCGAACTCGAAGCGTTCCAGCTCGGCCAGCGGCTTGTCGACAAGCGGCAGGTCGCGGTGCGAATCCACGTGGGTGTCGCCGTGGCCGGGGAAGTGCTTGACGCAGCAGGCCACGCCTTCGCCCTCGCTGCCTTCCATCCAGGCCATGGCGATGCGGGTCGCGGTCTCCGGGTCGGCGCCGAAGGAGCGCTCGGCGATCACCGGGTTGTGCGGGTTGTTGTTCAGGTCCAGCACCGGCGCGAAGTTCCAGTTGAAGCCGAGCGCGCGCACCGCGCGCGCCACCGCGGCGCCGACCTCGCGCGCCAGCTGCGTGTCATTGGCCGCGCCCAGGGCCATCGCGCTCGGCGGCGCCGGCACCCAGGTCGAGCGCACCACGGCGCCGCCTTCCTGGTCGAGGGCGATCAGGGCTTCGGTTCCCATTGCGTCGCGCAGGGCGCCGGTGAAGCGCGTCAGCTGGGCCGCGTCCATCATGTTCTGGCGGAACAGGCAGGCGCCGCGCACCTTGTACTGGCGGAGAAAGGCGTCGGTGTCGGCATCGAGTTCGGTGCCGAACAGGCGCACCATGATCAGCCGGCCGGCGAGTTCGCTGTAGTTGATCTCGGTATCGTTCATGGTCAATTGGTCTTGGTGACCTTGCTCAGGTGGCGCGGCTTGTCCGGGTCGAGGCCCCGTGCTTCCGACAGGCGGGCTGCCATCATGTAGAAGGCCTGGATCGCGGCGATCGGGTCGAGGTCGGGGATGGTGGCCGTCGGCAGGGTGAGGTCGCGGCTGGCGATGTCCTCGGGGGCGGCCAGCAGCACGCGCGCGCCGCGGCCGCGCATTTCCTCGGCCAGGGCCACCAGGCCGGCTTGCGCCGGGCCGCGGGTGGCGAAGATCAGGAGCGGGTAGCCTTCCTCGATCAGGGCCATCGGGCCGTGCTTGATCTCGGCGCCCGAGAAGGCTTCGGCCTGCAGCGCCGAGGTTTCCTTGAATTTCAGGGCAGACTCCAGCGCCACCGGGAAGCTGATGCCGCGGCCGACCACCATGATGTTGCGGGCCGGGGCCAGCACCTCGATTGCGGGCGACCAGTCCGCCTGGGCAGCCAGGCGCAGCGCGTCGGGCAGGGCGGCAATGCCATCCTTCAGTTCCGGGTCGTTTTGCCATTCGGCCACCAGGCGCGCGCCGGCGACCATGCTGGCGATGAAACTCTTGGTGGCGGCCACGCTCTGCTCTTTGCCCGCGTGCAGGGGCATGGTCCATTCGGCTGCCCTGGCAAGGGGAGAGGCCGCGTCGTTCACCAGGGCCACGGTGGTGGCGCCGCCATCGCGGAAATAGGTGATCGGCTCGACCACGTCCGGGCTCTGGCCGGACTGCGAGATCGACACCGCCAGGGTGTCGCGCGTGACCAGGGGCGATTTGTACAGCGTGATCAGGGACATCGGCAGCGAGGTCACCAGGCGGCCCATGCGCGCCATGATCAGGTAGGCCAGGTAGCTCGAGGCGTGGTCGGAGCTGCCGCGCGCGACCGTTACCGCGCTGTGGAAGTTGGTCGAGCGCAATGCGCGGCCCAGTTCGGCGTAACGGTCGGCGTCCTGGGCCAGTTGGCGGGCCACGCAGTCTCCTGCGGACAGGGCTTCCTGGTACATGAGCGACGTCGGGGTAGGGAACGACTGGGCGGTCACTGGGCTTCTCCTTCGATATAAACGGCTTTGATGTTGAGGTCGCGGTCGAGCACCACGAAGTCGGCATGGCATCCCGGCGCCAGGCGGCCGCGCTGGGTTTCGCCGAGGTAGTCCGCGGCGTTGGTGGACACGCGGCGGCTGGCTTCAGCCAAGGGCAGGCCGATCTTCACCAGGTTGCGCAGGGCCTGGTCCATGGTGAGCGTGCTGCCGGCCAGGGTGCCATCGAGCAGGCGCACGCCGCCCATGCACTTGTGGACGGTCTGGCGGCCCAGCATGTACTCGCCGTCCGGCATGCCGGCAGCGGCGGTCGAATCGGTCACGCAGAACAGCTTCGGGATGCAGCGCAGCGCGGTCTTGATCGCGCCCGGGTGCACATGCAGCAGGTCGGGGATGATCTCGGCGTACTCGGCATGCGCGAGCGCGGCGCCGACCATGCCGGGGTCGCGGTGGTGCAGGCCGGGCATGGCGTTGAACAGGTGGGTGAAGCCGGCCGCGCCGTGTTCGAGGGCCTGCACGCCGACCTCGTAGGAACCGCTGGTGTGGCCGACCTGGACGCGGATGCCGGCGTCGGCGATCGCGCGCACCAGCTCCATGTGGCCGTCGATCTCGGGCGCCACCGTGATCAGGCGCATCGGGGCGATGGCGTGGAAGCGCATCACCTCGTCGAGCGTGGCTTCGCGCGCATAGGGCGGCTGGGCGCCCAGCTTGCCCGAATTGATGTAGGGACCTTCCAGGTGCACGCCGAGGATGCGCGCCTCGCCCCTGCCGCGTGTGCGGCAGGCGGCGCCGATGGCGCCCAGGGCACGGTCGATGTCTTCGACCGGCGCGGTCATGGTGGTGGCCAGCAGGGCGGTGGTGCCATGCTTGGCGTGCAGGGCAGCAATGATGTGCGGGGCGTCGCCGCCTTCCATCATGTCGCGCCCGGCGCCGCCGTGGACGTGCACGTCGATGAAGCCGGGCAAAATGTAGTCGTCGCCGTTGGCGGACGGGTCCACTTCATGGCCGTCTATCGATTCGACGCGGGTGCCGTGGCGCAGTTCGCCGTGGATCCAGCCGCCGGGGGAGAGGATGTTGCCTTTCATTGTGCTGCTCCTTGTTGTTCCAGGCGGCGCCCGATCATGCGCAGCGCGCCGGCGGCCGAGTCGCCTTGCGGCGGCACGCAGCGCGCCAGCGTGTCGGCCGGCAGCCAGGCGCGCAGGGCTTCGCCCAGGCCGCCGCACAGGGCCAGCGGCAGGGTGTGCGAGCGGTCGAGCGCATCGGCAATGCTGGCCACTTCGCGGCCCGCGTGTTCGAGGATGGCGCGCGCCACCGGATCGGTCTCGCCGTGCGCGACCACGAAGCGCGCCAGGCCGGCATAGGCGGTCTGGTTGGCGCGTCCCAGCCAGACCTGCACCGCGTCGCGCGAGCCGCCGCAGAATGCGATGACCTCGCGCGCAAAGGCGCGGCCTTCGACGCGGCCGTCCAGCACCTGCTCGATATGGTTCAGTGCGCGCAGGCCCATCCAGGCACCGCTCGCTTCATCCCCGGCCGGAAATCCCCAGCCGCCGACTTCGACCTTGGTGCCGTCGGCCAGCATGGCTTCGCCGACGCTGCCGGTGCCGATCGCGACGATCGCGCCGGGCCGGCCGCCGTGGGCGCCCATCAGGGTGGTAAAGCCGTCGGTATCGAGGGCCAGCTGGGCATAGCCGGGATTGGCGGCGATGAACCGGGCGGCCCATTCCTTGTTGTGCACGCCGGCCAGGCCGAGGCCGATGGCGCAGGAAGAGGTGGGGACATGCTTGACACCGAGGGAGGCGAAGGCCTGGGAGACGACGCCGTCGATGGTGGCCCAGGCATTGTCGATGCCGCGCGACAGGGCCGAGGGGCCGCCGGTCGCCTGCGCGATTTCCGTGAGGCCGGCGCTTGTGCGACGGGCGAGGCGCACGCGGGTGCCGGTGCCGCCGCCATCGACGCCGATGAGATAGTCGATCATGGTGTGGAGTGTTCTGCCGGAGAGGTCAGCGCACTATAGGCAGGCGGTACGGTGATGTCAACAGGTATTTAACTGGTATGCAAATTTCCTCTGCAGATATGGCTCCATAGCCGCAGGTTATCTACATAAGCCATTGATTTTGCAAATATTTTTACTGGTACGGCAACTGGTATTGTCGAGCGCTGAAAAAAGCAGCTGGTATGACTATTGGAAGATGTGGCACCGCTGTACGGCGGCATTTGGGGAACCGGTTCATCGGGCGTGGCGACTGCCGCTGCGATCCACCAGCAGCAGCTTGCCGTGGCCGTCGTGGCGCTCGCCGCTTCCGGCAAGGTTCACCGCCGCATGCGCGGGACCGGTGACGGCAATGTCGGCGCGTCCCGCCGCCAGGTCGCGGCCCTCGAGGCTGCCCGAACCGCTGAGCCGGGCCGTGACCAGTTCGACCCTGCCCTTGATGTGGGCCGCCCCCGGGCCGGTAATCTTGAGCAGCAGGCGCTTGCCGTCCATGCCCGCATCCAGGCCGCCCGAGCCGTGCAGTTCGGCGTCCAGCGTGTCGGACACGCTGGCCAGCTCGATGCCGCCCGGACCCCGGGCCTTGACGACTGCGCGCTTTACATGGAGTTCATCCGCTTCCAGGTCCCCCGAGCCGCCGACTTCGGCGGTGAGCTCGCCGATGCTGCCGCTCAGCTTGGCGCTGCCGGGACCGCCGAGCCGGACCACGGCGCTCGCCGCCTGCAGGCCGCTCGCCTGCAGCTCGCCCGAGCCGCTCACTTCGGCGTCGAACTTCCTGATGTTGCCGGCAACGCAAGCACTGCCCGGGCCACGCTGGACCGTGGAGACGGCGCCGGCCGCCAGCGAGCAGGCCTCGAAGTCGCCCGAGCCGCCGATCTCGGCGCGCAGCTCGCGCGTGCTGCCCGACAGTTTCATGCCGCCCGGGCCGCTCATGCGCGCGTCCAGGCGCGCCAGGCGCAGCTCATGGGCCTCGAGGTCGCCCGAGCCGCCGATCGTCGCTGCGAGTGTATTGCCGACGCCGGACAGGCGCACGTCGCCCGGGCCCGACATGCCGAGGTCGACATTGGCCGCCTTGACCTGATGCAGGTCGATATCGCCGCTGCCACTGGACCGTACCGCCAGTTCACGCACCGCGCCCGAGGCCTGCAGGTCGCCCGGGCCGTCGACGCTGATGCTGAAGCGGTCCCCCGCCAGCTGGGCCAGCTCGACGTCGCCGCTGCCGCTCATCGCCAGGCTCCTGAGCTGGCTGGCGGCGATGTGGATGACGACCGGCGCGCGCCGCTTGCCCCAGCCGAAGTGGAAACCGTTGCGCTCGACGGGGCGCACCACCAGGGTGTCGCCGCGCACGAAGGTGTCGATCTCGTCGAGCTGCTTGCGCTCGCCCGACAGCGTGAGTGCCTGGCGGCCCTGGGCGCGCACCACGACGTCGTAGGGGCCCGACAGTTCGATCGCGCTGAAGGCGGCCACGATGCGCTGCTGCGAGACGGTCGTTGCCGGTGCTTCGGCATGGCCGGCCTGGGTGGCGAGGAAGCCGGCTGCGATGGCGGCGGCGAGCAGGGCGGGCTTGAGGACGGTGCGCATGGTCGGATCGGATTCCTGTCGTCGGCAAAAACTTTCTGGAGCCTGAACGATAGGCCAAGCCGGCGTGGCCTGCGCGGCCGAAACGACGGAAGCGCGAAAACAGGGAACAGAGTGCGAATCCAATGGATGAGCGGCGGACGCGACCGGAAGAGCAGTCTCGTCGTTCCGGGCGGAACCTTGTTGGCACGAACCCGTGTTTTGGCATAGTCTGTCCGTCCCGCTATTGACTCGTATCGACATCCTGATGAGTTACCTCGCTCATGCGCAGACAGTGGCCGCCGTCGACGACCTGGTTGTGACACACGAGCTGGCCTCACGGCCGGCCCGTGCGCCCGACTATGCCGCCGAGAACCGGGCCCTGAATGCGCTCGCGCAGGAACTGGCACAGCATCCCGACGGCCTGCTCCAGCGCCTGGCCGAGCTCTTGCGCGAGCTGTGCAATGCCGGCTCGGCCGGCGTCAGCATGCTCGCTCAGGCGGGCGACAGCTTCGAGTGGAGCGCCATCGTCGGCATCTTCGCCGACAACATCGGAGCCAGCGTTGCGCGCAGCGACAGCCCCTGCGACCCGGTGGTGGCCGCCAACGAGGTGATGCTGATGCGCGCGCCGGCGCGCCGCTACCCCCTGCTGCGCGCGGCCGAGCCGCCGGTGGTCGAGGGACTGCTGGCGCCCTGGTCGGTCGACGGCAAGCCGTTTGGCACCGTCTGGGTGGCCAGCCACAGCCCGGAGCGCCGTTTCGATGCCGAGGATGCGCGCCTCTTGCGCAGCCTGTCCAGCTTCGCCGCCGCCGCTTATCAGGTCACGCAGGCCAGGGCCCGTACCGAGCAGGCGCGGTCCGAGATCGAACGCGATTTCATGCACCGTACCGAGGAACTGCGCGACACCCATGCCCGCCTCGACGAAGAGACGGTGCAGCGCGCCGCCGCCGAGCGCGAGCTGCAAGCCAGCCACGCCATCCTGGAGGCCGCCATGCACACCGAAGCGGTGGGCCTGGTCTTCTACACGCTCGATGGCACCATCATCGATTGCAACGAGGCGCTCGAACGGATGAGCGGCTACAGCCGCGGGGAACTGCGCGCTTCCACGCGCTGGACCGACCTGGGCACGCCGGAATTCGCCGGTGCGACGCTGCGCGCGCTGGCCGAGTTGCGCGAGGGCGGCCGTACCGCCCCTTACATGAAGCAGTTGGTGCGCAAGGACGGCAGCCGTTGGTGGGCCCTGGTGGCGCCGACCTGCCTGCCCGGCGAGGGCGAGGCGCGTAGGTGCATCGCCTTCGTCATCGACATCACCGGTTCGCGCGAGGCCGAAATGGCGCTGCAGGCCAGCGAGACACGTTTCCAGGCGCTCGTCAAAGGCTTCACGCAGGCGGTCTGGGAAGCCGATGCCGACGGCATCATCCGTACCGATTCGCCGAGCTGGCGCGAGTTCACGGGCCAGAGCATGAGCGAATGCCTGGGTGTCGGCTGGCTCAATGCGGTCCACCCGGACGACCGACACTTCATCCTGCACCACTGGAACGAGGCGGTGGCACGGGGCTCGCCGGTGAACGCCGAATACCGCTTGCGCCAGGCCGGAGGCGGCTGGCGCTGGACCAACGTACGCGCGGCGCCGCTGCGCAGTCCCGACGGCAGCGTAGCGCGCTGGATCGGCATGAACATCGACGTCGACGCGCGCCGCCAGGCCGAGGCGGCGCTGCGCGAGAGCGACGGGCGCTTCCGGGTGCTGGCCGAGGCTTCGCCCGCACTGATCTTCCAGCTCGACGACCGCGGGGAGGTGACCTACGCCAACCGGCGCTGCTTCGACATGCTCGGCATGCGGGCGGGAACCACGCCGGACAACGGCTGGGGTATTCTGCTGCACCAGGATGACGGGCAGCGCTACATCAAGGCGGTGCGCGAGGCGATCGCGGAGCGCACGCCCTTCCAGCAGCGCGCGCGCGCGCGCGCCACCGACGGCCGTTGGCATTGGTTCGAGAGCCACGGCGCACCCCTGTTTGGCGCCGGCGGCGCCTACCGCGGCCATGTTGGCATATCGATCGACGTCACCGAAGCGGTGCAGGCGGAAGAGGCCCTGCGCCACGCGGACCGCCGCAAGGACGAGTTCCTGGCCACCCTCGCGCACGAGCTGCGCAACCCGCTGGCGCCGATCAGCAACGCGGTGCACCTGCTGCGCCGCCCGGACGGACGGCGCACGGCCGACCGCATGGTCGAGATGGTGGGGCGCCAGGTGCGCCAGATGGTGCGACTGGTGGACGACCTGATGGACGTCTCGCGCATCACCCAGGGCAAGCTGGAACTACGCCGCGAGCCCCTGTCGCTGGCGGAAGTCCTGACGATGGCGGTCGAGACCAGCACACCCGCGATCGAGGTCGGGCGCCACGAGCTGATCGTGTCGCTGCCGGAAGAGACCCTGATGCTGGAAGCCGACAAGGTCAGGCTGACCCAGGTGTTCGGCAACCTGCTCAACAACGCGGCCAAGTACACCGACCGCGGCGGGCGCATCTGGCTCAGTGCCCGGCCGGACGAAGGGCAGGTGGTGGTGTCGGTGCGCGATACCGGCATCGGCATCCCGGCGGCCAAGCTGCCGCATGTATTCGAGATGTTCTCGCAGGCCCACCGCGACAGCGCGCGGGGCCAGGCCGGCCTCGGCATCGGCCTGACCATGGTGCGCAGCCTGGTCGAGCTGCATGGGGGCAGGGTCGAGGCGCGTAGCGAGGGACCGGGACGCGGCAGCGAATTCATCGTCCGGCTGCCGCTGGCGCGGGCGCTTGGCGTCGCGCCGCATGATGACGGCGGCAGCGGCGCCGCGCCGCTCGAGGGCAGGCGGGTGCTGGTGGTGGACGACAACGGCGACGCGGCCGAGTCCCTGGCCCTGCTGCTGCAGTCGGCGGGCGCCGATGTGCGGACTGCCAACGATGGCCCGGCCGGACTGGAGGCGGCGCGCAGCCTGGTGCCGCACGCGGTCCTGCTCGACCTGGGCATGCCGGGCATGGACGGCTTCGAGGTGGCGCGGCGCCTGCGTGCCGAGCCGACCCTGGCGGGGATGGTACTGGTCGCCCTGACCGGCTGGGGACAGGAAGAGGACCGGAAACGGACGCGCAGCAGCGGTTTCGACCATCACCTGACCAAGCCGGTGGATGTGGACCGGCTGATGGACGTCCTCGGGAAGATCAAGCCGGACGGCGCGCCACAAGGGCGGCTTTCGTAGGGTGATGGCAGGGCGGCTGGCGCACCCCGGATGATGCTATAGTTGGCCCCGTCTGCTTCCATCATGTCGAGGAACCCGATGTCTTCGCTTACCGTCCGCCAGCTCGACGTCGACCTGTCGCGCGGTTTCGGACGCCGCTGGCTCGGCGGCGACGCCTACCGCACCCAGTTCTTCAATGCGCTCTCGATGACCTTCCCGATCGGCGAGCAGATGTTCATCGACAGCCTGCGTGCAATTCCCGCCGAACAGCTCACCGACCCGGTCCTGCGTGCCGAGGTGAAGGATTTCATCGGCCAGGAAGCGACCCACCGCCACATGCACGTCCAGTACAACGCCGAGCTGGAACGGCAGGGACTCTCCTTTGTCACCGGCGAGCGCATCGCGCGGCGGGTGCGCCGGGTGAGCCGCTTCGGCGCGCGCAGCCGGGTGGCCATCACCTGCGCGCTCGAGCATTACACGGCGATCCTGGCCGACGGCGTGCTGCGCCATCCGGAATGGATCGAGGATGCTGAGCCGGCGCTGCGCCGCCTGTGGGAATGGCATGCGGTGGAGGAACTGGAACACAAGGCGGTGGCCTTCGACGCCTACCGCGCGGCCGGCGGCGGCTACTGGCGCCGGGTGCTGTGGTTCGCCTACACGAGCATGGTGTTCTGGTTCGATATTTTTCTGCAGACCGCGCACAACCTGCACCGCGACCGGGCCTTGTGGCGTCCCGGCACCTGGCTGAGCGCGGCACGCATGTGGTTCGGAAAGCAGGGCCTGGCCTGGCACATGGCCGGACCGGTGCTGCATTATTTCTCGCCGCGCTTTCACCCTTGGCAACATGATAACCGCGGACGCGTCCAGCTGTGGCTCGACCGCAACAGCGAGGCCTACCGGGCAATACGCAGCACCGCGCCTTGACCCCTGTCGCGCCTGTTGCGTGGCCGGGCAGGGCCGGCGGTGTCATAATGCGGGCATGGAAGGAGAACTCTCGTGATTCGCTATATGGGCACCCGCAAGAACGACGAAGGGGCCTCCGTGTATGTGTTCCTCGTCAACGGCATGCAGAAGGAAGTGCGCGAGCACGCCTTGAAGCAGCATCCCGGCTGCTATGAAGCCCTGCCGGCCTCGGTCAGGGCCCAGATCGCGGCCAACCGCGCCTGGCTGTCCAAACTGTAAGCCGCCGTGCAATTTTTCCGATCGGTATGCACTGCCGGGCTGCCGGGCGCTGCTCTGGCCGCAGCCTTGGCGGGCCCCTTGCCGGCACAGGCCATGCCCTCGACCTTCAGCCAGGTGGTCGGCAACGCACTGCTGTGCCGCAGCCACCTCGACAACCGTTATTTTCACGACTACCTGACAAGGTCTTTCGGCCCGGCCTCCAAGCGCGAGGGTGGGGCTTACTGGTTCAAGGTCGAGGCCACGCTGTGGGGCGCCGAGGTGAGGGAAGTCATGGTCAGCGACGATACCAGCGACCTGGTCTTCATCGCCGCCCTCGCCGAGAGCACGCCGGAAGAGCTGGAAGGCGCGGTCCGCGCCGAAGCCGGCATGGCCTATCGGCCGCTCGATGCCTCTCCTTATCCTTTGCGCGTCTCCAAGACGGGCAGCACGATCGCTTACATGAATGACAAAAGCAAGATATATTGCAAGAAGTTCAAATCGCTGCCGGTCCGCTAGGACGCTAACCGGACCCGCATGATCGTTGCGCATGTTCAATGATGTATAACCATTACTTCCACCTGAAGGGCGCGCCGTTCTCGATCGCCCCCGATCCGCGCTATCTGTTCATGAGCGAGCGCCACCGCGAGGCGCTGGCGCACCTGCTCTATGGCATCGGCAGCGGCGGCGGCTTCGTCCTGCTGACCGGCGAGATCGGGGCCGGCAAGACCACCGTGTGCCGCTGCTTCATCGAGCAGATTCCCGAGAACTGCCGCCTGGCCTACATCTTCAATCCGCGCCTGAGCGTCGAGGAACTCTTGCAGGGCGTGTGCGAGGAACTGCAGATCGAACTGCCTCCGGCCGCCACGCCGACCGGCGTGGCGACGCCCGGCGTGGCGACGCCCGGCCTGAAAAGCTATGTCGATGCGATCAACCGCTACCTGCTGGAGTCGCACGCGCAGGGGCTGAACAATGTGCTCGTCATCGACGAGGCCCAGAACCTGTCGGCCGAGGTGCTGGAGCAGCTGCGCCTGCTGACCAACCTCGAGACCAGCGAGCGCAAGCTGCTGCAGATTATCCTGATCGGCCAGCCCGAGCTGCGCAGCATGCTGGCCCGCCCGGAGCTGGAACAGCTGGCCCAGCGCGTGATCGCGCGCTACCACCTGGGGCCGCTGTCGGAGGCGGAGACCGGTGCCTACGTCGCACACCGACTGGCGGTAGCCGGCGCCGGCGGGGCGCCATTCCCGCCCGCGCTCACGCCTCTCATCCACGCGCTGGCGCACGGGGTGCCGCGCCGCATCAACCTGCTGTGCGACCGCGCGCTGCTCGGCGCCTATGTCGAGAACAGTCCGCAGGTGACGCGCCAGATCCTCAAGAAAGCGGCCGCCGAGGTGTTTGCAGGCGAGCCCGCCGCGCCGCGCCGCCTGCGCATGCCGCTGGCGGCCGGCGGGGTGCTGGCAGCGGCGGCCGTCAGTGCGGCCGCCTGGCAGGCCATGCCTTCGCGAGAGCCTGCGCCCGAGCCGGTGGCGCGTGCCGCAATGCCGGCCAGGGCCGTTCCCGCAGCTGGCAAGGCCGTGGCGCCTTCAACCGTGCCGCCGGTACAGGCCATTGAAGCCAATGCGCTGCGCGAACTCGCCGCGCTCTGGGGACAGCCGCTGGCGGGAGACAAGCCATGCGAGGCGGCACTCAAGATGGACCTGCGCTGCCACCAGGGTCGCGGCGGCCTGTACGAGCTGCGCATGCTCGACCGGCCGGCCGTCGTCACCCTGCATGACGGCCCGCGCACCGGTTATGCCGTGCTGTCCGCGCTGGACGGCGACAGTGTCACCCTCAGCGCCGGGGCTCGCCGCGAGAAGATCGACCTGGCCACCTTCGTGGCCCGTTTCGGCGGCGAGTTCACGACCTTCTGGCGCATGCCGCGCGCCTTCCGCGAGGAGCTCGCCGAAGGCGCCCGCGGGCCGGACGTGGACTGGCTGGCAGCACGCCTGGCCCAGCTGGACGGGGCCCCGGCGCCGCGGCCGGGCAGTGCGCTGGATGCCGGCACGCGCAAGTGGTTGGAGCGTTTCCAGGCGGCCCAGAACCTGAAAGCGGACGGCCTGGCCGGCCCGCGTACCTATATGCGCCTGAACCAGCTCTCCGGCGTGCCCGAGCCGCGCCTGCTGGCCCATGCCGCGGCGGACAAAGGCCAATAAACCATGTCGTATATCCTCGAAGCCCTCAAGAAGGCACAGGCGGAGCGTCAGCTCGGCAACGCGCCGACCATCCATGCGCCGCCGCCCAGCTATGCGACGCCGGTGACCCGGAGCAGCCGCAATCCGGTCATCATCGGTGTCGTCGCCGGCACCCTGGTCGTGGCGCTCGGGGCGGTGTTCCTGCTGCGCCAGCCCGCACCCGCCCCTGCGCCGGCGCTGCAGGTGGCGAGCGCCCCCGCGCCGGCGGCTGCCCCGGCCGCCGTGCCGGTGGACAGGCCGGCACCCGCATCCCAGGCCGCCGCGAGCTCCGTGCGCGCGCCGGCAGCGCTACCCGAAGCCGTCGCGCCACCGGCGCCGCCGAAACCGGCTTTACCTGCCCGGGCGGCCGACACCGCGAAGCCGGAAGCGCCGCCCGCCAAGCGCGTGTCGACGTCGTCGACGCCTGCCGAAAAGCCCGAGCCTGCGCCGCGCACTGCACCGGCCGAGGCTGTGCCGGAAACAGCGCGCCCCGTCCTCGTTGCCGCGGCGCCGGCCGCGCCGTCTGCCGCGCCGTCTGCCGCGCCGTCTGCCGATGATGGCGTCGGCCCACTGCAGTCGCTGCCGGAATCGGTGCAGCGCGACGTCCCGAAAGTCAGCTTCGGCGGCTATATCTACTCGCCGAATCCGGCCGAGCGCCTGCTGCTGGTCGATAAGACGCTGCGCCGCGAAGGCGAGGAAGTCGCGCCCGGACTGGTGCTGGAGCGCCTGCTGCCGAAGGCGGCGATCATGAATTACCGTGGCTACCGCTACCGTGTCGGCTACTGACCCGCGGCAGGCCAGCGGCCCGGTGCTGGGCGTGGTCGGCTGGTCAGGCAGCGGCAAGACCTCGCTGCTGGAGGAGCTGATCGCCCGGCTGGCCGGGCGGGGCTTGCGGGTCAATGTCGTCAAGCACAGCCACCATGATGTCGAGCTGGAGCCGCCGCGCAAGGACAGCGCGCGCCTGCGCATGGCGGGCGCGGCCGAGGTGATGCTGGCGTCTCCCTACCGCGTCGCCATCCTGCGCGAACTGCGCGGGGCCCCGGAGCCGTCGCTGGCCGAGCACCTGGCGCGGCTGGCGCCGGCCGACCTCACCCTGGTCGAAGGCTACAAATGGGAGCGCATGCCCAAGCTGGAAGTGTTCCGCCCGAGCCTGGGTCGGCCGGCCCTGTACCCGGAGGATCCCAGCATCCTGGCCGTGGTGTCGGACGCGCGGGAGCCGAATGGACTGAACGGGGAGGGCAGGCCGGCCTGGCTGGATTTGAACGATCCGGATGAAGTGCTGGCCTGGCTGGAAAATTGGATGCGAAACATCTGCAATGCGGCCTAAAGTTCTTGTCCAGGCTGCCGTAAACGGTGGATACGCCTCAATGGGAGAGTGACATGGATGTGTCCAGCATTGCCAAGCTGTCCACCAGCATCGCCGAAACCGGCCAGCGCCAGGAAGTGAGCCTCGCCGTTTTCAAGAAAGCCCAGCAGATCCAGGAAGCCACCGCCACCCAGCTGCTCGAGGCGCTGCCGGCGGTGCAGCCGGCGAATTTGCCGGCGCACCTGGGAAACAAGATCAATACGACGGCGTAAGCCGGGCTTATTCGTTTTGCACAGGTGGGGCAATGTCGCAGGCATTGCCCTTGCGACTTCTATTGCGCTGTGCCTAGCTCTACAACACCCCACCTTGCATCTTTCCCCCGCCTGATAAATACTGGCGCCTTCATCCAGCCAGGAGTATCCGCATGACCCACCGCCACGCCCTGATTGCCGCAGCCCTTGCAGGCGTCTGCGCCCACGCCGCCGCCCAGGACCAGATGGGCGTGCCGAAGGCCGACCAGGAAGCCTGCTACGGCATCGCCAAGGCCGGCCAGAACGACTGCGGCACCGCCACCCACGGCTGCGCCGGCGCCGCCAGGGTCGACAACGACCCGAACGAATGGAAGTTCGTTGCCAAGGGCACCTGCACCAAGCTCGGCGGCGCGCTGGAGGCCGGCAAGGCCCCGCAGGGCAAGGCCGACGCGGCCGACCAGGCCAAGGCCGAAGCCAAGAAGTAATCGATGCCGGTCCCCGCTGCGGCCCCCGCAGTGGTCCCCGACGCGACCACGGAGGTTGGCATGGGACTGCGCACGCCGCACTACCGCGCCTTCCTGGAGCGGCGCCCGCCGGTCGGCTTCATCGAAGTCCACAGCGAGAACTACCTCGCCCGTGCCGGCTGGGACTGGCACGTGCTCACGGAACTGCGGCGCGACTATCCCGTCAGCCTGCACGGCGTCGGGCTCGGCCTCGGCTCGGCGCGCGGCTTTTCCGAGTCCCACCTCGAGCGCCTGCGCGCGCTGGTCGGTGCGGTCGATCCCTTCCTCGTTTCCGAGCACCTGAGCTGGGGCGCGCTGGCCGACCGCCAGCTCAACGACCTGCTGCCGGTGACGCTCGACCAAGCCGCCCTGGCGCTGCTGTGCGAACGCGTCGATCGGGTACAGGAGCGGCTGGGCCGGCGCCTGCTGGTCGAGAACGTCTCGACCTATGTGCGCTTTCGCGCCGACACCATGAGCGAGGCCGAATTCCTGGCCGAACTGGCGCGCCGTACCGGCTGCGGCATCCTGCTCGACGTCAATAACCTCTACGTCAACCAACGCAACCACGGGGAAGACGCGCGGGCCGCCATTGCCGCGTTACCGAGGGGCTGCGTCGGAGAAATCCACCTCGCAGGCCACCTGGAAACGCCGCTGGCGCTGGTCGACCACCATGGCGCCGCCGTGGCGGAACCGGTCTGGGGCCTGTACCGCGCCGCGCTGGAACGCTTCGGCCGGGTGCCGGCCCTGGTGGAATGGGATGCCGACCTGCCGCCGCTCGAGGGCCTGCTCGCGGAAGCGGCCAGGGCGGCGGCGATCGCGCAGGACTATCCAGTGCTGTCCGCCGTCGCTCCCGTCATCCGGCGGCCGGCGCCGCCGCCGCCGCCGGCGGACGAGCTACTGGCCGCGCTGCAGCAGCAGTTCGGCGCGGCGCTGTTCGACCGCGGGCACGAAGCAGCCCTGCAGCCCTTCCTGAGTGAGGGCGGGGTGGAGCGGCTGGCGCTGTACCGCGGCAACCTGAGCGCAGGCTGGGAGCGCGCCCTGGGCGAGGCCTGCCCTGTTCTGCGCCAGCTGGTAGGCGAGGAATTCTTTGCCGGCCTGGCGCGTGCCTACGGCAAGGCATTGCCCTCGCAGGACCCGGACCTGGCTGCTTTCGGTGAGCGTTTCGCTGATTTCCTCGACGGCTTCGGGCCGGCCGCGCCTTATCCCTACCTGCCCGACGTGGCGCGGCTCGAGTGGGCCGTCCACCGGGCCTACCTGGCGCCGGAAAAGGTGCCCCTCGGCCTCGATGTCCTGGCCACGATGGCAGCGGACGACCTGGATGCCGCCCGCTTTACCCTGCATCCGTCCGTAGGCCTGCTGCGCAGTCGCTGGGCCATCGGCGCGCTATGGCACGCACACCAGCCGGGCGGCCGGGCGCTGCCCGCGCGCATGGACGCACCGTGCACGCTACTCGTGGCGCGGCGCGGCTGGCGGGTGGAGGTGGTGGAAACGGGCGCACCGGAAGCGGCGGCGCTGGATCGGCTGGCGGCGGGCGCCAGCTTCGGCGAGGCAATCGACGCCGCGCTGGCCGCCGCATCGCTGGACGTGGGGGCGTCGGACATCGGCGCCATGCTGCAGGGCTGGTTCAGGCTCGGCGTGGTGGCCGCGATTGCGGCAGGCGGCGCTGGGCAGGGCAGCCCGGGTGCTTCGATACCGGACCCGGCTTAATGGAAGGCGCGCAGGATGCGCTGCTCGCCGGTGCGGTCGCAGTGACGCTCATTGGCGGCGCGGGTGGCCGCCATCATGCGCTCGAGCTGGGCGTCTTCGAACCGCGCCAGCTCTTCGTTGGCTGCCTCCAGCGCCAGCGCCAGCTTGGCGCGCGCGTTCTGGTACAACGCACTGGTGTAGTGGTCGGTGTTCTTCAGCAGCTCTTCCGCATTCTCGATGACGAGACGCAGGTCTCCGATGAGTTGCTCCTGTGACTGGGCGCGGTTCGGGGTTTCCATGGCTTCACCTATGGCCGGTTGATATAAGTCGTATCCTGATGACTTAAAATATAAACAAGGAAGCCCCGTTCTGTTTGTTAGGGCGCAAACATAAGCCCGCTGTTTTCCACCACCTTTCGCGGCCGTTTCAGGTGCTTATTGCACGCGGATCTGGATGTCGCCGACGGTGACCGTCTGGCCGCTGCGGATTTTCGCGGTCTTGCGCAGTTCCTGCTTGCCGTCGACCGACACCACGCCGCTGGCGACCATGTTCTTGCCGGCGCCGCCGCTGTCGACCAGGCCGACCAGCTTCATCAGCTGGTTGAGCTCGACAAACTCGGATGTCAAATCGAAATCTATTTTTTGCATGCTGTCCTCGGGGGAATTGAAAAGGGCACCTTGAGGTGCCCGATAAATGTTATTCGACAGGATCTGGCCGGGTCATGTCGATCGGCACGATCCATTGGTCGAACTGCTGTTCGGTGACGAAGCCCGATTGCAGCGCGGCCTGGCGCAGGGTCAGGCCTTCGTGCGACGCGGTCTTGGCGATCTGCGCGGCGCGATCATACCCGATGTGGGGCGCCAGTGCGGTCACCAGCATCAGCGATTTTTCCATCAGCTCGGCGATGCGCGCATGGTTCGGCTCGATGCCCCGTGCACAGTGTTCATCGAACGAGCGCATGCCGTCGGCCAGCAGGCGTGCGCTCTGCAGGAAGTTGTGGGCGATCATGGGCTTGAACACGTTCAGCTCGAAGTTGCCCTGCGAGCCACCGACCGTGACCGCGACGTCGTTGCCGAACACCTGGCAGCACAGCATCGTCAGCGCTTCGGCCTGCGTGGGGTTGACCTTGCCCGGCATGATCGAGCTGCCCGGTTCGTTCTCGGGGATCGTGATCTCGCCCAGGCCCGAGCGCGGGCCCGAGGCCATCCAGCGCACGTCGTTGGCGATCTTCATCAGGGCCGTGGCCAGGGTCTTGAAGGCGCCGTGGGCGTACACCATGGCCTCGTGTCCGGCCAGCGCCATGAACTTGTTGGGCGCGCTCTTGAAGCTCAGCCCGGTGCGTGAGCTCAGCTCGGCCGCGATGCGCGGGGCGAAGTCCGGATGTGCGTTCAGGCCGGTGCCGACCGCAGTGCCGCCGGCAGCCAGGGCCAGCAGGCCGGGCAGGGTGGCCCGGATCGCGCTTTCTGCGAATTCCAGCTGGGCGACGTAACCCGAGAACTCCTGACCGAGGGTCAGCGGCGTGGCGTCCTGCAGGTGAGTGCGGCCGATCTTGACGATGTCTTCGAAGTCGCGCGACTTGCGCACCAGGGTGCCGCGCAGCTGCGCCAGGGCGGGGAGCACGTTGTGCGCGACGGCGATGGCGGCCGCCACGTGCATGGCGGTCGGGAAGATGTCGTTCGACGACTGTCCCATGTTGACGTGGTCGTTCGGGTGCAGCAGGCGCTTCTCGCCGCGCTCGCCGCCCATCAGTTCGGAGCCGCGGTTGGCCAGCACCTCGTTCATGTTCATGTTGCTCTGGGTGCCGGAACCGGTCTGCCACACCGCCAGCGGGAACTCGTGCAGGTGGCGGCCTTCGAGCACCTCGTCGGCGGCGCGGATGATGGCCTCGGCCTTGTCCGCCGGCAGCTTACCGAGCGAACGATTCACCGCCGCGGCGGCGCGCTTGACCTGGGCCAGGGCGGCGACCAGTTCCGGCGCCATGCGCTCGGTCGAGATGTGGAAATGGTGGAGCGAACGCTGGGTCTGGGCGCCCCAGAGGTGGTCAGCGGGTACCTCGATCGGGCCGAAACTGTCCTTCTCAATCCTGTTTTCCATGATGGGATCCTGTCGAATGCGGGCTGTGGCTAAAGAGTTTAGCTGATTGTCCGTTAATTACGCTCGGGCTTCACTATTTCCATCCTATGGCTTGCCGCCTTCCACTGATATTGTCTTGCGCGCTGCTGGCCGCGACTTCCTGGTCGGCCGAGGCGGCCGAGCTCGGCGAGCCGCGCGTGAGCTCCTTCATCGGCCAGCCGCTGGTGGCCGACATCGAGCTCACCATGCTGGAAGATGCCGCCAACCCGGTGCAGGTGAGGCTGGCGCATCCGAACGTCTACCGCGGCGCCAATATCGGCATGCCGGCGGTGCTGTCCAGCCTCAGGATGTCGGTGATGCAGCGCGACGGACGCCAGTTCCTGCACATCACCTCGCTCGGCAG
>NZ_JPXI01000040.1 GCF_000740675.1 Massilia sp. BSC265 | reverse complement strand
GGTCACCCTCCTTTTTGCAAGCTGATTTGTATGATGTAGTTGGCTTGCTCAAATCTATCCGGCGTCATGCTGGAGACTTGCTCCGCGCCACGATGAGAGTTCGCGCCTGATGGTCCTAAAAAAACCCGCGGCTTGATGAGCCGATTTTTTTGCCAGGTTATCCATCAGGCCGGTGTGCCGTTCACGTCATCCAGTATCAGCGTCGCAAAACCAAGTAGGTGGTTAGGTACAGCAAGCTCGGGAGGCCGTCACAGCGATGTGACGGCCTCTTGCATTTTGTATTCGGTATGGTGTGCGGCCATGGCCCAGGCCGTGCGGGCCAGCTTGTACGCCAGTGCGCACGCCACGACGTTGGAGTGTCGTCGCTCCAGCATGGAGCGGGCCCACTGCGCCAGGCGGTCGGTATGCCGGTCCAAACCGCGCATGTAGGATCGCGCGCATTGCACCAGCAGGCGTCGGATATTCTTGTCGCCACGTTTGCTAATGCCCAGCAGATTCGCTCTCCCACCAGTACTGTGCTGCTGGGGCACCAGGCCAAGCGAGGCGGCGAAATCGCGTCCGCAGCCATATTGCTTGCCGTCGCCCATCTCGGCCGACAAGGCGCTCGCAGTAATCGGTCCGACGCCAGGAATCGCCATCAGGCGCTGTCCAAGGTCGTCTTCCTGCAGTTGCCTGCCCAGCTCCTTTTCGAGCTCGTCGAGCTGCTCGTCGAGATACTTGATGTGGGCACGCAGTCTCTCGATCAGGCTGACCAGCCGTACTGGCAGAGCGTGCTCTGCCAGTACGGAAGGCAGGCGCCGTATGATTGCCGGGCCTTTGGGCAGGCCGATTCCAAACTCGAGCAGAAAGGCGTGGATCTGGTTGATTGCCTTGACCCGGTCGCGCATCAGCGACTCGCGCGTTCGGTGCAGGGCCGACAGGCATTGCTGGGCTTCAGTCTTGGGCGTGACAAAACGCATTGATGGCCGGCTGGCCGCTTCGCAGATCGCTTCTGCATCGATGAAGTCGTTCTTGTTGCCCTTGACGAAGGGCCGGACAAACTGAGGGGAAATGAGTTTGGCCTCGTGGCCAAGTGCCGACAGCTGCCGCGCCATCCAGTGGGCGCCGGCACAGGCTTCCATCACGATCGTGCAAGGCTGGAAGTTGGCGAGAAACGTGATCAGGTGCTTGCGGTCGAACTTCCTGCGCAACACCGCCTTGCCGTGCCGATCCTGTCCGTGCACGTGAAAGCCGTGCTTGCCGAGATCGATGCCGATGAGAGCGACGTCTTGCATGATGGCCTCCGTCCAAAAATGAAAACACCCTACAAGCTTAGTAACTTGTAGGGTGGAGGGTGACCATCTCATTAAACCCCGCCGCAGCGGGGTTTTACCTGAACAGCGGTTGGCTCAGCGGGCCGCTCAGTGGGCGGATGCGGCGGCAGCGCCGATACCGGTTTCCGAACGCACTTCCTGCGCCTCGAAGCCGGCCTTGTCGATCGCGGCGCGCGGGCTCTTGTCGGTCACCGAGAAGAGCCAGATGCCGATGAAGCCGACCGCCATCGAGAAGATCGCCGGCGAGGTGTAGGGGAAGATCGCCGTGGCATTGCCGAGCACGTCGACCCATACCGACTTCGACACCACGGTCAGCACGACCGCAGTGGCCAGGCCCAGGAAGCCGCCGACGGTGGCGCCGCGGGTGGTGCAATCCTTCCACAGCACCGACATGAACAGCACCGGGAAGTTGGCCGAGGCGGCGATCGCGAAGGCCAGCGACACCATGAAGGCGACGTTCTGCTTTTCGAAGGCGATACCGAGCAGCACGGCGATGACGCCCAGCGCCAGGGTGGTGATCCTGGAGACCTTCAGCTCGCTGGCGCTGTCCGCCTTGCCCGCCTTGAACACGGTGGCGTACAGGTCGTGCGACACCGCCGATGCGCCCGACAGGGTCAGGCCCGCCACCACCGCCAGGATGGTCGCGAAGGCCACCGCCGAGATAAAGCCCAGGAAGATGTCGCCGCCCACGGCCTGGGCCAGGTGCACCGCCGCCATGTTGTTGCCGCCGAGGAGCTTGCCGGCCGCGTCCTTGAAGGCCGGGTTGGTACCGACAAGCACGATCGCGCCGAAGCCGATGATGAAGGTGAGGATGTAGAAGTAGCCGATCCAGGTGGTGGCCCACAGCACCGACTTGCGCGCTTCTTTCGCGCTCGGGACGGTGAAGAAGCGCATCAGGATGTGCGGCAGGCCGGCGGTGCCGAACATCAATGCCATGCCGAAGGAGATGGCCGAGATCGGATCGGTCAGGAAGGTGCCCGGCCCCATGATGGATTCGCCGCTGGCATGCACTTCGGTGGCGGTGGCAAACAGTTTCTCAGGGCTGAAGTCGTACTGCGCCAGCACCGCGAAGGCCATGTACGAGGCGCCCGACAGCAGCAGCACGGCCTTGATGATCTGCACCCAGGTGGTGGCGGTCATGCCGCCGAACAGCACGTAGACCATCATCAGCGCGCCGACGATCACCACGGCGATCCAGTACTCCAGGCCGAACAGCAGCTTGATCAGCTGGCCGGCGCCGACCATCTGCGCGATCAGGTAGAAGGCCACCACGACCAGGGTGCCGGAGGCCGCGAACACGCGGATCGGCTTCTGGTGGAAGCGGTAGGCGGCGACGTCGGCGAAGGTGTAGCGGCCCAGGTTGCGCAGGCGCTCGGCCATCAGGAAGGTGATGACCGGCCAGCCGACCAGGAAGCCGATCGCGTAGATCAGGCCGTCGAAGCCGTTCAGGAACACGGCGGCCGAGATGCCCAGGAAGGAGGCGGCCGACATGAAGTCGCCCGCGATCGCCAGGCCGTTCTGGAAGCCGGAAATGCCGCCGCCGGCGGTGTAGAAGTCGGATGCCGAGCGGGTCCTGCCGGCGGCCCACTTGGTGATGAACAGGGTCGCCACCACGAAGATCGCGAACATGCCGATCGCGGTCCAGTTGGTAGCCTGCTGGGTGGCCTGGCCGAGGTCGGGCGCGGCCAATGCAGCGCTGCTGGCGGCCAGCAGCGCCGATGCGGTCGAGGTGCGGTAGAGGCGCTTCATGCTGCCACCTTCTTGCCGCCGCCAGCGTTGGCCTTGATGGCCTCGGTCAGCTCGTCGTACTCGCCGTTGGCACGGCGTACATAGATGGCGGTCACCAGGATGGTGAACACGATGACGAACAGGCCCAATGGAATCCCCCAGGTCATCACACCGTCGCCGATGCGGCTGCCCATGAACTCCTTGTTGAAGGCGCAGAGCAAGGTGAAGCCGTAGTACACGACCATCATGCTCCAGGTAAGAATCCAGCCGAAACGCGAACGCTTCGTGACCAGCTTGCGATAGTTGGGGTCTGCCTTGACCCGCTGTACGACGTCTTGATCCACTTGTGTCTCCGGTTATCTATTCTGGTGATGCCTGGTATTCAGGACTGGGACCATCCTACGGGCGCGCCCTTACCGTAGTCTTACACACCCTTACGCGATACTGACAGCGGCAGACGTTGCAGGCTGAAACATGGCACATGGAATCGGCTACACTTGCAACATGAGTCCATCCACCCGCAGCCCGGTGGACGGCGGCGACAAGCCGGTCATTTGGACCGTGTCGGTATCCCGCCTGTCCGACCTGTTCCGCGACATTACCCTCGAGTACGACCATCTCGCGACGATCGAACCGGTCCACCTCGGCTTCGACGAAGCCGCGCGCGCGCTGCGCGCGCGCCTCGCAACCGAGCGCTGCGACGTCGTGATCGCCGCAGGCTCGAACGCCGCCTACCTCAAGGGCAGGATCTCGGTCCCGGTCGTGGTGGCGAAGGCCAGCGGCTTCGACGTGATGCAGGCGTTGGCGCGCGCCCGCCGTGTGTCGAACCGCATCGGGGTCATTACCTACCAGGAACCCCTGCGCGAGCTGGCCGAGTTCGCCGACACTTTCGGCATCGCGATTGCACAGTATACCTACGTGACCGAGGAAGATGCGCGCGCTAGCATCAATGCACTGAAAGCGTCGGGCATCGAGGTGATCGTCGGCGCGGGCTTGATCACCGACCTGGCCGAGGAAGCGGGCCTGACCGGCGTGTTCCTGTACTCGGCCGCCTCGATCCGCCAGGCTTTCGACGACGCGCTCGAGATGGCGCGCCTGACCCATCTGGAGGCGAACCGCGGGCGGCGTGTTGCAAACGCGGACACGCGCCGCGCGCGGCGCGGCCTGCACGACCTGCGCGGCGAGTCTGGCGCGATGGAGCGCCTGCGCCAGACCGTGGTGCTGTACGCCCGCTCCCCGGCAACCGTCCTGATCCAGGGCGAGACCGGCAGCGGCAAGGAACTGGTGGCGCAGGCCATCCACCGCGAAGGTCCGGCGCGCGCCGCCAACCGCCCCTTCGTGGCGGTGAACTGCGGCGCGATCGCGGAATCGCTGCTGGAATCGGAACTGTTCGGCCACGAGGAAGGCGCCTTCACGGGAGCGCGGCGCGGCGGCCACGCCGGCCTGTTCGAGGCGGCCAACGGCGGCACCCTCTTTCTCGACGAGATCGGCGAGATGCCCCTGGCCCTGCAGACGCGCTTGCTGCGCGTGCTGGAAGAGCGCGAAGTGATGCGCGTGGGCGGCACGCGGCCGGTGCCGATCGAGGTGCGCGTGATCAGCGCCACCCACTGCGACCTGGAAGCACGGGTGCGCGAGGGGCGCTTCCGTGCCGACCTGTTCTACCGGCTGGCGGTGCTGCGCCTGGCCCTGCCCGCGCTGCGGGAACGGGTCGCCGACATCGTGCCCCTTGGCGAATGGTCGCTCAAGCATGCGCTGGCAGCGCTGGGCGCCAAACCGCATCCGAACCTGCATGCGGAAATCACGGCCTGCGCATCCCTGCTCGAATCCTACGGCTGGCCGGGCAACGTACGCGAATTGCGCAACCTGATGGAACGGCTGGCGCTGTTCCTGGCGGCCGAGCCGCTGCAGGCGCTGACGCCGAGTTTCCTGTTGTCGATTGCCCCTGAGCTAGCAAAGGGTGAAGACAAGACGCTCGCCTTGCTCGCGCCCAAGGCCGATGCGGAAAGCATTGCCGAGGTGCTGGCGCGCTTCGGCGGCCAGCGCGACGCGGCGGCGAAGCACCTGGGCATCAGCCGAACGACCTTGTGGCGCCGCTTGAAGAATCCGTAGGTGTCGGCTTCGCCGACCACCCTACGAGATCAACACGATGTTAGATTATCGCCGTACCATGTCATTTTCACATGGCCTGGCGCCCATCGATACACGGTTGATACCACCCAAGCGCCAGCTCTTCGACGAGCGTCCGCCCATGAAGCGGCGCAACGCCGGGGTCCTGCCCGGCCTGACGGAGGCACTATGCAACATGCGTCGCAAGCTGCACTGTTTTCCCTGATCGGTGAGACCCCCCTGATCGAAGTGACCCGGATCGACACCGGTCCCTGCCAGCTGTTCCTGAAGCTCGAATCCCAGAACCCCGGCGGCTCCATCAAGGACCGCATCGGCCGCGCCATGATCGAGCAGGCCGAGCACGACGGATTCCTGGAGCCCGGCGGCACCGTGGTCGAAGCCACCGCCGGCAATACCGGCCTGGGCCTGGCCCTGGTGGCGCGCATCAAGGGTTACCGCGTGGTGCTGGTCGTCCCCGACAAGATGGCGGCCGAGAAGATCCTGCACCTGAAGGCGCTCGGCGTCGAAATCCACCTCACGCGCTCCGACGTCGGCAAGGGCCACCCCGAGTACTACCAGGACTACGCGGCGCGCCTGGCGAAGGAAATCCCCGGCGCCTGGTTCGCCGACCAGTTCAACAATCCGGCCAACCCGCGCGCCCACGAAACCACCACCGGCCCCGAGATCTGGGACCAGGTCAACCACAAGCTGGACGCGATCGTGGTCGGGGTCGGTTCCTCGGGCACCCTCACCGGGCTGTCGCGCTACTTCAGGAAGACGCAGCCCCTGCTCGAGTTCGTCCTGGCCGACCCGCAGGGTTCGATCCTGGCCGACTATATCAACACCGGCGTGCTGCGCACCGATGCAGGCTCGTGGGCGGTCGAGGGCATCGGCGAAGACTTCATTCCCGGCATCGCCGACCTGTCGCGCGTGAAGAAGGCCTATACCATCCCCGACGAGGAAAGCTTCAATACCGCGCGCCTGCTGCTGCAGCAGGAAGGCATCCTGGCCGGCTCCTCGACCGGAACCCTGCTGGCCGCCGCGCTGCGCTACTGCCGCGAGCAGACCCGCCCGAAGCGCGTCGTGAGTTTTGTCTGCGACACCGGCACCCGCTACCTGAGCAAGGTGTACAGCGACGGCTGGATGGTCGACCAGGGACTGATCACGCGCCCGAAGACGGGCGACCTGCGCGACCTGATCGGGCGCCGCTACGACGAGGGTGAAGTGGTCACGGTCGCGCCCACCGATACCCTGCTCACCGCGTTCAACCGCATGCGCAACGCCGACCTGCAGCAACTGCCGGTCATCGACAGCCATGGCAAGCTGGCCGGCCTGATCGACGAATCGGACCTGCTGCTGCACGTCACCGCAGAACCGAACCACTTCAGCGCGCCGGTTTCCAGCACCATGACCTCCTCGCTCCAGACCCTGCAGCCGACGGCCGGCATGGGCCACCTGCGCGAGATCCTCGACCGCGGGCTGACCGCCGTGATCCATGACGGCGAGCGTTTCTACGGCCTGATCACGCGCTACGACCTGCTCAACCACCTCCGAAGGACGCTTTCATGACCGACTCGATCAAACACCTCGCCACACGCGTGATCCACGGCGGCCAGGCGCCGGAGCCGAGCACCGGCGCCGTGATGCCGCCGATCTTCGCCACCTCGACCTTCCGCCAGGAGAGCCCGGGCGTGCACAAGGGCCTGGACTACGGCCGCTCGCACAACCCGACCCGCTGGGCGCTGGAGCGCTGCGTGGCCGACATCGAAAGCGGCAGCGCGGCCTTCGCATTTGCCTCGGGCCTGTCCGCCATTGCGGCGGTGCTGGAACTGCTGCCGGCGAACTCGCACATCGTGGCGGGCGACGACATGTACGGCGGCACCTTCCGCCTGTTCGAGCGTGTGCGCCGGAAAAGCGCCGGCCACGGCTTCACTTATGCCGACCTGACCGACCCGGACGCGCTGGCACGGACGCTCACGCCGGAAACGAAACTGGTGTGGGTCGAGACGCCGACCAACCCGATGCTCAAGCTGGCCGACCTGGCCGCCATCGCGCAGCTGTGCCGTGCGCGCGGCATCCTCACCGTGTGCGACAACACTTTCGCCAGTCCGATCGTCCAGCGCCCGCTGGAACTTGGCTTCGACATCGTGGTGCACTCGACCACCAAGTACATGAACGGGCATTCCGACGTGATCGGCGGCGTGGCGGTGGTGGGCAAGGAAGCGCATCACGGGACGCTGGCCGAGCAGCTCGGCTTCATCCAGAACGCCGTCGGCGCCATCCAGGGCCCCTTCGACAGCTTCCTGGTGCTGCGCGGGATCAAGACCCTGGCCCTGCGCGTGGAGCGCAGCAGCGCCAACGCGCTGGCCCTGGCCCAGTGGCTGGAGCGCGAGCCGAAGGTACGCAAGGTGTTCTACCCGGGCCTGGAGTCGCACCCGCAGCACGCGCTGGCGCGGCGCCAGATGAACGGCTTCGGCGGCATCGTCTCGATCGACCTGGCCACCGACCTGGAAGGCAGCAGGCGCTTCCTGGAAGCCTGCCAAGTGTTCACCCTGGCCGAGAGCCTGGGCGGCGTCGAAAGCCTGATCGAGCACCCGGCCCTGATGACCCACGCCAGCATCCCCGCCGAGCAGCGCGCCCAGCTCGGCATCGGTGACGGGCTGATCCGCCTGTCGGTCGGCATCGAGCACCTGGAAGACCAGCGCGAGGACCTGCGCCGGGCGCTGGCCGCGATCTGAGCACCCGGCGACGCTGGTCCCGCACACGCCATTGCACCGCCCGCAAGCGGGCGGTGCCGCCGGCACGGATGCCTAGGTCATATCGCCGGGATGGCCGTCTGGCCGGCGTCTCCTCAAGCTGTAGACCATGAAGGCGACAATGCCCAGGTTGAGGGCCAGCAGGCCGGCGCTCAACAGGCCCGGACGGCGGACCATTTCGGCCAGCTCGAACGGCAGGTAGACGGCGCCGCCCGCCGCCGCGAGGACTTCCGCCCATGCGCGGCCATGCCACAGGCCATAGGCCTCGACCATGCGCACGGCAGAATAAGCGAGGGCCGCCGCCGCAAGCTGCAACAGGCGCGCGTCGTCCAGTTGGCCTGCAAACTCGATGAACACGCGAGGCGTACGGGAGGCGGGGTTCAGGTGCGCGTGCGCCACCAGCTGCTCGGCCAGATGCTGGACGTTCCGGTGCACCAGCGCGAACAGGCCGCAGCCGGTCGACAGCACCACCATGCCCTTGGCCGCCTCGAGCGCGGCGACGGCGCGCAGTCCCTGTGTCGGGCGCATGCCTCCTCCTGCGGGTCCGGACAGTGTTTGTCATGGCGCGGCCGCCATGTATACTGCCGCTGCCTCGCCCCTGTCCCTTTTACGAAAGAATACCTTGAAACAGCTGATCTCCCACTGCATCCTTGGCGTGAGCCTGGCGCTGGCCATCACCGGCTGCAAGCGCGCCGAAACGCCTCCTGCCGCAGCCGCCGACAGCGTCGCGCTGCAAAAGATCGATACCGTCGTCGGCACCGGCAAGGAAGCGACCGATGGCGCCACCGTCGTCGTCCACTATACCGGCTGGCTGTACGCACCCGACACGGAATCGAAGCGCGGCGCCCAGTTCGACTCTTCCAGCGGACGCGAGCCGTTCAGCTTCCACCTCGGCGGCGGCCAGGTCATCCCGGGCTGGGACGCGGGCGTGCAGGGCATGAAGGTCGGCGGCAAGCGCACCCTCATCATCCCGGCCAGCCTGGGCTACGGCAGCTCCGGCGCCGGCCCGATCCCGCCGAACGCCAACCTGATCTTCGACGTCGAGCTGCTCGACGTACGTTAAGAACCTGGTTCAACATGGCGCCGGCGGCCTGCTCCGCCGGCGTCTTCTCCTTCCCGCAATCTTCCCGCTGCCTTGCCTGGCGGCCTTCCCTCCCCCCCAGTCCTGTTCGGCCCCCGCTTGGCTCGGCTTCGCGCGCAGGTCAATACCTCATCTTCGCCCACTGTGCTTTGCGCTAAAAAACAACGCGCGGGATCGCCGTCTTTACACAGGCATGTTGAGAGAGAAAACCGAATTTTATATGCATATGCGACCGAACAAAGATATAAAATTTTTAATAAAACTCTGCAATTTCGTTATTTCCAAAGCTATAGTTATTGACAACCGGCTCTAGAGACGGGGAAAGAAAAGTTGTACCGATTGACGTATATTTTTCTGAGAGAAAACACAACATGCAAATCCGTGTATCCATGCTGCGTAGCGCCGTCGCCATCGCGGCGCTGGCCTTCGCCGGTTCGGCGCTCGCCGCCGGGCAGGAAGGCCAGACCGTTGCCAAGGACCAGCGCACCGGCAAGCTTCGCAATGCGACTGCCGCTGAGGTACAACAACTGAACGCGCTTCGCAAAGCGGAGCGCGAAGCCCAGAAGGCCGCACGCGCAGCATCCGGCGCCCCGGTCGCCGGCGTCGCCAGCCTGCAGGAGAACGGCGTCCTCGCCGCCCACGTCGATGAAGAGTCGATGATGCACACCGTGGTGCGCCGCACCGCCGATGGCAGGCTCGAGGCCGAGTGCGCCCACGGCGAGTATGCCGCCCATTCCGCCCTGTCCACCCCAGTGTCCAAGCACGCCAAGGAGCACCAGAATGAAGTTCAATAAGCGTCCAAACCTCACTCTGGTGGCCGCGGCCCTGGCCCTCGCCTGCGGCAGCATGGGCACTGCCCAGGCAGCAGCAAAGATCGTCATCAACAACCTGAACGCGCCTGGCGTCGGCTTCAATGAGACGACCCCGGCCACGCCCGTCGGCGGCAATACCGGCACCACCATCGGCGAGCAACGCCTGATCGCGTTCACGCACGCGGCCAACATCTGGGGCAAGACCCTGACCAGCGACGTCCCGATCGTCATCAATGCGACCTTCGAACCGCTGTCCTGCACCGCGACCAGCGCCGTGCTGGGCAGCGCCGGCGCCACCCAGGTGTTCGCCAACTTCAAAGGCGCGCCGAAGACCGACGTCTGGTATTCGTACGCACTGGCCAACAAGCTCTACGGCAGCGAGATCTCGACCTCCCCGGGCGGCCAGATCACGGCACGCTTCAACTCCAATCTCGGCAAGCCGAACTGCCTGGCTGGCAGCGCGTTCTACCTGGGCCTGGATGCCAACGAAGGCAACAACATCGACTTCGTCGCCACCCTGCTGCACGAAATGGGCCATGGCCTGGGCTTCCAGACCTTCACCAGCGGCGCGACCGGTGCTCCGTTTGCCGGACGTGCTTCGGTCTGGGATACCTTCCTCCTCGATAACACGACCGGCAAGCTGTGGGTCGACATGACCAATGCCGAGCGCGCGGCATCGGCGCTCAAGCCGGCCGGCCTGTCCTGGACCGGCGCCCGCGTCACCGCAGCAGCACCGTCGGTCCTGACCCCGAGTGCGCAACTGCGTGTGATCGGCGTCGGCGCCGATTCGCCAGCCGGCGACCTGTACGCGGTCGGCGAAGCCGATTTCGGTCCGAAGCTGGACAAGTCGCCGCTGACCGGCCAGATCGCCGCGGTGGCGCTGCAGCCTGACAGCCCGGGCTCGGCATGCACGCCGTTCAACGCTGCCAACGCCGAAGCCGTGCGCCGCAAGATCGCCCTGGTCAGCCGCGGCACCTGCGGCTTCACCGTCAAGGTCAAGAACGCCCAGGACGCAGGCGCGATCGGCGTGATCGTGGCGGACAACGCACCGGGCGCAGTGACCGGCCTCGGTGGTGCCGATCCGTCGATCACCATCCCGGCCCTGCGCGTGAGCCAGGCCGATGGCGCCAAGATCCTGGCCAGCCTGACCAAGCCGAACGGCAACGCGAACGGCACCGTGGCCAAGTTCGAACGTTCCAAGACCCAGCTCTCGGGCGCCGATGCCCAGGGCCGCGTCACGATGTTCACGCCGAATCCGTTCCAGCAGGGTTCGTCGGTGTCGCACTACAACACCACGACCACCCGCAACCAACTGATGGAACCGTCCATCAGCGCGGACCTGACCCATTCGGTGACGGCGCCGGTCGACCTGACGATGGAACTGTTCAAGGACATCGGCTGGTAATCCTCCGGCCGCTGCAAGCGAAAGCCGCCTGCTTGCAGGCGGCTTTTCTCTTTGTACTCGACAAGAAACAAAGCTGAGTTTTGGCAAACAGAACCGCAGGTGCGGCTTGCCGATGCATGCAAGGCGGCGAGTGCGCCGCAGTGCGAACACTGCAAGCAGGCGCCAACGCAGCAGCGCTGCCGGTTATGACAGCCAACAACACATTTGTTTATGGGCGAGTACTTAGGTTACGGCAAGCGCGCGGGGGACATGCGCGGCCTGGCGCACTTTGAAAGTCGCCACCAGTTTCGACAGCTCGGCTGCCTGCTGGCGCATCGATTCCGCGGCTGCTGCGGCCTGCTCCACCATGGCGGCGTTCTGCTGGGTCGATTCGTCCATCTCGGCGATCGCCTGGCCTACCTGAGCCACGCCGCTGGCCTGTTCGCTGCTGGCGGTGGAGATGGTGTCGAGCAGGCCGGCCACGTCGTGCACGTGCTCCAGCACGGCGCGCATGGTCTCGCCCGCGGCGCCGGCGATGTCGGTGCCGGCGGCGATTTCCTCGGTCGAATCCTTGATGAGCTGCTTGATTTCCTTGGCCGCGGATGCCGAGTGCTGGGCCAGGCTGCGCACCTCGGCCGCCACCACGGCGAAGCCGCGTCCCTCGGTGCCGGCGCGCGCCGCTTCCACCGCCGCATTCAGCGCCAGGATGTTGGTCTGGAAAGCGATGCTGTCGATCATGCCGGTGATGTCCGTGATCCTGTCGGCCGATGCCTTGATCGCCCCCATGCGCACCACCACTTCCTCGACCGCCTGGGCGCTGCGGGTGGCGACGTTCGACGCCGACTGGGCGAGCGCGTTCGCGGAGCGGGCGCTGGCATTGTTCTGGGCGATGGCCTGGCTCAGCTCTTCCATCGCGCTGAGGGTCTGGCGCAGGCTCGATGCCTGGCGCTCGGTGCGGCGCGACAGGTCCTGGTTGCCGTCGGCGATTTCGCTCGACGCCGAGTCGATCGCCTGGGCGCCGGCAAGCACCTGGGAGACGGTGGCGGAGACGCCGCCGGTCATGCCGTTGAGGGCGTCGAACAGGCGGCCGATCTCGTCGCTGCGCGCGTGGCGGATGACCGGACGCAGGTCGCCATGGGCCACCTGCTCCGCCAGGGTGACGGCCTGCTGCAGCGGACCCACGATGTTCCGCGTCAGCATCCAGGCGAGGAGCCCGCCGACGCCCAGCGCGCCGAGGCCAAGCGCCAGCACCAGCGCTTTGCCGAACATCGACGCGGAAGCCGATTCCTCGGCCAGGCGATGGGCCTCCCCGGTTTCATGGGCCAGCAGGGCTTCCAGCGCGCCGGTATAGGCTTTGTAGTTCTTCTCCCAGTCGCCGCTGACGAGCTGCTCGACGACCCCGGTCTGGCCGAACTCCTTGGCCTGGAACAGCGCAGCCTGGACCTTCGCCAGCGCCGCCTTGTGCTTGCCTGCGTCACGGATCAGGGCGGTTTCAAGCTCGCCGCGCGGCAGCCTGCCCAGCTTGGCTTCAAGCTCGGCGGCGGCCTTCTTGCCCGCTGCCAGCTGGGCGCCGAAGTAGTCGGCCAGCTCCAGGCTGTCGCTGCGTGCGATGGCGACCGTGCGCGAGCCGTTCAGGCGTTCGACGCCGAGCAGGTCGGAAGTCAGCTGCTGCTTGGCCAGCTTGTCGTAGACGAGGTCGGAGGTCAGGGCATCGTTGGACTGCATGCGCCATAACGCCACGCTTGACAGCAGAACGATCAGGAAGGAAACGACGCCGAAGGAGCCAAGAATTTTGGTGCCGGTCTGGAGCTTTGCGAGGGGCATTGCAAGTATCGGAGTTGGAAGGATACTTGCAGTTTAGAAACTCAATATGACATGGCGATGAAATTCCGTGACATCCACCGGCGCGGATGTCACGGAAGCGCGCCGGGAATGGGTGCATTCCCGCTCACCATCGCGCCTACTTGTTGGTCGGCGGCGCCTTGTTGGCAGCCTCGCCGGCTTCCCATTGACGCTTGAGCGCGGGAATTGCCGCCGGCTTCCATGGCCTGACCGGCTGCTCCTTCATCTTCTTCTCGAGCAGTTCGATCGCCACTTCCAGCTGGCGGTCGCGGCCTTCGAAGGTCTCGTGCGGCAGGTTGTCGACCTCGACGTCCGGCGACACGCCCACGCCTTCGATCAGCCACTCGCCGTCGGCGGCGAACTGGCCGAACTCCGCCACGCGCGCCCTGCCGTTGTCGGCCAGGCTGTTGCCGTCGCTGAGCCAGACGCCGGCGCCGGCGGTGCGCTTGCCGACCAGCGGGCCCAGTTTCAGGGCCTTGACGCCGGCGGCGAAGGTCTCGCCGTCCGAATAGGTCAGCTCGTCCATCAGCACCACCAGGTGGCCGCGGAAGGTGTTCTGCATATTCGACTGCGGCAGGGCGCCGTTCGAGGTCCAGAACGCCCACGAGCGGCGCAGCAGCTTCTCGATGATCCAGCTGTCGATGTTGCCGCCGTTGTTGCGGCGCACATCGATGATCAGGCCTTCCTTGTTGATGTTGGCGTAGAAGTCGCGGGCGAAGGCATTGATGTCGCGCGCCACCATGGCGCGCAGGTGCAGGTAGCCGATCCTGCCCTTCGATGCCTCGTCGGCCTGCCGGGCCCTGCCCTGCTCCCAGTCCGCGTAGCGCAGGCTGGCGTGCTGCGCCATCGAGACCGGCGTCACGATGACCGGGCGCGGCCTGCTTCCCGGTTTGTCGCCCGGGCTCTTCACGTGCAGCAGCACCTGCTTGTCGGCCTGGTCGAGCAGCAGGTCGGCGATGTCGCGCGCTTCGGTGAGTAGCTTGCCGTTGACGGCGGTGATGATATCGCCTTCCTTCACGCCGACGTCGGGTGCCGCCAGCGGGCCGCGCTCGGACGGCAGTTCCGGCTCGCTGCGGTAGACGCGGTCGACACGGAAGCCCTCGGGCACGCGCGTGAGCACGGCGCCCAGGCTCGAGGGCACGCCTTCGCCCCCGGCACGGCGCACGTCGCCCGGGATGATCTGCGAGTGCAGCGCACCCAGCTCGCCCACCATCATGCCCAGCACGTCGTTGAGCTCGGCGCGGTCGGTCACGCGCTCGACCAGCGGCGCGTAGCGGTTGCGCACGGCCACCCAGTCGATGCCGCGCATGTTGGCGTCGTACAGGAAGTCGCGGTGCATGCGCCAGGCGTCGTTGAACATCTGCTTCCATTCCAGGCGCGGGTTGGTGCTCACCGCCCAGTCGTCGATCTTGATGCGTGCCTTCGACACGTCGGCCGGGGCCTTGGCGCCGGCGGCGACGATCAGCATCTCGCCCGGTCCATTCGCGCTGAAGGTGCGGTAGAAGACGTGCTTGCGGTCGGTGCTCAGGCCGAACTCGCGCACGTTGTTGACGAAGACCTCCGGCTGCGGGCTGCTGCGCGAGATTTCCAGGGTCTTGAGCGCACCGCTGCGGCCGTTGTCGGACTCGAGGATGTACAGGCGCTTCTCGTCGATGGCCAGGGCGCGGTAGTTACCCGGCGCGACCGGCACTTCGTACAGGCGCTCGCGCAGGCCGGCATAGTCGATGGCCGGGGTCGGCGCCGGCTTGGCCTTGGGATCGGCTGCATTGGCCGCGGCGGTGACAGCGGCAGCCACGGCGACCGCGGCGGTCTTGTCGGCGTCTTCCTTGCCGGGCGTCTGGACCGCGGCACGCGCGGCGGCTTCCGGCGAAGTTGCTTCCGGCTTGGTCAACTCGTCCTCGGGCTTGAAGGGGAAGCGCACGCCGGGCTGCAATGCCAGCGCGTAGATACCGACGCGGCGGTCGAACACCGGGCCCATGTTGCGGTCGCCCCAGGGACCGGCATTACTCACGTTGAAGTGACGCGAGGACAGGAAGTACAGCCACTTCCCGTCCGGCGAGAACACCGGCGAGTCGGCCGTGTAGCGGTCGGTGGTGACGAAGGCCATGGTCTTGCTGGGCAGGTTGTACATGCCGATCTGGTTGCGCTGCTCGCTGCTGCCGACGCGCACAAAAGCCAGGTTGCGGCTGTCCGGCGACCACACCACCTGGTCCGGACGCTCGGCGCCGACCTGGTTGGCGTCGTCGATGATGACATTGGTCCTGGCCTGCAGGTCGAGCAGCCAGGTGCGGCCCTTCTTGTCGGTGTGGGCCAGCCACCTGCCGTCCGGCGACGGATACAGCCCCGAGCGGTGGCTGGCGCCGTCGATGGTCAGGCGCTCGCCCTTGCCCGAGCCGTCGGCGGCGTAGCGCCAGATTTCGTTCTCGCCGGTGGTGTCCACGAAGGCATAAATCCACTTGTCGTCGTGGCTGAACACGGCGCTTCGAGCGCGCGCGCCTTCCGGCACGGCGATCTCGACGCGGCGGTAGGTGCCGGTGCCGGCGATGGTCACCTTGCCACGCGCGGTCAGGACGATGCGCTGGGCCTTGTTGGCGACGTCGATGTTGGTCAGCGCGTCGAGCGGCGAGCGCACGCGGCGGGTGCGCTGCTGGTCGAAGTCCGAGACCAGGCTGGCCTGTACGCGTGTGTCGGCGCCACTGGCGATGTCGAACACGCGCAGGTCGGCGCCCAGCTGGTAGGCGATGCGACCGTCGCCGAGCGAGGCGGTGCGCACGTCCCATTCCGTGTGCCCCGTGTGCACCTTGCGGTCGCTGCCGTCCGGCAGCGCGGACCAGATGTTGTCGGTGCCGCCGGCATCGCTGATGAAGTAGATGCGGCCCCGCCACCACATGGCGCGGCGGTTGTTGGCATTGTCGTCCTTGAACAGTCGGGTGGCCTCCCCTTTCGAGCCTGTTTCGAACCGCCACAGCTGGGCATGGGCGCCGCCGCGGTAGGCCTTGACGTTATCGTTGGTCATCGACAGGCCCATGCGCGTGAAGAACACGGTGCGGCCGTCGTCGCTCAGCACGGCGTCGTTGGCGTCGGCCAGCGGCAGCACGCGGCGCGTCATCTTCACGGGGTCGAGGGCGGCGACGATACGGTGTTTCGACGGTCCCACCGAATTTTCGGTACTTGCCAACACTTCGCCCTGCGCGGTCCAGCCCAGCACGGTCACGCCGCCATTCTCGAAGGTGATGCGCTTGGGCAGGCCGCCCTCGATCGGCATCACATAGGCTTCCTGGGCGCCTTCGTAGGAGGCGACGAAGGCGACGTGCTTGCCGTCGTGCGAAATCGCGGCCTGGGTTTCGCTTGCTGGGTGCGTTGTCAGGCGGGTCGCTTTGCCGCCCTGCGTGGTGGTGCGCCACAGGTCACCCTCGGCGGTGAAGACGATGCTGTCGCCGCGGATGGCGGGGAAACGGAAGTAGGGGTCGGCGGCGGCGGCCTGGCTGCCGATCAAGGCAAGCGACAGGGCAAGGATCGGGCGGAACACGGGCATGTTTACATGGGGCAAAGTTTACTCAAGAGGAAGAGTTTGCCACATGAGTGCTGCCGCGCGACGGGCAAATGTGCAAAAAAAGCTGGGCCGGTCAGCTGCGTGCCGGACAGGCATAAAAAAACCGCGCTTGACGCGCGGTTTTTTGCGATACCCGATCGGTTACTCGATCTCGACCGTCTCGGCCGGAGCCGGTGGCGGCAGAACGTCCCCTTCCGGGAACTCGAGGATGACGTCGTCCTTCTCGTTCAGGTCCACCGTGACGCGGCCACCGTTGACCAGGCGGCCGAACAGCAGCTCGTCGGCCAGCGCCTTGCGGATCATGTCCTGGATCAGGCGCGACATCGGACGGGCGCCCATCAGCGGGTCGAAGCCCTTCTTCGCGAGGAACTTGCGCAGCTTCTCGCTGAAGACCGCTTCCACCTTCTTCTCGTGCAGCTGCTCTTCCAGCTGCATCAGGAACTTGTCCACGACGCGCAGGATGATGTCCTCGTCCAGCGCGCGGAAGCTGATGATCGCGTCCAGGCGGTTGCGGAACTCCGGCGTGAACATGCGCTTGATGTCGGCCATCTCGTCGCCCTGCGCCTTCGAGTCCACGAAGCCCACCGAGCGCTTGGTCAGGCTCTCGGCACCCGCGTTCGTGGTCATGATGATGATCACGTTGCGGAAGTCGGCCTTGCGTCCATTGTTGTCGGTCAGCGTGCCGTGGTCCATCACCTGCAGCAGGATGTTGAAAATGTCCGGGTGGGCTTTTTCGATCTCGTCCAGCAGCAGCACCGCGTGCGGCTTCTTGGTGATGGCCTCGGTCAGCAGGCCGCCCTGGTCGAAGCCGACGTAGCCCGGCGGCGCACCGATCAGGCGCGACACCGCGTGGCGCTCCATGTACTCGGACATGTCGAAGCGCACCAGCTCGATGCCCAGGATGAAGGCCAGCTGCTTGGCGACCTCGGTCTTGCCGACGCCGGTCGGGCCCGAGAACAGGAAGGAGCCGATCGGCTTGTCGGTCTTGCCCAGGCCGGCGCGCGCCATCTTGATGGCCGATGCCAGCGCGTCGATGGCAGGATCCTGGCCGAACACCACGTTGCGCAGGTCGCGGTCGATGGTCTGCAGCTTGCTGCGGTCGTCCTGGTTGACGGTCTGCGGAGGGATCCGCGCGATCTTCGCGATGATGTCCTCGATCTCGGTCTTGCCGATGGTCTTCTTCTGCTTCGACTTCGGCAGGATGCGCTGTGCGGCACCCGCTTCGTCGATCACGTCGATGGCCTTGTCCGGCAGGTGGCGGTCGTTGATGAAGCGCGCCGCCAGCTCGGCCGCGGTCGACAGCGCCGAGGCCGAATATTTCACGCCGTGGTGCTCTTCGAAGCGCGACTTCAGACCGCGCAGGATCGCCACGGTCTGCTCGACCGACGGTTCGTTGACGTCGACCTTCTGGAAGCGGCGGCTCAGCGCATGGTCCTTCTCGAACACGCCGCGGAATTCGGTGAACGTGGTCGCGCCGATGCACTTGAGCTGGCCGTTCGCCAGGGCCGGCTTGAGCAGGTTCGATGCGTCCAGCGTGCCGCCCGACGCGGAACCGGCGCCGATGATCGTGTGGATCTCGTCGATGAACAGGATGCCGTTCGGTGTGTCCTTCAACTGCTTGAGCACGGCCTTCAGGCGCTGCTCGAAGTCGCCGCGGTACTTGGTGCCGGCCAGCAGCGCGCCCATGTCGAGCGAATACACGACGGCGTTCTGCAAGATCTCGGGCACGTCCTCCTGGACGATGCGCCATGCCAGGCCTTCGGCGATGGCGGTCTTGCCGACACCGGCCTCGCCCACCAGCAGCGGGTTGTTCTTGCGGCGCCGGCACAGGATCTGGATCACGCGGTCGACTTCTTCCTCGCGGCCGATCAGCGGATCGATCTTGCCGTCGGCAGCCGACTTGTTCAGGTTCTGGGTGAACTGGTCGAGCGGGCTTTCCTTGGCCTGGCCTTCGACTTGCGCCTCTTCCACGCCTTCCGACGCCTTGCTGGTGTCGAGCTGCTGGTCCTTGCGCACGCCGTGCGAGATGAAGTTGACCACGTCGAGACGGGTCACGCCTTGCTGGTGCAGGTAGTAGACGGCATGCGAGTCCTTCTCTCCGAAGATCGCCACCAGCACGTTGGCGCCGGTGACTTCCTTCTTGCCGTTCGACGCCGACTGGACGTGCATGATCGCACGCTGGATCACGCGCTGGAATCCGAGCGTCGGCTGGGTATCGACCTCGCCCGTGCCCGGCACGGTCGGGGTGTTATCACCGATAAAATTAGTCAAGGTCTTGCGCAGGTCTTCGATATTGACCGCGCACGCACGCAGGACTTCGGCGGCTGATGGGTTGTCGAGCAGGGCCAGCAGCAGGTGTTCCACGGTGATGAACTCGTGGCGGGCCTGGCGGGCTTCGACAAAGGCCATGTGTAGGGATACTTCAAGTTCCTGCGCAATCATACTTCCTCCATCACGCATTGCAGGGGGTGCCCTGCCTTACGCGCATGCGTTAAGACAAACTCCACTTTGGTACACGCTATATCTTTGGAAAACACCCCACAGACGCCCTTGCCGTGCCGATGCACGGAAAGCATGATCTGGGTCGCCGTTTCGCGATCCTTGTTGAAGTACTCCTGGATGATCGCAACCACGAATTCCATCGGCGTGTAGTCGTCGTTCAGCAACGCCACCTGGTACAACGGTGGCGGTTTTACGGTCTGCCGCTCCAGCAGCTGTTCGGTGTCATGCTTCGTAGCCATGGGCGTATTCTAATGCTTTCAAAGTCTGTGCCAAGCGTAAACATCAGCTCGTTCTCATGTGCTTCCATGTTACGCGTTTTCCGCTGAATGCGCAGATGGCGATCCAATTGACGAAATCAAGAGCCGTGTTACCTCTGCCGTGAAAAATTTGGCAACAGCTCCCCAAAACCGCTTGACTTCAGTGATTATTCCACCAACAATGCAGTCATTGACATTGTACTTATGTACTTGTTGATAAGAAGTGAGCAGGCTGAGGAGGGGCAAGAAGCTTCTTGCTTTTATGGCTCGTGTGATTAGTTAAAATTTGAAAGTTCTTTTATGGCAACTGGTACTGTTAAGTGGTTCAATGATTCCAAGGGTTTTGGCTTCATCACTCCTGATGACGGCGGCGAGGATCTGTTCGCACACTTCTCCGCGATCAATATGAACGGTTTTAAGACCCTCAAAGAAGGTCAAAAAGTCCAATTCGAAGTCACGCAAGGCCCGAAAGGCAAGCAAGCTTCCAACATCCAGGGCATGTAATCATTCCCCTCCCGGAAGCGAAGAACCCCGCGCAAGCGGGGTTTTTTTTCGCCCCGGCGGCATGCCCTGCCCTGCCGCATTCAGCTCCCGGCCCCGCATTCAGCTCCCTTGTGTACGAGCATAAGCCAGTTCCGCCGCAAAGTGTCGTGTATCGTTCAACAGTGCGGCGATCCGCTCGTCGCTGACGGAGTCGCCGCGTGCGCGCCGCGCGTCTTCTGTCCAGTCCGCCAGGACGGCATCGAAGCGCTCCGCCAATGCGGCGCCGCGGTCGGCCAGCCCGGCCGGCAGCGGGCCTTCGGCCTGCAATTCGCGCAGGGCGCCAGGCGACGCAAAGCGGTGGAAGCCATCGATGAAACGGCCGATGCGATCGAAGTCTGCGCCATGCTCCATCACGCCCCCCCATGAGAAAAGCCCCGGCGCTGCCGCGCACGGGGCTTTCATCATAGCCGAAGCCCTAGTTAGTCCGATATTTCGTCCGCTTACATCTGCTCGATCATCACCTCGCCGAAGCCCGAACAGGACACCTGCGTCGCCCCTTCCATCAGGCGCGCGAAGTCGTAAGTGACTTTTTTCGAGGTAATCGCGCGTTCCATGGCGCTGATGATGAGATCGGCCGCTTCGACCCACCCCATATGGCGGAGCATCATCTCTGCCGAAAGGATGAGGGAGCCCGGGTTCACGTAGTCCTTGCCTGCGTATTTGGGCGCGGTGCCGTGGGTTGCCTCGAACATCGCCACCGAATCCGACATGTTCGCGCCCGGGGCGATGCCGATGCCGCCGACCTGGGCCGCCAGCGCGTCCGAGATATAGTCACCGTTCAGGTTCAGGGTAGCGATCACGCTGTACTCGGCCGGGCGCAGCAGGATCTGCTGCAGGAAGGCGTCGGCGATCGAATCCTTGATGGTGATCTCGCGGCCGCTCTTCGGGTTCTTGAACTTGCACCATGGACCGCCATCGATCAGCTCGGCGCCGAATTCACGCTGCGCCAGCGCATAGCCCCAGTCACGGAAGCCGCCCTCGGTGTACTTCATGATATTGCCCTTGTGGACCAGGGTGACCGAGGGCTTGTCGTTGTCGATCGCATACTGGATCGCCTTGCGCACCAGCCGCTCGGTGCCTTCGCGCGAGACCGGCTTGATGCCCAGGCCCGAGGTCTCCGGAAAGCGGATCTTCTTGACGCCCATCTCTTCGGTCAGGAACTTGATGACCTTCTTGACGCCTTCCGAGCCTTCGGCCCATTCGATGCCCGCGTAGATGTCTTCCGAGTTCTCGCGGAAGATCACCATGTCGGTCTTCTCCGGCTGCTTCAGCGGCGACGGCACGCCGGCGAAGTAGCGCACCGGGCGCAGGCAGACGTAGAGGTCGAGTTCCTGGCGCAGCGCGACGTTGAGCGAGCGGATGCCGCCGCCCACAGGCGTGGTCAGCGGACCCTTGATCGAGACCACGTAATCCTTCACCACGTCCAGGGTTTCCGCCGGCAGCCATACGTCCGGGCCATAGACCTGGGTCGACTTTTCGCCGGCGTAGATTTCCATCCAGCTGATCTTGCGCGCGCCGCCATAAGCCTTGGACACGGCCGCATCGACGACCTTGAGCATGACCGGGGTGATGTCGACGCCGGTGCCGTCACCCTCGATGTACGGAATCACCGGATTGTCCGGCACATTCAGCGAGAAGTCGGCGTTGACGGTGATTTTCTGGCCGTCGGCCGGGACCTTGATATGTTGGTACATCGTGCTCTCCCATGTGGTCGCTTATGTGATCGCTTTGCAGGCCGGTTCGTGGCGTCTGGCCGTTACTGGCCGTGCCTGGGCCCGCATTTCATCTACAATGTGGAATACGGCTGCAAGTCTTCTATAAGACAGCTTCCCAGCATCTTGCATTATGCACCAGTATTTTCCGAGGCGCTACGCAGCACCTTTTATGACCCCTTTCGCACTCCATGCCTCTGATCCTCTTCAATAAACCGTTCCAGGTCCTGTGCCAGTTCTCCGGACAGGACGGCCGCGAGACCCTGGCCGATTACCTGGATATCCCAAACATCTACCCTGCCGGCCGCCTGGACGCCGACAGTGAGGGCCTGATGCTGCTGACCGACGACGGCAAGCTGCAGCACAAGATCGCACATCCGGACCACAAGGAAGCCAAGACCTACCTGGTGCAGGTGGACGGCCTGGCTGATGCTGCTTCCCTTGCTCGCCTGCAGGCGCCCCTGGACCTGGGAGATTTCGTGACCAAGCCGTGCAAGGCGGTCCGCATCGCCGAGCCGGCCTGGCTGTGGCCGCGCAATCCGCCGATCCGTGCACGGCAGGACAAGCCGACCGATTGGATCGCGATCACGCTCGAGGAAGGCAAGAACCGGCAGGTGCGCCGGATGACGGCGGCGGTGGGCTTGCCGACCCTGCGGCTGGTGCGTTCGAGTATCGGGCCGTTTTCGCTGGCGACGCATCCCTTGATGCCCGGCGAGTTCATCGAAGTCCGGTATCCGTAGGGTGGGCGGCTTCGCCGCCCACGCGGTGATAGTTTGCAGCGCGATCAGCCGGCGCGGGAGCGGAGCCGATAGCGATCGCCGCGTGGGCGGAAAACAGTCCACTGGACTGTTTTCCCCCGCCTACCCTACCAACGTCACGAGCAAGCACCAAAAAAAACGCCGGCGCAGAGCCGGCGTTCGTATTTGAAGCTAACGATCGCTTACGCCGCGAACGACTCCAGCGCAGCGTTGAAGGTCGCGCTCGGACGCATCACGGCCTTGACCTTGGCGTCGTCGGCCTTGTAGTAGCCGCCGATATCGGCCGGCTTGCCTTGCACTTCCAGCAGTTCCTGGACGATCCTGGCTTCGTTCTCGGTCAGTTGCTTGGCCAGCGGCGCGAACTTGGCTGCCAGTTCGGCATCCTCGGTCTGCGCGGCCAGTTCCTGCGCCCAGTACATCGACAGGTAGAACTGGCTGCCGCGGTTGTCGAGCTCACCGGTCTTCGGCGACGGCGACTTGCGGTTATCCAGCAGCTTGCCGGTGGCCGCGTCCAGGGTCTTGGCCAGCACCTTGGCCTTTGCGTTGCCGGTCTTCAGCCCCAAGTCTTCCAGCGACACCGCCAGCGCCAGGAATTCGCCCAGCGAATCCCAGCGCAGGTGGTTCTCTTCGGTCAGCTGCTGCACGTGCTTGGGAGCAGAGCCGCCGGCGCCGGTTTCGTACATGCCGCCGCCGGCCATCAGCGGGACGATCGACAGCATCTTGGCCGAGGTGCCCAGTTCCAGGATCGGGAACAGGTCGGTCAGGTAGTCGCGCAGGATGTTGCCGGTCACCGAGATGGTGTCCAGGCCGCGCTTGACGCGCTCCAGGGTGTAGCGCATTGCACGGACCTGCGACATGATCTGGATGTCCAAACCGGTGGTGTCGTGGTCTTTCAAATAGGTCTTGACCTTCTTGATCAGTTCGTTCTCGTGCGGACGGTACGGGTCGAGCCAGAACACGGCCGGCATGCCCGAGTTGCGCGCGCGCGTCACGGCCAGCTTGACCCAGTCGCGGATCGGGGCATCCTTGGTCTGGCACATGCGCCAGATGTCGCCGGTTTCCACGTTCTGGCTCATCAGGACTTCGCCGGTGGCGAGGTCGGTGATGTTGGCCACGCCGTCTTCCGGGATCTCGAAGGTCTTGTCGTGCGAGCCGTATTCCTCGGCCTGCTGCGCCATCAGGCCCACGTTCGGGACGGTGCCCATGGTCTTCGGATCGAAGGCGCCGTGCCATTTGCAGAAGTTGATGATCTCCTGGTAGATGCGAGCAAAGGTCGATTCCGGAATGACGGCCTTGACTTCCTTCAGCGAGCCGGTGGCGTCGTACATCTTGCCGCCGGCGCGGATCATGGCCGGCATCGACGCATCGACGATCACGTCGTTCGGCGAATGGAAGTTGGTGATGCCCTTGGTCGAGTCGACCATGGCCAGCGCCGGACGGTTTTCCTGGCAGGCGTGCAGGTCGCGCTCGATTTCTTCGCGCTGCGAGGCCGGCAGTGCGGCGATCTTGTTGTACAGGTCGGCCATGCCGTTGTTGACGTTGATGCCGAGGCTGTCGAACAGGGCGCCGTGCTTTTCAAACGCTTCCTTGTAGAACATGCGCACGCAGTGGCCGAACACGATCGGGTGCGAGACCTTCATCATGGTCGCCTTGACGTGCAGGGAGAACAGCACGCCGGTTTCCTTGGCGTCGGCGATCTGCTTTTCGTAGAAGGCCAGCAGGGCCTTGCGGCTCATGAACATCGAATCGATGATCTCGCCGGCCTGCAGCGCGACCTTCGGCTTCAGGACGATGGTCTGGCCCGACTTGGTGACCAGTTCCATCTTGACGTCGCGCGCGGCGTCCAGGGTCATCGACTTTTCGCCGTGGTAGAAGTCGCCGTGGGTCATGTGCGACACGTGGGTGCGCGATGCCTGCGACCACGCTGCCATCGAGTGCGGGTTCTTGCGTGCGTATTCCTTGACGGCTTTCGGCGCGCGGCGGTCCGAGTTACCTTCGCGCAGGACCGGGTTCACGGACGAGCCGATGCACTTGCTGTACTTGGCCTTGATGGCCTTCTCTTCGTCGGTCTTCGGGTCGGCCGGGTAGTCCGGCAGCTTGTAGCCCTTGTCCTGCAGTTCCTTGATGGCGGCGACCAGCTGGCCCACCGAGGCCGAGATGTTCGGCAGCTTGATGATGTTCGCGTCCGGCTCCAGGGTCTTCTTGCCCAGTTCGGTCAGCACATCCGGGACGCGCTGTTCCGGAGTCAGGTATTCCGGGAACTGCGCCAGGATACGGGCGGCAACCGAAATGTCGGCCTGCTCGACCTTGATGCCGGCCGGCTTGGTGAAGGTGCTGACGACTGGCAGGAAGGCGTGGGTCGCCAGCAGCGGCGCCTCGTCGGTCAGGGTGTAGATGATGGTCGGATCACTGCTCATACGCTTTTTCCTCGATGATCGCGCGGGTCGCACGATGTCAAAAAACAGGTGGTAACGCTCGGGTCTTGAAGCCCTCGACTTCACGAAGTCTTCTATAAGACATAAGACGGCGTTTCACATTATGCACCAGTATTTTACTGTGCGCCACGCTTTTAGCGATTCCACCGCCCTCCGCAGCGCGCAGCTCCGGGACGAAATCAGGCGAACCCGAGCGTATGCAACAAGCGAAAAAACCCGCCGGACCAATGGGTCGGGCGGGTCTTTCTCTGCACAGAACTGCCTGCGCGGCCTAGGCCGCACGCACCTCGCTATTAAGCGGACAGTGCCTTCAGGGCAGCAGCCAGGCGGCTCTTGTGGCGGGCTGCTTTGTTCTTGTGGATGATCTTCTTGTCAGCGATGCTGTCGATGGTCGACACGGACTGCTGGAAGATGGTGGTTGCAGCGGCCTTGTCGCCAGCCTGGATGGCCTTGCGAACTGCCTTGATTGCGGTGCGCAGGGTCGAACGCTGTGCCGAGTTGTGCGCGTTTTGCTTAACTGCTTGACGAGCGCGTTTGCGCGCTTGTGCGGTATTTGCCATGAAATTTCCTAAATCGGGGTCAAGTTGCGTTTGCAAACATTAGCGAGTGAAACCGGCGCTTTTCCGTGCCTGCCCAACGATTAGTGTCTGCTAACAGAATTCAGTACAGCCCACGATTATAGCGAAGGAAACCGGCCAGGGCAATTCATAAATGCATAATTGTCGTCCCGGCTCCATAGTCTGGACGAATAATTCTCGCGTTTCCGGGGCGTGCGCCGGTCCCGGGCGGGTGTTGCCCACGTATAATCCCGGGCCATGAACCTGCTCCGTACCCTCGCCGCTATTTCCAGCATGACCATGGTGTCCCGCGTCACCGGCCTGCTGCGGGACAGCCTGTTTGCCGCCACCTTCGGCGCTTCGAATTTCACCGACGCTTTCAACATCGCTTTCCGCCTGCCCAACCTGCTGCGCCGGCTGTTCGCGGAAGGCGCCTTCTCGCAGGCCTTCGTGCCGATCCTGACCGAGTACAAGACCAGGCATGGCCAGGAAGCGACCAAGACCCTGGTCGACCACGTGGCCACCGTCCTGGTCTGGGCGACCGTCCTGACCAGTATCGTCGGCATCCTGGCGGCGCCACTATTGATCTATGCAATCGGCGGCGGCCTGCAGCGCGAGCCCGCGGCTTTCGACGCCGCGGTCGTGATGACGCGCATGATGTTCCCCTATATCGCCTGCATGGCCTTCGTGGCGCTGGCGAGCGGCGTGCTGAATACCTGGCGCCACTTCAAGATCCCGGCCGTTACCCCGGTGGTGCTGAACATCTCCTTCATCGTCTCGGCCCTGGTGCTGGCCGACTGGTTCGAGCAGCCGATCTATGCGATGGCGGTCGGCGTGTGCGTCGGCGGCCTGGCCCAGGTGGCGATCCAGATCCCGTCGCTGGTCAAGCTCGGCATGCTGCCGCGCCTGTCGCTCAATCCCCTCACCGGCCTGCGCGACAGCGGCGTGCGCCGCATGCTCGGCAAGATGGGGCCAGCCGTGTTCGCGGTGTCGGCGGCCCAGATCAGCCTCCTGATCAACACCACCATCGCCGCCAGCCTGGCCGCAGGCGCGGTGACGGCCCTGCAGTACGCCGACCGGCTGATGGAATTCCCTACCGCCCTGCTGGGCGTGGCGCTGGGCACCATCCTCCTGCCCAGCCTGGCCAAGGCGAATACCGAAGGCGACACCCAGGAATATTCCTCACTGCTGGACTGGGGCCTGCGCCTGACTTTTCTCCTGGCGGTGCCCTCGTCGGTCGGCATGGCGACGCTGGCGGTGCCGATGATCGCGACCCTGTTCCATTACGGCGTGTTCACCGCTGCCGACGTGTCGATGTCCTCGCTGCCCCTGATGGCCTACAGCGCCGGCTTGCTCGGCTTCATCCTGGTGAAGACCCTGGCGCCGGCCTTCTATGCGCGCCAGGAAGTGCGCACGCCGGTCAAGATCGCAGTCGGCGTGATGGTCGCGACCCAGCTGATGAACCTCGTGTTCGTGCCGCTGTTCGGCGTGGCCGGCCTGGCGTTGTCGATCGGCGTGGGCGCCTGCGTCAACGCCGCCTTCCTGTACACCGGCCTGCGCCGGCGCCAGATCTACGTGCCGCAGCCGGGCTGGGGCAAGTTCTTCCTCAAGCTGCTGGTCGCGGTGAGCGTGATGGGGCTGGTGTCCTGGTTCGGCCAGGCGCAGTTCGACTGGATCGCCCTGCGCGCCACGCCGCTGCTGCGCGCCGGCGCGCTGGCGGCGATCATCGCCGCAGCCGCCATCGCCTATTTCGCCGTGCTGATGCTGCTGGGCTTCCGCCCGCGCGACTTCAAGCGCCGCGCCAAGTAGGGTAGGCGGGGGAAAACAGTCCAGTGGACTGTTTTCCCGCCCACGCGGTGATCGTTGTCGGTGCCCCAGGCGCACGGGCAGATCTTGCCAGGTTTGAACGCGCGGTCGGCAAAGCCGACCACCCTACTTCCCGGAATCCTGGGATTGCCCAGGCGGCTCCCTCTGTTCCTTCCCTTCCTGTTCGGCCGGCTTGTCCGGCTCCGGCTCCTCTGCCGGCGGCTCGTCCTTCGGGGGCTCGGGTTCGGGTTCGGGTGCGGGCGGTCGCTCCTGCGGCGGCACTTGCGGCACTTGCGGCGCAGGCGGCGTGGTCACGGGCTGAAGCTGCTGCTGCGGCGCGGCGCCCGGCATGGGCGGCATGCCGGATGGCCTGCCGCCCGGCGCGAGCGGCGCCGCCGCGCTCTGCTGCTCGGCCATGAACTTCCAGTCGGAGATGTGCTCGCGGTTCTCGAAGCCGGGGAAGCGCTTGTCGAAATTGGCCAGCTTGAGCGGCGCCGCCTGCGACAGGCTGTAGACACCCAGGATGCGCCCGCCCTCGCCCCCCATCCGCACCAGTCCCCATTCCGCCTTGCCGGCCACCGGGTCGACGAAGATCTTGCGCAGGTGCCGGCGCGGGCTCGGGAAGCGCGTGTCGCGCAGCAGTTCCTGCAGGGTCATCGGCTGTTGCGGCTGGCCGCGCGGGGTCGCCTCGGCATAGGTCCGCAGCGCCGTGCTGAACTGATAGCCGATCTCCAGCAATTCCTGCTCCGCGTGGGCACGCTGAAGCAGCGAGCCGATCTTCAGCGTGGCGGCGCCGACCATGCCGAGGATGAAGACGAAGATGATCAGGCCGAGATAAGTAAACCCGGCCTCGGACGAGCATCGCGCACCACGCACACCCATGTCACCACTCCGTGTAGGGCTTGCCCTTGCGGCCGTTGCCCGGCGCGCCGCTCTTGATGTTGCCGACCTCGCCCTGCTCGTCTTCCTGGGGCGGCTCCACGATCCAGGTCTCGCGGCTCTCGGTGATCGGGTCCATGGGCAGCTCGCGCAGGTACTTCTTCTCCACCAGCTGCTCGAGCGAATCCGGATAGCGCCCGGTATCGGCGCGGAACTGGTCGATAACCGCGCGCGTATTGCGCAGGTTCTCCTCGAGGATGGTCTCTTTCGTACTGTCGATGCTCGGGAACAAGCGCGGCACCGCCAGCGTCAGCAGCAGGGCCACGATGCCCAGCACCACCAGCAGTTCGATCAGGGTGAAGGCGCGCAGACGTTTCAGTTGGGGCATCGTGCTCACCACTTGTTGTAAGGGATGCCGTTCAGGCCGGGTTTCTCGGACATCGAGTACACGTCGTAGACGTCGTCGCCTTCCTTGGGCTCGTCCGGCTCGCTGGCGTAGCTGCGCTTGCCCCAGGTCTCGGCATCCGATGCCTCGGGATCGCGATGGAAGGGATCGCGCGGCAGCCGGCGCAGGAAGTAGATCTGGGCCTGCTTCGGGCTCTTCTGGTCGCGCACGCCCTCGACCAGCATCTCCAGGCGCGGCGGATAGCCGGTGGCGCCCGCCGCCTTGGCCACGCGGCCTTCGTCGCTGGCCTTCTTGTAGGCGTCGATGCCGGCACGGATCTCGCGCAGGGCGCGGCGCAGCTCCACCTCGTCGCGGCGCTGGGCCGTGACCTGGGCCACCGGCACCACCAGCGTTCCGAGCAGGGCCAGGATCGCCAGCGTGACCAGCAGTTCGATGAGGGTGAAGCCGCGTCTGGACATTACTGCTGCGTGGCCTGGTTGGCGGGCGGCGGTGGGACCGGGATGACCTGGACCGCCGCATCGGGAGCCGCCCTCGGTGCCGGTACTGCTGCCGGCATGGATGGCGGCGGGCCGGATTGCGGCGAACCGGTCTGCGGCGTCACCGGGAGCTGCGACGGTGGTACGGAGACAGGCGCCGCCGGAGCAGCACCATTGGCCGGTGCCGCGCCCTGTACCGTAGCCGCCGCACGCGCGGCGGCGGTTGCATCGACCGGCAGTTGCACCGGCGCGCGCGCCGTGCTGTCCGGCCGGCGGCGGAAGCTGGCCTCGGTGCCGGCGCCGAATTCGGAAGCGACGGCTGCCGGACGCTGCACCGTACGCACCAGGCGCGGCGTGATCGACAGCACGATCTCGGTGCGGTCGCTGGTGTCGCGCGTGCTGCCGAACAGGCGGCCGACGATGGGCAGGTCGCCGATGCCCGGCACCTTGCTGCCGCTGGAGCGGTCTTCGTTGCTGATCAAGCCCGCCAGCACCTGGTTCTCGCCGTCCTTGAGCTGAAGGAAGGTGGTCGCCGAGCGAGTGCCGATGCGGTAGGCCACGGTGCCGGAACGGGTCGTCACCGAGTCGCCCAGGGTGCTGACCTCGAGCGAGATGCGGATGCCGACCTCGTTGTTCAGGTAGATGGTCGGCTCCACGTTCAGGGTCAGGCCGACGTCGATGTAGTTGACCGACTCGGAGGCGAAGCCACCCACCCCCGACGAGATCGTGGTCGAGATGTTCGGGATCTTGTCGCCGATGACGACCTTGGCCTTTTCCTTGTTGCGCACGCGGATGCGCGGGTTGGCCAGGATATTCGAGTCGCCGTCGGTCTTGTTGGCGTTGACGGTGGCGGTCAGGTCGCTGATGACGCCGACGTTGCCGCGGTTCAGGCCGCGTAGCTGGTCGATGCTGACGGGGTCGCCGTCGATGGTGGCCAGCGGCGCGAACGAGACCGAGGACGGCCAGGAAATACCGAGGTCGACCATGCGGCTGCGCTTGATCTCCAGCACCTCGACTTCCAGCATCACCTCGGGTTCCGGCACGTCCTGCAACGCCACCAGCTGGGTTGCCACGCGCACCGCTTCCGGACTATCGCGCAGGATCACGAGGTTGAGCTTTTCGTCCACCACCACGTCACGCGACTTGAGGATGGTCTTGAAGGTATTGGCGATGCTCTTGGCTTCGGCATTGGCCAGGAAGAAGGTCTTGACCGTCATCTCCTGGTATTCCTTCAGCTTGGCCGCCACGTTCGGGTAGATCAGGATGGTGTTGCCGTCCATGACCTGGCGCTCGAGCTGGTTGGTCATCAGGAGGTAGTAGACAGCCGCTTCGACCGTGCTGTTCTTCAGGAAGATCGAGCTGCGCTGGTCGGCCTTGACGTCCTTGTCGAAGACGAAATTCAGGCCGGCGTGGCGCGAGATCACCTCGAAGATCTGCTTCAGCGGCGCGTCACGGAATTCCAGGCTGATCGGCTTGCGGAAGGATGCCGCCAGCGCCGCCTCGCCGGCCGGCGCCGCGGCCGCCTTCTCGTCGATTTCGAGCATCAGGAGCCGCGCCGGCTCGTGGGCCGGACGCTCGGCCAGGATTGCGGCCAGCTTCTGGCGCGCGCCATCGAGCTGGCCCTTTTCGAAAGCGGTGCGCGCCTCCTGCAGCATGGCGCCATGGCGGCGGTCGGCCTCGACCTGGCGCAGGCCGCTGCTGGCACGCTCGTTGGCCGGATCGAAGGCCAGTACGCGGCGGTAATCCTGCAGCGCCTGTTCCGCCTGGTTGTTGGCGAGCGCGCTCTCTGCCTGACCGATCAGGCGGTTGGCCGCCGTGTCGCGCGCGCGCAGGTAGGCGGTGCGGTACCGGGGATTGCCCGGGTCGGCGGCCACCGCCTCCTGGTATTTCGCCAGCCCGGCCCCTACCTGGTCCTGCGCCACGAGCGCATTGCCTTCCTGGTAGGCGCGCTGCCCGGCGCAGCCGCCGATCAGGACGACCGCCAGGGCAAGGGCGTGTATCCGGAAACGAAGCATCAATCGAACACTCCAATATTGAGCTGCTGAACCTGGTTCAGCGGCAGATAAGTCAGGGTCAGCACCGGCGGCTTGATCGCATCGACGCGGTACATGCCGTCGATGACCGTGTTCTCGCGCACCAGATGGGTACGGTCGCCGCGGGCAAGGTAGATCTCCCAGACGCCGTCCTGCAGCGACTTGCCGATGAAGGTGAAGGGCAGTGGCGGTGCGCTTGGCGGCGGAGGCGGCGGCGCGGGCGGCGGCGGAGGCGGCGGCGGGGTCCAGTCCTGGCGCGCAAACACGCCGTTCGCACCTGCATTGAAACGGTCGCCGCTGTCGCCGATGAGCACCTCGCGCGGGACGAGGCGCAGGATGGCCACGCTATTATCCTTATCCTTGCCGTTGTCCGGTACGGCGCCGGCTTGAACGGCGGGCGCGGCTGCAACGGATGCCGTGGGCTGCGCGCGCTCGACCGGCTCGGCCACCACGTCCTCCGGCGAGTTGTCGCCGAAGACCACCAGGACCGTGGCCGCCACCAGGGCGACGCTCATCGCGATATGGCGCGGCTTCATCGCGCTCCCTCAGGGGTGGCCGCCAGGTACAGCGTCAGGCGCAGGCGCGCCTCGACGGTCTCGCTGCCGATGGCGTCGCGCCGGAAACCGACGTCGTCGAGCGAGGCATGCGGCAAGGCGCGCAGGGCGTCGAAGGCGAACTGCCAGATCGCGCCATAGCGGCCGGTCACCGGCAAGGTGATCTGGTAGGTCAGGAAGCGCCCTGCCCGGTCCTGGCTGCTCCGGTACTCGCCCTGGCGCAGGGCCAGGCCATTCTTCTCGGCCAGCGCGAACAGGGTCTTGAGCTGGCGGTCGACGTTGCGGCGCCCGCCCAGCGAGGCATAGAAATGCGCAAGGTTCTGGTCGGCGCTCGGTGGAGGCGGCGCGATTGCACCAGGGACGGACGGCGGCAAGGCGGCCTGGCGGCGCGCCGCCGCGTACTGTTCGTCGAGGTCGAGCAGGGCCTTGAGCATCAGGGCGATCGCCACGATGACGGCCAGCGCCAGCGTGGCCGCGCCGGCGACGACCGGATTCATGCGGCGCACCACGAGCACCAAGCGCAGCCACAGCGAGGACAGGCTCATGTCTCTCATTGGCCGCCCCCGCTTGTGTCCCCGTTGGTGCCCCACTGTGCGCTGAGCTGGAAGCGCAGGGGGCGGTTCGGTTCCTGCTCGGCGATCTCGTGGCGCACCAGGGTCACCGAGCCGAACCAGCCCTGCTCCTCCATCTTCGCCACATAGGCCAGCATGTCGTCGCTGTTGCGCGCTTCGGCCGTGATGCGCAGGGTGCGGCGCCTGGCGTCGGGTTCCAGCGCCAGCAGGGCGACGTTGCCCGGCGTCGCCGCGCGCACCGCCTCGACCAGGTCGCGCCACGGCAGGTTGAGCTGCATGACGGCGTCGTTGACGGCCTGCGCCTGGGCGTCGGACACGCTGAACTTCGGCGTTGCGGCCACCGGCAGCGGACGCGCGGCCTGCGAACGCGCCGCAATGGCGGCCTGCAGTGCCTCCAGCCCTTCGCGCTCTTCCTGGTACTTGCGTACCTGCCCCACCAGCACGAAACACAGGCAGGCGGTCGGAAGCAACAAAGCGGCGAAGCGCGGCGGCACCCGGAACAGGGCGCGTCGCAGCGTACGCGGCGCAAAATCGATATTGGTGCGCTTCATGATCCGACCCCGGTGCGCGCCAGGCGCACGTGCGGCGACCAGTCGGCGCTGTCGTCTTCCAGCAGGGTGCAGGCGAACTTCAGGCGGCCCGCCGAGCTGGCCCAGCCCCCCGGTGCGGCGCCGCACAGCTGGATGCGTTCCGGCCGCCCTACCCCGACGCGCAGTGCTTCGCGCGCCACGTGGGCTTCCAGCCAGTCGCGGTCGGCCCCTTGCGGGATCACGGCGGTGCGCACCGCAGCCAGTACGCTGCCCTCGTAGGCGGCGATCGAGAGCACGCCGCCGTGCACCAGGCCGAACCAGGCGCCCGGACGGCGCTGGCGGCGCCAGGCGTTCATCGCGGCCACGAACTGCGGCGCCACCTCGACCAGGTGGAAGCGGTGCTCGCGCGCCAGCGATTCGAGGAGCGCGAGCAGCGCTTCGGGCGCGGCGGCGGCCAGGAAGGGCCGCGCCGCATCCCAGTCGGCGCTGATGCGCCACTCGACGGGCGGCGCGCCGAACAGATGCTGGTGGCGCAGCGCGGCGGCAGCCTGCAGGTCGCCCAGGCGCGTCGCGCCCTGCGGCGGCGGCACCTGCCACAGGCGCACCAGCTCGTCGGCCAGCACGACGCCGACCGGCCAGCCGCGCGGGTCGATTTCCGCCAGCAGCGCGCGCAGGCCCGCGGCCAGCGCATCGGGAGCGCCGGCTTCGACCGCCGGCTGGGCCAACACCTCCACGCCGGCGCGCGGCCAGCCGCGCACGCGCAGCAGGGCCAGGCCGTCGGCGGCGATGCCGAGGCGCAGGGACTGTCCGAAAGGCCTACGCATGGAGGGTCACCCGCTTGATCTCGTCGATGGTGGTGGCGCCGCGCTTGACCAGGTCGAGCGCGGCCAGGCGCAGGCTGCGGGTGCCGTTGGCGTGGGCGGCGGCCTTGATGCGGCGGATCGGCTGCTTGTCGACGATCAGCTCGCGGATCTCGTCGTTCAGGGTCAGGATCTCGGCGATCGAACGGCGCCCGCGGTAGCCGGTGCCGCGGCAGTCGCCGCAGCCCTTGCCGCGCATGAAAACGTAATCCTGGGCGTCCTCGCGCGCCAGGTGCACCGAGGCGAGCTCCAGCACGTCCGGCTCGTATCGCTCGGCGCAATGCGGGCAGTTCATCCGGATCAGGCGCTGGGCCCAGATGCCGTTCAGCGCCGACACGAAGGCATAGGGGTCGATGCCCATGTGGGTAAAGCGCCCGAACACGTCGAACACATTGTTGGCGTGGACGGTGGTGAGCACCAGGTGGCCGGTCAGCGCCGACTGCACCGCGATCTCGGCGGTCTCGCGGTCGCGGATCTCGCCGACCATGATCTTGTCGGGGTCGTGGCGCAGGATCGAGCGCAGGCCTTTCGCGAAGGTCAGGCCTTTCTTCTCGTTGACCGGAATCTGCAGGATGCCCGGCAGCTGGTACTCGACCGGGTCCTCGATGGTGATGATCTTCTCGCGCCCGTTGTGGATCTCGGTGAGCGCCGCGTACAGCGTGGTGGTCTTGCCGGAACCGGTCGGTCCCGTCACCAGGAGCATGCCGTAGGCTTCCTGGGCCAGCGTACGCAGGGTCACCAGGGACGGCGCGTCGAAGCCCAGCGCTTCCAGGGTCAGCGCGCCGTAGGATTCGATCATGGCGCGCTTGTCGAGGATACGGATCACCGCGTCCTCGCCGTGGATGCTGGGCATGATCGACACGCGCAGGTCGATGTCGCGCCCGCCGGATTCGACCCGGAAGCTGCCGTCCTGTGGGATGCGCCGCTCGGCGATGTCGAGCTCGGCCAGCACCTTCAGGCGCGAGATGATGTGCTCGGCCAATTCGATGCCGCCCACCGTGGCCGCATGGTCGAGCACCCCGTCCACGCGGTATTTCACCGCCAAGCCGCCAGCCGTGCTCTCGAGGTGGATATCGGAGGCACCGGCCTTGAGCGCGTCGTACAGGGTCGAATTGACCAGCTTGACGGCCGGGCTGCCGCTTTCCGACACCGAGGCAAAGGACAGCACCTGGTTCACCTTGCCGTCGCGCCGGCCCTCGCCGTCGCTTCCTACCAGGCTGTCGACCGCGCGCGCGGACTCCTCCTGCTTGGAGAGATAGGCCTGGATGTCGGACTGGAGCGCCAGGCACAGGTCGAGCGGGGTCCTGGCCGTGGCGCGCGCCTGCGCGCCCAGCCAGGTCTGCAGGTCGAGGTCGAAGGGATCGGACAGAACGCCGGTCAGGTGGCCGCTGCCATCGCGCAGCAGGACACAGTGGCGCGACATGGCCCCGGCCAGGGGCAGCAGGTCGAAGGCGGGCGACTGCGCCAGCATGGCGGCGGTTTCCATCACCGCCAGCCCGAACGGCGCCGCCAGCTCGCGAATGATCCGCCGCGGCTCCAGCCCGGTCAGTCCTTCGAGCTCGGCCACCAGGCCGCAGCGCGAGTGCCGCGAGAGGGCGCGGGCACGCGCCAGCAGCGCCGGATCGAGCAACTTGTCTTCGGGCGCGTTCACGACATGTCCCCCGCGAGGTCGAAGATCGGCATGTAGAGCAGCACCACGATCGCCCCCACCACCAGGCCGATCGCCGCCATCAGCAAGGGCTCGAAGGTGCGGGTGAAGCGGTCGATCCAGCGCGTGATCTCGCCGTCGTAGAAGGCGGCCGACTGGGTCAGCATGGGCCCCATGTCGCCGGTGCGCTCGCCCACGCGCAGCATGCGCAAGGAAATCGGCGTGGTCAGGCCATTCGCTTCGAACGCATTGGACAGCGGCTGGCCGGATTCGATCGCGGCGCGCGCATGCAGCAGGCCCTTGCGCACGTTACCGGACACCATCGGCTGCACGGTTTCGATGGCGCCGACGATGGTGATGCCGCCCTCGGTCAGCATGCCGAGGGTCAGGTACAGGCGCGACAGTTCATAGATGCGGGCGCGCTCGCCGATGCCCGGCAAGCGCACCAGCAGGCGGTTGATGCCGCCGCTGCGTGCCAGGCGCCGCACCCCGGCAACCGCGCCCACGATGGCGAGCAGCGCCGCGACCAGGATCGCGCTGCCATGGCTGGACGCGAACTGGCCCCAGTCGAGCAGCAGCTGCGACATCCAGGGCAGCGTGCGCCCTGCCCCCTGGTAAACCTCGGCGAACTTCGGCACCACGTAGCCGATCAGGAAGGCGCTCACGCCTCCGCCCACCAGCAGCAGGATCACGGGATAGATCGAGGCGCTGACGATCTTGGCGCGCACGGTATCGATGCGCTGCTGGTAATCGATGTAGCGCGACAGTGCGCGCGGCAGGTCGCTGGTGCCTTCGGCAGCGCGCACGATACCGACGTACAGCGGCGGGAACAGGTCGGGCTGGGCGGCCAGCACGCTGGAAAAGCGCTTGCCCTCGCGCAGGCCGGCAAGCAGGCGCTCGAGCACGCCGCGCGCGCCCGGGCTGGCTTCTTTCTCGAGCAGCGCTTCCAGGCCCTCGACGATGCCCAGGCCGGCATTGAGCAGGGCCAGCAGTTCCTGGCTGAACAGCACCAGCGAGAGCTTGCCGCCGCCCTTGCGGCCAAACCCGGCCAGGCCGGCGAAAGGCGAAGACCGCGCCGGCTCGACGGCGCTGACGTACAGCCCGCGCGCCTCGACCTGGCGGCGCGCGTCGAGCGCGTCGGCGGCATCGACGACGAGGTTCGAGATCGACATGTCGGGCGCAAGGGTACGAACGGCAAACTGCATGAAGGCGGGCCCGGCTGTGTTTTGAGTCTGGACAATCAGGAACGGTGACGTGATCGGGTAACGCGTTCAGTTCGAGGAAATATCGGCATTGTCGCCGGTGCCGCCCGGCTGCCCATCCTTGCCGAGAGACAGGATTTCGTATTCACCCTTGCTGCCTGGCGAACGGTACTGGTAAGGGCGGCCCCAGGGATCCTGCGGCACGCCTTTCTTCAGGTAGGGGCCATTCCACTTGGCGCCGGCGCTCGGCGGTGCGGCCATCAGGGCGTTCAGGCCCTCTTCCGCGCTGGGATAGCGGCCAACGTCGAGGCGGTAGGTGTCGAGCGACTTGTCGAAGGCTTCGATCTGCGCCTTCGCCACCGTCACTTCGGACTTGCCGAGCTGCGAGAAATACTTGGGACCGACATAGGCCGCGAGCAGGCCGATGATCACGATCACTACCAGCAGCTCGAGCAGGGTGAAACCCGCCTGGGCGCCGCGCGCGCGACGCGGCGCAGCTTGCATCCCCACGTCCTGTTCCATTCCTGAATACATCGACCGACTCCTGTACACATCAATTCATTTGGCGTTGAAGGCTACCACGGCGCTCAATGCCAAGACAATATTTCTTTATTTTTTGCCATCGAACAGCATGGCTCGCCACTATGACAGCCGTGCTGTTCCCCTGCTTGCGCTGCCGCACACCGGATGCCGCGGGTGGCGCGGGCTGGCGGTGCTCAGCGCGCCAGCGATGGCGACGCGGCCCCGAGCTGGCAGCGGCCACTGACGCAGACCGCCCCCGGGTCGGGCAGGTGGCGGCAGATCGACATCATGCCGCCCGCCTTGTGCGCGGCCTGGCGCTCGGCCTTGAACTGCTCGCCCAGCGTGCGCAAGGCTTTCTCATCGGTGCCCGCCGTCGAATACGGCAGGTAGCTTTCCGGGCCGCCGCAAGGAATGGCCCCGACCGGCAGCGTACGGCACTGGCCGGATTCGGTGCAGGTGGCGTCGCCCGCCAGCGCACGGATGCGTGCCAGGGTGTCGCCGCCGGCCGCCCCGGTCGTGGCTGCGCTTGCCGGCGTTCCCACGTCCTTGCGGCCCGGGTCCAGGGCCTCGGTAGTACAGGCGGCACAAGCGAGCAGGAAGATAAGGATGAGTTTTCGCATATGTCCATCTTCCCTTCTTGCCAACATGTGGTCAAGCGAATCCCGGTATGCATGCTTGACCTTGCCGAGGCGACAGCAAATGGCCAATGCGTCGTGGTACAGCAACAGCGGACTGTTGCCGTGCGACATCAATTTCCATGGAGAATTTTTTGTTTCCTTAAAAACAGATGGTTCAATTGCTGCGAACACAAGCTAACTTCGCTCAATTCTATTTCTAAATCTTAATATTTGCTGTTCGCTAACGAAAATAATTGAGCACCGGAAAAATTTACTCACTACAATAGGACTCGTTACAGACGAGCTTGCTCAACAGACCGATCATGAACATCTCCTTCCGTACTATCGCCGCCATCGCCCTGACCACCTTCCTGACCGCCTGCGGTGCAGGCCAGCAGGAAACCCAGATGCCGAAGACGCTTGGCTCGGCAGTCCAGAGCGACCTGGGCGTTGCCGGCGCCATCGGCGCCCCGGCCGCCCCATCGACCGGCCCGGCCGTCGCTGCCGCCAGTGGCCCGAACAATCCGACCCCCGACTGCGCCGCCGAAGGCTGCGGCAGCCTGCGCATCATCGACGGCAATGCCGAAGCCTACCGCATCGATGCCATGCGCCGTGCGCTCGCCGAAGGCAAGGACCTGACCCAGTCCTGATCCATTCCGGATCGTCGCGGCGCCGCACGGGCGCCGTTTTCTTTTCACCCCGATAAAGCAAAAACACCTGCCCGAAAGCAGGTGTTCCTGTCACGGCCAGCCTGTCATCAAGGCTGCAGGTCGCCGCTGAAGAGCTTGGGCGTGTAGTCGATCGACTTCTTCTTCTCGCCATAGGTGAAGCTGAACTCCACGGTCACCTTCTCGCCCGGCGCCAGCGTGGTTTGCGGCAGGGTCAAATAAGGTGCGCCCTTGTGGCTGCCGTGCGCGCCGTTGAGAACGACGCCCTGGGTCAAGCCCCGCAGCACGAAATGCAACGGGCCGTTCAAGGTCGTGCTGCCCGTATTGGTGAACATGACCTTGCCGCTGTATTGCTGTGCAGCGTAGTTCACCGCCAGGCCGCTTTGCACGACCCGCACCGAGCCGGTCACGTCCACGTATGGCGGGGTCAGGCCGAGGCTGACGATCACCGGGTCGTGGTCGGAGGCGCGATAGGCGTTGTCGACGTACAGGTCCTGCGGCTTGCTTTCCTTGTTGTAGTCGATCGCTTCCGGTTCGTCGGCGTTATTGTGCCATTCGGCGGCGCCAAGCACCTGCTTGCTCAGCGAGGCGCTGGTGAGCGCGTGGTCCAGGTAACCGACTTCGCCATCGAACACATAGGAGTACACCATGCCCTGCGGACGCACGAAGCGCTCCAGTTCGTTCACCATGCCGGCACCCAGCAGGGTCGCGATCGGGTCCTCGAAACCGTAGGCATTCATGTCGCCGATCACCAGCACGTCCGGATCGTTGGCGCTCGCCACCACCTGCGGGATGAAGACGTTCGCCAGGCGCTGGGCCTGCAGCACGCGGGTGGCGTTCCAGCAGCCCTGTCCGTCGCCCTGGTCGGTGTCCAGGCCACTGTCCTTGTCGCAGCCCGCCTTGGCCTTGAGGTGATTCACGATCACGGAGAACTTGGCGTCGTTGTTGGCACGGAAGGTCTGGGCCATCGGCGGACGGTTGTTGACCCGATCGCCATCCGACAGCGCACTGCCCACCAGCGAGACTGAAGCCGGCTTGTAGATCATCGCGACGCGGATGGCATCGGTGCCGGTGGCTTCGGGCTTCGGCACCACCGCGTAGACCGGCGCGCCGAGCGCAGTGTTCAGGCTGTCGACCAGGTAGCCGACGGCGGTGTCGCCATTGTTCTGGATTTCCATCAGGCCGACCACGTCGGCATCCAGGGCGATCAGCGACTTGACGATCTTGTCGCGCTGGCGCACGAACTCGTCCATGTTGTCCGCGCCGCGGCAGTTGCTGGCGCGGGTGCTCGTGCCGATCTTGCAACCCTGGCCGGTGGCGCCGTCAGCGGTGCTGCCGTTGGTGAAGGTAGTGAAGAAGTTCAGCACGTTGGCGCTGGCGACCTTGATGCCGGCCGGCAGGTTCGGCGCCGCCGGGCGCGGATTGGTGCGCGAGAACTGCGGCGCCACGGTCGGCTGCAGCTTGAAGCCGGCGCCGCCGCCGCCCAGCGAACCGAAGTCCAGCACGCCTTCCAGGCCGGTGACGGTATCACCCGCCCGTACGGTGCCATCCGCGCCGATGTAGGGAATCACGGCAGGTGTGACGAACAGGCCGTCGTCAAGCACGATCGCATTGGCGGCGTTGTCGGCGGCCATGGCCTGCGCTTCCGGCGTACGCGGACGGTAACGGTTGGTCGGGATTTCACGGCGTCCGCTGGACAGGGTCAGTTCGCCCCGTGCGCCCAGGTATTTGTTGTCGTTGACGGTCAGCGGGTTGGTGAAGCGCACCAGCATGCCCTCATGGGCTTCCAGGTCGCTGCCCGGCAGGGTGATGTTGGCGGCGCTGACGGCCTGGCCGGCGCCGAGCACGCTGGAGACGGCGTCGGTCAGTTCGGTGTAGGTACTGGTGGCGCCCGACGGTGCGTATTCGGTGACGAGGCCGGTGACGCGCACGCGCTGGCCGACGCTGCCTGAAGTCTGGCCGAACACGAAGATGCCATCCGAGGTGGTCGGGTCGCCGTCGCCGGCAGGATCCTGGATGAAGTAGCCGCTGCCGACCTTCGCGGTAATGACGCCTTCGGTGGTCTGGGCCGTGCGATTGAGCGGGCTTTCCGCGCCCGATCCCTGGATGGCCGGGATGGTGTTGGTGTCGGCCGAGCGCACGGTGACCGTGCAGCTCTGGGCCTGGTTGGCGTCGTTGGTGAAGTTGATGGTCACCGGATGGTTGCCCGGCACGACCGCAGCATCGACCACCAGCTTGACCGCGGCGGCGCTGTTGACCGCGCCCGATGCGGCGAACTCTTCCAGGCGGATGCCGGCGACCGGACTCGAGGTGATGGTGGCGCCGGTGACACGGCTGTCCTTGTCGATGGCGTTCAGGCTGCGGGAGGCGAGCTCGCCGTGCGGACGCAGCAGCGTGGCCGGGCAGTTGGCGACGATCGGCTCGGCGACCGGATCCAGGTTGCAGGCCTTGAACGGGCTCGCGCTGTTGCGCGGGTCCGGGGCACCGACCGTGAAGTCGGTCAGGTTGTGGTCGGTATCGGCGCAGCCGCCGTCATTGCGCGAGGCCGATTTGGTATTGCTCAGGACCGGGGTAGGCAAGCCCTCGTAGCCCGCGCTGTTGCCGAAGCCGACCAGGTCGACCAAGGCAGCACTCGTCGGGGTGGCCCCGCTCAGGGCGGTGCTGTTCTTGGCCAGGGCGACCTTGCCCGCAGTACCAGAAAGGTTCAAGCCGCCCGCGGCGTCGCTCGGCACGTCCCTGGTGCCGCCAGTACCCGCGGCCTGGCGGATCAGGTAATACTGGCCCGCCTTCAGCACGGTGCCGGCCGGGATCGCACTCACCTGCCAGGTGGTACCGGCGCTGGATGCGTACTGCACGCTCCAGCCGCCGATCGCCACGTCGGCGCTGCTGCGGTTGAAGATCTCGATGAAGTCCTGGCGATACTCCGCCCCGGAATTGCCGCCGCCGCCATATACCTGGCTGATAACGATGTTCGGCGATCCGGTTGCCAGCGCGGGAAGGGAAAGGCTGGCCAGTAGCGCCGCTAGCACGGTCTGCCGTCCGGGGAAATGGATGGAGGCGAGGAACTTGTTCATGGGATCCTGTTGAGTGGGACGATAATTTTTATGAAACACTACTTAGCGAACGCAATTTAGCATTAGCAAAATTTATAGTAAATGCAATAAATTGCGTGCTGATGACAGTGTTGCATCGATGCACTCAAAACAACAAAGCTGCGCCCTTCCACCTCGTTTGTGATAGAAGCAGGACCAGATCCGCCCGTGGCACGCCCTCAGCGGGCGCGATACGGCGCCGCCAGCGGCTCACCGATGAACAGGCCCTGGACAGGCCAGGCAACGCTCTTCCAGTAGGCTTCGATCGCGCTGTTGCCGCTCAGGTAGTGGCGCAGCAGGACGGAGGGATTGGGGAACTTCTGCCAGTGGTTGCAGGGTTCGCTGACGGTGCCGTAGCTGGCGGTGGCGCCCGCCTCCAGCCAGCGCAGACTGCTCATCTGGCTGCTGCCGAGCAGGTCGCCGCCGAGCGAGGTCAGGTGGTCGGCCAGGGCGCCGGGCACGAAGCCGATCGTCTCCAGCTTGGCGACATGCGCCATGCCGGTCTGGTAGACCAGCACGTCCTGCACGCCTTCGAGCACGTCGGCTTGGATCACCTTGGTAGTCAGGCGGCGCGCGGGGATGCGGCCGGGACGGGGAAAGAAGCCGGCGCGGGTATTGCGTGCCTTTTCCGACGTGGTGAGGAAGTAGGCGGTGGCGGGTACGGTGCGGAAGCCCGCCGTGACGCCGCGGTCGATCAGGTCTTTCGCGTCCTGCACCGACTCGGTCGGCAGCAGCATCGAGATCCGCATCTGGTGGTCGCTGAAGGGCTTTGCCGACTTGCTGTTGAAATACGGGCTGGGCTGGCCCGCGGCGCAGGTCTTGGCGCACTGGCCGCCGTCGAAGCCGAGGGTATAGGCGCCCGTGATCGAATTGCAGTCCACCGCGTAGGGCGCGGTCCAGACCATCAGCACAGCCTGCACCTCCGGCCCCAGTTTCGCGTCGATCTCTTCCTTGAGCAGGCGGAACTTGGCCGGAGTCAGCGAGCGCGGCAAGGACTGGCCAACACGCGGTATGCGCACGTGCACCACGTTCGCGGCCGGGATATCGCGACGCTTGCGGTAATAGGCGCCGACCGCGACGCTGTTGGGGTCCTCGTCATTGATGACGATGGCCAGCTGCCCGGGCTTGAGAGCAGGCGCGCTCTCGGCATGGGCGCTTGGCGCATGGAGGGCGCCGACGACGCACAACTGGAACAGGCAGCAGGAGAAAACGGCACGCAGGGGTGCAGGAAGGAACGCACGCAGCGGCGCACGCAAATAAGCTTGCAAGTTCGGTCGCATGAGTCGGTCGCAGGGTGGACGAATGGCGGAGCCGGGCTCCGCCGCCATCATGCCACAGCTTGCCAAGTTGTCAGGGCCGCGTTTGCCGGGGTGGCCGCAAACGTGGCGTCTGCCCTGCCCTTCAGTGCATCTTCGCCTTGCCGGCAGGAACCGCCCGAGCGCGGCGCCGCCATGCCGCCCAGCCCAGCACTCCGAGGCCGCCGATGAACATCGCCGTGTTGGCGGGTTCCGGCACGAGCGAGATCGAATACACCTCGAGCGCATCGACGCGGAACAGCTGGCCGCCGGTGCTGCCGTCGAAGATGCTGGTGCCCTCGGTGATCCCGTCGCCATAGCTCACCTGCCAGGACAGTGCGGCATTCAGGCGGTCGTTGACGAACAAGTCGGGGCCGGCGCCAAAGGTCGGGCCGTGGTTGGGCTCGTTGTACGTCTGGCGCAGGCCACGGTTCGGCAGGATGTCATCGGTCTGGACCTGGCGCCACAGCCTGGCATCGGTGAAATTGAAGATGAAGGCGGTGCGCTGCCAGTCGCGGGGCGTTTCGTGCCAGCCATCGGTGGAAGACCAGCTCTGCGGATTGTAGCCACCCACGATCCAGCTCTGGCCGAAATCGTTGGTCACCTGCAGCAGCGTGAAGGTCATGCCGGCGCCATCGGCAGCCGCATGGAAATCGCGCGAATTGTGGCCGGTTTCCCGCGTGTAGATGTTGCGCAGGTCCAGCGGCCCGGCGCCGAGCCAGCGTTCCAGCTGGCCGTACAGGGTCAGGTCCAGCAGCGGTGCGCCGACCTGGGCATGCGCGGCCGGCGCAGCCAGGCCGAGTGTCATGGTAATCGCCAGGCTCGACGCTGCAAGCATTGTTTTCATGGATGGCCCCCTCGCTCGGTTCAGTTGCGGGCATTGTATGCCCGCGTTCCGGCAGGGGTTCGCACGGTTCCGCTGTGCAAGCGGAACCGACTATAATTCGGCGCTATTAAGCAGGGTGGGCGGGGTAATTTCGGGAAATGTCCCGAATGACAAACGCCCACCCTACAAGCATGCCTCAGGCGCGCTGGTAGATATCCTCGAAGCGGACGATGTCGTCCTCGCCGAGGTAGCTGCCGGACTGCACTTCGATGATGTGCAGCGGCAGCTTGCCGGGATTTTCCAGTCGGTGGTTCATGCCGATCGGGATGTAGGTCGATTCGTTTTCCGACAGCAGGCTGACCTTGTCGCCGCAGGTCACGCGCGCGGTGCCCGACACCACGACCCAGTGTTCGGCGCGGTGGTGGTGCATCTGCAGCGAGAGCTTCTCGCCCGGCTTGACGGTGATGCGCTTGACCTGGAAGCGGTCGCCGGCATCGATGCCCTCGTAATGCCCCCACGGACGATAAACGCGCGTGTGGTGCAGGTGCTCGGTGCGCGCCTTGCTCTTGAGGTGGTCGACCACCTGCTTGACGCGCTGCACCTGGTCTTTGTGGGTGACCAGCACCGCGTCCTGGGTCTCGACCACGACCAGGTCCTCGACACCGACCACGGCCACGATGCGCGATTCGGCGCGCACCAGCGAATTCTTGACGCCGTCGAGGTAGACGTCGCCGCGCTGGGCATTGCCGTCGGCATCCTTGGGCTGCACTTCCCACAGCGCCGACCAGGAACCGACGTCGTTCCAGCCGATGTCGGCCGGCACCACGGCGGCGTCGCGGGTCTTTTCCATCACCGCATAGTCGATCGAATCGGACGGGCTGTCCGAGAAGGCCTTTTCTTCCAGGCGGCAGAAGTCGAGGTCGCGGTAGCCCGTGCCGACGGCCTTTTCGGCGGCGACGGCGATGGCCGGCGCATGCTCCTCCAGCTCCTTGAGGAAGCGCTCGGCATGGAACATGAACATGCCGCTGTTCCAGTAGTATCCGCCATCATCCAGGAAGGACTGGGCGGTAGCCGCATCCGGCTTCTCGACGAAGCGCGCCACCCGGTAGCAGTCGCCGCAACCTGCGACTTGCTCGCCGCGGCGGATGTAGCCGTAGCCGGTCTCGGGGGTCTTCGGGACGATGCCGAAGGTGGCCAGGGCGCCCTGCCCGACGAGAGTGACGGCGCGTTCGACGGCGTCGCGGAAGGCGGCGCCGTTCTCGATCACGTGGTCGGCCGGCAGCACCAGCATGATGGCTTCCGGGTCGATCGCCTTCAGGTAGTGGGCGGCCGCGGCCACCGCCGGAGCGGTGTTGCGGCCGACCGGCTCGAGCAGGATGCCGAGCGGGGTGATGCCGGTCTCGCGCAGCTGCTCGGCCACCATGAAGCGGTGGTCGTTGCCGCACACGACCAGCGGCGCCATCACTCCCGGCCACCCGGCCACCCGCAGTGCAGTTTCCTGCAGCATGGTCCTGTCCCCTACCAGGGGCAGGAGCTGCTTGGGCAGCACGGCGCGCGACAGCGGCCACAGGCGGGTACCGGCACCGCCGGAGAGGATGACTGGATAAATTTTCATGCGCTTACTTTCTCGGTTATTTTCTCTCTGATCTTCTGGACAGCGTTCTGGGCTTCGCCATCGATTTCCTTGCGAACCGAACGGCGGCGATCGCGCGCGTTCAGCCATTCCTGCGAAGAATATTCGGAAGCGTGCTTCATCTCGCCCTTGCGGTCGACACTGTAATCTTTGAAAACGATCATTTCATGCAATGTTACATCATGCAACACCCGTGTGTATTCGAACAACACGCTACGCACGATCTCGGCGCCTTCGCAGATGTGGCTGCCGTGGCCGATCCAGGTCGGACCGACGATGCGGGTGCCCGCCTCGATCTTGACGTTGGAACCGATATAGACCGGTCCCTCGATGGTGGTGCCTTCCCAGTCGATGCTGGTGTTCAGGCCGGTCCAGACGCCCGGCTCGATCTGGATGCCCGGCACGTCCATGTGGTTGACCTCGCCGGTCAGCACGGTCTGCAGCACTTCCCAGTAGTCGCTCATGGTGCCGATGTCGAGCCAGTTGAAGGGGCGGCCCTGGGCATAGAACGGCAGTCCGCGCTCTGCCAGCAGCGGGAACAGTTCGGAACCGATGTCGAAGGGCACGCCCGACGGAATCAGGTCGATGACTTCCGGTTCGAAGATGTAGATGCCGGTGGAGATGAAGTTGGACTTGGCTTCGGCTTCGGACGGCTTTTCCTGGAACTCGGTGATGCGGCCTTCGGCGTCGGTGACCACCACGCCATAGGACGAGACCTTGTCCCATGGGACTTCCTTGGTGATGACCGTGGCCATCGCGCCCTTGCGGCGGTGCTCGAGCAGCGCGGCTTTCAGGTCGAGGTCGATCAGGGCGTCGCCGCACAGCACGATGGTGGTGTCGTCGAAGAAGCCGCCGAATTCCTGGATCTTCTTCATGCCGCCGGCCGAACCGATCGGCTCGGGCACGATCTCACCCTCGTTGTTGATGTAGCCCTCGAACGAGTAGCCGATCTGGACGCCGAACTGCTCGCCCTCACCGAAGTATTCCTCGATCTTCTCGTGCAGCCAGCTGACGTTGACCATGATTTCGGTCACGCCATGCTTTTTCAGGTGCTCGACCAGGTAGGCCATCACGGGTTTGCCCAATAAGGGGATCATGGGTTTTGGCAGGTCATAGGTCAGCGGGCGCACACGCGTGCCCTTGCCTGCAGCGAGAATCATTGCTTTCATCAGACCTTCCTTTACAAAATAAATTATTTGGCCATGCTTATTTGGCAGTAGTTTGGTAGCGCCACACGTCGGCGCACATCTGAGCGACATCACGCTCGGCAGTCCAGCCCAGTTCTTCGCGCGCCTTGGCCGGGTCGGCGTAGCATTGGGCCACGTCGCCGGGGCGGCGGTCGACGATCTGGTAGGGAATCGGGCGGCCGCAGGCCGCTTCGAAGGCACGCACCATTTCCAGCACGCTGTTGCCGCGGCCGGTGCCGAGGTTATAGGTGACGATGCCCGGCTCCTTGGCCAGGCGATCGAGGGTTTTCACGTGGCCGATCGCGAGGTCCACCACGTGGATGTAGTCGCGCAGGCCGGTACCGTCCGGGGTCGGGTAGTCGCCGCCGAACACGGACAGCTTCTCGCGCTGGCCGTTGGCGACCTGGGCGATATACGGGACCAGGTTGTTCGGGATGCCGTTCGGCTCTTCGCCGATCAGGGCGCTCTCGTGGGCGCCGACCGGATTGAAGTAGCGCAGCAGCGCGATGCGCCAGTCCGGCTCCGCCTTGGCCAGGTCGCGCAGGATGTCTTCGATCATCAGCTTGCTGCGGCCGTAGGGATTGGTCGCCGAGAGCGGGAAGTCTTCGCGGATCGGCACCGAGGCCGGGTCGCCGTACACGGTGGCAGAGGACGAGAACACGATGGTCTTGACGCCGAACTTGGCCATGGTCTCGAACAGGATGACGCTGCCGTTGACATTGTTGTCGTAGTAGCGCAGCGGCTGCGCCACCGATTCGCCCACCGCCTTCAGGCCGGCGAAGTGGATCACGGCATCGACCTTGTGGGCGCCGAAGATGCGCTCCATGGCCGCGCGGTCGCGGATGTCGGCTTCCTCGAAGACGAAGGTCTTGTCCGTGATGCGCTGCACGCGCTCCTGCACCGAGGCGACCGCGTTGGACAGGTTATCCACGACGACCACTTCGTGACCGGCGTTCTGCAGCTCGACGACAGTATGCGAACCGATATAGCCCATGCCGCCAGTAACCAGAATCTTCATTGTCTTTCTCTCTGTGATATATGAAATGTATTAATAATGTGGCAATCAATGGCGTAGCATATCACTGCCGGGGCGAAAACCCACGCACGGCACTCGCTGGCCGCGTGCCATGCCGTCTCCACATTGTCTTTTCTTGGGGCTAGTATCTTGTGTTCTTGCTCAGGCAGCTTCTACGGCCACCCTATCCCTGCTTGACCTGCCTGCCCTTGAACGCTTCCTTGAGGAACAGCCCGATGAAAGCCATGTCTTCAATGAAATAGCGCCGGAACATGCGGCGCGGCTCCTGCAGGAAGCGGTAGAACCATTCGAGCCCGGACCTCTGCATCCACAGCGGCGCCCGCTTCACCTTGCCGATGGCGACATCGAAGGTGCCGCCGACGCCCATCGCGAAGGGAATCCGCATATGGGCCTGGTATTTGCCGAGGAATTGTTCCTTCTTGGGCGAGCTGATCGCCACGAACAGCAGGTCGGCATTGCTGGCGCGGATCTGTTCCGCGACCGTCCGCTCTTCTTCCTCGCCCTTCCAGTAGCCGTTGCGGTAGCCCGCCAGCCTGAGCGCCGGGTACTTGCGGGTATAGGTCTCGGCCACCTTGCTGACGACTTCCTCGCGCGCGCCCAGCAGGAATACGCGCCAGCCCTTCTCGCCGGCGCGCCGCATCAGCGCCTCGAACAGGTCGACGCCGGCGACCCGCTCCTTGAGCGGCTTGCCGAGCAGGCGCGAGGCCCACACCACCGGCATGCCGTCCACGTTGACCAGGGCGCAGTCGTTGATGATCTGCCGCAGTTCCGGATCGCGGCTGGCCTTGACCAGCTTGTCCACGTTGACCACCACGTGCTGGTGGGGCAGCCCGGACCCGATGAAGCCCTCGACCCTCCCCAGCGTTTCTTCCATCGTCAGGTTGTCGACCTGGCAACCCATCAGGGTGATGCGGTCCCCGTCGGGCGGCGTGGCTTGCGTGGTCTGTGCGTTCATGCGGCTTCCTTTGGAACTTTCCCAATAATAACTTTTTGTTAATGCAGGAACGTTATTGTAAACCTGCATTCGACAGGGACGGCGGACGATACCGTCGTGATACGAAGTACCTCGCAGGGACGCTTCGATTCATAAGTGCGCGAACACCAGCCGAGCGGCGGATTTTCGGCGCCGCGCACCAGTTCCAGCTGCAAATCGGCGCCATTGGCCTGCATTTGCAGCACGAAACGCTTGCCGCGCACCGACAGGCCATGGCTGGTCAGGCGCACGTCGAGCTCCGGTGCGAAGTGCCAGAACAGCTCGACCTTGTGCTGCTTGCGCGCCGAGACTTCGTCGCGCACCACCAGCGTATTGCTGGGCCCGTCGAAGCGCACGCTGCGCATGTGGCGCACCGGGTCGGACAGGCGGGTATAGCCGTCGTGCGAGCCGCGGAAATCGAAGTCGTTCGGGCTGCTGGGCATGCGCTCGATGCGGGCCTGCGCCTTGCGCAGCCACATGAAGCGCCCGCCGCTGACGGACTGGTCCTGGCCGTCGATGCGCACGGTGTTATGGGCGGAGGTGCCGCGGAAATAGTCGCGCCACTTCTGGTCCTGCCAGTAGGAATAGGTGCCGGGATCGATCAGGCACTCCTCGCCGGCCACGGACAGGGTCATCGCAAGCGCGTCGGCATGCCCGTGGGCAGCGATGCCGAGGTAGCCGAGCGGACCGCAGTCGAGCATGCCCTTGATTTCCTGGTGCTCGCCGAAGTGACTGCCGAACAGGAGGTAGCCGCCGTCTGGGAAGGCCCAGCCGCTGTCGACCTCGTGCGGGTCGCAGTCCGGGCGCGGGCCGGGCAGCGCGTGCAGCAGCCAGCGCACGCCCGGATGGTTGTCCGCGAATCTGTCCCCACCTGCGCCGAAGACGATGTCGCCCAAAGCCAGCAGCTGGGCGGCGCGGTCCATGCCCGAGGCATCGAGGCGGAACACGCAGCCATCGTCGGCGTCGCCCACTGCCGGCAGGTTGCCGCCGGCGTCGCGCACCGAGCGCAGGAAGCGCAGCGCACGCTGCAGCGAGGCCCAGTACGGGCGCGGGAAAGGCTGGCCGCAGGCCTGGCCCATCAGGCCGGCCACGAACAGGAATTCGCTCGAGAAGATATGGTAGGCAAAGGCCTGCTCCCGGTTGACGCCGTCACGCGAGAACTGGACCACCGCCTCATGCTCGAGCTCGCGGCGCGCCTGCTCCAGCCAGCCGGCGGACTCTTTCCAGCACGGCCAGGTGCTGGCGCCGACGTACAGACCGGCCAGCTCGCCGATCAGGTGGTTGTTGGCCGAGGAGTGGCGCGACAGGTGGCGCGCGATGCTGCGGCAGTGGGCGTGGATGCTGCCCTGCCAGTCCTCGCGCAGCTTCTGGCCCGATTCGCCTTCGAACAAGGAACTCTTCTCGCCGCCCACCAGCTGCCATACGAGGCTCCAGTTGATCAGGCGGATGCCGAGCTCCAGCGAGCTGGTCCAGTTGGGACCGGTGAGCGGCGGGCATTGGTCGAGCCAGCTGCGCAGCTGCTGCGCGAGCGCATGCAGCCAGCGCACCTCGCGGCTCAGCACCCAGGCTTGCGCCAGGCGCACCAGGTGCAGGTGGCGGTTCAGTTCCCACACGTGCTTGATGTCGCCGACCAGCTCGCGGTTGGTGATCGGGATGTCGCCGGCATAGATCGCCGGACCGACGACGCCGGTCTCGGGGTCGCGGTTCCAGGCGGTGGGCACGCCGACGTCGAAGCGGCGTTCGGCAAACAGGACCACGTGGCCGGCGCAGATGCGGTCGGCATCGAGCAGCAAGGCCTCGATCTCGGCGGCGTCCAGCGTAGGAGCGCCCTGCACGGGCAGCGTACGTGCACGCGGCAGCGGCGCCGGCGCCGTGCGGCCGGCCATGCGTCGGCCCATCCTGGTGGCCGCCGCCTGGCGGACACGGTAGCCCACTTCGGCAACCGACATGCAGCGCAGCCGGTTCACCAGCCATCCCAAGCTTCCTGTTGCGTTCATAGCTCTCCCCTCGCTTTGCGAAGTTGCCGCGATGTCTTTCACTCAGCTGCGCTGATGCCGCTGTTGCCGCAGTTGTTGATACACCGCTGATATTTGTCCGATCACGACGCCGGACTCGAATTCCTGCTCGATGGTGGCGCGGGCGCGCGCACCCAGGCGCTCACGCTCTGCCTCGTCGCCGAGCAGCCTGCCGAGGGCGTCCGCCAGCGATGCCACGTTGCCGGGCTCGACCATCAGCCCGTTGTCACCGTCGCGCAGCGCGTCCGGGATACCGCCGACGCCGGTGCTGACCACCGCCTTGCCGGCCGCCATCGCCTCGAGCAGCGCCATCGGCAAGCCTTCGGCATGCGACGGCAGGCAGAAGATCGACGCACGCGCCAGCTCTTCCGCCTTGCGCCGGGCGGTGACCCAGCCCAGCTCGGTGATGCGGTCGGCCACGCCCAACTCGGACGCGCGGCGCTGTACCCGATCCAGCTCGCCTTGGCCGCCGATCGCCAGATGTACGTACGGAAAACGTTCGCGCAGCAGCGCGAGCGCTTCGAGCAATTCGTAGATACCCTTGCGCGGCTCGACCTGGCCCAGGAAGAGGATGCGGCCCGGCTCGCTCCCAGCCCCTGTCCGCGGCGGCAGCGGTACCGAATTCGGGATCACGACGATGTTCGCGCGCGGGGCGAAACCCTGCAGGTAGCCGGCCCAGCGGCTGGAGAGCGCGATGACGACCGAGCTCTTTTCCAGCGTGTGGCGGATCCAGCGCCGCATGAGCGGACTCGAGCGTTCGATGAAACTGTCGAAGCAGGCGCCGTGCAGGTGGAAAACGGTCTTGGCGCCGCTGGCGCGCGACAGGGCCAGCAGCACCGACTTGCGCACGAAACTGCCGTTCGAGGCCGCGTGCGCATGCACGACTTCCGGGCGGCGCGCCAGGCAGGCCAGGGTGCGCAGCAAGCCCTTGAAGGCGGCGCCGACCTTGGCCGCACGGCTGCCTTCGGCATGCGTCGGGACGTAGCAGACGCCTTCGCGCTCGAACAGCCCGTTCTGGCGCAGCAGCGAGACCACGGTGGCGACACCGCCCCGTCCGCCAGGCTCGGTCCCCAGCATGAGCACCTTCGGCGACGCATGGGTCGCCGCTGGCGCTGCTGGTGCCGATGCCCGGTTCATGCCATTTGCCTTTCCTTCAGGTGCTTCCAAACGGGTTTGCAAATTAGAAATTGTTTTGGATAGTACAACAGTGTTTACTCCCGGTCGCGCACAATACGATGCCCGACGGATCAAGATGTTGCTTTTTCACCCTCGTCGCGGCAGGATTTTCGTGTACGTTTCTGCAACAATGCGACCCAGAATAGCATAGGTCCGGTGGCTTCTTACGTACGCTGGGCCACGTTTCCCCAACTCTGCGGCGAGCTCCTTGTCCTGCAACAGGCGCCGCACGGCCGCAGCGAAAGGTGCCGCCTCCATGGGCGCGCACAGCCCTGCCCTGCTCTCGTCGATGACCAGTTGCTGGTCCGGGATGTCGTTGGCCACGCTGGGGATGCCCAGCGCCAGGTATTCGACCAGCTTGGTCGGCGAGGAAACGTCGAATAGCGTGCCGCGCGGGATCGGCGACAATCCGACCTCGGCGCGCACCGCATAGCCGAGCGCGGTGCGCTGGGGCAGCCAGCCGGTGAGCAGCACGTGCTCCCCGATGCCCCGTTTCGCGATCTCGGCGCGCATCCAGTCCATTTCGTCATTGGAGGCGGCGTCGCCGGCAATCACCAGCAGCAGGTCGGGGAAGTCATCCTTGAGCTGCTCGGCCACGTCGAGCAGGAAGTCGGAGCGGCGCGCCTGGGCGATGCGGCCCAGGTAGAGGACGACGCGGCGCCCGATCAGGCGGGGATCGTCGACCGGCTCGACGCTGTTGCGGTCGAACAGCGTGGCATCGACGCCCATCGGCACGGCGGTCATGCGCGCCCGCTCGAAACCCTTGGCGGCCATCCAGTCGGCCATGGCCTCGCTCTGCACGAAGATGTGGTGGGCGCCCGGCAGCACCAGGCGGTAGATGACGATGCGCGAGGCCCAGGCGCGCAGGGCGTGGCCGAGCCACGTGAGTCCTTTCCCGCGGCTGCCGATCTCGTCGCGCCGCACCTCAAAGCCTTCGACGATCGGGAAGGACATCCAGTAAACAAAGGGGACGCGCAGCACGAAGGCGGCGATGCGCCCGAGCAGGCCGGAGGCGATCTTGTCGCGCACCTGGATGCAGTCGGGCCGCCCGCGCCGCCTTGCGCGCAGCAGGCCGCGCAGGTCCCAGAGCGGCGACATGACGGCGGCAAAGCGCGACTTCAGGCTGCCCACCGTGTGCATGCCCCCGGCCGGCCAGGGGGCGCCGGCTTCGCTGCCGGACTGGCCGACCAGTTCGGTATTCACGCCGTAGCGCGGCATCTCGGCGCCGAACAGGGTCGCGACGTCGGCACGCAGCGGCGGCAAGGGATCACGAACGATGAAGGCAATGGACAGGGGCTTGCGCATGAGGCCAGTATCGATAGGACGGACCCGCCGATTCTAGCGCGGCCGCAAGCGCGCACGTTTCAGGAATGGTATCGATATGTGCGCCAGGACACGCGCGGCAGATGCTCAGGCAGCTGCCCGGCTCTCCTTCCACTGCACCAGCACCGGCAGCAGCCCGGCGCTGGCCTGGCTGTCCAGCTTGCGGCAGAAGTGGGCGTTCGAGGCGCGGATGCGCTCGAAGTCGCCGGCATCGAGCACCTTGGGGTTGCGCGCGCCCTGCTCGGGCCATTGCACGTAACGGAAGTTATCCGACAGCACCCGGCCGGCAAAGCGGGAATGCATCACCAGGGTCTGGAACAGCATCTCGTCCGGACACTGGACGGTGCGCATGAAGCGCATCAGGCGCGGGTAGGCGTCGGCGAGGCGCAGCACCTCGGCCAGACAGTCGCGCGACAGTGCCCACCACGAGGAACCGCCGTGCGGCACGAAACCGTCCGGCATGCTGCGCCGGCGTCCGCTCGCGCGCAGGACGCGGTTGGCCAGGCCGCAGGCCAGGCGTTCCAGCCGCCCTCCTCCTTCCCGGTAGAAGAACTGGTAGCGGAAGCCGACGTTCCAGCCGCCCGGACGGATCGGCGCCGTCTCCAGCAGTTCACGGTCTTTCAAGCGCATGAGCTCGCGCTTGAGCAGGGCATTGGGCAGCAGGGGGAAGTCCTGGGCCGACAGGAAGATGACTTTGTCGAACTCGGGCTGCTCGTGCAGGATCTGGCGCAGCGACACCAGGGTTGCGTTCACCTGCGAGAAGCCGCCCCAGCGCACGTCGATGCGCGGCGCCACCTGGCGCGCCGATGGGTGCAATGCGGCGGGGTCGAGCGCGCTCTTGCGGTCGAGGTGGACGTAGACCGTGAAGTCGGGGTCGCACAGCGCCGCGACCAGCGCGTTGAGCTGGTCGATGTCCTTGTGCGCACAGATCAGGAACACCTGCTTCATTGCCGACTCCGCAAATAAAAAGCCCCTCGCGGCGCGTGCCGCGAGGAGCCAGAGTCTAGCAGTTGCGTGAAGCGGACAGCGCTCTGTTAGTTGATGGTCACCGACTGGCCGCCCACGGTCACGGTGCGCACCGAACCCGAGGTCGAGATGTTCACGGCCGGCTTCTTGCAGCCCGGGTCGAGCAGCACCAGGTACTCGGCCGTGGCGTTGGCCTCGGCCTTCAGGTAGAAGGCGCCGTGGTCTTCGATCACGTTGGCCTTGGCGCCCGGGCCGATCCATTTGGCGAAGCTGGCGTTGCCGTGCAACGAACGCACGCACAGCGACTGGGTGCCGGTCACCACCTTGACGTTCTGGCCGTTCTCGATGGTCATGATCGAGTTGGTGTGCATGTTCCACTCGTAGGTGCGGGCCACGGTGCTGGCCAGGCGGTCGCGCACCAGGATGGCATTGCCGGCATTGCGCAGGTGCCAGACCTGGCGCTTGGCCATGGTCAGCTGGCCGCCATACGACGGGGTGGCGTCGCCTTCGGCATAGTCGTAGCTCGGCTGCGCGGTGAAGGCGGTGATCCTGCCGTTGCGCTGCAGTTGCTCGCGGTAGCCGGTCACCATCTGGCCCTTGCCGCCGTCGAAGGTGATGGCGTTCTGCGAGCGGGTCTGGTGGTACCAGTCGGTCCAGTACGGCGAGCCGTACCAATCGTACCAGCCTGCCTTGACCAGCATCGGCTGGCCGGCGATCGACAGCAGCAGGCCGTTCTGGTCGCCGTGGCTGTGGTTGAACGAGCCGTAGGGGCTGGACTTGAAGAAGGTCGAGGTGCGCGAGGTCGAGCCCAGGTCGCTGTGCATCGCGACCCAGCCGATGCTCGGGTAGTAGGCCGAGTTCTGCGGCGCTTCCTGGAAGGTGGTGTAGGTCACCGGCAGCGGGTATTCGGCCTGCAGCAGCGACATCGCGTCTTCCATGCCGGTGGTGTTCTTCACGTACCAGGCGGCGCGCGGCGACCACATGCGGGTGGCGAAGGCGCGGAACACGCGCGGGTCCGGCTTGGTCTCGGAAGCGTCGCCGAAGGCGTGGGTGCGCGCGCCCGGCGGAGTGAATTCCATCGCGAAGTCGAGGAAGCCGAGGGTCCAGGGCTTGCCGAAGAAGTTCACGCCGCTCGCATGGGTCAGCGGGTCCCACAGGGCCAGCAGGTAGCCGGCCGCGTATTCGGCGTAGGCGGTGCCGTTGGCGTAGCCGCCTTCCGGGCCGCTCCATGGGTTCGGGCTCAGGGCATAGGCACGGAAGGAGAAATCGAACCACTTCTCGGCTTCCGGGATGTCGCCCAGGGTCAGGGTCGAGATCAGCACCAGGAACACCATGCTGGTGTTGCCGTGCGAGTCGAACGGGTACTGGTCGAGGCGGCCATTGTCGCCGGCCAGGTTGTTGTAGATTTCAGTGGTGCGGATCTTGATCGAACCGAGCCAACGGGCCTTGCGGGTGCCGTCCAGCGCGCTGCCCAACAGGTCGATGGTCTTGGCCAGGCCCCAGGCGATCTGGCGGGTTGCCTGGTCCTGGTTGACGTAGCTGGTCGGCCCCGAGGGATTCAGCGCGGCCAGCTCGTCGCCGCGGCGCAGGGCTTCGGTCAGGTAGACGCTCTCGCCCCTGAGCTTGTACATCAGCGCCGCCGCTTCCATCTGGCGGGTCGCTTCGTTGATGCGCTGGCGCACATCGGTCTGCTGGGAGGCCATGGCGGCGGTCAGCGGCGAGCTGATGACGATGGTCCAGCGCGAATCCGACAGCGTCGGCACGGCGGTGACTTGCGCTTTGACTTCGTTCCCCAGGCGGCTCAGGTAGGGTTCGAGCGTGGTGCGCTTGGCATAGTTCCAGGTCGAGAACGGCGTCACCGAGCCTGGGAGCGAACGCGGGCGGGCCTTCGACAGGATGCGGCTGCGCAGCGTAGCGTTGTCCGGCACTTCGAACTTGGTCGATTTGCTGGTGATCGAGAAGGTGCGCGCGGTCGACCAGTCGTTGGTGCCCACCGGGCGCACGCGCCAGGTGTAGTTGCCGAGGGCGAAAGCCTTGGTCGGCAGGTACCAGTTGCGGTCGACCACCGCGCGGGTCGGCGTACCGCCCACCGGCGTGATCTCGACTTCGTAGCTGGCCGGACCGGTGCCGTGGCGGGCCCAGGTGAAACCGGGAGGGTTCTGTGCCTGCACCGAGTTCATTTCAGGCTTGGCCTGAACGACCAGGGGATCGGTCGACTGGACCCAGTCGGCACGCGCGGAGACGCTCGCGAACAGCGAGGCGACAGCAGCCGCCAGGACCAGGCTCTTCCGTTGAAATTGCATGTGGGTACTCCGAAAAAAATCTTGAAATCCATGCGCCAGACCGGCGTCGCCGGCGGGCTTGAGAACGATTGCTGCGCTTCAGAAACACTTACTTGACAGCAGTTATGCTACCCCAAAGTAAGTTGAGCACAGGCAAATTCTCCAAAGAAATTACAGATTTTTTGCTTGCTTTGCAGAAATCCCACGACAGAATTTCAACTTTTACCGAACAATATTTGCAGGCTTCTAACGGTCGTAAACCGCCTGGAAAGAAAAAACGGCAAAGCTGTCAGAAAACCATCGGCGCCTCATTGCACAGCGACCGCGCGCGCCTCGGCCTGCAGTTCGCGCACCCGTTTCAGGTAGCGCAGGCAATAAATACCGAAGGCGAGCGGCGCCTTGTCCATGTGGCGCCTGCGCACACTGAATTCCTCCTTGCGCGCTTTCAGCCGGTTGGCCGAGGACACGCTGCCCGCATGGTCGCGGAATACAGTCAGGGGCTGGTCGATCATGGCCGGGCGCGACACCGCCCCCAGGCGCAGCCACAGGTCGATGTCCATTGCGTATTTCAGCTTTTCGTCGAAGGTCCCGACGCGCTCGAAGGCCGACTTGCGGACGAACACGGCCGGGTGCGGGATCGAGCTGCGGCCAGCCACGAAGGAGCGGTAGGAGAAGGCCGGCATCGCGTACGGCGGCACCATCTTGCCGTCCTTCAGGACCTGGATGTTTCCATATACCCAGTCCACCGGCTTCCCGGCCGCCTGTGCCTGCTCAAAGGCACGCTTGACGGTGGCCAGCACGTCCGGACCGTTGTAGTAATCGTCGGAATGCAGGTGGGCGATGTATTCGCCACGGGCCGCTTCGATGCCCTGGTTCATCGCGCGGCTGATGCCCCCGCCGACGTCGCGCAGCACCCGCTTGTTACCCGGCTTGTCGTGCATATACGCCGCGATCATGTCGAGGGTACCGTCGGTGGAACCGCCATCGACGAAGATGTGCTCGTAGTCCTGGCAAGTCTGGCCCTGGACCGAGGCCAGGGTATCGGCCAGGGTCGCGGCACTGTTCCAGGTGCAGGTGACGATGGAAAAAGTCGGCTTGCCGGCGGATGGGGTCGAAGTATTATTGAGCATAGAAATCCACGATCTTGGGGAGGGCCTGGTAAACGTCCATCCCGGCGATTGCCGGCAAGGGACGTGCTTGGGCCGGGCGCGCCAGCTCGTCGCACAGGAGCGTGACCAGCTCCGGCATCGACGTGGCCAGGCGCAGCTGGCCGGGATAGGACTCGTAGACGGCAAGTTCGGGATTGCCGCCGCGCGCCAGTGCCAGGCAGGGGCGGCCCAGCGCCAGCGCTTCGAGGATGGTGGTGCCGCAGGGTTCTTCCCACACCGAAGGCACCACGCAGACATGGCTGGTGGCGGTCAGGGCCACCACTTCCGGGTTCGGCTGCCAGCCGAGGAAGCGTATCTGCTCGCTCGTATACTCGGCCTCGAGGCGTGCGCGCAGCGGGCCGTCGCCGACCACCAGCAGTCGCGTCCCCACCGGCAGGCGGCCGCGTGCGGCGGCAAGGAATTCAGCAAAGCCCTTGCCGGTATCGATGCGCCCGGCCAGCAGCACCTGCCCCTGCTTCGGCTCGCCGCTGGCGGCGGCCAGCCGTGCCAGCTTGCGGTAGTTGATGAAGTTGTGGATCACGCGCGAGCGCGACAAATCGGCATGCGGCAGCGCGCGCAGGAACTGGCGGCGCAGGAAGTCCGATACGAAGATGGTCTTATGCTGCGCGAAGGTACGTTCGGTCTCGCCGCGGTAGCGCGCCACCGCGTGGCCGGACAACAGGGTACGCACCGGTCCGGGTGCCGAATGGGCACAGCCGGCGCAGGCGCGCGGCGAAGTCTCGGTGCACACCGCGTCGTTTCTGAAGCGCAGGTGGGTCACGCACTCGCTGCCCTGGTCGTGGCGGGTCTGGACGAAGTTCAGGGCGGGATCGACGTACAGCCCGGTCATGGGCAGGTGGCCGTGGTAGTGCACCACGTCGTAGTTGCCGATCTTGCGCGCATGGTCGGACAGCGCGCGCGCGACTTTCGCCGCGAACCAGGGCCGCTTGGCCGGATTGAAGAAGCCGAGCTGGGCTTCCTTCCAGCCGACCCGGCGAAAATCGAAGCCGGGGACGAAGCGCCCCTGGAAGCCGATCTCCTCGGCGCTCTTGGGGTGGGCCCGGTCCGAGCGGCCCATGATGTCCACGTGGTGGCCTTCTTCGAGCAGGGCATTCGACAGCGTGACGACATGCTTGGCCAGGCCGCCGAGCTGGGCGCCCGGCAAATCTTCCGACACCATCAATATCCGCAAAACTTAGCCTCCCACCGCCTGCGAGCGCGACAAGCCTGCTTTCAGGCGCGACCAGGCCAGCAGCCGGTCGTCGCGTTCGACGACGAACAGCGCACCGTGCACGCCCAGCAGCAGCACGGTCGCGCCAAGAATGAACAGGAAATCCCAGGCCCCGCGGTCGAACAGTTGCTCGGCGGCGCTGGCGGCGACCGCCACCAGGGCGACGCCGAGCAGGCCCGGGGCATAGCCCTGGCCCAGCAGGCGACCGAGCGTGGTCGGCACCGTGCGGCCATGGACGTAGACCAGGAAGATGCTGGTGAATACCAGCGACGCCACCAGGTGGCCCCAGGCGGCGCCATCGATGCCCCACCCCGCCACGCCCACGTAGACGATGGCCAGTCCGGCCAGGGCGCGGGTCACGGCGAACAGGCCGGACACGCGCGGGTGGCCCATGCCGTCGTTGACGAGCGAAGGCAGGCTGGTGAGCGAATCGACGAACTGCGACAGCGCCATCACGGCCAGCACCAGCGCGCCGTTGCGGGCAAACGCGTCGTTCATCCAGTAGCCCAGGATCTGCTGGGCGAACACGGCCACCAGCACCAGGATCGCGGCGTTCAGGAAGACCACGTAGCGGGTGGCCTTCAGGTAGACGCGGTCCAGGCGCGCGTATTCCCCGCTTGCCGCCAGCGCACTGGCCGCCGGGAAGAACACGCCGGACAGGCGGAAGGTCAGGCTCAGCACGCGGTTGGCGAGCGTGGCCGCCACCGTGAAGTAGGCCAGTCCGGTCACGCCGACCAGGGCCCCGATGATCAGCTTGTCGGCGTGGGCGTAGGACAGCGTGGCGAAGCGCGACAGGAAGGAATAGGCCGAAAAGCCGAGCAGCGCATTGCGGAACTGCACCCCGGGCCAGCGCCAGCGCATGCCGGGCAGCAGGCGCCGGATCGCGCCCCACAGGATGGAACAATGGATGGTAGAGGCGACTACCCGCAGCAGGATGACCTCGAACAGGCCGTAGCCCAGCAGCAGCACGCCGACGGTGGCAAGCGGCACCAGGGTGCCGAACACCATCTCCAGGCGCGCCGAGATGTCGTAGCGCATCAGCGACTGCGGCACGCTGTTCAGGTAGCTCTGCAGCTGGCCGGCCAGGAAGCCCAGCGAGGCCAGCTGCAGCGTGGCGGTCGCTTCGGGAATCAGGCGCTGCGGCACCGCGAATACGCCCTCCACCAGCCAGCCGGCGCTGAAGAACAGGCCGAGCGCGCCCAGCAGGCCGATGCCGGTGTAGGTGGCGAGGCCGAAGGAGACGGTCTCGTGGATGCGGTCCTCGTCCTTGCGTGCATTGTGCTCGGCGATGTACTTGACCGAGCCGGCGGTGACGTTGATGTCGATGACGGCGAAATAGCCGACGATGGCCGTGACCAGCGAGTACAGGCCGTAGCCGGCGTCGCCCAGTCCCTTGACCACCAGCGGCACGGTGCCGAGCATGACCAGCGCGGGAATGGCCGCGCCCAGCAGGTTCGACCAGGCGTTACGGGCAAGACGCAGGTTCATCAGGCGGGCACCAGGTTGGGACGCGGCGGCGTGAAGGGCCGCACTGCAGGCGAATTGCCACGACTGGTCACCGGCGCCGCCTTGGCCACCGCCATCGCCAGATAGGGCAAGGCAATACAGACGGCCAGCATCTGGCTGGTGCGCACCTGCGGGAACGGCGTGCCGATCAGGAAGTCGGGGATCATGAAGGCTAGCCCCGCTACCCCGGCCGTGGCCAGCCCGAGCAGTTCAGGCGGCAGCTGCTTGAGGGCGCGGCGCGCGAACAGGACGAAGGTGAGGAGGGTCCCGAACAACAGCACGGTGCCGATCAGGCCGCTCTTGAGCGCGATGTGCAGCACACCGCTGTGCAGGAACAGGCCGCCGTCAGGATTCTGCTGCCACGAGATGTACTGGTAGCCGGTGTACCTGCCCCAGGTGCCGATGCCGGTGATGGGGTTGGCCAGGAAGTCGCCCAGCGCGAACTTCAGTTCCAGCACCCGCTCGCTCTCGGGCCCGAAGCGCTTGGACTGCATGTCGTAGACCAGGCTGGACAGGCCGGTGCCCGCCCCCTTGGTCTGCGACAGGCGCTGCACCGCGACGTAGGCGAGCGCAGCCCCGACCACCGGCAGCCCGGCCGTCATCAGTTGCATGCGGCGCTTGAGCGGGAAGCGCATCATGATGACCAGGAAGGCCAGCATGAAGCCGATCCAGGCGCTGCGGCGGTAGGACAGCAGGATGCACAGCGCGGTGGACACCAGGGTCATCCATTCGATGGCGCGCCAGAACTTCGGACGGTCGGTCTTCACGGTCTGGAACAGGTGGACGGCGGCGATCGCGAAGGCGATGGTGCACACCAGGCTGTCGTTGATGTCGAAGAAGGTCAGGCGGATCTTGATCGCGTTCAGGTTGGCGTAGACGTTGTTCGGGTCGCCCCCGAAGGCAGCCCAGCGTACCAGGCCGAACAGCGAGCGGCACAGGCCGACGATCAGGATGAAATGGGTCAGCTCGATCAGGTGCTCGCGGGTCCGGAAGGACAGCAGCATCAGCGAGATCAGCGGCGCCATCCAGACGATGTTCGAGAATCCCTGCGGGGTCAGCGCCTCGGCCACCGTGACGCCGTTCATCAGGCCGACGGCGAGGTGGCCGAGCAGCAGCACGAACCAGGCCCAGAACCAGGGCCGCAGGTTGCAGGCCGGGGTCGGGTAGCGCTGGAAGGTGGCCGCCACCCGGGCGCAGGCCCAGGCGCCCAGCACGTACCACAGCACCAGGCCGAACAGCAGCAGGCCGGAACCGCGGCTGTAGATGCTGCGGCTGGCGAAGATCGCCATGTTCCCGTAGCTGGTGGAGTTCATGCAGAAATACACCGCCAGGTAGGGATAAACCAGGAAGCGCGGCCACGCGATGCCGATGCCGATCCCCGCGACGGCCGCGATCGACAGGCCGATGATGAAGGCCCACGGCAGCGAGTAGTAAATGTATGGGAGGATCGTGTTCATCAATAGCTCTTAGTTTCTCTCCTGGCCGTCCCTGTCTCAACCCTGCGCCGGTCCCGATGGGGTGGTCGCCGACCCGGCCGCAGCCGAGGCCGCCTCTGGCGCCGCCTCGGCTGCCGATGCCAGTCCTGCGCCCAGCAGGCGGGTACGGTCGCGCGGCGCCATCGTGCCCAGCATGTCGGTCACGAAGCGGTCCTGCACCCGGTAGGCCTGGGCGTCATTGGCCTGGATGGTCGAGACGCGCACCAGCATGCCGTCCGGGATCTCGCCCGACAGGCCGTAGGCCAGGCGCCGCAGCTTCTGCTGGATGCCGGCCCGCGAGGCATGCTCGCCGATCGTGATCCAGTAGGTGATCGGCTCGTTGCGCTCGTGCAGGCGCGCCACCAGGCGCTTGACCGGCAGTTCGCCGAAGCGGGTCGCCAGGTTGTCATCGGCTTCCTTCTGCATCTGGAAGCCCTGGGCCACGTAGCAGACCTCGGGCAGGTGCAGCTGCAGCGACTTGCTCTGGTCGCCGCCATAGGCGATCGACAGCATCACGCGCTGGCCGTGGCCGTTGATGTAGGTGCGCGACAGGGTCTGGTCGTAGATCTTTTCCAGCATGCTCTGCTGCTCCGGATCGGGCGCGAGCGGCACCACGGAAGGGTCGATGCGCCAGTCGCTGAAGCGCTGGGGGATCATCTGTTCCAGGCTGAACTGTTCATGGGGCTGCAGCACGCGCGGCTTGGGCGTGAGCGCGCCGGTCAGTGCCGAGGTGCCGGCCATGGCCACGCCCAATACGATGCTGATGGCGAGACGGCGGTTCATGTTGCCTCCTTCAGGGGGCCCGTCCGCGGGCCCGGCATGCGGCCGCTGCCCGATCCCGGGCCGCCGGTGCCGCCGCCGCTGCCCTCCCCGCGCTTGATCCACCACTGCAGGCCGTTGTCGACCGCCAGGATCAGCAGCAGCGCGGTGACGAACAGCACCATGCCCGCGAAGCCGTGCAGGAAGCCCTGGCCGGCGGCGTCGCCGAAGTAATAGGTGATCAGGGTCAGTGCGATCACGCGGATCACGTTGGCCGTGAACGAGATCGGGATGATCAGGATCGCCAGCGCGATGTTGCGGAAGGCCGACGGGTGGCGCATCAGGTTCAGGTAGAACAGGCCGAGCGCTTCCAGCGTCAGCAGGGTCTGCAGGCCGGCGCAGGCGTCGGCCACCAGCAGCTGGTACTGGCCCATCTGCAGCACCACGCCCGAACGCGAGATCGGGTAGCCCAGGGCGAACAGGATGTGCTCGGTCACCCAGGACACGGCCATCTTCATCGGCATCGTCACCGCCGCCACCAGCTCGCTCGGCAGCGGCACCAGGAACAGCATGAAGAAGAACGGGAACCACAGCACGCGTAGCGCACGGCTGCCGAACTTGAGCAGCACCAGGGCCGCCATCACCACCACGATCGAGCCGACCTCGAACATCAGGATCTTCTGCGAGCGGCCCAGCAGGTGGAACATCAGGCCGAGGGCCAGCACCGGCCAGCCGCTCCAGCTGCCCGAAGGCAGGGGACCGACCGCGGCCATGACCTCGGGCCACTTGCGCCAGATGAGCCAGAGCGCCAGGAAGAAGATGATCGGTCCATGGCCCTGCTCCTCGCCGATCCAGGCGCCGGTGAACAGGTCGTAGAAGGTGGGGCCGAACAGGATCGCCAGGCCGGCGTAGATGGGCCACCATTCGGGCAATGAGCGCCGTAACGCATCGAGGGTGCCGGCCAGGGTCGGGGGGGACGGCTGCGACATTGCTGCCGCCGCCTGGTTCTGTGCCGCCGTCGCCATCTCAGAACTCCACGACCACCGAGCCGACCACTTCGGCGCCGGATTCGGCCATCTGCTCGGCCATGCGGCTGATGTTGGCGATACGGGTCCGGTGCTTGCATGCCACCAGCAGAACGCCGCCGGCACGGCCCGCCACGGCCAGCGCGTCGGCCCCGGCCGCGAACGGCGGCAGGTCGTACAGCACCACGTCGTAGCGGCTTTCGAGCTGGGTATTCAGGTTGCGGAAGCCTTCGCGCGCCAGCAGTTCCTGCGGGTTCGGCGGCAGGGTGCCGGCCGGCATCAGGGACAGGTCGACAAAGGCAGGCACGCGCGAAATGACGTCGAGGTCGGCGCGGCCGGCCAGCAGGTCGGACAGGCCCTGGCGCGGCTTGACGCCGAACATCTCCTGCTGGCGCGGACTGCGCAGGTTGGCGTCCACCAGCAGGGTCTGCTCGCCGAGCTGGGAGAACACCACCGCGAGGTTGGCCGCGAACAGGCTGGAGCCGTCTTCCGGCGTGACGCCGGCGATCGCCAGGGCACGCCGTCCGCGTGCGAACCAGCGCAGCATCAGCTGGCTGCGGATCGCGCGCAGGGCCTCGACCTGTGGCGAGAACGGGTCATAGGCCGCGACCAGCTTGGGCGACAGGTTGGCCTGCCCTTTCTGCAGGTAGGGGTAGGAAAACTGGCGAGCCAGCACCTGCTGGATATCCTCCTCGCTCACCAGCCCGAGGCGCACGGCGGCCTCGCCGAAGCGGATCCCGAGGTCCTTCTGCATGCGCAGGACGCGCTCGGCACTCTCGGGCGTGAGCTTGCCGGAATCGAGCAGCAATGCGCCCATGCTCGAATCGGCGTGAGGTTCGTTCTGCAATGCGCCGTTATGCAATGCGCCCTCATGCGGTGCGCCGGTAGGCAATGCGGATAGCACGGATGAATTCATGATCGTGTCCTGTTCTTTTGGTTCGGAATGCGCCGGTGCCACGCGCGCCTCATGGGCGCGCGTACCACTTCAGTTCAGCCGCAGCAGGCGGCGTGGAGTCATCAGCGCGCGGATGCCGGCGGTGCGCGGGCGCTTCATGCGCCACTCGATGGTGCCGAGCACCGGGATGCCCAGCATGTCCTTGACGTCGCCGGTCGAACGGACCGGGCGGTTGATCAGTTCCAGCAGCAGGGCCAGGCCCACGCCGAGGATGGTGCCCAGCAGGATCGAGACCAGGGTGTTGAGCAGCACGCGCGGGCCCGCGGGCTCGGTCGGCGGCACAGCCGGATTCAGGATCGAGATGTCGGACTGCTCGGACTGGGCCTCGATGCGGGTCTGGGAGAAGCGGCTGCTGGCGGCGTCGAAGGCGCGCTGGGCGCTGTCGAGGTCTTTCAGCAGCACGCCGAGCTCGTCGCGGGTGCGGTTCAGCTCGAGCACGCGGGTCTTCTGGGCCGCCAGTTCGGCACGCAGCTCGGCCTCGCGCTGGCGGTAGACCTGGGCATTGGCCCCCACGCTCTTCGACACGCTGCCCAGGGCGGCGTTCAGCTCGGCGCGCATCTTGCCCACCTCGGCTTGCGCCGACTGGTAGGCCGGATGGTTGCGGCCGTAGCGCGATGCGGCTTCGGCCAGCTTGGCCTCGCCGCTGGCCAGGCTCACGCGCAGGCTCTGCACCAGGGCGTTGTTGGCGACGTCGGGCGAGCCCACGCCGGTAGCCATGCGTTCGCGCGAGCTGGCTTCCATGGCCTGGGTCTGGGCCGCGACCAGCTGGGCCGAGAGGTCGTTCAGGCGCGACAGCTCGACGTCCACGCGGTTGTTGTCGAGGCTGACGATGCCCTTCTCCTGCTGGTACTTCGACAGGCGCGCCTGCGCGGCTTCCACGTTGTCGCGCAGCTGCTTGGTCTGTTCGTTGAAGTAGGACGAGGCTTTCTTGGCCGGCTCGGTCTTGAGCTGGACGCTGATTTTCTGGTATTCGTCGGCGAAGGCGTTGGCGACGGCGGCGGCGAAGGCGGGGTCGGCGCCCTTGAAGCTGATCTCGACCACGCTCGACTCGCGCGAGGGCATGATCTCGAGCTTCTTGAGCAACAGGTCGGCCAGCCAGTCGCGCACCGAGCCCTTGCCTTCGCTGGCTTCGCGCCACTGCGCCTGCACGGCCGGGCTCGACGCGAGGCGCAGCGAATCGACCACCCGCAGCGCCACGTTCTTGCTGGTGATAATGTCCATCTGGGTGGCCATATAGCCCGGCATCAGGTTGCCGGGCATGGTGAGCCCGCTCACCGGGTCCACCCCCTTGTAGTTCAACAGCACGGATGCGGTTGCCTTGTAGGTCTTCTGCTGGATCAGGCTCCAGCCCAGCGCAAGCAGGACCGTGACCAGCAGGGTTCCTAGGATGATCTTCTTCCTGGCGAGAAGAATGAGCAGGAATTGTTGAACGTTCATGGCCTTACCTTTGCATCAGATGCCTTTGACAGCGGGTGGACAAAACGGGTGAGTCTGGTGAATCTTTACAGTTTCGTAGGGTGGGCGGCTCGAGAATCGGTCCACTGGACCAATTCACCCCACGCGGTCAAATCACAGTACTGCAGCCTGAGCGGCTATGCATCATCCAACTATCACCGCGCGGAGAATCCGCCCACCCTGCGCAAAACCACAAGCTCAAAACCACGATTCACGCACGACGATGACATCGTCCACTTGAACCGGGTCACTGGCCTTGACATCAATCGTCACCGGGTTGCCGCTGGCGTCCTTGCGGGTGACTTTCATGCCGTTATTGCTGCCGCGCATGCTCAGGCCACCGCCGGCCGAGACGGCCTGCTGGACGGTCATGCCGCGTTCGAGGCGGAACGGACCCGGGCGCTGGACTTCGCCGGTGACATAGGCACGTGGGGCGCGCTCGACGTAGATGATGTCGCCGCCGGACACTTCGTAATCCTTGTTCAGCTCGCCCTTGCGGACCATGTCGACCACGTCGATGGTCTCGCGCGTGGTGTTGCCGTCGCGGGTGCGCACCAGGCTGATGACGTCGCCGCCGTCGCCGTGGATGCCGCCAGCCATCGCCAGCAGGTCCAGCACCTTGCGGCGCCCTTCCACCGCATAGCGGCCCGGACGGTTCACATAGCCCAGCACCGACACCTGCTGGCTGGCCAGCGTGGTCACCAGCATGTTGACCTGGGCCTTCTTCAGGTAGCCGCCCTTCTCCAGCAGGTCGCCGATCTTCTTCTCGGCCGCAGCCACCGACAGGCCGCCCACCGCCACTTGGCCCAACAGCGGGAAGGTGATGTTGCCGCTTTCGCTGACGCGGGTCTCGAGCGAGAGGTCCGGGCTGCCGTAGACGGACAGCTTGACCACGTCGCCCGGTCCCAGCAGTACTTCGGCGGCACCGGCGACACCCATGCTCAGCACGAGCGCAGCTGCCATCATCCACTTGACGAATCGTTTCATGATTGCTCCTTCAATTCCTGTTATTGCTGTTAGTAGATTGAGTCGATGAGGTCATTACTTCAGGCCGGCGACACCACGTTCGAGCGCAGACTTGTCGGTGGCAGCGCCGGTTTCGGCCGGCGGCGCCACGGACTGCCCGGCTGGCCCGGTCGCCACCGCGGTCGCGGACGGATCCGCAGTGATGGCCGGGGTGCCCGCGGCCGGCGCCGCCGCAGGGGCGCCGCCTGCCGGAGCGTTCGGGTCCGGCTGATAGTCCTTGTTCAGGTAAGCAATCTTGGCGGTACCGCGCAGGCGCTGGATCTCGGCGGCGGCCAGCTCCTTGTTCTTCTTGTTCATCAGGTACTGGCTGATCTGCGGTGCGGCGATGGCCAGGGTGACGGGCGCATCGCGTACTTCGGCGATCGAGATCAGCATGGCGCGGTCGCCTTCCTTGACTGCGAACAGTTGGCCTTTCTGCATCGACAGCAGCTTGGCGGACAGCTGCGGGTTCAGGTCGGCGGTGCTGCGCGTGACCTGGGCGCGGCCGTACTTGATGTTGCGCGCGTCGAGGAACACGGCCACTTCCTCCAGCGACTTGGCGTTGTCGGCGGCGGCACGCACTTCCGGCGTCAGGTCGCTTGCCGAGAGGATCAGCTCGTTCATGGCGAACTGCTTGCGGTTGCTGAAGAACTGCGGGTTCTTGTTGAAGTAGTCTTCCACTTCGGCCTGCGACGGGCGCACCGGCTCGCCGAGTCGCTTCTGCATGTAGGCCTGGGCGATGATCAGCGAGCGCGCACGCTCGATGGCCTGCATCACTTTCGGATCACGGTCGAGCTTTTCCTTGGCAGCCTCGCTTTCCAGCAGTTCGCGGTCGATCAGGGCCTGCAGCACCTGCTTGCCGGCCACCTGCTGCTGCTGTGCGCCGACGCCCAGGCGCTGCAACTCCTCGTTCAGCTGCAGTACGGTGATTTCCTCGCCGTTGACGCTGGCCAGGGCCTGGCCCGGCTTCGACTCCTTGGGTGCTTCATCCTTGCTGCAGCCGGCCAGGGTCGCCGCACACAGCACCAGCGCCGCCGCAGACAGCATGCGCCGTGGGGTTGGGAAGGAGATCTGGTTGGCTGCCAAATGGAAGGTTTTCAAGATAATTTCCTCGACGTTGGTTAGCGGGCGAGCCCGCCGCTTGTTCTCTTTTTATCGTGCCCCGTACAAGAAGTCAGGGATGATTCAGCACTCATCCATTCTGGGTTCCGCACGATTCCTTCTCTGTTCGTCAATTAACAAACTGCTAGCACGCCCACACAGTTGAGGGAACTCATGCCGCCACCGAGGTTACGCCACCTGGCCCGCGTCCCAGCAGCTCGGCCGGGACGTCCTGCGGACCGAGCTCTTCCGCTTCCTGCTCGGCAACAAAGGCTTCGTAGGCGCGGCGCAGGCCTTCCTGCAACGGTGTGCTGGCGCGCCAGCCGAGTGCGGCCAGCTTCGACACGTCGAGCAGCTTGCGCGGCGTGCCGTCCGGCTTGCTGGCGTCGAACACGATGCGGCCGCGGTAGCCCACGGTCTCGCCCACCAGCCGCGCCAGCTCGGCGATCGTGACGTCCTGACCGGTGCCGACGTTGATGTGCGAATGCATGGGGTCGGTGTTGGCCGCATAGACCTGGTGCGGCAGGTTCATCACGTAGACGCTGGCAGCCGCCATGTCGTCCACGTACAGGAACTCGCGCATCGGCTTGCCGCTGCCCCAGATGACCACCTCCGGCGCGTTGTTTTCGCGCGCTTCGTGGAAGCGGCGCAGCAGGGCCGGGATCACGTGGCTGTTTTCCGGATGATAGTTGTCGCCCGGGCCGTACAGGTTGGTCGGCATCACGCTGCGGTAATCGGTGCCGTACTGGCGGTTGTAGCTCTCGCACAGCTTGATGCCGGCGATCTTGGCCATGGCATAAGGCTCGTTGGTCGGCTCGAGGATGCCGTTCATCAGGTACTCCTCGCGGATCGGCTGCGCCGCCAGCCGCGGATAGATGCAGGAGGAGCCGAGGAACAGCAGCTTCTGGACGCCGGCGCGCCATGCTTCATGCACGACATTGGCCTGCACCATCATGTTGTCGTAGATAAATTCCGCCGGATACGTGTTGTTGGCGTGGATACCACCCACCTTGGCCGCGGCCAGGTAGACCTGGTCGATCTGTTCGGTACGGAAGAACTCGCGCACCTGCGCCTGGTCGGTGAGTTCCAGTTCGGCGTGGGTACGGGTGACGATGTTGGTGTGTCCCCCGTTGCGCAGGACGCGCACGATGGCGGAGCCGACCAGGCCACGATGGCCGGCGACGTAGATTCTGGGCTGATTGTTCGACACGCTTACTCCAATGAAAGTGCAACGTTGTAGCCATGCGATGCGAGCAGCTTGTGGCGGCGCGCCGTGTCCAGGTCATGCGCCACCATCTCCTGCACCATCGCTTCGAAACTGGTTGTCGGTTCCCAGCCAAGGCGCTCGCGCGCACGGCTTGGGTCGCCCAGCAGGGTCTCGACCTCGGTCGGACGGAAATATTGCGGGTCCACGGCGACGATGGTCTGGCCGACCTTGACGCCCGGCGCGCGGTCGCCCGCTACCTTCGCCACCACGCCGCGCTCCTCGACCCCCTCCCCCCGCCATGCGATCTCGATGCCGAGCTCGGCTGCTGCGACCTCGACGAACTGGCGCACCGAGTACTGGCGCCCGGTGGCGATCACGAAGTCTTCCGGCTTGTCCTGCTGCAGCATCAGCCACTGCATGTGGACGTAGTCGCGGGCATGGCCCCAATCGCGCAAGGCACTCAGGTTGCCGAGGAAGAGCCGGGGCTCCAGGCCCTGGGCGATGTTGGCCAGCGCGCGGGTGATCTTGCGGGTGACGAAGGTCTCGCCGCGGCGCGGCGATTCGTGGTTGAACAGGATGCCGTTACAGGCATACATGCCGTAGGCCTCGCGGTAGTTCACGGTGATCCAGTAGGCGTACAGCTTGGCCACCGCGTAGGGACTGCGCGGATAGAAGGGCGTGGTCTCGCGCTGCGGGATTTCCTGCACCAGGCCGTACAGTTCGGAGGTTGAGGCCTGATAGAAGCGGGTTTTCTTTTCCAGTCCCAGGAAGCGGATCGCCTCCAGCAGGCGCAGGGTGCCGAGGCCGTCGACGTCGGCGGTGTACTCGGGCGACTCGAAGGAGACGGCTACGTGGCTCATCGCCCCCAGGTTGTAGACCTCGTCCGGCTGCACCTGCTGCAGGATGCGGGTCAGGTTGGAGGTATCGGTGAGGTCGCCGTAGTGGAGGATCAAGCGCGGATTGTCGGCGTGCGGGTCCTGGTAGATATGGTCGATGCGCCCGGTGTTGAACAGGGAGGCGCGGCGCTTGATGCCGTGGACCTCATAGCCCTTTTCGAGCAGCAGCTCCGCCAGGTAGGAACCATCCTGGCCGGTAACGCCGGTAATCAGTGCTTTCTTCATATTGTTTTCCCGTGCGGAACCAGACGAACACCAGCTCCGATAGTTGCAAACTCATCAACGATTCTACGCAGCCCGTGTGGTCATGCAAGCAAGATGCCAATCGTGCGCGTTGCTTTTAAGTTGAGCTTAAGCGAATAATTGCCAACTTGAATTTAAAGTGTTTTCACCAGTAAATAACTACACATTGAAAGCAGTTAATTACTTTTCGCAATACGACGATTTCCGATCACCCTGTCGTTCGATGCCCGCGGCACCGCCGGGTTCAATGCGACCGGTGCGCTCAGTGCGCGTTCTCGCGCGTCAGCACGACCTTCACGGTCTTGATGATGATCCACAGGTCGAGCCAGAGCGACCAGTTGCGCAGGTAATCGAGGTCGTACTGGATGCGCGCTTCCATCTTGTCGAGCGTGGCGGTTTCGCCGCGCAGGCCGTTCACCTGGGCCCAGCCGGTAATTCCCGGCCGCACCTTGTGGCGCAGCATGTAACCCTTGATCAGCTTGCGGTACTGCTCGTTGTGGGCGACCGCGTGCGGACGCGGTCCAACCAGGCTCATGCGTCCTTGCAGCACGTTGATGAACTGCGGCAGCTCGTCGAGCGAGGTGCGGCGCAGGAAGCCGCCAACCTTCGTCACGCGCTGGTCATTCTTCTGCGCCTGTACCACGTTGGGGCCGTCTTCGGTCACGGTCATCGAGCGGAACTTGTACACGAAGATTTCTTCGCCATACAGGCCGTAGCGACGCTGGCGGAAGATGACGGGGCCAGGCGAGCTGAGCTTGACGGCCATGGCGATCACCAGCATCAGGGGCGCCAGCAGCACCAGGATGATGCTGCCGATGACGATGTCGCTGCCGCGCTTGATCACGCTGTTCCAGCCCATGAAGGGAGTCTCGCTGATCGCGATGACCGGCATGCCGCCGACGGTGTCGAACCTGGCCTGCATCAGGTCGAATACATAGACGTCCGGCAGGAAGTAGACCGAGGCCGTGGTGTCCTTCAGCTCGTCGATCAGCTTGCGGATGCGCGGCTGGGCCGAGATCGGCTGGCTGATGAAAATCATCTTGATGTTGTGCTGACGCACGTAGTGGCACACGTCCGCCATGCCGCCCAATACCGGATGCCCCACCTCGCTTGGGCGGCGCTCGTCGTTGCGGTCCTCGAAGAAGCCGCAGACTTCCATGAACAGGTTCGGGTGACGTTCGCACACCTTGGCAAACTTGATGCCGACATCGTTGATGCCGACCACCACGATCGAACGCACCTCGCGCTTGCGGTCGCGGCTGCCGGTGGCCTTGCGCACCGCCAGGTGGCTGGCCAGGATCGTCACCGGCGTGGCGATGAACCAGGCCAGCAGCACGCGCTCGTCATAGAAGTACTTCAGGCCGCTGGCCGAGCCCAGGAAGTACAGCACCGCGATGGTCAGGCACCAGCCGAATACGGTGTCGCGCGCATAGGCCAGCATGCGGCCGCTGCGCCAGGTGCGGTAGGGATCGACATGCTGGTAGATCGAAGACGAGATGAAGAACGCCAGGATCATCAGCACCAGCGAGTACCCCGAGAACGGCTCCTGGTAGTACAGCGTGGCCAGGTACAGGGTCCCCATGATGATCAGGGGATCGAGCACGCGCTGGAAAAACGAGATGATCGGGATGTCGTTGACCGTCATAAGTCACTTCATGGTGCTTCAGAACAGCACGTTCGCGTTCACCATCACGGTGTTGGCGTCGAATTTGCCCAGGTTGAGCGTCTGCGAACCGCTGCGCGACTGGTGCTGCCAGCCGGCCGAGACCGCGACCTTGCGCTTGACCTGCCAGGTGGCGCGCAGGCTGGCCGTCTTCAGCGTATCGTCCAGGTCGCCCAGGCTGGCGACCCCGACCGAGCGAGGGTTGTAGGCGCGCTGTTCGTAGGCGGCGTTGGCGTCGACCTTGATCTTGCCGGTGGCCTGCCAGCTGGCGCCGACGCTGGCGCCGCGGTTCAGCGTGTAGCTGACGATGGAGCTTTCGATCGGGGCGAATTCGCGCCATACCGAAGCGTTGTAGGTCACCTTGCCGCGCGGCTGGTAGTAGGCGTTCACGCGGCCGTTGAAACCCTTGGTGCTACCTTCCCCGAACGAGGGCTGCTCGCGGCGCACATAGCCGGCCAGGGCCTGCACGGTCGTCGATCCGGTGGCGTACCAGTTGACGCGCACCTTCAGTTCGTCCTGGGTGAAGTCGTCGTTCAGCACCCCGATCGTGGTCGGGCGCCGAAACGGGTATTCGCCCTCGACACGGCGCGCCACCAGGCCAACCGAGCTGCCGCTCTTCGGCCGATACAAGAGTTCGACTTCGGAGGCCTTTTCGGTGCGGTTGTTCCAGCGCTGGCGCAGCAGCTCGTATTCGTAGCGTTCGCGGGTGAAGCCGGTGCGCAGCTTCCAGCTCGGGTGCATCTTCCAGCCGGCATCGAACCATTGGCGGCGGCGCTCGCGCACGTTGCGCTCGTCGCTGAAGAAGTCGGTGTACGAGGACAGCGAGCGGTCGTACAGGGTGCCGGCCTGCCCTTCGAACTTGTTGCCCAGCTCCCAGAACCAGGTCGCCTGCAGGTCGCGGCCGTCGTAGTCGAGCTGCTTGAAGAAATCGAAGTCGACCTTGGAAGCCTTGGCCACCACCGCCACGCGCTGGCGGCTGATGCGCTTGTTGTACACGACGCCGGCCTCGGCCTGGCGCCAGCGGTCGCTGCGCTTGCCCCCGAAGGCCGGCCGGTTGTCCGGCACCCGCAGCAGGTTGTCGTCATAGCCCCAGCCGATGCCGCCATACAGCTTCAGGCCCTCTTCCGGCTGTTGCTGCTGCTGGGCGGCCGCCTGGTGGGCCGGGAACATGAACATGGCACCGATAAACAGGGCGATCGGGCGCAGGGATGGGTGGCGTAAAGGCATCATATTGTTTGTCTTTTCCGAAGTCATTGCGCTTGGGTGATGATCGGTTTGCGTGCGGATTACCAGAAGGCCCAGCTGCCGGTTGCGACCACCCAGGCGCCGAGCAGGCCATTGGTGACAGCGTGGGCGATCACCGCAGACCAGAGGTTGCGGTGACGCATGTAAAGGAGGCTGTAGGCCACGCCGGCGACGATGCCGGCCAGCCACAGGTTGTGTTCGAAGCCGAACAGGACGACCGACACCAGGAAACCCTTGATGCCGACCCGCGCCGGCTCAAGCGCCTCGAAGTCGGCGGCATCGACCCAGCGCATCACGAAGGAGCGCCAGAACAGTTCTTCCATGACGGGCACGACCAGGGCGGCGCCGGCGATGCGGATGACGATCAGAAGCCAGTCGAGCTCGCCGTTGGTGCGGGGGTCGTAGCCCGGGCTCGAGCCGAGCGTCATCCAGGGCGCGTCGAGGTTGATCCAGAGGACCAGCACGAGCACCCCTGTCGCCACCGACACCAGCAACTGCCCCGCAGTGGGCAGCGGCGCGCGCAGCTCGTGGTAGCGGCGCCAGAACACGGCCAGCAGGATGGCCACGGCGCCGATCTGCACCGGGTAGAGCCAGCGCAGGTCGGCGCGGGACATGCCCGTGCGCTCGAGCATGTCGCCGAGGATGATGAAGAAGATGTAGGCGCCGAAAGGCAGGATCCGCGCCCAGGCGGCGCGGCTGAAGAGGGGTGCGTCGACCGATAACGCGGCTTGTGGTGATGGAGCGGTACGGGAGTCGTTGTGCTCGGTCATGTCCTTGTAGAGCAGGCGCCTGGCCTGCCTGGTTAGTTACGCTACTCGCCCCTTGCGCGGGCTTCGATGCGTTCCCAGCGTTCGAGGGCGTCGAGCAGCAGGTCGTCGATCTCGGCGTGGCGCTCGCTCAGGCGCCGCGCATCGCCGGGATTCTGCTTGTAGAAGTCCGGCGAATTCAGCTGGGCTGCAATCGCCGACTGCTCATCTTCAAGAGTCGCGATCAGCTGGGGAAGTTCCTCCAGCTCGCGTTGCTCCTTGTAGCTCAACTTTACCTTTTTACCAGACCCGCTCTGTGCGGTAGATGACATTTCACCAGCTTTGGCTGCTGAGTTGACGGGCGCTGCGGGGGGCGCCGCAGGGCTCTTCGCAAGAGTGGCGGCGGCCTTCGCCGATGCTGCAGGCTCGCTGGCGCGCGCACGTTCCCAGTCGGTGTAGCCACCGACGTATTCGCGCCACAGTCCGTCCCCTTCGGCAACGATCACCTGGGTCACGACATTGTCGAGGAAGGTACGGTCGTGGCTCACCAGGAACACGGTGCCGGCATATTCCTCAAGCAATTCCTCGAGCAGTTCCAGGGTTTCGATGTCGAGGTCGTTGGTCGGTTCGTCCAGCACCAGGCAGTTGGCCGGCTTGGCGAACAGGCGCGCCAGCAGCAGGCGGTTGCGCTCACCACCGGAAAGCGATTTCACGGGCGAGCGTGCGCGTTCCGGTGCGAACAGGAAGTCGCTGAGGTAGGTCATCACATGCTTCTTCTGGCCGTTGATCTCGACCCAGTCGCTGCCCGGCGAAATGGTATCGGCCAGGCTCGCCTCGTCGTTGAGCTGGGCGCGCATCTGGTCGAAATAGGCGACGTTCAGGCGGGTGCCGAGCTTGACCGTCCCGCTGTCGGCCGTCTCTTCGCCGAGGATGATCTTGAGCAAGGTGGTCTTGCCGGCGCCGTTCGGGCCGATCAGGCCGACCTTGTCGCCACGCATGATCGTGCCCGTGAAGTTGCGCACGATGACTTTCTCGCCGAACGACTTCGAGATGTTTTCCATGTCGGCGACGATCTTGCCCGAGCGTTCGCCGGCGCCGATGTCGAGGCGGACCGTGCCTTGCTGCTCGCGCCGCGCCGCACGCTGCAGGCGCAGCGCCTCGAGGCGGCGCACCCGGCCTTCGTCACGGGTACGGCGCGCCTGCACGCCCTTGCGGATCCAGACTTCTTCCTGGGCCAGGAACTTGTCGAACTTGGCGTTCTCGACCTCCTCGTTGGCAAGCAGCTCGCGCTTGCGCTCCTGGTAGGTCGAGAAGTTGCCGGGGAACGAGAGCAGGCGCCCACGGTCGAGCTCGATGATGCGGGTGGCGACGTTGTCGAGGAAGCTGCGGTCGTGGGTAATGAACAGCACCGAGCCGCGGAACTCGCGTAGCAGGCCTTCGAGCCACTTGATCGAGGTGAAGTCGAGGTGGTTGGTCGGTTCGTCCAGCAGCAGCACGTCGGGGCCGGACACCAGCGCCACGGCCAGGGCCACGCGCTTCTGCATCCCGCCCGACAGCGTGCCCATCCTTGCATCGCGGTTCAGCCCGAGGCGGTCGAGCGTGGTGTCGACCTTGTGCGCCAGGTTCCAGCCGTCGACGGCGTCGAGCTTGAGCTGGAGCTCGTGCATGCGCTCCATCAGCGCCTCGTCGTTGCCACCGCCGAACTGTCCGGTGAGGGATTCGTACTCGGCCAGCATCGCCTGCTGGTCGCCCATGCCGGCGGCCACCGCATCGAACACGCTCGCTTCCGGATCGAAGACGGGTTCCTGCTCGACATAGGCGATCTTGACGCCCTGCTGCATGACCAGCAGGCCGTCGTCGAGCCTGGCGCGACCCGAGATGATCTTCAGCAACGAAGACTTGCCGGTGCCGTTGCGGCCGATCAGGCCGACGCGCTCGCCGGTCTCCAGGGAAAAGTCAGCGTGGTCGAGCAGCGCGACGTGGCCGAAAGCCAGTTGCGCGGAAGTGAGGGAAATGACAGCCATGATCCGTGAACCGTCCGCCGCCGCTACATGGCGCGGACGCAAAATGTTGAAAGAAGCGCCCATTGTACCGACTGGCAGCCGAGCGCCCCAGTTTCCTGGGACCAGGCAAGCAAAGACGGGCCGCACGGGGCACTGGTGAAGTCTGTGGAAGCTTTGCCCGGATGGGCCTTGAAGATGGTGTCGCCAGCAGGAATCGAACCTGCATCTAAGTCTTAGGAGGACCTTGTACTATCCATTGTACTATGGCGACACATCGCCCCATGCTGAGCGCGCGGGTGCAGACTCGTCATGGAGTCCCATATTGTACCAGCCGGCTTGCCAAATCAGAACAGTGGCAAACGCGCCACTTTCACCCTTTTTCCTGCAAATAGGTTCACATGCCACGAGCATTTTTATTTACTGGCGCAATTTTATTATCAAATTGAGATATTAGTGTTCAGTTTTTCAACTATCCAGCGCGGTGACCCTGGCCCGCCTGCTCCGCATCTCCTGCACCATGCTGTGGCTCTTCGCCCTGCTGGGCACGCCTGCCGCGGCATCCGCAACGCCGATCACGGTGGACGAGACAATCGGCCAGGCCTTGTTGTCGGATTCCGGTGACGATACGCAGCGGGCTGCCTGGCGCCGAGCTCGGGATCGGCAACGGGGAAGGCGGCGCCCGGGAACGCCAGGAGCTGCCGCCCTTGGGCGCGCTGTGCGTCCACGGCGCCCGCCGCCGCACCCGCTGAGTTCTACGCCCAGGCTTCCGGGCGGATATCGCCGGCCGCACGCAGCACCGGCCTCGCGAACAGGTAGCCCTGCATCAGCTCGACGCCCGCCTCGGCCAGCCAGTCGCGCTCGGCCGGCGTCTCGACACCCTCCGCCAGCACGCGCACCGGCAGCGCGGCGCACATCGTCATTACCCCCTTCACGATCGCCTGGCGCGCCCGGTCGCCATCGATGCCGCGCACCAGGGCCATGTCGAGCTTGAGCACGTCGGGCTGGAATGCCGACAGCAGGTCCAGGCCCGCATAGCCGGAACCGAAATCGTCGATCGCCGTGCAGAAGCCGTAGCGGCGGTATTCGCGGAAGATGTGGACCAGGTGCGGCCGGTCGCGCACGCGCTCGCCCTCGCTGACTTCGAACACGATGTTCTCGGGCGGGAAGCCGGCTTCGTTCGCGGCCGCGAACGTGCGCTGGATGCAGGTCGCCGGATGGTACACGGCGTTCGGCAGGAAATTGATCGACAGCCGGCCTGACAGGCCGAGGCGCGCCGCTCCATGGATCGCCTCGATGCGGCAGGCCTGGTCGAACTCGTAGAGGTTGTCTTCGTTGACCAGGGACAGCACCGACCAGGCGCCTTCGCCGCGCGGTCCGCGCACCAGGGCCTCGTACGCCCAGATGTCGCGCGCCTTCAGGTCGACGATCGGCTGGTAGGCAAAGGCGAGCTGGAAGCCCAGTTCGCGTGGATTCCGGCAGCGGCCGCAGGCTCGGACTTCCGGTGGCACTTCGGGCGGTGTCAGGCTCATGGATTCCTCTCGGCGGATTCGTCCATTATCCTCGGCCCAGCACGGCGGGTCGCACGATTGCAACCAAGGGTCGCTGCAGCCTGTTGACCGCCCTTCCCCGGCTAGCGTTCGTCGCCGGTCCTGAGCCGCTGCTTCATCGACGCCAGCAACGCGATCAGGCTGGACTTGTCCTCGGCCGGAATATCGGCCAGCATCTCGTCGATCCAGCGCTCGTGCACCGCCGCCATCTCGGCGAAAGCGCTGCGCCCGGCCGGGGTCAGGCGCACCGCCCAGGCGCGGCGGTCGTGCGGGTCGGGCACACGCACCACCAGTCCTTCGCGCTCGAGTTGGTCGGTGATGCCGGTGACGTTGCCGCCGGTGACCATCATGCGCCTGGACAGCTCGCCCATGCGCAGGCCGTCGGGATGGCGCTCGAGCTGGGCCATCAGGTCGAAGCGCGGCAGCGTGATGCCGAAGGTGGCGCGCAGCCGCGAGCGGATCTCGTTCTCGATACGCACGGTACAGGACAGCATGCGCAGCCACAGCTTGAGCGACTGATGGTGATCCTGCGTCAGCCGGCTGGCCAGGTCGAGCTCCTGCTCTCCCGGTCCCTGGTCCTCGAGATCGGACATGTTTTCCTCAGACCGCATCCGTGCGTAATTTAAACCGTTGCAGTTTACCGGTTTCGGTGCGCGGCAGCTGTTCGCGAAAGCGCACCACGCGCGGATACTTGTAGGGGGCGATCTGGGCCTTGACGAATTCCTGCAGCGCCGCGGCCAGCTCGCTGCTGGCCTCCACCCCGGGCTTGAGCACGACATGGGCCTCGACCACCTGCCCGCGCTCCTCGTCGGGACGCCCCACCACGCCGCATTCGGCCACCGCGGGGTGGTGCAACAGCGCTTCCTCGACCTCGGCGCCGGCGATGTTGTAGCCGGCCGAGATGATCATGTCGTCCAGGCGCGAGCGGTAGTAGAAGTAGCCGTCGGCGTCCATCTCGTAGGCGTCGCCGGTGATGTTCCAGCCATCCTGCACGTAGTTGCGCTGGCGCGGGTCGTCGAGGTAACGGCAGCCGGTCGGGCCTTTCACGGCCAGCCGTCCGACCACGCCTGGTCCCACCGGAAGCCCGTCCTCGTCGAGGATGCAGGCCTGGTAGCCCGGCACCGGCTTGCCGGTCGCGCCGGCCCTGGCCTCGCTGCCGGCGGCGGAGATGAAGATGTGCAGCATCTCGGTGGCGCCGATCCCGTCGATCATGTCCAGGTTTGTCGCGGCTTTCCAGGCCGCGCGGGTGGCGACCGGCAGCGCCTCGCCGGCCGACACGCTGCGGCTCAGGCTGCGCAAATCGAAGCGGGACGCGAGCTGGGACATCTGGCGGTAGAAGGTGGGCGCGGTGAAGCACACCGTGGCGCGGTGTTCCTGGATCGCCGCCAGCAGGCTTTCCGGGCTCAAGCGTTCGACCAGCACGGCGCTGGCGCCGACGCGCAGCGGGAACAGCAGCAGCCCGCCCAGGCCGAAGGTGAAGGCCAGCGGCGGCGTGCCGATGAAGACATCGTCCATGCGGGAGCGCAGGACATGGCGCGGGAAGCAGTCGCAGATCGCCAGCAGGTCGCGGTGGAAGTGCATGGTCCCTTTCGGCACGCCGGTGGTGCCGGAAGTAAAGCTGATCAGGCAGACGTCGTCGGCCGCCGTATCGGGCGCATGGAAGGCGTCGCCATGGGCCGCCATGCGCGCTTCCAGCGAATCCGGGGCATCCGCGTCATCGAACAGCACCAGCGGAACGGGAGATCCCGACGGAGCGCACGGCTCCATCGCATCCACGTCGGCGCGCAGGGACGCCGCGCACAGCACCGCGTCGACACGCGCACGGCCGGCGATGGCGCCCAGCTCGCGGGCGCGCAGCAGCGGCATGGACGGCACGGCAATGCAGCCGGCCTTGATCACGGCCAGGATGCAGGCGGCCATCATGGGGCAATTGGCGCCGCGCAGCAGCACCCGGCTGCCGGTGGCCAGGCCAAGGTCGCGCCGCAGCACATGGGCGATGCGGTCGACCCGCGCGCGCAGCTGGGCGTAAGTAAGGCGCTCGCGGCTCCCGACCAGGGCCGTGCGTGCCTCCCACCCGCGCACCGTCGCGGCATCGAGCAGCTCGGCCACGCTGTTCAGGCGCGGGGGATACTGGAGCTCGGGCAGGTCGAAACGGAATTCGGGCCACGCATCGGGCGGCGGCAGGTTGGCGCGGGCGAAGCCGTCGGCGTAGCCGGACGGCGCAAGTGCTGCGGAAGCGTCGGTCATGTCGGGCCTTTATGGAAATTCCGGCAATGATGCAGCGGTAGTGCGGCAGCGATCCCGCTTTACTTTAAATCTAAAGCAATTCGGCGGCAAGCATATTTATTGGCTGGCTTGCGCGCGCTGCCGCTGGCGTTCGACGGCGGCCAGCGCATGCGCGATGGCCGCCTGCAAGGCCTGCGGCTGGCCCCGGCCCGTTACCGCGCGCAACCGCGCCGCGCTGTCCGCCAGCCCAAGGGTGGCGCAGCCTTCGGCCAGGCGCTGCAGGCGCGCCGTGTCCCCGTCGGCCGGAGACTCCGGAGCGAAATCCGGCCCCGCCTCTTCGAGCTGGCGTCGCAGGCCGTCGAGGTAGGCCAGCAGGCGCTCGGACGTGATGCCGAGGCGCTGCAGTACCGAGGCGGGCTTCTCGTCCTGAGGCGCCAGGCGCGCGAGCTGGGCTCGCACCTGCCCCGCGGCGAAAGGCTTCACGATGTAGCCGTCGGCGCCGAGGCGCCCGGCCTCGGCCAGGGTGTCGGCGTCGGAAGCTGCCGACACGAGCACGAAGGGCAAGGTCTTCAGGGCAGGATCGTGTTCGGCGGCGCGCAGCCGCGCCAGCAGTCCCATGCCGTCCAGGTGCGGCATGCGCAGGTCGCAGAACACGATGCCGGGACGCAGGCCGGCCGCCAGCTGGCGCCAGGCATCCTCGCCGTCCTCGGCCTCCACGATCTCGTATTGTCCGCAACTGTCGACCAGATGCATCAGCATCATGCGCGACACCACGTCGTCATCCACCGCCAGCACTTTCATGCCCTGTGTCCCCTTACCAGCTTCGAGCCGCCATTATAGTGGGCAAGGCCATCAGGATGGCTGGAAGGCCGCCAGCTGCACGCCCAGGCACGCTACCCCGGCCAGCAGGCGCGTGCGGTCTCCCGCATCGGCCGCCGCTTCCAGTTCGGCACACAGCTGGCCGAGCGCGGTCTCGCCCAGGTAGGCGGCGCTGCCGCGCAGGCCGTGCAACACCCTGCCCGCCGCCTCCAGGTCATCGGCATCGAGCGCCGCCTCGAGCTCGGCCCGGCGGCGCGGCAGGTCGGCGGTGAAGGCGGCGCGCAGGCGCGCGGCCAGGTCGTCGGCGCGCCGGCCCGGCTCGGTCCCCATGGATGCCGCAGCTTCCGTGGACGCGGTTTCCGGCGCCGGGGCGACGCCGAACATCGCATCCAGCGCCGCCATCGGAGAAACCTGCTCCGGCTGCCCCGAGACGGGAGCAGGGCCGGGCATTGGCGGCAGCGCGATGCCGCGCGCCAGCTGGCGCTCGATGGCGCGCGAGATCTCCTGGTGCAGCGCGTCCTCGTCGATCGGCTTGGTCAGGAAGGCGTCCATGCCGCAGGCCAGGTAGCGCGCCCGGTCTTCGCCGCTCGCGTTGGCGGTCAGGGCCACGATCATCAGGTGCGGGTCCAGCACGCGGGTGTCCGGCGTACCGCCGGCGCGGATGATGCGTGTCGCGGTGGCCCCGTCCATCTCGGGCATGCGCCCATCCATCAGGATCAGGTCGTAGCGGGTGCGGGCGCAGGCCGCCACCGCATGCAGGCCGTTGTCGGCGATGTCGACCTGGTGGCCCATCTCCTCGGCCATGGTGCGGGCGATGATCTGGTTGGTCGGGAAATCCTCGGCGCACAGGATGCGCAGGCGGTGGGTGTGCGGGACGCGCGGCGCGGGCTCGACGTGCGGCGGCTCGACACCGTCGGCCAGCGGCACCAGTACGCTGAAGGTGCTGCCCTTGCCCTCGATGCTGTTGACGGCGATCGAGCCGCCCATCAGGGCCACCAGCTGGCGGCAGATCGCCAGCCCCAGGCCGGTGCCGCCGTAGCGGCGCGTGGTGGTGGTGTCGGCCTGTTCGAATTTCTGGAACAGGCGCGGCAGTGCATCGGCCGGGATGCCGATGCCGGTGTCGCGCACCGTGAAGCGCACCATGTTCCAGCCCTCCCCGCGCACCTGGTCGTCCTTGCGCAGCTCGACCTGCAGGTCGATGCTGCCGGAGCGCGTGAACTTGAACGCGTTCCCCACCAGGTTGACCAGCACCTGGCGCAGGCGGGTCGGATCGCCCACCACGAAGCGCGGCAGCGCCTCGTCGAAGGCCACATGGAAGCCGATGCTCTTGCCGGCGGCCTGCTCCTCGAACAGGCTGGCCACGTTGCGGATGGCGGCGTGCAGGTCGAAGTCGATGTTCTCGATGCTCAGCTTGCCGGCCTCGATCTTGGAGAAGTCGAGCAGGTCGTTGATGATCGCCAGCAGGGCCTGGGCATTGCCCTGCCCGCGCTGGATCTGCTCGCGCGTGGTGTCGCGCAAGGTCGGGTCGCGCAGTGCGAAGCCGAGCATGCCGATCACGCCCGCCAGCGGCGTGCGCATCTCGTGGCTCATGTTGGCCAGGAATTCGGACTTCTGGCGCGTCGCATCCTCGGCACGCTGCTTGGCCTGGCGCAGGAATTCCTCGTTCTCCTGCAGCGCGCGGTAGGCGCGCGCCAGCTCGTTGGACTGCTGGCGCACGCGCTGCTCCTGGTCGCGCAGCTCCTCGGTCTGGCGCTCGAGCATGCGGTTCTGCTGCTCGACCTGCTCGGTGCGGGCACCGACCTGGCGCGCCAGCTGGTCCTTCTGGCGCTGCAGGCCGGACATGCGCATCCGCACCGCGGCGTAGCCGAAGGCCGCCAGCAGCAGCACCGCGATGGCACGAAACCACGGCGTGCCCCAGGGCGGCGGCTCGACCGTGATCGCGAGCGCCGCCACCTGCTCGCTCCAGACGCCATCCTTGTTGGCGGCGCGCAGCCGGAACACATAGGTGCCGGGATCCAGGTTGGTGTAGGTGGCGAAGCGCTTGGCGGTGTCGCCCTGCACCCAGTCCTGGTCGAAGCCGTCGAGGCGGTAGGCGAAGCGGTTGCGCTCGGGCGCGGCGAAGTGCAGGGCCGCGAACTCGAGCGTGAACACCGATGCGCCGGCCGGCAGCGTCACCGTCTCGGCATGCTCGACCGGGCCCTTGAGCAAGCCGGGCAGCGCCTCCTCGACAGGCTTGTTGAAGATCGTCAGGCCGGTAATCACGGGACGCGGCGCTACCCGGTTGTCGCGGAGTGCGCGCGGATCGAAGGCCGTGATGCCGTTGAAGCCGCCGAAATACAGGATGCCGTCCGGGCCGCGCACGGCCGACGAATCGAAGAAGGCCCCTTCGGTGAGGCCGTCGGCGGCCGTGTAGTTGCGCCAGCGCCCCGACGCCGGATCGAAACGGGAAATGCCGCTGGTGGTGCTGACCCACATGCGGCCGTCGCCATCCTCCAGGATCGCCGCGACCGCGTCGTCCAACAGGCCTTCGCGCGTGGTGTAGCGCACGAAGCTGACCGAACCGTCGGCGGCGGTCACCATGCGGTTCAGGCCCACCGCAGTGCCGACCCAGACGTCGCCGCGGCTGTCCTCGAACAGCGCGTGCACCTCGTCATGGCTCAGGCTCGCGGCGTCGTAGGGATCGTGGCGAAAGTGGCGAAAGCGTCCGCTGGCCCGGTCCATCAGGTCGAGGCCGTCGAAGGTGCCGATCCACATGCGGCCGCGCCCGTCCAGCAGCATGGGGCGTACCACGTCGTCGGCCAGGCTGGCGGAGCGGGCCGGGTCGTGGCGCCAGCTCTCGATCTTCCGCGTGGCCGCATCGAACCGGTGCAGGCCGCCACGGCTGGCGATCCAGACGCTGTCGTCCGGCGTCACGTACAGGGCACGCACGTTGTTGGTGTCGGCGTCGCCGGGCAGCGCCAGGCGCGCGAAGCGGCGCGTCGCCGGGTCGAACGAGCTGAGCCCGGTGCGGCTACCGATCCACAGGCGACCGCTGCGGTCGCGCGCCAGCGCGCTGGCCGGCAGGTCGGCCAGGCTGTTCGGGTTGCGCGGATCGGGGCGGTAGACCCTGGTCGCGCCGGTGGCCGGGTCGACGTGGTTGAGCGCGGTGGCGGTGCCGACCCAGAGCTTGTCGCCGTCGCCGAGCAAGGCCCGGGCCTTGTTGTCGGCCAGGGTGTCGGGCATGTCGCCACGGCGCACGATGCGGGCGAAGCCGCCGCTGCCCAGGTCGACGCGCGACACGCCGGCATGCCAGGTGCCCACCCAGAAGGTACCGAGGCGGTCGCGGTACAGGGACGCCACCTGGTTGTCGCCCAGGCTGTGGCGGTCGCTGACGACGTGGCGGTGGCTCTCGAACTTGTCCTCCCGGCCGCGCCAGCGCAGCAGGCCGTCGTCATGGGTGCCGACCCAGATCTCGTTGCCGGCATCGCGGTACAGGGCCGTGATCCACCACGGGCCGATGCCCTCCGCCGGGCCGAAGCGGCGCACCGTGCCTGCATCCGGGCCCTGGATCACGCGCCGTTCCAGCCCGCCGAGGCGCCCGATCCACAGGCGCTGCTCGCCGTCCACCATCAGCGCGTGCACCGGATTGCCGCGCGGGCCCAGTCCGGACGGATGGTGCTCGATGCGCCTGCGCTCCGGGCCGAGGCTGTCGAGCCCCCCGCCGGTGCCGATCCACAGGCGTCCGCCGGCGTCCAGTGCCAGCGCGTTGACGTTGTCGTCGCTCAGGCTCGCGTCGTTCCCGCGTTCGTGGTGCCAGGTGGTAAAGCGGCGCAGCGTGGTGTCGAAGTGCTGCAAGCCGTCGTTGGTGCCGATCCACAGGCCATCGCGGCCGTCGGCGATGATGGCGTTGATGTGGCGGTTCCCGCTGCCGCGCCGCATGGCCTCCTCCGGCACGAACAGCGTGAAGGACTGGGTGGCGGGGTCGTAGAGGTTGAGCCCCCCGTCGGTACCCAGCCACAGGCGGCCGTGACGGTCGAGGTGCAGCACCCGCACCCAGCTGTTCGACAGCGAGCGCGGCTTTCCCGGCACCGTACGGTAGTTGATGACGCGGTAGCCGTCGTAGCGCGACAGGCCGTTCTGGGTGCCGAACCACATGAAGCCGTCGCGGTCCTGCACCATCGCCAGCACGGTCTCCTGCGCCAGCCCCCCGGCCACGGACAGGTGCTCGAAGCGCAGGGTCGGGCGCGGCGGGCCGGCCAGCACGCTCGTGCCCAGGACCAGCAACAGTAGCGCCGCGAACAGTCGAATCAGCGTCTTCATTCGGGAAAGAAGGCCAGCACGTCGTCGCGCCGGGCCAGGGTATCGTGTTCGCCGAGGCGGATCAGCTCGCGCGTGTAGCTGCCCTCGAACAGCAGGTAGGAGGCCAGTGCCGCACCGCGGGTTTCAAGCGCGCCGATCCCGCCCAGCAGCGTGCGCACCGGGGCCGGCAGGTTGTGGACGTGGCGCAGGGCGATGTCGTCGAGCCGTTCGGACGGTGCGATCACCAGCAGTTCCACGCGGCGCAGCGGCAGCGCCGCGCGGGCCGCCAAGGGCATGCGCTCGAGCGTCTGGTTGATCCGCTGGAGACGCTCGATGTCGGCTGCCAGGCTGTCGAGGAAGATCGAGGACAGCGCATGGCCCGCGATCTGCGCCAGGCTTGGGTAACCACTATTGGGTTGCGGATCGACCGCCGGCTCCGACATGCGCCCTGCCCCGACCACCAGCACCCGCGTCGCGCCCAGGTGGATGGCCGGCGCGATCGGCGCCAACTGGCGCATCGACCCGTCGCCGCAGTATTCGCGCCGTCCTCCTAGATAAAGCGGCACCGCCGGGAAAATGAAGGGAATGGCGCTCGATGCCAGCAGGTGCTCGACGCTGATCTGGGTCGGCAGCGCCAGGCGCTGGTGCCGCAGCCAGGGCGCGATCTCGCGCGCGGCCTGGTAGAAGGTGATGTGATGGCCGCTGGAGTACGAGGACGCCGTGATCGCCAGCGCATGCAGCACGCCGTCGGCCAGGGCGGCATCAAGGCGCGGCAGGTCGAGGGCACGGTGCAGCAGTCCGGCCAGCGGGGTGTTGTCGAGCAGGGACTGGGGCGGTGACGCATGCCACTTGCGCAGTAGCCAGCCGAAGGACAGCAGCGACAGCCAGCGCGCGCCCGAGCGCAGCACGGCCAGGGAATCGGCGCGGTAGACCTGGTGGGCGGCGACGCCTTCCCACACGTTCAGCAGCCCGCGCACGGCGCTGCTGAAGTCGTCGGCGCGGCAGGCCAGCGCGGTGGCGTTCAGCGCCCCGGCCGAGGTGCCGCAGATGATGTCGAAGGGGGAACGCAAGGGGGGACGCCCCGCGTCGGCAAGGATGCGGGCGATCGCATGCATCACGCCGGCCTGGTAGGCGGCGCGTGCTCCACCGCCTGTGAGGACCAGGCCTGTTTTCGCTCCACTGTCCATCGGCGAAGCTTAGCAAAAGTCGGATATCTCTTGGGAAATAAATCGAGTTTAGTTGGACATAACCGACGCTTGGTCCGCCATAGGGGATCAGCACGGCCGCACGCTCATGCATCGCACTGGATAAACACGCGTCACGAGTTGAACTGAATGTCGAAAAACTTTACAGTTGGAGCACGAATGCCGACGAGCAAATAAAAATAATATGAAGAAACAATAACTTGCAGAATTGGCACGAATGTTGCTTGCAGGTATCACATCATCCACCACAACGAAAACGATATGAACCAGTCCACCCTGAAAAAGATTGCCCTTTGTATGATCTGCGCCGCCGGCATGGCTTCAGGAGCCCTGTCCGCTGCACCGATCCTCGTAGGAACCTCCCACACCTACAACCTGTCGACCAGTTCGGAATTGCCCGGCAACACGACGCTAGCGACCATTACCCTCACCCAGGCCTCGGCTACCCAGGTCGACGTGCGCGTAGCACTTGCGACCAATTACTATTTCGCAGGAACGAGCGGCACCAGCAGCCCGACCTTTGCATTCAGCCTGCTCGATGCGTACAAGGAGGCGAGCGTTTCCTACACGGGGACCGACTTCACCGTGATGGACAGTGGCACCTACAACCTGACACCGGATGGCCTGTTCACCAACGGCATGCGCCTGACCTCGACGGGGACTTCCGGCAGGGTGGGGTCGCCGCTGGATTTCAGTATCAGCCTGCAGTCCGGCATGTCGCTGGAGGCCTTTGCCTTGAGCGGCAAGAAAAACAACGGGCAGCCGGGCGGCTACGCATTTGCTGCCCATGTCGGCAACCAGAACGGCCTCACGGGCAGCATCGGCTACGTCGGCCTCATCCCCACGAAGATCCAGGCGCCGGTCCTGCCGGAGCCGGACGAAGGCGGCTCGAACGAAGTGCCGGAACCGGCTTCGGTGGCCCTGATGGGCCTGGGCCTGGCGGGCCTGGCTTCGCTGAGCAGGCGCCGCAGCGCGGGCGCGAGAAGCTGAGGAAGACCCGGCGCGGCGCGCCCGGGTAGCAGCCGCCGCCCGACACCGATGCCGCTCAGTCGAGACTGGGCGGCATTTGTACCGTAGCAGACCGCCGTGCCCATCGCGGCATCGGCATGTTCATGGGGCTCGTCCAGGCTCCGGTTCGCGGCTACCAGGCCGGCCCCTTATCCCCGTGCTTCGACAAGTACCGGGGCGGCACCGCGTCGGTCAGCCATACGCCGTTCTCGGAGCGGTAAAAGCGGAACCCGGCCGCGTGCATGGCGCCCGCGTCGACCGCCAGCACAAGCGGCTGTCCGTGCCTGCGTCCGACGGCGATTGCCGTCTCCATGTCGGCGGACAAATGGACGTGACGGCGCTCCCTCGGCGTCAGCCCAGCCGGCCTCGTCGAGCGACAGGCCGATGGCCTCCGGCTTGTGCCGGAGGACGAGACTCAGGAACTTGCTGGCCGATGTGCGTCCATCGCTCATCGCGCTACTCGTCCCCTTTCAATCCCCTTTCGCGACGCCTTCCCGGCGCGGATCGGCCCCGCCGTACCACAGGGGTACGCCATGCACCTCGATGCGCTGGATGCCGTGCAGGCCCGAGGTTTGCTCGCCCAGGCGCACCTTGTGGCCGCGCGCGTTCAGGGCTTCGATGGTGGTGGACGGGAAGCGTCCCACTTCGAGCTCGGTCGGCCCGTTGCGGCTGCCGAAGTTCGGCATCGCGATCGCCTGCTGTACATTCAGGCCCCAGTCGAGCGTCCCGACCAGCACCTTGGCGACGTAGTTGATGATGGCAGGCCCGCCGGGCGAACCGACCGTCAGCACCAGCCTGCCGGTCTTGCGGTCGAACACCACGGTCGGCGACATCGCGCTGCGCGGGCGCTTGCCGGCTTCCACGCGATTGGCGATCGGGCCGTCGGCATCGACCGAGGCGAAGGAGAAATCGGTCAGCTGGTTGTTGAGGATGAAGCCGCCCACCATCTGGCGCGACCCGAACGCGTCTTCGATGGTGGTCGTCATCGCCAGGCCCGCGCCGAAACCGTCGACCACGGACAGGTGCGAGGTGGACGGCGTTTCGATGGCATTGTCCTTGCCCCAGTGCCAGGCCATCTCCATGCCCGGCGGCTTGCCGGCCGGCGCCTCGCCCATCGAGCGCTGTCCCACCAGTTTGGCACGCGTAGCCAGGTAGGTCTTGTCGATCAGGCTCGGCACGCCCCGGCCCGGCAGCGGCACGAAATCGGTGTCGGCGGCGTAGCGGTTGCGGTCCGCATAGGCAAGGCGCGCCACTTCGCTGAACACGTGCAGCGCATCCGGGCCGGGAACGCCATTGGTAGGCGCGAGCGAGCGCATGTCCATGGTCTCGAACATGCCCAGCATCTGGGCGACGGCGATTCCTCCAGAAGAAGGTGGCGGCATGCCACATACCGTGTAGGCACGATAATCGCTGCACACCGGGGTGCGCACTTTTGGCTGGTAGGCGGCGATGTCGGCGGCGCTGAGCAGGCCCGGGTTGGTCGGGTGGCCCTGCACCTTGGCAGCGATGTCGCGTGCGATCCGGCCCTGGTAGAAAGCATCGGCGCCGCCTTCGGCGATCTCGCGCAGGGTTTTTGCCAGCGCCGGGTTCTTCAGGATATGGCCGACCGGCCAGGGCTGGCCGCCGTTGCCGTAGAAGTAGCGCGCGGCCTCCGGGTCCTTGCGCAGGTGGACGTCGCCGGACAGGAGCGCATGCAGGCGCGGACTGACCGCAAAGCCTTCTTCCGACAATTTGATGGCAGGTGCGAACAGGGCTTTCCAAGGCAGTCGACCGTGCTCCTTGTGCGCCAGCTCGAGCATGCGCAGTACGCCCGGCGCACCCACCGAACGGCCGCCGACGATGCCCTCGGTGCGCGACAGCGGCGTGCCGTCGGGGCGCTGGAACAGGCGCTCGTCGGCCTTCGACGGCGCGGTCTCGCGGCCGTCGAAGGCCTGGGTCTTGCGGCCGTCGTAGTGCACGAGGAAGGCGCCGCCGCCGATGCCGGAAGACTGCGGCTCGACCAGGGTCAGCACCAGCTGGGTGGCGATGGCGGCGTCGATCGCGCTGCCGCCCTGCTTCAGGATCCGGTGGCCCGCTTCCACCGCCAGCGGATTGGCCGCGGCCACCATGTAGTTCTTCGCGGGCCAGCCGGCCTTCGCGGTATAGCCGGTGGCGGCTTCGGGAGCGGCCTGGCGCGCATCCTGCGCCAGGGCCGCCGGGCTCGCGGCGAAAGCCAGCGCCAGGGTGAGCGCGGCATGGCGCATCTTCATGTAGTTCAAATCGTCTCTCCAAAAACAAAACGGACGCGCGGCTTGCGCCACGCGCCCGACATCCGCCAATCCTACAACAATTGGCAGGGGCGTTCAGGAGGCGATCACTTCGGCTGCATGCGGATCGCGCCGTCGAGGCGGATCGTTTCGCCGTTGAGCATCACGTTTTCGATGATGGCCTTGGCCAGGTGCGCATATTCCTTCGGCATGCCGAGACGCGGCGGGAACGGGACCATCTTGCCGAGCGAGTCGCGCACTTCCTGCGGCATGCCCATCAGCATTGGGGTCTCGAAGATGCCTGGGGCGATGGTCATCACGCGGATGCCGCTGCGCGCCAGGTCGCGCGCCATCGGCAGGGTCATGCCGGCGACCGCCGCTTTCGACGAGCCGTAGGCGGCCTGGCCGATCTGGCCGTCGAAGGCCGCGACCGAGGCGGTGTTGATGATGATGCCGCGCTCGCCGAATTCGGATGCGTCGGTCTTGCCCATGGCGTCGGCCGCCAGGCGGCACATGTTGAACGTACCGACCAGGTTGATGTTCACCGCGCGCTGGAAGGCGTCCAGCGGGTGCGGGCCGTCCTTGCCGACGGTCTTGACGGCCGGCGCCACGCCGGCGCAGTTGACCAGGCCGCGCAGGGTGCCCAGCCCCGTTGCCGCTTCGACGACCGCCAGGCCGTCGCTTTCCGAGGTGACGTCGCACTTGACGAACTGGCCGCCGAGCTCCTCTGCCAGGGCAGCGCCGGCTTCCGCCTGCACGTCGGCGATGACGACCTTGCCGCCGGCTTCCGCGATCATGCGCGCCGTGGCTGCTCCAAGGCCCGACGCGCCACCGGTCACGATGAACACATTGTTCTGAATTTGCATGGTTTTCCCTTTTAAAAGTTCTAGTGCCGCTGTCTTCGGCGGTGATGACGGCCTACGCAAGTCTTACGTTAACGTAAACGTCAAACAGCGGCATTGTAGCGAACTTTTGGGAAGAAAAACCAACCGGAATGCCCGGTTATCTCTTCCGGTCAAAGGCACTGGACATTGGCGCCGTTGGTGGTGCACAGGCGCCCGCTGCTGCTGACCGCGACATTGCCCGGGCCGCCGGCATTGTAGGTCGCGCCGTTGGCATCGGTGCAGGTGCCGCCCATGCAGCCCACCACCTGGCTCGACTGCGGCGCAACCGGGCCCGGCGCCGCCGCTACGCCGGCCCGCGGCGATGGCGCCGGGGACGGCGCGGCGATGCCTGGCGTGGGCTCGATGCGCTGGACCGCGCCCGGACGGCGCTGCGCCTGCTTCTTCGCCTGCTGCCGGCGCTCGGGCTGGCCTTGCAGTTCCTGCTGGGTCCTGGGCTGCAGCTGCTGGGTGCTCGGCCGCGTGCTCGGCTGCGTGTTGGTCGGCGCCGGCGTCTGCCCGGTCCCGGGGGCTGGCCGTGCCGAAGGATCGACTTCGTTCTGCTTGCTGGTGACCGGCGGCTGGCCCGAACGTTCTTCCTGCGCCTGCGGGCGGGCTTCGCCTGCCGCCTGCGTGCTGGCCTGGGTCGGCTGCCGGGTGGTGGCCGGGGTCGGCTGCTGGGGGTTCAGCACCGGGCCATAGGCGGCGCTGTCGTCCACCGGCTTGCCGGTCGGCGGCTGCGGCGTTGCCCCGTTCTGGGCCAGCGCTGTCGCCGAACCCAGCGCGAACAGCACGGCAATCATGGACTGGATGGGACTCATGGTGCACCTCATGCGATTCGGATAATGGACAGTCCATTATCTGCCCCCACAGGCGCGGTCGGCGCACGCGAAACAATTCCTCACATGATTGTTGCGCGGTAACGGGCGGCATGCCTGCCCGCCGCCATGCGAAGATCGGCCCATCACATTCACAGGAGCGAACATGAGGCGGGTAGAGATCGTGGAAGGCGACCACGTACGGGGCAGTCCGGATGCCGGCATCGTCATCGTCGAGTACGGGGATTTCCAGTGCCCCTACTGCGCACGGGCCCACCCGACGCTGGCGGGGCTGCAGAAGCAGTATGACCAGCGCATCGCCCTGGTCTGGCGCCACCTCCCGCTCGGCATGCACCCGTATGCGGAAGCGATGGCCGAGGCGGCGGAAGCGGCCGGCGCCCAGGGCAAGTTCTGGGAGATGCACGACAGCCTGTTCGAGCACCAGGCGCAGATGGCACCGGCCCAGCTGCCCCTGCTGGCCCAGGGCATGGGGCTGGATGCGGCGCGCTTCGATGAAGACATGGCGACGCGCAAGTATCGCGAGCGGATCGGGGCGCAGGCGGAAGAAGGAAAAACGCTGGGGGCAAGCGGGACGCCGAGCTTCTTCATCAACGGCGAGCGCTACCACGGGGATTCGGACCAGGAGTCGCTGACGGCGGCGGTAGAGCGGTATTTGTAACGAGCGCCACGCGTGACGCGTGGGCGGGAAACCGCCCCTCTACGAAAAACAAACCCGCGCCAACATGCAGAACGGCCCCCACGGGGCCGTTCGATCAACTTGCTGAGTATTTATTCCGACAGCGCCGCGAAAGCTGCATCGCGCACCTGCTCGACCGGGCCGACGCCCGAAATCTTGCGGTACTTCGGCGCACCCGGCAGGCCCGACTGGGCCCACTTGTTGTAATAGCCGAGCAGCACTTCGGTCTGGTTGTGGAACACGGCCAGGCGCTTCAGGACGGTCTCTTCCTTGTCGTCATCGCGCTGCACCAGCGGCTCGCCGGTCACGTCGTCGACGCCCTCGACCTTCGGCGGGTTGAACTTGGTGTGGTAGACGCGGCCCGAGGCCGGGTGGCTGCGACGGCCCGACATGCGCTCGACGATCAGCTCGTCCGGCACGTCGATTTCCAGCACGTAGTCGATCTGCACGCCGCTGTCCTTCATGGCGTCGGCCTGCGCGATGGTGCGCGGGAAGCCGTCGAACAGGTAGCCGTTGGCGCAGTCGGTCTCCTTCAGGCGCTCCTTCACCAGGCCGATGATGATGTCGTCCGACACCAGCTGGCCAGCATCCATCACCTTCTTGGCAGCCAGGCCCAGTTCGGTTCCAGCCTTGATCGCGGCACGCAGCATGTCGCCGGTGGAAATCTGCGGAATGTTGAACTTTTCCTTGATGAAGTTGGCCTGGGTGCCTTTACCGGCGCCGGGTGCTCCTAACAGAATGAGACGCATGAGTTTCCTAGATTCTTAGAGGATGTTGATAATTTTTATGTTGGCGATCATTCGTCTAAACCATCGCCTTGGATGCCGCATTTGATATATATCTGACTATTGACACGAAAGTTACCACAAAAGTCAGCTTTAACGCCAATTCTGAGGCCCTTCGCCAGCTCGTTTTGATGTGGCGCAGACAACGTAAATCTAGTGTCAGGAAGTTCAGGCAGTGTAGTGGCGGCGCACGCGCTCCAGGTCGTCCGGGGTATCGACGCCGGCCGGCGGCGCACTCTCGGTAATGTGCACGGCGATCGGGTGGCCGTGCCACAACACGCGCAATTGTTCGAGCGCCTCGATGGTTTCAAGCGGCGAACTCTCCAGTGCCGGATAGGCCTGGAGGAAGGCGTTGCTGTATGCGTAAAGGCCGACATGGCGCAGCGGCGCGTAGCCAATCGGCAAGGTTTCTTTGGAAGCAGCGAAAGCGTCGCGGTGCCAGGGGATGGTCGCGCGCGAGAAGTACAGCGCCCTGCCCGCCTTGTCGAGCACGACTTTCACCACGTTCGGGTTGAACACGTCGGCCACGTCGTGGATCGGGTGGGCCACGGTCGCCATCGGCACGCCGTCGCGAATGCGCGCGGCGCAGGCGGCCAGCAGGGCCGGGTCGATCAGCGGCTCGTCGCCCTGCAGGTTGACCACGACCTCATCCGGCGCCAGCCCCAGCGTCATGGCGACTTCGGCGATGCGGTCGGTGCCCGACGGGTGGTCGGCACGGGTCATGCAGGCTTCGATGCCGTGCGCTTCGCAGGCAGCCAGGATGCCTGGCGCATCGGTGGCGACGATGATGCGGGCGGCGCCCGACTCGCGCGCACGCTCGGCCACGCGCACCACCATCGGCTTGCCGCCGAGGTCGGCCAGCGGCTTGTTCGGCAGGCGGGTCGAGGCCAGGCGGGCCGGGATGATGACAGTAAAGCCCATCGGCTTACACCGGCTCGATCTTGCGCGCCTGGTCAGCCCACATGATCGGGATACCATCGCGGATCGGGTATGCAAGGCGGTCCGGGCTGCAGGTCAGTTCCTGCGCCTTCTTGTCGTACTGGAGTGGGCCCTTGCACAGCGGGCAGACCAGGATATCAAGCAGTCGAGCGTCCACGACATTTCTCCACGATTTGTTCGGCCAGCGCGGGGTCGATCCGCGCTGTCACGGGCACGACCCACAAGCGCGGGTCGTCCTTCAGGTTATCAAGTTGCCGACATTTTACTGCATCCTTCTCCGTGATCAGGATGACATCGGCGTCGACCCTGTCGAAAGGACGGTCGAGGAAGTCATGGTGGTCGGGCAGCGGCAGCTCCTGGAACTGCAGGCCGGCGCCGCGCAGCATGGTAAAGAAGCGGCCCGGGTTGCCGATGCCGGCGGCCGCGACGATGCGCTTGCCCTTCAGGCGCCCCAAGGGAAGGCAGTCTTCCGGCCGCATCAAGGGTTCGGCGAAGTCGCCCGCCAAGCCCATGCGGAAAGGCCGGCCGCCGACCGCGCGCGCGAGTTGCGGGGTGATCTCGGGCGCGTTCACCACGGTGAAATCGCGCCGGCGCGAGGGCGCCTCGCGCAGCGGCCCGGCCGGCAGCAGCCAGCCATTGCCGACGCCGCGGCCGTCGAACAGGACGATCTCGATGTCGCGCGCCAGGGCGTAGTGCTGCAGGCCGTCGTCGGTGATGAGGACGTTCACGTCGGGGTGGGCGGCGAGGAGCATTCTTCCCGCCTCCGCACGCTTGCGCCCGACCACGACCGGGCAGCCTGCGCGGGCGGCGATCAGGAGCGGTTCGTCGCCGACGTGAAGCGGGCTCGACTGCGGCGTCACTTCGCGCGGCGCGCCTGACGCACCGCCGTGGCCGCGCGAGATCACGCCCGGAAGCAGGCCCGCGCCGCGCAGGTTTTCCGCCAGCCAGATCGTCAGCGGCGTCTTGCCGGTTCCGCCAATGAAGATATTGCCGACCACGATGACCGGCACCGGCAGGCGCTCGCTCTTCTTCAGGCCAAGGCGGTACAGCAGCGTGCGCACCCCGGCGAGGACACGGAACAGCAGCGCCAGCGGCAGCAAGGCCAGCGCCAGCGGGCCGCGGCGCAGCCAGGCGCGGGTAAGGATCGATTCGAGAGAAGACATACGATGGCGGACGCCGCAGCGCCCGCTTGCTTACTGTTTGGTGCCGGTCTGGGCGGCGAAGGTCAGCTTGTCGTAGCCGGCCACGCGCGCCGCTTCCAGAACGTTGATGACCATCTGGTGCATCGCGAACTGGTCGGCATTGACGATCACCACCGGGTCCTTGGCCGGCTGGCCATCGGGACCTGCGCTACGGGCGGCGTTGCGCAGGTCTTCGGCCAGGCCCGCCACGCTGTGGAAGGACACCGGCACCTTGTTCACCGTGTAGTTGCCCTTGGCGTCGATGGTGACGTTGATCTCGAAGGGACGCTCCTGCACCTTCTCGGCATCGGCGGTCGGCAGCGTGATCTGCAGCTCGGTGAACTTGCTGAAGGTGGTCGAGACCATCAGGAAGATGAGGACCACCAGCAGCACGTCGATGAACGCGATCAGGTTGATCTCCGGTTCCTCGCGCCGGCGGTCGCGGCGAAAGTTCATCATTTGCGGCTACCGTGGACGACGTCGACGAATTTCACGGCCTGCAGTTCCATCTCGACGATGAAGCTGTCGACCAGGGCGCGGAAGTGGCGGTAGAACACCAGGGCAGGCATGGCGATCGCCAGGCCGAAGCCGGTGTTGTACAGGGCCACGGAAATGCCGTGCGCCAGCTGCGCCGGGTTGTTGCCGGTCGGGCTTTGCGCGCCGAAGATCTCGATCATGCCGACGATCGTGCCGAACAGACCCATCAGCGGAGCCAGCGAGGCGATGGTGCCGAGGGTGGTCAGGAAGCGCTCCAGGCCGTGGGCGACGCCGCGGCCGGCTTCTTCGATGGATTCCTTCATGACGTCGCGCGGGGCATCGACGTTGCGCAGCGCGGCAGCCAGCACGGTGCCGAGCGGCGAATTGTGTTCGAGCTTGTCAACGACATCGGGCGTGACCTTGCCGGCGCGGTAGACACGGATCACTTCGTCCAGCAATTGCTTCGGGAGGATCTTCTCGCGACGCAGGTAGATCAGGCGTTCCACGATCAGGGCAACAGCGACGATCGAGGCAATCAGCAACAGCCAGATCGGCCAGCCTGCAGCTTGGAAAATAGCGAGCAAGAGAAACTCCTGTGGGAAAGAAAATCAATTCAGCAATGTAACAAGTTGCCAGCAGTGCGGCAAGTGTGGTTCTGCACAGCTTCTGTGGATAAAAATGTGCGCAAGGCCTCCGTTCGGATCGAAGACCCTTGATTTCAAAGGACATTCTGTGCCTGCGCAAGAAAACGGCACGTGTCAGATGAGCATGCTTACAGCTCATCCGTGTTTTCAAGGATGATGTTGATCCAGCTCAACCGTTTGCACTTACGAACAAATTCTGTGGACAAAATTGTGTGCAATGGCGTCCAGCACGACGTAAGTCATTGATCCCTATGGGGAAATTTCTTAAGCGCAAAAAACAGGCAGTGTGGCGCCTTGTCCTCACTTCCCCCGGTATGTTTGGTTCCTCACATTTTTTGTGGACAAAAATGTGAGCAAGGGCCTATTTCTGATGCTAAGTTATTGATCTAACACAAAAAACTAGCACTGCATAAAATTTCATCACTCAGCAATAAACCAAGGATTTGTGTGCAATGTTGGCCTGCTGTGCATGACTTGTTCTGCCTGCGAGGGCTGGTGGCAAAGAAAATTCACATCTGCACATTTTTTGTGGATAAGGATGTGATGAATCATGTACGCCTCAATCCAAGTCATTGATTTTTAAGCGATCAGACCCCACTGCCTTCGAAATATGCAAGTGCCTGCAATCAAGGTAACAAGCCTTATGTGGACGGGTTCACCCAGCCTTTCCACAGTGCTGGACGCCGACTGTGGGCCGGTCGGATGCACGGCCTGGCCGTCGGACTGCCGTTGTGCACACTTTTTGTGGACAAAATTGTGTGCAAGGCGCCCCTCGACAAGCTAAGTTATTGATCTACCACAATAAAATTTCCTAGCGTCATTTTTGAGCACCGGCGCTCTCCTGGCCAGTTGCCATCCGGCTGGGTTAGCCTGCTGCGCTTGGATGCGCGATATGCACATTTTTTGTGGACAAGAATGTGTCCAAGGCAGGCACAGCGCTGCTAAATCCTTGATGCATAAGGAGGGCGGTCGACCTGCCCCATCCTTGGGCAGTCTTTGGTCTTATGGATGAGTTGCCCACAGATTTTGTGGATAAAGTCAGCTCAAAACCTGAAGACCCATCCGCAAACCATTGATTTCAAAGCGTTTCAATAGAATGCATTGAAAACTGGCAACAATGGTGCACGCCAGACAATGCTCCCTGAACCCACACACGCCTGGCGTCGACCCTTGTCGTTTTCGCCAAGATGTGACATAAGCATCAGCTTCATCAAAGCAGCCAGACAGACAGCCTCCATGGAATATCGAAGCGACGCCGACCCCGCCTACACCGCACCGCCCGTCATGAGCGTGACGGCCCTGAACCAGCAGGTTGCGCGCCTGCTCGAACGGAGTTTTCCACTGGTCTGGATCGGGGGCGAGATCTCCAACTTCACGCGCGCCAGTTCCGGTCACTGGTATTTCACACTGAAGGACGATGCCGCCCAGGTGCGCGCCGTCATGTTCCGCAGCCGCGCGCAATACGCCGGCTTCAATCCGCGCGAAGGCGACAAGGTCGAGGTGCGTGCCCTGGTCACCCTGTACGGCGCGCGCGGCGACTACCAGATCAATGTCGAGACCATCCGCCGCGCCGGTGTCGGCCAGCTCTACGAAGCCTTCCTGAGGCTCAAGGAAAAGCTCGAGGCCCAGGGCCTGTTTGATCAAGCGCGCAAGCGCCCGCTGCCGCTGTTCCCGCGCACCATCGGCATCGTCACCAGCCCGCAAGCCGCCGCCCTGCGGGACGTGCTCACCGCCCTGCGCCGCCGCGCGCCGCACGTGCGGGTGATCCTCTACCCGGCCCCGGTCCAGGGCCAGTTCGCCGCCGACAAGATCGCCGAAGCCATCATGACGGCCTCACGCCGCCAGGAAGCCGACGTGCTGCTGGTATGCCGTGGCGGCGGCTCGATCGAGGACTTGTGGAGCTTCAACGAGGAATGCGTGGCGCGCGCCATCGATGCATGCCAGATCCCGGTGATCTCGGGCGTGGGCCACGAGACCGATGTCACCATCGCCGACTTCGCCGCCGACGTGCGCGCCGCCACCCCGACCGCCGCCGCCGAACTGGCCGCCACCCCGCGCGCCGACTGGCTCGCCTCGCTCGCCGCCGATGCCCAGGACCTGCGCCGCGCCATGCGCCGCACCCTGTCGGAAGCCAGCCAGGGCCTGGACGGCTACAGCCGGCGCCTGTTGAGCCCCTCTGCCCAGATCCGGCACCAGCGCGTGAAGCTGCTGTCGGTGGCCGCCGCGCTGACCCATGCGGTGCGCACCCCGGTGAACCGCCAGAACCTGGTGCTGGCCCAGCTGCAGCAGCGCTGGATGCGCCACCGCCCCGACATGCGCGCCCTGCGCGCCCAACTGCTGGCGGACGGGCGCCACCTGAACACCAGCCTGTGTAACGCTGTCAAACGGCGGCGCGATGCCCTCGATGCCCTGTCGGCCCAGCTGGAACTGCTGAACCCGCAACGTACGCTGGAGCGCGGCTATGCGATCGTCCGCAATGCCAAGGGGGAAGTATTGCGCGACCCGGCGCAGATCAAGGCGCGTAACAAGCTGTCGGTGCGACTGGCAGGCGGCAGCGCCGACGTCGTCGTCTCCAGCGTGCAGGCCGCACTCGATGACGCGGCTGGGTAGCCAAGCATGCAACATCGCGCTATCCGGTTTAGAATAGCGCGGTTTTGGAACAAAACCCGTCCAACCAACGCACAAGGAATAGAACATGGAACATACCCTGCCGCCACTGCCGTACGCTAAAGATGCTCTGCAGCCGCACATCTCGGCCGAGACCCTGGAATTCCACCACGGCAAGCACCACCAGACCTATGTCACCAACCTGAACAACATGATCAAAGGGACCGAGTACGAAAACCTGTCCCTGGAAGAGATCATCCAGAAGTCGACGGGCGGTGTGTTCAACAACTCGGCCCAGGTGTGGAACCACACCTTCTTCTGGAACTGCATGACCCCGAACGGCGGCGGCGCACCGACCGGCCAGGTGGCTGACGCGATCAACGCCAAGTGGGGCTCGTTCGACAAGTTCAAGGAAGAGTTCAACAAGTCGGCACTGGGCAACTTCGGCTCGGGCTGGACCTGGCTGGTGCAGAAGACCGACGGCAGCGTCGACATCGTCAACACCTCGAACGCCGGCACCCCGCTGACCACCTCGGACAAGCCGCTGCTGACCGCCGACGTCTGGGAGCACGCCTACTACATCGACTACCGCAATGCGCGCGCCAAGTTCCTGGATGCGTTCTGGAATGTGGTGAACTGGGACTTCGTGAACCAGAACATGGCCTAAGCCGTTCTCGTTCCCCCTTGCACAGCCCGGTCCGCCGGGCTGTGTGCGTTTACATCCCTCTACTTCAGGGCGCACCGGCCAGACGCGCTCTGGCTGCCTCGACCGCGTAATCGATGAACAGCCGCACGCGCGAAGGAAGACCCGTCCGCTGCGGGTAGTACATGTAGATGCCGGCACTGCGGGTATCCAGTTCCGGCAAGAGATGGACCAGCCTGCCGGCGCCGATGGCGTCGTCGGCCAGGTAGCCGGCAAGCTGGCCGATGCCCAGTCCCGCCGCAACCGCCGCCGCTTCGCTCTCCACGGTATTGAAGGTGGCAACCCAAGGCATGTCGAGGAACAGCGTGCCGCCCTCGCCCTGCAACTCCCACGGCAATACGCGGCCGGTATTGGCCTGCCGGTACCCGGTGCACCGGTGACGGGCCAGCTCATCCATGCTGGCGGGGCTGCCGTGCTGCATGAGATAAGCCGGTGACGCACACAGCTTCAGTACGATGTCGCCGATCCGGCGCGCGACCAGGTTGCGCTCGGGCGGGTTCCCGGCACGAAAACCGACGTCGATGCGCGAGGCCACGAGGTCGGTGAACTGGTCCGCCAGCACCAGGTCGAAACGCACGCCCGGATAGCGCTCCTGGAACGCGCACACGAGCGGCGCCAGCAAGTGCGTGCCGAACGAAGTCGGTGCGGCGATCCGGATCAGTCCTTCCACCTCGTCCCGGCTGCCGCGGACCTGCTCGAGCGCATCGTCCAGCAGGCGAAGCCCGGGGTGCGCGAGGTCCAGCAGGCGCTGCCCTTCGTCGGTCAGCGCCAGGCTGCGCGTGGTGCGATGGAACAGGCGCACGCCAAGATGCTCCTCCAGTTGGCGGATCGCTTTGCTGACCGACTGCGCGCTCAGGCCCTGCGCCGCCGCTGCCTGGCTGAAGCTGCCCGCACGCACCACGTTGATGAACAGCGACACTACCCGCGCTTTATCCATGCCATTTACAACCAGAAGGTGAAAATCAATCAGCTTTACCCTCACTAGTTTAGCAGGTGGATCCTCCCTACACTGCCCTCATTCCCAACCACCCACGAAAGGAATGAACATGAAAACCTGGTTGATCACCGGCGCTTCGCGCGGCTTCGGTCTTCTCATCGCACGGCTTGCCCTGGCACGCGGCGACAATGTCGTGGCGACGGCGCGCCAGCCGCAATCGGTCCTGCGGGTGCTCGGCGAACATCCTCGGCTGCTGGCGCTGCCCTTGGACGTCACCGACGAACACGCCGCCGCACAAGCCGTCACGCAGGCGACCGCGCGCTTCGGGCGCATCGACGTCCTCGTCAACAACGCCGGCTATGGCCTGCTGGGCGCCGTGGAAGAATCCTCCGCCGAGGAGGTGCGCCGGTTGTATGAAACGAACGTCTTCGGCCTGCTGAATGTGACGCGCGCCGTGCTGCCGGTGATGCGCAGGCAGCGCAGCGGCCACGTCATCAATATCTCCTCGATCGGCGGCTACATGGCCTACCCGGGCTGGGGGGTGTACGGCTCGACCAAGTTTGCGGTGGAAGGCATCACCGAAGCGCTGGCGCAGGAACTCCAGCCCCTCGGCATCCACGCGACCGTCGTGGAACCGGGCTTCTTCCGCACCGACTTCCTGGATGCCAGCTCGCTCTCGTCCACGGCGGCCGTGATCGACGACTATGCGGCCACGGTCGGCGCCATGCGCGGCCATGCCGCCGAGGCCAACCACCAGCAGCCGGGCGACCCGTACAAGCTTGCCGTTGCCATGCTGCTGCTGGCGGACGCCGTCCGACCGCCGGTGCGGCTGCCGCTGGGCAGCGACACCGTTGCGCGCCTGCGTGAAAAGAACCGCGTGGTCGAGCGCGAACTGGAGGAATGGATGGCGGTGGCCCTGTCCACCGACCACGACGCCGCGGTGCCAGCGCCGTAAGGGAAACGGGGGACAAGCCAGGCAGCACCTCGGGCTTGTCCCTCCGCCGTTCTTGATTTTCCCTTGATAGCGATTATCCTGATTCAGGCTCTTTATTTTTTTGCCACACATTATGCGCAATGCATATGCATGACTCCGAGACATTACCTTGATTAGGGTAAGCAACGTGACTCTCACTCACGAAAGGAGGTAGCGAATGCAAGTGACAATCGAGCAGGCGCAGGCGGTCATCGCGCGCGCCGAATCCAGGGCACGGGAACTCGGTGTCCCGGTCATCATCAGCGTCCTCGACGCAGGCTGTCACCTGAAAGCCCTGTACCGGATGGATCACGCGCCGATTGGCTCCATCGATATCGCGATCGGCAAGGCGCGTACCGCGGCACTCTTCTCCTGCAACAGCGAAGACGTCTGGGAATACTGCAAGCCCGGCGCGCCCGCCCCTGGCCTCGAACACAGCAACGGCGGCCTGATGCCATTCGCTGGCGGCATCTCGCTCAAGGCGCCGGACGGAAGCCTGATCGGGGCCGTCGGCGTCTCCGGCGGAGCGGTATCCCAGGACAGGGAGATTGCGCAGGCGGGTGCGGCAGCCGTGCTCCTCTGATTTCCAGTTTGATGACACGACAACAGCCATGAAAGGAATCCTGACATGTCCAAAACGATCCTCATCACCGGTTCGGCCGGTGGCTTCGGGCATGGCGCCGCCATCGGCATGGCGCGCAATGGCCACAAGATCATCGCCACGGTCCACGTGGCATCGCAGGTCACACCCTTGCGCGAGGAGGTCGAGCGGCTCGGCCTGAAGGACCGGATCAAGGTCGCCCGCCTCGACCTGACCGATCCCTACGACATCGACCAGGCCGTGACCTGGGACTATGACATCCTGTGGAACAACGCCGGCATGGGCGAGGCCGGCCCCGTGTGGGAGATCCCCATCGACCTGGTGCGCAAGAATTTCGACGTGAATGTGTTCCTTCCGCTGGTGCTGACCCAACGGGTCGTGCGCAAGTGGATCGACGAAGGCAGCGCGCGGGGCAAGAAGGTCGTGTTCACCTCGTCGATGGGCGGACTGTTCACGCCGGCCAACTGGGGCACCTATGTGTCGACCAAGCACGCCCTCGAATCGATCGCCGAGGCCCTGCAGCAGGAACTCGCTTCGTACGGCATCAAGATCCAGACGATCAACCCGGGCGCCTACTACACCGGGTACAACGAGACCATGGCCGACAACCCCTTCCGTTGGCTGGATCCGAAAAAGCACCTGACCGACCTGGCCGCGCTGCGCAAGGGATTCGACGATTTCTTCGCCACGCCCGAAGGCAGGATGGACGCCAGGGAAATGATCGACACGATGATCGAGGTCGTTCCCGCCGATACCGGCAAGTTCCGCAACGTGATGCCCAAGAAGATCGAGGACATGCTCAAGCAGCACCAGATCCAGGCCTGGGAAAACCAGATCTGAGCAAGCGCGATGGTGCAGGCAGTCCGGCCTGCACCCCTTCGACTTCACCAGGAGCCATCATGCGTATCGGCCTCAAGCCATCATTGACCAAGTCCCCGTTTGCGCCCGCGGCCCTGCTCCTGTCGGCCGCGCTCGCGCTGCCTGCTGCGGCAGGCGAACAAGGAGGAAACGTGTATTCCGATACCGAAAAAAACAACAAGGCGCTCGTGCAAGCGGCATTCGACGGCTGGGCCGCCGGCACCGGACGGCCCTTCGACCTGCTGGCTGACAGGGCCGAGTGGACCATCGTCGGCAAGACGCTGGCGTCGAAGACCTATCCGGACAAGGCGGCATTCATGAGCGAGGTCATCCAGCCGTTCAACGCCCGCATGAGCAAGCCGCTCAAGCCGGTGGTCCGCGGCTTGTATGCCGACGGCGACACGGTCATCGTCTACTTCGATGCGCAGGGCACCGCGACCGACGGCAAGCCCTACAAGAATACCTACACCTGGATCATGGACATGGAGGGCGGGAAGGCGGTACGCGTCGTTGCCTTCTTCGACCCGATCGAGTTCAATGACCTCTGGACGCGGGTCAGGCCGACCGCCTCCAGATAGGTGCAAGAGGTCCTGCCGCATGCCACACGCCGGGCAGCGGCATGCATGTTTCCCCACCCGGCACAGGAGGCATCCGTGAGTGCGATTTCGGAGACCGCGGGCGTTCCGGCACATGCGGGCGTCGACCTCCTGCCTGTCCTCGTCCTGCTCGGAGCAGCCGTACTTGCCGTCCCGCTCTTCAAGCGCCTCGGCCTCGGCTCGGTGACCGGCTACCTTGCGGCCGGCATCGTCATCGGCCCCTACGGGTTCGGGATCATTGCCGATCCCGCATCCATCCTCCACATCGCCGAACTGGGCGTCGTCCTGTTCCTGTTCGTCATCGGCCTGGAGATGCAGCCATCGCGTCTGTGGGCCATGCGCGGCGAGATCTTCGGTCTCGGCTTCGCCCAGGTCGGGATCTGCAGCGCCCTGTTGACCGGCTTCGGCATGGCGCTGGGCTTCCCCTTTGCCCAAAGCTTCGTCGCCGGGACCGGGTTCGTGCTCACCTCCACGGCGATCGTCATGCAGATACTGGAAGAGCGCCATGTGCGGGGATTGCCGCGCGGCCGCCGCACGATCGCCATCCTGCTGCTGGAAGACATGGCCATCGTGCCGCTGCTCGCAATCGTCGCCCTGCTGGCTCCCCAGGAAACGGGCATGGCGGCCGGCGGAAGGATAGGGGCGGTCGGCGCCGGGCTGGCCGCCCTGGCGGCGGTGGTACTGGCGGGGCGCTACCTGCTCAATCCGGTCTTCAGGTTTCTCGGCAAGGCTCATGCCCGCGAAGTCATGGCCGCCGCCGCCCTGTTCGTCGTGCTGGGCTCCGCCTATGCCATGCAGCTCGGAGGACTGTCCATGGCCATGGGGGCCTTCCTGGCCGGGGTGCTGCTGTCGGAGTCGGCCTTCCGCCACCAGCTCGAGGCGGACATCGAGCCTTTCCGGGGTATCCTGCTCGGCCTGTTTTTCCTGAGCGTCGGCATGGCCCTGGACCTGGCGGTCATCGCCGGGAACTGGAACGCGGTCGCCCTGCTCGTCGCGGCCTACATGCTGCTGAAAATGGCGGCCATCTATGTCGTGGCGCGCCTGTTCAAACTGGAGAACCGGGAAGCCATCGGGCGGGCGGTGCTCATGGCCCAGGGCGGGGAATTCGCCTTCGTGCTGTACGCCGCGGCAACCGAGGCCGGCATCATCGATGCCGAGGCGAACGCCATCCTCACCAGCGCCATCATCGCGTCGATGATCCTGACGCCCTTCCTGATCTACCTGTACGACCTCCTGATGCCCAAGCCGGCGCAGCCGGCCGCAGGCATCCAGCCACCCGGGAACCTGTCGGCCAAGGTGCTCCTGATCGGGTTCGGGCGCTTCGGGCAGATTGTCAGCCAGCCCCTCCTGGCGAGCGGCGCGACGGTCTCCATCATCGAGGCAAGCACCCAGGCCATCCTCGACCTCGAGGCGTTCGGATTCAAGGTGTACTACGGAGACGGCAGCCGGCTCGACATCCTGCACGCCGCCGGTGCGCAGGACGCCGGGCTCATCGTCGTTGCGATCGACGACCGCGCAAGCGCGACCAAGATCGTCGAAATTGCCAAGAGCGCCTTCCCCGCCATTCCCGTGCTGGCGCGTGCCTACGACAGGGAACACGCGATCGAGCTGGCGCACGCCGGGGTGGACTGGCAGGTACGGGAAACCTTCGAGTCCGCGCTTGCCCTGGCGGACAAGGCGCTGGACCTGTTGCAGGTCGAAGCCTCCGTGCACCAGCAGCTCATGAGCGAGGTGCGCCAGCGCGACAGCGACCGGTTCTCGATCGAACGTGTTCATGGCCTGTATTCGGCGCGCGACCTGGTGCGCAACAACGTCACTCAGGGAGAACATTTGGGAGAACATTTGGGAGAACATTAATCAGCCGCCTGTCCGGTGGCGATCGGGGTCCTGCCAGCCTCGAGACTCCTGAGGAAGTGCAGGTGGGACATCGGCAGCCCGAGGAAATATCCCTGGCCCACCTCGCATCCCAGCGCGCGCAGCAGGACGATATCCTCGCGCGTTTCGATCCCTTCGGCCACGGTCCGGAGTCGAAGCTTGCCCGCCAGCTGGATGATCGACTCCAGGACCAGCGCCGCTTTCGGGTCGTGCACTGCGCCGCTCACCAGGCTGCGGTCGATCTTCAGCTCGGTAAAAGGCATTGTACTGAGGAGCTTCATGGAAGAATATCCTGTCCCGAAATCGTCGATCGAGATCTGGAAGCCGAGCTCGCGCAGCCGGATGAGCGATTCGTGGACGGCGGCGCTGGTTTCGCAGGCCACTGTTTCGGTGAGCTCGATGGTCAGCTGCGCGGCGCACATGCCGGATGCCGCCACCAGCTCGGCGAGATGCTCGGCCGCATGCGCGGCCTGCAGCGTCGTCGGCGAGATGTTCAGTGCCAGGCTGATGTCGCGTCCATGGACCTTGCATCCGGACACGCAGGAAAGGGCCTGCGCCATCACGCAATCGGTCAGCTGTTCGATCAGTCCCTGCCCTTCCAGTTGTTCGAGGAATTCGGACGGCAGCAGCATTCCCTGCTCGGGATGCCGCCACCGCGTGAGAACCTCGACGCCGGTGAGCCGGGCGGTCTTGAGGTCGACCTTCGGCTGAAAGAAGGGCACGAACTGCCGCGACGCGATGGCCGACACCAGTTCCGCCCTGCTCCACCGCCTGCGTGCCGGCTGTTCGCCGGCGGCCGGTCCCGGCTGCCTTTTCCATAGCTTGGCCAGGACCTCGATATCGTTATGCATCTCACGCTCCATTGATCAGTGCTTTCATCACGGACAGACCAGGCTCGGGCGCGGCCCGGGATATCCCGGTCAAATCCCTCGTCCGCCTGATTGATGAATGCACTTTACGCGCAAGGCATTAGTGTGATAATCGCCTTAATCTGGAAAAGGTATGTGAGCATCGTTCACCAATGAGAACCGCTTCCCATTCCGAGCTGGAGATTTTTCTGGCCATCGCCAGGCAGCTGAACCTGAGCAGGGCGGCGATCGAACTCGGTGTCTCGCCTTCGGCCCTGAGTCATGCCTTGCGCGGTTTCGAAGAAAAACTCGGGGTCAGGTTATTCAATCGCACCACCCGCAGCGTGGCGCTGACCGAAGCGGGAAGTCGCCTTCTCGCCCGCCTGGCGCCGGCATTCCGGGATATCGACGACGCCCTCGAAGACCTGAACCGTTTCCGCGACAAGCCGACCGGCCTGCTGCGTATTTCGTCGGGTCGGGCGTCGACGCACATCGTCCTGCTCCCCCTTGTCGCGAGATTCTTGCGGGCATTCCCAGAGATAAAAGTCGAGATACTCGACAACGACGCCATGGTCGACATCGTTTCCAGCGGCGCCGATGCCGGCGTACGTTTCGGAGAGCGCCTGGAAGCCGACATGGTCGCCATTCCGATCGGACCGCCAATGCGCTCCGTGGTGGTCGCTTCTCCCGCGTTTTTCGCTGCGTATCCAGCGCCACAACACCCGCAGGACCTGCTGGGGCTGCCGTGCATACGGCATCGCTTCCCGAGCGGGCTGGTGTACCGATGGGAATTCGCACAGGCGGACTGCAAACTCGAGACGCAGGTCGACGGCCCGCTCACGCTGGGCGATGTCGGCCTGATGACCACGGCTGCGCTGAACGGGGCCGGACTGGCCTACGTCTTCGAACAGATGGTGCTGGATCACATTGCCGCTGGACGCCTGGTCCAGGTGCTGGGCGACTGGTGCCCACCTTATCCGGGCCTGTACCTGTATTACCCGAGCCGCCGCCAGATTCCGGCAGTACTCAGGTCTTTCGTGGAATTTGTCAAAGCGGACATGCATTAAGCAATGTCCTGTGGCGTAACACCGAGGGAGTCGATACGCAGCCAGCTAGCCTCGCGCCTTCGCATCGATCTTCGCGTTCGCGCCCTCGAGGGCGCCACGATCGCGGAACAGACCAAGCTGGTGCTTGAACGAGAAGTTCGAACCAGAACATGGCCTAAAGCCGGGTTGATCGGTCCGACCACGGCCCGCCTTTGCAGTCCGTTTTTATTTCGGGGCTCCATTTCATCGGACATCGTCACGTAGTTTTCTCACGTATTCATCGACCACTAGTTCGTTCCGCTCCGTCCAGGCACGTCTCTCCAAGCGTGCAGCGATTCCGCCAGGTGCCGGCACAGGAACTCCACGCACACGCGCACCCGGCCGGAACTGGCCAGCCGCTGCGGATACACGGCCCACACACTGGCCGGCTGCGTGTACTCGGGCAGCACCTGTACCAGCGCACCGCTTTCCAGGTAGCTGCGCGCATCCCACATCGAGCGCAGCACGATGCCCGCGCCTTCCACCGCCCAGCGCAGCGCGATCTCCCCGTGGTTGGTCGACAGCGCACCAGACACCCGTACGGTCTCCTGCCCAGCCTTGCCGCGCAGGCGCCACGTCCCGAACGGATGGTCGCGCTCCTTGATTGCCAGGCACTGGTGGCTGGCGAGTTCCTTCAGCGATTTCGGCATGCCGTACTTTGCAAGATAGGCCGGTGAAGCACACAGGATGCGATGGTTATCCATCAGCTTGCGCGCCACCAGCTGCGGCGGCAGGTTGTCGCCGATACGCACGTCCAGGTCGAAGCCTTCCGCCACCGTGTCGACCAGCCGGTCGAACACCTCGAAGCGGATCTGCAGCTTCGGGTGGCTTGCCGCCAGCTTGGCGATCACCGGCGCCACCACATTGCGCCCGAAGCCGAAGCTGCTGCAGATGCGCAGCCGTCCGGCAGGTTCCTGGCGCCGCTCGGACACGTCGTCGAGCATGTCGTCGAGCTGCTCGAGGATCAGCTGGGCTCTGGCGTAGACCTGTTCGCCCTCTTCCGTGATGACGACGCGGCGCGTGGAGCGCTCGAACAGCCGCACGGCAAGCTGCGCCTCCAGCACGTCGATGCGCTTGCTGACGAAGGCCGCGGACATGCCCAGCGCTTCGGCCGCTGCCGAGAAACTGCCCTTGCGTACCGCTTCGACAAAAACCCGCAGGTCGCCATGTTCGATTTCATTATTCACGATTCGTGTTCCATGAAGCCACACTGAACAGGATTATAAACGCGGCGTTTTCTTGCTAAGCTGACCACCGACATGAATCAGCACAGGAGCCAGCAATGAAAAAGCACAGGATCGCCCTGATCGCCGGGGACGGCATCGGCAAGGAAGTCATGCCGGAGGGACTGCGCGTGGTCGAGGCGGCTGCGCAGCGGTTCGATATCCCGCTGGAGTTCGTCACCTTCGAGTGGGCCAGCTGCGACTACTACCTCCAGCACGGCAGGATGATGCCGGACGATTGGAAACAGCAGCTCGACGGTTGCGAAGCCATCTTCTTCGGCGCGGTCGGCTGGCCCGACACCGTTCCCGACCACATTTCGCTGTGGGGCTCGCTCCTGAAATTCCGCCGCGAGTTCGACCAGTACGTCAACCTGCGCCCGGTGCGCCTGATGCCGGGCGTGCCCTGTCCGCTTGCGAATAAAAAACCGGGCGACATCGACTTCTACGTGGTGAGGGAAAACACCGAGGGCGAATACTCGGCGGTCGGCGGGCGCATGTTCGAGGGCACCGAGCGCGAGCTGGTGCTGCAGGAAGCGATTTTCACCCGCCACGGCACCGACCGCATCCTCAAGTACGCTTTTGAGCTGGCCCAGCGCCGCCCGAAGAAGCACTTGACCGCCGCGACCAAGTCGAACGGCATCGCGATCTCGATGCCGTACTGGGACGAGCGCGTCGCTGCGATGGGAGAGTCCTATCCGGATGTCCGCTGGGACAAGTACCACGTCGATATCCTGGCGGCGCGCTTCGTGCTGTCGCCGGAACGCTTCGACGTGGTGGTGGCCTCGAACCTGTTCGGCGACATCCTGTCGGACCTGGGACCGGCCTGCACCGGGACGATCGGGATCGCGCCCTCGGCCAACCTGAACCCCGAGCGGGCCTTCCCCTCGCTGTTCGAACCGGTGCACGGCTCGGCGCCGGATATCTACGGAAAGAACATCGCGAACCCGATCGCCATGATCTGGTCGGGGGCGATGATGCTGGAGTTTTTAGGCTATACGGAGGCGCACGATGCGGTCGTGCAAGCGATGGAGCATTGCCTGGTGAACGGGCCGCGTACGCCGGATATGGGCGGGGCGGCAAACACGACCGAGGTCGGGAAGGCGATCGCGGAATACATCGCGACCGCGTAGGGTGCACGGCTATGCCGTGCGCGCGTTCAACGAACGAATGCAAACCACGGAGCGGGCCAGGATCCACGGTTTGCACGCGCGGTCGGCGTAGCCGACCACCTACTTCAGCAGGTAGGTATTGAAGAAGTCGATCGTCGAATAGAACAGGTAGTCGGCATTCGCCTTCTTGCCGAAGCCATGTCCCTCGTCGTTCGCCGTCATGTACCACACCGGCGTGCCGTTCTTCTTCACCGTGGCCACGATCTGGTCCGCCTCCTGCCACGGCACGCGCGGGTCGTTCTTGCCCTGCACGACGAACAGCGGCTTCCTGATCCGATGCGCGTTGTTGGCCGGCGCCGTCGCTTCCATCCACTTGCGCATTTCCGGATCGCGCTCGTCGCCGTACTCCACGCGGCGCAGGTCGCGGCGATAGCTTTCGGTGCGCTCGAGGAAGGTGACGAAGTTCGAGATGCCGACGATGTCGATCGCCGCGGCGATGCGCTCCGGGTACATGACCGATACGGCGAGGGTCATGTAGCCGCCGTAGGAGCCGCCCACCACCGCCACGCGCGAGGCGTCCATGTCGGGCTGGGTCGCGATCCAGTCGAGCAGCGCACCGATGTCCTTCACCGAATCCTCCCGCAGCTTGCCGTTGTCCAGCTTCAGGAAGCTCTTGCCGTAGCCGGTCGAGCCGCGCACGTTCGGGTAGATGACGGTCAGGCCCATCTCGTCCGTGTAGTAGTTGTTCCGGCCCAGGAAGCCAGGCGTGGACTGCCCTTCCGGACCGCCGTGGATGTTGATCACCACTGGACGCTTGCCGGGGAATTTGCTGGCCAGGGGCCGGTAGACGAATCCCGAGATCTCGCGGCCATCGAAGGACTTCCAGCGCACCAGCGAAGGCTCGACGAACTTGTCCATGTCCACATCCATCTTCTCGTGCCGGGTCCAGCGCGTTACCGCCCCGGTCTTCGCATCGATGCTGTAGACCTCCGACGGACTGCGCGCCGAGGACAGCGACAGCGCCAGGTTGCGGCTGTTGTTGTGCCACTCGATGCGGCCGATGACGCCCATCGGCAGCTTCGGCTGCGCCACCAGCTTGCGGTCGCGCGTAGACATCATGCGCAGCACGCTGGTGCCGTCCTCGTTGGCCACAAAGGCCAGCAGCTTGCCGTCTTCGGTCAGGTCGAACTCGTCGATGTCCCAGTTGATGCCAGGGGTCAGCACGGTCTCCTTGGCGCTGGCCAGGTCGATGTAGACGAGGCGCCGGAATTCCGAGCCGCGGTCGCTGGTCGTATAGATGCCCTTGCCGTCGCGCGCGAACACGGCATTGCCGTAGGAGACCGGTTCCTCACCCTTGCCGCCTTTCTCGGTCAGGCGCCGGCTCTTGCCGCTGGCGACGTCCATCAGCCACAGGTAGGATTCGTTGGCCGACACGTACTCGCTGTACACCAGTTGCTTCTCGTCGTGCGAGAACGCGAAGGAGCCCCAGCCGCCGCCCGGCAGCTCGGCCAGCACCCGCGCCCCTTCCGGCTGGGTCGGGTCGACGATGCTGATGGTGGAGTTGATCTGGTCGTTCGAGCCCTGGCGGCCCACCGGGACCGTCACGTACAGCAGCCTGCCGCTCTTTTTCGCCCAGGCCGTGTCCTGCACGCGGCGGTTGTCCGGCGTGACGGGAGTCGCATCACGGCTTCCGACGTCGCGGCGGTAGGCACGGAACACCTCGTTGCCGCCGGTGTCGCGGCCGAACACGTAGAACTTGCCATGGCGCGGCTCGTACTGGGCCGAGCGTACCGGCTCGGCATAATCGGTCATCAGCTCGAGCGGCGCGCCAGGCTTGGCCACGCGGAACAGCTGCGGCGTGTTGTTGTGGCGGCGCGAGACGATCATCTCGAGCCTGGTCGGATGCCAGGAGGCGTAGGAGGTCGGCTTGAATTCGTTGTACTTCGCTACCTGGCTGGCCAGGCCGGCGCGTACCGGCGGCACGTTTTCCAGCACCATCGCGGCTGGCGGCGCGACGGTGGCTTCCTGCGCCGTGGCTGCGGCGGTGGCGAGGAACAAGGTGGCGATCAGGGTGAGCCCGAGCGGGCGGCGTACAGGTATCATCCGGCAGTCTCCGATTGCGTGTCAGGTTGTTCGTATCTCGTGTTGTTACTGAGCGTCACAACTTTACACGATCTCGGGCCTGCCGGAACCATCCGCAAGAGGCAGCTCCCCGCTCGGCTCACCTCGTCTTCCACCTGTGGCGTGGTCGACGCCGCGGAGTCCAGTGGTGTAAAGTTTTTCGGTGGATGACAGACAGCCAAGGGCCTGTCAGCCATCCTGCATGCAAATGTCACCACTTGTAAGAGAATGTCCCCCCTTTGTAGGGGCTGTGCTGCTACGCAACAAGTTCTATACAATCTCGGGCGAAGGAGATACAAGCATGTACCGAGTGATGTTGGTGGAAGACGATGCGCGTTTGGCGGAGCTCGTCACCGAATACCTGTCCGGCTATGAATTCGCGGTCGACCTGGTTACTCGCGGCGACCAGGCGCTGGAGCGTTTCAAGGCACTGTCGCCCGATGTCGTCGTGCTCGACCTGATGCTGCCGGGCCTTGACGGCATGGTGGTCTGCCGCCAGATCCGCGAGCTGTCCGAAGTGCCGATCCTGATCCTGACCGCGCGCGAGGACTCCTATGATGAAGTCTCGGGCCTGGAACAGGGCGCCGACGATTTCGTCAACAAGCCGGTGCAGCCGCGCGTGCTGCTGGCGCGCCTGCGTGCCCTGATGCGGCGCACCGCCCAGGCCAAGGGCGGCGCGGATGCGCGCGTGCTGCAGTTCGGCGCGCTGCGCATCGTCACCACCGACCGCAGCGTGGTCTGGCGCGGCGAGCCCTGCGTGCTGTCGAATACGGAATACAAGCTTCTCCTGGTGCTGGCCGAAGCCGCCGGCCGGGTGCTGTCGCGCGACGCGCTGCTCAAGAAGATGCGCGGCATCGAGTTCGATGGCCTGGACCGCAGCATCGACAACTGCATCTCCAAGCTGCGCCGCAAGTTCGAGGATACCGACTCGGAGAAGATCAAGACGGTGTGGGGCGAAGGCTACCTGTTCTCGCCGTCTGCGTGGAATTGAACTGTAGGGTGGGCGGGTCTCCCGCCCACGCGGTCAACGATCGCCAGAACCAGCACGACGCATCTTCCTTTCACGATCACCGCGCAGGGTAACTCGGGCTAGATGCCCGAGTTACGAGCCGCCCGCCCTACAAAAACCTGTCATTCGAGCAGCGGCACGATCGCCAGCGGCGCGCTATAGGTAATCACCTGCGCACGCTCGGCGCCAAAGCGGTAGTTCACGGCCGGAAAATCGGCATCCACGTCGCCACTGAACGCCGGCCCTGGCGTAATGGGCAGGGCCTGCTCCCCTTGCGGGCGGCGCAGCTTGACCGAGGCCTCGACACCCTTCTTCGGGAACACCATGCGCACCCCCACGCACTGGCGCGAGCGCGCCGTGGCGTCGACGTGGCGGGCATAGGCCAGCGCCTGGGCGCAGGCGGCACGCAGCTCGTCCGTGTCGTAGACATTGTCCGCACGCGGCGCGATCGTCACACGCGGCTGCAGGGTGAACGGACCGATCTTGCGGTTCGGCGCCAGCACGGCGTTCTCGTCGTAGGCCGCTTTCACCAAAGGCAGCACGCCGCGACCCAAGGCGTCGAGCGCGAGGCTGGTCTGCACGGTCTTGCCTGCCAGGACCAGCTGCACGCCCTCTTCGAGTACCCCTTTTTCGCGCGGAATCAGCTGCAGGTGGCTCTGCAGCAGGTTCTTGGCGCCGCCGTATTTCTCGAACACGACCACGCTACGATAGGCATCGCGATAGCTCGCCCACTCCGACGCGGGCGCAAGCGCCTGCGCCGCGGCCAGGCTGGCCGTGGTCAGGAGGCAGACGCATGCGGTGGCGTGTGCGAGTCGCATCATCAGAACCGGTAGGCGAAGGCGGTCGAAACCGTCACGTTGTCGGGCCGCTCGACGAGCGGGCTACGGCGCGCATCGCCCGCCAGGCGGACCGCCTGCAGGGACGAGGTCAGCATCCAGGAGGGCGACAGCGCCCAGTTCCAGCGCGCGCCGATGCGCACGTCCTTCAGGCCGCCGTCCGGGCGGTAGAGGCGATTGCCGCTGCTCATGGCTTGCTCGGGGGTGACGCCGAAATAGCTCTGCTGGTAGGCGCGGTTGGCGAAGCCCAGTCCGGCCGACACCGACACCGTGTGGTGCGGGGCCAGCTGCATCGCGAGGCGCTGGATGCCGATCTCGCCGCGCACGCCGTCACGGTCGCTGCCGGCGCCGGCCAGCACGCTGCCGGTCAGGCGCCATGTCGGCGACAGGTAGACATTGAAAAACGCGCCGGCCTCCGGGCGCGCCTTGATCTCGTCCATGCCGGCGAGCGGATTGTCGCTCGGCATCTCGCGCACCGTCGACGGCAGCAGGGCGGTGAAGCCTTCCACGCTACCGACGCCGTCGCCGGTGCCGGATTCACTGCGGCGCGGATGGATGGCCAGTAGCGGGCCGTATTCGACCACCGGGCTGGCGGACAGGTGCATTCCCGCGCTCATGCCGGAAATGAAGATGCCATTGCTCCATTGAACCTGGAGGACTGGCAATGCCCTGACTTTCCTGCTGTCCGCCCCCTCGTACCGCGGCGCCGACACGACGCCCAGCCCCGCATACATGTCGCGGCTGCCGTCGGGCATCGGGTTGGTGGTCGGCGTCTGTGCGCTTGCGGCGCTTCCCGAGACAGCCAGGACCAGGGCGAAAAGCTTTTTCATGTCTTTCACAATCTGAGAGTTCGGCAATCCGATATTTTACGTCGGGCAAGCCAAACTCTCACCCATTGTTACTGGATGGGTCGAACTTCACGGATAAATTCCACCGGGGCTTCGCTGCGGTTCACGATCGCCAACGCCGCCGGGTAGACGATTGCCATGGTGCAGGCGATACCCTCTCCCGGGACCGTGTCGACGTGGACGACGTTCAGCTTGCCGTCACGGAAGTCCACGGCGCCGATCGAGGTGCCGCGGCAGCCGTCCGGCTGGGCGCCGCGGAACACACCGACCACCATCTTCTTGCTGAAATCGATCTTGGGAAGGGGGACATCCTTGCCGGCATGCTCGGACCACAGGGCGGTCCAGGCCGCCTCGTCACGCACGACGACATTGCGCGGCGCGTGGATACCGGTACGGACGTTCGGCTCGACCGCCTGGAAATTCGGATAGTCGGAGACGATCTTGCGGAACTCGACCGGCGCATCGACCTTCGGCACCGAGACCACCCGCATCGGCTGGGTCACGGCCGCCAGGCAGATTGCCACCGGCGACATGTCGCGGATTTCGTACTCGACCAGCAGCTTGCCGTCCTTCGATCCGACATGCACCACGTCGAAGGTGCCGCAGCCCGGGTTGCCGCTGCCCTGGAACACGGCCACCAGCATGTTGCGCGTAAAATCGACTTCAGGCGCCGCGATACGGGTCTTGCTGTGTTCAGCCCACAGCGTCGACCAGGCAGCCGCGTCCTTGATCACGACTTCGCGTGGCGTCTCGATGTTCGAGAAGCTCTCGCTGACGATGGTCTTGAAAGCGACCGGGGTGCCCGACTTCGGCAAGAAGCCGACCGGCTCGACCTTGTGGCCGGCGCCCAGGCCGAGGTCGGCCTTGTCGAGGTTCTTCAGCATGGTGTCGAACAGGGCGCGTGCGCTTTCGTCGGTGCAGCTGGTGCGCGGGCCGGCGATACTGTCGCCCGACGAGCACAGCACCGCCTGCGGGGTCGCGCCCATCAGCACGGTCCCATACGCATTGTCGGCGCAGCTGCCGGCGCGGTCCCACAGCACATACTTGCTGTCGACGACATACAGCTTATTGCGGGTCGAGGCGCAGGATGCTTCCTGGGCCATCTTGATGTACTCGGAAACGACCGGGACGCCGCCATTCGGCTCGCCGACGGCGATGCCCTGCCCTGCCGTCTGGTTCTTCATGACGGTAGCGTTTTCAGCGCCACCGCCGCCACAGGCTGCCAGGGTCACGCCCACGCCAACCATGGCGGCGGCAGTGACCAGAGAGCGTCCAAGCTTACTCATCTTCTTTTTCTCCACGCATCGCCGGTGCTGTGCACCGATCGTTTCCTTAGGAATAAAAAAACCCGCCGACACTCGCATATCAGGCGGGCAAACGGAAAACCAGATAATCCTTGACCTGATGTTGAGCATAGTAAGAATTCCCGGGTCGATATTCCCCCTCGAACTGTCGAGGAATTGTCGTCAATTTGTAAGGTCGGAAGCCAGCAGGAAGATACCTAAGAGACCTTTGCTCCTATACAATGCTGCCAAGGAGATACTATGTGTTGGGCAGCATTTCGTAACCGTGGGTTGTGCGGGATGGGCACGTGAACCGGATATTCTTCCGTTTCTTCGTGCTGGTCATGCTATCGATCACGGCGGCCACCTTCGTGATTTATTTCGCCTTCAGCCGGCTGTTCGGGGATCCGCTCGAGGACATCGCACGCCGCCAGGCTGCGGGCCAGATCTTCCTGCTCGAACAGTACGTCGACCAGGCCCCGCCCGACGAATGGCTGGCGCGCCTGAACAACGTCCGCATCGTGTCGGACGTGCGCTACGACCTGATTCCGCTGGCGCAGGCACGCAGCGTCCTGCCCGCCGGCCAGCGCGCGCTGCTCGACCGCGGCGAGCTGGTGCTCGACCCCGCCAATCGCAGCTTCTACCGCCGCGTGGACCTCGACGGCGAACGCTACATCGGCAGCCACGAGGAAGTCCTGCATGCGCAGGACCTGCCGGTCGACATCGGGCAGGCGCTCAAGATGGAAGCGCTGCGCTACGTGATCGTGGCGGTGGCGCTGCTGGTGCCGATTGCGCTGTGGTCGCGCTCGCACTGGCAGGGCCTGCAGTCGCTGTCGCGCATGGCGGACGAATTCGGCAGCGGCAAGCTGAGCGCGCGCTCGCAGATGAAGCCCTCGGCCTCGATCTATCCGCTGGCCGAGCGCATCAACCACATGGCCGACCGCATCGAAGACCTGCTGGAAGCGCAGAAAAGCCTGTTGCACTCGGTGTCGCACGAACTGCGCACGCCGATCGCGCGGCTCGAATTCGGCCTCGAGCTGCTCGACGCGCGCGCCAGGGATCCCGACCTGAGCAAGCGTGTCAGGGCGATGGAAGGCGACCTGCGTGAACTGAATTCCCTGGTCAATGAGCTGCTCGACATGAGCAAGCTCGACAGCACGCGCACGCTGCAGATCGAGCCGGTCCGGCTCGGCGCGATACTGCACGAGTGCCTGGAGATGCTGCCGCCCTCGCCGCACACGCTCGACTGCCTGCTGTCCGAGGACCTGGGCGGGCTGGAGCTCGACCGCCGCCTGCTGGCGCGCGCCGTGTGCAACCTGCTGCGCAACGCGCAGAAGTATGCGGGCAGCCGCATCCTGCTCTCCGCGACGCGCACCGACGGCGCCGTCGAGATTGCGGTCGACGACGACGGCCCCGGCATCCCGCTCGAGGAGCGCGAGAAAATATTCGACCCGTTCTACCGGCTCGATCGCAGCCGCGACCGCGCCACCGGCGGTTTCGGTCTCGGCCTGTCGATCGCCCGCAAGGCAGTGGCGCTGCACGGCGGCAGCCTGCGCGCGGACAGCTCGCCGCTGGGCGGGGCGCGCTTCGTGCTCACCCTTCCCACGTGAGACGATCACGGCGGAACACCAGCATGACACAATGGCGCGACTGAATGGAGGACAGACATGACGATCGCTCTACGCTGCCGCTGCGGCCAGCTGCGCGGCCAGGTCGACCCGGGGCGCGTGGCCGCGCGCGCCGTCTGCTATTGCAAGGATTGCCAGGCCTACGGCCATTTCCTCGGTACCGGCGTGCTGGATACTGCCGGGGGCACCGAGGTGGCCGCCACCCTGCCTGCCGCCGTGCGCTTCGACGCCGGCCTCGAGCACCTGGCCTGCATGTCGCTCGGCCCGAAGGGAATATACCGCTGGTACGCCAGCTGCTGCCGTACGCCGATCGGCAACACGCCGCGCGATCCGCGCACTTCTTACGTCGGCCTGGTGCGAGCCTGCCTGGATGCGCCGGATGCGGAACTCGAACGTCAACTCGGGCCGCTGCGCTGCCGGGTCGAGACGCAGTCGGCCAGCTCGCCGGTGGCGTCGAGCGGCCTGAGCACGGCCTGGGCCGTGTGCAAGATCGGAACGATGATCGTGAAGGCGCGCCTGGGCGGCGGCTACCGGGAGAATCCCTTCTTCCGGCCGCAGACGAGCGAGCCGGTGAAGCCGGTACAGGTGCTGTCTTTGCAGGAAAGGAAGGCGCTGACCCCGTAGGGCCAGCGCAGGCGTATCAGCGGCCGCTCTGCTCGGGCCGCGCATGCACGTGCGTCACCGCGTGCCACAGGTGTTCCCACCAGTGGTCGCGCGAGCGCACGGTCACGAGACATGTCTTGTCGATGCCGCCCTTGAAGAGCGGATCGGGACACTTGTTGGTCATCAAGGCGTAGCGCTGGTTCTCGGCATTGACGAGGGCAATGGCGAGCCAGACGGCGATGCCCGCGAAGAACACCGCCAGCGACCACGCGATGTGGTTCACACTGCTGGTCTCAAACAGGTCGTCCTCGTTGGGCCGTGACCCATCGTACATCTTGAGGACTTCGCGTTCGACGTCATTGCTCATTTGGTTTTGGCTGCCCTTGCAACGAGTGCGTCCATGACCTGGGTGGTCGCCTGCAACACCTGGGCGCCATCCTGGATCTTGTTGGCTTCGCCCACCTGGCCTGGCGACACCACGTACTTGCCGTCGATGACGATGGTCGGGGTGCCGCTGACCTTGTAGGCTGCCGCCACCTGTTGCAGGCGACGCAGCTTGGTGGTCACGCCGAACGAGTTCCAGGTTTCCATGAACTTGGCCTTGTCGAGGCCGCTCTTGACCGCCCACTCGATGATCTGGTCATCCTTCATCAGGCGCTGGCGCTGGACGTGCACGGCCTGGAACACGCGCGGGTGGTACTGGTCGAGCTTGCCCATCGCCTCGAGCGTCAGATACAGGCGTGCTTCCGGATCCATCGGTCCCTGGAAAGGCAGCGGGATCTTGCGCATGACAATGTTGTCGCCCTGCTTCTTGATCCATTGGTTGAGGGTCGGTTCCAGCATGTTGCAGGCCGGGCAGTGGTACGCGAAGAATTCGATGACCTCGACCTTCTTGCCCGTCGCCTGGACCGGCTGCGGCGCGGCCAGGGTCTGATAGTCCACGCCGTTCTTCGGGTCGGCTGGCGACGCGAACGCGGTACTGGCGACCATGGTGGCGGCGATAAGGGCAAAACGCAGAGAACGCATAGGTTTCCTTCCACAGTGATTGAGCAAACGCCGGGAGATTACCACTTTTTCGGCTCCCCATTCTGAGGAAGGCCTGAATTTTGCATTTGCTTACGGAATTAACGCGTGGATTACGGGAGTGTGGCGTGCAAGACCCGGCGGCGAGGGCGACGCCGCGAGCTCACTGCACGAGAAAGCAGGCGGCCGCTGCCCCGGCGCACAGCGCCAGGGCAGCGGCCTCGGCACGATCACGCCGCCAGGATCTTCCGGCTGGCCGGTCCAGGCAAGGTGCGCAGCGTCTTCCTGACCGATGCCTTGTAGGTCTTCGACCGGATGGTGTCGACGTAGCGATATTCGGCGCGGGTTTCGGACGGCGTGACCGTCAGCACGACGAAGCCGCGCGATGCGGTCTCGGCGTATTGCAGCGGACCGATCAGTTGTTCCATGCTGGTGGCGATTGTCGCCGGATCGTAGGTCGGAAAGTAAGTTTCGAAGCCCGGCGAGGTCACGGACGGCACGCCGAATTCAACGCCCACCGGCTGTCCGCCAGCGTCGAGCAGGTCGCTGGCCCATGCGTTGTGCGTGTCGCCGGCCAGCACGACCAGGTTCTTGTCGAGCGTGCGCGCCATGTTCAGCACCGTTTCGCGTGCGGCCTGGTAGCCGTCCCAGGCGTCGAGGTTGTAGGGAATCGGCGTCGCTGCCAGCTGCTGCTGTTCCGTAGCACTCAGGGCCACCCCGGCGCGCACCTTGGCCGCGATGGCAAAGTACGCCGCGTAGCCCACGGTGCCCAGCACCATCGGCGCCGGCAGCAGCATCCGCGCCATCAGCACCTGCTGGCCCAGCACTTGCCAAGTGGCCTTCGACTTGCTCATCTGGCTCTGCAGCCAGGCGGTCTGCTCGGCGCCCATCAGCTGGCGCCCCGGGGCCGAGACGTCTGCCAGGAAGGCCGCGCCGTTGAAGCTGCGGTCCGCTCCCACGTAATTGGCATAAGCCAGTTGCTTGTCGCGGCCGATCACGCGGGTATCGAGCATGTGCAGCGACAGCAGGTTGCCGAAGTCGAAGGAGCGGTAGATGCGCTCGGGGCGTGCCGGATCGGGCTGGCGGATCGGCATCCATTCGTGATAAGCCTGGATCGCCATCTGGCGGCGTCCGGCCCACAGGCCCTCGGTAGCCGGGTCGTGGTTTTCCGCGCCGTCGCGCCAGGTATCGTTGGTCAGCTCGTGGTCATCCCATACGGTAATGAAGGGCATGCGCGCATGCACGGCCTGCAGGTCCGGATCGCTGCGGTATTGCTGGTAGCGCAGGCGGTAATCCGACAGGGTGATGATTTCATTGGCCGGCTGGGACACGCGGCCCATGCTCGCGGCGTTCTGCGACGCGTAACCGCCGGCCGCATACTCGTAGATGTAGTCGCCCAGGTGCAGGCCGACGTCGATGTCGTCGAACTTGGCGGCATCGGCATACACGTTGAAGTAGCCGGCAGGGTAGTTCGAGCAGCTGAACACGGCAAAGCGCACGCGCGACACGCTGCCGGTCGGCAGGGTCTTGGTGCGGCCCACCGGCGACAGCACTCCATGGGAGCCGAAACGGTAGTAGTAGCCGCGGTTGGCTGCCAGGCCGGTCGCGTCCACCTTCACCGTATAGTCCTGGGCCGCGCCGGTGGTGACGATGCCGGATGCGACAGGCTTGGTGAAGTCGCTGTCCTCCGCGATCTCCCAGCCCACATCCAGGTCGCCCGACCCGGTTGCAGTGACGCGGGTCCACAGGATGACACGGTCGGCCAGCGGGTCGCCGCTGGCCACCCCATGCGCGAAGCTGACCGAGCGGTCATCCGAATCGCCCCCGCCACAGGCGGTCAGTGAGATGGTGGAAACGGCGACCGTGCCGAGGGAGAAGTTACGGATGAACTTGCGGCGGGAATTCGATTGGGTCATAAGTGCGTTAGAAGTAGTGAAAAACGAACGCATCTTAGGCAGAGCGAGTTACGCTCTGATGACTTGGCGGCCTCGCACCGACTTACCCGCGCCGCTGCCGAACCCCTTCAAGCGCCTCGCATAAGGCAGCAGCCCCATCCACCACCCTCGGCCCCGGGCGCGTCAGCAACTCGCCATTCACCGTTAGCAAGTTACCCCGCTTCACGGCCGTCATGCTCCTGTACGGCTCCCACAACTTCAGCCCCGGATTGGCAGGATCGACACGCTTGCCGGCCATGATCGCCTCCGGATCCGCCTTCAGCACCGCCTCGATGCCGACCTCCGGCGCAACGACCTTGAGCCCGCCGAACACGTTGCGCCCGCCGCAGATGCGGATCGCATCGCTGGCGATCTGGGCATCGTTGAGGGTGTACAAGGGCTGGTCCCAGATCTGGTAGAACACCGTGACCGGCGAGCGCCGGGCGTAGCGCCCTTCCAGTCCTTCCAGCTGGGCGCGCAAGGCCCCGGCGGCGGCCTGGGCCGTCGGCCCTGTTCCCAGCAGCTGGCCCAGGCGCTCGATGTTGTCGGGCACCTGCGCGAGCCGGCGCGGTTCGCTGTGGAAAACCGGCACGCCCAGGGCCTCCAACTGGGCGATCTGGCGCGCCGTGTTCCCGGTGTGCCAGACCACGATCAGGTCGGGTTTGAGCGCCAGCACGCGCTCGATGTCGATCACACTGTTGCTGCCGACCAGCGGGATCTTCCTGGCCGCTTCCGGATAGTCGCTGTAGTTCATCGCCCCGACCACCCGCGCGCCGCCGCCGGCCGCGAACAGCAGCTCGGTAGCGTGCGGCGCCATCGAGATGACGCGGCGCGCCGGCTGCTGCACGGTGACGCGGCGGCCGGCGTCGTCGACCACGGTCACCGCGGCCTGGGCGCCGGGAGCCGCCAGGAGCAGTGACGCCAGCAGCGCAGCGATGAATCGTCGGGGCGAGGCCATCAGAAGTCGTAGCGCAGCGACAGCTTCAGCTGGCGGCCGTCGCTCGGGTAGATGCCCGAGCGGCAGTCGAAGGCGTTGCTGTAGTACTGGCGATCAGCCAGGTTGAGCCCGCTGACAGCGGCTTCCCAGGCACCCACGCGGTAGGCGTAGCGCGCGTCGATGGTGGTGTAGGACGGAATGCGCGCGCCGCAGCTGTTGGTGAAGTCGCTGCCGTAGCGCTGGCTGCCGACCCACTGGGCGCCGATGTCGGCGCTGTGGCCGCTGAGCGTACCTGAGGGAGTCCAGGCGGCGCGCACGGTCACGACGTTCTTCGGCACCAGCACCATCTCGCGGCCCGCATTCGGGCCGCCGGTGAACTCGGCGTCCACACGCTGCCACTGGGCACTCAGGCGCAGGTCCTGGGTCACGGCATGCCGGCCTTCGACCTCGAAGCCCTGGCGGCGGGTCGGATCCAGGTTGGTGTTGGCGCCCCAGCCGATGGTCGGATCGTAGAAGATCTCGTTCGTCAGGCGGTGGCGGAACAGACGCGCGCTCAGCTGGCGGTCGGCGCCGCCGGCGGTCACGCCCAGTTCCAGGTCACGCGAGGTCTGCGGCGCCAGCACGTCAAGGCCCGAGCGCAGGCTGTTCTCGTCCACGTTGGCGATGCGATAGCTGCGGCCGGCCTTGGCGAACAGGATCACCTGCGGCGCCACGTCGACGCTGCCTTCCAGCGACCAGGCATTGATCGACTGTCTGCGGTGCTCGTTCACCACGGGCGGGAAAGCCAGCGGGTCCGAATAGTCCTTGGTGAAGCGTTCATGGCGGCCGCCGATGGCCAGGCGTGCATTGTGCGGTGCGTTCCACAGCACTTCGTTGCGCAGGTAGAAGGCCTTCGAATCCTGCTCGGCGTCGCCGCGCGAGAAATCGGATTTGACCTGGCGCTCCCAACGCATCAGGTCGATACCGGCAACCAGCTCGTTGCGCTTGTCGCCGAAAGTAGCGATGTGGCGCACGCGCGGCGAGAACTGGGTCTGGCTGGCGTCATAGCGCGAGCGCGAGGCGACCTTGGCGCCGCCGCTCATGTAGAAGTAGTTGGCCTCGACCTCGCGCTCGCGGTGCGAGAGCTCGGCGGCCAGTTCCACGGCGCCGACACGGTGCTCGACGAAGGCGCCGATACGGTCGGTGTCGAGGGTGCCGAAGTCGTCGCGCGTGAAGCTGTCGCGCGGATTGTCCAGGAACTGGGCTTCGGTCAGGGAACCCGGGAAGCGCGCATCCTGCTCGGAACGCTCGAAGCGCAGGCCGGCGCGGCCCGCGCCATAGCTGTACTGGACGCCGCCGCTCGCTGTCTTCTGCCTGAACTCGCTGTTGTCGCGGTAATTGTCGGTGCCGCGCTTGGCCACCGCCACGTCAAACGACAGCGGGCCGGCGCCGTGGGTCAGCGAGGCGCGCAGGTCGTGGGCGTCGAAGCGGCCGGCTTCGGCGAACAGCGAACCGTGGGTGCCCTGCTTGCCTGCGCCGCGGGTGATGATGTTGATCACGCCGCCGGTTGCGCCCTCGCCGTACAGCACGCTGCTGCCGCCGCGCTGGATCTCGATGCGCTCGACGGTGTCGACCGGGATGCTCGACAGGACCGCGTTGGTCAGCTCGTTCTCGTTCAGGCGTACGCCGTCGACCAGGATCACCACGTTCTGGGCACTGTTCGAGCCGAAGCCGCGCAGGTCGAGCGCGAAGTCCGGCGAGGCGTCCAGGCTCTGGCGTCCATAGACGCCGCCGACCTTGCGGATCGCCGCGTTCACGTCGGTGGCGCCGGAGCGGCGGATGTCCTCGGCGGTGATCACGGTGGCGCCGATCGGGGCAGTGGCGGCCTGTGCCGGGAAGCGTGCGCCGGTGACGACGATCGATGGCAGGGTATCCTGGGCGGCTTGTGCGGCAACTTGGGCAAACGCGTCGGCGGCAAGGACGGACAGGGCGCAGGCGAGCGCGAGCGGCTTGAGCGCCGGCGCGCTGCGTGGTACGACAGCAAATTTCATGTTATGGATAGTCTCGGTAATGGCACCGGCCTGCGTCCCCGCAGATCCGGAGTTCAACGGAAGCGGCCGCGCGCCAATATGAACACGCGCGCTCGCGCTTCCACCTGTCTGGCCGGTATCCGGGCTTGCAAGACTGACCGCCCCACCTTCCTATGCTTCATGCACAGTGGTAATCGGAGCAGCCTATCGACCGCGCCTGACAGGGGCCCGAGAGCAAGGCGCATCGTCGAAGACGGTACGCGAGTACGGCGAGACGAATGCAACGCAGCAATCGGAGTTCTGTCAGGCGCGGGCGGTGCTTGTTGACCGTTGCGGGGGCAGCACACCTCGGCGCCGGCGCGCAGCGCCTTTGCCTCGTGTTTCCCGTTTAACTGCGCATGCAGATGGCATGCGCGGGCACCAGAACGCCGCGATTATAACCTGACAAGCTTTTCGCGTATGCGCCGCCTGCATGGCGTTTTTACCCTAAATGCTTGGAAATATTTCAGGCTTCTCGCTATAGTCGCGCTCATACAAGAACAACATCGGTCAAGGGGAGTCCTGCATGCAGTTCCAATCGAGTCGAAAGAGGCTGCACGCGCTGGTCGTCGCGCCGGTGGCAGCACTGCTGGCGCTGCTGGTGCTCGCTGGCGCCGGGGCCTGGCTGGCCCGGGCCGACGCGCCGTCCCCGTCCGATTCGCCGTCACTGGACGGCATCGCATTGGCCGCATCCGATGCCGCCGCCGTCAGCGTGCCGAGTAGCCCGGAGGCATGGGGCGGCATCCGCAGCGGCGACCACGCGACACTGTCCGACCGCGTGGTGAGCTACCGCATCGCCGCCACGCTCGACCCGGACAAGCACGTGGTGACGGGCCGGCAGCAGCTCACCTGGCGCAACCGCAGCGCGGTTCCCGTGCGCAGCGTCTACATCCACCTGTACATGAATGCCTTCGAAGGCGAAGGCAGCACCTTCTTTACCGAGCAGCGCCTGCGCGGCGAAGACTTTCGGAGCAGCCGCAAGTCGGGCGACGGCGAATGGGGCCACATTGCCCTGCGCAGCGTCACCCAGGGCGGCGCGGCGGTCCCGTGGCGCTTCGTCCAGCCCGACAACGGCCCCGCCACCGACCACACCGTGGCGCGCCTCGACCTGCCGGATGCGGTCGCGCCGGGCGCCTCGACCACGCTCGACATGGCCTTCAGCACCCAGCTGCCGCGCGTGATCGCGCGCACCGGCTACTACGGCAGCTTCCACATGGTGGCGCAGTGGTTCCCGAAGATCGCCGTCCTCGAACTGCCGGGCGAACGCGGCGCGACAAACCCGCGCTGGAACGCCCACGAGTTCCACATGGAATCCGAGTTCTATGCCGACTTCGGCAGCTACGACGTCAGCCTGACGGTCCCCAAGGACTATACCGTCGGCGCCACCGGCGAACTGCAGGGCACGTCCGTCGAGAAGAGCGGGATGGTGACGCACCGCTACGTGCAGCATGACGTGCACGACTTCGCCTGGACCGCCGACAGGCGCAGCGCTCGCCCGCTGGTGGAAACCTGGACCGGTCCGGGCAGCCCGACCGTGAGGATAGAGGTGCTCTACCCGCCCGAATACGAGGCCAGCGCCAGGCCGGCGATGAAGGCGGCCAAGGAATCGCTGACCTATTTTTCGCGTCGGCTCGGCCCCTACCCCTACCGGACGCTGACCATCGTGATTCCGCCTTACGGGGCGGAAGAAGCGGGCGCCATGGAATACCCGACCCTGTTCACGGCCTCCGGCTACGCCAAGGTACCGGAGAAGTCCTTGGCCGAGTACGAGCTCGATGCGGTGACGATCCACGAGTTTGGCCACGGCTACTTCTACGGCATCCTGGCCAGCAACGAGTTCGAGGAACCGCTGCTCGACGAAGGCCTGAATTCGTATTGGGAAGCACGCCTGATGCGCGACCGTGGCCAACTGGCCTATCCCGCCCCGGCCTTCCTGAAACGGATCGGTGTCGACCCGGGATTCGATGGCTTCGACCTGAACCGCCTGTTCATGCCTCGCGAGCGCCCCGCGGACGCGCCGGGCCAGAACGCCTGGAACCGCCTGCAGGGCATCGGCCCGGTGTACAGCCGCAGCGCGATCGTGATGCGTGACCTGGAAGAGCGCATCGGCAGCGAGGCGATGGAACTCGGCTTCAAGGAATATTACCGGCGCTGGAAATTCCGCCACCCGAGCATCGCCGACCTGCGCGAGGCGCTGGCCGACGGCAGCGGCGAGCGGGCCGCCGTCGAAGAGGTGTTCGCGCAGCAGGTCTACGCGGCTAACCGCGTCGACGACAAGGTGGCTGAGCTGTCGACCGAGGAAGAGCTGCCGCTGGCGGGCAGCCGCCTTGTGGATGGCAAGCGCGTCGAGGAAAGCCGGGGCGAGGTGGAAGAACGCATCGCCCGGCTGCGTGCGGACTGGCAGAAGGCCAACCCGAATGCCAAGCCTGGCAGCGGCCCCTTCCCCTGGCGCTCCCGGGTCACCGTACGCCGCGACGGTGCCAGCGTGCCACAGACGCTGATGGTGCGTTTCGTGGACGGCAGCAGCGAGACGGTGGCCTGGAACCCCGCGTCGCCGGACGAGAAATGGCGCACCTTCACCTGGGTCAGGCCGGTACGCGCCGTGTCGGCCGAGCTCGACCCGCGCCGCAGCCATTACCTGGACGTGAACAAGCTCGACGACAGCCGCACGACCGTACGCAATCGAAGCGCATCGACCCGCTGGACGAGCGACGTGGCGGCTTTCCTCCAACTCATCCTGTCCTTGATCGCCACCGTATGACGACCACGACTGCTTCCCTCGCGCCCGACCAGGTGCCGCACATGCCAGTCTCGAAAAGCCGCGGCGGACTGCCTAGCTTGCTCTCTCCCCTGCGCCTCGCCCTGCAATGGCGCCTCCTGCTGCTTTGGCTGCTGGCCCTGCTGCTACCCACGCTGGTCGCCGCCCTGCCCGTCTGGACCATGTTGGGGGCGGCCTTTGACCGATCACTCCATGTGCCTGCCCTGGCCAAGCGCCTCGACCTGGTGGCCATTGCCGACCTGATGGGCCTGCATGCCCAGCACGCCTCGGCCATCCTGGGTGGCGGCACCGTCGCCTTCATCATGACGCTGCTGCTGTCGCCGCTCCTGACCGGCGCGGCGATCACCGCCGCGCGCGCGCCGACGCCACTCGGTCTCGCGGCGTTGGTGGCGGGCGGTGTGCGCGAATACGGCCGCCTGCTGCGGATGCTGGTCTGGGCAGTCGTGCCGCTCGGTGCGGCGGTGTTCCTTGGCGGGATGGTGGCCGCCGTCGCGGAGCAGCCCGGCGCCGTGCTCGCGTCCTCGGTGTCCAGGGCGGCACTGGTCTCCTCGCTGCTGGCCACCCTGTTCCTGCTGCTGGCCCATGCGACACTCGACACGGGCCGCGCGGTGCTGGCGCTGGACCGCCGCCGCAGCTCGGCGGTGCTGGCCTGGTGCGACGGTATCAAGGTGATCATGCGCCGTCCGCTTGCCGTATTCGGCGTGTACCTCGGGATTACCGCCGCCGGGCTGGCATTGGCCGGGACGCTGGCGGTGGCACGCCTGAACGTTCCGGCGCTGGGCGCGGACAGCTTCGTCGGCGGGCTGCTGCTGGCCCAGCTGGCGGTGCTGGTGCTGGCCTGGATGCGTTGCGCGCGCCTGTTCGGGCTGATGGAACTGGCCAGGGGCGCCGGCGCACGCTGAGTTCCCCGTTCGGCTACCATGGGTACTTCGACGGAAGCATTGGAGCACCCATGACTCTTCCCACTTATTTCGTTTCCCACGGCGGCGGGCCGTGGCCGTGGATGAAGGAGCAGACCGGCGGCGCCTACGACCGGCTGGAAGCCTCGCTCGCCGCGCTGGGGCAGGCCCACGGCGGCGACGCGCGCTCGGTGCTGGTCGTGACCAGCCACTGGGAAACGCCGGGCTTCATGCTGTCTTCGGGCAGTGCGCCCGGCACGATCTACGACTACGGCGGCTTCCCGCCGCATACCTACCGCATCCGCTACCCTGCCCCGGGCAACCCGGCGCTGGCAGGACGCGTCGCCGCGCTGCTGCACGCGGCCGGGCACCCGGCCGGACTCGATCCGGAGCGCGGCTTCGACCATGGAACCTTCTCGATGCTGTATCCGGCCTATCCGGAAGCGACGATGCCGGTGGTGCAGTTGTCGCTGCGGCGCGACCTCGATCCCCGGGTCCATATCGAGGCCGGCCGCGCACTGCAGCCCCTGCGCGACGAAGGTGTGCTGATCCTGGGGAGCGGCCTCTCGTTCCACAACCTGCGGCAGTTCGGCCCGGCGGGGGCGCTGGCCTCACGGGCGTTCGACGGCTGGCTGCAGGAGACGATGGCGAAGGCACCGCACGAACGCACTGCGGCGCTGCTGCGCTGGGAGGAGGCGCCGATGGCGCGGGCCGCGCACCCGCGCGAAGAACACCTGCTGCCGCTGATGGTGGTGCTGGGGGCCGCCGAGCACGAGGCTGCGGCCTGCGTGTATCACGAAGAGGATTTTTTCGGGAGCCTGACGGTGTCCAGCTTCCGGTTCGGCAGTGCGTAGGGTGGGCAAAGCCGGCGAGATCTGCCTGTACGACTCATCAACCGCAACCTGTCACCGCGTAGGCGGGGAACCCGCCCACCCTACAACAGCATCGGCAATAGCAAAAGGAAAGCGATCACGTTCCGCGCTTGCCGCGCGCCGCTTCCTCGGCCTTGAGCGCCGCCTTCTCTTCGGCGATGCGCGCCTTCTCCGCCATCTCCGCGGCATGGCGCGCCAACGCAGCAGCGCGGGTTTCCGGCGTCTCGAGGCTGATGCGTCCCAATGCCCCGGTGCGGTAGTCGTGCAGCAGCACGTGAGAGGCTTTCTCGTAGTCGAAGTCGCCGCCGCGCACGCGGAAGCCGCGACGCTGGGCCACGTTCTCGATCACGGCAATGCCGTCCAGGCCTTCGGTCTTGAAGCCGTAGCGCGCCGTGAGCAGGTGCGGATAGCGTTCGAGCAGCAAGTTGGCCAGGAATTCGGCGACTTCCTCTTCGATCAGCGCATTCGAGCCCACCGCGTGGCTCGCGGCCAGCATCAGGCCGTCGCTCGCCATCGCGATCTTCGGCCACAGCATGCCCGGGGTGTCGACCAGCACGATGTGCTTGCCGAGGTAGAGCTTCTGCTGGGTCTTGGTGACTGCCGGCTCGTCGCCCACCTTGGCCACCCGCTTCTTGAGCAGCGCGTTCATCAGGGTCGACTTGCCGACGTTCGGGATCCCCATGATCATGATGCGCAGCGGCTTGGTCGGCACGCCGCGGTGCGGCGCCAGCGATTGGCAGATGTCCGGGATGCGCGCCACCTCGTTCGGCCGCTTGGTCGTCATCGGATAGGCGGTCACGCCCTCCTGCGCCTCGTAGAAGGCCTTCCAGGCCGCGGTGGCCGCCGGGTCGGCCAGGTCGGTCTTGTTCAAGATCTTCAGGCAAGGACGCTGGCGGAACTTGCGCAGTTCCTCCACCAGCGGGTTGCAGCTCGCCTCGGGCAGGCGGGCGTCGAGGACTTCGATCACCAGGTCGGTGTTCTCCATCTGCTCGGCGGCTTCCTTCTTGGCCGCATTCATGTGCCCCGGGAACCATTGTATCGACATGCTCTACTTTCCAAATCTTCAGTCAGGCCGCTATTCTACGCTGGCGGGCGGCCTATGAAAAAACAGCACACCTGAACGCACAATCCATTGATAGGCAGCAATGCATCCGCTCGGGGCCGGCACACACTCCAGATTCCGCCCACAGGGCCGTATTCTGGAGAACCATCATGCGTCACATGCCTAGGACTTCGCCACCGCGCCGGGCCTCGATCGAGCTTCCCCCGAAGAAATCGATGGGCCGCTGGTTCGCCTTCGGCATCCTGTGCGGAATGGTGGGCGCCGCCTGCCTGTTCGATCGCTTCCCGCTGCTGCAGGGCTGATCCGGATCAGCCTGGCTGCGCAGCCTCAGCGCGCGGCCGGTGCGCAGGCGCGCGGCGGCAGCGGCTGGCCCGGATCGAAAGCGGCCAGCTGTTCCCTGGCTGCCTCGCGGTCCTTCGCATATTCGGCCAGGTAGCGCGAACGCTCCTCGCTTTCCCACTCCGCATCCGACACGCCTTGCATGGTCCGGGTGCGGCTGGCGAAGACCTGTCCTTCGAGGCGCGGCATCAGGAGGCGGTCGGGGTCCACGTTCTCGCGCAGCAGGTAGCCGTCCACGTCGCGCAGCCGCAAGGGCAGCGCCGGACGCTCATCCGTCATCAGCTTGCCGAACACGGTCAGCTTCACTTCGCGCGCGCCCACCGCAAGCACGTCGTTGAAGGTCGCCAGGGCGAAGGGCTTGCCGCGCGCATCGTCGACGCGGCCGGTAACGATGTAGCGGCCCGGCTGGCGGACGTCGACGCCGAGGTGGAAGCTGAGCGAACCGTTCTCGACCGCTTCGCGGACCTGGCCGGTCCAGGCAGCCGGCAGCACCGGCGTGTAGACCACGTCGAACAGGACGAAGCCATTGCGTCCGCCCGCGGTGTAGCGCACCTCGGTGCGGATGGTGCCGTGGAAGCCCCCCAGGCCGGTCTGTCCCGGCGCCAGGATGCCGGCAAAGGCATTGTCCCCGGCCACCGGGTCGGCGCCGCCGCCGTCGTCGGCGAAGGACAGCGCCACCTGGGGCGTCGGGCGGCTGCCGCCATAGGTCATGCCCTGCGCCAGTGCGCGCGTGATCACGATCGGCACGGTGGCGCCCTGGGCATCCACCGCGCGCAGGGAAAACGCGACGGCTTCGCCGGCGGCCAGGTAGACGCGCGACTGCGAGGTCTGCAGGAATACCTTGGCATGGTTGCCGCCGCCCTCGATGCGCATCGGATGCATCTCGGTGACGGGCTGGTTCGGGTGCAACTGGTCCGGGTTCTGCGCGGCCGGGCGCGACTCGTGCGGGTATTTGCTGCCTGCGAGGTAGCTGCAATACGTATGGTCGGTGAGCTGGACGTGCTCGACCAGCTGGCGGCGGCGCGCGGCACGGTCGCCGGGAACCGGCAGGCCGCTTTCCGGCACCTGGCTGAAGAACTGCGGCCCGGCGGACGGCGGCGGGCTGGCCGTGGCCTGCGGCGGCGCCTCCGGTTCGCCGCGAGCGAACCAGAGGGCGAGCGCGACGGCCGACGCCACGCCCAGCCCTATCAAGGATTTTGTCCGCCTAGAGAGCACTGTTCACCACCGCGCTGCGCACGACGCCCACGATCCCGCCCCAGTTGCCGTTGATGTAGTGGTTGTAGTCTTCGCTGTCGTCGCGGAAGACCACCGAGTGATAACGCCACTTGGTGCTGCCGCCCTGGTTGTTGGCCGTCCCGAGCGTGAGGTCGTTGCAGAACCAGTCGCCCGGATTGCACAGGGAACGGCCCGAACTGCCGGCCACGCCGCCGCTGCTGTGGTAGGCGATGACCTCGTCGTCCTGGCCCGGCAGCAGGCTGGAATAGAGCGTGCCCCGGGCGCCTGCATACATGTAGAACCAGATGTTGCGCGTGTCATTGTGGTTGTACATGGCGCGTGCCGTGGCGGTCTTGAGGTCCTGCACCAGCGGTTCGGACGTGGTCCACGAACCGGCGTCGGACAGCTCGGAACCGCCGGCCGCGCCGGCGGCGGCGCGTACCCACCGGATGTTCCACCCGGTCTGCGTGCTCCCGTCGCTGTTGCCGCACACGCCGCTGCTGCCCGGACTGGCGTTCTTCTTCAGGCGCGCCGTGCCGCCGTAGTTCGCCAGCGTATAGCCCATCATCAGGTCGCCGGCGCTGTAGGTGACGATGTAGCACCAGTTGGACCCGGTACAGAAGCAGTCGAGTGCGTTGCGCACCTTGCCGCTCTGGGAAGCGATGCTGCTGCGGCCATCCCAGTTGACGGCCTTCTTGTTGACCCCGGCCGGGGTGGTGGCCGGTCCCCAGTAGCTGAAGTCGTTGTAGTTCCCCGGCGCACCCACGGCGCCGCCGGCACGGCCGTTGATCCAGAGGGTGTAGTTGGTGGCGCAGGCCAGGCTGGACGCAAGACTGGACGCGAGAAACAGGCCGAGCGCGCCCACGGTGTGGATTGGTCTCACTCTCATCTCCTTTGTTATTGGTTGTGGTGCGACCGTCGCCTGGCGTACGGGCGTGGATGAGCGCACGACGTGTGCAGAGGCTGCGGGTCGCGGAGATTAGATGTGACGGGATGGGTCCGCGTTCCGCGCCGAGGCTGCACGGAACGCGATATTGCGGAGCAGCCGCCGACGCTTATTCGAGCTCGGCGAGCACTTTCAGGTGGGCCACGACGCTGCGGCCCAGCGCCGACAGCGCATAGCCGCCCTCGAGGCAGCTGACGATGCGCCCCCGTGCGTACTGCTTTGCCACGGCCATTACCTGGCGCGTGATCCAGGCGTAGTCGGCCTCCACCAGCCCGATGCCGCCCATGTCGTCCTCGCGGTGGCCGTCGAAGCCGGCCGAAACGAAGATCATCTGCGGCTGGTGCGCGTGCAGCGCCGGCAGCCAGTAGTCCTGCACCAGCTGGCGCACCGTGTCGCCGTCGCTGAGCGCCGGCACCGGTATGTTGACGCTGGTGGCCGTGACCGGTTCCGGGTCGCAGTAGGGATAGAACGGGTGCTGGAACAGGCTCACCATCAGCACCCGCGGGTCGTGACGGAAGGCGTCGGCGGTACCGTTGCCGTGGTGGACGTCGAAGTCGACGATGGCGACGCGCTCCAGCCCGTGCACGTCCATCGCATGGCGCGCGGCGATGGCGACGTTATTGAAGAAGCAAAACCCCATCGGTTCGGTCGGCGTCGCGTGGTGCCCCGGCGGGCGCACCGAACAGAAGGCATTGTCCACTTCGCCCGCGATCACGGCATCGGTCGCGGCCACCGCGGCGCCGGCCGCGCGCAGCGCCGCCCGGTAGCTGTGATGGCAGAGGATGGTGTCGCCGTCGAGCGGATAGGTATCGCCTTCGGCCGGCACGTTGTCGCGCACCAGCGCCACCGCGCCCGGGGTGTGGTTGCGCAGGACGTCGGACAGGTCGGCCAGCGGCGCGCTGCGCTGCTCGATCAGGCCATCCAGGCGCGCCAGGATCAGCTGGTCGTCGATCGCCTGCAGCCGCGACGGAGATTCGGGGTGCCAGTCGCCCATGTCGTGCCGCAGGCAGTCGGGGTGGCTGTAGATTGCTGTGCTCATCGTTATCGTTTGACTAATCGTGTTACCGGGCGCGTCTCCTGCTGCCGGGTGGCTGCTCATCCATAACGCCCCATGACGGCCGTTCTAGCATAGAATCGAATGCAAAGGCTTGTTGCCGATGGAGTATGAAGCTTGCCGATGGCGCTAATCTACCACGATGACGCCATGGCCTGCTCGCCCTGCCTGCCTCCCGGCTCGTTGGGCACGGCGCCGCCTCGAACAGATCACCGGAATCCAACCATGTTCAATCAACTACATGCCAGCGCGCGCCAGGTCAGCCAGGTCGTGGTCGGCAAGGACCAGCAGGTGCGCCTGGCCCTGACCTGCCTGCTGGCGGGCGGCCACCTGCTGCTCGAAGACCTGCCCGGCGTCGGCAAGACCACGCTGGCGCATGCGCTGGCGATCTCGCTCGGCCTGAAGTTCAACCGCGTCCAGTTCACCAGCGACCTGCTGCCCGCCGACGTGGCCGGCATTTCGGTGTACGAGCGCGAGAAGAACGAGTTCGTGTTCCATCCGGGCCCGATCTTCACCCAGGTGCTGCTGGCCGACGAGATCAACCGCGCCACGCCCAAGACCCAGTCGGGCCTGCTGGAAGCCATGGAGGAGCGCCAGGTCAGCGCCGACGGCGTCACCCGCGCCCTGCCCGAGCCCTTCTTCGTGATCGCCACCCAGAACCCGGCCAACCAGGTCGGCACCTTCCCGCTGCCCGAGTCGCAGCTCGACCGCTTCCTGATGTGCCTGTCGCTGGGCTACCCGGACGCCGCCGCCGAGCGCGCGCTCCTGATGGGCGAAGACCGCCGCGCCATGCTGCGCAGCCTGCAGCCGGCAATGCAGCCGGAGCAGCTGGCCCAGGCCCAGCGCGCCCTGAAGGAAATCCATGCCTCGCCCGCCCTCGTCACCTACGTGCAGGCGCTGGCCCAGGCCTCGCGCCAGAACGGCCTGTTCGCCGAAGGCCTGTCGCCGCGTGCCGCCATCGCCCTGCTGCAGGCCGGCCGCGCCTGGGCCGCGCTCGAAGGACGCGACCACGTCATCCCCGAAGACATCCAGGCCGTGCTGGTGCCGGTCTGCGCGCACCGCCTGCGCCCGCTGAAGGCGGCCCACGGCCAGGCGCTGGCCAGCCGCGACCTCGTGCTGCAGCTGCAGAAATCGGTCCCGGTATAAATGGAAGTCGCAGCAGGAGGATGGCGCGGCTGGCTACGGCGCTCGACGGGCAAGTGGCTGCCGCGCCGCGGCACGCTTGATGCCGGCGAAGTGGTGCTGAGCCAGCGCCGCGTATTCATCCTGCCGACCCGGGCCGGCATCGGCTTCGCCGTGCTGCTGCTGGTGCTCCTGATCGGCTCGATCAACTACACCCTCGGCCTGGGATTCGCGCTGACCTTCCTGGCCCTCTCGTGCGCTCTGGTGGACATGGTCTTCACCTACCGTAACCTGGCTCACCTGGCCCTGCAGCAGGGCCGCGTCCCCGCAGTCTTCGCCGGCCAGGAGGCCCAGTTCGAGCTCCACATCGCCAACCGCACCGCGCTCGCGCGCTACGGCGTGTGGATCGATTTCGCCGACGCCACCACGAAGGCAGAGCCGCGCCACGTCACCGACATCGCCGCCCATGGCAGCGCCAGCGTGCTGCTGGGCGTGCCGACCAGTGCGCGCGGTTGGCTGCAGCCAGCGCGCGTGGTGCTGTCCACCCGTTTTCCGCTCGGCCTGTACCGCGCCTGGAGCTATTGGCGTCCCGCCGCCCGCGCGCTGGTCTATCCACGCCCGGAAGAAGGCGCGCCGCCACTGCCCGTGAGCGATCACGCGGTCGGCAGCGGCCGGGCCTCGTTGTCGTCCACCCGGAATGACGACTTTGCCGGCGTGCGCAGCTACCAGGCCGGCGACTCGCCGCGCCAGCTGGCCTGGCGCCAGATCGCCCGGCTCGACCCGGCGCTCGGCGGCCAGCTCGTCACCAAGCATTTCGAAGGCGGCGTGGGCGACGAGCTGGTGCTCGACTTCGCACAGTTGCCGCCCCAGCTCGACCTGGAGCTGCGCCTGTCGCGCATGACGCGCTGGGTGCTCGACGCCGAGCAGCGCGCCCTGCCCTACGCCTTCCGCCTCGGCGCGATCCATTACGACGCCGGCAACGGCGCCGCCCACCAGGCGGCCTGCCTGCGTGCGCTGGCCTTGTATGGCATCCCGGAGCCGGCATGAAGGTCCTGTCGTCCCTGCCCCGCCTGCCGAGGGATAAAGCCGACACCCTGCTCCTGCTGGGCAGCGCCCTGCTGGTTCTGGCGCCACACGCGGCCCACCTGCCGCTGTGGGTGTCGCTGCTGTGCGTCGCCACGCTGGCTTGGCGCGGCGCGATCACGCTGCTCGGCAAGCGCATGCCCTCCACCCTGGTGCTCTTGCCCATCGCCGTAGGCGCGATGGCCGGCATCCAGTTCAGCTACAAGACCCTGCTCGGGCGCGACGCCGGCGTCGCCATGCTGGTGCTGCTGGTGGCCTTCAAGATGCTCGAGATGCATGCCCGCCGCGATCTCTATGTGGTGATTTTCCTGTGCTTCTTCCTGGTGCTCACCAACTTCTTCTATGCCCAGGGCATCGGCACCGCCCTGTTGATGGTGGCGGCGGTGCTGGCCCTGCTCACTACCCAGCTCTCCTTCCAGTTCACGGGTAGCGTGCCGCCGCTACGCGCCCGCCTGGCGATGGGGGCGAAGATGCTGCTGTTCGCCGCGCCGATCGCGGTGGTGCTGTTCTTCGTCTTCCCGCGCCTGGGCGGTCCGCTGTGGAGCATGCAGGGTGGTACCGGCAACGGCAGCGCCAAGTCCGGCCTGTCCGACCGCATGGCGCCGGGGCAGATGTCGAACCTGGCGATGTCGAACGAACCGGCCTTCCGGGTACGCTTCGAAGGCCCGGTGCCGCCCAAGGCCCAGCTGTACTGGCGCGGCCTGGTGCTCGACGCGTTCGACGGCACCGCCTGGACCCGCGGCGGCTCGATTCCCACCCGTTCGGGCAACTCGCTGCGCGTACGCGGGCAGGCGCAGCGCTACGAGGTGACGCTGGAGCCGTCTGACACGCGCTGGCTGTTCACCCTCGAGATGGCCGGCCACATGCCGGAAGTGCCGGGCTACCGCACGCAAGTCTCGCACCAGCTCGAGCTGAGCACGGACCGGCCATTGGCCGAGCGCGTGCGCTACCCGATGATCTCCTACCCGGATTACGCGCTGGACGGACGCGATGCCCTCGACGACCCCAACCAATGGCTGCTGCTCCCCTATGGCTACAACCCGCAGGCGCTCGCCGCCGGGCTGGCGCTGCGCAAGGAACCGGAGCCGGCGCGCCGCATCGAGCAGGTACTGCGCCGCTTCCGCGAGCAACCCTACAGCTACACGCTGGAGCCGCCGCTGCTGGGCCGCCATTCGGTGGACGAGTTCCTGTACGGGACCCGCGCGGGTTTTTGCGAACACTATTCCGGCGCCTTCGTGTTCCTGATGCGCGCGGCCGGCATCCCGGCGCGCGTGGTCACGGGCTACCAGGGCGGCGAACTGAACCCGATCGACGGCTACGTGACGGTGCGCCAGTCCGATGCCCACGCCTGGGCCGAAGTCTGGCTGCGCGGGCGCGGCTGGGTGCGGGTCGACCCGACCGCCGCCGTGGCGCCGGAACGGGTGCGGCGCAACCTCGCGGCCGCGGTCGAGCCGCCGCCGCCCTTCGGCATCGACGCGCTGCGCGGACTGTCGATGTTCGGCGCTAGCGGCGATTCGCTGCTGGGCCGCCTGCGCAATGCGCTCGGCGCCGTCAACAACGGCTGGAACCAGTGGGTGCTGAACTACACGCCCGAGCGCCAGCGCGGCTTCCTGCAAAGCCTGGGCGACAGCCTGGCCGGCTGGCGGGTTGCCGGCTTGATCATGCTGGGGGCGGGAGTGTTGCTACTGGCGAGAATTTTGTATCTCCGCAGGGAAATTGATCCGGTCGAGGCGGTATACTCCTCCCTATGCAAGCGCCTTGCCCACCTGGGCCTGGCACGTGCAGCGGACGAAGGGCCCACCGCCTACGCGGCCCGGATCGCGGCCTCGCAGCAGCTGGCGCCGCCATCACGTGACGCTGCCGCCGAATTCTTGCGCCGCTATAGCGCCTGGCGCTATGCGCCGCCCCAGCCCGCGCCTCGGCGCCAGCTGGCCGCTACCTTGAAGAGATTACTGTCCCAAGTTAGATGAAATCGATCGTTCCCCTGTTTGCCGCGCTGGCAATCGCCCTTGCCCCGACCGGGCAGGCGGGCGCCGGCGCGACAGATCCGCACGTCCAGACTGCGTCCACCAAGGCATCGGCCAAGGCCGCCAAAGCGAAGGCTGCCAAAGCCAAGGCCACAAGTAAAAAAGACAAGGCTTCCGGCAAGCGCATCGCGATCCGCTCGACGAAAGTGCTGAAGGCGGCGCCGGCTGCCGCCGTGATCGACTACGACGGCGAGCGCCACAACTTCCTCGAATGGCAGGCGGTGCGCGAGTTCATGGACGAGATGAGCACGCAGCACGGCTTCGACCGCGCTTACCTGGAATCGCTGTTCGGACAGGCGCGCTTCATCGACTCGGCGGTGCAGCTGGTCAAGCCGGCCCCGCCGGGCAAGCCGAAGAACTGGCAGGCCTACCGCGACCGCTTCATCGAGCCGATCCGCATCGCCGCCGGCGTGCGCTTCTGGAACGACAATGCCGAGGCGCTGGCGCGGGCCGAAGCCGCCTACGGCGTGCCGGCCGAGATCATCGTCGGCATCATCGGTGTCGAGACCATCTATGGCCGCGACACGGGCAAGTTCCGGGTGCTCGACACCCTGGCGACGCTCGCCTTTGCATATCCGGAAACGCCGAACCGCGCCAGCCGCATGGCGTTCTTCCGCAGCGAGCTGGCCCAGACCCTGATCTTCGCGCGCGAACACCGGGTGGAACCGTTCTCGCTGCTGGGTTCGTTTGCCGGTGCCGTCGGCATGCCGCAGTTCATGCCGGGGAATATCCTGAAGTACGGCGTGGACTTCAACGGGGACGGCCAGATCGACCTGCGCCAGTCGTCGGAAGATGCGATCGGCAGCGTGGCCAATTTCCTGATCCAGCACGGCTGGAATCCGGAATACCGCGGCAGCCCTGTCTACCCCGCCGACGTGTCGCTGAACCACGCCTGGGCACCGTTGCTCGAGCGCGGGCTGAAGGCCACCTTGCGTCCGGAAGAGCTGCGCGCCGCCGGTGTGTCGTTCGGGGGTGCGCTGCCGGCCGAGCGCCTGTACGGGCTGGTCGACCTGCAGAATGGCGCCGAAGCCACCGAGTACTGGGTCGCCAACGATAACTTCTTTGCTATTACAAAGTACAACCGCAGTTACTTCTATGCCATGTCAGTGATCGAGCTGGGCCGTGCTGTGCGTGCCTCGCGCGGCGGCTGAGCATTACTCTGCGGGAAACTTTGTATCGATTTGTAACTGGTTTCCCGCAGTTTCTCCCCTTTCCGTCCGGTTTCCTCCCCGCATACTCCCCGGGGGTATGCGTCTCTTTGCTGCAGATTCTCTGCAGAAACATCCCACCTCGTGCAATACCCCCATTTTTCTTAGTAATCTGCCAGCATTTTTCATACCGTGCTGCATCAAATACTGTTTGCCTATACACTAGGGATTAATCAAAAAACAATTATTATTTCCGTGAGTTTGTGAGAGAATTGCATTGCGGCTATTGTTGCGCTGAGACAACGATACTGAATAAGTTCATCTGATTTTTATTGCTACTGAGTATCAGATTAGAAATTAGTTGTACAATTGAATAGAAAATTACGAAATACCGAACCTTTGGAGCCGAGCGCCGCATGGGGCTCCGTCCAACCCAAAAATAGGATATTGAATCATGACAAACCAAGTCGGCATTGATATGAATAGCGATTCGGAGTCCGATGAGCTGCTGCAGTACAACCCGAACCGCCTGCTCGACACCCTGATCGAGAACCTGCGCCTGAAGAACGACGCTGCCCTGTCGCGCGCACTGGAAGTTGCACCGCCGGTGATTTCGAAGATTCGTCACCACCGCCTGCCGGTCGGCGCTTCGCTGCTGATCCGCATGCACGAAGTGAGCGACCTGTCGATCCGTGACCTGCGCTACCTCATGGGCGACCGCCGCGCCAAGTTCCGCATCAGCGACAAGCAGTTCAAACCGAAAGAAGGCGCCGCCCCGAAAGAGGCGTAATCACGCCGGGCGTCGCACGCCGGGCGTCGTGGCAGGGAGCGTGCCTGCCGCCGGACGCCAGCGCGAGCCTTGCTGGATGCGAGTTCGGCACGACGGGCGTATGCGAACGCAGGACCGCTGCGGGCGATATGGCCGGACGTTCAAGAAGTTGCAGAAAATAAAAAGCCATCCGTCAGGATGGCTTTTTACATTGCCGGTGTCGATGCTCAGGCGGGGAACACACCTGTCGACAGGTAACGGTCGCCGCGGTCGCACACGACGAACACGATGGTCGCGTTCTCCACGGTTTGCGAAATGCGCAAGGCCACTTCGCAAGCGCCCGCCGCCGAAATGCCGCAGAAGATACCCTCTTCCGCCGCCAGCCGGCGCGCCATCTGTTCGGCCGCGGCCTGGCTCACGGGCTCCACCTGGTCCACGCGTGCCTTGTCGTAGATTTTCGGCAGGTAGGCTTCCGGCCACTTGCGGATGCCCGGGATCGACGAACCTTCTTCCGGCTGGGCGCCGACGATACGCACCGCCGGGTTCTGCTCCTTCAGGTAGCGCGACACGCCCATGATGGTGCCGGTGGTGCCCATCGCGCTGACAAAATGGGTGACGCGGCCTTCGGTGTCGCGCCAGATTTCCGGGCCGGTGGTCTCAAAGTGGGCGCGCGGGTTGTCGCCGTTGGCAAACTGGTCAAGGATGATGCCCTCGCCGTTTTTCTGCATCTGCTCGGCCATGTCGCGCGCGTATTCCATGCCGCCCGACTTCGGGGTCAGGATGATCCTGGCGCCGTAGGCCGCCATGCTCTGGCGGCGCTCGATGGACAGGTTGTCCGGCATCAGGAGCACCATCTTGTAGCCGCGGATGGCAGCCGCCATCGCCAGCGCAATGCCGGTATTCCCGCTGGTGGCTTCGATCAGCGTGTCGCCCGGCTTGATCTGGCCGCTCTGCTCCGCGCCGCGCAGCATCGACATGGCGGCGCGGTCCTTCACCGAGCCGGCCGGATTATTTCCTTCGAGCTTGCCAAGGATGATGTTGTTGCGGGCAGCCGCGTCCGCGCCGGGCAGGCGCACCAGCTGCACCAGCGGGGTATTGCCGATCGTGTCTTCGATGGTCTTGTAAGCCATTCCTTGCTCTCTCGCGATTTCCTAAACCGCTATTTTAATCCGGACAGCCGGGAGGCGTATTGGCCGGGGCCGTTCGTAGGGTGGCGCGGCTGCCCCCCTACTGCCTGATCAGCCAACGGCGCTGGCGCCGCCCACGCGTTCACATCCCTGTCGAGCAGACGTCCAGGCTGCCCGGATCGCACTTGAACGCGTGGGCGGCGACAACGCCAGGGACCACTCGGAGCGCAAGGTGTAGCCGCCCACCCTACGGGAAAACCGAGCCCGTCACGGCTGGATCAGCGCTGCGGCAGCGGGTAGGTGGCGACGCTCACGTTGCCATCCTTGTCGACTGCCTGCACGCCAAAGAACACATTGTCCTTCGACAGGTCGACCGTCGCCTCGGTGACGTTGCCAACCCACTTCGAACCCTGCCAGTCGGCGGCGGTGGTCTCGCGCCAGACGATGCGGTAGCCCGCCACGTCCGGCTCGGCGTTCGCCTGCCATACCAGGGTCGAATCATTGGTCAGCTTGTCGGTGCGCAGCTTGACGTTCTGCGGCGCGCCTGGCGCCAGCGCCAGCGAGGCCAGTGCCGCGGCGTTCACCTTGGTCACCTTGGCGATGTAGTCGTAATCATTAAACTCGATCAGGTCGCCGTAGACCTTGCCGTTTTCGGTACGCAGGTCCTGGTGCTGGTGGGCGAAGTCCTCGGCCGGCTCGGTGAAGCGCAGCGCGGCGTAGCCCTGCTCCAGGAAGGGCATGTGGTCGCCGCCGCGCAGGTAGCGGTCGGCGCGGTGGATCACCGTCACCTTGAAGCCCTTCACGTAGCGCTCGCCCATCTCCTTGGTGTGGCGGGCCAGCTGGCGCGAGAGCGAATCGCTGTCGCCGCCGGTGGCCACCAGCTGGCGCACGGCCTCGCTCATCTCCTTGGTGGCCGGGATGCTCTGCGAGAACAGGCGCACCTGCTTGTTGTCCACCTTGCCATTGTCGGCGCGCGAGCTGCCGATGATGTCGTTGGTGTACATGCCGGCAATGTTCAGGTTCTTCTGGCGCGCCTGAGTGGCCCAATGGCGCGCGCCCAGCAGGCCCTGTTCTTCGGCGGCCACGGCCATGAAGACGATGGTGGCGTCGAACTTGTGCTTGGCCATCACGCAGGCCAGTTCCATGGTGGCCGCGGTGCCGGAGGCGTCGTCGTTGGCGCCCGGGGCGTCGGCGGTGTAGTTCATCACGTCGCTGACGCGCGAATCGTAGTGGCCGCTGACCACGTAGATGCGGTCCTTGGAGGCTTCCTGGGTACCCGGCAGGGTGGCGACCACGTTGACGATCTCGGTCGGGCGCGAAATGCGCGCCGACACTGGAGCGATGTGGCTGTCGAAAGCAACCTGCAGCGGCGTGCCGGCGCCGCAGCGCTCCAGCTCGGCCTTGATCCAGCGGCGCGCGGCGCCGATGCCGCGCGTGTCCGATTCGGTTTCCGACATCGTGTGGCGGGTGCCGAAGCTCACCAGCTTGGCGACATAGCCCTCCATGCGCTTGGGCGAGATCTCGGCGAGGATCTTGTTGATCTGGGGCTGCTGGCGCTTGAAATCGGGTGCCGCCGGGGCTGCAGGGGCCGGGGAGGCGGCCGCTGCAGGGCGCACCCATGCGGCGCCGGCGCTAACGGCAAGCAGTGCGGCCAGCAGGGAGGAAGAGATGCGGGCGTGAGGCATGAGTACCTTTCTAGTCGTGGAGTGCAAAAAGACATGCACATCTTCTCATGCGCGGTGATTGGTGTCAGTCAATACATACGGTGCAGTGTTTGCGAAAAGAAAGCCGATGGAGACAATCTGCGCGGTCGGCCGCCTGAATCTATCAGGCGTACTCGAACTACGCTCCTCATTACGAGCGCCATGACCGGCGCGACCCGCAGGTCGACATCCGTATCCGCCAGTATGCCGGCGCCCTCACAGCGCCATCAGCAGCAGCGAATAGACGACCACGGCCCCGAGGAAGGCCGGGAAATAGGTCGGATGGTCGTCCGAGAACTCGTCCTGGATGATCATCAGCACCGCGCTGCCGGCGACGAAGGACATCAGCAGGGCAAGCAGTCCGGGTGCAATGGCAACCTGGACGCCCCGCAGCCACCCGTTGGAGAAGGCCGCGATCAGCACCCAGCGCCCGAACAGGGTATAGGCCCAATGCCTGTCAGTTAGGAAGAACTGTAGGGCGGGCGGGGTAATGCCGGGCAATGCCCGGAATGACAAACGCCCACGCGGTGATAGTGAAGATACGAAAAATCGTACGGGCTGCAGTACTGTGATTTGACCGCGTGGGCGGGAGACCCGCCCACCCTACGGATGAGCGGCGCCTCTTAAGTGACCGGCATTAGGTATAGGCCCGCTTGTGCATTTCCAGCAGGTGCACGTCCATGACGAGAAATGCAGGCGCATCGCGCCGGTGAAGACGAGCAACGAAGTCCAGGTACCGGTCCGGGTCAGCAGGTAGCCGAGCAGCACCTTGTACAGGATCAGCCCGACGATGTGGGCCCGGAAGCGCACCGATACATTGACCTGGTCCTCGGCGATATCGGGCGAAGAACGTTCGATCCATTTCCCCAGTCCGTAGAACAGCGGGAACCCCATCAGTAGCGGAAAGTACGGATTGTGCTCCAGCCAGTGCACCATGGCCTGCCCTGCCGGAAGTTCGAGCACATCAGGCCGGTCGGCAGCTTGGGGCGGCACCACGATGACTTGCGCCGGTCGCCTTCGTGCATGTGCAAGTACAGTGCCCATTGATGGACAAAGGCAAGAAATACGGCGGCGACCAGTGTCGCGACGATGTGTGGTATCCATGGGGTACCACCGGTGGCCCGGGCGTCGTGACAGGCTACACGAGAGTGTGCGATCGCTGCGCGCCTGAGATGTGCAAAGCCCACGACAAAAAACCCGCGGCGCCGTAATGCCTTCGGTTAAGCGTAGGGTGGCCGGGTTCTCCCGGCCGCGCGTCCAGCTCCGATGAGAGCTGCCACTATGCATCAGTGATTTGAACGCGCGGCCGGCAAAGCCGGCCACCCTACATGTTTAGGCTAGCTGAACACCATTACCCGCGTCGCCGCGGGTATTTCTTCTTACATCGCTGCTTTCTGCTCGGCCGGCTTGGCCTTGCCATCCGCCTTGGCCGAGGTCTTCTCGGCCTTCGCACCGCCCGGCTTGGCGGCCGCCCCTTCCATTGCCTTGCCGTTGACGGTCAGCCCGGCCTCGGACAACTTCATCGCCTTCTTGTCGCCCACGCCTTTGACGCGCTGCCGGAAGTCTCCCCAGTCCTTGAACTCGCCCTTCGCGCGCTCGTCGAGGATCATCTTCGACATGCTCGGGCCCACGCCCTTGACGCCATCCAGCGCGGCCGCATCGGCCTTGTTGACGTCGACCTGGGCGAAGGCGATACCGGTCGAAGCGACCAGCGCGGCAACAGCGAGTACCAGTTTCTTGATCATTGATTGTCTCCATAGGTTCGCAAAGTGGACGACGACGCCATCCACCTTGCCCTAACGGAGCTGCCGGGCCGCCGTTGACGGCCCGGACTTGAGCGAGCTCAACCGGGGAAGAGTTCCTCGCGGGTGACGGTCGCCGTGCCCAGCTTGCCGACCACGATGCCGCCGGCGCGGTTGGCGGTGGCCAGCGCTTCGGCCAGCGGCGCGCCCGCGCCCAGCATCGCGGCCAGGGTGGCGATCACGGTGTCGCCGGCGCCCGAGACGTCGAACACTTCGCGCGCCTCGGCGTGCACGTGCAGGACCTCGTTGGCGGTGTACAGGCTCATGCCCTCTTCGGAACGCGTCAGCAGCAGTGCGTCGAGCTCCAGTTCGGCGCGCAGGCGCTGTGCTTTCTCGGTCAGTTGGTCCTCGGTCTTCCAGCCGCCGACCACGCGCTGCAGTTCCGAACGGTTCGGGGTCAGGATGCTGGCCCCGCGGTAAGGGGTGAAGTCGTCGCCCTTCGGGTCGACCAGCACGGTCTTGCCTGCAGCACGCGCCTCCTTCACCATCTCGGCCACGTTCACCAGCGCGCCCTTGTTGTAGTCGGACATGATGACGACGTCAAAGTCCGGCAGCAAGGCGCGGAACTGGTCAAGCTTGTCGCGCAGCACGGTCTCGGTCGGTGCGTCCTCGAAGTCGATGCGCACCATCTGCTGCTGGCGGCCGATGACGCGCAGCTTGATGATGGTGGAGATCGCATCATCGCGCTTGAGGTAGCTGTGGATGGACGATTCGCGCAGCAGCTTCTCGACCTCGTCGCCGGCTTCGTCGTTGCCGGTCACGCCCAGCAGGCCCGTGTGGGCGCCCAGCGCGGCGGCATTGCGCGCCACGTTGGCGGCGCCGCCCAGGCGCTCCTCGCGGCGCTCGATGCGCACCACCGGCACCGGGGCTTCCGGCGAGATGCGCGAGACGTCGCCGAACCAGTAGCGGTCGAGCATGACGTCGCCCACCACGAGCAGGCGCACGCTGGAAAGTTCAGGAGCCGCCTCTCGGCGGAAGCTGTCTGCCGCCAGCAGGCGGCTCGGGATCGGGTAATTCATAGGCTTGCTGCGTCAGTTCATCACGTTGAGTTCTTCGGTACGGCGCGGCGGATAGGTTTCCCAGCGGCTGCAACCCGGGCACTGCCAATAGAACTGGCGCGCCTTGAAGCCGCAGTGGCTGCACTGGTAGCGTGCCAGCTTCTGGGTGTAGCGCTGCACCAGGTTCTTCACCATCGACAGCTCCTCCCAGACATGGGCCGGCGCATCCATCAGGCGTGCCTCGAGCAATTTATCGAGGCCCAGCAGGGTCGGATTGCGGCGCAGCTCTTCGATCACCAGCTGTTTGGCAGCTTCCACGCCGTCGAGTTCGATCACGGCCTTGAACACCACCTCGATCAAGTCAATGGAAGATGCTTCCGCCAGGTAGGAACGCAGCAGGTTGACGCCTTCCTGTGGTCTGCCAACCTTGCGGTAGCCGTCCATCAGGCGTTGGGCCACCAGTGCCACGTGCGGCACGCTCTGGTGCTCGACGCGGCGCCAGGTCATGATGGCCGCTTCGGTATCGCCCTGGGCCAGCTGGGCGTCGCCGATCAGGATGGTGGCGCGCACGCTGGAGCGGTCGGCCTGCAGCGCCTTGTCGAGCAGCTGCATGGCGTCGCTCGGCTGCAGGTGCACCAGGGCGTCCTGGGCCAGTTCGCAGTAGAACTGCGCGATTTCCTTCTGGCGCGCACCCGCGCCGGATTCCTGCAGGCCGCTGGCGACGTCGATCGCGCGGCGCCATTCCTTTTCGCGCTGGTAGATCTCGAGCAGCGCGCGGCGCGCCTGCACTTCGAACGGGGTGTCGACCAGCAGGTTGAAGGTTTCCTCGGCGCGGTCGAGCAGGCCGGCTTTCAGGTAGTCCATGCCGAGTTCGTACTGGGCATGGGCCTTCTGCTCGCTCGGGAGGTCCGGGCGCGCCAGCAGGTTCTGGTGGACGCGGATGGCGCGCTCGGTCTCGCCGCGGCGGCGGAACAGGTTACCGAGGGCGAAGTGCATGTCGGCCGATTCCGGGTCGAGCTTGACGATCTCGATGAAGGAATCGATGGCCTTGTCCGGCTGGTCATTGAGCAGGTGGTTCAGGCCCTTGAAGTAACCGCGTGGCAGGGTGCGCGATTCGAAGACCAGGGCGTTGATGTCGACACGGGCGGCGATCCAGCCCAGGCCGAAGAAGAATGGGATGCCGAGCAGCATCCAGAGTTCGAATTCCATGTGTTCTTGTTCTGTGTTGGCGCGTGAAGGAGCTTATTGGGCCAGCTTCTGCGCCGGGTTCACGGCATCCGGGGCCGGCTGCAGGTTGGCCGTGCCGGTACCGGCGGCGCTCTGCAGGGCCTGGATGGTGTTCTTGTGCTGCGAGGTCTGGCGGCGCTGGCGGAACACGGTGGGCGTCAGGGCCAGGATGCCGAGGGCGGCGCCGGCCACGAAGAAAGCCAGCAGCATCAGCACGAGCGGGCCGCGCAGCTCGTAGTTGAGGAAGAAATGCAGGTCGACTTCCTGCGTGTTCTTCAGGGCAAAGCCGAAGAACAGGACGAACAGGATGATGCCAACAATGGTGGAGATAAATTTCATCAGCAGTGCCCGCTGGTTATGTAGGCAAATGAGTAGGCAAATGAGTAGGCAAATGAATGCACAAAGGCGAAGTGTCGCATATCCAACATGATATTTCAAAAGCCGAGGTGGCGCTGACCTTGCACCGATGAAAGACCGGCGAAAAAAAACGGCATCCCCGAAGGGACGCCGTTCTTGTCTGCAGCTAGCAGACGACTTCAGTCTTCAATGATCGGTTGCCCGACCATCGCGTCCACCCGCTCGCGCAACTGCTTGCCCGGTTTGAAGTGGGGCACCCGTTTTTCGGGCACCATCACCTTGTCGCCGGACTTTGGGTTGCGGCCGATGCGAGGCGGCCGGCTGTTCAGTGCAAAACTGCCGAAACCACGGATCTCGATGCGCTGCCCGGTCGCCAGGGCGTTGCTCATCGCATCGAGGATGGTCTTGACGGCAAACTCGGCATCTTTCGCCACCAGCTGGGAATAGCGCTCAGCCAGGCGGTTGATCAGCTCGGACTTGGTCATCTGGTCGCCTCAAAAAGGGATTAACCTTTGTTGTCGAACTTGGCCTTCAGCAGTGCGCCCAGGCTGGTGGTGCCCGATGCTGCGCTGTTGTCCGAAGCCAGCTTGCTCATTGCTTCCTGGGTGTCAGCGCTGTCTTTCGCCTTGATCGACAGCTGGATGCTGCGAGCCTTGCGATCGATGTTGATGACCAGGGCTTCGACCTTGTCGCCCACTTTCAGGTGGGTGCCGGCGTCTTCCACGCGGTCACGCGAGATTTCCGAAGCGCGCAGGTAGCCTTCGACTTCTTCGGTCAGGGCGATCACGGCGCCTTTCGGCTCAACCGATTTCACGGTGCCGGTGACCAGCGAACCCTTGTCGTTCAGCGACGAGAAGGTGTTGAACGGGTCGCCTTCCAGCTGCTTGACGCCCAGCGAGACACGCTCGCGCTCGACGTCGATCGCCAGAACGACGGCTTCCAGCTCGTCGCCCTTCTTGAAGCGGCGCACGGCTTCTTCGCCCGGCTCGGTCCACGACAGGTCCGACAGGTGCACCAGGCCGTCGATGTTGCCCGGCAGGCCGATGAACACGCCGAAGTCGGTGATCGACTTGATCGAACCCTTGACCTTGTCGCCCTTCTTGTGGGTCATGCCGAAGTCGTCCCACGGATTCGCCTTGCACTGCTTCATGCCCAGCGAGATACGACGACGCTCTTCGTCGATTTCCAGAACCATGACTTCGACTTCGTCGCCCAGCTGGACAACCTTGTTCGGAGCCACGTTCTTGTTGGTCCAGTCCATTTCCGACACGTGCACCAGGCCTTCGATGCCCTGCTCGACTTCCACGAACGCGCCGTAGTCGGTCAGGTTGGTGACCTTGCCGAACAGACGGGTGCCCTGCGGGTAGCGACGCGACAGACCGGTCCACGGATCGTCGCCCAGCTGCTTGACACCCAGCGAGACGCGGTTCTTTTCCTGGTCGTACTTGAGGACCTTGGCGGTGATTTCCTGGCCAACCGACAGCACTTCCGACGGGTGACGCACGCGACGCCATGCCAGGTCGGTGATGTGCAGCAGGCCGTCGATGCCGCCCAGGTCGACGAACGCACCGTAGTCGGTGATGTTCTTGACGACGCCGGTGACCACGGTGCCTTCTTTCAGGGTTTCCATCAGCTTCGCGCGCTCTTCGCCCATCGATGCTTCGATGACGGCGCGACGCGACAGGACGACGTTGTTACGCTTGCGGTCCAGCTTGATGACCTTGAATTCCAGGGTCTTGCCTTCGAACGGGGTGGTGTCCTTGACCGGACGGGTATCGACCAGCGAACCCGGCAGGAATGCGCGGATGCCGTTGGTCAGGACGGTCAGGCCGCCCTTGACTTTACCGTTGACGGTACCGGTGACGATCTCGCCCGATTCCATTGCTTTTTCCAGAGCCAGCCACGATGCCAGGCGCTTGGCCTTGTCGCGCGACAGGATGGTATCGCCGAAACCGTTTTCCAGCGATTCGATGGCCACGGAGACGAAGTCGCCGATCTGGACTTCCAGCTCGCCCTGGTCATTCTTGAATTCTTCGACCGGAATGAAGGCTTCCGACTTCAGGCCGGCGTTGACGATCACGAAGTTGTGATCCAGGCGCACGACTTCAGCCGAGATGACTTCGCCCGAACGCATGTCCTGACGCGACAGCGATTCTTCGAACAGGGCGGCGAAGCTTTCCATGCCGGTATCTTGATTGGTTGCAGTAGACATAAAGGTTATTACTCGAGTTAGCCCAGCAGGCCGGCGATGGTGCGGACTGAACTGGGGTTAGGTTGAAACACACCTGTGACGGCAGGATTACCGCTACAGGCACCTACACGGGTCATAGACCCACCACGAAGGCAGAACCAGGTTTCGCAGCGCAGCCATCTGGCGATGACTCAAGCCGACGATGATGCACAGAACCTGGATCCGCCTGCGCGGAAAGTCCTCGCTGCCGTTGGCAACGAAGACGATTCAAAACACGACAACATCAAACATGCGCATACCAGGCCAACACCTGTTCGACCGCTTCCGCAGCCGACATGTTCGAGGTATCCAGCAGGTGCGCATCCTGCGCCGGGACCAGGGGAGCGATGGCGCGCTTGGTGTCGCGCTCGTCCCGCTCCTTCAAATCCTTCAGCAGATCGTCCATATTAGCAGAAAATCCTTTGTCAATCAATTGCTTATACCGACGTTCTGCACGCGCTTCCACGCTTGCAGTCAAGAAAACCTTTAATTTCGCCCCTGGAAAGATCACTGTGCCCATGTCGCGCCCGTCGGCCACCAGGCCGGGGGTTTCGCGAAAGCCCAACTGCAGCCCGTAGAGCGCCTGGCGCACGGTGGGCAGCGCGGCGATCTTCGATGCCATGTTGCCAACTTCTTCCGCCCTGATCGCCTGCGTCACATTCTCATTGTTCAGGAAGATGTCGCCGCCCACGAAACGCGCCGGCAGGTGTTCGGCCAGCTTGGCAATGCCGTGCTCGTCGCGCAACTCGACGCCGCGGCGCAGGGCCTGCAGCGCCGTCAGGCGGTACAGGGCGCCCGAGTCGAGCAGGTGGAAGCCCAGGCGCTCGGCAACCTTGGCGGCAACGGTGCCCTTGCCGGAGGCGGTCGGGCCGTCGATGGCGATGACGGGAATGGGATTATTTGGCATGTGGTGGGTCGCAGAGGTAAAACAGTCCAGTCGACTATTTTACGTTCCCCTGCGGCCTTGTGTTCAAAACAGTTCGTTACGGGCGATGCCGGCGAAGGCCTCGAAATATTCCGGGAAGGTCTTGGCCACGCATTTCGGATCGTTGATGCGCATGGCGTTCCCGCGCCGCGCCTTGCCGTCGAGCGAGGCCAGCGAGAAGCACATCGCCATCCGGTGGTCGTCGTAGGTATCGATGGTGGCGGGCTTGAGCTGTTCCGGCGGGGTGATGCGGATGTAGTCCGGCCCCTCCTCCACCTCGGCGCCCACCTTGCGCAACTCGGTCGCCATCGCCGCCAGGCGGTCGGTTTCCTTCACGCGCCAGCTGGCGATGTTGCGCAGCGTGCTCGGACCGTCGGCGTACAGCGCGGCCACGGCGATGGTCATGGCGGCGTCCGGGATGTGGTTGAAGTCGGCATCGATGGCCCTCAAGACGCCGTTCGACCGGGCTTCGATCCAGTTCTCGCCCCGCGTGATTGACGCGCCCATGCGCTCGAGCGCGTCGGCGAAGCGCACGTCGCCCTGGATGCTGTGCTCGCCCACGCCTTCCACACGCACCGGCCCGCCCGCGATCGCGCCGGCGGCCAGGAAATAGGACGCCGACGAGGCATCGCCCTCGACGTGGATGCTGCCCGGCGAGCGGTAGCGCTGGCCCGGGTGCACGGTGAACGAGGCCCAGCCGTTCTGCTCGACCGTCACGCCGAAGCGGCGCATCAGGTTCAGGGTGATCTCGATGTAGGGCTTTGAGATCAGCTCGCCGACCACGTCGATCGACACCGCGTGGGTGGTCGCCATCAGGGGCGCCGCCATCAGGAGCGCGGTCAGGAACTGGCTCGACACGTTGCCGCGCACCGACATGCGGCTGGCGTGAATGTGGCCGCGGCGGATGCGCAGCGGCGGGAAGCCTGGTTCGCCCGTGTATTCGATCTGGGCGCCGACCGCGTTCAGGGCATCGACCAGGTCACCGATCGGACGCTCGTGCATGCGCGACACCCCGTGCAGGGTGTAGTCGCCGCCGATCACGGCCAGCGCGGCCGTCAGCGGACGGATCGCGGTGCCGGCATTGCCCATGAAGAGGTCGGCCTCGTGGGTCGGCAGCACGCCGCCGTTGCCGTGCACGACGACGGTCCGCTCGTCCACTTCGTCCCACCTGATGCCGAGCGAGCGCAGCGCGCCCAGCATCACCATGGTGTCGTCCGAGGCCAGCAGGTCGTGGATCGTGGTCGCACCCTCGGACAGCGCGGCCAGCAACAGCGTGCGGTTCGAGATGCTCTTGGAGCCCGGCAGGCGCACGCTGCCCTCGACGTGGATCACGGGTTCGAGGTCGATGTGCTGCGGGTAGTGTTTTTGATGCGGCTTAGGCTGCGTCATTCTATGTCCTGGTTCTGCGGGGGAGGCGGCGAGCCGGCCTCGATCGCCTCGATCCATTCGCGCCGCGCGCGCTGCGCGTTGGCGAATACCTGTTCGAGGCCGTGTCCGTCGGCGGCGGCAAGCAGCGCCCGCAATGAAGTCAATTGTGCCAGATATGCATCGAGCTCGGTGAGCAAGGCGCCACGGTTGGCCAGGCTGATGTCGCGCCACATTTCGGGCGAGGAGCCGGCGATCCGGGTGAAGTCGCGAAAGCCACTGGCGGCGTATTGGAACAGCAGGCTGGCGTGGGGTTTGGCGGCGATGTCGTCCACCAGCGCGTAGGCCAGCAGGTGCGGCAGGTGGCTGACGGCGGCGAACACGCGGTCGTGGTCCGCGGCGCTCAGGGTATGGATGAGCGAGCCGCAGTGGCGCCACGCGCTTGCCACGCGTTCGACATCGAGCGCGTCGTTCTCCGGCAACGGCGTGAGCACGGTCTTCTTGCCCCGGTAGAGCTCAGCACGCGCCGCATCCGGGCCGTTGGATTCGCTGCCGGCAATCGGATGGCCGGGCACGAACTGCCTGATGCGCTCGCCCAGCACTGCCCGCGCGCTGGCTACCACGTCGCACTTGGTGCTGCCGGCATCGGTCACGATGGCCTGCGGTTCCAGCCAGGGCAGCAGCGAGGCGAGGATCGCCCCGGTCTGCCCGACCGGCGCCGCCAGCAGCACCAGGTCGGCGCCGCGCATCGCCTGCGCCGGGGTCTCGCAGACCTCGTCCACGATGCCCAGTTCGAGCGCGCGCGCCATCGCTGCCGGTTCGCGGCCCAGCCCGGCCACGGTACGCACGACGCCGGCCTGCTTGAGCGCCAGCGCGAAGGAACCGCCGATCAGGCCGACGCCGACGACGACGAGCCGCTCGATCATCAGCCGAGTACTTTCTTGAGGGCTGCAATGAACGCGGCGTTCTCTTCCGGCAGGCCGATCGAGATGCGCAGCCACTGGTGCAGGCCGTAGTTGCCGACCGGGCGCACGATCACGCCCTGCTTGAGCAGCGCCAGGTTGACGCGGGCGCCGGCCTGATCATCGCTGCCGACCTTCACCAACACGAAGTTGCCGAACGACGGCACGTACTGCAGGCCGAGTTCGTCGAAGGCGGCGGTCAGCTGCCGGTAGCCTTCCGCATTATTCCGGGCGCCCTTCTCCAAAAATTCCTTGTCGTTCAGCGCGGCGATGGCGGCAGCCTGCGCCAGCGAATTGACATTGAAGGGCTGGCGGATGCGGTTCATCAGGTCGGTCACCGCCGGCTGGGCAATGGCGAAGCCCACGCGCAGGCCGGCCAGGCCGTAGGCCTTGGAGAAGGTGCGCGAGACGATCAGGTTCGGGTACTTGCGCACCCACCCGCTCGATTCGAACTGGTGCTCGGGCGCCAGGTATTCGTTGTAGGCCTCGTCCAGCACCACGACCACGTTGGCCGGCACCTTCTGCAGGAAAGCTTCGATCTCTCCGGCAGGGATGAAGGTGCCGGTCGGGTTGTTCGGGTTGGCGACGTAGACCAGGCGGGTGTCGGCGTCGATGGCGGCGGCCATCGCATCCAGGTCGTGACCGTAATCCCTGGCCGGGACCACGATGGCGCGGCCACCCACGCCCTGGGTGGCCAGCGCGTACACGGCGAAGGAGTACTGCGCATACACCACTGCCTCGCCCTTCTGCACGAAGGCGTGGGCGGCGATCTCCAGGATGTCGTTGCTGCCGTTGCCCAGGGTAATCCAGTCGGCCGGCACGTCGTAGCGCTTCGACAGCACGGCCTTCAGCTCGAAGCCGTTGGCGTCCGGATAGCGGCCGAGGTCGGCGGCAGCCTGCGCCATCGCGGCGCGGCTCGATTCGGGCACGCCGAAGGGGTTCTCGTTGGAGGCGAGCTTGACGATCTTGGCTTCGTCGAGGCCGAACTCGCGGGCGACTTCAGCGATGGGTTTGCCGGCCTGGTAGGGCGCGATGGCACGGACGTAATCTGGACCGAGTTGCGACATGGGATTCTCGAAAAAATGAAAAATTAAAGACTTTGCGGGTAGGAACCGAGCACCTTGAAAAAGGCTGCGTTGTCCTTCAGCTCGTCGAGGGCGCGGGCGACGGCGGCGTCGCGCACATGGCCCTCGATATCGACGTAGAAGTAGTACTCCCAGGTGCCGATGCGCGCCGGGCGCGATTCGAAGCGCGTCATCGACACATCGTGCTTGGCCAGCGGCGCCAGCAGGTTGTAGACGGCGCCCGCCTTGTTCGGCACGGCCAGCACGATGGAGGTATGGTCGCGGCCGGACGGGCCGGTTTCCAGGCTGCCGATCACGGCGAAGCGGGTGCGGTTGTGCGGGTCGTCCTGGATGTGGGCCTGCACCACGCCCAGGCTGTACTGCTCGCCTGCCATCTCGCTGGCAATGGCCGCCACGGTCGGGTCCTGGCTGGCCAGGATCGCCGCTTCGGCGTTGGAGGCCACGGCGCGGCGCTCGATGCCGGGATGGTGCAGGTTGAGCCACACCTGGCACTGGGCCAGCGCCTGCGAATGGGCGCATACCACGGTCACGCCGTCCATGCTGCCGGTTTTCGTCATCAGGCTGTGGTGGACCGGGATCGAGATCTCGCCGCTGATGACGGTGGTGGTGGCCAGCATCAGGTCGAGGGTCCGGTTGATCGCGCCCTCGGACGAGTTCTCGACCGGGACCACGCCGAAGTCGGCGGTACCGGCCTCGGTGGCGCGGAACACCTCGTCGATCGACACGCAGGGCAGCGTCTCGATGGCGGTGCCGAACTGCTGGTACACGGCCTGCTCGCTGAAGGTGCCCGAAGGGCCGAGGTAGGCGACCGTCACGCGCTTTTCCAGCGCGCGGCAGGACGACATGATTTCGCGGAAGATGGTCTGGACGTCGCGGTCCTTGAGCGGGCCGGGGTTGCGCTCGGCCACGCCGCGCAGCACCTGGGCTTCGCGTTCGGGACGGAACACCGGGGCGTTGGTCTCGGCCTTCACGTGGCCGACCTGCTGGGCGATCTTGCCGCGCCGGCTCAGAAGATCCAGGATTTGCGCATCGATCGCGTCGATCTGCTCGCGCAGGGGGGTGAGTTTGTCTGTCATTCGTATGCTCGTTTATTTTCCGTAGGGTGGGCGGGTCCCCCGCCCACGCGGTGATGGTTGGCAGCGAGATCATCCGACACGATGTCGGAGCCGTTGCGTATCACCGCGTGGGCGGCGAAGCCGCCCACCCTACGAACTGCGGTCGCTGTTACCGCCCCGCGAATTCGTTCAAATAATCGACGAGGGCCTGCACACCCTCGAGCGGCATCGCGTTGTAGATCGATGCCCGCATGCCGCCGACGGACTTGTGGCCCTTCAGTTGCAGCAGCCCGCGCGCCTTCGCGCCGGCCAGGAATTTGTCGTTCAGGGATTCGTCGCGCAGGAAGAACGGTACGTTCATGCGCGAGCGGTATTCGGGCGCGACGCGGTTCTGGTAGAAGTCGTCGGCGTCCAGCGCCTCGTACAGCAGGCGCGCTTTTTCGATATTACGCTGTTCCATCGCCGCGACGCCACCCTGCTTCTTGAGGTGGGCGAACACCAGGCCCGCGATGTAGATCGAGTAGGTCGGCGGCGTGTTGAACATGGAGTCGTGCTCGGCCACGGTCCTCCAGTGGAAGGCCGAGGGGCAGATCGGCAGGGCGTCGTCCAGCAGGTCCTCGCGCACGATCACCAGAGTCAGGCCGGCCGGGCCGATGTTCTTCTGGGCGCCGGCGAAGATCACGCCGTACTTCGACACGTCGACGACGCGCGACAGGATGTGCGAGGACATGTCGGCCACGATCGGCACCTTCGGCTTGGACTCGGGCACGAAGTTGTACTCGACGCCGTCGATGGTCTCGTTGGTGCAGATGTGCAGGTAGGCCGCATGCGACGTCAGGCTCCAGGTGTCCTGCGGCGGCACCCCGGTAAACCCGCTCGCCTCGCTCGAGGCGGCGATGTTGACGTGGGCGTAGCGCTTGGCTTCCTTGATCGACTTGCCCGACCAGGAGCCGGTATGGATGAAGTCGATCGTCGCCGGCTGCGGGCAGCAGCCGACCATGTTGAGCGGAATGATGGCGTTCTGCGCCAGTCCCCCGCCCTGCATGAACAGGATCTTGTAGTTCGGCGGCACCGCCAGCAGCTCGCGCAGGTCGCTTTCCGCCTGCCGATAGATCGAGATGAATTCCGGACCACGGTGACTCATCTCCATGACCGACATGCCGCTGCCGTGCCAGTCGAGCATCTCGCTCGCTGCCTGCTGCAGCACTTCCCTCGGGAGTACGGCCGGACCGGCCGAGAAATTGAAAACCTGGTTCGTCATGCGGTCCTTTCGTTCTTAGGGTTTCTGCACGTCCTGCATCACATCGTTCAACAGCTTGCCGAGCCGCGGCGTGACCACGCGCTGGGCGACGGCCATGGCTTCGGTCGACAGCTTCGGCGTCAGCGCCATCATCTTGCGGCCGACCGGGCTCTGGTAGAAGGCGGTCAGCTGCTTGATCTCGGCGACCGTGTAGTTGTTCGCGTACAGCGGCACCATTTCCGTGATCATCTCATCGATCAGGGCCGGATCGCTGAAGATCTTGCCGACCGACTGCACCACGCCCGGCAGGGTCCTGTCGACCCGGGCCACCGCTTCCTTCTTCTGCTCGGCGCTCATCTTGGGATCGGCCTGGATCAGGCCGACCGCCTGCTGGCGCATGATGGCCGGCATGGCCTTCTGCATTTCGCCGTACATGGCGAGCATGTTCTTGCGGACTTCCATCGCGTCGAGCATGGCTTTCACGGCCGCGGTGGTCTGCTGGTCAGCAGTCGGGGCAACTGCGGCCGCCGGCGCCGCCAGCGCAAACGAAGGGAGGGCTGCAAAAACGGCTGCAGCGTACAAGCCGAGGACAAACTTCTTCATGTGGTTCACGGGCTTCCAAAACTGGGCCGGCACGTCCGGGCCCGGCAGTAAAAAAACGGGCCGCGCAATGGCGGCCCGCTCGACGCTTTATTGCGGCGCTTGTTCGAGTTCGACCTCTTCGAGGTCGGTCTCGACGATGCGCTGCAGGCCGGACAGCTTGGTGCCGTCTTCCACCGCGATCAGGGTCACGCCCTGGGTGGCGCGGCCCATCTCGCGGATCTCGGCCACGCGGGTGCGGATCAGCACGCCGCCCGTCGTGATCAGCATGATCTCGTCGTTGGCATCGACCAGGGTTGCAGCCACTACCTTGCCATTGCGCTCGGACTGCTGGATCGCGATCATGCCCTTGGTGCCGCGGCCGTGGCGGGTGTATTCAAGGATCGGGGTACGCTTGCCGTAGCCGTTCTCGGTTGCCGTGAGCACCGACTGCTGCTCGTTCTCGGCCACCAGCAGCGCGATGACCTGCTGGCCTTCCTCCAGGTTCATGCCGCGCACGCCGCGCGCGGTGCGGCCCATCGGACGCACGTCGTTCTCGTCGAAGCGCACCGCCTTGCCGCCGTCCGAGAACAGCATCACGTCGTGCTGGCCGTCGGTGAGTGCGGCGCCCACCAGCACGTCGCCGTCGTCCAGGTCGACGGCGATGATGCCGGCCTTGCGCGGGTTGCTGAAGTCGCGCAGCGGGGTCTTCTTGACGGTGCCCAGCGAGGTCGCCATGAACACGTAGTGGTCTTCCGGGAAGGTCCGGTTCTCGCCCGACAGCGGCAGGATCACGGTGATCTTCTCGCCGTCCTGCAGCGGGAACATGTTGACGATCGGCTTGCCGCGCGAATTGCGCGAACCCTGCGGCACTTCCCACACCTTCAGCCAGTACATCCGGCCGCGGTTCGAGAAGCACAGGATGTAGTCGTGGGTGTTGGCGATGAACAGCTGGTCGATCCAGTCCTCGTCCTTCGTCGCCGCCGCCTGCTTGCCGCGGCCGCCGCGCTTCTGGGCGCGGTATTCGGAGATCGGCTGCGCCTTCATGTAGCCCGAGTGCGACAGCGTGACCACCATGTCCTGCGGGGTGATCAGGTCTTCGGTCTCGAGGTCGCTGGCGTTGTGCTCGATGACCGAGCGGCGTGCATCCTTGCCGTTCTCGGTGTAATCAAGCTTGATCTGCGCCATCTCGTCGCTGATGATCGTGGTCACGCGCTCAGGGCGGGCCAGGATGTCGAGCAGGTCGGCGATGTGGGCCATCACTTCCTTGTACTCGTTGACGATCTTGTCCTGCTCCAGGCCGGTCAGGCGCTGCAGGCGCATCTGCAGGATTTCCTGGGCCTGCTCGTCGGACAGCTTGTACAGGCCGTCCTGCTGCATGCCGTAGTGCTTCGGCAGGTGCTCAGGACGGAAGGCTTCGATGCCGCCGGCGGCGCCCGTTTCGGTGCGGTTCAGCATCTCGCGCACCAGGGACGAATCCCAGGCGCGCCCCATCAGCTCGACCTTCGCGATCGGCGGCGTCGGCGCGGCCTTGATGATCGCGATGAAGTCGTCGATGTTGGCCAGCGCCACGGCCAGGCCTTCCAGCATGTGGCCGCGCTCGCGCGCCTTGCGCAGCTCGAACACGGTGCGGCGGGTGACCACTTCGCGGCGGTGCGACAGGAAGCACTCGAGCATCTGCTTGAGGTTCAGCAGCTTCGGCTGGCCATTGACCAGCGCCACCATGTTCATGCCGAAGGTGTCCTGCAGCTGGGTCTGCTTGTACAGGTTGTTCAGTACCACTTCCGGCACTTCGCCGCGCTTGAGCTCGATGACCACGCGCATGCCCGACTTGTCGGACTCGTCGCGGATGTCGCTGATGCCTTCCAGCTTCTTGTCGCGCACGTTCTCGGCGATGCGCTCGAGCAGCGACTTCTTGTTCACCTGGTACGGCAGCTCGTCGATGATGATCGCGACGCGGCCGCCGTCCTTGCCGTATTCCTCGAAGTGGGTCTTGGCGCGCATCACCACGCGGCCGCGGCCGGTGCGATAACCGTCGCGCACGCCCGAGACGCCGTAGATGATGCCGGCGGTCGGGAAGTCCGGCGCCGGAATCAGTTCGATCAGCTCGTCGATGCTGCAGTCCGGATTCTTCAGCAGGTGCTGGGCGCCGTTGATGACTTCCGACAGGTTGTGCGGCGGGATATTGGTGGCCATGCCCACCGCGATGCCCGAGGAACCGTTGATGAGCAGGTTCGGGATCTTGGTCGGCAGGACGGTCGGTTCCTTTTCCTTGCCGTCGTAGTTCGGCTGGTAGTCGACGGTGTCCTTGTCGATGTCGGCCAGCAGTTCGCTCGCGATGCGGTCCAGGCGGCACTCGGTGTAACGCATTGCCGCGGCGCTGTCGCCGTCGATCGAGCCGAAGTTGCCCTGGCCGTCGACCAGGGTATAGCGCAGCGAGAAGTCCTGCGCCATGCGCACCAGCGTGTCGTAGATCGACGCGTCGCCGTGCGGGTGGTACTTACCCATCGTGTCGCCGACCACGCGCGCGCATTTCACGTACGGACGGTTGTGCGCGTAGTTACTTTCGTGCATGGAGTACAGCACGCGGCGGTGCACCGGCTTGAGGCCGTCGCGCACGTCCGGCAGAGCACGGCCCACGATCACGCTCATCGCGTAATCGAGGTAGCTCTTGCGCATTTCTTCTTCTAGGGAAATGGGGACTGTTTCTTTTGCGAATTGATCCATTGGGCGGGTCGACTGCTTTCAGGCTAATGGTTTTAGATTTCAACAGACGATTCTACCATGCGGCACTTAGCGGCAGCACAATTCCGTTTTCTGCCATGACAGTTCGACGATTGTCGAGGCCGCCGCAGCACGCTTGCCAAAATGTTGCGGCTAAACAACATCGATAAAAATATGCATCAGGTTTGATTTAGGTGCAGTCGTGCGTTTTTGGTCCATGTGGCAAAATAGACAGGAAATTAATTGATTGCTTCACAATGCGAAACTGGCCCCTTCCCCGGACGTGTTAGTATCTTGATCATAACGCCCCGCTGAGTTTCGCAAGGCATTTATCCCCGAAAGGAAAAAGAACATGAATAAACTGGCAACCCTCATGCTCGCTGCTTCGGCTGCGATCGCTGGCAACGTGTATGCCCAAAGCGATGCGCCGTATGCACCGCTGACCACGGACATCCAGGCGCGCACCCCGTACAGCGCCTATGTGCAGGACAGCCGCGGCGTGATCGCCCGCAATCCTTTCGGCCTGTGCTGGCGCACCGGTTACTGGACCCCGGCAGACGCGGTCCCCGGCTGCGACGCGCCGCTGTGCGTGCCGCCCGAGAAGCTGGAAAACGGCAAGTGCGTCGCGCCGCCGCCGCCTCCGGTTGCCGCACCGGCACCTGCTCCGGCTCCGGCTCCGGTTCCAGCTCCGGCTCCGGTCCCGACCTCGGAAAAAGTTTCCTATTCGGCTGACGCCTTCTTCGACTTCGACAAGGCCGTGCTGAAGCCGGCCGGCAAGGCATCGCTCGACGATCTGGTCTCGAAGCTGAGCGACATGAACCTGGAAGTCATCATCGCCGTCGGCCACACCGACTCGGTCGGCACCGATGCCTACAACCAGAAGCTGTCGATCCGCCGTGCCGAAGCCGTCAAGGCCTACCTGAAGGGCAAGGGCGTGGAAGAAAACCGCATCTACACCGAAGGCAAGGGCGAATCGCAGCCTGAAGCCGACAACAAGACCTCGGCTGGCCGCGCGAAGAACCGCCGCGTGGAGATCGAAGTCGTCGGCACCCGTACCGTCAACAAGTAATCCTTTCGGATTGCATGCTAAAACCCCGCCCAGGCGGGGTTTTTTTCGTTTTGACAAGCAGGACACGGCCGCCTACCGACGTATGCGTACATATTTTCCGTGCTGCACCCCGTGAGCTTCGTCATTTCCAGTATGATCCCGAGTATGAACACGAACGCAGACCCATTAGAAATCCAGAAATTCAGCGAACTGGCCCACCGCTGGTGGGACCCGACGTCGGAATTCCGACCGCTGCACGAAATCAATCCACTGCGCCTCGAGTGGATCAATGCCCGCGCCCCGCTGCTTGGCAAGCGCGTGATCGACATCGGCTGCGGCGGCGGCGTGCTGTCCGAAGCCATGGCGCGCAAGGGCGCCAAGGTGACCGGCATCGACCTGTCGAAGAAGGCCTTGAAGGTCGCCGACCTGCACAGCCTGGAATCGGGCGTCGAGGTCCGCTACAAGCACATCTCCGCCGAAGAAATGGCGCTTGAAGAACCCGGCCAGTTCGACGTGGTCACCTGCATGGAAATGCTCGAGCACGTGCCGGACCCGGCTTCGATCGTGCAGGCCGCGGCCACCCTGGTGAAACCGGGCGGCCATGTGTTCTTCTCGACGCTCAACCGCAACCCGAAGTCCTACCTGTTCGCCGTCATCGGCGCGGAATACATCCTGCGCATGCTGCCGCGCGGCACCCACGACTACGCCAAGTTCATCACGCCGGCCGAACTGTCGCAGTTCGCACGCCTGGCCGGCCTGCAGGTCGACGGCCTGAAAGGCCTGACCTACAATCCGCTGACCAGGATTTACTCGCTCAACAACGACACCGACGTGAATTACATGGTGGCGTGCAGTAAATCAGTTTAACCTCGCGATGCAACCTCGCGATTTGACCCCGCCCGATCGCCCGACTTTTCCCATGACCCTCCCGACCGTCCTGCCCGCACCGCGTGCCATTCTGTTCGACCTCGATGGCACGCTCGCCGACACCGCGCCCGACCTTGCGGCGGCCGTCAACTGGCTGCGTACCGAACGCGGCCTGCCGCCGACCCCGTATTCGGTGCTGCGCCCCACCGCGTCCGCCGGCGCGCGCGGCATGATCGGCGCCGCCTTCGGCCTGGCGCCGGGCGACGAGGGTTACGAGGAACTGCGCATGCAGTGGTTCGACCGCTACCAGGAAACCATGGCCGTGCACAGCTCGCTGTTCGGCGGCGTCAGCGAACTGCTGCACGGAATCGAACAGGCCGGCATGGCCTGGGGCATCGTCACCAACAAGCCGGCGCGCTTCACCGATCCCCTGCTTCCGCAGATCGGCCTGTCGCATGCCGGCTGCGTGGTGTCGGGCGATACCACCGGCTTCCCGAAACCCCACCCTGCCCCGCTGCTCGAGGGCGCACGCCGCCTGGGCGTGGATCCGGAGCAGTGCTGGTACGTGGGCGACGACAAGCGTGACATCGAAGCCGGGCACGCGGCCGGCATGGTCACGGTGGCCTGCAACTGGGGCTACTGCGGCGCCATCGAACCGTCGACCTGGGGCGCCGACTACCTGCTCGACACTCCGACCGACCTGCTGCAGACCCTGCGCACCGTGGTGGAAACCGCACGCGCCGCTACGTCCGCCGCCTGAGCCCCCCTCTCTTATAGAGCGAGCCCTCGGGCTCGCTTACAAGTCTTTACGATTGATACAGGCTTCTGTCTAGTTCTGTGCCGGACTCGCCGGTAATCTACTCCCATACGACAACAACGTCTTTACCGGAGCAGAACATGGAAACCACCCGCCAGAATGTCATCACCTCGCGTATTCATCCCCTGATGGCCGCTGCCGCCGTGTCGGTCGTGGTTGTCAGCCTGACTGGCGCCGCCGCGATCGCCGGCCTGCTGCCGAACTCGAACAGCGCGCCGGACGTCCCGTCGGCCCAGCTGGCCGCCGCTGCGCCCTACGGCGTGCAGCCTGCCATGCAGCAGCCGGGGCTTCAACAGCCGAACCTTGTTCCGATGACCACCGCCCAAGGCCAGGTCGTGATGGTGCCGGCCGCCGCGGTCCAGGGCCAGATGGCCGCACCGCTGTCGGCCACCCCGGTGACCCCGCAGCTGGCTACCCAGCTGGCAGCCGGTCCAGCACCGCAGATGGCCATGCCGGTCGCCGCAGCCCAGCCGATCGCCTATGCGCAACCGGCTGCCCAGCCGGCGCCGGCACCGGAGCGGGTCGTGATCAAGGAAGTGATCCGCGAGAAACCGGTGGTGAAGGTGGTCGAGAAGACCCGCGTGGTGCACGCGAAGCCGAGTGAGCCGCGCTACAGCGAGCCGCGCTACTATCCGCAGCAAGCACCGGCTCCGGCGCCGGCCCAGCCCAACTACGTCGGCATCGGCACCGGCGCGGTGATCGGCGGCCTGATCGGCAACCAGATCGGCGGCGGCAACGGCAAGAAGCTGGCCACCGTGGCCGGCATCATCGGCGGCGGCATGATCGGTAACGAGATCGCCAACCGCAACCGTTAAGCAGCATAGGGAGCGGCCCCTGCAAAGGCCACCCTGCTCCAGAAAACCGCAAGCATCTGAACTGACCCCATAAAGTTGGACGGTTAGTTTGCTAAGCGGCCAAGGCCTGAGTCCTGTACTGAACGGGACTCAGGCCTTTTAGTTTGAGCTTGATGCGGTCGTGATTGTAATAGCGGATGTAGTCAGTCAAGCCATCGCGCAACTCATCGACGGTGGAAAACTTGTTCAGGTAGAAGAACTCGGACTTGAGGACTGCGAAGAAACTCTCCATGGCCGCGTTGTCGAGGCAGTTGCCCTTGCGTGACATGCTCTGCACGAGCTGGCGTTCACGCAGCTGGCGTTGGTAGGCCGGCATCCGGTATTGCCAACCCTGGTCGGAGTGCAATAGTGGCCTATCACTTGGTCCGAGCTTGGCCAGTGCTTTCTTGAGCATCGAGTCCACTAGTTCGAAGGCAGGGCGTTTGCTGGTCTCGAAAGCGACGATTTCGCCGTTGTATAAATCCAGCACTGGCGAGAGGTACAACCTTTCTCCGGCCACGTGAAATTCGGTCACATCGGTTACCCATTTCTGATAAGGGGCTGCTGCCTTGAATCGGCGCCGCAGCTCATTGGGCGCAGCCTGGCCTACCTCGCCTTTGAACGAACGATACTTCTTCGGTCGCACCAGCGATTTCAAGCCCAGCGTGCCCATCAGCCGCTGGACCGTCTTGTGATTGACCTGCTGTCCAAACTGGCGTATTCCGGCCGTGATGCGCCGGTAGCCATAGCGTCCCATGTGGCAATTGAAGAGCGTACGAATCTGCTCCTTGAGCTGCTCGTACGTGTCGGCGCCCTGAAGAGATTTGTGCTGGTAATAGAAAGTGCTGCGCGCCAGGTTGGCCAGCTTGAGCAGGCAAGCCAATGGAAACAGCTGCCTTAGTTCATGCACTACTTGCGCCTTTTCTGCGGCACTTGCTTCTGCCGGGCTTGAACTAAGGCTTGCAATTTTTTTGTGTAAGCAAGCTCCATGCGCAACTGCTTCACCTCAGCTAGCAACTGCTCGCGACTGAGTTTGTCATCGTCCTGCGCACTATCTGGTGCTGGGGCTGGTTCTGGCGTTGTCACTGCTTTGGGTCGTCCACGTGGGCGTGGGATCAATGCCTCAAGGCCTCCATCCCGGTATGCGCGCTCCCAGATGCCAACCATTGCGTGGTGACGAATGTCGAACCTGGCGGCAGTCTGAATCATTGAAGCTTGATTTTCCCACATGTGCCGCAGTACCGACAATTTGAACTCGGCACTGTATGTGCTGGACTTCTTGCTGAGCCCCGCGCTCCCATGCAGCCGATAGGCCATGACCCATCTTTGCAGCATGGCATGACTCGAAAGCCCGTGCCGCTTCGCCATCGCATGGTAGCCAGCTGATCCGTCCGACAGATACTCTTGAACAACCGCGAGCTTGAACTGCTCGTCGTACTTCGCCATAGAAAAACCCCCAAAGTTGTGTCCAACTTTTGGGGGGCAGTTCAGTTGC
>NZ_JPXI01000039.1 GCF_000740675.1 Massilia sp. BSC265 | reverse complement strand
ATGGGCTGGCCATCGCAGGGCTTGGTGTTGCGGGCAGGCCTGTATCAAGTGCCCCTGCCGCTATGCCTCGATCAGTAGTTCTCGTAGGCGCCGATGTCCCAGGCGCCGCCTTTCGGACGGGCCACGTTGAGGATGTCGACGGTCGGGGCGTAGTTCTTGGTGCCCTTGTTCACGGCCGGCGAGGTGCTCTGCAGGCGATAGTCGCCGGCGCCGGTCGGGTTGTAGCTGACGAACTTCGGATCGGCGGTGACGGTGCCGGTGGCGCTGCCGGCGCGCAGCGTGATGGCCGAGCCGTTGCCGTTGACCAGGTTGTTCGCGGTGACGTTGCCCGAGCCGATGCAGTTCTGGCCCGAGTAGCAGTACTGCGAGATGCCCTGGCGCGGGTTCTTGTACACGATGTTGTTGACGACCATCGTGTTCTTCAGCTGGATGTTGCCCGGCTTGTCGCCCACGCCGGTGACGATGCCGCCGCCCATGCCGCTCGAACCGTTGGCGAACACGGTGTTGTTGGCGATGATCGAATCGGTCGCGGCGTGCCACAGGTGGATGCCGTAGGCCGAAGCGCGGTAGACGATGTTGTTCAGGATCTTGCTGCCCTTGTTGGACGAGTAGATCCCCTGCACGCCGTTGCAGCCGCCCGGCTTGCCGATGTCGTGCACGACGTTGCCGATGATGTGGCCGGCCGAGCTGGTGTAGTTGGCGTTGACGATGCCGGCGCCGCCGCTGCCGGTGCAGCCGCCCGAGACGGTGATGTGGTGGACGCGGTTATTGGTCACCAGGGTGTTCGAGCCCATGTTCTGGATACCCAGGCGGCCCGGGCCGCTGATATCAAAACCGTTGATCTCGACATAGCTGCCGTTGTTGAGCCACATGACTTCGGTGCCGCTGCCGACGATCTTGGCGCCCCACTTGGTATCGGACACGAAGCGAATGGCGCCGGTCGAGGTGCCGCTGAGCCTGGTCGAGACATTGCCGTAGTAGGTGCCCGGGGCCACGTGCACGGTGGTGTTGGCCTTGGCCACCGAGGCGGCCTTGTTGATGGTCTTGAACGGACGCGCCTGGGTACCCGGGTTCGAATCCGAACCGGTGGTGGCCACGTACAGGTGGTAGAACGAGGTAGTGGCTGCGGCTACCGTACGGTTGGTGTATTCCTGACTGCTCGTGATGCCGGCGCGCACGCTGTCGAGCGGCAGGCCATCGCTGACGAGACCAGACCAGTAGGCGAGGCCGGCGGTATCCGGCTCACGGCCGAGCAGGGTACGGTAGAGGCCCGTAACCTGATCGACCGAGCTCGACGCCGCGGTAGCGGCGGCAACAGTCGCTTCGAATGCCATGGCGTTGTCAGCAGCATAGGCATTGCCACCGAGGGCGGTGAGCAGGACAGCTGCGCTGCAGAGGGCTGCGTTAACACGGGCATTCGAAGCAAAGTTGACTACGTTTTTCATTAAAAAGTTTCCTTCTCAAAAAAGTGAAAGCGAATCTTTTGAGAGCAGGAAACTGCAAGAGTTCAATTTTATTGGAGAAAAATTTTCAGCTGATAATAGTTGCGTAAATATTGTTTTCTGGACGAAACAAAACCGATGAGAGATACTTAATTGATCGTGATAAAAAATTATTCGAACAGACTACATCCATCAGTATGTTTCTTTGTAGAAGCAAACAGTGCGGATGAGCTTGTGGAATCAGGGCCGGCACGGCCCTGGCGGCTGGGGCGCAAGCACAAACAGATGCTGGGCCACGAACCTCGGCTGGCAGGGAATGCCAATCAGTCAGGCCGGCGGGCTAGGCCGGGACCTGCGCGTATGGGAACGGCATCAGGACACCCGGCCACAGAGGGATAGGACATCGCAGTCGCGCGAACAGCCGGCTACAAAGGCGCCTGTTGGCGGCGAAGCGCTCAAGGCTGCTGATAAGCCCCGATGTCTACTGCGGGAGCACGTGGACGGCTTATCCCTTCCATATCGGTCGGTGGTGCCAGCGAAGCCAGGCCGCGCTTGCGGGCGGGCGAGCTGCTGCGCAGGCGATAGTCGCCTTTGCCATCGATTCGGAAATCAACAAACAAAGGGTCTTGGGTAATTGTCCCAATATCTTTTCCGACTAGCATTTCAATTTTTCTACCATTTTGGAAAACGACATTGTGCGCAACGAGATTATCTGCGCCGATGCAAGACTCGCCTGTATAACAATATTGCCTGATTGATGCGCGGGGATTGTGGACGACGATATTGTTGATCACCTTGGTTTCCGTCATGACCACATTTCCCGGCGCATCGCCGGTGCCGACCACGATGCCGCCGCCCAGCACGCTGGAGCCGTTCGCAAACACTGTGTTGTTCGCGACGACGACCTTGTTGGCAGCATGCCAAAGATGGATCCCCCATGCCGAGGCGCGATAAACGATGTTGTTGTAGATCTTGCCGCGCAGGTTGGAGTAATAGATTCCCTGGACACCGGCGCAAGCGCCCGGCACGCCGATATCGTGCACGAGGTTGCCGCTGATTTCACCGTCCGAGGCCTGGTAGTTGGTGAAGACGATGCCGCCGCCGCCGTTGCCGCTGCAGCCGCCCGCGACCGCGAGGTCATGCACGTGGTTGTTGATCACGCGCACCCACGACCCATAGTTCAGGATCCCGTTGCGTCCGCTGCCGCTCACGTCGAAGCCGGCAATCTCCACATGCTCGCCATGGTTTTCCCAGACCGCCTCGGTCCCGCCCCCGATGATCTTTGCCCCCCATTTGACGGTCGAGACATAACGTATCGGCGCCACGGCCGTGCCGCTTTTCATCGACTTGACGTTTTCGCGGTAGGTGCCCGGCGCGACATGGACGACGCTGCCTGGGACCGCGCGCTTGGCGGCCGCCCCGATTGTCTGCAGCGGCGCGCGCTCCGTCCCCAGGTTGCTGTCGTTTCCGTTGGGAGTGACGAACAGGGCGCGCGGGTCGATCGGGGGCTCGAGCGAGATACAGGCCTTGAGGCCGGCACCGGCCACCAGGAGGGAGACGATCATCGTCGGATACCGTAGGGTTCGCAGGTTCATCGTATCTAAATACAAGACGAGGGCATCGGGATTCCGAGCTTAACGCGGCGCGTAAGCACGCAGTTTGCGTTTGGCCGACTACCGCCGCATTTCGTTCTTGTTTAATTTCGGCAATTGATTGTTCGCGTACACCTGCTTGATCGTGCGCAGCATGTCGTCAGGGCCGGTCCGGATAATGAACTGGACAATCTGTGCCGGCCAATTGCCAGCCGCACAGGCGCGACGTTCCAGGTCATCCTCATCCGAACCCGACAGCGAGTATCAAGACAGCGACGACAAGCCCATATGCTGACCCAAATGAAGAGCCTGCTTGCGTCGCTGTCGCTAGGCCGCAGCCCCGATTCGCGATTCAACCTTTCGACCGCCATCGGCTCGACGATGCTGCGCCAGATGCTCTCGAGCGCCCTGTACTTCGTCGCGCTGTGGGTTACCACGCGACAGCTCGGCCCGCACCACAACGGCCTGCTGGTGACGGCCCTGCTGCTGCCGCAAACCCTGTACGCCGTCCTGAACCTGGGCCTGGCCTCCAGTCACGTCTACCACATGAGCAGCGGAACCGCGGATGCAGCGGCCATGCGCCGTATAAACTGGATTCTGTCCTGCGTGCTGTGGGGCCTGGCCATGCTCGCGCTCGCGCTGAGCAGCGATGCCGTGATCGGGCGCTACCTGCCCGGGACGAGCAAGGACACGGCCTTGTATGCCACTCTCCTGTTTCCGGCGATGCTGCTGGCTGCCTGGACCGTATCGATGATCCAGGGCGCCCGCGACTACCCGACCTTCAACAAGACGGCCCTCACCCAGCCGTTCACCTTCTGCGCGGGCGTGCTGGTGCTGGGTGCCATCGACGCCATCAGCGTCATCTCGGTGTTGTCCTGCCACATCCTGAGCCAGACGGCGCTGTGGGTGGTCAGTGAAGTGCGGGTGCGTCGCTACGCGGCCGCGCCCCCGGCAGGCACGCTCGGCCTGGCCCAGATGATCGGCTACGGGCTGCGTGCGCACCTGAGCAACGTCATCACTTTCCTCAACTACCGGGTAGGCTTGTATATGGTGAGCCTGCTGCTCGATCCATCCTCGGCAGGCATCTACGCCCTTTCGGTGCAGCTGGCCGAGGCGCTATGGCTGATCGCAAGCGCGGCGTCGGTGGTCGTGTTCCCGGAATCGGCGGCGGCCAGCAGCACGCCGGCGGCGCTGCGGAAGATGGTCGGCCGTATAGCGCTGACCGTATTCAAGATCACCCTCGTGGTCGGGATGCTGGCGGCGGGGCTGTCGACCGTGCTGATTCCGTGGGCTTTCGGGGAGGATTACGCGAGCGCCGTCGTCCCCTTCATTGTCCTGCTGCCGGGGATTATCACCTGGAGCTACATGAACGTCATTGCCAACTCCCTGGCGGGCATGGGTCGGCAAGGCGTCAACATCGTGGGGGCCACGCTGTCCCTGGTACTGAATGGCGTCGGCTGCATGCTGGCGATCCCGGCTTACGGCACATGGGGGGCGGCGCTGGCTGCCAGCGTGGCGTTCACGGCAACGGCCGCCTATACGGTGTTCATGTACCGCCGCATCATGGCCAAGCGTATCGCGGAGGAGGGCGCCGGCGAAATGGCGGCGCCAGCTGGAGGAGACAAACGATGAAAACAACGAAGATGTTGATGGTGACTTCGCTGTATCCATATGGAAATGGCGAGACCTTCATAACAGCCGAGCTCGAACACGTCGCGCGTCACGTCAGCCATATCGAGATCGTACCGGGCTTCTATCCCCGGGATGCCGCACCGCGCCCGGTCCGGCAGCCGGTCAACCTTGCCTACGCCGATGGGCGCTGGGGCGCGCTGCGGGTGCCGATGATGGTCGCTGCGCTGCTGTCGGGCCTGTTCAAGTACCGCTGGCTGGCCGATTTCAAGATGATCCTGAAGCGGCCGGGCAAGGTAGCGAACTTCAAGGAGCTCGTCCGCGGGCTGTACCGGGCCAGCATGTTCGAGCGCTTCCTGGAACAGGAGGTCAGCAAGGGGAAGGCGGGCTACGACGTCATCTATTTCTACTGGCTGGTGCCCGAGATCCTTGGCGCCAAGCGGTTTTGCACGACCTCGGGCGAGCGCACCCGGGTCGTCTGCCGCGCCCACCGGGGCGACCTGTACGAGGAACTCAAGCCTGCAGGCTATGCCGGGCTGCGGCGCGAGATCGTCGCCGCAGTCGACGAGGTCTACTGCATCTCGGAGCACGGCAAGCGTTACCTGGACCGGCATTACGCGCAGATGGCCGCGAAGTTCCAACTCGCGCGGCTCGGGGTGAACGACCCGGGCTATCTCAACCGCCAGCCCGGCGGCGGACCGCTGAGTATCGTGTCGTGCTCCTTCGTCATTGCGAGCAAGCGCCTGCCTCTGCTCGTCGATGCCATCGCGCACCTGCTCGCTGCCGATCCGACGCTGGAGGTGCGCTGGACGCATGTCGGCAACGGTCCCCTGCTCGAGGAGGTGAGGGCCCATGCCGCGCGCAGCCTGGGCCCGCGCGCGCAGGCGCTGTTCAAGGGCTACATGACGCAGGCCGAGCTGATGGACCTGTACCGTGCGGACGCATTCGACCTCATCGTCAACGTGAGCGACAGCGAAGGCATCCCGGTAAGCCTGATGGAGGCCGCTTCGGCCGGCATCCCGATCGTGGCCACGGATGTCGGGGGCAGCCCGGAGATCATCGGCGGCGCCAACGGCGTGCTGGTACCGGCCGACGCGGACGCGGCGACGATCGCGGCGGCCATCGCGCGCTTCAAGGATCGCGACGCCGCCGCTGCCTGGCGCCGCGCCGCACGCCGCCATTGGGACGAGCGTTTCAACGCGGCCGTCAATTACGACCGCTTCGGGCGCATCCTTGCTGCCTTGCCGAGTCCGTCGACCGGCAGCGGCGAGCCGCAAGCGGGAACTGCGGCGCTGGCGGCGCAGGGCGGCGACCGGGTTGCCGGTTGAGGCGGAATGTCGGATACAGGAGGAGCCATGCAAGCGCACGCACAAGCCCGGACCGCCCGTATTCCGGCAGCCGTGGCGCTGTTCATCGCGCTGTTCCTGCTGTTTACTCCGTTCGAACAGGGCGGGCCGAATCCGAGCATGTTTCCGAAGTATTTCTCGGCCGGCGTCTCGGCACTGGCGCTGGCGCCCTTGTTCATCATCACCAGAATACGGTTCCGGGTGGAGTCCCAACTGGTGCTGGTGACGCTCGCGATGTTCGCCTTCCACGCGCTGGTGGTGAAGCCCGTGCCCTTTCACTTCCTGTTGCTGGTCGTCCTGAACGTCGTGCTGGCCATCGTCATCTACGAGGCCAGCTTCACGTGGCGCGCCGAGTTCGTCAAGGCGGTATCCTGGCTACTGGTACTCAACGCCGTGGTCATCGCCGCGCAGGCATTGATGTTTCACGTCCTCGGCGGGCCGATCTTCGACTTCCACAAAGTGATCTTCGGTTCCAACAGCCGCTTCGTCGAGGACTTCCTCAACATCGCGCGCTTTTCCGGGCTCCACGTCGAGCCGGGCACCTATGCCAACTACATCGCCTGCCTGGCGGTGATCCTGATGCTGACCTCCGGGTTCAGCGCCCGTTTCATTGCGCTGTGCTTCATGGCCGTGCTGTCGGTCTTCCTCACCAATTCGGGCTCGTCCGTCTATTTCGTGCCGGTGATGGTTCTGCTCCTCGGTTACCTGTGGCGCTCGAAGGTGCGCGCGCTCCATATCGCCCTGCTCGCCGTGTCGCTGTACACCTACATGCTGCTGTCCGGCGTGCTCGAGCACCTCGAAACACGCTTCCTGGAGCAGGACGATGGCAGCCTGTCGCACCGGATCCACGGCGTGAACGTATGGCTGGCCCTGACCCTCGAAGAGAAACTGATCGGCGTGGGGTTTGCGAACGATCCCTGCGTGCGCTGCTACTACCAGGACATCGGCATGATCTTCAACCTGCTGACCCGCGGCGGCATCGTCGTCGTGCTCGCCTTTGCCCTGGTGGTGGGGCGCATGCTCGTCGCGAACGGGTTGGTCCTCTCCATGCTCCTGATGCTCATCCCCATCAACGAGAAGATGTTCTTCTACGAAGCGCCGATCTGGCTCTTCCTCCTGTTTGCCATGACGCCCTTCGTGCGCCGGAATGCGGCGGCCGGCGCCACCACGGCCGATGCTGCTGGCACGCTGGCGGCGGCCGGGGCTGCGCAAGGGCGCTGACGCGGCGGGGCCGCTGCATCGCACGGCTGGCCCGCCGTTCCTGCATTTTATGCCGTGGTTTCAGCACTTCATCGCAAGTCGGTGGCTGCAGCAAGGATGCGTCGGTAAAGTTCGAGCATACCAAACGCATCACACAGGAGCACACCATGAACATCCGCAAGAACTTCGAAGCCATCTTCCTGGGCGCCGCCGCACTGGGCCTGGTCGCCAGCTACGCCACCGCCGCCGGCCGTCCGGTCGAAGTGGTGAAGCAGGAATCGGCGATCCTGATCGACTCCACCATGCACGTCGTCGTCGTCAAGGCGCCGCGCCTGAGCGTCGCCGAAAAAGCCGGCCTCAAGTAATGCAGGGAAGGGCCGCGCGAAGCCCGGGTCATCGGTGAATCACACCGTAATCGAGTTTCGCAAATCGCTCGCTAGGATTCTCTGTCGGCTTGGTACAATTGTGTTTTCGACATACGCAAGCCCAACCCGACATGATTGACATCCAACTTCTCCGCAAAGACATCGACACCGTCGCCGCACGCCTGGCGACCCGCAAGTTCCAGCTCGACGTGGCCGGGTTCAACGCCCTCGAAGCGGAACGCAAGGCGATCCAGACGCGCACCGAGGAACTGCAGGGAAAGCGGAATTCCCTGTCCAAGCAGATCGGCATGATGAAGGGCAAGGGCGAGGACACCACGGCCGTCATGGCGGAGGTGGCCGGCCTGGGCGACGAGCTGAAGGCCAACGAAGTGCTGCTGGCCGAAGTGCAGGCAAAGCTGGCGCGCTTCATCGAAGCGGTGCCGAACCTGCCGCACGACAGCACGCCGCAAGGCCTTGACGAATCGGGCAACGTCGAAGTGCGCAAGGTAGGGACCCCGCGCAGCTTCGACTTCGAAGTGAAGGACCATGTCGACATCGGCGAAAAGCTGGGCCTGGACTTCGACACCGCCACCAAGCTGACCGGCTCGCGCTTCTCGATGATGAAGGGCGGCATGGCGCGCCTGCACCGTGCGCTGGCCCAGTACATGCTCGACACCCACACCGGCCGGCACGGCTATACCGAGTGCTACACACCGTACATGGTCAATGCCGACTCGCTGCGCGGCACCGGCCAGCTGCCGAAGTTCGAGGCCGACCTGTTCTCGGTGAAGAAGGGCGGCGCAGAAGGCGAGGGCGAGAACTTCTACCTGATCCCGACGTCGGAAGTCTCGCTGACCAACGTGGTGCGCGACGAGATCGTGGCGCTGGACCAGCTGCCGCTGAAGCTCACCGCACATACCCCATGCTTCCGTTCGGAAGCAGGCAGCTACGGCCGCGACACCCGCGGCATGATCCGCCAGCACCAGTTCGACAAGGTCGAGCTGGTCCAGGTGGTGCATCCGGAACAGTCCTACGCGGCGCTGGAGGAGATGGTCGGCCAGGCCGAGTTCATCCTGACCTCGCTGGGCCTGCCGTACCGCGTCATGTCCCTGTGCACCGGCGACATGGGCTTCTCGGCCGCCAAGACCTACGACCTGGAAGTGTGGCTGCCGGCGCAGAACACCTACCGCGAGATCTCGTCGCTGTCGAACTGCGAAGCCTTCCAGGCCCGCCGCATGCAGGCGCGCTTCCGCAACGCCGCCGGCAAGCCCGAACTGCTGCACACCCTGAACGGCTCCGGCCTGGCGGTGGGCCGCACGCTGGTGGCGGTGCTGGAGAACTACCAGCAGGCCGACGGCAGCGTGATCGTTCCGGAAGTGCTGCGTCCGTACATGGGGGGGCTGGAGCGTTTGGCGCCTGCTGCCTGAGGCAGGGGAGGGCAAGTTTTTAAATTGCTCTTCCGTTTTCGCAAGAGCATCGCTATAATGCGTGTCTCTTGCAGCGACCGCGCCGCACCGAATCAGGAGAGGTGGCAGAGTGGTCGAATGTACCTGACTCGAAATCAGGCGTACGGGTGACCGTACCGTGGGTTCGAATCCCACCCTCTCCGCCAGCAAATAAAAAAGGCCCCAATGGGGCCTTTTTCATTTACTGGCGGAGAGGAGGGAGTCCCCTGCGGGACTCCCGTGTGGGATTCGAAGCTTGGCGCGTACTCGCGCCAAGGCGGCCCGCGGCACGTGGGCGAATCCCACCCATGAGCAGCCGCACACTTCGCGTGTGGGATTCGAAGCTTGGCGCGTACTCGCGCCAAGGCGGCCCGCGGCACGTGGGCGAATCCCACCCTCCCAGTAAAGAAGAAGGGCTCCCAAGGGAGCCCTTCTTCTTTACTGGTCCTACCGCGTCCGCGACTCCGCAGGTATGCGCCCATCCAATCATCTCGCTGATCACTTCCCCATCCCCTCGAAAACATGTAGAAGTTTATTATTAGTAACGGCACACTCGCTACTACGCATCCACTGTGCCAAGGCACCACCATGTTGAAACCTCTCCTCAGCATCGCCATCCTGCTGGCCTTGCCCTCCGTCGCCGCCCAGACCCCGGCTGCTGCGCCCGCAGCCGACGCTCCAGGCCAGGTGGTCAAGATCACCGGCGCCAAGCCGACGCCAACCGGAGAAGGCGCCAGGGTATTCGCCGCCAAACGCCGCGTCCTCAAGGGAACCCTGGCCCAGAAGTGCGCGCTCGACAGCGCCTACTTGACGGCGTCGGACGATATGGACACGTATATCGAGCAGCTCGAGGAGATGAAAGAGTCCGAAGAGATCAGCGAGACGGGCACGCCGATGCCGTCCCCGACCCTGAAAAAATCCAATCCCAACGCGCCCTATGGCGACGCATCGAACGTGGTCGATTCCTCGTCGATCACCGGCGCGGCCTCCCGCAACGACGTGGGACCGTGCGATGTCGGCGACCGCCGCTTCGCCTCGGGCCGCGAACGCATCATCCGCAACGACAAGTCCTTCGCGCAGGCCCTGGCGCATCTCGATGCCAAGGAGTACGACAAGGCGGTGCCCCAGCTTGAAACCGCCTACGGCAAGATCGGCTATGCGGAAGCCGCGGTCCTGCTGGGCAAGCTGAGCCTGGAAGGTCTGGGCGTGCTGCGCAGTACGGAACGAGCGCTGTACTGGCTCGACAGGGCTGCCGGCACCCGCTTCGATCCGCGGCGCGACGCACTGCGTTTCGATCCCAAGGACCCCGAAGCTAGCAACGGCATGATCGACGCGGCCCTGCTGCTGGCCAGGATCCACCTGCATGGGGTCGGTGGCGTCAGGAAGGATCCGCGCGAGGCGCGCAAGTGGCTCCTCAAGGCCGCCGACTTCGGATATGTGCCGGCCCTGAATACACTGGGAATGGCGAGCCAGGCCGGCGTCGGCGGACCCAAGGACAGCAAGCAGGCGCGCTCGTATTTCCAGCGGGCGGCGGAGGAGGGCTATATCCCGGCCCAGTTCAACCTGGCCAGGTTGTACCACGCCGGCGCCGATGGCACGGCGCAGGATCACAAGCTGGCGGGTGCCTGGTTCGCCCAGGCGGCGAAGGCCGGCCATGCCCGGTCGCTGTATGCGATGGCCCGCATGTATGACATGGGCGAAGGCGTGCCGGCCGACCAGTCGAAGGCCATCGTGTACTACAAGGAGGCGGCCCTGAAGCTGGTGCCGGAGGCCCAGAGCGCGCTGGCCTCGTATTTCTACAGCGGCGAGCAGGTCCCGAAGAACCTCGCCACCGCGCGCCAGCTGTTCAACCAGGCGGCCATGGGCGGACAGCCCGAAGCGATGTTCAACCTGGCGGTCATGCTGGTCAACGGCGAAGGAGGGGACAAGGACCTGGGCATGGCCTATGTGTGGTTCAGCCTCGCCAAGGTCGGCGGCCTCGAGCGCGCCGGCATGGCGATGACCCAGATCGACGGCAAGCTGACGCCGCCGGACCGCGCCAAGGTGAAGGCGATTCTGAAGCCGTCTGCCAAGACTGCCGAAGAGTGAAATTTTATTTCATAGAACATGGCTGTATGAAATATTATTTCATCGATGCCGCAGTAAATTAATGTGGCGGAACAGTTTCGTCTTCCACAAACGGAAAACAGCCGCTATAATGCGGCCTCGCTTACGGCGACCACGCAGCACCGATTTAGGAGAGGTGGCAGAGTGGTCGAATGTACCTGACTCGAAATCAGGCGTACGGGTGACCGTACCGTGGGTTCGAATCCCACCCTCTCCGCCAGACTAAAGTCCCCAGATGTTTGGGGACATCAAATAACCCGCTGTTCTCATAGAGACAGCGGGTTTTTTGTTGCCTAATACTGTCCAGTACCGTCCCCCAGGAGCCAGCATCCATGGGGGCTCGTTTGGGGGCCTCGTTGGGGCTCCCTTGGACAGAAGGCCCCAAAATGCCCAAGCGCGTACCGCCGTTGACCCAGCTGCAGATCAAGATCGCCCGAGCGGAGAAAGGGGCCAAAATCGGGGGTATTAGGCGCCGGTCCTGACCAGCTTTGCAGGGCTATTCTTGAAGACATCGCAACTGATTGGAATAGCGATGCAAACCCCAGTTCTTTCGAGCCACGGCCGCATCATTCGCATCCGCGGAGTCATCGCCATGACTGGGCTTTCCCGCTCAAGCATCTACGCAGCCATCAAGCAGGGCACCTTTCCAGCGCAACTCAAGCTGTCCACTCGCTCATCGGGTTGGCTGGAGAGTGAAATAATCGAATGGAGGGAAATGCGGCCTCGCGGCTCGCAGCGGGAAGGTTGATAAGTGCCCGTGTTCATGCCCAGCTCTGACGAAAGTCGGCTACGTATCCACGGGCGCTGCGTCAATTCAGCACTGTCGAGGTAAGAAAGCAGTAATGCATTTCCCTGTAACTTGGCATTTGAACCTATGCCGAACGGATTAAAAGTCGCCAAGGCGGATAGGTAAGTCCAAATCGATGACTTGCGACTCGTGGCAAACTCAGAAGTCAACCTTAACCAAAAAGGAAAATACCGATAGTTTTTGAATTTTGGGTTACAAATGTGTCATAACCCCGGATGCCGGTCAGATCGATGAAATCAGCTTGGCGCCGCACGCAGTGAGGTCCTGGTCGTATGCAACTTGCTTCCCATGGTGTCTGCGGGTGCTGCCGCTTGGCAGGATCGGAAACTTTCCTTTGCATTGAGGGCAATGGGTGGAATCGCCTTCGACAGCGACCCGCTTGCCCAGTACCGTGAAGTCCTGCGCCGCCGAGATGACTTCTCCGCCGTGCGTGGTTTTGTCGCCAAGCCGGATGACACCGCGCCCTCGATGGTCTTTCATGCTGGCCTCGTCCGAAAAAGTCACGCGACGTTGCGCGCCGCATCGGCATCCTGATTGGCTGCGATAAGCGCCTCGTCATTACCCAGGAAGATTTTTCGATAGCGCCAATAGCCTGTCAGTTCCAGCGTTGGCGAATTGAATCCGGCCAGCGAATCATGCACGTAGCTGTCAAACAGGGCGGCAAACGAAGGCAGCGTCGCTGTGGCGCGCTGGGCCCGGGCAAACACCTCCCGGGCTTCCGGGTCCAATGCGCTGGTCGTCACAAGGTCTTTTCGCGCACCGGTATTGAAGACGTCCTTGACGACCGCGAGTGTCCGCTGGCCCAGGCCCATCGCGGCGGATCGCAGCATGGCGGCGGCGTCGTTGACCAGGCTCTTGTTAAAGGCAAGCAGAATTTCCCGGTCGGACTGGCTGGCTCGCTTGACCTGAGTGGTCGTGTGAAAATGGTTACGCATCTGCCATCGCCAGTTGATACGGCTGGAGCCACTCGTACATCGGACGGGGCGCGAGCGTGGCTTGTGCAAGGAATTCGTCGTAGGCTTTGGCCAGGTCGGGATGGATGGCGAATGGGTCATGGGCACCAGATTTGATTTTAGGTTTTTTCATCGGGGCGCCAGCCGCTACCGCGCAATCGAACATGTGGTTCAGCGGTATCTGGGACAGCTTCAGGGAGTCGCCGTGCTGGGGATTATCTCCCACCGAGATGCCGAGCTCACCCGGCCGGTAGCCGCCGCCGACATCGCTGTGCGAGCCCGGGTAGGCGTGCTGGCTCCATCCTGTTTGCAGCTTCCCGTCGACGCCGATTTCATCCAGGGGGAAGTTGCGGCGAAGCTCGTGCATTGCAACCATGTGAACGCAATTCGGCACGGAGGCTGGTACGCGCAGCGACCCGCCACTCGCCCATGCGCCATGTCCGCCGGTCGAGTTGGCGAGCAGCGCCGAGGTGCCGGACCAGAATCCCGCTGAGGCGACGGTGTCAATCAGCCCGACGAAGCGAAAGCGCAGGGGCACGCCGGCCAGACGGCCGCCGACCAGCAATTCGTCCAGCCAGTGGCAGAATACCCTGGCTTCCGCCGCACCCCTGGAGAATCCGAACACGTCGAGGAAACATTCGACCACGCGGGGCTTTCTGCCCTTGAGTTTTGCTTCCAGAAGTTGGGCCTGCCGCGTCAGGAACGCACGGCGGTCGCTGTCGTTGGATAGCGCCGCTTGCAGCAGGCCACTGCGTGTGCCGAGCTTGGCAAGACAGTCTCTATCGTCTGCGTCGGTCACATTGCGGCCGTTACGGCATAAGGCGAGCACGGCGCCTTCGTCAAACATGAGGCTGTTGAAACAACGCCGGTGTAGCGCATTGAAAACGGCCAACAGGCCGAAAATGACCCGCTCTTCACAGCCGAAGGCACATGCTGAACCCATGGTGCTTTCGTCCTGCTCCCCGATCTCGGGAAATCGCGTTCCGACCCCTGGAATATAGACTCGGTAGTAGCCCATATCTTCCGCGCTATGGTAGACGTCACGCAGCCGCGCAATGTTGCTATCAGCGAATTCTGGACGATCGCGGTCTCGATTGTTGCGTGTTCCATCAAAAAAGAGTCCGATGTTCGACGTGACTTCGCATTTCTTGAAATCACAGTCGTATTCCGGAACGATCCGCCTCACTCCAGAGGTCGGCGCACCTCTTGTGGGCGCGATGATGACGTCGGCCCGTTTCATCGCCAGTTTCCATATTTAGCCCGGTCGCGGGCATTTTCACGTGCAATATCCGCAAGTTCTTCGGCAGTGAAAATTTCTTTGATCGGCACGCCTGCTGTCGCTAACAGGCCCTCTCGAGCATCCCCCTTTCTAATCGGGTGCCCATCCCCGGACGGGCTAATTGAACTCACAACAATGCGCACGCGACCATTGGGGAAGAAATGAACAACAAACTGCCCCGGTTCCCGATACGACTCCACCGGCACCTGCGCACGGTATATACCCTCTGGTTCCACCGTTTCTTCTTCCGCAGGGTCTGTTGGTTTGATTATGCGGTACACCTCCCAGCGGACGTCCGCTTTCAATCCTGGATGCCAGTGTTTCGGGAGCGTGACACAACATGTGACATCACCGCCGCCGCCTTCTTCACCAACGTTACCGTAATAACCTTTATCAACATAAAATTCATGAATGAGATGACCCGATCCCAGGTGGTGAACCGAGTTGATGGAGACACCCATACGGTCGTCGCCCCTGGTACGAGCGTGGAGTAGCGCATAAGATCCAAGCAACACCCCCATGGCCAGTAAAGATACGCTGGGATGCGACCGCACAACCGAGAGGATAGGAATTTTCATAATGCCTCTGTGTCAGATAACAATCGGGATTGCATTTGAATCGTCGCCTGCAGTGGCTCCCTGGGTGGCCCGGCTGCGTCTTTCCTGTAGATCGTCGACGAGTTCCCGCAATCTGCTTCGGAACGCGCTGACTTCATTCATCACAAGGAATTCGCGAATCTCCTGCCGTCGCAGGATTGCGCCGTTGGTCAGGAGTGCGGCCTCGGTCAGGAACATTAAAATTTGGGGTTGCGCGTTGCCGGCGGCTCGCCAGGCTCGGCGTGCCGCTTGCGCCCATTCGTGCTGTTCCACCGCGTTGCCGGGCAAGGCCTCGCCATTGCGCATCATCTTCACCTTGGCGATGAAGTGATCCGGTTCGCTTGCCTCGTCCAAGGCCAGCAGCTGATCCTGGTCCAGGCGCAGGGGCGTCAGTGCAACTGTGATCGCCTCGGCCGGTGGCAGCGGGACTAGCGCGCCCGAACGGTAATGGATAGTCCAACGTGCAATCGGTCCTGACATCGCGGCCCACTGTGCCGGCGTCAGCAATTCCGAGAGCGCTGCGAGAACCGCGCAGTCCGCATACCTGAGCGTGAACTGCTTGCCCTCCGGATTAAGAATGAAAATGAATCTGCCCAGATGGTGGGCAAGCTGGCCGATATCCAGCGCTGACTCGATGACAGACACGTGCAGTGCAGGCTTGCGCGCGTTCATGAGGCGCATGACACGATCGAGATCGCCGACTTCGTAAGCGGCTTCGACGTCGACCAGAAGTGGGCTGACCGCCAGGGCACGCTCTGGATAAATCGGCGCCAGCCATGCCGGGCGGCTTTCGGGAGCATCCTCGGCGTAGCTGGCCGATACTTCATCCAGCATGCCGTTGTCGATCAGGAGATAGACGGAACCATTCGAATTACCCTGGCTCATTCTGCCTCCACCAATGGGCTATGGGCACGTGCTGCCGCGAGCATGCAAGGGATGCAGATATCGTGATGCGGCAATTCGTCGGGGAACTGGGTTTGCTGCGCTCGTTTCGGGAAGGTCTGGTGATCGGCAGCGTAGATGTGGCTGTTGCCTGTCGTGCTGCCGATAATTCCCTCTTCGCTGATTTTCAATTCACTGCCACCGCCGTAGAGACAGACACCCTTCCTGGCCTTGATGCTGATCCAGTCTGTCGTGCTGATCAGCTCCATCACCTTTTTTGCCAGCAGCTCGATGGTGCCGTCCTGCGCTTCGGTCTGTATGTTGCCGCGTGCGGCAATGTGCTTCATGCCGCCGTCATTGGCAAAGACGCTGACGCCCTGCGCCGCGCGTAGCGATGTTTGCCCGCCGGCAGTGAGCTGCGTGTCCGCAGCCGTGATGAGGTAGGCGTTCTTTTCCGCACCGAGCGCCAGGTCTTCATTGCTTGCCACGACAATTCCCGCAGGACCGCTGACTGCCACAATGGGTGCGCCACCCGTAGCGCCGGCTGCTCCGGCAGCGGCATTCGTTCCGTGATCCAGATGCCTGAGCTTGTCAACCAGTTGCGCCAGTTGCGGACCGTTTGCCGGGTCTTTTGAATGAGTTTCCGCGAGCTTCGCGAGCTGGTCGGCAATGTCGCGCAAGCCGTCGGCAAGGCCAATCAATTCGGCCCGGTCCAGCTGTTTGCCTTCGGCCTGGTTGCTATTGCTTGCGGTAACCAGCACGCCTTTGCCACCCCGGATTGCGACGGCCTTGTCACTACGCAGCTCAGCGCCTTCGCCGCGGGGGCGCCGGTCTTCCCCCCTTGGATGCGTCAGCCATCCGAGATTCAACTGCGAAGCGCCATCGTCGCTCGCCAACTGGGCGCTGATTTCGCGCGGTGTATCGTCGAACCGGAGCTGGTTCATGCGCCCGCCGTGGATCTCCTGGCTACGCATGCCCGAAAGAAAGCGCGTTGACGGCAGGTTGGCGCGATTGCTCAAGGGGGGAGGCAAGGCACGCCCATTGAAAAGCTGGCAAAGAATGATGGGTTTGTCGGGGTCGCCGCCGAGAAAGGCCACCAGGACTTCGGTCCCCACGCGGGGTAGCGCCAGGGTGCCGCAGTGCGAGGTGCCGTTGCCGGCCCAATTCGTGGCCACCCGCACCCAGGCCGAATCCGCATCCGTGTCCGATGCGCCCGCGCCTTGTGCGTGCTGATGGTCTTCCGGACGCGTCGCAGGAAATCGAATCTTCACGCGGCCGAGTTCGTCGCAATGCACGACGTCGTTTTCTCTGCCAACCACGATTGCAATCTGCAAACCGGGGTCGCTCAGGTCGGTACGCGGGTCGAATGCTGGGACGATAGGGATAGTGCGCCGTACCGCCTCGAATCGCATGTGGAAACGGTTTGCGTTATCTTCGCTGGAAAGATCAGTGGGCATGCCCGCCGTACCGCGCCAGTCATTGAAATGGAACAGCCGTTGTATCCGTTGTTCCAAGCTTTTTGGGAGGTTGTTCTGTGCCTTGACTTCGATTGACGTGATGATGAAATCGCGCTCGGCGGCAGGATGGCCATCGATTTCCGGGTGGTCGCTGATGGTGAAGTACTCGCCTGCACAGAAGTCGCGGACGCTTCCTTCTCCGGTGAAGCGTTTTGTATCGAGCTCCTTGCGCTGCATGCGCAGCACGCCCAGGCGATATAGCTCCTTGTCGTCAGAGCCCGCATGCGGTGATTCAACGATGTATTCTTGCACTCCGCCAGCTAACTGGTTGCCGGATGGGCCTTGATCGACCTGGCCTGGTATTTCAGCGGCCATCCCGGGGATGCTTTCCGGTCGCTTGTAGTCCCAACTGAAACCCCGGACGCTGCCTGCCTGAAGCTTGCGTACTGCGCCCCAACGTGTGACCGAATCGCGCTGCTCGGTGGCGTTGTCGCGGTGGTAGCGTACGACGCCGGCCGCGTTCTGCTTCAGGTCACGCGGGTTGTCAAATAGCACGAGAGTATGCACCGGCAATTCCGAGTCGTGAGTTGCTTGCCGGTGTGCTGGGTGGCACCCCGGGCGGAAGAACCAGGCAACTCCGGAGCGCGCCAATAGTCGACGGATAAAGCTTGCATCCGATTCGTTGAACTGTATCGTCTGTTCGCGCTCGGGATATTTCTCCAGATGGAACCCAGGTGCAAGTTCAAATTCGAAGTAGCCACTCAATGCGCTGTTCAGCTGCAACCATTCCTGCAACACGACAGTGACGATCCGCGGCCAGCTCATTTTCCTGAACACGCGCGTGTTGACACGTTGCTCCATGACCGCCATGGCGTCGCGAATGACGAGTTGGTAGCTCGCAATCGCGCCATCGCACTCGCCAGAGCTTGCCTGCGTGACCAGACCACACACCTTGCGCAACTGGCCTCGATCATTGACGAACTCAAGGGCGGCGGGCACGCCAATGAATTCCTTCAGTGGCAGACTGTTGGAAGTGGCAACGCAATTGACCTGATACTCGAACCCACTGCAGACGGATTCGGTACTGCGGACAAACTGAGGGAGTAGGACGTCGGAGATCTGTTGCTTTTTATAAACAAGTGTCAAGCGGATAGGACGGTTGGTGGTGATCAGCTTTTTTTTTCGTCAGTATGAAATTGACAAGCTCGGTATCATTTTGCACAGCGTGCTCCCTGAGTTTCCAACCGGAACAATTAATTCTGGCATTTTCAGGCAAGCGTGGAATTGAGGATCGATAAGCTCGACCGTCATGAACGATGGGATAGAGGTTCCGCGGACGGCCTTCCGCGCGCTGCGGAAGATTGGTGACCTTCGGACGCTACGGTTCGTAAACTGACCAGAAGGCGTCATTATGGGCAGAGGAGAGGACTGGATGGTGCGACAGACGCGCACCTGACACGGGCGCAAGTTGCATGTCGCGTGGCGGTAGTGGCCGGGCTGCTGCGCGCCACAAGCACGGCACAGTAGGTAAAAGAGGGGCTGCCGCAGATACAAATAAGGCGCCACGATTACTCTGACCTGATCGGTTAATTTGTAGCCACGGCGATTGTTAGTTTTCGACTTCAGGCAACCTGTTTCTGGCACCGCTGACGCCCGACTGCAGCCGGTGTACGATTGCCAAGTGCAGAATGCGGCCGCTTATTGTTATAGAAGTGCCGCCATTTCTCAATGATTAGCTTGGCCTCCTGCCGGCTGACGAACCATTCCCGGTTCAGGTATTCATCGCGCAGTTTGCCATTGCAGCTTTCGACGAAACCGTTCTGCCATGGACTGCCCGGCTTGATATAGGCCGGGCCGATGTCCTTGGTCCCGCAGCCATTTCATGACGGCCGTGGCGGTGAATTCGGCCCCGTTGTCCGAGCGCGTGCGGAGAGGAGCAGAGCCCCTGCGGGCTCTGCGTGTGGGATTCGAAGCTTGGCGCGTACTCGCGCCAGGGCGGCCCGCGGCACGTGGGCGAATCCCACCCGTGAGCAGCCGCACAGTCTGCACTTTACGCCTCAGCGCAGGAAAATAAAATCGTTCCCCACCCGGTGCCGCCACGTCTGGATCAGGTCGCGATAAGCCTCGCCCACCGGCCGCACGCGCCGTTCCAGGTCGCACAAGCCGTACTGGTTGACCGTGCCGGCGTCAAGGGTGAGCGTGCTGTCCCAGTCGACCTGGTCCACCAGGCTGTACCAGGTGAAGCCGAGGATGGGGACCCCGTCCGATTTCAGGCGTACCAGGTTCGACCACTGCTTGTCGAGCCAGGCGCGCGCATCCTTTTCGCCGGCGCCGGTGTCGCGGTTGTTGGTCTCGGTGTGCATCACCGGGATGCGGTAGCGGTGGTAGTACTGCTGGGTGATCACGTAGTAGCCGAACAGTTCGCAGGACGTGGTGCTGCCGTCCGGCTTGATGACATGCTCGTTGGTGGCGTAGTAGTCGTTGCCCATGATGCAGACGGGCTTGACGCTGCGGTTGAGGAAGAAGTGGTAGTCCTTGCGCGTCATGCCGTGGTCGAACAGGTATTCGTACATCCTGCCGCTCACGTCGTGGCCATAGGTCAGGTCCAGGGCCAGGAAGCGCAGCTCGTTCATGTGGCGCGCGACCTCGGTGGCCTCGGGGCCGGAAGGGTGGTAGTACTCGGAGGATTCGCTCTGGATGAACTTGGCGTCCGGCCGCACCATCATGATCGCTTCCGTCGACAGGATGTTGGCCCGCGCCAGGTTGCGCATGGCGGTGACGAACGCCCGGTCCGAGCGCAGGCGCTCGTTCCACAGGCCTTCATGGGCCGAGAACTTGGCGGTGATGTAGATCTCGTTGATCGGGGTGTACAGGTCGACCCAGGGATAGCGCTTCGCGAAGGCGGAGGCGTACTCGGTGAAGAAGGGGACGAACTCCGGATTCTGGAAATTCCCCAGCCAGTCGGGCACGCCGAAGTGGCACAGGTCGACGATCGGCTTGATGCCGCGCCGCTGGATTTCGGCGAAGACCTCGTCGGTGAAATCCCAGTCATAGCAGCCGGGGCCCTGGTGCACGCGGTAGTAGGGCGGCCCGTAGCGCAGCGCGTCGATCCCGAGCGCGCTGACCAGGGACAGGTCTTCTTTCCAGTGCCGGTAATGGCCGGTCTTTTCCATCTCGTCGACGCGCAGCGCGTCACCGTTGCGCCCGGCGACGACCGGATAGCTGCCCTCGATCCCGGTCGCGAACATGAAGCCTTGCATGGCGTGCTCCTATCCCTTGGCCCCTTCGCCACAACGGGTCAGGGCGAATTCATCTTCCTGCCAAATCCGGGACCATGCAAGCGCAAAGCGGTAACAACTTGTATTCTTGGGCGTCCGCGCAACGCTTGCAAAAAAAGCGCCGGTCAGCGTGCGAAGCTCGGCCGTTTCGGATCGTAGGTCCAGCCCGGCACCAGGCAGCGCATTGCCATCGCATCGTCGCGTGCGCCGGTCGCCACCTGCTTGTACAGGGCGTGCGCCGCTTCGATGCGCGCCATGTCCGGTTCGATGCCCAGTCCGGGCCGGTCCGGCACGCTGACGGCGCCGTCGACGATCTGCAGCGGCTCGCGCGTGAGCCGCTCGCTCCCTTCCTGCCAGATCCAGTGGGTGTCGATGGCCGTGATGGCGCCCGGTGCGGCAGCGGCGGCGTGGGTGAACATTGCCAGCGACACGTCGAAGTGGTTGTTCGAATGCGAACCCCAGGTCAGGCCCCAGTCGTGGCACAGCTGGGCCAGGCGCACCGAGCCCCCCATGGTCCAGAAGTGCGGATCGGCGAGCGGGATGTCGATCGCGCCCAGCAGGTGCGAGTGGCCCATCTGGCGCCAGTCGGTCGCGACCATGTTGGTGGCGGTGCGCACGCCGGTAGCGCGCTTGAACTCGGCCATGATCTCGCGGCCGGAGTATCCCTGCTCGGGTCCGCAGGGGTCCTCGGCATAGGCCAGCAGGTGCCCGTATTCCTTGCCGACAGCGACCGCCTCGGACAGCGACCAGGCGCCGTTCGGGTCCACCGTGCAGCGCGCGGCTGGACGACGGCGCTTGATCGCGGCGATCGCCTGCAGTTCGTCCTGCGCCGACATCACGCCGCCCTTGAGCTTGAAGTCCTGGAAGCCGTAGCGCGCGGCGGCCGCGTCGGCCAGGTCGGCGATCGCGCTAGGGGTGAGCGCTTCGCGCAGGCGCATGCCGTACCAGTCGTCGCCGGGGCGCGGCGCAACGTAGTCGAGGCCCGTGCGCCGGCTGTCGCCGATATAGAACAGGTAGGCCAGCATCGGCACCCGGTCGCGCTGCTGGCCGCTGCCCAGCAGCTCGCAGACCGGCACGCCCAGGTGCTGGCCCAGCAGGTCGAGCAGCGCCGCCTCGACGGCGGTGATGACATTGTCGAGCCGCAGGTTGATCTCGTGCGGCTGGCGCAGCACGGCTGCCTCCGCGGCGGAGCTGACCTGGTGCTGCATGGTGCCGGTGTGCGCGCCATGGCTGGCGCGAATGGCATTCAAGGTGCGCTGGTAGCGGGCGACTTCCGTACCTTCGACCAGCGCTACCGCTTTCTGCAGCGCCTTCAGGATGCCGGCGCCGCCGGGTACCTCGCCAATGCCTGTGCTGCCGTCGCTGGCTTCCAGCAGCACCAGGTTGCGGATGAAGAAGGGGCCATGGGCGCCGCACAGGTTGAGCAACATGCTGTCGCGGCCCGCCACGGGAATGACCCGCATGGCGCTGATGGTGGGGCTCGAGGAAGGACGCGCGAGAGGCATGGATGTCTCCGTATTCAGAAGAGGGGGCGGTTCAGTCGGCCGGCGGCATGCCGTAGTAGTGCGGTGCGCCGTCCAGCACGATGTCGATACGGTCGAGCACCACGCCGGGATCGAGCGCAAAGACGCGCAGCGTGTGCACGCCGGGCTTGAGCCGGGCGAGGCTGGTGCTGCGTACCGCCGTGTTGGACAGGACGTTCTGTTTCCACTCGTCGCTGCGGCCGACCGTGGTGTAGTCGAAGGTCTGGAGCGGTCCGTCGTCGAGCTGGACGGCAATGCGCAGCCGGTGCTCGGAAGTGAGGGCGTGGACCGGCACGGCGACGAAGCGCAGCAGGGCGCCGCCGTCGCTGCGGGTCTGGAAACGGTAGGTGAGGGGCTTGGCCTTCGTCAGCGAGGTGCGCTTCGGCAGGTCGAGGCGGGCGCGCATCGCCTGGCCTGACGTGCCCAGGCCTGGCTGCAACGCCCATTCGCTGCTCGCCGCCGCGCTGCCGGCCGGCAGCACCACGATCCGCTCGCGCTCACCCGGCAGCGCCTTGTCGCCTGCATCCTGCGCCTGCGCGTTCAGCTTGACGGTTCGGCCACCGCACTGCAGTGCAAGGGCCGGCTTGGCTGAGCCGTCGTACTCCAGCGCGATACGCTGTTCGTAGCCGTTCGACGCATCGAGCAGGCCGCCCTGCACGTGCGTGCGCAGGCCCTGCGCACCGGGAGCGACCGACCACGTGAGCTGCTCGCCGCCGTAACTGACCAGGGTGACGCTACGGCTGGCCTGTCGGCCGGCCGGCAGCACCAGCATGCTCGCCTCGCTTGAATGCGGCGCCGGATAGACCAGGCCGCAGCCGCGCCGCGCCGACGGCGACCAGGAGGGGTAGGCCGGCTCTGCGAATACCGGCAGGCGACGCGGTGCAATGTCCATCAGGTGCGCCCACTTGCCCTTGCCGAGCGCGTTGTAGGCGGCCGCGTCGCGCACCAGTGCCGTATGCGCCTCCTTCGCCTGGCTGGCGTAGAGGTTGGACGAGGGCCGCTGCTGCAGCGCGTATTCACCCGCCAGGTCCAACTTCAGGATACGCCGGTTGAGGTTGGCGCTGGAGCGCACCGGGTAGAGCACCAGCTGGAAGTAGGCGTCGCGCAGTTCCGCCGGCAGGCGCTGTTCGACCGCTTCGGCCCGTGCCACCAGCGCGCCGTAGCGGGCCAGGCGCTGCTCCGCTTCTTCGCCGCCGGTGCGCACGTACTCGGTGGTGCGCACGGGGCGCGTCGGCTCGGTCTGGCTCCAGCCCATGAATTCGGGACGGCGTTCCCAGGCCAGGCGGTAGTACTCCTGCTGGATGGCGGCGACTTCCGCGGCGTGGTCGGCGCCGAACGCCTGCGCGGCCCAGGTGCTCAGGTGGCGCGCCGGATCCTGGCGCAGCACGCCGGCGTCGAAGGCGGCGTCGAGGAAGTACTGGGTCAGGTATTCGCCCGGCTTGATGTCGCCCACGTTCACCACCCACATTCTTCGTGCGCCCATGCTCCAGGCGCGCTCGAGCTGGTCGCGGATCAGGGCCGGATGGGTCGTGCCCAGCCACAGGTAGTCGTGCGGTCGGCCCCAGTAGGAGATGTGGTAGTAGATGCCGTTGCCGCCGGGGCGGGCGCGTTCCTTCGCCGTGCCCAGCTGGTGCAGGTAGCCGTAGTTATCGTCGGGCCACACCAGGCTGACGTCGCCAGGCACCTGCAGGCCGGCGTTGTAATAGTCCAGCACCTCCTTGTACATCGTGAACACGGTCGGGATGTTCGCCGCCGGCTTGCCCAGGCTGCGGGCAAGCATGTCGCGCTGCAGGCCGATGACCTGCTGCACGGTGTCGCGCGCGTGTTCCGGGCTGGTGGCGCCTTCCATGGCCGAATCGTGCACGCCGCGCAGGCCGAGGGTGTAGACGTTCTCGAAACCCTTTACCTGATCGATGCGCTCCTGCCAGTAGCCCAGCAGGCGCTCGCGGTTCGTGAAGAAGTTGAAGGGACCATGGAGCTTCTTCCACTCGCCGACGTTATTGCGCATCATCGGCTCGGCATGCGAGGTGCCGACCAGGATGGCGTAGTCGTCCGCCACCCGGGCGTTGCCCGGCACCGCGTAGAAGGCGCGGGTGGAGTCGTGCATGGCCGGCCAGATCAGGTTGGCCTTCAGGCGCCACATCAGCTCGAACACGCGGGCGTAGGTGGCAGGGCCGATGTCCTTCACCGGATCGTAGGTCTTCGCAGCCCAGGGCTGCAGGCCCCAGTCCTCGTCGTTGATGAAGATGCCGCGCCAGGCCACCGAGGGCGCGGGCGACAGGCGGCGCGCGCCGTCCAGGACGAGCCCCGTGCGGCGCCGCGGCTTGACGTCGGCCCACCACTCCCAGGGCGAGATGCCCAGCTCGCGCGATGCGTCCACCACGCCGTAGACGGCGCCGCGGCGATCGGCGCCGGCGATCAGGAGCACGCTGCGGCCGTCCACCATGCCCGCGGCCCGGATGTAGCGCTCTTGCTGGCCGCGCAGGGGCGACAGGTCGACGCCCATCGCCTGTGCCGCCTGCGTGACCAGCGGGGAAGCGGCGCTGCCGATCATGATGCAGCGGTCCCGGCAGTCGTCCAGGCTGTCGCTGCGGGTACTCGCGAGCCCGGTCAGCCCCTGCAGGTCGCGGCCGAGCACCCCGCCCGCCAGGCGGTAGGTGGGCTGCGCATCGGTGACGATGACGGGCAGGCGCCCGTCGGCGTCGAGGGTGAAGGGCGCTGCATGGGCGAGGGCCGATGCCAGCAGCAGGCCTAAGGCCGCCAATCGTGATTTCATCATCGTCAGTCGTATGGGTCGCATGGAGCTCAGCGACAGGTAATGTATTAGTATTGTAGCGGGTCGGCGTGGAGGGAACTTGCCCATCTCCGAAACGCTCATCGAACTGAGTAATCTACACCTGAGCTGCACCTGAGCTGCACCCGAGACAGCATGAAGGGGCCTCGTAGGCGGGGCGGCGATCGTGGCCGAGGGCAGGCCTGCTGGGCGGTGCGCTAATGTGCTAGCATCTTGTCAAGTAGACCGGCCTTGACTGGTGCCGCCTGTCGCCCTGCCGCGCCTTGCGCGGAAAGTTCACAACACCCCACGTAGCGAGATTGAAGCTTCACCCTATGGAAACCATCGCATTCCGCAGTCCGTTCACCCTCGACCGGTCGCGCCACGCCGCGGTCCAGGTGTACGAATACCTGCGCGAAGAAATCGTCAATCTCACGCTCAAGCCCGGAACCCTGCTGTCGCGGAACGAGCTGTCCGCACATTTCGAGCTGTCCGTCACTCCCATCCGGGATGCCCTGATGCGCCTCGAGGAAGAGGGACTGGTCGACATCTATCCGCAGCACGCGACGCGGGTGCGCGGCATCAGCATCGCCTCGGCGCGCCAGGCCCATTTCCTGCGGCTGTCGATCGAACTGGAGGTCGTGCGCACCCTGGCGCAGAAGAACGATGCGGCGCTGGCACAGAGCCTGCAGAGCCTGGTGCTCCAGCAGCGGGCGGCGCTCAAGGCGCGCGACCTGGAGTCCTTCAGCCGCGTCGACCACGCCTTCCACAAGCAGCTCTACCTTGCCGCCGAAGTCGAGGAATTGTGGCGGCTGATGCGCCACCGCAGCGGCAACATGGACCGCCTGCGCCGCCTGCACCTGCCGCTCAACGGCAAGGCCGAGTCGGTGCTGAAGGACCATGCCGACATCGCCGACGCGATCGGGCGGGGCGACGCCCTCGCGGCCGAGCAGGCCGTGCGACGCCACCTGTCGGGAACGCTCTCCGAGCTCGACGCGCTGCGCGCGCAATATCCCAACTACTGGATGCCGGGTCCCGATTGACGTCCACCCGGGCACCGGCATGTGTCGCGCGGTGCTATGCTCGCCCGACAAAACCACGGAGGGCGCCATGCAGACCACAGCCGTACACGCCAGCCACGACGACCTGGGCAAGCTCATCCTCCGCATCGTGCTCGCGGTCCTGCTGCTGTTCCACGGGCTGTCGAAGATCGGCGGCGGCATCGGTTTCATCGAAGGCATGCTGCAGAAGGCCGGCTTGCCGGGCGTCTTCGGCTACCTGGTCTACATCGGCGAAGTCCTGGCGCCCCTGCTGATCCTGGTGGGGGTGTTCACCCGGCTTGCTGCCGTGGTGGTCGCCATCAACATGGTGGTGGCGCTGCTGCTGGTGCATACCGCCGAGTTCTTCGCGCTCTCGGATACCGGCGGCTGGGCCCTCGAACTGCAGGGGCTCTATCTCGGCACCGCGATCGCGCTCGTCTTCCTCGGGGCGGGACGCTACAGCATGGGCGGGGCGGCAGGGCGCTTCAACTGAGCCCGGTCAGCGCAGCAGCCCCGCCGCACGCGCTGCCTCGTCCAGCGTATCGCTGCCGAGGGCCATGTGCTGGATCGCCGCCAGGCCCCACTGCGCCGAGCCGTTGGTGCTGATGCCGCTCATCTCGTCGAGCGCACGCAATACGGCGGGGCCGTCGATGCGGCGCACGGTGTGGCGTGGGTCGCCCGGCCTGAGCCAGTCGGACGCGAAGAACTCGCGCCAGGCCCGCAGCGACAGGGCCCGGTCGCGCAGCTGGTAAGCGGCGTAGGCCGTCATGCGCGAATTGGTGTCTTGCATGCCGCGCCCGCCCGGATCGCTGCCCAGCAGGGCCACCACTTCCGCCTTCGGCGCATTGTAGGTGCGGCAGTACTGCAGCCAGGTCCTGCGGTATTCCGGCACGTCGACCAGGGTCAGGAGCTCGGAATTCATCTCGACCACCCCGAACACGCCGTTCAGGTTGGAGAACGATGGCTTGTCGCCGGGACCATGGAAGCGGCCGGTGCGATGGTCGTAGGGCGCGCCGGCGGCGAACCACCCGAGCTTGAGGGAGGCGATGCTCTGCATGCCGTTCACGATCTTGTCGCGCCAGCGGGTGTCGCCGGTGCGCTCCCATTCCGCCAGCCAGGCCGAAATCAGGGAGCCCCAGACGGTGCCGAAGGACGCCCCGATGAAGACGTCCGGCCGCGCGCCTGCCACCTTCAGCTTGCGCGAGATGTCGACCTTGTGCAGGTCCCGGTCCGAGTCGAGCAGTTCGCGCATCAGGTCGCCGACGCGCTCGTCCGCCGTCAGGAAGTAATAAATGCGGCGGTAAGCGGCATTCGAGACGCGCGGCTGCTTAGAGGAATCCGACCAGTGCTGCACGGCGTGGCGCGTGCCGAAGCCCTTGAAGGGGCCCAGGTGATAGACGTCGACCTCGCCGGTATGGCGGGTCATCGCTTCGGCATAGCGGAACAGGTCGGCGCGGCCGGTGCGCAGGTAGCTGTACCAGAGCCAGAGGTCGGTCGACAGTTCCGAGTTGTCCCAGGCATAGCCACCGATATCGTAGCGCCACATGTGGCGGTCGGCGTCGTAGCTGTGCATCACGTCGCCATAGGACCAGAAGCCGTACCAGCGGTGCTGCTCGGTCTCGCGCAGGTACTGGTCCAGCTGCAGGGCGAGGCGCTCTTCGATCAGCTTGCGTGCGGCGGTAGAGGCATCGACCGGGTCCCAGTCGCCGAACACGCCGCACTGGTGGATGCGCTGCGGCGTGAGCACCAACCTGGCCGGCCGGGCGACCTGCTCGGCCATGTCCGACAAGTCCTGGTGCGAGGGCGTCGCGCCCAGCACCCACAGCTGCAGCTCGGAGGTGCGGGCGACACCCAGGGCCGAATCCCAGCCCGCTTCGTAGTCTTCATAGGTGATGTTCAAGCCGGCGATCTGCTTCTCGTGCGTGTCCATGCCGTCTTCGGCGCGGTAGGAACGCACGTCCATGGCCGGCGCCGAGGGCGCCCACATCCAGGCCGTCACCTCCGCCATCGGGCTCGCCGCGTTGCGCACATCCAGCTGCACCGGGGCGCGCTGCCAGAAGTCCTTCAGGCCCAGGGCCACGCCACCGGAAGCGCCGCCGGCGTACAGCAGGCCCTTGCTGCGGGTGCCGGCATTCGAGTCGATCCAGGCGCGGCCCGCGCGCAGGCGCTTCTGCAGGGTGAAGCCGTCCGGTGAGAGCTGCGCCAGGGAGAAGTCGCCCCACTCGGGCACCCATTGCAGGCCGTCCTGGACCGGCTTGGCCATGCCGGCCAGGGGCGGGAGCGCCTGGCCGGCCACCTGGGCTTCCCGGTATGCCTGTCCCGGATCGCGACGCAGGCCCGTGACCGGGCGCACGGCTTCGCCCCACACGCCGACGCCCTCGCCCGAGAAGCGCACGTGGCGGTCGTAGGTCGTGTCCGTCATCGGCACCTGTGCCGTCACGCCCAGGCCGGCGATGAAGTCCTTCTCCGGGTCGCCGTCGTAGATAAAGGAGTGCACGATGCGCACGCTGCCGGAACCCGTATAGAAGTACAGGCGCACCGAGAAGGGCAGCCAGTCGCGGGCGCCGTCGCTGTGCATGCCGTCGAGCTTGACCACGGCGCGCACCGGGCCGGTCTGTTCTACCGTCAGCTTCGTGATCCTGCTGGTGAAGGGCCGGCGCGCGACGCTGCCGGTGGTTTCCAGTTGCGGGCCGTCCTGGCGCAGCGCCACCAGCTTCAGGTTCTGCATCGTCACCCGGCCGGCGCGGGTTGCGCTGCGCACCAGCACCCCGCCGCTGCGCGGGATCACCCACGCCAGCTCGGCGGCGGAGAGCAGCACGCCGTCCGCGTTTTCCTTCACCGAGACCGTGCCGAGCGCCGGTGCGCCGCGCTCCAGTCGATAGTTCCCAGAGGTGGCGCCGCCGGCGATTGCGTGCGCGGTCCACTTCAGCGAGCCGTCCGGCCAGTAGGCGAGGGGCCAGGACTGCATGGCCGGACCGCTCGCGCCCAGGGTGAAGTCGAGCCGCTTGCTGGCGGGCAGGCGCAGCGTGCCGCGCGGCCAGGGCACGCCCAAGGTGCAGCCTTCGAAGCGGGCGGGCGCCTGGCCATCCAGCCAGCGCAGGGCGGTCCCGGGCACGGGCGCAGGCTTCGCCCCCGTGTTCGCGGTGATTGCGCCGGCGAGGCCGGGAAAGGAGGCAAGGAAGGGAAGGGCGGGAGCCGAGCGAAGGAAGGCCCGGCGCGATGGGGTTTGCACAGTCTGTCTCCGTGCCTGCGCTGCCGCCGGGCGGCGCGCTGGTCTGTCGAATGGGTGGGATGGCGTTGCGCTGATATATTAGTGTTAGATCCGATGCGCGTTCACTCAACATGGTGATTGAACCCGGCCTGCTGTTGTGCCGGGCCGGTTCGAATTCTAATATATCAGTGCCTTGTGCCCTTACATAGGGCGGCCCCGTATCCAATGCATTTACCTGAACCCATGAGAAAACTCCTCGCAGCATTCTGGATCTTCATCAGCGCGTTCGCCTGCCTGCCCGCCATGGCCGACGAGCCGAGGCCCGCCTTCCTGCTCACCGGGGCCTTGCATCGCGACGGCCAGGACTTGTCGGGCCAGTGGACCTATTCGAAGGACCTGTACCGCACCGGCCTCACCGACATCAACGGCTGGGTGGCGAAATCGCGCATGCAGCGCTACCGCGACATCGACGTCGCCGCCGTCGAAGCCAAGGGCGGGGCCGATTTCTTCGAATTCGACCTCGACCGCGGCCCGATCATCAACGTGCCGGGCGCCTGGAATGCCGCCACCCCCGAACTGCGCTACTACGATGGCCTGATCTGGTTCCAGCGCAAGTTCAATGCCCAGGCCTTGGCCGGCAAGCGGGCTTTCCTGCGCTTCGAGGCGGTCAACTACCGCGCCTACGTCTACCTGAACGGCAAGGAAGTGGGCCGCCACGAGGGCGGCTTCACGCCCTTCGTGCTGGAGGTGACAGAGGCGCTGCGCGCGGGCGACAACCGCCTGGTCGTCGGCGTCGACTCGACCCACGACGCCCAGTCGATCCCGACCTTCATCACCGACTGGGACCTGTACGGCGGCATTACCCGCCCGGTGCGCCTGATCACCACCCCGGCCACCTTCATCGACGACGCCATGGTCCAGCTGCGCCCGGACGGCCGCATCGCCGCCGAAGTGCGCCTGCAGGGACCGCAGGCCGTCAACCAGGCGGTCACGATCGCCATCGGTGCGCTCGCCACCGCGCGCGCCGTCACCGACGCCAATGGGCGTGCCGTGTTCGAGCTGGCCGCGCCCAAGGGCCTGGAGCGCTGGTCGCCCGAGAAGCCGACCCTGTATGAGGTGCGCTTCAGCGCGCCTGGGGACGCGGTCCGCGACCGTGTAGGCTTCCGCACCATCGCGGTAAAAGGCAACCAGATCCTCCTGAACGGCAAGCCGGTGTGGCTGCGCGGCATCTCGCTGCACGAAGAAGAGTTGGGCCCCAACCCGGCGCGCAACATGACGGAAACGGCCTCGCGCGCGCTGTTGCACGAGATCAAGCACGGCCTGGGAGGCAACTACGTGCGCCTGTCGCACTACCCGCATTCGGAAACGACGGTGCGCCTGGCCGACGAGATGGGCCTGCTGGTGTGGAGCGAGATCCCGGTGTACTGGACGGTGGACTGGGACAACCCGGCCGTGCTGCGCAAGGCCCTGGCGATGCAGGCCGAGACCATCTACCGCGACCGCAACCGCGCCTCGGTGATCATGTGGAGCGTCGGGAATGAGACGCCGGTGGCGGATGCGCGGACGCGCTTCCATGCGGCGATGGCGGACAACGTGCGCCAGCTGGATCCCTCCCGCCTGGTAAGCGCGGCCCTGTTGGTCAAGCACGACGGCGACGCGCTGGCCATCGATGATCCTTTGGCCGACAAGCTCGATGTGCTGGCGGTGAACACCTATGCCGGCTGGTACGGTTCCGACAAGCTCGACGCCGTGGCAAAGCTGCAATGGAAGGTGCCGGCGGACCGTCCGCTGATCCTGTCCGAGTTCGGCGCCGATGCGCTGGCCGGATATCGCGATGACGGCATGAAGAAGTTCACCGAGGAGTACCAGGCCGAATACTACCGCCAGACCCTGGCAATGGCCGAGAAGATCCCGACCCTGCGCGGCATGTCGCCCTGGATCCTGAAGGACTTCCGCTCGCCGCGCCGCGAGCACCCGGTGTTCCAGAATGGCTGGAACCGCAAGGGCATCCTCTCCGAGACGGGTGTGCGCAAGCAGGCCTTCGGCGTGCTGGCCGACTACTACCGCTCGAAATAACAAACCGAACATCCCACTCGAGAGATCATGAATGGCAAGCTTGCCGGCGCGCCGGTCATCACCGCGATGCGGGTCGTGCCGGTCGCCGGCCAGGACATGTTCGGCCTGACCCGGGGCGCGCACTCGAACAAGCACTTCGACATCTCGCTGGCCATGTTCAGCCACGTCGGCGCTGCCGCGCCGGACCTCGGCATCGCGCTCGATGACGATGCCTTGGCCAGGGTTTTGTAGGGTGGGCGGGTCTCCCGCCCACCCTACGATGAGAGCGACGGCGGACTCGCCGGAACCGGGTGCTCCGAACGGAAGGGTGTGAGGTTGAGCGAAGCTGCCGAAGTGGAGCACCTGGCGCCGCTTCCCGGTCGCGGCATCAGCCTGGTAGGGGGCGAACTGGCGCAGGCCGAGGTCGAAGGCGATAGCGTATGGATTGCCACGACAGGGCCGGCAGGGCAAGTGCAGGGCGTGCACCTGGGCCTCCATGAGCACCACGGCAAGCGCAGCGAAGAGACCATTCCGCACGCCGATCCGCAAGTGGCTGTTCCACCAGCAGACTGCGCTCGGCGCGTCCGGGCGATAACCCAGCAGGGCATTGCGATGCCATAAACGGCATCGCTTGCGGATGCACGCCTGCGCACCTCATGCGCCGACTGTGGTGGTTTGGCACTTAACCGCTCAAGCCTGTGAGTGTTTGGCGTAAACGCAAGGAACCTTGTTGTTGTAATGATTCCATTCAATAACAATCGAACACGTCGACAGTTTCCGGACAACACGATTCGGAAGCGAACCAGGGCGCCGGCGGCACGCAGCAGGCGTCCCACCACATAAGAACGACAACATACACAAGGAGACGAGATGTTATCCCGTTCGCAGGAAGGATTCCCCGTAAAACGCATCAGCCAGGCCGTGGCCATGGCGCTGGCCTCGCTCGTGGCGAGCGGCGCGTACGCGCAGCAGGCCGCCAGTACGCAGTCCGGCACGCAGGCCGCGGCCAAGCCATCCACCGCACCCGAAGCCGTCGAAACCGTGCTGGTGGTCGGTGCCCGCGAATCGCAGCGCGGCGCCATCTCGCGCAAGAAGAACGCCGCCACGGCGCAGGATTCGATCATCGCCGAAGACGTCGGCGCTTTCCCCGACCGTAACGTCGCGGACGCGATTTCGCGCATCGCCGGCGTGGCCGTCGACCGCGGCGAATTCGGCGAAGGCATCAGCGTCTCGATCCGCGGCAATGGCCCGGAACTCACCCGCGTGGAACTGGACGGCATGGGCGTGCAGCAGGCCGGCGGCGCCGACATGCTGGGCGGCATCAATGCAGGCGCCGACACCTCGGGCGGGCGTGCGGTCGAGATGCGCCAGCTGTCCTCGGACCTGATCAAGAGCGTGGACGTGGTCAAGGGCTCGACCGCCGACATGACCGAAGGCTCGCTCGGTGGCGGTGTGCGCATCCAGACCCGTAACGGCCTGGACTTCAAGAAGGACTACCTGTCCTTCCGCGTGGCCGGCCAGCAGAACTCGCTCAACAAGAAGAAGAACCCCAACCTGAACCTCATCGGCGCCAAGAAGTTCATGAACGATCGCCTGGGCGTGCTGGTCAATCTTTCGAAGAGCAAGGTCAACCAGGAAGCCCACTCGATCAACCAGGGCGGCAACAGCAGCGTGGTCGGCAAGTACCGGCCAATGGATTTCGACAATTCGCCGGAGAAGACGGTGGCGCTGCGCCCCGATACCCTGAACCTGAACGACGTGGCATCGACCACGCCGTTCTACACGGTCCCGTACAGCAATGCGGCCATGGGCAACTGGGTCAGCATGACGCCGAAGGACGTGCTGGAAGGTTCCGCTGCCGCCAAGACCAAGGCGGAGTGCTACCAGAAGTTCCCGCTGCTGCCGGCCAGCGTGGCCAGTCAGATCGCTACCGGTAACAACGGCCGCACCAACGCCCAGAACATCACCCAGCTGGCGCTGCTGAGCTGCCTCGGGCAGTGGAACGACTGGGTGCCGAGCAATACCCGCTACTTCGTCAACCGCTGGAACGACGACCGCACCAGCGGCGACATCCGCCTCGACTTCAAGGTCAACGATGCGCTCACCGTCTATGCCAAGCATAGCCGCAGCAAGGGCGACGTCATCTCGTACAGCACCAACCTCGGCTACGGCGGCGTCGGCGTCAATCCGGCCACCGCGCGCGGACCGAACGGCTTTTCCGGCGCGCCCTTCGTCGATACCATCTCGACCACCCAGCTGGCCAACGGCGCCTGGGGCACCCGCGCCCTGAACCCGGCATCCGGCTACTACCTCTACCCGAACGAGCTGACCTATCGCAGCACCGGCGCGCTCAACGGTGCGGTGTCGAACGTCAACCCGGGCTCGGTGGTCGTGGACGGCAACCACCACGTCACCAGCTTCCAGTTCTCGGACGGCGTCTATGGCGTCGACAACACCACGATCACGACCGGCACCAGGTCCAGCTATACCCAGGCGGGCGGCACCTTCAAGAAGGGCATCGTGCGCGCCGAGTTCCTGATCGGCGATTCCAAGTCCGATTTCTACCGCTACGAAAAGCGCATGGGCCAGAGCGCCTACCTGGGACCGACCAATGCCACCGTGCTGCCGAACGGCATCTGGAACTACACGCCGACCAACGCGGTGGACCTGAGCAACCCGAACAACTGGCTGACGCTCGCCAACCAGCCCGCGGCGGCCGCGGTCGCACCGAGCTTCACCACCCCGGGCGCGCCAGCATACACCTCGGCCCAGCTGCCGCGCGTGAACGGCGCCACCACCCTGGCCTTCCAGAACCCGCGGATCAACGAGTCCTTCGAAAAGACGGCCAAGCTGGACGTGGACGTCTACACCGACGAGTACATCCCCTTCATCCCCTCGATCAAGGTCGGCTACAACCGCCGCAAGACGGGCTACGACCACTGGGGCACCGGTGGGCCGACGGTCCAGGACGCCGTCGGCACCTTCGGGGCGGCCGACTACATCCCGGGCATCTATGTCTCGACCAACAACCTGCGCACCACCTTCCAGGTGTGCGAGAACACGCCAGGCTCGCTGGCGCCGGGCGGCCGTCCCTGCCAGTACGGCTACAACCCGAGCACCGACCCGCGCAACGCGCGCCAGGGCACGATTGTGATCTCGCCGGAGCAGTACCGCCAGCTCTTCAGCCAGTCCTACACCAAGCAGCCGACCGCGCAGTTCTATGCGGGCGACAAGGACCGGCCAAGCAATCTGGTCAACGGCTGGACCGAGTTCGACATCGACAAGGTCTACGCGCTGCTGGGCGTGCCGAACTACAACCTCGACTGCATCAAGGAGTGCATCGGCAGCGACGGCAAGATGTACGCCCAGCCGGTGAATGCGATCAGGGAGACCGTCGACGCCGGCTACATGATGGCCAACTTCGAGGTCGACCGCCTGCCGTTCACCCAGCGTTCGCTCCCCTTCGGCATCGTCTTCGACGGCAACGTCGGCGTGCGCGCCGTGCGTACCAAGGTGGTGGGCAGCGGCCAGCTGACCTTCCGCTCGATCGTGCCCACGGCCGCCTACAATCCGCTCGACCCGAACAACGTGGCGGGCATCAGTACCCGCGTGTACCGCAAGGACACCGCGATCAATGCCACCACCACCGACTACCTGCCGTCGGCCAACCTGAACACCTGGCTGGTTCCGGACAAGCTGGTCCTGCGCTACAACTGGGGCAAGACCATCGCGCGTCCGGCCGCCGGCCGCCTGATCCCGAACGGCACCTGCGAATACGACGGCCGCAAGCTGGTCGAGCTCGACGACGACGGCAGCGAAGTCTCGATGCGTTGCACCGACGTCATGGGCAATCCGGAGATCAAGCCGCTGACCAACCATAACCAGAACCTGTCGCTGGAATGGTATGCCAACCGCGACATCATGCTGGCCGGCGCCGTCTACAAGCAGGAAGGGGTCACCGGTGCGCCGACCCTGATCGAGACCGTCGACGACATCAAGCCCTTCGCCGGCTCCAACGCCGTCGACCCGCAGACCGGCAAGCCGCTGGCCGACCTGGTGTTCACCCAGCGCCGCTGGACCAACCAGATCCCGTTCACCCGCAAGGGCTTCGAGGTCTCGGCCAAGGTGGCCTTCACCGTCCTGCCGTGGTACCTGCGCTATACCGGCGTGGACGCGAACTACACGCGCAACAAGGCGACCCTGAACGGCGGCGGCCTGCGCGACCTGATCACCGGCGACCTGCTGCCGGTGGCGGGCGAGCCGCGCCACTCCTGGAACGCATCGGTGTGGTACGACGACGGCGCCTTGTCGATGCGCGTCGGCCTGCAAGTGAAGGCGGATACCTTCTCGTGCACGTCGGGCTGCAACACCAACTCGGTGAACAACTACCCCGTGGTCGGCATGACCAACGTGCGCTACCCGACCTACAGCCCGGGCGCGCCGCTGTTCCGCCTCGGCACCCGCTACGTGGACGCCAAGCTCGCCTACCGCTTCAACAAGAACGTCGAGTTCTTCATCGAAGGGCGCAACCTGGGCAAGACCCACACCGGTTCGAACACCGGCGGCTACTCGGTGTTCGCGGACGGAACGCCGAACGTGTACACCGACTCGTTCGCCGGCAGTACCTACATGGCCGGCCTGAACTTCAAGTTCGGCGGCTAAGCATCTCGTAGGTCAGGAGGGCCCGATGGCCGCCGCATTTGCGGCGGCCATCGCCGTTTACGGGCGCTCGAATACCAAACGATCACCTGCATGATCGTTTCTCGATGCGATCGCGGCAGTTTCGCTCAGTTCGATGATTCTTTCGTCGCTCGACGGATCGTCGCCGTCTTACGCACATAGAATTATTCCAAGGCCAAGCCGTACCTCAAACTACAGAGCCCATGGAGACACCGATGAATCGAGCTATGACCAGCACCCACGTGCTGAATCCGATCCGCTGCGCACGCGCAGTGGCCGCAGTGATCACCCTCCTGGCAGCGCAAGCCGCACTGGCGCAAGAAAGCGCGCAAGCGCAGGCTGCGCAGGCCTCGACCTCCCAGGGCCAGTCCGGCGCCGGCACGACCGCCAGCGGCGCAGCTCCCGCACCTCAGGTCGTCCACATCGCCGGCACCCGCCAATCCGTGGCGTCGGCCATCACCCGCAAGAAGAACGCCGGCACGGTGTCGGATTCGATTGTGGCCGAGGACATCGGCCAGTTCCCCGACAAGAACGTGGGCGAAGCCCTGTCTCGCGTGACCGGCGTGCAGCTGTCGCGCGATTTCGGCGAAGGTTCCCAGGTGGCGATCCGCGGTGTCGAACCGGACCTGAACCGCATCGAGATCAACGGCATGTCGGTCCTCGGCACCAGCGGCACCGCCGGGCGCGGCGCCGAACTGCGTGAACTGGCATCCGAGCTGATCGGCTCGATCGACGTCTACAAGGGCCTGACCGCCGACATGACCGAAGGCGGCGTCGGCGGCACCGTGCAGATCACGACCCGCAAACCGCTCGACTTCAAGGAGCCGACCATCGGCACCAGTATCTCTGCCGAGCATTCGACCTCGCGCGGCGGCGTCCAGCCGCGCGGCAACCTGTACATGGCCGACAAGTACCTGGACGGCAAGCTGGGCCTGATGGCCAACTTCGTCTACGACAAGGTGCTGACCCAGAACGACTATGCGCGCAACACCTCGTGGCGCTTCCTCCAGGATTGGGACAATTCACCCGAGAAGACGGTGGTGAGCCGGGATCCGGCAGTGGCCGCGATCGGCACCATCGCCGGCTGCTCCACGCCGGGCCTGAGCTCGGCACAGCAGACCGCCTGCCGCAGCCAGTGGTTCGACTATTCGCCAGGCATCGCGCGCTACGGCCTGTGGACCCGCGACCACAAGCGCTCGTCGGGCGAAGTGACGGCGCAGTATGCCTTCAGCAAAGAATTCAATGCCTACGCCACCTACCAGGCCAATACCCAGCGCCAGCGCCTGAACGACCGCAATTTCGGCACCGACTTCTCGAATGCGGCGCGCCTTGCCAATACCGGCCGCGCGCCGGTGTATGGCGCCAATGGCGTGCCGACCACTGCCGGCGCATGCACCGCGCCGACGGCCGCCACGCCGGGCATGGTGGTCCAGAACCACCACGTGACCGAGTACGTCGTCGGTTCCTGCCTGTTCGGCGCGGGCCAGGGCGGACAGGGCGCCTTCAGCACGTCGGCGCGCGACTTCCAGCTCGACATCGATTCGCGCTACTTCTCATCCGGCTTCAGCTTCAAGCGCGACCGTCTGGAAGTGACCGGCCTGCTCGGCACCTCGAAGTCCATGTACGACAGCAACAGCAACAGTATCGTGCTGACCCAGAACGCGCCTGGCCTGAAGGTGGCGCTGGGACCGGACAGCCTGCCACGCTTCACCTTCCCGGCAGGCTACAGCCCGGACAACCCGAGTTCCTACGTCCAGGCCCAGCTCCAGTATCGTCCGAGCGAGACCGAGAACAAGGAACACCAGGCCAAGCTCGATCTCAAGTACCGCCTCGACACGCCGTTCTTCAACAAGGTCTGGTTCGGCGCCCAGGCCCGCAAGGCCACCTCCGAGCAGTACAACGGCGGAGGCTACCTGGCCAGCAACGGCGCCGACCTGAGCTCGACGGCCGACGACATCAACGTGCGCGGCGCCAACGTCAACCAGACCGCGGTGTACGATCCGCTCTACACCGGCACCGCCCAGCGTCCGAACGATGCGCAGAGCTTCATCAACTCGGGCTTCAGCACCCGCTACCTGAACGCAGCCCAGATGGCGGCCCTGGTCAGCGCCGTGCAGGGTCGCACGCCAGGCACCTTCTTCAACGGCTACGACAAGGTCACGGGCCTGCCGTCGGGCTGGATGTCGCCGGTCTACGCCAACGCGACCGAGTTCTTCGACACATCGAGCTTCAACCACGCCTACCTGCGCTCGGCGCCGGGCAGCGACGGCAAGATGTATCCGCAGATCCCGGCCTTCGCGGTCAGCGAACGCATCGCCGCGACCTACCTGCGCCTGGACTATGCGACCCAGCTGTTCGATCGCGAGGTCGAGGGCAACATCGGCGTGCGCTATGTCCGTACCCGCAACAGCTCGACGGGCCTGGCGCGCTATTCGATCCGCAATGCCACGGCACCGGGGGCGTCGACCTTTACCGACATCGTCGTCAGCAATGCCGTAGCCACCGTGGACAACACCTACAACGACGTACTGCCGAGCTTCAATGGTGCGGTCTGGCTGATCGACAACAAGCTGGTGACCCGCGTCGGCTGGTCCAAGGCGATGGCGCGTCCACGCATGGACCTGCTGGCCCCGAACGCCACCTGCATCCGCGGCAGCGGCAATCCGGCCTTCGGCGGTGACGGGACCGACGACTGCACCGCCGGCAATCCGGACCTGAAGCCTTACCGCTCGACCAATACCGACTTGAGCTTCGAGTACTATCCGAGCCCAGACAGCCAGCTGTCGCTCGCGCTGTTCCACAAGGACATCACGAGCTACGTGATGGAACGCGTGCTGACCCGTGGCGTGGACTTGTTCAAGAACGGCGAGCGCTTCGACGTGACCCAGGCCGTCAACGGCGAGGGCGCCACCACCAAGGGTATCGAGATCGCCGGCCGCACGGCGCTGACCTTCCTGCCGGGCTGGCTGAGCGGCTTCGGCGTCGACGCCAACTACACCCGCATGAACTACAAGTATGCGGCGGGCGCCGAGCGCCTGAACATCCTCGACGGCACCGTGCTGCCATATCCCGGCATGTCGAAGAATGCGTACAACCTGTCGCTGTGGTACGACCAGGGGCCGATCAACGCGCGCCTGGCCTATAGCTTCCGCGACCGCTTCTTCACCGGCGGGAACGACGTCTCGGGCAACCCGGTGTTCGAAGCCAAGACCGGCTACCTGGATGCGAAGATCCAGTATCGCTACAACGACAAGGTCACCTTCGCCCTGGAAGGCAAGAACCTGACCGACGAGGTAAAGCGCCTCGATGCCGGCGACAGCTTCCGCCTGAACGAGCTGGCCTGGGCAGGCCGCCGCTACTACTTCACCGTGTCGATGAAGCTCTGATCGTCTCACCCCTCTCCTGTTCCGATTTGCCAGTCATCTCGCGGTGACTGGCTTTTTTACTTGTCGAGGTCCCATGATCCGCACTACCGTACTCGCTGCCGCCTTGCTGGCCGCGCTGAGCTTCCCCATCCCATCCACGGCCGCCGAAGCCGGCTTCGCCAACCCCCTGGTGCGCCAGCGCGCCGATCCCCACGTCACCCTGCAGCGGGATGGCTGGTACTACTACACGGCCACTGTGCCGGAGTACGATCGCATCGAGGTGCGCCGGGCGCGCAGCCTGAACGAGCTTGGCGCGGCCGACGCCAAGGTGGTGTGGCGCAAGCACGCCAGCGGCGAGATGGGCGCGCACATCTGGGCGCCCGAAATGCACCGCATCGACGGCAAGTGGTACATCTATTTCACGGCCGGACGCGCCGACAAGATCTGGGAGATCCGCCTCTACGTGCTGGAGAACGCGTCGGTCAATCCGCTCGAAGGAGAGTGGACCGAGCGCGGCCAGCTCAAGACCGGCTGGGAGAGCTTCTCGCTCGACGCGACCACCTTCGAGCACCGTGGCCAGCGCTACCTGAGCTGGACCCAGCGCGCGCCCGACGCCAGCAAGGCCACCAATATCTACCTGGCGAAGATGGACGGGCCGCTGGCGATCCGCCAGCCGGCGGTGTTGCTCACGCGTCCGGAATACGCGTGGGAGAAGATCGGCCACGAGGTCAACGAGGCGTCCGCATTCCTGGTCAAGAACGGCAGGGTATGGATGACCTACTCGGCCAGCGCGACCGACGCCAACTATGCGCTCGGTATGCTCAGCGCGCCGGAAGACGCCGACCTGATGGATCCGCGCTCCTGGACCAAGTCACCGGTGCCGGTGCTGCGCAGCAGTGCGAGGACCGGGCAGTACGGCCCGGGCCACAACAGTTTTACCACCACCCCGGACGGCAAGACCGACATCCTGGTCTACCATGCGCGCAACTACCGCGACATCGTCGGCGAGCCGCTGCGCGACCCGAACCGGCATACCCGCGCCCAGGTGATCCGTTGGCGCGCGGATGGGATGCCGGAGTTCGGTGAGCCGGTGGCTGACCGCTAATACGACAGATACCGGTTCGTAGGGTGGGCGGCTCCACCCGCTTCCTCGATGAGCCCGCGCCGCACATGCCGCCCACGCGTTCAACTGGAACGTGAATAGCCGTCGCATCTGTTCCAACAGGATTGACGGCGTGGGCGGCACCGAAGCCGCAGGTTAACCATGCGTCCGCTGGGAGCCGCCCAGCCTACGCTTCTCCATTGAACTGTTGCCGGCAGCACGCCGACAACCCTGTCCTACCACCAGGCCGCGTAGATGAGCACCAGGATGGCGCACACCACCGCCGAGCCGAAGGCGAAGCCCGGCTCCACCTTGAACAGGCTGCGGTCGACCTTGACGATCGTCGATGCCGGCTGGCGGCCCAGCAGGCTGATGATGGCCATGCCGACGACGATCATCAGGAACACGATCAGGGTGCGGTCGAGGAAGGGAATCTCGTACACGCCAACGCTGTTGGGGACCGCGAAGCCGATCGGCGCCAGGAAGGACAGGTCGACGAAGTCCGGCAGGAACTTGAGCACGATCGACAGGCCCACGCTGGCAACCGCCGCGAACATGGCGGCGGCGCCATTGGTGCGGCGCCAGAAGAAGCCCAGCAGGAACATCGCCAGGATGCCCGGCGAGACGAAGCCGGTGTACTCCTGGATGTACTGGAAGCCGCCTTTCTTGTCGATGCCCATCAGGGGCGCGATCGACACCGCGATTGCCATCGAGGCGACTACCGTCAGGCGGCCGATCCAGACCATGTGGCGCTCGCTCGCGTCCGGGCGGAACTTGGGACGGTAGATGTCGAGGGTGAAGATGGTGGCGATGCTGTTCGCCTTGCCGGCCAGCGAGGCCACCACGGCCGCCGTCAGGGCCGCGAACGCGACGCCCTTCAGGCCCTCCGGCAGCAGGGTCAGCAGGGTGGGGTAGGCGCGGTCCGGATTCACTTCGCCGCTAGGGCGCAGCGAATCGCCCAGCACGCCGCCCTGGTCGAGCGCATAGGCGGCGATGCCCGGCAGGACCACGATCAGCGGCATCAGGAGCTTGAGGAAGGCGGCGAACAGCAGGCCCTTGCGCGCGACCGGCAGGCTGGCGCCCAGGGCGCGCTGGGTGATGTACTGGTTGCAGCCGAAGTAGCTCAGGTTGACGATCCACATGCCGCCGATCAGGGTCGACAGGCCCGGCAGGTCCATGTAGTTCGGGTTATCGCGCGAGAGCACCATGTCGAAATGGCCACCGGCGCGCTGGAACAGTTCGCGCACGCCCACCATCGCGCCTTCCGCGCCGCTCAGGCGGGCCACCAGGTCGAGGGCGATCCAGGTCGTCACCAGGCCGCCGATCACCAGGCAGAACACCTGGATCACGTCGGTGTAGCCGATCACCTTCATGCCGCCCAGGGTAATGACGGTGGCGAACACCGCCAGGAACAGCATGCAGGGCAGCACGCCGATGCCGACCATGCTGCTGATCGCCAGCGCGCCCAGGTACAGGATGGCAGTCTGGTTCACGACGATGTACAGGGCCAGCCAGAACCAGGCCATGACGGTCGCCACGCCGGGCCCGTAGCGCTGCTGCAGGAACTGGGGCATGGTGTAGATGCGGTTCTTCAGGTAGACCGGCATGAAGAACACCGCCACGATGATCAGGGTGGCGGCCGCCATCAGCTCGTACACGGCGATGGCCATGCCGATCCGGTAGCCGGCGCCGCTCATGCCGATGAACTGTTCGGCCGAGATGTTCGAGGCGATCAGGGAGGCGCCGATCGCCCACCAGGTGAGCGAGCCTTCGGCCAGGAAGTAATCGTGCGTGTTCTTGTCCGAGCCGTTGCGGCGTCGGTAGATCCAGATGCCGTAGCCGGCCACGATGACGAAGTAGATGAGGAAAACGAAGGTGTCGAGGGAAGAGAACGAATTCATTGGGTAGCGGTGTCTCGTCTTGGTACGGAGCCGGTCCGTACCTTGTTATCGGCCGGCGCTGTTGCGTCACGGCTGTCGGGGCGCCAGGGATGGGCTCCGCGGTGCCAATCTTTGCATAGCCGGCAACGCGTGCGCGCGGGTGCGCGAAATACTCATCCATTTGAGCGAATGCCTGCCCGCGTCCGGCCATCCGATCAGCTGCCTGATTCTTTCGCCGCGAGGCTGATCGAAGCGCGGCCGAGCACCTACAATGCCCAGGGGCGCCGCCACCCGATGAGCAGGCGCACGAGAATACAAAAAAGGAGACACCTTGCCGAATACCTCCCCATCCAGGCCCCCGGCCCTGGCAACAGGGCTTGTCACGTCGCTTTCTGCTCCCCGCGCGCTTTCCCTGCGTGCCGCCGCGCTCAGCGCCGCGCTTGCCGCTTCCACCGTCCTGGGCGGGCCGGCGTTTGCCCAGGAACTGGGCATCCCGCAAGGGTCCGGCCTGCAGGCCGGCACTGCCAGCGCCACTGCCGCATCCCAGTCCGGACAAACCGTCCTGATGCCTGCGCTGACCGCGGGCGCGGCCAATACCTTGAGCCTGCTGTCGTCGCAGGACGGCGCCAACTTCACGTCGCTGGTATCCGAAGCCTGGACGCCGCCGTCCGGCAAGCTGCAGGACCCGACCCTGGCGCGCCATGCCGACGGCCGCTACGTCCTGGCCTATGCCAGCGCTGCGCCCGGGACGATCGGCCTGGCTTCGTCGCCGGACCTGCGCCGCTGGGATGCCGTGCGCGAGGTGCGCCTGGGCACAGGCCAGGTCCGTTCGCCCAACTGGGTACGCAGCAACGACAAGCAGCTCCATCTGGTAGCGACCCTGCCGGCGGCCGGGGGCGGGCAGGGCGCCCATGTGCTCACCCCGGATGCGACGCTGGCCAACTGGCCGGCCCCCGTGCCGATGCGCGGCCTGGAGTCCGGCTATCTCGACACCGTGGCCGTTTCCGACGGCGATGGCTATGTCGCCGTCGCGCGTGAAGCGCGCAGCGGCCGCCTGGTGCTGGCCCGGGCAGCCGACGTGAAAGGACCATGGCGCATCGAGCAGCAATCGAACCTGAGCGCCCTGGACGCAGGCTTGAAGCCGGCCGGGTTGGTGCGCCTGGGTGCGACGCTGCGCCTCTATACCCGAAGCGAAGGCGGGGACCGGGCCTGGTTCAGTGACAGCCAGGACGGCGGCCGGACCTGGGCCGCGCAAGCCCGCCTGACCGGAACCGCCGCGATGGCGTCCTCGTTCGGCGTCATGGGCGAAGCGTCGCCAACGCTCGCCGGGATCACCGCACCGAAGGGCCGCCCCAAGGCGGTCACCTGGGACCAGTATTCGCTCAAGATCGACGGCAAGCGCGTCGTCGTCTGGTCGGGCGAGATCCATCCGTTCCGCCTGCCGAATCCGTCGCTGTGGCGCGACGTGATGCAGAAGATGAAGGCGCTCGGCTTCAACGGCGTGGCCTTCTATTTCGACTGGGGCTACCATTCGCCGGCGCCGGGCGTGTACGACTTCTCGGGCATCCGCAACGTCGAGCGCGCGCTGCAGATCGCGGAAGAAGAGGGCATGTACATCATCGCCCGCACCGGCCCCTACATCAATTCCGAGCTGACCGGCGGCGGCTATCCGGGCTGGATGTTCCGCAACCGCGGCGAGGCGCGCACCGACGATCCGGTCTACCTGTCGGCGGTCGACGAATGGATGACCCAGGTGAACGCGATCATCGCGCGCCACCAGGTGACCGACGGCGGCGGCAACGTGATCGCCTACCAGCTCGAGAACGAACTGGGCAAGGTCGAACCGAAGCACGTGCGCCAGATGGAGCACCTGGCGCGCAAGGCGCGTGCGGACGGCATCCAGGTGCCCTTCTTCCACAACTCGGCCGGCCGCCTGCCCGACTGGACGCCGAAAGGCTCGACCGCGCCCTGGGCCAACCCCGGCCCAACCGACATCTACGCCTTCGACGGCTACCCGGGCGGCAGCTGCAACGTGCATGCCGACCCTTCCGGCGCGAACAAGGCGCCGGACTGGGGCATCTACGCCACTCCCGGCCCGCGCGCCGGGGCGCTGTCTTCGCCCAACACGCCCGGCTTTGCTGCCGAGCTGGGCGGCGGCTGGTTCGACTACTGGGGATCGAACGGCACCTACCACTGCACCGCCGAGCGCCAGGGCACGGGCTACCAGCGGGTCTTCTACGGCACCAACCTGATCAACCGCATCACGATCCACAACGTCTACATGACCTTCGGCGGCACCTCCTGGGGCTGGCTGGCCGGCCCGGTCGTGTACACCTCCTACGACTACGGCGCCCCGATCTCGGAAGACCGCGGCCTGCGCCCGAAAGCCTATGCGCTCAAGCAGCAGGGCATGTTCGTACAGGCGGCCGAGCAGGTGCTGGCCGAGATGGACAAGGGACCCGCCCTGGCCCCGGCGGACGGCAAGGTCAAGGTCTACCACAACGTCAACCGGCGCCTGGGCACCCACGTGATCTTCGCGGCCCACAATCCCACCGACGGCAAGGGCGAGGAAGCCTTCAGCGTCAGGCTGGCCACCCGGGACGGCGAGTACACGTTCGGCACCACCTTGCGCGGCCAGGATGCGCGCATGCTGCTGGCCTCCTACGACATGGAGCGCCAGCGCCTGGTGTACTCGACCTCCGAGCTGCAGACCCATTTCCGCAACGGCGAACGCGATATCGTCCTGCTGCACGGGCGCGACCGCCAGCCGGGCCAGACCGTGCTGCGCTATTCCAGCGCACCGACGGTGGAAGTGCTGGCCGGGCAGGTCAAGTCGCGCTGGGATGCCGCCAAGGGCGACCTGGTGCTGGACTACGTGCACGACGGCCTGGCGCGGGTGCGCATCTCGGGCGGCGGCAGGGCGCCGATGCTGCTCCTGCTGGCCGACGAGCCCACCAGCCTGCGCTTCTGGACCCAGGAGACGGGCGCCGGCCGCGCGCTGCAGCTCTCGCCGGCGCTGGTGCGCTCGGCACAGCTCTCCGCGGGCAAGCTCGTCATGCGCGGCGACGCGGGCGAAGACAGCAGCTTCGAGATCTGGGGACCGGCCTTCGAGGCGGCCAGCTTCAACGGCCAGGACCTGGCCTTGAGCCGCCAGCCGGACGGCAGCGTGCGCGGCGGGACGGTCAAGGGGCCGGAGGCGGTGACCCTGCCGGACCTGTCCCGCCTGGCCTGGACGCGCCGCATGGACAGCCTGGAAAGCGCGCCGCGCTTCGACGACAGTGCCTGGGTGCAGGCCGACCGCCGTCCGTCGGCGGCCCAGACCTGGACCATGCCGGAACGCGGCCAGCCGACCCTGGCGATGAGCGACTACGGCTTCCACCACGGCGACGTGTGGTACCGCGGGCGCTTCACGAGCACGGACCCGAAGGCCAACCAGCTGGAGCTGTTCTACGGCGCCGGCGGCGCGGGCCTGATCCAGGTCTGGATCGACGGCCGCTTCGTCGGCCAGCACGAGCTCGACACCGGCCGCTCCTTCCCGGAGACCACCGACAGCGTCAAGCTGTCGCTCGGCGACCTGAAGCCGGGCGAGCACGTCATCTCGGTCATGGTGCGCAACAACGCCCACAACTGGAACCTGATGGCCGACGACTACCACCGCGAGGCGCGCGGCCTGATCTCGGCCTCGCTCACCAAGCGTGGCGGCCAGCGCTTCGCGGTGCCGATCGCCTGGCGCATCCAGGGCCGCCAGGGCGGCGAGGAGATCGTCGACCGCCTGCGCGGGCCGATGAACAACGGCGGCCTGTTCGGCGAACGCCAGGGCTGGCATTTGCCGCTGGCCTCGCCGAAAGGCTGGCAGGCGGCGCGCACCACCGATGCTCCGCCGGCGGCCGGTACCTATTGGCTGCGCACCAGCTTCAAGCTCGACCTGCCGCGCGGCCACGACGTGCAGCTGGGCCTGGCCTTCGGCGATACCAGCAAACCGCGCTCGGACCGCGAGAACCGGGCGCTGATCTTCGTGAACGGGTGGAACATGGGGCAGTTCATCGCTCACATCGGCCCGCAACGCACCTTCGTGATCCCGCCGGGCATCCTGAACCCGAACGGCGAGAACACGGTCGCGCTGGCGGTGACGACCGACGGGCGCAAGGAGAATGCGCTGGAGCCGGTCAAGCTGGTCAAGCTGCGTTCGGTGCGCGGCGGGGTGGATCTCGAGATCATGCAATAAGCAGGGCCAGGCGCGATGTCGGCAATTCGCATCGTACTGGCCGCGCTCGCGCGATCCTGATCGTGGTATGAAGTGGCGCTTTGGAAACATTTTGTTTCCAATCAGCGCTAGCTTGGATTTGGCGTTTTGCTATTCTGCACAAGCTGTTTTTCGCTGACGCCAACCGACTTCATCATCATGCGACTGTTGATCCTGCTTTGTGCATTCCTGTCATCGCTCACCCATGCGGGGACGCGTGCCGTCTACGAGCAGGCCGCCGATCCGGCCAGGCTGGTATTTGAAATCGCCGACAACGGCGATTTCCGCGCCGGCGCCCCAGGCGGACGGCAGTACCGCCTGGTGTTGTCGGGCGAGGCCTTCCAGGTGGCCGAGCTCGACGGCAGGCCGGTGGTGGCGCGTCTCGGGGACATCGAAGAAGTCTTGCGCGCGAACGCGAACGGCGTCGGGCGCGGCATCATGCGGTCGCTTACCGCACTGGCGGCAGCCACGCCGCAGCGTCTCGTGCACAAGGGGCCGATCGAGATCAACGGCTGGCACGGCGAGGTATACAACATCCGCGGCGCGCAGTGGGAGTTCGACCGCTACGGTGCATACCGCGATCCGGAAGGCGCGCCCTATTACGTGCTCAGCCGCGACCCGGCGCTGCGCCAGGTCGGCCCGGCCCTGACGGCGTTGACGGCGGGCGACCTGGCCTTCGGCCGTCATCTGCTGGCCGACAGCGCCATTCGTACGCTGCTGGATACGCTCGAACGGCTCGCGGCTCGAGGAACACTGGTCGAAAGCAGCGAGAACGGATTGCAGCTGGTGCAGGCCGAGCAGGTCCGGATCGGACCGGCGCGCCTGGCCCTGCCTGCCCAGCCCATGAGCCTTGCAGCGCTGTCGACACTGGTCCGGGAAGGACGCAACCCATTCCTGGCAATCACCGCGCAATGATGCGGCGCCCCGAGCGCCGTCCTCAGCGCATGGCGATCCGCGATCGGATCACCACGCTCCAGGCCAGGCATGGATCGGGACGATAGCGCATCACCATCCCGGTGTCGGCCGTCGGGATGCGGCGATTTCAGGCTGGTGCGGGCCAGGCGACCTGCAAGGGTGCGCAGCGGCCCATCACGAAACAGCCTCGGTGCCGGCGAAACCAGAGCGGGGCGACATGATTCAGATTTCGCGGCCTGGCAAGAAATTTTGTATCACGATCCTGCTCCGGCGGTATCGCGGCTCCCGGATCCCGGCAGCGCTCACTTCCTGGTGAATGCGTTCACGGCAGCACGGCCGACTGCCGGATCGTCGGTAAAGAAGCCGTCGATGCCGGCGTCGAGGTAGGCGCGGATCTCGGCGGCCGCGTTCCCGCGCCCGCTGGGCGAGGTGGCAGGCGCGGCGCGCAGGCTCACCGGCAGGAAGGGGTTTTCCGGCCGCAGGGTCCAGGTGTGCACCTTCAGGCCGGCCGCGCGGGCGTTCGCGACGAACTGCGTCGGTGTCCCCAGTTCATTGGCGCTCGTCCGGGGAATGATGATTTCCTTGTACGGCGACACGACGTCCGCATAGGTGGCGATCTCCTTCAGCCCGGCGGCCGTGACCAGGTCGGCGTAGGTGCGGCCGTTCTTCGCCGCGACGAAGTCGTAAGGCGCATTGGCCGGATTGTCGAGCAGCTGCACCAGGCGCATGTCGGTCATGGTGCGCAGCTCCTTCAGGTTGGCGGTCTCGAAGGACTGGATGAATACGGCGGCATCCTTGCCGCGGTAGCCGTTCGCGAGCAGGGTATCGACGAGGCGGCGCTCCATCGGCAGGCCGATCGACTTGAAATAGCTCGGGTGCTTGGTTTCCGGATAGATGCCGATCACCTTGTTGCGCGCCTGGCTCTCGCGCTTGACCAGGTCGATGATCTCCTGCAGCGTGGGGATCTCGAACTGGTCGTTGTAGGCGACGTTGGCGGGGCGGTTCGCGGGAATGCGTTCGCGGGCGCGCAGGGTCTTCAGCTCCGCCAGCGTGAAATCCTCGGTGAACCAGCCGGTAACGGGCACGCCGTCGATGGTTTTGCTTGCCTTGCGCGCGGCGAACTGCGGCAGTGTCGCCACGTTGGTGGTGCCGGAGATCTCGTTCTCATGGCGCGCCACCAGCACGCCGTCCTTGGTCGGCACCAGGTCGGGCTCGACGATGTCGGCGCCATCCTCGATGGCCTTCTGGTAGGCGGCGAGTGTGTGCTCCGGACGCACGGCCGAGGCGCCGCGGTGGGCGGTCACGGTCGGGATCGGCGGCCAGCTGGCGCCGGGGTTCTGCAGGTCGAGGCCGTCGTCGCTGCCGCAGCCGGTCGCGAAGACGGCGACGGCGGCCAGGGCGATCAGGGAAGGAAGACGAACTGAAAACAGGGAAACGCGTCGCTGCACGGTGAACTCCAGGTTGTTAAACGTGCAGCGAATTTAACAATCGGATATGACCGTCCCGTGACGGCCACCCGCAGTGCGAAGGGGCTCGATCGCGTCCGGGTGCCTCAGCCGGCAGCCGCTGCCGGAACCCCGGTTTGCTGCAAGGCTTCGCGCCACTTCGCGCGGTAGGCTTCCAGGCCGGCGAGCGCGCGGGGAGGCTTCGGCACACCGGCGCCTGGCGGCGTGGCGTCGCGATAGCGCAGCAGCCAGCCGCCGCAGGTGGTGCCGCTGGCGTCGTCGGAATAGCTCAGCGCCTGTTGCGGGCGCAAGCCCCCCAAGAGCGGACCGAACCAGGGGTTGGCGGTGAAGCTGCCCTCGACGGTGATGGGGCCGCGCGCACCGAGCGCATCGAGGCAGTAGTCCGTCATCAGCACGCAATACAGGGTGGCCAGCGCGAAGCGCTCGCCGGCGTCAACCGGGGCCGGGCCCTCGATCCGTCCGGCACGGCCGGCGAACGGCCCGCCGCTCTCGGCGAAGCAGGGAATCGCCATGCTGCCGCGCGCCACCATCTGCTCGAGCTGGAGGTAGGAACAGGTGGCCGGCTGGTCGCCTGCCAGGGCCGCGAATTCACGCCCGCCCATGAAGCGCATGCAGGCCACCGGCTGGCCCAGGGCATTGGTATTGGCCAGCATGTCGGCGTCTTCGCGCAGGCCGTCCAGGCTTGTGCCGAAGGCGGCGGCGATCACCCAGGTGCCGGTCGAGAGCACCGTGCGCGGCGTGCCGGCACTGTCCCGGCCCAGGTAGCGCACCAGCGAGGCATTGCTGTCGTGGATGCCGCACAGGACTTCGCAGTCCGGCGACAGCCCGGTGGCTTGCGCCACTTCCGGGCGCAGGGTGCCGAGCGAGGCGCAGGGGAGGGCGATCGGCGGCAGCTTGTCCTGCCAGCCCATGCGCGCCGGCAGGGAAGAATAATCCTGGCGCACCGGGTCCCACATGTCGGTATGGCAGCCGAGCGACGTCGCTTCGCCGGCAGCCGTGCCGCACAGGCGCCAGGCCCAGTATTGGGGGTACATCAGGATGTGGCGCGCGCGTGCGAACTGCTCGGGATGACGCTGCTGCAGCCAGGCCAGCTGGCGGCCCAGGTTCAGGCCGGCCGGCAGCAGGGGCGAGTAGGTCTCCCCGTACGACGGGCGCAGGGCTGCGTAGTCCAGGCCGGGCAATGCGGCTTCGTAGTCGAGCACCGGCAGGACCAGGCCCGCGTTGTCCACCAGGGCGGCGGTGGCGCCGTGGGTTACCGGGACGATCGCGGAAACCCGCGCCTGCTTCGCGAAGCCGCGGCAGGTCGCCAGCATCCAGTTCCAGATGCCCTCGGTGTCGTGGTGCGGGTAGGGGCCGTCGTTCAGGATGGCGTTCGGGCGGCGCGCTTGCGCGACGGTGTGGCCGCTGGCTGCGACCAGGGCCAGCTTGACGTTGGTCTTGCCGATGTCGAGAACGATGAGGGCGTCGCCTGTCCGTGCTTGCATGTTGAATCGAATCCTGGTCAGTGGCGGGTTGGCTTGCCGCGCAGGAGGCGCGACAGGGCGATGGTGCCAAGCAACAGCACGCCCACGACGATGGTCATGTAGATGCCGGGGACGTTGGCCAGGGCCAGGCCGTAGGTCACGGCGCCCATGGTCAGCACGGCCAGCATCACGCCGCCGATGGTGCCGGCGCCGCCGGCGATGCTCACGCCGCCCAGGATCACCATGGTGATGATTTCCAGTTCCCAGCCGGTGGCGATGTTCGGACGGGTGCTGTCGATGCGGCCGGTCAGGAGAAAAGCGGCCAGGCCGGCCATCGCGCCGGTCAACATGAACAGGCCCAGGCGATAGCGGTCGACGGCGATGCCGGAGAAACGCGCTGCGTCCGGATTGTTGCCGATCGCGTAGATGCGGCGGCCCGTCGAGGTCCAGTGCAGCACCAGCGCGAACAGCAGGGCGAAGCCGAGCAGGATGACGAAGGAGCGCGGCACCATGCCGAAGAACACGCCCTGGCCCCAGTCGGCCATCAGCTGGGGGTAATTGGTGAAGGCCTTGTCGCCCAGCACCACGCTGCCCAGGCCCCGGTACAGCGAGAAGGTGCCGATGGTGACGACGATCGACGGCAGCATGAAGCGGGTGACCAGGAAGCCGTTCAGCCAGCCGCACAGCAGTCCGGTGCCCAGCGCCACGAACAGCAGGCTGCCGGCCGGGGCCCCGGCCTGGTGGGCCAGGCCCATCGCCACCGAGGACAGCGCCAGGGTGCCGGCCACCGAGATGTCGATCTCGCGGCAGATGATGAGCAGCGCCATCGGCAGCGCGATCAGCGCCTTTTCGCTGAAGTTGGCGGTGCCGTCCAGCAGGTTGTACGGGTCGAGGAAGTGCGGCAGGGTGATGCTGCCCGTGACGAACACGGCCAGCAGCAGCAAGGCAAGCAGGCTTTCCCAGCGTACGGCCAGGTGGCGCAGGGACCGTTGTTCGCGATCCAGGATCGTGTAGCGTGCGTTGCCGGCTGCGGCTTCCGGGTTGATCACCGCCTCGGCTTCGGTTTGTGCAATGGTGGTCGCGTTCACGCGGCGCTCCTCAAGTTGTCAAGCTTGTGCAGCGGCAGGATCTGGCGGCTGCGGTTGCGGTTGCCTCGTGCATTCATCAGGACGGCGACCAGGATCACGGCACCGGTCAGGGCGCTTTGCCAGAACGGCGAGACCTGCAGCACCGGCAGGGCATTGCCGATCACGGACAGGAACAGCGCGCCCAGCATGGCGCCCAGTACCGAGCCGACACCGCCGGCGATGCTCACTCCGCCGATCACGCAGGCGGCGATGACGGTGAGTTCGAAGCCGTAGGCGATCTCGGTGTAGGCGACGGCGTAGCGCGCCACCCACAGGTAGCCGCACAGGCCGGCGACCATGCCCGACAGGCCATAGGTCCAGAACAGGCGCTTGGCGGTCGGGATGCCGATGTAGGCGGCGCAGTGCGGCGCGTTGCCGATGGCGTACAGGTCGCGGCCGAAGCGGGTATAGCGGGCCACGAAGGTCATCGCCAGCACGGTGGCGAGCGCGATCCACACCAGGTGCGGCAGGCCGAGCAGGCGCTGCAGTGGAAAGGCGACGAAGCCGGCCGGCATCTGGTGGGCCGAGACCCAGGTACCGCCCGAGATGACGAACACCAGGCCGCGGTAAACGCTCATGGTGCCGAGGGTAACCACGATCGGCGGCAATTGCAGGTAACCGATCAGCCAGCCGTTCAGCAGCCCGGCGACCAGGCCGGTGAGCGTCGCGGCGAGCATCACGACGACCAGCGGCAGGCCCGGATTGGCGGCGGCCAGCATGGCCGCGACCATGCCCGCCAGGGCCAGGGTAGAAGCGACCGACAGGTCGATGCCGCGCGTGACGATCACCAGCATCTGGGTGAGAGCGAGCATCACGAGCAGGGTGCTGTCGGTGAGCAGGTTGGCGAGCGACTGCGGGCTCAGGAAGACCGGCGCGCGCATGCCGACCAGCAGCACCAGCGCGACCACCATCAGGGCGAGCAGGGGCTCGCGTTGCTTGAGAAGGTTTTTCATGTTCATGCTGCCACCTCGCTGGGGGCGTCGAGGTCGACACCGGATGCCGCCGCGACCACGGTTTCGGGCGTGGCGTCCTGGCGCGCGAACTCGCGCACCACGCGGCCCTGGCGCATCACGACCACGCGGTCGGCCAGGCCCAGCACTTCGGGCAGTTCGGAGGACACCAGGATGACCGACAGGCCGCGCTTGACCAGTTCGCTGATGAAGCGGTGCACGGCGGCCTTGGAGCCGATGTCGATGCCCTTGGTCGGCTCATCCAGGATGATGACCTTCGGATCGGTGGCCAGCCATTTGCCGAGCACCACCTTCTGCTGGTTGCCGCCCGAGAGTTCGGCGACGTTCTGCTGCAGGTGGTGGGCCTTGAGCTCGAGCTGTTCGGCAAAGCGCCGCGCCAGCTGGGCCTCAAGCCGGGCGCGGGGGAAGAAGCCGAAGCGGGACAGCACGGCCAAGGTGATGTTGTGCTGGATCGGCTGGCTCAGGTGCGCCCCATGCTGCTGGCGGTCTTCCGGCACGTAGGCCAGGCCGCGGGCGATGGCGTCGCGCGGGGCGCGGAAAGCCGCATCCCGGCCTTCCAGGCGCACGCTGCCGCGCACATTGGAGGTCAGGCCGAACAGCGCTTGCATCACTTCCGAGCGGCCGGCGCCGACCAGGCCGTAGAAGCCGAGGATCTCACCACGGCGCAGGGTGAAGCTGACGTCCTGGAATTCGGTCGGGTGGCACAGGTTCTGCACCTCCAGCAGCGGGGCGCCGATCTCGACCTGGGCCTTCGGATAGGCCTGGTGGACGGCGCGGCCCACCATCAGGGCCACCAGTTCCGGCTCGCTGATGTCGGCCAGGCGGCCTTCGGCCACGAACTGGCCGTCGCGCAGCACGGTATAGCAATCGGCGACTTCGTAGATCTCGTCGAACTTGTGCGAGATGAAGATGACGGCGGTGCCGGCGGCCTTGAGCTGGTCGATGATGCGGTACAGCTCGCGGATCTCGCGCTGCGACAGGGCGGCGGTCGGCTCGTCCATGATCACCACGCGCGCATCCTGCGACAGGGCGCGCGCGATCTCGACGAAGTGGCGCTGCGCCACCGACAGGTCGCGCACGCGGGCGCGCACCGGCAGGGCGACTTCGAGGCGCGCGAACAGGCGCTCGGCTTCCTGCTCGATGTGGGCCCAGTCGATGCGCTTGGCGGCGCCTCGCGTGGGGTGGCGCCCGACGTAGATGTTTTCGGCGACCGACAGTTCGTCGAACATGACGGTTTCCTGGTGCACCGCCGTGATCCCGGCCGCCATCGCCTCCTGCGGGCTGCCGAAGGCGACTTCCTTCCCGTCCAGCAGGATGGTGCCGGCGTCGGGGCGGTGGATCCCGGTCAGGGTCTTGACCAGGGTCGACTTGCCGGCGCCGTTCTCGCCGATCAGGGCCATGACTTCGCCCGGGCGGATGGACAGGCGCACGCCGTTCAGGGCATGGACGCCGTTGAAGCGCTTGGTGATGCCGCTCAGCTGCAGGACCGGCGCGCTCGCAGTATTCGCTGGGCTTGCGTTTGCGCCGGGTAGGGGAGGGCTTGTCAGTTGGGTCACTGGCATACGGGTGTCGCTCAAGGTGAAAGGCGCCGCGCGGAAATCAACGCGCGGCGGTGGAGCCGGGTCGGAACACTCAGAACAGCTTGGCGAACTGCTCGACGTTCTCGGCGTTGTAGGTGAACGGCGGGCCCAGTGCGGCTTCGCCGTTGGCGTCCAGGGTCACGTTGCCAAGGCGGCCGACCGAGACGCTGGCGCCGGGCTCAAGCTTGGCCTTGCCGGTCACGAACTGGTGCGCGGCGTAGGTGGCGGCGTAGCCGAGGTCGATCGGATTCCAGATCGCGAACTCGCGCACGGCCCCGCTCTTGACGTGGCCGGCCATCTCCGATGGCAGGCCGAGGCCGGTGACGAACACCTTGCCCACCAGGCCTTCGTCGGCGACCGCCTTGCTGGCGGCGACGATGCCGACCGTGGTCGGGGCGATGATCGCCTTCAGGTTCGGGTGGCTGCGCAGCAGGCCGATGGCTTCGCGGTAGCTCTTGTCGGACTGGTCGTCGCCGTAGACGGTGGCGACCAGCTTCAGGTCTTTGTATTCGGGCTTTTCCAGCGTCTTCTTCATGACGCCGATCCAGATGTTCTGGTTGGTGGCCTGGGCCGAGGCCGACAGGATCGCCAGCTCGCCCTTGCCGCCGAGTTCCTTGGCGGCCATCTGGATCTGCTTCTCGCCGATCATCTCCGGGTTGGACGGGTTCAGCTGCATCTGGCGACCGCCGGGCGCCAGTCCGCTGTCGAAGGCGATCACCTTGATCCCGCGCTGCATCGCCTTCTTGGTGATCGGCACCAGGGCGTTCGGGTCGTTGGCCGAGACCACGATGGCGTCGACCTTCTGGCTGATCAAGGAGTTGATGATCTCGATCTGGCCTTCGGCGCTGGGCGTGGTCGGGCCGGTGTAGATCACCTCGACGCCGCCGAGCTGGCTTGCCGCTTCCTTGGCGCCGGTGTGGGCGGCGTCGAAGAAGCCGTTGCCCAGGCTTTTCACGACCATCGCGATCTTCGTCTGTTGCGGCTGTTCAGGCTTCTTCTCGCCGCAACCGGCCAGGCCGGCGAGGATGCCGACGGCGGCCGCCGCGAGCAGGATTTTTTTAATCTTCTTCAATGGGAAAGCTCCATCAGGGCTGCGGACTGCAAATCATAGGATGCGCTGTAGCGCGGGGCGCTCGGGGCGGAGGGTTCGCCGTCGGGTTCGACGGTGACCACCTTCACGCCGTACTGCTCGAGCAGCTGCACGGCCTTGTCGGAGGCGTTGGTGTCGGTGATGACGGTGGACACGCGGTCCAGGCCGCACAGGATCAGGCCGGCCTTGCGCGCGAACTTCGAGCTGTCGGCCAGCACGACCAGTTCTTCGGCCTGGCTGATCAGGCGCTTCTCGGCCTGGATCAGCAGCGGGTCGGCTTCCATCAGGCCCAGCAGCGACAGGCCATACACGCTCATGAACATCTTGGTGGCGTAGTGGTGCTGGGTGATGTCGTTATCGAAAGGCGAGAGGATGACGTTCTGCTCGCGGTAGACGCGGCCGCCCGGCACGATGATCTCGTTCTCGCTCGAGACCAGCAGGCGCTCGGCCATCAGGAAGGAGTTCGTGAGGATCTTGAGGTGCTTGTCGGTCAGGAATTCGGCCATCATGAAGGTGGTGGTGCCACCGTTGATGATGATCGTTTCGCCGTCGGTGCACATGCCGGCCGCATGGCGGGCGATGGCACGCTTGCGCGCCGCGAAGCACTGGATGTTGTTCTGGAAGGTTTCGCTGGTCAGCGAAAACTGGCGCGTCTTCGGCAGCAGGTTCTCCGCGCCGCCGCGGGTGCGGGTGAGCAGGTTGCGGCCAGCCAGCCAGCTGATATCGCGACGGACCGTCGCCGGGGATGCGTTGAGCCATTCGACAAGCTGCTGGACTGTTGCCGTCCCATGCTCGGCAAGCAGCTTCAGCAAACGCTTGCGGCGTTTGTGATTCACCATGTTGTCTCCTCCGAAAGCCGTCTGTTTTTATGCGGCATGTCTTTTTGGACGCTGAGCTGTCCGACCGTCGTTCCTCGCGGAATCGCGGTGTGTGACAAAAGTATTAATCAAGCACTGCCGTAACGTCAATCACCAAATGATCAAGGGCCTGATTATTTCGCTTCGCTGCAACGCACAAACGCGCAAATTGATCAACTCGATGATTGATTGAGACTTGGTCAGCAAGTTGATTGTTTCTGCGTTGACACCCCTTATCCCGCTGCTTTCTACTGTCATCCGGTGCCGCAAGGTGTGGCGGCTGCAGGACATTGGAAGAGACGCATCGACCAATTGGCCGGTGACAAAACAATCAACTTGGAGATAATTGATGGGCGCAATGAGCGAAACCAAACAGCGTGAACCGATCACTTCGCGCTGGGACGACAGTGTGGCCGCGAACATGAGCGAGCCGGAACTGTTGCTGTACCGTTCCAACCTGCTGGGTTCGGACCTGCGCATTACCAATTTTGGCGGCGGCAATACCTCGGCCAAGGTCATGATGCTTGACCCGCTGTCGGGCGAGCAGGTCGAGGTCCTGTGGGTGAAGGGTTCGGGCGGCGACCTGGGTTCGATCAAGATGGACGGTTTCTCGACCCTCTACATGGACAAGCTGCAGGCCCTGAAAGGGCGCTACCGCGGCCTCGAGCACGAGGACGAGATGGTCGGCTACCTGCCGCACTGCACCTTCAACCTGAACCCGCGCGCAGCCAGCATCGACACCCCGCTGCACGCCTACATCGCCCACAAGCACGTCGACCACATGCACCCGGATTCGTGCATCGCGATCGCCGCCTGCAAGAACAGCAAGGAACTGACCGCCAAGATCTTCGAGGGCGAACTGGGCTGGCTGCCGTGGCAGCGTCCGGGCTACGACCTGGGCCTGAAGCTGGAAGCCGTCTCGCGCGAAAACCCGCAGCTCAAGGGCATCATTTTGGAAGGCCACGGCCTGTTCACCTGGGGCGACACCGCCAAGTCGTGCTACGAAACCACGCTGGCGATCATCAAGCGCGCCGAGGACTGGCTGGCGGCGAACATCCAGCAGCCGGTGTTCGGCGGCCAGGCCACCCAGGCACTGCCCTCGACCGAGCGCGCGGCCCTGGTGGCGCGACTGATGCCCCTCCTGCGCGGCAAGATCAGCCAGGAAGAATACAAGCTGGGCCACTTCGACGACAGCGACGCCGTGCTGGAATTCGTCTGCAGCGCCGACCTGAAGCCGCTGGCGGCCCTCGGCACCTCCTGCCCGGATCACTTCCTGCGCACCAAGATCCGTCCGCTGGTGCTGGACTTCGACCCGGCTGCGCCGGACTTCGAGCGTCTGGTGGCTGGCCTTGACCAGGCACTCAGCGACTACCGCGCCGACTACACCGCGTACTACGAGCGCTGCAAGCGTTCCAACAGCCCGAAGATCCGCGACGCCAACCCGATCATCTACCTGATCCCGGGCGTCGGCATGCTGTCCTTCGCAAAAGACAAGGCGACCGCGCGCATCGCCGGCGAGTTCTACGTCAACGCCATCAACGTGATGCGCGGCGCGAACGGCGTCGACAGCTACGTCGGCCTGCCGGAACAGGAAGCCTTCGACATCGAGTACTGGCTGCTTGAAGAAGCCAAGCTGCAGCGCATGCCCAAGCCGAAGAGCCTGGCCGGCCGCATCGCCCTGGTGACCGGCGGCGCCGGCGGCATCGGCCAGGCGGTCGCCCGCCAGCTGCTGCAGGAAGGCGCCTGCGTGATGGTCACCGACATCGACAGTGAAGCGCTGGCCGGCGCCCAGCAGGAACTGAGCAAGGTCGCAGGCAAGGACAACGTCGCGGTCGTGCGCGGCAACATCACCAGCGAGGAAGACGTGGCGCAGGTGCTGGCCGACACCGCGCTGCGCTTCGGCGGCGTGGACCTCTTGGTGTCGAACGCCGGCATCGCCTCGGCGGCGCCGCTGGACGAAACCACGCTCGATATTTGGAAGCGCAACCAGGACATCCTGGTGACCGGCTACTTCCTGGTGAGCCGCAGCGCGTACCAAGTGATGAAGCAGCAGAAGCTGGGCGGCAGCATGGTCTTCGTGGGCAGCAAGAACGGCCTGGTGGCGTCAAGCGGCGCCTCGGCCTACTGCACCGCCAAGGCGGCCGAGCTGCACCTGGCCCGCTGCATCGCCCTGGAAGGCGCCGAGCACGGCATCCGCGTCAACGTCGTCAATCCGGACGCGGTCATCAAGGGCTCGCGCATCTGGGACGGCAAGTGGAAGGAAGAGCGCGCCGCATCGAACAAGATCGGCCTCGATGACATCGAAGAGTTCTACCGCAAGCGCAGCATGCTGAAACTGAGCGTGCTGCCGGAAGACATCGCCGAAGCCGTCTACTTCTTCGCCAGCGACAAGTCGGGCAAGAGCACCGGCAACATCCTCAACGTGGACGCCGGCAATGCCGGGGCATTCACCCGCTGAGTTAAACTATAACGCTGCGGAGCGGGGAGCTGAGCCCCCGCCACCGCAGGCACGAAGGAGACAAAGCATGACGAGTACGAAACGCGGCGTGATCAACGCAGGCCTGGTGCAAGACCAGAACGCCAAACTGGAAGCCAACCTGCAGGCAGACTACGACGCCCTGGGCGGCGTGCTGTCGCGCCGCGGTGTGGACATCGACAAACTGACCGCACTGGCGCAAACCTTCGCCGTGGCGGTCCCGAGCTGGGGCGCCGGCACCGGCGGCACGCGCTTCGCGCGCTTCCCGGGCCGCGGCGAGCCGCGCAACGTCTTCGAGAAGATGGAAGACTGCGCCGTGATCAACCAGCTGACCCGCGCCACCCCGGCCGTCTCGCTGCACTTCCCGTGGGACAAGCCGACCGACGTGCAGGAACTGCGCGGCACCGCCGAAGAACTCGGCCTCGGCTTCGACGCCGTCAATTCGAACACCTTCCAGGACCAGGTCGGCCAGGAACACACCTATAAATACGGCAGCCTGACCGCCACCAGCGCCGGGGCACGCGCCCAGGCCGTGGCCCACAACATCGAATGCATCGAGCTGGGCAAGGCGCTCGGCTCGCAGGCCCTGACCGTCTGGGTCGGCGACGGCGCCAACTTCCCGGGCCAGAGCAACCTGCGCGGCGCGCTGGAACGCTACCTGGAAAGCATGCGCCAGATCTACGCCGCGCTGCCGGACGACTGGAACATCTTCATCGAGCACAAGCTGTTCGAGCCGGCCTTCTACGCCACCACCATCGCCGACTGGGGCACCAGCTTCGCCTGCGCCACTACGCTCGGTCCGAAGGCCAAGTGCCTGGTCGACCTGGGCCACCACGCCCCGAACACCAACATCGAGATGATCGTGGCGCGCCTGGCGCAGTTCGGCAAGCTCGGCGGCTTCCACTTCAACGACAGCAAGTACGGCGACGACGACCTCGATTCGGGCTCGATCAACCCGTTCCAGCTGTTCCTGGTCTTCAACGAGCTGGCCGACGCGGCCCTGCGCGAAGGACCGGGCTTCAAGCCGGCCTACATGCTGGACCAGTCGCACAACGTGACCGATCCGATCGAAAGCCTGATGAGCAGCGCGGTGGAAGTGCAGCGCGCCTTCGTGCAGTCGGCCCTGGTCGACCGCAACGAACTGGCCTCGCTGCAGGAGCAGAACGACGTGCTGCAGGCGGCCCAGTGCCTGAAGCGCGCCTTCCGCACCGACGTCGGCCCGATCCTGGCCATGGCCCGCGTCCGCTCGGGCGGCGCCGCCGATCCGGTGGCTGCCTACCGCGCCAGCGGCTACCGCGACCGCGTCGCCAGCGCGCGCCCAGCCAAGGCGGGCGCGAGCAGCAGCGGCATCGTCTGATCCTGGTTGTGGCGCCTCTTCGGAGGCGCCTTTTTTTGTTGAGCAGGAGAAGACATGAGCATTACCACAAGAGCGTTTCGCATGAAGCTCAAGGCGGGCAACGAGGAAGCGTACCGCCGCCGGCATGACGAGATCTGGCCGGACCTGGCCGAGCTGCTGAGCGGGGCAGGTATCCACGACTATTCGATCTTCCTGGATGAAGAGACGCTGGACCTGTTTGCGGTCATGAAGCTGCATCCGGGGCACCAGCTGGGGCCGTTACCCGATCATCCGGTAATGAAGCGCTGGTGGGATTACATGGCGGACCTGATGGAAGTCGAACCGGGGAACCGGCCGAAGGAATGGCCATTGAAGCAGGTGTTCCACCTCGCATGATTCGTTCTATAGCCGTAGGGTGGGCGGCTTTGCCGCCCACGCGTTCAACCAACATTCGCGTACTGAACCGGCTTTCCTGGTCCGCTGCGTGGAGTTGAACGCGTGGGCAGGAAACCTGCCCACCCTACGATTATTTTGCCTGGTCGAGCAGCCCACGCGCTCGCAACCACTCCTCCGCCCTGCGCGGCCAGATCGACGCCGTCCCCAGCCCGTCCCGCATCCCCATCCCGTGCGATCCCTGCTCGAACAGATACATCTCCGCCGGCACCTTGGCCCGCGTGAGCGCCTGGTAGAACAGGATGCTGTTCTCGACCGGCACCGCCTGGTCGGCCTGGGTATGGATCAAGAGCGTCGGCGGGGTTTGCGGCGTCACCTGGCGCTCGGGAGACATCAGCTCGACGTCCGCCGCCTTCGGCGAGCCACCCAGCAAGGCCTTGCGCGAACCGGCGTGCACCGCCGGCCCCTCCATGGCGATCACCGGATACATCAGCATCAGGAAGTCCGGCCGTGCGCTTACCTTGTCCAGTTCCGCTCCGGTGCGCCCGAGCGGATGGTCGTACAGGGTGCCCGCGGTGGCGGCAAGGTGTCCGCCCGCCGAGCTCCCCATCACGCCGATGCGGTCGGGCTGCACCTTGAAGCGTGCCGCCTGCGAGCGTACCAGGCGCACCGCCCGCAGCACGTCGCGCAGCGGGGCCGGGTGGCCGAATTCCTGCTGGCGGTAGGTCAGGACAAAGCTGGTGATGCCCAGGGTGCCGAGCCAGTGCGCGTATTGCTCGCCCTCGCGCCGGGTCGACTGGCGCACATAGCCGCCGCCCGGGCAAATGATGACGGCGGTGCCGTTGGGGCGGTCCACCGCCGCCGGGTACACGGTCAGCGTCGGCTCGGTGATGTTGGTGGTGCGGCCATCCTCGTCGACCCGGTTCGGCCCGAGTTCGGGCCTTGCGCCCGGCACGCCCTCAGGCCATAAGGGAATCACGGCGGGCCCTGCGCCGAACGCTGGCGGCAAGGCCGTGGCCAACAGGCCGGCGCCGATTGCCTTCATCAGGTGTCTCCTGTCGAGCATGTCCATACCCCGATGATAACGCTTTACTGCTTGGCGCCGCGCTTCAGCCAGGCTTCCGGCACCGGCACCACGACGATGTTCATCGAGCGGCCGTCTTCCGACAGCATGGCCGACTGGATCTGGATCTTGGTGCCGTCGGCGTTGAAGGTCGGGTGTGGGTGGTCGGCGGCGGTGGTCTTGTGGCCGGTGGTCAGCAGCATCATTTCGCGGTTGCGGCGGTCGATCAGGTAGACGCTGCGGCTGAAGTCGTCGCCCACGGCGAAGCGGCCGTCGCTGGAGCCGTGCACGTGCCACAGGCCGCTGCCGGAATCGGTCTGTCCGACGATCTGCATCTGGCGGGTGCGCAGGTTGACGATCGCCAGGCCGGTCGGCTTCTCGCGGGTACCGGTCTGTCCCCAGCCGTCGTCCTGGCCCGGGTTGGCGCCGCCGACGTCGGTGGCCGGTGCGTCCACGGCTTTGGCAGCGCCGGGGATGGCGCGGTGACCCATGATGGCCATCGCCACTTCATCCTTCGAGATCACCGCCTCGTGCGTCACCCATTCGTACGGCGCTTCCGGGTAAAGCGGGCGCAGGCCGCTGCCGTCCGCCTTGACGGTCCAGGTGCGCTGCGGCGACTTGCCGCCGGTCTCCCAGCAGAACACGATCTCGCCCGGGTTCCACAGGTTGGCCTGGATGTGGCCCACCTGGAAGGGCACCGACACCACATGCTTCACTTCGCCGGTGCGCACGTTCAGGCGTGCGATGCCCTGCGGGCCGGCACCCATCTTGCGGGGGCCGAAGGCCGGTTCGATCTTGGTGCCGGGCGCCAGGTGCCTGGCTGCCTGGCCCGGACCGACCTTGAAGTAGACCCACTCTTCGTCCGCGTCGAGTGCCAGGTCGCCGCCGGCTTCCAGCTCGGCGGGCAGGTTGGCGGCCACGCGCTGGTAGCTGGCCGCCGCTTGCATGCGGCCCGCGGCGCTGTCGGCAAAGACCCGCGCCAGGTCGGTTTCGACGATCTGCAGTCCCGTGTCCGCCTTGCGCATGTAGTACAGCTTCATCGACTTCTGCGCGAGGTTGAGCATGCCGGTGTAACCGCCTTCGGTCACCTGCACGAGATCCCCGGTCGCTTCGTTCACCGCCACGGCTTCGTTACCGGCCAGGCGCGAGCGGAACACCAGCCATTTGCCGTCGGCGGTCCATTGCGGGTGGGTCGGGTAGATCTTGGAGTCGCCGTGCGGCTTGCTGGTCAGGAAAGTCAGCATGGTGCCGGTGACCGGATCCTTGACCACCTTGCGCTCGGACGGAAAGCGTTTGCCGATCTGGGCGGAGGCGTCGAAGCTCAGCGTAAGGGCTGCGGCGAGGCAGAAGATGGTGGGGGCGAAGCGGAATTGCATGATGGTGTCTCCGAATTGTGGTGTTGTCCGCTCATTCTCCCAGCAGGTGTTGCTCAGATCTAATCATTTTATTGATTCTTTCTGCGTCATGACTGCCGGGTTTGGCAGTGGCGCATAGAATCAAGGCAAAGCCAAAACACATGGAGACCCCGTCAATGTCCTTCCTGAGCACCTTGATCCGTGCCGGCGCGATGCTGTTGCTGGCTTGCGGCGTGGCGCAGGCCCAAATCCCGCCGGCAGCCGTCGATACCGATCCGGCGCGCGCCCAGGTGAAGCTGCCCGAGCCCGCCAATCCTGCACTGCCGTCGATCATCCTGATCGGCGACTCGACCGTGCGCAACGGCCATGACGACGGCCAGGGCAAGGGCGCGGAAGGACAGTGGGGATGGGGTAATCCGCTGGCAGCCTACTTCGACCCGGCCAAGGTGAACGTCGTCAACCGCGCGGTCGGCGGCCTGTCCAGCCGTACCTACGTCACCTCCGGCCACTGGGAGCGTACCCTGGCCTTGGTGAAGCCGGGCGACATCGTCCTGATGCAGTTCGGTCATAACGACGCCTCCCCGATCAACGACGACAAGCGGGCACGCGGCACCATCAAGGGCATCGGCAACGAATCCCAGGACATCGACAACATGCTGACCGGGAAGCGCGAGACCGTGTACAGCTACGGCTGGTACCTGCGCAAGTTCATCGCCGAGATCCGCGCCAAGGGCGCGACGCCGGTGGTCGTTTCGCCCATCCCGCGCAAGCTCTGGAACGAGGAAGGACCGGATGCCGGCAAGATCCGCCGCGGCAAGGGCGACTACGCCGGCTGGGCTGCGGAAGTGGCGCGCCTGGAAAAGGTGGGCTTCATCGACCTGAACGAGATGGCGGCGCGCCGCTATGACGAAATGGGCCGCGAGGCCGTGATGAAGATGTTTCCCATGACCGTGCCGGACGAGCGCGTCCATACCAACTGGGCCGGCGCCATGCTCAATGCGCAGCTGGTCGTCAGCGGCCTGAAAACCCTGGGCGACCCGCGCCTGGCATCCTTCTTGAAACCGGTCGAGGACGTGCGCCCGGTGGTCGATGCGCGCACGGTACGTGAAGAATCTCCACTGGACCCGAAGCTGCCGACCCTGTTCCTGGTGGGCGACTCGACCGTCAAGAGCGGCGGCCAGAACGGCGCCATCGGCTGGGGCGAGCGCATCGCGCAGTACTTCGATAGCCGGAGAATCAATGTGGTCAATGCCGCCATCGGCGGCCGCAGCAGCCGCACCTTCTTCACCGAAGGCCGTTGGGAGCGCGTGCTCGGCCAGATGAAGGGGGGCGACATGGTCATCATCCAGTTCGGCCACAACGACGGCGGCCGCATCGGCGACCCGGCCAACAAGAACCGTGCATCGGCACCCGGCGTCGGGCCGGAAACCGTCGAGGACACCACCCCTAGCGGCAGCAAGGAGCAGGTGCACAGCTACGGCTGGTACATGTCGCGCTACGTGGCGGATGCGAAGGCGAAGGGCGTGACGGTGGTCATTGCCTCGCCGATCCCGCACCGCGACAAGTGGCAGCAGGAGCGCGACTTCGCCAACTTCGCCGAATGGGGCAGGCAGGTGGCGCAGGCGGGCGGTGCCCACTTCATGGACCTGACCATGCTGGTGACCGATGGCTACCACAAGATCGGCGCGGAACGGGTCGACACCTTCTTTTCCGACGCGCGTACCCATACCAATGCCGCCGGCGCCGAATTCAATGCGCAGCGGGTGGTGGCGGGCCTGAAGGCAATGCCGGGCAATCCGCTGCGTCCTTGCTTTTCCGAGAAGGCAGCGGGCATCCAGTGATGAAGGCGCTGTTGGCAAGCATGCTGCTCGCAGCGGGCAGCGCACAGGCGGCCTGCGGGCATTGGGGCGAAAAGGGCGCCTTGCTCTACGAGGACAATTTTGACGGTCCGCTGAAGGGCTACGTCAGCGAATATGCGCGCAAGCCGGTCAACTTCATCGGCAACCGCGACGGCCGCCTGGTCATCGATGTCGACTCCGGCGCCACCGTCTGGCTCGACAAGCCGCTGTCCGGAGATATCCTGATCGCCTACACGCGCCGGGTGGTCGTGGACGGCGGGCCGAACGACCGGCTGTCGGACCTGAACCACTTCTGGATGGCCCGGGACCCGGCGCGGAAGCACCTGTTCACCCGCTCGGGCAAGTTCGAGGACTACGACGACCTGGACATGTACTATGCCGGCGTCGGCGGCAATTACAACAAGACCACCCGCCTGCGCCGCTACGGCGGCGGCGAGCGCGTGATGGTGGCGGAACGCCTGGGCCCCGAGTGGATGCTCGAGCCCAACCGCGACTACCGGGTGGAGATCGCCGTCTACCGCGGCTGCACCCGCATGCTGCTCGACGGCCGCGAAGTGTTTTCCTATCGCGACCCCCACCCCTTCACGCAGGGCTACACAGGATTTCGCACCACCTGGTCGCGCCACACGATCGATAACCTGACGATTCACCAGTTGAAATAAAAGGAGACACCCAAGATGAATTCCCCTATCCCGCGCCGTGCCTTGATCGGCCTGCTCGTTGCGAGCCTGTTCCCGGCCATGAGCACAATTGCGCAGGAAGCGCCTGCGGCCCAGGAAAAAGGTCCGGCAGCGGCCGACGCCATGCTGCACGCCCTTGACGTGAAATACCCGACCCGCTACAAGCCGATGGAAGCCAACGAGGTCAAGGCCGTCCTCGACCGGGTGTTCGCCTACCTGGACCGCACCACGCCGGCCGAACTGATCCACAAGGGCGACAATTCGCGGATCACCGACCTGAGCAAGGCCGAACCGGACGCGGTACTGAAGCCGGGCGACTTCCGCCTGACCAGCTACGAATGGGGCGTTACCTACCTCGGCATGCTGGCTGCCGGCCAGGCCACCGGCGACCAGCGCTATACCGACTATACCTTGACGCGCCATGCGCTGCTGTCGCAGCTGACCAGGACCTACCTGCCGGTCGTGCAGGCGGACCGTGCCAACTCGCTGGCGCCGATCAAGAGCTTCCTGAATCCGCACGCGCTCGACGACGCCGGCGCCCTGTGCCACAGCTTCCTGAAGGCGAAGGTGGGCGGCTCGAAGGTCGATTACAGCCAGATGGTCGGCATCTGCGGCGACTTCGTCACCAAGCACGAGTACCGCCTGAAGGACGGCACGCTGGCCCGCGGCGGCCCGGACGGCAAGGGCGGCCGCAAGATGCGTCCGCTGCCGGACACGCTGTGGCTGGACGACATGTTCATGGGCGTGCCGACCATGGCCTACCTCGGCAAGGTCACGGGCGAGCGCAAGCACTACGACGACGCGGTCAACCAGGTGCTGCAGTTCTCGAAGCGCATGTTCAACCCGAAGCTGGGCATCTACATGCACGGCTACGTCGAGGGCATGCGCGACCATCCGGAGCTGCGCTGGGCGCGCGCCAACGGCTGGGCGGTGATGGCCATGGTCGAGGTACTGGAAGTGCTGCCGAAGGACCACAAGGGCTACAAGGCCGTGCTGGACCAGCTGCGCGCCCACATCAAGGGCCTGGCCGGCTACCAGACCAAGGACGGCTTCTGGCACCAGCTGATCGACCGCAACGACACCTATCAGGAGACCTCGGCTACCGCGATCTATACCTACGCGATCGCGCGGGCGGTCAACCGCGGCTACGTCGATGCGCAGATGTACGGCCCGATGGCGAACCTGGCCTGGAATGCGGTGGCAAGCAAGGTGACGGCGAACGGCCAGATCGACGGTATCTGCGTGGGTACCGGCATGGCCTTCGACCCGGCGTTTTACGCGTATCGCCCGACCAGCGTGAAGGCGGCGCACGGTTATGGCCCGACGCTGCTGGCCGGCGCCGAGATCATCGAGATGAACAAGAAGTACAAGTTCGGCTTGAACGACAGCGGCTTGATGTTCCAGGGCGCGCGTCAGTAATCCGGCGGTCTTGTAGGGCGGTCGGCTCCGCCGACCGTCCTACGGGTTCTATGGCCTCGCGGTCTTGATCTTATCGACGAGGTTCACCGGCACCGCAAACGCCGTCCCGTGCCGCACCCGCTGCTTCGTGCCGGCACCCGGGAAACGCAGCTTGCCCGTCACGTCTTCCCAGTTCACCATGTCGCGCGTGCGCAGCGCGCCGTAGTGGCCAGCCGTATAGGCGTCGTAGTACACGATCACCTCATCCCCGACCTGCAGCACACTCGGCCCTTCGCTCCACAGCCCGGACGGCGTGATCGGCGCACCCAGTGCCCCGAACGGACCCTCGAAGCTAGACGCCTGCGCCACCCGCAGGTGCTTCATCGGCGGATAACGGGTCTCGTCCTTCACCAGCAGCCAGTCCTTGCCGAAGGCGTGCGCCAGCGTTGCGTCGATCACCGAAAAACCCGGATCGTAGTACAGGCGGGTCGGCGTGAAGCTGACGAAGTCCCGCGTCGTGGTGGCATAGATGCGGTGGTTGTACTTGTCCTCGCTCTTGCCCTCGGTCTCCGGGAAGTGGCCCGGGATGGTGGACGACCACAGGATCAGGTAGTGGCCCTGTCTGGCATCGTAAAAGAGCTCGGGCGCCCAGGCGTTCAGCGCGGTCGGCTCGTGCCCCATCACCGGAATCTCGCGCTGGGGAGACCAGTTCAACAGGTCGGGCGAGGAGGCATGCCCGATGCCGCGGTCGTTCCAGCCGCTGGTCCAGACCATGTGGTACAGGCCGTCCGGCCCGCGTACCAGGCTCGGGTCGCGCATCAGCTTCGTGCCCACGGTCGGGGTGAGGAAGCTGGCGCCGCCGCCAAGCGCGTCCCACTGGTAGCCGTCGTTGCTGGCAGCCAGGTGCAGTCCGTCGGCGCCGTTGCCGATGAAGTAGGCGAACAGGTAGGCCTGCTTTTCCCCGCTGCGGACCAAAGGAGCGCAGCCGGCCAGCAGCGTCATACCTGCGAGCGCCCCCAGGGCGGCGCGCCGCTTCATTGCGCGCCCCCGGCGCTCGAGACCCGCACGTCGCGGTTGCCCTCGTCGCCTGCCGGGCGCTCGGCCTTGTGGCCCGGGCTCGGCGGCACGGCAAACGAGGCGACCGGATCGGGCCGCGCCGGATCGAAGGAGAAATCGTCCACCACATGCTGTGCGACCGGCAGCTTTGCCTGGCGCATGCCGAGCACGATGGCCTTGGCCAGCACGTAGCTGCCGTAGTTGTTGTGGTGGGTGTTGTCCAGGCGGTCCGGGGCGGGCAGGGCGAAAGCCGCCTTCGAGCCCTCGACGCCAAGCGCCGCGTACAGGGTCTGGCTCATCGCATGCAGGTCGATGAAGGGCACGCCCAGTTCCCCGGCCGACTGGCGCGCCGCTTCCGCGTAGTCGGTCAGGGTGAGCTGGATTCGACCTGCCGGGTCGAAGCGGCGGCGCTCCATGGACGAGACGATCACCGGCAGGCCGCCGCGCGCGCGCACCATCTCGACGTGGGTTTTGATCTCGGCCTTGTAGGTGGTGAAGGGGCCGCCCTTGCCGGAAGCGATCTGTTTCTGGTCGTTGTGCCCGTACTGCATCAGCAGCGTATCGCCCGGTTTCATCTGGGTCAGGATCTTGTCGATGCGCCTTTTTGAGAGCGAATCGCGGTAGGTCTCGCCCGACTGCGCGTAGTTGGCGACGGCGACCGATGGCTTGAGGAAGCGCGGCAGCATCTGGCCCCAGCTGTTGTAGGGCTCGCCCGGCTGGTCGCTGACGGTGGAGTCGCCGAGCAGGAACAGGGTCGGCACCTGTACCGGCGTGATTTCCACGGTACGCACCGCCGGGCGGGCGCCGTTGAATTCCAGGGTCAGGCGCTTGTCCCAGGCCCAGGCTTCGGACACCGTCTCGCGCGGGACGTTGAGTTTCACTTCGCCGGCGGCGACGCCGTTCACTGCCGGAATCTGCGGCGTGCGAACGTTGACGATGAAGCTGCGCTCCACTATCTGGCCGGGCGCGGTCTGCACGTTTTCCAGCGCCAGCCGGCGCAGTTCGGACTTGACGGTCGTGGTAGACGGCCGGGTGTCATCGCCCAGGGTCACGGTCACGCGGTAGTTCCCCTCCGGGAGGTCCACGGAAAAGTAGCTGCCTTGCGCGGCGCCCGGCTCGAAGCCGTAGCCGCGGCTGGCGTCGTAGGTGGTGCTGGCGGCGACCTGGGTGTAGCCGGCCGGGGCCGCGGCGCTGCCGAAGGCGAAGCGCCTGGCCTGCTCTGCCTGGGGGTGGGAAGCGCAGCCTGCCAGCAGGAGCGCGCCGATGGCGGCGCCAAGGATAGTCAGTTTCATGTTCGTCCTGTTATGACGCCGGCAGGGCGTCGCCGATCAGGGCCAGGTTCTGGATCGCGGCCAGGCCCCACTGGGCGGTTTCGTTGGTGGTCACCCATGGCACTTCGTTTACCGGATTGAGCACGGCGGGGCCGGCGATGCGTTTGGGCGCAAAGGGTGGATAAGGCCGGTTCCCGCCGCCGAACTCCTTCCAGGCGCGCCGCGCCAGTTCCGGGTCCTTGCGCTTCCAGGCCGCGTAGGCGGTCATACGCGAATTGCCCTGGTAGATGGCGTCGGTGCCGCCATGCGTCTTGCCCAGCCTGCGGCGCTGTTCTTCGGCAGGTGCGTTGTACAGTTCGCAGTACTCGAGCCAGGCCTTCTCGAACGCCTTGTCGCCGGTGAGATTGATCAGCTCGTCGAAGATCTCGACGGCGCCGAATACCGCGTTCAGGTGCGAGGCCTTGACGTCGCCGCCGGTCATGTTGTGCAGGCGCTTGGTTTCCAGTTCGTAGCCCATGCGTTCGGCGCTGAAGAAGCCGCGCGGCATGGCGGCGATGTCGCGCATGCCGGTGAGGATGTAGTCGCGGTACCTGGCGCTGCCGGTGCGCTCCCATTCGGTCAGCCAGTTGGCCGCCAATGATGCCCAGTCGGTACCGAAGCTGGCGCGCACCGGGAAGCGGCCCTTGGGCGGCTGGTTGGGGAGTTTACGGACCGGGTCGACCGCCTCCAGGCGCTGGTCGGCGTCGAGGGTTTCGCGCATCACGTCGCCGGTGCGTTCGTCGGCGGTCAGGAAGTAGTACATGCGGCGGTAGACCGCGGTGCTGATGCGCACCTGCTTGGCGCTGCAGCCCCAGTGCTGGACGTTGTGGCGCGTGCCGAGGCCCGCGAAACGGCCCAGGTGGTAGGTGTCGACGTCGCTGGTGTGGCGCACCATGGCTTCGCCGATGCGGAAGATGTCGGCGCGGCCGGTGCGCAGGAAGGAGTACCACAGCCACAGATCGGGCGAGAGCTCCGAGTTGGCCCAGGCATAGCCGCCGACGTCGTAGCGCCACTCGTGGCGGTCGGTATCGTAGGTGTGGCGGAAGTCGCCGTGGTCCCAGAAGCCGTACCAGCGGCGCTGTTCGGCCTCGTCGCGGTAGAAGTCGAAGTGAGCGCTGAGGCGGTCCTCGATAGCGGCCTTGGCCGGCGTGGAGCGGTCGGGCAGCGACCACATGTTGCCGAACACGCGGGTGGCGAGGATGTGGGCGGGCGCCGCCACCAGCTGCGGCGGCGTCTGAACCAGCGCCGCCATCTGCACCAGGCGCTCGCGCGCCGGGGTCGCGTCCAGTGCCCACAGGGTCAACTCGCTGCTGCGCGCGACGCCGACCGGGGTGCCGAAGCCTTTTTCGTAATCCTCGTAGGTGATGTCCAGTGCCTGCAACTCTTCGGCGTGGCTGTCCATGCCCATGCCGTCGTGGTAGAAGCGCAGGTCCATGGCAGGCGCGTCGGGCGACCACATCCAGAGCGTGACCTGGGCCGCATCCGTGTGCGCGTTGCGGATGTCGAGCTGGGTCGGGTGGCGCTGCCAGAAGTCGCGCAGGCCGAAGGCCACGCCGCCCCTGGCGCCGCCGATGTAGCCCAGGCCCGGCGCGCGCCGGCCCCAGGCCGCGTCGATCCAGCCATGGCCGGCCTTGGTGCGCTTGCGGATGCGGAAGCTGTCGGCGGACAGCTGCGACAGGCTGTAGTCGCCCCAGGCCGGAACGTAGTGCAGGTTCTTGCGCACGCGCTCGGCGATCTCGGGCGTCGCTAGGCCGGCCAGCTGGGCCTTGCGCACCGCTTCGCCGGGGTCGCGGCGCAGGCCGGTGAGGTTGCGCACGCCTTCGGCCCACAGGCCGCCCGACTCTCCGCCGAAGCGCACGTGGCGGTTGTGCGGCTCATCAAGCATCGGCACCTCGAAGCGCAGGCCGATCCCGCGCACGAAATCCTTCTGCTCGTCGCCGTCGAAGACAAAGGTGTGCATGATGCGCACCGATTCGGCGCCGGCGTAGAAATACAGGCGCACCGTAAAGGGCAGCCAGGCGCGGTTGGCGCCGAGCGCGCGGTGCATGCCTTCGAGCTTGACCACGCTGCGCACCGGGCCGCGCTGCTCGACCGTGACCTTGGCGAGCTGGCTTTCATAGGCCGTCTGGCGCGTTGTGCCCTGAGAGCCGTCCGGCTGGTCGTCGCTCAGCGCGACCAGCTTGCCGGCGCGCGCTATATCCTGGCTTCCACGCCGCATGCTGCGAATGATCTCGCCGCCCTGGCGCGGGACGACGCACTCGATGACGCCGGTATTCACGACGATGGCGTCCGGGCTTTCCTTGATCGCCAGTGCCTGGGCGGGGGCACGCGCTTTACCGGGCTTGAGCTGCAGGCGTCCCGGCATTGCACCCTGTGCCGGCAGGGCGTGGGCGGTCCACTTGAGCGAGCCGTCCGGCCAGTAGGCGATCGGCCAGCTCTGGCACGCCAGCTCGCCGTTGGGGCCGGAGAGGGAAAAGGCCTGGTCCTTGCGCAGCGCGCCCCGCGGCCAGGGCACGCCGAAAGTAGTGCCGGTCAGCAGGGAGGGAGCGCCTTCGAGCCAGGACAGGTCGGCAATCGTCGGGGAAGCGGGAGCGGCGGGAGCGGCGGCCACGCCGGCGGCCTTAGTGGCACCGATGCCGAGCGGCAGCGCCGCCGCCAGCGCACCAGTCTTGAAGAAGCTCCGGCGGGACAGCGGGGCCATCGGTCAGTTCCCTTTCGACAGGCTGATTGCAACCGGCGCACGCAGGCGTGCCGCCTCCTCGGCCACGTGACGCTGCCACTCGCGCTGGGTACTGAAGGGGCTGCCGCGGGTCCAGGCCGCGCCCACGTGGTAGCTGAGCGGCTGGCCGGAGGCCACCGGTGCGATCACCAGGCCATTGCGTTCGTCGGCGGCGAAGCTTGCAGCGGTCGGCACGATCACGGCCACGCCGAAGTCGCCGAAGCTGCGCTGCGTGACCCATTGCACCAGGCTGCCGTCGCTCTTGTTCTCGCTGAAGTCGACCTTCACTTCCTGGCCCTTGTCGCTGGGGCGCTTGTTCAGGCCCACGGCGGCGTTCAAGCTGGCCGGACCGGAGAACGTGAAGGTGCTGTCGATGCGGTCGAAGTAGCGGCCGGCGTCGACGGTGAAGCGCTTGACTTCCGAGACCTTGGTGCCGGCTGCATCCCAGCCGTCGTAGTGCAGCTCGAACACGGTGCGCACCGGGCCGTTGGCCAGGATCTTCCAGCTCTTGTAATTGGTGCCGACATACAGCTTTTGGCCGTCCCAGATGCCGGTGCCGCCCGCGCCGCGGGTCGGGCCGACGTTGTACATGTCGATGCCTTCGCCCTGGTCCACGTGGTAGTGGTCGTGGCCCTTGTTGTACCAGCGGTCGACGACCGGGTAGGGAACGCGCTTGAACCAGATGTCCAGGCCGCTGGTGACCAGTACTTCCTTGTCGCTGCCTGCGGGTGCAGGGGCGCCGAGGGCCGGGCCGTAGGTGCGGTGCGCCAGCTTGTCGTTCTCCCAGGCGAAGTCGTCGAGGCGTTCCTGCACGTAGCGCGCATAGGTCTTGGCCGGAAAGGGCGGCACGGTGGCGCCGGCTTTCTCGATGGTGACGACCGTGCGCTTCTCGCCCGGCTTGAACCCCACCTGGAACAGCAGCTCGCCATAGGCGGCGCCGGTCATCTTCGGATCCTTGCCGGTCGGGGCGATATTCGTCACCTGGTAGGGCAGGACGCGGCCGGCGGCATCCTTGACCACCAGCTGCTGGTTCAGCGCCTGCGGCAGGGCTTCGTTGACCTTGGCCCAGGGGATGGCGATGGTCTCGGCCGGACGGGCGATGTCGAGCGTATGGCTGACGGTGACGGTCAGGCGCTCGGCGGCATTGGCGGCACCGATGACACCGAGGGTGAACAGGGAGGCCGAGGCGATGGCGGTCAGGGAGATACGAGTGGTCATGTCGGATGCGCTTATCGAGGTTGGGTGCTTGCGTTAGCCTGCGGCGGTGTCATGCCTTCGCCGAGGAAGAAGCTGGGGTGGGGCGGCTGGTTGTAGGCGGCGTTCTGGGCCGCCACCTGCACCCGGTATTGCGTGTCATGCATCAGTGTCGGCAGGCGGTGCGTGGTGGGCACGGTGGTGCTGAACACCAGCAGGGCGTCGTCGGTGTTGCTGCGCCAGACGACTTCCTCGCGCCAGTCGCCGAACAGGTCGGCCGACAACACCGGGTTGGCCTTGGTGCTGTTGTTCGAGGCCGCGTGCAGCGGGGCGGCATCGAGCAGGGTGTCGAGGCGTTGCGTCTGCGGGTTCCATTTCTCGATCTTGGTGCCGTCGAGCGATTCGCGCAGCAGGTCGCCGTCCCACCACAGGCCGAAGTTGAGGGAGCGTGGGCGGACCGTGGAAATCTGGACGCCCTTCGCGTTGTAGAGGCCACCGGCCGGGTTGGTGATGCCGCCGATGGAAGCCCAGCACTCGTTGCCCGGATGGGCGGCGTCGATGTCCATGCAGATGCCGCGGCCGACATCGATGGTGCTCGGGATGCCCCACAGGACCTTGCCGGTGGCGGCGTCGCGCATGGCGCCGCCGTTGCCCTGGTAGCACTTGGGCGACTCGTGCACCATGAAGACCTGCAGGCCGGGCAGGCTCGGGTCGTGCTTGCCCACGTGGAGGGCGTCGCCGTGGCACAGGTTGGACGAGTACATCAGCTTACCGTCGCTGGTGATGGTGGCGGCACCGTAGACGATGTCGTCGCGGCCATCGCCGTCGGTGTCGGCCACCGCCATCCAATGCGCGCCCTGGCCGGCTGCAGCGCCGTTGCCGGGCGTGTCGCTGTCGAATACCCAGCGCTGCGTCAACTTGCCGTCGCGCCAGTCCCAGGCCGCCAGCACGGCGCGCGTGTAGTAGCCGCGCGCGAACACGGCGCTTGGACGCTTGCCGTCGAGGTAGGCCACGCCGCCGAGGAAGCGGTCGACCCGGTTGCCGTTTTCGTCGCCCCAGGCTGCACCATTGCCGCCGCGTGCCGGCAGGTAGCCGGTGGTGGCGAGCGCGGCGCCGCTGCGGCCGTCGAACACGGTCAGGAATTCCGGACCTTCGAGGATGAAGCCCCTGTTGTTACGGTAATCGGCCTTGGCGTCGCCGATGACCCTGCCGGTGCCGTCGACACTGCCGTCGGCCGTCTTCATCATGACTTCCGCGCGCCCGTCGCCGTCGAAGTCGTAGGCGAGGAAGGTGGTGTAGTGGGCGCCGGCGCGGATGTTCCTGCCCAGGTCGATGCGCCACATGAAGCTGCCGTCGAGACGATAGGCGTCGACGTAGGTCGAGCCCGTATGGCCGCTGTGCGAATTGTCCTTCGCATTGGTCGGCTGCCACTTGACCAGCAGCTCGTAGCGGCCGTCGCCATCGAGGTCGGCGGCCGAGCCGTCGTTCACCACATAGCCGTAGGCGACGCCGTCCGGGGTGACGCCATCCGCCGGCTTGCGCAGGGGGATGCTCAGGTAAGCCTGGGGCCAGGCATTCACCGGTCTCGCGTCCGCGCTGCTCTCGAGATTGCCGCGCACGGCCCGCACGCTGTAGGCCGCGCCCGCAGTGGCGCCGTTGTCGACGAAGTTGGTGGCGGCGAGCGGCTGCGGGTTGAGGCGCTTGCCGTCGCGGTAGACGTTGAAGCTGGTGGCCGCGTCTTCCCCGGCCAGCGCGCGCCAGCTGACGAAGTTGCCGCCCTGCGTATGGATTGCGACCACGCCGCGGTCCAGTCTTTCGAGCTGCCTGCCTGCGAGATCGGCAGCGGCAGGCGTCGTGCCTGTGGTGGCACAGGCGGTGCAGGCGAGGGCCAGCATGCCGAGGGCGATGCTGCGCTGCAGCGTGTCATTGTGAGTATTGGAGGCCATGGTGTCCTGGGTGAGGCGTCGAGAATAGCTCATCCGAGTATTCATTTGCCATGCCGACAGTGTCAACAATCGGGGAGTTCCACGGCCCATTTAATCAGTCGCTTGAGCGAATCCCGCGCCGTGTGAATACAGCGCAGGTGCTCATTTGCGCTCATCTGCGCTCAATGCGCTGATCGATGCGCGCCTCCGGCGCAGCGGGATATGGACGCTCACGCGCGTGCCAGCGTAGACTGTACGGATTCGACTCTCACTCGTCAGTACATGATCATTTCGTCCGCCACCGACTTTCGCGAAGCGGCACGCCGCCGGCTGCCACCTTTCCTGTTCCATTACCTCGATGGCGGCGCCGGCGCCGAGCAGACGCTGCGCAGCAACGTCGACGACCTGCAGGCGGTCAAGCTGCGCCAGCGCGTGCTGCGCGGCTCCGAGCAGCTGGACGTGGGCGCGCAGTATTTTGGACAGGATTACGGTCTGCCCATCGCGCTGGCCCCGGTCGGCCTGACCGGCATGTATGCGCGCCGCGGCGAAGTGCAGGCGGTACGCGCGGCCTGCAAGCGCAACATCCCCTTCATCCAGTCCACCGTCTCGGTGTGCCCGCTGGCCGAAGTGGCGGCCCAGGCCTCGAACCCGATCTGGTTCCAGCTCTACGTGTTGAAGGACCGCGGCTTCATGCGCGACGTGATGCGGCGCGCCTGGGAGCTCGGGGCCACCAACCTGGTGTTCACCGTGGACATGCCGGTGCCCGGCGCGCGCTATCGCGATGCGCACAGCGGCATGAGCGGCCCGAACGGGCCGTTGCGGCGCGTGCTGCAGGCCATGATGCATCCGCGCTGGGCCTTCGACGTGGGCGTCTTCGGGCGTCCGCACGATCTCGGGAACATCTCGGCCTACCGCGGCAGCGCCACCGGCCTGGCCGACTACATCGGCTGGCTGGGCGCGAACTTCGACCCGGGCATCGCGTGGAAGGACCTGCAATGGATCCGCGACGAGTGGAAGGGCAAGTTCATCGTCAAGGGCATCCTCGACCCGGAAGATGCGCGCGACGCGCTGGCCTTCGGCGCCGACGGCATCGTCGTGTCGAACCACGGCGGGCGCCAGCTGGATGGGGCGCCGTCCTCGGCCCAGGCCTTGCCTGGCATCGCTGCGCAAGTGAAGGGCAAGCTGGCGATCTTTGCCGACGGCGGGGTGCGCACCGGGACCGACGTGTTCCGCATGCTGGCTCTCGGCGCGGACGGCGTGCTGATCGGACGGGCTTTTGTCTATGCGCTAGCCACCCAAGGGCAGGCCGGCGTGGAGCGGCTGCTGGCGATCATGGAGAAGGACCTGCGCACCAACATGGTCCTGACCGGCGTGCAGTCGGTGCGCGAGATCGGACCGCACCTGCTGGCGAAATAAGGTCTGGAACGTCCAACGGAACCTTCAGGGCAGGGGATGCGGCCTACCGGCGCGCCATCGACGACACGACGCCGGTACGGCGAGACGGTGCAACGCAGCCATGGTGGTTTGTCAGGCGCTCTTGGTCGGTCGGGGCTGCGCGATCATCGATGCGTGGCGGTCCGTGTTTCGGCGAGCGGTCGTGCCGCAGGCCGGAGCGGACGCCGCTCAAGCAGCGTTGCTTGATGCACGCTGCAGCCCAGCGGTGACGACTTCCCGCAGGGCGGCCGCTGCCTCTTTGCCTCGTCCATGGCCGGGAGAACCGTCACTCCCCGCATGCCTTTCGTCGGCGTCCGGCATGGCCTGGAACCAGCTGCACGGCGTTCGCGATGCAGGAAACGCGGCCCGCCGTTCCCGGCCAATCGCGGCAAGCGGATTGGCACGCATCCTCTTATATGGATTTCAACTGGGACATTTTGTCCCAATGTATGGGAATTGCTTTTAAGTAGAATGCCTCGGAACGTGCAACAAGACCGTAGCTGCATGGCATCCCGCTGGCGTTTCGTATGCTTCGAACAAGAAAGAAGCTGTCGACGCAGCGTCTTGCGGTAGTGCTCCTCACGATCGACAGTGTCAAGTAATAGCCTGGAAATACTCAAAATCATGGATTGGTTCCCGATAGTCGCCGGTACGTTCAAGGTCCTCGCCTTATGCACGGGCATGTTCTTCGCCATCAAGTGGCATTACGATCAAGGCAAGAAAAAGAAGGAGAAGGGGAAGGAGAAGCGTGCGCTGCTCCGCGCGGGCGGCATGGTGGCCGCGCTTTTCGTGATATCGCTCCTGGGCCTGGTGCTCGGCACCTTCGTCCTTGCCAGGAGACTCGGTTTGGACTTGACCTTTTCCTGATGGTCGCGGCGGCGATTCCCGGATGCGGCCAGGATCTCCAATGAATCGCCTTTGCGCCGTCGTTCCCAGATGAGCGCCTTCTGACTGCACTCACAACAAGATCGGGTTGGTCAGGCGCTCCTAGTGTCCGCGCCGCCCGATGCGGTGATGCACCCGGCGCTGCGCCAGCCAGACGCCGACGGCGACCACCGGCACCAGGATCCCCAGCGCCAGGTCCGGATTGACGGGCAGCCCGGCCGCCTTGGCCGCCTTGCCCGCGTAGCCGAGCAGTCCCACCAGGTAGTAGGAAATCGCAGCCACCGACAGGCCCTCGACCGCGAGCTGCAGGCGCAGCTGCTGGGCGGCGCGCGCGTTCATCGATTCCAGGATGCGGCGGTTCTGCAGCTCCTGGACGATGCCGACCCGGGTGCGCAGCAGATCGTTGGTGTCGGCGATGCGGCGGCCCAGCGCATCCTGGCGCGCGTTGACCGCCCCGCAGGTGTGCATGGCCGGCGCCAGCCGGCGTTCCATGAATTCTTCCACCGTCGGCGTGCCCTCGATGCGCACTTCGCGCAACTCCTCGATGCGCGCCTTGACGATGCCGAAATAGGCCTTCGAGGCCGAGAAGCGGTAGCCGTTGTCGAGCACCAGCTTTTCCAGGCGCGCGGCCAGCCGCGTGATCTGCTCCAGCAGGCGCTGCTCGTCCTGGGCGCCTTTTTCGACCGGCGCCATGTCGGTCGCTACCATCGCGCTCGCCAGCGCGGACAGCTCCGCCTCGATCTGATCCAGCTCCATGCCGACGGTGCGCGCGGCGGGCAGGCCGAGCAAGGCCATCATGCGGTAGGTTTCGATCTCGAGCACGCGCTGCACCAGGCGTCCGCCCTGCAGGTGGCGCATGCCGTGGTCGCGGATCACGAAACGGCTGAAACCGTCCGACTGGATCGCGAAGTCGGTCCACAGCTCGGCGCCCTGCATGACCGAGGAACCGGCCAGCTGGTTGCGCTCGAACACCGAGGGCAGGCGCGAGGCATCGGCATCGCCCCTGACGAGCGCCACGTGGGCCGCCGCCATCAGGCTGCCTTCCAGGCTGGCCAGCCAGCTGGCGGGCAGGAAGGACAGCGGCACGTGCGAGAAGGCTTCGTGCGGCGCCATGTCGGGCGGCAGCGGCGTGGTCACCGTATAGGTGGCGAACTCGGTGTGGCATTCCCACTTCAGGCGGAAGCTTCCGAAGTCGTAGAAGAAGTGGTTGCTGCCCGGGCCCGGCGCAGCGACGCCGAAGTGCCCGCACAGCTCCCCCAGCAGGCGGTGCTGGGAATGCTGGGCCGGCGGGCCGGCCTGGCCGCCATGGCAGACGGCGAGGTGGGTGATCGCCTCGGGGGCGTCGAGCCGCATGAAAGGGCGCGAGTGCAGCTCGGCCGCGAGCGGGACCCGCAAGGGATGGTTCAGCGATACGTTGAAGTCTCTCACGACGCTTTCCTGATCGAAGGTTGTAATTACTAGTATGTCATTACCTGCCGTTTCGTGCTGTGGGTCAATCTGTTGATGCCGAATACTCAGGGGATTGAGCGGAAACGGGTGGAAATGATCATCCGCCAGTGGTTTTTGCGCACTCGACGAGCGTTTCATCGTTGCGTTCCTGCATAAGCATTGAGTACAGTCAAAATCCACGCCACCCAGCAGGCCAAGGTGCGCGCCGCCGGTGCGCTGGTCGCCAACGGCACCGATTCGCCGCTGGTGGTGCCCGGCATCTCGCTGCATCTGAACATGCGCGGGGCCGCGCTGGTGCAGGGGAACCTGACGGCGCTGTACTCGGTGACGCGCGACGCGGCGCGCGTGGCGCTGGTGGGCGACGACCTCGGTACGGTGGAGAGCGGCAAGCTGGCCGACCTCATCGCCGTGGGCGGCAACCCGCTGGCGGACCTGCGCCGCAGCCGACGTGCGCTTCGTGGTGAAGAACGGCCGGGTGATCACGCAGGCCGAGATCCTGGCCCCGGCGCAGACGCCGGAGCAGCTGGAGGCGCGCCGGCAGGCCCTGGCCGCGCAGGAGAAGCGGTGCCGCGACGAGCCGCATCAGTGCGAAGAGCCGGGCGGAGGCCATGCGCACTAGGTCCGTATCGGGATCGTAGGGTGGTCGGCTGTGCCGGCCGCGCGTTCGACCAGCCCATGGACAGTCGCTGCGTCTGCTCAATGCCGCAGTTGAACGCGCGCACGGCAAAGCGTGATCTGGTCCACCGGACCAGATCGTCCCTACAAGAACCCGCCATTCCTAGCCGGCCTCCTTGCGCGTTCTGGCACCGAGGCCGGCCAGCACGTCGATCGGCAACGGGAACACGATCGTGGACGACTTGTCGCCCGCGATCGCGTTCAGGGTCTGCAGGTAGCGCAGCTGCATCGCGCCGGACTCCTGCGACAGCACGCGGGCGGCCTGCTGCAGCTTTTCCGAGGCCTGCAGCTCGCCTTCGGCGTGGATGACCTTGGCCCGCCGTTCGCGCTCGGCCTCGGCCTGGCGCGCGATGGCGCGCACCATCGATTCGTCGAGGTCCACGTGCTTGATCTCGACGTTGGCGACCTTGATGCCCCAGGCGTCGGTCTGGGCGTCCAGCACCTGCTGGATGTCGACGTTCAGGCGTTCACGCTCGGCGAGCATCTCGTCGAGCTCGTGCTTGCCGAGCACCGATCGCAGGGTGGTCTGGGCGAGCTGGCTGGTCGCCTCCATGTAGTTCGCGACCTGGATGATGGCGCGCTCCGGATCCACCACCCGGAAGTAGAGTACGGCGTTGACCTTGACCGAGACGTTGTCGCGCGAGATCACGTCCTGGGTCGGCACGTCGAGCACGATGGTGCGCAGGTCGACCCTGACCATTTGCTGCAGCACCGGGATGATGATGATCAGTCCCGGCCCCTTGACGCCCCAGAAGCGTCCCAGCTGGAACACGACGCCGCGTTCGTATTCGCGCAGGATGCGGATCGCCGTAGCCAGCAGCGCCAGCACCAGGAAGAAGAGAGCGGCAAGGCCAAGGCCGAATCCGGGAATCGCAATCATGTTGTCTCCTGCTTGGTATCGGTGGGAACGACTTCGAGGATCAGGCCGGAGCGGCCGACGATGCGCACGGTCTGGGCCGGGAGCAGCGGCGTGGCGCTGATCGCATGCCAGAGTTCGCCCTCGACCCTGACCCAGCCCTCGTGCGGCCGCGCGGCGTCATGGCGCTCGACGCTGCACAGTGTGCCGATCATGGCCGCGGCGCCGCTGGCAACGGGACGCCGGCGCGTCTTGAGAGCCAGGTGCGCGGTGCCGAACATGAGCAGCGCGCTGCCCACGGCCAGGGTGACGACCAGGCCGACCGGGATGCCGAAGCCGGGCAGCTCGGTATCGATCAGCATGAGTGCACCCGCAACAAAAGCCGCGATGCCGCCCAGTCCGAGGATGCCGAAGCTGGGCAGGAAGGCTTCTGCCACCATGAAGGCCAGGCCGAGGACGATCAGGGCCAGGCCGGCGTAGTTCACCGGCAGCAGCTGCAGGGCGTAGAGTCCCAGCAGCAGGCAGATCGCCCCGATCACGCCCGGCGCCACCGCGCCCGGGTTCATGAACTCGAACACCAGGCCGTAGAGGCCGACGGTCATGAGGAGCAGGGCGACGCTGGGGTTGCCGATCGCGGCCAGGACATCGGTGCGCCAGTCGGGCGCGAATTCGACCAGCACGGCGCCCTTGGTCTCGAGCCGGCGCGGCTGGCCCGCGACGCTGACGGTGCGCCCGTCCACCTGCGCCAGCAGGGCGGGAATGTCGGGCGCGAGCACGTCGATGACCTGCATCCGCAGGGCTTCCTCGGCGGTGAGGCTGACGGATTCGCGCACGGCGCGCTCGGCCCAGTCGGCATTCCGGCCGCGCAGCTGGGCCAGGCCGCGCAGGTAGGCGGCGGCATCGTTGAGGGCCTTGGCCTGCATGGGCGAAGGCGGGTCCTTCTGGCCGGCCTTGGGAGCGCCCTTGCCGCTATCCTTGTCACTGCTGCCCGGCGGTGGCTGGCCGGCGGGGGCGGGCGGCGTCAGGCCGATCTCGACCGGGGTTGCCGCGCCAACATTGGTGCCTGGCGCCATCGCCGCAATGTGGCTCGCGTACAGCAGGTAGGTGCCGGCGCTGGCCGCGCGCGCGCCGCTGGGGGCGACGTAGGCGGCGACCGGTACCTTCGATGCGAGGATGGCCTTGATCACGGTGCGCATCGAGGTGTCGAGCCCGCCCGGGGTGTCCATCCGGAGCACCAGCAGCCCGTGTCCGAGCGAGGCGGAACGGTCGATGCCGCGAACGACCTGGTCGGCGCTGGCCGGACCAATGGCGCCGTCGATGGTCAGCAGGCCGACGGCGGCAGGCTTGTTGACGGCGCCTGCTGCCGGCAGGGATAGGCCCGCCAGGGCGCCCGCCAGCGCGACCAGAAGCGCTGCCAGGAACGCAACCGGGAACGCAATCGTGAACGGCAGGACGGCGGCCGGGGCCGCGGCGGGCTTGTGGCGCAACACGGTCGCTTCTCCACGTGATGGTTGACCGTCCGCGGACCGGACCGGTCAAGGACTTGGACCGCATTGGGCAGCCGGGTGTTCCCGGGGCCGGCGGGACAAGCTCGAACGGCACTTGAGGCGCTAACGATAATGTATTATCATTAGCGACGTTTAGCGTCCACAGGTTCCCCCATCATGTCCACGACGATGCACCCCGGCGCCCACCAGCGCATCATGGGCATCGACGCCCTGCGCGGCCTCGTGATGGTGTTCATGCTTGCCGACCACGTGCGCGAGACCTTCCTGCTGCACCTGCAGGTGTCCGACCCGATGCTTGTTGCGAGCACTTCCGGCCCGCTGTTCGCGTCGCGCCTGATGGCCCACCTGTGCGCCCCGGTGTTCGTGTTCCTCACCGGCCTGTCCGCCTTCCTGTACGGTGCGCGTCAGCAGGACAGCGCCGGCGCGGCCGCCGGCTTCCTGTGGAAGCGCGGCCTGTTCCTGGTCGCGCTGGAACTCACGGTCATCAACTTCGCCTGGACCGCGAGCTTCCCGCCGAAAGTCATCTACCTGCAGGTGATCTGGGCCATCGGGCTGTCGATGCTGGCGCTGGCGGCCCTGGTGCGCCTGCCGCGCTCGGCCCTGGTCGCGCTCGGGCTGGCGATTGTCGCCGGCCACAACCTGCTCGACCCGCTGCAGTTTGCGCCCGGGCATCCGCTCCACGCCACCTGGGCGGTGCTGCACGATCGCGGCTGGCTGGAGCTGGGCGATACCTTGCGCCTGCGCACCTCCTACCCGGTGCTGCCCTGGATCGGCATCATTTGCCTGGGCTACGCCTGCGGGCCCTGGTTCGGCGCCTCCTTCGGGCCAGGGCGCCGCGCACGCCGGCTGCTCGGGTGGGCGGCGGCGGCGCTGGGGGGCTTCATGCTGCTGCGTGCGGCGAATGCCTACGGCGACCGGCCGTGGACTACCGGCGCCTCGGCGCTTGAAACCGTCATGGGCTTCTTCAACGTCACCAAGTATCCGCCCTCGCTGCAGTTCACGGCGCTGACGCTGGGGATCGGCCTGCTGCTGCTCCTGGTGCTGGAGCGCCGCGCCGGGACCGTGGTGCGCAGGCTGGCGGTACTGGGCGCAGCGCCGATGTTCTTCTACATCGTACACCTGTACGTGCTCAAGCTCCTGTTCCTTGGCGCCGAAGCGGTCGATCCGGATGCGGCCCGCTTCGATGCGGTATGGCCGGTGTGGGTCTCGAGCGCGGTGCTGTGCGTGGCCCTGTATCCGGCGGTGCAGGCCTTCGGGCGGCTCAAGGCGCGGCGGCGCGACCTCGCCTGGCTGAAGTACCTCTAGGGGTAGCCAGCGCCGGGACGTGCTACCATCGAAGATTCCCCGACTACCGCTGGCAGCGCCTGGTGAAACACAGACTGTTCCTCTTCGACCTGGACGACACGCTCCTCGACTTCAAGGCTTCCGAACGCCTTTCTTTCGTGCGCACGATGGGGGAACTCGGCCTGCAGGGCGACATCGAGGCCTTGTTCCAGCAGTACCAGGCGATCAATCTCGCGCTGTGGCGCGAATTCGAAGCGGGGAGGGTGGCGAAAGACGTCCTGAAGGTCGAGCGCTTCCGCCAGACCTTCGTGGCGAACCGGCTCGACCTGGACCCGGGCAGGGCCAGCGTCCTCTACCTCGAGTCCCTGTCCGAGGCGGTGGTGCTGGTGGATGGCGCCCCGGCACTGTGCGAAACCCTGGCCGCGATCGGCGAGGTCGGCGTGATCACCAACGGCGTGCACCACATCCAGCACCAGCGCATCGCCAGTTCGGGGCTGGGCGGTCACATCGCCTTTGTCGCGACCTCGGAAGCCTGCGGCCATGCCAAGCCGGATAGCCGCTTCTTCGAATTCGCCGCCCGGATGGCGCGTGCGCGGCCCTTCGCCAAGCACGAGACCGTCATCGTCGGCGACCGCCTGGATGCCGACATCCTCGGTGCCAATCGCTTCGGCATCGACAGCTGCTGGTTCAATCCAAGCGGCCTGGCCAATGACACCCGGGCGCGCCCCAGCTGCGAGGTCGCCAGCCTGGACCAGGTCGTCCCTGCACTGAGGCAATTGGCACTGGCTGCCTGAGTCTCATCGACGCCACACTGCGCCGGCCGCGCATTTTTTTCCTTGTCGGGACTTGTAATACTCCCGCTATACTCCACATGGAGTATAAGGAGAAGATAAATGCAAGCGACCCCAACCCTGCAGCGCGTTCCCGACAGCGACAAAGTCACCGTCAACGTCGGCCTGGTCGACCTGGCCCAGGTCGACCTGCTGGTCAACGAAGGCTTCTATTCGAACCGGACCGACTTCGTCCGGACCGCCATCCGCAACCAGCTGGTGGCGCATGCCGATGCGCTGCGCCAGATCGTGGTGCGCAAGCGCTACGTGCTCGGGCAGCACCGCTATACCCGCAGGGAGCTGGAGGAGGTGCTCGCCGGCGGCCAGCGCCTCGAAATCCATGTGCTGGGACTGGCCGTGATCGAAGACGAGGTCACGCCGGAACTTGCCGGCGCCGCCATCGCCTCGGTCCAGGTCCTGGGCGCCTTCATCGCGTCGCCCGCCGTCAGGCAGGCGCTGGCGGACCGTATCCATATGTAGTACTCATAGAACAGGAATCCCCATGAAACCCATCGACGAATTCGTGCGCCAGATGCTGGCCTCGGCCGAGCGCGTGCGCGCCGGCGACCCCGGCGCCGCCACCGGCGTCATCCAGCGCGCACTGCAGCAGGCGGGGCTGGTGAGCCCGACAGCTCCCGGCGACGACACCCCCACCATCATCGATATCAATCCGGCGCCCGGCGCGACACAGGCGCAGCCGAAGCCGAAGGCCAAGGTCCGGCCGATGCCGGGCGTGCGCACCGGCTGGAAACGCAAGCCGCATGTGCCCGCCGACCTGGGGCCCGGCCGCTTCATCGAAGGCAGCTTCGCCTGCCCCGAAGGCCGGCGCCGCTACAAGCTGTACGTGCCGGCCCGTGCCGCCGAAGGCCCGCGCCCGCTGGTGGTGATGCTGCACGGCTGCACCCAGGATGCCGGCGACTTCGCGGCCGGCACCGCGATGAACACGGTGGCCGAGGCGCACGGCTGCCTGGTCCTGTATCCCGAACAGGACCGCGGTGCCAACCATTCCAACTGCTGGAACTGGTTCGAACCGGGACAGCAGCGGCGCGGCAGCGGCGAACCGGCGGTCCTGGCCGCCATGACGCGCGAGATCATCGCAGAACATGACGCCGACCCGAGGCGTGTGTACGCGGCGGGCCTGTCGGCGGGCGGGGCGATGGCGGCCATCCTCGGCGCCGAGTATCCGGAGCTGTTCGCCGCCGTCGGCATCCATTCCGGCCTGGCGGCCGGCACCGGCAAGGACATGATCTCGGGCTTGCATGCGATGAAGCATCCCCCGACCCCGGCAACGGCCGGGCAGGGCGTGCCGGTCATCGTGTTCCATGGCGACGCCGACCATGTCGTCCACCAGGGGAACGGGGAAGCGGTGCTGCGCCAGTTCAGCAATGCACATGGGGCAGGCCGCCTGCGGCGCGAGCGCCTGGATGGCGAAGCCGGCGGACGCCGTTTCACCCGCAGCTGCTGGCGCGACGCGAAGGGCCGGCGCATGGCCGAGCACTGGCTGGTGCATGGGGTGGGGCACGCCTGGATCGGCGGCAAGGCGGCCGGTTCGCACACGGACGCCAGCGGGCCCAGCGCGTCAGCGGAAATGCTGGCCTTCTTCCTCGAGCACGGCCGCTAACGCTTGATCGCGTGCAGCCACACTGCCGCGATCCGTTCCGTGTCCTCGTAGCCGGGTTCGCCCAGCTGGCCGCCGAAGATGTCCGGGTCGAGCTCTTCGTAGCTCCAGTGGTCGCATTGGGCGTCCAGGTCCGGGCGGACCGCCTCCAGGAACTCGTCGGCCGCGCCGGCGATTGCCACCCCGGTGTACAGCATCAGGTTGCCGCCCCGGCGCAGCCGTCCCAGGCTTTCCCGGACGATCCGCACCGACAGTTCGGCGCCGCGCATGCCGCCCCCGTGGCGGTAGGGAAGTTCGCTCGGGTCGAGCACGTAGGGCGGGTTCGACACGATCAGGTCGAAGTCGCCGTCCAGGCTGTCGAACAGGTCGCTGTGGCAGGCGTGCAGGTTGGGGAGTTCCGCGAGCCGGGCGTTCACCACCGTCAGCGCCAGCGCGCGCGTATTGATGTCGGCGCCGATCACCTCGGCGTGCGGGAAGTGGTGCGCGATCGCCAGCGCCCCGGCGCCCCCGCCGCAGCCGATGTCGAGCGCCCGCACCGGTCCGGAACCGAGCCAGGGAAAGGCGCGTCCCATGGTGCCCACGAAGCGATACGTGTCCGGTCCGAAGAAAACCGAGTCGTCGTCGTCGGTCGGATAGGCCGAGTGGAACACCAGCAGTTCGCCCAATGTCGAGGCGCGCAGCGTCGAACGCAGCAGGGCGCCGTCGGGTTCCACGATGCCGGCCTCGCGCATCAGCACGAGCAGTTCCGGCGCGACCTCGTCGGCAGCGAAAGGCCGGCTCCAGCCGAAGATGCCGCGCAGGTCCGTGGCCCGTTCGTTGCCGGGCCGGCGGTTGATGCGGCGGTGCGTGGACGGGGTGACCGTGATGAAACGGTAGTCGTGGTCGCGCAGGTAGCGGCCTACGGCGACGAGGGCATTGGCGTGTGGGCTTGTCATGACTGTGAGCATCGCACGCCGGCAAGGGCGACGCTGTGCGCCAGCTAACGCAGATCGCCGCCTTGGTGACCGGAAATTTCCACGGCTATGTGAATATCCGAACAGTGCGCAGCCGGGTGGCCGGCCATACTCGGTTGCAGGAACGTTGTTCGGGTCGGCTTGTCGTTCAGGGGAGACGGAAATGGCGAACAGGGGCAGTAAGGAAGCGGCGGGACGGCTGGAGCGCGAGATCGCACGCGAGCGCCACGAGCGCGCGCTGCACGACGAGGCGCGGGGCGGACTGGCGCCGCTGGAAGAGGAGTTCCGCCTGAAGGATGCGCGCGAGCGCGCCGACACGGGCACGTTCAGGCGTCATCCCGCACGCTGATCCGTCGGCGACGCACACACGAGGAGGGCAGGCCATGAAATGGGAAGGCGATCGGCAGAGCAATAACGTGGAGGACCGCCGCGGTGGAGGCAGAGGCGGCTTCGGCGGCTTCGGCGGCAAGTCCGTCGGCATCGGCACGATCGTCATTGCACTGATCGGCAGTGTCTTCTTCGGCATCGACCCGGGCGTGTTCCTCGGCGGCGGGGGCGGGCCGGTGCCCGTGCAGCAAGGCCCGCAAGGACCGCAGGGGGCGCCTGCGAACGACCGCGAAACCCAGTTCGTCAGGACCACGCTGGCCTATACGGAAGATGCCTGGGCCCAGATCTTCGCCGCCCAGGGCGCCCAGTACCAGCCGACCACGCTGGTACTGTTCGAGGGCGCTACCCGGACCGCCTGCGGCACCGGGCGCAGCGCCACCGGCCCCTTCTATTGCCCGGCCGACCGCAAAGTCTACATCGACCTGAGCTTCTTCCGCCTGATGCAGCAGCGCTTCAACGTGGCCGGCGAGTTCGCGCAAGCCTATGTGATTGCGCACGAGGTCGGCCACCACGTCCAGAACCTGCTCGGCGTGTCCGGCCAGGTCCATCACGCCCAGCAGCGCGTTTCCGAAAGGGAAGGCAATGCCCTGTCGGTGCGCCTCGAGCTGCAGGCCGATTGCTTTGCCGGCGTCTGGGCCAACCGCACCAACCAGCGCGAACAGATCCTGGAAGCCGGCGACGTCGAGACCGCCCTGGCAGCGGCGGCCGCGATCGGCGACGACGCCCTGCAGCGCCAGTCGCAAGGCACGGTGGTGCCGGACTCGTTCACCCACGGCAGCTCGGCCCAGCGGGCGCGCTGGTTCTCGCGCGGCTTGGAGAGCGGCAGCGTCGAGCAGTGCAACACCTTCGAGGCGCGGCAGTTGTAGGGTGGCCGGGACGAGGAGCGCCCACCCTACGAAAATCCGGTCGCTTGTAGGACTAGCGCCCGTCGAGCTGCGGTCGCACCGGAAAGCCCGTCAAAACGCCCCGTTCGTTTCCGTGCGCGTATCGCAATTCTTGGTGTTTTGACATAACGTGTTCCCACCATGCCCGCCGAGCCGGCGGGCGCCGTCAACCCCGTTGTGAACATCATCGAGGAGGAGTTATGCTGGCAATGAACTACCGCGGGCCCTACCGCGTCCGCGCCGATCACAAGCCCGACCCCGTCATCGAGCACCCGGGCGACGCCATCGTGCGCGTTACCCGGTCCTGCATCTGCGGTTCGGACTTGCACCTGTACCATGGCATGGTGCCCGACACCCGTGTCGGCCATACCTTTGGTCACGAGTTCATCGGCGTGGTCGAAGACGTCGGCTCCGGTGTGCACAACCTGAAGGTCGGCGACCGCGTGCTGGTGCCCTTCAACCTGTTCTGCGGTTCCTGCTTCTTCTGCCAGCGCGAGCTGTTCGGCAACTGCCACAACACCAACCCCGAAGCGACCGCGGTCGGCGCCATCTACGGCTACTCGCACACGGCGGGCGGCTACGACGGTGGCCAGGCCGAGTTCGTGCGCGTGCCGATGGCCGACGTCGGTCCCTACGTGATCCCCGACGACATCCACGACGACGACGCCGTCCTGCTGACCGATGCGCTCCCCACCGGCTACCAGGCGGCCGAGATGGGCGACATCCAGGAAGGCGACACCGTGGTGGTATTCGGCGCCGGCCCGGTCGGCATCTTCGCCGCCAAGTCGGCCTGGCTGATGGGCGCCGGGCGCGTGATCGTGGTCGACTGCGTCGACTACCGCCTCGAGTTCGTCAAGCGCTACGCCCAGTGCGAGGTCGTGAACTTCCTCGAGGTGAACGACATGGCCCTGCACATCAAGAAGATGACCGACTGGATGGGCGCCGACGTCTGCATCGACGCGGTCGGCGGTGACGCCTCCGGCAACATCAGCCAGACCATCACCGGGCGCCTCATGAAGATCCAGGGCGGCGCGGCCACGGTGCTGCACTGGTGCATCAACTCGGTGCGCAAGGGCGGCAACGTGTCGATCGTCGGCGTCTATGGACCGACCACCAACATGGTCCCGATCGGCAACGCGCTCAACAAGGGCCTGACCCTGCGCATGAACCAGGCCAGCGTCAAGCGCCACCTGCCGCGCCTGATCGAGCACATCCGCGCCGGCCACATCGATCCGAAGCAGATCATCACCCACCGCATTCCGCTCGAGGAAGTTGCGGATGCCTACCACATCTTCTCCAGCAAGCTGGACAACTGCATCAAGCCGATCCTGATCCCGCCGAGCGCCAACCAGGTGCGCGCGGTGTCGGCCACTGCCGCGCATTGAGGAGCGAAACATGGAACCACGCAAGGAAGACAGCGGCCACCATCATCACCACGGCCACGACCACGGCCACGGCCACCTGCAAATGCATCCGTCCCAGGGCCACCTGGAACCGCGCCGTCCGTCGCGCGAGGAACTCTCGCACATCCAGGGCTGGGGCGCCGACCTCGACCGCAAGAACCGGCCGGCCGTGCCGATGGAGCGCACCCCGCCGCGCTTCATCGACGCCAAGCCGGGCGACCCGCCGCAGCAGCCGGAAACGGTCGAGGTGCTGGTCTCGCCCGAGCGCCCCGGCATCACGCCGATCTTCGGCACCGCCCAGCCGCCGTCCGGACTGTCGGGCATGATCCGGCGCCTGGCCTTCAAGTCCACCGAGAACGACCTGCGGCACTGGATGCTCCTGCTGCTGGCCGACCGCGTCAACGTGGTCGAAGGCGTCGTCGAGGACCTGGCGCGCGGGCACGTCCCGAACATCCTCGGCGAGATGGGCATCAAGTCCGAAATGAAGCACAACCCGGCCGGGCTGGCGAAGAAGGTGGCGATCACCGCCGCCGTGGTCGGTGCGGCGGTCTACCTGATGAAGCGGAGCGACCGCGACCAGGTGGGTTACGAAGGCGACCGCTACGGCAAACGTTATTACCGCTGAGATTCGCCCACTCGGCCGCATGGGCAGCAGGGCCGGGCGGGCCTGCTGCCTGCGCCTAACCGTAGCGTGGGTCGTGCACCACGGGTGAGGTTCCGCTCTTCGCCATGTTCGATACTGGTGCGGGTTCGGGGCGGGGCGCCGCAGCTACGGCGGGCGCCTTGCGCTTGGCCGGCTTGCGGCGGAACTTGATCCAGACTACCAGGCCGGTGACGAAGAACAGCAGGGGCATCACGCCGACCACGCTGATCAGGATGCGGCCGGCCGTACCGAAGGCTTCGCCGGTATGCAGTGGGAACAGGGTGCTGACGAACCAGTCGCCGCCGCGCGCCGTGAGCGGATCGATGGCGCGCAGCACGGCGCCGCTGCCAGCGTCCACGCTCACGCGCGTGGCGCCCGCGCCATGGCGCAGCTCGCCCGGTTGTCGCACCCGCACCTCGTAGGGCTGCTCCGGTTTGCCCGGGATGCCGATGCGCGACACCCGGCCCTCCGGGTAGCGCGCCTGCGCCGCCGCCATCGCCGCCCCCGCATCGATGCGCGGCGCGTCCTTCGGGCTGGCATTGACCGCCTTGTCGTTCTTGCTGAGCGGGGCGACGGCGCGGATGGCCGGCGTCACCCAGTCCGGCGCATTGAAGTACACCCCCGAAAAGGCCAGCACCAGCAGCACCGGCGCCGTATAGAAACCGGCCGCGCGGTGCAGCTGGAAGTTGAACTTGGGCCAATTGCTGCCGCGCCGCACCGAGATCGCATGCCAGAAGGCAGACAAGGTCATCTTCGGCCACCACACCACGATGCCCGTCAGGGTGAGCAGCATCAATGCCACGCCCTGCACGGCAATGACCACCTTGCCGCCTTCGCCCGCCATCAGGTAGCGGTGCAGGTGGAACAAGGTCGGCATCAGGAGCGGCCGCGACAGGCCTGCCTCTCCCCAGTTGCGTTCGCCCAGGACCGCCAGGGTGGCCGGGTCGACCATGACCTGGCGCGTCACGCCCTGCGTCCAGCTTGATTCCGGTTTCCCGGGCCGGTACCAGGCGACGTACACGTCCCCATGCACTTCCGGCAGGAATAGCGTGTCGGGCCGGCCATAGCTCGGATCGCCCGCGAGGCGTGCCATGACCGCCGCCACCTGGGCCGGGGCAGGGCGCGCTTCGAGGCCTGCAACGGCGCCGGCGGGCGGGGCCACGCGCAGCAGTCCCGGATTGAGCCAGGCGTCGAGTTCATGGCGCCAGCCGATGACGGTGCCGGTAAGCCCTTGCAGGACCAGGATGGTGCCGAAGATCAGGCCGGCCCAGAGGTGAACGGTGCGGATGAGCGGTTTCATAAATGGAATGATAACCGAAATGAGAATGATTCTCGATCTTGCGTCCTTACATGATAACGATTATCATTTCGGCAGTCCTGCTGAGTGAATGTATTGAATTTCCATGAATAAAAATAATCCGATCAAGCCGATCACCGCTGCCGTCGCCGTCGCATGCATGCTGATGGCCATGTCCCATGTCGCCGCCCAAGAGCAAAAGCCGGAAGAGGAGCATGAACTCGCGTCGGTCGTCGTCACCGCCACCCGCACCGCCAAGGCCGTCGACAAGATCCCGGGCGCGGTCTCGGTGATCACCCAGCAGGAGCTGGCGACCCAGTACCTGATCGCCGACGATCCTTCGCAGGCCCTGGCCACCTATGTCCCGGGCTATGCGCCGAGCCGCCAGAAAATGACCTCGACCGGCGAATCGCTGCGCGGCCGCCAGCCGCTGATCCTGTTCGACGGCATCCCGCAATCGAACCCGCTGCGCGCCGGCATGCGCGAAGGCTACTTTGCCGACAGCGCCATCATCGAACGCATCGAAGTCATCAACGGCGCCTCGGCCATGCAGGGCATGGGCGCGACCGGCGGCATCATCAACTACATCACCAAGACCCCACGGAAGGAAGGAACAAGCTACGCCCTCAACACCCGCTTCGCGAGCCAGTTCGAATCCGACAGCCTGGACTGGAAGACCGGCCTCACGGTGACGCACAAATCGGGCGACTTCGACATGCTGGCCTATGCCAGCGTGCAGCGCCGCGGCATGGGCTACGACGGCAGCGGCCGCCGTCTGGGCATCGATGCGGTGCAGGGCGACACCATGGATTCGCACGGCAATGACCTGTTCCTGAAGATCGGCAAGACCTTCGGGGAGCAGCGCCTGCAATTGACCCTGAACCGCTTCGACCTGGCCGGCGACGGCGACTACCGCAGCGTGCCGGGCAACCTGGCCCGGGGCTTGCCGACCAGCTCCACACCCGGCACCCCGATTGGCATGCCGCCGCGCAACAAGGTGCGTAGCGCCAGCCTCGACTACCGCCACAACGGCGTCGCCGGCGGCAGCCTGGCCGTGCAGCTGTTCGGCCACAAGTTCTCGGCGCTGTACGGCGCCACCAATACCTCCACCTTCCAGGACCGGGCCATCGCCCCCGCCGGCACCCTGTGGGACCAGTCCCAGGTGGTGACGGACAAGCGCGGCGCTCGCGTCACCTGGGCGCGGCCGGACCTGTGGGTAGAAGGCCTGGAACTGACGGCCGGGGTCGACTGGCTGCAGGACAACCCCCAGCAGCGCCTGGCCGGCACTGGCCGCACCTGGGTGCCGGAGCTGAAGTTCCGTTCGCTGGCGCCGTTCACCCAGCTCGAATACGAATTCGGCCCGGTGACGGTGCGCGGCGGCCTGCGCTACGAAGACGCCAAGCTGGACGTCGACACCTATACCACCCTGGCCGCCTACGGCAGCCGCCGGGTGCAGGGCGGTTCGGCCGAATTCTCGAAAGCGGTGAAGAATGTCGGCGCCGTGTGGCGTTTCGCACCGGGCTGGTCGGCCTTCGCCGGCAGCTCGGAAGGCTTCGGCCTGCCGGACGCCGGCCTGGTGCTGCGCGGCGTGTCCGTGCCGAACCAGTCGGTCTCCAACCTGATCAGTCTGCAGCCCATCGTCACCCGCAACAACGAGGTCGGCATCAACTGGCGCGGTACCAAGGGCCAGTTCGGCCTGTCGCGCTACGATTCGCGCTCCAAGCTCGGCAGCGTGATCCGCATTACCTCGGCCGGCATCGGCCTGGTCGAGCGCGTGCCGACCACGGTCAAGGGCTGGGAAGCGAATGCCGAATGGCGTCCGTCCAAGGATTGGAGCGTGTTCGGCACCTGGGCCACCACCGACGGCAAGACCGCCGCCACGCAAGGCGCCCCGATGGACCTCGACCTGGGTGCCCGTTCGCAGGGCCCGGACAAGGCCGTACTGGGCGCCAACTGGAAGGTCCAATCCCAGGCCCAGCTGCGCCTGCAGGCCACCCACCTGCGCGACCGCGACATCAACATCGGCCGCCGCGTCGGCACCAGCAACCTGGAAGAGCATTTCAAGGGCTACACCCTGGTCGATGCCGCAGCGACCTGGGACACCGCCTACGGCCGCTTCGGTCTGAGCGTCGAGAACCTGTTCGACAAGTACTACGTCGGTTACTACTCGCAGTCGGCATCCAGCGTGGACGTGAACGCCACCTACGCCGGCCGCGGCCGTACGCTGGCGTTGAGCTGGAACCGCGGTTTTTGAGGTCGACGACGCAGGCAGGCGGACTGGCCTGTCTGCGTGAGCGTTGCGCTCAAGCAAATCTTTTCTGCTGAGCTCGTCCACACTGTCCGGTGGGCGGTCCATCCCAGGGCCGCGTTTCCCCGGACGGAGGCGAGATGAGAACGCACACCACCTTCCCGGCAGCGCTGCTCGGCGCCGCCTGGCTGCTCGTACAGCTCCCGCAGCCCCTCCACGCGGCTCCGATGATGAGTCCGCCCACGACGCTGAGCACTGCGGTGACGTCCTCCATCCTGGCCCGACTGGTGGCGCAGCGCCAGGCCAAGGGTCTGGACAACGACCACCATTACCGCATCACGGCCCAGCACCCCGGCGCGAACGGCACCCAGATCCTGCGCGCCGCCCACACCTGGAAGGGGCTGCGCGTGTTCGGGTCCGAGTCCGTGGTGGTGCTCGACAAGTCCCTCAAGATCCTGTCCGAATCGGCCTCGGAGCGCCGCCAGCACCTCGGCACGGGCGGCGCCAACCGCCTCGGCGCACTGACCGCAAGCTTCGCCGTCCAGCCCCGGATCGACAGCAAGGCCGCGATCGCGGCGGCGCTGGCCTCGCTGGCGAACAGTCTCGGGCAGAGTGCGGTGAACGTGGTCAAGCCCAGCGCAGAACTGTTGATCTATCCGATGATGCGCATGCAGCGCGTGGTCGGCGCCGGCGCGAAGGAAGAAGCGGAGCTCAATGCCCTTGACGTCCACGACGTGGTGGAGCGCTACGAACTGGCCTACCTGGTGCGCACCCGCATGCGGGTAGGCGACCAACCGGTCTACTACGACACCATCGTCAGCGCGCGCGACGCCGCCGTGCTCGACCAGTGGAACATGCTGCAGACCGTGATCGGCGTGGGCAAGAGCCAGTACAACGGCGAAGTCCCGATCAGCACCACGCTTGCCAACGGCAGCTACCAGATGCTCGATCCGGAACGCGGCAAGGGCGGCGCCTTCGGGGCGATGGCGATCACCAACGCCAACAATGGCAGCAGCGCGGGCAAGGTCTATACCAATGCCACCAATGTCTGGGGTGACGGCAAACAGTTCGAGGGCGGCAGCACCCTGGGGCCGAACGGCCAGACGGCGGCGGTGAACGCGATGTGGGGCTTGATGAACACCTACGACGCCCACAAGAACGTGCTCGGCTGGCTCTCGCTGGACGGCAAGAACACCGCGACCTATATCGCCGCCCACGTCAACCGCGGCTACGACAACGCCTACTACAGCGACACCTGCAAGTGCATGTTCATCGGCGACGGCACCTACTTCACCAGCCTGGCGGCGATCGACGTGGTCGGCCACGAAATGGGACACGGCATCACTGCATCGACCTCGGACCTGATCTACAGCGGCGAATCGGGTGGCCTGAACGAGTCGAGCTCGGACATCGCGGGCGAGGTGGTGGAAGCCTATGCGCGCGCCGGCGGCAAGGGCGACCGGTTTCCGGAGGAGGGCAACGACTGGCAGCTGGGCACCGAGATCAGCCGCAACGCCACGCCGCTGCGCTGGATGTACCGCCCGAGCAAGGACGGCAGCAGCCCGGACGCCTGGAGCACCTCGCTGCGCCGGCTCGACGTGCACTACAGCAGCGGGCCGAACAACCGCATGTTCTACTTCCTGTCGCGCGGCTCGCGCGCCGACAGTGCGGGTGACTACTACAGCAAATACCTGGTCAAGCAGCCGGGCGCGATGACCGGCATCGGCATGGACAAGGCCTTCCGCATCTGGTTCCATGCGAACACCACCAAGTTCACGTCCTCGACCAACTACGCCGATGCGCGCGCCAAGATGATCGAGGCGGCCGAGGAGCTGTACGGCAAGGAAAGCAAGGAGGCCGTCGCCGTGCAGCGCGCCTATGCCGCCATCAATGTCGGCCCGGACGTGGACGAACTCGGCGCCATCGCGACGCCGTAGGGCGCGCTCTTATTGGGCGGCGACGGCCTGCCCGTCCGTCATCAAGGGGAAGGGATTCAGGGGTGTCCCTTTCCACCACAGCTTCTCGGGCGTCAGCTCGAACACCGCGAAATGCAGGTGCGGCGCGTGCGGGTCGGCATTGCCGGTGATGCCGACATAGCCGATCACGTCGCCGCGCTTGACGTCCATGCCTTCCTGGATGCCGTCCGCGTAGCGGTCGAGGTGCGCGTAGTAGTAGGCGTACTTCTCGTTCGGGTCGAACTGGTACAGCGTGGTGCCGCCAGGCTTGCTGGTGAACAGCTTGGCCACCTTGCCGTCGGTGGCCGCCAGCACCGGCGTCCCTTTCGGCGCCTTGATGTCGAGGGCCTCATGGTGGCGCTGGGTGCCGCGCGGCTGGTCATAGGTATCGCTGAGATTGGCGAGCTTGATGCCCTGCACCGGCACCAGCAGCTTGCCGTGCACCGCGACCGCGGCCGCATCGGCCGGGGCCTGGGCGCCGGCCCCCGGCACTGCAGGCGAGGATGGACGCAGCGGCAGGTCGAAGTCACTGAGGTCAGGCTGGATGCTCGGCGGGCCCGGCAGCTGGGGATCGATCCGGGCAGCCGGTATGCCGGCAGCCGCCACCGCTGTGTTCGGCGCCGGCTCGTCGGGCACGGCGCGCAACAGAACGAACAGGCCGCCCGCGCCGACCAGCGCGCCGAGCAGGAAGGTCATCAGCCATCTCATGTCATCCTCCGTTGAGTCTTGATGTGGGTATCAGCTCTCCAGCACGACCTCCAGCCCCGCGCTCACCGCTCCCGCCACTTCGGCGGCGCTCCAGTTGGTCAGGCGGATGCAGCCGTGCGATTCGGTCTTGCCGACGTGGCCCGGCACCGGGGTGCCATGGATGCCGTAATGCTCCTTGGACAGGTCGATCCAGACCACGCCGACCGGGTTGTTCGGTCCCGGTGCAACCTTGGCCTTCTTGTCGCCCGGCTCGGCGTCCCAGAACAGCTTCGGGTTGTAGTTGTAGACCGGATTGGCGTGCACGCTGTTGATCTTCCAGGTCCCGATCGGAAGCGGATCGTTGGCGCTGCCGGTCGAGACCGGATATTGGGCGATCAGGCCACCGGCCTCGTCGAACAGCTGCAGTATCTTCGGACCTTCCTTGACCACGACCTTCGCCGCCTTCGGCAAAGGCTCCTTGCCGTGGACGTTGGGGACGACGATCTGCTCGCCGGCGCGGCTGAAGTTCTTGCCGGGGTTCAGGGCTTGCAGCATGGCAGGCTTGGCGTGGAATTTCTCGCCCAGGCCTTCGAGCACGCTGGCATAGCCCAGCTCGGGCAGCTTGGCTTTTTCCATCATGTTGCTCGGCACCGGACGGAAGGGGCCGGCAACATCGGCCTCGACGAGGGTGTAGGTGACCAGGTGGGGGCTGTTGTCGGCGTTCAGGGCGTTCCAGGTAGCGGCGTCGAGCTTGCCGGTGACCGGCAGCTTGCGCAGGGCCTGGAAAGTGTTCAGGGCCTGGCGCATGTTGGAACCGTAGGCGCCGTCGATCTCGCCGGGCGACAGGTTGGCGCGGTCGAGCAGGACCTGGGCGCGCAGGTTGCGTTCGAATTCGGCTTGCTTGGCTGCGGCCGGGTTGACCGGGGCGCCGGCCTGGACGGGCGCCTGTCCGGGCACTTGCCCCGCCGGGGCTGCTTGTTGCTGGGCCGGGGGCGTTGCAGGTGCCTGCGCCGGCGCTGCGGGAGCAGCCTGCTGTGCCTGGGCAAGGGGAAGGGCGCCCAGCAGGGCGGCGGCGAGGAGAGGGAGTGCGTGCGATTTACTCATTTTGGTTTCCTGCAATGCTTGCTTTTGGAAACCTTAGCGTAGGCCTGCGCCCGGACCAGGTCTGTGCGAGAACGAACTCAAGCGCTTGGGTCCGGCCGGCCGCGCTACAATCGGCGCATGACCCGCCATACCATCGTGCTGCAGCCGAGCGGCTTCGCCATTGAGGCCGACGAGGACACCAGCATCCTCCATGCCTTCGAGGCGGCCGGCATCGAGCTGCCCAGTTCCTGCCGCAACGGCACTTGCCGCACCTGCATTTGCCGCGTGCGCAGCGGCGCGGCCGCGCACCGGATCGAGTGGCCGGGACTCTCCTTCGACGAAAAGCGCGAAGGCTACATCCTGCCCTGCGTGGCAGTGGCGCGCGGCGACCTCGTGATCGAGGCGCCCGTCGCTCGCCGCATCGCTTGGGAATGAATCGGCCTAGGGTTGCGGACGGCCGAGGGCCCGCTCGATCACGCCCAGCACCTGCGCCCAGGCGTGCGAAGTCGCCGCCACCTCGTCATAGTGGCTGGCCCCCGGCAGGATCACGACTTCGGCAGCGTCGCCGGCCTTGCGCGCCCGCGCCGCGTAGTCGTGCGCCACGCGCGGCGGCGAGATCGTGTCCAGTTCGCCTGTCACCAGCCAGGTACGGCTGCCGTTCGGTATCAGTTCCGCGGCATTGGTATCCACGAAGACGTCCGGCCGGCCGGGACCGGGCACGCCGGCCAGCTCGGCAGTGTCGCGGCCGCAGCTGGACTTGATCAGGGCCGCTTCGTTGCGCAGGTCGGCCAGGCCGCCGAGACTGACGACCGCCGACACCTTCGGCGGGTCGGGACGGTGGAGCGGGCTGCCGGCCGGAATGCGCGCGCTCCCGGCCATCCACTGCACCAGCTGGCCGCCGGCCGAATGGCCGACCGCGACCATGCGCTCCAGGTCGAGCCGATAGCGCCCGGCCTGCGCCGCCAGCAGTTCGAGCGCTGCGTGCATGTCCTGGTAAGTGCCGGGATAGCCGCCACCCGCTTCGTCAGAGCGCCGGTATTCGACGTTCCAGACAGCAATGCCGCGCGCTGCCAATGCCCCTGCCATGTTGCGCAGCTGGGTGATGCCGCCGAACTTGCTGGTCCAGCAGCCGCCGTGCACCAGCACCGCCACCGGGAAGGGGCCGCCGCCGGACGGCAGGAACAGTTCCGCGTACTGCGAGGGTGCCTCGCCGTAGGGGATGCGGGCGGTGGGTGCGGGACCGCTCAAGGCGAGGTAGTCGGCGAGCTTCATGGGTGTGGCGCCCGAGGCGGCGTGGATGCTGCCCGCGAACAGGGCGGCGAGCAGGAGGGGGCGGAAGTTCATGGTCGGCCGGGGAAGGGTTGAACACGCACTATAGCCGAGGATGGACCGCAGGGCACAGGCCTCTTGCCGCACAATTGAAAAACCTGGGTTCGTCATCCATGCTAGGCTGCATCCAAAGCAACCACGTTGACAAGGAGGAGTGCGATGAGCCAATCGAAATCCGGCGGCAGCCAGACCAACAAGCAGTCGGACAACATGTCCGAGGAAGAAATGGCCAAGGAGCGCGCGGGCCAGAACACGCGGAAAAGCAGCCACGATCACATGTCGAATGTCAAGGCCGGCAAGGGCGAAGGCGCCGGCGGCGGAGCCAAGCAGAAGCACCGCCGCTAGAGGCTGCGCGCCGTCGTGGCGCGCCATGGCCTGACATGTCCGGCGGGCCTGGAGCCCGCCCACTTCCGAGAGGTGACCATGACCAAGCATGCTCAAGAAGCGTGGCTGCAGGGATCATCACCCGTGCAAGCCCACAGTACCCCTGACCCGGACATCCCGAACCCGGCGCCATCGCCAGACCCGCGTCCGCCGGTGCCGGACGATGTCCCTGACCCGGTCAATGCACCGGTCGAGGAACCACGGCTGCCCGAACCGCCGATTCGCGCCCATTAGGCCGCGCGAGCGGCAACCTGGCGTGCTGCGGGCATGCCGCCCGCAGCCGGCCGGACCGGATGGCGAAAGCGCATCCGCCTGGTGCTTCATCCCCTTCGACTACCTGCCGATCGATCGCTACATGCCGACGACGTCAGCTGGACATGGTCGCGAAGCGCCGTGCCGAGCTTCTTGCCGGTACGCACCGGCGAACGTGCGATCCTCGACCCCGGAGATTGGAGGCAGTGCAAGCAGGTCGCGCGGCGGAAGTGCCAAGTGCCGCGCGCGAGGGCGGGGGCGCAAAGACCGGCCGGGAGGGCCGGCGTGCTGCGCCGCGGCAGGCGCGCTCGGGCGCAACGCTCAGGAATGGTTCTTGTCCGGGGCGCCGGACGGTCCTTGGCCGCCATGGGCGCCGGAATGCGGCAGCGGCGGGATTTCGCGGATCATCTCTTCCGTTTCCAGCTCGCCAGGCGATTTTTCTCCACTGCCGATATCGGCTTCGTAGTACACGTTGGGGCCTTTTGCCGCCGGATCGGGCTTGCGGGTCGGGTCGTTCATGCTGTGCTCCAGTGGGGTTGTCGATAGGGATGATCCTAGCAGGGCCACTCAGGCCTCGGCGCGCGGGACGCCGCACTGCAGCATCAGGCCGGTCCGCAGGCCGCCCGATCCATGTCATGTTGCTGACACCTTCCCTTGCCTATAATGGGATTGGAGTAATGGACCAAAGAAGCATCCAAGACAAACCACTGCCCGACCCGGAGGAGACCATGGGCCATACCTTGTACAACACCATTCATCTGGGCCGCGGCCCACTGTATTACTCGCGCTGGGCCCAGTTGGCGCTGGCGCTCGGCGTCGCGGCCAGTGCCGGCCTCGGCTGGCTGGCGCTCCGGGCGCTGCGTTGATGCTTGCCCTCGGCCGGCGCGCCGGTTACCATGGCGCGCCCTGGCCGAATAGAAAACAGAATGAAGAACGAACAACTGACGACGGACGAATACGACGCACTGGAACTGGTACGCCGCGGCGTGAAGCGCGACACGGCCGGTGCCTGCGTGGGGCGCAATGCCAAGCGCCTGTCGGGATTGAAGATGCTCGAATACACCCGCGACGGGCGTATCGTGCTGACGGAGAAGGGGCAGCAGGTGCTGTTCCTGCGCCGCTGCATCAAATCACTGGGGGCCCTCGCGGCTGACCCGCAAGCGACGCTCGATGCCGACGTGGTCCGTTTCCTGAGCATCAAGTCGCACATCGCCCCGCTCGAGGGCGGCGGCTACGTCCTGACCGAGAAGGGCCGCGAAACGCTGGACGACATCACGCGCCAGCAGCAGCGCCGCTAGGCGCGGGCCGCCGCGCTTTTAATTGATGCGGCGGCGGTTCGGGTAGACCAGCACCCGCACGGCCACTTCGGCCGGTACATTCATGGTTGCCAGGAATTCGGCGGCGCGCTGCAGTCCGAGGGTGGGAATCGATGCCACGGCCTGGTTGATCAGGTCGCGGGTGCGGATGTCAGTGCGCTGGCGGCGCGCGCCGCTGGCTTTGCCGGTCGCATCGGCAACCGGAGCCAGCTCGCCGGTGTCATTCATCATGATCAGTATCCGTGATGTCGAGGGTTGCTAAGGAGACACATCTATTTTAAAGCTAACAATGTTGTTTAGCTACAAATAAATAGCTGTCAGCAGCTTAGCGCATAAATGACAAACGGAAATTTGATCTAGATCAGGCCGCAATATCGGCGACTTCTTCCGGCGCAGCGTTCTCGTGCACCTGGCGCGGCGGCAAGGCCTTGCGCTGCACCAGCAACTGTTCGAATTCCTCGGCCGGCAGCGGCTTGCTGAAAAAATAGCCTTGCATTTCATCGCAGCCATGGCTGCGCAGGTAGTCGAGCTGTTCGAGCGTTTCGACCCCTTCCGCGATCACCGCCAGCTTCAGGTTGTGGGCCAGCGCGATAATCGAGGTAACGATCGCGGCGTCGTTGGCGTCGTGGGTGATATCGGCAACGAAGGAGCGGTCGATCTTCAGCACGTCGATCGGGAAGCGCGACAGGTAGGACAGGCTCGAATAGCCGGTCCCGAAGTCGTCGATCGAGAGGTTCACGCCGAGCGACTTCATGCGGTGCAGCAGCTCCACCGCCGGCGTCACGTCGCTCATGAACAGGCTTTCGGTCAGCTCGATCTCGAGGCAATCCGGATCCAGCATGGTATCCGCCAGGGTCGACTCGAGACTGGCGATCAGGTCGGCGGCGCCGAACTGGCGCGCCGACAGGTTGACGGCCACGCGTAGCTTTCCCAGGCCCGCATCCTGCCAGGCCTTGTTCTGGGCGCAGGCGGTGCGCATCACCCATGCGCCGATCTGGACGATCAGGCCGGTCTCCTCGGCGATGCCGATGAAGCGCACCGGCGGCACCATCCCGAGTTCCGGATGCTTCCAGCGGATCAGCGCTTCCATGCCGACGATCTGGCCGGTCTTGAGGTCGACCTGCGGCTGGTAGTGCAGCACGAATTCATTGCGTTCGAGGGCGTTGCGCAGCGCGCTTTCGATGCGCACGCGCTCCAGCGACTCCTCGTTCATGGCCGGGGTGTAGAACTGGAAGTTGTTGCGCCCCATCTTCTTGGCACTGTACATCGCGATGTCCGCGTGTTCGATCAGGCTGTCGGCCGGCGTGCCCTCGCTCGGGTAGACGGCCACGCCGATCGAGCACGTGACGAAGAACTCCTTGGTGCCGAGCATGACCGGCTGCGCCACCGAGTCCATCACGCGCTGCACGATCTCGGGCGACAGTGGCTCGTCGTGGTGTTCGGACAGGATCACGACGAATTCGTCGCCCGACAGGCGCGCCACGGTATCGGTGTCGCGCAGCGAACCGGTCAGGCGCGCGGCCACCGTCATCAGGAGCACGTCCCCGGCCTTGTGGCCCATCGAGTCGTTGACGAACTTGAAGCGGTCGAGGTCGATCAGCATCACCCACATCGGACGTCCGCTGCGATTGGCGTAGGCGATTGCCTGGCCGAGGCGATCCTGCAGCAGCGAGCGGTTGGGCAGCCCGGTCAGCACGTCGTGCTGGGCCACGTGGTGGACGCGCTGCTCGGTGAGCTTGCGTTCGGTGATGTCGCTGCCGGTGCCGCGGTAACCCAGCAGCTCGCCGTGCTCGTCGAACACCGGCTGGCCGTTGACGCAGAACCAGCGGGTGTCGCCGTGCTCGTCGACGCACTTGTATTCGAGGTTGGCGAAGGGTTCGTGCGCCTTCACCTGGGCGATGTGGGCGCGCCCGGCCTCGGTCTCGAGCAGCGAGGGCACGTATTCCCAGCGCGTCTTGCCGAGCACTTTTTCCACGGAGACACCGGCCTTTTCCGTGAAGCCGCCGGTGACCATGGTGAAGCGCAGGTCGCGGTCCTGTTCCCAATACCAGTCCGAAGACATCGACACCAGCTGGCGGAAGCGCTGCTCGCTCTGCTGCAGGGCGCGCTCGGCGCGTTCGCGCGCAGCCATGTCCTCGACCAGGCGCCGGTTGGTGCGGCGCAGGTCGGCGGTGCGCTGGCGTACCAGCTGCTGGACCTTGCGGGCCCGCTGGCCCGAAGCCTGCACGAAGGCGGTGCCGAGCAGGGTCATCAGGATGCCGCCTACCAGCAGGGCGGTCGAGGCCATATGGTCCTGCAGGAAGGGACGCGGGGCGCTGGCCACTTCGATACGCCATGGCTTGCCAGCGATGCGCAGCAGCTTGGTGGCATGGCCGGGCTGGCCGGGCGCCAGGAAGGCGGCCAGCCAACCGTCCTCCGGCTTGCTGGTATCGCCGGTGGAGAACAGCAGCTTGGCAGGGCTGGCCTCGTCGCCGGCGTAGACCGACACGAAGATCTCGCCCGAGACCTGGCGCGGGTCGAGCAGGCCGCTGGCGGCCAGCGAGGCGCGCACCAGCTCCGGTCCGCGGATGACGATCGCGGTGTCGCCGGCCAGCATGCCGTTGCGGTCGAGCACCGGCATGATCAGGCTGAAGGCCGGCTGCTTGCGCTCGTCCTGGGCCAGCTGGAACAGGTCGGTGGCGGCGGCGCGGCCATCGCCGCGGGAAATCGCGAGGGCGCTCATCACCTGCACGTTCTCGGTCAGGTTCAGGCCAAAGGCGCGTTCGTTGCCTGCCATCGGCTCGATGTAATCGACGATGTGGTAGCGCGGCCGCAGCGGCGCCGGTACCAGACCTTCGGCCTGTAGTTCGGTGAACACGGTGCCCGGGAGGATCTGCTGCAGTTCGCGTTCGACGGCTGCGCGCTGCTCACCCGGCACGGTGCGATGGAAATTGAAGGCCTGGATGTAGCGGTGGCGCTGCAGCAGGGCAGCGGTAAAGTCGCGAAAGTGTTCGCGGCTGACCGGCTCGCCGCGCGCGAACAGCTGGTTGGTCACGGTCAGCACTTCGACCGCCTGGTCGATGCCCTGGCGCACGGCCGCGACACGCTCGTCGGCACGCTGGGCAAAAGCGAGCGCCATGTTGTCGTACTCGAGGTGGCTCACCCCCAGGAACAGGGCCCCGGATACGGCCAGGCCGCCCCCGAGCGTGAGGGCTGCCGCGAGCGTCAGCGACAGGGGCAGGCGAAGCGCCATGGAATGTCCAGAAAGTCCGTGAAAAGACGTGTGAAAGACGACTGAATGCTTGCCAGTAGGCATCAATACGTGAAGTGTGTCACATCCGGGCAGGATTCGGCAAACGAAATGTCGCAAGCGCGCGCCATGCCGAGCCCGTGCGTTTCAGTCCGGATGCCGTCGCCACGACAACCAGGCCACGAGCAGGCGCGCCAGCAGGCGGTTGAACGGGCCCGCGCCAAGCCCGCGGTTACGCAGTGTATCTCTCAGGAAGCGCAGAGCGCGGCCGGGCGCGGCGCCGGGATGCGGCGCGCATTGGGCGAGCAGGATCTGGTTGTTCCCGGCGATGCCGGACAGCCAGCAGACCTGGCCGTCGAAGGCCGCCTGCAGGCGTTGCACGGCAGTCACATAGCCGGGGTCGTAGGTAAAGATGTTCGCCACCAGCACCCCGCCGGGACGCAGGGCGCGCCGGCAATGCGTGTAGAAGCTGGCGCTGCTCAGGCCGGGAGGCAGGCCGGCGGCGTCGAAACCGTCCACCAGCAGCACATCGACCTCGCCGTCCATGGCCCCGGCCAGCCAGTCGGCCGCATCGCAGTGCAGGACGCGCAGGCGCGCATCGTCGGGCGGCACCCGGAACTGCTCGCGCAGCGCGATCACGTCGGCGCGCACTTCCAGTACCGTGATGCGGGCAGCGGGAAAGCGGCGGTGGCAAAACTTCGCCAGCGAACCGCCGCCCAGGCCCACCATGAGGATATGGCGCGGGCGCGGCGCCAGCAGGGCGAAGCACATCATGGCGCGCGCATAGGACAGCACCAGCGCGTCGGGGCGCGACAGCCGCATCTCGCTCTGGATATCGCCAGGGGTGAACTCCAGCGTGCGGCGGTCGCCCCGGGTAGAGACGATCGGCGGCGGCAGGGATGGCGGCTGGTCGGGCGGGGCGGACATGGCGCCAGTATAGGGGAGTGCCGGGCATGACGGGAGTGCGGCTTGTTCTACGGCATCGCTTTCTGATAAGCTGGCCGTTCGAACAAAGATCGACGCCCATGTTGCCGGACCATCCTCCGATCACGCCACCAACGCCCGGAGCATGACCTTCTCGAGCGCCTGCAGCGCGGATATGCTTGCGTGAGCGCTTGCCTAATGGACTATTCCAGCCGCGCCTGGGCCAGCAAGGCAGGCGAGGGCACGACCCTGGTCGAACACGAGTACTGACAGTAGAACGGACACATGACGAACCTGGACGCGACCACGATGGTGCTGGTGCTGGCCCTGGGCAACCTGGCCCTGTGCGCGCTGCTGACCTTTTTCGACCACGGCCCTGCGAGGACGGCTGCACTGAGCGCCTGGGCATTGTCCAAGCAGGTGCAGGCCGGCGCCTGGACGCTGCTGGGGCTGGGCGGCGCCGGCGTCGTGCCCGAAGCGCTGGCGCTGCCGGGCGGCTATGCACTGCTGTTCGCCGGCGTCGCCGTCGAAGGCGGTGCGTCCTGGCAGGAGGCCGGCCGCGACGGCTGGCGCCGTCCCATGCTGCTGGTGGGCGGGCTGGCGATCCTGGTGTTCTTCGTCTGCTACCTCATCGACGAGCAGGGCCTGCGCAGCGTGGCGGCTTCGCTGCTGCTCGGCGCCCTTTACCTGAACGTGGCCGCGGCCCTGGCAGCGGGCTGGCGCGAGGCCAGCCTGCTGCAGCGCTTCCTGGCCCTGGCCACTGCCGTGCTGGCGTTGCTGGTGGCGGCGCGTGGCCTGTCGGTGCTGCTGCTGCCGGGCGGCTGGCGCTGGCTATCGAGCGAGTTGCTGCGCCAGTTCTCCAGCGCCGCGCTTTACCTCCTGATGCTGGCCAATGCCTTCGGCGTGCTGCTGCTGGGGCGCGAGCGTGCCGGGCGCGAACTGGCACGCCTCGAGGTGGTGGACCCACTCACCGACGTGCCGAACCGACGCGGCTTCTTCAATGCCCTGGCGCCCTGGATGGCGCTGGCGCGCCGGCCGGGCCTGCCGACCGCCCTGGTAGTGCTCGACCTCGACCAGTTCAAGCGCGTCAACGACGGCTACGGCCATCCGGCCGGCGACGCCGTGCTGCGCCACGTGGTGGAGCTGTGCAAGCGCCAGTTGCGCGATTCCGACCTGGTGGGGCGCCTGGTGGGCGTCGAGTTCGCGATCCTGCTGCCGCGCACCAATCTCGACGAGGCCCTTCTCGTGGCCGAGCGCATCCGCGCCGCCATCGCCAGTTCGCCGGTCAAGAGCGAGCGCGCGATGATCGCCATGACGGCCAGCTTCGGCGTTACCGTGATCCGCCCTGAGGACAGTACCGTGACCCTGTTCCAGCGTGCCGACGACGCCCTGCGCGCGGCAAAGGAGGCGGGCCGCAACCGGGTTTGCCAGGCGCTTGCCGCGCCAGTCGAGGTCTAGCTCGCCTGGCATCTTGTGGGGCTGCCGGCGTGCGCGCGGATGTGCCGTTCGCGTGCTCAAGCGGTCCGGCGTGTCTGCTACACTGGCTGGTTTAACCAGCATAGTGCACCCGATTGATCCAGAATCCAGCCTCCGAGGGCCTGCCGCCCGTGCTTGCCGGTCCTGTCCTGCGCCGCATCGAGCCGGGTCGCCTGGTGCTATGGCTGGTCGGCAGCGCGCCGCTCGACCTGACCCTGGTACTGGCGCCCAAGTCCGGCGCGCCCCGGCGCCTGGCTTTGGACGCGCGCCGCTGTCGTGTGATACGCGTCGGCCGCCACGCCTGCGTGCACCTGATCGATGTCGCGCTGCCCGAGCCGCTCCCGCAGGACACGACCATCGAGTATGACTTGCTCGTCGCGCAAGGCGATGGCACTGAGGCCGGCATCGCGCAGTGGGCGCCGCACCTGCTGCACGTCGGCGCAACGCGGCCGAGCATGGTGCTGCGCAGCCGCAGCGACAATATCCTGTATGGCTCGTGCCGCAAGCCGCATCATCCCGCGCGCGACGGCCTGGCGCGCGCCGACGCCTTGTTGGCCGATCACGCGCAACTGTCCGATGGGCGGGCCGACGAGCGGCCCGCCATGCTCATGCTCTGCGGTGACCAGGTGTATGCCGACGATGTGGCCGGTCCGATGCTGGCGGCGATCCACGCGCTGATCCGGCGCCTGGGCCTGTACGGCGAATGCCTGGAAGGCGCAGTGGTCGCCGACAGCGAGGCGCTGTACCGCCATCAGGCCGGTTACTACCGGCGCGAGGAGCTGCTGCCTGCGACCAGGTCCAACGATGCGCTGCGCGACCGCTTCTTCGGCGGCAGCGAAAAGCCGATTTTCACCACGGTCAATGCGCACAACCACCTGGTGACCTTCGCCGAGGTGATGGCCATGTACCTGCTGGTCTGGTCGCCCGTGCCATGGCAGCTGGTCGCGGATGCGCCGGCGCCTCCGTTTGCGCCCAGGTATCTGGAGCGCTGGCGGCGCGAGTCGAGGGCGCTGGAGGGCTTTCGCCGCGACCTGCCGCAGGCGGCCCGGCTGCTGGCGCACGTGCAGACCCTGATGATCTTCGACGACCATGACATCACCGACGACTGGAACCTGTCGGCCAAGTGGGAAGCCACTGTCTACGGGCACACGTTCTCGCGCCGTATCGTGGGCAATGCGCTGATTGCCTATATGCTGTGCCAGGGCTGGGGCAACCGCCCCGATGTGTTCGAGGCGGCGCTGGACGATGTGGCGGCGCTGGCCGCCTCGGCGGCTCTTGATGACCGGCTGGACGCGCCAAGGCAGGACGCACTGATCGAGCGCCTGCTGTCGTTCGGCCAGTGGGATTTCGTCGTGCGGGCGAAGCCCACGATCATTGTGCTCGATACCCGCACCCGGCGCTGGCGCAACCGGCGCCGGCCCGGCCATCCGTCCGGCCTGATGGATTGGGAATCGCTGACCGAACTGCAGCACGAGCTGCTGGACGAAACGGCCGCCGTCATCGTCTCGCCGACGCCGATGTTCGGGGTCAAGCTGATCGAGGTGATTCAAAGGGTCGCCACCTTCGCCGGCCTGGCCTTGAAAGTCGACGCCGAGAACTGGATGGAGCACCGCGGCGCGGCCAGCAGCATGCTCAATATCTTCCGCCATTCGCGCAGCCCGCGGAACTACGTGGTCCTGTCGGGCGACGTGCACTACTCTTTCGCCTACGATGTCGAGGTGCGCGACTCCGACCGCACGCCGCATATCTGGCAGATCACCAGCAGCGGCATCAAGAATGAATTCCCGCACCGCCTGCTCGACTGGCTCGATCGCCTCAACCGCTGGCTGTATTCTCCGCGCTCGCCACTGAACTGGTTCACCAAGCGACGCGATCTCGCCCTCACGCCATATCTGCCCGACGCGCGCCAGCATGGCGAGCGCGTCTGGAACGGCGCCGGCATCGGCCAGGTGTGGCTTGACGCGCAAGGGCGGCCGGTGCGCATCGTGCAGCATAACGCCGATGGCGGGCCGTCGACCCGGTTCCTGGCGCCGGGGCAGGAAGCATCGCTCGCCGGTGCTGCCGAGCAGCCCTTGAGAAAGCACTGATAGGGCGGGATGGCGCTCCGATTCGTGACAAGCGCCTCCTGGCCGCGTCACAATCCCGTCACATCGGGGACGTATCCTGCGGCATCGCCGTTGCTGGACCGCCCATGATCCATCCTGTTGCCGATTCTCCCCGCTACGCTGCTGTCGAGCTCGGCTCCGACAGCTTCCGCCTGCACGTCGGGCGCATCGACCATGGTGAGCTGGTGCTGGAAGCCAGCCTGTCCGAACGGGTGGCGCTGGCCGCTTCGTTCGACGAGGACGGCAGCCTGTGCGACGCGGCGATGCGGCGTGCGCTAGGCTGCCTGCGCGAATTCGCCGAGGAGCTCGACGCCTGGCGCCCCCAAGCGGTGCGGGTGGTCGCCACGGCGGCGTTGCGGATGGCGCGCAATGGCCCGGTCTTCCTGCCCGCCGCCGAGCGGGCGCTGCGCCGCCCGATCGAGCTGATCGCCGGCGACGAGGCCGGCCGCCTGGTCTACCTCGGCGTGGCCAGCACGCTCGCCGGGACCGCAGGGCAGGATGGCGGGCCGCGCCTGGTGGTCGACATCGGCGGCGCCTCGACCGAACTGGTGCTGGGCCGCGGAGCGGACATCGAACGTATCGAGTCCTTCAGAATCGGCGCGGTGCGCCAGAGCCTGAGCTTCTTTGCCGACGGCCGCATCGACGCGGCCAGTTTCGAGGCCGCCGTGCGTTCCGGTCGCAGCCGTTTCGCCGAGACCGCGCTGGCCGGGCGCCGCTGGAATGCGGCCTACGGCGCCTGCGGCACCGTACGTGCCCTGAGCGAGATCGCGCAGGAAGACGGCCTCGGGCCCTTGAAGCCGGACGTCCTGCACGCGCTGCGCGAATGCTTCCTGCGCGCCGGCCATGTGGCGCGGGTGCGACTGGCCTGGCCGGCGGCGGCGCGTGCACCGCACTTGGCCGGCGGGCTGGCACTGCTCATGGCGCTGGTGGAGGAGTGCGGCGTCGCCGAAGTGGTGCCGGTCCATGCCGGCCTGCGCGTGGGCGCGCTGTGGGACCTGCACCGGCGCGCCGGCTTGGCCACGCTGGCGGCACGGCCGCCTGCGCGCCACGCGGCCAGGATGGCGGCCGCAAACCAGGCGTCCCACGACAGGCTGTAACAGGCCGTGAGCGACTCGCGGTGTCGTTTTCCGTGCCGGATCGCCATTTTTGCTGTTGTTTGGAAACTTCTGGTGGCATACTTCTGTTGTTCGTTCAACCATGCCTGTCACCAGTTCTCCATGCGCCGTTACTTGTTCCCCGTCCTGGCCGTCTGTTGCCTGCTTGCACACGCCCGGGTGCAGGCCGCGCCGGGTGAACACATCACCCTGTGTTTCGAGCGCCAGGTCGTGCGCCCCTGGCGCACGCTCGACGGCGGCGGCCTGAACTTCGAACTGCTGTCCGAGGTCGCGAAACGCACCGGTATCACCTTCAATTACCAGAGCATGCCCTGGAAGCGCTGCCTCGAGCAGCTCAAGGCGAACCAGGTGGACGGGGCCTTCGCGGTGAGCTTTAACCGCGAACGCATGACGCTCGGCGCCTATCCGGGAGTAAGCCCGGGCGCCGCGGACCCGCAAGCCGACGCCTCCAAGCGCATGCACGTCGACACCTACATGCTGGTACGCCCGCGCGGCAGCCGGCTCGACTGGGACGGCAAATCGATCCGCAACCTGGACGGCCGCATCGGTTTCCAGCTCGGTTATTCGGTGGGCGAATTCCTGCGCGCCCAGGGCGTGCCGACGGATGACGGCAGCCAGCGCTCGGACGAGCTGGCGCAGAAGCTGGTAGCGGGCCGCCTGGCGGGTGCCGCGATGGGCGGCGGCGACGCCGCGCGCCTGATGCGCGGTCCCCATGGCAAAGGGCTCGAGATGCTGCCGCTGCCGCTGATGGAAAAATCGTACTTCATGGTGCTGTCGCACGCCCTGGTCGCCAGCCGGCCGGAACTGGCCGCGCGCCTGTGGGATGCGATCGAGCAGGTGCGCAACAGTCCTGCCTACCGCAAGCGCGAGCAGCAGGAGCTCGGCGGTCGCCAGCTGGGCAGCCGCGCGGGCAGACAGGGAGGCAGCCAAGGAGATGGTCATTAAGCGCCGTCACAGCCGGGTGCGCGTGGTGCCGCGCCGCCTGGTCGAGAACTGGCGCCAGAACATCGTGTTCCGGCTTGGCGCCGGCATCGTGCTCGCGGTCGCGCTGTCGACCGGCGTGTACACCACATATACCCTGCAAACGCTGCGTCTCGATGCCGATGCCCGCCTGCAGGAACGGGTCGATCGGCAGGCTACCGTGCTCTCGCACGCGCTGGCGCGCCCGTTGTTCGACATCAACAGCGCTGCCGTGTCCTCGGTCGTGGACGCGCTCGGCGCCACGCCCGAAGTCCAGACCCTGCGCGTGCTGGCGCCCGACGGCACGCTGCTGGCGGCCCTGGGCAACGGCAGCGACCGGGAAGACGACGAGTCGGCGGTGCGGGTACGGCGCCGTATCAGCTACAACGACGGCACCCGCGCGTATTCGGTCGGGTCGATCGAGCTGGCATTCTCGCGCCAGCAGATCGACCAGGACCTGCGCAACCAGATCGTGCACACGGCCGCCGCCAACGTCCTGCTCACGCTGGCCATCGTCGCCTGCGTGTTCGTGGTCGGGCGGCGCATGTCGCAGCCGTTTGCCGACATCCAGGACGCGCTCGAGAAGCTGGCGCGCGGCGAAACCGACATCCGCCTGTCCGGCATCGGCCGGCGCGACCAGGTGGGGCGCCTGTCGTCAGCGGTGCGCAGTTTCCGCGATACCCTGAACCGGCTGCGCCAGGCCGAGCAGGTCACCAACGGCCTGCTGCGCGAGAAGAGCCGCATCGAGCAGCAGCTGCGCGAACTGAACGAGGACCTGGAGCAGAAGATCGCCGCCCGCACCGAGGAACTGACGCAGTCGAACCTGCGCGCGGAAGCGGCCAACGTGGCCAAGTCCGAATTCCTGGCCAATATGAGCCACGAGATCCGTACCCCGATGAGCGCGATCATCGGCATGGCCTACCTGGCGCTGCGCACCGACCTCAATCCCAAGCAGCAGGACTACGTCGGCAAGATCCACCGCGCCGCGCTGTCGCTGCTCGGGATCATCAACGACATCCTCGACTTTTCCAAGATCGAGGCCGGCAAGCTCGACGTCGAGCAGGTGCCGTTCTGCCTTGACGAGGTGCTGGGCAACGTGGCCAGCGTGACCAGCCAGCGCGCCGCCGACAAGCGCCTCGAATACCTGTTCCACGTGCCGCACGCGGTACCGCGCAAGCTGGTCGGCGACCCGCTGCGCCTCGGCCAGGTCCTCATCAACCTGGTCAACAATGCGGCAAAGTTCACGCCGGCAGGGGAGATCCAGCTGTCCTGCATCCCGCTCAGTTGCTCACCCTTGGGGGCAGACCCCGGCCACGTGAAGCTGCGCTTCGCCGTGCGCGATACCGGCATCGGCATCGGCGAGGAGCAGCAGGCCAAGCTGTTCCGCGCCTTCAGCCAGGCCAACGGCTCGACCACGCGCGAGTACGGCGGCACCGGCCTCGGGCTGTCGATCTCGCAGCAGCTGGTGGGCCTGATGGGCGGGCTGATCGCCGTCGACAGCGCGCCGGGGGCCGGCTCGACCTTCCACTTCGACCTCGACTTCCCCCTCTCGGGCGAGCCCGAACCGACGCTGGCGGGGCCGCCCGAGCTGACCGGCGCGCGGGTGCTGGTGGTCGACGACAGCGCGCTGGCGCGCGCCATCCTGCGCGAGGCCCTGGCGGCGCTGCCGCTGCGCGTCGAATGCGCGTCGGACGCGCGCCACGCCGAAGGCGCCATCATCGCAGCCGATGCCGCCGGCATGCCTTATCGCCTGGTGCTGACCGATTGCACCATGCCGCGCATGGACGGCATCGAGCTGGTGCGCCGCATCACCTCGAACAAGGACCTGTGCGCGCCGCCACTCACCGTGCTGGTGACCGCCTTCGGGCGCGAGGACGTGCAGGCCAGCGCCGAAGAAGCGGGCGTCAACGGCTTCCTGTTCAAGCCTTTCGTGCAGTCGGCGCTGCTTGGCACCCTGGCCGGCCTGTTCACGGCCGCCCAGGCCGGCGTCGCAGGTGCTTTCGTCGCGCGCGCCCAGGCCCATGGTGCGCGCGTGCTGGTGGTCGAGGACAACCTGGTCAACCAGCAGATCGCGCGCGAGCTGCTCGAAGCCCAGGGCGTGGATGTGGACGTGGCCTCGACCGGCCGCCAGGCCCTGGAAAAGCTGTTCGACGCCGGACCGGGTGCCTACCGACTTGTGCTGATGGACCTCGAGATGCCGCAGCTGGACGGTCATGCCGCCACGGTGGAACTGCGCAAGGACCCGCGTTTCGATGACCTGCCGGTGATCGCGATGACCGCGCACGCGCTGGCCGAGATCCGCGAACGCTGCCTGAGCGAAGGCATGCAGGATTACATCACCAAGCCGGTCGACCCGGAAAAGCTGTACGCCACCCTGGCGCGCTGGATGGGCAAGGCGATGTTGCGCCCCGCCTCGCCGGCGCAGGACCATGGAACCGAGCTGGCGCCCCTGCCGGGCCTGGCCGGCATCGACTCGGGCTTCGGCCTGCGCAACGTCGGCGGCAACAGCGCGCTGTATGTCGAGTTGCTGGACCGCTTCCGCGCCTCCCAGCGCGATGCCGGTTGCAGCATCCGCAGCGACTTCGACGGCGGCCGCCTGCGTGACGTGGCCAGCCGCGCGCATTCCCTGCGCGGCGTGGCCGGCAATATCGGCGCACGCGAGGTGATGTCGCTGGCGCGCGAGATCGAGGAGCAGGCCGGCGGGCCGGCGCCGCGCGACGCCGACCTGGCCGCGCTCGACCGCAGCGTGGCGGCGCTCGAGCGCGCCATGGCCGACCTGATGGATTCGCTCGATTGCTACTTCGCCAATGCGCCCGAAGTGCCTGCCGCGGCGCCGGTCGCGGACGGCGAACCGGATACCCATGACGCCCATCACGCCCACGAGGCCGCGGCCCAGCTGGAACGCCTGCTGGCCGAGTTCTCCGGCGAAGCCACCGATTATTTCGACACCGTGCGCGCTCCGCTGGGCCGCCTGCTCGGCGCAGGTGCGCTGGCGCGCCTCGAGGCGCACCTGTCGCGTTACGAATTCGAAGAAGCGCGCCTGGTGCTGGCCCAGGCCAAGGGCGCTTCTTCCTCCATTGCAGAACACATATGAACGCCATGAAGGACAAGCCGCAACAGGCGACCCAGCAAGATCGGCAGTACCGGCCGACGATCCTGATCGTCGACGATACGCCGGACAACATCATGCTGCTGTCGCGTCTGCTAAAGGACAAGTACCACACCAAGGTGGCCACCAACGGCAGCACCGCGCTGCAAGTCGCCGCCGCCACGCCGGACCTGGACCTGGTCCTGCTCGACGTGATGATGCCCGGCATGGACGGCTACGAGACCTGTCGCCAGCTCAAGGCCAACCCGGCCACCGCCGACATCCCGGTGATCTTCCTGACAGCCAAGAACCAGATCGAGGACGAGGCGATGGGCCTGTCGGTGGGGGCGGTGGACTACCTCGGCAAGCCGATCAGCCCGCCCATCCTGTTCGCGCGCGTGTCGACCCACCTGACCCTGCGCGCGGCGCGCAAGCAGCTGCAGGAGCACAACGAGAACCTGGAACGCATGGTCCAGCAGCGCACCGCGCAGCTGCTGCTGATGCAGGAAGCCCTGATCCTGGCGATGGGGGCGATGGCCGAGACCCGCGAGGGCCAGGGGGGCGGCAAGGGAGACAAGTTCGGCGGCAACCATGTCCGCCGCATCCAGCGCTACATGCGCGCGCTGGCGATGAAGTTGCGCAGCCACCCGCGCTTTGCCGCCAGCCTGACCGACGAGAACATCGAGCTGATGACCAGGTCGGCGCCGCTGCACGACATCGGCAAGGTGGCCATTCCCGACCGCATCCTGCAAAAGCGCGGCAAGCTCGACCCGGAGGAATTCGAGGTGATGAAGCTGCATGCGGCCTACGGACGCGACACCATCATGCTCGCCGAGAAGCACCTGGGCGGCACCAACAGCTTCCTGATGTTCGCACGCGAGATCGCCCATTCGCACCAGGAGAAGTGGGACGGCAGCGGCTACCCGGAAAACCTGAGCGGCGATGCCATTCCGGTATCGGCGCGCCTGATGGCGGTGGCCGACGTGTACGATGCGCTGATCTCGCGCCGCGTGTACAAGCCGCCGTTCACCCACGAACAGTCGCTCGAGATCATGCGCCAGGGCCGCGCGACCCATTTCGACCCGGACGTGCTGGACGCCTTCTTCGCGCTCGAGGCGGAATTCGCCAGCATTGCGCAGCAATTCGCCGATGAGGGTGAGCCGGACGAACAGCTTGCCGGCTGACCCCGCCCACCCCGCGCCCGTTTGACGCGCACCTTGGCACTCCGCTGGCAAATCGACTATATTGTTTAGCTTGTTGAACGATGGAGTCAGTAATGCCCAGGAAGTCAGCTGCCGTCCCGGCGGCAGCCAAGGGAAGCGCGCGCCCGAAAGCCGCGCCCGCTAAAGCGGCAAAACCCGCGGCAAAACCCGCGGCAAAAGCAGCCGCAAAGCCGGCTGCAACATCCACCGTCAAGGCGCCAGCCGTGAAGGCGGCACCGGCCAAAGCAGCGAAATCCACCAAGCCGGCCGTCAAGGCAGCCGCGAAGGCGGCGGCGAAGTCGCTCGCTACCCCCGTAGCGAAACGTGCCGCGCGCAAGGTGCCGGCAGTCGCGGCCACGGTGCGCGAGACCGACATGGGGCGCCCGGTGCTGGTGCGCGACAGCTTCACCATGCCCGAGCAGGAATACGCCGTGCTTGCCGAGGTCAAGGGGGCATGCCTGCGCGCCGGCATCGACGTCAAGAAGAGCGAGCTGCTGCGCATCGGCGTGGCCCTGCTCGGCCAGGTCGACATGGCTACCCTCAAGTCGGTGCTGGCGGCGCTGCCCCAGCTCAAGACCGGGCGGCCGCCTGCTGCTCCGTAGCGGCGTCCCGCGCTGACCGATTAGCGGGCCGGCGAGTCCCGGAAGCGATCAATGAACCGAGGCGCTGGTCAGCTCCTTCAGTTCGCGGATCGGGATGTTCGATTTCTCGTGCATGCGCAGCAGGATCGTGGCGCCGACGTTGAGCTTGCGGTGGCGGATCTTGCTGATGATCGGGGGCTGCACCTCGAGCACGCGGCACAGCTCGGCGTCGTTCTTCAGCTGCATGCGCTCGATCAGGGTGTCGAGCAGTTTGTTGGGCACGAAACTCGACGGCTCCAGGGCACGGGCCCGGTGCATTGCGGCGAGCATTTCCTGTTTTTTCTGTCGTACGCTCATGTTGCTTCTCCGAATATGAAAACGATCATTCGGGACAGATCGACTGTTCTGGAACACGCCCTGCCTGTTGTCACAACTTATGCGGTGGCGGGTCGTTGTGATATTACTACGATTGCGCTGCACACGATTTTCGAATTGTACGTAACAGACCGTAACAAAGGGATTTCTTCGCGGAATTTACGCTAATTTCAACCCGGAACGTGTCAGCAACAGGACCTGATCGGCCATGGCGGCTGCGGCATGGGAATGGGTGACCATGATGGCGCCGGCGCCGCTGGCCCGGGTTTCGCGGCGCAGCAGCGCAAGGACGCCGCCGGCGGTGTCGGGGTCGAGGTTGCCGGTCGGTTCGTCGGCCAGCAGCAGGGCGGGACGGTGCACCAGCGCGCGGGCGATCGCCACGCGCTGCAGCTCGCCCCCGGACAGCTGGCGCGGGAAATCGTCGCCGCGACCGCCGAGCCCGACCGCAGCCAGCATCTCGTCGGCGCGGGCATCGGGTGCACGGTTGAGCAGCAGCGGCAGCGCCACGTTCTGGCGCAGTGTCAGGTGCGGCAGCACGTGGAAGGCCTGGAAAATGAAGCCCATGCGGGTACGGCGCAGGCGGGTCGCCGCCGCGTCGTCGAGCGCCGACATCGGCGTGCCGTCCACGATCACCTGGCCCGCGTCGGGCGCGTCCAGGCCGGCGATGATGTTCAGCAGGGTCGACTTGCCGACCCCCGACTCGCCCATGATGGCCACGAACTCGCCTGCGCGGAAGCTGTGCGACAGCTGCGACAGCACCGTGCGGCCGCCATAGGACTTGCTCAGGTTGTCGAGGACGAGCATGGCGCGTTTATCCTGTTTTTCAGTGGGTGCCTGGGCGATTGTCGGGTCAGCGGGTCAGCGTGCGGCGCAGCGCGAAGCTGAGGGCATCCACGCTTGCCACCAGCAGCAGCATCGCGATCACGACCGTGGCCGCACTTTGCATCTGGAACAGCGACAGGTGGTATTTCAGCATCTGGCCCAGCCCCCCGGCGCCGACCACGCCCAGCACGGCGGCGGCGCGGATATTGTTCTCCCAGCGGTACAGTGTATAGGACAGCATCTGCGGCAGGGCCTGCGGCAGCGTAGCGTACAGGAATGCGGCCAAGGCCGTGGCGCCGTTGGTGCGCAGACTCGCTTCCGGCAGCGGCTCGACGTTCTCGAGGGCGTCGGCGAACAGGCGGCCCAGCACGCCGCTGGTGTGGGCGGCCAGCGCCAGGGTGCCGGCGAATGGGCCGAGCCCGGCCGCGACCAGCAACAGGGCGGCCCAGACCAGTTCCGGGATCGAGCGCAGGATGTTCAGCAGCACCCGGGTCAGGCTGCGTAGCAGCCGGCCGAGCCGTCCGGCCGCGGGCAGCGCGAGCAGCATGCCGCCGATCACCGCAAGCAGGGTGCCGACCAGGGACATGGCCAGCGTCTCCCACAGTGCCCCGGCGGTCTTCATGAGGAAAGCCCGGCCGGTCTCGGGCGGCGTGAAGCCGGCCAGGAATTCCGCGCCTGACGCGAGTGCGTCGGGCGTGAAGAAGGCGGACCACTGCAGGGGCAGCGAGGCGAAGCTGGCGACCACCAGGGCGACCAGCGCAAGGAGCAGCGCCAGGGCGCCATGCGCGCGTGGCGGCGGCGGTGGCGGCTGCGGCTTCATCCCAGCCTCCGGCGCAGCAGCTTGGAAACCAGGTCGGCCAGCGCCACCAGCAGCACGAACATGATCAGCATGGTGGAGACTTCGCCGCCGGCCATCATCTTGGTCGATTCCTCCATGCGCTGGCCGAGGCCGCCGGCGCCGACGAAGCCCATCACCGCCGAGCCGCGGATCGCGCACTCCCAGCGGTAGACCGTATAGGACACCAGTTCGGCGCTCGATTCCGGCAGCGCGCCGTACAGCAGGGCAGGCAGGCGCCCGCTGCCGTTGGCCAGCAGCGAGTCCAGCGCGTGGGCGTCGGACGATTCCAGGATCTCGGCATACACCTTGGCCAGCATGCCGGAGTAGGCCAGGGCGATGGCCAGCACACCGGCGGTGGGGCCGAGGCCCACGATGCGCACGAACAGCAGCGCCCACACCAGTTCCGGCACGCTGCGCAGCAGCACCAGCACCCAGCGCAGCAGCTGGCGCACCAGGCGCGCCAGCGGGTGCATGCGTCCGGTGCCGAGGCGCGAAATGGACAAACGCTCGCTGATCACCATGGTGGCCGGAATCGCGCCCAGCAGCGCCAGGCTCAGGCCGGCGGTGGCGATGGCGACGGTCTGCCAGGTCTCGCGCAGCACCAGCGCCAGGAACTCGCCGTTCAGTTCGGGGCGCAGGAAGTCGGACAGGAAGTGCCAGGCCGCCGCCAGGCTTTGCGGGTCGAACAGCAGCCAGGGGGTGAACTCGCTGGCCACCAGCATCGGCCACAGGAGCAGCAGGCAGACGAGCGTGGCGGTGAGGCGGCCGCGCCAGGCCGGGTCCGGATGCGCAGGCTTCATCAGAAGCAGGCGCCGACGGCGATCCGGTCGGGCGACTCGTGCGGAGGCTGCGGGTGCGCCTCGACGGCCTCGTTCTCGTACAGGGCGGCGATCATGGCGTCGCTCACCGCGTCGCTCGGGGCATCGAACACGATGCGGCCCTGGCGCAGGCCGACCAGGCGCGGGAAGTGGGCGCGCGCCATCTCGACTTGGTGCAGGCTGCACACCAGCGTGGCCTTGCGGTCGTGCGCCTCCTGCTGGAGCGTGGCCAGGGTGTGGCGGGCCAGCGCCGGGTCGAGCGCGGAGATCGGCTCGTCGACGAGGAAGGCTTCGGCGCTGGACAGGAGCAGGCGCGCCAGGCCGCAGCGCTGGCGCTCGCCGCCCGACAGGCGGTCGACGCGGGCATACAGCTTGTCGCCCAGGCCGAAGCGCGTCAGGGCCGCATGGGCGGCGTCCGGGTCGCGCGGGCGCACCAGCGAGGCAAAGGCCTGCCACAGGCTCATGTGGGGCAGGCGCGCGGCCAGCACCGCGGTGACCACGCGCTGGCGCGGCGGCAGCGGCGGCATCTGGGGCGCCAGGAACAGGCGCGCGCGCAGGCGGTGGCGCGCGGACTGCGACAGGGCCCACGGGTCCTGTCCGAAGACGGAAAAGCCCCCCTGCGCAGGCCGGTGTGCACAGGCGAGGGTGGCGAGCAGGGTGGTCTTGCCGGCGCCGGAAGGGCCGATCAGGGCGAGCTGCTCGCCGGGCGCGACGTCCAGGTCGAGTTCATGGAGGGCAGCCGGCGCACGTGCCGCTGCCGCCAGATGGCGTACCGTGAGTTTCTCGAGCCGGAAAGTCATCGCGTTGGTGTTACTCCCGCCTTACTTCAGCAGGCCGGCGTTGCGCGCAGCCGCTTCGATCGCGCCGTAGTTGGACGCCTTGGTCGGGATGAACCTGGTGGCACGCTGCAGGTCCAGGATCTGCTTGCCTTCCGGTGTCGAGGCGTCCAGCGCCAGGAAGGCGTCGGTGATCTTCTTCTGCAGGGCCGGGCTCATGTCGCTGCGCACGGTCCAGTTATAGTCGTAATAGCCCGGGGTGGTGTAGAACACCCGCACGGCCTTCGGGTCGACCTTCTGCGCTTCGACCAGCTTGTCCCACACCGAGATGTTCAGGGCGCCGGCATCGACCTTGCCGCCCGCGACCGCGGCCACGGTGGCGTCGTGCGCGCCCGAGAAGGCGACGCGCTTCAGGTCGGTATCCGGGTTGACCTTGGCAGCCAGCAGGAAGGAGCGTGGCATCAGGTGGCCCGAGGTCGACGATTCCGACCCGAAGGACAGGGTCTTGCCTTTCAGGTCTTCCAGCTTGTTGATGTCCGGCTTGGTGGTGATGAAGACCGAGCGGAACTTCTCGTCCTCGGCGCGCTGCACCAGCGGGACGACCTGGCCCTTGCTGCGCACGTTCGCCTGCACGAAGGTGAAACCGCCGAACCAGACCATGTCGACCTTGCGGTTGATCAGGCCTTCGACGGAAGCGGCATAGTCAGTCACGGGGGTGAACTCGACCTTCAAGCCGGTCGCCTTCGCCAGGTACTTGCCCAGCGGTTCGAACTTGCGCTGCAGCTCGGTCGGCGCTTCGTCGGGAATGGCCGAAACGCGCAGTACGCCCGGGGTGTTCTGGGCATACGCGCCCCCGGCGGCGAACATCAGGCCTGCCACGGCGGTAGCTGTGAACATGGTTTTCAGGACACACGAAGGCGAGAACGAAGTCATGGATGGCATTCTTATTAAGTGTTGGAAAGTGGTAGCCCGGGGACCTTACCGCAGCACGGCTGCAGAAAACGTCGAACTCCGGAATCCGCTATTATGGCAAAAACAGCAACTCGCTGGGCGGTACGCCGTCTAATCAAACCCTATGCCACGGCGCATCCGGCGGTGTGGCGGCACGAATGATAACGCTTATGTACATCTCCTGCACAGAAGACCGCCCGCGCGCCGCCAATGCCCACGTGGCGGACGAGCTGCATGCCAGCCTGGAAGCGCACGAGCCGTGGATTTCCCCCAAGTTCCTCTACGACGCGCTCGGCTCGAAGCTGTTCGAGGCCATCTGTGAATTGCCCGAGTATTATCCGACGCGCACGGAGGCGGCGATTCTCTCGCGCCACGGCGCTGAGATTGCGCGCGTAGTCGGCAGCGGCACCACCCTGGTCGATCTCGGGGCCGGTAACTGCGCCAAGGCAGCATCGCTGTTTCCGCTCCTGGCGCCGGCACAGTATGTCGCCATCGACATTTCCGCCGAATTCCTGTGCGATGCCCTGACACGCCTTCGCCAGCGCTTCCCGCACATCGACATGCACGGCATCGGCATGGATTTCTCCAGCCGCTTCGAACTGCCGCCGCAGGTGAGGTCCGCGCGCCGCCTGTTCTTCTATCCCGGCTCGTCGATCGGCAACTTTACGCCAAGCGAAGCACAGGCCTTCCTGCGCCGCCTGCGCCTGCAATGCGGCAGCGATGGCGGCGTGCTGCTGGGCATCGACCTGGCCAAGGACAAGGCAACCCTGGATGCGGCCTACGACGATGCGCTCGGCGTGACCTCCGCCTTCAACCTCAATGTGCTGCGCCACGTGAACGAGCTGATCGAAGCCGACTTCGACATCCGCGCCTGGCGCCACCACGGCTTCTACAATCCGGCCAGAGGCCGCGTCGAGATGCATCTCGAGGCAGTGCGGCGCCAGGAAGTGCGCTGGAAAGGCGGCGGACGCACCTTCGAAGCCGGCGACACCATCCACACCGAGAACAGCTACAAGTACCAGCAGGCCGAGGCGATTGCCCTGCTGGAGCGCTCCGGCTTCGAAGCCACCCGCGTGTGGACCGACCCGCAGCGCTGGTTCGCGGTGATCCACGCACAGGCGATCGGGTGATGGGCATCGGGCAGCGCGAAGACCTCCTGCACGCCTTCACAGGGGTGCGCCGGCGCTCGCTCGAGATCGCCGCACCGCTCTCGAGCGAGGACTGTTGCGCGCAGTCGATGCCCGACGCCAGTCCCATCAAGTGGCACCTGGCGCACACCACCTGGTTCTTCGAGACCTTCGTCCTCGAGGCACACGAGAACGGGTTTGCGCCTTTCCACCCGGCCTTCCGGATGCTGTTCAACTCCTACTACAACGGCGTCGGCGACAAGCATCCGCGCCCGCGCCGCGGCCTGCTCACGCGCCCCTCGCTGGACGAGGTCCGCGCCTACCGCCATGACGTCGACAGCCGCATCGCCAGGCTGCTGGCCGCCGGCGCCGCTCCGGACCTTGCCAGCCTGGTCGAGCTGGGACTACAGCATGAGCAGCAGCACCAGGAACTGATGCTCACCGACCTCAAGCACCTGCTGGCCCAGAATCCGCTGCTTCCGGCCTATTCGCCGCAAGAAATGGAGGCCGGGACGGCCCCTGAACCGACCGCGTGGATCGAGCTCGACGGCGGGCTGGCAGAAATCGGGTACGGCGGCAGCGGCTTCTGCTTCGACAACGAACTGCCGCGCCACCGCACCTATGTCGCGCCGTTCGAGCTGGCCTCGCGCCTGGTCACCAACCGCGAATACCTGGAGTTCGTCGAGGCCGGCGGCTACCGCGACCCGTCCCTGTGGCTGGCCGAGGGCTGGGACCGCGTGTGCAGCGGCGAGATGACGCATCCGCTGTACTGGATCGCGGGCGCCGACGGCGCCTGGGACGAGTTCACATTGCACGGCGTGCAGCCGCTCGACCCGGCGCGCCCGGTCACCCACGTCTCGCTGTACGAGGCCGATGCCTACGCCCGGTGGCGCGGCGCCCGTCTGCCTACCGAGGCCGAGTGGGAGTTCGCCGCGCGCCAGGCCTCGCTCAGCGGCGGGGCGCTGCACCCGGAAGCGGCGGAAGGCGACGGCCTGCTGCAGATGTTCGGCGCTTGCTGGCAATGGACCAGCAGCAGCTACGGCCCTTACCCCGGTTACACGCCGGCGGCGGGGGCGATCGGCGAGTACAACGGCAAGTTCATGGTCAACCAGTACGTGCTGCGCGGCTCCTCCTGCGCCACGCCGGACGGTCACGCGCGTGCCAGCTACCGCAACTTCTTCCCGGCCGGGGCACGCTGGCAGTTCACCGGGATCAGGCTCGCACGATGACCCGCCGCAGGAGCTGGCGCGAGCGCCTGCTGGACCAGCGCGCCAATGCCTGGATCCTGGCCCATCCACTCGGCTTCAGCCTGCAGGTCATCCGCGGCTTCCGCGCCAACCAGGGCCTGCTGCTCGCCGGCGCCGTCGCCTACTATGCGCTGCTGTCGATCGTGCCCTTCCTGATGCTGGCGGTGGTGGCGCTGTCGCACTTTATCGACCAGATCGAGCTGCTCGAGACCCTGGAGCGCTACCTGGGCATGCTGGTGCCGGGGCAGTCGCGGCCGATCGTGGCCGAGGTCGCGCATTTCCTCGAGAACCGCGACTTGATCACCTGGGTGCTGGGCGCCACCATGCTGTTCTTCAGCTCCCTGGCCTTCACGGTGCTGGAAAACGCGATGAGCGTGATCTTCATCCACCGGGTGGCCTCACGTCGCCGGCATTTCCTGGTGTCGGCCGTGCTCCCGTACTGCTACATCCTGGCGCTCGGCTTCGGCGTCATGATCGTGACCCTGGCGGCCGGCGCGCTCGAAGTCATGGGCAAGGAGAGCGTCCAGCTGTTCGGCTACCAGTGGTCGCTGGGCGGTGTATCAGGCGTGCTGCTCTACCTGCTCGGGCTGTTCGGCGAAATCCTCGTACTGACCTCGATCTATCTCGTGATGCCGGTCGGCCGCCTGTCGCTGTGGCACGCGCTGGTCGGCGGGATCAGCGCGGCGCTGCTGTGGGAAATCGCGCGGCGGATATTGGTCTGGTATTTTTCGACCCTGTCGCAGGTAAATGTCGTGTACGGCTCGATGACCACCGCCATCGTGGTCATGTTCAGCCTCGAGATCGCGGCCACGCTGCTGCTGCTCGGCGCCCAGGTGATCGCCGAGTACGAGCGTGTCGGCCATGGGCTGGTCAACCAGCCGCCGGAGCCGATGCGTACGGAGCCGCCCGTCTGAGACGTGAACGGCATGGGTAACGCTTGTGCTTGGTCAACTTCTATATTGTAGGCAATGGCACAGTATGGCCTTGCGCGGGCGCCTTGGGCTAGCTCAAGCGTGCGCGCCTTGATCCGATCGGGAGATGCCATGAGCCAAACGGTTGCTATCGTTTTTCCCTTGCCGGTCGTGATTGCGCTGGTCGCGCTGCTGCTCGTGCTGCTGGCGTGGAGCGCGGTCGTGCTGTCCTTGCGTGCGCAGGTCGAAATCCATTTCCCGCCGGGAGAGCAGGGCGCCCGCCCGGCGCTCGATGACCCCGACGGGCTCCAGGCGGCGCAGTCCTGAGCCCGGCCAGCCTGCTGCGGCCTTGCTTCGGCTACACTGCCGGGCATGGCTCACTTCTACCTGTGCTGGGAACTCGGCGGCGGCCTCGGTCACGCCGGCCGCCTCAAGTCGATCGCCCTGCCGCTGCGCGCGCGCGGTCACCAGGTCAGCTTCGTCCTGCGCGACCTGGTGCTGACGCGGCGCCTGCTGGCCGATCCGCGGCTTGCCGGCGTCCCGCTCCTGCAGGCCCCCGTCTGGCTGCACCGCACCGCCGGCCTGCCGCCGGAAGAGGCCAGCCTGGCCGAGATCCTGCTCGCCTGCGGCTACCTCGAGGCGGATGCGCTGGCCGGCCTGTGCGAGGGCTGGCGCGGGCTGTTCCGGCAGCGGCGGCCCGACCTCGTGATTGCCGACTACGCACCCACCGCCATCCTGGCGGCGCGCAGCCTGGGCTTGCCCAGCGCGGCGGTCGGACCGGGCTTCACGATGCCCCCCGCAGGCCAGCCCCTGCCGCCGCTGCGCAACTGGGAGGCGCCGCAGCCGGCCCGGCTGCGTGCAGGCGAGGCGCGCTTGCTGGACAGCGCCAATCGTGTATTGGCAGCACATGGCGCGGCGCGGCTGGCGCGCGGCGCCGACCTGCTGCTGGGCGACCATCCGTTGCTGTGCACCTGGCCGGAACTCGACCATGTCGGCCGCCGCGGAGGCGGTCCCTGGCTGGGACCGAACCTGCCGCAGCCCGCCGGATGTCTGCCCGCGTGGCCGGCGGGACAGGGCAGACCGGTGTTTGCCTACCTGCGCCGCGGGGTGCCGGAGACGGCCGAAGCGTTGGCGGCGCTGCTGCGCCAGGGCTGTCGGGTGCTGTGCTACATGCCCGAGGTGGCCGCCGGTGCGCCGGCGCCGCTCGAGAGTCCGCTTCTCGCCTGGGCGCCAGGACCGGTTTCCATGCCGGAGGCACTGGCCGGCTGCGAACTGGTGGTCAGCCACGCCGGTGAAGCCGTGGTCGCACAATCCCTGCTGGCCGGGCGTCCGCTCCTGATGCTGCCGCATACGACGGAAAGCTTCCTGATGGCGCGCCGCGTCGCTGGGTTGGGGGCGGGAATCAATGCGATGGAACAGCCGCGTCCACGCGACTGGGAGGCGATGGTGGGCAGCCTGCTGGGACGGCAGGACTACCGTGACGCGGCCGCGGCCTTCGCGCGGCGCTACGCGGAGTTCGATCCGCAGCGCCAGGCCGAGGAGCTGGCGGATCGTTTCGAAGCCTTGGCGGCAGCGCGGCGCTGAGGCCACGCTGCGCGCTCAGGCGACGCTGACGCGGGGAGCGCCCTCGCCCATGCGGCCGATCACGGCGGCGTCGCCGAAACCTTCGCGGGCGAACAGCGCCAGCACCTCGTCGACGCTGGCCGGGTCGCACGACACCAGCAGCCCGCCCGAGGTCTGCGGGTCGGTCAACAGCGCGCGCTGGGCCGGGGTGATGGCGGCGCCCAACTCCACGTCCTTGCCGTAGGCGTCCCAGTTGCGCCCGGAAGCACCGGTGAAGAAGCCGTCCTGCGCCAGCTGCAGCACGCGGGGCAGCAGCGGCACCTTGTCCATCTCCAGTGTGGCTGCCAGGCGCGCGCCGCGCGCCAGTTCCAGCAGGTGGCCGAGCAGGCCGAAGCCGGTGACGTCGGTCAGGGCGTGCACGCCCGGCATGTCGGCCAGCAGCCGGCCGGGCTTGTTCAGCTTGGTGGTGTTGGCGATCATGGCCGCATAGCCCTCGGCGCCGAGCGCATCCTTCTTCAGCGCGGCGGACAGCACGCCCACGCCGAGCGGCTTGCCGAGCACCAGCACGTCACCGGCACGGGCGTCGGCATTGCGCTTGACCTTCGACGGATGGACCAGGCCCATCACCACCAGGCCGTAGATCGGTTCGACCGAGTCGATGGTATGGCCGCCGGCGATCGGGATGCCGGCGTCGGCGCACACCGATTCGCCGCCGCGGATGATCTGGCCGATGGTCTCGAGAGGCAGTTTGTTGACCGGCATGCCGACCAGGGCCAGTGCCATGATCGGGGTGCCTCCCATCGCGTACACGTCCGAGATCGCATTGGTCGCGGCGATGCGGCCGAAGTCGAAGGGATCGTCGACGATCGGCATGAAGAAGTCGGTGGTCGCGATCAGGGCCTGCTCGTCGTTGAGCTTGTAGACGGCGGCGTCGTCGGCCGTCTCGATGCCGACCATCAGCTCCTTCGGCACCGGAAAGCCGGCGGACTTGGCCAGGATTTCGGACAGCACGCCCGGTGCGATCTTGCAGCCGCAGCCGCCGCCGTGCGAGAACGAAGTCAGTTTGATGGGTTGGTCATTCGTCGTGCTCATCGTTGTCTTTCGTATGTGTGGTCGCGCCGGGCGCGTGAAGGAGCAGATTATCCACCAAGTCGCGCACGGCCGCTTGCTCGGCGCTTGGGGCGAACAGGACGGCGCGCTGCGCGCACTGGCGCCGCAGCAGGGCATCGAAGGCGGCGTCGCCGATGATCCGGTCGATAAGCAGGGCTAGTGCGGCCGGGTCGCCGGGCGCGAAGTAGCCGGCATAGTCATCACCCAGCATGCCGCGGTTGCCGCTGATATCGGATGCCAGCACCGGCACGCCGCAGGTAACGGCTTCGATGATGACGTTGGCGCCGCCTTCCATGCGCGAGGTGATGGCCATCGCATGGCAGCGTTTCAGGCGCTGGCGCGCGGCCGCATGGGGCAGGGGGCCGAGCCAGCGGTAGCGCGGATTGGCAGCCTGCGCCTCCATCGCGGCCTGGCCCAGCACGGGGTCGAGCACGCCGCCGACGTGGAGCAGGCGCGCGGCAGGATGGGTGACCATGCCGGCGGCACGGATATAGGTGAGCGGATCCTTTTCCTCGCGCAGGTGGCCGATCATGCAGATGTCGGCGAAACGGGCAGGGCCGCGCACGTAAGAGCGCAGGCTTGGCGCGGACTGGTAGATGACGCGCGCCTTCGTGCGCAGCGACTCCGGTAGCCGCACCAGGCCGGCGGGCTGCAGCAGCACCAGGGAACTGGCACGCTCCAGGGAGGCGCGCGCGTCCGCGTCGTCGGCGATATCGCGGTACAGGTCGGTGCCGGTCAGGACCAGCACCGATGGCCGCGCGGGATGGGCGTTGGCGAAAGCGGCCAGTGCAGCTGCGGAACGGCGCGCGTGCAGGGCCACCAGCAGGTCCGGCGCAGGGTCGCCGACCGACCAGCCGCCGGCGATACGCACCTCGTGCTCGCCGCGCAGGAACCTGGCCCAGCGGCTCGCGGTCTGCCAGTTGCCGTTGTTTTCGCGGGCGGTTGCGGGGCTGACGATCACGATGCGCTTGCGCACTGCCGGGTTCTCCAGAAGGTGGGAGCGCGATTATACGCCGCGGTGGCAGGGGCGGCGAACGAGGATGGTTCCGACCAGCAGGGACAAAAAAAATGGCTGCCCGAAGGCAGCCATTTCTCATGAGGCGTTCAGCGATCAGTAATCGCCGAAGGTGCGGCGGGCGCCGTCGGCCGAGCGCGGGTGCGCCGACTTGGCGTAGCCGCCTTCACGGCGTGCGCCTTCCGGGCGGTTGCCACGGTAGCCGCCTTCGCGCGGTGCACCTGCGGGCGCGCCTTCGCGCGGGGCCGCGTCACGGCGGTAGCCGCCTTCACGCTGCGGTCGGTCGCCGTAGCCGCCGGTACGCGGTGCGCCGTAGGCTTCACGCGGACCACGGTCGGCGTAGCGGCTTTCGGCAGGGCGGCTATCCGCCGGACGGGCATAACCGCCTTCACGCGGCGCACGGTCGGCGTAGCCCGGCTTGGCAAAGCTGCGCTGGCCCGGCTTGCCGGCGTTGCGGCCGTCGCCCGGCTTCCAGCCCGGACGGCTGGCCGAACGGGTCGGGGCGGCGCGCTTCGGCTCGAAACCTTCCACCACGTCCACCGGGATGGTCTGCTTGGTGAAACGCTCGATGCGGCGCACGTTCATGTTCTCGGCGTGGTTCACCAGCGAGATCGCGAGACCGTTGCGGCCGGCACGACCGGTACGGCCGATGCGGTGCACGTAGTCCTCCGGGAACTTCGGCAGGTCGTAGTTCACCACGTGGGTGATGGTCGGCACGTCGATGCCGCGGGCGGCAACGTCGGTCGCCACCAGCACGCGCACCTGGCCGCGGCGCATGCTGTCCAGGGTGCGGTTGCGCGCGCCCTGGTGCATGTCGCCGTGGAGGGCAGCGGCCGCGAAGCCGGCGATGTTCAGGCGGTCGGCGATCATGTCGGCATCGCGCTTGGTCGCGGTGAACACCACGGCCTGGTCCATCGACTCGTCACGCAGCAGGTGGTCGAGCAGGCGGTTCTTGTGCGACAGGTCGTCGACAAAGTGCACCTTCTGCACGATGTTCTCGTGGCGGTTGGCCGCGCTCATGATCTGGATCGTCTGCGGATCCTTGGTGATGCGGCGCGCCATGTTGCCCACCACGCCGTCCAGCGTGGCCGAGAACAGCATGGTCTGGCGGGTTGCAGGGGTCGCGGCGACGATCTTCTCGATGTCGTCGATGAAACCCATGTCCAGCATGCGGTCGGCTTCGTCCAGCACGAGGATCTCGAGTTGCGAGAAGTCGATCTTGCCCGACTCCATGTGGTCGATCAGGCGGCCCGGGGTCGCCACCAGGATTTCGGGGTTCTTCGACAGCAGCTGCATCTGTTTCGGATACGGCATGCCGCCCAGGATCGACACGGCGCGGATGCGGCGCATGTCGGACGTGTATTGTTCGGTCGCGGTGGTCACCTGCAGTGCCAGTTCGCGGGTCGGGGTCAGGACCAGCATCTTCGGCTGGGCCGGGGTAAAGCGGACGCGCTCGCCACGGGCGCGCGCCGACTGCGCGTTCTGCGCAGGGGTGCGGGCTGGGGCGGTCGGTGCGGCGTTGGCCAGCTTGTGCAGGGCCGGCAGCATGAAGGCTGCGGTCTTGCCCGAACCGGTCTGCGACGACACCAAGAGGTCACGGCCGGCGATACCGGCAGGGATGGCCTGCTCCTGAACCGGGGTCGGCTTGGTATAGCCGGCGGCGGCAACTGCCTTGACGAGCGACGCGTGTAAACCTAGTGCTTCAAAACTCATGTGTACTTTTACTTTCGGAATTCAATCATGATCGCGCGTGTCGTGTCTCAACGACGAGCGCAGAATAGCAACGCGAACCAACACTACGAAATGACTCAGAAATGAAAGAAATTTCGGCACAAAAGCTTTGCGCCGGGACGGTGTCTGAGATGCTGACACGCAGGGCGGGAGGGCTTTTAAGAAGGGCGATCGTTGTCGCCAAGGCTTGCGATGCTGCTTGTTGTACTGCTGTGCTTATTTGCTGCGAATAAATGCTGCGAATAAGTGCTGCAATTAACTGCTGCGTCCTGTCTGTTTGGACCTGCTTTTGCAGCGCACAAACGACATCATACAACAGATTAAAAAAGTCTGCACGCGGCCGCACGATCGTGCGGCCGCGATAGGCGGGGGTTAAGGCCGGTTTAAGTGCCGGCCTTGATGTGAATCAATGCCTGACTAGCGCTGCTTACGCTTGGACGAGGTATTGCGTGCGATGCGCTCCTTGGTCGAGGAGGTGCTTGCCTTGGCCTTGTAGCGCGAGGCCTTGGCCTGCACGCGCGGGCTGCGCTCCGCTTCGAAGGCCACCACCGCGTTGTCGATGATGTTCTCGGCGATGTCGCCGGCCTGCGAGGCAGAGAGCTTCGGCACCAGGATGGTCGAGCCGGCCTTGACGGTCGACTTGGCCGGGATGTTGTTGGCCTGGCGGATGACTTCCGGAGTGGTGCCGAACTTCGACGCCAGCGCGGCGATGCTGGTACGTGCGCTGGTGATCGTGTGGGTGGTCCAGGTCGACAGCTCGCGACCCCACTGGGCCAGGTTCAGGTGGAACTTCTCGGCGTTTTCCTTCGGCAGCAGGATCTTGGTCTTTTCGCCGCCGGTGATGACCGGTTTCTTGAATTGCGGGTTCAGCGCACGGAACTCGTCGAGCGACATTTCTGCCAGTTGGGCGGCGACGGCGACGTCGATGTCGCTGGTCTTGTCGATGGCGGTGAAGTAGGGCTGATTGTCGATCACCGGCAGCGCCACATTGTATTGCGACGGGTTGGCGACGATATTCTTGACCGCCTGCAGCTTCGGCACGTAGTTGCGGGTTTCAAGCGGCATCAGCTCGGCCAGGCTTTCGAAGTCGGTGCCCTTGCCGAGGGCCTGGTTCTTCTTGATGATCCGCTGGATGTTGCCTTCGCCCCAGTTGTAGGCTGCCAGGGCCAGTTGCCAGTCGCCGAACATGGTGTACAGGCGCTGCAGGTAGGTCAGGGCCGCATCGGTCGAGGCAAGCACGCCGCGGCGCTCGTCCTTGAACATGTTCTGCTTCAGGTTGTAGTCCTTGCCGGTGCCCGGCACGAACTGCCACAGGCCGGCCGCGTCGGCGGTGGAGAGGGCTTGCGGGTTGAAGGCGGATTCGATGACGGGCAGCAGGGCCAGCTCGGTCGGCATGCCGCGCTTTTCCAGTTCCTGCACGATGTGGTAGAGGTAGGGCGAGGCGCGGCCGGAGATGCGCTTGAGGCTGTCCGGGCGGGCGCTGTAGGCCTGGGTGTGGCGTGCCACCAGGCTGTTGTCGATGTCGGGGATGGCGTAGCCGCTGCGGATGCGGCCCCAGACGTCGGTTTCCTTGTACTCGTCGACCTTCAGCAGGCCGGGCGCCAGGGGCAGGGCAGGGCGGGCGTTCAGCGCATTGGCAGTGGCGTTGACGGCGCCGGCGGAGGGCGCGTTGTCCATGGCGTGAGCGAATGGTGAACCCAGCGGGGAGGTGGCCAACAGTGCCAGCGCGGCAGTCGCTACGGTCTTGCGGATCATGTCGTGCATCGCTTTCCAATGTTGCGTCCGAGAACGGACGTACTGGTCAAGAGGGCAGTGTACGTAGACATGCTTGAGCCCGTCAAGGAATATGAGCTCATCGTTACAAAATTATTTCCGACGTTCATTTATGTAAATTGACATCATGAAAACGGAAATTGCCGTCAGATGCATGCCTGTTCGAGGCGGGAAGGCGCAAGGGCGGGCCCGTGGGAAAGCCGTGTCTTCCTCATCCGTCCTGTACTTAGCCTAGCTCCGAGGAGGTGTCAATCTATGAGGGCGCGCAAAGTGTGCGTACAATCCGGCTTCCGCCTACCGCTTTATATTGTCATCCATGAGTATCGCAAACCCGAATGCCGACGACGATGCCATCATCGCCGCCACCCGCCGCTGGCTGGAACGGGCCGTCATCGGCCTGAACCTGTGTCCCTTCGCCAAGTCCGTCTACGTGAAGGAGCAGGTGCGCTACGTCGTGTCGAGCGCAACGACGCCGGAAGCCTTGCTGGAGCAGCTCATGGACGAGCTGCAGCACCTGTCGGATACTCCGGCCGAGCAGGTCGACACGACCCTGCTGATCCATCCCTTCGTGCTGAACGACTTCGAGGACTACAACGAATTCCTCGACGTGGCCGATGCGGCGGTCGAGGACATGGGGCTCGACGGCGAGCTGCAGGTGGCGAGCTTCCACCCGAACTACCAGTTCGCCGACACCGACGCGAACGACATCTCGAACTACACCAACCGCGCGCCGTACCCGACCCTGCACCTGCTGCGCGAGGACAGCATCGACCGCGCGGTCGAGGCCTTCCCGGAGGCGTCCGAGATCTTCGAGAAGAATATCGACACCATGGAACGACTCGGCCACGAAGGCTGGGACAAGCTCGATGTCGGACCAGCGCGCTGAGCCGGGCGGCGCAATGCCGCAGCTTCCTGAGCCGGACGGCGCGCCCCAGCGCCCTGACACTCCCTGTGTCGCGGTGTGTTCGACCACCTTCGATGAAATCTGCCGGGGCTGCGGCCGTACCTATGTCGAGGTGGCGCACTGGGTGTCGATGAGCGCCGAGGAAAAAGAGCGGGTGTGGGAGCGGATCCTGGCGCAGGGCTACCCGCGCCGGAATACCTAGGGTGGTCAGCCGAGCCGGCTACCCTAGGTATATTAGAGACCTAGGAAGTCGCGCTTCCCGATCGGCACCCCGTTGTGCCGCAAGATCGCGTACGCGGTCGTGACGTGGAAGAAGAAATTGGGCAGCACGAAGCCGGTGAGGTAGTCGTCGCCGCGCTCGAAGTGGCGCGCGCGCTCGCCGGCGCCGTGGGTGATGGCGCGTTCCGCGGCAGCGTCAAACGCCTCGCGCGGCAGCGATTCGATGTAGCCCAGGGTCTTGGTGATGCGCTGCTGCAGTTCGGCGAAGCTCTGTTCGGTGTCGTCGTAGCGTGGCACCTCCCTGCCGGCCAGGCGCGCACTTGCGCCCTTGGCGAAATCCGTCGCGATCAGGACCTGGCCCACCAGCGGGAACATGTCCGGGAACAGGCGCGCCTGAAGCAGGGCCGCCGGCTCGAGCTTGTGCTGCTGGACGTGCGCTTCGGCTTTCTCCAGCACGCCGGCGAGGGCGCGCAGCATCTTCTGGAACACGGGAACCGAAGCGGTATACATGGACAGGCTCATGGTTTCTCCTCCGAAAGATTCAATCATAGCAAGTCTTGTGGCATCCCGCCGACACCCGGGTGGGCAGGCACGCCCGGAAATATGCAAATTGATGACTCTTTGTCATCCGACATGCATAATCGAGCAATTCTATTGCTCTACGTAAATCCCTGCCTGGCGGCAGGGCACAGGCCGAAACCCCATGTCCCTGCCACGTTTTTCCTTCCGCGCCCTGCCTTCCAGGCTGCGCAAACTGTACGGTCGTTCGATCTATGGCGCGCTGCTGCTGGTGGTCTTCGTCGGCCTGGCCGTGCCGGCGCTGGCGGGCGGCTGGTTCCTCGTCGGCGTGAAGCAGCGCGAAGCGGCGCTCCACAGCCTGAACGATACGCTGCAGCGCAATGCCGACACGCTCGCGCTCGGCGTTCAGGAATCATTATGGGACATGAACCTCGAAGCGGCGGGTTCGCTGCTCGATTCCTTCGTGCGTGACCCGGCCATCGTGCGCGTGACGGTGCGCGACCTGGCGCAGGCAGAAGTAATCAGCCGCCACACGCCGGCGCCGCCCGGCTCCGGCATCTACCGCGCCGAGCGCGACGTGATCGTTCGCGGCCAGGCGATCGGCCACGTGATGATCGAGATGAGCGACCATCTCAACCTGCTGGACCTGCGCGCCAAGCAGCGCAACTACGCGCTGGTGCTGGCGATCCAGCTCGCCGTGTCGCTGGTCCTGATCGCGCTCCTGATCAGGCGCCGCCTGCTGTCGCCGCTGCGCACGCTCACCAGTTTTTCCGACCGCCTGGCGCGCGGCGACTTCGACACCCCGCTCGAACTGCCCGTCGACGACGAACTGGGGCGCCTTGGCCTCCAGATGGAGCGCATGCGCATGGCGATCGGCCAGCTGTTCGCCGACATCGGGCGGCGCGAGGAACAGTTCCGGACCATCGTCGCCCAGGTGCCGGGCGCCGTGTTCCGCGCGCGCCCGGGCGGCCGGATCGACTTCGTCAGCGACGCCATCGAGGAGATTTCCGGCTACCCGGCCGAGCGCTTCATGCTGGCCACCACCGATGACTGGGCCGGCATCATCCATCCGGAGGACCGGCGCATGCAGCGCCATGCCGCCAAGGACGCGTTGCAGACCGGCAGCCCCTACGAGGTCGAGTACCGCATCATCGACGCCGGCGGCATCGAGCGCTGGGTGCTGGAGATCGGCCAGCCACAGGGCGAGTGGGGCAGCGAAGCATTCCGGGTCGACGGCATCATCTACGATATCAGCGAGCGCAAGCACAACGAGATGCGCATCGAGGCCCTGCTCACCGAGCAGGGCGCGATCCTGGACAACGTCATGTTCGGCGTCCTGTTCGTGCGCGAGCGCCGCATCGTCTCGGCCAACCGGCGCGCCGAAGCGCTGTTCGGCTACGGCGAAGCCGAGATGGTGGGCAGGTCGACCGAGATCCTGTTCCCGGGCCGGGCCGAATACGAGCGCGTGTGGCTTGAAAAGTACCCGGCGATCGCAGGCGGCCTCGATCCCGGAGAGGAAATCCAGTTCCGCCGCCGCGACGGCAGCCTGTCCTGGCTGCTGGTGAGCGGCTGCGCCCTCGACGCGGCACGGCCGAACGATGGCAGCATCTGGGTCTTCGCCGACATCACCGAGCGCAAGCTGGCGGAAGAAAAGCTGCGCCTGTCGGCCACCGTGCTCGAGCACATCGCCGACGGCGTGGCCGTGCTCGACGTGCATGGGCGTATCGTCGCGATCAATCCCGCCTACACCCAGATCACCGGCTACACCGAGATGGAAGCGCTCGGCCAGCAGTCCAGCCTGACGCGCGCCGGGCGCCACGAGGATCCCCTCTACCGGGAGATGTGGCGCGACCTGGCCGATAGCGGCTTCTGGCGTGGCGAACGCTGGGAAAACCGCAAGAACGGCGAGGGCTACCTGGAATGGCTGACGGTGTCGAGCGTGCGCGACGACAAGGACGAGGTCACGCATTACGTCTGCGTGTTCAGCGACATCACCGAGGTCAAGCAATCGCAGGACAAGCTCGACCACCTGGCCCACCATGATCCGCTCACCGCGCTGCCGAACCGCCTGCTGTTCCACGACCGCCTGCAGCACGCGATGGTCCGCTGCGCGCGCGAGGGCCAGCAGCTGGCGGTGCTGTTCATCGACCTGGACCGCTTCAAGAACGTCAACGACACCCTCGGCCACCATGTGGGCGACACGCTGCTCAAGCAGGTGGCGGGTCTGCTGGCCGCCTGCCTGCGCGAGGGCGATACGCTGGCGCGCCTGGGCGGCGACGAATTCATCGTGCTGCTGGAAGACGTGGGCAGCCTTGGCGCTGCCCACGTGGCGGAGAAGCTGATGGCCCTGTTCGAGCAGCCGGTCACCGTGTCCGGCCACGAACTGTTCGTCACCGGTAGCGTCGGCATCAGCCTGTTCCCCCAGGACGCCACCGACCTGAACATGCTGGTCCGGAATGCCGACATCGCCATGTACCAGGCCAAGGCGCGTGGCCGCAACGGCTACCAGTTCTATGCGCCGTCGATGAGCGGCGAGGGCGTGGAGCGCCTGCGCCTGGAGTCGCTGCTGCGCCGCGCGATCGAGAGGCGCGAGATCTTCCTCCATTATCAGCCCCAGGTCGACATCGATACCGGCGGCCTGGTCGGCGTCGAAGCCCTGGTGCGCTGGAACAGCCCGGAGCTGGGCATGGTGGCGCCGGTGCGCTTCATCCCTGTGGCCGAGGACACCGGCTTCATCAGCCAGTTGGGCCAGTGGGTGCTGGCCGAGGCCTGCTCGCAGATGGTTCGCTGGGGCCGGGCCGGACTGCACGTGCCCAAGATGGCGGTCAACCTGTCGGTGCGCCAGTTCGAGCGCGGCAGCATCGCGCCGATGGTGGCCGGGGTGCTGGCCGACACTGGCCTGGAAGCGGGGCGGCTGCAGCTGGAGGTGACCGAGTCGGTCATCATGAACACCGGCGACGCCCTGCAGCACATCAACGACCTGCGCGCGGTCGGCGTCGGCCTGGCGATCGACGATTTCGGCACCGGCTATTCCTCGCTGGCCTACCTGAGCCAGCTGCCGGTGCAGACCCTGAAGATCGACCGCAGCTTCATCCAGGACATCCTGCTTGACGCCAACGACGAGGCCATCACGGTCGCCATCATCCAGCTCGGCAAGAGCCTGAACCTGTCGGTGGTCGCGGAAGGGGTGGAAAGCAAGGAACAGGCCGCCTTCCTGCTGCGGCACGGCTGCCGCCAGGCCCAGGGCTACCTCTACAGCCGGCCGGTCGCGCCTGGCGATATACTGTCGCGCTGGGGAAGGCCACAGGAACAGGAACACGATGAATCGAACGAGGCAGGCAGATCCGAAGCGAGCGAAACCTGAGGTGAGCGTGGCGGGCGCGCCTGGCCGCAAGGGACGCTCGCGCCGCCGCTTCCTGCTGGGCGGCCTGCTCGCCGGCGGCGCCATGCTGGTCGGCTGGGGTGTACAGCCGCCGCGCCAGCGCCTGCACACGGCCAATCCGCTGGCGCTCGGCGGTGACACGGTAGCCCTGAACGGCTGGATCGCCATCGCCCCGGATGGCGCGGTCTCGGTCGTGGTGCCGCGCAGCGAGATGGGGCAGGGCGTGCACACCGCGCTGCCGATGCTGGTGGCCGAGGAGCTCGACGTACCCTTGTCCAGCGTACGGATCGCCCAGGCGCCGATCGACAAGATCTTTGCCAACCTCACGGTGCTGCGCGAGAACCTGCCTTTCCACCCCGACGACACGGGCAGCGCGCGCCAGGGAGCGCAGTGGCTGATGGCCAAGCTCGGGCGCGAAATGGGCATCATGTTCACGGGCGGTTCCACCAGCGTCAAGGATGCCTGGCTGCCGATGCGCGAGGCCGGCGCGGTGGCGCGCGCCATGCTGGTCAAGGCCGCGGCCGAGCAATGGAAGCTGCCGGCGGCGCGCCTGCGTACCGAAGACGGTGTCGTCCTGGGCCCGGACGGGCGCCGCGCAGGCTATGGCGCATTGGCTGCAGAGGCGGCGCGGGTCGGCGCCGGGATCGACAGCAGCGATGTACGCCTGAAGGAGCCGCGCGAGTTCCGCCTGATCGGCAAGCCCCTCCCACGGCTGGACAGCCGCGCCAAGGTCGACGGCAGCGCGCGCTTCGGCATCGACGCGCGCGTGCCGGGCATGGTGTACGCGGCGGTGAAGATGGCGCCCATGGTGAGCGCCACCTACCTCGGGTACGAAGGAGACGCCGCGGCATCCATGCCCGGCGTGCTGAAGATAGTGCCGATCCCTGGCATGACCGACGGGCGCAGCGGCTACGGCGTCGGCGTTGCCGTGGTCGCGGCCCACTGGTGGCAGGCGCGCCGGGCCCTGGACGCGCTGCAGGTGAAGTGGCAGGTCAAGAAAACAGGCTGGTTCTCCAGCGCATCCATTTTCGGGGACTTCGCGCGCGCCCTCGACGAGGAGGGCGGCTACGTCTACCACGAAGCGGGCACCCAGGACGTGGACGGCGTGGCGATGACGGTGACCGCCGAGTACCGCGCGCCTTTTCTGGCGCACGCGGCCATGGAGCCGGTCAACTGCACCGCCCAGGTCGAATACGCGCAAGGGCGCCGCAAGGTGCGCCTGTGGGCCTCGACCCAGGTGCCGAGCATCGCAGTGGACGTGGCGGCGCGCGTGGCGGGTGTCGATCGCGCCGACGTGACCATCGAGGTGATGCTGCTGGGCGGTGGTTTCGGACGCCGGCTGGAAGCCGACATGGTGGCGCAGGCGGTGACGGTGGCGATGGCCATCGACGGCAAGCCGGTGCAGCTGATCTGGACGCGCGAGGACGATACGACCCACGACGTCTACCGCCCGGCGGCGCTCGCGCGCTTCCGCGCCCATCTCGACGCGAACGGCAATATCCTGGCCTGGGACAACAAGTCGGCCAGCGGCGCCATCGGCCACCAGTATTTTCCGCGCAACCTCGGACTGCCGGGCCTGGGGCCGGACAAGACCACGGCCGAGGGCGAATACGACATGCAGTATGCGATCGCCAACCAGCGCATCGCCCATGTGATCGTCGACAGCCCTGTGCAGCTGGGTTACTGGCGCTCGGTCGGGCATTCGCACAATGCCTTCTTCAAGGAGGGTTTCCTCGAGGAGCTAGCCCATGCCGCCAGGCGCGACGGCGTCGACTACCGGCGCGCGCTGCTGCGCGGCCATCCGCGCGCGCTGGCGACCCTCGATGCCGCCGTGGCGAATGCCGGCCGGCCGCCGGAAGGTCGCGCGCACGGCGTGGCCTTGCACCGCTCCTTCGGCAGCACGGTGGCACAGGTGGCCGAGGTGTCGGTCGAAGGGAAGCAGATCCGTGTCCATCGCGTGGTGTGCGCGATCGACTGCGGCCTGGCGGTGAATCCGAACATCATCGCCCAGCAGGTGGAATCCGGCGTGCTGTTCGGGCTGTCGGCTGCGCTGTACGGCGAGATCACGCTGAAGGACGGGGAGGTGCAGCAGTCGAACTTCGGCGATTATCCGGTGCTGCGCATGAACGAGGTCCCCGTGGTGCACACCATCGTCATGCCCAGCAGCGAACATCCGGAAGGCGTGGGAGAACCCGCTGTGCCACCGATCGCGCCGGCGGTGGCCTCCGCCGTGTTCAAGCTGACCGGGCAGCGGCTGCGCAGCCTGCCGCTGCGCTTGGCCTAGTACCGGGCGCCGACAGCCCGAATCGCTCGCGCCGGGAGCGGAACTCGGCGAATGGTGCCCGCAGTCCGCCGCTTCCTGGACTTTCTCGCAGTGAATCCGGCAGGCGAGCGGGCAGATCCCGGCCTGCTGCCGTATCGCCGCTTGCCTGCCTTATTCCTTGCAGGCAGCCAGCAGGACCCGCAGGTTGCAGTCGCGCTGCCAGGCCCGCCGTTCTTCGCTGGACGCGGCCAGGCGCGCCAGGTCTTCAGGCGCGATGTCGGCCTGGGCTCGTACCAGGCGGTCGGCGACGGCGCCATCAGGCAGCATGGTGCCGAAAAACGCGACCGTGTCGCCGCGCTGTACCAGGAGGGTAGGGAAGTTCTCCACGTCGAGGTCGCCCACGATGTCGGCCTGGTCCTCGATGTCGATCCAGACGAAGGTCTTGTCCGGATGGCGCAGCGCCAGCTCCTCGAAGGTGGCGCGGTAGGACGAGCAGGTGCCGCACCAGGCGGCGCACAGGCAGGCGACCGTCATGGCGTCGCCGGAGATCGCGGCGGCAATGGCCTCGCGGGTGTCGGAATCCAGGGTCAGGCTTTGCATGAGGCGGATTGTACCGTGTCCGGGCCCGCTGTTGCTCCAGGCGTTGCGCCGAGGGCGGTCGACGTGGCTAGGGCCTGGCCGAGCAGGTAAAATACGGGCATGTCCAAGATTCTCGCTATTGAAACCTCGTCCGAGCTCGCTTCCTGCGCGCTGCTGGACGGGGACCGCGTCATCGCCCGCGCCACGTCCGGCGTGCGCACCCATTCGCAATCGGTCCTGCCGATGGTGCAGGAACTGCTGCGCGAAGCCGGCTTAGGCTTGGCCGACTGCGACGCGATCGCCTTCGGCGCCGGTCCCGGCTCCTTCACCGGCGTGCGCACGGCCTGCGGCGTGGCCCAGGGCCTGGCCTTCGGCGCCGGCCTGCAGGTAGTACCCCTGGTGACCCTGAAGGCGATGGCCGAAGCCTGCCGCGCGCGCACCGGCGCCAGCGAGGTGCTGGCCGTGCTGGATGCCCGCATGGGCGAGGTGTACTGGGCCCAGTACCGGCACGATGCCGTCAGCGGGGCCTGGCTTGAAGTCGCCGCGCCCGCGCTGTGCGCCCCGCAAGACCTGGAACCGGTGCCGGCCGAGGGCCTGGTGGCCTGCGGCAACGGTTTTTCCGCCTATCCGGACGCGTTTGCCGGCAAGGCCTTCGCCACCGGTGCGCTGGACGACATCCTGCCGCACGCGCGCGAACTGGCGCTGCTCGGCGCACCGGCCCTGGCTGCCGGGCTGGCCGTGCCACCCGCCCAGGCCCAGCCCCTTTATCTGCGCAACAAGGTGGCCTATACCAGCGCCGAACGGCAGGCCATCAATGCAGCAAAGGCCGGGGCATGACGGTCCTGCAAGACTCGGGTAGCCAGGTGCGCGGCCTGGCGTTCGCGCCGATGCTGCTCGCCGACGTGGACGAGGTATACGCGCTCGAATGCAGCGTGTTCCCGCATCCCTGGAGCCGTGCCAACTTCATCGAGTCGCTTGACAGCGGGTACGACGCCTGGACCGCGCGCGACGCGGAAGGCCGGCTGGCCGGATACTACCTGCTCATGTATGCGGTCGACGAGGCCCACCTGCTCGATGTGGCGGTGGCTGCGGGCCGCCAGCGCCAGGGGCTGGGGCGCCACCTGCTGGACCGCGTTGGCGCTCGCGCCCGCGAGCAGGGCATGGCTTCGGTGCTGTTGGAGGTGCGTCCGTCCAACGAACGCGCGCTTGCCGTCTACCGCCGCTACGGCTACCGCGAGATCGGGCGCCGCAAGGGCTATTACCCGGCGCACGGCGGGCAGCGCGAGGACGCCATTGTGATGAGGATCGATCTGTGAAGCGCTTGAGCGATCGCGACGCCGCCTTCCTGGCCGAGATGGGCATCGGTCCGCTGTGGAGCCTGCGCGCGGTGCCGGAAACCGCTGCGGAAGCGGAAGCCGAACCCGCGCCTGTGGGGCAGGCGGCGCCGGCGTCGGCGGAGCCCGGACCCGCGGTCGTTGCGAAAGCCGCGCCCGCACCGCAGGCCCAGCCCCTGCCGCCGCCCCCGATGCCGCGCCAGGTCGCCGAACCCGCGGCCCGTCCGGCATGGACACCGCCCCCGAGGGAGGAAAGCGCCTGGGGCAAGGAGGCCGAACCCGAACGCCTCGACGTCTCGACCATGGACTGGTCCGCCCTGCGCCAGGCCATCGCCAGTTGCAAGCATTGCAGCGCCTGCAGCGAAGGCCGCAAGCCGGTCCTGGGATCCGGCGCGCGCCGGGCACGCTGGCTGCTTGCCGCCGGCACCGCCAGTGCACTCGATGAAAAAGCCGGCCAGCCGCTTACCGGCGAGCCGGGCAAGCTGCTCGACAACATGCTGGCGGCGGTCGGCATGTCGCGCGAAAGCGATGTCTATGTGACCACGCTGGTGAAGTGCCGCCCCGCCAACGCCAATGGCGGCGACCGTGCGCCGACCCTCGAGGAAGCGGCAGCCTGCCGTCCCTTCCTGGAGCGCGAACGCGAACTGGTCGGGGCCGGCCTGGTGCTGACCCTGGGCCAGGTGGCGACCAACGGCCTGCTCGGCAAGCCGCTCTCCGAACCCTTGGCGGGCGCGCGCGGCGTCGTCCACCGGCTGGGCAATGTGCCCCTGGTCGCCACCCTGCACCCGGGCGAACTGCTGCGGCGCGGGAGCGACAAGGCGCTGGCCTGGGCCGACCTGTGCCGGGCCCGTGCTGCTGGCGAGGCTGCTGGCGAGTCCGCCGGTGAAGCCGCCGGTGAAGCATCCCATGGACGCGCCGGCTGAGACTTACCAGCAAGGCTTCCACCGCCGCTGGGGCCACCTGCGGCGCGCCCGGGTTCGGGCGCTGGCCTGGCTGCTCGACGCGCCCGACCTGCTCGATGCCGATGACCCGCTGTGGGCCGGCCGTATCGCCACCCTCGGCCAGCCGGGACCGGAGGTCGCCGACTGGCTGGGGCGCATCGACCTCGATCCCGCACCGCTGGACGAAGCGCTGGGCGGGAAGATCCATACCCGCCTCGGCCTGTATGCCGAAAAGCTGCTGGCCTTCTATTTCGCGCAGCACGGCCGCCTGGTCGCCCACGGCCTGCAGGTGCGTGCCAGCCGCAACGACACCATCGGCGAGTTCGACTTCCTGCTCGAAGACGGGCCGGATGCGGTCGAGCACATCGAGTTCGCCACCAAGTTTTATTTGCTCGACGGCGAAGGCGGGCAACAATTCGATGCATTGGTCGGCCCCAACCTGGCCGACAGCTTGGGGCTCAAGATGCGCAAGGTCTTCGAGCGCCAGCTCAGCCTGGGCGAGCATCCGGCCGCCCAGGCCCTGCTGCCGCGTCCTGTGGGGAAGGCCAGGGCCCTGGTGAAGGGCTGGCTGTTCTACCCGTCCGGCAGCTGGCCGGCGATGCGCGGGATCGCTGCGGGCCACTGCCGCGGCTTCTGGTGTGCGCTCGACGAGATCGACGGGCTGGCCGGAGAGGAGTTCCTGGTGCTGCCGCGCCTGCAGTGGCTGGCGCCGTTCCGCGCCGCCTCGGCCACCTGGATGCTGAACCGCGCCCAGCTGCATGCCGAGCTGTCGGCGCAGTTCGAGACCTCGTCGACGCCGGTGCTGGTCTCGACCGTGCGCTATGCGCCCGGGCAGATGATCGAGGAGATCGAGCGCGGCTTCATCGTGCCGAACGACTGGCGCGAGCGCGCCGCCGCGCGAAGGATGGTCAAGGCGGTGTAATACGTATCACATATGCATCAAGGCACTGTGATACGTAAAATGAATCAGTGCTTTTCCTCGCCGATCAGCGCCAGCGAATCGTGCTCGCGCTGGTTGGCCGCGTGGCGGCGCCCGATGAAGAACATGATGCCCGCCACCGACATCCCGAACATGACGATGATGATGTCCAGGTCGAGGTTCATGGTGATCATGATGGCGTACAGGGCCAGCATGGTCAGGATCGACAGGTTCTCGTTGAAGTTCTGAACCGCGATCGAGTGGCCGGCGCTCATCAATACGTGACCCCGGTGCTGCAGCAGCGCGTTCATCGGCACCACGAAGAAGCCGGAGAGGAAGCCGATCAGCGCCAGCAGCGGGTAGGCCAGGTTCACCGAGGTGACAAAAATCATGCTGCACACGACCAGGCCCATGATGATCCCCAGCGGGATCACGGTGAGGGATTTGCGCAGCGGGATCATGCGCGCCGCCATCGCCGCGCCCAGGGCGACGCCGATCGCGACCACGCCGATCAGGTTGGTGGCTTTATCCAGGGGCATGTGCAGCGAGCGCTCGGCCCATTTCAGCACGATGAACTGCAGGGTTGCGCCGGCGCCCCAGAACAGGGTGGTCACGGCCAGCGAGATCTGGCCCAGCTTGTCGCGCCACAGGGTGGCCGAGCAGTTGGCGAAGTCGGCGATCAGCTTGGCCGGATTGCGTTCCTGGTGCTCGTATCTGGCGCCGGTATCCGGGATGCGCAGGTTGAACAGCGCGGCCAGGATGTAGACGCCGACCACCACGGCCATTGCCGCTTCGGCGCCGGTCGTCACACCCGGGAGGTCCAGGCCAAGCAGGAAGCTGGCGCCGCGCTCGCTCACCAGGGCGCCCCCGGCCACGGTGCCGAGGATGATCGACATGACGGTCAGGCCTTCGATCCAGCCGTTGGCCGGAACGAGCTTCTCGGGCGGCAGGAGTTCGGTCAGGATGCCATACTTGGCGGGAGAATAAACGGCGGCGCCGAAGCCGACCACGGCATAGGCGAGCAGCGGGTGCACGGTCAGGAACATCAGCGCGCAGCCGAAGATCTTGATGAGGTTCGCGATGAACATCACGCGACCCTTGGGCAGCGAATCGGCGAAGGCGCCGACGAACGCGGCCAGCAGCACGTAGAACAGGACGAATGACAGCTTCAGCAGCGGAGTCAGCGAAGCCGGGGCGTTCATCGACGTCAGCAGACTGATCGCAACAAAGAGGAGCGCATTGTCTGCCAGCGACGAGAAGAACTGCGCCGCCATGATGGTATAAAAGCCACGGTTCATTCGAAAAGAGTAAAAACTGGTTCGAGTTGCTTTATACCATGAATGCTCTCCGCGCCAAAAGGAAAACCAGCCATGTCAAAAGCGTTCTCCGGCCCGGTCCGGTAAAATAGACCCTTTCCCGAACTGCGGCTAAAACGCCGGTTTTCGCCATGCCACGCCCGCTTTCCGCCACCATCCACCTCGATTCGATGCAGCACAACCTGCAGCGCGCCCGCATGGAAGCGCCGCATGCGAAGATCTGGGCGGTCGTCAAGGCCAACGCCTATGGCCATGGCCTGGAGCGCGGCATGCGCGGCTTCGTGCAGGCCGACGGCCTGGCACTGGTCGAGACCGAAGGCGCGCTCTGGCTGCGCCAGAACGGCTGGGTCAAGCCGGTCCTGCTGCTCGAGGGTATCTTTGACGCCTCCGACGTGCCCTTGCTGGCCGAGCACAATATCAATAGCGCGGTGCATAACATCGAGCAGATCAAGATGCTGGAATACACCCGGCATGTCCGCCCGATCGACGTGCACCTGAAGATGAATACGGGGATGAACCGCCTGGGCTTCACGCCAGGCGAGTACGAGGCGGCCTACCGCCGCCTGCGCGCCATTCCGGACGTGCGCCACATCACCCACATGACCCACTTCGCGAATGCCGACGAACTGGAACACCCGCGCCTGACCATCGCCGAGCAGGTGCGCCGCTTCCAGTATGGCGCGGGCGAACTGCCGGGCGAGCGCAGCCTGTCGAATTCCGGCGGCGTGCTGCACCAGGCCGAGCTGGGCGATGCCCTATCCAACGACTGGGTCCGCCCCGGCATCATGCTGTACGGCGGCACCCCGGGCGGACGCTCCGCAACCGACTATGGCCTGCGCCCGACCATGACACTGCGCTCCGAGATCATCGGCATCCAGAGGATCGACGCCGGCGACACCGTCGGCTACGGCAGCCGCTTCGAGGCGACTGTGCCGATGACGGTGGGGGTGGTGGCCTGCGGCTATGCCGACGGCTACCCCCGCCACGCGCCGCACGGCACCCCGGTGATCGTGGACGGCGTGCGCACCGCCCTGGTGGGGCGGGTGTCGATGGACATGATGACGGTCGACCTGACCCCGATCGCCAATGCGCGAGTCGGCAGCAAGGTGACGCTCTGGGGCGACGGCCTGCCGGTCGACGAGGTGGCCCAGGCCGCCGGCACGATCGGCTATGAACTGATGTGCGCACTCGCCCCGCGGGTGCGCGTGACTGAAGGAAGAATGGGAACCGATGGCTAAATCCCGAACCGCTTATACCTGCAGCGAGTGCGGCGCGACCGCCAGCCGCTGGACCGGCCAGTGCCCGGATTGCAAGGCCTGGAACACGATGGTGGAATCCGTCATCGAGCCGCAGGGCGTGAACCGCATGTCGCAGACGCAGCATAAGGCGCTGGCGCAGACGGCGCCGGTGCTGTCCCTGAAGGACATCGAAGCGCTGGACGTGCCGCGCTTCGGCACCGGCATCGAGGAATTCGACCGCGTGCTGGGCGGCGGCCTGGTGGCCGGCGGCGTCGTGCTGATCGGCGGCGACCCCGGCATCGGCAAGTCGACCCTGCTGCTGCAGGCCCTGGCCAACCTGGCCGCGACCCGCAACACCCTGTATGTGAGCGGCGAGGAGTCCGGCGCCCAGATCGCGCTGCGCGCACGCCGGCTGTCGGTGGATTCGGCCGAACTCAAGCTGCAGGCCGAGATCCAACTGGAAAAGATCCTTGGCACCCTGGCCGATTTAAAACCCGAAGTAGCGGTGATCGACTCGATCCAGACCCTGTACTCGGACGCGCTCACCTCGGCGCCGGGTTCGGTGGCCCAGGTGCGCGAGTGCGCGGCCCAGCTCACCCGGGTGGCCAAGCAAACCGGCGTGACCATCATCCTGGTCGGCCACGTCACGAAAGAGGGCGCGCTGGCCGGCCCGCGCGTGCTCGAGCACATCGTCGACACCGTGCTGTATTTCGAAGGCGATACGCAGTCGAGCTTCCGGCTGGTGCGCGCGATCAAGAACCGCTTCGGCGCCGTGAACGAGCTGGGCGTGTTCGCCATGACGGAAAAAGGGCTGAAGGGCGTGTCGAACCCGTCCGCCCTGTTCCTGTCGCAGCACGACAGCCAGGTGCCGGGTTCCTGCGTGATGGTGACCCAGGAGGGCACGCGCCCGCTGCTGGTCGAGATCCAGGCCCTGGTCGACGCCAGCCACCTGCCGAATGCGCGCCGCCTGTCGGTCGGCCTGGAACAAAATCGCCTGGCGATGCTGCTGGCGGTGCTGCACCGCCACGCCGGCATCGCGGCCTTCGACCAGGACGTGTTCATTAACGCAGTAGGTGGGGTGAAGATTACCGAGCCGGCGGCCGACCTGGCGGTCCTGCTGGCCATCAATTCCTCGATGCGCAACAAGCCGCTGCCGCGCGGGCTGGTGGTGTTCGGCGAAGTCGGCCTGGCCGGCGAGATCCGTCCGGCGCCGCGTGGGCAGGAGCGCCTGCGCGAGGCGGCCAAGCTGGGCTTCTCGATCGCGGTGATCCCGAAGGCCAACGTGCCGAAGCAGAAGATCGAGGGCATGACCATTGTGGCGGTCGAGCGTATCGACGAGGCTTTCACCAAGCTGCGCGAGCTTGACTGAACTTCTATAATACTGGCTTGCTCATCCGTAACAATGGTACAACGTGTTTAACGAACAAAGAAAATCCGAACGCAAGGTGCTGCGCGTGCGTGCGCGTGTCGCCATGGAAGGCGCGGCGCCGGTCAGCGGCCGTACCAGCGACCTCGGCGCCAATGGCGTCAGCATCAACCTGCCGGACCCGCTGCTGGTCGGGCAGGCCGGCCAGGTCGGCTTCGACCTGCTGGTCGACGGCAGCATCGTGCCGATCAACGCGCGCGTCAAGGCGCTGTACTGCATCTTCAGCAATGGTGAATTCAAGGTCGGCTTCCAGTTCCTGAACCTGGAACTGGCGGCGATGACGGCGGTGGCGCGTTTTTTACGCTGATGTGCCACGCCGAGCGGGGTTGAACAGGACCATCCGGTGGGTCATGATGCAAAGCGGCGAGCGCCCATCGGGCCTCGCCGCTTTTTCGCTTGATGACATGACCCGGCAATCCGGGTCGACACTATTCGTGATAGTGATCGTGCAACTTTTCCGAGCTCCCACGGATTTCTTGCCACACCTCGAAGGCTACCAGCCCGGCCAAGCCGCTGAGTATCCCAAACACCATGACACTAAACATAAAAAATAACGCCTTTCAGCATCCCCTCTCTATGAAGAACACGCTTTCAGCTTAGCAGAGGGCCAGGTATTTACAAGGGAAGGGAGGGGCGGAATCCGAATATTTTTGCATCGTCGGGGCCGCCTTTTCGCGTGCCGGGCCGAGGCGGACTTCCGCCTGACAAGATGGCGGGAACCGCGTTGACATACGTGCGCCCGCTGAGGGATTTTCTGCGTATTCTCCGCGCGTTTGCCCCAATTATTACATCTGTCATGAACTTGTCATATTCGGCCAGTAGACTTCGCAGCGTCAATGAGCGGGGTGCCGCTCCCGAGCCTCTCTGAAAGGATCCATCATGCGCATGAAGCATCTGTTTGTCTCCATTGCCATCGCCGCCTCGAGCATCGCCGCGAGCGTCCAGGCCGCCAACATCACCGGCGCCGGCGCTACCTTCCCGTACCCGATTTATGCGAAATGGGCCGAGCTGTACCAGAAGGCATCGGGCACCGGCCTGAATTACCAGTCGGTCGGCTCGGGTGCGGGCATCAAGCAGATCAAGGCCAAGACCGTGAACTTCGGCGCGTCGGACATGCCGCTGCAGCCCGCCGAGCTGGATGCCGCCGGCCTGTTCCAGTTCCCGGCCATCATGGGTGGCGTGGTCCCGGTCATCAATCTGCCGGGCGTGACCCCGGGCCAGGTGCGCCTCTCCGGTGCCGTGCTCGCCGACCTCTACCTGGGCAAGATCACCAAGTGGAATGCGCCACAGATCGCCGCGCTGAACCCGGGCGTGAAGCTGCCGGCAGAAGATATCACCGTCGTGCGCCGCGCCGACAGCTCGGGTACCTCCTTCCTGTTTACCGACTTCCTGTCGCAGTCCAGCCCTGAATGGAAGGCGAAGGTCGGCGCCGGTACCGCGGTGAAGTGGGCCGTGGGCGTGGGCGGCAAGGGCAATGAAGGCGTCGCCGCCAACGTGCAGCGGATCAAGGGCGCGATCGGCTATGTCGAGTGGGCCTACGCCAAGAAGAACCGCATGCAGCACACCCAGCTGCAGAACCGCGAAGGCGTGTTCCTGCAACCTAGCGACGAAGCCTTCAAGGCCGCCGCCGCCGGCGCCAACTGGGCCGGCACCCCGGGCTTCGCGGTGGTGCTGACCAACCAGCCGGGCAAGGCCAGCTGGCCGATCACCGGCGCTTCCTACATCCTGGTGCACAAGACCCAGGACGCCGCCACCGGCAAGGAAGTGCTGAAGTTCTTCGACTGGGCCTACAAGAACGGCGACGCCGCAGCCGGCGAGCTGGACTACGTGCCGATGCCGGACAGCGTCGTCAAGCTGGTGCAGGATGCCTGGCGCGCCAACCTGAAGGACGCCTCGGGCAAGGCGGTCTGGTAATCAACCCATAGAGCATGAGGAAAGGGCCGGTCGAGGTATAGCCGAGGCGGGCCCTTCCGTTTGCCAGAAAGATTGACAAAAAGCTATGAGCGTACAACCATCCATCGCGCTGCAGGACCTGGCTGATCCGGCAGCGGTCGATGCGGCCCACCAGTCCGCAGCCCTGCGCAAGACCATGCGCAACCAGCGCATCCAGGACTTCTTCTTCCACAAGATCACGCTGCTGTTCGCGGCGTCGGTCCTCTTGGTGCTGGTCGGGATCATCATCTCGCTCGTCATCGGTGCTGCGCCGGCCTTCAAGGAATTCGGCGCCGGTTTCATCTCGCGCGTGGAGTGGGATCCGGTAGGCGACCAGTTCGGCGCCATGATCGCCATCTGGGGTACGCTCGCCACCTCGATCATCGCCCTGGCGGTGGCCTTCCCGATCAGTTTCGGCATTGCCCTGTTCCTGACCGAGATCTGCCCGGTGTGGCTGCGCCGCCCGATGGGCACCGCGGTCGAATTGCTGGCTGGCGTGCCTTCGATCATCTACGGCATGTGGGGCCTGTTCGTGTTCGCCCCACTGTTCGCCGACCACGTCCAGCCGCTGCTGAAGAATACCATTGGCCAGCTGCCGGTGATCGGCCAGCTGTTCCAGGGGCCGACGATGGGCATCGGCATCCTGACCGCCGGCCTGATCCTGGCCATCATGATCATTCCCTTCATCGCCTCGGTGATGCGCGACGTGTTCGAAATCGTCCCCACCGTGCTCAAGGAATCGGCCTACGGCCTCGGCTGCACCAAATGGGAAGTCGTGCGCAAGGTGGTGCTGCCCTACACCCGCAACGGCGTGGTCGGCGGCGTGATGCTGGGCCTGGGCCGCGCCCTGGGCGAGACCATGGCCGTTACCTTCGTGATTGGCAATGCCCACGACCTGTCCTGGTCGCTGTTCTCGGCCGGCAACTCGATTTCCTCGACCCTGGCCAACGAATTCGCCGAAGCCGCCACGCCGCTGCACTCGTCCTCGCTGTTCGCGCTGGCCCTGATCCTGTTCGCCATCACCTTCATCGTGCTGTCGGCAGCAAAACTGATGCTGGTCGGGATGGCCCGCAACGAAGGTACCAAATAAGGCGCACATTCATGAATACCATTGCAAAAAACCCCGTCTACCGCAAGCGCCTGCTGGCGCACCGCGTCGGCATCGTCCTGTCCGTGATTGCGATGGGCATCGGCCTGGCCTTCCTGGCCTGGATCCTGTTCACCCTGCTGGTCAACGGCTTCGGCGCCGTCTCTACCTTGATGTTCACGGCCGACACCCCGGCCCCGGGTAGCGAAGGCGGCGGCCTGCGCAACGCCATCGTCGGCAGCCTGATGATGGTCGGCCTGTCGACCCTGGTCAGCACCCCGATCGGCATCCTGGCCGGCATCTACCTGGCCGAGTACGGCGAGAACAACCGCTTCGCCCAGGTGACGCGCTTCGTTACCGACATCATGCTGTCGGCCCCGTCGATCGTGATCGGCCTGTTCGTCTACGCGATCTACGTCGCCAACGTCCAGCACTTCTCGGGCTACGCCGGCAGCATCGCGCTTTCCCTGATTGCGATCCCGGTCGTGGTGCGCACCACCGACAACATGCTGCGCCTGGTGCCGAACAGCCTGCTGGAAGCGGCCTACGCCCTGGGCGCCCCGCACTGGAAGGTGGCGATGACGGTCCGCCTGCGCGCCGTGAAGGCCGGCGTCGTCACCGGCGTGCTGCTGGCCGTGGCCCGCATCTCGGGCGAAACCGCGCCGCTGCTGTTCACCGCGCTGAACAACCAGTTCTACAGCAACGACATGAACGCGCCGATGGCCAACCTGCCGGTCGTGATCTTCCAGTTCGCGATGAGCCCCTACGACGACTGGCGTTCGCTGGCCTGGGGCGGTGCGCTCCTGGTGACCTTTACCGTGCTGCTGCTGAACATCCTGTCGCGGACCCTGTTCAGCCAAAAGACTCCGCGTTGATCTAACCTATCTGAGAAAAAGTGATGACCCAAGCTATGCCAAACCAGGTCCCGAGCCCGGCCAAGACCAAGACCATCGAGATCTCCGGCCTGAACTTCTTCTACGGTAAGACGCAGAGCCTGAAGAACGTTTCGCTCGACATCCACGACAAGCAGGTGACGGCCTTCATCGGCCCGTCGGGCTGCGGCAAGTCGACCCTGCTGCGCACCCTGAACCGCATGTATGACCTGTACCCTGGGCAGCGCGCCGAGGGCTCGATCATGTACCGCGGCCGTAACATCCTGGAGCCGGGCGTCGACGTCAACATGCTGCGCGCGAAAGTCGGCATGGTGTTCCAGAAGCCGACCCCGTTCCCGATGTCGATCTACGACAACATCGCCTTCGGCGTGCGCCTGTACGAGAACCTGTCGAAGGGCGAGATGGACGAGCGCGTGGAATGGGCGCTGAAGAAGGCGGCCCTGTGGGAAGAAGCCAAGGACAAGCTGAACAAGAGCGGCCTGTCGCTGTCCGGCGGCCAGCAGCAGCGTCTGTGCATCGCGCGCGGCGTTGCGGTGAAGCCCGACGTCCTGCTGCTCGACGAGCCGACCTCGGCGCTGGACCCGATTTCGACCGCCAAGATCGAAGAACTGATCAGCGAGCTGAAGCAGGACTACACGATCACGATCGTGACCCACAACATGCAGCAGGCCGCACGTTGTTCCGATTACACTGCCTACATGTATCTTGGCGAGCTGGTCGAATTCGGTGAGACCGACCAGATCTTCATGAACCCGGCCCGTAAAGAAACCCAGGACTACATTACCGGCCGTTTCGGTTAAGAGTTCCGGTTGATTCCACAAAACTAACAGGGCCTCGTGCAAGCGTAGCGAGCGGAAGGTGTGGCGTCCGGGAAGTGTAGCCGTACTGACGATACGGTGAGCATCGCAGGGCGCCACTCCGACGCGCAGTAGCTTGCGCGAGGCCCCACCACAGGAGAGCAGTATGACTGGAGAGCATTCATCCAAGCAGTATGACCAGGAACTGGAAGCGATTCGTTCCAAGGTCTTGCTGATGGGCGGCATGGTGGAAACCGCGTTCGACGAAGCGATGGAGTGCTTCCGCGTGGGCGAAGCCGCGCGCGCCGACCGCGTGATCGCCGACGACCAGGCCGTCAACCAGCTCGAAGTGCAACTCGACGACGCCTGCAGCCACCTGATCGTGCGTCGCCAGCCGACCGCGAACGATCTGCGCACCGTCATGGCGACCATCAAGGTCATCACCGACCTCGAGCGCATCGGCGACGAAGCCTCGAAGATCGCGCGCACCGCGAAGAGCCTGCACGAGCGCAACGGTGCGCCGTTCGCTCACTACGACATGGTGCGTACCATCTCCAAGGCGACCGGGGACCAGTTGCACAATGCGCTGGACGCTTTTGCGCGCCTGGACGGCAAGCAGGCGCTGGAACTGATCGCCGCCGACGAAGTAGTGGACCACGAGTTCCGCAGCATCCTGCGCAACCTGATCACCTTCATGATGGAAGACCCGCGCACGATCTCCTCGGCGCTGGACACGCTGTGGGTGGCCAAGGCCATCGAGCGCATCGGCGACCACGCCAAGAACATTGCCGAATACGTGATCTACGTGGTCGAGGGCCGCGACATTCGCCACAGCAAGCCGGCGGCGAACGAACAGGCAGCGGGCTGACGGCATGGCGGACAACACGAGCGTGCTGGTGGTCGAGGACGAACCGGCGATCGTCGAGCTGGTGAAGTACTCGCTGCGCGAAGCCGGCTGGGACATCCGCACCGCCGACACCGTGGGCGGCGCCTGGGACAGCATCACGCGCGGCAAGCCCGATTTGGTGCTGCTGGACTGGATGCTGCCGGACCAGAGCGGCCTGCGCCTGCTCTCGCGCCTGCGCGGCGACCGCGACTTCCAGGAAATCCCGGTCATCATGCTGACCGCCAAGAGCATGGAAGAAGACAAGATCGCCGGCCTGAACACGGGCGCGGACGACTACGTCACCAAGCCGTTCTCGCCGCGCGAATTGCTGGCGCGCTCGCGCGCACTGTTGCGCCGCAAGAGCCCGCACCTGGCCGAGGCGCCGCTGCGCGCCGGCAGCGTGGTGCTGGACCCGAACAGCTGCACGGTGACGGTGGAGAACCAGCAGATCGACATCGGTAATGCCGAATACAAGCTGCTCAAGTTCCTGATGGCCCACCGCGAACGCGTGTTCTCGCGCGCACAGCTGCTCGACAAGGTGTGGGGCGACCACGCCGTGATCGAGGAGCGCACGGTGGACGTGCACGTGCTGCGGCTGCGCAAGGCGCTCAAGAGCGCCGATGGCCTGATCCGCACGGTGCGCAGCGTCGGCTATATGCTGTCCGAGAAGTGAGCGACGCATTGGTTAGCGAGTCGGCACGCTCGATGAACCCGAAGGTGCTGTTCTGGGTGCCGGCGATCCTGCGCCTGGGCCTCGTGTTCGCCGCGGCCGCCGTCGTCTGGTGGATGTCGGGCGTGGTCGAGGCGCTGGTGTTCGCACTGGCGGCGGTGCTGATCGCGCTGTTCGTCCAGCTGCGCTACCTGCACGAGCTGGGCGAATGGCTGAACGACCCACACTCGAGCCGGCTGCCGGACGGGTGGGGCGCCTGGACCGACGTGTTCGCGCGCCTGTATCGCCTGCGGCGCGAGGACGAGCGCCACCAGGCCGAGATGGCCGAGTGGCTGGCGCGCTTCCGCCAGGCGATGCAGATGCTGCCGGAAGGCGTGGCGATCATGGACGACGTCCTGTTCCTGGAGTGGTGCAACGAGGCGGCCGAGCGCCACCTCGGTCTCACCATGGCACGCGACAAGGGCCTGAGGGTGACCAACCTGGTGCGCCATCCCGAATTCATCGACTACGTGATCCTGGGGCGCTACGAGCAGCCGCTGACGCTTTCCTTCCGCGGCCGCAAGCTGGAATGCCGCATCATCCCCTTTGAGAACCGGCGCCAGATCCTGGTGACGCACGACGCCACCGATACCGAACGCATCGAAGCGATGCGCCGCGACTTCATCGCCAACGCCTCGCACGAACTGCGCACGCCGCTGACCGTGATCGTGGGCTTCCTCGAGATCGCGATGTCCGATCCGGGGCTCGATGTAGCCACCCGCACCGCACACCTGAACCTGATGACCGAGCAGGCGCACCGCATGCAGCGCCTGATCGGCGACATGCTGACCCTGTCTCGACTGGAGTCCGACGAATTCCCGCTCAAGCGCGAGCGGGTGGACATGCGGGCGATGATCGACTCGGTGGCGCTTGAGGCCCGCGCCTTGTCGGGCGGGCGGCACGAAGTGGTGGTGGAGTTCGATGGCCCCGACGTGATGGGCAGCCTGGAAGAGCTGCGCAGCGCCTTTGCCAACCTGGCCTCGAACGCGGTGCGCTACTCGCCGGACGGCGGCACGATCCGCCTGTCCTGGATGCGCGGTCCGGACGAGCTGCGCTTCGCGGTGACGGACTGCGGCATCGGGATCGAGCCGATCCACATTTCCAGGCTCACCGAGCGTTTTTACAGGGTGGACAAGAGCCGCTCGCGCGAGACCCAGGGCACGGGCCTGGGGCTGGCGATCGTCAAGCACGTGCTGATCCGGCATGGCGGGCGGCTGATGATCAGTTCGGTGCCGGGGAAGGGCAGTACGTTTACGGCGGTGTTGCCGAATACCTCCTTGCCGGGCTGATGCCTAGGTGGGGGATCGCGCTGAAGTTGGCTGTTACCAGCTTGATCATGGCTGATAAGGTCGAGCAGGGTCTTGCGTGGGCTGAACGTGCCCGCGCCCTGAACGCGGTGTCTCGGGAGATGTCCGCCGTAACGATCATTACGAGCCTTCCGACCGCGCTGACATCGTCGAATCATGCCGAGGAGGCGTTGCCGTTTGTCGAACAGCTGAGAGACGTCTATGCGCATTTGCATGTCACCGATCTCACCTTCCTCTATGGGCACCGGCTTCCCTAGTTCCACGTCTTCCTGAAGAAGAGTGCCGGGATCGTCGATAGGCTCCTTGCTGCCGTTCTCCGGCCTAGGCATGCCGAGCGATCAGCCGACGAGTCAGGTTACAATCGTGCCTCGTTCTTTTCGGCACCCCATATGTTCTCTCGTCGTAGCTCCCTGATTGCCTGCGCCGCGTTGTTGCTCACCGCCTGCGGCAGCACCCCGACCCAGCCCCCCGCCACCCCCGCCGCCCAGCAGGTGACACCGCCCCCGCCGCCGCGCAAGGTGAGAATCGGCCTCGCCCTCGGCGGTGGCGCCGCGCGCGGCTTCGCCCACATCGGCGTCATCAAGGCCCTGGAAGCCCAGGGAATCGTTCCCGAGATCGTGGTCGGCACCAGCGCCGGCTCGGTAGTCGGCTCGCTGTATGCCTCCGGCCTGAACGGCTTCGCGCTGCAGAAGACCGCGCTGGCCATGGACGAGGCCACGATCTCCGACTGGGCGCTGCCGCTGTTCGGCAAGTCCACCGGGGTGCTCAAGGGGGAGGCGCTGCAGAACTACGTCAACAAGGCGGTCAATAACGTGCCGATGGAGCGCCTGAAGATCCGCTTCGGCGCCGTTGCCACCGACCTCAAGACCGGCCAGCCGATCCTCTTCAACAAGGGCAATACCGGCATGGCCGTACGCGCGTCCTCCGCGGTGCCGAGCGTATTCCAGCCGGTGAAGATCGGGGCCAACACCTATGTCGACGGCGGCCTCGTCGCGCCGGTGCCGGTCAAGTTCACCAAGGAGATGGGCGCCGAGTTCATCATTGCAGTGAATATTTCCAGCGCCACCGAAGGCGCGGCCACCGCCAGCTCGCTCGACGTGCTGATGCAGACCTTTAGCATCATGGGGCAGCGCCTCAACCACTTCGAGTTGAAGGAGGCCGACATCGTCATCACGCCGAACCTTGGTAACATGGGGAGCGCCGATTTCAGTAACCGCAACCTGGCGATCCTCGCCGGCGAGCAGGCGGCTGCCGCCGTCATGCCCCAGATCAAGGCCAGGCTCAAGGCCAAGCAGCAAGGACAATAAAGGAACCATGATGAAGACGAAGCCTTACCTCACCCTCGAAGACGTCAAGAAGATCGCCGCGGGCGCCGAAGCCGAAGCGCTGCGTAACAACTGGGCCGTGTCCTTCGCCATCGTGGACGACGGCGGCCACCTGCTGTGGTACCAGCGCCTCGACGGCGCAGCAGCCACGTCCGCCTACATCGCCCCGGCCAAGGCCAAGACCGCCGCTCTCGGCCGCCGCGAATCGAAGGTGTACGAGGACGTGATCAACAACGGCCGCGTGTCTTTCCTGTCGGCGCCGGAGCTCGAAGGCATGCTGGAAGGTGGGGTGCCGGTGATCGTCGACGGCCACGTCATCGGCGCGGTCGGGGTCTCTGGTGTGAAGTCGAACGAGGACGCGCAGATCGCCAAGGCCGGCATTGCGGCCCTGATCGGCGAATAACAGCCGAGTTTGTCACCTCGCTGTCATGCAAGGCGCCTGCGGGCCAATGCCGGTCACTTGAGAGGCGCCGCTCATCCGTAGGGTGGGCGGGTCTCCCGCCCACGCGGTCAAATCACAGTACTGCAGCCCGTACGATTTTTCGTATCTTAACTATCACCGCGTGGGCGGGGAATCCGCCCACCCTACAGTTCTTCCTAACTGACAGGCATTGGCCTGAGGGCGCCTTTTCTTTATTTCGCAAAAGCAGCAAAACACCGGTTTGCGCGCCGCTTTCACGCACGTTTGGGCAAAATCAGCGCCACTTTTGTAGAATTGCTGCATTGCCGAATAGGTCCATTCCGCGCTATAATTCGGAAGTTTAACCATTCACACATTTGCCGTAGCGCCTATCCACCATCCCTCATTCAACTAGATGTCCAGCTACCGGCAAGCAGCACTCCGCCCGGCTAGGTTGGATGTCGGTCTGACGTGGCGCAGCTACGGTAACTTTATTGGGAGTTACCCTTGCCGCCATTTTTTTCTGGCCCAGCCGTCCCAGCCATCCTGGCCCTCGCTGACGGAACGATTTTCAAAGGATATTCCATTGGTGCCACCGGTCACACGACCGGCGAAGTGGTGTTCAACACCGCGATTACCGGCTACCAGGAAATCCTCACCGACCCCAGCTACTCGCGTCAGATCGTCACCCTGACGTACCCGCACATCGGCAACTACGGCGTCAACCCGGCCGACGTCGAGGCCTCCAAGGTCCACGCCGCCGGCCTGATCATCCGTGACCTGCCGCTGCTGGCATCGAATTTCCGTTCCACCCAGTCGCTGTCGGACTACCTGAAGCAAGAAAACGTGGTCGCCATCGCCGGCATCGACACCCGCAAGCTGACCCGCATCCTGCGCGAGAAGGGCGCGCAGGCAGGCGCCATCCTTACCGGTGTCCAGGGCAAGGAGCCGCTCGAGACGCAGGCGCTGGAACTGGCGCGCTCGTTCCCGGGCCTGGCAGGCATGGACCTGGCCAAGGTCGTGTCGGTCAAGGAGCCCTACGTGTTCACCGAAACCGAGTGGAAGCTCGGCCAGGGCTTCGGCAGGCAGGACGATCCGAAATACCACGTGGTCGCCTTCGACTACGGCGTCAAGCGCAACATCCTGCGCATGCTGGCCGAGCGCGGCTGCAAGGTGACCGTGCTGCCGGCGCAAGCGACGGCTGAGGACGCGCTGGCGCTGAATCCTGACGGCATCTTCCTGGCCAACGGTCCTGGCGACCCGGAGCCATGCGACTACGCCATCAAGGCAAGCAGGGAGCTGATCGAGAAGGGCATCCCGACCTTCGGCATCTGCCTCGGCCACCAGATCATGGCGCTGGCATCCGGCGCCAAGACCATGAAGATGAAGTTCGGCCACCATGGCGCCAACCACCCGGTGCAGGACCTCGATTCGAAGAAGGTCTTGATCACCTCGCAGAACCACGGTTTCGCGGTCGACCCGGAGACCCTGCCGGCCAACTGCCGCGTCACCCACGTGTCGTTGTTCGACGGTTCGCTGCAGGGCTTCGAGCGTACCGACAAACCTGCTTTCTGCTTCCAGGGCCACCCGGAAGCTTCGCCAGGCCCGACCGACGTCGCCTACCTGTTTGACCGTTTCATCGGCCTGATGCAAGCCGCGGAGAAGAAATAAATGCCAAAACGTAGTGATATCAAAAGCATTCTGATCATCGGGGCAGGCCCCATCGTCATCGGCCAGGCGGTCGAATTCGACTACTCGGGCGCCCAGGCCTGCAAGGCCCTGCGTGAAGAAGGCTACAAGGTCATCCTGGTCAACTCGAACCCGGCGACCATCATGACCGACCCGGAAACGGCGGACGTCACCTACATCGAGCCGATCACCTGGAAGGTCGTCGAGCGCATCATCGACAAGGAGCGCCCGGACGCGATCCTGCCGACCATGGGCGGCCAGACCGCGCTGAACTGCGCGCTCGACCTGCACCACAACGGCGTGCTCGAGAAGTACAAGGTCGAGCTGATCGGCGCGACCCCGGAAGCGATCGACAAGGCCGAAGACCGCGCCAAGTTCAAGGACGCGATGACCAAGATCGGCCTCGGTTCGGCGCGCTCGGGCATCGCCCACTCGATGGAAGAAGCATGGAGCGTGCAGCGCGAACTGGGCTTCCCGACCATCATCCGTCCGTCCTTCACCATGGGCGGCAGCGGTGGCGGCATCGCCTACAACGAGGAAGAGTTCGAGCAGATCTGCAAGCGCGGCCTCGAGGCTTCGCCGACCAGCGAACTCTTGATCGAAGAGTCGCTCCTCGGCTGGAAAGAGTACGAGATGGAAGTCGTCCGCGACAAGAAGGACAACTGCATCATCATCTGCTCGATCGAGAACCTGGATCCGATGGGCGTCCATACCGGCGACTCGATCACCGTCGCGCCGGCGCAGACGCTGACCGACAAGGAATACCAGATCATGCGCAACGCCTCGATCAACGTGCTGCGCGAGATCGGCGTCGACACCGGCGGCTCGAACGTGCAGTTCGCGATCAACCCGAAGGACGGCCGCATGATCGTCATCGAGATGAACCCGCGCGTATCGCGTTCCTCGGCGCTGGCCTCGAAAGCGACCGGCTTCCCGATCGCGAAGGTGGCGGCCAAGCTGGCCGTGGGCTTCACGCTGGATGAACTGCGCAACGAGATCACCGGCGGCGCGACCCCGGCTTCGTTCGAGCCGTCGATCGACTACGTCGTCACCAAGATCCCGCGCTTCACCTTCGAGAAATTCCCGACCGCGGACAAGCACCTGACCACCCAGATGAAGTCGGTGGGCGAGGTGATGGCCATGGGCCGTACCTTCCAGGAATCCTTCCAGAAGGCCCTGCGCGGCCTGGAAGTGGGCGTGGACGGCCTGAACGAGAAGACCCGCGACCGCGAGAAGATCGAAGAGGAACTCGGCGAGCCGGGCCCGGAGCGCATCTGGTACGTGGGCGATGCGTTCGCCCAGGGCTTCACCCTGGAAGAAGTGCACAACCTGACCAAGATCGATCCGTGGTTCCTGGTGCAGATCAAGGAGATCGTCGACATCGAGCTGTGGCTGGATCATCAGAAGCTGGAGAACCTCGACAAGCCGACGCTGTACAAGCTGAAGCAGAAGGGCTTCTCGGACCGCCGCCTGGCCTTCCTGATGCAGACCACGCCGCAGGCAGTGCGCGCCCGCCGCCACGAGTTGGGCATTCGTCCGGTCTACAAGCGCGTCGACACCTGCGCCGCCGAGTTCGCGACCAACACGGCCTATATGTACTCGACCTACGACGAGGAGTGCGAGTCCAACCCGACCGACAAGAAGAAGATCATGGTGCTGGGCGGTGGCCCGAACCGCATCGGCCAGGGTATCGAATTCGACTACTGCTGCGTGCACGCGGCCCTCGCCATGCGCGAAGACGGCTACGAGACCATCATGGTCAACTGCAACCCCGAGACCGTGTCGACCGACTACGATACCTCGGACCGCCTGTATTTCGAGTCGCTGACGCTGGAAGACGTGCTGGAAATCGTCGACCTGGAAAAGCCGGAAGGCGTGATCGTCCAGTACGGCGGCCAGACCCCGCTCAAGCTCGCGCTCGACCTCGAAGCCAATGGCGTGCCGATCATCGGCACCTCGCCGGACATGATCGATGCGGCCGAAGACCGCGAGCGCTTCCAGCAGCTGCTGCAGAAGCTCGGCCTGCGCCAGCCGCCGAACCGCACCGCGCGCACCGAAGCCGACGCCCTGGCGCTGGCCGACGAAATCGGCTATCCGCTGGTGGTGCGTCCGTCCTACGTGCTGGGCGGCCGCGCGATGGAGATCGTCCACGAACAGCGTGACCTGGAGCGCTACATGCGCGAAGCGGTCAAGGTCTCGAACGACTCGCCGGTGCTGCTGGACCGCTTCCTGAACGACGCCATCGAAGTCGACGTCGACTGCATCTCGGACGGCGAAGCCACCTTCATCGGCGGCGTGATGGAACACATCGAACAGGCCGGCGTGCACTCGGGCGACTCCGCCTGCTCGCTGCCGCCGTACTCGCTGTCCGCGGCGACCATCGCCGAACTGAAGCACCAGACCTCTCTGATGGCCAAGGCCCTGAACGTGGTCGGCCTGATGAACGTGCAGTTCGCCATCCAGCAGTCGGAAGTCGACGGCAAGACGGTCGACACCGTGTTTGTGCTGGAAGTGAATCCGCGTGCCTCGCGTACCGTGCCCTTCGTCTCGAAGGCAACAGGCCTGCAGCTGGCCAAGATCGCCGCACGCTGCATGGTAGGCCAGACCCTGGCCCAGCAGGGCATCACGAAGGAGGTGACGCCGCCGTTCTACAGCGTCAAGGAAGTGGTGTTCCCGTTCGTGAAGTTCCCGGGCGTCGACACCATCCTCGGACCGGAAATGAAGTCGACCGGCGAAGTGATGGGCGTGGGCGAGACCTTCGGCGAAGCCTTCGTGAAGTCGCAGCTGGCGGCCGGCATCAACCTGCCGACCAAGGGCACGGTGTTCCTGTCGGTGAAGGGCGCTGACAAGCCGCGCGCCGTCTCCGTGGCGCGCGAACTGGTGGCGTTGGGCTTCTCGCTGGTGGCGACCAAGGGCACCGCCGCCGTCATCGAAGCAGCCGGCATCCCGGTACGCCAGGTGAACAAGGTGCTGGAAGGCCGTCCGCACGTGGTCGACATGATCAAGAACCGCGAAATCGTCATGGTGGTCAACACGGTGGAAGAGAAGCGTTCGGCGATCAACGACTCGCGCACCATCCGTACCTCGGCCCTGCAGTCGCGCGTGGTTACCTACACGACCATCGCCGGCGCGGAAGCCGCGATCGAGGGCATGCGCCACCTGGACGAGCTGCGCGTCTACGATTTACAAGGTCTCCATAAAACCTTAAACTAAGCAGCAAGTAGTACCTCTTGACCACAGAGCTCGCGCGGCTAGCGTCGCGCGCCTCTGTGGTTTTCACTTGGTACGTCCTTATCACGAAACAACGTAGAGCGACATGAACACTACCGTACCACTGACCAAATACGGCGCCGAACTCCTGAAGGAAGAGCTGCACCAGCTCAAGACCAAGGAGCGCCGTAGCGTGATCGACGCGATCGCTGAAGCGCGCTCGCACGGCGACCTGTCCGAAAATGCCGAATACGATGCCGCCAAGGAGCGCCAGGCCTTCATCGAAGGCCGCATCGCGGAGCTCGAGGGCAAGCTGAGCGCCGCCCAGATCATCGATCCGGCCACGCTGGATGCGGAAGGCCGCGTCGTCTTCGCCTCGACCGTCGACCTGGAAGACCTGGAAAGCGGCCAGAAGGTGAGCTACCAGATCGTCGGCATCGACGAAGCCGACATCAAGCTGAACAAGGTGTCGGTGACCTCTCCGATCGCCCGCGCCCTGATCGGCAAGTACGCCGGCGACGTGGTGGAAGTGCAGGCCCCGTCGGGTCCGCGCGAATACGAAATCCTCGAAGTCCGCTACGTCTGATGCCGGACCCCCGCACTGCCGACCTGCCGCGATCCGTGGGCCCGGCCGGCAGGCGCCTGGCCGCTGCCCGGCTGCTGGTGGCGGTACTGTGGGCGGGAGCGCTCTGGGCCCTCGGCTACATCGCGGCGCCCGCGGTGTTCGCGGCCGTGCCCAGCACGGTGGCGGGCGACGTGGTTGCCGGCCTCCTGGACCGCCTGGGCTGGGTATCGCTTGCCTGCGCAGCCGCGATACTGCTGCTGGTGCGGCTGTCGCCGGACCTCGATACCGGGCGCCGGCGCTCCCTGAACCTGCTGGTGCTGGCGATGCTGGCCTGTGCGCTGGTGATGTGGTCCGGGCTGCAGCCGGCCATGGCGCAGATGCGCGAACTGGCCGGGCCAGACGGGGTGAGGGCGTCGCCGTACTGGACCCAGTTTGCGGTCATGCATGGCGTGTCGCAGTTGTTCCACGTCATCGAAAGCGTGCTGGCGGCGCTGCTGGTGCTCAAGAGCCGCTAATCCGTCCACGACCATGACGACGGGCGAAAAAAAACCGGGTTGCCCCGGTTTTGCCTTGCGCGGCCCGCATCACTTATTCAGTGCATTCTTCTTGGTGGAAGCCTGGCGCGGCTTGGCCCGCTTGATGTTGCCGCCCGCCGTCACGCGCTCGTTCCCTTTCAGCATGACCTTGGTGACGCTCGGCTTTTTGGTGCCGCTGGCGCTGGCCTTGACGATGGTGACTTCGCGCATGCCCTTGCCGGCCTTGCTGCTGCGTTCCTTGACGGCTTCCTTTTTCGGACGGTAGAGCACCAGCAGCTTGCCGATGTGCTGGACAGGCGCCGCGTCGAGTTCTTCGCAGATCTGTTCATACATGGCGATGCGGGCTTCGCGGTCGTCGCCGAACACGCGCACCTTGATCAGGCCGTGCGCGTCCAGGCTGGAAGCGATTTCCTTCATGACCGATTCGGTCAGGCCGGATTCGCCGATCATGACGACTGGGTTGAGTCCGTGGGCCTCGGCGCGCAGGGCGCTGCGCTCGGCCGGAGTGAGTTTAAGCATAATAATTTTTGGAAGTACCTTTAAAAGCAGTATTCTACGCGAATGGCCAAGAACAAATTAAACAAAAACTGGTTGCACGACCATATTAACGACCCGTACGTCAAACTCGCCCAGAAAGAGGGCTACCGGGCCCGGGCGGCCTACAAGCTCAAGGAAATCGACGAAAGCGAAAAGCTGATCAAGCCGGGCCAGGTCATTGTCGACCTCGGCTGTACGCCGGGCAGTTGGGCCCAGTACACCCGGCGCAAGCTGGCCGGCGCGGACGGCGGCGGCATCCACGGCACCATCATCGGGCTCGACATGTTGCCGATGGAGCCGATTGCCGACGTCCAGACCATCCTGGGCGACTTCCGCGAAGAGGACGTGCTGGGCCAGCTCGACGCGCTGCTGCAAGGGCGCAAGGCCGACCTGGTGCTGTCCGACATGGCACCGAACCTGTCGGGCATTCCGACCGCGGATGCGGCGCGAATGGAACACCTGATTGACCTCGCCATTGAGTTTTCTCAAATGCACATGAAGCCGGGCGGGGCATTGCTCGTGAAGTGCTTCAAAGATATGGGGTTTACTCAGATACTGGAAAAGTTCAGAACCGAATTCAAGACGGTCAAGCAGGTCAAACCCAAGGCAAGCCGGGACAAATCATCTGAAATTTTCTTGCTTGGGCGTGGTCTGAAGAATCCAGCAGCGTAAAATTTACCGCGAACGCTGCCTTGCCCTTGATATTCGGCGCAGCAACCGCACATCAGCCGCGTGAGGCTCGCTGCGCAAACGCTTGCGTAGCCAGTCTGGCATGAAAAAATGGCATTTCAGCACTATTGCTTACGTTGCGTGGCGGCGTCGGCTTATTGCGGTTAAAATCGACATACTGAAATCGGTAGAGATGCAATCCGCATCGGAGGAGTTTTCGTGAATAATATGTTTTCCAAATCCGCCATCTGGGTGGTCGTTGCGCTGCTGTTGTTCATGCTGTTCAAGCAGTTCGACAACCACAGCGTCGCCGGCGGCAGCAAGACCATCGCTTATTCCGAGCTTCTCGATGAGGTGAAGGCGCGTCGCATCAAGGACGTCGTGATCGAAGGCTCGAACATTACGGCGACCCGCCAGGACGACACCAAGGTCCGCGCCACCGCGACCATCCTCGACCGCGGCCTGATCGGCGACCTGCGCGAGAACGGCGTGCGCTTCGACGTGAAGCCGCCGGAGGAGCCGTCCTTCCTGCAGCAGGTCTTCATTTCCTGGTTCCCGATGCTGCTCCTGATCGGCGTGTGGGTGTTCTTCATGCGACAGATGCAGGGCGGCGGCAAGGGCGGTGCGTTCTCCTTCGGCAAGTCGAAGGCGCGCATGCTCGATGAGACCAACAACACCGTCACCTTCGCCGACGTCGCCGGCTGCGACGAAGCGAAGGAAGAAGTCTCGGAAATCGTCGACTTCCTGAAAGACCCGACCAAGTTCCAGAAGCTGGGCGGCCGTATCCCGCGCGGCGTGCTGATGGTCGGTCCTCCGGGTACCGGCAAGACCCTGCTGGCACGCGCCATCGCCGGCGAAGCCAAGGTTCCGTTCTTCTCGATCTCCGGTTCGGACTTCGTCGAGATGTTTGTCGGCGTCGGTGCGTCGCGTGTTCGCGACATGTTCGAGAACGCCAAGAAGCATTCGCCGTGCATCATCTTCATCGACGAGATCGACGCCGTTGGCCGTCACCGCGGCGCCGGCATGGGCGGCGGCAACGACGAGCGCGAGCAGACCCTGAACCAGCTGCTGGTCGAGATGGACGGCTTCGAAGCCTCCTCGGGCGTCATCGTGATCGCCGCGACCAACCGCGCCGACGTGCTGGACAAGGCGCTGCTGCGTCCGGGCCGTTTCGACCGCCAGGTGATGGTGGGCCTGCCGGACATCCGCGGCCGCGAGCAGATCCTGAACGTGCACATGCGCAAGGTGCCGATCGGTACCGACGTCAAGGCCGACATCCTGGCGCGCGGCACCCCGGGCTTCTCGGGCGCCGACCTGGCCAACCTGGTCAACGAGGCAGCGCTATTCGCTGCACGCCGCAGCAAGCGCCTGGTCGAGATGATCGACTTCGAAGACGCCAAGGACAAGATCTACATGGGTCCGGAGCGCAAGTCGATGGTCATGCGCGAGGAAGAGCGCCGCAACACGGCCTACCACGAGTCCGGCCACGCGGTCATCGCCAAGCTCTTGCCCAAGGCCGACCCGGTGCACAAGGTCACGATCATGCCGCGCGGCTACGCCCTCGGCCTGACCTGGCAGCTGCCCGAGCACGATGCGCTGTCCGGTTACAAGGACAAGATGCTGGAAGAGATCTCGATCCTGTTCGGCGGCCGTATTGCTGAAGAGATCTTTGTTGGCCAGATGTCGACCGGCGCCTCGAACGACTTCGCCCGTGCGACCAAGCTGGCGCGTTCGATGGTCACCCGCTTCGGCATGTCCGAGAGCATGGGTGTGATGGTCTACGAAGACAGCGAGAACGAAGGCTTCTTCGGCGGCGCCACCAAGACCATCTCGGAAGCGACGCAGCAAAAGGTCGACGCCGAGATCCGCAATATCCTCGACACGCAGTACGCCCTGGCGCGCCGCCTGTTAGAGGAGAACCGCGACAAGGTCGAGATGATGACCAAGGCGCTGCTCGACTGGGAAACCATCGACGCCGACCAGATCAACGACATCATGGCTGGCCGCGAGCCGCGCCAACCGAAGACCGGCCTGCTGACCAAGCGCAACCCGCCGAGCGATAGCGGTGGCGGCGTGGCACCGAACGCCACGGCGCCTGCCTGATGCGCGGCTTGATTCCTGGCTTGATCGCCTGATCCACCTCCACAAAAGGCATCCATCCGGATGCCTTTTGCTCGTTAACACCTGCCTGCCCGCCGTTTTCGTCACCGTATGCCCAAGAATCTGCAATGCGGCCAGTACAGCTTCGCGCTGGAAGGCCCAGCCTCCACCCATCCGGTCGTGATGGGCATCCTGAACGTCACCCCCGATTCCTTTTCCGACGGCGGCCGCTACCAGGGGCTCGAGTTCGCGCTCTCGCATGCCGAGGAAATGATCCGCGACGGCGCCACCATGATCGACGTCGGCGGCGAATCGACGCGGCCGGGCTCGCCCAGCGTGCCGCTGGCCGAAGAACTGGCGCGCGTGATGCCGACCCTGTATGCGCTGCGCACGCTCGATGTGGCGCTATCGGTGGATACCTGCAAGCCGGAAGTCATGCGTGAGGCGATCATTGCGGGCGCGGACATGATCAACGACATCAACGGCTTCCGCGCGCCCGGCGCCATCGAGGCGGTGCGGGACAGCGACTGCGGGCTGTGCGTGATGCACATGCAAGCCACGCCGCAGACCATGCAGCAAGCCCCGGCCTACCTTGACGTCGTGGGTGAGGTGATCGACTTCCTCAGGGAGCGCGTGGACACCCTGGAGCGCGCCGGCATCGGACGCGAACGCATCTGCATCGACCCGGGCTTCGGCTTCGGCAAGACGGTCGAGCACAACTACGCGCTGCTGCGCCACCTGGGCCGCATCCGTGACGAGGTCGGCCTGCCGGTGCTGGCGGGGCTGTCGCGCAAGTCGATGGTCGGCGCCGTGACCGGCCGGCCAGTCGAGGGGCGCGTGGCCGGCAGCATCGGCGGGGCATTGGCTGCGGTAGCACATGGCGCTAGAATTGTGCGTGTGCATGATGTAGCGGAGACGGTGGATGCCCTAAAGGTATGGCTCGCCGGAACTCAAACGTAACAAGCAAACTTAACAGCAAGATAAATTCGGGAAAGAGAATAAGAATGGCACGGAAATATTTCGGTACGGATGGTGTTCGCGGCCTCGTCGGGGTCGCGCCGATTACCCCCGAATTCGTCATGCGCCTCGGCTATGCCGCCGGCACGGTGCTGGCCAAGGGCGCGAAATCGAGCAGCGGCCGTCCGGTCGTCCTGATCGGCAAGGACACCCGTATCTCGGGCTACATGCTGGAAGCTGCGCTGGAAGCGGGCTTCTCCGCCGCCGGCGTGGACGTGATGCTGGCGGGCCCGATGCCGACCCCGGCCATTGCCTACCTGACCCGTGCGCTGCGCCTGCAGGCCGGCGTCGTGATCTCGGCTTCGCACAATCCTTTCCAGGACAACGGCATCAAGTTCTTCTCGCAGCACGGCACCAAGCTGCCGGACGCGGTGGAGCTGGAAATCGAGGAAGCGATCGACCAGCCGATGGGCTGCGTTGCATCGGACAAGCTGGGCCGCGCCACCCGCCTGCGCGACGCCCAGGGCCGCTACATCGAGTTCTGCAAGAGCACGTTCCCGAACGAGCTCGACCTGCGCGGCCTGAAGATCGTGGTCGACAGCGCCCACGGCGCCGCCTACAACATCGCCCCGCACGTCTTCCACGAACTCGGCGCCGAAGTCGTCTCGATCGGCGCATCCCCGGACGGTTTCAACATCAACGCCGGCGTCGGCGCGACTGCGCCGAAAGCGCTGTCGGAAGCGGTGGTGGACAACAAGGCCGACCTCGGCATCGCGCTGGACGGCGACGCCGACCGCCTGATCATGGTCGACGCCACCGGCCGCGTCTACAACGGCGACGAGCTGCTCTACCTGATGGTGCGCGACCGCATGTCGACCGGTCCGGTAGCGGGCGCCGTCGGCACCCTGATGACCAACATGGCGCTGGAAGTCGCGTTCAAGCAGATGGGTGTCGGCTTCGCGCGCGCCAAGGTCGGCGACCGCTACGTGCTGGAAGTCATGCAGGAGCGCGGCTGGCTGTTCGGCGGCGAGAGCTCGGGCCACCTGCTGGCCCTGGACAAGCACACCACCGGCGACGGCATCGTGTCGGCGCTGCAGGTGCTGTCGGCACTCAAGCGCAGCGGCAAGTCACTGGCCGAGTGCTGCAGCGAACTGAAGCTGTATCCGCAGACCCTGATCAACAAGAAGGTCAAGCCGGGCTTCGACTGGACCCACGATGCGGCCCTGGTGGCAGAGAAGGATGCGGTCGAGCGTGAGCTGGGCGATGCGGGCCGGGTCCTTATCCGTGCCTCGGGCACCGAACCTTTGATCCGCGTCATGGTCGAGGCCAAGGAGGCCGATGTAGCCGAAAACATGGCACGCCGTATCGCCGACAAGCTGGCTGCCTGAGCGCCAGCGCCTCGGTAAATGGGAGCGCCAATTTGACGCGCCCCCGTTGCGGGAGTATCATCAGTCCCAAATCGGAGTGTAGCGCAGCCCGGTAGCGCACCTGGTTTGGGACCAGGGGGTCCAAGGTTCGAATCCTTGTACTCCGACCAAAGCTTCCTCCGCGGGCTGTCGTTCGACAGCCCGTTTCATTTACGGTGGTCCTGCAACCCGGCTTGCACACCGTCGTCAATCTGCCCATAGCTCAGTTGGATAGAGCATCAGCCTTCTAAGCTGAGGGTCGCTGGTTCGAACCCAGCTGGGCAGGCCATCCCTTGCATGCGTGCTCCCGCAAGCTCAGGCGGCGTGGTGTTTTGCAATTACTGTCCCCTGCAGTAAGATCACGTTCCCGGGCGCCAATTCGCCGGCCTCGACCGATATTCTTTTTTTGGACCGCATGCTTTTCCTGAATGTTCCCTATGCCGAGAAGGATGAAGCGAAGGCGCTCGGCGCCCGCTGGAATCCCACCAAACGCCGCTGGTATGTTCCCGACGGCGTCGCCACCGCCGCCTTTGCCAAATGGGCCGGGCAGGGCGCTGATGGCCCTGCAGGCGGCACAGTAGCAACTGGCGGACGCGTCGACAGTTACCAAGGCAAGACGGTAACCGGCACCAACTACGTCGCGCTCGCCCACGATTGCAATCCCTTCGAGCCTTGTGCGCAGTGCACGGCAGCCTTGTCCGGCACCGAATGGCTGAAGGCGCGCCAGCACCTGGCGGGGCTGGTCGCCAAGCTGTAAGCTTCTGCGGGCTCGTATAGGCAAGCGGACGCCGTCCGCAGCGCTGCCGTGTTAACGTTCCGGCAGCGCACGCCGTCCCGGGGTGCGCGCTTCCGGAGACGACCATGCCGTTCGCTCGACTGTTCCAGCATCCGCTCTTTTGCGTCCGCCTGTCGATCCTGCTCGCCGCGCTCTGTGCCACGGTTCCGGCTGCCCATGCCGACGCGACCGCCACGCCGGCCCAGGGCGAAACCTTCAGGCTGCAGCTGGCGGCGGATGGCGCCGCAGCGCCAAGTGCCCAGGATGCAAATGCCGGCACGGTGCAGTTCATCGGCACGGCCACGGTCATCATCCGCTTCCAGGGCCTTACCATCCTCACCGATCCCAACTTCCTGCACAAGGGCGACCACGTCCACCTCGGCTATGGCCTGACCTCGGAACGCAGGACCAACCCGGCCATCAAGTTCGAGCAACTGCCGCCGATCGACCTGGTCGTGCTGTCGCACTTCCATGGCGACCATTTCGACCAGCTGGTGCAGGAAAAGCTGAATCGCGCCACACCCATCGTCACCACCAAGGAAGGCGGCGAACGGCTCAAGCGCCACGGATTCACGCGTACCTTCGGCCTGAGCTCCTGGGACCGCCTCGAGGTCAGCAAGGGCGCTTCGCGCCTGCGCGTGACCGCCACGCCGGGACGCCATGGCCCGGCCGGCGTGGCGGTGCTGCTGCCCAAGGTGATGGGTTCGGTGCTCGATTTCGGCGCCAATCCGGACGTGCCGGACTATCGCATGTACATCAGCGGCGACACCCTGGTCTACGACGACATCCGCGCCATTCCCCAGCGCTTCCCGAACATCGACCTGGCGCTGCTGCACCTGGGCGGCACCCGCATCCTCGGCGTGCTCAAGGTCACGATGGACGGCAAGGACGGCGTGCACATGATGCAGGTGGTGCGCCCGAAGAAGACCGTACCGATCCACTACAACGACTACGACGTGTTCAAGTCGCCGCTCGAAGACTTCGCGCGCGAGGTCAAGGCAGCCGGCCTGGAAAAGGACGTCATCTACCTCGCACACGGAGAAACCTACACGTTCAGCCGGGTACAGCGTTAGCGGAAGGGGGCGGGGTGGGCAGGCCGGCGACGCGACCTGCTTCAATCGTGCGCGTCTCGCCTCACTGCTGAGTAAACGCTATGATGCCAGCCTGACAATAATCGCTTCCCAGCCACGGCATGTCCCGAGCGCAAGACTCCAGCCCGAACGATCCCCTTGTGCAGCGCGACCGGCGGCTCGTCACCGGCATTGCGGTATCGGCGCTGCTGCATGGCCTGCTGTTGTCGCTACAGTTCGGCATCCCTGGTGTCGACGCCGGTTTCGGCGGACCGATCCAGGTCACATTGGCGCCTTCGACACCGGCGCCGCCACCTCTGCCCGAGGCGCTTCCCGCGCCACGGCCGGAACCGCCGGCCGCGCCGCCGTTCCTGGCGCCCGTAGCGCCGGCTGCGCATCCGCCTCCTGCCACGGGTTTGCGCATGATCGACCCGCATCCCCAGCCAGCGTCACCGGTGCAGACGGCGCAGGCGGCGAAACCCAAGCCAAGGCCCAAACCGGCGCGCCGCAAGCCGCCGAAGTTGGGTACGCCGCCGGCGCCGCCCCTGATCGCGTCGACGCAGGAGGACGCTGCCTTCGCGGTGGCGCCGCCGCCGCTGCCCGAGATCGAGCCGGGGCAGCAGCCCGGCGCGCTCGATGCCGAACCCGACACCAGCCCGGAGCCGGATGAGACGGCGATCGCGGCGCGTGCCGAGCAGCAGGCTGAACAGGAAGCCGAGCGCCGGCGCGAGGACGCGGCGGCGGCAACGGCCCGCATCGCCGCCGCCGAGGAGCAGCAGCGCCGGGACGCCGACGCCGAGCGCCTGCTGCGCGATGAGCAGGAGCGGCTTGCAGCACAGCGCGAACGCGAGCTGCTGGACCAGCGCGCGGCCGCGCAGGTGGAAGAACAACGGCGGGCGGAACAGCAGCTGGCAGAACAGCAGCTGGCACAGCAACGCCTGCAGGAGCAACTGCTGGCCGAGCGCCGCCAGGCGGAACAGTTGGCAGCCGAACAACGGCAAGCGGAACTGCTCGCAGCCGAACGCACGCGGATCGCGCGGCAGCAGCTGGAAGAGCGACAGCGTGCCGACGCCGAGCAGCAGCGCCTGGCACAGCTGCGCGAGCGGGAAGAAGCGCTGGCCCAGTCCGAGCGGCAACGCGCCGCCGAGCGCCTTGCCGCCGAGCGGCTCGCGGGGGAAGAACTCGCGCGCCGCCAGGCCGAAACACGCGAGCGGCAGCGGGTCGAGGAACTGGCGCAGCGCCAGGCCGCCGAGGAAGCGGCGCGCCGGCTGGCGGAGGAGCGCGCCCGTTCGGAACGGCAGGCGCCTGAGCGTGCCGAGGGGGAAGGGCGGCGTATCGCTGCCGGACCGCTGCCGGGTGCGCCTGGTCCGGGCAAGGACAGTCCCGGCCCTGGCGGCGCGGGAAGCGGACCCGGGGAAGGTAGGATGCCGGCCGGCAGCGTCCCGGGCAGTGCCATGGGCACCCGCGCCCGTGACATGCTGCGCGGCCTGAGCATCCCGAACGTGGCGCCGCCGTCACGGCCTGAAGATGCAGCCGGGTCGCGCCGGGTGCTGGCCGACGGCGCCGAGCGCGACGTCCCGTTGCGCCTGTATGTCGACAGCGTGCGCCAGAAGCTGGAACGCACCGCGGTGCTCGGGGGCGCCCGGTTTTCGCTGCGCGAGGTGCGGATCGACCCCCTGGTCAGCCTGACGCTGCGCAGCGACGGCAGCGTCGACGACGTGACCATCGTGCGCTCGAGCGGCCGCGCCGACATGGACGATGCGGTGCGCCGCTTCGTCCAGCTCAATGCCCGTTACGCCGCTTTCCCCCCGAACGTCGCGGCACGCTTCGACATCATCGAAATCCGCCGCGTATGGCGCTTTACCGACGGTCTTAAATTACTGGAGGAAATTCGCTGAGCCGTTGCGCAGCCTCTGTTTGATCAGCTACAAAGCCAAGCCTGATAGACACCGTACGCTGGACTGATCCGTTCAAGTACGACATCTATTTTTGATAGGCAACAATCATGGCTGCGATTTGTTCAGTTGCAATATCGGGTTGCCGGACCCTGGTACTGGTGCCAGTGCTGGTCCTGACCCTCTCCATCTTCCTGCCGGGTTGCACCACCGGCGTCCAGTTCGCCGGGAACGGCAAGGACGGCAGCAGCGATGCACCGCCCACCGAGCTGATCACCGAACAGCTGATCGAAAACGAGCGCCGTACGCTGGCCGAGCAGTCCCGGCAGGACCTCACGCCGCTCATCGTGTCCAACCCGGCCCCCTACACCATCGGCCAGGGCGACGTGCTGTCGATCGTCGTGTGGGACCATCCCGAGCTTGCCGGCAGCGGCATGACTGCGGCCACCGCCGCCGTCGACAGCGGCACGGCGCCGCCCAGCGCGGTCCAGCCCGGCTTTGCCGTGGATCATATGGGGCGCATCCAGTTTCCCCTGATCGGCCTGTTGCAGGTCGAAGGGCTGACCGAAGAGCAGGCCAGGGCGCTGCTGACCAAGAAGCTGGCGCGCTACATCGCCCAGCCCAGCCTCACGCTGCGCGTCCAGTCCTACCGCAGCAAGCGGGTCTATATCGATGGCGAGGTCAAGGCGCCCGGCCTGCAGGCCATCAACGACATTCCCATGACCCTGGTCGAAGCGCTGAACCGTGCCGGCGGCATGCTGCCCAGCGCGGACCAGAGCCGCATCATGATCGAACGCGGGCCGAGCCGCTACATGATCAATTTGCGCGAGCTGGTGCAGAAAGGCGTCAACCCGGGCACAGTGCTGCTCAAGCATGGCGACGTGGTGCGCGTCCATTCGCGCGACGAAAGCAAGGTCTTCGTGTCCGGCGAGGTCGTCCAGCCGCGCGCGCTCACCATGCACAACGGCCGCCTGACCCTGAATGAGGCGCTCGGGGAGAGCGGCGGCGTCAGCCCCCTGAGCGGCGATGCGCGCCAGATCTACGTGGTGCGCAAGACCCAGGAAAGGACCCGCGTGTTCCAGCTCGATGCACGCGTGAGCGGCGCGCTGGCGATGGCCGAATCTTTCGAGCTGCGGCCGAAGGACGTCGTCTACGTCGCCGCCTCGCCGCTGGCCAACTGGAACCGCCACCTGAGCCTGCTGTTCCCTGGCGCACTGACCAACGCGGTCGGTGTAACGACCCGCCCCTGAACATGTCACCGAGCATGTCCACTAGCTCCCTGAGCGAGGCCCGCTACCATGAGTAATCCTGCCGACGCCCATCCGCTGACCCACATCTCGCACAGCCCGCCCGTGCTGTCGGTGCCTTTCGATCCGCGGCCGCCCGAGCCCTTGCCGGAAGAGACTACCGTCGACCTGAAGGGCTATTTCAACACGCTGTACGACAGCCGCTGGCTGATCGGCAGCATCACCGCCTTCATCACCGTGGTGGCGGTCTTGTACGCGCTCGTCGCCAAGCCGGTGTACGAGGCCAACCTCATGATCCACGTCGAGGAGGAGAGCCCGAACGCGTCCAAGAACATCCTGAGCGAGGCCTCGTCCCTGTTCGAAACCAAGAAGGCGGCCATCGCCGAGATGGAGCTGCTGCGTTCGCGCATGGTCGTGTCGCGCGCGGTGGACAACCTCCAGCTCTACATCGAAGTCCAGCCGAAGTATTTCCCAGTGGCCGGTTTCTGGTTCGCCAACCAGAATGCCGGCAACCTGTCCACCCCCGGCCTGTTCGGCTACGGTGGCTACGTCTGGGGTGGCGAGAAGGCCGACGTCTCGGTGTTCGAAGTGCCCGATTCCTGGCTCAACCGCGAATTCGTGCTGACGGCGCGCGCCGGTAACCGCTACCGCTTCTCCGGCGGCGGGCAGCGGCTGGCCTTCGACGGCACGGTGGGCCAGCGCTACCGGGTGCCGCTGCCGGACGGCATGCTCGAGATCAAGGTGGACAACCTGTACGCGAATCCGGGTGCGCGCTTCCGCATCAAGCGCAAGTCGCGCCTGAGCACGATCCAGGATATCCAGCGCGCGATGGTGATCACCGAGCAGGGCAAGCAGTCGGGCGTGATCGAAGTGAAGCTGCAGGGCGAAAACTCGGCGCGCATCAACAACCTGCTGAGCGAGATCGGGCGCGAGTACATGCGCCAGAACCTGGCCCGCAAGACGGAAGAAGCCGAGAAGTCGCTGGCCTTCCTCAATCAGCAACTGCCCATTCTCAAGCGCCAACTGGAACAGTCCGAAGACCGCTACAACCAGTTCCGCAATGCGCACGGCACCGTCGACCTGCGCGAGGAGGCCCGCATGAGCCTTGCGCAGGCTGCGGCTGCGCGCACGCGGCGCATGGAACTCATCCAGAAGAAAACCGAGCTGCTGTCGCGCTTTACCGAAGACCATCCGGTGGTGGTGGCGATCAACCGCCAGCGCAAGGAGGTCGACACGGAGATCGAGGCCATCGCCAGCCGTATCCGGACGCTGCCGGTGATGGAACAGGACGAGGCGCGCCTGACGCGCGACATCAAGGTCAACACCGACCTCTATACGGCGCTGTCGAACACGGCCCAGCAGTTGCGCCTGATCTCCGTCGGGCGGGTCAGCAATGTGCGCCTGGTGGATGCCCCTATCGCGCCGGAGAAGCCGATCAAGCCGAACCGGCCCCTGATCGTAGCGATGGCGGTCGTGACCGGGCTGTTCCTCGGCACCCTGATCGCCTTTACCCGCAAGGCCATGCGTGGCGGGATCGACGATCCGCAGAAGATCGAACGGATGCTGCGCGCGCGGGTCGTGTACGCCTCGATCCCGCACAGCACCAACCAGGACAAGCTGATGCGCAAGTCCAAGCCGAATGGCGTGCTGCCGCTGCTGGCCCAGATACTGCCGGAAGACCCGGCCGTCGAGAGCCTGCGTAGCTTCCGCGCGGCACTACAGTTCTCCATGCCGCACTTCAAGAGCAACGTGGTCATGATGGCGGGCCCGACGCGCGACCTGGGCAAATCCTTCATCGCCGCGAACTTCGCGGCCGTGATGGCGGCCAGCGGCAAGCGCGTGCTGCTGATCGATGCCGACATGCGTAACGGTCACCTGCACCGCTACTTCGGCGTCGACCGCGGCAAGGGACTGTCGCGGGCAATCGCGGGGGGCGCTACCGTGGACGAGGTCATCCACCGCAACGTGCTGGACCGGCTCGACTTCATCCCCACCGGCGAATTGCCGACCAACCGGGCCGAATTCCTCCTTCACCTGAATTTCGGCACCTTGCTCGAAACGGTTAGTCCGCAATACGACCTCGTGCTGATCGACCCGCCGCCCTTGCTCGCCGTGGCCGACGCCCTGATCATCGGCGCGCACGCGGGGGCCGTGTTCCTGGTGACCCGCTCCGCCGTCACGACGGAAGGCCAGATTAACGAGTCGATCAAGCGCCTGAATCACGCGGGGATCTCGCCACGAGGCGTACTGTTCAACGACATGGCGCTTCGGCTGGGAGATTATCGCTCGCAATATGGCGGCGGGCCGCAGCTGGCCTACGTGGCCTGAGCGGCAACTGCCTCGCTATCCGGGTCGACGGGCGCATGGCGCCGTCCATCGACTTGCTCCATTCGCCATGTCCGCTCATGCGTGCGCTGCACACGCACCAGTCATGTCGTTGATCGCCACCCCATGTTCGGGGCGCTATCATAGCGAGGAGCTTCGGCGCCCATCCGGCATGCCAGCTCGGCCACGGGACATAAAAGGCGTCGCTTGGCAATCCGCACTGTTGCCATCCAGACGGTCGCGCAGGCTGTCTTCGCAGCCAGCTTCGAGCTCATCATTTCATCCATTCCGGCTGAATCGACCATGCGCGGGCGGAGGTCGGGAGCACCTGCGGGCTTGCCCACTGAGCTTGCCGACGCTGCAGGTCACCCATCCGTTGATCCGGAAGTGGCGCAGGGCAGGCGGGGCCTGGTACACGGAAACGTCATGGCGGTGTCCACCCGGGCTTTGGCAGCGCCGGCTTCACGTCGCCACGCTGGGCAGGAGCCGGCGTGGCGCGTTGTCTTGCTCCTTTATCAGTGAGGAAGGCGCGGCAAGGAAGTCGGCGGAAGGGAGGGCCGGCGTCGCCTGTCTGCACGAATAGCGAGCGAAGTCGACGCAAGGGTCCTGGCGATCGAATTTTAACGGGAGGCCGGGAGGGCCAGCGGATGGCGGCGAGGCAGTTCAGGTGGCGAGGAGGAGCCGCCGCACCGCTGTCGGCGGGCGTCGGCACCGCGCCGGTTACGTTGACCGCTCAATCCGGTGACAAGACGACCCGGACGGGTTTAGCACGCGGGCTCAAGAGCAGGTTCTTCAGGGCATTCCGGATACGGATGGTATGCCGCTCGAACAGCAGGTAGAAGACATACGCGGCCAGCACCAGGATGCCGAGAACGGCGAAATACCACAGGTAGTCCGTGGCGACGTTCGGGTCGAGGCGCTCGCGTCCGAGGTATTGCCGCCCGAGGTAGCGCATCAGCTCGATGACCGGAATGTGCAGCACGTAGAGCGAGAAGGAGAACTCGGAGAAGAAGACGGCAATCCGGTTGGCACGGATATAGGCTGGCGCGCTCGTATCGACCGGCTGCTGAAGTGAGGCCAGCAGGAGCAGGAAGGGAAGGCTGGAAATGATGTCCTGCACGAAGGAGCCGGGCACCAGGTCATCGTTGGTGCCACGCAGGCGATAATAGACGAACAGCGCCACTGTCACCACCAACAGCAGCGCCTGGCAAGCCTTGCCGCAGTCGATGCGGATGCGCGAGAACGCGGCGCCGAGCAGCCAGACGATAAAATACAGCGAGATCATGTCGCGCAGCGTTGCCAGCAGCAGGATCAGGGCGGCGGCGGCGGCGGCGCGGCGAAGCACGCCACCACCGGCAATCACGAGCAGCAGCAGGGGGAACTGGATGTAGTACCAGGTCTCGTGTGCCAGGCTCCACAGCGGATAGTTGCCGCCGAATTCAAATACGGTGATAGTCTGCAGCCCCAGCAGGTTGCCGACAAATGACGCGGCCGAGAATTCGTTGGTCGGGTCGAAGTCGACCGGGCCCGGCGCGACGGCGCCGACGACCAGGCCGACTGCGAGGGTCAGCAAAAAGGTCGGCAGCAGGACAGCCCAGAGCCGGGTGAAACGGTCGATCGCATAATGGGCGATTGCCTGCGGTTTGCCGAAGCGGTTCATCAGGCTGCCCCCTACCAGCCAGCCGCTGATGAGGAAGAACACGATCACGGCCTGGTGGGCGAAACCGGTGATGAAGGCCAGTCCCATATAGGCCAGCGATGGGTCTTCGAGCGTGCGCAGGCCGGGATAGATTTCGGCGCGCAGGTGCGATGCCGTCACCTGCAGGGCTGCCAGGCCACGCAAGGCGGAGATCAACAGCGACTGCGCCGCGTTCTCGCCCAGGGGCGCCCGTGCCTGCCAATGTATTGAGGGGAAGGAAACCATGTGTCTCTCCATTGGTAGAAAATTGCTAGCCTCATGTATCCCAGGAATAGGGACGCGCGTTACCGGACAGCACCAGCGCGACCTTGATCATCCAGTAACCGACATGGGCCGATTGCATCAGCGAGGCCGACGCGAAGAACACCGCCATTGCGCACAAGGCTGCAGCGGGGCCCGGCACGACGCCGCGGGGTTCGGCCTGGTACACGGTGCCGACGCTGGCGCAGGCGCCGAGAAGCCAGCCGGCGACCGCTTCTGCGACCGCATGTTCGTCCTGCGTGACCAGCGCAATCGCCATCACGACGCCCAGCGCCAGTCCGGCCACGGTGGCGGCCAGGCCCAGCCTACGTCCGGCCGGACGGCACAGCAGGTAGCCGAGCACGGGGTACACCGCAGTGACGCCCGCGGCATGGCCGCTGAAAGCCTTGAAGTCGATCACGGCAATGTCGATGCCCCAGCCCAGATAGGCGATCTTGCTGCCGCCGACGAGCGCGATCGTGCCCCCGTACAGGAGCGCCCAGGCGGCAGCCACGCGCCAGGCGCGGGCCGCCAGCATCCAGATGCCTGCCGCCGCGGCCAGCGGCAGGGTCAGTTCGATGTCGCCAAGGTGCAGCAGCTGCATCGCTAGCCCGCCCCTCAGCGCACGATGGCGGCAAGTGTGTGCGCCAGGATGCGCACATCGCCCCAGAAACTGCGTTCTTTCACATAGCGCACGTAATAGTCCAGCTTGACCGGCAGCACCGCTTCGACGTAGGCCCGTTCGGGGTCGGCCGCACGCGCCAGGATCGCGTTCTCGTCCTTGTAGCGGATCGCGGCCCAGTCGGTGATTCCCGGGGCGACCGACAGCACCACGCGCCGTTGCTCGGGCGGATAGCAGTCGACATAGCGCGGCACTTCCGGACGCGGCCCGACCAGGCTCATGCTGCCCTGGAGGACGTTCCAGAGCTGGGGCAGCTCGTCGAGCTTGTAGTGGCGCAGGAAGCGCCCGGCGCGGGTCACGCGCGGGTCTGCGCCGACGGTGAGCTGGGGGCCGTCTACGGGACGCTGGCGCATGGTGCGGAACTTGTAGATCGTGAACAGCCTGCCGCCGCGGCCGACGCGCTGCTGGCGGTACAGCACCGGCCCCTGCGAATCGAGCCTGATCCAGAGCGCGATCAGCAGCAGTACCGGGGCCAGCAGGATCAGGCCCGCGGTCGCGCCCAGCAGGTCGAATGCCCGCTTGCTCATGACAGCAGCTCGTGCAGGGCGGCGACCACCCGGTCCTGGTCGGCATCGAGCATGCGCGTATACAGCGGCAGCGAGAGCATGGCCTCGAAGCTGGCCTCGGCGACCGGGAAGGCCTCGGGGTTCAGGCCGCAGGTGTCGCGCCAGTAGGGTTGGCGGTGCAAGGGAATGAAGTGCACGCTGGTGCCGATGCCGCGTTCGGACAATTCGTTGATCAGCTCGTCACGCTCGATGCCTGCGCCGTCCTGCAGCCGGATCACGTACAGGTGCCAGGCATGGGTGCTGCCGAAGGCTGGATGTGCAGGCAGCTGCAGCGGCAGCCCCGCGAGGGCTTCGTCGTAGCGGTGTGCCAACCAGCTGCGGCGCTGCTGGAAACGGTCGATCTTGCGCAGTTGCTCGATGCCGATCGCCGAGGCGATGTCGGTCAGGTTGTACTTGAAGCCGGCCGCGACCACCTCGTAGAACCAGGCCGGCACACGGGAAGTGTAGCGGTCGAAGGCGTCGCGGTTGATGCCGTGCAGGCGCATGCAGCGCATGCGTGCGGCCAGTTCGGGATCGCGCGTCACTACCATGCCGCCTTCGCCGGTGGTCATGGTCTTGTTGGCGTAGAAGCTGAAGACCGTGATGTCGCTGTCGAGCGTGCCGACCAGCCTGCCGTCGAGCCGGGTGGGGAAGGCGTGGGCGGCATCTTCGATGACGCGCAGGCCGTGGCGCGCAGCCAGCGCCAGGATGGCATCCATGTCGCAGGCCAGGCCGGCGTAGTGCACCGGCATCACGGCGCGCGTCCGCGGCGTGATCGCCGCCGCCACGGCGGACGGCGAGATATTCAGGGTGACGGGATCGACGTCCACCAGCACCGGGCGGGCGCCGAGGTAGCGCACGACTTCCGCGGTGGCGGTGAAGGTCATGGTGGGGACGATGACCTCGTCGCCGGGACCGATACCTACGCTTTCCAGCGCCAGGTGCAGGCCGGCGGTGGCGGAGTTGACCGAGATCGCTTGCACGTCGCCGCCCAGGTAGGACTGGAATTCCTGTTCGAAGCGGCGCGTGGTCGGCCCCGTTGTCACCCAGCCGGAACGCAGGCAGGTTTCGACGGCCCGGATTTCCTCGTCGCCGATGTCGGGAAGCGCGAAGGGCAGGAAGCTCCGCGGGATGTTGTCCAGCGGCTCAGGGTTCAAGGTCGCGGCAGCCGGTGCCTGTTCAGCCATGGGAAACCTCATGTGCAAAAGTGGTTAGGAAACGTTGTCCAAGGACGGGATAGGTCAGGTTGGCCAGTGCGTAGGCGCGGCCGCGCTCGCCCAGCGCGCGCCGCTCGCTCCTGGCCAGGGCCATCAGGGAGGACAAACCTTCGGCGACGGCGCCGGGATCTTCCGGCGCGACGGTCAGGCCGCAGCCCGCCTCCAGCACCGGATCGTTGCCGGCTTCGACTGAGTGCAGGACCGGGCAGCCGCCCATCATGTAGTCGATCAGCTTGTTCGGTGCGATGCCGAAGCGGTACAGGGGCTGGCGTTGCCAGCCGAGGTAGGCGATGTCGATCAGCGCCATCAGGGCCGGGATCTGGGCCTTCGGGATGGGCGGCGCGAAATACAGGTGCGCGAGTCCGAGCTCCCGTGCGCGCCGCTCGAGCCGGTTCTTTTCGGGGCCGTCGCCCACCAGCACGAAGGCGAGCGGCTGGTCCTTCAGGAGGGCGGCCGCATCGAGCAAGGTGTCGAGCGCATTGGCCAGTCCGTGGCTGCCGGCATAACCCACCACCGTGCGGCCCTGGGCGCGCAGGCCGGCGAGCAGGGCGTCGAGTTCTTCCGGCAACGACGGCGGTGCGGCGAGCCACTCGGCCGGATCGGTGCCGTTCGGGATCACGTGCAGCTTGTGCGGCGCCATGCCGCGCGCCTCGAGGTGTTCGCGCACCTTGGGCAGGATCGAGACCACCGTATCGGCGTGGCGACAGGCGTAATCCTCGGCGGCCTGCAGCAGGCGGATGAAGGGATGGTGGCGCGAGAAGCCGCCCAGCTCCATCGGCGAGAGCGGCCACAGGTCATGCACCTCGTGCAGCAGGCGGGCCCTGGCGAGGCGCGCGATTCGGTGCGCCGGCCAGATGTCGAGCGGGTAGGTGCTGGAGGCGATCACCACCTGCGGGGCGAATTCGCGCGCCAGCGCGGGTGCTTCACGCCACAGGCGCGCCACAAAAGTCGCCATGTTGCGTATCCGAGCAAGGCCATTGCCGCGGTAGGGCGGGGTGGCGAACCAGGTGTAGTCGATGCCGTCGATGCGCTCGTCGCGCCGGCTGCACCCCGCCATGCTAGGGGCGCGGGCGCGCACGTGGGCGTGGCTGGCGGCCACGATCCGCACCCGGTGCCCGAGCCGCACCCATTCGCGTGCAAGGTAGTAGGGCCGGTATTCCATGCCGTGGTAGACCGAGCCGGCATAGTGGTTGATCAGGAGGATGTTCATGGTGGTATCGGGTGATGCGCTCAGGCGCGCCAGGCCATTTCTTCGACCAGCCGGCGCACGTTCAAACGTGTGCTTTCGACCCAGTTGGTCTCCCATTGCACCGGGTGGGTGAGCAGGCAGATGTGCTGGTACTTCCCGAGCGCGTCGAAGGGCGATAGCGGGTAGTAGTAGACCGGGTGCTTGCGGTCGCTGATGTAGAGGTCGAAGCAGCGCAGCAGCTCGGCATCGTAGGATTCGCATTCGATGCCGCAGCGCTTGCGCAGCGCTTCGTCACGCAGCAGTTCGTGGTTGATGACCTTCAGGCGGCGGTTGGCGAAGTCGCCGTGGCTCGCCACCGTCGTCAGAGGCAAGCCCAGGCGCTCCACGATCCGGCTGACATTGCGGGCGAACAGTTCACGGATTTCCGGGAAGCGCTGGCGCACTGCGTCGGCGCTGCGCAGGCGGTGACGCTTGGCGAAATCGGCCACTTCTTCATAGTGGTAGCTGGCTTCGCTGCCGGCAGCTTCGATCTCGCGCATGAAGCCGTAGTCCAGCGTACAAAGGCGGAAGTAATAGCTCGCGTGGACGCCGTGGCGCGATTCGATGGCGAACATCTTCTTGGCGGTGCGCAGGTCGCTGTCGATGTCGTGCCGGTGAACGAATGTGCGGCCCATCGGATGCCCCGGGGCGCAGTCCTTGTCGTAGGCCCGGCGGAAGAATTCGCGCACCGACAGCTGGGCATAGCCGGCGGCCGCCACCTCGCGCACGAGGGCGTCGTATTCGCCGAGCCGGCTCGGCATCAGGTAATCCGCGTAGACGCGGTTGAGCATAGCGTTCATTGCAGGCTCATTGGAGGTGATAGCTGGCGCGGTAAGGGCGGAAGCCCAGGATCGTCTTGAAATTCCGGAGCCCGGGCTGGGCGCCGAAGAACGTGTCGTACATGACGTAGCTGACTTTGCCGGCGTCGATCAGCTGGCAGACCGCTTCGCTCAGGAGCAGGTGCATGATGCCGTCGTTATTGCGGATTCCCATCATTTGGGAAAACGAGGCGAAATTTCCATAAATCCCCAGGGTGGCGTAGGCAACGAGCTTGCCTTGCGGATTTAATACGCCCCAATAATGAAAATGTTTTTGACGGTCGAAGCGTTCCTGTTTCTGCAGGTAGTGCCGGTCCATTTTCCGGCCTTGCCGGACATCAAGGCTGGTATTGATTTCGTGGATATCGTCGACATAGTCGTTGCGGTCGATTTCGCGCACCACATAACCGCGACCGCGCGCGCGCTTGGCGTGATAGCCGCCCTGGTTCTTGCCCTTGATGTGTTCCAGGTAAGCTTCGCGATTCGGGAATTGCGTGAGGTCGATCAGGGCGGCACCGATGGTTTTATGCTTGATGATCTTGAAACGCGGATGCGGTTTCGTGTAATTGCGATAGGTTGCCTTGATATCGACCGGATCGATTTGCTGCGAGAATAAGAGCCGGACGCGCGGCAATTTCATTACCTCGAGAAACGTATTGTAGTGTTCCAAAAACATGGTCGGCCTCATATTTCTTTGATAACTAGACAATACGGCTGATGGCGGCAATGCTTGTTGAACTAAGATAAATGCCGGCCTTTGACATCGTGATTCAGCGGATTGCCTGCGCCGCGAGATTACTTTTCCTGAACAGTTTTTTTCGAAATGGCTCGGGGGATAGCAAGTCCGCATAGAACGCAATTAATTTGTCCTCTTCGTTTTCCCAGTTGTAGCGCTCGAGGACGGCACGGCGGCCGTTCGCCCCCATCTCGCGTGCCTCGCACGGGTGGGCGGCCAGGTGGTCGATCGCCGCTGCGATCGCGGCCGGGTCGTGCGGATCGACGCACAGGCCGCAGCGGCTGCCTTCGACGATGTCGCGCCAGAGGGGGAAGTCGGAAGCGATTACCGGGATGCCCGCAGCCATGTACTCGAACATCTTGACCGGCAGGGCTTCGCGGTAGCTTGCGGTCGGCAACAGGGTGACCAGGCCGGCGAAAGCGCGCTCCAGCACCCCGGTGACGCCCGCGCGGTCAAGGTGGCCGAGCGCGTCGACGCGGTTCCAGCCGGGTTGGCGCCTGACCTCGGCCTCCAGATCGGCCTCGGCAAAGCCCCCCGCCAGCGCCAGCCGCGCCGGCGTGCGCAGCATGGAACATGCCTCGACCAGTTCGCGTATGCCGCGGATCGCCGAGATGCTGCCGACATAGCAGAAGCTGTCGCGTACCTGAGCGCCGGGTGCCGGTCTCGTGAACTCCTCGATCCGCGGGTAGTTGTTGACGTCCACGGTCAGCGCGTTGTACGCGGCCAGCCGGTCGCGGATCACCGGTGTCGCCGCCAGTACCCCGTCGAAGCGCCGCAGCGCGCAGGCTTCGAGCGCGACGTATGCGCGCGCCAGCAGGCGCCCGCCGCGCGGCGACAGGTAGGGTTTGTCGAGCAGCTGGCATGGCACGTCTTCGTGGGCGTCGAACACGACCTTGCGGCCGCCGACGGCGAGTCGCAGGCCGATGGGAATCAGCTCGGGATCGTGCAACTGGTAGACGTCGGCATCGAGCGACAGTGCCGCCCGGCCGACACGCCAGGTGCTGCGCAGCATGCGCTCGCGCCGGCCCGAAGGGCGTCCGACATCGAGGATCCGGATGCCGTTGCGGCAGTCGTCGCCCAGGCCGTCGGCGACGACGAGGGACACCTCATGTCCGTGGTTGGCCAGGCTGCGACACTGTTTCACGAAAATCCGTGTATCGAAGCGTGGATGCGCCGAGCTCAGGTGCACGATGCGGGCCATGTTTCCTCTCGTACGAAGTTGACGCGCCGGCGCCTCATGCCGCCGCGTTGCTGGTCTGCAGCTGTGCCAGCCCCTGGCCCAGCGCCTCGACGACGCGGTACGCATTCGGTCGGTCGAGGTAGGGGCCCATCGGCAGGCTCAGCACCTCGTGTGCCAGGCTGGCAGCGACCGGGCAGCCGCCGGGGCTGGCCCAGTGCGCGTAGGCAGGCTGGCGGTCGATCGGCACCGGGTAGTGGACTGCGGTCGGGACCCCGGCCGCGTGCAGGGCTTCCTGCAGGCGTTCGCGCTGGGGCACGAGGATCGTGTACTGGGCATAGACGCTGCTGCGGTCCGGACGGCACCCGACCGGCTCGAGCATCTCGCCCGACATGCTGGCGAGCAGGTCGTCGTAGCAGGCGGCGGCACGTTGGCGTTGCTCGATCTCCCATTCGAAACGCTCGAGCTTGGCCAGCACGACGGCGCACTGCAGGGTATCCATGCGGCCACCCACGCCGATGCGGGTATGCACGTAACGGCGCGACTGACCGTGCACGCGGATCTCGCGCATGGCGCTTGCCAACCCGTCGTCGCTGGTGAAGATGGCACCGCCGTCGCCGTAACAGCCGAGGGGCTTGCTGGGGAAGAAGCTGGTGCAGCCGATGGTCGACAGGTTGCAGCTCTTGCGGCCGCGGTAGGTGGCGCCGAAGCTCTGCGCTGCATCCTCGATCACCGCCAGGCCGTGGCGCTCCGCGATGGCGTTGATCTCGTCCATGTCGGCCGGCTGGCCATACAGCGACACCGGGATGATGGCGCGGGTGCGCGGCGTGATGCGCGCCTCGAGGAGGCGGTGGTCGAGATTGCAGGTGCCGGCCTCGACATCGACGAACACCGGGACGGCGCCCAGCAGCACGATCGCTTCGGCGGTGGCGATGAAGGAGAAGGGCGTGGTGATGACTTCGTCGCCGGGCTTGATGCCGAGCGCCATCAGCGAGATCACCAGGGCCTCGGTGCCGGACGACACCGTGACGCAGTGGCGGGCGCCGGTGTAGGCGGCGAGGCGGCCTTCCAGCTCCGCCACTTCCGGCCCCATGATGTACTGGCCATGGTCGAGGACTGTCTGGATGCGTGCGTTGATCAGCTCGCGGGAAGCGAGGTATTGCGACTTCAGGTCGATGAAATCCATGGGGGCCTCGTCAGGATTGGAGGGCGGCGCGTTCGAGGTGGCAGACCCCGTCGTGCAGCACGTACAGGTCACCGGTATGGGGGCAGCGGGCTTCGGCTTCGACCTTGCTCCCGGGGTTCCCTTCGCCTTCGGCAGCGCCGGGCAACGGCAGGTCGAGGCGCTCGCCGAAACGGCTGATCCAGCCGATCTGGCGCGCCGGCACCCCGGCCACCAGGGCAAAGGCGGGCACGTCCCGGTTGACGACGGCACCGGCGGCAACGAAGGCATACTCGCCGATGGAGACGCCGCACACGATGGTGGCATTGGCACCGATGGTGGCGCCGCGCCGCACCAGGGTGCGCCGGTACTCGTGCTTGCGGGTCACCGCCGCGCGCGGGTTGTAGACGTTGGTGAACACCATGCTCGGGCCGCAGAAGACCTCGTCTTCGAGCGTGACGGCGTCGTAGATCGAGACATTGTTCTGGACCTTGACCTGGTTGCCGAGCACGACGTCATTGCCAACATAGACGTTCTGGCCCAGCGAGCAGTCTTTCCCGATGCGGGCGCCGGCGCAGACATGGGCGAAGTGCCAGACGCGGGTGCCGTCGCCGAGGGCGGCGCCATGGTCGACGATGGCGCTGGAGTGGATGACGATGGCCATGCTCAATACTCCAGCGGGAGGGCGATGCGCTTGCCGTCGCGTGCCGAACGGTAGGCGGCCACCAGCACTTCGAGCGACTTCAGGCCTTCGCGGCCGTCGGTTTCCGGCTCGGCCTCCCCGCGCAGCACCTTGATCACGTTGTCGTAGTAGAGCGGGTGACCGAAGCCGTAGACCGAGGTGGTCTGGTAGCTGGCTTCCTTGACGCGTTCGTCGTCCGGGTCGGGCTCGGCAAACTCCCACTGCTGCACCTCGTTGACGGCGACGCCGCCGATGCGCGCAGTGCCGTGTTCGCCCAGGATGGTGATCGAACCTTCCATATTGCGCGGGTAGGTCAGCATGGTGACGTTCATCGAGCCGAGCGCGCCGTTGCGCCAGCGCAGGCTGATGACCCCGGTGTCTTCGACCTCGATGTCGCGCGCCAGAGTGGCGGTATAGGCCTGCAGGCTTTCGACCGGGCCGACGATCCAGTCGATCAGGTCGACGTAGTGGCTGGCCTGGTTCATGAAGGCGCCGCCGTCGAACTCCCAGGTGCCGCGCCATTTGGCGCTGTTGTAGTACTCGTCCGGGCGGGTCCAGAACACGTTCAGGTTGACCATGTAAATGCGCCCGAAGCGCTTCTTTTCCACCGCGCTCTTGAGCAGCTGCAGGGTCGCGTTGCGACGGTTCTGCTTGACGACAAACAGGCGCACCCCGGCTGCATCGGCCGCCGCCACCATGGCCTTGCCGTCCTCCCAGCGGGTGGCCATCGGCTTTTCGGTGATGACGTGGCGGCCGGCGCGGGCGACCTGGATCGCCTGCTGCGGGTGCAGCCCGGACGGGGTGCAGAGGACAAAGGCATCGGCCTCGGACTCGGCCAGCATGCGGTCGAGGCTGCGCCAGGCGCGGGCCCCGGTGGCAGCGGCGGCGCTCTCGAGCGCGCGCGGGTCGACGTCGCAGACCCCGACCAGCTCGGCGCGGTCGTGGTGCTCGCGAATGGCATTCATGTGGTTCTTCGCAATGCGGCCGCAGCCGACCAGGGCGAAGCGGATCTTGCGGTCGAGGATGGCAGGGGGGTAGGAACGCATCTTGTTCTCCGGCTTGTTCGGTGTGTTATTGCCTTGATTCCGTGACGTGCGGCTGTCGCTTGTCCAGGGCTGCCCGTGGATCTCAGGCTTTGACGACATTCGGCAGGCGCTCGGTGTAGACGCCGCGGGTGTCGATGATCAGGTTGGCGTACTGGCGTACCAGCTCGTAGTCGAACGCACTGTGTGCCGTCGCAATCAGCACCACGTCGTACGAGGCGATGACGTTCGGCGTCAGCGGTACGCTGGACAAGTCGAAGCGGTGCTCGCGCATGCGCGGGAAGACCGGCACATGCGGGTCGGAATAGTCGACGGTGGCACCCTTGCGGCGCAGGATCTCCATCAGTGCTACCGAGGGCGACTCACGCATGTCCTCGACATCTTTCTTGTAGGCGATGCCGAGCACCAGCACGCGGCTGCCCATGATCGAGCGCCCGCGCTCGTTCAGGGCATCGTTCAGCTTGCCGATCACCCAGTGCGGCATGTCGCTGTTGATCTCGCCGGCCAGCTCGATGAAGCGGGTGTGGACGCCGTATTCGCGCGCCTTCCAGGTGAGGTAGAAGGGGTCGATCGGGATGCAGTGCCCACCCAGCCCCGGGCCGGGGTAGTAGGGGGTGAAGCCGAAGGGTTTGGTGGCGGCGGCACGGATCACCTCGTGGATGTCGATGCCCATGCGGTCGGCGATGATCTTCATTTCGTTGACCAGGCCGATGTTGACTGCGCGGTGGATGTTCTCGAGCAGCTTGGTGAGCTCGGCCGCGCGGGTGGAGCTGACCGGCACCACCCGGTCCACGGCGGCCCGGTACAGGGCCAGGCCGGCTTCCAGGCAGGCGTGGGTGGAGCCGCCGCAGACCTTGGGGATGGTGCGGGTCTCGAAATGCGGGTTGCCCGGGTCTTCGCGCTCGGGCGAGAACACCAGGAACAGGTCGTGCCCCACGGTGAAGCCGCGCGACTCCAGGCGTGGCCGCAGTTCTTCTTCGGTGGTGCCGGGATAGGTGGTGCTTTCCAGCGATACCACCTGGCCTTCGCGCACATAGGGCAGCAGGGCGCTGACGGTGCCGAGCACGTAGGACAGGTCGGGTTCGCGGAAGGCGTTCAGCGGGGTCGGCACGCAGATGATCAGGGCGTCGGCCTCGCCGGCACGGGTGAAATCGGCAGTGGCTTCGAAGCCGAGCTCGCGCGCCGAGCCGATCGCCCTGGCGTCGATGTGCTTGATATAGCTCTCCCCGCGGTTCAGGCGGTCGACCTTCTCGGTATCGATGTCGATGCCGAGCACCTTGAAGCCTTGTGCCGCATAGCAGAGTGTCAGCGGCAGGCCGACATAGCCGAGGCCGACAATGCCGATGACGGCGGTGCGGTCCTGCAGCTTGGTCAGCAGCTGCTCCAGGTGGGGGGAGGTGTTCTCGTCGCGCATGTGTTTCCTCGTCGGTCAGTGGCAGTGGGGGTGGGTTCAGATCCTGAACGGCACGAATTTCTTGATCAGGCTCGGCGCCTGGGTGTCGGCCACCAGGGGCGGTGGCGTCACCGGCGAAGTGGGCACGTACTCGGCGACGATGGCCTTGACCATCGATTCGATCGTGCCGCGCTCGTGGGTCTCGCAGGCCATCATCAGGCAGGTGATGCACGTTTCCAGCACGCTGGGGCGCAGCGCGCTTTCCTTCATCCGCATGATGCGTGGGTGCTCGCTCGGGAAGACGGTGCCGTCGGTCAGTAGTTCTTCGTGCAACTTTTCGCCGGGGAACAGGCCGACGAACTGGATTTCGATGTCGCCGCGTGGGTTCTGCGGCGTGCGCTCGGTGAGGCCGGACATGGCGATCATGGTGCGCGCCAGGTCGACGATCTTGACCGGCTCGCCCATATCGAGCACGAACACGTCGCCACCCTTGGCCATGGCGCCGGCCTGGATCACCAGCTGGGCTGCTTCGGCGATCAGCATGAAGTAGCGCGACACTTCGGGGTGGGTGATGGTGAGCGGGCCGCCGCGCGCGATCTGGCGCTGGAACAGCGGGATGACCGAACCGGACGAGCCGAGCACGTTGCCGAAGCGGACCATGCAGAAGGTCGTGTGGGCGCCGTGGCGCACGGCAGCCGCCTGGAAGATCAGCTCGGCGATGCGCTTGCTGGCGCCCATGATGTTGGTGGGACGCACCGCCTTGTCGCTCGAGATCAGCACGCAGGTTTCGACCTTGTGCTGCGCGGCGGCGCTGGCCACGACCTGGGCGCCGATCACGTTGTTGCGCAGTCCTTCGACGATGTTGGCCTCGACCAGCGGCACGTGCTTGTAGGCGGCGGCGTGGTAGATGGTGTTGACCTTGCCGTCGCTCAGGATGCGTTCGACCAGTTCGCTGTTGCAGACGGAGCCGAGGTGGGCGTGGATGGCCAGGCCGGGGAAGCGCGCAGCGAGTTCCTGGCGGATGGTGTACAGCGCGTACTCGGAGTGGTCCAGCAGGTGCAGTTCGGTCGGGGTGAGGGTGACGATCTGGCGGCACAGCTCGCTGCCGATCGAACCGCCGGCGCCGGTGACCAGCACGCTCTTGCCGCGTACGCAACGGGCGAACAGGTCGAGCCGCGGCGGCACCGGCGGGCGTCCGAGCAGGTCTTCGAACTTGAGTTCGCGGATCGTGCCTTGCGCCGGGGGCCGGTCGTCGGACAGGTCGACCAGGCGGCTCAAGATCTTGACCGGCACGCCGGCCTGGCCCAGGCGCTGCATGATGTCGCGCAGGCGTTCCGGCGATACCGAAGGCAGGGCGATGACGATGGTGCGGATGCCCTGGGAGGCAACCAGCTCGGCGAGGCGCATCGTGTTGAAGACACGCAGGCCGGCGATGGTGCGTTCGTTCAGCGCGCGCTTGTCGTCGAAGAAGCAGACCGGGCGGTATTCGTCGCTGTGGCGCATCGCCTGTACCAGGCGCGCACCGGCGTCGCCGGCACCATACACAGCGACGGCATCCGATGCAGCGGCGGGCCGCCCGCCATGAGCACGCAGCAGGTTGCGCAACCCGATACGGGAAATGACCACGTACGAGAAAACCACGAACCAGTAAATGGCGAGCGCGCTGCGCGGAAAACGCGGCTCGTTCATGATGATTAATACGACATACACGCACAGAATGGCGAAGGCGAGTGCGGCGCCGGTAAAACTCAATAAGCGCTGGTCAATGAAACGGATGACTGCACGATATAGATCGGATACTGAAAAAGCGGCAATCGTTACTACGGCGACCAGGGCATAGGACGCGGGGCCGAAATTCTGCGCAAGCCGCAAATCGCCACCGCGTAATATCATCGCGATCAGGAAACAGACCGGCAATGCCAGCAGGTCGCACCCCACCATCAAGGCAATTTTACTGGTGCGGCTCATCGACACCATTCGTACGCAAAGCTGGCTGAAAAGATCGGATCTGAAATTGGACATGGCAATCCGCTGCGGTTGGAATTAATAAAAGCCTTAAGACATTCGGGCGCGGCAATGCATAAAACGAGATAATCCTGTCTTATCCAGAAATGAAAACGGAAGAAGGAAGAAGTTTTGTAAATTTATTATCGGCGGGATACTACTAATGGAGTTTGACCTGACTCAACGGCGGCAAGTGAATTAATCCGAAAAGGCCTGGAAATAATAATAGGAAATGAAAATAGGAAATAAATCGACGATTTCATTTCCGTTAATCATTTAATTGATGAGCGGAACTGATGAGCAGGGAACGGGCGCAGGCGCTGCCTGCCCGGCGTCGGTAGCGACGAGGAGAGGGGGAAAAGAAAACGCGCCGGCGGGGCGGCGCGTGGACAGGGAGCCGGCCGCGCCGGCGGCAGGGAGTCAGGTGTTCGGGCGGCCGGGGCGGGGCTGCGGCGCCATCGGCGGTACCGTGATCGGTTCATTCAGGCGCAGGAACTTGAAACCGGCCAGCACCTGGCCAGGCTTGCCCTCGCGCGCATTGCGCGCTTCGCGCTCGGCGGCGCGGGCGATGAAGGAATCGAAGCTCTCTTCGCGCACCTGTGGCGCCTGCGAGTGCAGGAAGCGTCGTTCGCCGTCCGGGCCGAGCACCACCAGTCCGACATGCGAGGCCCAGTATTCGCCGTTGCGGGTCGAGATCACCTTCACGAAGTCGCCTTCCTGCAGCTGGCCGGCAATCGCCGCCACCCCTTCCTTTGCCACGAAGGCCTGGCGGCTGCTTTCGACCGGGATGTCGCGCACGGTGTTGTGGCGCGTGCGCAGGAAGCGCGCGCGGTCGACCGTCATCGCGTAGGACGGCCCGTTCGGGCCGGCCAGTTCGGCGCTGATGTCGGTCACCAGCCAGCGGTTGGCCACGTTCCAGTCCATCTCGGTGTAATGGTTGCGGGTCGCAACGCCGATCACCCCGTCGCGGTAGCGGATCCGCTGCAGCATCCAGAAGAACTCTTCCCAGGACTGGGACAGGGCCATTGCATAGGTATGTTCCGCGAACACCACGCAGTCGCTCTCCTTCAGGCTGAACAAGGGCAGGTTGTCGTGTACTTCATACGGAAATTCGCCCAGCAGATGCAGTGAGTAGGGCTGGCCGAGGTTCTTGCGTCCGATCGCCGCGATGCGCTTGCGCAGGTCGGGTTCAGCCGTGTGCATGTGGGCGATATAGCGCCCCGCTTCCTGTGGCGTCATCTGGTAGATCTGCTTCTGCAGCAAGGCGGAGAGCGGGGTTTCCGCAACCGGCGTGCTGGAAGACTGCGGAGTCGGGGGAGTGCTGGCGCAGCCGGCGAGGGCGGCGCCGGCAAGCAGCAGGCTGCTGAGGCGAATGGCAGTGGACATTGGCGGAAAAGAGACAAACAGGGCTGTGGAGATATGGCCACGCTACTCCCGCGAGCCCGGAAAAGGGAATGAAATTTTGTTCATTTGCTATAACTTTTGCAATGCCCGCATATGTACATTCCTCAAAGTTATATAGCCGCGAACACAAGTGATTATTCAGTACGCTTCACATCATCAATACTCCGACCATGGCAGAAAGTGCCTACCAATTGCATACCAATAGCTATAAACTCAGGAGAGACGTCATGTTCAAACAGAAGCCGCTCGCAGCGGCCGTATCGTTGGCGGTGTTGAGCCTCGCACAACTCCCAGCCGTCGCTCAACAGGCAACGACTGGTGATTCAATCCAGACCGTCCAGGTGACCGGCATCCGCGGTTCGCTGCAGCGCTCGCTGGCAGTCAAGAAGGATGCCTCGGCCAACGTCGAGGTCATCACCGCCGAAGACGTCGGCAAGATGCCCGACAAGAACCTTGCCGACTCGCTGCAGCGCCTTGCCGGCGTTGCCGTACGTACCGACTACGACGAGGCGGAGAAAGTCTCGATGCGCGGTACCAATCCGGACATGTCCCTCATCATCTTCAATGGCCATACGGTCAGCGGCGGCGACTGGTACGTTGCCGACCAGGCGTCGAGCTCGCGCTCGACCAGCCTGTCGCTGATGCCTTCGCATGTGCTGCAGCAGGCAGTCGTGTACAAGACCTCGCAGGCCAACATCGTCGATGGCGGCCTGGCCGGCACCATCAACGTCAGCACCCGCCGCCCGCTGTCGTCGAAGGAAAAGCTGTCCGGCGTGGTCAGCGTCGGCGCCGCCTATGCCGACCTGCCGGGTCGCTGGGCGCCGGACATGAACGGTTCGGTCACCTGGAAGAACGACGCCGGCACCTTCGGCATCCTGGCCTCGCTGTTCTCGGAAAAGCGCTACATGCGCCGCGACTCGGTCTCGCGCTTCGCCTACGGCACCAGCAGCGGCTGGGGCGAGATCAACACTGCAACCATGCTGGGCATTACCGATGCCTCGCTGGCCGGTACCGGCTACAAGGCGGCTGACCTGAACGGCGTGCGCCTGCCGGGTTCGATGAGCTCGGAATTCGTCGAGTCCGTGCGCGACCGCAAGGGCGGCATGGTGTCCATGCAGTACAAGCCGAACCGCGACCTGGACGTCGTGATGACCGGCTTCCATTCCGAAATGGGCGCGGACAACCACGGCCGCCTGACGTCGAGCGCGATCTACTCCATGCTGCTCGGTAAGAACGCCCCGCTGGGCGCGACCACCGCGGCTGCCGCCAATACCAATTCCAACGGCCAGCGCGTCTACGCGCAGATCCGCAATCCGGTGATCGCCAACGAGACCACCGTGTACGGCCACCAGCTGAAGGTGCTCAAGGCCGCCGACATCGTGTTCCCGGACGGCACCACGCCTCAGTACGTGGGCAACTCGGAAGGCTTCTTCCGCGACGGCGCCAAGGCCACCAGCGCCTTCCTCGACCTGGACGCGAAATACCGTGTCAACGACCAGCTGACCCTCAAGACCCTGCTGTCGACCACCCGCGGCGTCGGCTCGACCAAGCTCGACCAGGGTCTTACCCTGGCCCGCTATGGCACCGGCATCTCGTATGCGCTGGGCGACCTGCATGACGCGCCTTACGTCAAGTACCACAATGCCGGCAGCAACCAGCCGGGCTTGAATCCGGACGGCAGCGGCTACACCATCGTCGACCGCGCGGCATCCGGTGTGCGTACCGTCGACCAGGAAAAGAGCGCCCAGCTCGATGCGGAATACATCCTCGACCGCGGCGTCTTCAAGTCGCTTGAGGCCGGCATGCGCTATGCCGACCACGAGCGTACCAGCGCCCGCCGCGGCCCTGCATTCCGCAGCGGCATCGCGGTCGACCCGGTCACCGGCAAGGTCACCTCGAATACCCCGACCCCAACCGCCGGCTGGCAGCCGTATCCGGGCGATTTCGGCGCGGACCTGGGCGGCGGCTGGTGGGACAATACCGGTTTCACCTATACGCGTGAAGCCACCAAGGCCTATATCGCCGCCAATACCAAGGCGACCAGCGCGGAATGGGAGCGCCGCGTCAACTCCGAGATCGACATGCGCGAGCGCCAAAGCGCCGGCTACCTGATGGCGAACCTGGAAGGCGATCGTTGGGGCGCCAACATCGGCCTGCGCTATACGCGTACCCAGACCGATGCCCAGATCGCCACCCCGATCCCGTCCGGCGCCTGCGACCGCACCGAGCCGGGCAAGCCGGCCGTCACCTGCGCGAAATATCCGGGCGCGATCACCACCGCTGGCGACGCCACCGCATATTTCGACGGCATGCCGTTCAACCCGAAAGCGGGCATCATCTACTACAAGACGCCGCTCAAGCGCACCTACGACAAATGGCTGCCGAGCGTGAACCTGCGCTACGAGCTGACCAAGGATCAGATCGTGCGCTTGGGCGCCAACCGGACGATCGGCCGCCAGAACTACAACATCCTGGGCAGCGGTTTCGGCACCCCGACCTGCGATGCGAACGGCTGCCGCGTGACCGGCCCGAATCCGGACATGCGCCCGCTGATCTCGGACAATCTGGACGCATCGTGGGCCTGGTACTTCGCCAAGCGCTCGATCGTGGCGGTGAACCTGTTCCATTCGAAGATCGATGGCTATGTGAAGACCGGCGCGACCGGCAGCGCGACCGTCGACCTGCTCGACCCGCGTGACCAGACCGTCAAGACCTTCGCCATCAACACCGCATCGCAACAGGGTGCGAAGATCAGCGGTATCGAACTGCAGTACGAGCAGCCGATCGGCGAGACCGGCTTCGGCTTCACCTCGAACGTCAGCCGCGCCAAGACCAAAGTCGACGACGGTCGTCCGATGGTCGGCGCTTCAGAATGGGGCGGCAACCTGGGCGTGTACTTCGAGAACGACAAGCTCTCGACCCGCCTGGTCGCCAACTATCGCGGCGATTACGTGAGCAGCACCACCGCTCCGTCGCCGACCGCGAACAGCCAGGGTCTGTCGGTGATCAACGGCGTCACGATGCCGACCGCGCCGACCTACGCCGACGGCGTCACCACGCTCGCGTTCTCGCTGAACTACTACCTCACCAAGAACATCGAGCTCGCGTTCAGCGCGACCAACCTGACCAACGCCAAGCGCGCTCAGTATCGCTACAGCGAAGAAGAGCAGCAGAAGCTGGATGTCAGCGGCCGCCAGTACTACATGAACCTGCGCTACAAGTTCTAAGCGTCTGTCGTTCCGCGTGAAGGGGAGCTTCGGCTCCCCTTTTTTTTCGTCCGGAAGGCTTGCCTTCCACGCAGGCCCGCCGCCTTGTAGGAGATGGCCTATCGAAAAATGTGCGCCACCTAACGGTGGGTTCGAGAGCCCATCGTTAACATGGGAACCGTCTGAGTGAGGGACCTGTGCGACAAGCGCACGGTGCCAACAGCTCAACAGGTTAGCCGGTCGCCTCGAGGACCGGCACCAATTCAGGCTGGCGCCGCAAGCGCCGGCCCTAACGGAAGTGGAGGTCGCCATGTCCGAGATCAAGCAGCCGCCCAAGCACCTGGTTCGTGAATACCTCGAGCGCCGCGCGCGGGAAAGCGCACCGCCACCGACGCCGGAGGAAATCCGCCGCCAGCTCGGTTGGGGCATGCTGATGCCGTCGGATCTCAAGATGGGGACCAACCGCTCCTAATCCCGCGCCACGTCGCGGGCCACCACCGCGAAAACGGTGTCCACCCAGGAGACGAGCATGACCAAGAGTATCGGCAACAAACACGAGGCACAACACCGCGGCAAGAAGGAACGCCAGGAGATCCGCCGCACCAACATCGCGCGCGAGGCGGTCAAGCTGGCCGAAGCCCGCGCCAAGTACCGCAACCAGGTCAAGGGCCGTCCGCCGATGGACCTGTCGGCATCGGCCTGAGGCCTTCGACCCCGACAAGCTTGCCCAACTGGCCCGCCGCACCGGCGGGCTTTTTTTACGCCTTGCGTGATACGCCACCATTCACCCCGTCGCCGCCGTCCGCCGATATCTTCGCCATTCACCGCCACCGCGCCGCCGTTCACCGAAAGGCGCTTCCATTGCATGTTGCTGTTCCGGTATCGTGGGTACATACAGTCCACACACAAGGAGCCACGCAACATGCATACCGAAGAATCCTACCGCTGGCGCAAACAAGTCGTCTGGGGCCTGCTCCTGATCGCCTTCGGCACTCTCGTCCTGCTCGACCGCCTGTATTACATCGATGCCGGCGCCTACTGGCGTTACGCGCCGCTGCTCCTCGTCGTGGTCGGGATCAACCAGGCCATCGGTCACCCGAGCCCGCGCGAGCTCGGCAACGGCCTGTGGACCGTCTTCATCGGCCTGTGGCTGTTCGCCTGCTTCGAACAGGTCTTCGGCCTGACCTTCCGTAACAGCTGGCCGCTGTTCATTCTGGCCTGGGGCGTGAAGCTGGTGTGCGAGCCGCTCGTCGCCCGCCGGTCCGCGAACCAGGCAAGCCAGGCGCAAGGCGCGCAGCAGTCCTCCCTCAAGCATCCGGAGTACTGACATGAAGGATAAGCTCCATTCGAAGGGCGTCACCAGCCAGATCGTGCTCGGCCTGCTCGTGATCCTGTTTGGCTTGCTGTTCCTGCTCGATAACCTCGACCTCATCGAGATCCGCCGCGTGGTCACCTTCTGGCCGATGGTGTTCATCATTGCCGGTACCGTGAAGCTGTGCGACACCCAGAGCCGCAACGGCCAGCTGCTGGGCGGCGGCCTGATCGGGCTCGGCGTGCTGATGATCCTGGACCGCATGAACATCATCGACTTCGACATCCGCACCCTGTGGCCGCTGTTCCTGATCGGCGCAGGCATCTTCGTGCTGTACAAGGCGCTGGAGTCGCGCCGGACGCCACCTGGCGCATCGCTGAAGGACGATGCGGGCCCGGGGAGCGACGTGGTCGACGTGGCCGCCATCCTGGGCGGCTTCGAACGCCGTGTCGCGACGCAGAACTTCCGCGGCGGCGAGATCACGGCGGTGATGGGCGGCTGCTCGCTCGACATGCGTAGCGCGTCGATCCAGGGTGAGGCAGTGATCAACGTGTTCGCGTTCTGGGGCGGCGTGACGCTCAAATGCCCGCCCGACTGGACCGTCGTCCTGCAGGGAACCCCGATCATGGGCGGCTTCGAGGAGAAGACCGCGACCCCGCCCCACAGCGAGAAGCGCCTGGTGATCCGGGGCTACGCCATCATGGGCGGCGTCGAGGTACGCAACTGATGCTGCGCAAGCTGGCGCGCCGGCCGGTGGGCTCGCGATGAGCGGCGCTTTCTGGGCGCGGCGCAGCAGCGCGCTATACCTGCTGGCCTGGCTGATGCTGGGCGTGCTGCTGGCAGGGCTGATCATTGCGACGACGGGCGCGAGCCCGGGCGCCGTCCTGCTGTTTGCGTTGCCGCTCACGCTGTGCTATGCCATCGCCTGCGGCTTCTCCAGCTACTACCTTTGCCGTGCCTATCCACTGGCGCAGCGCTCTCTGGGTGCGGTGCTGCTGGTGTTCTTCTTCAGCGGCGTGAGCGCGGCGCTGCTGTGGTGCGCGGCCGGCAGCGCCTGGGCTGCCCTGTGCCGCCTGCTGCTGTTCGAGGTCGAGTCGGTCGAGGTGGACCGGCCGTTCGCGGCGCTGATGCTGGGGATCGGGGTGCTGCTGTACTGGATGACGGCGGTGGGCCATTACCTTGCGCTGGAGTTCGAGCGGGCGCGCCGCGCCGAGACACGCGAGCTGGAATCGCGCCTGCTGGCACAGGACGCCGAATTGCGCATGCTGCGTACCCAGATCGACCCGCATTTCCTGTTCAACAGCCTGAACTCGGTCAGCGCGCTGACGTCCATCGACCCCGGGCTGGCACGCGACATGACCTTGCAGCTGGCGGGCTTTTTTCGCCAGACGCTCGGACTGGAAGCGCACCGCAAGGTGCGCCTGCGCGACGAACTGGAACTGGTCGAGCGCTTCCTGGCGATCGAGGGCGTGCGCTTCGGCCCGCGCCTCGCGTCCGAGCACAGCGTGGGCGAGGACGCGCTGGAGTGCCTGCTGCCGCCGATGATCCTGCAGCCGTTGGTGGAGAACGCGGTCAAGCACGGAATCGCCGGGCTGCTCGATGGCGGTACCATACGCCTGGCTGCCGAGCGGGCCGGCTCGCTGCTGCGCATCCGGGTCGAGAACGATGCCGATCCGGACGAGGCGGGGACAGCGAAGACCGGCAAGGGCATCGGCTTGGTGAACGTGCGCCAGCGCCTGGCGGCGGCGTACGGCAGGGAAGGCAGCGTGCACTGGGCACGCGAAGACGCTACATTTCGGGTGGAGCTGGTGCTGCCCGCGGAGACGGAGGAGAAGTAAGCGATGCGAGTACTGATCGTCGACGACGAACACTTGGCGCGCGCGCTGCTGCGCGAATACCTGGCCGGCCATCCGGATATCGAGGTCGTGGGGGAATGCGCGAACGGCTTCGAGGCCGTCAAGGCCATCGGGGAGCTCGACCCGGAGCTGGTTTTCCTCGACATCCAGATGCCCAAGCTGGACGGCTTCGAGGTGGTGGAACTCGCGGGCAGCAAGCCCTATTACATCTTCGCCACCGCCTACGACCAATACGCGCTGAAGGCCTTTGAGGTGCGTGCGATCGACTACCTGCTCAAGCCCTTCAGCCGCGAGCGCCTGGCGCAGGCGCTGGCCCATGCGCGCAGCCGCCAGCCGCAACCGGAGCAGGCAGCGCAACTGCAGGCCGTAGTGGCGGACGCCGCGCAGCGACGCGGCTACCTGGAGCGCGTGCTGATCAAGGACGGGGCACGGGTGCATGTGGTCCCAAGCAGCACCATCGACTACATCGAGGCGCAGGACGACTACGTGCAGGTGACGGCCTCCGGCAAGGCCTGGCTGAAGAACCAGCGCATGTCCGAGCTCGAGGCCCAGCTCGATCCGCAGGTGTTCCTCCGCATCCACCGCTCGTACATCGCCAACGTGGGATCGATCGCGCGCATCGAGCCGGCCAGCAAGGACAACTACTGCGCCGTGCTGAAGGACGGAACCAGGCTGCCGATCAGCCGGAGTGGCTACCAGAAGCTGCGCGAGATGATGCGCTAGCCGCCGGCGCCAATGCGGGCGGCATCCACGTCCCACCACCCCGGCAACAGGGCGCGCACTTCGGGCCGTCCGAAGCGGTCGTCGATCAGCCAGACCACGCCACGATCGAGCTCCGTGCGGATCACGCGCCCCGCGGCCTGCACCACCTTCTGCATGCCGGGATACAGGTAGGTGTAATCGTAGCCGGCTCCGAACATCGCCTGCATCCGTTCGCGCAGCTGCTCGTTCACCGGGTTCACCTGCGGCAGGCCGAGCGTGGCCACGAAGGCGCCGATCAGGCGCTCTCCCGGCAGGTCGATGCCTTCGCCGAAGGAGCCGCCCAGCACCGCGAAGCCGACGCCGCGGCCGCCCGGCGTGAAGCGCTCGAGGAAGGCGGCCCGCTCCGGCTCGCTCATGCGCCGCTCCTGGCGCCAGGCCGGCACCTCCGGATGGCGGGCCTGGAGCACTTCCAGCACCTGTTCCAGGTAATCGAAGCTGCTGAAGAATGCCAGGTAGTTGCCGGGGCGTTCCAGGTACTGGCGCGCGACCAGGTTTGCAATCGGCCGCAGCGAGCCGGTGCGGTGCTGGTAGCGAGTCGAGATATCGCCGGCGATGTGGACCTCGAGCTGGCTGGCGCTGAAAGGCGAGGCCACGTCGGCCCAGGCGGTGTCGGGCGGCATGCCGAGCAGGTCGCAGAAATAATGCCAGGGGCTGAGCGTGGCCGAGAACAGGGTCACGGAGCGGGCCAGCGCGAAACGCGGCGCGAGAAAAGGCGCCGGCACCACGTTGCGGATGCTGATGGCCGAGTCCTTGACGCCGCTGCGCGCCAGGTCGCACAGCGAATGGTCGCCAAAGGATTCGGCCAGGCGCAGGAATCCCAGGGCATCGAAATGGAAGCGCTGCAGTTCCGGGTCGAGCGGGCCGGGAAACTCCACCAGGAAGTCGTTGACGGTGCTGGTGGCGTTGTGCAGGGCGTCCAGCAGGATGCCCGGGACCTCGGGCAATACCTGGTAGGGCGCCTGGGGCAGTGGCGCCTCCTTGTCGACCTTGCTCCAGGCGCGGCCGACCCGTTCCAGGGCTTTCTTGACGACTCCCGGTGCGTTGGCGCGCGCGGCGCGCAGCTGGCCGCGCTGCAGTTCCGCGCTGTACATGGAGCGGGCCCGCGACACCATGTTGTGGGCTTCGTCGACCAGCACGCTGGCCTTCCAGCCCCGTTCCAGCGCCAGGGCGTAGAGCATCGCGCTGCCATCGAAGTAATAGTTGTAGTCGCCCACCACCATGTCGGACCAGCGCGCCATTTCGCTGCCCAGGTAGTAGGGGCAAACCTCGTGCGCGAGCCCGATGTCGCGCAGGGCTTCGCGGTCCAGCATGGCCACCTGGCTTGCTGCCGCGCGCGCCGCCGGCAGGCGGTCGTAGAAGCCTCTCGCCAGCGGGCAGGCGTCGCCCTGGCAGGCCTTGTCCGGGTGCTCGCAGGCCTTGTCGCGCGCCGTGAGCTCGAGTACGCGCAGGGGGATCGTGGCGCCGGCGCCGAGGCTGGCGGCGGCGTCCAGCGCAAGGCGCCGGCCTGGCGTCTTCGCGGCCAGAAAGAACACCTTGTCCAGGCCTTCCCCCGGCATCGCCCGCAGCACGGGGAACAGGCTGCCGATGGTCTTGCCGATGCCGGTCGGCGCCTGCGCCAGCAGGCAGCGGCCGCTGGTATTGGCGCGGTAGACGTTTTCCGCGAGCTGGCGCTGACCCGGGCGGAAATCCGCATGCGGGAAGCGCAGCGTGCCCAGGGCCGTGTCGCGTGCGGCGCGGTGCGCCGCTTCCTGCGCCGCCCAGCTTGAAAAACGTTCGCAGAGCCCAATGAACAGGGCGGACAGGGCGGACGCATCCTGGGTCTCGCGCAGCACGGTTTCCTGGCCGTTACCGATGTCGTAATAGACCAGGGCGAGGTTGATTGTCTCGAGTCCGAGCTGGCGGCACAGCAGGTGGCCGTAGACCCGCAGCTGGGCCCAGTGCAGGTGTCGGTGGTTGTCGGGGATGGACGAGAACTTGCCGCGGTGGGTCTTGATCTCTTCGACCAGGTTCTGGTCCGGATCGTAGCCGTCGGCGCGACCGCGCACGTGCAGGTCGCCCCAGCTGCCTTCGAGCGATACCTCGGTGCGGTAGTTCGGGCCGCGCCGGCCGGTCACGACCGCATGCCCGGCGATACCTTCCAGGGCGGTGGGCGAGGGCGTGAAGCGCAGGTCGAGGTCGCCCTGCTTGGCGGTGAACTCGCACAGGGCCCGTACTGCGACCGTGTAGGCGGGGACAGCGGTCAAGCCGCCTGCTCCCATTGCAGGTAGCACACCGACACCGGCATCCCGTGCGCCGAGCAGTAGTCAATCCAGCGCAGCTGGTTGTCCTGCAGGCGGTCGCCCGGGCCCTTCACCTCGATCATGGTGTAGCGCGCCTCAAGCGGCCAGAACTGGATCAGGTCAGGAAAGCCCGTATGGTTGGCCTTGACGTCATGCAGGATGCGCTCGCACCACTTGCGCAGGTGGTCCGGCGGGATGCAGGCCAGCGCCAGTTCCAGCAGTTCCTCGCTCAGGGCGCCCCAGTAGACGAAAGGCGAGGCGATGCCGGCCTTGTCGCGGTAGTTTGCACGGATGGCATCGCGGTAGCTGCCGTCGTCCAGTCGGGCCAGGCAGGCATCGAACTCGGCCTTGCGCCGCTGGTGGAAGTCGGGGCTGTGCAGGTCGGCCGGCCCGCGGTGGAAAGGGTGGAAGAAGGCGCCGGGAATGGCCGCGAAGATCGCGCGCCAGCACAGCAGGCCGAACAGGGAGTTGGCCAGCGCGTTCTCGACGTAGAAGACGGGAGCGTCCCTGCTTGCCAGGTGGTCGCGCACCACGCCTTCGACCCACCAGTCTTCGCCCGGCATCGGCAGTGACAGGTCGAGGCGCTGGACGACCGGCTTGCGCGCCGGCAGCCTGGCGTGGCCGAGGCGGCGCGCTAGGCGCGGCCCGATGCGCGTCAATTGCTGGCGCTCGGCCTCGCTCTCCGGCGCGGCCTGGGCTTCCTGGAACAGGGCGTAGGCCTCATCGAAGCGCTCGTGCTTCTCCAGCACGCGGATGGCGCGTCCGCGTGCACCCGGAAAGCGGCAGCGCATATAGACGGCGTAGGCATTGTCCCAGTCCTTGAGCTTTTCAAAGCCCTGGCCGATCTGGAACAGCAGCTTCTCGCGCCGGCCGGCCAGCCAGTCGTTGTCGAAGACGTGGGCCGGCAGGTCGCGCAGCACCTCGTCGAGCGGCTCGCCCGCGTAGAAGCGTTCCTTGCAACCGTGCAGGAGGATGTAGTGCTCGACGTCGGCGCGCGAGCGAAAAGCCCGCGAAGCCTGCGAGATCTCGACCTGTTCGAAGCGGAACATGCCGAGGTCGGACAGCACGAATTCGGTCCAGTCCTGGCTCAGGTTCCCGAAGAAGATCAGGCGCAGCCGGTCGCATAGCGGTTTGACGCCGATGCGCAGGGCCAGGTCCGTGCAATCGCGGTACCAGTGCGAGAAGGGGCGGCTGTCGCCGAAGCCTTCGCGCAGCGCTTCCAGCTGATCGGCCTTGCGCGCGTTCTTCTGCGCGAGGTGCGGACCGAAGGCATGGAGGATCTCGGGCTTCGACAGGAGCTCGAACAGCTCGTCGAGCGAGAGGACCGGATCGGCTTCGATCCAGCCGGTGGCGAGCAGCTGGGTCGAGGCCTCGACCGGGCAGCCGATCTCGGCATAGACCAGCTTACTGGCGCGGAACAGGTTCCCCTTGCGCATGACCATGCGCACGAACAGGGCGCGCGCATTCTGCGGCAGCGTCGGGAAGGTGGCAAGAAAGACCCGCTCTTCCTCGACCAGCAGGTCGCGATAGCGCTCGCCGATCCAGTTGAGGACGCGCTGGAAATTGTCCAGATAATAAAACTCGTTTTCCAGAACCCTGATCATGTCGTGACGCCATACTGTGCTTCTATACAGTATAGCGCCACCCGAGGACAATAACCCAGCAGTAAGCCGGTTTTTCGTACGTTCGGATTATTTGCTGGCTTTTCGCCACGTCACTGGCGTGACGGCCGCGTCTGGCAAGAGTCGTTCGGGCACAGCAGCTCGGTCATCTGCGAGCCTTCGGGCGCATGGCCGTTGGCATGGACAATGACGGCCGAGATCAGGGCCACGTCGGCGTCGACCGGGGCTTGCGCCGTCCTGGCCGGATGCGCGCCGCGCTGGGCTTTCGCCTGGGCCGCTTTGGCGGCCTGCTTTGCCGCCAGGGCCGCCCCGGGCCTGGGTGGCGCTGCAGCGGGGCGGGCAAGCGCCCTGGGCTCGGCCGGCGCCGCTGCTGGACGGGCAGGAGGAAGAGACCTTGCGACCGGCTTTGCAGGCGCCATGGCGGGAACGGGTGGGGACGCGGTGGCGCGCACGGCCGGCGCGGGTTTTTCTGGTGCAGGCGTTTCCGCTACCGCCTTTTCCGGCGCCGGCTTGAGCAGGCGCAGTGGTGGAATCGCTTGGCCCGGGGCGGGCTGGTCCACGATGACGGCCGCGCCTGCCGGCTGCGCTTCCGGAGCCGGTGCCATCGCTACTCGCAGGACCATTGCCGCGCCGGCGGGGTGGACCGGCGCCGTGCTCCGGCCCGCCGTGGCTTCGGCCAGCACCGTCTCCTTGACGTCTGGCCGCAGGCCATCGTTATTGGCCGCCATCCATATTAGTGTCCCGGTCAAGGCCAGCACCGCCGCCGCGCTGGCGCCATACCACGCCAGCCGTACGCCCGACGTGCCGCGGGCGCGCTTGCGCGCAGGCTCGCGTTCGAGCATCGCCAGGATGCTGTCCTCGCCGGAGGTAGTGGGGCGGCGTGGCGACATCAGGTTCGGACGCATGGACGCGGATTGATTTTCGTCTGTAGGCCGCACGGCATTACTCCTAAGATTGGTTCTCCCAATTCTGATTAGAAACAATCTTGGAGGAAGCGATGCTGATTTTCCAGGTGTTCGACAAGGGCGTGATGGACGATGCCGAAGGGCGCCAGATCGACTTCCGCAACACCATCATCATCCTGACTTCGAACGTGGGATCGAGCCAGATGATGGGGGCCTGCCTGAACAAGCCGGCCAGCGAACTGCCGACGCCCGAGCAGCTGGCGGAGCTGATCCGCCCGCAGCTGATGAAGCACTTCAAGCCCGCCTTCCTCGGACGCCTGGCCGTGGTGCCCTTCTACCCGATCCGCGACGAAGTGCTCACGAACATCATCCGCCTGAAGCTGGACCGGATCAAGGCACGGGTGCTGGACAACCACCGGGCCCGTTTCGAGTACGACGATGCGCTGGTGTCGGCGGTCTTGAGCCGCTGCACCGAAGTCGATTCCGGCGCGCGCAACGTCGACAACATCCTGAACGGCACCCTGCTGCCCGAGATCGCCGACAGCGTGCTGGCGCGGATGGCCGAGGGCGGCGCGATCACCCGGGTCAAGGTGGGCGCGACCAAGGCGGGCAAGTTCAAGTACGCAATCGAGTAAGGAGCCATCATGCTGGACCTTGAAAAATTGCTGGTCCCGATCAGCGCGGACCAGCCCTGCGGTGAGGACCTCGCGTTCTCGCCGGAGTTCGACGCCATCAACCGCGCGCGCCAGGCCGACGATCCGTCGATCGAGCAGGGCGCCTGGGTCACGACGCTGAAGGAAGCGGACTGGAAGTTCGTGTCCAAGCGCTGCGCCGAACTGATCGAAACCCGCAGCAAGGATTTGCAGCTGGCGGTCTGGCTGGCCGAAGCCAGCACCAAGACCGCCGGCCTGCCCGGCCTGGCGGACGGTCTGCGCCTGTTGGCCGCGCTGTGCGAGCGCTACTGGGACACCGTGCATCCCTTGCCGGACGAGGACGGCCACGAACGCCGCATCGGCAACCTTGCCTGGATCGCGGCCCGCGTCGGGCCCCTGGTCAAGGAAGTGCCGCTGGCCGATGGCGTCACGATGCTTGCCTGGGAAGCGGCACGGGCGCGCGGGCCGGACAGCGTCGCCGAGCTGGACGCGGCGCGCATCAAGGCCACGCCGGTGGCGCGTCAGGCGCTGGCGGAGGCAGCGCATGACTGCTTGGGCGCGCTGACGGAACTGGAACGCGTCGTCGACGAGCGCTTGGGCGCCGACGGGCCCAGCTTCGGCGTCGGACGCGCGGCGCTGTGCGACTTCGAGGACCTGGCGACGCCGCAGGTAGCACACCCTGCGGCGCAGGCGCAGGCGCAGGCCATGCCCGTGGTCGTGGCCACAGGTAGCCTGCCACGCGTGCAAGGCGTGGTCGATGAAGGCCCCCTGCAAAGCCGCGAACAGGCGCTGGCCCAGCTGCGGGGCGTCGCCGAGTTCTTCCGCCGCACCGAACCGCACAGCCCGGTCGCCTACCTGGCCGAGAAGGCGGCGCGCTGGGGCGAGCAGCCGCTGCACGCCTGGCTGCGTTCGGTGATCAAGGATGACGCTTCGCTGGCGCGGCTGGAAGAACTGCTGGGAATAGAAGCTGAAGGGGGCTGAAAGAAAATTTCATCTGCACAGGGAAAACGAAATTTTCTTTCATTGGAAGGCCGGCGTCGCCGGCCTTCGTGCGTTTATTCGGCCTGCTTCTGCTCGCCCGGCTGTACCATTGACGTGGCTTTCGCGATCTGCGCTTCCACGGTCTGGACTGCCTGGCGGGTCGCCTGGGTCACCTGTTCGTAGCCCTTGAAGGCGTTGTCGATCGCGGTCTTGATGATCTCGACGGCGTTCTCCGAGCCTGGCTTGACGTTCTGCGTGACGTCGTAGATCAGCGCCGACAGGGTGCTCTTGGCTTCGGCCACATGGGTATCGGCGGCCTGGCGGAATTCCTGGTGCATCTCGTCGATAATGGCTTTCAGTTGCTCGCGGTATTCGGCGGCGCCGGCCGCGCCCGGCTGCATGCGCGCATGCAGTGCCGCGATAGCGGCCTTCGGATCCCCGGAACCGGTCAATCCACTGGCCATCTGCTGGCCGGCGGCAATCGAGCCTTCCATCGAGCTCTTCGCTGCATTCATGTTCAGTGCGATCACTTGTTCCACGCCCTTGACTGTCCTGTCTGCCAGGGTATTGAAGGTTTGCATCTGCAGGTCGAACAGGGTCTTGGTGGCGTTGACGAACTGCTCCGGACTCGTAAACATCGGTGTCTCCTCGGTATTGGAATAATCGGACGAAGGTCGAACGAGATGCGCTTGCCACCCCATTATTTAGCAACAATGAGTTTTTCGCAATGCGCGTCCCGGTAGGGACCGCCTGATTTTTCCCAGCCCGGGCCCAGGGGCGTTTGAGAACATGCCATCGTGCCATTCAACTTGCTGCGCCATTGGTAATAGGGCGCAGGACCAGCAAGGATGGCATCCGCGGCAACGCCGAGTACGAGGAGGAGAATCGCGTGCTTCATGACCTGTCGAGCTTACCGCCATCGCGGAACAAGTCAAGCATCGGGACGATTTTCCTCGCGGCCCGGAGCTATGCCGGACGGCTATAGCGCAGCACGATCTCGTAGCGGCTGCCTTCGAGCGACACCGGCACGCAGGCACCGTCGGAAGCGTTCAACGACTCCCTCGGCGTTATCATGGTGCTGGAAGTAGAATCCCGTGATCGGAACAGGCAACAGGAGAGGACAATGCAGCAAGGCACGACGCTGCTGAATATCGGCGAGGCCGCCAAGGCTTCCGGCGTATCGGCCAAGATGATCCGCCACTACGAATCGATCGGCCTGCTCAAGGAGGCCAAGCGCACCGAGGCCGGCTACCGCGTGTACGGCGAAGACGACGTGCGCGTGCTGCAATTCGTCCACCGCGCCCGCGCGCTTGGCTTCTCGCTCGAGCAGATCGGCAAGCTCCTGAACCTGTGGCAGGACAAGGGCCGCGCCAGCGCGGACGTGCGGGCCCTGGCGCGCGCGCATATCGATGAGCTCAACCGCAAGATCGCCGAGATGGAAGCGATGCGCCGCACGCTCGAAGCGCTGGCGGCGTCCTGCCATGGCGATGCGCGTTCGAGCTGCCCGATCCTGGACGACCTGGCGGCGCACTAGGCCTGCTGGGGCAAGGCGAGCGTCCGCGCCGCTGCCAGGTCGGGGAAAGCGGTGACGCGGTAGCGTTCTGGCCAGGCGCCGGGCACGGGCGCCATCAGGTGGCCGAATGCCGCATGCAGCGCGTCCCACGGCAGCACGAGCAGGCCGTCCTCTTCGCGGCTGGACAGGGCGACCCGTTCGGTGCGTGGCAGCAGGGTGGTGACGTCCTCGGTCCAGACGCACAAGCTGTACTCGATGCCGGTGGCCGCTTCGCGCATCACCTTGTAGCCGGCAACAAGGATATCCGTCGCGTCCTTCTCGTGCAGCGTGTCCAGCGTTTCCGCCTGCGCCGCGTAGTCGCCGTACAGGTACTGCCTCCCGAGGCGTGCAAGGCCGGCGCGCGCGGCTTCATCGTCCGGCACATGTTCGACCGGATGCCCATGCTCGTAGCGGTACATCAGCGCCGACACCGGCCGGGTTTCGAGATCGGCGACCCGCTGCGCCAGCGCGACCATCGCGCGCACGCCTTCGGGATCGCTGCCGGAGGCGAGTAGCAGCGTATGACGCGCCGGGATCATGACCAGCGGATTGGCGCCGGCAATGCGGTGCGCCAGGTCGGGCAGCAGCAGGCGCGAGGAATCGTAGGCATCGGCCCAGTCGCCCGCGAACACGCCGCGCTCGACCTGGATGAAGCGGTCGACCGTGGCGTCGCGCAGGTTGTCCATGGCGGCGGCCAGCGCTTCCTCCACGCTCACGCCCCATTGCGCCAGCTGCGCCGGGCCGAAGGACTGCATCATGTCCTGGCCGTCATGCACGAGCATCAGCGCGGTGTCGCTGCTGAAGGGCAGGAACAGCTTGCCCGAGCGTATCGGGCTCTTGCCGAATTCCGTCAGGCACAGGCACTCGGCCATTCCGCGTCCACGCAGCGCCGGCATCAGGTGCGCGCGCGCTTCTGCGAAGCTGGCCGGCAGGCCGGGAAGGCGCATGGGCGAGGGCGGCCGCCGGAAGAAATCGAAGAGGGACATGGGCGCAGTCTAAGGAGATTGGCTGCTGCTGTCCAAACGCGTGATGTAAACGCAAAACGCCGTAAGCCTTTTGCAAAGCTTACGGCGTTTTGCGGGACATGCGCGTCTGCGACTTGTCGTCCAGGTAGAGTTTGGTGCCCACGGAGGGACTCGAACCCCCACACCTCGCGGCACATGGACCTGAACCATGCGCGTCTACCAATTCCGCCACGTGGGCACTGATACTGCTAACAACAAAACTTCTTGCAACTTCTTGCGGATAAACATCCGGTAGATGGTGCCCACGGAGGGACTCGAACCCCCACACCTCGCGGCACATGGACCTGAACCATGCGCGTCTACCAATTCCGCCACGTGGGCACTGGTACTGCAAACTTCCAACTTCTTTACAACTTGCGGAAAACTACTCCGGTAGAGTGGTGCCCACGGAGGGACTCGAACCCCCACACCTCGCGGCACATGGACCTGAACCATGCGCGTCTACCAATTCCGCCACGTGGGCACTGATACTGCAAACTTCCAACTTCTTTACAACTTGCGGAAAACTACTCCGGTAGAGTGGTGCCCACGGAGGGACTCGAACCCCCACACCTCGCGGCACATGGACCTGAACCATGCGCGTCTACCAATTCCGCCACGTGGGCACTGAACTAACTCTGCTACAATAGCAGGCTTTGTCATTTTTCGCCAGATCAACTTTCGTTGGCTGCGGCGTCGAAGCCATCTACTGCTACTGTTTTTCTCCTGCTGCAGCGAGCTGCATTGCTGAAGAGACCGAGATTATAGCGGAAGGATTTCAAAAGTCAAAAGCCCAGAGCAGGGTTTCCGTCGGGGACCCTTCGAGCACGGTTCGTCGCACATGTTAGGCGAATCGCATGGCACTCCGTTACACTATGCCTGTCAAGGTGTTAATCAATCCCAGGCAGCTGCAACGGCAGCGCCGCTACTAAGAGAAATAAGAAAACGATTTGAAGCAACCTACTCATACCATTCCTAGCCGCGAGGAAATCCTCGCCGTCTTCCGCAGTGCCAAGGGCCCGCTTGGAGCAAGCGACCTGGCGCGCGCCCTGAAGGTCAAACCTGCCGCGCAGGAAGTGCTCGGACGCCGACTGAACGCCATGGAGCGCGACGGCCAGATCCGCGCCGACGTTTCCGGCACCTACGTGCTGGCAGACCAGTCCGGTTTCGTCACCGGCCGCGTCAGCGCACACCGCGACGGCTACGGCTTCGTCATTCCGGACGAGGGCGGCGACGACCTGTTCCTGAACGATAAGGAAATGAACAAGGTGCTCAACGGCGACCGCGTGCGCGCACGCGTCACCGGCACCGACCGCCGCGGCCGTCCGGAAGGAACCATCGTCGAGGTGGTCGAACGCGCCAATACCCACCTGATCGGCCGCCTGATGAACGAAGGCGGCGTCTGGATCGTCTCGCCGGAAGACATCCGCATCAGCCAGGACGTGCTGGTGGCGGGCGGGCCGGGCAAGGCCAAGGCCGGGCAGGTGGTCAGCGTCGAGCTGATCGAGCAGCCCTCGCGTTTCCAGCAACCGACCGGCAGGATCGTCGAAGTGCTCGGCGAACTGGACGACCCGGGCATGGAAATCGAGATCGCGGTGCGCAAGTTCGGCGTGCCGCACGTGTTCTCGCCCGCCGCGCTGAAGCAGGCCAACCGCCTGCCGAACGAAGTGGTGGATGCCGACCTGCGCGACCGGGTCGACCTGCGCGACGTGCCGCTGGTGACCATCGACGGCGAAGACGCACGCGACTTCGACGACGCGGTCTACTGCGAACCGGTCAAGATCGGCCGCAGCAAGGGCTACCGCCTGCTGGTGGCGATCGCCGACGTCAGCCATTACGTGAAGCCGAACGACGCGCTCGACCACGATGCGCTCGAGCGCAGCACCTCGGTCTACTTCCCGCGCCGCGTGATCCCGATGCTGCCCGAGAAGCTGTCCAACGGCCTGTGTTCGCTGAACCCGGCGGTGGACCGCTGCACCCTGGTGTGCGACATGGTCGTCACGGCGGACGGCGAAGTCACGGCCTACCAGTTCTACCCGGCCGTGATGCACTCGGCCGCGCGCCTGACCTATAACGAAGTGGCCGAAATCCTCGGCAACACCGCCGGCCCGGAAGCGCAGCGCCGCCCGGGCATCGTGCCGCACCTGCTGAACCTGAACGAAGTGTTCCGCGCGCTGCTCAAGGCGCGCCAGGAACGCGGCGCGATCGACTTCGAGACCACCGAGACCTACATCGTCTGCAACGCGGTGGGCAAGATCGAGAAGATCATCCCGCGCACCCGCAACGACGCGCACCGCCTCATCGAAGAGTGCATGCTGGCGGCGAACGTGTGTGCGGCCGACCTGCTGATCCGCCACAAGCACCCGGGCACCTTCCGCATCCACGCGACGCCGACCGAGGAAAAGCTGCTGCAACTGCGCACCTTCCTCAGGATCGTCGGCCTGAACCTGGGCGGCGGCAACAAGCCGAGCGCGCGCGACTACGCCGAGGTGATGCAGAAGATCAAGGAGCGTCCGGACGCGGGACTGCTGCAGACCATGCTGTTGCGCTCGATGCAGCAGGCCGTTTACAGCCCGGACAACGTCGGCCACTTCGGCCTGGCCTACGAGGCTTACGCGCACTTCACCAGCCCGATCCGCCGTTATCCGGACCTGCTGACCCACCGCGCCATCAAGGCCATCCTGCAAGGGAAGAAGTACGAGCCGAAGGACATCGACCTGGGCAAGCTGAACACGGCCATCTCCAACTCGGCGCGCAAGCAGGCCGCGAAGGACAAGGCTGCGGGCACCCAGAAGAAAGAGCAGGACCTGACCATCTGGGACGCACTGGGCGTGCACTGCTCGGCCAACGAGCGCCGCGCCGACGAAGCCTCGCGCGACGTCGAGAACTGGCTGAAGTGCTACTTCATGCAAGATAAACTGGGCGAGGACTTTACCGGCACCGTGTCCGGCGTGACGCCGTTCGGCATCTTCGTCACGCTCGACCAGCTGTATGTCGAGGGCCTGGTGCACATCAGTGGCCTCGGCACCGACTACTTCCAGTACGACGAGGCGCGCCACGAACTGCGCGGCGAGCGCAGCGGTCAGACCTACAAGCTGACCAGCAAGGTCAATGTCAAGGTGGCGAAGGTCGACCTGGAAGCGCGCAAGATCGACCTGGTGCTGGCGGAGGCGCAGGAGGCCGTGCCGGCGCCGATGGAACGTGCACGCCAGGCCGCCATCGACGCGCTGGAGGGCAAGGCGCCGAAGGGCGCGAAGGGCAAAGGCAAGGGCAAGGCCGCCCCGGCGCCCGCGGAGCCGTCGCGCTTCGCCAGCACGGAAGACGAGGGCGAGGACGAGGATGTCGTTTTCGTACCGCCGCCGCGCGTGCCGCGTAGCGCGCGCAAACCGTCAGCCAAGACCGCCAGCGACATCGCCAGCAAAACCGCGTCCAAGACGCCCACGAAGCGTGCTGCACGCAGCGACAGTGCCAGTGCGCCAAAAACCAAAGCGGTGGCCAAGACCCCCGCTGCCAAAACTAGCAGGAAGAAACAGTAATACATGAAAAATAAAATGTTATTCGGGTTCCACGCGGTGACCTCGCGGCTGCGCCACGAGGCCCAATCGGTGGAAGAGATCTTCGTCGACGCCGAGCGCACGGACGCCCGCATGAAGGCCCTGATCGCCAACGCGAAAGAGGCGGGCGTGCGCGTGATGCCGGTCGACGCGTCGCGTCTCGACAAGATCACCGGCACCCGCCGCCACCAGGGCGTGATCGCCTTCGCCAGCCAGCTGGCGCTGGCGCGCAACCTGGACGAGCTGCTGGATGCGATCGAGGGTCCGCCGCTGCTGCTCATCCTCGACGGCATCACCGACCCGCACAACCTGGGCGCCTGCCTGCGCGTGGCCGACGGCGTCGGCGCGCATGCCGTGATCGTTCCGAAGGATCGCGCGGTCGGCCTGAACGCGACCGCCGCGAAAGTGGCGAGCGGCGCTGCCGAGACCGTGCCCTACATCACGGTCACGAACCTGGCGCGCACCATGCGCGAGCTGAAGGACCGCGGGATCTGGCTGATCGGCACCTCGGACGACGCCGACAAGGGCCTGTACGAAGCCGACTTCACCGGCCCGACCGCGCTGGTGATGGGTTCGGAAGGCGAGGGCATGCGCCGCCTGACCCGCGAGACCTGCGACCTCCTGGTCAGCATCCCGATGTTCGGCTCGGTCGAGAGCCTGAACGTCTCGGTCGCGTCGGGCGTGTGCCTGTACGAGGCGCGCCGCCAGAGGATCGCACGCGAAGGCTGACCTGGCTCCAGCAATATTGGGGGGAACAATGCTGTCGGCATTGTTCCCCCCAATTTCGTTAGGCCGCCATGGAGCCATCCTTTCCCTGCACCGTCACAAGCAAACCCACGCAACATACGCTACCATCATCCTTGGTTTGCGATCATCCTTATTATGTTTTTGAACTTATTTGCCAACCTGCGTGGCGATATCCAGAGCATCATCCAGCGCGACCCCGCCGCCCGTAACGGCTGGGAAGTCCTGACCTGCTATCCCGGCCTGCATGCCGTGATCATGCACCGCTGGGCGCACGCCTGCTGGAAGCTCGGGCTGAAGTGGGTCGGCCGCTTCATCTCCTATGTCGCCCGCATCATCACCGGCATCGAGATCCACCCCGGCGCCACCATCGGGCGGCGGGTCTTCATCGACCACGGCTTCGGCGTGGTCATCGGTGAAACCGCCGTGGTCGGCGACGACTGCACCATCTACCAGGGCGTCACCCTGGGCGGCACTACCCTGGTGGCCGGCACCAAGCGCCACCCGACGCTGCAGCAGGGAGTGATCGTCGGCGCCGGCGCCCAGGTGCTGGGCGCGTTCACGGTCGGCGAATACGCCAAGGTCGGCTCCAACGCCGTGGTCATCAAGCCGGTCCCGGCTGGCGCTACCGCGGTCGGCAACCCGGCCCACATCATCCGCAAGGAAGACCAGGCGCGCAGCGCCCATCTGTTCGCCGCCTACGGCGTCACGCCGAACGGCGACGATCCGCTGTCGAAAGCCCTGCGCGGCCTGATCGACCATGTTGCGCGCCAGGACGAGCAGATCGAACGCCTCACCAACACCATGCGCGAGGCCGGCCTGTGCTGTCCGAAGGTGGCCGAGGGTGATAAACTCGACCAAGAACAACTGAACCGACTGGTCGACTGAGGAATTGCATGACGAATGAAGTGACGGGTACGCCTGCTGTTGCCGCTGCCGCTGCCGATAATGGCGCCGTACTGGACCCGATGGAAATCCGCGTGCTCGCGGTGCTGGCCGAAAAAGAGGCGCTGACGCCCGATAACTACCCGATGTCGGTGAACGCGATCGTCAACGGCTGCAACCAGCTGTCGAGCCGCGACCCGATCATGCAGCTCACCGACGAAGTCGTGCAGGACACCCTGCAGCGCCTGATCGAAAAGAAGCTGGTCAGCGCCATCTCGCAGGCCGGCGCGCGCGTGGTGAAGTACGAACACCGCATGCGCATCAAGTGGACGCTGGAGCAGGACAAGGTGGCCGTGCTCGCCATCCTGATGCTGCGCGGCCTGCAGACCGCCGGCGAGATCCGTACCCGCACCGGGCGCCTGTTCGAATTCAAGAGCGTGCCCGAGGTCGAGGCTGTCCTGCAGTTCCTGATCGATAAATACCCGCCGTTGGTCGCCCGCCTGGATCGTGCGCCCGGCACCAAGGAAGCGCGCTATGGCCACCTGCTGGGCGGCGAGCTTCCTGCCTATGAAGCGCCGGCCGCCGGCGCCGGCCTGGGCGGAGGCGGCGCCAGCCGTGTCGGCCAGCTGGAGCAGGAAGTCGCCGCATTGCGCGGCGAACTCGCCGAACTCAAGGCGCAGTTCGAGGCGTTTCGCCAGCAGTTCCAGTAGGCGCTGCAGCCGCTTCTGCGGGGTTTGCGGGGGCGGCAAAGGTCAGTTCGATCACGGCGTCGTCGCTCCAGGTGGCGTTCCCGATTGGTGCGTGGAACGTCGTCCCCTTGACTTCCAGTTTCGCCGAGCGGCTCCCGTCGACCATGACTGCACCTAGAAGCGGCTGGTCGCTGCGGAAGGGGAAGTGCGCCTTCTTGCTTACACCCTCCCACCGGAAATCCTCGGGGTCGCCGAAGAAGCCGCACCAGTCGGTCCGCAGCAGGAGGGTATTGATGGTCAGGACCCAGAAGGTTGGAATCTCTTCCTTGGCCATCGCCACCGTCACCTTGCACTCCAGCCGCAGGTCGCCCAGACGCCGCTGGTTGGCGCGCAAGCCTGGCGTGCGTATATCGGGGTCGGTGCGGTACGTGCGGCGCTTGCGGTTCAGCTCCAGCTCGCTCTCCGCCTCCTCGGCCGCCTCGCTGCGCGGCACGACGAAACGCCGATCGGCATCGATGGTGATCGGCAGGCTGAATCCACGGTCGCCGACGAGGCGGATTGCCAGCGGCTGCGGCGAATCGTCCCTACCCTGAGTTCTCAGGCGGAAGTGCAAACCTTCGGCCGCGGGCGCCAGCTGACGATGCCTGTCGAAGGCGTCCAGGCCGGCCAGGATGACCTTGTACTTGCGAACCTCCGGGTTGCGCATGGCGTTGACATGCACGGGCTCCAGTTCGCGGACCGGCTTTTCCTCTGCGGCAGCGGCGCTGCCGCAGAGGAGCAGGGTCCCGAACGCGATCGCGCTCAGGGTACGCACCGGATCAGCCTTCGTCGCGCCAGCGGCGCAGGCGCATCGCGGCGTAGATCATCCCGGCGCCGATCGCTGCGGCAATCCAGGTGCTCGGATGCGCCAGCGTGGAGTACGAGAGCTCGAGCAGGGTGGTCGGGTTCAGGCCGTATTGCTGGTTGATGACCTCGATATCGCCGTGCGACAGCCAGATGCCCGGCACCAGGCCGGCCAGGCCGCGCAGCACGACTTCGCCCACGAACCAGTTGACGTCGATGACCGTGTTCGACACGTGGCCGACGATCATGTTGAACCACTTCAGCAGCAGGGCGACGGCCAGCGGCGTGCCGACCGCCCACATGAAGACCCAGGAGCGCGCCCAGCTCGACACCATCAGCAGCCAGCCGACGGTCGGCAGCGCCCAGATGATGTACAGCGGCAGGAAGGCCAGCAGGTACAGGGGGCCGAGGTAGAGGTTCGGTTCCTGCAGCACCAGCCCGAACAGGTTGACGCCCTTGCCGGCGATGCTGATCATGCCGAGCACCAGCAATGCCAGTCCCGTCACCACGCCGATGCCGATCGTGATCAGGGGCGCCACGACCAGGGCGGTGGCCACTTTCGACAGGACGGTGTCGCGGTCCGACAGCGGCAGCGACTTCCAGAACAGGATGCTGCGGTCGCGGCGGTCGTCGTGCAGGGCGGCCAGGCAGTAGAAGAACACCACCACGGCCAGCACGATGAAGAGCGGCGCCGCCAGGCCCAGGTAGCCCGAGGCAGCGGCGAACGCGAGCTTGGCGCGCAGCGCCGCCGGCACGCCCTGGATCGCGACCACGCTATGGCCGTTGAACTGGATGGTGTCGTGCCCGCCGGCAGCCATGGCGTACATGAAGCCGCCGCCGACCAGCAGCAGCATCGCGGCGGCCACCGCGACCGGCGTCCAGAAGAAGGCGCCCTTGTGCTCCCAGAACTCGCGCCGGAGCAGCCATTTCATCGTTTTCATGCGTAGGTTCCTTTCATGGTTGCCACGAACAGGTCGGCAACGCTGGGATTGCGGGTCTCGCCGAGCTGGGCGAGCTGGGCGCGCGACACGCCGCCCGGTGCTGCTGCGTCGAACAGCATCACCGACTTGCCGAATACGGTGCGCCTGTCGATCGGTGCCAGGGCGTTGGCGGCGTTGAGTTTGTCGGCCGGGACCATCACTTCGGTATAGCGCTCGCCGATCTCTTCCATCGAGGCGGACAGTACGATCTTGCCGTCGCGGATGAACATCAGGTCGGTGAGGATGTGCTCGACTTCTTCCACCTGGTGGGTGGTGATGACGATGGTCTTCTGCTCGTCGAAGTAGTCTTCCAGCAGGTTCTGGTAGAACTGCTTGCGGTACATGATGTCGAGGCCGAGCGTGGGCTCATCGAGCACCAGCAGCTTGGCGTCGATGGCCATCACCAGCGCCAGGTGCAGCTGGACGATCATGCCCTTCGACATCTCCTTGACCTTCATGGTCGGCGTTAGCCTGGTATGCGCGATGTAGCGTTCCGCCTTCTCGCGGTTGAAGCGCGGATGCACGCCCGCCACGAAGTCGACCGCATCCTTCACGCGCAGCCAGCGCGGCAGGATGGCGACGTCGGCAATGAAGCAAACTTCCTTCATCAGGTCGTCGCGCTGGGTGCGCGGATCGTAGCCCAGCACCGTCAGCTGGCCCTCGAAGGGAATCAGGCCGAGCGCCGCCTTGAGCGTGGTGGTCTTGCCCGAGCCGTTGGGGCCGATCAGGCCGACGATGCGGCCGGCGGGGATGTCGAAATCGATGCCGTCGACGGCGGTGCGCTTGCCGTAACGCTTGGTCAGGCCGCGTGCGGAGAGTACGGCATTCATGCTGAACCTCCCGGCGCCAGCCCGTTGGCGCCCGGGGTGGTGGCGCGCAGCAGCTGCTCCACGTTCAGGCCGAGGCGGCGGATGCGTTCGACCATGGCCGGCCATTCCTCGCGGATGAAGCGCTCGCGTTCGGTGGCCAGCAGTTTCTCGCTTGCTCCTTCGGTGACGTACATGCCAATTCCCCTTCTTTTTTCCACCAGGTTCTCGTCGACCAGTTCCTGGTAGGCCTTGGAAACGGTGATCGGATTCAGTTGATATTCGGCCGCGATCTGGCGGACCGAGGGCAGGGCGTCGCCGGCTTTCAAAATGCCGTCGAGCATCATTCCCACCACCCGCTCCTTGAGCTGGCGGTAGATGGGGGTGTTGTCATTCCAGCCGACTGTCATGTCCAGTCCTCCTTGGTCTTGGCACTGCATGGTTCATCTAGGTCTCCCTGGGTATGCTGATTGGGTGATTCGTTGAAGTGGTGTTGTAGTGAAGTATAACAGCCAATAAGCAAATGTAAACATACATATCGAACAAAAGTGCGGGCGCGGCCCAGCGCTGCACTTTGGTAGGATGGTGGACGGATCAAGGAAGGAGGGAACGATGCTGAGCTGCCCGAACTGTGGCGTTTCGCCGCTGATGCATGCGATCAGGGAAATGCACTACACCTACAAGGGGCAAAGCACGACGATTCCGGATGTCGTCGTCGAGCACTGCGCGGGCTGCAAGGAAGTCATGTACGCGCAGGGCGAGCACGACCATTATGGCGAGCTGGTCGCGGCTTTCCGTAAGCAGGTCGACGCCCAGGAGCTCAAGACGATCAGGGCGATGCGCAAGCAGCTGGGGCTGACCCAGCGGAAGGCAGATGAGCTGTTTGGAGACGAGGCGGGGGATTTCGCGCGGTTCGAAGCGGGCGAGGCGCATGCGCCGGTGGCGCTGGTCAAGCTATTGCGGCTGCTGGGGAAGCACCCGGAGTTGTTGGATGAGGTTCGGTAGGGTGGGAGGGTCTGCCGCCCACGCGGTGACAGGAATTACCCCGCCCAGCCTACATCGTGGCGCGTCAGCGTGCCGTCCTGGGCCAGTTCGATCCACCCGCCACGCTTCGGCTCGGCATCGAGCTCCCAGTCCGGCAGCACATAACGCAGCTTGCCACCGGTGTCGTGCACCGCCGGCCGGTGCGTATGGCCATGGATGATCACCGTGGCATCGGCTTCATCGAACAGCGCCCCCACGCTTGAGGGCGCCACATCCATGATCTCGTAGGACTTGCCCGCCTGCGCCTCGCGGCTGCCTTCGCGCAGCCCGGCAATGATCGCCTTGCGCTGCGCCAGCGGCATGCCGAGGAATTGCTGCTGCCAGGCGCGGTCACGCACCTGCGCGCGAAAGGCCATGTACTTGAGGTCGGCGGTGCACTGCGCGTCCCCATGGACCAGGGCAATGCGCCTGCCGCCGGCGGTAATGACATGCGGTTCCTCCAGCAGGCTGAGGCCGGCTGCCTCGGCAAAGCCCGGCCCGACGAGGAAATCGCGGTTGCCGGCAAGCCAGTACACTGCCGTGCCGCCGTCACTCACGGCGCGGATGGCGCCAATCACTTGCTGGTGGAAGGGGTCGGCGAGGTCGTCGTCGCCGGCCCAGTATTCGAAGATATCGCCGAGCAGGTAGAGCCGCTCGGCATGGGTCGCACGCTCGGCCAGGAAACCAAAAAAAGCTTCGGCCGTGCGTGGATGGGAGACCTGCAGGTGCAGGTCCGAGATGAAAAGCGCGAACGTGCGCGCGGGCGTGTTCATTGAACCGATGGGGACTGCAGGACCCGGCGCACTGCGATCATCAGATGACTTCGGCCTTCTCGATGATGATCGGATCGACCGGCACATCCGAGTGCATGCCGCTGCGCGAGGTCGGCACGGTGTTGATCTGGTCGACCACGTCCTGGCCTTCGGTAACCTTGCCGAATACGGCGTAGCCCCAGCCGTCCTGGCCCGGGTAGTTCAGGAAGGCATTGTCCTTGGTGTTGATGAAGAACTGGGCCGATGCCGAGTGCGGCGCGGAGGTACGGGCCATGGCGATGGTGTACTTGTCGTTCTTCAGGCCGTTCTTGGCTTCGTTCTCGACGGTCGCGTCGGTCGGTTTCTGCTTCATGCCCGGCTCGAAACCGCCGCCCTGGATCATGAAGTCCTTGATCACGCGGTGGAAGATGGTGTTGGTGAAATGACCCTTGTTGACGTAGTCGATAAAGTTGGCCACGGTCTTCGGCGCCTTTTCGGCGTCCAGTTCGACGGTGATGTTGCCCTTGTTGGTGGTCATGCGAACGGTAGTCATCTGGTGTCCTCTTCGTTGGTTATTGTTGAAAGGTATGGCTTAAAAGCAGAGATTGCCCATCCGCTATTTTACAAGCTTGTCGCCCTTGAGGACGGTCACGGACTTAATGAAGATCGGCGTCACCGGCACGTTCTGCATGCCGCGCACATCGTCCACCACCACGCCCTTGATCTTGTCCACGACCTCCTGCCCCTTCACGACCTTGCCGAAGACGGTATAACCCGAGCCCTTGTAGTTCGGATAGTCGATGCCCGCATTGTCGGCGACGTTGATGAAGAACTGGGAGGTGGCCGAATCCGGGTGGTCTTCGCGCGCCATCGATATGGTGTACGGCTGGTTCGACAGGCCGTTATTCGATTCGTTCTTGACCGGCTTGTTGGTCTTGCGCCCCTCGAATTTCTCGTTCATGCCGCCGGCCTGGATCATGAAGCCGTCGATCACGCGGTGGAAGATGGTGCCCTTGTAGAATCCCTGTTTCACGTACTGCATGAAGTTCGCAACCGTCTTCGGTGCACGTTCTTCGTCGAGCTGGACGACGATGTCGCCCATCGTGGTCTTGATCGACACCTGCGGACCCTTCACCACCGGCGCGGCGGGCGCGGCCTCCGTGGAGGCGTCGGTCGGGGTTTCCTGCGGCGCGCCCAGGGCGGCGCCGGCAAAGAGCAGGGCGCCGGCACCCAGGGCGATGCCCTTGAGCAGCGAACGGCGGAAGGCGGTAATCATTGTCTTGGCTCTCCTCTGGTGGACATCGCGCAAGGTGCTGTCAAGTCTTTTCCCGAAAAATAAAGCTGAACCATATGCGGCCAGCCGGGATTTTAACAATGCTATACTTTGCGCGGAACGTCCCATTCTATCAAAGAAGAACAACCCCCGAGGGTACAGACGATCTCGACGCTATCCGCCGTGCCTGCATTTCGTTTCAGAGCCGCTGTTTCCGTCCCGATCTTCTCCCTCACCAGAAACCACCCATGAGCCAACTCAAGATTTACAACACGCTCGCGCGTGACAAGCAGGTATTTGTCCCGATGGAAGCCGGCAAGGTCGGCATGTATGTGTGCGGCATGACCGTCTACGACTACTGCCACATCGGTCACGCGCGGATGATGATGGCTTTCGACGTGATCTATCGCTGGCTCATGGCCTCGGGCTACGAGGTCAAGTACGTCCGCAACATCACCGACATCGACGACAAGATCATCAAGCGCGCGGTCGAGAACTGCGAGACCATCGGCCAGCTGGTCGAGCGCAACGTGAAGTACATGGACGAAGACATCGGCGCACTCAACATGCTGCCGCCGACCGTCGTGCCGCGCGCCACCGAATACGTGCCGCAGATGCTGTCGATCATCGAACAGCTCGAGTCGAAAGGCCTGGCCTACAAGAGCGAGGACGGCGACGTGAACTATGCCGTGCGCGGCTTCGAAGGCTACGGCAAGCTGTCCGGCAAGTCGCTCGACGACCTGCGCGCCGGCGAGCGCGTCGACGTCAACAGCGGCAAGCGCGATCCGCTCGACTTCGTGCTGTGGAAGGCCGCCAAGGAATCCGAGCCGGCCGAGGCCAAATGGGATTCCAAGTGGGGCAAGGGCCGTCCGGGCTGGCACATCGAGTGCTCGGCCATGTCCTGCGCCACCCTGGGCCAGCATTTCGATATCCACGGCGGCGGCGCCGACCTGCAGTTCCCGCACCACGAGAACGAGATCGCCCAATCCGAGGGGGCGTTCGGCGGCAACATGGTCAACTACTGGATCCACAACGGCTTCGTGCGCGTGGACAACGAGAAGATGTCCAAGTCGCTGGGCAACTTCTTCACCATCCGCGACGTGCTCAAGAAGTACGACGCCGAAGTCATCCGCTTCTTCATCCTGCGCGCCCACTACCGCAGCCCGCTGAACTATTCGGATGCCCACATCGACGACGCCAAGGGCGCGCTGACCCGCCTGTACACCGCGCTGTCGACCGTGGACATCGACAGCGAGCAGCCGGCGGTGAACTGGGACGAAGCCCACGCTCTGCGTTTCCGCGAAGCGATGGACGACGACTTCAATACGCCGCTCGCCGTGGCCGAGTTGTTCGACCTGGCCAGCGAAGTCAATCGCAGCAAGTCCTTGGAAAGCGCACGCCAGCTCAAGGCCCTGGCCGGCGTGCTGGGCATCCTCCAGCGCGCGCCGCAAGCCTTCCTGCAGGGCGGCAGCGAGGAAGGGGACGCGCGCATCGATGACGCGATCGCCCGCCGCGCCGCCGCCAAGAAAGCCCGCAATTTTGCCGAAGCGGACGCGATCCGCGCCGAACTGACTGCCGCCGGGATCATCCTGGAAGACAAGCCGGACGGGACGACGACCTGGCGCCGCGCATAATGGCCGCCGACAAGGACAAGTTCGCGGCTGCAGGAGTGCAGGGCGCGCTGGAAGAGCCGCATTTGGAACTGCGGGTCCCGGTTTACTGGGCGGAAGCGAAGGCTGCCCTCATGGCGCGCGACCGCATCATGGCCAAGCTGATCCCCCAGATCGGCGACCTGCACCTGCGCGGCCAGCCCGACCCCTTCACCACGCTGGCGCGTTCGATCGTGGGCCAGCAGGTGACCCCGAAGGCCGCCGACGCGGCCTGGGCCAAGCTGCTGGCGATCTGTCCGAAGCTGTCGCCCGCCCAGGTGCTCAAGGCCGGCGCCGCCGAGTTGGCGGGCTGTGGTTTGTCCAAGCGCAAGACCGAATACATCCTCGACCTGGCCGACAGTTTCAAGGCCAAGCGCGTCCATGCCGACCTGTGGTCGCAGATGGACGACGAGGCCGTCATCGCCGAACTGGTCCAGATCCGCGGCATCAGCCGCTGGACAGCGGAGATGTTTTTGATATTTAATCTGCTCCGTCCAAACGTGCTGCCGCTCGACGATCCCGGCCTGATCCAGGGAATCAGCCAGAATTATTTCTCTGGCGAACCTGTTTCTCGCAGCGATGCGCGCGAGGTGGCGGCCAACTGGGAGCCCTGGCGTACGGTGGCGACCTGGTATTTATGGCGTAGCCTCGATCCGCTGCCTTGAACGATACGCGGTTCGGGTACGGTAGAATAACGCCCAAAACAGGGCCAGGCAGCGTCACTCGGTGTCGCTGCCGGCCCGGTGCATGCTGCGCGAACGGAAACGCTGCGGCCACGAAATAATCCGGAGGTACAATGACTAAAACAACTTTCCTCAATTTTGAGCAGCCGGTTGCCGAGCTCGAGTCCAAGATTGAAGAGCTGCGCTTCGTGCAGGACGATTCCGCCGTCGACATCTCGGAAGAGATCGACCGCCTGGCCAAGAAGAGCCAGCAGCTCACCAAGGACATCTACGCCAAGCTGACCCCATGGCAGGTGTCCCAGATCGCACGCCACCCGCAACGTCCCTACACGATGGACTACGTGAACGCGATCTTCACCGACTTCCACGAACTGCACGGCGACCGCACCTTCGCCGACGACCAGTCGATCATCGGCGGCCTGGCCCGCTTCAATGGCCAGGCCTGCATGGTCATCGGCCACCAGAAGGGCCGCGACACCAAAGAGCGCGCCATGCGCAACTTCGGCATGCCGAAGCCCGAAGGCTACCGCAAGGCCATGCGCCTGATGAAGCTGGCCGAGAAGTTCAACCTGCCGATCTTCACCTTCGTGGACACCCCGGGCGCCTTCCCGGGTATCGACGCAGAAGAGCGCGGCCAGTCGGAAGCGATCGGCCACAACCTGTACGTCATGGCCGAGCTGAAGGTGCCGCTGATCGCCACCATCATCGGCGAGGGCGGTTCGGGCGGCGCGCTGGCGATCGCCGTCGGCGACGCCGTGCTGATGCTGCAGTACGCCACCTACTCGGTGATCTCGCCGGAAGGCTGCGCCTCGATCCTGTGGAAGACGTCCGAGCGCGCGGCCGACGCCGCCGACGCGCTGGGTCTGACTGCGCACCGCCTGAAGGCCATCGGCCTGATCGACAAGATCGTCAACGAGCCGCTGGGCGGCGCGCACCGCGATCCGAAGCAGATGGCCCAGCTGCTCAAGCGCGCGCTGGCCGACACCCTGCGCCAGTTCCAGGGCATGAAGACCAAGGACCTGCTCGACGCCCGTCACGCGAAGCTGATGGCCTACGGCAAGTTCAAGGAAACGCTGCCGCGCGAAGAGTGAGTTCCACCCGCGCCGGGCAAGTCCCGGCAATCTTTGCGCAGGCCCTGACCGGCCTGCGCGACACCTACTCTCCCAGCTCCATTGCGATAGCTTGCAGCGGCGGCCTCGATTCGATGGCCTTGCTGCGGCTTGCCCATGCCTGGGCGGCGGAGCAAGGCATTGCGCTGCACGCCTTCCACGTCCATCACGGGCTGAGTCCGAATGCCGACGCCTGGCTGGACCACTGCGCGCAAGCCTGCGCGGCGCTCGGGATCGCCTTCGACCAGCGCCGTGTCGAGGTCGCGAGGAGCAAGGACGGCACCGAGGCAGCAGCCCGCAAGCTGCGCTACCGCGCGCTGGGCGAGATGTGCGTCGCCCACGGCGCGCAACTCTTGCTGACCGCCCACCACCTCGACGACCAGGCCGAGACGGTCCTGCTCCAGCTGCTGCGCGGCTCCGGCCCCGCCGGGCTGTCGGGCATGGATGCCGCCAACCGTGCGCCCGGACTGCTGGGCGACCAGGAGCTCGTCATGGCGCGTCCGCTGCTGGCGCTGTCGCGCGCGCAGCTCGAAGACTACGCGCGCGCCGTGGGTCTGGAATGGGTGGAGGACGAATCCAACAGCGATCCGCGTTATGCGCGCAATGCCCTGCGCCACGGGGTGATGCCGGCGCTGGCGGCCAGCTTCCCGGGTTACCCGCAACGGCTCGCACGCGGTGCCGCCCATGTCCAGGCCGCCCAGCGCATCCTTGACGAGGTCGCGGAGCAGGACCTGGCTGCCTGCCTCGACGGCGATGCCGTGGACCTGGCGCGGGTGCAGAAGCTCAGCCGCGATCGCATCGACAACATGCTGCGTCACCTGTTTTCGAGTCGCGGCCTGGCGATGCCCTCGACCGCCTGGCTGGGCGAGATGGTGTCCCAGCTGTTCTCGGCGCGCGAGGATGCCCAGCTGAAGGTGACGCACCCAAGCTGCCATATCCGCCGCCACCGCGGCAAGCTCTACCTAACGCCGAAGCTGCCGGATCTTGCCGGCATGCGCGACCCCGACGATGTCGGCGTACTGGTCAAGGAAGGCGAACACTTCCGCTGGAACGGGGAAGCTTCCCTCGCTTTCCCTGCATATGGCGGTGTGCTCCATTTCGACATCTCGGAGCAGGGCTTTGACCCGGCCTGGCTGCGCAGCCAGCTCCTGACCATCGACTTCCGCAAGGGTGGCGAGCGCCTCAAGCCGGCCGCCAACCGGCCTACCCGGGGCCTGAAGGCGCATTACCAGGCGCTGGGCGTGCCTGCCTGGGAGCGCGAGCGTGCGCCGCTGGTCTGGGCCGACCGCGACCTGCTGTTTGCCGCCGGCATCGGCATGGATTGCCGTCACATGCGTGAGGGGCAGGGCGGGCGCATCGCAGTGCGCTGGGTGCCAGAACCTGTCTAGACTTGTCTTAGTTTCTATACGAAAACAGTATTACTTTATTTTCTTTTCGTATAGCTTTTTCTCCCTGTCCGGCTTGTGATACTGCGCTGCAGCATGCTAGAGTAAAGGTCCCCTTTTGATCTTTCAACAAGCTGGAACCCTTCCTGATATGGCTTTAATTGTCCACAAATACGGCGGGACGTCGATGGGCTCGACGGACCGTATCAAGAATGTCGCGGCCCGCGTGGCGAAGTGGCATGATGCCGGCCACCAGATCGTGGTCGTGCCTTCCGCGATGTCCGGTGAAACCAACCGCCTGATCGCGCTGGCCAAGGAAATCATGCCGCAGCCGGATCCGCGCGAACTGGACATGATTGCCTCGACCGGCGAGCAGGTCTCGGTCGGCCTGCTGGCGATGGCGTTGCTGGCCATCGGCAAGGACGCGGTCTCGTACACCGGTTGGCAGGCGGGCATCCGCACCGACTCCTCCTTCACCAAGGCGCGCATCCAGTCGATCGACGACACCCGCGTGCGCGCCGACCTGGAAGCCGGCAAGATCGTCATCATCACGGGTTTCCAGGGCATGGACGAAGATGGCAACATCTCGACCCTGGGCCGCGGCGGTTCGGATACCTCGGCAGTGGCGATCGCCGCCGCGCTCAAGGCCGACGAATGCCTGATCTACACCGACGTGGACGGCGTGTACACGACCGACCCGCGCGTGGTGCACGAGGCGCGCCGCCTCGAGAAGATCACCTTCGAGGAAATGCTGGAACTGGCGTCGCTGGGCTCGAAAGTCCTGCAGACGCGTTCGGTCGAATTCGCAGGTAATTACCAGGTCCCGACGCGCGTGCTGTCGTCGCTGACCGATCCCCTGATGCCGCTGGACGAAGAAGCGAAGTCCGGCACCCTGATTTCGTTTGAGGAAGAAAGCAACATGGAACAAGCCGTCATCTCCGGTATCGCCTTCAATCGCGATGAAGCCAAGATCACCGTCCTGGGCGTGCCGGACAAGCCGGGCGTCGCCTTCCACATTCTCGGCCCGGTGGCCGATGCCAACATCGAAGTGGACATGATCATCCAGAACCAGTCGGTCGAAGGCAAGACCGACTTCACCTTTACCGTGTCGCGCAACGACTACGTGAAGGCGATGGGCATCCTGGAAGCGCAGCGCGAAGCGCTGGGCGCAGCCAAGGTGCTGGGCGACGCCAAGGTGTCGAAGGTATCGGCGGTGGGCGTCGGCATGCGCAGTCACGTGGGCGTGGCCTCGCAGATGTTCCGTACGCTCTCGGAAGAGGGCATCAACATCCTGATGATCTCGACCTCGGAGATCAAGATTTCGGTGCTGATCGACGAGAAATACATGGAGCTGGCCGTGCGCGCCCTGCACAAAGCGTTTAACCTCGAGCAAGCTTAACAATTTTCAAAATTTTTGGGCGTGCGTCCTTGACGCAACGAACACCAGCCCTTAAGATGCGTGCACTCAGCGCTGACGAACAAAGTAGTTGGCTCTGATTGGAGACGTGGCCGAGTGGCCGAAGGCACTTCCCTGCTAAGGAAGCATACGGCTTATACCCGTATCGTGGGTTCGAATCCCACCGTCTCCGCCAGGAAACTTTGTTAAAGAAACTTTCTTTAACAATCAGAAAACCCGCTAGCCCTTTGGCTGCGGGTTTTTTGTTTCTTAAGCTTCTGATTGTGAAGCGAGTACGAGTCCGCCATGCTTCGATATGGTAAGCAACTGCATGAAGTAAGGCGGGAGCATCCTAAGAGCGCGCTTCGTTGCAGTCAAATTACCCCTAGACGCCCACCAGGCAATGTTGTTCTGTTAGCCTGCCCCGAAGCCGAGTTGAAGTGCTAAATCAGCGTCGAATTCGGCCGAGTATTCAAATGCGACATTATGGGAATAATGTCCCGCCCAGCTTTTAACTAACGCATGAGCAATCTGAGCGGGATCCTGTTTGTCGGCAGACGTCCAGCGAAGTAAGCGTCGCCTCAGAAGTCAAAATGTGCCACAGCAGATGAACCATCACTAGGGGCAGTAGCAGTTGAGAAGTTCGCTATCGCCAGCACCTTTAATGTCGAGGTGCCGTAGTGATGTCTTCGTTCGGAACGTTGAAGCGAACTGGATGCTCGCCCAAGCCCGCAAGATCGCAGCTGCTCCGGTGGCCCACTTACCGAATTTATAGTGCCTGGACAAACCGCGTGACACCCGTACTCTGTCACGCGTCAACCGCTTTTGTTGGCAACTGCATCACGCGCGGCCAGCCGCCAAAGCGTCACAGCTTGGCGGAACACTGAAGCTCCGTGCATAATGGCCATTCGATGAATTACCCGGCAAAAATTTTGATGAAAAACCGGTCGCCGTCAGTGGAACGGATCTGCGCTGCAGCCGTGGCCCATTTTGCGGAGTTCGGCTATGACGGATCGTCGCTTAACGACATCGCTGAGCAGGTGGGTATCCGCAAGGCTTCGCTGTACGCGCATTTTTCCGGCAAGGACGCGCTGTTCCTCGAAGTCTACTCGGATGCCTTGGAAAAAGAGACCGAGTTCGTCCATGCCTGCTTCGCGATCGAGGGCGCGTACGGCACCGGGGAACAGTATTGCCGCATGATCGCGCGCCGCTATGCCGACTCGGTCTACCTGCGCTACCTGTTGCGTACCGCCTTCCTTCCACCCGCGGTCCTACGCGACGCCGTCGTGCAGGGCTACGAGGGGTTCATGCAGGTGTTGCGCGACCTGTTCTGCACCGGCCTGGCGCACCGTTTTATGCTTGAAGCGAAAGAGGTCAGCGTGTATGCCGACGCCTACCTGGGCATCGTCGACAGCCTGCACGTGGAGCTGGTGTATGCCAGTGAGGCGGCGTTCGAACGCAGGCGTGCTGCCTTGTGGCGCATCCTCTCCGATTCGTTGGCACAGGCGCCGGTAGCGAGGCAGGGCGCTTAGGCGCGTATCTGGCAACGCTGCAGCGAATAAAAGGCCCGCGCCGATGCGTGGGCCTTGTCGCAATGAGCCTCAGCGCGCCGCCAGCACCGTCCCGGCAACCTCGCCGAAGCCGATGCGCGGACGACCCGTCTGCTTGGCCCATCCGCGCATGACGATACGGTCACCATCCTCCAGGAACACGCGCTGTTCGCCATTTGGCAGAGTCAAAGGCTGCTTGCCGCCCACGGTCAGTTCCAGTAGCGAACCTGCTTCCTCGGCTTCAGGACCGGACTGGGTTCCCGAGCCGAGCAGGTCGCCCGGGCGCATCGCGCAGCCATTGATGGTGTGATGCGCCAGTAGCTGGGCCACCGTCCAGTAGGAGTGCCGGAAGTTCGATTGCGACAGCCGTGCCGGCGCCATGCCCTCGCGGCGCATGGTCTCGGTCTCGAGCAGCACTTCGAGCTCGATGTCGAAGCCGCCGGCGCCGCGCAGGTCAGCGTAGTCGAGGTAGGGCAGCGGCTGCGGATCGGCGGCGTCACGCTGCCAGGGCGCGCGGTAAGGCGCCAGCGCCTCCAGAGTCACGATCCACGGCGAGATCGTCGATGCAAAATTCTTCGACAGAAAGGGGCCGAGCGGCTGGTACTCCCAGGCCTGCAGGTCGCGCGCCGACCAGTCGTTCAGCAGGCACAGGCCGAACACGTGGCGCTCGGCGTCGGCTGCGGCGATCGGCTCGCCCTGGGCGTTGCCGCCGCCGACGAAGATGCCGACTTCGAGCTCGTAGTCGAGGCGACGGCTTGGCCCGAAGGACGGTTCGGCGTCAGAGCCTGAACGGACCTGGCCGCGCGGCCGGCGGAACGAATCGCCCGAGATGCCGATCGTGGACGAACGGCCGTGGTAGCCGATCGGTACCCATTTGTAGTTGGGCAGCAGCGGGTTATCTGGACGGAACAGCTTGCCGACCGCGGTCGCATGATGGATCGAGGTGTAGAAGTCGGTGTAATCGCCAATCTGTGCCGGCACGGCGTACTCGGCCTCGACCTGCGGCACCAGGAGTTCCGGACGCGGCGCGGCATCGAGGCGCAGCAGGCGCGAGAGCGCAAGGCGCAGTGCGGACCAGGCCTGCGGGCCGGCGTCCATCAGGGCATTGAGCTTGTCGCGCGCACCCAGGCTGGCGGCGGAGCGCGCCGCGTCGTCCGCGCCATCCAGCGCGTTCTCGAACAGCGCGAGATCGACGATCTGGTCGCCGATCGCCACGCCGCCCCGGAACGCCTGGGCGCTGCCGCGTCGGCGGAACACGCAGAGCGGCAGATTCTGTATCGGGAAGTCGGTGGTCCCGGTGTTGGCCGAGGCGACCCAGCTGGTCAGCAGCGGGTCGTGGGTTTCGTTCAATTGCGCGTTTTTATTCGGGTTCATTCCTGCTTCCCATCAAAGAATTTTTTGAAACCCTGCCAGCACTGGTAGTAGTCCGGCTGCAGTTGCTGCGAACCGAGCGCGTAGGCGGTCGGCGCAATGACGTCGCGCGTCTCGAACATGAAGGCCATGGTGTTGTCGACCTTCTGCGGCGAGCTGGTGTCGATCCCGCTCGCCTTCTCGAAAGTAGGCGCATCCGGCCCGTGGCCGCTCATGCAGTTGTGCAGGCTGGCGCCACCTGGACGGAAGCCGGTCGACTTGGCGTCGTACTGGCCGTCGATCAGGCCCATGAATTCGCTGGCCACGTTGCGGTGGAACCAGGGCGGACGGAAGGTGTCTTCGGCGGCGAGCCAGCGCGGCGGGAAGATCACGAAGTCGAGCGTATCGACGCCGGGGGTGTCGGACGGTGCCTGCAGCACCAGGAAGATCGACGGGTCCGGATGGTCGTAGCTGATCGAGCCGATAGTGTTGAAGTGGCGCAGGTCGTACTTGTAAGGCGCATAGTTGCCGTGCCAAGCGACGACGTCGAGCGGCGAATGTCCAATTTCCGCGGCCCACAGGTTGCCGCCAAATTTTGCCACGAGCTCGAAGTCGCCTTCACGGTCCTCGTAGCGTGCCACCGGGGTCAGGAAGTCGCGCGGGTTGGCTAGGCCATTCGAGCCGATCGGACCCATGTCGGGCAGGCGGAGCAGGGCGCCGTAGTTCTCGCAGATGTAGCCGCGCGCTTCGCCATCAGGCAGCGATACCTGGAAGCGCACACCGCGCGGGATCACCGCGATCTCTTGCGGCTCGAGGTCGATCACGCCCATCTCGGTTGCGATGCGTAGACGGCCCTGCTGCGGCACTACCAGCAGCTCGCCGTCGGCGTTGTAGAAGTAACGGTATTCCATCGGGCGGTTCGCTGCGTACAGGTGGATCGCGCAGCCGCTCTGCCGGGCTGGGGAGCCGTTGCCGGCCATGGTCACCCAGCCATCGATGAAGTCGGTCGGCACCTGCGGCATTGGCAGCGGGTCCCAGCGCAGCTGGTTCGGCGGAACGGCGACTTCATCGAAACGGCTCACGATGCGGACGTTCCCGATCTGGCGGAAGGGCTTGTGCATTGCAGCCGGTCGGATGCGGTACAGCCAACTGCGGCGGTTGCAGGCGCGCGGTGCGGTGAAGGCGGTGCCCGAGAGCTGTTCGGCATACAGGCCGAAGGGCGCGCGCTGGGGCGAGTTCTGGTGGGCGGGCAGGGCGCCGGGCAGGGCTTCGGTGGCGAATTCGTTGCCGAAGCCGGACTGATAACCGGTATGCGTGCTCAAGGCTTTCACGGGATCTCCTCAGGTTTTGGATGGCATTGATGGAGACAATGTAGTGCAGCGGCCGGACTTTTACGATATAAATAGAAAAATTATGACTATTTACGTTGGAAATGGGTGACTGATGAACCTGCGCGATCTCGATCTCAACTTGCTTATCGTGTTCCACGAAGTGTTTCGCGAACGCCAGATATCGGCCGCTGCCAAGCGCCTGAAAGTGACGCAGTCCGCTGTCAGCAATGCGCTGGCACGACTGCGCCGTACCGCGGGTGACGAACTGTTTGTTCGCACGACGGAAGGCATGCAACCGACGCCGTTCGCCGAGCGGATGGCGGAACCGGTGGCAGCGGCACTGGGGCACCTGGAGGAGGCCTTCAAACCCGCGCAGGCCTTCGATGCTGCGACGACCGGGCGGCATTTCACGATTGCGATGACCGACGTGGGCGAGACCTATTTCATGCCGAGGCTGATCGAGGCCTGCGCCGAGCAGGCGCCTCAGGTGGATATCGCGTCTGTGCGTGCGGGCCTGATCGATCTCAGGACGGAAATGGCGGCCGGCAGGGTTGACCTGGCAATCGGTGCCTTCGAGGACGCACCAAGCGTGTTCTACCAGAAGCGGCTGTTTCGCCAGTCTTACGTCAGCATGGTGCGTCAAGGGCATCCCCTCGGAGAGGATCTGGCGAGCCTGCAGCACTTCCGCGCCGCCCGGCACTTGGTAGTAACCTCGATGGAAAGCCCGTATGACTGCATCAACGAGGCCATGGCAAAGGCCGGGATCGTGCTGGCGTCGTCATTCAGCGTGCCGCACTTTGCAGCTGTGCCCTACGTCGTCAGCACCACCGATCTGGTCGCAACCGTGCCGCAAAAACTGGCCAAACGTGCGGCAGAGCCATTCGGGTTAACGATCCTGCCGTCGCCACTCCATCTGCCTGCCTTGCAGACCAATATGTTCTGGCACCGCCGCTACAATCAGGATGAGGGCAACCGCTGGCTGCGCGGCTTGGTCGGTGAGCTGTTCGGCGAATAGGCCGGACGACTCAGCCGAATAATGAACAAAACTCATAACCGATGCGAGGGAGCTGCGATTGACGTATATCCCCTGTGAACTCTAGGATGGTCACGCGTGATGGCCGCATCCGCTGCACAACGAGAGAACCGACACCTCCGGGCAGAGGTGAACGAACTCCACGAAGACAATCCCTGTATGCCGGAACCGCCGGGACGGCTTCCAGAAGTGAGTCGGAGCGCTGTCGACCAGGATCACGCACCGGGAGGGACTGCATGTCCGTACCAGATGCGTCGCCAGGTCCAATCCTGCCACGCGCGCGCCTGCAATCACGATAGTTTCCAGGTCTGTCCTCCGAAGATGATCGGCGCAGCGGCCGTTACTAGGCGACGGTCGGCACCCGTGTGCGCACTTGCAAGCGCACACGCCTGGCCGCCTGCACCGCGTCCTTAGAGCCGGCGATGACAAGTGCTTCATCCGGGCCCAGCTCGAGGGTTCGCAAGACTACCGAGTAGGGCGCCTTGTGGCCGCGCGCGCCGAAATCCGCTCCTGTAAGCACGACGGAAAAGATGTGGTGGGCGGTATCGCCAAAGCGCTCGCGCAGGCGCAGGCCGGCTTCCTTGTGCGGCAGATCGGTGACAAGGGCGCAGTGACAGCCCCTAGCGACCGCTTCATCAAGCAGTTTGCCCGCTTCGAGCGGCGCCGCCGTGTTGGTGTCGAATGCCGACAGGTCGAAGATGATCGCTTGTGCTGCCATGAGTCTCTCCTTGACTGTGAATGCTGCGTGTAGTTGACAGTTTCACTATAGGGTCAATCAAGATAAAATAAAAATCAGATTTTTCTAGAAATTGATAAGGAAACGCTTATGTATCCAGCGAGTTTCAAACAGCTCCAAGCACTGGTGCAGGTAGCCCGGCACGGCAGCGTGTCACGTGCCGCTGAAGCAATCCACGTGACCCAGCCGGCAGTATCGCTGCATCTGAAGCTGCTGGAAGAGGCTGCCGGCACGCCATTGACGCGCAAGCAGGGGCGGAATATCCAGATGACGGCGGCGGGCGAACTGCTGGTCGACTATGCGGAGCGCATCTTGAGACTATGGGAGGAAGCGGGCGACGAGATTGCCGCTTTCAAGGGCGTCACCAGCGGCACCTTGCGCATCGGGGCAGTGATGACGGCGGAGCACCTGCTACCGCCAATGCTGGTGCGCTTTACTACCGGCCGGCCGCACGTGCGAATCCGGCTGCAGGTGGGCTCGCGCCCTGAAGTGATCGGCATGCTGAGCCGGGACGAGATCGACCTAGCAATCATGGGCACGCCACCGCGCGAGTTTCCTACCAGTGCCAGCCGATTCGCGCGTCACCCGATGGCTTTCTATGCAGCGCCCGGTCATCCACTGGCATCCGCGCTGAAGCTTAGGTTGTCAGAGCTTACCGACCACAACCTCCTGGTGCGCGAACGCGGGTCGGGCACCCGTGCCGCCATCGAGAAGCTCTATCAGGATGCGGGCGCGCCACTGTCGATCGGGTCCGAGTTGTCGAGCAATGAAGCCATCAAGCAAATGACGGCGGCGGGCCTGGGCATCGGATTTCTGTCCGTGCATGCGTGCACGCTCGAGGTGCGCAACCGCCTGCTGGCGCCCTTGCCCGTTGCAGGTACGCCGGTATCGGCCGACTGGCACGTGATGCATAAGGCCGACCATGCGATTCCGACCGTGGCCGCCGCCTTCCATGAATTCATCGTCGAGCACGGGCAGCAGCTCATTCATGACGAGCTGGAACGCGAACGCCGGCCTGTGCGGCGCGTTGGAGGGCGACCTATAGCGGCTGCATCGCCGCGCGCAGGTCGCTCATGAAGGCCTCGATCACGTCGCTGCGCCTGCTCGCCTTGCGCGAGCAGGTGTGGATGGTCACCCGATAGGAGAGCTCGTCCGTGTTCAAGGGCTGGAGCAGCCCCAGCGCGACATACGGGGCGGCGAAATGGGCAGGCAGGAAACCGCAATAGCGTCCTGACATGATCAGCACCGCCACCGCCTCCATGTTGTCGGCGCGTGCGCTGTAGTTCTGCTGGCCAAACTGACTTTCGAATTCCGGCACCGGGTAGCTGCGTCCGATCCATTCGTAGTTGCCGACATCGACCGTCCCGATACGTTCGAGCGACCCGAAAAGCGCATGCCCGCGTCCGCAGTACGCGACCTGGGTCTCGACATAGAGCGATACGTACTCGAGCTCAGGCAGCTGGTGCCAGAAATAGCCGATGCCCATGTCGAGCTCGCCCGCCAGCATCTGTTCCTCAATCTCGTTCGGCGAGCGGTTGAAAATGTGGAAGCGCACTGCCTCGTCGCGCTCGCGGAAGCTTGAGATGGCCAGTCCCAGCTTCGCGTTCTGGACCGGATCGGTATGGCCAATCAAGCCGATTCGCAGCGAGCCGCTCAGCTTCTTCTCGATGTTGCGGGCTTCTTCGCAGAAGTCATTCACCACGTCGAGCATGCGCCGTGCAGCCTGGGCGAAACGGTCACCCTTCGGGGTGAGGCGAAAGCCGCTGCGGCCACGGTCGCACAGGCGAAAGCCTAGCCTGGCCTCCAAGGTGGACAGCTGGGTGCTGATGGTCGACTGGTTGACGTTCAACATGGCCTGAGCCAGGGACAGGCCACCTGCGTCTACCACCGCCAGGAAAACACGGATCAGGCGCAGGTCGAGGTCGGAAAGATTGGTGAGCATGGGAGAAGCGGCATGAGCCTGGACTGGATAGCAAATACATTTTCCAACAGGCATGGCGACGGCGTCAAATCGGCATTCTCCCGAATCGACACCGTCGCTTGGTCACGTCAGAAAGTCACCACGAGCGAGGTGGCTGCCAGCGTGTTGTGTTTGCGGTAGGCGCCCGTGGACTCGGCAAGAAAGGCCGCCTGGTCGGCACGGTCATAACGTACCTCGAACTTGAGGACGGCATTGTCCTTGATCGTGTAGTTGCCGCCGAGCGTCAGCGCCGCACGGTTGGCACCTTGCACCATGCCCGGCGTACCACGTGAAAGTGCAGCGGCCAGTGCGTCGGGGGTAGGGCCGAAACCGTTGCGTGCATCGCCTGCGCCCGGATTGATGACTGCAGGGTCCGTACAGCCCACGGCTTCACCGAACGCGTCGGCGCAGCCGGCGAACACGGTGCCGATGGTGCCGCCGCCGTTCTTGTCGTTCTTCAGGTAGTCGGCGCGCGCAACCAGTTCCAGGCGCGGCGTCAGTTTGAAGGCGCCCTGCAACGATACGCCGGCCCACTGCGCATCGCCGCCGTTGAAGGCCATGTTCTTCCAGCGCCCGACGTTGATCTGACCGTTCAGGGCCCAGTCGCCGCGCATGAAGAACACGTCGGTTGAAAGCATGCCGATGCGCTGGTCGAAGTACTTGCCGAACTGGCCGGTCACGCCGACGCCGCTGAACTCGTCGTTGGCGAAGTCGGTTCGGAACACTATAACGGGATTGCGGTCGCGCTCACGATGGCTCGCACGGTTCATGTTGGCGAGCAGGATCTTGGTCGTCCACGAACCGTGTTCCAGATCTACGCCGGCACCTGCATAGTAGCTCGCCTGGGTAAAGTCGAACAGCAGGTTGTGGGTCACCAGCTTGGTCTGGTGCGCCAGGAAGTATTCGTAGCCGGTAAAGTCGGCGAACTGGCCCGCAACAATCCGTGTGCCTTCGGCCTTCAGAGGAATCGAGACGGTTGCCTCGTGGACAATGGAACCGATGTTGAAGGTCGAGCTGGAGCCCTTATGCGGCACCAGCTGCAGGTGCCAGCGTGTACCATTCTGCATCTCTTTCTTAAACTCGAGCATGGCCATGCCGAAGAAGGAATTATCAAAGGCATAATCTGAATCCTGGCCGGCAGCACCGCGGTCGACTGCGTCGAAGTTGTTCAAGAAGTTGAACCCGGCGCTACGCCGGTTACTGCTGGCGATATAGGTTGGATCCATCATGCCGCTGATCTTGAGGCCATCCTGGCCGGACTCATCGCGGGCATCTTCCAGCGCGTCGAGCTTGAGTTGTAACTTGCGCACATCAGCGCGCAGCTGCTCCACCTCGTTGCCATTAGCCCAAGCAGGGCTAGCAACCAACAGGCATGGCAGTACGCACGAGAACATCAGGCCAATTCGCTTCTTGTCTCTCATTACTTCTCCTTGAGTGCTTCTTGTTGTGGTTGGAATGAAACCGGTGTCCTGACCAAGGGCATTGGTGTCCGAGGCAGACCTGCAGACGGGGTGGACGCAGCACCTGAGATAAGGGCGCCGTGTGTTGCGGCTACCTGCGCGGTTGCCACAGAAAGTTTTTCCTGAAGGCGCTTGCGGCGGGCCCGGGCTTCGGCCAGTGCCGACAGAATCACGCAGACCGTGACGACGAGGATCGTGACCGCTGCGACCGCGTTGACGGTCGGGTTCACGCCAAATTTGGCGCGCGAGAAGATCACAACCGGCATGGTGGTGGCGCCCGGGCCGGCGAGGAAGGCTGAGATCACCACGTCGTCGAAGGAGAGAGTAAAGGTCAGCAGGAAACTCGACAGCAGGGCAGGTGCGATCAATGGCAGGGTAACCAGGAAGAACACCTGCACCGGACGAGCCCCTAGATCCTGAGCAGCCTCCTCAAGCGAGATGTCAAGCTCGCGCAGGCGAGAAGCAACGACCACGGCGGCATAAGCCATGCCCAGCATAGTGTGACCGATCATGATCGTGAACCAGTCGCGCTGGCCAACGCCGAACCAGTCCTGCACTGAAACCAGAAGCAGCAACACTGACAAGCCGAGGATAACTTCCGGCATCACCAGCGGCATGTTCAACATACTGCTGAATAATACGCGGCCGCGGAAGCGTCCAAAGCGCACCAATGCATAAGCGCCGAGCGTGCCCAGCACTACTGACAACAGGCCGCAGAAGAAGGCGATTCTGAGCGACAGGTAGAAGCCGCTCAGCAGCTCGTCGTCGCGCAGCAGGGCTTCATACCACTTTAGCGAAAACCCACCCCATATGGTGCCCAGCGGAGACTCGTTGAACGAGAACACCACTAGCGAAAGGATGGGGATGTAGAGGAAGATCAGGACGGCGGCCATCCATGCGCGGGGGAACCATTTGTTCATCGCTGACCTCCTGTATCACGTTCCTGTACCTGGTTGAAAAGCGCCATCGGTATGAGGATCAGAAGGATCATGACCACCGCGACAGCCGATGCCATGGTCCAGTCGTTATTGCCGAAGAATTCATCCCACAACACGCGGCCGATCATCAGGGTTTCTGGGCCGCCCAGCAGCTCAGGGATGACGTATTCGCCGACGGACGGAATGAACACCAGCATGGAGCCAGCCAGGATGCCGTTCTTCGACAGCGGCACCGTCACCAGCCAGAACGCCTTCCAGGGCGGAGCACCCAGGTCGGCGGCGGCTTCGAGTAGGCGTACATCGAGCTTCTGAAGGTTGGCGTAGAGCGGCAGGATCATGAAGGGCAAGTAGGTATAGACCATGCCGAGGGTCAGCGAGAATGGCGTATGCAGCATGGCTATCGGTTCCTGGATGATGCCAAGGCCAATCATCAGATTGTTAAACACTCCGTTGTTGGCTAGCAGCCCCTTCCACGAATAAATCCGGATCAGGAAGGATGTCCAGAATGGCAACATGACCGCCATGAGCAGAAGCGGACGCATGTGTTCCGGCGAGCGCGCCATGAACCAGGCAAAGGGATAGCCGAGCAACAGGCAGCACATCGTGCTGATCAAGGCATATTTGACTGAGGACAGGTAGGCTGAGATGTACAGAGGGTCACTGAACAGGAACAGGTACTTGCTGAAGTCGATCCGCAGGTTCAGTACGCCGTCGGCGAAGGACCAGGGGCGCGCGACGCTGACGGCTTCCATCTGCGAAATGCTGAACTGCAGGATGATCAAGGCCGGAATGGCGGTCAAGGCGAGAAGCCAAAGCATGGGAGGCGCCAGCACGAGGCGCCGGCCGCCATGGTGGTGCAGGGAAGATCGAAGGGCGGTCATGCATGCTCTCCTATTGGGCAACGATGACCATGGCGTCCTCGCTCCAATGCAAGTGGACCTTGTCGCCCGGATTGAATCCGAGGTCGTCGTGGCGGTAATGGTTCAGGTGGGTAACCTTGACGCGCTGGCCGTCGCCCAGGCGCACATGGAAGGTCGTCAGGTTGCCGTAGTACGACAGTTCCTCGACCGTACCTGGCACGGTATTATGGGATTGCCCGACCGGATGCTGCGAGATCGAGATCTTTTCTGGGCGCAGGGCCACGCCTGTGGCAGCACCCCGGGTCCCACCGACATTGCGGCCGACGCGGATCGTGCAGTTGCCGGCGTGGATCAGCGTATGGTCCGACTGGACGTCGGCAACGTTGCCTTCGAATAGGTTGACGCTGCCGATGAAGTCGGCCACGAAGCGGCAATTTGGCGATTCATAGATGTCCTCTGGCGTGCCGACCTGTATGAAATGGCCCTGACTCATGATGGCAATGCGCGAGGCCATCGTCATCGCTTCTTCCTGGTCATGCGTAACCATTACGCAGGTCACGCCTACCTTCTGGATAATGTTCACCAGCTCTAGCTGGGTCTGTTCGCGCAGCTTCTTATCCAACGCGCCGAGTGGCTCGTCGAGCAGGAGGAGCTGTGGGCGCTTGGCCAGTGAACGGGCCAGTGCGACGCGCTGCTGCTGGCCGCCAGAGAGCTGGTGTGGCTTGCGCCGCGCATACTGTTCGAGCTGCACCAGGCGCAGGTTCTGCTCTACACGCTCGGAGATCTCGCGTTTTGGCAGGCCGTCACGGCGCAGGCCGAAGGCAATGTTCTCCCACACCGTCAGGTGCGGGAACAAGGCGTACGACTGGAACATCATGTTGATCGGCCGCTCGTAGGGCGGCAGAGCGGCAATGTCGCGCCCGGCCAGCATGATGCGACCTGAGGTGGGCGTCTCAAAGCCGGCCAGCATGCGCAGCAGCGTCGACTTGCCGCATCCGGAACTGCCGAGCAGTGCGAAGATTTCGCCTTTGCGCACACTCAGGTGAATATTGTCGACCGCCGTCACGGCACCGTCGAAGGTCTTGGTCAAGCCTTCTATCGACAGGAATTTTTCGTTGTCGGGCAAAGCGTTGCCCTGGCTGTGTTCCGCCATGTCTGTCTCCTCTACTTCTGTGTATTCATGGTGCGCCGGCGGGGACGCTCGCGCGCCCCCGCGCAGTTCGACTTCCCGGCTTTTACATCCCGGTCTTGAAACGGGTGTACAGGCGTGTCATCAAACGCCGGGTATTCGAATCGACGGTATCGGGTGGGACCATCTTCTTCATGTCTTCCGGCGTCAGGAACACCGCCTTGTTCTGGGCGATTGCCGGCTTAACGTGCTTCAGTGACTCCTTATTCGCGTTCGCGTACAGCACCTTGTTGGTAATCGACGCGTGGACTTCCGGACGCAGAATGTAGTTCATCCACAGGTGCGCGTTCTTCGGATGCGGGGCATCAGCCGGGATCGCCATCGACTCAAAGGTCAGCAGGCCGCCGTTGGGCGGTACCATCGCTTCAATCTTCTGTCCGGTACGGTTGTCGATGGCACGTTGGCGCGCGGCGTTGATGTCACCCGACCAGCCCAGGGCAAGGCAGATAGAGCCGTTTGCCATGTCGTTGATGTAGCCGGTGGTCGAGAACAAGGTCACGTAGGGGCGGATCTTCTGCAGTGCCGCGAACGCGGCCTGGTAGTCAGCCGGATTCCTGCTGTAGGGATCCTTGCCGATCGCGTGCAGGGCTGAAGGCAAGACTTCGGATGCAGCGTCGAGCATCGACACGCCGCAGGACTTCAGCTTCGAGACGTACTCTGGCTTGAACAGCAAGTCCCAGGGATTGGCCGGCATTGGCAGGTTGCCGAGTGCCGCCTTGACCTTGTCGACGTTGATGCCGACCGTTGTGTAGCCCCACAGCCAGCTGACCAGATACTGGTTGCCTGGGTCGACCTTGGCGATCTGGGCCTGGATGGCAGGATCAAGGTTGTCCAGGTTGCTCAGCTGGCGCTTGTCCAGCTTCTGGAACAAGCCGGCCTCGATCTGCATCTTGGCCCAGACCGAGTTTGGTACAACGATATCGTAACCTGTGCGGCCGCCCACCAGCTTAGCGTGCAGGATTTCATTGGTGTCGTAGATGTCGTAACGTACCTTGATGCCAGTCTCTTTTTCAAAATTGGCGACCGTTTCAGGGGCGATGTATTCGGCCCAGTTGTAGATGTTGAGGACTTTTTCCTCTTGGGCGGAGGCGCTGGAACAGGTCAGTGCGGTGGCGATGGCGGCAAGTGCGGTGCAACGGTGGAACAGGGATCGTGTCGTTTTAATCATGTCAATTCTCCTGGTCGTTGGGAAGGGGGCAAAACGGCCGGCAAGACGATCCCTGTCCGCCTGCAGCTGGCATGCCGCAGGCGGGCGTTCGGTGTCTCCTGGGATGTCCGGCCCGGACTGCCGCGGAACTTACTCGAGCACGACGTAGAACTTCTGCGCGGCCTCGAGCGTGATCCAGCGGCCGGCGAAGCCCTTGGGCAGCAAGTAGCCTTGGCCGGCGCCGAACTCGCGCCGTCCGCCCTGTTCGTCGACCAGGGCAATGCGGCCGGTGGTGATCCAGCAGGCTTCGTCATAGGGCATGGCGGGGAAGTCGACTTCGCCCGGCTGACCCTCCCACAGGCCTACCGCATAGCCGGCGTTCTTGCCGCTGGCGGCACGCCAGTCACTTTCGTCCATGCCATAGTCGAGTTTCTGGAACTGGGCGAGCCCGGCTTCGAGCGCGATGATGTCGCTGACGGTTTTGCTCATATTGATCTCGTGGGTGTAGTTATCGGTTGTGATGGATTATTTGGTGCTTTAGGTGGTGCGCAACACCTGCTTCATTTCCTGGAAGGCGCGCATGCCGGCAACGCCGAGTTCGCGTCCGAGACTGCTGCGCTTGAATCCGCCCCAAGACGTGCCTGGGAAGATGACTTGTGGAGTATTAATCCAGACCAGCCCAGCCTGTAGTCCCTGCGACATGATCTGGGCCGCCTGCGCGTCTTCGGTCACCACGGTGGCGACCAACCCGTACTGGCTGTCGTTGGCGATGCTGACCGCTTCGTCGTTGCTCGAGAAGCGGCGCAGGCAGGCGACTGGGCCGAAGATTTCCTCGGTCCACAAGGCATGCGTCGGTGGCACGTCGGCATAGACGCGCGGTGCCACGAAGTAGCCGCCCTCGACGTCCGCGGGAATGGCACCTTCCGCCACGAGTGGGATGCGGTCGGCGCGGGCGGCGGCAATGTAGCGTTCGACGCGCTCCTTCTGGCGCGCGCTGATCAAGGGCCCCATGTTGGCCTCCGGGTGCAGGCGGCCGCCGACTTTGATGGCGCCAACGCCGGCTTGCAGACGCTCGATGAATTCACCGTACACGCTGTCGTGCACCAGGATGCGCGAGGTGGCAGAGCACATCTGTCCGGCATTGCAGAAGGCGCCGCCCAGGGCCAGTTCCGCGGCCAGCGCGAGGTTGGCGTCGGCGCACACGATCAGCGCTGATTTGCCGCCCAGTTCCAAGCTGACCCGGGCGGTACGTTCGGCGCATTCGCGCATGACGGCCGCGCCGACCTCGGTGCTGCCAGTGAAGGATACCTTGGCGATGTCCGGATGGCGTACAAGCGCGCGCCCGGTCTCGGGACCGCCGAACACAAGGTTCAGGACTCCCGACGGCAGGCCGGCGTCATGCACCAGGCTCGCCAGGGCCAGCTCAACGACGGGAGTCAGTTCGCTAGGCTTGAGCACCACGGTGCAGCCCGCGGCGAGGGCGGCAGCCAGCTTCCAGGCAGTGGTCACCATGGGGAAGTTCCACGGCACTACCAGGCCCACCACGCCGCAGGGTTCATAGTGCATCTGGGCGCTATAGCTGCCGACACCAAGGTCTAAGTCCTCGACCTGCAGGTTTTTCATGCCGGCGCACAAGTCGCCGTAGTATCGGAAGGTGTTGATCGCGTCCAGCACGTCTACCTCGGCTTCGCCCGCAGGCTTGCCGTTGCCATGGACTTGTAGGGCGGCCAGGACATCGTGCGCCTGCTCGATGCGGTCAGCAATGGCGCGCAGCACACGCGCCCGTTCCAGGCGGTTGCGGCCGCGCCAGGCGGGCAGGGCCAGTTTCGCCGCCTCGACCGCGCGATCGACCTGGGACGGCTGGGCGGCGTTGAATTCGCCGATCGCCGCGCCTGTCGACGGATCGAGCACCAGGTGCTGGGCTCCGGCGCCAGCTTCACAGGCGCCGTGGATCAGGAGGCCGGGCAGGGGCAGGGCGGCGCCGCCCCGCAGTTGCTCCGCCAGCTCGGCCGGCGCGGTCGGGAAACGCTGGCGTGATTCGGTGAAGGTCATGGATGCTGGTTCCAATAGGTTGGTTGAAGAATGATCAAGCACTTGCTGGAAAGTATTGGCGAGAAACCTGAACCGACAAATACCGGTGTGGCGAAGTAAACATCAGCCTTATCGATATTTCACGCCGGGCAGCACGCACAGCATTTCGAAGGCCAGGTTGGCGGCCAGCAGCGAGGTCACGCCGGCGTGGTCGTACGCCGGTGCGACCTCCACCACGTCGGCCCCGACGATGTTCAGGCCGCGCATGCCCCGCACGATTTCAAGCCCCTGGCTGACTGTGAGCCCACCGATCTCGGGCGTGCCGGTGCCTGGCGCGAAGGCCGGATCGATCCCGTCCACGTCGAAGCTCAAGTACACGGGGCGGTCGCCCACACGCTGGCGCACTTCTTCCATCAGCGGAGCCAGCGAGCGGTTCCAGCACTCCTCGACCTGCACTACGCGGAAACCCTGGCGCCGACACCAGTCGAAGTCCTCGGCTTCGTAGCCGGTGCCGCGCAGGCCGATCTGGGTCACGTACTCGCACTGGAGCAGCCCTTCCTCGACCGCGCGGCGGAACGGCGTGCCGTGCGCAATCTTCTCGCCGAACATGGTGTCGTTGACGTCTGCATGGGCGTCGATGTGCACGAGAGCCACGGGGCCGTGCTTGCGCGCGATAGCGCGCAGGATCGGTAAGGTGATGGTGTGATCCCCGCCAAGCGAAATCGGGGTGCAACCGTGGGCAAGGATGACGTCGTAGGATTCCTCAATACGGCGAATCGAGTCGAGCAGGTTGTAGGGATTGATCGCCACGTCGCCGATGTCGGCGACCTGCAGCGAATCGAAGGGTGCGGCGCGGGTCGCCATGTTATACGGACGCAGCAGCACCGACTCGCTGCGTACCTGACGCGGGCCAAGGCGCGCGCCGCTGCGGTTGGAGGTGCCGAGGTCGAAGGGCACGCCAACGAAGCAGACGTCCAGGTCCTGCGCAGTAGCCACGTGAGGCAGGCGCATCATGGTGGCGATGCCCCCGCTGCGGGGCATGACATTGCCGCCCAGCGGCTGGTTGAGTTCTTGTGTGAGCATGTGGAGAGGTCCTTTTTTGTCGGGCATAGGCGTGTCGATGCCGGAAGTCTAATTTTCCAATGCGACACGAACAATCATGAGATAAAGATGTAAACATTGGGCCGGCCGATGAAAGCGGGCCCGAAGAGGGAGGCTTACATGGGAAAGCCGAGGCGCTTGATCCCGCTGATCCACATGCGCTTCCAGCCCCCTTGCTCGTCGGCGCCATCGAAGGCGTGGAAGGTGATCTTGGCACCGGCCCAACGCAGCGGCTCGGGCGGAATCCACGACGGGCCTTGGGTCGAGATGTCGAGCTTGCGCTCCGGCGTGTCGCGATCGAACAGAATGTTCAGGCCCATCAGGGCGCCGAAGCGGCTGCCGGCGACGCCGAAGCCGGTATAGCCCGCCACGTACACGACTTTTTCGCCGAAATAGCGCCGCGCAAAGACGGCGCCGCGCGAGCAGTAGTCGATCGGGCCGCCCCATGCGTGCGAGAAACCCAGGTCGCGCAGTTGCGGGAAGGTCTTATAGAAGGCTTCGCCCAGCTTGAAATAGGTGGCTTCGTTCCGGTCGGCTGCCGGGTTGTCGTGGCCGTCAAAATGGTAACTCACCAGCCCACCGAAGATAATGCGGTTGTCCTTGGTCAGGCGGTAGTAGTTCAGCTGGGTACGGGTGTCGTAGACGCCCTGGCGGTTCTTCCAGCCGATCCGGTCCATCTGCTCGGGGCTCAAGGGGCGCGTTGCCAGGACATGATCGCGCACCTGCATGACGCGGCTGCGGATGTCCTTGATCCCGACCTGCGCGGTACCGGTTCCCAGCAGCACGCGCGGCGTGCGCACGCGGCCTGCCTGGGTGTGGATCAGCATGGTGGTGCCACAGTCTTCCATGCGGGTAAGCGGCGACATTTCGTACAAGCGCACACCGAGGCTAAGGGCGGCGGCCTTCAAGCCCCAGGCCATCTTGGCCGGATGGACGATCCCGCTGCGGTTGCGCGACCACATCGCTCCGGCGTACACCGGCGAGGCCAGCTGCGCCTGGGCCTGCTCGCGATCGAGCAGGACCACATCGTGCCCGTGGCGGCGGTGCAGTTCATAGTCTTCGCGCAGGTGAGGCAGGTGCTTCTCGTCGACTGCTACCGTCATTTCGCCGTTCCATTCGAGGTCGGCATCGATCCCGTAGCGTGTGACGCTGGCCTTGAAACCGTCCAGGTTCTCGTGCCCGAACTGCTCGAGGATGTCGAGGTCTTTCGGAAATACCCGGGTGGCGTTCGGCAGGCCGTGCATGACCGAGGTGGAGATGATGCCGCCGGCGCGGCCCGAGGCACCGTAGGCCACCTTGCCGGCCTCGATCAGCACCACGTCCAGGTGCGGCATCAGTTCCTTGGCCTGGATCGCGGTCCACAGCCCGGTGAAGCCGCCGCCGACGATCACCAGGTCGGCCTCGGTCTGGCCGATCAGCTCGCGCTCTACCTGGGGAGCGGCCGGATTGTCCAGCCAGTATGGGAACAGCTTGACGTCTTCAAAACTTTTTTTAACGGCGTTCGTCATTCAGGTCTCCTGCTTGCAGCGCTATGATGAGGAAAGTCTATCCTTGCTGCTACTAATGAAAAATATCTGGTTTTCTAACTGAACATCGAAAAAGCCCGAGGTGTCGGGCTTGCCCGACTGTCAGGGGTAGAGTCCGCGCAGTTCGCGGGCCTGCAGTACACGTGTACAGGCGACGATGAAGGCGGCAGTGCGGAGCGACACCCCTCGTTCCTCCGCAATCTTCGATACAGAGCGGAAGGCCTCCTGCATGATGCGGGTCAGGCGTTGATTGATCTCGTCTTCGCTCCAGAAGAAGCTGGAAAAATCTTGGACCCACTCGAAATAGCTTACCGTTACTCCGCCGGCATTGGCGATTACGTCTGGCACTACGAGCACACCCTTGTCATGCAGGATGTCGTCGGCAGCCGGCGTGGTGGGGCCATTCGCGCCTTCCAGGATGATCTTTGCACGGATCACGCCAGCGTTGTCCTTGGTGATCTGCTGTTCGAGGGCCGCGGGAATCAGGATGTCGCACGCCGTCTCCCAGAACTGGTCGCGGTCGGTAATGAACTCGGCATTGCGGTAGCCCGCGACACTGCCATGTTCGGCCACATGCCATTCCAGTTCGTTGACGTCTATGCCGGACTCGCGCATTAATGTCCCCGCATGGTCCTGGATCGCAACGATGCGGGCGCCCGCCTCTGCGAACAGTCGGGCCGCCACGCCGCCGACGTTGCCGAAGCCCTGGACCGCCACCCTGGCGCCGCGTATATCGATGCCACGCCGGGCTGCTGCTTCGCAGCCGACTACGAACACGCCGCGCCCGGTCGCCTCGTGGCGGCCCAGGCTACCGCCGAGCGAGATTGGCTTGCCGGTGACGACGCCGGTTGCGGTGCTGCCCTGGTTCATGGAATACGTGTCCATCATCCATGCCATGATTCGTTCATTGGTATTGACGTCAGGAGCTGGAATGTCCTTGTTCGGTCCGATGATGATGTTGATCTCGCTGGTGTAGCGGCGCGTGACGCGCTGCAGTTCGCCCTGTGAGAGAGTGCGTGGGTCGACGCGGATGCCGCCCTTGGCGCCACCATAGGGGACGTTGACGGCAGCGTTTTTGACCGTCATCCATGCCGACAGCGCCATTACCTCGGATAGCGTGACGTCCTGGTGGAATCGCACGCCGCCCTTTCCGGGCCCACGAGAGGTATTGTGCTGGACCCGGTAGCCTTCGAAGTGTGCGATTGTGCCGTCGTCGCGCTCGATCGGCACGTCGACCACCAGAATACGCTTGGGACGTTTCAGGGTTTCGATCCAGCGACTCAGGGAGCCGAGGAAGGGAGCGACCCGATCGACCTGTTCCAGGTAGTCGCCCCATGGGCCGATTTCTGTCTGGGTAAGGTAGGAAACCACTTCGTGCTTTTGTCTCATGTTGTAATCCGTTTTGCTTTTTCGCTGGATGAAGGGATAAAAAAGGGCCGCGTCCGGCTTAACACCGGCCGCAGCCCGTCAACCGCCAGAGGCGGGGAGGAAGGTCGGGCCTTAGTTGACAGCCATGCAGAGGTACTTGATGACGAGGTAGTCATCGATGCCGTATTTCGACCCTTCCCGGCCTAGACCGGACTGCTTGACGCCGCCGAAGGGTGCCACTTCGTTCGAGATCAGGCCGGTGTTAATGCCGACCATTCCTGACTCCAGGCCTTCGGCCACCCTCCAGACCCGGCCGATGTCGCGGGCATAGAAGTAGCTGGCCAGGCCGAATTCGGTAGCGTTTGCCAGCTTCAGGACCTCGTCCTCGGTATGAAAGCGGAACAGGGGAGCGACTGGGCCGAAGGTTTCCTCGCGCGCCACCAGCATGTCGTCCGTAACGCCGGCTAGTACGGTCGGCTGGAAGAAAGTAGCGCCCAATTCATGGCGCTGCCCGCCAGTTAGCACACGTGCCCCCTTGGCGAGTGCATCGGCCACATGCTGCTCGACCTTCTCGAGCGACTGCGCGTCGATCAGCGGGCCTTGGTCGACGCCGGGCTCCACGCCGTGGCCGACTTTCAGGCGAGAGACAGCAGCTGCCAGCTTCTCGGCAAAGACGTCGTAGACCGCATCCTGTACATAGATGCGATTGGCGCATACGCAGGTTTGGCCAGCGTTGCGGAACTTGGAGGCGATAGCCCCTTCGACCGCCGCGTCGAGGTCGGCGTCGTCGAACACGATGAAGGGGGCGTTCCCGCCCAGCTCCAGCGAGAGCTTCTTGATGGTGGCCGCCGATTGCTGCATCAGGATGCGGCCCACTTCGGTCGAGCCGGTAAAGCTAAGTTTGCGCACGACCGGGTTGGCGCACAGTTCGGCGCCGATCAAGCGCGCATTGCCGGTGACGACGTTGAACAGCCCGGCCGGTAGGCCGGCGCGCTGGGCCAGTAGCGCCAGCGCCAGTGCGGAATAAGGCGTGGCTTCGGCCGGCTTGAGCACGATCGGGCAGCCCGCCGCAAGCGCTGGCCCCACCTTACGAGTAATCATCGCGGCCGGGAAGTTCCAGGGAGTGATGGCAGCGCACACGCCGATTGGCTCCTTCGTGACCAGAAGACGCCGGTCTTCCCAAGGCGAGGGCAGGGTATCGCCAGCGACGCGCTTGGCTTCTTCCGCGAACCACTCGATGAAGGAGGCTGCATAGGCGATCTCGCCCTGGGCTTCCTTGAGCGGCTTGCCCTGCTCGAGCGTCATGATCAGCGCCAGGTCGTCGGCGTTGGCCATGATCATGTCGTACCAGGCGCGCAGCAGGCTGGCGCGCGCCTTGGCAGTCCTGGCGCGCCAGCCGGCCCAGGCTGCGTCGGCCGCGGAGATCGCGCGGGACGTCTCGGCAGCGCCCATGTTCGGCACTGTGCCGAGCACTTCGCCGTTGGCTGGATTGGTGACCTGCACCACGCGGCCGTCGTCGGCGTCGCAGAATACGCCGTTGATGAAGGCCTGCTGCTTGAACAGGCTCGGATCTTTCAGGAGTAGCATGTCGTCGTTCTCCGTTAGGGGGTCAGGCGCGGATCGCCGCAGTGAGAATAGCGAGCGCCTCTTCCATCACGTTGTGCTGGATCGTGAGCGGGAACAGGAAGCGGATCACGTTGCCGTGCACGCCGCAGCTCAGCAGCAGCAAGCCCTTGGCGAGCGCCTCCTGCTGGACCTTCTTGGTGAAGTCCGGATCCGGCTCGTTGCTGCCGGGCTTGTTGAACTCAACCGCAACCATGGAGCCCAGCCCACGTACGTCGGCGATCTGGGGTACGGTTTCGCGCAGCCCATTAAGTAAGCGTTTTAAGCGCGCACCCAATTCCACTGCACGCTCGTTCAGGCTTTCGTCGGCAATGACGTCAAGCACTGCGTGGGCCGACGCGACCGCCAGCGGGTTGCCAGCGTAGGTACCACCCAAGCCACCGGGCGCCGGCGCGTCCATGATCTCGGCGCGGCCACACACGGCCGACAGTGGCATGCCTCCGGCCAGGCTCTTGGCCATGGTGGTCAGATCGGGCGCGACATCGTAATGCTGCATGGCGAAGGTCTTGCCGGTACGGGCGAACCCGGTCTGAACTTCGTCTGCGATCAGGAGAATGCCGTGCTCATCGCACAGGCGGCGCAGGGCCTGCATCAGCTCGGGCGGGGCGAGGTAGAAGCCGCCTTCGCCCTGGATTGGCTCGATGATGATGGCGGCGACGCGCTTCGGGTCGATGTCGGCGCGGAACAAGGCCTGGATCGCTGCCATCGAATCCTGCACGCTCACGCCATGCAGGGCGACCGGGAAAGGCACGTGATAGGTTTCGCCGGGGAAGGGGCCGAAGCCTGCCTTGTACGGGAACACCTTGCCGGTCAGGGCCATGCCCATCATGGTACGGCCGTGGAAGCCGCCGCTGAAGGCGATCACGCCGCTACGGCCGGTATAGGCGCGAGCGATCTTGATCGCGTTCTCCACCGCTTCCGCGCCGGTGGAGAACAGCGCGGTCTTCTTGACGAAGTCGCCCGGGGCCAGCGCGTTGATGCGCTCGGCCAAGCTCACGTAGCTCTCGTAGGGCACGATTTGATACGCGGTGTGAGTGAACTTCTCGAGCTGCTCCTTCATTGCAGCGATCAGGCGCGGATGGCGATGCCCCGTATTGAGTACGGCGATGCCGCTTGCGAAGTCGATGAAGCGGCGGCCTTCTACGTCCCACAACTCGGAGTTCAGAGCGCGCTCAGCGTAGAAATTGCACATGACCCCAACACCGCGCGGGGTGGCAGCTGCCTTGCGTTCTGCCAGATCGGCGTTTTTCATGTTGTCTCCTAAAGAAAAAGTTCTCGGTGAAAACATCGTAGGGTATGATGGACTTATGAGGTAGGGCCATTGGACACTAATTAATGGTGCCAATGAGCGAGGAGCGAAGGAACCAATAAGAAAGCCAATATGAGCGAGGTATCGATTTCGGATTACCTGCAGACGCATCTGAAGCGCGGAGATGGGCAGCCGATGAATCGGCAGATCTACCAGCTGCTGCGCGACGGAATCCTCGGCGGGGCGATCGGGGCGGGCCTGCGGGTGCCGCCATCCCGCGCGCTGGCGGCAGACCTGGCGGTGTCACGGAATACCGTGACCTACGCCTATGAGCAACTAGGCGCCGAAGGTTACCTTGAAGCGCGTACAGGCGACGGCACTTACGTCGCCAACACCGAGCCTGACATGGCACGCTTGCCCGCTGAGCGGGAGGCCGCAGGAACGGATGGACAGGCGGTGCTGAGCGGGCGAGGCAGCCGGCTACTGTCCGGCATCGGCGCCAGTGCGATGCAGTGGGGCGCCTTCATGCCGGGTATCCCGGACCTGACCCGTTTCCCCCATGAGGCCTGGAGCAAGCTGCAGCAACGGCACTGGCGCCGCGCCGATCCGCGTTTGCTGACCTACGGCGACGGCGCCGGCTACCGACCGCTTCGCGAAGCCATCGCCAATCACCTGCGTACGGCGCGTTCGGTGAACTGCAGCCCGGACCAGGTCATCATCACCACCGGCACCCACCAGTCGATCCAGCTGGTGTCCACGCTGCTGGGCGAGCGCGGCGATGCGGCCTGGATCGAGGATCCCTGCTACTGGGGCACACGTAACGTGATCCGCTCGAGTGGACTGGAGCCGCAGGCCATTCCAGTCGATGGCGAAGGCATGCGGCTGGAGGAGGAAGCGATGCGCACGCCGCCGCGCTTCATCTTCGTGACCCCGTCGCACCAGTACCCGCTTGGCCCGGTGATGAGCCTTGCGCGGCGCCGCCTGCTGCTGGAGTATGCGGCGCGTCACCAAGTATGGATCATCGAGGATGACTACGACAGCGAATTTCGGTACACGGGCCCGCCCCTGGCCTCGTTGCAGGGCCTGGACCAGGCCGATCGCGTGATTTACCTCGGAACCTTCAGCAAAACCTTATTCCCGGGCCTGCGGATCGGATTCATGGTGGTGCCCGCGGGTCTGGCGCCTAGCTTCGTGCGTGCAAATTCCGAAATGTACCGCGATGGACAGGGCTTCCTCCACGCCGTCCTGGCCGATTTCATCCAGGAAGGACATTTTTCTTCGCACGTGCGGCGCATGCGCCAGCTGTATGCACAGCGACTGCGTTGCCTGCAGGGGGCAATCCGTCACCATCTCGGTGGCGATGCTGTGACCAGCGGTGGCGACGCAGGGCTGCACCTGGTCCTGGGCTTGGACGACGGGGCCGACGATGTCCGGATTAGCGAAGCTGCAGCCGCCGAACAGATCCTGACCCGGCCCCTGTCGGCCTATTACGCGGATCCCGGAACAGCGAGGAAGGGTTTGATGCTTGGCTACGCAGCTGTTCCTGAGGAACAGATTGACACGTTGTTTAAAGCACTCGCCAGGGTCATCCGAAGGGGCGGTGGATTGGCAACGGCTTGAGGAAGTGTCGACGGGGGCGGCATGATCGCGTCCTTAATCGCCACATTCTTGTGCCAGCTGAGCTAGACGAAACTCCGCACGGTAGCGGCAATCCTAAAGAGGATGCATTGCGGCTCCTTGCTTAATGACCGCTCCTGGCTGTTGGTAAGCGGCCCGGACGTCTCTTGTATAGGGTGATGTTGCGTTGCAAGGAAGTAATGAAGGTCTGCTTGACTCTTATGAAGAATTTGAGCTGGCTACTCCGGATGCGTATCAAAGACGTCTTTTACCTGCTTGCGTAACCAGCTATTGGCCGCATCATGCTGGAACCGCGGATGCCAGTGCTGCCGAATAGCAAAGGGCGGCACGTCTACCGGCGTTTCAACCGCCTTGATACTGTTGTATCGCGCAAATCGGGTCGCCAGCTCTCGCGGCACGGTCGCGATAAGCTCCGGATTCTGCTCGATGATCATGGGCACAGTAAGGAAGTGCGGCGTGGTCAGGTAGATCCGCCGTGGCCCCGCCAGTTGGTCAACGATGCTGTCGTAGGCGTCTTCCAGCCTGCCCGACATCGACACGACGATGTGCTCCATCTCGAAGAACTGTTTGCGCGAGATCGTGTCGCCGATACGGCGGTTGCGCCGGTTGACGATGGTGATGAAAGAGCGCATGAACAGCTGCTGCTGGAACAGGCCCTCCGGCACCGTATGGAGTGACCCCAGCGCGAGGTCGGCATCGCCGCGTTCGAGCACATCCTCGATCTGGTTCATTGGTACCTGCAGGGTGCGCAGCGTGCAGCCGGGGGCTGCCTGGCGCAGGCGTTCGATTAGCTTCGGCAGGAAGATCAGTTCACCCATGTCGGTCAGACAAAGGCTGAACACGCGCCGCGCAGTGGCCGCGTCGAAGCCTTCGCGCACCAGTAGTTCCCCCCGCACCGTTCCCATCACCGTCAGCACCGGCTCTAGCAGCTCGAGCGCACGCGGCGTGGGCTGCATGCCGCTGCCCGTCTTCAGGAACAGCTGGTCGCCGAAGAACAGGCGCAGACGCTTGAGGGCATGGCTGACCGCACTCTGCGACATATCGAGCTCTTCCGCGGCGCGGCTGACATTGCGTACCCGGATCAAGGCGTCGAACACGGGCAGCAGATTAAGGTCGAGGTCGCCAGCGTGGGCTGCGTTATGTATGGTATTCATAGTTCTAATCGACGTGGCCTGATTTACAAATAATACGTCAGCTCGCATGATCTGCCTACCGACATTGAGCGCGATATCGCGTGCAAAACTGAGAGGAGATTGCATCATGGCAGAGAAAAAATTTGCGTCACAAGCCGACGTGGAAGAGAAGAAAACCAGCTTTATCAAGCTTTCTGAAAACGCCTATGCGTACACCGCAGAAGGCGACCCGAACTCGGGCGTCATCATCGGCGACGATGGCGTGATGGTGATCGACACTACCGCGACCCCGATCATGGCCCAAGCCCTGATCAAGCATATCCGCAGCGTGACCGACCTGCCGATCAAGTATGTCGTGCTGTCGCACTACCACGCTGTGCGCGTGCTGGGCGCATCGGCCTACTTCAAGGAAGGCGCCGAACAGATCATCGCTTCGCGCGGTACCTACGAACTGATCGTCGAACGCGGCGAGCAGGACATGAAATCCGAGATCGAGCGCTTCCCGCGCCTGTTCGCCGGCGTCGAGTCGGTTCCAGGCCTGTCCTGGCCGACCATGGTCTTCGAGAAAGAGATGACCATCTTCATGGGCAAGCTCGAAGTGAAGCTGGCCCACATCGGCATGGGCCACACCAAGGGCGACACCATCGCCTATATCCCATCGCAGAAGATCTGCTTCTCGGGCGACCTGGTCGAAGCCGACGCCGCCGCCTATACCGGCGACGCCCAGCTGGAAGAATGGCCGGCCACCCTGGAAGCGCTACGCGCCATGGGCTTCGAACAGCTGGTTCCGGGCCGCGGCCCTGCCCTGGTCAACCCGGAACAGGTCAATGCCGGCATCGACTACACCAAGGATTTCGTCACCACGCTGCTCGACAGCGCCAAGGAAGCCGTGGCGGCGCAGATGTCGCTGAAGGAGGCCATGGTCCACGTGCGCAGCAAGATGGATCCGAAGTTCAGCCACGTGTTCATCTACGAACACTGCCTGCCGTTCGATGTCACCCGCGCCTACGACGAAGCCAAGGGCATCAAGCATCCGCGCATCTGGACCGCGGAGCGCGACAAGGAAATGTGGCACTCGCTGCAGAACTGACCTGAGTCACGGCCTGCGCGGCCCTTGGGGCCGCGCATTTCAAGAATCTGCTAACAACGCATTTCCTGGAACTGACATGGACATCGATTATCAACGCTGCGTATTCGATTACGCACCGCGCGATCACGCAGCGCGCGGCGGGCAGCAGGCCCGCCATCCTGTGGTCGTGGTCGGCGCGGGCCCGGTGGGACTCGCGACCGCCATCGACCTCGCCCAGCAGGGCGTCCCGGTCGTGCTGCTGGACGACGACAACAAGCTGTCGGCAGGCTCGCGCGCGATCTGCTTCTCCAAGCGCACGCTCGAAATCCTCGACCGCCTGCAGTGCGGCGAGCGCGTGGCGTCCAAGGGCGTGAGCTGGAACGTCGGCCGCGTCTTCAACCGCGACGAAGAGGTCTACGAATTCAACCTGCTGCCGGAGGAAGGGCACCAGCGCCCGGCCTTCGTCAACCTGCAGCAGTACTATCTTGAAGGCTACCTGCACGAACGCGCGCAGGAGCTCAAAGGACTCGACCTGCGCTGGTGCAGCCGCGTCACCGCCTTGGTCCAGCATGCCGATCACGTCGAGCTGACCGTGGGCACGCCCGACGGCGAATACACGCTGGAAGCTGCCTATGTGGTGGCCGCCGACGGCGGCAAGAGCACGGTCCGCAACCTGATGGGGCTGGAAAGCAAGGGCCGGATCTTCCGCGACCGCTTCCTCATCGCCGACGTCAAGATGACGGCCGACTTCCCGACCGAGCGCTGGTTCTGGTTCGATCCGCCGTTCCACCCGGGCCAGTCGGTGCTGCTGCACCGCGAGCCGGACAACATCTGGCGCATCGACTTCCAGCTGGGCTGGGATGCCGATCCGGTTGCGGAGAGGGAACCGGAACGCGTCATCCCGCGTATCCAGGCACTGCTCGGCAAGGATGCACAGTTCGAGCTCGAGTGGGTCAGCATCTACACCTTCTGCTGCCTGCGCATGGACAGCTTCCGCCACGGCCGCGTCCTGTTCGCGGGTGACTCGGCACACGGCGTGTCGCCCTTCGGCGCCCGCGGCGCCAACAGCGGCGTGCAGGATGCCGACAACCTCGCATGGAAGCTGCGCCTGGTGGTCGAGGGCAGGGCGCCCGACGCGCTGCTCGATAGCTATGGCCGGGAACGTGAATACGCTGCCGACGAGAATATCTTGAACTCGACGCGCGCCACCGACTTCATTACGCCGAAGAGCGAAGTCAGCCGCCTGTTCCGCGACGCGGTGCTGCAGCTGGCCAAGGAGCAGCCGTTTGCCCGCAAGCTGGTCAACAGCGGCCGCCTGTCGACACCGTCGACCTACGCCGAATCCAGCCTGAATACGCCCGACACGGACACGTTCAAGCAGGGCATGCGTCCGGGATCGCCGGCGGCCGACGCGCCAGTGACGGTCCAGGGAGACGCCGACTGGCTGCTGCGCCATACCGGCAACGAGTTCACGGGGATCTATTTTGCCGGCACTGCGCATGATGACCAGGTATTTGCCCAGGCTGAAGCGATGGCCCGCGACACCGTTCCGGTCCAGACCTTGGTAGTTGCAGCCAAGGGCAAGGCAGGGCCGGGCATGTTCGAGGACAGCGAAGGCCTGTTTGCGGCGCGTTACGATGCGACGCCGGGCAGCTTCTACCTGCTGCGACCCGACCAGCATGTCTGCGCGCGCTGGCGCAATTTCGACCAGCACGCGGTGCGAACCGCCGTGGCACGTGCAACCGGCAACAGCGACGTGGAAACGGTTGAACTGGAAACCGAACACCAGATGGAGCTCGCATGAACGCACGATTGAACGTCGAACCGAACGTGGCTGACCACGACGCCTTCTACGAGATGTTGGTCGACACCCACCAGGACTTGAACGACGAGCAAAGCAAGATGCTCAACGCCCAGCTGATCCTGCTGCTGTCTAACCATATCGGTGACCTCGGCGTCCTGCGCGAAGCATTCCACATCGCGCGCAGGAACGTCGACTCCCCGGCAGCCTGAAACTCTACCGCGTGCTGCCCAACCCGGGCAGTGCGCGGCGACTCATTTGCGCAGACGTGCCAGATCCGCATCCAGCGTGGCGGGGTCGGGCAGGACAACCTGCCGTACCAGGCCATGCTCGGCCGCGGCCCCGATGAACCGGTCCATCACGCCGAATACCTCGGCGATCAGCTCCGGCCCGAGCGCCTTTTCGACATTACGGTACTGGGCGATGATCAGCGGACCCAAGGCCTCGACCACCTTCTCGCCCAGCGCCGTCATTCGCACGGTGACGCGACGCTGGTCGTCCTCCATCCGCGTGCGCGCGATGAGGCCGGTGTCCTCCATGCGTGACAGCACCCCGGTGAGACTAGGAGCGGCGATCAGGCAGGCTTCGGCCACCTGGCGCTGCTCGAGCTCGCCCATGTCGCTGAGGGTGCGCAGGATGCGCCACTGCTGTTCCGTCAGCCCGAAATGCGAGATGATCGGCCGGAACTGGGCGAGCATGATTTCCCTTGCGTTCAGCAGCAGGGTCGGCAGGTTGCGGTACGCGATCTTCTTGGACATGGCGGAAAGCGGCTGCAAGCGCCGCGTATCGAAATGCGGTATTGTAATCGATCACATCTGAATGAATTTGCCAGGCCGCGTCCCGGCCGACCATGAGCGAGGGCAGGCATGAGCATCCACCAACCCGTGACGGCGTCCGTCGACCGGCCGAGCGAGGGCCGCATGACGGTCTTGCTGGGCATGCTTGCCGCATTCGGGGCGCTCGCCATCGACCTGTATCTGCCCGCACTGCCGACGATCGGGGCCGAGCTCGGCGCCACCCCATCCGCGGTGCAGCTGTCGGTGACGCTTTTCCTGGCCGGCTTCACGATCGGCATGCTGTTTTGCGGGCCATTGTCCGACCGCCTCGGCCGGCGGCCGGTGCTGCTGGGCGGCGTCGCCTTGTTCGCGCTATCGAGCCTGGGTTGCATGATGGCAGGCTCGGTCGAGCAACTGATTGCGGCCCGTCTGTTGCAGGCCCTCGGTGGTGGCGCCGCATTCGTGCTGTCGCGTGTCGTGGTGCGGGACCTGTTTCCCGGAGTCGCGGCGATCCGGATGCTGTCGCTCCTGGCGATGGTGAGCGCGCTTGCGCCCCTGCTTGCGCCACTGGCCGGCAGCGGCCTGATGACGCTGTTTGGATGGCGCGGCACCTTCGCTGCCCTGGTAGCATGGGCCTTGCTCGCTTTCGCCGTGGTCTGGACGATGTTGCCCGAGTCGCTGCCGCCGCAACGGCGCGTTCAGGTCTCGCCCATGAAGCTTTTTGGCGTCTACCGCAGCTTGCTTGGCGACCGGGCGGTGGTCGGGCTGCTGCTGGCCGGCGGCATGTCGTTTGCCGCAATGTTCGCTTACATCACGGCCGGCCCGTTCTACTTCATCGAATTACATGGATTCACGCCGGTCCAGTACAGCCTGGTATTCGCGGCGAATGCCTTTGGTATCTTCCTCGCCAACTTCGTGAACCGGCGCTGTGCGACCCATCCAGGACCTGAAGCGATGATGCGTATCGGCTGCGTGCTTGCCCTGGCCGGTGCCATGCTGCTGCTCGCAGCCGTCCTGGGCAGAGCATCAGTTTGGGTGGCGATGATCGGATTGTTCGCCGTGGTCAGCATGACCGGCCTCCTCGGCGCCAATGGAATCGGTCTACTGATGGCGCGTTTTCCCAACCAGTCCGGTGCGGCTGCGGGACTGTTCGGCGCAGCCCAGTTCGGACTTGGTGCGCTTGCGAGTGTCGCGGTCAGCCTCCTGCACGATGAACGAGGGCTGGCCATGGCCGGCGTGATCCTGAGCGTCAGCACCTTCTCGCTGCTGGGTCTTGCACTGCATCGCAGGCAGACACGTTCCAGTAGCGCCCCTTAGCGCAATCCAGCACATCATCAACTCGTTGCAGTCAGGCAACAGGACCGCAGCGAATAGTTGGTTTTGCCAAAACTCGATAATCTTCCGGTAGACGTGCGTGATCCACTCGGGGTGGACTTGCGCCCGCACCGGAGGACATGTCCGACCCGTTAATCGAATAACTCTGGGATGACATGAAAGCACTCGACAATCTATCGCTTAACGTCCGGATCTGCGCTGCCGCCAGCGCATTGCTGATCGGATGCCTGGCGATCACCGCCGCCGTAACCGGTATGAAAACCCACGACAGTGCCGAAGAAGCGGCACTCGAGCTCGGGCGCGCTTCGGCCGAGGCAGCCGCGAAAACGCTGCACAGCCGCCTGAACGGCGATCTGGAGGCTGTCGCGACGATCGCCGGCACCGTCGGTGCAACATTGGCGTCGGATCAAGCCTTGAGCCGCAGCCAGGCGGACGCGGTCAGCAAGGCGGCGCTGCAGCGGATGCACGACCTGATCGGCATTGCGATCGTGATGGAGCCCGATGCGCTCGACGGAAAGGACAACGAATTTGCCGGCCAGGGCCCGGCTTACGACGCCACTGGCCGCTACATGCCTTACCACACGCGTAACCCGGCAGGCGGATTCAATGTCGCCCCGATCGAGTTCGCATCGACCGCTGGCGTGAACGATTGGTATGACGTTCCGCTCAGGACGGGGAAGCGCTATTTCAGCGAGCCCAACTCGTTTCCATTGAACGGCAAGCAGGTGCTGATGGCGTCCCTTGTCGTGCCGATTGTCGTCCATGGCCAGGCCAGGGGCGTGGTCACCGGAGACTTCATGCTGTCCGAGCTGGCTGCCATGCTCGCCAACATGCACACGACCGAAGGTGGCGAATTGGCGCTGATTTCGAACCAGGGCCTGTACGTCGGACATCCGGACGCCGCGCGCAACGGACTGGCGGCAGGTGACCTGCCGCCAGCGGCGCGCGCCGCTGTCCGTGACGGCAGCGCCTACACGTATGAGGCGCAGGGCAAGGTGCATCTCCTGCAGCCCGTGCGCCTGCACGACGACATGCTGCCCTGGGCGGTACGCTTGTCCTTCCCGAAGGCGCTGGCATTGGCGCCGGCGCGCAGTCTCTTGATCGATACGCTGCTTACGTCCACGCTATGTGCGGTTCTCGCCGCGGTCGCGATGGTGTTCGTGCTGCGCCACATGATGGCGCCACTGCGCGACCTGGCTGCCGCAATGCAGCAGCTGGCCGGGGGCAATGCCGACCTGACCAGGCGGCTGGGCGTGAAAGGAAAAGATGAACTGGCTGCCATCAGCGATGGCTTCAACCGCTTCGTCTCCAGGATCGAGCAGTTGCTGTCCCGCGTGCGCGATAGTTCGGCCAGTGTCGCGATGTCGAGCAGTGAAATCAGCCAAGGCAATGCGGACCTGTCGGCCCGCACCGAGCAGCAGGCAAGCGCGCTGGAGAAGACGGCCGCATCAATGGAAGAGTTGGCCAGTACGGTCAGGCAGAATTCCGACAGCGCGGCCCAGGCAAGCATGCTGGCCACCGGTGCCTCGGCGGTGGCGCGGCGTGGCGGCGCGGTGGTGGCGGAAGTCGCGCAGACGATGGCCTCGATCAGTACGGCATCGGACAAGGTTGCGGAAATCACCTCCGTGATCGATAGCATCGCATTCCAGACCAACATCCTGGCGCTGAATGCCGCCGTCGAAGCGGCACGCGCGGGTGAACAGGGGCGCGGCTTTGCCGTCGTTGCCAGCGAGGTACGCAACCTAGCCCAGCGTAGCGCCGGCGCGGCGAAGGAGATCAAGAGCCTGATCCTCGCTTCCGCTGAAGAGGTGGCGCGCGGCGACAAGCTGGTACGGAGCGCCGCCGGAACAATGGATGAAGTCGTCTGCAGCGTCGGTAAGGTTGCCGATCTCATCGCCGAGATAGCCGCCGCCAGTGCGGAGCAAAGCAGCGGTATCGGACAGGTCACCATGGCAGTGGGCCAGATGGATGGCGTGACACAGCAAAACGCGGCGCTCGTCGAAGAGGCAGCCGCCGCGGCCGAAAGCCTGAAAGAGCAGGCCGCGACCCTGGTTCGCCTGGTGAACGCCTTCCAGATCGCCTCGGTGCCTGGCGAAGTTGCTGGCACGTCGGCGACTTCCAATGCACAGGGCTATTCGCTGACTCATGCAGCGGCGGCACTGCCATGATGGACAATTCGCCCCGGGTACGGTGCGAGTGACGCCCGCCTGGATCTACCCCTCCACGACGATCCGGGCATGACGCTTGCGACCCGCAGACAGTTGCCACTGGCCGGCGCCCGATGGCAGCGTCTGCTCGGCGTCTGCCACTGCCTGACCATCGAGGCGCAAGCCGCCGCCTGCGGCGAGGCGCCGTGCCTCGCTGCGCGATGCAGCCAGCCCGGCTTCCACCGCCAGTTCGGCCAGCGTGACGCCGGCAGCATGACGCGCTGGCGCCAACTGCAGCGTCGGGATGTCCTCGTTCAGTGCCCCTTGTCCGAACAGGCTGGCGGCTCCGCTACGGGCGGACTGGGCCGCGTCGCTGCCATGTGCCAGGCGCGTCGCTTCGGTGGCCAGTATGATCTTGGCCTCGTTCAGTTCCGCACCCTCCAGCGCACCCAGTCGGCGGACTTCGTCCATCGGCAACTCCGTGAACAGCGCCAGGAAGCGTCCCACATCGCGGTCGTCGCAATTGCGCCAGAATTGCCAGAAATCGAAAGGCGCCAGCCGGTCGGCATTGAGCCACACCGCGCCGCTGGCTGACTTGCCCATCTTGCGCCCATCCGCGGTGGCAAGCAGAGGCATGGTCAGGCCGAACAGCTCCAGGCCCTGGCGTCGGCCCAGGTCCACGCCATTGATGATGTTTGCCCACTGGTCTGCGCCGCCGATCTGCAGGGTGCAACCATGGCGCCGAGCAAGTTCCGTGAAGTCGTGCGCCTGCAGCAGGGTGTAGCCGAACTCCAGGAAGGACAGCGAGTGTTCCAGGCGGGTGCGGATCGCGTCGAACGTCAGCATGCGGTTGACGCTGAAGTGCCGGCCGACCTGGGACAGGAAATCGAGGTAGCCCAGTCCATCTAGCCAGTCGGCGTTGTCGACCAGCGGAACGTCTGCGCCGAGATAGCGTTCGAAAGCACTCTTGATGCCGAGTATGTTGGCCTGGATACTGGCTTCGTCGAGGACCGGGCGGGAGGTGTCACGGAAGCTCGGGTCGCCGATCCGGGTGGTGGCCCCGCCGATCAGGAGCAGCGGCTTGTGGCCGGCCTGCTTGAGCCAGCGCATCAGCATCAGGCCCTGCAGGTGACCGACGTGGAGGCTGTCGGCAGTGGCGTCGAAGCCGAGGTAGGCGGTGACCGGGCCGGCTGCCAGCTTGGCGCGCAAGCCATCCTGGTCGGTACCCTGGTGAATGAAGCCTCGCTCTTCGAGCAGGTGGAGAAGGTCGTGGGACTGGGTATGCATGTCTGGTTCCTAGGTAGGTGGGACTGCCAGGGAACCTCGAATGCGCCAACCCGTTCCCTGAAGCGGTCCGGGTTGCGTACAAGCCCCTACCGCTGGATGCGGTAGGCGTAATAGCTGGCAGGGGACAGGGGGGTGAAGTTCATGGCGCCATCCTACCCAGCGCATCGGCACCGCGTCAATCCGTAAATCCCGCAGCGGCGCCACATTTGCCAGTTTTCGATATTGCACATGCGGTTCCGGGGGATACGATCTGGCCATCCTGTCCATGGCCCGATCCGAAGGACAACGACACCATCATGGCTTTGCAGGCAGAGCCGACAAAGGAGACACGCAATGAAGACCTATCCCATGCATATCGGCGGTGTGCCGGTGGAAACCGGCCGTTACCTCGACATCGTCGATCCAGCGCTGGAAGAACCGTTCGCGCGTGTCGCCGCCGCAGGCCCGGAACACGTGAATGCCGCCGTGGCCGCGGCGCGCGCCGCGTTCCCGGGCTGGGCCGCGACGCCGGCTGCCGAGCGCGCGGCCATGCTGCACGCGCTGGCCGGGGCACTAGACGCCAACATGTCCGAGCTGATGGAGCTGGTGACGCGCGAGACTGGCAAGCCGCTGCAGGGCCTCAACAATGTCGGCGCAGGGATGGAGCTCGGCGGCGCCATCGCCTGGACGCATGTGACGGCCGACCTGCCCTTGGCCCCGGAAGTTATCCAGGACAATGCACAGGCGCGGGTGGAGGTGCATCGCAAGCCGCTCGGCGTTGTCGCTTCGATTACGCCGTGGAACTGGCCGCTCATGATCGCCATCTGGCACCTCATTCCCGCGTTGCGCGCCGGGAATACCGTCGTCATCAAGCCGTCGGAGTTCACGCCGGTCGCCACTAGCCGCTTCGTGGAGCTCGCCAATGCAATCCTCCCGCCGGGCGTGCTCAACATGGTGGCTGGCGGCGGGGAGGTCGGCGCGGCGCTCACCGCCCATCCCGACGTCAACAAGATCGTGTTCACCGGCTCGACCCGCACCGGCAAGCGCATCATGGAAGGCGCCGCGGTCAGCCTCAAGCGCCTCACGCTCGAGCTCGGCGGCAACGACGCCGGCATCGTGCTGCCCGGCGCCGACGTCCAGGCGCTGGCGCCAAAGCTGTTCGGTGCGGGCTTCCACAACAATGGCCAGACCTGCGCCTGCCTCAAGCGCCTGTACGTGCACGAATCCCAGGTTGAGGAACTGGCTGCCGAGCTGGCCAGCCTGGCAAGCCGGGCAAAGGTTGGCAACGGCATGGAGCCGGGTATCGAACTCGGTCCGCTGCAGAACCGCGGTCAGCTCGACATCGTCACGGCGCTGGCACGCGATGCACGCGAGCAGGGCGGCCGCTTCCTCAGCGGTGGCGCGGCACGGGACGGAAAGGGCTACTTCTTTGAGCCTGCCATCGTGACCGGCCTGAGCAACGGCACGCGCCTGGTCGACGAGGAGCAGTTCGGTCCGATCCTGCCGGTGATTGCCTATCGCGACGTGGAGGAGGCGATCCGCCTGGCGAACGACAACCCGAACGGGCTGGGCGGATCGGTCTGGTCGTCCGATCTTGCGCTTGCGGCCCAGGTGGCTGGCCGGCTCGAATGCGGCACCGTGTGGATCAACGAACACGGGGCCGTCCAGCCGGATGCGCCGTTCGGCGGCGTGAAGCAGTCGGGCCTCGGCGTCGGCTTCGGTCGCCAGGGCCTGGAAGAGTTCACCAGCATCCAGACAGTCAAGATCATGAAAGGCTGAACGGACCTGGTTAACCCGTAGACAACAGCTCGCGGAGGATTTTGTAACACCGCTGACATACTTGGCTGGATTTGTTAATATCTGAATGAATTGGCCGCAAGAGCCATCTCATGCAAATCCATCTTGGAGCGGAGACATGATCTTCAGCGAGCAACACACCGGCGCCGCGCTTGCCGCACCGCAGGACGCGAATGCGTCCGGAGCCTTTCGCAAGACCGTCCAGACGTCCAACCTGTGGCAGCACGAGCGGGTGCTCACCGGGTGGAGCCAGACCTACGACCAGTTGTCGAAAGGCCGCTTCAGCGGCCAGATTACCGAAGCCCTGGTCGGCGATATCCAGCTGTTCGAGGAAAAGACCTCGCAGGCGGTGTTCGAAGTAGGCCCGGGCCGTTCTGGTGTCATTGCACTTGGCGTCTTTGCTGGGTTGGAAGGCGAGGCGCGCTGGCGCGGCCACAGCGTGGGTATGGATCACGTGACCGCGCTCAGCGATCACGCCAGTCTTGAATTGAGCACGCCGCCGAACTGCACCCTGATGAGCGTGACGGTGCCGCTCTCGATGATTCCAGCGGGAGACGGTAGGACCTTCCTCGACGGCCACCGGCTGCTCGCCGGCGCCGCCAACCATGTGCACAGCCCGGTGCTGGCCGCAACGCTGCGCCAGCGCCTCGGCATGGCCTTGCAGACCATGTCGGATACGCCTTGCCTGCTGGCGCCCAGGGAGGCGCGCAACCAGCTGGTGAGTGAACTGGTAGGGCTGGTCGACGAATACCTTGGTCTGGCTACCGCAGGGCCTGGCGAACCCGAGGCACGCAAGGCACGCAAGGTGGTCAGCCTGGCCCGCAACTATATCGAAGCCAATCCAGACCGCCCGCTGACGGTACTCGACCTGTGCAAGCAGACCTTTACCTGCCGCCGCACGCTCCAGTACTGCTTCACTCAGGTGATCGGCATGAGCCCAGCGGCTTACCTGAAGGTGGTGCGCCTGAATGGACTGCACCGCGACCTGCTCAACGCACGCGGCGCCGGGACCATCGGCGACATGGCGGCGCGCTGGGGTTTCTGGCACCTGTCCCAGCTGTCGAGCGACTACAAGCGGCTGTTCGGCGAGCTTCCATCAGAGACCTTGCGCGCTGGCGGGCGCATCGTGCAGTAAGCACCTTCGGCGAGGCTGGCGAAGATTGCCAGTTTTCGCTATCGCAGCGGATCGTCTCCTCGTTAGGATCGAATCAGCCTGTCAAGACGCTTGCCAAGCATGCAATCGTCGGCAGCCAGATAAATCCAACAGGAGACACCGATGAACACACCCCACCGCGGCCCTGGCTGCGCGGCGCCACCAGTACGGCGCACACTAGGTTTTTTTGCACTCTTTTCGATTGCGATCGGCGTTGTCGTCAGCCAGACCAGCACCGTATCGCTGCTGCAGGGCTTGGCCCTGGGCGGCCCGGTCTTTGTGTATGCGTTTGCGGCGGCGCTTGTGCTGTCGCTGTGTAATGCCTGCACCTTCGCGGAGCTGTCGCTGTCCTTGCCGCAGGCGGGCAGCATCAGTACCTATGCCGAAGTGACCGTCGGCCACTTTCCGGCGATCCTCGCCGTCTTTGCCGGCTATGTCGTGCCGGCCATTTTCGGCTTCTCGGCCGAACTGATGCTGTTTGATAGCGTGATCAGCCAGCTCTTCCCGAGCATCATGCCGAGCATGGGCTGGGCGCTGCTCCTCCTGGGCACGCTCGTCATTCTGCACCTGGCGGGGACGGACGTCTTCGCGACCGTCCAGCAGGCGCTGACCTTCATCATCATCGCCTTCTTCCTTATCGTCGGACTGTACGTGGCCTTCGGCCTGCATGCTTCCGCGCCGGTGACGGCCCCGTCCAGTGCCGCCTTGCCGGGCGAGCTTGCGATCGCACCAGTGATCGTGTTGTGCTTCTGGACCCTGATCGGCTGTGAGTTCGTCACGCCGATGGTGGAGGAGGCAAAGCGTCCCGAGCGCGACCTTCCGCGCGCGATGGTCATCGGGCTGCTGGTGATATCAAGCGCGGCCCTGCTCTTCGCCTATGGCGTGAGCCATGTCTTGCCGCGCGAGACGCTGCTGACGGCCGTGACGCCGCACCTGGACGCCGTATCTGCCGTGTTTGGCCATACCGGGCGCATCTTGTTCGCGCTGATCGCCGTGACTGCCAGCGCCTGTCTGGCAAATACCGTGCTCGCCGCGGTGCCACGAATGCTGCACGGCATGGCGCTCAACGGCCAGGTATTCCCGGTCTTCAAGCGCGTTTCAAGGGGCAAGGGCGTGCCAGTGCCGGCCCTGCTGTTCGTCGCCGCCTGCCCTGTTGTGGGACTGGTATGGGCGGGAGGCGACCCGGGCAAGATCCTTCCCCTGACGATCGCTGCCGCCGTGTGCTGGATGTTCGTGTACCTGCTGGCGCATATCGTCCTGCTGGTGCTGCGCCGCCGCCGGCCGGACCTGCCGCGTCCGTTCCGTACGCCGTTCTATCCGCTTCCCCAGATCGGTGCGATTGCGGGCCTGGTCTTCGTGGTGTCCAACAGCTCGCCTGCGCCCGAGCTGACCGGCCCGATCGTGATGTACAGCGGTGGCGTACTCGCGGTGTTCGGCATCGTGGCAGCAGTGTGGGTGAAATACTTCATGCGCCAGCCCTTGTTCAAGGCTGTGCCGGTCAGCTCCTGCGGAGTTCCCGGAAGCGCTCCCGTCGCCTGATTTTCACTAGTGCCCTCCGAGGGCGTTCGTTTTGTAGCACGCTTTGCGGCGAAGGGAGAGGGCAGAGGGGGCGACGGGTACAAGCGGCGCCCAAAAGAAAACGGGACGGGCTTACGCCTCGTCCCGTCTGGGTATGGTTCGCCGCTTACTTGACGACGGCGAAGAAGTGCTTGATGAAGAAGTCGCTCTCGATTTCCCACAGGACTTCGGTGCCCTGGGTGACGAACCAGCTGTCGCCAGCGCGGTAGGTAACCGAGGTCCCGGCGGCGACATCGGTCAGCTTGACCACGCCGTGGACCACGGTAGCTTGCTCGTTGAACGGATAGGTCATGCGGAACACGCCGCGGGTAACACCGAAGTAGCCGGCTGACACCGGATCGGTCGGGGCGCCGAAGGTGCCCAGTGCGTAAGCCTGCACGTCGCCCGATTCGATGATGGCCCCGAGATTGGTCACAGGACCGATGGCCTGCATATCCTGCTGGCGCAGGGAGGTAGAGAGTTGGGTGATGCTCATTGTTTTCCTTTCAGGTCTTGCTTTGCGTTAGCGACGTCCGGTCCAATAACCGGAAACTTGGTGCCAGGTTTTACCGGCGGTACAGATGAGTGGGCGGAACTGGTCCTTGCCGACCACCGTGGCGCGGCGGATCGAGCTGAGCAGGTCGTAGCGCGGCGAACCTTCGGCCATGCCTTCTGCCAGGATCTTGCAGATGATGTGGCTGGGCGTGACGCCGAAACCCGAGTAACCCTGGACGTAGAAGGCATTCGGCCTGCCCGGCAGTGAGCCGATCTGCGGGAACAGGTTGGGGCTGCACGCCATCGGCCCGCCCCAGGCTAGGTCGATCTTCACGTCCTTCAGGTAGGGGAAGACCTTCAGCAGGAGCTGGCGGTTCCAGGCTTTCAGGTCCGACGGGATATGGTCGAGCAGGGGCGTTGCCGAGCCGAACAGCAGACGGTTCTCCTTGGTGACACGGTAGTAGTCGATGATCGGCCGGATATCGCTATAGGCGCCGCGGATCGGGCTGATGCGCTCGATCATGTCGTCCGAGAGAGGCTCGGTCATGCACTGGAAGGCGTAGGTATTGATGGTGGAACGATGCAGCTCCGGCTCCATTCGGTTCAGGAAGCTGTCGCAGGCCCACAGCAGTTTGTTGGCGGTGACGCTGCCCTTGGCGGTGCGTACCTTGATCCTGTCGCCATAGATGACATCGACTGCCGGCGAGTACTCGAAGATGCGCGCGCCGTGGTTCGACAGCGCGAGTGCTTCGCCGAGCAGCAGGTTCAGGGAATGCACATGGCCGCCGCCCATGTGGAGCAGGGCGCTGCTGTAAACCTCCGAGCCGATGATGGTCCGCACGTCGCTGCCTTCCAGGTAGCGAATCTCGTGTGACGTGCCCAAGGACTTGAAGTCCTTTTCCCATTGGCGCAGCGTTTTGGCCTGACGGGCGTTGTAGCCCATGTAGCCGTAACCGTGGCAGAAGTCCGCCATGATGCCGTACTTGTCGATGCGCGCCTGGATGATGTCGGCGCCCGTCTCGCTGAGCTCGAGGATCGCGCGGATGCCGTCTTCGCCCACGTCCTTCTTGATCTTGTCGAGGTCGTGCCCGATGCCCGCCATGATCTGGCCACCGTTGCGGCCGGTGCCACCGAAGCCCAGGTAACGGGCTTCCAGCAGGGCGATGTTCTCGAATCCTTTTTCCGCCAGCTCGAGTGCGGTGTTCACGCCGCTGAAGCCGCCGCCGATCACGACGACGTCGACATCGATGTCGTCCTCCAGGCTGGGAAAGTTGAGTTCGTACTTCTTCGTGGCCGTGTAATAGGTCGCGTTTTCAAGCGTGTTCATGGCGTCTCCTCCAGTTATTGGGGTGCCGGAACCGTCTTGTGGACGGTTGAGAGCCGCCATAGCGAGTACGGCACCAGCACGCCGTTGCACAAAGTATCTGCGCTCTGTCGCAAGTGCCGTTATCGAAAATTGGCAGATCCGGCGGGCAGGCTGCCCCGAGTTGCCCCATGCCCTTCATCCCAGGCAGATTTGCCAATTTTGGATAACGCCGGCAGTGGGTGCTCCGTGACACTTCCTTCACCGGCGTGCGCCGGACGACCCGCCAAGGACGCGGAGCGGACCACAACGAAAGGAGACCATGAACAAGCTTTTTCTTGCAATGACGCTGGCGATGTTGGCGCCAGGCGCGCTAGCCGACGAGGTGGCGCAATCGCCGCACCAGTTCACCGGGACCGCGGCGATCGTGTCGGATTACATTTTCCGCGGGGTGACCCAGACCTGGCACCGACCGGCCATCCAGGGCAGCGTCGACTACGCACACACTTCGGGCATATTTGCCAGCCTATGGGCATCGACGATCAGCGACAAGGTCGTTGCGGGATCGAAGGCCGAGGTCGACCTGGTACTCGGCTTCAAGAAGGCGCTCAACGATGACTGGAACTATGGCGCCGGCGTCATCACCGTGTACTACCTTGGTGGCAACTGGAACAAGATGACATGGGGCCCGCGCCCGGACCAGCGCTATGACTTCACGGAAGCGAACGTTTCGCTCGGCTACAATTGGCTCAGCGTGAAGTACTCGCGCACGCTGACCGACCTTCTGGGGTTCAACGAGAAGACGGGGTTCAGCGGCAGTACCAAGGGTGCCGACTATGTCGAACTCAATGCCGACATACCGCTTGCGGACACCGGACTGGTGCTCGGCCTGCACGCCGGACGCCAGGACTTCAAAGCCTCGCTTGGCGATATCGAGCCGACAGCGAAGGACTACCGGGTCTCGCTCAGCAAAACCTTCGACGGCGGCTGGATCGGGGCAGCGCAGTGGTCGAGGAACGGCAACACGGCATTTTTCAGTGGCACCAGGTCGAACCTGAATGAGAACGATACCCGTGACGTCGGCAAGGGCAGGGTTTCGCTATCGCTAACAAAGTCGTTTTAAAGTCTACAATTGGAACTGCGTTTCGATCAGCAAGAGAAACGCTGCCATGGCTGGCTATCGTTTCGACCACCCCAGGTTTATCCCATATTGACGCAGACGTCAGGAACGGCGATGTCATACCTCAGATAGTCCAGCCATGGGCTCCTTTGAAAGGCTTCTTCAATGCGGTCTCGCACCGTCAGCCGAAGCAGAGCACATGATCCACCACTTCGCATGTGTGCAAGCGGTAGTTCTGCTGAGTCCTATGACCGGACGATAAGATTGTCGGGCATCCAGCGCCGAAAGATGTCTGAGCAGAGTACTACACTGCTCTTGCTACCTACCGGCCGGTAGGTATAATGAGTGCTCTTATCTATTCATCTTGAAGGAGTTCGCTCATGACTAGCCCCAAGGCTGGCCTGACGCTGGCGGCATCGCTGGCATTGATCACCATACTCGGCCCTGCCGGTATCGACATGTATCTGGCGTCGATGCCGGTCATGGCCGATGAATTCAACACCTCGTACACGAAGGTACAGCTGACGCTGACCGTCTTTCTCCTGGCGATGGGCGCCGGGCAGCTGGTGTTCGGGCCCATCATCGATGCATATGGGCGCAGGCGCCCCCTGGTCGCCGGTATCGTCGTGTTCATACTGACCTCGGTATGGGCGGCCGGAGCGCAGTCGATCGACATGTTGCTGCTTGCACGATTCTGCCAAGGCATGGCGTCGGCGCTTACGCTGGTGGTGGCACTAAGCACCGTGCGCGACGTCAGCACGGGCACCCAGGCAGCAAAGCTGTTCGCCCTGTTGATGACAATCGAAGGGCTAGCTCCCGTGATTGCCCCGGCAATCGGTGGATACGTCGGCTCGTTCTTCGGCTGGCGCGGCGTCATGCTCGTGCTGGCCGGCATGGGTGTGGTTGCGGTCGTGAATACGCTCTTGTGCCTGCCTGAGACGCTCCCTGCGGACAAACGCTCGTCGCTGCGTCCTGCAGAAATCTTCCGGACCTATAAGCGGATCGCCGGCGACAAGTCATTCCTCGTGCCGGCGCTGGCCCTATCCGCGGCTTTCTTTTTCTTGTTCGCCTATATTGCCGGCGCATCGCTTGTCTATCAGGCGCACTACGGCCTGTCCCCAGACATTTTTGGACTGGTCTTTGGCGGGACCGGCGTCGCAGTACTGCTGGGCGCGCTTTCCTGCAGCCGACTGGTTGTGTCGTTCGGCGTCGGGCGGCTTGCCATCATTGGCGTGGCGATGATGACTGCCGGTGCGGCAGTCGGTGCTGTAGGAGCCTTCGCGGGCGCGGGAATGCCTGTGATCGTCGTCGGCATGTTCATCGCCATGTTTGGACTTGGCATTGCTGAATCCACCCTGATGACGATGGCGATGTCGTCGCAGCAGACATCGATCGGATCGACCGCAGCCTTGCTGGGTGCCTTCCAGCTTGTGATTTCGTCTGCGGCGACACCGCTGGCCGGCGGACTTGCAGAACAGGGTGCGCAAGCATGGCTGGGATCCCTGGGGATCTTCGGGCTGGTGACCCTGATGCTGACGCTGATGGGCGTTCGGAAAGCGACCGGACTACGTAGCCTCGCGGGTCACTAATCCAGCTGACAGCCGCCGGCTCGTTAACAAGGCGACGGAAGGAACTCGATGAAGATTAGGTCGCCGTCAGTCGAGAGGATATGCGGCGCAGCCGTCAAGCATTTTGCAGAACACGGCTACGATGCATCATCCCTCAATGTGATCGCCGAACAGGTTGGCATACGCAAGGCATCGCTGTATACGCACTTCAGCGGCAAGGGTGCGGTGTTCAAGCCAGGTGTTCTTCGAGGCCTTCGAACAGGAAAGGGCGTTCGTGCACGCCTGTCTGCGCTTAAAATTGTCCTTGGGACTTAGGCAATGATGAGTGTAGGATCGGTCTTCATTGTTCTAGCTTGACCAACGTATGTAAGGGAACGAAAACGGGTAGGCGAAAAAGTGGTATTGGATGAATGCCAGTATCCATGCAGGGTTTGGGCCGAAATGCGAATCCCACCGTCTCCGCCAAGTTTTAAAGAAGAAGCCACCGCAAGGTGGCTTTTTTCTTTTCTGTCCGCGCAGGCCCGGCGCAAGCATCGGGTGCGCCTGACAAGCCCCGGAACCTGGGCTGGCGCGCATCTGGCGCTGTTTGATATCGCGCCGCCTGCCGACGGGCCGTCACGGCCATACGCGGACTTCGCTCTTTCCGCGCGAGGCCGTCACTGGGGCCAGACTCCTGGCATCGCCTGCGCTGTCAAAAAGGTCTCAGTCGGCTTCACGGCGACGCCACGCTGCAGGTCGTTTTCTGGCTGGCGGCGTCGGTTGAGCGCAGCTGTTGTCGATCGACGAGAATAAGCCGCAGCCAGGCGAACACGGCTGCCGTCCAAAACTTCCAGGTAACGAACCCAAGATGTAGCGGATGTGGCAGCCGGTCTGCTGTGACGAAGCCTGCAAGCATTCCCACACAAACAATCGACAAGGAAGCAGCAAGACGCCTGCGGCAAAGCGCAATTCGGGACCAAGGAAACAGAAATAGAAATATCAGGTAGGGGATGGAAGGTGTGAACCATCCGGTTCCTGCAGCTTTTGCCGCGACATACCCAGTACTTCCCAAGAACAATGAAGCGGGCAGAAGCGCGCTGCAACCGATGCCAAGCGCCTGAGGCTCCCTTCTATGGTCCCCTTGCATCACGTGTCCCTCCACCTGTCCTACTGCGTTGCTAGCAATTAAGCTTGACAGCATTTTGCTTAGCACTATTGCCTTGCGTTATTCCCACATCGCTCGCTATTGGTTCTGGCGTTGATGTTCCGCGGTCTTACTCAGGAAACTGACAGCGCAGCGCGACGGCGACCCCGTACCCGTCTCACGCGGTGCCGACCATGCTGAGTAGTGCCAAGCTACCTAACCAAAATTGTGCGGAGTCAATTATCCGGTGTAAGCAATCATTACACTTGCTCACAGGTGTTCGGCAAGCGTGGGGATTCGAAAGGAGGCAGCATGGGCATGGACCAGGGTAGGCCCCGCATGCGTTGCAATCATCATGCGGCTTTCAAGCGTCCACGTCGCGAGAGCGGTGCCATCGCAATAATGGCGGTAGGTGCAATTATCATCATCTGCGGGTTTTGCAGCCTGGCTCTGGATCTCTCCCGGGTCTACAACCGGAAGGTGGAACTGCAGAGCGCAGCGGACGCCGCTGCTGTGAGTGCTGCAACCGAGCTCGACGGTACGAAGGCGGGGCTCACTCGAGCGACACAACGAGTCGCCTCCTTGTTTGCGACTCCCGTCATGTACGGCGGCCCCAGCTATGGTTACATTCCGGAACCAATGGACTGGTCTGACGACGCTATCAAGTTTGCCGCATCGCCTAATGGACCCTGGCTGTCGAGTAGCGAGGCGGCAGCGAAAAGCGTTCCTAACGGTCTCCTGTTTGTGCAGATTGATACCCGCGGACTTGATCTGTCCTATGGTGAGGTGCAAACGCTGTTTCTGCCGGTTGTCTCGAACGGCGGCGCAATCACGTCGACGGCTGCACGCGCAGTCGCTGGACCGTCTGCAGTTGGCGTAATGCCGTTCGGCATATGTGCGATGGACCCTGTTGAAAAGCGGGACCGCAATGGCGAGTTGCAGGAATATGGGTTCCGACGAGGCGTGAGCTATGACCTCATGCAGCTCAACCCCGAGGACACGGAAACGGGGCAGACCTTCCTGATTCATCCGTTTACGGGCCCGGGCACCGCGCCGACATCGTCAAGCGATTTCAATACTGTCGCACCGGCAGTCTGCACCGGCGTGATGGGGATGGCGCGGGTGACGGGAGCAAAAGTCTCGGTCTCCTCTCCGTTTCCCCTCAATGATTACTACAGACAGTTTAATTCGCGATTCGATTCCTATACCGAACCATGCAGTCCGGCGACCGCCCCACCTGACAGGAACGTCAAGGAGTACAGCGCCAAGAATGGCAGCGTGACCTGGATGGAGACGGACCTTAAGGAGCGGCAGGCAGCGAAGGTCTATGAGGACTCGGACAATAAAAAGCGCACGACTGTTGCCGGTCCATCACCATCGCCGGCCTCTACGGCGGACGAGTTCGGGCCGCTATGGTCATACGCCAAGGCGGTCAGATATGCCAATCCGATGCCGTCAAGCGGCTACGTCGCGTTCCCTACCTCGAGCTGGAAGGATCTATATCCTGCCGGCCCCCCCCAGGCGAAGAGCAGCTATCCATCGTCGACGCCATATCAGACCGCGGGCCCGAACCATGGGCAGACCCCCACCAATCCAGGGGTGCAAAACAGGCGGGTACTGAATATCCCCTTGCTCTCCTGCCCAGTGTCGGAAAACCGCGCGACCGTGAAGGGGATCGGAAGGTTCTTCATGACCGTGAAGGCGGACGACACCCACCTGTACGCCGAGTTTGCCGGATTGGCGGAGGAACAGACGCTACGCACCCGTGTAAGGCTTTATCCATGAAAACATTTACCACCCGATGTGTCCGGCGGACCGAACAGGGGGGCGTTGCCGTGGAAGCGGCGTTCGTTTTGCCGATAATTATCTTGTTCCTGGCGATTCCGCTTTTTCTAGCGCGTATTTTCTGGTACTACAGCGTGGCTGAAAAGGCGGCACACGACGGGGCACGTTTTCTGTCCCAAGCCACCCGTGCCGAGATTCTAGAGGTAGCGGGTGGCGCCCCAGTCGGTGTTGCAGCACTTGCGGAAGCAGTCGTAGACGCCGAGCTTGAAGAAATCAGGCCCGGACTCGTGGTGGCAGGGGTCACTGTCCTTTGCGATAATTTTAAGTGTAGCGGCGCGGGTGTTCCCTCGATAGTCTACGTGGCAGTGGAAATACGCATGCGCGACGAGATTTTCGGACCACTCACCGCCCCACTCTTTGGCGAAGACGGCCTGCGTCTATCCGCAGGCGTCACGATGCGCTATGCCGGCAATTAAACGGATTTCCAGCGTGCGCTTGAGCCGCAAGAAACAGCAGGGGGTGGCTGCTGTCGAGTTCTCGCTCGTTGCCATTATTTTTTTCATGCTTTTCTTCGGCATCGTCGAAGTGGCCCGCGCGATGTACATCATGAATACCTTGCAAGAAGTGACCCGTCGTGCTGCCGCTTTTGCTAGCAACGCCGACTTCAGCAAGGACGCGGACATGCAGAAGGTGCGACAGCGAGCCATATTTCGTGACTCACCGGGATTCCTGCTGTTCGCCGAACCGGTTAGCGACAGGAACGTTGTGATCGACTATATGTGGATTCGGAAAGACGGGACCACCATGACCATGGTGCCGATCCCATCCGGCGCCTTACCCGCTAGTCCGGCAGCCAACTTCGCCAATTGCCTGAGCAACCCATACAGCCAGAGCTGCATACGGCTGGTGCGCGTCCGTATATGCAAAACAGCCGGTGCCGATGCGTGTGAACCGGTCGGATACAAGAACCTGTTGTCGCTCATTCCATTTTCATTCGGTTTGCCGCGAGCTAAGACAATCGTCACTGCCGAGACATTAGGCATGCCTGCCGGCGTTCCTGCATGCGAATGCTGACGATTGCCGACGTCGAGCGGGCGAGAGCAGGATTCCGTTTCCGTCCGCCGCGCCGACCGGCGGAGTGACCTGGCCCTTACCGGGGCCGCTGGTGCCGCGCGTGTCAGCCGCCGGTGTACCGAAGAATACGGCACCTTCGCCCGCGGGCAATGCCATGGCCTGTGTTTCCAGCTTCCCGGTCTCGCGGCGCAGGTGGTCCCCGAGGCCGCTTTGATTCACAGGCTTTGGATGACCGAGGGAGGATGCACCAGGTGGCCTTGCCGGATCCGCCGGCTATCAAGCATGCCCGATTCCGGTGCTGCTATACATCCGCTCGAACTCCCACATCGGCACCGGCCGCCCCAGCAAGTATCCCTGCAGCGTCCCACATCCTCCATCCACCAGGAAGCTGCGCTGCGCCTCATGTTCCACGCCCTCGGCCACGATGTCGAGCTTGAGCTTGCGCGCCAGCGCAATGATGGCCTCGACGATCGGCGCGGCATTCGGATCCAGGTGCACGTCGTGCACGAAGGAGCGGTCGATCTTCAATGCCGATAGCGGAAAGCGCTTCAGGTAAGCCAGCGAGGAATAGCCCGTGCCGAAGTCGTCCAGCGAGAAATGCACGCCCTGATCGCACAGCGCTTGCATGCGCTCGATGACCTCTGCGACGTTCTGGGCCAGCACGCTTTCGGTCAGCTCCAGGCACAGCTTGTCGGGTGGCGCGCCGCTGTCCAGCAGGATATGGCTCACACGTCCGGTGAAATCGGCGCTGCGCAACTGGTGGGCGCTGATGTTGACCGCGAGCTCGAGCTTGCCGAGCGTGCGGTCGTCGCGCCAGCGTGCCAGGGCACGGCAGCTTTCCTCGAGCACGTACTGGCCCAGCGGAAGGATCAGCCCCGAGGATTCCGCCAGGCCGATGAATGCATCGGGACCGAGCAGTTGGCCATCGGCACGGCGCCAGCGCACCAGCACCTCGGCCCCGACCAGGCGGCCGCGGCTGCAGAACTGCGGCTGGCAATACAGCTCGAACTGGTGCGCCGACAGGCCTTCGCGCAGTGCATGCTCGAGCGCCGCCTGGTGGTCGGCCGAGGCCTGCATGCCGGGATCGAAGAAGCGCGCCGTGTTGCGTCCCTCGGACTTGGCGCGGTACATCGCCAGGTCGGCCTGCTTGAGGAGGGTGTCGATGTCGGTCTCGGCGCCGTCGAACAGCGCGACGCCCATGCTCGGCGTGCTCAGGAACAGCCGGTCCTCCAGGTAATAGGGCTGGGCCAGGGAGACCTGGAGCTTTTCCAGGATGTGCTGGGCTTCCGAGACCGCCTCTCGTTCCCCTTCGGCGAGGTCCTCCAGCACCAGCACGAACTCATCCCCGCCGAGGCGCGCCAGCTGGTCGCAGTGGCGCACCGTGTGGCGCAGGCGGTCGGCCACCTGGCGCAGCAGCATGTCGCCGAAGTCATGGCCCATCGTGTCGTTCAGCAGCTTGAAGTTGTCGAGGTCGAGGAAGATCACGGCCCCGAAACAACCCGAACGCTCGCTGCGCGCCAGGGCCTTGTCGAGCTCCTCGGCCAGCAGGCGCCGGTTCGGCAGGCCGGTGAGGTGATCGAAGTTGGCCAGCTCGAAGATGCGCTGCTCGGTTTGCTTGCGTTCGGTGAGATCGGTATTGGTGCCGGAGACGCGCAGCGCCCGGCCGGTGGCGTCGCGGGTGACGAAGCCGCGTGACAGCACCGGCACGTAGTGCCCGTCGCGATGGCGCAGGCGCCACTCGACGCTGTAGGTTTCGCGCTGGCCGTCAAGCAACTCCTGCCAGAAGGGAAGGAGGCGCGGTTTGTCGTCGGGGTGCATCATTTCCAGCCAGAGGCGGGTATGGCAGCCCAGTTCTCCCGGCTGGTAGCCCAGCATGCCCCACCAGCGCTCGGAGTAATAGATCTCTTCCTTCACGAGATCGTAATCCCAGTGGGCGTCGGTCGAGCCCAGCAGGGCCAGGCGCAGCCGCTCCTCGGATTTCTGCAGGCTTTGCTCCGCCTCCTTCAGCGCGGTGCAGTCGGTGAAGCACACCACCACACGGCATAGGATGCCCTTATCATCGAATTCCGGGTAGGCGTTGCAGATCACCCAGCGTGGCGGGTCTGCCTTTCCGTTTCGGATGCCGAGGACCTGCTGCGACAGCTGGCGGCGGGTGCGCAGCACCACGTTCACGGGAAACTGTTCCTGTCGCATGGGGCTGCCATCGGCGCACAGCAAGTGCCAGGCCTTGCCATTGGAGCTGGTACCACGCAGCTGCGCGAGGCCGCGCCCGATCAGTTCGCAGGCAAGGCGGTTGGCGTGCAGGATGCGGCCGTCGACGCCATGCACGACGACGCCCGCCGGCAAGTGATCGAGCAGGTCGTCGAGCCGGCGTTGCAGGTCCGCGGCAGTACTGGGAGCCATCATGGCAGCTGGACTGGAGTGATCGTCTTGACGGCGATGGTAGCACGCCGCTCCTGTTCCATCACACGGCGGCACGGTTCAAGCGGACAGCATCTCCTCGATCGCCTCGACGTCGGCCGTGTCCAGTTCCGGCATCCGTGCCGCCTGTACCGCCTCGATGACCTGGGCCGGCCTGCTGGCGCCGATCAGTGCCGTCGCGACCGCCGGCTGGCGCAGCACCCAGCGCAGCGCCAGTTGCGCCAGCGACTGTTCGCGCTCCTGCGCGAAGGCGTTCAGGGCACGCGCGACGCGCAGGCGCTCGTCCGTGATGTGCTCCCTGCGCAGGAAGCCCACGCCGCCTGCCGCGCGCGAATCCGCGGGCAGCCGGCCGTCCAGGTAGCGGTCGGTCAGCAGGCCCTGCGCCAGCGGAGAGAAGGCGATCGCGCCGATGCCTTCCTGCGCCAGCACCGGCAGCAGGTCCGGCTCGACCTGGCGCACGAACATGCTGTAGCGCGACTGGTTGACGATGCAGGGCGTGCCCAGCCGGCGCAGTTCGGCCGCGGCCAGGCGCGTCTGTTCGCCCGAATAATTCGAGATGCCCACGTAGAGGGCGCGTCCGCTGCGCACGATATGGTCGAGCGCGGCCATGGTCTCTTCGATCGGCGTGCTCGGGTCGGGCCGGTGGTGGTAGAAGATGTCGACGTAGTCCAGTCCCATGCGCTTCAGGCTCTGGTCGAGGCTGGCGACCAGGTACTTGCGGCTGCCCCAGTCGCCGTAGGGGCCGGGCCACATGGTGTAGCCGGCCTTGGTGCTGATGACCAGCTCGTCGCGGTAGGGCCGCAGGTCGAGGTCGAGCAGGCGCCCGAAATTGCTCTCCGCCGATCCCGGCGGCGGGCCGTAGTTGTTGGCCAGGTCGAAGTGGGTGATGCCGAGGTCGAAGGCGGTGCGCACGATCTCGCGCTGGCGCGTGAGTTCGTCGCCGCCGCCGAAGTTGTGCCACAGGCCGAGCGAGACCGCCGGCAGGCGCAGGCCGCTGCGCCCGCAGCGGCGGTAGGGCAGCGCGCCGTACCTGTCGCCGGCAGCCTGCCAGCTCATGCCGTGATGACGCCTGCGCCCGCCGCGGCGCGGCAGACGTAGGTCGTCGCCTTGCTGCCGTTCGGCGCGGTGTAGTGCTGCTGCACGGCATCACGGGCGGCATCGACCAGCGCGTGCGGCACCAGGGCCACCACGCAGCCGCCGAAGCCGCCGCCGGTCATGCGCACGCCGCCGGCCGTCTTGACCACCGACTTCACGATGCCGACCAGCTGGTCGATGGCCGGCACGGTGATCTCGAAATCGTCGCGCATCGAGGCGTGCGAGGCTTCCATCAGCTCGCCCATGCGCGTCAGGTCGCCTGCCGCCAGCGCTTTTGCGGCAGCCTCGACGCGGGCATTTTCGGTCACGACGTGGCGCGCGCGGCGCAGCACCACCGGATCCAGCTCCGCGGCGCGTGCCGCCAATGTGGCCAGGTCGAGGTCGCGCAGGGCGCGCAGGCCGAAGTGGCGGGCCGCCGCCTCGCACTGCTCGCGCCGGGTGTTGTAGGCGCTGTCGACCAGGCCGCGCGCGACGTGCGAATTGAAGATCATGATGGCGGCATTGCCCGGGATCGGTACCGGCTGTACTTCCAGCGAACGGCAGTCGATCTTCAAGGCATGGTCCTGCACGCCGCAGGCGGAACTGATCTGGTCCATGTTGCCGCACTTGGTGCCGACGAAGTCGTTCTCGGCGCGCTGGGCCACCAGGGCCATGTCGACCGGCCCCAAGCCTTCGAAGCCGGGCAGGGTGGCGAACAGCCGGCACACCGCCACCGACAGCGATGCCGAGGACGACAGGCCCGCTCCCTGCGGCACGTCGCCGGCGATCGCCAGGTCCATGCCCTGCACGGGCAGGCCGCGCTCGACCAGGTCGCGCATCACGCCGCGCACGTAGTTGGCCCACATCGGCGCCTCCAGCCGTTCGATGGGGGCGTCGAGCGCATACTCATCGATCGCGCCGTCGTAGTCGGCGGCCGCGACGCGGACCAGGCGGTCTTCGCGCGGGCGCGCGACGATCACGGTACGGTAGTCGATCGCGCAGGGCAGCACCAGGCCGTCGTTATAGTCGGTGTGTTCGCCGATCAGGTTGACCCGGCCCGGCGCCTGGACCTGGAGGGAAGGAGCATGGCCGAAGGCGGCCTGGAAAGCGGCGGCCGCGCGGGCCTGTGGCATGTCGTTCATCGTGCTTTCAGGTGGTCTGGTGATGGAGATAATGCACCTCGGACTGCGCGCGCAGCTGGGCGGCGGCCTGCTCGGGCGTCAGGTCGCGCTGGGTCTCGGCCAGCATTTCGAAACCGACCATGAACTTGCGCACCGAGGCCGAACGCAGCAGGGGAGGGTAGAAGTGGGCGTGCAATTGCCAAGGGGTGGTGTCGTCTTCGGCCGAATTGGGACAATAAGGCGCGCCGTGCCAGCCCATCGAGTAGGGGAAGGAGGTCTGGAACAGGTTGTCGTAGCGTGTCGTCAGGCGCTTGAGCGCCATGGCGAGGTCGGCGCGCTGCTCCTGGCCCAGCTCTTCCAGGCGCTTGACCGGGAAACGCGGCAGCAGCAGGGTCTCGAAGGGCCAGCTGGCCCAGTACGGGACCACGGCCAGCCAGTGTTCGGTACTGACGACCACGCGTTCGCCATCCGCCGCCTCGCGCTCGACGTAATCGAGCAGGAGCGGCTTGGCCTGCTTCGCGAAATACTCGCGCTGCTGGCGGTCCTCCGTGGCGGGCAGGTCGGGCAGGAAGCTGGTCGCCCAGATCTGGCCGTGCGGGTGCGGGTTGGAGCAGCCCATCACGGCGCCCTTGTTCTCGAATACCTGCACCCAGCGGTGCTGCCGGCCGAGTTCGGCAGACTGCTCGCACCAGGTGTCGACCACGCCTTCGATCGCCTGCAGCTCGAGCAGCGGCAGCGACTTGCTGTGGTCCGGCGAGAAGCAGATGACGCGGCTGGTGCCGCGCGCGCTCATGCTCTGGAACAACGGGTCAACGCCTGGCGCGGCATCCGGCGTATCGGCCATCAGGGCGGCGAAGTCGTTGGTGAATACATAAGTGCCCGCATAGTCGGGATTCTTCTCGCCGTTGACGCGGGTGTTGCCGGCGCACAGGTAACAGCTCGGGTCGTGGGAGGGCTTGGCTTCGCGGTCGACGGCTTCCTGCTGGCCCTGCCATGGCCGCTTGGCGCGGTGCGGCGAGACCAGGACCCAGTCACCCATGAGCGGGTTGTAGCGGCGGTGAGGATGGTCGGTGGGATTGAACATCGAGGGCCTCGTTCGATTCAAAAACATGGAGGAAATGCTTGGGCGGCGGCTTGCCGCACGGATGGCGAATAGTAATGCCTTTCCCTTTTCATGAACGCATGCTTGGCAAATTGCTCATGTTCATGAGTGCTTGCTGGAAAAACTCAACGGCGTGAGTGTTTCGCGTGCCAGGCCGATAGCGCTTGCGGCGCACGCGCGGCCGTGCATAGACTGACAGCCCGTTCATGTTGCTCATCGTACATCAGAATGAATGCTCTCGATTTCGCCGGCGCGGGCTTGCGCCATGCTGCGGCCGCCTGCCTGCTGTCCTGGTTCGCGTTGCTTGGGGGCGCCCAGGCCCGAACGGTCGACCTGAACGGGTCGTGGCTGTTCTACCGTGACGACAGCCGCCAGGTCGCCGGCGTCGAGGGGGTGCCCGCCAATGGCTGGACCCCGGTCACGCTCCCGCATGCGGCGCGCATCGAGCCGCGCGTGCCCAAGGCGCCCTGGCAGGGGACCGTCTTCTACAAGAAGCGGCTCCAGCCCGAACTGCGCCCGGGCGAGCGCGCCATCCTGCGCTTCGAAGGCGTGATGAACGTGGCCGACGTCTGGCTCAACGGCCGGCACCTGGGGCAGCACCTGGGCGGCTACCTGCCGTTCGCCTTCGACGTGACCGACACCTTGCAACGGGGCGGCGAGAACGAACTGGTGGTGCGCGCCAATAACGAGGACAACCCGGTCACCGGGCCGAAGCCGCTGAAGGACCTGGATTACATCCAGCACGGCGGCATCTACCGGGGCGTGCGCCTCCTCATCAAGCCGGCGGTGCACGTCACGGACGAGATGCTCTCGAATACGCCGGGCGGCGGCGGCATCTTCGTGACCACCCCGCAGGCCGACAAGGCATCGGCCGTGGTACAGGTCAGGGCCGAAGTCAGCAACACCTCCAGTAGCGAACAGGCGGTGACCGTGCGCCACACCCTGTCCTGGCAAGGCAAGCAGGTAGTGCGGGCCGAGCAGCAACTGCGCCTGGCGGCAGGCGAGCGCCGCCACGTCACGATGCCGCTGCGCGTCAAGCAGCCGAAGCTGTGGTCGCCGAGGGCCCCCAATCTCTACCGGCTGGAGACGAAGGTGCTGGCTGCGGGCGGCGAAGATGTGGTGGCGACCCGCATCGGCGTGCGCCGGCTGGCCTTCGAGGGCGGCAAATTCCTGCTCAACGGAGAGCCGCTCACGCTGCGCGGCGTGAACCGGCACCAGGAGTACCCCTACGTCGGTTATGCGCTCTCGGAGCAGGCGGACTATCGCGATGCGCTCCTGATCAAGAAATACGGCTTCGACTACGTGCGCCTGTCGCACTACCCGCATTCCCCGAGCTTCATGGCCGCGGCCGACGAGCTGGGGCTGATGGTGCTGCCCGCCATCCCCGGCTGGCAGTTCTTCAACCCCGACCCCGCTTTTGCGCGCCAGGCCATCCAGACCTGCGCCGACATGATCCGGCGCGACCGCAACCACCCGAGCGTGCTAGCCTGGGAGTGCTCGCTGAACGAAACCAGGATGCCGGATGCGCTGGTGCAGGCCCTGCACGACACCGTGCACCAGGAGTACCCGGGCGACCAGGCCTTCTCGGCCGGCTGGGTGCCGCAGACCTATGACATCTACCTGCAGGCGCGCCAGCACCGCAGCAAGCATGCGCTCCCGAACAAGCCGCTGATCGTGTCCGAATACGGCGACTGGGAATACTATGCGATGAACGCCGGCTTCAACCAGGGCGACTGGGCCGACCTCAAGCCGGCCGAGCGTTCCAGCCGCCAGTCGCTGGCGCAGGGCGAGGCACGCCTGCTGCAGCAGGCGCGCAACGTGGCCGAAGCGCACGACGACAACTTCAGCACCCCGGCCTTCGCGGACGGCTACTGGGTCATGTTCGACTATGCGCGCGGTTATGCCCCTGACCTCGAGGAGTCGGGCGCGATGAGCATCGAGCGCCTGCCCAAGTTCGCGGCCGAGTTCTTCCGCTCGCAGCGCAGCAGCCAGGAAGCTTCGGCGCGCTGGGGCGGGGGACCGATGGTCTTCATCGCCAGTCATTGGCAGCTTGACTCCTCGCCCCGGGTGCGGGTGTTCAGCAATGCCGAGGAAGTCGAGCTGCGCCTGAACGGCAAGCCGGTCGCGCGCCGGAAAGTCGGGCCGACGCGCAGCCACCCGCACCTGGCCAATGCGCCGCTGGAATTCGATACAGGCGGGTTCAGCCCCGGCGAACTGGTGGCGCTGGCCTACGCCAAGGGGCGCCTCGTGGCCGAACACCGCGTCCGCACGCCGGGCGAGCCGGTGAAACTCGCGCTGGACATGGATGACCTGGGCGTGCCGCCCGTCGCGGGAGACCTGGTCTTCGTGCGCGCGCGCCTGGTGGATGCGAAGGGCACGACGGTGCCCATGAGTGGACGGGAAGTCGCGTTCTCAAGCGGTGGGGGCGCGGAGATCGTCGGCGCCGCAAGCGTCGGCACCGAATCGGGGATCGCCAGCGTACTGGTGCGCGTGCAGGGACCGCGTGCCGACATGCGGGCGGAGGCCGGCGCGCTGCGAGGGAGGCTCGGCGAATGAACAAGCTCGTGTCCACCGCCCTGGCGGTCGCGCGTCGTGGCGCGCCAGCTGCGCCGAAGACCCGCATCGAGGCGGCCGAGTTCAGGAGCGTCCTGTTCGACACCCGCATCATGAAGAAGCTCGGCGCCCTGGCCAAGGGCTGGCCGAATGCCGCCAATGCAATCGACGGCGATCCGAATACCTTCGCCCTCCTGACTGGCTCGGCTGGCGCTCCCCGCCCGCAGGCTGCCTTGAGCATCGCGTTTCCCGAGGCAGTGCCGTTCGACGGCCTGGTCCTGATGGCGCGCCAGAACCACCGCGACCATGAGGGAGACGTGCGCGAGCTGTCGGTCCCAGCTTCGACGGCGACGAGGCCGGCATGGAGGACAGGCGTCCCAGGCCGAACAGCAGGCCCTGAGGGCAGCGAATACGCCGCTCCACGCCTGGACGATCCGGTGACGGATCGTCTTTTTTCACCTGATTTTCGCGATGCCCCGGCCAAGCGATCATCTGTTTGAGTGCTTTCGAGTCCCCCGTTTTACAGCCCGGCGGCGCGCTTATGATGACTCGTCAAGAACAGTTCCCACGGGCGGCCTGACCCGCAGCACCTCAGGCATACGAAGGCATCCATCATATGAATAGCAAACGGAGACAGCATGATCCACAAGAAAGCTAGCGCCTCGTACTTCCTGCTCGCACTGCTGGCAGCCGCCGGCAGCGCGAGCGCCGTCGTAACCATTCCCGGCAAGCAGATCGAGTACCTGAACCGCGGTGCAGTCGCGATCGCGTCCACGAACGTGTCCAACCCTGGGGTCTTTGTCAGCTGGCGCCAGCTCGCCACCGATGCAGCGGGCACGCGCTTCAACGTCTACCGCGGTGCGACCAAGCTGAACGCCGCGCCGCTGGATGCGCTGAACTTCACCGATCCGACCGGGACCGCAGCCGACATCTATACCGTGCGCGAGGTCGTGGGCGGCGTGGAGGGGGCGGGCGGCAGCGCCGGCGCCACCTGGGCCAGGCCCTACAGGTCGATTCCGGTGCAGGCGCCGCCGGCAGGCGTCACGCCCCGGGGCGAGGCCTATACCTATGAGCTCAACGACGGCGCCCCGGCCGACCTCGACGGCGACGGCAGCTACGAGATCATCGTCAAGTGGCAGCCGAGCAACGCCAAGGACAACTCGCAGTCGGGCTACACCGGCAACACCTACCTGGATGCGTATAAACTCGACGGCACCCGCATGTGGCGCATCGACCTGGGCAAGAACATCCGCGCCGGCGCCCACTACACCACCTTCGTGGCCTACGACTTCGATGGCGACGGCCAGGCCGAGGTGATGGCCAAGACCGCCGACGGCACCGTGGACGGCAAGGGCGTAGTGATCGGCTCGCCTACCGCCGACCACCGCAACGCGAACGGCTACATCCTCACCGGTCCGGAATTCCTGACCGTCTTCAATGGCCAGACCGGCGCCGCCATGAAGACCGTGAACTACCTGCCCGCACGCGGCAACGTGGCGGCCTGGGGCGACAATTACGGCAACCGCGTCGACCGCTTCCTGGGCGGCGTCGCCAATCTCGATGGCAACCGGCCGAGCGCGATCTTCTCGCGCGGCTACTACACGCGCGCAGTGATCGCGGCCTGGGACTGGCGCGACGGCGCGCTCACCAGCCGCTGGGTGTTCGACACCGATGTGGCAGGCAGTGCCGCGCGCGGGCAGGGCGCGCACTGGTTCGCCACCGGCGACGCCAACGGCGACGGCCGCGACGACATCGTGTACGGCGCCGCCACCATCGACAGCCATGGCCAGCTGCTGTACGCCACCGGCCTGGGACATGGTGACGCGCTCCACTTCGGCAAATTCGACCCGAACCGGGACGGCCTGCAGGTCTACATGATCCACGAGAGTCCGTCGACCTACGGCGCGAACGGCTCCGGCCTGCACGACGCGGCCACCGGCGCCCTGATCTGGGGCGCAAGCGGCTCGAACGCGGACATCGGGCGCGGCGTCTGCTTCGATGTCGATCCGGCTTACCCCGGCGCGGAATGCTGGGCCTCGCGCGGCGGCCACCGCACCGTCACCGGCAACCTGATCCACACGAGCGCACCGGGCTCGATGAACTTCGGCGTCTGGTGGGACGGCGACCTGTTGCGCGAACCGATGGGCAGCGTCGCGGTCCAGAAATGGAACCCGGCGACCCGGACGTTCTCTACCCTCATCGATACGGGCGCCCACGGCGCCGTGACCAACAACGGCACCAAGGCGACGCCGGTGCTCACCGCCGACCTGTTCGGCGACTGGCGCGAGGAGCTGGTCTTCCGTAACAGCAGCAATACGGAACTGATGGTGTTCAGCACCGCGATCCCGACGGCCACCCGCATCAACACCCTGATGCACGATCCGCACTACCGCAGCCAGGTGGCTGCGCAGAATGCCGGCTACAACCAGCCGCCGCACACCAGCTTCTACCTGGGCCATGGCGCCACTTCCTTCCCGCAGGCGCCGGTTCACGTCCCGTATGACGGCACCGGGACGATCCAGGCAGAAACCGCGATCGTCGGCGGCAACGCGGTAGTCAGGAGCGACCATGGGGGCTTCCGCCACATGGGCTACCTGAACTTCCCGCTGGACGGCGGCAGCGCGGAATTCAAGCGCATCAACGGCGGCGCGGGCGGACCCAAGACCATCACGATCCGCTACGCGAACGGCGACCCGGCCACCCTCACCGGCAAGCTGCTGGTGAACGGGATACCCCACGGGCTTGCCTTCAGGCGAACGGGCGGCTGGAGCACCTGGGCGGCCATGAACGTGACCGTCCACCTGGCCCCTGGCCAGAACAACACGCTGCGCTTGGAATCCACGGGCCGGGGAATGGGCAACATCGACGAGCTGATGGTTCCGTAAAGATGACAAAGCTCCACCAGATCGCCCTCTCCAGGACGAGGTCGGGCGCCGCCGGCGTGCTGCTGGCGGCGCAGCTCCTGTGGGCCGGCCCGGACTGCGCGGCCGCGCAGTCCGAGGTGCAGGTGCTGCAGGCGGCCTATCCCGACCAGCCCCTGAAAGTCGGCCTGTCGAACCCGGACTGGACCTACCGTGTCGGCGACAACGCGGTCTTCCACATCAGGATCGACAAGAAGCCCTATCCACGCGACGGGATCAGGATCACCTATCGCATGGGGCCGGACATGCTGGAAGGGCCGGAACGCAGCGCGGTCGTGCCCGAGCACGGCCTGTTGCTGGCAGCGCCGGGCGGGGACGAGCCGGGTTTTGTCCGCTGCATCGTCAGCGCCAGCATCGACGGCAAGCCGGTCGAGGCGATGGCGACGGCGGCCTTCAGCCCGCTCGAACTGCGCCCGGTCCAAAGCGAACCCCCGGATTTCGACGCCTTCTGGGCCGCGCAGAAGCGCGACCTGCTTGCCGTCGAACCGGACTTCCGGCTGCTGCCGGCGCCGGCGCTGTCGACGCCGGAGGTCGAGGTGTCCTACCTGAGCTTCCAGAACGTGGGGCCGGGCAAGCGCACGACCCGCATGTACGGCGTGCTGTCGGTGCCGCGCGGGCCCGGCCCCTTCCCGGCGGTGCTGCACGTGCCGGGCGCGGGCGTGCGCGGTTACAAGGGCACGCCCGAACTGGCGGCGAAGGGCTTCATCACGCTGCAGATCGGGATCCACGGCATTCCCGTCGACCTGCCCGCCGAGGTGTACGAGCAGCTGAACTTCGGTGCGCTCGACGGCTACAACCGCTACAACCTGGACGACCCGCGTGCCTACTACTACCGCCGGGTCTACCTGGGCACGCTGCGCGCGCTCGACTACCTGGTCCAGCATCCGAAGTGGAACCGCAAGCACCTCGCCACCCAGGGCGGCAGCCAGGGCGGCCAGCTGTCGATCATGGCCAGCGCCCTGCATCCGCGCGTGTCCCTGACGATCGCCTCCTACCCGGCCTATAGCGACGTCACCGGCTACCTGCACGAGCGCGCCGGCGGCTGGCCCGGGCTGTTCCGCAAGGACGGGGAAGGGCGCAGGCGCGACCTGCCGGTCGAGCCGAAAGCGGTCACCTCGGCCTACTACGACACGGTGAATTTCGCGAAACGGCTGCGCACCCCGGTGCTGTACTACGCCGGCTACAACGACATGGTGACGCCGCCGACCTCGACCTTCGCGGTCTACAACGTGATCCCGACCGCCCGCAGCTTCGTCGTCGAGCCGAACCAGGTGCACCTGACCTCGCAGGCGCACCGCGACACGATGGACCGCTGGCTGATCGAACACGCGGCAGGAAAGCGCTGATAGCGATCTTCGCGCCCGCTTTGCAAATCGATGGAGTCCTCCATTATTTTTCGCATGATGGAGGAAGGCCGGCCCGTTCTTCGTCTTCATGGATGACGGCCGCGTGCGGCATGCCCGCACGGCTGTCGACTCCATGGGCTTCGTTCGCTTGGAGGATGCTCTTGCGCGGCATGCTGGACAGCCCGGTGCGCGACGCCGCTGAAGTCTGCGCGGGCCGGTCAGGCTGGTCGGAGAGCAGGTCTTGTAAGCAGGGAAGTCGGCGCCTCAGTGCGCGTACAGCACCGGCAGCCTGGCACGGTCGAGCAGCAGCCGGGTCACGCCGCCCAGCACGATCTCGCGGTAGCGGCTGTGGCCGAAGGCGCCGGTAACCAGCAGGCCGGCGCCACTGCCGGCGGCGATGCCGAGCAGGGCTTCGCCGATCGCGGCCTGGGTGCGCTCGACCAGCACCTCGACCCGCACGCCGTGGCGCGCCAGATGGAGTGCCATGTCGGCGCCCGGTTCTTCCCCGTGCAGCCCGGACTCGAGGTCCGGATTGACCAGCACCAGCCGCACCGCGCGGGCCCGCACCAGCACCGGCATGGCGCCGGCGATGGCGCGGATCGCCTGCGCGCTGCCATCCCAGCCGACCACCACGGTGTCCGCGATCGGCGCGCCGTCGTAGGAGGGCGGCACCACCAGCACCGGCCGCACGCCGTGCATCGCCAGGTATTGCGGCAGCCCACGCACGGTGGCGGCGTCGCCGGCGTCCATGCCGGTCACGACCAGGTCGGCATAGCGCGCCTGCAGCAGCAGGGCGTCGCGGTGCTCGTCCTCGACCATGCGCTCTTCGATCGATGCGACGCCCAGCTGCTGCGCGCGCTCTGTGAAGCGCCCCAGGGCCGCGCGCGCCGTGCTGCGCAGGGTCTCGAATTCGCCACCCGGCGGCACCCCCATCGGGCCAGTCAGCATGGCATAGGCGGGCCAGGACATGCCGGTGGCGGCGCAGCCCACCAGGTGCGCCTCATGGGCATTGGCGAGCCAGGCTGCAGCGCGCAGGCGGGCGTCCAGAAGCGGGCTTTCGTCGACATGGACAATGATGGTCTTGTACATGGCAGCTCCTCTGCAGGCTAGGGCCGGGCCGTAGGGAGTGAATGCGCCCGGCAGCGATAACTCTACCCCCGGTAGAAAGCTGCGTCACATGTGCGGCTGATGCAGATCAAACCTTTGTTGAATTCCTGTGGGTTCACCCAGCTTCGGCGCCAGCGCACTGCTGCTGGCGCTGGCGGCCGTGCCGGCCCTGCTCGCAGCCCGGGCCGGCCGGGCGAACGCGCCGCAGGAAGGAACGGGCGCTCCGCCGTTCGGCTTCCGTGGCAGACTAGGGTTTTGCCCGCACTGGAAACCGCATGAACGAGCACATCCTCCCCGTCCCCCTCGAAAAGGCCTACCGGCTGCTCAACCACGGCCCGACCGTGCTGGTCTCGGCGCGCCACGCGGGCGTGGACAACGTCATGGCCGCAGCCTGGGCCTGCGCCCTGGATTTCGCCCCGCCCAAGCTCACGGTGGTGCTCGACAAGTCGACCCGCACCCGCGCCCTGGTCGAGGGCAGCGGCGCTTTCGTGGTCCAGCTGCCGACGGTGCGCCAGCTGCGCCTGACCCACCAGGTGGGGAACCGCTCGCTGAACGACGAGCCAGGCAAGCTGGCGCAGGCCGGCGTCAGCCTGCTGCGCATGGAGGGCGTCGAGGCGCCGCTGGTGGAAGGCTGCTCGGCCTGGCTGGCCTGCCGGCTGGTGCCGGAACCGCACAACCAGCAGGCCTATGACCTGTTCATCGGCGAAGTGACGGCCGCCTGGGCCGATGCGCGCGTGTTCCGCGACGGCCACTGGCATTTCGAGACGGCGGACCCGTCCTGGCGCAGCATCCACCACATTGCCGGCGGCAATTTCTATGCGATCGGCGAGGCGATGCGCGCCGCAGACTGAAGGCTGTTCTATTGCGGCGCGCGCGTCTCCTGCCTGGCGGGCTGGGCGGCAGTCCTGATCTCGGTACCCTGGTGCAGCGCGATGCGCCAGCCTTCGGGATGGCGGGTCCACACGCGCACGTAGCGGCCCCGGCTCGGAACCGGCTGACCGAGGTCGAGCCGTGCGGCGCGCCAGGTGCCGGTGACGATCGCGACGTCATTGTCGAGGATCTCGACCTTCATGTCTTCGAGCGCATAATCGCGGATGCGGTATTCGTCACGCGCCAGCGCCTGCAGGAATTCGGTCTTGCTGCGCAGCCTGCCGTTGGTCTCGATGTGGCGGTAGTTGCCGCCGATGAGACGCCGCAGCAGTTCGATGTCGCGCTCGTTCAAGGCAAGCGCGCGCTGCCGCTCGGCTTCGCGCACGCCGGCGGTGGCGCTCTGCGCGGGCGTATTCGACGCAGCCGCGGGGACGGACAGCAACAGGCTGGCGAGGCCGAGCAGGAGGGCAGGAAAAAGGCGCATGGAGGTTCTCGGAGTCACTCTACTACAATCATGAATAAACTTTCCTTACCATAATGTCACATATTTCCCAATATGCGACATATTGTTGGTAGTTGTGACACATTCATTTTGTGTCGGAAATGCAGTTTCTGTTACAGTTTCGGTCTGGACGGCGACCGCGCCGTCACCTGACCACACGGATGTTATGCCTGCTGCCCCACTGCCACCAGACGAACTTGACCGGCTGTCGATGCTCGACGCCCTCCACCTGCTCGATACGCCGCCCGAGCCCGTTTTCGACCGCGTTACCCGCCTGGCCAGCCGCCTGCTGGACGTGCCGATGGCGATGTTTTCGCTGGTCGATGCCGACCGTCAGTGGTTCAAGTCGCGGGTCGGGATGATCGAATCGGAGACGGCGCGCGAACACGCCTTCTGCGCCCACGCGATCGGCATGAGCAAGCCGCTGGTGGTGAGCGACGCGCTGGAGGACGGCCGCTTCAACGACAATCCGCTGGTCAGCGGCCCGCCGAAGATCCGCTTCTATGCCGGGGTGCCGATCCGCACCACGTCCGGTCTCGCGATCGGCACGCTGTGTGCGCTGGACACCCGGCCGCGCACGCTGGGCGAAGAGGAAGCCCAGGTGCTGAACGACCTGGCCGCGATCCTGACCAAGGAAGTGCAGTACCGCGAGCGCATGGCGGTTGCGCGCGACCAGCTGGCGCGCTCGAGCGAGGTGCTCGGCGCCAGCGAAGCGCGCTTCCGGACCATCTTCGACATTGCCAGCGTGGGCATCGCGCTGGTGGCGCCGGACGGCGGCTGGATCAGCGTCAACAAGGCCTTGTGCGACATCGTCGGCTACGGCGAGGAAGAACTGTGGAGCCGCAGCTTCCAGCAGATCACCCATCCTGACGACGTGGCGGCCGGCGCCGAACAGCTGGCGGCGATGGAACGGGGCGAGATCGACCAGTTCCAGATCGAGAAGCGCTACCTCCGCAAGGACGGCGGCACGGTATGGATCAACCTGAACGTCTCGCCCAAGCGCAATGCCGAAGACAAGATCGAATACTACGTGGCGGTGATCAAGGACATCGATGCACAGAAGACGGCGCAGGCGGGAATCGCCGCGCTGAACCTCGACCTGGAGCGCCGGGTGCAAGCCCGTACCGCCGAGCTGGTCGAAGCCAACCGTCTGCTCACCGAAGCGGTGGAACGCCAGCGCGCGGCCGAAGCCGAACTGCGGGCGCGCGAAGCGGAAATCCGGAACGTGGTCGAGAACGCCTACGACGCCTACATCAGCGTGGACGAGCAGGGCGTGGTCACGGCCTGGAACCGCCAGGCCGAGGACACCTTCGGCTGGCCACGCGAGGAGGCGCTTGGGCGCAGGATCGACGAGCTGATCGTCCCGGAAGCATACCGCGACCCCCAGGGCATGGGGCGCGATCTGGCGGCCCAACTCGCGGGCGCCGTCGACCAGCGCCTCGAACTGCCGGCGCAGCGGCGCGACGGCAGCATGCTGACGGTCGAGGTGCGCATTCGCGCCCTCGAATCGGGTGGGCGCACGGCGTTCAGCGCCTTCCTGCACGACATCACCGCGCGCAAGCAGGAGCAGGCCCAGCGCGAGTATGAGAACCGGCACGACCTGCTTACCGGCCTGCTGAACCGACGCGCACTCCTGGAGGCGATCCCGGTAGCCCAGGCCAGGGCCAGCCGCAGCGGCAAGTCGGTCGGGATGCTGTTCATTGACCTCGACGGCTTCAAGGCGGTCAACGATTCGCTCGGCCACGAGGCCGGCGACGCCTTGCTGCGCGAGATCGCCGGGCGCCTGCGCGCCGGGGTGCGCAAGACCGACAGCGTCTACCGCCTGGCCGGTGACGAGTTCACCGTGCTGCTCGAAGACATGGCCGATACCTTCGACGACGCCCACACCGTGGCGGAAAAGCTGATCGCGAGCATCTCCGAGCCGGTGCTGCTGCCGGGACGCGCAATGCGCGTGCGCGCCAGCATCGGCATCGCCCTCGACGCCGGCGAGGCGGCGCGTTCGCCCGAGGAACTGTTGAAGGAGGCCGACCACTTCATGTACCAGGCCAAGAAGGCAGGGCGCGGACGGGTGTGCTCGGCGCGCCAGACCTCCTGAGCGTTCGGAGCCCAAGCCCTTGCCCGAAAAAGTGCACCTTGGTGCACTTTTTTTTCGGCCTTTTTCGTGAAAGAGGCTTGACCTTCCCATCATGGGAAGGAATATCCTTCAGGTATGGCCTCAGGTGGGACATTCGATGACTGAAGGAAGCAAGATGGACAAGAGAATCAATTCCGAGGCGAGCAGCGTCCTGCGCATCGAAGGCATGACCTGCGCCTCGTGCGTTGCGCGGGTCGAGAAGGCCTTGCACAAGGTGCCCGGCGTGCGCGGGGCGGCGGTCAACCTGGCCACCGAGAAGGCGACCGTGCAGGGCGAGGTGGCCGTAGCCGCGCTGGTGGCGGCGGTGCGCGAAGCCGGCTACGAAGCATCGGAGGCGGAGGCGTCCGGCATGGCGCGCCAGGCGAGCGGCAGGAAGACCGGGGCGGGCGGCCTGCCGGCATGGTGGCCGGTGGCCGCCAGCGCGCTGCTCAGCATGCCGCTGGTGGCGCCGATGCTGGCCCAGCCCTTCGGCCTGGACTGGATGCTGCCGGGCTGGCTGCAGCTGCTGCTTGCGACCCCGGTCCAGTTCTGGCTGGGCGCGCGCTTTTACCGGGCAGGCTGGAAGGCCTTGCGTGCCGGCAGCGGCAACATGGACCTGCTGGTTGCCATCGGCACCAGCGCCGCCTACGGGCTGTCGCTGTACCTGTTGCTGGCGGACGGCCACCATGGCGCACCGCACCTGTACTTCGAGTCGTCGGCCGTCGTGATCACACTGGTCCTGCTCGGCAAGTGGCTGGAGGGCCGCGCCAAGCGCCAGGCGGTGGCGGCCATCGGGGCGCTGGAAGCCCTGCGCAGCGACGACGCCCTGGTGCGGCGCGACGGCCGCGACCTGCGCATCCCGCTGGCCGAGCTGCGCGTGGGCGAGCTGATGGTGGTGCGCCCGGGCGAGCGGGTGCCGGCCGACGGCAGCGTGGAAGAGGGCCGTAGCCATCTCGATGAATCCCTGCTTACCGGCGAGAGCCTGCCGGTCGCGAAGGGGCCGGGCGATCGCGTTGCGGGCGGCGCCATCAATGCCGACGGCCTGCTGCTGGTGCGCGCCAGCGCCGTGGGCGCCCAGACCATGCTGTCGCAGATCATCCGCATGGTCGAGGACGCGCAGGCGGTCAAGGCGCCGATCCAGCGCCTGGTGGACCGGGTCAGTGCGGTATTCGTGCCGGCGGTGCTGCTGGTCTCGCTCCTTACGCTGCTCGGTTGGGCCCTGGCGACCGGTGACTGGCAGGCCGCACTGCTCAACGCGGTGGCGGTGCAGGTGATCGCCTGCCCGTGTGCGCTGGGCCTGGCCACCCCGGCCTCGATCATGGTCGGCACCGGCGCCAGCGCCCGCCACGGCATCCTGATCAAGGATGCGGAAGCGCTGGAAACCGCCCATGCGCTGGACGTGGTCGTCTTCGACAAGACCGGCACCCTGACCGAAGGCCGGCCACGGTTGGTGGCAGTCGAAGGCGCGGAAGGGGAGCGGGTGCTGCAACTGGCCGCCGCCGTGCAGCAAGCCAGCAGCCACCCGCTGGCGCACGCGGTACTGGAAGCGGCGCAGGAACGCAAGATTGCCCTGCAGCCGGCGGCTGCTGCCCGTGCGCTGCCGGGACGCGGGGTGCAGGCCGATATCGGCGGCGCCACGGTCTTCCTCGGCAACGCGCGCCTGATGCGGGAGCTGGGCGCGCAGACCGCCGGCCTGGAGGGCCGCGCCGCGCTGCACGAGGCGCAGGGGCGCACCGTGTCCTGGCTGGCGCTGGGCCGCCCGGCAGGCGCCGAGGTGCTCGGCCTGCTGGCCTTCGGCGACAGCCTCAAGCCCGGCGCGTCCACGGCAGTGGAACGCCTGCGCGCCATGGGCATCGAATCGGTGCTCCTGAGCGGCGACAGCGAGGGCGCAGTGGGCGCCGTGGCACGGCAGGCCGGGATCGCGCGCTTCCATGCGGGCGTGCTGCCGGGCGACAAGGCCAGCTTGGTGGCGGAGTTGATGGCGGCTGGGCGCAAGGTGGCGATGGTCGGCGACGGCATCAACGATGCCCCGGCGCTGGCGGCGGCCGACGTCGGCATCGCGATGGCAAGCGGCACCGACGTCGCCATGCAAACGGCGGGCATCACGCTGATGCGCGGCGACCCGGGCCTGGTGGCCGATGCGGTGGCGATCTCGCAGCGCACCTATGCCAAGATACGCCAGAACCTCGGCTGGGCCTTCGTCTACAACGTGGTGGGCATCCCGCTGGCGGCCTTCGGCCTGCTCAACCCGGTGCTGGCCGGCGCGGCGATGGCGCTCAGTTCGGTCAGCGTGGTGGCCAATGCGCTGCTGCTGCGCGGATGGCGGCCGTCGCGAGGTGCCGTGCCGCCGGCCATCACGCCGCAACCCATCGAGGAAGAATTCATTACCCAACGGGCCCCAGCGCCCATTCAACCAGGAGCACGAGATATGTATCAACTGACCGTAGAAGACATGAGCTGTGGCCATTGCGTCGGCCGCGTGACCAAGGCCGTGCAGGGCATCGACGAGGCGGCGACAGTCAGCATCGACTTGCCGACCAAGCGGGTGAGCATCGACAGCAAGGCCGACCTGGACCGGATCGTCGCCGCGATCGACGCCGCCGGCTATCCGGTCAGCGCACGCGGCTAAGACAGCAGACTAATCCGTGCTCAACTTTGACAAAATGAGCTATATTTTTATGTAACTTGAATAAAGGAAGAAGCACGGGCGCAACACGACGATTGGTCAGCATTCCACTGGGATGACACATGCGATACGGTGTTTTAGCAGAACCGGCAGATCTGGCGAAACACCCTCCATCCGATGCGCAGTTGCGCAACGTCCTCTTGGTGCTCGCCGTGCTGGCCGTCTTGTTCTCGTTGCTGGCGCCGTTTGCGCGCACGCCGCTGCCGGTGGCGCCCGAATTCATCCCGATGGTCCAGTCGGTGCTCGTCGGCAGCAACCTGCTCACCGGCATCCTGCTGCTGGGCCACGTGCATACCAGCCGGTCCTGGTCGCTCGGTATCCTCACGCTGGGCTACCTGTTCACGGCGCTGATCGCGCTGGCCCACATGCTGACCTTTCCCGGCCTGTTTTCCGCCCATGGCGTGCTGGGCGGGAACAGCCAGACCAGCCCCTGGCTGTTCCTGATCTGGCACGCGCTGTTCCCCCTGTTCGTGATCGGCTCCGCATGCAGCTACCGGCGCCCGCTTCCTGACCATTTCCTGCGTGTCGGTGCGCTGCTGACGACTCTGTTCGTCGCCGTGCTGGTGCTGATCTGCACCACCGGCGCGCCCCACCTGCCGGTGCTGATGGACGGCCACCGCTTCCGTCCCGCCTACCGCTGGATCAGCGCCACGGTGCTGGCCCTGGCCCTGCTGGCATTGTGGAAAACCGCGCAGAAGCGCCCCCGTGCCGTGCTCGACGTGTGGCTGACGATCGCGATGTCGGCCTGGGCTTTCGAGGTGCTGCTGTCCTGCCTGCTCAACGCCGGCCGCTTCGATCTCGGCTTCTATGCCGGACGCCTGTACGGCCTTGCGGCTTCGCTGTTCGTGCTCGGCGCCCTCGCCATCGACAACATTGCCTTGCATGCGCGCCTGCGCGATACCTTCGAGGAGATGATCGAGACCCGCTCCCGGGCGCAGTGGCAAAGCCTGCTCGGCTCGGTGCTGCGCCAGCTGCCCGACGGCGTGCTCATCGTCGACCGCGATGGCCGCTGCGTGATGGCCAATGACCTGGCCGAGCAGATGGCGGGCGGTTTCGAACATGGCGGCCAGGGCGCCATGCCCGGTCCGGCCGCGATGCTTTCCTTGATTGGCGAACCGGTGCGGCGCGCAATCCGGGGCGAAGCCTTCCGCGATGCCGTGCTGGAGAGCCTGACGCGCGACGGGCGGCGCGTGTACGCGGTCAGCGGCGCGCCGCTGCGCGATGCCGCGGCCGAGGTGGCGGCGGCAGTGATCGTCCTGGACGACATCACCGAACGGACCGAGGCGAGCGCCGCGCTGGCGCGGGCGCTCGACCAGACGCGCTACCTCATTGAACATACCCCGCTGGCCGTGATCGAGTGGGACCGCGATTTGGTGATCCGCCTGTGGAACCGGCGCGCCGAGGAACTGTTCGGCTGGAGCGCCCAGGAAGCGGTGGGCCGGCGCATCGACGCGCTCCCGATGAGCCACGAAGAAGACGCCGGCAAGGTGGCCGGCGCCATCGGGCGCCTGCTCGACTCGGCCACGCGCTACGTCAAGTCGAGCAACCGCAACCGCACGCGCGATGGCCGCACGCTGTTCTGCGAGTGGTACAACTCGGTGCTGCACGACGAGGAAGGGCGGATCGACCGGGTGTTCTCGCTGGTGCTCGACGTCAGCGAGCGCGAGGAAGCGATGGAGGCCTTGCGCGAAGCCGACCGTCGCAAGGACGTGTACATCGCCACCCTCGCGCACGAGCTGCGCAACCCGCTGGCGCCGATCGCCAATGCCGCTTCGCTCCTGCGCGGCAAGGCGCTGCCCCAGGAACGGATCGAATGGATCGCCGCGATGGTCGGGCGCCAGACCGCCCAGATGGCGCGCCTGCTCGACGACCTGCTCGACGTGACCCGCATCAGCCGCGGCAAGATCGAACTGCACCGCGCACCGGTGGAACTGGGCCGCCTGCTGCGCGATACCCTGCAGACCAGCATGCCGCTGATCGAAGCCGGACGCCACCAGGTGGCGCTCGACTTGTGTGACGAGCCGGTCTGGGTCCAAGCCGATGCGCTGCGCCTGACCCAGGTACTGGCCAACCTGATCAACAACGCGGCCAAGTACACGCCGCCGGGCGGCCGGATCCGGATCCAGGTGAAGGAAACGGACGGGGAGGCGACGGTCGTGGTGAGCGACAACGGCATCGGCATCGCGCCGGACATGCTGGCGCGGGTGTTCGACGCGTTCGTCCAGGTGTCGAGCGCCAGCCACCTGGCGCAGGGTGGCCTCGGGATCGGGCTGTCGCTGGCCAAGGGGCTGGTGGAACTGCACGGCGGGCGGCTCACGGCCCATAGCGGCGGACCGGGACAGGGCTCGGCCTTTACCGTCAGCCTGCCGGCCATCCGGCCGGCGGCCACGCTTGACGTGGCCGAGCAGCCGGACGGCGCGGGGCCGCGCCTGCGCAAGCATGTGCTGGTGGCCGACGACAATGTCGATGCCGCCGAGTCGCTGGCCTGGCTGCTGCGCTCGGAAGGGGCGACGGTCGACGTGGCACACGATGGCGCGGCGGCCCTGCGGCTGTTCAACGCGCACCCGGCGGACATTGCCGTGCTCGACCAGGGCATGCCCGAGGTGGACGGGCTGGAGGTGGCGGCGATCCTGGCGCGGCGCGTGCCGCGGCCCTTCCTCGTCGCGGTGACGGGGCGGGGGCGGCAGGAGGACCGGGCGGCGTCGCTGGCAGCGGGGTTCGACGAGCACCTCACCAAGCCGGTGGCGCCGCGGCAGCTGATCGACCTCTTGGCGAAGGTGTAGGGTGGGCGGGTCTCCCGCCCACGCGGTGATCGCTGCGGGCTGCGATATCGCCGCGGATGATCTTGCTGCTAACTATCACCGCGTGGGCAGGAAACCTGCCCACCCTACGTTAATGCTTGTGGCTGCCCGGCTTGCGCGCCTTCAGCGCCGGCTGGTCGGACGCTTCCGGCGCACCGGGCGCCTGCGGAGCCGCCGGCACCTCCCCGGTCCATTCGCGCGCGACGGTTCCTGCCGGATGCTTGTACCAGCCCGGATCGCGGTAATCCCCCCGCGCCAGTCCCTCGCGCACCTTCAGCACCGTGAACATCCCGCCCATCTCGACGTTCCCGAACGGTCCCTTCCCATCCATCATGGGCAGGGTGTTCTGCGGCAGGCGCATCTTCATGTCGCCCATCGAGCCGCCGCGATCGCCCATCACCATGTAGCCGGGCACCAGGCTGTTGATCTTGCGCGCCACGCCGCGGTGGTCGACGGCCGCCAGGTTGGGCACGTCGTGGCCCATCGCGTTCATCGTGTGGTGCGATTTATGGCAGTGGAAGGCCCAGTCGCCCGGGTTGTCGGCCACGAACTCGATGGCGCGCATCTGGCCCACCGCGATGTCGGTCGTCACCTCCGGCCAGCGTCTTGATGCCGGCACCCAGCCGCCGTCGGTGCCCGCGACCTCGAACGTGTGGCCGTGCAGGTGGATCGGGTGGTTGGTCATGGTCAGGTTGCCGACCCGGATGCGGATCCGGTCGCCCAGGCGCGCCACCATCGGGTCGATGCCCGGGAACACGCGGCTGTTGAAGGTCCACAGGTTGAAGTCGAGCATGGTGTTGGTGCGCGGCGTGTAGCTGCCCGGCTCGATGTCGTAGGACGACAGCAGGAACACGTAGTCGCGGTCCACCGCATGCTGCTTCGGGTTCTTCGGGTGGGTGACCCAGAAGCCCATCATGCCCATTGCCATCTGCATCATCTCGTCGGCATGCGGGTGGTACATGAAGGTGCCGGCGTGGCGCGCCACGAATTCGTAGACGAAGGTCTTGCCGGGCGGGATGGCGGGTTGGGTCAGGCCGGAAACGCCGTCCATCCCGCAGGGCAGGATCTGGCCGTGCCAGTGCACGCTGGTGATCTCGGGCAGCTTGTTGGTGACGAAAATGCGTACGCGGTCGCCCTCGACCACTTCGATGGTCGGCCCCGGGCTCTGGCCGTTGTAGCCCCACAGGTTGGCCTGCATGCCGGGCGCGAGCTCGCGCACCACCGGTTCGGCGACCAGGTGGAATTCCTTGACGCCGTCCTTCATGCGCCAGGGCAGGGTCCAGCCGTTCAGGGTGACCACCGGGTTGTAGGGGCGGCCGTTCGGCGGCGCCAGGGGCGCGGCGGTGGCGCTCGCGGTGTGGACCGGGGCTTCCGGCAGCGAGGCGGCCCCGGCCTTGCTGACCAGTGAAGCGCCGAGCATGGTGGCGCCGGCGCCGGTGAGGAAGTTTCTGCGGTTCGTCATTTCTGGTGTTCCCTTACTTGTTCGTTCTGCCGGCCCCCCAGCGCGCCTTCGAGCGTGGCGTCGGCGAGCCAGAATTCCTTGAGGGCCTCGATATAGCCGCTCACGGCCTGCGCCTGTTCGCGGGCATCCGCCAGCAGCTCGAAGGGGCTGGCCAGCATGCCGTTGTAGCGCAGCAGGGTCTCGTCGGCGATCTTCTTGCGCAGCGGGATGATCTCGTCGCGGTAGTGGCGGGCGAGATCGTAGCCGGCGCGGTAGCCGAGGTAGCTCTCGCGGGCCTCGCTGCGGGCGGTAATGGCGGTGTCGGCGACGCGGTGCACGGCCTGCATGTAGAGTGCCTCGGCCCGGGCGACGCGCGCGCCGCCCCAGTCGAACAGCGGCAGTTCGAGACCGACCTCGTAGCCGTTGGCGCGCTCCGCTCCCGTTTCGTTCTTGTTGTGGTAGCCGAGCTCGAGCACGTTGACGAAGCGGGTCGTGCGGGTCAGGCCGAGGTCGGCGGCCAGCTGCTGCGCCGCCGTGCGCGCGGCCTGCACGTCGAGGCGGCGCGCCAGGGCGGTCTGTTCGATGCGTGCCAGTTCGTGCGGTGCGGGCGGCAGGTCCGGCAGGCGCTCCGGCAGCGTGTAGCCTGTCTGCTCGCCCCACAGGCCGAGCTGGCGGGTCAGGCGCTCGCGCGCGGCATCGAGCAGGCGGGTGGCGCGCATCACGCCGGCTGCGGCCTCGGCATAGAAGACCTGCTCGCGCGCCAGGTCGAGCTGGCTGGCGTTGCCGGCCTTGACCATCCGTTCCATCAGTTCCGAGGCGGCGTCGGCGGCGCTATTCACCTGGCGCGCATAGGCCAGGCTTTGCTGGGCGGCGACCGCCTCGACCCAGGCCTTGCGGGTTTCCAGGACGTGGCGCTCGATCGCGGCGGCGACCGTCAGGCGGGCGGCATCGGCACGCCGGGCTTCCATGCGTTGGCGTAGCGGCATGGTTAGCAGGCCGGCCAGGTCGAAGCCGATCGAGCGCTCGATCTCGGCCTCGCCATGGCCGGACAGGCGGGAAAAGCCGAACGAGGGATTGCGCAGGCGCGTGGCCTGGGCCAGGTCGGCCTGGGCCAGGCCGACTTCCCAGTAGGTGGCCTGCAGGCCCGGATGGTTCAGCAGGGCGATGCGCACCGCGGCGTCCATCGAGACCGGCTCCTTCAGCAGGGCGCCGACCTCCTGCGCCACCGCGGCGGCCGCAGCCTCATCTCCCGGACCGGTGAGGCGCGGGGCGGCGCCGGTGCGTTCCTGCACCAGGGAGGCGACGGCAGCCGCGCTTTCCTGCGGACTGGTCGTGGCGCAGCCGCCCAGGACGATCAGCGCGGCGCAGGGCAGTAACAGGGCGGCGCGCATCAGTGATGTCCCTTCCCGTCGTGGCCGCCATGACTGCCATGGCTGCCATGACTGCCATGACTGCCGTGGGCGGCATGGTCGTGCGCAGGCGTGGGTTCCTGTCGTGCGGCCTTTGCGGAGGCGGCTGGAGCGGGAGCGGCAGCACGCTCGGGCATGGTCAGCATCATCGGGTTGTAGCCCAGGACGCTGCGGTTGGCCTCGACCCAGTGGCGGTCGGGCGTGGTGGCCTGCTTTCCGGCCGGGCGGTAGGCATGCGCAGCGTGGTAGCGGGTCTCGGGTACGGCGGCGCCGGCGTCGTCGGGACGCGGCGGTGTAGCGCCGGCAATGGCGGGCGCGAGTGCCAGCAGCGCCGGCAATAGCAGATACAACATGTGAACCTCGTTCGGTTGAATGCAGGACGGCCGCGCAGGCGACCGGGCGAATCACGCGAGGATGGTGCGGGGAGGGCGTTCGGGCAGGTCGGCGTCGGCCAGGGCGACCCGTTCCGGCGCGGCGGACGGGCAGCAGCAGCACGGGCAGCAGGACGGCGCCTGGCGGTTGGATGCCGGCGCCATGGCGGCGCCGACCGAGCAGGCGGAACAATTACCGCAGGATTGCTGGTGCGAGGAGGCAGCCTCGTCCTGCGCGCCATCGGTTGCAGCAGCCTGGGTGGCGGCATGGGTCGCAGGATGCTGGCCGGCCTGCGCGGCGTCACCGTGGCAGGGCGGCTTGGCCGCAGCTTTAGCAACATGCGTGGCCAAATGCCTGGCCGTCTCGTTCGCGGGTGCCGTGCCGACGCCGTGCGCGCAGGTCATCGCCGCCGCGGCGAACCCCTGGAAGGGGACGGCCAGCAGCACGAACCAGACGAGCAGGGTGCGGACGAGTGTTTTCACGGGGGCCATTCTAGCATGGGTTTTCAGGGCGGCGACCAGCTGCTTGTTGCACATCAAGAAACATACTGTTAGTATGCCGAAGGCATTGACTTGGAGGCCGCGATGCACATGCTGTTCCGCCTGTTCGGCCCGCGCCGCAGGAAAAACCAGGAGGAGATCGCCGGCCGTGCGGCCGAGGTGATCATCCACGTTCTCTTCGACGTCGGCCTTGACCGCTTCCTGGCCGGCACCATCCTGCTCGACCGTGAATTCCGCCTCCGTTTCTACGCGGTGGCGCCGCAGCCTTCGCCGGCGATCCTGGCCAGCATCGCCGTGGCCGAGCTGGACGAAGCGCGCGTGTTCCGTACGCAGGTGCTCGAAGCGGGGATCGACGGCCCCACGCTCGCGACCCATGCCGACATCATGGCCGACGGCATCATGCAGGCCCTGCGCAGCCAGTCGCCGGCCCTGTGCGCCCTGCCGGCCACGCGCCGCGAGCGGCGCAGCGTGCTTCGCAGTATCCGACCAAGCTGAAACCTGCCCGGCAGGGCGTGCGCGCTGCCTTCGGAAGGGGCGCTATGCTTTCCACGCCGGGCGCCAGGTCGCCCGTCCCACCCCAGGAAAGGCTACTTACATGAGCGTTCGCAACCTCGAGCACCTGTTCGCACCGAAGTCCGTGGCGCTGATCGGCGCTTCCGAACGGCCGGGCAGCCTGGGCGCGACGCTGCTGCACAACCTGCTGGCCGGCGGATTCAAGGGTGAGGTGTGGCCGGTGAATCCCAAGTACGGCGAGCTGGCCGGACGGCACTGCCATGCGAGCGTGTCCGAACTGCCGCAAGCGCCGGCACTCGCCGTGATCTGCACGCCGCCTGCCACCATCCCCGCGATCGTGCGCCAGCTGGGCGAGCGCGGCACCCGGGCCGCCGTGGTCCTGAGCAGCGGCACCACTGATGGACAGGGATCGCGGGGACGCAGCCTGCGCCAGGCGATGCTCGATGCCGCCCATCCCTACCTGCTGCGCCTGCTGGGCCCGAACAGTGCCGGCATGCTGGCGCCCGGACTGGGCCTGAACGCCAGCGTCGCCACCAGCGGTGCGCTGCCGGGGCGGATCGCTTTCGTGTCGCAATCTGGCGCGCTGATGGTCGGGGTGCTGGACTGGGCGCGCACCCGCGGCATCGGCTTCTCCCACTTCATCGCCCTGGGCGACGCGGCCGACGTCGACCTCGGCGACGTGCTCGACTACCTCGCCAGCGACGGCGGGACCGGCGCCATCCTGCTCTACCTGCAGGACCTGCGCTATGCGCGCAAGTTCATGTCGGCCGCGCGCGCGGCGGCGCGCAGCAAGCCGGTTCTGGTCCTGAAGGCCGGGCGCGAGGACGATCCCGCGCCCGCCGCGGCCAGCGAAAGCGGCGCGCTGGCGCGCCGCGACGACGTGTTCGATGCCGCGATCCGGCGCGCCGGCATGCTGCGCGTGTACACCACCGACCAGCTGTTCTCGGCAGCGGAAACCCTGGCCTACGCGCGCCCGCTGCACGGCGAGCGCCTGGCCATCGTCAGCAATGGCGCCGGACCCGGCGTGCTGGCGCGCGATGCGCTGGCCTATGGCGGCGGGGTCGAAGCTTCCTTCTCCAGTGAAACCAGTGCGCGCCTGGACGGCTTGCTGGCGCCCGGCTGGCGGCGTGGGAACGTGGTCAACCTGCAGGGCAGGGCGGTGCCGGACCTGTACCGCGAAACCCTCGATATCCTGCTGCATGACCCGCAGGTCGACGCGGTGCTGGTGATCCAGTCTCCCACCGCCACGGTGGCCAGTCGCGACGTGGCGAATGCCATCGCGCCGCTGGTGCGCACGGCTTCCAAGACGCTGTTGTCGTGCTGGCTGGGCGGGTCCGCGGTGCTTGATGCGCGGGCGATTGCCTCCGGCGCGCGCATGCCGGCCTTCCGCACCCCGGAAGACGCGGTGGCCGGTTTCCTGCAACTGGTGCACTACCGGCGCAACCAGAACCTCCTGATGGAGGTGCCGCCTTCGATGGTGGGCTCGGTGGCGCCCGACCGCGCCGCGGCGCGCGCGCTGGTGCGCGAGGCGGTCGCCAACGGGCGCTACCTGCTGTCCGACCCCGAGACCAAGGCCATCCTGCGCACCTACGGCATGGCGGTGGTCGAGACGCGCCAGGCGGCCAGCGTCGAGGAGGCGGTGGCTGCGGCGCAGCGGATCGGCTATCCGGTGGCGGTCAAGATTCTGACGCCCGACGTGATGCACAAGTCGGACTTCGGCGGCGTGACGCTCGACCTCGACAGCGACGAGGGCGTGCGTGCAGCCGCGGCGCGCATGCGCAGGCGCCTCGCCGAGCTGTTCCCGCAGGCGAAGTTCGAAGGCTATTCGGTGCAGGCCATGGCGAGGGTCAGCAATGCGCACGAGCTGATCGCGGGCGCCGCGACCGACCCCGTGTTCGGGCCCGTGATCGTGTTCGGGCAGGGCGGGGTGACGGTAGAAGTAGCCGACGACCACTCGGTGGGCCTGCCGCCGCTGAACCTGGTGCTGGCGCGCGACCTGGTGGACCGCACCCGCGTGGCCAGGCTGCTGGCCGGCTACCGCAACCGGCCGGCAGTGAACATGGACGCGGTGCTGGCCGCGCTCGTGCAGGTCTCGCGCATGGTCTCCGACATTCCCGAGATCGTCGAACTCGACCTGAACCCGCTGCTGGCCGACAGCAAGGGCGCGACCGTGCTGGACGCGCGCATGCGCCTGGCGCTGGCCGACCGCTCGGGCAGCACCCTGGACCGGCTGGCGATCCGGCCCTATCCGCGCGAGCTGGAAGAGACCATCGACTGGCAGGGCGCGCCGCTGCTGCTGCGCCCGATCCGGCCCGAGGACGGACCCGCCCACCTGGCCTTTTTCGATGCGCTCACGCCGGACGACGTGCGCTACCGGATGTTCGTGCGCATCCGCGAGCTGCAGCCTTCGCAGCTGGCGCGCTTCACCCAGATCGACTACGACCGCGAGATGGCTTTCATTGCCACACGCCCGAACGCGCAAGGCGTGGCCGAGACGCTGGCGGTAGGGAGGGTGGTGGCCGACCCGGACAACATCACGGCGGAATTCGCGGTGACGGTGCGCTCCGACCTCAAGGGCATGGGGCTGGGAAAGATCATGATGCAGAAGCTGATCGACTATTGCCGTTCGCGCGGCACGCGCGAGATCGTGGGCGAGGCGCTGCCGCAGAATTCGCGCATTACCGGGCTGGCCAAGCGCATGGGGTTCACCGTGAGGTCGACCGGCCTGGAAGGCATGCGCGAGATGAAGTTGGTCTTGTAGGGTGGCCGGGTCTCCCGCCCACGCGGTGATAGATCGACGAAACGATGTCGTGGCCGTGCGGAGGCCGTTGACTGGGTGGGCAGGAAACCTGCCCGCCCTGCGGAAGAATATTTCAACTTAGGCACTCAAGTGAAAGATTATTTCACCTCCGGAAGCGCACATCCTCCTGCACCACCCTGGCCTCGCCCTTCGGCTTCTTGGGCTTCTTCGGTTTCTTGACGATCTGCCCGCCCGCCGTGGTCTCGGGCACGCGGTGATCCGGCTCGAAGCCGCTTTCCTCCACGCGTTTGATGGTCTGGCGGGTCAGCGCCTCGATCGCGGCCAGGTACTCCACCTCGTCCGCCGCCACCAGCGACACCGCCTCGCCCGAGGCCCCGGCGCGCCCGGTGCGCCCGGTACGGTGCACGTAATCCTCGGCCACGATCGGCAGGTCGACGTTCACCACCACCGGCAGGTCGTCGATGTCGAGGCCGCGCGCCGCGACATCGGTCGCCACCAGCACTTTTACCTCGCCGGCCTTGAAGCGTTCCAGCGCGCGCAGGCGCGCCGGCTGCGGCTTGTCGCCGTGGATCGCGTCGGCCGGGATGCGCTTGGCGTCCAGCAGGCCGACCAGGTCGTCGACGCCCTTGCGGGTCTTGGCGAAGGCCAGCACCTGGCTCCAGCCGTGCTTCTTCAGCAGGTGCAGGAACAGCTCGGGCTTGCATTTCTTGTCGACCGGGACCAGCCACTGCTGGATCGCGGATACCGTCGTATTGCGCGGCGTTGCCTCGATGCGCACCGGTTCGCGCAGCAGGCGGTTGGCCATGGCGCGGATCTGGTCGGAGAAGGTGGCCGAGAACAGCAGGGTCTGGCGCTTCTTGGGCAGGGCCGCGAACACCTGGTCGAGTTCCTTCGAGAAGCCGAGGTCCAGCATGCGGTCGGCCTCGTCCAGCACCAGGGTGATGACCTCGTTGAACTTCACCGCGTTCTGGCGGTGCAGGTCGAGCAGGCGGCCCGGCGTGGCGACCAGCACATCGACGCCCTTGCGCAGGTTCATCATCTGCGGATTGATGCTGACGCCCCCGTAGGCCACCATGGTGCGCAGGTTCAGCCCGGCGCCATAGGTACGGAAGCTCTCGTGCACCTGCTCGGCCAACTCGCGCGTCGGCACGAGGACCAGGGCGCGCACGGCATTGCCGCCGACCGGCTTGTCGCGCTTGAACAGGCGCTGCAGGATCGGCAGCGCGAAGCCGGCGGTCTTGCCGGTGCCGGTCTGGGCGGCAGCCATGACGTCCTTGCCGGACAGGACGGCAGGAATCGCCTGCTGCTGGACGGCGGTCGGGGTGGTGTAGTCGAGCGAAGCGAGGGTCTGGACGATCGGTTCGATCAGTCCAAGCGAAGCGAAGGGCATGGAAACCTTACGACGAGTAAATGTACAGGCCGTAGTTTACCCTGCCCATGGTCGTAAGCGAAGGGCAAGCGAAGGGAAAGCCGTCCAAGGGGAAGCAGTCCCTCAAGCGGCGACGACGATCGCGGACAGGTCGACGATCGGCTTGGCCGGCTCGCGCTGGTCCTTGCAACCGGTCAGCAGCAGGCAGGCAATCGCAAGCGCGGCAGGGATGAGGCGACGCGGCGGCATGATGGCTCCTTGATAAGAGTCTCCATCATACGCTAGTCCGCGCCAACGATGCATACAAATCAGAAGCTGTACGAGATGCTGGCGCGCAGCACCGGATAGACCTTGTAGTCCGAGAGTTCTTCCTGCAGGCGCAGTTTTTCGACGGCGAGGTCGTTCGCGAGCTTGTCGCACAGGGCCTTCGAGGTGCTGCAGCCGAAGGCGATCAGCTTGGCATTTGCCTTGCCCTGGTAGAAGGCGCCGACGTCGGCGCTGAAGTTCCAGCGCTTGTTCGGGCTGAGGGCATTGCCCCAGCCGATGCCGACATAGGGCGCGGCGCGGCGGAAAGTCACTTCGGCTTCCAGCCTGCCGAGGTCGGCGGTCGAGTAGGTGTTGCCATTGAAGTTGAAACTGCGGTTCGCACCCGGCACGCCGACGGCATCGAAGCGGCTGCCGTTGTACACGAGGCCGCCGGTCAGGCGGAAACTGCTGTTCGGGATGACGTACCAGTCGAACAGCACGTCGAAGGTCGACAGCTTGCCCTCGAACTTGTAGTCGACCAGGCCCGAGCGCTTGTCGAAATCGTGCTTGAAGTAGTTGGCGCCGAAGCGGCCGTTCAGATTGCTCTCCATCGGGACGACCAGGTGGAGACCGGCGCCGGTAGTGCCGAGGTCGGCGGTAACGGCGGCGCCGATTTGCGCGTGGGCCGATGCGGTGACGGCGAAGGCCGCGAGCGCGAGGAGGGAATGCTTGAGTGCCATGCCGGGAAAGCCTTGAAATGTTAAATCAGGGCAGCATTGTAGCCGCAGAGTCTGGCTGCCGCGCGGAAAGCGGACCCGGTGAGGCCTATGCGCAACGGATTTTTTATGCCGGCCAGGCCCGCTTTCGTCGCCGCTATCCCGCCTCCGTCGCATAATGTCCCCCGGCAATAGAGACCGGCACTAATCTGGCGCTGCCCTGACTACTGAAAGAAGATCATGATCTCAAGCACTTTCCACATTGGACGATTGCTGGCCGCCTGGCTCGGCTGCTACCTTGTCGTCGCCATCATCGTTGCCGAGGCGACCGAGGATTATGTCGAACGCGACATCGGCGGCTACTTCGCATTGCTGGCCCTGTTCCTCGGCCTGTGGGTGTTGTCCGGCGTGTTCTCGCACATGCGCCGCGTGCGCCTGATCGCCGGCACCCTCAACAGCGGCACCCTGTCCAACCGCCAGCGCCGCCAGATCGAGATTCCCTTCGAAGCGGGCGAGGCATTCGACCTGATCGACGCCGCGATCCGCGAACTGCCCGGCGCGATCCTCGTGGAAAGCGCGCGCGACAGCCTCCAGGTGCGCGCCAAGGTCAAGCGCATCAATCCCTATGCCATGCACCACGACGGCCAGCCGCCGGCCGCCAGCTGGGCCTTCATTCCCTTTGGCGAACGCCGCAACCAGATCCTGGCCACGGTGACGCCGAACGGCGAATCGGCCGGCAGCGTGACCCTGATCTGCGAGCCGGAAGACCCGGCCTGGACCGACGCCTTCCTGGTCGACCACGGCACCAACCTGGAGAACGCCGAAGCGATCGTGCGGGCGATTACGCGCCGCGTGGCCGCACGCCGCCGCGGCGAGCAGGCCGAGGTCCGCCAGACCGCGACCGAGAAGGAACTCACGGTGGCCAAGCTGAACCTGCTGCACGCCCAGGTCGAGCCGCACTTCCTGTACAACACCCTGGCCAGTGCCCAGGTGCTGACGCGCACCGACCCTGCCCGGGCCGACGAGATGCTCGGCAACCTGATCCAGTATCTGCGGCACTCGCTGCCGCGCACCGAGGATGCGCCCTCGACCATCGGCGAGGAACTGGAACGGGCCCGCGCCTACCTCGACATCCTCAAGATCCGCATGGGCCCGCGCCTGCAGCTGCAGGTCGACGTGCCGGACGCGTTGCGCGCGGTGCTGTTTCCGACCATGATGCTGCAGACCCTGGTCGAGAACGCGATCAAGCATGGGCTCGAACCGAAGCCGGGCGGCGGCACGGTCTGGATCCTGGCGCGCCAGGTCGACAGCGCGGTGGCAGTGACGGTGGCCGACGACGGCCGCGGCTTCACGGCCGAAGGCGGCGGCACCGGGGTCGGCCTGCGCAACGTGCGCGAGCGCCTGCGCCTGGCCTACGGCAGCGCGGCCGCGTTCTCGATCGTGGCCAACTTCCCGAGCGGGGTGGCGGCCACCATCACCGTTCCCCACACCATCAACAGTGCAGTGCAGCCGACTGGAGCAGGAGCCCAACATGCCTAATTCCCGAATCAAGTGCGTGGTGGCCGAAGACGAGGCCCTGCTGCGCGAATCGCTGGTGCAGCTGCTGGGGCAGGTGTGGCCGGAACTCGAGATTGTCGCCAGCTGCGAGGATGGCGGCAGCGCCCTGGAAGCGATCGCCGAGCACCGCCCGCACGTGGTGTTCCTGGACATCCGCATGCCCGGCCTGAGCGGCATGGAGGTCGCATCCAGCCTGCTGGATGCCGGCATCAAGACCGAGGTGGTGTTCGTCACCGCCTACGACCAGTACGCGATCGACGCCTTCGAGCGCGGAGCAAGCGACTACCTGCTCAAGCCGGTGGCGCGCGAGCGCCTGGCCGGCACGGTGGGCAGGGTGCAGGCGCGCCTGCAGCGCGGCGGCCAGGACGTGCAGCAGTTGCAGGCCCTTTTGCAGCAGCTGCAGGCGGTCGCGCCGCCCCAGCCGAAGGCGCCGCCGCTGGTCTGGCTGACGGCCAGCCGCGGCCAGGAGACGCGCCTGATCCTGGTCGACGACGTGGCCTACTTCCAGTCGGACAGCAAGTACACGGTGGTGATGACGGCGGACGGCGAGGCGCTGTTGAGGAAACCCATCCGCGACCTGCTCGAGGTGCTCGATTCCACCCACTTCAAGCAGGTGCACCGCTCGACCATCGTCAACCTGCGTGCCGTGGCCGGCGTCACCCGCGACGAAAGCGGGCGCGGCATCCTGCGCCTGAAGAACCGGCCCGAGACGCTGGCGGTAAGCCAGCCCTTCATGGCGCTGTTCCGTAACATGTAGGCGTCAGCTCATCTGTAACAAGGTGTGAAAGGCTGCACAGAGTGTAAGAGTGTGGGCTGGCGCACATAGGGAACGCCGTTGCTGATGGTAAAGTCATTCCATCAATAAACTTTAGAGGCAAGCATGAAAGCCCTGATTCTTTTTGCGGCCCTCGCCGCAGCGTCCTTCCCGGCCCTGGCCCAGACCAATGTCAGCATCAGCGTCGGCCAGCCAGGCTTCTACGGCAGGATCGATATCGGCGATTTTCGCGACTACGGCCCGCCGCCGGTGTACGTGGCCCAGCCGGTGATCATCGAGCGCCACCGCCACGTGCGCGCCGAGCCGGTCTACCTGCGCGTTCCGCCGGGTCACCGCAAGAACTGGGGCAAGCATTGCCGCAAGTACGGCGCCTGCGGCCAGCCGGTGCTGTTCGTGCAGGACCGCTGGTATGCCGACGTCTACGCGCCACGCTACCGCGAAGTCCATTACCGCGAGCGCTACGACGACCGCGGTCACGGTCACGGTCACGGTCACGGCAAGGGCCATGGCAAAGGCCACGGCCGCGGTCACGACTGAGTCTTTCCTCCATCGCGGGCGCCTGCGGCGCCCGCATTGAACTCGGCGGCATTTGCCGCCGAGTTCATTTCTGCCTCATCTGTTTGCCGCAAGCCCGACCATACGGTGTGTATGTTCGGCATGCTTGGTATTTTTCAATCGAATCTCCGGTTGAAGTTCGCTGTCAAACCGCTATCGTGAATAGCCGCACCTGCAGCCGACCACTTCTTTCACCCCGGAGGAACACATGGCATTCAGCCTTTTCGATTCCAGAGGTACGCCCATCGACCAGCAGCGCTACACCTGGCGCGACATGGTCCGACAACCCATCAGCAAGCTCGATGACGACGCCTTCACGCGCATCCGCGTGATCATGATGAACGGCATCGAGATCGAGGCCCTGCGCTTTTCGCACATGGCGGCGCGCTTCAACAGGGACCTGCGCCTGCCGCTGGCGCTGGTGCGGCGCTCGGAGCAGCACCAGGCCACCATGATCAACTGGCTGCTCTCGCCCGACCATTCGCCGCTCGAGATCACGATCGCCTACGAACAGGTGGCGATCGAGCTGACCGCCGCCGTGGCGCAGCGCGAGCCCGATCCCTACCTGGCCCAGGTCTACCGCTTCGGCCTGCTGGAAGACTTCGACCACCTGTACCGCTATTCGGCCCTGCTGGACCGGCTCGAAGGCAAGGACGCCAACAACATCACCCAGAGCTACACCGACATCCTGCCGGCGCGGCCCACCTGGGAACACCACCGCCACCCTTCCGACGACCTGCGCGAACCCTACGAGCGCGCCCGCGCCGACATGCTGAGCAAGCTGCATGCGCTGACCATCACCGCGGCCGAGCAGCAGACCCACAATTACTACATGAACGTGGGGCCGAAGTTCGCCGACCCGGTCGCGCGCCAACTGTACGCCGAGATCGCCTCGGTCGAGGAGCAGCACGTCACCCAGTACGAGTCGCTGCTCGACCCGCTTGAAACCTGGCTCGAGCAATGGGTCCTGCACGAGGCCAACGAGTGCTACAACTACTACAGCTGCGTCCAGTCCGAGACCAATCCGCGCATCCGCGCGATCTGGGAGCGCTTCCTGGACTACGAGCTGGGCCACTTCCACGTGGCGGCCGAGGCCTTCCAGAAGTATGAGGGACGTGACATCGCCGAGATCGTCACGGCACCGTTCCAGGACCCGATCCCGCTGGTGAGCCAGCGCGACTTCTACCGCGACGTGCTGGTCAACGAGGTGAATCTGCGCGCCAACGGGACCCGGTTCGTGCCGAAGGAGCAGGAAAGCCGCGCCACCATCGACTACCGCGCCATGCTGCACGGCGACGGCGAACCGAGCATGCCGATTTCTGCCGGCTATGTGTGGACCCCGGGCACGGAGCTGATGCACCTCGGCCCGGACGGCGGCGCACCGCTCGCCACCGGTACCGCAGCCGCGGCGCACAGGCCTGCCCAGCCGGGCGGCATGCTGCACCACTAGCCGCCGGCACATTCATACGACATCCAGGAGGATATATGGCAGAACAGAAGGACCACGTGGGCATGAACAAGACCGGTGTACAGATGTCGCCGCTCCAGACCAAGGCCATGCTCAGCGACGACAAGATCATCACCCGCGGCCAGCCCGGCGACGAGACTGCGATGGCGCAGCTGCGCGAAGCCTACATCGCCGAAACCGAAGGCCTGGGATCGATTCCCGTGCCCGGCAACATGAAGGGCATGGCCAGCATGGCGGTGAACATGGTCACCGGTAACAAGCCGCAGATCCTGCTCGACAAGATGGCCGAGCGCCTCGCCATGGAACGCACCGCGACCCGGCTCTACGATGCGCTGCTGGTCAAGGTCGATGCGCTGCATGGGGGCGGGGGGGTACCCGTGGGTACCATCACGCGCGAACAGGTGGCGAGCATCCGCGGCGACGAGGCGCGCCATGCGCTCTTGATGCGCGACGCCATTGCCTCGATGGGCGGCGACCCGACCGCCATGACCCCGAGCGCCGACCTGGTCGGGGTCGAAGCCATGGGGCTGGTGCAGGTGCTGAGCGACCCGCGCACCAACATGGCCCAGTCGCTGCATGCGATCCTGACCGCTGAACTGTCGGACGGCGTCGGCTGGGAGACCCTGATTGCGCTCGCTCACGAGCACGGTCAGGCCGACCTGGTCGACGGCTTCAGCGATGCGCTGCTGCAGGAGCGCAAGCACCAGGCCTTGATCCAGACCTGGTACGAGGAAGCCGTGGGCCTGGACGCGGGGGCAAGCGCGCACGCCTCAAGTATCAGCACGGGCGAATCGAGCCGTGCCAACGTGGCGGCGGCGGATCCCGGCACGCCGGGTTCGCCCGGCAATCCGACGGGAGGCTCGGGTACCTGAAGCGGCGCGCATGGGCGGCCGCAGGGCCGCCCATCGGGGCCTGCCTATTCTGGCAGCGGCGCCTCCGGCGGCAGCAGGCCTTCGGCCACCAGCTCCTGCCAGAACTGCGCCGGGATCTCCGCCTCCATCAGGTCGGCGTTGCGGCGCAGGTGCCGCGTGCTGCTGGCGCCCGGGATGGTCGACACCACCACGGGGTGAGCCGCGCCGAATTGCAGGGCCGCCGCCGGCAGGTCGACGCCATGGCGTGCCGCCACGTGGCGCAGCCGTTCGCGGTGTTCGAAGTGTTTCGGCTTGGCCGGCACGTAGTCGTAGTGGTCGCCGCCGGCAAGGAAGCCCGAGTTGAACGGTCCGCCCAGCACGATGCCGGCGCCACGTTCAAGGCACAACGGGAACAGGGCCTCGAGCGGCGTCGTTTCCATCAGCGTGTAGCGTCCCGCCAGCAGGAAGATGTCCGGGTCGGAGTCGCGCAGCGCGCGCAGGCAGGGCTCGACCGTGTTCACGCCCAGGCCCCAGGCCTTGATCATGCCTTCTTCGCGCATCCGCACCAGTTCTTCGAAGGCGCCGCCGGGACCGGCCGCGATCCGGTAGTCGTGGTCGAAGCGGTCGCCGAGATGGTCGGGCGAGAGGTCGTGCACGTAGACGATGTCGATGCTGCCCAGGGCCAGGCGCTGAAGGCTATCCTCCACCGAACGGCGCGCGCCAGTGGCGCTGTAGTCGGTCACCCGACGGAAGGGCAGCGAGGAAACGAAGGGCGGGGCGATGTCGCCGGCCGGATCCGGCACCAGCACGCGCCCGACCTTGGTCGACAGCGTGTAGTCGTGGCGCGGCCGGGTGCGCAGGGCCTGGCCGAAGCGGTGCTCGGACAGGCCGGTGCCGTAGTGTGGAGCGGTATCGAAATAGCGGATGCCTGCTTCCCATGCGGCGTCGACGGTGGTGCGGGCCGCCTCGTCGCCCGTGGTGTGGTACATGTCGCCCAGCCCGGTGCCGCCAAGGCCCAGGCGCGAGATCGGTCGGTAGCGCTGGTTCACGTGGAGTCCTTTCATTGTCGCGTGGTCGGGCCATGCTACACCTGTGCATGAGGCGCATGATTGCGGGAGAGCGGCAGGGAGGGGCTATCCAGCGATCTGCTTGTTGATGTCGCGTAAAAAGTAACTAACCCACGAGCAGCGGCTGCATACCGCGATACCTCGACGCCACAGGCTACGCACAAGCCGGCACTACTCCACCAAGGCGCCCAGGAAGAGGGAGCACAGACCTTGAAGACGGCGCCTCCTTGCACGCGCAGCAACCAATTCCCCGGCGCCGTCGCGGCCACGAAGATGCGACGCGGGCAGGGTGGCGCGCGGCCAGTGGGAGGCCTGCTTTGCGCTAACGTAGTAAGATTGCCACATCGCCCATGTGCTGGCATTGCCGGACGGGCGCCATGAGAGGAGCTTACTTTGCGTAGCGAATTCGTGATCGTGGGTGGCGGTGCAGGCGGCCTGGAACTGGCCTGCAAACTGGGCCGCAAGCTGGGCCCGTCGAAGGTGACGCTGGTGGACAGCCGGCTCTATCACATCTGGAAGCCTTCGCTGCACGAGGTGGCGGCCGGCACCCTGGACATCCACCAGGAAGGACTGTCCTACCAGATGCTGGCGCACGACAACGGCTTCAACTTCGTGTTCGGGCCGATGACAGCCCTCGACGCCGCATCCAAGTCCATCACCGTGGGCGCGATCCTCGCCGCTTCCGACAACGACGAGGTGCTACCCGAGCGCCGCATCCATTATGGTTCCCTGGTCCTCGCGGTCGGCAGCACCTCGAACTACTTCGGCGTGCCGGGAGCGAAGGAGCACACGATTTCCCTGAATGCCACCGAGGACGCCGAGCGCTTCCGCCTGCGCATGCTGCGGCTGATGCTGGCGGCCGAGCAGGAACGCGAGGGTGGTGGCGAAGGTGGCAGTCCGGGACTGGACGTGGTGATCATCGGCGGCGGTGCCACCGGCGTGGAGCTGGCTGCCGAGCTGCGCGAAGCTTCCAGCGCCTACGTCAACTACGGTTTCGACCAGCTCGACGGCAAGCGGGACGTGCGCATCACCATCCTCGAAGGCGCCCCGCGGGTGCTCGCGCCGCTGCCCGAAAAGGTGTCGCTTGCGGCCACCGACCTGCTGGGCAAGCGCGGCATCCGCGTTGTTCCGAACTGCCGGGTTACCGAGATTCATCCCGATCGGGTGATCGACAAGGACGGCAAGGTGTATCCGGCCAAGCTGTGCGTGTGGGCGGCCGGAATCAAGGCGCCGGACCTGCTGGCCACGCTGGGCCTGCCGACCGCCAAGGGCGGGCAGGTCGAAGTCGACGCGCACCTGCGCGTGAAGGGCGCCGCCGACATCTATGCGCTGGGCGATTGCGCTGCCTGCGTGGACGGCAAGGGCAACGCAGTGCCGCCGCGCGCCCAGGCCGCCCACCAGCAGGCCGATTATCTGGTCACGAGTTTCATCCGCAAGTCCAAAGGGCACCCGCCGCAGGAACGGCCGTATGAATACCGCGACTACGGGTCATTGGTGTCGGTCGGACGCGACACGAGCGTGGGTAGCCTGATGGGCTCGCTGCGCGGCGCCAGTTGGTTCGTGCAGGGCACGATGGCGCGCCTGATGTACACCAGCCTGCACCTAATGCACCATCGCGCGGTGCTCGGCACCATGCGTACCGGCGTGCTGGCGCTGGCGCGTTTCCTGGTGCGGCGGGCCACGCCGCTGGTCAAGCTGCACTAGGGAGCGGTTTGGAAGGGGGGGGGATAGTCCAGCGGACCGTTGTTCCCGCCCACACGGTGACAGTGGGGGTATGCATCGCCGCATGGGCGGCACGGCCGCCCACCCTACGAAACCGCCTTCGGTAAGCCCCGGGGACTCAGCCTTCCGGCACCTGCTTCGGCAGCGTCATGCGCAGCACGGCGCCACCGCTTTCGCCGGTGCCGAGTTCCAGCGTGCCGCCGAGGAAGCGCGCCCGCTCGCGCAGCAGGCGCAGGCCATGACAGCTGGTCGATTCCAGCACCTTGTCAGCGTCCGGCAGCCCGGTGCCGTTGTCGCGGATCGTCAGCATCACCTGCTCGCCGTCGTCGTCCAGGATCACGTCGACCTCGGTCGCGCGGGCATGCGCGGCCACGTTGCGCAGGCCTTCCTCGACGCAGCGCAGCAGCACTACGCCCTGGGTGCGGGTGTACGAGCCGTCCTCGTCGGGCAAGCTGGCGCGCGCCTTGATGCCGTTGGCCGCGGCAAAGCTCGGGACCAGTTCGGCCAATGCGGCCTTCAGGCCAAGGAACTCGAGCTTGTCGTTCCAGAGCTCGAGCTGCATCTTGCGGTTGGTCTCGATGATGTTCGCGAGCAGCCCCTTCATCTGCGCGCTGCGGTCGCGCATCGACTGGTTTTCGGCCGGGATGTGCTGGCTGAGCAAGGCGAGATGCATGGTCAGCGCCGTCATCGACGAGCCCAGGCTGTCGTGGAGCTGGCGTGCCAGCAGGCGGCGTTCCTCGTCCCAGCAGGCGGCGAGGTAGCCGAGCATCTCGGTGAGTTCAGCGGTGCGGTCCGCGGCCGGCGCTGTCGTGGCGACTGCGGCTGGAGCGGGCTGCGGATGTGCCGGTTCGGTCATCGTAGGCTCGATTAAATGTTTCCCAAATCATACAACAGTTGGCGCGATGGCGGCGCGCAAAGCCCGTGCATTGTACATACCGGGCGGCGGAACCAGCGTGCGCTGCCGTACAGTCGCGCCGCCCGTTTCGGGCGAAGCTTGGGGCGTGGCGCATGCTACTTTATCAACAACCGGGGGTAATACAATGACGACCGCAAGCAAATCGCAGGATGCCATCACGCTGCTTACCGCGCAGCACCGCGAAGTCCACGAGATGTTCGAGAAATTCGAGAACATGACCGACCGTGCCAAGGTCAGCAAGAAGAAACTCGCCGACGAAATCTGCCAGGCGCTGATCATGCACACCACGATCGAAGAGGAGATCCTGTATCCGGCGGTGCGCGAGGCTACCGAGGAAACCGAGGACATGGTCGACGAGGCTGTCGTGGAACACGCGTCCGCCAAGGACCTGATCGCACAGATCCAGGAGATGGACCCGGGCGACGACCTGTACGATGCCAAGGTGAAGGTGCTGGGCGAGATGGTCGACCACCACGTCGAGGAAGAAGAGCAGGAAATGTTCCCGAAGATGAGGGAACTGAAGCTGGACCTGGAGGCGCTGGGGCAGGAGCTGGCGGCCCGGGCCGCCGAACTGGGATAATAACAGCTCGTCCTGGCTTTGCCAGGACTCCCGGCAGCGCCGGGACTATTTCAGGCCGCGGCCGGGTCGGAGGACCGGGACCGTCAGGCGGCGTCCGCCGCCGACAGCGCCGCCGGCGCCAGTGCCTCCAGCAGCCGGTCCATGTCGACCGGCTTCACCAGGTGCTGGTCGAAGCCCGCTTCCATCACCCGCCGGTGGTCTTCGGCCAGTCCATAGCCGGTCAATGCGATCAGGCGGATGTGGCGCGTGGCCGGGTCGCGGCGCAGGCGGCGCGCCACTTCGTAGCCGTCGATCCCGGGCAGGCCGATGTCGACCAGCGCCGCAGCCGGCCGGCCGGCCAGCGCCGCCGCCACGCCTTGCAGGCCGTCGGCCGCCGTGTCCACCGGGAAGCCGTGGGCGGCCAGCATGGTCGCCATCATCTCGCGGCCGTCCTCATTGTCTTCGATCAGCAGCACCGCGGGCTTGCCGGAGCTGTCGCCGCTTGACTGCTGCACGATTGGCGTCACCACCACGGGTTCGGTGCGCGGCAGGCGGATCATGAAGGTACTGCCGTTGCCGCTGCCTTCGCTATGGGCGCTGACGCTGCCGCCATGCAGTTCCACCAGCCGCCGCACCAGCGACAGGCCGATCCCGAGGCCGCCCTGCGAGCGGTCGATCGAGATCGCGCCCTGCACGAACACGTCGAACACGTGCGGCAGCAGTTCTTCGGGGATGCCGACGCCGGTATCGCGTACCGTCAGCAGCACATCGTCGCTCGACTGGGCCACCTTGACGTCGATGCTGCCGCCCGTGGGCGTGTACTTGAGCGCGTTGTCCAGCAGGTTGGTGGTGATCTGTTCCAGACGGGTCGGGTCGCCGTCGACCCAGTTCGGGGCGAGGTCGACGCTGAAGCGGTAGCCAGCGGTGCGGCCGGTGGCGCGCAGGGTTTCCAGGCATCCAGACACCAGATTCGACAGGTCGGTAGGCTTGCGCGACAACAGGATCTTGCCCGACATCGCGCGCGACAGGTCGAGCAGGTCGTCGACGATGCGCGACAGGTGCTGGCTCTGGCGCTGGATGATCTGCTTGGCGCGCGCCACCGTCTCGCCGTTGGCGCCGGCCATGCCGATCAGCGCGGAAGCGCTGCTGATCGCCGACAGAGGATTGCGCAGCTCGTGGCCGAGCATGGCGAGGAATTCGTCCTTGGCGTGGCTCTTGCGCTCGGCGTCGCGGCGTTCTTCCATTTCGCGCACGAGGCGGCGGTTGGTCGCGGTCAGCTCGGTGGTCCGCTGCGAGAGCTTTTCGGCCTGGCGCTTGAGCTGCTCGTTCTTCATCGCCAGCGCCACGAACACCGAGACCTTGGCGTGCAGGATCTGGGGGATCACCGGGGTAAACAGGAAGTCGGCCGCGCCGCGCTGGTAGGCCTTGAGGCGGTCGATCTCGTCGGCCAGGAAGGCGGTGACGAAGATGATGGGAATGTCCGCCGAGCGCGCGCGCTGGTGGATCGCCTCGGCGGTCTCGAAGCCGTCCATGCCGGGCATGTTCACGTCGAGCAGGATCACAGCGAAATCGTGGAGCAGCACCTGGCGCAGCGCTTCCTGGCCCGAGCGGGCCGAATGCACCGTGTAGTTGCTTTCATCCGCCCATTGGTCGAGCAGGCTCGTCAGCGCTAACAGGCTGGCGGCGTCGTCGTTGACGACCAAGATCTTGGGTTTGTCAGTGTCTGCCACGATGGTTCTTGTGCTTTCGCTAAAAGGATTTACCTTCTGGAAAGATCATACCAAATCAAATTGTTACGTCAAAGAAAAACGCGCTGTAATAACGGCGAATAATATCACGAGCAATTTACGTGCAAACAGGCAAAACGCAATCGTGCGCATGGCCGCATGTACGGTGCCGCACATACGTGCCCTAGCGCCTGTGCGATAGTGGAATCGTCCAGTTCAACCGTATCGATGGAGGACGGGGCTGCCTACATGAAAGGACAGAAAATGAATATCGACTCAATCGTAAATCAGGATTATCACGGCAAATCGTTCCGTGAGCTCGTCAATTCGCCGTTGACTGCTTTGAATGGTGTGACCGAACAACAAGCCGCCGCCTTTGCAGCCATTGGCGTGCACACGATCGGCGATCTTGCCAACCTGAAGCTTGTCAACTACGCCGTCGCCATCAAGGCCTTGTCCAGCTGCGAAGGCGCATCGGGCAAGGAGCAGGCAGAGGAAGAATTGCTCGACGACGGCGTCGAGATGACCTTCCCGGCCAGCGATCCGGTATCGGTCCAGTCCAGCATCACCCGCATCGAAGTGGCGCCGGACAAGGTCGACGCCAAGCGCGACCACCAGCATGCGCAGGCAATCGAGGCGCATAACGAAGAGATGTTGCGGAATGCCGAAATCAATACCAGGTATCTGCAGAAGGATGAGGGCGGGAACCGCTGACAAGCAGGCGAGACTTCGTTCATGCGGGCCACGGGCGGCGGAGCTGCCCGTGGCCCCTTTGGTTTACACCTTGCAAGGGGCGTGATCGGTGCTAATCATGGTGCTGAGAAAGACCTGGGCGACATCATGTCGCCCGATATTGCGCAGACAGAAATTGCGCAGACAGAAACCCGGGCGCGGCGTCCGCGCTCAGCGATGCGCCACGGTCTCCACCGCACCCGCACCCGCATTTGCCGGCGCCGGCATCTTGGCCGCCGCCTGGCGGTTCGCCGCCGGCGAGCAGAAGCGGTTCTTGCCGGCGCGCTTGGCTTCGTACAGTGCGTAGTCGGCGATGCTGATCAATGCGTCCACCGATTCGGCATCGTCGGGATAGATGCTGATGCCGATCGAAGTCGACAGGCGCAGGGTCAGGTCGTTGATGAAGTAGGGCTCGGACACGGCTTCGACCAGCTTGGCGGCCGGTCCCTGGGCGTCTGCCAGGCTGTGGATCTCGCCCAGCACCACCATGAACTCGTCGCCGCCAAGGCGCGCCACGGTGTCTTCCTTGCGCGAATTCGCCAGCAGGCGCTGCGAGACCATCTTGAGGATGTCGTCGCCGTAGGCATGGCCGTAGGTGTCGTTGATCGCCTTGAAGCCGTCCAGGTCGAGGTACATGATCGCGGCCTTGGTGTGGCTGCGGTGGGCATGCTGGAGGGCAGTCTCGATGCGGTCTTCCAGCAGGCGGCGGTTCGGCAGGCCGGTGAGGGCATCGTGGAGCGCCAGTTCCTGCTGGGCACGGCTATACTGGGCCAGTTCCTTGTAGAGCAGGCGCACTTCCAGCATGTTGTGGATGCGCTTGTGCACCTCGAGCAAGTCGAAGGGCTTGCTGATGAAGTCACGGGCGCCCGCTTCCAGCGCGGCGATCTTGAAGCTCGGCTGGGCCGTGAGGGCCAGCACCGGCAGGTAGCCGCCCTGTTCGATTTCCTTCAGGCCCTTCATGACCTGGAAACCGTTCAGCCCGGGCATCTGCAGGTCGAGCAGGATCAGGTCGTAGTTGTGCTCGCGATGCAGCGGGCATACCTGTTCAGGCAGCATCGTCGAACTGACGCAGGTGTAGCCTTCCTCGCGCAATATCTCTTCCATCAGTTCGATATTGTCGGGCGAGTCGTCCACCACCAGGATCTTCGCGTTCAAAATGTCTTGTCTGCTCGGCATGCTCGTTCTCTTCTGCTCTGTTGGGAGCGGTGTTCCATTTCCTTTTGGAATGGACACCTCCCATCTCTTCATAGTCTAGCAAAACCCTAAAAATTTCTTGTAGGACAGCGCCGCGTGTCGCGGTAGGAGCATCAAGGACTGTACCCGCGCACCTCTCCTGCCACACGCCGCCCGGCCGGTCCAGCCACCGATGCTACCGCGGCAATCAGTTCGCCCGGTTCCACCGGCTTGGAAATATGGGTCGAAAAACCTGCTTCCAGCGCCTTCAGGCGGTCTTCCGGCCGGGCGAAGGCGGTCAGGGCAATGGCCGGCAGCTGGCCCCCGGCTGCGCGCGGCAGGGCCCGGACCCAGCCGATCAGTTCGAACCCATCGACCTCGGGCATTCCCAGGTCGCTCACCAGCACGTCCGGCCGGTCGGCGCGCAGGGCATCGAAGGCTTCGCGCGCGCTGGCAGCCACCCGCACCCTGGCATGGCAGTCGGTCAGGATGCGGGCGATCAATTCGCGCCCGTCGCGCGCATCGTCCACCACCAGCACCGTCAGCCCGGCCAGGTCGCGTACGGCGGCCTCGGCCGGCTCCGGCGCCAGCGTCGGGGCGACGGAGCCGCGTGCCGATCGGCTGGCCGCCGCAGGCGCTTCGGCGCGCGGCAGCTCGATCGTGAAGCTGGAGCCCTGGCCTTCGCCGGCGCTCTCCGCACGTACCATGCCGCCGTGCTGTTCGACCAGGTGCTTGACGATCGACAACCCCAGGCCGAGGCCGCCATGGCGGCGCGTCATCGATGCATCTTCTTGCCGGAAACGCTCGAACACGTGGGTGATGAATTCGGGGCGGATGCCGGCGCCGTTGTCGCGCACGGTGATCGCTACCATCGCGCCAGCTTCGGTGTCCCGCTCACTGATTTCGACCGCCACCCGGCCGTCCCGCGGCGTGAACTTGATCGCATTCGACAGCAGGTTCCAGATTACTTGTTGCAGCCTGCCGGTGTCGCCAGCCACGAGCGCGCCGGGCGCCAGGTAATGTCGTTCGATGGCGATGTGCTTGGCGTCGGCTGCCGGGCGCACGGTTTCGATGGCGGCATCGACGAAGGTGCTCGGGGCGATCGCCTGCATGTCGAGCAGCACCTTGCCGGAGGTGATGCGGCTCATGTCGAGCAGATCCTCGATCAGCTGGGCCTGGGCACGCGCGTTGCGTTCGATCGTCTGCAGGCCGCGCTGCAGGTCGGCGCCGTCGCGGCTGCCGCGGCGCAGGACCTGGGACCAGCCGAGGATCGCCGACAGCGGAGTGCGCAGTTCGTGCGAGAGGGTGGCCAGGAACTCGTCCTTCATCTGGCTGCTGCGCTCGGCCTCGGCGCGCGCCTCGCGCTCGTTCTCGAGCAGGACCTTGCGCTCCTCGGCGGCGCGGCGGGTGGCTTCGTACAGGCGGGTGTTGTCGACTGCGATTGCCGCCTGGGCGGAGATGCCGCGCACGATGCGCTCGCTGCGCTCGGTGAACACGCCCGGTTCCGGATGGCCGAAGAACATGGTGCCGAGCAGCTCGCCGGATCGCGCGGCCACCGGCACCGCCATGTAGCTGCGCACCGCCGGGTGGCCGGCCGGCAGCCCGAACTGCGGGGCGCTGCCGGCGTAGCGTGGGTCTTCGGCGATATCGTCGATGCGCACCATGCCTTCGGCGCGCAGCTGCGGCGGGCAGAGCGCGCTCGCGCGCGGCGCGCCGAAGCTCTGGAATTCCCCCGATGTGGCGCCCGCCAGCGTCACCGTCGAAAACAGGATGCCGTCGCCTTCCTGTCCGTAATGGAGGAAGGCGCCGAAGCGCGCGCCGCTGACGCCCAGGGCGGCCTCGGTGGCCGCGCGCAGCAGCGAGCGCAGGTCGCGGGTCGAGGCCAGGATGCTGCCGGTATTGTTGAGCAGTTCGAGCACGTGGGACTCGTCGCGCAGGGCCTGCTCGGCGCGCTTGACCTGGTCGACGTCGGTGTTGGTGCCGAACCAGCGCACCACGCGGCCCTCGGCATCGCGCACCGCGCTGACGCGCGTCAGGTACCAGCGGTAGCTGCCGTCTGCGCCGCGCAGCGGGAATTCCATCTCGAAGGGCTCGCCGCTGCGGATGGTCTCGCGCCAGCGCGTCATCACGGCCGAAAGGACGCTGGGCTCGATCACTTCCTGCCAGCCCCAGCCTACGCTTTGCTGCGGCGTGCGCCCGGTGTATTCGTACCAGCGGTCGTTGAACCAGACGATGCCGCCGTCGGTGCCGGCCATCCAGGCCAGCTGCGGGATGGTGTTGGCCAGTGCGCGCAGCAGTTCCTCGCTCTGGCGCAGGGTGTCTTCGGCGCTCTTGCGACCGCTGATGTCCTGCACCACGCCGGTCATGCCGACGAGGGCGTCCTGGCCCTTGCGTTCGGCGTAGTCGGGGCGGCCGACCAGGGCCACCCAGCGCGGCGCGCTACTGCCTTCGCTCCCGGCGCCGCCGGTTGCAAGGCGGCACTCGATGTTCAGGTCGGCGCGCGCCTTGAATGCCTTGAGCACGGCGCGTCGGACCTGGATGCGGTGCTCGGGAGCCAGGCGCCCGCGCAGCTGCGGCCAGGGGAGCGGGGTCTCGGCGGGCAGGCCCAGGATGCCGGCCGCACGCAGGCCGAGGACCACGCGGTCGAGCGCGGCATCCCAGCGCCAGTCGCCCAGGCGCCCGGCCGCCAGCGCCACCTGCAGCCGGTTGTTGTTCTCGACCAGGGCCTGCTGGTCCAGTTTGCGCTGCGTGATGTCCTGGAAGTACAGGGTCAGCCCGTCCGGCGAGGGGTGCAGGCGCATCTCGAGCCAGCATTGCAGGCGTCCGTAATAAAAATCGCGCACCACGGTCTCGCGCCGCTCCATGGCGCGGCGGCAGTCCTCGGCCACCGAGGTGCCGTGCAGGTCCTCGAACTCATCCCACAGGTTCTTGCCGACCAGGCCCGCGCGGCTTTTGTCGAGCGGGGCGATCATGTCGAGGGCGCGCCCGTTGATATAGGTGATGCGCCAGTCGCGGTCGACCGCGCAGAAGCCGTCGGACAGGCTCTCGAGCATGTTTTCCATGCGCTCGTTGGCGCGGCGCAGCGCTTCCTGCGCCGCCAGCAGCTCGTCCTCGGCGCGTTGGCGCGCGGCCAGTACGCTCTGGGCATTGCGCAGTGCGGCCGAACGCATCATCTCGAGTTCGTGTTCTTCGCTCATGCGGCCCCTTCCAGGAGAGCGGCGGCCAGGCACGTGCCTTCGACCCGTGCGCGCACCTTGGCGAAGGCGGTGGCGCGGCTGATGCTGTCGTTGTCGAAGAAGGGGGCGAAGCCGGCATCGTCGGTCGTTCCCAGGCGATGCGGGTCGAGGTACTGCGCCGCCAGCAGCACCCGGTCGCGCACCTGCTGCGCAGTCTCGATGCGCGCATCGAGCGGGTCGGTGACGCCGACGAACACGCGCTGCTCGGGACGCGCATAGTCGCGGGCGATGCGCAGCACGCGCTCCGGATCCGGCTGGCCGGCCATCGCAATATAGAAACTGCCGGCACGGATCTCGAACAGCGCCGGCAGCAGCTCGGCGTAGTCGACCTGTCCCTCGGCCGCGGCGGCGCCGGGCGCGCAGCTTCCCGGACGGCGAATCCCGGCTGCCGACACGTGCACCCCGATCAGGGCGCGCTCGGCGGTGGAGAAGCGCGCCAGGGCCATGTTGTTCAGGTGGACGAAGCTGGCCAGCAGGGCGCCGCTCGGATCGAGCCGCATCGCCAGCGGGCCTTCGGCGAAATCGATCTGCACCTTGTGGGCGCCGGCTTCGAGGCAGCGCCGGATCTCGGTTTCGTGTTCACGCACCAGGTCGTCGAGGAACTGCTCGCGCGGATATCCTTCCACGCCGTCGGGCGGGTAGAGCAGCGACAGCGCCGAGGGCGAGATGATGGCCTGCTTGACCGACGTGTGCGGGTGGGCCGTGTAGCGACGTGCCGCCCGCAGATACTGGTCGGCGTAGCGCTGGTAACGGAAGGGACCGTGCGTCAGGCGCGGCATGCGGTGGGTGACGCCGCCGGGACTGTGGCCCAGAGGTATGCAGAACCCGTCCGGCGCGGTATTGGCCGCGCCGTGCACCGGATAGCACCAGAAGTTCTCGATCTTTCCCTGCTCCCCATCGCTGATGACGAGCGCCCCGGTCGCCTCGAAGTCTGCCACGGTCGCGCGCACCGCCGCATCGAACAGGGGCGCGAGTTCGCGGTCCGGGGCGCCGCCACGGATCGCGGCGACCAGCTCGGGCGGACGGGGAATGCTGCCGATCGGTTCAGTCGGAATCATCTATGCTGGCCTGAAGACAGGTGGCAAGCGCACGGCTGCGCCTGGCCTGGTACGGGCCATTGTAGCCCAGCCGAAGCCCCTTGACACGCGGGCACCGGCCTCACCTGGCTGGCGCCGGCTGGCGCGCCACCTTTGCCAGGGCGTCCTGGAGCTGGTCCAGCTCGTAGGGCTTCTGGAGCGACAGGTAGGGAAACTCGAGGTGGCGCAGCAGCGAGTCGCCGTAGCCGGAGGCGAAGATCACTTTCAGCGCCGGATTGTCCTGGAGCGCGCGGCGCGCCAGGTCTACCCCCGACATGCCGGGCAGGCTGACGTCCGAGAACAGCACGTGGTAACGCTGCTTCGCCAGCAGGGCGAGCGCGTCGTCCGGATGCGCCACGCCGTCGGCTTCGTGGCCGAAGGCCTTGAGCATCTCGCAAACCAAGTACTGGGAATCGAGATTGTCCTCGACCACCAGGATGCGCAGGCCGGCGTCGTCGGGCTCCGGCTCGCCGGCGGCCGGCGCGCCAGCAGGCGGCGCCAGCAGGATGTGAATGCCGCCGATACCGCCGTTGCCGTCTGTTAGCGGCGTCAGGCGCAGGTCGCAGCGGTGCTCCAGCGGGCCGTCCGCATGGCGGAAGCTGAGCAGCGTGCCCGCCACCAGGCCGGGCTGGCCAGACCAGGCCTGCTGCATGGCAGCGCCGGCGGCCGACAGCGGCGGCGGCAGCACCGAGGGCACCGAGCCGCCCGGCACCCGGCCGCAGCCCAGGCCCGCGAGCTCTGCATAGGCCTCGTTGAAGACCAGGACGGTCTCACGCCCCCACACCAGCAGTCCCGGCAGCGGGGAATTGAGCAGCAGGTCGGCGGCCACACGCAATGGCGCCGGCCAGCCGGCAGGATCGCCCAGGCTGGTTCCGGACCAGTCGAAGGAGGCGGCACTGCGGGCAACATATTGCGGAGACAGTTCGTATTCAGGCATGGACGGGGTGTTGTAAGAGCGAAAACATGGCGGCAATCCTACACCAAATGCCGCAGCACTGCCGTCTCCATCCGTGCGTCCACCTTTTGCCGCCAGGTCCTGCAAGCTTCCCCCCCGCAGCCGGCCGACAGGTCCTAACTACCTCTTTAATGCACGCAAAGCGCGATAATCGTGGAAGGCCATTCCGCCATAGCCGGCGTTAGTTCCGAAAAGAGTATTGACCGACGCCACATTACTTTCCATTCGACTATATCCTTCTTCGCAGAAGGTAATCTTGGCGGGTTCCAGATTACAAGTCGTTTCGACCCCTACCATCGTCTGTTTCCCTTTTGTAAGCGCATAAGAAATCGGATGCTCGGCATGCGAAGTAATGCTGTCGGCGCCCATCGCGTAGTCGCGGTAAGCCATCAAGGTGGTGCGATCGACGGTATCGACCATCCAGTGCGACAGGGTACGGGTCACGTCGTTACGGGTAATTGGCACATACTCATATCCCATTGCAATATCTGCATTCAAATACAGACCGCTACGGTGCGCGGCTTTCATCTTGGTATACAAATCGATCAGCTGGTTCCCCAAGCTGACCTGGTTCTGGTTCCAGTCAGGCAGCCCATGCGGTTCGATGTCGAAATGCAGGCCGACCGGGCGCGCGCCCGTCAGGCCTGCGACGAACGCATTGGCCCGCTTGAGTATGTCCAGCGCCAGGTGGTGGTTCTCGGCGCGCGACCACTCGGGTGCGCCGAACAGCAACTCGACCTTGACCGAGCGGGCTGCGGCACGGTCGATGAAGCCTGCCAGCAATGCGGGTTTTCCCAGCAGTGACTGGCTGTGCACGTAGATGATGTTGATCTTGCGCTGTGCTGCGAAGTCGAGCATCGACTTCTGCTTGGCCACGGTAGCGATGTCGCTGTCGAACCAGCTCCACATTGCCCGGGTGGCCGTGGCGCTAGTGGACTGAACTGCCGCGGTCGATACGGTCACGGTCGCCATCGTGGCATCCGCCATCGAGGAAACCGTCCGGGTGGTCGATGCGGGGGCGTCGTCGACCTGTTGCGCGACACGGAAGGCAGGTAGGCTTTCCGACCCTTCGGCACTGCCGCTGATGTTGCTGCTCGGCTCCGCTTGATCGACTCCGGCGCCACCGCACGCTGCCAAGGATGCTGATAATACTGCAAGTGGAATATATCGCTTAAAGAACATAATGCTGCCCGGTAAGTTTCTGAGGACGCACAGATTAACTTACCGGGCAGAAAAAATGCGAAGAGGAACCGCTAATTTATTTTGATGGCGAATTGGTCATTCATAGCTGACCGTAAGTCAAATTGAATGAGTGGAAACCCATCTTTATATTATCGAATTGATTATCTGGAAACATAAAGCTTGCTGAGCCAAACTGAATTTCCTTTTTGGTCGGAAGGAAAGATGTCGAACGTGACATCGACCGGCAGGATATTAATCCGGTATCGGTCTGGCAAGGCCGGCACCGGGTCCAGCATGGCGATCACCGAGTGATGGCGCACCACCAGCGGATTGGCGCGGTCCGCCGGCAGGCGCTGCGCCGTCGTCTTCACTTCGGCTACCATGGCGCGGTGCGTGTACCCGTCCAGGAAGCGGATCGTCGCCCATTTTCCTACGCTGGCCTCGGATGCCGACGCGGGATCGACATAGACTTCCACCTTGGGTGCGCGACGCGCACGGACGTCGGCCACCTCCGTGTTCTCGGCCAGCCATTCTCCGGTTTTCGGGAACACTTGGGATACCATGCCGTCGCGGGGCGCCACCAGCCGCAGCGCGGCGATGCGTGCCTCGACGTCCGCCAGGCGTTCAGCCAGAGCCGCGAACTGCGTGTCATCCGGCGCGGGGCTTGCAGCAATCCGCGAAGCGACAGCGGCGGTGTGGCCCCGGGCCTGCAGCAGGGCCACATAGGCTTCATCGAGTTCGGACTGGGTTGCGGCCTGCTCGTCCACCAGATCGCGCATGCTGCGGTACTGTGATTGCCGCAAGGCCAGCATGGGCTGCGCGGCCGGGTTCGGCGGCGCTGCCGGCGGCGCGCCGGCAGCGGTCTGCGCCTGCATGCGCCGCCGCGCCGCCGCCAGCGAAGCCCGCAGCGCGTCGCGCTGCGATTCGAGCAGTTCGTTGCGAAGCTGCGCGACGGTGTCGCCGGCCCTTACGGCATCGCCTTGGGCGACACTGTGGACCAGCCTTCCGGCCAGCGGTGTCTTCACCAGGCTATGGTCGATCGCGACGAAACCCGGCATGCTGGCGAAGACCGCGTCGTACACGACGCGCGCCAGAAACAGCAGC
>NZ_JPXI01000038.1 GCF_000740675.1 Massilia sp. BSC265 | reverse complement strand
GTGGTGCTGATGTAGATGCCGTGCAGGTAGCGGCAGCCGCGCGGGCCGAGGTCGTGCACGCGGTTGCCGTTGCCTTCGGCCTGGTTGCCCTTGTAATAGCTGTCGATGCCGATGCCGGCGCCGCCCTTGGCCTCGCAGGGCACGTCGTTGCCGATGTGGTGGATGCGGTTGTGGTGGATGCCGTTGTGCGAGCCGCCGTTGTAGATGCCGCTCAGCCACTTCATGCCGCTCTGGTACTGGCTGCCGTCGATCTCGAAGCCGACGATGTCGAGGTAGTTGGCGCGGTTGTCCCAGGCCGCGGGCTGGCGCGAATCGAGCGGCGGCACCAGGCGCGCGGCGCCGCGCTCGGTGGATTCGAAGACGATGCGGGCCTCCGCCGTGCCGTGGGTGCTGGTGCGCACGCCGCCGAAATAGGTGCCGGGCGCCACGTGTACCGTGGTGCCGGGCGTGACGGCCTGGGCTGCGCGCATGAGCGTGCGGAAGGGTTCGTCGCGCGTACCGGGGTTGCTGTCCGAGCCGGACGGGGACACGTACAGGTGCGTGCGCACCAGTTCGGGAATGACGAGGTCTTCCTGGCCGGGCTCGCGCAGGCGGCAGCCGGACAGCAGCATGGCGCCGAGCAAGGTGCAGAGCAGGGCGGCAAACAGCGTGCGTTTGGCGGGCCGGACAGCGGTGAACGGGTATTGGCGCATCTTCCCCTCGAGGCAGCGGACGTAACGGAGCCAGTTTGACCCAGCACAAGCGGGAACGAGGCCGGTTGTCTCAATGTCTACTTTGAGCGCACTCAATACGTGGCATCACCTCTTGGGCGATCAAGAGGAAAGATGCTCTGCCTCAATAAATGCCGGCAGGCCGGACAGATTGACTGCCTGTGAGCGCATGCCCTACACGGTCTGCGTCACCGCCGGCATGTAGGTATCGACGAACTCGGCTGGCATGCGGCGCGGGCGGCCGCTGCTGATCTCGATGCAGACCAGGTCCCAGCGTCCGCGCAGCACGGTGGCGCCGTCGCTGTCGCGCACCAGTTGGAAGCGGCGTTCCATGGCGAGCTTGCCGTCGCCCGCGACCAGCCAGGTGGCCAGGGTGAGGGATTCGCCCAGCAGCGTCGGCAGCAGGTAGTCGTATTCGCCGCGCCGGATCGCCATCGCGCGGTCGAGGCGGCGGTAATCGTCCAGCGACAGGCCGAGCTGTTCCGAGTGGGCCCAGCCGGCCTGCTCGCACCATCGCACATAGACGGCATTGTTGGTATGGTTCAGGCCGTCGATGTCGCCGGCTTCCGGCGTGACGGGGAAGGTGAAGGGTTGCGGGTAGTCCCAATCCAAGTGTGGCCTCGTGAAGCGGATAGCGGTTCGGGCGGCGTGCAGCCGCGACACCGCCATTGTACGGCCGGCCGCTGGCCCGGGTGTCTTGATGGCTCAGCCGCCGGCTAGGTGGCCAGGTCCAGCTCAACCAGAAGCGCCTGGTGATCCGACCCCTGTTCGCTGGCGTCGACCCGCACCCGCCGCACGCGTTCCGCCAGGTCGGCGCTGGCAAAGACATAGTCGAAGGTGAAGGGCGCGGACCCATTGGGATTGGGATCGTGCAGGCCGACGGTGGGCGCATGGCGCCGCCCGGGCTGGACCAGTTGCCAGCAGTCGCGCCAGGGCTGGACGCCGTCCCCGAATGGCGCCAGCAGGCGCTGGTGTTCCGGCGAGCCGGGCAGCATGTTGAAGTCGCCGGCGAGCAGGGCCGGCATGGCGCGTGGCGGCACCGCGAAGGGCCCGCGGCCCGGCGCCGGTGGACAGAGTGCATGCAGGCTGGCTTCGCGGTGCAGGTCGCGCAGGCGTTCCACCTGGGCCATGCGCTGGCGCTGCGAGAAGTATTCGAGATGGACGGTCGTGACGCGCAGGAGGCCGCCGGGCGCGGCCACCGTCAGTTCGAGCGCGGTGCGCGGCATGCTCATCACCTCGGGCTCGGATGGCCAGGGCAGGGAGTGGCGCAAGGCTTGCAGCACCGGGTGGCGCGAGAACACCATCACGCCGAAGCGGCGGCGGGGAGCATCGCCGGCGCCGGGATCGGCGCGGTCCGAAATGGTATCGCAGGCAATTGCCTCGAAACCAGTATAGCCGGGCAGGCGCTCGCGCAGCATGGCGAACTGGTCTTCGCCGCCGGCCGTGTAGCCGCTTGAAACTTCTTGTACACAAAGCATGTCAAAACTGCAAAAACGGTCGAGGCATGCGATGATACGGTCGAGATCGGTCTTGCCGTCCGGGCTGCGGCCGGACTGGATATTCCAGGTAACGAGCTTGAACATGGTGGTCCTTTCTGTGGACCCACAGGCTAACCGCCGGGCGGGGCCCGTCGTTTGAACAAGGTCAGGCGTGCGGGAAAAGGCACCCGGCGCGGATAAGGAGAGTGGATGTTCACGATGATCTTGCTGCTTTACCTGCAGCAGCACCGCGATGTCATGCTGGAGAGCACCAGCCTGCGTGGAACCTACAAGACGAAGAAGGCATGCGAGGCGGCAGCCGTGCGGGCACGCGGACCCTTGCCGACGCCGCAGGGTTATGCGGCCGCCTGGCACGACGCGATGTGCATCCCGATCAACCGGGGTGTCATCGTCAACGAGGGCAAGCCGGTCGACCTTGGCAAGCTGCTGCAGGGGCGGCCGCCGGTCGTGTGCGAGGGTACCGGGGCATGGCGCCGGGTGGTGGAACTGTGCACACCGGCGGGCGGCAATGGCGGGATGCGCTGAGGCGAACGCCGGACGGCACCATGCGACCGTCCGGGTCTTTCAGGGCTGGAGGAGGCCCAGGCCAGGCACTTCATTGCGCGTCGATGCCCTAGCCGGTCAGGCAAGTACGGCAGCGATCGGGCGTGTCAGGGCATCTTGCGTTGTTGTTGCGTGATTGTTACGTGATCGGTACGCGACGCATGCCGGCCCGGTGCGGAATGTGCGGAATGTGCGGATGCCGGCTGTCGGCAGAATGCCGGATCGATGGTGCAGGCTGTCGACAGACGGCGGCGAAGGCGGCGCGGTGGCCGGCGTTTCAGTCGCGCTTCCAGTCCCCGTGGCTGGGGCAGCGGACCAGGCCAGCAGAGCCTCCAGCGCCCCCGGTGTCGAATAGCGTGGCCCCGCCGCCGACGGCGCCACCGATGCGCGATCCGCCAGCTCGAGGCCAGCAGCAGGTGGACGCCCAGCGCGGCCAGCAGTGGCCAGCCGGGCGTGCGCCACGGGTATGCCGCCGGCACGTGCGATTACGACTTCGGCGCCGTCATCGCTTTCTTGATCGCCACGCAGCGCTGGTCTTCCTGCAGGGTGTCGAGCAGCGAGCGGCGGGTGCCGGCCGACAGGTCCTTCATGGTGTCGGCGGCGCCCTGCAGGCGCTGGACGCTCTGCGGCGTGCAGCCGGCCGGAATCATGGTGTTGGCGTAGGTGCGCATGAAGACCGGGCCGGCCGCCTTGTCGATCGCCGGCAGCTTGGCCAGGCGGTCGCTTGCCGTCTGCTCGGCCAGCTTGTGCTGCTCGACCGGGTACATGCTGCCCATCGCGGTCCGGATGCGCGAGAACGGCAGCTTGGTCTTCAGGTCCTCGACGGTGCTCAGCCACTCGCTCTTGACCTTCGGATCCGGGCGCACCACGGTGGCGGCGATCGCCGCGCCCTGGCCGGTATCGGACTTGTCGCGTGCCTGCTCGGCTTCGACCAGCGCGGCCGCGCCCTGGTAGTCATAGCGGTTCAGGCGGTTGATGATGCCCCAGCGCTGATCCTGGCTGATGTTCAGGCCTTCGGTTCCTTTACCCTCGAGCATGCCGGCCAGGCGCGCCAGTGCCTCCTGGCTGCTCGCCAGGCTCATGTAGGTGCCGAACCAGCGGCGCTGGAAGCTGTCGTTGCCCTTGTTGGCGACGACGCCTTGCCAGGCCAGGTCTTCCAGCTTCTTGCCGGTCTGCTTCGCATACGCATTGTCGAGGCCCATGGCGTCGAGGTAGTACTTGGACGACGTGACCTTGCCCAGCACGTCGCCGAGCAGGGTGTAATCCTTTTCCTGGGGCGCGTTCGCCAGCGCGACCTGGATGAACTCGTTCAGCGGCAGTTTGGCATCGCGCACGCCGTCCCACAGCGCCTGCCACAGCATGGCGCGCAGCAGCGGGTCTTCCACGCCGCCCAGGGTGCTGCGGGCGGTTTCAAACGAGCGCTTGTCGAGATTGACCTTCACGAAGCCCCAGTCCTGGTAGTTCGGATACACCAGGTCCGGGCAGGCGGCGCCCACCATGGCGGCGACATTGGTCCTGGCACCCGCGTAGGTGACCGGCACGTTCTTGGCCAGCACCAGCTTGCCGTTCTCGCGCTTGAAGGCGGCCACCTGCACGCGCTGTTCACGCAGGGTCGGCAGCTCCTTGCTCGGCGCCGTCTGCGCCAGCGCAAAATTGGCGATCTTGCCGTTGGAGCAGCTGTAGTTGGCGGTGATGGTGTTCACGCCGGCCTGGTACAGCCAGTCCCTTGACCACTTGGAGAGGTCGCGGCCGGCGGCGTCGCCCAGGCTGCGGATGAAGTCATCGAGCGTCGCGTTCTGCCAGGCGTACTTGACCAGGTAGTTGTGGACGCCCTTGCGGAAGGTTTCCTCGCCCAGCATGTGGCGCAGCTGCTTCAGGGTCGAGGCGCCCTTCGAGTAGGTGATGGCGTCGATGTTGTCGAAAGCATTGGCCGAGGAGGGCACCGGCACCTCGATCGGGTGGGTCGAGACCTTCTGGTCCATGGTGTAGGCGCCCTGCTTGTCCTGCTGGTAGAAGGCTTGCCATGCATCCTTGAACTCGGTGGCTTCGGCGGTGGCCAGGGTCGCCATGAACGAGGCGAAGCTTTCGTTCAGCCACAGGCCGTTCCACCACTTCATGGTGACCAGGTCGCCGAACCACTGGTGCGCCATCTCGTGCATGATGACCTCGGCCAGGCGCATCTTCTGCGCCGGGGTCATCTCGGCCTTGTACAAGAAGCCGGCTTCGGCAAAGGTGATCGCCGCCGCGTTTTCCATGGCGCCGTACAGGAAGTCGGGCACCAGGAGCTGGTCGTACTTCTCGAACTGGTAAGGGATGCCGTAGTAGTTGTCGAAGAATTCCAGGCCGGCCTTGGTGTAGCGGAACCAGTCGCTTGGCGTCACCTGCTTGGCGACCGACTGGCGCGCGAACAGGCGCATCGGGTACTTGCCGCTCTTGTCTTCCCAGACCTGGTACGGTCCGACGTGCAGCGAGAAGTTGTAGGGGCTGAGCTTCTTGGTCTTCGGGAAGGTCCAGCGCTTGCCGCCGGCCGCATCCGCGATATGGGACTCACGGGTGGTCGTGATCACGTGCCAGTCGGCCGGGGCATTCACGGTGACGGTGTAGGTGGCCTTCAGGTCCGGCTGGTCGAACACGGCGAACATCTGGTGCGCGGCGGCCGGTTCGAAGTGCGAGTAGGTATAGACGCGGCCGTCGACCGGGTCGACCATGCGGTGCAGGCCTTCGCCGTTGGTGCTGTGCAGGCGCTCGTAGCTGATGGTGACGGTGTTGCGCCCCTTGGCCAGGTGCTCCGGCGCCAGGGTGACGAACCAGTTGTTGTAGCGGGCCGGCACCTGCCTGCCGTTGATGCTGACCGACTTGACGGTCGCCTTGTCGAGGTCGATGGTCAGGGCCGAGTCGGTATCCTTGAGGTCGAAGGTGACGGTGGTGGTGCCGGCGAAGCTTTCCTTGCCGGTGAGCGTGAAGTCGAGCACGTAGTCCACGTTCGACACGCGCGCCGAACGCGCCATGGCGTCGGCTTCCGAGAGGTAGGCGTTCTCGGCACGGGCCGGGCCGGCAACTGCCGGCGCGGCGCTCGCGGTGTTGAAGACGAAGGCGGAAGCGATGGCGAACGCCATGGCGCGGGGGGCGAAGTGTTTCACGTGGTCTCCTGGACAGCGCAGGCTCGGTGCGCGGATAAAAATAATCGCGCAAGAATAGCATGAGCGGGGTGTCATTTACACCACATACATATACGAATGTAGAACGTACGTACGGGCGAAAGGAGGATAGGTAGTGTGCAACGCAATGGGGAACGATGCCGGCGACATTGTTCCCCATTTCGAAAGCCGGCGCCGGCTTAATTCAGCGTCGGGTAATCGATGTAGCCTTCGGCGCCCGGCGCATAGAACAGCTCCGGCCGCGGTTGGTTCAGCGGCGCATCCTCCTTCAGGCGCTTCGGCAGGTCCGGATTCGCGATGAACCATACGCCGAAGGCGACCGCATCGGCTTCGCCCGACCGGATCAGCTGCTCCGCGCTTTCCTTGGTCAGCTTTTCGTTGGCGATGTACACGCCGCCGAATTCCTTTCTCAGGTGGGCGCGCAGGCTGTCGTCGCCGATGGCTTCGCGGGCGCAGATGAAGGCGATGCCGCGCTTGCCGAGTTCGCGGGCGACGTAGCCGAAGGTATCGACCGGGTTGGAGTCGCCCATGTCGTGCGAATCGCGGCGCGGCGCCAGGTGCATGCCGACGCGGTCGGCGCCCCACACCTCGATGCAGGCGTCGGTCACTTCCAGCATCAGGCGGGCGCGGTTCTCGATCGAGCCGCCATACTGGTCGGTACGCTGGTTGGTGGAATCCTGCAGGAACTGGTCGAGCAGGTAGCCGTTGGCGCCGTGGATCTCCACGCCGTCGAAGCCGGCCTTCTTCGCGTTCTCGGCACCCTTGCGGTAGGCGGCGACGATGGCCGGGATCTCATGCGTTTCCAGTGCACGCGGGGTGGCGTAGTCGCGCATCGGGCGCAGCAGGCTCACGTGACCCTTCGGTTGGATCGCGGACGGCGCCACCGGCAGTTGCCCGTCGAGGAAGTGCGGGTCCGAGATGCGGCCCACGTGCCACAGCTGCAGCACGATGCGGCCGCCCGCCTTGTGCACGGCATCGGTGACGATCTTCCAGCCCTCCACCTGTTCGTCCGACCAGATGCCCGGGGTGTCGGCGTAGCCCACGCCCATCGGGGTCACGGCGGTGGCTTCCGACAGGATCAGGCCGCTCGATGCGCGCTGCACGTAGTATTCGGCCATCATCGCGTTCGGCACGCGCCCCGCCCCGACGGCGCGCGAGCGGGTCAGCGGCGCCATGATGATGCGGTTCGGCAGTTCGAGTGCGCCTACCCGGATCGGGTCAAACATTGTCGTCATATGGGTACTCCTAAAGTCCGTCATTCAGTTGGGCGAGGAAGGCCTGGATGAGCTCCTCGTTACGCTGGAAGAAGATGAACTGCCCGACGCGCCGCGTGCTCACCAGCCCGGCCTTGTGCAGGGTCGCCAGGTGGGCGGAGACCGTCGATTGCGACAGTCCGGTGCGCTGGTCGATCAGCTTGCAGCACACGCCCATGTCGAGCGGATGTTCCTGCTCGGCGAAGTGCTGGTGCGGATCCTTCAGCCAGTGCAGGATCTGGCGCCGCACCGGGTTGGCCAGGGCCTTGTGGATCGCGTCGATGTCCATGATCTCTTCCCTCATTTACTACATTTATCGGGTTCTTTCGATCCGAATATCGTCATCTTACGATATATCGGAAATCCCTGCTGGTGACCGGTATACTCGACGCCTTTGCGTAGGACGGGGAGTAATGATGAGCTGGCTATATCTATTCATTGCAGGATTGCTGGAGGTGGCATGGGCGGTCGGCCTCAAGTACACGAACGGCTTCACGAAGCTGATGCCGTCGCTGTGGACCTTGCTGGCGATGCTCGGCAGCGTCGGCATGCTGGGCCTGGCGCTGCGCCACCTGCCGCTCGGCACCGCGTATGCCGTCTGGACCGGGATCGGTACGGTCGGCACGGCGATTGCCGGCATGGTGCTGCTGAACGAGCCGGCGGGCGCCATGCGCCTGGGTGCGATCGCGATGATCGCCGCCGGTATCATCGCGCTCAAGTTCCTGTCGCCGGCCTAGGCCTCATTCACGTCCGAAGGACGGGTTCGGACGGGTCAGGTAGTACCACTCCGAGTTGGCGTTGGCCTTCGCGTCCGGGAACAGGATACGGCCGCTGAACTCGGCCACGACCTTGCTGCCGTCGGCGCGCACGCCGATCTCGTCACCTTCGCCCACCGGGTCGAAGCTGGCCCACTGGCGGGTGAACGCGTCGTCGGCGTGCAGCTTGTCGTGCACCACGACCATCGACAGCGCTTCCATTTCCTCGAACGGCACCGGCTCCGGATCGGGCGCCTCGATCAGCTTCAGGTGCGCCAGGGTGTTCATGATGGCGCGATAGGCGACTTCCGGCGCGGTCGGGTCCACGTGCTGGCCGCATTCGAGCGTGAGCGCGTAGCCGCCGACCGTGCGCATGTACTCGGTGGTGCCGACGCCGTAGCGCAGCACGGTTTCCAGCTCGTCGGCGCTGCGGCTGCGGCGCTTGACGCCGTCGCCGTAGGCGGCCAGCCAGCCGTCCACGAAACGCTTCACGCCCAGCCGGCGCGCCCATGCACGCTCCTTCTCGGCATGCTGGAAGGGCTGCAGCTGGCCGCTATTGTTCGGCGGGCCGACCATCACGAAAGGCTGGCCGCCCACCGCATTGAAGGAATGCAGGTCGAGCAGTACGTCGTGCTGGGCCAACAAGGGGCACAGCCAGTTGGCGATCTGGTCCTCGAAGTCCTGCGGATCGTCCTTGGGGAACAGGTTGCGGTTCAGGTTGCGGTCGCCGTTGCGGGTGTTCTGTTCGTAGGCCTTCGGGTTCACCACCGGCACGAAGGTCACGCTGCCGGCCGCGATGTGCAGCTTGCCACTGTCGAGTTCTTCCATCACACGGCGGATGGCGATGGTGCCGCAGACTTCGTTGCCATGGGTGGCGCCCATGATGATGACGCGTGGGCCCGGCTGGATGCCGGTGTAGTTGACGGACTTGAACTGGTATTTGCTCGGGGAGGTCATTCGGTGGTGATCCGGTTCTGGAAAATGGGTGCCGACATTTTATCGGACATTTCGCGCAAGCAGGTTGGCGGCCCGCCGGGCCGCATGGCATGATCCGCAACTTCCCGATACCGAATGAACAGCATGTCCACTTCCACTGTCCGCGTCCATGGCCTCGATACCCTGCGCGCGCTCGCCGTCACGCTGGTGGTGCTGCACCACTACGTGCTGTTCGTGAGCGACGCGCCGACCTTCGGCTGGGTAGGGGAGGTCGGCTGGGTGGGCGTCGACCTGTTCTTCGCGCTGTCGGGCTATTTGATCGGCAACCAGATCTTCGCGGCCTTGAAAAGCGCGGGCGGCTTCTCGCTAAAGCATTTCTACGCCCGTCGCCTGCTGCGCACGCTGCCGAACTACTGGGTGGTGCTGGCCCTGTATTTCCTGTGGCCGGCCTTCCGTGGCGACGCGCCGCTGCTGCCGCTGTGGAAGTATGCGAGCTTCATCCAGAACTTCGCGCTGGAGCCGGGCAGCGCCTTTTCCCACTCCTGGTCGCTGGCGATCGAGGAGCAGTTCTACCTGCTGCTGCCGGCGGTGGCCCTGCTCGGGGCGCTGCTCGGGGGCTCGCTGCGCCTGGCCTGGACGGGCATCGCGCTAAGCTTCATCGCCGGCATGCTGGTCCGCGCCGACCTGTGGCAGGAGATGGCGGGGCAGAACTATAAGCTTTACTTCTACTTCAAGTACATTTATTACTCAAGCTTATGCAGGGTCGACGAGCTGCTGGCCGGCGTGGCGCTGGCCTTGCTGCGCAACCACCATCCGCTGGCCTGGGCGCGGCTGACCCGGCACGGTAACTTGATGGGCGGCCTCGGCCTGCTGGCCTGCGGCGTGGCATTCTGGTTCTTCCTCGACGACCGCTACGGCTTCGGAATTACCGTGTTCGGCTTCCCGCTGATGGCGCTGGGTTTTTCGCTGCTGATTGTCGCGGCGGTGGCGGAAGGCTCGGTGCTGCGTACGCTGCGGGTGCCGGGCGCCGGACCGTTGGCGCTGTGGTCGTATGCGATCTACCTGCTGCACAAGCCGGTGTGTGTGATGGCGGCAACGTGGTTGAAGGCGCAGGGTTTCGGTGCCGAGCATCCGCTGACGGTCACGGCACTGCTGGTCCTGTCGGTGCTGACCGGCTGGCTACTTTATAAGCTGGTGGAAACGCCCTTCATGCTGCTGCGCGAGCGCTATGTGCCCAGCAATGCGGCGCGGCCGGCCTCCCTCAGCCCCGTGCCTCGATGACCCCGAAGGCTGCCGGCGCATCTGCCAGGTAGGCAAGGATCGCATTCGCCTGCACCTGCGGCTCGTAGCCCGAGGTATCGCGGATCGCCTGGCGCAGTCCCGGCACGATCTCGATGGTATGCGGGCTGCGGTAGGCCGCCACCAGCAGCGCCGCCAGGTCGACCGGCGCACCCTGCCCACGGCGCAGGCGCCCCTCGACGATGCCCAGCAGGGTGCGCTGCATGCGCGGCGTCGGGTTCACGATCTCGCCGAACAGCGAAGGGGTGTTGGCGATGGCTTCGCACATGCGCTGCTCGATGGCCTCGGGCTTGAGGTCTGAGGGGATGTCGAAGTAGGCCTTGTTCCAGCGCGTGCGTGCGTAGGCGTGGCCGGGCGGGAAGGAGTCGGCGGTGTCGAAGCCGAGCGCGCGGCTGGCGCGCGCCAGCAGCGCAAGCGCGGTATCGATCAGGGGCATAAAAAAACGGGATGAACTTTCGTCATCCCGTCAGTGTATCAGGCCGCAATAGCGGGTTGCAAAGCGTCAGGCCGCGAACCGCCCGGCCCGGAAGTCGTCGAAGGCCTGGTACAGCTCTTCGGTCGTGTTCATCACGAACGGGCCGTGCTGCGCGATCGGCTCGTTCAGCGGGCGCCCCGCCAGCAGGATCAGACGGGTCGGCTCGAGCGACCTGATGCGCACGCCGTCGGCGCCCGCGGCATTGTCCAGCACCGCCATGCGCGTCTTGCCGACACCCTTGCCCTCGACCACGGCTTCGCCCCGGTACACATACAGGAAGGCGTTATGGCCCTGCGGGATGGGCTGCTCGAACGTCACGCCGGCCGGGATCTCGAGGTCCAGGTAGAGCGGCTGGGTATGCTCGCGCTGCACCGCGCCGGCCACGCCGTGGGCCTGGCCCGCGATCACCTGCACGACCACGCCATCGGCGCCGGTAAAGCGTGGCACTTCCTCGGACGGGATGTCGCGGTACCACGGGTCCCTCATCTTGTCCCTGGCCGGCAGGTTGAGCCACAGCTGGAAGCCTTCCATCAGGCCCTCGCTCTGCTCCGGCATCTCGGAATGGATCACGCCGCGACCGGCCGTCATCCACTGCACGCCGCCGCTGGTGACCAGGCCTTCGTTGCCGGCGCTGTCGCGGTGGCGCATGCGGCCGTTGAGCATGTAGGTGACGGTCTCGAAGCCGCGGTGCGGGTGCTCCGGGAAACCGGCGATGTAGTCGCCGGCCTTGTCGCTGCCGAAGGCGTCCAGCATCAGGAAGGGGTCGAGGCGGCGCTGGAGGGAACCGGTCAGCACGCGGTTGATCTTCACGCCGGCCCCGTCCATCACGAACTGGCCCTGGATCAGGCGTTCGACGCCGCGCGACTTCTGGATCGTTGCGGTGGTGGTTGGCTCGGTCATAGTGCTCTCCTCGTGTGTCGATCGGTTGCCGCCTCCGGGCGGCGGGATGTTACGCCAGTGCGGCTTCCACCGCGTCGTTGGCTGCCTGCTGGCCTTTGGCCGCCGCTTCCGGTCCCATGCTCATGCCCGACGAGTAGATGAAGGTGTGGTCCGTCATGCCCAGGAAGTTCAGCAGCATGCGCAGGTTCGGGACTTGCGGGTCGGCGTCTGCCGGGTAGATGCCGCCGCGCGCAGTGGCGACGTACACCTTCTTGTTCTTCAGCAGCCCCTCCGGGCCGGTCTCGGTATAGCGGAAGGTGACGCCGGCGCGGGCGATGGCGTCGAACCAGTTCTTCAATTGCACCGGCATGCCGAAGTTGTACATCGGGGCGCCGATCACGATCACGTCCGCGGCCTGCGCTTCAGCAATCAGGGCGTCATCCAGCGCCACGCGGGCAGCTTGCTCGCTCGAGCGTTGTTCCGCCGGGGTGAACAGGGCACCGACCGCGGCGCCGTCCAGCAGCGGATGCGGCTGCGCGCCGAAATCGTGGCGCACGACCTTGGCACCCGGGTTGCTCGAGACCAGCTTGTCGACGATGAGGTTGGCGACGCGGGTCGATTCCGAATCCTTGCCACGGACGCTGGAGGTGATTTGCAAGATGTTCATGTTTTGTGTCCCTTCGTTCCAAGAAAGTTTGTTGATGGACACACTGTAACGGTTCCAAAATCACGGCGGAAGCCATTAGAATGGATAACATTATCCTGCTGATGGAACAATCATGGAAGTCGAACCGAATGACCTGCTGCTGTTTGCCCGGATCGTGGAGGCGGGGAGTTTCAGCCGCGCCGCCGAACGCGTGCAACTGCCGAAATCGACCGTCTCGCGCCGCATCGCGCTGCTCGAGCAGAAGCTGGGCGAGCGCCTGCTGCAGCGGACCACGCGCAAGCTGGTGGTGACGGAGTTTGGTGCCAGCCTGCTGGAACATGCGCGCAAGGTGGCCGAAGAAGTCGAGGCGGCCGGCGCACTGGCCCAGCACCGCCAGGGGAAACCGAGCGGCAAGCTGCGCATGTCCCTTCCCGGCGACTTCGCCAATATCGGTCTGCAAGAGGTGATCGCGCGTTTCATCGCGCGTTATCCCGAGGTGTCGCTGGAAATGGACCTGTCGCCGCGCCGGGTCGACCTGATCGCCGAAGGATACGACATCGCGATCCGCATGGGCGAGCTGCCGGACGACGCTTCGCTGAATGCGCGCCCGATCAACCTCGAACACTGGGGACTGTATGCCTCGCCCGCCTACCTGGCCCGGCATGGCTTGCCCGAGCATCCCGACGACCTGCTGCAGCACGACCTGCTGTGCATGCTGAGCCGCTACGGCGGCGCGACGCCCTGGGTGCTCACCCGCGGCAAGCTGCGCTGGGAACGGCAAGTGCCTGCGCGCCTCACCGCCAATTCGCCCGAGCTGCTGGCGCGGCTCGCGTCGCGCGGCGCGGGCATCGCCGCCAGCTCGCTGACCTTCGCCGGTCCTTACCTGCAGACGGGGGAACTGGTGCGGGTGCTGCCGGAATGGGAACCGCCGACCACCCAGGGATGGGCGGTCTTTCCGGGCCGGCGCCTGATGCCGGCAAAGACCCGGGCCTTCCTGGACCTCATGGAAGAGAAATGCACGGAGTACGGCCACCGGCCGCAAGCCGCGATCAGCGCGGACGGGTCCCCATCGTCTCGCCCAGGCGCACCGGCCGTTCCGGCGCCCACTCCCCGTTGAAGGCGATCGTGCCCTTCTTGAACAGCATGACGACGGTGGAGCCGAGCAGGAAGCGGCCCATCTCTTCGCCCTTCTTCAGCACCACCGGGTGCGAGTCGTAAGTCCATTCGCAGATGCGCGGCATGCGCGGCGGGTTCACCACGCCGTGCCAGCTGGTGGCCATGCTGCCGACGATGGTCGCGCCCACCAGGGTCATCACGAAGGGGCCGTGCTCTTCCGACTCGAACACGCAGACGACGCGTTCATTGCGGGCGAACAGGCCGGGGACGCCGCGCGCCGTCGTCGGGTTCACCGAGAACAGCTTGCCCGGCACATAGATCATGCGCGTCAGGCGGCCGTCGCAGGGCATGTGGATGCGGTGGTAGTCCTTGGGGCTCAGGTAGAGGTTGGCGAAGTGGCCGTGCTGGAAATGCGCGGCCAGGTCGGCGTCGCCGCCCACCAGTTCGCTTGATGTGAACTTGTGGCCCTTGGCCTGGAAGATGTGGTGGTCGTCGATGTCGCCGAACTGGCTGATCGCGCCGTCCACCGGGCACACGAAATCGGCCTGGGCCAGCGGGCGCGCGTCGCTGCGCAGCGGGCGGGTAAAGAATTCGTTGAAGCTGCTGTAGCTCGCGATGTCCGGGTTCGCCGCCTCGTCCATGTTGACGCCGTACTTGGCCACGAACCAGCGGATCAGGCGCGTGGTCATCGCGCCTCCCTTCGCTCCGGCGACGCGGCCGGCGAAATTGGTCAGCGCCGTTTTCGGCATCACATACTGGGGCAGGACTTTTATCCGGGACACTTTGACAGGCCTCTAGGTTTCAAAACGATCGCGCATTATAAGGCGTCACAAACGGGAATGCATGTGTATCGCTTGCCACGGCAGTGTACCCCAGTGTCCGGATGAAGAAGCGTATGCGAGAAAAATAGTTGCAACATGCATACTCGATTCTTGCAGACAGGGCGAATTGCTTCTGGGACAATTGCCATTCCTCTTACTTTCGAAGTATTCAATGTCCCCCGTTTTCCGCCCGTTCCGTATGACCGCACTGGCCGCTGCGATCAGCCTGTGCCTTCCGGCCTTGAGCGCGTCCGCGCAGCAGGCCAAGACTCCGCCAGCCACCGCGACCAAGGCCGAGGCCTCCAAGGCGCAGGCATCCGGTTCCGATGGGGGCAAGAACATCACCCAGGTGGAGGTGAAGGGCACGGCCGACACCTATGACCCGCGCCGCGACGACACCGCGACCAAGGTGGTGGTCAGCAGCGAAGAGATCACCAAGTATGGGGACACCAATGTGCTGGACGTCCTCAAGCGCGTGCCGGGCATCACCGTCAATTCCTCGAACGGCCGCGGCGGCGAGATCCGCATGCGCGGCCTCGGAGCGGGCTACACCCAGATCCTGGTGAACGGCGAGCGCGCCCCGGCGGGCTTCTCGATGGATTCGCTGGCGCCGGACTCGATCGAGCGCATCGAGGTGCTGCGCGCGGCCAGCGCCGAGTTCTCGACGCAATCCGTGGCCGGCACCATCAACATCATCCTGAAGCGCGCGGTGAGGAACCGCCTGCGCGAACTGAAGCTCGCGGCCCAGGGCTCGAGCAACGGCTACGGCCCGAACGCCAACCTGCAGATGTCCGACCGCGACGGCGGCTTCTCGTATTCGATCTCGGCCAACGCGATGCAGGACCGCTTCGAGTTCGAGTCCAGCGGCGAGGAACGCGGCGTGGCGCCGAACGGCAACACCACCATGCTGCGCACGATGGTGTTGCCGCAAAAGGGCGAAATGAGCGTCATTAATCTGAGCCCGCGCCTGAACTGGACGCTCGGCCAGGACAATACGCTGACCTCGCAGACCTTCGTCAACTCGCACCGTTTCAAGAACCGCTTCCGCCAGCCGACCACCACCCTCATCGGCCCGCCGCCGCCGTTCCCGGACCTGGCGAATGCCTTCGAGGCCAGGAACCAGTTCCTGCGCTCCGACCTGAGCTGGGCGCGCAAGTTCGAATCCGGTGCCAAGCTGGACCTGAAGGTGGGCGCCCAGGCGCTGCGCAATGACAGCAGCTCGCACCGCACCGCCGCCACGACGGCCGGCGTCCCGCTGCTGGATACCACCAGCGAGCTCGAAGGCCGGGACCGCGGCGTGAATTCCACCGGCAAGTACAGCCGCACGATCGAGAAAGGCCACACCTTCGCTTTCGGCTGGGACGGCGGCATCGACACCCGCGACGACGAGCGCAACGACACCAACCGCGTGCGCGTAAGCGGCAACGTGCCGCTGTACGAAGTGTCGGAAGCGCGCGTCAAGCGCCTGGCGGTATTCGCGCAGGACGAATGGAACATCACCCCGGCCTGGTCGATGTACCTGGGCGCGCGCTGGGAAGGCATTCGCACCCGCGTCACGGGCAATACCTTCGAACGTGGCGAATCCAGCTCGAATGTCTGGAGCCCGATCATGCAGACCTTGTACAAGATCCCGGGCAGGAAGGGCGACCAGTTGCGCCTGGCGCTGACCCGCACCTACAAGGCGCCCGGCGTGGGCAGCCTGACCCCGCGCCGCCAGGTCAGCGAGAACAACAGCTCGACCGAACCGGATTACCGCGGCAACCCGAACCTGAAGCCGGAACTGGCGACCGGCATCGACGCGGCCTGGGAGCACTACTGGGCTGAGGGCGCGCTGCTGTCGGTGAGCGTGTCGCAGCGCCGCATCAGCGACTTCACCCGCAACCTGACCTATTTCGACGGCGAGCGCTGGATCCAGACTCCGAGCAACCAGGACAGCGCCACCACGCGCTCGCTGGAAATCGAGACCAAGTTCCCGCTCAAGGCCGTCATGAAGGACGCGCCGGCGGTCGACCTGCGCGCCAGCGTCAACCGCAACTGGTCGCGCGTCGAATCGGTGCCGGGCCCGAACAACCGCCTCGACCAGCAAACCCCGCTGACGGTCAACCTCGGCGCCGACTACAAGGTGGGCGCGCTGACCACGGGCGGCAGCTTCGCCTACCGCCGGGGCGGCCCGGTGCGGGTGTCGGTGAACCAGCGTGCCCATGTGATCCCGCGCCGCGAGCTGGACATGTACGCGCTGTGGAAGTTCGACGCGCAGCGCCAGCTGCGTCTCGCGGTCAGCAACATGACGAGCCAGGACTTCGTCAACGAGAACACCTACGAGGACGCACGCTTCGGTTCGCAGACCCGCCGCTTCGTGTTTCCGCAGGGGGTGCGCTATCGCCTGACCTATGAACTGAAGTTCTGAAAGTCGTTCCGCCCGATCCGAGCCCGGCCGATGTGCCGGGCTTTTCTTTTTCGTGGAATCGTCTATTGCTATGTACTAGCAATAAAATATTCCGCACATGGTTTACTTATTACCATTAACTGGAATATAGTTCTTCACACTAATTGAACAACTATTTCCGGAGAGTGGAATGAGACTGCTGCGCCCCCGTTACCTGGCCGTCCTCGTCGCCGGGCTATGTGCCCAGGCAAGTGCTCAAGAATCCGCAAGCGGCGGGCCCGTGCAGCAGGTGGAGGTGAAGGGCACGGGCTACAACGCCCGCCGCGACGACACCGCCGCCCGCATCGTCGTCAAGCGCGACGAAGTGGTCCGCTACGGGGACAGCAACGTCGCCGACGTCCTGAAACGCATTCCGGGCGTGACCGTGACGACCGGCGCGGGACGCAGCACCCAGATCCGGATGCGCGGCCTGGGCGGCGGCTATACCCAGATCCTGGTGAACGGCGAGCGCACTCCGGCCGGCTTCGCGCTCGACACCCTGTCACCCGACATGATCGAGCGCATCGAGGTGCTGCGCGTCGCCACCGCCGAGTTTTCCGCGGAGTCGGTGGCCGGCACCATCAATATCGTGCTGCGCAAGAAGTCCAACCAGCGCCAGCGCGAGGCCAAGCTGGGCTACCTGCTGTCCAGCGACTTCCGCGGCCCGACCTTCAGCACGCAGGTGGGAGACCGCGGCGACAAGTCGTCCTGGGCGCTCTCGGCCAGCGGCAACCACGATAGCTTCGAGCGCGAGTGGGGCGGCTTCGAGGAAAACACCCGGCCCGACGGCGTGGTCGACATGGTTCGCACGGTGCATGCGCCGGAGAAGGGCCACATGAACCGCCTGAACCTGAGCCCGCGCCTGAACTGGACCCTCGACAACGGCGATACCCTGGCGTGGGAAACCATCGCCAACAGCAGCAGCTTTCGCAACTGGGCACATCCGATCGTCATCACGCTGGTGGGACGGCCGCCCCAGACCCCGGACCTGCAGACCTTCGGCGAATTCGACGACCGGATGCTGAAGTCGGACCTGAGCTGGACCCGCAACACGGCGTCCGGCCTGAAGCTGGACGCGAAGCTCGGCGCCGAATGGTCGTCGCGCAAGATGTTCGTGCGTCGCAGCGGCCTGGACGCTTTCGGCAGGCCCGAGACCGAGGGGAGCACGCTTTCCGATACCCATTCGCGGGGCCTGAACTCCACCGGCAAGGCCACACGGACCATGGAGGGCGGCCATGTGCTGGCGCTGGGCTGGGACCTGCGCGCCAACGAGAGCACCGACATCCGTGTCGAAAGGGATGCCGTCCGTGTCTTCCCGCCCGGCCAGCTGCTGGACGAGGACTTCCGCGCCAACGTCGGCCGTGCCGCCTTCTACGTGCAGGACGAATGGACCGTCAACCCACGCTGGTCGGTCTACCTGGGCACCCGCTGGGAAGGCGTGCGTACGCGCGTATCGGGCAATGCCGTCGAAGCGACGCGGGTGCAATCGAGCGTCCTCAGCCCGATCCTGCAGACCTTGTACAAATTCCCCGCCAAGGAGGGCAAGGGGGCAGACCAGCTCCGCTTCGCGCTCAGCCGCACCTACAAGGCGCCCGAACTGGACAGCATCGTGCCGCGCCGCTCGGCATGGGAAAACAACAGCGCCACCGAAGCCGACTTCCAGGGCAACCCGAACCTGAAGCCCGAGCTGGCCTGGGGCATCGATGCCTCCTGGGAGCATTACTGGGCCGCGGGCGCGATGCTGTCGGTCAGCGGCGCCGTGCGCCGGATCGACGACTACATCAGCAACCGCATCTACTTCGATGGCCTACGCTGGATATTTACGCCTGTCAACGACGACCGTGCCGTGATGCGCAGTCTCGAGGTCGAAGCCAAGTTCCCGCTCAAGTCGCTGTTCGCGAACGCACCGGCGATCGACCTGCGCGCCAGCGTCAGCCGCAACTGGTCGCGGGTCGCGTCGGTGCCGGGGCCGCACAACCGGATGGAGCAGCAGACGCCGCTCACGGCCAACCTCGGACTCGACTACAAGTCCGGTGCGCTGGCAGCGGGCGCCAGCGCGGCGCACCGGCGCGGCGGCTATGTGCAGGTCGCGGCGAACCGCGGCTTCTACCGGATCGGCCGCACCGACCTCGACGCCTATGCGGCCTGGACCTTCAACCCGAAAACCGTACTCCGGGTCGCGCTCTCCAACCTGCTCGCGGAGGAAAACTCGTTCGAGCCGAGCTATTTCGATCCGGTGGGCGGCCTGGAGAAGCGCCGCTGGAACTACCCCAACGGTGCCAAGCTGCGCACGACGCTGGAGACGAAGTTCTGACGCATCAGGCCCGCATCTCTTCCTTGTCCCGGCTTTCGCCGTGGCTGTCGTGCACGCGGTGGGTGCGGAAGTAATGCCAGGCCACCAGGATCGCGACCGCCTGGGTGGCGGCAGACAGCAGGAAATGGCTGCCGATGCGCCAGTCGCCGGGCGGCAGGTGGCTGACGCTGGCGAGGATGGCGGTGCCGATGAGCGGCGTGACGATCACGCCGAGGCTGCCGATCGATTGGAGCGAGCCCATGAGCTCACCCTGCTCGTTGGCGGGCGTGGCCTTGGACACGATGGCCTGCAGGGCCGGGGTGGCGGCGAAGCCCAGCACATTGCAGAGGATGAAGGCATACATCATCCAGCCCTGCGTGGCCAGGCCGTAGCCGAGCAAGGCCAGGGCGCCCGAGGCAATCCCCATCAGCGACAGGCGCACCTCGCCGAAACGCCGGATCAGCATGGCCAGCAGCCCGGCCTGCACCGAGGCGGACACCAGTCCGACACAGAACATGGCGATGCCGTTGTCGCGCGGTGTCCAGTCGAAGCGGAAAGTGGTGTACAGCACCCAGGTCGATTGCAGCATCATCTGGCAAAAGGTCACCAGGGTGATGACGATGATGAGTCCGCTGATGTCCTTGCGCCGCACCAGCCGCAGCAGGGCGGCCAGGGGATTCAGGCGTCCCCAGGCGAAAGGCGGGCGCTGGCCGTCAGGGAGCGATTCCGGCACCATGAAGTAACCGTAGACCAGGTTGGCGGCGCCGAGCAGCGCCGCCACGTAGAAGGGCAGGCGCAGGTCGTTGTTGCCCAGCAGGCCACCGAGCATGGGGCCGCAGATGAAGCCGAGGCCGAAGGCGGCGCCGATCTTGCCGAAGCTCTTGGCGCGGTTTTCCTTGGTCGAGATGTCCGAGGCGTAGGCCGAGGCCACCGACATGCTGGCCGAGGACATGCCGCCGATGACGCGGCCCACGAACAGCCAGAACAGGCTCGGCGCCCAGGCGGTGACGAGGAAGTTGACGCACATGCCGCCCATCGAATACAGCAGCACGGGACGGCGCCCGACGCGGTCGCTCAGCGCGCCGAGGGCCGGCATGAAGAGGAACTGCAGCACCCCGAAGGTCGCGGCCAGCACGCCGAACCACAGGGCCTGGTCGTCCCTCGCCGGGACGTACTGCCCGACCAGCAGGGGCATCACGGGCACGATCAAGCCGATGCCGAGCATGTCGATGAAGATGCAGACCAGGACGAAGTTCAGCTTGCCGGTGCTGGATGTCGCCGGATCGGACTGCGGCGCGGACGGGCTGCTCATGGATGCCTCGGACGGGATGACATGCAGTTATCTTAACACTGGGAAACCTTTAGCCGAACGCGCGGGACCGGGTTTTTTACGCCGGCGGCATGCCGCTCTCTGCAGCGAATTCCTCACGGAAGGCCAGCAATCTGGCCAGCCGCTCCTCGGCCAGTGCCCGGCCGGCTGCCGTCTGCATCATGCCCGGCAGCTTGGCCAGCTTGACCATGATGTGGTCCAGGGCATAGCTGCGGTCGTCGAACTCGCGCGCGACGCCCAGCGGGTCGCCGGGGTGCGCCAGGCCGCTGCCCATGCGCCCGGCAATATAGAACATGCGCGCCAGGCCCACCGCGCCCAGGCCGTCGAGACGGTCCGCATCCTGCACGATCTTCGCTTCCAGCGACTCGGCCGGGATGTCGGCCGAAAAGCTGTGGGCCTCGATGGCATGCGCCACCGCGTCGAGGCGCTCCGGGGGGAAATTCATCCAGGACAGCTGGTGGCGCGCAAGCTTTGCCGAGCGCCTGGACGCCTGGTTGCGCTCGGGGTCGTTCTTGGGCAGGTTGACCAGGTCGTGCAGGTAGCAGGCCGCCATGACGACCAGGGCGTCGGCTTCCGGATGCCGGGCCAGCAGGGCCTGGGCATTGCGCCAGACGCGTTCCAGGTGGGCGCTGTCGTGTGCGCCGTCGCCCCCGCTAGCGCCTTCGGCCATAGCGGCCAGTCGGGGACGCCAGGTGGCGAGGTCAGTCTTCGGTTCGTCGTTGGTCAGCTTCATACGGGTCATCAAGGGGTGGGAGCGGTACGGCGCGCTGCGACAGCGCGTCCGCCTGGAGATTCTTGTGGCGCGGAATCCAGCGCAGGGTGCTGCCCGGGAGCCGGGCGAGCAGGGCGCGCACCCGCGCGCGGTAGGCGCGCAGCGCCGGCGCGCTGGCGCTGTCGGGCGCGTGGACGTCATCGACCACGACCTGGCTGTCGCCATGGATGGCGACTGCCGGCACGCCACGCTCGACGGCCGCTTCGAGCACGGCGATCAGGGCCAGGTACTCGGCTTCGCTGCTGTTGCCGTGGCCGGCGTCGCGCGACAGTTCGAGGCGCACCCCGTCCGGACCCTCCAGCACGGCGCCGATACCGCAGCGCCCCGGGTTGGGGCGGGCGGAGCCGTCGAACCAGGCGCGCCAGGCGTGCACGGGAGCGGGGACCCCGGTGCGGCGGGACAGCGCCGCCTCGGCATGGGCGCGCCGGGCGGCGGCGCCGTGTTCGCTGCGCAGGCGCTCGGCGGCGCGTGCGGCCAACAACCAATCCAGGCCGGCCGCGCCCGCGCGCAGGCTCAAGGTGGCGCGCAGGGCATCGGCTTCCGGCATCCCGGTGCGGGCGGCGAGCTTGCGGCTGGTGGCGAGTTCTCCCTTGAAGGCGGCGGCAAGCAGGGCGGCGTGGTCGGCCGGTGGGCAAGAGGGCGGAGAAGACATGGCGCAAGGATAGCAAAAAGGCAGCCGAAGCTGCCTTTTTCCGTTCTTGGGAAGGTGCTGCCAGCCGGATCAGCGGCGGTAGGGGTTTTCCGGCCGGTGGTCGTAGCGGTTCGGCACGCCGTCGCCGTCCATGTCGCGGTCACGACGGTTGCGGATACCGTCGTTGTCGAGGTCGCGGTCGCGGTAGTTCGGCACGCCGTCGCGGTCGGTGTCGCGGTAGCCGTGGCGCTCGTAGCGGTCGCGATCGCGGTAGTAGTCGCGGCCACCGCGGTAGTAATCGCGGTCGTCACGGTAGTACCCGCGTCCATCGCGGTAGCCGCCGGCATACACCGGGGCATAGCCGCGGCGCTCGTAGCGATCCGGGATGCCGTTGCGGTCGCGGTCCCAGCGCGCCGGTTCCATGTACCAGCCGCCGTGGCGCTGGTGCCAGCGCGGCGCGTGGTAGACGTAGCCCGGGCGGGCGGCGACCCAGTAGCCCGGCACCCAGGCATGGCGGTGGCCGCGCCACTCCCAGTAGCCCGGAGCCCAGACATAGCCGTGGCGCGGGCCGGGGGCGCGTTCGTACACGGGCGCGGGCGGCGCCGAGCCGATGTAGATTTGGAAATCGGTCTGCGCCATCGAGGGCACCGGCGCAAAGGCGGCGCCAAGGGCGATCAGGGCAGCGAAGGTGAGGGTGGATTTCATGTCGGGTCTCCAGATCCAAGAGCGGATGACCCACTATATCGCCGGAGGCCGGCGCGGGTGAGCGTTGAAGCAGATACTTACAACTGAAACAGATGGGGAGCCGAGCTCCGCAGTAGCCTGAAACATATGGTCGCGCAAGGGGCCGCCCGCTGTCGCACCCTGGCGACAACGGGCAGGCCTGCGGCACTCATCCGCGGCCCCCTGTCACTCCCTTTTCTTCGCTGGAAAGGCGCTTGGCGCTGACCGTCACGACCGCCATCTTGTCGCCGCTGGCGACCATGGCTGCGTCGGCGCTGTAGCTGCGGGCGTGGGCTTCGGGGATCGCGTCCAGCAGGTAGCTGCCCGGGATGGCCAGGCTCATCGCGACGACGAACACGGCTTCCATATGCTTCATGATGTTCATGGTGTTTCTCCTTGCGGGTGGGTTGTCGATGTGTGCACTGTAGGCCAGGCGAACCGGCGCCGCGAGCAGGTTGCGACGGGACGCGGAAAATGCGGAATGAGCTGTCGAAAAGACCGCGCCAGCGTGCGTGTGGGCCCTGGCAACGGATGGGTTTCACTTGCCCCCTGCTAGGTGTCCGCGAGGCGGCCGCGACCGGCCGCACCTGTCGCCACCTACGATGCCAGCCACCTTCACCTCACTGATGGATGCTTTCGCCGCCGGCCGGACCGCGCGGCGGCGCGCGCGCAACCTGCGGCTCGGTCCGCCGCCGGCGGTGCGGCGCCGCCCGGCCGTCATGCCGTGGCTGCTGCTGGCCTGCGGCGTGGTCGTGCTCGGCGCCGTGGTGCTGGCGCAGGCGGCGCGTTCGCTGGCCTCGAATGCCGGGGACACGGTAAGCGAAGACGCGACGGCGCTTTCGGTGCTTCAGCCGCTGCTCGGCGGTGTCACCTTGCGGGTGCCGCGGGAGCCCGGCATCGAGGTGGTCCGGCACGGCGCCGGTGCGCTGGTGGTGGCATCCAGCGTGCGCCTGGAGCCGCCGGTACGGATCGACCTGTGCACGCAGGTGCGCGATCCGGCGCGGCCGGTATTGCTGCCGCTGCGGATCGGCTATCCCTTCATCGAGGCGGCGGCGCTGGCGTCCGCCCGCCAAGTCCTGCTGGCTGCGCCGGGCTCCCGCATGCCGCGCGTGGAACTGCGCGGCGACGCCCGCGGCGAGTTGCGCCTGCGCTGGGAGGCGGCCAGCAATGCGGGGAGCAAGGTGGGCGCCGCCACGGCGGCGTGGGTCGGCGATGCGGGCAATGGCGCCGTGGTCCGGGGCACGCATGGCGAAGGCGCGCTCGGGAAGTCCGGCTGGCTGGTCTGGAAGGCGGGCGCGCTCAGGCTGACGCGGCTGGCCAGCAGCAGCTGCCCGCAGGCCGGCGAACTGCTGGTGCAGCACGCCACCGTCCAGCAGTCCGGCACCGGATTGGTCCAGGCCTTCGGCGCAGGTGGTGCGCTGCCGGCGCTGCAGCTCGCACCGGGCGAATACCGGGTGCCTGCGGCTGCGCCGCGCGGGCTGGAAGACGCCTTGTTGTTCGAGCAACTGCAGGCGCGTGGACTCATCCGCCTTGGCCGCAACGGCCTGGCCGAGGTGGCGCCGCGCGACCTGGCCGGATGGAGCGCGGCGGCGCCGGACGCCCGCGCGCCGCTGCCGGGCTGGGAACACCTGCGCCTCGACGGGGAGGGCCGCAAGCTGCTCGAACGCCTGTACTACCGCGCCGACGGCGCCTATGTGCGCGAGCAGCTGCGGGTCTTCAACAGCGAGCGGCGCCTGCTGGCCTGGCGGGTCCGCTCCGACAGCCTTCAGCTGTGGCAGGCAAGCGTGGGCGGCGCGGCGGTGGCGCAGGACGACGGGCTGCCGGTCGCCGCGATGCGCCTGTTCGCGCGCCTGCCGGAAGGCTGGGCGCCTTGGCGCCGCATCGGTGCATGGGACACGGCCCGGGACGGCGGCGGCCAGGCCGCAACGGCCCTGCTGACCCTGGAGCAAGCCGAGCCGGCCGAGCTGCTGCTGGCCGGCCGCTTGCGCCACGTCCTTGGCGCGACCGCGGCAGTGAGCGGGATGTGCGACGGACGCGCTTGCCGCGACCGCGACGCTGTCCAGCGTGTGTTCCTGGTGCCGCAGCCCGGTGCCCAGCGCATCGTGCTGGAAGTGGAGCCGCTCGACCTGGCCCGGCTCTCGGGCAGCGCCGACGCCGCCTATCGCCACGTACGCGCCGATGGGGGGCGGCTGGCATGGCAAGCGCTGCCGGCGTCGCGTGGCGGGATGCGGCCGGCCCCGGCAGAGGTCCGGCTCACGGGGCGCGGCGGAGAAGTCCTGTGGTCGGACGGCAGGGCCAGCGCCGCGGCGCAGGCGGCCGGGCTGGCGCCGCTGCTGGGCGTGCACCGGGAGCACGCCTCGAGCGTCGCGGGCATGCTGGCCCGGCTGCCGGGTAGCCACCACTCGGCGCGCCTGAGCCTGGACCTGCGCCTGCAGGCGGCGGCGCAGGGAGTACTCGACTGTGTCGGGCTGCGCGAAGGCACATGGGACGGCAAGCGCTGCGTGGGAGCGGGCGCCGTTCCGCCCGGACGCCAGGCCGGCATGGTGCTGCTCGACGCCGGCAACGGCGACGTGCTGGCCGCGGCCGGCGGCGGAATGGGCGCGCTCGATCCGGGGCGCTGGCCCGAAATACGCGACTTCGACCGCGCCGATCCGGCACGCAGCCCCTTGCGCCTGCCTGCCTTCCAGCACGACGGCGGCGCCCGCCGTGCGGCCGGCTCGACCTTCAAGGTCGTGACCGCCCTTGGCCTGGAAGCGGCGGCACGCGGGGACGAACGCCTCGACCGCCTGCTGGCCGGCATGCCGCTGCGCGAGATCGACGCCATGGCGAGGGGCAGCGGCCATGGCTTTCGCACCGGCGCGCCCGCCTATCCGCAGGAAGGCGGCGCCCGCATCACCAATTTCCGCGAACAGCTGGCCGGCACCCGCGCCGTCGAGGGCCGGCTCGGCCTGGCGCAGGCAATGACGCACAGCGTGAACACCTGGTTCGCCTGGACGGCCGAGCTGGGCGACCGCAGCCTCGGCGGCCGGCCGTCCGGCGGACTGCCGGGCGTGCGCGAGATCGAGCCCGGCGCCCTGGATACGGTGCGTCCGGTGGCGGGCATGGCGCGCCGCCTCGGTTTCGGCACGCCGCTACGCCTCGACGGCGGCCTGCTGCCGGACGACTTCCGCTGGAATCCCTGGGATGCGCTGCAGGCCAGCGCATCCCGGCTGGACCCGATCGGGACCCGCCACGAGGTGCGCCAGATGGCGATCGGGCTGCGCATGCAGGCCACCCCGTTGCAGATGGCGCTGGTGGCTGCCGCGGTGGGGCAGGGCAGGCAGGTCGCGCCGCGCCTGCTGCTCGAACTGGACGGACGCGCGGCGGCGGTGCAACCGGGCGCGGAGCCGGGCGTGCGTCTCGACCGCATCCGGGCGGGCATGAAGGGCGTGATCGACGGCGGCACGGCGGCCGCGGCATTCCGGGGCAAGGAGTTCGGGCGCCTGCGCGCCGGTCTGTTCGGCAAGACAGGCACCGCACCGACCGGCGAGGACGGCGCGGCAACGGTCTGGTTCATGGGCTGGCTGGAACCGGGCAGCCTGCCGGGGCAGACCCGCCGGCTCGCGTTCGCGGCCTTCGTCAGCGAGTCGCGGCTCACCGGCGGCGCCCATGCCGCGCCGCTCGTCGCTGCCCTGTTGCATTCGATGCAAGAGCAATCCCTTGAACAGAAGGGAGATTGACCGCCATCTGCGCGCCAAGATTTTGTGTTTGTATGGCATCATCTGTTGACAATCCGCCCTTGTGCGGATGCCATCGAGGATGAGGAAGGTATGCGTTTGCCGGGAACCCGGTACCAGGAGCACGGTTGGGAGCAGGTGCGCAAGTTGCTAGGGCAATGCTCGCTGCAGGTGCTTGCACGTCTCGATCCGGTCCGCCTGCTTGAAGCCGAAGGTGACGGTATGCTGGCGGAGTACGTCGATGCGGTCGCGCAGGCCCTGCACAAGAGCGGCCGTGGCGACCAGCCCGGCAACAGCTACGGCGACACCATCCTGGAACTGGCCCTGAGCCTGGTCTACGAACTGCAGGCCCGCCCAAGCGACTGGGGCACACTGCGCGCGGCGGTGGCCGGCGAGCACGCGCGCATGGGCGCCTTCTGGACCGCGCCGGGCGGCGACGCGCTGCTGCGCAAGAAGTTCAACGACCTGTACGCGGTCCTGCGCGACAAGGTCGACAGCGACAACTACCAGGCCGCCTGCGGACGTCCCTGCAGCCCGAATCGCATGTATGCCTACCGCATGCTGGACACCGCCTACGGCGAGGTGGCGCGCCTGTTGGCGTCGTGGCGCGAGCACCGCGAACAGGTGGGGGCCATCCTCGGGCGCACGGTCGAGGCCGAGCCCATCGAAGTGCGCCGGCTGCGCAGCGTGGCCGACTGCCGTCCGGAATGGATCCTGCGCTGGAGCGAAAGCCTGGAGCGCTTTACGGGGGCGGCCGGGCCGCTGCACACCCGCTCCAAGCGCTTCGCCGGCCTGAAGGACCAGCCGGACAAGATCGGCGCGATGCTGCGCGAGATCGGCGAATACGAAGCCCTGTCGTCGAACCGGGACCGCGACTGGCTGCAGGATGCCAGCGACGCCACGGCCTGGCTGGACGACTACTGGCGGGTACTCGGGGAGTCCGAGGGGGCGAGCACTCCGGGGCCGGACCTGATCCTGGAAGCGCGCCAGGACGAACGCGACCTGGTCGCGCAAGAGGCCGAAGACGAAACCCCATCGCCGCCTGATGCGCTGCCGGTACTGAGCGATAGCCTGGCAGGGCAGGTTTCACTGTCCCCCCGCTACCTCCAAGTGGCAGCGGCGGCGCAGGAGCGCGGCAGCTGGGCGCTGCGCATGATGGAGGGCGATTCGCTGCCGGTGCGGCTGGCGGTCTACCTGAAGCTGCTCGGACCTTTTGATGACAGCTATCCGCCCGAGTGGCTCGACCCGGCCACGGGCGAACTGCCGACCATGCAGCAGCTCGCGCTGCTGGACGGGGTGTCGCTGCCGACCCTGCGCAAGCGGCGCGACGCCGCCATCGCCAGGCTCGCGGCGGCGCCAGGCCGGGATGCAGGGCTTGAAGAGGAGAGGTGAATGGGCATGACTGAACTGGACCGCAAGCTGCAGGCGCAGCTGCTGGCGCGGCGCCGGGTCGAAGGCGACCGGCTGGCCCTGAGCGACGCGGTGCTGCTGGCAGCGCTCGACGGCAGCCGTCCGCTGACGGTGGGCGAACGCAGCGCACTGCAGGCGTCGCCCCTGACGACGCGCCGCTTGCGCACCCTGGCCGAGGCGCGCCGGGCACAGGGCGCGCCGCGCCAATGGCGTGGCAGCGTGGGCATGCTGCGCGCCGCCGACAGCGGCGCGGCGCTCGCCCCCCTGGTCACCGACGACGGCGCCTGGCGCCTGCACTTCGTAGGAAGCCGCGTGATCCTGCAGATTGACCCGCAATCGCCATTGGCCGCGATGCTGCTGCGGGGCAGCCAGATGCTGCGCGTGCTGGACGGGGCGGGCGCAACGGTGCTCGAGGGCACGCTGGACAGCGACGGCGAATGCGAAGGTCCCTGGCCGTTCGCCGAGGCGCCGGCACGGCATTTCCAGCAGCACGGGGCACGCTTCACGGTGGAACCTTGCGTGGCGCCCTCAGGACACTAGCATGCTGAACCTGTTCAAACGTCCGTTCCGCCAGCCGCCGCCCGATCTTGCCGGCCTGGGCGCAGCCTTCATCGCGCTGCCGCTGGCCAAGGGCTGCACGGTGCCGGCCGGGAATCTTGCCGTGCTGGCGAACCGGGAGGGCCATACCCGGCGCCTGAGCGAAGGCGCGCGCGTCGCCATCCTGGACGGCGAGACCGCCTGGTGCGTCCACCCCGGGCCCTACGGGTGCGAGCTGGCACCCTTTGCCGCGGCGCCGGAAATCGGCCTGCGGGTGCGCTTTGCCATCGACGCGCCGGACCCGCGCGAAGTGCAGCAGCGCTTCGACTTGTTCCTCGCCAGCGAAGGGGAGGAACGGGTGGCGCTGGACGCTTTTGTGGCGGCATTGCAGGCTGCGCTGCAACGCGAACTGGCCCAGGGCAACCTCGAGCTGCCGCCTTGCACCAGCTTCGAGGAGTGGAATGCCTTCCGTACCGGTTTCAACCAGTTGCTGTACACGCGCTTCGGCGTGATGGTGGACGACTGCGTGCCGGTCGACCTCGGCGCGTCGCGCGACCTGGCGGCGCTGCTGGCGGCCAGGCTCGCTGCACAGCCCATCCTGCAAGCCACCTCGCAGCCCGCCCTGCAGCCGGTCTCGCCCTCCGCATCCGCGGCGCAGCAGGACGCCTTCGACGCGGTGCGCGAAGATGCCAAGGCGCTGCGCCGGCTGTTCCTGGAACTGCCCGGCGTGATGTGCGGCCTGCGCCTCGCCGTGCTGCCGGCCGATTGCGCCATATTCCGCCGCCACCAGGAGCTGCTGCGCCGGCTCGACCTGGTCAGCCTGTCGGTGGGCACCATGCCGGCATTGGCGCTGGCCGCGCCCGGCCAGCCGCTGGCGGCCGCCGAACAGCGGCGCCGCGCACGCCACAGCATGCGCGCCGTGGCTGCGCTGGACGAGGCGTGGGCGCTGCTGGCCCGGATGAAGCTCGCCGCTGCGCCGATGCTGCCGGTGCTGCTGGAGGAGGCCGACCGCATCGCGGCCAACCTCGCATGCGACTGCGCGGCGCGCCGCGAGCCCGGGAGGGAAAGCGCGATGGGAGACGCAGCATGAAAGCGCCGGTGACTGTCTGCAGCATCGCACCCGATGGCTCGCTGTTGACCGTGACCGCCAGCGTACGCCCGCGCGGCGGGCGCGCCGATGTCAAGTGCAGCGTTCCGGACGCGCCCGAACTCGCAGGGCGGATGCAGGAAGTGGTGCGCCTGGCGCGCCATACCGAGCCGCGCTTCGACAGCCGCGAGCAGGTGGTGCTGAGCCTCGACAGGGTTCCGGCGCCGGGCAGTCGCGACTGGGAGCTGGCCTGCGTGCTGGCGGACCGCATGGTGCGCGGCCTATGGCAGCCGCAGTTGCAGTTGCACAACCGGGTGGTGGCGAACGGCTGGTCCGATGCCTGGCAGCTGGGACGCATCGACGGCCACGGCCTGCGCCAGGTGCCGGTCGGCGTGCTCGCCGGCGGGGAGGGCGGCCTGCCCCACCTCGGTGCCCTGACCGGGCATCCCGACCCGGCCGCGGGCGTCTCGGCGGCGCGCGCCTGGTTCCCGCTGTATAGCGGCGGCGCCGGCGACCGCCTGTGCTGGGTAGAGGTCAGCGTGCGGCCGTCGCCCCACGAAGGCGAGGAGGAAGCGAGCATCACCGCGCCCGGCGTCGATGCCGCCCTGCAGGCAAGGGTGCGTGCCGTACTGGCCGGCGCCCGCCACTTCGACGGCCGCGGGATGGGCCAGTGGCGCACCACGGTGCGCTTCGCCGAGGAGCGCTTCCAGGGCGGCTCGTTCGAGCTGGCCCTGGTGATGGCCGACCGCATGGCGCGTGGGCGCGAATTCCTGGCGCGCGGCCGGGTGCTGGCCACCGGCCAGTCCTCGGCCTGGCATGCGGGGCGCGTCGATACGGTCGCGGGCGTCGAACCGAAATGCGCGCTGCTGGCCCGCGAAGCGGCGCCGGGCGACCGCATCCTGGTGCCGCGCGCCTGGGAAACGCGGCTCCCCCCGGGGTGGCGCGAGCAGCTCCGGACGCGCGGCGCGAGCCTGGCATGCGTGGACAGGATCGGGATCATTTGAATCGCGCCCGGCTGCGCTAGAATCGCCGGGTGATGTTGCATTGGAAGAAACGGAGTCGGATATGTTCCAGATGTTCGGATCGGGAGGCGCCAGTTGCCCGCGCTGCGAGCGCAAGCATGGCGGCGATGCGCGGTATTGCGGCGGCTGCGGCCTGATCCTGGGCGCGCCGCGCAACGTGCCGGTCCTGCGCGAGAACCGCTGGGTCGCGGGCCCCGACGAGCTGGCCGTGTTCTTCGGCGTGCGCGAGCTCTCGGGCGTGTTCGTCAAGACGCTGCGCGTGCCGGCCACCGCGCGTGCCTACATCCTGCAGGGCATGCATGCCACCGAGGTGCCGCAGGGCGAGTACGAGATCGAAGGTTTCTTCACCCGCCTGAACCACCTGCTGCGCGACCAGCACGCCGAGATCCTGGTCACCCGCACCGGCGCGCTGCCGGTCGAGTTCCGGTTCGACGACGTCGCCACCTCCGAGCAACTGGCGGTCAGCGCACGCTTGACGGTCAGCCTGCGCATCGAAAACGTGCCGGCCTTCGCGCGCCACTTCATGACGATGCCCGGCACGATCGGCAGCGACGAGCTGCGCGAGCTGTTGGCGGCGCCGGTGCGCCAGCTGGCCGGGGAATTCGTCGGTGCGCGTTCGATCCGCGAGATGGCCGGCAACCGCGACTTGCGCGAGCAGCTCGACGAGCGCCTGCAGTCCGGGCTCAAGCTGCTGCTGGCCGAGTACGGGCTGGCGGTGGTCAAGGTCGACACGGTCGAGCTGCGCCACGACAAGTACGACGCCCACCGCGCCAGGGTCGGCAGCCTGTGGCTGGCCGCCGACGAACGCCACGTGCAGATCGAGCATGCGAAGCACCTCGACGACCTCTACGACGCCGAGGAATGGCAGCGCCTGCGCCGCGCCGAACAGGCCGCGCGCGTGCGCCAGCGCGAGCGTGAGCTGCGCCAGGACGACGCCATCGCGCGCGCCGAGCTGTCGCTGCAGGGCGCCGACCGGGCCCATGCGGTGCGTGCGCGCCAGATCGAACTGTATGCGCGCATCCTCGACGCCGGCTCGCGCAAGCAGGCGCTGGAGCGCGGCGCCGGCGACGTGCTGGCAGAGCTGGAGCACGAGCTGGCCAAGAAGGGCGCGCGCCGTCTTGATGAGGCCCAGGAATGGAAGCACCTGCGCGCCCTGGCCCAGGTGCGGATGCGCAGCGAGCTCGAGGTGGCCCAGCAGGACGCCCGGCAGGCGCAGGCGATTGCGCGCCAGCGCTTTTCGCAACAGCTGCTGCAGCAGCAGATCCGCCACAAGATCGAACAGGCCGCACTGATCGAGGATGCCGCCCGCAGGCAGGCGGAACTGAGGCGCCTGCGCGCGAGCGAGGAAGACGCGGCACGGCGTGCCGGCGAGATCGACGAGCAGGAGCACCTTGCCCGCCACCAGAGCCTGCTGCTTGCGAACGCGGCGCGCCGGCGCGAGGCCGAGCGCCTGCAGGAATGGGAAGACGAGCAGGCGCGCCAGCGCATCGAGTCCACCCGCACCGGGCAGCAGCAGGACAAGCTTGCCCGCACCATCGAACTCGACGCCCGCCAGGCACGCGCCATGCAGGACGTGCAGCTCGACGCGGAGGAACGCCGCCATGCGCTCGAACTGCGCCGCCTCGAGGTATTCGGCGCGATGGACGACACGGCCAAGCTGGCCCTGGCCGCGGCGCCGAACGCGGCGGTGTTGGGCGACTTCATGAAGACCCGGGTCCACGCGAGCATGGACGCCGGCCAGCTGGCTGCATTGTCGGGGCTGGCGGGCGAAGGCAAGCTGACCTCGCGCGAAGCGCTGCAGCTGGTGCGCGACGAGCAGGCGCGGCGCGAGCTGGAGGTGGACCGCGACCGCCGCCACCAGGTCGCATTGCTGGCGACGCAGGCAGCGGCAAACCGCCGCTGCGCCCACGGTCATCCGGCGCGCGACGACGACCACTTTTGTGCCGCTTGCGGCGCGGCGATCCCGCGTTGAGGGCGGCGTGACCGAAGCGATGCAGACCGCCATCGACAAGATCCGCGAATTGCGTGCCCTGCACGAGGATGGCCTGCTGAGCCATGCCGAATTCGACCTGCGCAAGAATGCGATCCTGGACGCGGCCTACCTGCCCGCGCAGGCGGTGCTGGAAGAACCTCCTGCGGAACGGTCACGTCCCGGCACCGAGATCGGCCTGATGGCCGGCCAGGAAGTCGGCCCGCAGAACCGCCGTTACCGGCTCGAGCGCCTGATCGCGCACGGCGGCATGGGCCAGGTGTGGCAGGCGATCGACCTGGCCACCCACGCGGAGCTGGGCCACAGCGCCCAGGTGGCGCTGAAGATCCTGCCGCCGCAGCTGACGCAATCCACCCTGCAGTCCAGGCTCCTGATCCAGGAAGCGACGCGCGCACGCCGCCTGGCGCACGAGCACATCGTGCGCGTCTACGAGTGGGCGCAGGACCCGGCCACCGGCAGCTTCTTTCTCATCATGGAGTGCCTGGAGGGCGAAGACCTCGACAGCCTGCTGGCGCGCGAGGGCCGGCTGCCTTTCGAACGCGTGCTGGCGCTGCTCGAGCCGGTAGCAGGCGCCCTCGACTACGCCTGGGACAGGCATGGCCTGGTGCACCGCGATATCAAGCCCGGGAACGTGTTCGTGACCAGGCGCGGCGAGGTGAAACTGCTTGACTTCGGCATCGCGGCGCGCGCCCGGGGCACCGGCAGCGCCGGCAGCGGCACCGGTGGCGGTAATGTCGCGCTCGATGTCCCGAACACCTCCGGCACCCCCGGCTACCGCGCGCCCGAAGCCGGCAGCCGGCAGGGCCAGCCTGCGCCGACGCTGGACGTCTACGCCGTGTCGATGATGATCTACCAGATGCTGGACGGCGCGCTGCCGCCCGACCCGGCGCCGCCGCCGCAAGGCTTGAAGCCGCATCAGTGGGAAGCGCTGCGCGCTGGCTTCGCACCCGAGCCCTCAGAACGGCCGGCGACCGTACGCGCCCTGCTGGAGAAGCTGCGCAATGCGGCGGGCCCGTCGCCGGAAGAACTCGCCGCGCGGGAAGCGTCCGCGCGTGCCGAGCAGGAGCGCCGCGAACGCGAGCTGGCGCTACGGCGTCAAGCCGAAGAGCAGGCCAGGGCAGCGGCCCGCGCCCTGGCAGAGGGCCAGCGCCGCGAGCAGCAGCGCCGCGAGCGCGCGGCCCAGGAAGAGGCGCGGGCGGCGCGCAAGGAGGCCCTGCGCCGGCAGCTGCTGGCCAGGCGCGAAGAAGAAGTCGCCAAGGCGCGCCTGGCGCAGGAGGAAGCCCAGCGCAAGGCGGCGCAGGCCAGGGCCGCGGCGGCCTACCTGGCGGAGCAGAAGCGCGCGCGCGAACTGCAGGCGGCGCGCACGGCAAGCGAGCTGCGGCGCTTGACCCCGACGTCCGCCGGCCCGGTCGCCGATGGCGACGGCGTGCTGTGCGATCCGTTCCCGGATGGCGCGGGCAGCGGACCTTCGCTGGTCCTGATCCCGACCGGGCGTTTCCAGATGGGCTCACACGAACACGAGCGCAAGATCGCGATGGCGGCGGGCGCGCAGAAGCGGTGGCTGGAGCGCGAGACGCCGCAGCGCTGGGTCGGCATCGAGCGGCCCTTCGCGATGGGCCGCTACCCGGTCACGGTGGGCGAGTGGCGCGTGTTCGTGCAGGCCAGCGGCTGGGAGCCGCAGGGCGAGGTGAACTGGCAAGAACCGGGCTTTCCGCAGACCGATGCGCATCCGGTGGTGGGCGTCACCTGGCACGACGCGCAGCGCTACCTGGAGTGGCTGTCGGAAGCCACCGGCCAGCGCTACCGCCTGCCGAGCGAGGCGGAGTGGGAGTATGCCTGCCGTGCCGGCACCCGCACCGCCTTCAGTTTCGGCGACACCATCCGCCCCGACCAGGCCAACTACGACGGCAGCTTCACCTACAACGGCGGTGCGCGCGGCGCCTGCCGCCACGGCACCACCCCGTGCGGCATGTTCCCGGCCAATCCATGGGGACTGTACGACATGCATGGCAACGTGTGGGAGTGGGTGCAGGACGTCGTCCACGACAACTACGAAGGTGCGCCGCTCGACGGCAGCGCCTGGGAAACGGGCGGCGACCAGCATCGCCGCATCCTGCGCGGCGGTTCCTGGCTGTACAACCCGCGCTATCTGCGATCGGCCCTGCGCAACGGCTTTTCCAGCGTCTTGTCGAACGACATCGTGGGCTTCCGCGTGGTGCGCGAGCTGATGTGAACCGGTCTTCCGGCCGGGCCGCATCGAAGGGCGAATGGTGTACAGTAAGCGCATCGGTCAACCACGGAGGAGTCGTCATGCCCATTGCCCACCTGTTCAAATCGCATGACAAGGACCTCGGCGGCGGCTTCACGGTCCGGCGCATCCTGCCGGCGGCGGCACGCCAGTCGGTCGGTCCCTTCCTGTTCTTCGACCACATGGGGCCGGTGGAAGCGCAGCGCGGCGCGTGCCACGACGTCCGTCCGCACCCGCACATCGGGCTGGCGACGGTGACTTACCTGTTCGAGGGCGCCATCATGCACCGCGACAGCCTCGGCACCGAGCAGCGCATCGAGCCGGGTGCGGTCAACTGGATGACGGCCGGCAGCGGCATCGTCCATTCCGAGCGCACCCCGGAAGACCTGCTCGACCGGGTGCGCCGCACCCACGGCCTGCAGTTGTGGGCGGCGCTGCCGCGCGAACACGAGGAGGCTCCGGCCGCCTTCTCGCACACCCCGGCGGACCAGATTCCCGAAGTCGGGTTCGAAGGCGCGACCGTACGCGTGCTGGTCGGCAGCGCCTTCGGCCATATCTCGCCGGTGCCCACCTTCAGCACCACGCTCTACCTGGACGTGCAGCTGGCGCCGGGTGAGTCCATCGAGCTCGGCGACCTGCCGGAGGAAAGCGCCGTGTACGCGCCGATCGGCGCCATCGAGGTCGACGGCGAAGCGATCCCGCCGAATACTATGGCGATGGTCGAGCCGGGCATGCCGGTGCGGGTCTCGTCCAGCGCGGGTGCACGTTTCGTGCTGATCGGCGGCGAGCCGCTGGACGGGCGCCGCTACATCTTCTGGAATTTCGTGTCCTCGAGCCGCGAGCGCATCGAGCAGGCTGCGCGCGACTGGGAAGCGGATGCCTTCGTGCCCGTGCCGGGCGACGCCGAGCGCATCCCGCTGCCGGCCTGGCCGGCCGCCTGGAAGCATGGCGAAGCGCGTGAGGAGCGCCCCCAGGGTGCCGGCGGCCAGCCGGGCATGTCGGCAGACACGCCCGGCTAGGTCCCGGAGAGATCCCGGGTGCAGGCGCCAGGTGAAGATTCGCCCAAGGGTTCAAGGCGGTAGGCGCAGCGGCGCGCACCTGCCAGCTGGTGCTCGATCAGCAGCACGCTGCCGTCCGCGGCGACCTCGGTTTCGGCCATGTAGCCTTCCGCTTCGCGCATCAGGGCCAGCGAAGCGGCGCGCCGGGCCAGCGACCCTATCGACCGCAGACCAACGGCAAAGCCGAGCGCTTTATCCAGTCTGCGCTGCGAGAATGGGCTTACGGCTTCGTGTACAAGCGCTCCGACGAGCGCACCGATATGCTCCGCCAGTGGAATCATCATTACAACTGGCATCGCCCACACCAGGCCATCGGCGGCAGAGCACCGATGTCCAGGCTCTCAACCAGCCGCAACAACCTCTTGCAACTTCACAGCTGAGCCGACATGCAGAACAATGCCCGCGCCGGTCTACTTCTCAGCGCCGGGTAGGACGCATGTCGCTGTCGCCGCTGCGGGTCTTGCTGTCGCTGCTGCCGCCGTGGCCGGCGGCGCCGGCGGCGGTGCCGGTGTCGGCCAGCGCCGTGCGCAGTTCGACCGCGCGCGGATTGCTGACCCGGCCCGCCACGACGTCGCGCGGCGTCACCGGCTTGCGGTAGTAGGCGGCGGTCTCGGCGGCGTCGAAGCGGACGTCGGTGATGGCGATGTTCGCGCCGCCGAACAGGCCTTCGGTATCGGACCAGGCGGTGATGTCGCCCCAGCCGAGCGACCCTTCGCCGCGCTTGGACCAGTCCACGACGGTGAGTCCGGCCTCGGTATTCAGCGAAAACTTGTTATCTTGCATGAAGCCGTTCAGGGCCTTCTGGTCGTTGAGGATGAAGGCCATCCCGCCCCCTTCGGCGCCCAGTTGCGCGCCGAGGGTGACCCCGGCCATGTTGTAGAAGGCCGGCGTCCCCCAGCCGTCCGCGCGCCGGACCAACAGCACGCCGGCGCCGCCGCGGGCGCCGACGCCGACCGCGACGCGCACCGAATCCGGCACGATGAACACGCCTTTCGATCGATGGAGCCGCGCTGCGACTTCGCGGTTGCGCTCCATCTGGTGGAGCACGGCGATCGCGCGGTTGAGGTGGGTGGTGGCATCCGACGCATGGCTCCCTTCCTCGGCAATGCCCGGCTGGCCGCTGGTCGGGTTGGTGCGCTCCTGTACCGTGGTCGGTCCGGTGCGTTCCTGCGGGACGACCTTCGTGGTGGTCTGGCGCCCGCCTTGCGGGTTGTCCGTCTGCGAGGCCGTCTGGGCGGCGGCGCCGGGGGATGTAACGGCCAGCAGCAGGGCGATGGCCGTGCCGTGGAGCTGGATCAGGCTTGTGCTTGTCATGGGTATGCTCTCGAATCAATGGTTTCCTCTAGCGTAGCCTGATGGCGCGAGCGGCGGCGCATGCTTGCAGGCTGGAGGGGATTGATTGCAGGCTACAGGGCGCAGCGTCTCGGGCCGCAGGCGTAAACTCGGATTTCCCGAACGGGTTTTCCTGAAACGCCAAGGAAAGGACGCGCCATGAAAATTCCAGAACACTTGAAGATCCCGGTCATCGTCTTCGCGCTGCAGGCCGCGCTGCTGGCCGGTACTTCGCTGGTCTTCCTGCTCTTGCGCCCGCCGGGCGGTTGAGGCCTCGGCCGCAGCTGCTCAGTTGCCGAGCCAGGCAGCGGGCTGTGCAGGCCGGCGCTCGCCGCTGCGGGCGGCTTGTACGCGCGCTGTTGCGTGCGCTTCAGCGCTTATCTCCGGATAAGGACGGGCGGCGAAGCGTTGCTGCAGTCCCATGCCCGGCAAGCGGTCCAGGGCGAGGCCCGGCGCCAGGGGCGTCTCGCTGCCTGTGAGCGGATCGAGGTGCCAGAAACCGCCGCCGCGGTGGAACAGCAGCGGCATGCCGGCGGCGCGCGGGCGGGCCTGGAGCTCGCACCGCCCCGGATGGGTTTCGGGGGCAAGGATGCAGAAGGCTTCCGCCTGTGCGCCTGCATCGGTGCGGTGCAGGATCACGCCGTGCGGCAGCAGGGCCGTCACTTCCAGTTCGACCACGCCACGGATGCTGGCGGTCAGCGAAATCCGCATGCCGAGGCGCAGCGGAACCGGCGCGTGCTTGCCCGGCCAGACCCCGTCGAGCAGGACACCGTAGCGCGACACGTCCTCGATCTCGAAGCCATGGCGCCCCGGGCGGATGATCGCATGGCGGCCCGACAGGCGGCGCGTCAGCCCGCCGCGCTCTTCGCCATGCTCGCCGTGGTGCGCCAGGAGCAGGTCGGCTTCCGGATCGCTCCATTCGAAGCGCCCGAGCACGCATTCGTCGAGCGCGAACAGGCGCAGGTGGCGCTGGAGGCTCGAGTCCGGCTCGGCATGGACCAGGCAGGCCGTGCTGGCCGGGCAGGGATGGCCGGCGGGCGCCAAGGGCACGTCGATCTCGATCAGGTCTTCGTCCCAGGCGATGGTCGAAAAGCCCAGGTCGACCTTGCCGCCGCCGTCGCGCGGATCGCGGATGTCGAGCTGGGCGATCGAGCCGTCGCGCGCAGTGACGTCGATGTCGAGGCTGCCGCCGCCGGGCGCCTGTACCCGTGCGATGCCGGCATCGTCGGCCGTCACGCGCACATTCTTGTGGGTGGCAAGGAAGGTTTGGTGGATCTCGCCCAGGCTGGCGTCGAGGCGCGGGACCAGGATCACCGGCGAGCAGGTCCAGGTGCGGGCGGCGCCCAGCTGCTGCGGATGGCGGCTGTGCAGTTCGATGTCGATGCGGTACTGGCCGTGCTCGAGGCCGCGCGACGAGAATTCCAGGAACACCGGGCGCCAGTCGCCGCGCGAGGTGCGCTGGAACGCATAGCTTTCACCGTCACGCAGGCGCAGGCAGGAGCGCACCAGCACGCGTAGCTCGGCCGCGCAATCCATCGGCATGCCGCGCAGCTCCAGCTTGATGGCCTGGCGGCCGCCGGCTGCGCGCGGATCGAAGCCGCTGATATGCAGTTGCGGGCGGCCCAAGCCGCCACTGGCGGCCTGGGCGGCCGCCGCTACCTGGGCGGCCTGGGTGGGCGCCGGCGCAAGCCCTTGGGGACGCTGGGCGCGCAGGGCACTGATCGCCTCGAAGCTCGAGGGCAGGCCGGCGCTGGAAACGGCGGCCGGCATACCCGAAGCGGAAGGCGGCTGGACGTGGCCGTGCGCGCACACCAGCTCGCCTGGCATGACCCAGACGGTGCAATGCGGATGTTCGGGATGGCGGCAGCGGTTCATGGGATGATGGCGGCGATCATGTTCGACAACATTGCTAGCTTACGCCCTTTTCCTGCCCAGCGGCGCGCCGCATTCCTTGATTAGCAACATTATTTTCTGTCGGGAATGTTTCAATCCTGGGTGTCCGCCGGCAGCGCGGTTTCGTCCAGGTGGCCGCCGGCCGCTGCCGGCATGTGACGCAACATGGGGCGCAACATCAGCGCGGTCAGGTTGTCGGGATGCAGGCCATCCGGCGGCGAGGCGTCGAGGGCCTCGAACAGGCGCCCGACCATGGCCGCGGCATCGGGGGCGCCGGCCAGCAGCCCCGGCCATTGGCCGACGAAGCGGTCGGGCGCGGCGCAGGACCAGAAGCCATCGGTCGCCAGCAGGTAGCAGGCGTCTTCACGCAGGCGCAGCACGCGGCGGTCCGGCAGGGGGCACAGCCATGACGGCAGGTTCAGCGGCGTCAGTTCGAACAGCGGGGCCGAGAGCTGGAAGGGGTTGCTGAAGGCATTGCCGAGGATGAATGCCTGCGCGATCTGCGGCGCATGCGCGCCGTGCACCTGGCGCCACCATCCAGCTTCGTCGATCCGGCCGGCCAGGGCCGCGACGGTGGCCGGCACGTGGTCGACGGTGAGCGGCATTGCGTGCGCCGGGTCGATCTCGTACAGGCGCGAGTCGCCCACGTGGTAGAGCAGGGGCTCGCCGCCTTCCGGCAGCTCCAGCATGGTCAGGGTAGTGCCGGGCCGTGCGCCGGACCCGGAGGCGAAACGGCGCTGCAGCCCGGCGTGCAGCACGTCGAGGTGGCGCCCCAGCTCGGCCGGCGTGCGGCAGGGGGGAAGCGCGAGCAGGCCGGCGGCGACCGCCTCGGCCGCCTCGCGCCCGTGGCCATGTCCGCCCATCCCGTCCAGCACCGCCACCCGGCCGTGGCCCGCGGGCCAGCCGCGAACTGGCGTGCGCCGCAGTTCCTGGTCGAGCAGGTGGCTGGCCTGGCCGGCGAAGTCGATGACGACGAAATTGTCCTGGTTCTCGGGGCGCTGCACGGGGCCGCTGCCGCGGCGGCTGGCAACGGCCACCTCGTAGCGCGGGGCGAAATGGAAGGTGCACAGGATGTCGGATTCGGGCAGCATAGACGGATTGGCATGGCAATCCTGATACTTTACACCTGAACAAGGTCCGCCGAAGGCGCGAAGAGAAGGGAAATTACAAGGGAAATCAGGGTAGTCTCAGAGGAGGTTCCTGCGGCTTCCCGTCACCAGCATGAGCGCATTGGCCAATACGCAGGCTCCGGCGGCGCCCAGGGCGAAGCGTACCCCGAAGCGGTCGGCCACCTGGCCCCAGAACAGGCTGCCCGCCGCGTAGCCGCCGGACATGACGAACAGGTAGATCGACAGCGTGCGGGCGCGGATCTCGGCCGGGAAGGACAGCTGGGCCGCGGCGTTCAGGGTCGACACCGTGGCCGACCAGGCCATGCCGCCGCACAGGATCAGGGGCGCCAGCACGAGCAGCGAACGGCTGATGCACATCGCCACCAGCATGCTGCCATAGATCGCCAGGGCACCGGCCAGCACGCCGGTCTTGTCGACCCGGGCGCGCAGTTGCGGCAGGAAGAACGCGGCCAGTACGGCGCCGCCGCCCAGGCAGCCCATCAGGGTGCCGTAGGTGCCGGACTGCATGCGCAGCACGTCGCGCACGAACACCGGCAACAGGCTGGCGAAGGCGATGGTCGCGAAGAACACCGAGCAGACGTTGCGCAGGATGCGGCGGTAGCGCGCGCAGCCGAAGGCTGTCTTGAAGCCGAGCACGAAGCGCTCGCGGAAGCCTTCGCGCGGGGCGGGCTGCGGCGTGCGTTCGCGCCACCACGTCCAGTACACGGCGAGCAGGCCGGCGAAGGACAAGGCATTGGCCAGGAACAGTGCGCCAGGTCCGATCCAGCCGAACAGCACGCCGCCCAGGGCCGGGCCGATGATGGCCGACAGGTTGTAGGAGAGGTTGTTGAGGGTGGCCGCGGCTTCCACTTCTTCCGCTTCCACCAGTCCCGACATGGCGGCCTGCCAGGCTGGCCAGATGAAGGCGGTGCCGATGCCGAGGCAGAAGGTCAGGACCAGCACCGGGGTGGCGGCCACCCGTCCCGTGCCCACCAGCAGGGCCATGGTGGTGGCGCACAAGGCCATGTACAGGTTGCAGTAGAACAGGAACTTGGGCCGGTGCACGGCGTCCGCCACCACGCCTGCCAGCAGGGCGAACAGGAAAACCGGGACATAAGTCGCCGTCTGGACCAGCGAGGTGATGGCGGCCGAGCCGGAGAGCGAAGCCACCAGCCAGGCCGAGGCAAAGGTCTGGATCCAGGTGCCCATGTTCGACACCATGTTGGCCAGCCAGATGTTGCGAAAGCGGGCATGGCGCAGCGGTCGGGCCAGCGGCACCTTGCGGCGCCGGGCCGCGGGGCCGGACGGAGCGCTGCTGCCGATGCTGGCGTCGATACTGGAAGGGGCGCTCGTGCTGGAGTCTGGCATGGTCCGGACAGTGTAGGTGGCTGCACTGCTCACGGTCAATAAAATTGCCGTATGGAAAGTGTGTTCTGTGATATTGTGGCGTTCCCAAAACACATTTGCCGCGATAGACATGTTGATCCGACCGCTCGTGGCCGCGGACATCCCAGCCGTAGCTGCCCTGCTGCGCGAACTGGCGCGCGAGTACATCGTGCACGAATCGCCGCCCGAGGGCGCATCGACCTTCCTCGCCGAAAACGACGAGATGGGCGTGCGCGGCTTCCTCGCGCGCGGGCATGTCTATCACGTAGCGCTCATCGACGGCCAGGTGGCCGGCTTCGTCGCGGTGCGCGACCGCAGCCACCTGTTCCACCTGTTCGTCGGCAAGCGCTGGCACCGGCGCGGCGTGGCGCGCGCGCTGTGGGACGCCGCGCGCGAAGCGGCGGTCCGGGCGGGCGGCGACGGCAGCTTCACGGTGAACTCTTCGAACTTCGCGGTGCCGGTGTACGAGGCCTTCGGTTTCGTGCGCGTCGGCCCGACCCAGTGCGCCAAGGGCCTGTACTTCAATCCGATGCGCCTCGCCGGCTCAGAGGACAGCTGAGCCTGGGGGCGGCGCGCCTTCGTCGGCGCGCCGCAGCCACAGGCTGCTGGCCCAGCCATCGATCCGGCGGTCGTCCACCACGGCACTGACCTGCCACCAGTCGCCGCGGCGCCGGCCGGTGGCCGTCACCTGCGCCCCGGCCGGCACCACGGCCAGGCGGCGGGCGTTGATGCCGGTATGCGCGCGCAGGTTCAGGTGCTCGCGTACGCGGTACTGCGCGCCCGCGACCGGCGCCTCCTCGGGCAATGTCATCGCCGGCATGGCCGTACCCGGCGCCGCATCCGGCCCGAACACGGCGTGCAGCAATCCTCCCAGCAGCGCGGTCCCGCACACCAGCACCGCCAGGGCGCGCGCATTCGCTTGGCGCCACCAGGTGCGCGGCGTCAGCCGGGCCGCCAGGCACAGGGTCAGCAGCAGGCCGGCGCAATATGCGGCAAGGGCGGCAAGGGCGGCAAAGGTGGTGGCGGACGACATGGCGGGTTCAGGCGTCGAAGCGCAGTACGTAGTGGCCGGCGACCAGGTGGTGCCCGGACGGGACCAGGTAGGGCTGCTCCTCCGTGGCATCCGTGATGTGCGCCACCAGCCGCAGCGCGCCATCGAGGTGGAACAGGGCCTGGGTCTCGGACAGGCGCACGATGCGCAGGCCTTCGCCTGTGGCTTCCCAGCCGAAAGCATTGCGCGACAGGCCGAGGCGGTCGGCGCTGGCCGCCGCGCTGCCGTCGAGGTGGCGCAGGAAAGCGGGGGCATCGAGCACCCGCAAGCCGGCCAGTGCCGGCATGCCGCGCCCGAACACCAGGCGGGTCCCGGCCGCCGCCGGCTGCGCCAAGCCTTGCGGCAGCGCGAGCAGCGCCGCGTAGCGGTCCGCCATCTGGGGCGGCACCGCGTGCAGATGCACGCTGGCGCCGTCGAGCGGGGCGAACTGCGACGGCACCGCTACCTTCTGGCGGCCGGCGGCGGTGATCGCATGCACTTCGTCGGCGTCGTCCACCGCAAAGCGGATCACGCTGTCCTTGCCCGGCGCGGCGGGCGCCAGGCCGCTGTCCAGGCCGATCTCGAGCGTGGCGGCGCCGGTGTCGCGGTAGCGGCTCAGGCGCGGCAGCGCGAGCGCGGCCAGGGTGATGCGGTGGCGTGCGACCGGGGCGTAGGTGGCGTCGTTTTCCGGCGGCAGCGGCAGGGCGGCAGGCATCGGGCCGGCGGCGAGCGGCATCGCGGTCAGCTCGTTCTCCGCAGCGGTGGCGGCGCGCGCTTTCCATACCGAGGGGGTACGCGGCGGCACGGCGCTCGGCGCCTTCGCCGCCATTGTCGCCATTGTCGCCGTCACTGCGCGTGCGGGCGCGCCGGCCCGGCTGATTTTCAGGAGCAGGCGCTGGCCGGCGCTGTCGCCGCTCGCGCTGTTCCCCTTCCTGTTGCTGCGGATGACGTAGTAGCCGTTGGCCGCGTCGAACCGGCAGTCGAGGCTGTCCTTGGGACGCACCTGCACTTCCATCTCGCTGTCCGCCCCGTCGTTGATCAGGAGGATGCCGCCGTCCGCGCCGAAAGGCCAGCCCGGCACCGCGAACGTGGCGGCGGCTTCGTCCTGGCCGACCAGGGTGAGGCGCTGGTTCGGATAGACCGCGCACACCGGCTGCCAGATGGCGCTGTCGCGCGAGGCCGCGACCGTGTACAGCAGCTGTTCGCCGGGGGCGGGCAGGTAGACTGCGTGGCCGAACTTCACCTTGACCTCGCCGCTTGCCACCGCGTCGTTCCCGACCACGTGGTAGCGCACCTCGTCGCCGCCGAGCAGGTCGCCGAAATCCTTCTGGTGCAGGGCCGCCAGCGACTGGGCCAGGTCGCGCACGCGCGCGCCGCGCGTCAGGTGGCGGTCGTCGTCGACCTCGTCCTGGGGCAGCATCAGGGTGACGTGGGAAAAGCAGCGGGTGGCGGCGCGCCCGCGCTGTTCGCGCGGCGAGCGCTCCAGCAGGTCGCGCAGCAAGGGGCGGCGCGAGAACAGGGCCAGGCCAGGGGCCTGCCACAGCGCCTCGGCATTGAACACATCCCCTACTTTGGCCAGGATTTCGTGTTGGACGTAGACCGGCATGATGGATTCTCCTCGAAAGATTGAATGCTCGCCACGCCGAACGCTAGCAGGGGGCAGATGAAAAACAGCAGGTGCGAGCCGCCGCTCGACAGGAAACTCATCGGCTGGCCCATAATGGGAAACAGCGCCAGGTTGGTACCCCAGGACAGCAGGAAGTGGCCGCCCAGGAAGGCCGCGCCGCCGGCCAGCAGGAAGTACTGGAAGCGTCCGAGCCAGGCGCGCCGGAAGTCGCCGGCACTGGCCGCACCTCGCCATGCCGTGGCGGCGGCATGCAGCAGGCTGGCCAGCAGGACCGCCTGCAGCGCCCACAGTGCCAGGGCGCCGAGCAGGCCGTGGCGGTTGAGCAGGAAGGAAGGGGCGAAGTCGTCCTGCACGGCCGGGATTCTCAATGCGTCGCCTGCCGTGGCACCGAGTGAAGCAAGTCCGAGCATGCCGTCCGCGCCCAGCCAGCCGCCGCCCGCGACGGCGCGTGCGCCGAGCAGCAACTGCTGGCCCGTGTGCGGATGGGCGGTCGGGTCGGCCCAGACCTGGAAGCGATCGGCGTAGAAGCTGCCGGACAGGCCCGCCCCGAGCGACTGCAGGGCCAGCGCGCCGCCCAGCAATGCGCAGCACAGGCCGGCCGCGAGCGCCGCCTGCAGCCGCCGGCCGGTGGCAAGGCACCAGGCCAGGAACGTGGCGGCCCCCCACACCAGCAGCAGGATCAGCGGCGAGTAGTCGTCCACCTGCACCAGCGCGACGCCCAGGAGCAGCACGAACAGCAGGATGGGGGCCAGCATGCGCAGCCGGTCGCGCCAGCTGCGCCGGCCGCCGGCGCTCCCGGTCGCCAGCGCCAGGCAGTGCGCGCTCAGCGCGGCCAGGGCCAGCTTGGCGAATTCGACCGGCTGCACCTCGAACACGCCGGTCTCGTCGCCGAAGGCGACCTGCAGGACCAGGCCGGCCAGTGCGCTGATTGCGAGCGCGATCAGCAGCCATTCGGTCGCCGGACGCGAGAGCGTGCCGCGGGCTACCCCGCCCAGGAGCAGCAGCGCGAGCGGCAGGCCGGCCGCAAGCAGCACGCTGCTGGTTTCCACATGGCGCAACCAGGAACTGTCGCGCGCCCCGATTCCCAGTTCCAGCTGTACCAGCAGGCCGGCGCCGAGCAGGAGCACGGCGACCGCCCCGAGCAGGGGCAGGCGCCGCGGCCAGAGCAGCGCATGCCACAGCGCGGCCCAGGCCAGGATCAGGGTCCAGCCGGTGCCGGGGGGCGTCCCGAGACGCTGCATCGAGAGCAGCAGCACGGCGACGGCAGGGATGGCGCAGGACAGGAGGAGCTTCGTCCAATCCGTCACGCTCCTTGCGGGACCGGCCAGGCGAACCCCAGCGATGGCGGCCAGCAGGAACACGCCGAAACCGGCCCACCAGGCCAGCGTGGATGGCGCCGGGAAGCGCCACAGCGAGCGCTCGCCCCACTCCCATTGCACGCCGGCCGGAAGCTCGGCCTTCGGCTCGGCAAACAAGGCAACTTCGCGTGCGGGCTGCAGGCGCAGGGCATCGCTGCCGACAGCGACGGCAAAGCGGGTACGGCCGACCGCGATCTCCTCGACGGCGTCGAGCGCGTGCTCGCGCCGGGCGACGTCCGTCCAGCGGCCGCCGTCCCGCAGCAGGACCGGCTGGGTTCCGCGCACCTGCAGCACGGGTTGTCCGGCGGCGTCCTGGGCCAGCAAGAGCTTGCCGGTGTCCAGGCCGGGGACGGCCAGCCGGTTCCCACAGTAGAGGTGGCCGCCGAAAGCGAGCGGACGCCGGAAGGCGAGGGCAGTCGGGGCGATCCGGTTCCAGAATCCCGAGAGGCGTGCCGCCATCCCCGCATCCGGACAGACGGCCTGGGGCTTGCCGTCGCGCCGCAGGAGTGCGCCGTCGAATTCCCAGGTATGGCGGCCCTCGCGCAGGACCGTGCGGCTCCCGCTCGCCGCGACGACCTCGAAGACTGCGACGCCGGCCTGCAGCCGCTGGCCGGCGGCGAGCGCCAGGCTGCCCGTGTGCAGGCGTTCCTCGCCGCGCACGAGGACGGCGGCCTGGGCCGGGTTGCTATTTCGCATCCACCAGCGGCCGTCGGCATCGCGCCGTACCGAAAACTGGCGGGCGGTGGCGCGCGGCGCGGCGAGTTCCGCGTAGCCGAGCGTGAGCGATTCGCCGGGGGCGAGGCGCAGCGTTACCGTCTCCGGCAGGTGGCGCGGCGGCGCCAGCAACACGGCGAGGAATTGCAGGACGCATACGCAGGCCAGGGCGAGTGCCGCGCAGGACAAATGCGGCCTCACGCGGCCCCCGCCATGGCCGGCTGCGCCATGCCGGCGCGGATGCTGTCCAGCATGCGGCTGATCTCCAGGGCGTGCGCGGGGCGCTCCGCGGGCGTGACGGCGAGCAGGCTGTTCAGCAGGGCGCCCGCCCGCGGCCCGGCCGGGCCGAAGGCGTGTGCGAAACCGGCTGCTTCGTCGGGGTAGAGCGTCGGGGGAATGCCGCGGTGCGCGTGGCGCAGGACTGCGGCGCCCTCGCGCCCGTGCGCCGCGTAGACCTGCCCGCAGGCGCTGCCGTAGCGCAGCATCCGTCCGCACACCAGCCAGTAGAGCAGGGCGCCCAGCGCAAAATAGTCGCTGCGCGGGTCGGTGAGGTACTGGTTGGGCGCCTGCGGGAAGAACTGCTCCGGCGCCTGCCAACTGGCGGTGCCGGCGTAGGTATGCGCGGGCGCGCCGGCCAGCGCACGGCAGGTGCCGAAGTCGGCCAGCTTCAGGGTCGAGGTGCGGCGGTCGATGAGCAAGTTGCCGGGCTTCAGGTCGAGGTAGCGGAAGCCCGCCGCGTGCACCTTGGCCAGCGCCTGGTTGACTTGGGCGATCCAGTCGAGCGCCTGCAGGGCGCCGGGGGGGCGGGCGGTGGCACGCAGCACCTTGACCTGCGTGGCCAGGTCGCCGTCGAGCAACTCGAGCGCCATCGCCGGCAGGCCATCGATGCTGCCGCTGTCGAGCAGGCGCACGATGTGGCGGCCATCCCAGGGTGCCAGGCGCGACAGGAAATCTTCTTCGGCGCGGGCGGCCTCGATCCAGTGGCGGCGCAGCTCGCCGGGAGCGCGCGCCATTTGCGCCGTGTTGACCAGCTTGAGGGCCACGCTGCCGCCCGGCGCATCGGCGCGCCACACGACGCCGTAGGCCGAGCCGCCGAGCGGCTCGAGCAGCCGGTACTGGCCGTGTGCCAGATGAACGATTGTGCCTTGCTGGACCATGCCCGCCTCCGAGACTGGCGCCGTGCGCCCTCGCGGAGCGCAAGCGGGGGGAGGGAGAAAGGATGAAAGAACCGATGGGCGAAAAAAAACCGCGCAATGCGCGGTTGTTTCGTTTAGCGACGATCCCAGCGGTCGCCGCGGTCCCAATCGCGGCGGTCACCGCGGTCCCAGTCACGACGCTCATGGCGATCGTGGCGGTCCCAGTCACGGCGGTCATGGCGGTCCCAGTCGCGGCGCTCGACGTAGACCGGGCGCGGCTGGACATACACCGGGCGCGGCTGGACATACACCGGGCGCGGCTGCACGTAGACCGGGCGCGGCTGGACGTACACGGGGCGCGGCTGGACATAGCCGTAGCCGTAACCGCGATTGTCGTGATATCCGTAATGGCGGTTGTCGTAATGACGGCGGTCGTCGCGGGTCGAGATCGAGTTGCCCACCGCCGCGCCCAGCACGCCGCCCACCAGGGCGCCGCCCGAGCCGCCGGCGCTGTGGCCGATGGCCGCGCCGACGACGGCGCCGATTGCAGTATTCACACCACGGTCGTCTGCCATTGCCGCTGGGGAGACGGCAACCGCGGCCAGGACCACCGCACCAACAATTTTAGATGTCAACATGGTTTTTCCTCGTGCCTCAGCGGAGATCAGGATGATCGGAACAACGCGGGGCGTGGGACGAACTATAGGCTTGCGCACCTCCGCCGCCACGCGTTAATACAGATTATTACAAACGGACATCCAGTCGACACATGGAATGCGGCCCTTGCAGAGGGGCGGCCCCGCCCCATCTAAGCACTGTTACCGTTGACGTCCCGAGCTTGCCCGTGAACCGATCTTTCGCCACTACCTTGTCCCTGCTGGTTTTGCTGCAGGTATACATCGGCATGCGCCTGCTGCCTGACCTGGCAATGGGCGTGCCGTTCAACGTGGTCAGCGTGCTCTTGCTGGTATCGCTGACCGTGCTGGTGCCGGTCGGGCTGATGTCGGCCTCGCTGCGCCGGCGCCGCTGGTCGGAACTGGTGGCCTGGCTGGGCCTGCTGTCGATGGGATTCTTTTCCTCGCTGCTGGTGACGACCCTGGCGCGCGACCTGGTGCTGCTGGTCTTGCGCCTGATCGGCCAGATGAGTCCGGAATTCGTCCGCGGCAGCGCGGCCGCAGTGCCGCTGGTGGCGCTGGCGGTGACCGTACTCGGCTTCGTCAACGCGCGCCGCCTGGCGCGGGTTAAAAAGGTCGAGGTGCCGATCGCCAACCTGCCCCCCAGCCTGCACGGCTATGCCATTGCCCAGGTATCGGACATCCACGTCGGCCCGACCATCAAGCGTCCCTACCTGAACGCCATTGTCAACCGGGTCAACAAGCTGGGCGCCGACGCCATCGCCATCACCGGCGACCTGGTGGACGGCAGCGTGCACCGCCTGGGCCTGCATACCCAGCCGCTTGCGCGCCTGGCGGCCCGCGACGGGGTGTTCTTTGTCACCGGTAACCACGAATACTATTCTGGAGCGGACGAGTGGATTGCCGAGGTGCGCCGGCTGGGCCTGACCGTGCTGCTGAACCAGCACGTGCTGCGACACCGCGACGACGCCACCATCATGATTGCCGGCGTGCCCGACTATACCGCCCACCATTTTCATCCGGGACACAAGAGCGACCCGCGCGCTGCCGCGGGCATGGCCGGCGAGCAGGCGGACGTGCGCATCCTGCTGGCACACCAGCCGCGCAGCGCGCCGGCAGCGGCCGAAGCCGGCTTTCACCTGCAGCTGTCCGGACATACCCACGGCGGGCAGTTCTTTCCATGGAACCTGTTCGTGCCGCTACAGCAGCCCTTCGTTGCCGGCCTGCACCGGGTGCGCGACATGTGGGTGTATATCAGCCGCGGCACCGGCTACTGGGGCCCGCCCAAGCGCTTCGGGGCGCCCTCGGAGATCACCCTGGTGCGCCTGGTTCCGGCGGTGTAAAGACGCCAACATTTCGTACCAAAAATTTCTCGGATGCGCTATCGTTGGGATCCCTTGAACTGAAGAAGGATTCGACGCATGAACCGCAGCATCCGCAGTTTCCCTGTCCTGACCGTTCTCGCTGCTTCGCTAGTCAGCGGCGCAGCCCTGGCAGCCAGCCCCGGCAACGATCCTGCCGCGCTCGCGAAGATCCGCGATACGGCGATGCAGAGCGATTACGCCTGGGAGCGCATGGCGGACATGACCGACCTGATCGGCCCG
>NZ_JPXI01000037.1 GCF_000740675.1 Massilia sp. BSC265 | reverse complement strand
CTGGTTCGTTTGAGGTTCTAACCTTGGTCCGTTATCCGGATCGGGGACAGTGCATGGTAGGCAGTTTGACTGGGGCGGTCTCCTCCTAAAGTGTAACGGAGGAGTTCGAAGGTACGCTAGGTACGGTCGGACATCGTGCTAATAGTGCAATGGCATAAGCGTGCTTAACTGCGAGACCGACAAGTCGAGCAGGTACGAAAGTAGGACATAGTGATCCGGTGGTTCTGTATGGAAGGGCCATCGCTCAACGGATAAAAGGTACTCTGGGGATAACAGGCTGATTCCTCCCAAGAGTTCATATCGACGGGGGAGTTTGGCACCTCGATGTCGGCTCATCACATCCTGGGGCTGTAGCCGGTCCCAAGGGTATGGCTGTTCGCCATTGTAAAGTGGTACGTGAGCTGGGTTTAAAACGTCGTGAGACAGTTTGGTCCCTATCTGCCGTGGGCGTTGGAAATTTGAAGGGGGCTGCTCCTAGTACGAGAGGACCGGAGTGGACGAACCTCTGGTGTACCGGTTGTCACGCCAGTGGCATTGCCGGGTAGCTAAGTTCGGAAGAGATAACCGCTGAAAGCATCTAAGCGGGAAACTTGCCTTGAGATGAGATTTCCCGGAGCCTTGAGCTCCTTGAAGGGTCGTTCGAGACCAGGACGTTGATAGGCTGGGTGTGGAAGTGCAGTAATGCATTAAGCTAACCAGTACTAATTGCCCGTACGGCTTGTCCCTATAACCTTGGTAGGCTATAGACAAGTCAGGAATACAGCTGCAGTTTGTTGATACTGCTACCCCAAGAATAAAAAAAACGATACTTCTTCCCGGATTGTGAGTTTTTTACCGATCGGTAAAAGCTCAGACAAGTCAAAGCCTGATGACCATAGCAAGTCGGTCCCACCCCTTCCCATCCCGAACAGGACCGTGAAACGACTTTGCGCCGATGATAGTGCTGCAACCAGTGTGAAAGTAGGTTATCGTCAGGCTAGTTATATGAAAAACCCCACCGGTGATCCGGTGGGGGTTTTTGCTTTGTGCGCCGAAAAATCCCTCTCACTGGTCGTCTGTATGACGAAAGGGTAATTTTCGTAAGGCCCGTGTTCTCCTCATCGGAGTCCCTATACTGCATTTCATGCAGACTAATCAGGACAATCCGATGCACCTCAGCCGCCCCGCCTTTCCCAGTTCTTTGCGCCGTAGTGCTGCAATTTGCGCGAGCCTCTTCATTTCGCATGGAGCATGGGCGAATTCCTTGCCGGCAGGCTGCGACATGCGCGAGCAGGCAAGCATACCGCTCACCTTCACCGATGACTTGCGCCCGGTCGGCGACGCCAAGATCAATGGCGTCGCTGTTCCTGCCATGCTGAGCACCGGCGCTGGGGAATCCTTCGTGTTCAACAAGAAGATCCTGGATCGTCTCGGGATCGAAGTGCGCAATACGACGAGCAAGCTGGACGCCGACGATACGCGCAATCCGACGAAGGTCGATCTGTACGTAGACTTTTCACATGCAAGCATCAAGGATTTCTCAATCGGGCCGGCCAAGGTAAAAGGCGGCACCTACAAGGTCGAGAACTTCATGGACGATACCTATGGAGTGCGTGTCGGTGCCGGTATGCTCCTTCAGCACGACCTCGAAATCGCCCTCGACGCGGGCTACCTGAAGTCTTTCAATCCGAGCGGCTGCATCGGCGCGCACCTGGCTTACTGGGATCCTCAGGCGGCCTCGGTCCTTGCGATGTGGGACCCGTGGAAGCGCGACGCACGGGTTGTCTTTACCGCAACGATTGGTGGAAAGCCCATCCATGCCTTACTGTCCACCGCAACCCCGTATTCTTATGTGCCCAAAGCCGCTGCCGTGCGGCTCGGATTGACGCCGGAGTCGCCGGGAGCGACACGCGAGGCGCCTTTGCCCGGGCATGCCGCCGACAAGCCGGTATGGAAAGTTCCAGTTCCGCTGCTGTCGATCGGGCAACTCGAGGTCAAGGACCTGGACCTGCGCCTGATGGACCTGAGCCATGAAGGAGAGGCACTGGTACTGGGCGCGGACTTCCTGCATCGACATCGCGTCTATGTCGCAATGGAGCAGAAGCGAATATATTTTTCCCCCATTACAAGGCCGCAGACTCGGAAACGCGGTTCAGTGGAGGTGATTCCGCAGCCGCTGAACTAATGCAGGATCCTGGGGGCACTCTCCGGCTTGCAGTGTTCTGTGCTGTCGAGAAAGCAGGTTAGCAAACGTAACTTGCTTTTGAATCCACCCTGCGCGCGCCTAGACTGGTGACAGGTTACCGTCAGGGGGGCACAGATGACTATTCGAAGCATGCGTGTGTTGAAACGATGCGCGGCTGGATTCCTGCTGGCTGCCGGACTCGGCGGATGTGCGGTGTATGGGCCGCCTTACGCGGGCTACGACCCGTATTACGGCGGCGGCTACTCCACCTACGTCGGTCCGCCGGTCGAAGTGAATCTTGGACTGGGCTACTACGATCGCGGCCCGCGCCACGGCTACCACCGCGGTCACGGTTGGCGCGACGGACGAGGGCACCACCACCCAGGCCGTGGTTGGGGACGCGGTCGAGGTCACGGCCGCCATTAAGGTATTTCTGAATCAGCTTCTGCAGCCCGTTGTCGACCCAGCGGGCATGTTGCCTTGCACGGCGTTTATACTGTTGGGATTGCAACTTTGAGGATCCCATCATGCGCCGTCTACTCCCTGTTGTCCTTGCCTGCCTTCCGCTGCTTGCCTCCGCCTCGACGCCCGCCGCAGTCGTTGCGGAGTTATGGCAAGCGTCAAGCCATGCGCCTGGCGTCGCGGCAGACGTGGACCGACTGCAGCGGCTTTTCCGAGCGGATGCCATCGTCGCCGGTGGTATCTACCAGAACGGCAAGCCGCTGTTCCGGTCCATGAAAGCCGTGGACTTCGTCGCTTCCCAGCGCCAGGCGCGGCCACATGGCTTCTACGAATGCGAAGTGCAGCGCGAGGTCAAGGAGTACGACCGGTTCGCAACCGTATACAGCGTGGTCGAAACGCGCCGCGATCCAAAGGCTGCAACGGCCGAATACACAGGCGTGAACAGTATCCAGCTCTATCGCGACGATGACGGCTGGAGGATCGTCTCCCTGTACTACCACGTCGGACAGGCGGGCATGACGGTTCCGCTTGATGGCGGTAAAACAGGTGTCTGCCTCGGCGCATGAAGGTTTTCATTCACTAAGGCAAGATTCAGGTATCCCAACCTGGAGAACGCCCATGAATGAAGCAAGCGCAGAGCACGGCCTGGCCGACAAGCTGATCGGACCGGTTTCCTCCATCATCGACCGGAAGCGTGGGGAACTGATGCCCATGCTGGCTGGCGGCGCCGGTCAGGCCGCACAGCATGCCTTGCGCGACGACGAATGCGTGCGCAAGGTGGCGACATTCTGCTATCCCCTGCTGCCCGGTCTGGTCAGGCTGGCCGTGAAGGAGCCGGTCTTCGTCAGCTTCGTGCTGAACAACCGCGAGAAGGTGTTGGGCCGCCTTGCCTCACCCACTGGAGGAGGCGCCTAGGCCTCAGCGACAGGCTCTGCTTCCTTGGCCTTGGCCTGGCCACGGCTGATGCTGTCGCCATCGTTGCGGCGCAGGCGCCAGAACACGACCGAGGACAGCAGGGTCAGCGCCGCCAGCGTCGCAAACCCGTGGTGCAGCGCCTGTACCACCTGTTCCCGGTTGTCCTGCGCCACCGGCCCCAGGAACCAGGCGGTCACGATCGAGCCGGCGGCCAGGCCGAAGCTCATCGACAGCTGCTGGAAGGAGCTCGACATCGTGCTTGCCATGCTCGAGTCCTGCGGTTCGATGTCGGCATAGGCCAGCGTGTTCATGCTCGAGAACTGCAGCGAATTGAAGAAGCCCTGCGCCAGGCTGATGGCAACGATGACGTAGAAGGGCGTGCCCGGGCCGACCAGGGTGAACATCGAGATCGTCAGCCCGATGAGCACCGTGTTCACGGTCAGCACCTGGCGGTAGCCGAAGCGCGCCAGCAGCCTGGGCGCGAACACCTTCATGCCCATCGCGGCCGCCGCGGCCGGCATCATCAGGAGGCCCGACTGCCACGCCGGCAGGCCCAGCCCGAGCTGGTACAGCAGCGGCAGCAGGAAGGGCAGGGCACCGACGCCCAGCCGGGTAAGGAAGCCGCCCGCCACCGAGATGCGGAAGGTGCGCACCTTGAACAGGGTAAGCCGCAATAGCGGATGCGTGATGCGCAGCGCGTGCCAGGTATAGGCGCCCAGCAGCCCGAGCGACAGCGCCAGCAGCAGGCCGGCCGTGAGCGCATCGAGCGTGTGCTCGCCGAACACCTCCAGCAGCCAGGACAGGATCGCGGTGCCGCTGCTGAACAGGAGCAGGCCGAGGACGTCGAGTGGCCGCTTCTCGATCCCGCGGTAGTCGGGCATGTGCTTCCAGACCAGGTAGAGCGCCGCCAGGCCCACCGGCACGTTGACGAAGAAGATAACGCGCCACGAAGTCCAGTGCACGATCAGCCCGCCGACCGTCGGCCCCAGCAGCGGTCCGATGAGGGCCGGGATGATCACGAAATTCATCGCCGCCAGCAGCTCGTTCTTGGGGAAGGTGCGCACGATGGCCAGGCGGCCGACCGGCATCATCATTGCGCCGCCCAGGCCCTGCAGCAGGCGCGCGCCCGTCATCATGGGCGCATTCACGGACAGGCCGCACAGGACCGAGGCGACGGTGAAGATGGAGATGGCGGTGAAGAAGACGCGCCGGGTGCCGAAGCGGTCGGCCATCCAGCCGCTGAGCGGGATGCCGACGGCCAGGCCGAGGATGTAGCTGGTGACCACCGACTTCAGACTCAGCGGCGTGACCTGCAGGCTGGCTGCGATGCTCGGGATGGCGGTATTGACGACGGTGGCGTCGAGATGCTCCATGAACAGGGCAGTCGCGACGAGCCACGGCAGGTAGCGTTTGATGGTGCTGGGATCAGTCAATCGGGCCTCGTGATGCCGGCAGGCCGGGCGGCCCGCCTTGGCCCGATTGTGTCATAGATCGCCCCCGGTCCGCGTCACACTACCGCGTCGCCAAGGCTTGCCTTGCGCTCAGAAGCGGTAGGCCGCCTTGGCAACGATCCAGTTTGCGCCCCCGTTCGGGCTCTTGATGCTGGCGTTCGAGTAGTGCTGGAACCTCAGGCCGACGTCCCATTTGGCCGTGGTGTAACCCACGCCGATGTGATCGCCGAACTGGAAGGCGGTGGACAATTCCTTGTCCTCGTTCTTGTACAGCTTGGAGAACAGGTTCACGCCGATACCGATCTCGCCATACAGGCCGAGCTTGCTGTCGCCCTGGTAGCGAAACACGGGGGTGAAGCCGACCACGGCGATGTTCTTGGTGCGGCCCGGGACGTTCTGGTAGGCGCGCAGGCGCCACAGGGCGAGGTTGGTTTCCCAGTAACCCGACAGGTGGTAGCCGTTGCGGGCGAACCAGCGCTGGTCCCAATCGTTCTGCACGGCGACGCGCAACATGCGCTGCTGGGGATTCGTGCCGAACTCGAGCGATGCGGAATCGGCCCAGCCACCGAGTGCCTGGGCGTGTGCCGCTTGGGCGCAGAAGGCGGCCACGAGGGCAGCGGCGATGCCGGCAGATTTCTTCACATTGGGCATGTTCTTCTCTCTTAGCAATACATCAACATTGTGCGATGCACTATTGTACTAGCGAGAACAAATCGCCGCTGGCCGCCACCTTGTCCTGTCGCGCAGGTATGATAGACGCCCCGCAGAACGCATATTCTTTTCTACTGTCGCATGACCGAACCGACCAGCACCCCCTTGTATCCGCTTGCCGCGCCGACCCAGCAGCAGGTGACGCCCACCGTTTTGCCGCATGACCCGGTAGCGGAGCACATTGCCGCCCACCTTGGCCGGATCGATACCGTTTTTCACGACACCATCGCCGACCCGGTGCAGGTCGACATCCACGTGGTACCGGCCAACGCGCGTTACCCTTTCCTGCGCCTGGTGACATCGGGCATGAGCAGTCTTCCGATGACTGCGCCGGAAGGCGCGCCGCCGTTCGCCGAGCTCATGATGGCATTGCCGGCGGACTGGAAGCTGGACGAGCAATCGGTGCAGGACGAGCGCTGGTACTGGCCGGTGGCGCTGCTGCGCCACCTGGCGCACTATCCGCACCGGCACGCGACCTGGCTCGGCCTCGGCCACACGGTGCCGAACGGTCATCCGGCCCAACCTTATGCCAAGGGCGTCGAGTTCACCGGCGCCATCCTGCTGCCGCCGGCCTCCGCGCCGGAGGCCTTTGCCGCGCTCGAGTGCGACGGCAAGGACATCTATTTCCATTGCGTGGTGCCGCTCTATGAAGCGGAAATGAACCTGGTCAAGCGCAAGGGATTCCCGGCGCTGCTCGACGGTTTCAACGACAAGGGCGTGACCGACCTGGTCGTCCCGGGCCGCAAGAACACCGTCAAGAAGTTCCTCGGCCTGTTCTGATGAACACCATCGCCTTCCTCGGTATCGGCCTGATGGGAAGGCCGATGGCAGGCCGCCTGGCGCAGGCCGGCTATCAGGTACGCGCCTGGAACCGGACCTTTGCGAAGGCCGAGGCGCTGCGTGACAGCGGCGTCGAACCGGTAATGGACCTGAGCGAGACAGTGCGCGGCGCCCAGGTGGTCATTTCCATGCTCGAGGCCGGACCGGTCGTGGCTGCCGTGATCGATACGGCGTTGCCGGCGCTCGCACCTGGCACGCTGTGGATCGACATGAGCTCGACCCGGCAGGACGAAGCGCTCGCCTTCCATGCACGCCTTGTGGCCCAGGGCTGCCGCTTCATGGATGCACCGGTGTCGGGCGGCGTCGGCGGCGCCGAAGCCGGGACCCTGGCCATCATGGTCGGCGGCGCGCAGGCGGATGTTGACCAGGTGGTGAACATTCTCGAAGCGATGGGCAAGCCCCAGCGCGTCGGGCCGGTGGGCAGCGGGCAGGTGGCCAAGCTGTGCAACCAGCTGATCGTCGGCGCGACGCTGAACGTGGTGGCCGAGGCGCTGCTGCTGGCGCAGGCGGCCGGCGCCGATCCGGCCGCGGTGCGCGAGGCGATCCGCGGCGGGTTTGCGGGCAGCCGGATCCTCGAGGTGCATGGGCAGCGTATGCTGGAACGGAATTTCGTGCCGGGCGGGCAGGTCAAGAGCCAGCTGAAGGATTTGCGGAACGTGCTGGCAGCGGCCGAGGCAGCGGGCTTGACGCTGCCGGTGACGGAGCTGGTGACGCGGCAGTATGAGACGATCGAGAGCGCGTTGCCGAAGGCGGACCATGCGGCGGCCTTATTGGCGCTCGAACGGATGAATCCTGGGATTCGGCTTGGGAACTCGGCAGACCAGCTCCCGTAGGGTGGGCGGGTCTCCCGCTCACCCTACGAAAATCAAGCCTTCGGCAAGCTCATCTCCACCAGCCGCACCCAATAACTCGCCCCGATCGGCAACAGCTTGTCATTGAAGTCATAACTGGTGTTATGCAGCTGGCATGGCCCCAGCCCATGCCCGCCTGCGCGGTGCGTACCTTCGCCATTGCCGATGAACACATAGCACCCCGGCTTTTCCTGCAGCATGAAGGCAAAGTCTTCCGCCCCCATGGTCGGCTCGACGTTCGTATCCACGCGCTCCGCCCCCACCACGTCGCGCATCGCCTCCACCGCAAATGCCGTCTGTTCCGGATGGTTGATCAGCGGCGGGTAATTGCGCTTGAAGCTGAAGTTGACCGAGGCATTGAAAGCCGCGGCAACACCGTTGGCCATCTCTTCCATGCGACGCTGGATCAGGTCCAGCACACCGGTCGAGAAGGTGCGCACGGTGCCCACCAGTTCGGCTTCGTCGGGAATGACGTTGGTGGCGCTGCCCGCATGGATCTGGGTGATCGACAGCACCGCCGACTCGAGCGGATTCTTTTCGCGCGACACGATGGTCTGCCAGGCTTGGGCGATCTGCACCGCCACCATGACCGGGTCGATGCCGCGGTGCGGCTGCGCCGCATGCGCGCCCTTGCCGCGCACGGTGACACGGAATTCGTTACTGGAGGCCATCATGGGCCCGGACACAACGCCGAAGTGCCCCTCGGCGATGCCCGGCCAGTTGTGCATGCCGTACACCGCCTCCATCGGGAACTGCTGGAACAAGCCGTCGTCCATCATGCGGCGCGCGCCACCCCCGCCTTCCTCGGCCGGCTGGAAGATCAGGTAGACGGTGCCGTCGAAATTGCGGTGCTGCGCCAGGTGATGCGCCGCGCCGAGCAGCATGGCAGTGTGTCCGTCGTGGCCACAGGCGTGCATCTTGCCCGGATGACGCGAAGCGTGGGCGAACCCATTGATCTCTTGCATGGGCAGCGCATCCATGTCGGCGCGCAGGCCGATCGCACGGTTCGAGGTGCCGTTCCTGACGATGCCGACGACACCGGTGACCCCCAGGCCGCGCACGATCGGGATACCCCATTCCGTCAGCCGCGCCGCCACCACGTCGGCGGTGCGTTGTTCTTCGTAACACAGCTCCGGATGCGCATGCAGGTCGCGCCGGATCTCCTGCAGCTCCGGCTGAAAGGCGAGGATTGGTTCCACGAGTTTCATCTGTCTCTCCTTTTTTGTCATGCTTGCATTGCATGCTTTGAACCATTGTAGCCTGCCTCAAACAGTCAATGAAAGAGGAGGGCACGGAGCATGCCGGAATCGGATAAAGTACTGGTTTCTCGAAGTATCTTCCCTCTCATTTCCTGCCCGATGCCAGTCACACAAGTCCGCGCCGCCTGCCCCCACGATTGCCCCGATACCTGCGCCATCCTCGTCACCGTCGACAATGGCGTGGCAACGGAAGTGAAGGGCGACCCGGAGCATCCGACGACGAACGGTGTGCTGTGCACCAAGGTGTCGCGCTACGTGGAGCGCACCTATCATGCGGACCGCGTGCTGTACCCGATGCGCCGCGTGGGCCGCAAGGGCGAGGGAAAATTTGAGCGCATCAGCTGGGAGCAGGCCATCGACGAGATCGCGGCGCGCCTGGGCGAGATCGCATCGCGCGACCCGCAAGCCATTCTCCCGTACAGCTATGCCGGCACCATGGGCCTGGTGCAGGGCGACTCGATGTCTTTGCGCTTCTTCAACAAGCTCGGGGCCTCGCTGCTGGACCGCACCATCTGCGCCACCGCCGGCGCCACCGGCTACAAGTACACCATCGGCGGTTCGATCGGTACCGACATCGAGCACTTCCAGGATGCCAAGCTGATCCTGATCTGGGGCGGCAACCCGATCGCCTCCAACCTGCACCTCTGGATGCGCGTGCAGGAAGCCAAGCGCCGCGGCGCCAAGCTGATTGCGATCGACCCGTATCGCTCGCTGACGGCCGAAAAATGCCACCAGCACATCGCCCTGCTGCCGGGCACGGACGCCGCGCTGGTGCTGGGCATGATGCACGTATTGATCACGGAAGACCTGGTCGACCACGATTACGTGGCCAGGTACACGCTCGGCTACGAAGCACTCAAGCAGCGCGCCCTTGAATGGACGCCGGAACGCACCGCCGACACCTGCGGCATTACCGCCGATGAAGTGGTCGAACTGACACGCCTCTACGGCCAGACCGCACGCAGCGGCGAGGGCGCGGCGATCCGCATGAATTACGGACTGCAGCGCGTGCGCGGCGGCGGCATGGCTGTGCGCAACATTGCCTGCCTGCCAGCCCTGGTCGGGGCCTGGCGCCACAAGGCAGGTGGAGTGCAGCTGTCGACCTCGGGTTCCTTCCCGGCCAACCGCCCCTTCCTGCAGCGCCCGGACCTGCTCGATGGCCGCAGCCCACGCACCGTCAACATGACGACCATCGGCGATGACCTGCTCAAGGAGGCCTCGCCCGAGTTCGGCCCGAAGATCGAAGCCGTTATCGTCTATAACGCCAACCCGCTGGCGATTGCCCCGGATTCCGCACGAGTAGCACAGGGCTTCGAACGCGAAGACCTGTTCACCGTGGTGCTGGAACACTTCCAGACCGACACTGCCGACTATGCCGACATCCTGCTGCCGGCCACCACCCAGCTCGAGCACGTCGATGCCCACCTGGCCTATGGCCACCTGTACATGATGGCGAATAACGCCGCGATCGCCCCGATCGGCGAAGCCAAACCGAACACGGAATTCTTCCGCCTGCTGGCCGCGCGCATGGGCTTCGACGACCCGTGTTTCAAGGAGACCGACGACGAGTTGGCCGCCCAGGCCTTCGACAAGCGCCACGAGCGCGCGGTGCACTTCGATTGGGAGTCGCTCAAGCAAAAGGGCTGGCAGAAACTCAACATGCCGGAGGCGCCGTTTGCCGAAGGCGGCTTCCCGACCCCGTCGGGCAAGTGCGAATTCTATTCGAGCAGCATGGCGCGCGACGGGCTCGACCCGGTCCCGGCCTATATCCCGCCGTATGAATCGGCTGCCTCCAACCCGGAGCTGGCTCGGAAGTACCCGCTGGCGATGATCTCGCCTCCGGCAAGGAACTTCCTCAACTCAACCTTTGTCAATGTACAGAGCCTACGCGCAACAGAGGGCGAGCCGCACCTCGACATCCACCCGAACGATGCCGCACGACGCGGCATCGCGCACGGTGACATGGCGCGTATCTTCAATGACCGCGGCTCGTTCGTTGCCCGTGCACGCGTCACCGACAAGGCGCGCGAAGGACTGGTGGTGGGCTTGTCGATCTGGTGGAAGAAGCTCGCCAGCGACGGCAAGAACGCCAACGAAGTGACCAGCCAGCGACTGACCGACATGGGCAGGGCGCCCACTTTCTACGATACCCTGGTGCAGGTCGAAAAAGCCGCACCGTCGACGCGAGATGAAATCCACCACTAGATTTTCCCGGGCCTTCCGGCCATTCATGGCTGCTACAGCTGCGGCCCTGATGTTGTCAAGCTGTACATCCCTTTCCTACTACACCCAGGCCGCACAAGGCCAGCTCGAACTGCTGACGGATTCCCGTCCGATCGATGCCTGGCTGGCCGATCCTTCCACCAACACCAAGCTTCGCCACCGCCTGGAAAGCGCGCGCCAGATCCGCCGCTACGCGATCCAGGAAATGAAGCTGCCCGACAACGGCAGCTACACCAACTTCACCAACATCAAGCGTCCCTATGTGCTGTGGAACGTGGTTGCCACGCCCGAGCTGTCGCTCAAGCCCCTGCAATGGTGCTTCCCGGTGGCCGGCTGCGTGAACTACCGCGGCTACTACAGCAAGCAGGAGGCCCAGGCCTATGCGAAACAGCTGCGCAGCCAGGGCCATGACGTGGAAGTCGGCGGCGTCAGTGCCTACTCGACCCTGGGCTGGTTCAGCGATCCCTTGATCTCGACCTTCATCAACTATCCGGACGCCGAGCTGGCGCGCCTGATCTTCCACGAGCTGGCCCACCAGGTGGTGTACGTGCAGGGCGATTCGAAGTTCAACGAATCCTTTGCCAGCGCGGTGGAGCAGGCCGGCGTGGAAGCTTGGCTGGAACGCTTCGGCAACCAGGCCATGGTTGAGGCTTTCGAGCGCTACACCGTGCGCAAGAGGGATTTCATGGCGCTGCTGGTGCGCTACCGCAGCGAGCTGGAGAAGACCTATGCCAGCGACATGAGCAAGGATGAAAAGCGCGCCACCAAGGCCCGGCTGTTCATCGCGCTGAAGGACGACTACCAGGTGCTGAAGGCGAACTGGGGCGGCTACTCGGGCTATGACCGCTTCTTTGCCGAGCCCCTGTCGAACGCCCACCTGGCCTCGATCGCCACCTACAACGACTTCGTCCCGGCCTTCCGCGCCTTGCTGCGCAAGGAACGCACTTGGAACGCTTTCTACAAGTCGGTCAAGCAGATCGCCAAGCTCGACAAGGCCGAGCGCCACCGCGTGCTGGCCAAGCTGGCTGCGCCGGCCCCGACCGCACCGCTCGTGGTGCAGCGCACCATGGGAGACGCTGGCGATATGGCGAAATAAGCGTATATAGAGGAGCCGTTCCAATCGACTTAAAAGAACTTGCGCGCATTGCCGCTGCCCGATAGCATCACAAACAGGCGATAGCAAAGGCGCAAGCTTCGCGCGTGCGACAGTACGGGGAGGAGACCCCCGGCTGCGCGCCGCGGCCGCTCGGACCACAACGATAACTATTTTCGAGACAGAGGCATCCGATGGAAAAAATTTGGCTGAAGTCGTACCCCCCGAACGTACCAAGCGAGATCAACCCTGACCAGTACGCGTCGCTGGTGCACATGCTGGAGGAATCCTTCAGCAAGTACGCCGACCGCAACGCGTACGTGTGCATGGACAAGTACCTCACCTACGGCGAGCTGGATGCCTACTCGAAGAAGCTCGCGGCCTGGCTGCAGAGCCGTGGCATGGAGCCCGGCGCGCGCGTGGCGATCATGATGCCGAACGTGCTGCAGTACCCGGTCGCGATCGCGGCGGTGCTGCGCGCCGGCTATACCGTGGTCAACGTGAACCCGCTGTACACGCCGCGCGAGCTCGAGCACCAGATCAAGGACTCGGGCAGCGAGGCGATCATCGTGCTCGAGAACTTCGCGAACACGGTGCAGCAGGTGATGGGCAAGACCCCGCTCAAGCACGTGGTGGTGGCGAGCATGGGCGAGATGCTGGGCGGTGCCAAGGGCATGCTGGTCAACTTCGTGGTCCGCAACATCAAGAAGATGGTGCCGGAGTACTCCCTGCCGAACATGGTGCGCTTCAAGGACACCCTCTCGCAGGGCGCCAGGATGCCGTTCACCAAGGTCGAGCTGAAATCCTCGGACGTCGCCTTCCTGCAGTACACCGGCGGCACCACCGGCGTGTCGAAAGGCGCCACGCTCACGCACCGCAACGTGATCGCCAACGTGCTGCAGACCGAAGCCTGGTCGGCGCCGGCGATGGGACAGTCGAACGAGCAGACCGTGATCGTGTGCGCGCTGCCGCTGTACCACATCTTTGCGCTGACGGCCTGCGCGATGTGGGGCATGCGCACCGGCGCCCTGAACATCCTGATCGTGAACCCGCGCGACATCCCGGGCTTCATCAAGGAGCTGGGCAAGTACAAGATCAACATGCTGCCGGCGGTGAACACGCTGTACAACGCGCTGGTGAACCACCCGGATATCGGGACCGTGGACTTCTCGGGCCTGAAGGTGTCGAACGGCGGCGGCATGGCGGTGCAGAAGGCCGTCAACGACAAGTGGAAGCAGGTCACCGGCACCGCGATCATCGAAGGCTACGGCCTGTCGGAGACCTCGCCGGTAGCCACCTGCAACCGCGCCGACGTGAAGGAATTCACCGGCACCATCGGCCTGCCGATCCCGTCCACCGACATCGCGATCCTGGACGACGAAGGCAAGCCGATGGACATCGGCCAGATCGGCGAGATCGCGATCCGGGGCCCGCAGGTGATGGCGGGCTACTGGAACCGTCCGGACGAGACGGCCAAGGTCATGACGCCGGACGGCTTCTTCAAGTCGGGCGACGTCGGTATCATGGACGAGAACGGCTACGTGAAGATCGTCGACCGCAAGAAGGACATGATCCTGGTCTCCGGCTTCAACGTCTACCCGAACGAGCTGGAAGGCGTGATCGCCGGCCACCCGGGCGTGCTGGAATGTGCCGTGATCGGCGTGCCGGACGAGCATTCCGGCGAAGCGGTAAAGGTATTCGTGGTGCGCAAGGACCCGAACCTCACCGCCGAGCAGCTGATGGACTACTGCAAGCAGCAGTTCACCGGCTACAAGAAACCGAAGTACATCGAGTTCCGCGACGAGCTGCCGAAGACCAACGTCGGCAAGATCCTGCGCCGCGCACTGCGGGACGAGAAGAAGCAGGCGGAAACCGCCTGACGGCAGCATGAAGGCCGGGCACGGGGCGATTCTGTCCCTGCCGGCCCGCACAAGCCGCCCGCGCTCCGGGCGGCTTTGCATTTAATGGACACAGTATCAGATACAGAAGGTGAGGCACGGATGGACAAGTTTTGGCTCAAGTCGTATGAGAGCGGCGTACCTGCGGAGATCGACCCCACGCAGTATCGCTCCCTGACGCATCTGCTGGAGGAGGCGTTCCGCAAGTATGCCGACCGCAAGGCCTATGCGTGCATGGGCAAGACCCTGACGTTCGCCGAACTGGACCGCCTGTCCGCCCGCATGGCCGCCTGGCTGCAGGGCGGCGGCCTCAAGCCGGGCGCGCGCGTGGCCATCATGCTGCCGAACGTGCTGCAGTACCCGGTGGCGATGGCCGCCGTGTTGCGCGCCGGCTACGTGATCGTCAACGTCAATCCGCTGTACACCCCGCGCGAGCTGCAGCACCAGCTGAAGGATTCCGGCGCCGAGGCCATCGTGGTGCTGGAGAACTTCGCCCACACCTTGGAGCAGGTGATCGGCAATACCGAGGTCAAGCACGTCGTCGTGGCCAGCATGGGTGACCTGCTGGGCGGCCTGAAGGGCATGCTGGTGAACCTGGTGGTACGCAAGGTCAAGAAGATGGTGCCGGCCTGGTCGCTGCCGGGTTCGGTCGGCTTCAAGCGCATGCTGGCGGAGGCCTCGGGCGCGACCCTGCGCCCGGTCGCCATCGGCCATGACGACATCGCCTTCCTGCAGTACACCGGCGGCACCACCGGCATCTCGAAGGGCGCCGTGCTGCTGCACAAGCACGTGATCGCCAACGTGCTGCAGAACGAAGCCTGGTTTGCCCCGACCTTGGGCAAGCTGAAGGCCGGCGAGCAGCCGCAGTTCGTGTGCGCGCTGCCGCTGTACCACATCTATGCGCTGACCGTGTGCGCGCTGCTGGGCCTGCGCGTGGGCGGCATGAACCTGCTCATCCCGAACCCGCGCGACATTCCGGGCTTCATCAAGGAGCTGGCCGACTACCGCATCAACATCTTCCCGGCCGTGAACACGCTGTACAACGGCCTCGTGAACAACGCGGAATTCGCCAAGCTCGACTTCTCCGGCCTGCTGGTGTGCCCGGGCGGCGGCATGGCGGTGCAGAAGGCGGTGGCGGACAAGTGGCTGCACATCACCGGCACCCCGATCGTCGAAGGCTATGGCCTGTCGGAGACCTCGCCGGTGGTCACTGCGAACCGCTGCGACATCAGCGACTTCACCGGCACCATCGGCCTGCCGCTGCCTTCGACCGAGATCCGCATCCTCGACGAAGCCGGCAATGAAGTCCCATTCGGCACCGCCGGCGAGATCGCGGTGCGCGGCCCGCAGGTGATGGCCGGCTACTGGCAGCGCGACGACGAAACCGCCAAGGTCATGACGCCGGACGGCTTCTTCAAGACCGGCGACGTCGGCATCATGGACGAACAGGGCTACACCCGCATCGTCGACCGCAAGAAGGACATGATCCTGGTCTCGGGCTTCAACGTCTACCCGAACGAGATCGAAGGCGTGGTCGCGGCGATGCCGGGCGTGCTGGAAGTGGCCTGCGTCGGCGTCCCGGACAAGAACTCGGGCGAGGCCGTCAAGCTGTACATCGTCAGGAAGGATCCTGCCCTGACCAGCGACGCGGTGATCGCCTACTGCAAGGAGCAGTTTACCGGCTACAAGCGGCCGAAGTACGTGGAGTTCCGCGAGACGCTGCCGAAGACCAATGTGGGCAAGATCCTGCGGCGCGAGCTGCGCGACGAGAAGCAATCGGCTTAATTGGACAAGGTATCCAGCCGGGGACCGAACTCACTCAGGCACCGCTTCCAGGACGCCAGGTCTGCTGCCAGGGGCCAGCGCAGCGGCCGGCTCGGTGCCGAACTCGGCCCCCAGGCGTGCCGCCTTGACCAACTGCTGTAGTGCACGCCGTATCAGGCTGGTCGACTGCAGCTGCGCTTCCATTGTCGCGAGGTCGAGGGAGCCGCTGGCTCCGCGGCGCAGCAGCTCGCCCTTGAGCGCCTGGTAGCCCGATTCAAGGTCGTGCATGGCATCGTCAGGCGCTTGCCGGTCCGGCCGATCTTGCCCGAGTAGCACGACGCATAGCCGGTCCGCCCCTTCCACCCACTGTCTGACGGCCGTTGCCGTGAACGTGTCCGGCGACGCGGGGACCACGCCTGGATTGCCGACGGACTGGGCAAGCCGGGCGGCGCTGGCATAGTAGCGGAGCATCCGCAGCAGTGCAGCCAGCCTGCCGGAAGCGACGGGTGTCATGGCCGTGCGGCTCAATCCGTTCACGTAGCGGTCGATCTCGCCTTTCAGCGTGTCGAGGGCCTGTGCGCGCCGCGAAAGCTGCGCTGCCGGCTGGTGCGCCATGGTTCGGCGCAACAGGTCAACCGCGAGCTCGCCCATCCGTTCGAGTTCGCGCGCAAGGGCGCTGACCGCCAACTCCGGCATCGTACGCAGGTTGTCGTCCAGATAGCGTGGACGCGCGATGTCTTCTTCCTCCGAGCGAAAGCGCCTCAGCAGGAAGGCGGTCAGGCGTGCGGTCAGCGGCCACATCAGGACGACACCCAGCACGTTGAACAAGGTATGAAACAGCGCCAGGGACGCACCCGGCCCCGGCGCCGTCGCCAGCAGCCGGACCACGGCCGACACGCCCTGCAACAACCATGGCAGGATCAGCAGCGCAACCATGGCCGTCACTGCATTGAACAGGACATGCGCCAGCGCCGCGCGGCGCGCATTGACCGTGGCGCCGGCGGCGGCAATGATCGCCGTCACGGTCGTGCCGAGATTGGCACCGATCACCAAGGTGGCAGCCAGTTCAAGGGACAGCAGTCCGCCCTGGGCCGCGGTCAGCGCCACTGCCAGCGCCGCACTCGAGGATTGCATCAGGACCGTCAGCATCAAGCCGGCCAGCAGATGCATGGCAATGCCGGCCACTCCGTCCACCGCAGGCAATTTATACTGGCCGGCCACTTCGAGAAAAGCGCTTTTGAGCGTGTCGATGCCCAGGAACAGGATGCCGAATCCGACCAGCGTCAAGCCGGCCGCGGCGAGGCGGGGACCACGTCCGGCCAGATGCAACAGCATGCCGGCGCCAATCAGCGGCAGCGCCGCAGCCTCGATCTTGAGGCCCAATCCGGCGGCGGCCACCAGCCATCCTGTCATCGTTGTGCCGACATTGGCGCCGAACAGTACCCACAATGCCTGACCCAGCGTCAGCAGCCCGGCATTGACGAAGCCGATCGCTGCCACCGTCACGGCACTGGACGACTGCACCAGCGCCGTCAGCAGCAGGCCCGAGCCGAGCGCCCGTGCGCGCGTGCGCGTGGCCATGGCCAGGATCGACTGCATGGCGGGACCGGCTGCAGTCTTCAGGCCGTCGGTCATCAACCACATCCCCAGCAGGAACAACCCGATCCCGCCGAGCAGCTTGCCGATCATTTCAATAAGATTCATCGTTGCCTCAGCTTGCAGCCGCTCCGGCAGCCCGTTCGATACCTGGGTGCGGAACGAGCTCAGGCAGGCCACGGCGGACGGTCACGCGCGCGAAACGCAGGTTTTCGAACACCCGGATGCGGCTGCGCACAGGCCACCAGTCATACAAGAAGGTCTGGGCGGGACGCCATAGCGCTACCCAGCCGATGACGGTCAGGGTTTCGCGCATGATCTTGGCTGGATGGCCGGTTACCAGGGTGCCGATCAGTTCAGCCAGCATCAGGCATGACGCCAGGAATCCGATGCCGATGCCCAGGCTGGTCCTCCCCTGGCGCAACAGCTGGCGCAGCTCGCCGCGCACCAGCTCGACCTTGTAGGCGTAAAAATTGTGCAGTGCATCCGCCACCAGCTCGCTGGCCAGCTCCGGCGACTCGATGTCTTCGACATGGATCGTCAGGTTCAGGTGGCTGTCGCGTGGCAACTGCAGCGCCCAGTTCTCGATATACGCCTCGCAGTTGCGGTCCAGATCCTTGTTCAGGAACGGCGTGGGGTCGAGCGAATTGAACAGCTGCGGCAGTTCGCGAACACGCAACTCAAGGGTGTGGGTAGGATGCTGGCTGATATGCATGAGCATAGCCTAACCCAAGTCATGAGCCTTAACCAGTGCCCTGAGGAACCAAAAGAGCGGCCCATGGGGTGCACGCCACGCCTGCCGCAATGTGCATCGAGGGAGCACGCCAGCCCCCGACAGGGGGCTTGTCAGCCTAGTCGTGCGAGATCAGCGAATCGAGCGGCGGCAGCTGGCGCGGCTTGCGGTCCGGGCCGGTGGCGACATAGGTCAGCTGTGCTTCGGTCACCTTCACGACATCGGCCTGCAGGCGGTTGCGCTCGGCATAGACTTCGACGCACACGGTGATCGAGGTGTTGCCGACCTTGACGATCTCGGCATAGAAGGACAGCAGGTCGCCCACGAAGACGGGCTGCTTGAACAGGAAGGAGTTCACGGCGATGGTGGCCACGCGTCCGTTCGCGCGGCGGGTGGCCGGCAGCGAGCCGGCGACGTCGACCTGGGCCATGATCCAGCCGCCGAACACGTCGCCGTACACGTTGGCATCGGACGGTGCGGGCATCACGCGCAGTTCGGGCATCTTGCCTTCGGGCAGGCGCGTGCGTGGGGTAGTCGGGGCATTTTGTGGCGTGGTCATCTTGTTTTCTCGGTAAAAGCTACAATCGTCCCGAATTGAACCATAAATCCCCACGCCCTGCCATGCGACGCAATTCCGCTTCATCCGTCCCCCTGCCGCCCGATTCGACAGGCGTCCCCCGCAATGACTGGGCCACGCTGCGCACCCTGTTCCCCTACCTGTGGGTCTACAAATGGCGCGTGCTGGCCGCGCTCGCCGCGCTGGTCGGCGCCAAGATGGCCAACGTCGGCGTGCCGCTGGTGCTCAAGCAGCTGATCGACCAGCTTGCCGTCGATCCGAAAGACCCGCACGCGCTGCTGGTGCTGCCGCTCGGCGCGCTCATCGCCTATGGCCTGCTGCGCCTGTCCACCACGCTGTTCACCGAGCTGCGCGAGTTCCTGTTCGCGCGCGTCACGCAGCGCGCGGTGCGGACCATCGCGCTGAAGGTGTTCCGCCACCTGCACGCGCTGTCGCTGCGCTTCCACCTGAACCGGCAGACCGGCGGCATGACGCGCGACATCGAGCGCGGCACGCGCGGCGTCAACTCCCTGATTTCCTACTCGCTGTTCAACGTGCTGCCCACGCTGGTGGAGATCACGCTGGTGCTCGGCTACCTGGTAATCAACTACGACATCTGGTTCACCGTCATCACCGGTGTGGCGCTGGTGAGCTACATCGCCTTCACCGTGATCGTGACCGAGTGGCGCACCCACTTTCGCCGCACCATGAACGAGCTCGACTCGAAAGCCAACACCAAGGCCATCGATTCGCTGCTCAACTACGAAACGGTGAAGTACTTCGGCAACGAGGAATACGAAGCCAAGCGCTATGACCAGGGCCTGCAGCACTTCGAGAACGCCGCGGTACGCTCGCAGACCTCGCTGTCCTTCCTGAACACGGGCCAGTCCCTGATCATCGCCACCGCCGTGACCCTGATCCTGTGGCGCGCCACCGAGGGCGTGATCGCCGGAACCATGACCCTGGGCGACCTGGTGCTGGTGAACTCCTTCATGATCCAGCTGTACATTCCGCTGAACTTCCTGGGCGTGATCTACCGCGAGATCAAGCAGAGCCTGGCCGATATGGAGCGCCTGTTCTCGCTGCTCGACCAGAACCGCGAAGTGGCCGACAGCCCCGGCGCCCAGCCTTTGGTGACACGTGGCGCCCGGGTCGAGTTCTCGCACGTGGAATTCAGCTACGAGGCCAAGCGCCAGATCCTGTTCGACGTCGATTTCACCATCCCGGCCGGAACCACGACCGCGGTGGTCGGCCACAGCGGCTCCGGAAAGTCGACGCTGTCACGCCTGCTGTTCCGCTTTTACGACGTGAACGGCGGGGCGATCCGCATCGATGGACAGGACCTGCGCAACATCACCCAGCAGTCGCTGCGCGCGGCGATCGGCATCGTGCCGCAGGATACCGTGCTGTTCAACGACACCATCGAGTACAACATCGCCTACGGACGGCCGGGCGCCTCGCACGAGGACATCGTGGCGGCCGCGCGTGCGGCCTCGATCCACGACTTCATCGAGAGCCTGCCGGACGGCTATGCAAGCATGGTGGGCGAGCGCGGGCTGAAGCTGTCGGGCGGCGAGAAGCAGCGCGTGGCGATCGCGCGCACGCTGCTGAAGAACCCCGCGATCCTGATCTTCGATGAGGCGACCTCGGCACTCGATTCGAAGTCGGAGCAGGCGATCCAGGCGCAGCTGAAGGAGATCGCCAAGGACCGCACGACGCTGGTGATCGCGCACCGGCTGTCGACCATTGCGGATGCGCAGCAGATCATCGTGCTGGATCACGGGCGGATCGTGGAGCGGGGGACGCACGGGTCCTTGCTGGCGGCGCGCGGCCTGTATGCGCAGATGTGGGAAAGGCAGCAAGCGCGGCCGGACGAGGAGCTGGCGTCCCCGCCGCTGGAGGTGGCGAAGTAGTCGTGCGTGCGAAGCTGCCCACCCTACGACAAGCGCTTTACTGTAGGGTGGGCGGGTCTCCCGCCCACGCGGTCAACCAGCCGCAGATCGGCCGAGATACAAGTTAGTAGGTGTAGAACATCCGCTGAATCTCTTCGGTGCTGCTGGTCCTGGTCAGCGCCAGCATCAAGAGGATGCTTGCCTTCTGCGGGCTCAGCGTATCCGCCACCACGAAGTCCAGCTGGTCGTCATTCGCCTCGCCGTTACGGGCAACGAGCTTGACCGCGTTGTACAGGTTGATCGGGCCGTCCGCCGACAGCGCGGTGGATGGGTGCATCGATCCGACCACCACCACCGGCTTTACCGCGTGGCCGCCCCTTGGCAGACGAATTACGGCTTCTTGTAGACGACGCCGTCCTTCATCACGAACTTCACCTGCTCGAGCACCTTCACGTCGCGCAGCGGATCGCCTTCGACCGCGATGATGTCGGCCGCAAATCCTGGCTCTACCGAGCCCAGTCGGCCTGGCTGGTCGAGCAGGGCTGCCGCGTGGAGGGTTGCTGAACGGATGGCTTCAGCCGGCGTCATCCCGGCCTCCACCATGTAGCCGAACTCCTTCGCGTTCTCGCCGTGGGGGAACACGCCGGCATCGGTGCCGAAGGCGATCTTCACGCCGGCCTTATGGGCGCGGGCAAACGTGGCCTGCAGCTGCGGGCCGATCGCGGCCGCTTTCGGACGCACCAGGGCCGAATAGTAGTTCGGATCCTTGGCCTTGTCCGCCACGTAGCGGCCGGCCGAGATGGTCGGCACGTACCAGTGGCCGGTCTTCTTGAACAGGGCGACGGTCTCGTCGTCCATCAGGGTGCCGTGCTCGATCGAGTCGACGCCGGCGCGCAGCGCGCGCTTCATGCCCTCGGCGCCGTGCGCATGGGCCGCGACACGGAAGCCGTAGTCCTTCGCGGTGCTGACGATGGCCTTCAACTCGTCCTCGGTGTACTGCGAGTTCTGGCCGTTGGCGGCCTGGCTCAGCACGCCGCCGGTGGCGGTGATCTTGATCAGGTCGGCGCCTTCCTTGTAGCGCTGGCGCACGGCCTGGCGGCCTTCTTCCGGGCTGTCGATCACGCCCTTCTCGGGGCCGGGCGCACCGAGCTTCTCGCTCAGGAAGTGGGACAGGTTGTTGGTCGGGTCGGCGTGGCCGCCGGTGGTGGCGATCGACTTCCCGGCAGTGAACATGCGCGGACCCGGGATCTCGCCGGCGGCGATGGCGCGCTTGAGCGAGACGTTCAGGCCGTCGGCCGCGCCGAGGTCGCGCACCGTGGTGAAACCCGCCATCAGGGTGCGGTGGGCGTACTTGACCGAACGGAAGGCCATGTCCTGCGGATCGGCGGTGAGGCGGTCGCGGTAAGCCTCGACCACCGGCGCGGTCTCGCTGGTCAGGTGCACGTGCATGTCGATCAGGCCCGGCAGGCAGGCGTGGCGCGACAGGTCGATATTCCCGGCGGCCCGGGTCATCGGGCCGACCGACTTCACGACGCCGTTCTCGACCACGATGCTGACGCCCTCGCGCCAGGTGCCGTTCTTCACGTCCAGCAGGCGGCCGCAGTCGATCGTCTGGGTGGCGGCGTGCGCACCGCCGAATGCGCCCAGCAGCAGGCCCGCCATGTACAGCTGTTTCATGTCTCGCTCCTCATGTTGTCGTTATATGAAAAAGGCCCTCCATTGCTGGAAGGCCTTCGGTACTGAAGTCGAATCGTGGCGCTCTAACGCAGTGGCGCGATGGCCGGATCCTTGTTCGGCTCGGCCAGGTCGCCTTCCCACTTCGCGACCACGGCGGTGGCGATGCCGTTGCCGATCACGTTGGTGGCCGAACGGGCCATGTCCAGGAAGTGGTCGATGCCCAGCAGGAGCAGCAGGCCGGCTTCCGGGATGTTGAACTGGGCCAGGGTGGCGGCGATCACGACCAGCGAGGCGCGCGGCACGCCGGCCATGCCCTTCGAGGTCAGCATCAGCACCAGCATCATGGTCAACTGGGTCGCCAGGTCCAGCTCGATGCCGTAGGCCTGGGCGATGAACACGGCCGCGAAGGTGCAGTACATCATCGAGCCGTCGAGGTTGAACGAGTAGCCGATCGGCAGCACGAAGGCGGCCAGGCGGTTCTTGACGCCGAAGCGCTCCAGGCCTTCGAGGGTCTTCGGGAAGGCCGCTTCCGACGAGGCGCAGGTGTAGGCGAGGATGGTCGGTTCCTTCAGTTCGTTAATGAGGCGCAGCACGCGCGGGCCGAGGAAGACCATGCCGATCAGGATCAGTACCACCCACAGCAGCACGATGCCGAGGTAGAACTCGGCCATGAAGATGCCGTAGGTCGACAGCACGCCCAGTCCGCTCTTGGCGACCACGCCGGCCACCGCCGCGAACACGGCGATCGGCGCGAAGTTCATGACGTAGCCGGTGACCTTCAGCATGATATGGGCGATGCCGTCCACGGCGTCGATCAGCGGGGTGGCGCGCGCGCCGACTGCCGCGGCCGCGGTGCCGAAGAAGATCGAGAACACGACGATCTGCAGGATCTCGTTCTTGGCCATGCCGTCGAAGATCGAGGTCGGAATCAGGTGGGTGATGAAGTCCTTCAGGGTCAGGCCCGAGGTCGTGATGCCCGACGAGGTGCCGACCGGAGGCAGCAGGCCCGACGCGGCGATCGCATCGCCCGGGCGGAACAGGTTCACCAGGATCAGGCCCAGCGACAGCGAAATGACCGAAGCGATGACGAACCAACCAAGTGCCTTGACGCCGATACGGCCCACTTCCTTGGCGTCGCCCATCTTGGCGATGCCGACCACCAGGGTGGCGAACACCAGCGGCGCGATGATCATCTTGATCAGGCGGAGGAACATGGTCGTGATCAGGGCCATCGCGTCCGCGAAGCCGGGCAGGCTCTCGAGGTTGATGTTGGCGATGTAGCCGACGACGATCCCGAGCACGAGGCCGATCAGGATGTATTGAGTCAGGCGGTTCTTTTTATCCATAATGCTTCCTGTCTTGTGGACCTGTGCATAACCCGCGGCAGGGGATGGCACTGTCGCAAGGCGAATTATTGGGTGATATCTAGGGAGAACGGTGAGAGCGTTCTGGTGGGTAAGGCAAGTTCCGAAGTATCCTTGTCGCTAGAAATGCTGTCAAGCATGCTTACATCGTAAGCAACAGTGCGCGCAACAGCGACGCGGGACGACGCAAAACAGGCACCAGATGATCGAAATCGAAAATGTCAGCAAGTGGTACGGCAACTTCCAGGTACTGCGCGAATGCAGCACCCGGGTCGCGCGCGGCGACGTGGTGGTGGTGTGCGGGCCGTCCGGCTCGGGTAAATCCACCCTGATCAAGACCGTCAACGGGTTGGAGCCATACCAAGAGGGGCGGGTAGTGGTGGACGGCATTACCGTGGGCGACCCGAAAACCAGGCTGTCGCAGCTGCGCGCCCGCATCGGCATGGTGTTCCAGAACTTCGAGCTGTTCCCGCACCTGTCAGTACGCGACAACCTGACACTCGCCCAGGTCAAGGTGCTGGGCCGCAGCAAGGATGAAGCCCTCGAACGCGGCCTGAACTACCTCGACCGGGTCGGCCTGCTGGCGCACAAGGACAAGTACCCGGGCCAGCTCTCGGGCGGCCAGCAGCAGCGCGTGGCGATCGCGCGCGCACTGGCGATGGACCCGGTGGCAATGCTGTTCGACGAGCCGACCTCCGCCCTCGACCCGGAGATGATCGGCGAGGTGCTCGACGTGATGGTGGGGCTGGCGCACGAGGGCATGACCATGATGGTGGTCACCCACGAGATGGGCTTCGCCCGCAAGGTGGCGGACCGGATCGTCTTCATGGACCATGGCAGCATCGTCGAGGACAGTCCGAAGGACGAGTTCTTCAGTGCCCCGCGCTCCGAGCGGGCGCGCGAGTTTTTGGCGCGTATTATTCATTAATCAATGAAGCTGCCTGGCGCGCTGTCCGGGCTGCGCTGCGGGTAAAATGTCGGCATCCGTCATCCGAGAGCCGCCATGTCCCTTATCGACACCCCCGACACCATCACCATCACCCGCCCCGACGATTGGCACCTGCACCTGCGCGACGGCGCAGCCCTGTCCAGCGTTCTGCCGCACAGTGCGCGCCAGTTTGCCCGCGCGATCGTGATGCCCAACCTGAAGCCGCCGGTCACCACCACCGCCATGGCTAGCGCCTACCGCGACCGCATCCTGGCGGCCCTGCCTGAGGGCATGTCGTTTGAACCGCTGATGACGCTGTACCTGACGGATAATACCGATCCGGACGAGATCCGCCGGGCCCAGGATTCCGGCTTCGTCCACGCGGTCAAGCTCTACCCGGCCGGCGCCACCACCAATTCCGATGCCGGCGTGACCGATCTGAAGAAGTGCTACAAGACCCTGGAAGTGATGCAGGAAGTCGGCATGCCGCTTCTGGTTCACGGCGAAGTGACCGACAACGACATCGACCTGTTCGACCGCGAAGCCGTGTTCATCGAGCGCGTCATGCGCCCCCTGCGCAGCGCCATGCCTGCCCTGAACGTGGTGTTCGAGCACATCACCACCAAGGAAGCGGCCCAGTACGTGGCCGAGGCCGAAGGCCCGATCGCGGCGACCATCACTGCCCACCACCTGCTGTACAACCGCAACGAGATCTTCCGCGGCGGCATCCGCCCGCACTACTACTGCCTGCCGGTGCTCAAGCGCGAGGAGCACCGCCTGGCGCTGGTGACCGCCGCCACCAGCGGCGACGAACGCTTCTTCCTCGGCACCGACTCGGCCCCGCACGCAGTGCATACCAAGTACGCCGCCTGCGGCTGCGCCGGCTGCTACACCGCGCTGCACGCGATGGAGATGTACACCGAAGCCTTCGCCCAGGCGGGGGCGCTCGACAAGCTGGAAGCCTTCGCCAGCCTGAACGGCCCGGCCTTCTACGGCCTGCCGGTCAACGAAGGGACCATCACGCTCAAGCGCGAGTCCTGGACCCTGCCGGAAACCGTGCCTTTGGGCGAACACTCGCTGGTGCCGCTCAACGCCGGCGAGACCATCAACTGGAAGATGGTGTAAGCCTGCATGCTGTCCCAGATCGATTGGTCGCGCCCGTGGTATGACGCGGTGCGGCCGGCGTATCAACAGCTCTCCCTTGAACGGCTGGGCCTGGGCGACGATGATTTCCTCGACGCCTTCAACCGCAGCGCCGCGGCGCTCGGCCTGCGCAACCATGCAGGCATGCCGCTGCGCTTTGTTCCGCAAGCCGCGCTGCCGGAAGGCACCGCCTACGAGGAATTCATCGGTGCTACCGGTCAGGTCCCGACCCGCGACAACCTGCACGACTTCTTCAACGGCCTGGTGTGGCAGACCTTCCCGCTCATCAAGCGCCAGCTCAACGCCCTGCAGGCGGCGCAGATCGCGCAGGTCGGCATCGGCAAGTCGCGCGGCCCCGCGCGCGATGCCGCCACCATCTTCGACGAGAACGCCGCGCTGCTCGTCGTGCGCGAAGGTAGCGCCGGACGCGCGCTGGTCGACGAATTGCGCGCCCACGGCTGGCTTGGCGCCCTGCATGAAAAGCGCGCCATGTTCGGGAGCGATGTGCGAATCTGGCTGTTTGGCCACGCGCTGATGGAAAAGCTGGTGTCACCGCGCAAGGCCATCACCGCTCATACGCGTGTCATCTTCGTGGGCGATGATGTGCTCGCGCTGGCGCCCGAGGCGCAGCGCACCTGGATCGACGCCCACGTCGCGGACCAGCTGGCCAGCGAAGGCTTGAGCACCGCCGGCTTCACGCCGCTGCCGGTGCTCGGCGTGCCGGGCTGGTGGCCGGGGCAGGACCAGGATTTTTATCTCGATACGAGTGTCTTCCGTCCCAAGCGCCAGGAGCGCTGACGGACGACCTGAAAGGACCGACAATGGCCAACGCAGTACGCTGGGGCATCCTCGGCACGGGCAAGATCGCGCGCGCCTTCGCCAATGCACTGAAGGATGTGCCTGACGCCGTATTGGTGGCGGTCGCTTCGCGCAGCCTCGACAAGGCCCAAGGCTTCGCGCAGGAATTCGGCGCTGGAGCGGCCTTCGGCAGTTACCAGGAACTGGCCGGTGCCGCCGGCGTCGACCTGGTCTACGTCGCCACTCCGCATCCCCAGCATGCCGATAACGCCCTGATGGCGCTGCGTGCCGGAAAGGGCGTGCTGGTCGAGAAACCGTTCACGATGAACCTGCGCGAAGCCGAGCAGGTGGTCACGCTGGCGCGCTCGCGCCGCCTGTTCCTGATGGAAGCCATGTGGACGCGCTATCTGCCGGCCTTCGACGAGGTCCGGCGCATCATCGCCTCGGGCGAGATCGGCACGGTGCGCCAGGTGGTGGCGGACTTCGGCTTCACCGCCAACTTCGGCCCCGAGCACCGCGCCTTCAATCCGGAACTCGGCGGCGGCGCGCTGCTCGACCTGGGCATCTATCCGCTGTCGATCGCCACTGCGCTGCTCGGTCCCGTCGCCGGGATCAAGGCCCAGGCCGAGCTGGGCGAAACCGGCGTCGACGTGCAGACCGGCTTCACGCTCCGGCACGAAGGCGGCGGCCTGTCCGTCTGCAGTTGCTCGTTCCAGGCGCGCACGCCCTGCGAGCTGACGGTGTCGGGCTCGCGCGGCCACGTCCGCATGAACACCATGTTCCATCGCGCGACGAGCGTCACCGTGAGCCTCGAGGATGGCAGTTCGCGCACGGTCGACACGCCTTATCTCGGCAACGGCTACGTGCACGAAGTGATCGAAGCGCAGCGCTGCTTCAACGAGGGCCTGCTGGAAAGTCCCGGCATGAAGTTGGACGAGACGCTGGCGCTGATGGGCGTGATGGACGAGATCCGGCGCCAGATCGGCCTGGCCTACGAGAGTGACCGCAGGAGCCTCCGGCCTGCGCATGCGGCCTGAATTGACAAGGGTGGGCGCGGTGCGAATACTGGAAGGGATTTCCTATCCCTTCCAGCGGAGCTTCCATGCGTATCCTGCCCATCCTCGTCCTTGCCACCGGCCTGCTCTCCGGCGCCGCCTGGGCCGATCCCGTCCCGCTTGATAAGATGGACTATGTCGGCAACTGGCAGGGCAAGGATATGCGCCTGTCGTTGTCGAAGGACGGCAAGATCAAGTACAAGCGCGAGCAGGAGAAAAAGAAGGTCGACCTCAGCATCGACCTGCTGGGATTCGACGGCCATCACTTCGATGCCGGCTGGAGCTTCATGCGTTCCACCTTCGTGGTCAGCAAGCCGCCGCACCGCGAGGGCGGGAAGTGGAAGATGACGGTCGACGGCGTCGAGCTGACCCGGGACGAATGAGATGCTGCGCGCCGTCACGCCCATCCTGCGCATCTTCGACGAAGCCGAAGCGCGCGAGTTCTACGTCGACTTCCCTGGCTTCCAGGTCGGCGACATCGATGCCTACCATGCGGAGCTGGCATCGAAGCAGTATGGCTACGCCCGGCCGGATATCGGCGATACACCCAGGGACTCGCGCGATATGTCGGTCAAGGACCCGTTCGGAAACCGGCTGACCTTCACGAACGCCATCGGCACCTGAATCAGTGGGCTCCGACGGCGGCATCCAGTCGCCGGAACAGCTCCCGGTGCAAGTCGAGCGTGTACGCCGTCATGTGGCGGCGCGCGTGCGCGATTTCCTTCAGCTCGCGCTGGGCCAGCGCCTCGTCGCGGCTGGCCAGCGCCCACAGCGCCAGTTCCACCCGCGCCTCGATGCCGCCGAAGCGTTCCGCGGCCGACATGAACTGGGCGCCGGCTTCCATCTGCCGCCCGCTGGCGGCGTAGGCGCGACCCAGCGCCAGTGCCGTTTCTTCGGGACGGAAGCCCGGCTGCGCCGCCTGCAGCGGCTCCAGCAGCCCGATAGCCGCTTCCGGCTGCCCGTTCGCGGCACGCGCGCGGGCCGCGCCGAGAATCGCTTCGGCGTCCTTGGCGAAGGGCCCCTGCAGGCAGGCTTCATACTGTGCCACCGCTTCCGCGGTCTGCCCCGCGTCCAGCAGCGCGGCGGCCAAGCGCATCTGGTTGTGCGCGGTCGGCGTCAGGTCGAAGGCGGCCCTGGCTTCGCGCACGTCGCGACCCGGATCGAGCTTCTTCTGCAAGGCGTGACCGGCCATCCTGGCCTGGCGTTCCAGACGTGAATGCGGCAGGAAGATCGCCGCGAAATAGACGATGCTGCCGAGCAGGGGAAAAGAGAACAGGATCAGCAGCCAGACCATGGGCCGCCCCGTGCGCACGGCATGGACGGCGAAGAAGATGGCGGCGATCAGGTGGAGTCCGAGTCCGAGAAAGGGCATGGGCGTCAAGGAATCTATATGGTCGAAGAGGCGCCCTGGCAAACGCAGCCGGAACGTACCGGCTGCAACGATATCCTTTCCCGTGATGCAGATGTCTATCGGATTGTCACTGAGGGCATCCACGCACGCGGGAACAAAAAAGTTTAAAAATAGCTTGCAATTTAATAGCGTGCTATGTAAACTGATTTGCATGGATAGCAAACAAACACCGGCAAACCAGGTTCCCCAGCTCGATCAGCAGCTGTGCTTTTCGCTGTATTCGACCTCGCTGGCGATGAGCAAGGTCTACCGCAAGCTGCTGAAGAAGATGGGTGTCACTTACTCGCAATACCTGGTATTGATGGTGCTGTGGGAACAGGACGAGCAAACGGTATCGGGCATCGGCGAACGGCTGCAGCTCGACTCCGCGACCCTGACGCCGCTGCTCAAGCGCATGGAACAGGCAGAACTGGTCAGGCGCGTACGTGCAGCCGGCGACGAGCGCCAGGTGATCGTTTCCCTGACTGGGCATGGCAGTGGGTTGCGCAAGGAAGCCGCGGCGTTTCAACCGCAGCTCCTGTGCGCCACCGGATGCGCGCTGCAGGATGTCGTGGTGCTCAAGCAGCAGCTCGACGCATTGCGCGGCAACCTGACAAAGAATTCGTAACACGGCAGTAGACAGGTCGAGCCGGGTCTTGTGTGCCCGGTTCGTCAAGGCAAATAAGTAGTGCACGATCTAATCGCTAACAAACAATGAAAGGATTCACCATGAAAGCCATCAACAACATCGCCCTCGCCCTGTCGATCACGGCCGTTGCCGCGGCACCGGCACTGGCTGCGCCGGCAGCGAGCGTCAAGCCGACCGTCATCCTCGTGCATGGCGCCTTTGCCGACGCGGCCAGCTGGAACGGCGTCGCGTCCCAACTGCGCGCCGATGGCTATACCGTGATCGGCGCGGCCAATCCGCTGCGCAGCGTGAAGGGCGATGCAATTTCGGTCGCCAACATCGTGAAGAGCGTAACCGGACCGGTGGTGCTGGTCGGCCACTCCTACGGCGGCGCCGTGATCTCGGCGGCGGCGAACGGACAGCCGAATGTGAAAGGTCTGGTGTACGTGGCCGCTTTTGCGCCGGAGCAGGGCGAGACCGCGCTCGAATTGTCGGGACGCTACCCGGGCGGCACCCTCGGCAGTGCACTGGCCGAACCGGTCGCCCTGGCCGACGGCGGCAAGGACTTCTACATCCAGCAGGACAAGTTCCACCAGCAGTTCGCGGCCGACCTGCCAAAAGCACAAGCCGAGCTGATGGCCGTTGCCCAGCGTCCGATCGCGGAAGCGGCACTGACCGAGGCGGCGGGCGCTCCCGCCTGGAAGAAGCTGCCGTCCTATTTCATCTACGGCACCGGCGACAAGAATATTCCGGCCGCGGCACTGGGCTTCATGGCCGAACGCGCCAAGTCCCGCAAGACCGTCGCGGTGCCCGGTGCTTCCCACGTGGTGATGACCTCGCACCCTGCGGCGGTCGCCCGCCTGATCGAAGAAGCAGCCCAAGCCAACTAAGCGATCACCCGCGAGGCCCTCGAGCCCATAAATAAGTAGTACACGATCTAATAACCAGCAAAGGAAATCACCATGAACACCGCTAAAACCTTTCTCGCCGCCGCCCTCCTGGCCGCTACCGCAACGTACGCCGGCGCCGCCAGCCTGCCGGGCGTCGAACGCCACACCGCCGGCTTCCTCAAGGCGATCGAAGGCGGCAAGCCCATCGAACAGATGCATCCGCAGGAAGCGCGTGCCGTCCTGGCGGGAGCGCAGGCGGGCGCAAAGGCGAAACTGGCCCCGGCCGAGGTGAGCGAAAAAACCGTCACCCTGGACGGAAAGCCGGTCAAGCTGACCATCGTGCGCCCGGCCGGCGCCAAGGGAATCCTGCCGGCGTTCATGTATTTCCACGGCGGCGGCTGGGTGCTGGGCGACTACCCGACCCATGAACGCCTGGTGCGCGACCTGGTGGCCGGATCCGGCGCGGTGGCGGTGTTCGTCGACTACACGCCTTCGCCGGAAGCCGGCTACGGTGTCGCGATCCGCGAAGCCTATGCGGCGACGCGTTGGGTGGCGGAGAATGGGGAGCAGATCGGCGTGGACGGCAAGCGCCTCGCCGTGGCAGGCAACAGCGTGGGCGGCAACATGGCGGCCGTGGTCAGCCTGATGGCGAAAGAGAAGGGCGCGCCGGCCCTGCGTTCCCAAGTCCTGCTGTGGCCGGTCACCGATGCCAATTTCGATAACGCCTCGTACAAGGAATTCGCGAACGGGCACTTCCTGACGCGCGACATGATGATCTGGTTCTGGGACAACTACACCCGCGATGCCGCCGCACGCCGTGAAATTTACGCATCGCCGCTGCAGGCCTCCAGCGCCCAGCTCAAGGGCTTGCCGCCAGCGCTGATCCAGACCGCCGAGTTCGACGTGCTGCGCGACGAAGGTGAAGCTTATGGCCGCAAGCTCGACGCCGCCGGTGTCGAGGTCAAGTCGGTGCGCTACAACGGCATGATCCACGATTTCGGGCTGCTCAACGCACTGAGCGAGGTCCCGGCCGTGCGCAGCGCCCTGCAGCAGGCGTCGCAGGAACTGAAGCAGCGCCTGCAATAAGCCGGCCAAGACATGGCGCCCCGCCGTACATTGCCGGCGGGGCGCAGCCGTATCCGGCTAGACCTTGAGGAATTCCTCGCGCCCGCCCAACCAGCGGGTCAGGTGCGCATCGATGACCGCCATGTACTCCGGCCGGTCGCCGTTATCCAGCAGGTATTGCGCGACGTCGCGCGCCTTTTCCACGATCCACTGATCGGTTTCCAGGTCGGCGAAGCGCAGCATCGCCTCGCCCGACTGGCGCGCACCGAGGAATTCGCCGGGGCCGCGGATCTCCAGGTCGCGCCGCGCGATCTCGAAGCCGTCGGTGGTCTCGCGCATCGTCATCAGGCGCTGCTTGGCCACCTGGCCCAAGGGGCTCTGGTAGAGAAGCAGGCACACGCTCGCCGCCGAGCCCCGGCCCACGCGGCCGCGCAGTTGGTGCAGCTGCGACAGGCCGAAGCGTTCCGCATGCTCGATCACCATCAGCGAGGCGTTCGGCACGTCGACGCCGACCTCGATCACGGTGGTGGCCACCAGCACGTGGATGTCGCCCGCGATGAAGGCGTCCATGATCACCTGCTTTTCGAGCGGCTTGAGGCGTCCGTGCACCAGCCCCACCTGCAAATCGGGCAGGGCTTCGGCCAGGGTCTCGTAGGTCTCGGTCGCGGTCTGCAGCTGCAGCACTTCGGATTCCTCGATCAGCGGACACACCCAATACACCTGGCGGCCTTCCAGGGCGGCAGCATGCACGCGCTCGATCACTTCCTCGCGCCGGTTCTGGTCGATGGCGCGGGTGACGATCGGGCTGCGGCCCGGCGGCAGTTCGTCGATCACCGAGACTTCCAGGTCGGCGTAATAGGTCATGGCCAGGGTGCGCGGGATTGGCGTGGCCGACATCATGAGCTGGTGCGGCACCAGGCCGTCGCTGCCCTTGTTGCGCAGGGTGAGGCGCTGGCCGACGCCGAAGCGGTGCTGCTCGTCGACGATGACCAGGCCCAGGCGGGCGAACTGCACCGTGTCCTGGATCAGGGCGTGGGTGCCGATCACCAGCTTCGCTTCGCCCGACTCGATCAGCTCCTTGGCCGCATCCTTTTCCTTCTTCTTCAGGCTGCCGGTCAGCCAGGCCACCTTTACGCCCAGCGGCTCCATCCAGGCCGCGATTTTGCGGAAGTGCTGCTCGGCCAGGATCTCGGTGGGCGCCATCAGCGCCGCCTGGTAGCCGCTGTCGATCGCCTGGGCGGCGGCGAGCGCCGACACCACGGTCTTGCCGCTGCCGACGTCGCCCTGCAGCAGGCGCTGCATCGGATAGCCTTCGCGCAGGTCGGCGCCGATCTCTTTCACCACGCGCTGCTGCGCGCCAGTGAGCTTGAAGGGCAGGGCGGCCAGGAAGGACTCGGACAGTTCGCCAACCGCACGCAACTGCGGCGCGCCTTTTTCACGGCGCGCGCGCTGCGCCCGCTTCAGGGACAGCTGCTGCGCCAGCAGCTCGTCGAACTTCATGCGCGTCCAGGCCGGATGCGAGCGTTCGGTCAGCGCGTATTCGTCCACGTCTGCAGGCGGGTAGTGCAGCAGGCGTACCGAGGGTTCGAAGTCCCACAGCTGCAGGCGGGATAGAAAAGCGTTGGGCAGGGTGTCGCGCCAGTCCACCCGCTTCATGGCGTCGTTGATCGCGCGCCGCAGCACCGTTTGCGACAGGCCTTCGCCGGCCGGATAGACCGGCGTGAGCGAGGTCGGCAGGGGCGCTCCCTCGTTGATCACCTTGTAAGTAGGGTGCACCATCTCGGCCCCGAAGAAGCCGTGTTTCAGCTCGCCCCGGGCACGTACCCGCACGCCTTCGGACAGTTGCTTGACCTGGCTGCCGTAGAAATTCATGAAGCGCAGCTGCAGCTCGCCCGTGTCGTCGGCGATCTGCACCAGCAACTGGCGGCGCGGCTTGTAGGTAATTTCATTCTTGACCACGACCCCTTCGACCTGCCAGGTCTGCAGGCCGCGCATGCCGGCTTCGCGGATCGTGACCACCTTGGTCTCGTCCTCGTAGCGCATCGGCAGGTGCAGCACCAGGTCCATGTCGGTGCGCAGGCCCAGCCGGGCGAGCTTGGATTCAAGGGTTTTGGGGGCGGATGGCGTCTTGGTGGCGGGCATATTGCGGCATTTAAGCAGATGCTGGCGTAAAATAGAGGGTTCGCCGCACGCGCTGCAGCCTCTATTGTAAGGCTGGCAGCATCCATTTTCCCAGAATTGACAACAATGTACTCGCTTTCCGATTTCGATTTCGACCTGCCGCCAGAGCGGATCGCGCAGCATCCGCTGCCAGACCGGAGCGCTTCGCGCCTGTTGCAGCTCGATGGCGACCAGATCACTGACCGCCATTTTGCCGACATCATCGACCAGCTCCAGCCGGGCGACCTCTTGGTGATGAACAATACGCGCGTGCTCAAGGCGCGCTTCTTCGGCGTCAAGGAAACCGGCGGCCAGGTGGAAGTGCTGGTCGAGCGCGTGCTGGACAACCGCACGGTGCTGGCGCAGGTGCGCGCATCGAAGTCGCCGAAGCCGGGCAACCGCATCCGCCTGGCCGACGCTTTCGAGGTCACGACCGGCGAGCGCGCCGGCGAGTTCTTCACCCTGCATTTCGAGGGCGATGTATTTGACTTGATCGAGGCCCACGGTCGCCTGCCGCTGCCGCCCTACATCGAGCACAATGCCGACGAATTCGACGAGCAGCGCTACCAGACCGTGTACTCGAAGGAGCCGGGCGCCGTCGCTGCGCCGACCGCCGGGCTGCACTTCGACCAGCCGCTGCTGGACCGCCTGCGCGAGAAAGGGATCCGGTTCGCCTACGTGACCCTGCACGTGGGCGCCGGCACCTTCCAGCCGGTGCGGGTCGAGGACCTGTCGGCGCACAAGATGCACTCCGAGTGGTACACCATTTCGCAGGAGACGGTGGAGGCGGTGCGCGCAGCGAAAGCGGCGGGCCGCGACGTGGTGGCGGTCGGCACCACCAGCCTGCGGGCGCTGGAATCGGCCTCGCAATCGGGCGAGCTGGTGGCGGGCAGCGACGATACGGCACTGTTCATCACGCCGGGCTATACCTTCAAGACCGTGACCCGGCTGATCACCAATTTCCACCTGCCGAAGTCGACGCTCATGATGCTGGTGTCGGCCTTTGCCGGCTACCACGAGATCCGCAAGGCTTACCAGCATGCGATCGCCAACGAATACCGCTTCTTCAGCTATGGCGACGCCATGCTGCTCACGACGCGCTCACGCCAATAAAGAATACCGATGCTCGAATTTACCCTACTGAAGAAAGACACCAGCGGCCTGTCGCACGCGCGCCGTGGCCGCCTGAAGCTCAACCACGGCACCATCGAAACCCCGATCTTCATGCCGGTCGGGACCTACGGCTCGGTCAAGGCGATGGACCCGATCGAACTGAAGGAAGTGGGCTCGCAGATCATTCTCGGCAATACCTTCCACCTGTGGCTGCGCCCGGGCACGGCGGTGCTGGACAAGTTCGGCGGCCTGCACAAGTTCATGGGCTGGGACGGCCCGATCCTGACCGACTCGGGCGGCTTCCAGGTGTTCTCGCTGGGCGCGATGCGCAAGATCACGGAAGAGGGCGTCAAGTTCGCGTCGCCGATCGACGGTTCGCGCCAGTTCCTGTCGCCGGAAGTGTCGATGCAGATCCAGCGTTCGCTGAACTCGGACATCGTGATGCAGTTCGACGAGTGCACTCCCTACGAGATCGACGGGCGTCCGGCCACCGCCGAGGAAGCGGCCAAGTCGATGCGCATGTCGCTGCGCTGGGCCCAGCGCTCGATGAACGAATTCAACCGCGGCGAAAACCCGAACGCATTGTTCGGCATCGTCCAGGGCGGCATGTACGAGCACCTGCGCGACGAGTCGCTGGCAGGGCTGGAAGACATCGACTTCCCGGGCCTGGCGATCGGCGGCCTGTCGGTGGGCGAGCCGAAGGAAGACATGCAGCGCATCCTGGCCCACGTCGGCCCGCGCCTGCCCGAGAACAAGCCGCACTACCTGATGGGCGTCGGCACGCCGGAAGACCTGGTCGAAGGCGTGGCCAATGGCGTCGACATGTTCGACTGCGTGATGCCGACCCGCAATGCCCGCAACGGATGGCTGTTCACGCGCTTCGGCGACGTCAAGATCAAGAACGCGCGCTACAAGGATGACCAGGCGCCGCTGGACGAGAGCTGCGATTGCTACTGCTGCAAGAACTTCTCGCGCGCCTACCTGCACCACTTGCACCGCTCGAACGAGATCCTGGGGGCAAGGCTGAATACGATCCACAACCTGCACTTCTACCTGAAGATCATGCAGGAGATGCGCGATGCGATCGATGCCGACCGCTTCAACGAGTTCCGGATTCAGTTCCGCGCGGACCGCTCGCGCGGCGTGTAAGCAAGCGCTTACTGTTGAGCTTGCCGAAATGGGTTCTTCCTGCAGGAGGAGCCCATTTTCTTATCGGGCGGCCAGCACTTCGACTTATTTTTACAGCAACATCTTGCAATTCGGAATTACAGACCTACATACCCTCAAATTGTCCCCGGCCCCCGCGCCGGTGCTAGAATACACCGCTTATTTTTTATCCTCACTGTACATCTTTAACTACGGAGTCCTTGTGTTCATTTCCAACGCGTACGCGCAAAGCCCGGCTGCAGCCGATCCTGGCCTGATGGGTAGCCTGACCACCTTCCTGCCGCTGATCCTGATGTTCGTGGTCATGTATTTCCTCATGATCCGTCCGCAGCAGAAGCGCCAGCGCGAGCTGAAAGCGATGATGGACGCACTGACCAAGGGCGACGAAGTGGCGACCGCCGGCGGCGTCCTGGGCCGTGTCGTCAAGGTGGCCGACACCTACGTGACCCTCGAGATCGCTACCGGTACCGAAATCGTGGTCCAGAAGAACGCAGTGGTAACGCTGTTGCCGAAAGGCACCCTGAAGGCACTGTAAGCACCATCGGCCCTCCGGGGCCGCGTCGTGCCCAACTTTGAACGCTGGAACACTATGAATCGCTATCCCGTCTGGAAATATCTATTGATCGCCGTCGTGCTCCTGCTCGGTGCGTTGTACACGGCACCGAACTACTTCGGCGAATCGCCGGCACTGCAGGTTACCACCGGTAAAACGACGGTCAATATCACCAGCGCCACCGTCAGCCTGGTCGAGGATACCCTCAAGCGCAACGGTGTTCCGGCGACGAAGATCGCCCTGGAAGGCACCGGTAACAGTACCGCGGTACGCGCGCGCTTTGCCAGCACCGACGCCCAGTTCAAGGCCAAGCTAGCGCTCGAACGCGACCTCAACCGCGACCGGGACAATCCCGACTACATCGTCACCGTCAACCTGGCGAAGAACACCCCGGCCTGGATGGAATCGATCGGCGCCAAGCCCATGAACCTGGGCCTGGACCTGCGCGGCGGCGTGCACTTCCTGCTGCAGATCGACAGCAAGGCCGTGCTCGACACCAAGGTAAAGGGCTTGCAGGCCAGCGTACGCAGCCAACTGCGGGACGCTAACGTCCGTCACGCCGGCATCGAGCGCGTCGGCAATACCATCGAAGTGCGCTTCCGCGACGAGGCCACCCGCACTAGCGCCCAAAATACGCTGGCCAAGCAGTCCCAGGACCTGGCCTTCGCCGAGACTGCCGATGGCACCGAGCTGAAGCTGGTCGTCAGCCTCAAGCCGGAGGCACTGCGCCGCACGGTAGAAGAGGGCGTGAAGCAGAACATTTCCACCCTGTCCAAGCGTATCAACGAACTGGGCACCACCGAGCCGCTGATCCAGCAGCAGGGCGCCGACCGTATCATCGTCCAGCTGCCGGGCGTGCAGGACGTGGCGCGTGCCAAGGACATCATCGGCCGCACCGCCACCCTGGAACTGCGCCTGGTCGACCCGACCGTGACGCCGGGCACCGAACAGACCGCCGCCATTCCGCTGAACTCGGAACTGTTTACCGAGGGCCGCGGCGCCCCGGTCGTGGTGTCGAAGGACATCATCCTGACCGGCGACTACATCTCGAGCGCCGTCGCCAGCTTCGACCAGAACCAGCAGCCGGCCGTCTCGATCGACCTGAACGGCGACGGCGGCCGCAGGATGCGTCTGGCTACCCGCGACAACGTCGGCAAGCGCCTGGCGGTGCTGCTGAAGGAAAAAGGCGTGTACAGCGTGCCGACGGCCCCGGTCATCAACCAGGAACTGGGTTCGACCTTCCAGATCACCGGCATCGGCAGCATCGAAGACGCCAACGAGCTGGCGCTGCTGCTGCGCTCCGGCGCGCTGTCGGCGCCGATGGAATTCATCGAGGAACGCGTGATCGGCCCGCAGCTGGGCGCCGAGAACATCGAGCGCGGCCTGAAGTCCACCATCTGGGGTTTCGTGGCGATCGCGATCTTCATGGTCATCTATTACCACCTGGTCGGCTTCGTCAGCGCGCTGGCACTGGCGTCCAACGTGTTGTTCCTGCTGGCCTTGCTGTCGATGCTGCAGGTCACCTTGACCCTGCCGGGTATCGCGGCCATCGCGCTCACGCTCGGCATGGCAATCGACTCCAACGTGCTGGTCAACGAGCGCATCCGCGAGGAGCTGCGCGCGGGCGCCGCGCCGCAGGTGGCGATCAATGCCGGCTACAAGCACGCCTGGGACACGATCTTCGACTCCAACGTCACCGCCCTGATCGTCGGCCTGGCGCTGCTGATCTTCGGTTCCGGTCCGGTGCGCGGCTTCGCCGTGGTGCACTGCCTGGGCATCCTGACCTCGATGTTCTCCGCCGTGTTCCTGTCCCGCGGCCTCATCAACTTCTGGTATGGCCGCAAGAAGAAACTGGCGAACATCTCGATCGGCACGGTCTGGAAAGAAGGCTTTACGCCTAACAAGCAAAACGCGACTCAGGAATAAAGATGGAATTTTTCAAGATCAAACGGGATATCCCGTTCATGCGCCACGCCGTGATCCTCAACGTGATCTCGGTGGTGACCTTCCTGGCAGCCGTGTTCTTCCTGGTGACCAAGGGCCTGCATTGGTCGGTCGAGTTCACCGGCGGCACCGTGATGGAGCTGCATTATCCGCACGCGGCCGACCAGGAAAAGATCCGCAACACCTTGCGCGGCATCGGCTACGAAGCGCCCGAGGTGACCGGTTTCGGCACCGCCCAGAGCGTCCTGCTGCGCCTGCCGATCATCGAAGGCCAGGACCAGGCCGGGACCTCGACCCGCGTCTTCAGCGCGGTCTGCGCGTCGGAGCAGGGTACGCCGAAGGTCACCCAGGTCACGACCGACAAGGGCGAGCAGGTCAATCGCACCGCCTGCCTGACTGCGGACAACAAGGAACTGGTCAGCCTGCAGCGCGTCGAGTTCGTCGGTCCGGCGGTCGGCGATGAACTGGCCCAGAACGGCCTGAACGCACTGATCATGGTGGTCATCGGCGTGGTCATCTACCTGGCGGTCCGCTTCGAGTGGAAGTTCGCGGTGTCGGCGATCATCGCCAACCTGCACGACGTGGTCATCATCCTGGGCTTCTTCGCCTTCTTCGAGTGGGAATTCTCGCTGACGGTGCTGGCGGCGATCCTGGCGGTGCTGGGCTACTCGGTCAACGAATCGGTCGTCATCTTCGACCGGATCCGCGAGATGTTCCGCAAGCAGCGCAAGATGAGCGTGCCGGAAGTGATCGACCACGCGATCACCAGCACCATCTCGCGTACCATCATCACCCACGGTTCGACCCAGATCATGGTGCTGTCGATGCTGCTGTTCGGCGGCCACGCGCTGCATTACTTCGCGCTGGCGCTGACCATCGGCATCTGCTTCGGCATCTATTCGTCGGTATTCGTCGCCGCGGCGCTGGCCATGTGGCTGGGCGTGAAGCGCGAAGACCTGATCAAGCCGGTCAAGGAGAAGGACGAGACCGACGGCGCCGTCGTGTAAGCCCTTCTCTGTCGCAGGAATGCCGCCCCGGCCTTGTCGCGGCGGCATTTTTTTACACCGAGATCAAACCGATGTGACATTTAGATAGTTTATGTGTGGTAACGCACAGAACGGAAGAGGGGCGGTGCCTATAGTGGACCCGTCTCTTTCAGGACATCCCTAGTTTTGGACTTCACCCGCTCCCCATCGGAGCGGGTTTTTTTTTGCGCTCACAGGTATTTGGCCCAGAGTTCGTTCGTAAGACGGCCGCCCGGGTCCACCTTGCGTTTGATGGCGCGCAACGCTTCCGCCTCCGGGTAGGCGCGGTCGAACTGGGCGCGGGTGGCGTGCAGCTGGTAGGGCAGGTAATAACGCCCGCCGAAGGCAAGCGCGGTGTCGATCATCTCGCGTGTCCACTCGCCGGCCCTGCGCCGGGCTGCCGCATGGGTGCGCTGCTTGTAATACACCACGAAGGAAAACACTTCTTCCTTTGCCCACGGCAGCAGCGCGGTTCCGTCGGCCGGCGAATGGCGCACCGACACGTTCAGGACCCGGGCATCATGCTTGCGGATGGTCGCCGCCATGGCCCGGGCAAAGGCGGCGAAATGCCGCACCGGGATAAAATACTCCTGCAGCACATAGGTCGAGACCAGGCGCGTGCGCGGCTCCAGTTCCGCGACATCGAGGCTGGCTTCGTGATTGCGCCACTTCACGGCAGGGCGGGCCAGCAGCAGCGGGTGAATCAGTTTGGTGCGCAACAAGTCGCCGCGCGGCAGCTCGGTCATGGCGAACAGCGCATTCTGCTCCAGGCCGTAGGATCGGCCGCGGGGCACCAGCTTCGCCGTTTCGGTCAGGGCTTTGGACGTGCGGTGCCAGGAGACTGCCACCGGTGCGTCGAACATCGGCGGCAGCAGGTCGGCGTTGTGGAAGACGCAGTCGCCGGCTTCCTGCATGCGCCGGAACCAGGCGGGATAATCGTCGAGCGCCACCGCCTCCACGCTCCGCTCGATGCGGGTGTTCTGCGCCAGGTCAAGCTCGACCTCGGTGATGACGCCCACCGCGCCGTAGCCGCCGGCGGCGGCGCCGAACAAGCCGGCGTTGCGGGTGCGCGTCGCTTCCACGACCGTGCCGTCCGCCAGCACCAGCTGGAGGGCGCGCACCGAGTTCACCACCGGCCCGTTGCCGACGTAGCGCCCGTGGGCATTGACCGACACGGCCCCGCCCACGGTGAAGTTCGAGAAGCTCTGCATCGTGTGCACGGCCAGGCCCAGCGGGTCGAGCGCATCCTGCAGGTCGCGCCAGCGCATCCCGGCCTGGACCCGGGCCACTTTTGCCCCCGCATCGAGCCGGATGAGCCGGTTCATGCCGCGCATGTCGAGGTGCAGACCGCCGGTGATCGCGACCTGGCCGCCCATGCTGTAGCGGCCGCCCCCGACTGCGACCTTGCCGGGCCAGGCGCGCACGGCCTGGGCGACCTCCTGCGTCGTACGCGGTGCGACGACGCGGGCGACTTCCACCGGATAGAGCCCGGTGATGTTGGGAATGGCGATCCCGGGCGCGGCCAGGGCGTGGGGCGGCGACAGGGCCAGCAGGCCGGCCCCGGCCATGGCCTGGACGAGGAAGCGGCGACGTGATGGATGCATGTGTTTGACTGGTAAAGGCTTGGCCGAAGGTGGCGAATCCGGAGCATCCACCATCTGCTGCCGGCCTGGCAAAACAATCCTGCGCCGGTAGCGCGGCCCGATACCGCGCGTATCGTGTGGACATGCCGACAATTTGCTCGCGTAAGTGAATCAGCGCACGGAGCGGATTGCAGGGAAGCCTTAAAGTGAAACTGTCTCTTTCAGGACATCCCTAGTTTTGGACTTCACCCGCTCCCACCGAGCGGGTTTTTTTTTGCCGCGGCGTCGGAAAAACGCACACGCGACAGCCTGTGTGAACCAGCGTACGGAAGCGGCCTCGTGCAAGATTTATAGTGGAGCCGTCTCTTTCAGGACATCCCTAGTTTTGGACTTTGCCCGCTCTCCGAGCGGGCATTTTTTTTGTCTGCGCGGTGTCGCTACAAGAGCGCGGCAGTCAGGCTTTTCACTTCATCGGCCGATTCGGCCAGCACCTGCACAAGGGTGCCTTCGCCAATCGTGAAATCGATGGTGGCGGCCGAGTCCAGGGTGGTGGCGCCCGGACGCTCGTGCAGAGGGGAGGGGAAGGGCGCCAGGTCGTTCGCCAGCAGCAGGGTGTCGCCCAGGGTTTCCGGTGGCAGGGCGCGCATGCCGTTCCACAGCGCCTCGATGGCGCCCATGACCGGCACCGGCACGCCGAGCTTGAGCAGCACGCCGCGTCCGACCGCCACTTCGCCATGCTCGATCCATTCCTCGGCACAGTGGTTGGCACCCTCGTCGAGCAGGCCGGGGAATTCCCCGGCACGCGAGAGCAGGTAGAAGCCGCCCACCTCGTGCACGATGCCGGCGAACATCGCAGTTTCCGGATCGACGAAGGACACGCGGCGCGCGATCACCTGGGCCAGCGCGGCCACATGGGCCGAGTGGATCCACAGGGCGTCGGCCCTGGCGCGCAGGCCGGGATCGCTGATTTCGCTGGCCAGCTGGCGCACGATGACCGAGGCGGCCAGGGCGCCCAGGGTGCGGAAACCGACACGCTGCACGGCTGCGCGGACATTGGTGACGTCGTGGCCGGCGCGGTTGTAGGCCACCGAATTGGCGATCGCCACGGTGCGCGCAGCGAGCAGGGGCTCGGCCTGCACCAGGCGCGCCGCCATGTCGGTGTGGCAATCGGGTTCGTTCAGGGCGCGCTGCAGCTTGAGCGTCGCGTCGACGTTCGTAGGAAAGCTGAGTTCGCCGCGGCTGGCCTGGGCGGCGATGCTCTTGAGGGCGGAGAGTCGGTCCATCAAAAAATTATACCCCCAACGCCCGGCTCAGCCAGAAAAAATTGCCTTGTGGAATTATTCTGCTGTTTGATTTACATCAAGGTTCGCTGAAGATGGCGTCGCAGCCTTCCTTCTGCTCTTCGGTGTCCTGTAGCTCGTCGACCAGGCCCAGGTCGAGCAGCTCTTCGGTTGCGTTCATGAAGCTGTTGAGCTTGGTTGCGCCGATGAGACGGTAGATCTCGCCGGCCTCGTTGCGCACGCCGATCAACATTGCTTCCTGCTGGACTTCGTCGAGGGGAGCGACATCCAGCAGGATGTTACCGATGATGTGCTTGTCGAAATGGGCAGGCTTCCTGCCTTCGATCAGGGATGTTTTCAAGGCATTTCCTTTGCTTGTGGTGGGTGGGGAGGAAGGCTGCCGGCGGCGATCTGGTCGCGCAGCTTGCGCAGCACGCTTTCCAGGGCATCGAAGTCGGCCTCGCCGTAGCTCGAGAACAGCTGCTTGCCATGCGCGACCACCTTGGGAAACACATCGCAGAACACGGCGTCGCCGGCAGGCGTGAGGCGCACGAAGAAAGAGCGCTTGTCGTCGCTGCTGCGTTCGCGCATCACGAGGCCTTTCTGTTCCAGCCGTTCGATCACGCCGGTGAGGGTGCCCTTGGTGATCAGGGTGCGCTCGCCGAGTTCCTTGTAGCTCATGCCGGGCGTGTTGCCCAGGGTGGCAATGATATCGAACTGCGCGTGCGTCAACCCGTGCTGGCGCACCGATTCGCCGGAAAAACGCTCGAAGCCTTGCATGCACTCGGCCAGCAGCCGGACGCTCTTTAAATATCGTTCCCCCATGGGCAGGATTATAGCTGGCCGCAGAGGTTTTGCCGGAAAGGCATCAAACGGACCCGGCTATGCAATTGCTCCCCGTTGAGTTATCTCCGGTATCATTAGACCCGATTGCGTATCGCCGGGCGCCATGCCCGTTTTCCTTGATGACACCGCCCGTCCGTTCCGATGCAGCCTGCTGACCTGTCCCACCTGGCACAGGAACGTCCGCTGCGCATCTTGCTGGTGAACGCCGGCGAGCCGGACATGCTGACCTGGTCCGGCCTGGTCCAGCCGCTGCGCCTGGCCGCCAAGCTGCTGGGCCCCGAGCTGCTGCACGTCGACGTGCGCAGTCCCGACAAGTTCGCCGCCGACGCGGGACGCCACTGGCACCTGGTGCTGCTGGTCGCCGACGAGGCCGAGGCGGCCCTGAAGCCGGCCAACTGCCGCGCCCTGGTCGATCGCTGCCGCGCGGCGCCGTTCTGGGGAGGTGTCGGCGCCGGCGTGCTCTGGCTGGCCGACGCCGGCGCCCTGCACGGCGTACGCACCGCGCTGCCCTGGGCGCTGTACCCGGACACCAATGCGCTGGCCGAGCAGGCCCTGTTCACCCCCAACCTGTACGAATTCGACCGCAACCGCCTGACCTGCTGCGGCGGCGCGGCCAGCATCGATTTCGCCCTCACCCTGATCGAGACGCTGTTCGGCGCGGCGGTGCAGGCCCAAGTGAAGGAAATCCTGTGCGTGGACCGCGTGCGCGGCAAGGACGAGCGCCAGCGGGTGGCACTGCAGGCACGCTTCGGCAACCTGCAGCCGAAGCTGACCGAAGCGGTTGCCTTGATGGAAGCCAACATCGAAGAGCCGCTCTCGACGGACGAGATCGCCCAACTGGCCGGCATTTCGCGGCGCCAGCTGGAGCGCCTGTTCAAGCAATACCTCGGCAGCCTGCCTTCGCGCTACTACCTGGAGCTGCGCCTGCAACGGGCGCGCAAGCTGCTGCTTGAGACGAATTATTCGATCGTGCAGGTGGGGCTGATGTGCGGGTTCTCGTCGGGCTCGCACTTTTCGACGGCTTTCGGGGCGCTGTTCGGGAATACGCCGCGCGAAGAACGGCAGCGCAAGCTGGGCCAGTGAGAGCGCCTGCCAATTCCCCCGATGGCTGCGTTGCATCGTCTCGCCGTACTAGCGTACTGTCTTCGTGGTCCGCCACTGCGGCGATGCGCCTTGCCCTCGGGTTTTTGTCAGGCGCTCTAATGTTGGCAACCGCATAATATTTCTCCGACTAAAAACGAAAATCCCTGTCGCAGTTCTGCAAGAACTTGCCAGGATGGCTTTCTATAATGGCTCGACCATGCGCGCACTTTGTTTCAGCCGCGCATAATCGACGATTGATGCGACTACATAGATGAGGAAGAAGCCATGAACGCAAACCTTGACTCCGGTGTCACCACGCGGCCTGTCACCCGGCAGACCTTCGACGAAGTCCTTCTCCCGACCTACGCCCCGGCCGCCATGGTGCCGGTGCGCGCGAAGGGCCTGGACGTGTGGGACCAGGAAGGCAAGCGTTACCTGGACTTCACCTCGGGCATCGCCGTGTCGAGCCTGGGCCACTGCAACCCGGAACTGGTCGCGGCCGTGACCGAACAGCTCAACACCGTCTGGCACCTGGGTAACGGCTACACCAACGAGCCGGTACTGCGCCTGGGCCGCGCCCTGACCGAAGCCACCTTCGCCGACCGCGCCTTCTTCTGCAACTCGGGCGCCGAAGCCAACGAAGCGGCCCTGAAGCTGGCGCGCAAGTATGCGCACACCAAGTTCGGCCCGCACAAGTCGCGCATCGTGTCCTTCCTGTCGTCCTTCCACGGCCGCACCCTGTTCACCGTCTCGGTGGGCGGCCAGTCGAAGTACACCGAAGGCTTCGAGCCGCTGCCGCCGGAACTGACCCACATCCCGTACAACGACATCGAGGCCGCACGCGCCGCCATTACCGATGACGTCGCCGCCGTGATCGTCGAGCCGATCCAGGGCGAGGGCGGCGTGATCCCGGGCGACCACGCCTTCCTGAAGGCCCTGCGCGAGATCTGCGACCAGACCGGCGCGCTGCTGGTGTTCGACGAAGTGCAGTCGGGCGTCGGCCGCACCGGTGCCTTCTTCGCCTACATGGATACCGGCGTCACCCCGGACATCCTGACCTCGGCCAAGGCCCTGGGCAACGGCTACCCGATCGGCGCCATGCTGACCACCGAGGAAATCGGCATGCACCTCAACGTCGGTTCGCACGGCACCACCTATGGCGGCAACCCGCTGGCCGGCACCGTCGGCCTGAAGGTCGTCGAGACCATCAACCAGCCGGCCTTCCTGGCGCGCGTGAAGGAAGCCAGCGCCAAGATCTTCGCCAACCTCGAGAAACTGTCCGCCGACTACCCGCAGGTGTTCGGCAAGCCGCGCGGCCTGGGTCTCCTGATCGGCCTGCCGATGGCCGGCGACTACAAGGGCCGTTCCAAGGACTACACCAAGACCTGCGAAAAGCTGGGCCTGATGCTCCTGATCGCCGGCCCGGACGTGGTGCGCCTGGCTCCTGCCCTGGTGGTGTCGGACGAGCAGATCGCGGAGGCGGACCGCCTGATGCGCGAAGCGGTCGAGGCTTTCATCGCCGCTTGACGAGCCGTTTGCATCCGGCCGGCGCACTCTTGCAGGTGTGCCGGCTTCGCTGTTTGAGTTGATCTCTTCCAGGAGTTCGCATGTTTGTAGTCCGACCGGTTGAACGCGCGGATATCGGCGCCCTCGAGGCCATGGCCGCGGTGACGATCCCCGGCGTGCACACGCTGCCGCGCACGCGCGAAGCCATCGTCGCGGCGGTCGAGCGTTCCATCGCCTCGTTTGCCGCCCACGTCGACATTCCGAGCGAGGAGTCGTACCAGTTCGTGCTGGAAGACCTGCGCACGCGCGAGGTCGTCGGTACATCGTCGATCCACGCCTCGGCCGGCTCGAACGGCACCTATTTCGCCTTCCGCAACGATGTGATCCAACAGGTCTCGCGCGACCTGAACATCAGCCACAGCGTGCACGCCCTGACCCTGTGCTCGGAACTGACGGCCTATTCGCACCTGTCGGGCTTCTATGTCCGCAACCGCGAGGGCGCCGGCCCCGAGGCGGCGCTGCTGTCGCGCGCGCGCCTGCTGTACGCCGTGCTGGCGCCGCAACGCTTCGGCGACCGCTTCTTCGTGCCGCTGGCCGGCGTCACCGACAGCGAAGGCCAGTCGCCGTTCTGGAATGCGCTGGGCCGCAAGTTCTTCAAGATGGACTTCCTCGACGCCGAGCGCGTCATCGACGGCGCAAGAAACCGCACCCTGATCGTCGAGCTGATGCCGCACTACCCGGTCTACGTACCGCTGCTGCCGGGCGACGCCCAGGCCGCGCTCGGCCAGATCCACCCGAGCGGCCAGCTGGCCTTCAAGCTGCTGACCGAGGAGGGTTTCGAAGCCGACGAGTACATCGACATCTTCGACGGCGGTCCGATCCTGCAGGCTCACCGGAACGCGCTGCGTTCCTTCTGTGCCTCGCAGGTGCGCCAGGTCGAGAGCGCCGGCCGCGCCGCCGGCAGCGCGAATGGGCACGATGAGCTGGTCACGTATGCGGTGGCCAGCACCGAACAGAACTTCCGCGCCGTCATCACCGCCTGCCCGCCGGTGGACTCGGCGCAGGTGATCTGCCTGCCGCGCGACGCCCAGCAGGCGCTCGGCGTGAGCCCCGGCGACAGCGTCACCTGCGTGCGCATCTGAGAGAGGAAACGATGCTCGTTATCCGTGCAGTAAAAACCGACGACCTCGACGCTCTGATCGAGATGGCGCGCCAGGCCGGCAGCGGCATGACCACGCTGAAACCCGACCGCAAGATGCTGGGCGACCGGGTCGCGACCGCGGTGGCCTCGTTCAACGAAACCATTCCGCCCGAGCAGCGCGACTACATGTTCGTGCTCGAGCACACTGACAATGGCAGCATTGCCGGCGTGTGCGCGATCAAGGGCGCGGTCGGCCTCACCGAACCCTTCTACAACTACCGCATCGGCACCCTGGTGCACTGCAGCCGCGAACTGAACGTGTTCACGCGGATGGAGACCCTGTACCTGTCGAACGACCTGACCGGCGCATCGGAGCTGTGCTCGCTGTTCCTGCTGCCGCAGTACCGCGCCGGCTTCAACGGCAAGTGGCTGTCGAAGAGCCGCTTCCTGTTCATCGCCCAGTTCCAGCACCTGTTCACCGAGAAGATCATCGCCGAGATGCGCGGCTTCCAGGACGAGAACGGCGTCTCGCCCTTCTACGAAGGCCTGGGCCGCCATTTCTTCAAGATGGACTTCGACCACGTCGACGGCCTGACCGCGATCGGCAAGAAGTCCTTCATCGCCGAGCTGATGCCGCGCCAGCCGCTGTACGTGGACTACCTGCCGGAGTCGGCGCGCGACGTCATCGGCAAGGTGCACACCTCGACCCTGCCGGCGCGCAAGCTGCTGGAAAACGAGGGCATGCACTACGAAGGCTATGTCGACATCTTCGACGCCGGCCCGGTGCTGCAGGGCCGCGTGTCGGAGCTGCGCGCGGTGCGCGACAGCGTGCTGGCCATCGTCGAGGAAGGTCACGCTGAAGGCGAGACCGATCATCTGCTGGTGTCAAACACGAAGCTCACCGATTTCCGCATGATCCTGACCCGCGCCGTGCCCGGCGCCACCCGCATTGCCTTGAGCGCCCAGGAGTTGTCGCAGCTGCACGTGCAGGCCGGCGACGAAGTGCGCACGCTGCCCCTCAATACAAGGAAGAACGCGAATGCCTAATCTCTCGAATTACATCGACGGCGAGTGGCTCGCCGGCAGCGGTCCGGAACTGGCCACCATCGACCCCTCGACCGGCCGCCAGACCTGGACCAGCAATGCGTCCACCGAAGAAGACGTGGCACGCGCCGCCGCCGCTGCCCGCAATGCCTTCGAAGCCTGGGCGCTCACGCCGCTGGAAGAACGCATCGCCATCTGCACGCGCTTCCGCGACCTGCTCAAGGAACACAGCGAGGACCTGGCATCGATCATCGCCGAAGAAGTGGGCAAGCCGCTGTGGGAAGCGCGCACCGAAGTCGCTACCATGGCGAACAAGATCGACATCTCGGTCCAGTCCTATGGCGCGCGCACCGGTGAAACGGCTGCCAAGGTGGCCGACGGCAATGCCGTGCTGCGCCACCGTCCGCACGGCGTGTTCGCCGTCTACGGCCCCTACAACTTCCCCGGCCACCTGCCGAACGGCCACATCGTGCCGGCCCTGATCGCCGGGAACACCGTGGTGTTCAAGCCGAGCGAGTACGCGCCGCGCACCGCGGTGAAGACCGTGCAGCTGTGGGCGCAGGCCGGCCTGCCGAAGGGCGTGCTGAACCTGGTCAACGGCGGCCGCGACACCGGCGTGGCGCTCGGCCAGCACCAGGACATCGACGGCATCCTGTTCACCGGCAGCAGCCAGACCGGCATGGCCCTGCACAAGCAGTTCGGCGGCAAGCCGGGCAAGATGCTGGCGCTGGAAATGGGCGGCAACAACCCGCTGGTGGTGTGGGATATCCCGGAAGACCCGAAGCTTCTCGACGCCGCCGTGCACCACACCGTGATGTCGGCCTTCATCTCGGCCGGCCAGCGCTGCACCTGCGCGCGCCGCCTGGTCATCCAGGACACGCCGCAAGCACAGGCATTTCTTGACCGTTTGGTAAACATCTCGGCATCCCTGCAGCCGGGCCCCTCGAAGGCCGATCCGCAACCCTTCATGGGACCGGTGGTGTCGAGCGCAGTCGCTGCCCGCCTGGTGCAGGCGCAGGCCGACATGGAAGCCAAGGGCGGCAAGGTCCTGCTGCAGATGAAACAGCTGGACCCGGACGCGGGCTTCGTCACCGCCGGCATCGTCGACACCACCGAGGCGCAAGGCATTCCGGACGAAGAGTGGTTCGGCCCGTTGCTGCAGGTGATCCGCGTGAAGGACTTCGACGAAGCCCTGCGCGTGGCCAATGCCACGGAATACGGCCTGGCCGCGGCACTGTTGTCGCCTTCCGAGGCACTGTGGAAGCGCTTCTCGGTGCGCGCCCGCGCCGGCATCGTCAACTGGAACCGCCCGACCACCGGCGCGGCCAGTTCGGCCCCGTTCGGCGGCGTCGGCAAGTCGGGCAACCACCGCCCGAGCGCCTACTATGCCGCCGATTACTGCGCCTACCCGGTCGCTTCGATCGAGACGGCGGAACTCGACATGCCGGCCAAGCTGTCTCCCGGCCTGACTTTCTAACACCTATGCCGCTTATGCGTTCTGCCCGCGAATACAACTTCGACGGCCTGGTTGGGCCATCCCATAACTACGCCGGACTCTCATTCGGCAACGTCGCCTCGTTCAGCAATGTGCGCAGCGCCTCGAACCCGCGCCAGGCCGCCCTGCAGGGCCTGGCCAAGATGCGTGACCTGGCCGCGCGCGGCTTCGCCCAGGCGGTGATGCCGCCGCAGGCGCGCCCGAACTTCCGCCTGTTGCGCCGCATCGGCTTTTCCGGCACCGACGCCGACGTGCTGGCGCGCGCCTGGCGCGAAGCGCCGGTGATCCTGGCCTGCGCCTATTCGGCGGCGCCAATGTGGACCGCCAACGCGGCCACGGTCAGTCCATCAAGCGACACGGCGGACGGGCGCGTGCACTTCACTCCGGCGAACCTGAACAACAAGCTGCACCGCTCGGAAGAGCATGTGCAGGCCACGCGCACCCTGCGTGCGATCTTCAAGGATTCCAGCCGCTTCGTGGTGCATGACGCGCTGCCGCCGGTGCCGGCCTTCGGCGACGAGGGCGCCGCCAACCACACCCGCTTCGCCGCGGCGCATGGCGCCGCCGGCGTGGAGTTCTTCGTGTACGGCCGCGCCGAATTCGACCCCGCCGCCCCGGCGCCGAAGAAATACCCGGCACGCCAGACCCTGGAAGCCTCGCAGGCGGTCGCGCGCTTGCACGGGCTGGACCCGGCGCGCACCGTGTTCGCCTCGCAGAACCCGGACGTGATCGACCAGGGCGTGTTCCACAACGACGTGATCGCGGTCGGCAACGGCAACGTGCTGTTCTACCACGAGCAGGCCTTCTTCGACGAGGCCGGCACGCTGGATGCGCTGCGCGGCGCACTGGGCAGCGTCGACACCGATCTGGTGCCGGTGCGCGTCTCCAGCGCCCAGGTGCCGGTGGCCGACGCCGTGGCCAGCTACCTGTTCAACAGCCAGCTGCTCACCAAACAGGATGGCCGCATGGCGCTGGTGGTGCCGCATGAGTGCCGCGAGAACGATGCGGTGGCGCGTTACCTCGATGCGATGGTGGCGGGTGGCGGCCCGATCGATGAGCTGCTGGAATTCGACCTGCGCCAGAGCATGCGCAACGGCGGCGGACCGGCCTGCCTGCGCCTGCGGGTGGCCCTCACCGACGACGAAGCGCAGGCCATGCACGGCGGCGTCATCATGACCGAAACGCTGTACGGGCTGCTGGTCTCCTGGGTCGAGAAACACTACCGCGACCGGGTCGAGCCGAAGGATCTGGCCGACCCGCAGCTGGCGATCGAATGCATTACCGCGCTCGAGGAACTGGAACGCATCCTCGGCCTGCCGGGCCTGTACGACCTGTCGTAAACCCCGGGCCGCGTAGGTGTAACGGAACAGGGCGTGACCCTGTTCCCGCGGCATGTTCTAATTGCGGATTGCGCGCCCCGGATTGAAAGGCGCGCACGGAATTCGGACGGGACACCCCCGTCCATATAAAGCCAGGGCGGCGCCAAGCCACAAGCCAGATGCGCGCCTCGGCACACAAACTTTGGAGAAGCAACATGAAAGACATGCCTCAAGATTTGCGCAGCCAGACGCTCAACCTGGTCAACGCAAACCAGTCCGCCGCCGGCGCCAATGCGCAGGTAGGGGCGCTCATCAGCGCCTGGCTCGGATCGCTCGACGACGAAGACCTGGCCGGCACCGCCCCCGAAAGCCTGGCCCCGGTGCTGTGGGAAGGATTCTCGCAGCTGGCCCAGCGCAGCGGTCCCGGCTGCCAGATCGCCACGATGAGCTACTCCGACGGCCGTGGCGGCATGGCGACTGCCCTGCTGATCCTGAACGACGACATGCCTTACCTGGTCGACTCCTTCGTCATGGCCCTGCGCAAGGAGCGCCAGACCGCCAGCGGCGTGATGAACGCCGTGCTGCCGGTGCGCCGTGACGCCACCGGCCTGGCCACCAGCGTCGGCGAAGCCGGCGCGCCGCTGGAGTCGATCGTCCTGATCCTGATGAGCGACGAGCTCGAATTCTCCGAACTGGATTCCCTGACCGCGCGCATCCGCATGGTGGCCAACGATGCGGCCACCGTGCACCACGACGCCGTCAAGATGGCCGACCGCATGACCGCGGTGGCCGCGGCAAGCGCGCAAGCCGGCAGCGCCGAAGGCCAGGAAGTGGCCGCATTCCTCGAGTGGGCCAAGAACGAAGGCTTCGAGCCCTTCGGCTACGCCTACTACGTGGTGAAGGAAGGCGCGCGCGAACTCGAGCGCGACATTCCGAGCCGCATCGGCGTGCTTGCCGACACCGCCCACCCGGTCTACGGCACCTGCCTGGCCAACATCCCGGGCGACTTCGAAACCCTGTCGCGCCGCGCCGACACCCTGTCGATCGTCAAGGCCGACGTCGAGGGCACCCTGCACCGCGACCAGCCGCTCGACTTCATCGGCGTGCGCAATACCGATGCGCAAGGGCGCATCCTGGGCGAGCACTGCTTCGTCGGCCTGTTCACCCGCGCCGCCACCTCGACCCCGCTGGCGCGCCTGCCGTTCGCGCGCGGCCGCGTCGCCAAGGTGCTGTCGATCGCCGGCGTGCGCCAGGAAGGCTTCCGTGCCGAGAAGTTCGTCGAGATCCTCGAATCGCTGCCGCGCACCGAAGCGCTGGAAGCCGATCCGGAATGGCTGGCCCAGGTGTGCTCGTCGGTCGTGTCGCTGTACAAGCAGCCGCGCCCGAAGGTCTTCGCGCGCCGCGACGTGTATGCGCGCCACCTGAACGTGCTGGTCTACCTGCCACGCGAGCGCTACAGCGCCGCCGTCGCGTCCAGCCTGGCTTCGGCCCTGAAGAACAGCTCGGGCGCCGTCGATGTGCGCGTGCAGACCCTGGTGGCCGACGGCCCGCTGGCCCGCGTGTATCTGATCGCGCAGGCAGCCCGCTACCCGCTCGACCTCGAAACCGACATCCAGCAGCCGTTGCTGGCGGTGCTGGACGGCTGGCATGACCGTTTCGCCGCCGTCACCAACACCATCGAGGACGCCAGCCTGCGCAGCAGCCTGCGCAAGCTCGGCGCCAACCTGCCGGTCAGTTTTGTCACCAACACCGCGCCGGAAACCGCTTTCCGCGACCTGCAGGCCCTGCTGAAGAACGGCCAGGCGGACCGCGTCGTCGCACGCGTCGAACCGGGCGATGACGCCAACGGCATCGATGCCTCGATCCGCCTGTACTCGGGCGAGACCGTACCGTCGCTGTCGCGTATCCTGCCGGCCCTGCAGAACGCCGGCATTGCCGTGGACCGTGAGCAGACCTGGTCGTTCACCACCGCCGACGGCACCCGCCACCACGTCACCGCGCTGGCCGTGGACGACGAAAGCGGCGCCAAGCTGGTCAAGCCGGGCATCATCCCGGTGGCCGAGGAACTGTTCACCGCGCTGTTCAACAACGAGGCCGAAGACGGCCGCATGAACGGCCTGACCATCGAAGGCGGCCTGTCGCTGCGCGAAGTGCAGCTGGTGCGCGCCTACATCAGCTACTGGCGCCAGCTGGGCTCGAAGTTCTCGGTGCGCTACATGGCCGAAACCCTGCGCACCCAGCCGGCCCTGGTGAAGGAATTCGTCACTGCCTTCCTGCTGCGCTTCGATCCAAAGCTGGGCGATTCCGAGCACGCTGCCGGCACCGCCAAGCTGGCCGCACTCAAGGCCGGCCTGTCGGCCGTGAACCACGCCGACACCGAGGAAATCATGGCTGCCCTGGTCGACCTGGCCCTGGCCACCGTGCGCACCAATTACTTCCAGAACGGCGGCGAGAAGATCATCTTCAAGGTCGACACCAGCAACCTGGCGCTGGCGCCGGAGCCGCGCCCGTACCGTGAGATCTACGTGTTCTCGCGCCGCTTCGAAGGCGTGCACCTGCGCGGCGGCCCGGTTGCCCGCGGCGGCCTGCGCTGGTCGGACCGCATGGAAGACTACCGCACCGAAGTGCTGGGCCTGGTCAAGGCACAGATGGTCAAGAACGCCGTCATCGTGCCGGCCGGCTCGAAGGGCGGTTTCGTGTGCAAGCAGATGCCGACCGGCGCCCCGCGTGAAATCGTGGCGGCCGAAGGCGAGGCATGCTACCGCGAGTTCATCGCCAGCCTGCTGGAAGTGACCGACAACCGCGTGCGCGGCGCCATCGTCCCGCCGGAGAACACCGTGCGCCACGACCAGGACGACCCGTACCTGGTGGTGGCCGCCGACAAGGGCACCGCAACCTTCTCGGACATCGCCAACAGCATCGCCGTCAAGCGCGGCTTCTGGCTGGGCGATGCCTTCGCCTCGGGCGGCTCGAACGGCTACGACCACAAGAAGATGGGCATCACCGCCAAGGGCGCGTTCGAAGCGGTCAAGCGCCACTTCTACGAACTGGGCCACGACATGAACACCACCCCGGTGACCATGGTCGGCGTGGGCGACATGTCGGGCGACGTGTTCGGCAATGGCGTGCTGCTGTCGCGCCAGCTCAAGCTGGTGGCGGCTTTCGATCACCGCCACATCTTCCTGGACCCGACCCCGGACGTCGCGGTGTCGTTCAAGGAGCGCGAGCGCATGTTCGCGCTCCCGCGCTCCTCGTGGGAGGACTATGACAAGTCGCTGATCTCGCAGGGCGGCGGCGTGTACCCGCGTACCGCGCGCTCGATCGAGCTGACCCCGGAAGTGCGTGCTGCCCTGGACATCAAGGAAACCTCGCTGTCGCCGGAAGAGCTGATGCACCGCATCCTGCTGGCGCCGGTCGACCTGTTCTACAACGGCGGCATCGGCACCTACATCAAGTCCTCGAACGAGACCCATGCCCAGGTGAAGGACCGCGCCAACGACCGCATCCGCGTCAACGGCAACGAACTGCGCTGCAAGGTGGTGGCCGAAGGCGGCAACCTGGGCGCGACCCAGGCCGGCCGTATCGAGTTCGCCCTGGCGGGCGGCCGCATCTTCACCGATGCGATCGACAACTCGGCGGGCGTGGACTGCTCCGACCACGAAGTCAACATCAAGATCTGGCTGGACACCGAAGTCAACGCCGGCGAGCTGCCGGAAGCAGACCGTAACCGCATCCTGAACGAGATGACCGGCGCCGTGGAAGACCTGGTCCTGCGCGACAACACCCTGCAGACCCACCTCTTGACGCGCGAAGCGCAGGCGCAGACCACCGCCTCGACCGTGGACGGCTACGCCGCCCTGATCACCAACCTGGAATCGGAAGGCGCCGTCAACCGCGAGCTGGAACAGCTGCCGACCGACACCGAGCTGGCCCGCCGCAAGGCGCTGGGCCTGGGTCTGACCGCGCCGGAACTGGCAGTGGTCGTCGCCAACGTGAAGAACCGCTTCAAGCGCACCCTGTCGGCACTCGACCTGACGGGGGAAACCTGGGCCGAGTCGCTGCTGCGCCCGTACTTCCCGGCCCAGCTGGTCGCCACCCGCAACCCGCTGAACCACCCGCTGGCCAACGCCATCCTGGCGACCGTTCTGGCCAACGAAGCGGTGAACCGATGCGGTCCGCTGATGCTGCGCGACCTGGCTGCCGAGCACCGCGTCGAGGAAACCGAAGTGGTGAAGGCCTGGGCCCGCGCCTGGTCGGCGCTGCACCTGGCGCCGGTGTTCGACGCGCTCGACCTTGAATCGCTGAAGGTGCCGCGTGACGTCTCGATGGCGGTCGATACGCGCACCCGTGCGCTGTTGCGCGCCGTGATCGAAGGCGTGCTGTCGCTGCCGGCCGGTACCGACGGCATGGCCGAGCTCTCGAGCCTGTTCGGCCAGGCCGACCAGCTGCGTTCGCTGACCCCGGCCCGTTCGGAAGCCGACGGCCACAGCGGCCTGCCGGCTTCCTTCACCGCGGCCTGGAAGGCGGTCGAGACCATCGAGTCGCTGGCCACCTTCCTGTTCGCGGCCGTGTCGGTGCAGCGCCCGAGCGGCATGAGCCTGGCCCAGTTCCTGCAGGTCGGCATGGCCCTGCGCCAGCAGGCCGGCATCGACACGCTCGAGCGCGGCCTGAAGCTGCCGGCCCAGAGCAAGTCGCAGGAACAGCTGCGCAACTACGCGATGCAGGCCCTGCGCCGCACCCAGCAGCGCCTGCTGCTGCAGGTGATCGAGCGTGCCGGCATGGGCGGCGACCCGCAGGCCGCCGTTGCCGAGGTTACCGAGGCGCGCGGCCTGACCGGCTTCGCGCAGCCGGTCGAGCTCGAGCAGGCCATGCTGGACGTCTGGGCGCTGTCGGAAGGTTCGAGCCCGGACCGCCTGGCTGCCTGAGCCGATGAGCGCAGCCGCTAACACTGTGCTGCCGGAAGCGGTGCGCGCCCTTGCCGAAGCGGATTTCGGCGCGGTCGCGCAGCGCTTTTCGGAAGCTGGCTTCGCGGTCAGCCTGCCGGCCCCCGGCATCCTGATCGTGAAAGGCGCTGCCCATGTGCAGCGTCCGAGCGTACTGGTGTCGGTGGGCGTGCATGGCGACGAGACCGGGCCGATCGAGATGGTGGCCTGGCTCATCGAAGCCCTGTCGCGCACTCCGACCGAGCTGGCGGTGGACCTGATGCTCTGCGTCGGGAACATCGACGCCATCGCCCAAGGCAAGCGCTTCATCGACGCGGACCTGAACCGCATGTTCCGTCTGGAGCGGGGATCCCTGGCGGGCACCGCGGAAGCAGGACGGGCCGATGCGCTCATCGCTGCCACCTGCGCCTTCTTCGAAGGCGCGGGGCCGCAGCGCTGGCACCTCGACCTGCACACGGCGATCCGGCCTTCGCACTATCCGATGTTCGCGATCGTGCCCGAGATCATTGCCGAAGAACCACGCAAGGCGCTCATCGACTGGCTGGGACAGGCGGCGATCGGCGCCGTCATCATGAACCCGAAGTCGGTGGGCACCTACAGCTACTATTCGTCCGAGCACCACGGGGCTGCAGGCAGCACCGTCGAGCTGGGACGGGTCGGGACGCTGGGGCAGAACGACCTGTCGCAGTTCGCCGATGCCTCGGCTGCGCTGGACCGCCTGCTGCGCGGGCAGCCTGGCGTTGACGCCAAGGCGGCGCCGCACGTGTTCGCTACGGCGCGTCAGGTGATCAAGCTGTCGGATGCCTTCACCATGTCGGTGGGGCGCGAGACCTGGAACTTCACACCGATGAAGAAGGGGGAAGTGATCGCGACCGACGGCGATACGGTCTACACCGTGGAGCACGATGAGGAGTTGGTGGTGTTTCCAAATCCTGAGGTGCGAGTAGGCTTGCGCGCTGGATTGATGGTCACGCGGATCGGCTGATCGAACAAGCCTGAAGGGCACAGTGCCATGGGCATCGTGCCCCATATCCTCAAGCAAGCTCGCAGCGCCAAATTCCCCACCGAGCTAGACTGAAGCCTTTGCTTTCAAGCGGAGGCCGCATGAGCAGCATGCTTTTCTCTCCAGTCACACTGGGTCCCCTGCAACTTCCCAACCGCATCGCGATCGCCCCGATGTGCCAGTATTCAAGCGTCGATGGGCTGCCGACCGACTGGCACATGATCCACCTCGGCAACCTGGCGCTGTCCGGCGCCGGCCTGCTCATCATCGAGGCGACTGCCGTCACGCCCGAGGGCCGCATTTCTCCCGACGACCTGGGCCTGTGGTCGGACGACCACCAGGAAGCGCTGGCGCCGGTCATCCGTGCCATGCGCCGCCATTCGCCCATCAAGATCGCCGTCCAGCTGGCCCACGCAGGCCGCAAGGCCTCGACCGATGTACCGTGGGAGGGCGGCGCACAGATCGCACCCGGCCAGCCGCGCGGCTGGCAGACCGTGGCACCGTCGAACCTGGCGCATGCCGAAGGCGAAGTGCCGCCGCTGGCGCTCGACGCCGAGGGGCTGGTGCGCATCAAGGCGGGATTCGTCGACGCGGCCCGCCGTTCGCAGGCGCTGGGCCTGGACGGCATCGAACTGCATGCCGCCCACGGCTACCTGATGCACCAGTTCCTGTCGCCGCTGTCGAACACCCGCGACGACGACTACGGCGGCTCGCTGGAAAACCGCATGCGCTTCCCGCTCGAGGTCTTCGCTGCGGTGCGCGCCGCGGTGCCCCGGGAGATGGCGGTGGGCATGCGCATCTCGGCCACCGACTGGATCGAAGGCGGCTGGGAGATCGAGCAGAGCGTGCGTTTCGCCCGGGAGCTCAAGGCGCGCGGTTGCGACTTCATCCACGTCTCGACCGGTGGTTTGTCGCCGCGCCAAGAGATCCCCGTCGGACCCGGCTACCAGGTCGAGTTCGCGCAGCGCATCAAGGGGGAGACCGGCATCCCGACCATCGGCGTCGGCCTGATCACCGAGCCGCAGCATGCGGAAAGCATCCTGCAGCAGGGCCAGGCCGACCTCATCGGCCTGGCGCGCGCCATGCTGTACGACCCGCGCTGGCCATGGCATGCGGCAGCGGAGCTGGGGGCGCAGGTATTCGCCCCGCCGCAGTACTGGCGCTCGCAGCCGCGTGAGTACAAGGAGCTGTTCGGCAACATGCGCGTGGGCTGAGAGACTCACGCCGGTAGCACGCAGTTGCAGCCGGCCCAGCCACAGTTCAGCTATCGTTTCTTGCAGCCTGTCGCACGGGGCGGGCGGCGCGGCGGGGTGATTGTTAAAGTCATACCAGTTAACAACCACAAAGGATTCCTGCCATGCGTACGCTCGTCGCCATCGCCACCCTCACCGCTGTCGCATCCCTGAGCGGCTGTGCCATCATCGTCTCGCCGAACGATGGCGACGTGCGCATGCGTTCGGTATTCAGCGACAGCACGGTCGAGGGCGACGGCATCGCGGCGCGCGACCAGCGCCAGGTGGCGGCGCATGGCGTGCTGGAAGTGAGCGGTTCGATGCAGGTCGAGGTGCGTGTCGGCCCGGCGCCCTCGCTGCTGGTCGAAGCCGACGGCAACCTGCTGCCCTACATCCGCACCGAGGCGCAGGGCAATACCCTCAAGATCGCCAACGAGCGCCAGCTGCGCAGCAAGACGCCAGTGCGCATCGTCTACACCACGCCGCGCCTGACCGAGGTGCGTGCCACCGGGTCCGGCCAGGTTGTCGTGCGCGACCTGAACGGCGCGCCGCTGGAAGTGCGCAAGAGCGGTTCCGGGACGGTCGCCCTGGCCGGCAAGGTCGACAGCCTGCACGCGCGCCTGAGCGGCTCGGGCGTCCTCGATGCGGGTGAGCTGCGCAGCGCCAGCGCCGACCTGAGCCTGGCGGGGTCGGGCCGCATGAACATCGGCGAAATCCGTGGCGACTATGTGCGCGCCAGTGTCGCCGGTTCCGGCGTGCTGCAGGCCGGTGGCGCGGTGCGTTCGCTGAATGCCCGTGTCGCGGGTTCGGGCAGCCTGGACCTGGCCGGTCTGTCGACGCAGGATGCCGACCTGGCGGCGGATGGTTCGGGCGGGATCCGCGCGACCGTCAAGCAGTCGCTGGTCGCGCACGGCGGCGGGTCGGGCGGTATCCGGGTGTATGGCCACCCGGCGCAGCGCAGCGTCACCGGTCGTAACGTGCATCTCCTGGATTGATGTTGGGCAGGTTTCCTGCCCACGCGGTCAACCGGCGCCAGAACAGCCGTGGAGTTTCATATTGCAGTTACCACCGCGTGGGCGGGAGACCCGCCCACCCTACGAAAGTCCAGACCAAACTTAGAGCAGGTTGTCCAGCAGGTCCGGACCGAACACCTCGCGGTGCAGGCGGCTTGCCGGGGCGCCTGCCGCCCGCAGGGCATGCCACTGCGCCTGCATGAAGGGCAGCGGGCCGCACATGTAGACGTCGGTCTCGTCACGCGGCCACGACGGCAGGCGTTCCAGTTCCATCTTGCCCTTCAAGGCGCCGGCTGTCTCTTCCTCTTCGTAGAAGGTCACCACGTGCAGGTGCGGCATGCGCGCCTGCGCGGCGGCGATATCGGCCCGGTGCGCATGATGCGCCGCATTGCGTGCGGCGTGGGCGAAGATCACGCGGCGCTCCGGATTCACCATCGCGATGCGGTTCAGCGTCGCGATCATCGGCGTGATGCCGACGCCGGCCGACAGCAGCACGATCGGCTCGTTCGACTCGGTATCGGGCAGGAAGTCGCCGAACGGGTGGATCACGTTCAGCAGGTCGCCCACGTTCACGTTGTGGTGCAGCCAGGTCGACACCTCGCCGGCGGGATGCGCGCCTCCATCCTCTCGCTTGACCGAGATGCGCAGGCTGTCCTTGCCCGGCGCGTCCGACAGGCTGTATTGGCGCAGCTGGCGGCGGCCGTCCTTGAAGTCCACCGCCACGCTCAGGTACTGTCCCGCCTTGAAGGGGGGCAGGGCGCCGCCGTCCGCCGGGGCGAAGCGGATCGACACCACGTTGTCGCTCTCGCGCGCGACGTCAAGCACGCGCATCTGGCGCGTCTCGCCCGGCTGCACGCCGGCTTCCTCGTACATCTTCGCTTCCCCATCGATCAGCAGGCGCGCCAGCGAGGTGTAGGCCTCTTCCCAGGCCTTGAGCAGCGGCTCGGTGGCGGCATCGCCCAGCACGGTGTTGATCGCGCCGAGCAGGTGGTGACCGACGATGGGGTAGTGGTCGGCACGGATGCCCACCGAAGCATGCTTGTGCACGATACGGCTCACCACCGGACCGAGCGCCGCGGCGTTGTCGATGTTGGCGGCGTACGCGAACAACGCCGAGGCCAGCGATTGCTGCTGCACGCCGCTGGTCTGATTGCCCATGTTGAACAGGTTCTTGAGCTCCGGATGGGCCTCGAACATGCTGCGGTAGAAGGTCGTGGTGATGGTCAGGCCGTGCTCGCGCAGGACTGGGACGGAAGCGTCGATGTAGGGACGGGAAGCGCTCGAGATCATGGTGGGTTTCCTTATTGATGCATTATTTATGCATGTTTAAAGCCAAAAAAGAGGTCCGGACTGGATGGGCAAATCAGTGCGAACGCAGCCATTCTATCAAAAGATGCTGAGTAAATGCATGTTTGAGCAAACTATTTTATTGGCCGAACGCAAAACCCCTATAATCGCTGGTTTGATTGCGGCTTCCTGTCAATGAAGCGAGCCGCCGAATGTGACAACCGCGCTGCGACAGGCTGCGCCACCAAAGGACATGCCGTGAATCTGACCCTGGGCCAAAAGCTGATCCGTACCAAACAGGCTGAACGTCATCATGACGAAGCGGGCAGCGGCGGCCTCCAGCGATCGCTCAGCCTGTTCCCGCTGACCATGATCGGCGTCGGCGCCACCATCGGCACCGGTATCTTCTTCACCATGGTCGAAGCGGTGCCAAAGGCTGGCCCGGCCGTGATCCTCTCCTTTTTGCTTGCCGCCCTCACCGCCGGCCTGACCGCGCTGTGCTACGCCGAGCTCGCCGGCCGCGTGCCGGCCGCGGGCTCCTCGTATTCCTTCGCCTATGCGACCGTGGGCGAGTTCGCCGCCTTCATCGTGGCGGCCTGCCTGCTGCTCGAATACGGTTTGGCGGGAAGCGCGGTGGCGATCGGCTGGTCGGATTATTTGAATAACTTCCTGTCCAATGCCTTCGGATGGGAGATCCCGGCGCACCTGCGCTCGCCGATGTTCGAATCAAGCCACCACAACATCCAGTTCAACCCGGGCAACTTCAACCTGCCGCCGGTGATCCTGGTGGCGATGTGCTGCCTCCTGCTGGTGCGCGGCACCAAGGAATCGGCGACCACCAATACCATCATGGTGCTGGTCAAGCTGGCCATCCTGATCTTCTTTGCCGTGATCGCCTTTACCGGCTTCGACGCCGCCAACTTCACGCCTTTCTTCAGCCCGGACCCCGACAGCGGCTATGTCGGCATGGCCGGCGTGACCGCCGCCGCCGGCACCGTGTTCTTCTCCTTCATCGGCCTGGACACCATCGCCACCGCGGGCGAGGAAACCAACAACCCGCGCCGCAACGTGCCGATCGGGATCCTGGCCGCGCTCCTGATCGTGACCGCCTTCTACATGCTGGTGGCGGTGGCCGCGATGGGCGCCCAGCCTGCCCGCATGTTCGCGGGCCAGGAAGCCGGCCTGTCGGTGATCCTGCAGAACGTCACCGGCCAGGCCTGGCCGGCGCTGGTGCTGTCGCTTGGGGCGGTGGTGTCGGTGTTCTCGGTGACCCTGGTGACGATCTACGGCCAGACCCGCATCCTGTACGCCATCAGCCGCGACGGCCTGATCCCGAAGACCTTCCAGAAGGTGAACAAGCGCACCCTGGCCCCGGTCAGCAATACCGTCATCGTCTGCCTCGTGGTGGGCACGGTGGCCGGCCTGGTCGATTCCGGCTTCCTGTGGGACATGGTGAGCATGGGCACGCTGACCGCCTTCATCGTGGTGTCGATCGCCGTGCCGGTGATCCGCGCCAAGCAAGGACCGGGCGAACCGGGTAACTTCCGCGTGCCTTTCGGTCCCTACGTGATCCCGGGCCTGTCGGTGCTGGCCTGCCTGTACATCATGAAGGACCTGTCGCCGGCGACCTTCCGCGTGTTCTTCATCTGGATAGGCGTGGCCGTGGCCACCTACTTCCTGTACAGCGTACGCCACAGCCGCCTGAACAAGGCGCAGTAAGCGCACGGAGAAGCTGGTGCTGGAGAATTTTGAAAGGCGGCGCGACCGCTTCGAGCTGTTCGATGCCATGGACAGCGCCGCCGTCAATATCTGCTTTCCGCTCGAGCTGCCGGACTTCCGGCCCTGGTGCCGGGAGGCGGGCCTGGCGCCTTTCCATGTCCTGCTGTGCGCCGTGCTGCGCTCGGTGCTGAAGGTCGAGAACTTCCGCTACCGCCTGCTCGATGGCGAGGCCATTCGCATCGACCGCTTGCGGCCGTCCTTCACGGTGATTAACCAGCACAATGACCTGAACTTTGCGCTGTTCGACTGGAGCGACGACCTGCGCGAATTCGTCGCGCGCGGCATCGCGGCGCGCGAAGAGGCGGCGGCCATGACGGAGCTGAACGCGGCTTACCGTACAGTGAGTCCGCGCGAGGCCAAGGAACAGGTCTTCATCACCTGCATCCCCTGGCTCGCCTTTACCTCGATCCAGCATCCGAGCGCCTCGCTGGCCCATCCCGACATCCCGTCCCTCGCCTGGGGAAAATTCCGCGATGCGCCGAACGGCCGCCTGGAGCTGCCGTTCTCGGTGCAGGCCCACCACGGCTTCGTCGACGGCTTCCACATCCACCAGCTGGCCCAGCAGATTGCGGCCGAGCTGGAAGCGATGATGCGCTGAGCCCGAGCAGCCCGCGCGGCTGCCTGCCGGATGAAGTCCTTGATCTCCTCGAAGTATTCGAGGCAGTAGTCCAGGCATGAAAAAAGCCGCACAGCTTGCGGCTGTGCGGCTTTCTGATCAGGCACGGGATCCGATTACTGGACGCCCATTTCCTTCAGCAGGTTGTCGGCCTTGTCCACATGCTTCATGTTCCACAGCATGTAGCGGCTGTCGACCTGGATCGAGCGGGTCATGGCCTTGTTGAAGTCCCAATCCGAGATGATCGAATCCAGGGTGCCGTCGAAGGCCAGGCCGATCAGCTCGCCCTTCGCGTTCAGCGCGGCCGAACCCGAGTTGCCGCCGGTGATGTCCAGCGTCGCCAGGTAGTTGACCGGCACGGTCTTCAGCTTCGGATCGACGTACTTGCCGAAGTCCTTGGACTGGATCGCCGCCAGCTGGGCTGCCGGCGCGTTGAACTCGCCTTCGCCGGTGTGCTTGGCCACGATGCCTTTCGGGGTCGTGAACGCGGTCCAGGAACCGGTGCCGTCGGCGCCGACGTCACGGCCGGTAACCTTGCCGAAGGTGACGCGCAAGGTGCCGTTGGCGTCCGGGTAGACCGCCTGGCCCTTGCTGTTCATGTAGGCGATCTTGGCGCGCATGTAGTTGCCGTAGGCTTGCTGGATCTTGCCAGCCAGTTCCTCTTCCTTGGCTTCGTCGCGCATCGACGCGTCATACATCGCGACGGCGGCCTTGATGAAGCTGTCGTTCGAGGCCTGGAATTCGGCCGGCGACCGCTTCAGCCATGCGCTGCGCTCGGCCGTGTCGGCCAGCTTGGAACCGGCGTAGATGCGGTCCAGCGCGGCCTTCAGCTCGGCTTCCGTCATGCCCGGCTTGATGCCGAGAGCGGCGTCGAAGGCGGCGTCATGCTCGGCGGCAGGCTGCGCGTTGTACTTGGTCAGGAAGTTCAGCACCAGCGCCTTGTCGACCTTTTCGTCGTAGGTGCGGTCCTGGCCGGCAATGATTGCGTTCCAGCGCGCCAGGTCGCGTTCCTGGAAGCCGGTCTTGCGCTCGGTGTCCGGCTTGGTGCGCTCGTTGGCCAGGCGGTACAGCGAACGTGCCGAGGACAGGAACTTCGGCTGGGCGTACGACAGGTAGAAGCCCTTCTTGGCGTTGGCGTCGCGCTCGGCGATCAACTTCTCGGCCTGCTCGATGTCGGCGGCGTACTGCGCCTTGCGGGCCGGGTTGGCGTTGACCCAGGCCTTCAGGGCGTTGTGCTCGGCCGTCTTACGCTGCAGGAAGTCGCTGTTCGCGTACGAAGTCAGCATGCCCTTGCGGTTCTTGTAGTAGTTGTTGACGCTGGCGATCTGGCCGGCGTACTTGAGCTTGGCGGCCGGGTCGTTCTTGGTCTCGCGCTCGATGATGGCCAGAGTCTCGCCCGATGCCTGCACGAAGGCCGGGTAGTTCCAGGTGAAGGTCGATTCGACTTCCGACGGCAGGCGGTGGCGGTTGGTGCGGCCCGGGTAGCCCAGCACCATCACGAAATCCCCTTCCTTGGCGCTGGCGCTCGGGTCGGCGATCTTCAGCACGTGCTTCGGCTGGTAAGGCACGTTGTCCTTCGAGAATTCGGCGGCCTTGCCGTCCTTGCTCACGTAGGCGCGGTAGAAGCCGTAGTCGCCGGTGTGGCGCGGCCACATCCAGTTGTCGGTGTCGCCGCCGAATTTGCCGACGCCGGCCGGCGGCGCGTGCACCAGGCGCACGTCACGGATTTCGAGCTGCTTCAGGCGGTAGAAATCCAGGCCGCCGTAGAAGCTGGCCACGGTGCAGCGGTAGCCGGCCGACTGTTCGCACTCGGCCACCAGCGTCTTCTGGTTCTTCTCGATGGCGTCGATGCGCGCCTTGCCGGTCAGCTTGGCGACGTCCGGGGTGATGATCTGGTCGGTGACCTTGGCCACTTCCTCGGTCACGTAGACGCGGCTGCCCGGCGCGGCCGGCAGCTCTTCGTCGAAGCTCTTGGCCAGGAAGCCGTTGGCCAGCAGGTCGCGTTCCGGCTTGGAGTTGACCGCAATGCTGTTGTAGATGCAGTGGTGGTTGGTGACAACCAGGCCCTGCGGCGAGACGAACGAGGCCGAGCAGCCGCCCAGGCTCACGATCGCGCCCATCGGGAATTCGGTCAGCTTGGTCAAGGTGGCCGGATCCAGCTTGAGGCCGGCGGCTTTCAGTTGCTTGGCTACTTGTGGCAGCTGCTGGGGCATCCACATGCCTTCGTCCGCTTGTGCGGCGAAGCTGGTCAGGATGGCCAGCGAGAGGAGGGTCTTTTTCATTCGCGTCTGTCTGGTTGGGAAGTGAACACTGAGGCTCATTGAGCACCCAAGAGTATCCGTAATCCTTATACGTATCGTCAACCAGTATTTCGTACCGACAAACGGCTGGTTTCCCACCAGAAATCCGCGTGCTTACAACTGGGCACCCACGAGCGAAGCCAGCCCGGTCGTGAGCCGCTGCCACCACGGCCGTTCGCGGAATTCCGCCTTCGTCACCTGGTTCGAGCGCCGCCAGTCGTCCTCGAAGATGGCGGTCTGCTCGCGCGCGAATCCTTCGTGCAGGATGTTGAGGTTGGCCTCGTCATTGATGCTGAAGGAGCGGTTGTCGAAGTTGGTCGAGCCGACCGACACCAGCAGGTTGTCGACGATCAGCGCCTTCACGTGGTACATCGTGGGCTGGTATTCGGCCAGTTTCACGCCGGCAGCCAGCAGTTCGCCCCAGCGCTCGCGCGACGCGGCCTTGACCAGGTCCGAGTCGATGATCTCGCCCGGCATCAGGATGCGCACGCGCACGCCGCGCTTCGCCGCTTCGATCAGGGTACGGATGGTGAGGTCGTCGGGCACGAAATAGGCCGCGGCCAGGTCGATGGTCTTGCGCGCCGAGGTGATCGCCATCAGGTACATCAGGTGCATCGACTCCGCGCCGCCGGTCGGCGAGCTGGAGAACATCTGGGCCGGCATGTCGCCCGCGTGCTGCAGGGCCGGGAAATAGTCGGCACCGTCGAGCACGGTGCCCGTCGCCTTGGTCCAGTTGTCGTTGAAGACGGCCTGCACCTGGCCGACCACCGGTCCTTCGATGCGGAAATGGGTGTCGCGCCAGTGATCCTTGTCCTGGGCATTGCCGCGCCACTGGTCGGCGATGCCGACGCCGCCCGTGAATCCGACCTTGCCGTCGATGACCAGCAGCTTGCGGTGGGTGCGGTTGTTCAGGCGCGCCAGCTTCCACCACACCGGCTTGTGGTAGCGCTGCACCTGCACGCCGGCCCCTTTCATGGCATCGATCTGCGCCAGGTCCAGCTTGAGGCTGCCCATGAAGTCCAGCATCACATGGACCTTGACGCCGGCGCGGGCGCGCTCGATCAGTGCGTCGGTGAATTCCTGTCCGATGCTACCGGACCAGTAGATATAGGTCTCGAACGTAATCGTCTTCTTGGCGGCGCGGATCGCTTCCAGCATGGCCGGGAAGATCTGGTCACCGTTGAGCAGGACCTCGACCTTGTTCCCTTCGACAATTGGCGGGCCGAGCAGGACGCCGAGCGAGCGGCGGAATTGTGCGTCGTCCGTGTCATATTGCCGGGTCAGGCGGGTTTCGATCTGCGTTTCGCTCGGCATGAAATTGAGCGCAAGCACGCCACCGACCAGCGTGACAGCGGCCGTGACCAGGATTGTCCAGAATTTCTTGGGTGACATGGGGATACGGAAAAATACAGGCGTAAAAAAACCAACGCATGAAGCGTTGGTTTTTAAATGGGGCTACCCACCGTCTTATTAGCGAACGCGGCCGCGACGCAGCAGGTTCACGATGGCCAGCAGGATGACAGCGCCCAAGAACGAAACCAGCAGCGACGAAACGCTGAAGTCATCGGAGTTGATGGTGCCGGTGCCGAACAGCGGCGACAGGAGCCAGCCACCCAGGAAGGCGCCGACGATACCAACAACAATGTTCAGGATCATGCCCTGTTCTGCGTCGGTTTTCATGACCATGCTGGCGAGCCAGCCCAGAATGCCACCGACGACGATCCAAATGATGAATAACATGGTGTACCTCCTTCAAGTGTGAGAAAACATACCCCCAGGCCGATTGAATTGCCGTGGCCATGGAGAAAAGTCTAGAGACCAGTCCCCTTCAGGTCGGTGCGGCAACGAACGTTAGACGGCGAATCTGCAAGCCTGTTCTGGCGCGGCTTACGGCTGAGCGAAAAGAAGTGGGTAGGGTGCGTCAGCGAACAGAAGAGGTCTTGTGTGGGGCATAAGGTTTCAACACTTGCAATATCGATTTTGTTTGCAGGACCCAGCACCTGAACCTTTTGAAAGGATTCGCCATGAGCAACTACGATTCGAATAACAACCAGAATTCCCGCATGGTTACCGGCCTGTTCCCTGACCGTGCCAGCGCAGAACGCGCCTATAGCTCGATCTCGACCCGCGGTTACGGCAAGGACGACGTCAACCTGATGATGTCGGACGAAGCACGCAAGACCCACTTCGGCGACACGGACACTGAACTGGGCAGCAAGGCAGCCGAAGGCGCCGGCATCGGCGCCGGCATCGGCGGCACCATCGGCGCCGTCCTGGCAGGCATCGCCGCCGTCGGCACCAGCCTGGTGCTGCCGGGCGTTGGCCTGGTGGTGGCAGGTCCGCTGGCGGCCGCCCTGGCAGGCGCGGGCGCCGGCGGTATCACCGGCGGCCTGATCGGCGCGCTGATTGGCGCCGGTATCCCGGAAGACCGTGCCCAGCACTATGAAGAAGGCATCAAGCGCGGCGGCATCGTCATGGGCGTGAACGCCCGTTCGGACGAAGACGCGCGCCACATCCAGCAATCGTTCAGCGACAACGGCGGCAGCCACGTGATCGGCACCGGCATCGGCGCCGCCGGTGGCGCGATGGCGGGCGCAGCCATCGGCTCGGCAGCCGGCCCGGTCGGCACCGTGGCGGGCGCCGCCATCGGCGCGGTCACCGGCGGCATGGCCGGCAAGGGCGTGGGCGAAGTCGTGAACCCGAAATCGGGCGATGACCTGTCGGAACACTATCTGGCCAAGGGCGTCGGCGCCAGCAGCGGCGCGGCCGTGGGCGCGATGGCCGGCGCGGCGGCAGGCCCGGTCGGCATGGCTGCCGGTGCGGTGGTCGGCGGCCTGGCAGGTGGCGCAGCCGGCCGTGGCACGGGCGAAGTCGTGAACCCGAAGGCAAGCGACGACCTGAACGACCATCACCTGGCACAGGGCGTCGGCGGCGCCGGCGGCGCAGCAATGGGCGCGGCAGCCGGTTCGGTGGCGGGTCCGATCGGCACCGCTGCGGGCGCCGTGATCGGCGGCCTGGCAGGCGGCGCAGCCGGCCAGGGCACGGGCGAAGTCATCAACCCGAAACCGGGCGACGAACTGCGTGACCACCACCTGGCAACCGGCGCCGGCGCCGGCGCCGGTGCGGCGGTGGGCGGTTCGGTGATCGGCGGTGCCGTGGGCGGCCCGCTCGGCGCGGTGGCCGGTGCCGGCATCGGCGCAGCCATCGGCGGCATGGCCGGCAAGGGCGTGGCCAAGATGGTCAACCCGGCGGAGGAAGATGCCCACTGGCGCGGCCAGTACCAGACCCAGCCGTACTACACCCCGGGTTATACCTACGACGACTATGCCCCGGCCTATGCGCTGGGCTACAACTCGGCAGGCCGTTACCCGGGCGGCTACGACCAGCACGAGCAGGAGCTGTCGAGCGAATGGGAACGCACCAAGGGCACTTCGCGCCTGAGCTGGGACCAGGCCAAGCACGCTTCGCGCGCCGCATGGCACAAGGTCGAGCGCGCCATCCCGGGTGATGCGGACGGCGACGGCCGCTGATCGCCAAGGGTGGCCTGACGTAAAAAAAGCCTCGGTGCCAACAGCACCGAGGCTTTTTCTTGTGGGTGAAGCGATTACTGCTTGACCGCTTCCACCTGGATCGCCAGCTTCACTTCCGGCGAGAAGGCCGGCAGGCCGAAGGTGATGCCGAAGTCGCCGCGATTGAACGTTGCGCTGGCGTCGGCGCCGCACACTTCGCGCTTGAGGCGCGGGTGTTCGATGCACTTGAAGCGGTTGATCGTCAGGGTCAGCGGCTTGGTCACGCCGTGCAGGGTCAGTTCGCCATTGGCCGAGGTCGGCACATCGCCGGTGAAGGTAATCGACTTGGCCTTGAAGGTCGCGGTAGGGAACTGGGCAACGTCGAAGATGTCCGCCTTCTTGGCGTGCGCGTTCATGCCTTCGTGGCCGAAATCGATGCTGCTGGTGTCGATCACGATGTCGATGGTGCCGGTCTTGGCCTTGCGGTCCAGGGTCACGCTACCTTCGGTCTTGTTGAACTTGCCGCGCCAGACCGAGATGCCCATGTGGTCGGCCTCGAAGCTCGGGTAGGTGTGGCTCGGGTCGATCTTGTAGGTGTCGGCGGCAAAGGCGATGCCGGCGCCGAGGGTGCTCGAAGCGGCCAGGGCCGCGATCAGGTGCTTGATTTTCATTGGAACTATCCTTGCGTAAGTGTTGAGGTGCTTGCTTCGTGATGACGGACCGCGCTTATTGGGCTACAACGCGGAACTTGATGACAACCTCGTCGGCGACCATGCTCGTGTCCTTCCACTCGTCTTCGCCGATGTTGAAGGCCAGCCGCTTGATCGGCAGCTGGCCCTCGAATACCTGTTTGCCTGCTTCGGTTTTCGCCACCAGCGGGAAGCTGACGTTGGCGCTGCGGCCCTTGATGCTCAGCTTTCCGGTGACATTGAACTTGCCGGCGCCGGCCGGAGCGATGCTCGAGGATACGAAAGTCGCTTTCGGGAATTGCGCGGTGTTGAACCACTCTTTCTTGGTGACTTCCTTGTTGTAGTCCGGGTCGCCCAGGTCGAGGCTGGCGGTCTGGATCTCGACCGTCGCCTTTGACGCGGCCGGCTTGGCGGCGTCGTAGTCGATCTGCGCAGTGAACTGCTTGAACTTCGCTTCGACCGGCACGCCCATCTGCTTGAAGGTGGCCGTCACGCTGCTTTTCGCCGGGTCGGTTTTCAGCGGTGCAGCGCCCACGACGGCGCTGGCGAACAGCGAAGCGAGCAGCAGGCTCTTGACTGGTTTCATCGTAACTCCTAACGGGTAGAGGTGGGGCCAATGCGCGGCAACATGCGCGCCATCACGCCGTCGCGGTCGACGAGCAGGTGCTTGAACGCGGCTGCCACGTGCAGGCCGACAAGCGCGGCCAGCAGCATGTTGAGCCAGTAGTGGACATCCTTCAGCACGACCTTCAAGGCCGGATCGGGCCCGATCAGCACCGGCAGCTCGATCACCCCGAACCAGACGATCGGGTAGCCGGTCGCGAGGCTGTAGAAATAGCCGGACAGGGGCACCGCGAACATCAGGAGGTACAGCAGCCAGTGCAGGCCATGGGCGGCGCCGCGCTGCCAGGCCGGCATCTCGTCGGCGTAGGCCGGCGGGTGGCGGAACAAGCGCCACAGCAGGCGCAGGGCTGCGAGCAGCAGCACCGTCACGCCGGCCCATTTGTGCCAGTTGAAGTACTTCAGCTTGGTCGGCGTGATGCCCGGGATATCGGTCATGACCAGCCCGAGCGTGAACGTCCCGATGATCAGCAGGGCGATCAACCAGTGCAGGGCAATGGCCGGGAAGGTATAGCGTTGCATGGAATTGCTTATTGGAAAGTTGTACGTGTTAGGACTAACTATATCAGTCTTTGCCGCATGCTGCTGAAGAGGATGATTTTTCCGCCAAGTACACTAGCACGGATTGCAAAAGCTGCACAGCTGGGGTGTCCGGAATGTAAAATCTGTCTGGAACATCGTTTATCAGAGATAACTGGCGGCTACATCCCATGCCACACCGTAAGCATATGAATGCCATACCACCGCTGACCTATCGCCCTCTCGGGCCACGCAAGCGCCTGGCGGCGGCTTGCCTCGGCCTGGCGGTCGCGCTCGGTGCGCACGGGGAAGAGCCTGAGCGCCGCCCCGACAACCTGGCCGACCTGTCGATCGAAGAACTGGCCAATATCCCGGTGATGTCGGTCTCCAAGCGTCCCGAACGCCTGCAGGATGCCGCCGCGGCGATCTTCGTCATCACCGCCGAGGACATCCGCCGTTCCGGCGCCGCGACCTTGCCGGAGGTGCTGCGCCTGGCCCCGAACCTGCACGTGGCACGCGTCAACGGCTACAGCTATTCGATCAGCGCGCGCGGCATGAACCAGAGCGGCAACAGTTACTCGAACAAGCTGCTGGTGCTGATCGACGGCCGTTCGGTCTATACCCCGCTGTTTTCCGGCGTGTTCTGGGATGCCCAGGAAGTGCTGTTGGAGGACGTCGAGCGCATCGAGGTGATCAGCGGTCCGGGCGGCGTGCTGTGGGGCCTGAACGCGGTCAACGGGGTCATCAACATCACCACCCGTTCCGCACGCGACACCCAGGGCAGCCTGGCGACCCTGCAGGCCGCGACCGACGGCGCCACCGTCTCCTACCGCCACGGCGGCACCACCGCCGGCGGGATCGCCTGGCGCGCCTTCGGCAAGACCACGCGGCGCGAAGACAGCGAACTGGCCAGCGGCGCCCCGGTCAACGATGCTTATCGCCGCAGCCTGGTGGGTGTGCGCGCCGACTGGGAACGCGGGCTTGATCGTTTCAGCGTGATCGGCAATGCCTATCGCGGCCGTTTTGACCAGCCGGCGCCTGGCGAGATCAATGCACCCGGCGTGCCCGCGACCCTGGGCAAGGTACGCTCGGACGGCGTCAACCTGACCGCGCGCTGGGAACGGCTGCTTGCGGGCGGCGCCAGCCTGATGGCGCAGGCCTACTTCGACCACACGCTGCGCCGCGCCGAACCGCTGTTCGGCGAGCGCCTGTACACGACCGACCTGCAGTTCCAGCACACGCTGGCGCCGGTCGCCGGACCCGGGGGCAGGCACAGCATCGTCTGGGGTGCCAATGTCCGCCACAGCCGCGACCGGGTCGACAACTCCGCCGTCGTCGCCTTCCTGCCGCCGCGCACCTCCCAGCAATGGGCCAACCTGTTCGCCCAGGACGAGATTGCGCTTGCCCGAGATTGGTACCTGACCCTGGGCAGCCGCCTCGAGTACAACGAATACACAGGTAGCGAATGGCTGCCGAGCGCGCGCCTGTCCTGGCGGCTGTCGTCCCAGCATGCGCTGTGGGCGGCGGCCTCGCGCACCGTGCGCGCACCGTCGCGCCTGGACGTCGATGCCTTCCTGCCGGGGCGCCCGCCCTACCTGCTGCGCGGCGGGCCGCAGGTACGCGGGGAGGTGTCCCGGGTATTCGAGCTGGGCTACCGCGGCAACCCGGCGCCGGCGCTGTCCTATTCGGTGACCTTGTTCCACCACGATTACGACTACCTGCGCACGACCGAGACCAACCCAGCCGGTTTCATCACCTTCGACAGCCTGATGGAAGGGCGCTCGAGCGGCATCGAGGCCTGGGGCAGCTGGCAGGCGGCCGAGCGCTGGCGCCTGTCGGCCGGCTGGACCGCCATGCACCAGAAGCTGCGCCTGAAGCCGGGTAGCAGCGACGTGAATGCCACCCGCGTGGCGGACCGCGACCCGGCGCATACCTTCCAGCTGCGTTCGGTCTACGGCATCGACGACCGGCGCGACATCGAGCTTACGCTGCGCAAGGTGGCCGGCAAGTCCTTCCCGGAGGTGCCGGCCTACACGGCGCTCGACGCACGCTTCGGCTGGCGCATCCGGCCGGGGCTGGAACTGGCGCTGACCGGCGAGAACCTCACCGGGGGGCATGGGGAATACGGGACGATCGTGTACCGGGCCGAGATCGAACGGCGGCTCGGCGTGAAGGTGGTGTGGGAGTATTGAAGAAGGGGCGTAGGGCGGTTGGCTCTGCCGACCGCCCTACAGTTGTTTAGATCGCCTTGGCCAGCTCGGCAGCCAGGCCGGTGTAGTTCGCCGGCGTCATCGAGAGCAGCAGGTCCTTGGCTTCCTGCGGAATCGCCAGCGTGCCGATGAACTCCTGCAGCGCCTCGCGGGTAATGCCTTTGCCGCGGGTGAGTTCCTTCAGCTGCTCGTACGGATTCTCGATGCCGTAGCGGCGCATGACGGTCTGCACCGGCTCGGCCAGCACTTCCCAGCTCGCGTCCAGGTCCTGCTCGAGGCGGGCCGCATTCACTTCCAGCTTGTTCAGGCCGCGCAGGCAGCTGTCGTAGGCCAGCAGCGCGTAGCCGAAACCGACGCCGATGTTACGCAGCACGGTCGAATCGGTCAGGTCGCGCTGCATGCGCGAGACCGGCAGCTTCTCGGCCATGTGGCGCAGCACCGCGTTGGCCAGGCCCAGGTTGCCTTCCGAATTCTCGAAGTCGATCGGGTTGACCTTGTGCGGCATGGTCGACGAGCCGATTTCGCCGGCCCGCAGTTTCTGCTTGAAGTAACCCAATGAGACATAGGTCCAGATGTCGCGGTTCAAGTCGAGCAGAATGGTGTTGGCGCGCGCGACGGCGTCGAACATCTCGGCCATGTAGTCGTGCGGCTCGATCTGGATGGTGTACGGATTGAATACCAGGCCCAGGCGCTGCTCGATGACCTCTTTCGAGAAGGCCGGCCAGTCGAAGCCCGGGTAGGCCGACAGGTGGGCGTTGTAGTTGCCGACCGCGCCGTTCATCTTGCCGAGGATCTCGACGTCGGCGATGCGCTTGACGGCGCGCTGCAGGCGCGCCACCACGTTGGCGAATTCCTTGCCCAGGGTGGTCGGGCTGGCGGTCTGGCCGTGGGTGCGCGACAGCATCGGCAGGGCCGCGTTGGCGTGCGCGATCTCGGTCAGCTTGGCGATGATGTTCTGCAGGGCCGGCAGCAGCACGCCGTCGCGTGCCGCTTTCAGCATCATGCCGTGCGAAGTGTTGTTGATGTCTTCCGAGGTGCAGCCGAAGTGGATGAACTCGCTCGCCGCCACCAGCTCCGGCACGTCCTTCACCTGCTCCTTGAGCCAGTATTCCACTGCCTTGACGTCATGGTTGGTGACCGCCTCGATCTCCTTGATGCGCGCCGCCTCGGGCTCGCCGAAGTTCGCGGCCATGCGTTCGAGGTGAGCGTTCGCTTCTGCCGAGAACGGCTTGATCTCCGGGAAGCCGGCCTGCGACAGCGCCTGCAGCCAGGCGATTTCCACCTTCACGCGGTGGTGCATGAAGCCCGCTTCGGACAGGATCGGGCGCAGTTTGTCGGTTTTCGACGCGTAGCGGCCGTCCAGCGGGGACAGGGCCGACAGGGTAGGCGACGGGGCAGATGAGGGGACGGTAGAGGTCATGGCAGGCGGTCCGTGCAAAAACGCGGATTTTACCACCGGGCGGAGCCGGGAGCCTTGCGCCGGCTGTCGCGCCGGCACTGAGGGAGGCCGGTCTGGCGCAGACAAGCGCCGAAATGGCGATGCTATACTGGCACCCAATCCTCTCATTCGGGCATGTATGAAACTCATCGGTTCCCTCACCAGTCCCTATGTGCGCAAAGTCCGTGTCGTGATGGCGGACAAGAAGCTCGATTTCAGCCTTGAACAGGAAAACGTCTGGTCCCCGGAGACCAACATCCAGCAGGTCAACCCGCTGGGCAAGGTTCCCTGCCTCGTGATGGAAGACGGCAGCACGCTGTACGATTCGCGCGTGATCGCCGAATACCTCGACACCATCTCGCCGGTCTGCAAGCTGCTGCCGCCGAACGGCCGTGACCGCGCCGAAGTCAAGGTGTGGGAAGCGCTCGCCGACGGCGTGATCGACGCCGCCGTGCTGGCCTTCGTCGAGCGCCGCGACCGCGCGCCCGAGCAGCAGAGCGCCAAGTGGATCGAACGCCAGATGGGCAAGGTGCACGCCGGCCTGCGCGAGATGTCCGTGCGGCTGGGCGACGCGAACTACTGCATGGGCATCCACTACACGCTGGCCGACGTCGCCGTGGGCTGCGCGCTGGGCTGGCTCTCCCTGCGCTTCCCCGATATCGACTGGCGCGGCGACTATCCGAACCTGGCGCGCCTGGCCGACAAACTCGCCGAGCGTCCGTCGTTCCGCGACACCGCGCCGCCCGTCGCGTGAGTGCCCCGGTCTCCGCCGCGACCGTCGTCTTCGGTGAAGCGCTGGTCGACGACTTCACCACCGAGCAGGTAGTCGGCGGCGCGCCCTTCAACGTGGCGCGCCACCTGGCGGCCTTCATGGCGCCGCAGCTGATGCTCACGCGCATCGGAGACGACAAGCCGGGCCTGGCGGTGCGCGCCGAGTTCGAGCGCTTCGCGATGAGCGAGGCCGGGCTGCAGGTCGATGCCATCGAGGAGACCGGCCGGGTGCTGGTCGAGCGCCGGGCGCGTGGCAGCCACCGCTTCACGATCCTGCCGAACCAGGCCTACGACTTCATCGACCGCGCACAGGCGCAGGCGGCGCTGGACGCATTGGCGGGCGGGCCGCCGGGCATCTTTTATTTCGGCACGCTGGCCCAGCGCCACGAGCGCTCGCGCGCTACCCTGATGGCCTTGCTGCGCGCCACGCCGGCGCTGCGCTACCTCGACCTGAACCTGCGCAACGGGCAGGCGGATGAACGCATCGTCACGCGCTCGCTGCAGGAAGCCAACATCGCCAAGGTCAACGAGGAAGAACTGCAGGCGATGTTCGGCTGGTACTTCCAGATCAAGCCGGACGCTCCACCCATGGCGGCCGACGAGGTGCACGCCTCGTGCCAGGCGCTGCTGCAGATGTTCTCGCTCGACGCGCTGATCGTCACGCTGGGGCACCGCGGCTCGGTGTACTTCGGCGCGGATGGGCAGGTGCTGATGCACCGCGACAACCCGGCGCCGCCGTTTGTCATCGACACGGTAGGGGCGGGCGATGCCTTCTCGGCGATTTTCCTGCTGGGGAGGATGCGGGGCTGGCCGCTCGATGTCAGCCTGGCGCGCGCGAATGAGTTCGCGGGGGCGATCTGCGCGATTCCTGGAGCGGTGCCGCGCGACCTGGGCTTTTACGACCAGTGGATGAGGAAGTGGCGCTGAGCCGAAGCATAGTTAAAAACACCACCCCGCACAGGCGGGGGGGGGGTTCAGCGCACTGCAAGAAACGCTTATTCGCTGATCTGGCTCTGCAGGTAGTTCTGGATGCCGACCTTCACGATCAGGTCCAGCTGGGTTTCCAGCCACTCGATATGCTCCTCGGTATCTTCGAGGATCATCAGGAACAGGTCGCGGGTCACGTAGTCCGCCGCCGCTTCCGCCGCCGCAATGCCTTCCTTGACCGTCACCTGGGCCGCGCGCTCGAGCTTGAGGTCGCATTCCAGCATTTCCTGGGTCGATTCACCGATGAGCAGCTTGTGCAGCGCCTGCAGGTTCGGCAGGCCGTCGAGCATCAGGATGCGGTCGATCAGCTTGTCGGCGTGCTTCATTTCGCCGATCGATTCGTCGTACTCCTTCTTCGCCAGCTTGCCGAAGCCCCAGTGGCGGTACATGCGTGCATGCAGGAAGTACTGGTTGATCGCGGTGAGTTCGTTGGTCAGCTGTGCGTTCAGCAAACGAAGAACGTTCTGGTCGCCTTTCATGTCAATGCCCTTGGTGATTTTGAATGGGCTCCATGATAACAAACAAGCCGCCAGATTTCGGCCCAAAAGCGCCGCAAAAGCTGAAAAAAGCCCGTCAAATGCGTGAAAAAGCGAAGAATCGGGCCGTAATAAAAAGCGTTCTCGTTCCGGTGTGCGAACGCTTCTCACTACCACGGAAAGGGGGGCCTGCACAGGCCGCGTCTGCGACCGCTCCGAACAAAAAAAGCCCCGCTGCAGCGGGGCCAGAGAGACACTGCGGTAAAGTCAAGCCGCTTGCGGAACGCGGCGGACTTCGGTGATCGTGGTTTTGCTGTCGATGTGTTCGTGCAGGACTTCGCGTGCGTAGCTGACGCACTTGCCGCACATGGTGCCGACGCCCAATTCCTTGTGCAGTTCGGCTACCGAGCTAATGCCCATGTCGACCGCCTGGCGGATTTCGCGGTCGGAGATGTTGTTGCAGACACAGACGATCATCTTTCGATTCCTTGGGCTCGTTGAGCACTGACACTTGTTCACTTGGCATTTAAATGAGAATCAATCTCATTCGTGTTGCTATTCTCCGTAAACTCGATCGCGTTTGCAACAGGAATTTGGGGTCTACGTGATCTTTCTTTGGTCTGTGATCAAAGCGCAAATAGAAATAATTCGCATTTAGGTTTATGATGCTAATTATCTGTCTCATCAGCGCTACACTTACCGGACGCGACCATGACTCTTGCTCCCTCCCTCACCACGCTCGACGCCCTCCCGGCCGGCCAGAGCGGCACTGTGATCCACCTGGCGCCGCCTGCGCAGCAGGGTGGTTTCGACGTCCAGCGCCGCCTGATGGAACTCGGCTTCGTGCCGGGCGAGCGCATCCGCGTGCTCAAGCGCGTGCTGGGCGGCCCGCTGGCCGTCAAGGTCGGCGAGTCCACCTTTGCACTGCGTCGCTTCGAAGCGGCCCTCGTGTCGATCAAGCCGGAATAAGCGGATGGGTGTCATGGAACAACAGGTGGCGTCGCGCACGCCCCTGGTCGCACTGCTCGGCAATCCCAACTGCGGCAAGACCGCACTCTTCAACCGCCTGACCGGCTCGCGCCAGAAGGTCGCGAACTATGCCGGCGTGACCATCGAACGCAAGGAAGGCAGCTTCACCTCGCCCGGGGGGCGCGCATTCCGCGTGCTCGATCTGCCGGGCGCCTACAGCCTGAGCGCCCATACCCCGGACGAAGCCATCACGCGTGACGTCGTGGCCGGCCTGCGCGCGGGCGAGCAAGCGCCGGATGCGGTCCTGTGCGTGGTCAACGCAACCAACCTGCGCCTGAACCTGCGCATGGTGCTCGAGCTCAAGCGCCTCGGCCTGCCGATGGTGCTGGTATTGAACATGGTCGACGTCGCCAAGAAGCGCGGGATCACCATCGATGCCGCCAAGCTGTCCGCCGCGCTGGACATGCCGGTGGTCGAAACCGTCGCTATCCAGGCCGGCGGCGAACAGGCCCTGCTGGCCCAGCTCGACCGCATGGTGTTCGACGCCCCGGTCAAGCCGAATCCGCTGTCTGCCATCGATGCGGTGCCGGTCGAGGAAACCCAGCGTGAAGTGCGCCGCATCCTCGACCTCGCCGTCTCCACCGCCGGCGACCGCGGCAACCTGACGGAAAAGATCGACAACGTGGTGCTGCACCCGGTGGCGGGACCGGTGATCCTGGCCGCCCTGATGTTCCTGATTTTCCAGGCCGTGTTCAGCTGGGCCGGCACGCCGATGGACCTGATCGAGGCTGGCGTGACCGTCCTGGGCGAACAGGTCGGCGCCTTGCTGGGCGAAGGCGTGCTGCACAGCCTGATCGTGGACGGCATCATCGCCGGCGTCGGCAGCGTGCTGGTGTTCCTGCCGCAGATCCTGATCCTGTTCTTCTTCATCCTGTTGCTGGAAGACGTGGGCTACCTGCCGCGCGCCGCCTTCCTGCTGGACCGCATCATGGGCAGCGTCGGCCTGTCGGGCCGCGCCTTCCTGCCGCTGCTGTCCTCGTTCGCCTGCGCGATTCCCGGCATCATGGCCGCGCGCACCATCCAGAATCCGCGCGACCGCCTGGTGACGATCATGATCGCGCCGCTCATGACCTGCTCGGCGCGCCTGCCGGTGTATGCGCTCCTGATCGCCGCCTTCATCCCGAACCGGATCGTGGCGGGCGGCCTCAACCTGCAGGGCCTGGTGCTGTTCGGCCTGTACATGGCCGGCATCCTGAGCGCCATGGCGGTGGCCTGGTTCATGAAGCGCCGCAGCGACTACAAGCAGCATGCGCTGATGATGGAACTGCCGGCCTACCACTTGCCGCAACTCAGCGCACTGGCATCCGGCCTGTGGGAACGTGCCAAGATCTTCCTGAAGCGGGTCGGTACCCTGATCCTCACCATGATGATCCTGCTCTGGCTGCTGTCGAGCTTCCCGGGCGCACCGGAAGGCGCGACCCATCCGCCGATCTATTACAGCGTGGCCGGCATGATCGGCCGCGCGCTGGAAGTCATCCTGGCGCCGATCGGTTTCGGGTGGGAGATCGGGATCGCCCTGGTGCCGGGCATGGCCGCACGCGAAGTGGCGGTCGGCGCGCTGGCGCAGGTCTACGCCCTGTCGGGCGGCGACGAAGCCGCCAGCACCCTGGCGCCGCTGGTCGCGCAGTCGTGGTCGCTGGCCACCGGCCTGTCGCTGCTCACCTGGTACATCTACGCGCCGCACTGCCTGCCGACGCTGGCCACCGTGGCGCGCGAGACCGGCAGCCGCCGCTACGCCTGGATCATGGCCGGCTACATGTTCGGCCTGGCCTACGTGGCGGCCTTCATCGTCTACCGCACGACGCTGTTCCTTACAGGGGCCTGAACATGTGGCAGGAGCTGGTCGCCGGGATCATCGTCGCGCTGGCCGTGCTGTACGCCGGCGCGAAGTACCTGCCGGACAGCTGGCGCCGTGCGATCGTGCACCGTCTCTCGAAAGGCGGCAAGCAGTCGCGGCTGGTGAAATGGTTGGACACCTCGGCCAGCTGCGGCAGCGGCTGCAAGAGCTGTAACACCTGCGGGCCATCCGAGCCCGCGCCGCCGCCCGGCAAGGGCAACGGCAAGGTCGTCAAGATCCACGAGCGCCGCTAGGCGCGCCCAGGACTCAGGGCGCCGCCACGCTGACAACGCGCCAGACGCCGCCCACCCCATCCCCGGTCTTGTCTCCCGCCTTCTTGTCCTTCACGAAGGTGTACAGCGGCTTGCCGCCGTGCGCCAGCTGCTTGCTGCCGTCGGCGCGCGTGACCACGGAGTAGGGCGGGCGCGGGCTGCCCTCGGCGATCACGGGCGGCCAGTTTTTCGCACAGGCGGCGACGCAACTGCTCTTGCCGCTGCCGGCTTCATCCTTGTCGTAGGTGTAGACCGTCATGCCGGCAGCATTGACGAGCACCCCGTTTGCGATTCGCAAGGGTGCGCTCTCGGCGAGTACGGCGGCAGGCAACAGCAGGGCTGCGGCAAGGGTACTGACTCGAAGCAAGATCATGGTGCTCTCCCGGGCAGTGAATGCCTGGGATAGACAGCGTTTTCACCCAGCTGTTCCGTTCAGGCTCTCGACTGCTGTGATCAGTCGACGTGCGTCATAGGGAGCATGCACCTTGATGTCGTTGTCGAAGTAACAGTAGACGTCGCGTGAGGCTGCCGCCGGCGGAGGCAGCGTCGAGACCAGGCGCGCGCCTTCCGGCTGTCCACCCGTGCGCCAGGCATGGATGCGCGCCGCCCAGCTTGCTATCGCATCGTCTTCGTAGCCGCTCGCGTACAGCTCCTTGTCGCCGTGCAGGCGGATGTAGACGAAGTCGGCGGTGACGTCCTCGCACAGCGGCCACCTGCCGGCGGTGTCCGCCACTACCAGCGCCACGTTATACCTGCGCAGCATGGCGATGAAAGCCGGGTCCATGAAGCTCTCGTGGCGGATCTCGACGGCGTGCCGCATCGGGCGCCGTGGCCCGGCCTCGAGCGATACCCTGCCTTCCATGCGCGGCTGGTACTGCAGCGCGAGTTCGCGGGCGCTATCGGTGTCCTGCGGCAGCAAGGACAGGAAGTGCTCGAAGCGCTGCGGTTCGAATTTCACGATGGGCGGGAATTGCCACAGGAAAGGCCCCAGCTTGTCGCGCAGTTCGAACACGCCCGAGGCCAGCACATTTGCCAGCGGACCTTCGATGTCCTTCAACTTGAGCATGTGGGTGAGGAAACGGTTGCCCTTGACCGCGAACACGAAGCCGGGCGGGGTAGCCGCATACCAGGCGGCATAGCTTTCCGGCCGCTGCAGGGAGTAGAACGAGCCGTTGATCTCGATGCTGGGCAGTTGGCCGGCCGCGTATGCGAGTTCGCGGTGCTGGGCCAGCCCCTTCGGGTAGAACACGCCGCGCCACGGCACGTAGCGCCAGCCGGAAATGCCGATGTAGACCGATCCGTTCATAGGGCTAACGATACACTGCCTCGTCCGTTGGCAGGCGCACCCATGCTAAGCTTGCAAGCTCTCGAATTCTGCGGAAAAGCCATGATCGTCGTCCACCACCTGAACAATTCGCGCTCGCAGCGCATCCTCTGGCTGCTCGAAGAGCTCGGGCTCGGCTACGAGATCAAGAAGTACCAGCGCGACCCGAAGACCATGCTGGCGCCGCCGGAACTGAAAGCGGTGCACCCGCTCGGCAAGTCGCCGGTGATCACGGACGACGGCCTGGTCGTGGCCGAATCCGGCGCGATCGTCGAGTACCTCACCGGACGCTACGGCAACGGGCGCCTGGTGCCGGCACCCGGCACGCCGGAGCGCCTGCGCTACACCTACTTCCTGCACTTCGCCGAGGGCTCGGCCATGCCGCCGCTCCTGATGAAGCTGGTGTTCGACAAGGTGGAGAACAGCCCGATGCCCTTCTTTGCTAAGCCGATCGCGCGCTCGATCGCACGCAAGGTCAAGGACAGCTTCATCATGCCGAACATCCGTAGCCAGCTCGACTTCCTGGAGGGCGAACTGGGCAACTCGACCTGGTTTGCCGGCGAGGAGTTCAGCGCCGCCGACATCCAGATGAGCTTTGCGCTGGAAGCGGCCGCTTCGCGCGGGGGGCTCGGCAGCCAGTATCCGAAGCTGTCGGCTTTCCTGGAGCGGATCCATGCGCGTCCGGCCTACAGGCGCGCGCTGGAGCGCGGCGGCGAATACGCGTACGCCAAGTGAGCCCGGGATGCCTGCCTGCTGGGTGCAGGCCCAGCGCTTTCCTCGGCGGCGCGCCCGGTTTATCATGACGCCGCCGCAACCCACCCCGATAACCGCACCACCATGAGCAAACAGGGAAAGCTGCTCGCCATCGACGGCCTGAACATCGTGCGCCGCGTCTACGAAGCCAGCCCCGAACCGGACTCCGACCTGAAGGCCAGCATCGCGCTGCGCCACGCGTTCTCGTCTTTCCGCAACGTGCTGGAAGCGCACGCGCCGACCCACGTGCTGGCTGCCTTCGACTACGGGGGGCCCAACTGGCGCCATGCCTTGTATCCGCGCTACCGCGAAGGGCGCGCCGCCATGCCGGCGCCGCTGCGCGAGGCCCTGCCGGGCTTCCACGAGCGCCTGCGCCAGGCCGGACTGCACGTGCTGGCCGTGCCCGAGGTCGAGGCCGACGACGTGATCGCGACCGGCGTCATGCGCTGGCTGCAGGAAGGGCGGGGCGAAGCCATCGTGGCCACCACCGACAAGGACCTGCACATCCTGATCGCGCACGGCGCGCTGGTGTGGGACCATTTCAAGAACGAATGGCATGACGACGCTTGGGTGCGCCAGCGCTTCGGCGTGGCGCCGGAACTGCTGCACGACCTGCTGGCGCTGATGGGGGACCCGACCGACGGCGTGCCGGGCGTATCGAAGATCGGCATGAAGACCGCGGCGCGCCTGCTCAATGCCTACGGCAGCCTGGACGCCGTGGTGGCGGGCGCCGGCATCCTCAAGACCCCGCTGGGCGAGAGGCTGCGCGCCGAGCGTGAGATACTCGAGGTGTCGCGCTGCCTGGTGTCGCTCAAGCTGGACGTGCGGCTGGGCGTCACCTGGAATATGCTGGCCTATGAATCATACTGAAGGAAAGCGCCGATGCTGAAGGTATTGATCGTGGACGGCAGCGCCATTGCGCGCGGCCTGCTCAACACCGTACTGCTTGATGGCGGCTACGACGTCGTCGCGCAGACGCATACCGGCACGCTTGGCTTCGGCCTGGCGATGAAGCACCGCCCCCAGATCGTCTGCATCGCGCGCGAGCAGGCCGAGGACGGCAGCCGCATCGTCGAGGAACTGCGCGTGCAGCTGCCGAAGGCAATGATCTTCATGGTGTCAGGCACGCTCGATGCCACCGCCATCCAGGACGCGCTCGCGCGCGGCGTGCACGGCTTCATCGTCAAGCCCTTCAAGGCCGAGGCCGTGCTCAAGACCATCCGCAATACCGTGATCGCGGTCGTTCGCAAGCAGCAGGCTGCGGCGGGTAACGCGGCGTAACAGAAAAACTGAACGGCGCTCAGCCGCGACGTTTGGTCTCTTCCGACGCTATTTCCGCCAGCTCGTGCAGGGCGCGCAGCTCGCGCTCGCGCAGCCGGCGCGGCTCGCGGTCCAGCACGCACAGGGTGCCGAAGCGGCGGCCTTGCGCGTCTTCCAGCGGCACGCCGGCATAGAAGCGCACGTGCGGCGCCCGCGTCACCAGCGGGTTGGCGGCGAAGCGCACATCATTGGCGGCGTCGACCACCACGAACGCCTCGCCGCTCGCCAGCGCGTGGTCACAGAATGCCCATTCGCGCGGCGTTTCCTGCAGACCGACGCCCACGCGCGCCTTGAACCACTGGCGCTGCCCGGCCAGCACCGTGACCAGCGCCATCGGACAGTCCGTCACCTGTGCGGCCAGCCGTGCCAGGCGGTCGAAAACTTCCTCGGGCGCGGTGTCGAGCAGGGCATGGCCGGACAGCGCTTCGACGTCCTGCGGCGCGGCCGCTGCACTGGCAGGCAGAGACGTGAAGCCCGCAGCTTCGGGCTCCCCGGGCACGACGCCGGCGGCGCCTTGTTTCGCCTGCAGACGGCGCACGGCGCTCAGTCGCACGCGCCGGTGCCCGCCGGGTGTCTTCCATGCCGGCAGTGCCCCGCTTTCCATCCAGAGCTGCGCGGTGCTGACGGCCACGCCCAGCATGTGCGCCGCTTCCCGCGTCGTCAGGATCGGATCGTCCTCGCTCATGTTCTTGGTGATTTGTAGTAAGTGCAGGCATTCTACCCGAAATGCGACAATATTTGACGAAAATGCGCACGGAGTTAGGGAAATATTGACCGCAAGCATCGTATTGCAGAAAAATGCCGCTATAATCGGCATTTCCGATAAATACGTGCGCCTTTCGGTGTGCGAAGCCAGGGCGCCCCATGAATACGAGGCATGATCCATTTCTCCAGGAAGCCGACCGCATCGAAGTGCTGCGCCAGCTGGAGCTGCTCGACACCGCACCCAGCGAAGCCTTCGACCGCATCACCCGCATGGCTTCCCAGCTGTTCCAGCTGCCGATCGCCGCGGTCTCGCTGACTGACACCGACCGCCAGTGGTTCAAGTCGAAGGTGGGTGTCGAGCACAATGCGATCCCGCGCGTAAAGGCGCCCTGTGCGGCGGTGGCGGACAGCGGCGAGATGCTGGAAGTGCCGGACCTGCTGGAGAGCGAGTGCTTCCGCGACAGCCCCCTGGCCGACAGCGGGATCCGTTTCTACCTGGGCGCGCCGCTGGTGACGAAGACCGGACACTGCCTGGGAGCGATGTGCGTGCTCGGCACCGAACCGCGCGCGGTGACGGATACCGATCGCACCGCATTGAGCGACCTGGCGGCCATGGTCATGGCGCAGATCGAGCTGCAGCATGCGCTGGGACGTATCGATCCGGTCAGCGGCCTGCCCAACCGGAACCAGTTCGTCAGCGACGTGCGCGACCTGGCGATCGTCACCGCCGAGGGGGAACCCCAGCTGGCGGCCCTGGTCAGCCTGGCGACGCCGGAAGAGCTGAGCGACGCCATGCGGGTGATGGGGAGCACCTGGCTCGACGACATCGTGCGCGCAGCCGTGCCGGCCCTGCGAGGGCTGGCCGGCGGCGGCAAGGTCTACCACGTTGCACCGACCCAGTTCGCCTTCCTGGCGCCGCTCGGCCTGTCCCTGGTGCGTTTCAGCAGCACCTTGATGGCCTGGCTGGGGGAACGCACGCCGATGGGACAGGGCGGCTTCCTGACCACGGCCACGGTCGGCCTGGTGCGCTTCGCCGTGGGCCAGGACGCGCCGCTCGACGTGCTGCGCAACCTGCACAGTGCCGCCCACGATGCGCGCGACGCCGAATCCGGCCTGCGCGTGTATTCGCCCGAGCAGGATGCCGCCTACCGCCACCGCTTCTGGCTGATCAGCGAACTCGGGCGCGCACTGGCCCAGCCGAGCGAGCTGCACCTCGCCTTCCAGCCCAAGGTCTCCCTGTTCGACGGCAGCTGCCTCGGCGTGGAAGCCCTGCTGCGCTGGAACCATCCCGATGCCGGCCCGATTCCGCCGGGCGAATTCATGCCCATCGTCGAGACCACCTCGCTGGCCCGCGCCACCACCGAATGGGTGCTGGGGGCGGCCCTGCGCCAGCTGGCGGCCTGGCATGCCGACGGCGTGACCCTGCAGGTCGCGGTCAACGTCTCCGCCGTGAACCTCGAGGAACCGGACTTCAGCGACCGCGTGCTGGAGGGGCTGGCGCGCCACGGCCTGCCGGCCGCTTGCCTGGCCCTGGAAATGACGGAAAGCGCGCTGATGCGCAAGCCGAAGGCCGCGCACGACACGATGGCGCGGCTGGCCGCGGGCGGCGTGAAGATCGCCATCGACGACTTCGGCACCGGCTACAGCAGCCTGTCCTACCTGCAGGACATGCCGGCCGACGTGGTCAAGATCGACCAGTCGTTCGTGCGCGGCATGGAGAAGGACGAGCGCACGCGTGCGCTGGTGACGACCATGATCAAGCTGTCGCACGACCTCGGCCACCGGGTGGTGGCGGAAGGCGTGGAGACGGAGGGAGTGGCGCAGCAGCTGCGCGCGGCGGGCTGCGACGAGGCGCAGGGGTACTACTACGGGCGCCCGATGGCGCCGGCGGCGCTGGCCGAGTGGCTGGCAGGGCGGTAGGGGGGGCGGGTCTCCCGCCCACGCGTTCAAATCGCGGTGATGCCGCCCGCGAGGCTATTTACAACCAAACTATCACCGCGTGGGCGGGGAACCCGCCCACCCTACAAATTAGGCAGCGTTGCTGTCGATGATCCCGCCACCCAGGCACACGTCGCCGTCGTACAGCACGGCCGACTGCCCCGGCGTGACCGCCCATTGCGCTTCCTCGAAATCGAGCGCAAAACGGTCGCCCCCGTCGGCACGCACGGTGCAGGCCACGTCCGCCTGGCGGTAGCGGGTCTTGGCCGACAATGCCTTGCCGCTGGCAGGCGGCTCGCCCGCGGTCCAGCTGGCCTGGCCGGCTTCCAGGTGCGGCGACAGCAGCCATGGATGGTCGTGTCCCTGCACGATGTACAAGGTGTTGCTGGCCACGTCCTTGCGCGCCACGAACCACGGCTCGCTGGTGCCGTCCGCGTTCTTGTGCGACTTCAGGCCGCCGATGCCGATGCCCTTGCGCTGGCCCAGCGTGTAGAAGGACAGGCCGATGTGCTCGCCCACGACCTGGCCGTTGTCGAGCTTCATCGGCCCCGGCTTGTGCGACAGGTAGCGGTTCAGGAACTCGCGGAAAGGGCGCTCGCCGATGAAGCAGATGCCGGTCGAGTCCTTCTTCTGCGCATTGGGCAGGCCCAGGCGTTCAGCGATCTTGCGCACTTCCGTCTTCGGGATCTCGCCCAGCGGGAACAGCGACTTCGAGAGCTGGGCCTGGTTCAGGCGGTGCAGGAAGTAGCTCTGGTCCTTGGTGTGGTCGAACGCTTTGAGAAGTTCGAAACGGCCGTCGTTCTCGCGCACGCGTGCGTAGTGGCCGGTCGCGATCAGGTCGGCGCCCAGCTTCATCGCATGGTCGAGGAAGGCCTTGAACTTGATCTCGGCGTTGCACAGCACGTCCGGGTTCGGCGTGCGGCCGGCCTGGTACTCGCGCAGGAATTCCGCGAACACGCGGTCCTTGTATTCGGCGGCGAAGTTGACGGCCTCGATGTCCACGCCGACCACGTCGGCCACGCTGGCGGCGTCGATCCAGTCCTGGCGCGTCGAGCAGTATTCCGAATCGTCGTCGTCTTCCCAGTTCTTCATGAACAGGCCGATGACTTCGTAGCCCTGTTCCTTCAGCATCCACGCCGCGACCGAGGAGTCGACACCGCCCGACATCCCGATCACGACTTTTTTCTTGCTCATTGTTGTTCCGTTTCTTGAATCAGATCCCGCCTTCGAATACGGAAGGGTGGGTGTACAGCAGGTGCAGCGGGGTACGGTGGCCGGCCAGGTAGTCGTCCACGCACTGCAGCACGATCGGGCTGCGGTGGCGGTCGGCGGTGGCGGCGATTTCGTCGCGCGTCATCCACATGGTGCGCAGGATGCCTTCGTCGAGCGGCTGGTCCAGTTCGCGACCGGCATGGCCGCAGAAGGTGAAGCGCAGGTAGGTCACATCGGTGCCGCGCGACTTCGAATGGTAACGCGACATGTACATGCCCACCAGCGCGGTCGGGATGAATTCGTGCGCGGTTTCCTCCAGTGCTTCGCGCACGACCGCCTGCTCGAGCGACTCGTGCGGGTCGAGGTGCCCTGCCGGCTGGTTCAGCTTCACGCCTTCGCTCGTCTCTTCCTCGATCAGCAGGAAACGTCCATCGCGCTCGATGATCGCGGCGACGGTCACGGATGGTTTGAAGATATCGGTCATGCGCGTCCTTGAAAATGAGCCGACATTTTACCTTGACAGGGAGCATCTCTGCTCATCCACCCACGCTACGGTGCGCTTGCCTGTCGTTAAATGGCCTTGATTTATTGCAAACAATCATTCAATGGTACTGGTTCCACGTCCGGGTTTTCGCGACAATCAAATATTATTTTTTTAGTATTTGTTGTTGAGCAATTCGCGTAATTACATGATAGATTGTGGACAGATGTGTCCACTGAACGGAGGGATTCATGAGAATTGGCATACCGGCCGAGACCAGGCCGGGCGAGACCCGCGTTGCTGCAACTCCCGAAACCGTCAAGAAGCTGGCCACACGCCACCAGGTGCTGGTGGAAAGCGGCGCCGGGGTGCGCGCATCCTATCCCGATTCGGCGTACGAAGCGGCCGGCGCCGGCATCGTCGATGCCGCCACCGCCTTCGGGGCCGACATGGTCCTCAAGGTGCGCAGCCCCGATGGCGCCGAGCGCGCCCGCATGCGCCCCGGCACCGTCCTGGTCGGCATGCTCAATCCCTTCGATACCGAGAACCTGGCAGCGCTGGCCGATGCCCGCCTGACCGCCTTCGCGCTCGAGGCCGCGCCCCGCATCACGCGTGCCCAGTCGATGGACGTGCTGTCGAGCCAGGCCAACATCGCCGGCTACAAGGCCGTGATGCTGGCGGCGAACACCTACCAGCGCTTCATGCCGATGCTGATGACGGCAGCCGGCACGGTCAAGGCGGCGCGCGTGCTGATCATGGGCGTCGGCGTGGCCGGCCTGCAGGCGATCGCCACCGCCAAGCGCCTGGGCGCCGTGATCGAAGCCTCCGACGTGCGCCCGCCCGTGAAGGAACAGGTGGAGTCGCTCGGCGCCAAGTTCATCGACGTGCCCTATGAAACCGACGAGGAGCGCGAGATCGCGCAAGGCGCCGGCGGCTACGCGCGCCCGATGCCGGCCGCCTGGATGCAGCGCCAGGCCGCGCTGGTGCACGAGCGCGCCAAGCTGGCCGACATCGTCATCACCACCGCGCTGATCCCGGGCCGCAAGGCGCCGACCCTGATCGGCGAAGAGACGGTGCAGGCCATGAAGCCGGGCTCGGTGATCGTCGACATGGCGATCGAGCAGGGCGGCAACTGCCCGCTGACGGAGCTGGGCCGCACGGTGGTGAAGCACGGCGTGGTCATCGTCGGCGAACCGAACCTGGCGTCCATGGTGGCGGCCGACGCATCCGCCCTGTATGCCCGGAATGTGCTGGATTTCCTCAAGCTGGTCATCGACAAGGAAGACAAGTTCATGATCGACCGCGAAGACGAGATCGTGCGCGCCACGCTGGTGTGCGCCGACGGCGCAGTTTTACGCAAATGAGTACGTACCTAGACCAATAACGAGGATCCGAGGAGCGGAGCATGGAAATCAGCCATACCATCATCAACCTGATCATCTTCGTGCTGGCCATCTACGTCGGCTACCACGTGGTCTGGAACGTCACCCCCGCGCTGCACACGCCCCTGATGGCGGTGACCAACGCGATCTCCGCCATCGTCATCGTCGGCGCCATGCTGGCCGCCGGGCTCACCGAAGGGCTAGCCGGGCAGGTGGCCGGCACGCTGGCGGTGGCGCTGGCCGCGGTGAACGTCTTCGGCGGCTTCATGGTCACACGCCGCATGCTGGAGATGTTCAAGAAGAAGGAGCCGAAGGGGGCCGGGCTTCCGGCGGCAAAGGCTACCGGCGCGGAGGAGCGGGCATGAACTTCATCAGCATGAACCTCGTGACCCTGTTCTACCTGGTGGCCTCGGTCTGCTTCATCCAGGCGCTCAAGGGACTGTCCTCGCCGTCGACGGCGCGCATCGGGAATACCTTCGGCATGGCCGGCATGGCGATTGCGGTCGTCACCACCATTGCCCTGATGCTCAAGCTGCAGGCCGAACTGGCTACCGGAAGCGGCATGGGCTTCACCTTGGTGATCCTGGGCGTGGTGGTGGGCGGCGCCATCGGCGCGGTGGCGGCCAAGAAGGTCGAGATGACCAAGATGCCGGAACTGGTCGCGGCCATGCACTCGCTGATCGGCCTGGCCGCCGTGTGCATCGCGATTGCCGCCGTGTCCGAGCCCTGGGCCTTCAACATCGCCACGCGCGAGACTCCGCTCCCCTTCGGCAACCGCCTGGAACTGTTCATCGGCACCTTCGTGGGCGCGGTGACCTTCTCGGGTTCGGTGATCGCCTTCGGCAAGCTGTCGGGCAAGTACAAATTTCGCCTGTTCCAGGGCGCGCCGGTGCGCTTCGCCGGGCAGCACATCCTGAACCTGGTGCTGGCGATCGCCATCATCGCGTTGGGGCTGGTGTTCTGCTTCGACGACAATGTGGCGCCGGCCTGGACCCCGTTCATCATCATGGCCGCGCTCTCCTTCGTGCTGGGCGTCTTGATCATCATCCCGATCGGCGGCGCCGACATGCCGGTGGTGGTCTCGATGCTCAACTCCTACTCGGGCTGGGCGGCGGCGGGCATCGGCTTCTCGCTGAACAACTCGATGCTGATCATCGCCGGCTCGCTGGTGGGCTCGAGCGGCGCAATCCTGTCGTACATCATGTGCAAGGCGATGAACCGCTCGTTCTTCAACGTGATCCTGGGCGGCTTCGGGGGGGAAGCGGTCGCGGACGACGGCGGCAGCAAGGAACAGCGCCCGGTGAAATCCGGCTCGGCCGACGACGCCGCCTTCATCCTGCAAAATGCGGAATCGGTGATCATCGTCCCCGGCTACGGCTTGGCGGTGGCGCGCGCCCAGCACTCGGTGAAGGAACTGGTCGACAAGCTGACCGAGCACGGCGTGCAGGTGCGCTACGCGATCCACCCGGTGGCGGGCCGCATGCCGGGCCACATGAACGTGCTGCTGGCCGAGGCCGAGGTTCCCTATGACCAGGTGGTCGAGATGGAAGACATCAACGGCGAGTTCGGCCAGACCGACGTGGTGCTGGTGCTGGGCGCGAACGACGTGGTGAACCCGGCGGCCAAGGACCCGAAGTCGCCGATCGCGGGCATGCCGATCCTCGAGGCCTATAAAGCCAAGAGCATCATCGTGAATAAGCGCTCGATGGCCAGCGGCTACGCCGGCCTGGACAACGACCTGTTCTACCAGCCGAACACGATGATGGTGTTCGGCGACGCCAAGAAGGTGATCGAAGCGATGGTCAAGGCCGTCGATTAATCCACTTCTTGCACACCCCATTAGGGTCAGAGGCGAATGATTTTCCAAGTGATCCCACGATCAGTCGCGCCTTCATCGAACATGGCGCCTCCTCAACTGATCAGGAACGCTTGGCGGATCATTCGACTCTGACCCTAATTCCCTCAGCATATGAACACGCTCCGTTTCAAGGTCTTCGGCAGACTGGTTGCCATCAGCGGCAAGCCGGGTGCGTGGCAGGCGTTTTATCCCGGGAGCGACGGGACGCGCCGGCCGGCCGGCTTTGTCATCCCCGCCGATATCACCGAGGATGGGCTGGCCGAATACCTGGCCGACCTGTTCCATGAAGACGCCACTCCCAGGCGCAACACGGTCGAGCTCCTGGTCAGCGGCGGCCGAACATCATGAGGTCGGCCAGCAGCAGGCGCGCGGGCTTGACCATATCGAGCGCGGCCAGCGACAGGCCCAGCAGCGGCTGCAGCGGGCCGCCGAGGGTGAAGGCGCGGGCCATTGTGTCGGTCAGGGAGATCGTCAGGCGGCGGTCCTGCGCACGTTCGCGCATGAAGCCCTCGACGGCTGCCGGCGTGGCGCCCCTACCCAGCTGGCGCGCGAGCACGGCGGCATCGCGCAGGCCGAGGTTCAGGCCCTGGCCGGCGACCGGGTGCAGCGTTTGCGCGGCATTGCCGATCGCGACCGTCCGTGCGGTGGCGCGCGCTTCGGCGTTCAGGCCGAGCGGGAAGGCGACGCGCGGCGAGGCCGCCGTGAATTTGCCGAGGCGGGTGCCGAAGGCCTCGCCCAGTTGGGCAAGAAAACCGGCATCGTCGAGCAGCTGGACGTCCATTGCGCGTTCCGGGCGCATGCACCATACCAGCGCGTACTGGTGGCCATCGTCGCCATCCTGGGGCAGCAGCGCCAGCGGGCCTTCGTCGGTAAAGCGCTCGAAAGCGCGGCGCGCAACCGGCTCGCCCACGCTCACGCGCGCGATCAGGGCGGTCTGCCCGTAGTCGCGCTGCTGCGCTCGGCTGTCCTGCTGGCCGAATACGCCGCCCTCGGCCTGCACCGCCACCCGGGCGAGCACGGTACGGCCATCGTCCAGCCGCAATGCCACACTGTCGGCATCTTCGTCGAAGGAGGCGACACGGACCGGACGCAAGGTAGCCACGCCGGCCTTGTCGCAAGCACGCGCCAGCGCATCCACCACGTCGCCGTAGCGCGCCACATAACCCAGCGCTGGCAGCCCGTGCTCGGCGCGGTCCATCAAGCTGCGGCCCAGCTGGCCGCGGCGCGAGACGTGGATTTCGTGGATCGGCGTGGCCGGCAGCGGCCAGGCGCGCACTTCGTCGAGCAGCTGCACGCTGCCCCAGGACAGTGCGATCGAGCGCGGGTCGGTGATGGCCTGACCGAGCGACTTGCCGTCGATGAGGGCGATGCGTTTGCCTTCGACGCCACGCCGGACCAGAAAGGCCGCCAGCGCCAGCCCGACAGGGCCGGCGCCGCAGATCGCCACATCGACATCCAGGCGTTCTTCCGCCATCAACGCTCCTTCATCAATTCTTCAATCTCGTTCACGCCTTTCGGCGCATCCCCGGACAGCACGCGGCAGCCGTCCTCCGTGACGATCACGTCGTCCTCGACCCGGATGCCGATGTGCCAGAACTCCGCCGGCCCCCCCTCCGCGGGGCGCACATAGATGCCCGGCTCCACCGTCAGCGCCATCCCCGGCAGCAGGGGACGCGAGGGTTTCTCGGCCACGCCCAGGTCGCGGTAAGGCCCGACGTCGTGCACGTCCATCCCGAGCCAGTGGCCGGTGCCGTGCATGTAGAACTGCAGGTGCGCCTTGTCGGCAATCGCATCTTCCGCCGATCCGTATTTGGAACGGTCGAGCAGGCCGACATCAAGCATGCCCTCGGCCAGCACCCGCACCGCCGCCTCGTGCATGCCGCTGTAAGCCCGTCCGGGCACGATCGCGGCGAAGGCGGCTTCCTGGGCCCGAAGCACCAGCTCGTACAGCCGTTTCTGCGGTGCGCTGAAACGGCCATTGACCGGCCAGGTGCGCGTGATGTCCGAGGCATAGCCGTCCAGCTCGCAACCGGCATCGACCAGCACCAGATCGCCCTCGCGGCACCGGCGGTCGTTCTGGTTGTAGTGCAGGATGCAGGCGTTGCTGCCTGAGGCGACGATCGGGGTATAGGCCGGGAACTGGGCGCCGTTGCGGCGGAATTCGTGCAGCAGCTCGGCCTCGATCTCGTATTCGAACACGCCGGGGCGCGTGAAACGCATCGCGCGGGCATGGGCGGCCGCGGCGATGGCGGCGGCGCGCCCCATCAGCGCCTGCTCGCCCGCATCCTTCAGCAGGCGCATCTCGTCGAGCATGCCGAGCAGGTGGTGGGTGGATGCGGGCGCCGTGATGCCGCTGCGGCCCTGCGCGCGCACCGCCTTGAGCCAGGCGCTCACCTGCGCGTCGAGCGCGGCGCTGTGGCCGAGCGCATAGTACAGCGCCGGCGCATTGGCGAGGAGCTTCGCCATCTGCGCATCGAGCTCGCCGATCGGATAGGCCTCGTCGAAACCGAAGGCGATGCGCGCCGCTTCCGGGCCGTAGCGGTAGCCGTCCCAGATTTCGCGTTCGAGGTTCTTCTCGCGGCAGAACAGGATCGAACGCGCTGGCACGTCACCCGAAGGGGCGGCGAGCACCAGCACGGCTTCCGGCTCGGTAAAACCGGTCAAGTAATAGAAGTAACTGTCGTGCCGGTAGGGGTAGTCGCTGTCGCCGTTGCGCAGCACTTCCGGCGCGGTGGCCAGTACCGCCACCGATCCCGGCTGCATGCGCGCCGCCAGGCGCGCACGGCGTTCGATGCAGGACGCGACCGGCGCGGTCATGACCCCAGACGCAGTCATGAACCCGTTTTGGCCGCACCCAGCGGCGCGTTGAGTTCGTCCAGCTGGCGCGCGGTGCCGACGTTGACCCACTGGCCTTCGTACAGCTCGCCGCCCACGCGGCCCTGCTCGATGAACTTGCGCATCAGGGGCCCGAACTTGACGAACTCGCCCGCCTTGATCCCCTCGAACATCTCGGGGCGGTAGACACCGATGCCGGCGAAGTTCCACTTGGCCGGGCCGTCGTTGCGCAGGGTGTACATGTCGAGGGCGAAGTCGCCTTCCGGGTTGTGCCAGGGGTTCGGCGTCAGCCACAGCCAGGCGATGTCGCGCTTGTCGGGCGGGTAGGGAATGCCCAGCATGTCCTTGTCCTTCAGGACGTCGAACACCTGGGAATAGTCGAAGTAGGGCGCGTAGATGTCGCCCGACACCGCCAGGAAAGGTTCGTCGCCCAGCAGGTGCAGGGCATTGGCGATGCCGCCCGCGGTCTCGAGCGGAGTCGGCTCGTGCGAGTACACGATGCGCGCGCCGTACTTGCTGCCGTCGCCCAGCTCTTCCTCGATCATGTGGCCGAGGTGGGAGTGGTTGATGACGATGTCGGTGATCCCGGCGCGCACCAGATTCAGCACGTGGTAGGTGATCATCGGCCGTCCGCGCACCTTGAGCAGCGGCTTGGGGCAGGCGTCCGTGAGCGGACGCATGCGCTCGCCGCGGCCGGCGGCGAAAATCATGGCTTTCATGAGAGGGGACTCGTCCTCAGAAGGTGTAGCCGACCTGCGGCGCCTTGTCCTCGAGCGAGTCGAGCAGGCGCAGCAGCGGCTTCAGTTCGGTGTAGCGGTTGGCGGTGCGGCGCACGTAATCCATGACGGTCGGCAGGTCGCCCATGTAGTTCGGCTTGCTGTCGCGGTAGTTCAGGCGGCAGAAGATGCCGAGGATCTTCAGGTGGCGCTGCAGGGCCATGAATTCGAAGTCGCGGTAGAAGGCGTCGATGTCCGGGTTGACCGGCAGGCCGACCTGTTTCGCGCTCTGCCAGTAGCGCACCACCCAGTCCAGCACGATCTCTTCGTCCCACTGGACGTAGGCGTCGCGCAGCAGCGAGGCCAGGTCGTAGGTGATCGGGCCGTAGACGGCGTCCTGGAAGTCGAGCACGCCCGGGTTGCCCTGTTCGAGCCACATCAGGTTGCGCGAATGGAAATCGCGGTGCATGTAGACCTGCTGCTGCGCCAGCACGTTGGCGGTGATCGCCTCGAACACCTTGTCCAGCTGCGCCTGCTGCTTCGCATCCAGTTTCACACCGAGATGACGTTCGATGAACCACTCCGGGAACAGGTTCATCTCGCGGAGCACGAAAGCGCGGTCGAATTCCGGCAGCTTGCCGGGCTGGCTGGCGAGCTGGAACTTGAGGATGGCGTCGACCGCGTCCGAATACATGAAGGCGGCATTGTCCGAATCCAGGCGCTGCAAATAGGTGGTCACGCCGAGGTCGGACAGCAGCAGGTAGCCGCTTTCCACCTTGCGGGCGACGATGGCCGGCACCGTGACGCCGGCGTCCATCAGCAGGCCTTGCACGTGGATAAAGGCCGGCACGTTCTCGCGCTCGGGCGGGGCGTCCATCGCCACCAGGGTCGCGCCCAGCTTCTCGCGCATGGCGGGGACGACGTCGTAGCGGAAGTAACGACGGAAGCTGGCATCCGCGGATGCCGGACGGCCGGTTTCCACTTCCACCAGGCCGGTCGAGGCCAGCCATTCGTTCAGCTGCTGCAGGCGCGCGTCCTTGTCAGCGGAAGTGGAAGAATTTTGATACAAAGAAGACATGAAGCGGCCTGGTGAATCGGGTTGATCAAAGTTATTCCCATATAATAAGGGATTCATTCCAAAAATACCGCCCTTTATGGCGCACGCAGATTCTCCATGAGCTGGTTTTCGGCCCACCCATTTCCCCCGCGACAAGCGCTCGCATTGTATGTACTGGCCAGCGCGGCCGCCGGCGTCTCGCTGCCGCTACATGCACAGGACGTAGCACCCACGCCACAGTCGAGCGCATCGCGCGATGAGCAGGACCTGCCGATCACGATCCGCGCCGAGGACATCAGCGGTCGTCCCGACCGCCAGATCAACCTCGAACGCAATGTCGAACTGACACGCGGCCAGACCCGCCTGACCGCCGACACCGCCTGCTACCTGCGCGTCGAAGACCAGGTCACCGCTAGCGGCAACGTCAATATGTGGCGCTTCGGCGACCGTTACAAGGGCGACGAACTGCAGCTGAACCTCGAGACGGGCAAGGGATATGTGCTGCGCCCCGAGTACCGTTTGCAACTGAATAACGCGCAGGGCAATGCCTCGCGCATCGACTTCCTCGGCGAGGACGTGGCGCTGGTGCGCGACGGCACCTACAGCACCTGCGAAGGACCGGACCCGGACTGGTACCTGAAATCCAGCACGCTGCGCCTGGACAGCGGTCGCGATGTCGGCCTGGCCGGCAAGACCGTCATCTACTTCAAGGACGTGCCGATCATCGGCACCCCGGCCCTGTCGTTCTCGCTGTCGGGCGCGCGCCGCTCCGGCTGGCTGGCGCCCACCGTGGGCTTCGGTTCCAAGGGCAAGGCCGAGGTCATGGTGCCGTATTACTTCAACATCGCTCCCAACCGCGATCTGACGGTCTACCCGCGCCTGATGTTCGACCGCGGCCTGCAGCTCGGCGCCACGGGGCGCTACCTGGGCGTCACCGACCTCGGCGCCTATAACGGCGAGACCCACGTCGAAGGCCTGCGCAAGGACCGCGAGACCGGCGAAGACCGCTGGCGCATCGATTCGGTCCACACCCAGGCCCTGGGCCCGGGCTGGTCCTACGGCTGGAACCTGCATGCGGCTTCGGACGACGAGTACCCGAGCGACTTCTCGCGTACCGTGGCCGCCAGCGCCGAGCGCCAGCTGCTGCGCGAGGTGCGCACCGATCTGGTGGGCCAGTACTGGAACCTGAGTGCGCGCGCCCAGAACTACCAGGTGCTGCAAGACCCGGCCGCGATCGACGACCCGAGGCTGACGGTGCCGCGCCCTTACGATCGCCTGCCCCAGATTAACTTCCACGCCGGCCGCTACGACGTCAGGGGCTTCGACTGGGCGGTGGACGCCGAGGCGGTGAGCTTCTGGCACCCGGACCTGTTGCGCGGCAACCGCGCCGTGGCCGTGGCCCAGGTCAGCTATCCCATCGTGCGCCCGGGCTGGTTCATGACGCCGAAAGTGATCAGCCACCACACCAGGTACGACCTGGACCGCGAGAACGGCTATACCGGTCCGACCAAGCTCTCGCGCAGCCTGAACACCTTCTCGCTCGACAGCGGCCTGGTGTTCGAGCGCGACGCGTCGCTGTTCGGCAGCTCCATCACCCAGACCCTGGAGCCGCGCCTGTTCTACGTGCGCACGCCGTACAAGGACCAGAGCCTGTTCCCGAATTTCGACACCGGCCGCGCCGGCTTCAACTACGCGCAGCTGTTCAGCGAGAACCGCTTCGTCGGGCTTGACCGCGTGTCGGACGCCAACCAGCTGACCGCCGCCGTGGTGTCGCGCTACATCCAGGCCGATGGCGCCGAGCGCCTGCGCCTCGCCTTCGGCCAGCGCATCTACTTCGACGAGCCGCGTGTGCGCCTGCCGGGCGAGCCGGTGCACCAGAGCCGCTCGGACGTGCTGCTGGCGGCATCCGGCCGCATTTCCGAGACCTGGAGCTTCGACAGCGGCGTACAATACGACGCGACCGGCAGCAACCTGTACAGCTCGAACCTGAGCACGCAGTGGCGCCCAGCCCCGATGAAGGTCCTGAACGCCGAATACCGTTACCAACGCGGCAGCTTCCGCAACGTCGACCTGTCGGGGCAGTGGCCGCTGTCGTCGCGCTGGTATGGCGTCGGGCGCGTGAGCTACGCGCTGCGCTCCTACACCGTGGGCAGCCTAGAGCCGGGCAAGGGCAAGCTGCTCGAAAGCCTGATCGGCCTCGAGTACAAGGCCGACTGCTGGGTGTTCCGCTTCGGCGCGCAGCGCTTCGTGACCGCAGCCCAGACCACCTCGACGCCGATTTTCTTCCAGCTCGAGCTCAATGGACTGTCGCGCCTCGGTTCGGGCAACCCGCTCGACGCCTTCAACAAGGCCGTTCCGGGCTACCAGCAGCTGACCTCGAATGTGGGGCGCCCCTGAATTGTTCGCCTCGAAAAACCGTGGCAAGCATCGCAAACCGCCACTGCAACGCGAAGTAGGTTTTCGAGGTGAACTTTTTAAGGACGCCTTAACCGCCGTGGAGTACACTCTGCGGTCGGCAATTGAATGATTCTTCACCTGAATGAGTGCTTTCCAGATGACGCGTACCACCCGTTTGCACACTATTAAGCTCGCCGCAGCCCTGCTGTGCGCGCTGACCGCGGGCCAGGTCCTGGCCCAGGCTGCTGCACCTGCTGCAGCCCCGGCTGCGGCCGCCAAGCCGGGCAGCGGTTTCCTGCCGCCGGCGTCAAGCAGCGCCAAGGTGATCGACTCGATCCACGTCGTCGTCAATGACGAAGTGATCACGAAAAACGAAGTGCGCAACCGCGTGGCCCAGACCGCGCAGAACCTCCGGGCGCGCAACATGCAGCTGCCTGACCAGTCCGCCCTGGAGCGCCAGGTGGTCGAGGCGATGATCGTCGAGCGTGCGCAGATCCAGCTGGCCAAGGAAATGGGCGTGCGCGTCGACGACCGCAGGCTCGACGCCACCATCGCCCGTATCGCCGAGAACCAGAAGATGTCGGTGCAGGAAATGCGCAACCAGATGGAGAAAGAGGGCCTGCCTTTCGGCCAGTTCCGCGAGGACATCCGCAACGAGATCATGATGCAGCAGTTGCGCGAGCACGAGGTCGACTCCAAGATCCAGGTCTCGGAAGCCGAGATCGACACCTACCTCGCCGCCTCGAAGGCCGCCGCGGCCGAGCGCGTCGAGATGAACCTGGCGCAGATCCTGGTGGCGGTGCCCGAGAATGCCTCGCCCGAGCAGATCGCTGCGCGCCGCGCACGCGCCGAGGAAGTAGCGCGCCAGCTGCGCACCGGCGCCGATTTCAGCAAGATGGCCGCGACCTATTCCGACGCGCCCGACGCCCTGAAGGGCGGCGAGATCGGCTGGCGCGACCCGGACCGCCTGCCGGAGGTCTTCGCGACCCAGCTGCGCAAGCTGAACGCCGGCCAGGTCACCCCGATCATCAAGACCAACGTCGGCTTCCACATCCTCAAGATGGCGGACAAGCGCAACCTGGCCGATGCCGCCCCGGCCGAAGAGGCCGTGGTCCAGCAGACCCGCGTCAGCCACATCCTCATGAAGCCGACGCCGACCATGAACGCGGCCGAGGTCAGGAAGAAGCTGCTCGAGCTGAAGGAAAAGATCGTCAACAAGACCGCGACCTTCGAAGACCTGGCGCGCCAGAACAGCCAGGAACCGGCCAGTGCGGCCAAGGGCGGCGACCTGGGCTGGCTGGAGCCGGGCGATGCCGGTCCGGAATTCGACCAGGCCCTGACCTCCCTGAAGCCGGGCGAGATCTCGGACGTCATCGAGTCGCCTTTCGGCTTCCACATCCTGCGCGTCACCGAGCGCAAGTCGGAAGACCAGAGCAAGCAGCGCGAACGTAATAATGCACGCCAGGTCCTGCGTGAGCGCAAGATGCAGGAAGCGATGGAAGACTGGATGCGCCAGGTGCGCGACCGCGCCTACGTCGAGTTCCGCGAGGAGCAATAAGGCCATGGTGATGCCGAGCGGAGGCGGTACGGCGCTCCGGCGGCCAACCCTCGCGGTCACGGTCGGCGAGCCGGCCGGCATCGGCCCCGAGATCTCGATCCGCGCCGCCTGGGCGCTGCGCGAATCGGCCAACTGCGTGCTGGTCGGCGACGCCGCCTTCCTGGCGCTCACCGCCAGCCTGATCGACCCCGCCATCCGCCTGTCGGCACTGTCGATCCAGGCCCTGCGCAATGGCGGCCTGCCGCACTTCGGCAAGGACCGCCTGGCCGTCATCGACGTGCCGCTCGCCGCCCACGTCACCCCGGGCACACTCGACGCCGAGAACGGGCGCGCCGTGCTGGCCACCCTGGACCTCGCGATCGAAGGCGCACAAGCCGGCTGGTTCGACGGGATCGTCACCGCGCCGCTCCAGAAAAGCACCATCAACGACGCCGGCGTCGCCTTTTCCGGCCATACCGAATACCTGGCTGAAAAAACCAATACGCCGAAGGTCGTGATGATGCTGGCGGGGCAGCCCCCGGGAGATCAAGCCTACCTGCGCGTGGCGCTGGCCACCACCCACCTGCCGCTCAAGGATGTCCCGGCCGCGCTGACGGTCGATCACCTGGCGCAGGTCATCGACATCATCGATGCCGATCTGAAGAACAAATTCGGCATCGCCGCGCCGCGCATCCTGGTCACTGGCCTCAACCCCCATGCGGGCGAGAACGGCTACCTGGGGCGCGAGGAAATCGAGGTCATCACGCCCGTGCTGGAGGGGGCCCGGGCGCGCGGCATCGACGCACGCGGCCCCTATCCGGCCGATACCCTGTTCCAGCCGAAGTACCTCTCGGGGGCCGACTGCGTGCTGGCGATGTACCACGACCAGGGCCTGCCGGTGCTGAAGCACGCTACCTTCGGGCGCGGCATCAACGTCACGCTCGGACTGCCGATCGTGCGTACCTCGGTCGACCACGGTACTGCGCTCGACCTCGCGGCGCAAGGGCTGGGCCTGGCCGACTGCGGCAGCATGGAAGAGGCGATCCGCGCCGCCATGCAGATGGGTGCCGCCCAAGGGGCGGCACGCAAGCCATAATAAAAAACAAGCAACAAGAAAGCACCCATGAAACACGTCGCACGCAAGCGCTTCGGCCAGAACTTCCTGACCGATAAACTCGTCCTGGACAACATCATCGACGCCATCGGTCCGCAACGCGGCCAGGCGATGGTCGAGATCGGACCAGGCCTGGCCGCCATGACCGCGCTGCTGCTCAAGTCGCTCGACCACATGCACGTCGTCGAGTTGGACCGCGACCTGGTGGCGCGCCTGGAAAAAGCCTACCCGCGCGAGAAGCTCACCGTGCACTCGGGCGACGCGCTGAAGTTCGATTTCGGCGCGATCCCGGTGCCGGAAGGGCAGAAGCTGCGCGTGGTCGGCAACCTGCCGTACAACATCTCGAGCCCGCTGCTGTTCCACCTGGCCGAATTCGCGCCGCTGGTCGAGGACCAGCATTTCATGCTGCAGAAGGAAGTGGTCGAGCGCATGGTGGCCGAGCCGGGCACCAAGGCCTATAGCCGCCTGTCGGTGATGCTGCAGTGGCGCTACGACATGGACCTGCTGTTCATCGTCCCGCCGACCGCCTTCGACCCGCCGCCGCAGGTGGATTCGGCGATCGTGCGCATGATCCCCAAGCGCCAGAAGCTGGAAGTGGATGGTGCCACGCTGGAAAAAGTCGTGGCCAAGGCCTTCTCGCAGCGCCGCAAGGTGATCCGTAACTGCGTGGCAGGGATGTTCACCGAGGCGCAGCTGATCGAAGCCGGGATCGATCCGGGGGCGCGGCCGGAGGCGGTGGGGCTGGAGCAGTACGTGGCGCTGGCCAACTTGCTCTGATCCCCCGAAACCCTGCTCTACATTGCGCTGCACAATGACAGCGCATCCCGCATTTCGTCCCTTCATCCGCCAATTCCTGCAGTCCGTCGCACCCCGCTGGAGCCTCCGGCGGGCAATGGCTAAAGTGCTTCCATCGACAGCCGCAAGACACCACAAAGCGGCCCGCAAACTCATCGAAGGAGCACGCACATGAACATCCTCAAGCACATGGAAGCCATCTTCCTCGCCACCCTGGTCCTCGCCGGCGTCAGCAGCTATGCGCAGGCCGCCACCAGCCGCGCCGCCGACGCGTACCACGCCCAGGTGTCGGTCGGCGCTTCGCAGGTCGCCGTGGTAAAGGTGACGGCCAAGCGCCTGGCCTGATCCGCCAGAGCGCTGCCGGGCACTTTTTCCTCGAGCCGGCGCGCGGACAAAAAAAAGCCCGCTCTGTGAGCGGGCTTGAAATCCAATTCTTTTCTGAGGAGAGTTGGAGGAGACAGGAGTTAGTATGCTGCGTCACAGCATATAAATCCAATTTTCCTTTCAAATATTCGACATAAATTTTTCGAATATCTCAGCTGCGGACGCAGTTGATGTTGATATTGGTAATGTCGTTATCGCCCATGACGCCCGTCGGGTTCTGGACCGTGCAGACGGCGTCTTTCGGCTGGGTCACGATGGTCACGCCATAGGTCTGGCCATACTGGACCGGGACCGTCATCGCATAGGGGAAGGCGGCGCCGGTGGTGTTGGTTTCGGCCGGCACGATCAACGTGGTGCCGGTGGTGCTGCCGTTGGCCAGCACCAGGCCGGTATTGTCCTTGGTCAGGCCGGTGACGGTACCGCCGATATCGTGCTCATCGATGAAGCACTGGAAGCGCGCGTTGATCACGGCCAGTTGACCAGCCGTACCGGAATAGCTCAGCGGGGCCTCCCGGTGGACGGCGCAGTTCTGGTGCTGAGGATCGGTCTTGACCCGCACCTCGTAGGTATCGCCGTACTCCAGCTTGTTCGGGAAGGCGAACGACACCGCCTCGCCGGCCTTGGCCGGCGGCGCCACGTTGATGTCGGCGCCGTTCATGGTCAGTACCAGGCCCGGATAGACGATGCCTTCGACGCTGCCGGCCACCGTAAAGTCGTCGTCGTCACCGCCACCGCAAGATGCCAGGACCAGTGCCATTGCCAGCATGCTTGCCGGACGAATCAGGGAAAACTTCATGAAGCTTGCTCCAGGGTGCTCAGTGTTAATCAAGTGCGCGGGCCGCAGTTGACGGTCACGTTGGTGACGTCGTTTGCGCCCATCGTGCCGGTGCCGTTGGCGACCGTGCAGGTCTGGTTGTCCGGCTGGCTCAGGATGACGACGCCGTAGGGGGCATCTTCGTTGACCTTGGCCATGGTGAACGCAGTGGCGCCGGCAGGAACCGGGACGCGGTCCGCGCCGTTGACCAGTACCAGGTTATTGCCGGTCAGGCCGGCGACCGTCCCTTTCAGCTCATGCTGGCGGATGGTGCAGGTCACGTAGATGTTGCCGATGTCGAATGCCACCTTGCCCGATGCGTTTTCCACCGTGCAGCCGGATGCGTTGCTTGGAATGCTCTTGACCGTGACCCTGTAGCCGGAATCGGTTTCCACCAGGTTGGGGAAATAGAACCGACCGCTGCCGACACTGTTCGGTTCGATGGCCAGGTCGGAGCCGCCATTATTCTGCAGGACCAGGCCGGGCTTGGTGACGCCGAAAAACTGCCCGCCGATAACCCGGTCGCCATCGCTGCCACCGCAAGCGGACAGCGCCAGCGCGCATGCCAGCGCAGCACCGGCGCGCAGGTACGAACTCTTCATAATTTCTCCAAAAAATCTGACTAGTAAATGGTGCGAAGCGCGTGCAAAGCGTGTGCAAGTGAGCAGTGGACACGCGGGGCGGACAATTCTCGATTAAATGAACCGCCCAATATTAATCGCAGCATTTTAGTCTATTTAACAAGCAGCTGGACGGTTTGCCTTTGTATCACGGTGTAACCGTGGGTATCAGGTGACGGCGTTCGATTGATTTCTACGGGCGTGCTCGCTATCCTTGGGTCAAGCATCCACCTTCCCGCACACCCGAACCATGAACCAGCGCCGCGCCTGGCCCAAAGCCGTATTGTTCGACCTCGACGACACCCTGTGGCCGATCGCCCCGGTGATCCTGGAGGCCGAGCAGATCCTGTTCGCCTGGCTGCGCCAGCATGCGCCGCGGGTGGCGCAGCAGTTCACCATCGAGAGCCTGCGCCAGGCGCGGCTCGAGCTGCTGGCGCGCCAGCCCGAGTTCCAGCTCGACCTGGGCGCCCTGCGCCGGGCGGGCCTGGTCGCCGCCTTCGAGCAGGCCGGCGAGGATGCAGCCAAGGTGGAACTGGCGATGACCGAATTCTTCGCCGCCCGCAACGCGGTGATTCCCTACGACGACGTGCTGCCCGGCCTGCTGCGCCTGAAGGGCAGGGTGCGGATCGGTTCCGTTACCAACGGCAATGCCGATCTGCAGACGATTGGCCTGGCGCGCCATTTCGACGCCTCGGTTGCCGCGCCCACCTTCGGCGTCGCCAAGCCGGACCCGCGCATCTTCCTGGAAGCCTGCAAGCTGCTGGGCGTGGCGCCGCACGAGGCGGTGTACGTAGGCGACGACCTGCTGCTCGACGTCCAGGGCGCCCAGCGCGCCGGGCTGCGCGCCGTGTGGATGAACCGGATCGGCAAGGTCAACGACATCCTGGACCAGCAGGGGAAGAAAATAAGTCCCGACGCCGAAGTGGGCAGCCTGGATGGCCTGCTGGACTGGCTCAAGCGCGAGCACGCCTGAACTGGCGTCGCGCCCGCCATCCCGTGCATAATATGGAGAGCGACCTTTCGCCACCCGCAACCAGCAAGCCCATGCAACTCGAACCCCGCGCCCAGACCCTGCTCAAAGCCCTCGTCGAGCGCTACATCGCCGACGGCCAGCCTGTCGGCTCGCGCGCGCTGTCGAAGATTTCCGGCCTCGACCTGTCGCCGGCCACGATCCGCAACATCATGGCGGACCTCGAGGAAATGGGTTACGTCGCCAGTCCGCACACCTCGGCCGGCCGGATCCCGACTCCGCGCGGCTACCGGCTGTTCGTCGACACCCTGCTCACCGTGCAGCACATCGACGAGCAGGCTGTCGGCGCCCAGCACATGCGCCTTCCAAGCCAACAGCCCCAGAAGATCATCGCCAACGCGGCCCAGATGCTGTCTTCGCTGTCGCAGTTCGCGGGCGTGGTGCAGAGCCCGCGGCGCGAGTCGGTGTTCCAGCAGATCGAATTCCTGCGCCTGTCCGAGAAGCGCATCCTGCTCGTCATCGTCGACCCGCGCGGCGACGTCCAGAACCGCCTGCTGCTCACCGACGTCGACTACACGCCGGGGCAGCTGACGCAGTCGGCCAACTACCTGAACCAGAACTACGCCGGCCTTACCTTCGACGAGGTGCGCAACCGCCTGACCGGCGAACTGCGCCAGCTGCGCGACGACATGGGCAAGTTGATGCACGTGGCGGTGGAGGCAGGCAGCGAGGCGATGGCCGAGGGCGACGACATGGTGATCGCGGGCGAGCGCAATTTGCTGTCGGTATCCGACCTGTCGTCGAACATGACTTCCCTGCGCCAGATGTTCGAGATGTTCGAGCAGAAGACCGGCCTGATGCAGCTGCTCGACGTGTCGAGCAAGGCGGGCGGGGTGCAGATCTTTATCGGCGGCGAGTCGAAGCTGGTGCCGATGGACGAAATGAGCGTGGTGACGGCGCCCTACGAAGTCAATGGCCGCATCGTCGGCACCCTGGGGGTGATCGGGCCGACGCGCATGGCGTACGAACGTGTGATTCCGATCGTGGATATTACGGCGAAGCTGTTGTCGAATGCCTTGAGCCAGCCCTGACTCCAATACGAATGGGGGGAACAATGCCAGCGGCATTGCTCCCCCTTTTTTTACGTATCTGGTCTCAGTCCAGTGGAATTACTGCTTCCGCGGGCATCCCACCTTCACGCAATTGCCATAAATCGCCAGCGAATGCTCGGCAATCCTGTACCCGCGCTCCACCGCGATCTTGTGCTGGCGCGACTCGATCTCTTCGTCGTAGAACTCTTCCACATGGCCGCAGTCAAGACAGACGAGGTGGTCGTGGTGCGAACCGGCGTTCAGCTCGTAGATGGCCTTGCCGGTCTCGAAGTGGTTGCGGTTCAGCAGACCGGCTTGTTCGAACTGGGTCAGCACGCGGTATACCGTGGCCAGGCCCACATCCATGTTGTCGGCGAGGAGAATTTTGTAGACATCTTCCGCCGTCAGGTGCCGCACGGAGCTGTTCTGGAAGATTTCCAGGATCTTCAGGCGTGGCAGGGTAGCCTTCAGGCCGCTGGCCTTCAGGTCGGTAGGGTTGTTACTCATGTGGATTGCTCACGTTTCTTGCTCGTAGTTTGGCATAGTGCTTTATGATATAGCGTTTTGGAGCTCCCGCTCAAACGTTTTGAGGTTACCTATGCGCGTCAAACAAGCCGTTCTCCACCGATTCTCAAGCCGGGCAGTCGTCGCGGCAGGCCTGGCATGCACCCTGCTGCTGTCCGGCTGCGCCGCCTGGCGCAACCAGACGCGTCCCGCGCCGCCGGTGGACACGGACCCGGCGGCAGTCGCCGCCGACGCACAGAAATCGGCGGCTGCCGCCAATGCCGGCGCCCAGACCGTCCAGGCCACCAAGCTGCAGAAGTTCATGTGGATCTTCTCGCCCTACCGCCCCGACATCCAGCAGGGTAACTTCGTTTCGCAGGAGATGCTGAACCAGCTGAAGGTCGGCCAGACCCGCGACCAGGTGCGCTTCATCCTCGGCAGCCCCCTGCTGAACGACGTCTTCCACCAGGACCGCTGGGACTACCCGTTCTACCTCGCGCGCGGCAACGGCGAGCTGACCACCAGCCGCGTCACCGTCTTCTTCAAGGACGACAAGGTCGAGCGCTTCGAAGGCGGCAACCTGCCGACCGAGCGCGAATACATCGACCGCATCGCCGGCCCGGCCCCGAAGACCAAGGCGAAGGCCGAATCGCGTCCGGTCGAACCGGCCAAGGTCGGCGGCGCCCCGGTCATCCAGCCATGAACAGCGCAGCCATGAGCACCAAGTTGAAAGTCGCCGTCGCCGGCGCCAGCGGCCGCATGGGCCGCATGCTGGTCGAAGCCATCCAGGCCGCGCCGGACGCCGAACTGGCCGGCGCGCTCGACGTCGCCGGCTCGCCCTCGATCGGCATGGATGCCGGCGCCTTCGCCGGCCAGCTGACCGGCGTGATCATCCAGTCCGGCCTCGCTAGCGCGCTGAAGGACGCCGACGTGCTGATCGACTTCACCCGTCCTGAAGGCACGCTGGGCCACATCGAGTACTGCGCCGCCAACAAGGTGCAGCTGGTGATCGGCACCACCGGCTTCGACGAGCTTGGGAAGGCCGCGATCCGCGCCGCCGCCGAGAAGGTCGGCATCGTGTTTGCCCCAAACATGAGCGTGGGCGTGAACGTCACCCTCAAGCTGCTGGAAATGGCGGCCAAGAGCTTCAGCGAAGGCTACGACATCGAGATCGTCGAAGCGCACCACCGCCACAAGGTGGACGCGCCGAGCGGCACCGCCCTCAAGATGGGCGAGGTGATCGCCGGCGCCCTCGGCCGCGACCTGAAGGAATGCGCCGTCTACGGCCGCGAAGGCGTGACCGGCGAGCGCGATCCGTCGACCATCGGCTTTGCCACCGTGCGCGGCGGCGACGTGGTGGGCGACCATACCGTGATGTTCCTCGGCACCGGCGAGCGCATCGAGATCAGCCACAAGTCGAGCAGCCGCGTCACCTACGCCCACGGCGCCCTGCGCGCCGCGCGCTTCTTGTCTGGCAAGCCGAACGGCCTGTTCGACATGCACGACGTGCTGGGCCTGAAGGCTTGACCATGGCCGTCGCGGAACTGAACGGCGCCGCCATCGTCGACGAAGCTTCCTTCCATCTGGAATCCCGGCGCGCGTTCGGCTTTCCGGAGTCGTATGCCGATTCCATCGACGCCTGGGTCGACTGCATGAGCTATCTGCGCGACGAAGAGAACATGACCAGGTTCCGGCTGAAGCCGAACGAGGTGCTGCAAATCGTCATCCTTGATGCCGGCAAGATGAAAGCCGCCGTGCCGGACCTGCTCGACGAGATCGCCTTCTGCGTGGGCGGCATCAACGAGCGCTACGAGGATTACGGCGAGAAGCCGGCGCTGGAGTTGGTGCTGCGCTGAGTCACCGCATTTCAGCCGATCAACCGCCATCCCTGTCACGGCAGGCATGGCGGTTTTTTATTGCGGCTCTGCCTTTCGCCGCAGTGCAAAACGAGACAGCTCAGTGTCGTATAATGTCCGGTTCCACCCCTCATTACGTCTGCAGAAATCATGCAAGAAAAATATAGTCCAGCCGAAGTAGAACAGGCCGCCCAGGCCTACTGGAAGTCGATCGACGCCTATAAGGCCATCGAGAACGACCCGCGTTTCCCAAAAGGCAAGTATTACGCTTGCTCGATGCTGCCTTACCCGTCGGGCAAGCTGCACATGGGTCACGTGCGCAACTATACGATCAATGACGTGATGTACCGCTACCTGCGGATGAACGGCTACAACGTGCTGATGCCGATGGGCTGGGACGCCTTCGGCATGCCGGCCGAGAACGCGGCGATGGCCAACAACGTGCCCCCTAGCGAGTGGACCTACTCGAACATCGCCCACATGCGCGGGCAGATGGAATCGATGGGCCTGGCCATCGACTGGTCGCGCGAGATGACCGCCTGCAAGCCGGAATATTACAAGTGGAACCAGTGGATGTTCCTCAAGATGCTGGAAAAAGGGATCATCTACCAGAAGACCGGCACCGTGAACTGGGACCCGGTGGACCAGACCGTGCTGGCGAACGAACAGGTGGTGGACGGCCGCGGCTGGCGCTCGGGAGCGCTGATCGAGAAGCGCGAGATCCCGATGTACTACGTGCGCATCACCGAGTACGCGGACGAGCTGCTGGACTACGTCGACAACAAGCTGCCGGGCTGGCCGGAGCGCGTGCGCATCATGCAGGCCAACTGGATCGGCAAGTCGACCGGCGTGCGTTTCGCCTTCCCGCACGAGATCAAGGACGAGTCGGGTGAACTCATCAACGAGGGCAAGCTGTACGTCTTCACCACCCGCGCCGACACCATCATGGGCGTGACCTTCTGCGCCGTGGCGGCCGAGCATCCGCTGGCCCAGCACGCCGCAAGGAACAATCCGGAACTGCAGGCCTTCATCGCCGAGTGCAAGCTGGGCTCCGTCATCGAAGCCGACATGGCGACGATGGAGAAGAAGGGCATGCCGACCGGCCTGTTCGTCACCCATCCGGTCACCAAGGAGCAGGTACCGGTCTGGGTCGGCAACTACGTCCTGATGACCTACGGCGACGGCGCCGTGATGGGCGTGCCGGGCCACGACGAGCGCGACTTCGGCTTCGCCACCAAATACAATCTGCCGATCAAGCAGGTCGTTGCCGTGGAAGGTCAGGAGTTTTCGCTGGACGGCTGGCAGGAGTGGTACGGCGACAAGGAAAACGGTCGCACCATCAATTCGGGCAAGTACGACGGCCTCGATTACATCGCCGCGGTCAATGCGGTTGCGGGCGACCTCGCCGCCCAGGGCCTGGGCGACAAGAAGGTCACCTTCCGCCTGCGCGACTGGGGTATCTCGCGCCAGCGCTACTGGGGCACCCCGATCCCGATGATCCACTGCGGCGACTGCGGCGCCGTCCCTGTGCCTGAACAAGACCTGCCGGTCGTGCTGCCGGAACACCTGGTCCCGGACGGCACCGGCAACCCGCTGAACAAGGACGACGCCTTCCTGAAGTGCGACTGCCCGAAGTGCGGCAAGCCGGCGCGCCGCGAGACCGACACGATGGACACCTTCATCGACTCGTCCTGGTACTACATGCGCTATACCTCGCCGGGCTCGAACGACAAGATGGTCGACGAGCGCAACGACTACTGGATGCCGATGGACCAGTACATCGGCGGCATCGAGCACGCTGTCATGCACCTGTTGTACGCGCGCTTCTGGACCAAGGTGATGCGCGACTTCGGCCTGCTCACCTTCGACGAACCTTTTGTGAACCTGCTGACCCAGGGCATGGTGCTGAACGAGACCTATTACCGCGAAGACGCCAGCGGCAAGAAGACCTGGTTCAACCCGGCCGACGTCGAGCTCACTTTCGACGACAAAGGCCGCCCGCAGAGCGCCGTCCTGAAATCGGACGGCCAGCCGGTCCAGATCGGCGGCACCGAGAAGATGTCGAAGTCGAAGAACAACGGCATCGACCCGCAGGCGCAGATCGAGCAGTACGGCGCGGATACCGCGCGCCTGTTCACCATGTTCGCCTCGCCTCCGGAGCAGACCCTGGAGTGGTCGAACAGCGGCGTCGAAGGCGCGAGCCGCTTCCTGCGCCGCGTCTGGGCCTACGGCTACGCGCAGCGTGAGCGTATCGCTGCCGCCCTGAAAGGCCAGCAGCAAGGTTCGCCGGGCGGCGTTCCGCTGGATGACGCCCAGAAGACCCTGCGCCGCGAAGTGCACAAGGTGCTGCAGCAGGCCGACTACGACCTGAAGCGCATCCAGTACAACACCGTGGTGTCGGCCTGCATGAAGATGCTCAACACGCTGGAGTCCAGCAAGCTGGCCGACGGCGCCGCATCGGATGCGGTGATCGCGGAAGGCTTCTCGATCTTCCTGCGCCTGCTGAACCCGGTGGCGCCGCACATCACCCACGCGCTGTGGCAGGACCTGGGCTATGCCGCCGTCTACGGTGACATCCTCAACGTGCAGTGGCCGGAAGTGGATCCGGCCGCGCTGGAGCAGTCGGAAATCGAACTGATGATCCAGGTGAACGGCAAGCTGCGTGGTTCGGTCAAGGTGTCGAAGGATGCCGACAAGGCGGCGATCGAAGCTGCCGCGCTGGCATCGGAAGCGGCCCAGAAGTTCATCGAAGGCACGCCGAAGAAGGTCATCGTCGTGCCGGGCAAACTCATCAACATCGTGGTGTAACCGATGAAAAGAACCGTGGTGCGCACCCTCGCTGCATTCCTGATGGCTGCAACCGTCGCCGGTTGCGGCTTCCAGCTGCGCGGCTCGACCGGCCAGTACAACATGCCCTTCCAGAGCATCTACCTGGCCTTCCCCGAGACCTCGCCGCTGGGCACGGAGCTCAAGCGCAACCTGCGCGCGGGCGATTCGGTGCGCATCGAGACCGATGCATCGAAGGCGCAGGCCCTGTTCGACGTGCTGTCCGAGTCGCGCGGCAAATCGATCCTGTCGCTGAACAGCCTGGGCCGGGTGCGCGAGTACTCGCTGAGCTACACGCTGGTGTTCCGCGTGCGCGACGCGAACAACAAGGAGCTCCTGGGCCCGACCGAGATCACCCTGCGCCGCAACATCGCCTTCGATGAATCGCAGGTGCTGGCCAAGGAATCGGAAGAGCAGCTGCTGTACCGCGACATGCAGGCCGACCTGGTGCAGCAGATCCTGCGCCGGCTGGCCGCGATCAAACCTGTCTGACGTAGTGGAACCGAGCGATGCAACTGCGGCCTGAGGCCCTCGAGGGCCACCTGGCCAAGGGCCTCGCGCCCTTGTACGTGATCACCAGCGACGAGCACCTGCTCGCGCTGGAAGCGGCCGACCGTATTCGCAAGACCGCGCGCGCCCAGGGCTATACCGAGCGCGACGTGCTCACGGTCGAGCGCAACTTCAAGTGGGGCGAACTGCTGGCGGCGAACCAGGCCATGTCCCTGTTCGGCGACAAGAAGCTGATCGAACTGCGCATCCCGAGCGGCAAACCGGGCAAGGACGGCAGCGCCGCCCTGCAGGGCTATGCGAAGGACCTGAGCCCGGACAACCTCACCCTCATCACCCTGCCCAAGCTGGACTGGCAGACCGCCAAGGCCTCGTGGGTGGCGGCGCTGCAGCAGGCGGCGGTCTACATCGAGATCCCGAACGTCGAACGCGCCCAGCTGCCGGGCTGGATCGGCATGCGTCTCTCGGCGCAGGGGCAGAGCGCCGAGCGCCAGAGCCTGGATTTCATCGCCGACCGCGTCGAGGGCAACCTGCTGGCCGCGCACCAGGAAATCCAGAAGCTCGGCCTGCTCTACGAGCCGGGCAAGCTGACGTTCGAGCAGGTGCATGACGCCGTGCTCAACGTGGCGCGCTACGACGTGTTCAAGCTGTCCGAAGCGATGCTTCTAGGGGACCCGGCGCGCCTGGCACGCATGCTCGACGGATTGAAAGGCGAGGGCGAAGCGCTGCCGCTGGTCTTGTGGGCCGTCAGTGAAGAAATCCGCACGCTGCTAAAATTAAAATCCGGGATGGCGCAGGGGCGCCCGCTGGGCGCACTGCTGAAGGAATACCGCATCTGGGGGCCGCGCGAGCGGATGATGGAACCGGCGCTGCGGCGCGTGTCGATGGCGACGCTGGAAGCGGCGCTGCAGGAGGCGGCGCAGGTGGACCGGATGGTCAAGGGCTTGCGCGCGAAAGCGTTTGCGGGCGATGCATGGGATGCCATGCTGCAGCTGGCGCTGCGGGTGGCACGCTAATACGCGCGGCTGTTTCGATGCCGGTTGACCCTCGGTCAAATCACATTTGATTCATAAACGGGCTAAACGATGGACATCACCGAACACATGCACTCCATGGGCCGCAAGGCCCGTGCCGCTTCGCGCGCGATGGCGCGGGCCGACGGCGCCACCCGCAACCGCGCGCTGCTCCTGATCGCCGACGCCATCGAGCGCGATGCCGCCGTGCTGCGCGCTGCCAACCAGCAGGACATGGACGCCGCCCGCGCCGGCGGCCTGGAACCGGCGCTGCTCGACCGCCTCGCGCTGTCCGACGGCGCGATCAAGACCATGGTCGAGGGCCTGCGCCAGATCGTCACGCTGCCCGACCCGGTCGGCGAAATCACCAACATGAAGTCGCGCCCGAGCGGCATCCAGGTCGGCCAGATGCGCGTGCCGCTGGGCGTCATCGGCATTATTTACGAGGCGCGCCCGAACGTGACCGTCGACGCGGCGGGCCTGTGCATCAAGAGCGGCAACGCGGCCATCCTGCGCGGCGGTTCGGAAGCGATCCATTGCAATCGCGCGCTGGCCAAGCTGGTGAGCGAGGGCCTGCAGGGCGCCGGCCTGCCGCTGGATGCGGTGCAGGTGGTCGACACGACCGACCGCGCCGCCGTCGGCGCCCTGATCACCATGCCGCAGTACGTGGACGTGATCGTCCCGCGTGGCGGCAAGGGCCTGATCGCGCGCCTGATGAACGAGGCCACCGTCCCGATGATCAAGCACCTGGACGGCATCTGCCACGTCTACATCGACGACAAGGCCGACATCGCCAAGGCCTTGCCGGTGGCCTTCAACGCCAAGTGCCACCGCTACGGCACCTGCAACACGATGGAAACCCTGCTGGTGGCGCGTTCCATTGCCCCGGCCGTGCTGCCGCGGCTGGCGGAGCTCTACAAGACGAAAGAGGTCGAGCTGCGTGCCGATGCCGAGGCGCATGCGATCCTGGCCGGCTACCCGTATCTGGCGCATGCCACCGAGCAGGACTGGAGCCTTGAGTACCTGGCGCCGATCCTGGCGATCCGCGTGGTGGAAGGGCTGGACGGCGCGATCGACCACATCAACACCTGGTCGTCGAAGCACACCGAGTCGATCATCACCGAAGACTACAGCGCAGCGCTGCGCTTCCTGCGCGAGGTGGACTCGGCCTCGGTGATGGTGAACGCCTCGACGCGTTTCGCGGACGGCTTCGAATACGGGCTGGGCGCGGAGATCGGCATCTCGAACGACAAGCTGCACGCACGCGGCCCGGTCGGTCTGGAAGGGCTCACCTCGCTCAAGTACGTCGTGTTCGGCCACGGCGAAGTTCGCCAATAACAAGAAACAAGAAAGAACCGCATGTATCTCTGGATCAAGGCCCTGCACATCGTCTTCATCGCGTCCTGGTTCGCCGGGCTGTTCTACCTGCCGCGCATCTTCGTCAACCTGGCCCAGGAAGCCAATCCGGCGGCGCTCGAGCGCCTGCTGGGCATGGGGCGCCGCCTCTACCGCTTCACCACGATCCTGATGGTGCCGGCCCTGGTGCTCGGCCTCTGGCTGTGGCTGGGCTACGGCATCCAGGGCGGCTGGCTGCACGCGAAGCTGGCGCTCGTGATCCTGGCGATCGGCTACCATCACGCCTGCGGCTCGCTGCTGAAAAAGTTCGAGCGCGGGGCGAACCAGCGCAGCCATAAGTGGTACCGCTACTTCAATGAAGTGCCGGTGCTGCTATTGCTGGCGATTGTCATCCTGGTGGTCGTCAAGCCGTTCTAAACAGAATCATCCGATGTTGAAGCCACCGGTGCGGACCGGTGGCACCTGGCTCATTTTTATCAACGGACAAAGGGTACCCCTCATGGCCTCATATTTCTGCCCATGCCCGCGCGGCATGGAAGCGGCACTTGCCGAAGAACTGGGCGAAATCGCCCAGCAAAGCACTACCATGCGCGTGCACAACCAGGTGCCGGGCGGCGTGCACTGCTCCGGCTCGCTGGTGGACGCCTACCGCATCAACCTGCACTCGCGCATCGCCTCGCGCGTCCTGATGCGCATGGGACAGCGCAGCTACAACAACGAGAACGACATCTACGACCTGGTGCTCGAGCAGCCCTGGGAAGACTGGTTCGCCGTACATCACACCATCCGCGTCGACGTCACCGCCGTGAAGTCCCCGCTGAAGAGCCTCGAGTTCACCACGCTGAAGATCAAGGACGCGGTCTGCGACCGCTTCCGCGACCAGTTCAACAAGCGTCCCTCGGTCAACACCCGCGAGCCGGACATGCGCATCGTCGGTTTCCTCGACCAGCGCAACTTCATCATCTACCTCGACACCTCTGGCGAAGCGCTGTTCAAGCGCGGCTGGCGTGAAGAGACCGGCGACGCGCCGCTGCGCGAGAACCTGGCCGCCGGCATGCTGCGCGTGGCCGGCTGGAAGCCGGGCATTCCGCTGTTCGACCCGATGTGCGGCTCCGGCACCATCCTGATCGAAGCGGCCCAGATGGTGCAGGGCATCCCGCCGGGTGCGCGCCGCCGCTTCGCCTTCGAGAAATTCGCCGACTTCGACCGCGAAGCCTGGGCGGCGCTCAAGGCCGAGATCAAGCCGAATCCGCTGCCGAGCGAGCCGACCATCTTCGGCTCCGATATCTCGGGCGACATGGTCGCCATGACCCGTCACAACCTGAAGATCGCCGGCATCCTGTTCGACGTGCCCCTGAAGCAGATCGAGGCCCAGCACGTTTCGCCGCCCACCTCCCAGCCGGGCATCCTGCTGACCAACCCTCCGTATGGGGAGCGGATCGGCGTGCGCGGCGACTCCACGGTGCCGCAGGACGAGATGGCGGTGTCCTTCTATTCGGCGCTGGGCACCACGCTGAAGCAGCGCTTCGCCGGCTGGACCGCCTTCCTGTTCACGGCCGACCTGCAGCTTCCGAAGCTGCTGCGCCTGAAGGAATCGCGCAAGACCCCGTTCTTCAACGGCGCGCTGGAATGCCGCCTGTTCCGCTTCGACATGGTGGCCGGTTTCAACCGCCGCGAGGAAGCCAAGCCAAAACAGGAGCAATAAGCCCTTCATGCTGCCGCCGACCGACCCCGACCACTTGCCCAAGGATCCGGTCACGCCGGTCCCGCTGCCCCCGCCCCACAAGATCGCGATGCTCACCGCCGGCGGCCTGGCCACGCTGCTGGCCGCGCTGTCGATGCTGGGGCCGTTCTCGATCGACGCCTATCTGCCGGCCTTCCCGCAGATCCGCGCCGAACTGAACGCCTCGGCGCTGGAAGTGCAGCAGACCCTCACCGCCTACATGCTCGCATTTGCGGGCATGGTGCTGTGGCATGGCGCGCTGTCCGACGCCTTCGGACGGCGCAACGTCGTCCTGTTCGCGCTGGTCGTGTTCGCGATCGGCACTTTCGGCTGCGCGGCGGCCAGCTCCGTGCACTACCTGTGGGTGTTCCGCATCATGCAGGGCGTGTCGGCGGGGGCGGGCGTGGTGGTGGGCCGCGCCATCATCCGCGACCTGTATTCCGACGCCGAGGCTGCGCGCCTGCTGTCGATGGTGACCATGATCTTTTCGATCGCGCCGGCCATCGCGCCGGTGCTGGGCGGCTGGATCGTGACCCTGGCCGACTGGCGCGCGATCTTCCTGGCGCTGTGCGCCTACACCGTCATCCTGGGCTGGTTCTGCTGGAAGCACCTCCCCGAGACCGTGCCTCAGGAAAAGCGCCAGCCTTTCAACCCGCGCTTCCTGGCCCAGAGCTACGGCGCCATCTTCAGCTCCTTCCTGTTCCACATGAAGTCGGGCGTGGTGGCGCTGAACTTCGCCGGCCTGTTCCTCTACATCGCTTCGGCGCCGGTGATGCTGCCCGAGCACCTGGGCCTGGGCCCCTCGCAATTCGCCTGGCTGTTCGTGCCGACCGTGAGCGGCATCTTCCTGGGCGCGCTGGCGGCCAACCGCATGGCGGGCAAGCTGGGCTTCGCGCGCCAGATCCGTATCGGATTCTTCTTCATGCTGGGGGCGGTCGCCTTTAACGTGATCTACCACAGCTTCCTGCCGCCTTCGCTGCCCTGGAGCGTGGCGCACATGTTCTTCTTCACCTTCGGCAGCTCGATCATCGCGCCGGGCGCCACCTTGATGGCGCTCGACCTGTTCCCGCACATCCGTGGCACCGTGGCTTCGTGCCAGTCCTTCATGACAACCCTGGCGGGTGCGATCGTGGCCGGCCTCATCTCGCCGATGCTCTCGCATTCGGTGCTGTCGCTGGCGCTCGGCCAGGCCGGTTTCACGCTGCTGTCGATCGGCCTGTGGGCCACGGCACGCCGTTACCGGCGCCAGAAGATCCGCGACGGCCACCCGATGCCCTAGTCCCCGGGTGGTCGCAATCCGTGATCTGGTCCACGGGACCAGATCACCCTAGTATGAAATTAAATTTCATATATGCATGCATATGTGAAATAATCTTTCATCTTTATCCAAATACCCTGATCACGTCTCTCACTTTAGAGCGACGTCTCGACAACACTTTTTACAGAAAGTATTGTTCCCGAGCAGAAATGTCTATATGCTAAGATAAGTTTTTCATGCTCAGAACAAACGTTTAAACATTGTTCTGTTTGCTAGATGAACGAGCAAGACTGTGTGGCAACCCGTCCTGGGCTGCCTAGGACAACCCTCGACAAGCGGCCACGTTTGAGACCATGCAAGCTTCGGATCAAGATATCCGCAATCGTCTGCTGATTGCCCGTCTGCCGGCAATGCCGCAGATCCTCGTGCGTCTCATTGAACACCTGCAGGCCGACGACCTCGGCATGCCGGAACTCGCCGCCCTGATCGCGAAGGATGCCGGGATGACGGGCAAGCTGCTGGCCGTTGCCAACAGCTCCGCCTACCAGCGCCACCACCGCAACGTCAACCTCGAGCAGTCCCTGGTCGCCCTCGGCACCGACATGATCAAGACGCTGGTCATCAGCGATTCGGTGTTCCAGACCTTTAATAACTTCCCGCATTCCGGCAGTACCGACCTGCGCGCCTTCTGGAAGAACTCGCTGAGCACGGCCGTGATCGCGAAGGAGATCGCGCGCACCGTCGAGTACCCGCACCTGGAAGAAGCCTACCTGGCCGGCCTGCTGCACAACGTCGGCCGCCTGGCCCTGCTGGCGACGGCCCCCAAGGAATACGGCTACAACTTCACCGCGCGCGACGACGAGGACCTGTGCGCCGTCGAGCAGCGCACCCTGCAGATCACCCACGCCGAGGCCGGCGCCTGGCTGATCGAACGCTGGCAGCTCGACTCCTTCCTGGCCGACGCGGTGCTGTACCACCACGAGCCGAGCGAGCGCCTGGAGTCGGCCCATCCCTTGATCCGCATCGTGCGCCTGGCCCATGTGCTGTCCAGCCATGCAAGCGACGAGACGGCGGTATGCGAGGCTGCGGCCTTGTGCGGTATCGACGGCGAGCAGGCCGCCCGGATGCTCGAGGGCGCCGCGCGCCAGGTCGAGAAGGCCGCCGCCCACCTCGGCATCGACCTGGCTGGCGCCGACGACGTTCCGGCGCCGCCGGCGTATGCCCCGCCGACGCTCGACCCGGTGCAGCAGCGCCTGTCCGAAGAAGTGCGCAACATGGTCCTGGTCTCGGAAGTGGGACAAAGTTTCGCGCGCCAGCAGGGCGAATCGGGCCTGCTGGAAGCGATGACGCGCTCGGCGCGCATCCTGTTCGACTTCGGCAATGCCGTCGTCCTGCTGGAGAACCCGACCGGCCACGCCCTGGTGGGCGCACCGACCCAGGGCAGCCAGCGCATTGCCGAATTCGCCGTGCCGCTCGCGAAGGGCGGCGCGATCGCCAAGAGCGCGCTGGAGCGCCGTCCGGCCTTCATCGGGCGTGACGGCGAATCGCTCGGCCTGGCCGAAGAACAGCTGCTGCGCATGCTCGGCACCGACAGCCTGGTCTGCGTGCCGCTGGTCGCCGGCGCGCGCTGCCTGGGCGTGCTGATCGGCGGCATCGCCGCCTGGCAGGTCCCGGCCTGCCAGCGCCGCGAGCGCTTCATGCAGTCTTTCGGGGCGCAGGCCGCCACCGCCCTGGAGAACATGCTGTCCGAGCGTGGCCATGCCAGACGCCAGCTGGCCCACGTGGCCGAGGAGTACCGCGAGGCGTCGCGCCGCGTGGTGCACGAGGTGAACAACCCGCTGTCGATCATCAAGAACTACCTGAGTGTCCTCGACAGCAAGCTTGCGCGCCAGGAGCCGGTGAGCACCGAGATGTCGATCCTGAACGAAGAGATCGACCGCGTGGGCCAGCTGGTCAGCAGCCTGGCCGAGCTCAAGCCGAGCGAAGCAGGACCGCGCCCGACCGACGTCGCCAAGGTGGTGGACGAGGTGCAGCGCCTGTTCCGCAGTACCGGCTTCGTCCCCAGCACGGTGGACATCGCGGTGACCATGCACGACGAGGCGACCCGCATCGAGGGCGACGCCGACGTGCTCAAGCAGATCCTGGTGAACCTGGTGAAGAACGCCATCGAGGCGCTCGGCACCGCTGGCGGGCGCGTGGACATCGTCAACCGCGGTCACGTGAACCGCGAGCGCCAGCTCTACCTGGAACTCGTGGTCAGCGACAACGGCCCCGGCCTGTCGCGCGAGGTGCTGGCCCACCTGTTCTCGCCGGTGAAGAGCACCAAGGACGGCGCCCACCACGGCCTGGGCCTGTCGATCGTGCACAGCCTGGTCAAGAAGCTGGGCGGCCACATCGCCTGCCGCAGCGGCCGCAGCGGCACCGCATTCGAAATTCTCCTGCCGGCGTGGTCCGGCGCCAGCACTGCAACTGGCACGGGCCTCAGTGGTCCTGTAGCACTGCCGGCGCGCGCGCTCGGTTCCGCATAAGATCATGATCAACGCGCACAACGCCATGTCCGAGCCGGCTCCATACAGCCCGACGCTCGACACCGACAATCAGCCACGCCTGCTGCTGGTCGACGATGAACCGCGCCTGCTCTCGTCGCTGTACGAGCTGCTGCGCGACCGCGGCTATTCCCTGACCACCGCATCCTCCGGCAGCGAAGCCCTGGCCCACCTGTCGCGCCTGCGCTTCGACCTGGTCCTGCTCGACCTGCGCCTGCCCGACATCGGCGGCCACGAGATCATGGACTTCATCAACCAGAAGGGCATCGACGCCGACGTGATCGTGATGAGCGGGGAGGTCGGCATCGACGCGGCGATCGGCGCGCTCAAGCGCGGCGCCTACGACTACCTGCGCAAGCCCTACGCCAGGGAAGAGCTGCTGGCCACGGTTACCAACGCACTGAAGGGCCGCCGCCTGTCGCTCGAGAACCAGCGCATGGCCACCCAGCTGGAAAACTCCGAGAAGATGTACCGCTACCTGGTGGACTCCTCGCCGGACATCATCTACACGCTGAACCACGAAGGCCGCTTCACCTTCGTGAACGATCGCGCCTACCAGCTGCTCGGCTACTCGCGCGACGAGCTGCTCGGCAAGCACTATTCCGTGCTGGTGCATGAGGAGGACCTGGAACGCGCGCGCTACGTCTTCAACGAGCGCCGCGTCGACGAGCGCGCCTCGCGCAACGTCGAGCTGCGCCTGAAGTGCCGGAAAGGCTGCGGCAACAGCGCGGAGCGCACCTTCAACAACACCCTGATGACGATCTCGCTCAACGCGATCGGCATGCACGTGCCGGACCAGGAAGTGAAGAAGCTCGAATTCTTCGGCACCTACGGCGTGGCCCGCGACATCACCGACCGCAAGCGCGCCGAAGAAGTCATCTCCTACCAGGCCTACCACGACATCCTGACCGACCTGCCGAACCGCATCCTGTTCAAGGACCGCCTCGGATTGGCGGTGATCCAGGCCAAGCGCAAGAAGACCGAGCTGGCCGTGATGTTCATCGACCTGGACCGCTTCAAGCTGGTCAACGACACCCTCGGCCACGTGAAGGGCGACGAACTGCTGCAGCAGGCCGCCACCCGCCTGAAGGGCTGCCTGCGCAAGGGCGACACGCTGGCGCGCCAGGGCGGCGACGAATTCACCATCGTGCTGCCGGAATTGCGCGACCGCGACGACGCGCGCATGGTCGCCGAGAAGTTCCTCGAGACCCTGCAGGAGCCCTTTGACCTGGACGGCCACGAAGTGCACATCTCGGCCTCGATCGGCATCGCGATCTACCCGACCGACGGCGAATCGATCGACGAGTTGCTGCGCCACGCCGACATCGCCATGTACCAGATCAAGGCGCAGGGCAAGAACGGCCACAGCTTCTACCACACCTCGATGCTGGACATCTCGCACCAGAAGATCGCCCTCGAGCAGGCGCTGCGCCGCGCGCTCGAGCAGGACGAGCTGGAGATGTACTACCAGCCGCAGATCGACGCGCTCACCGGCCGCATCGTCGGCGCCGAGGCGCTGATGCGCTGGAACCACCCGACCCGCGGCCTGCTGTCGGCCGGCGAGTTCCTGCCGTTCGCGGAAGAGAACGGCCTGATGCTGCCGATCTCGGACTGGATGATCGGCGCGCTGTGCCGCGACATGCTCCAGTGGAATGCTTCCGGCACCGACCACGTGCGCCTGTCGCTGAACCTGTCGCCGCAATACCTCGACCGCGGCGACTTCTTCGAGAAGATGCGCAACGCCCTGGTGCGCTATGGGATCGCGCCGGGCCAGATCGAAGTCGAGATCACCGAGAACATCTGCATCCGCAACCCGCAGTACGCGATCGAGCAGCTGAACAAGCTGTGCCAGCTCGGCGTGTCGGTGGCGATCGACGACTTCGGCACCGGCTATTCGTCGCTGTCCTACCTGCACCGCTTCCCGATCCACACCGTGAAGATCGACCAGTCCTTCGTGAAGGAGATCCACGAGGAAGGCGGCCACTACCCCGTCATCCTGGCGATCATCTCGATCGCGCGCGGCCTGGGCCTGAACCTGATCGCGGAAGGCGTGGAAACCGAGGAACAGGCACGCTACCTGCGCGCCAACGGCTGCATGACCATGCAGGGCTACCTGTACTACCGCCCGATCCCGCTGGGCGAATTCATCAAGTCGCTGCGTACCCAGCCGACGCTGTTCGGCCTGCGCGCGGTCCAGGCCTGAGCGCCGATATGCTCGATATCCCTGCCCAAGCCGGCGACATGGATGGACCCAAGGTGGAACCACACTACAGCGCAGAATTCCTGCGCGTAAAAGAGATGGCCGAGCGCGGCGTGCCGAGCGCCCAGCACAGCCTGGGCTTCATGTACGCGAGGGGCCAGGGTGTGTCCCAGAACGACGAGTTGGCTGTCGCCTGGTACCGCATGGCGGCCAGCGCCGACCTCGAGCTGGCGCAATACAACCTCGGTGTGATGTACCAGAAGGGCCAGGGCGTTGGCCAGGACTACGGCCAGGCCGCCTACTGGTACCGCCGCGCGGCCGAACAGGGCTACGCGCCGGCGCAGTACAACCTGGGCTGGCTGTATGCGAAGGGCCAGGGCGTGCCGAACGACGTGCAGCAGGCGCTGCACTGGTTCAGCCAGGCAGCAAGCCAGGGAGAACCGGGCGCGCAGCACAACCTCGGCATGATGTACGAGACCGGCAAGGGCGTGCCCCAGGACCAGGGGGCGGCCACCGAGTGGTACCGCCGCGCCGCAAGCCAGGGCTATGCGCGCTCGCAGTTCAGCCTTGCGCTGCGCAGCAGCGGCAGCCAGGCCGTGGACTGGTTCCGCAAGGCCGCCGAGCAGGGGTATGCGCCGGCCCAGTTCAACCTCGGCCTGCGCTACGACAAGGGGCAGGACGTCGAGCAGGACAGCGCGCTTGCCGTCCTGTGGTACGGCCGCGCCGCCGAGCAGGGCCATGCCAGTTCCCAGTTCAACCTCGCCCTGGTCTACGACAGCGGCCACGGCGTGCCGCGCGACGAAGCGCTTGCCCTGCACTGGTACCGCAAGGCGGCCGAGCAGGGTCATGCCGGCGCCCAGGACAACCTGGGCGTGCGCTACGAGCACGGGCAGGGCGTCGACCGCGATCCGGCGCAAGCCGCGCACTGGTACCGCCAGGCCGCCGAGCAGGGCCTGCCCTCGGCCCAGTACCACCTCGGCCAGCTCTTCGATGCCGGCAGCGGGGTGCCGAACGATCCCGCCCAGGCCGCCCACTGGTACCGCCAGGCGGCCGAGCAGGGCCACCTGCGCGCCCAGTTCGACCTCGGCCTGCGCTACGAAGGCGGCGTCGGCGTGGCGCGCGACGAGGCGCAGGCGCTCGAGTGGTACCGCCGCGCCGCGCACCAGGACTACGCGCCGGCGCAGTACATGGTGGGCGTGCTGCTGGACCGCGTCGAGCATGCCGATCCGCGCGAGGCCACCGACTGGTTCCACAAGGCCGCCGACCAGGGCCACGCGCTGGCGCAGTTCGAACTGGGCCTGCGCCACGACTGCGGCAAGGGCATCGAGCGCGACTACGAGGCGGCGCATTTCTGGTACCTGTGCGCGGCGCGCCAAGGGCATGCGCGCGCCCAGTTCAACCTCGGCGTGATGTACTCGGCGGGGCAGGGCGTGCAGCGCGACCTGGTCGAGGCCTATGCCTGGCTGCAGCGCGCCGGCGGCGCGGGCGTGGCCGCGGCGTCGAGCTACCTGAAGAAGATCGCGGCGCGCATGGAGCCGCAACTGCTGGCGCAGGCGCAGGGGTTTTCCTGACACGCCGGGCTGTTCCCACGGCCCAACATATGCATCCGCTTCCTCTGGCGCGAGCTCAGCGTTTCCTGTAGGGTGGTCGGCTAAGCCGACCGCGCGTCCAACCGACGCGTGATTCGACGGGACGCATACATACAACAACCTGTCCACGAGACGCCCCATGAAAAAACTCGCCCTGCCCCTCCTGCTCGGTCTCGCGGCCGCAGCAGCCCTGCCTTCCCACGCCGCAGCACCTGCCACGAAGCAAACCGTCTTCGACCGCAAGGCCTACAGCATCGACCATAAGAAATTCGTGCTGCCGAACGGCCTGACCCTGCTGGTCCATACCGACCACAGCGTGCCGGTGGTCGGCGTGAACATGTGGTACCACGTCGGTTCGCGCAACGAGAAGCGCGGCAAGACCGGCTTTGCCCACCTGTTCGAGCACTTCTTCTTCAACGGTTCCGAGAACTATCCGCACGGCTTCCGCGAGGCGATGGACGACCTCGGCGCGAACAACCGCAACGGCACCACCAACACCGACCGCACCAACTTCTTCGAAGACGTGCCGGTGTCGGCGCTGGAACGCACCCTGTTCCTGGAATCGGACCGCATGGGCTTCCTGGGCAACTACATCTCGCAGGCGATGCTGGAGCGCGAGCGCGGCGTGGTGCAGAACGAGAAGCGCCAGGGCGAGAACCAGCCGTACGGCCGCGTGCGCATGGAAATCTCGGCCAAGATGTATCCGTACTCGCACCCGTACTCGTGGTCGACCATCGGCTACATGGAAGACCTGCAGGCCGCCTCGCTGGACGACATCAAGGAGTGGTACCGCACCTACTACGGCCCGAACAACGCGGTGATCTCGCTGGCCGGCGACATCACCCCGGAACGCGCCTATGAGCTGGTGAACAAGTACTTCGGCGCGATCCCGCCGGGCCCGCCGCTGCCGCGTACCGAGAAGTGGATTCCGCAACTCGACCGCAACATCCGCGACGAAATGGAAGACCACGTGCCGCAGGTGCGCATCTACCGCAGCTGGCACACTTCCTCGTGGAAGGATGCCGACACCCAGCGCCTGAACCTGCTGGCCGGCGTGCTGGCCGGCTCCAAGAACGCGCGCCTGGACAAGCGCCTGGTGTACGAGAAGGGCATGGCAACAAGCGTCTCGGCCTATGTGAACGATGCGGAACTGGGCGGTACCTTCAACCTGTCCGTCACCGTCAAGCCGGGCGTCGATCCGCTCGAGGTCGAACGCGAGATGGAGCGCGTCGTAGCCGAGCTGCTCGACAAAGGCCCAACCGAGGCTGAGCTGAAGCGCGTGAAGACCCGCGACCTGGCCGATTTCGCGCGCAGCCTGGAGCGCGTGGGCGGCATGGGTGGCCGCAACGACGTGCTGGCCGAGAGCCAGACCTACGGCGGCAAGCCGGACGCCTACCTCGACCGCCTCGAGATCTTCGCCACCAGCACCCCGGCGCAGGTCAAGGCCGCAGGTAATCGCTGGCTGAAAGCCAACCACTACACGATGACGGTGCGCCCATCAAGCAAGCTGGCCGCGACCAAGTCCACGCTGGATCGCAAGAAGCTGCCTGGCCTGGGCGAAGCGCCCGACGTCAAGTTCCCGGCGCTGCAGCGCGCCCAACTGAAGAACGGCCTGAAGGTCGTGCTCTTGGCCCGCCACACCGCGCCGATCGTCAACGTTTCGCTGGCGGTCGACGCCGGCGCTGCCTCGGACAGCACCGCCAAGGCCGGCGCTGCCTCGCTGGCGCTGGACCTGCTGGACAAGGGCACGAAGAACCGCGACGCCTTCGCGCTGTCGGACGCGCTGGAAAACCTGGGCGCGCGCCTGAGCACCGCTACCTCCCAGGACCAGTCGCTGGTGCGCCTGCAGGCGACCAGCGCCAACCTGGCGCCTTCGCTGGCGCTGATGGCCGAAGCCGCGCTGACCCCGAGCTTCCCGCAAGAACAGTTCGCGCTGTCGAAGAGCCGCCGCATCGCCGGCATCGCCCAGGAAAAGGCCCAGCCGAACAGCCTGGCCCTGCGCCTGATTCCAGCGCTGCTGTACGGCGCCGAGCATGCCTACGGCAAGCCGGCCTCCGGGTTCGAAGGCAGTGTCCAGGGTCTCACCCGCGACGACCTGATGGCATGGCACGGCACCTGGTTCAAGCCGGGCAGCGCCACCATCGTCGTCGCCGGCGACACCACCATGGACAAGCTGCTGCCGGCACTGGAAGCGAGCTTCGGCAAGTGGCAGCAGGGCACCGCTCCCGCAAAGCAGATGGCAGTCGTGCCGGCAACCCAGGGCAAGCGCCTGATCCTGGTGGACAAGCCCGATGCACCGCAGTCGACCATCGTCGCGACCCACATCTCGCAGGCTTACGGCCAGCCGGAAGACCTGGCGATGGAACCGGTGATGACCAACTTCGGCGGCATCGCGACCTCGCGCCTGAACCGCAACCTGCGCCTGGACAAGCACTGGAGCTACGGTACCCAGGCCCGCCTGCCCGACGTGCGCGGCCAGCGTCCGTTCTACATCATCGCACCGGTGCAGACCGACAAGACGGTCGAGGCGATGCGGGAAGTAGCCAAGGAACTGCGCGGCGTGGCGGGCGAGCGTCCGCTGGTGGGTACCGAGTACGAAAGCATCATGCGCAACATGACCTCGCGCCTGCCGGGCCGCTTCTCCACCCTGGCCGCACTCGAGGCGGCGGGGCTGGAAACCGTCAACCTCGGCTTGGCCGACGACTACTGGACCAGGTACGCATCGAACGTGCGCGCGCTGAAGCCGGAGCAGCTCGCCGCGGCATCGTCCAAGTTCATCAAGCCGGATGAAGCGGTGTGGATGGTGATTGGCGACCTGCGCAAGATCGAGGCGGGCGTGCGCTCGCTGGGTTGGGGCGAGGTGACCGTGGTCGACGCGGACGGCAAGCCGCTGCGCTGATCGGACCGCGTTGTTGTCCTGGAAAGCCCGGTCTGATGACCGGGCTTTTTACCATCTCGTCCCGTGTTTGAACCGTCATCAAGAGTGTCCGCTTGAGCCATTCGACCCTGTGCATACGCGCCCGATAGTATACTGTATGTCCATACAGTTCAATGCGTGCGATGGAACTCAACGACAAACTGGAAATCCTGGCCGACGCTGCGAAATACGACGCGTCCTGCGCCAGCAGCGGCGCGCCGAAACGTTCGTCCGAGGACAAGGACGGCTTCGGCGCCACCACCGGCATGGGCATCTGCCACAGCTACACGCCCGACGGCCGCTGCGTCTCGCTGCTGAAGATCCTGCTCACCAACTTCTGCATCTACGACTGCCAGTACTGCATCAACCGCCGCAGCTCCAACGTGCCGCGTGCCCGCTTCTCGGTGGAAGAAGTGGTGAAGCTCACCCATGATTTCTACGTCCGCAACTACATCGACGGCCTGTTCCTGAGCTCGGGCATCATCCAGTCGGCCGACTACACCATGGAGCAGCTGGTGGCCGTGGCGCGCCAACTGCGCGAGGTGCACGGGTTCCGCGGCTACATCCACCTCAAGACCATTCCCGACGCCGACCCGGCGCTGATCGAGGAAGCGGGCCGCTGGGCGGACCGCCTGTCGGTGAATATCGAACTGCCGACCCACGACAGCGTGACCCGCCTGGCGCCGGAAAAGAACGTTCACACCATCAAGCTGGCGATGGGCTCGATCCGCCGCAAGCTCGACGAAAAGCTTGAAGAGCCGAAGGCGCCGAGCTTCGCGCCGGCCGGGCAGAGCACCCAGATGATCGTCGGCGCCGATGCCAGCGACGACCACACCATCCTGAATACCGCCGAGACGCTCTACGGCAGTTATAAACTCAAACGCGTGTACTACTCGGCCTTCAGCCCGATCCCGCAAAGCCCGAAAAGCGTGCCGGCCGCTCCGCCGCCGCTGCTGCGCGAGCACCGGCTGTACCAGGCCGACTTCCTGCTGCGCGGCTACGGCTTCACGGCGGGCGAACTGATGCCGCAATCCGGCAACCTGGCGCTCGACGTCGATCCCAAGCTGGGCTGGGCGCTCAGCAACCGCGAGCACTTCCCGATGGACCTGAACCGCGCCGACGAGACCATGATCGCGCGCGTGCCCGGCATCGGCATCCGCAACGCCAAGCGCATCGTGGAGCTGCGCCGCATCCGCCGCATCCGCTGGGAAGACCTGTCGCGCCTGCGTTGCAGCATGAAGAAGCTGGCGCCCTTCATCGTCACGGCCGACTACAAGCCCACGCAAGGCGCGGCCAGTTCCCACATCCTGCGGCGCCACCTGGCCGATGCGCCCGAGCAGATGAATTTGTGGCCGGAACTGCAGGCAGCATGAACGCCGCCGCCATCGCTGCAACCGGCGGCCAGCCGCTGGCGGTGGACAGCTTCGCCGAATGGCGCGAGGCGGCGCGCGAGCTCCTGAAGGCCGGCGTGCCGCCCGAGGCGGCGAGCTGGGGCACCCTCGAAGGCGGTGACCTGTTCTCGGGTGCGCCGGCCGGGCCCGGGCCGGACGATAATCGGGGCACCCGATTGCAAGAAGCGCAATCGCCAGCACCGCCGGCTGCACGCGTGCCTCGATCGCTGCTGGAGATGCTCCAGAAAGCCGCGTGCTTCCGCGCCCCGGACCGCTGGGCTTTTCTGTATCGCGTGCTATGGCGCTGGACGCACGGCGAGCACGATGTGCAGTCGCCCGCCGATCCCGACGGCAGCCGCCTGCACGGCATGGTCAAGGCGGTGCGCCGCGAGGAGCACGACATGCATGCCTACATCCGATTCCGCGAGCGTCCGCTTGGAGCAGGCGACCCACGCTTCGTCGCCTGGTTCGAGCCGCGCCACGACGTGCTGCCCCAGGTAGCCGAGCATTTTGTCGCGCGCATGGGCAAGACCAGCTGGATGATCGCCACGCCCGAGGCCAGCGTGCTGTGGGACGGCCACACCCTGCACAATACCGGCCCCTTGATGTCGAGCGCGGCCGAACTCGACGATGCCGGCGAGGCGCTCTGGCTCACCTATTACCGCAGCATCTTCAACCCGGCCCGCGTCAATGCCCAGCTGATGCAGAGCCACATTCCCTCGCGCTTCTGGAAGAACCTGCCGGAAGGCGCGATCGTGCCCGCGATGGTGAGCCAGGCGGAGCTCGGCGCGCGCAAGATCGGGCAGGTCGAGGCCGTGGGCCGCAGGAGCGGCGCCACCATCCCGATCTCCGCTGAGACGGCGCAGCCGGACCGCGAGCAGCCGTCGAAGATCGACGAGTGCCGACGCTGCGAGCTGTGGCAGTACGCCACCCAGGGCGTGGGCGGGGAAGGGCCGAAGCATGCCCCGATCATGGTCGTCGGCGAGCAGCCGGGCGACCAGGAAGACCTGGCCGGCAAGCCTTTCGTCGGCCCGGCCGGCAAGCTGCTCGACCAGGTGTTCGCCCAGGCCGAAGTGGACCGCAAGTCCATCTACCTCACCAACGCCGTCAAGCACTTCAAGTGGGAACCGCGCGGCAAGCGCCGCCTGCACAAGACCCCGGTCCAGCGCGAGATCGAGGCCTGCCACTACTGGCTGGAAAAAGAGCTGGCGGCCGTCAAGCCGAAGGTCATCGTCGCCATGGGCGCGACCGCGCTGAAGTCCGTGATGCGCAAGGGCACAGTGGCGCTGAAGGACTTCCTCGGCAAGCCGGTCCGCGTCGACGGCTGCTGGTTGGTGACCATCTACCATCCCTCCTATGTGCTGCGGGTGCCGGACGAAGCATCCAAGCAGGAAGCCTTTTCGGTCATGGTAAAGGGCCTGAAGCTCGCGCACGAGCTGCTGGAGCGCCCCGACGTGCCGGAGGAACCAGCGTAAATTTATTGGATTTGCCGAATGTTGCGCCGGTGACGCAGAACCGTAAAAATCTCGTTATCGAACTCGCCACAATTTCGTGAATATTCACAATCGTCTCGTAGAATTTCCACACGGCATTAATTGCTGAGCGAGCGGAGCGCCATGCTTCCGCGCAATATCTACGAGACGAACATGACTTCCCTGTTTTATCGGCTGCTGACGGCCTTTCTGCTGGCGGCTGCCGTGCCGGCCCATGCCGGCGACGACGAGGCACTTGCTGCCGCCCCCACTGCGACGCTGAGCACCACCGTCACCCTCGCTTCCCAGTACGTGTCGCGCGGCATGCGCCAGACCTGGGGCCGCCCTGCGCTGCAGGCGGGTCTCGACTATGCGCACCCGAGCGGCTGGTCGCTCGGCACCTGGACCTCGACCGTCAGCGACCGCTTCATCGAGGGCGGCCGCGTCGAGTGGGACCTGTATGGCGGCTACGCCGGCAAGCTCGGCGCGCTGGATGTCAGCCTGACGGCCATGCACTATCGCTATCCGGGTGCACGCATCGGCGCCACCGGCACGAAATACGACTACACCGAAGTGGTGCCCGGCCTGGGCTACAAGTCCCTGTATGCGAAGTACTACCGCACGGTGTCGCGCGACTTTTTCGGCATCACGAACGCGCGCGGCACCGGCTACCTCGACGTCGGCCTGAACCACGACCTGGGCAGCGGCTACACGCTCAACCTGCATCTGGGTGAGGGCCGCGTCGCGGGCGAGGGCAACGCCATCTGGGATTGGCGCGACGCGAAGGCGGGCCTCACCAGGACCTTCGACGGCGGCTGGAGCATCGCTGCCGCCTGGACCCGTGCCTGGGGCGCCACCGATGCCTATGACCGTTACACCACGGGCGTACCGCGCGCCGACGGCGCCATCGCCATTTCCAATCCCGCCAAGGGCACGCTTGCCGTGAGCCTGGCACGCACCTTCTGAATACGACGGAGACATCATGCTTGACACGAAACAGCCGCAAGGTTCGGGCCGCCTGACCCTTTCGCTGACCGCCAAGATCTGCGCCACCGCCACCGCGCTGGTGGTGCTCAGCCTCGGCGTCACTTCCACCTTCATCGGGATTGAAAGCAGCAACTCGTCGCAAGAAGCAGCGATGGCGCAGGCGCGCACCGCCGCGCGCGAGGCCGCAGCCTCGCTGCAAGGACGCATCGGCGCCGGTGTGGCGCAGGTGCAGGGGATGTCGACCTCGATGGAAGCCGCGCGCGGCTCCGCGCTGCCGCTGGCGCGCGAGCAGGTCAACAGCATGGTCAAGGCGTCGCTGCTGGCGAGCGCAGACTACGTTGGCATCTCCGTCGCCTTCGAGCCGGACGCATTCGACGGCAAGGACGCGGAGTATGCCGGCAAATCGCCCGAATACGACGCCACCGGCCGCTTCATGCCCTACTGGAACCGCAGCGCGGATGGCAGCGTGCGCGCCGAACCGATCGTCTTTAGCACGACCCCGGGCGCCAACGACTGGTACGACGTGCCGAAGGCAACGCGCAAGACGCACTTCACCGAGCCCTACATGTACCCGATCAACGGCAAGAACGAGCTGATCGCCTCGCTTGCCGCGCCGATCATCGTGAATGGCCAGTTCATGGGCGTCACCACCGCCGACTTCATGCTGGTCGGCCTGGGCAAGATCCTGGCCGGGATGCAGCGCGTCGAAGGCGGCACGCTGGCGCTGGTGTCGAACGGCGGCCTGTATGCGAGCCACGCCGATCACGCGCGCAACGGCAAGAAGGCGGACGACTTGCCGGCCGCCGCGCTCGAGGCGGTACGTCAGGGCAAGCCCTACGAATACGTCGAAGGCGGCATGATCCACCTGCTGCAGCCGCTGGTCTTCCATCCGGACATCGCCCCGTGGTCGATCTCGCTGGCCTTTCCGGAAACCGTCGCCACCGCCTCGTCGCGCGCGCTGGTCGGCTATGCGCTGATGGTGTCGGTGCTCTGCGCCGTCATCGCCGCCTTCGTGATGGTGTCGGTGCTGCGCCGACTGACCCGTCCGCTGCGCGTGCTGGGCCACGCGATGACCGACCTGTCCGGCGGCAACGCCGACCTGAGCGCACGCCTGGCCGTGAAGGGCAACGACGAGCTGGCGGAAATCGCCCGCGGCTTCAACGTCTTCGTGGCCAAGATCCAGGATGTGCTGGCACGCGTGCGCACCAGTTCCGAAGCCGTGGCCACTGCATCGGACGAGATCCGCCAGGGAAATGCCGACCTGTCGGTGCGCACCGAACAGCAGGCCGGAGCACTCGAGGAAACGGCGGCTTCCATGGAAGAGCTGAACGGCACCGTGAAGCAGAACGCCGACAACGCGCGCCAGGCCAACCAGCTGGCCGAATCGGCGAGCGAGGTCGCCACGCGCGGCGGTGAAGTCGTGGCCCAGGTGGTCGACACCATGACCTCGATCAGTGACGCGTCGAAGAAAGTGGTGGACATCATCGGCGTCATCGACGGCATCGCCTTCCAGACCAACATCCTGGCGCTCAACGCCGCCGTCGAGGCGGCGCGCGCCGGCGAGCAGGGCCGGGGTTTCGCGGTGGTGGCAACCGAGGTGCGCAACCTGGCGCAGCGCAGCGCCGCCGCCGCCAAGGAAATCAAGGGCCTGATCGGCGACTCGGTCGACAAGGTCAGCATGGGCACGATGCTGGTCGAGGAAGCCGGCAAGACGATGGACGAGGTGGTGTCGAGCGTGCGCCGCGTCAGCGACATCGTCGCCGAGATCAGCGCCGCCAGCGCGGAGCAGAGCACCGGCATCGGTCAGGTCAACCAGGCCATCGTGCAGATGGACGGCGTGACCCAGCAGAACGCGGCCCTGGTCGAGGAAGCGGCGGCAGCGGCGGAAAGCCTGCAGCAGCAGGCGGCGACCCTGGTGGCGCTGGTGGGCGAGTTCAAGATCGAGAGCGATGCGCACCCGCAGCCGGCCGCGCGTCCACAGCTTGCGAAAGCGGCGGCGCCACGCCTGGGCATGCAGGGGGCATGAAAGGGAGGGCCTTCGGGCCCTGTTAAGTTCCGGCTCATGTTGCCGGGCTAAGCTTGACGGACAACCAACAACAAGGATGTCCTGATGCTCCAATTCGCGATTCTTCCGGCGCTGTGCCTGGCCCTGTGCGCAGCGCTGTATTCGCCTCGAGCGCTTGCCCAGACCAACGATGCAGCCGTAGCGTCTTCGGTTTCCGCTCCAGCCGACGAGCCGCCGGCCGCGCCGGAACAGATCCTCGTCGTCGGCCAGAAGCCGGGCCCCGGCATGTGGAAGGTGTCGAAGGACGACCACGTGCTGTGGATCTTCGGGACCTATTCGCCGCTGCCCATCAAGATGGACTGGCGCTCGCACGAGGTCGAAGCCGTCATCGGGCGCTCGCAGGAATACCTGGCGCCGCCGATCAGCAAGGTCGAGACGTCCTATTTCCAGGTCGCGCTGGCGCTGCCCAGCCTCATCGGCATCAACAGGAACCCGGACGACGCCACGCTGCGCGATGTCCTGCCGGCCGAGGTCTACGCGCGCTGGCTGCCGCTCAAGGAAAAATACCTGCCCAAGAACAAGGAGCGCGACCGGCCGCTCTTCGTGGCCAATGAACTGTTCAGCGCCGCGCTGAAGCAGGCCGGCCTGACCTCCAGCACGGATGTGCGCAAGCAGGTCGAGAAGATCGTCGAGCAGAAGAAGCTCAAGGTGACCAGGACGGTCCATGAACTGAAAGTGGATAATCCGCGCCAGCTGATCAAGGAATTCAAGAAGTCGCCGCTCGACGACGTGGCCTGCTTTTCAAACACCTTGAAACGCCTGGAAACCGACATCGATGCGATGCGGGTGCGCGCCAATGCCTGGGCCAAGGGGGATATCGACGCAATCCGCAAACTCGACTTCAACGAACAGGAAAGCTGCAGCAACGCGATCCGCAACAGCGCCGTGCTGCGCGACCACCCGGCCTTCCAGGGGGCGGAAGAGCGCCACCGTGCCATGTGGCTGGCCAACGCGGAAGCCGCGCTAGCCAGGAACACCTCGACCTTCGCGGTCTTGTCGATGAGAGACCTGCTCGATCCGCAGGGACTGATGGCCGCGCTGGCCGCGAAGGGCTATACGGTCGAGCAGCCGGAATAGGGCTGTCAGGAAACCAGCGCGTCGTAAATCCGCCGCGCGACCTCGGGATCGCTCAGGTAGCCGCTGATGCCGTGCCGGTTGACGGTATCGTTGTCGACATCGACCTTGTTTTCGATGGCCGGCACAATGCCAAAGTGCGGCTTGACCAAAGGGAAAAGGGCAACCACGTCGCGTTCATCCATGGCGTTGAACCATGTGCCGACAGGGCCCGGGTGACCGATCGGCCTGAGCGACTTGCGGATGACATTGATGCCGAGTGGCGAACCGAGCGTGACGAACAAGGGGACCTTCAAGCCGGCGTTGTCCTGATGGCGCAAGACGTTGTAGGCGATCACGCTACCGAGCGAGTGACCGACGACGACCGTTTCCCTTTGTTCTGCAAACGCTGCGCGTACGCCGTCGTTCATGGTGTTTCGGATAGTGACGTTATGCAGGTAACGGAAGGTGTCCTGCGTGAACAGGGCCACGGTGGCGGCACTCGCCATGGGGACGTGCCGGTCGACCACTTCGAGCAATGCCTGTACCCAGCCCCAGTTCAGGACGCCACGTTCACGTGCTTCGGGCGACATTTCCTGCAGTATTTCCTCATCCGTGATCCCGGTGGCAGCCTGCACCTGCTCCAGGTAATCGCGGATGAAGGATTGCTCTTCCTGGTCGAGTTCCCCGCGGACGATGATCCTTGCGGCTTCGTCGGCCGACTTCCCCTCCGTCATCTGGGCCAGCGTGTCGCCATAGTAGGGAAAGCGGATATCCGTTTCGGCGATGGGCAATTGAAGGCCATGCTTGGCCAATCCCTTGGCCCAGGCTGCGATCCATTCCTGCTTCAGGCCAAGCGAATCCTTGCCTTCCTGTGCGCGTCCGTGTACGAAAACGAGTTGCCTGTTCAATTTACTCTCCTTTGGAAAAGTGGGGATATAACAGGGCCGTGCCTTCTGGACTGAACTGTGACCACATGGACGGCATCAGGTGCCGCTGGAGCTCGACCAGGAAGTCCGGCACCGTGCTGCCATGTATTTGCAGCAAGGGCCAGCCCTGGCTCATCAAAGGAAACTGGGGAAGGGAATCTGGAGACGGCATCTCGTCAACCACCGCCAGCAGTGCGATATCGAAGAAGGAGAATCCGTACTGTGCATAGAGCAAGCGGTGCAGTTCCCGTAGTGGTTCGCGCAGGTACTGGCGGTGCAGCGCATAGGCCGCATACAGTGCAAGGGCCGGATCGGCGCCGTCGGGCTCGCCCATCTGCGCGATGATCCTTTGCACGGTATCTTCCTCGAGCGTGAGGGTGCCGGTCTGGGCGGCCAGCGCCACCTTTCCATGGGCCAGGGTCAGCAGTCTGGCACGACGGGTCCAGTCGGGCCGTGCCTGGTCGCCCCATGGCAGGTACATCAGATCCATCAATTCGCCGTCCATCACCCGGACCCTGATGGTATGGCCGCGTATGACAGGGAGAACGAAGCTGCTGCCGTCGGCCAGGACCAGCAAGACACTGCGAACCTGTTCCTCCATCGCGACCACGATCCGCTGTCCGGCCGAATCGATCCTGGCGGTCCGCGGCAGGCAGTCGATGATCCGTGCTCCCTCGACGCCGATCACGGCATCGGTAAAATTTCTCCAGCCGCGCCGGTCGTCGAAAACGTCCGGGAAGGGCAGGTCTCCATGCTTCTCGGGGCCGCGCGTGCGTCCGCGGCGCGTGGTGTAAGTATGTTGTACTCTGCGCAGCAGTTCATGCACGTCGACATTCAGCACATCGGGAGCACCTGTACCGGGTGCTTCCGGCACCGGGGCGCCGAGCGGGGGAGGGTGTGCGCCGGTGAACCGTGCCAGCCATGCCTGGTCGCCGGAAGTAATGCGGGCGTCGGGAATCGGAGGGATGGTGCCGACAAACCCCTTTTCCGCGAAGCGCCGGGGAATCTCGGAAGACAGGCAGGCTTTCAGGCGTCGTGGACGCACCACGAGGACGTCTTGCGCTTCCGGAGCCAGGGCCGTGGGCAGCTTGCCGCTCACGCCGTCCAGGAAGGCGTCCGTATAGATGGCGCGGTATTCCGTTTTGGAAAACGGCGTTTCCCCAAGTTCGAGGGCGGGCCGGCCCAGGGTTGCCGCGAAAAAGATATCGACCTCCTGCTCCGGCCCGGAAACCGGGTCGTTCGGAAAGAGTGCACTGCCCCGGATGCCCTGCGCCTGGATGGTGGAGGCCGGCGTCCGGCATGCGTCGGAAATGAAGACCACGTGGGGAATGCCGGCCCTGCGGGCGAGCGCGGCGCTCGCTTCGAGATTGATGGCCGCGGTGTCGTCGACCGGCGCGCCGGAGAGCAGCCAGTATTCGCTGAGCCCGATGTTCACGCCATGTCCGGCAAAGTAAACGATCAACTGTTCGACGGTTCCGCTGTCAACCAGTGCATGGATCGTTTGCTGGATCGCCGCAATCTTCACCGGCCCATCCTTGTCGGTGATCAGATGCAGGTCTTCGGCCGCAAAGCCATGCTGCATGGCCCAGGACTTCATGCGTTCGGCACCCCCGACGGCATCGCTCAGCTGCGGCAAGCCGCCCGTTTTCGCTACCCCAATCAGCACTGCCGCACGCGTCATGTCCATCCCCCGAATGCGATACCGGCCAGTCAAAAGAACCGGTCCAGATTAATATTTTATAAAGATATCTTCACACGGTTTTTCTGAAAATGCAATTTTTAGTTGCGGCCGACCGGCCTGTGACAGGAGATGTGCCCCGAGCCCTGGCCAAGCAATCTCGAGCACGCTACAGTGAAGGTGCTGGCCATGCTTTCTGTTTAAATTGGAATATGTCAACAGATGCAAAACCGCGTAAAATAACAATCCTGCTGCGGGTGTAGCTCAATGGTAGAGCAGAAGCTTCCCAAGCTTACGACGAGGGTTCGATTCCCTTCACCCGCTCCAGTCTTCAGGATTCCGCCTATGGCAAGGCCAGCTTGTCACGCACCGCAGCCTGGTAAGTCCGGCTGACCGGCACTTCCAGTCCATTCTTCAGTATCAGCACCGTCCGGCCAGCGTCGCGCCGTATCGCTTCGACCCCCGTGCGCTACCCACCAGCTGCGGTGTACCTGCATCCCGGCCTCGCTTCCCAGCTCGTCCAGGCATGACGGCACTGTATGCACCGGACGCCACCTCCAGCATCGGCGGCGCGATCCGGCTCAAGGGGCGGCCCGAGATCCTGGCGCACTTCACGAAATCCTTCGCCGGCCTGCCGGAAGGGATGACGCACCGGACGGTGGTCAAGCGCATCGAACCGCTCGGCGAGATGTTCGCCGTCGACAGCGCGGTATCGATCGAGATGCCCGACGGCGCGCAGGGCAGGCGCGTCCTGCGCGAGTTCTTCACCTTCGCCCTGGTGCGCCCAGTGGCGGACGGATGGGAGTTCGTCGCCGTGCGCGCCACCCCGCTGGGGGTGTCTCCTGCCTCAAGGGACAAGGGCTGAGCGGCTTCCTCAACGGGGATGGGGCAGGCGCCCGCGCATCAGCCACGCCCGGCTGCCGCGGCCGGGCGCGAGGCTGCTGTTGGTGAGCGCGACCATCCCGTCGCCGGCCGCGAGCTTCTTGCCGAGCAGGCCTTGCTGGCTGCCCATGCGGCTTCCCGCATCCGGTCCGCTGTGCGGCACCGTGACCGGGGCGACGAAGCCGGCGCCGGCATCCCAGGTGTGGCGTAGTCCCTGTGCCGACTCCCATGCAATGTGGACACGGCCCTGTGCATCGGCTGCCAAGTGTGGAGCCTTTGCCGCCTCGTCGCCGGCCGACACGGTGCGCGGCGAGCCGAACGCCAGCTCCAGACCTTCCGAGCGCGCATGGCGGATCGCAGCCGGCAGCTTTCCCGCCTGCTCCATATAGACGAGATGCAGCCGTTGGTGGCGGTCGAGCGCCAGGCGCGGCGCATCGGCCCGCGCCGCCCTGGCGCCGACCAGGACCGGCGGCGCGAAGCTGGCGCCACCGTCCGGCGAGCGGCTCACGCGGATGTCGGCATCGGGGTCTTCGCCGACCGTCCAGGCAAGGTAGACCGTGGTGCCGTTGCCGAGGGCTAGCGACGGCCCCCGCGCCGGACGGGCGTCATCGCCGGCAATCCGCTGGGGCGGCGTGAAGCTGCGCCCGCCGTCGCGCGAGCGTGCCAGCCACAGGGCGCCGTCGTATTCGGTCCACGCCACATAAACCTTGCCGTCCGGGCCCACGGCCAGGTCCAGGCTGCCGTTTGACCAGGTATCCCGGTCCAGGCGCCCCTTGCCGTCGCCGCCGAGCGAGCGTGAAAGGTTGGCGGGTGGCGAAAAGCTGCGGCCGCCATCGAGGGAGCGTGCATACAGGATGTCGCCCCCATGCGATCCGCCCGAGAAGATGATCTCCTGCCAAAGCACGTGCAGGGTATCGGAGCCGCCCGCCGCGATGCGCGGCATCCAGGAAAAGGTAGCCGGGCTGCGCGAGACATCGACCGGTGGGCCGCCCGCGCGACCGTCCGGTTCGAACGCCTGCAGCAGGACTTCCTTGCGGCGCTGGTCGACCCAGGCGGTGGCCAGGCGGCCGCCCGGCATGAAGGCGACGGTGCCGTCGTCCACGTAGTCGTAGCGCGAATCATTCTGGCGCCACGGGCCTTTGGTGCCTCCGCCGCTGGCGATTTCCACCACGGGTAGCCAGGAAACCGGATTGTTGCCAGGCGCGGACAGGACCGGCATGCAGGCCAGCAGCACGACGATGACAGGCAGGCAGGTGCGAAGACAGGGCCGCATGGCGTTTTCTCCGGGCGAAACGCGCCGGCTCGACGATGCGCCGCGCCCGGCGCCGGCGCGGTATGCTCGATGCTACTCGTCCCGTCCAACCAGGAGCGCCCGCATGCCTGTTGTCTCCCGATCGCGCCGCCGCCTGCTCGCGTCGCTGCTGGCCTTGCCGGCCTTCGCCCACGCTCAGCCCAACGTCAAAGGTCGGCCGGCGATATTGACGCGCGCCATTCCCTCTTCCGGCGAGCAGCTGCCGGCGGTCGGGCTGGGCAGTTGGATCACCTTCAACGTCGGCCGCGATCCCGTGGCCCGCGCCGAGTGCCTTGCGGTCATGCGCCAGTTCTTCGCCAGCGGCGGCCGGCTCATCGATTCCTCACCCATGTACGGCTCGGCGCAGGAGGTGATCGGGGAAGCCGTGGGCAAGCTCAAGCCTGCGCAACTGTTCTCGGCGGACAAGGTGTGGATCGGTGCAGGTGCACAAGGACCGGCACAGGCCGAGGCCTCGCGCCGCCTGTGGCAGGTCCCGCGCTTCGACCTTTTACAAGTGCACAACCTGTTGGCCTGGGAGGCGCACCTGCCCATGCTGCTGCGGATGAAGCGCGAAGGGCGGCTGCGCTACGTCGGCATCACCACCTCCGAAGGGCGCCGGCATGGCGAGATCGAGAAAATCATGGCCAGCCAGCCGATCGACTTCGTGCAGGTCTCGTACAACGTGCTGGATCGCGAAGTGGAGCAGCGCATCCTGCCGCTGGCGCGCGAGCGGCGCATCGGCGTGATCGTCAACCGGCCCTTCCGTCAGGGCGACCTCACACAGGCGTTGGCCGGCAAGCGCCTGCCCGGTTGGGCGGCGGAGATCGGCTGCACCAGCTGGGCGCAGGCGCTGCTCAAGTTCATCGTCGCGCACCCGAGCGTGACCTGCGCGATCCCGGCCACTTCCAGTGTCGTCCACGTGCGCGAGAACATGCTGGCCGCGACCGGCCCGCTGCCGGACGAGGCGCTGCGCCGCCGCATCATCCAGGACGTCGAAAGGCTGGCATGAGCGAATGGTGGACCTATTCGCTGTCTGATTTCCTGATGTTCTCGGCGCGAACCTATTACCGCCAGTTCGAATTGATGAACCGCGAGCTGTGGCCGCTTCACCTGTTGGCGTTCACAGCGGGCACAGCCATCGTGGTCCGCATGTTGCGGGCACGCCCGGCCGGCCCACAAATGGCGTTTTTATTACTGGGCATATCCTGGCTGTGCGTGGCCTGGGCCTACCACCTGCAGCGCTATGCCGACATCCATACCGGCGCACCGTATTTCGCGGCGGGCTTCTCGATCCAGGCCGGGCTGCTGGGATGGATGGCCTTGCGCAAGCAGGCGCCGCCCTCCACCGGCCGTGCAAACAGGATCGCGATCCTCATCGTCCTCGTCGCCCTGGTCGTCTTTCCGGCGCTGGCACCGTCGAACGGGCGCAGTTGGTGGCAGGCCGAAATGTTCGGCCTGGCGCCCGATCCGACGGTCGCCGCAACGCTCGGCGCCCTGCTGTTCTGGCGCGCGCCCTGGCCGCTGTGGATCATTCCACTCCTGTGGTGTGCGGCCAGCAGCGCCACGCTCATGGAATTGCGGGCGCCGCTGCCATGGATGCTGCCGGCGCTCGCCTTCTTGGGTGTCGCAGCCGCCCTGGCACCGACATCAGGAAGAGAGCAGGTCGCCGGTACGAAATGATTCGGTCCCGGCGATCTTGCACACATGCATCCCACGCAGCAGGTGCCGGTGCGCCGTGCTCGCGAACAGCAGCCCGGCGTGTTCGGCGCACAAGGTGCTCACCTGGCCGCTGACCGGATTGACGATGTCCGCCACCGGCTCGCCCGCTTCGACCAGGTCGCCCAGCTTCTTGTGGAAGACCAGTACCCCGGCATGCGGCGCGGACAGCGGCTCGACGGCATTCAGCGGCGTCGCGCGGCAGGGCGCATCAAGCAGCGGCGCGAGCGGGATGTCGAGCACGCCGGCGTGCCCCAGGTACTGCAGCAGGGCGCCGGCGTCCTGGCGCGCGTAGTCGTAGCGCACGTCGTTCTCGCCGCGCAGCTCGACCGTCACGGCGATGCAGGAGGGCGGAATCGCCGTGCCCTCGAAATGGTCGGCCAGGTCCCACCACAGGCGGCTGCAGGCTTCATCGAAGGCTTCGCCACCGGAGGCCTTGGCTACCAGCAGCACACGCGCACCGAGCAGGGCCATCAGCGGCTCCACGCTTTCCACCAGCGGGGTGCCGGTGTACATGTGCATCAGCGCTTCGTTATCGCAGTGCAGGTCGAGCACGATATCGGCGTCGATCGCCATCGACAGCAGGGTCTTCTTGAGCGTCTCGGCGTCGTCCTTCGGTTCCCACAGGCCCACGTGGCGGCGCGCCTCCTCGCGGATGAGGGCGACGTTGGCGTCCACGTCACTGCCAAGCTTGCCTTCGAGCGACTTCTTGAGATCGTCCGCCACGTGCTTGTACAGGCGGTTGAAGTTGATGCCGGTGCTCAGGTGGTAGCGGCCGAAGGGTGCGCCGTGGATGACCTGCGACAGGCCCAGCGGATTGGCCGCCGGAACCAGGATGACCTCGCCCTTGATCCGGCCTTCGCCGTCGAGGCGCTCCAGCTCCTGGCGCAGGAAGTGCGCCACCAGCATGGCCGGCACCTCGTCGGCGTGGACGGCGGCCTGGATGTACACCTTTTTACCGGCGCCCGGACTGCCGTAGTGCAAAGAGGTCAGGTAGGCGGTGGCGACGTTCTCATCGACGGCGATCGGGTGTTTCACGACTTGCATGGGCAGGAACTCCGGCTCGGCGGTGGTAAAGCACGATTATGCGCGATTCCGCCGGGAGGCTTCGCACAGCGCGTCAGCGCTCGTCCGCACTGAGGCCTAGGCTATAATGACAGCCGTTTTTTCCTCTCTAACACTCCCCATGTCTTCTGAAAAGCCCACCAACGGCCCGGCGCGGTCCATGCTTTACGATCCGACCGAACACCGCATCCGCAGCTTCGTTACCCGGGCCGGCCGCCTGTCGACCGCCCAGGCGCGCGCGCTGGAGGAGCTCGGTCCCAAGTACCTGATCGAGTACAGGAAGGAGACCCTCGACCTGGAACAGGCTTTCGGCCGCAAGGCGCCGGTCATCCTGGAGATCGGTTTCGGCATGGGCGACACCACCGCGCACATCGCGCGCCTGATGCCGGAGAAGGATTTCATCGGTGTCGAGGTGCACACGCCGGGCGTGGGCAGCCTGCTCAAGCAGATCGGCGAACAGGGCATCGAGAACCTGCGCCTGATCCAGCACGACGTGGTCGAGGTGCTGAACCACATGATCGTCGACGGCTCGCTGGCCGGCGTGCACGTGTTCTTCCCGGATCCGTGGCACAAGGCACGCCACAACAAGCGCCGCCTGATCCAGCCAGCCTTCGTGAAGGTCCTGTGCGACAAGCTGGCGTCGGGCGGCTACATCCACTGCGCCACCGACTGGGAAGACTACGCGGTGCAGATGCTGGAAGTGCTGGGCAACGAGCCCCTGCTCCAGAACACGGCGGAAGGCTATGCGCCGCAGCCGGAATACCGCCCGCTGACCAAGTTCGAGAACCGTGGCCTCAAGCTGGGCCATGGCGTCTGGGACCTCGTATTCACCAGAAAATAACCCGGCCTGTCGCCGGGTTTCGTAGGGTGGGCGGCTCTACCTGGTAAGGTGCGCGGAGACGGGATTGACGCCGCCCACGCGGTGATAGTTAGTAGCAAGATCATCCGGCACGGAAGCGCATCCCTTGCGTATCACCGCGTGGGCGGGAAAACCCGCCCACCCTACGAGGAGCGTTAGACCGCGGTTCGCGAGCGCCGCGCGTACAGCCCGAAGCACACGATCACCGCATAGCATACCGCCGGCACGATCAGCGACATCTTCAGCCCCACCGCATCGGCCGCGAAGCCCATGAGCAGCGGCACGATGGCGCCGCCCACGATCGCCACGCAGATCACGCCCGAGCCTTCCGCCGTGCGCTTGCCCAGCCCTTCGCAGGCCAGCGTGAAGATGGTCGGGAACATGATCGAGTTAAACAGGCCGATGGCCAGCAGCGACCAGCCCGACACCGCGCCCGTGGTATTCGCCGAGACCAGCAGCAGCCCGATCGTCACCGAGGCCGCGCAGGCCAGCACCTTCCCGGGCGAGAACACGCGCAGCAGCGCCGCGCCAATGAAGCGGCCCACCATCGCGCCGCCCCAGTACAGGGCCACGTGCTTGCCCGCTTCTTCTTCCACCATGCCCAGCACGCTGGATTCCATCAGGTAGTTCACGATGATCGAGCCGATCGCCACCTCGGCGCCGACGTACAGGAAGATGCACAGCGCGCCCAGCGCGAAACGCGGCTGCTTGAGCAGGTCGAGGGCCTGCAGGATGTTTTCCGAGGGAGCCGGCGTCTCCACCAGCTTGTGGCGGTTCATCCACACTGCGCCGCCCAGCAGGGCCAGTGCGACCGCCAGGCCGATGTAGGTGTTGACCACCACCCGGGTTTCTTCCTGGCGGAAGGCGTCGAGGGCCGCGCCGCTCAAGGAGGAAGGATCGACCGTCGCCAGCGAGCCCAGGATCAGGATCGCGCCCACGTAGGGGAACACGGTGGTGCCGAGCGAGTTGAAGGCCTGGGCGAAGGTCAGGCGGCTGGAGGCCGTCTGCGGCTTGCCCAGCATCGAGATGAGGGGATTGGCCACCACCTGCACGATGGTGATGCCCGAGGCCAGCACGAACAGCGCCAGCAGGAAGGTGGCGAACATGCCCGAGTACGAGGCCGGGATGAACAGCAGGCAGCCGATTGCCATCGTGGCCAGGCCGACCACGGCGGAGCGCATATAGCCGAGCCGCTGCACGATGGCGGCGGCCGGGATCGAGATGAAGAAGTAGGCGGCGAAGAAGGCCGACTGCACCAGCATCGCCTGGGCGTAGCTGAGCGTGAACAGGTCCTTCAGCTTGGGGATGATGACGTCGTTCAGGCTGGTGATGCCGCCGAAGATGAAGAACAGCGCGAAGACGAAGCTTTGCAGCCCCGGAGCGTTGACAGGAACATAAGCGTCCGCGCCGTCGGGCGCGACGGTGGTGCTGGTGGGGGAGGGGATTGCCATGGGGTATAGGTGAAGCTGCACTGAGGGTTGAACGAACTCAACCCATGACACTACATCATCTCGTTGATGATGGCGACAATTTCGTCGCCGTAGGACACCAGCTTTTTCTCGCCGACGCCGGACACGCCGCGCAGCGCGTCCAGCGAGCCCGGCTTGACCTTGGCGATCTCGCGCAGGGTCGCATCCTGGAACACCACATAGGCCGGCACGCCATGCTCGCGCGCGGTGCCCATGCGCCAGGAGCGCAGGCGGTCGAAGATGGCCTGCTCGGAGCGCGACAGTTCCAGCTCCTCGTAGCCGCTGCTGCGTGAAGAAGACGAAGGCCGCTTGGCCTTGACCGGTTTCTGGTACTGGCGCAGCTGCACCTTCTGCTCGCCCTTGAGCACGGGGCGCGCGGCGTCGGTCAGTTTCAGCGAGCTGAAGGCGTCGTGGTCCACGGTGACGAAGCCCAGCGCGATCGCCTGTCGTACGATGGCGCGCCACTCCTGTTCGGAACGGTCGGCGCCGACGCCATACACGGTGAGCTTGTCGTGGTGCCACTGGCTGATGCGTTCCGTTTGCGCGCCGCGCAGCACGTCGATCACGTGGCCGGCGGCGAAGCGCTGGTCGACGCGGTAGATGGCCGACAGCAGCTTCTGCATCGGCACCGTGCCGTCGACCTGGATCGGCGGGATCAGGCAGGTGTCGCAATTGCCGCAGGGGCCGGAGCGCTCGCCGAAGTAGTCGAGCAGGCGCATGCGCCGGCAGCTGAGCGTCTCGCACAGGCCGAGCATGGCGTCGAGCTTCATCGACAGCACGCGCTTGAAGGTCTCGTCGGCCTCGGATTCGTCGATCATCCGGCGCTGCAGCACCACATCCTGCAGCCCATAGGCCATCCAGGCGCTGGCCGGCAGGCCATCGCGGCCGGCGCGGCCGGTCTCCTGGTAATACCCCTCGATGCTCTTGGGCAGGTCGAGGTGGCAAACGTAGCGCACGTCCGGTTTGTCGATGCCCATGCCGAAGGCGATGGTGGCCACCATCACGATGTTGTCTTCACGCAAGAAGCGCGACTGGTTGGCTGCGCGCACACTGTGTTCCATGCCCGCGTGGTAGGGCAGGGCGCGAATGCCGTGCTGGCACAGGAAGTCGGCGGTTTCCTCGACTTTCTTACGCGACAGGCAGTAGACGATGCCGGAATCCTGCGGGTGCTCGCTGCTGATGAAGTCGATCAGTTGCTTGCGGCCGGTGGTCTTCTCCACGATCGAATAGCGGATGTTCGGGCGGTCGAAGGACGACACGAACTGGCGCGCGTCGTCCAGCTGCAGGCGGTGTGCGATCTCGGCACGGGTCTGCTGGTCGGCGGTTGCGGTGAGGGCGATGCGCGGGATGGTCGGGTAGCGCTCGTGCAGGACCGACAGGCGGATGTATTCCGGACGGAAGTCGTGGCCCCACTGCGAGACGCAGTGCGCCTCGTCGATGGCGAACAGCGAGATGGGCGAGGCATCGAGCAGTTCCAGGCAGCGCTGCGTCAGCAGGCGCTCAGGCGCCACGTAGACGAGGTCGATCTCGCCGCTGCGCACCAGGCGCTCGATGCGCAGGGTTTCCTCGAAGGTTTGCGTGGAGTTGAGGAAGCCGGCGCGCACGCCGACTTCTTCGAGCGCGTCGACCTGGTCCTGCATCAGCGCGATCAGCGGCGAGACGACCACGCCCACGCCGTCGCGCAGCAGCGCCGGGATCTGGTAGCACAGCGACTTGCCGCCGCCGGTGGGCATCAGGACGAGTGCGTCGCCGCCGCTGGCCACGTGCTCGACGATGTCGGCCTGCTGCCCGCGGAAAGCGGGATAGCCGAAGACCGTCTCGAGGACGTGCAGCGCGCGCGCCTGCAGTTCGGATGCGTGAGGCTCGGATGTCATGCTCTTGCTTGCCTGCTTTACTTGCTATTTTCTTTCTTTATTCGGCCCAGGTGACCAGGCCGAAATGGGCGGTCACGAGTACGAGGATACCGAATACGATACGGTACCAGGCGAAGATCGTGAAGTCGTGCGAACTGATGTAACGCAGCAGCCAGCGCACGCACAGGAAGGCCGAGAGAAAGGCGGCAAAGAAGCCCAGGCCGAACAGGGGCAGGTCCGCCGCCGACAGCAGTGCGCGTTCCTTGTACACCGAGTACACCGTGGCGCCCAGCATGGTCGGCATGGCAAGGAAGAACGAGAATTCGGTGGCCGCCTTGCGCGACAGGCCGAACAGCATGCCGCCGATGATGGTCGAGCCGGAACGGCTGGTGCCGGGGATCAGGGCGAAAGACTGGGCCAGGCCCACCTTCAGCGCATCGAGCGCGCTCATGTCGTCGACCGTCTCCACCCGCGCCGCTGTCGGGCGCAGGCGGTTGCGGCGCTCCACGTACAGGATCAGCATGCCCCCGAGGACCAGGGCGATCGCCACCGGCACCGGATGGAACAGCAGTTCGGTAATCGTCGAGCTGAACAGCACGCCGGCAACGGCGGCCGGGACGAAGGCAATCACGACATTGCGCGCGAAGCGCTGCTGGACCGGATCCGCCCCCAGTCCCTTGAGCATGCGGGCGATGCGGTCGCGGTACTCCCACACCACCGCCAGCATTGCGCCGGCCTGGATCACGATCTTGAACACCACCGACTTCGGGCCGGTGAAGTCGATCAGGCTGCCCATGAGGATCAGGTGGCCGGTGGAGGAAATCGGAAGGAACTCGGTGAAGCCTTCGACCAGGCCCATGATGATCGCCTTGATGGCGAGAAGGATGTCCATGAATACGTAACAGTAAGTTCAGCTGGATGCGGGTGTTTAGGGGACGTTCCGAGGGAGTACGGCGGGGGCAAATCTTAACATGATCGCAACAGGCGGCGTCGCCGGCTGTGTCCGGTGCAGATTGTACCGCGCCCGGGTTGCGGCAGGGTTAGCTCAAGAGCACGACCGCGAAATTCTGTCGTGCGCCATCAGGACAAACGCGTGCTACACTCAAGCGCATGAGTATTCCTGACTCTACCGCATGAGTATTTTTGTTGTCCTGATCCTTGCTGCGCTTGCCTGGGCAGCATTTCACGGTTGGCAACTGCCCAACTCCCTGCGGCGCTCCGTTCGTTATCGGCCCTGCCAAGGCCGGGCCTGGCGCAGCACCTTCCCTACCGCCTCGCGGAAGGATATCCGCGAGTTCCTGTCCGTTTTCGTCTCCGCATTTTCTTTCCGTGAAAGTGAAAAACTGCACTTCCGTCCCGACGACGAAGTGCTCGGCATCTACCGCGCGGAAAACCCGACGCGCTGGCTGCCGGACGCGCAGGAACTCGACACGCTGGCGAAGGCGCTGCGCGAGCGCTACGGCCTGATGCTCGACGAGATCTGGCACGAAGGGCTGACGCTGGGCGGGCTGTTCCAGCGCGTGCAGCAGGCACGCGGCAAGGTCCAGGCTGTATAACGGCCGCCGCCCGGGCGGGCAGGGATTCCCGCAGATTACCCCGTGAGGGTAAGGATCCAGTCTTGTCTTCTGTAAGTACGGCGCCATGTGCCGGGCATGCTAAAACAGAAACTGAACTGGAGACGGCCGCTGTTCTATGTTTTGCTGCCGATTTTTTTCGTGATGGCCTTCCTCGGCTTTCCACTACCTGTCGCACCGCCGCCCGCCACCAAGCCGGCGGTCGAGCACGCTGTTGTCATCAAGAAGAAGAAAAAGCGTATCGGGCTGGTCATGCCTGAGGATCAGGCACGCGATGATTATTCGTGAACGTCGGGGCCGTGGCCCGCTCCAATTCATCCAGCCAGCGAATCGCCTGCTCGCGGCTGCTCCCGCACATGTCCACCGACGGCTGCAGTCCGCCGCAAAAGGCCGGACGCTCGGGCCGGCCGAAAATAAGACAGCGCTTGTCCTCGCCCAGCTGCACGCAGCGCACGCCGGCCGGCTTGCCGTCGGGCATGCCGGGAATCGGGCTGGTGATCGAGGGCGCGGTGCAGCAGGCGCCGCAGTTGTCTCTGCACTGCATGGTGGATGGGAGGAGTCGAAAAGGACGGGCAGGAGTATACCGCCGCACAGCCCGTAGCGGGCGCGTCGCCCGCCGTTTTCCTGCTACGTTGTCTCCATCGCACATTTACGAGCAGGAGCCACCATGTCGAGTCCCCTCAAACCCCTGAACCGCCAGGTCGTCGTGATCACCGGCGCGTCGAGCGGCATCGGCCTGGCCACCGCGCACGAGGCCGGGAAGCAGGGTGCGAAGCTGGTGCTGGCCGCGCGCGGGGCCGACGTGCTCGAGGCGGTCGTGCAGGGATTGGTGGAGAACGGCTTCGATGCGGTCGCCGTGGTGGCCGACGTCGCCGAGCGTGCCGACGTCGAACGCATCGCGCAGGTCGCCATCGAGCGCTATGGCCGTATCGATACCTGGATCAACAATGCCGGCGGCACCATTTATGGCCGGCTCGACCAGGTATCCGAGGAAGACAGCCGGCGCCTGTTCGACATTAATTTCTGGGGTATGGTGCACGGCTCGCTGGTGGCGCTGCCGCATCTCAAGCGCCAGGGCGGTGCCCTGATCAACCTCGGCAGCGAAGCTTCGGAAGTGGCGATCCCGATGCAGGGCATGTATTCGGCCAGCAAGCACGCCGTGAAAGGTTTTACCGATGCGCTGCGCATCGAGGTCGAGCACATGGACGGGGCGCCGGTGTCGATTACGCTGATCGAGCCCACCGCCGTCGACACGCCCTTGCCCGAGCATGCACGCAACTACATGGACTGCGAGCCGAAGCTGCCTTCGCCCCAGGTCGACCCGCACGAAGTGGCGGGCGCCATCCTGCATGCCGCCGTGGTGCCGATGCGCACCGTGCGCGTTGGCATGATGGCCGAGCTCGACGTGCTGATGGAAAAGATCGCCCCCGGCCTGACGGACCGCCTGTCGGTGTTCCAGGTGCCGCGCCAGCAGCAGGACGCTCCGCCGCGCAACCCGGACGGCGCCTTGTACGCATCCCGCGCGAACGGCCGAATCTACGGTCCGTCATGAACTGTCGGAATAGCGTAAATACCTGTTTATATTGACAGTTTCACTAACACAACGATTGCTTGACCGCTTGACAAGCCCCGTCTATATTCTGTGATTCCTCAGTTGGTTTCTAGGCAGAAACATGCAATGTCCACTCGACAGCAAGCCGCGCTGGGAGCGCCGGAAGGATGCCCGCCCCCAGGAGCTCCTTGCTGCCGCCATTGATCTGTTCGTCGAGCACGGCTTCGCCGCTACCCGTCTGGAAGACGTGGCGCGCCGCGCCGGCGTGTCCAAGGGTACGCTCTACCTGTACTACACGAACAAGGACGAACTGTTCAAGGCCGTGGTGCGCGAGAGCATCCTTCCTTTCCTGGGCAAGGCCGAGTTGTCGGTTGCCGAATTCGATGGCCACAGCGCCGACCTGCTGCGCAGCGTGGTCATGAACTGGTCGCGCCAGATCGGCCAGAGCAAGGCTTCGGGACTGGGCAAGCTCATGCTTGCCGAAGCCGTCAATTTCCCGGAACTGGCGACCTTCTATCGGGAAGAGGTGATGAGCCGCACCGTTCAGATGATTTCGAGGATCGTCGAGCGCGGCGTCAGCCGGGGTGAATTCCGCAGTGTCGACATCCCGCGGATGACCCAGGTGCTGATCGCGCCCATGATGATGCTCAACGTGTGGAGGCACTCGGCCGTGGCGCCGTGCGACTGCAGCGAACTCCAGCCCCAGGTCTTCCTCGAGAACTTGCTCGACCTGACCCTGAACGGCCTCCTTCCGCGGGAGAGTGCCTGACAAAGCCCATGGCTGCGTTGCACGGTCTTGCCGTACTAGCGTACTGTCTTCGCGGTCCGCCGCTGCGACGATGCGCCTTGCCTTGGTCTTTTTCAGGCGCTCTCCAGATTGCCATTTGCGCCATTGCACCGTTTTTTCGGCGTTCAACCCCTCTAAACTGCAGACTGTCGCAATTTCCCCCGGTCCCGGCAGCCCGTCGCTAAGATGTGCGTCCTGAGGCCGTTCAACGATAAAATATCGGATTATTTATTTTTCCACTGAGAACTCAGATGAATATCGAACAAGCCCGCTTCAACATGATCGAACAGCAGATCCGTCCGTGGAACGTACTCGACCAGGACGTGCTGGACCTGCTGCACGTCGTCAAGCGCGAAGGGTTCGTGCCGGCCGCGTACCAGAACCTGGCGTTTGCGGATGTCGAGATTCCGCTGCCGGGCGGTGAAGCAATGTTCAACCCAAAGGTCGAAGCGCGCATTGTGCAGGAACTGGCGGTCAAGAAGCATGAAAACGTCCTCGAAATCGGCACCGGGTCGGGCTACATGGCGGCACTGCTGGCGCACAAGGCGCGCCACGTGACCACCGTGGAGATCCAGCCGGAAGCGGTGAAACTGGCGCAGGAAAACCTGGCCCGCGCCGGTGTCACCAACGTGACGGTCGAAGAAGGCAATGGCGCCAGCGGCTGGGACAAAGGCGCACCCTACGATGTGATCCTGGTGTCGGGCGGCCTGCCGGTACTGCCGGAAGCCCTGCTCAAGCAGGTGAAGGTGGGCGGCCGCATCGGCGCGATCGTGGGCGATGCGCCGGCGATGAGCTTCAATATCATCACCCGCACGTCGGAAACGGGTTACGACACGGTCAAGATCTTCGAGACCAACGTCAAGCCGCTGACCGGTGCGCAGGCGCCGTCGCGCTTCCAGTTCTGAGGCTGCGATGCAACACATGACCGCACCCGAGCTGGCGGCCCGGCTTGCCCAGGTTGAAGCCGGGGCAGCCGAGCAGCCGCTGCTGCTGGACGTGCGCGAGAACTGGGAATTCGAGACCTGCCACATCGCAGGCTCGACCCAGATCCCGATGCACCTGGTGCCGATCCGAGCCGGCGAACTGCCAGATGACCGAGAGATCGTGTGCATCTGCCACCACGGGGCACGCAGCATGCAGGTGGCTGCCTTCCTCGAGCGGAACGGATTTGACAACGTAACGAATTTGACGGGCGGGATACACGCCTGGGCCGTACAGGTCGACCCTTCGATGCCGAAGTACTGACCTGCTAAGTACAGACCTGTCCTTAACTTTTGATGACTCCTGTGGAGAATGTAATGCAGAAACCCCTGCGCAAATCTTTCCTTGCCGTGCTGGTTGCCGGCGCCGTCTTTTCGCTGAACGCCAGCGCGGCCGACCTGCTCCAGGTGTACCAGCAGGCACTCGCCAACGATGCGTCCTATGCAAGTGCGCGTGCGTCGGCGGCTGCCGGCAGGGAGCGGGTTCCACAGGGGCGTGCAGGACTTCTCCCGACCGTGGGCATCACCGGCAGCAGCATCAAGAACGACCGCGACGACTCGCCTTGGAATGAGGGAGCTGTCGTCACCGATCCGCTCACCGGCAGGCAAACCACGGTGCTGGGTGGCGGCTCGAACCTGCGCACCACCCAGTACACGATCGCACTGACGCAGCCGCTGTTCCGCTGGGATCGCTGGGAAACCTACCAGCAGAGCAAGCTGCAGCAGGCCATCTCCGAAGCGCAGTTTGCCCAGGCACAGCAGGACCTGATCACCCGCGTGGCGCAAGCCTATTTCGACGTGCTGGCGGCCCAGGACAAGCTGGAATCGACCCGCGCCCAGAAGACCGCCGTGACCGAACAGCTGGCATCGGCCAAGCGCAACTTCGAAGTCGGCACCCAGACCATCACCGACACCCACGAAGCGCAGGCGGCCTATGACCTGGTGATCGCCCAGGAATTCGCGGCGGTGAACGACCTCGACAACAAGCGCAATGCGCTGCAGGCAATCATCGGCACCGTACCAAGCAACCTGGCGCCGCTCAAGAGCGGCATCACCCTGGTGGCGCCGTCGCCGGCCAACCCTGACCCGTGGGTGTCCTCGGCCGAAACCCAGAACTATGGCGTGACCGTGTCGCAGCTGCAGGTGGAAGTGGCCAAGCGTGAGATCTCGCGAACCCGCGCCAGCCACTATCCGACCCTGGACCTGGTCGCGAGCTCCTCCCGCACCGAGATCAATGGCAGCAGCAATAGTTCCGGCGTCGGTAACAACAAGGGCATCGGGGTGCAGTTCTCGGTGCCGATCTTCAGCGGCTTCGGCGTCACCAGCCGCGTGCGCGAAACCATCGCACTGGAAGACAAGGCGCGCAACGATCTGGAGGCGACGCGCCGCCAGGCCGCGCTGCAGGCGCGCCAGGCCTACCTCGGCGTGAACAGCGGCATGGCCCAGGTCAAGGCGCTGGAAGCGGCGGAAGTGTCGAGCCAGTCGGCGCTGGAATCGAACAAGCTGGGTTACCAGGTGGGCGTGCGCATCAACATCGACGTGCTGAACGCTCAGCGCCAGCTGTACCAGACCCGTACCGACCTGTCGCAGGCGCGCTATAACACCATCCTGAACGGCCTGCGCCTGAAGGCGGCCGCGGGCTCGCTGCGCGAATCGGACCTGGCCGCGGTGAACAACCTGCTGGCCAAGTAATCTCAGCGCAGGCCAGGCCTGCCTGGAAGTGTTAAAAGCCCGGATCTTGCGGTCCGGGCTTTTTTCTATTGATGCTAATCTAAATCATTGATTCAGCGACAGGATTGTTGGCGCACGACAAGTCAATTCAAGGCGAGTTTTTTTGCAAAACTGATAAACTGACAACGGTATGCACTCCCCACCGGGTAGGGTCGGCAGAGCCCGCCTTCTTCAGGTGCCGAGTCAGGAATTCTTCATCCCCTAAGGAAAAACAACATGCAAAAGAACATCGCGATTGTCGGCGCCGGTTTTTCCGGGGCTGTCATTGCCAACCAGCTGGCACAGGCTGGCTACAAAGTCGAGATCTTCGAATCGCGCCCTCACATCGCGGGCAATTGCCATTCTGAGCGTGATGCCGAAACCGGCGTCATGGTGCACGTCTATGGTCCGCACATCTTCCACACCGATATCGAGCGGGTCTGGGAATTCGTCAACCGCTACAGCCGCTTCATGCCCTACGTGAACCGCGTGAAGGCGATCACCAACAACGCCGTGTACACGCTGCCGATCAACCTGCTCACCATCAACCAGTTCTTCGGCAAGACCTTCCGTCCGGCCGAAGCCCAGGAATTCCTGGCTTCGCTCGGCGACAAGTCGATCGAGAACCCGATCACCTTCGAGGACCAGGCCCTGCGCTTCGTCGGCCGCGAGCTGTACGAGGCATTCTTCAAGACCTACACGGTCAAGCAGTGGGGCATGCAGCCGACCGAACTGCCTGCCAGCATCCTCAAGCGCCTGCCGGTGCGTTTCAACTACGACGACAACTACTTCGCGCACAAGTACCAGGGCATGCCGGAAGACGGCTACACCGCGCTGGTCGAGAAGATCATGGACGTGCCGGGCATCACCCTGCACCTGAACACCAAGTTCGATCCGGCCAACAAGGGCGACTACGAGCACGTGTTCTACAGCGGCCCGATCGACGCATGGTTCAAGCACTCCGAAGGCCGCCTGCCATACCGCACGCTGGACTTCGAAGTGTTCCGCGACACCGGCGACTACCAGGGCAATGCCGTCATCAACTACTGCGACGACAGCCAGCCCTATACCCGCATCACCGAGCACAAGCACTTCTCGCCGTGGGAAAAGCACGAGAAGACGCTGATGTACAAGGAATACAGCCGCCAGTGTGAAGAGAAGGACATTCCGTACTACCCGATCCGCCAGGCGCGCGACAAGCAGCAGCTCGAACGCTACGTGAACGTGGCACGCGAGGAGCCGAACGTGACCTTCGTCGGTCGTCTCGGCACCTACCGCTACCTGGACATGGACGTGACCATCAACGAGGCGCTGGCCACCGCGGACAAGTTCCTGGAGTGCGCGAAGAACAATGCGCGCATGCCGGCCTTCGCAATCGATCCGCTGGCCTGATTTTCGCAGGGTGGTCGGCTTCGCCGACCGCGCGTTCAACTGGCCGATGCTCAGCCGCCTCACGTCTGTTCAGATGTGATTTGAACGCGCGCTCGGGAGGACCCGACCACCCTACGTTAACGACTGCGCCATTCGATCATTTCCGCAATCGTCAGGATCGGGAAGCCGTGCAAGGCGGCGAAGCGCTCGATCTGCTCCCCGCGCATCATCGTCCCGTCAGGATTCATCAGCTCGCACAGCACGGCTGCCGGCTGCAGGCCCGCCATCGTCGCCAGGTCGACCGAGCCTTCGGTATGCCCGGCGCGCGCGAGCACGCCGCCCGGCGTGGCGCGCAGCGGGAACACGTGGCCCGGCCGCACCAGGTCTTCGGGCCTGGCATCCGGCGCGATCGCCGTGCGGATGGTGGTGACGCGATCCGCCGCCGAGACGCCGGTCGTGACGCCATGGCGCGCCTCGATCGACACGGTGAAGGGTGTGCCGTAGCGACTGCCGTTCTCCGCCGCCATTGGCGGCAACTCCAGCGCGCGCACCTTGTCGCTTGATAAGCACAGGCACACGATGCCGCTGCATTCGCGGATCAATAGCGCCATCGTCTCGACGCTGAGCCTGTCGGCCGCGACGATCAAGTCTGCCTCGTTCTCGCGGTCGAAATCGTCGAGCAGGATGACGGGAACCCCGGTGCGCATGGCGTCCAGGGCGGCGGCGATGCGGCCTTCCAGGTCGGTGCTGGTGAGGGAATGGGTGGTGGTGGCTAACATGTGAGACGCTCCTCGCAGTAAGTTGGCGAAAAACGCATCAGGGCAAAGCAAAGCGCGCGCTGATCCAGCCGCAAAAGGCGGATGGACAGCGCGTGGCAGCGCACATCTTCTTTCATCCGGACTATACCGTCGGCCCTGGCTTCTCACCAGGTCTGCTGACCCTGCTTGCGCAGGCGCTCGCGGGCTCGGCCCATTGCAGGCCATACCGCCGGTGGGGAATTGCACGGGGCCGCCCAGGCCCCGCCCCGAAGACGTCATTAAAGTGATACCTGATTTGTCAGGCCCGGCGATTGTAGCAGCGCGCTGCCGGTCCTGCTGGAGGCGAGCTTAGCTGCTCAGGCCGGCGCCCGCGGCATCGTCTTTGCGCTCGATGAGCTCGACCTTGTAGCCGTCCGGATCGGTAATGAAGGCGATCACGGTAGAGCCGCCCTTGACCGGGCCCGGCTCGCGCGTGATATTGCCGCCGAGGGCGCGCACCCCGTCGCAGGTGGCGTAGATGTCTTCGGTGGAAAGCGCGATGTGGCCGTAGGCCGTGCCCATGTCGTAGCTGTCCACGCCGTAGTTGTAGGTCAGCTCGAGTTCGGCGTGGTCCGGGTTGCTGCCGTAGCCGAGGAAGGCGAGCTTGTACTTGTACTCGGGATTGTCGCTGGTGCGCAGCAGTTTCATGCCGAGCACCTTGGTGTAGAAGTCGATGGAACGCTCCAGGTCGCCGACGCGGAGCATGGTGTGCAGGATGCGCATGAGCTTGTCCTTCTGGTAAAAACGGAAAGCGGTCATTCTATGCGCTGGCCGCGATTCCTGCCGGACGCTGCCTCAGTGGCAGCGTCCTTGCGCGCTTCAGCTCTCCAGCCGCGAGGTCATCGTGATGTTCGCGTTCAGCAGCTTCGACACCGGACAGTTTTCCTTTGCCGTGTTGGCCGCCTTGTCGAAGGCTTCCTGGCTGGCGCCCGGAATCTTGGCCACCAGGTCGAGGTGCACGGCCGTGATCGAAAATCCGCCTTCGACCTTTTCCATCGAGACGGTGGCGGTGGTGCGCAGTTCCTGGGCCGTCAGGCCGGCCTGGCCCAGCTGGCCCGACAGCGCCATCGTGAAGCAGCCGGCGTGGGCCGCGCCGATCAGCTCTTCCGGGTTGGTGCCGGGGCCGTCCTCGAAGCGGGTATTGAAGCCGTACTGGGCATCCTTGAGCACGCCGCTCGCGGTCGAGACGGCGCCCTTGCCGTCCTTCAAGCCGCCGCTCCAGACGGCGCTGCCGTTGCGTTTGATGGTCATGTCCTCTCCTAGAGATTGTTTTCGTCGGATTTGTCGTTGGTCGTGTCATGCCGGCGCATCGAACGGTTGGCGTCCGGCTGCGGATTGGCCTGGCCGGTGGCGCCCGGGGCCGGTTCTACCGCCCGGTCGAGGTCGCCTTCGCCATTGGTGCCGTACATGTCGGTGTTGACCAGGCCCTGTGCCATGTCTTCGGCGGCCTGCTTGATGATGCCGCGCGGTTCCTGGTCCTGTGCGTCCGGGCTTTCATCGCGCTCGTGCGGCTGGCGCTTGACGTTGTCGCCTTCTTCGATCGGTGCTTTCGTGTTGACGAAGCGGTCTTTGGTTTCGGTCACCATATCAGCCTCCTGGGTAACTTAGTGCGTTGCAGTTGATTCAATCGTAACCGTGCCCCGCCGATGGAGTCGCGCAATTGGGGCATGGAGGGTGAGAATGCGAGATGCTTTTTTGCAACTAAAACGATAACATGGCGGCTTCGACCTTATTGCCGGACTTGTACCTTGACTGCCAACGCCCTCGACACGCACCAGCACGCCCAATGTTGCAAGAACTGCGACACTGTTACTTCCGGCAACTATTGCCATCACTGTGGCCAGGCGACCCACCTGCACGTGCCGAGCGCACGCGAATTCCTGCATGAATTCATCGCGCACTACGTGGCGCTCGAGGGCAAGCTGTGGCGCTCGCTCAAGCTGCTGCTGTTCAAGCCGGGTTTGCTGAGCCGGGAATACATCGAAGGCCGCCGCGTGCGCTATATCGAACCGCTGCGCCTGTATCTCACCTTCAGCATCATCTTCTTTGCGCTGTTCAAGATGAGCGGGGTGGAGATCATCAACATCGGCGGCCGCAGCGACACGCCGCCAGCCTTGAGCGCGCCCGCCGGCGTCCAGCCGCAGAAGGAGACCGAGGATTCCGCGGACTTCAGGGAACTCCAGGACAAGACCAAGCGCTTGCTGGGCAACATCAGCCCAAGGCTGGAGCAGGGCGCCGGGCGCTTCTTTGCCATGTCGCCGAAAGACCGGAACGATACGGCCAAGCGCGTGTTCTTCAGCTATACCCCGTATGCGATCTTCCTGATGATGCCGGTGTTCGCGCTCTACCTGAAGCTGCTCTACCTCGGAACGGGGCGGCGCTACGGCGAGCACTTCCTGTTCGCCCTGCACAGCAACGGCTTCGCTTTCCTCATGCTGAGCTTGTTCATGCTGGCGGACGGCTGGAACTTCGTCCGCTTCGTACTGCTGGCCTGGCTGGTGTTCTACCTGCCGACGGCGATGCGGCGCGTCTATGGCGGCGGGCGGATCATGACGGCGCTGCGCTGGACCGTCCTGATGGTGCTGCACCTGTTCACCCTGGTGACGGCGGTCTCGCTGGCGGTAGCGGTCGGGCTGCTGCTCTGATCTTGCCGGAAGCGAGCGGCGCCCGTTATACTGTTTATTTGTACAGCCATTTGCGAGCGCCTGCAGGGCAAGCCGCCGTGGCTCCGCAGTGGCCCATCTATAGCAGACGCGGGGATAATCGGTTAATCTCCTAGTCCCTACCCAACCGTCCAAGACCCATGTCAGTGTCGCCTGAAAAGCAACAAATCATTGCGCTCGTGGTACGGCAGAACACGCCCGGCATCGAAGAGCCGGCCAGGCAACTCACGGCATTCCTGTCCGGCGCGGGTTACCGGGTAGTGTTCGAGGCCGATACCGCTGCTTACCTGGCTACCCTGGGCATCGAGGTCATCGAATCGATGACCGTGACCGAGATCGGCGAGCAAGCCAATTACGCCGTGGTCATGGGCGGCGACGGCACCATGCTCGGGATCGCGCGCCGGCTCGCCAAGTACGACATTCCGCTCATCGGCATCAACTCGGGCCGGCTGGGCTTCATCACCGACATCCCGCTCGACCACATGGTCCCGGCGCTGCACGAGATCCTGCAGGGCCAGGCCCGGATCGAGGAACGCAGCCTGCTGGAAGCGCGCGTGATGCGCGACGACCAGCAGATCTTCTGCGGCGTCGCGTTCAACGATGTGGTCGTGGCGCGCGGCACCGGCGCCGGCATGGTCGAGCTCAGCGTTTCGGTGGACGACGAGTTCATGTACAACCAGCGCGCGGACGGCCTGATCGTCTCCACCCCCACCGGCTCCACCGCATATGCGCTGTCGGCCGGCGGCCCGCTACTGCACCCGAGTCTGCAAGGCATCGTGCTGGTGCCGATCGCGCCGCATGCCTTGTCGAACCGGCCGATTGTCGTGCCCGAGTCGAGCGAGATCGTGGTGGAACTGGTGGCCGGGCGCGACATCAGCGTCAACTTCGACATGCAGACCTTCACCAGCCTGCAACTCGGCGACCGCATCGTCATCTCGCGCTCGCCGCACACGATCACCTTCCTGCATCCGCGCGGCTGGAGCTATTACCATACGCTGCGCGAAAAGCTGCACTGGAACGAATACCCGACCAACGAAGGCAAGCTGACGTAATCTCGTCAAACACAGGAGACCCGATTTTTCATGCTGCGCACACTTACCATCCGTGATTTCGTCATTGTCGACACGATCGAACTCGAGTTCTCGAACGGCTTCACGGTGTTCACCGGCGAGACCGGCGCCGGCAAGTCGATCCTGATCGACGCGCTGCAGCTGGCGCTCGGCGGGCGCGGCGACGCGAGCATGGTGCGCGAGGGGACGGCCAAGGCCGACATCACGGCCGATTTCGCGGTGACGGAGGCCGCTGGCGCCTGGCTGGCACAGAACGAATTCAGTGCCGAAGAGGGCGGCGCGCTGCTGCGCCGCGTGATCGACAATGCCGGCCGTTCCAAGGCCTATATCAACGGCATCAGCGCCACCGCGGCCCAGCTGCGCGAACTGGGGGACATGCTGGTCGACATCCATGGCCAGCATGCGCACCAGTCGCTGCTCAAGCTTGATGCCCAGCGTGCCCTGCTCGACAACCAGATCGCGGTGCGCGACCCGGCTGCCAGCGAAGAGGTGCAGGCCGTGGCGCTCGCCTACAAGGCGTGGAAGGCGCTGGTGCGCCAGCGCGAGGAATTCGAGAACGACGCACGCAACGTCCTGCTCGAGCGCGAGCGCCTGGAGTGGCAGGTAAGCGAGCTCGACAAGCTGGCCCCGAAGGCCGGCGAGTGGGCCGAGATCAGCAACGAGCACAGCCGCCTGTCGCACGCGGCCAGCCTGCTCGAAGGCGCACAGGAGGCGCTGCAGGCGATTTCCGAGGCTGACCACCCGATCCTGTCGCAGCTCTCCTCGCTGAACACCAAGCTGGGCAAGCTGGTGAGCGTGGACGCCGAGCTGCAGGCAGTGCTCGACTGCATGGAGCCGGCGCGCATCCAGCTGCAGGAAGCGGTGTACGCGCTCAACAACTACATCGACAAGGTCGAACTCGACCCTGCGCGCCTGCGCGAAGTGGACGCGCGCATGGAGGCGCTGCACAGCGCCGCGCGCAAGTACCACGTCACGCCGGAAGAACTGCACGAAGAGCACGCCGCCCTGGCCGCCCGCCTGCGCCAGCTGGCCGACGCCAGCGACATCGAAGGCCTGCGCAAGCAGGAGGAGAAGGCGAAGGCCGCCTATATGGAGGTAGCGCAGCGCCTGTCGAAGCGGCGCGCCGCTGCGGCCGTGGAGCTGGGCAAGGGAGTCACCAGCGCCATGCAAGAACTGAGCATGAGCGGCGGCCGCTTCGAGGTTGCGTTGAATGCCGGCGAGCCGGGCGCGCACGGCCTGGAACAGGTCGAGTTCCTGGTGGCCGGCCATACCGGCGTGGCGGCGCGGCCGCTGGCCAAGGTGGCCTCGGGCGGCGAGCTGGCGCGCATCTCGCTGGCGATCGCCGTGATCACCGCGCACGCCACCACCACGCCGACCCTGATCTTCGACGAGGTCGATACCGGCATCGGCGGCGGCGTGGCCGAGGTGGTGGGCCGCCTGCTCAAGCGCCTGGGCCAGCAGCGCCAGGTGCTGTGCGTGACCCACCTGCCGCAGGTGGCGAGCCAGGCCAACCAGCACTTCCAGGTGGCCAAGGGCACGACCGTCGACGGCCGTACGGTGTCGCGCATCGACGTGCTCGACACCCGGGCGCGCGTGGAGGAAGTGGCGCGCATGCTGGGCGGAATCGAGATCACCGAGACCACGCGCAAGCATGCGCGGGAGCTGCTGGCCTCGTAGTCGCCGGCATCGTGGCCGGAGCCGGCCGCTCAGGTCGGGGTCATGCGTACAAGGCGGCGCTCCTCGACGCGCAGCACGAGGTTCTGCACGACACTGGCAAAGGCCGACACCGCCCAGTACAGGCCGACGCCCGCCGCTACCTTCCAGAGGACGAAGGCGATCACGACCACTTGCACGGCCATCAGGAGCATTGCCGTCTCGCCCGCCGTGGTCGGTGAGTAATAGGTCGCAATGGCCGTCAGCACGAGCACGATGCCCGCCAACACGATGTCGGGCGAGGCCAGGTTGCGCATCCACAGGAAGGCGCCTGTGCTGGCGGTGGTGATCGCGCGGTACAGCAGGCCGAATACCGGCAATTGGATCAGTGCGCCCAGCAGGCTGGAGCGGTCGATCATGCGCGCGCCGTTCTCCTTGTACAGCGCCGAGATCGCCGCGAACATCGTTTTCGGATCATCTGCATGGCGCGCCTTGATCGCATCGACCTGCGGCTGCAGGGCCTTCATCTTCTTCTGGTTTGCCAGCATGTTGCGCGCGAGACGCAGGGTGAGCGGGAACAGGGCCAGGCGGACCAGCACCGCGAGGGCCAGGATGGTCCAGCCCATGTTCCCGTCGAACAGGCTTGCAAGCTGCGTCATGGCGAATGCCAGGGAGTCGTTCATTGCGTTCTTTCACTGGTTGACAAAGAAATACCAAACGTCATTCTACTGAGAGATTTCTCAAATAAAACCAGCCTTTCCCGATGCATGACTTCCGTTTTTCAGAAAGAAGACCTGGACGAAGCGGCCCGCACCGGACTTGCCAGATGCAAGTTCAAGGCCGCAACGCAAGACGGCATTCCGGTGCGTGGGTGGGCGAAACTGACCTACAAATGGACGCTCGAGTAGGGGGGGGGCGCCGGCGGTGATATTCAATGCGGGTCGCATGAGCCCTACTATCCAAGCGTCATCCCGCCTTCATCATTCTGTGGCAAAGTAATAAACGTTCCGCCCCCGCGGAGACGTCCAAACCACCACAGGAGAAGTTCGAATGAGCATCGAAAACGTGCTGTACCGCGCCCAGGCTACCTCGCAAGGCGGCCGTGAAGGCAGCTCGAAGAGTTCCGACAACGTGCTTGACCTGAAGCTGAGCACCCCGAAAGAACTCGGCGGCGGTGGCGGTTCAGGCACCAATCCCGAGCAATTGTTCGCGGCCGGCTATTCGGCCTGCTTCCTCGGCGCGCTGAAATTTGTGGCAAGCAAGGAGCAGATAACGCTGCCGCCGGACCTGACCGTGACCGGCGACGTCGGCATCGGCCAGATCCCGACCGGCTTCGGCATCGAGGTGGACCTCAGCATCAAGGCGCCCGGCATGGACCAGGCCCAGCTTTCGGATCTGGTCCACAAGGCCCACATCGTCTGCCCGTACTCGAACGCCACCCGCAACAACATCGACGTGCGCCTGCACACGTCCACCTGATTGAAACTGAACCGCTGTTGTCGGCCGTAGACACGTCAGGCAAGGGGGCGCCACTTATAATAGCGGGCGTTCCCTCAACCACCATCACACATGCCCTTCCGAAAAGAACCGCCTTTCTCCCACGGTACCGTGCCCTCCAGCGCCATCGTGCTGGTCAACCTCGGCACACCGGACGAGCCCACCCGCAAGGCCGTCCGCCGCTACCTGAAGCAGTTCCTTTCCGATCCACGCGTGGTCGAGATCCCGGCCAGGATCTGGTGGTTCATCCTGAACCTGTTCATCCTGCCTTTCCGTTCGGGCCAGTCGGCGGCCAAGTACCGCACCATCTGGACCAAGGAAGGCTCGCCGCTCAAGGTGCACACCCGGAAGCAGGCGGCGCTGCTGGAAAAGACCCTTGCCGAGCGTGGCCACGAAGGCGTGAAGGTGGCGATGGCGATGCGCTACGGCTCGCCTTCGCTGCCCGAGGTGCTGGAGCGCCTGCAGGCCGAGCACTGCCAGCGCATCGTGGTCCTGCCGGCTTATCCCCAGTACTCCGGCACCACCACCGCCTCGGTCTGGGACGCCGTCTATGCCCACTATGCCCGGGTGCGCAACATCCCCGAGTTGCGCCTGGTGCGTCACTACCACGACCACGAAGGCTATATCGAGGCGCTGCGCGTGCAGGTCGAATCGTATTGGGAGGCCCACGGCCGCGGCCAGAAGCTGGTGATGAGCTTCCACGGCACGCCCAAGCGCACCCTGATGCTGGGCGACCCGTACTTCTGCGAATGCCAGAAGACCGCGCGCCTGCTGGCGGCGGCACTGGGCATGGGCGCCGACGAATACATCGTCACCTTCCAGTCGCGCTTCGGCAAGGCGGAGTGGCTGCAACCCTACACCGCGCCGACCGTGCAGGAACTGGCGCGCCAGGGTGTGGAGCGGATCGACGTGATCTGCCCCGGCTTTACCAGCGACTGCCTGGAAACCCTGGAAGAGATCAATATGGAAGTGCGGCACGACTTCGAGGCCGCGGGCGGCAAGGAATACCACTACATCCCCTGCCTGAACGAGTCGCCGGCCTGGATCACGGGCCTGGCCGAGATCGCCGAACAGCACCTGATCGGCTGGCCGACCATCCTCACCCCGGCCCAGCGCGCGGCCCAGCGCCGCGATGCCCAGGTCGGTGCGCAGCACGCGGCCCAGCTGGGCGCCTGACGTGCGTCGCGGACAGCCCTTGCCAACCTGCTAAAATAGCCGATCCGCGTAGGGTGGGCGCGTTCCCCGTCCACCCTACGCGTGCCAGGGTGTTGCACCGATACCGACGTAGCACAGCCATGCCAGCACCGCGAGGGTGTACAGCACGACGGCGCCACTGATCAGTTGAAGTCTCATGATGTCCTGTCCCAGGTGTCTGCGGTCCCATACCGCAACCTTGACAGAAAGGTTAAAACTTTTCTTTGAGAAATGATTCAGGGAAAGCGTAAATCTTGTAACAAATGATTTCTACATTTTTATCAGGCTGTCCAAAATTCCCCTTGAAAATGTAGGACATCGCCTCATGTAGGGCCCTGTGTGTCAGGCAGGACACGTTACCAAATCAGCCAAGTCCTTGATTCTAGGAGTTTTTTCGATGCAAGACCAAGAAAACCAAGAGCTGTCCCAGCAGGGCAGCGGCGCAGCACAGACGGGCGCGAACGGCGCCGATCAGGCTACTGCCGCCACGAACGAGGCTGCACAGGCCAGCGCCGGCCAGGCAGGCGTACCGCCGACCGAGGCGGTGGGCACCGCCCAGTCCGACCTGGAAGCCCAGCTGAGCGCCACTGAAGCCAAGCTGGCCGAAATGCACGACGCCTTCATGCGCGCGAAAGCCGATGCGGAAAATATCCGCCGCCGCGCCCAGGAAGACGTCAGCAAGGCCCACAAATTCGCCATCGAAAGCTTCGCCGAGGCCATGGTGCCGGTGCGCGACAGCCTGGAAATGGCGCTGAAGGTAGAAACCCAGACTGTGGAAGCCATCCGCGAAGGCGTCGAAATGACGCTCAAGCAGCTGACCGCCGCGTTCGAAAAGAACCGCCTGGTCGAAGTGATGCCGCAGCCGGGCGACAAGCTCGACCCCAACAAGCACCAGGCCGTCGCCGTGGTGCCGTCCGAGCAGGAGGCCAATACCGTGGTCACCGTGCTGCAAAAGGGCTACATGATCGCCGACCGCCTGCTGCGTCCGGCCATCGTGACGGCGGCAGCGCCGAAGTAAGCAGGAGCTGGACGCTGCGCCTTGTTAAGGGTATGCCCTTGAAAGCACGCAGTATTTCCCAATATTGAATCCATCCGAAACTACAGCATTTAAAAGGAAAACAACTATGGGCAAGATCATCGGTATTGACCTGGGAACCACCAACTCCTGCGTCGCGATCATGGAAAATGGCCAGCCGAAGGTCATCGAAAACGCTGAAGGCGCGCGTACCACGCCGTCGATCATCGCTTACCAGGAAGACGGCGAGATCCTCGTCGGTGCGCCGGCCAAGCGCCAGGCCGTCACCAACCCGAAGAACACCCTGTTCGCGGTGAAGCGCCTGATCGGCCGCAAGTTCCAGGAAAAGGAAGTCCAGAAAGACATCTCGCTGATGCCTTACCAGATCCTGCAAGCCGACAACGGCGACGCATGGGTCGGCGTGCGCGACAAGAAGCTGGCTCCGCCGCAGATCTCGGCTGAAGTGCTGCGCAAGATGAAGAAGACCGCCGAAGACTACCTCGGCGAAGAAGTGACCGAAGCCGTCATCACCGTGCCGGCCTACTTCAACGACTCGCAGCGCCAGGCAACCAAGGACGCCGGCCGCATCGCGGGCCTGGACGTCAAGCGCATCATCAACGAGCCGACCGCGGCCGCGCTGGCATTCGGCCTGGACAAGACCGACAAGGGCGACCGCAAGATCGCCGTGTACGACCTCGGCGGCGGCACCTTCGACGTCTCGATCATCGAGATCGCCGACGTGGACGGCGAGAAGCAGTTCGAAGTGCTGTCGACCAACGGCGACACCTTCCTGGGCGGCGAAGACTTCGACCAGCGCGTGATCGACTACATCATCGACGAGTTCAAGAAGATCAACGGCCTCGACCTGTCGAAGGACCCGATCGCCCTGCAGCGCATCAAGGCTTCGGCCGAGCGCGCGAAGATCGAGCTGTCGTCCTCGCAGCAGACCGAGATCAACGAGCCGTACATCGCCATGGCGAACGGCGCGCCGGTCCACCTGAACCTGAAGATCACCCGCGCCAAGCTGGAAGCGCTGGTCGAGGAACTGATCGACCGCACCATCGAGCCGTGCCGCGTCGCGATCAAGGATGCCGGCGTGAAGGTCTCGGACATCGACGACATCATCCTGGTCGGCGGCATGACCCGCATGCCGAAGGTGCAGGAAAAGGTGAAGGAGTTCTTCGGCAAGGATCCGCGCAAGGACGTCAACCCGGACGAGGCCGTCGCTGTCGGCGCTGCCATCCAGGGCTCGGTGCTGTCGGGCGACCGCAAGGACCTGCTGCTGCTCGACGTGACTCCGCTGTCGCTGGGTATCGAAACCCTGGGCGGCGTGATGACCAAGATGATCCACAAGAACACCACGATCCCGACCAAGTTCTCGCAGGTGTTCTCGACCGCCGACGACAACCAGCCGGCCGTGACCATCAAGGTCTACCAGGGCGAGCGTGAGATCGCAGCGGGCAACAAGAGCCTGGGCGAGTTCAACCTCGAGGGCATCCCGCCGGCACCGCGCGGCACCCCGCAGATCGAAGTGACCTTCGACATCGACGCCAACGGCATCCTGCACGTGGGCGCGAAGGACAAGGCCACCGGCAAGGAAAACAAGATCACCATCAAGGCCAACTCGGGCCTGTCGGAAGAAGAAATCCAGAAGATGGTGAAGGACGCCGAGCTGAACGCCGAAGAGGACAAGAAGGTCAAGGAACTGGCCGAAGCCCGCAACCAGGGCGACGCGCTGGTGCACTCGACCCGCAAGTCCCTGACCGAGTACGGCGACAAGCTGGACGCCGGCGAGAAGGAGAAGATCGAAGCGGCGATCACCGACCTGGAAGGCGCGCTGAAGAGCGGCGACAAGTCGGACATCGACGCCAAGACCGCGGCCCTGTCGAGCGCGGCCCAGAAGCTGGGCGAGAAGATGTACGCCGACATGCAGGCGCAGCAGGCCGGCGCCGCCGGCGCGGGCGGTGCCCAGGCTGCCGGCGGCGAACAGCAGCCGCAGCAGGACGACGTCGTGGACGCGGACTTCAAGGAAGTGAAAGACGCGAAGTAATCCCTACCAGGGACGGACGAGCTGGGTTACACTCGTCCGTTCCCTGACCGGGACACGCCGAGCCGCTGCGACCGTTTGGTGCTCCGGCTCGGTTTTTTTCACACACCGCAGGGCACCTCGAAAAACCTGCTGCGCGTTGCACTGGCGGTCTGCGATGCTCGCTGTACGCCCGGTACAGCTGCGCTTCTCGACCACCATTGCTGCCGCTCGCGACGGTTTTTCGAGGTGCCTGTATTACCAGATCAACAAGCAAGGTGCCGCCAATGGCAAAGCGTGATTTTTACGAGATCCTCGGGGTCGCGAAGAATGCGTCGGAAGACGACATCAAGAAGGCTTATCGCAAGCTGGCGATGAAGTACCACCCTGACCGCAACCCCGACAACAAGGAAGCGGAAGAGAAGTTCAAGGAGGTCAAGGAAGCCTACGAGATGCTGACCAATCCGGAGAAGCGCGAGGCCTATGACCGCTACGGTCATGCCGGCGTGGATCCAAACATGGGCGGCGGCGGCGGCTTCGGCGCCGGAGGTTTCGGCGATGCCTTCGGCGACATCTTCGGCGACATCTTCGGCGGCGGCCGCGGCGGCCGCGGCGGCGGACCCCAGGTCTACCGCGGCGCCGACCTGCGCTACAACCTCGAGATCACCCTGGAGCAGGCGGCCCACGGCTACGAGACAACCATCCGCGTGCCGAGCTGGGACAAGTGCGACACCTGCCACGGCAGCGGCGCCAAGCCGGGCACCCAACCGGTGACCTGCACCACCTGCGCGGGCCACGGCCAGGTGCGCATGCAGCAGGGCTTCTTCAGCATCCAGCAGACCTGCCCGAAGTGCCACGGCAGCGGCAAGATCATCCCAGAACCGTGCGCAGCCTGCGGCGGCGCCGGACGCATCAAGCGCAACAAGACGCTGGAAGTGAAGATTCCGGCCGGCATCGACAACGGCATGCGCATCCGCTCGACCGGCAACGGCGAGCCGGGCACGAACGGCGGGCCGTCGGGCGACCTGTACGTGGAGATCCACATCAAGCCGCACCCGGTGTTCCAGCGCGAAGGCGACGACCTGCATTGCGAGATGCCGATCTCCTTCGCCAAGGCTGCCCTGGGCGGCGAGATCGAGGTGCCGACCCTGACCGGCAAGGTGTCGTTCACGGTGCCCGAAGGCACCCAGACCGGCAAGACCTTCCGCCTCAAGGGCAAGGGCGTCAAGGGCGTGCGTTCGGGCTACACCGGCGACCTGTTCTGCCACGTGGTCGTCGAGACCCCGGTCAAGCTGACCGAGAAGCAGAAGGACCTGTTGCGCGAGTTCGAGCGCTCGACCACCGAAGGTGGCGCCAAGCACAGCCCGCAGAGCAAGGGCTGGATGGACAAGGTGAAAGACTTCTTCGAGTAAGAAGCCGCTTCAAGAAACCGCTGACGGCGAAAGCCCTCGGCGGTTTTTTTTCGGCCTGCTGGTATACTTTGCCTATTCAGCACGCATCAACAGGGAGAAAAATTGGATAACAAGACGACGGGCGTGACCGCCGAAGACCTCTTCGCACGCAACCGCAAATGGGCCGCCTCGATGGTGGCCGAAGACCCGAACTTCTTCAAGGCGCTGTCCGACCAGCAGGCCCCGGAATACCTGTGGATCGGCTGCTCCGACAGCCGCGTGCCCGCCAACGAGCTGCTGGGCATGCTGCCGGGCGAGCTGTTCGTGCACCGGAACATCGCCAACGTGGTCGCCCACTCGGACCTGAACGCCCTGAGCGTGCTGCAGTTCGCGATCGACGTGCTGAAGGTGAAACACATCATCCTGTGCGGCCATTACGGCTGCTCGGGCGTGGGCGCGGCCCTGACCGGCGCGCGCGTGGGCCTGGCCGACAACTGGCTCGGCCACGTGCGCGACGTGCGCGACAAGCACGGCAAGTACCTCGGCAACGTGGCCGGCCGCGCGGCGGTCAACCGCCTGGTCGAGCTGAACGTGGCCGAGCAGGTGATCAACGTGGCCCAGACCACCATCGTGCGCGACGCCTGGGAACGCGGCCAGCCGCTGACCATCCACAGCTGGGTCTACGGCGTGCACGACGGCCTGCTGCGCGACCTCGGCATCACGGTCAGCAGCTTCGAAGAGATCGCGCCCAAGCTCGAGCGCGTGCTGCAAGGCTACATGGACGGGGACCAGGTTCGTGACGAACGCCGCGGACAGTGATCTAACGCGCTTGCGCGACCTCGTCCGCACGTTTGTGGACGAGCGCGACTGGGACCAGTTCCATACGCCGAAGAATCTCGCCTCGGCCCTGACGGTCGAGGCGGCCGAGCTGCTGGAGCACTTCCAGTGGCTCCAGCACGGGCGGGCTGAAGAACTCGGCCCGGACAAGCTGGTCGAGGTGCGCCACGAGATGGCCGACGTGCTGGTGTACCTGGTGCGGCTGGCCGACAAGCTCGACGTCGATCTCTTTGCAGCCGTGCAGGAGAAGATGGTGCTCAACCGGGCCAAGTACCCGGCCGAGCAGGTGCGCGGCGACGCGCGCAAATACCATGAGTACAAGCGCGAGTACAAGAAGTAGCCGGTATCAGCGCACCCTTCGCACCGACGACGCCATGCCGTCCAGGCCTCGCAGGGATGGATAGCGGCCCGGTCCGTAGACGATACAGCGCCCGCGGTAATCGTCATGCTCGCAGACTTGCCATTCGCCTTCGCGTACGATCATCGAGCCCGCGCGGTCGTTGAAACTGCGTGAGCGCAGGGAGTGCACATCGCTTCCCAGCATGATGCCCTCGCCGCCGAAATGGCGGTCGGCGAACAGCTCGACCGGCGGCCCGCGCCGATCGTCGCCCCTGGGCCCGCGCCCTCCCCAAGCGCCATCGTCGTGGCGCCGCTCCCTGTCACGGTATCCACCGCGTCCGCGTCCGCGCTCCAATTCACGCACCGAGGAAGCCACGTCGTTGAAACCGTCGAACATCCGGTATTCGCCCGGCTCCAGCACGATGCAGCGGCCGCCGAAATCCTTGTGCTCGCAGATCTCCCAGCTGCCCGAATGGACGATGGCCGACGACGCGCGGTCGTTGAACCCGATCCCGTCCAGGTTCGTGATCGGACCACGCACCGTCAGCGGACGACCGCGGAAGTCCGCATCCGTAAACAGCGAGATCTCGCCGGCGGCGGCATGGTTCAGCGATGCCAGCAAGGCGAAAACGGCAAGCAGGGGTTTCATAGTTTCTCCATGAGATGCAGCGCGGGCGCGACGCGCACCCGGCTTTCCTTCCATAACGCAATGCGCCTGAAGACGGTGCACGCCGAGCTGTAACAGATTGCTACCGTATGCGGTGAAAAAACAGAAGGACAAGAGGCAGCGCAGTCTGCTCCGCGTTTTTTGCCGCCTGTCGCACGCGGCTTCAATCTCCGCGCCCCGCTTCGTACAATCGCCCCCATCCAATCAGAGGGGAGCTTCATGACACGCCACATCATCGCCGCCGCCTTGTTCGCGGCCTTCTCCGGCCCCTGCCTGGCCCAGGGCCCGGTCGACCTGCAGGAACAGGGACGCCAGGCCTACGAGGCCAAGGAGTATGCGCGCTCGGCCACGCTGTACCGGCAAGCCTGGGAGCGCGAGCGCAACGCGGGCCTGCTGTACGACGCCGCCTGTTCGCATGCGTTGGCGGGCGACGTCGAGAATGCGTTCCGCGCGCTGCGCGAGGCGATGGCCGGCGGCTGGATCAACGCGGCCCACGCCGACAAGGACCCGGACCTGGCCGCGCTGCGCAGCGACACGCGCTGGCAACCCTTGCTCGTGGCGATGGCGGAGAAGCAGGCGCGCGATGCAAGGCTGTTCGAGTCGACGGCGCTGGCCACGCCCTACCGCAAGAACATCAGCGAGGACGAGAAGCTGGCGGGCCTGTCGAAGTTCTGGTCCGAAGTGAAGTACAACTTCGTGTATGTCGAGAAGCTCAAGGAGCTTGACTGGGACAGGCTGTATCTCGAATACATCCCGAAGGTGCGCGCCACCAGCTCCACCGCCGAGTACTACCTCGTGCTGATGGAACTGTGCGCGAAGCTGCAGGACGGGCATACCAATGTCTATCCGGGCGCCGAGCTGCGCAGTGCAATGACGCGGCCCCTCCTGACCACGCACCTGGTCGAAGGCAGGGTACTGGTGCGCGAAGTGTTCGATCCGGCACTGAAGGCCGGCGGCGTCGCTCCCGGCACCGAGATCGTCGAGGTCGACGGCGAGCCGGTCAAGGCCTACGCGCAGCGCGAGATCGCACCCTACGTGAGCGCGTCCACGCCGCAGGACCTGGAGCGCCGCGTCTACGGCTACCAGTTCCTGATGGGTTCCAATAGCAAGACTCCGCGCGTCACCTTCCGCAATGCCGCCGGCAAGCCCTTCGTGCTGGAGGCGAAGCGCGTCGACTGGGAGACCTTCGGCAAGGCGGCAGCCGCCAAGGCGCCGTTCGAGCTGCGCAAGCTGCCGGGGAACGTGACCTACGTGGCACTGAACGGCTTCGGCGACCGCAAGGCCGCCGATGCCTTCCTGGCGGCGTTCGACCAGATCGCCACGAGCGCGGCGCTCATCATCGACGTGCGCAACAACGGCGGCGGCAATTCGAGCGAAGGCTACCGGGTGCTGGCCACGCTCACCGACAAGCCCTTCGCCACCGGCAAGTGGACGACGCGCCAGTACCTGCCGACCTACCGGGCATGGAAGCGTCCGATGCCGGATTTCGAAGGCAAGCCTGGCTCCTGGCAGCCCGACGGCAAGCGCTTCTACAAAGGCCCGGTGGCGGTACTGACATCCGGCGCCACCTACTCGGCGGCGGAAGACTTCATGGTGGCGTATGAAGGAATGAAGCGCGGACCGATCGTGGGCGAGGCGACCGGCGGCAGCACCGGCCAGCCGCTGTTCGTCAACCTGCCGGGCGGCGGCGTGGCGCGCATCTGCACCAAGGCCGACACCTATCCGGACGGGCGCGCCTGGGTCGGCCATGGCATCCAGCCGAGCATCAAGGCGGCGCCGACGGTGGCAGACCTGCGGCGCGGTCGCGATACCGTGCTGGAAGCGGCGCTGGCCGCACTGAAGCCTGCGCTGAAGAAGTAGGCATCCAGCCTAGATTTCCTTAGGCGAAATAAAATTTCATGGAAGCACGCTATATGAAATAGTATTTCGCCGCTCCCGCCTGCCTTACCGTGTTGGCATGCTTCCCCAGTTACCGTTAAGCTTTTGCTATGGGATTCACTCCCCAGGCAGATCAGCAGGAAGGAAGCATGCTCCGGCCGCGCCACATTGATCTGGCGCAGTTGATCTGAGTCATAGACCTTCGCGCCCGGACCGGAATAGTCGTATCATGGTCTCGTGCGCTTCACGACAAGGTAGAGACCATGCGCCCCATCGTCATCGTCCCCGCATGCACGCGTGATTTCGGCGAACATCCTTATCACGCAGCCCAGCACAAGTATGTCGACGCCGTCGTCCTCGGCGCCGATTGCGCCCCCATGATCCTGCCCTCGCTGGGCGCCTCGCTGGACCTGGAAACCATGCTGGCCCTGTGCGACGGCATCATGCTGACCGGCTCGGCCTCGAACGTCCACCCCAGCTACTATTCCGAGGAAGTGCTCGACCCTTCGCTGCCCCAGGACCCGGCGCGCGACCAGACCACGCTGCCCCTGATCCGCGAAGCGGTCAAGCGCGGCATCCCGATCATCGCGATCTGCCGCGGCTTCCAGGAGATGAACGTGGCGCTGGGGGGCAGCCTGCACCAGGCGGTCCAGAGCGTGGCCGGCAAGTTCGACCACCGCGAGAATCCCGAGCTCGGCATGGACGAGCAGTACGGCGACGCCCACAACGTCACGCTCACGCCCGGCGGCTGCCTCGAGCGCATGCTCGGCGTGCCGGAAATCCCCGTGAACTCGCTGCACGGGCAGGGCGTCAACGAACTGGCTCCCGGCCTCACAGTCGAAGCTGTAGCGGAGGACGGCCTGGTCGAAGCCTTCTCGGTCTCCACTTCTCCCGGCTTCACGCTGGCGGTGCAGTGGCACCCCGAGTGGCGCATCCAGCACAACCCGTATTCGATGAAGATGTTCGGCGCCTTCGGCAAGGCCTGCCGCGAATACCAGGAACAAAAACAGCGGTACCAGCAACGGAGCAACGCATGACCGATTTTGCCTTGGGGGCGGCCTTTTACCGGCTCACCAGCGCCGTCCCATAGCTTCCCTGCCTGATGCATGCAGCGCACCGGCTGCAGGCCGCCGTGCGCACCGTATTCGACATCCGCATTCGAGGCACGCAACTGAAGCAGACAGTGAGGCAATCATGGCAATCCGCGACAATTTTTCTTACACCGACATGGAGGAGTGGCTCAACGCGAAACGGGTCACCGAAATCGAATGCCTGGTCCCCGACCTGACCGGCGTCGCCCGTGGAAAAATCCTCCCCCGCGTGAAGTTCACCGACGACCGCGGCATGCGCATCCCCGAGGTGGTGCTGGGCATGACCGTCACCGGCAATACCCCCGAGCGCGACGAGTCCTACAACCGCGCCATTTCCGCCACCGACCGCGACATGATCCTGAAGGCCGACCCGACCACCATCACCATGGTGCCGTGGGCGGTCGATCCGACCGCCCAGGTCATTCACGACTGCTACTTCGCCGACGGCAAGCTGGTCGATTACGCGCCCCGCAGCGTGCTGCGCCGTGTGCTCAAGCTCTACGCCGAGCGCGGCTGGAAGCCGGTGGTGGCGCCCGAGCTCGAGTTCTACCTCACCGCCAAGAACATCGACCCGAACCTGCCGCTCACGTCACCGGTGGGCCGCAGCGGCCGTGCCGAGACCAGCCGCCAGGTCTACAGCATCGACGCCGTCAACGAATTCGACCCGCTGTTCGAGGACATCTACGACTACTGCGAGATGATGAACCTCGACGTCGACACGCTCATCCACGAGATCGGCGCCGGCCAGATGGAAATCAACTTCCTGCACGGCGACCCGCTCGGCCTGGCCGACAAGGTCTTCTACTTCAAGCGCACCCTGCGCGAGGCCGCCCTCAAGCACGAGATGTACGCCACCTTCATGGCCAAGCCGATGGCTGACGAGCCCGGCTCGGCGATGCACGTGCACCAGAGCGTCGTCGATGCCGAGACCGGCCGCAACATTTTCAGCAATCCCGACGGCACGCCGTCGCCAAGCTTCCGCCACTACATCGGCGGCCTGCAGCGCTACATGCCCTCGGCGATGGCCATCATCGCGCCCTACGTGAATTCCTACCGCCGCATCGTGCGCCACTCGGCCGCCCCGATCAACCTGCAATGGGGCATGGACAACCGCACCGTGGGCTTCCGCGTGCCGGTGTCCGGCGCACAGGACCGGCGCATCGAGAACCGCGTGATCGGCGCCGACGCCAATCCCTACCTTGCACTGGCCGTCACCCTGGCCTGCGGCTACCTCGGCATGCTCGACGCGATCGAGCCGAGCCGCATGGTGGAAGACAGCGCCTACGACATGCCGGTCGAGTTGCCGCAGGGCCTGTCCGAGGCCATCACCCTGCTGCGCCGCGAAGACCGATTGCGCGAAGCGCTGGGCGATCGCTTCATCGACGTGTATTCGGCGGTGAAGGACCTCGAGCACCAGGAATTCATGCGCGTCATCAGCCCGTGGGAGCGGGAGCACCTGCTGCTGCACGTCTGATCGGGCCACACGACAATGGGAGCCGATCATGACAACCAATACGCTGGTGGCTTCGGTGCGCGTCACCACGCCCGAAGCAAATGACACCTATGACACCCAGGAACTGCAGCGCCTCGACAGCGCGCACTTCCTGCACCCCTTCACCGACCACGCGGCGCTGAGGGAGCGCGGCGCCCGCGTCATCGTGCGCGCCGACGAGGTCTACCTGTGGGATTCCGAAGGCAAGAAGATCATCGACGGCATGGCCGGCCTGTGGTGCGTGAACGCCGGCTACGGCCGCGCCAGCATCGCCGACGCGGTGCACGCGCAGATGCTGCAGCTGCCCTTCTATAACAGCTTCTTCAACACCACCAACGTGCCGGCGGTGAAGCTGGCCGCGTTGCTGGCGCGCATCGCGCCACGCAATGGATCAAACCCGTTCCAGCACGTCTTCTTCACCGGCAGCGGCTCGGAAGCCAACGACACCATCGTGCGCATGGTGCGGCGCTACTGGCAGCTGGCCGGCAAGCCGGACCGCGACATCCTCATCAGCCGCCGCAACGCCTACCACGGCTCTACCCTCGCCGGGGCCTCGCTGGGCGGCATGGCCGGCATGCACGCGCAGGGCGGACTGCCGATACCCGGCATCGTGCACATCGGCCAGCCCAACTATGCGGAACACGGCTGCGGCATGAGCGAAGCCGAATTCGGCCTGCGTGCTGCCGCCTGGCTGGAAGAGAAAATCCTCGAAGTAGGGCCGGAGCGGGTGGCGGCCTTCATCGGCGAGCCGGTGCAGGGCGCGGGCGGCGTCATCATTCCGCCCTCCACCTACTGGCCGGAGATCCAGCGCATTTGCAGCAAGTACGACATCCTCTTGGTGTCGGACGAAGTGATCTGCGGCTTCGGGCGCCTGGGCACCTGGTTCGGCTGCGAGCTGATGGGCTTCCAGCCCGACCTGATCGCGTTTGCCAAGGGCGTCACCTCGGGCTACGTGCCGCTGGGCGGCGTGCTGGTGGGCGGGCGCGTGGCGCATCTTCTCATCGAGAAGGGCGGCGACTTCAACCACGGCTTCACCTATTCCGGCCACCCATCGGCCTGCGCGGCGGCGCTCGAGAACCTGCGCATCATCGAGACCGAAGGCCTGGTGGAGCGGGTGGCGCTGGAGACGGGGCCGCACCTGAAGTCGCGTTTCGCGTCACTGGCGATGCATCCGCTGGTCGGGCATGGCGAGACCTGCGGCATGACGGCCGGGCTGAACCTGGTGCGGCGCAAGGGCGCCACCGTGCATGATTGCGAGCCCTTCCCGGCGGAGCACGCCATCGGGATGCTGTGCCGGAAGCACATGTTCGACAACGGCGTGATCATGCGCGCAGTCGGCGACCGCATGATCGTGGCGCCGCCGCTGTCGATCACCAAAGCGCAGATCGACGAGATGGTGGAGCGGATCGGGTATTGCCTGGATCTGACGCTGGAAGACGTCGTGGCGCGCGGATGGATGGGCTAACTGGCGGCGTACTGAAGACAAAGGGGAACAAGGCCACCGGCATTGTTCCCCCATGTTCGGAAGATCGGTGTGAACTCAGGCACTCGTCACAATGTGCTCCGTCGCGTCCCCGCCATTGCGGAACAACTGCGGCGCCAGCGAGCCGACGAACATGCCCACGAAAGCGGCCAGCAGGCCTGCCAGTTGCCCCGGGAAGTGCTCGCCCCAGGTGGTCACGCCTTCGAAGAACAGGATCCACACCACGATGCCCGCGCCGATCGAGAGGATCGCGCCCTGGGTGGTCGCGCGCTTCCAGTACAGGCCCATCACCAGCGGCACGAAGGCGCCCACCAGGGTCACCTGGTAAGCGCTCGATACCAGCTCGTAGATCGAGGTGCCTTCCATCGCGATCGCATAGGCCAGCACCAGGGCCGCGAAGATCACGATGGTGACGCGCATCGCCAGCAGGTTCTGCCTGTCGCTCATACCAGGACGCAGGTTCTTGAGGATGTTCTCCACGAAGCTGGTCGACGGCGCCAGCAGGGTCGCCGACGAGGTGCTCTTGATTGCCGACAGCAGCGCGCCGAAGAACAGGATCTGCATGATCAAGGGCATCTTGGTCATGATGAAGGTCGGCAGCAGGCGCTGGTAATCGTTCTGGGCGAGCTCCATCGCCGAGTTGCCCATCACGACCACGGCGGCGGCCACGATGAACATCGGCACGAAGGCGAACAGGATGTAGCTGGCGCCGCCGATCACGGCGCCGGTACGCGCGGTCGGCGCATCCTTGGCCGACATCACGCGCTGGAACACGTCCTGCTGCGGAATGGAGCCGAACATCATGGTGACGGCCGCGCCCACGAAGAAGGCGATGTCGGTGAAGGTCGGCTCCGGCAGCACGCGCCACAGGTCGGCCTGCTGCGCCATCGCCAGCACATTGTCCGCACCGCCGGCCAGGTCGGCAGCGAAGACCGCGATGATGGCCATGCCGACCACCAGCACGATCATCTGGACGAAGTCGGTGATCGCCACCGCCAGGAAGCCGCCCACCACCACGTAGATCAGCACTGCCAGGGTACCGATGACCATACCGGTGGCCGGCGCCATCGCCCCGCCCGTCAGCACCGTGAACACCAGGCCCAGCGCGGTGATCTGCGCCGCCACCCAGCCCAGATAGCTCAGGATGATCGCCACCGAGCAGAAGATCTCGATGCCCTTGCCGTAGCGCTGGCGGTAGTAGTCGCCGATCGTGAGAAGATTGAGTTTATAAAGCTTTTTGGCAAAGAACAGGCCGACCAGGATCAGGCACATGCCGGCGCCGAACGGGTCCTCGATGATGGCGTTCAGGCCGCCCTGCACGAACTTGGCCGGCACGCCCATCACGGTCTCGGCGCCGAACCAGGTGGCGAAGGTGGTAGTGATCACCATGATCAGGGGCAGGCTACGGCCGGCCACGGCGAAGTCGGCGGTATTCTTGATCCGCGTGCCCGCCCACATCCCGAGCCCCAGCGTGCCGAGCAGATAAAGCGCGACGAAAACGATCAAAGTGGTGTTCATGCGGTGGGCGCTCCGGGAGAAAAGTTATCGGGCGGAAAATCCGCGATTATAAAGGCAGAAGACAGCCACCGGATCAAGTTTGCTCGGATTTGTCGATGAATGTTGCTCCAATGAGAACAGGCAGAAAAAAGCCCGCCATGGCAGGAGCCAGGGCGGGCTTCGGCAGCTGCGGCGGACCGTGGCGGCGGCGCTTATTCCTTCAGCGTGGCGGCCAGTTTGGCAATGGCCTCGGCATCCGCGCCGACCGCCTTCGCCAGGCGCTGGCCATAGCCGGCGTCGGCCTTCCAGAAGTGCGACAGCATGGTGTGCAGGATGTCCTTGTCGGTGACGCGCTTGAGGTCGCCCGACAGGTTGGCGATCAGGTCATCCTGATCCTGCTTGCCCAGCGAGCGGTAGAACTCGCCCGCCTGACGGAAGTTCAGGGTCTTGGCGATGCCTTGCTGCTGGGTGGCGCCGGACAGCGGCAGGGCGCTGCTGCGGGCATGTGGGCTGGCCGGGAGCGGCGCCAGGCGGCTCGGCTCGTAGTTCACCGAACCCTTGCGGCCGCTGATGTTGCCGGCGCCATCCTGCTGGTGGTTCACGACCGGGACCAGTGGCTTGTTGATTGGCAGCGACTGGAAGTTCGCGCCCAGGCGGTGGTGCTGGGTGTCGATGTACGAGAACAGGCGGCCCTGCAGCAGGCGGTCTTCCGAAGCCTCGATCCCCGGCACCAGGTTACCCGGCGCCAGCGCAACCTGTTCGCTCGCCTCAAAGAAGTTGTCCGGCACACGGTCCAGCACCATGGTGCCGACCTTACGCTCGGGCACGCCGGTCCAGACCTTGGTCGGGTCGAGCGGGTCGAAATCGAACTTGCCCAAGTCTTCCGGCTTGATCAGTTGCACAGTCAGGTCCCATGCCGGGAACTGGCCCTTCCTGATCGCCTCATACAGATCGGCCGTGGCGTGGTTGGTGCTTTTCGCCTGCTGTGCGGCCACTTCCGCCGGGCGCAGGTTGCGCTCGCCCTGGCGCGACTTCCAGGCGAACTTGACATAGGTATAGCGGCCCTGGGCATTGACGAACTTCAGCGCGTGCACGCTGCTGCCGTTCATCTCGCGGTAATTGGCCGGGATGCCATAGTTGGAATAGACGCGGGTCAGCATGTGCGTCGATTCGGGAATGTGCGAGAAGAAGTCGAAGGCGCGCTGCGGGTCACCGGTGTTGGTGACCGGGTCCGGCTTGAGTGAGTGCACCATGTCAGGGAATTTCATTGCATCACGGATGAAGAATACGGGCAGGTTGTTACCGACCAGGTCCCAGTTGCCTTCCTCGGTATAGAACTTGGTGGCGAAACCACGCGGGTCGCGGGCGGTCTCGGTAGAGCCGCTGCCACCGATCACGGTCGAGAAGCGTACGAACACCGGGGTGACCTTGCCCTTGGTGAACAGCTTGGCCTGGGTCAGCTCGCCCAGGTCTTCGGTGGCGGTAAAACTGCCATGAGCGCCAGCACCGCGCGCATGCACGACACGCTCGGGAATGCGCTCGCGGTCGAAGCGCTGGAGTTTCTGTACCAGGTGCACATCCTGCAGCAGGACCGGACCGTTCGGGCCGGCGGTTTGGCTGTGCTGGTTATCGCCTACCGGAGCGCCGTTGTCCTTGGTGAGCTGGGGAGTGGCGGAGGCGCCGTTGGCCATCGCCACCAGCCCGGTAGCGACGGTCAAGGCGCACAGTGCCATGCGGCCATAAGAGAGAGAAAGTTTGTTCATAGATTTTATCTATCAAATTGCTGTTTATTGAAGTTGTATACTATGGCTCATCAATGTAATTTGAAAAATTAATTATTACTATCAAATTGATAGTGTTTTCCGCAAAGATTGTGCGCAGTACAATGAATTCGTCGATAACAAAGGGTGAACGACATGAGGGCATCTTCTTGGCATGAGCGCACTGCGGCGCTGCGCGCGAATGGACGGGCATTCATCGACGGCTGGCGGGTGGACGCGCGCTCCGGGCAACGCTTCGACTGCCTCTCTCCGGTCGACGGCCGCAAGCTGGCCGAAGTCGCCCGTTGCGACGCGCAGGATGTCGACGCCGCCGTCGCGGCAGCCCGCCGTGCCTTCGAAGACGGCCGCTGGTCGGGCATAGCGCCTGCAGATCGCAAGCGCGTGCTGATTCGCTTCGCCGACCTGATGCTGCAGCACAGGGACGAACTGGCTCTGCTGGAAACCCTCGACATGGGCAAGCCGATCCGCTACAGCCTGAGCGTGGACGTGCAACTGGCCCAGAACTGCATCCGTTGGTACGGCGAGGCGATCGACAAGATCTACGACCAGGTGGCGCCGACCGGCGCGGACAGCCTGGCCCTGGTCACGCGCGAGCCGGTCGGCGTGGTCGCGGCGATCATCCCCTGGAATTATCCGATGTTGATGGCGGCCTGGAAGATCGGCCCGGCGTTAGCAAGCGGTAACAGCCTGATCCTGAAACCATCCGAGAAGGCGCCCCTGAGCAGCCTACGCCTGGCCGAGCTGGCGCTGGAGGCGGGCGTGCCGCCCGGCGTGTTCAATGTGCTGCCCGGCTACGGCAACGAAGCCGGCAGCGCGCTCGGCCTGCACATGGACGTGGACTGCATCGCCTTCACCGGCTCGACCCGCACCGGCAAGCAGATCGTACAAATGGCGGGACAATCGAACCTGAAGCGCGCCTGGACGGAGCTGGGCGGCAAATCCGCCAACATCGTCTGCGCCGACTGCCCCGACCTGGACGCTGCGGTGGAAAGCGCGATCGGCTCCATTTACTTCAACCAGGGCGAGAGCTGCAATGCGCCTTCGCGCCTGTTCGTCGAGGCTTCGATCAAGGATGCATTTCTAGAAAAAGCGATGGTGCTGGTGCCGCGCTACGCGCCGGGCGACCCGCTGGATGAAGAGACGGCGATGGGCGCCATCGTCGACCCGGTCCAGATGAAGACGGTGCTCGGCTACATCGAGGACGGCAAGCGCGAGGGTGCGCGCCTGCTCGCGGGAGGGAATGCGGCACGGCAGGACAGCGGCGGCCTCTACGTCGAGCCGACGCTGTTCGATGGCGTCGATCCCGGGATGCGCATCGCGCGCGAGGAGATCTTCGGGCCAGTGCTGTCGGTCCTGTCCTTTACCGACCTCGATGAAGCGGTGCGTCAGGCGAACGCCACGCCCTACGGGCTGGCCGCAGCCGTGTGGACGGCGGACATGAGCAAGGCGATCCGTACGGCACGCGCCCTGCGTGTCGGCACGGTGCACGTCAACCAGTACGACAACGACGACATTACCGTGCCCTTTGGCGGTTATAAACAGTCGGGCAACGGGCGCGACAAGTCGCTGCATGCCTTCGACAAGTACACGGAACTGAAGACGACCTGGATCCAGGTCGGCTAGGACATCTTTTTTGGCTCGTCGTATTCGACAAAGAGCCTGCCGCCCGGTGCGAGCCAGCGCCGGGCCAGCGCGTGCGCTCGTTCCGGGTCTTCGATAAAGAGCCGTACACGCATCGCAAATACCTTGTCAAATTGCTCGCCTCCGAGATCGAGTGATTCGAGCGATCCCAGCATGAACCTGGCGACGCCTGCCTGCACGAACGCCGCATTCCGCGTGGCCGCGGCGGCGATCATCTTTTGCGAGCGGTCGATGGCCAGATAGCGTCCCCCATCCAGGTCGGCGCACACGAGTGTGGCAGCGACACCGTGCCCGCACCCGATCTCCAGTACCCGGTCGTTCGGCTGAATCTGCATCGTTTCGACGAACCGGCGAATACGGTCAGACATGGCGGGTCTCCATTCCAGGACGCAGGCGCGCAGAGCATTGTTTCTCGTATTAAAAGGAATAAGCTGGCGGGGGCTGCTCGTGTATCCTAGCCCAACCACGATCCGGCACCGCCCGTCCTGTTGCTGGGTAGGCATGCCAAGCATTCCATGAAGAAAATTACGCTGCGCGCACCGGTCACCATCGCCACCATCGTCAGCCTGCTGGTGCTCGGCGCCGCCCTGGCCGTGCTGGCACGCGGCATCCGCAACCAGTCCGACGCCTGGCAATGGGTGGTTCACACCCGCGAAGTCCTGGAGCACGTACAGGCCACCATCGCGCTGACCAGCGAGGCGGAGGCGGCGCAGCGCGGCTTCCTGCTGACCGGGAGCGACACCTTCGAGGCCGGCTACCGGCAGGCGCGCGACGCCGTGCTGCCCCAGGTGGCACAGCTGCGCACGCTGACCAGGGACAACCCGGGTCAGCAGAGGGCCCTGCAACCCTTCGAGGAAGCCCTCCGGATGCGTCTGGATTTGCTGGACCGTGTCGTACACGAAAAGCGCGCCGGTCAGGCACCCAGCATGGCGACGCTGGAATCGGGACGGATGCTCAAGCAGCGGATCCTGGCGCAGGCGCAGCTGATCCGCTCGGAAGAGCAGCGTCTGCTGCAGGAGCGGCAGCTGCGCGTCGAGGCAGGACGCCGCGAGCTGATCACCGCCTTCGCTACAACGGCGGGGGTGGCGGTATTCCTGGTGATCCTGTTGTGGGTCATTTCGTCGCGCGACGCCGCCCGCCTGCTGGCCGAGCGGGCGCGGCTCGATGCAACGCTGCGCAGTATCGGCGACGGCGTGATCGCTACCGACCCGGACGGCACCGTCGGCCTGATGAACCCGGTAGCGGAAGAGTTGACGGGGACCCCCGAGCCCCGCGGCGTCGGCATGCCGCTCGACCAGGTGCTGCGCCTGCGCGAGCGCAGCAGCGGCAGGCCGATGGCGCCGGAAGAAGCGATGGGCGACGGCGCTGACCAAGCCGTGCTGGCTTCAGGCGACGGGCACGAATACGCCATCGAACTGAGCGCCGCGCCGATCCATCCGCAAGGCGCCGAGGCCATGGGCACGGTCATGGTACTGCGCGACGTTACCGAGCGCAACGCGCGCGCACGTGCCCTGGCCGAGTCCGAAGCCAATTACCGCTACACGATCGAACTCAATCCGCAGATGCCCTGGAAGGCGGCGGCCGACGGCAGGATGGAGTATCTGTCGGACCGCTGGCTGGCGCTGACGGGACAGGCGCGCGATGCATTCACCGGCAGCGGCTGGGTGGAAGTCATCCATGCCGAAGACCGGCCGGGGGTAGCCCGGGTCTGGGCCGACTCGGTGGCAAGCGGCGCTCCCTACGATGTGGAGCATCGTGTCCATACTGCCGACGGCCAGGTACGCTGGGTGCGGGCGCGCGCCAATCCGCGCCGTGACGACACGGGCGCCATCGTGGCCTGGTACGGATTGACGGAAGATATCCATGCGCGCAAGGAATCCGAGCTGGCGCTGAACCGCAGGCTGGCCCAGATCGAGACCATCTACCGTGCCGTGCCGGTTGGACTGGGCCTGGTGGACGCCGACCTGCGCCTGGCCGAGCTCAATGATGCGTTGGCCGAAGTCAGCGGCACGCCCAAGCATGCCATGGTCGGAATGCGCCCGATGGACGTGTTGCCGGCACCCTTGAACGGGCAGGTCGGCGGCGTGCTCGAGCAGGTCGTGCAAACATGCCGCCAGGTCGCCGATGTCGAGTTCAGCATGCCGGCGTCCGGGGCCGCGCAGCAGCGCGACTGGCTGGCCAGCTTCTATCCCGTGGTCGACGGCAACCATCTGCAGGGCATCGTGGTGGCCCTGCTGGAAGTCACGCAGATCAAGACCGCCCAGCGCAAGCTGATCGAAGCCAACCAGCTGCTCGAGCAGCGCGTCGAGGAGCGTACCGCGCAGATCGCGGAAGCCAATGCTGAGCTGCGCGCCTTCGCGCACACGATCGCGCACGACCTGCGCGCGCCGCTGCGCAACGTCGAGGGCTTCGCCACTGCCCTGCTGGAAGACGAGGCCGAGCGCATGTCCGAGGACGGCAAGCTGTTCGTCGGCCGCATCGTGGCCGCCGTGGTGCGCATGGATCGCCTCATCACCGACCTGCTGGCCTACAGCCGTCTGTCGCGCGCCGAGCTGCGCCTGGAGCGCGTGGACCTGGGCACCGTCGTGAAGACCGTCCTGCGCGACCTGGAAGCCCAAATCGCGGAGAGCAGCGCCCAGCTCGACATCGCCTGGCCGCTGCCGGCGGTGCAGGGCAACGCAACCATCCTGGTCCAGGTCATCGCCAATCTGGTGTCGAACGCCATCAAGTTCGTCGACAAGGGCGTGGGGCCGCACATCACGATCTCCGGATCGCGCGACGGCCCGGTAGCGCGGCTCCTGATAGGCGATAATGGCATCGGGATCGCGCCGGAACACCGCGAACACGTGTTCGGGGTGTTCGAACGCCTCCACGGCCACGAGCGCTATCCAGGTACCGGCATCGGCCTGGCGATCGTGAAGAAGGGCCTCGAACGCATGGATGGGACGGTACGGATCCTCGACCGGGAGTGTGGCGGCAGCACCTTCGAGCTGACCATGCAGGCAGCCGATTGACGACAAGGAGCGACGGATGGAAAGCATGATCCATGGGGATGACGGGGCCGGCCTGCCGGTCATCCTGCTGGTGGAGGACAATCCGGACGACGTGCTGCTGGCGCGGCGCGCCATCAAGAAGGCCGCCCTGGCCGTGGCGCTGCAGGTCGTGGAAGATGGCGACGAAGCCGTGGCCTACCTCGACGGCAGCGGGCCGTTCGGCGACCGCGCGCGCCATCCGCTCCCGGAGCTGGTCCTGCTCGACCTGAAGCTGCCCAAGCGTTCGGGCCTGGAGGTATTGCGCTGGATACGCAGCCAGCCCGGGCTGGATACGACGCCCGTAGTGGTGCTGACCTCGTCGAGCGAGGACGAAGATATCCAGAAGGCGTACGCGCTGGGGGCGAACTCCTACTTGCAAAAGCCGGTGGCCTTCAACGGCCTGGTCCAGCTGCTCGGCATACTGGAACTGTACTGGTTCAAGAACAACCTGACCGTGCCACCGGCAGAGGCAGGTGCACGGCAATGAAACGCAAACGATGACACTGAACATACTGCTGCTCGACGATAATCCAGACGACCGCGCCCTGGCGCGGCGCGAGCTGGAACGCCACCTGCCCGGTTGCTCCATTGGCGAAGTGGGCGACCGTGCCGGCTGGGAGCGCGAACTCCAGTCCGGCCTGCGCGTCGACCTCGTCATCACTGACTTCCAGATGCGCTGGATTACCGGCCTGGACATCCTCAAGCAGGTCAAGGCCTTCGACGCGCAGATGCCGGTCATCATGTTCACCGCCACCGGCACCCAGGAAATCGCGGTCGAGGCGATGAAGCTCGGTCTCGACGACTACGTCATCAAGAGCCCGCGCCACTATGCGCGCCTGCCGGTGGCCGTGCGCACCTGCCTCGACCGCAAGGAAATCCGCGCGCGCGCGATTCGCTCCGAAACCCGGCTGGCCACCCTGCTGGAAAACATCCAGCTCGGCGTGTTCCGCATGTCGCTCGAGGGCAGGCTGGAGGAAGCCAACCGCGCCTTCTGGACCATGCTGGGCGGCGACCCTAGTGCTCCGGACTCGCTGCGTCATCCGCTGCTGGACCAGGTCACGAGCCGGCTGCCGCAGTTGCGAGCGGTATCCGATGCCGCCGAACTGCAGGCCGAGCTCGGCGCAAGCGACGAGGCCGGCCGCTTCTACGTCGTCAAGCTGGTGCGGGTCAAGGTCAACGGCCACGATGCCATCGACGGCATCGTCGAAGACGCTACCTCGCTGCGCCGGGCCGGGGCCGAGATCCACCGCCTCAACGCCGAGCTCGAACAGCGCATCATCGAGCGCACCCGGCAGCTGCAGGAGGCCAACGAGGCCCTCGAAACCTTCGGCTTCTCGGTCTCGCACGACCTGCGCGAGCCGCTGCGCACCATCCAGGGTTATGCGGCGGCGCTGCGCCAGGACCTGTCGGCGCGCGACTTCAGCAACTTCGAGCAGTACGTCGACCGCATCAATGCCATTGCCCGCCGCATCGACCTGATGGTGTCGGACCTGCTCGAGTTCGCACGGCTGTCGCGCGCCGAGATCAGTATCGACGTCCTGCCGCTGCGCGACGTGGTCCAGGATGCGCGCGCCGCCCTGCAGGGCGAACCGGCCTGCCTGGCGGCCGATATTCAGGTGGACATACCCGAGGAGTTGATGGTGCGGGCGCACCGGGCGGTGCTGGTGCAAGCCCTGGCCAACCTGCTCGGCAACGCCGTCAAGTTCGTGCGGCCCGACACCCACGCGGCCGTACAGATCGTGGCGCGGGCCCACGGGCGTGCCGTGCGCATCGAGGTGCAGGACAACGGCATCGGCATGGCCGACGAGGCGCGCCAGCGCGTGTTCAACGTGTTCGAACGCCTGCATGGCGAAGAAGCGTATCCGGGCACCGGCATCGGCCTGGCGATTGTCAAGAAAGGGGTGGAGCGCATGCAGGGAACGGTAGGCGTCGAGTCGGCGCCGGGAATCGGGTCGAATTTCTGGATCGAGCTGCCAAGTGCCTGACATCCTGTCCACCCACGGGCCGTTGCGGGTCCTGCTCATCGACGACAATCCCGACGACCGGGCCCTGGTCGAGCGCGAGCTCAGGCTGCGCATCGAACGGGTCGAGGTGCGCCACATCAGCGATGCCGCTGCGCTGGCCGAAGCGCTCGGTGCCGGCGGCTTCGACGTCGCGGTGACGGATTACCGGCTTCGCTGGACGGTCGGCACCGAGGTGCTGCGCGACATCAAGGGGCGCTACCCCTCGGCGCCGGTCATCATGTTCACCGGCAGCGGCAACGAGGAAGTCGCCGTCGATGCCATGAAAGAGGGGCTGGACGACTACATCACCAAGACGCCCAAGCATTACCCGCGCGTGCCCTTCGCCGTGCTCGCCTGCTTCGAGCGGGTCAACAACCGCGCCAGGCTGCAGGCATCGGTGGCGCGCGAATCGCTGGCCAAGGCCAGGCTCGAGGTCGCCCTGCAGTCGGCGGGCATGGCCACCTGGCAGCTCGACCTCGCAACGATGCAGTTGTCCTGCTCGATTGAAGCCGGGCCGATGTTCGGCCACCCGCCCGGCTTCGTGCATGCCAGCCCGGTGGAGGCGCTGGCGCAGGTGCATCCCGAAGACGCCGTCCGGCTGCAAGCCCTGTGGGACACGGTCCTGGACGGGACCAGCCGTGTGGCCGCCGAGTTCCGGGTGCTGGGCCCGGACGGGCAGGTACGCTGGATCGCCGGCAGCGCCAAGCTGCTGCAGCACGACGGCAGCCGGGAGCGCCTCGTCATCGGCACCTTGCGCGACGTGACGGCCGAGGTCCTAGCCAAGGAAGCGCAACGCAAGCAGCAGGAAGAGTTGCAGGCCATCCTCGATGTGCTGCCGGTCGGCATCGCCATCAGCCGCGATGCCGAAGCACGGCACATCAGCATCACGCCCTATTTTTCGGCACTGCTCGGCGTCGACCACGGTGTCGGGTACGAGCGGATCGACACCGAGGAACGCCCTTATCGCTACCTGCGCGCCGGCGAGCCCATCGAGCCGGACGACTGGCCGATGCGGGTAGCGGCGCGGCTCGGCAAGCCGGTGCGCGGCGAAGAGCTCGACGTGCAGTTCCCCGACGGCCGCTCGCTCACCATCCTGGTCAATGCGGCGCCGCTGTTCGACCCGCAGGGACGGGTGCGCGGGGCGGTTGCGGCCATCATGGACGTCAGCGCGCTCAAGAACGTCCAGCGCGAACTGGAAAAGGCGAACCGGCAAAAGAGCGAATTCCTGTCGGTGCTGGCGCACGAACTACGCAACCCGATGGCCGCGATCGGCTATTCGGTCGAGATGCTGCGCCATGTGGCCTCGCCTGCGACCATCGGCAAGGCACGCGACGTCATCACCCGCCAAACCCGCCACATGGGCCGCCTGCTCGACGACCTGCTCGACCTGAGCCGCATTACCCTCAACCGCATCGTGCTCGACACCCGGCCTGTCGACCTGCGCCGCACCATCGAACTGGCTTACGAAAGCACGCGCGCCCTGATCGAATCGCTCGGCCATGACATCCGCTTCGACCTGCCGGCGTCACCCATCATGGTGCTGGGCGACGAGGTCCGGCTGACCCAGGTCATCAGCAATATCCTGAACAACGCGGCCAAGTTCACGCCCGCGCACGGCGCCATCACGGTCCGCGCCGCCTGCGGGGAGGGGCGCGCCGTCGTCACCGTCAGCGACAACGGCGCCGGCATCGCGCCGGACCAGCTCGAATCGGTGTTCGAGATGTTCTCGCAGGGGCAGTCGAAGGTCAGCGGCGGCGCGGAAGGCCTCGGCATCGGCCTGGCGGTGGTGCGCAAGCTCGTCGACCTGCACGGCGGAACGGCGCAGGCCTCCAGCGAAGGCAGCGGGCGCGGCACCACGGTGCGCGTCGAACTGCCGTGCATGGACCCCGGCGCTGCAGAGGAGCAGGCTCCGGCGGGGGCGGTCCCGGCGGCCGGCACGCATGTGCGCCTGCTGGTGGCCGACGACAACATCGATGCCGCCGACCTGCTGGCGGATGTGCTGCGCCTGGAGGGGTATGCGGTCCAGGTGGCCTACGACGGCAGGGAGGCCATGCAGATGGCGGAGCAATGGCGGCCGGATGCGCTGGTGCTCGATATCGGCATGCCGCACGCCAACGGCATCGAGGTGGCGCGCTGGGTGCGGGCGCAGGACTGGGGCAGGAAGGTGGCACTGGTCGCGGTGACGGGCTGGGGTCAGCAGCAGGACCGCAGCGCCACGCTGGAGGCCGGATTCGACGACCATCTGGTCAAGCCGGTCAGCCCGCAGGACGTCACAGCGGCCGTCAGCCGGCACCTGGCCAGGTAGGCGCAGCCCGCGCCGCCTCAGATTGCCATGTCGCGCAGGATCTTCGAGGCGTCCCGGTTCGCCCCCAGCACCGTCCCGTCGCGCATGTGGATCTGCAGCTGCGACTGGTCGTCCGCCCGCATCGATTCCACGAAGTCGAGGTTGACCAGGGCCGAGCGGTGGATGCGTACGAAGCGCGCCGGGTCGAGCTGGGCTTCGAGCTCCGAGATGCCGATCCGGACCAGGAAGTTCTGGCCGCGCGCCGCGATCACCGTGTACTTGGAGTCGGCCTTCATGTATTCGATGTCGCCAGTCGCCAGCGGGAAGATGCGGCCGCGGTCGCGCACCAGGATGCGCTCCAGCCGGGCCGCGAGGGGGACATTGGCGCTTGCCTGTGCCAGTGCAAGGCCGAGCGATTCACGGCCATGCGCCGGGCCCTCCAGCAGCCGCTCCACGGCGGCGGCGAAGCGCGCTTTCGTGAACGGCTTCAGCAGGTAGTCCACCGCATTCAGTTCGAAGGCGGTCACCGCGTACTGGTCATAGGCCGTGGTGAACACGATCCTCGGCAGGTAGTCGAGCCGGCGCAGCACTTCCAGCCCGGTCATCTCGGGCATCTGGATGTCCATGAACACCACCTCGGGGCGCAGGTGCTCGATCTGGGTGAGGGCGCTGGCGCCATCCATCGCTTCGCCCACCAGGCGCAGCCCCGGATGGGCATAGATGGCGTCGCGCAGCAGGTCGCGCGCCAGCGGCTCGTCTTCGGCAAAGAAGGTGGTTTTCGTGCTCATGTTCATGACGCGTAGATCTCCTCGCGGACCGCGGGAATGGTCACCGACACGCAGAAGCCCTCATCCGGCGCGCTCTGCACGCACAGTGCGGCGCGGCTGCCGTAGTCCAGCTGCAGGCGCCGCTCGATGGTGCGCAGGCCCAGGCCGGACGAGGCGGCAATCGAGGCCGGGTCGGCGCCCGGGCCGGTGTCGCGTACCGTCATGGTGAGCGCGCCGGTACCGGGGTCGCGCCGCGTGCGGATCTGCAGCACGCCCGGCCGGCTGTGCGGATTGAAGGCGTGCTTGATGCTGTTCTCGACCAGCGGCTGCAGGGACAGGGCCGGCAGCGGATGGTCGCCCGCTTCCTCGTCGAGGTCCCATTCGACGTGCAGGCGCTCGCCCAGGCGCAGCTGTTCCAGCTCGAGGTAGTCGCGCACAAAATCGAGCTCCGCATCGAGCGTCACACGGTCGCTGCCGCTGCGCTCGGTGTCGAGCACGTAGCGCAGCATGTCCGAGAACTGGAACAGTGCGGTCTCGGCGGCCGCCGGGTTGCGTTGGGTGAGCGCGATGATCGAGTGCAGCGTGTTGAACAGGAAGTGCGGATTGAGCTTGTTGCGCAGCGCGCTCAGCTCCGAGGCGATCAGGAGGTTCTGCGCGTCTTTCATCGCCAGCGCCTGGCGGTGCGCGGCCTCGCCGGCGCGGATCATGTGGAAGATGCCCGCGCCCAGCAGGTAGGTCATGACGTGGTAGAGCAGCGGCCACACGTACCAGCTGACCGGCTTGGCGACACTGAACGCCATCCAGAAGGGCGTCTGCGACACGATCGAGAACGCGAAGGCTGCCACGATGTGGATGCCGATGATCCTGGGCAGGCGGTAGCCACGGCGCTCCATGGCGCCGGTCAGCGGCCAGGCCAGTGCCAGCAGCACCGCGGACGGAAGCAGGCTGGCCAGGGTCAGCACATAGCGGGTCGTATCGAGCTGGCCCGCGGCGAGATTGTCCAGCTGGTCGGCAAAGGAGATGAAAATCCCGTACGCCAGCCAGGCGGCGATGTAGATCCGCCACATGAGGCCAAGCCGGGTTGGGAGGAAAGGCGATGTTTTCATGTCGCTAGTCTCGCGCGGGAGCGGCCGCAGCGGGGCTCCCGTGTCACGAATTGCAGGATCCGCTGTCCGAACTGCAGATAGGCGACGCCGGCCGATGGCGTGCATCCCGCATCAAGGGCAGGGCAGGGTAATCGTCAGTCGCGTGCGGCCGTGGCCCGTGTCCATGCTGACGCTGCCGCCCTGCACCTCGGCCATCAGGCGGATCGAGTAGGTGCCCAGGCCGTTGCCGCCGATCTTGTCCGATGGCGCGTACTTCTCGAAGAAGCGCTCGCGCGCCGCCGGCGGCACCTCGCCGGCATTGTCGATCATGACGTGCAGGTTGCCGTAGCCCGGTGCGATGTTCACAGTGACACGGCCGCCCGGCGGCGAGGCTTCGATCGCGTTCTTCAGCACGTTGTTGAACAGCGAATAGCACAGCAAAGGCTCGCCCAGGCACATCACGTCGTCCAGCTTGTCGTAGCTGACCGTGACGTCGCTGCTGTCGAAGGTGAACTGGACCTGCTGGCAGACCCGCGCCAGCATCTCGCCCAGGTCGAACATCTGCATGATCGGCTGGTAGGTGCCCTGCTCCATCTTGTAGACGTCGAGGGTGCGGTTGATCATCTCGAGCGCGTTCTCGGCCGCGGTCTCGATCATGTGGGCCTGCTCGCGCTGGCTTGGCGTGAGCGGGCTGACGAGCAGGGCCTGGCTGCCGTGCAGCGCCACGGCGATCGGGCTCTTCAGGTCGTGGCGCGTGATGCGCTCGACGTCCTCGCGCAGGCGCGCATTCTCGATCAGGAGTTCGTTCTGGCGCTTGATGTCCTGCATGGCCGTGGCCAGCAGCAGGTGCGCCGACAGGCGCGCCTTCAGGATGGTCGGGTCGGCCGGCTTGGACACGTAGTCCACTGCGCCCAGGCGCAGGCCCGCCACCACGTCCTCGGTGCCGTCGCGCGCCGACAGGAAGATGATCGGGATGTGCGCCGTCTTTGGGTTGGCCTTGAGCTGGCGGCAGGTCTCGAAGCCGTCCATGACCGGCATCATGATGTCGAGCAGGATCAGGTCGATGTGGAAGGCATCCGCGATTTCGAGCGCCTTCTTGCCGCTGATCGCGACCTTGATCGCATATTCGTCCTTCAGCACGCCGGCCAGCACTTCGATGTTGGTCGGGATGTCGTCGACGATCAGCACCGTGGATTTCTTCACCCGCTCGCCGATCGGCGCATCCAGGCCGATAACGTTCGATTCGGGCAGCGCGGAGGCGGCCCGCGGCGTCGGCGCGGCCGGTGCAGGTGCTGCCGGCTTCGGCGCCGGGGCGGGGGCGGACAGGCCCTGGCGCGCGAACGGGCTCGGTGCAGACTCCAGCTGCACGCCCAGCATGCTCATGAACTTGCAGGCGAAGCTGTGTACCGTGAACGGCTTGATCATGTAGGCGTTCACGCCGGCCTGCAAGGCGGTGCGCACCGATTGCGGATTGGCCTCCGCAGTGAGCATCATGAACGGCGTGCCGGCGTAGCGGTGGTCGGTCCGCATCCACTTCAGCAGATCGATCCCGCTCATCACCGGCATGCCCCAGTCGCCGACGACGATGTCGATCTGCTGCTTGCGCATGAGGTCCTGCGCGGTCTTGCCGTTATCGGCCTGGAACACGTTCAGGAAGCCGAGTTCCGCCAGCACCTGGCGCACGTGGGTGCGGATCAGGAGATAGTCGTCGACGATGAGAATGGAGGCGGACTTGTCCATGATGTTTCTCTTACTAAAGTAAATGAAGTTTAACAACTTCTCGGCAGCCCGCATACGGCTGAAGAGGGAAGATGTTGTATGCACGACAGCAAAATCAGGCAGTAAATTCTCGTGTTTTTGCGTTTTTGTGCGTGTTTTTGCATGTTCGCGTAGAATCACGCGGATTCATCAGGAGCGAACATGCAGCTAGCAGAAGAACGACGGCAATCCATCCTCGAAGCGGTCGAGCGGGAAGGGAGGGTGCTGGCCGCCGAACTGGCCCAGCGCCTGGACACATCGGAAGACACCATCCGGCGCGACCTGCGCGACCTTGACGCCGCCGGCTTGCTGCGCCGCGTGCACGGCGGCGCCATGCGGCGCACGCGCGAAGCCAGCTTCGGCGAGCGTATCGAGCGCGACCTCGCGAGGAAGAGCACGTTGGCGCAAACGCTGCGCGAGTGCATCCGTCCCGGTGACACGGTGCTGATCGACGCCGGTTCCACCAACCTCGCGCTGGCGCGCCTGCTGGAAGACGGCCAAGCCGCGACCATCGTCACCAACAGCCCCCAATTGGCGCTGGCGCTGGGCGACTTCCGCCGCACCCGCATCGTGCTGCTGGGCGGGACCTACGTTGCCGCCGCCGGCGCGGTGCTGGGTGCCTGGACCCTGGCCGAGCTGCAGCAGCTGCGCGCAGACCTGTGCATCGTCGGCATCTGCGCGCTCGATCCCGAGCGCGGGCTGGCGGCTTCCGACGCCGAGGAAGCGACGATCAAGGCCGCGATGGTGGCCGGCAGTACCCGCAGGGCGGCCGCCGTCCTGAACGAACGGCTGGCGGACAGCGCGCCGTTTGCCTTCGCGCGGCTGGGCGAACTCGATTACCTCGTGCTCGAAGCGGACGCTCCTCCTGACACCATTGCCCGCCTGCGCCAGGCGCATCCAGGGCTCGATCTTCGCATTGCATCCAGGACCCGCACGTGAATCAGAATCCCTCTTCACTCTCCGCTGCACGCTGGTCGATCTCGACCGTCTTCCTGCTCAACGGCGCCGGCATCGGCCTGTGGGCCGCGCACGTGCCGGTGGTGCAGGCGCGCGCCGGCATCGACACGGCCACGCTCTCGATGGTCCTCTTGACCATCGCGGCCGGTGCGCTGCTGGCGATGCCGCTGATGGGCGGCTTCACCGCGCGCTGGGGCACGCGCCGCATGACCCTGCTGTCGGGCTTTGCCTTTGCCGCGCTGCTGGCGGTGATCATGGGCGTAAGCGACCTGCGCCTGCTGTTCCTGGCCGCCTTTGCATTCGGCATCAGCAACTGGGCGCTGGACGTGGCCATGAACGCCAATGCCAGCGAGGTCGAGACCGCGCGCGGCATCCCGACCATGTCGTCCTTCCACGGCTTTTTCAGTCTCGGCGGCCTGGTCGGCGCGGCGCTGGGCGGCGTGTTCATCAGCCAGGGCTGGGGCGACGGCCAGGGTGCTTTCGTGATGGGCATCGTCACCGCCGTCGGGCTGGCACTGGCTGCGCCGCGTGTGATGGCCTTCGCACCGACGCATGAAGCGGGCAGCCACTTTCAGCTGCCGCGCGGCGCTGCATTGAGCCTCGGCCTGCTGGCATTGCTGTGCTTCGCGGTGGAGGGCGCGCTGGTGGACTGGAGCGCGCTCCTGATGCAGGAACGCACCGGCGCCGTCCCGGCGCAAGCGGCGCTGGCCTATTCGGCCTTCTCGATCGCGATGGCGGCCTGCCGCTTTGCGGGCGACCGCATGATCCTGCGCTTCGGCGCGATGCGCGTGATGGTGCTGGGCGGGCTGGCGATGTTCGCCGGCCTGGCCACGGCGGTGCTGAGCACGCACTTCCTGCTGTCGGCCGCCGGCTTCGCCCTGATCGGCATCGGCGCGGCCAACGTGGTGCCGCTGCTGTTCGGCGCGGCCTCGCGCATCCCGGGCATGAGCGCTGGCGCGGGCGTGGCGGCGGTGGCGACCCTGGGCTATGGCGGCCTGCTGCTGGCGCCGCCGGTGCTGGGCTACATCGCCTCGCATGCGAGCGTCATGGTGGCGCTCGGGATGTTGTCGCTGTCCGGGCTGGTGATCGCGATGAGCGCCGGGATCATCAAGCGTCAGGCCTGAGCTCCCATTCGCATGTAGACTGTCACGACCTGCCGCATGAGGATCGACCAGAACGTGCTCAGGGTGACCGACATGCCAGCGTAAATAAGGGGAGGCCCAAGATGAGCGCAATGATTTGCTCCATCCTGCTCCTGGCCGTGATCGGCTGGGTCCTCCGCGTCAACGCCAACGATCGCAAGACCTTCGAGAAGGAGCTCGACGATGCGTCCGAGGACGATCCCGATGACTAATCAAGCGTAATCGCGCAGCATTGTATAGACGCCGTTCTTCGATTCCACCAGCGCATAGCCGCGCACATCCCACAGGACCGGCGGACCGTCCGTGGGAACGGTGGCGCCGGCGGCACGGCGCGCCATCGTCACGTGCGGACGGTAGCGGCGCGCTTCCGGTTGCAGGCCCAGGGCCACGAGCGCGTCCGACAGCCGCGTGTGCAGGGCCGCGAGGCCGGGCGGCGTCAGATCCGGTTCGAGCACGGCGATCCCGTTGTGCCACAGCGCGGCGCGCATGAGGTCGAGGCGGAAGGGCTCGAACGGGACCTTGAGGCCGTCCAGCAGCTCGGGCAGGCGGTCGCTCGGCAGGCCGCCGAGGAAGTGCAGGGTGACGTGCAGCTTGTCGGCATGGACGGGGGCGGCGCCCTTCGGCCAGACCCATGCGTCGCGCCACCCGGTCAGGAGATGGCGCAGCGCCGGATCGGGCCACAGGGCCAGGAACAGACGGGTGGTGGGAGGTTTCGCCTGTTCGTCCATGTTCTTCCTTTCAGAAGCAGTGTTCCGGCGCCGGGAAGCTGCCGTCCTTGACCGCGGCCACGTAGCTGCCCACGGCCGCATCGATGCTGGTCTGGCCTTCCATGAAGTTGCGCACGAAGCGTGCCTTGCGGCCTGGGAAGACGCCCAGCAGGTCGTGCATCACCAGCACCTGGCCGGAGCAGTCCGGGCCGGCGCCGATGCCGATGGTCGGGATCGACAGCAGTTCGGTGACTTCCTTGCCCAGCGCCGCGGGAATCGCTTCCAGCACCACCAGCGAGGCGCCGGCCGCCTGCAGCGCCAGGCCGTCGGCCTTGAGCTGCTCGGCCGCGGCGTCGGTCTTGCCCTGCACCTTGAAGCCGCCGAAGGCGTGCACGAACTGCGGCGTCAGGCCGATGTGGGCGCACACCGGAATGCCGCGCTCGACCAGGAAGCGCACGGTCTCGGCCAGCCAGGCGCCGCCTTCGATCTTGACCATCTGGGCGCCGGCGCGCATCAGCGTGACCGCGTTGTTGTAGGCCTCGACCGGGGTCGTGTAGCTGCCGAAGGGCATGTCGGCCAGCACCAGGGCCAGCTTGTTGCCGCGCGCGACAGAGGCCGTGTGATAGGCCACGTCCGCCACCGTCACCGGCAGGGTCGAATCGTACCCGGCGCAGACCATGCCCAGCGAGTCGCCGATCAGGAGCACGTCCACGCCGCAGCGGTCCATCAGCGAGGCGAAGCTGGCGTCGTAGGCGGTCAGCATCGCGATCTTCTCGCCGGCCGCGCGCATGGCCAGCAGCGCGGGCGCGGTGACGGCCTTGCGGACGGGTTTCGGGGCATCGTTGGCAGCCGGATCCTGACCCTGCAGGTAAGCGCTCATGGAAATCCTTATAAAACGGTCGTTCGGAAGCGCGTAGTGTAATGCGGCGGACGCAAACGCGCAGGAGCTTCGTCAGAAATTCGCGCGGCGTGCGGTGTTGCGGGAAGTGGACACCCGGCGGCGCCGGCCCGGGGGAATCGCTCAGGGAGCTGATCGTTTCAGTGCCCGGGATGGAACTGTATTGACGTTGCTGTATGGTAGCCGGATGGACTTTGCTTCCCTGAGTAGCGTCATCCGCGAAGGCATGCGCCACAACCAGTGCGTGTTGTGCGGGACGGCGCTGAACACCTATCTCGACGAGCTGCCATGCCCGCACTGGTTCCTGGTGCCGGGGTGGCGCGGTTTCCGCAACCGGACCCTGGCGCGGGTGTTCGAAGTGTTCGACCTTGCGCGGCTGGTCGATTACCTGAAGATCGCCGCCGCATCCGGACCGGCGGGCGAACACGGCATCCCCTGGCGTCGCGGCGAGTGCGACGGTGTCATCGGCATCGCGATCTCATGGGGCCGGCGCGGCTGGGAATTCAGCTACGACCAGCGCGACATCGGCCCCGACGGCAGGGTGCGCCGCTTCGTGCTGGCGATCCGCTACGACGAGGCGCTGGTCGACAAGGCGCAGATCACCGTCGCCGGGGACGATGGCCGGGTCGTCGTAACGCCGCTTGTTCAGCGCCGGCGCGTCGTCGCGCCGGACTGAGGGAGGAAAGGCTTAGAACTTGTACGACATGCCGAGCGCGAAGGTACGGCCCGAGTGGGCGTACAGCAGCGTATCGTTACGCCGCGAATCGCGGCCATAGCGCAGCGGTTCGTCGGTCAGGTTCGAGCCTTCCAGGCTGACGCGCAGGTTCGGCGTCAGGTTGTACGACATCGAGAAGTCCAGGTTGGTCGCAGCGTCCACGAAGGTGGTGTCGTGGCCGTTCACGTCGCCCAGCACGTTGAACAGGTAGGACGAGCGGTGCGCCGCCGAGATGCGCGCGCTGAACTTCGGGTCTTCGTAGTACAGGGTCAGGTTGCCGGCCTTCGGCGACATGCCCACCAGGTTGGCGTCCATCGTCAGCGCCGGCAGGGTGGCGGTGGCGGTGCGTGTGACGTAGGTGATGGTCGACTTCACGCGGGTGTAGTTGGCCAGCAGGCCGAAGTTGCTCCACATCCCTGGCAGGAAGTTGAACGGCGCCTGCAGGTTGAACTCGAAGCCGTTGAGCGGGCCGCCCGGCGTATTGGCCGCGCGGCTCACCGTCACCACCGTGCCCGGCAGCGTCGGGCAGGCCGGGGTGCCGCCGCTCAAGGAGCAGCCGCCGCCGGTGAGCAGCGAATCCGGCAGGCCCAGGCTGTTGTAGGGCAGGCGCTCGCTGATGCGCTGGATATAGGTGTCGATGTCCTTGCGGAAGAAACCCACCGAGACCATCGCATTCTTGTCGTAGTACCACTCGGCCTGCAGGTCGTAGGTCTTGGCGCGGATCGGGTCGAGCCCCGGGCTGCCGATGCTGACGGTCTGTGCCTGCACGTTGACCGTCGCGGACGGCGCCAGGTCGACGTACTCGGGACGCGACAGGGTCTTGCCCGCCGAGAAGCGCAGGAACACGTCGTTCGGCAATTGCGCGGTCAGGTTCAGGGCCGGCAGGTAGTCGCGGTACTTCTTGTCGAAGCTGACTTCGGTGAGGGTGCCGCCGCCGTTCACCAGTGCGGCCGCGGTGGCGCGGGTCTCGGCGGCGCGCACGCCGGCGTTGCCGCGCAGCGTGACCGGGCCGATGTCGTAGTTGAAATCGGCCGACAGGTAGAGCGCATCGATCTTCTCGACCACGCGGCGGTTCGACTGGGTCAGCAGCTGGTATTCGGAGCCCGGCACGGCGGCGCAGTGGCACTCGATGTCCCACACCTTCCTGAACTTGTCCAGGTCGACCGCCACCCACTGGCTCGGATAGCCCGAGCCTTCCAGGCCACGGCCGAAATTGCTGATCATGCGCGTTACGCTGCCCATCTGGAAGCCGGGCGGATTGGGCAGGCCGTTCGGCGCGCCCGAGCCCAGCTCGAGGTTGGTCCAGGTGTTCTCGCGCATCGAGAGCCCCGAGCGCAGGGTCAGGTTCTGGTTGAGCTCCCAGCTGGCGTTGACGGCATTGGTCTTGAGCTTGTTTCCGGTCTGGAGCTTGCGGCCGACAAACTGGCCGTGCACGGTGCCGTCCGGATCGACCGGACCCCAGCTGAAGTTGTTCGGGTTGGCGACGTCGATGCCGAAGTTCAGGGTCGGGACGTTGCGGTTCTGGCGGAAGTCGAACACGAAGCCGTTGGCGTTCGGGGAATCGATCTGCACGGTCGCGCGCATCGGTGAGTCGAGGTTCGAGCGCGAGATGCCGCTCATGAAGTCGAGCTTGATGGTGTCGGTGAGCTTGTGGCTACCCGAGAACACGTGCTGGCGGAACTTCGTGTTGTTCACGTCCAGCAAGCCTTCCGAGCGGATGTCCACGCCGTTGAACCTGCCGTACTCCCAGCTGCCGTTGCCGTTGAACGAGGATTCGACGATCGAGGTCTGCGGCTTGCCGTTGGCGGCGGCCAGGCTGCGCCCGAAGGAGATGGCCGAGATGTAGTTGTCGTAGCGGTCGTTCTTGAAGTCGCCGCCCAGCAGGTCGAGGTTGAGCTCGGTGCCGGCGCGCGGGCGCCACTGGAAGGCCGCGGTCAGGCCGGCGCGCTCGTAGTCGGCCACCGAGCGGCGGTAGCGCGGGATGCGCGGGTGGAAGGCGCCCGATCCCGGCGCCGGGTTGGCGACCGTGCCGCCGTAATTGTCGGTGCGGCCGAACACGTCGTTGTAGGCGGCGCTGGTCGAGGTGCGCGGCAGGTTGAATCCGCAGTTGGCGGCGCTGATGCCCTTTACCGCAGAATTGGCTGGATTCTGGGGGACGGCGCCCAGTGGCGAGCAGAAGCCGCCGTCTGCGTTCGCCGACAGCATTTCCACCGCCTCGTAGCCTTCTTCGGTGGCATGGCGCTTCGAATAGGCGCCCGAGACCAGGAAGCCCAGCTTGCCGATGCCGGTGTCCCAACGGTTCGAATACAGGGCGGTGGCGCGTGGCGCGGAGCGGTGCGCCAGCGTGTTGTAGGCCTGCTGGCCGCTCACCGTGATGGTCTCGCCCTTGAAGTCGAAGGGGCGCGCGGCGCGCAGGTCGACGGTGGCGCCCAGCGAGCCTTCCTCGATCGCCGCTTCCGAGGTCTTGCGCACTTCCAGGCTGTTGAACAGCTCGGCGGCGAACACCGAAAAGTCAAAGGCGCGCGAGCGGTTGGTGCTGCCGTTGATGTCCGAGGCGCCGGTGGCCGAGATGGCTTCGATGCCGTTGATGCGCACGCGGGTGAAGCCGGCGTTCAGGCCGCGCACACTGATCTGCTTGCCCTCGCCGCCGTCGCCGCGCTGCAGCGCGACGCCCGGCACGCGTTGCAGCGACTCGGCCAGGTTCGCGTCCGGGAACTTGCCGATGTCCTCGGCCTTGATGACGTCGACGATGCCGTCGCTGTTCTTCTTGACGTTCAGTGCGCTGTTCAGGCTGGCGCGAAAGCCGGTCACGACCACGGTGCTGGTGTTGTCCGCCGGGGGCTGTTCCTGCGCTGCTTGCTGCGTCTGTGCAGATTCTTGTGACTGCGCCTGCGCCTGGGCCTGGCCGAACAGGGCAGCCACGGCAAGCGCGGTGGCGGTCAAGGGGAATGGATGTGCATGCCGACGGGGGCGGCGCTCAGGGTGGCTCATAGTGTCTCCGGAGTTATCGTAGTCTGCCTGCAGTGCCGTCACGTAGCGTCACTGTGCGTATTTATTCTCAGGCAGATCGGAGAGCTTGATGAGCAGCGGGCGCCAATCGCTCAAGCGATTGATCTTGATTATCCAGGATGAATCGTATTGACGATTGTTTCGGGGGAAACAATCAGATGATCGATCGATTCGTCGGCTATTTGCCGACAAACAGGAAACCCACAGCCGCCATGATGCAGACAAAAGCGCCGAGGTGGCGCCACGAGACCGGTTCGCCGAGGACGGTCACCATGAAGACGCCGAACACGACCAGGGCGATCGCCTCCTGCATGACTTTCAGCTGGCCGGCGCTCCAGCCGCTGGCGAAGCCGATGCGGTTGGCCGGGACGGCGAGGCAGTATTCGACGAAGGCGATGCCCCAGCTGATCACGATGACGGTGAGCAGGGGCTTGTGCATGCCGCCCTTCAGGTGCCAGTACCAGGCGATCGTCATGAAGATGTTCGAGGCGGCGAGCAGCAGGAAGGTGGTCATCGGCTGGACGTCAGCCGATCTTCTCGACGGCCTGGCTGGCGACCAGCGGCAGGTAGTCGTGGACGGCACCCAGGCCGGGAATCACGAGATCGGGCGCGATCTCGCCCAGCGGCGCCATCACGAAGCCGCGCTCGTGCATGCGCGGGTGCGGCACCGTCAAGGTGTCGGTAGCGATCTGCTGGTCGCCGTACAGCAGCAGGTCGAGGTCGAGCGTGCGCGGCGCATTGCGGTAGGGGCGTTCGCGGCCGTGCGCCTGTTCGATGTCCTGCAACGCCGCCAGCAGCTGGTGCGGATCGAAGCTGGTGTCGATGCAGGCGACCGCATTGATGTAGTCGGGCCCGCTGGAGTCGACCGGCGCGGTGCGGTACAGGCCCGACGTCTCGATCACCATGGTGCCGTCCAGCAGGGCAAGCCGGCGCAGCGCGTCGAGCACGTTGGCCCGGGCGTCGCCCAGGTTGGCGCCGATGCCGACGTAGGCGATCATTCCTCGCCGCCGCCCCGTGCCGAATTTGTCGCGGGTGCCTGATCGCCTTCACCCTCGTTGCGGCGGCGCGGACCACGGCGCGGCGGGCGCTTGCGCTTCTGGCCCGATTCGCCGTCGCGGGGACGGGCATTGGCGGCCGCCAGCAGAGCTTCGCGCTCGCCGCCTTCGGCCGCATAGAACGCGGTCCACCATTCGCCGATCTCGCCCGGCAGCTCGCCCGATTCGCAGCGCAGCAGCAGGAAATCGTAGCCGGCGCGGAAGCGCGGGTGTTCGAGCAGCTTGTACGGCGCCTTGCCGGTGCGGCGCTCGAAGCGCGGCTGCATCGCCCAGATGTCGCGCATGTCGGTGGCGATGCGGCGCTGCAGGGCCAGGTTCTCGGTCTGGGTGTCCAGCACGTCGTCGGCGGCCAGGTGCAGGGCCGGGATCGGAGACTCGCCGGCGGCTCGGTAGGCATTCCATTTCTCCAGCACCTGGTGCCACAGCAGCGACGCGAACAGGAAGCCCGGCGATACGCCCTTGCCGGCCTTGACGCGGCCGTCGGTCGATTCCAGCGCCAGGGTGACGAACTTCATGCCGATCGGCTGTTCCAAAACGACGTCCAGCAGCGGCAGCAAACCGTGGTGCAAACCGGCCGAGCGCAGCTCCTTCAGGCAGGCCAGCGCGTGTCCCGACAGCAGGAGCTTGAGCATCTCGTCGAACACGCGCGCGGCCGGCACGTTGTCGATCAGCGGAGCCATGACGGGGATCGGGGCGCGCGTGGTCGGCTCGATGGTGAAGCCGAGTTTCGCCGCGAAGCGCACCACGCGCAGCATGCGCACCGGGTCTTCGCGGTAGCGCGCTTCCGGCATGCCGATGATGCGCAGGGTCTTGGCGCGGATGTCCTCGATGCCGCCGTGGTAATCCAGCACCGTCTGGGTGGCCGGGTCGTAGTACATGGCGTTGATGGTGAAGTCGCGGCGCGCCGCGTCCTCGTGCTGCGGGCCGAAGTTGTTGTCGCGCAGGACGCGGCCATGCTCGTCCTTCGGGGCGTTGTCGCTGCCGTTGCCGCGGAAGGTGGTCACTTCCAGCAGGTCCTGGCCGAACATCACGTGCACGATCTGGAAGCGGCGCCCGATGATGAAGGCACGCCGGAACAGGCGCTTGACCTGCTCGGGCGTGGCGTCGGTGGCGATGTCGAAGTCCTTTGGCTTTACACCCAGCAGCAGGTCGCGCACGGCGCCGCCGACGACGAAGGCCTTGAAGCCGGCTTCCTGCAGGGTCTGGGTGACCGTGACCGCATTGCGCGAGACGTTGCGCGGGTCGATCTTGTGCTCTTCAGGACCCAGGATCACCGGTTGGGTCGGGTCACGGCCGTCTTCCTTGACGCCCAGGATCTTGCGGATGAATTTCTTAATCATTGAAGAGATGGATAGTTGGCCAACCCTGCGATTGCGCGTGGGCGGCGAGCTTGGCGCTCGGGTTGGTGGCGACCGGGTGGCTGACGATCGACAGCAGGGGCAGGTCGTTGTGCGAATCGCTGTAGAAGTGGCAGCTTTCGAACTCCTCGAAGCGCGCACCCAAGCGCTCCAGCCAGGCGTGCATGTGGGTGATCTTGCCGGGGCCCGAAGTGGGCGTGCCGAGCAGCCTGCCGGTCAGGTTCCCTGCGGCGTCATATTCCGGCACGGCGCCGATGTGGTGCTCCACGCCAAAGCGCGCCGCGATCGGCGCCGTGATGTGGTAGTTGGTCGCGGTGATGATGGCCACCAGGTCGCCGGCTTCCTGGTGCTGGCGCACCAGCGCCAGCGCCTTCGGCTTGATGGCCGGTTCGATGACTTCCGCCATGTAGCGCGCGTACAGGCCGTCCAGCTCGGCGCGCGGGAAGCGAGCCAGGGTGCCGAGGGCGAACTCGAGGTATTCGACCGGGTCGAGGACCCCGGCCTGGTACTGGGCGAAGAATTCGTCGTTACGGCGGCGGAAGGCGGTTTCGTCTACCGCGCCAATGCGGACCAGGAACTCGCCCCATTCATAGTCCGAATCGATCGGCAGCAGGGTATGGTCGAGGTCGAACAGCGCAAGGTTTTTCATTCTTTGGTTTCCGACTGCTGGTTTTCTTGCAGCAATAAATCACGCAGCAGCGGCAGGGTGACCGGGCGCTGGGTCTCGAGCGAATACTGGTCGAGGGCGTCCAGCATCGTCGCCAGCGACCGCATGTCGCGCTTGAAGTGAGACAACAAATAGGGTAACACGCTGGCCGACAGCGTCAAACCGCGCGCTTCGGCCGCCTGGGTCAGGGCAGCGATCTTCTCGTCGTCCGACAGGCCCTTGATCTGGTACACCAGGCCCCAGCCCATGCGCGTGCGCAGGTCTTCGCGCACTCCCAGCACCGCCGGTGGCACCGGCCCGGTGCTGACCATGTAGGCGCCGTGCTCGCGGATCTGGTTGAACAGGGCGAAGGCGTCGATCTGGCGCTGCGGCGAGAGGCGGTCGCAGTCGTCCAGCAGATAGAGCGTGACGTCCGGGCTGTGCACGAACTGGTTTTCCGGCGCATCGAAAGGGATGTAGCGCGAGGCCGGGCTGGCCGCCAGCGCCTGCAACAAATGGGTCTTGCCGGCGCCGGTGTCGCCCCACAGGTAGGCGAAATGCTCGCGCGAAGCACGTTGCGCGAACTGGTGCATCAGGTGCGCCAGCTCGGCATTCTCGCCCACCTGGAAGGTGTCGAGGCTGTGCGCCGGTTCGGCGCCTAAATCGAGCACCAGCTGTTTCATGGCGTCGGGATCATGTTAAATAAAGCATACGTCAGGCATTATAAAAGCTGCTGCCCAGGTAGTGGGACCGCGCGTAGCGGCAAACCGCTTCCAGCACCGCCACGCGCACCCTCGCTAGCACGACCGGAACGGCCGCCACGAACATGAAAGGGGGGAGGATCGGCCCGAGGGTGTACAACAGCAGCGCCACCATCAGCCCGAGCGCCAACCAGAATGCGGATTGTTTTTGCTCCGGGCTCAGGAAAAATGGCATGCGTGTTCTTGTTATCTTTGCGGTTTTGCCAACGAAAAGGGCAGAAACGGGTTGGAAAGGGGCCGTTTTGCTAAAATAGCGGATTGACCAAGGTTTGACGGTCTGCCGCCCCCTATTTTACCGCCTCCGCTGCCAAATACCATGAGCCAACCATCTAATGTTTCCCTCTCCTACCGCGACGCCGGTGTCGACATCGACGCGGGCGATGCCCTGGTCGAAGCGATCAAGCCGTTTGCCAAGCGCACCATGCGCGAAGGCGTGCTCGGCGGCATCGGCGGTTTCGGCGGGCTGTTTGAGATCAGCAAGAAGTACAAGGAACCGGTCCTGGTGTCGGGTACCGACGGTGTCGGCACCAAGCTCAAGCTCGCTTTCGAGCTGAACCGCCACGACACGGTCGGCATCGACCTGGTCGCCATGAGCGTCAACGACATCCTGGTGCAGGGTGCCGAGCCGCTGTTCTTCCTCGACTACTTCGCCTGCGGCAAGCTGGACGTGCCGACCGCCACCGCCGTGGTCAAGGGCATCGCCCAGGGTTGCGAACAGTCCGGCTGCGCCCTGCTGGGTGGCGAGACCGCCGAGATGCCGGGCATGTACCCGGACGGCGAATACGACCTGGCCGGCTTCGCCGTCGGCGCGGTCGAGAAGTCGCAGATCATCGACGGTTCCAAGATCACCCCGGGTGACGTGGTGCTGGGCCTGGCGTCGTCGGGAATCCACTCGAACGGTTACTCGCTGGTGCGCAAGATTATTCAAGTGGCCAAGCCGGACCTGGATGCCGACTTCCACGGCCGCAAGCTGGCCGACGTGCTGATGGCGCCGACCCGCATCTACGTCAAGCCGCTGCTGGCCCTGATGCAGTCGATGGAAGTGAAGGGCCTGGTGCACATCACCGGCGGCGGCCTGGTCGAGAACATCCCGCGTGTGCTGGGCGATCATCTCACCGCCGTCCTCGACGCCAAGTCGTGGACCATGCCACCGCTGTTCCAGTGGCTGCAGCAGCACGGCGGCGTGGCTGACGCAGAAATGCACCGCGTGTTCAACTGCGGCATCGGCATGACTGTGATCGTGTCGAAGGAAAACGCGGATGCGGCGATGGCCCAGCTGCAGGCGGCCGGCGAGACCGTGTACCGCATCGGCGAGATCCGTGCGCGCGAGGAAGGCCAGGCGCAGACCGTCGTGCAGTAAGGGCGGTTTTCCGGGCATGCGAAAACGGGCGCCGCGCGGCGCCCGTTTTTGTCTGCATTGAGGCGTATCGCACAGCCCCGTTACCGATGTACTTGCCCAGGAACTTCTCCACGCGTCCCCAGAAATCGGCCCTGGTCGCGACCTTCGACCAGCCATGCCCCTCATCCGGATACACCACCCACTCGACCTGGCTGTTATGGGTGTGACCGCATCGCGGAACTTGTTGCCATGGTAGAGCGGCACCCGCTGGTCGACCGCCCCATACGCCAACAGCACCGGCTGCGTGATGCGGGCCGCCTGCTCGATCGGCGATCAGGTTGACGGTGTGCGGCAGCAGCTTGCCGCGCCCGTGACCAGTTCGCCGGTAAAGTCGTAACCGGGAGTGCTCACCAGCGCCTCCGGATTGAGCTTGCCGGTGGCAAGGTCGACGGTGTGCAGCGAGGAGGTATCCCGACCGGCATGCGCCTCGACGTCGAGGGTGCCGCCGGGACCGAAGCCGACCGGCATGAACGCCTCGCGCTGGTCGCCGTAGGTGGGATGTCGCGATTGTGCTACTTGTTCGCTGCACCCGGGCCAATGTGCTTGTCGAGGAAGCGCTCGACCCGGCCCCAGAAGTCGAAGTTGTTCTTCTCCAGCGCGAAGCCGTGGCCTTCTTCCGGATAGTCGACCCATTCGACGTTCTTGTTGGTCTGTCGAAGCGCATTGCGGAATTCGGTGCCGTGGTTGATGGGCACGCGCCGGTCGACGCCGCCGTAGGCCAGCAGCACCGGCTGGGTGATGCGGGCCGCCTGCCGGAGCGGCGAGGTGGCCTGGAACTGGGCCGCGTCCTTGACGGGGTCGCCGATCATTTCCGGCATGCCGTAGGCCTTGTACTCGTCCGAGGTGTCGTTGGTGAAGCTCCAGCCGCCGTTGTACAGCAGATTGATGTCGGTGACGCCTACCCAGTTGACGCCGCACTTGTACAGGTCCGGGTCTTTCACCAGTCCCATCAGGGTGGCGTAGCCGCCGTAGCTGGCGCCGGCGATGCATACGCGCGACCCGTCGGCGATGCCCTGGCCGACCGCCCAGCGTACGCCGTCGGCAATGTCGTCCTGCATCGCCAGGCCCCACTGCTTGAAGCCGGCCTTGAAGTGCTTGATGCCGAAGCCCAGGCTGCCTCGGAATTCAGGTTCCAGCACGGCGTAGCCGCGCGAAGCCAGGAACTGCGACACCGGGTGCCAACCCCATGATGCGCCGCGCATGTAAGGGCCGCCGTGCACCAGTATCACCATTGGCAGGTTCTTCTTCGCGCCCCCGGGCGGCAGGGTGAGCAGGGCCGGGATCTCGAGGCCATCGCGCGCCTTGTAGCGCAGGAACTGCTGGCGGCCCATCTGGGACGGCTTGATGTCCGGCTTGACATCGGCAATCTTGTTCAGCTGCCTGGTCTGGATGTTGTACAGCGAATAGGTGCCGGGGATGACATCTGAATAGGACCACACCAGCACCCATGGCGATTCGCTCTTGGCCGGTACGGTGACCATGTTGATGGTGGCGGGCAGCAGCTTGTCCAACTCGGCTTGCACCGCCTTCATGCCCGGATCGAACCATTCGTTCGATACCGCATCGGTGCGGAAGCGCATGCCCAGTACCTTGTCGCGGTTGACGATCAGGCCGCCGTCGAAGTCGAAGCCCGTGGTCACTACCAGCGGCTGCGGGTCGATCTTGCCGCTGGCGATATCGAAGACGTGGAGCGAAGTCGTATCGCGTCCGCCGCTGCGCGCCAGCACGTACAGGTTTCCTTCCGGGGTGAAGCCGAGCGGCTGCAGCGCCTTGCTACCGTCGCCGTAGGCCGGATAGCTGGCCAGCACGCGCCAGGCGCCGCTGTCCGGATCGCGGTAATGCAGCGTGACCGTGTCCTTCTCGAAGCTGGATGCCAGGCGCGGCTCGCCCTTGTGGTCGAGCATCCAGCCCTGCACGTTGCCCGGCCGCGGCACGGTCTGGGTAAAGCCGGTCAAGGTGTTCAGGCGCAGCAGGTCGACGCTGCGCACTTCGCCGGCGGTATCGAAATTCGGGCTGGTGACGTATACGTAGTCGGAGTCGCGCGTGCCGGCCTGGGGGAGCAGGTAGGTATGCCAGGGCAGGACCTTGCGGGTGGTCCGGGTGCCGTGCGTACTGCCAAAGCCGGTGCGATCTGCCAGTTCGACGAATTTCTGGCCGTCGCGATTGATCGCATACAGGCCGGGCGCGTAGCGCTTGTTGCCGAGGCCGACGTTCTTTTCCTGTGTGGTGAAGACCAGGCGTTCGTTGTTGATCCAGCGGATATCGCCGACGTCCGCATTGTCGTACGAGGCGATGACCTTGGCGCTGTTGTTCGACAGGTCGACCACCGCCAGGGAGTCGCGCTTGCCCGGGGCGCCCAGGCGCACGGCCAGGAATTTGGCGTCCGGCGACAGCACGGCGCCGCCGAAGGAGGAATTGCCGAAGAAGCTGGCAATGGGCGGCAGTGCGGCCTGGGCCTGCGCATCGGCATGAGCCGGCAGGGTGCAGGCGAATACAAGCGCAGAAGCGAGTGCTGCGCCGCGCAGCGAGCGGAGTAACAAGGTATGCATGATCTCTGTTTGGTTGTCGAAATGGGCGCGGGGTGCGTTCCCGCAGCCGCTCGACAATAACAGTCCAGTCACCGAAAGGCACGCTGCCATGCAGATGTCATGCATGCCGCATGGCAACCGTGGCGTACGCGCCTCAGGGCTTGCCCGAGCTCTCCTGTTCGGGCGCCCGGATGTAGTCGACCATGCCCAGGCTCGCATGGCTGGGCGGTGCGCTCAGCAGGCTGCCGATGACGGTGGCCAGCAGGCCCGCCGGCACCCCGAACACGCCCGCCGCCAGCGGCTGGATGCCGAGCCAGGACTGGTCCAGGCTGCCGCCCAGGGTGGGGCTGGCGCGCAGCATGTACCACAGGCAGACCAGGAAGCCGGTGACCATGCCCGCCATTGCACCCATGTGGTTGGCGCGCTTCCAGAACACGCCCAGCACCAGCACCGGAAAAAGGGTAGAACCGGCAAGCGAGAAGGCGGCGCCGACCAATGAGAGGATATCGGCGGGCTTTTGCGAGGCGGCATAGGCCGCGATGAAGGCCACCGCCAGCAGCAGCAGCTTGGAGATGGTCACCCGCTTCTGGGTCGAGGCGCCCGGATCGACCATCTTGTAGTACACGTCATGCGACAGCGCATTGGAGATCGCCAGCAGCAAGCCATCCGCCGTGGACAAGGCCGCCGCCAGGCCGCCGGCCGCCACCAGGCCCGAGATCACGTAGGGCAGGCCGCCGATCTCGGGCGTGGCCAGCACCAGCACATCGGCGTCGATCGCGATCTCGGCCAGTTGCACCACGCCGTCGCGGTTGATGTCGGCAATGCTGAGAAGAGGATTGACCTTGTCGACGCTGGCCCAGTACGAGACCCAGGTGGGCAGCGATGAAAAATCGCTGCCCACCAGCGCGGTATAGATGTCGTACTTCGCGAGCACCGCCAGCGCCGGGATGGTCAGGTAGATCAGCAGGATGAAGAACAGGGTCCAGAACACCGATACCCGCGTCTCGTTCACCGAGGGCGTGGTGTAGGCGCGCATCAGGATGTGGGGCAGGGCGGCGGTGCCGAACATCAGGCAGAACACCACGGCCAGGAAGTTGTTGCGGCGCTTGTCCGATTCTTCTTCGGTGGCGCCGGGGAAGGGCACCGTGTGCGGCACCGGCGGGCGGGCACGCGCCAGGTTGGCGTCGCGCTGTTCAATCCACAGGACGCGTGCCTCGTCGACCGAACCCGGATAGGTGTTCAGGGCGCGTTCGGCCTGGCGCACCTCGACCAGCGAGGCATTGCTGGCGCGTACGGCGGCCAGCTTGCGCTGCGCTTCCAGCTTGCCCGTCTCCCACGAGCTTGGCAAGGCGGCCAGGCGCGCCACGTATTCGTCGGCGCGGCGCCGGAACTCGGCCCGCACCTGCTCCTCGCGCGGGTCCTTTTCCAGCTGCTGCTCGCGCGCGGCCAGCTTCGGCAGCAGCGAGCCATAGGCCACCTGCGGCACCGGGTTGTCGGCGTGCTTGGCCGCCAGCCAGATGCTCGGGATCAGGAAGGCCACCAGCAGGATGATGTACTGGGCCACCTGGGTCCAGGTGATGCCGCGCATCCCGCCCAGGAACGAGCAGACCAGGATGCTGGCCAGGCCCAGGAAGATGCCGACCGAGAAATCCACGCCGGTGAAGCGCGAGGCGATCAGGCCGACCGCATAGATCTGCGCCACCACGTAGGTGAAGGAGACCAGGATGGTGGCGGCCACCGCCAGCGCCCGCACCGGTCCGCCGCGCCCGCCCGCGCCGCCGCCGTAGCGCGCCGCCAGGAAGTCGGGGATGGTGTATTGCCCGAACTTGCGCAGGTAGGGTGCGATGAGGAGGGCCACCAGCACGAAGCCGCCGGTCCAGCCCATGATGTAGGCCAGCCCGTCGAAGCCGTAGAGGTACAGGCCGCCGGCCAGGCTGATGAAACTGGCCGCCGAGATCCAGTCGGCCGCCGTGGCCATGCCGTTGAACAGGGCCGGCACGCGCCGTCCCGCCACGTAGTATTCGGTGACGTTCGAGGTGCGCGCCACCACGCCGATGGTGGCGTACAGGACGATGGTCGCGAACATGAAGATGTAGCCGATCCACAGGCGCGGCATGCCTTCCTGCTCGAGCAGGGCCAGCGCCACCAGGAACAGGGCGAAGCAGGCGGTGTACCAGAGATAGTAGCGCGACAGCTTGCGGAAGTACGGCGGCTTGTTGATGCTCATGCGGCCTCCCGGGCCGCGTCAGGGTGCAGGCGGTCGAGCCGGCGCATGCGCCAGGCGTAGAACACGATCACCACGAGCGATACCAGCGAGGCTCCCTGCGCCGCCATGTAGAAGGACAGCGGCCAACCGAACACGGTGAAGTGCGACAGCTCGCGTGCGAAGAACACGGTGCCGAATCCGGTGCACAGCCACAGCGCCATCAGGACGAAGGTCAGCCGGCGCGTCGCCTGCCAGTGCGCGGCGCGGGCCGCGGCCAGCCGCGCGTGCGGATCGCTGGAAGGAGGCGAGGGGTCAAGCGGCGTCTTCGGGTTCATGGACAGGAGGCGGGAAGGTCAGGCGGAACAGGCTGCCCGGGTACTTGGGCGAGTGGCTGCGCGGGTTGTTGAAGATGTCGATCTCGGCGCCGTGCTGCTGCGCGATCTCGCGCACGATCGCCAGCCCCAGGCCGCTGCCCTGCACGTTGCTGCCGAGGATGCGGTAGAAGCGCTCGAACACGTTGGCGCGCTCGCTCGGCGCGATGCCGGGGCCGGTGTCCTCGACCTCGAGCAGGGCGTGCTCGCCGTCGCGCCGCACGCGCACCGTCACGCTGCCGCCGTGCGGGGTGTAGCGCAGCGCATTGTCGATCAGGTTCGACAGGAGCTCGCGCAGCATCAGGGCATTGCCTGCGATGAGCAAGGGCTCTTCCGAGGGCTCGAAGCCGAGGTCGATGCCGTGCGCGAACGAGGCCTGCACCCAGTCCTGCACGGTGGCGCGGGCCAGCTGGGCCAGGTCGATCTCGTCGAAGGCGAGGCCGGCATGCGGCTGGTTCTCGGCGCGGGCCAGGGCCAGCAACTGGTTGACCAGGCGTGTGGCCGATTCCGAGCTCTTGGCCAGCTGTTCGAGCGAGCGGTGGATTTCGCCGGGGTCGACCTGGCGCAGCGCCAGCTCGGACTGCATGCGCATGCCGGCCAGGGGCGTCTTCATCTGGTGCGCAGCGTCGGCGATGAAGCGCTTCTGCATCTCGACGGTCTGGGCCAGGCGCTCGAGCATGTCGTTGAAAGAGCCGACCAGCGGCGAGATCTCTTCCGGCACCTGGCGCGGGTCGATCGGCGACAGGTCGTCCTGCGGCCGCGCGCGGATGCGCTGCTGCAGCTCGGCCAACGGGGACAGGCCGCGCGACAGGGCGAACCAGACCAGGGCCAGGATCACCGGCAGGATAATGAATTGGGGCAGGATCACGCCCTTGATGATCTCGTTTGCCAGGTGGGCGCGCTTGTCGAGGGTTTCGGCGACCTGCACCAGGGCCAGCGCCGGGGCCGGCCCCTGGGCCTGGCCTTGCGCCGTGCCTGGGGCCGCCGGTTGCTCGCGCAGCGGGTCGAGGTTCACCCACGAATAGGCGACACGCACCGGCGTGCCGTGGATGCTGTCGTTGCGGAACACCACGCTACCGCTGCGGGCGCGTTCTTCGGCGTCCGGGCCGGCCATGCGCGGGCGCGGCAGGTCGCGGTCGCCGTCGAGGTGGGCGCCGTCCGGTCCGCTGATCTGGAAGTAAACGCTGTCGACGTCATCCGCGCGCAGCACGTCGCGCGCGCTGCCGGGCAGCTGCACCACGGGTCGGCCGGCCACCGTGCGAATCTGCTGCGACAGCACGGTCACGCGGTCTTCCAGCGCATCGTCGAACGGCTGGTTGGCGATCGACTTCGCCACCAGGTAGGTGATCGCGATGCTCATCGGCCACAGCAGCAGCAGCGGGGCCAGCATCCAGTCGAGGATCTCGCCGAACAGGGAGTGCCGGATGTTCTCGTCGGGCTCGGGGTTGGGAGGAACGTAGGGCCGGTATTCCGCCCCTTGGAAGGGTTGGGACGCGTCCTGCCCCGCGCCCCGTGGCGCGTCGGCAAGTCCGCGCTCGTGTTCGTTCACTTGTTCTCTGGGACGGCCGCGCGCGGAGCGTCGGAGTATTTCTCGAGGCAGTAGCCGAGGCCGCGCACGGTGGCGATGCGCACGCCGCCCACCTCGATCTTCTTGCGCAGGCGGTGCACGTAGACCTCGATGGCATTGTTCGAGACTTCCTCGCCCCATTCGCACAGGTGGTCGACCAGCTGCTCCTTGGACACCAGGCGCCCGGTGCGGGCCAGCAGCACTTCGAGCAGGCCGAGCTCACGCGCCGACAGGTCGAGCATCTGGTCATTGATGTAGGCGCTGCGACCGACCTGGTCGTAGACCAGCGGGCCATGGCGCACCACGGTGGGGCCGCCGCCGGCGCCGCGCCGGGTGAGGGCGCGCACCCGCGCCTCCAGCTCGGACAGGGCGAAGGGCTTGGCCATGTAGTCGTCGGCGCCGAGGTCGAGGCCCTCGACGCGCTGCTCGACCGAATCGGCAGCGGTGAGGATCAGCACCGGCAGCAGCGAGGAACGCGCGCGCAGGCGGCGCAGCACTTCCAGCCCGGACAGCTTGGGCAGGCCGAGGTCAAGGATCAGGAGGTCGAACTCCTGGGTGGACAGGGCCGTATCGGCATCCTGGCCGTTCTTGACGCAATCGATGGCATAGCCGGACTGGCGCAGGGAACGCGTTAGCCCATCGGCAAGTACGCTATCATCTTCGGCGAGCAGAATTCGCATGGGGGCCACCTAACTAGAACATTAAACCGTTGTCAGGCCCCTATTGTGTTTGATTTATCGCAATAATGCGAGCCTACCACACTCCCATTTTTCGCTTGCCTAAACTACTGGATTTATATACAGTAGTGGCTTGATTTTGCTTGCTTGGACAACTGGATTTATATACAGTAGTTCTCTTGATTTTAGCGGTAGCGCCCCTACCTTGCCTACTCCACAGCTGAAAGTACACCATGGACGACAAAAAACTCGCAGTAAACGCCGCTGAAAAGGGCAAAGCGCTGGCAGCCGCCCTGGCGCAAATTGAAAAGCAGTTCGGCAAGGGCTCGGTCATGCGCATGGATTCCAACATGCCGGTCGAGGAAGTGCAGACTGTTTCCACCGGCTCGCTGGGCCTGGACATCGCGCTGGGCGTCGGTGGCCTGCCGCGCGGCCGTATTGTCGAGATCTACGGTCCGGAATCGTCGGGTAAAACCACCCTGACGCTGCAGACCATTGCCCAGATGCAGAAACTGGGTGGCACCTGCGCTTTCATCGACGCCGAGCACGCGCTCGACGTGGGCTACGCGCAGAAGCTGGGCATCAAGCTGGACGAGCTGCTGATCTCGCAGCCGGACACCGGTGAACAGGCCCTCGAAATCACCGACGCACTGGTGCGTTCGGGTTCGGTCGACCTCGTGGTCATCGACTCGGTGGCGGCACTGACCCCGCGCGCCGAAATCGAAGGCGACATGGGCGATTCGCTCCCGGGCCTGCAGGCGCGACTGATGTCCCAGGCGCTGCGCAAGCTGACCGCCTCGATCAACCGCACCAACACGCTGGTCATCTTCATCAACCAGATCCGTATGAAGATCGGCGTCATGTTCGGCAGCCCGGAAACCACCACCGGCGGTAACGCGCTGAAGTTCTACGCCTCCGTGCGCATGGACATCCGCCGTACCGGCTCGATCAAGTCGGGTGACGAAGTGATCGGTAACGAAACCAAGGTCAAGGTCGTCAAGAACAAGATCGCGCCGCCGTTCAAGGAAGCCCACTTCGACATCCTGTACGGAGAAGGCACCTCGCGCGAAGGCGAAATCCTGGATCTGGGCGCCGACAACAAGATCGTCGAGAAGTCGGGTTCGTGGTACAGCTATAACGGCGAACGCATTGGCCAGGGCAAGGACAACGCCCGTCTGTTCCTGAAAGAGCGTCCGGCACTGGCACGCGAAATCGAGAACAAGGTCCGTGCTGCGCTGGGCGTGCGTGAACTGCCGCCGGTCCTCGCTGCTGTCGAAGACAGCGGCAAGGACAAGCTGAAGGCAGTCGGCGAGTAATCGCTGAGCTTGTAGAGTGCCCATGCCTGCACCTCAGCTGAGCCTGAAAGCGCGCGCGCTGCGTTATCTCTCGCTGCGCGAGCACAGCCGGCTCGAGCTGGGGCGCAAGCTGGCCCGTTATGCCGAGGAGGGCGATGACGTGGAAGCCCTCCTGGATTTCCTTGAAAAGAATAACTGGCTGTCGCAGGAGCGTTTTGCCGAATCCCTGATCAACAGGAAGGCTAGCCGCTTCGGCAACAGCCGCGTGATGGCCGAGCTGCAAAGCCACGGCGTCAACGGCGAAGCGCTGGATGAGATCAAGGCCGCGCTCGTCGACAGTGAAACGGCACGCGCCACCGAAGTGTGGCGGCGCAAGTTCGGCACCGTCGCCGTCGATGCGGCCGAGCGAGCCAAGCAGATGCGCTTCCTGCTGCAGCGTGGTTTCTCCCAACGCGCTGCACGGACCGCAATGCAGGGCGCTCCCGACGACGACGAGCTGTAGGCAGGCTGGAGTGTAAGCTTGCTGTCCCGATGAGCAGGCCTGGCCCCAGGTTTGCTCTGACGATATGCCAGGCTTGGCCGCAGGCCTGATGTATCACCCCCGATTCTTGCGCTCTCTACTCTATGCAGAAATAGAGAAGCCCTGCTCCGGCGCCAGCGTGGAGCGTCATCGCCGATATGCCACGGCATATTCCTCAACGGACGATGGCGCTGCACGCTGGCGCTGTGCGTTTACGCCCCTCCCGTCCAGCGCGTTGTGACTCAGGATTGGTCTTGCCACCCCTCCAACTCGTCCAGCCGCCTGCAAGCTTGACTACTCAGCAATAAATCTGTCTGCCCTGTCGCTGCAACGCGGCAAAAAGCCTTCGTTGCAGTGCAACTGCCAACGCCCTGTGCTAAACTTTCACGGTTTAAGCAGCGCCGCATGAGCGGTTGTTGTCGTAGAAGCTACGTCAACGTGCATGACGCACACTGGCTGCACCACTAACCGCCGCGCAAGCGGCATTGGTTTTTATGCCCCTGTCTCCTCCCGTATCGCGCTCGCTCCGGCATACGCGCGCCATCACCGTTGAAGCCTATGCGCGCGACGATGGCCTGTGGGATCTGGACGCCAGTATCCGCGATGTCAAAACCCAGGACATCCCGCTCGCCTCCGGCACTCGTCCGGGCGGCACCCCCGTACACGACCTCAAGCTGCGTGTGACCATCGACCGCAAGCTGACCATCGTGGACGCCGAAGCCGCGTCCGATTCCGTTCCGTATCCCGGTTTTTGCGAGACCATTGGCCCTGCTTACAAAAAGCTGGTCGGTCTGTCCCTCATGAACCACTTCCGGCTGCACCTGAAAGACCGCCTCTCGGGCGTGCTCGGCTGCACCCACCTGACCGAATTGGCCCAGGTGCTGCCCACCGCAGCGCTGCAGGCCTACGCCGACGACGTGTTCGACACGCGCGGCGGTGCCGAAGACAACTCGGCCGAACGGCCCTTCGAGCTCGACCGTTGCCATGCGCTGCGCAGCGACGGACCGGCCGTGGCCACCTACTATCCCCGCTGGTCGATCAAAGCCGTGTCGGGTTAGGATTCACTGTTTGTCATTTTGTAATTCAACCGTATTACTCATTCAGTACATAGATAAGAAGGGAAGCCAGCATGAAAATCCATGAGTATCAGGGCAAAGAGATCCTCCGAAAATTCGGAGTGACCGTTCCGCGCGGCATTCCGTGCATGACGGTGGAAGAGGCCGTCAAGGCCGCTGAAGAGCTGGGCGGCCCGGTATGGGTTGTCAAGGCGCAGATCCACGCCGGTGGCCGTGGTAAAGGCGGCGGCGTCAAGGTTGCCAAGTCGCTGGAACAGGTCAAGGAATACGCCGACCAGATCATGGGCATGCAGCTGGTGACCCACCAGACCGGCCCCGAAGGCCAGAAAGTCCGCCGCCTGCTGATCGAAGAAGGCGCCGACATCAAGAAAGAACTGTACGTTTCCCTGGTGACCGACCGCGTCACCCAGAAGGTCGTGCTGATGGCCTCGTCGGAAGGCGGCATGGACATCGAAGAAGTCGCGCACACCAACCCGGAAAAGATCCACAACGTCGTGATCGAACCGTCGGTCGGCCTGACCGATGAGCAGGCAGACGACGTCGCCCGCAAGATCGGCGTGCCGGAAGAATCCGTTGTCGACGCCCGCACCAACCTGCAGGGCCTGTACAAGGCATACTGGGAAACCGACGCATCGCTGGCCGAAATCAACCCGCTGATCCTGACCGGCTCGGGCAAGGTCATCGCCCTGGACGCCAAGTTCAACTTCGACTCGAACGCCCTGTTCCGTCATCCGGAAATCGTCGCCTACCGCGACCTGGACGAAGAAGATCCGGCTGAAGTCGAAGCATCGAAGTTCGACCTGGCCTACATCTCGCTCGACGGCAACATCGGCTGCCTGGTGAACGGCGCCGGCCTGGCCATGGCCACCATGGACACCATCAAGCTGTTCGGCGGCGAGCCGGCCAACTTCCTGGACGTGGGCGGCGGTGCAACCGCAGAAAAGGTTACCGAAGCATTCAAGATCATGCTGAAGAACCCGGGCCTGAAAGCCATCCTGGTCAACATCTTCGGCGGCATCATGCGCTGCGACGTGATCGCCGAAGGCGTCATCACCGCATCGAAAGCGGTCTCGCTGCAGGTGCCGCTGGTCGTCCGCATGAAGGGCACCAATGAAGACCTGGGCAAGAAGATGCTGGCTGACTCCGGCCTGCCGATCATCTCCGCAGACACCATGGAAGACGCAGCGAAGCAGGTCGTTGCCGCTGCCGCTGGCCAAGCCTAATTCGCGAAGGAAATAAAAATGTCGATTCTGATTAATAAAGACACCAAAGTCATCACCCAAGGTATCACCGGCAAGACCGGTCAGTTCCACACCCGCATGTGCCGTGACTACGCGAACGGCCGTGAAGCCTTCGTGGCAGGCGTGAACCCGAAGAAAGCCGGTGAAGATTTCGAAGGCATCCCGATCTACGCATCGGTCAAGGAAGCCAAGTCGGAAACCGGCGCCACCGTGTCGGTGATCTATGTTCCGCCTGCAGGCGCAGCCGCCGCGATCTGGGAAGCTGTCGAAGCCGAACTGGACCTGGCGATCTGCATCACCGAAGGCATCCCTGTCCGTGACATGATGGAAGTCAAGGACCGCATGGCCAAGGCCGGCTCCAAGACCCTGCTGCTGGGCCCGAACTGCCCAGGCCTGATCACCCCGGACGAAATCAAGATCGGCATCATGCCGGGTCACATCCACAAGAAGGGCCGCATCGGCGTCGTGTCGCGTTCGGGCACGCTGACCTATGAAGCAGTCGGCCAGCTGACCGCACTGGGCCTGGGCCAGTCGTCGGCAGTCGGCATCGGCGGCGACCCGATCAACGGCCTGAAGCACATTGACGTGATGCGCATGTTCAACGACGATCCGGACACCGACGCTGTCATCATGATCGGCGAGATCGGCGGCCCGGACGAGGCGAACGCTGCTCAGTGGATCAAGGACAACATGAAGAAGCCGGTCGTCGGCTTCATCGCCGGCGTCACTGCGCCTCCGGGCAAGCGCATGGGCCATGCCGGCGCGCTGATCTCGGGCGGCGCCGATACCGCGCAAGCCAAGCTGGAAATCATGGAAGCCTGCGGTATCAAGGTCACCAAGAACCCGTCGGAAATGGCTCGCCTGCTGAAGGCCATGCTGTAATCTGACGACGTTTTGGTCGAAGAAGCGGGGAGCGAAAGCTCCCCGTTTTTTTTACCAACTGGTAAATTTCTGAAAGCTCGACGTTTTGGCTGAACGGTTTCGCTATTGCCAATCTTTGGCACGCACGTCATGCATGTTCCCTTATGCATGACAAATTGCGTTACTCAACATGTTCACCTGACAAAAATTGCTGAGCTTGGGTGACAAATTTTGTCACTGCTCAAGCCAAAACCTGTCCTGGCACGTCATTTCCTTGTCTCCCTACTAATAAAATCAGCATTTTTGGGGCTGGCACGCGGCTTGCATATAAGAAAGCGTGGCAACAAGCAGTACCCCAATCACCTGAAACACCACCTGGAGAGATAGAAATGAACTTCAAGCAAATGCAAACCAAAAAAGCCGAAGGCGGTTTCACCCTGATCGAACTGATGATCGTCGTCGCGATCATCGGCATCCTGGCTGCCGTGGCAATTCCTGCCTACCAGGACTACATCGCCAAGTCGAAGGCCGCTGCCGCCTACGCCGACATTGCTTCGGGCAAGACCGGCTACGAAATGGCCGTGGTCGAAGGCATGCCTGCAGACGCGGATGCTGACGATTATCGCGCAAAAGCTGGTCTGGCTGACAAGACCGGTAACTGCAGCGCTATCACTGCTGCTGCCCCAGGCAACGATACCGCCGTCCTGACCTGCACCATCGCGAGCCCAGGCCGTATCGGCACCGCCCCGACCATTGCACTGCATCGTAACAACGACGGCATCTACAGCTGCAAGACCACCGGTTTCCCGGATGGTGACACCAAGTACACCCCGGCAGGTTGCACCCCTGCTGCTGCACAGTAATCATCGAGATGCCTGGCCGTGCATGCGGCCAGCAACAGAAGAGACCGCCCCGGCGGTCTCTTTTTATTTCCGCATCAGTCTCGCGACGATCGCCTCGGCCTTCATGAAGCAGGCCAAATTCAAGACCGCCCCGGGGCGGAACCTACATGCGTCGAATGTTCCGGCCGGACGCAGACCGGTTGTCGCTGCATGGCTGTAGGCTGGCGGCTGCAACGCCGGTATCCGCTGGGCGTGGATCGAGTGCCAGGCTGTCGAACAAGGTTTCGCCCTCGGCCTCGTCACTGTGGGATAGCCCGCAAGGCCGGCGTCGACCTGGCGCAAACGCGCGGACCTAGACGATCTTGAACCGGTCCGCCAGCAGCGCCTCGTAGGTCATGTTCTGCAACAGCGTGTAATGCACGGGATCCAGGTCGACGAACTGGACGCCGTAGCTGTAGACATCGGGCTTGGACGGCGCCGGCCGGGCGACCGTCATGTTTCGAACCGCGGCCAGGGTTTCCACCGGCACCTCCTCGTTGGCAGGCGGGGTCGCCAGCGCGAACGCCAGCGTGACCAATTCACTGTCGGCCGGCAGTGGATAGCTTGAATCGATCCTGGCTCCCGTTACCGAGACGTTCGCCAGCGTGCAGGCGATCGGCAAGGCGTTGCTGCCGACCTTCGACACGCGCGCCGGAATCTCGGCCTTGACCCGCATCGCACCGCGCAGGCTGGTGCCCTGGATCGAGGTAGGAAACGATAGGTGCACATAGTTCAGCGGCCGCGGGAACACCCGCTCGACCGAGCAGGCGAACGAGCACACGTTTACCCCCGAAAACACCCGGATCGTCAACGGGTCGCCTTCCGTCATGGCGATCGGTGCGCCGTTTTCCGTGGGGATCTTGATGATGAGGTATTCGTCCTTGACGTAGCCGATCAGAATCGAGAAATACTGGGCCGGCTTGAGGTGTCGGTGCGTCATCACCTGCAGGCGGACGCCGACCTGCAGGTTCATGGTTTCGAACTCGAATTCCTGGGGCTTGAGTTCGCGTGCTTGTCCGGTGTTCATCACATGCTGGGCCTGGTTCGCCGTCGGGAAGACGGCGAGAGGCGGCATCATATCAGTTTATATGTATGTCGATTGCGACATATCAGAGTGGCGAATATTGGAGAGATTGAGGTGGCGCGGCTTGTGCGGCTGAACCAGCGGGCTTACCCGGCTGCGTCTGGGCGCCGAGCTTGAACATGCTGACCAGTTGGGCGAGCTTCCTGGCCTGGTCCTGCAGCGCGTCCGAGGCGGCCGCTGCTTCTTCGACAAGCGAGGCGTTTTGCTGGGTGACCTGGTCCATCTGGCTGATCGCCTGGTTGATCTGGTCGATCCCGCCTGCCTGTTCCTGGCTGGCCACCGTGATCTCGCCGATGATGCCGGCCACACTGACCACACGCTCGACGATGTCCTTCATGGTATCGCCTGCCTCGTCCACCAGCCTGGCGCCCGAGTCCACATTTCTCACGGACTCGTCGATCAGCGCCTTGATCTCTTTCGCGGCCGAGGCGGAGCGTTGGGCCAGGTTGCGCACTTCGCTGGCGACAACCGCGAAACCGCGACCCTGCTCGCCGGCACGCGCAGCCTCGACAGCTGCGTTCAGCGCGAGAATGTTGGTCTGGAACGCGATGCCGTCAATGACGCCAATGATGTCCACGATCTTGCGTGCCGATTCGTTGATCGACCCCATCGTTTGCACCACCTGCGCCACCATGGCCCCGCCCTTGCCCGCGACTTCCGACGCCGCCACGGCTAGCTGGTTCGCCTGGCGCGCATTATCGGCATTGTGCTTGACGGTCGAGGTCAGTTCCTCCATCGACGAGGCCGTTTCCTCCAGTGAACTGGCCTGTTCTTCCGTGCGCGCAGACAGGTCAAGGTTGCCGCTTGCGATCTGGCGTGATCCGGATGCGATGGATTCGGTACCTCCGCGTACCTGGCTGACGATGGTCGCGAGGCTGTCGCGCATCGTTCGCATTGCAAACAGCAGACTCGAATCGTCACCCGGACGCAGCTCCACATCGGTAGCCAGGTCGCCGCTTGCGATACGTCCGGCCACTGCGACGGCGTAGGCCGGTTCGCCACCCAGCTGGCGCGTCAGGCTACGGGTGAACATCACGCCCAGCCCGAGGCCTGCAGCCATCGCGCACATGACCAGGAAGACCATGGTTCCGCGGGCGCTGGCATACAGCGCCTTGCTTTCTTCCGAAATCTCTTTTGCGTAATCCTCCTTCAGTCGGCTCAGTTCGGTGAGCTTGTGCGTGACTGGCGCCAGCGCTGGAGCGTAGATATTGAACATGTAATCGATCGTGCTGCTGTTCGCCTGCAACGGTTCACTGCGGATCTTGTTGACCAGCTCATCGATCATCGGCAAGTAAGGCTGCAACTGATTGTCGAGCTCCAGCAGGACTGCCTTGCCGCGTTCCGTGACGATCAATTGACGCCCTGTTGCAAGATTGCGCTGCATGAGTTCCCTCGTTGCTTGTGCATCAGCGAGGTATTGATCACGCGCCTCCTGAGTTGGAGCGAGAAGCGCATTGCGCAACGATCGGCCGAGGTTGGAGAGGTTCAGATTGGCTTCCTTGATTGCCGAAATGCCAAGCAACTCCTGGTGATACATGAGGTCGGTTCGATCATTGATCTTGCCCATGTTGCGGATGCCGATCCCGGCCACCATGGCGCCAATGAGCGAAACAATAAAAAAGCCTAGAAGCAGACGGGTCCCGACTTTCAAGTCCTGAAGCATGTGTTCTCTTCTACAAAGGAAGGCCGCATACGGCTGAAGTCTGCTGTGGCTTGCTGCGACTGGCGGTATGCGCCCATTGTTCTAGTGAGGGGACGGCTCCCGCTTGCCCCTGACGGGCCGAGGAGCTCTTTTCAGCAAATGAAACTGAGCAAACAGAAGTTTATGTAGGAAAATTTACTGCTGGCTTACTTTTCAGTGAATTATGCTGAAGGCGACTCCGTCACAGTTTGCAGCGACGCGTCGTTCAGGCCCGGTAATGCGATCCCGGCTGCGGATGCAGCGCCACGGCCTTGCCGGTTCTTGATTGCATGGGTAGCCCGGTGCCGCAGTCCACCGGGGGGAATCCGAATCCTCCTCAAGCCACCGACATGTATTTCGTATCGGCTCTCAGCGATTCAGCTGTGCCGACCAGTCTCCGCTCTTGCCCCCGTGCTTCTCCAGCACCCGCACATCGGTCATGACCATGCCGCGGTCCACCGCCTTGCACATGTCGTAGATCGTCAACAGCCCCACCTGCACGGAAGTGAGCGCCTCCATCTCGACCCCGGTCTTGCCGATGGTTTCCACCTGCGCCCGGCAGTGCACGCTGCTGGTGCTTGCGTCCACCTCGAAATCCACCGCCACCCGCGTGATCGGCAGCGGATGGCACAGCGGCACCAGGTCGCTGGTCCGCTTCGAGGCCATGATCGCGGCGATCCTGGCAATGCCGATCACATCCCCCTTTTTCGCAGTGCCCGACTGGATCAGCGCCAGGGTCTCCGGCTTCATGCGGATGGTGCCGGCCGCGACGGCGATGCGGTGGGTGTCCTGCTTGGCGCCGACGTCGACCATGTGGGCCTGGCCGGTGGCGTCGAAGTGGGTCAGGTGGTCTGCGGGAGGGGTGGAAGTGCTCATCGTTAGCTCATTGCCAGGTCAGCAAGGTTGTGGAACAAAGTGTTTCGCCGTGCAGCAACGCGGCGGCGGATGGGGTTATCATAGCATTGTGAACTACGCTCCCCGCCCAGCATCGGCGCGCCGCTGGCGCCCTGCGTTGACCGCCATTGCCCTGTGCACGGCGGCCGCTCTCGCCATTGCCGCCTCCGCCGAGCCACTCCAGAAGCCCAACAACCTGCGTTTGCCAACGCTCGGCGATGCCGCACGCCAGGACCTGTCGCCCGTACTCGAGCGCAAGCTCGGCGAAGAGATCATGCGCGACGTCCGGCGCGACCCGGCCTATCTCGACGACGACCAGATCACCGAGTACCTGAACAACCTCGGCAATACGCTGCTGTCGTCGGTCCCCGGCGCGCGTGGCGAGACCAACGCCGATTTCAGCTTCTTCGCCATGCGCGACCCGAACCTGAACGCCTTCGCCCTGCCGGGCGGCTTCATCGGTGCGCATACGGGCCTGATCGTCGCGGCGCAGAAGGAATCGGAGCTGGCCGGCGTCATGGCGCACGAAATCGGCCACGTGTCGCAGCGCCACATTGCGCGCATGATCGGGCAGCAGAAGCAGGACGTGCTGCTGCCGCTGGCCTCGATGATCCTGGCGGCCCTTGCCGCCAAGGCGAGTTCGGATGCCGCGATGGGCGTTCTGATGGGCGGGCAGGGCCTGGCCGTGCAGCGCCAGCTGAATTTCAGCCGCGAGGCCGAGCGCGAGGCCGACCGCGTGGGCTTCCAGATCATGGCCGCCGGCGGCTATGACGTCACCGGCATCGTCGGCTTTTTCAAGCGCCTGCAAAGCGCCACCAGGCTCTCGGGCGAGATTCCGGCGCACCTGGCCCACCTGAGCAGCCACCCGTTGACGGCCGAGCGCATCACCGACATGCAGGCGCGCATCCGCGAGATTCCCAGGAAGCCGCGCGTGGACAACCTCGACTTCCAGCTGGTGCGCGCGCGTGCCCGCGTGCTGCAGGACGAGAGCGTCAGCGGCCGCCGCGATACGAAGACGGCCTTCGAAACCCAGCTCAGGGAATCGCATCGCCACCTCCAGGCCGGCGCGCACTACGGCCTGTCCCTGCTGGCGCTGCGCCAGGGGAACGTCGCCGAGGCCCAGAGCTGGCTCGACAAGGCGCGCGCGACCGTCAAGCCAAAAGAGGGCGTGCTGTCGGCCGAAGCCAACGGAGGCGACGGCGCGGCGATGTTCGCCGGTCTGTCCATCGAGATCAAGCTGGCGCCGGGGCAGGCGCCGGGGGTCGTGGAGGAGGCGGTGCAGGAAGCGGACGCGGCGCGCCAGCGCTATCCACTGTCGCGGGCCATCGCGCGCCAGTACGGGGAGGCGCTGATCGCGGCCGGCAAGCACGAGGAGGCGACCCGCTACCTGCGCGACCAGACCCAGCTCTACCGCGGGGAACCGAAGCTGCACGATATGCTGGCGCGGACCTACGCCAAGCAGGGCAAGATCGCCCTGCAGCACATGGCGCTGGCCGAATCGTATGCGCTGGCGGGCGCGCTGCCGGCGGCGGTGGCGCAGCTCGACCTGGCACGCAAGGCGGGAGACGTGTCGTTCTACGACCAGGCCGTCATCGATGCGCGCGAGCGCGAGCTGAAGGCGCGGCAGAAGGCGGAGAAGGAAGAAGCGAAGGAGCGTTGATGTTGGGCGGCGCAGCCGCTACGTTCCCGGCGCCTGCACGTAGCCGAAGCGGCGCTGCAGCGCATCGGCCGACAGGCGTTCGACGCGGACACGCCCGTTCGGCAAAGCCAGCGCCAGCTCGGCCGCGTCATCCTCCAGCCAGGCCATGATCGCTTCCACCGAGGCCGGCCGGCCGCCAAGCTCCATGCGTGCCAGCACCTGCGCCACGTCGCGGTCGTCGAGCTGGGCCACGACCTCGCCCGCCTGCAGGATCACCGCTCCGGCGTCCGTCATGAACACCGTTTCCACCGTCGCCAGCGCTTGTCCGGTCTGCAGCATGAAGCCCTGCGTAGGGTCGGTGCGCGCGATAAAGGGCGTCGCTTCCAGGTTCACATACACACGCTGCGGTCCGTTCTGGAAATACCAGCGGCCCTTGTCGTCGTGCCCATAGTTACGGTTGATGAAGCCCACCAGCGCCGCGTTCGTCAGCTTGTCGCCCGGCGCGCCCGCGCGCTGCGCCGCTTCGTCGCGCATGCGCCAGTTGCCGCGCGCATCCAGCGCCAGCCAGCCGTAGCAGTGCGGTACGTTCGGCCACTTGGCCATTGCCTGTTTTACGATGTCGTCCATAGTCTCAAGCTTCGCATGGTTGGTGCGCGCCAGGCGCGCGGGTCGCGTGGGTGGCAAGCGGTGCGGCCTCGTCGAAGAAACCCAGGATGCGCCGCGGCAGCCAGTCGATCCGCCCGGGGAAGGGGCCCGCGGGGAAACCGACGTGCCCACCTTCGTCAGGATACTCCAGCGTCACCGCTTTCGATGCGGACTGGGGCAGATGCCGGCCGGGCAGGAAGGGATCGTTGCGGGCATTGAGCACCAGCGTCGGCACGGTGATCTCGTGCAGCACGTGGCGGGCGCTGGCGCGGTGCCAGTAATCGATGGTGTCCTTGTAGCCGTGTAGCGGCGCCGTCACTACGTTATCGAAGGCGTAGAGGTCGCGCGCTTCCAGCAGGGCAGCGCGGTCGAACAGGCCCGGATAGCGTTCCAGCTTGGCCAGGCACTTGGGCTTGAGCGACTGCAGGAACATGCGCGTGTACAGCATGTTAAAGCCGGACGAGAGCGCCTCGCCGCCGCGCGCCAGGTCGAGCGGTGCGGACACCGCGCAGGCCGCCTCGACGATTTCGGCGCCGTGGCCCGATTCGCCCAGCCAGCGCAGCAGCGCATTGCCGCCCAGGGACACGCCTGCCACGAACAGGGGGCCACGCATTTCCAAACTGCGACGCGCATGCAGCTTGCGCACGATCCAGTCGACCTCTGCGGCGTCGCCGGAATGGTAGAAGCGCGGCATCAGGTTGGCTTCGCCCGAGCAGCCGCGGAAATGCGGCACCGCGCCCGACCAGCCGCGCTCGCGCAGCGCCGCCATCAGGGACCGCGCGTAATGGCTGTTGGAAGAGCCTTCCAGGCCGTGGAACAGCACGACCAGCGGCTTGCCCGGCTCGCCGTCGACGAAGTCGACATCGACGAAATCGCCATCGCTGCTCGTCCAGCGCTCGCGCCGGTAGGCGACGGGGGGCTTGGGCGTACAGGTCGCCGGATAGATGGTCTGGAGGTGGCCGCCAGGCAGCCACGCGGGCGCGCGGTAGGGCATGGGAATGGTGCGGCACTAGCCGCACCGGAAGATCAGTGGTGCTTGAGCTCGACGCCCGGGGCCAGGCGGTATTGGGTGCCGCAATACGGGCACTTCGCATCGCCGTGGTGGTCGAAATCGAGGAAGATGCGCGGGTGCGAGGACCACAGCGGCATTGCCGGATTCGGGCAATGTGCCGGCAGGTCTTTGGCCTCGAGTTCCACCACAGGCATCGTCTTTTGGTTCATCTGGTTTGCTCCGTCAAGGATAGTTAGCAAAAAACACGATTCTACCGGATTCACCCTGCATATCGAAATGATCGGTAGAATATCAAGCTGATCATAATAGAGCGCGGGCGCCGTCTTTGCCAGTCTGCTGCCAGCCCGCCGCCGTACCCTTACATGCGTTTCATGCCCGACCGTTTCAAGCTCGACGCCGCATCCGCCGCTTACGGCCGTTGCAGGAAATCAACATGAGCCTGGCCTCGCCGCCAGGCCAGCAGCCCGCTGTCACCATGGAACCCGCTGAAGCCCACGACCCCGCCGCCTGGCGTGAAGGCTTCAAGACCGGCCTGCCATCCCTGTTCGGCATCGGCGCCTGGGGTCTGGTCGTCGGCATCGCAATGGTCAAGAGCGGCCTGACGGCAGCGCAGGCGGTCGGCATGACCCTGCTGGTCTTTGCTGGCTCCGCCCAGCTCGCCTCACTTCCCCTGATCGCGGCCGCCGCGCCGATCTGGGTCATCTTCGCCACCGCCCTGGTGGTCAACCTGCGCTTCGTCATCTTCTCCGCACTGCTCGGGCCGCACTTCGCGCACCTGCCGTGGAAGCAGCGCTTCCTGCTCGGCTACGTCTCCGGCGACCTGACCGTGGCGATGTTCCTGCAGCGCTATCCGACCGCCGAACGCGTCGCCGGCAAACTGTCTTACCTGAAGGGGCTGATGTACCCGAACTGGTTTGCCTGGCAGGCCGGTTCGCTGATCGGCATCTTCCTGGGCAGCGCCATCCCGACGGAATGGGGGCTGGGTTTTGCCGGCACGCTGGCGATCCTGTGCATCATGGTGCCGCTCATCATCAACAACGCGGCATTGTGCGGGGTCGCGGTCGCCATCGTGGTCTCGGTGCTGGCCTACGGCCTGCCGTACAAGCTCGGGCTGCTGCTCGCCGTGGTGGTCGGCATGGTCACTTCGATGCTTGTCGAAGAGTCCCTTGAAAAACGGAAGGCCAAGCATGGCTGATTGGGAAATATGGGTCACCATCGGCGTGCTGTGCATTGCTACCGCCGCCACCCGCAGTTCGTTCTGGCTGATCGGCCACCGCGTCACCATCCCGCCGCGGGTGCAGGAGATGCTGCGCTATGCGCCGGCCTGCGCGCTCGCGGCCATCATCGGCCCGGACCTGCTGATCGACACCCAGGGCCAGGCCCAGCTCACGCTGGCCAATCCCAAGCTGATCGCAGCTCTCGCGGCGCTGGCTGTCTATCTTTGGCGCCGCAGCATGCTGATGACGATCATCTTCGGCATGATGGTATTCACACTGTTGCGCGTACTACACGTTTTTGGACAGGTCCCCTAATGTACAATGACGTTTTTTCACTATTTTACTGTTGACTAGCCAATGGACGACGTTCTCAGTTTCACCCGTTTGCAAGACCTGATCGACCGCGAGCTGCTTACGAACAAGCGCGTATTCATCCGCGCCGACCTGAACGTGCCGCAGGATGACGCTGGCAATATCACTGAAGACACCCGCATTCGCGCCTCCGTGCCGGCGATCCAGGCGGCCCTGAAGGCCGGCGCCGCCGTGATGGTCACGTCGCACCTGGGCCGTCCCACCGAAGGCGAGTTCAAGCCGGAGGACAGCCTGGCGCCGGTCGCCGCGCGCCTGTCCGCGCTGCTCGGCCAGCCGGTGGAACTCAAGCAGAACTGGGTCGATGGCGTGGATGTGGCGCCGGGCCAGGTGGTGCTGCTCGAGAACTGCCGCGTCAACAAGGGCGAGAAGAAGAATGCGGACGAGCTGGCCGATAAGATGGCCAAGCTGTGCGACGTCTACGTCAACGACGCCTTCGGCACCGCGCATCGCGCCGAGGCCACCACCCACGGCATCGCCAAGTTCGCACCGATCGTTGCGGCCGGCCCGCTGCTGGCCGCCGAACTCGACGCGCTGGGCAAGGCCCTCGGCAAGCCGGACCGTCCCCTGCTGGCCATCGTGGCCGGCTCGAAGGTGTCGAGCAAGCTGACCATCCTGCAAAGCCTGGCCGGTAAAGTGGACAACCTCATCGTCGGCGGCGGCATCGCCAACACCTTCATGAAGGCGGTCGGCCTGAACATCGGCAAGTCCCTCGTCGAGAACGACCTGGTCGGCGAAGCCAAGCAAATCATCGACATGATGGCCGCGCGCGGCGCCCAGGTGCCGATTCCGGTGGACGTGGTCTGCGCCAAGGAATTCAGCCCGACTGCTGCCGCCACGGTGAAAGACGTGGCCGACGTGGCGGACGACGACATGATCCTCGATATCGGCCCGAAGACCGCCGCCATGCTGGCCGAGCAGGTGGCCAAGGCCGGCACCATTGTCTGGAACGGCCCGGTTGGCGTGTTCGAGTTCGACCAGTTCGCCGAAGGCACCAGGACCCTGGCCATGGCCATCGCCGCCTCTACGGGCTTCTCGATCGCCGGCGGCGGCGACACCCTGGCCGCGATCGCCAAGTACGACATCGGCGACCGGATCGGCTACATCTCGACCGGCGGCGGCGCCTTCCTCGAGTTCCTGGAAGGGAAGACCCTGCCTGCAGTCGAGATCCTGCTCCAGCGTAACGCCAAATAATCAGTACCAGCGCAGCCCCGAGGCTGCGCTTCTCTTTTCAGAACAAGGATTTCAACCACATGCAAGCTGCGCGCCCCATGTACAACGCCACCAAGATCGTCGCCACCATCGGCCCTGCGTCGACCGACTTCGACATCCTCGTCAAAATGATCCGCGCCGGCGTCGACGTCGTGCGCCTGAACTTCTCGCACGGCAAGGCGCAGGACCACATCGATCGCGCCGCCCTGGTGCGCCGCGCGGCCGCAGAATGCGGTGTCGAAGTAGCGATCATGGCCGACATGCAGGGGCCGAAGATCCGCGTCGGTAAGTTTGAAGAAGGCAAGATCTTCCTGAACAACGGCGACAAGTTCATCCTCGACGCCAAATGGGGCGAGAACGGCGAACTGGGCAACCAGGAGCGCGTCGGCCTCGACTACAAGGCCCTGCCGCGCGACGTCAAGCCGGGTGACAAGCTGCTGCTGAACGACGGCCTGATCGTGCTGATCGTCGACAAGGTCATCGGCCACGAGATCTGCACCACCGTGAAGGTGGGCGGCGAGCTGTCGAACAACAAGGGCATCAACCGCCAGGGCGGCGGCCTGACGGCGCCGGCCCTGACCTCGAAGGACATGGAAGACATCAAGACCGCGATGAGCTTCCAGGCCGACTACCTGGCGATCTCCTTCCCGAAGAACGCCACCGACATGGAAATGGCGCGCCAGCTGGCCAATATCGCCGGCGAGCCCTACGGCCACAAGCCGATGATGATCGCCAAGATCGAGCGCGCCGAAGCCATCCCCGTGCTGCAGGAAATCCTGGACGCCTCGGACGGCATCATGGTGGCGCGCGGCGACCTGGCGGTGGAAGTGGGCAACGCGGCCGTGCCGGCGCTGCAAAAGCGCATGATCAAGATGGCGCGCGCTTCCAACAAGCTGGCCATCACCGCGACCCAGATGATGGAGTCGATGATCGTCAACGCCGTGCCGACCCGCGCCGAAGTCTCGGACGTGGCGAACGCCGTGCTGGACGGCACCGACGCCGTCATGGCCTCGGCCGAGACCGCATCGGGCAAGTACCCGGTCGAAACCGTCGAGATGATGGCCGCCATTTGTCTGGAAGCGGAACAGTCCGAATACAACAAGCAGGACGCAGATTTCCTGAATGTCCAGTTCACCCGCATCGACCAGTCGATCGCCTACGGCACCCTGTTTACGGCCCACCACCTGAAGGTGAAGGCGATCGTGGCGCTGACCGAATCGGGCTCGACCGCACTGTGGATGAGCCGCCACTCGATCGACACCCCGATCTTCGCCCTGACCCCGCTGCAGACGACGCAGCGCAAGGCGTCCCTGTACCGGAACGTGCGAGCATTCCACCTCCTGCAGGAAGGTGGCAGCCACGCGGTGCTGCGCAAGGCCGAAGAAGTCCTGATTCGCGAAGGCATGGTGCGCAAGGGCGACCTGATCGTCGTGACCTGGGGCTCACCGATGGGCCAGGCCGGCGGCACCAATGCGCTCAAGATCGTGCGCGTGGGCGAGCTGGACGAAATAGTTTCTTAATTGTTTGGAGTAATCAACCATGGCACTCGTATCGCTGCGTCAACTGCTGGACCATGCCGCCGAAAACGGTTATGGCCTGCCGGCTTTTAACGTCAACAACCTGGAGCAGGTGCAGGCCATCATGGCCGCCGCCGACGCTACCAACAGCCCGGTCATCATGCAAGCCTCGGCCGGCGCGCGCAAATATGCAGGCGAAGCCTTCCTGCGCCACCTGATCGACGCCGCCGTCGAAGCCTACCCGCACATCCCGGTCGTCATGCACCAGGACCACGGCCAGTCGCCGGCGGTCTGCATGGCTGCGATCCGTTCGGGTTTCAGCTCGGTGATGATGGACGGTTCGCTCGAGGCCGACGGCAAGTCGGTCGCTTCCTACGAATACAACGTGGAAGTCTCGCGTGAAGTCGTCAAGTTCGCGCACTCGATCGGCGTGACGGTCGAAGCCGAACTGGGCGTGCTCGGTTCGCTCGAGACCATGAAGGGCGACAAGGAAGACGGCCACGGCGCCGACGGCACCATGACCCGCGAGCAGCTGCTGACCGACGTGGCCCAGGCTGCCGACTTCGTCGCCAAGACGCAGTGCGACGCCCTGGCCATCGCGATCGGCACCTCGCATGGCGCGTATAAATTCACCCGCAAGCCGACCGGCGACATCCTGGCGATCGACCGCATCAAGGAAATCCACGCGCGCATCCCGAACACCCACCTGGTGATGCACGGCTCCTCCTCGGTACCGCAGGAACTGCTGGCCATCATCCGCGAATTCGGCGGTGACATGAAAGAGACCTACGGCGTGCCGGTCGAAGAGATCCAGGAAGGCATCAAGCACGGCGTTCGCAAGATCAACATCGACACCGACATCCGCCTGGCCATGACCGCTGCGATCCGCAAGTACATGTTCCAGAACCCGTCGAAATTCGACCCGCGCGACTACCTGAAGCCGGCCCGCGAAGCCGCCACCGAGATCTGCAAGGCACGCTACCTGTCCTTCGGCTGCGAAGGCATGGCAGCCAAGATCAAGCCGGTGCCGCTGGAGAAGATGGCCGAGCGCTACAAGGCAGGCGAGCTGGCGCAGATCGTCCAGTAAGCATCGACATCGCATTGCGCTGCTGCACCTCCTGCGGCGGCGCGATGAGAATTGACGTAAAATTACGCATTCGGTCCAGGCCATCCCCGGTCTGGACACCTTTACCGGAGGCCTTCTCCGGCTCTGTTTCCCTGATATCCCTTCTATGAACAGCCTCTACAAATCCACCATCAAGTCCCTGCCATTGCTCGGTCATGGCAAGGTGCGCGACAACTACGCTGTCGGCGACGACAAGATCCTGATCGTCACCACCGACCGCCTGTCGGCCTTCGACGTGGTCATGAACGAGCCGATCCCGGGCAAGGGCATGGTGCTGAACCAGATGAGCGACTTCTGGTTCGAGAAGCTCGGCCACATCGTGCCGAACCACCTGACCGGCGTGGCGCCGGAATCGGTCGTCGCACCGGAAGAAGTGGAGCAGGTCCGCGGCCGCGCCGTCGTGGCCAAGCGCCTCAAGCCGATCCTGGTCGAAGCCGTCGTGCGCGGCTACATCATCGGCTCGGGCTGGAAGGATTATCAGGAAAGCGGCGCCATCTGCGGCATCCAGTTGCCCGCCGGCCTGCGCCAGGCCGACAAGCTGCCGCAGCCGCTGTTCACCCCGGCCGCCAAGGCCGACATCGGCGAACACGACGAGAACATTTCCTTCGAAGAGATGGAAAACCGCATCGGCAAGGAACTCGCCGCCAAGATGCGCGACATCAGCATCCAGCTCTACACCACCGCCGCCGAATACGCGGCGACCCGCGGCATCATCATCGCCGACACCAAGTTCGAATTCGGCCTGGACGACAACGGCACCCTGCACCTGATGGACGAAGTGCTGACCGCCGACTCCTCGCGCTTCTGGCCGGCCGACTCGTACGCGCCGGGCATGTCGCCGCCGTCCTTCGACAAGCAGTTCGTGCGCGACTACCTCGAAACCCTGAAGGACTGGGGCAAGACCGCCCCGGCCCCGGCCCTGCCGCAGGACGTCATCGAGAAGACCCAGGCCAAGTATTTCGAAGCCATCGAACGCCTCACCGGCGAGAAGCTGAAGGCCTGAACGATGAGTGACGCAGTGAGTAAAAGCGACAAGCCGGTCGTCGGCGTCATCATGGGTTCGTCCTCGGACTGGGACGTGATGAAGAATGCGGTCGACATCCTGAAGCAGTTCGGCGTGCCCTTCGAAGCGCAAGTGATCTCGGCGCATCGCATGCCGGACGAGATGTTCACCTATGCCGAAACCGCACGCGAGCGCGGCCTGCGCGCCATCATCGCCGGAGCAGGGGGCGCCGCTCACCTGCCGGGCATGGTGGCTGCCAAGACCATCGTGCCGGTGCTGGGCGTGCCGGTGCCCTCGAAGTACCTGCGCGGCGAGGATTCGCTGCTCTCCATCGTGCAGATGCCGAAGGGCGTGCCGGTGTCGACCTTCGCCATCGGCGAGGCCGGCGCCGCCAACGCGGCCCTGACCGCAGTGGCGATCCTGGCTGCGACCGACGAAGCGCTGGCGCAGCGCCTGCTGGCTTTCCGCGCCGAGCAGACCGCGGCCGCCCAGGCCATGACTCTTCCCGTGTTGACGCATGAGTGAATCGTTTCTTCCTACCGCCAATCCATCCGCCTGGCTCGGCGTGATGGGCGGCGGCCAGCTCGGCCGCATGTTCGCCCACGCCGCCCAGGCGATGGGCTACAAGGTCGCGGTGCTCGAACCGAGCCAGGACTGCCCGGCAGGGCAGGTTGCCGAGCGCCTGATCAAGGCCAGCTATCTTGACGCGAACGGTCTGGCCGAACTGGCGCAGGCCTGCGTCGCCGTCACCACCGAATTCGAGAACGTCCCGGCCGACAGCATGGCCTGGCTGGGCGAACGCAGCTTCGTGGCACCAAGCGCGTCCTGCGTGTCGATCGCCCAGGACCGTATCGCCGAAAAACGCTTCTTCGTCGAATGTGCGCCGAGCTCCGGCGTGATGCCGGCCCCGCACAAGACCATCGCTTCGCACGCCGACATCGACGCCATCGACGACGAACTGCTGCCGGGCATCCTGAAGACCGTGCGCATGGGCTACGACGGCAAGGGCCAGGTGCGCGTGCGCACCCGCGAGGACGTGCGCGCCGCCTTCGATGCCATGCAGGGCGTGACCTGCCTGCTCGAGAAGATGCTGCCCCTGGCCTACGAGGTCTCGGTCCTGACCGCGCGCGGCCATGACGGCGCTTCCGTGGTCTATCCGATCGCCGAGAACGTGCACCGCGACGGCATCCTGTTCACGACCACCGTGCCGGGACCGAACGTGTCCGAAGCTTGTGCCAAGCAGGCGCAGGATGCGGCGCGCGCCATCGTGGCCCAGCTGGGCTATGTGGGCGTGCTCTGCATCGAATTCTTCGTGCTGCAGGATGGCACGCTGGTGGTCAACGAGATGGCGCCGCGCCCGCACAACAGCGGCCACTACACCATCGACGCCTGCGTCACCAGCCAGTTCGCGCAGCAGGTGCGCGCAATGGCGCGCCTGCCGCTGGGCGACGTGCGCCAGCATTCGCCCGCCGTCATGCTCAATATCCTGGGCGATGTCTGGTTCGAAGGCGGCAGCGAAGGTGACGCAACTGCGGCGCGCGAACCGGCCTGGGACCGCGTCCTGGCGCTGCCGGGCGCGAACCTGCACCTGTACGGCAAGGACGATCCGCGCCGCGCGCGCAAGATGGGCCACCTCACCTTCGTGGCGCCGACCCTGGAAGAAGCGCAGGCCGGCCTGCGCCAGGCCTGCGCCATCCTCGGAATCCCGGAGTAAGGATGGCAAGCGAGAACCTCGACCAGGCCGCCATCATTGCTGCCGCACGCGCGCTGGAAGCCGGCGCGCTGGTCGCCTTCCCGACCGAGACCGTGTACGGCCTCGGCGCGGATGCCGAGAGCCCGGCCGCGGTCGCGGCCATCTACGCCGCCAAGGGCCGTCCGCAGGACCACCCGGTGATCGTGCACCTGGCGCCGGATGCGCCGCTCGACTACTGGGCCATCGATATCCCGGTCGAGGCCCATGCGCTGGCCGAGGCCTTCTGGCCCGGCCCGCTGACCATGATCCTCAAGCGCGCACCGAACATCCCGGACGCCGTCAGCGGCGGCCAGGACACGGTCGGCCTGCGCTGCCCCTCGCACCCGGTGGCGATCGCGCTGCTGCGCGCCTTCAAGGGCGGCAAAGGCGGCGTGGCTGCTCCTTCCGCCAACAAGTTCGGCGCGGTCAGCCCGACCCTGGCCCAGCACGTGCGCGACGAATTCGGCCAGGACGGCACGGTGGCCATGGTGCTGGACGGCGGCGCCTCGCAGGTCGGCATCGAGTCGACCATCGTCGACCTGTCGCGCCTGGCCACGCATGGCCCGGTGCTGCTGCGCCCGGGCCACATCAGCCTTGATGCCATCGCCGCGGTGATCGACCGGGTCCCGGCGGCACCCGATGCCGCCGCCCCGCGCGCCTCGGGCACGCTCGAATCGCACTATGCGCCGCATACGCCGGTAGCGATGCAGGACAGCGCCACGCTGCACCAGACCCTGGCTGAACTGGCCGCTGCGGGGCGCAAGGTTGCGCTCATCCATTACTCGGATATGCCCAGCACGCATGCCGCGCTGCGCCTGCCGGCCACCCCGGACGGCTTCGCCCATGCGCTGTACGCCGCGCTGCGCGCGATGGACGGCCATGGGGCGGACGTGATCCTGGTCGAAGCGCCACCGCAGGGCGGGGCCTGGTTGGGCGTCAACGACCGCCTGCGCCGCGCCGCCCACGGCTCGACCGGCATTGTCCATGGCCTGCTGAATCAATCCACTCCGCATAGCCCGGCAGCTTAAGGGCCTCATCAGGCAGAACGCCCGTAGGTACGGGCGTTCTGCAAAACCACAGCCTTCAACAAGCGCTTCATGCCGGCTCGACGGCAGGGCTATCATCGGCCCCCGACGTGTTTGTCACTTGTCACTAAAAACGGACATCCAGGCAACCATTCCGTATACAAGGGAGTTCAACACTGGCATATTATTGTGAGACGAATAGCACGCCCGTTCGTTTCAGAATAATTCATATTAGGAGACACAATGCGTCAAACCAAACTCGCGCTCGCCCTGCTGACGGCAGCGGTGCTGGCGGCATGCGGCGGAACCAGCCCAAGTGGCGGCGACCAAACGCAGAAAGTCACTTTTACCCAGCAAGTCTCCTTCGGCGACAGCCTGTCCGACGTCGGCACGTATGCCGTGGGCGCGGTCAAGCAGGCTGGCGGCGGCAAGTTCACCATCAACGGCGATGGCACTGCCAAGAATCCTGAACTGAACGGCAAGATCTGGGTGGAATTTCTGGCAGCCGAGCTGAAACTGCCGGCGCCGTGCGCCGCCCAGACCGGCCTGCAGGGCAATGCGGCACAAGGCTTCTCGGTGCCGATCACGAACAACCTGAACTGCTTCAACTACGCCCAGGGCGGCTCGCGCGTGACCAACCCGATCGGCCCGGGCAATGCGGCCACCGGCTCGCCGATCGGCGAGATGACCGTGCCGCTGGTGACCCAGGTCGCCAACCACCTGTCCCGCAGCGGCAACAAGTTCAGCGGCACCGAGCTGGTCACCGTCCTGTCGGGCGGTAACGATGTGCTGATGGCCCTGAGCACCCTGCAGGCCCAGGCAAGCGCTGCCGGCAACACCGCCGGCCAACAAGCCTTCGCCACCTCGCTGACCGCCCAGCTGGCGGCCGGCGCCACCAATCCGCAGGCCGCCGCCCAGGCCATCGGCGCAGCGATCCTGACCGAGAGCGCACGCCAGGGCAGCACCACCCAGACCATCGTCGCGGCGGCAGTCGGCGCAGCTGCGATCCAGCCGGGCAATGCCGCCGTGGCCCAGGCGTCGGTGCATGGCCCGATGGTGACCAAGGCCCAGGCCGACGCCACCGCTGCCGGCAACAAGGCAGGCGCCGACTTCCTGACTGCCAATGGTCCGAAGCTGGTCCAGGAGCTGGGCACCGCCGGGGCGCAGATGGCGACCCTGGTGAAGAACGAGATCGTCGCCAAGGGCGCCAAGTACGTCATCGTCGCCAACCTGCCGGACGTGGCCAGCACCCCGGCAGCCAAGTCGAAGACCGCCGACATCCAGCAGCTGATCGCCGCCATGGTCAACGCCTTCAACACCCAGCTGAAGACCGGCCTGGGCGCCGACGACCCGCGTGTCCTGTACGTCGACCTCTACACCATCAGCAATGACCAGGTGAAGAACCCGGCGCCGTACGGTCTCACCAACACCACGACTCCGGCCTGCGGTCCAAACTCGTTGGGTACCACCTCTCTGATCTGCACGAACAGCAACACGGTGGCCGGCGACGTCAGCCGCTACATGTTCGCGGACGACATCCACCCGACGCCGTTCGAGAACAACCTGGTGGCGCGTTACGTCCTCAAGGAAATGGCCGTCAAGGGCTGGCTGTAAAACTGCTGCGAGGTCCGTCCGAAGGGCGGGCCTCAACAATAATCGGGAGAAAAAATGAAAGTACGTTTTGACAGTCTGGTCAAAGTGCTGGGTGTGGCGGCTGCGCTGGCCTGCGCCTCGACGGCATCGGCCCAATCGGCCGGCCAGCTCACCGCCAAGTTCGGCGTCGACCAGTTGACCCCGAAGGTCGAGAGCGGCGACATCAGCGCGCCGGCCCTGCCGGGCACCAAGGCGGACGTCGAAAAAGACACCCAGCCGGTACTGATCCTCGCTTACGGCCTGACCGACAACATCTCGCTCGAAACCGCCCTGGGCACGCCGTACAAGCACAAGATCTACGGTGCCGGCGCCATCGCCGGCACCGGCCAGCTCGGCACCGTCGAGGCGCTGCCGGCGACCCTGTTCGCGCAATACCGCTTCGGCGCACCGAACGCGCTGTTCCGTCCCTTCGTGGGCATCGGCGCGACCTACGCCTACTTCATGAAGGAGCGTGGTTCGGCCAGGATGACCGCGATCACCAACCCGGGCCGCGGCGTGCCGACCACCTTCAGCATCGACAACAAGTTCACTTATACCGCCCAGGTCGGCATGGCCTTCAACTTCCATGAGAGGTGGTTCGCCGATGTGACCGTCAACAAGGCCCGTTTGCGCACCGACGTGCACTTCTCGACCGGCCAGACCCAGCACATGAAACTGGATCCGGTGGCGGTGGTGCTGGCTGTCGGTTACAAGTTCTAAGCAGCGATTCGCGCTGCCCGAAGGCCCGCCGCGTGCGGGCCTGTTCGTTTTCAGCTTCGACGAGTCCGCATTTTCGTAGGGTGGTCGGCTTGTCCGACCGCGCGTTCAAACAGACGATGAGCAGCCGCTGTCTCTGTTCGCGCTGGAGCTGACATGAAAAAGCCCGCGCAAGCGCGGGCCAGCAAAGCCATCCTGGGCGTGGAAGCGTCAGAACTTGTAGCGCAGCCCCGCCAGGAACTCGCGGCCGGTCACGTTGTTCACCACCACGCTGTTGCGTGCGCGGCTGATGAACTGGTCGTTCGGCTCGTTGGTCAGGTTGACGCCTTCCAGCGTGAACTCGAGGCGCTCGTTCCACTTGTACGAGAGCGACACGTCCACGTTGAAGGTTTCGTTCTTGCCCTCGACGTCGTTGTTGTTCTGGCCCGGCACGCGGGTCAGGAAGGAGGAGCGCTTGGCGCCCGAGACGCGTGCGCTGAACTTGCCGTCGTCATAGTAGAAGGTCGCGTTCCAGGACTTCGGCGACAGGTTCAGCAGGTCGTCGACGATGCGCTCGTTGCTGGTCGGCGAAACCGCGTACTCGATCTTCGAGCTTACCTTGGTGTAGTTCAGCACCGTGCCGAAGTTGCGGCCCCAGCCCGGCAGGAAGGTGAACGGCTGCTGGTAGTTCAGTTCGAAGCCCTTCAGCTTGCCGCCATCGGTGTTGATCGGCGCCGTCACCTGGAACACCTCTTCGCCGTTGAAGTTCGCCGGCAGCAGCGACAGCGGCAGGCCGGTCTCGCGGAACGGCACGTTGGTGCGCAGCGACTGGATGTAGGTGTCGATGTTCTTCTGGAACAGGCCCAGGCCCACGAAGGCGTTCTTGCCGAAGTAGTACTCGAAGCTGGAATCGAAGGTCTTGGCGCGGAAGGGCTTGAGCAGCGGGTTGCCGGTGTTGATGGTCAGCGTGCCGGTGGTGGCGATGGCGCCCCCGGGCGACAGGAAGCCCAGCTGCGGACGGGTCATCACCTTGGCCGCGCCGAAGCGGACGATGAAGTCGCGGGTGAGGTTGGCGGCGATGTTCATCGAGGGCAGGGTGTCCTTGTACTCGTGGTTTACCTTGACCGCGGTACCGCCGCCGGCCGCCTGGTAGCCGATCGCTTCCAGCTCGGTCTTCACGTGGCGGACGCCGAAGTTGCCGCGCACCGGAATGTCCCACAGGTCGACCTTGAACTCGCCCATCAGGTAGAAGCCGTCGTCGCGCTCGGTGACGGTGCGGTTGTTGCCGCGCGCGTTGCCGTTGGTGATCGAGGACAGCGTGAAGTCGCCCGGACCGCCGGCAGGGCCGGCCTTGATGCAGTTGCAGTAGATGTCGTAGGCGGCGGCGATGGCGCGCAGGTTCGGGATCACCCAGCCGGTCGGGTTCCCGGCCGGCATGTCGAGGCCCTTGCCGAAGCCGCTCAGGGTGGTGCTCAGGCCGGTCGACCCCGCGGGCGGTGCGAAGATCGTGTCGTTCTGGTTCACGCGGCGGAACTCGTAGGTGTCCGACTCGTACTTCTTGCGGTTGATGCCGCCCTTGAAGGTCAGGTTGTCGCTGGCTTCCCAGGCCAGGTCGAACTGGCCGACGTCGTTGACGTTGGTGGCGCCCTGCGGACGGATGCGGATTTCGCTGGTGGTGGTGTTCGGGACGGTGTTTGGCTGGGTGCCGCTGGCGACGAGCGGCACGCCGATGATGCCGAGCGCACCGCCCGTTGCGTTCGGGTCGAACGGGTAGCTAACTGCCGGCAGGCGCTCGTTGTTGCGGAAGTCGATGGTGTAGCCGTTCACGTTCAGCGCATCCAGCGTGACGGTGGTTTGCACCGGGTTGCGGAACTTCGAGTTCGCGCGGCCGACCTTGGCGCTCATGCTCCAGGTGTCGCTGATCCTGTGTTCCAGCGTCAGGGTCGGCTGGCTGAAGGTGGTGTTCAGTTCGTCGAAGCGCGATTCCGAGCGGATGTCCACGCCGTTATAGCGGCCATACAGAAGCGCGCCGTTCGGCGCATATTGCGCCTCGACCACGCTCATCTGCGGCTTGCCGCCCTGGGTGGCGCTGCGGCTGAACGACATCGCCTGCAGGAAGTCTTCCTGGCGCGTCGCATCCAGCTTCGAGTACAGCATGTCGAAGGTGAGCAGGGTGCCGCGCTGCGGGCGCCACTGCACCGAGGCGGTCAGACCCAGGCGGTCCTGGTCGTGGGTCAGGCGGCCGTACCTGGGCAGGCGCGGGTGGAAGTTGCCGGCGCTGCTGGCGGTGTTGTAGGCGGCCACGTTGGCCGGGGTATTCGGCAGGCGCGCCACGCCTTGGGCCGCCGGGCCGCAGGTGGTGGCGGTGGAGTTGGCCGGGTTGTTGGCGACGCCTTGCGGCGCGCACCAGCCGCCCGACGAGGGGCCGTTATCCCAGCGTACCGTGCTGAAGCCTTCCTCCAGCACGCGGCGCTTGGAGAAGGCGCCCGAGACCAGCACGCCCAGCGTGCGGTCCATGAAGGTGTTCGACAGCATGAAGGCCACGCGCGGGTCGATCTTTTCCGAGCCGTCGTTGTACTTGCCCTTGGCCGCGATGGTGGCGTTGAAGCCCTTCAGGTCGAAGGGACGCAGGGTCTGCAGGTCGACGGTGGCGCCGAGCGAGCCTTCGTCGACGTCGGCCGAGGAACTCTTGCGCACGGTGAGGGAGCTGAACAGTTCCGAAGCGAACACGTTGAAGTCGAAGCCGCGGCCGCGGTTGGTGCCGCCCGAGCTGTCGGTGCCGCCGGTGGTGGCCAGGCCCTCGATGCCGTTGATCCGCACGCGCGTGAAGTCCTGGCCCAGGCCACGTACCGTGATGTTGCGGCCCTCGCCGGCGTCACGGTCGATCACCACGCCCGGCACGCGCTGCAGCGACTCGGCCAGGTTGGTGTCCGGGAACTTGCCCATGTCTTCCGCCTTGATGACGTCGACGATGCCGTTGTCCTGGCGCTTGGCGTTCAGCGCGCTCTCGAGCGAGGCGCGCAGGCCGGTCACCTGGACCGTCTGGACTTGCTGCGGCTGGGCGGCGGGGGCATCCTGGGCGAATGCAGCACCGATGGAAAGGGAGGATACGGAAGCAGTGCCGAGCAGGCACAGGGTGAGTTGACGTAAGGCGGCACGCTGCTTGTCTTTTTTCATGCTGTCTCCATGCGTTTATCCAGGCGAAGGCGCATCGAGGCGCCATCATCGCGCAGTGCTATATCTGGTCAGGCCAGTTTCTGGATTCTACGTCAATACTGACAGATGTGGTCAGGCCAATTCAAAAAAATCAATCGACTGGCCTGACCTGCCCTGGTTTAGGGATTGCTTGAAGACAGGGTCGTGTTGTAGAGCTTGCCGCCGATGGTGACCTTGTCGAGGGTGATGGCGGTGGCGTTGTGCAGGAACCACGGCTGGGCGCCGTTCTTCGGCGTGCCGAAGTCCGAGTCGCTGATGCGCACGCGCTGGATCGGCAGGATCGGCGTGCCCGCCGGGCCGTTGAAGCTGGAAGCCACGGGCCCCAGCAGCACGAAGGCCTGGAAGCACGAGAACTTGCCCGAGCCGGTGTCGACGTTACCGGCGCGCACGCCCCGGATGTCGATGTCCGACACCTGCGGCGGGCGAATACGCACTGCATCGTCGCCCGGCACGTAGTCGCAGTCGATGGTGATGATCGCACCCGCGGTCGAGGCCACCGGCTGCGTGATTTCCTTCGCCCCTGGCAGCGGCTTGTACATCATCGGTTCGATCCTGACGCCGTTCGGCAGGGTAACGTCGCGCACGTACAGGTGGCGCAGGAAGCCGCCCCGGTTCATGTTGGTCTTGAGGCGGATCGCCGTGTTCAGCGGCTTCTTGGCCCAATGCATGTTGCGGAACTCGAGCTGCTGCGCATAGACGTGCTCGATGCCGCCGGCCATTTCGCTGCCGAGGGTCACGCCGCCGTGGCCGCTGTTCATGATGCAGCGCTGGATCACGATGTTGCGCGTCGGCCCGAACTGGGTATCGAGGTTCTTGCCGGCCTTGATCGCAATGCAGTCGTCGCCGTTGTTGAAGGTGCACTCCTCGACCAGCACGCCGTCGCAGGCTTCCGGGTCGAAGCCGTCGCTGTTCGGTCCCAGGCTTTCCATGTTCACGCCGCGCATGTGCAGGTCGCGGCAGTTCACCGGGTGATGCAGCCAGAAGGGCGCCGCATTCACCTGGTAACCCTGCATCAGCACCTTGCTGCAGCCGATGAACTCGATCATGCAGGGACGCAGGAAGTGGCCGCGCCCGAACACGCGGCGCGCCACCGGCACACCTGCCTCGGACAGGGCCGGCAGGTAGCGCGAATCGGTCTGCCAGCCTTCGCCCTGGATCAGGGCGCGCTGTGCTTCGGGCAGGTTCGGCGCCACCTTTTCCAACGAGAGGTTGGCCGGATTCGGCGCGATCTCGGTGCGGGTGCGCGCTGGCAGGCCGCGGCCTTTCCAGTCCCACCAGCACTCGTCCGGCTTGTCCTCGAAAGGCACGCCGCCCTGGCCGTTCAGGATGCTGGTCCAGTCGGCGCCGGTGAGCGCGATATTGGTCTGGTTGTATGCATAGACCATTGGCGAATAGTTCAGGACGTCGTTGCCCTGCCAGCGCGACAGGGTCAGCTTGCCGTTCGGGCCGCAGTCGAATTCCCCGTGGCGCGCATAATGTTCCGGGTTGGCCGAGAAATGTACGCGGGCGCCCGCGGCCAGGTGCACGTGCACGTTCGAGCGCAGCACGATCGGGCCGGCGCAGTACCAGTCGCCGGCCGGGATCACGACCCGGCCGCCGCCCTTGGCGTGGCAGGCTGCAATCGCGGCCGTGATCGCCGGGTAGGCATCGGGCGAGCCGGCGGCCGGGGTGCGCAGGGTGCCGTTGACGAGTGAAGCGGTCTGGCCCTTGACCTCGACCATGGTGCAGGGTTTTGCGCCATAGGAGGTGATGGGGAAGTCTTCTTCGCGGAAGCGCAGCGGGGTGGCGAAACGCGCGATGATGTCGTTGGCGCGCTGCCACGGATCGGCAGGGGTCATGTTGGCGGACGGGATGGCGCAACCGGCTCCGCCCAGGAGCAGGCCGGCGGCAGGGACGGTGCGCAGTATAGCGCGACGGCGTGGTTGGAATTGCATCGTTACCTCACTGCTTGTTTGCTTGGGAAGGCGACAGGGTCACGCGCACCGGATTGCCGGCGCGCGCAGCGGTGTCCTGCGCCAGGCGCTGCCACTGGGCGAGCGTGGTGATTTCGCCGGCGCGGCTCCAGGCGCCGCCGGCGTAGTAGCGCAGCGGCTTGCCGGAAGTGGCCTTGGCCAGGATCAGCTCATTCAGGCTGTCCTGGGTGAAGCCTTCCGCGCCTGGCAGCACGACCGCGGTGCCGAAGGCGCCGTTGCTCTTCTGCTCGATCCACTGCAGCAGCACCGGGCCTTCGCGCTTGACCGTGATGACCGGGTCCTGGCCCTTGTCGCTCGGGTTCTTGTTCAGGCCCACCGCCACGGTAATCGGCTCGTTGCCCTCGTACTGGAAGGTGGAGTCGATGCGGTCCAGGTAATGGCCGGCGTCGACCGTGAAGCGCTTGACTTCGCTGACCTGCTTGCCGGCCGCATCCCAGGCGGCGTAGTGCAGCTCGAAGACCGCACGCACCGGACCGTTGGCCAGCACCTTCCACGAGGCGTAGTTCACGCTGGTGTACAGCTGCTTGCCGTCCCACACGCCGGTGCCGCCGGCGCCACGCGACTTGCCGACCTGGTACATGTCCATGCCCTCACCCTCGTCCTTGTGGTAGTGGTCATGGCCCTTGTTGTACCAGCGGTCGACGATCGGATACGGCACCCGCTTGAACCACAGGTCCAGGCCGCTCGTCACCAGCACTTCCTTGTTCATGCCGCTAGGGGACGGGGCGGCCAGGGCCGGGCCGTAGGTGCGGTGCGCCACCTTGTCGTTTTCCCAGGCGAAGTCGTCGAGGCGCTCCTGCACGTAGCGGGCATAGGCCTTCTGGGCGAACACCGGCGCCACCGTGTCGATCTTCTCGACGGTGAAGCTGGCGCTCTTCTCGCCTGGGGCGAAGCTGTGCTGGAACAGCAGCTCGCCATAGGCGATGCCCTTGTTCTCCGGATCCTTGGACAGCGGCGCCACGTTGGTCACCTGGTAGGGCAGCACGCGGCCCTTGGCATCCTTGACGGCGATCTTCTGGATCAGCGCGCCCGGCAGGGCGGCGTTCACGTCGCTCCACGGGATCGAGATGGTCTCGGACGGGCGTGCGATGGACAGGTCGTGCTGGACGGTCACCCCCAGTTTTTCGGCGGCGTAGGCGTTCAGCGATGCGGAAAGCAGAGCGGCTAGGATCAGTCGTTTCATGGGTTCGCTCGGTGATGGACGCATCATTGCTGATGCTTGTTGTAGTCGGTCTTGCCCCCTTTGGGCACGTAATGATACGTGCGAACCTTGTGCTGGATCTCGAAAGCCGGATTGTTCATCAGCTTGATGATCTCGGCGCCGGCCAACAGGGTCGGGCCGTAGCCATGCAGCGCGTGCACGCTGGTCGGGCGGTTGTAGTAATAAACCATGTCGCCGGCGAGCGTGGTGCCGACGCAGGTACCTTCCACTTCACCCTTGGCGGTGATGCGGGTCGACAGGCCGACCCAGCCAGCCTGCGCGATCGAGCCGTAGGTGGTCGGACTGACCCAGCCCTGGTTGACCGCGTGCGCGATCACGTAGGTGAACATGGCGCTGGCCGAAGTCTCCAGGTAGGAATCGTTCCGGTCGAGCATCTGGTGCCACAGGCCGGTGCCCGACTGCAGTTCGGCGATGCCCTTGATCGCGGCGCGCAGCTGGTTCAGCACCGGTTGGTAGCCCGGGTGGTCCTTCGGCAGCACGTCGAGCAGGTCGGACATGGCCAGCACCGCCCAGCCGTTGGCGCGCGCCCAATAGAAGCGCGGCGCGTCCGGGTGGTTGGCGTGCCAGCCGTGGGTGTACAGGCCGTTCTGCGGGTTGAACAGGCGCTTGCTCATGCCCATCACGTTGTTGACGGCGTCGTCGAAGTGCTTGCGGTCGCCCGTCAGGCGGCCCATCTCGGCCAGCAAGGGGATGCTCATGTACATGTCGTCGCCCCACAGCGACACTTCCTGCGGGCGCTTGCGCGCCATGGTGCCGTCTTCCAGGCGGAACTGCTTGTTGATCACCCAGTCGCTGCAGGTGTCGATCATGGGCTTGAGGTCCGGGCCGACCTTGGCCAGGCGCGCGCGGATCAGGGCGGCGCACATCGAGCCGGAGTCGTCCAGCGAGTGCGGGTCGAGGAAGCGGATGAAGCTGTTGGCCCGATCGAGGCGGAACTTCTGTTCTTGGGCGCGGAAGTAGGGAAGGGTCTGGGAGAAGAACTGGAAGTGGCGCTGGCTCATCGCCGTGAAGCCCTGGTCGCCGGTCGCTTCGGCCGCCTTCAGCAGACCCGAGTGGACCACGCCCATCTCATAGACCTGGATGCCGTAGTCGCCCTTGCTGGGTTCGACGATCGCGTCGGCGTTCGGGGTCTTCAGGTCGGTGATCTGGTCGCCGGTCTTCCTGTTGATGATGCGGGTCGGCGTGGCCTGGTCCATGTAGCCGCGGATCGCCTTGAGCTGGGCCGTGACTTCCGCCACCACTGGCTTTTTATACGGGACCGGGTAGGTGCCTTCGGAGTGGTCCAGCAGGTTCTTGTTGTCGGTATTGCGGTACTGGCCACCCTGGGCCAGGGCAGGACCGGAAGCGAGTGCACAGCCTAATACGGTGGCAAGCGAGGCTGCCAGAAGCGTGGTCTTCATATGTCTCCAGTGAGCGGATTTGTCTGACTTCGAGCGCCTGACAATCCCCCAGTGCTGCGTTGCATCGTCTCGCCGTACGTTCGTACTGTCTTCGACGATGCGCCTTGCCCCGGGGGCCGTCATGCACTCTTTATACGTCTAGCTACTTGTTGACTACTTTTTGGTCAGGCCATTCTAATTTGGTCCGACCAAAATCGCAAGGTGGACTAGCCACTGCCCAAAATTGTATGGCATACTGAAAAAGAACCTACCGACCAAGGCATCACACCATGAACACCCAAGTTCCGCGCACAATCCGCATGCAGGCCAGCGACAACGTCGCCATCGTCGTCAACGACGGCGGACTGCCCGCGGGCACCGTTTTCCCGGATGGCCTGACGCTCGTCGAAGGCGTCCCTCAGGGGCACAAAGTGTCGTTGGTGGACTTTGCCGAAGGCGATCCGGTCATCCGCTACGGCGTGACGATCGGTTATGCCAACAGCCCGATCCCGCGCGGCAGCTGGGTCTCGGAGCGCGTGCTGCGCATGCCGGCCGCCCGCTCGCTCGACGACCTGCCGATCGGCACGCGCGCGCGCCCGGTCGGCGAACCGCTCGAAGGCTATACCTTCGAGGGTTATCGCAACAAGGACGGTTCGGTCGGCACCCGCAACATCATGGCGATCACCAGTACCGTGCAGTGCGTCTCGGGCGTGATCGACTACGCGGTCAAGCGCATCAAGGAAGAGCTGCTGCCGCGCTACCCGAACGTCGAGGACGTGGTCGCGCTCGAGCACGTGTACGGCTGCGGCGTCGCCATCGACGCGCCGGGCGCCGACATCCCGATCAAGACCATCCGCAATCTCTCCAGAAATCCGAATTTCGGCGACCACGTCATGGTCGTCAGCCTGGGCTGCGAGAAGCTGCCGCCGGCGCGCCTGTTCCCGGCCGGCGCGATCCCGATCGGCAATGCCGAACCCTCGGTCGTGACCCTGCAGGACCAGCAGCACGTCGGTTTCATGTCGATGATCGATAACCTGATGCAGACTGCCGAGAAGCACCTGCAACTGCTGAACGCGCGCAAGCGCGAGACCTGCCCGGCGTCCGACCTGGTGGTCGGCGTGCAGTGCGGCGGCAGCGACGCCTTCTCGGGGGTGACCGCCAACCCGGCCGTCGGTTTCGCCACCGACCTGATCGTGCGCGCCGGTGGCGCCGTGATGTTCTCCGAGGTCACCGAAGTCCGCGACGGCATCGACCAGCTCACCGCGCGCGCCGCCACCCCGGAAATCGCCCAGGCGATGGTGCGCGAGATGCAGTGGTACGACGATTACCTGGTGCGCGGCGGCGTCGACCGCAGCGCCAACACCACGCCCGGCAACAAGAAGGGTGGATTGTCGAACATCGTGGAAAAGGCCATGGGCTCGATCGTCAAGTCGGGCACCACGGCGATCACCGGCGTACTGTCGCCGGGCGAGAAGCTGCAGCAGAAAGGCCTGATCTACGCCGCCACCCCGGCAAGCGACTTCATCTGCGGCACCCTGCAGATGGCCGCCGGCATGAACGTGCACATCTTCACCACCGGCCGCGGCACCCCCTACGGCCTGGCTGCGGTCCCGGTCATCAAGGTGGCCACCCGCACCGAGCTGGCGAACCGCTGGCACGACCTGATGGACGTGAATGCCGGACGCATCGCCAGCGGAGAAGCTACTATCGAGGACGTGGGCTGGGAGATGTTCCGCCTGATCCTCGACGTGGCCAGCGGGAAGAAGACCTGGGCCGAACACTGGAAACTGCACAATTCGCTGGCGCTGTTCAATCCTGCGCCGGTGACCTGAACGAATATTGCGTTGTTGTCGCTGCATGAATTTGCAGGGTGGGCGGGAGACCCGCCCACCCTACGAACAACATGAGTGGCGGTGATAGCGCCACAAGATCAAGGAGTTTTAGCATGACCGAAGCTGCAAAAGGCAAGCCCTTCAAACGCATCCTGCTGACCGGCGCCGCCGGTGGCCTCGGCAAGGTGCTGCGTGACCGTATCAAGCCCTGGGCCGAAGTCGTGCGCTTGTCCGACGTGGCCGACATGGGCGAAGCGCGCGAGGGCGAGGAAATCGTCCAGTGCGACCTGGCCGACAAGGAAGCGGTGCTCAAGCTGCTGGAAGGCGTGGACGCCGTGCTGCACTTCGGCGGCATCTCCACCGAGAAGCCTTTCGAGCCGATCATGCAGGCCAACATCCTCGGCGTGGCCAACCTCTACGAGGCCCTGCACAAGGCCGGCACCAAGCGCGTGATCTTCGCCAGCTCGAATCATGCGATCGGCTACCACCACGTCAACACCGTGCTGGATGCGAATTCGCCGACCCGCCCGGACAGCTACTACGGCCTGTCGAAGGTCTTCGGCGAGCAGATCGCGCGCTACTACTTCGACCGCTTCGGCATCGAGACGGTCTGCATCCGCATCGGCTCGAGCTTCCCGGAGCCGGCCAACAAGCGCATGATGAGCACCTGGTTCTCTTACGACGACCTGACCGAGATGCTGCGCTGCTCGCTGTTCGCGCCGCGCGTCGGCCACACCATCGTCTATGGCGTGTCGGACAACGACAGCGTGTGGTGGGACAACCGCCTGGCCTCGCACCTGGGCTACAAGCCGAAGGACAGCTCGTCGAAGTTCGCGCACCTGTTCCCGGACACCTCGGAGTTCCCGGCCAAGGACGACGTCACCACGATGTACCAGGGCGGCAAGTTCCTGCTCGACGGCCCGCAGTACTGACTCAGTTTCAACCTCGTGTCCACGACCGTGCTGGAACGCCTCACGCTGCGCAACGACCGCCTGCTGGCCGAAGTCGTTCCGCAGGTCGGCGGCGGGCTGGCACGGCTGGACTGGTTGAACGGCGACGGCGCACATCCCCTGCTGCGCGGCCTGCCCCCGGATGTCAACGACATGCCGCTGCCCGGGCAGCTGGCCTGTTTCCCCTTGCTGCCCTGGTCGAACCGGATGGCGCCCTCGGGTTTCGCCTTCGAAGGCAAGCGTCATGTGCCCGCGCCCAACCGGGCAGGCGAGCCTTGCCCGATCCACGGCGACGGCTGGCAGCAGCCCTGGCGCGTCGCCGCCCACTGCGATACTTCGCTCATCCTGAGTCTCGACCGCTGGGACGCGGAACCTTTCGCTTACACGGCCGAGCTGCACTACACCCTGGCCAGTGACGCCCTGGTCGTCGAACTCAGCGTGCGCAACGCGGGCCGCATCGCGCTGCCGTTCGGGATCGGCCTGCATCCGTGGATGCCCGATCCGCAGGGAGCGCGGCTGGAAGCCGGCGCCAACAGCGTCTGGATGGCCGGTCCAGACAAGCTGCCGGTCATGCGCCAGGACATTCCGGCGCACTGGCGCTTCGACCATCCCGCCCCCTTGCCGCACGACGGCGTCGACAACGCATTCGAGGGCTGGCATGGTGCCGCCCGCATCACTTGGCCGCAACGCGGCCTTGCGCTGGAGGTACAGGCCGACATGGATTACTTCATCCTCTACGTTCCATCGGGACGCGACTTCTTCTGCTTCGAGCCGGTGGATCACCCGATCAATGCGCACAACCTGCCGGGCTACCCGGGCCTGACGGTGCTGGCGCCGGGCGCCACGCTGCGCCGCCGCTGCGTGTTCCGCGGAGCGGCGCTGTGAAGCGCCCGCCCTTGCGTGGCCTGCTCGGCCTGCTGCCGGCACTGGCGGTGAGTGCAGCCTTCGCCCAGGCGCCGTACAACGCCGAGACCACCTACCGCAAGCTGATCCGCGATTATCCCGACATCCGCATCGCCAGCGCCGAGGCGCCGGCGCCGGTGCAGGTGCGCAAGGACCTCGTCTACGCGCAGCGTGGCGACCTGGCCCTGGGGCTCGACCTCTACCTGCCCGGCCCGACCGGCAAGCCGGCGCCGCTGGTGGTCCTGGTGCACGGCGGGGGCTGGGGCACGGGTGAACGCGCCAACATGGCGCCGCTGGCGGCCCGGCTTGCTGCGCGCGGCTACGCGGCCGCTACCGTCAGCTACCGCTTGTCCGGGCAGGCGCGCTACCCGGCGGCCATCGAGGACGTGAAGGACGCGGTGCGCTGGCTGCGCAAGGGGGCGGCCGGCTTCGGCATCGACCCCGCGAAGCTTGCCATTGCCGGCGGCTCGGCCGGCGGCCAGATCGCCTCCCTGGTCGGCATGCTCGAGCCGCAAGCGATCCGCGCCGTGGTGAACATCGATGGCCTGTCGGACTTCACCTCGGAAGAGGCGCGCAAGCACGAGGACGATCCAAGGAAGAACCCGTCCGCAGCGGGCGCCTGGTTCGGCGGCCGCTACGCCGAGAAGGAAGCGCTGTGGCGCGAGGCTTCGCCCATCAACCACGTCGGCAGGAGCAGCCCGCCCGTACTCTTCATTACCAGCAGCGTGCCGCGCTTCTCGGTGGGGCGCGAAGCGATGGCGGCCAAGCTGGCCTCGCATGGCATCCATTCGGATACCGTGGCGCTGGCCGGTACGCCGCATTCGTTCTGGTTGTTCGACCCCTGGGTATCGCCGACCGTCGACGCCATGGCGGGTTTCCTGGAGCGCGTGCTCGGCCCCGTGTCGCCACGCGCGCCCTGGTCGCCCGACCTCGGCGATGGCCGCTACCGCAACCCGATCCTGCACGCGGATTATTCGGACCCGGACGTCATCCGCGTCGGCGACACCTACTACATGGTGTCCTCGAGCTTCGCCAACGCGCCCGGCCTGCCGCTGCTGACCTCGAAGGACATGGTCAACTGGGAGCTGAAAGGCCATGCGCTGCCCCAGCTGGTCCCTAGCGCGCAGTTCGCGGCGCCCCAGCACGGCAAGGGCGTCTGGGCGCCTTGCCTGCGCTACCACGACGGCAAGTTCTGGCTCTTCTACCCGGACCCCGACAACGGCGTCTACGTCACCACCGCGAAAGACTTCAACGGTCCCTGGAGCACGCCGCACCTGCTCCTGCCGGGCAAGGGCATCATCGACCCGACGCCGTTGTGGGACGACGACGGCAAGGCTTACCTGATCCACGCCTGGGCCAAGAGCCGGGCCGGCTTCAACAACGTGCTTACGCTGCGCCGAATGGCCCCGGATGGGCGCAGCCTGCTGGACAGCGAGGGCAAGGTGGTCATCGACGGCGACAAGCTGCCCGGCTACCGCACGCTGGAAGGCCCGAAGCTGTACAAGGCGAACGGTTATTACTACGTGTTCGCGCCAGCTGGCGGTGTCGAGCATGGCTGGCAATCGGTGTTCCGCTCGCGCAGCATCGAAGGACCCTACGAGTCGCGCATCGTGATGGAGCAGGGCGCGACGAACATCAACGGACCGCACCAGGGCGCCTGGGTCAGGACGCCGCAAGGCGCCGACTGGTTCTTCCACTTCCAGGACAAGCGCGCCTACGGACGCGTGGTGCACCTGCAGCCGATGCGCTGGGAGGATGGCTGGCCGCTGATCGGCGAGCCCTCCGGCAAGCCGGGCGTGGGGCAGCCGGTGGTGGAGCACGCCAAGCCGGTTGCCGGCAGCTTCCTGCAACGTGTTCCCGCTACCAGCGACGAATTCGATGGCAAGGTGCTGGGCCCGCAGTGGCAATGGGCGGCCAACCCGGACGCGCGCTGGTATGCGCTCGATGCCCGTCCAGACCACCTGCGCCTGCTCGCGCAGCCCGATGTGCCGGTGCGGTCGCTGCCGTCGGTACTGACGCAGAAGTTCCCGGCGCCAGCCTTTGGCGTCACTGCAAAGGTGGAACTACAGGCACAGCGCGACGGCGACCAGGTCAGCCTCGGCACGATGGGCCTGGCCAGCCACTGGTTCGGCCTGCGCCGCGTCGAGGGCAGGCCGCGCATGGTGCAGGTGCGCTGCGCCCAAAACGGCAAGTGCAGCGAGGAGCTGGGCGAGGCACTGCCCGGCTTCGCGGCCCACCTGCGCATCCATGTGACGGCCGGGGCCCGGGTTGCCTTCTCGTACAGCGCGGATGGCCTGCGCTACACGCAAATGGGCGCGCCTTTCGATGCCACCATGGGCCGCTGGGTCGGCGCGCAGATCGGCCTGTTCGCTACCGGCGCGTCCGGCAGCTTCGCCGACATCGACTACCTGCGTATCACGCCTTGATGCCGATGCGGACTGCCGCGGCAGTCCGCATTCCGGTGATAGTATTGCCCGACTTCCGCTCTCGACGAAGGAGCCGTCATGGGCATCAACCCGCAGCATACCTACGTCCACCTTGCCGAGGACGGCAACGCGCGCAGCGTTCCAGGCGAGTCCTTCTGGCAGCTGCCGCCCGCCGAACTCGATGCTTTCGGCAAAGGCTGGCTGCTCAGCGAATTTGCATTTACGGAAGACTGGCCGACCTGGGAGATGCATCCGCAGGGCGATGAGTTCGTGTATCTGCTATCCGGCGCTGTCGAGTTGCTTCTCGACCGCGGCAGCGAGGTCGAGACGATCGTGCTGGAAGGCAGCGGCGCAGTCGTGGTTCCGCGTGGCGTCTGGCATACTGCCAAGCTGCGCCTGCCTAGCCGCATGCTGCACGTAACCCGCGGCGAAGGGACAGAGACGCGACCGGTTTAACCAGGATGCGCGCATCCTTTACATCTGCTTGTCGAACACATGAAATCACGTTGGCACATCGTACCGAAGCTCCTGGCCACTGCGCCGCTCCTGGCCATGCCGCAGGTAATGGCCTCGGCGGCCCCGAACCCGTCCGCAGACGCCGCTATCCGGGCGCTGGCCGACCAGGCGGCTGGCAAGATCGTGCACAAGGATATGGCGGCGGTGTACGCTGCTATGTCGCCCAAGCTCAAGGCTGCCTATTCGCGCGAGGTGTTGATCGGGTCTCTGCAGGTGATGCAGAAAGGCTTCGGGAACATCAAGGAATACCGTTATCACAACACGGAACATGGGGTGCGAGGCGTGAAAGGCGAATGGCTCCGTATCGTCACCTACCGCTACCATGTCAAGACCGACAGGTTCGACAAGGGGACCTATCTCAGGGTCGAGGTGACGCAAGAGCAGGGCCGGTATTACATCGCTGGCTGTTCCATGGAACGGGTATTGATCAAAACATGAAGAGCAGTTCTAACAGCGGCCTCGTCTATTCAACCGAGAGCGGCCGCATGTGCCCCGTATGCCGTCAACCGGCCTCGGCCTGCGCGTGCAAGACCAAGCCCGCCGTCAAGGGCGACGGCGTGGTACGCGTGTCGCTCCAGACCAAGGGCCGTGGCGGCAAGAGCGTGACGATCGTCAAGGGGCTCGCCCTCGATGCCACGGCACTGGCCCAGCTGGGCAAGCAGCTGCGCACGGCATGCGGCTCGGGCGGTACCGTGAAGGATGGGGTGATCGAAGTGCAGGGCGATCACTGCGACCTGGTCCTCGAAACGCTGAGGAAGCTCGGCCACCAGCCGAAGCGGGCCGGCGGCTGAAGGCTGGCGCCCTGTTGCAGGCGCTCAGCCGCCAGCGGCCTGGGCGCCGCCCGAACGCAGCCTGTACCACACTGAGCCGATCAGTTCGTACATCGCGTACCAGGAGCGGCGCAAGCCCTCGGCGCTCGGAATCCAGGCATGGACAGAGCGGGCCTGGCCGCTAAAGAACATGGTCGGTGCGTCGACCACCTCGAGCCCGGCGCGCTCGAAGACGGCGCGGGAACGCGCCATGTGCATGGCATCGGTCACGAGCAGGACACGCCGGACCCGGTCGGCCCGCAGCATCGCCGCGCTGAAGGCGGCGTTCTCGGCGGTGTCGCGCGAGCGTGCTTCGACCCATCGCACCGGAACGCCGAAATCCTCGCGCAGGGCCGTGGCCATCGCATCGGCCAGCGAATAAGGGCGCTCGCCTGCCATGGGAGTGCCGACGGTGCCGCCGCTGACGAGGACGGGCAGCCCCGTGCGCCGTTGCAGGTGGGCCGCATAGCGCAGGCGCGCCAGGGCGGTATGGTCGGGGATGTCGCGATTGCCGTATTCGGGGGCATTGCGCAGCCGTCCGGCGGCGAGCACCACGATCGCCTGGGCGCCGGTGCGCTCCGGCGCATGCAGCGGCCGGGTCATGCGCTCCAGCGGCCTGATGAACAGGTCGGCTACCCCGGTCATCGACAGCAGGGCAAGTGCCGCCACCCCGGCTCCCGCGAAGGCGCGCCCGGTGCGCGGCCAGCGCCGCCACATCGCCAATCCCGCCAGGATCAGCAGGAACAGGCTGGCGGGGGGAAGAATCAGGCTGCGCGGGATGGCGTTGATCAGGTCGAGCATCGGTGTCAGGGTCGGAACAAGAGCGTGGAAGCCCGCCCTCGGGATGCGAGGGCGGGCCGCAAATCCGACATCCTAGCTCATCCTGCTCATCAAGCCTGCAGGGTGGTGTTGTAGACCTTGCCCGCGATGGTTACCTTGCTCAGCTTGACGTTGCGGACGTTGTAGATGAACCAGGGCTGGGCCGCGTTCACCGGGGTGCCGAAGTCGCAGTCGGTGATGGTCACGTCGCGGATCGGCAGGATGTCGACCGGCTTGTCGCCGTTGTAGTCGAAGGCGACCGGACCGAGCAGCAGCAGCGCCTGGTAGCACGAGCGCGGGCCGTTCTCCGTTGCGACGTTGCCCACCTTGACGCCCGAGATATGGATGTGCTCCACCACCGGCGGACGGGTGCGCACGTTGTCGGCGTTCGGAGCATAGTCGCAGTCGAAGGTGATCACGGCGCCTGCCCCGGCCCCTACCGACTTGGGCTGGATCGGCGAGCCCGGGAGCGGGGTGTAGAACTGCGGCTTCAGGTTCACGCCGTTGGGCATGGTCACGTTGCGCACGTAGAAGTGGCGCAGGAAGCCGCCGCGGTTCATGTTGGTCTTCAGGCGGATGGCAGTGTTGAGCGGGTCGGTCGCCCAATGCGTGTTGCGGAACTCGATGTCCTGCGCATACACGTGCTGGATGCCGCCCGCCATCTCGCTGCCCAGGGTCACCCCGCCATGGCCGCTGTTCATGACGCAGTTCTGGATCACCACGTTCTGGGTTGGGCCGAACTGGGTATCGAGGTTCTTGCCGGCCTTGATCGCGATGCAGTCGTCGCCGCTGTTGAAGGTGCAGCCATCGACCAGCACGGTGTTGCAGGCTTCCGGATCGAAGCCGTCGCTGTTCGGCCCCATGCTGTCCATGTGCACGCCGCGGATCTCCAGCTTGCTGCAGTTGACCGGGTGGTGCTGCCAGAACGGCGACTGGTTCAGCTGGTAGCCCTGCAGCAGCACGTTGGTGCAGCCGATGAATTCGACCATGCAGGGGCGCAGGTAGTGGCCGCGGCCGAACACGCGCTTGGCGGCCGGAACGCCCGCTTCCGACAGGGTCGGCAGGTAGGCTTCGTCGGTGCGCCACTTGTCGTTCTTGCCCTCCATGAGGGCGACCTGCGCGTCATTCAGGTGCGGGGCGACCGCCCGGATCGAGGTCGGATTGAGCGGGTTCACGGCGATCTGCGTGCGCTGCAGGTTCGGGATCTTTCCTGCCACGCCTTTGCGCTTGCCCTTCCAGTCCCACCAGGTCTCGCCGTCGGCGCGCGGCACGCCGCCCTGTCCGTCCAGGATGCTGGTCCAGTCTTCGCCGGTGAGGGCGATGTTGGTCTGGCCGTAGGCGTAGACCATCGGCGAATAGTTCAGGCAGTCGTTGCTCTGCCAGCGCGAGATCACCAGCTTGCCGTTCGGACCGCAGTCATAGTCGCCGTATTTGGCGAAGTCTTCCGGATCGTTGCTGAAGTAGACGTGGGCGCCCTTGGCCAGGTGCACGTTGACGTTCGACTTCAGGACGATCGGGCCCTTCACCAGCCAGTTACCGGCCGGGATCAGGACCCGGCCGCCGCCCGCCGCGCTGCACGCCGCGATGGCCGCCGCGATCGCGGCATAGCAGTCCTTGGCGCCCGGCGCCGGGGTGCCGACCTTGCCCTCTTCGTGGTCGGCCACATAACCGGTCACCATGACCGCCTCGCAGGGTTCGGCGCCATAAGCGGTGATCAGGAAGTCGCGCTTGGGAAAGCCGAGCGGCTTCCTGAACTGCTCGACGATGCTTCGGGCGCGCGCCCAGGGGTCGTTTTGTGCCGCCGTCTTCCCTCCGCTTGCGGCGAGTGCCGGTCCTACGGCCATGCCTGCCACCGAGGCCGAAGCAGCATGCAGCAGCGAGCGGCGTTGCGGATTGATGTGTCGCGTTTTCATGATGTTTCCTTTTATTTGCCGGCGCCGGCATGCGCACGCACATGGGCGGGCACGGCATCGGCCGGGAGCGGGTTGAAGGGGTAGGGTACGGTCCAGGATGGCAATTCTGCGGCGCCGCAGGGCGCCAGCGGCGCGCCGTTCAGCAGCGAGCCGGTATCCAGGAAGCTGCCGGCATCCGCACCTGTGGCGAACGGGCGCACGGCATCGAGGCAGGAGCGGCTACCCGCGATCTCGAAGGCATTCGCATGCGAGACGATGCGCGCGTGCTTGGCGACGCCGACGCTGTAGCCGTGGCGATAGATCGGATGCTTGCGGTCGCCGACGTAGTAGTTATTGAAGAGGTGGACCTGGCCGAAGCGCACGCGCGGCGAGCGGCTGGCGATATGCTCGAACAGGTTGTTGCTGATGGTGACGCGCAGGCGGCCGGCATCCTCCATGGCCTGGTCGCTGGCGCCGATCAGCATGTTCTTGGCGTGCAGCGCGAAATGGTTGTACGAGACGGTCACGTAGTCGCTGCCCTCGCGGATGTCGAGCGAGCCGTCGTGGCACTGCCTGGTCTTGCCGTTTTCGACCGGCAGCGTGTCGTCCGTGACTGGCGCGTCGGTAAAGCTGTTGCGGTCGACCCAGACGTGGTGCGAGGCGACGATGGAGACGCCGTCGAACTCGGCGTTCCAGTTGCCTTCATCGCCGTCTCGCGGGTCCCATGCGGGTTCGACATCGCAGGGGTTGCGCAGCTTGAGGTTGCGGATGATGACCTGCGAGACCTTTGACACCTTCAGGTGCGCATTGATGAAGCCTGCATGCGAACCCAGGCCGACCAGCGTGGTATTGGCGGGGAGCGATACCTGTCCGCGCTTGGCCTGGTCTGCCTTGCCGACATAGGGGCGGCCTTCGCTCATGTCGATGATGCCATCCACCTGCACGATCCGGCTGCCCTGGATGCCCTTGCCGAGCGCTTTGCGCAGTTGCGCGGCGTTGGTGACGGTGAAGACGTTGGCGGCAGGGGCATCGGCGCCGCCGCGGGTGCCGCCCGCCTGCGCCGCCCAGCCGTCCGGAGGTGCGACCTGGTAAATGGAAAAATCCGGAGAAGCCGCGAGCGCATGGCCCGCCAGGGCACCCGACAGGATCAGGGCAAGAGGAAGATGCTTCATGGAGATCGCTCGCGTTGGCGGCACGCCGGCGCACCGCGTGGGGTGAATGTGCGCAGGGCGGACGAGGTCCTCGTCCGCCCTGCGTTGGTTACGCTCTAAAAGACGCTTAGAACGTGTAGTCCGCGCGCGCCGTGAAGGCACGGCCGATCGGCTTGGCGATGTTTTGCGCGAACACGACGCGCGAAGACAGGCGCTGGTTCGACAGCGGCGGATCGGTGTCGAACAGGTTGTTCACGCCGAGGCCGACCTTGAACTTCTTCGAGAACTTGTAAGTCGTCGACAGGTTGTACACGCGGTACGGCGCGATCACGTTGTAGAACGGCTGGCCCGGCTGCTGGGTCGGCAGTGCGTTGGTGTCTTCGTAGGTCGACGAGTACTGCTGCGTCAGCTGGGCGAAGAACGGACCATAGTTCCAGTTCACGCGCGCCTGGTGCTTCCACTTGAAGATGTAGGTGTTGGCCGAGGTGGAACCGGTGGACAGGGCGCCGATCCTGCCGACGCTGTCGACCCACGGGCTGCCGACGTCGTTCTGGCCTTCGTACTTGTCGGTGTAGGTGCCGTCCATCGAGAAGCCGAAGCGACCCCAGTTCTTGGTCGGGAACGAGTAGTCCAGGCTGAGGTCGATACCCTGGGTCTTCAGGCCGCCCATGTTCAGGCGCGTCTTCTGGATGTACTGCAGCGTGCCGTCGGGGTTACGCACGAACAGGTCCTGGTAGCGCGCCAGGTTGTTGAAGATCGAATCTTCGTTGATCTGGGCGATCGTGCCCTTCATGTCGATCTTCCAGAAGTCGACGGTGGCAACGAGGTTCTTGACCGGTTCGATCACGAAACCGACGGTGTAGGTCTTCGACTTTTCCGGCTGCAGGTCCGGGTTGGCGCCGACGAGCGTGGTCAGGCGCGTGTTGCAGACGCGCTCGGCGTCGAGACCCAGGCCGGCGAAGCGCGGGTCGGTCGTCAGGGTGCCGGAGCCGGCCACGTTCGGGGTCCGGCTCGGGCACAGCAGCGGATCGTCCCAGCTCGAGGTCGACGGCGTCAACGTGCGCGGCACGCCGTACAGTTCAGGCAGGGTCGGGGCACGGAAGCCGGTGCTGACCGTGCCGCGCACCATCAGCTGCTTGATCGGCTGGTAGCGGAAGCTGGCCTTCGGGTTGAAGGTCGAGCCGAAATCGCTGAAATGGTCGCCGCGCACCGCGACGTTCAGGTTCAGCTCTTTCGTGACGGGCGCGTCGAGTTCGGCATACAGGCCGGCGACGCGGCGCTGGCCGCTCGGGTTGTTGCCCGGCGAGCCGGAGACCCGCCAGACCACCTCGTTGGCGATCATGCGCGCGTCTTCCTCATAGGTCTCGCGGTGCCAGTCGCCGCCGATGGCAAGGCCCAGGGAGCCGCCCGGCAGGTCCATCAGGGTGCGGGAGAGGTTGAAATCGACACCGTAGTGGCGCACGTCGGCCACGCGGAAGTCCTCGCCGTCGGCCGAGATGCTCTCGAGGTAAGCGCGGCCCGCCGCATCCTGCGCACCGAACGGGTTCAGGATGCCGTTGGCAACACCTGCGTACACGCCCGGCGTGCGCACGAAGTTTTCCTTGAAGCCGGTGTCGCGGTGGCTGTAGCCGTAGGACGCACCGACGCGGTAGTCCCAGCTCTTGAATTGGCCTTCGTCGGCAACGACCAGGCGGGCATTTTTCTGCACATCGTGCAGCTTGGCTGCGCCCAGCTCGTCCAGGCTCCAGGTCAGCGCCAGGTCTTCGCCGTTCAGGCCGGCCACGGCAGGCACGCCGCCGCTGCCGCCCGGGTACCACTTGCTCGCCCTGGTGATCATCAACGGCCTGCGCGAGGCGGTCAGGACGTCATAGTTCGTGTTCGCACCGAAGGGCTGCGGCGGGCTGATGGCGTCGATGTACGAGCGCGACAGGTTCAGTTCCACCGACAGCACGCTGCCGTCGCCATGGGCCAGGCTGCCCTTGGTGAACAGGGTGACCTGCTGGTTTTCCGGCAGCAGCTGCGGGTAGATGGTCGGGTCGGTGATGCAGGTCTTGCCGCCGTTGGCGTTGGTGCGGGTCGAGGGCACCGTGGTCTGGGGCAGGCCCGGCGCAACGCAGCCGGAAGCGAAATACGGGTTGCCGGTGATGTTGGCGGAGCGGCCGTTGCGGTAGATGGTGAAGTTCGCAGGCGATGCCGAGCCGCCCGAGGTGTTCGAGGTGAACGGGGTGCCGCCGAGCGCAGCCAGCTTCACCGGATCCCAGATGTTCGGGCGGTCCTTCTGCATCAGCGACTCGCGGCGCTGGGCACTGAACGCGGTATAGACGTTCCAGCCGTCGGTCGCCATGTCGCCCTTGCCGGCGATGAGGGTCACGCGCTTCTGGTCGCCGCCACCGGATTTTTCAGGCTGCACCGTGCTGGCGTGGACGGTCACGTCCTTGACCGATTTCTTGGTGATGAAGTTGACCACGCCGGCGATCGCATCGGTGCCGTACAGGGCCGATGCGCCGTCGCGCAGGACTTCGACGCGCTCGATGGCGGCCATCGGGATCACGTCGACGTTGACCGAGCTGGCGCCCAGTGCCTCGTTGGCCAGGCGGCGGCCGTTCAGCAGGACCAGCGTACGGTTGGTGTTCAGGCCGCGCATGTTGATCATGGTGCCGCCGCCACCGCCGCCGACCGGCTCGTTGGTGGCGGCGACGGTCAGGGCGACCGCGACTTCCGTCATCGTGGTCAGGCCCTGGTTGGTCAGCTCTTCCGCCTTGTAGGTGGTCAGCGGCAGTGCGTTCTCGGTAGCGAGGCGCTTGATCGAGGAACCCGTGACTTCGACACGCTGCATCGGCGCTTCCTGCGCCGCAGCGGTGTTCGTCATGGTCAGGACTGCGGCAGTGATTGCCGACAGAAGGAAGCGCGGTTCGGCCAGGCGTGGCCCGGTGATTTGTTGGTGTTTCACTGCAAGTCTCCTGCTCAACTGCTCAAATCGGGTGCGTCCAGTTGTCTCCCTGGATCGCGCGAATGGATACGACGGGTATCCGCGCGGTGGTGACGAAGCCTGCCGGCCGAGGTCACTGCCGACCAATGCACAGCGCTGTTGTCCGCGGAGGGCCTTGACTTGAGACGAAGGCGAACGGGGGACTCAGCAATCATTGGCTTGCTGGCGATTCTACTTTGGTCTGGCCGCTTTCGCAATCTGGACGTGCCACTTATTTTATTGGTGTCATTACAATTGTAGGCGGCCAGACCAATTGGCGGAAGGATAAGCTTGACGCACAAGGGACGGTGGGCCCGGGGCAAGCGGCCCCGAGGCAACGGAAGAGAGAGCAGGAAGCGAGAGCAGGCCCGGCGGGCCAGGGGCCAGGCCCGGGCCTGATGGAGGGATCAGCCGCGCGAGAAGGTGCGGGTGACGCGGTCGAGGTGGGCGCGCATGGCGGTGCGGGCGCCGGCCACATCGTGCGAGGCGATGGCGGCGAAGATGTTGCGGTGGTCGATCAGGGTCTGCTGGCGCAGTTCCTCGGTCTGGAAATGCTCCTTCAGCTTGTGCCAGAGCGAGCCGCGCTGGCTCCACAGGTACTCGATCACGCCGACCATCGCGCTGTTGCCGGTGGCGCGCGCGATCGCCAGGTGGAAGTTGCGGTCGGCCGATTCGTTGCCGCTGCGGTCTTCGTGGTGCTGCTCCATCTCTTCGACCGCGCGCAGGATGGCGTCGATGGCCGAGTCGCTGGCATGCTTGGCGGCCAGCGCCGCGACCTCGACTTCGATCAGGCGGCGCGCGGCCAGCACTTCGAAGGGACCGGGACCGGCCGTGGGCACCTCGGCCTGCGCCTTAGGCTGTTCGCTGACGTAGACCCCCGAGCCGCCGCGCACCTCGACCGTGCCACCCAGTTCCAGGGCGATCAGGGCCTCACGCAGCGAGGTGCGGCTGACGCCGAGCTTGGTAGCCAGCTCGCGTTCGGCCGGCAGGCGCTCGCCCGGGCGGATGTTTTCGGCGCGGATCAGCTCCTCGATCTTGGCCGAGACCACCCGGTACAGCCGTGGCTCGTTGACGCTGTTGTCGTTCAGCGCAGCGGTTTTTTTCATCGATGGGTCCGTCGTAATATTGGTTGGCCGATGCCAAACAGCGAATCTTAGTTTGGTGCGGGTAATGTTGCAAGTGGACCAACCAATTATAAGTCAACAGTGTGGTAATGCCGCTTGCGACTGTGCTTTTTGATCGTCATCCAGACTGTCGAGCAGCTCGCGCAATTCCCGGATGTCCGTGGGCGACAGCTTGTCCTGTTTGCCGAGCTGCGCGACCAGCGGCGCGACGCGACCGCCGAACAGGCGCTGCAGCAGGCTTTCGCTTTCGCGCGCCACCCAGGCTTGGCGCGGCAGCACCGCGGTGTAGAGGAAGCGCCGCCCATCCTTTTGGGCGGCAATCGCGCCCTTCTTGAGCAGGCGGTTGAGCAGGGTCTTGACGGTGGCGGTTTGCCAGTGCTGGCTCTCGGAAAGCGCGACGACGACCTGTTCGGCCACCACCGGGCCTGGGGCGCGCCACAGCACCTCCATGACGTGCGACTCGGCGTCGCTGATATTGATTGCTGGGGTACTCGACATGACAGTGCCATTTACTTTTGTAATCTCAAAGATGATTACGCCTGTAAACGGCACTGTCAAGCGCGGTGCGATCCTTTACACCTACGGGCCGCGGGGATGCTCGTCACTGCGGGTTCCAGCCGCGGCCCGCGAACACCGCGGCGCGGGTCGACAGGCGTTCGGCCTGGGCGCGATCCATCTGGAAGCCGCCATAGCTGCGCGGCTGTCCGTCTTCCGAACGGTTGCCGTATTCGCGCCAGCCGCCTTCGAGCGGATTCGGTGCCGGCTTGCGGTACCAGGCATCCGCGGCGATGTGCGGGCCGACACTGCATTCGATGAAGGCCACGTTGTCCCAGGTATTGGCGGTGCCCGGCGAGCGCGCGAAGTAGGTCGCGCCATCGGGCGGCAGGTTGCCCGCCGGGCCGGGGCCGCGCGTCAGCCGCGAACGCAGGAACACGAAGCCCGGGTCGTCCTTGCCCACGGTGCGCGCCTGCACGATGTAGCCGCCGCTTTGCGGGTTGGCGCTGTCGCCGACGGTACGCAGTTCGCTCTCTTCGAACAGGGCGGCGCGGTTGTTCCCCCACACGAAGTCCACATTGCCTTCGATGAGCGACTTGTAGAACCAGGCGTAACCGTGCAGCTGCAGCGTGTCCTGCTCGCTGATGAAGTGCGCGTTGCGTGCGACCAGGCGGCCTTGCTCGCTTCTGAAGAAGATCGTTTCGGCCTGGGCCGAGTGGCCGTCGCTGCGGCGGGTGCTGTTGTGCAGGGCGATATCGCGAATTTCCAGCAGGTCGACCTCCTGGGCCAGGAACTGGGCGCGGCCGCCATCGATGCCGGCCGTGCCGTCAGGCTGTCCACTGCCCGAACCCGGATTACGGGTCTCGCTGTTGGCGGCGCGGATGATGGTCGCATCGATGCTCTGGCCGCGCAGGGTGACATTGTCCTTGTCACGCAGGTAGAGCAGCTCCGGATAGACGCCATCGCGCACGTTTACCGTGACCGCCTTGTCGCGCGGCAGGGACATGGCGTGGTCCAGCGCGGCCTGCACGGTCCGGAAGTCGGCGCGCCCGACCGCGTCCACGGTCACGCTGTCGCCGACCGGCTTGAACGGCGTGGTGCGGAAGGACCAGCGTGCGCCCTTGAACCCCGCAACACGCACCAGCCTGCTATCGATCACGGCTTCGTAGTCGACGCCGTATTCCAGCAGCTGCGGCATCCGCACGCGCAGTTCCTTGCCCTGCACCGTGATCGGATGCTGGCGCACCTGGCGCCGGCGACCCTGCGGGGCCAGCGCAATGATGGTTTCTCCCGGGCGGATGACCGCGACCAGGGCCCCGTCTTTCTCTTTACTGCGCTTGCGGTAGATGCGCACGCTGCCTTCGCCGGTGAGCACCGGTTCTTCGGCGAATACGAGGCGCAGCGGCGTGTCCGGCGGCACCCCGCGCTCGCCATTGGCGGGATGGGCGGTGGCGGAAGCGGGCAGGGTGGCGCCGCCGGGTGCCGCGAAGGATGCGCCCACGTCGACCGTGAACACGGCTTGCGCCCACGGGTCGTCCAGGCTGCGTACCGTTACCGTTGTGCGGCCTTCTGCTTGCGGTGCCAGGCGCAGCACGCCGCCTGCCGCTTCGGCGCCGACGATGCGGGGATCGGAGGAGACGGCAGTGATACGCGCATTGCCACTGACGCTACCGACCCGGACGGTTTCCGGCGTATCGCCGGCCTGCAGCGCAATGCGATCGGCGCCGACATGCACGGTCACGCGCTGTGGCGGCGTGCCGGCAGGGCCGCCGCGCAGGTCGAGCAGCGCATTCGCGCCGGCATCCCAGCTGACGGGCTGCGCGGCGGGGATCGGGGGCGCCACCAGCCAGGTTGCGCGGTCGCCGTCCACCGAGACGTTCAGCAGGTTGCCCTGCGGCCCCGGCTCGGCCGCATAGCGCAACACGACCGGCACGCCTGGCAGCGAGGCGTTGCGGCGCACTTGCTTGATGCGCTTGACCTCGCCGGCACGCGATTCCAGCAGGTCCACTACCCATACCTTGCGGTCGTCGGTGAGCTGCAGGCTGGCGCCCTGCCAGTCGCCGTTCGCGTCCTGGCGGGCGCGCAGCAGGAAGGGGCTGCCCGCGACCGGCACGAAGCGGGCCTCGGCATAGCCGTCCGCGCCCGCCTCGAGGGGGCGCGGGCCGGCATGCTCGCGCACGTGGCGCGCTACTTCACCTGCGGGCAGGGCGCTGAAGCCGTAGGGCACGCGCCAGCCGGGGTCGCCGCCGTACGGGCAATCTTCAAGTGCCTGGCCGTTCAGCAGCGAGCCCTTGTCGCTGAAGATGCCCGGGCTAGCACCCGGATCGCGCACCACCTGCCTGCAGGTCGCGGCGCCGGCGATGTCGAACGCATTGGCGTCCGAGATGATGCGCGAGGCGTGGGCCACGCCGACGCTGTAGCCGTGGGCGTAGGTCGGGTGCTTGCGGTCGCCGACGTAGTAGTTATTCAGCAGGTGGACCTGGCCGTAGCGCACGCGCGGGGCGCGCTCGGCGACGTGCTCGAACAGGTTGCCCTTGAGCGTGACACGCAGATGGCCCTGGTCGCCCGTTGCACGGTCGCTCGAGCCGATCAGGAGGTTCTTTTCGTGAAGGGCGAAGTGGTTATAGGTGACGCTGACGAAGTCCGAGGCCTGGTTGATGTCGAGCGCACCGTCGTGGCACTGCTTCAGCTTGCCGTTTTCGACCGGGTGCTTGTCGTCGGTGCTTGGGGCGTCGGTGAAGCTGTTGTGGTCGATCCAGACGTGGTGCGCGTTCGATACCGTGATGGCGTCGAACAGCGAATTCCAGTTGCCTTTTGGTCCGTCCTTCGCATCCCAGCGCGGCGCGACGTCGCAGGGATTGCGCAGCGCGAGGTTGCGGATGACGACCTGCGACACGTTCGCCACTGCCAGCGAGCCGTTGATGAAGCCTGCGCCCGGGGCCACGCCGATCAGCGTGGTATTCGACGGGATGTGCACCGTGCCGCGTTTGGCCTGGTCGTCGCTGTTACTAAAAGTGCGGCCTTCGCTCATGTCGATGCTTGCCGCCACGCGCACGATGCGTGCCGGCGCCGGCGCAGTCAATGCCGCCAGCAACTGGGCGCGGTCGCGCACGGTGTAGACATGGGCGGGACTGGCCAGGGCGCCACCGCGGGTGCCGCCTTCCTGTGCGGCCCAGCCGTCGAAGGGCGCGTGCTGGCGCTCGGCCGTGGGGATCGGCACGGCGACGGTCGCGGGCCGGAACGGCGGCGGCGCGGCAGGCGCGGCCAGGGTGCCGGCCGCAGCCAGTCCCGCGAGGGCAAACAGCGGGGTGAACGGCGCCTTCACTGTGCGCCCCGCATGGATGCGGACAGCGCCGGCACCTTGCGCACCAGTTCCTTTGCCATGATGCCGGAGAAGCGCTCCGCGCCGAGCGGGCCGAGGTGGGTGTGGTCGAAGTTCGCGCCGGTGCGGGCCAGCTTGTCCGCTTCCTGCGATCCCATCTTCTGCACGGCTGCGAGCGACAGCGCGTTCAGGTCGACCAGCGGGGTCTTCGTGCCGCGCGCGATATCGCGCACGGTGGCGGCCCAGGGCGCCAGGTCGTTGTGCACGTAGCCGTCCTTGAAGATGCGGCGCGTCAGCGGCGTCACCAGCACCGGTTCGCCGCCAAGCGAACGGGCTTCGTCCACGTAGCGCTTCATGTTGGCGGGGAATTCGGTGACGTAGTCGGTGGAGCGGCCCGGCTTGCCCGGCTGGTCGTTGTGGCCGAACTGGATCAGTACATAGGTCTTGCGAAATCCCGCGCCACTGCGCAGCAGTTCCATCACTTCGTCCCAGCGCTTCTCGGCGCGGAAGCTACCCGAACTGCGACCGCCGCGCGCCAGGTTGTGGCAGGCCGTCTCCGGGGTGAAGCGCGCGCAGAGGGCGTCGCCGTAGCCGGTGGTGCTGGCCATGGTGGAGTCGCCGACCAGGATCACGCGATCCGGCAGTGGAGGGGCAGCGTTGGCGTGGACTGCGAACAGCAGGGGAACGAGGCAGGCGAGGGAACGGACAGGACGAGGCATGACGGGGCTCCTAAAGGTTGGGCAGATTCTATTTTGGCCTGACCAATTTATCAAGCGGCCAGGCCGGGTGCGTCGTGGCTTCATTGCCTGAGTAAAAACCTCACCGAATAAGGATGTCTTGTCATAAGACGTCATACAACTTGTATTGATATATAATTGTCTTATCTCGCATTCCATCCTTTATTCGCCACATGATCCCTACGCAGCGCAAGCCCCGCAATCTCGCACAGGGTGTCGTCGAACAGATCAGCAGCAGCATCCGCCAGGGCATCCTCAAGCCCGGCGAGAAACTGCCGACCGAATCCTCGATGATGGCGCAGCATGGCGTCAGCCGCACCGTGGTGCGCGAGGCCATCTCGCACCTGCAGGCTTCCGGGCTGGTGCAGACGCGCCACGGCATCGGGACCTTCGTGCTGGAACGCCCGCAGGCAGGGCTGGGCATCGATGCCGAGAGCATCCTGACCCTGCGCGACGTGCTGTCGATCCTGGAACTGCGCATCGGTGTCGAGACCGAGACGGCCGGCCTGGCCGCCGCGCGCCGCACCGACGAACAGGTGCAGGAACTGGGTGCTGCGCTGGACGAGATGCATGAGGCGATGGCGGTCGGCAGGTCGGCGGTGGAAGCCGACAAGCGCTTCCACCTCCTGATCGCGCAGGCCACCGGCAACCGCTATTTCGAAGACATCCTCACCCAGCTCGGCAACGCGATCATCCCGCGTGCGCGCCTGAACACGGTGGAGCTGGAGCAGGACAAGCCGGCCAACTTCAACGAACGCGTCGGCCGCGAGCACGACGACATCTATCGCGCCATCGAGCGCCGCGATCCGGAAGCCGCACGCGCGGCCATGCGTACCCACCTGTCCAACAGCCGCGAGCGGCTGGTGGAAGCGCAGCGCCGCATCGAATCCATGATCAATTAAAAAAAGTCGCAATTTTTACTTGCGACGTCATCGGTTCAGTTGTACGATGACATACAACTTAACGCAGCATCCCTTCGCCACTCCGTATTTCATACAACACCTGTCCTGGAGACTCTGTAATGCAACCTCTCGAACTACAAAAAGTCCTGTCGCACGGCCTGCTGTCCTTCCCGATCACCGACTTCGACGAGCAGCTTGAATTCGACCAGGCCAGCTACGCCAAGCGCCTGGAATGGCTGGCACCTTACGGCGCCACCGCGCTGTTCGCCGCCGGCGGCACCGGCGAATACTTCTCGCTGTACGGCGAAGAGTACAGCCGCATCGTCAAGACCGCAGTCGACACCTGCGCCGGCACCGGCGTCGCGATCCTGGCAGGCTGCGGCGGCCCGACCCGCGCGGCCATTGCCCACGCACAGGAAGCCGAGCGCCAGGGCGCGCAGGGCCTGCTGCTGCTGCCGCACTACCTGACCGAATCCAACCAGGACGGCCTGATCGCCCACGTCGAAGCGGTGTGCCGCTCCGTGAAGATCGGCGTCGTGGTGTACAACCGCGCTGCCTGCCGCCTGACCCCGGAATCGCTGGCCAAGCTGGCCGACCGTAACCCGAACCTGATCGGCTTCAAGGACGGCATCGGCGACATCGAACTGATGGTCTCGATCTATCGCAAGATGGGTGACCGCTTCAGCTACCTGGGCGGCCTGCCGACCGCGGAAGTGTATGCCGGCGCCTACAAGGCACTGGGCACCCCGGTGTATTCGTCGGCCGTGTTCAACTTCGTGCCGCAGCTGGCGATGGACTTCTACAACGCCACCGCTTCGGGCGACACCGCCACCACCAACCGCCTGATCGACGAGTTCTTCCTGCCGTACCTGGAGATCCGCAACCGCAAGGGCGGCTACGCGGTCAGCATCATCAAGGCAGGCGCCCGCGTGGTTGGCCACGGCGCCGGTCCAGTGCGTCCGCCGCTGACCGACCTGACCCCGGCCGAAGACGAAATGCTGCTGGAACTGATCCAGAAGCAGAAGAACCCGGTGTAAGCCATGAAGATTACTGGTGAAATGATCATCGGCAGCCAGCTCGTCCGCGGCAGCGCGGGCGAGGTGAAAGCCTACAACCCGTCCACCCGCGCCGAGTTCGAGCCGGGCTTCGGCCAAGCCACCGGCGCCGACGTGGAACGTGCCTGCGAACTCGCAGCCGTGGCCTTCGACAAGTATCGTGCCCTGCCGCTGGAACAGCGCGCCCGCTTCCTGGAAGCGGTGGCGGAACAGATCCTGGCCATCGGATCAAGCCTGATCGAACGCGCCCAGCAGGAAACCGGCCTGCCGCAAGCGCGCCTGGAAGGCGAGCGCATGCGCACCGTGAACCAGTTGCGCCTGTTCGCGAAAGTGGTGCGCGACGGCCGCTTCCTGGGCGCGACCATCGACACCGCGCTGCCGGAACGCACCCCGCCGCGTCCCGACCTGCGCCTGGCCAAAATCGGCCTCGGCCCGGTCGTGGTCTTCGGTGCCAGTAACTTCCCGCTGGCCTTCTCGGTCGCGGGCGGCGACACCGCCTCGGCGCTGGCAGCAGGCTGCCCGGTCATCGTGAAGGCCCACGGCGCCCACCTCGGTACCTCGGAACTGGTCGGCCGTGCCGTCCAGCGCGCGGCAATCGAGTGCGGCATGCCGGAAGGCGTGTTCTCGATGGTCTTCGGCGACGGCCGTACCATCGGCCAGCAGCTGGTCAGCCATCCGGCCATCAAGGCGGTGGGCTTTACCGGCTCGCGTGGCGGCGGCACCGCGCTGATGCGCACCGCGGCAAGCCGTCCGGAACCGATCCCGGTCTACGCCGAGATGAGCAGCGTGAACCCGGTGTTCCTGCTCCCGGCCGCACTGGAAGAGGGCGGCGCCGCGCTGGCGAACGGTTTCGTCGACTCGCTGACCCTGGGCGTCGGCCAGTTCTGCACCAACCCTGGCCTGGTGTTTGCGGTCAAGGGCGCGGCACTGGACGCCTTTACCGCGGCGGCTACCACGGCGCTGGCAACCAAGGGCGCGGGCACCATGCTCACCGCCGGCATCCATGAAGCCTATAACAGCGGCATTGGACGACTCACCAGCACCAGCGGCGTGCGCCTGGTGGCCCAGGGCAGCACCGAGGGAATCGGCTGCGCTGCGCAGGCCGCGCTGTACGAATGCGAGGCTGCCGACTTCCTGGCCAACCCGGACCTGCAGGACGAAGTCTTCGGCCCGGCCGCACTGGTGGTGCGGTTCGACAGCGCCGAGCAGATGCTGCAGGCAGCCGAGCAGCTGCACGGCCAGCTGACCGCGACCGTGCACGTCAAGCCGGCCGACCATGCACTGGCCGCGAGCCTGCTGCCGATCCTGGAACGCAAGGCGGGCCGCGTGCTGTTCAACGGCTTCCCGACCGGCGTCGAAGTGTCGCACGCGATGGTCCACGGCGGCCCGTTCCCGGCCACCAGCGACAGCCGCACCACCTCGGTGGGCGCGAGCGCGATCGACCGCTTCCTGCGTCCGGTGTGCTACCAGAACGTGCCTGAGGGCTTGCTGCCGGAAGCACTTCGCGACGACAATCCACTGCGCCTTGCGCGCGTGATGGATGGTGACCTGAAGGTCGCTTAGTAAACAGGGGGCGCAAGGTTCGACTTTGCGCCCCTTTTGACCGATTGAAGCACCAGCCGGGGGAGACACCGGCTGTTCCGTTTTGAAAAGAACTGATCCCATGAATCAGCAAGTCATGAGTGCAAATGCGAAGCAAGGCGCAGGGCAGGCCCCGCAACTCGCTTCGACGGTAGGCAAGTATCGCTGGACCATCTGCGCCCTGCTGTTCTTCGCCACCACCATCAACTACCTCGACCGCCAGGTCCTGAGCCTGCTGGCGCCGCTGCTCACCAAGGAGTTCGGTTGGTCGAACACCGACTATGCCAACATTACGGCGGTCTTCCAGTTCGTCTACGCGATCTCCATGCTGTTCGCCGGCCGCGTGATCGACCGCATGGGCACCAAGCGCGCTTTCGTCCTCGCGATCGTCGTATGGTCGATCGGCGCCGTCGCGCACGCCTACGCGATCGGTATCGGTACCGCCGTCAACAGCGTATTCACCACCCTCGGCCTGGCTGCGGTGCCGGTCTCGATCGTGGGCTTCATGGTGGGCCGCGCGGTGCTGGCGATCGGCGAGGCGGGCAACTTCCCGGCCGCGATCAAGGCGACCGCCGAGTACTTCCCCAAGCGCGAGCGCTCCTTCGCCACCGGCATCTTCAACTCCGGCGCCAACGTCGGCGCGATCCTGGCGCCGCTGACGGTGCCGCTGATCGCCGAGTTCTATGGCTGGCAGATGGCCTTCATCGCGGTCGGCGCCATCGGCTTCGTCTGGATGGGCATCTGGATCTGGCTGTACGACACGCCGGACCGCCAGAAGCGCCTGAGCGCGGGCGAACTGGCCTACATCAACAGCGACAGCGCACCTGCGGACGCGACCCCGGCCGCGGCAGCGGCCAAGCCGAAAGCTTCGTGGTTCAAGCTGCTCGGCTACCGCCAGACCTGGGCCTTCGCCTTCGGCAAGTTCATGACCGACGGCGTGTGGTGGTTCTTCCTGTTCTGGCTGCCGAAGTACATGTCGGCGCAGTACGGCCTCACGGGTCCGGAAATGGTCGTGCCGCTGGCCGTCCTGTACAGCATGACGATGGTGGGCAGTATCGGCGGCGGCTGGCTGCCGACCTGGTTCATCGACCGCGGCCACAGCATCTACCAGGGCCGCATGCGCGCCATGTTCACCATCGCCCTGTTCCCGCTGGTGGTGCTGCTGGCGCAGCCGCTCGGCTACCTCGGCTTCTGGATCCCGGTGATCCTGATCGGCATCGGCGCCTCGGCGCATCAGGCCTGGTCGGCCAATCTGTTCACCACCGTCTCCGACATGTTCCCGAAACACAGCGTCGGTTCGGTGGTCGGCATCGGCGGCATGGCCGGCGGCCTGGGCGGCGTGCTGCTCACCAAGCTGGGCGGCTGGCTGTTCGACTACTACGGCGCGCTGGGCAAGCTGGAAACCGGCTACCTGATCATGTTCTCGATCTGCGCCCTGGCCTACATGGTCGCCTGGCTGGTGATGAAGGCCCTGGTGCCGGCACACCGCGAGATCACCGACCTGTAATGGGAGCGGGCATGGAGATCCATCGGATCGAGGGCGTGCACTGCGCCACCGGCGAAAGTCCGACCTGGAACGCGGCTGAACGGGCGTGGTACTGGGTCGACATCCCGGCGCGCCGGGTCTGGCGCCTGGACCATGCCGGCGGCGCGGTGCGTCACTGGGAAGCGCCAGAGATGGTGGCCTGCGTCGCAGGCGCCGCCGACGGCAGCCTGGTGGCCGGCATGGAAACCGGCATCTATCGCCTGGTCCTGGGTGAAGATGGCAAGGCCGAGGCCACGCGCCTGGCCGCGCCGCCGGCGTCCGAACTGGGCGAGGGCATGCGCTTCAACGACGGACGCTGCGACCGCCAGGGGCGCTTCTGGAGCGGCACCATGTTCATGGACATGGGCGCGGCGCGCGCCGTCGGCGGCCTGTACCGCTACAGCGCCGACGACGGGCTGCATGGCCCGGTCGTTAGCGGCCTGCTCACGCAGAACGGCCTGGCCTGGTCGCCCGACGGGCGTACGATGTACCTGTCGGATTCGCATCCGCAGCGCCGCACCGTGTGGTCATTCGACTACGACATCGAGCAGGGTATCCCGCACAACAAGCGGGTATTCCTCGACCTGACCGGGCAGGGGGGCCGCCCGGACGGCGCCGCGGTCGATGCCGACGGCTGCTACTGGACCTGCGCCAACGACGCCGGCCTGGTGCAGCGCTTCACCCCGGCCGGGAAGCTGGACCGCGAGATCGCACTGCCGATGGCCAAGCCCTCGATGTGCGCTTTCGGCGGTCCCCAGCTCGATACCCTGCTGGTGACCTCGATCGACCCGGGTACAGGCGGCGACGCGGGCTCGGTCGTGCTGCTGCGCCCAGGCGTGCAGGGTGTGGCGGAAACGCCGTTCGGCTTCAGCCGTTCGTAGGGTGGTCGGCAGAGCCGACAACCCTACAGTCGACTTTTCGGCTTCCAGGCAGTAAGCTGTCCGCGATTTCGTGAACGGTCTGAAGATGTCTGGTAACGGTAGTGATTCAAGCAAGCCGCGGCTCCCGCCGCTGCCCACCCTGCCCGCCTCGCTGGAGGAGGAAGCCGCCCGCCGCCAGGCGCAGGAAGAGCGCGATGCCGCCGTGCGCGGCGTCGCCTCGATTCCCGCGATGCGCGAGGCCGTCAAGCGCGCCGCGCGCACACTCCCCGCGATTTCCGAAGTACCGCGCACCGGTCCCCTGAGCGCCGCGGCCTTCCATGCGCGCGCCCTGCAGGGACTGCCTTTCCTGATGACCGGCCTGGTCGGACGCTGGCCCCTGTGCAGCCTGTCGCCCCAGGTGCTGAGCGACCGCTACAGCGAGCTGCGGGTGCGGGCCCGGACCGGCGACTACATCAACAATGCCTTCCGCGCCGATCGCCCGATGCAGGATATGTCGATGGGCGAATACCTGGAGCTGGTCGCATGCGGCAGCGGCAGTTTGCCGCCGCCCTATGTCGGCAACCTGGAGCTGCGCGAGCTGAACACCCTGTGCCATTGGCCGACGTACTTTCGCAAGATGGGGCCGCCGCGTTTCTGGCTCGGCCCCACCGGCACCGTAACGCCCCTGCATTGCGACTTCGACGACAACATCTTCGCCCAGATCTGGGGCACCAAGCGCATCTTCCTGGCGCCGCCCCACCATGACGAGTTCCTGTACGTGCGCGAGGCGAATCCGGTGCTGTTCGGTTCTCCGGTCGATCCGGAGGCGCCGGATGTCGAGCGCTTCCCGCTGGCGCGCCGGGCAAGTCTCATCGAGTGCATCGTCAAGCCGGGCGAGCTGTTGTACGTGCCGGCGGGGTGGTACCACCAGGTGCGCGCGCTGAGCTTTTCGCTGTCCTCGAACCGCTGGGCGCGTGGCGTGCCGCTGGCGCTGCACGACGATCCTTCGGTGCGACGAGCTGCAAGCGCCGAGGCTTAGTGCACCGTGCGCGCATACTGCGTGAAGTGCTCCGCGCTGAGCGCGTGCTGGTATAGAAAACCCTGGTAGATGTAGCAGCCGGCGTCGGATAAAAACTGGCGCTGGCCCGGCGTCTCGACGCCTTCCGCAATCACCTGCAGGCCCAGGCTCTCGCCCAGCGCGATGATCGAGCGGACGATCGACGCGTCGTTCTGGTCGGTCAGCACGTCGCGCATGAAGGACTGGTCGATCTTGAGCTGGTCGAGCGGCAGCTTGCGCAGGTAGGCCAGCGACGAGTAGCCGGTGCCGAAGTCGTCCAGCGAGAAGCTGATGCCGCGCTGCTTGAGGGTGGCCATGGTGTGCGCGGTGTGGGTGAAGTCGCTCACCACCAGGCTTTCGGTCAGCTCGAGCTTGAGGCTGGACGGCTGCACGCCGGTCTCCTCGAATACCTGCTGCAGCATCGGCACGAAGTCCGGCTCGATGAACTGGCCCGCACTGACGTTCACGGAGAGCGTCAGTCCGGCCGTGTCGGGGTAGCGCTGCCAGTGCGCCAGCTCGGCGCAGGCGCTGCGGAGCACCCAGCGCCCGATGTCGATGATCAGTCCGCTCTCTTCGGCGGCCTGGATGAACTCGGCCGGGTACAGCAGCCGGCCGTCGGGCAGGCGCCAGCGCAGCAGTGCCTCGGCGCCGATCACGCGGCTGCTGCGGTCCAGCTGGGGCTGGTAATGCAGCACGAACTCGTTGTCGCGCAGCGCGCGCCGCATCGCGCCTTCCAGCTCGGCCCTGGCCGACCATGCGGCCTGCACCGCCGGGTCGTGGAAACGGTAGGTGTTGCGGCCGCAGGCCTTGGCCTGGTACATCGCGGCATCGGCTTGGCGCAAGGTCGTCTCCACCGTGTCCACAGTGCCGCACAGCGTGGTCACGCCGACGCTGACCGATACCGAGTACATCAGGTCGGCCAGCTGGAAGGGCGCCGCCATCGCGGCCACCACCTTGCCGGCCACCGTCTCGGCCTGGGCCGCCGCGCTCTCGCGCGTATCTTCGACCGGCTGGATCAGGATCACGAATTCGTCGCCGCCCAGGCGCGCCACCATGTCGGCTTCGCGCACGCAGTGCTCGAGGCGGCGCGCCACCGCCTGCAGCAGCATGTCGCCGGCGGCGTGGCCGTGCGAGTCGTTCAGGTACTTGAAGTTGTCGAGGTCGCAGAACATCAGGGCGCCGCACTTGCGCGTGCGCGCGCTGCCCAGCAGGGCGCGGCGCAAGTGGTCGAGCAGGCTGGCGCGGTTCGGCAGGTCAGTCAGCGCGTCGAAGAAGGCGAGCCGGTAGATCTTCGCTTCGTTGTGCTTGCGCTCGCTGATGTCGGTGCTGATCACCAGAATCTTTTGTGGCGCGCCCGTTTCGCGGTCGGCGGCCAGCAGGGTCCAGCGGGTGTCGGTCTCGATGCAGACCCCGTCGCGCCGCAGGTGCGACAGCTCACCCGTCCATTCGCCGTTGGCAAGCGTGTTTTCATAGGCCGCATGGTAGGCCGGCAGGTTTTCGCACAGTAGCTCGGAAAACTTCTTGCCGCGTGCCTCGGCAGCGCTCCAGCCGTACAACCGTTCGGCGCCGTTGTTCCAATAGGTGATGCGCGAGTTCAGGTCCATCGCGATGATGGCATCGCGCGCTTGCTGCAGGTAGGAAGCCTGTTCGCTCACCAGCATATTGGCATTGCGCATCTGCGTGTAGTCGAACAGGAAGCCTTCCAGCACCTGGCCACCGTCCTGTGGCAATGCCGCTCCTTGTTCATGGACCCATTTCAGCTCGCCGTTGGCGCAGCGGATGCGATAGGTCAGCTGGAAAGCGCGCCCCTGTTGCACCGCCAGGGCTACCCCGCGTTCGACCGCGAGCTGGTCGTCGGGATGGATCAGGCTGGCAAAGCTCACGCCGGGCCGGGCCATGAAGGCGGCCGCCGGATAGCCGGTCAGCTGCTCGACGCCGCCACTGACGAATTCGATCGTCCAATGGCTGTCGTTCCGGCAGCGGTAGGCTGCACCAGGCAAGTTCTGGAGCAGGAGCTCGAGCGACAAGGTATGGGCATTGCCAAGCTGGGCGTCGTCCGTGTGCTTGTCTGCGACAGCAGGCAATTGCAGTCCATCAGGAGCACTCATCGGGTCTCTCGATGTGGTCTGGAAGCCAAAAACGTTTATGTGAAGCTAATTCTTATCGTAACGCAAAAACACGACGTATTGACGTCGCGCGATTGAAATTGAAAAGGGAATGTTGTAACAGGGCGGGCGCTGCCGCTAGGAAGGCGCGCCGCGGGACGGCGCGCCTGGAGAATCAGAACGCGGCGATGCCGGTTTGTGCGCGGCCGAGGATCAGCGCGTGGATGTCGTGGGTGCCTTCGTAGGTGTTGACCACCTCGAGGTTGACCATGTGGCGGATGATGCCGAACTCGTCCGAGATGCCGTTGCCGCCAAGCATATCGCGTGCTGCACGGGCAATGTCCAGTGCCTTGCCGCAGGAATTGCGCTTCATCATCGACGTGATCTCGACGGCGGCGGTGCCCTCGTCCTTCATGCGGCCCAGGCGCAGGCAGCCTTGCAGGCCGAGGGTGATCTCGGTCTGCATGTCGGCCAGCTTCTTCTGCACCAGCTGGTTGGCAGCCAGCGGCTTGCCGAACTGCTTGCGGTCGAGCACGTACTGGCGCGCGGTGTGCCAGCAGTCTTCGGCCGCGCCCAGTGCGCCCCAGGCGATGCCGTAGCGCGCCGAGTTCAGGCAGGTGAACGGGCCCTTCAGGCCGCGCACGTCCGGGAAGGCGTTCTCTTCCGGGCAAAAGACTTCGTCCATGACGATCTCGCCGGTCACCGAGGCGCGCAGGCCGAACTTGCCATGGATGGCCGGGGCGCTCAGGCCCTTCCAGCCCTTTTCCAGCACGAAACCGCGGATCGCGCCTTCGTCGTCCTTGGCCCAGACCACGAACACGTCGGCGACCGGCGAGTTGGTGATCCACATCTTGGAGCCGCTCAAGCTATAGCCGCCCTCGACCTTGCGGGCGCGGGTGACCATCGAGGCCGGGTCGGAACCGTGGTTCGGCTCGGTCAGGCCGAAGCAGCCGATCCATTCGCCGGTGGCCAGTTTCGGCAGGTATTTCTGCTTGGTCGCTTCGTTGCCGAACTCGTAGATCGGCACCATGACGAGCGAGGACTGCACGCTCATCATCGAGCGGTAGCCGGAATCGACGCGTTCGACCTCGCGCGCGATCAGGCCGTAGGAAACGTAATCCAGGCCGGGACCGCCGTACTGTTCCGGGATGGTCGGGCCCAGCAAGCCGAGTTCGCCCATTTCACGGAAGATCGCCGTGTCCATGCGCTCGTGGCGGAAGGCCTCGAGGATGCGCGGCTTCAGCTTGTCCTGGCAGTAGCTCGCCGCGGCTTCGCGCACCATGCGCTCCTCGTCGGTGAGCTGGCTGTTCAGCAGCAGGGGGTCGTCCCAGTGAAAGGCGGCTTTGCGGGGCGAATCGGAATGGCTCATGGATATTCCTGTCTCGATAGGGGTTTTTTCTTACGAAAACGAAGACGCGCGCCCGTCCCTGGGCCACGCCATAGCCAGACCATTATAGGAATGCTGCGCCGCCGTATCTTTTGAATCTGCGACAGCCATTTTCATTTTTGCTCGGTTGGCAATGACAGCCCAGCAAGCCAGTTTTATTGCGTAAATGACACGGCCTGCGCCAGCTTGGCATTGCGTAGGCGCTGCATGTCCCTTGTCGGAGCCGAACCGAAATGACGTGCGTATTCGCGGCTGAACTGCGAGGGGCTGGCGTAGCCGACGCGCTGGCAGGCCAGGCCGGCATCCATGCCGCTCGATAACATCAGGCGGCGCGCTTCCTGCAAGCGCAGGGTTTTCTGGAACTGCAGAGGGCTCATCGAGGTCAGCGACTTGAAGTGCTCGTGCAGGGAGGAAGGACTCATGTGTGCCAGCTCGGCCATGTCATCGATGCGGATCGGCTGGTCGTAATGTTGGCGAATCCAGGCTACCACCTTGCCAATGCGGTGCGATTCGACGCGGCCGAGCTGGGCCAGGCGGGCGCCGAAGGGGCCGCGCAGCAGGCGCAGCACGATCTCGTCGATGGCCAACGGGGCGAGCAGGGCGGCCTCCTCGGGCTGGCCTGCCAGCGCCATCAGGCGCGCCGCGGCATCGACGATGGCTTCGCCCGCCTGCGCCACGTAGACCGCGCGCCGCTCAGTTTCCCCTCCTCGCACTGCCGGCACACCCTCCGGGTAGGCCTTCAGGATCAGTTCAGCCAGCCGCTGCTGGTCGAAGTCGAGCCGGAAGGACAGGTAGGGTGCGGCCACGCTGGCCTGGCGGATCATGGCGGCGATCGGCAGGTCCAGCGAGAAGACCATCATGCGCGAGGGATCGTACTCGTAGGATTCGTCACCCAGCATGACGGTCTTGGCGCCCTGCGCGACGATGCACAGCGCAGGGCGGTGCAGGCCGTGGACCAGCTCCGCGCTGGTGGTCGAGGCGCGGATGGCATGTACCCCGGGGATGCAGGTCTCGAAGGAACCGTCCTGCGGCGCGTGCGCAAGCAGCAGGCGCGCCAGCCGCGCGAGCGCCGGCATGGCGGACTGCTGGGCCGGCTGGGTTGCATGGGCGCCGGCAAGGATGGGGAGCTGGTCGGGCGAGTTCATGGCCTTGTCGATTGCAGGATACACCAGGCGGCCAAACCTCTGCTCAGGCAGCGTGGTCGGTCGAGCGCGACAGTTCGGCCATGCCGTGCAGCTCGTTCAAGCGCGCGTCGATGGCGGCGCTTGCCATGGCGAGGGCATCGCTGCCGGCAAGGAACTGCTTGGGTGGATGCTCCATGCCGGCAAGGCGGACCACGGCGGCGCCGAGCTTGACCGGGTCGCCCAACTGCTTGCCGTGGTAAGCGCCGTAGGCGTCTTCGACCGAGCCGTGGGCGGCATAATCATCGATGACTTTCTGGCCGTAGCGAACCGAGCTCTGGTCGAGGAAGTCGGTACGGAAGAAGCCCGGCTCGACGGTAGTGATCTTGATGCCGAACCTGGCCAGTTCCAGCGACAGCGAGGACGACAGGCCTTCGATCGCGTACTTGGTGGCACAGTAGACGGAGGCACCGTCGAAGCCGGTGACCCCGGCGATCGAGGCGATGTTGATGATGTGGCCCGCGCGCTGCTTGCGCAACACCGGCAGGGCTGCACGCAGCACGTGCATGACGCCGAATACGTTGACGCTGAACTGTTGCTGGATTTCTTGCGGCGACAGTTCCTCGAAGTTGCCCAGCAGCCCATAGGCGGCATTGTTGACGAGCACGTCGATGCGGCCGAAGCGCGCCACAGTGGCCTCGATGGCAACTGGGGCCTGTGCTTCCTGCGCAACGTCGAGCTCGACCAACGCGACGCGTGCCGGATCAGCCGAGGCGAAGGTGGCTTTCAGCTGTGCAAGGTTGCGGGCCGCGGCGACGACGCAGTCGCCGGCGGCGATGGCTGCGTGAGCGATTTCTGCCCCGATGCCGCGACCGGCGCCCGTGATGAACCAGACTTTGGACATGATCTCTTCTCCCATGATGTGCCGCCCGATGCGGCGTTAAGGTGAAGAGAATGGTAGGGCCCTGGACCCACCGGGATTTGCCTGAAAATCCGGAGAGCTGGCGCAATCCTCGCCAGCTGTAATCTGGCGCTGATTAACCGGTACTGCCGAATCGTCCGCCGTGGAACAGCAGTGCCGACTGCGGATGCACGGCGCATTCCTCGACTTCGCCCACGAAAATGACGTGGTCGCCTTCCGGATAGCGGCTGCGGTTGTGGCATTCGAACCAGGCCGAGACGCCTTTCAGGATCGGCAGGCCCGTGCGCGACAGTTCGTATTCGACACCTGTGAAGGGATCGTCGGTGCTGCGGCGCGAGAAGCGCAGCGCCAGTTCCTGCTGGCCGGCGGCGAGTACATTGATGACGTAGTGAGAATTGCCGCTGAAGATGGGCAGGCTGTTGGCGCCCGCGCCCAGGCTCCACAGGACGAGCGGAGGCTCGAGCGAGACCGAGTTGAAGGAACTGGCGGTCAGCCCGCGGAAAGAGCCGTCGGCAAGGCGCGTGGTGATGACGGTGACACCGGTGGCGAATTGCGACAGGGCGTGGCGAAAATGCGCCGAATCGAAACCACGCGTCGTGGCGCGGGGAGAACGTGTATTCATTGGATCGCCATTATGCCACTGTCGGGCGTTCGGCCGGGTCTCATCCCGGGCGCACTGCACGAAAACTCGCTTTGCGTTACATTAAGAACTATTGAAACTGATGAATTCAAGGTGTTGTGATGAGCGAGCAAACAGGGAAAGAGGTCGCCATCCTGGGCGGCGGATGCTTCTGGTGCCTGGAGGCGGTCTACCTGGAGGCGCGCGGCGTGACGCGCGTGGAATCGGGCTACATGGGCGGCCACGTCGACAAGCCAACTTACGAACAAGTGTGCTCCGGAACGACCGGCCATGCCGAGGTGGTGCGGCTGGAATTCGATCCATCAGTGATCAGCTACCGCGACCTCCTCGAGGTCTTCTTCACCATCCACGATCCGACCACGCCTGACCGCCAGGGCAACGATGTCGGTCCGCAGTACCGCTCGGTGATCTTCACTACCTCGCCGGAACAGGAGGCGACGGCGCGCAAGGTGATGGCCGAGATGGCGGCGGTGTGGGATGCGCCGATCGTCACCCAGCTGCTGCCGCAGGAGACCTGGTACAAGGCCGAGGACTATCACCAGAATTATTTCGCGCAGCATCCGCTGCAGGGCTACTGTGCGTTCGTGGTGGCGCCGAAGGTGGCGAAGTTCCGCAAGACCTTTTCTGAACGCCTGAAGTAGGGTGGGCGGTTTGTCCAGCAGCGAGGTCATCGCGTACGGCATTTCGGCCGCTAACGATCACCGCGTGGGCGGGGAACCCGCCCACCCTACGGTGTAAGAGTGCTCAACAGCTGGGGTACATATACTTCCGTGATCATGGCAATCGCTCGACCTCTCCATCTGCCTTGCCGCACACGATCTGGTACAGGCTGATCCTCCCGTGCGCGAAGGCATACGCGCAGCCGGCCAGGTAGACGTGCCAGATCCGGAAGCGTTTCTCGTCCGTCAGTAGCCGGATGTGCTCGGCATTGCTTTCGAAATTGTCGGTCCAGATCGCGCAGGTCTTCGCGTAATGGCGCCGCAGGTTTTCCGCGTCGTGCACTTCCAGCCCGCCTTCCTGCATCGCCCGCACCACGGTGGACAGGTGGGCCAGCTCGCCGTCGGGGAACACGTACTGGCCGACGAATTCGCCGGCGCCGTAGGCTGCTGCGCCATTGTCGACATTGGTGGTCGTGATCCCGTGGTTCATCACGAGGCCCCCTGGCGCCAGCAGCCGGTTCACGCGTGAAAAGTATTCCGGCAGGTGCTGCACGCCGACGTGCTCGAACATACCCACGCTGGTGATGCGCTCGAAGCTGCCTGCGACGTCGCGGTAGTCCTGCAGGCGGATCTCGACCTGGCCCTGCAATCCGGCCCGTTCGACCCGTTCGCGTGCAAGCGCGGCCTGGTTCTCGGACAGCGTGACGCCGACGCAGCGGGCACCGAAGGCTTGCGCCGCGCGCAGCACCAGCGCGCCCCAGCCGCAGCCGATGTCGAGCAAGGTCTGCCCGGGCCGCAGGTCGATCTTGCGCAGGATGTGGTCGATCTTCTGCTGCTGCGCCGTGGCCAGGTCCTCAATGCCGTTCTCGAAGTAGGCGCAGGAATACACCATGGCCGGGTCGAGCCAGGCCGCGTAGAAGTCGTTGGAAACGTCGTAGTGGTAGCGGATCGCTTCGGCGTCGGTCTCGCGCGTGTGCGGCGCAGCACGGCGCAAGATCTCGCCCAGGCGGCTGCGCCCCTTGTCCAGGCTGGCCGCCAGGGCGTTGCCGACGTTGATGATGTCGGCGGCCCGCCCCTTGATGTCGATCGCACCCTCGACATAGGCCCGTCCGAGGTTGTACAGCGAGGGCGAGCGCAGGTAACGCAGGGCGGAGCGGTCGGGGACGCGGATGGTCACGCGCGGCGGCCCGGAGGAAAACGCGAGTTGGCGGCCGTCCCACAGTTCCACCCGCAAGGGCAGGGACAGCTTGTCACGCAGGCCTTCGTTCCAGGCCGACAACACCATCTGCTCGAACACGGTTCACCTCCGGCGTCGGTGGCCGGTGTGCCGCGCAAATACAGGCTCGCGCTGCGGCCGGCCTAGGGCTGCAAACGCAGGCGCGTCCAGCTGCCGTCCTCCTGCCGCTCGTACACGATACGGTCGTGGAAGCGGGAGCGGCGCCCCTGCCAGAATTCCAGGCGCTCGGGCACGAGGCGGTAACCGCCCCAGTTGCCCGGTCGCGCCGGGTCCTCACCGGCTTGCCGTGCCACGGCTTCGTAATTCTGTTCGAGCTCGGCACGGCTGCCGATCGGAGCACTTTGTTGCGAGGCAATGGCCGACAAACGGCTTTTGAGCGGCCGGCTGCGGAAATACCGGTCGCTTTCCTCGTTTGAAGTGCGCTCTACTCGTCCTTCGATGCGAACCTGACGTTCGAGTTCGCTCCAAAAGAACAACAAAGCTGCATATTGATGATCCTCTAGCTCCTGGCCTTTGCGGCTGTCGTAGTTGGTGTACCAGGTGAAGCCGCGCTCGTCGAACTGCTTGACCAGCACGATGCGCGAACTCGGGCGGCCGTTGGCGGCCACGGTGGCCACCGACATGGCGTTCGGCTCGTTCACCTCGGCCTTCAGGGCCTGCTCGAACCATTGCGTGAACTGGAGCATCGGGTCGTCCATCACGTCGTCCTCGTTCAGGCTGGCCTGGCCGTAGTCCTTGCGCAGGTCGGCGACGGCCTGGCCGATCGACGGGCTCGGCGCCGTATCCCCGATACCGCGGCGCGCCTGCATCGCCTTGCCCAGCTGGGCCATCTGCTCCGGGCTGAACAGGCGCAGGGCCATCGGCGCCATCGTGCTTTCCTCGCGCTCCATGTGCGCAAGATAGCGCTGGCTGAAGCGCTGCACGGCGCTGGCCGACAGCGTCGCCGCATGGCCCTCGGCGATGGCAGTCAATTGCTCATGCAAATCCTGCCACAGCGCGTCCATGTCCTTGTGGTCCTGCAGGATCACCGGCGCCAGCGCCTGCAGGGTGGCCGCATCCTCGCCCTGCGCCACGGCGCGCAGCATCGGGATCAGGTCCAGCTCCTCGTCGTCATGGTGCAGGTGGGCCGCTTTCTCGAAGTATTTCAGCACCGCTCCTGCCGCCTGGCGCGCCTGTTCGTCGGCGCCGAATTCCGGCAGGTGGGCGAGCAGCTTGTCGAGGGTCGCCAGTTGCTTGCGAATGCGGTCATGGCAATGCTTGAGGACGGCGATCGGCTGGTCGAAGTCGGGGGCGGTGTCGTGAAGGAGTTGGGTCATGGGGCGTTTTATTGACACACAAGAAGAATTTGATTGACTGGAAGCTATTTTAGTGCAGATGCGCAAGCGAGGTCCGCTAAAATGGCGGGATGAACCTGATCGATACTCCCACTCTTGCAGCCACCCTGGATGACGAAGTCGACTTTGCGCGCCGCTTCGGCGGGATCGCGCGCCTCTACGGCGAGCGTGCACTCGAACGCTTCCGTGCGGCGCACGTTTGCGTGATCGGTGTCGGCGGCGTCGGTTCCTGGATTGTCGAGGCGCTCGCTCGCAGCGCCGTCGGCCACCTGACCCTGATCGACCTCGACAACGTGGCCGAGTCGAACATCAACCGCCAGCTCCAGGCCCTGACGTCGACCATCGGCATGCCGAAGATCGAAGCGCTGAAGGAACGCATCGCGCAGATCAATCCGTTCTGCAAAGTGACCCTGGTCGAGGACTTCATCGACCCGGACAACATCGAGACGATGATCGCCGGTAAAACGCCTGGCGCGCCGCGGTTCGACTACGTGGTCGATGCCATCGACGGCGTCAAGTCGAAGGCGGCGCTGATTGCCTACTGCAGCGCCAACAAGCTGCCCCTGATCGTCATCGGCGGCGCCGGCGGCCAGACCGACCCGACGAAGATCGAAGTGCGCGACCTGGCCCGCACCGAGCAGGAGCCGCTGCTGAAGAAGGTGCGCAAGATCCTGCGTGCCCACTACGGTTTCGCCAAGGGCGAGAAGAACAAGTACCACATCGATGCCGTGTTCTCGATGGAGCCGCTGCGCTATCCGGAAGCCGGCGAAGTATGTTCTGTGGATCCGAACGGCATCACCGGCCTGAACTGCGCCGGCTTCGGCTCGAGCATGGTGGTGACGGCTACCTTCGGCATGGTGGCGGCCGGCCACCTGCTGCGCAAGCTGGCCGACGCCGCGAACGCAGAGCCGGTGGATGTCGTAGAACCTGTTGCTAACGCACAAACTGTGCAAGCGGAAGAGGCCTTGCTATCATAGGATCAGTTATTGATCACTTTGATGGAAGAACCCACATGATCCGTCGTACCGCATTTGCAGCACTGCTGCTGGCCGCCGCAGGCGCCGCCGCCCAGGACACCGCCACCCAGCAGCAGGACGCGTCCAAGCCCACCACCCAGCCTGCGCCCGAGCAGCAGAACGTCCCGCAGGCGACCCAGCCGCAGACCGTGCAGCCGGAGGCGGAGCCGGTCGTTCCGGTTGCGCCCACCCCGCAGGTCGAGATCATCGACCGCGTGGTCGGCAAGGGCAAGGAAGCCAGCGTCGGCAGCAAGGTCCTGGTCCACTACACCGGCTGGCTGCACAAGCCGCTCGCGCCCAAGCAGCGCGGCAAGAAGTTCGACTCCTCGCTAGACCGCGGCGATCCGCTCGAGTTCCAGCTGGGCGCCGGCATGGTCATCAAGGGTTGGGAGCAGGGCGTGCAAGGCATGAAGGTGGGCGGCAAGCGCACCCTGGTCATCCCGAGCGCGCTGGCTTACGGCAAGCGCGGCGCCGGCGGCATGATCCCGCCCGACGCCGACCTGATCTTCGACGTGGAACTGGTGAACGTCAAGTAAGTCCAATCAACACCATCGGGAGACCGGTATGCGCATCGCGAACGACGTTACTGAACTGATCGGCAACACCCCCCTCGTACGAATCCGCAGGCTGGCCCCGAACGGCGGCGCCGAGATCCTCGGCAAGCTCGAGTACCACAACCCGGCGCACAGCGTGAAGGACCGCATCGGCCTGGCCATGATCGAGGCCGCCGAGCGGGCCGGCATGATCAAGCCCGACACCGTCATCGTCGAACCCACCAGCGGCAATACCGGCATCGCGCTGGCGATGGTGTGCGCCGCGCGCGGCTACCGCTGCAAGCTGGTCATGCCCGAGACCATGAGCAACGAGCGGCGCATGCTGCTGCGCGCCTATGGCGCCGAGCTGGTGCTCACGCCGGGCAGCGAAGGCATGCTGGGCGCGATCCGCCGCGCCGAGGAGCTAGTCGCATCGAACCCGAACTACTTCATGCCGCAGCAGTTCAACAATCCCGCCAACCCGGACATCCACCGCAATACCACCGCCGAGGAAATCTGGCGCGACACCGACGGCCGGGTCGACATCCTGGTGGCCGGCGTCGGCACCGGCGGCACCATCACCGGCGTCAGCGAAGTGATCAAGGCGCGCAAACCGGGCTTCCAGGCGATCGCCGTGGAGCCGGAAGCCTCGCCCATGCTGTCGAAGGGGACCAAGGGACCGCACCCGATCCAGGGCATCGGCGCCGGCTTCGTGCCGGCCGTGCTCAACACCGGCGTCTACGACGAAGTGATCACCGTGAAGAACGAGGATGCCTTCGAGACGGCGCGCGCCGCGGCGCGCGAAGAGGGACTGCTGGTGGGGATTTCGTCGGGGGCGGCACTGTGGGCTGCGGTGCAGGTGGCGCAACGGCCGGAGAACGCGGGGAAGATGATCGTGACGATCATTCCGTCGTTTGGCGAGAGGTACTTGAGTACTGCACTGTACGCCAACTTGGCGGGTTGAACGCGGGCGTTGCCACTGTGCTTCGGAATTGGGTCCCCGCCTTCGCGGGGATGACGTGGTCAAGCGGCAGGCAGGGTCGCGGGGCTACTTTTATTCACCTAGCCGCCAAACCGTCGTTCCCGCGCAGGCGGGAACCCGATTGCCTCGCGTCCCGTTAGCGCCTGAACGCATTCAGTGCGCATGCGCATGATGATGGTCATGACCGTGCCCATGATCATACCCCTCCAGCGCACAGCCATGATGCGTCGTCCCTTCCTCCACCTGCAGCGTGCAGTGGTGGATCCCGAAGTCGCTCCTCAGCTTGGCCACCATCTCGTCCAGCACCCGGTCTCCCGGATACCCGCCCGGCATCACCACGTGCGCCGTCAGCGCGTTCTCGGTCGTGCTGATCGCCCAGATGTGCAGGTCGTGCACTTCCTTCACCCCCGGCTGCCCGGCCAGGTAGTCGTGTACCCCGCCGGCATCGATACCGGGCGGCACCGCCGCCATCGACAGCAGCACCGATTCGCGCAGCAGCGACCAGGTGCCGAGCACGATCACGACCACGATTGCCAGGCTCACCGCCGGGTCGATCCAGGTCCAGCCGGTGCCCATGATGGCGAGGCCCGCGATCACCACGCCCAGCGACAGCGCCGCATCGGCCGCCATGTGCAGGTAGGCCCCGCGCAGGTTCAGGTCGCCCTTGCTGCCGGCGAGGAACAGCCAGGCCGAGAAGCCGTTGATCACGACGCCGATCGCCGCGACGATCGACACCGTCATGCCCTGCACGGGTGCCGGCTCGGTGAAGCGCTGCACCGCTTCCCAGGCAATGGCGCCGCAGGCCACCATCAGGAGCAGGCCGTTGGCCAGCGCCGCCAGGATCGAGGAGCCGCGCAGGCCGTAGGTGTAGCGGTGCGTCGGCGCGCTCCTGGCCAGCGTCGCGGCGCCCCAGGCCAGCACCAGGCCGAGCACGTCGGACAGGTTGTGGCCGGCGTCCGCCATCAGGGCGGTGGAGTGGGCGATGAAGCCGTAGATGAATTCGATGGCCACGAACAGCGCGTTCACGCCGATCGCCAGCGCGAAGGCGCGGCCGTGACCGGCCGGGTCGGGCATGTGGTGATGGTGGTGGCCAAAGCCATGATGGTGGCCGTGGTCGTGGCCATGGTGGTCGTGCGTGTGGGTGGTGCTCATGCGTCCATTCCGTTGGCTGGTTCGGCAATGTGCTCGAACATGTTGGCGAGCAGGCTGCTGATGTGGGCGTCGGCTGCCGAGTAGAAGACTTGCTTGCCCTGGCGCTCGGCCTTGACGATGCGGGCAGCACGCAGCAGGCGCAAGTGGTGGCTGACCAGCGAACTGGACAAGTCGAGCGAGGCGGCGATGTCGCCCACCGCGGTCGGCTGCGCCAGGCAGGCCAGCACGATGCGCAGGCGGGTGGCGTCGCCGAGCAGGTGGAACAGGTCGGCCAGTTCTTCCACGGCGCCGGCCGCGTGTTCGAATTCGGATGTGCTTGTCATATTCAACATGTGAAGATTTGTTCACATGTTAGGCGAAATAGCTGTGCGCCGCAAGCACCGCAGTGTTCTTACGTCCGAATAGCCAATGTATGGCCGTGTCCATGCCGGCGCCGTTGATCGATTAAGGAGGCCGTTGGAAAGAGGACCGGCCGGCTGTAGCTATTTCACGTCCGGGCGCGGGTCGTCGACGAAACCGTCCCGGTTTGGCATCACGACCTTCGGCAGCGTGCGTTTGTTGAGCTCGGCGTTTTCCTTGATGATCCCGTTCAAATACAGCAGGTAGGCGGTCACGCCGTAGACTTCGTCTGGCCGCAGCGAGCCGGCATCCTGATAGGGCATGGAGCGGTTGATGTAGTCCCAGACCGTTGTCGCGTAAGGCCAGTAGCTCCCGATCGTCCCGACCGGCAGCTTGCTTGTCAGGCTGCCGACGCCGCCAACCAGGCGCGGGAACGCGGCGGCTGCGTTACCTTCACCCTTGGCACCGTGGCAGGCCGCGCATTTGGCCTCGTACACAGCGCGCCCGGTTGTGGCGTTACCGCGACCATCCGGCAGCCCGGTTCCGTCAGGGGCGACGGAAATGGAAACATGGGCGATTTCGGCCGGCCTAGCGGGCCGCCCGAGGTGATAGCGTTCCGCGGCGTGAGAACCATCCGCAGCGAACGCCAAGACCAGAATCAAACTGCTTGCCTTATACATGGCTCACCTTTCCATCGGCCTTGACGTGCCAAACCTTGATTGCGTTGTAATGGTCGCTTCCAAACGCACCGCGCACCGCGAGCAGCTGCTCACGCGTCGGTTGGACGTAGCCGGTGTCGTCGGTGCAGCGCGAGCGCAGGCTGGTCGGTTTGCCGTCCCAGCGCCATGGGCAACGGAAGCGGGTGAGAGCCTTCGGCAGCACTGGACCGGTCAGCTCCGCATCGCGCCAGGTCTTGCCGTCGTCGGTCGACACCTCCACGCGCGTAATCGCGCCGCGGCCCGACCATGCGAAACCGGTGATGTCGTAGTAGCCCGGGCCATCCAGTTGCTGTTCGCCGGCCGGACGGGTAATGACCGACTTCGCTTCCATCACGAAGCTGAACCGCCGGGCTTTACCGTCCGGCATCAGGTCGGTGTAATACGCCGCCTCGTCTCGCGTCATATATGGCTGGTTGACCACCTCCAGGCGGCTCAGCCATTTGATGCTGACGTTGCCTTCCCAGCCCGGCACCAGCAGCCGTAACGGGTATCCCTGCTCCGGCCGCAGTGCCTCGCCGTTCTGGCCGTAGGCAACCAGCACGTCGTCCATCGCCTTTTCGAGCGGGATGCTGCGGTTCAGCCGCGACGCATCGGCACCTTCGGCCAGCACCCAGCTCGCGCCGGGTTTGACGCCGACTTCCTCCAGCAAAACCTTGAGCGGCACGCCCGTCCACTCCGAACAGCTCAGCAAGCCGTGGCTGCGCTGCGGATTCACACCGGGCTGTCCCATGTGGTCCATAGCGGTGTTTCCTGCGCATTCGATGAAGTGGATGCGCGAGGTCGACGGCAGGCGCCGGATCTGGTCCATGGAGAGCAGCAGGGGGCGCTCGACCAGGCCGTGAAGCATCAGGGTGTGCCTCGCGGGGGCGATCTGCGGCACGCCAGAGTGGTGGCGCTCGAAATGCAGCGATGATGGTGTGATGATGCCGATCTGGTCCTGCAGGGGCGTGCGGCTAGCGCCGGTCCCCGGCGTTGCGCCTGGTACGAACAAGCGTTCCGAGGTTTCGGTGGCGGCCCGCTGTCCGTAGGCGCTGCGAGGGGTTCCGAGTTCGCGCGCCTTCGCGGGCAGGGCCGCAAGCCCGGTAGCAACCGCCGAGCTGAACCCAAGGAAGCTGCGCCGCTGAAAGCGGCGCGCGGCGTCGGAGACGATGCTGTGAGATTTTTTTGTTTTCATGAACGATCACACATTGACGAAAAAAGACGATTCTTCCGCGGTCCAACTACCCGGATCCCGCACGCCTGCCGTACGTGCTCCTGGAGCCGGCGGCAGGATGTCGATCGCGGAAATAGCCGCCCCGTTGACGACGCAATACTTGAGCAGCTTGATGCATGACGGACGGGCCAGCGTTTTCCACATACCGGTAACCTCATCACGTCGAGTTCGGCCGATTGCTTGGGCGGCCAGGGGCGGCAGCAGAAGCTGAACACACCGGTTGCCACAGCAGCTCGTCAGTCAGGAACCAAGCATGAGGTTAAGGTTTTCGAATACGAATCAGTCCTTGCTCGATGCGTTTACAAATCTGCCGGAGGGCAGCACTCAAGGTGTCCAGACAGTTCTATTCGTTATTCGACGAATGAAGAATACAAGAATGCCGTCACACGGTCAATGAGGTTCGATATATTTCGAAGAGTCGTGTGAATAAGCCTGTCCGACTGGGGCCGCGATGGCCGGCCCGAACTTGCGCGTGGGTTGCTGCTGACGCTGCCGATCCTCTTTGTCGCCCTGTGCGCGCTTGCCGTTCGCCTGAGTTGAAAAGGAGTCATCACGCCCGTCCGTCGTCACGCCACTCGGCATGCTGTGCCGGCCATCGGAAGTCGTGCGTTACCACTGTCCGCTATAACGGGGCAAAACACGCATGACGGACAGCGGATGCTACAAATGCTAGGGCGCTACAAATGCATACATGCGTGGTACAAATTTACGAAAAAAGGCCACATCGCCACTGCTATAGTCGCCGGCTATTTCACTGCAGGCGCTTTGCCTGCTCTCGTTACTCGCATAATCAACGTTCCCCGTCGCTGGATGCACGGGCAATTCTGTTCGCGCTGAACTCACTTATCGGAAACGCGTGCCGCTGTAATCGTCCGGGCCCAGCATCAGGAAAGAAGATGTACAACAAGTCCCAACCAGCCACTCCTCACAACATCTGTTGTACCCATTCTCGTCCAAAACATACCATGGCAATGTCCAAACGTGCTCTCAACCGGCTGAAGGGGAACCATCTCAGCGAAACAAAGGGCATGAGCGCGCCAGTGGATAGTCCCGTAAGCTTTGTTTTCAACGACAAGGACTGCACGATCCGCAGCATGGCAAGTGGTCGCTACGTGCTGAACGACGCTAAGAACGCCTAACAAAACCGCTCGACGTACCGCCAGCAGATGAGCGAGCAGGCAAGCGAAAGGAACGCCTGGTGCACGTCTGCTCGCCGCTCAAGTCGGATGCGCAATCTGCGGAAGCGGTGTAGCCAACCCAAGGTGCGCTCGACGACCCAACACCACCGGCCAAGCCTTTCGCGTGACTCTACGCCGTAACGCGCGATCCGAGCTGCAATGCCCCGACTGCGCAGCCAGGCCCGATGGGCTCTTGAAGCGTACGCTCGATCGGCATGCAGCTTACCTGGACGTTTGCGCGCACGGCCTGCCAGCCCCTTAACTGCCGGGATTAACTCTATTAGCGGGATGAGAAAACGCGAGTCGTGTACCTGCGCGCCCGAGATCTGGGCTACTAGCGGAAGCCCACGCTCATCCACCAGCAAATGATGTTTGCTTCCGAGTTTGCCGCGATCGGTTGGGTTTCGGCCGGTGTGCTCGCCTCCGGCAGGTGCCGGTACGCTTGCAGCGTCAACGCAAGCTCGATCCCACATGATCTGGTCATGCTCTCGGAGTCTTCGCAAAATCGCCTCGTGGATACTACGCTGCCAAACGCCGGCAAGCATCCATTCGTGCAGGCGACGCCAGCATGTCATGCCGCTGCCGCAGCCGAGTTCGCGCGGCAGGTACTCCCACGGTATTCCAGTCTTGAGGACAAACAGGATCCCAGTTAGGGCCGCGCGATCATCAATACGTGGGCGTCCGCCTTTCGGCGATCGGTGATGGGCCGGAAGATGAGCTGCTATAAGCGACCACAGGTCTTCAGGAAGTAGTGCTCGGACCATGGCATCAGTCCGTCTACGAACACGGACCCTATGTTAGTGCCCGGACTGAGCCTGCTTAGGTCCGCTATCGACCCAAAGCCGCCGCTGCCATTCCCGTACCGCAGCGTGGCAGCTGGCCAACGGTAGTAAAGGCACAGCACCTAATTCTTAAACGCTAGCCAGGACCAATTAACCCCGGCCTGCTTGTTGAGCAGTTGTACCGACGCGGTTTCTGCGCTTGCGATTAGCATCAGTTGATGGTTGCTGGCGAGGTTGACCGTCTCATCGATAGGTACTTCGAATACACGTCGATTAGAAGGCGACGGGCCGTGCCGCAATGAAATGATAAGCACGCCACCTGGGGCGAGTAATGTGCCTAATGCGGCGATTGCCACTCCCCGTTCATCACGTGCAAGATGGTTCCATACAGAGCTAACGAGCACAACATCAAAAAGCTTTTTCCGATGCACAACACCCGATAGTCTCGGAAGACTGTCTTCTAGCCATTCAATCTGAGGGGACGGGTGGAGCCTGATACCTGCTTCACGGAAGGCTGAAACTGGCTCGACAGCTAGAACTTGATGCCCCGCTTGTGCAAACCACGCAGCGTCAACTCCAGTCCCTGCGCCGACGTCAAGAACCAAACTAGGGACCTTCGGAAATAGATGAGTAACAGCTCGATACTTTTCACTCGGGTTGACACTCTCATAACGGGGTATAAGCAACTCTGCGTCATCGACATATCCCTCGGTGCCTGGTACCTCAGCAGATGCATTGGGTCTAATTTCGATCGTCATAAATTGGGCTGATGCGACTGGCTCCCACGGCCGGAGTTGGACAGAATATCTTGGTCGGCCAAGCACTTTATGGCCGCTTTTGGCCGAAAGCGGACGGTCAACGCGGCTCAGTGTACTCGGCTGTTGCCTGCTGAGCAACTAGAGGGTTTTGTTAGGCGCTCTAAGGGGAAAGAGGTGACCTTGTCGATGCGCGTGATATTGAATTGCCTGGCTATCTCCGAATACAGGATGGATATTCCGGCGCTGCCGGAAGCGTTCTGGGAGCACATCGAGCAAGGCTTGCAAAACAAGTAAAAAATCCAGCCGGGCCCGGGCCGCGCTCGACGCGGCGATGCATCGAGCAGACCGGTCGCACTGCCCGGCCGGCGATGAAAATGAACGATATGGGATTCCTGGTTTTTTTGTTCCTGGTGGCGATTGCCGGCGGGTTGTGGGCGATTGTCCGCAAGCTTGCGAAAATTCATGCCGAGGTAAAACTGATCCGCTTGGCGCTCAATCAGAAGGAGCTGGCCGGCGACAGGACTGCCCCGTAAGCACCTGCGCGGGCGCGCGGATTCATTGTCGCGGGCGCGGCAGCTGCCCATCGCTGTCGCGCACCTCCACGGCACCCATCCCGAGCGCCTGCAGTTGCGGCAGCATGCGTTTGCGGTCGCCCACGGCGACAACCGTCATCCGCTCCGGCGCCAGGTGCTTGCGCGCGGCGGCCTGTACTTGCGCCGCCGTGACGGCATTCAGCTGGCCGGGCAGGCGCGCGTAGTAGTCGAGCGGCAGGCCGTAGACGAAGATCTCGGCCAGGCTGGCGCCAATATCGGCATTGGTCTCGAACGCCCCCGGCAGCGACAGCACCTGCGCGTCGCGGGCGGCATCGAGCTCGGCAGCCGGCAGCGGCGCGTCGCGGATCTCGCCCAGCTCGCGGAAGATCTCGCGCACCGAATCACCGGTCGCGTCGCGTCGCACGCTGCCCGCGATGACGAAGGGGCCCGGCGTGCGGTCGTAGCGGAAGTACGAGGAGATGCCGTAGGTGTAGCCCTTGGTCTCGCGCAGGTTGTTGTTCAGGCGGCTGGAGAACATGCCGCCGAGCGCGGCGTTCAGGACCTGCAGCGCGGGAAAATCCGGGGTAGTGCGCGCCACCGTAATGCCGGTCACGCGCAGCGCGGTCTGGACTGCGCCCGGCTGGTCGACCATTACCAGGCGCGCGCGCGTGCCCGCGGGCTCGCCCGCGCCGCCGTCGGGAACATCGGCACGCGGCCAGGCGGTGAAGCGCGACTCCGCCAGCGCCTTCAGTTCGCCGCGCGAGATGTCGCCCGACACCACCAGCGCGGCATTCCCGGGCACGTAATGGCGGCGCCAGAATGCCACCAGGTCGTCGCGCGTCGCGGCGCGGATCGCCGGTTCGGTGCCGAGCTGGCCATGGCCCTTCGGGTGCCTGTTGCCGTACAGCGCGCCGGCCGCGGCCACGGACGCCACGGCTTCCGGATCGTCGCGCTGCTGGATCAGTTCCCCGACCCGGTCGGCGCGCTGGCGCTCGACTTCCGCCGTGGGGAAGGCCGGACGCAGCACGATGTCCGCCAGCACGTCGAGCGCAGGGGCGAAGGTTCCGCGCAGCGCCAGCAGCGACACCACGGAGGCGTCGACGCTGGTGCCCGTGTCCAGGAAGGCGCCGAGCTGCGCGATCTCGTCGGCGATCTGCGGCGCACTGCGCGTGGCCGTGCCTTCCTCCAGCATTTGCGCCGTGAAGCCGGCCAGGCCCGGCAAGTTGGCGGGATTGTCGGCGCTGCCGCTGCGTACCACCAGCTGGGCCGACACGAGAGGCAGGCCCTGCTTGTAGTGGTGGATGACGGTCAAGCCGTTCGCGAGCTTGAAGGACTCGCCCTGCGGCAGGGTGAAGCGCGGCGCCGGCCCGGCCTTCGGCTGCTGCGCGCGCCAGGGCTCGGGCGGATTGATCGCTTCGGTCTCGGCCGCCGTGCCCGCCTTGGCAGCCTTGCTCTTTTTCGGCGCAGGCGGAATGCGCGGGTCGTCGATCACCGGCTTGCCGGGCAGGCCGGTGACCACCGCGCGCGCCTGCTGGCGCAGGTAACCGCGTACCGCGCGCTGCACGTCGCCCGGGGTGATGCTGCGCAGGCGCGCCAGGTCCTTGGTCAGGTAGCCGGGATCCCCGGTGTACTGGTTGTAGTGGTTGAGCTGGTCCGCCAGTCCGTCGCCGCCGAGCTTCTCGATGGTGCTCAGGAGCGCGGTCTCGAGGCTGTTGCGGGCGCGCTCGACTTCGCGCTGCGAAGGGCCGTGCTCGCGCAGCTGGGCCAGCTCGGCGTCGATCGCTTCTTCCAGTTCGCGCGCTTCGTGTCCGGGGCGTGCGGTGACGTCGATGACGAAGGTCGAGGCGAGACCCTGGGAGTTCTGGCTGGCGTCCACGTCCTGCGCGATCTGGCGCTCGTACACCAGCTTCTTGTACAAACGGCTCGACTTGCCGCCGGCAAGGATCTCGGCCGCCACCGCCAGCTCGGCGTCGCCCTCTTGGTACGCGGGCGGCGTGAGCCAGCCCATGAAGACGCGCGGCAGTTCCACGCGGTCGTGCACGACCACGCGGCGTTCGCTGGTGATGGGCGGCGTCGTCACGCTGGGGCGCGCCACAGGAAGGCTGCGGCGCAGGCTCCCGAAGTAGCGCTCGACCAGGGCGCGTGTCTTGGCCTTGTCGATGTCGCCGGCGATCACGAGGCTGGCGTTGTTCGGCCCGTAGTAGCGCCGGAAGAACTCGCGCACATCTTCCAGCTTCGCATTCTGGATGTCGGCGTGCGAACCGATGATCGAGGCGTAGTAGGGGTGGCCCTTCGGGAACAGCGCGTGCGCCAGCGCTTCCTGCACCAGGCCGTAGGGTTCGTCCTCGACGGTCTCGCGGCGCTCGTTGCGCACCACGTCCTGCTGGTTGGCGAGCGCCTTCTGGTCGAGCACGTCGAGCAGGTAACCCATGCGGTCGGCGTGCACCCACAACGCCAGCTCCAGCTGGTTCGAGGGCACGGTGTCGTAGTAGCTGGTCTGGTCGTAGCCGGTGCCGCCATTGCTGTCGGTGGCGCCGGCGCCTTCCAGCAGGCGGTCGGCCATGCCGCGCGGGATGTGGCGCGTCTGCGCGAACATCATGTGCTCGAACAGGTGGGCGAAGCCGGTCAGCCCGGGCGCTTCGTTGGCCGGGCCGACGTGGTACCAGATGTTGACCGCCACGATCGGCAGGCGCCGGTCCTCGACCAGGATCAGCTGCAGGCCGTTGGGCAGGGTGGTTTTTTCGAAGGCGACGGTGGGCAGGGACGGCGGCGCGGTCTGGGCGCCGGAGGGTGGAGCGAATGTGGTCATTATCAATAATAAGGCGAGCAGCCGGAAGTATCTCATGTGGTGCTCCTTCAGTGGCGCTCAATGGCAGGCCGGTGGTAATTCAATGGAACTAGTGGCAACTACTGCGCCCGTGGTCGAGCGTGGCGCCCGCCGGTACCCGCTCTGGAGCAGCCGGCAGGAATTTCCATTCGTAGGCGCCGTCCAGCAGGCGCAGCTCCAGCACGCCGTCGTAGCTGGCTTCGCGCACCTCGCTATTGGGCGTGAACTGCAGGAAGGGCGTGGCATAGGCGCCGCCGGTGCCGACCACGAACTGGCGCACGCCGCGCGCCCGGTCGAGCCGGCCGTCGGCATCCTGCGGCGCGAAGCGTTCGTAGTCGTGGTCGTGGCCCGACAGGACGAGCTCGGCGCCGGCCGCGTGCAGCAGCGCGAAGGCGTCGCGCATGCGTCCCTGTTCGCCGATGTGGCCGCCCGAGGTGTACAGCGGGTGGTGCCAGAAGGCGAGCGTGCAGGTCGCCTTCTCGCGGGCCAGTGTGTCGCGCAGCCAGCCGATCTGCTCGGCGTGAAGCGCGCCGGTCAGGTTGCTGTCGAGCGACACCACCAGCCAGCTGCCCAATCGCAGGCTGTACCAGCTTTTTCCTTGCGGTTTGGCCCGTGCGCCGAAGTAGGCGAAGTAGGGCGCGGCCCCTGGCGTCGCATATTCGTGGTTGCCGGGCGTCGGCCAGGTGCGCTCGCGAAAGCGTCCCCAGGTCGGGTGGTAGCAGTGTTCGAACTCGGCTTGCGCTCCGACCGGGTAGGTATGGTCGCCCAGCGACAGCACCGCGGAATGAGGATTGGCGCGCAGCAGCGGCTCTACCAGCCTGGCGGTAGCGGCGGCGCCGGACCAGCGCGGGTCGGGATGCTTGCAGCGTGCGATGTCGCCCGCCGCATACACGGTGTAGGCGGCAGGGAAAACGGTCTGGGCAAACGCCGGCCCGGCGGCTGCAAGCAGTGCCAGGCCACCCAGCAGGCGCGGCGCCATCCGGATCATCGCGGGCACTGTCGCTTGTTGCTTACTCGAGGAAGCGCAGCAGGCCCCGCAGCGCATGCGCGACGGTCTGCTCGCGCACCGCCTTGCGGTCGCCCTGGAACACCAGGCGTTCCGTATAGGTCGTGTCGCCGCGCGACCAGCCGAAACAGACCGTGCCCACCGGCTTGCCTGGCACCGCGCCGGTCGGGCCGGCGATGCCGGTGGTCGATACCGCGATGTCGGCCGTGCTGTTCGACAGCGCGCCCTCGGCCATTTTGCCGGCCACTTCCTCGCTCACCGAGCCGAACTGCGCGATGAGCGCGGCCGGCACGTCCAGCAGTTCGGTCTTGGAGGCGTTGGAATAGGTGACGAAGCCGCAGTCGAACCAGCCGGTGGAACCCGGGATTTCGGTGATCGCCTGGGACACGCCGCCCCCGGTGCAGGATTCGGCGGTGGCCAGCACCAGGCGCTTGGCCTCGAGCGCCCGGCCGACTTGGGTAGCAAGATCTAGGATATCGTTCGTCACGTGAAGCTCCTTTGAATGCGGTTGACCGCGCTGCTGACCGATGAGCGCGATGACCAGGCCGAGGCCGATGTGGCGCACGCGAGCGGCGCACAGTTCATTCTAGCGCGGTCCGTGCCGTACTGACACGGAAAGCGTGCACTTCAAGCTCCCCGCATGTTTTACCCGTGGTGGGTGGGGATGTGGACGAAGGCCGAATGAATGAATCGTGAAAAGTTCCGTGCGACATGACACGAAGCCGTCCGCTATCCTGTCAGCGCCGCCGCATTTACACGGCGGCATCTGTATTGACATTCCGTTTTCCGTAGGACTCTTGGATGCCGCTCGAATCACATGCGCGTGACCGGATGGGGCCGGCGCAAACCTGCGGCATGCCTGCCGTAGCGCTCCCAGCCTTCCGGCCGGTGGACCGGCATTGCCGCGCCGGTGGCGTCCGCACGCCTTCCCGGGCCTCGCCGGAGGCCACATGATCCCGGAGGCCGCATGACCCAGCGCCGTTCGATCCGCAGCAAGCTGGTGCGGGCGGTGATGACGACCACGTTCGTCGCCCTGCTGGTGTCGGTGGCGATCATCATTATCTACGACCTGCGCAGCTATCACCGCAGCCTGCTGAACGACCTTGCCACCCAGGCGGAACTGGTCGGCCACATGACCTCCGCCGCGCTGACCTTCGACGACCCGCGCCTGGCCAACGAGAACCTGGCGCTGCTGCGCACCCGCCCCCAGGTGCGCGCCGCCGCGATCTACGACGCCGACGGCGAGCTGTTCGCTTCCTACCAGGCGGCCGGCGAGACGCGCGGGCTGCCCGAGGTCCTGCCCGCCGTCCCTGCCGCCGACCGCGACAAGCTGGTCATCCGGCAGCGCATCGTCGAGGACGGCGAGGCGCTCGGTACGGTGTACCTGCGCGCCGAGAACCAGCTGCTGGCGCGCACCCGCGATTACCTCAGCATCGCCCTGGGGGTGACGCTGCTGGCCATGTCCGTCGCCTACCTCCTGATGCGCCGCATGGGCCGGGTGGTGACCGCGCCGATCGTTGCCATCACCGAGATCGCGCGCGAGGTCGTCGCCACGCGGGATTACTCGCGCCGCGCGCCGCGCATCAGCAACGACGAGGCCGGGGAGCTGGTCGATTCCTTCAACGCCATGCTGACCGAGATCGAGATGCGCACGCGCAAGCTGGAGACCTCGAGCAGCGAGATCGCACGCGAGGCGGCGGAGCGCTCGCGCGCGCAGCAGGAGGTCATGCGCCTGAACGAGCAGCTGGAGCAGCGCGTGGACGAACGCACCCTGCAGCTGGCCCTGGCCAATGCCGAACTGGCCAATGCGATCGAAGAGGCACGCAGCGCCAACCAGGCCAAGTCGGCTTTTCTCTCTTCGATGAGCCATGAGCTGCGCACGCCCCTCAACGCCATCCTCGGCTTCGCCCAGATCCTCACCTCCGACACGCTGCCTTCGACCCTCGAGCAGAAGAAGGAGTTCGCCAACCACATCTTGAAAAGCGGGCGCCACCTGCTCACCCTGATCAACGAGATCCTCGACCTGGCCAAGGTGGAATCGGGCACGGTGACGCTGTCGATGGAGCCGGTGGCGCTGAGCGACACGCTGCTGGAAACACGTACCATGGTCGAGCCGATCGCCGCCGGGCGCGGTGTGCGCGTGCTGTTCCCGCAGACGCCGGGGGCGGTGGTGCTGGCCGACCGCACCCGCCTGAAACAGGTCCTGCTCAACCTGCTCTCCAACGCGGTGAAATACAACCGCGAGGCCGGCGCCGTGGTAGTCACCTGCGAGCAGGTCGCCCCGACCCGGCTGCGCCTGTCGGTGCGGGACACCGGCGCCGGCCTCGATGCCGAGCAGGTGGCAAGCCTGTTCCAGCCTTTCAACCGGCTCGGCCAGGAGGGCGGCAGCCAGGAAGGCACCGGCATCGGCCTGGTTGTCACCAAGCGCCTGGTCGAGCTGATGGGTGGGGAGATCGGCGTGTCCAGCAGTCCGGGCGTGGGCAGCGTGTTCTGGATCGAGCTGGCCACCACCGCGCCGCTGGCGAAGCAGGCGGAGGACGCCGCCGGCGCGGCGCCGCAAGTCCATGCGGTGGCGGAAGAGGGCGTATCACAGCTGAACCCGCACCTGCTCCTGTATGTCGAGGACAACCCGGCCAACCTGCGCCTGGTGGAAGAGATCGTGCGCTTCCGTTCCGACCTGCGCCTGCTGTCGGCGCACGACGGCCATATCGGCCTGTCGCTGGCGCGCAGCTACCTTCCCGAGATCATCCTGATGGACCTGAACCTGCCGGGCATGAGCGGCACCGAGGTGCTCAGGCAGCTGCGCGCCGATCCGCTCACCTGCAGTATCCCGGTCATCGCCCTGACCGCCAACGCCATGCAGCGCGACATCGAACGCGGCATGGCGGCGGGCTTTGCCCGCTACCTCACCAAACCGATCGACATCGACAAGTTCACCGAAGCGATCAACAGTACGCTGGCGCAGCTACCTGGAACAGGAGCGGTGCCGGCCGAAAGGAAGGCCGAATGATTACACTCTCCGACATCCGCCGCGCGCGCATCCTCGTCGTGGACGACGAACCCGTCAACGTCCAGCTGCTCGAATACCTCTTGACGACTACCGGGTACGAGAACGTCTCGGCTACCTACGACCCGCGCCAGGTGGTGTCGATGCACCTGAAGCACCGCTTCGACCTGATCATCCTCGACCTGCACATGCCGGGGATGGACGGCTTCGACGTGATGGAGGCGCTCAAGCCGCTCGAAAGCGATTCCTGGCTGCCGGTGCTGGTGGTGACGGCCGAGCCGGACAAGAAGCTGGCCGCGCTGGAAGCCGGCGCGCGCGACTTCATCGGCAAGCCTTTCGACACGGTCGAGGTGATGACGCGCATCCGCAATTTGCTGGAGGTGCGCCTGCTGCACCGCGAATCGCAGGACTACGGGGTGCAGCTGGAACGCGAGGTACGCGAGCGCACTGCCGAGCTGGCGCGCTTCCGCGGGGCGATGGATGCGACCCCGGATGCGATCTTCCTGATCGATACCGCCTCGATGGCGATGGTGGACGTGTCGGACGGCGCCTGCCGCATGCTCGGCTTCTCGCGCGAGGCGCTGCTGCGCATCGACCCGGTGGCGCTGGGCCTGGCCACCCGCGAGCTGCTCGAGCGCCATCTGGCGGCCGATGCGCTGGCTCACGGCGGCGCGGGCGCGCAGGATGGCAAGACCGAATTCGGCCCGCTGCCGGGCGACATCGTCGAGACCGAGCTGCTGCGCGCCGGGGGGCAGGGCGCGGTGCCGGTGGAGATCAGCTGGAAGCTGCAGGACCTCGGCAAGAGCCGCATGCTGATCGCGGTGGCGCGCGACATCAGCGAGCGCCTGCACGCGCAGGAACGCATGCGCCACATGGCCAGCTACGACGCGCTCACCGGCCTGCCGAACCGCACCTTGTTCTTCCAGAACCTGCGCGACGCGATCGAGCTGGCGCGCGACAAGAACTGGCGCGTGGCGGTGCTGTGCATCACGCTCGACCGCTTCAAGATCATCAACGATTCGCTCGGCACCACGCTCGGCGACGAGCTGCTGCGCCAGTTCAGCACGCGCCTGGTGCGCGTGGTGCGCCTGCGCGACACGGCCGGGCGCCTGGGCGGCGACGAGTTCGCGCTGATCCTGACGATGACGCGCGACCAGCAGGAAGCAGTCAACGTCGCCAACGAGATCCGCGAGTCGCTGCGTGCGCCCTTCGACCTGCACGGCCAGCAGGCTGCGCTGACGGCCAGCATCGGCATCGCCATGTATCCGGAAGACTCGACCGAGCCTGGCACCCTGATCAAGTACGCCGACACCGCGATGGTGCGCGCCAAGGAAGCGGGGCGCGACGGCTACCGCTTCTTCACCGCCGGGATGAACGTGCAGGTGCTGGCGCGCCTGGACCTCGAGCTGGCGCTGCGCAGCGCGCTCGAGGGCAACCAGTTCGTGCTGTACTACCAGCCCAAGCTGGAACTGAACACCGGCCGCATCTCGGGCGTGGAAGCGCTGCTGCGCTGGAACCGTCCCGGCTTCGGGCTGGTCTACCCGGCCGAATTCGTGCCGCTGATGGAGGAGACCGGGCTGGTGGTGCGGGTCGGCGAGTGGATCGTCGACGAAGCCTGCCGCCAGATCGCGGCCTGGAATGCTAGCGGGGTGCGCGACGTGCGGGTGGCGGTGAACGTGTCGAGCCGCCAGTTCGTCGAGGGCGACCTGGAAGGCGTGATCCGCGCGGCGCTCGAACGCCACGGGGTCGAACCGGGGCTTCTGGAGCTGGAGCTGACGGAAAGCGCGCTGATGTCGAATGCCGAGCACACCATCGCCGTGCTGGGGCGGCTGAAGGAGCTCGGCATCCGCATCGCGATCGACGATTTCGGCACCGGTTATTCGAGTCTGGCCTACCTCAAGCGCTTCCCGATCGACAAGCTGAAGATCGACATCGCCTTCGTGCGCGACATCGTGACCAACCCGGACGATGCGGCGATCGCACTGGCCATCATCAGCATGGCGCACAGCCTGCACATGCAGGTGATCGCGGAGGGCGTGGAGACCCGCGCGCAGATGGCTTACCTGCGCCGCAACCGCTGCGACGAGATCCAGGGCTTCCACTTCTCGCGCGCGCTGCCCGCCGACGAGCTGGCGCGCCTGGTACAGGACAACCGCGCCCAGCCCGACCAGCCGCCGGCCCAGGACGACAAGCTCCAGACCCTGCTCATCGTGGACGACGACGTCAACGTCCTGACCGCGCTGCACCGCCTGTTCAGGCGCGACAACTACCGGGTGCTGACCGCATCCTCGCCGGCCGAAGGCTTCGAGCTGCTGGCGCTGTACCGGGTGCAGGTGATCCTGTGCGACCAGCGCATGCCGGTCATGAGCGGCACCGAATTCCTCAGCAAGGTCAAGGAGATGTATCCGGAGACCATCCGCATCATCCTGTCGGGCTACACGGGGGTGGAGACGGTACTCGATTCGATCAACCGCGGGGCGATCTACCGCTTCTATACGAAGCCCTGGCACGACCTGCAGCTGCGGGAGAACATCCGGCTGGCGTTCCGCCATTACTGGCTGACGAACGGGCCGTATGATGACCGGAAGACGCCGCGGGACGAAACCGATAAATCAAGTGCTGCTTGACCGCGTGGGCAGGGAACCTGCCCACCCTACGAAACCCCGTTTTACCGTAGGGTGGGCGGGTCTCCCGCCCACGCGGTCAGCTGAAGTGATCCCACCCGCTCAGCTTCAGGTCGAGGGGCGCGCCTTGCGCATCCACGAAGCGCAGCCCCGGCTCCGCCTCTATCGTACCCACCCGCGTCACCGCAGTGCCGCTCACGCGTCCCGCCTCCAGCACCGCCTCGCGGTGTTCGACGGGCGCCGTGAAGCACAACTCGTAATCATCCCCGCCGGCCGCCGTGAAGCGCCGCCGCAGCTCGCTTGACTGCCGCGCCAGCACCGGCCCGGCCGGCAGCGCATCGACGTCCAGCGTTGCCCCGACCCGCGACGCGGCCAGGATGTGGGCCAGGTCCCCCACCAGCCCGTCCGAGATGTCGAGCGCCGAATGGGCAATGGGCTGCGCGGCCAGCGCCAGGCCCAGGGCCACGCGCGGCGTCGGCATGTGCATGCGCTGCGCCGCCTGCGCGTGATCCTCGGCGGAGAGCGCCACTTCCTTCCAGTACCCGGCAAGGGCCAGCCGCGCATCCCCCAGCGTTCCCGAAATCCAGATATCGTCGCCCACGCGCGCCGCATCGCGGCGCAGCGCATGCCCCGGCGCCAGCTCGCCGAACACCGTGATGCAGATGTTGAGCGGTCCCTTGGTGGTATCGCCCCCGACCAGCTCGCAGCCGTAAGCGTCAGCCAGCGCGAACAGCCCGCGCGAGAAGCCCTCCAGCCAGGCCGGGTCGGCGGCCGGCAGCGCAAGGGCCAGCGTGAAGCCGACCGGGCGCGCGCCCATCGCCGCCAGGTCCGACAGGTTCACCGCCAGGCTTTTATGGCCCAGATTGACGGGATCGGCGCCGGCAAAGAAATGCCGGTCCTCGACCAGCATGTCGCTCGAGATCGCCAGCTGGCGGCCCGGGGAAGGTGTGAGGAGGGCGCAGTCGTCGCCGATGCCGAGGTCGGCCCTGCCTGGGCGGTCGCGCTTGAAGAACTGCTTGATGAGGTCGAATTCGGAGAGCATCCGCAGATTGTACCGGGCACGGGCCGGCGCCAGCATTGTCGGTGCGCCGAGCTTTTCTGTCATAGTATCGGCTGAGCATCTAAATAGCTCAGCAATATAAGCTTGGCTTATGAATCAAAAACTGCTTGTTGAAAATACGTAGCCTTTGTCAACTGTTCGTCTGATAAAATTGGAGGTTCCCCTCTAGTTTCAGGAAGGCTGCCCGGCATGGACTCGTCATCGGACAAGAAAGAAGAATTGCGTCAACAACTGCGTGCTGCAGCGCTCGAATACCACCAGATTCCCCGCCCCGGCAAAATCAGCGTCACCCCGACCAAGGGCCTGCTGAACCAGCGCGACCTGGCGCTGGCCTATTCGCCGGGCGTGGCCGCGCCTTGCGAGGAAATCGTCAAGGACCCGGCCAATTCGTACAAGTACACGGCGCGCGGCAACCTGGTCGCCGTGATCTCGAACGGCACCGCCGTCCTCGGCCTGGGCAACATCGGCCCGCTGGCCTCGAAGCCGGTCATGGAAGGCAAGGGCGTGCTGTTCAAGAAGTTCGCCGCGATCGACGTGTTCGACATCGAGATCGCCGAGAACGACCCGGACAAGCTGGTCGACATCATCGCCTCGCTCGAACCGACCTTCGGCGGCATCAACCTCGAGGACATCAAGGCGCCGGAGTGCTTCTACATCGAGCGCAAGCTCCGCGAGCGCATGAAGATCCCGGTCTTCCACGATGACCAGCACGGCACCGCGATCATCGTCGGCGCGGCCATCCTGAACGGCCTGAAGGTCGTCGGCAAGGACATCAAGAACTGCAAGCTGGTGGTGTCCGGCGCCGGCGCCGCCGCGCTGGCCTGCCTCGACCTGATCGTCGACCTCGGCTTCCCGATCGAGAACATTTTTGTTACCGACCTGGCCGGCGTGGTCTACAAGGGCCGTACCGAGCTGATGGATCCGGACAAGGAACGCTTCGCCCAGGACACCCCGCACCGCTCGCTCGCTGAAGTGATCCCCGGCGCCGACATCTTCCTCGGCCTGTCCGCCGGCGGCGTGCTGAAGCAGGACATGGTCAAGTCCATGGCCGCCAACCCGCTGATCCTGGCCCTGGCCAACCCGAACCCGGAAATCCTGCCGGAAGACGTCAAGGCGGTGCGCAGCGACGCCATCATCGCCACCGGCCGCTCGGACTACCCGAACCAGGTCAACAACGTCCTGTGCTTCCCCTACATGTTCCGCGGCGCGCTGGACTGTGGCGCGACCACCATCACCCGCGAAATGGAAATCGCGGTGGTGCACGCGATCGCCGACCTGGCCCACGCCGAGCAGTCGGACATCGTGGCCTCGGCCTACGGCATCAATAACCTGTCCTTCGGTCCGGAATACCTGATTCCGATGCCCTTCGATCCTCGCCTGCTGACCCACATCGCCCCGGCCGTGGCCAAGGCGGCGCAGGACGGCGGCGTCGCTACCCGCCCGATCGAAGACCTGGCCGCCTACGCCGAAAGCCTGCAGCAGTTCGTGTACCGCAGCGGCACCTTCATGAAGCCGCTGTTCTCGGTGGCCAAGGCCGCGCCGATGGAAGCCAAGCGCATCGTCTACGCCGAAGGCGAGGATGAGCGCGTGCTGCGCGCGGTCCAGGTGGTGGTCGACGAAAAGCTGGCGCGCCCGATCCTGGTCGGCCGCCCGGCCGTGCTGGAAAAGCGCATCGAGAAGTTCGGCCTGCGCCTGAAACTGGGCCAGCACGTGGACGTGATCAACCCGGACTTCGACGAGCGCTACCGCGATTACTGGCAAGCCTATTACGAGATGGGCATGCGCAAGGGCGTGACCATCGACATGGCCAAGCTCGAGATGCGCCGCCGCCATACCCTGATCGGCGCCATGATGGTCCACAAGGGCGACGCGGACGGCCTGATCTGCGGCACCTACGGCACCACCCAGATGCACCTGCACTACATCGACCAGGTGCTGGGCAAGCGCGAGGGCAGCAACGTGTACGCGGCGATGAACTTCCTGATCACCCCGGACCGCCAGCTGGCCATCGTCGACACCCACGTCAACGAGAACCCGAACGCGCAGGAACTGGCCGAGATCACCGTCATGGCCGCCGAAGAGATGGAGCGCTTCGGCATCCAGCCGCGCGCGGCCCTGCTGTCGCATTCGAACTTCGGCACCTACAACAGCGCCTCGGCCCAGAAGATGCGCGCGGTGCTGCCGCTGGTGCAGCAGGCCAAGCCGGGCCTGGAAATCGACGGCGAGATGCATGGCGATACCGCGATCGAAGCCAAGGTGCGCATGAAGATCATGCCGAACTCGGCGCTGACCGGCGACGCCAACCTGCTGGTCATGCCGAACATCGACGCCGCCAACATCTCCTACAACCTGGTCAAGAGCGCCGCCGGCAACGGTATCGCGATCGGCCCGGTCCTGCTGGGCTGCGCACGTCCAGTGCACATCCTGACTCCATCGTCGACGGTGCGCCGCATCGTGAACATGACGGCCTTGTGTGTTGTGGATGCGGTATCGCAAAGGTAGGGTGGGCGGGTTTCCGCCCAGGCGGCGATAGTTATCGGTTCCGTTATCGGGCCCGATGATCTTGCTGCAAACTATCACCGGTGGGCGGCACAGCCGCCCACCCTACGGAACATACGCCTGAAGCGGCGTCTTGCGTTGCTTCAGGCGTATTTGTCTCCGGGTTTCGCCATTTGTCTTCGCACAAATACAACGGTAACAAACCGTAAGCGGGCGACGAGCTCCTCCGATTTCAGGGCATAATGTCCGAATAAATGTTGCATTTATTGCACCGGTTTCTGTTGTGCAAGGCTGGGCTCCATCTCCTCTCTGATACAATCCGGGCTTTCCTGAGTCTGGCTGCCTGCAAGACCATCTTCTAGAACCAAGAACATGCAAACAACAAAAAGAGCCTTGATCACTGGTATTACCGGCCAGGATGGCGCATATCTGGCGCAGATTCTCCTGGAAAAAGGCTATCACGTGACCGGCACTTTCCGCCGCTCCAGTTCGGTCAACTTCTGGCGTATCGAAGAGCTCGGCATCGACAAGCATCCGAACCTGGATCTGGTCGAATACGACCTGACCGACCTGTCGTCGAGCATCCGCCTGGTCGACAGCAGCCAGCCCGACGAGGTCTACAACCTGGCAGCGCAGAGCTTTGTCGGCGTGTCCTTCGAGCAGCCAGTCACCACCGCCTCGATCACCGGCCTGGGCGCCGTCAACCTGCTCGAAGCGATCCGCATCGTCAATCCGAAGATCCGCTTCTACCAGGCCTCCACCTCCGAGATGTTCGGCAAGGTGCAGGCCATCCCCCAGGTCGAGGAAACGCCTTTCTACCCGCGCAGCCCCTATGGCGTCGCCAAGCTGTATGCGCACTGGATGACCGTTAACTACCGCGAGTCCTACGGCATCTTCGGTTCCTCGGGCATCCTGTTCAACCACGAGTCGCCGCTGCGCGGCCGCGAGTTCGTCACCCGCAAGATCACCGATTCGGTCGCCAAGATCGTCTTGAACAAGCTCGACGTGCTCGAACTGGGCAACCTCGATGCCAAGCGCGACTGGGGCTTTGCCAAGGAATACGTCGAAGGCATGTGGCGCATGCTGCAGGCCGACGAACCCGATACCTTCGTGCTCGCCACCAACCGTACCGAGACCGTGCGCGACTTCGTCACCATGGCCTTCAAGGGCGCCAACATCGCCATCGAATTCAGCGGCGAGGGCGAGAACGAAGTGGGCCATTGCACCCGGACCGGCAAGGCCCTGGTGCGCGTGTCGCCGAAGTTCTACCGCCCGGCCGAAGTCGACCTCCTGATCGGCGATCCGGCCAAGGCCAGGCGCATGCTCGGCTGGGAGCCCAAGACCACGCTCGAAGAACTGTGCCAGATGATGGTCGACGCCGACCTGCGTCGCAACGAAACCGGATTCTCGTTCTAAATCATGGAACGCATGGCCACGGACGACATCCCGGCCTTCATCGGCGGGAGGGAAGGCGAGGGACGCCGCGCGCTCATCACGGGCCTGCGCGGCTTCACCGGTTACTACATGGCGCAGGAGCTGACCGCGGCCGGTTACCGTGTCTACGGCACCGTCATGCCCGGCGAAGAGCTCGGCCCCGACATCTTCCCGGTCGACCTGTGCGACCGCGCGGCCGTGGCGCGCCTGGTCGAGGCAGTAGCACCCGACGTGGTTGCCCACCTCGCCGGCATCGCCTTCGTGGCCCACGCGGACACCGAACTGATCTACCGCGTCAACGTGGTCGGCACGCGCAACCTGCTGGAGGCGCTGGCCAATGGCAAGCATCGCCCAACCAGCGTGCTGCTGGCCTCCTCGGCCAATGTCTACGGCAATGCCAGCGTGCCCGTCATCGACGAGAACGTGCCCCCAAACCCGGCCAACGACTACGCCGTCAGCAAGCTGGCCATGGAATACATGGCGCGGCTGTGGATGGACAAGCTGCCGATCACCATCGCGCGCCCGTTCAACTATACCGGGGTGGGCCAGACCGAGAACTTCCTGCTGCCGAAGATCGTGTCCCACTTCCGCCGCAACGAGAGGCGCATCGAGCTGGGCAACCTGGCGATCGCGCGCGACTTCTCCGACGTGCGCATGGTGGCGCGCGCCTACCGCCGCTTGCTGGCCGTGGCGCCCGCCGGCGAGGCATTCAATGTCTGCTCCGGCAGCTCGCACTCGCTGGCCAACCTGATCGACATGATGAGCGAGATCGCCGGCTACCACATCGACGTGCATGTCAACCCGGCTTTCGTTCGCGCCAACGACGTGCTCACGCTTTCGGGTAGCAACAGCAAGCTCACCGCCGTCATCGGCCAACTCGACCCGACGCCGCTGTCCGAGACGCTGCGCTGGATGTACCTGGCGTGAGCGTGGGCGGTCTCACCATCGGTCTCGGAACGACCATGATCGAACCGGGCCTGACCGGGGGGCGCCTGGACGGTATCGGCGTCTATACCCGGGCGCTGCTGCGCCACCTGCCGCGCGCCGGTTGTACCGTCGCCCCCTATGCCTGGCCGCGCCCGCGCACAGGAGAGCAGGGCATCAGCATCGGCCAGCCGATGCCGCAATCCTTCGAGCACGCGTCCCTGGTGGACCTGCTCACGCCCGCGGCGCACCGCGTGCACATGCCGGCCGACGTGTACCACGCCACCGACTACCGCATCGTGCGCATGGACTGCCCGGTGGTGGCGACCCTGCATGATGCGCTGCCGATCAAGTATCCCGAGTGGTGCAGCCCGCGGCTGCGCCGCACCAAGAACTGGCTGCAGCGCAAGGCCATCGCCAAAGCCGACCATGTGATCGCGGTGTCGCAGTTCGCCACCCGCGAGCTGGTCGACTGCTTCGGCGTCGACCCGCGCCGCATCTCGGTGGTGCCCAACGGCGTCGACGAGGAGTGGCTGGCCCCGGCCGACCCGCAGCAGGTGGACGCGGCGATGGCGCGCTACCGGCTCAGGCCGGGTTATGTCCTGACCGTCGGCACCCTGCAGCCGCGCAAGAACATCGCCCGCCTGCTCGACGCCTGGCTGATGCTGCCCAAGCCCGTGCGCCAGGAGCGCGCCCTGGTGGTGGTCGGCGCGCGCGGCTGGCGCTGCGAGGACCTGGTGGAGCGCCTGCAGGCGGCGCAGGCCGAAGGCGAGAACATCGCCTGGCTCGACCAGGTCACCGACCCAGGCGAGCTGCGCCTGCTGTACGCGGGCGCCGGCGTATTCGCCTTTCCTTCGCTGTACGAAGGCTTCGGCATCCCGGTGCTCGAAGCCTTCGCCGCGCAGGTGCCGGTAGTGACCTCGAACGCCAGTTCGCTGCCCGAAGTCAGCCAGGGCGCCGCGCTCGAGGTCGACCCGCTCGACACCGGCGAACTCGCCTCTGCGCTGCAGACCCTGATCGGCGACAGCCGCGAGCGCGCGCGTTGCATCGCCGCCGGCCGCGCGCGCGCCGAACAACTCACCTGGCATGCCACCGCACGGCGAACTGCCGAGGTGTACCGTGCGCTACTTTCGCAGTAAGCTTCCAACATGCGTGTCCTTCATTTCTACAAGACGTACTTTCCGGACTCGGTCGGCGGCATCGAACAGGTGATCCGCCAGCTGTGCGTCGGCACGTCGCGCATCGGCGTGACCAACACCGTACTGTCCCTGTCGCGCCAGAAGTCCCTGGCCCCCTTTGCCTTCGATGGCCACACCGTGCACCGTGTGCCGCTGAACTTCGAGATCGCCTCGAATGCCTGCTCGCTGCAGGCGATTGGCGCGCTGTCGCGCATGGCGCGCGAGGCCGACGTGGTCCACTACCACTTCCCGTGGCCCTTCATGGACCTGGCGCACTTCATGGCGCGCGTGGACAAGCCGACCGTCGTCAGCTACCACTCCGACATCGTGCGCCAGAAGCGCTGGCTGCGCCTGTACCAGCCGCTCAAGCACCGCTTCTTCGACAGCGTCGACGCCATCGTCGCGGCCTCGCCCAACTACCTGGCCTCGTCCACGGTGCTGCAGCGCTATCGCGACAAGACCCGCGTCATCACCTACGGCCTGGACAAGGCAACCTATCCGAGCGTCGAGCCCTGCCGCCTGGCGCACTGGCGCGCCAAGGTCGGCCCGAAGTTCTTCCTGTTCGTGGGCGTGCTGCGCTACTACAAGGGCCTGCACATCCTGCTGGAAGCGGCCAGGGGACTGGACTATCCGATCGTGATCGTCGGCACCGGCCCGGAAGAAGCGGCGCTGAAGGAGCAGGCTGCGCGCCTGGGACTGACGCACCTGGTCTTCACCGGCGCGCTGGAAGAGGCAGACAAGGCCGCCCTGCTCAGCCTGTGCTACGGCCTCGTGTTCCCCTCGCACCTGCGCTCGGAAGCCTTCGGCATCTCGCTGCTGGAAGGCGCAATGTACGGCAAGCCGATGATTTCATGCGAGATCGGCACCGGCACCACCTACATCAACCGTGGCAACGAGACCGGGCTGGTGGTGCCGCCGTCCGATCCGGCGGCGCTGCGTGCCGCGATGCAGACGCTGTGGAACGACACCGAACTGGCGCGCCGCATGGGCGTATGCGCGGAACAGCGCTACCACGAGCTGTTTACGTCGGAGCAGATGGCGGCGAGCTACACGGACCTGTACAAGGAGCTGGTGGCGCGCAGGGCGACGGCGAATGCGGGGCAGAGCGTGGGACTGGCGGGCGTGCCGCCGACAAGATAAAGTAGGGTGGTCGGCTTTGCCGACCACCCTACAGTATGTTGTGAATCAGGCTTCCGCCCAGCGCTGCTGCACCGCCCGCACCGCCGGCATCTGTTCGATGAACAGGTCCACCAGCCCCGGATCGAAATGGCGCCCTTTCTGCTCGCGCAGGAAGTCCAGCGCCTCTTCTTCGGTCCACGCCTTCTTGTACGGCCGCTTCGAGGTCAGCGCGTCGAACACGTCGGCGATCGCCACGATGCGCCCGGCCAGCGGGATATCGTCGCCGCGCAGGCCGCGCGGGTAGCCGCTGCCGTCGTACTTCTCGTGGTGGGTGAGCGCGATCTGCGCAGCCAGTGCCAGCATGCCGCCTTCATGCTCGCCGATGATCTCGGCGCCGATCGTCACATGGCTCTGCATGATCTTCCATTCGTCCGGCTCGAGCGGACCGGGCTTCTGCAGGATGCGGTCCGGGATGCCGATCTTGCCGACGTCGTGCATCGGCGCGGCATGCAGCAGGTCGTCCGCTTCCACTTCGCTCATGCCGGCGGCGATGCCGAGGATGCGCGAGAAGTGGCTCATCCGGATCACGTGCAGGCCGGTCTCGTTATCCTTGTACTCGGCGGCCAGGCCGAGGCGCTGGACGATCTCCAGGCGCGTCGCGCGCAGCTCTTCCATGCGCACCAGCGACAAGTGGGTGCGCACGCGGGCGCGCACGATCGGCGGGCTCACCGGCTTGGTGATGTAGTCGACCGCGCCGGCCTCGAAGCCTTCCAGCTCGTCGGCGGTTTCGGTGAGGGCGGTGACGAAAATCACCGGGATCGCCGCCGTTTCCGGATTCGCCTTGAGCGAGGCGCACACTTCATAGCCGGACATCCCCGGCATCATCACGTCCAGCAGCACCAGGTCGGGGGCTTCCTGCCGCGCCAGCTCGAGCGCGCGCGCGCCGTCCTTGGCGAACAGCAGGCGGTAGTGGTCCTGCAAGATCTGGCGCAGCAGCTGCAGGTTGCTGGCCTCGTCGTCGACCGCGAGGATCAGCGGGCGGTTGTTCGGTTGCGTCATACGGGTCAATCCTGTGAAGCCTATTCGCCCAGCGTGGCCATCACGGCTTCCAGCTGTTCCAGGGCGGAGTCGAATTCGAAGTCGCCGATCGCGCCCTGGACCTGGGCGACGCGGGGCGCGACCGGGTGGCCGGCCAGCGCCGCCGCCAGGCCGGAGAGGGCGGCATCGTCGAGGGCGCCGCGGCGCAGGGCCTGCAGCAGCACGCCGCCGGCACGGCGCGCGCGCGCCAAGTCATAAGGGGCAGCCTCCGGCGCGACGATCGGCTGCGGGCTGCCCGCGCGGATCGCGGCCAGCGCCTCTCCCAGCGCCACGGCGGCGGTATCCAGCGCCTGGGCGGCCTCGCGCTCGTCGGTCGGCACGGTATTGGTGGCCCGCTCGAGCCTCGACAGCGCGTCCGACAGCTGCTCCAGGCCGACGTTGGCGGCCACGCCGCGTACCTTGTGCGCCAGCATGCGCAACTCCTGGTGCGAGCCGCCCGCCGCATGCATCTTCAACGTGGTGGCAAGGCCGGCGTACTGGCGGCCGAAATGGTCGAGCGCCTCGGCATACACGTCGGCCTTGTCGGCCCAGCGGTGCAGCCCGGCGCGGCGGTTCAATACTTCGCGCGCCGGCGCCGGGATCGCCGCCAGGTCGGGGTTCGCCTGCGCCTGCTGGCCGAGGCCCAGCACGCGCGCGATCTCGTGCGACAGGGAGAACCAGTCGACCGGCTTGGTGGCGAAGCCGTCCATGCCTACTTCCACGCTGGCGCGGCGGTGCTCGGGCAGCACGCTGGCGGTCATCGCGATTACCGGCGTGCGGCGCTTGCCTGTGGCGGCTTCATGGGCGCGGATCGCGCGCGTGGCGCTCAAGCCATCGAGCGTCGGCATCTGGAAGTCCATCAGCACCAGGTCGAAGTCGCCTTCCTTGGCTTGTTCCAGCACCGCGGCGCCGTCCGCGACGGCGGTGAGCGTGTGGCCGCGGCGCGCCATCAGGAGCTGCAGCAGTTCCAGGTTCTGCGGTACGTCGTCGGCGGCCAGCACGCGCAGCGGCGGCAGCACGGCGGCGCTGCGCACGCGCGGCGCCTGCTGCGCAAAGCGCGCCAGCACCAGAGGCAGGTGCACGTGGAAGCTGGTGCCCTTGCCGAGTTCGCTCTCGGCCCAGATCTTTCCGCCCATCAGCTCGACCAGCTGCTTGCTGATCGTGGTGCCGAGGCCGGTGCCGCCGAAGCGGCGCGTCATCGAGGCGTCGGCCTGGGTGAAGGGGTCGAAGATCGCCTGCAGGCGTTCCGGGGCGATCCCGATACCGGTGTCGCTGACGACGATGCACAGCTGGTCGCCCTCGGCGCGCACGCGCAAGGTGACCGTGCCTTTCTCCGTAAACTTGATCGCGTTGTCGAGCAGGTTGGTGAGCACCTGGCGCACGCGCAGCTCGTCGCCGCGCAGCCCGGTCGGCAGCGCCGGGTCGTAGTGGATGTCGAGGTGCAGGCCCTTGGCGCGCGCATTCGCGGACAGCGTGGACGACAGCTCGTCGATCAGGGACAGCAGGTTGTAGTCGTGCTGCTCCAGCTCCACCGCGCCCTTCTCCAGCTTGGCGGTGTCGAGGATCTCGTTGAGCAGGCGCAGCAGCGAGCGGCCGGCGCTGCGGATGGTGTCGAGGTGGCGCCGCTGCTCCTTGTTCAGTTCGCCGTCGAGCAGGACGTCGGTGAAGCCGAGGATCGAATTCATCGGCGTGCGGATCTCGTGGCTCATGTTGGCGACGAAGGTCGCGCGCGCGGCGGCGGCCTGCTCGGCCTTGTCCTTGGCCTCGCGCAGTGCTTCTTCCATCATGCGGCGTTCCGTGATGTCGAGGATGACGCCGTCGAGCCAGACGACTTCGCCCGCGTCATTGCGCGCGCCGCCGCCGTTTTCCCACATCCAGCGCACGCTGCCGTCGCGGTGCAGCAGGCGGTATTCGATCAGGTAGGTGCGATCCTCCCGCAGGGCGGCCTGGATCTGTGCTGTGATCTCCACGCGGTCGCTGGCGTGGATCAGGTTGCCGAACGTGCGGCGCGGCGCCTCGCCCAGGAAGTCGGCCGCCGGGTAGCCCGTGAGGCGCTCGACCGCATCGCTGATGAAGGCCATTGGCCAGTCGCCATCCACGGCGCAGCGGAAGGAAATGCCGGGGATGTTGGCGATCAGGGAGCGGAACTGCGCTTCGCTGGCGTGCAGCGCCTGCATGATGGCGCGGCGCTCGCTGATGTCGGTGATGAAGCAGACGAACAGGTCCTGCGTGTCGAGGCGCGCATGGCCGATGGCGCGGCGGATCGGCACCAGGCTGCCGTCCTTGCGCTTGCCCATAATCTCGCTGCTGCCGGACATCGCCGGGGTGTAGCCCTCGATGATGAGGCCCAGCAGGCCGTTGTGCGAGGCGGCATCGTCGTCGGCGATCAGGAGGCTGGCGCTGCGTCCGACGATTTCCTCGCGCCGCCAGCCGAAGATGCGCTCGGCCGAGGCGTTGAATTCGCTGATGGTGCCGTCGCGCGCGATGGTGATCACGCCGTCCACCGTGGTGGTGAGCAGGGCGCGCATCCAGGCTTCGCTGCGGCGCAGCTCGAGGAACATCATGCGGTAGCGCAGCAGGCCGTTGGCCGCGACCACCAGGCCGGTGAAGGCGATAGTGGTAAGCGAGATGGCCAGGGCCAGGAACTCGCTGTTCGAGGAGCCGGTGCCGCCCGGCGTCACCTGGCCGACGAAGCGGGCGGCGGCCATGCCGGTGTAGTGCATGCCGGCGATGGCGCAGCCCATCACGATGGCCGCCAGCAGCAGGCGGCGCGATTCGCTCAACGAGCGGAAGCGCGTCAGGCCGAAGCGCACGCCCAGCGCCAGCGTGGCCAGTACCACGGCCACCACGATCGACAGGGCGAACATGGTCGGGTCGTAGCGCAGCTGCAGGCGCATCTGCATGCCGGCCATGCCGGAATAATGCATCGCGCCGATGCCCGCGCCGACCAGCACGCCGCCGATCAGCAGGCCGAGCGGCCCGAGGCGCTGGCGCGAGATCAGCGACAGTGCCACCGCCGATGCGCCGATGCTGGGCAGGGCCGACAGGATGGTGACCTTCGGGTCGTAGGTGATCGGCGTGCACAGGTTGAATGCCAGCATGCCGATGAAGTGCATGGCCCAGACGCCGGCGCCGAGAGCAAGGCTGCCGCTGCCGAGCACCAGGACGCGGTGGGTGCGGCTGGCGGCTGCCTGGCCTGCGACCTGCAGGCCCATCCAGGACGAGAAAATGGCGATCAGGACCGACAGCAGGACCAAGCGCGGTTCATAGACGCCAAAAGTGAGCAGCGACGGATCGTCCGGAACTGAAAATAATTGCAGCATGGGGCGGCTTTTGCGGTGATTGGGCAGTGAAAAGCGCCCAGGAATGGTCTCGGCAGTATCGCATTTTCGTAAGGGAAAGTCTCGTTGAGGGCAGGAATCATGCGGGTTTGACACGCTGATGTGTCGCGCGAGCGCCACCTGTCATGACATCGGCGGCGACATGCATTGCGGAAAAATTCCTTGTAGTGCTACTCTGCAATCACAAACAAAACAAGTCCGCCGTCCAGCGCGACCGGCAGGCGATCCAGCCAGGGAACAAGCTTGCTCACTCGAACTCTCGCGATAGCATTCGCTGTAATCAGCGGTGCTGCTAGCGCCGCCGTGGAGACGGCGCCCGCCGCCAGGCCGCGGCTCTACCTGACGACCGAAACCTCGGCGCCGTCGAGCATGCTGGAAGGCACGCGCGTGATCGGCATTGCCACCGACAAGGTGCGCGAAGCCATGCAGCGCGCCGGCATCGACTACACCATCGAACTGCTGCCCTGGAAGCGCGCCTACCTGGCCGCGCAGCAGCGCAGCGATGCCTGCGTCTATTCGACCTCGCGCACGCCCGAGCGCGAAGCCTTGTTCAAATGGGTGGGGCCGACCGACACCGGCCACTGGGTGATGATGGCCCGTGCCGACAGCAAGCTGAAGCTGCGCAGCCTCGAGGATGCGCGCGGCCTGCGCATCGGCACCTATAACGGCGACGCCCGCGACGCCTACCTGCGGGCACGGGGTTTTCGTGTCGATGCCGCGAATGAAGATCTTGCCAACGCCGGCAAGCTGCTGCTCGACCGCATCGACCTGTGGGCGGCCAGCCTGCGCAGCGGCAGCACCATTCTGACCCGCTACGGCTACGACAAGAAGATCGTGCCGCTGCTGGTGTTTAACCGCATCGAACTCTACCTGGCCTGCAACCCCGGTGTGCCGGATGCCGTCGTGGCGCGGCTGAACGCGGCCTTCGAGGCCATTGCCCGGGACGGTACTGGGCGGCGCATCGAGCGCAGTTACGAGAACTGGGGGCAGCCGCTCAGGCAGCACTGACTACGGTCGCCAGCGCACCGGCGAAGCAAGAGTGCACAGGCCCCCGCCTCAGGTAGAGGCATGCGAGCGCCTGCATCGCCGACCAGGCGCGATGAGGTGTAAAGTTTTCCGACGGGAATCAGGAAGAGAATCAGGAAGATGCGGAAAGCGCTGAGGCTTGCGCCAAGCGCCGATGATCGATCATTCGATCACGGCAACGCAAGCTGCCATGCTGGTGGGTGGTGCCTCCGGCCGGAATCGAACCGGCACGCCTTTCGGCGCTTGATTTTGAGTCAAGTGCGTCTACCAATTCCGCCACAGAGGCCCAATAGCAGGGGCGCATCTTAGCACATCGATTGCACGAATGGCCAGTACTGCGGACCAACTCTGCTGCAAAGAGGGGGCGAGCAGGGCTGGAAAGGGCCTGCGCAGGCCCTCGCCGGCGTACGACAGTCCCCTCAGGCGGAGATGCGCTGCTGCAGCAGGCGCAGGCTGCCCACCGGGCCGACCACCTGCAGCGTGTGCGGCTGTACCGCCACTTCGATCGAGCCCTCGCGGCCGCGCAGCCAGGGCAGCGGACGGAAGTAGCTGATGCGGTCGGCATCGGACTTGCTGCGGAGGTAGCCGAGGGAGACCAGGGCTTCGTCGAGCGTGTTGATCATGTAGTGGGCATCGAAGCGGGTGCGCATCTCGAAGCGCCCGGGACCCATCATGGCGACCGGCATCAGGCCACCGACCAGCGCCGGCAGCACGATGTAGGGCAGCGGGGTTTCCGGGTCGATGAGGTGCAGCGCCAGCATCAGCAGCGGCAGGCCGACCGCGACGGTCAGGGCCCAGGGGAACAGCTGCCGCCAGGTAGCGGGGCGACGCAGGAAGTAGGGCCGCTCGCGTATACGAACAATTTCCGAAAAGGTAACGCTTTTCATGGTATCTCCTCGCAGCGCTGCTCGATCGGTTGCGCCCGTATGGCAACAAAAAACGACCTGTTTCATTGTGCCGGTCCAGTTTACGAGGCAATTGATTCCGCTCAAGCGCGCTTTCATGCATACATAGGTTCTCACATCAGGCTGGTGTACTGCGCACCGATGAAAAAGATGCAGGAATCGTGCCAGAAAGACAAAGGCCGCCGGCGGGATGACGGCGGCCTTGGGATGACTGCGGGGAAAGGGGAGGATCAGCGGCTGCGCTGGAACAGGCGGAAGCGTTCGTCGCGGTCGGAAGCGCGCCTGCCTTCCCACAGCACGGTACTGCCGCGGACGCCGTAGCGGCGTGCCAGCTTGTCGTCGTCGCGGTTCCTGATGCTGTCCTGGAGCAGGACGTAGCGGCAAGCGCCGCCCGCCAGGGTGGTGAAAGGCAGCCGGCCGAAGTAGGCGAAGGAAGCGCGCTGGGCCGGGTTGACATTGGTTTCGATGCAGTCCGCGTCATGCGGCAGCTTGGCCGCGATCTGCTGCGCCACGCCGGCGTAGCTCTTGCTGTAGTTCAGGTCCGGCAGGAACAAGGTCATCAGGAGCACCCACAGCAGGATCAGCCCGCTCGAGGACAGGACCACCGCACGCCACAGCACCGAAGGCTGGCGCGACAGGCGCCAGTGGACCAGCATGATCCAGCCGATGCTGGTTGCGGCCGCCACCAGGAAGGCGATGATGCCGACTTCGGGCTTGAAGCCCGGCACCAGCTTGAGCGCGTTCTTGGCCAGCTGGGCCGGCCAGCCGGTGAGCTTGGCGATCCAGAACAGCCAGACCAGCGCGCCCAGCATGGTCAGCACCATCACCGAGAACCAGTCGATCGCATTGATCGCGCCGCGCTTCATGGTCGGCAGGCCGAAGGCGGCCATCAGCGCCAGCGGCGCCAGCATCTTGAGGAAGTCGCCGTTCTCCGGCTCCGGGTCGCACAGCAGCAGCAAGGTGAGGGCGACGAAGAACATCACCGGCATCACGATGTGGAGCAGGTGCTGCTGGCGGCGCCAGGCCCAGATCGCCCACAGGGCAAAAGGCCAGGCCGGCCAGAAGAACCACACGCCGATGCGGAAGAAGCCCTTCAGCGAAGCCAGGCCGGGCAGGCCGAGCTGGCCGGCGTTCCATTCCAGCCACTCGCCGACCGGCGACAGGCCGTAGGGCTGGACCAGCGCGGCGGGCACGATCCAGACCAGGGTGATAAGAAATCCGACACCTGCCGCGATGGCCAGGTGGCGCAGGGTGTCGCGGGTGGCCAGCTTCAGGTAGGTGGTGCAGGCGTACAGCGCCAGCACCAGCACCGCCGGCACCACGACGCCGCGCGTGAGCGAAAGCAGGCCCAGCGACAGTCCGACCAGCACGGCATTGCGGGTCGACGATGTCTCGACATAGCGCACCGCGCGGTACAGGAAATAGGCGAGCAGGGCGCCTTGCAGGGTGGCGGCCAGGGTCAGGTGGCTCTGCACCAGCAGGCCGAGGCAGCCGAGGTAGATCAGCACCGCGGTGTCGCCCAGCGTGCGGCCGTAGTCGTCGGGCTCGGGCTGGCCCCCGAAGGCCAGGCGCAGCGGCTGCGCTTCGGCGCGGCGGCCGAGGTGGAAGGCGGTGTACCAGAGCGACATGGCGCCGGTAACAAAAATGCCGATGGTGGAGACGCGCGCCGCCAGCACGTCGCCCAGGATCCAGCCGAACAGCTTGATGCACAGCGCGCCGAGCCAGAAGGCCAGCGGCCCTTCCTGGGCGGCGGCAAGGCCGGCGATGTTCGGATACAGCCAGTCGTCCAGGCCGCCATGCGCCATGGTCCACATGATGCCGAAGGGGCCGGCGTCTTCCTTCCACGGGTGGCGGCCGATCAGGCCCGGCAGGATGTACAGCATGCCCAGCGCGAGCAGGGCCCAGCGGGGCAGTGCCAGTGTGGCGGCAGCGGGAAGGCGGACGGGTTTCATCGTTCAGTGCAGCGGGTAAGAATAGTCGCGTAGTATAGCTGCGAAAAAAAAAGAAGCCGGAGAACCGGCTTCTTTTCTGGCAACTTCGGGCCCTGCGGACCCGGAGCTTGCGTGGTGCCTGGGCAAATTAGCCGTTGGCAACCGAGGTCTTCGAACCGACCGAACCGAACTTCTGGCGGAACTTCTCGACGCGGCCAGCGGTGTCGACGATCTTGTGCTTGCCGGTGTAGAACGGGTGCGATTCAGCCGAGACTTCGATCTTGACCAGCGGGTATTCCTTACCTTCGTAGGTAGCGGTTTCGCGGGTGTTGATGGTCGAACGGGTGATGAACTTGAAGTCGCAGGACACGTCGTGGAACAGGACTTCGCGGTAATCCGGATGGGTATCGGTCTTCATGATGTTGCTTTCTCTATAGTCGGTAGCCAAACGGCACTTCGTCGGTCGTCTTGCTTCTTGACCCGATTGCCGATCACTTGCCAGGGTTGGACTGAACCGGCGATTATAAGCCGGTTCGGTGCTCCCGGCAAGAAAAAGGGCGGCCCGTGGGCCGCCCTCTGTCGCGCGATACACTACGCCGGCGTTAACCGCCGCGGCGCATCATGTCAAAGAATTCGACATTGTTCTTGGTCGCGCGCATCTTGTCGAGGATGAACTCCATCGCCTCGATCTCGTCCATCGAATACAGCAGCTTGCGCAGGATCCAGATTTTCTGCAGCTGGTCCGGCTTGATCAGCAGCTCCTCGCGGCGGGTGCCCGACTTGTTCAGGTTGATCGCCGGGTAGACGCGCTTCTCGGCCAGGCGGCGCTCGAGGTGCACTTCCATGTTGCCGGTGCCCTTGAATTCTTCGTAGATGACGTCGTCCATGCGCGAGCCGGTCTCGATCAGGGCGGTCGCGACGATGGTCAGCGAGCCGCCTTCCTCGACGTTACGCGCCGCGCCGAAGAAGCGCTTGGGACGCTGCAGGGCGTTGGCGTCGACACCGCCGGTCAGCACCTTGCCCGAAGCCGGGATCACGGTGTTGTAGGCGCGCGCCAGGCGGGTGATCGAGTCCAGCAGGATCACGACGTCCTTCTTCATCTCGACCAGGCGCTTGGCCTTTTCCAGCACCATCTCGGCGACCTGCACGTGGCGGGTAGCCGGTTCGTCGAAGGTCGAGGCGACCACTTCGCCGCGCACCGAGCGCTGCATCTCGGTCACTTCTTCCGGACGCTCGTCGATCAGCAGGACGATCAGGGTCACGTCCGGGTGGTTGGCGGTGATCGCGTGGGCGATGTGCTGCAGCATGACCGACTTGCCCGACTTTGGCGAGGCCACCAGCAGGCCGCGCTGGCCCTTGCCGATCGGCGAAATCAGGTCGACGATGCGGCCGGTAATGTTCTCGGCGCCGTTCATGTCGCGCTCGAGGCGCAGCGGCTCGTTCGGGTGCAGCGGGGTCAGGTTTTCGAACAGGATGCGGTGCTTCGAGGCTTCCGGCGACTCGCCGTTGACCTTGTCCACCTTGACCAGCGCGAAGTAGCGCTCGCCATCCTTCGGCGTACGCACTTCGCCTTCGATCGAGTCACCCGTATGCAAGTTGAACCGGCGGATCTGCGACGGCGAGATGTAGATGTCGTCGGTCGAGGCCATGTAGCTGGCGTCTGGCGAGCGCAGGAAGCCGAAGCCGTCCGGCAGGACTTCGAGGGCGCCGTCGCCGAAGATCTGTTCGCCCTGCTTGGCGCGCTTCTTCAGGATCGCGAACATCAGTTCCTGTTTACGCAGGCGGGCTGCGTTGTCGATGTCGAGGCCGATGGCCATCTCCAGCAGCGCGGAGACGTGCATTGCCTTCAGTTCAGATAAATGCATGTTTGTGTGGGTGTCCCGTGACGGGAAAGTAAAGGTAGGGGAGGGAACTACGTGGGTTTTTTAAACTGGAAGCACCGGAGCCGGTTCGCTTCCCGACAATGACGGCAGCGCGGGCGCGCTGCCGCCGCTCATGGTGTCAGTATCAAATATTGCTGTCGACAAACTGAACCAACTGGCCCTTGGCCATGGCGCCGACTTTCTGTGCAGCAGCGGCGCCGTTCTTGAACAGGATCAGGGTCGGGATGCCGCGGATACCGAACTGGGCCGGCACGGCCTGGTTGGCGTCGACGTCGACCTTGGCCACCACCAGCTTGCCCGCGTATTGTTGGGCAACTTCTTCCAGAATCGGTGCAATCATCTTGCACGGGCCGCACCACTCGGCCCAGAAATCGACCAGGACCGGAAGCTCGGACTTGAGCACTTCGGCATCGAAGCTTGCATCGGTGATGTGTTTAATGTTTTCGCTCATTATGTTCCTCAAAAGAGGTAAGGATCAATTAACGCCTGTGGCCAGTGCCAAAACCTGCGTGCCTGGCCGACTTCCGCGTACTGCTTATCGCGCAGTCTCATCAAATAACTAGCTGCTACACAATGGTGGAGGCACTGTGTGCAAAATTCAATATGGAAAGACGGCAGGGGGTGTCAGGCGGGGATGTGCCGAATAATACCCCATTTTTTCAAAAAGTGTGGACCGGTTTGTACAAAACCTCAACATTGCACCGCAAGGCGCAATTGCTCGATCCCCAAGGGCTTGCGGAAGGTCCCCGCCACCTGCAGCCCGAGGGCCCGCGCCAGCTCGGTTGCAGCGTCGCGCACGCCGTCTTCCAGTGCCGATACCAGGATGACCCGGCCGTTGTATCCCTGGCCGGCCGCCGCCTGCAGGAACTCGATGCCGTCCATCTCCGGCATCGCCAGGTCGCAGATCAAGAGGTCGGGCGCGTGGCGCGGCAGGACCGCCAGCGCGCGCCGCGCGTCGAGTTCGGCATGGACGTCGAAGGGGCCGGCGCCATCGCCCACGTCGAGCATGTCGAGCATCTCGCGCAGCACCTCGAGCATGAAACGGTCATCGTCAAGCAGCAGTACGCGGCGGGGCGCGGCATGCAATGCGGGCAAGGAAGGGGGCTTCATGCGGGCGTGGTCGATGGCGGTTCGAAGGAAGCCATTATGGCGAAGTTTTCCACGCCCGTGGAGATATTGAACACCGATTGAAGAACAAGGGCCTCAAACGCTGCCGGTAAAGCGCGTCAAGTGGCCAGGATGCCACATTGTGGCGACCGAAGCGACCCGTCCGCCCGAGGTGGTGCGGCGATGCAGCACCAGGCAGGGCCGGCCTGCGCCGATCGCCAGCATCGCGGCCACCTCGCCCGGCGCCGGCTGGGCTTCGATGGTATAGCTGGCGCCCTGCAGCGGCGCCGCCGCCATCAGGTGCTCGTTCGGGGTGATGGCGCTGAAGTCCTGGTCGAGGTAGTTCGGCGCACACTCCGGATTGACCCAGCGGTCTTCGACCTGGATCGGCACGTCGTTCTCGAAGTGGACGATGATCGAGTGGTAGAGCGTGGCGCCGGGCGCCAGCTCGAATTCGGCCGACAGCTCGTCGGTGGAAATTTCGGCACGCAGCAGGCGCAGGTGGCTGCGGTGGGCGCGGCCGCGCGCGCGGATCTCGTCGGCGATGTTGCGAATCTCGACCAGGGTCGCCTGGTACTTCTGCGGCGCCACGTAGGTGCCGGAACCCTGGCGCCGGGTCAGCACCTGCTCGGCGGTGAGTTCGCGCACCGCACGGTTGACGGTCATGCGCGAGACGCCGAACTGGCGTACCAGCGCCTGCTCGGACGGCACCAGGTCGCCTTCTTTCCAGCGGCCGGACGCGATCTCGCCGACCAGGTAATCCTTGATGCGCTGGAAAATGGGGGTGCTGTCTTGCGTGATCGGTTCTTCCAAACTACTCTCCGGGAAGGCATGGGCGGCAAAGCCGCGACACCAAATTCTAGCATCGCAGTCGAAAGAGAATTGAAAGCAAGACCCGGAGTGTCTCGGAGTAGCAGCACGGCTAGGCTGTACCTCTCCATCTTGTTACCGAACCGGGATTCATCATGACAGCCATGACCAGCATCTTTGATACCGACGAAGCGCGCTGGGCCGCGGTGCAGCCCCGCGACCGCGACGCCGACGGGCAGTTCTATTATTCCGTGCGCAGCACCGGCGTGTATTGCCGGCCGTCGTGCCCCTCGCGTGCGGCGCTGCGCGCCAACGTCGCCTTCCACGCCAGCTGCGCGGATGCCGAAGCCGCGGGCTTCCGCGCCTGCCGGCGCTGCCGGCCGGCCGAGCCGCCGCTCGCGCAGCGCCAGGCGGCGGCGGTGGCGCAGGCCTGCCGGCTGATCGACGAAGCGGAGGAAACCCCTGACCTCGACAGCCTGGCGCAGGCGGTGGGCATGAGCCGCTTCCACTTCCACCGCATGTTCAAGACGCATACCGGCATCACCCCCAAAGCCTATGCCAGCGCGCGCCGCACCGCGCGCCTGCAGCAGGGGCTGGCGGTGGCGACGAGCGTGACCGATGCGCTGTACGAGGCCGGCTTCGGCTCGAGCGGGCGCTTCTACGAAGCCAGCAGCGGCGCGCTGGGCATGACGCCCGGCCGCTACCGCACGGGCGGGCAGGGCGAGACCATCCGCTTCGCCGTCGCCGGCTGTTCGCTCGGCGCCATCCTGGTGGCGAGTACGGCGCGGGGCATCTGTGCGATCCTGATCGGCGACGAGCCGGAACCGCTGGTGCGGGATTTGCACGAACGCTTCCCGCAGGCGGAGCTGGTGGGCGCGGAACCCGACTTCGAACGCACGGTGGCGCAGGTGGTCGGCTTCGTGGAAGCGCCGCGCCTCGGCCTCGACCTGCCGCTCGACGTGCGCGGCACCGCCTTCCAGCGCCGTGTGTGGGAAGCGCTGCGCGCGATTCCGGCCGGCGCCACGGTGAGCTACAGCGAACTGGCCGAGCGCCTCGGCATGCCTGCGGCAGCCCGGGCCGTCGCGGGAGCCTGCGCGGCCAACCCGGTGGCGGTGGCGATTCCCTGCCATCGCGTGGTGCGGCTTGATGGCGCGCTGTCGGGCTACCGCTGGGGGATCGAACGCAAGCGCACGCTGCTCGACCGCGAGGCAGCATCGTAATGACTAGCTTGAAGGAGATCGACTGGGAGCGCGTGGCCGAAGAACTGGATGCCTTCGGCTGCGCCGTGATTCCCGGCCTGCTGGCCCCACAGGATTGCGAGGCTGCCAGCGCCCTGTACGAGCGGCCCGCGCTGTTCCGCAGCCGCGTCGTGATGCAGCAGCACGGCTTCGGGCGCGGCGAGTACCAGTATTTCGCGTATCCGCTGCCCGCCTCGCTCGCAGCGCTGCGCAGGACGCTGTATCCGCCGCTGGCCACCATCGCCAACCGCTGGCAAGCCGCGCTCGGCATCGATACCCGCTTCCCGGCGGAGCATGCGGACTACCTGGCGCACTGTCACGCGGCGGGGCAGTTGAAACCGACGCCGCTGCTGCTGCGCTACCGCGAAGGCGACTACAACTGCCTGCACCAGGACCTGTACGGCGAGCTGGTGTTCCCGCTGCAGGTGGCGGTGCTGCTGTCCAGGCCGGGCATCGATTTCGAGGGCGGCGAATTCGTATTGACGGAGCAGCGCCCGCGCATGCAGTCGCGTGCCGAGGTGGTGCCCCTTAGCCAGGGCGACGCGGTCGTGTTCCCGGTGAACGTGCGTCCGGTGCAGGGCACGCGCGGCGTGTACCGGGTGGCGATGCGCCATGGCGTCAGCCGGCTGCGGCGCGGCACGCGGCACACCCTGGGGGTCATCTTCCACGATGCAGGCTAGGGCGGCTATGCCCTGGCCTTAAATTTCTATACACTCCTCCGTGCCGCGCCCACAAGGAGCGGAAAGCCCCAACAAAAAACGGAGAATTGATAAGCATGCGCGCGCGCCAGATCCCCCTGTCTTCCCTGATTGTCCTTGCCGGCCTTGGCGTTCTTTCGTCGGCCCATGCCGACACCGTCATCACCAACGCCAACGGCTACACCCTGAACGCCAAGGGCGACCTGGTGCAGTTCAGCGCGCTGGCTTTTGACGACCGCGGACGTATCCTCGCCGTCGGCAGCAATGCCGAGGTGAGCGCCAAGGTGAAGAACGCACGTCAGGTGGACATGCAGGGCCGCACCGTGCTGCCGGGCCTGATCGACGCCCATGGCCACGTGTTCGGCCTGGGCCAGCAACTGACCCAGCTCGATCTGTCCGCCACCACCTCGCTGGGAGGCGCCATGGAGGCGATCGCCGGCTATGCCAAGGCCAATGCCAACCACGCCTGGATCCGCGGCCGCGGCTGGAACCAGGAAAACTGGAAGCTGGGCCGCTTCCCGACCGCCGCCGAACTCGATGCGATCGTGTCCGACCGGCCGGTCTGGCTGGAGCGCGTGGACGGCCACGCCGGCTGGGCCAACAGCCGCACGCTGGCGCTGGCCGGCATCACCAAGTCGACGCCCGACCCGGTCGGCGGCAAGATCGTGCGCGATGCGAACGGCGAAGCCACCGGCGTGCTGGTCGATGCGGCGCAGGAACTGGTGACCAAGGTCATGCCGGCCCAGACCGAGGCAGAGGGCCGCGTGATGCTGGACCGCTCGCTGCAGGAACTCGCGCGCATGGGCCTGACCGCCGTGCACGATGCCGGCATCGGCGTGGCCGAAGACCGCCTGTACCGCGACTATGCGGACAGGAAGAAGCTCACCACCCGTGTCTATGCCATGATCGGCGGCACCGGCGAGGATTTTGACCAGTTGGCAAAAAACGGCCCGCTGAAGGACTACGCCGACGGCATGTACGCGCTGCGCTCCGTCAAGCTGTATTCCGACGGCGCGCTGGGCAGCCGTGGCGCCGCCCTGCTCAAGCCCTACAGCGACGAGCCGCATTCGCACGGCCTGCTGTTCTTCAAGCAGGCGCAGATGGACGCCATGATGACCAAGGCCATGCGCAAGGGCTACCAGCTCAACGTGCATGCGATCGGCGACGCCGGCAACAAGCAGCTGCTCGACATTTACCAGAAGCGCGTCGCGGACACGAAGAGTTCGGCGCAGCGCCACCGCATCGAGCACGCGCAGGTCGTGGCCCTGTCGGACATCCCGCGCTTCAAGTCGATCGGGATCATTCCGTCGATGCAGCCGACCCATGCCACCTCGGACAAGAACATGGCCGAGACCCGCGTCGGCCCCGAGCGCATCAAGGGCGCCTATGCCTGCCGCAGCTTCCTGCACCAGGGCTCGCGCATCGCCTGCGGCTCGGACTTCCCGGTGGAGTCGCCGAATCCGTTCTTCGGCATCCACGCCGCCGTCACCCGCATGGACCACGCCGGCCAGCCGGTGGCGGGCTGGTACCCGAACCAGGCGATGTCGCTGAAGGAAGCATTCCGCTGCTTCACCCTGGATGCCGCCTGGGCCGGCCACCAGGAAAACAGCCTGGGTACGCTGGAGCCGGGCAAGCACGCCGACTTCATCGTGATCGACCGCGACCTGTTCCGCATGCCGACCTACGACATCTTCAAGACCGGCGTGCTGGAGACCTGGGTCGGCGGGAAGCAGGTGTTCAAGAAATAAGGTGGCAGGGGAGTTGAGGTAACTGTAGGGTGGGCAGGTTTCCTGCCCACGCGGTGAGAGGAAACGGCTCCGCTCTCGCGCCGGATGATCTCGCTGCTGACTATCACCGCGTGGGCGGCAAAGCCGCCCACCCTGCAACGGCATCAAGCTCGTCGATAAAATGGATTGACTTGGTTGTATAGACAACCTAGACTCGTTGCTGATTCCAACCCAGGAGCCGCCATGAACTCACCGATGCCCATTGATCCCCGCTTCGACCCATCGCGCGTCATCCGCGCACCGCGCGGCAGCCAGCTCACCTGCAAGAGCTGGCTGACCGAAGCGGCCTACCGCATGATCCAGAACAACCTCGACGCCGAGGTTGCGGAAAACCCGCAGGCGCTGGTCGTCTACGGCGGCATCGGGCGCGCCGCGCGCAACTGGGAATGCTACGACCAGATCCTCGCCTCGCTGCGCGAGCTGGAAGACGACCAGACCCTGCTGATCCAGTCCGGCAAGCCGGTCGGCGTGTTCCGCACCCATGCGGACGCTCCGCGCGTGCTGCTGGCGAACTCCAACCTGGTGCCGAAATGGGCCGACTGGGAACATTTCAATGAGCTGGACCGCAAGGGCCTGTTCATGTACGGCCAGATGACCGCCGGCAGCTGGATCTACATCGGCACCCAGGGCATCGTGCAGGGCACCTACGAAACCTTTGCCGAGGCCGGCCGCCAGCACTTCGGCGGCGACATGGCCGGGCGCTGGATCCTGACGGCCGGCCTGGGCGGCATGGGCGGGGCGCAGCCGCTGGCCGCCACCTTCGCCGGTGCGGTGTCGCTGAACATCGAGTGCCAGCAGAGCAGCATCGACTTCCGCCTGCGCACCCGCTACCTCGACAAGCAGGCGAAGGACATCGACCAGGCGCTGGCGATGGTCAAGGAATACACGGCCAAGCGCGAAGCGGTCTCCATCGGCCTGCTCGGCAATGCGGCCGACGTGCTGCCGGAACTGGTGCGCCGCGCCAGGCTAGGGGGCCTGGTGCCCGACCTGGTCACGGACCAGACCTCGGCCCACGACCTGATCAACGGCTACCTGCCTTCCGGCTGGACGGTCGAGGAATGGAAGGCCGCGCAGCAGGACCCGGCCCGGCACGCGCGCCTGAAAGCCGCGGCGGCAGCGTCCTGCGCCGTGCACGTGCGCGCCATCCTCGATTTCAAGGCCATGGGCGCTTATGCCGTCGACTACGGCAACAACATCCGCCAGGTGGCCAAGGACGAGGGCGTCGAGAATGCCTTCGATTTCCCGGGTTTCGTGCCGGCCTACATCCGTCCCCAGTTCTGCGAGGGCCGCGGTCCGTTCCGCTGGGTGGCGCTGTCGGGCGACCCCGAAGACATTTACAAGACCGACGCCAAGATCAAGGAGCTGTTCCCGCAGCATGCGCGCGTGCACCGCTGGCTCGACATGGCGCGCAGCAGGATCGCCTTCCAGGGCTTGCCGGCGCGCATCTGCTGGCTCGGCCTGGGCGAGCGCCACCTGGCCGGCCTGGCCTTCAACGAGATGGTGCGCACGGGCGAGCTGAAGGCGCCGATCGTGATCGGCCGCGACCACCTCGACACCGGCTCGGTAGCCAGTCCGAACCGCGAGACCGAGGCCATGCGCGACGGTACCGATGCGGTGTCCGACTGGCCGCTGCTGAACGCCTTGCTGAACACGGCCGGCGGCGCGACCTGGGTCTCGCTGCACCACGGCGGCGGCGTGGGCATGGGCTATTCGCAGCACTCGGGCGTGGTCATCGTTGCCGACGGCACCGAGGCCGCGGCACGCCGCCTGGCACGCGTGCTGGTGAACGACAGCGGCTCGGGCGTGATGCGCCATGCCGACGCCGGCTATGAAAGCGCGGTCGAGACAGCCAAGCGCAATGGCCTGAATCTCCCGATGATCAAATGACAGAGCACGAATTGAGCAAGCAAATGAACGACTCGCACTATCACCTCACCCTGCAACCGGGCGCACTGACACTGCGCGACCTGCGCGCCGTCTGGGCCGCCCACGTGCCCTTGAGCCTCGCGCCGGAAGCCTGGCAGGCCGTCAACGCCTCCTGCGCGCTGGTCGACCAGATCACCGCCAAGGGCGACCCTGCCTACGGCATCAACACCGGCTTCGGGATTCTCGCCAAGGCCCATATCCCGAACGACCAGCTGGAAGCGCTGCAGCGCAACCTGATCCTGTCGCATGCGGTGGGCACCGGCGAACTCATCGCCGACAACATCGTGCGCCTGATCGTGCTGACCAAGATCGGCAGCCTGGCGCGCGGCTATTCGGGCGTGCGCCCCCTGATCATCGAGACCCTGATCGCCCTGTACAACGCCGGCATCATGCCGGCCATCCCGAGCCAGGGTTCGGTCGGCGCGTCGGGCGACCTGGCGCCGCTGGCCCACATGACCCTGGCCATGCTGGGCGTCGGTCCGGTGCGCTATCGTGGAGAACTGATGGATGCGAAGCAGGCCTTGGGCGCCGCCGGCATCGAACCGGTGACCCTGGCTGCCAAAGAGGGCCTGGCCCTGATCAACGGCACCCAGGTCTCGACCGCGCTGGCCCTGCACGGCCTGTTCATGGCCGAGCGCGTGCTCGAAGCGGGCATGGTGGCGGGTGCCTTGTCGGTCGATGCCGCACGCGGCAGCGACGCTCCCTTCGATGCGCGCATCCATGCGGTGCGCGGCCAGCCGGGTCAGATCGCCGCCGCCGCGATCTACCGCGAGCTGGTGGCGGGCAGCGCCATCCGCGCCTCGCACCTGGTGGGCGACGAGCGCGTGCAGGACCCGTACAGCCTGCGCTGCCAGCCGCAGGTGATGGGCGCAGCCATGGACCTGATCGCCAATGCCGGGCGCACCCTGCTGATCGAAGCGAATGCCGTCACCGACAACCCGCTCCTGTTCCCCGAGGACGGGGCGATCATCTCTGGCGGTAATTTCCACGCGGAGCCGGTCGCCTTCGCCGCCGACACGCTGGCGCTGGCCATCGCCGAGATCGGCGCCTTGTCGGAGCGCCGCATCGCGCTGCTGATCGACGCCAACCTGTCCGGCCTGCCTGCCTTCCTGGTGAAAGAGCCGGGGCTGAATTCCGGCTTCATGATCGCCCACGTCACCGCCGCCGCGCTGGCTTCGGAGAACAAGTCGCTGGCCCATCCGGCCAGCGTCGACAGCCTGCCGACCTCGGCCAATCAGGAAGACCACGTCAGCATGGCCACCTTCGCGGCGCGCCGTCTGGATCAGATGGCGCACAATACGTCCGTGATCGTCGGCATCGAACTGTTGGCGGCGGCACAAGGCATCGAGTTCCACCGTCCCTTGCGGAGCTCCGAGCACCTCGAGCATGTGCATGCCCAACTGCGCGCGCGTGTCGCCCCTTACGATGCGGACCGCTTCTTCGCTCCCGACATCGAGGCCGCGCGCCTGATGGTCGTGAACGGCGAGCTGTCGGCCTCGTGCAAGGAACTGTTCACCGTACTGCACCCGTAACAAGTATCAGGAGAGGCAATGGATTTCCGGTTCAAGGCAGGCAGGCTCCCCATGCTCGTGTCGATGCCCCACGCGGGCACCGACATCCCGGACGAGGTCGCAGCGACCATGGCGCCCTGCGCCACGGCGCGCGCCGACACCGACTGGCACCTGCCCGAACTGTACGGTTTCCTGGAAGAGATGGGCGTGTCCACCATCTCGGCGCGCTGGTCGCGCTACCTGATCGACCTGAACCGCCCGCCCGAGAACACGAATCTGTATCCGGGCATGGACACGACGGGGCTGTGCCCGGTCGACACCTTCGGGCGCGAGAGCCTCTACCTGCCGGGCAGGACGCCGGATGAAGCCGAGGTGCGGCGGCGCCTCGAGCTTTACTGGATGCCCTATCACGGTCAGCTGCGTGCGGAGCTCGAGCGCCTGAAACGCGAATTCGGCCGCGTGGTCTTGTGGGACGCGCACTCGATCGCATCGATCGTGCCGCGCTTTTTCGAAGGCCGCCTGCCGGACCTGAACTTCGGCACCGCCGACGGCAAGTCCTGCGCTCCGGGGCTGGAAGGGGCGGTGGTGAACGTCGCCCGCGCCCAGGACCAGTTCAGCATCGCGGTCAACGGCCGCTTCAAGGGTGGCCACATCACGCGCAAGTATGGCCAGCCCGAGCACGGCGTGCACGCGATCCAGCTCGAGATGTGCCAGTGCCTGTACATGAACGAAGCGGCGCCCTTCGAGTACCGTCCCGAGGTCGCGGCACAGGTGCAGCCGCTCCTGAAGGACATGATCGGCAGCGCCATCCATTGGGTGCGCGCATGAGGGCCCTGTTCGCCCGCCACGCGTTGCTGCCGGACGGCTGGCGGCACGACGTGCTGCTCGAGTGGGATGCGCACGGTGACCTGACCCGCGTCGACGTGCAGGCGGCAGCCCCCCTGGGCGTGGCGCGCGCCGTCTACGTCCTGCCGGGCATGGTCAACCTGCACTCGCATGCCTTCCAGCGTGCGCTTGGCGGTCTGACCGAGCGTGCCGGCGAGGGACCGGACAGCTTCTGGACCTGGCGCGACCTGATGTACCGTTTCGCCGCCCGCATCACGCCCGAGCAGATCGAGGCCATCGCCGCCCAGCTGTTCGTGGAATGCCTGCGCCACGGCTATACCTCGCTATGCGAATTCCACTACCTGCAGCGCGGCCCGGATGGCGAAGCCTATGCGCGGCCGGCCGAAACCGCCGAGCGCGTCGCTAGCGCGGGCCAGGCCACCGGCATGGGGCTGACCCTCCTGCCTGTGCTGTACAGCCATGCCGGCTTCGGCGAGCAGCCCTTGCGTTCCGAGCAGCGGCGCTTCCGCACCGGTGTCGACGACGTCATGCGGATCGTCGAAGCGCTGCAGCCCCTGCGCGGCGGCCAGCTCGAAGTCGGCGCCGCGCCGCATTCGCTGCGCGCGGCAAGCATTGCCCAGGTCCGCGAACTGGCGGCCGGCCTGCCGTCAGGGCGCCCGCTGCACATCCATATCGCGGAGCAGATGCCCGAGGTCGAGCAGAGCATCGCGTTCTCCGGGCGGCGTCCGGTGGAGTACCTGATGGAACAGGTCGCGGTCGATGAGCGCTGGTGCCTGGTGCATGCGACCCACTTGGACGCCGCCGAGGTGGCGGCGATCGCCCGCAGCGGCGCCGTCGCCGGCCTGTGCCCGACCACCGAGGCCAACCTCGGCGATGGCCTGTTCCCGCTGCAGGCCTTCATCGAGCTTGGGGGGCGTTTCGGTATCGGCAGCGACAGCCATGTATCGCAAAGCCCGGTCGAGGAGCTGCGCTGGCTCGAGTATGGGCAGCGCCTGCTCCACCAGCGCCGCAATATTGCCGTATCGAGCCAACCCGCACGTCAACAGCGCGACGTCGGCCAGTACTTGTGGCAGACTGCCCTGCGCGGCGGTGCCCAGGCGGCCGGCCGCAAGGTGGGGGCGCTCGCGGAAGGCCAGCGTGCCGACCTCCTGGTGCTGGACGGGGACCATCCGAACCTGGACGGCGTGCTCGACGAGGACGTGCTGGGCCGCTTCCTGTTCTGCGGTAACGACAACCTGGTACGCGATGTGCTGTGCGGCGGACGCTGGGTGGTGCAGGGCGGACGCCACGTGGTGCAGGACGCGGTCACGCAGCGCTACCGCCAGGCGATGAATGAACTGCGAGAGGTGAGCCAATGACCGTACTGATCCCATTTGCGGGACTGTCGCCGGTGCCGTGGAAGAACGGCGGCGGCAGCACGACCGAAATCGCCATCGGCCCGCCAGACTCCGGCTTCGAGGACTTCGACTGGCGCGTGAGCCTGGCCACCATCGAGAAGGATGGCGCCTTTTCCAGCTTTCCCGGCGTCGACCGTACGCTGGCCCTGGTGGAGGGCCACGGCATGACGCTCGAGATCGATGGCGAGCCTCTCATGGTGACCGACACCGAGCCGGTGGCAGCCTTCGACGGCAGCTCGCAGGTCATCGCAAGACTCGGCCGCGGCGCCAGCACCGACTTCAATGCCATGACGCGCAGCGAGCGCTGCTACCACACTTTCGGCCGGCGTCGGCTGTCCGGCGGTTCCACCTTCGTGGCGCGCGCCGACGTGACGGTGCTGTTCCTGGCCGAAGGCGATGTGCTCGAGCTGCGCAACGAAAACGAGCGCATCGGCCTGGTGCGCTTCGACGCGGTGGTGCTGGAGCCGGGTTCGGTATGGAAGCTCGAAGCAGGGCAGGGCATGATCTACATCGTGGACGTCTGGTACCACCAGGACGAAGAAGACGAAGAACACTATGAGTGAAGCCGTGGACCTGCTGTTCACCAACGTGCACCTGGCGACCATGGTGCCTACCGCCGTGGATGGCTACGGCGAGATGGTTGACGCCGCGCTGGCCGTCAAGGATGGCCGCATCGCCTGGCTCGGCGCGCGCCGCGACGCGCCGCCAGCCGCCGCGGAACACGACTGCGGCGGCGCCTGGATGACGCCGGGGCTGGTCGACTGCCACACCCATGTCGTCCACGCCGGCAACCGCAGCAACGAATGGGAAGCGCGCCTGAACGGCGCCAGCTATGAGGACATCGCGCGCCAGGGCGGCGGCATCATGTCGACCGTGCGCGCCACCCGCGAAGCCGACGCGGAGACGCTGCTGGCGCAAAGCCTGCCGCGCGTGGCCAGGCTGCTCTCCGAGGGCGTGACGACGCTCGAGATCAAGTCGGGCTATGGGTTGGCGCTGGATGCCGAGGCGCGCATGCTGCGTGCGGCGCGCGAGGTCGGCAAGCGCCTGCCGGTGCGGGTCGCCACCACCTTCCTCGGCGCCCATGCGCTGCCGCCGGAGTTCGCGGGGCGGGCCGACGACTACGTGCTCGAGGTGTGCGAACGCATGCTGCCGCCGCTGGCAGGGGAAGGGCTGGTCGATGCGGTGGACGCCTTCTGCGAACGGATCGGCTTCAGCAATGCGCAGACCGAACGCATCTTCCTTGCGGCACGCGCGCTCGGCCTGCCCGTCAAGCTGCACGCCGAACAGCTGTCCGACCAGCAGGGCGCCGAACTGGTGGCGCGCTACGGCGGCCTGTCGGCCGACCACCTCGAATACCTGAGCCAGGCCGGCATCGATGCGATGGCGCGCGCAGGGACGGTGGCCGTGCTGCTGCCGGGGGCCTACTACTTCCTGCGCGAGACGATGCCGCCGCCGATCGGCGCGCTGCGCGAAGCGAAAGTAGCGATGGCCATTGCCACCGATTGCAACCCCGGCACCTCGCCGATGACTTCCTTGCTGCTGGCCATGAACATGGCCTGCACCTTGTGGCGCCTGACGCCGCAGGAGGCGCTGCAAGGCGCAACGATCCACGCGGCGCGCGCCCTTGGCCTGCATGGCGACATCGGTTCGCTGGAAGTGGGCAAGCAGGCCGACCTGGCCCTGTGGGACATTGCCCGCCCGGCCGACCTGGCGTATGCCATGGGTTCGAATCCTTGCCGCAGCGTCGTCAATGGCGGCGCCGTACGGCCCGCGCACATCAGCGTGTGAGACCTGCGTGTGAGGCGTAATGGAGACGGGAAGGCCTGTATCCCTTACGCATACACAAGCAAACCCTTTCTGAATCCGATTCGCTTGACTCGCGTCAAACCGCGAGATTCCGTCTCGGGAATTATTACCTCAACGGCGGCAGAAAACGCGCGCTGCGCGACCTGATCGTAACAAGGGTAAGCAGTTGTAAGGCTTAATTGATCATTAAGAATCCACGCCTATAGTGTCAAGCGTGTGATTCACCATCTCCCCTCCCCATTTGACGAAAATGGGTTCGCCCACGGCGCCTCCCGGCCCCGTGGGTTTTTCTTTGTGCGTGCGTTCAGGTGCGGCGCTCGGCCAGTGCCGTCAAGGTCTCGCCGGTGAGGCGGCAGATGCGCCAGTCCGGCAGGATGTCCGCGCCCATCTGCTTGTAGAACCGGATTGCCGGCTCATTCCAATCCAACACTGACCATTCGAAGCGGCCGCAGTTGCGCTCGACCGCGATTCGAGCAAGGCGGGTCAGCATCTTCGTGCCATAGCCTTTTCCGCGGTGCGACTGGCGCACATACAGGTCTTCGAGGTACAGGCCCTTCCTGGTCAGGAAGGTCGAGAAGTTATGGAAGAACAGCGCGAAGCACACCACTTCGCCGTCCTCCTCGCCGATGATGGCTTCGCACGAGGGGCGCTCGCCGAACAGGCCTTCGTGCAGCAGGTCTTCGGTGGCCACCACCAGGTGCTCGAGTTTTTCGAACACGGCCAACTCCACGATCATGGAATGGATGTGGGTGACATCAAGCGGCTGGGCGGGACGGATAGTAAAAGTGCTCATGGTGTCTCGAGTGGATTGTTCAGGTTTGCGGATTGCACAGGTTTGGCTGCGGGTGCGCGCAGGGCCCAGGCCACGCTGGCCAGGCACAGGACCATGCCGGCGAATTCGACCGGGCCGGGACGGTAGCCTTCGAGCTTGACCGACAGCAGTACCGACAGTACCGGCGTGATGACGCCGATGTAGACGGTCTTCTGCGCGCCGATGCGCCCGATCAGGGTGAAGTAGGCGAAGAAGGCGATGACCGAGCCGAAGATCGACAGGTAGACCAGGCCGGCCCAGTAGGTCGCGCTGCTGGGGATCACGAAACGGTCGCCGTGCGCCAGCGACCACACGGTGACCAGGCAGGCGCCCCACAGCATCGACCAGGCCATGGTGAGCGGCAGGTTGTCGCATTGTTCCTTCACCTTGGTGACCACGATGCTGCCGGCCGAACTGGCGATGGTCGCGGCCAGGGCGAGGATCACGCCGGCGATGAAGGCCGGGCTGCCGCCAGCCTGGAAATCGCGCCAGGCGGTGCCGATCGAATGCCAGAACAGCAGGGCGACGCCGGCGATCGCGACCACCCCGCAGGCGACGGTGCGGCGGCTGATGCCGGTGCCGAAGAACAGGCTGCTCAGGAGCGGCGTCCAGAACACCATCAGCGCGAACACCACCGCCACCAGGCCAGAGACCACGTACTGCTCGGATTGATAGGTGCAGAGGTAGGAGATGCAGAAGGTGAGCACGCCCTGCAGCGCCATCCAGCCATGGGTGCGCAGCGGCAGGCGCAGGCTGTCGCGGCGCACCAGGCAGATGAGGAACAGCGTGGCCGCGGCCAGGAAGAACCGGTAGGCCACCGAGACGGCGGGTGGCGCTTCGCCCAGCTGCAGGGTGATGGCAAAGAAGGTCGAGCCCCAGATCAGGGAGGCGACGGTAAAGAGGACGGAAGAAGGCATCGCGCGAGTATACGTGCTCCCGCGCTTTCCCGCACCGTAGGATATGCGGTTTTTGTAGGGTGGGCGGCTTTGCCGCCCACGCGGTCAAACGACGCGAGATCGGTCCGCACGTCTCTTCATCCGTTAACGATCGCCGCGTGGGCGGGAGACCCGCCCACGCTACGCTCAATAAGCGAGATTCATGCGGCGGTACAGGAAAGACAGCACGAACAGCGGCCCAATCAGCAGGAAGCGCAGGTCCTCGAAGAAGGAGGGCTTCTTGCCCTCGATCTTGTGGCCGATGAACTGCCCGATCCAGGCCACCACGAAGATCGCGATCGACACCGGCAGCACCGTCATGTCCGGCATCAGCGCAAGCAAGCCCAGCATCACGGCGCTCATCACGCCCATGCCGATGGCAAACCCGCGCGACAGCTTCGTGTAGTAGTAGAGCGAGGCGAGCGTCGCCGCGAGCGCCACTACCGGGTGGATCGCCCACAGGATGCCCAGCAGGCTCAGGACGATCAGCGGGATGCACACGAAGTGGATGATCTCGTTGGTGTGGTTGCGGTGGCTTTCGGCGTAGCGCGCCAGCAGCAGGTCGATGTTGCGCGGTGAGCGGTGGTCCATGTCTGTCTCCGTGTGCTCTCTTGTTTTGCCCGACGTTTTTGCGTCGATTCTACACTGTCTCCGCCTCGGTTTCCGCTATCGGCAATGCAGGCCGCGGCGCCTGCAGGCGCAAGTTGGGATGCGCCGCGAACAGCTCGGAAATCCATTCGACGAACACGCGCACCTTGGCCGACAGGTGGCGGTTCTGCGGGTACACGACGTGCACCGGCAGCGGGTCGCTGCTCCATTCGGGCAGTATTTGCACCATGCGCCCGGCCGTGATGTGCTGGGCCAGCAGGTAGTCCGTCATCATGATGACGCCAAGGCCGGCCAGCCCCGCCTGCACGTAGGCGTTCGAGTCGTTCAGGGCGATCGAGCCGGGCAGCGCCACCTCGATGCGTTCGCCGTCGCGTGTGAAATCCCATTTGGAGATCTTGCCGGTCTTGGCCGAGAAGTAGTTGACGCAGCGGTGGCGCTCCAGGTCGCGCGGGTGCTGCGGCATGCCGTAGCGTTCGATGTAGCTGGGGGCGGCGGCGGTGACGAAGTTGATCACGCCGATACGGCGGGCGATCAGGTTCGTATCGAATAGTTCGCCCCCGCGCACGGCGCAATCCACCCCTTCCTCGACCAGGTCGACCGGACGGTCGGTGCTGCCCAGTTCCAGGGTGATGTCCGGGTAGCGCTCGAAAAACGCAGGCAGGGCGGGAATCAGGATTTCCGACGCTAGGCCGGTCGGTGTATCGACACGCAGGCGCCCGTTGGGGCTGAGGCGGTGGCGCGACAGCGATTCCTCGGCATCGCGCACGTCCGACAGGATCTGCACGCAGCGCTCGTAGTAGGCCGCGCCGTCCGAGGTGATCATCACCTGGCGTGTCGTGCGGTGCAGCAGCTTGACCGACAGCGCCGATTCCAGCGTCTGGACCAGGGTCGAGACCGTCGCCTTGGGCAGGTTCAGCATTTCCGCCGCCTTGGTGAAGCTGCCGCAGTCGACCACCTGGATGAACACTTCCATGGCCTGGAGCTTGTTCATGAGAGCCCTCCCATTTCCTGATTTGGCCGATTGTTCGTTAATCTGAACAATCAATTCGTTATTGACATCTTTATCTGATTGTAGTCCATGGCTATAGTGTGTGCATCGCAACAAAAAGTAAACACACAACGGAGCTGGACATGCGCATTCGGGACGGAATCTTCACCACGGTAGCAGTGGCCCTGAGCGGGGTAGCGCTGGCAGGCCTGCTGGGGACCGACGCCTATTCGCAGGCTGCCGGCGCGGAAGCGCGCGGCCTGAAGGCGCTCTCGATGCAGGTCGAGATGCGTTGTGGCGAGCCATGCGTCGACGGCGGAGCCGGCCGCTGGGCCGTGGCCAACGAAGGAGGCCGCCCATGAGCGCAGTGCTGGAAGACGTCCGGGCGGGCGCGGTCGAGGTACGCGAGCTCCAGGTCGGCGGCGCCGAAGGTCCGCTGGCGGCGCGCCTCTACACGGCTGGCACTGCCACCAAGCGCGACACGCTGATCGTGTTCTTCCACGGCGGCGGCTTCGTGTCCGGCGACCTGCAGGAAGCGGACGACGTGCTGCGCCACCTGGCCCTGTGCAGCGAAGAACGCGTGGTGCTCGCCTCGAATTACACGCTGGCGACGGTGAAGCCTTTCCCGGCTGCGGTGGAAGATGCGCATGCCGTGCTGCTGTGGACCACGAAGAACAAGGCCAAGCTCGGCTGGTCCGGCAAGAAACTGGTGGTGATGGGCATCGAGGCCGGCGCCAACCTGGCTGCCGTCTGCGCCCTGATGGCGCGCGACCGCGCCGCTCCCAAGCTGGCCGGGCAGATCCTGATCATGCCGATGCTCGACCCCGGCCTGTCCACGTGCTCGATGCGCCAGATGAACCATTGCCCGGACCGCGAAAAGGTCACCAGCGACTGCGCCGCCGCCTACCGGGGCTACCTGCCGCACGCCGCAGACCGCGCGCATCCGTACGCCTCGCCGCTGCGTTCGACCCGGCTGAAAAACCTGCCGCCGGCCCTGATCCTCTCCGCCGAGGACGACCCATTGTGCGACGAGGCCGAACAATACGGCGCCAAACTGATCAACGCCGGCGTACGCACCACGGTGCGGCGCATGCCGCCGGCTCCCCTGCAGGAACCCGACGGGCGCAACGAATGTGCATGCAAGGTGCACGCGCTTGGCGAGATCGCAACCTTCCTTGCGGGACTGGATCGCTGACCAGCCAGCACCAAGCCTAACAATCATTGCCTTCCATGAACCACGTGCCGCGAGCACGGGGAGGGCCCGTTTTTTCCCAAAATCCGTCGCTTCGGCGACGTGAGGGATCGTCTTCAGAGAGAGGTGAGCCATGAAACGAGCACCTGCCGACACCGGCGTCTGCCTGCGCAGCATGCGCTGTTGACGCCATCGCCCCGGCCGCGCTGAGGGCGCGGCCTCCTGACCAGTAACGAATCCGGCATCCACGCCTGCAGGCGTGGACAGGCCCTCTTTTTTCTTCGACTCCGGCTCGCACCCGGCGTCGACAGGGAAGTTTTTGTCTCCTCAATAAGAAAGGTTGATCATGAATAACCAACAAACCGTGGGCAAGGTAAGAACACTCGTCGGCCTGCTCGCCGCCGCCGGCCTGGCTGGCGCCGTGCTCACCGGCTGCGCCGACGCCAACAGCAAGGACGACGCAGCCGCCGCAGCACCCGCGGCACCGCCGGTCTCGGCCGCGGTCGTCATCGAAAAGCCGGTGGCCGAGACCCAGGAATTCTCGGGCCGCCTGGAAGCGGTGGAAACCGTCGAGATCCGTTCGCGCGTCAGCGGCTACATCACCGCTGTCAACTTCAAGCCGGGCGCCGAAGTGAAGAAGGGCGACGTGCTGTTCGTGATCGACCCGCGTCCCTACCAGGCCGAAGCCGACCGCGCCGGCGCAACCGCCAACGCGGCCCGCGCCCGTGCCGACCTGGCGCGCCTGGAACTGCAGCGCGCCGAGCGCCTGCTCGCCGATAAAGCCATCGCCCAGCGCGAGTTCGACGAGAAGGCGGCCGCCCAGAAGGAGCTCGACGCCAATGCCCGCGCTGCCCAGGCCCAGTTCGAGGCGGCGCGCCTGAACCTGGCCTATACCCGCGTCACCGCGCCGATCGACGGCCGCGTGTCGAAGGCCGAGATCACCCTCGGCAACCTGGTCGACGCCAGCGCCGTGCTGACCTCGGTGGTCTCGTTAGACCGCATCTACGCCAGCTTTGACGGCGACGAGCAGACCTACCTGCGCGTCGGCACCCGCGCCCAGCGCGCAGAAGGTGCAGTGGTGAAGGTCGGCCTGGCCAACGAGGAAGGCTTCCCGCACGAAGGCAAGCTCGAATTCGTCGACAACCAGTTGGACGCCCGCACCGGCAGCGTACGCATGCGTGCCACCCTGGCCAACCCGGACCGTGCGCTTGCCCCCGGCCTGTTCGCTCGCGTGCAGGTGGGCAGCGGCGTGGCCAGCAACACCATCGTGATCAACGACCGCGCGGTGGGCACCGACCAGAGCCGCAAGTTCGTGGTGGTAGTGGGCGCCGACGGCAAGGCCGAGTACCGTCCGGTCACTCTCGGCCCGGTGGTCGACGGCATGCGCGTGGTGCGTTCGGGGCTGAAGGCGGGCGAGAAGATCGTCGTCAACGGCCTGCAGCGCGTGCGCCCCGGGGCGCCGGTCACGCCGCAGATCGTGCCGATGGATGCCGTCGTCGCTGCAGCTGCGGCCAAGGCCGGCACCAAGCTGGCGCTGAACACCGCCGCCAAGGAGTGAGGCCATGAACTTTTCACGCTTCTTCGTCGACAAGCCGATTTTCGCGGTCGTGCTGTCGGTGATCGTCTTCGTGGGCGGCCTGATCTCGATCTTCCAGCTGCCCGTGTCCGAGTATCCCGAGGTGGTGCCGCCTTCGGTGGTGGTGCGTGCCCAGTATCCGGGCGCGAACCCGAAGGTGATCGCGGAAACCGTCGCCGCGCCGCTGGAAGAGCAGATCAACGGCATCGAGGACATGCTCTACATGAGCTCCCAGAACACCTCGGACGGCGCCCTGGCCCTGACCCTGACCTTCGCGATCGGTACCGACATCGACCGCGCCGAGAGCCAGGTGCAGAACCGGGTGCAGCGCGCCCTGCCGCGCCTGCCCGAGGAAGTGCGCCAGATCGGCGTCACCACGGTGAAGAGCTCGCCGAACCTGACCATGGTGGTGCACCTGAATTCGCCGGACGGCCGTTATGACGACCTGTACCTGCGCAACTACGCGGTGCTGAACATCAAGGACCAGCTGGCGCGCCTGAACGGCATGGGCGACGTCCAGCTGTTCGGTTCGGGCGACTACGCCATGCGCGTCTGGCTCGACCCGCAGAAGGTGGCGGCGCGCAACCTGACCGCCGGCGATGTCGTTGCCGCCATCCGCGAGCAGAACGTGCAGGTCGCGGCCGGCGTGATCGGCCAGGGGCCGAGCAAGGATGCCGAGTTCCAGCTGACCGTCAACACCCAGGGCCGTCTGTCGACCGTCGAGGAATTCGGCGAGATCGTGGTCAAGGCCAGCGAGGACGGCGCCGTCACGCGCCTGAAGGACGTGGCACGCCTCGAGATGGGTTCGAGCTCGTACGCGCTGCGTTCCCTGCTGAACAACAAGTCGGCGGTGGCGATCCCGATTTTCGAAGCGCCGAACGCCAATGCGCTGCAGTTATCAAGCGACGTGCGCGCCAAGATGGAAGAGCTCTCAAAAGACTTCCCGGAAGGCGTCGAGTACAGCATCGTGTATGACCCGACCCAGTTCGTGCGCGAGTCGATCGACTCGGTGATCAAGACCCTGCTGGAAGCCGTGGTGCTGGTGGCCCTGGTCGTCATCGTGTTCCTGCAGACCTGGCGTGCCTCGATCATCCCGCTGCTGGCGGTGCCGGTGTCGGTGGTCGGTACCTTCGCCGTGATGCTGATGTTCGGCTTCTCGATCAATACCCTGTCGCTGTTCGGGCTGGTCCTGGCAATCGGCATCGTGGTCGACGATGCCATCGTGGTGGTGGAGAACGTCGAGCGCAACATCGGCAACGGCCTGTCGCCGCATGACGCGACCATCCAGGCCATGAAGGAAGTGTCGGGCCCGATCATCGCCATCGCCCTGGTGCTGTGCGCCGTGTTCGTGCCGATCGCCTTCGTGTCGGGCCTGACCGGCCAGTTCTACCGCCAGTTCGCCCTGACCATCGCGATCTCGACCGTGATCTCGGCCTTCGTTTCGCTGACCCTGGCCCCGGCCATGTCGGCCGCCCTGTTGAAAGCCCACGATGCGCCCAAGGACCGCCTGACCCGCGCCATGGACAAGGTGCTGGGCCGCTTCTTCGCCGCCTTCAACCGTTTCTTCGGCCGTGCCTCGCACAGCTACGAAGGCGGCGTGAAGACCGTCCTGCGCAGGAAGAGCGCGACGCTGGGCGTCTACCTGGTGCTGGGCATTGCCGCGGTGTTCATGTTCAAGGTCGTGCCGCCGGGCTTCGTGCCGGCCCAGGACAAGGGCTACCTGATCGGTTTCGCCCAGCTGCCGGATGCCGCCTCGCTGGATCGCACCGATGAAGTGATCCGCAAGATGTCGACCATCGCCAAGGAGATCCCGGGCGTGGAGTCCTCGATCGCCTTCCCGGGCCTGTCGATCAACGGCTTCACCAATGCGCCGAACGCCGGCATCGTGTTCACCGGCCTGAAACCGTTCAGCGAGCGCAAGGGCAAGCCGGAGCAGTCGGCCGAAGCCATCGCCGCCGAAATCAACAAGCGCATGGGCACCGTCGAAGACGCCTTTGTCATGGTGCTGTCGCCACCGCCGGTCAACGGCCTGGGCACGACCGGCGGCTTCAAGCTGATGCTGGAAGACCGCGGCAACCTCGGCTACGACGAGCTGTACAAGGCCACGCAGGCCTTGCAGGCCAAGGCCTGGGGCACGCCGGAACTGGCGGGTGTGTTCTCGAGCTTCCAGATCAACGTACCGCAGCTGTTCGCGGACGTGGACCGCGTCAAGGCCAAGCAGCTCGGCGTGCCGCTGGCGACCATCTACCAGACCCTGCAGGTAAACCTGGGCTCGCTGTACGTGAACGACTTCAACCAGTTCGGCCGCACCTACCAGGTGCGCGTGCAGGCCGATGCGCAGTTCCGCTCGCAGCCGGAGCAGATCGCCCAGCTGAAGGTGCGCAACGACAAGGGCGAGATGATCCCGCTCTCGAGCCTGATGCAGGTGAAGAACAGCTACGGCCCGGACCGCGTCCAGCGCTACAACAACTACGTGGCCGCCGACATCAATGGCGGCGCGGCGCCGGGCGTGTCCTCGGGCCAGGCCCAGGCCATCATGGAGCAGCTGGCCAAGGAAACGCTGCCGAAAGGGATCGCCTACGAATGGACCGAGCTGACCTACCAGGAGATCCTGGCCGGTAACACCATGATTTATGTGTTCCCGCTGTGCGTGCTGCTGGTGTTCCTGGTGCTGGCCGCCCAGTACGAAAGCTGGACCCTGCCCCTGGCGGTGATCCTGATCGTGCCGATGTCGATCCTGTGCGCGCTGGTGGGCGTCAAGCTCTCCGGCGGCGACAACAACATCTTCACCCAGATCGCCCTGTTCGTGCTGGTGGGCCTGGCCTCGAAGAACGCGATCCTGATCGTGGAATTCGCCCGCGAGCTGGAAGACCACGGCCGCAGTGTCGTCGAGGCCGCACTGGAAGCATCCCGCCTGCGCCTGCGTCCGATCCTGATGACCTCGATCGCCTTCATCATGGGTGTGGTGCCGCTGGTGTTCTCGACCGGTGCGGGCGCCGAGATGCGCCATGCAATGGGCGTGGCGGTGTTCGCCGGCATGCTGGGCGTGACCTTCTTCGGCCTGTTCCTGACGCCGGTGTTCTATGTCCTGCTGCGGTCCTTGGCCAAGCGTTTCGAGAAAAAAGCCCCGGTGGCGCAAGCCAAGGCCCCGGTCCTGGACCTGGAAGGAGTGCATTGAGATGAAAAGCATGATTGCGCGGGGCGTGGCCCCGCTGTTGGCGGCCCTGCTGCTCACCGCCTGCGCCACCCCGGACTTCAAACAGCCGGCAGTCGAGACGCCGACCGCGTTCCGTAACTCCCAGCTGCCGACCGAAGTGGAGGGTATGGAAGGCTCACGCTGGAAGCCCGCGCAGCCGGCCGAGCAGCAGCCGCGCGGCCAGTGGTGGCTGGCCTTCAATGACCCGGCGCTGGCCTCCCTGATCGAGGAAGCCGGGGCCAACAACGCCAACCTGGCGGTGGCGGCAAGCCGCGTCAAGCAGGCGAGGGCGATCGCCGGCATCGCAGCGGCAGACCGGGCACCGCAGGTCGGCGTCGGCATCGGTGCCCAGCGTGCCCGCCCGTCGGCGCTGGAAGCAAACCTGCCGCAGGGCACGCCGACCCAGCCGGTGAGCACCTATACGGCCAACCTCACCGCCAGCTACGAGGTCGACCTGTTCGGCCGTGTAGCAGCGGGCGTGTCGGCGGCGCGCAGCGATGCGGCGACCTCGGAAGCGAACTACCGCTCGGTGCTGCTGGCGCTGCAGGCGGACGTGGCGCAGACCTACTTCCGCCTGCGCGCGTTAGATGCCGAGCTGGAGACGGTGGCGCAGGCCGTGCGCCTGCGCGAGGAGAGCGTCAAAGTGACGCAGCGCCGCTTCGACCTGGGCGACATCGGCGAATTCGACCTGTCGCGCGCCCGCACGGAACTGGCGACGGCGCGTGCCGAGGCGATCGGCCTGCAGCGCCAGCGCGCAACCGCCGAGCATGCGCTGGCGGTCCTGCTGGGCAAGCCGGCGTCGAACTACGTGGCCGGCAAGAGCCCGCTGCTGGACGCCGCCGCGCTGCCCGCGATACCGGCCGGCTTGCCGTCCTCGCTGCTGGAACGCCGGCCCGACATCGCCGCCGCCCAGCGTGCGATGGAAGCCTCGAATGCCCGCATCGGCGTGGCGCGCGGCGCCATGTTCCCGGCCTTGACCATCAGCGCGGCCGGCGGCGGTGTCGGCGGCGCGATGTCGGAAGTGTTCAAGTGGAGCAGCCGTTCCTGGGTGTTGGGCTTGCTCACCTCGATGCCACTGATCGACGGCGGCCGCAACCGCGCCAACGTCGAGGCTAGCTACGCGGTGCTGGAAGAATCAGTGGGCACCTACCGCCAGAGCGTGCTCAACGCTTTTGCCGAGGTCGAGGACAACCTGGCCGGCCTGCGCATCCTGTCCGGCCAGGCCGAGCAGATCGACGCGGCGCGGTTAGCGGCCCGTCGTTCGGCCGACCTGGCGCAGAAGCTGTATGACGCCGGCCGTTCCAGCTACCTGGAACTGTTGGATGCCCAGCGCAACCTGGCGGCGGTCGAGCGTACAGCCGTCCAGCTGCGCGGCAACCGTGCGGTAACGACGGTCGCGCTGATCCGCGCACTGGGCGGCGGCTGGGACGCCGCCCAAGCAGATGGCAATGCCATCGCAATGAAGTAGTAGACCCTGTAGTCCACCTCTCCAGGCGTTTTGCCCTTTGCGGCGAGTGCGTAAGTACTCGCCGTTTTTTTTCAAGTAGCGGAACTACATAACTTTCCCATGATTCAATTGACATGCATATACGTCGAGCAGAAAATGTACCAGGCAATTCCATGTATGCACGACTTTGTTACCGTACTTCGTAGTTAAACTACTGGTTTTGCATGGCTGTTGACCGTGGTTGCCGCTTCTGAAAAAAATGAGATTCATCACCCAATCCGCAATACCGACCCGGAGGAGACATGAAGAAGAAAGTCAGCGTTACAGCCCTGCTCGCAACCAGTGCCCTCATGTTGTCGGCCCATGCCGGCGCCGCCACGCCGCCGGCCCAGGCCGGCAATAGTCCTGCCGTCCTGCTGCAAGGCTTCCACTGGAACTCGGCGGGATACAGCAACCCGAACTGGTACAACACCCTGGCCGGCAATGTCGCCGACCTGAAAGCGATGGGCTTCAGCCATGTGTGGCTGCCGCCGTCGTCCGACTCGGCGGCGAGGGAGGGTTATCTGCCGCGCCAGCTGAACAACCTCAGCTCCAGCTACGGCAGCTCGGCCGAGCTGACCAACGTGGTGCGTGCCTTCACCAACAACGGCATCCGGGCGATCGCCGACGTCGTCGTCAACCACCGCGTCGGCTCGACCGGCTGGTCCGACTTCACCAACCCGAACTGGACCCGCTACACGATCGCCAACAACGACGAGTGCAATTGCGGTCTCGGCAATGGCGATACCGGTTCGGGCTTCAATGCCGGCCGCGACATCGACCATACCAATGTCGGCGAAACGCAGAACGGCATCATCAACTGGCTCAACTACACCATCAAGCCGGTCGGCTTCAGCGGGCTGCGCTTCGATTACGTGAAGGGCTTCGGCGCCCAGTACGCCGGGCAGTACGCGAACGCCTTCGGCGCCCAGTTCTGCGTGGGCGAGCTGTGGACCGACCTCGACCTGAACAACATCGACGCCCACCGCCAGCAGATCATGAACTGGATCAACGGCACCGGCAGCAGCTGCGGCGCCTTCGACTTCACGACCAAAGGCCTGCTCAACGACGCCCTGGCCAACGGCAACTACTGGCGCCTGCGCGATTCCTCCGGCAAGCCGCAGGGCGCGGTCGGCTGGTGGCCGGCGATGGCGGTGACCTTCGTCGACAACCATGACACCGGGCCTTCCGAGAGCTGCGGCGTCGGGCAGAACCACTGGCCGGTGCCGTGCGGCGCGGTGATGCAGGGCTATGCCTATATCCTGAGCCATCCGGGCATCCCGACGGTCTACTATCCGCACATCTACAACTGGAACCTGAAGACGCCGATCAGCGCGCTGATGGCGGCGCGCCGCACGGCGGGCGTGCATTCGACCTCGCCCGTCGCGATCCAGGCCGCCACCCAAGGGTTATACGCGGCGATCGTCACCGGCAGCGCGCGCCAGCTGGCGATGAAGATCGGCCCGAACAGCTGGAGCCCGGGCGCCGGCTGGACGCTGCAGACCTCGGGCACCAACTACGCGGTCTGGATGAAGTAAGCAGCCGGGCAAGAAAGCGCGGCGCCGATCATGGCGCCGCTACAATGCGGGCATGACGACAGTACCATCCCCGACCCTGAGCGGCCTTGCGCCGGTCATCGATCCTGAAGTGCGTATCCTCGTGCTGGGCAGCTTTCCCGGCGCGGCATCGCTCGCAGCCGCGCAGTATTACGCCCACCCGCGTAATCAGTTCTGGCGCCTGATCTCGGCGGTGGTCAAGGAGGACCTGGCTGCGCTTCCCTATGCCGAACGCCTGCCGCGCCTGCTCGTCCATCACGTGGGCCTGTGGGACGTGCTGGCCGGCTGCGAGCGCGAAGGCAGCCTGGACTCGGCCATCCGCAAGCCTGCCGCCAATGACTTCCAACGCCTGCGCACCCTGTGTCCGAAACTGGAAACGGTCGGCTTCAACGGCCAGGCTTCCGGCAAGTTCGCGCCGCAGTTCGCGGCTGCCGGATATCGCACCGTCGTGCTGCCGTCGAGTTCGCCGGCGCATATGGCGATGACGTTCGAGCAGAAGCTGGAGGTTTGGGCGACATTAAACCGGCCTGCGGATCCGGAATCGGTGCCGGCGCCAGTGCAGCATTCATTCTTTTGATTCAGCAATTTGCGTCGAGTAATGTCTCGATAAATCCTCTTGTTTGACGGTACAGCGGATCCATGGCTGGACCATGCCATCCGCGAACACGCTGCGTTTCGAAGTCGTCTACGTGTCCGACTCGAGTGGCGAAAGCGGAAAGAGCTATCCCGAGGTGCGGAAACAAGCAAATGGAGAGTGGTTGTTTTCGCGCTGAATACTGTTGGCACAGGATCGATGCGGGAAGTGAACCGGGCGCGGAATCGGCTTGCCAAACTTATCCGCCACGGCGCCGCCCGAACGTCGATGCGGTAGCCGATTACATCAGCGGATCATCGTCCCCGTCGCCGCCCCCGTCCGGCGCAGGTGTGCCAGCTTCGCCGAATACACCTGCCGCATCTCCTGCCGCGTGCTGTTCTCGATCGCCCTGGCGATCTGTTCGCGCGCATGCTTGACGTCGCCCAGGCGCAAGTGGGCCACCCCGAGCCAGAACAGGAACTCGTCGTTGTAGGGCGCGCGCTTGAGCTCGCGCTCGAACAGGCTCCTGGCCTTTTCGAAGTCGCCCGCGCGCAGCGCCAGCATGCCCTGGTCGAAGTGGTGGTAGGGCGGGAAGGGTTCGATGCTGGCGACGCGCTGCGCCAGCGTCTGGGCCTCGGCGTGCTTGCCGAGCGTGGCCAGCACCGGCTGCAGGTTGCGCATGACCATGACGTTCTCCGGCTCGCGCGCCAGTGCCACGCGGTAGGTCTGCTCGGCCAGCGCCAGTTCGCCGTGCCGGTTGTAGATCACGGCCAGGGTGTTGAGCGCCGAGATCAGCCCGGGGCGCTTGTCTACCGCGGCGCGCGCCCACCAGTAGGCGTCGTCGATGCGGTCCTGCACCAGCATCTCGGCCGCGCGGTTGTTCATGTAGAGCGCGACGATGTCGTCTTCGTCCAGTTCGCGGGCACGCAGGCGTGCGGCTTGGTCCTGCGGGATGAAGTCGACGATCAGGAATTCAGCCAGGCCGCTGCTGCGGAAGCCGCTGTCGACCGGTTCGGCGACGGCGATATTGACATGGGCGCTGCCCAGGTACAAGCCCGCCTCGCGGCTCCAGGCATTGCCTACATTGACGCTGCGGAAGCGCACCGGCATGCCCAGTTCCTTGGCAAAGGCCGCGGTCATGATCACGAGCGAGAGGCAGTTGCCCGAGCGGTCGGCGTAGGTTTCCGCGGCGGTGCGGGTCTTCGAGGACTCGTACTCGAGCTTCAGGTCGGTCTTGCTGTACAGCGCGTCGACCAGGCCGTGGCGCAGGCCGCTCTGGCGCAGGTGCCTGGTGAAGGACGGGCTGCTCAGGTAGGAGCGCATCGCCGGACTGAGGGTGAACAGGTCGGTGGCGCCGACCGGCTCGGACGGCGGCGCGAAGCGCGCATCGGCGAAGGGAGGGAGGGGCGCGGCGGGCGGCTGCACACTGGCGCACCCCGCCAGCAGGGACAGCGACAGGGACAGCAGGATGGCGAAGTACTTCATGGTTCACTCCCGGGTGTACTTACAGGCAGTATCTGCCTGTGCAGGAGTGATGTAAAGATGTGTACTTACTTGCTTTATTCTTCGTGGAAGGCTTCCACCAGTTCGTCCAGCAGCTCGGCGGTTTCCTCGTCCGCCAGCCCGAGGTAGGCGCAGGCGGCGGCGCCGCCCTTGTTCCACTCCAGCGATTCGGCATGGCCCTGGTAGCGGCAGATCGCGCTTTCGGCCAGCACCGACAGGGCGACCAGCGAGCGCACCGTGCCGGCGCTCGAGGCGTCGTCGAGCACGGCGAAATCGTGGTGGTGCAGGATGGCCCAGCCGACGTCGCCCGACAGGCCCCAGTTGCGCGCCAGCAGGCAGCCGAGCGCCGCGTGATTGGTGCTGTGGCGTTCATCCTCCAGCGCAGTGAACGGGCGCTCCACTTCCAGCGACGCGGCGGCGTAGGTTGCGCCGTAATCGGGGAAGCGCTCCATCAGCAGCGGCACGCCGGTGTCGCAGAACAGGCCGAAGGTGTGGGCGACGTCCGGTTCGCCGATGCGCAGGCGGCGCGACAGGAACACCATGGCCTGGGCACGGCGGGTCGAGATGTCCCAGAAGCTGGCCAGCGCCGCGCTGTTGGCAGGAATCGCCTGGCGCGCCAGCAGGCCGGTCATCAGGGCCGCGACCTGGTTGATGCCCAGGAACAGGATCGCCTGCTCGATCGACTTGGCCTTGCGCCGGCCCCCGTAGATCGCCGAGTTGGCCAGCTTGAGCAACGCGCCCGACATGCCGACGTCGCTCGCGACGATCTTGCCGATCGTCTCGGGGGACGGGTCTTCCGAAGCCAGTTCGCGCTGCATGTCTGCGAGCAGGCTCGGCCGAGGGGGGATGCGGATCGACTTGATCAGGGCATCGACCTGGTCGAGTTGCGGGACGGGATCGGCGACGGTATTCATGAGCGCGGGACGGAGGGGTTGCGGAAGGGAAACTGACAACGTATCACTATACCCCAGCACTTATTTTATTGCAGCAGAGCAATCGGAAAGGCTTATCCTTCAGACCATATTTTGTATCACTACACCAACGCGACAGCGAAAATCAGGCCGGGTTAGAATCGGGATATGGCCATTTCGACAATAGCAGGAATCGATTTTTCCCAACCGGCGGAGATCGTGGCGCGCCAACTGATCGGCGTGACGGTGCTGGTGGACGGCGTCGGCGGCAGGATCGTCGAGACCGAAGCCTACGACCGCGAAGACCCGGCCTCGCACGCCTTTTCCGGCCCGACCGAGCGCAATGCCTCGATGTTCGGTCCGCCCGCCCACGCCTATGTCTACCGTTCCTATGGGATCCATTGGTGCCTGAACTTCGTGTGCCGCGAAGAGGGCCATGGGGCCGGGGTCCTGATCCGCGCGCTGGAGCCGCTGGTCGGTCTGGACGAGATGCGCCGCCGCCGCGATGCGGACAATGCGTGGCTGCTGTGCTCGGGTCCGGGCAAGCTGTGCCAGGCCCTAGGCGTGACCCGCGCCCACAACGGCATGGCCTTATCAACCCCGCCGTTCGAAATCCTGCCCGGACCGCCGGGGCTGGAGGTGGTGACCGGACCGCGTATCGGCATCTCCAAGGCGATGGATGTGCCCTGGCGCTTTGGGCTGGCCGGCTCGCGTTACGTCAGCCGCCCGTTCCGCTGAGCGCAGGCGTTCTTTCGTCAGGCGCCTCGGGCGCTACGGCGCCGCTGCGCTCCCTTCGTGCTGGCCGCGGGCAGGGCCGCCACCGCGCGTCCGCGCATCGGGCTTCCCGCCGCGCGCCGCTCGTGCAGGCCCTGGAAGCCTTCGTCGCCTTCGTCTTCCCCGGCCTCCTCGTCCCCGGCATGGACAGCGGCGATGTCCGCATCTTCCATGCCGTCGATCTTGAAGATCGACACCGCCTTGGCGAGGTTGACGGTCTGCTCGTGCAGGCTCTCGGCCGCGGCTGCGGCTTCTTCCACCAGCGCCGCGTTCTGCTGGGTCATGCCATCCATCTGGCCGACCGCCTTGTTCACCTCGGCGATGCCGTCGGCCTGCTCGGTGCTGGCGATGCTGATGCGGCCGATGATGTCGCTCACCTGGCGCACCGAGGCGACGATGTCGCCCATGCTGGAGCCGGCTTCGCTCACCGAGGCGCTGCCATCCTCGATAATCTTCACCGAGTCGGCGATCAGGCCCTTGATCTCGCGCGCCGCGGCCGCCGAGCGCTGGGCCAGCGTGCGCACCTCGGCGGCCACTACCGCGAAGCCGCGTCCCTGTTCGCCGGCGCGCGCCGCTTCCACCGCAGCGTTCAGGGCCAGCAGGTTGGTCTGGAAGGAGATGCCGTCGATGACACTGGTGATCTCGACGATCTTGCGCGAGCTGGCCTGGATCGATTCCATCGTCGCTACCGCGCGGCCGACGGCCTGGCCGCCGTTCGCGGCCAGCTGGGCCGCTTCGGCCGCGAGGTCCGATGCCAGGCGTGCGTTGTTGGCGTTTTCCTTCACCGCCGTGGTCAGTTCTTCCATGGTGCTGGCGGTCTGTTCGAGCGAGCCGGCCTGCAGCTCGGTGCGGGTCGACAGATCCAGGTTGCCGCTCGCGATTTCCTTCGAGGCGGTATCGATCGAGCGCACCGAGTTCAGGATGCTGTGCAGGGCGCCGTTCAGGCGCGAGATGGAATGGTCGAGGGCGCGCGAGGTGTCGGCGATCTCGTCGCGCCCGCCGCCCGGGGTGCCGGACGGACGCAGGCGGCCCTCGGCCAGGTCATTCACCACGGTGGCGATCGAGTGGATATCGGCCAGCATGGCGCGCCGCACCAGCATCGTCACCACCAGGGACAGGCCGATCGACAGCAGCACCAGGCCGGCCATGCTGAGGCCAAGTATGCGGAACTCGGCCTTGGCGGCGGCGTGCGCTTCCACGCTCAGCTTCTTTTCCAGCGCCGCCAGGTTCTGCAGGCCGCCGTCGAGGGCGACGAACTGCTTCTCGGCCTTCTGCATCGAATTGGTGGCGATCGACTGGTCGACCTGGGCCAGTTCGATGGTCTCGACGACCATCTTGCGGTAGCTCGCCAGCCCCGCCAGTGCGCTGTCGATCGGCGCCCGCTCGCCCGGCGCGGCGCCCTTCGACAGTTCTCCCAGCTTGGCTGCAATCGCCGCGTGCTTCTTGTGGATGTCGGCGGTGAGGGCGTCCAGGCGTTCCTTTGCGAAGCTGCCGTTCACCCAGGCCAGCAACTGGTAGATGTTGGCATGCGCGAAACGCGCTTCGCCCGCCACGTCGGCAACGGCCTGCAGGCGCGCGGCGCGCACCTGCACCATGTGTTCGAGCGAGGCATTCTGGCGCACCATGCCGTAATAGGCGGCTGCCGACAGCAACGTCAGCAGCACCAGCACCAGGCCCGGGGCCAGCAGGAGTTTCGGGCCGATCCGCAGTTTGTTCAGCATGCTTGACTCCGGGCTTGGACAGGAAGTTGAGCGGGATTATTTCTTGTAGATGCCGGCTTCCAGCACCACGTCGTCGACGCGCTGGATGAAGGTCGTCTTCGGCTCGATCTTGCCGCTGGTCGGGTTCTTGTACTGGTAGTCGACCCAGCCCTTGCCCTTGGCGGCTGCCAGTTCGATGATCTCGCGGCGGTACTTCTTGCCGTTCGCATCCGGCACATCGGTCAGGTCCTTGCCGACGATCGAGGGGTTGTAGGGGTGGGCCAGCACGATCCCGGTCTTCAGGTCGCGCATGTCGATGTACAGCTCACCCTGGACGTATTCCGCATCCTTCGCGTTGATCTTCTTGATCATTTCGTCCTTGCCCTTGGCCTTGACCAGGGCAATGCCGCGTTCGACCATCGCGATGGCGTCCTTCTCGGTCGGGCCATTGGCGAGGGCGGGCGTGGTGGCGATGGCCAGGCACAGGGCGGCGGCAGTGGTGGCGAACAGTTTCATGTTGACTCCTTGAGTGGAATGTTCTGGGATCAATATTGCTAAAGTGCATTGGTAAATGTACCGGGCTAAGATGGCGAGGAGTTGCGGTCGCGCAACTGCATTGCGTAGTGGGGTAGGAACGTTGCGCATTGGTGTCAGTTGATGCCGAGGCTTGCGTCACCGAGCTTCTGCGCGCGTGTCGGAAGCGTTACATCGCTTATGCCTGTCCAGGAATCGAAGCGTTCGCACCTTCCTTGTTTTACCTCCCGCTATAGGACCAATCCGATTGATTGACGGCAATTCTCCATAATTTCCGTAACGTAAGATGGATTCTTCCCGGCAACATTGCACACGCAACTTTTCCCGCCGCCGGTTCTTTCATCCTACGTTTCCTGGAGAATTCCCGTGACCACGACCGAATCGACGCCCTCCAAGTTCAAGCCTTACACCCGGCAGACGATCCACACGGCGCGCCAATGGCAATGGCTGACGCCAGAGTTGCAGGAAGCCGTGCAGGTGGTGTCCCATGTGCTGCCGTTCCGTGTGAACGCCTACGTGCTGGAGGAGTTGATCGACTGGGACAAGGTGCCGGACGATCCGATCTACCGGCTCACCTTCCCGCACCGCGACATGCTGCCCGCCAGCGAATATGAGCAGCTGCGCGACCTGGTGCTGTACAGGAAGGACGAGGCGGCCGTCGCCAAGCTGGTGCACGGCATTCGCATGCGCATGAACCCGCACCCGGCCGGGCAGATGACGCACAACGTCCCGCGCGTCAACGACGCGCCGCTCAAGGGCCTGCAGCACAAGTACAAGGAAACCGTGCTGTTCTTCCCAAGCTCGGGCCAGACCTGCCACGCCTACTGCACCTTCTGCTTCCGCTGGCCGCAATTCGTCGGCATGGACGACATGAAGTTCGATGCGCGCGAGTGCAGTGAACTGGTGTCCTACCTCGAAACCCATCCGGACGTCACCGACGTCCTGATCACGGGCGGCGACCCGATGATCATGAACACGCGTTCGCTGGCCGAATTCCTCGAGCCGCTGCTCGAGCCCAACCTGGCCCATATCCAGAACATCCGCATCGGCACCAAGTCGGTGGCCTACTGGCCCCAGCGCTTCGTGTCGGACAAGGACAGCGACGACCTGATGCGCCTGTTCGAGAAGGTCGTCAGGTCCGGCAAAAACCTCGCGATCATGGGCCACTACAACCACGCGGTCGAGTTGCGCCACCCGATCGCCCAGCAGGCGGTCAAGCGCATCGTCGGCACCGGCGCCACACTGCGCATGCAGGGCCCCCTGATCCGCCACATCAACGAAGACCCGAAGAGCTGGGCCGAGCTGTGGACCACCGGGGTACGCCTGGGCGCCATCCCGTATTACATGTTCGTCGAGCGCGACACCGGCCCGCGCGACTATTTTTCGCTGCCGCTGGCGCGCGCGCACCAGATCTTCCAGGAAGCCTATTCGATGGTGTCGGGCCTGTCGCGCACCGTGCGCGGTCCTTCGATGAGCGCCTTTCCCGGCAAGGTGGTGATCGACGGCGTGGTCACGATCAACGGCGAGAAGCTGTTTGCGCTGCAGTTCCTGCAGGCGCGCAATCCGGAATGGGTGCGCCGTCCCTTCTTCGCCAAGTACGATCCCGATGCCACCTGGCTGGACCATCTCAAGCCGGCCTTCGGGCGCGACAAGTTCTTCTTCGAGCAGGAGAGCGCGGGCCCATTACGTGAACCTGGCGGACCGGGCGGGCGCGTGATCCCTTTGGTGCCGGCCGCGCAGCTGCTGGGCGGCGAAGCCGGCGGAAGCTGCGGCAAGAACCCTGCCCAGGACGCCGCCTGAAGCCGGGCCGGACACGCGCACGCGACCCCATCCGGGACCCGGCCATGCAGGACTCCGCCACCACGCCATGCCTGTCCGGCGTGGCGGTTTTTTTCTACGTGTTCCTGCCGTTCGCGCTGGGACACTACCTGTCGACGCTGCTGCGCAACGTGAACGCGGTGCTCGCTCCCGACCTGGTGGGGGCGCTCGCGCTCACCCCGGGCGAGCTGGGACTGCTCACCAGCGCCTTCTTCTTCGCCTTCGCGCTGGTCCAGCTGCCGGTCGGGATCGCGCTCGACCGCTGGGGACCGCGCAGGGTGCAGCTGGCGATGATGCTGGTCGGCGCCATCGGGGCGCTGCTGTTCGCGCGCGGCACCGGTTTCGGGCAGCTCGTGGTGGCGCGCGCCATCATGGGCCTGGGCCTGGGCGGCTGCTTCATGGCGGCGGTCAAGGCAGTCTCCACCTGGATCACACCGAGCAGGCTGCCCTCGGTGCACGGCTACCTGATCGCAGTAGGAGGACTCGGCGCCGCTTCCGCCACCATGCCCGTGCGCCTCGTGCTCGACTACACCGACTGGCGCGGCCTGTTCGTCATCCTGGCCGGGCTGACCGCGTGCTCCGGCCTGCTGATCGCACTCGTGTACCCCCGCGACAAAGGGCCCGAACCCAAGCGCGGACCGCTCGGGCAGGCGCTGCGCGAGGTGTTCCGGGCGCCGGTGTTCCGCACCACGGCCTCGCTGGTCCTGCTCCCGCATGCGGTGTTCTTCGGCATCCAGGGGCTATGGATCGGGCGCTGGCTATCGGACGTCGCGCGCTTTCCCGACGACGCCGTCGCCTACCTGCTCTACATGGGAATGGCATCGGTGATCTTCGGCGCCATCGCGGTGGGCATGATTACCGAGTGGGCAGGGCGACGCGGCATCGCTCCACTGGACGTGGCCGCCGCCGGCATCGCTATCTTCCTGCTGGTGCAGGCCGCCTTCGTGCTCAACTACAAGCCGAGCTTCCAGCTGCTGTCGGTACTGTTCACGCTGGTCGGGACGATCACCGGGATCGAGTACGCGATCATTGCGCAGTCGATGCCGCGCGAGCTGACCGGACGCGCGGCGACCTGCCTGAACCTCCTGATCTTCATCGGCGCCTTCGTGGTGCAGGCGGGTTTCGGCCTGCTGGTCGGCCTGTGGCCCCTCGACGACGCGGGACAGGTCCCTGCCATGGCCTACCGTGCGGCGTTTGCCGTGCTGGTACTGGCGCAGCTGCCTGGCCTGGTTGGCTTCGTGCGGCGACGGCGGCGCGAGGCTGCGCTGGCGCCCAAGGACGATGAGGAGGTCCAGGCGGTTCCCACCTGAAGCCGGTTCTCCTTGCTGGAAGGGATGGCGCGATCTTGCCGGATTGGCTAGTATCGTGCCGTCTGTCCTTACAGGGAGAAAACCATGCGCGACCACCTCCTGCCTCGCCTATCCAGCTGCGCCATGCTGTTGCTGCTCGCCGCCTGCGGCGACCGGTCCACGCTGTCTCCCGGTGCGGACGTCGGTACCCACCCGACGCTCGTGTCGCCGGTCAAGTCCCTGATCCCGACCGTGGACATCGCTCCCGCCAAGGGCTGGCCGCAGGGCGCCCGGCCTATGGCGGCGGCGGGACTGGCGGTGAATGCCTATGCCTCCGGCCTCGACCATCCGCGCTGGCTCCACGTGCTGCCCAACGGCGACGTGCTGGTCGCCGAGAGCAATGCGCCGCAGCGGCCGGCGAAGAAGGGGATCAAGGCGTTTGTGCAGAAAAAGGTGATGGAACGGGCGGGTGCGGGCGTGCCGAGCGCGAACCGCATCACCCTGCTGCGCGACGCGGACGGGGACGGCGTGGCGGAGCTGAAGAACGTGTTCCTGAACGGCCTGAACTCTCCCTTCGGCATGGCGCTGGTCGGCGACATGCTGTACGTGGCGAACACCGACGGCATCGTGCGCTTCCCCTACCGTGAGGGCGATACCCTCATCACCGCGAAGGCAGAACCGGTGGCGCCGCTGCCGGGCGGGCCGCTGAACCACCACTGGACCAAGAACATCATCGCCAGCCAGGACGGACGCAGCTTATACGCGACCTCGGGCTCGAACAGCAACGTCGCCGAACACGGCATGGACCAGGAGGTGAACCGCGCCGCCATCCTCGAAGTGGATATCGCCACCGGCAAGACACGCCTCTTCGCCTCCGGCCTGCGCAATCCGAACGGCCTGGCCTGGAACCCGGAAACCGGCGTGCTGTGGACGGTGGTGAACGAGCGCGACGAGATCGGCAGCGACCTGGTGCCCGACTACCTGACCTCGGTGAAGGACGGCGGCTTCTATGGCTGGCCCTACAGCTGGTACGGCAGGCACGTGGACGAGCGCGTCCGGCCGCCACGCCCCGACCTGGTGGCCACGGCGATCGTGCCGGACTATGCGCTCGGCGCCCACGTGGCGGCATTGGGGCTGGCCTTTTATACCGGTGAGCTGCTGCCCCAGTACAGGAACGGCGCGATCATCGGCCAGCACGGTTCCTGGAACCGCAGGCCCTTGTCCGGCTACAACGTGGTCTATGTGCCGTTCAAGGAGGGCAAGCCGGCCGGCAAACCGGTCGAGCTGCTCACCGGCTTCGTCAACAAGGATGGCGATGCGTACGGCCGCCCGGTCGGCGTCGCGGTGGACAGGAAGGGGGCGATCCTGGTGGCGGACGATGTCGGGAATGTGATCTGGCGGGTGACGCCGGCTCGTTAAACCGTAGGGTGTGGTCGGCTCTGCCGACCGCGTGTTCAGCAAGCGCCGGCGGACCGAAATGTGTTTGTTGAACGCGATCGTAGTTTGAACGCGGTCGGCGAAGCCGTCCACCCTACGCACACCCTTTTACCAAGAGAGACCGAAGCCTTCCCCGCCGATCCTTGGTATCATCGCCCGCTTGCCCATCCTGGGCGTTCTGGATTTACAAACGGGGAAAGACAACAATGAGATTGGTGCGCTATGGCCGCTCGGGCAAGGAAAAGCCGGGCCTGTTCGACGAAGAGGGCCGCCTGCGCGACCTGTCCGGGATCATCGACGACATCGACGCGTCGGCATTGTCCGGCAAGGCGCTGCGCAAGCTGGCGAAGATCGACTGGAAGACCCTGCCGCTGGTACGCGGCAATCCGCGCCTGGGCGTGCCGGTCAAGGGCGTCGGCAAGTTCATCGGCATCGGCATGAACTACGCCGACCATGCGCTCGAGACCGGCGCCGCGGTGCCCAAGGAACCGATCTTCTTCACCAAGGCCATCAGCTGCCTGAACGGCCCGGACGACCCGATCCAGCTGCCGAAAGGCTCGAAGAAGACCGACTGGGAAGTCGAGCTGGGTGTGGTGATCGGCGAGCGTGCGCAATACGTGAGCGAAGACGAGGCCCTGAAGTACGTGGCCGGCTACTGCGTCGTCAACGACGTGTCCGAGCGCGCCTTCCAGTTCGAGATGGGCTCGCAATGGGACAAGGGCAAGGGCTGCGACACCTTCGGCCCGGTCGGCCCCTTCCTGGTGACGCGCGACGAAATCTATGACGTACAGGACCTGGATCTCTACCTGGAACTGAACGGCAAGCGCATGCAGACCGGGAATACCTCGAAGATGATCTTCACGGTGGCGCAAATCGTCAGCTACGTGTCGCGCTTCATGACGCTCGAGCCGGGCGACATCATCACCACCGGCACGCCGCCGGGCGTGGGCATGGGACGTTCGCCGCAGCGCTTCCTGAAGAAGGGCGACAAGCTGCGCCTGGGCATCGCCGGCCTGGGGGAGCAACAGCAGGAAGTCGTGGCCTTCCCCAAGTAAGCAACTAGTCCGGCAGGCGCGCTGCACACCCTGCCGGCACCGCCGTCCTGGCCGTGTTCATCACCATGGCCAGGAAGGTGTAATACCCGTTGATCCCCATGAGATCGACCACGCCGTGCTCGCCGAACAGCGCGAGCGCATCCGCGTACAGCCGGTCCGAGACCGACTTCCCCTCGTGCAGTTCGATGCAGAAGTCGTGCACCACCGCTTCGTCCACCAGCATGTCGTCCGGCCGGCGCCGCTCGGCGATGGCATGGATCACCGAGGCCGGGATGCCCACCTGGGCCGCGATCGGCGCGTGGATCGCCCATTCCACCTGCTGGTTCCACTGGCGCGCGGTGACCAGGATGGCCAGCTCCGACAGCCGCACCCCGATCGCGCTGCGGTAGCGCAGGTACTCCCCCATGCGCTGGGCGTATTCCATCAACTCCGGGCTGCGCAGCAGTGGCACGAAAGGCCCGTACACGGCGCCGCGCGGCCCGTCGACGATGGCCTGGGCGGCGGCGCGCTGGGCCGGGGTCATGGCGTCAAGGGCAATCGGTCCGAGGCGGTCGGTCATGGGATGCGTGAGGGCAGCGTGTTGTAATTAGAAAATAATTGCACAGCGTCCGTCGAAAATCAAAAGAACCGGCGCCGAGCACGCTTATTGTCAAACTCTTGTTCCGACCAAGGGAGTTGAGATGAGCCATATCCTCCACCGCAACCTGCGCCAGGTGCCGCCGACCGCGGTCTCGAGCGACGGTATCCGTATCCGCGACAGGGCCGGCCGGGTCTACATCGACGCCAGCGGCGGGGCCGCCGTGTCCTCGCTGGGGCACGGGCATCCGGACGTGATCGCCGCGATGCACCGCCAGATCGACCGCTGCGCCTATGCCCACACCGCCTTCTTCACCACCGACGCGGCCGAGGAGCTGGCCGACCGCCTGATCGCCGGCGCGCCGCAGCACATCGGCGGCGTCTACCTCGTCTCGGGCGGCTCGGAGGCGATGGAGACGGCGCTCAAGCTGGCGCGCCAGTACTGGGTGGAAGCGGGCGAGCCGCAGCGCCACCTGTTCATGGCGCGGCGCCAGAGCTACCACGGCAACACCCTGGGCGCGCTGGCGGTGGGCGGCAACGAATGGCGCCGCAAGGCCTTCGCGCCGCTGCTGATGGACACGCTGCGGGTGAGTGCCTGCTATGAATACCGCGGCCGCGCCCCGCACCAGAGCGTGGACGACTATACCGCCGGGCTGCTCGACGAGCTGGAAACCAACATCCTCAAGGCCGGGCCCGAGAACATCATCGCTTTCGTCGCCGAGCCGGTGGTTGGCGCTACCGGCGGCGCGATCCCCCCGACACCGGGCTATTTCCAGGGCGTACGCGAGATCTGCGACCGCTACCGCATCCTGTTGATCGCCGACGAAGTGATGTGCGGGATGGGCCGCACCGGCACCATGTACGCGATCGAGCAGGACGGCGTGGCGCCGGACATCATCGCGATCGCCAAGGGCCTGGGCGCCGGCTACCAGCCGATCGGCGCGGTGCTGGCGCACCAGACCATCGTCGACTGCCTGCGGGGCGGCAGCGGCATGTTCCAGCACGGGCACACCTATATGGGGCATCCGGTGGCGGCGGCGGCGGCCCTGGAAGTGCAGAAGGTGATCGAGCGCGACGGCCTCCTGGGGCGCGTGCGCAGCCGCGGCGCCACGCTGCGGCGCATGCTGGGCGACGTGTTCGGGACGCACGAGCACGTGGGCGACATCCGCGGGCGCGGCATGTTCCTGGCGCTGGAGTTCGTGCAGGACCGCGCCGACAAGCGGCCCTTCGCGCCCGAGCGCAAGCTGCATGCGGCGATCAAGGCCAAGGCGATGGAAAACGGGCTGATGGTCTACCCGATGGGCGGGACGATCGACGGGCAATACGGCGACCACGTGCTGCTGGCGCCGCCCTTCATTGCGACGGCGGCCGACCTGTCGGAGATCGTGTCGCGGCTGGCGGATGCGGTGGAGGCGGCGTTGAAACAGTAGGGTGGACGGCTCCACCTTGAAATTGGAATGATCGTCAGCGCGGATGCCGTCCGCGCGTTCAACCAGTGCAAGATCAGCCGCAGCGTTGATTCAAGCGTGATTTGAACGCGCGTTCGGCAAAGCGTGATCTGGTCCACTGGACCAGATCACGCCTACCTACCCCAGCACCTTCCTGAGCCACTTCGAGATATCCTGCACCTCTTCCAGGCACAGCGAGTGCTGCATGGTGTACTCGTGCCACTCGACCCCGTAGCCCAGCGACACCAGCACGTCCTTCGACTCGCGTGCCCGAGCGAAGGGCACCACGTTGTCGTGGGTCCCGTGGGCCATGAAGATCGGCGTCGCCAGGCTTTCCTGGGTGCGTTCATTGATGACCACATTGGCCAGCGGCAGGTAGCCGGACAGGCACAGCATGCCCGCCAGCTTTTCCGGATGGCGCATGCCGGTCTGCAGCGTCATGGCGCAGCCCTGCGAGAAGCCGGCCAGGATGATGCGCGAGGCCGGGATGCCGCGTGCCTTTTCGCGGGCGATCAAGGCTTCCACGTCGCGCTGCGAAGCGCGCAGGCCGCCTTCGTCCTCGCGGCGGGTCAGCTCCGCGCCGGTGATGTCGTACCAGGCGCGCATCACGTAGCCGCCGTTGATCGTGACCGGCATCGTCTTCGCATGCGGGAACACGAAGCGGATGCCCGGTAGGCCAGACAAGTCCAGTTCGTTCACGAGCGGCACGAAGTCGTTGCCGTCTGCGCCCAGGCCGTGCAGCCAGATGACCGCTGCTTGCGGGTTCGGCGCGGTTTCGATCTCGATGTTTTGCAGCAGCTCCATGTGTTTCCTTATAGGTTCAAGCAGCCGGAGGACGCAGCGCCGACTTCGGGCGGAAGGTCTTGCTCACGAGCGGATTGGTTTCGATGTAGGGGCCGCCGATCAGGTCGATGCAGTAGGGGACGGCGGCAAAAATCCCGCCGACGACCGTGTTGCCGGCGTCGTCCTTCAAGCCTTCCAGCGTTTCCTTGATCGACTTGGGCTGGCCCGGCAGGTTCATGATCAAGGCTGCATGGTCGACGGTCTCACGGATTACCGCGGTCTGGCGCGACAGGATCGCGGTCGGCACGAAACGCAGGCTGATCTGGCGCATCTGCTCGCCGAAGCCCGGCATTTCCTTGGTACCGACGGCGAGCGTGGCCTCGGGCGTGACGTCGCGCCGTGCCGGACCGGTGCCGCCGGTGGTCAGCACCAGGTGGCAGCGCACATTGTCGACCAGGTCGACCAGGGTGCGTTCGATTTCTGCGCGTTCGTCGGGGATCAGGCGGGTCTCGATGCGGTAAGGCGTGGTGATCGCCTGCGCCAGCCAGTCGGCGAGGGCAGGAATGCCCTTGTCCTCGTAGACGCCGCCGCTGGCGCGGTCCGAGACCGACACCAGGCCGATGATGACTTCCTTACTCGTCGTCGGACTCGTCATCGCCGGCTTCTTCCTCGTCATCGGCTTGCGCCTGCTTCGGCTTCTTGCCCAGGTCCTTCAGGATCTGGAAGATCTCGCGGTAGGCTTTCGGCGGCTTGTTCTCGGCCTGTTCCTTGCGCGCGTTGCGGATCAGGGTGCGCAGCTGCTGCACGTCCAGTTCCGGATGCTCTTCCAGCAGCTGGGTCAGGGCCTTGTCGTCGCTGAGGAGCTTTTCGCGGCGGCGCTCGAGGGCGTGCAGCGCGGCGGTCTCGGCCTTGGAAGCGCCTTTCCAGCCCTCGATGGTGCGCTTGATCACCTCGACTTCTTCCTCGTCCAGCGTGCGCATCTTCTTGCCCACGAATTGCAGCGCACGGCGGCGGCCTTCGTGGTTGGTGATGCTCTGGCAGGTGAGGATGGCTTCCTTGACGTCTTCCGGCATCTCGACGCGCTTGACGCGGTCGCGCGGCGCATCGACCAGCTGTTCGCCGAGCTTCTGCAGCTCGTTCGACTGGCGCTTGGCTTCGGACTTGGAAGGACGTTCGTATTCTTGGTCGAACTCGTTGGACTGGAAGCCCACGGAGCCGCGGTTTGGATTAGGCATGATCTATGGATTGACCCGGATCGATCCGATTGGCGTGGAGCCGGTCAGTGAAAATAGTAAACGGCTGCTATGATAACTGTTTTAGGGCTCGCTACGAAAAACACGACATGAACGACTCCGCGATCACTTCCGCTTTTACCCATACCCAGGACCAGCTGAAACAGCTTGCCCGCGACGTGTTGGCCTTCGCGAAAGAGCAGGGCGCCACCGATGCATCGGTCGAGATCAGCGAAGGCAGCGGCCTGTCGGTTTCCGTGCGTAAAGGCAAGATCGAGACCATCGAGCAGAACAAGGACAAGGGCATCGGCGTCACCGTCTACTACGGCCAGCGGCGCGGCAATGCCAATACCTCCGACTTCTCCACCAAGTCCCTGAAGGACACCGTGGAAGCGGCCTGGAACATCGCCCGCTTCACTGCCGAAGACGACTGCGCCGGACTGCCCGACGCCGAGCTGCTCGAGACCAACCCGCGCGACCTGCGCCTGTTCTATCCCTGGCAGATTTCGACCGAGGAAGCCGTCGAGCTCGCCCAGCGCTGCGAGAACGCGGCTTTCGAGGTCGATCCGCGCATCAGCAACAGCGAAGGCGCCAGCGTCTACGTGCAGCAGTCGCACTTCGTCGGCGCCAATACGCGCGGCTTCATCGGCGGCTATCCGTTCTCGCGCCACACGATCTCGGTCGCACCGATCGCCGGCAAGGGCAACAAGATGCAGCGCGACGACTGGTACACCTCGGCGCGCGATCCCAAGAAACTGGCCAATCCGGAAGCGGTAGGCCGCTATGCCGCCGAACGCGCGCTGGCACGCCTGAACGCACGCAAGCTGGACACCCGCACCTGCCCGGTGCTGTTCGAAGCGCCGCTGGCCGCCGGCCTGCTCGGTGCCTTCGTGCAGGCCGTCTCGGGCGGTTCGCTGTACCGCAAGTCGAGCTTCCTGCTCGATTCGCTGGGCAAGGAGATCTTCCCGGACCACATCACCATCGTCGAAGACCCGCACCTGATCGGCGCGGTCGGCTCCGCGCCCTTCGACGAGGAAGGCGTGCGCACCACCCGCCGCAAGGTGGTCGAGAATGGCGTACTGCAGGGCTACTTCCTGTCCTCGTACTCGGCGCGCAAACTGGGCATGCAAACCACCGGCAACGCCGGCGGATCGCACAACCTCAACATCGTCTCGAAGGGGACCAAGCGTGCCGACGACTTCGAAGGCATGCTGCGCAAGATGGGCACCGGCCTGCTGGTCACGGAGCTGATGGGCCAGGGCGTCAACTACGTCACCGGCGACTATTCGCGCGGCGCCTCAGGCTACTGGGTCGAGAACGGCGTGATCCAGTATCCGGTGGAAGAAATCACCATCGCCGGCAATATGCGCGAGATGTTCCAGCAGATCGTGGCAGTCGGCAACGACGTTCTTGCTCGTGGCAATAAGTCGACCGGCTCGATCCTGATCGAGAAGATGGTCGTTGCCGGGTCCTGAGAAACAACCGGAGAGATACATGAGCAAGTTCATTCGCATCGACAAGGAAAGCAGCCAGAAGAGCGTCCTGCTCAACCTCGACCTCGTGGCCACCGTCGAGCTGTCGCAGCCGTCCGACCTGCTCAGCTCGGGCAACGAAGCGCGCAAGGCCTACGTCACCTTCCTGGCGCCCGACAAGACCACCATCGCCACCCTGCATTTCGACGCCGTCGCCGACGCCAATGCCTGGGTCCACAAGCACCTGGGCGTGGAACTTTAAACGGCTGAAAAAAAGCGCACTGGACCGGATGATCCAGTGCGCTGTCCTGGTCGGGCTGCGCTCAGCCAGCCTGCTCGATGCGGCTCAGTCGCTGGCCGTAGATACCCCAGCTGACGGCCTCGCCGTCCACCGTGGCCTTGAGGGCCCAGCCGGTGCCGATCTTCTCGACCGTCACCTCGGCTTCGATTTCCTTCGCCACTTTCTCGGCCCAGGTCTGGGCCGCGCCGCGGCCCTTGAACAGTTCCTGGCCGTCGAAAACGACGGTGGCGTCGAATACGGGGGCGGAGAAGATGCTCATGCTTACTCCTGATGACGCAGCGCGCGCACCGCGTTCAGCACCGGCTGCAGCACTGCAGCGCCCAGGCGGGCGCTGCGGGCGCCGTCCCAGCCCACCTGCGGATCCGGGTCGTTGGCGTTGTCCTTGAACGGCAGTTCCAGGGTCAGCGACAGGCAGCCGAAGGCGTGGGTGACGTGCGACGAACCCATGGTCAGCGTTTCGTCGGTGAACGGGGTCTTGCCGTAGCCGTGCACGTCCTGGAAGTCCGGGCTGGCGATCTTGAAGTCTTCGATGAAGCGCTGCTGCTGGGCCGCCTGGGCTTCGGTCCAGGTCGGCAGGGATTCGCTGCCGGCCACGAACACGTAGGGCAGGCCCTCGTCGCCGTGCACGTCCAGGCACAGGTCGACACCGGTTTCGTGCATCTTCTTGAGCACCAGGAAGACTTCCGGGCTGCGTTCCATCGACGGGTTCATCCACTCGCGGTTCAGGTTGGCGCCGGCCGCGTTGGTGCGCAGGTTGCCGCGCACCGAGCCGTCCGGGTTCATGTTCGGCACCACGTAGAACACCGATTCTTTCAATAACTGGCGCCCGAACGGGTGGGCCGGGTCCAGCAGGGCGTCGAGCATGCCTTCCACGAACCACTCGGCCATCGTCTCGCCCGGGTGCTGGCGTGCGATCACCCAGACTTTTTTCTTCTCGGGCGAGGGTTCCCCGATCACCAGCATGTTCAGGTCGCGGCCGTCGACGGTGGAGCCGAGGTCCAGCATGCGCACGTGCTCGGACATCTGGGCGCGGTCGAGCAGCTCCAGGTGGCGTTCCCACGAGTAAGGCTCGAAGTAGGCGTAGTAGACACTGTCCATGCCCGGGGTGTGCTCGATCGTCATGACCTGGCCGTCGTACGAGGTCGGCACGCGGAACCAGTTGATGCGGTCGTAGCTGGCCATGGCCTGGTAGCCTTCCCAGCCGGCCGGATAGGCGGCCTGGCCGGCGTTCAGGAAGCGGATGGTGCAGGCCTGGCCTTGCGCGCCCTGCAGGCGGAAATAGAACCACTGGATGATGTCGGCGTGCGAATCCTTGCGGATGTTCAGGTCGATGGCGTTCGCGCTCGTGGCGTTCACGACCTCGATGGCGCCAGCGTCGAACTGGCTGCTGATCTTGATAGACATGGGGTGTCCTGTCCTTGGTTTGTTGCGGAAAACGCTGATAATACTAGTTTTTACAAGCGCTACCGGATTTCGGCGGCGCGTCCTGGCGGAGGAATGCTGATGCGGGTCCTGGCTATCGTAGCGACGGTCGTCGCCTTCTTGTTGAGCGCGCGCATCGCGGACGACCCCCTGGTGGGCCTGCTGGTGGGCGCGATCGTCGCCGCGGTCCTGGTGCTGGGGCAGCGGCTAGTTCGCAAGCGGCATCAGGCCAATCCGCCGAAACGCCCGTAGAAATCGCCGTCGGCGGGTGGCGTGCCCTCGTCTTCCTTGCGCAGCATGGCCATCACATGCTCTTCGGCGCCGGTCCAGGTCAGGCGGTAGATGGCCTTTGCCAGTTCGTAGGCGTCGCTGCCCGGCCAGGGTTCGGGCAGCAGCGCGACCGGCAGCATCGGGTCGTGCAGTTGCACGCGGCGGTAGGCGTGGATCAAGAGGGCGCGGATCGCGAACGCGTCCTGGGCAGCGACCGACGGGCCTTCCCGCAACAGCGCCAATAGCGGCGTAAAGCTGTCGATGAAGCCGCGGTAGCCGGCCACCACGCCCGACAAATCCCAGGCGTCGCCCACCAGCTCGGGCAGCGGGCGCGAGCCGACGCCAGGCAGCTCGGCCGCATCGCACACGAACAGTTTTCCTTCCGCCTCCGCACGCGCCAGGATCTCGCGCAGCGTGTCGCGATCCGGCGCCGGGTGCGCCATCACCCCGGTGGCCAGCATGGCAAAACCTTCCCACTCCAGTTCCTTGCGCAGCAGCGCGCGCAGGTCGCCGTCGATGCTGCCGTTGGGGGCCAGCACGAAGGTCCAGCGGCCGTCCCAGGCCAGTCCCGGCGGTGAATAGATGCGGCGGTTGGCACGTTCGAAGCGCGGCAGGGCCTTGGGCTCCAGCGCATAGCGGCTGCGCCGGCCCTCGCGGCTGGCGGTCAGCCAGCCTTCCTGCACCAGGCGGAACACGCTGGTGCGCACCAGCCGGTCCGTCACGCCGAGCGGACCCAGCAGTTCGATCATGCTGCCCAGCCAGAAGGCGCCGCCGTGCGGGGCGATGGCATCGCCGCACAGGGTCATCACCAGCGATTTGTGGCGCGGCGGGTCGGTCGTCAGGAAGCGGTCGATCCACTCTGCGCTGGTGAGTTGTGCCATTGGTAACGCCTCAATATGATTCAAAATTTTGGTGTACATCCGATTTTTTGTATCGTATTATGGTTTGGAGAGGTTTGCAACGGAGACCAGCATGTACGCACAAATGGTGGAGACCGGACTCAAGAAAGTCCGTACCGAAGAAGACATGAGCCTTGATGAAGCGGCGTTCCAGGCGCGCATCGACGCCGGCATCAAGATCGAGCCGAAGGACTGGATGCCCGAGGCTTACCGCAAGACCCTGATCCGCCAGATCTCGCAGCACGCGCACAGCGAGATCGTCGGCCAGCTCCCGGAAGGGAACTGGGTCACGCGCGCGCCGACGTTGCAGCGCAAGTCGGTGCTGCTGGCCAAGATCCAGGACGAGGCCGGCCACGGCCTGTACCTGTACAGCGCCGCCGAAACGCTGGGCGTGTCGCGCGACGAGCTGCTCGCCGCCCTCCATTCGGGCAAGGCCAAGTACTCGAGCATCTTCAACTACCCGACCCTGAGCTGGGCCGACATGGGCGCCATCGGTTGGCTGGTGGACGGCTCGGCCATCATCAACCAGATCCCGCTATGCCGCTGCTCGTACGGTCCGTATGCGCGCGCCATGATCCGCGTCTGCAAGGAAGAGTCCTTCCACGCGCGCCAGGGCTACGACATCATGATGAGCCTGTGCAAGGGCACGCCCGAGCAGAAGGCGATGGCCCAGGACGCGCTCAACCGCTGGTGGTGGCCTTCGCTCATGATGTTCGGCCCGTCGGACGCCGAGTCCGTGAACAGCGCGCAGTCGACCGCTTGGCGCATCAAGCTGTTCTCGAACGACGAGCTGCGCCAGCGCATGGTCGACCAGACCGTGCCGCAGGCCGAGTACCTGGGCCTGACCATTCCCGACCCCGACCTGAAGTGGAACGAAGAGCGCGGCCACTACGATTTCGGCGAGATCGACTGGAGCGAATTCCACAACGTCCTGAAGGGCAACGGCCCCTGCAACCGCGAGCGCCTGCGCACCCGCGTGAAGGCTTATGAAGACGGCGAATGGTTCCGCGACGCCCTGGTCGCCCACGCCGAAAAGCAAGCCGCACGCAAGGCAGCCGCCTGATCGTAGGGTGGGCGGCTCCGCCGCCCACGCGGTCAACCGGCACTTGCACACCACAAGAACTACGGAGATACAGAATGAGCAAAGAATGGCCGCTGTGGGAAGTCTTCATCCGCAGCCAGCACGGCCTGGCCCACAAGCACGTGGGCAGCCTGCACGCGCCCGACGCCGAGATGGCGATCAACAACGCGCGCGACGTCTACACCCGCCGCAACGAAGGCGTCAGCATCTGGGTGGTACGCGCCCAGGACATCGTGGCCAGCAGCCCGAACGACAAGGAAGCCCTGTTCGAGCCGGCCAACAGCAAGGTCTATCGCCACCCGACCTTCTTCCCGATGCCGGAAGAAGTCAAGAACCTGTGACGCAGTGGGAGATGAAGGTCGTGGACGCCAATACCGCAAAAATCGACTACCTGCTGCGCCAGGGCGACAACGCCCTGATCCTGTCGCAGCAGCTGTGCCAGCTGTGCGGCAAGGGCCCGGCGCTGGAAGAAGACATGGCGCTGTCGAACGTCGCGCTCGACCTGCTGGGCCAGACCCGCATGTGGCTGACCTATGCCGGCGAGCTCGAAGGCAAGGGCCGCGACGAAGACCGCCTGGCCTTCCACCGCGACGCCCACGACTACCGCAACTGCCTGCTGGTCGAGCAGCCGAACGGCAGCTACGCCGACACCGTGATGCGCCAGTTCCTGTTCGATACCTGGCACTACTTCCTGATGGACGGCCTGACCCGCGCCAAGGATGCGCGCATCGCCGAGATCGCCCAGAAATCGATCAAGGAAGTCACCTACCACCTGCGCCGCTCGGGCGACCTGGTGGTGCGCCTGGGCGACGGCACCGAGCTGAGTCACGCCAGGATGCAGGCGGCGCTGGACGAGCTGTGGATGTACAGCGGCGAGATGTTCATCTACGACGCCGTCGACGACGCCATGGTGGAACAGGGCGTCGCACCAAGCGTGGATTCTCTGCGCAAGAACTACCTCGACCACCTGGCAGACGTGCTGAACGAAGCCACCCTCACCATGCCGCCGGTGGACGCCTGGATGCAGCGCGGCGGCAAGCAGGGCCGGCATACCGAGCGCCTGGGCTACATCCTGGCCGAGATGCAGTTCCTGCAGCGCGCCTATCCGGGAGCACAGTGGTAATGAACGCTGTGGTTGCCACGGTCGACCAGGTCTGGGCCTGGCTCGGCGAAGTCGCCGACCCGGAGATCCCGGTCATTTCGGTGGTGGACCTCGGCATCGTGCGCGACGTCGTCTTCGACGGCGACACCTGTGTGGTGACGATCACCCCAACGTATTCGGGATGCCCGGCGATGCAGGTCATCGCGGACGCGGTAAAGGAAGCCCTGCAGGCCCACGGCCTGGATGAGGTGCGCATCGTCAGCCGCCTGTCGCCCGCCTGGACCACCGACTGGATGAGCGAGGCCGGCAAGGCCGCCCTGAAGGGCTATGGCATTGCGCCCCCGGTGCAGCAGGCGATCGACATCAGCGGCCTGCACGCCGGCATCCGCCGCCGCGCGGCGCCCGAGGTGGCATGCCCGCACTGCGGCTCGCCGCACACCCAGCTGACCAGCGAGTTCGGCTCGACCCCGTGCAAGGCGCTGTACAAGTGCCTCGACTGCCGCGAGCCTTTCGACTATTTCAAGTGTCACTAAGATGAGCAAATTCTATCCATTGACCGTGGCGAAGGTGAAGCACGAGACCCGCGACGCCATCGCCGTCACCTTCGACGTCCCGCCCGAGCTGAAACCGCAATTCGCCTACCAGCAGGGCCAGCACCTGACCCTGCGCGCGATGATCGATGGCGAGGACGTGCGCCGTTCCTATTCGATCTGCTCGGCGGTGCAGGACGAACAACTGCGCGTGGCCATCAAGCGCGTGAACGGCGGCCAGTTCTCGACCTGGGCCAACGAACACCTGAAGCCGGGCGCCACGCTCGAAGTGATGCCGCCGATGGGCCACTTCAACGTGCCGCTCGACCCGGAGAGCGAACGCCACTACCTGGCCTTCGCGGCCGGCAGCGGCATCACCCCGATCCTGTCGATCGTGAAGACGACCCTGCAGGCCGAGCCGAAGAGCCGCTTCACCATCGTCTACGGCAACCGCGCCTCGTCGAGCGTGATCTTCCGTGATGAACTGACCGACCTCAAGGACACTTACATGGACCGGCTCAAGCTGGTGTATGTGATGAGCCGCGAGCAGCAGGACATCGAACTGTTCAACGGCCGCATCACCGAAGAGAAGTGCGGCCTCTTCCTGCGCCACTGGATCGACGTCAAGGACATCGACATTGCCTTCATCTGCGGTCCGGAAGACATGATGCACGGCGTGTCGCGTTCGCTGCAGGCGGCCGGGCTGGCGAAGGAAAAGATCCGCATCGAGCTGTTCGCCGCCAGCATCCCGAAGCACGAGCACAAGCCGCGCCGGGTCGAAGCAGGACAGCAGCACCAGACCGAAGTCACCGTCATCATGGACGGCAACGCGGCCAGCTTCACGATGGACAAGGACAAGGAATCCATCCTCGACGCCGGCCTGCGCGCGGGCATCGACATGCGCTACTCGTGCAAGGGCGGCGTGTGCTCGACCTGCCGCTGCAAGGTGCTCGATGGGCAGGTGGAGATGGACGTGAACTATGCGCTCGAGGATTACGAAGTAGCGCGTGGATTCGTGCTGAGCTGCCAGAGCTTCCCGGTCACCGACAGGGTGGTCGTGGACTTCGACATCGCCGAATAGGCCACCGGCCCGAACCCGGGCTGGCGCCGCAATACAACAAGAAGACTTGGAGACAACCATGAGCTACGAATCCATCCAGTTCAAGATCGACAAGGGCATCGCCGTCCTGACCCTGAACCGTCCCGATCGCCTGAACAGCTTCACCCAGGCCATGCACCTCGAAGTGCGCGACGCCCTCGACAAACTCCAGGCCGACAAAAGCGTGCGCGTGCTGGTGCTGACCGGCGCCGGCCGTGGCTTCTGTGCCGGCCAGGACCTGTCCGACCGCGCCGTCGAACCGGGCGCTCCCGGTGTCGACCTGGGCGAATCGGTCGACAAGTTCTACGCGCCGCTGGTCATGACGCTGAAGTCTCTTCCCATGCCCGTCATCTGCGCCGTCAACGGCGTGGCCGCCGGCGCCGGCGCCAACCTGGCCCTGGCCTGCGATATCGTGCTGGCGGCGAAATCGGCCAGCTTCATCGAAGCCTTCTGCAAGCTGGGCCTGATTCCCGACACCGGCGGCACCTGGCACCTGCCGCGCCTGATCGGCCAGGCGCGCGCCACCGGCCTGGCCATGCTGGGCGAAAAGCTGAGCGCCGAGAAGGCCGAGCAATGGGGCCTGATCTGGGCCTGCGTGCCGGACGAAGCCTTGATGGACCAGGCCATCGCCATGGCCGAGCACTTCGCCGCCGCACCCACGAAAGGACTGGCCTTTACCAAGAAAGCCCTGCAGGCCAGCTGGTCGAATACCCTGCCGGAACAGCTCAAGCTCGAAGCTGAAATGATGCGCGAGCTGGGCTACAGCCACGACTACCGCGAAGGCGTCGCCGCCTTCATCGCCAAGCGTCCGGCGCACTTCAAGGGAGAGTAAGCATGGGAGCACTCCCCGCAGTACTTCCCCGCGGCAGCGTCGTCGCGGTCATCGGCAGCGGCGCCATGGGCTCCGGCATTGCACAAGTGGCCGCCACCGCCGGCCATGAGGTCCTGCTGTTCGATACCCGCCCGGATGCCGCCGACAAGGCCGTCGCGGAGATCGGCAAGGCCTACGCCAAGCTGGTCGAGAAGGGCCGCATGGACGCGCTTGACGCCGACCAGGCGCGCGAACGCCTCAAGCGCATCGGCACGCTGCAGGAAGCCGCCGGAGCATCGCTGGTGGTCGAAGCCATCGTCGAGAACCTGGATGCCAAGCGCGCCCTGTTCACCGAACTGGAAGGCATCGTGACGGATAGCTGCATCCTGGCCACCAACACCTCGTCGATTTCCGTCACCGCCATCGCAGCAACGCTGCGCCGTCCGGAACGTTTGGTCGGGATGCACTTCTTCAACCCGGTGCCCCTGATGGCCCTGGTGGAAGTCATCAGCGGCATCGCCACCGAGAAGGCGGTGGCGGACACCGTCTACGCCACCGCCGAGGCCTGGGGCAAGAACCCGGTGCACGCGAAGTCGACGCCCGGCTTCATCGTCAACCGCGTCGCCCGTCCCTACTACGCCGAAGCGCTGCGCCTGCTGCTGGAACAGGCCGCCGAACCGGCCACCATCGATGCCGTGCTGCGCGACTGCGGCGGTTTCCGCATGGGGCCCTTCGAGCTGATGGACCTGATTGGCCACGACGTCAACTTCTCGGTGACGAACTCGGTCTACAACGCCTACTTCGGCGATCCGCGCTTCACGCCCTCGGTCCTGCAGCAGGAACTGGTCAATGCCGGCTTCCTGGGCCGCAAGACCGGGCGCGGCTTCTACCGCTACGGCGAAGGCGTCGACAAGCCTGCCGTGCAGGAAGAAGCGCCACAGGCGCGTCCGGAACACGTGGCCATCATCGGCGGCGCTACCGCCCCGATCGAAGCCCTGGCCGCGCGCCTGTCGAAGGCCGGCTTCGAGCTGCCGCGCCAGGAGGCATTCGACGGCACGCCCGGCTTCCTGTGCCAGGGCGCGGCCGTGTACCTGACCGACGGCCGCACCGCGACCGAACGCGCCGCGGCCAACTGGCACCCGAACACCGTCATCTACGACCTGCTGCTGGACCCTGCAGGCGCCACCCGCATCGCACTGGCGCGCGCCGACCAGTGCAGCGACGCCGCCTACCACGCCGTGGTCGGCATGTTCCAGGCTGCCGGCTTTGCCGTCACGCGCCTGGACGACGTGCCCGGCATGGCGGTGATGCGCACCGTCGCCATGCTGGCCAACGAGGCCGCCGACGCGGTCAACCAGGGCGTGTGCAGCGCGCGCGCCGTCGACATCGCGATGCAGAAGGGCGTCAACTACCCGCGCGGGCCGCTCGCCTGGGCCGACAGCGTCGGACTGGAGCACATCGTGGCGGTGCTGGCCAACCTGGCGACCGCCTATGGCGAAGACCGCTACCGCGTCTCGCCGCTGCTGCGCCGGAAGATCGCTGCCAATCCGCACGGAGCCAGGTTCCATGCATAGCGATCGGAATGGCGAACTGCAGGCGCTGGCCGAACTGGCCGGCAAGACCATGTACGAGCGCGACCCGGCCAGCCAGGCCCTGGGCATGACGCTCGACGAGATCCGCCCGGGCTATGCGCGCATGTCGATGCGGGTGCGCGGCGACATGCTCAACGGGCACGCTACCTGCCACGGCGGCTATATCTTCATGCTCGCCGACAGCGCCTTCGCCTTCGCCTGCAACTCGCACAACTTCAACACCGTGGGCGCCGGCTGCACCATCGACTACCTGGCGCCGGGCCGTGAAGGGGACGTGCTGGTGGCCGAAGCGGTCGAGCAGGCGCTACAAGGTAAAACCGGCGTCTACGACATCAAGGTGACTAACCAGGACGCACGCACGGTGGCGCTGTTCCGCGGGAAGTCGCATCGTGTTGCCGGAATGGTGGCAGAGGTCGGCGCTTAAGGTACCGCAAGACGAGGAGGAGGTCGAGATGGTCCAACGCAATCCGGATCCGAATGAGCTGGAACCGATCGAACGCGCGAGCCGCGACGAGCTGCAGGCTTTGCAGCTCGGGCGCCTGAAGTGGTCGCTGCACCACGCCTACGAGAACGTGCCGCACTACCGCGCAGCGTTCGACGAGGCCGGCGTGCACCCTAGCGACCTGAAGACGCTGAGCGACCTGGCCAGGTTCCCCTTCACCGACAAGAAGACCCTGCGCGACAACTACCCCTTCGGCCTGTTCGCCGTGCCGCGCGAGCAGGTGGTGCGCATCCACGCATCGAGCGGCACCACGGGCAAGGCCACCGTGGTCGGCTACACCCGGCACGATATCGACACCTGGGCCGGCGTCGTTGCGCGTTCGATCCGCGCCGCGGGCGGGCGCTCCGGCGACATGGTGCACATCTCCTACGGCTACGGCCTGTTCACCGGCGGCCTGGGCGCCCACTACGGTGCCGAGAAGCTGGGCTGCACCGTCATCCCGATGTCCGGTGGCCAGACCGAGAAGCAGGTGCAGCTGATCCAGGATTTCCAGCCCGCGATCATCATGGTCACACCTTCGTACATGCTGAACATCATCGAGGAGTTCACGCGCCAGGGGATCGACCCGGCGACGTCCTCGCTGAAGGTCGGCATCTTCGGGGCCGAGCCCTGGACCGACGCCATGCGCCGCGAGATCGAGACCCGCGCCGGCATCGACGCGGTCGACATCTATGGCTTGTCGGAAGTGATGGGTCCGGGCGTGGCGAGTGAGTGCATCGAGAGCAAGGATGGCCCGGTCATCTGGGAAGACCATTTCTACCCCGAGATCATCGACCCGGACACCGGCGACGTGCTGCCGGACGGCGCGGAGGGCGAACTGGTGTTCACCTCGCTGAGCAAGGAAGCGCTACCGATCATCCGCTACCGCACGCGCGACCTGACGAGGCTCCTGCCGCCCACCTCGCGCTCGATGCGCCGCATGGGCCGCATCACGGGACGATCGGACGACATGCTGATCATCCGTGGCGTGAACGTGTTCCCGAGCCAGATTGAAGAACTGGTATTGAAAATGCCGGCGCTGGCGCCACAGTACCAGCTGGTCGTCACCCGCGAAGGCCACCTCGACACCCTCGAAATACTGGGCGAGCTGCGCGACGGCTCCCTGTCGACGAGCGAGGTGGACGTCCTCTGCCGCGAACTCCAGCATTGCATCAAGACCCATGTGGGCGTGACTACGCGCGTGACCCTGCACCCGCCCGGCGGGATCGAGCGCACGCTGACCGGCAAGGCCCGGCGCGTGGTCGACAGGCGCCCCAAGAACTGAAGAACCGAATACGAATACCGAGGAGACACCATGACTGACGCATTCATCTGCGACGCCATCCGCACCCCCTTCGGCCGCTACGGCGGCTCGCTGTCGAGCGTCCGTGCCGACGACCTGGGCGCGCTGCCCATCGCCGCGCTCATCGCCCGCAACAAGGACGTGGATTGGGGCGCCGTGGACGACCTGTTCTACGGCTGCGCCAACCAGGCCGGCGAAGACAACCGCAACGTCGGCCGCATGGCCGCGCTGCTGGCGGGCCTGCCGCAAGAGGTGCCGGCCAACACCATCAACCGCCTGTGCGGCTCCGGCATGGATGCCGTCGGGACCGCCGCGCGCGCGATCCGGGCCGGCGAAGCGAACCTGATCATCGCCGGCGGCGTCGAGAGCATGACCCGCGCGCCTTTCGTGATGGCCAAGGCCGACAGCCCCTTCTCGCGCGCGGCCAGGATCGAGGACACGACCCTCGGCTGGCGCTTCGTCAATCCGCTCATGAAGGCGAAATATGGCATCGATTCGATGCCGGAGACCGCCGAGAACGTGGCAGCCGAATTCAACATCAACCGTGCCGACCAGGATGCCTTCGCACTGCGCAGCCAGCAGCGCTGGGCACGCGCCCATGCGGAGGGCTTCTTCAAGGACGAGATCGTGCCGGTCACGCTGCATTCGAAGAAAGGCGAGTCGCGCGTGTTCGACACCGACGAGCAGCCGCGCCCGGACACCAGCATCGAGGCCCTGGCGAAACTGAAGGGCGTGGTCATGCCCGATGGGACGGTCAGCGCCGGCAATGCATCGAGCCTCAACGACGGCGCCTGCGCGTTGCTGCTGGCGGGGGAAGCGACTGCCGTCCGCAATGGCCTGGTTCCGCGCGCCCGCGTGGTCGGCATGGCCACCGCCGGCCTGGCGCCGCGCATCATGGGCTTCGGTCCGTCGCCGGCCGTGAAGAAGCTTTTGCGGCAAACCGGCCTGCGCCTCGACCAGATGGACGTGATCGAGCTGAACGAAGCCTTCGCCGCCCAGGGCCTGGCCGTGATGCGCGACCTCGGCCTGCCCGACGACGCGGATCACGTGAACCCGAACGGCGGCGCGATCGCGCTCGGCCACCCGCTGGGCGCCTCCGGCGCACGCCTGGTGACGACCGCCGTCAACCAGCTGCACCGGATCAAGGGATGCTACGCCCTGTGCACCATGTGCATCGGCGTGGGCCAGGGCATCGCCCTGATCGTCGAGCGGGTGTAAGCATGGTCAAGGTGTACGAGATCGACGGCGTGCGGCCGGTGGTCCATCCCAGCGCCTACGTGCATCCGAGCGCCGTCCTGATCGGCGACGTGATCGTCGGCCCGCGCTGCTACATCGGCCCGCTGGCCTCGATGCGCGGCGACTTCGGGCGCCTGATCCTGGAAGAGGGCGCCAACCTGCAGGATACCTGCGTGATGCACGGCTTCCCGGGCGAGGACACCGTGGTCGAGGTCGATGGGCACATCGGGCACGGCGCGGTGCTGCACGGCTGCCGCATCCGGCGCAATGCCATGGTCGGCATGAATGCCGTCGTGATGGACAAGGCGGTCGTCGGCGAGGAATCGATCGTCGCCGCGATGAGCTTCGTGAAGGCGGGCATGATCATCCCGCCGCGCAGCATGGTGATGGGCACGCCGGCCAAGGTCATGCGCGAGCTGCTCGAGGAGGATGTGAAGTGGAAGAGTTTCGGGACGCGCCAGTACCATGAGCTGAATGTGCGCTCGCTGCAGACGATGCGCGAGGTCGAGGCCCTGCCTGAGGCCGAGCCGGGCCGGAAAGGCATCGAGTTCGACCCGAACGGCATGCACAAACCGAAAACCTGAAGAGACAAGAACGGAGACGAACGACATGGGCAACATCGCAACCCTGCAAAGCCTGATCGCCGGCCGCTGGCACGGCCTTGAAGCACACATGCCGCTGCATAGCGCGCTGAACAACGAACTGATCTTCCACACCCACGCCGAAAAAATCGACTTCGACGAGGCCGTCACCTATGCGCGTAAAACCGGCGTCAAGCAGCTGATGGGGCTCGACTTCCAGAAGCGCGCCCAGCGCCTGAAGGCCCTGGCCCTCTACCTCATGGAGCGCAAGGAAGAGCTGTATGAGATCTCGCACCTGACCGGCGCCACCCGCCCGGACAGCTGGGTCGACGTCGAGGGCGGCATCGGCACCCTGTTCGCCTATGCCAGCATGGGCTCGCGCGAGCTGCCGTCCTCGAACGTGCTGCACGAAGGCCCGGCCATGGCGCTGGGCAAGCGCGGCGGCTTCGCCGGCACCCACATCCTGGTGCCGCGCGGCGGCCTGGCGGTGCACATCAATGCCTTCAACTTCCCGATCTGGGGCATGCTGGAAAAATTCGCGCCGAGCTTCCTGGCCGCGATGCCTTGCATCGTCAAGCCGGCCACCGCGACGAGCTACCTGACCCACGCCACCGTGAAAATGATGATGGATTCCGGCCTGTTGCCGGAAGGCGCGCTGCAGCTCGTCATTGGCAGCACCGGCGACCTGCTCGACCGCCTTGGGGGATTCGATGCCGTCACCTTCACCGGCTCGGCCGACACCGCCGCCAAGCTGAAGGCCAACCAGAACCTGATCCGCGAAGCGGTGCCGTTCACCGCCGAAGCCGACTCGCTGAACTGCGCCATCCTGGCGCCGGACGTCGCACCTGGCGATCCGGAATTCGACCTGTTCGTGAAGGAAGTCGCGCGCGAGATGACCGGCAAGGCCGGCCAGAAATGCACGGCCATCCGCCGCGTCATCGTGCCCGAGCAGCATGCCGAGGCCGTTGGCATGCGCCTGCGCGAGCGCCTAGCCAAGATCACGGTGGGCAACCCGAAGGTCGAGGGCGTGCGCATGGGCGCGCTGGCCTCGATGGACCAGCACCGCGACGTCTCCGAGCGCGTCGAGATGCTTGCACGTGGCAACGAAATCCTGTTCAGCGCCCGCGACGGTTTCAATCCGGTGGGCGAGGGCTGTGCCAACGGCGCCTTCTTCGCACCGACCCTGCTGCTGTGCCGTAACGCCTTGATCAACGATGCCGTCCACGACATCGAGGCCTTCGGCCCGGTGAGCACGGTGATGACCTACCGCGACATCGACGAGGCGCTGCACCTGGCCGCGCGCGGCAAGGGCAGCCTGGTGACCACCCTGGTGACCAAGGACCCGGCGATCGCCGCCCACGCGGTGCCGATCGCTGCCGCATCGCACGGGCGCGTCCACATCCTCGAGCGCGAATCGGCGGTGGATTCCACCGGCCACGGCTCGCCGCTGCCGCAACTGAAGCATGGCGGCCCGGGCCGCGCCGGCGGCGGCGAAGAGCTGGGCGGCATCCGCGCCGTCAAGCACTTCCTGCAGCGCGCCGCGGTGCAGGGCTCGCCCACCATGCTGACCGCCGTCACCGGCGAGTACGTGCGCGGCGGCGCGGTCAAGGAAACGGACATCCACCCGTTCCGCCGCTGGTTCGAAGACCTCGAGGTGGGCCACTCGCTGCTGACCCACCGCCGCACCGTGAGCGAGGCCGACATCGTCAACTTCGGCGGCGTCTCGGGCGACTACTTCTACATGCACTTCGACGAGATCGCGGCCAAGGACACCCAGTTCGGCAAGCGTATCGCGCACGGCTACTTCGTGCTGTCGGCGGCGGCGGGCTTGTTCGTGTCGCCGGCGCCGGGTCCGGTGCTGGCCAACTACGGCCTGGACAACCTGCGTTTCGTGGCGCCGGTGGCGATCGGCGACACCATCCGTGCCCGCCTGACCTGCAAGCGCAAGGTCGACCGCAACCGCACGGACGAGCAGGGCCGCGGCCAGGGCGTGGTGGCCTGGGACGTGCAAGTCACCAATCAACACGACGAACTCGTGGCGAGTTACGATATCCTGACGCTGGTGCAAAAGCGCAGCTAGGATGGCGAAAGTGCGTCGTCCACCACAACCAAGGAGACCCTTTGCATGTCGAGACTGGACCTGAACAGCATTCCCGTGGTGGGCGGCACGGGCTATCCCGAGCCCTTCGCCGAGCTGGTGGAGGGCCGCACCAAGCAGGCCCTGGGCGACGCCGGCGGCCTGACCCAGTTCGGCGTCAACCTGGTCGAGCTGCAGCCGGGTGCGGCTTCGTCGCAGCGCCACTGGCACTCGCACGAGGATGAATTCGTGATGGTCGTGTCGGGCGAACTGGTGTTGGTCACCGACGAAGGCGAGACCCTCATGCGGGCAGGGGACTGCGCAGCCTTTCCAGCAGGAAAGCCGAACGGGCACCATCTCATCAACCGCAGCTGGGGGCCGGGCGTGTTCCTGTGCGTCGGCTCGCGCATCCCGGGCGATTCGGCAGTCTATCCCGACATCGACCTGCGTTACGACGGCGACACCAAGACCTTCCTGCACAAGGATGGCTCACCTTATCCACCGCGCGAACCGCGCGGCTGAGGCATTAGTTCAACTTGCGCGCGTAGCGGCTGCGGATGTGCTGGCTCACGAAGGTGGACAGCCCCCGGCCCTCGCGCGCCAGTTCCTGCATCCTGGCAATGTTCTCGGCCCCGGCGCTGCGCTCGGTATACAGGTAGCGGTCGCCGCCGGTGAACTGGATGGTGATCGAGTCCTTGTCGATGTCGTAGGCGACCACGCCGGATTCGCCGCTCGTGTTGCGATAGCGGTGCATGTGCACCTCCATGGTTGTCGTCGATACCTGACATGTGGGTATCAAGCGCCGCAAGACAAGACGGCAGCGCTCAGTGGCCGATCTTGCGCTGCACCTTCAGCAGCCCGCTTTCCGTACGCACGGCAACCAGGTCCAGATAGTCCGCCACCGGCGCCGAGCGTGTCTCGACCGGATGCGTGTGCGTAGCGGTGACGACGACGCTGTCCATGCCCGCGCTTTCTGCCGCGGCCAGCCCGATCGTCGTGTCCTCGAACACCAGGCAATCCTGCGGCGCCACGCCCAGCTTCTGCGCGCCCAGCAGGAAAGGATCGGGATGCGGCTTGCCGCGCTTGACGTCGTCGGCCGACACCAGCAGCGGCGGCAAGGGCAACCCGGCGGCCGCAATGCGCGCCGTTGCCAGCGCGCGCGAGGCCGAGGTCACGATGGCCCAGCGCTCAAGCGGCAGGCTGGCCAGGAAGCGGCCCACGCCGGCGATTTCCTCGATGTCGCCCACATCCTCGATCTCGGCCAGCGCAATGCCCAGCGCCTCCGACACCGGATCGACGCCGGGCAGGCCGAGCTGGCGGATGGTGTCCTCGGTGCGCTTGCCGTGGACGGTCGGCACGAAGGTTTCCGGGTCGAGCCCGTGCCGGAGCGCCCAGGCGCTCCAGACCCGCTCGGCGGACTTGATCGAGGTGAGGATGGTGCCGTCCATGTCGAACAGGAAGGCGGCATATTCGCGCGAGGGCAGGACGGATGGGTTGGTCGGTGTCACGGATGCGCTCTCATTGGGGAATCGAATCGTCCAGCATAGCGCAAAAGGGCGGAGCGTTCCGCTCCCTACTCCTTCTGCAGGCCTTGACCTTGCAGCGGTGCGCTGCGAGACTATCGGTCCCATTCACCGATCCGAGGAGACGCCGCATGAACCAGCCTGATACCGCCCTCCGGTCGGCCGCCTGACCTGCTCGTCCAGCACGACACGCATCACGACGATGCATTGAGCGCGCCAGCGCGCCCGACCTTCCATTCCTTGACCTTGCCGCGCCATCGGTGCGGCTGCCTGCGCACGCCTGTTGCGCCATTGAATCGGAAAACATATCGTCATGATCGACATCGATTTCCCGACCCTGCACGGGATCGGCTTCAAGCAGCATTTTGTCCAACAAATCGCGGCGGCATCGCCGCACGGGCGCCTCGCCCGCGTAACCTCCGTCCAGCGCGACTGGTTCACGCTCGACGACGGTCGCGAGGCATTCCCGGCGCGCAGCGCGCGCTTCGTTTCCAGCGGCCAGCCCGTGGTCGGCGACTGGGTACTTGCCTCGCCCAGCCTGGGCGACTGGTGGATCGACCATACCCTCGATGCCCTCACCCGGTTGTCGCGGCGAACCCCGTCGGGAAGCCAGGTGCTGGCCAGCAACGTAGACACGGCGCTACTGCTGATGGGCCTCGACAACGACTTCAATCCACGCCGCATGGAACGCTATATCGCGCTGGTGCGGGCCTGCGGCGTCGAGCCGGTGATGGTCCTGACCAAGCCCGATATCGGCAGCCGGGTCGAGGACAGGATCGCGCAGCTGCGCCAGCGCATTCCCGGCGACGTGCCGCTGCTGCAGCTGATTCCCTCTGAACAGATTGACGCCGGCGTGCTGGCCCCGTGGCTGGGGGCAGGGCAGACCCTGGTGCTGCTGGGCTCCTCGGGCGTGGGCAAGTCCACGCTCACCAATGCCTTGAGCGGCAGCCGACAAGCCACCGGCGGCACGCGGCATGGGGACGACCGCGGGCGCCACACCACCACGGCGCGCTCGCTGCACCGCTGTCCGGGCGGCGCCTGCATCATCGATACGCCCGGCCTGCGCGCGTGGCAGCCGGATGCGGACGAGGAGGAGCTGGAACTGTCCTTCAACGACATCACGGCCCTGGCGGACCAGTGCCAATTTCGCGACTGCCGCCATGCGAGCGAACCGGGATGCGCGGTGCGCGGGGTGGTCGATGCCGATCGCCTGCAGAACTACCGCAAGCTGTTGCGCGAGGTGGGGCGGGCGGAGCAGACGGCGCTGGAGCGCATTGCCGAGCGGGGGAAGTGGAAGGTGTTGATGAAGGAAGCGAAGCAGCGCGGGCGCGATAAACGAGGCGGATGAGGCTTTTCGTAGGGTGGGCAGGTTTCCTGCCCACGCGGTGATCGCCGACATACGATATGTCTCGGTCGTGCCGGCGGACGTTGACCGCGTGGGCGGCATAGCCGCCCACCCTATGGATTACCCCTCGAGCTGCTTGCGCACGCGCTCGATCGCCTTGCGCACCTGGTTCGGCGCGGTGCCGCCGACGTGGTCGCGGGCCGCCACCGAGCCTTCCAGCGTGAGCACCGCGAACACATCCTGCTCGATCAGCGGCGAGAACTCGCGCAACTTCTCGAGCGGCATCTCCGACAGGTCGCACCCGGCGATGTCGCAGGCGCGCACCGCATGCGCCACGGCTTCGTGCGCGTCGCGGAAGGGCAGGCCCTTCTTGACCAGGTAGTCGGCCAGGTCGGTGGCGGTGGCGTAACCCTGCAGCGCTGCGGCGCGCATGTTCTCGGCCTTGACCGTGATGCCGCCCGCCATGTCGGCAAAGATGCGCAGCGTGTCCGTGACCGTATCGATGGTGTCGAACAGCGGTTCCTTGTCTTCCTGGTTGTCCTTGTTGTAGGCCAGCGGCTGGCCTTTCATCAGGGTCAGCAGGCCGTTCAGGTGGCCGTAGACACGGCCGGTCTTGCCGCGCGCCAGTTCCGGCACGTCCGGGTTTTTCTTCTGCGGCATGATCGACGAGCCGGTGCAGAAGCGGTCGGCGATGTCGATGAAGCCGATGCGCGGGCTCATCCACATGACCAGCTCTTCCGAGAAGCGCGACACGTGCATCATGATCAGCGAGGCGGCGGCCGTGAATTCGATCGCGAAATCGCGGTCCGACACGGCGTCCAGCGAGTTGTGGCACACGTCCTCGAAGCCCAGGGTTTTCGCCACGCGCAGTCGGTCGATCGGGAAGGTGGTGCCGGCCAGTGCGGCGGCGCCCAGCGGCAGGCGATTCACGCGGCGGCGCGCATCCTGCATGCGCTCGGCGTCGCGGCCGAACATCTCGACGTAGGCCAGCATGTGGTGTCCGAACGTGATGGGCTGTGCCACCTGCAGGTGGGTGAAGCCCGGCATGATGGTGTCCGCATGGCGCTCGGCCAGGCTTGTCAGCGCGCCGCGCAGGCTCCCCAGCAGGCCGAGGATGTCGTCGATCGCCGCACGCACGTACAGGCGGATGTCGGTCGCGACCTGGTCGTTGCGCGAACGGCCGGTATGCAGGCGCTTGCCGGCGTCCCCCACCAGTTCGGTCAGGCGCTTCTCGATGTTCAGGTGCACGTCTTCCAGGTCGAGCAGCCATTCGAAGCTGCCGGCCTCGATCTCGCCCTTGATCTGGGCCATGCCGCGCTCGATCTCGGCGCGGTCCTGTTCGCTGATGATGCCTTGCGCGGCCAGCATCTCGGCGTGGGCGAGCGAGCCCTGGATGTCGAACGGGGCCAGGCGCTTGTCGAAGAACACCGAGGCGGTGTAGCGCTTGACGAGGTCGGAGACGGGTTCGGTGAAGCGGGCAGACCAGGCTTCGGCCTTCTTGGAGAATTGATCGGTCATGGTGGGATCCCTTTTGGTATCCCACGATTATAACTGGACGCTTGTCATCCTGACCGGCCCCCATCCATGGTGGATGACAAGCGACCAGAAATGCGCAATGATGTGCTCACTATTCATCAAATGACAACAATAAGGGGGAGACATGAACCGTTTGGCCCAACTCGGCCTCGCACTGGCATTCGCCGCGCCGGCAGCACTGGCCCAGCAGGCGGCACCCGCCACGCCGACCGCCGTGGCCGCACCGGCCGCGCCGGCAGCCGCCGGCATGCCGGCAGCTCGGGCGGCGGACGTCGCCTCGATCGACGCCATCATCGCCGCGCTCTACGATGTGATCTCGGGCCCGGCCGGCGCGCCGCGCGACTGGGATCGCATGCGTTCGCTGTTCGCATCCGAGGGACGGATGGGCGTGGTGGGTGCGCGACCGGACGGCAGCTTTGCCCTGCGCACGATGACGCCGGACGACTACATCGCCCGCAGCAGCAAGACCTTCGCCACCCAAGGCTTCTTCGAAACCGAAAAGGCACGCACCCTCGAGGTCTTCGGCCAGATCGCCCACGTGTTCAGCACCTACGAGGCGCGCCACGCCAAGGATGACGCCAAGCCTTTCATGCGCGGGATCAACAGCATCCAGCTGATCCACGACGGCAAGCGCTGGTATGTGCTGAGCCTGATCTGGCGCGCCGAAGACGCGAAGCTGCAACTGCCGGAACGCTACCTGCGCAACGGCTGAGCAGTAGCGCGGGAATACCCGGGGACGCCGTCCAATTGAAAATTATGCATCATGCAAACGGCGCTAGAATTGGTTTTTAAGCCATTAAAATCAGGTTCATCGCTTCCATGATTACCAACGATTCGAGCTTCCAGGTCAGTACCGACCAGTCGCGGCTGGACATCCCGATGATCTACCGCTTCCTGAGCGAGCAGTCCACCTGGGCAGTCGGCATTTCGCGGCCGGTCGTCGAGCGCGCCATCGAGAATTCGCTGTGTTTCGGCGGCTACCTCGACGGGCGCCAGATCGCCTTCGCACGCGTCATCACCGATTACGCAACCTTCGCCAACCTGGTGGACGTGTTCGTGGTGCCGGAGTACCGCGGCCACGGTTACGGCAAGCAGCTGATCGGTGTCGTCCTGCGCCACCCCAGCCTGCAGAAACTGCGCCGCTTCACGCTCCATACGAGCGATTCGCACAGTCTCTACGAACGCTTCGGTTTTACCACGCCCCAGCGTCCCGATACGATGATGGAACGGTACTTTCCGAACATATATTTGTCCTGAGCATACTCAACACGGCGACGCGCTTCTCGAATCAGGCTTACGATTGGTCTGAACCGGGAGGAAGTCGTATGCTTCGCGCCGTCGTCCGTGCAGTCATCCGCGCTGTTGTTCCTGTCCTGCTTGCGTTTGCGCTGCTGGGCAGTCCGTCGCTCCCTGCAGCCGAGGCTCCGCAGACGAAGGGCTCGCTCGTCATCATCGGTGGGGCCTTGCGTGCCGATAATGCCGCCGTATGGGAGCGCATGGTCCGGTTGGCAGGGGGCAAGGGCGCCCGCATCGCCGTCTTCGCCTCGGCATCGGCCAGCCCCGAGAAGGCCGGCAAATTCCTGGTCGAGCGCTTCAACCACTATGGCGCCAGGGCCTTCTTCGTGCCGGTGGCCGTGCGCCTGACCGGCATCGACTACCAGGCGGCCGCCGAGGATCCGGCGCTGGCTGCCGCGGTGCGCTCGGCCGGCGGCGCCTATTTCGCCGGCGGCGACCAGGGCCGCATCACGCGCGCCCTGCGGCGCGAGGACGGCAGCAATACCCGCGTGCTCGACGCCCTGTGGGACATGTACCGGGGCGGCGGCATGATCGCCGGCTCCAGCGCCGGCGCCGCCATCATGAGCAGCACCATGTTCGGCCGTCCCAAGACGGTGCTCGCCACGCTCAAGCTCGGTGTCGACGAGGGCAAGGAGATCGCGCCCGGCCTCGGCTTCATCGGCGACGACGTCTTCATCGACCAGCACCTGCTGGTGCGCGGCCGTTTCGCGCGCATGGTGCCGGCCATGCTCAAGAAGGGCTACAAGCTCGGCCTCGGCATCGACGAGAACACGGCCATGGTGGTGGGCCCGGGCCGCGAAGTGGAGGTGGTCGGCTATCGCGGCGCCTTGCTGGTCGACCTGTCCAAGGCAGTGCCGCAGGAAGGACCGCTCCATGTCAGCAACGTGCGCCTGAGCTACCTGGACAACGGCGACCGGTTCAACCTGCTCACGCAAACCTTCACGCCTTCTCCCGACAAGCTCGACAACCGGATCGACCCGGCCAGGCCCTACTACCGCGAACCGCTGTTCTCGGCCGACATCCTCGGCAACAGCACGGTGGTCGACCTGATGGCCAAGCTGATCGACAGCGACCAGCCGGAAGCCATCGGCCTCTCGCTCGACAGCCCCAAGGGCATCCAGCCCGACCTCGGCTTCGAGTTCAAGCTCACCCGCACGGGCGACAGCGTGGGCTACCAGTCCACGTTCACCGAGCAGTACTCGGTCTACAACATGCGGCTCGACATCCGCCCGATCCTGGTGCAGCGGCCGCTGTACCATTACCGGCAGGGGGAGAGCATTGCGGGCGGCGGCGCCGGCGCCAGCCGGGTCGATGCCGCCAGGTGAGGTTCATTCGCAGCGGCCGCCGAGCTGGCTGGCGAGCATGCGCGCCTGCGCATCGATCAGGGGAAGGTTCGGATCGTGTCCGGCACGCGGGACGATCGCCAGCTGCTTGCGCGGCGCCGAGATCCGGTCGAAGTAGCGTTGCGCGATCTCCTTGGGCGCCAGCAGGTCCTGCTCGCCATGCACCATGTAGACCGGCAGCCTGAAGCTGGCGGCCTGGCGCTCCATGTCGACCCGCGAGGCCATGCCCTCGCCCTTCATGCCGATGAACTGGATGTATGAATAGTCCTCGCCCGCCGTGTAGTCGGCACGCGCCTGCGGCGTGCTGCGCGCCGCCTTCCATTCCAGCCAGGCGGCGGGCGCCGGATCGGACACCATGGCCTCGTACTTGCGGATGGCGCGGCGCAGGATGCCGAAGTTGCGCGGGTTGGTCCATGGCGGCGTGCCGAGCGCCTCGACTTTCTCGACGGTGGCCTCGTCTCCGGCTGCGCGGGCGCGCGCCAGGATGATCTCGCGCGAGGCGCGCATGGTCTCGGTGCTGTTGACGACCTGCGCCACCGGCATCCAGGCGCAGTACAGTTCCGGACTGCGCGCGGCCATGTGCCCGCCCAGGATCGAGCCCCAGGAGCTGCCCAGCAGGACCAGCTTGCGCTTGCCCAGGCGTTCGAGCAGGTGGCGCGACAACGCGATGCCGTCGTCGCGCATTTGCGCCAGGGTCAGGGGCGTGTCTTCGGCGGGAGCGTTGCGCGACCAGGTCAGCCCGGCGGCGCGCTGGTCCCAGTGGACGATGACGTAATCCCTGGTCCAGGACGCATACGGATCGTGTTCATAGACCGAGATCGGATTGCCCGGACCGCCGTGCACCAGCAGCAGCGCGGGCTTGGCGCAGTCGGCGCCGTCGATCGAGATCCATTGCTCGATGCCGCCGAGCTTCACATAGCCGCTCTCGTGGATCGGCTGGCCCGGTTTGCAGGCGGCAGGCGGAGCCGCTTGCGCCAGTGGGGAAGCCAGGGCCAGCGCGGCCAGGATGTGCTTGTCGAACGGGTGCATGTCGTTCTCCGTATGTGGTCAAGCGATTCTGTTCCATGGCCATCAGCGCCACAACTGTCATTTCTGACAGCGCTGGGCCGTTTTACAATGCAGCTTTCGCTCGAATAAGGATGACCATGTTCCGACTGCCATTCCGATTCTTCGCCGCCGTGCTGATGCTGGCCGCCGCGGCCCTGGCAAATGCGGCGCACGCGGCCCAGCCGGCTACCGTCCGCGTCGACTATACCCACAGCGGCAATGCCTTGTCCGACCAGTATGCCCTCGAGCGCGTGGTGATCGAGCCGCTGCCCTGGCCCGGCAGCACGGCGCGCAACTTCGACGACACCAATCGCGGCCAGAACCGGGTCGAAGTGGTGGATGCGAAGACCGGCGACCTGCTGTACTCGCGCGGCTTCTCGACCGTCTTCGGCGAATGGCGCACGACGGAAGAGGCGGGCAAAATGAGCCGCAGCTTCCAGGAATCGGTGCGCTTTCCCAAGCCGGACCGCCCGGTGCGCGTGCGCATCCTCGAGCGCGACGAGCGCAATCAGTTCTCGGTAGCCTGGAGCGTCGACGTGGACACCGATGCGCAGGAGGTCGTCAGGAAGCAGCCGGCCCTGCCCGTCAAACCGATCCCGGTCCACGTGAGCGGCCCCTCGAGCGACAAGGTCGACCTCCTGATCATGGGCGACGGCTACACTGCTGCGGAGCTGAATAAGTTCGAGGCGGATGCGCGCCGCCTGAGCAAGTACCTGTTTTCGGTCTCGCCCTTCAAGGAGCGCGCCAAGGACTTCAACGTGTGGGCGCTGGCCGTGCCGACCGCGGAATCCGGCATCAGCCGTCCCTCCACCGGCGTCCATCGTGCATCTAAGCTGGGCACCCGCTACGACATCTTCGGCAGCGAGCGCTATGTGCTGACCCTGGATAACCGCGCGCTGCGCGACATCGCCCAGCATGCGCCCTACGAGTTCATCGAAATCCTGGTCAACAACGAAACCTACGGCGGCGGCGGGATCTTCGGCCAGTTCAGCACCGCGGCGGCCGGCAACGCCTGGGCCAACTACCTGTTCGTGCACGAATTCGGCCACCATTTCGCGGGCCTGGCCGACGAGTACTACACCTCGCCGGTCGCCTACGCCGCCGCCTCTACGCGCATGGAGCCGTGGGAACCCAATGTCACCGCGCTGCGCGACCCGGCCAACATCAAATGGAAGCGCCACGTGAAGGCGGGCACGCCGCTGCCGACGCCATGGCCCAAGGCCGAGTATGAAGAGGCTTCGCGCGCCTACCAGAAAAAACGTGCGGCGCTGCGCGCGGCGAACCGGCCGGAGAGCGAGATGAATGCCTTGTTCCACGACGACCTCGAAGCGACGAACGCGCTGTTCGCCGGTAAGCCTGGTCGGCCACTGCCGCACCGCCATGATGTGGGGGCCTTCGAAGGGGCAAACTACGAAGCCACGGGCTACTACCGGCCGGCAATGCAGTGCCTGATGTTCGACCGCAGCGGAGCCTTCTGCCCGGTGTGCCAGGATGGGATTACCGAGATCATCGACTTGTATGCGGGGGCAGCCCGATAGTAAAAATTGCTTACAAAATGTCAAGGGTCTAAGTGGCTTGGCTAACAGACCCGGCGGGTGGTGAGTCCGTATTCTGGATTCGTAGCCAGACAAAAAACATGAGCGCAAGAAGCTGGACTGCGCGACCACTCACCGGAAAGGATCCATCATGAACAAACTGATCGCCACCCTCATCGCCGGCCTGCTGGCCACCGCCGCTAACGCCCAGACCACGGCCACTCCTATCGCCACCAAGGCTGTCGTGAAAGCGGAAGCCGACGCCGAGAAAGACATCGCCAAGGCGGAACAGAAGGAAATGAAGGTCGTCGAAAAGGCCGACAAGGAGGTGAACAAGGCCGTGGCCGACGCCACCGAGAAAAAGGAAAAGGCCTATAACAAGGCTGCCGAGACGCACGCCGATGCGGTCGAGAAGGTGGCCAAGGCCGACCCGGAAGACCGTTTGAAAGTGGCCGCCAAGGCACAGGAAAAAATCGCCGACGCCAACCTGAAGGCCGACAAGAAGATGATCAAGGCGGACGAGAAGCTGCTCAAGACCCAGGTCGAGGCGGCGGCCGACAAGGCGACTGCGGCGGCCAAGACCGAGCAGGCGCGTGCCGAGGCGGTGGCCGAGGTGCACAAGGCGGCTGCGAAGAACTAATCTCACGCCGCTTCAAGTGACAACGCCGGCTTTGCGCCGGCGTTGTTGTAGGGTGGTCGGCAGAGCCGACCACCCTACGCTACCTAATGTGCTACGTGCTGGCCTCGGTCGACCGCATCGCCAGGTCCTGCGCCTTGAGCTTCGCCGACAGCGGCTTGCCCTTGCGCGCACGCTTGCCGAAGTGCGGCTCCAGTCCCGATGCGAACAGCTCCACCGTGCGCGGCTTCGAGCCGGCCCAGGTGCCGATGACGTTCACGCCTTTCTGGTTGATCGGCTGCGCCGCCAGCAGGGTTTCCTTCGGCTCCAGTTCCATCAGGGTCACGCCGCGGCCGCCGTTGGTCAGCACCTTCATCTCGTCGATGCCGAAGACCAGCACGCGGCCTTTCTCGGACAGGCAGGCGATCGCGCCGGCACTGTCGCTCACCATGCGCGGCGGCAGCGGCACTGCGCCCTCGTCCAGCGTGATGAAGGACTTGCCGCCCTTCAGTCGGCTGATCATGTCGCCGGCCTTGGCGATGAAGCCGAAGCCGTTCGACGTCGCCAGCAGCAGGCGCGTCTCCGGATTGCCCGCGAAGTAGTGCAGGATGCGCACGGGCCGTCCAGCCACGCCGCCCGACAGGTCGACCAGGGTCGTGATCGGCACGCCATCGCCGCGCGCTCCAGGCAGCGCGGCCACCGGCACCGAGAAGGACTTGCCGTTGCTGCCGATACCGATCAGGGAATCGACGGTGCGGCATTCGAAGGCCTGAAGCAGCGAGTCGCCCGCCTTGAAGGTGAACTGGGCCGGATCGTGGCCGATGCCGGTGCGCGCGCGCACCCAGCCTTTCTCCGAAACGATCACGGTCACCGGCTCGTCGATGACCTTCTGCTCGGCCACGGCGCGCTCGGCTTCCTCGATCAGGGTGCGGCGGTTGTCGCCGTACTGCTTGGCGTCCTGCTCGATCTCGCGGATGATCAGGCGCTTCATCGAGGACGGGTTCTCGAGGATGTCTTCGAGCTTCTCTTTTTCACTGCGCAGCTCGGCCAGCTCCTGCTGGATCTTGATTGCCTCCAGGCGCGCCAGTTGGCGCAGGCGGATCTCGAGGATGTCCTCGGCCTGGCGCTCCGACAGGCGGAAGCGGTCGATCAGGGCGGCCTTGGGATCGTCCGAATTGCGGATGATGGCGATGACTTCGTCGATGTTCAGCAGGACGGTCTCGCGGCCTTCCAGGATGTGGATGCGGTCGTTGACCTTGCCCAGCCTGAACTCGGTGCGGCGGCGGACGGTGACGAAGCGGAAGTCGATCCATTCCTGCAGGACCTCCAGCAGGCCCTTCTGGCGCGGACGGCCGTCGCCGCCGATCATCACCAGGTTCATCGGGCTCGAGGTTTCCAGCGAGGTATGCGCGAGCAGCATCAGCATGAACTCGCCCTGGTCCTGGTTCTTGGACTTCGGCTCGAACACGATGCGCACCGCCGCCTCGCGGCCGGATTCGTCGCGCACGGTGTCGAGCGCGCCGAGGATGGTCTGCTTGAGCGCCAGCTGCTCCGGCAGCAAGGTCTTCTTGCCGGCCTTGATCTTCGGGTTGGTCAGCTCCTCGATCTCTTCCAGAACGCGCTGGGCCGAGGTGCCCGGCGGCAGTTCGGTGACCACGGCCTGCCACTGGCCGCGCGCCAGTTCCTCGATCTTCCAGCGTGCACGGACCTTGAGCGAGCCGCGGCCGGTGGCGTACATGTCGGCGATGTTCGAGGCCGGGGTGATGATCTGGCCGCCGCCCGGGAAATCCGGGCCGGTGATCAGGGTCATCAGTTCGGCGTGGGTGATCTTCGGGTTGCGGATCAGGGCCACGGCGGCGCTCGCCACTTCGCGCAGGTTGTGCGAGGGGATCTCGGTGGCCATCCCGACCGCGATGCCGGAGGCGCCGTTGAGCAGCACCATCGGCAGGCGCGCCGGCAGCTGGCGCGGTTCGGTGGTGGAGCCGTCGTAGTTCGGCTGGAAGTCCACCGTGCCCATGTCGAGCTCGTCGAGCAGCAGGCGCGACACCGGCGTCAGGCGCGCTTCGGTGTAACGCATCGCCGCGGCGCCGTCGCCGTCGCGCGAGCCGAAGTTGCCCTGGCCGTCGATCAGCGGGTAGCGCAGCGAGAAGTCCTGGGCCATGCGCACCAGCGCGTCGTACACCGACTGGTCGCCGTGCGGGTGCAGTTTGCCGAGGACGTCGCCGACCACGGTAGCCGATTTGCGCGGCTTGGCGGTGTGGCCCAGGCCCAATTCGTGCATCGAATACAGGATGCGGCGCTGGACCGGCTTCTGGCCGTCCGAGACGTCCGGCAGGGCGCGGCCCTTGACCACCGAGACGGCGTAGTCGAGGTAGGCGCGCTCGGCGAAGGTGGACAGGGTGAGCTTTTCGACGTCGTCGTCGCCGCCACCGCCGCCCGCTGGGTTGGTTTGTTCAAAAAGGCTTGCTTGAGTCATAGTCGTTCGTATCAGATATCCGCTTCGGTCTCGTTACCGTGTTCCTCGAGCCACGCGCGGCGGGCGGCGGCTTCGCCCTTCCCCATCAGCATGTTGAAACGCGATGCCGATTCGGCCAGGTTGTATTCGCCGAAGGCGACCGGCAGCAGGCGGCGGGTGTCCGGGTTCATGGTGGTCTCCCACAGCTGTTCCGCGTTCATCTCGCCCAGGCCCTTGAAGCGCGAGATGCTCCAGGTGCCTTCCTTCAGGCCTTCCTTCTTGAGCTTGTCCTCGATGGCCAGCAGCTCGCCGTCGTCGAGTGCGTACAGCTTCTGCAGCGGCTTCTTGCCGCGCGCCGGCACGTCGACGCGGTACAGCGGCGGGCGCGCCACGCAGATGTGGCCGTTGCGGAACAGGGCCGGGAAGTGCTTGAAGAACAAAGTGAGCAGCAGCACCTGGATGTGCGAGCCGTCCACGTCCGCGTCCGACAGGATGCAGATCTTGCCGTAGCGCAGGCCGCTCAGGTCCGGATTGTCGTCCGGGCCGTGCGGATCGACGCCGATCGCCACCGCGATGTCGTGGATCTCGTTGTTCGCGAACAGGCGGTCGCGCTCGGTCTCCCAGGAGTTCAGCACCTTGCCGCGCAGCGGCAGGATGGCCTGGAATTCCTTGTCGCGGCCCATCTTGGCCGAGCCACCCGCCGAGTCGCCCTCGACCAGGAACAGCTCGTTGCGGGTGATATCGGTCGATTCGCAATCGGTCAGCTTGCCCGGCAACACGGCCACGCCCGAGGACTTCTTCTTCTCGACCTTCTGCAGCGAGCGCAGGCGCGATTGCGCCTGCTTGATGACGAGCTCGGCCAGCTTCTTGCCGTACTCGACGTGCTGGTTCAGCCACAGTTCGAGCGGGGGCCGCGTGAAGGTCGAGACGAGCTTGACGGCGTCGCGCGAGTTCAGGCGTTCCTTGGTCTGGCCCTGGAACTGCGGGTCCAGCACTTTTGCAGACAACACGAAGGAGACGCGTGCGAACACGTCTTCCGGCAGCAGCTTGACGCCCTTGGGCAGCAGCGAGTGCATCTCGACGAAGCTCTTCACGGCACCGAACAGGCCGTCGCGCAGGCCGGACTCGTGGGTGCCGCCGCTCACGGTCGGAATCAGGTTGACGTAGGACTCGCGCACCACGCTGCCTTCCTCGGTCCAGGCCACCACCCAGGCCGCGCCTTCGCCTTCGGCGAAACCTTCATCGCCGCTCCCTGCGTACTGGGCGCCTTCGAACAGCGGAATCACGGTCTGGCCGTTCGCCGTCTGGTTCAGGGCCTCGAGCAGGTAGCCGCGCAGGCCTTCGTCGTAGCGCCAGGTCTGGACGTCGCCGGTCTTGGCGTTGGTGAGCGTGACGGTCACGCCCGGCAGCAGCACGGCTTTCGAGCGCAGCAGGCGCTGCATCTCGGCCAGTGGAATGGCTGGCGAATCGAAGTATTTCGGGTCGGGGCGGGCCGTGACGCGGGTGCCGTTCTTCTTGCCGCCGCGATCCGCCGGGCGCGAGCTCAGGGGCTCGACCAGGTCGCCGTTCTCGAAGGCCAGTTCGTGCACGCCATTGCCGTTTTCGTCCTTGCGCCAGACGGTGATCTCCAGGCGCGTCGACAACGCATTCGTCACCGACACGCCGACACCGTGCAGGCCGCCCGAGAAGGCGTAGGCGCCGCCCGAGCCCTTGTCGAACTTGCCGCCCGCATGCAGGCGGGTAAACACGATCTCGACGGTCGGCACGTTTTCTTCCGGGTGCAGTCCAACCGGGATGCCGCGGCCGTCGTCTTCGACCGTGACCGAGCCGTCCGTATTCAGGGTGACGGCAATGTTCTTGCAGTGCCCGCCCAGCGCCTCGTCGGAGGCGTTGTCGATCACTTCCTGGATGATGTGCAACGGGTTTTCGGTCCGGGTATACATGCCCGGACGCTGTTTCACGGGCTCGAGTCCTTTGAGGACGCGGATGGATGATTCGCTGTAGTCAGATGCGGGTTTCTTGGAAGCCATGCTGATATTGGTGGTGTTCAATGCTTGCGCATTCTATCTTGTCGCGCGGAAAGTTGGCCTTTTTGAGATGCCAAACGTGCTTGTTAGTCCGCACCATTGTGCTAGATTAAAACGATGTGACCCGGAAGTGCCCTTGGAAAGGCTGGAAAAGCGATGCCCGCAACCAGATATCCGTTCACCGTCCGCATGGTCGGCTTTGCACCTGCTGAATGCGCCCTGCTCGAGAGCCTGCTGGCGCAGGCTCCGTTGCCGGGGCCGTCGTATTTTTGCCTCCACGACGACAGTTTGCAAGAACCCGACCTCTACATCGCCGATGGCGCCAACCCGGCCGCCCTGGCGCGCCTGGCCTGCCTGCCGCCCGGCGCACTACAGCCGATCCTCCTGATCGGCGGCGACGGTGCCTGCAGCCGCCGTACCTTGCCGCGTCCCATCAACCCTGCCAGCCTGTACGAGGCCCTGGCCGAACTGCTCGATACCCGTGTACAGGCGCTGGCGTCCTTGGCCGCGCGGGGCGAACGCTGCCTGCCCGAGCGGCGTCGAAGGCCGAGGCTGGCGCCGGACACCGAGGCGCCGGAGTACTACTCCCGCCTGCGCCAGGGACCGCCCGACGGCGCCGTGCTCATCATCGACAAGGGCGGCGCCTTCCGCGACCATGTGGCGCGGGTCGTTGCAAATACCATCGGTAATACCTTCAGTACTACGCCTGTCTCGGCATCCGGCACCGCCGCCCGGCCGGTCGAATGGACCGACAGCAGCCGCGCCGCAGTGCGCCTATGCGACGAGACGCCGGTGTCGCTCGTGATGATCAACACCTGCGCTTCCGGCATCGAACCATACAGCCTGAGCAGCGCCATCAAGTCCCAGCAAGGAGCAGGGCGTACCGCCGTGCTCCTTCTTGTTGGGCAATCGTTCAAGTACGACAGCCTGCGCGCCCGCGATGCCGGCGTGCGTGGGCTGCTCGACAAACCGATAGCCGACCGCCACCTGCTGGCTACCTTCCAGAAGCTGCTCGCCCTCCGGACCTAGGCGCCGAAAGCCCCAAGGCACGCTTTCATCAAAGACTACTGTAATTGCATACAGTATTAACCGAAACGGGAAATCCCGCAAGCTGACGTTTTGCAACATGTCCGGCCGGGTGATGAATTTTGTAACAATTTCAAATCGTGCGCGGCCATAGCGCGGCTATATTGGTAGTCATGGCGGAAGACGAACCCAAACCAACTCCGGAAGTGCCCGGCCCCCCGATCGAAAAGCGCCCCGAGGCGCCGGTGCGGGTGCCGGACCGGCGCGCGACAGAGGGCAAGGCGATGCGTGGGCATGCCAGGTACCAGCGTGATGGCGACACGCCATTGGCGCTGGCAGGGCGGGTCATCGGCTCACGCTGGCGCGCCCTGCGCGAGCGCTTCAGCCGCGACTTCATGAACCGCACCCTGCACATCGGGGTGTCGGCGCGCATCTACCATCCGGAGCCGGGCGCCCGTGGCCTGCTCAGCAAGAACCTGCAATACCTCGAAGAATCGATTGCCCAGTGGGTGATGTCGCGCGACGTATTGGTATTCATGATTCCGACCGTGAACACCAACGGAATGTTTCATCCTAGTAACATCACTCTGCGCCACTACGCGCGCCACCTCGACGGGCTGGTGCTGCAGGGCGGGGCAGACGTGGCGCCGCAAACCTATTCCGAGGTCCCGACCCGGCCGGAGTGGGGGGGCGACCGCGCGCGCGACGTCTACGAGCTCGAGCTGCTGCATGAATTCGTCGATGCCGGCAAGCCGGTGCTGGGCGTCTGCCGCGGCTGCCAGCTGATCAACGTCGCCTTCGGCGGTACGCTGTACCAGGATGTCGCCACCAACGTGCCGGAAGCGCTGGCCCACGTGCACGACATCTATGACGCCCACCGCCATGCGGTGCGCTTCCCGCCGGGCTCCTCGCTCGGCAAGATGTTCGGCCACCTGGAGCGACCGATCGTCAATTCGATTCATCACCAGGCAGTCAAGGAATTGGGGCGCGACATCCGCGTCGAAGCCTATTCCGACCCGGACGGCATCGTCGAGGCGATCCGCTACGAGCGGGCCGACTTCGTCATGGGCTTGCAGTGGCACCCGGAATTCCACCGTGCCGGCGGTACCGAGCTGCTCGACTGTACGCCGGTGCTGGACGAATTCCTGCGCGCCGCCCGCGAAACAAGGCTCTGATCCTTCACGCGAAAACACTTGCTTTCATCCCGCGACGAGACAATAATGAATGAGAATCATTCTCATTCATTCGATCTTATTCGTGAGGAGGGCGTGCATGACTATTCCTTTCGCAGACCCGGCGTTGCCGCAGCCATCACCGGAAGCGCGCAGCCAGCACGTGCTGCTGGTGGCGTCAACGCTGCACCTGATGTCGCACTACACCGCGCGCGGCGACGGCGAGCAGCCTTGCGTGAAGCTGGCTTCCGTGATCGAGCGCCACCTGTGCGCGCTGTCGCGCTTGCCGGACGTGGATCCGGTGCTGCGCGCCACCTGCGAACAGCTGGCCGAGCGCTGGGCGGGGCTGGTGGATGAGCAGCTGCCGCCGCCTCAGCCGGTGAAGCAGCCGCTGCTGGCCAGGTTCATGAAAGGAAGCCGGGGCGGCAAGGCGGCGGTGGCGCAGTAAGTCAGGCGCGGTCCGCTTGCCATGGCAGCTGTTGCGCTGCTACCCCAGGAGTTCAGGATGGGTGCGTCGGGCGCATCCGTCGTTCGCCGCGGAACTGCTGGATGGCGGCATTGACCATTCCCTCGACGCTGCCTTCTCGCTCGTAACAGCGGCGCAGGCGCGTGGCATCGCTGCCCTCCGTGGCGGCGGCCGCCAGGTGCTGCAATGCCTCGGCGCTGCCGAGGGCTTCGGCATGCGGCATGATCTTTTCGAGCGTCGCCAGGATGTCGTCGCGCAGCACGATGCTGTCGTAGGTCTTGGGATGCGTGATGGCGCCGTCCAGCCCGAAGCGGCAGGCCTGGAAGCGGTTGTAGTTGTAGACAAGGTAATCGTCTTCCGCCGGCGGCTCTTCCTTGCGTTCGAGCAGGTGGCGGCACAGCGCCTGCAGGTAGGCGGCAAGCGCCGCCGCGCGCTCCACCGTGAGCGGGGTGTCGCACACGCGCAGCTCGATGGTGCCGTATTCCGGCTTGGGCCGCAGGTCCCAGTAGAAGTCCTTCATGCTCTTGATGATGTTGGTGCGCTCCATCTTGGCGAAGTACACGTCGGTGAACTCCTGCCAGTCCAGCACAAAGGGCGCGCGCCCGCTCATCGGGAAGGCGAACACGGAATTCAGGCGCGCCGAGTCGAAGCCGCTGTCCTGCCCCTGCACGAAGGGCGAGGAGGCCGACAGCGCGATGAAGTGCGGCAGGTAGCGGTTGAGCGCATGGAGCAGGTACAGCGCATCGTCGCCATTGGCGCAGCCGATGTGCACGTGCTGTCCGAAGACGGTGAACTGCTTGGCCAGGTAGCCGTACAGCTGCGACAGGTACTGGTAGCGCGGCTTGTCCGAAATGCGGCGCTCGGACCAGTCCTGGAAGGGGTGCGTGCCGCCGCCTGCGATGCCGATATTGAGCTTGTCGCCGGCCGCTACCAGGGTATCGCGGATCTCGTGCAGTTCCGCCAGCAGCGCCGAATAGGACGAGTGCACACTCGAGTTGATCTCGACCATGCTTTCCGTGATCTCGGGCGTGACGTTGCCGGGGAAGGGCTTGCGCCTGAGCAGGCTGATCAGGTCCGGACAGACCGGCGTCAGGTCGAAATCGGACAGGCTGACAAGCTGCAGTTCCAGCTCGACCCCGAAGGTCAGCGGTTGCGACGAATTGAAGGCTTCAAGCGGCATGGGGATTCTCCGGGGCTTCGCGCGCCCAGACCAGGGCGCGCTGGATGATGATCGGGCCGAACACTTCGAGTAGCATCGTGACCGCCGCCATGGCACGGAGTTCCTCCGGCACGTGCACGCCAGCCTGGCGCGCATGCTCGATCAGGAGGATCACGAAGACCGACAAGGGGGCGAGACCGATTCCTGTCAGGGCACCCTTGCGCCACGAAATGCCCGACTTGTAGGCGAATGCCGTCGCCCCGAGCACCTTGGTGCCTGCGCCCAGCAGGACGGCGATGACGGCGAGGCCGAGTGCACTGCCGATGGCGAGCTGCCGCCAGTCGAGGGTCGAGGCAGCGTAAACGAACAGCAATACGGTCAACAGTTCACCCAGGGCGCCGAAGTTGCGCTGCGCGTGACTGAAGGCGATGCGGCGGTGGCGCGCCGCCAGGCCGAAGGCCAGCGTGGCCACGTAGGGCGACAGCGCGCCGGCGTCGCAGATCGCCACCAGCAGCAGCACGGACAGCGCGAAGGCCACGGTCGCATCCCGGTCCGGATTGCCAATGGCGCGCAGCAGCGCCGGCACCGCCACGCCGAACACGGCGCCCACCAGTGCGGATCCGGCCAGCATGACGAGGCTTTGCCAGAGCGCGTCGCCCAGCGCGTCGAAGGTATGGAAGATCCAGAAGCCGACGATGGCGTTGAAGGCGAATATCGCCAGCACGCAGTTCATCGCCGTCAGGTGCAGTACGCGCTCGGTTACCTGCCCTGAGCTGCGCTGTTCGTTGATGATGCGCACGACGGTGGCGGGCGAGGTGCCCATCGACAGCGCCGCCATCATCAGCGCGACCAGTTGCGAGGTGCCGAAGGCGAGGGCGACCAGGAAGACCGCCACGAAGGTCAGCAGGGCGCCCGCGAGCCCGCCGGCCCCGATCCAGGGATTGGTGCGCAGCCAGCGCAGGTTGATGCGGTAACCCAGTTCGAACAGGATCAGGCCGAAGGCGATGTCGGCCAGCAGCGCCACCGGACCGGCATCGGGCGCCGGCAGCACGCCGGCCTGGGTGCTGCCCAGTGCGAAGCCGACCAGGCCATAGAAGCTGATGCGGGGCAGGCCGGTGAACCGCTGCCCGAATTCGCCGGCCAGCCAGGCGACGGCAAGCGCGATCGGCCATGCGAGGCTGGTCAGGATGGGCAGCAGGTCCGGCATCGGTTCTCCCTCTCGTCAGCAGTCCAACTTCCGGACGCATGGTAACGACGCGTGCTTTGGTCGAACGCGTGGTCGGGGAACCCGACCACCCTACAATGTGTTGGCAATTCTACAAGAGGGCTTCCTGCGCACGATTGATGTGCGAAAGCTCCTACTTGCTGAGCAGACGCATGGCCCGTTCCAGCCCCTCGAGGGTGATCGGGAACATGCGGCCATTCATGATCTGCCGGATGACGGCGATCGATTGCCGGTATTCCCACAGGTGTTCCGGCTCCGGGTTGAGCCAGGCGAACTTGGGAAAGGCATTGGTGAAGCGCGCCAGCCAGGCCGCGCCGGCTTCCTCGTTGTTGTACTCGACCGAGCCGCCCGGCGCCAGCACCTCGTAAGGACTCATGGTGGCGTCGCCGACGAAGATCACGCGGGTGTCGTTCGGGTAGGTGCGCAGCACGTCCCAGGTCGGGAAGCGCTCGCTGTGGCGGCGCCGGTTGTTCTTCCACAGGTAGTCGTAGACGCAGTTGTGGAAGTAGTAGAACTCCATGTTCTTGAATTCGCTCTTGGCGGCCGAGAACAGCTCTTCCACGCGCTCGATGTGGTCGTCCATCGAGCCGCCGACGTCCAGCAGCATCACCACCTTGATGCGGTTCTTGCGCTCCGGCTGCATGCGGATGTCGAGGTAGCCCGCGTTGCTGGCGGTGGCGCGGATGGTGTCCTCGAGCGCCAGCTCTTCCGCCGCGCCCGTACGCGCGAAGCGGCGCAGTCGGCGCAGCGCCACCTTGATGTTGCGGGTGCCGAGTTCGCGCTCGTCGTCGTAGTCGCGGTAGCTGCGCTGCTCCCACACCTTCACCGCCGTGCGGTTGCGGCCCTGGCCGCCGATGCGGATGCCTTCCGGATTGGTGCCGCCATTTCCGAAGGGCGAGGTGCCGCCGGTGCCGATCCACTTGCTGCCGCCTTCGTGGCGCCCTTTTTGCTCCTTCAGCAGTTCTTCCAGGCGCTGCTGCAGCTTGTCGTAGCCGAGTTTCTCCAGGGCCGCCCGCTGTTCCGGCGTGAGCTCGCGCTCGAAACGCTTGAGCAGCCAGTCGAGCGGGATGTCGGCCTTCTCGTCGAACACCGCATCGACACCCTTGAAGTAGGCGCCGAAGGCGCGGTCGAACTTGTCGAAGTGGGCTTCGTCCTTCACCAGCGTCAGGCGCGCGAGGTAATAGAACTCGTCGAGCGAGGGCGCGGTCACGCCTTGCTGCAGGGCTTCCAGCAGCGTCAGGAATTCCTTGATCGTGACCGGAACCTTGGCGTCACGCAGGGTGTAGAAGAAATCGATCAACATAAGGTTGAGCTTTAAGCGCAAGCCCGTGCGTGCCGCTCCAGCCGCTCGTGCAGGGCGCGCTTGATGAGCGGCCATTCGCCTCGCAGGATGCTGTACATGACGGTGTCGCGTACCGTGCCGTCGCGGCGCAGGGCGTGGTGGCGGATGACCCCATCCTTCTTCGCCCCCAGGCGTTCGATCGCGGCCTGCGAAGCGAAGTTCTCGCAATCGGTGCGCAGCCCGACCACGCCACAGCCGAGCGTATCGAAGGCATGCGACAGCAGGAGCAGCTTGCAGCTGGTGTTCACGTGGGTGCGCTGCACGCTCTTGGCGTACCAGGTATAGCCGATCTCGACACGGTCCACCTGCGGGAGGATGTCGTGGTAGCTGGTGGTGCCCAACAGAGTGCTACTGCGCGCATCGATGACGGCAAAGGCCAGGCGGTCGCGCGTGTCCAGCGCGGTGCCGATGTACTGCGCCGCATTGTGCGGTTCCGGCACGCTGGTCACGCGCAGCTTCCACAGTTCGCCGTCGCTGGCGGCTGCGCGCAGGCCGTCCTCGTGGTGGGGCGCCAGCGGCTCCAGGCGCAGGCCGTTGAACTCGAGCGTCACCGGCTCCACCCGAATCGGCTTGCTCATCGGTTGGTCCTCGACATGGTGACGAGGCGCTCGAACAGGTGCACGTCCTGCTCGTTCTTCAGCAGGGCGCCGTGCAGCGGCGGCACGATGGCCTTGCTATCCTGGCTGCGCAGGGCCTCGGCCGGGATATCTTCGGCCAGCAGGAGTTTCAGCCAGTCGAGGAATTCCGAGGTCGAGGGCTTCTTCTTGATGCCGGCGACCTCGCGCAGCTCGTAGAAGCTCTGCAAGGCGGCGGCCAGAAGGTCCTGCTTCAGGGTCGGGAAGTGCACCTTGACGATGTCGGCCATGGTGTCCCGGTCCGGGAACTTGATGTAGTGGAAGAAGCAGCGGCGCAGGAAAGCGTCCGGCAGTTCCTTCTCGTTGTTCGAGGTGATGATCACCAGCGGACGGTGCCTGGCCACCACCATCTCGCGCGTCTCGTAGACGTAGAACTCCATGCGGTCCAGTTCGCGCAGCAGGTCGTTCGGGAACTCGATGTCGGCCTTGTCGATTTCGTCGATCAGCAGGACGGTCGGTTCCGGTGCGGTAAACGCCTGCCACAGCACGCCTTTGACGATATAGTTGTGGATATCGCGCACGCGTTCGTCGCCCAGCTGCGAGTCGCGCAGGCGCGACACCGCGTCGTACTCGTACAGGCCCTGCTGGGCCTTGGTGGTCGACTTCACGTGCCACTGCAGCAGCGGCATGTCGAGCGCGGCCGCGACCTCTTCGGCCAGCATGGTCTTGCCGGTGCCCGGCTCGCCCTTGATCAGGAGCGGGCGGCCGAGCGTGAGCGCGGCGTTGACGGCCAGTTTCAGGTCGGCGGTGGCAACGTAGTTGTCGCTGCCTTCGAAGCGGGGGGAAGCGTGCATGGGCGTTCTGGATCGGAATGAAATGAAGCCGAGTATATGCCAGAACGCGCGTGTGGACAGGCTGCGCGCGTTTGTAGACTGGTGACAACTCTTCAGATAGAATCGACAGGTTGGTAGTCCATTTGCTAACTTTTTGTGCGTTTGCGGTATTCGAATTACAACTAACGAGCCACACCCATGAAAAAATCTTTAGCACTACTGGTAGTGGCAGCGTGTGCCGCCACCACCACTGCGGCCGCCGCGGCGGACATTGTCGGCAATCCCAAGGCTGCGCCGGCCAAGATCGAGATGTGCATCGGCTGCCACGGTATCCCGGGCTACAAATCGGGCTTCCCCGAGGTCTACCGCGTTCCCATGATCGGCGGCCAGTCGGCCAAGTACATCGAAAGCGCACTGAAGGCCTATCGCAAGGGCGAGCGCAAGAACCCGTCGATGATGGGCATTGCCGCCTCGCTGAGCGACCAGGACATCGCCGACGTCGCTGCCTACTATGCGCAGCAGACCCCAGCCACCGCCAAACGCTAAGGACCAGCCATGAAAAAACTGTTCTCCGCGCTGCTTGCCGGCGCATTCTGCATGGGTAGCGCCGCAGTGGCTTCGGCGGCCGACGTCGCGCGCGGCGAAGCGCTCGCCAAGAAATACAACTGCGCATCCTGCCATGGCGCCGACTATAACAAGCCGATCGACCCGAGCTATCCGAAGCTGGCCGGCCAGCACGCCGACTACCTGGCCCACGCCCTGCGCGCCTACAAGCGCGGCGCCGGCTCCAACGGCCGCGCCAATCCGATCATGGCAGGACAGGTGCAGCCGCTGTCGAACAAGGACATGGCGGACATCGGCGCCTATCTCGCCAGCCTGCCGTCGCAACTCGTGGTCAGCAAATAATCAGCAAGTAACAGCATCAAAGCGGTTCCAGCCTGGGGCTGGTAAACTGTCGATCCCCCCGAACCGGGCAGCCGGCGGGGGATTTTGTTTTTTGGAGCCCCGATGCCGTCCCTGTCCATGCCGTCCCCATCCCACATCAAAACCAACCTGCTCAGCGGCCTGACCGTCGCCCTCGCACTCGTTCCCGAGGCAATCGCCTTCGCCCTGGTCGCCCAGGTCTCGCCGCTCACCGGCCTGTACGCGGCGGTGCTGGTCTCCTTCATTACCTCGGCCTTCGGCGGCCGTCCCGGCATGATCTCGGCCGCGGCCGGATCGCTGGCGGTGGTCATGGTGGCGCTGGTGGTACAGCACGGGCCGCAATACCTGTTTGCCGCGGTTGTGCTGATGGGCGTGCTGCAGCTGCTGTTCGCCGCCGCGCGCCTGGGCAAGTTCATCCGCATGGTGCCGCACCCGGTCATGCTCGGCTTTGTCAACGGCCTGGCGCTGGTGATCTTCGTCGCCCAGTTCGGCCATTTCAAGACAGCTGGTCCGGACGGCAGCATGCAATGGATGGGCGGCCCTGAACTGGCCACGATGCTGGCCGTGGTCGCGGCCACCATGGCGGTCATCTACATCACGCCGCGCTTCACCAGGGCGCTACCAAGCACCCTGGTCGGCATCCTGGCGGCCACCGCCGGCTGCGCGCTGCTGGGCATCGACACCAGGACGGTAGGCGACCTCGGCTCGATCGCGGGCGGCCTGCCCAGCTTCGCGGTGCCGGAGGTGCCCTGGAACCTGGAGACCCTGCGCATCGTCTTCCCCTATGCGCTGGTGCTGGCCGGCGTCGGACTGATCGAGTCGCTGCTGACGCTCACCCTGATCGACGAGATCACCGACACCCGCGGCCAGCCGAACCGCGAATGCCTGGCGCTGGGCGCCTCCAACGTCGTCACCGGCTTCTTCGGCGGCATGGGCGGCTGCGCGCTGATCGGCCAGAGCATGATCAACGTGAACAGCGGCGGTACCGGGCGCCTGTCGGGCATCGTGGCCTCCCTGTTCCTGCTCTCCTTCATCCTGGTCGGCTCCCGTTGGATCGAGCAGATCCCGCTGGCGGCGCTGATCGGTGTGATGTTCGTGGTCTGCGAGAAGACCTTCGAGTGGGGCACTTTCCGCCTGTTCGGCAAGGTGCCGCGCGCCGACGCGCTGGTGATCGTGCTGGTGGCGGGCACCACCCTGGCCTTCGACCTGGCGGTGGCGGTGCTGCTTGGGGTAATCGTGTCGGCCCTGGTGTTCGCCTGGCAGCATGCGAAGCAGATCCGCGTTGCGACAAGCCTGGATGCGCAGGGATGGAAGGTCTACGAACTGGAAGGCACGCTGTTCTTCGCTTCCGTGACCGGCTTCCAGGCGCTGTTCACGCCGAAGGACGACCCGCAGGACGTGGTCATCGAATTTCGCCGCGCGCGCGTGGCCGACCACTCGGCGATCCAGGCCATCGACGCCCTGGCCGAGCGCTACCGCGCACTGGGCAAGCGCCTGCACCTGCGCCACCTGAGCCGGGACTGCCGCGAACTGCTGGAGAAGGCGAAGGACATGATCGAAGTGAACCTGCCGGAGGACCCGCGCTACCACGTCGCCGACGACAAGCTGGGCTGAATCGGCAGAACATGATACAAAAAATGCGGCACGTGCCGCATTTTCGAATCACGTTGCCGTGCTTGCCGTCAGCGCGTCGCGCGTCGGCGCACGCATTCGATGTAGGCCTCGGTATCCGGCGGCACGCCGCCCCGCTGCGACTTCCAGATCATCTCGCCGAGGCATTCCATGATCTCGTGGTGGGCGTCGTGCTCGCCGATGCGGCTGACCAGCAGGTCGTGCGCCGCCTTGATGCCGCGCGGCTGGTCGATCGAGACCTGCTCGGCGATCGACAGGTGCATCGACAGGTGCAGAAAAGGATTCGGCTTGCCGCCCTCGACCGAGTAGTCGCAGGCGATCGCCGCTTCCACGTCCTCGAGTTCGGCGTGGTATTCGGGATGCTGGACGATCCAGTCGGCCGCGATGGCGTCCATCGGGCTCAGGATCTCGCCGTTGCGCTGCTTGCGCAGGGCTTCGCAGAAAAAGCGGCGCACGTCGTGCGATGACGGAGTGAACATGGCTGGGGGAGCAGAAAAGGGCAGGAAGCGGGCATTCTAGCGCTTCCTGCCGGTTCTTGCCGCCCTCTGCTTCGGATGCCGGAAATCGGCGAGTACCCTGAGGGTGCCGTTCTTCGCGGTGGCCGGGCCGGCACGGAACTCCTTGAAACGGGTGCGGTAGATGCGGCTCCAGCCGCCGATGTGCGCTTTTGATAATTCCGCCGGCATGAACGCGTGGACCGCGAAGCGCAGGACGAGGGATGGCAGCCACCGCGGGGGCGGCGGGAGCGAAGAAGACGGGGAGCATCGCTCCCCACCGTAAGGCAAACTTACTCGTCTGGCAACAGCACCAGCGAATCCGGCGTGGCCGGCTTGGCTGCGGTGGCTGCCGCCGCCAATGCCGACTGCTGCTGCGCCTTGCCGCCGGCGCCCTGCGAGCGGCCGTGCGGCTGGCGCAGGTAGCGCGCACTGTGACGGCGTTCGCCGTTCTGGCCCCTGGCAGGCCAGGTGATGAAGCGCGATAGCTCCTGCAGCGCCCGCTGGTAGACATCGCGCTTGAACTCGATGACCACGTCCAGCGGCACCCAGTAGTCGTGCCAGCGCCAGGCGTCGAACTCGGGATGGTCGGTCAGGCGCAGGTTGACGTCGTTATCGCGCGCCATCATGCGCAGCAGGAACCAGATCTGCTTCTGGCCACGGTAGTGGCCGCGGATCTCGCGCTTGATGAAGTGGTCGGGCACCTCGTAGCGCAGCCAGTCGCGGGTGCGGCCCACGATCTTGACGTGCTCCTGGCGCAAACCGATTTCTTCCTCGAGCTCGCGGTACATCGCCTGTTCCGGCGTCTCGCCGTATTTGATACCCCCTTGCGGAAACTGCCACGAGTGCTCGCGCACCCGCTTGCCCCACCACACCTCGTTATTGGCGTTTAGCAGGATGATGCCGACGTTGGGGCGGAACCCTTCACGATCGAGCATAAGTGCACCTCGAAACTTTCTGCCGGCCGTACGATCCTTATATTTTTACCCACAAATTGCCATGCCCGCCCGGTCGGCGGGTAGCCGACGAGGCAGGTACTGCTCGTTCCGCTGCTTGTTCCGGACCCATTTGTAGAAAGATTGGACGCATCAGCCAGCTAATCCTTTAAAATTAGGTCGATTATAACTCTCTCTTTTTAAAAAGAATTCACGGATATGCGCGCCTCACGATTTTTTATTTCAACTCTCAAGGAAGCGCCCTCGGACGCGGAAATCGTCAGCCACCAGCTGATGATGCGCGCAGGGATGATCAAGCGCCTTGGCTCGGGCATCTACACCTACATGCCGACTGGCCTGCGCATCATCCGCAAGGTCGAGAACATCATCCGCGAAGAAATGAACAAGGCAGGCGCGATCGAGCTCCTGATGCCGCTGGTGCAGCCGGCCGAACTGTGGCAGGAGACGGGCCGCTGGGACAAGATGGGCCCGGAACTGATGCGCGTCAAGGACCGCCATGGCCGCGAATTCGCCATCCAGCCGACCTCGGAGGAAGTCGTCACCGACGTCGTGCGCAGCGAGCTCAAGTCCTATCGCCAGCTGCCGATCAACTTCTACCACATCCAGACCAAGTTCCGCGACGAGCGCCGTCCGCGCTTCGGCCTGATGCGCGGCCGCGAGTTCACGATGAAGGATGCCTATTCCTTCGACCGTGACGTCGACGGCATGCAGAAGTCCTATGCGACCATGTTCGATGCCTACACCAAGATCTTCACCCGCTTCGGCCTGAAGTTTCGCGCGGTGGCGGCCGACAACGGCGCCATCGGCGGCACCGGTTCGCATGAGTTCCACGTCATCGCCAGCACCGGCGAAGACGCGCTGGTGTACTGCCCGACCTCGGATTACGCGGCTAACATCGAAGCGGCCGAAGCGCTGGCCGCCGGCGAACGCGCCGCGCCGACGCAGGCACTGACCAAGACCTCGACCCCGGGTAAAACGAAGTGCGAAGCCGTGGCCGAACTCTTGAGCATCCCGCTGCAGCACCACGTCAAGAGCATCGCCCTGACCGTCGAGAACGAAGGCAAGAAGACCTACTTCCTGCTGCTGCTGCGCGCCGACCATGAACTCAACGAGATCAAGGTCACCAAGGTCGCAGGCCTGAAAGACTTCCGCTTCTCGACCGAAGCCGAGATCCAGGAAGCCTACGGCACCGTGCCGGGCTACCTCGGCCCGATCAATACCAAGCTGCCGGTTACCGTGGTGGCCGACCGCACCGTCGCCAACATGGCCGATTTCGTCTGCGGCGCGAACGAAGCGGATTACCACTACACCGGCGCCAACTGGGGCCGCGACTGCGCCGAGCCGATCGTGGCCGACCTGCGCAACGTGGTCGAAGGCGACCCTTCGCCGGACGGCAAGGGCGTGCTGGCGATCGAGCGCGGCATCGAAGTGGGCCACGTATTCCAGCTCGGCACCGCCTACTCGGAAGCGATGCAGGCGACCTTCCTGGACGAAGCCGGCAAGCCGGCCCCGCTGCAGATGGGCTGCTACGGCATCGGCGTGACCCGCATCCTGGGCGCGGCCATCGAACAGAACTACGACGACAAGGGCATCATCTGGCCGGATTCGATCGCGCCGTTCGAGCTGGTGCTGTGCCCGATGGGCCTGGACCGCAGCGAGATGGTCAAGGAGCAAACCGAGAAGCTGTACGCCGAACTGCAGGCAGCGGGCATCGACGTCATCGTCGACGACCGCGGCCTGCGCCCGGGCGCCATGTTCGCCGACTGGGAACTGATCGGCGTGCCGCACCGCATCGTGATCGGCGAGCGCGGTCTCAAGGAAGGCAACCTGGAATACCAGGGCCGCCGCGACGAAGCCGCCACCAGCGTGCCGGTCGACGGCATGGTCGCCTTCATCAAGGGCAAGCTGGGCAAGTGAACCCGGTAGCAATGCTTCCCTGGGCCGCGAGTGCGCTGCTCGCTGCCGGGCTGCTGCTCGGCAGCGCGGCCCATGCCGGCAACCAGAAAGAAGAAGCGCTGGCGGACTCGGTCCGGCTGGCGCTGGCCAACGCCATCCACGACACCAGGCCACCCAAACCCGTGCTGCGCGACGCCGCGGCGCGGGCGCATTACCAGGCCTGGTTCGACGAGATGTCGAAGCGCCTCGCCAAGCGCATCCCCGACCAGCTGTCGCGCACCGAATTCCTGGAGACGGTCTGGTACGAGTCGACCCGCGCCGGCCTGGAGCCGGCCATGGTGCTCGGCCTGATCCAGGTCGAGTCGGCCTACCGCAAGTACGCGATCTCGATCGCCGGGGCGCGCGGCTACATGCAGGTGATGCCCTTCTGGACCAAGGTGATCGGCGACAGCGACCGCCGCATGCTGTTCAATATGCAGACCAACCTGCGCTACGGCTGTTCGATCCTGCGCATGTACATCGACATGGAGAAGGGCAACCTCTACCTGGCGCTCGGCCGCTACAACGGCAGCCGCGGCAAGCCGCAGTATCCGAATGCGGTGCTGGCGGCGTGGAAGAAGTGGGAGTTCAAGCCCGCAGCGTAACGAACAATCTCGCAACAAATCCATCCGCCATATGTATATGGCAAGGTGTAAACTCTGCGCTTTCCAGACGTAGAGGTTCCCATGCGATTGTCCCTCCTTGCCGGCGCTATTCTCGCCGCCGCGCTGGCCGGCTGCACCAGCGTGCCGCCCGCTTCACAGGCCCCCTCCCAGGCTTCCGCGCAAACCCAGGCTCGCGCCCAGGTCGAGCAGCGCGCGAAGAACGTGATCTTCTTCCTCGGCGACGGCATGGGCCTGAACACGCTCACTGCGGCGCGCATCTTCCACGCCGGCGAGGAAGGCGAGCTGACCATCGACCGCCTGCCCGAATCGGCTTTCGTGAAGACCTTCTCGAACGACTCGATGGTCACCGACAGCGCCGCCAGCATGGCCGCCTACATGACCGGCGTGAAGCACAACAACGGGGTGGTCTCGATGTCCTTCGGCACCCGCTCGGTCGCACCCGGCAAGGACGCCAACGGCAACGCCCTGGTCAGCAAGTGCGAAGTCGGTCCCGGCAGCGGTTCGCCCGCCACCACGCTGCTGGAACTGGCGCGCAAGCGCGGCATGGCGCTCGGCATCGTCACCAACACCAGCGTCACCGATGCTACCCCTGCCGCTGCGTACGGCCACGCCTGCCACCGCAAGCTCGAGACCGATCTGGCGGCGATGCTGGTGCCGGGCGCCGCCGGCTACAACGGCGCGCTCGGCCCGCGCGGCATCGAGGTGATGTTCGGCGGCGGCACCCAGTTCTTCACGCCCTTCGCGCGCGGCGGCAAGCGCGCCGACAACCGCGACCTGCTGGCCGAACTGCAGGCGCAAGGCTTCCGCGTCGCCCTTGATACCGCAGGCCTGAACGCACTCGCCGCCAACCCGCAGCAGCCGGCCATCGGCCTGTTCGCGCAGAACCACATGGACTACGACGCGACGCGCGACCCGAGCAAGCAGCCGAGCCTGACCGAGATGACGCGCAAGGCCATCGACCTGCTGGCGCCGCACGCAGGCAGCCAGGGCAAGGGCTTCTTCCTGGTGGTGGAGGGCGGCCTGATCGACCACGCGCTGCACGCCACTCTGGCCAAGCGCGCGCTGCAGGAAACCGTGTCCTACAACGCCGCCATGCAGGCCGCGCTGGAGAAGATGGAAGCGCTCGACCCGGGGCTGAAGAACACCCTGGTCGTCGCCACCGCCGACCATGACCACACGCTGCTCCTGAACGGCTATACGGTCCGCACCGGCAAGACCACGCCGACCAACCCGGGCGTGCTGGGCCTGGTGCGCAAGCTCGACGGCAGCTTGACCTTGGACAAGGAAGGGCGTCCCTTCACCATCATCGGCTTCGGCAACGGCGAGAACCGCGTCAACGGCCCGCGTTCCAGCCAGCCCGCGCTCACCGACGAGATCGTCACGCGCGACGACTACCACCAGGAAGCGGTGGTGCGCACCCGCACGGGCGCGGAAACGCACGGCGGCACCGACGTCTACCTGGGCGCCGCCGGCGCCGGCGCGGAACTGTTCCGCGGGACCATCGACAACACCCGCGTCTTCAGCCTGATCAAGACCGCTGCCGGCCTGTAAGGAGACCACCATGAACAAGCGACTTTCCCTTCTCCTGGCTGCCGCCCTGTTCGGCGCCAATGCGGCCGCGGTAGCTGCCGCGCCGCAGGCCAGGAACATCATCTTCTTCCTCGGCGACGGCATGGGCCCGACCACGATCACCGCCGCGCGCATCTTCAAGCACGGCGAGGACGGCCTGCTGAACTTCGAACGGCTGGAGCGCACCGCGCGCATCAAGACCTATTCGAACGATTTCCAGACCACCGACAGCGCGCCCTCGATGGGCGCCTACATGACCGGGGTGAAGATCAACCAGGACGGCATCTCGATGAAGGATGCGCGCGCCATCGACCCGGGCAAGGACGCCAACGGCAACCCGACCGTCGACCGGTGCGGCGAGAACAACGGCCAGGTGGTGCCGACCATCCTCGAACTGGCCAAGGCGCGTGGCAAGGCCGTGGGCGCGGTAACCACCACCGAGCTGACCCACGCCACCCCGGCCTCGACCTTCTCGCACGTCTGCCACCGCGACGCCGGCTACACCATCGCGCGCCAGATCGTGCCGGGCGGCGAGGGCTACAACCACGCGCTGGGCGACGGCGTCGACGTCCTGATGGGCGGCGGCCGCCACCACTTCACGCCTTTTGATAAAGCCACCAACCCGAAGGGCCGCGCGGACGGGCGCGACCTGATGGCGGAATTCGCGGCGCAGGGCTATGCCGTGGCCAACACCCGCGCCGGCATGATGTCGGCGCGCCCGGGCCGCAAGTTCGTCGGCATCTACAGCGCCGACGATCACATGGACTACTCGCTGGCGCGCCGCCCGGAGCAGCCGACCCTGACCGACATGGCCCTCAAGGCGATCGAGCTGCTTTCGAAAGACCCGGACGGCTTCTTCCTGATGGTCGAAGGCGGCAAGATCGACCATGCGCTGCACGACACCAATGCCAGGAACGCGCTGGCCGACACGGTCGCTTTTGATGAGGCGATCCAGGCTGCCATCGACCGCATGCGGAAAATCGATCCGGGGCTGGAGAACACCCTGATCGTCGTGACCGCCGACCATGACCACACGATGGTCCTGAACGGCTACCCGAAGCGCGGCAGCAAGGTGCTGGACATCGTGCACGACTACGCCAGCGGCGAACCGAAAAAGGACGCCGACGGCAAGACCTTTACCGCGCTCGTGTTCGGCAACGGCAAGGTGCGCCCGGACGTGCGCGCCGACGTGGACAGCGCCGTGGCGCAGAGCGACGGCTACCGCCAGGAGGCCGGCGTGCGCACGGTGTACGAGTCGCACGGTGGCGGGGACGTGAAGCTGTATGCGACCGGGGCGGGTTCGGCGCCGTTCAAGGGGACCATGGAGAATACCCAGGTGTTCCACCTGATGAAGGCGGCGGCGGGCCTATAAACCGTAGGGTGGGCGGGTCTCCCGCCCACGCGGTGATAGTTGGAGTATGAATAGTCGTAAGGGCAGTATCACCGTGATTTAACCGCGTGGGGTAATCCAAGCCGGTGGCTTGGATCACGAGCCGCCCACCCTACGAAAACAAAAAGCCCCGGTCACCCGGGGCTTTCCATTTGCAAGGCTACTGGACAGCCGGCCAGTGCTTACTTCAGGTGATCCGAAATGAGCTTGGTCATTTCGAACATCGACACCTGGGCCTTGCCACCGAAGACAGCCTTCAGCTTGTCGTCGGCGTTGATCATGCGGCGGTTCGATTCGTCCTGCAGGTTTTCTTTCTTGATGTAGTCCCAGACCTTCTTGGTGACTTCGGTGCGTGGCAGCGGCTTGTTGCCGACCACTGCTGCCAGTTCGCCCGATGGCGTCATCTCTTTCATGAAAGCGGCGTTCGGCTTGCGAGCCGCCGGCTTCGCTGCTGGTTTCGCTGCTGCTTTTGCTGGAGCTGCTTTTTTTGCTGCAGGCTTGGCCGCTGCTGCCGGCTTGGCGGCTTGCTTGGCTGGCGCTGCGGTGGATTTTTTGGCTGTTGCCATCTTCGAGCCTCCTAAAACGATCACAGGGAAAGTTGCGTTATCGACGCACCGGCTTATATTGGTGGCCTTTTACTGTTCATGCAAGTCTTTTTCGAAATTTTTTCACTCTGATAAGCCCTGAAATGCGAGCTGTCGCACACTAGGAGGGCTTGAATTGAAAAAACCGACCTGCCGAATGTGAAAAAACCGCGCCAGGCCAGTGCCCGCGCGGTTTTCAAGGCGGCGCTACAAGTTCAGCGCAGGCCCGGCATCATGCCCTTCATCCCGCGCATCATCTTCATCAGGCCGCCGCCTTTGAGCTTCTTCATCATGGTCTGCATCTGGTCGTACTGGTTCAGCATGCGGTTCACTTCCTGCACCTGCACGCCCGCGCCCGCCGCGATGCGGCGCTTGCGGTTGGCCTTGATCAGTTCCGGCTTGGCGCGCTCCGCCGGCGTCATCGAGTCGATGATGCCGACCATGCGGCGCACCTGCTTTTCGGCCTGGTCCATGTTGGCGCCGGCCGCGGCCTGCTGGAACTGGGCCGGCAGTTTATCCAGGAGACCGGACATGCCGCCCATCTTCTTCATCTGGGTCAGCTGCGCCTTGAAGTCGTTCATGTCGAACTTGCCGCCGCCTTTGATCTTGTTGGCCAGCTCGGTCGCGGCCTGGGCATCCACGCCCTTGCGTGCTTCTTCGACCAGCGCCAGGATGTCGCCCATGCCCAGCACGCGGTTGGCCATGCGGGTCGGATCGAAGGCTTCCAGGCCGTCCAGCTTTTCGGACACGCCGGCGAACTTGATCGGCTTGCCGGTCACATGGCGCACGGAGAGTGCCGCACCGCCGCGCGAATCGCCATCGAGCTTGGTCAGCACCACGCCGGTGAGAGGCAGCGCGTCGTTGAAGGCCTTGGCGGTGTTGATCGCATCCTGGCCCAGCATGGCGTCGACCACGAACAGGGTCTCGACCGGATTGACGGCAGCGTGCACGGCAGCGATCTCCTGCATCATCGCTTCGTCGATACCGAGGCGGCCGGCGGTGTCGATGATCAGGACGTCGTGGTAGTGCTTCTTGGCCCAGTCGAGCGCGTTGCGCGCGATGTCGACCGGCTTGTCGTTGGCAGTGCTCGGGAAGAAGTCGGCGCCGACCTGCTTGGTCACCGATTCCAGCTGCGCGATCGCGGCGGGGCGGTAGACGTCGGCGGAAACGGTCAGGACCTTCTTCTTCTTCTGCTCTTTCAGGTACTTGGCGAGCTTGCCGGTGGTGGTGGTTTTACCCACACCCTGCAGGCCGGCCATCAGGATGATCGCCGGCGGCTGCTGGGCGAAGGACAGCTGGGTGGCGTCCGGGCCGAGGTCGGCGCCCATCAGGGCGGCCAGTTCGCGCTGCACCACGCCGACCAGGGCCTGGCCGGGGCTGAGCGAACCGATGACTTCTTCGCCCAGCGCTTTTTCTTTGACTTTGGCGATGAACTCGCGCACCGCCGGCAGCGCCACGTCGGCTTCCAGCAGGGCCATGCGCACTTCGCGCAGCATCTCGGCGGTATTTGCCTCGGTAAGGCGCGCCGCGCCGCGCATGGTCTTGACGACCTTGGCAAGGCGTTGGGTCAGGTTATCTAGCATGTCTGCGTCTTCGGAAAAACTTCGGGAAATGATTGCTGCCGCCCGGGCGATGGCGCCAGGTGGCGGGGGAAACCGTCATTTTACCTCAGTGCGGCCGCGCTGAACCGCCGCGGCCGCCGCACTGTTGCAGCCTCAGCGCCGCAGCACCAGGCGGTGCACGCCGGCATCACTGATCAAGGCATAGGAAGCGCCGTCGATCGGGGCGCCACCGTAGTACGCGCGCTCGTCCAGACAGGTGAACGGCGGCGCCGGCACGAAACTGGAGCAGTAGGGCGCGCTCGTCTCCACGCTCGCGGTCCCGTCGGGCGCGACGCGCATCAGCTTGCGGCTCGCCTCGTCCCAGCGGTAGGTATTGCCATTCATGTCCGCATTCAGGCTGGCGGGCAGGGCGCTCAGCGTGGTCACGACGCCGGCGGGCGTCACCTTGCGCGGCGTGCCCCGGTCGCTGACGTACACATTGCCGTCGGGGTCGACACCGACGATGCTAGGCTCCAGGAAGCGTGCGGCACTGCCGGTGCCATCGAGCATGGCGCCGATCTGTTCGCCTTCGGTGCCGGCCAGCACGGAGATCACGCCGGCCGGGGTGATCTTCAGGATCGCCGGACCGGACGATGTTTGCACGCCAGGCAGGACGATGCTAGCGCCCGGCACGACGGCAAAGTACAGGTTGCCCGCGCGATCCAGGCCGTAACCCGCGCTGAAGTACAGCCGCTGGGCGTTATTTGCCGTATCCGCTTGGCCAAACCACATGCGCTCGTTATTGATACGACCGATGAGCTTGGTGATGGTCCCGTCCGGCGCGACCTTGACCAGCTCCGGCGGCCCTCTCCTGAGCGGCGCGGCATCGATCAGCAGCAAGATGTACACATTGCCGGCATGGTCGGCCCGTACAACGCGTGGACGGAGCATCGTCGGTTCGTTTTCTTCCGCAGGCGGACGCCACGCGATCCTGGTCAAGCCGGCCAGGCCCGGATCCGGCGCCACGGCCAGCGTCATTGCCGCGCTGGCGCCGTCGCCGCTGGCCGTCACGGTGACAGTCGTGTGCGCCGCAAGGTCGGCCGGCGGCCGGTAGCTGACGGCGTTGCCGCTGTCCGCACTGAGCGAGCCGGGCGCGCCGGGCGCTAGCTGCCAGCGCACGGTGCCGCCGCTGGAGAGCGCGGCGGTGATCGGAATGGCGCTGCCGCCCGCCAGGGTGCGGAACGTCGGGCTGGACAGGTTCAGGGTGGCGGTCGGGACCGGTGGCGGCTGGACCGGGGGCGCGGGCGGCATCGGGCCGATCGGCGGTGCGGTGGCGGCATCGCCGCCACCGCTGCTGCCGCCGCAGGCAGTCAGGAAAGCGCACAAAGCCAGGGCAGACAGGGTCTTCATGGAATTCGGAATCATGGATGGGTTGGCAACGCACATTATCCCAGCCGTCAGGCGTCCAAATATCTTCAAATGTCACGGCGGCGCTGCTGAAGGACACATTCATATACAGCTTGTAACGTTCCGTTTGCTATTTCTCAGAGACAAATTTCCTCTAGGAATGCATCGTGCCTGTTGGTTCGCAGGCACTTGCCGCCGCGTTCCTTCACAACGAGGAGAGAGGAATGAAGCTGATTGGAATCATCATGGTGTCCTGGCTGGCGCTGTGCGGCGTGGCGCAGGCCCGGGACGTGGTCAGGCTGGGCAACTTGAAGCTGGCGCATTTTGGCGCGGTTTCCTATATCAAGGAGATGGCACCGGCATGCGGCATCAAGGTCGAGGAGCGCGTGTTCGCCAAGGGGCTCGACGTGATGCAGGCCATTATCGCGGGCGAGCTGGACGTGGGCGCCACCGCCTCCGAGGCGGCCATCTCGGGCCGCGCCAGCGGTGCGCCGATCGTCGTGGTGGCGGGATTCGCCAGGGGCGGTGCGCGGCTGGTGGCGCGTCCCGAGCTGAACATCCGCAGCGTGGCCCAGCTCAAGGGGCGCAAGGTCGGCGTGACCCGCGGCGCGATCCAGGAAGTGCTCCTGATGGCGCAACTGGCCAAGCACGGCCTCAAGGCCGACGCCACGCCCGGCAAGGACGTGCAACTGGTGTACCTGGCCTACGCCGACCTGAACCAGGCCCTGCTCGGCAAGCAGATCGACGCCATGATGCAGTCCGAGCCGCAGTCCTCGCAGGCCATCAACAAGGGCCTCGGCGTCGAAGTCCTGAAGCCCTACGACACGCCGATCGGCGAACCGGTGCGCACCATGGTCATGACCGAGCAGTTTTACCGCGAACGGCGTCCGCTGGCCGAGAAGTTCATGCGCTGCTTCGTCGAGGCTACCCGCACCTTCATCGACAAGCCGGCCGTGGCCGAGAAATACGTGCGCGAGGCGATCTTCAAGAACCAGATCACCAGCGACGACTTCCAGGATGCGATTCGCAACTCGCCGTATTCCTTCGACATCACGCCCGAGCACATCCAGGTCACCACCGACATCATGGCCCGGACCGGGGTAGGGCGCATGGCGAAACCGCCGGTGGCCCAGGACTGGGTGCGCACCGACCTGCTGGCGGCCGCCAAGAAAAGCCTGGACGTGAAGTGAGGAGCGAACATGGACACTCGGAACAGGCGTAAGCATTCCCGTGAACGTTGGAAGGAGATGGCGGTCGGCGCGGTGGTGCCGGTGGCGGCTATCCTGTTCGTCACCCACAGCATCGAGGAGGCGGTCTACCTGGCGGACCGGATCGTCGTCATGACCTACCGGCCGGGCACGGTCAAGCGCGACCTGCTGGTCGATATCCCGCGCATGCGCGACCCGGCGGCGCCGGAGTTCAATGCGCTCAAGCGGGAGCTGGGAGTGATGGTGATGGAAGAGCAGCAGCGGCATCATACGGAGGAGTTGAGGATGGCGGCGGTGGACTAGGCGCTTCATTATGTCTCAGCGGCGGGGAAGGGCCTGCCACCGGCGTTTCCCGATGGTGTAGACTCCTATTATGCAGAATTCCCTCTTCCTCGCCGCGACCCTGCTGTACGCGGTGTGCGCCCTGCTGCCGTCGCGCCGGGGCGCCGTCATCTCAAGCGTCACCGCCGTGGCCTGGGCGGTGCACGGCGCCGCGCTCGGGCTCGACGTGGCCGAGCCCGGCCAGCTGCGCGTCGGTTTCGCCATCATGCTGTCGAGCGCCCTGTGGGTGTCGGTGGCCGCCTACTGGCTCGAGAACCGCAATTTCGCCCTCGACGGCATGCGCCGCCTCGTCATGCCCTTCGCCGTCGTGGCGGCAGCCTTGCCGGTGATCTTCCCCGGCAGCCTGCTGCCCCTGAGCGGCCAGTCGCCCGCCTTTGGCTGGCACGTCGTGGTCGCGGTGCTGGCCTACAGCACGCTCACCATCGCCGCCTTCCACGCCGTGCTGATGGCCCTGCAGGAGGCGCGGCTGCACACGCGCACCGCCAGCGGCGGCTGGCTCGGCAACGCACTGGACCAGCTGCCGGCGCTGCTGACCATGGAAAAGCTGCTGTTCCGCGTGATCTGGATCGGCTTTATCCTGCTCAGCCTTACCGTGCTGTCGGGCGTGGTGTTCTCCGAACAGCTGTTCGGCCGGGCCCTGCGCCTCGACCATAAAAGCGTGTTCGCGCTGCTGTCCTGGCTGCTGTTCGCCGCGCTGCTGGCAGGCCGCCGCTGGCAGGGCTGGCGCGGCAAGACCGCGCTGCGCTTCACGCTGGCGGGCTTCGCCACCCTGGCGCTGGCCTACGTCGGCAGCCGCTTCGTGCTCGAAGTCGTCCTGCACCGGGGGGGAGCATGAGCCGCATCGTGTTCTGGATCCTCCTGATCGGGCTGGTCGTGTTCGCGATCCGCGCCAAGCTCAAGGGCCTGTCCGCGCGCCAGCAGCCGCCGCTGGATGCACAGCCGCGCCGCCAGCCGCCGCCGGCCGAAATCGAAACCATGACCCAGTGCGCGCACTGCGGCATCCACTTCCCGGCCTCCGAGGCGGTCCACGCCGACGGCCACGACTACTGCTCGCCGGGCCACGTGCGCCTGCCGCCGCGGTAAGCCGGCCGATGTCGCCAGCAGCGGTGCTGTCCCCCGAAGCGCGCTCGACCCTGTGGCGCTCGCTCCAGACCTTTACCGTCACCCGCATCGTCATCGCGCTGGTGCTGCTGCTCTACCTGGGCGTGCGCATCACCGACGCGGGCGTGCGCCTGGATACTGCCAATGCCGCAACCTGCCTGTTCTACCTGGCGGCGGCGCTCCTCTTCGGCGCGCTCGGCGCTTGGTGGCGGCACCGCTTCGCGTTGCAGCTGGGCTGCCAGATCGCGGTCGACCTGGCCGTGATCTCGCTGCTGTACCTGGAAGCGGGCGGCATGCGCAGCGGCCTCGCGATCCTGTACCTGTTCCCGCTGGCCGGCGCCGCCATCCTGGCGCCGTTGACGCTGGCCTTGTTCTCGGCTTCGATCGCCACCCTGTTCCTGCTGGCCGAGACCAGCTGGCAGGTCTTCATGCAGGACCGGCAGCCCTCGCTCATGCAGGCCGGCCTGTACGGCGCGGCCTTCTTCGCCGGCGTGCTCGTGGTGAACCGCCTGGCGGCGCGCCTGATCAAGCAGGAAGAACTGGCCGCGCAGCGCGGCATCGACCTGCGCATCCAGCAGGCGATCAACGCGATCGTCATCGCCGACGTCGGCGACGGCATCCTGGTGGTGGGCGACGACAGCACCGTCTTCACCGGGAACCCGGCGGCGCGCCGCATGCTCGGCCTGGAAGGGGAGGCGGCGGCGTTCCGGCTCGGCGAGGCGCCGGGACTGGAGCCACTCGACCAGGCCTTCAGTGCCTGGCTGCGCACCCCTGGCGAAGGCGCGTCCTTCGTCACGGTCAAGCCCTACCAGGAAGATGCCGGCCCGCTGCGCGGCCGGCGCGACCAGCCGGTGCACCTGAAGCTGCGCTTCGCGCGGGTGGATACCCTGGGTGTCGCGCCGGGACGCAGCGTGGTGTTCATGCAGGACGTCAGCGCCATCGAGAACCAGGCGCAGCAGCTCAAGCTGGCCTCGATGGGGCGCCTCACCGCCAGCATCGCGCACGAAGTCCGCAACCCGCTGTCGGCGATCGGCCACGCCACCGCGCTGCTGGCCGAAGACCTGCACGGCCCGGCCGAGGTGCGCCTGCTGAAGATCATGGGCGACAACGTGGCGCGCGTGAACCGCATGGTCGAGGACATCCTGCAGCTGTCGCGCAAGGTGCAGCCGAACGGCGAGCCGGTGCAGCTGGCAGCCTTTCTCTCCGAGCTGAAGGCCGAATTCTGCGAAACCCATGGGCTGGCGGATGATATAGTCCATGTAGGGGACGCCGGGACGAGCGCGGTGCGCTTCGATCCGCTGCACCTGCACGAAGTGCTGCTCAACCTGCTGGGCAACGCGATCCGTTACGCCAGCCGCGAGCCGGGCAGCATCCGCATCTTCCCGGCCCTGGACGCCGCCGGCCGCATCGAGCTGCACGTGCAGGACGACGGCCCCGGCATCACGCCGGAAGTGCGCGCTCACTTGTTCGAGCCCTTCTACACCACCTCGAGCAAGGGCACGGGCCTGGGCCTGTACCTGGCGCGCGAGCTGTGCCTGAACAACGACGCGAAGCTCGACTACGAATACCGCTTCGACCCCACCGCCGCGGGGCCGCGCCGGGCGAGCGGGCGTTTCGTGATCAGCTTCTCGCAGCCGGCCTGAGATTCAGCCGTATATATATATAGTTAGAGAAAACCATGACCGCACCCCGCATCCTCGTGGTCGACGACGAAGCCGACCTGCGCGAACTGCTCGAGATCACCCTGCTCAAGATGGGGCTGGATGTCGACAGCGCCGCCACGCTGCGCCAGGCGCGCGCCCTGGTCGAGGAACACGACTACGCGTTGATCCTGACCGACATGCGCCTGCCGGACGGCCTCGGGCTGGAACTGGTGCGCGAGGTGACGGCATCGCACAAGGGCACGCCGATCGCCGTCATCACGGCCTACGGCAGCGCCGAGAACGCGGTGGTGGCGCTCAAGGCCGGCGCCTTCGATTACATCTCGAAGCCGGTGGCCCTGGACGCGTTGCGCGTGATGGTGCGCTCGGCCCTGAAATTGCTTGATGCTCCGGCGGCGCAGCCCGGCGGCGCCGCGCCCGGATCGCGCATGATCGGTACGTCGGCCGCGATGGGGGCGCTGCGCGCCCAGATCGCGCGGCTGGCGCGCTCGAACGCGCCGATCTCGATCACCGGCGAATCCGGCAGTGGCAAGGAACTGGCCGCGCGCGAGATCCACGCCCAGAGTTCGCGGGCAAACAAACCCTTTGTGGCGGTGAACTGCGGGGCGATTCCCGAGACCCTGATGGAAGCCGAGTTCTTCGGCTACCGCAAGGGCGCCTTTACCGGCGCGGCCGAGGAGCGCGACGGCTTCTTTCAGGCCGCCAACGGCGGCACCCTGATGCTGGACGAAGTGGCCGACCTGCCGCTGCCGATGCAGGTCAAGCTGCTGCGCGCCATCCAGGAGCGGCGCGTGCGCAAGATCGGCGCCACCACGGAGGAGCCGGTGGACGTGCGCATCATCAGCGCCACCCACCAGGACCTGGCCAAGTGCGTGGAGCAGGGCAGGTTCAGGCAGGACCTGTTCTACCGCCTGAACGTGATCGAACTGTCGCTGCCGCCGCTGCGCGAGCGCATTAACGACCTGGCGCCCCTGACCGACGCGATCCTGGCGCGCCTGGCCGGCCCCGGCCAGGCCTCGCTCGGGCCCGGCGTGCTGGACGCGTTGCGGGCCTATTCCTTTCCGGGGAATATCCGCGAACTGGAGAACGTGCTGGAGCGGGCGCTTGCCTTTGCCAACGACGGCGTGATCGAAGTGGCCGACCTGTCGCTCAAGGCGGCGCGGCCCGGTGATGCGGCCGTACACAAACCGGCCGTGAGCGCGCCGGCGCCGGCACCCATGCCGGAACCGGTGCCGGCGCCGGCGCCCCTTCCGGCAGGGACGGCGCCCGCACCCGCCATGCTCGGCCCGAACGGCCTGCCCAGCAACCTGCCCGAATACCTGAGCCAGGTGGAGCGTGACATCATCGGGCGGGCCCTGCAGCAGACCCAGTTCAACCGCACCCAGGCAGCCAGCCTGCTCGGCATCAGCGTGCGCCAGCTGCGCTACCAGATGCAGAAACTGGAGATCTGCGCGCCGGACGACCACACGTGATCGGCTACCTGCCAAAGTGGTAGACGGCATGTCATCCTGTTGTCTTTTCGCCAGTGCAAAATGTACAAGCCTGATGCGTCGCGCATGTGGCTGATGAAGCCTTGTGCAGCGTTCTGGAACAAGGTTAGTGTCCACTCACCGCATACCGCCCGTCGTTCTGGCCATATGGGCTTGTCAAGCCTGCGCACCAAAAAAAACGCAAAAAATTACCCGCCGCGTCACTTGCCGTGACCTAGGTCAGGCACTACAATTAGTCTCATATCAAGTTCGAACACTAGATGTAGTGGTAGTGACCCAAAAGCAACTAGATTCACGTTCGACTTGAAGCTTGCTCTGCAAGCCACTGATTCAACAGCGATTTCCGCCCTGCCGCATTGATCTCTTGCTTGGTTGCCAGTAAGAACGTCCAGCTGGCGGGGCATCGCTTTGCTTAAAATTTTGTCGGGTTGACAAGTCCGGCTCAAGACAAACGACGGCAGGTACCCGCTGCTCACTGGAGGCTCAATGCAAACAGCACAAGACATTTCGATCAATCCGCACGTCACCCCAGGCGCGTCGGCCAACGCCACGCCCGCAGAGATCGTCGCGCGTGGTGACTACCGGGTTATTCGCCGTAACGGCGCCGTGGTCGCGTTCGAGCCGCACAAGATCTCGGTCGCGATGACCAAGGCCTTCCTCGCCGTCGCCGGCGGGCAGGGCGCCGCATCGGCCCGTATCCGCGAACTGGTGGAGCAGCTGACCAACAACGTGGTGGCCGCCCTCGTGCGCCGCCAGCCGAACGGCGGCACTTTCCACATCGAAGACGTGCAGGACCAGGTCGAGCTGTCGCTGATGCGCTCGGGCGAGCATGACGTCGCGCGCGAATACGTGCTGTACCGCGCCAAGCGCATGGAAGAGCGCCGCGCCGCCAAGGAAGCCGCTGGCGGTACCCCGGTCGCCGCGCCGCAGATCCACGTGGTCGACGGCGGCGAGCGCCGTCCGCTGGACATCAACGACGTCCACGCCCTCGTGAACGCCGCCTGCTCGGGCCTGGAAAAGCACGTCGATGCCGACGCCATCGTCGCCGAGACCCTGAAGAACCTGTACGACGGCGTGCCGGTCGAAGAGCTGCACAAGTCGGCCATCCTGGCCGCCCGCGCCCTGATGGAAAAAGACCCGGCCTACAGCCAGGTCACCGCACGCATCCTGCTGCATACCATCCGCAAGGAAGTCTTCGGCCGCGAAGTGCCGCAAGCCGGCGCCGCCGCCGAATACATCACCTACTTCCCGAAATATATCGCCAAGGGCATCCAGAACGAGCTGCTGGACGAAGAGCTGGGCAAGTTCGATCTCGAGCGCCTGGCGAAGGCCATCGTCGCCGACCGCGACCTGCAGTTCGGCTACATCGGCCTGCAGACCCTGTACGACCGCTACTTCCTGCACGTGCGCGAAACCCGCATCGAGATGCCGCAGGCCTTCTACATGCGCGTCGCGATGGGCCTGGCCCTGCGCGAAGCCGACCGCGAAGCGCGCGCCATCGAGTTCTACAACCTGCTGTCGTCGTTCGACTTCATGAGCTCGACCCCGACCCTGTTCAACTCGGGCACCCGCCGCTCGCAGCTGTCCTCGTGCTACCTGACCACCGTCGGCGACGACCTGGAAGGCATCTACGACGCCATCAAGGAAAACGCGTTGCTGTCGAAGTTCGCCGGCGGCCTGGGCAACGACTGGACCCCGGTCCGTGCACTGGGCTCGCGCATCAAGGGCACCAACGGCAAGTCGCAGGGCGTGGTGCCGTTCCTGAAAGTGGTCAACGACACCGCCGTGGCGGTGAACCAGGGCGGCAAGCGCAAGGGCGCGGTCTGCGCCTACCTGGAAACCTGGCACATGGACATCGAGGAATTCCTCGACCTGCGCAAGAACACCGGCGACGACCGCCGCCGCACCCACGACATGAACACCGCGAACTGGATTCCGGACCTGTTCATGAAGCGCGTGATGGAGAAGGGCCACTGGAGCCTGTTCTCGCCGAGCGAAACCCCGGACCTGCACGACAAGGTCGGCAAGGCCTTCGAAGAGGCGTACGTCGCCTACGAAGCCAAGGCCGCACGCGGCGAAATGACCGTGTACAAGAAGGTCGAAGCGCTCGACCTGTGGCGCAAGATGCTGTCGATGCTGTTCGAGACCGGCCACCCGTGGATCACCTTCAAGGATCCTTGCAACATCCGTTCGCCGCAGCAGCACGTCGGCGTGGTGCACTCGTCGAACCTGTGCACCGAGATCACGCTGAACACCAGCGCCGACGAGATCGCCGTCTGCAACCTGGGCTCGGTGAACCTGCCGCAGCACATGAAGGGTGAGGGCCTGGATCACGCCAAGCTGCAGAAGACCATCCGCACCGCGATGCGCATGCTGGACAACGTCATCGACATCAACTACTACGCCGTGGACAAGGCGCGCAATTCGAACCTGCGCCACCGCCCGGTGGGCATGGGCATCATGGGCCACCAGGACTGCCTGCACATGATGCGCGTGCCGTTCGCGTCCGAGAAGGCCGTGGAATTCGCCGACAAGTCGATGGAAGCCGTCTGCTACTACGCCTACCTGGCCTCGACCGAACTGGCCGAAGAGCGCGGCCGCTACGAGACCTACGAAGGTTCGCTGTGGGACCGCGGCATCCTCCCGCAGGACTCGATCAAGCTGCTGGCGGAAGAGCGCGGCGGCTACCTGGAGCAGGACACCAGCGAATCGATGGACTGGACCGTGGTGCGCGAGCGCATCAAGCAGTTCGGCATGCGTAACTCGAACTGCGTGGCGATCGCCCCGACCGCGACGATCTCGAACATCATCGGTGTGTCGGCCTGCATCGAGCCGACCTTCCAGAACCTGTACGTGAAGTCGAACCTGTCGGGCGAATTCACCGAGATCAATTCGTACCTGGTGCGCGACCTGAAGGCGCGCGACCTGTGGGACGAAGTGATGATCGCCGACCTGAAGTACTTCGACGGTTCGCTCTCCAAGATCGACCGCGTGCCGCAGGACCTGCGCGACATCTACGCCACCGCGTTCGAAGTCGAGCCGAAGTGGCTGGTGGAAGCCGCCTCGCGCCGCCAGAAGTGGATCGACCAGGCCCAGTCGCTGAACATCTACATGGCCGGCGCCTCGGGCAAGAAGCTGGATGAAACGTACAAGCTCGCGTGGCTGCGCGGCCTGAAGACCACCTACTACCTGCGCACCATCGCGGCGACGCACATGGAGAAGTCGACCACCCGTACCGGCGCCCTGAACGCTGTGCCGGTCTCGGGCGGCCTGGCGGCCGGCCATGCGGCTCCGGCAGCGAATGGTCCGGCGGCGTCGGTTCCTGCAGCAGCACCGGAAGTGGTGGAAGGCGCCGCCTGCTACCTGCGTCCGGGCGACGCCGGCTTCGACGAATGCGAAGCCTGCCAATAAGCGAAGAATGAAGGTGGAGCCGGCCGGATGGCGGGCTCCCACCGTTAACTCTACCGAATCAACAAGATTGACCGTCCGCCTCGCGCGGACGCTGCCACGAAAGAAGGAAATCACCATGCTCTCCTGGGACGACGAACCAAGCACCGCCCCGCGCGCTCCGCAAACCCCTCTTGACGCCGCAGCGCCGGCCGCCGAAGTCGCCAAGCGCGTCAACGCCGACGACAAGCGCATCATCAACGGCCAGACCGACGTGAACCAGCTGGTGCCGTTCAAGTACAAGTGGGCATGGGACAAGTACCTGGCCGGCTGCGCCAACCACTGGATGCCGCAGGAAGTCAACATGCAGCGCGACATCGAGCTGTGGAAGAACCCGAACGGCCTGACCGAGGACGAGCGCCGCATCGTCAAGCGCAACCTCGGCTTCTTCGTGACCGCCGACTCGCTGGCCGCCAACAACATCGTGCTGGGCACCTACCGCCACATCACCGCGCCGGAATGCCGCCAGTACCTGCTGCGCCAGGCCTTCGAGGAAGCGATCCACACCCACGCCTACCAGTACATCGTCGAGTCGCTGGGCCTGGACGAGCGCGAAATCTTCAACGCCTACAACGAGATCGAGTCGATCCACGACAAGGACCAGTTCCTGATCCCGTTCATCAACGTCCTGACCGATCCTGAGTTCAAGACCGGCACCCTGGAAAACGACCAGAAGTTGCTGAAGTCGATCATCGTCTTCGCCTGCCTGATGGAAGGCCTGTTCTTCTACGTCGGCTTCACCCAGATCCTGGCGCTCGGTCGTCAAAACAAGATGACCGGCGCCGCCGAACAGTACCAGTACATCCTGCGCGACGAGTCGATGCACGTGAACTTCGGCATCGACCTGATCAACACGATCAAGATGGAAAACCCGCAGCTGTGGACCCCGGCCTTCCGCGAAGAGCTGAAGGCGCTGTTCCTGCAGGCCGTCGACCTCGAATACCGCTACGCCGAAGACACCATGCCGCGCGGCGTGCTGGGCCTGAACGCCCCGATGTTCAAGGGCTACCTGCGCTTCATCGCCAACCGCCGCGCCGTGCAGATCGGCCTGGATCCGCTGTTCCCGAACGAAGAGAACCCGTTCCCGTGGATGAGTGAGATGATCGACCTGAAGAAGGAGCGTAACTTCTTCGAGACCCGTGTGACCGAGTACCAGACTGGCGGTGCGCTGAGCTGGGACTGATTCTCCCGTATCCGCTTCATGAAACCCGGCTGCTCGCAATGGCAGCCGGGTTTAATGAGATGGTCACCCTCCACCCTACAAGTTACTAAGCTTGTAGGGTGTTTTCATTTTTGGACGGAGGCCATCATGCAAGACGTCGCTCTCATCGGCATCGATCTCGGCAAGCACGGCTTTCACGTGCACGGACAGGATCGGCACGGCAAGGCGGTGTTGCGCAGGAAGTTCGACCGCAAGCACCTGATCACGTTTCTCGCCAACTTCCAGCCTTGCACGATCGTGATGGAAGCCTGTGCCAGCGCCCACTGGATGGCGCGGCAGCTGTCGGCACTTGGCCACGAGGCCAAACTCATTTCCCCTCAGTTTGTCCGGCCCTTCGTCAAGGGCAACAAGAACGACTTCATCGATGCAGAAGCGATCTGCGAAGCGGCCAGCCGGCCATCAATGCGTTTTGTCACGCCCAAGACTGAAGCCCAGCAATGCCTGTCGGCCCTGCACCGAACGCGCGAGTCGCTGATGCGCGACCGGGTCAAGGCAATCAACCAGATCCACGCCTTTCTGCTCGAGTTTGGAATCGGCCTGCCCAAAGGCCCGGCAATCATACGGCGCCTGCCTTCCGTACTGGCAGAGCACGCTCTGCCAGTACGGCTGGTCAGCCTGATCGAGAGACTGCGTGCCCACATCAAGTATCTCGACGAGCAGCTCGACGAGCTCGAAAAGGAGCTGGGCAGGCAACTGCAGGAAGACGACCTTGGACAGCGCCTGATGGCGATTCCTGGCGTCGGACCGATTACTGCGAGCGCCTTGTCGGCCGAGATGGGCGACGGCAAGCAATATGGCTGCGGACGCGATTTCGCCGCCTCGCTTGGCCTGGTGCCCCAGCAGCACAGTACTGGTGGGAGAGCGAATCTGCTGGGCATTAGCAAACGTGGCGACAAGAATATCCGACGCCTGCTGGTGCAATGCGCGCGATCCTACATGCGCGGTTTGGACCGGCATACCGACCGCCTGGCGCAGTGGGCCCGCTCCATGCTGGAGCGACGACACTCCAACGTCGTGGCGTGCGCACTGGCGTACAAGCTGGCCCGCACGGCCTGGGCCATGGCCGCACACCATACCGAATACAAAATGCAAGAGGCCGTCACATCGCTGTGACGGCCTCCCGAGCTTGCTGTACCTAACCACCTACTTGGTTTTGCGACGCTGATACTGGATGACGTGAACGGCACACCGGCCTGATGGATAACCTGGCAAAAAAATCGGCTCATCAAGCCGCGGGTTTTTTTAGGACCATCAGGCGCGAACTCTCATCGTGGCGCGGAGCAAGTCTCCAGCATGACGCCGGATAGATTTGAGCAAGCCAACTACATCATACAAATCAGCTTGCAAAAAGGAGGGTGACC
>NZ_JPXI01000036.1 GCF_000740675.1 Massilia sp. BSC265 | reverse complement strand
GTGACGGCCTCCCGAGCTTGCTGTACCTAACCACCTACTTGGTTTTGCGACGCTGATACTGGATGACGTGAACGGCACACCGGCCTGATGGATAACCTGGCAAAAAAATCGGCTCATCAAGCCGCGGGTTTTTTTAGGACCATCAGGCGCGAACTCTCATCGTGGCGCGGAGCAAGTCTCCAGCATGACGCCGGATAGATTTGAGCAAGCCAACTACATCATACAAAATCAGCTTGCAAAAAGGAGGGTGACCATAGATTTTTCATCCGCTTGTCCGTCTCGCGGGAGTGACGTCAAGCCCGACCTTGCGCCTGGGCCACCAGCGCCAGCAACGCCGGCGCCGCCACCGGCTTGACCAGATGATGGTCGAACCCCGCCGCCATGGCATTCTGCCGGTCCTGCTCCTGCCCGTACCCCGTCAGGGCGATCAGGGTCGCCCCGGCCGTCTCTGGCATGACCCGCAGGCGCCGCGCCAGTTCGTTCCCGTCCATCCCCGGCAACCCGATATCGAGGATGCACACCTCGGGCAATCCGGTCCTGGCCCGTTCGAGCGCCTGCTGCGGGCCGTATTCGATCATGACCTCGTGTCCCGCCGTTTCCAGGCACATGCCCAGCATCTGGGCCGCATCGACATTGTCGTCGACGACCAGCACCCGCCGCCCAGGCGAGGACGGCGCCGGCGCCTCGGCCTGTGCGGCTGCCGGTTCGTCCTGTCCGGCGATGCGCGGCAGGGTCACGACGAAACGGCTGCCTTTCCCTTGGCCTTCGCTGCGGCAGGCCACGCTGCCGCCATGCAGCTCCACCAGGCTCCTGACCAGGGCCAGGCCGATGCCGAGCCCGCCCTGCGAGCGGTCCGGACTGCGGTCGGCCTGGGTGAACAGGTCGAACACGCGCTCCTGCAGCTCGGGTGCGATGCCGATGCCGTTGTCCGCCACTTCCAGCTCCACCTGCCCATCCGTCGCCCCCATCGTCACCGCGATGCGTCCGCCCGCCGGGGTGTACTTGGCCGCGTTGTTGAGCAGGTTGCTCAAGACCTGCACCAGGCGCTTGTGGTCGCCCAGCACCTGGGCGGCGTCCGAGGCCAGTTCCACCACCAGCCGGTGGCGCTTGGCCTCCATCAGGGGGCGGGTCTGCTCGATGGCGTCGGCGATGACCTGCTTCACGTCCAGCCGGGTTCTCTGCAGCTCGATCAGGCCGCGCGTCACCCGCGAGACGTCCAGCAGGTCGTCCACCAGGCCGGTCATGTGCCTGACCTGGCGCGAGATGATCTGGCTGGTGCGCCGGCGCTGCTCGGGCGCCAGTTCCCTTGACTCCAGCAGGTCCGCGGCCGCGCGGATCGGGGCCATCGGGTTCCTGAGCTCGTGCGCCAGCATGGCCAGGAACTCGTCCTTGCGGCGGTCGGCTTCCAGCAGTGCTTCTTCGGCCCGCTTGCGCTTGGTGACGTCGATGCAGACCGCGAGGATGCTGTTGGAAACGTGTTCTCCGGGGACGCGGATCAGGCTTACCGTGTTGTTGACCCAGACGATGCTGCCGTCGGGACGGACGTAGCGCTTTTCGATCTCGAAGGGCTCACCGGTGGTCGCGGTCCGCTTGAAGAGCGGGGCATTCCCGGGAAGGTCTTCCGGATGGGTGATCTCCTGCATGCGCATCGAGAGCAGTTCCTCGCGCGTGCGCCCCACGATGTCGCAATAGCGGTCATTGATCTGCATGATCCGGCCTGTCAGGTCCACCTCGCAGATCCCCGCGGCCGTCTGCCCGAACACCGACTGCAGGTGCGCTTCGCTCTCGCGCAGGGCCTGCTCGGTGCGGCGGCGCTCGGTCAGGTCGACGAAGGTGCAGACCGCGCCCTGCAACTGGCCGTCGCGCCAGACGGGGCGGGCACGGTACTCGACGGGAAAGCCGGTGCCGTCCAGCCGGAAGAACATCTCGTCCTCGACCAATGCCGGCTCGCCGAACTGCGCGGCGCGGTAGATCGGGCAATCCTCGACGCAGTAATGCGAGCCGTCCGGGTGCGAGTGGTGGATGAGATCATGCAGCTTCTTGCCGATGGCCTCATCCTCGTGCCGGAAGCCAAGCATTCTCAGGAAGGCGGCGTTGCACATGATCGTGACGCCGTCGCGGTCGACCGAATAGAAGCCTTCTTCCGTGCAGTCGATCAGCAGGCGCAGGTAGTCGTGGCTGCCGCGCACCCGCTCCTCGGCCTCGCGCAATTCGATGGCGATGCGGCTACGCTCGATCGATTCCCAGCAGCGGTTCGCCACAGCCTCCAGCAGCCGGACCTCATGCGCCCGCCACTCGCGGCGAGTGCACTGGTGCAGTGCCATGCCGGCCACCCAGCGGTCGCCCTTGATCACGGGAACCGAGATCACGGCGCGGATGCCGATGTCACGATAGGCCTGCAGCACGTCGACGAGCCGCGCGTCGGTGTCGGTGTCCTCGACAACATAGGGCTGGCCGAGGCGGTGCAGACGGACGAGCTCGGTGCCGAAGGCGGCCAGCTGGTAGCGCCCGACGATGCTGGGCACGCCCCTCGTGTAGTTGCCGGTGAGGGTGAAGCTGCCCTGGTCTTCGCTCACATAGGCATAGGCGCAACGGTCGACGCCAAGGTGCTCGCCCAGCAGCCGCGCCGCGGTATGGGCGATCTGTTCAGGATCGGTGAGCAGGCGGATGGCGTCGTCGAGCCCGGTGATGAAGCGGTAGCGGGCAAGCTCGGCATGGACCGATCCCCCATCTTCCCCGTCTGGCTGTATTGGTTTAAGCGCCATATTTTCCCGTCAGTTTTTTCCGATTATAGCGATTGCCTAACTGACTTTGCGCTGGATACAGCCTATCAATCGTCATGAGAGGCGCCGGTTCGGCGAACGGACACAATGAACAGCGCGCACGGCCGAGTTGGCCTATGATGTCGGACTGTCCAGTTCCGCATGTCCGTAAATAGGAGAACCCCCTTGCAAGCCAAGACCCTGGCGCTGCTCGCCAGCCTGGCAGCCGTATCCGCTGCCCATGCCGCGCCCGCCACACCTGCCACCACCGCCGGCCAGACGACCTTCCAGAACAACTGCGCCAGCTGCCACAGCGTGGACGCCAACCTGTCCTCGCGCGCCGGTCCCGGCCTGTTCCGCGTCCTCGGACGCAAGGCGGCCGGCGTCCCCGGCTTCAACTACTCTGCCGCCCTGGTGAAAGCCGGTGCCGCCGGCAAGACCTGGACCCGCGAAGAGCTGGACGTCTTCCTGGCCGACCCGGCCAGGAACGTGCCGGGCACCACGATGCCGGTTGGCGTGCCGGACAAGGGGGCCCGCGCCGCGCTGCTCGACTACCTCGCCAGCCTGCAAGGCCCCGTCACGGCGGCGGCAGCAGCGGCGCCGGCCAAGGCGGCCACTGCGGCGGACCGCCAAGGCGGCTGGGACGACAACCAGCCCGGCCGCATCCATCACATCAAGGTCACCGACATGCCGCCGCCCTTCGCGACGGGCAGCGCCGGCAACGGCCCGCGCGTCGAAGCGCGCCCGAACGGCAGCATGCCGACCGTGCCGCAGGGCTTCGCGGTAAGCGTCTTCGCCGTTGACGCCGACAAGCCGCGCGTGGCGCTGCGCGCGCCGAACGGCGACATCTTCCTGGCCGCCACCGCCAAGGGCGAGATCAAGGTGGCGCGCGCGAAGAACGGCCAGGCCGCCGACAGCGTCGAGGTGTTCGCCAGCGGCTTGAGCCGCCCCTACGGCATGGCCTTCTGGCCCTCCGGCGCGAACCCGCAGTACCTGTACGTGGCCAACATCAATTCGATCGTGCGCATCCCCTACCGCAACGGCGACCTGAAGGCGCGCGGCGCACCCGAGACCGTGGTGGCGCAGCTGTCCGACACCAGCGGCGGCCACACCACCCGCACCCTGGCCTTCTCGAAGGACGGCAAGACCATGCTGCTGTCGATCGGCTCGGCCACCAACGTGGCCACCGAGATCGGTCCGCAGCCGCCCGAGCCGATCGCGCAATGGGAAGCCAGGCACGGCGTCGGCGCCAGCTGGGGCGTCGAGACCGACCGCGCCACCGTGATGGCTTTCGACGTGGACGGCAAGAACCGCCGCACCTATGCCACCGGCTTGCGCAACTGCGTCGGCATGCTGGTCTACCCAGGCACCGGCGACCTGATGTGCACGGTGAACGAGCGCGACGCGCTGGGCGACAACCTGCCGCCGGACTACCTCACGCGCGTGAAGCAGGGCGGTTTCTACGGCTGGCCGTGGTACTACATCGGCGACAACGAAGACCCGCGCCTCAAGGGCCAGCGTCCGGACCTGAAGGGCAGGAGCATCGTGCCGGACGTGCTGATCCAGTCGCACTCGGCGCCGCTCGGCATGGCGGTCTACCAGGCGCCGAAGGGCGCGAAGAACGCCTTCCCGAAGGAGTACGAGGGTGACGTCTTCGTGGCCCTGCACGGTTCCTGGAACCGCGGCGTGCGTACCGGCTACAAGGTGGTGCGCGTCTTCATGAAGAACGGCGTGCCGACCGGCCAGTACCAGGACTTCATGACCGGTATGGTGCTGAGCGACCGCGACGTCTGGGGCCGCCCGGCCGCCGTCGAGGTCGCGGCCGATGGCGCGCTGCTGGTGGTCGACGACGCCGGCGGCACCGTCTGGCGGATCGCCCCGCAGCGCTGACGCCTCTCTTGAGAACCCGCCCAGGAAACCCGTCGTGAGACGGGTTTTTTTATTGTTGAGCTCGCTCATCATCCGCCGGGTTTCCCTGCACTAAGGTGAAGGATGGCCGACAAGGGAGGATGCGATGAATGTCAGGGAAACCCCACGCGCGGTGGCGCACACGGTGGAATGGGAATTCGCCCAGTCGACTTACGCATCGGTGCTGGCCGAGGTGCCCGCCGCATTGTTCCCTTACTGGGCGCAGACCGTGCACGCAGAATTTCCCTGCATCCCGCGCGAGGCCTCCTTCTATGCCCAATCGGCCGAAGGCTTGATGATGTTCTTCGACTGCGCCGCAGCCAGCGGCAGGCCGTGTGCGCTGCCCTCGCGTGCGGCGGACTCGGTCTGGCATGCGTGGGTTCGCCTGGACGCGCCCGGCCTGGACCGTTTCTGTATCCGCCACTTTGGCCGGACTATCCCGCATGTCGAACGGGCGCAGATGAAAGCGGACATGGGGAGGGCGCTCGCGGCCTGCCTGGTGCAGGCACGCCGGCGCGCATCGAAGCCGCCTGCCGGCCCGGACCTGCCACGCCTGTTCACATTGGATGCGCGGCTCGGCATGCCGCATGGCTTCGGCTACGCGCTCATTGGCGGCATGGTTGCCTGCTCGCGCCTGGACGAACTCGGGCATCCCGATGGCCTGCCGGATTTCGCACGCGCGCTGGCCCCACGGAGCCTGCTGCTGGCAGGACTGATCAGCGAAGCCGAATATGCCAGGGTCCACGGTCCAGTCTGCTCACCTGCGGATACCACGTGGTGCGGCATTGGCAGCGATGCGGATGCGGATGCCGACGGCGATAGCGACGGCGGCGGCAGCGACGGTGGCGCCTCTTGCGGCAGCTGTTGTGGCGGAGGCGGGGGCTGCGGCAGCTAGCCCATCAGCTTGCCGGAGCACTGCCGGCCTGCCTTCAGAACTGTTCCTTCCTGCTGCCGATCGGCCGCACGCATTGTCGGCTTGTTCCAATCAAGCCGCGCTGCCGGCATGCCCGGGATCGCCTCAATCCCGTTTGATCTCGGCGATCCTGTTTCACAAGCTCCGATACGCATCGCGATGCTTTGTCGAAGATTAATTCCCTTTTGCCAATCCTGCCTGTGTCATTTGTTTGCTTTATTGCAAAGAGGGTTAATTCTTTGTCGCCTTCAATTTGCCAAATTTAAAAAAATGTAGGACTAGTCCTGCATTTTTACAACCATCTCTATCAATTTCCTCGTTAAAATATCTTTCGTAAAAACATCAAATGTTTCCATATAGTCAATCCGACCGCGCGTCGCACGAGCACGCTAATTTTCATTGACGAGAATGGGCCGGCTCCTTCCCTCTTCGTAGACAGACTTCCATGCGTATGAATCGTTTTCCTTCGTCGGGCTTCGCCCTGAATAAACTCACGCTCGCCTTGCTCAACGCTTGTGTGGCAATGGTCCTTGCCGGTTGCGGTACCGTGAAGGTGCAGCCGCTTTCCGTGGATGCGGTTCGCCAGCAGGCCGCGCTCGACCGCCAGGCGGCGCAGGCGGAGGTGCCGCCGGTCGTCGGCGCACTGTCGCTGGACGAGGCGATCGCGCGTGCGCTCAAGTACAACCTGAACCAGCGCACCCGCATGATGGAAGAAGCCTACGCATTCCACCAGTTCGACACCACCAGCTGGGACATGCTGCCGCGCGTGATGGCCAACGCCGGCTATACCTGGCGCGACAAGGAGCTGATCACCCGTAGCGAGGACTCGGTGACCGGCGCACCGTCGCTGGCGAACCCGTTCATCTCCTCGGAACGCGCCCACCCGGCGTATAGCCTCGGCCTGACCTGGAACGTGCTCGATTTCGGCCTCGGCTATATCACCGCCAAGCAGGCGGCCGACCGCGTCAACATCGGCGTCGAGCGCCGCCGCAAGGCGATGCACGTGCTGATCCAGGACGTGCGCAGCGCGTTCTGGCGCACCGCCAGCGCCCAGAAGCTGCACAAGCAGGTGCGCGAGACCATTGCCATGGCCGATGCCGCGGTCAAGGACGCGCGCCAGGCCGAGGCCGAGCGCCTGCGCGCGCCGGTCGACGCGCTGCGCTACCAGCGCCAGTTGCTGGAAAACCTGCGCCTGTTGGAGAGCATCGAGCAAGAGCTCGGTTCGGGACGCATCGAGCTGGCTGGCCTGATCAATGCACCGCTGAACCAGCCGCTGGAAGTGGTGGAGCCGGGCGACCAGGTCAATGCCTCGCTGCTCGAGACGCCGGTGGAGCGCATGGAAGAACTGGCGATCAGCAACAATGCCGACATCCGCGAGCAGTTCTACAACGGCCGCATCGCGGTCGAAGAAACGCGCCGCACGATCCTGCGCCTGTTCCCGAACCTGTCCTTCAACTACGACCTGCGCTACGACGGCGACCGCTACCTGATCAACAACCGCTGGAACGACGCCGGCCTGCAGCTTTCCTACAACCTGTTGAACCTGTTGTCGGCGCCCTCGCAGAAGCGCTTTGCCGATGCGGGCGTCAAGCTGGCCGATCAGCGCCGCGTCGCGGCCCAGATGACGGTGCTGACCCAGTTGCACCTGGCGCGCCTGCAATACCACACTGCCTGGCGCCAGTACGTGCGCGCCGACGAGATCTGGCAAGCCGATGCCAAGATCGCCGAACACATCAAGAACAAGGAATCGGTCGAGGCACAAAGCAAGCTCGAGCAAGTGGCCAACAGCACCACGGCGATCCTGAGCCTGCTGCGCCGCTACCAGTCGCTCGCGCAGCTCCAGGGCGCAGCCAGCAAGGTGCAGGCAACGATGGGCCTGGAACCGGAAATCGGCAGCGTGACCGACATGTCGCTCGACCAACTGACCCACAGTGTGGGGACCGCGATGCGCAGCTGGAACAAGGGCTTGTCCCAGCCGGCAGCGGCCGCGCCTGCGCAGTAATCCCGCCAGATCGCCAAGGAATGCTCATGATCCGCCGTACTTTCAATGGCGCCTTGCGCGCTGTGCTGGCCGCCGCCCTGGCCGCCGCATCGGCGTCCGCCGCCGCCCAGGCCGCCCGGCCGGCGACGCCTGCCGCCGCCCATCCTTCGCTGGAGCGCCAGGAAATCCGCGCCCAGCTCTCGCCGCGCCGCTATACCACGATCGCTTCCGAGGTCGGCGCCAGGATCAGCCGCATCGGTGTGGTCGAGGGCGGGCGCTTCCGCGCCGGCCAGGTGCTGGTCGCACTCGACTGCTCGATGCAGCAGGCCCAGCTCCAGAAAGCCAAGGCCGTCCTGGCGGCGGCCGAGAATACCTACCAGGCCAACCGCCGCCTGGAAGAACTGCGCTCGGTCGGCAAGGTCGAGCTGGAGCAATCCCAGGCGGAAGTCGCGAAAGGCAAGGCCGATGTCGCCGCCAGCGCCGTCACGCTTTCCAAATGCACGATCGCAGCGCCCTTCGCCGGCCGGGTGGCTGAGCAGAAGGCGCGCGAACAGCAGTATGTGCAGCCGGGGCAGCCGCTGCTCGACATCCTGGACGATACGGTGCTGGAACTGGAGTTCATCGTGCCGTCGCGCTGGCTGGTGTGGCTCAAGCCGGGCTATGCCTTCCAGGTCTCGATCGACGAGACCGGCAAGACCTATCCGGCCAAGGTGCAGCGCATCGGCGCGCGCGTCGATCCCGTCAGCCAGTCGGTCAAGCTGTCGGCAACCGTCGACGGCACGTTCCCCGAGCTGATCGCCGGCATGAGCGGCCGCGTCACCCTGAGCGCACCGGCAGGCCGATAGCAGGTCGCGCATCGCAAATCGCAGGCGCCGTACAACAATAATCCACCCAGGAACAGCATGAAGAACCATCCGCATATCCTCGTCAACGACAATCCCGCTTCGGCCGACACCAGCGCCATGCCCCGGCGCCGCACCCTGGCGCGCCGCGGTCCCGCACCGATGGCCCTCGAACCGCGCGTGATGTTCGACGGGGCGACGCCGGATGCCGCGCTGGCCACCACGGCCGATGCCGCGGTACGCGATACGTCAGCGCAGCGAACGGGCGAGGCGCCGGACAAGTACGTGCCCGCCGCCGTGCAGGCGCCTGCGCCGGCCGTCGTCCGCCACGAGATCGTCTTCATCGAAGATAACGTGCAGGACTACCAGCAGCTGGCAGCAGGCGTGCGGGATGGGGTGGAGATCGTGGTGCTCGACCACACGAAGGACGGCCTGCAGCAGATGCTGGCAGCCTTGCAGGAGCGCGGCCCGGTCGATGCGATCCACCTGGTGACGCACGGCGCGGCAGGGCAGATCGATCTCGGCACGGCTCGTATCACCGACGCGACAGTGGACAACTTCAGTGCAGGACTGGCGCAGCTGGGCCGGGCGCTGGCCGAGCACGGCGACTTCCTGATCTACGGCTGCGACGTGGCACAGGGCAGCGCTGGGGCGGCTTTCGTCGAGCGCCTGGCCGCGTTGACCGGGGCCGATGTCGCGGCCTCGAGCGATACCACCGGCGCAGCGGTATTCGGCGGCAATTGGGAACTGGAAGTGCAGGCCGGCGCCATCGACAGCGCTGTGTTGCAGCCGGCAGGCTACGAAGGACGGCTGGCCGTCACCTCGATTTCCACCATTGCCGGCGACAACGTTGTCAACGCCGCCGAACAGACGAGTGTGGTGATCTCGGGTGTGGCGAGCAACAGCGGCCAGGACGTGCAGGTTACCGTCAGCGACGGTGTGAAGACCGTCACGAGGGTGGCGCTCACCACCAACAGCAGCTGGACGACGACGGTGGACGTGTCGACCCTGAAGGACGGCCCGCTGAGCGTGTACGTCAAGCAGGCCAATTCCGGCACCGCCTCGGCCGCCGATAACGACAGGGCAGCAAGCATCACCAAGGACACCACTGCGCCCGATACGTCGATCACGTCCGCGCCGCCTGCGCAGAGCGGTACCAGCGTTTCCTTCACCTTCAGCGGCAGCGATGCCAACAGCTACCAGTACAGCCTGGACGGCGGCACCTGGACCGGAACCACGTCGACCCTGACGCTCAACGGCCTGGCGGCGACGAATCACACCCTGAACGTGCGTGCGCTGGATGCTGCTGGCAACGCGGACGCCAGCCCGGCCACCTATAGCTGGACGGTGCAGCGCACCAACAGCGCGCCCGTCGCCAGCGGCAGCGTGGCGCTGGAACCGGTCGGCCAGCTGGCCACCAACCCGGCCGGCAAGAGCGTCGGCGCCCTGTTCGGCACCAGCGCCAGCTATGCCGATGCCGACCAGGATGCGCTCGGCGGCATTGCCATCACGGCATATACGCCCGATGCGGCGGCCGGCCGCTGGGAGTACAACGATGGCAGCGGATGGAAAACCCTCAACGCCGTGTCGTCCGCGGCAACGGCATTCACGCTGAAGGCGAGCGATACGCTGCGCTTCATCCCCAGCGGCAGCTTTACCGGCGGCGCACCCACCCTCACCGCCAAGCTGATCGATGCCGGCGGCAATGTCGTGTCGGGCGCGACGCTCGACGCCAGCGCCGGAGGCGGAACCAGCCACATCAGCCTCGATACCGTCAAGCTGTCGACCTCGGTCAAGCCCGCGTACAGCCTGAACACCCCCAAAGAGCAGTTCTCGGTCCTGCTCAATGGCGTGGCATATGATCCGGTCAACGACACCCAGGCCAACGCGGCGGATACCGACCTGGTGGGCACCACCAATGTGCCCCTGCTGCTCGGCGCCTACGACACCGAGAGCCGGACGATGTATTACAGCGTGCGGATCGGCGACCCCACCCTGTCCAAGGGCGTGCCGGTCTTCAGCGGCGTGGTCCTGCTCGGCCTGGATACCGATAACAACGGCGACATCGACATCTTCCTCGGCGTGGATGGCCGCAACAATGGCCTGGGTGTGGTCACCTTCGCGCCGGGCGCCGATGCGAACATCAGCCCGAGCACGAGCTCGATCACCCAGCAGCTGTCGGTGAACGGGCCGTCGAACCGCGACTACACGTACACGCTTACTGGCGGCAACGTCGGTGCGGACCGCAAGCCGGATGCGTGGCTGACCTTCAAGGTGCCGTTCGACGTGCTGGCGGCACGGGTGCAAACGTTGAACGGCGGCCAGGTGATCACGCCTGCCTCCTCGATGGGCATGGTGCTGCTGACCCTGACCCAGGACAATTCGATCAATGGCGACATCGGCGGCATCGGCCCGCTCAGCAAGGCACAAAGCAACATGACGTGGAAGGACCTCGGCCTTCTGCAGGCCCTGAACCTGAGCGCCCCCACGCTGGCCGGCATCGGCGGCATCCACCAGTTCACCGAGAACGGCGCGCCGGTCGCCATCGCACCATCCGCCACCTTCAACGACATCGACAGCGCCAATTTCACCGGAGGCAAGCTGCAGGTCACGATCAGCAGCAATGCCGATGCCGGCAAGGATAAGCTGTCCTTCGGCAGTGGCAGCGTGAGCGCGTCGAACGGTGTCCTCAGTGTAAACGGTGTCCAGGTCGGCACCTACACGTATGCGTCGAACGTCCTGACCGCCGACTTCAGCGCGGCGAACGTCAGCATCGACCAGGTCTCGGAGGTGGTGCGCGCCGTGACCTTCTCGACCGATGGCGACGCGCCGTCGGCGTCGCCGCGGACCGTGCAGTTCAAGGTCACTGACAGCGACCTCCAAAGCAGTGCCCTCGGCTCGGTCACGGTGCTGGTGCAGCCCGTGAACGACGCTCCCACCATCAGCGGCGCGGCCACCGCCCTGAACCGCACGGTGGTCAGCAAGACCGTCTACGCGAGCGCGTCGGCCACCACGTCCGACGCCCTGATCCTGGGCACTGGCTACAACTCGGCCCTCGCGGTGGCGGATATCGATGCCGGCAGCGGCCAGGTCAGCGTTACGCTCGGCGTGGACAAGGGCATCCTGCAACTGTACAGCGGCAGCAGCACCAGCCCGGCCACGGGTACGGTCACGATCGATGGCGTGACCATCAGCGGGTCGGGTGCGGGCGCGCTCCGGATGACGGGCAGCGTCGCCAGCATCAATGCCTTCCTGGCCGGTGACAACGCGAGTGTGGCCAAGGTGCTGTACCAGCCAGGGCTGAGCCTGAGCGGGGCGGCGACGCTGACCCTGACCGTCGACGACAACGGCAACACCGGCCTCGGCGGACCAAAGAGCGCGACGGCCACGGTCGGCAGCATTACGATCAGCCAGCCTGCCCTGACCGGCACCGTGGCCGGCAGCTTGTTGGAAGATAATGGTGTCAGCAACGGCAACCTGCACGCGAACGGATCGCTGAACTACGACATCACCGGCACCTCGTTCATCGGCAACACGCTGGGGACGGCTGCCCTGGGCACGCTGGTCGGGAGCGGCAAGACCTGGAGCTATACCGTCAACAATGGCCATACCCAGGTTCAGGCGCTGCGCGACGGCCAGACGATCCAGGAAAGCTACCAGGTGGCGACCAGCGGCGGTACCGTCTACGTGCGGGTGAGCATTAGCGGCGTGAACGATGCGCCTACCCTGAGCGTATCCGGCAGCGCCGCAGGCTACACCGAGAACGCGAGCGCCACCACGCTGTTCGCCGGCGCCACTGCCACCTTGGGTGCGGGCGAGACGGGACAGGCGATCACGCGCTTGACCATGACGGCAAGCAATGTATTCGACGGTGACCAGCTGGTCATCGACGGCAAGGCCTTCTACCTCGATCAGGCGGCCAGCGAGGTGTTGACGGCGAGTGGCTATCGCGTCGACATCGTGCGAAACGCCGGCACGAGCATGGTGACCATCCACACCGGCGAGGCGACGACCGCCGCGGTGCAGGCGCTGGTCGGCGGCCTGGGCTACCAGTCCGTCAGCGACAATCCGACCAACTACGGCGCCAACGCCATCCGTACTTTCACCATTACCGGACTGCAGGATAACGGCGGCACCGCCAATGGCGGGCAGGACGCCGCCGTGCTGAACATCACGCGCACGGTGAATATCGCGGCCGTGAACGACGCGCCGGTCATCAAGAGTTCCCAGGTGACGCTGAACCAGGACTCGACCATTACCATCGGCGCGGGCTACCTGAGTGCCAACGACCCCGACAACGGGGCGGCGGAACTGCGGTACACCGTGACCGGCATGCCGGTCAACGGCACGCTCAAGTTCGATGGCGTCGCGGTGACCGGGTCCACGTCCTTCACCCAACAGGACGTCGATAGCGGCAGGTTGACTTATACGGCCAAGCCTTTCGGCAGCAACCAGACCGACCAGTTCGTCGTGCAGGTCAGCGACGGGAAGGACACCGCGGGCGGCAAGGCGGTCGACATCAGCATCATCACGACACAGTACGCGCCGAACACCGAAGACGGAACGGTATCGACGAACGAAGACGTCGGCTATGTGTTCGGGACGGCTGATTTTGCCTTCCGCGATGCCAACACCGGCGATGCGCTGGGGGCGGTCGAACTGTTTACGCTGCCGCCTGCCGGCAAACTGCAGGTACGCAGCGGCGACGCATGGATCGATGTGGACGCAGCGGGAGTCAAAGTCAGCGCTGCGGACATCGGTGCCGGCAAGCTGCGCTTCATGCCGGACCTGAACCAGTTCGGGCTGGACTATGCGCGCTTCAACTTCAAGGTCTACGATGCGACTGGCCTGGCATCGAGCGATGCCGTGATGACAGTGGACGTCACCCCGGTCAACGATGCGCCGGTCGCGTCCGGCGCCGCAATCGCGACGAGCGAAGACACGCCGGCAGCGGGCAAGCTGCCGGCCGCCACCGACGCCGACCAGGATCCGGTGAGCTACGCCAAGGCGGGCGACCCGTCGCACGGCACGGTCGAGATCAAGGCCGACGGCAGCTACACCTATACGCCGGTTGCCAACTACCACGGTGCCGACAGCTTCGGCTACACGGTCAGCGACGGCAAGGGCGGCAGCAATACCTATACGGTCAACGTGACGGTCACGCCGGTCGACGACGCACCGGTACTGAGCGTTGCCCCGGTCGAGGTCGTCCAGGGCCAGCAGGTCGTCATCGGCAGGACCTACCTGGATGCGCAGGATATCGATACCGCTGCATCCAAGCTGGTGTTCACCGTCACGTCCGCGCCCGGCAAGGGCCAGCTGACGATCGGCGGCGCCGTGGTGACCAGCTTCACCCAGCAGGACATCCTCGACAACAAGCTGGTGTACAAGGCCGATGTCTTCGGCAGCGGGCAGGTCGATGCGTTCACGGTGACGGTGAGCGACGGCAGCAGCACGACCGTGGCCAAGACGGTCGACATCACGATCCGCGCCGGCAACATCGCGCCGACCAGCGAGAACCGTGCGGTCACGACGCTCGAGGACACGGCCTACGTGTTCAAGTCGGGCGACTTCGCCTTTGCCGACGCCAACCCGGCCGACACCCTGGCCCGGGTCGAGGTGTTCGCACCCTCGACCGGCAAGCTGCAGCTCAAGGGCGGCGACGGCGTCTGGAGCGACGTGGGTGCGAGCGTGCTCGTGACGGCGGAGGACATCGCCGCCGGCAAGCTGCAGTTCGCGCCGGCACCCGATGCCAACGGCAGCCCGTATGCCGGCTTCGACTACAAGGTATACGACCCGGCGGGCGCCGCGTCCGATACCGTCCGCATGACGGTGAATGTCACGCCGGTCAACGATGCGCCGGTCGCATCCGGGGCCGCGATCACGACGAGCGAAGACACGCCGGCAGCGGGCAAGCTGCCGGCCGCCACCGACGCCGACCAGGATCCGGTGAGCTACGCCAAGGCGGGCGACCCGTCGCACGGCACGGTCGAGATCAAGGCCGACGGCAGCTACACCTATACGCCAGCGCCTGGCTATAACGGTGCGGACAGCTTCAGCTATACGGTCAGTGACGGGAAGGGCGGCAGCAATACCTATACGGTCAGCGTGACCGTAGGCGCGGTCAACGGTGCCCCTGTGGCATCCGACACCACGATCACGACGAGCGAAGACACGCCGGCAGCGGGCAAACTGCCGGCAGCCACCGACGCCGAGCAGGATCCGGTGAGCTACGCCAGGGCGAGCGGCCCGTCGCACGGCACGGTCGAGATCAAGGCCGACGGCAGCTACACCTATACGCCGGTCGCCAACTACAACGGTGCGGACAGCTTCAGCTATACCGTCAGCGACGGCAAGGGCGGCAGCAATACCTATACGGTCAGCGTGGCGGTCACGCCGGTCAACGATGCTCCAATGGCATCCGACACCGCAATCGCGACCAACGAAAACACGCCGGTATCGGGCAAGCTGCCCGCGGCCACCGATGCCGACCAGGATGCGGTGAGCTACGCCACGGCGAGCAATCCGTCGCATGGTAAGGTCGAGATCAAGGCCGACGGCAGCTATACCTATGCGCCGGCGCCCGGCTACCATGGCGCCGACAGCTTCCGCTACACCGTCAGCGACGGCAACGGGGGCAGCAATACGTATACTGTCAGCGTAACGGTAGGCGCGGTCAACGAGGCGCCTGTGGGATCTGGCGCCACCGTCACGACGAGCGAAGACACGCCGGCAACCGGAAAGCTGCCGACCGCCACCGACGCCGACCAGGATCCGGTGAGCTACGCCAAGGCAAGCGACCCGTCGCACGGCACGGTCGAGATCAGGGCCGACGGCAGCTACACCTATATCCCGGCTGCCAACTACCACGGTGCCGACAGCTTCGGCTACACGGTCAGCGACGGCAAGGGCGGCAGCAATACCTATACGGTCAACGTGACGGTCACGCCGGTCAACGATGCGCCGGTCGCCGCCAATGCTGCGCTCAGCACGCTGGAGGACACCCCGGTATCCGGCAGCCTGCCTCGTGCGCTTGATGTCGACGGCGACGCGGTGACGTATGCCGGCGCCGGCGCCCCGGCCCATGGTACCGTCAGCATCCTTGCCGATGGCAGCTACCGTTACACCCCGGAGGCGAATTACCACGGTGCCGATCGCTTCACCTATACGGTCAGAGACGGCAAGGGCGGCAGCAACACGTATGTGGTGGACGTCACCGTGGCCCCGGTCAACGATGCGCCACAGGCGCACGGCGGCGCCAGCGGAACGGGCATGCTCGGCGAGCCGATGACACCGATCCAGGTGCCGGCCTTTACCGACATCGACAGCCCGGTGCTGACTTACACCGCCACACTGGCCGACGGCAGCCCGCTGCCTGCATGGCTGGTGTTCGACCCCGCGACGCTCAGCTTCAGCGGGACGCCGGCTGCCGGCAGCGTGGGGAGCTACACGGTCACGGTGGTCGCCAGCGACGGCGCGCTGAGCGCCAGCACCTCGGTCAGCATCACGGTCGCCAATCCGCCGGCCCCGTCGCAATCGCTGGGCATCTCGTCGATGACGCGCGATACCGGCGTCTCGGCGACCGACTTCATCACCTCCGACGGCGGCGCCAACCGCATTGTCACCGGCTCGCTCAGTGCGCCGCTGGGCCGCAACGAGATCGTCAGGGTCTCGTACGACGGAGGCGCAAGCTGGACCACCGCCACCGTCACTGGCACCAGCTGGTCGGCGGTCGACAGCGGCGCCCATGACGCCAATTGGGCGATCGAGGCGCGCGTCACCAATACCCTGTCCGGCCTGTCCGGCGCCGCGACGGTACAGTCGGTAACGCTCGACACCTCGGCGCCGGCAGCACCGACCGTCGATACGATCGTGACGTCCAGTCCGACGCCGGTGATCACCGGCAGTGCAGTGCAGGCTCCGGGTGAGAAGCTGCAGGTGACGATCGGTGGCGCGACCTACGACGTGACGCCGCAGAATGGCAGCTGGACGCTGGACCTGTCGACCGCGACACCGGTATCGGGTACGCCTGCCAGACTGGAGCCTGGTCTCAGCTACGATGTGGTCGCTGCCGTGACTGATTTGTCGGGCAACGTCTCGCGCGATGCAACCAGCGGGGAGGTGCGCGTGGCAGTACCGGTCGTGCCGCGGGAAGTACTGCTCCCGCCGGCTCCCGTGGTCGCGCCGGGGGCTGCGCCCCCGGCCGTGGTCGCGGCGCCTGAAGTCGCAGCACCGTCCGAAGTCGCAGCACCGGTGTTTGCCGCCCCGCGGGCGGCCGATCCGGTCGCGCCGGGCAGCCTGGTCAGTAACGATACGCTCACCCTCGGCAGCGGCTTCGCCGGTGGCCGCGCATCCGAAAGCTCGTTCGAACTGCAACTCCAGCGTGTCGCGGAGCTGAGCGACGTGTACACGCGTTCCGACGGCTTCCGCACCGTGGTCGCGCCGGCCGACGAACCGGCCCTGGTGCTGTTCCAGGGGGTGCCGGACCAGTACATCGAAACCGGTGCCCGGCTGTCGGTGACGGTACCGTCCGATGCATTCGCGCACACGCAGCCGAAAGCGGTCGTGCGCCTGGCCGCAACCATGCAGGATGGCAGCCCCTTGCCGAGCTGGGTCCAGTTCAACGGCCAGACGGGGCAGTTTTCGGGACAGGTGCCGGAAGGCACGAAGGGCGAGCTGCGGATCAAGCTGACCGCACGCGACCAGGCCGGCCGCGAAGCGACTGCCCTGTTCCGCCTGAACGTGGGCCAGGCCAAGGACGTGGGCGGAAAGGCGGGGCTGACCGACCTGCTGCGCAAGACCGGCACGGCAAACGCGCGCCAAGCGCAACTGGCGAGCATCGCTGGAAAATAATGAACGGATAGTCAATCATGGAAGCACAAGACCCGGGCACGCGCAATCCTCTTGCCACTCTGCTCGATCTCGCGCACCGCGCACGCCACGCAGCCGATGCGGTCGAAATCGAATTTCTGGCTGTGAATGCAACGCATGCATTGGCACCCTACCGCCAGGCCGTGTTGTGGTTCGAGGAAAGCGGTGTGCGCGCGCTGTCCGGAGTCGTGCAGATCGAAGCGAATGCGCCGTACACGCAGTGGATCGACCGCGTGCTGCGCCAGGTGGCGGCATCTGGGCCGGTCACCGCGTCGGACCTGCCCGCGGAGCTGGGGGCGGAGTGGGAAGAATGGCTGCCGCAGTACGCCTTGCTGTTGCCCCTGGCCGGCGACAGGCAAGGGGGCAGGGGGGCGCTGCTGCTGGCGCGCGACATTCCCTGGATGGAGCGCGAAACGGCGGTGCTCGCCGAATGGGCCGATATCCTGCGCCATGCATTGAAGGCGCGGCGGCAGCCGCAGCGCTGGGGCCTGCGCGCGCTGCGTGAGCGCATGCGCCGGCGGCGCGTGCTCGAGCGCGAGTCCGGCCTGCCCCCGTGGCGCCGCCGCAACTGGCAGGTCGCGGCGGCAGTGCTGCTGGTGCTGGCCTGCCCGGTGCGCCTGACCGTGCTCGCGCCGGGCGCCCTGGTGCCGTCGAATCCGGCGTCGATCCGCTCGCCGCTCGACGGCGTGATCGAGCGCTTCCGCGTCGCCCCGAACCAGCTGGTCAAGGCCGGGCAGCCCCTGTTCGACTTCGACCAGGCCCAGCTGGACAGCCGCTATGCGGTGGCGTTGCAGGCCCTCAGTACGGCCGAGGCAGAGTACCGCCAGGCGCTCCAGCAGGCGCTCACCGACGCCAGGTCCAAGGCCATGCTATCTACGCTGCAAGGCAAGATCGAAGAGCGCCGCGCCGAAACGGATTACCTCGGGAGCGTGGTCCGGCGCGCGAGCGTGACCGCGCCGCGTGACGGCATTGCCCTGTTCGACGATCCGAGCGAATGGAACGGCCGTCCCGTGCAGACCGGCGAACGCATCATGCGCATCGCGGCCCTGGATGACGTGGAGGTCGAAGCCTGGCTGTCGGTCGGCGACGCGATCCCGCTGGCGCCGGGCGCCCCGGTCAGCCTGTACCTGTCCGCCAGTCCGCTCGAGCCGGTCGGTGCCCGCGTGCGTTATGTCTCCTACGATGCGATCGAGCGTCCGGACGGCAGCCATGCCTACCGCGTGCGGGCGACCCTCGATGGTGCGACGGCGCACCGTGTCGGCCTGAAAGGTACTGCCAAGCTCTCGGCGGGCTGGGTGCCGATGGCTTACTGGATCATGCGCCGTCCGCTTGCGGCCATCCGCCAGACCCTGGGAGTGTGACCGTGCTTGCCGCAAGCCTTCCCCCGCTGCGCGAGGAGCTCGGGCTCCACGCCGGCCCGACGCTGGCTACCGGAGAGCCCAGCTACACGCTGGAAGACCCGGTGCGCAACCAGTTCTTCAGGATCGACTGGCTGAGCTTCGAGATCCTCAAGCGCTGGTCGCTCGGCCGCGCGGACGACATGCTGTTGTCGATCGAGGCCGGCACCGCATTGCGGCCCGGTCATGAGGATATCGAGGCAGTGTTGCGCTTTCTGAAGGACAACCAGCTGGTACAGCCGGACCCCTTGACGTCGGCGGCCGAGATGGCGGCGCGGCGCCGCGCGGCGCAGGGGGCCTGGTATACGCGCCTGCTGCACAATTACCTGTTCTTCCGCATTCCGCTGCTCAAGCCCGACCGCTGGCTCGACCGCATCGCGCCACGCTTCGAGTGGCTGTTCTCGGCCATGTTCTTCCGCCTGACGGCGATCGCGCTGCTGGTCGGCGGCGTGCAGGTGTACCGCAAGTGGGACCAGTTCACGGTCACGCTGATGGACACCTTTACGCCGGGCGGTCTGTTTGCCTATGCGGTCGCGCTGCTGGGCGTGAAGTGCGCGCACGAGCTCGGGCATGCCCTGTCGGCCAAGCGGCGCGGCTGCCGGGTACCCGCGATGGGCCTTGCCTTCCTGGTGCTGTGGCCGGTTCCCTACACCGACACCAACGACGTCTGGCGGCTCGCGGACAAGCGGCACCGGCGGCAGGTGGCATCGGCGGGCGTGGCCACGGAGCTGCTGGTGGCGATATGGTCCACGCTGGCATGGGCCGTGCTGCCGGACGGGATCCTGCGCGACATCGCCTTCCCGCTGGCGACCACGACCTGGATCGCGACGCTGGCCATCAACGCCAGTCCGTTCATGCGCTTCGACGGTTACTTCGTTGTTTCCGACTGGCTCGACATGCCCAACCTGCATGCGCGCGCGTTCGCGTTGGCGCGCTGGGACCTGCGTGAGCGCCTGTTCGGGCTGGGCGACCCGCGCCCTGAATATTTCTCCAGGCAGCGCCATGCAGGGCTGATCCTGTTTGCCTGGGCCGTATGGCTGTACCGCCTGGTGCTGTTCTTCGGCATCGCGGTGCTGGTGTATCACTTTTTTATCAAGCTGGTCGGCATCCTGTTGTTCGCGGTCGAGATCACGTGGTTCGTGCTGCGTCCCATCTCACAGGAAGTTGCCGTATGGCGCACACTCTGGCCACGCCTGAAGCACAGCCGGCGTGCGCGCTGGTCGGCCTCCCTGGCCGGCTTGGCGCTGTTGCTGTTCGTACTGCCGTGGCCGACACGGATCGCCGCGAGCGGCGTGCTGCGCCCAAGCCAGGTGCACACGGTGCATGCCCCCGCCCATGCGCAACTGGCGGCCTTGCCGCTGCGCGAAGGTGCGCGGGTCAAGGCCGGGGACGTCCTGCTGCGATTGGCCGTGGCCGAGAACAGCAGCCGGCGCCAGGCGCTGGAAGCAGAAGTCGCGCGGCTGGAATGGCAGGCGGCAGCCGCAGGCTTCACTCCCGAGCAGCGTGCCCAGAGTACCGTGCTGGCGGAACAGCTGGCCACGGCGCGGGCCCAGTTGGCGGCCCTGGACCAAGACGCCGGCAAGTTCGTGCCCACCGCGCCGTTCGCAGGTGTGATGCGCGACCTCGATCCGGACATGGCGCCGGGCGCCTGGGTGCACAAGAACGAGCGGCTTGCGGTGCTGGTGGGCGACGGAGGATCGGAGGTCGTGACCTACCTGGACGAGGATGCGGTGCGCCGCGTCGCCGCTGGCGACAGCGCCCGGTTCTATGCGGACGGCGCCGCAGGCCCCGCCCTGCTGCTGACTGTCAGCGGCATCGACCGCGACGCCACCCAGGCGCTGCCGGATGGGCGCTGGGCCGCACAGCACGGCGGTTCGATCCCTGCGCGGGAACGCGGCGGGACCTGGTACCCCGAGCGCGCGGTCTACCGTGTCACCCTCAGGGTGGACGACTCGCCTGGCGAGCTGGCGGGGCGTGTGTGGCGCGGCAAGGTGGTGGTGGCAGGCAGCTGGGAGGCGCCCGGCGCGCGCGCGGCGCGTTCGCTGGCGGCGCTGCTCTGGCAGGAAGCCGGATTCTAGACGTCCGGGCGGCGGCGTCATCCTCGCGCCATGCCGCCGGCGCCGCCGCTATCATGGGCGCGACCGGCCAGCCGACTCCGCAGCGTCGCGGGTGCTTCGGCCGCAGGAGAGCGCATGCCCGACACCTTTGCACTGCATTACCTTCCTGAATCGTTTTCCGTGGCCGGCCAGAAGCTGATGGGACGCCAGTCGTCCGGCGTCGGCCTGCTGGGGGCCATTGGCCGCGACGCCTGCCTGCGCGAAGTCGGCTGCCTTGCCGCCGACCGCAACCATGCCGACGCGTTCGAAGCCACCCTGCGCGGCGAGGGTTTCGGCGGCGAGGTGGCGTGGATTCCGCCGTCGGCGCCGCGGGGGCTCGACCGCTTCGGCTGCCTGTACCACCCCGGCCCCGGCATCGAGCGCCTCGCCTGGCGCCGGCTCGCGGCGGGCGAGCATCGCTACAGCCTGTGCGGCATCACCCACGCCACCGCTTCGCACGAGATGATGAGCATGGTCACGAGCCTGCTGGTGGCGCCGGTGCGCAGCTGGGACGCCATCGTCTGCACCTCGCGCGCGGTGCGCGACAGCCTGCGCGTGCTTATCGAGGAACAGGCCGACTACCTGCGCACGCGGCTGGCGGCGCAGCGCTTCGAGCTGCCGCAGTTGCCCTTGATCCCGCTCGGTGTGCATTGCGCGAGCCTGGCGCCGGACGCAGGGCGGCGCCAGGAGGCGCGGGCACGGCTCGGCATCGGCGCGGACGATGTCGCCTTCCTCTACCTGGGGCGGCTGTCGGTGCACGCCAAATCGCACCCGCAGCAGATGTTCAGCGCGCTCGAGCGTGCAGAAAAGGGCGGGCGGCGGGTGCACCTGATCATCGCCGGCTGGTATGCCGGCGAGGCCATCGAAGCCGCCTTCCGCGAGGCGGCCGCGCTTCTGTGCCCATCGGTGCGCCTGGTCGAACTGGACGGACGCGCGCCGCACAACCAGCTCGACGCCTGGGCCGCCGCCGACGTGTTCACCTCGTTGGCGGACAACGTGCAGGAAACCTTTGGCCTGGCCCCGGTGGAGGCGATGGCGGCCGGGCTGCCTTGCGTGGTCTCGGACTGGAACGGCTACCGCGATACGGTACGCGACGGCATCGACGGCTACCGCATCCCGACCGTGATGCCGGGACCGGGGGCAGGGCTCGACCTGGCCCTGCGCTACGACGACGGGGTGGACAGTTTCGACATGTACTGCGGGCACACCAGCCAGGCGGTGGCGCTGGACGGCGCCCTGCTGGCGCAGGCCTACGGGCGCCTGGTGGTCGATGCGGAGCTGCGCCGCAGGCTGGGGGAAGCGGCGCGGCGCCGGGCCGAGACGGAATTCGACTGGACGGTCATCCTGGGACGCTACCGCGCCTTGTGGGACGAACTGGCCGAACGCCGGCGCGCCGACCCGAAGCTGGCGCCGCCGCTGCCTTCGCGTGCCCCCGACCGTCCCGATCCGTTCCGGCTGTTCGCGAGCTACGCGACACGCCCGCTTACGCCGGCCTCGCTGGTGGAGCTGGCACCGGACGCTTCGCTGGCGCTGGTGAACCGGTACCGCGACATGGCGATCAACCGTTTCGCCTCCGGCTCGCTGCCAACGCTCGAGGATTTCGGCCGCCTGTTCGGGGCCATCGGGCCGCGGCCGGTGGAGGTGGAGGAATTGATCGACACGCTGGGCCCGTGCGACCGGCCGACGCTGCTGCGCGGGCTGGCGTGGCTGTGCAAGATGGATTTGTTGCGGGTCGTCGAGTAGGGTGGGCGAATCTCTCGCCCACGCGGTCGGCTGACACGAGATCAGCCGATGCGGTCGCTCGACCGCTCACTATCACCGCGTGGGCGGAACATCCGCCCACCCTACGATTATCGATCAGGCCGCTTGTGCGCCCAGCTTGCGCATACCCAGTGCATCCACGCTATAGGCGCCGGCGCCGAAGGCCACCACCTGCAACAGGCCGCCGGCCATCGCGATGTTCTTCATGAAGTGGATCAGCTGGTTCTGGTCGCCCAGGGTGTTATGGAATACCAGCGCGGTCACCACCGAAAAGGCTGCCAGCGCCGCTGCCACCAACCGGGTCTTGATCCCCAGCGCCAGCATCACGCCGCCACCCAGTTCGATCGCCACTGCCGCGACCAGGGCCAGCGTCGGGAAGGGCAGTCCTACCGATTCGATATAGCCGATGGTACCTTCCGGCGCCAGGGCCTTGCCGATGCCGCTGAAGATGAAGATTGCCGCGAGCAGCACGCGGCCGACGGCCGGCACGGCAGACTGCTTGGTGGTCGATTGGGTGGTGATGGTGTTCATGGCAGCTCCTTGTCGGTGTGGTTGGGTTCGTCGAGCGCAGTGTTTGTCGCTGCGATGAAGTCATCTTAGGCGTGCAGAATCGATCTAGGAAGCCTATATAATTCGATATAAACTATCGAAGGAGTAGATGGGTGCTCGACGCCCTGACCATGGACCAGCTGCGCACCTTCATCGCCGCGGCAGACGAGGGCAGCTTCTCGGCAGCGGGACGCAAGCTGCGGCGCGCGCAATCGGTCGTGAGCCACACGCTCGCGAACCTCGAACTCCAGGTCGGCTTCGCGTTGTTCGACCGCAGCGGGCGTTATCCGCAGCTCACCGAAGCCGGCCGCGCGCTGCTGGAGCAGGCGCGCGATGCGGCGGACTGCATGGATGCATTCAAGGCGCTTCCCGGCCACGCCGTTGCGCCTGTACGTCGAGGCGCTGGGGGCGGTGGTGCAGCCGCTGCTCGATGGCCGGTGCCGCATCGCGGTGATCGGATCCTTCCCCGATGTCCCCCAGGGCTGCGCGTCCGAGTCCCTGGCCGAGATTCCCTCGGCCGTCGTCGCCGCACCCGGACACCCGCTCGCAAAAATCAAAGGCACTGTTTCGCGCGTCGCGCTGTCCAAGCATGTGCAGCTGGTGCTTACCGACCGCTCACCGCTGACCGCGGGCCGCGAGTTCGGCGTGATGTCGCCGCTGGCATGGCGGCTCGCCGATCTCGGCGCCAAGCACGCCTTCCTGCGCGCGGGACTCGGGTGGGGCAGCATGCCGCTGCATATGGTGGAACAGGATCTCGCCGATGGATCGCTGGTGCAGCTTCAATTGAAAGCGCATCCATTGATGGGTACGGCATTTTCAATGCACGCGGCCTGGCTGAAAGACCAGCCTCCGGGACCTGCGGGACGATGGTTTGTCGATCAGTTGAAATGCGATTCGGAGTAACGTGGGGTGCCGGTTAACGGACGAATGCGCGACGAATGCGCAATCGTATGTTTAAGTTTGAAGAACGTGATTCACTTTGCGGTGTTCGGGTTGCGCGCTCACAAAGTTTTCGTGTACTTTACGTGTTTGAATTTGTCAAAACGTGAACATGTGATATTGTCGCGTCCATCCGGGCAGTAATCGATCGAATAATAGGACACTGATTCAATCAGTATGCACGTAAGCGAAGCGAAAAGAACAAGCCGCACTGCCTGACCGTGTTCAGGCAAGGCGGCTTTTTCTTTTCGCGCCCGCAAGGGTAGCGATGTGAAAACGCATTGAGTCGGTTGCCTAGCGACGTTGGCTGAAGCGCTGCAATTGTGAGGAGTTGCAGCAGTTCAGCCGGTGCCGGATTCATTGGCCCAAATCGCCTGGCGGTTTGGTCCGATGAATAATTCGCCCGCCAAGGATTGGGTGGGCGGGTTTTAAACCTTGAGCGTATTTCTCATCGCAGATGAAGGAGAATCAAATGGCAACCGCTAAGAAACCAGCAGCAAAGGCTGCAACCGAGAAACCGGCAGCAAAAGTTGCCGCCAAGCCTGCAGCAAAAGCAGCCGCCAAGCCGGCAGCCAAGGCCGCTCCGGCCAAAGCAGCTGCCAAGCCGGCAGCCAAAGCTGCAGCTAAGCCGGCAGCAAAGCCTGCTGCCAAGAAAGCCGCAAGCAAGACCGCTGCAACCAAGACCACCGCCACCAAGGCGACGGCAAAGCCGTCCGCCAAGCCTGCTGCAAAGAAGGCCGCCGCAAGCAAGACCGCAGCAACCAAGACCACTGCTACCAAGGCAGCAGCCAAGCCGGCTGCAAAGAAAGCCGCTGTCAAACCAGCAGCCAAGGCCGCTGCGACCAAGTCGGCAGTCAAGCCGGCTGCAAAGAAAGCCGCAGCAAAACCGGCAGCCAAGCCGGCAGCAAAGAAAGCCGCCGCCAAGCCGGCAGCTAAGCCTGCTGCAAAGAAAGCTGCAGCAAAACCGGCAGCCAAGCCTGCTGCTAAGAAAGCTGCGGCAAAACCGGCAGCGAAGCCTGCAGCAAAGAAAGCTGCAGCAAAACCGGCAGCGAAGCCTGCAGCAAAGAAAGCCGCTGCAAAACCGGCAGCCAAGGCCGCTGCGACCAAGTCGGCAGCGAAGCCGGCAGCAAAGAAAGCCGCCGCTAAGCCGGCAGCCAAGCCCGCTGCAAAGAAAGCCGCTGCAAAGCCGGCTGCTAAACCGGCCGCAAAGAAAGCCGCAGCTGCCAAGCCGGTAGCGAAAACCGCTGCCAAGCCGGCAGCCACGAAATCGGCCGCAACCAAAACCGCTGCGACCAAATCGGCTGCAAAGCCGGCGGCAACGAAAGCGGCCGCGACCAAAGCCGCCGCCAAGCCTGCGGCAAAGCGAGTTTCGCCAGTGGCGAAATCGAGCGCTGCTGCACCGGCTAAATCGCCTGCACCGGCTAAATCGCCTGCACCGGCTAAATCGCCTGCCAAGAAAGCCGCTGCTCCGGCGAAAGCCGCAGCGCCGGCAAAATCGGCCGAAAAAAAAGTCGCTACTCCGGCAAAAGCAGCCGCTCCAGCTAAATCCGCCGCTACCAAATCGGCTGCCGCCAAGCCTGCTGCAAAGCCGGCCGCAAAAGCGGAAGCCAAGCCGGAAGTGAAAGCCGAAGCGAAACCGGAAGCCAAGGCCGAAGCAAAACCGGAAGTGAAAGCCGATAGCAAGGCCGACACCAAATCGGAATCGAAAGCCGATACCAAATCGGAATCGAAAGCCGACGCAAAACCGGAAGCAAAGACGGATTCGAAATCGGACAGCAAGGCCGCAACGCCTGCTCCGGCAGCGAAAACCACGCTGTCCCCGGCAGCCGCATGGCCATTCCCGACCAGCAGCCGCCCGTAATTCCGGCTCGATAGCGAGTCTTGCCTGGATCAGGCAAAATACCGCTGTGTGATCGTTCACACAGCGGTTTTTTTTTTGAGGAGCCTACGTGCTGTCTATTCTCCAGTTTATCGTCGATACCGCTGCCGCCTTGCTGGGAGGGCTGCTCCTGCTGCGCTTCTGGATGCAGGCCACGCGCGTTCGCCCGCCGCAGCAGATCGGGCAATTCACCTTCACCCTGACCGACTGGCTGGTGCTGCCGCTGCGGCGCCTGGTGCCGGGCATGGGCGGCTACGACTGGGCGAGCCTGATCGGCGCTTTCCTCGTGGTGCTGCTGGCCAGTTCGCTGCTGCTGGTGGCGGGGGCGGATGCGCAGATGGTGCTGCTGCATGCGCTGTATCGGTTCCTGAACTGGATCCTGTACGGCTTCATGGCGCTGCTGATCATCGACGCGATTTTCAGCTGGGTGAACCCGCACGCGCCGCTGGCGCCCTTCGTGCATGCGCTGAACACACCGATCCTGCGGCCGATCAGGCGGGTGGTGCCGCCGATCGGCGGGATCGATTTATCGGTGCTGGTGGCGCTGGTGCTGATTCAGATTATCCAGTTCGTGTTAAGGCAGGTTTTCTACGGCTGAAGATCGGCGTGCTTTTAATGCGCGCTAAACAAAATGGGGTCCCCGCAGGGACCCCATTTTTTTTGTGCCTTGTTATCGCATGCTGTTAGCGGAACTTGTATCCAAACGCCGCCTCAAACTTCTGCTCGATTTCTTCCGGCGTGAAGGTGTGGTTCTGGCCACCGGTGCTGCCGATCTTGACCGCGCCCAGCAGGCTGGCGACGCGGCCGGTGGTCGGCCAGTCGAAGCCATTCGTGATCCCGTACAGCAGGCCGGCGCGGTAGGCGTCGCCGCAGCCGGTCGGGTCGACGATGTCGTCGGCCTTCACGGCCGGAATGCGATAGTGCTCGTTGCCGGCATAAATGTCCGAGCCCTCGCCGCCACGCGTCACCACCAGTGCGTCCAGGCGGCCGGCGATGTCGGCCAGGCTCAGGCCCGTGCGGTCCATCACGACTTCGAATTCGTAGTCGTTGCACGCCAGGTAGCTGGCCTGGTCGATGAAGCGGATCAGTTCTTCGCCCGAGAACATCGGCAGCTGCTGGCCCGGGTCGAACATGAAGGGAATGCCCCGCGCCGCGCAATCGGCCGCGTGCTTGATCATGCCGTCGCGGCCGTCCGGCGAGATGATCGCCACACGCAGTTCGCCCTGGTCTGCCACGTTGTTCTCGTGCGAGTACTGCATGGCGCCCGGGTGGAAGGCATTGATCTGGTTGTTGTCCTGATCCGCGGTGACGAAGCACTGCGCGGTGTAGGCATCAGGGATCGTGCGGATGGCGCGGGTCTCGATGCCCTGTTTCTTCATGCGCTCGAGGTAGTCGCCGCCGTCCTGGCCGATGGTGCCCATGACCAGCGGTTCGCCGCCGAGCAGCTTGAGGTTGTAGGCGATGTTCACCGCACAGCCGCCGTACTCCAGGCGCATGGTCGGCACCAGGAAGGAGACGTTCACGCGGTGCAGCTGGTCGGCCAGCAGGGTCTCGGCGAAGCGGCCGTGGTACTGCATGATCTTGTCGAATGCAATCGATCCGCAGATCAGGGCGGTCTTGGTCATGGGGGGCCTTCAAGAGATTAGGGATAAAAGACGGCGACATGGTAACCGGACGGCGCCGGTTCCGCGACACGGAAGTGCAGCTTCACGGGCTGTTCGGCATGCGCGGCGAAGCCAAGCGTCAGGAGCGGCCCGGCCTGCAGCGGCCCTGCGGCCAGGTAGTCGCGCGGGCCGAACACGCGCCGCACCAGCGGCTTGTCATCGGCATCATTCAGGGTCAGCTCGATGCTCGGCCAGGCCTGGGTGGAATCGCCCTGGTTGCGCAACTGCGTCGTAAAGGTGTAGGCATTGCCGCCGAGCGTGGTCAGTTCGCCGGTGTCGATCACCAGTTGTTCGATCCGTGCCGGCAGCTCGACGCGGCAGCCCAGCACGCCGCACAGCGACACCAGCGTCGGCTTCAAGCCGGGATAGCGCGCCGCCAACGGGGTCCCGAAGTGCATGACGACCTGCGCCGCCAGGACCAGCAGCAGCAGCATGCTGCCGACAGCCATCGCGATGCGCATGGCCTTGCCCGAGCGTTCGCGCTGGCGGCCGCGCCGCACGAATTCCGGCTCGTCGGGCTCCGGCACGCGCAGCTTGGGCGGTTCGATTTTTGTGGGTGTCAGCTTGGACTTGCGCGCGGCGCGCGCTTCCGCAGCCCGGGTGCGGGGCGTCCTCGGCGCGACCGGGGGCGCGCTCGGCGGCGCCGGCATGGTGACCGTCGCGGGTCCGGATTCGCGCAGCAGCAGCGGCGGGACGGCGGCCCCGGCCTTTGCGGAGGCGGGGGCCGGCGCCCGCGGATGGACCGCGGCCGGAGCAGCGGCAGGAGCAAGAGCAGGCTCCTCCGGATGGTCGCCATGGTCAGGCGCCGGTGCGGCCAGCAGTTCTTCATCGACCTGCAAGTCCGCCGCTGGCGCCAGCGCCGCCTCGGCGGATGCCTGCGCGGGCGTGGGGTCGGGAACTGGTGCCGGAGCCTCCGGGGCTGCTTCAGTGACTGCTTCAGTGACTGCTTCAGTGACTGCTTCAGTGACTGCTTCAGTGACTGCTTCAGGCATCGGCTCCGGCGCCCGTGCCGGCTGTACCTCGTCCGTCGGCCGCTCCGCTGCGGGCGGCGTGTCTTCGCGGTGCGTCTCGGGTGCAGGCGCGTTGCCGTCCGGCCCGGTGCTTACCTGCGGCAGGATGCCATAGGGCGCGAAGGTGCGGTCGAATTCGAGGGTATAGATGGGATCGTCGGCCGCTTCCTCGGCGGGAGCGGGCAGCGCTTCGGCCGGGGGCGCTGCAGCTGCGGTGGCCGCGGCGGCGGCAGGTGCAGGGGAAGGTGCAGCAACAGGTGCGGCGTCCATCGCCCGGCGGTGCCGTGGAGGAGGAAAGGGGCGCGCCGCGGTGGCCAGGTCGACCAGCGCGGCGTTGCCGTCAAAGACCTCGGTGCAGGCGCCGCAACGCACGATGCCTCCACGCAGCTTGAGCTGGTCCGCAGCGACACGGAACATCGTGCCGCAGTGGGGGCATTGGGTGGCGAGCGCCATGCCTTATCCGCCGGTGGCGGAGCGCGGCGGCGGTGCGGTGTCCTGGCCGAGCGTCCCGTGAAGGGCGACCCAGCCGTCCTGCTCGGCCCAGACGCCCAGCTTGATGAAAGGTGCGTAGGCGGCAGCCACTTCCTCGGCCTGGCGTGCCAGCACGCCGGACAGAATCAAGCTACCGCCCGGCGCCACGCGGCCGGACAGCATCGGCGCCATCAGCTTCAATGGGCTCGACAAGATGTTGGCCACGACGATGTCGAACTGGCCCTTCGCGTGGCGCTCGTTCGGCGCGGCGGCGAAGTCGTCCGGCAGGTAGTAATCGATGCTGACATTGTTGCGCTCGGCGTTGCTGCGTGCCGATTCGATCGCCTGCGGGTCGATGTCGACACCGGCCACGTCCGCCGCGCCCAGCTTCTTGGCGACCATCGCCAGGATGCCCGAGCCGCAGCCGTAGTCCAGCACCGACTTGCCCGGCGCCGGGTGCGCCTCCAGCCACTCCATGCACAGGCGGGTGGTCGGATGGCTGCCGGTGCCGAAGGCCAGGCCCGGATCGAGCTCGAGGATCAGGCCGTTCGGGTCCGGGGCCTCGTGCCAGCTCGGCACGACCCAGATGTTGGTGCCGATGTGGATGGGCTCGAACTGCGACTGGGTCAGGCGCACCCAGTCGGCGTCCGCCACCGCGCGGGTGGTAAAGGAGGGCACGATGGGGAGTTTGATGGCGTTGGCGGCTTCCTGCACGATCGCGAACTGGTCGGCGTCGGTATCGGTCAGCGCAACCACGCGGCTATGGTCCCAGGCCGTTTCGGTGGGTTCCATGCCCGGCTCGCCGAACAGCGGCTTTTCCGCGTCCGTGCCTTCGTCCGCGTCCTCGACGGAGACCGACAGGGCGCCCGCTTCCATCAGGGCGTCCGACAGGGCCTCCGCGTGTTCGCGGGCTACTTCGATGACGACTTCGGTCCAGCTCATAGATCAGCCTTAAGGTCCGCTACCTTGGTTTCCGATTTGGCGCCGATGCCCGTTTCCTTCGGCAGGTCCGGCTTGGAAGCCAGCTTGTGCTCCAGGTAGTGGATGTTGGTGCCGCCCTCGATGAAGCGGGCGTCGACCATCAGCTCACGGTGCAGCGGGATATTGGTGAGAATACCTTCAACCACCATTTCCGAGAGCGCGATTTGCATGCGGCGAATTGCCTGCTCGCGTGTCGCACCGTAAGAAATTACCTTGCCGATCATCGAGTCGTAATGAGGTGGAACATAATATCCTGCATACGAGTGCGAGTCGACACGGATGCCGGGACCGCCCGGCGGGTGCCAGCCGGTGATGCGGCCCGGGGAAGGCGTGAACTTGAACGGGTCTTCGGCATTGATGCGGCACTCGATCGCGTGGCCCGACAGCATGATGTCGCGCTGGCGGAAACGGAGTTTCTCGCCGCAGGCGATGCGGATCTGTTCCTGCACGATGTCGATCCCGGTGATCATCTCGGTGACCGGGTGTTCCACCTGCACGCGGGTGTTCATCTCGATGAAGTAGAACTCGCCGTTCTCGTACAGGAATTCGAAGGTGCCGGCGCCGCGGTAGCCGATCTTGCGGCAGGCTTCGGCGCAGCGGTCGCCGATCTTTTCGATCAGCTTGCGCGGGATGCCCGGCGCCGGCGCTTCCTCGATCACCTTCTGGTGGCGGCGCTGCATCGAGCAGTCGCGCTCGCCCAGCCAGACGGCTTGCTTGTGCTCGTCGGCCAGCACCTGGATCTCCACGTGACGCGGATTTTCCAGGAATTTCTCCATATAGACTTCCGGGTTGCCGAAGGCGGTGCCGGCTTCGGTCTTGGTCATCTGCACGGCGTTCAGCAACGCGGCTTCGGTATGCACCACGCGCATGCCGCGGCCGCCGCCGCCACCGGCCGCCTTGATGATGACCGGGTAGCCGATGCGGCGTGCGGTGGTGATGATCTCTTTCGGATCGTCCGGCAGGGCGCCGTCCGAACCGGGCACGCAGGGCACGCCGGCCTTGATCATCGCCTGCTTGGCCGAGACCTTGTCGCCCATCAGGCGGATCGAGTCCGAACGCGGGCCGATGAAGACGAAGCCCGATTTCTCGACGCGCTCGGCGAAGTCGGCGTTCTCCGACAGGAATCCGTAGCCCGGGTGGATCGCCTCGGCGTCCGTCACCTCGGCGGCGCTGATAATCGCCGGCATGTTCAGGTAGCTGAGCGCCGACTGGGCCGGGCCGATGCAGACGGATTCGTCCGCCAGCTTCACGTACTTGGCGTCCTTGTCCGCCTCGGAGTGAACGACGACCGTCTTGATGCCCAGTTCGCGGCAGGCGCGCTGGATACGCAGCGCGATTTCACCACGGTTGGCGATGAGGATTTTTTCAAACATGGTAGGTTCGGTGTTTCAGTGAAAACCGGCGCTCTGGTGTGCAGGCGCCGGACACGACATGGATGGGCTGGCGGCGGACGCCGCCTGGCCAGACAAACTATCAGATCGTCTAACAAAACCCCAGGCGAGACGATGCAACGCCGCCATGGGGGAATTGCCAGGCGATCTTAACCGATGACGAACAGCGGCTGGCCGAACTCGACCGGCTGGCCGTTTTCCACGAGGATCTTGGTGACCGTGCCGGCGACGTCGGCATCGATCTCGTTCAGGAGCTTCATCGCTTCGATGATGCACAGGGTATCGCCCTGCTTGATGCTCTGGCCGACTTCCACGAAGGCCGGGGCGCCCGGGGCGGAGGAGCGGTAGAAGGTGCCGACCATCGGCGACTTGACCACGTGGCCGGTCTGTTCCGGCGCGGCCGGAGCGGCTGCCGGTGCGGCGGCAGGGGCCGGAACGGCGGCCTGCTGGGCCGGAGCGGCGTAGTGCTGCACGGCCTGCTGCGGCACCATCATCATCTGGTTCTGCGGGTTTGCGGACGACTTGACGATGCGGACCTTGCTTTCGCCTTCGGTCACTTCGAGTTCAGCGATGTCCGATTCGGCGACCAGGTCGATCAAGGTCTTGAGTTTTCTGAGATCCATGTGAAACCCCTTGGTGTTTTATTCGTTTTAAAGAGCTGGCGCCACGCTGGTGGATGGCCGCGTCGCCGCTGATACATGAAGTTGACGTAGATTAACGCGATTTAAGCGCAAAGTCGATGGCAAACCGGTATCCGTCCGGCCCTAGTCCGCAGATCACGCCTTGCGCAATTGCTGCTAGGAGCGAGTGGTGCCGGAAGGGCTCGCGGGCATGGACATTCGAGATGTGTACCTCCACGAACGGGATCGCCACCGCGGCAAGCGCATCGCGCAGGGCCACGCTGGTATGGGTCAGGCCGCCCGGATTGATGACGATCGCCTCCACGCCTTCGCCGCGCGCGGCATGGATGCGGTCGATCAGCGCTCCTTCATGGTTGCTCTGGAAGCAATCGAGGCTTGCGCCCGCGCTTGCCGCCTGTGCCTGTGCTGCCTGTTCGATGTCGGCCAGCGTCGTCGCGCCGTACACCGCAGGCTCCCGGGTCCCCAGTAGATTGAGGTTGGGGCCATTAAGCAGCAGTAGCTTTTTCGCCATGTTGAAGAGTCTGAACGCCCGAAAGGAAGGCATTGTGCCGCCAAGCTCGACTATTGGCAAGCAGTAAAATTGCCAGTTGATGAAGGCATGTTCGACGCAATTCGGAAAAGTACGATCGTTCGATACGTGTGCTTGATGTAGGGTGTACGGCTCCGCCGTACGCGCGTTCAAATGACGCTGATGCTGCCTGCGCGGCTGTTCCATTGCCGCTTGAACGCGCGGTCGGCAAAGCCGACCACCCTACAATTCAGCGAGGTCTGCACGCAGCTCGTCGAACTTCAACTTGCCCAGGTAAGTCTTGCGCACCTGCCCATCGGCGCCGATCAATACGGTATACGGCAGCCCGCCGGCGCTATTGCCGAATTCCCGCGACAATTCGGTCCCGCCCATCCCGGCCACGTACAACGGATACGAAATCTTCAGCTTGGCCGCGAATTCGTTCATGTTCGATGGCGAATCGATGCCGATGCCGATCACGTTGAAGGTCTTGCCGGCGTCAAGCGCCGCCAGCTCGGACAGTTCCGGCATCTCCTGCACGCAGGGCGCACACCAGGTTGCCCAGAAATTGACCACCAGCGGCTTGCCGCGCCACTTGGACAGCGGCTGCGGATTGCCCTGCAGGTCGTTGAGCGATTGGGCAAACAGATTGTCGACCGCGGTGTGCGGCTTGCCGCCGGTCGGCGCGATCGCGGTGGTGATAGGGGGAGGGTCTTTCTTGTTGATCGCCACCAGGGCGCCCATGATGCCGAACATCGCGGCAACGGCCGCATACGCGGCCACGTGTTTCTTGTTCATTCGTCCTGTTCCAAGGATTGATCATCTGCCATCAGCGCGCGCAGCCCGGCTGCGTCGACCCGCTGCAGGCGGCCGTCGGCGCGCGGTTTCAAGGCGCCGCGTAAATCATGAAAGTCGTACAACTCGGCATGAATAGTTTCCTTATGCCACATGAAGCTGACGGTTTCAACCGGATCGTGCCGTCCGCCCTTGAAATGGGGTGTCTCGGAGATCTCGATATTGACGTTGCGGTTGAGCAGGTAGATTTCGACTTCCTTGGCGCTGTCGGCGAACAGCTGCAGGTGGATCTCGTCGTGTTCGCCTGCGGTGCCGTTCAGGACGGCGCCGGTGAGGTAAGGGCGGAAATCGGCGAGCTGGTCCATCACCTGCAGGGCGGTCTCGCGCATGGCAAGCAGGCGCGCGGCCTGGCCGGGTCCGCCGAACAGGGCCTGGTATTGACGTACCTGTTCCTCGATCTGGATGTTATCGGGCATCAGGTTCGGCGCCGGCCGGTCCACCCCGAGCACCTGGCGGGCTGCCTTGCGGCGCGCGGTGTCGTAGTCGGCGCCATCCTGGGCGATCATGCGCGCCGCATTGGCAGCGATTTCGGCGCGCAGCTGGAGTACGTCATAGTTAGGTGTAGGCATGATGCCTGAATCATACTCTTAAGCGGAAAATGACAGCGGGTCGGGTAGAATCGCGCTTTCGGACCAATTCGCGCAGCGCTATTTATTCGACCATGCACATTCATATTCTCGGTATTTGCGGCACCTTCATGGGTGGCCTGGCGGTCCTGGCCAAGGAAGCGGGCCATCGCGTCACCGGTTGCGACGCCAACGTCTATCCCCCGATGAGCACCCAGCTGGAAGCCCAGGGCATCGAGCTGATCCAGGGCTACGGCCCGGAGCAGGTGTCGCTGAATCCCGACCTGTATGTCATTGGTAATGTCATGACGCGCGGTAATCCGCTGATCGAAGAGATCCTGAACCGCGGCCTGCCTTACGTCTCCGGCCCGCAGTGGATCGGCGAGCACATCCTGCGCGAAAAATGGGTGCTGGCCGTCGCCGGTACCCACGGCAAGACCACGACCACCTCGATGCTGGCCTGGATCCTGGAAGACGCGGGCTACGCGCCGGGTTTCCTGATCGGCGGCGTGCCGATGAACTTCGGGGTGTCGGCGCGCCTGCACGGCGACAAGCCGAGCGACTTCTTCGTGATCGAGGCCGACGAATACGACACCGCCTTCTTCGACAAGCGCAGCAAGTTCGTGCACTACCATGCAAAAACGGCGGTGCTGAACAACCTGGAATACGACCACGCCGACATCTTCCCGGACATCGGCGCCATCGAGACCCAGTTCCACCACCTGGTGCGCACCGTGCCGGGCGTGGGCCGCCTGATCGTCAACGGCGACGAAGTCTCCCTGGGGCGCGTGCTCAAGCGCGGCTGCTGGAGCGAGAAGGAAAGCTTCGGCGCCGCCGAAGGCGTGAACTGGACCCTGGTCGAGCACCCGGGCGGTTCCAGCTTCGACGTGCTGTTCAACGGCGACCTGCAGGGCACGGTCGAGTGGGAGCTGACCGGCAAGCACAACCGCTCGAACGCGATGGCCGCGATCGCGGCCGCGCGCCACGTCGGCGTGCCGACCTCGCAGGCGATCGCCGCGCTGTCGCGCTTCCAGAGCGTCAAGCGCCGCATGGAAGTGCGCGGCACCGTGAATAATGTCACCGTGTACGACGACTTCGCCCACCACCCGACCGCGATCGCCACCACGGTCGGCGGCCTGCGTCAAAAAATCGGCACCAATGGCCGCATCCTGGCCGTACTGGAACCGCGCTCGAACACCATGAAACTGGGCGCCATGAAGGATGCGCTGCCGGGCAGCCTGAAGGATGCCGACCTGGTGTTCGGCTTCGGCAGCCAGCAGGCGCTGGGCTGGTCGCTGGCCGACGCCCTGAAACCGCTGGGCGGCATCGCCCACAGCTTCGACCAGCTCGACTACATGGTCGAGGCGATCGTGCAGGCGGCCCAGCCGGGCGACCACATCCTCGTGATGAGCAACGGCGGCTTCGGCGGCGTGCACCAGAAACTGCTGGACGCGCTGGCTCCATGATTTTGTATTTGCACGGATTTCGTTCGTCGCCGAAGTCCTTCAAGGCGCGGGTAGTGCAGAAGGCGCTGGAGGATGCCGGCCGCGCGAGCGAGCTGATCTGCCCGCAGCTGCCTGCGTCGCCGAAAGAGGCGATGGACCTGGCCCTGCTGCTGGCCGAACCTCATGTGCCCGGCAAGCTGTCCATCATCGGCTCCTCGCTGGGCGGCTTCTATGCTACCTGGCTGGCCGAGCGCCTGGACGTGCCGGCCGTGCTGCTCAATCCGTCCGTGAACCCGTTGAAGAACCTGGAGCACCACGTCGGCGTGACCACCGCCTGGCATTCGGATGAATCCTTCGAGTTCCGCCGCGAGTACATCGACGAGCTGGCCGCGCTGCGTGTCGAGAAGATCACGAAGCCGGAGCGTTATTACCTGATCGCCGCGACCGGCGACGAAGTGCTGGACTACCGCGACATGGTGGCGCACTACGCCGGGGCGAAGCAGCACGTGATTACCGGCAGCGACCATGCGATCTCGGAATTCCCGCAGTACGTGGACGACGTGCTGGCTTTCTGCACCAACGCGAGCACCACCCGGTGAAAAAGCGAGTGAGGGGAAGTTCGCTGAGACTGGCCGCCTGGCAGCCGCATGCCGGTGCCGTGCGCGCGCCCGGGAAAATGCGCGAGTGGCTGACCACCGAAGGCTCGCTGACGGCGCGCCTGATGGCGCACAGCGAGACCTTCCGCGTGCGCCGCCTGCACCAGAACCCCGCCTTGTGCCTGGCGGACGAGGCACGGGCGATCGGCCTGCCGCGTCCGGGGCGGGTGTGGGAGCGCGAAGTGCTGCTGGAGTGCGACGGCCGCCCCAGGGTATTCGGTCACACGGTGGTGCCGGCCAGCTGCACGGCCAGCGACTGGCCGCTGTTTTCGGCGCTGGGCGAGCGTTCGCTCGGCACCACGCTGTTTTACGACCCGCTGGTGCGCCGTGGCCAGCTGGAATACGCGCGCATCCGCGCGGGCCATCCGCTGATGGGGCGCGTGCGCGCGGCCCTCGGGGAAGCTCACGAATCCGTTCGTGACGACACAGTTTATTATGCGCGGCGCTGCGTTTACCGCCGCCATCAAGGCCTGCTCCTGGTCACCGAGGTATTCTTGCCTTCGGTGCTGGACCTGAAGCCGACCAGAACACAACAGAACACGAAATAACATGAACGTATTTTTTGAAGAGTCGGGCGACTTCAAGGTCGGCGCCGTATTGTCGCAGGCGGGCGAGGCCTACCAGGTGGAGCTGGCCAGCGGCAAGCGCACCAAGGTCAAGGGCAAGGACGTGCTGATCCAGTTCGAGAAGCCGGAACCGGAAGCCCTGCTGGCCGCCGCCAAGGGCATCGCCGCCGAGGTCGACCTGGACTTCCTGTGGGAGGTCGCGGGCCAGGAGGAGTTCGGCTTCATGGAGCTTGGCGCGGAATACTTCGGCCATGCGCCGCTGCCGAGCGAGGCCGCCGGCCTGGTGCTGGCCCTGCACGCCGCGCCGATCTACTTCCACAAGAAGGGCCGCGGCCGCTACAAGGCCGCCCCCGAGCAGACCCTGAAGGCGGCCCTGGCCGGCATCGAAAAGAAGAAGCAGCAGGCCATCGTGCAGGCGGCCTACGTCGAGGAGCTCAAGGCCGGCAAGCTGCCACAGGCCATGCAGTCCATCGTGCATCAGCTGCTGTTCAAGCCGGACAAGAACACCATCGAATACAAGGCGCTGGAAGCGGCCGCCAACGAGTTGCAGACCACCGCGCCGCGCCTGATGCTGAGCACGGGCGGGCTGGCCTCGCCGAAGGAACTGCACATGTCGCGCTTCCTGTTCGAGCACTTCCCGCGCGGCGCCGGGTTCCCCCAGGTCGGGGCGGGCGGCGTTCCGCTGCCGAAGGCCCCGGACGACCTGCCGCTGGCCGACGTGGCCGCCTTCTCGATCGACGACGTCACCACGACCGAGATCGACGACGCCTTCTCGGTGGTGAAGCTGGATGACGGCCTGGTGCGCGTGGGTATCCACATCGCGGCGCCGGGCCTGGGCATCCGTCCGGACGATGCGATCGATAGAATCGCCCGCGCGCGCATGTCCACTGTTTATATGCCGGGCGACAAGATCACCATGCTGCCGGACGAGGTGGTGGACGCCTTTACGCTGGCCGAAGGCACCGACTGCCCGGCGCTGTCGCTGTATGCGGTGCTCGATCCTTCCGACTGGACGGTGGTCTCGACCACCACCCGCGCCGAGCGGGTGCCGATCAAGAGCAACCTGCGCCACAACGACCTCGACGAGCTGGTCAACGAAGAAACGCTGGCCAGCGGCGCCGGCGCGTACCCGCACAAGGAAGAATTGGGCCTGCTGTGGCAGTGGGCGCTGCAGCTGGAAGCGGGCCGCATGAAGAAGCGCGAAGCCTTCGGCCTCAAGCCGGAGCAGGCCAACCGCGTGGACTTCAACTTCTACGTGGAAGACGACGTGGTCACCATCGTGCGCCGCAAGCGCGGCGCGCCGCTCGACAAGATCGTGGCCGAGCTGATGATCTTCGCCAACAGCACCTGGGGCAAGCTGCTGCACGACTCGGGCGTGCCGGGCATCTACCGCTCGCAGGGGCCGGGCGCGGGCGGCTGGAACGCCAAGATCCAGGTGCGCATGGTGACGCACGCTGCCCCGCACCAGGGCCTGGGCGTGGACCAGTACGCATGGAGCACCTCGCCGCTGCGGCGCTACACCGACCTGGTGAACCAGTGGCAGATCCTGGCTTGCGCCTCCCACGGCGTGACCGCGCCGCTGGTGGCGCCGTTCAAGCACCGCGACGCGACCCTGTTCTCGATCGTCTCGGCTTTTGATGCGGCCTATGCCGCCTACAACGACTTCCAGCAGAACATGGAACGCTACTGGTGCCTGCGCTGGCTGGGGCAGGAGAATGCCAGGCAGGTCGATGCCGTGGTGCTGAAGGACGAAGTGGTGCGCCTGGTGGAGATCCCGCTGGTGACGCGCCTGGCCGGCATGCCGCAAGTGGCCCGTGGGGCCCAGGTCAAGCTCGACATCGTGCGCTGGGATGAAGTCGACCTCTCGCTCGAGGCGCGCCTGCTCGAGGTGGCGGCGCTGGCGCCGGATGCTTCGGTCGAACTCGATGAGGAAGAAGAGGACGATACCGGGGAGGCGGCGCTGGCCGAAGTCGTGGAGGCGGAAGGTGTCGTTGCCGCCGTCACGACGGAAGAAGGCGTCGAGGTTCCCGCCAACGCCGGCACTGCCTGATTTTGTAGGGTGGGCAGGTGTCCTGCCCGCGCGGTCAGCCGGCGGCGCGATCGTCGTCAACGATTATTCATCCAGCAACGATCACCGCGTGGGCAGCAAAGCTGCCCACCCTACGAACCCCACCACACGCTGCCGTTGCAGGTTAGAATGCCCAATCCCTGACCCAACCGCCCGTCCGGGCACGCGTAGTGAAGTATTTGCAAGATAACCGTCCCCTGATGATCGCCCTCGGCGTCTCCGTGCTCGCCCACGCGGCGCTGCTGGCGGTGCGTTTCGCCGCGCCGGATGCCTTCCGCCAGCAGCCGGCCGACCCGGGACTCGAAGTCATCCTGGTGAACGCCAAGCATGCCAAGGCTCCGGCCAAGGCGGACGCGCTGGCCCAGGCCAACCTGGAAGGCGGCGGCACCGCGGACGCGGGCCGCGCCCGTTCCCCGCTGCCCGACCTGCGGAAAGTCGAGAACGGCGAAAGCATCAAGGCCCTGCAGCGCCGCATCGCCGAACTGGAACAGCAACAGCAGAACGTCCTGACCCGGGTGCGCTCGTCAAGCTTCCATGCGCCGCCCAAGACCGAGCAGGACAAGCCCGATCCGACCCGTACCGGCTCCGACGCTTTTGATACCAGCCGCGCCATCGCGCGCGCAGCAAGCGAAGTCATCGAGCGCATCGAAGACCAGAACAAGCGCCCCAAGCGCACCCAGATCACGCCCAGCACGCGCCAGGTCGGCTATGCGCTCTACTACAAGGAGATGCAGAAGCGGATCGAGGAAGTCGGCACGCTCAACTTCCCGCAGCAGAACGGCAAGAAGCTGTACGGTGAACTGGTGGTCTACATCCCGGTGTTCCAGGACGGGACCATCTATATGAAGGACGGCGGCCCGCGCGTCGAACGCAGCTCGGGCAACCCCGCCCTGGATGCCGCCGCCCTGCGCATCGTGCGCCAGGCCGCGCCCTTCGGGAATTTCCCGGCCAATATGCGCACCCAGGGCAAGGACGACCTGTGGGAAGTGATCACGCGCTTCCGCTTCACCCGCGAAGAAAAAATGCAGACCGAACTGCGAGGCAGCGAAGGATGACAAGCTTGAGCGACAAGTACTGCGTGATCGGCAACCCGATCGCCCACAGCAAATCCCCCGAGATCCACCCCGTCTACGCGCGCCAGACCGGCCAGGACCTGGTCTACGAACGCTGCCTCGCGCCGCTCGACGGCTTCGCGGCGACCGTGCAGCGCCTGGTGGCCGAGGGTTATAAGGGAGCCAACGTCACCCTGCCGTTCAAGATCGAAGCCGTGCAGGCCTGCACCCGGCTGGAAGAGCGGGCCAGGGCTGCCGGCGCCGTCAACACCCTGGTGTTCGCGAACGGCGAGATCGTCGGCGACAACACCGACGGTCCCGGCCTGGTGGCCGACATCACCCGCAATGCCGGCGTGGCCATCGCCGGCAAGCGCATCCTGCTGCTGGGCGCCGGCGGCGCCGCGCGCGGCGCGCTGCTGCCCTTCATCCAGCAGGGGCCGCGCGAAATCGTTATCGCCAACCGCACCGTGGCGACCGCCGGGAAGCTGGCCGAGGACTTCGGCCGCTACGGCATCCCGATCCGCGGTACCGGCTTCGCCGACGTCGCCGGCAGCTTCGACATCATCGTCAATGGCACGTCGGGCAGCCTGGCGGGCGAGGTGCCGCCGGTACCGCCGACGGTGTTCGGCCCGGGCGCGCTGGCACTGGACATGATGTACGGGAGCCAGCCCACCGTGTTCATGGCGTTCGCGGCAGGCCATGGCGCCGTCGCCCGCGACGGCCTGGGCATGCTGGTGGAGCAGGCGGCCGAAGCCTTCGCCATCTGGCGCGGCGTGCGGCCCGACACGACGGAAGTATTCAAGAAGATGCGCCCCTGACAAAGCAAGCATGAGCACAACGACAATCACGATGGGTAAAACCCGCAAGGTGGGCGCGAAGTCCTCGCGCCGCTGGCTCAAGTGGCTGATCCTCGGGCCGATCCTGCTGGTGCTGCTGGTCCAGCTTTATTTCTTCATCATGGTCTGCTGGTATGCGGTGTTCAACCCGTCCTCGACCAGCTTCATGCGCCAGCAACTGGCCGCGCTGCAGGAAAAGAATCCCAACGCGAAGCTCAAGCACGAGTGGGTGCCCTACGAGCGCATCTCGGACAACCTGAAGCGGGCCGTCGTTGCCTCGGAAGACGCGCGCTTCAACGAGCACGACGGCGTCGACTGGGAAGCGCTGGAGAAGGCTTACGAAAGGAACAACCGCCGCAGCAAGGTGGTCGGCGGCGGCTCGACCATTACCCAGCAGCTGGCCAAGAACCTGTTCCTGACCGGCTCGCGCAGCTACCTGCGCAAGGGGCAGGAAATGATCATCGCCTTCATGCTCGAGACCGTGATGAGCAAAAAGCGCATCCTCGAAGTCTATCTGAACGTGGTCGAATTCGGCCGCGGCGTGTTCGGCGCCGAAGCCGCGGCGCGGCATTACTTCCGCACCTCGGCCGCCAAGCTGGCGCCGGCGCAGGCGGCGCGCCTGGCGGTGATGCTGCCCAACCCGCGCTACTACGACAAGCATCGCTCTACCAGTTACCTGGTGCGCCGTACCAACGCCATCCAGCGCCAGATGCGTTTCGCCGAGCTGCCCTGAGCGTTCCAGCGTATCCCGTGACGAAATTGTCGTTACGGGGTGGCCGCGTCCGGGGGCTGTCGGTTACACTTGCGGCAGTTTTCGAATCCCGGCCGAGAAAAACGCATGATCAACGTATTTGTCCTACAAAATGGCCGCCTGAACCAGGTCAGCGTCGACTCGCGCGAGGACCTGGAGAATGTGACGCCGGTCTGGGTCGACCTGAACGAGCCCACCGAAGAGGAACGCATCCTGGTCAAGACGACCTATGGGGTGACGCTCCCGGGTGAGGACGAAGTCCAGGACATCGAGGCCTCGGCCCGCTACTACGAGGCGGAGAACGGCGACCTGCACCTGCGCACCGATTTCCTGATCGAAGAAGAGGACGGGCCATCACGCGTGATCACGGTCGCGTTCATCCTGTCCGGGAAAATCCTGTTTTCGGTGCACAACGACGACCTGCCGGTGTTCCGGCTGGTGCGCCTGCGCGCGCGCTCGCGTCCCGGCTCGATCGAAGATTACATGGACGTGCTGCTCGACCTGTACGCGACCGACGCCGAATACTCGGCGGACGCGCTCGAGGGTATTTATGAAGCGCTCGAAGAAGTCTCGACCCGCGTGCTGCAGAAGGAATTCACCGACCAGGACGCGGCCGCCGCGCTGAACGCGATCGCCCACGAGGAAGACTTGAACGGCCGGATCCGCCGCAACATGATGGACACGCGCCGCGCGGTCAGCTTTCTGATGCGCGGCCGGCTGCTGAACTCGGACCAGTTCGAGGAAGCGCGCCAGATCCTGCGCGACATCGAATCGCTGGACGGCCACACTTCCTTCCTGTTCGACAAGGTGAACTTCCTGATGGATGCCACCGTCGGTTTCATCAACATCAACCAGAACAAGATCATCAAGATCTTCTCCGTGGCCTCGGTGGCCTTCCTGCCGCCGACCCTGATTGCAAGCATCTACGGCATGAACTTCGAGGTATTCCCCGAACTGAAATGGGATTTCGGCTACCCGTTTGCGCTGGGGCTGATGGTGGCTGCCATCGCAGCGCCGCTCCTGTATTTCCACCGGCGCGGCTGGCTACGCTAGATGAAATAATCTTTCAAAATAGAGGCGGCGATGAAATAAGATTTCATCGCCGTCTTTCCTGACGCGGGCGGATCAGCCGATACGCTTGAACACCCGGCGCGCCGCCTCGACCGTCTCGTCGATCACCGCATCCGTGTGCTGGCTTGATACGAAGCCCGCCTCGAACATCGCCGGCGCAAAGTACACGCCCTCGTCCAGCATGCCGTGGAAGAAGCGGTTGAAGCGCTCCTTGTCGCCCGCCATCATCTGGCCGTAGGTCGACGGAATGTTGTGGTTGAAGTAGAAGCCGAACATGCCGCCCACCGCGTCGCCGCAGAACGGGATGTCGTTTTCCTGGGCCGCCTCGGTCAGGCCCTGCACCAGGCGGCGCGCGGCCGCACCCAGCTTCTCGTAGAAGCCCGGCTCCTGGATCAGCTTCAGGGTCGTCATGCCGGCCGCCACCGCCACCGGGTTGCCCGACAGGGTGCCGGCCTGGTACACCGGGCCGAGCGGCGCCATCTTCTGCATCAGCTCCGCACGCCCCCCAAAGGCCGCCACCGGCAGGCCGCCGCCGATCACCTTGCCCAGCGCGGTGAGGTCCGGCGTGATGTTGTACATCTCCTGGGCGCCGCCCAGACCCACGCGGAAGCCGCACATCACTTCGTCGAAGATCAGCACGGCGCCGTGCTCGGTGCACAACTCGCGCATGCGGGCCAGGAATTCCGGGGTGGCGCGGATCAGGTTCATGTTGCCGGCCACCGGCTCCACGATCACGCAGGCGATGGTGTCGCCCATCGATTCGAACGCGTCTTCCAGTTGCGGGATATTGTTGTAGTCCAGGACCAGGGTGTGCTTGACGAAGTCTTCCGGCACGCCGGCCGATGTCGGGTTGCCGAAGGTGAGCAGGCCGGAGCCCGCCTTCACCAGCAGCGAATCGGCGTGGCCGTGGTAGCAGCCTTCGAACTTGACGATCTTGTCGCGGCCGGTGGCGCCGCGCGCCAGGCGCAGCGCGCTCATGGTCGCCTCGGTGCCCGACGAGACCAGGCGCACCTGCTCGATCGACGGCACCAGGCGGCAGATCTCTTCGGCGATGTCGATCTCGCCCTCGGTCGGCGCACCGAAGGAGAGGCCGCGGCTTGCGGCTTCCTGCACCGCCTTGATCACCTGCGGGTGGGCATGGCCGACGATGGCCGGGCCCCAGGAACCGATGTAGTCGATGTAGCGCTTGCCGTCGGCATCCCAGAAATACGGGCCTTCGGCGCGGGTGATGAAGCGCGGCGTGCCGCCCACCGAGCGGAAGGCGCGCACCGGCGAATTCACGCCGCCCGGCGTCGATTGCTGGGCGCGGGCAAACAGTTGGTCGTTCTTCGAGGTGTTCTCAATGGTCATGGTAACGAGGGGCCTGGTCAGCTCCGGTAGAATTTATTGGGAATGAACTTGCCCATGCCGAAGCGCTGGGCGTGCTCGAGCGCCCCGGTGGTGTATTCCTGGGCGGCAAACAGCGCCTGGGGCGCTTCCATGCCGCAGGCCATCAGGGCGGTGAAGGCGGCCGAATAGGTGTTGCCGGCGCCAACGAAGGGGCCCGGCAGGTGCTGCCATTCGACCCGGGCGACGATGCCGTCGGCATCGAACAGGGTATTCGAGCAGGCGCCTTTTTCGTCGCGGGTGCCGGTCACGAGCACGTACTGGCAGCCGGCATTGGTCAGTTCGGCCACGTCGGCCAGCAGCGTGTCTTCGCTGTTGTCGTCGGCGCCGCCGTCGCCCAAGCTGTCGCCAACTTCGCGCCAGGTCTCGGCCATGCGGCCCAGTTCCGACTGCGACAGCATGAGCACCGTGGTCTGCGGCGCCAGGATCGAGCGGATCGCCGACAGCATCTCTTCGTCGGCCAGGCCGGAATCGGGCAGGGCGGACAGGAAAGGATCGAGGACCAGGGGGGCGTCCGGGTAGTCGGACACGATCTCGGCGATCGCCGCCAGCTGCAGCACGGTGGCCACGGCGCCCACCTTGAAGGCGGCCACCGGCATGTCCTCGAGCAGGACCCTGGCCTGGTCGGCCATCCAGTCGCTGTCGACTTCGTGCAGGTTCTCCACCTTGGCGCTGTCGGCGACCAGCAGGCCGGCCACCACCGACAATCCGTGGCATCCATGCGCGGCGAAGGCGGCCAGGTCGGCCTGCACGCCGAGCGCGCCGACCGGATCGGACACGCCAAATGTCAGGATGAGGGGTAACGGTTGGTTTTGCACGACGCCTAGATTAAGATACCTGACTCTCCATTCTACTAGACGAGACCTCGAATAACCTACTACGCGTTGCACTGCCGTCCTGCGATGCTCGCTGTACTCCCGTACAGCTGTGCTTCTCGGACAGCATTGCGGCCGCTCGCTACGGTTCTTCAAGGCTCGTAACATACAAGGAACGCATATTGTGAGTAATGATTCGACGGCCCCATTCCAGACCTGGATGTGCCTGATCTGCGGCTGGGTGTATGACGAGGCCGCCGGTGCCCCGGACGACGGCATTGCACCGGGCACCCGCTGGGCCGATGTCCCAATGAACTGGACCTGCCCGGAATGCGGCGCCCGCAAGGACGATTTCGAGATGACGGCAATTTAAATTGTGACAAGAACATGTGTGTTTGCAGGATGTTACGGGAATGTGAGCGTCCTAGTTGACGTACTGCAACACATCGCGCACAAGGGGAAAACCCTGTGCTATCGTGGCGCTTCATGCTGAAGTGAAACGAAAATGACGACATCGCCGCAACCGACCGGCCTGACCATCATGGTGATCGACGACAGCAGCACGATCCGCCGCTCCGCCGAGATCTTCCTGACCCAGGCCGGTTACCGGGTAGTCCTGGCCGACGATGGCTTCGACGCGCTGGCCAAGATCAACGACCACCACCCCGCGCTGGTGTTCTGCGACATCCTGATGCCGCGCCTCGATGGCTACCAGACCTGCGCCCTGATCAAGAAGAGCGCGCGTTTCCACGCCACCCCGGTGCTGATGCTGTCGTCCAAGGACGGCCTGTTCGACCGCGCGCGCGGCGCGATGGTTGGAGCAAGCGCCTACCTCACCAAACCGTTTTCCAAGGACAGCCTGCTGGCCGCGGTGCGCGAGCACACGGCAGCCAAGGCTTGAACCTGTTGACCGAACCGACCCGGAGCCCAAGGTGGCCATTCAAAAAATCCTCATCGTCGACGATTCCCCGACCGAGCGCTTCTACCTGACCGACATCCTGGCACGCGCCGGCTACGCCGTGAGCACCGCCGTCAACGGCGAAGAAGCGATCGACAAAATCCGCGCCGAGCGCCCGCAGCTGATCCTGATGGACGTGGTCATGCCGGGCGCGAACGGCTTCCAGGTGACGCGCTCGATTGCGCGCGACCCGGAGCTGGCGGCGATCCCCGTCATCATCTGCAGCAGCAAGAACCAGGAGACCGACCGCATCTGGGGCATGCGCCAGGGCGCCAAGGACTACCTGGTCAAGCCGGTCGACCCGGCGCTGCTGCTGGCCAGCATCGCCTCGCTCGACCAGAAGCCCGCAGCCGCGGCAGCGGCAGCGGCATGATCGGCGGGGCCGAGGGCGCACGGCCCGATCCCGCATCGCGCCGCACCCGCCTGCGTGAATACCAGGAGCAGCTCCTCGAGCGCATGCAGGCGGCCAAGGGCGGCAGCGGCGCGCCCACCCAGCAGCTCGGCCTGCAGGTGGGCGGCACGCGCTACCTGCTCGACCTGCTCGAAGCCGGCGAGATCGTGTCGCCGGTGCCGCTGGCGCGCGTGCCCCTGACGCTGCCCTGGTACCTGGGCCTGGCCAACGTGCGCGGCACCCTGGTCGGTGTCGTCGACCTGGCGCGCTACCTCGGCGCGGACGGGATACGGCCACCCGGCCAGCCCGCCGGCGCACCTCCGGGCGCATCCCCGGGCACCTCACCAAGCATGCGCATGGTGACCTTCGCCCCCACGCTCGGCTTCAACTGTGCGCTGCTGGCCGACCGCGTGTACGGCCTGCGCCAGGCGGCTTCCATGCGGCGCGAGGGCGAGGTCCTGCGCGACGCGGACGACAATGTGTGGACGCCGCTCTCGCTTGCTGCCCTGGTGCGGGAAGAACGCTTCCTGAATGTCGCACAACAGGCAGACCAACGCAGTTAATCAAAAAAAGCAGGACCAGGAGCCGGTATGGGATTCGCATCGAAACTCAGCATGAACGTATTCTCGAAGGACAGCGCGGACGACGACACCGTGCTGGCCTCGCCCGACACCCAGTTCGGCGCAGGCGTGCTGCCGCACGCCCCCGATGGCGTTCCCCCTCTGCATGGCTCGGCCGAGGCCGCCGCGCGCCGCCTCGGCAACACGCGCCCGCGCAAGCCGCTGAACGCGTCCGGCGAAGGAGACGAGCTGCGCCTGCCGCTGATCGGCCACATGTCGCTTTCGCGCCAGCTGCGCCTGGTACTGGCGGCCTTCGTGATCGGCATCCTGCTGACCGTGCTGTCGATGTGGCAGAACGCAGCCCGCACCGACGTGGTGTCGAGCCAGGGCCAGATCGCGTCCGACGCCCTGATGCATGCGCAGCGCGTGGCCAAGGCCGCACCCGGCGCCCTGCGCGGCGAGATGGGCGCCTTCAACGAATTGGACGACAGCCGCGCCCAAGTCGGCCGCCTGCTGCAGCTGCTGGCGCGCGGCGGCCAGGCGGACGGCAGTACCATCCCGGCATCCTCGGGCGAGCTTCAACTCCTGCTGGCCAAGGCGCGCTCGGCCTGGGTCGCGTCGAATGCCGCCGCCACCACCATCGTCGGCAACAAGCGCCACCTGGTCGGCTTCGGCACCAGCGCCGGCAAGTTCGAGCCGCTTGCCGCCGAGCTGCGGGCCATCGCCGACAAGCAGCCCGGCAACGCCGCTCTCGCCCGCCTGGGCGCACTGGCCGAACGCCTGTCGGTGTCGACCCATGCCTTCCTGGCGCCGGGTGCGGCCCATCGCGACGCCGCCCGCGCCATCGTGCGCGACGGCGCCGAACTGGGCGCGCTGCTCGACAGCCTGGCCGAGGGGAATGCCGCCGGCACGGACGCCGGCCTGCGCGAGCGCATCGTCGATGCCCGCACCGCCTACAAGGGCTGGCAGGAAGGCCTGGCGCCGCTGTCCACCAACCAGCACAACTTCAACGCCGCGCACGCTGCCGAGGGGGTCATCGCGCGCGACAACGAGGGCCTGCGCGCGACGCTGGCACGGGTGCAGCTCCAGTACCGCAACGAGCTGGACGCCAGGAGCGGCTGGTTCTGGCTGCTGGTGGGCGCCTCGATCTTCACCCTGGCCATGGGCGGCAGTATCAGCCGCGTGATGCTGCTGGACTCGCGCAACCGCGCCAGAGGCGCCGAAGCCCGCCGTCACGAGGCCGAGGCGATGCGCCAGCTGGCCCAGGCCAAGGAAGAAGAAGCCAAGGCCACCAACGACCAGAACCAGGCGGCGATCCTGCGCCTGATGAACGAACTGCAGGAAGTGGCGGACGGCGACCTGACCGTGCACGCCACCGTCTCGGAAGACATCACCGGCGCGATTGCCGACTCGGTCAACTACACGGTCGAGGAACTGCGCGGCCTGGTGCTGCGGGTCATCAGGACCACCGAGCAGGTGACGCGTGCGGCCGGCGGGGCGCAGGCAGTGTCGACCGAGCTGCTGGGCGCGGCCGACGCCCAGTCGCGCGAGATCAAGGAAGCATCGAGCACGGTGCTGCATATGGCGGCACAGATCTCGAGCGTGTCGCGCTCGGCGACCGAGTCGGCCGACGTGGCGCGCCAGTCGGTGGCGGCGGCGGAGCAAGGCGCGCGTGCGGTGCAGAACGCGATCCTCGGCATGAACGAGATCCGCGAACAGATCCAGGAAACCTCGAAGCGCATCAAGCGCCTGGGCGAATCCTCGCAGGAGATCGGCGAGATCACCGACCTGATCTCGGACATCACCGAGCAGACCAACGTACTGGCGCTGAACGCGGCGATCCAGGCCGCCTCGGCGGGCGAGGCCGGCCGCGGCTTCTCGGTGGTGGCGGAAGAGGTGCAGCGCCTGGCCGAACGCTCGGCCGAGGCGGCCAAGGGCATCGGCGCGCTGGTGCGTACCATCCAGGCCGACACCCACGACGCCGTGGCAGCAATGGAAAAGTCGACCCAGGGCGTGGTCGAGGGCGCGCGCCTGTCCGACGCGGCCGGCGCGGCGCTCTCCGACATCTCGCGCGTGTCGAACCGGCTGGCGGAACTGATCCAGGGGATTTCCAGCGCGGCCGAGCAACAGGCGACGTCCGCCAACGGCGTGGCCCATAATATGCAGCACATCCTCTCGGTGACCGAGCAGACCCAGGGCGGCACGCGCCAGACGGCGCAGTCGATCCGCGAGCTGGCGCTGCTGGCCCAGGAACTGAAGGATTCCGTGTCGCGCTTCCGCGTGGCTGCCTGAACAAACGCCCGAGTACAACGATCGCGAGCCCATGACCAACCCGACTTCTCCACGCATGCCAGCCTTCGATACCGGTCCCCTGTCCTGGGTGATCGGCGAGATCAGGGACGCGCTGGGACGCTCGGGCACGGCCCTGCGTGACGCGGCCGGCCGCAACCCTGAAGCGCAGCCGACCCTGCTGCTGCACGCGAAGACCCACCTGCACCAGGCCGACGGCGCGCTGCAGCTGGTGGATGTGGAGGGCGCCGCCGTGCTGGGCGGCGCCGCCGAGAAGCTCATCGACGCCTTCAAGGACGGGCGGGTGGCGTGCACGCCGGACACGGTGAAGGTGGTGCAGGATGCCTACCAGGCGCTGGTCGAATACCTCGACGAGCTGCTGGCAGGCAGCCCGCAGCAGCCGGCGCGCCTGTTCCCGTATTACCGCGACCTGCAGGAAAAGCTGGGCGTCGAACGCATCCACCCGTCCGACCTGCTGCCCGCCAGCCTGGGCAAGGGTGTCGCGCTGCATGCGCCGGTGCCCGCGCCTCTCGACGGTACTGCGCCCGACATCGCAGCCTGCCGCGCGCGTTTCGAAAAGGCGCTGCTGCCTTACCTGAAGAGCGGCGAAGCCCGGCATGCGGACGGCATGCGCGACGCGCTGGCGCCGATCGCAGCCAGCCAGGAAGAGCCGCGCGCACGGCTGTTCTGGCAGGCCCTGCACGCCTTTGCCGGCGTGGTGGCCGACGGCCAGCTTGAAAGCGACCTGTATGTAAAACAGCTGCTCGGCCAGGTCAACCTGCAGCTGCGCCGCCTGTCGCAAGGGCAGGGCGGCACGCCGGATGCGATGCTGCGCGATGCGCTGTTCTTCGTCGCTGCGGCAGAAGGTGCGGCAACTGAGCCCAATCCGGACGCCCAGCGCCTGCGCCAGGCCTGCGGCCTGGACGGGCTGGTGCCGCACGACTACGCCGCGCGCCGCTATGGCCGCATCGACCAGGCCACGCTGCAGGAAGCGCGCGAGGCGCTGGCCCGCACCAAGTCGGACTGGGACCGCATCGCCACCGAGGGCGACCTCGGGGTCAAGGATGATTTCACCGAGCAGCTCTCGCGCCTGGCCGGCGCCAGCGAAAAGCTGGGCGCCCCGGCGCTGGCCCAGCTGATGCGCGAACTCGGCCGCGCCGCGACGGATGCCATGCAGGCCGGCCGCAGCAAGGACTTCGGGCTGGAGATGGCGACCGCCATGCTGTTCGTCGAGAACGGCCTGGCCCAGCTGCGCCAGCTGCCCGAGGACTTCGCCGAGGACGCCGAAGCCGTCGGCGCCCGCCTGCTGGCGCTGGCCGCCGGCGAGACCCCGCCGGATGCGCCCCAATGGCAGGGCGAGCTGGCGCGCCAGATCCAGCAGGGCCAGACCGTGGCGGTGCTGGCCGGCGAGATCAAGGCCGGCCTGCGCCAGGTGGAAAAGCTGCTCGACGACTACTACGACGACCCCGCCCGGCGCGATGTGCTGGCCCAGGCCGAGCCGGTGCTGCACGGCTTGCTGGGCGCCTTGTCCATCCTCGACCAGGAGCAGGCCGTGCAGGCCGTGCGCCACGTCGCCGGCGAGGTGCGCGCCTTGGGGCGCAGCGACGGCGACGTGAGCGCGCAATCGAGCGTGCTGCACAACATCGCCCAGAACATCGGCGCGCTCGGCTTCTTCACCGACCTGCTGGCACAGGACAGCGAGGTCGCCAAGGGCCGCTTCACCTTCGATCTCGAGAAACGCCTGCTGCGCGAGCTGCCCTTCGAGTTCGTCGAGGCTGCGCCCGGGTTCGCCCCCGGGTCGGCCGCAACCGAGGAAGTTCCGGAACAGCCCCAGGAAGCGACGATCGAATCCGAACTGCTCGAGATCTTTATCCTGGAGGCACGGGAAGTGCTGGGCTTCGTGGCCGAGGCACTGCCCCAGGCCGAAAGCAATCCCGCCAGCCAGGAGACCCTGACCCTGCTGCGCCGCAGCTTCCACACGCTCAAGGGCAGCGGCCGCATGGTGAGCCTGGACAGCTTTGCCGAAGCTGCTGCTGCGGTCGAGCGTGTCATGAACCTGTGGCTGGCCGAAGCACGCAGCGCCACGCCGGAACTGCTGGCGCTGCTGCGCCAGGCGCATGCGGAACTGTCCGCCTGGGTGGCGGACCTGGTCGCCAGCGGCAGCTCCACGCGCGACAATGCGACGATCGTTGCCGCCGCTGCACGGGTGCAGGAAGGCGGCGCGCCGGTGCCGGATGCAATGCCCGAGCCTGTGGCCGAGGACATCCCGGTGCCGGTGCTCGAGGATATCCTCGAGCCCGAGCCTGAACTGGTGACTGAGCCCGAGCCGGCGCCTGGGCCGGAGCCGCTGCCGGACACGAAACGCATCGGCGGGCTGGAAATCCCGCTCGGCCTGTACACGATCTACCTCGACGAAACCGGGAATCTGGTGCAGCTGCTGGCGCAGGACTTCGATACCTGGCATGCGGAACCGGAGCGGCGCGCCTCGCCGGAAGCCCTGAAGGCTGCCCACACCCTGGCCGGCACCTCGTCCACGGTGGGCTACGCCGCGCTGCGCGATGTCGCCCATGCGCTCGAGCTGGTGCTGGAAAAGCTGGCGGCGCCGGGCCCGACCCTCGACGACGATGGCCGCGCGCTGCTGGACGCGACCCTGTCGCGGGTGCGCACGATGCTGCAGGTCTTCGCCCTCGGCGAACTGGCTCCGGCCCAGCCGGAACTGATCGCCCAGCTCGACACGCTGCTGGCGCGGCTCGCCAGCCAGCAGGCAGCAAGCGTGTACGGCGAAGTCGATCCGGCCCTGGCCCACAAGCTCGATGCGCTGTTCGCCACTGCCTATGGCGAGATCCTGGCGTCGCCGCCTGCCGAACCGGCCCTGGCCCGGCATGACGAACAGGAGCAGGCGCGTGCGGTCAGCGAGATCGACGACCTGTTCGACAGCTTCCTCGACGACCCGTTTGCCGCCCCGGCCCTCGACCAGGCGGCGCCTGCGCAGCCGGGGCCGGCTTCGCATCCCCTCTTTGTCCCGGTCACGCCGGACGAGGCGGTGCTGGACGCGGCGCCGGAAGGCGTGGCGCCAGCGTTCGAATCTGAACCCCTGCAGGAAGCGCTGCATGCGCCGATTTCCCCTGCGGTCCCGGAACCTGCTCCCGCGACAAGCGACAGCGTGCTGGCCACCGGCCCGGTCTTCACCGACGAGCTCGACCCGGACCTGCTGCCGGTATTCCTGGAAGAGGGCGCCGACCTGTTCCCGCAGATCGGCAAGGGCCTGCGCCAGTGGCAGCAGAACCCGCAGGACCATGCCGTCGCCCAGGGCTTGCAGCGCGCGCTGCACACGGTGAAGGGCAGCGCCCGCATGGCGGGCGCGATGCGCCTCGGCCAGCATACCCACGAGCTGGAAACCCAGATCGAGAACATGGTGCACGCCGGAACCAGCACCCCGGCCGCCTTCGACGAACTGCTGGCCAACTACGACCAGGCGCTGCTGCTGTTCGAGCAGCTGCAGCAGCCATCCGGGCCGGCAGCCCCTCCTGTACCAGCATCGGCCGCGGCCGAGCAGCCGGGCAGCCGCGCGCCGCTGGTGCGGGTGCGCGCCGACGTCCTCGACCGCGTCGTCAACCAGGCGGGCGAGGTGTCGATCACGCGTTCGCGCCTGGAGAACCAGGTCGGCTCGCTCAAGGGTGCGCTGTCGGACTTCTCGGAAAACCTCGACCGCCTGCGCCGCCAGATGCGCGAGATCGAGATGCAGGCCGAGTCGCAGATCGCTTCCACCCTGTCGATCGCCGGCGAGCAGAAATTCGACCCGCTCGAGTTCGACCGTTTCACGCGCCTGCAGGAACTGACGCGCATGATGGCCGAGAGCGTGAACGACGTGGAGGCCTTCCACGAGAGCCTGTCGCGTACGGTGGACAGCGCTTCCGAGGACCTGGCGGCGCAGTCGCGCATGACACGCGACCTGCAGCGCGACCTGATGCGGGTGCGCATGGTGCCGTTTGCAAACCTGTCCGAACGCCTGTTCCGGGTGGCGCGCCAGACCGCCAAGGAACTCGAGAAGCGCGTCAACCTGGACATCCGCGGCGGCTCGGTGGAAATCGACCGCAGCGTGCTGGAGCAGATGGCGGCGCCCTTCGAGCACCTGCTGCGCAACGCAATTGTGCACGGCATCGAGGGGCGCACCGCCCGCATCGCGGCGGGCAAGGCCGAGACCGGCGAAGTGCTGGTGCAGGTGAGCCAGCACGGCAACGAAGTGGCGATCGTGTTCAGCGACGACGGCGCCGGGCTGGACCTGGAGCGCATCCGCGCCAAGGCCCGCGATCTTGGCCTGCTCAAACCGGGCCAGTCCGTGCTTGATCAGGAAGCCGCCGAGCTGATTTTCGAACCGGGCTTCTCGACCGCCGACACGCTGACCGAGCTGGCCGGCCGCGGCGTCGGCATGGACGTGGTGCGCTCCGAAGCGCAGGCGCTGGGCGGTCGCGTGCTGGTCTCGACCGAGCCGGGCAAGGGCACGCGCTTCTCGATCCACCTGCCCCTGACCCTGGCGGTGGCGCAGGTGGTGCTCGTCGCGAGCGGCGGGCGCACCTATGCCTTGCCGTCCACCCTGGTCGAGCAGGTGCTGCAGGTGCGCGATACCGAGCTGGCTGCGGCCGAGGCAAGCGGATCGATCGCCGTGGCTGGCCAGTCCCACGCGCTGCACTCGCTGGACGTGCTGCTGGGGGAAGGCAACGGAACGGCGCCGCAGCGCCTGAATCCGGTGCTGGTCGTGCATGGCGCCGGCGGGCGCATCGCGCTGCGCGTGGATGAGGTGCTGGGCAACCGCGAAGTGGTGGTCAAGAACATCGGCCCGCAGCTCTCAAAGGTCCCGGGCATCGCCGGCGCCACCGTGCTGGGCACGGGCGAGATCGTGTTGATCCTCGATCCGGTGGTGCTGGCGCAGCGTCCCATGGCGCCAACGGCAGGCAATCTGGAAGAGGCCCAGCCGGAGCAGCGCCCGGTCATCATGGTGGTGGACGATTCGATCACCGTGCGCCGCGTGACCCAGCGCATGCTGGAACGCGAAGGCTACCGGGTGATGCTGGCCAAGGACGGCGTCGACGCGCTCGAGCAGATCGAGCAGCTGCGGCCGGATTTGATGCTGGTGGATATCGAGATGCCGCGCATGGATGGCTTCGACCTGACGCGCGAGGTACGCAACAACGAGCGCACCAGGTCGATTCCGATCATCATGATCACCTCGCGCACGGCGGACAAGCACCGCAACGTCGCGCTCGGGCTGGGGGTGAATGCCTACTTCGGCAAGCCCTATCAGGAACCGGTGCTGGTGGCGGCGATCGAGAGTTTGCTTGAGTAGGGTGGGCGGGGGAATACAGTCCAGTGGACTGTTTTCCCGCCTGCGCGTTCAAATCACGGTAATGCCGCCCGTGCGTCTGATCAGACAATAACTATCACCGCGTGGGCGTTTGTCATCCCGGGCATTGCCCGGCATTACCCCGCCCACCCTACAGGCCGGGCTATGGGCTAATGCCTGTCACTCAAGAGGCGCCGCTCATCCGTAGGGTGGGCGGGTCTCCCGCCCACGCGGTCAAATCACAGTACTGCAGCCCGGTCGATTTTTCGTATCTCAACTATCACCGCGTGGACGTTTGTAATCCCGGGCATTGCCCGGCATTACCCCGCCCACCCTACAGTCCTTCCTGACTGACAGACATTGGGCTATGGGCGGCTTATCGGCCCGCAGCCTTCTTCACCACCGCAAACCTCTCCAGCGTCCGCTTCCTCGCCACGTCATGGTCGACCACCGGCAGCGGGTAGTCCCGCCCCAGCACCACCCCTTTCTTCGCCAGCACCTCCGCATCCACCAGCCACGGCGCGTGAATCTCCTTCGCGCTCAGGCGTTCCAGGGCGGGCAGCCACTCCCGGATGAAGTCGCCATGCGCATCGAAGCGCTGCGACTGCGCCACCGGATTGAAGATCCTGAACCACGGCTGCGCATCGCAGCCGGTCGACGCCGCCCATTGCCAGCCGCCATTGTTCGAGGCCAGGTCGTAGTCAATCAGCTTCAGCGCAAAATAGCGTTCCCCTCGCCGCCAGTCGATCCCGAGGTCCTTGGTGAGAAAGCTCGCCGTCACCATGCGCAGCCGGTTGTGCATGAAGCCCGTCCGGTCCAGCTGCGCCATCGCCGCATCCACCAGCGGATAGCCGGTGCGGCCTTCGCACCAGGCCGCGAACAGCGCATCCGCGTCGTCTCCGGTCTCCCAGGCCAGCAGGTCGAAGGCCGGCTTGAACGACTGCGTGACCACATGGGGATGACGCGCCAGGATCATCGCGTAGAAATCGCGCCAGATGAGTTCCGACAGCCACACCGATGCGCCCGCGCCGCCCGCTCCGTTCTCGATCATCTGCCGCGCCGTGCGCACCAGGTGGCGGATCGAGGTGGTGCCGAAGCGCAGGTGCACCGACAGGCGCGAGGTGCCGTCTTCAAGCGGGAAATCGCGCGCCCGGCCATAGTCAGCGATGTGCGCCACGAAGCGCTCGAACAGCGCCTGCGCGCCCTCCATCCCGGCTGCCAGCGGCGGCTCGCCCGGCTCGAAGCCGATCTCGGCGAGCGAGGGCAGGGGCGGCGCATCCGGCGGCCGTGGCGCAAAGGCATGCGCGTACGGGTCGACCGGATAGGCCGCCAGCGCTTCCGGCATGCTTGTCAGGCGCTTGAGCCAGGCGTTCTTGTACGGCGTAAACACCGAAAACGGTCCCTTGGCCAGGGTCAAGACCTCGTCCTGCTCGAAAACGACCTGATCCTTGAAGCTCAGAAATTTCCTACCATCGGCTGCCAGTCGTGCTTTCATCCGTGCGTCGCGATCCACCGCGTCGGGTTCATAATCGGCACATACGAACACCGCGTCGACACCCAGTTCGGTGGCGAGCGCCGGGACCACTTCAAGAGGGCGGCCCTGCCGCACAATCAGATAGCCGCCGAGCCGACGCAGCTCGGCGTCGAGGCTGGCCAGGCTGGCGTGGATGAACCGCACACGGCGGTCGTCGCGCGGCAGCGGGTCGAGAATGTCGCTGTCATACACGAAAACGCAGTACACACAATTGGACGAGGTCAGGGCTCGGTGGAGGGCTGCATGGTCGAATGCCCGCAAGTCGCGCCGAAACCAGACCAGGGAGTTGCTCATATTCATCATCGTGTGCAGGGTCAAATTGGCGGCCGATTTTACTGGGTAGGATTCGTCCTAACAGGACTGCGTTTGTAGCTGAACGGGACAGATCCGGGTCGGTCTAGCGGGCTTTTCAAGAGATGCATCGGAGATGTATCGGGGCGCTTCCATCGGCCCTGGACCGATTCGGTGTAAACTATCGAAAAGCGTAACGTTGTTTTGTGGACACTTCGCGGTCAAACCAGAGTGGGCCTATGTGAGAGTAAGCGTATGAAAAAAAGCAAAGTTGGCAGCACTCTACCGATGCCCGGCATGCCACCGGAACAGAATGAAACGCTCGGTAAGATCGGCCCGGCTTCTTCAGGGCTGAACCTCGCCAACCATTTCCTGATCGCGATGCCGTCGATCCAGGATCCGATTTTCGGCGGTACCGTTGTCTATATCTGCGAGCATAACGAAAAGGGCGTGCTCGGCGTGGTCATCAACAAGCCGACCGACATGACGATGGAGGTCCTGTTCGACCGCGTCGACCTAAAGCTGGCGCCGGGACTACGCTCCTCGGTGGTGGACCAGCCGATCATGTTCGGCGGGCCGGTACAGGATGACCGCGGCTTCGTGCTGCATTCGCCGGGCGGGCGCTTCTCGTCCTCGCTCACCGTCACCGACGACGTCGCCTTCACCACCTCGATCGACGTGCTGGAAGCCGTCGCCAGCGGGGCCGGCCCGGCCCGCATGCTGGTGTCGATCGGCTATGCCGGCTGGAGCCCGGGACAACTCGAGGAGGAACTGTCGCGCAACGGCTGGCTTACCGTCGCCGCCGACCCGCGCGTGCTGTTCGACCTGCCGATCGACGAACGCTATACCGCCGCCATCAAACTGCTGGGAATCGATCCACTCATGTTAGCGACCGAAGCTGGCCATGCGTAAGGAGCGCCGTTTGCTCGAGATCGCCCGTGGTTGATATTGTTTTTGGTTTTGACTTTGGGGTCAAACGCATCGGTATTGCCATGGGCAACACCCTGACCGGGCAAGCCCAACCGTTGACCGTCATCAAGGCGGTCGACAACGCCACCCGTTTCCAGGTCATCGAGGACCTGATCGATCAATGGAAGCCGGCCCGCCTCGTGGTGGGCGAGCCGCGCCATCCCGACGGCGCCGAGCACGACATGACCCTGCGCAGCCGGCGCTTCGCCAACCAGCTCCACGGCCGCTTCAAGCTGCCCGTCGAACTCGTCGACGAGCGTTACTCGTCCGCCGTCATCCCGCAAAAGCGCGGCGAGATCATCGACGCCAAGGCGGCTGCTATCATTCTGCAACAATACTTTGACGCTCATTGACTCTCATGCCAACATCTAATCAAGCGTACGACGCGGAAGCGCTGTACCGCGAGCTGCTGGGCCAGGTCCGCGCCGGCCTGGACGGCGTGCCCGACGCCGCCATCGTCGGCATCCACTCCGGCGGCGCCTGGCTGGCCGAACGCCTCGCGCGCGACCTCGACCTGACGAACCGCTTCGGCACCATCGACGTCTCGTTCTACCGCGACGACTACGCCAAGAAGGGCCTGCATCCGGACGTGAAGCCGACCCACATCCGCTTCCCGGTGGATGGGGCGACGGTCGTGCTGGTGGACGACGTGCTGCAGACCGGCCGCACCGTGCGCGCCGCCATCAACGTGCTGTTCGATTACGGCCGCCCGGCCTGCATCCGCCTGGCGGCCCTGGCCGACCGTGGCGGACGCGAGCTGCCGGTGGCCCCGGACTACGTCGGCACGCGCGCCGAACTGGCGCCGAACCAGTCGCTGTGCCTGCAGCGCGACGATGCCGGCCAGCTGTCGCTGACCATCGAAGAAGATCCGCTAGACCCTGCCGCTTCCCACTGATATGCCGAAACTGTTCACCAACCCGCAACTCAACAAGAACGGGGAGCTGCAGCACCTGCTCACCATCGAAGGCCTGCCCAAGTCGGTCATCAACCACATCCTCGACACCGCATCGAGCTTCGTGGGCATCTCGGACCGCGAGGTCAAGAAGGTGCCGCTGATGCGCGGCAAGAGCGTGTTCAATCTCTTCTTCGAGAACAGCACCCGCACCCGCACCACCTTCGAGATCGCCGCCAAGCGCCTGTCGGCCGACGTCATCAACCTGAACATCCAGGCCTCGTCGGCGAGCAAGGGCGAGTCGCTGCTCGACACCATCGACAACCTGTCTGCCATGCATGCCGACATGTTCGTGGTGCGCCACTCGCAGTCGGGCGCGCCCTACCTGATCGCCAAGCACCTGATCGAGACCGGGCAATCGCATGTGCACGTCGTGAACGCCGGCGACGGCCGCCACGCGCACCCGACCCAGGGCCTGCTCGACATGTACACGATCCGCCACTACAAGAAGGACTTCACCAACCTGCGCGTGGCGATCGTCGGCGACATCCTGCACAGCCGCGTGGCGCGTTCGGACATCCACGCCCTGACCACGCTGGGCGTGCCGGAAGTGCGCGCCATCGGCCCGCACACGCTGCTGCCGGGCGGCCTGGCCGAGATGGGCGTGCGTACTTTCACGAACATGGACGAGGGCCTGAAGGACGTCGACGTGATCATCATGCTGCGCCTGCAGAACGAACGCATGAGCGGCGCGCTGCTGCCGTCTGCGCAGGAATACTTCAAGAGCTACGGCCTGACCCCGGAACGCCTCGCGCTGGCCAAGCCGGATGCGATCGTGATGCACCCGGGCCCGATGAACCGCGGGGTCGAGATCGACTCGGCGGTGGCCGACGGCAGCCAGGCGGTGATCCTGCCGCAGGTGACCTTCGGCATTGCGGTACGCATGGCAGTGATGAGCATTTTGGCGGGAGGCAGAGCTTGAAATTCGCACGGATGAAATACCATATCAAGAACGGCCGGGTGATCGACCCGGCGAACGGCATCGACCAGGTACAGGACCTCTACATCGCCGACGGCGTCATTGCCGCCCTCGGCAGCGCCCCGGAAGGCTTCGCGGCGGACCAGACCATCGACGCAAGCGGCCTGGTCGTCGCCCCCGGCCTGGTCGACCTGTCGGCGCGCCTGCGCGAGCCGGGCTATGAGTACAAGGCGACGCTGGAATCCGAGATGCAGGCGGCGATGCAGGGTGGCGTGACCACCCTGGTGTGCCCGCCGGACACCGACCCGGTGCTGGACGAGCCGGGCCTGGTCGAGATGCTCAAGCACCGCGCGCGCATCCTGAACCAGGCCAACGTGCACCCGCTGGGCGCGCTGACGATGGGGCTGAAAGGCGTAGCACTCACGGAAATGGCCGAGTTGACCGAGGCCGGCTGCATCGGCTTCTCGCAGGCCGAGGAACCGGTGCTGGACACCACCGTGCTGCTGCGCGCCATGCAGTACGCCAAGACCTTCGGCTACACCGTCTGGCTGCGCCCGCAGGACGCGCACATCGGCCGCGGCGGCGTGGCCCACAGCGGCCCGCTGGCGTCGCGCCTGGGCCTGTCGGGCGTGCCGGTCATGTCCGAAACCATCGCCCTGCACACCATCTTCGAGCTGATGCGCGCCACCGGCGCGCGCGTGCACCTGTGCCGCATGTCCTCGGCAGCCGGCCTGGCGCTGGTGGCAAGCGCGAAGAAGGAAGGCCTGGACGTCACCTGCGACGTCGGCGTGCATCACCTGCACATGACCGACGCCGACATCGGCTTCTTCGACCCGAACGCGCGCTTCAACCCGCCTCTGCGCAGCCAGCGCGACCGCGATGCGATCCGCAGTGGCCTGCTGGACGGCACCGTGGACGCGGTCTGCTCGGACCACACCCCGGTGGACGAGGACGAGAAGCTGTTGCCCTTCGCTGAAGCGACGCCGGGCGCGACCGGCCTGGAATTGCTGCTGGCGCTCACGCTGAAGTGGGCCGAAGAGCAGCGCGAGCCGGATGCCTTGTCACGGGCGCTGGCCAAGGTGACATCGAGCCCGGCCCGCATCGCCGGCCTGCCTGCCGGCACGCTGTCGGTCGGCGCGGCGGCCGACGTGGTCCTGTTCGACCCGGATGCGCGCTGGAAGGTCGAGCGCAAGGCCCTGGCGAGCCAGGGCAAGCACACGCCTTTCCTCGGCTACGAACTGGCCGGGCAGGTGCGTGCGACGGTCGTGCGCGGCCGCGTGGCCTTCCAGCGATAAGCAACGCGGGCGGTTCAGGCCGCCCGTATCGTTTTCTCCCTGCTTTGAAGATCCGGCTTGCTTTGCGCCTCGCGCGCGTCATGGTCCACCTGGCGGCGGGCCTGGCGACCTGCGCGCTGGTGTTTCCGCTGGCCTCTACCGCCACGCGCGAGCGGCTCACGCGGCGCTGGTCGCGCAAGCTGCTCGGCCTGTGCCGTGTCAGCGTCGAGCAGGGCGGCGCCGAAGGCGTCGCGGCAGCGCCCGTGCTCGATCACGCGCTGATCGTGGCCAACCACGTCTCCTGGCTCGACATCTTCGTCATCAATGCCCTGCATCCCTGCCGTTTCGTGGCCAAGGCCGAGATCCGCTCCTGGCCGGTACTCGGCTGGCTGGCCGCCGCCGCGGGCACGGTGTTCATCGCGCGCGGCAACCGGCGCGAGCTGCGCCACATCTTCAAGGGCCTGGTTACCGTGTTGCAAGAGGGCCAGCGCGTCGCCTTCTTCCCTGAGGGCAGCACCTCGCTGCAGGGCGAGGTGCTGCCTTTCCACGCCAACCTGTTCGAAGCCGCCATCGATGCGAAGGTGGCGGTGCAGCCCTATGCGCTGTCCTACGTCGATGCGGCCGGCGCCTGGCACCGTTCGGTCGACTACGTCGGCGACACCACTTTCGTGGACAGCCTGTTCACCATCCTGGAAGGCGAGCCGGTGATCGCACGCCTGCAGCCCTTGGCGCCGATCATTGCCTCCGGCGCACATCGGCGCGAGCTGGCCCAGGCCGCGCAGGACGCAGTCGCCGGCGCACTTCGCTGTGATATGTAAAACGTATCACAGAACAATAAATCATATATTGGACAACTCACAGCCTTGGCGGCACGCTGGTGCTTTGCTTGATTTGCTGCCGAGGAGACCGCAATGCCCACCTACCGTTCCCGCACCACCACCCAGGGCCGCAACATGGCCGGCGCCCGCGCCCTGTGGCGCGCCACCGGCATGAAGGACGGCGACTTCGAGAAACCGATCATCGCGGTGGTCAACTCCTTCACCCAGTTCGTGCCCGGCCACGTGCACCTGAAGGACCTGGGGCAGCTGGTGGCGCGCGAGATCGAAGCGGCGGGCGGCGTCGCCAAGGAATTCAACACCATCGCCGTGGACGACGGCATTGCCATGGGCCACGGCGGCATGCTGTATTCGCTGCCCTCGCGCGACCTGATCGCCGACTCGGTCGAGTACATGGTCAATGCCCACTGCGCCGACGCCATGGTGTGCATCTCGAATTGCGACAAGATCACGCCGGGCATGCTGATGGCCGCGATGCGCCTGAACATCCCGGTGGTGTTCGTCTCCGGCGGCCCGATGGAAGCGGGCAAGGTGGTCAAGGTGGTCAATAATGACCGCAAGATCATCAAGCTGGACCTGGTCGACGCCATGATCAAGGCCGGCGACAGCACGGTGTCGGACGCCGACGTGGCGGAGATCGAGCGCTCGGCCTGTCCGACCTGCGGCTCCTGCTCGGGCATGTTCACCGCAAACTCGATGAACTGCCTCACCGAGGCGCTGGGCCTGTCGCTGCCGGGTAACGGCACCATCGTCGCCACCCACGCCGACCGCAAGGAACTGTTCCTGCGCGCCGGCCGCCTGATCGTGGAAGTCGCCAAGCGCCACTACGAACAGGATGACTACTCGGTGCTGCCGCGCTCGATCGCCACCAAGGCCGCCTGGGAAAACGCGATGGCGCTGGATGTGTCGATGGGCGGCTCCACCAACACCGTGCTGCACCTGCTGGCGGCCGCGCACGAGGCGGGGGTGGACTTCACCATGGCCGACATCGACCGCATCTCGCGCAAGGTGCCCTGCCTGTGCAAGGTGGCGCCGATGACCGACAAGTACCACATCGAGGACGTGCACCGCGCCGGCGGCATCGTCGCGATCCTGGGCGAGCTGGCGCGCGCCGGCCTGCTCGACACCTCGCTGCCGACCGTGCACAGCGCCACCATGGGAGAAGCGATCGAGAAGTACGACATCAAGCGCAGCGACGACCAGGCCGTGCACCAGCTGTTCCGCGCGGCGCCGGGCGGCGTGCCGACCCAGGTCGCGTTCTCGCAGGCCGAGCGCTTCGATGCGAACGACCTGGACCGCAGCAATGGCTGCATCCGCGACCGTGAGCACGCCTACTCGCAGGATGGCGGCCTGGCGGTCCTGTACGGGAACATCGCCGAGAAGGGCTGCATCGTGAAGACGGCCGGCGTGGACGAGAGCATCCTGACCTTCTCCGGCAAGGCGCGCGTGTTCGAAAGCCAGGACGCGGCGGTGGAAGGCATCCTGGGCGACACGGTGCAGGCCGGCGACGTGGTCATCATCCGCTACGAAGGCCCCAAGGGCGGCCCGGGCATGCAGGAGATGCTGTACCCGACCTCGTACATCAAGTCCAAGGGCCTGGGCAAGGCCTGCGCGCTGTTCACGGACGGGCGCTTCTCGGGCGGCTCCTCCGGCCTGGTGATCGGCCATGCCTCGCCGGAAGCGGCCGAAGGCGGGGCGATCGGGCTGGTGGAAGAGGGCGACATCATCGACATCGACATCCCGGCACGCACCATCAACCTGCGCGTGAGCTTCGAGGAACTGGCGCACCGGCGCGCCAGGATGGAAGAGCGCGGCGTTGACGCGTGGAAGCCGGTGGCGCGCGAGCGCTATGTGTCGCAGGCGCTGCAGGCGTACGCGGCGCTGACGACGTCGGCGGACCGCGGGGCGGTGCGCGATCTCTCGCAGCTCAAGCGTTAAACCGCAGGGTGGGCGGGTCTCCCGCCCACGCGGTGAACGTTTGCAGCCAGATCATCCGGCACGAGAGCGGAGTCGGAAGCGCCCACCCTACCGAAAATACAATCACTTTTTTCCGCTGTGCTCCCGGTACTCGGGACAATCCACCTGCAGCAGCGAGCGGTCGTCCAGGCACACCGCCGTCAGCTTCCCGCCCCACACGCAGCCGCTGTCGAGCCCAACCAGGTTCGGCCGCAGCACCAGCCCCAGCGCCGACCAGTGCCCGAACACGACGGTGACGTCGCGCGTGCGCCGCTGCGCCAGGTCGAACCAGGGCACCAGGCCGGAGCCCTCCGGCCCGCTCTCGCTTTCCTTGTGCAGGAAATCCATGCTCCCGTCGGGAGCGCACAAGCGCATGCGCGTGAGGGCGTTGACGATGCAGCGCAGGCGCGCGATGCCGCTCAAACTGTCGTCCCACTGGTTCGGCTCGTTACCGTACATCCGGGCGAGAAAATCGATCCACCCGTCGCCGCGCAGCACGTCCTCGACCTCGTGCGCCAGCGCCATCGTTTGCGCCGCATCCCATTCCGGCGCGACGCCGGCGTGCACCAGCAGGTGCGCATCCTCGAACATCGCGAGCGGGCGCTGGCGCAGCCACCCGATCAGTTCATCGCGGTCGGGTGCGGCCAGGATCTCGTCGAGCGTGTCGGAACGGCTGGCGCGCTGCGCGCCGACCGCCACCGCGATCAGGTGCAGGTCATGGTTGCCGAGCAGGGCTTCGACACGGCCGGGGTGCGCTTCGCTCAAGGCTTTCATGCGGCGCAGCGCGCCGAGCGAATCCGGACCGCGGTTGATCAGGTCGCCCACAAACAGGATGCGCGGCTGCGCCTGTCCGTGCTGGTGCGCGTCGTCGACGATGCGGTCGATCAGGAGTTGGGCTTCGTGGGCGCAGCCCTGCAGGTCGCCGATGGCGTAGGTTCTCATGTTGTTCTTATCGAAGTAGGTGGAGCAAAGGGCGATACCGCCGCCGCTGTGCCGATACTAAATGATTTCGCGCAGCGCCGCATGGGCGCAGCCGTGCAGCAGCTGCTCCAATCCGCGGCACACGATCGGCCTGCCGCGAAACGCGGCAAATGCAGACGAGCGCGGACATTCGTGGGCTGCGCGAACTCACGCAAATTTGATCCAGTCGAACGACGCCGTACAGAATTCGGTTTGGCTCCGAAGCGCCTCATCCATTCCGGTACAATGGGCCACCATTCCCACGATAAGAGTGCCGTGGTTTTTGCGCTGAGTCGACTATGGAAAAACGACTCGCGTGTGCACCGAAAGAATAATAATGTTCTCCTTTTTTGTCGGTTTCGTATCCTGTGCGCTGCTGACCCTGCTCGTGATTAAGTATGCGAAGCGCAATGCCTTTGCGCTTGATACCGATTATGGCGGTGTGCAGAAGTTCCACTCGCATGTCGTAGCGCGCATCGGCGGAGTGCCGATCTTTCTCGCGGTCTTATTTACCGCCGCCCTGTCGGCAATGCGCGAGCCGGAACTCGGATCATGGATCGCGCCCCTGCTCGGATGCGGCTGCATTGCCATGGCAGGCGGTATCGTCGAAGACTATACGGGCCGCGTTTCGCCGACACGCCGGCTGCTGCTCACGATGCTCGCCGCGCTTTTCGCCTATTACCTGCTCGGAGCGAAACTCGCGCGCCTCGACCTGCCGTGGGGCGTACTGCCGCTGGAGTTGAATCTCGTGGTGCTGCCCCTCACCGTGCTGGCGGTGGCAGGCATCGCGAATGCCGTGAATATCATCGACGGCTTCAATGGCCTGGCCAGCATGGTCAGCATTTGCATGCTGCTGTCGCTGGCCTACGTGGCGCTGCAGGTGGGGGACATGGCCGTGCTGGTGACTGCGCTGATCGTGGCCGGCGCCACCGCGGGTTTTCTGATCTGGAACTATCCCGTCGGCCTGATTTTCCTCGGCGACGGCGGCGCCTACTTCATCGGTTTCATGCTCGGCGAACTCGCGCTGCTGCTGGTGATGCGCAATCCCGAGGTCTCCACCTGGTATGCAGCGCTGCTGCTGATTTATCCCGCATTCGAAACGATATTCTCCGCTTACCGCCGCATGTTCGTGCGCGGTAAATCGCCGGCCCTGCCCGACGGAATTCATCTGCATAGTTTGATATTCCGCCGCATCGTGCAATGGACGGTGGGGCCGCGCGAAGCGCGCGCACTGATGAAACGGAACGCGCGCACCTCGCCTTATTTATGGCTGTTTTCCTTGATGGCCGTCATTCCGGCCACCGTGTTCTGGAAAAACACCAGTGTGCTCATCTTCTTCAGTTTGTTGTTTATAATCAGTTACCTCTGGTTATATGCGCGTATTGTTCGATTTAAGTCGCCACGCTGGCTTTTCTTACAAAAGAAAAAGCGCAATTAACTCATTAATGCTAGTATATTGCGACAATTGGTGAGTATCTCGCCGTGCTGTTTCAACCTTAACGAATGAGGGAACGAAGATGGATCTGTCTAATATGTCCGTAGGTGATTTGCGCAACCTGCAGGAACAAATCAAGCAGGAGATGAAAGCTCGCGAAGCACAGGAAGTGCAAAAGGCACGCGAACAGATTCTGGCAATCGCACAAAGCGTCGGCGTGCCCCTCAAGGATCTGCTGGCGACCGGCGGCCGCGGCGCCGCGGGCAAGGGCAATTCGACCAAGGGCAACACGGTGGCCGTGCGTTACCGCCATCCGGACAATGCATCGCAGCAGTGGACCGGCCGTGGCCGCCAGCCGAAATGGGTCAAGGAATGGGTTGAAGGCGGCAAGTCGCTGGACAAGCTGCGCGTCTGATTATCCTCAACACCGCGCGACATCGTGCGAGGCCGGCAACGCCAGCATTGCACCACGGCGCAAGCGGTCCGTCCGATTCCCACCGGACGCCGCTTGCCGCTACAATAGCTGCATTTGTCATTCCACCAAGTTCATTCCAATAATCCAGCGCCGACGCCTGGCCGCACTGGCCGCGTCCTCCGGCTGCCCTCGCATGCCCGCGCCCCAGCTTTCCAAGGACACCATGGTTGCTCTCTCGAAAACGATCTTCAAGGCCTATGACATTCGCGGCGTCATCGACAAGACGCTCGACGAAGGCATCGCTCGCCACATCGGCCGCGCATTCGGCGCCGCCGCCCTGGCGAAAGGAGAGCGCAAGGTCGTGATCGGCCGCGACGGCCGCCTGTCGGGCCCGGGCCTGACCGCCGCCCTGGGCGAAGGCCTGCGCGACGCCGGCGTCGACGTGATCGACCTCGGCATGGTCGCCACCCCGATGGTCTACTTTGCCACCAACGTGCTCGACACCCGTTCGGGCATCATGGTCACCGGCAGCCACAATCCGCCGGACTACAACGGCTTCAAGATGGTGATGGCGGGCGAGGCGATCTACGGCGACGCCATCCTGGCCCTGCACGACAGCATCGCAAGGTATAGCAACGGCGATGACGGCAAGGTCGCCGAGCAGCGCGGCGCTTACGGCACCCACGACATCCGCGCGGCCTACCTCGAGCGCATCATTGGCGACGTCAGGATCGCGCGCCCGATCAAGATCGCGGTCGACTGCGGCAACGGCGTGGCCGGCGCCTTTGCCCCGGAGCTGTTCCGCGGCATGGGTTGCGAGGTGGTCGAACTGTTCTGCGAAGTGGACGGCCACTTCCCGAATCACCACCCGGACCCGGCGCACCCGGAAAACCTGCAGGATCTGATCAAGGCCTTGCAGGACACCGACGCCGAGATCGGCCTGGCCTTCGATGGCGACGGCGACCGCCTCGGCATCGTCACCAAGGATGGCCAGATCATCTTCCCGGACCGCCAGATGATGCTGTTCGCCAGCGATGTCCTGTCGCGCAACCCGGGCGCCGAGATCCTCTACGACGTCAAGTGCACCCGCCACCTGGCCCCCTGGATCGAGAAAGCCGGTGGCCGCCCCCTGATGTGGAAGACCGGCCATTCGCTGGTCAAGGCCAAGCTGAAGGAAACCGGCGCCCCGCTGGGTGGCGAGATGAGCGGCCACATCTTCTTCAAGGACCGCTGGTACGGCTTCGACGATGGCCTGTACGCCGGCGCGCGCATGCTCGAGATCCTGACCAGGGAAGCCGATCCGTCGAAGCTCCTGAACAGCCTGCCGATCGCTTCCAGCACCCCGGAACTGCACCTGCACCTGAAGGAAGGCGAGAACTTCGCCCTGATCGACAGCCTGCGCGCCAACGCGACCTTCCCGACTTCCGAAAAAATCAACGGCATCGACGGCCTGCGCGTGGAATACCCGGATGGCTTCGGCCTGGCCCGGTCCTCGAACACGACCCCGGTCGTGGTCCTGCGTTTCGAGGGCGAGAATCCGGAAGCCCTGGCACGCATCCAGGGCGAATTCAAGGAGGTGATCCTGGCGGCCAAGCCGGACGCCGAACTGCCGTTCTGATCGTTAGGAAAAGCGCTTGAAGATCCTGCTGGTGCGCGTGTCGTCGCTGGGCGACGTGCTGCACAACCTGCCGATGGTGGCCGACATCCTGCGCCACCATCCGGGCGCCACCATCGATTGGGCGGTGGAAGAAGGCTATACCAGCCTGGTGCGCCTGAACCCGCACGTCCGGAAGATCATTCCCTGGGCGCTGCGCCGCTGGCGCAAGAGCCTCGGCAAGGCGGCGCAGTGGGCTGACACGCGGGCCGAGATCAAGGCCTTCTTCCGGACCCTGCGCGAGGAAGAATACGATGTGGTGTTCGACACCCAGGGCCTGCTCAAGACCGGCGTCATCATGGGCGCGGCGCGCGTGCGCAAGGGCGGCAGGAAGGTCGGCCTGGCCAACGGCAGCGAAGGCTCGGGCTACGAGGGCATCTCGCGCATCTTTCACACCGACAGCATTCCCCTGAACCCGCGCACCCATGCGGTGGCGCGCGGCCGCATGGTGGCCGGAGCGGCCCTCGGCTATGCAGTGGACCATGCCCCCGATTTCGGGCTGCCTGCGCCTGAGGCCGGCTCGCGCCCGGATTTCCTGCCGCTGGAAGACTACGCCGTGTTCTTCCACGGCACTGCGCGCGATGCCAAGAAGTGGTCGCGCGAGAACTGGGTCGAGCTGGGCCATGCGCTGGCGCCGATGGCGGTGCTGTTGCCCTGGGGTTCGCCCCAGGAAAAGCAGGAAGCCGAGGGGCTGGCCGCCAGCCTGCCGAACGCACGCGTGCTGCCCAGGCTGTCGATGATGGACGCGGTGGCCCTGGCCCGGCATGCGCGTCTCGCCGTCGGCGTGGATACCGGCCTGACCCATATCGCCGCCGCCTTCGTGCGCCCCACCGTCGAGATCTACTGCGATTCGCCGAAGTGGAAGACCGAGGGCAACTGGTCGGACCGTATCGTCAATCTCGGCGACCTTGGGGCGCCGCCTTCCGCGCTTGACGTCATCGCCGCGGCGCGCCGCTTGCTGGAGGCGGGATGAGCCGCTGGCTGTACTCGCTGGCCTGGTGGCTGGCGCTGCCGCTCGTGTTCGGGCGCCTGTGGTGGCGCGGGCGCAAGGAGCCCGGCTACCGCGCCCACTGGGCCGAGCGCCTCGGCTTTCCCGACGCCGCCGCAGCGACGCGCATGACCCTGTGGGTGCATGCGGTCTCGGTCGGCGAAACCCGCGCCAGCGAGCCGCTGGTCGAGGCGCTGCTGAGCAGCTATCCCGATGCCCGCATCCTGCTCACCCACATGACGCCGACCGGCCGCGCCACCGGCAAATCGCTGTTCGGCCACCATGGCGAGCGCCTGGTCCAGTCCTATCTGCCGTACGACACCGGCTTCATGGTAGGGCGCTTCCTGCGCCGCTTCCAGCCGTGCGTGTGCATCCTGATGGAGACCGAGGTGTGGCCGAACCTGGTCCACAGCTGCGCAAGGAGCGGGGTGCCGGTGGCGCTGGTGAATGCGCGCCTGTCGGAGCGCTCGCTGCGGCGCGGCCGGAAGATGGGCGCCCTGATGAGCGACGCGGCGCGCGCCATTCCCCTGGTGGCGGCGCAGACCGATGCGGACGCTGCCCGCATCCGCTCGCTCGGCGCGCCGCAGGTCGAGGTTACCGGCAGCATCAAGTTCGACGTGGTGCCGCCGCAGGCCGCGCTGGAGAAAGGCGCCTGGCTGCGCGCCCGGTTCGGCAACCGTCCCGTCTTCCTGTGCGCGAGCACACGCGAGGGCGAGGAAGCGCTGGTCCTGGATGCCTGGCTGCGCGTGGCTGACCGGCCGCGGGGTGCGCTCTTGGTGATCGTGCCCCGCCATCCACAGCGCTTCGACGAGGTCGAGAAACTCATCACGGCGCGCGGCCTGTCGGTGCAGCGGCGCTCGCGCCTCGACGCAGGCGTTGGAGACGCTGACGTGCTGCTGGGTGACTCGATGGGCGAGATGTTCGCCTACTACGCCGCCTGCGACTGCGCCTTCATCGGCGGCAGCCTGATGCCGCTGGGCGGCCAGAACCTGATCGAGGCCTGCGCCCTCGGCAAGCCGGTGCTGGTCGGCGAGCACACCTTCAATTTCGCCCAGGCGACCGAAGAGGCGGTGGCGATCGGTGCGGCCCTGCGCGTGCCCGGCGCCGACGCCCTGGTGGCCGCGGCGCTGCGCCTGCTTGAGGACGAGGGCGCGCGTGCCGCGATGGGCGCCCACGCGCTCGCATTCGCTGGCCGCCACCGCGGCGCCACCCTGCGCACTGTTGAACTCCTGCGACGACTTCTCCGGTAGGTTTTGCTACCATTCCGGTTCGAGCTCGGATAATAACAAGGGGATGCGCAATGTTGTCGTTTAATCACCCGAGACCGCGCAGGGATGAAATGAGTAATGGGAAGCCTGTCGCCATGCTGGTCCAGCAGCAGGCAGATAGTGAGGTGCTGCACATGCATGTCAACGCCAACACTTCAGAGGTACCGGTGTCGCCGGCCGCCGGTGTCCCCCCCGACGTTTCTCCTGTTCTGCCTGTTCCCTTATCCGAACTGCATTTCTTCGTGCGCTACACGCTGGGTGAATACATCAGCTTCATGTGGCAGCACGGCGGTTTCCTCATCCGCCGGCGACGCATTCGCTGGCCTGCCAGCCTCTACCTGCGCCTGAAGAGCACGCTCGGTGCCGCCCTCCATTTCGTCATGCTCGGCCGCGGGCGGCGCACCTATGAATTCACCATCGACCAGCACGGCATCGTGCGCACCAGCGGGGGCGTGACCCTGATCGGGTGGGAAGACGTGATCGGCGTGCGTACTTACACGCGCGGGTTCATGATGGTGCTGAAGCGGGGAACCTTGCCGATTCCGTATCGTGCCCTGTCGGAGGCGCAGGAGGCGGCAATGCGGGAGCTGGCGGCCGCGCGCCGCGATGCGCTGTTGTAGGGGTGATCTGGTCCAGTGGACCAGATCAGGCTTCGCCGCCCACGCGGTGATTGCCATCGGCTCCGTTATCGCGCCGGATGATCTCGCTGCAAACGATCACCGCGTGGGCAGGAAACCTGCCCACCCTGCGAAAGACATCAATCGGCAAATAAGACCGGCATCTCGAGCGAGCGCTTCTTGAGCGCCAGCCGCGCCCCGTCGTAATCCGGATACACCTCGCCCACCGTCGCCCAGAAGCGCGGGCTGTGGTTCATCTCGCGCAGGTGCGCCAGTTCGTGCACCACCACGTAGTCCACCAGCGAAGCGGGATAGTGCATCAGGCGCCAGTTCAGCCGGATGTTCCCTTCGATCGTGCAGGAGCCCCAGCGCGTGCCCGCCGACGACAGGGCAAAGGCCTTGTACGTCACATTCAGCTGTGGCGCGAAGAAATCCAGCCGCTCCTTGAACAGCCGCTTTGCCTCGGCCTGGAACCACAGCTTGACGCGTTCCTTGAGCTGCCATTCCGACAGGCCGGGCACCACGCCGATCCACAGCTCGCGATTGCTTGCGTCGAACTGGCAGTGGCTGCGCGCGGCATCTTCCAGGCGCAGGGTGATTTCGCCGCCCAGGTAGGGCAGGCGCGCGCCGTCCTTCCATTCGACCGGCGGGCGGACCAAGCGCTGGGTGCGGCGCTGGCCGCGTTCGAGCAGCTTGGTGAGGATCCAGCGCTGCTTGGCGCGGATCGCATTGTCGATCTCGGCTTGCGTGCAGCGGCGCGGCGCCGTGACGCGCAGGCCGTCATCGTCGATCATGAAGCCGATCGAGCGGCGCGCCGAGCGGCGCAGGGCGTAATCGACGGTGTGGGCGCCGAGGACGATGCGCTTGAGCGGTGGTTCGCCTTGCGCCACGGGCGGAGCAGGGATGAGGTGGCGTGGCGCCGGAGGCGGCGCCTTGAAGAGGGGTTGCGAGGGCGGGGCCGGTTTATCCGAAGGCTTGAGCGCCGCGAAGAATTCCTGTGCAAACAGTTCCAGCTGGTGCCCGTCGATCTTGGAAGAGGTCATGTCGTGCTGCGGTCTTGAATTCCTGATCTGGGCGCTGACGTCGCTCAGCCACCTCTGTAGACGTGGGGCGAGATAACGCGCATTTCGGATTCTATCCAATTTTCGACCTCTTGCATCATGCTGTCGGGAGTGTGGTTTTCTGGCGATATCGGCTTGCCGATCGAGACCGTCACCACGCCGGGGCGCTTGATGAAGGAATTCTTCGGCCAGCACTCACCTGAATTATGCGCGATCGGGACGACCACCGTTTGGGTTTCGACAGCCAGGCGTGTGCCGCCGCTCTTGTACTTGCCTTTCTGGCCGACCGGGATGCGCGTCCCTTCCGGGAACATGATGATCCACTGGCCGTCTAACAGCCGTCGCTTGCCGTGACGGACGACTTGGGAGAAGGCGTTCTTGCCCTGCGAGCGGTCGATCGGGATCATGCGCAGCAGCGCCATGCCCCAGCCGAAGAAGGGGATGTAGAGGATCTCCTTCTTGAAGACATAGACCAGGGGGCGCGTCAGGTTCGGCAGCAGGAAGATGGTCTCCCAGGCCGACTGGTGCTTCGACAGGATGATGGCCGGCGCGTCCGGCAGGTTCTCGTAGCCCTTGAACTGGTAGCGGATGCCGCAGATGACTTTCGCAGCCCAGATGATGAAGACGTTCCAGCGCGAGGTCACCCAGAAGCGCTTGTTGTAGGGCAGCGGCGCCGCCAGGAAGCATACACAGGCCCACACCACGGTGGCCACGATCATCACGATCTTGAAAAGCAGGGAACGCAGGAACAGGTTGAGGGTATGCAAAGGGGCTCCGGACAAATGGACTGGTTCTGGATCGTGTAGCTGTGTTTTACTCAGGCCGCTGTACCGCGGTCTTGAGGAAGGCGTTGACCATCGCTGCGAGGTCGGGGAATACCTGGGTGCCGGGCGGCAGGCCGCCGGTCTGCTGCGTCGTCTCGCCCTTGCCGGTCAGGACCAGGTAGGGCACGCAGCCCATGATGAAGCCGGCCTGCAGGTCGCGCAGCGAGTCGCCCACGGTCGGCACGCCTTTCAGGCTGACCTTGAAGCGCTTGCTGATCTCTTCGAACATGCCGGCCTTGGGCTTGCGGCAGTCGCAGTTGTCGCTTGCGGCATGCGGGCAGAAGAAGATGGCGTCGATGTCGGCGCCGACCAGATGGGCGCTGTTGTGCAGTTTCTGGTGGATCGCGTTCAGGGTCGTGATGTCGAACAGTTCGCGCGCGATGCCCGACTGGTTCGATGCGATCACGACCCGGTAACCCGCCTGGTTCAGGCGGGCGATCGCTTCCAGCGAGCCGGGAATGGGGATCCACTCCGCCGGCGACTTGATGAAGTCCGGCGAATCGTGGTTGATGACCCCATCCCGGTCGAGGATGATGAGTTTCATGGAACTACCTTAATACGTAGAGTGCAACTCTCAGGCTGCGAGCTTCGAGATGTCGGCCACGCGGTTCATCATGGCGTGCAGCTGCGACAACAGCGCCAGGCGGTTGTTGCGCAGGTTGACGTCTTCCGCCATCACCATGACGTCGTTGAAGAAGGCGTCGACTTCATCCTTCATCAGCGCCAGGGTCTTGAGCGCGCCGGTGAAGTCGCTGCGCTCGAAGGCACCAAGGACTTCGCCGTCGAGCGCGCTCATCTTGGCGGCCAACGCGCTTTCCGCCGGCTCGACCAGCAGCTCCTGCTTGAGCGCGGCGTCCTGCGGCAGGGCGTCTTCGTTCTTCTTCAGGATGTTGGTGATGCGCTTGTTGGCGGCGGCCAGCGAGCTTGATTCCGGCAGGGCCGCGAAGGCCTGCACCGCTTCCAGGCGCTGGACGACGTCGTCGACGCGGTCCGGGTTCTGGGCCAGCACGGCCTCGACCTCGTTTGGCGAGAAGCCGCGCTCGCGCAGCATGCCGCGCAGGCGGTCGAGCATGAAGGGGATGACTTCGCCGCGCGGGTCCCGCATTTCCTTTACCTTGGCAGCCTGACCCTGGAACAGCGCGCAGGCGTCATTGACCAGGTCCCACAGCGACAGCGGCAGGCGCTTTTCGACCAGCATGCGCATCACGCCCAGGGCGTGGCGGCGCAGCGCGAACGGATCCTTCTCGCCGGTCGGCTGCAGGCCGATGCCCCAGATGCCGACCAGGGTTTCCAGCTTGTCGGCCAGCGCGACCGCCAGGCCGGTATTGGTCGAGGGGAGAAGGTCGCCGGCAAAGCGCGGCTGGTAGTGCTCGGAGGCGGCCAGGGCGATTTCCTCGTGCTCGCCGTCGTGGCGCGCGTAATAGGTGCCCATGATGCCCTGCAGTTCCGGGAATTCGCCCACCATGTCGGTCAGGAGGTCGGCCTTGGCCAGGCGCGCGCCGCGTTCTGCCAGCGCCACGTCGAAGCCGAGGCGGCGCGCGATGGCGGCGGCCAGGCTCATGACGCGCTGGGTGCGATCAAGCTGGGTGCCCAGCTTGTTGTGGTAAACCACGTTGGCCAGCTGCGGCAGGCGCGACTCGAGGGTCTTCTTCTTGTCCTGCTCGAAGAAGAACTTGGCGTCCGACAGGCGCGGGCGCACCACGCGCTCGTTGCCGCCGATGATGGCGGACGGGTCGCTTGTCTCCAGGTTCGAGACGATCAGGAAGCGCGAGCGCAGCTTGCCCGAGGCATCGGTCAGCGCGAAGTATTTCTGGTTGGTCTGCATCGTCAGGATCAGGCATTCCTGCGGCACCGACAGGAATTCCTCTTCGAAGCGGCATTCGTAGACCACCGGCCATTCGACCAGGGCGGCCACTTCGTCGAGCAGCGATTCCGGCATCAGGACCTGGTCGGCGCCCGCCTTGTCGAGCAGCTGGCGGCGGATGCTCTCCTTGCGCGCTTCCGCGCTCGACAGTACCTTGCCTTCGCTCTCCAGCACGCCGGCATAGTGGTCGGCGTGCGGGATGGCGATTTGCCCGCCGTGCGACAGGAAGCGGTGGCCCATGGTGTGGCGGCCGGCCTCCAGGCCCAGCAGCGAGAGCGGCAGCACCTGTTCGCCATGCAGGGCGAGCAGCAGGTGCACCGGGCGCACGAACTGCACGGTGGCGCCGTCCGGGCGCTGGTAGCTCATGACCTTCGGGATCGGCAGCTTGGACACGGTGTCCTGCAGGACGTCCTGGAGGGCGCTGGCGAGCGGGCTGCCGCTGGCGGTATAGGTGTAGAAGAAGGATTCGGCCTTGCCGTCCTGGGCGCGTTCGAGGTCGCTGACCTGCAGGTCCGGGAAGCCGAGGGCGGCCAGCTTCTTGGCCAGCGGCGCGCTCGGGTTGCCGTCCTTGTCCAGCGCGACCGAGACCGGCAGCACCTTCTCGCGGATGGACTTATCGGGCGAGGTGCCGCGCACGTTGCTGATGGTGACGGCCAGGCGGCGCGGGGTGGCGTGGGCGGTGGCGATGCTGTCCGCCTCCAAAAAGTCGCGCGCCTTCAGGCCATTGGCGATGCCGTTGGCAAAAGCGGCGCCGAGCTTGACGAGCGCTTTCGGCGGCAGTTCTTCGGTCTGGATTTCGACGAGGAGAGTCTGGTTCATGATTTGTTCTGTTCTTCTTTTAAGCAGCAGCCTTGTCGGAGGCTTCAGTAGAAGCGGGCAGCATCGGGAAGCCGAGCTTCTCGCGCGAGTCGTAGTAGGCCTGCGCCACGAGGCGCGACAGGGTGCGCACGCGGCCGATGTAGGCGGCGCGTTCGGTCACCGAGATGGCGCCGCGCGCGTCCAGCATGTTGAAGCTGTGCGAGGCCTTCATGATCTGCTCGTAGGCCGGCAGGGTCAGCTGCAGCTCGACCAGGCGCTTGGCCTCGGCTTCGTGATGCGAGAAGGCCTGGAACAGCAGTTCGGTGTTCGCATGCTCGAAGTTGTAGGTCGACTGCTCGACTTCGTTCTGGTGGAAGACGTCGCCGTACTTCAGGGTCTTCTTGACGCCATCTTCTTCCCACTCGGTCCACACCAGGTCATACACGTTCTCGACGCCCTGCAAGTACATGGCCAGGCGCTCGACGCCGTAGGTGATCTCGCCCAGCACCGGCTTGCAATCGAGGCCGCCGACTTGCTGGAAGTAGGTGAACTGGGTAACTTCCATGCCGTTCAGCCAGACTTCCCAGCCCAGGCCCCAGGCGCCCAGGGTCGGGCTTTCCCAGTCGTCCTCGACGAAGCGCACGTCGTTTTTCTTCAGGTCCAGGCCCAGCGCCTCGAGCGAGCCGAGGTAGAGGTCGAGGATGTTTTCCGGCGCCGGTTTCAGCACCACCTGGTACTGGTAGTAGTGCTGCAGGCGGTTCGGGTTCTCGCCGTAGCGGCCGTCCTTCGGGCGGCGCGAAGGCTGCACGTAGGCGGCGCGCCAGGGTTCCGGACCGATCGCACGCAGGAAGGTGCCGGTGTGGAAGGTGCCTGCGCCGACTTCCATGTCGTACGGCTGCAGCAGTGCGCAGCCCTGCTTGTCCCAGTAGGTCTGCAGGGTCAGGATGATTTGTTGGAATGTGAGCATCGGAATGTGAGCAATATGTGGGGCGCTGCGGCGCTGCGCGCCGCGGTCACGGTAAATTTGCCAAATGACCAATTCTACTGAATTTTCACGGCCTTCTGGGGGCGATTCAACTCAGCAGTATGGAATGGCGGAATATTTTTGTCGCGGCCGTCCGTGGGGTGGGCGGCTACGCCGCCCATGCGGTGATCGCTATCGGCTCCGTTATCACACCGGATGATCGCGCTGCAGACTCTCACCGCGTGGGCGGGAAACCCGCCCACGCTACGAAACCGTTTGGCGATAGCGGCGACCGGCGAACCAGGCGCCTGCCAGCATGAGCACGCCAAGCGCCAGGAAAGCGAGGTTGCCGGCGCGGACGTACGGCGTCAGCCCTTCGGTGCCGCGTACCGTGGCCGTCAGGACGCCGCGCTGGTAGAAGGGCAGCTGCTGCAGCACCTTGCCGCGGCCGTCGATGACGGCGGTGGCGCCGTTGTTGGTCGAGCGCAGCATCGGGCGGCCGGTCTCGATGGCGCGCATCTGCGAGATCTGCAGGTGCTGCGGGATGGCCACCGATTCGCCGTACCAGGCCAGGTTCGACACGTTGAGCAGCAGGGTCGCGGGCTTCGGCGCATTGCGCAGCTGGGCCGCGATCTCTTCGCCGAAAGCGTCCTCGTAGCAGATGTTGGGCAGCACCAGCTGGTCCTTGATCGGGAAGGGCGCCTGCAGCGGCTCGCCGCGGGTCTGGTCGCCCAGCGGGATGCTCATCAGGTCGGTGAACCAGCGGAAGCCCGGCGGGATGAACTCGCCGAAGGGCACCAGGTGGAACTTGTTGTAGAGGTAGGACTGCGTGCTTCCGGGACCGAGGGGATCGATGGCGATCACGCTGTTGGCGTAGCGTCCCGCGCCGTCCAGGGTCGGGATGCCGATCATCAGGTGGCTGCGGGTCTGGGCCGCGAAGCCCTGCAGGGACGCCAGGTAGCCGTCCGGCAGCTGCTGCGGCGTGACCGGAATCGCGGTTTCCGGCGTGGCGACCAGGTCGGCCGGGGCCGCCGTGATCATCGCCTGGTAGCGCTCGATGATCTCGTACAGATAGGCGGCGTCGAACTTCTGGTCCTGCTTCACGTCGCCCTGCAGCAGGCGCACGCTCAGGGGCTGTCCCACTTCCCGGGTCCAGTCGACGAACTTCAGGGCAAAGCCGCCCATCATGATCGCCGCGAACAGGGACAGTGCCGGCCAGCGTGCGCGCTGGGTGAGCATGACGAGGCAGCCGGCGCACAGGGCAGCCAGCACGCCGAGGCCGTAGACGCCGAGGATCGGCGCATAGCCGGCGAGCGGCGAAACGTTGTGGGCATAGCCCGAGGCCGCCCACGGGAAACCGGTGAAGATCCAGCCGCGCATCCACTCCGACACACCCCACACGGCGGGCAGCACCAGCAGCACGAAGGCGCTTACCGGCAGCGACCACTTGCGGCGCAGCCAGCTGGCGACGCCGCCGGCAAAGGCGCCGAACAAGCCCATGTAGAGGCCGAGCAGGGCGATCGCGATCGCGCCGAGGATGGCGGGCAGGCCGCCGAAGCGGGTGACGGCGATGTACAGCCAGTGCATGCCGGCCACCGACCAGCCGAAGCCGAAAGCCCAGCCGAGCCAGACGCCGCGCCTCGGCGAGGTGCTCATGCCGACCTGGTAGAAGAAATAGGCCAGCGCCAGGAACTGCACCGGCCACCAGCCGAAGGGCTGGAAGGACAGCAGGCTGGTAGCCCCGGCCAGCGCCATCGCCACCAGGGCCTTCGGGGAAGGCCTGGTGCCGCGGCTTGCTGGGTCAGGGGCGGTGGTAGCGCGGTCCGGCGATCCGGGCTGGGTACGGCGGCGCAGCATCAGTCGTGGTCGTCTTCGTCCAGCGGCAGCTTCTCGACCAGCAGCACGTGGATCTGGCGCGCGTCGGCGCGCAGCACTTCGAAGCGCAGGTTCTGGAGGTCGAACACTTCGCCCTTGTGCGGCATGCGCCCGAGATGGCTGGCGACCAGGCCGCCGATGGTGTCGGCATCAATCTCGGGCAGGTCGGCGCCGATCTCTTCGTTGAACTGCTCGATCTCGGTCAGGGCCTTGACGCGCCAGCGCGGGCCGAGCTGGCCTTCCTTGATCGACAGGACGTTGTCCTCGTCCTCGTCGACGTCGTACTCGTCGTCGATGTCGCCGACGATCTGCTCGAGCACGTCCTCGATGGTGATCAGGCCAGCGACCCCGCTGTACTCGTCGACGACGATGGCCATGTGGTTGTGGTTGGCGCGGAAGTCGCGCAGCAGCACGTTCAGGCGCTTCGACTCCGGGATGAAGATCGCCGGGCGCAGCATCTTGCGCACGTCGAAGGATTCTTCGGCGTAGTAGCGCAGCAGGTCCTTGGCCAGCAGGATGCCGACCACCTTGTCGCGCTCGCCCTCGATCGCGGGGAAGCGCGAGTGCTGGGTTTCGAGCACGATCGGGAGCCACTCCTCGATCGGATCGGTAATGTCGATCACGTCCATCTGCGAACGCGGCACCATGATGTCGCGCACGGACAGGTCGGAGACCTGGAATACGCCCTCGATCATCGAGAGTGCGTCGGCATCGATCAGGTTGCGCTCGTGGGCTTCGTGCAGGACTTCAAGCAGTTCTGCGCGGTTTTCAGGCTCGGGGGAGATGAGTGCGGTCAGCCGTTCGAACAGCGACCGGTGGGGTTTGGCGTCCGATCGGACGTCACTGGGATACTCGGGCATAGTTGGCGTGAAGCCGTTGTTGCGATGGGTATAGGATACACCAAAAGGGCGGATGGCCCACAATGCGCGCTGTTAGCGCATGTTGACGTAGAGAAAATACGTAGCGTGGGCGGCTGGTGAACTGGTCCACTGGACCAGTTCACCCCACGCGGTGATCGTTTGCAGCGCGATCATCTCACCCGAAAGCGGAGCCGATAACCATCACCGCGTGGGCGGGAGACCCGCCCACCCTACGGATCACTCGGCATACGGATCCGGATAGCCGAGCACTTCCATGATGTCGCGCTCGAACTGCTCCATCTCATCGGCTTCCTCGTCGTGCTCGTGGTCGTAGCCCTGGGCATGCAGGACGCCGTGCACCACCAGGTGGGCCGCGTGCTCCTCGACCGTCTTCTTCTGCTCCTCCGCCTCGCGCAGCAGAACGTCGGTGCACAGGACGATGTCGGCCTGGGTCGGGTCGTCCTCGCCCAGTTCCTCGCCTTCGTTGTAGGCGAAGGTCAGCACGTTGGTCGCATAGTCCTTGCCGCGGTACTGGCGGTTCAGGGCCTGGCCCTCCTCCGCATCGACGAAGCGGATCGACAGCTCGGCCGGGCCGAGCAGGGCTGCTTCCACCCAGCGCTGCAGCATGGCTTCCGTGATTTCCTGTTCCAGGCGGGTGTCGGCGTACTGGACTTCAAGGTCGAGCTTATGTTTTTTTTCTTGCATTTTTGACAGGGGTCGGTTTGGGTAAGGCGGCCAGCTCCTCGACCGAGGAGTTCTTCTCGTAGGCATCGATGATACGCGCCACCAGCGGGTGGCGCACCACGTCGACGCTGGAGAACTGGGTGAAGCCGATGCCGCGTACGTTCTTCAGCACGTGCATGGCGTCCACCAGGCCGGAACGCTGGGTCTTGTGCAGGTCGACCTGGGTCACGTCGCCGGTGATCACGGCCTTGCTGCCGAAGCCGATGCGAGTCAGGAACATCTTCATCTGCTCGACCGTCGTGTTCTGGGCTTCGTCCAGGATCACGAAGGCGTGGTTCAAGGTACGGCCGCGCATGTAGGCCAGCGGGGCGATTTCGATCACCTGTTTCTCGAACAGCTTCTGGGTGCGGTCGAAGCCGAGCAGGTCGTACAGCGCGTCGTACAGCGGTCGCAGGTAGGGATCGACCTTCTGGTTCAGGTCACCCGGCAGGAAACCGAGGCGTTCGCCTGCTTCCACGGCGGGACGGGTCAGGATGATGCGCTTGACTGCGTCGCGCTCCAGCGCGTCCACGGCGCAGGCCACGGCGAGGTAGGTCTTGCCGGTGCCGGCCGGACCGATGCCGAAGCTGATGTCGTGTTCGAGCACGGACTTCAGGTACTGGATCTGGTGCACGGTGCGGCCGCGCAGGTCGCTGCGGCGGGTCTTGAGCGTCGGACTGACCAGTTCGGAAGGCGCTTCCTCCCCGGCCTCGTCGCCGGCCTCCTTGTCGTCCCTGGCGGCCGGCGCTTCGGCAGCGTCGTCGCCCGGTGTGCGCGGCTTCAGGCCGGAGCGCTGTTCCACCAGGGCCAGCTGCACTTCCTCGATCGGAACGACCTTGTTGGCGACCGCGTAGAAGCGTTCCAGCAGTTCCACGGCGCGTTCGGCATTGCTGCCGCTGACGATGAATTTCTCGCCGCGCCGGAAGATGGTGACGTCAAGCGCGGCCGAGATCTGGCGCAGGTTCTCGTCGAGCGGGCCGCACAGGTGGGCAAGCCGCGTGTTGTCGAGCGGCTCGGGGATGAAGTACGAAGGCTGGGTAGGTGTGTTTTTCAACTGGCTTTGGCAATCGTATCTAGGTTGGCGACGAGTTCGCCGCTAAGGAAGTAATCGTGGCTGGTCACAATGCGCACGTCGACCAGTTGCCCAACCAGGCCGACACCGTCGTCTGCGCTGAAGTTGACCACGCGGTTGTTTTCGGTACGGCCTTGCAGCTGTTCCGGGTTTTTCTTGGAGGGGCCTTCGACCAGCACGCGCTGGACACTGCCGACCATTGCTGCACTATATTTGCGCGTATTCGCGTCAATCAAGGCCTGCAAGCGCTGCAGGCGCGCCAGCTTGGCCTCGTGCGGCGTATCGTCCTCGAGATTGGCCGCCGGAGTGCCCGGGCGCTTGCTGAAGATGAAGCTGAAGCTGTTGTCGAAGCCCACATCCTCGACCAGTTTCATCATGGCTTCGAAATCGGCATCGGTTTCGCCGGGGAAGCCGACGATGAAGTCGGACGAGAAGGCCATCTCCGGGCGCACCGCGCGGATGCGGCGGATGATCGACTTGTACTCGAGGGCAGTATAGCCGCGCTTCATGGCGCCGAGCACGCGGTCGGAACCGTGCTGCACCGGCAGGTAGATATGGTTGACCAGCTGCGGGATCTTCGCGTAGGCGTCGATCAGGCGCTGGGTGAATTCCTTGGGGTGGCTGGTGACGTAGCGCAGGCGCTCGATGCCGGGGATGGCGGCAATGTACTCCAGCAGCAGGGCAAAATCAGCCGTACCCGCTGCCTCCTCGCCGTCGGCCGTTCCGCCCGACCTGATCAGGCCGCGGTAGGCGTTCACGTTCTGGCCCAGCAGCATGATTTCCTTCACGCCCTGGGCGGCCAGGCCAGCACACTCGGTCAGCACGTCCTCGAAGGGGCGCGAGACTTCCTCGCCGCGGGTATAGGGCACCACGCAGTAGCTGCAGTACTTGCTGCAGCCTTCCATGATCGAGACGTAGGCGACCGGGCCTTCCACCTTGGCGGGCGGCAGGTGGTCGAACTTCTCGATCTCTGGAAAGGTAATGTCGACCTGGGCCGTGCCGGTGTGGCGGCGCTCGCGGATCAGCTGGGGCAGGCGGTGCAGGGTCTGCGGCCCGAACACGACATCCACGTGCGGCGCGCGCTTGACGATGGCTTCCCCTTCCTGCGAGGCCACGCAGCCGCCCACGCCGATTACCAGGTCCGGCTTGTCGCGCTTGAGCGCCTTGAAGCGGCCCAGGTCGGAGAACACTTTTTCTTGCGCTTTTTCGCGCACCGAGCAGGTGTTCAGCAGGATGACATCGGCGTCTTCGGGCGAGTCGGTACGGACCAGTCCATCGGATGCGCCGAGGACGTCCGCCATCTTGTCCGAATCGTATTCGTTCATCTGGCAGCCGAAGGTCTTGATGAATACTTTTTTCTGCATAAAGTGCTGTGCTAAAAGGGGAGCTAGTGCTTTGACAAAAGACGTGTCCAGTTTACCGTAAATCGCCATGCGGCCTTGGAATGGGCCTGTGCGCAGCATATTTCAATGCTTACTGGAATGATAAATTTCTTAACTTAAAGTCGTTGCCAAGCTGCTCAGATTGTTAAATGATGGAGAGCAAAGAAAAGTGTTCGATCCATTGAAGATAGTCACAACGGAATCGAGTCTTTCTTCTTGTAAATCAATGGGTTCTGCTCAACTTCTAACTAGGAAAATTTATTGCAGAAATCTCTTGCGTGCGCCACAAATAATCCCCATGTGCTGAAATGCCTATGTGACAAGCTTTCCGCACGATAGCTTGATTTCTGACAATGAGTCACATGCGCCGCTCGGATGTACTGTGGACGTATGAGCCTGATAATTTGTTTGAAAGACAAGTACGCATGCGGAGAGGGTACGCGGGAGCATGCAATCCGGTACGTTTCTTAAGGAGATCTTCAGGCTCGACCTGTTTAATTTCCAGACGTTAGTCCGGGAACTTATGTTAACGAAATGTAGTCTTTAACAAAAGTTCGTAAAGGAACTATTTTAACCAAACTGAAGAGGTAAACATCATGGCACAACAGCATCATGCTCTGTCTTCGCAAGAAAGCTACAACCCGAACCATCTGCTGGACATCCTGCTCGGTAAAATGCAGCTGAAGAATGACGCCGCGCTGTCGCGCATGCTCGAAGTTGCGCCGCCAGTCATCAGCAAGATCCGTCACCACCGCCTGCCGGTCGGCGCTTCGCTGCTGATCCGCATGCACGAGGTGACCGGTATGAGCATTCGCGACCTGCGCGACCTGATGGGCGACCGCCGCACCAAGTATCGCCTCTCGGACGCACAAGGCCGCCCGAAGCCAGAAGAGAAGGCAGCCCAGGCAGCCGCCGCAGCGGCAGCCCAGCAGCAACAGCAGCAACCTCAGCAACAGCAGCAAGGTAACGAAGCAAATCCGTCGACCGGCAATTATGCTCACTGATGCCGTAGGCATGGCAGCCGCGCCTGTCATGCCTTCGGTACCAGCGGGCTGCGGCGCCGCGTGCTGAACGCAGTGCCGCACCGGTTCGGCCGTGCCGGTTCGTCCGGTATCCTTCCTGCGCATCTCGGCTGCGCAGACTTTTCCTTCCTTTAGGCCATCAGGATGGCCGACATCTCTCCATACTGCAGCTCGGTTTCGTGGAAGACCTGGAGCCATGCTTCTTCGCCCATGCCCAGTGCCGTCCAGGCTACCGACGATACGCGCGGCACCAGCTCGTCCGGATTGCCGGCCAGGTCCAGCGCATGCACGATCGCGCTCGCCACGTGCACGATCGTCGCCAGGAAACCGGCGCCGGCCGCTTCCGGCGCGTGATGCCAGGCGATCGCCTGGCGCATGGTGTCCGAAAAATTCCAGTGCTCCGCCAATGCCACGCCGGCGTCGACATGGTCCACGCCCAGCAGGGCGCGTTCGGCATCGATCAGTTCGCCGTCATGCTTGTCGCGCAGCGACAGCACCGCCTGGTAGCGCTCGGGGAAGCGCGCCACCAGTACCAGCCGCCCGATGTCGTGCAGCAGGCCGGCGGTGAACGCGTAGTCCGCATTGAAGCGCACGCGCCGGGCCAGCGCACGGGCACAGGCGGCGGTGGCGATCGAATGGCGCCAGAAAGCCTTGTCGTTGAAGCCCGGGCAGCGGCCTGCCGGGAAGCAGCCGGTCAGTGCCGCCGCCGTGATCAGGTTGCGCGTGGCCTCGAAGCCGAGGTAGGTCATGGCCTGCTGGATCGTGGTCGCCTTCACCTGCAGGCCGAAGGCCGAGGAGTTCGCCAGACGCAGGGTCTTGGCAGTCAGTGCCGGATCGCTCGACACTTTTTTCGCCAGCACGGCGATGTCGATGTCCTCCTGGTCGATGCTGCCAAGCAGTTCCATCACGACGGCCGGCAGCGAGGGCAGGTCCTCGACGCCGCCGAGGATGTCCGTCGGGTCGTTCCTGTCAATCTTTCCAGCATCTGCGTTCATGGCGCCACCTCGCGCCGCAGGCGGTAATCCTCGACGTAGCGGCGCAGCAGGCCGGTGGCCCAGTCCGCATGGTCGTCACGGTCGTTGCGGCGGAACAGACGGTCGAGGCGTGCCTGGACCACGGACGAATCGGGCTGGTCCCGGGGGGCGGTGCGGCGAATCGGGGCTGCACCAACGCCATGCCGGGACAGCGACAGGAGCGCCGCCTCGCTCAGTACCGTGCCTTCGGCCAGCAGCACGTTGCCGCGCGCGTCGAGCAGCGCATCGGCGAGCACCATGCCTGGATACAGGTGCGCCAGCGGCACCAGCTCGTAGCTATCGCTCATTCTTCCTCCACTCATTTCTTCACATAATTGCTTGGCGATCTTAACACCCATGACTTCGTGCGGCTCGGTCTTGCACAGGAACCGTGGTGTTCATGCCGCGGCGCAAAAGAAATGTTGTACTCTTGCAATCTTGCGACGCGATCGCCCCTGATTCAAGAAAGGATAAGCATGAAACTGTATGTCAGCCCTGGCGCCTGTTCCCTGGCCCCGCACATTGCCCTGATTGCCGCCGGCCTGCCGTTTACGATCGAACGCGTGAGCATCAAGACCAAAGCCATCGCCAGCGGCGGCGACTTCCGCGACATCAATGACAAGGGTTCGATCCCAGCCCTGCAACTGGACGACGGCAAGGTGCTGACCGAAGCCGCGGTCCTGCTGCAATACATCGCCGACCAGGCGCCCGGCGCCAACCTGGCCCCGGCGGCAGGGACCTTCGAACGCTACCAGGTCATGGAATGGCTGAACTACATCGCCACCGAAGTGCACAAGCGCTTCACGCCACTCTTCACCCCGGGCTGTACCGAGGAAGGCCGCGCCGCCGCCTGGGCGGCGCTGGCGCGTCCGCTGGATTACCTGGCCGGCAAGCTGGCAAGCCGTGAGTTCCTGGTGGGCAGTGGGTTCACCATCGCCGACGCCTATTTGTTCACCGTGCTGAACTGGGCGCTGTTCGCCAAGTTCAAGCTGAACGATTGGCCGGTCCTGCAGGCCTACCAGGCGCGCATCGGCGCCATCCCGGCCGTGCAGGAAGCGATGCGCGCCGAAGGCCTCGCCTGAGCTGCCCAGGGCAACACGAGCAATGCGCCACGCCGGGCCCGCCTCGGGTAGGATCGCGCCCATGAACAGCCGGTACTACGTCGCACTTTTACGAGGAGTTAACGTCGGGCGCGCCAAGCGCATTGCCATGGCCGACCTGCGTATGCTGGTCGAGGGCCTGGGCTATACCGGCGTGCGCAGTGTGCTCAACAGCGGCAATGTCGTGTTCCAAGCAACCGGCACCACGGCGCAGGAAGCCGCCCGGGCGATCGAGGACGCCCTCGTGCTCAAGCTCGGCGTGGCGGCGCGTGTCTTCGTGCTCGGCCGCAAGGAGCTGGGCGCGATCATTGACGGCAACCCGCTGCTCGAGGTCGCCACCGACTACTCGCGCCTGATTGTGTTCCTGCTGGGTACGGAAAGCCAGCGCGACGGGCTGGCCGCGCTCCACGGCCGGGACTGGGGCTGCGAGCGGCTCGCATTGGGCGAGCGTGCCGCCTATGTCTGGTGTCCGGAAGGGATGTTGGATAGTGCTGCGGCTACGTCTCTTGGGAAACTACTTGGAGACGGGAGCACGTCCCGTAACTGGAATACGCTGCTGAAGCTGCACGCCCTGTGCGATGAAGCCTGATGGGCCATTGTCCAGTTAGCCTAGACAATGGCACCGCCAACGACGCGCCGACTACTTGAATTTCTCGCTGCTGTCGCGCCCCGCCTTGTAGCCGATCAGGATCAGCCCCAGCAACATCATTGCGAACACCTCCGGCTCGGGCAGTTCCGACATGTTCGACGGCGGCGCCACGATATCCTGGCGCTGGGTAACCGACAGGTTGCGTACCGGCGGTTGTACGCGTACCACGGCATTGCTGGTGGTGACAAGATCGATCAGGGCAGCTTGCGCGGGACTGCCGACGCAGAACGCCAGTGCTGCTGCCAATGCGTATCTATTCATAGCCGTTCCTCTTGCAGTTGCTCGTTTTGTTGCGTGCTGTTGCTTGCGCTTCGACTTGCATCCGGGCGCGGCAACCTCATATGGATAAGGTCACACTGGACGGAATCAGCATATCAAAAGCGGGCAAATTGCTGCGCTCAATTGAATTGCTGAGTTGCACAAAGAAGTCAACAGTTTGATGACAGAAGGGTGCATGTTGCGATCAATCAAAGAGTTCTCGCTGTCGCAAATTAGCCTCGCACCGCTCCTGGCATTATTGCAAGCCGATGCTTGATATGACATGCCGTTATTGCAATAAAATCGACTATATTTAAAAGTTAGATAATTTTTCCTGATAATCTGACAACGATTTTCATTATTAATATATTCACTATCGTTGTGATCGCTATTTTTTTCGTCGCACGGTATACACCTCGGTTTTTTTTGCAGGTATAGTCTTCTTATCCCATTGCCTTCGGGCATCAAAACAATACCAAACGTACATGTTTGGACACGGCGTGTAACGCCACATAGCGGCCGCCATGCGCCGCACCGCCGATCCCGCGAGAGACCACGCCGGCACGGCATCCAGAAGTACCTGCTGTCCGACAACTTTGCTAAAGATCAAACGATGCCGAATTTCGCCCAACTTCAGGTTGCATTCAAGAACGCATTCAAGAGCACGACCGTCCGCCTTTCCCTGGCGGCACTGATCGGTGTAATCGTCGCAATCGCAATCTGGAAATCGACCGTGCCGCAGGATCCGACTCCTGTCGTGCAGTCGCAAAATATTGCCGAGATCACCGAACTGGCCGCCCAGAAGGGCCGCCTGGAATACCTCCTGATCGCCAAGCCGCTGTCGGAGACGCCGCGCTACGTCTACAAGTTCAAGGACGCGAACGCGATCCACGTGGTCAAGGTGCCGAGCACCTCGCACCTGTCGCTCGAGCGCGAAGTGCTGCTGAAGAATGCCATTCCGTACTCGATCGCCAAGGACGACTACCTGGCCAGCCACAAGGCCGTGATGGACGATGGCGCGAGCGCCCTCGACACCGCCGGTACCTTCCTGAAGAACCATGGCCTGACCATCGCCGTGCTGGTGCTGGTGCTCTACCTGCTGAAGTTCGGCGTGCCGGGCATGGGCGCAAGCGCCTCGGTCATCACCCCGGACAAGCTCAAGGGCAGCATGGACGACCTGATCGGCATGGAGGACATCAAGCAGGAAGTCCTGCACCTGGAAGACATGATCCGTAACCGCGACGAATACCAGTCGCACAACATCGACAAGCCGTTCAACGTGATGCTGACCGGTCCGGCCGGTACCGGCAAGACCAAGCTGGTCGGCTACCTGGCCAAGCGCCTCGACATGCCGCTGATCTCGGCTTCGGGTTCGGCACTGGAGTCGGGCTACGTCGGCGGCGGCTCGAAGGCGCTGAACGCGCTGTACAAGAAGGCCTGCGCCAAGGGCAAGTGCATCATTTTCCTGGATGAGGCCCAGACCCTGTTCATGCCGCGCGGCCGCAGCGAAAAGAAGTGGGAAGACGACACCGCCAACACCCTGCTGGGCCTGCTGGACGGCGTGAAGAGCGACAAGGGCCAGGGCGTGATCTGGGTGGTTGCCTCGAACTTCGACGACTCGAACACCGAGATGGACGAAGCAATGCTGCGCCGCTTCTCGGTCAAGATCAATTTCCGCCTGCCGAACAAGGGCGAGCGCAAGGAATTGCTGCGCAGCTTCCTGGCGCGCAAGAAGGAGGGGCTGGTCGACTGGAGCGACACCAACCTGGACCAGGTCGCGGAAATCACCCAGAACCTGAGCCCGGCGCTGCTGGAAACCGTGGTCGAGCGCGCCAGCATGATCTCGATCCAGGAAAAGTCGATCATCAACACCAACCTGCTGTTTCGTGCCTACGAGCGCGCCACCATCGGCCTGACCGACCGCGCGACCACGGCCGAGAAGACCAAGCAGCGCGAGCGCATCGCCCTGCACGAGCTGGGTCACTTCTTCATGCAGATCGATCCCTACCTGCGCGCCGGCATGAGCCTGGCCGAAGTGAAGGAAAAGTCGCACCTGCTGAAGATCAGCACCGAAGCGGTGTCGAAGATCGGCGCGCTGGGCTACGTGCTGCAGTCGGGCCAGGACATGTCGCTGCGCACCCTGGAAGAGCTGGAGCGCGACGTGATCGGCCTGTACGGCGGCGTGGCGGCGGAAGAGCTGTTCTACGGCCCGCGCGGCATCTCGGTGGGCAGCCAGAACGACATCGAGAAGATCACCAAGATGCTGAACCTGATGGTCGGCCGCCTGTCGATGTACTCGCGCTCGAAGCTGGACTACAGCCAGTTGCAGAAGGACATGGGCGGCGAGCACACGCTGCGCCTGGTGGAAGAGAAGGCAGACGAGCTGTACAGCTACACCCTGAACGCGATCCGCGACTACAAGCTGGTGATCGAATCGCTCAAGGACACCCTGATGGAAGAGTATGTGCTGTCGAAGGATGCGGTGTTCGCGCTGCTGGAAGAACGCAGCGAGCTGATCCACTCGCAGCTGCACGGCCGCCATGCGAACCTCAAGCTGTGCGTCGAGGAAGTGGTTGCCGCTTAGGCTTTAACGTTTTTTCCTTGCTGTTCTTCAACCCGCCAGGTGCAAGCCCGGCGGGTTTTTTTATGGCTGGCGTGGGTGTCGAAGGGGGGCGGCTCGTGATTCGGGCCACCGGCCCGAATTACCCCACGCGGTGGTAGGCAGTAGTTGATCTGCTGCGGTAGTGCTGGCGACAGTTGACCGCGTGGGCAGGAAATCTGCCCACCCTACAAAACCGATAGCCTGCTTAGTGCGTAGCCGCCCGCTCCTTGAGCGTCTCCAGCACGTGCCGCGTCATGCTCGCGGCCAGTTCCTGCTCGCCGACGAACACCTTGCCGCCGGTATCCTCGCGCAGCAGCGCCGCCTCGCTCTCGTTGTGCGTGCGCACCACGACCTTGACCGAGGGGTTGAGCATGCGCGCGATCTCCACCATCCGGCGCACGTGGAAGGTATCCGGCGTCGCGATCACCAGGAGCGCCGCATGCGTGATGTGCGCCTGGATCAGCACCGCCGGCTCGGCCGCGTTGCCCACCACCGCCGGGATGCCGCGCCCGCGCAGCCCCTCGACGATCTCGCGGTTCTGTTCCGCCACCACGAAGTGCACGCCGCGCGCCACCAGGTCGTCGGCGATGCGGCGGCCAACGCGGCCGAAGCCCACCAGCACCACTTGGCCGCTGAGTTTTTCGTGCGCCGTTTCCATCGGCAGCTCGGCCAGCGGGTCGGCCGGGCGTTCCAGCCTGCGCGCCAGTTCGGGCTTGGAACGCAGCCACTTTTCCAGCGGCGCGGCCAGGCTGAACATCAGCGGGTTGACCGCGATCGAGATGATGGCGCCGGCCAGGATCAGGTTCTGGCCCAGCACCGGCAGCAGTTCGAGCTGCATGCCCAGCGCCGCCAGGATAAAGGAGAATTCGCCGATCTGCGCCAGGCTGGCCGACACCGTGACCGCCGTATTGATCGGATAGCGCAGCGCCAGCACCAGGACGAAGGCTGCCAGCGATTTACCGAACAGGATGATCGCCACGGTCGCCAGCACCTCCAGCGGATACTGCACCAGCACCATCGGGTCGAACAGCATGCCGACCGACACGAAGAACAGCACCGAGAACGCGTCGCGCAGCGGCAGCGATTCCTCGGCGGCGCGGTGGCTCAGCTCCGACTCGCGCAGCACCATGCCGGCGAAGAAGGCGCCCAGCGCGAACGACACCCCGAACAGCGCCGACGAGCCGTAGGCGATACCGACCGCAGCGGCGATCACGGACAGCGTGAACAGCTCGCGCGAGTTGGTCTTGGCCACGCGCCAGAGGAACCAGGGGAAGACCTTGCGCCCGATGATCAGCATGAAGGCGACGAAGGCGCCGACCTGCAGCAGGGTCTTGCCCAGCGCCGGCCACAGCTCGGCGCCGGCGTCGCCACGCCCGCCGAGCGGACCGCTGAGTGCCGGCAGCATCACCAGCACCAGCACCATCACCAGGTCCTCGACCACCAGCCAGCCCACCGCGATGCGGCCGTTCAAGGAATCGAGCACGCCGCGCGCCTCGAGCGCGCGCAGCAGCACCACGGTACTGGCCACCGACAGCGCCAGGCCGAATACAAGGCCCGCCCCCAGGCTCCAGCCCCACCAATACGCCAGGCCGATGCCCATGGCCGTGGCCACGCCGATCTGCAGCAGCGCGCCGGGCAGGGCGATCTTCTTCACGTCAAGCAGGTCGCCCAGCGAGAAGTGCAGGCCGACGCCGAACATCAGCAGCATCACACCGATCTCCGCCAATTGGGAAGCCAGCTGCACGTCGGCGACGAAGCCTGGCGTTGCAGGCCCGATCAGGACGCCTGCAGCAAGGTAGCCGACCAGCGCGGGCAGTCTGAGGCGAATGGCGAGCATGCCGAACAGGAGGCCAAGGCCCAGTGCGGCGGCAATGGTGGTGATCAGGCTGATTTCATGGTGCATCCGTGCGGCCTCCGTGACAGGTTGACAAGCCTACGAGTATAAGCGACGGATGCCTGCCCATCGGCATTTTAATTGTCGACTTTACGTCAATTGGCGGCAAATCACAGCACGGTCGCGAGCGATAGCAGTACTTTGTGCAGAGATGCGCGCACCGCCGCGTATTGTTCCGGACGGGCATGGCGGTCGAGGCGGAACAGCATCAGCCCCTGGATCTGCGCCACGATCAGCACCGCGCGCTCCATGCACAGGTCGTCGTCGATGGCCGGGTTCAGGCCCTGGATCAGGCCATAGACGGCCTTGCGCTCCCGTCCCATCATCTTGCCCATCAGGCTGGAAGCGAAGGGATGGCGCGAGGCCAGCGCCCAGATCTCGAAGAAGATCGCATGCATGGTCGGTTCGGTGATTTCGTCGAGGAACATGTCGACCGTGGTGAGGAAGCGCTCCACCTGCGGCCGGCCCGCCATCGCCACTGCGATCCGGTCCATCTTGGCCTGGAACTCGTCCATCGTGGTCAGGAGCAGGGCTTCGAGCAGCTGCTCCTTGCTGCCGTAGTAGTGCTGCAGGTTCGACAGGCTCATGCCGGACGCCGAGGCCACGCGCCGCATCGACAGCCCCGCATAGCCCTCGGCGGCCAACAGGCGGCGCGCGGCCAGCAGGATGTCGGCCGCGCGCCCGAACCCTTTTTCGGTCGTGGTCGAGGCCTTGTTGCGCAGGGAGCGCGGCGGCTTGGCAGGGGAGTTGTCGGAAATGCGGGCCATTGCACGATTATCGCAGAGGCATACACTAAATAGTACGGCTGACCTATAATCGGCCAATAGTAGGTCGCTCGACCTAGTCAAGAATACGGAGACAGGACGATGAGGAAGGTATACGTCAGCGGCGTGGGAATGATCCCCTTCGCGAAGCCGGGCGCGAGCCGCCCCTACCACGAGATGGGCGCGCAGGCGGCGCGCGCCGCACTGGAGGATGCCGGCCGCGACGGCGGACCGGTGCCCTACGACCTGGTGGAACAGGCCTATGCGGGTTACGTCTACGGCGACTCGACCAGCGGCCAGAAGGCCCTGTACGCGGTCGGCATGACCGGCATCCCGATCGTCAACGTCAACAACAACTGCTCGACCGGCTCGACCGCGCTGTTCCTCGGCCGCCAGGCGATCGCCAGCGGCGCCGCCGAGTGCGTGCTGGTGCTGGGCTTCGAGCAGATGAGCCCGGGCGCGCTCGGCTCGGTCTTCACCGACCGCCCGACCCCATTCGACGCCTTCGACGAGGTCACCGATCGCCTGGTCGGCAAGCCGGACATCCCGCTGGCGCTGCGCTACTTCGGCGGCGCCGGCCTGGCCCACATGAACAAGTACGGCACGCCCCTGGAAGCCTTCGCCCGCATCCGCGCCAAGGCCAGCCGCCATGCCGCCAACAATCCGCTGGCCCTGTTCCGCAAGGAGGTCACGGCGCAGGACGTGCTCGACGCGCCCGAGATCTGGCCGGGCGTGATGACCCGCCTGATGGCCTGCCCGCCGACCTGCGGCGCTAGCGCGGCGCTGCTGGTGTCGGGCGAATTCGCGCTGCGCCACGGCCTGCGTCACGATGTCCACATCGCCGCGCAGGCGATGACCACCGACCGCCCCGACACCTTCGAGGCCGGCGACATGATGCGCCTGGTCGGCTACGACATGAGCCGCGCCGCCGCGCAGAAGGTCTACGAGCAGTCCGGCCTGGGGCCGGAAGACCTGGACGTGGTCGAGCTGCACGACTGCTTCGCGCACAACGAACTGATCACCTACGAAGCCCTGGGCCTGTGCCCGGAAGGGGGCGCCGACCGCTTCATCCGCGAGGGCGACAACACCTATGGCGGACGCGTGGTCACCAATCCGTCCGGCGGCCTGCTCTCGAAAGGGCACCCGCTGGGCGCGACCGGCCTGGCCCAGTGCTACGAACTGACCCAGCAGCTGCGCGGCAGTGCCGAGGCGCGCCAGGTCGAGGGCGCACGGGTGGCGCTGCAGCACAACCTGGGCCTGGGCGGCGCCTGCGTCGTGACCATGTATCGAAACAACTGAGGCAAGGGCCGAGGAGGAACGCGTGGAACTCACCTCACCTTGGATGAACGAGGAACTGGCCGCTTTCCGCGACGCCGTACGCCGCTTCGTGGCGGGCGAGATCACGCCGCACCAGGATAAATGGCGCAAGCAGCAGCACGTCGACCGCGAGCTGTGGCACAAGGCCGGCGCGATGGGCCTGCTGCTGGCCGACATCCCGGAAGCATACGGCGGCGCCGGCGGCAGCTTCGCCCACATGGCGGTCGTGTTCGAAGAGCTGTCCTACGGCGGCGACACCGCCTTCGGCATCCACGTCCATGCCATCGTCGCGCACTACCTGCTGAACCAGGGCACCGCGGAGCAGAAGAAAAAATACCTGCCGCGCCTGGCGAGCGGCGAGATGATCGCGGCCATCGCCATGAGCGAACCGGGCGCCGGTTCCGACCTGAAAGGCATCCGCACCACGGCCGTGCGCGGGCGAGAAGGCTACCGCGTGAGCGGCTCCAAGACCTTCATCTCGAACGGCTACATGGCCGACCTGGTCCTGGTGGTGGCCAAGACCGACCCGGCGGCCGGCGCCAAGGGCGTGTCCCTGCTGCTGCTGGAAACGAGGGACAACCCGGGCTTTCGCGTCGGCCGCATCCTGGAGAAGGTGGGGCAGAAGGGGCAGGACACCTGCGAGCTGTTCTTCGACGAGGCACACGTCCCGCTGGAGAACGTGCTGGGAGGCGAGGAGGGCAGGGGCTTCGCCCAGCTCATGACCGAGCTGCCCTACGAGCGCACCATCCTCGGGGTGTGCGGCGTGGCCGCCATCGAGCGCGCCCTCCAGCTGACGGTCGAGCACACGCGCGAGCGCAAGGCCTTCGGCCAGGCCCTCATCGAGATGCAGAACACCCGCTTCGTGCTGGCCGAGATCAAGACCGAGGCGACGGTCGCGCGCATCTTCATCGACCGCTGCATCGAGGACATGATTGCCGGGCGCATGGACACCGTGCGCGCCTCGATGGCCAAGTACTGGATCTCGGACCTGCAGTGCAAGGTGGTGGACCAGTGCGTGCAGCTGTTCGGCGGCTACGGCTACATGCTGGAATACCCGATCGCCCAGATGTACGTGGATGCCCGGGTCCAGCGCATCTATGGCGGCGCCAACGAGATCATGAAAGAGATCATCGCCCGTTCGCTGTAAAGGAGCTTCAGGAATGGCAGGACCATTGGCAGGAGTGCGGGTCGTCGAGATGGTGGGCATCGGCCCGTGCCCGTTCGCGGCGATGATGCTGGCGGACATGGGAGCGGAGGTGATCCGCATCGACCGCAAGGGCAATCCGGGCGCGGACAGTCCGTATCCGGTGCTGGGTACCCGCCACGACGTGATGGCACGCGGACGCCGCTCCCTGGCGCTCGACCTCAAGCAGCCGGCCGGGCGCTGCGCCGCGATGCGGCTGATCGAGCAGGCCGACGTGCTGCTCGAAGGCTTCCGGCCGGGCGTGATGGAACGCCTGGGACTCGGCCCGGACGATTGCCTGGAGTGCAATCCGAAGCTGGTCTACGGCCGCGTCACCGGCTGGGGCCAGAGCGGGCCGCTGGCGCAGGCGGCGGGACACGACATCAATTACGTGGCCCTGTCGGGCATGCTGTACTCGACCGGTCGCGCCGACAGCCCGCCGCCGCCGCCGCTGAACCTGGTGGGCGACTTCGGCGGCGGCGGCATGATGCTGGCCTTCGGCGTGGTCTGCGCGGTGCTGGAGGCGCGCAAGTCGGGGCAGGGCCAGGTGGTGGACGCCGCCATGACCGATGGCGCGGCCCTGCTCGGCGCCATGATGTACGGCTTGCGCGGCGCCGGCAGCTGGAGCGGCCAGCGCGAAGGCAACCTGCTGGACGGCGGCGCCCCCTTCTACGACACCTATGCCTGCAGCGACGGCAAGTTCGTTGCGATCGGCGCCATCGAGCCGCAGTTCTTCGCCACGCTGCTCACCCTCACCGGCCAGAGCGATCCGCTGTTCATGAAGCGCTGGAACAAGGCGCACTGGCCAGAACTGCACGAACGTTTCGCGGCGCTGTTTGCCACCAGGACGCGCGACGAATGGTGCCGCCTGCTGGAAGGCACCGAGGTGTGCTTCGCGCCCGTGCTCGACCTGGAAGAAGCGCCGCGCCATCCGCACAACGCGGCCCGCCGCACCTTCGTCGAGATCGACGGCGTCACCCAGCCGGCGCCGGCGCCCCGCTTCAGCCGCACGGCGCCCGCCACCCCTGGCGTGCCGAGCAGCCCCGGGGCGGACAGCGAAGCGGTCCTGGCCGACTGGGGCTTTACGGCCGAGTCAATCGAAGCGCTGAGAAACGGCGAAGTCATATAGCATTTGTAGGGTGGGCGGCTATGCCGCCCACGCGGTGATAGTTTGCGGATGCCTCACGCAACACGATGATCTCACCGCTGGTTGAGCGCGTGGGCAAGGAACTTGCCCACCCTACAAACCCCAGGAGCCTATGACGAAAGAAGCCGAACTGCGGCAATCGAAAATGCTCGCGCTCGCGTTTTTCGCGGGCGCGGCCTCGCTGTTCGTGCTGACCCTGTTCCTGCCCCAGAACTGGTGGACCGGCCTGCTGCGCGCCTTTTCCGAAGCCGCCATGGTCGGCGCCCTGGCCGACTGGTTCGCGGTGGTGGCCCTGTTCAGGCGCGTGCCGATCCCCATCGTCTCGCGCCACACCGAGATCATCCCGAAGAACAAGGAACGCATTGCCGACAACCTGGCGCTGTTCGTGCACGAGAAGTTCCTCGACACCGAATCGATCATCCGCCTGATCCAGCGCCACGACCCGGTGCAGAAGGTGGCCGACTGGCTGGTCAAGCCTGCCAATACCGAGCTGCTGGGCCAGCACCTGGTGCGGGTCGGCATCTGGATGCTCGACTTCATCGAGGACAGTGCGGTGCAGGGCTTCATCCGCCGTGCGGTGCACGCGATGGTGAACAGTGTCGACCTGTCGAAGTCGGCCGGCACCATCCTGGAGAGCCTGACCCGCGACGGGCGCCACCAGGAACTGCTCAACGAAGGCATCACCCAGCTGGCGCGCCTGCTCGACAACGCCGACACCCAGGCCACGATCTCGCAGGGCATCGTCGACTGGCTCAAGGAGGACTATGCCTTCATCGAAAGCATGCTGCCGTCGGAACTCATTGGCCGCAAGGGGGCCGGCCTGGCGGTGCGGCTGGCATCCAGCATCCTGAACAAGGTGGCGGCCGACCCTCAGCATCCGCTGCGGCAGCGCTTCGATGTGTTTACCCAGGAATTCATCGAGCGCCTGAAGGCCGACCCCGCGTTTGCCGCCAGGGCGGACGAGATCAAGGCCTACCTGCTGGGCGACGAGACGCTCAACGGCTACCTGGCCTCGCTGTGGGGCGAGCTGAAAGGCTGGGTGAAGAAGGACTTGCACAGCGAGGAGTCGAGCCTGCGCCGGCGGCTGGTGGCGACCGGCGCCTGGGTCGGCAAGGTACTGGCCGAGGATCCCCAGCTGCGCGCTTCGCTGAACGACAACCTGGAATCGGCGGTGCGCGGCGTCGCTCCGGAATTTGCGGGCTTCCTGACCCGCCACATCGCCGATACGGTGAAACAGTGGGACGATCGCGAGATGTCCGAGCAAATCGAACTCAACATCGGCAAGGACTTGCAGTACATTCGCATCAACGGCACCATCGTCGGCGGCCTCATTGGGGTTACCCTGTACCTGCTGTCGCAGGCGCCTGCGCTGTTTTGACCGGGCAGTAAAATTTGCCAAGAGAGGCTCGCATGGAACAACTCGCACTGAATGCCTGGCTGGCAGCGAACCCGGACGTCGTCCAGATTCCCGGCCGCGACCTGTTCGTCATCGCCAAATACCTGATTCCCATGGACGCGACGCTGGCCCAGGGCTGCCTGGTTGCGGCCGGCATCCCGGCCGTGCTGGCGGATGCGCACCTGATGCAGACCGACCTGCTGCTGGCGCCGGCATTGGGCGGCGTGCGCATCCTGGTGCCGTCGGAATACCTGCAACAGGCCGGCGCCGTCCTGGCGGGGCTGGCACGTGGCGATTATGCGCTGGACGAGTCTTTTACTGCTGAGTAGAACGTCTCTTTGCGTAAGATACCGAACATTACAGAAGCAGGCAGGAGCGTAGGCTGAGGGCGGTGGACCATCCCGCCATCGAAAGGAGAACCATCATGCCTCAAGGTGATAAATCGTCCTACACGGACAAGCAGAAACGCCAGGCCAAGCACATCGAGGAAGGCTACGAGAAGAAGGGCTTGTCGAAAGAGGAAGCAAAACGGCGCGCCTGGGCGACCGAGAACAAGATCTCGGGCGGTGGCAAGAAGCATTGAGTACGCATGGCAGTCCAGCATTGGCCGGGTTTGCAAGAACCCGGTCATTGTTGCATTTGCGTATTAAAAAATTTCACAATTGGCGATTATTGCTCGCCGGTCGACCGAAGGACGGTAGAATGGATAGTCAACCGGACATTTGCGGTTCAGTTTGCTTGTAGAAGCGATACATCGTCCGCATCCGCTCTTCCCACCCTTAATCAATTGATTCGTTTATGAAACAGTTATCCTTGGCCGGAACCGAGATGGAACATTTCCATGTTTGCGCGTTCTTCGACAGCCGTGAACAGGAATATGATGTCCTGGCACCATTCTTCCGCGAGGGACTGGAGCAGGGCGAGAAGGTGTTGCACATTGTCGATCCGAACGTGATGGACGAGCACCGCGCGCGCCTGTCGGAGAACGGCATCGATGTCGACCATTGCGAAGCCTGCGGCCAGCTGGAACTGACCTCGTGGTATGGCGCCTACCTGGACGACGAATGCCGTTTCGACCGCGAGCGCATGCTCGCGACGCTCCAGCAGGTGTGCCGCGACGCGGCCGAGGCCGGTTACGGACGCGTACGCATCATGGGCAATATGGACTGGACTCTCTCGAATACCGGTCTCGAGCGTGAGCTGCTGGCCTATGAAGCCGAAGTCAACGAAGTCCTGTCGCAGCACCGCCAGCCGGCGATCTGCGTATACGACACCGCCAAGTTGTCGGGCGCCATGATGATGGACCTGCTGCGCACCCACCCGCTCACCCTGGTCAACGGCGTGGTACAGGAAAACCCCTTCTATATCCCGGCTTCCTCGATGCTCGCCGAGCTCGAGCGTCGCGAGCTTGCGCGCGCCGGCCAGGCTGCCTGAGACGGCCGTAGAAGCACCAGCCGATCCAGTGAAGAACGACATGCCGCCCCGGACTGATGCGCCGGTCCAGGACAGCGCCGAGCAGGGCGTGCGCGACCTGATGGGCCTGCTTGCATTGCCGGCCTTGTGGGCCGGCCGCGACGGCGAAACCATCCTGCAGCTGATGCTGCAGGCGGTCGAGCGCGTCGTGCCGCTGCGCCTGTCCTACCTCGAGACCGTGGGGCTGCCTGAGGACCCGAGGATCGTCCGCATGAACATCGATGGCCTGCCGGTGCAGCCGGCAACCCAGGCGCAGTTGGCAGCAGCCTGTGAAGCCTTGCTGCGCACGCCCGTGGCGGACGGTCGCGTGTTCGAGGCCGAGACGCCGCTGGGACCGATGCGCCTGCTGCGCCTGAGCATGGGCTATGGCCAGCTGGGTGGGAAGATCCTGTTCGGAGCGGCCGACCCGCAGTTCCCGAACTTCAACCAGATGGCCTTCCTGCGTGGCGCCACCTCGCTCGCCGTGACCGGCCTGCATGCGGCGCGCGCGAACCACGAGCGCGAGCAGGCCAGCCGCGCGAAAGACGAATTCCTGGCCATGCTCGCGCACGAACTGCGCAATCCCCTGGCGCCGATCAGCGCGGCGGCCGACCTGTTGTCGATGATGGCCAACAGCGAGTCGGTCAAGCGTGCGAGCGGCGTCATCACGCGCCAGGTGCGCCACATGACGGGCCTGATCGACGACCTGCTGGACGTGTCGCGCGTGACGCGCGGCCTGGCGACGCTGGACCGGACCAGTCTCGACGTGAAGCACCTGGTCGCGCTGGCGCTGGAACAGGCCCAGCCCTTGATGGAAGCAAAGCGCCACCAGGTCAGCGTCGAGCTGCCGCCGGAGCCCGCTTGTGTGGACGGCGATGCCAAGCGGCTGGTGCAGGTACTGGTCAACCTCTTGAACAATGCTGCCAAATACACCCCCGATGGCGGCCGGGTCGCGGTCCAGGTGGCGACCACGCCGGACACGGTGGCGATCGACGTTGTCGACAACGGCATCGGCATGGATCCCGGCCTGATACGGCGCGCGTTCGAACTGTTCGTGCAGGCCGAGCGCACGCCGGACCGCAGCCAGGGCGGCCTCGGCCTGGGACTTCCGCTCGTCCGGAGCCTGGTGGAGCTGCATGGCGGAAAGGTCAGTGCGCATAGCGAGGGCAGTGGCCGCGGCAGCCGCCTGCGGGTGCTGTTGCCGCGCATCGCGTCGCCGCAGCAGAAGCAGCCCCGGGCGCGCGGCACGGATGTTCCACCTCCGGTACGCAGCCTGCAGACCCTGGTCGTGGACGACAACGTCGATGCCGCCACAACCCTGGCCATGTATCTCGAAGCCAGGGGGCACGTCGTCACCGTCGAGCACGATCCGGTACGCGCCGCCGCGACTGCAGAGAAGGGCCCATTCGATGTCTTTCTGCTCGATCTCGGCCTGCCGGGCATGGACGGTTACGAGCTGGCCCGCCGCATCCGCGGACGGCCGGGCGGTGCGCCGGCCTATATCATCGCGATTACCGGTTACGGCAGTGCAAGCGACCGCGAACGCAGTGCCGCGGCCGGCTTCGACCATCACTTCGTGAAGCCGGTCGACATGGACCGGTTGGCGGCCTTGCTGTCGCAGTTGCACGACGTCAGGCGCGCGCCCGCCGTGGACTAGGCTGACTTCGCCAGTACAAAGAAAAACGGCCCGGTTCGTGAGAACCGGGCCGTTTCCGTCTGGTGGTGATAGGTGGACTTGAACCACCGACCCCAGCATTATGAGTGCTGTGCTCTAACCAGCTGAGCTATATCACCGAAAAAGTGCACCGCAGGGCGGTAAAACAAAATGGCCTGACTGCGCGAGCCAAGCCATCCGTTTGGAATTCTGTGGTGGTGATAGGTGGACTTGAACCACCGACCCCAGCATTATGAGTGCTGTGCTCTAACCAGCTGAGCTATATCACCGCAACGGCAGGCATTATCGGGGGCGGCGCGTCGCCTGTCAAGGCTGGACTACCTTCCGTGACGCAAAAATCTCGCGCCAATGTCATTTTTTCAACTGGTTCAGCCGATCCATCAGCTCGCCCGTCGGGTCCGTACCGAGGCAGTCTATCACGATCCGCTCCGGCATCGCGCGCAGCCAGGTGATCTGGCGCTTGGCCAGCTGGCGCGTGGCGATGATGCCCAGTTCGCGCAGCTCGGCGCGGTCGATCTTGCCGTCCAGGTAATCCCAGGTCTGGCGGTAGCCGACGCAGCGGATCGAGGGCAGGCTTGGGGAGAGGTCGCCGCGCGCACGCAGGCGCGCCACTTCGGCCACCAGGCCCTCGTCGTCGCGCTCGCCCAGCATCTGGTCGAAGCGCAGCGCAATGCGCCGGTGCAGCACGGCGCGGTCGGAAGGCTCCAATGCGAACGAGATCAACTCGAACGGCAGCTCGGGCTTCTCGCGCTTGCCCAGCAGTTCGGACATCGGCTTGCCGGTCAGGGCAATGATCTCGAGCGCGCGGTTGATGCGCTGCGCGTCGTTGGGCTTGAGGCGCTCGGCGGTCACCGGGTCGAGCGTGCGCAGTTTGGCGTGCATGCCGGGCCAGCCGATCTGCGCCGCCTCGGCATCGATCTGTGCGCGTACTGCCTGGTCGGCGGTCGGCAGCTCGTCCAGGCTGTCGGTCAGGCCCTTAAAATACATCATCGTGCCGCCGACCAGCAGCGGCAGGGCGCCGCGCGCGCTGATCTCGCCCACCAGGCGAATCGCATCCTCGCGGAACTGCATCACCGAATAGCTTTCCAACGGGTCGATGATGTCGATCAGGTGGTGCGGCACGGCCGCCAATTCTTCTGGATTCGGCTTGGCGGTGCCGATGTCCATGCCGCGGTAGACCAGGGCCGAGTCGACCGAGATGATCTCGACCGGACGGGTCCTGGCGATCGCCAGCGCGGCCGCGGTCTTGCCGGACGCGGTCGGACCCATGATGGCCACGGCCATCGGTTTCTTGCTGTTCATCGTCATGCTTACTGGCCGCGCAGGAAAAGCTTGTCGAGCGCGGCAATCTCGAGCTGGACCCAGGTCGGGCGCCCGTGGTTGCACTGGTCGGAGCGTTCGGTGATTTCCATCTGGCGCAGCAGCGCATTCATCTCCTGCACCGAAAGGATGCGGTTGGCGCGCACCGCCGTGTGGCAGGCGAGGGTGCCGAGCAGCTCGTTGCGGCGCTCGACCAGCACGCGCGAGCCGCCGTATTCGCGCACGTCGCGCAGCACGTCGCGCGCCAGCGTCTGGGCGTCGGCGTTCTTGAGCAGGGTCGGCACGGTGCGCACCGCCAGGGTGGTCGGCGACAGCGCGGCGATGTCGAAGCCGAGGGTCTTCAGGGTCTCCCCATGGTCCTGGGCGGTCGCCACTTCGATGGCGTCGGCGTAGAAGGTCACCGGGATCAGGAGTTGCTGCACCTGCAGCTCTGCGCCGTCGGCACGCGCATCGAGCGCGTTCTTGATTTGCTCGTAGAGGATGCGCTCATGGGCGGCGTGCATGTCGACCAGCACCAGGCCCTTGGTGTTCTGCGCCAGGATGTAGATGCCGTGCAGCTGGGCCAGCGCGAAGCCGAGCGGGAAGTCGTCGTTCGACAGCGGGCGCTCAAGGGCGGACAGGGGCACGCCCACGGGCGCCTCGGCCTTGGCCGGGCCGCCAGCGGCGAACAGGGCGCCGTAGGCTTCGGTACGCTGTGCCACGCCGCCGGTGGACGCGCCGTTGATCGGACCGGGGCGCGGATCGTCCCAGCGGCTGCCCGGCGCGAACGGCGACGGCGAGAAGCTCGGCGCCAGCTGCGCACCGAAGGAAGTCTGCTCGTGCGGGCGCGGCGCCCACACCGGCGTACCAGTCGGCTTCACTTCGGCGGCGGAAATCGGCGCCGGCGCGCTGCCATGCGCGGTCGCCGAGGTTTGCGCCAGGGTGCGCTGCACCGCATGGAACACGAACTGGTGCACCGCGCGGCTGTCGCGGAAGCGCACCTCGATCTTGGACGGGTGGACGTTGACGTCGACCAGCGCCGGATCGAGCTCGAGCGACAGCACGTAGCAGGGGAAGCGGTCGCCGTGCAGCACGTCCTGGTAGGCGGCGCGCACCGCGTGCACCAGCAGCTTGTCGCGCACGAAACGCCCGTTGACGTAGAAGAACTGGCCGTCGGCGCGCGCCTTGGAGGCGGTCGGCAGGCCGACGTAGCCGTGCAGGCGCAGCGGGCCGGCCGCTTCGTCCAGGGGCAGGCGCGCTTCGGCGAAATCGTTGCCGAGGATCTGGGCGCTGCGCTTGGCGGCCTCGCTCACGTTCCAATGGTCGATGGTGCGGCCGTTGTGCGTGAGGCTGAAGGAAACGTCCGGGCGCGCCAGGGCAATGCGGCGCACGACCTCGGCGCAGTGGCCGTATTCGGTCTGCTCGGACTTCAGGAACTTGCGGCGCGCCGGGGTGTTGAAATACAGGTCCTGCACGTCGATGGTGGTGCCGAAGGTGCCCGACGAAGGCGCCACCGTGCCCTCGTGCGAGCCGACGATCTCCCAGGCGTGCGGCGCGCCCGGCGTGCGCGAAGTGATGCGCACCGCGGCCACCGAGGCGATCGAGGCCAGCGCCTCGCCGCGGAAGCCCAGCGTGCCGACGTGCTCGAGGTCGTGCAGCGAGGCGATCTTGGACGTGGCGTGGCGCGCCAGGGCCAGCGGCAGCTGGTCCGGCTCGATGCCGCGGCCGTTGTCGGTGATGGCGATGCGCTTGACGCCGCCTTCTTCCAGGCGCACGGTGATCTGGGTCGCGCCCGCGTCGAGTGCGTTTTCCAGAAGTTCCTTGACCACGGCAGATGGCCGCTCGACCACTTCGCCGGCGGCGATCTGGGAGATGAGCTGGTCAGGGAGCTGTTGGATGGGACGGTGGGTCGGGGCGGGCGCGTTCATGTGCAGATTATAGCCCGGCGCTTTTCTGTAGGGTGGGCGGGTTCCCCGCCCACCCTGCAAGGACGAGGTCCTTACTTTTGTTCACGCACCGGGATCGGTGCATTGCACAGGTCGATCTTGCCGGCCGCGACCTTGGTCCATGGCCCGCCGCGGTTGCGCTGCGCCTCCACCACGGCCTGGTAGGTGGCGCTGTCGGTACGCATCACTTCAAAACGGCTGCGCTCGGCTTCGGGCATGTCAGCCATCATGCGCACCAGCTTGAGCGGCATGCGCTGCTCCGGTTTCTCGTAGAAGCCGGCGGCGCCGGTGCCGCGCGGCTGGCTGGAGAGCAGCGGCATGCCGTGCACGACCCGGCCGACCACGGTGATGTTGCGGTCGAGGTGGCGCGGCGCGTGACCGGTGACCACGTACAGTTGCGAGCCATTGCCGCTGTCGGCGCCCGTATCGCGCGCCACGCCGATCATGGCGGGGCAGTGCACCAGCCAGGCCTGGCCGCTGGCAGGGTCGCGCGCAGCCGGGAAGCCATTCACGTGGCCGACCTGCGGCGCGTAGACGTCGCCATCCTTCAACCGGGTGAAGCTGCCGACCGACTTGGCCGGCACGGTGAATTCGGCCTTGATGGTCTTGGCAGCCTTGAACGGCTTCGGGTTTTCCTCGTCCGGGTCGCCCCACTGCACCACGAAGCCGTCCTGCGAGCGGATGATGAACAGGTCGTCGAAATACTTCTCGCGCACCAGGGCGCGGATGTTGGCGGCGGTGTTCGGTGCGAACGCGGGCGCCAGTTCGATGATGACGCGGCCGGTCGGCAGGTCCATGACCATCGTGTTTTCCGGGTCGAGCGGGCGCCAGTCGCCCGGCTTGGAGGCCTTGACCACGTCGGCCATCGAGGGCTTTGGCGGCAGTTCCTTCTCTGGTTTGGCAGCGGCGGCGCAAGCGGCGCCGGCAGTCAGCATGGCAAGGACGGCGACGGCCAGGCTGGATGTTGTGAATGATGCGGTCATGCAGTCTCCAGGTTGTTATCCGGTCGATTGTGCGGGAATGTGGTCGGAAGGTAAAGCCAGGCCCGCTCTGCCGGGATGGTGACTGGTGGTATGATGCACGGCTAACCCTCTAGGAAGATGATGGATCTGATGCAGTTATTCGACATGCTGCTGCATGTCGACAGGACGCTGGGCGCGCTCCTGGCCCAGTACGGAACCTATGTGTACATCGTGCTCTTCGCGATCGTGTTCTGCGAAACCGGGCTCGTCCTGTTCTTCTTCCTTCCGGGCGACACCCTGCTGTTCATCGCGGGCGCCTTCTGCGCCACCGGCCAGATGAACTTGGCGCTCCTGATGGCCCTCCTGATCACGGCCGCGGTGACGGGCAATACCGTGAACTACTACGTCGGGCGGGCCATCGGCCACCGCGTGTTCACGCACAATTACCGGTGGATCAACAAGGATGCGCTGCGCCGCACCCACGATTTCTTCGAGAAGCACGGCGGCAAGACCATCATCGTGGCCCGCTTCGTGCCGGTGGTGCGCAGCTTCGCCCCCCTCGTGGCCGGCGTGTCCGAGATGACGCTGGCCCGCTTCCAGCTGTTCAACGTGACCGGTGCGGTCTTGTGGGTGGCCAGCCTGGTCACTGCGGGTTACCTATTCGGCAATGTCCCGGTGGTCAAGGAACACCTGACCGAGATCGTGCTGGTCGGCATCTCGGCGGCGATGGTGCCGCTGGCGATCGGCGGGCTGGTCAAATTCGGCCGCAACATGCTGAGCCGGTAAACACAGCTGTTGCCGTCCTTGCAGCGCCCCGAACTTTTCGGGGCGTTCTTGTTTTAGCGCACTCAAGTTTGCGGCGCTTATTGCCGATAAGCATGAAGACAGACACTCCCTGGATTCTCATGCGCCACCTCATCGCCCTGTTAGCTTGCAGCCTTGTCATGGCGTCCGCAAGCGCGAGCGACCCCGCTCCGAAGTCATCCGCCGACAAAGCGACCGATGGCAAGACGGCTACCGTCAAGGCCATCCTCGAAGGCAAGCCCGTTGCCGCCAAGACGGACATCAAGGCCCTGGCCGCCGCGGCCGATACGCGCACCGCTGCCGCTGCTGCCCGTCCTGCGCCAGCGGCCGCGAATTCGTCCGCGGGCGAAGAGCAGTCCGAAGTCGAGCTCTCGGTGCGCATCGCCGAACGCCTGGCCCAGCTGCGCGAGCAGCAGGCGGCCCGCGCCGCCGCAGCCGCCAAGGCGCGCAAAGCCGCCGAGGCGAAGCGCCGCAAGGAAGCCGAGGCCGCGATCGCCGCCGCCAGCAAGCCGAAGAACGGCACCCACTGGACCTACGAAGGCGAGTACGGCCCGGCCAACTGGTCGAACATCAATTCCGCCTGGGCCAAGTGCAATACCGGCAACCGCCAGTCGCCGATCGATCTGCGCGACGGCATCAAGGTCGACCTCGAGCACATCGCCTTCGACTACCGTCCGAGCTCGTTCAGCGAGATCGACAATGGCCACACCATCCAGGTGACGGTGGGCGGCGGCAACTTCCTCACGGTCGGCAACATGACCTACGAGCTGCAGCAGTTCCACTTCCACCGCCCGTCGGAAGAGCGCATCAACGGCAAGGGCACGGAGATGGTGATCCACTTCGTGCACCGCAGCTACGAGGGCAAGCTGCTGGTGCTGGCCGTGCTGCTCGAGCGCGGCAAGGCCAATCCGCTGATCCAGACGGTGTGGAACAACCTGCCGCTCGAAAAGCACCAGGCCGTGTCGCCGTCGATCCTGCTCGATCCGAGCGAGGCCCTGCCGGAGAAGCGCGAATACTTCACCTACATGGGTTCGCTGACCGAGCCGCCCTGTACCGAGGATGTGCTGTGGATCGTCATGAAGCAGACCATGCAGGCCTCGCCGGCGCAGATGGCGCTGTTCTCGCGCTTGTATCCGCTGAATGCGCGGCCGATTCAGCCGAGCAACGGCAGGATGATCAAAGAGTCCCACTGATCCGCAGGGTGGTCGGCGAAGCCGACCACCCTGCGGCTTTTTCATCAGCTGACGCGGTAGGTACCGGTCCAGCTTTCGCCCGCCTCCAGTGTCACCGGATCGAGCACGGCCGGCTCGATGCACACGAAGCGCTTGTACTCGTCGTTCTCCATGTCGGACAGCGCCGCCGCATCCACCGCGCCCGGGTTCCACACCACCGCATCCGTAAAGCCGGACTGCTCCAGCACCAGCGTCCCCGCACTCGTCGCCAGCTGGGCCCGTCCCGCCACGTGCGGATAGACCTCGTCCAGCTTGTCGATGATCGAGATCTCGTCCGAGGAAATGCCTTCGATGCGCACCTCGCACACGTCCGGCACCAGGTGGTAAGTGTGCAGCGCCGCCAAGAAGGGGAAGGGCGCCGCGCCCAGGTTGCGCACGGTGAGCGTCATGCTCAGTTCATTCGCGCGCACCGCCACGCGCAGGCACAGGGCGAAGGTATGGGGCCAGGCGTCGGCGACGCTGGTGGGCAGGTCGCCCGCCGCCAGGTCGAAGTTCGCCCAGGCCGCACCGTCTTCCAGCCCGCTGTCCCCCAGGCGCCAGTTGCTCACGCGCGCGAAGCCGTGGCGCATCCCCTTGCCGCGTTCCGCGAACTGCGGAAAGATCACCGGCACGCCGCCGCGGATGGCCTTGCTACCGTCGAGTACCGACTTCCCGCTCATGAACATGCGCTCCTTGCCGTCCGCCCCCTTCCACGACACCAGGTGGGCGCCGTACAAGGTGATGGTGGCTTGGGCGCCGTCCGGAGCCTCGATGCGGATCGCGGGCAGCTGCCCGATGGTGGTGTGGGTGGCCAGGGTCATGGTTGAAGAATGGTAAAGAGGCTCAGGTCTGACGGCTCTTGGCCATCGGCGGGTTGTCGGCGAAGTAGCGCTTGATGCCCTTGGTGATGGCGTCGGCCAGCTGGTTCTGGTAACCGTCGTCCTTCAGCTTGGCTTCTTCGTCGGGATTCGAGATGAATGCAGTTTCCACCAGAATCGAGGGAATGTCAGGCGCCTTCAGCACTGCGAAGCCGGCCTGCTCGACCGCGGCCTTGTGCAGGCGGTTGATGCCGCCGATCTCGCTCAGGACGGCCTTGCCGAGCTTGAGGCTGTCGTTGATCTGGGCCGTCGTCGACAGGTCGAGCAGCACGCTCGCGATCTGCTTGTCCTGCACCGCGAAGTTGGCGCCGCCGATCAGGTCGGCCTTGTTCTGGCCGTCCGCCAGCCAGCGCGCCGCGCTCGAGCTGGCGCCTTTTTCGGACAGCGCGAACACCGAGGAGCCGCGCGCGGTCGGCGAGATCCAGGCATCCGCGTGGATCGACACGAACAGGTCGGCCTGCACCTTGCGCGCCTTCTGCACGCGCTGGCCGAGCGGCACGAAGTAGTCGCCGTCGCGGGTGAGCATGACGCGGGTGTTCGGCAGCTGCTCGAGCTTGGCCTTCAGGCGCTTGGCCACGGCCAGCACGATGTCCTTCTCGCGCGCGCCGGAGGCGCCGATGGCGCCGGGGTCTTCGCCGCCATGGCCCGGGTCGAGCGCGATGGTGACCATGCGTACCACTTTCGGTGAAGCCGGTTTGGCTTCGCCCTTGGACGGCGTCGGCTGCACCGGCTGCGGCGGCGGGGTGCCGTTCAGGGCCGACATCTCGGACTCGAGCTTGGCAATGGCATCCGTGCCCGCTTCGGTCTGGGCCGGCGGCGTGGCGGGCAGGGGCGAGGCCGGGTTGGCGCTGCTTGCCGCCGCGGCCGGCCGGCTGCCGAACCAGTCGCCTTTTTCGATGAGCGCGGCGATCGGATCCACCGGGCGGGTGGGGTAGAGGTCGAAGATCAGGCGGTGCCGGTAGCCCGCCACCGGCGCCAGCGTGAACACTTCCGGCTTGATCTCCTCCTTCAGGTCGAACACCAGGCGCACCACGTTCGGGCGGTTCTGGCCGACCCGCACCTGCTTGATGTAGGGGTCGTTCGGCTCGATCTTGGCGACCAGGCTCCTCAAGGTGTTGTTCAAGCCGAGCCCGTCGATGTCCACCACCAGCCGCGGCGGGTCGGGCACGAGGAAGTGCTGGGTCTTCAGTTCGCTGTCGTTTTCAAGCGTGACCCGCGTGTAGTCGGGCGCAGGCCAGACACGGACGGCCATGATCTGCGCGGCGCCGGCGGGCAGCGGAGCGACCACGGACAGCAGCAGCGTGCCGCCGGCCTTGAGCAGGGTGCGGCGGCGCGCGGCGGCGGGACGCGCAGGAATCAGGGAGTCGGTGGAGGGTAGGCGAGGCGGTCGAGACATAGCAGGCCTGGTTGAGTCAACGCTTGCAATTCTACCTCACGGCCGAGACCGCTGACGTTAAGCAACACGCGGACGTCGGGTGCCGGCAACACCGGCTCGCCTTTTTCCGGCCATTCGACGATGCAGACATTCCTGCCGTCGAAATCTTCGCGGAAGCCTGCGTCGAGGAATTCCTCCGGGCTCGACATCCGGTAGAGGTCGTAGTGAATGATGTTGACAGCCTGATCATCGATCTCCACCCGGTAGGGCTCGGACAGCGTGTAGGTCGGGCTCTTGACCGTGCCCCTGTGCCCGGCCGCCTGGATCAGGGCCCGGGTGAGCGCCGTCTTGCCTGCGCCGAGGTCGCCGTGCAGGTAGATCACCAGGCCGGGCCGGAGCGCGCGAGACAGTGCCGCACCCAATGCGGCGGTGGCGGATTCGTCGGGGAGATAGGCTTTGAAGGGCTGCATCGAATAAAATACGGGGTTGATTTGCGCTTTGCGCCGCATTGTTCCATCCTGCCATGTTGACATCCCCACCAGACCTGCACGAGCTTGCACGCACCATCAAGACATGGGGCGCGGAACTCGGTTTCGCCGACGTGCGCATCGCGGACGTCGACCTGGCGCATGCGGAAGCCGGGTTGCAGGCCTGGCTGGATGCCGGCTGCCATGGCGAGATGGATTATATGGCAAGCCACGGGATGAAGCGTGCGCGTCCTGGCGAACTGGTGCCGGGCACGGTGCGCGCCATCGTGGCCCGCATGGACTACCTGCCGATGTCGCGCGGGGAGGATTGGCGTTCCGAAGAGCAGGCACGCCAGCTGGAACCCGGCGCCGCCGTGGTCTCGGTGTATGCGCGCGGACGCGACTACCACAAGGTGCTGCGCAACCGCCTGCAGCAATTGGCCGAGCGCGTGAAGCTTGCTGTCGGCGAGCTGGGCTACCGCGTGTTCACCGATTCGGCGCCGGTAATGGAACTGCCGCTGGCGGAAAAGGCCGGCCTGGGCTGGCGCGGCAAGCACACGCTGCTGCTGTCGCGCGCGGCCGGCTCCACCTTCTTCATCGGCGAAATCCTGGTCGATTTGCCGCTGCCGGTCGATCCGCCCACGGGCGCCCATTGCGGGCAATGCCAGGCCTGCATCGAGGTCTGCCCGACCCAGGCCATCCTCGGCCCCGGCCGGCTGGATGCGCGGCGCTGCATTTCCTACCTGACCATCGAGCTCAAGGGCAGCATCCCGGAGGAGCTGCGTCCGCTGATCGGCAACCGCATCTACGGCTGCGACGACTGCCAGCTGGCCTGCCCGTGGAACAAGTTCGCGCAGCGCGCGTCCTTGCCCGACTTCGACGAAAGGAATGGCCTCGGCGATTCCGGAATGGTCGAACTGTTCGGATGGGAAGAGGAGGAGTTCAACCGCCGGATGGAAGGCAGTCCGATCCGGCGTATCGGCCACGAGCGCTGGCTGCGCAACCTGGCGGTGGGGCTGGGGAATGCCGCCGCCAGTGCGGCCGGCAAGGGCGATGCGGCGATCGTGGCGGCCTTGCGCGCCCGTGCCGACCACACCTCAGCCCTGGTGCGCGAGCATGTGGCCTGGGCGCTCAGCCGCCACGAGCAAGCGGCTTAGACCTCGATGCGCTTGAGGCGCAGGCCGGACCAGTCGCCGTCGATCGAGATCATCGCCACGGCGGTGATGCCGTTTTCCTTGGCATAGGCGTTGATCGAATCGCGGTGGATGTCGGTGGCCTTGGATGCGGTCTGCTTGAGATAGGCGATCCACAAGGAACCCTTCTCGCCCAGGCGTTCCTTGGCGATCGGCAGGTACTGCTCGAGCTCCTTGCGGTTGAGCGCGAACATCAGGATCACGTCGAAGGGACCGTCGCCTTCCTTGACGAGGTGCTGGGGCATCTGGGCCACGACACCGGGGTTGGCCTGGCCGTTAAGGATCAGCATCGATTTCGCCGTCCTCAGGAACATCTTGTCTGCAACTGTCTTTTCGTTCATGAGAATTCCTAAATGCAATAGCTCCGCGACCGCTACAGAATGCGGAGGTCACGAGGCGTTCCGGTTCATTTTACAAGGCTTCCTTCAAATCGCAGGGACGCTTGCCGCGCGAAAAAGAAGGAGAACGGAGGGCAATTGAGGGCAGTTCAGGAAGTTCCAAGTGGCCGCTTATTTCAGCAGCCCGGCGAGCTCGACGGCCGTCTTCACCTGCATCTTGTCGAAGATGTGCGCCCGGTGCACCTCCACCGTGCGCATGCTGATGCCGAGCTTGTCCGCCACGACCTTGTTCATCATGCCTGCCAGGATCAGGTCCAGCACTTCGCGCTCGCGTGCCGACAGGGTCGCCAGGCGCGCCTGCACGACGGCGCCCTCGAGCGCCTTGCGCGAGGCCGCCAGCGCTTCCTCGACGCGGTCCATCAGCACGTTGTCGTTGAAGGGCTTCTCGAAGAAGTCGAAGGCGCCGCGCTTGAGCGAGTCGACCGCCATCGGCACGTCGCCGTGGCCGGTCAGGAAGATCACGGGCAGGCGCGCGCTCAGGCCATTCTTGACCAGTTGGTCAAAAACGGCGACGCCGTTCATGCCGGGCATGCGCACGTCCAGCAGTACGCAGTCGCCCTGGGCGTCCTGCGCACCCTGCGTACCGTTCGCGGCGGGAGCGACGGACGAGCCGACGGCGGCGAGAAATGCTTCCCCGCTCGCGTAGCCGCGCGCTTCCAGCCCGCGCGATTGCGCCAGCCAGGCGAGCGCGTCGCGGATGACGTCTTCATCGTCGACGATGTGCAGCATGTAATGGGTCTCCGGGGCGTGCTTGTTCTGTTGATCGTTCGGCCGCAAGGGCCGTACCCGGATTTTAGCCCAGCGCCCCGCTCGCCGCTTGCGCAGGCAAGGTGAAAGTAAAGATGGTGCCGCCGCCCGGGTTCGGCGCATGGGTCAGGGTACCGCCATGGAACTCGATCGCCGTGCGGCAGATCGACAGGCCCATGCCCATGCCGTCAAGCTTGGTCGAGTAGAAGGGCGAGAACAGCCCGGCCGCCACGTCGGGTGCGATGCCGTGGCCGCGGTCGATCACCGACACCGAGAGCGTGCTGTCCTCGCTCCCAGTGCCATGCTCGGCCGTAATGCGCAGCACGCGCTGGTCCAGCCCGGTGTCGACCATTGCTTCGATGCCGTTGCGGGTCAGGTTGAGCAGCACCTGTTCCAGCATCACGCGGTCGGCCAGTACCGAGGGCAGGGCCGGCGGCAGCTCGACGCGCAAGGTCACGCCGGCCTGGCGCGCCTGCAGCTCGATCAGCGCGCGCACGCCCTCGACCACGCTATGGATCGTGACCGGCTCGCGGCGCGGCTCGCGTTTTTTCACGAACTCGTGCACGCTGCGGATGATCTGGCCCGCGCGCTGCGCCTGCTGGCGCGCCTGCTCCAGCGCATGCCTGAGCATGCCCGCCATTTTCACATCGTCGGCGTCCCCGGACTTGCCAGTGCGCTCGAGGACATTCAGGGCGCCCACCGTATAGCTGGAGATGGCCGCCAGCGGCTGGTTCAGTTCGTGCGCCAGCATCGACGACATCTCTCCCATGGTGGCCAGGCGCGCGCTGGTTTCCAGCTTTTCCTGCTGCTGGCGGTTGAGTTCTTCGGCGCGCTTGCGGTCGGTGATGTCCTGGATCGAACTCATCCAGCCGGTCTGGCGGCCGTCGGCATCCACCAGCGGCGCCTCGTACACCAGCACCGGAACGCGTGTGCCGTCCGGGCGCTGGAACACGGTCTCGAACTGGGGCGTGATGTTCCCCGACAGGACGCCGCGGAAGCGTTCCTCGTACTCAAGCATGACTTCCGGCGCCCAGTAGGGCATGGGCGGTTTCTTGCCGACCAGTTCTTCTGCCGGCAGGCCGACGATCTCGCAGAAGGCGCGGTTCACGTAGGTCACGCGGCCTTCCAGGTCGCGCGCGCGCAAACCGGTGATCAGCGAGTTCTCCATGGCCGTGCGGAAAGCCATCTGCTGGCGCAGTGCCCGTTCCGCCGCGAGCGTGCGCGAGATGTGGCGCCACAGCGAGGCGAGGCTCAGCACCAGGCCCAGGGCCAGCACGATGACCGAGCCCACCAGCAGGTTCGGCAGCAGCTCGGGCGCGCGCTTGACGCTGTCGGTGGACAGCACCACCAGCGCACCCGGCAGGTCGAGCTCGCGCCGGTGGGTGTAGATGCCGCGGCCGGGGCCGCCGGCAGCGCGCCGCGCGACGGGACGGTCGTCGCGGTCGAGCAGGGTCAGCGCGTTGTCCTGCGCGAACCACCAGGGCACGGTTTCGTCGAGCAGCACCTGCAGGCTGTAGGTGGCGACCAGGCTGCCCGCAGGCTTGCCGCCGGCGTACAGCGGCAGGTAGTAGTCGAGCAGGCCCGGGGTGGCTTCGCTGGCGCCGTAGGCTTCGCTGTAGCGGCCGCGCCGGGAGGGGATGGCCACGCTGGCCGCCAACCGGGTCGGCGCGGGCAGGGCGCCGGGTGGCTCCAGGCCATGGCTGGCCCGCACCGTGCCGTCGGCGCCGTACCAGACGATGCGCACCAGTTCGGGGCCGTTCTCGAACATCTGCCGGAAGCGCGCCTGCAAGGCTTGCGCCGAAGGTGGACGCGATGCGAGATCGCTGCCCAGCCCGGCCAACGCCTCTTCGCTGCGCGCCAGCTCGAAGCGCAGGGTCTGTTCGACCCAGAGCGTATCCGCGATCAGCTGTTCCTGGCGTTCGGTCGCTTCCATCTGGCGCGCCTGCCATGGCAGCCAGATCAGCACGGCCAGGAACAGCAGCACCAGCAGCACCGGCACCAGCCAGCGCCAGGAGCGGGCGCGCTGGGCGTCTGGCTGCTGGGCGAAAGGAAATTTCATTAATGCTCCGTACTTCGTTACACTGTCGGCCAACGTACTCGACAAGAAATAAACGTGAGTCTTGGCGCGCAGAACCGGAGGTGCGGCTTGCCGATGCTGTGCAAGGCGGCGAGTGCGCCGCTCATGGCAGCCAAAACACATGTATTTCTGGGCGAGTATCTATTATTGTGGAAGTCCACGATGGCGCTGCAGGCGCCTGCCGCGCAGACTGGTCTTACCCATCATATTCTCTTCAATCAGCAGGATGAACCGAACCGCCTTCCCGATCCGCGCCGTACAGGTCCGATTCTTCGCCGCCGTGCTGCTTGCCGCCGCAGGCAATGCCGCATGGGCGCAGGCGCCGATCGTCATCAAGTTCAGTCATGTGGTCGCGCCGGATACGCCCAAGGGGCGCGCCGCGGAGCGCTTCAAAGCGTTAGCCGAACAGATGACCGGCGGCCGGGTGAAGGTGCAAGTCTACCCGAACAGCCAGCTCTACAAGGACCGCGAGGAGCTCGAAGCCCTGCAGCTGGGCGCGGTGCAGATGCTCGCGCCCTCGCTGGCGAAGTTCTCGCCGCTGGGCGTGAAGGAATTCGAGGCTTTCGACCTGCCCTACATCTTCCCATCCAAGGCGGCGCTGTACGCGGTGACGGAGGGGCGCATCGGGCGCGGCCTGCTGCGCAAGCTGGAGTCGAAGGGCATCACCGGCCTGGCCTACTGGGACAATGGTTTCAAGGTGATGTCGGCCAACAAGCCGCTGCTGCAGCCGCAGGACTTCCGCGGCCTGCGCATGCGCATCCAGGCATCCAAGGTACTGGACGCGCAGATGCGCGCCTTGGGCGCCCAGCCGGTGGCGCTGGCCTTCTCGGAAACCGCCCCGGCCCTGCGCGACGGCGTGGTGGAGGGCACCGAAAACCCGCCCTCGAACATGTTCACCCAACGGATGCACGAGTCGCAGAAGCACCTGACGGTGTCGCACCACGGCTACCTGGGCTATGCCGTCATCGTCAACAAGAAGTTCTGGGACGGCCTGCCTGGCGGCATCCGCAGGCAGCTGGAGCGGGCGATGCGCGAGGCCACCGCCTACGAAAAAACCATTGCCCAGCGTACCAATGACGAGGCCCTGGAGGCGATCCGACGCGCGGGCACCACCACGATCCATACGCTCAGCCCGCAACAGCAGGCCGAATGGCGGCGCGCGATGCAGCCCGTATATGCACAGATGGAAGCGCGCATCGGCAAGGATGTGGTGCAGGCGATCCGGCGCGAGGTCGCCAACTGATGGCCAATCCATGGCCAACAATGCAGCTACCTATGACAGCTGCATGACACGATTGCGAACGCTCATGCGTTTACTTCATATCTAAAAATAATTTTTTGTAATGTGGTCAAAAAGATACGCTTGTAGGGAAAGCTTGCGTTATGATGGGGCCTCGACGCACTCACATGGTGCGTACGCGAACAGAACACATACGGTTTTGGGGAGCATAGAGAAAATCACGGTAATCCATACCGGAGAACAATCGAGGAGACACACGTTTTACAGAAGCCGTTAGCACAGCTAAACGGCCGGGGACGTGACCCGAATTGGAGCGCACCTTGGGGTGCGCTTTTTTTTGTCCTTGTGCGCGTTTTTTTCGCCGAGGCCCGCCGCAAAAGCTGGCAGGGGCGCATCCCAGCGGTTAAGATGCGGGGATGAAGACTGACCAGGCAAGCACTTTGTTCAACGCCATTGTTCCGGCGGCATTTGGCGCCATCGGGATCCGCACCCTCGATGGCCGTGTCCGTGAACTGGTCTACCTGCCGCCCTCGTTCGAGGAAAAAACCGGCGACAGCGAGGTGGCCGAGCGGGCCGCCCGGCAGGTCGCGCACTACCTGCAGGACCCCGATTTCCGCTTCGACCTGCCGCTGGTCGAGGCCGGCACCGAGTTCCAGCGCCGCGTCTGGTCCGAGATTTCCGCGATACCGCGCGGCAGCGTCAAGACCTATGGACTACTGGCGAAGACGATCGGCTCGGCCCCGCGCGCGGTGGGCCAGGCCTGCGGCGCCAATTGGTTCCCGCTCATCATTCCCTGCCACCGCGTGACGGCATCCGGCGGCCTGGGCGGCTTCTCGAACCAGGACGACGAAAACGGTTTCCACCTCTCGGTCAAGCGCTGGTTGTTGCGCCACGAAGGCGCCACCGCATCCCCATGGCAGCAGCAATCGATCTGGGACTGATCGACGAGTTCTGCGACACCCTCTGGCTGGAACAGGGGCTGGCCAAAAATTCGCTCGACGCCTACCGCCGCGACCTCAAGCTCTTTGCCGGCTGGCTGGAAGCCAAGCGCCCGCAGCGCGCCAGCCTGCTCGCCGTGCAGCCCGAGGACATCGCCGCTTATTTCGCCGAGCGCCATCCCGAGACCCGGCCCAGCTCGGCGAACCGGCGCCTGTCGGTACTCAAGCGCTTCTACGGGCTCGCGCTGCGCCGCAACCAGATCCCGCACGACCCCTGCCTGAAGATGGCCTCGGCCAAGCAGCCGGTCCGCTTCGTCCATACCCTCACCGAAGGCCAGGTGGAGGCGCTGCTGGCGGCGCCGGACGTGTCCACGCCGCTGGGCCTGCGCGAACGCACCATGCTCGAGCTGATGTACGCGAGCGGGCTGCGGGTGTCGGAACTGGTGGCATTGAAACTGGTCGAAGTAAGCCTGAACGACGGTGTGTTGCGCATCACAGGCAAGGGCAGCAAGACCCGCCTGGTGCCCTTCGGACAGGAGGCGCGCACCTGGCTGGAACGCTACCTGAAAGATGCACGCGGCATCATCCTCAACGGGCAGGTCGACGACGCCCTGTTCGTTACCGGCCGCGGCGCAGCAATGACCCGGCAGATGTTCTGGATCCTGATCAAGAAACATGCGCAAAAGGCCGGCATCAAGGGGCCGTTGTCGCCGCATACGCTGCGCCATGCCTTTGCCACCCACTTGTTGAACCATGGCGCCGACCTGCGCGTGGTACAACTGCTGTTGGGCCACGCCGACATTTCGACCACACAGATCTATACGCATGTTGCGCGCGAGCGCCTCAAGCACCTGCACGCCCAGCATCACCCGCGGGGTTAATTCAAGCCGCCGCGCAAGCAGTGGGCCATAATGGGCCAGCACCAGCGATGATGCAGCACCGCAGTACCGCAGTACTCTCCACATCCACAGGCAACGAGGTGAACATGGCACGGACGAACTTCCAGTACGAAAAGCGGCAGCGTGAACTCGAGAAGAAGCGCAAGGCGGAAGAGAAGGCAAGGCGCAAGCAGGATGCCAAGCGCGAGGCGGTCGAAGGCGCTCCCGCCGCGACCGCGGCCGGGGAGGACGAAGCCGATACGCAGGAAGAACCGGCCCCGCAGGACGCCGCCTGAAGGGGCGACCGCAGGGCCGGCACGGAATTCTTCGCGCGCGGGCTCCGTCCTGGCGATGAGGGTGGAGCTCCTTGCGCATGATGCCAATATAGCCAGGCGTCCCCCTCGCCTCCAGCCGGATGCGACGGGCGGTCGAACGGCGGGTCTGGAATGCGCCAAAGGCGTGGTGAAATGCAGGCGGCCCCGGCCTTTGCGTGTCCGCAAACGCCCAACTGGCAGGGCGGGGAAGAATGATGGGATTGTCATGGAACCCATGACTATTTCCGTTATAAAGGATTCTTCCGTGAGCGAACAAGCGCAAGACCCGACCGGCTGGCTCAGCGGGCCGCGCGTGCCGGACTTGCCCCCCGATCCTGTGCGCCACGCCCAGGAGCGGCTCCTGCAATCCCCTGCGCCACCCGGCCAGGCCGGCGCCGCTCCTGAACCCGTCGAGCTCGACGGCCCCGGCCGGCAGGCGCTCGACTGGCTGTACCGTTTCGTGACGGCGATCGAACTGGCGCCGGCTGTCGCCGTGCACTCGAGCGATGCCGCCGGTATCGTGCGCTTCTGGAACCATGCTTGCACCCAACTGTTCGGCATCCCGTCCAGCCATGCCCTCGGCAAGCCTTTCCGCGACCTGGTCTCCCACCTGGACCAGCAGGCCGAGTTCGAACGCACCATCGCCGGCATCTGGCGCGACGGCATTGCCCCGGCGTCGCGCGACTGGCGGGTCGAGACCGCCGCGGGCAAGCGCCTGTGGCTGCATTCGAACCACTTTCCCGTCAAGCGCGACGGCGTCACCCAGCAGGTGTTCTGCATGGAGGTGGACATCACCGCCCGCAAGCAGGTCGAAGACAACCTGAGCCAGGCGGCGCGCGTATTCGAGAACGCGCACGAAGCCATCATCGTCATGGATGCCGAATACCGGGTGCAGGCGGTCAACCAGGCCTTCACCGCCATCACCGGCTTCGGCGCGGACGACATCATCGGCGCGACCCTGGCCAGCCTGCCCTGGGGCGAAGACGACGACGGCGGGGGCGGCTTCTACGACACCATCTGGTCCCAGCTCGACGGTAATGACCGCTGGCAGGGCGAGTTGTCCGCCATGCGCAAGGACGGCGGGCACTACACGGCCTGGGTGGCGCTGACCACCATCCGCGACCCGCATGGCGCAGCCAGCGGCTACATGGCGACGCTGTCCGACATCAGCGAGCGCAAGCGCGCCGAAGCGCGGGTACGCCACCAGGCCGAGCACGACCCCCTCACCGGCCTGCCGAACCGCGCCCTGTTCCTCGACCGCATGCACCAGGCGCTGGCCACCTGGCGCCGCCAGCGCGACAGCTTCGCCGTCATGTTCCTCGACCTCGACCGCTTCAAGGCCATCAACGACAACAACGGCCACCAGACCGGCGACGCGGTGCTGCGCGAGGTCGCGGCGCGCCTGCGCGGCTGCGTGCGCCGGGTCGATACCATCAGCCGCCTCGGCGGCGACGAATTCGTCGTGCTGCTGGCCGACATCGGCGGGGTCGACCAGGCCGCGCACGTGGCCAATGCCGTGATGCAGGCGGTGTCCCGCCCCATCGAGGTGGCGGGGCAGCAGCTGACGCTGTCGGCCTCGATCGGGGTCGCGATCTGTCCCACGGACGGCAGCGACGTCGACACCCTGATGCACCATGCCGATGTGGCCATGTACCACGCCAAGCAGAATGGCCGCAACAGCTTCCGCTTCTTCAGCCCCGAGATGAATGCACGCGTGTTCGAGCGCGGCGAACTGGAAAAGCGCCTGCGCCAGGCGCTCGAACGCGGCGAATTCGTGCTCGAGTACCAGCCCGAGCTCGACGTCGGTTCCGGCAAGGTGATCGGCATGGAAGCGCTGATCCGCTGGCGCCATCCCGAGCGCGGCTTGCTGCTGCCGCAAGAATTCCTGCCGGTGGCCGAGGAATGCGGCCTGATCGTCCCGATCGGCGAATGGGTGCTGCGCGAGGCCTGCACCCAGGCCCGCAGCTGGCGCGACGCCGGCCACGCGGCGAGGGTGGCGGTGAACCTCTCCGACATCCAGTTCCTGCACGGCCACCTGCTCGACAACGTGGACGCCGCGCTCGCGCAGTCGGGGCTGGCGCCGGCCTGGCTCGACCTGGAGATCACCGAGGGCGCCATCATGCGCGGCGACCACGGGCTCGACGACACCGTGAAATCCCTGCGCGAACGCGGGGTGCAACTGACCATCGACCGCTTCGGCACCGGGCTCTCCAGCCTGTCGTCGCTGCGCCGCTTTCCCCTGTCGAAGCTCAAGATCGACCGCAGCTTCGTGAGCGACATCGAGCACGACCCGCTTGACGCGGCCCTGATCCCGGCGATCATCGCGATGGCGCGCAGCCTGCGCCTGCGCGTGGTGGCCGAGGGCGTGGAAACCGAAGAACAGCTGCGCTTCCTGCGCCAGCACGGCTGCGACGAGTACCAGGGATTTTATGCGGCGAGGGCGAGCAGCCGGCCGGATTTCAATCCGGCGGTGCGTTGATTAGAAACGTACCGGAATGGGCCACGATTCCATCCGGTCCGCGATCTTCCTGACAGCCCGGCGCACCAGCAGCGCCCGGAACAGCAGGGGAGCCAGTGGTGCCATGATCATGAATGCGGAGGGGACCAGCCTGACACCGAGCACCGTCGGCTCGATGGCGTACACCAGCGCGAGCGCCACGATCCATGCCGCCACGATCAGCATGAACCAGGGGGACGATCCGACTGCCAGCGTTGCCTTGCGTACGATCTCCGACTGCAGCCCCTGCGGCAGATGGCGCATGCTGCGGCACTGGTAGAGAGGCGGTACCGGCATGCCGGACGGGTCCGTGAACCCGAACCTGCTGGCGCGGGCCTGCTCGAGCAATTCATCGGCAATGCGGTTGGCCTGGTCTTTCGACAACACCTGCTCCTCCTCTGTAACTGTTCCGGGAGAAGAAGTCTAGCGGCTCGGTGCCGGCAATAATGCGCGAAATGTAACGGCCGTGGCAGGAGGCCGGTCAGTCCACGCCGTAATGTCCCGCCTGCGGATACAGGCGGATCCGCGCCAGCACCTGCCCATGGTCCGAAGCTTCCGGCAGGCCGAGGTTCAGGTGGTCGTTCAGGTACACCACATCCACCACCTCGCCGATCGCGTTCGGCAGCACCGGGTTGAATTCCTGCGACACCAGGATATGGTCGATGGTCGAGTGCCGGCTTTCGTGCACGATCGAGAAGCCGACGCTGCGCAGGTTGTCCTGGTGCATGTGCAGGCGGGCGGCGTCGAACATGCGCTCGCCCAGCGGGGCGCCTTCGCCCAGCACGATCTCGGTGGTCACCGAATCGGCGACGTCGTTGAAATCGCCCAGCACGATGCGCGGGCGCTGCTTCTCGCGCGCCATGTCGGTCAGCAAGACGCGCAGCGCGGTGGCCTCGGTGCCGCGCCGGATCAGCGAGCGCAGGCAGGCGAGGGCGTACAGGTTCGGGTCTTCGCCGGTGTCGCTGCTGCGGTAGTCGGGGCGGCGCGACTTCAGGTGCACGACGATCACGTCGATGACGATCCCCGGCGCCAGTTCGACCTCGGCATGCAGCGGCGCGCGCGTGAAACGGTCCGGGTCGCGGCTGCCCGGCGGCATCGATACGTTGTCCGGGAACATGGCGATTGCGCGCGGGTGGCTCAGCACCGGCAGGCGCGAGACCAGGGCTACGCTCGGTGTCAGGCGCGGCGCTTCCGGGTCGGGATCGAAGCCCAGGTGGACCGCTTCGCGAAAGCGGCGGGTTCGCGACAATACCTCCCTCAGCGTGGCCTGCGAGAAGATCTCCTGGAAGCCGATCACGTCGGCGTTGAGCAGGTCGATCTGGTGCGCGGTCCAGTCCAGCTTGGCCTCGTATTCCTCCGGCGTGCAGGGCGCCAGGTTCTCGTAGCAGCGCATGCCCGGCGGGGCCAGGTTGAAGGTGTTGAAGGTGGCAAAGCGAATTTCTTGCTGCATAATAGAAACCCCTTATATTCGTCTTAAGCGTACCACGCATGGCCAAGAAAGAGCACGTTTCTGAGACACCCGCGACGCAGTTCCTGCGCAAGCATGGCGTGGCTTTTACCGAGCATCCCTACGAGTACGAAGAGCATGGCGGCACCGCCGTTTCTTCGCGTGAACTGGGCGTTCCGGAGCACAATGTCGTCAAGACCCTGGTGATGCAGGACGAAGCGGCGCGGCCCCTGATCGTCCTGATGCATGGCGACTGCAAGGTGTCGACCAAGAACCTGGCGCGCGCGATTCCCTGCAAGTCGGTCGAGCCTTGCCGCCCCGAAGTGGCGCAGCGCCATTCCGGCTACCTGGTCGGCGGCACCTCGCCCTTCGGCGTGCGCAAGGCGATGCCGGTATATGTCGAGGAATCGATCCTGGCGCTGGACAAGATCTACATCAACGGCGGCCGTCGCGGTTACCTGGTCGGCATGGCGCCATCCGTCCTGACGCAGACGCTGGGCGCCAAACCGGTGCAGTGCGCGTTGCTTGACTGACTTGCCAAAGGGCATGGTCGATGGTGTATAGTCCGTGCGCCCGACATCTGGTCCGACATCAGCAAGAAAGAGACATGAACACCCTGATCGCCACCATTGCCGCCTACCTGGTCGGCTCGATTTCCTTTGCCGTCGTGATGAGCCGCGCCTTCGGCCTGTCCGACCCCCGCACCTACGGTTCCAAGAATCCGGGCGCCACCAATGTGCTGCGCAGCGGCAGCAAGAAAGCCGCCATCGCGACCCTGGTCGGCGACGCCGCCAAGGGCTGGCTCGCGGTCTGGCTGGCGGTCAAGTTCGGCCCGCAGTATGGCCTCGATGACGGCGGTATCGCCCTGGTCGCGATCGCCGTGTTCCTGGGCCACCTGTGGCCGGTGTTCTTCAAATTCGTGGGCGGCAAGGGCGTGGCCACCGCGCTCGGCGTGCTGCTCGGGATAAATGTCTGGCTGGGGCTGGCGACACTGGCGACCTGGCTGATCGTGGCCTATGCCTTCCGCTATTCCTCGCTGGCGGCGCTGATCGCCTCGATCTTTGCGCCGTTCTACTACGGACTGCTGTTCGGGGCGGACGAGATCCTGTTCGCAGTGGCGGCGATGAGCATGCTGCTCCTGTGGCGGCACAGCAGCAATATCGCGAATCTGATGGCGGGGAAAGAGTCGAAGATCGGCAGCAAGGCGAAGGGGGCGGCCAAGAAATAAGGCTGCCGGCCTGTCGGCAAGAGGGGAGAACATGCACGCGCATCGTTCCCCTATTTTCATGGCGCACCGAAAAATCCGCCTCCGCCACGCCGCGGCATACATCGCGTTACCATATCGCCCACCAGGCACCTGCGGTGCCGCAACGAACCTGAAAGGTGGCACCCCATGGCAAAGCAACTTCGCATCGATTTCGTCTCGGACGTCTCCTGCCCCTGGTGCGCAATCGGCCTGAGCTCGCTGGAGCTGGCGCTCGCCCGCGTCAAGACCGCGGTGGCGGCCGACATCCATTTCCAACCCTTCGAGCTGAACCCGGACATGGGGCCGGACGGGCAGGACATCGTCGAGCACATCACCGAAAAATACGGCGCCACCGCCGAGCAGCAGGCGAACAGCCGCGAGATGATCCGCCAGCGCGGCCTCGATGTCGGCTTCACTTTCGACATGGAGAAGCGCGGCCGCATCTACAACACCTTCGATGCCCACCGCCTGCTGTCCTGGGCCGAAGAAGAAGGCCGCCAGCGCGACCTCAAGATGGCCCTGTTCGAAGCCTACTTCACCCACTGCCAGGACCCCAGCTGCCACGACGTGCTGCTGGATGTCGTCGAGCGCGTCGGCCTGGACCGGGAGCGGGCCCAGCGCATCTTGGAATCCGATGAATACGCCGACGAGGTGCGCGAGCGCGAGCAGTTCTTCCAGCGCGCCGGCATCCACTCGGTACCGGCCATCGTCATCAACCAGCGCCACCTGATCTCGGGCGGCCAGCCGCCGGAAGTGTTCGAGCAGGCGCTGCGCGAGATCGCGTCGCGCGACGACGCGGCACCCCGGCAGTAAGCCTTATTTCAGATCGAGTACGATCGGCTGGTGGTCCGAGGCGGCCGTCTCGGACTGCACGTCGACCGTCGCCACGCGCGGCGCCAGGTCGTCGGTGACGAAGAAGTAATCGTAGCAGTCCGGCCTGTCCGGCCACGGATAGCCGTGCAGGCCCGTGGTCGGCGCACGGGCCACGCCGCCGTGGGCGACGCGCCAGGCGTCCAGGAAGGCAGGGGCGCCGTCGACCGGCGCCAGCATGGCCTGATAGCCCTCGGAATCCGGCGTGAAATTGAAGTCGCCGCACAGGATGCTGGATGCCGGACGGAAGCCCAGCTGGAAGGGCGCGTCCAGGCTCGGGTCCGGCTGGAAGATGCGGGCGCGCGCAGCGGCTTCCTGGTGCAGCTCGCGGATGCGCCGCACCTGCGCCATGCGCTGCAGCGCAGAGTAATACTCGAGGTGGGTGGTCATCAGGCGCAGCTTGCCGCTGGGCGCATCGATGACGGTTTCCATCAGGCCGCGCGGCATGCCGGCCGGGTTTTCCGGGTCGGCCGGCCAGGGCAGCAGGTGGCGGTGCACCTGCGAGATGCGGTAGCGCGAGAGGATCAGGTTGCCGAACAGGCGGGGTGAGTTGTTCTTGTAGAGTTCGCTTGGGGCATGTTCCATCAGGTGGTAGCCGCCGAAGGCGCCGCCCAGTTGCTTGAACTGGTTGGCGGTGGCGCTGCCTTCCAGTTCCGAGTGATTGGCCGCCACTTCCTGCAGGCAAACGACATCCGGATTCAGCCGTCGCAAGACATCGATGATCGCATGGATGCGAATCCGCCCGTCCTTGCCACAACCCCAACGAATGTTCCAACTTACAACGCGCATCGCAAACCCTCCAAAAACTTAACCGTCGGATATTGCCACCGTTTGGCAAGGGGCGGTCACACGGTAGGATCGATGTCAGGCTTGCAAGTTCAATGTTGAAAACAAGTGTAAAACCCCTTGTCAGGCGGCTTCCAGCTCGTCCAAAGGCCAGCGCGGACGCACGTTGAAAGCGTAGTCGCGCTGGGCCAGAGCCGGGTTGCGTTCGAGGCGCATGGCGCCGGCAAAGGCGATCATGGCGCCGTTGTCGGTGCAGAATTCCAGCTCCGGGTAATAGACCTTGAACTTGCGCTTGGCGGCTGCGGCATTCAGCGATTCGCGCAGCTGGCGGTTGGCGCCGACGCCGCCGGCGATCACCAGGCGCTTCAGTCCCGTGTGCTTCAGCGCGTTCACGCACTTGGCGGTCAGCACCTCGACGATGGCGTCGACGAAGCCGCGCGCAATGTTGGCCTTGTCCTGCTCGCAGATGTTGGCCACGACCTTTTCTTCGTGGTTCTTCACCACCGTGAGCACCGCCGTCTTCAGGCCCGAGAAGCTGAAGTTGAAATCCTTCGAGTGCAGCATCGGGCGCGGCAGCGTGTAGGCGGTCGGGTCGCCGAATTCCGCCAGGCGCGAGATCGCCGGTCCACCCGGATAGCCCAGGCCCAGCAGCTTGGCCGACTTGTCGAAGGCTTCGCCGGCGGCATCGTCCAGGGTCTCGCCCAGCAGGGTGTAGCGGCCGACGCCGTCCACCCGCATCAGCTGGGTGTGGCCGCCCGAGACCAGCAGGGCGAGGAAGGGGAATTCCGGGCGCTCGCTGGCCAGCAGCGGCGACAGCAGGTGGCCCTCCAGGTGGTGCACGCCCAGCACCGGCTTGTCGAGCGCCAGCGCCAGCGAGCAGGCCACCGAGGAGCCGACCAGCAGGGCGCCGGCCAGGCCCGGGCCCTGGGTGTAGGCGATGGCGTCGATGTCCGAAGCCGGGATGCCGGCGCGTTTCAGCACCTCTTCCAGCAGCGGCAGGGCGCGGCGGATGTGGTCGCGCGAGGCGAGCTCGGGCACCACGCCGCCGTACTCTTCGTGCATGGCGACCTGCGAATGCAGGGCATGGGACAGCAGGCCGCGCTCGGTGTCGTACAGAGCCAGGCCGGTTTCATCGCAGGAGGATTCGACGCCGAGAACAATCATGGGAGGAAAAGGTAAAGCGGAATCCGCCATTGTACCGTAGGGTGGGCGGATTTCCCGCCCACGCGGTGATAGTGATCAGCCAGATCATCCGGCACGAGAGCGGAGCCGCATGCGATCACCGCGTGGGTGGGAGGGGCCCGCCCACCCTACGAAAGGCGTCAAGGCCTTTGCAACAGTTCCTTGTGCGCACTGCGCAGCATCGCCTCGGTCTCTTCCCAGCCGATGCAGCCATCCGTCACCGAGCAGCCATACTTCAGCTGCGACAGATCTTCCGGAATCGCCTGGCTGCCGCTGACGATGTTCGATTCGATCATCACGCCCACCAGCGAGCGGTTGCCGTGCTTGATCTGCTGGATCACGTCCGACATCACGAGCGGTTGCAGTTCCGGCTTCTTGTAGCTGTTGGCGTGCGAGCAATCCACCACCAGGTTGGCCGGCAGCCCGGCCTTCTGCAGCGCCTGCTCGGCGATCGCCACCGACACCGAATCGTAGTTCGGACGGCCGCCGCCGCCGCGCAGCACCACGTGGCCGTAGGCGTTGCCGCTGGTGCGCACGATCGACACCGTGCCCTGGCCGTTGATGCCCAGGAAGGCGTGCGGGTTGGCCGAGGACAGCACCGCATTGATGGCGATCGAGACGTCGCCGTCGGTGCCGTTCTTGAAACCGACCGGGGTCGACAGGCCGGAAGACATCTCGCGGTGGGTCTGCGATTCGGTGGTCCTGGCGCCAATGGCGGTCCAGGCGATCAAATCGCCCAGGTATTGCGGCGAGATCGGGTCGAGCGCTTCGGTGGCGGTGGGCAGGCCCAGTTCGCAGACGTCGAGCAGGAAGCGCCGGGCACGTTCCATGCCGACGTCGACGCGGAAGGAGTCGTCCATGAACGGGTCGTTGATATAGCCCTTCCAGCCGGTGGTGGTGCGCGGCTTCTCGAAATACACGCGCATCACCAGCACCATCGTGTCGGCCACCTCGGCCTGCAAGGCCTTGAGGCGGCGCGCATAGTCCAGGCCGGCTTCGGGATCGTGGATCGAGCAGGGCCCGACGACCACGAACAGGCGCTTGTCCTTGCGGTCGAGGATGTTGCGAAGGGTTTCGCGGCCCCCCATGACGGTGGCAAAAGCCTTGTCGGACAGCGGCAAGGTGGCGTGAAGCTCGGTCGGGGTCGGCATCTGCCCGAACGAACTGACGTTGGTATTTTCAATGGCAGGCGTGTTGATCATGGCGCTATGATTTCTAAAGGGAATATCCAGTGTAGACCGAAAATGCTGCACTTGCACAAGGACGCCCAAAAACTCGCTTCGGCGCGCACGGGCCGCGCACAGGCGTTGTATGCTTGCATGATGAATAAAAACACGGACATGAACACCGAACGATTCGCCGCCGCCCCCTTCATCAAGGAGATCGGCCGTGGCGTGAAAGGCGCGCGCAGCATGTCGCGCGAGGATGCCCGCGCGCTCTACGCGGCCATGCTGGAAGGACGCGTCTCCGACCTCGAACTGGGCGCCATCCTGCTGGCGATGCGCATCAAGGGCGAGTCCGTGGAAGAGCTGGCCGGTTTCATGGATGCGGCGGAAAGCGCGTTCGCGCCGCTGCCCAGCCCGCCCGGAGAGTATGCCCCGGTCCTGATCCCGAGCTACAACGGCGCCCGCAAGCTGGCCAACCTGACCCCGCTGCTGGCCCTGTTGCTGGCGCGCGAGGGCGTGCCGGTGCTGGTGCACGGCGTGCGCCACGATCCGGGCCGCATCACGACCAGCGAGATCCTGCTTGAACTCGGCCTGGCCGAAGCGGGCACGAGCGCCGACATCCTGGATGCGGCCGCCAGCCGGCGCCCGGCCTTCATCGCGATCGACGGGCTGGCCCCGAGCCTGGCCCACATGCTGTCGCTGCGCCGGATCCTCGGCGTGCGCAATTCGACGCACACGCTGGTCAAGATCCTGCAGCCCTTCGAGGGCCCGGCGCTGCGCCTCGTGTCCTACACCCATCCCGAATACCTCGAGACGCTGGGCGAGTACTTCACGACGGCTGCCCCGCCCGAGCGTGGCGATGCCTTCCTGATGCGCGGGACCGAGGGCGAGACCGTCGCCAACCCGCATCGCGCCCAGAGAATCGACTGGTTCCACGGCGGCCAGCGCAGCCTGCTGGTCGAGCGCGACGCGCCCACCGACTTGCTGGCCGAGGCGCCGGAGGCGCGCGATGCCGCCACCACCGCGGCATGGATCGCGGCTGCCCTGCGTGGTGACGTTCCGATCCCGCCGCCGATCGCGGCCCAGGCTGCACATTGCCAGCGCGTGGCACGCGCGCTGGCGCGGGACTGAACAAGAGCCTGGGCAGCTACGGGCCCGGCATCAGCGGCTTCCATGCCAACCGCCATGATTACGGGCTGGGGATGCAGTTCTTCATGGCGATGGGACTGGCGCCGCGCAGCGCCCGCGTGATGACCGACGCCCAGCCGATGGCGGCCATGGGCGCCGCCTCGATCCGCGTGTTCCTCGACAAGGACCTGAACGGCGTCATGGACGGCAGCGACGAAGCCATCGGCGGTGCGGGCTTCATCGGCGCGCGCATCGTGCCGCGTCGCGGGGGCGGCTTTCCGCCATACCCCTGAACCGTATACAATGGCCGGTTTGGCGATCTATAGGCAACGGCGGGGCAACCGGCGAGGCACGGCAGGACATGGCAAAACACTATGATGTAGCAGTAATCGGCGCAGGTGCCGCCGGCATGATGTGCGCGGCGGTGGCAGGCCAGCGCGGCAAGCGCGTGGTGCTGCTCGACCATGCCACGCGCCTGGCCGAAAAGATCCGCATTTCCGGCGGCGGCCGCTGCAATTTCACCAACATCGGCGCCGGGCCGGCCAACTTCCTGTCGCAGAATCCGCATTTCTGCCGCAGCGCGCTGTCGCGCTACACGGCGCAGGACTTCCTCGCCCTGGTCAAGAAGTACCGCATCGGCTACCACGAGAAGCACAAGGGCCAGCTGTTCTGCGACGATTCCTCCGAACAGATCATCGGGATGCTGCGCGCCGAATGCGAACTGGGCGAGGTCAGCTGGCGCATGCCATGCCGGATCGGCAGCATCGAAAAGCTGGAAGCCGGCTTTCACATCACGGCGGAAGGCGGCGACATCGCCTGCGACAGTGTGGTGATCGCCACCGGCGGCCTGTCGATCCCGAAGATCGGCGCCACCGACCTCGGCTACCGCATCGCGAAGCAGTTCGACCTGCAGATCGTCGAGCCGCGCCCGGGCCTGGTGCCGCTGACCTTCGACGGTCCCAGCTGGGAAGCGTTTGCGCCGCTGGCCGGCATCGCGCTCGAAGTGGAAGTGAGCACCGGCGGCAGCGGCAAGGGTAAAGGCAAGATCCAGCGTGGGCACTTCCGCGAAGACCTGCTGTTCACCCACCGCGGCCTGTCCGGCCCGGCGATCCTGCAGATCTCGAGCTACTGGCAGCCGGGCACCCCGATCGTGCTCGACCTGCTGCCCGAGATGGACGTGGCCGAGGAGCTGATCTCCTCCAAGACCACGGTCAAGAAGCAGTTGGGCAACGTACTGGCGCAATGGCTGCCAGCGCGCCTGGCCGACGGCCTGCTGGTGGCCAACGGCTTCGCGCCGGATGCGCGCCTGGCCGACATGGCCGACGCCAGGCTGCGCAAGCTGGGCGACGCCATCAACCGCTGGGGCATCAATCCGACCGGCTCGGAAGGCTACAAGAAGGCCGAGGTGACGCTGGGCGGCGTGGACACCCGCGAACTGTCGCAGCAGACCATGATGGCCAATAAAGTGCCGGGTTTGTACTTCATCGGCGAAACGGTCGACGTGACCGGCTGGCTGGGCGGGTATAACTTCCAGTGGGCGTGGGCCTCGGGCTATGCCGCCGGCACCAGCGTATAAGCGGTGTGGCAATTGTGGAACACGTTGCTAAAAGCTTCCACTGATCCGCAAATGGTGCTACACTTTCGTTCTTCCTAAATCCAACGGTTTCATTTTTACATGACCACTATCCGCCTTAAAGAAAACGAGCCGTTCGAAGTCGCTATGCGTCGCTTCAAGCGCACTATCGAAAAAACCGGTCTGCTGACCGAACTGCGCGCTCGCGAGTTCTACGAGAAGCCGACTGCAGAGCGCAAGCGCAAGCTGGCCGCCGCAGTGAAGCGTCACTACAAGCGCATCCGCAGCCAGCAGCTGCCGAAGAAGCTGTACTAATCAGACTGCATTGACGGCTTGCCCCGGTGACAGCATTGTCCCGGCGAGTCGCTGAGCGTCCGCAGGCCCGCTCCGGTTTTACCGCGGCGGGTTTTGTCGTTTATACCTATTCACCCAGCTCTACCAGACGGAGAAAAACATGAGCCTGAAAGCCCAAATCACCGAGGACATGAAAGCCGCGATGCGCGCCAAGGAAAGCGCCCGCCTGGCCACCATCCGCCTGATCCTTGCGGAAATCAAGCGCAAGGAAGTCGACGAGCAGATCGAGCTGGACGACGCCCAGACCCTGGCCATCGTCGAAAAGATGATCAAGCAGCGCAAGGATTCGATCACCCAGTTCGAAGCCGGCGGCCGCGCCGACCTGGCCGATATCGAGAAAGCCGAACTGGCGATCCTGTCGACCTACATGCCGGCCGGTCTGTCGGACGAGGAAATCGCCGCCGAAGTGACTGCCGCCATGGCATCGACCGGCGCGGCCGGTCCGCAGGACATGGGCAAGGTGATGGGTGTGCTCAAGCCGAAGCTGGCGGGACGCGCGGACATGACCGTGGTGTCGGGGCTGGTCAAAAAGGCACTCAGCGGCGGCTGATCAGGCTGCAGTTGAACGCGCGGGCGTAATTCAGACCACTGGTCTGAATTACCCTGCCTACTCTACAACGCTTTCACGTAGGGTGGGCGGGTCTCCCGCCCACGCGGTCAACCAGCTTTAGAATGGCCGCGACGCGCGCTTTCCACAAGCGACCCCATCCAAACGGATGACTTGTCATAAATCAATTTGCAGTCACCGCTGCGGTATAGTCTGAGTTGAGACAAACACTGAGTACCTCCTAGTGATTCCGCAATCCTTCATTACCGATTTGCTCAATCGTGTCGACATCGTCGACATCGTCGGCCGCTACGTCCAGCTGAAAAAGGGCGGGGCCAACTACATGGGCCTGTGCCCATTCCACAACGAAAAGTCCCCCAGCTTCACCGTCAGCCCGACCAAGCAGTTCTACCACTGCTTCGGCTGCGGCGCCCACGGCACCGCGATCGGCTTCCTGATCGAATACTCCGGCATGGGCTTCGTCGATGCCGTCAAGGACCTGGCCCAGAATGTGGGCATGGTGGTCCCCGACCAGGACGACAAGATCCCGCCCCAGCAGCGCGCCGCCCAGCAGGCCCAGTCGCTGGCGATGACCGAAGCGCTCACCCAGGCCTGCGCCTACTACCGCGCCCAGCTGCGCGAGGCGCCCAACGCCATCGCCTATCTGAAGAGCCGCGGCCTGACCGGCGAGATCGCCGCCCGCTTCGGCATGGGCTACGCTCCCGGCGGCTGGGACAACCTGCGCTCGGTCTTCCCCGACTACGACGCCCTGGCCCTGGTGGAGTCCGGCCTGGTGATCGACAAGGTCGACGAGGACGGCAACAACAAGAAACGCTACGACCGCTTCCGCGAGCGCGTCATGTTCCCGATCCGGAATACCAAGGGCCAGGTGATCGGCTTCGGCGGCCGCGTGCTCGACGGCGGCGAACCCAAGTACCTGAACTCCCCCGAAACGCCGCTGTTCCAGAAAGGCCTGGAACTGTACGGCCTGTTCGAGGCGCGCCAAGCCATCCGCGACGCCGGCTACGTGCTGGTGACGGAAGGCTACATGGACGTCGTCGCCCTGGCCCAGCTCGGCTTCCCGCAGGCCGTGGCGACGCTCGGCACCGCCTGCACCAGCACCCACGTGCAAAAGCTGCTGCGCCAGACCGACACCGTGATCTTCAGCTTCGACGGCGACAAGGCCGGCCGCCGCGCCGCCAGGCGCGCCCTCGAGGCCTGCCTGCCGCAGGTGACGGACGACAAGACCATCAAGTTCCTGTTCCTGCCGCAGGAGCACGACCCGGACAGCTTCGTGCGCGAGCGCGGCGCCGAGGCCTTCGAGCAGGAGATCCACGACGCGATGCCGCTGTCGCAATTCCTGCTGCGCGAAGTGACTCTTGAACACGACCTGGACACGCCGGAGGGCAGGGCGCATGCCCAGCACGAGGCCAAGGCCATGCTGCAGGCGATGGCGCCGACCGCGCTGCGCCTGCAGATCGTACGCGGGCTGGCGAACCTGACGCAATCGACGCCGGCCGAGATCGAATCGCTGTTCGAGTTGTCCAAGCCGGTATCGGTGGTGCGCCGCGCGCCGCCGCGCCAGGGCCGGCCGAAGCCGGTGGGGCTGGAGCTGCAGATGCTGCGCATCCTCGTGTCGCATCCGCATCTGGCCCATTTGTTAAATGATGAGGCGCTGGCCTCGTTCGACTATTTTGGCCAGGAAGCCGCCGACGCGCTGCGCCACCTGGTGCACCTGGCCCAGAGCCTGGGCGAATACGGCACCTTTGCCGCCCTGTCACAACAGTTAAAGGAAGTGACGGCAGAATACGACAGTTTGATCTCGGAAATCGCCGCCGAGCCGGAGTCAGACGTTGAGGCAGATCGCATTTGGCTGCTTAGTGCTGTGCGCCAGATCAAGATGGATGCGTTGAAACAAGAGCTTAACCAGTTGTTTTCTTCCGGGCTGACCCCAGATCAGGTGAGTACTCGCTATCGCGAAATCGTTGCCCAACAGGAGCTCTTGTCTCGTGAAGATGCCGCGGCAATGACACCCCGTTAATGACCGCCGGCAAACTGGCTTGTGATCATTTGTGCAACTTGGAAAAACAGGGGTGCGTGCTATAATAAAACGCTAACTATTGCAACTGTTGAAACCATTTTTTGTTTCAATCGCGGCGTGGAGTTTCAGTTAGCGAGGCAACTGATCGTTGCCTGCAGGGTGATGTAAGGTAACAAAAAACTTTATCTTTAACCATCGTAAAGTTAGTCGTTGTGACTTCGAAAGCGCCTGTGCCAACCAAGAAACCCGAAACCAAAGTGGCTGCAAAGACCACCAGAGCGTCCGCCAAGGTGGACAAAGGCCAAGACCAGGCCGAGGTTCGTACGGCGAGCCCGGCACCGGTCAACGCGACGACCGATGCGGCCGCACTGGCCGCCATCGACACGTCCGGTTACGTCCTGCCATCCGTCAAGGTCCCTGGACGCCGTGGCCGCAAGCCCAAGGAATTCACGCCCGAGAACGATGAGATCGCCGCACTGAACGCGGTCGAGCGCGCCGAACTCAAGGCCGCGGACAAGGCCAAGGCCAAGGACCGCAAGGCCAAGGAAAAAGCGCTGCTGAAGGACGCGTTCTCCTCGGATACCGAAGCGAGCGAGGAAGAGCTCGAGATCCGCCGCAACAAGCTCAAGGCCCTGATCAAGTCGGGCAAGGAGCGCGGCTTCCTCACGTATTCCGAGATCAACGACCACCTGCCGGACAACATCGTCGATCCGGAAGCGATCGAAGGCATCATCGGCACCTTCAACGACATGGGCATTGCCGTCTACGAGCACGCCCCTGACGCCGAAACCCTGCTGCTGTCCGACAACGTCGCCACCGTCACCAGCGATGACGAAGCCGAAGCGGCCGCCGAGGCGGCGCTGTCGACCGTCGACTCCGACTTCGGCCGCACCACCGACCCGGTGCGCATGTACATGCGCGAGATGGGCTCGGTCGAGCTGCTGACCCGTGAGGGCGAGATCGAGATCGCCAAGCGCATCGAAGACGGCCTGAAGGACATGATCCAGGCCATCTCGGCCTGCCCGGTGACCATCGCCGAGATCATCGACGCGGCCAGCAAGATCGAGAAGGACGAGATCAAGATCGACGAGATCGTCGACGGCATGGTCGACCCGGACGAAGACGAGAACACGTCGCCCACCGCGGTGGCCCCCACCACGACCGACGACGAGGACGAGGACGAGGACGAAGCGGAAGAAGCCGAGGAAGAGGAAGAAGAAGGCGGCGCCGCATCCGGCGCGGCCGGCTACTCGGCCGAGCAGCTCGAAGCCCTGAAGCAGGCCGCTCTCGGCAAGTTCAACAACATCGCCGACCAGTTCGACAAGATGCGCAAGGCCTTCGAGAAGGACGGCTACAACAGCAAGTCCTACGTGAAGGCGCAGGAAGCGATCTCCAACGAACTGCTGGGCATCCGCTTCACGGCCAAGGTGGTCGAGAAGCTGTGCGACACCCTGCGCGGCCAGGTCGACGAAGTGCGCCACATCGAGAAGCAGATCCTCGACGTGGCGGTGAACCGCTGCGGCATGCCGCGCGCCCACTTCATCAAGGTCTTCCCGGGCAACGAGACCAACCTGGAATGGGTCGACGGCGAAGTGAACGCCGGCCACGCCTACAGCGCCATCCTGGGCCGCAACATCCCGACCATCAAGGAACTGCAGCAGCGCCTGATCGACCTGCAGGCCCGTGTGGTGCTGCCGCTGCCGGACCTGCGCAACATCAACCGCCAGATGGCGGCCGGTGAAATGAAGGCGCGCAAGGCCAAGCGCGAGATGACCGAGGCCAACCTGCGCCTGGTGATCTCGATCGCCAAGAAGTACACCAACCGCGGCCTGCAGTTCCTCGACCTGATCCAGGAAGGCAACATCGGCCTGATGAAGGCGGTGGACAAGTTCGAATACCGCCGCGGTTATAAATTCTCGACCTATGCGACGTGGTGGATCCGCCAGGCCATCACCCGCTCGATCGCGGACCAGGCGCGCACCATCCGTATTCCGGTGCACATGATCGAGACGATCAACAAGATGAACCGGATCTCGCGCCAGATCCTGCAGGAGACCGGCGCCGAACCGGATCCGGCCACCCTCGCCATCAAGATGGAGATGCCGGAAGATAAGATTCGCAAGATCATGAAGATCGCGAAGGAACCGATTTCGATGGAGACGCCGATCGGCGACGACGACGATTCGCACCTGGGCGACTTCATCGAGGACAACAACACGCTGGCGCCCTCGGACGCCGCGCTGCACGCCTCGATGCGCGGCGTGGTGAAGGACGTGCTCGATTCGCTGACCCCGCGCGAAGCCAAGGTGCTGCGCATGCGCTTCGGCATCGAGATGTCGACCGACCACACGCTGGAAGAGGTGGGCAAGCAGTTCGACGTCACCCGCGAGCGCATCCGCCAGATCGAGGCGAAGGCCCTGCGCAAGCTGCGTCACCCGTCGCGCTCGGACAAGCTGAAGAGCTTCCTCGAGGGCAGCAGCTGAATGTTGTAGTCTGAGCTTGACGTAGCTGTACTAAAAGCAATATGCTCTCGCCACTCTGCTTCACGGTACCGCGCCGCTGAAGCGGGTGGCGAGCGTTCTTTCTAGCCACTGTCCCGATTTCTGGGCCTCTAGCTCATGCCTGGTTAGAGCAGCGGACTCATAATCCGTTGGTGCCCGGTTCGACTCCGGGGAGGCCTACCAATAAATCAAGCACTTACGCCGTTTTCCGGACACTTTTTAGTTCCGCAAAATGGCGTGAGCTCCGCAAAAGCAGCAGCGACTGTCTCTTTGCAAGTCAATTGCTCTAAAATCATGTCGCATAGTCTTTCCAACAGAGCCGCTCGAGCGGTCGCTAAGAAGAAACTAACTTATGCATTTTCCAAGTCGACGCCTATACAAAGGGTGGTGCCGCTTTCGTCTTATTCTGCTGGACCCAAACAGCGCTGTCCTTAAGGTCGGGCAGCCGGACCTTGAAGGCGTCAGCTTTCTGCTGGCCGATCAAGTAAGTCAGGTCCATCGCATTCCGAAGCTTTGGGCCCGCACATGTCCACACTAAGTTGTAGATCTCGTTTTCGACGTACACATCGCGCCCGACTTCCTGATAGCCCTTGATGCCAGCGCAGGGTTGGTTAACTTGGTGATTCCTTTGTCTCGAGAGAAATTCCATATGTGTGAGAAGAGTGCCTTCTCACGGTTGGCGCGCACGTGTCAGAGGTTCTTCGGAACGTCCCGGGGCTCCTTGCCCGCCGCTACTCGTTTAATGTTTTCGGCCTTCCGCTTTTCGATTGTCCACTGCACGCGCTAATCCAGGAACTGACGAACGTGCATCGGCTTGATGTTGTCAAGAGCAATCTGCGGGCATCGAAGAACATGTACAGCCCCTCGGTCTCGTTCAGGTTTGGACTAAATTGCCACCCTCATCCGCGTACCAGTAATCGAACACGATGTCACCTTGACTATTGCCCACCAAAGTTCCCTACGGTGGTTATCAAGGTAGCTCCACAAGTAGTCTTATGCCCGTCGTAGGCGACAGCAACGCCGTCAATAACGTGGTCTGGTTCGCCTTCGGCAATGGTGCAGTTGTCATGTCCTTTGATGGGGCAACTGCATACATCCCCGACGCGAGCGACTGGAATGCCGTCAACTGTAAAATAATCCGCGCCGACACTCTCGACCTTGCCGCCATGAGATGTAGGATCGCCAAGACGAATCACATTTCGCATCGCTTAACCTTTCTTCCGAGGTAAGGTCTCGTCGTTCCGGTGGCTTTCGGTTGTGCTGCTTCCAGCGTCTTTGACGGCAAAGTTGTCGGAAGAAACTTGTGCGATTGTTGGCGTCGCCGAAATCGGGTCGACGTGAACTGGTGCGGCGTCATAGCTGACTAATTTCCACATCGTCGCCGTCCGGTAAGTAGGCCTTTCTCCCTTCAGCTTTTGCCATATGGACGGTTCGCCGAGCGATATCACATGCGGCATGCGCTCGCCTGCCTTGATGTGCTGTCGGCGGTCACCCTGAGTATCTTTCGCCTCATCAGGCACCCACCAGCCCGTCTGCGGACATGCGCGCCCAGTTGCCGCAAGCTCGCCGAGTGGAAGCCTGGGGCCAGCGCCCGTTTCGGCCGTCTTGACCGCCGCTGCGCCGGTTGGACGCACGCGGATAGTGCTAGTGATCTTGTCCCAAACCGCGATGGCCTCTTCGTCAGTCAGGCTAGCTTTGGTTGCACCAGCGATGTTGTCGGCAACGCCGGTCTGCATCTGTATTTCTACATAAGGTTTCAACGGGTCCGACGGCACACCTCTGAAATCCATGGCGAAATCATGGATCGAGTGTATTTCCGCCTGTTCCGGGGTACGCGACAGGGCCTCAAAGCCGTTTAGCCACCCGTGGATCTGCCGCTCCCCTCTGCGCAAGTCTTTAGTTTTTATCAGCGGATTGTTGGGATCCTGGGCTTTTTGGTTCTTCTCGAGCTGATTGAGCCGCCATTCCAACGAGTGGCTCTCTTCGTAATGGGGATTCGACGGTCCAACAAAAATCGAGAGATGTGTGTCAGGAAACTCCTTCAACCGAAAACCGATGCGAATGAGTTCTACAGGCGGTTCCTCGTCTGGAGCCCCATTGTCAGGAAGGAAGGCATGTTCGATACAGTTGCCAGCCTCAACTGGAATGTCGTTTTCAGAACGTTGCTTCAGGCGCCGGGCGATGCTTTTGATGAGTGAAACAGTTCCATCTTTGTCGTTCCTTAAAGGGCGTGCATTAATGACAATGCCGTCATTATTCAGCCTGAAATACCCGTTGATCTTGAGCCCGTTGATGGCCTGAAAATCTTCGTAACCGATAACGATTTTGCCTTCAGGCTGGGGCACATGTTCTACCGACAGCAGCAAGGGGACGTCATCGTGGTTGATGGCCTTCTCGCTGTTGAGTTCATCGATAAATTTCTGCGCCAGGTTCTCCACTTCATCTACGCCATTAGGCAGTACGCTTATACCAAGTGACACATCCGTTTCCCCCCATGCTACGGTTGCCGAGGACGGCAAATCGACCATGAATCTGCCAAAGCAGACGGTCTTGGTTTTCTGGAACACTGCCTTAAGGCGGGGCGTAAGTGCGGTCATATTCGGGGTCTTCCATTCTTTTGGAGTGCGATCGCAGGCAGCAAGCATCAAGAGCACGGCGGCAAGAGGAACAATATTAAGACGTGTTATTACACGCATATAAATGTCCTTTTCAGCATTTCCATGTAGCTGTCTGGGCGATGCGCATAATGCTGTACAACGTCGATGCGATTGCCCGAGGATTTCTGTAACTTGCCTGGTGTTCGTAACCGGTCTGGCGGAACACGCCCTTGAACATTCCACTCTTCAGCTGATGATCGGCAGATTTCGCTGGAACGGTCTGGTCGCCTGGTGCCGAAGGCGGAAGGATAGTGGCATATATCGGCTTGGGTACCTCAAAATCGGCAATCTTGAAGGCCTTGCTGTTTAGAGGATCCCATCGAACGAGTTCGACTCGCCCTTGCTTGGTGTCACCAAGGATGGGCCAATCTTGCCAGCCCGTCGGGTCAGCGCAGCTTTTGTCGATTTCCCATATGACTTCGCCGAAGCTCCGGCGCGCTTGGTCGGCACCGTAATGTGCATAACTGTTGGGATGAAACGTTTGATCGATCTTCTGATGGAAACCCTGGGCCTTATCAAGATATTCGCAGGTCCGCTCGAAACTGCCACCGCCTAGTTTTGAAGGCAGTCCTGAGGGATTGATCCATTTTTCCAGAAACAGTGAATACCACTTGCCTCGTACCTTGTAAATCTCACTGTAGGGATCACCTTGTTTCGGCCATGCATCCAGGTCGCGTCCATTGTGTGTCACGCGCAACCAGCGATTGCCATAGGACGCGGTCGGTAATAATTCCAATCCCCCTGGCGCATTCGCCAGAACTGCTGTCACCTCGTCGCCATAATTGCCGGCCACCTTGGCGCCAATACTGTTTTCCGGGCCAAACATCATGCCGGAATCCTCGAACCCGGCCCTCATGCGCCTGTAGGCGGCTGGGGCACCGATGGCCGGCATGACGCCATGGACGATCCCGAGCACCTTGTCCTGCAGATTTCCGTACTTCGGATGGACCAGTGCCCGGCCGACCAGCCCGCCCATGGAGTGGGTTACGACGATCACTTGGTTGCACTCATAGCCTGACTGGTTGAGATCGTCCATCAGCTGGTTGATGCGCTTTGCGATGATTCTGGCGCTGTCCCCATTGGATTGCAGCCAGTTGTACCCGAACGCGTACACAGCAAACCAGCAGCCAGTAGCGAGTTTCTTGAGTTCGCCTTCAGTTAATGCCGACTGCTGCAAGCTGGGATCGCTTCCCCAGACACGAGGATCGACGCCCACGACATCACGCCATTCCTGCCGCAGCTTACCGTCGGAGAATGTATTGTTGAGGCGTGAT
>NZ_JPXI01000035.1:78244-86849 GCF_000740675.1 Massilia sp. BSC265 | reverse complement strand
GAGCGCGAACGCGCCGAAGCGCGCCTGGCCTGGCTGGCCGAGTTCGATGCTGTCACCGGGCTGCCGAACCAGGCCCAGTTCTGGCGCCTGCTGGAAGCGCGCATGACTGCGGCTGCCGCATCCGCCGGCGCCAGCATGGCGGACGGACGCGAGTTGGCCGTCGTCGCGCTGGTGCCCGAGCGCCTGCACGAGATCGTGGACCTGCTCGGCCACGAGGCCGGCGACCGCGCGCTGCGGCAGGTGGCCGATCTCTTGCGTGGCGCCTGCGGCGCGAGCGGCGATGGCGCAGTGGCGGCGCGCATCCGCGGCAGCGAATTCGCCTGCATGCTCGACGCCAGCGGCGGGCGCCGGCAGGTAGAGCGCTTCGCCACGGAACTGCACGGCCTGGTGTCGGCCCCCCTGCAGGTGGACGGGCGCGACTTCTTCCTCGATCCAGTGCTGGGCGTAGCCCTGTATCCGCAGGACGGCCGCAGCGCGGACGCGCTGTACCGCAGCGCCCAGGGCGCGGCGAGCGGCGCCGGCATCGAGATCGACGAGGCGGTACACTTCTTCTCGGCCAGCCGCCACACCGAGCTCGGGCAGCGTCTCACCGTCGAGGCCCACCTGCGCCGCGCGCTCGAGCGCGGCGAGCTGCGCCTGGTGTACCAGCCCAAGGTCACGGTGCGCGAACAGCGGGTGGTCGGTTTCGAAGCCCTGCTGCGCTGGACCAATCCCGAACAGGGCGTGGTCTCGCCTCTTGATTTCGTGCCGATCGCCGAGCGCACCGGCCTGATCATCCCGATCGGCGCCTGGGTGCTGGAGCAGGCCTGCCGCCAGATGGAAGACTGGGCGGCGCAGCTCGGCGGGCCGGTGAAGGTGGCGGTCAACCTGTCGCCGCGCCAGTTCCACCAGAAGTCCCTGCTCGACACCATCCGGCGCTGCCTGGCACAGTACCGGGTGCCTGAGGGGAGCCTGGAACTCGAGATCACCGAGACCGCCCTGATGAGCCGCGAGCAGGAAGTGGACCTGCTCATGCACGAAATCCGCCGGCTGGGGGTGGACCTGGCGATCGACGATTTCGGCACCGGTTACTCCAGCCTCGCCTACCTGAAGCGCTTCCCGGTGTCGCGCCTGAAGGTCGACCGGGCCTTCGTGCGCGACCTCGGGCGCGACGAGGACAGCGCCGCGATCGCGCTGTCGATCGTCAACCTGGCGCGCGGCCTCAAGCTGCAGGTGGTGGCCGAGGGTGTCGAGACCGCCGCCCAGCTGGCGGTGCTGCGCGAGATGGCCTGCGACGAGTACCAGGGCTTCCTGTTCAGCAAGCCCCTTGAAGCGCACGAGGTGCCGGCACTGCTGGCGCGTGCCGCCTAGCTTCCGTCCCGCAAAATCGATCGGGTTTGCCGCCGCACAGGCGGACTGATGGCAATAGGGCGTCTGGGTGCTCCACCGCACATTCCGTTTGCTGCCCGGAAGGCTACAGTAAGGGCAACTCTCCCGGATCGGTATCGGTGACGGCGTCTTGCCGCCATCGAAACCGGTTTGTCATTTCCAAGGAAAGCCAGCCCTCCATGCAAGCCGCAGCAGACAGCCGCTTCAAGCAATTGTGGGTCCAGGTCCATTCGAGCCTGTGGTTCGTTCCCACCTTCGTCATCCTGGGCCTGATGCTGTTGGCGCTCGGCCTGGTGGAACTCGACCGCCAGGCCGGCGATACCTTGCGGCAGTACTGGCCGCGGCTGCTCGCAGTGGAGGCGGAAGGCGCGCGCAACCTGCTGTCCGCCATCGCCGGATCGATGGCCACCATTGCCGGCGTCACGTTTTCGATCACCATGGTCGCCCTGACCCTGGCCTCGGCCCAGTACACCTCGCGGGTGCTGCGCAACTTCATGCGCGACAGGGGCAACCAGGTCGTGCTCGGCATCTTCATCGGCATCTTCCTGTATTGCCTGCTCGTGCTGCGCACGATCACCGGGGAGCCGGATCCCTTCGTTCCCGCCTGCGCGGTCTTGGGTTCGGTGCTGCTGTCGGTGTCCGGGAGCGGCGCCTTCATCTACTTCATCCACCACATCTCGTCGACCATCCAGGCGGCCGAAATGGCCCAGGCCATCACGCACGAGACCCTGCACATGATCGACAAATACTTCCCGGACGAGGCGGCCGAGGGGGGCGTGCGCGAACCCCACCCCGATCCGGTGGCCACCGCCTGGCATCCCGTGCCCACCCGGCAATGGGGCACCATCCAGACCGTCGCCGAACACCAGCTGCTGGCTTGGGCCTGCGCGCACGATGCGATCGTGCGCATGGAGCACAAGCCCGGCGACTTCGTCGGCATGGACGAGACGCTGCTGTCGGTCGCCATGACTCGCCCGCCGGACGAAGCCATGATCGCCGCGCTGAACGGTGCCTATGGGATCGACGCATTCCGCACCCTCGACCAGGATCCGGCCTTCGGTATCCGCCAGCTGGCCGACATGGCCCTGAAAGCCCTGTCGCCGGGCATCAACGACAGCACGACGGCAGAAACCTGCCTGGATCATATCGGGGTGATCCTGGCTTGCTGCGCCCGGCGCAACCTGGAGCCGCGCAATCGCTACGGCAAGGACGGCAAGCTGCGTGTGCTCTCCATCGGTCTCGATTTCGGTCAGCTCGCCGGCTTCGCCTTCCGGCAGGTGGCCGAGAACGCGCAGGGCAATACTGCGGTGCTGCTGCGGATCCTGGATACCATCTGCAAGGTGGGACAGGCCTGTGCAGGAAGTGCGCAACGCGGCGCGCTGCTGCAGCAGGCCGAGATCACCGGCGAGATCGGGCTGCGCAGTGCGAAGTCCGAGGCCGCGAAGGAAGACCTCGGCGCCAGGCTGCGCGTTCTCCGCGACATGCTGGCGCAGGACGCCGGGCGGCCCGGCGACTGAGGACGTACCCGGAGCCGCCTGCCCGGGCGCAGCCCGGGCAGGGCTTACTTCACGATCAGCGCATTGCGCACTTCGCGCACGCCGTCGACGCGACCGGCGATATCGGCCGCGCGGGCCGCGCTGTGCGGACTGTCGACAAAGCCGCTCAGCTGGACGGTGCCGCGGAAGGTCTCGACCTTGACGTCCCTTCCCTTGACGTCGGGATCGCCCAGCAGCGCGGTCTTGACCCTGGTGGAGATGGCCGAGTCCGACAATGCGACCCCGACCTTGCGCGTGTTCGGATCGGTCGAGCAGGCGCCCAGTGCGATGAGGGTAGCGGAAAGCATGGCGGCCCTGCAGATGTGTGCAACTTTCATGTCGTCCTCCTTGGACTTGCGATGGCATAGACGCTCATGATGCGGACTTCCGGGGAAAGCCGACGCCAGTTTGAGCATAGGCAAGCTCGCGCCCTTCCGGCGCTGATGAATGGATCATGTGGCTGAACAGTCCGATCAACCGCCTCGGGAGGTTTGCCCATGTCGCCGGAACTGACGATCGCCTACCAGCGCCTCGAGTCGCTGGGCGTGGCGACGATGCGCTTGCTGCCCAACCTCGTGCTCGGCATCCTGGTCCTGCTGCTGTTCCTGTTCCTGGCGCGCCTGGTGCGCCGCCTGGTCCAGCGCATCAATACCGGCAGGTTCCAGGAAAACCTGGTGATCGTGCTCGGCAGGATGGCGCAGTGGGCGATGACCCTCCTCGGTATCCTGCTATCCGTGACAGTTGCCTTTCCCTCCTTCACTCCCGGCAACCTGATCAGTGCACTCGGCATCACCGGCATCGCGATCGGCTTCGCCTTCAAGGACATCTTCGAAAACTTCCTCGCCGGCATTCTGATCCTGATTACCGAGCCTTTCCGCATTGGCGACCAGATCGTGTTCGGCGGCTTCGAAGGCACGGTCGAGGAGATCGAAACCCGCGCCACCAAACTGCGCACCTACGACGGCCGCCTGGTCGTCATCCCGAACGCCGAGCTGTACAAGGGTTCCTTCGTCGTCAACACCGCCTATCCGAGCCGCCGCCTGCAGTACGACGTGGTCATCGGCAACGGCGACGACATTGCCACGGCCAAGCGCCTCATGCTCGAGGCGATCGGCAAGCTCGCCGACGTCGAGGCCGAGCCGGCACCCGACGCCCTGCTGGTCGAGTACGCCGATGCCGGCGTGAAGATCCGGGTGCGCTGGTGGATCAAGCCGCCCTATCGGGCCGATGCGCTTGCCATCCAGGACCACGTGCTCGAGAGTATCAAGGCAGCCTTGACGGCGCATGGCATCGACCTGCCCTATCCAACCCACCAGGTGCTCTTCCACGACCAGACCGAGGAAACCGACGGCGACCGGCGGCGCCAGCGCGAGGGCTGGCCTGCGGGACGGGGAACGGCGCCGCGCCCGGCGCGCGAACTCGGCCGCCAGCCTTGAAGCCTTGCCACGGGGCAGGCGGACGGCAGCGCAGTGCCGCCCCCTGTACCATCGGGCCAACACGTGAACCATCATAAGGAGAAACGCATGTTTTTCGACAGCTGGAGCGATATCGGCCGCGTCATCCTGGTGGGCGTGCTGGCCTATGCCGGACTCGTCGTCCTGTTGCGCATCAGCGGCAACCGTACGCTCTCGAAGATGAATTCCTTCGACCTGGTCGTCACGGTGGCCTTCGGCTCCACCCTGTCCAGCATCCTGATCAGCAAGGACGTCAGCCTGCTGGAAGGCCTGGCGGCGCTGGCCCTGCTGGTGCTGCTGCAGCTGGCCATCACCTGGACGTCGGTGCGTTCGCGTTTCGTCAGCAAGGCCGTGAAGACCGCCCCGACCGTGGTCCTGCGCGATGGGCAGTTGCTGCACGATGCACTCAAGCGGGTACGCATCACCGAGGACGAGGTACGGTCGGCGGTGCGCCAGCACGGGCATGGTTCGCTGGCGGCCATCGACCTGGCGGTGCTGGAGACCGACGGCAGCCTGTCGGTGGTCGCGACCGACAAGGCCGGCGACCGTTCAGCCTACGGCCAGTTGCGCTCGGGCTAGCCGTCCTTCCCGCTGCGGCCGCTCAGCGAGCGCAGCACCAGGTACTGGGTCAGCCGCTGCAGCCCGAGCAGGACGATGGTGACGCCGAGCGCCAGTCCGAACAGCAGCAGGTTGCTGGCGTCGCCCGCCCGCAGCCCAAAGCTGAGCGCCGTCGCCACTGCCGGCGGATGCATGGCGTCGAACACGATCATCATGACGATGGTGGCGATCATCGCCGCGCCCGCCGAGGCATAGCCCGGACCGAGGGCGAGGTAGGACAGCAGCCCGATCGCTGCCGCGCCAAACTGCGCCAGCACCAGGGTGCGGGCCTGGTTCACGCTATGGCCCGGATCCAGGTAGATGAGGAAGGCGCTCGAGGCCAGCGAGGCGAACAGCAGGCGCTGGTTGCTCACCGCCTCGACCAGGGCCAGCACCAGCAATACCGTCGCGGTCGGCGCGACCGCCAGCAGCAGCTCCCTGCCCAGCCCAAGGCGGCGCCGGCGCGAGGGCAACTGGTCGCCGGCCATGGACTAGACTCCTCCACGGGCAGGGTCGCGCCCGCCGGATTCCTGGACCGCGCTTTCGTGCTGCAGTTCCTTGTTGAGGAAGTAGTTCAGTGCGGTCCGGATCACGGCGATCGCCGCCAGCTTGCCGATCTGGTCCCAGCTCGGCGACACCGAGGTCGACAGGATGTCGGCGGCCAGCTGCAGTTCCAGCGCCAGCGTCAGGTAGCGGGCATTTACCCAGGCCAGCACGGCCGTGATGACGAGAAAGACCGGGACTACCTGGGGCATGACTCCTCCAGCGCTGGAATGCTTAACGAATTGACATGTATAGCGCAAATGTCCGTGCGGCGACGCACCGCTAGGACCGGGTGGGCGGCGCATGCTGCGCCGTCAGCTCCACGATCCAGTCGATGAACACCCGCAGCGCCTTGCTCAGGTAGCGGTTGGGCGGATAAGCCACGTAGAGCGGCATCGGGTCGATGTCCCAGTCCGTGAACAGCCGCACCAGTGCGCCCTTCGCCGCGTGTTCGCGCGCCATGTAGTCGGGCAGCCACAGCACGCCCAGGCCCGCCAGGCCGGCCGTCAGGTAGGCGTTGCCGTCGTCGATCGCCAGCACGTAGTGGCCTGCGATCTTGACGGTCTCGGCGCCACGGCGCATGGCATAGGGCAGGCCGTTGGTCCAGCGGAAGCGCACGATGCGGTGGCGGGAATCCTGCAGCTCGCCGGGGTGCGCCGGCGTGCCGACCTGCGCCAGGTAGGACGGGGCCGCGTACACGCCCAGCCGCAGGTCGCCGACGTGGCGCGCCACCAGCGAGCCGTCGGTGATCTCGCCGCCGCGCACCACGCAGTCGACGTTCTCGCCGATCAGGTCGACCTTGCGGTCGCTGGCGCCGAGGTCGAACTGGATCTCGGGGAAGCGCGCGTGGAAGGCCGGCAGCGCCGGCACCAGGATCATGTTCGCGAAAGGGCTGGGCACGTCGACCCGCAGCAGGCCGCGCGGCGCCGGCGAGGCGCCGGGCAGGTTGTTCTCGATGTCGTGCAGGTCGGCCAGCAGGCGCACCACGCGCTCGTAGTACACGGCGCCGTCGGCAGTGACGTTCACCTTGCGCGTCGTGCGATTGAGCAGCTTGAGGCGCAGGTGGGCTTCGAGCTGTTGTACCAGCTGGGTGACGCTGGTGCGGCTCATGCCGAGGGTGTCGGCCGCCTTCGTGAAACTGCCCGCCTCGACCACCCGGACGAATGCGCGCATGCCGTCAAACCTGTCCACTGTCGACCTCCCGAGCGAAATTGTCGCGATTATACAAATAGTGTTGCGCCGATTTTCCCGTTTATCGCAACAAATTCCTGTACTAAGCTGTCCTCATCCATTCACCAGAGGAGCAAACACCATGCGTGACGTCGTCTTTCCCGCCGGCCGCCAGGCCCTGTATGAAAAAAACCGCTATTCGCCGGCCGTGCGGTCGAATGGCTTCCTGTTCGTCTCCGGCCAGGTCGGCAGCCGCGAGGACGGCTCGCCCGAGCCGGAACTGGATGCGCAGGTGCGACGCGCCTTCCAGAACCTGAATGCCGTGCTGGCGGCGGCCGGCTGCACGTTCGAGGACGTGGTCGACGTGACCATGTTCCTCGTTGATCCAGAGTCGAACTTCGAGCGCATCTGGGAAGTGGCGCGGGAATACTGGGGCGAGGCGCCCTACCCCAACGCCACGGCGGTCGGCGTGACCTGGCTGTACGGCTTCCAGTTCGAGATCAAGGTCGTGGCCCGCATCCCGGACGCCGCGCAGGCCTGATCGCGCCTAGCACGTGGTCAGTAGATATTGCCCCGCACCACGGCACGAAAATACTTTCCGCGATTCGTCCCGTGCGGGCCAAAAAAGGGCGCATAGTGTCCTTGTTCACGGGATCGCTGTCCGATCCCCGTCCCTTCGCAGCAAGCCGCTGCATCCCACCGACCCCAACGCCCTGCCGCTCCCGATCCATCCGGAGCGCATTGCCGCGGTTCGACACCGACAAGGATTCCATGTTTCCCTATTCCCCCTCCAGCAATCCCGCCCTCCGCTCCCATGTGGATTCCCAGCTTGCCTGGTTCAATGACCTGAACAAGACCTTGACCGGATCCTTCCAGGCCGTCTGTCAAACCAACCTGAAACTCGGCCAGACCATGATCGAGGAAACCATACACGCCAGCCAGCGCATGCTGTCGAGCGAGCGTCCGTTCGATGCCCTGGGCGCCGCGGCGTCCCATGCCCAGCCGGCTACCGACAAGCTGCGCGCCTACCAGCAGCATCTGTCCCGCCTGGCGGCCGAGGTCCAGGTCGAACTGGCCCGCGTCACCCAGCAGCACAGCCCGGAAGCGGCGCGTACCGCCCACGCGCTGGCCGATGAAGTGACGCGCGCAGCTACCGAAGAGACCGCACGCAGCATGCAGCAGCAGGAAGAAGTCCTGAAGACCTTCCGCGATCCGTTCCAGCCGGTGGATGCGCAACGTGGCAACGGTCATGCCCCGGACAGCCCGGCCGTCCAGGCGGACCGCGCCAGCGCAAGCACGGGCAGCGGTGCCAGCATGCAATTCGACGGTCTTGCGGACAACGGTTCCGTGCAAGGCCACGTGCAGGGCCCATCGCTCCAGGCAGCCCAGCAAGCGGGCAACAAGTCTCCGCGCAAGCCAAGCTGACCCGCCTCGGCTCGGGCCGATGCCGTGATACGCCTTGAAACGGCCGGGACTTCCCGGCCGTTTTTACGTCAGCACACGGTCCTTGAAGTGCTCCGGCCGGCGGGCATCAGGTGCCCTTGTTTGCCACGTACCGTTCGTAGCCGCGTGCCCGCAACGCGCAGGCCGGGCAGGTGCCGCAGCCATGCCCCCACGGATGCGCAGCCCCACGCTCGCCCAGGTAGCAGGTATGGGTATCGAAGCGGACCAAATCCACCAGCGCGTCGCCGCCGCAGTCCTGGGCCAGTTGCCAGGTCTGGGCCTTGTCGATCCACATCAGGGGCGTCTCGACCTTCAGGCGCGTGGCCATGCCGAGGTTCAGGGCCACCTGCAGCGCCTTCATGGTGTCGTCGCGGCAGTCCGGGTAGCCCGAGAAATCGGTTTCGCACATGCCGCCCACCAGCACGTTCAGGCCGCGGCGGTAGGCCACCGTCGCCGCCACCGTCATGAACAGCAGGTTGCGCCCCGGCACGAAGG
>NZ_JPXI01000035.1:0-78224 GCF_000740675.1 Massilia sp. BSC265 | reverse complement strand
TTCGTTTGTGTTGGCGGCGAGAGAAGAATATTGGGATTCCAGCGTTCACAGGAATGACGTTCTTGAAACGTATCGTTTTACTAGCATCAGCCTATTTCAAGGTGGACGTATCATGCTGCCATGGCAAGTCCTGCCCTTTTTTTACTTCGTTTTCTTACCTTCCACATACTGCGCGTAGCCGCGTGCCCGCAACGCGCAGGCCGGGCAGGTGCCGCAGCCATGCCCCCACGGATGCGCAGCCCCACGCTCGCCCAGGTAGCAGGTATGGGTATCGAAGCGGACCAAATCCACCAGCGCGTCGCCGCCGCAGTCCTGGGCCAGTTGCCAGGTCTGGGCCTTGTCGATCCACATCAGGGGCGTCTCGACCTTCAGGCGCGTGGCCATGCCGAGGTTCAGGGCCACCTGCAGCGCCTTCATGGTGTCGTCGCGGCAGTCCGGGTAGCCCGAGAAATCGGTTTCGCACATGCCGCCCACCAGCACGTTCAGGCCGCGGCGGTAGGCCACCGTCGCCGCCACCGTCATGAACAGCAGGTTGCGCCCCGGCACGAAGGTGTTCGGCAGGCCGTTTTCCTGCATCGCGATGGCCACGTTGCTGGTCAGGGCCGTGTCCGAGATCCTCGAAATCAGGGACAGGTCGATCATGTGGTCTTCGCCCAGCTTCGCATCCCAGTCCGGCCTCAAGGCGCGCATCTTCGACAGCAGGGTCGGGCGCACCTCCAGTTCGACGGCATGGCGTTGGCCATAGTCGAAGCCGATCGTCTCCACGCGCGCATAGCGCTGCAGTGCCCACGCGAGGCAAGTGGTGGAGTCCTGGCCGCCGCTGAAGAGGACGAGCGCGGTGTCGTTGGTATGCATGATCGAAGTCCGTGAATGAGGCGCGCCGGGCGCTTGGGGAAACCGCGGATTCTGGCATAAAACCGGGGCTTGCGTGAATTCAGGGTCACACTGCTGGGCCAAGAGTTTGTCATTGTTTTTGCCAATCCGTTAAGATTGCCATGAACTTTACCTCCGGAGCGCTATGTTTCCTGCAAGATCGATCCCTCGCCGTTTGCGTCCCCTGCCCCGCCTGTTGACGGGCCTCGGCGCCTTGGTCTTTGCCACGGCATTGCACGCGCAGGGAATCGACTACCAGGTCCGCATCGACGCGCCGCGCCAGCTCGAGGAGATGCTCGAGGAAAACCTCGACCTGATGCGCTGGCGCGGCAATCCGCGCGTCGACATGGAACAGCTGCAGCGCCTGGTCAAGGAAGCCCCGGCCCAGGCCAAGACCTTCATCGCCACCGAGGGCTATTACTCGCCCAAGATCTCTGCCGGCCTGGACACCAGCGGCGGGCGGCCGGTGGCGCGCGTCATCGTCGACCCAGGGCCGGCGACCGTGGTCGGCGACGTCGACCTGGTGCTGCAGGGATTCGCCCCGATCGACGAGGGCAGCGCCCCTTTCGATGCCGGCGCCCTGCGCCAGCGCTGGTCGCTCCCTAGCGGCGCGCGCTTCCGCCAGGAAGATTGGGAAGCCGCCAAGCGCGGGCTGCTGCGCGAAGTGACCCAGACGCGCTTCCCGCGCGCGCGCCTGGTCGAGACCAGCGCCACCGTCGATCCGGAAGAACGCCGCGCCATGCTGCGCGTGGTCATCGACAGCGGTCCCGAGATGCGCTTCGGCGAACTGCGCATCCGCGGCCTGAAGCGCTACTCGCGCGAGGTGATCACCAACCTGAACAACATCAAGCCGGGCGACCAGTACAGCGAGGCTGCCCTGACGGCCCTGCAGTCGCGCCTGCAGGACACCGGCTATTTCAGCAGCGTGGAGGTGAGCGCCGACATGCGCCAGGTGCTCAACGCCGAGCTGCAGGAACTGAAGGAAGGCGACGACGACGCGGACGCCAATCCAGCGACGCCGGAACCGCCCACCGGACCCACCGTGCTGCCGGTGCTGGTGCGCGTCACCGAAAACCTGCGCAAGAACGTCGAGGTCGGCGTCGGTTTCTCGACCGACACCGGCGCTCGCCTGCAGGCCAGCTACGACGACCTGAACGTGCTCGGCAAGCGCATGAAGAGCGACCTGATCTACGAACAGAAGCGCCAGACCGCGCGCGTCGACTTCTTCTGGCCGACCAAGCCCAAGGGCTACAACGACAGCGTCGGCGCCGGCGTCGAGCGCAACGACGTACGCGGCGAGATCACCACTCTGGCCACGATTGCTGCGCGCCGCTCGTGGGGCACGCCGCTGTTGGAGCGCAGCCTGACGCTCGAGGCACTGGTGGAAAAGCGCGAGGTGCCGCCAAGCGAACCGACGACGACGCGCAGTTTGCCGCTCACCTATGCCATCACCAAGCGCAAGCTCGACAGTCTGATCCAGCCGACCAACGGTTACGTGCTGCAGGGCCAGCTGGGCGGCGCCCTGCTGCCGATCCTGACCGACGAGCGCTTCCTGCGCCTCTACCTGCGCGGCCAGATGTTCAAGCCGCTCGGACCGAGCGGCACCCTGGTGCTGCGCAGCGAGTTCGGCGCGGTGGCCACCAAGGAAAAACTGGGCGTGCCCTCCACCTTCCTGTTCCGCGCCGGCGGCGACCAGTCGGTGCGCGGCTACGGCTACCGCGAACTGGGCGTGCGCGAGAACAACGCCATCGTCGGCGCCAGGTACCTGGCCACCGCGAGCGCCGAATACCAGTATTACTTCCGCCCGCCCTGGGGCGTGGCCGTGTTCTACGACGTCGGCAACGCCGCCGACAGGCTCGGCGACCTGCAGCCGAAATCCGGCTTCGGCGTGGGCGCACGCTGGCGCAGCCCAGTGGGCCCGATCAACGTCGACCTGGCCTACGGCCATGCCGTGAAAAAGGCGCGCCTGCACTTCTCCCTGGGATTCACCTTCTGATGGACACGAACGACACTTCCACCGACACGACGCCCGCGCCGGCGCCAGAGAAGAAGGCACGCCGCTGGCCGCGCCGCGTCGCCATCGGCGTCGTCGTCACCGGTGTGCTGGTCGGCGGAACACTCTGGTACCTGGGCCGCGAGACCACGCTGCAGATGATCGCGCAAAAGGTCGCCGCCTCCACCGGCGGCAAGCTGACCATCACCGGCGTGCGCGGTTCGCTCTACGGCGCCATGTATATCGAGCGCATCGTCTGGCGCACCGACGAGCAGCTGGTCATCGCCAACAAGATCAACCTGCACTGGTCGCCGTCGCAGATCGTCTCGCGCGGCATCCTGGTCGACCGCCTGCATGCGGCCAACCTGCGCGTCGAAACGCTCAAGGAAACCGAAGAACGCTCGCCGATGCCGGCGAAACTCGCGCCGCCCTTCCCGGTCTCGATCGACGATGCGCGCCTGAACCGCGCCACGTTTGTGAACCAGGGCGCGGAAACCCACATCGACAACATTCGCCTGCGCGTATCCGGCGACAAGCAGCGCTGGGCTTTGCGCGATGCTGCGGCCGTGACGCCCTGGGGCGACGTGGGGGCCGCCGGCACCATCGGCGCCCAGCGTCCGTTCAAGCTGGATGCCACCGCCAGCCTGACGCAGTCGCAGGCCAAGGCCGAAGGTGTGGCAACTTCGAGGGCCGCCCAGCTGCGCCTGAAAGTCGGCGGCGACCTGGAGACCACCCTGGTCGATGCGAACGGCCAGGCCGGCCGCGCGGCGGGCGACGCCCGCTTCGTGCTCTCGCCCTATGCCGAGATTCCGCTGCGCGAAATGCGCATCAATGGCCGCAACGTCGACCCGGGCTTCTTCAACCCGGCGCTGCCGACCGCCGACCTGACTTTCGCCATCACCGGCAAGCTGGACGAGAAGCGCAACATCAGCGGCCGCGTCGACATCAGCAACGACGGCCCGGAAGGCACCATCGACCAGCAGCGCCTGCCGCTGCGCAGCATGCGCGGCCAGCTGGGCGGCAACCTGGAAGCCCTGCAGGTGTCCGACGTGCTGATGGACTTCGGTGCCGCCGGCCGCTTCACCGGCCTGGGGGGCGTCCAGCGGGACAAGGACGCCGAAGGACTCGGCACCGCGCGCTTCACGCTGCATACCGACCGCTTCGACCTGAAGGGCATCCACTCCACCATGAAGCCCACCGCGATCCGCGGCGACATCCAGGTGACGAATGCCGGCAATACCCAGACCCTGCAGGCCAACCTGGCTGACAAGGCGCTGCGCCTGGCCGCGCTGGCGACGCTGGAGAACAACGTGGTCACGGTGCGCGAAGCGCGCCTGTCGAGCGGCAGCAGCCGGGTCGACGTCACCGGCAACATGAAGCTGCTCGACGACAAGGCCTTCAAGGCCAGCGCCAACGCCAGCCGCTTCAACCCGGCCGATTTCGGCGATTTCCCGGAAGCCGACATCAACGCCAGCGTCAATGTGGCAGGCGCGCTCGCCCCAGCCTGGCGCGTGGATGCCGACTTCGCCGTGCGCCGCAGCCGGCTGCTGAACCAGCCGCTGTCAGGCGCAGGCAAGCTGCACGCGGATGCCAAGCGCATCAGCGGCATCGATGCCGACCTGGCCCTGGGCCAGAACACGGTGGCGCTGAACGGCGCCTTTGGCGGCACGGGCGACCGCCTGCAATGGCGCCTGGATGGCCGCCAGCTGTCGGCGGTGCGCAGCGATCTGTACGGGGCAGTCACGGCCAACGGCGTCGCCACCGGCACCATGGCCGCGCCGCGTACCACCTTTGAAATGAATGCGAGCGGCCTCGGCTGGGTGGCCGCCCAGCGCAAGAATGCCAATGGCAGCCTGCGCGCCAGCGGCGAAGCCTGGCTGGCAGGCAGCGAAGGCGCACGCGTCGTGCAAGCGAAGATGAGCGGCGCCATGCAGCGTTTCAACCCGGCGGCCTTCGGCTCGCCGCTGGCCGGCTCGATCAACGGCACTTTTGACGCCAGCGGCCGCAGCGGCGCCGACTGGCGCGGCGCCGTCGACCTGCGGGTACAGGATTCGACCTTGTCGAATTCGCCGCTGTGGGGCCATGCGAAACTTAGCGCCGACCGCCGCCACATCTCGAACGCCGACGTCGACCTGCACGTGGGCGCCAACGTGGTGGCCGCCAAGGGCAGCTTCGGCGCGGGTAACGACCAGCTGGGCTGGCGCATCGACGCCCCGCAGCTCGCCGCACTCGGCCCGGACTTCGCCGGCGTGCTGCGCGGCCAGGGAACCCTGTCCGGTACCATGGACACCCCCTCGGTCACCGCCGCGCTCGAAGGCCAGAACCTGCGCCTGCTGGGCACCCACAGCATTCGTTCGCTGCGTGCAAATGCCAACCTCGGCTCCGGCCGCGGTGCCCGCGATGCGCTGGCGAGCGACATCCAGATCACCGAATACGTCAGTGGCGAAACGCGCATCGCCTCGGCCAGCCTGCGCACCGAAGGCACGCGCGGCGCCCACACCCTGCGCGCGGCTGCGACCGGCGACGCGTTCGATGCCAACCTCGAAGTGCGCGGCGGCTTTACGCGCGACACCTGGAGCGGCACCCTGGCGGCCCTGCAGAACCGCGGCCGCTATGCGATGACGCTGCAGGCGCCGGTTCCGCTGCGCATCAGCGGCGCGCCCGGCAGCGGCGTGATGGGCCTGGCCAAGCCGCAGAACATCGCCTTCAACGGCGCCGTCATTCGCCTCCCGGCCGGCAGCATCACGGTCGACTCGCTGGTGAAGAACGGCCCGCGCTGGGCCAGTCGCGGCCACGCGGACAACGTGCCGCTCACCTATCTCTCGCAGTTCTCGCCGGCGACTGCCGACAATGCGCGCGGCGACCTGACCCTGGGCGCGAAGTGGGAACTCGACCTCCGTACCGCGACCGCCACCGGCGCCGCCCCGGCGCTGGACGGCATGGTCCACGTGTTCCGCGAGAAAGGCGACGTGATCGCCGGCGGCGACCGGCCGGTGCCGCTCGGGCTGCGCGCCTTTGAGGCACGCGCCGACGTCGTCGGCAGCTCGCTGCACGTGAATGTCAACCTGGACGGCGCCCGTACCGGCTCGGCCAAGGTCGACGCCACCGCCCAGCTGCTGCAGGGCCGCCTGGACCGCGACAGCCCGCTGCGCATGACGGCCAACGCCAACATGGGCTCGATCGCCTGGCTGGCTTCGTTCGCGGGGCAATCGGGACTGGAACTGGACGGCGCGCTGCGCCTGGCCTTGACGGGCAGCGGCACCATCGGCACCCCCCGCCTGGACGGCAGCGTGCAGGGCGACAACCTGGCCGTGCGCTGGCCCGAACAGGGTGTGCGCCTGCAGAACGGCCAGCTGCGCGCCGGCCTGTCCGGGGACCAGCTGCAGCTGCAGCGCCTGACCTTCCAGGGCCGCCAGGGCAGCGCCTCGGCCGAAGGCTTCCTGCGCTTCTCGAGCGGCCTGGCCGCGGCCGACCTGCGCCTGACGCTCGACAAGCTGGAAGCGCTCTCGCGTCCGGACCGCACGGTGGTCCTCAGCGGCAAGGCCTCGCTGGTGCGCGATGCAGAACGCTTCGCCATCGAAGGCAACGTGCGTGCCGACCGCGCCCTGATCGAATTCGCGCCGCAAGGCCGCCCGACCATGTCGGACGACGTCATCGTGCTGGGCCAGGGTGGCGCCCAGCCGACGCCTTCGAACAAGAAAGAAGAACTGCCGCTGACCATCGACCTGCGGGCCGACCTGGGCGAAGAATTCAGACTGCGCGGCCTGGGCATCGACGCCACGCTGGCCGGAAGCGTCCGCATGCGCAAGGTCGGCGCCGGCGCGCCGCGTGTCAACGGCACCATCCGCGCGGTCGAAGGCGACTATGCAGCCTACGGCCAGAAGCTGGATATCCGCCGCGCCGTCATCACCTTCAGCGGCCCCTACGACAACCCGGCACTCGACGTGCTTGCGGTGCGTGCGCAGCCCGAGGGCGAACAGCTGTCGGAAACCAATGTGGAAGCCGGCGTGCAGGTGCGCGGCACGGCCCAGGCGCCGGAAGCGCGGCTGGTGTCGACGCCGAACGTGCCCGACAGCGAAAAGCTGTCCTGGCTGGTGCTCGGGCGCGGCATGGAAGGCACGAGCGGCAACGAAAGGGATGTGCTGGCGGCTGCCGGCGCCGCCCTGCTCGGCGGCAAGGGCGGCACCGGCGGCATCACGCAGAAGCTGGCGACTTCGCTCGGCGTGGACGAGCTGGGGCTGAAACAGGCCAACGGCGGTACAGGCGGCCTTGCGGACACGGTGGTGACCGTGGGCAAGCGCATCTCCTCGCGTACCTACCTCAGCTTCGAGCAGGGTGCGACCACGGCCTCGAGCCTGGTGCGCCTGCGCTACAAGTGGACGCCCAGGATCACGCTGCAGTTCCAGACCGGCACCAATACCGCGCTGGACGTGCTGTACGCCTGGGCCTTCGATTGACAGGACCGGCACCCCGGGGAGACATGATGACGGAACAGCTTGTATATCCCTTGCTTCTGATACTTGCCAGCCTCAATAGCCCAGCCCAGGCCCAGGCGCCAGTCCAGGCCCAGACCCAGCAGCAGATCCCGCGCGCCTACCAGGGAGAATGGAACATGCGCGTGAAGGACTGCGGCACCTCGCGCAACGATTCGACGCTGCGCCTGAGCAAGGACAGCATCTCCTATTTCGAAAGCACGGGGCCGGTAAAGACCGCTGTCACGCGAGGCAAGGAACTCGTCCTGGTTGCCGAACTGCAGGGTGAAGGTGAAACACGGCTGCATGCCGCGCACTTCCAGCTGTCGCGCAACGGCCGCAAGCTGACCGACGTCATGAGCACGCCGCCCCTGGTCCGCCATCGCTGCCCGGAGCGGCGCGACTAGGCGCGCCTCCTGCTACGGCAGATCGCCTGGCGCCGCTGGCTGGTAGAACGGCTGGCGTACGCGGACCGGACGCACGTCCACGCGCACGCGGTAGACCGAATCGGCTTCCGCACGGTTCGACACGTAACCCTCGGTTTCGGGCACGCGCCGGAACACGAATTCGAATCCCTTCTCCGCGTCGCCAGACCGCGATCCTCGCCTTCCAGCTCGGCGAGCTGTCCACCCCGATGATCCCGGCCTCCGGCGTCACGGTCGGCGTGCTGGCGCTGGCCGCATCCCCTGGATCGTCTGGGCAAAATGGATGGTGCCGCTGCAGCTGATGTACCTGGTGCTGGCGCTGCTGCTGGTGCCGGCCACCCTCATGGGATGGAACTAGGAAGACGGGGCGGCGCTGCCGATATGCTGCAGGTGCTGCAGGAACGCGTTTGCGACCGGAGTGAGCTTCTTGCCTTTCCGGTACAGCGTCCACCAGCTGGACTGGACGGGGAAGCCCTCGACCCGCAGCACGGCCAGCCCTTCCGCGATCGGCTCCCCGGCCAGCGCATGGCGTGACACGACACCCAGGCCCAGGCCGGCCGCCACCGCCTGCTTGATGGCTTCGTTGCTGCCCAGCTCCAGGCGCACGTCCGGCCGGAAATCCAGCGCCTTGAAATGCTCGTCGCAAGCGAGGCGCGTGCCGGATCCCTTCTCGCGCAGGATGAAGCGCAGCCGCGCCAGCTCGGCCAGGCCGATGTGCCCGCGCCCGGCCAGCGGATGCGCGGCGGCGGCGATGACGTCGAGCGGGTTGGTCAGGAAGGCATGGCGTTCCAGCTCCAGGTCGGCGGGCGGCATCGACATGATGTACAGGTCGTCGAGGTTGTCGCGCAGGCGCCGCACGACGCCGTCGCGGTTGAGCACTTCGAGCGCGACGTCGATCTCGGGATGCGCCGCGCAGAAGGCGCCGAGCAGCCGCGGAACGAAATACTTCGCGGTGCTGACCACCGACACCCGCAGGCGGCCCCGGGTCATCCCGCGGATGCCGTCGACCTGCTGCTCGAACGCGGTCCACTCGTCCAGCATGGCGCGCGCCGTGCGCGCCAGCGCTTCCCCGGCCGCTGTCAGGTACATGCGCTTGCCGACCTGCTCGTAGAGCGGCATGCCGACGCTGTCGGCCAGCTCGCGCAACTGCATGGATGCGGTCGGCTGGGTCACGTGGCAGGCACGGGCGGCGGCCGTCACGCTCAGGTGTTCAGCGAAGGAAAGAAACAGGCGCAGTTGCCGAAAGGTTGCGTTCATAGAGCTTTATCTATTCTACGCATCATAATAATCGATTTTTCTTTATTGCCGACAGCGCTTAGGATGCAGCACCTCCCCTGTTGAGCAAAAATATGACCACCTTCCTCGATCCTGCGATCCTGTTTTTTGTCTTCGGCATCCTGGCCGGCTGCGTGAAATCGAACCTCGAGATCCCCCAGCCGATCTCCCGCTTCCTGTCGCTCTACCTCCTGATGGCGCTTGGCCTGAAAGGGGGATTCGCCCTGGCGCAATCCGGCCTCACCGCGGAGATCGCGGCCAGCCTCGGGGCTGCCGTCCTGCTGGCGGCGGCGATTCCCCTGGTTGCATATCAATTGCTGAAGCGCTTCGTCTCGGGCTTCGACGCGGCTGCGGTGGCGGCGACCTACGGTTCGGTCAGCGCGGTCACCTTCATCACGGCGACGCAGTACCTGGACGTCCACGGGATCGCCTACGGCGGGCACATGGCGGCCGCGATGGCCTTGATGGAATCACCGGCCATCATCATCGCCGTCGTGCTGGCGAATTCCCTGCGCCAGGCCGGGGCGCCGGCCGTACTGTCGAACATGAACGGGACGGCCGCCTTGGGCGGCCCGGGCCCGCGCGTCGGGCTGGGAAAGATCTTGCACGAATCCTTTACCGACGGCACCCAACTGCTCCTGCTCGGCGCCATGCTCGTGGGCGTACTGACGGGCGAAGCCGGCAAGGCGGCCATGGCACCGTTCTCGATCGACCTGTTCAAGGGAATGCTGGCCTTCTTCCTGCTCGACATGGGCCTGCACACCGCCCGCAACCTGGGCAAGCTGCGCGGCCAGTCGCGCTGGCTGCTGGTCTACGCAGCCGGCGCGCCGGTCGTGCATGCCGGCCTTGCCCTGGGCCTGGCGGCGCTGCTCGGCCTGTCGGCCGGCAACGCCACCCTGCTGATGGTACTGGCCGGCAGCGCCTCGTATATCGCCGTCCCGGCAGCGCTGCGTTATGCGATCCCCGAAGCCAACCCCTCCGTGTATTTCAGCATGTCGCTCGGAGTGACCTTCCCCTTGAACATCCTGCTGGGCATTCCCGTGTATGCCTGGGTGGCTGCTACCGTGCTGGGCTGACGGTTCAGGAAAATAGGCTGGGCTTGGGATCGGGCACCGGCTCCTCGTCGCCCTGCGGCGTATGGGTATGGCCGGGCTGGTGATGCGGGTGCGGCGTGTCGAAGGGCTCGGGCGACGGTTCCTCGATCGGGGCCGGGTCCGGTGCGCGGTGCGCTTTCACAGGGAAATACGCGGGTGAAACTGCATTCATGGCAGGAATCTCCTCTTCAAAAGCGGAGCGTTCACCTTACCAGAATGGTCCCTGCGCCGCCGTTCGCTGCCGCATAGCGTGCGGTGCAGCTACAATGGCGAACCTGACAATTTCGATGCACCATGGACCTCTCGATCACCACCCTCGCCCTGCTCGTCCTGACCCCGCTGCTGGTCTGGCGCGTCTACAACCGCATCAAGGCCCGCATGGTCCGCCAGCGCTCGATCGTCTCGCGCCACTACACCGGGGTGCTGGTGTTCGGGGCCATGATCCTGGTGCCGGCGGCGCAGCTGCTCGACAATCCCTTCAACCTGGGAGCACTGGCAATCGGCACGGCCTTCGGTATCGGTTGGAGCGTGTGGGGACTGAAACGGACGCGCTTCGAGGATACGCAGCAGGGTTACTATTTCACGCCGCCGGCGCGGCTCGGCATCCTGATGGCGATGATCCTGGTGGCGCGCATCCTGTACCTCGGGGTGGAAATCTATGCGAACCAGGGCAAGGGGATTCCGGCGCCGCGCCTGACGGATGAGCCGCTGACCATGCTGTGCGCGGGGCTGACCGCGGGTTACTTCGGGCTGTACTCGGCGGGGCTGTTGCGCTGGCGCAGGCAGGTGCGCAAGGCGATCGATCTCGCATGAGTCCGCTGCCATCGATTCATCATTTCATGATGCAAGATTAGCATCCCGCGGCGCCGGATGGTATCTTTGTCGACGTCCGCTCGGACAGCCGTGCTTTCAGGGACATCCACAAGGAGAACATGATGGCAGCAAAGAAAATCCTGTTGTTGACTGGCGATTTTGCGGAAGATTACGAGACCATGGTGCCCTTCCAGGCGCTGCAGATGGTCGGCCACACGGTGCATGCGGCCTGCCCCGGCAAGAAAAAAGGGGACAAGGTCAGAACCGCGATCCACGACTTCGAAGGTGACCAGACCTACTCTGAAAAGCCGGGCCACCTGTTTTCCCTGAACGTCGATTTCTCGGAAGTCCGGGTAGCCGATTACGACGCGCTGGTGGTCGCCGGTGGCCGCGCACCGGAATACCTGCGCCTGAATCCCGAGGTGATCGCGCTGGTACGTTCGTTTGCGCAGTCCGACAAGCCGATCGCCGCCGTTTGCCATGGCGCGCAACTGCTCGCCGCGGCCGACGTCATTCGCGGCAAGCGCGTCTCGGCCTATCCGGCATGTGCGCCCGAGGTGCGCATGGCGGGCGGCGACTATGCGGACATCGAGGTCGACCAGGCGGTGACGGATGGGAAGCTGGTGACGGCGCCGGCATGGCCGGCGCATCCACAGTGGCTGGGACAATTCCTGAAGGTGCTGGGAACCGAGATAGCGCTGTGATGTCCGCTCAGTGACCCACTCAGTGACCCACTCAGTGACCCACTCAGTGACCACGCTGATCCCGGCATCGATCGGGAAACCCGCCTGAAGCAGCTGGCGCGTGCAAGAAAAAGGGAGCGCCACCGCTCCCTTCCTTGTTTTACGCGGCCTTCGCCTCTTCTTTCCTTCTCTGCAGCACGAAGATCGGCTGCGCCCACTGCACATCCTTTTTCTTTTTGCTGGTGATGAGGGTCAGCTCCGACGGGTCGTACACGTCCGTGTTGTGCGTCAGCGGCGTCGTCATCAGGTACTGCGCGTCGGTGTTCTTCAGGAACTCGCCCACCAGCTGGATGTTACGGATGTCCAGGTGCGCGAACGGTTCGTCGATGAACACGAAGCCGCCCGAGCCTTCTTCCGACTTCAGCAGGCCAATCAAGAGCACCAGCGACTTCATCACCTGCTGGCCACCGGAAGCCTCGCCGTCGTTCATGCCGATCTGGTCCTTGCCGTCGAACTTGAAACGCACGTGCAGGCCGGCCTGGGCCAGTTGCACGTCGTCGTTCTCCAGGCGCACCGGATCGGCCTGCACGTCGATGCCCGCCAGCTCGCCCAGCTCCTTGATGTTCTTGGAGTAGGTCTTGATGGTGTAGCGCAGGCGCTCGATGTAGGCGCCGCGCGCGTTGGCCGTGGCCTCGATCGCGCGGTTGTTCTGGTAGCGGCGTTCCTCGGTCTCGGACTGGCGTCCGGACAGCTGGTCGTTCAGGCGTGCGTACTGGTCGATGACGGTGTTGTCCTGTTCCCAATCGTCGCGCGCGAGCGCATGATCGAGCGAGGACAGGCGCAGGTTGACCTGGTGCGCGTTCTGGTGCTTGGCAACCAGGGCGCCGCGCCAGCCTGCGTTCTTCCAGTTCTTCGGCACGTGGCGCCAGCCTTTGCGCAAGGCCAGCAGCGCCTTCGCGTGCTCGGTACGCTGCTCGATGGTGCGGCGGTTGTTCAGGCGCATGCCGGCTTCCGCTTCGGACAGGGCCATGCGCGCGTTCTGCCACACGGTGTCGGCACGGGTACGCGCCACCGTGGCGTTCTTGGTCAGCATCGACAGCTCGCCCAGGCGCGCGCCCACTTCCAGGCGCTCGGCCTTGAGCGGTTGCAGTGCGCGCACGGCTTCCTCGAACTCGGCCTGGCGCGCCGCCAGTTCCTTGGCGGCGTCCACGCCCGCGATGCGGCCCTTCAGGGCGCCCACTTCGGCCGCCAGCTTGCTGATGGCGAGGGTCAGCGCGTCTTCCTGCGCTTCCAGGGCCGGGAGCGACTTCTGGATCGCTTCCAGGCGCTGGGTCTTGCCGGCGGAACCGAAGCGGTAGCGCGAAGGCTCGACGTACAAGGAGCGGCCGCCGCGGCGTTCGCGGTGGTAGGCGTCCGGGGTGATCCACTCGTCGGAATCCGACTTGAAGCCAGCGTCGACCGAATCCACGCGCTCGATGCGTTCCAGCTGGTCGATCAGCCAGCCCGGCGCCTTGCCGGAGAAGCGCACCACCGACAGCAGGCTACTGTCCTTGACCACCGGCGCCTCGACGCAGTCGGGCACGATGAAGTGGCGGTAGCGCTCCTTCTCGGCCAGACGGTAGGCGCTTGGGGCATCCTTGGCTTTCTCGAGCAGCACCACCGAAGCGTAACCGCCCAGCACACCCTCGACCGCGCCCTGCCACTTTGGATCGGTGACTTCGACGATGTCCGACAGCATGGCGTGGGCGATGCCCTCGTCGCGCAGCGCACGGCGCATCTGGCGCTGGGCTTCCGGCTCCGGCATGGCGCTCTTGCCCTGCAGTGCCGAGATGGTGGCCAGCTCGCCCGCGATCTTGGCGGCGATGTTGTCGCGCGCCGCCTTCTGCTTGGCGAGTTCCGCTTCCTTCTCGTTCAGCTGGTTCGCCACTTCGGCCAGGTCGGCGCCGGCATCAAGCGCCAGCTTCTGCAGGCGTTCCTTCTGCTCGAGCAGGCTCTCCAGCGGCTTCAGGCGCTGGTTGACCTGGGTGAGGCGGCTGGCCAGTTCGGTGGCTTCCTGCTCCAGCTGGGTTTCCTGCTTCTGCGCCTCGGTCAGGGCGTGCTGCTGGGCTGCCAACTGCTGGCGCTTCTCGGCCAGGATCGAATCGGCCTGCAGCAGCGGCTTGCGGGCTTCCTTCAAATTGCGGCTGATGGCCGCGGCCTTTTCGCGCGCCTCGTGGTATTCCAGCGCCGGCAGCACTTCTTCCTGCAGCGCGCGCTTTTCCTTCTGCAGGTCTTCCCACTGGTGGTAGTTGGCCACGCGCAAGCGCAGGCCTTCCAGGTTGATGCGCGAGGTTTCCAGCTCGGCCTCGAAGCGCTTCAGCTCCGTCTCGGTGTCGCGCTGGTGGCGCTTGGCTTCGTCGTAGGCGTCCAGCACTTCCTTGTCGCCGAAGACCTGGAACACCAGGTCCAGCAGCTGGCGCGGCGCGTATTCGCACAGCTTGTCGGTTTCGCCCTGCTCCAGCGCCAGCACCTTCGACATGGCCGGCGACAAGCCGGCCGAGGCCAGGCGCTTCTTGTAGTTTTCGACGCCCAGCCAGTCGGTGGCATCCGTGACTTCCTCGATCTCGACGTTACCCGGGCGCATCAGGTACTGGCGCTTCCAGTCGCCGCCGTTCTTCTGCACCTGGCAGAACAGGGTCACTTCGTCGTCGGCGAAGAAGCCCGAATGGCGGAAGGGACGGTTCGACAGCTGTTTGCCGACCGGCTTGTTGTCGACCACGGCGCGCAGCCAGGCACTCTGCTGGCCCGAGTGGCGCGCATAGTGTTTATAGGTGCGCCCCATCGAGCAGTCGAGGCCGAACAGGGTGCGCAGCGCGTCGAGCAGCGTGGTCTTGCCGGAACCGTTCTGGCCGGCGATCGTGATGATCTTGGCGTCCAGCGGGATGTTCTTGATCCGCTGCCAGTAATCCCAGTGGACCAGTTCGAGTGATTTGATGTGGAACATGGGCTATCTCAGGTCGGGGTTTCTTCGTCGGTCGATTCGACCACGGCATCGTTGGCGGCGTCGATCTTGCGGGGCGCAGCCGCGAGCGGCGCGCGCTTGAACACGTCGGCCAGCGCGCCGTTGATGATGCGTTCCTTGAGCAGGTCGGTGTCCATCATCAGGTCCAGCAACGGGCCTTCCAGGATCACGTCGCCGCGGCGCTCGATGAAGCCGAGCTTCGACAGCACGCCCAGGTTCATGTCCATGCGGGTCTTCTTGCCCAGCTTGTCGCCGAAGTCGGACAGCAGCGCGGTGTAGGAGATGCCGATGGACGTATCTTCGGCGCGCGGAATCGGGGTGTCCTGTCCGAACATGTCGGTCTGGTCGTCCGTCACCGTGACGTGGGTCTCCTGGCGCTCGCGCTTGGGCAGGATGATCTGCGCCCACAGCACCACCAGCAAGGCCACGCCGTCACGGGTCAGGCCGAAGTTGTTGTTCTGCCAGATGTCCTTGGCGCCGAAGATCTTCGGCTCGACGTTGCGGTGCAGGGCGATCGTCACGTGGTCGGCATAGACGTTGTCGAGCAGCTTCAGGCCGGCCTCGAACAGGCGCTTGTCCACCTCCTGGCGGAACTGCTCGTCCGACAGCGCGCGCTTGACCATCTTGTCGTCGCGGCGCAGGGTCTGGTGCGTCAGCAGGCGCGCGATCAGGATTTGTGCGTCATCATTCATCGGAGGTAGCGCTTTCAGGACTGTCTAGATCTAAATTCAAGGAGAGGGTGGCGATCGACATCGCCGCCACTTCCGGGTCGTCGAGCTGGATCATGGCGTCGGTCGGCTCGAACTTCACCGGCAGGCGCGCCAGCTCGGCGGTCGCGCCCTGCAGGCTGGCCTCGGCGGCGTCGCCCAGCAGCGGCAGCAGCGAAGCCCGGTAAGAAGCGACGGCGAAGCTGGCCGGCAGGAGCGACTCGTGCAGCGCCACCTTCTTCGGGCCGCTTTCCGAGAACTCGGGGAAGTTGCCGAGGTTGGCGAAGTCGGCCAGCTTGTTGATCCAGTCGTTCAGTTCGGCCTGCATCGCCGGATTGTCGTTGATCGTCAGCGGTGCGTCGGTGCCGGCCGGCAGACCCTTCGGCCCGGTCGAGGTCACGCGCTCGAGCAGCAGTTCGGTCTCGGCCACGTCGATCATCTCGGCCGGCGTGCCGAACAGCGGCACTACCGGGCGGTCGATCGCGCCCTCGGCCAGGCTGGCCAGGTCCTCGTGGGCCAGCAGCCAGCGCTTCACGTCGGTGGTCGACAGGCCGGACTGGCCCAGGTGCACGCGCTGGCGCTCGATCTGGTTCAGGGCGCGCGAGAACATGCCCTGCATGTTCAGCAGCGCGCTCTGGGCACGGCCGATCGCCTGCGCCGCCTTGTGCGTGGCCGAATCGGCGCTCGGGTCCATCGTGATGGCGCGCAGGATCACGGAGCCCTTCTCGACCCAGTCGCAGGCCATGTGCCATTTCGCCTGCGAGGTGCGCAGGCGGAATTCCGAACCGGAGGCGATCGCATCCCGGAATTCCTCGGTCAGCTCCACCAGGCGGCCCAGCAGGTGGCGCAGCTGCTCCACGGTGACGCCGCCCACGGCCTGGGCGCCGGCCACCTGCGACAGCAGGAAGCCCATCTCGGCGTCGTCTTCTTCCGGCTTGGCCAGCGCGATCAGGGTATCGAGCGCGGACAGCACGTTGCGCGCCAGCGGCGTGATGCGATACACGGCGGCCGGGGCGTCCCAGGCCAGCAGGCCGTGGCCGCGCAGGCGGTTCAGCACCGTCTCCAGGCTTTCCGGAATCAGGTAGGCCAGCTTGTTGTTGATGTCGGCGCGCGAAAAGGCCGAGCTGCCGGTATCGCTGGCAAGCTCGCGCAGCACCAGCAGGCGCACCAGCACGCCATCCTGGGTGCCATGGAACAGCGCAGTAAAGGCCGACAGCATGGGCTGGGCGCGCTTGAGGTGGTAGACCTGCTCGATCTCGTCGGGCGCGACGCCGTTCTGGAAGTGCGCCTGCAGCGGGTCGTCTTCCAGCGGAGTATCCTGAGCTGTGATGCGGGATTCTACGGCGAGCGCCGCGCCGCCAAGGTGGTCGATCATATAAGTACCGTTCTCTGGCGCGGACAGGCTCAACCGGTCCGCGGGGGCGCCAGTATAACAGTTTAGGATCGGCAACTAGCAGACTGCGGGGGCCTTCGATTGCAGGAAAGACACACCATTCATTGCCTTGAAACGAGGCAATGTTGCATTGCTTGATAGATGATTTAACGTTTCGTCACGGTGTTCAGGGTCTGTTCGATCCGTTCCTTGTCGCCGTCCGCATAGCGCAGCTTGACCGGATACCACTCGTGCTGCGGCGCCAGCCAGATTTCCAGCTCCTGGTCCTTTTTGTCCGGCACCGGCTGGCGCGAGACCAGCACGGCCTCGACCTCGCCCAGGCCGGTCTGCACTTTTTCGCGCCGGACGACCTTGAACACCCAGGTTTCGGCGTCGCGGCGGCCCGCAACGAAAAAGGGCCACTCGGAACCCGGCTTGAAACGTTCGCCGGCGCCGCGCGCCACGGCGGCCAGCTGCCAGGTGATGGAGGCCCGGTCCTGTTCCCCGCCCTTGAGCGGGTAGACCTGCTTGCTCTCGCTGAAGCGCAAGACCTTGGCCTCGCGGTCGAAGCGGGTCGCGGTCGGGTCCTTGCGCATGCGCTTTTCGATGAATTCGCTTGGTGCCAGGCCGAATGCGTCGACCGTGCCGCGGCTGCGGTCGTGGGTGATGGTGCCCAGCACCGCCACCCTGGATTCGGCGCTCACGGCATATTTGCCGTCGCCCACGCGCCAGGTGACGATGGCTTCGCCCTTCAGGCCGAAGCCGCGCTGGCGGGCCTGCAGTTCATAGCGCAGGTCGGCCGAGGGCGGCAATTCGAACTTGCGCTTGATGGGGGCTGGGGCGTCCTGCGCGCTGGCAGTGCCAAGTAGCAGCGCCAGCAGCAGGCCGCAGCCGGCTTGTCGTAAAACGGTGTGTTGCATATTCAGAATCCTGGTTGGGTCATGGCGATATCGTTCGCCGTCTGCGTGGTCACTGCGCCGTTGGCTTCGCTGCTGCGGAGCTGCACCGGCAGCCAGCCATGCGCGGGCGAGAGCCAGATGTCGAGCCGCGACTTGTACGAGCCCGGCTTCGGCGGGCGCGCGATACGCACGGTCTGCAGGCGGCCCAGCGGGGTGTCGATCTCCTCCGGCCCCACGACCTTGAAGGTATGCACGGCGCCCCAACGCTCCTCGCCGACAAAGATGTCGATGTCGCCGCTCAGCTGCGACTGGTCGCCGCGCGCGATGGCCGTCAGCTGCAAGGGCACCGTGACCTTGTCCTGCGCCCCGGGCTGCAGCGCCACATTGGCCTGCGAGGCCGAGAAGGTTACCTTGTTGCCGGGCCAGTCGAAATGGGTCGCCGTCAGCGACCGGCCTCGCCGCTTCTCGGTCATCTTCACCGGCGCCAGGCCGGTACTGCCGAGGTGGCCTTCGCTGGTCAGCACCGCCAGGTTCACGCGTGCGAACACGATCTTGATGCCGGCTTCGAAGCGCATTTGGTAGGCGTGCTCGTTGCGTTTCCACGACAACTGGGCCTGGCCGCTCCAGCGGGTGCCGTCGGCGTCCGTACGGGCAACGCTGTAAGTGAGCTCGGCCGGCGGCGGCACGTCCACCTTGTAGCGGCGCACCATGTGCACGATCGGCGCCGGGGCGGGATCGGGCGCCGCTTCCGGAGCAGGTTCCGCCGCGGCAAGCTGCGGCGCGGGTGCGGCCTCGTCGGGCGGCGTGGTCGCTTGCGCGGGCGGGCCGGGAGCAACGGGCTCGCCCACCGTGTCTTCCGTAACGGCAATCGTGGGCAGCGGCACAAAATCCGGCAAGGGCGGCTGCACCATCTTCGGCGCCGGGGGCGGCACAGGTTCGGGCGCCGGCGCTTCAGTCGTCGGCGGCAGCAGTTGGGCCAGGCTCACGGAGGCTTCGCCTTCGCGCGCGGGCAGCGCAATACCCAGTCTGCCTGAAGTGAGCCAGCCCAGCACCAGCCAGTGCAGCAGCACGATGAGCGTGCCCAGCACCAGGGCGCGCAGCCGCTGAGGGGGAAAAGCGGAACTCATGCCGCTAGTGTAGCCTGAGCGCGGCCGGGGTGCAGGCTGCGGCGCATTGATCCCTTTGCCGCACAAGCTTTGTCCCGTGTTATTTATCTGCTACGCTAAGAGCATCCACTAAGGAGAAAACCGATGCTCAAGCCTCCCATGCCGAACGCTGCTGGAATGACCGATACCCTCGAATTCGTAAAAAACCTCTGGGGAGGCATGAACATCCCCGGCGTCGGCATGCCGGGCATGACCGGCTCCAGCCTGTCCGTGGACGACCTGGACAAGAAGATCGCCGACCTCAAGGCGGTCGAGTCCTGGCTCAACCTGAACCTGGGCATGCTGCGCGGGACCATCCAGGCCATGGAAGTCCAGCGCGGCACCCTCGCCACCCTGAAAGCCATGGGCGACAGCATGGCGCAGGCCATGCAACGCGCCGGCAGCGACCCGGCCATGGCGGCGCCCTTCACGCAATTCTTCGCGCAGGCGGCCGCCGCTCCGACGCCGCCCCCGCCGCCAGTGCCCGAGCCAAAGACCGACAAGCCCGGCGCCGCCTCTAGCCAGGCCGAGCAGGCAGGCCAGGCAGCGAGCAGTGCGATGCCGGCAGCGGTAGCGTGGTGGAATTTACTGCAAGATCAGTTCCGCCAGGCAGTCAGCAGCGCCATGCCGGCCGGCGGCCCCACGCCGGATGCCGGTGGCGGAGATAGTGGGGCGGCAAAGCCGGCGCCCGCCGAACCGAAAGCGCGCGGCGGCTCGCCGTTGGACGTGTCCGGCGGCGCGGAACCGACACCGCCGGCCAGCGGAAGCTCCGGCCGCGTGGGGCGGAATCCGCGCGTAAAGGCCGACAAGGGCTGACATGCAGTTCGCCGGCGGCTGCCTGTGCGGCGACGTCCGGCTGGTGGCCTCGGGGCGTCCCTACCGGGCCGGGCTGTGCCACTGCCTCGACTGCCGCAAGCACCATGGCGCCTTTTCTGCGCCGCCGCGATCTTTCCCCACGATGCGGTGACGGTCAGCGGCCAGACCGGCGAGTACCAGGGACGACATTTGTGCCCGCGCTGCGGTTCGTCCGTGTTCGCTCGCAGCGGGGACGAGATCGAAGTCCACCTGGGCACGCTCGACGCGCCGGACCAGTCGATGCCGACCTACGAAAACTGGACGGTGCGGCGCGAGTCGTGGCTGCCGCCCTTCCCGCTCGAGAAGCATTACGAGCGCAACCGGGAGACTCCGGGCCGCCGGGAAGACGGTCTCAACGATCTTTGAGGCGCGTGAGGCCGGCAGCAATCCACACGACGGTCACCAAGATAGAGATCATGACGGGGAACAGGAGCGGCACGGCCAGTTCCGGCCGCATCTCGACGATATAGGCACATCCTGCGCTCACGCACACGGGAAGAAGCAATCGCGCCGCCGCATAGCGGTTGATACGGATGACCGATGCCGGCGTGTGGTAATCCACGAAATTCAGGATCCTGAGCTTCGGTGCAAAGTAGAGCAAGGCAGCAATGCCGGTGAGAAGCACGCCGATCAAGAGGAAGAAATTCACCATCAGAACTCCGCACATGCGAATCGACGCAGGAAACAGGCCTGGGGCGCCTGCAGCTTATTGCTTTTACAACACGAATCGATCGAGACCGACGATGGCCGAAACCGCAAGCGAAGCGACCAGGTAGCAAAACACCTGGTCTTTCCAACCAAGTGCAAGCCGCTTGCTTGCCGAAACGGCCAGTGCAATCAGCCCACCCGCCACCAGCACGGGCAGGGTCCATTTGCCCAAGCCGAAGTACATGCTCACCCGCGCTTCGTCATTCGGGTGCAGCGCGCTGACCAATCCCGCCGGAGTATGCCTGCCAAGTCCGCACACGCACTCTACTGTAATGACCAAATGTTTACTAGTTTGCAATGAAACTCGACAGGTTTGCTCTGGTAGATAATTTCCCGATGTGGCGCGATTTCACTATGCATCGGCGGCGGGCCAAACATTGTCCTGGCGATCGAACATATCAGGAATGAGACTAGTCCCTGCGATAAAGAATCTTTGCCGCGAGAAAAATTGCTGAACGAACTGGCGCACGCACTCTTGACGTAAACGGTAGCGTCCGCTTTCCTAGCGTGCTGAACTGGACTCAGCGGGACCGGCTTCTCCTGGCCGCCCGTTTTGAGCAGGAGTGCCCGTGCCTTCGTTCGACCCAGCCAGCCTGGTTCCGGCGCAAATCGCCGACCTGCGCCGAAAACTGGAAGCGGCCGGTTGCCGCCCGCCGGCACATGCCTGCACGCTGGGCGAGCTGGCCGAGGCGATCGTCGAGTTCCGCCGGCGCCAGGGCATCGCCGGCCGCGGCGTGCTCGACGAACCCACCCTGCAGCGCCTGGACGAGGTCAGCGGCGCGACCTTCCGGGACGTCTTCCGCGACGAACTCGACCTGCTGCACCCCGATCCCGACGCCACCCCGGGCGCCGACCTTGCCGCCCGCGCCCACGAGGCCGGGCTGGTGGGGCTGGCCTTGTCCGGCGGCGGCGTGCGCAGCGCCACCTTCGGACTCGGCATGCTGCAGGCGCTGGCAAGGCAGCGGCTGCTGCGCCACCTCGACTACCTGTCCACCGTCTCCGGCGGCGGCTTCATCGGCGGCTGGCTGTCCAAGTGCATCCACGAACAGGGCGGCGACGTGCGCAAGGTCGAGGACATGCTGGCGCCACCCGCAGGCAGCGCCGAGGCGCCGGCGATCCGCTTCCTGCGCCAGTACTGCAACTACCTGTCGCCGCGCGGCGGCATGTTCAGCGCCGACACCTGGACCCTGATCGGCACCTATGTCCGCAACACCGGCCTGAACCTGACGATGCTGGTGGCCTGGCTGTGCGCCCTGCTCCTGCTGCCGCGCGTCGCAGTGTGGGCCGTGCACCGCATCGTCGATTCCGGCGGACCGTGGGTCCTGTATGCCGACCTGGCCTGGATGGCGGGCGTGCTGCTGTTCCTCCTCGCCGTGTTCTGCATTGCGCTGAGCATCTCCAGCAAGCCTTCCTCCTCGCGCGGACAGCGCCGCTTCCCGCTGTCGCAAGGCGCGGTGCTCTGGTGGATCAACCTGCCGCTGCTGCTTGCCGGCTTCCTGGGCAGCGTGGGCCTGTGGCAGCACGGCGGCGCGACGCCGTTCTGGGCGGGAGGTGCGCTGCCGGCCCGGGAGCGGCTGTACTGGCTGCTTGCGCCCGGGGTCGCCTACTTCTTCGTGTGGGCCTGCGGCTGGTACCTGGCGCACGACCGCACCAGCGTCTACAGGCGCGCCGGCTACACCTTTTGCGGCGCCGCCCTCGTGGCCGTGATGGCGCTGCTGTGCGCGGCTGCGCGCGCCTTTGCACCAGACACCATGGCCAGGATCATGGCCTCGGACACTTGCGTCTGGCTGCTGATCGGTCTGGTGGCGCTGTGCGTGGCGCTGGTCCTGGCAGGCACCGCACTGGCCGTGTTGCCCCGCCTGCTGCATCCGCATCCCCCGCCGGCCGACCTGAGCGGGCCCGAACTCATGGAGGGTTTCGTGCACCTGCTGTGCGCCGTCGGTGCGCTCGCGACCGGCACGGGGCTGCTGCTGGCCGGCCTGTCCCTGTTGCCCGACCCGCACCTGCACCCGGTGCTGAACAACGCGATCGCCCTAACCACCTTCGGTATGCCCTTGATGATGGCGCTGTTCGCCGGCACCATGACCCTGATGATCGGCCTGATCGGCCGCATGTACAGCGATGCCAGCCGCGAATGGTGGAGCCGCCAGGGCGCCTGGGCCTGGATCTTCGCGCTGGCCTGGGTCACGATGTTCGGCGTGGCGTTCTTCCTGGCGCCGCTGTTGCACTGGGCCTGGCTCACCAGCACGCCATGGACGCACATCAGCACCGCACTCGGCTGGCTGCTCATGACCTGGTTCGGCCTGAAGGCTGGCAGCGGAAGCAAGACGGGAATCTACGGCACGGGCATTCGCGCCACCGATGCGCGTCTCGATCTGGCGGCGCGGCTCGCGCCGTACGTCTTCACCATCGGCGTATTCGCCCTCCTGAGCGCGCTGGTGCAGGCCGTAGTGGCGCCGCCGCAGCTCGCCTGCCCCTCACCGATCAAGCTCACCTGCGTCTACGGGGCGTATACCAGCGCTACTTTGGCGACCGACGGCAACCGGCTGGCCTGGACCTTCGCGATCCTGCTGGGCGCGGCGCTGCTGCTCGGCTGGCGCGTGGACATCAACAAGTTCTCGCTCTACATGCTGTACCGGAACCGCCTGGTGCGCGCCTACTTCGGCGCCAGCAGCTGCGCGCGCAAACCGCACCCCTTCACCGGCTTCGACCCCGGTGACGACCCGCTGCTGGCGGACCTGAAGCAGCAGCGCCCCTGCCACATCATCAATACCTCGCTCAACCTGGTAGGCGGCGAGGAGCTGGCCTGGCGCACCCGCAAGGCAGCATCCTTCACCTTCACGCCGCGCTACTGCGGCTTCGAGCTGCCGGCCGGCTCGGTGGGAAGCGCCGCCGTCCCCGGAGCGACCGGCAGCGATGCTGCGCGCGGCTGCTACCGTCCCACCGGCACATATGGCTCGCGCTCGGGCGCCGGGACCGACGACGACGCCGGCGTGCGGCTCGGGATGGCCGTCGCGGTCTCCGGCGCGGCAGCCAGCCCGAACATGGGCGCGCATTCCTCGCCGCCGCTGAACTTCCTGATGACGATGTTTAACGTGCGCCTGGGCCGCTGGTGCCCGAATCCGCGCAAGGCAGCCTGGCAGCAATCCTCGCCGCGGGTCGGCCTGTTCAGCCTGCTGGCCGAGCTGTTCGGCCTGACCAATGCCGACGCCACCTACGTCTACCTGTCCGACGGCGGGCATTTCGACAACCTCGGCATCTACGAACTGGTGCGGCGGCGCTGCCGCCTGATCATCGCGGTCGACGTGGCCAGCGACGGGGGGCTGGCCTTCGCGGACCTCGGCAATGCGATCCGCAAGGTCGGCACCGACCTGCACGTCCGCATCGATCTCGACGTGTCGAAGCTGGCGCAGCTCGGTGGCGAAGGCCTGTGCGGCGCCAGCTGCGCCGTCGGCACGGTACGCTACAGCCAGGTCGACCAGGGCGGCGTCGATGGCACGCTGCTGTACATCAAACCGGCCATCGTCGGACGCGAGAACGCCGACCTGCTCAACTACCGCAAGGTCCACCCGGCCTATCCGCACGAGAGCTCGGTGGACCAGTGGTTCGACGAGACCCAGTTCGAGAGCTACCGGGCACTGGGCCAGTACATTGGGGAATGCGCGCTGGACGGGGCCGTGGAGGCTGCGCGCACGCGCGATGGCGGGATCGATGTCGCGGTGCTGTGCACGGAGCTGGCGCGGCGGCATGGAAATGCCGCGCAGGGGCAGCGGTGCGAGGAGGTGAGGCGGAACTGGCGCTGACTCAAGCGGCGGCTTCGCCGGCCGCCTCCTTTGCAGGCTCCTCCTCCGCCTTTGGAACCAACCCCATCAACTGCTCCATCAGCTGCGCAAAGCGCTGCTGCCCCGGCTGCAGCCGGTCCACATGCGCCAGCACGTCCTGCGCCTCTTCCATCAACTCGGCGCTGTAGCCGCGCTGCTGCATGTGCGAGATCAGGATCTGCGCCGAGTTGAACAGGATGCGCACGTTGTGCGGCAGCGCCGCGCGGGCATTGCGCATCCACTCGACCGCCTCGGCCAGCTTGTCGGTCTTCCAGAGCAGCACGCCCTGGTTCATCAGGTCGATCGCTTCCTTGCGCGCGCCGCGGATCAGCTTTTCGCCCTCCTCGCCCATGCGCGCCTTCTCGAAGATCTGCTGCACCTCGTCCTGCAGGAAGGTATTGTCGTGGTTGTTGCGGATGACGTAGCACAGCAGGTCGACCGGCGCTTCCTTGACGCCCACTGCGAACAGCAGGGTCGCCATCTCGAGGCAGGTCGGCACGTCGGGACGTTCGGTTGTCGCCTGCAGCAACGCTTCCAGCTCGTCGCCGGCCTTGCGCGCGCGGCGGTAGTCGCCGCTCTCGTGGTACACCAGGCCTTCGGTGATCTTGGTGCGCAGTTCCATGTCCGGATGGTCGGCGCCGAACTCGCGCTGCGCCGCGATCAGCAATTGCAGCGCTTCCTTGGGATCGTTCTTCAGGCCGCACACGCGCGCCAACCCGAGGTAGGCATCCGGCGTCTTGCGGATCGAATACTCGCCGATCGCGATGCACTTGCGGAAGGCCCTCTCGGCCATGCCGACGTTCCCCAGCTTCAGGCTGGCCTGCCCGAGGTTGCGCTGGCGCGGCACGGAATTCGGCGACAGCTTGGCCGCACGCTCCAGCACGTTCAGGGCTTCCTCGTGCTTGCCCATCTTCTGCCAGGCCAGCGCCAGCTGGTCGTAGGCGTCGATGTAGTAGCGGTTCTCGGCGATCACGGTCTGGAACATCTGGCGCGCCTGCTCGAAGTCGCCGTCGGCCATGCGGATCTTGGCCAGCCCGGAACGCGCCCACTGGTACTCGCGCTGCGCCAGCACGCGCTCGTAGGTTTCGCGCGCCTTGGCCGGCTCGCCGCTCTTCTCCATCAAGCGCGCCTTCATGCGCAGCAGGTCGATCTCGTGCGGCTTGTTCACGGCAATCTGCTCGTCGCACAGGCGCGCGGCGCGCAGGTAGTCCTTCTCGGCATAGGCCTGGTCGATCAGGCCGAACACCTGCTTCTTGCGCCAGACGCGGTTCAGGCGGCTCAGGAGCACGCCTTCCGTGATCGGCTTGACGAGGTAAGCATCCGGCTGGTGCTCGGCCGCACCCATCACCGACTCGACGCTCTTCTCGGCCGACACCATCAGGAACACGCTCGAGGGCAGCAGCAAGTTGCGCATGCGCGCCTCTTCCAGCACCTGCTGGCCGTTCTTGCCCTCGCCGAGGTTGAAGTCGCACAGCACCACATCGTAGCGTGTCTTGTTGAGCAGGCCCATGGCCTCGCCGCCGCTCGACGCCTGATCGATGTTGCGCGCGCCCAGGCTGCGCAGGGCTTCGCGCAGCAGCTGGCGCACGCCGATGAAGTCGTCGACCACGAGGTAGGTCTTGGAGGCCCAGTCCACCTGGTCCGAGACCGGCGTGACCAGGGAGCTGACGACGGCGCTCATGGCAGGGTCAGGATGAAGCAGCCGCCGCCCAGCCGGCCGCCGTTTTCAAGGCGCACGGCGCCGCTGCGCCCGCGGTGGCGGTGCATGCGCGCGACCTCGCGCGAGAAGTGCAGGCCGAGGCCGGCGCTGTTGGTCAGGAAGTTGACGCCGGACGCCAGGCCGTTCATCGCCGCACTGCCCGCCGCCAGCAGCGCGGCCGGAAAGCCCGCGCCATTGTCTTCGACGCGGATCTCGAGCCAGCCATCGCGCTCGCGCGCAGCAAGCAGGATGCGGTCGCGCGTGTAGTGCACGGCATTGTTGACGGCATGCGAGACCACGCCGACGATCAGGTCTTCGTCGAAGTGCCAGACCAGCTCGGGATCGATGTCGAGCTCGAACGCGATGCCGCGCGATTCCAGCAGCACGCGTTCGAGGGCGACCACCTGCTCGGCCAGCTGGCCGACTTCGAGCGGCTGCACGTCGAACGGATACTCGGGCGTGCCGACCTGCTTGTACAGCGCCAGCAACTGCATCAGGTTGTCGTTCAGGCGGCGCGTCTGGTACAGCATTTGCGCCATCTGCGGATAGGCCTTCTCGGTCCCAGGGGTGGCGTCGTCGAGCAGGCGTTCGAGCGTGCCGGACAGGACGCTGATCGAATTCTTCATGTCGTGCGCAGTCGACGCGAGAAACATGGACAGGGGCGAATGTGGGTCTTCCATCGGATTGGCTGGATTGCGGCCGAAAAAGTTACCGTAAGTCAATTATACCGCCGGGCGATCTGACACTTTCTGGCGGAATGTAACTTATTGCACTAACGCAACACGTAGGGTGTTCGGCTGTGCCGAATGCGCGTTCAACTCGGGCAAGAACAGACGCATCGTCCATTCACCTGCTGGTTGAACGCGCGGCCGGCTGAGCGCGATCTGGCCCACTGGACCGTGATCTAGTCCACCGGACTAGATCACCCCCTACGACGGACCGCGTGGCATCCTGCGTGCACGCAGCACGAAGCGCGCCGGATCGAGCGCATCGACCAGGTTTGTTTCCAGCGGCAGCGGTTCGCCTTCGAGCTGCGCGGCCAGCAGTTCCGCGCCCAGGGGCGCCCAGATCAGGCCCCGTGACGCATAGCCGAGCAGCGCATGCAGGCCGGGATGGCGCGGCACGTCGCGCAGCCGCTCGGTACTGCCGGCGGCAGCGAAGTCCGGCAGGCGGCCGACCAGCGGCAGGCGGTCCGGGGCCACGCAGCGGAAGCCCACACGGCCCGCCAACGGCGCTCCTTCGGCGGCGGCCGGGTCGGACACGAGGCCGCGCAGGCGTTCGATGTTCTCTTCGTGGCTCGACAGGCGCAGTTGCGGATCGGCGTCGAGGTCATAGGTGGCGCCGGCGCAGGTGATGCCGCCGGCCGCCGGGGTCAGGTAGGCTTCGCGGCACAGCACCAGCGGCAAGGCGGGCAGGCTGCCGCTTGCCAGGTGGCTGACCTGTCCGCGCAGGGCCGCCAGCGGCAGTTCCCGCGATTGCGCCAGGCTGCGCGCACCCGCGCCGTTGGCCAGCACCACGGTCGGCGCCTGCGCGACCACCCTGCCGTCTTCAGCGCGCGCCAGCCATTCGTCCCCATCGTGCTCCAAGGCGATGGTACCGGCGCCGAAGCGGCGCTCCAGCCGGTTGCCGCAGGACTGCAGCATCGCCTCGCACACACTGCCGGGACGCGCCCAGCCTCCCTGCGGGAACAGCCAGCCGCCATCCGGTACGGGAAGCCCGAGCAGCGCTTCGGCTTCGGCACGCTCCAGCCAGCGTGCGAAGTCCGGCGGGTAATGCGCTGCGCGCGCGATGGCGCGCGAGACCTCGGCGTGGCCTGCATCGCGCGCCAATTGCAGCACGCCGCACGCCTGCCCCTCGATGGCGTTGCCGATGCCGCCCAGCTGGCGCCAGGCGCGCAGCGCATACAGGTAGGCGGCGCGGGTCAGGCGGGTCGGGATGTTGTCGTCGCGCGAGAGCAGCGGCATGAAAATGCCGGCCAAGTTGCCCGAGGCTTCCATGCTCGGCGCCGGATGACGTTCGACCAGTGTCACCTGCCAGCCGCGCGCGCACAGGCTGGCGCAGGCAGCGGAGCCGGCCAGCCCCGCCCCGATGACCAGGACCCGCTTCTGCGCTGCCGGCGCTACCTGCGGCACCGGCAGGCGCGGCTTGCGGCTCGCAAAGAGCGCGCTGCTGCCCTCATCGTCGAAGACGAAGCCCTGCGCCTGTAGCGCCGCACGCTGTTCGTCACTCAGTGCGTCGGCATGCAGGCGCGCGCCACTCCCTGCGATGCGTGCCAGCGGCCGCACGAAAGCGGCGCCGGCGATGCCGTGCAGGTAAATATAATCCGGCTGCGCGCCCAGCTGCGCCAGCGCCGCATCCGATGGCGCCGCTAGCAGCGTCAGCGTCAGGCGTGGGTCGTCCTGGGGAATGCGGTGGAAGCCCGGCAGCATGCCATCGGCAAGCGCGACGATGTGCAGCCGTGCGGGGCGCTCGGGATCCGCGCGCCAGGCGTCCTGCAGGGCGCGCACCCGGCCGCCATCGCCGTAGCGCGAGTCGAACACGGTGTAGCGGTCGCGGCCGCGCCAGTGTGCGCGCATATCCACCTCAAGCCCCCGCGAAACAGAAGCAGGCCTTGTCGTGGTCGTTCACCACGCCGATGCCTTGCAGGTAGGCGTAGATGATGGTCGAGCCGACGAACTTGAAGCCCCGCTTCGACAGGTCTTTCGAGATACGGTCCGAGAGCGCGGTCTTGGCGGGGCGCGAACCGTCCGGCCAGTCGTTGACGACCGGCTTGCCGTCGACCCAGCCCCACAGGTAGGCGTCCAGCGTCAATCCCTGTTCGCGCATCGCCAGGTAAGCCTTGGCGTTGCCGATCGCGGCCGCCACCTTCAGGCGGTTGCGCACGATACCCGGATTGGCCAGCAGCTCGGCTACCTTGGCGTCGTCGTAGGCTGCGATTCTGTGCGCGTCCCAGTTGTCGAAGGCGGCGCGGTAGTTGTCGCGCTTGTTCAGGATGGTCTCCCACGACAGGCCGGCCTGCGCGCCTTCGAGGTTCAGCATCTCGAACAGCGTGGTCTCGTCGTGGCAGGGCACGCCCCACTCGTGGTCGTGATAGGCGATGTAGCGCGGATTGGCCATGTTGGCCCAGGAGCAGCGGGTCTGGTTCATCCCCGCAGTATAAACCCGGTGGGCTCAGCCGAGGACCTGGCGGTACAGGTCGAGATAGGCCGCTCCCGCCTTCTCCCAGCTGAACCGGCTCGCATGCTTGCGGGCACGCTGGGCGCCCTCCTCCCGGGCGAAGCGCGCCAGCCCGTCTTTCAGGACCGCGCTCATGTGGTCCGGATCGAAGCTGTCGAAGTAAAAGGCCGCGTCGCCGCCGACTTCCGGCAAGCTGGTGAAGCGCGACAGGAACACCGGGCGGCCGTGGTGCATCGCCTCCAGCACCGGCAGGCCGAAGCCTTCGGCAAGCGAAGGGAACAGGAAGGCGTCGCAATGCGCGTAGTACCAGTCCTTGTCGAACCCGCTGACCGGCCCGGTCACCACCACCCGCTCGGACACGCCGAAGCGCGCCGCTTCCTGCATGATCTTTTCCTTGTAGGGTTCCTTGACCACGCCGGCGACCACGAGCGTGTAGTCATTCGCGCGCAGCAGGGGGACGAGCACATGGAAATTCTTCTTCGGGCAGACCATCCCGACCGCAAACAGGAAACGGCCCTGCGGCACAAAGCGCGGCTGGTGGCCCTCGGGTGCATGGCCCGGATTGGTGCCGTTGTAGATGACCGAAATCTTGCCTTCGGCCTCAGGAAAGAAGCGCAGGATGTCGCCCTTGACGAATTCCGAAATCGCCACAATGCGGTCGGCGCCCTTGATCTTGCGGCTCATGCGCCGCAGATAGCGGTGGTATTTCGCGCTGCCCGGCTGCCGTTCGTACACCTGGTTGAGGTCGTGGACCGTCATCACTGTTTTGGCGCGCACGCGTTCCGGGCCGAAGCGGCAGTACTGGTCGGCGAAATGGACCACGTCGTACTCCCGCTTGCGGGGGAAGTGCCAGCGGTGGTAGCTGCGATGGAGCACATAGGATGCCCCCTCGCCCAGGAAGCCGTCTTGCTGCGGATAGGTGTAGGCGCTCAGCTCGACCTTGCCTTGTCCCTGCCTGGCCAGCTCGCTCGTCAGGCTGTGGCCGAAGGTGTGCAGGCCTGTGTTCTCGAAACGCATGGAGTCGAGGGTGATCAACAGCTTCGGCGTCACGCTGCCGCTTCCTCCTGGCGCTCGCTGCGCTGCTGCTGATTCTGCTGCTGCGTCCTGCGCCAGCCTGCGATCACCTGCGCCACCTGGTGCGCGCTGATTGCGTCCATGCAGCGGCAGTGCGAGGCGTCGGTGCAGTTGCCGCAGGCCTGCTCGCCGCAGAGCGACACGGCCTGCTGGCCAAGCGCGCCCCAGCGGGCAATGTCGATCGGTTTGATCGGGGGGAACAGGCCGAGCGTCGGTCGTCCCAGCGCCGCCGCCACGTGCAGCGGGCCGGTGCCGCTTGCGACCAGGCCGTCCGCCATGCCGATCAGCGCAACCAGGCCGTTCAGGTCGACCTGGCCGCACAGGTTGCGCACGTTCGGGCTGTCCAGCAGCGCAGGCGCCTCGCGCGCCAGCAGTTCGCCCTCGGCCCGGCTGCCCGTGATCCAGACCGCAATGTCGGGGTCGCTGCGCAGCATCGCAGCCAGTTCGGTGTAGCGCGCCAGCGGCCATTCGCGGCCATTGCCGTTGGACTTCGGGTGCAGGATCAGGTTGAAGCGCGATGGGTCGAAAGGATGGTCGGCGCGGGTGTCGCGCGGCGCATGCAGTCCGTACAGGGGCCAGAGCTCGTCCAGGGTCGGCTGGTGATCGATGCCGATCGGCTTGAGCAGGGCGAAGTTCAGCTGGGCTTCGTGCAGCGTGGAACGCGCCCGGCTGAAGTGCGCGAGGCGGTTGCAGCTGATCCAGTGGTGCAGGCGGTGGCTGCTTCCTACCCGGTTCGGCACGTGGGCGCGGCGCGCCGCACGGCCGATCGCCCGGTGCGGGAATGCAAAGATGACGGTGTCGTATTCCTCGTCCCGGAACAGGCGGTCGACGTCCAATTCTTCCAGCGCCAGCACCCGGTCGACATGCCGGCAGCAGCTAACCACCGGCGCGGCATAGGCACGGCACACCATGTCCACCTTGACGCCCGGGACGGCCTGTTTCAGGAAGCCTACCAGCGGCAGGGTGAGGACGACGTCGCCGATGTTATCGGTGCGGCAGATGAGAATGCGTGACAGAGGAGGATGCATAAGCCGGGATTCTGAAGTATCTGCCGGAAGTCATCAAGCATGACCAAGCCATGCCGCTCCCGTCGGTGATTCAACACTGTGTATGTATGCCCGCCCCATCTTTACATGTTCTAGGCAGCAAGACAACAGCTGAGGACCAAAAGGCTACAGGCAGCCCCTTAACCAGTTCTTAATTCACCACATTACACATGCTAAGGTTCGCCTATCTCGGGCTTGCTCCTCTCAATCCAGTTTCGGGCGTCAGGACCTGTTCCAAACAAGCCATTCCCGCCCGGATCTCTACCGGCGTAAACGCCGAAAAGCCCAGCAGCATCCCGGGCGGCGCCGCACATGCCGGGCCGGCCTCCGGGTGGACGTAGTAGGACAACGGGCGCAGGTCAACGCCGGCAGCCATGGCACGCGCCACGGCGTCCGCTTCGCCCAGGGGCCCCGTGATGCGGACGCAGACGTCCAGGCCGGTATCCGCTGGGCCGCAGGCCAGCATGCCACCCAGGCGGCTTTTCAGCGCCCCCAGCATCGCGCCGCGGCGCTCGGCATAGGCATCGCGGGTGCGCCGGATGTGGCGGGCAAAATGGCCCTGCCGGATGAAGTCGGCCAGCACCGCCTGCGGCATCACCGGGCTGTGACGGTCGACCACCGCTTTCGCCTGCGTCAAGGGTTCGACCAAGGCCGGCGGTGCTACCACATAGCCCAGGCGCAGGCCAGGGAACAGCACCTTGGACAGGGTGCCGACGTAGATCACGCAGCCTGCGCGGTCGAGGCTCTGCAGCGAAGCGAGCGGCGGGCCGGTGTAGCGGTATTCGCTGTCATAGTCGTCTTCGACGATCCAGGCGCGGTTCGCCTCGGCCCAGCGCAGCAGCGCGAGGCGCCTGCCCAGGCTCATGGTCACGCCCAGGGGCAGCTGGTGCGAAGGGGTAGCGAAAACCATCGCGGCGTCCGGATAGTGCGTGGCCGCATAAGCGACGTCCATGCCTTCGGCATCGACCGGCACCAGGCACATGCGCGCACCAGCCACCATGAAGGGCGCGGCCGCGCCCTGGTAGCCCGGCGACTCCAGCCACACGCCTTCGCCCGGCGCCAGCAGCAGCTGCGCCAGCAGGTAGAGGGCCTGCTGCGATCCGGTGGTGACGATGATCTGCTCGGGCGTGCAGCGTACCCCGCGCGAGGCATTCAGGTAAGCGCACAGCAGCTCGCGCAGCGGCCTGTGGCCGGCGGCGGCGCCGTAGCCCAGCGGCAGCTCGCGACGGCGCCAGTGGTGCGCTTCCAGCTTGCGCCAGACCTCGAAGGGAAACAGGTCCAGGCCCGGCATGCTCGGCCTGAACGCCCGCAAGGTACCAGAGTGGTGACGTACCCGCGCCATGCTCGACGCCATTGCCAGTCCGCGTGGCGGCAGCGGCCGTGGCCCAACTTGCGTATCCGGCGCGCCGGGCACGATGGCGCCCGGGTTCGCCCCCGGACGCTGCGTCGGGCGCGCTGAAGGCAGGCTGGCGTCCACGAAGGTGCCCTGCCCCACCCCGCCGCGCAGGTAGCCTTCGGCGGTCAACTGCATGTAGGCGGCCAGCACGGTCTGGCGCGACACCTTCAGTTGTTGCGCCAGCGCGCGCGTGGCCGGCAGGCGCGTACCGGGCGCCAGGCGTCCGTGCAGGATGGCGTCCTTCAGCCGTGCATAGAGCTGGCGGAACAGTGGTGTGGCGGCGGTGCGCTCGAGCGGCGCAGCGGTGATCAGGTCGTCGATGTGCATGGCATTGGTACGCTCATCTTCGCCCGGATTGGTACTTTGGGCAAGCCAAATGACCTCGTAAGATGGATGGCCTGACCATCACGGAGGAAAGATGAAGGAATTCGAGGCACGGGTGGCCTGGCAGCGCGCCGGCCAGGCTTTCCTGGACGGGCGCTACAGCCGCGCTCACGACTGGCAGTTCGACGGCGGCCTGCGCTTGCGGGCCTCGTCTTCGCCCTTGTCGGTGCCGCTACCGATGTCCGACCCGACGGCACTCGATCCGGAAGAAGCGCTGGTGGCAGCGGCATCGAGCTGCCACATGCTGTTTTTCCTGTCGATCGCGCGGGAGCAGGGCTTCACGGTGGACAGCTATGTGGACCGGGCCGTGGGCTACCTCGGCGAGGACAATGCGGGCCGCATGGCGATGACCCGCATCGAACTGCGTCCGGCCATCGCATTTGCAGCCGAAGCCGCCGGCGCGCGCCAGCCCACCGGCGAGGAACTGGACGCCATCCACCACGCCGCGCACGAGCGCTGCTATATCGCGAATTCGCTCAAGACCGAGGTTGTGGTCATGCAGGTGCGCTGATGTACCTGCCGACGCGACACCGCCAGCAGGACCCGCGGGCCATGCGGGCGCTGATCAGGCAGCATGCGCTGGGCATGCTCGTCAGCCAGCATCATGGGCTGCCGGACGCCGACCACCTGCCCTTCGAATTCGTCGAGGGGGGCACCAAGGGCTTGGGCCTGCTGCGCGCCCATGTGGCACGCGCCAACCCGGTGTGGCGCCGCGCCAGCCAGCAGGTGCTGGCCGTCTTCCGCGGCCCCGCCGGCTATGTGCCGCCCGACCAGCAGGAAAAGGCCGCTACCGGCGGAAAGGTGGTGCCGACCTGGGACTACCACGTGGTGCACGTGCATGGGCGGCTGCGCGCGATCGAGGAGCCGGGGTGGCTGCTGGACTTCCTGCATGGGCAGACACGGTACCACGAAGCCGGCCAGCCGCACCCGTGGTCGGTAGCGGATGCGCCGCCGGACTATATCGAGGGGATGCTGAAGGCGATCGTCGGGATCGAAATCGATATCGACCGTATCGAAGGGAAGTGGAAAGGCATCCCGCAACGATGATACGGAATGCCAGGGCAGGATCGATACGACGGCTTACTTCTTGTTCGGGATCGGTTCCTTGCCGGTGATGGTGCTGGTGTCATTGCCTGGCGTGCCAGCCGTACCGGTGGCGCCGCGCGCCGTGCGGGCGATCAGTTCGTCCGCGGCCAGCAGGTGCTGCTCGACGATCGGCTGCATCTTCATGGCCAGGGCCTTGATGTCCGGATCCTTGATCTTGTTCATGTTGTCACGCAGCTGCTCGTGGGTGACGCGGTGGTCGCGCCGGCCCGACTGCTTCATGTAGGTGCGATCAAAAATGTCGCCTTTCAGGGCTTCGAGCATGGCGCCCTTGGCCTTGTACTTGACGTTCAGCTCCTTCGGCAATTCAACGCCCTTGGCCTGGGCCAGCGCTTGTACCTCGGCCAGCGTCTTGCTGTGCTCGTCGACCATACGCTGGGCATAGGCCTTGATTTCGGGGTTGACAGCTTTGCTGAGTGCAAGCTTGCCGGTGGCGATCTCGGCCATGTTCGCTTGCGCCATCTCGATCAAGGCGTTGCGGTCTGATCGGTCCAGCTTGGCCGCAGAGCCGCTCGATGATGCAGGGGCGGCGGGGGCGCCGGCAGCTGCGGCAGCGGCCGGCGCCGTGCCTTGCGTGACCGCCTGGGCCTGTGCGGCGCCTGCGGCGAACATTGCGCCTGCGATCGACAGCGCCAGTACACGATGGATACGCAGTGTTTTCTGCATGAGATTCTCCTTGATACACTTGCGTGCAGGCCGGCGGACGCATTGCGCCCGCCGGCGTATCGCTGGCCGGCTGCCTTCCAAGCCAGCCGCCTGCTCCTTGCTGCTTGTTTAACTTCTTACTTGCCCGAGGTGGTGCCGGACTTGGCCGACGACATCTGCTGGGCTGCCTTCAGGTGCTGCTCGACCGTGGGCATCAGCTTGGCGGCCAGTGCCTTGACGTCAGGATCCTTGGCGCTCTTCGCGCCTTTCTGCAGCTTGGCGTGAGTGTCCTTGTGGTCGGCCACGCCCACGGACTTCATGTACTCGCGGTCGAATGCCTCGCCGCTGAGCTTTTCAAGCTTGGCCGAGATGGCCTTGTGCTTGGGGTCCAGTTCGGTCGGCAGGGTGACGCCCTTCTGCTGGGCCAGGGTCTGCACTTCGGTCAGGGCCTTGCCGTGGTCGTCGATCATTTGTTGGGCGAAGGTCTTGACGTCCGGGTTCTGGCTCTTGCTCAGGGCCAGCTTGCCGGTTTCGACTTCGGCCATGTTGGACAGCGCCATGTCGGTGATGGTCTTCCGGTCGGCAGCGCTCAGCTTGGCCGCGCCCGAGCCGGTCGCGCCGGCAGCGCCCGAGGCGCCGGAGGTGGACTGCATCCCGCTGTGGTCCGAAGTCTGCGACTTGGCGCCTTCGGCACGGGTAGTGCCCTGGCTGCCGGAGGCGCCGACCTGCGAGCTGCGGTCTTCCATGCCTTGGCTGCTGGTATTGTTGACGGTACCATCGGCGGCGGTCTTGCCGGTCAGGTTGGGGTTGCCGGTCGCGCTCTGATTGCTCATCGACTGCGCGCTCTGGCCGCTGGTCTGGGCCTGTACGCCGAAGGCGCTGAACATGGCGGCAACGGCGCCAACTGCAAGCAACTTCTTGACGACCTGTTTCTTCTGCATGATGGATCTCCTGATTTTTGAATGGTGGTTGGGGCTGCCGCGCCGGTCTCGGCCGTGCGGCCTCACCTGTCGGTTTGACATCGCGATGTCGAGCGTTTCGAGTGTAGCTCTGCGACTTCTGGAACAGCGCGCGATAGCCGTATTGAAATATTCATGTGATAGGAGGGGTTCATCCCGTGCGCCTGCCACGGCCGCGCGGCGTATAGTGGACCGGCGCGGCCGGTGGCCGTGAAGCGAGGTCATGATGAAAACCGACATATCCCCGATGCACACGTGGCAGGGGCTCCCGCTGAGCCCGGCGCAGAACCGCGAAGTGCTCAATTACATCGCGCGTTGCGACCGCGCTGGCGTCGACTGGAATACGCCCGAGCTGCGGGCCATGCTCGACGACATGCTCAAGCCGCCGGAAGTCGTCGAGGACGGTTGCGATGACATTGCGCATTGCACCGAGAGCGAGGCCTTTGCCGCCACGCACGAGGAACCGGGCGACAGGCTGGCCGACGACATGCGCTGAACCACGCGCGTGGAAACGCGTCAAACGCCTGTCACAATCGGCAGGCAAAATGCGCTTGTCCTTGGGAAGGGATGCTGGCGGCGCAAGCCGCCCTACCGGCGCCGGCGGTCGGGAAATATACCGGCACCAATTCTGTTGCCCTGCGACCGTGCTCCGCGCACGCGCAGGGCTTTGTTTTTACAGCAGCGGGATCAGGATGTCGTAGGCATTGTCCGGGCGATTGCCGTCGTGGAGCGCCGGCGTGTAGCGGCGGTCGTAGCGTTCGATGCGCCAGCCTTCCTCGTCCTGCACCATGCCCAGCTGCTCGATCGCGGCGTAGCCGGTCAGGTAGGTGGCCTGCACGCGCGTCACCGGTCCGCGGTGCGTCAGCATCGCATAGCGGCGTTCCGGGATACGGATGCCGATCATGCCCGGGGGCAGCGAGTTGAGGTCCTGGACCTCGGCGGCGATGCACTCGATGCGCACCCCGTGCTTGTCTTGCAGGCTCACGCCGTAGCGCAACCCATTGGTTTCGCCCAGTTCGCTTTCGCGTTCCAGGAAGGTGCTCCAGATGTCCGGCATATCCGCTTCCAGATCTGAAAGTGGACCTGCAAGCGGCAGCCCGGCGAGCTTCATTTCAGGTAATGTAACAGTCGAGATGTGCATGGTATCGGCTACGCAAGTGGACGAAGAAAATTATAGCCTTAACTCAGTGACAATATTGTCACGCTCGCAATCGTGCGCACCTATTTTTCTCAATCTGGCAGGACAAATGTGCAACAGCGCACACAGCGGTATTGACACCGATCGGTCCAGTGTTGCCCCCCCAGCTTACGCAATACGCACAGGCCGCCTTCGCAACCGTCCACCCTCGCATTCTTGCAGTTCGTCGCAAACGGTCCCCCGGCTCCTTCCTTCTCCCTACAATGGATTCATACCACTTACCGGAGAACACCATGCAACGCCTGATCCTCGCCGCCGTCCTGTCCCTCGCTTCGATCTCGGCCAATGCCGATGAGCAAGTGCGCAGTGTGACGCCTTTCAAGGGCATCGCCGTCCACGGCCCGGTCAGCCTGGTGGTGGAAGCCGGTAAATCCTATTCGCTCAAGGTACAGGGCGACCCGCGCTTCATCGAACGCGTCACCAGCGAAGTGGTGGACGGCGAGCTGCGCCTGGACATGAAGGACAGCACCCGCAACAGCCTGAAAAGTACCGACCGCGTGGTCGTGACCTTGCCTTCCCTGCAGACCTTCAAGGGCGAAGGTGCCGGAGAGATGCGCCTGACCAAGGTGCGCGGCGAGCGCCTGGACGTCAATTACCGCGGCGCCGGCCGCCTGGCCATCGACGGCGAAGTGCGCGAACTGCGCCTGCACGCCCAGGGCGTGGGCGAGGTCGACACCAGGGCCCTGTTCGCGCAGGAGGCCAACGTGAGGTTCGAAGGCATCGGCTCGGTGAACATCCACGCCAAGGAGAAGCTGAATGCCGACGTGCGCGGTATGGGCAACCTCACCTATTACGGCAACCCGCGCGTGGTGAACAAGTCGGTGTCGGGCATCGGCAGCGTGGTCGCCGCCAAATAATCGCCAAGGCCTGCTTAGCGGTTCACGATGTCGAGGAGCACTTCGGCATGGCAGGGGCCGTCGAGCGGGCACCAGCAGGCCAGGTTCTTGCCCCGCAGCGCCACGCGCGCTTCCGCAGCCAGCTGCTGCCCTTCCGGCGTCCCTTCGACCCAGCGCCGGTAGGCCGCCACCGCTTCCGCCACGCTCGGCATGGCCGTGTATTGCTTACCGCCGGGCGTGCCCCCCGGCGTACCCGGCACCGCGTCCGGCATCACCGAGAACGGATTGCCCCAGCGCCCCGGGCGCGCCACCGACACCGTGTTCGGCGGCAGCTTCCAGCCCTTCTTCCTGCTCAGTCGGATGCGGACCGGTTTCATCGCTTCTCCTATAGCCGTGCGCTCTGCGCGTCGCTGTCCCGCGTGCGCTCGCTGCGCCTACTATACCGGTCCGTCAGGTAGTCGGTGCGCCCTCGACGTGGCTGGGGTCGTCCAGGCCCCGGTGGTGCGCAATACCGGGCCGAGGCAGGCCGGGCAGGTCTTGCCGGCCCGCGCTCAGCGCTTTCCAGCCGGGCGGAGCGAGGTGATCGAAGACGGCGTCGCCGATGCGCGAGCGACAGGCATTGCCGGTGCAGAGGAGAGCACGCTCATGGTGGTATTCAATGGATCAGGTCCTGGCGCCGCACACAGGCGTGCACGGGTTGCCGCTGCAGCAGTTCTCGGTAAGGAAGACCAGCAGGTCGTTCATGGTGTCGAAGCGCGCCGCATAGATGATGAAGCGCCCTTCCTGGCGTGCCGTGATCAGGCCGGCATGGCTCAGCTCCTTCAGGTGGAAGGACAACGAGGACGCCGGCATGCCGAGCGCCTCTGCAATCTTGCTCGCTGCCATGCCGACAGGACCGGACTGCACCAGCAGCCGGTAGGTGGCCAGCCGCGATTCCTGGGCCAGGGCGGCCAGCGCCGCGATGGCGGCCTTGGTGTCCATGGTGGCTTCCTTGGTCAATTCCATCATTATCAAATTATAAGGACAATACGCAAATAGTTCGAATGTTATGGAAATCATTTGACAGGATGATGACAAACCGACAGTGCCCGGCAACAAAGTGCCGGCTGCGGTAGAGTGGCAAGCGGCAGCATCGCATCGGGAGAACAGTTTTGTCGGCAGCACGCAGATCGCGTCATGGGGAGCCCTGTACTATGCCTTCGCCGTGCTGGCGCCTGACATCCGGCGCGACCTGCACATCAGCAACGAGACCGCCTTCGCCGCATTTTCCTGGAGCCTGCTGGTGGCGGGCGTAGCGGCGACGCCGATCGGTGCGCTGGTCGACTCGACCTGCTGTCACTGGCGCTGCTGGGGAGCCAGGCATGGGCGGTGGCGCTGTTCTGCCTGCTGTACGGGATGAGCAACGGCATGCTGACGATCGTGCGCGGCACCCTGCCGCGGGTACTGTTCGGCGCCCGCCACTACGGCGCGATCACCGGCGCGATGGCCGCGCCTTCGCTGCTGTTCAAGGCCGCCGCACCGATGATCGCGGCGGCGATCCTGGCCGATGCCTCCGGCCCGGTGCTGCTGCCGCTGATCCTGTTCGGCTGTGCGCTGGCGTCGCTGCTGCTCTACCTGTCCGCAGTCGGCGGGATGCGCGCCCCGGCGCAGGAAGAGGCCGCCCCGCAACGCGAAGCCGCCTGAGCGGGTTTACGCCGCCACGTCCAGCAACGCCGCCAGGTCCTCGAACTTCAGCGGCTTGACCAGGTGCGCGTCGAAGCCGGCGTCGAGCGCACGGCGGCGGTCTGCTTCCTGTCCGTAACCGGTCAACGCGACCAGGCGCACCTGCTCCAGGGCCGGATCGCGCCGCATCTGCGCCGCGATCTCGTAGCCGTTCATGCCTGGCAGCCCGATATCGACGATGGCCAGGCCGGGGCGCTCGCGGCGCGCCAGCGCCAGGCCGTCAAGCCCGTTGTCCGCCTCCAGCACCCGGTAGCCCATCGTCGCCAGCTGCGCCGCCAGCATCTGGCGCGCGTCCTGGTTGTCTTCGATGAGCAGGATGGGCGCCCCAAGCGACGCGTCCTGCGTGGGCTTTGCCGTCGCACCCGGGGTGTCGCCATCTCCCTCGTCGAGCAGCGGCAGGCGCAGGATGAAGGTGCTGCCCTGTCCGGTTCCCGCACTCTCGGCGGAAATCGATCCGCCATGCAGCGCCACCAGGCTGCGCACCAGCGACAGGCCGATGCCCAGGCCGCCCTGCGCGCGGTCGAGCGATACCTTGCCCTGCACGAAGATATCGAACAGCTGGGGCATCAGCTCGGGAGCGATCCCCACGCCCGAGTCGCGCACCGCCAGGCAGGCTTCTCCGCCCCCGTTCGTCAGGGTGATATCGATCGTGCCGCCTTTCGGCGTGTACTTGAGCGCATTGGTCACCAGGTTGCCCACCACCTGCTCGATGCGCGTGCGGTCGGCCAGCACCCAGGCCGGTTCCAGCCGGCAGCCGAGCCGGTGCTCGACCTTGCCGGCGATGCGCAGCGCATCGACCGTCGATTCGATCACCGCGGCCAGGTCCACCGGACGCAGGTCGAGCTGCACCTTGCCGCGGGCCAGGCGGGCCAGATCGAGCAGGTCGTCGACGATGCGGGTCAGGTGCTTGCCCTGCCTTAGCAGGATGTCCTGCGCATGCTCCTTCAGGGCCGGGTTGGCCGCGTCCATGCGCAGCAGTTGGGCCGCGCCGACGATGCCGCTGAGCGGATTGCGCAGCTCGTGGCTCAGCATGGCGAGGAACTCGTCGCGGATCTGCACCTGCTGCTCGGCCACCACGCGCGCTTCCTGTTCGCGCTCCAGCAGCGAAGTCCGCTCGGCCTGCGCCTCGGCCAGCTTGTGTGCAGCCTCGTCGATCGAGCGGTGCAGCTCCTTGACTTCGGCGATGCTGGCGGGAGCCGCCGCGGGCACGCCGCCGTGGCCGAGCGTCGTGGCGGCACTGGCAGCGCCGCGGATCGACGCCACCAGGCGCCGCGCGAAGAACACGGCGGCGCCGGCCGCGCACAGCACCGCGACTAGCATGCCGATGGCCGCCAGGGTCACCGCACGCCGCGCGGCGCCTTCGATCTCCGCCGCCGGCGCCGACACCGCCACCAGCCAGCCGGACATCGGCGAACGGGTGAAGGCGAAGTAGGCATCCACGCCGGCGATGGTTTTCGTCCGCAGCAGGCCCCGTGTCTTGCCGGCCGCCACCCGCAGCAGCTCGGGATTGGCGACCTGGCCGATCCTGTTCGTTTCGCGGCTGCGCGCGATGAAGCGGCCTTCGCGGTCGACGACGGCAAGCGCCCAGCTGGGCGGAACCCTGCGCTGCGCGATCAGCTCATTGAAGTAATCGGTGCCGAACACCGAGGCCAGCACGTAGCGCCGCCCCTCCCCCAGCGGCACCGGGACATTGATGGTCGTGACCGGCACCCGCTGGACGGCGCCCGTGATCAGGCCCGAGACCACGGTGCGCTGGGTGTCGATGACCTGCCGGGTACGCACGCGCACGTAGTCGGGCGGCGGCGGCAAGGGGTCCCCGAGCGGGATCACCGTATTGATGATCTGCTGGCCGGCCGGGTCGAACAGGATCGTGCGGCCGGTCTCGCCGCGGTCGGCACTTTGCGCGTGCTCGTAGAAGGCCTGCATGTCGCCGTGCGCCAGGTGCGGCGAATGCGCCAGCACGCGCAGCGCGGCCTCCGCACTGCTCAGCTCCCGGTCTACCAGCAGCACTGTGGCGCTGACCGTATCTTCCAGTGCCTGGAGCGCATGCTCGCGTTCGGAGCGCAGCAGGGTCTGCAGCGCCACGGCAGCAAACAACGAGATCGGCAGGATGATGGCGCCGATCATGATCAGGAGGTAGGCCCGGATCTTCATGGGGAAGGGACAGTGGGGGAAACGGTAGGAATCGCAGCGCCTGCCGCCGCGATCCCGCATTATGTACATAGTGCCGCCCGGCCCGGCGCACGATGTTCGTGTAGAAACTACCGTTGCCCCGATTCGATCCGCGGCAGCAGCACGGCCAGGATGCCCAGCAGCGGCAGGAAGGACGCCACCCGGTATACGTACTCGATGCCGGTGGTGTCGGCGATGGCGCCCATCACGGCCGCGCCGATGCCGCTGATGCCGAACATCAGGCCGAAGAACAGGCCGGCGATCATGCCCACCTTGTCCGGCACCAGCTCCTGCGCGAACACGACGATGGCCGAGAAGGCGGACGACATCACCAGTCCGATCACCACCGACAGCACGGCGGTCCAGAACAGGCTGGCATAGGGCAGCGCCAGCGCGAAGGGCGCGGCGCCCAGGATCGAGAACCAGATGACGCGCTTGCGGCCGATGCGGTCGCCGATCGGGCCGCCCGCGAAGGTGCCCGCCGCCACAGCGGCCAGGAACAGGAACAGGTACATCTGCGCCGCCTCCACCGATACATGGAAGCGCTCGATCAGGTAGAAGGTGTAGTAGCTCGACAGGCTGGCCATGTAGATGTACTTGGAGAACACCAGCAGCGCCAGCACGGTGAGCGCCCAGATGACGCGCCCGCGCGCCAGGCCGGTGCCGGTATGGACTGCGATTTTCTTCGTCACGCTGCGCAGGTGGCCCGCGTACCAGCGGCTCACGCCGACCAGCACCGCGACCGCCAGCAGCACCAGTAACATGAGCCAGGCGATCCTGCCCTGCCCTTGGCCCACGATGATGGCGGCGGCCAGCAGCGGTCCGAAGGCCGAGCCGAGGTTGCCGCCCACCTGGAACAGCGACTGCGCGAAGCCGAAGCGCCCGCCCGAGGCCAGCCGCGCCACGCGCGAGGCTTCCGGGTGGAAGGTCGAGGAACCGACGCCGATCAGGCCGGCCGCCAGCAGCAGCATGGGGAAGCTGCCCGCGGTCGCCAGCAGCGCGACGCCGCCCAGCGTGACGCACATCCCGGCCGGCAACAGGAAGGGAATCGGGCGCCTGTCGGTATACAGGCCGATCCAGGGTTGCAGGACCGAGGCGGTGCACTGGAAGGTCAGCGTGATCAGGCCGATCTGGGTGAAGCTGAGCGCGAATTCCTGCTTGAGCAGCGGGTAGATGGCGGGCAGCACGGCCTGCACGCAGTCGTTCAGCAGGTGGACGAAGGCGACGGAGAACAGGATCTGCATCACCGCTGCCGGATGTGCGGAAGATGCGGCGGGCGCTTGCGAAGGTGGTATCGACATGAGACGGCAGGCGGTGGAAAGCCTTGCCAGTGTACTACGCGCAGCCGGAAGGCTGCGCCACCGCGTCGAATCCGGCCGCCGCAGCCCCGCCAGGACTAGATGCTGCTTCAGTAGTTCACCGGATAATCCTTCGGGAACCCGCGGCCGCTGAAAGCCTTCTTCTGGGTCCAGTCCTGCGCCGGCGCGGTCCAGAACGTGTCGCTTGCGGGCAGCCCCAGGGCCAGCAGGCTGGTCGAGGCGATGTACATGCTGCCGTTGTTCGAGTACGAATCCCCCAGTCCGGGCTGGTGGCCGCGAAAACCGATGGTCAGGAAGCCGTCCGCCGTGAAGTTGCCGGGCGCATCCCAGATGGCCTTGTGCACCGCATGCAGCGCCGCGCGCACCTGCCCTTCCGGCAGCGAGGCCGGCAACTGCTTGCGCCAGGCCAGCAGCGCCAGCGGCTGGAAGGCGGCGGTACGGTAGGTGAGCGAACGGCCGATCGGCGGGAAACTGCCGTCCGGCCCGACGAAGCGTTCGAGGTGTTCGCAATAGCGCTGGGCGCGCCTGGTCGCTTGCGCCAGCAGTTCCTGGGGCTTGGCCTGCCAGAACCTTCCTTTCTTCGCGACCAGGACGTCGAGCACTTCCAGCAGCATCGGGTAGATGACGTAGGAGTTGTAATAGTCGAAGTGGAAATCCTTGCCGTCCTTGATCCAGCCATCGCCGGCATACCACTCGTTGATCTTGCGGATCGCCCCGTTCATGCGCATCGGATCGTACTCTTCCCCGATCGACAGCAGCCAGGCTTCGTTCATGGCGGCGAACAGCAACCAGTTGGTGTCCGGCGGCTCGACCCGGCGCAAGCCCTTGATTTCCGCAATGATGCGCGCCTTGGTCGCGGCGTCGAGCGGCTCCCACAGGACCTCGGGTGCACGCAGGAGGGCATTGGTGAAGTAGGCGGAATCGACCAACGCCTGGCCTTCCCCGCGCCAGGTCAGGTAGTCCGGGCTGCGCGGATCGACCGCGTTGGCATAGCTTTGCAGCGTCATCTGCCGCAGGCGCTGGCGCAAGCGGCCTTCCGGGGTGTCGTCCACCGGCAGGGCGAGCCAGGGTGCGATGCCCGCCACGAGCCGTCCGAAGCACTCGAGGTAGGCAACCGACTGCCTGCGCCCATCCCAGGTCGGGCTGAGCTCGAGCGGAAACTTCTTTTTCAGTTCACCTTTCGCCATCAGCGCCAGGACCGGCTCGGCCATCCCCTGCAGCAGGCGCAGCATGTAGGTGCGCTCGCCTTCTGCTGCTACTTCGGGTGCGGCGCCGAGGGCCTGGCCGGCGGCGAGCATGCCGGGCACGGCTGGCGCGGCGCCCAGCGCCCGCATGAAGTGTCGTCGTTCCATATCGTCTCCCCTGTTATCGGTCGGCCAGGCGCGCCATCTCGGCCGCGGCCAGCAGCACCGCTCCCACACCGAAGGGCGCGGTCGAGTCCTGGTTCACGACCTGCCCCGGAATCGCGCGCTCGCCGATCGGCTGGACATAGCCGACCTTGCCATCCGCCTGCAGTGCGACGGTGGTGAGGTAATGCCAGCCGCGCTGGGCCGCCGGCAGGTAGGCGTCGCGCGGCAGCAGGCCGTTGTTGATCCCCCACAGCAGTCCGTAGGTGAAAAATGCCGTGCCGCTGGTTTCCGGCCCCGGTGCATGCGCCGGGTCGAGCATGCTGCGGGTCCAGTAGCCCTCGGGCTGCTGGCTGCGCGCCACGGCTGCGGCCATCGCCTGGAAACGCTCGATGTACTTTGCGCGGTAGGAATCGTCTTTGGGAAGTTCCGCCAGCACCTTGGCCAATCCCGCAAACACCCAGCCGTCGCCGCGCGCCCAGAAATCCTTCTTGCCACTGGCGCTCTTGTGCTTCGGAAAGACGTACTTGGCGTCGCGGTAGTACAGCTGTTCCTCCGGGTCGTACATGATGCTGTTCGCGTACTCGTAGTATTCGTGCAGCTTCTCCAGGTACTGGCGGTTGCCGGTGATCCTGTACATCTTCGTCATCACCGGCATCACCATGTACAAGCCGTCGGCCCACCACCAGTAATCCTTGTTGGGGGTGCTCATCTGGTATTCCATCACCTCGCGGGCGCGGGCGATTTTGCGCGGATCCTTGTCCAGTTGATACAGGTCGGCATAGGTCTGGAACGCAATCTGCCAGTCGCCGAACAGGACATGCTCATCGGTCTCGCCATAGTTGTACTTCCATCGGGCCTTGTCGGGCGACTTCGCCCCCATCCAGGCGTTATGCTCGGCCCATTCCTCGGAATAGCGCCGGTAACGCTCGTTGCCGGTCACGCGGTAGGCTTCGATGTTGCCGGTGTGGTAGGCCGCCACGTCCCAGAAAGCCCACTGCTTCGCGGGCGTCTTCGCTTGCCAATACGTGTTGACCTTGTCGATCACGGCGATCGCCTCGTTGCGCTTGATGCCGGCATCTGGTGCCGGTGGCGTGGCACAGCCGCCCAGCACGAAACCCAGCGCAAGCAGGATGCCGGTGAAGTATTTTTTGGGGTGTATGTCGTTCATTGATTGGGTGGGCAGGTAGGTCGCCATTCGAGTACGCCGACTTTCGTCGGGCTAGTAGCCAGGACGCCTTCGGCATCGGCCTGGTGGACGGTTTGCAGGTAGAGGTTGAGCTGGCCGGAGTCGCGCCACAATTCGGTGTCGAAGCTCGGCTCCCACGCTCCCATAGGGCGATCCAGGAGGTCGAACACCTGCCAGCCGCCCGCGCGCAGGTCGGTCGTGCAGGCCACGGACACCTTGTGGCCCCGCTCCGCATCGCGAAACACGACCCAGGCCCTTGGCGCCGCCCCGGCACTGTCGACCAGGATTTGCGGACGGGAGATCGGGATCGCCTTGGTTCCCAGGCCGGACAGCGAGAATGCCGCCCGCCGAAAGGCAAGGTCCTGCGACTGCCAGCCCTTGCCATCGTGGACCACCACGCGGTATTGCGGGACGGCGCTGCCGCTGCTGGTATTGCGCCAATAGCTTGCAATGACGGGGTTGCCATCGCGGTCGGCTGCCATGGCGGTCTGGTTGATCAGTTCACTCCGTTGCGGGATATGCGCCGCCACCTCCGCGGTGCTGGCCGTGATCGGCAGGCGGTAAGGCTCCCCGTTGCTGCGCTCCCAGGTCCGGCCGCCATCCCGCGAGCGGGCATAGGCCAGGTCGTGGTTGCTGGCGACGTCGGGCGACTCGCGCCATACCCAGGAAAGGTGCAAGGTTCCGGTCCGGTCGACGAAGGCCTGCCAGTAGGCGTTGCGCCGCCCTTCCCCGCTCAGGAGATGGTCCTGCAGCCGCTGCCAGGTCCGACTCACCGGGTCGTAGCGGTTGATCACCAGGTCGCCGCGGCCCGAACCGCCGTCACGGTAGAGGAACAGGAGGCCGCCGTCCGGCATGCGGTAGAACTCCGGGTAGGAAACGGACTGTTCGCCGCGCCCGGCCATGGCTTCCTGGGGGCCGAGAGTGAGCGCGCCGGGCGCCATGCCGCGGGCGTAGCGCAAGGGACCGTCGTGGTGGTCCCAGGCCACATGCAGGATGCCGGTACCGTCCACCATGATGCTGATGCTGTTGTGCGCGTCCTTGGCATTGCCCAGGTACTGCGTGGGCGCCAATTGCCAGTCTGTCGCGCCCAGGCGACGCTTGCCCAGCACCACCCTGCCCGTGGCATCGTAGAAGGCGATGTATTGGCTGACTTCATGCGTGACGAGTGAGTTCTTGCGGAACACGACGGCATTGACCGAATTGGCCGACCAGCCATCCGCCACTTCGACGATGCGTACGCCCGCCTGCTGTTTCACAGGTGTCGCGCATGCGCACAGCAGGACAGAACAGGCAAGCCATACTGCGATCGGCAAGGGCCTGGCCAAACGATTCCTTCTCATGATCTCTCCACGCGAATCCCGCTACCTTACTACGCAAAATGCCATGCCCGGAATCAACCTGATGAGCATTATGGGGATGCCCCTGCTACAGCAGGCCGAGTTCCTCTACCATGACCGGTACGAGACTCGATCAGGACATGCCATGACTCTTCATCCATCGCGCCGCAGCTTCCTCGGCGCCGCCGCCGGAACGGCCCTGGCACTGCAGGTACCGGGAGCCAAGGCCGCAGCTCCCCGCTTCGCCGTCGGCGACAAGGACTTCCTTCTCGACGGGAAGCCCCTGCAGATCCGCTGCGGCGAGATGCATTTCGCCCGGGTTCCGCGCGAATACTGGACGCACCGCCTTCGGGCGATCAAGGCCATGGGCCTGAACACGGTCTGCGCCTACCTGTTCTGGAACTACCACGAGTGGCGCGAAGGCCGATACCGCTGGGACGGACAGCGCGATGCCGCGGAGTTCTGCAGGATGGCGCAGGCGGAAGGGCTGTGGGTCATCCTGCGCCCCGGTCCCTACGCCTGCGCCGAATGGGAAATGGGTGGATTGCCCTGGTGGCTGCTCAAGCACCCCGGTGACAATTTCTTGCGCAGCCGGGCGCCCGCTTTCGTGCAGCCGGCGCGGCGCTGGCTGCAGGAAGTCGGCCGGGTGCTGGCGCCGATGCAGGTCACGCAGGGCGGCCCGATCCTGATGGTGCAGGTCGAGAACGAATACGGCTTCTTCGGCGAAGACCGCGACTACATGCGGACCATGCGCCAGGCCCTGCTGGACGCGCGCTTCGATGTCCCGCTCTTCCAGTGCAACCCGACCAATGCGGTGGCCAAGACCCATATCCCGGAACTGCTCTCGGTGGCGAACTTCGGCAGCGACCCGGAACGCGGTTTCAAGGCGCTCGCCGCCGTGCAACAAGGCCCCCTGATGTGCGGTGAGTATTACTCGGGCTGGTTCGACACCTGGGGCACGCCGCACAAGCGCGGCGACAATGCCCGCGCCATCCGCGACATCGACGTCATGCTCAAGGCGAACGGTTCGTTCAGCCTGTACATGGCGCATGGCGGCACCACCTTCGGCCTGTGGGGCGGCTGCGACCGCCCCTTCCGTCCCGATACCACGAGCTACGACTACGATGCCCCGATCAGCGAGGCCGGCTGGCTGGGCGAGAAATTCCGCACCTACCGCGAATGCCTCGGCAGGCACCTGCAAGCCGGTGAAACCCTGCCGGACGCGCCGGCGCACTTGCCGGTGATGGCAATTCCCGCCTTCGCCCTGAGCGAGACCGCTCCCGTCTTCGCAAACTTACCGAGAGCGGTGATCAAGGACGCCTCGCCACGCAACATCGAACAGTACGACATCAGCCGCGGCCTGGTCGCCTACAGCATCGTGCTTCCGCCCGGCCCGGCGGGCAGGCTGGAAGCCGCGAACGCACGCGACCTGGCCTGGGTCTTCGCCGGCGGGCGCCTGCTCGGCACGATGGATACGCGGCACCGCCGCTTCGGCGTCGACCTGCCGGCGCGCACGCGGCCGACCCGTGTTGAGATCCTGCTGTACACGATCGCCCGCGTGAATTTCGGCGTCGAGGTCCATGACCGCAAGGGGCTGCAGGGCCCGGCGATGTTCCGCACCAGGGATGGCGCCGCCCGGGAGCTCACGGGCTGGGAAATCCGCGCCATCGATTTCGGCGACGACGGCGATTTGCCGCCGCTGCGCTGGCACGCCAAACGCGCCGCAGGCCCGGCCTTCTGGCGCGGCAGCTTCGAGGCGAACGAACGGGCCGACACCTTCCTCGACATGTCCAGCTGGGGCCAGGGCATCGTCTGGATCAATGGCCGCTGCCTGGGCCGTTACTGGAGCATCGGCCCCACCCAGACCATGTACCTGCCGGGTCCGTGGATGAAGGCCGGCCGCAACGACGTGGTCGTGCTCGACCTTACCGGACCGCGCGCCAGCCGCATCGAAGGGCGCACCACGCCCATCCTCGACGAGCTGCATCCCGAACGCGACCTTGCGCGGCCGGCAAGCAATGCCCGGCCGCGCCTGGCGGGCGTGACGCCGGTGCATACCGGGCAGTTTGCGAGCGGCCCTGCCACCCAGGAGGCCAGGTTCGAACAGCCGGCACGCGGGCGCCAGCTGTGCCTCGAAGTGGTCGACAGCTTCGACGGCAAGCCGCATGCGGCCGTGGGCGAACTTGCCCTGCTCGGCCTGGAAGGCAAGCCCATGAACCAGAGCGCCTGGACGATCGCCTACGCCAGCAGCGAAGAAGCGCACAAGGAAGATGGTGGCGCCCTGAACGCCATCAACGGCCAGGCAAGCGATTACTGGCATACGGCCTACAGCAAGGGAGTGGCACCGGGTCCGGCGCGGCTGATCATCGATCTCGGCGCGCCTGTCGATATCGCGGGCCTGCGCTACACCCCGCGCCAGGGGCCGGACAGCGTGACGGGCCGCATTCGGCGCTACCGCGTCTATGTCGGCGACCAGCTGGTGCAGCAGATGTAAGCCGGCGCTGCGGGGCGTCAGCATTTCTGCCCAGGCCCTATACTCTCGTTTCGACCTTCTTGCGATGCAGCGCGTCGTAACCCGCAGAGATTGTCATGACGATTGAATTATTGCTGGCGGCAACCAAAGGCTTTCTGTTTGTGCTGGCAACCATGCTGCCTATCCTGAATCCGGCAGCGACAGCACCGATTTTCCTCAGCATGACCGATGGCGCATCGGGCGCGACCCGCACGCTGCTGGCGCGCCGTATCGCGCGCAACATGTTCTGGCTGATGACGGGCTCGATGCTGGTTGGTTCGTACGTGCTCGATTTCTTCGGTATTTCGCTGCCCATCGTCCGCATCGGTGGCGGCCTGCTCCTGGCTTCCGTGGCCTGGCGCCTGTTGGGCGCGACACCGTCCACGCCTGACAGCCGCGCAGCCCTGGCCGAGGCGTTCACACCGGACCATGCACACCGCCAGGCCTTCTATCCATTGACCTTCCCGATCAGCTGCGGTCCGGCCTCGATCTCGGTCGCCATCACGGTGGGCGTTGCCCTGCACGATGTCCAGCTGATGGTGTCGCTGGCGCGCATGGGCGGCGCCCTGCTGGCGCTTGCCGTCATCGGCGTGCTGCTCTATCTCGCCTTTCGCTATGGGGAGCACTTCCTGCGCCTGATCGGCGAGGCAGGAACAGCCGTCTTCCTGCGCCTGACCGCCTTCATCCTGCTGTGCCTCGGCGTACAGATTGTGTGGGATGGGGTCAGCGAATTGTTGCTCGAGATCCTGACTGTCTCTCCCCACATGGTCGCGGCCGAGGCGGCCGACCTGGTCCGGCATGGGAAGATGCTGCATGTTTAAGCTACACCTTGCACGAGGAAGCTGTGCGCTCGGACTGGCGGGCTGCGTGGCCTGGACCGACGTCGTTGCCCAGACCGCGCCCAGTGTCGACTTCTACGGCTCGCTGCGCACCCAGCTCGAGGCGGTCAGCCCGGATCGCGACGATCGCCTGGATGGCTATCTGGGCTCCCGGGACGCCTACTCGCGGGTGGGGGTCAAGATCGACTATCCGCTCGGCAGCCAGCTGGCGCTGACGGGTCACCTGGAGCTTCCCGTCGATTCGGCAAACTTGCGCATGCGCGACCCCTACGACCAGGGCGATGCCAACCGCCCCCATGGAGAGCGGATCAGGCTCGCCCAGATCGGATTGCGGAGCCGATTCGGCACCCTCGGCTACGGCCAGCAGTGGATGCCCTACTACAATGCGGTCGCGGCGCCGGTGGACATGTTCAGCACCTATTACAGCGGCTTTGCGACCTATACCGTCTTTCGCGTGGCCCAGACGCTTTCCTATTCGACGCCCGAAGTCGCTGGGTTTTCACTTAGCGCAGGCTATACCGGCAGCAGCGGCAATGCACGCTCGACCTCGCGTATCGACGCGCCGCGCCGGCAAATCGCGGCCACCTATACCTTCGACAATACCCGCCTTGCCGCAGGCATCGATGACCGGGGCGACGCCGGCGATGGACGCAACCGCCTGTATGGGCTGTCCGCCAGCCATCAAGCCGGCAAGCTCTACCTGGCCGCCAAGATCGAACGTTTCGACACGGGGAACCGTCAGCGCGGCAGCTTCTCGAGCGATGGCAACCAGGCCATCAACCTGTTCGGCAGCTATGCCATGGGCAAGACCACCTTCAAGCTGATGCTCGCGAGAGTGGAAAGTTATGGCGACAACATCGTCCATCTCGGCGTCGACCATCAACTGACGGACGACTTCAGGGTCTTCGCCGAGTATTACCGGGAAGGCGGAACCGCCGTCCTCACACCGCGCCGCGGTGGGCTGGACGACTTCGATGCAGGCATCAGTGGCGGCCAGGCGATTGCCGTCGGACTGCGCTACGATTTCTGATTGCGTCGATCCCTGAACGGGGGCGCCGATGCCGGTACAAGCTTGTGTCGCAGATAAGCAACTCGGCAATACAAGCAGCGCGCCGGACGTGGCTCAAGCGGTCCACAATCAAGCAAGCCCGTCATCGTGGAGTTGCCATGAGAATCGTACTTGCTGCTGCATGCGCTGCATGTGTCGTTGCTCCATCAATGCCCGCAGCGGCGCAGACGGCGCCGCAGCCCCGCATCGAGTTCACTCTCTACGACACGCAAACCGAGCTTCGGAGCCTGTCCGGCGACCCGTTGCCGCTCGCGCCGGCGCTCGGGTGGCAGCGCCATAAACTGAACGCGCGCACGTACAGCGAGCATACGATGGCCATCGATGAGCGGCCGGACGCCGCGCTCGCCTCGAAAACCCACGTCGAGGTAGTGGATGGCCCCGGCTATTCACAGCTCACGGTAGACCAGATCATGGGCGACATGCACGCCGTCGCAGGTTTACCGGGCCATCGCCGGATTGGGCAACGAGTGATTTTTCATACAGCAGCAACGTGGTCCTGACGCTGCCGGCGCGCTCGGTGCTGACGATGAGCGGGAAGATCGATGTGAAGAGCGCCGCTGCACGCGCGCAGAACTATACGTGGTTCGAGCGCAGACTGACCCCGCACCAGGACGGCACCATGGGCAATTTCTTCGTACTCGATACCTGGGCACCGCAGGAAGGATTCAGCATCTCGGCAGTCAATCCACTGGACGTGGAAGCGACGTTTTCCTACTACTCGAGTTTGGGCGGCCTCGCATTTTCCGTGATTGCCGTGCCAGAACCCCCGGCGCCCGCCATGGCGGCCGCCGGCGTGCTGCTCATGGGGGCGGTACTGCGCCGTCAGCGGCGCCGGCTGGCGCCACCTCAGTCTCGACGTATGTGAGGGTCAGTCGAACTTCGAAAAGTCCGGCTTGCGCTTCTCGAAGAAGGCAGTGAAGGCTTCCTTCGCTTCCGGCGCCAGCAGCATGGCGGCAAAACGCTCGTTCTCGGCGGCGATGGCCGCTTCGATACCTTCGAGGCGCGGACGCTTCATCAGCGCCTTGGTGGTGCGGATCGATGCAGCCGGCAGCGCCACCAGCTTGGCGGCCTGCTGTTCGGCGAAGGTGCGCAGCTCGGCGGCCGGCAGCACGCGGGTGACCAGGCCCATCTCGAAGGCTTCCTGGGCGCCGAAGGCTTCGCCCAGCAGCAGTTTCTCGGCGGCGCGCGGATAGCCGGCCAGCTGCGGCAGCAGCAGCGAGGAGCCGAATTCCGGGCACAGGCCGAGCTGGGTGAACGGCACCGAGAACTTGGCGTTGTCGGCGCAATAGACCAGGTCGCAGTGCATCAGCATCGTGGTGCCGATGCCGATGGCGGCGCCGGCGACGGCGGCGATCACCGGCTTGGTCGAGCCGTGCAGGGCCCGCATGAACTGGAAGACCGGGCGGGCTTCGCTTGGTACGCCCGGCACCGGGGCCGAATTCTTCATGAAGTCGTCGAGATCGTTACCGGCGGTGAAGATCTCCGGCTTGCCGGCGATGAGGATGGCGCGTATGGCGGTATCCTGCTCGGCATCGAGCAGCGCGTCGGCCATCATTTGATACATCGCGGCGGTGATCGCGTTCTTGCGCTCGAGGCGGTTGAATTCGATGGTCAGGAGGCCGTTGGCCTTGTTGATCAGCATGTCCATGTTTCAGGGTCTCCGATTTTTCTTGGGCTAGATGACCGCGTGGGCGCACGGCAGGCCACTGGCCTCCCGTGCCCTGCCTACCCTACGTTAAATATGCATGTGGGCGGAAGATCCGCCCACATTTTGTAGGGTGGGCGGGTCTCCCGCCCACGCGGTGATACGTGGCGGCTGCGTAATCGCGCCGCCCTCTTCCATTAAACGCGCTCGATGATGCCTGCGGCGCCCATGCCGGCACCGACGCACATCGTCACCATGCCGTACTTCAGGTTGTTGCGGCGCAGTGCGTGCACGACGGTCGCGGCGCGGATCGCGCCGGTGGCGCCCAGCGGGTGACCCAGCGCGATCGCACCGCCCATCGGGTTGACCTTCGACATGTCCAGGCCCAGGTCGCGCGCCACGGCCAGCGCCTGTGCGGCGAAGGCTTCGTTCAGCTCGATCCAGTCCAGCTGGTCCTGGGTGATGCCGGCGGCGGCGCAAGCGACCGGGATCGCGGCCTTCGGGCCGATGCCCATGATTTCCGGCGGCACGCCGCGCACGGCGAACGAGGAGAACTTGGCCAGCGGAGTCAGGTTGTGCTCGCGTAGGATCTTCTCGCTGACGACGATCAGCGCACCGGCGCCGTCCGACATCTGCGACGAGGTCGCGGCGGTGACGGTGCCCTTGGCGGCAAAGACCGGCTTGAGCTTGGCCATCGATTCGATCGAGGCATCGGCGCGCGGGCCTTCGTCCATGTCGACGGTGCGGCGCGAAACCTTGATCTCGCCGGTTTTCAGGTCCGGCGTGCGGGTGATGATTTCGACCGGGGTGATCTCGTCCTTGAAGAAGCCCGCCTGCTGCGCGGCGATGGCGCGGCGGTGCGATTCCAGGCCGAAGGCGTCCTGGTCTTCGCGCGACACCTTCCACTGCTCGGCCACCTTCTCGGCGGTCAAGCCCATGCCGTAGGCCAGGCCCACGTTCTCGTCCTTGAAGGTCTCCATGTTAATGGACGGGTGGTGACCCATCATCGGGACCATCGACATCGATTCGACGCCGCCGGCGATCATCACGTCGGCTTCGCCCACGCGGATGCGGTCGGCCGCCATGGCCAGGGCGGTGATGCCCGAAGCGCAGTAGCGGTTGACGGTGACGCCGCCCACGGTGTTCGGCAGGCCTGCCAGCACCACGGCGTTACGCGCCACGTTGAAGCCCTGCTCCGCTTCCGGGAAGGAGCAGCCGACGATGGCGTCGACGATCAGGGCCGGGTCCAGGTTCGGCACGGCTGCCATGGCGCCGCGGATGGCGTGCACCAGCAGGTCGTCCGGGCGGGTCTTGTTGAACATGCCGCGTGGCGCCTTGCCGATCGGGGTACGGGTCGCTGCGACGATGTATGCGTCTTGAAGTTGTTTGCTCATGATTGTGTCGTCCTGTTCGTTCGTCGCTTAGTTGCGCACCGGCTTACCGTTTTGCATCATGCCCATGATGCGTTCCTGGGTCTTCGGATTGCTCAGCAGCGCGATGAAGGCCTTGCGTTCCATGTCGAGCAGCCACTGCTCGGACACGACGCTGCCCTGGTCGATGTCGCCGCCGGTCACGATCTCGGCGATGGTGTCGCCCAGGTGGTAGTCGTAGGCCGAGATGAAGCCGCCGTCACGCATGTTGACCAGCTGGCCGCGGATCGTCGCCCAGCCGTAGCGGCCGGTGACGGTGACCGGGCGGCGCGCCGGGGCGCGGTAGCCGGCGTCGAACATGGCGCGCGCGGTGGTCTTGGCCACGTGCAGCAGTTCGTACGGGTTGAAGACGATGATGTCGTCTTCCTTCAGGTAACCCATGGCCTTCGCTTCCAGGGCCGACTTCGACACCTGCGCGGTAGCCGCGTTGGTGAAACCGGTCTTCAGGAATTGCAGGATGTCGTTGCCCTTGGCCTCAAGGAAGGCGCGCACGGCCGCTTCCTTCAGGCCGCCACCGGCCGGCACCAGCCCGACGCCGACTTCGACCAGGCCAATATAGGACTCGATCGAGGCCACGCGCTTCGATGCGTGCAGCGCCAGCTCGCAGCCGCCGCCGAGCGCCAGGCCCGCGACAGCGGCAACCACCGGGATGTTCGAGTACTTCATCTGCATGAAGGTGTCCTGCAACTCGCGCACCATCGGTTCCATCGCCTTGGCGCCGCCCATCATGAAGGCCGGCAGGGCCGACTGCAGGTCGGCGCCGGCCGAGAAGGCACCGCCTTCGGCCGCGTCGGTGTTCCAGATCACCAGGCCCTTGAAGTTCTTTTCTGCTTCGGCCAAGCCACGCTGGATGCCGCGCACCACGCCTTCGCCGATGACGTGCATCTTGGTCTTGAGCGAGATGATGAGGACATCGTCGCCCGAGTGCCACAGGCGCACCGAGTCGTCCTCGAACACGGTGGTGCCGAAGGTCTTCGGATCATTGGTGCTCGAGCCCACCACCGGCGCGCGGAACTGCTGGCGCTGGTAGACCGGCAGGTCGGACACAGGCACGTAGGCGTTCTTCGAGGCCGAGTACGAACCTTCGGCGGTGTGCACGCCCTTCTCGGCGACCGGGCCTTCGAACACCCAGCTTGGCAGCGGTGCGTTGCACAGGGCCTTGCCTGCGTCGATGTCTTCCTTGACCCACTGGGCGATCTGGGTCCAGCCGGCGGCCTGCCAGGTCTCGAACGGACCGACGCTCCAGCCGAAGCCCCAGCGCATCGCGAAATCGACGTCGCGCGCGTTGTCGGCAATGGTGTCGAGGTGGAAGGCGATGTAGTGGAAGGCGTCACGGAAGATCGCCCACAGGAACTGCGCCTGCGGGTTGGTCGATTCGCGCATGGCCTTGAACTTCTTGACCGGGTCCTTTTCTTTCAGGATGCGGCCGACGATGTCGGCAGCCTTGGCGCCGCTCGGCACGTATTCGCCGGTGGCGAAGTCCAGGCGCTGGATTTCCTTGCCGACCTTCTTGTAGAAGCCGCCGCCGGTCTTCTGGCCCAGGGCGCCCTTCTCGATCAGCTTGGCCAGTACGTCAGGCGTCTTGTACAGGCTGAAGAACGGATCGTCCTGCAGGGTGTCCTGCATGGTCTTGATGACGTGGCCCATGGTGTCCAGGCCCACGACGTCGGCGGTGCGGAAGGTACCCGACTTGGCGCGGCCTAATTTTGCGCCGGTCAGGTCGTCGACCACGTCCACCGACAGGCCGAACTTCTCGGCTTCGTGGATGGTGGCCAGCATGCCGAAGATGCCGACGCGGTTGGCGATGAAGTTCGGGGTGTCCTTGGCGCGCACCACGCCCTTGCCCAGGGTCGAGGTCAAGAAGGTTTCCAGCTGGTCCAGGATCTCCGGACGGGTCGCGGCGGTCGGGATCAGTTCGACCAGGTGCATGTAGCGCGGCGGGTTGAAGAAGTGCACGCCGCAGAAGCGCGCCTTCAGTTCGTCGTCGAAGCCTTCGGCCAAGGTATTGATCGACAGGCCCGAGGTGTTCGAGGCGAAGATGGCGTTCGGGCCGATGTGCGGAGCGACCTTCTTGTACAGGTCGTGCTTCCAGTCCATGCGTTCGGCAATGGCTTCGATGATCAGGTCGCACCCGAGCAGCGCCTCGAGGTTGTCCTCGTAGTTGGCCACTTCGATCAGGGCCGCGTCGTCCTTGTTGCCCAGCGGGGCCGGCGACAGCTTCTTCAGGTTCTCGATGGCGCGCAGGACGATCCCGTTCTTCGGGCCTTCCTTGGCGGGCAGGTCGAACAGCACGACCGGCACCTTGGCGTTCACGCAGTGCGCAGCGATCTGCGCGCCCATCACGCCGGCGCCCAGCACGGCGACTTTCTTGACGATGAAATTGGACATTCTTATTTCCTTGGATAAGTCGTGGCCCCGCCAAGCTGGCAGGACCACGTGATGGTGTGTTAGAACAGGTCTGCGTCCATGGCCAGCAGGTTCGATGCACCCGAACGTGCCTGGCGGATCAGCATGGCGGTTTCCGGGTACAGGCGGGCGAAGTAGAAGCGCGCGGTGTGCAGCTTGGCTTCATAAAACTTGTCATCGGAATCCTGTTTGGACAGCGCGATCTTCGCCATCTGCGCGAAGAAGTAGCTGAACACCAGGTGGCCCACGACGCGCAGGTAAGGCACGGCGGCCGCGCCCACTTCGTCCTGGTTCTGGAAGGCCTTCATGCCGATTTCCATGGTCAGCTTGCCGACCTTGTCGCCGAGCTCGCCCAGCGGGGTCACGAATTCCGACATCGACTCGTCCAGACCGTTCTCTTCGACGAAGTTCTTGATTTTTTCGCCGAAGGCGCGCAGCTTGGCGCCGTTGTCCATCAGGATCTTACGGCCAAGCAGGTCGAGCGACTGCACGGTGTTGGTGCCTTCGTAGATCATGTTGATGCGGGCGTCGCGCACGTACTGCTCCATGCCCCATTCGCTGATGTAGCCGTGGCCGCCGTACACCTGCATCGCTTCCGAAGTGGCGATCCAGCCGTTGTCGGTAATGAAGGCCTTGACGATCGGGGTGAGCAGCGCGACTTCGCCGGCGGCTTCCTTGCGCACTTCTTCGTCCGGGTGGTTCAGTTCACGGTCGATCTGCAGCGCCACGTACGAGGTCAGGGCGCGCGCGCCCTCGGCGTAGGCCTTGGCGGTGAGCAGCATGCGGCGCACGTCCGGGTGCACGATGATCGGGTCGGCCGGCTTGCTAGGGTCCTTCGGGCCCGACAGCGAACGCATCTGGATGCGCTCCTTGGCGTAGACCAGCGCGTTCTGGTACGCGACTTCGGTCAGGCCCAGCGACTGCATGCCGACGCCCAGGCGGGCGGCGTTCATGAACACGAACATCGCCTGCAGGCCCTTGTGCGGCTGGCCGATCAGGGTGCCGATCGCGCCGTCCAGGTTCATCTGGCAGGTGGAGTTGCCATGGATGCCCATCTTCTCCTCGATGGCGCCGCAGGCGATGCCGTTGCGCTCACCGACGGAACCGTCGGCGTTGACCTTGAACTTCGGCACCAGGAACAGCGAGATGCCCTTCGAGCCTTCCGGAGCGTCCGGCAGGCGCGCCAGCACCAGGTGGACGATGTTTTCCGACATGTCGTGCTCGCCGGCCGAGATGAAGATCTTGGAGCCGGTAATTGCATAGGTGCCGTCGGCCTGCGGTTCGGCCTTGGTGCGCAGCAGGCCCAGGTCGGTGCCGCAGTGCGCTTCGGTCAGGCACATGGTGCCGGTCCATTCGCCCGAGACCAGCTTCGGCAGGTACAGCTTCTTCTGCTCGTCGGTGCCGTGCTCCTTCAGGCACTCGTAGGCGCCGTGCGACAGGCCCGGGTACATGGTCCATGCCTGGTTCGAGGAGTTCAGCATCTCGTAGAAGGAGTTGTTCAGGGTGACAGGCAGGCCCTGGCCACCGTATTCCGGATCGCAGGCCAGCGCGGCCCAGCCGCCTTCGACGTACTGTTTATACGCTTCCTTGAAGCCCTTCGGGGTGGTGACGGCCTTGGTGGCGGCGTCAAAGTGGCAGCCTTCGCGGTCGCCGCTGTGGTTCAGCGGGAACAGCACTTCCTGCGTGAACTTCGCACCTTCTTCGAGCACCTGGTTGATGATGTCGGCGTCGATTTCCTGGTAGGCAGGCAGGTTCTTGAACTCTTCGCTGACATTGAGGAATTCGTGCAGAACGAACTGCATATCCCGGATTGGCGCGACGTACTGACCCATGGTTTTCTCCTGAACGAAGGTAAAAATATATTTGACTGGATGGCCTGGTTATTGAGCCGGGGTGCCTTGCGGCGGATTTGGGTTGCGGTAGTTCTCGACCAGCCGCTCGAAGCCGCGGCGTGCACGCTCGACCGCGCCCGGCATGCGCAGGAAGCGGGCGTCGTGGTGCAGGGCCAGGATCAGCCCGTACATCTCGTAGACCAGCTGCTCGGCGTCGGTGTCGGGCCGCAGGTGGCCGACCTCGATCGCCTGGTGCGCGGCGCGCTGCAGGGCGCCCTGCCAGGCCTGCACCATCTTGACCAGCTCCTCGCGGATCGGGCCCGGACGGTCGTCGTATTCGACGGCGCCGCTGATGTAGATGCAGCCGGACGCAATCTCGACCGACACGCGCGCCAGCCAGCGGTCGAACATCGACTGCAGGCGCGGCAGGCCGCGCGGCTCGTGCACGCTCGGGAAGAACACTTCCTGCTCGAAGCGGTGGTGGTACAGCTTGACCACCTCGAGCTGCAGGTCTTCGCGCGAACCGAAGTGCGCGAACACGCCGGATTTGCTCATGTTCATCCGGTCGGCCAGCACGCCGATGGTAAGGCCTTCGAGGCCGTCGCGGCTCGACAGCTCGAGCGCCACGTCCAGGATCGCTGCCCGCGTGAGTTCGCCCTTGCGCATGAATTTGGCTGATGTAGTAATGACTGCCCCTGAATCGAAAAAATCCGAACGCTCGTACTATTATCTACCAGAGTTGAAATGTCAAACGGGAACTTAGAGGCGAGATTCTATTGATGCAGGACAACGGCAGATGGAGAAACCATCCGCAGGACGTTCCCGGCCGGATGCGGGCGGGACAACGTTGTCGCAGATGTAAAGGTACCGCATTTTTGACGCTTGTGGTGCACGGGCAGCATTGTGCAAAGCCCGTGCACCGATGACATGTCACTAGGTCGCCAGCATGCGCAGCACCAGACCCGTGATATAGGCGCCATAGGTGCCGAGGGCATAGCCGAGCACCGCCAGCAGCACGCCGACCGGCGCCAGCGCCGGGTGGAAGGCGCTGGCCACCACCGGCGCCGAGGCGGCGCCGCCGACGTTGGCCATCGAGCCGACCGCGAGGAAGAACAGCGGCGCGCGGATCAGCTTCGCCACCAGGAGCAGCAGGCCGCCGTGCACCGCGATCCAGATCAGGCCCAGCAGGAACAGCCATGGGCGGTCGAGCAGCGCATTCAGGTCCATCTGCATGCCGATGGTCGCCACCAGGAAGTACAGCATGGCCGAACCGATCTTCGATGCCCCGGCGCCTTCCAGGCCGCGCGCTTTCGTGAAACTGAGCAGCAGGCCGAAGGTGGTCGCAAACACCACGATCCAGAAGAAGGACGAGGTCAGGCTGTAGTCCTGCAGCCGCCATTCCTGCGGCAGGCCGGCGATCCAACCCACGGTCGGGCCGGTCAGGGCATGCGACAGGCCGGTGACGCCCAGGCCCACGGCCAGGATGACCATGATGTCGGCCAGGGTCGGCACGCGTGCATGCTCGGCCTGGAAGGTCTCGATGCGCGCCTTGAGGGCATTGATGGCGCTCAGGTCGGCGCCGGTCCAGCGGTCAAAAGCCTGGGCGCGCCCCGTCATGAACAGCAGCACGGCCGTCCACACGTTGGCCACCAGCACGTCGACCGCGACGAACTGGCCGAACACATTGGCCTCGACCTCGAACACTTCCTTCATGGCGGCCTGGTTGGCGCCGCCGCCGATCCAGGCGCCGGTAATCGTGGTCATGCCACGCCAGGTTTCGCCCGCAACCGTCTCGGGGTGAATCACCCGCATGATCTCGAACGAGGCGACTGCGCCGAGCATGATGCCCGCGGTACCGGTCAGGAACATGATGATCGCCTTCGGGCCGAGCCGGACGATGGCGCCGAAGTCGATGGCGATACAGAGCAGCACCAGCGCGCTCGGCAGCAGGTAGTCGCGCGCCACCGGGTACAGCTTCGACAGGCTACCGTCGATGACGCCCAGGGTGTTCAGGATGGCCGGGACCAGGTAGCACAGCAGCAGGGCCGGGACGTAGGTATAGAACTTCTTCCAGAAGCCGTCGGGCCGCGAAGCGGACCAGAACACGAGGCCGAGGATCGTTGCGAGGATGCCGAGCACGACGGCATCGTTGGTCACCAGTGGAACAGCAGTCTGCATGGAAATAACATGAAGAGGTTGGCGGAGACCGCCAAGCCGCTTCGCGCATTCTCATGCGCCTCAGCGATCCTTGCGGCCGGGACATCGCATTCTACATTCCCCGGAGCAAAGAAGGCCGAGATTTGCCTGCACAAATGTTTCTGCCCTATTCCTCGCCGATGCGCGTCATGGCGCGCCGGTCGCGCTTGGTCGGCCGGCCCTTGATGTCCATGCTTGGCTCGGGGAACAGGCGGCGCGCCGTTTTGTCGTTCTCGCGCTTGGCGATGCTCTCGTCGGTCTCGAAATACAGGGTGCGGGCGACCGGCGCCGGGCCGCGCGTTCCCGAAATGGCGGCCACGATCACTTCCCAGCGGTCCGAGCCGTTGTCGATGAAAATCCTGTCGTTTACCTTGACGTTGCGCGCCGGCTTGACCGGCTCGCCGCCGATGCGCACGCGGCCGCGGTCGACCGCGTCGGCCGCCATCGAACGCGTTTTAAAAAAGCGCGCCGCCCACAGCCATTTATCGATGCGTACGTTGTTGTCTTCCATAATCCGATCCATTCATGCATAGCCGATCGCGAAGATCCGCATGGCCAGTTTATACATCAAGTAGGCTGCTCCATAGCTCGCACGCTTGAACCAGCCGATGTGCGCGAATTCCTCGGCGCGCACCGGCACGCCATCGGCGATGCCGCGCTCGATGTGGGCGCGCATGGTAGCAGCAAACTTCTCGTCCAGTACGACGACGTTGGCTTCCTGGTTCAGGAACAGCGACAGGCCGTCGCAGTTGCTCGATCCGACCGTGGCCCAGTCGTCGTCGACCACCGCCACCTTGGCATGCAGCTGGGTCTTGCGGTATTCCACCACCCGGATGCCGTCGGCCAGCAGCTTCGGATAGAAGGAATGGGCCACCATGTCCTGGATGCGGAACTCCCCTACCCCGATGAGCAGGGTCACCTGCACGCCGCGCCGCGCCGCGTGGGCCAGCGCCTTGCGGAACTTGCGTCCCGGGGCGAAATACGGCGTGGCCAGCAGCACGCTGTGCCTGGCGCGGCCCAGCGCCTGCAGGTAGGCACGCTGGATCGTGGAACGGTTGCGCAGGTTGTCGCGCACCACGAAAGCGGCGCGCGCCGGGTGCGCGCACGACTCCGGCGGCTCCCTGCGCATTTCCCTGAACAGCTCGATGCGCTGCCGGATCTTGAGTCGGCCGGCGCGCAGCCATTGCCCCTGGGCCTCGTCATGGATCTGGGCCACCAGGGGGCCGCGTACCTGCACCGTGAAATCCCAGCGTGGGGCCGGCAGCCGATGGTGGTCGGCGTGGTCGCACTGCCAGTCGTCGTTGATATTGATGCCGCCCACGAAGGCGACTTCGCGGTCCACGACGGCGATCTTGCGGTGCGAACGCGCGATGCCGCGCCGGCACCAGGGATTGAACACGCGGTACTGGACGCCTGCTTCCGCGAAGGCGGCGCCGAGGCGCTTGGCGGGGAGGTGCTCGGTGCCGATCCAGTCCACCAAGACCCGCACCTTGACCCCGCGCCGCGCGGCACGCATCAAGGCGTCCCGCACGGCTTGGGCGGTGTCGTCCTCGCCGAAGATATAGGTTTCGAAGAAGACCTCGTACTGCGCCGCATCCAGCGCCGCGATCAGCGCCGGGAAGTAGGCGATGCCGCTTTCCAGGAGGGTGACGTCGTTGTTGTCGATGAAGCTGACGTGGCGCATGGCCTGCAAGGATGCTAGGCGAGCTGAAGTTCCGCCACGATCGGTGCGTGGTCGGACAGCCTGGCCCACAGCGGGCCGTGCATCACCTGCGCGTTGTCCACCTTGAAACCGCGTACGTAGATGCGGTCGAGGCGGAACCAGGGCAGCATGGCCGGAAAGGTGCGCGCCGGCGCCAGGCGCGGCTGGCGGCGCGGGGGCGGCTGGCGGCCGGCCCAGCTGCGCACCATGTCGCCCAGCGGCGAATGCGGTCCGAGTTCGTCGAATACCTCCTTGACGCCGAGCGCGTTGCGCAGGCGGTCGCTAAGGGTGTTACGCCAGTCGTTGAAGTCGCCGGCGATGATGACCGGCTCCCCATGCGATGAAGCATTGACGTGCTCGATCAGGGCGTCGGCCTGGCGTCCACGGCTGCCTTCGAACAGGCCCAGGTGCACCACGTAGCAGTGGACTTTGCCGGCCTGCGTGTTCAGCACGCAGTGCAGGATGCCACGCTGTTCGTAGGCATGGTCGGACACGTCGTGGTTGTGCGAATTCTCGATCGGGAAGGCACTCAGCAGCGCATTGCCGTGGTGGCCATGGTCGTACACGGCATTCATGCCATAGGCACTGTGGTGCTTCTCGTTCTTGAAGTAGTCGTACTGCGCGGTTTCGGGCCAGTGCCGGTGCGCATGGTCTTCCTTGCCGTAGCGTGCCTGGAAGCGGTCGTGCCGCCCCTGCACCTCCTGCAGGAAGACGATATCGGCGTTGAATTCCGCAATTGCTTTCTTGAGAGCGATCACCCGGGGCGTACTACGCAATGACGAGACGCCCTTGTGAATGTTGTAGGTAGCCACACGAATTTTCATGGGAACATTCTAACCGCATCGGGCGGTTGTCCTCGTGGAACGAGGCCCTATTGTGCGCTGCCGGGTGATCTGTTCGCGGGGCCAGCCCGCTGTGTTCAGACAAAGGCCATCTGGTTGGACACGGCTTCGTGGCCGCTCACGATCATCCGGCGCGGACGCGTCGATGCTCGGGACACTTCGTCGTTCGACACCAGAGGCCCGGACAACCGCAAGCCGGACAACAGGTCGATCTGGATGCAGCCGTTGCCGATGCTGATCTCTTTTACCTTATTGTCGTTCTTCAGTTCGAGGTCCATGTTTTCTCCCTGTAGATCTATCTGGTTAGAGTTGCGTCGCGAAAATTGTTACAAGCGACCTCATCGACGATATGCTAGAGATTGACGACTGTCAAACGACGAATCTATCGTGCAAATGAGAAAAATACTAATTTCCTTCGGTAAATTAATTACCAAAATCATCTCGAAAAACTCAGCAATATCCGCAAAAACAACAGTTTATGAGAGCAAATTAGCATCAAATGCGCGCTAATGAGCTGACAGTTGTCAAGGAAGTGAATAACTGTGCACGAAAAAAAATTCGGTAGCTGTTGTGCTATCACGACAGTTTATTTTCCCGCGGAAATTAACAATTCCCCTATGCATGGGGGATAGTTCACAAAAATTACTCAGCGGAATGGACCTGACGGGGCAGCTGCAGGATGGCCTCGGCGTTCGAGGATGAGAAGCAGCGGTCCGCTGCCTCAAGGTAAGGCAACCACGCGTATTGCGTGTGCTCGCGCGGACTGAGGATCACGGCGATGTCGCGCGGGACGCAGACCGAGAACACGTGCTCGGTATTGTGGGTGACGCCGGGAGCGTAGCGGTGACGCCAGACCGGGTAGATTTCGTAGATGTTGGAGAGCTGCCAGTCGTGCAGGCGGATCCGCTGTCCGTCGGCCATGATGCCGGTTTCCTCGAACAGTTCGCGGGTGGCGGCCTGGATCAGGGGTTCGTCGTGGGCATCGAGCGAGCCGGTGACGGATTGCCAGAAACCCGGGCGGTCGGCGCGCTCGATGAGCAGCACCTCCATGTCGGAGGTATGGATGACGACCAGGACCGATTCGGGGATCTTGTGGGGCATGGGCAGATAAAACAAACGCGGGCGCAGCCATTATATGGCCAGGCCCGCGTTGGCTGGAGGCATGGCCGGCAATGCCGGCCATCCATGCGATTTAAGCGACCTTCGGCTCGTTACGCAGGCGGATATGCAGTTCCTTGAGCTGCTTCTCGTCGACTTCCGAAGGCGCGTTGGTGAGCAGGTCCTGCGCACGCTGGGTCTTCGGGAAGGCGATCACGTCGCGGATCGATTCCGAACCGGTCATCAGGGTGATGAGGCGGTCCAGGCCGAAGGCCAGGCCACCGTGCGGCGGCGCGCCGTACTGCAGGGCGTCGAGCAGGAAGCCGAACTTCAGCTGGGCTTCTTCGGCGTCGATCTTCAGGGCGCGGAACACCTTGCTCTGCACGTCTTCGCGGTGGATACGGATCGAGCCGCCGCCCAGTTCCCAGCCGTTCAGGACCATGTCGTAGGCCTTGGCGACGCAAGCGCCCGGGTTGGTCTCGAGCATGTCCTCGTGGCCATCCTTCGGCGCGGTGAACGGGTGGTGGGTGGCGTTCCAGCGGTCGCCGTCTTCGTCGTACTCGAACATCGGGAAGTCGATGACCCACAGCGGCGCCCAGACGTCGTCGAACAGGCCGGCCTTCTTGCCGAATTCCGAGTGGCCGATCTTCACGCGCAGCGCGCCCATCGAGTCGTTGACGACCTTGGCCTTGTCCGCACCGAAGAAGATCAGGTCGCCGTCTTCGGCGCCGGTCAGTTCCAGGATCTGGGACAGGACTTCGTCCGAGATGTTCTTGACGATCGGCGACTGCAGGCCCTCACGGCCCTTGGCCTTCTCGTTGACCTTGATATAGGCCAGGCCCTTGGCGCCGTAGATGGCGACGAACTGGGTGTAGGCGTCGATTTCCGAACGCGGCATCGAACCGCCCTGCGGCACGCGCAGGCCGACCACGCGGCCGCCGGCCATGTTCGCGGCGGAATTAAACACCTTGAACTCGACCGACTTCATCAGCTCGGTCAGTTCGGTGAACTGCAGCTTGACGCGCATGTCCGGCTTGTCCGAACCGTAGGAGCCCATGGCGGTGGCGAAGTCCATCACCGGGAACGGGTTCGGCAGGTCGATGCCGGCTGCGTTCTTGAAGACGACGCGCATCATGTCTTCGAACAGGTCACGGATTTCCTGTTCGGTCAGGAACGAGGTTTCGCAGTCGATCTGGGTGAATTCCGGCTGGCGGTCGGCGCGCAGGTCTTCGTCGCGGAAACACTTGGTGATCTGGTAGTAGCGGTCGAAGTTGGCGACCATCAAGAGCTGCTTGAACAGCTGCGGCGACTGCGGCAGCGCGAAGAAGTTGCCCGGGTTGACGCGCGACGGCACCAGGTAGTCGCGTGCGCCTTCCGGGGTCGACTTGGTCAGCATCGGGGTCTCGATGTCGATGAAGCCCAGGTTGTCCAGGTACTTGCGCACTTCCATCGACACCTTGTAGCGCAGGCGCAGGTTGTGCTGCATCTGCTGGCGGCGCAGGTCGAGCACGCGGTGGGTCAGGCGGGTGGTTTCCGACAGGTTGTCGTCGTCCAGCTGGAAAGGCACCGGCACCGAAGCGTTCAGCACTTCCAGGTTGGTGGTGTTGATCTCAATCTTGCCCGACTTCAGGTTGGCGTTGGCGGTGCCTTCCAGGCGGTTCACCACCGTGCCGGTGATACGCAGGCAGTACTCGTTGCGCACGTGCTCCGCGGCCTTGAACACCTCGGCGTTATCCGGATGGCAGACCACCTGCACCAGGCCTTCGCGGTCGCGCAGGTCGATGAAGATCACGCCGCCGTGGTCGCGGCGACGGTGCACCCAGCCGCACAGGCTGACGGTTTGGCCCAGCAGTTCCTCGGTGACGAGGCCGCAGTAGTGAGTACGCATGGAGGACATAGTTTTCGTTCCAGGTTGGTTGATTCGGTTAGGCCGCCGTCGCATGCGCCGGCCCCTGTTCTTTGCTTGCTGCGTTGTTCTTTTTTATTCCGGAGCGACGACGCCCATCGAGACGATGTGCTTCAGGGCCGCGTCCACGGACATGTTCAGTTCCACGACCTTGCTGCGCTCCATCATCAGGAAGAAGCCCGAGGTCGGGTTCGGGGTGGTCGGCACGTACACGCTCACGTAGTCGCCCACCAGGTGGTTCTTCACGTCGCCGCCCGGCACGCCGGTCAGGAATGCGATGGTATAGGAATCCGCGTGCGGGTACGGGATCAGCACCGGTGTGCGGAACGCGTTGCCCGAGGACGAGAACAGCGTGTCCGAGACCTGCTTGACGCTGCCGTACAGCGAGCTGACCACCGGGATGCGCTTCATCACGCGGTCGCCCACGCGCACGATATACCTACCGACCAGGTTATTCGTCAGCAGGCCGGTGAGGAAGACGATGGCGAGCGTCAGGACCGCGCCGAAGCCAGGCACGTCCATGCCGAACATGTTGCGCGGCTGCCAGGCTTCCGGCACGAACAGCAGCGACTGGTCCAGGGTGCTGATGATCATGCTCAGCACCCAGGCGGTGATCACCAAGGGCACCAGCACCAGCAGACCGGTCAGGAAATATTTGCGCATCACGTTCTCTTGTTCTTGTTCGGGCTGCGGCCTTCGGCCGCAGCTTTTACTTGTCGAGTACTCAAGTACTGCTCTTGTCGCCGCCTGCCGCCGCCGGGGCCGGCGTGCTGGCCGCACTGCTGCCGCTGTCGGACGAGGTTGCAGCCGGGGCCGCAGTGCCGCTGGCCGTACCGGTCGCCGGCGCGGTGCCGCCACGGAAATCGGTCACGTACCAACCCGTGCCCTTGAGCTGGAAGCCGGCAGCGGTCACCTGTTTTTTGAAGGCTTCCTTGCTGCACGACGGGCAGACCGTCAGCACCGGGTCAGAAATTTTTTGCAGTACATCTTTGGTAAAACCGCATTCATCGCAGCGGTAGGCGTAAATCGGCATCTTTGACTCCGCAAAAATCTTCAAAACCCTGAATTATAAAGCTTTTACGGGAGGCGTTGCCTATCCAGGCCGCAGTCGGCGGCCCAGGGCAGCCCCGGCTGTCACCGCAGGTGTTGTTTTTCGTCATCGTCTTATACTGTTTCGTTTGCTCAAGAACAGGCTCGGGTGATTAAATAGCATCTTTCTTAAGAACATGATGGCAACAGGCAAGCCTTGCTGCCCACAGTTAAGAAGAAACAGAAGATTTTGCGCGGTGCTGCACCGCCGCTGGTCCGTAAAAGAACGCTGTACTTATGAAGCCCGCCTATGCGGGCTTTTCTTTTGTCTGTCGTAGGGTGGGCAGGTTTTCCTGCCCACGCGTTCAACCGGCGCCAGCACGGCCGCAGCGGATCACCTCATCGCTATCACCGCGTGGACGGGGAACCCGCCCACCCTACGGCACACGGTATGCTTAACGGCGCTGCCAGACCATCCAGCGTTCCTTGCCAGCGAAGATCGGAATCGAGTCGGCGACTGGCGCATCCTCGACGAGGTCGAAGGTCGGCGCCAGCAAGGCGTCCAGCCCTGCCCTGTCGATCCCGAAGGGCGGACCTTTTACCGTTTGGTCAAAAAAGAAGAAGCCGCCCAGCCGGCCACCCGGCGGAAGCAGCTCCGCCCAGCGCGCCGCAAGCCGTGGCCGCATGGCGGGCGGCAAGGCGCACAGGAAGGCGCATTCGTAGATGAATTCGAGCGATTGCGGTGGTTCCCATGCAAAGAAATCCGCCTCCACGACGCGTTCACCCCACTGCCCCGCCAGCGCCTTGCCGCGCGCTACCGCCTCCGGCGCGAAATCGATCGCGAACGCATCCCAGCCGGCTTCGCTCAGATAGACCAGTTCGTAGGCACTGCCGCAGCCGGGAATCAGGGTCCGGAGCGGCGCCGGGCTGCGCGCCACGAAGTCGCACACGGCCTGCGGCACGCCGCCGCGGTCCCAGGGAGTAAACGATCTGGCAAAACGCTCGTCCCAGAACTGCGGATCGAGCGGATCGCGGCTGGCAAAGCTCGGCGGATCAGCCGCCATGCATCAGGCTGTAGCCGGCGGCGATGCTGCCCGCCAACACTACCACGGCTGCCAGGAAGGCCAGCAGGCGGTTGGTGCGGCGCTGTTCCAGCAGCACCAGGGCAAGCAGGTCGGTCTGCGATACCGGCTGGCCGTGGTGAGTGCCCGTCACGCTCGAATGCGCCTGGCGCTCCAGCGTCTGGTGCAGCAGGCGCGGCAGTTGCGGGAAGATGTGGGCGTAGCGCGGTGCCTCGGCGCGCAGTCGCTCGACCATGCCCTGCCAGCCCACCTGCTCGCTCATCCAGCGCTCCAGGTGCGGCCTGGCGGTCTTCCACAGGTCGAGTTCGGGGTCGAGCTGGCGGCCCAGGCCTTCGATGTTGAGCAGGGTCTTTTGCAGCAACACCAGTTGCGGCTGCACCTCGACGTTGAAGCGGCGCGAGGTCTGGAACAGGCGCAGCAGGATCTGGCCGAAGGAAATGTCTTTCAGTGGACGATCGAAGATCGGCTCGCAGCAGGCGCGCACCGCGGATTCGAGTTCGTCGACGCGGGTGTCGCGTGGCGCCCAGCCCGATTCGATGTGGGCCTCGGCCACCCGCTTGTAGTCGCGGCGGAAGAAGGCCAGGAAGTTCTGCGACAGGTAATCCTTGTCGAAGTCGTTCAGGGTGCCGACGATGCCGAAGTCGAGGGCGATATAGCGGCCGAAGGTTTCCTTCTCGATCGACACCAGGATGTTTCCGGGGTGCATGTCGGCGTGGAAGAAGCCGTCTCGGAACACCTGGGTGAAAAAGATCTCGACGCCATCGCTCGACAGCTTCTTGAGGTCCACGCCTTCGGCCGCCAGGCGGTCGATCTGCGACACCGGGACACCGCGCATGCGCTCCATGACGATCACGCTGCTAGAGCAATAATCCCAGTACATCTCCGGCACCATCAGCAGGTTCGATTCCGCAAAATTGCGGCGCAGCTGACTGGCATTGGCGGCCTCGCGCATCAGGTCGAGTTCGTCGTGCAGGTACTTGTCGAACTCGGCCACGACTTCGCGCGGTTTCAGGCGGCGGCTTTCGGCCCAGACCTTCTCGATCAGGCGCGCGGCCATGTCCATCAGCGCCAGGTCTTCGTCGATGGTCTTGCGCATGCCGGGACGCAGCACTTTTACCGCGACCTCGGTGCCGTTCTTCAGGGTAGCAAAGTGCACTTGCGCAATCGACGCCGAGGCCACCGGCACCCGGTCGAAGCTGCCGAACAGCTGGTCAGGATGGGCGCCGAGCGCCTCGGTGATCTGGGCGATCGCCAGGTCGGAATCGAAAGGCGGTACGCGGTCCTGCAGCAGCGACAGCTCGTCGGCAATATCCTGCGGCATCAGGTCGCGCCGGGTGGACAGCACCTGGCCGAACTTGATGAAGATCGGCCCCAGCTCTTCGAGTGCCTGGCGCAGGCGGATGGCACGCGGCGAGGTAATGCGGCGCCAGAAGAACAGGGTGCTCATGAAGCGCGCGGTGCGTGGCGCATGCAGGCTCGTGACCGCGATTTCATCGAGACCGTACTTGGTCGCGACGGTAAGGATTTTCAGCAGGCGCAGGAATTTCAATATCATCAGTTATCCGGACTCAGTATCACACTCGGGCGGCCCGCGCCAGGGGGCGTGGCCTGGGCCTGCGCCTGCGCCAGGCGCTGCTCCAGTTTCGCGATGCGCTTGGCGGTGCGCTCGACGTCGTCGCGCAGGCGCACCACGTCGGCGGCGAATTCGTTCACCGCGCTCGGGCGCACCAGCACCGGCCGCTCTTCCAGCAGGAACTCGGCCACGTTCTCGGCCAGCCGGCGCCCGGCGCCCAGCACGCCGGTGGCGGTGCCCTTTGTCCCCTGCACCAGGCCGCGTGCGCCGAGCGGACCGACGATGCGCTCCAGGTCATACTCGGCATCCCAGCGCAGGCCCTTCGACAGCGTCGAGATGGCGTTGGCAAACTCGGCGTCGCCCTCGATCTTTACATACGAAAAGGCCCGGTCGCGATTCTGGGCAATGAGCGGCAGGTCGGTCAGCTTGACGCGGATGGTCACGTTCGCCGGGCCCTCGGCCGTGCCGGGCTCGAGCATGCCATCGCGCGCCACGCGGAGGCGCAGCGCGAGCTTGCCGCCGCTTCCAAAGTCAATACAGGCTTCCTTGCCGGCATGGCGGACGAGCGATTCGCGCGCCCAGGCTTCCTGGACCAGCAGGTGGTTGATCGTGGCGACGGCAGGCGTCGCCAGCATGGCAGAACTCGGGAACATGGCAGCAAAGGTGAATGGAAAAAACCTAAAAAAAACCGCCCGGTGTTAGCGGGCGGTTCGATCTTACCAGTTTGCCGGGGACAAACCCGGCAGCACGAATATTAACTGGAAAATATTATGCGACCTGCTGGATACCGGCCAGCACCCAGCCGCCCTGGCCCGACAGCGGCTTGGACATGTTCCAGACTTCCACGAAAGGCTCGGCCGGCGCGTTCGGGGCGGTACGGATCATGCCGTTGAACTGCACGCTCGCCAAGTAGTCGGTGGCGGTGGTCTCGATGCCCAGCAGCTGGCCGTCGATCGTCACCACGTCGGTGAAGTCGGTGGCACCGTTGCGCTCCTGGATCTGCATCTTCAGCTCGGCGAACACTTCCGGCGACGTGAACTCGCGCAGGTCATTGGTGTCGCCGCGGTCCCAGGCGGCCTGCATGCGGATGAAGGACGCTTTCGCATGGCGCAGGAAGGCCTCCTGGTCGAAGTCGCCCGGCACGCCCCACTGCTGGTGCATGGCCGGGGCAGCGCTGTCAGGCTTGCCCAGGTTAACGTTACCAAACTGCGCGCCACCGAACTGGTTCTGGCTCTGGAAACCCGCAGGCTGGCGCAGGCCGGAACCGATTTCCGGGGTCGAGACTGCACCGGCGGCCGGGTTCGGCGAGGCGCCGGCCGGCACCGGGTTGGTGTAGCCGCCGCCGAAGGCCGGGTTGGCCGGGGTGTCCTTGCGGCGGAACATGCGCACGATGAACAGCACGGCCAGCGCCAGCAGGCCGATCATGAGGATCGCCGAGATCGCGCTCGCCAGTGCGCCGCCGATGCCGAGGTGCGACAGCAGCGCGCCCAGGCCGAGGCCCAGCAGGGCGCCGCCGAGGATGCCCTTCCACATGCTCGGACGCTTGGCCTGCGCGGCAGCGGCCGCACCGGCGGCGCCGGCCGCTGCAGGAGCGGCGGCGGGCGCGCGCTGCGGCTGCATGCCCGGGGTCGGCGCCGGCGCCGGGGCCTGCATCTGCTTCACGGGTTGCGACTGGCGGCCGATCGAGCGCTTGCCGCCCATCGGGCGCGCAGTCGCTTCCGCGATCATCGATACTGCGGTGATCGCCAATACCATCGTTGCGACGAATTTTTTCATGTCAGCTTCCTCAGTGTTCTTACACGCATTTATTACAGCTTAATACCGGTGTGCAATGCAGCCACACCCGCCGTCAGGTTGTGATACTGGACCCGCTCCAGTCCCGCGTCGAGCATCATGGACTTCAGGGTTTCCTGGTCCGGATGCATGCGGATCGATTCCGCCAGGTAGCGATAGCTTTCGGCATCGCCTGCAATCTTCTGGCCCAGCCACGGTAGCACCGAAAACGAATACAGGTCGTACGGCTTCTGCAGCGGCGCAATCACTTTCGAGAACTCCAGCACCAGCAGCTTGCCGCCCGGCTTCAGCACGCGGCGCATCTCCGCCAGTGCCTGGTCTTTGTGCGTCATGTTGCGCAGGCCGAAGGCCACGCTGACACGGTCGAAATAATTGTCCGGGAACGGCAGCTTTTCTGCATCACACAGCAAAGTTGGGGTCACCAGGCCCTGATTCAATAGTCTATCCCGGCCCACGCGCAGCATCGATTCGTTGATGTCGGTGAGCCAGACCTCGCCGGTGCGGCCCGCCTGCCTGGCAAAGGCCTTGGCCAGGTCGCCGGTGCCGCCGGCGATGTCGAGCACCTTGAAGCCCGGACGCACGCCCGCCTGCGCGATCGTGAACATCTTCCAGGCCCGGTGCAGGCCAGCCGACATCAGGTCGTTCATGACGTCGTATTTCGAAGCGACCGAATGGAAGACCTTGGCGACTTCCTGGACCTTCTGGTCCTCGGCAACGGTCTTGTAGCCGAAGTGGGTGGTATTGGTCATATATGCCTGCGGTGTAGGGTTGCCGCATTATACAAGCTGGGCGCTGCGTTGCCGGACGCCTGGAAGGCTGCGCACGCTTGCATTTTTTACCGACAGCAAACATTTCCTCTTTGTATAATCGTCAATTCCGCTGCTGGGCGGAGCTCCTTGCCATGCGTATCCGAACCCGCCTCCTGATCCTGGTCTTATCGGTCCTGGTACCGTCCTTCATTGCGGCGGCGCTAGCGGTGTCCTACGTCTATCGCGAAGAACAGAAATCGCAGGCGCAGAGCGTGGGCGAGGCCACGCGCGCCTTCGCGCTCATGGTCGACAACGAACTGCAGGCGCGCACCGCCGTCCTGCGTACGCTGGCCAGCTCGCCTTCCTTGCACGGCGGCGACCTGCGCGCCTTCTACGAGCACGCCCGGCGCATGGCTCCCGCCTGGGATACCGCCATCGTGCTGGCCGATCTCGAAGGGCGGCAGCTCGTCAACACGCGCCGGCCATTCGGCGCGTCCCTGCCGACGCGACGCTCATCGAACGTCGGCGACTTGATGCGGCGCGGCGGTCCCGCCGGCACCTACGTGTCCGACCTCTTCATGGCGCCGATCGGCAAGATCTACGATTACACGGTGCAGGTGCCGGTCCTGGTCGACGGCGCGCTGCGCTACCACCTGCTGCTGGGCGTCAGCGTGGCGACTCTGCAGGAATTGGTCGAACGCCAACATTTCCGCAACGAGTGGATCGCCACCATCGTCGACCGCCAGGGTGTGGTGCTGGCCCGCTCCCGTACCCCAGAACGATTTGTCGGAAAGCCGATGCGCACCTCGAGCCGTGAACTCCTGAAACGCTCCCGGGAAGGCGTCTACGACAGCCGTACGCTCGATGGCATCGACGTGCGCGCTTTCTACAGCACGGTGCCCATGTAGGAATGGAAAGTACTGGTCAGCATTCCAGTCAGCGAAACCCGGCGCGTGCCGCTGCAGGCGACGGCGATGCTGGCCGGGCTGATGGCGGCGCTGCTCGCGGCCGGCGTGCTGGCAGCGCGCTGGCTGGCGCAGCGTGCGATCGGGCCGATCGAGCACCTCGGCCTGGCCGCCGACGAACTCGGCCAGGGCAAGGAACCGAGCTACCGGCCGCAGGGCATCGCCGAAATCGACAGCGTGGCGCAACGCATGCTCGATGCCGGCCGCCAGATCCGCCATGCGCAGCAGGAGCTCGAACGCCGGGTCGCCGAAGCAGTCGCCGCCACCGAACGGGCGCAGGGCGCCCTGCTCAAGTCGCAGAAGCTGGAAGCCCTGGGCCGCCTGACCGGCGGCATCGCCCACGAATTCAACAACCTGCTGCAGACCCTGAGCACCGCGCTGCAACTGGCCGAGCTCAAGACCAGGGACGAGCCGGTGCGTGGCCTGCTGCAGACCTGCAAGAAGACCGTGCAGCGCGCCACCGGCCTCACCGGCCAGCTCGGCTCCTTCGGGCGCATCCAGGAAGCGCGCCAGGAAACGGTGGATGCCTGCCAGCAGCTACGAAGCGCGCGCCAGCTGATGAGCGGCGCGCTGCGCGAGGACATCGCGCTGCAGATCGCATGCGACGAGCCGGCCTGGCCCGTGAGAATCGAGCCCCTGCAGTTCGACCTTGCGCTGCTGAACCTGGCCGTCAATGCACGCGACGCCATGCCGCGCGGCGGCATGCTGCGCATCGAGGCACGCAATGTCACCCTGGCCCATCCCCTTGGCACCTTAGCGCCCGGCGACTATGTGCGCGTGACCGTCAGCGACACCGGCAGCGGCATGACGCCCGAGGTGCTGGCGCGCGCCCTCGACCCTTTCTATACCACCAAGGGCCAGGGCCAGGGCACCGGCCTCGGCCTCCCGCAAGCCTACGCCTTCGCCCTGCAATCGCAAGGCCTCTTGCAGCTCGACAGCGAACCTGGCAAGGGGACGCGGGTGGACATCTACCTGCCGCGCGCGCAACAGCCGGCCGAACAGCCGCCGGCGCCGCCGGACGATATGCCACTGCCGCGCGGCCGCGGCACCGTGCTGTTCGTCGAGGATGACCCGCTGGTGCGCGAAGCGGTGTCGCACGCGCTCGAGGACGCCGGCTTCGAGGTGCTGGCGGCGCACGACGGCGAACAGGCCGTGGCCCTGCTCGACGGCGGCGCCCGTCCTTGCCTGGTGTTCTCCGACATCGTCATGCCGGGTAGCGTGAGCGGCATCGACCTGGCGGGTATCGTGCGCCAGCGCGACCCCGGCCTGCCGGTGGTGCTGGCCACCGGCTATACCGAGCGCCAGGCCGCGATTCCAGGCGTGCAGGTACTCGCCAAACCCTACGCGATCGAACGCCTGGTGACCCTGCTCGCCAGTACCGCTGCCAACAGCAAACCCTAAAGATAAATACTCTAATGCATTGATTCCTGTAGGAATTTTTGCGATGTAGATTACCAACTCAACAATACTCGTGCGCCGAAAGGTGGCCGTTTCTGTTTAAATAACGGTCAACACGGTGTCGGACGAATCCGGCATTCATCCCCCGGTTTCCTAGAAAACGTCCGGGTGGCCAGCCGACGATGTCGCCTGCATTACCAGTAATAACGAATAACAACGAGGTTAATGTGTCGGTCAAACGACTCTTATGCATTACGACTGAGGGGAACGCAGGCGTGCGTGCCGCCTGCGGGGAGTTGCGGGGCTGGGACGTGTGCACGGTCGACAGCATCGCAGCCGCGCGCAAGGTGCTGGCACAGCAGCACTATCCGGTCGGGCTCCTGCTCGACGGCGACGGCAGCCTCGAGCACGACGACACCGAACGCTTCCTGCAGCAGCAGCACCACATCCGCTGGATCGGCGTCTTCGGTCCCGACCTCCTGCACCGGCCGCAGCTGCGCCACGCCATCGCCACCCACCTGTGCGATTTCCATACCCGTCCGGTCGACACGGTCCGCCTGCACCATTCACTCGGGCACGCGCACGGCATGGCGATGCTGGCCAAGTCCACGCCCCCGCACAAGCGCGCGTCCAGCAGTCGCCGTATCGACGGCAACTCGGTGGCGATCCGGCGCCTGCGTGCCCACATCGACAAGATCGCCGCGGTCGATGCGCCGGTGCTGATCTCCGGCGAGAGCGGCAGCGGCAAGGAACTGGCGGCGCAGGAAATCCACGCGCAGTCGCCGCGCGCCGGCGGCCCCTTTATCGCAATCAACTGCGCCGCGATTCCGCCCTCGCTGATCCACTCCGAACTGTTCGGCTACGAACGCGGCGCCTTCACCGGAGCGGCCAAAGAGAAACAGGGCCTGATCGAAGCGGCATCCGGCGGCAGCATCTTCCTGGACGAAATCGGCGACCTGCCGCTCGACCTGCAAGCCAGCCTGCTGCGCTTCCTGCAGGAACGCACCATCTACCGTGTCGGCGGCACCCGCACAGTGACGGTCGATGCGCGCGTGATCGCCGCCACGCACGTCGACCTGCCCAGGGCAGTGGCCGAAGGACGCTTCCGCGAAGACCTGTATTACCGCCTCAGCGTGTTCCCGATCCGGGTACCGCCCCTGCGCGAACGTAAAGACGATCTTCCCCTGCTCACCGAGATCATATTTAACAAATTTGCTGACGAAAAGAGCCCACAGCTCAAGGGCGTCAGCAAGCAGGCCCTGCGCGCCATGGCCCAGCATCATTGGCCGGGAAATATTCGCGAGCTCATCAACCGCATGCGGCGCGCCATGGTGTTGGCGGAGCACCGTCTCATCATGCCCGAAGACCTCGAACTGGCACCGCAGGACGACGCCATCATCCTGCGTGACGGCCTCGATCATTCTCGGGGCAGCGCCGAGCGCACCGCCATCTGGAACAGCCTGGCCAAGTGCGGCAACAACATCAGCCAGGCCGCGCGCGAGCTCGGTGTCTCGCGCATGACGCTGTACCGCCTCATGGCCAAGCATTCGATCGCCCCCTGACCAAGTCCTGGCCCGGCCCTTTCCCCGCCTTCCTTTCCTCCTACATCCTTGAAGCAAGCGCGTTGTCGCGCTTGCCCCTGCACGCCTGTACCCGCTGTTACAGCCTGATACAGTCCGGTGACAATTCCGTGACAACTGTCACAACTTTGAGACAACTTTTTTCAGAGTTATTGAACTCCCTCATCAATTCAGTCCTACAAACTTGCTCAGCATAAAAACCATCAATTTAATCAAAGACTTGCGAAGCAAAAACGAGCTGGCACGCAAACTGCTAATAGGAGGATGGACCGGTGACATGGAACGCCGGGCATTTCAACTTTTTCAGTGATTCACAAAGGGGAGTAACAGATGAAGCGCACTATTCTGGCGACCGCAATCGCCCTGTCGTTCGGCGTGGCACATGCACAAAACTCCAACACCGTGGACCGCGTCCGCGGCGACAACACCCAGACCACGAACGTCGACCGTTCGAACAACAGCACGAACACCGACAGCAGCGACCGCTCGGATAACAGCACCCGCACCAACACGAACACGAACACGAATACCGACAGCAGCGACCGCTCGGACAACAGCACCCGTACCAACACCAACACGAACACCAGCACCGACAGCAGCAACCGTTCGACCACCAACACCGATAACAGCGACCGCTCGACGACCGACAACAGCGACCGCTCGATGACCACCACGAACACCACCACCAACACCGACAGCAGCGACAATTCGGACAACAGCTCGCGCGATTCCTCGGGCCAGAACCGCAGCACCGGCTCGTCCAACGCTTCGGCAGCCGGCGCAGCCGCCGCCAACAACGGTGGCAACGCGACCTCGAGCATGAGCAACTCCTTCAACACCTCGACCGCCAACTCGACCAGCACCCTGAACGGCAACGTCAGCGGCAACAACATCCACAACATCGGCAACGTTGCCGCCAACAGCGGCAACGCCAACGGCGCAGCCGGCACCGGCGCAGCAGGCGGCGTCGCCACCGGCGGTGCAGCCAACGGCGCTGACGGCGCTGCGGGCGGCGCAGCCGGTAGCGCCAACGGCGCATCGGCCGGTGCAGGCGGCCAGGGCGTGAGCGGCGCGGCTTCGAGCGGCGCAGCCTCGATCGGCAACGCAGCCGGCGGCGCAGGCGGCGCAGGCGGCAACACCGGCAACGCATCGAGCGGCATGGGCGGCTCGGGTGCAGCAGGCGGCATGGGCGGTTCGGGCGCTGCCGGCGGCTTCGGTGGCGCAGGCGCAGGCGGCAACGCCGGCGGCGCAGGCGCAGCCGGCGGCTCGGGCGGCTTCGGTGGCGGCGCGACCGCAACCGGCGGTTTCGGCGGCGGTTCGACCGCAACCGGCGGCCTGGGCGGCGCATCTGGCGCTACCGGCGGCATGGGCGGCGCAGGCGCGTCGGGCGCTGCAGGCACCGGCGGCCTGGGCGGCGATGCCACCGGCGGCGCGGGCGGCAGCACCGGCGCCCTCGACGGCGGCAACGGCGGCAACAACGGCGCCACCACCGCAGGCAACGGCGGCTTCGGCGGCGGCTCGGGTGCCACCGGCGGCGCGGGCGCAGCAGGCGGCAACGGCGGCATGGGCGGCATGGGCGGCTCCTCGACCGGCTCGACCCAGACCGCATCGAGCGGTGCAGGCACCGGCGCTGCCGGCCAGGGCGATAACGGCGCAAGCAGCGGCGCAGTCATGCCTGGCACCGATGGCGGCACCGGTGGCACCAGCGGCACCGCAAGCATCACCGGCGGCTCGGTGGCCTCGGGCGCCAGCACCAACGGCGACACCATGAACACCGGCGGCGATTCGACCTCGGGCGCCGGCGGCGCAGGCGCAGCGGGCGGCATGGGCGGCTCGGG
>NZ_JPXI01000034.1 GCF_000740675.1 Massilia sp. BSC265 | reverse complement strand
ACCTCGTTCTACCCCCTGTACGTGGCCACCACCGGTTCGGATTCGAACCCGGGTACCCAGGCGCGTCCGTTCAAGACCATCAACAAGGCCGCCTCGGTGGCCAAGGCCAACACCACCGTGCACGTGGCCCCGGGCACCTACTACGGCAATGTCTCGACCAGGCTCAGCGGCACCTCGACCGGCGCCATCCGCTTCGTGTCCGATACCAAGTGGGGCGCCAAGATCGTCGGCAGCGGCACCGAAGTCATGTGGCTCAACAACGGCAGCTATGTCGAGATCAACGGTTTTGATATCAGCGGCCCGGGCCGCCTGGGTATCCAGAACATGGGCTCGAACACCCTGGTGACCAATAACCGCGTCCACCACATCACCGTCTCGGGCGGCTGCACCGGCAGCGGCGGCGCCGGCATCGTCAACGCCAACTACACCAGCTCGGCCGGCCACATCATCGGCAACGTCGTGCACGACATCGGCAAGCCGGGCGGCTGCAACGGCGTGCAGGGGATCTACTCGTCCAACAAGGGCAGCAAGATCCTGAACAACATCGTCTACCGCGCTTCGGCCTACGGCATCCACCTGTGGCACGCCGCGACCGATTCGATCATCGCCAACAACACCGTGTTCGCCAACGGTTCGAGCGGCATGGGCGGCGGCATCGTCACCGGCGTGGGCGACAAGCCGGGCAACATCCAGCTGAAGAACACGATGGTCGTCAACAACATCGTGTACAAGAACCCGCGCCAGGGCATCTCGCAGTACTGCTACTCGGGCCAGAACTGCATCGGCTCGGGCAACGTCACCGCGAACAACCTGGTCAACGGCAACGGCTCGGCCATCACGCTGCGCGCCGGCAGCGCCACCGGCACCGTCACCGCCGATCCGAAGTTCGTCAGCTACAACCCGACCGGCGCCGGCGACTATCGCCTGCAGAGCACCTCGCCGGCCGTGAACAAGGGCACCAAGAACTATGCCCCGACCGTCGACATCCTCAACGTGGCCCGTCCGAAAGGCGGCGCCTGGGACATCGGCGCCTACGAGAACTACTGATCGAGGCATAGCGGCAGGGGCACTCGATACAGCCCTGCCCGCAACACCAAGCCCTGCGATGGCCAGCCCATCGTGGGGCTTTTTTTGTCAGGCCCCGCCCGCCTCGTCGTCGAGGCTGCGCAGGAAGGCAAGCTTCTCGGCGATCTTCGATTCCACGCCGCGCGGCACCGGCCGGTACCAGCCCGGCTCGCGCATGCCGTCCGGCAGGTAGGTCTCGCCCGCCGCATAGGCATGCGGCTCGTCGTGGGCATAGCGGTAAGCGTGGCCGTAGCCGAGTTCCTTCATCAGCTTGGTCGGCGCATTGCGCAGATGAACCGGAACCTCGCGCGACTTGTCCTTCTTCACGAAAGCCATCGCTTCGTTGAAGGCGTTGTAGCCGGCATTGCTCTTGGCGGCGATCGCCAGGTAGATCACGGCCTGGCCCAGGGCCAGCTCGCCTTCGGGCGAACCGAGGCGCTCGTAGGTCGTGGCGGCATCGTTGGCGATCTGGAGCGCGCGCGGGTCGGCCAGGCCGATGTCTTCCCAGGCCATGCGCACGATGCGGCGCGACAGGTATTTGGCGTCGGCGCCGCCATCCAGCATGCGGCACAGCCAATAGAGCGCCGCGTCCGGATGCGAGCCGCGCACCGATTTGTGCAGGGCCGAGATCTGGTCGTAGAAGTTGTCGCCGCCCTTGTCGAAGCGGCGCGCGTTGAGCGTCAGCGCGTTCTCGACGAATTCGGCCGTGATACGGGTGACGCCCGCCGTGTCGCTTGAGGTCTTGGTCTGTTCCAGCAGGTTGAGGAAACGGCGCGCATCGCCGTCCGCATAGCCGACCAGGGTGTCGACCGCGACTTCGTCGAAGCTCAGGTGCTGCAGCACGCGCTCCTGGGCGCGTTTGAGCAACTGGCGCATCTCCTCGTCGTTCAGCGCCTTCAGCACGTAGACCTGCGAGCGCGACAACAGTGCCGAGTTGACCTCGAACGAAGGATTTTCGGTGGTGGCCCCGATCAGGGTCACCAGGCCCGACTCCACGAAGGGCAGCAAGGCATCCTGCTGCGACTTGTTAAAGCGGTGAATCTCGTCGATGAACAGGATAGTGTGCTTGCCCTGCTGGAGGTAGTGCTCGGCCTGTTCGACGGCGGCGCGGATGTCCTTTACGCCTGACAGCACGGCCGACAGCGCGATGAACTCGCAGTCGAAGGCGTAGGCGGTCAGGCGCGCCAGCGTGGTCTTGCCCACGCCGGGCGGCCCCCACAGGATCATCGAATGCGGCTTGCCGGACTTGAACACGAGGTTCAGCGGCTTGCCGGGGCCGAGCAGGTGGCTCTGGCCGATGACTTCGTCGATGGTACGCGGGCGCAGCGCTTCCGCCAGCGGCGGAGAGGGTTCGGTCTTGAACAGGTCATCCATGACGCGCTCCTGGGACGGTCAACGGGGATGCGAATTGAAGCAAATGGTTGTGCATGTGGCTAGTGTAGCCGATGCGGCCACCGCGGGCAGGCGGGCAGCAGGCTGCGCGGGCGGGCCTGCCCTATAATCCGGTGTTTTCCACGCCGGAGCCGTCCCATGAAGAAAGCCGCGCCCGTCCTGATGATCCAGGACGTCTGGTCCAGGTGGACCAAGGCCTCGCGCGCCGCCGCCGATGCCGGAGTGCGATTGGCCGTGCCCCGCGTCCACCGCCTGCCGCTCTTGAGCGGGGATGACACGATCCGTCATGAAGTGGCGGTGCTGGAAACGGAGGGCTTCGAACCGCGCCACCTGGTCCGGCCCCTGGACGATCCCGCCTGGGCCCATGACCGGCCTGCCCGGCCGGACAATCTGAAAGCCTGGCGGGTCGGCGATGCGTTTGCGGTGTCCTTGTTTCGGCCCTGGGACAGCATGCTGACCACCCAATGGCCGGCCTGGCTGGCCTCGCCCCTGTTCGAAGGCGGCGTGGGTGATGCCGTCCGGATCGACTGGAACGCCCGCTTCCGCTCTTCGCTGTTCGGCTCGAACCGCTCCTACTTCTACGAGGAGCACACCATCTGGGTCACGCTGCAGGCCGCACCGACCGACTCCGCCTTCCTCGATCTCGAGCCGATCAAGCACATCGACCTGCGTACCCGGATCTACTGAGTTCAGGGCTTGCCGACCGCCCTTCCGCTTTCGCTCAGCGCGGGCGCCGCCACGACGATCATCCGGTAGCGCCCGAAAGACTTTACTGGTTGACCACGTCGGCGCCCTTCGGCACCGAGAAGGTGAACTGCTGGGCGCCCAGCGCCGGATTGCGCTGGAAGTTGGTGAACTTCAGCAGCGAGACCTGGCCGAACTGGTCCTTCAGCTCCATTGCCACCGGCACGCCGCCCTTCAGGCCGATGCCGATCTGCTCGAAGGTGGTGTCCTTCGTCTTGGGCACCGCGGTCAGCCACTCGGCGCCGTCACGCTCGCCCGCTTCGGACAGGGTGAAGTTCTTCTCCAGGTCGTTGCTGCCGAACAGGATGGCGGCCGGGGACGAGCCCAGGGCGTTGCCCAGCTTGCGGGTGGTGACCTGGTTCAGGTCCTTGTCGTAGATGTAGAGCGTTTCGCCGTCGGCCTGCAGCAGCTGCTCGTAGGGCTTCTGGTAGGTCCAGATGAACTTGCCGGGACGGGCGAAGACGAAGCTGCCGCTCGAGACCGGAGCTAGCTTGCCGCTCTTGGATTTCGTCAGCTGCTGCTGGGTGAATTCGCCCTTGGCGGATTTGGTGGTGGCGACGAAGCTCTTGAACTGGTCGAGAGCGGCGGCGCTGGCGGTGCCCGAAACGGCCAGCGTTGCGCCTGCGATGAGTGCTGCGAAGCGGGTAGTCGTGAATTTCATATGCATTCCTCTTGTTGTGGTCCGCCACCGTGCGTTGACCGCGTGGGCGGGGGACCCGCCCACCCTACGAAAAACGATCCGCGGCGGTGGGCGTGGGTTATTCGGCGGTCGTGGCCGGCACGAGGATGTCGCGGTTGCCGTTCGACTGCATCGGCGACACCAGGCCGCTCTGCTCCATCTGCTCGATCAGGCGGGCGGCCCGGTTGTAGCCGATGCGCAGGTGGCGCTGGACCAGCGAGATCGAGGCCTTGCGGTTCTTGAGCACCACGGCCACGGCCTGGTCGTACATTGCATCCGATTCGCCGCCGCCTTCGCCCGCGGGGATGCCTTCGGCATTGCCCTCTTCCAGCGTGCCGCCTTCGAGAATGCCTTCAATATAGTTCGGTTCGCCCAGCGACTGGAGATGTTTTACAACTCGATGCACTTCGTCGTCCGACACGAAGGCGCCGTGCACGCGGATCGGCAGGCCGGTACCGGGCGGCATGTACAGCATGTCACCCATGCCCAGCAGGGTTTCCGCGCCCATCTGGTCGAGAATCGTGCGCGAGTCGATCTTGGACGAGACCTGGAAGGCGATGCGGGTCGGGATGTTCGCCTTGATCAGGCCGGTAATGACGTCCACCGACGGCCGCTGGGTCGCCAGGATCAGGTGGATGCCGGCCGCGCGCGCCTTCTGGGCGATACGGGCGATCAGCTCTTCCACCTTCTTGCCCACGACCATCATCAGGTCGGCCAGTTCGTCGATGATGATGACGATGGTCGGCAGCTTCTCCAGCGGTTCCGGCGAATCCGGGGTGATCGAGAACGGGTTCGGGATGTGCTCCTCGCGCTTGGCGGCCTCGAGGATCTTGCCGTTGTAGCCGGCCAGGTTGCGCACGCCGAGTTTACTCATCAGCTTGTAGCGGCGTTCCATCTCGTTTACCGCCCAGTTCAGCGCGTGGCCGGCCTGGCGCATGTCGGTCACGACCGGCGCCAGCAGATGCGGGATGCCCTCGTACACCGACATTTCCAGCATCTTCGGGTCGATCAGGATCAGGCGCACGTCGGCCGGGTCGGCCTTGTACAGCAGCGAGAGGATGGTGGCGTTGATGCCCACCGACTTGCCGGAACCGGTGGTGCCGGCCACCAGCAGGTGCGGCATCTTGGCCAGGTCGGCGCACACCGGCTTGCCGGCGATGTCCTTGCCCAGGGCGACCGTCAGCGCGGAGGCGCTGTCGCCATAGACCTTGGAGCCGACGATTTCCGACAGGCGCACGATCTGGCGCTTCGGGTTCGGTAGCTCGAGCGCCATGTAGTTCTTGCCCGGGATGGTCTCGACCACGCGGATCGAGGTCAGCGACAGCGAACGTGCCAGGTCGCGCGCCAGGTTGACGATCTGGCTGCCCTTCACGCCGGTGGCCGGTTCGATCTCGTAGCGGGTGACGACGGGACCGGGATAGGCGGCCACGACCTTGGCTTCGACGCCGAAGTCGGACAGCTTCTTCTCGATCAGGCGGCTGGTGAACTCCAGGGTCTCGATGGAGACCGCCTCCTGCGCCGGCGGCGCCTCGTCCAACAGGGCCAGCGGCGGCAGGCCGCCATCGCTCGCCAGCTCGTGGAACAGCGGGGTCTGCATCTCTTTCTGGGCGCGCTCGGACTTCGGCACGCTGGTCATCTGCGGCTCGATCTTGATCGACGGTGCCGGGGCCTGGGCCATCGGCGCCGGGGCGGTCGCCGGCATGGCAAGCGAGGCCGGCACCGACGGCGGCAGAATGACCGGTTCAGCGCGCGGCTCCAGCGCCGGCTCGGCCTTGACGATCGGCGGCGGGGCCGGATGCTTTTCGGTGTACTTCTGGCGCTCGTTGACCACCAGCTCGTCGCGCTTGACGGCCGCGGCTTCGCCCTGCTTGCGGTCCTCGTGGTCTTCCATGCGCATGCGGAACCAGCCGATGGTGTTCTCGACCGTCTCGCCGATGCGCTCGGCCACGGCCAGCCAGGATACCTGGAAGAACAGCGAGAAGCCCAGGCCGAACAGCAGCAGCAGGAGCAGGGTCGCGCCGGTAAAGCCGAAGGCGACGTGGGCCGAATGGCCGATCAGCTGGCCCAGTACGCCACCCGCCGCGCGCGGCAGCTCGACGTTCCACGACCACATGCGCAGGTATTCGAGTCCCAGGCTGCCGGCGAACATGATCGCGAAGCCGGTCCAGCGCACATACATCTCGCCGGCGTGGGGCGGCTCCTCGTCCGCCGGGCCGAGCTTGTCGGTCAGGCGGCGCCAGCCCTTCCAGACCCCGCGCAGGAAGATCACGCCCCACCACCAGGCCGAGAAGCCGAAGATGAACAGCAGCAGGTCGGACAGCCAGGCGCCGGCCTTGCCGCCCAGGTTGGCGATCCTGGGGACGGAATTGGCGTGCGACCAGCCGGGGTCGCCCTTGTTATAGCTTAATAAAATAAGGACGAAGTACAGGAAGGCCACGGCCATGGCAATCCAGCGCGCTTCCGACAAGAGGCGCGAGAGCCGGCCAGGCAGGGGCTGGCGGGCGCGCGTGGATTGCGCAGTGCGGGTGTAGCCAGAGGCGCTGGCGGGGCTGTTCTTGCTCATTGCTCGGTACTGCCGAAGTGATTACATGAGTGATATGAAAAGCGAAAAAGAAGTGTTCGCTATCAATAATCCGCCCATTCTAAGCCATATACGGCTGGGCTGGCCTACGATTCATGCTCGTGTGAATCATCGTCTATAATCCAGTGTTGCAAACCGAGCCTTGATCTTTCCAAAGGCCGCCCCCAGTTTCCGCATGTTCATCTCTTATTGAAGCCTCCCATGACTACTTCCAAACACGCCAAAGTCCTGATTCTCGGTTCCGGTCCTGCCGGCTACAGCGCAGCGGTCTACGCCGCGCGCGCCAACCTGAGCCCGATGCTGGTGACCGGCGTCGAACAGGGTGGACAGCTGATGACCACGACCGACGTCGAGAACTGGCCGGGCGATCCGCTGGGCGTACAGGGTCCGGAACTGATGCAGCGCCTGCTGCAGCATGCGGAGCGCTTCAACACCGAGATCGTGTTCGACCACATCCACACCACCTACCTGAACGAAAAACCGATCCGCCTGGTCGGCGACTCCAACGAGTACACCTGCGACGCCCTGATCATCGCCACCGGCGCCTCGGCCCAGTACCTCGGCCTGCCGTCGGAACAGGCCTTCATGGGCAAGGGCGTGTCGGCCTGCGCCACCTGCGACGGTTTCTTCTACCGCAACCAGGAAGTGGCGGTCATCGGCGGCGGCAACACCGCGGTCGAGGAAGCCCTGTACCTGGCCGGCATCGCCTCCAAGGTCACCTTGATCCACCGCCGCGACAAGTTCCGCGCCGAGCCGATCCTGGTCGACCGTCTGATGCACAAGGTCCAGGAAGGCAAGATTGTGCTGGAACTCAACCATACCCTGGACGAAGTCCTGGGCGACAACAGCGGCGTGACCGGCCTGCGCATCAAGTCGGCCACCACTGGCGAGGCCAAGGACGTGGCCGTGCACGGCCTGTTCGTGGCAATCGGCCACAAGCCGAACACGGGCATCTTCGAAGGCCAGCTTGAAATGCACAACGGTTACATCAAGACCCGTTCGGGCACCGAGGGCATGGCGACCGCCACCAGCGTGCCGGGCGTGTTCGCGGCCGGCGACGTCCAGGACCACGTGTATCGCCAGGCGATCACCAGCTCGGGCACTGGCTGCATGGCGGCGCTCGACGCGCAGCGCTACCTGGAAGCGCTGGAAGACGATCCAAAATAAGGAGCAGTAGTACGATGGCGGGCATGAAGGATTTCTCTGAACTGAAGGGCTTGCGCGACAAGCTCAAGGAAGACGAGCGCCTGCGCGCCATCGAGAAGGCCGAGCGCGAGAAGCGCGAGCGGATCGCGCGCGAACGCGCCGTGGAATTCCGCGGCGCGATGCAGGGCGTGACGAAGCTCCCTGAATCGAATCGCTACGTGTACCGCCCGGTGTACGTGGCGTCCGACCGTGTCTTCAAGGACCGCACGCCGCTCACCGAGGAAGAGGAAATCGAAGCGGTGCTGCGCGAGTCGCTGTCCGACCAGTTCGACGTCGAGGGCCTGCTCGACGAAGACCCTTCCCTCAGCTATGCCCAGCCGGGCGTGGGACCTGACGTCGTAAAGAAGCTGCGCAAGCGCCATTGGCCGGTGCAGGACGAGCTCGACCTGCACGGCATGAACCGCGACCAGGCGCGCGACGCCGTTACCGATTTCCTCCACCGTGCCAACCGCCGCGGCGTGCGCTGCGTACGCATCGTCCATGGCATCGGCTACGGCTCGCCGAAGGGCGAACCGGTGCTGCGCGGGATCGTGCACAGCTGGCTGGTACAAAAGAGCGAAGTCGTCGCCTTCTGCGTTGCGGGAAAGAAAGATGGTGGCCACGGCGCCCTGATCGTCCTGTTGCGCCCTGCCCTGCTCGAGTGAGCAAACGTACGGAATACAACGTCGGCACACTAGTAGAATGTGTCTGAATATGTATTGGCTGTACAATGCGCTCGTCCGGGATTTGCCGGATTTGACGAGAAGGGAATGGTGGCGAATTGAAGGGTACATCCGTGGTTCCGATGGAGCACGGTCGCCAGGTCGACCTGCTGAATTGTGCCGATGAGCCGATCCACATCCCCGGCTCGATCCAGCCCCACGGCACCCTCCTCTTCTTCACTGCCGACGGCGCGCTCGAAGGCTGGAGTGCCAATGCCCCGGCGATGCTCGGCATCACGCCCGAACTCGGCGTTCCCTATGCCTCGCTGGCTCTGCCGCGGGCAGCGCTCGAACTCCTGATCGACTACATCGGGCCGGGCGAGCCTGAAGTCTCGCCCTCGATGGTCCCGGTCTGCATCAACGGCATGGATTTCGACTGTGTCGTGCACGCCGCCCTCGGCCGGGTGATCGCAGAATTCGAACGGCGCGAGGTGAGCGCCGACGAGGTGACGCAGTTCGCGCTCAAGGCGCACGCCTCCATCGACCGCCTGCGCCGCCAGAAAACCATCGAAGGCCTGCTGTCCATCGCGGTGGACCAGATCCGCGAGTTCACCGGTTTCGACCGCGTGATGGCCTACCGCTTCCGCCCGGACGACAGCGGCGACGTCGTCGCCGAAGCCCGGCGCGAGGACATCGTGCCCTACCTCGGCCAGCGCTACCCGGCCTCGGACATCCCGGCCCAGGCGCGCCGCCTGTACGTTTTGAACACGCTGCGCTCGATCATCGATGTCAACGACACGATGGTGCCGCTGCTGGGCCCGGCCGATGCGCTGCCGCTCGACATGAGCCACGCCGTGCTGCGCAGCGTCTCGCCGGTCCACATCGAGTATTTGAAAAACATGGGCGTCGGCGCCTCGATGAGCGTGTCGATCGTCATCAACGGCCGGCTGTGGGGACTGATCGCCTGCCACCACATGTCGCGCAAGCTCGTGCCCTATTCGATCCGCATGGCAGCCGACGTGCTGGCCCAGGTAATGGCCTCGACCATCCACAGCATCGAGTCGCGCCAGGAAACCCAGATGGTCGAACGCGCGGCTTCGACCCGCACCAAGCTGGTCGAAGACTTGCTGATCGAGGACGATCCGCTCGAAACCTTCGGCCGCTTCGCCGAGGCGGTGCTGGCGGCCACGCAGGCCCAGGCCCAGGTCACCTGCTACTACGGCAAGGTCCGTGTGCATGGGGACCTTCCCCACGACCTGGCCGAAGCCATTGTCGCTTCCCTGCCCGACGCCGAGCACGACCTCGTGGTGCGCGAGAAGCTGGACGACTGGCCGGAATCGATCCGCGACCGGCTCGGCAAGTGGGTCGGGCTGCTTGCCATGCCCTTCGATCCGGCAGCGAACGGCTGGAACGTGCTGCTGCGCGTCGAGCAGATCGAACAGGTCGCCTGGGGCGGCCTGCCGGAAAAGACCACGACATTCGGGCCGCTGGGCGAGCGCCTGACGCCGCGCGGCTCCTTCGACGCCTGGTACGAGACGGTGCGCGGCCATGCGCATCCGTGGGAATCGACCATCCTGGCCAATTCTCGCCTGACCCTGGCCGAGCTGGTGCGCGTGATGACCTCGCGCCGCGCCCAGACCGAAGCCACGCGCGCCCAGTTGCTGGCCATGCTCGGCCACGACCTGCGCGATCCGCTCCATTCGATCAACATGGCCGGCATGGTGCTGGAAAAAGGCAGCGCCCAGCCGACCCTGGGCAAGCGCATCCAATCGTCCACCAGCCGCATGCAGCGCATGATCTCGCAGGTGCTGGACATGAGCCGCATCGACGGCGGCCTGGGCCTGGGCGTGACGCTCGAGCCGGTCAACCTGACGGCGCTGGTGGAAGACCTGATCGACGAGGCGCGCCTGGCCTACCCGACCGTTCCCTTCCTGCTCACCTGCGACGAGCAGGCGATGGTCAATGCCGACAGCGGGCGGCTGGGACAGGTGCTGTCCAACCTGCTGAGCAATGCGCGCCACCATGGCGAGGTGGGCAAGCCGGTGCGCATCTGCGTGCGCGTGGAGGGCAAGGAGGCAGTGGTCGACGTCAGCAATGCGGGCGGGCAGATCCCGACGGAGGTGGTGGCGACGCTGTTCAACCCGTTCAAGCGGGCGTCGCTGAACAACCCGCGCAATCGCACGGGCATGGGGCTGGGCCTGTACATCGCACAGCAGATCGTGCGCGAGCACCATGGCGAGATCGCGTATCGCCATGATGGGAACGAGGTCATCTTCTCGGTGCGGCTGCCGCTGCTGTAGCGTGGGCGGGTTCCCCGCCCCGCCCTACCGTAAATGCCGAGCGGCATGGTAGTCTAGCAACACCACCCGCTCTTCATCACCGCATGACCCTCATCAAGTTCATCGAAATCATGGCGATCCTGGTCGGCGCCTTCTCCGGCTTCATCGAAGCGCGGCGCAAGCGCATGGACCTGGTGGGCGTCTTTACGGTGGCCTTCATCACCGCTTTCGGCGGCGGCACCCTGCGCGACATCCTGCTCGACCGCCGGCCGCTGTTCTGGGTCATCCACCAGGAATACGCAATCCTGATCTTCGTGCTGGCCCTGGTGGCCTCGCCGCTGATCCGCACGCTGCGCCAGATCGTCTCCGAGCGCCTCATCGTCATCGCCGACGCCGTAGGTCTTGGTCTGTTCTCGGTCGCCGGCGTGTCTGCCGCGCTGGCCGCCGACATGCCGATCTTCATCGCCTCGATGATGGGCGTGATTACCGGGATCTTCGGCGGGGTGCTGCGCGACATCGTCTGCAACGAAGTGCCGATGGTGTTCCGCGACGGGAAGCCCTACGCGATCTGCGCCTTTCTGGGGAACTGGCTGTTCCTCCTGATGGGCAAGTACGGCGTGGATCCCGACTTCGCGCTGTGGTCGAGCGCGCTATTCATCAGCGGGCTGCGCCTGATTACCTGGAAGTTCGATTTGCGCATGGGGCGGTAGGGTGGGCGGCTTTACTCGACACAATATTCAGCCAGTGTCAGTTGCGCCGCCCACGCGCTGAGCGTTAGATCACCGCGTGGGCGGCATCAGAAGCGTCGGTATGCCCCCTCCTCGGTATAGCCGCCCACCCTACGACAAGCTTACACGGCGTCCGCCCCGGTCTCGCCGGTACGGATGCGAATCACCTGCTCGACGTTCTGAACAAAAATCTTGCCGTCGCCGATCTTGCCGGTGCGGGCCGCCTTGATGATGGCGTCGACCACCCCGTCGGCCATGGCGTCGTCCACCACCACCTCGATCTTCACCTTCGGCAGGAAGTCCACCACGTATTCGGCGCCGCGATACAGCTCGGTATGGCCCTTCTGGCGGCCGAAGCCCTTCACTTCGGTCACGGTCAGGCCGGTGACGTTCACTTCGGCCAGCGCCTCGCGCACTTCGTCGAGCTTGAAGGGTTTGATCACGCAGGTAATCTGTTTCATTTTCTTGTCTCTCAAATAAACACGGTTAGTCTGGAATATTCTTCAGGTCATCCATCCACACGGTGGCCTCGGAATCCGAAGGTGCGCGCCAGTCGCCGCGCGGCGACAGCGAGCCGCCGTTGCCGACCTTCGGCCCGTTCGGCACGCAGGTGCGCTTGAACTGGCTGGTCTTGAAGAAGCGCCACAGGAAGATGCCCAGGTTCTTCTTGATCGCGGCCAGCCCGTACTCGTTGCGAGCCGAGGCCGCGCTCGGCCACCTGCCCTGCTCGCGGTCGTGCCAGGCGCTCCAGGAGAGGAAGGCCACCTTGCTCGGCTTGAAGCCGTAGCGCAGCGTGTAGTACAGGTTGAAGTCCTGCAGCTCGTAGGGACCGATGGTGTTTTCGGTGATCTGCGCCGGCTTGCCGTCCTTGTCGCCGCCCGGCACCAGCTCGGGGCTGATCTCGGTGTCCAGGATCTTCAGCAGCACGTCCTTGCCACCCTCGACCACCGCCCCGGTCTCGGCCACCCAGCGCACCAGATAGGAAATCAGGGTCTTCGGCACGCTGGCGTTGACGTTGTAGTGCGACATGTGGTCGCCCACGCCGTAGGTGCACCAGCCCAGCGCCAGTTCCGACAGGTCGCCGGTGCCGATCACGATCCCGTTGTGGAAGTTCGCAAGGCGGAACAAATGGTTGGTGCGCTCGCCCGCCTGCACGTTCTCGAAGGTGATGTCGTACTCTGCCTTGCCTTCCACATAGGGGTGGCCGAGGTCCTTGAGCATCTGGATGCAGCTCGGGCGGATGTCGATCAGCTGGGCGCTGCAGCCCACTGCCGCCATCAGGTCGTTGGCCTGCTTCAGCGTGCGTTCGCTGGTGGCGAAGCCCGGCATGGTATAGGCGAGGATGTTGGTGCGCGGCAGGCCGAGGCGGTCCATGGCCTTGGCGCAGACCAGCAGCGCATGGGTCGAGTCCAGCCCGCCCGAGACGCCGATGACCACTTTCTTGATGCCGGTACTCGCGAGGCGCTGGATCAGGGCCTGCACCTGGATGTTGTAGACCTCGGTGCAGCGCTCGTCGCGGCGCGCCTGGTCGGCCGGCACGTAAGGGAAGCGTTCGACGGTACGGGCCAGGGGCATGTCGCGGTCGAGCGGCAGGTCGAGCGTAAACTGCACCACGCGGAACTTCGACACCTCGTCCGCGTGGCGGCGCACCGACTGCGCGAAGGTGGTCGCGTGCATGCGCTCGTTCGACAAACGATCCAGGTCGACGTCGGCAAAGATCACGTGCGAGTCGTCGCTGAAGCGTTCCGACTCGGCCAGCAGCTCGCCCTTTTCGTAGATGAGCGACTGGCCGTCCCAGGCCATGTCGTTGGTCGATTCTCCGAAGCCGGCCGAGGTGTAGAGATAGGCCGCCAGGCAGCGCGCCGACTGCTGGCCGACCAGCTGGTGGCGGTAGCCGCTCTTGCCCACCACGACGTTCGAGGCCGACAGGTTGACCAGCACGGTGGCGCCGGCCATCGCCGCGAACGAGGACGGCGGGATCGGCACCCAGACGTCTTCGCAGATCTCGACGTGGAAACGGAACAGCGGCAGGTTCTCGATCTCGAACAGCAGGCTGGGGCCGAAGGGCACGATGGCGCCGAACAGCTCGATCTGGTCGCTAGCTGCGCAATCGGCCGCACTGAACTGCCGGGATTCGTAAAACTCGCCATAATTAGGCAGGAAACTCTTGGGCACCACGCCTAGCACCCGGCCACCCGCGACCACGGCGGCGCAATTGAAGAGCTGGTGGTTCACCTTGAGCGGCAGGCCGACGACCAGCGCCACCGGCAGGGCCTTCGAAGCCTCGATGATGCGGGCCAGGCCGTCGAGGCAGGCGTCGAGCAGCGCACGCTGGTGAAACAGGTCTTCGCAGCTGTAGGCCGACAGGCCAAGTTCCGGAAAGGCCACCAGCACGGCGCCCTGGTCGGCGGCCTGGCGAGCAAGCCGCAGGGTCTGCTCGACGTTGAAGGCCGGGTCGGCGATGCGGCAGCGCGGGATGGCCACCGCGACGCGGGCGAAGTGGTGCGTATAGAGGTTGAAGAATCGGTTGTTCATTGGTGAGACTTTCGCAACGTCGTCGCTCATCAATTCGTTAGGGATGTCATTTTGAATTATCGCACGCATATCGTTTCTTCTTTGTCCGAGATTGGAGCGCAGCAGTGGGACGCGCTGGTCGCGGCACAGGAAAATCCCAACCCCTTCCTGTCCTACGCCTTCCTGCATGCCCTGCACGAATCCGGCAGCGCGGCACCCGGCACCGGCTGGCAGCCGCAGTACATCGCCCTGTACGATGGCGAGCGGCTCGCCGCCGCCCTGCCCCTCTACGTCAAGGGCCACTCCTACGGCGAGTACGTGTTCGACTGGGCCTGGGCCGATGCCTACCACCGGCACGGGGTCGAGTACTACCCGAAGCTGCTCAGCGCGATCCCGTTCACCCCGGTGGCGGGACCGCGCTTGATGGCGGTGGACGATGCCGCCCGTGCAGCACTGGTCGACGTGCTGGTGGCCACGCAGGGCGCGGCCGAGGTCTCCTCGACCCACGTGCTGTTCCCGCCCGAGGAACAGGCGCGCCAGCTTGCGGATGCCGGCTTCATGCTGCGCAGCGGCGTGCAGTTCCATTGGCTGAACGGGGGATACAGCACTTTCGAAGACTTCCTGGCCACGCTCGAACAGAAGAAGCGCAAGAACATCCGCGCCGAGCGCAGGAAGGTGCGCGAGGCCGGCGTCACGCTGCGGCGCGTGCGCGGCCGCGATGCGCTCGATGCCGACTGGCTGCTGTTCAACCGCTGCTACCGCCACACCTACAAGGCGCACTATTCGACGCCCTACCTGAACCTGGACTTCTTCCGGCGCATCGGCGCGAGCATGCCCGACAACATCCTGCTCGTCATCGCCTCGCGCGAGGGGCGCGACATCGCCGCCTCGCTGGTGATCCACAACGAGACCACGCTGTTCGGGCGCTACTGGGGCGAGCTGGAACACGTGCCCTGCCTGCACTTCGAGGCGGCCTACTACCAGCCGCTCGAGTTCTGCATCGAAGAGAATATCCAGGCCTTCGAGGGCGGCGCCCAGGGCGAGCACAAGATGGCGCGCGGCTTCCTGCCGACCCGTACCTGGTCGGCGCACTGGCTGGCGCATCCCTCGTTCGCCGATGCGATCGAGCGCTTCCTGGAGCGTGAAAAAGGCGGTATCGACGACTACATGGACGAGCTGAACGAGCGCAATCCATTCCGCGAGTCGCGCTGAACGGGCGCTCCCCCGGCAGTGTGGAAATGCACGCATTTTCGGCTGGCCGGCGCGTGCTATCGTCGCCGCCTGTCATCGTCGGACATCAACGTGCATGAAGCGCCCCCTCCTCCACCTTCTGCTGCTCTGTTTCCCCTTCGCCGTCATGGCTGCGCCCGATACGCCGGCCACCCTGACCCAGTCCCTCGACCACATCGTCGCGGCGCGCTTCAAGCCGGAACTGCCGGGCGTGGCGGCCCTCGTCGTCAAGGACGGCCGTCCGGTCCTGCGCAAGGCCTACGGCATGGCCAACCTGGAACTCGGGGTCCCGATCCGCCCCGATCACGTATTCCGGATCGGTTCGACCACCAAGCTGTTCACGGCGACCGCCGTCATGCTGCTGGTCGACGAAGGCAGGCTTGCCCTCGACGCCCCGGTCAAGCGCTACCTGCCGGAAGCGCCGCCCCATTGGGACAAGGTCACGATCGAGCATCTCCTGAGCCATACGAGCGGCATTCCCAACCTGTCGATGGATTCCGGCTACTACCGCACCACCGCACGGCTGGAGCACACGCTGGAGGAACTGGTTGCGCCGGTACGCGACCGCCCGCTCGACTTCGCGCCCGGGACGAAATTCGCGTACAACAATACCGGCTACAACCTGCTCGGCATGGTGATCGAAAAGGTCTCGGGCGAAGGCTTCTTCGCCTTCCTGGATCGCCGCATCATCCAGCCGCTCGGCCTGAAGCACACCCGGGAAGGCAGCGACCAGCAGCTCATTCCCGGCCTGGTCAGCGGTTACAGGGGTGACAAGCAGCGCGGTCCCGCGCCCGCCATGCTGCTCGCCAACAGTAACCTGCATGCCGCCGGCGGCCTGGTCAGCACCGTCGACGACCTTGCCGCCTTCATGCTCGGGCTGCAGTCGGGGAAGCTGGTCTCGCCGAAGGGCGTGCAGCGCATGAATACCGAACACCTCCTCCCTGACGGCAAGGCGACCGGCTATGGACTCGGGACCTGGCTGCGCAAGCTCAACGGCAAGCGCCTGGTCGGGCACGGCGGCTACATCCTCAACTTCTACAGCCAGCTGGAGATGGACATCGATTCGGGCATCGTCGCGGTCACGCTGCATAACGGCGACCGGTTCGGCGGCGACAACGAAGTATTGAGCAAGCAGCTGATCGCGGAAGTGCAGGCCTGGCACCCTAAGGCGCAGTGAGCAGCGCCTGGCCAGGGATCTTCGACGGCTCGCCCGCGAGCTTGTCGAGCGCTGCCGGCACACCCGCGGCCGGCAGCACGTAGCGGGCGTAGGGCACGCCGTGGATGAAGGTAGGACATTCCTCATAAGCGTGTTCGTACTGCGCGAAGGCGGCGAGCGCCACGGCATTCACGCCTTCACGGCCAGTCGGCTGGAAGTGCCGATCGCGTATTCCATTTGTTGATCGGCTCCCATCATCCTGCTGCTCGCAATATCGTTCGTGTTCAGCTTGCGGACAAGCCCACGCCTTCTTCCACGAACAGGTCCGGATGGTTCTCCGCGCACTCGCGCAGCAGGTTCCACACCACCTTCACCCGGCGCAGCCGGTACAGGTCGGTCGGCGCAGCCAGCCAGAACGAGCGCTCGGCCTGGAAGCCCGGCAGCACCCGCACCAGGCGCCCGTCGCTAGGTATCGCATAGGGCGGCGCCATCATCAGGCCCATGCCGAGCGAGGCTGCTTCGAGCTGCGCGGTCATGCCCGAGCAGCAGATGCGGCGGCGCGGGGTAAACCCGAGTTCGTTCAGGTACGAGAGCTCACGGCTTGCCAATCGGTCCTGCACGTAGTCGACGAAGTCGTGGCCTGCCAGGTGGGCCTGGGTCCGGATCGGCGGATGCTTCGCCAGGTAGGAAGGCGATGCGTACAGGTAGAAGTGGAAGGAGGCCAGGCGCGTGACCATGTAGCGGCCGGTGGTGGGCGGATCGAGCATCACGCCGAGGTCGGCCTCGCGGTTGGCCAGGTTGGCGAAGCGCGGCAGGTTCAACAGGTCGATCGACAGGTCCGGGTGCTGGGCCAATAGCCTGGCCAGCAGCGGCGCCACCACGCGCACCCCGAACACTTCCGGCACGCCGAGCCGCACCACGCCGTGGGCCGCCACTTCCGCCCCGCCGATCTGCTCGGCCGCAGCCAGCGCCGCACCCTCCATCGCCTCGGCATGCGGCAGCAGCGCCTGCCCGACCTCGGTCAGCTCGTAGCCTTCGCGCGAACGGTCGAACAGGGTGGAGCCGAGCTGCGCTTCCAGGCGGTCGATGCGCCGGGCTACGGTCGTGTGCTCGACTTCCAGCCGGCGCGAAGCGCCCGACAGGGTGCCGGCGCGCGCCAGCTCCAGGAAGAATCGCAGGTCGGTCCACTCTGGCAGCGTATTCATCGGGCGCGTTGTTTGATGTCAAGATGACATATTGTGCACTAGTGCACATTCCCCCTGCAATCAAATGAAGCTTTTTCGATGCGGCAGCGCACAAACGGTGCGCCATCGCATTCCTCCCTTGTCAACACGCGCACCAGCCCCGTGCAGCGAGCTGTGCATTTTTGCACAACGGGGTGGGCGATTGTTGACTATCTAACCAAACCCAACCGAGGCAAACTGCTGACCATGCGAAAACCTGAACGCATGCCGCTATCAAAAACAAGGAGACATCGATGCGTCTGACCAAGAATAAACTGAAGCTGCTGAACCCCGCCATCCATTCCGCCGTGGCCCTGCTAGTCTTATCTAGCGGCAACGTGGCCTACGCCCAGGACGCCGCCGGCGCCCCGCCGGCAGCCAGTGCCGGAGAAGGCGGCGTCAACAAGGTGGTCGTGACCGCCCGCCGCCGCGAGGAAACCCTGCAGGACGTGCCGGTCTCGGTCACCGCCTTCAGCGCCGACCAGCTCTCGAAGGTCGCGACGCCGGACATCACCGCCCTCGCGACGGCCCTGCCGAACACCACCCTGAAAGCCTCGCGCGCCACCAACTCGACCCTGACCGCCTTCATCCGCGGCGTCGGCCAGGCCGACCCGCTGGCCGGCTTCGAATCGGGCGTCGGCATCTACATCGACGACATCTACCTGGCGCGCCCGCAGGCCGCCGTGGCCGACATCTACGACGTCGAGCGCATCGAAGTGCTGCGCGGCCCGCAGGGCACGCTGTACGGCCGCAACACCATCGGCGGCGCCGTCAAGTACGTCACCCGCAAGCTGGCCCCGCAGCCGGATGCGCGCCTGCGCGCCACCATCGGCCAGTACGGCCAGAAGGAGATCGTCGCCACCGCCAGCACCCCGGTCTCGGAATCAGCCCGCATCGGCGGCACCTTCGCCCGCTTCAAGCGCGACGGCTTCGGCAAGAACCTGACCACCGGCGGCGACAACTACGACAAGGATGTCACCGCGGCCCGCCTGTCTGCCGAGTTCACGCCGAGCCCGGACCTGTTCATCCGCATCGCCGGCGACGTCACCCAGGACGATTCCAGCCCAAAGAACGGCCATCGCCTGATCGTCGGCCGCACCAGCGGCGCCCCGATCCTGAGCAACGTCTTCGACACCCGCGCCAACCTGATGCAGGCGCTTGGCAAGGACCAGGAAGTCAAGGCGCACGGCGTCTCGGCCACCGTCGAATACACCATCAACGACGAGTGGAGCGTGAAATCGATCACCGCCAAGCGCAAGGACAAGTCCTACGCGCCGATCGACTTCGACTCGCTGGCGGTCACCGACATGCACGTTCCGGCCCTGTATACCAACGAGCAGTTCAGCCAGGAATTCAACCTCACCTACACCGGTGAACGTTTGCAAGGCGTGGCTGGGATCTACTACATTGACGCCAACGCCTTCAACAAGTTCGACACCATCCTGGGCGGCGCGGTTCCGACCTCGACCTACACGATGGGCGACATCGACACCAAGGCCTGGGCGATCTATGCCGACGGCAGCTACAACGTCACCGACGCCTTCAGCGTCTCGCTGGGCGGCCGCTACACCGTCGACGAGCGCGAAGCCGAAGTGCTGCGCCAGATCTACCTGGGTGGCAACGGGTCGCCGGGGATGGGCAATCCCGGCGCTATCCTGTTCCGCACCGACACCGACCTGCGCGGCGGCATCCTGAAACGCAAGGACAAGAAGTTCACCCCGCGCGTGGCCGTGAACTACAAGATGAATGCGGACCACAACGTGTACGCGTCCTATTCCGAAGGCTTCAAGGGCGGTGGCTTCGAACCGCGCCTGAACGTGGTCGGCACCCGCATCCCGCTGTCGGTGGCGCAGCGCGGCTACGAGCCGGAAACCATCGAGACCTACGAGCTGGGCCTGAAGTCGGCCTTCAACGGCGGCCGCATCACCACCAACGCCGCGGTGTTCTACAGCGACTACCAGGACGTCCAGATCCCGGGCTCGGTGGCGATCGACACCAACGGCGACGGCCGCGACGACAGCTTCGCCGGCGTGACCACCAACGCAGGCAAGGCCAAGATCAAGGGCGCGGAACTGGAAGCCATTGCCAACCTCACCCCGAACTTCATGGTCGCGGGCATGTACAGCTACATCGACGCCGAGTACAAGGAATACATCTCGGCCGGCGTGAACGTGGCGGGCCAGCGCGTATTCCAGAACACGCCGAAGAACTCGGCCAACCTGCGCTTCAACTACGACATCCCAATGCCGGTGATGGCCCATGGCGGCAAGCTCTCGCTGATCGGCAGCGCCTCGTACAAGGGCGCCACCGCCCAGTTCGAGACCCCGTCGATGCTGGACCAGGAATCGTACAAGCTGTATGACGCGAGCATCGTCTGGACCCGCACCGACGGCAAGGTCCGCGTCGGCCTGCACGGCAAGAACCTGAGCGACAAGCGCTACAAGACCGGCGGCTACCTGTTCCCGACCCTGGGCACCGAAGGCACCCTGACCGCGTTTTACGGCAACCCACGCCAGGTCTCGGCAACGCTCGAGTACCGCTTCTAAACCCCGAAGCACCCGGCAGCATCCCAGGCTGGCGCCTCCGGCGCCGGCCAGGAGGCTTGCCGCCCGACAAAACGCTTACCACGACCCGAACGACTCACAGGATATCAGCCAGCGTGTCCACTTTCACTCCACTCAGCTACACCAGCAGCGACGGGCTGGCGCTGTACGCGCGCGACTATCCGGCCACAAGCGGCGACGCCGGTATGAGCGCGCGCTTGCCGGTCATCTGCATCCACGGACTGACGCGCAATTCGGCCGACTTCGACGAACTCGCGCCCGAGCTGGCAGCCATGGGCCGGCGCGTGATCGCGGTCGACGTGCGCGGCCGCGGTCATTCGGCGCACGACCCGAATCCGGACAACTATACCCCTGCCGTCTACGCGGGCGACATCGTCAAGCTGATGGAGAACCTGGGCCTGTCGCGCGCCATCTTCGTCGGCACCTCGATGGGCGGCCTGATCACCATGACCCTGGCGGCGCGCCGGCTCGACCTGATCGCCGCCGCCATCATCAACGACATCGGTCCCGTCATGTCGGTGCGCGGCCTGCAGCGCATCGCCGCCTACGCGGGCCGCTGCAATGCGGTCGGTTCCTGGGAGGAAGCCGCCGCCTACCTGCGCGCCATCAACGCCTGCGCCTTCCCCGCCAACTCCGACGAGGAGTGGGGCAAGTGGGCGCGCCGCGCCTTCGAACAGAAGGATGACGGCCAGCTGGCGCTGCGTTACGATCCGAATATCGCGAATGCGATACAGACGGGTAAACTGCGCCCGACCTCGCTGGCCGCGCGCATGGCCTTCCGCCGGCTGGCGCGGCGCCGCCCCACCCTCCTGGTGCGCGGCGCGCTGTCCGACCTGGTCGAACGGGAACAGGCCGACTGGATGCGCAAGGCCGCCCCGGAACTGCACTATGCGGAAGTGCCGAACGTCGGCCATGCGCCCATGCTCACCGAGCCGGAGGCGCTGGAGGCGATCCGCGCCTTCCTGGCCAAGCTACCGTAAGAATCACAAGGAGACTGACATGAACCACCTGATCAAACCCCTGGCCGTGGCCATCGTGGCGGCCTTCGCCGCCGGCGCCGCCCCCACCGTGTACGCGCAGGGCAAGGACCTGAAGATCGCCCTCATCGCCGGCAAGACCGGCCCGCTCGAAGCCTACGCCAAGGAGACCGAGACCGGCTTCATGATGGGCCTGGAGTACCTCACCGGCGGCACCATGCAGATCAACGGCCGGAAAATCAAGGTCATCGTCAAGGACGACCAGTCCAAGCCGGACCTCGGACGCACCCTGCTGGCCGAAGCCTACGGCGACGACAAGGTCGACATCGCGGTCGGCACCACCTCGTCCGGCTCGGCCATCGCCATGCTGCCGGTCGCCAAGGAATACAAGAAGGTGCTGATCGTCGAACCGGCCGTGGCCGACGCGATCACCCAGGAAAAGTGGAACAAGTATGTCTTCCGCACCGCGCGCAGCTCGATGCAGGACGCCCTGGCCGCCGCCAGCACCTTCAAGAGCGGCAGCGTCGGCTTCCTGGCGCAGGACTACGCCTTCGGGCGCGACGCCATCGAGGCGGGCAAGGAAGCGCTCAAGACCACCGGCAGCAAGGCCGTTGTCGTGCACGAGGAATATGCACCGGCCACCGCCACCGACTTCACCGCGCCGGCCCAGCGCCTGTTCGACAAGCTGAAGGACAAGCCGCAGCCGCGCGTGCTGCAGATCGTCTGGGCAGGCCCGAACCCGCTGAACAAGATCGCCGACATGAAGCCGGAGCGCTTCGGCATCGCCCTGGCGCCGGGCGGCAACATCCTGCCGGTGATGAAGACCTGGAAGAATTTCGCCGGCACCGAAGGCACCATCAATTACTACTACGGCTTCCCGAAGAACAAGATGAACGACTGGCTGGTGGCGGAACACACCAAGCGCTTCAAGATGCCGCCTGACATGTTCACGGCGGGCGGCATGGCCGCGGCCGGCGCGGTGGTGGCCGCCCTCTCGAAGGCGCCCAACGCGAAGAACGGCGACGAGATGGTGGCAGCGATGGAAGGCCTGTCGTTCGACACGCCGAAAGGCCGGATGACCTTCCGCAAGGAAGACCACCAGGCCATCCAGCCGATGTACCACTTCCGCATCAAGAAGGACCAGAAGCACGAATGGGACCTGCTGGAACTGGTGCGCGAGATCCCGGCATCCGAACTGCCGGTGCCGGTGCGGAACAAGCGCTGACATGAGCTCCCAGGCATCCCAGCCCTCCCTCTCGACCCGCGACCTGACCATCCGCTTCGGCGGCCATGTCGCGGTGAATGCGGTGACGGCGGACTTCCATCCCGGCACCCTGACCGTCATCGTCGGCCCCAACGGCGCCGGCAAGACCACCTACTTCAACCTGGTGTCGGGCCAGTTGCCCGCCACCTCGGGCAGCGTGTTCGTGAAGGGCCAGGACATCACCCGCGCCGGCGCCGCAAAGCGCACCCGCCTCGGGGTCGGCCGCGCCTTCCAGCTGACCAACCTGTTCCCGAACCTGACGGTGGCGGAGAACGTGCGCCTGGCGGTGCAGAGCCGCGCCGGCCTCGGCCTGAACTTCCTGTCGATCTGGTCCAGCCACAAGGAACTGATCGCGCGCGCCGAGCACTACCTGGAGCGCGTGGGCCTGGTCAAGCGCCGCGACGCCTGGGTGCGCACGCTCTCGCACGGCGACCAGCGCAAGCTGGAAGTGGCCATCCTGCTGGCGCTGGAACCGGACATCATGATGTTCGACGAACCGACCGCCGGCATGAGCGTGGACGAAGTGCCGGTGGTGCTCGACCTGATCCATGCCGTGAAATCCGAACGCAACAAGACCGTGCTGCTGGTCGAGCACAAGATGGACGTGGTACGCGCCCTGGCCGACCGCATCATCGTGCTGCACAACGGGACCCTGGTGGCCGACGGCAAGCCGGCTGAAGTCATGCAATCGAAGATCGTACAGGAAGCCTATCTTGGAACACCCGAATCTGCAAACAGCGCAGCCCATGCCTAAGACAGCAGAGCCGCTGCTCACCCTGAAGGGTGTGCACACCCACATCGGCCAGTACCACATCCTGCAGGGCGTGGACCTGACGGTGCCGCGCGGCGGCCTGTCGGTCCTGCTCGGCCGCAACGGCGCCGGCAAGACCACCACCCTGCGCACCATCATGGGCTTGTGGAAGGCCAGCGCCGGCAGCATCAGCTTCGACGGCCGCGACATCACGAAGATGGCCACGCCCGACATCGCCCGGCTGGGGATCGCCTACGTCCCGGAAAGCATGGCCGTGTTCTCGGACCTGACCGTGCGCGAGAACCTGTATCTCGCCGCCCGGAATGGTCCTCTGGACCAGGCTCGCGTCGACTGGATCTGCGGTTTCTTCCCGGCGCTGAAGAAGTTCTGGAACTACCCGGCCGGGAATCTCTCGGGCGGCCAGAAGCAGATGGTGGCGATCGCCCGCGCGATCGTCGAGCCGCGCAAGCTGCTGCTGGTCGACGAGCCGACCAAGGGCCTGGCGCCGGCCATCATCCAGAGCCTGATGGCCGCTTTCCGCGAGCTGAAGGACACCAGCACCAGCATCCTGCTGGTCGAGCAGAACTTCAACTTCGTGCGCTCGCTCGGCGACACGGTCAGCGTGATGGACGACGGCCGCGTCGTGCACGCCGGCTCGATGGCCCAGCTTGCCGGTGACGAGGAACTGCAGCAGCGCCTGCTCGGCCTCTCGCTCGACTCTCATCAATAGGAATAACCATGAGCGCAACCCTACCCATTTCCGGCAAGGACACGCCCCTGCAGAACAACACGCCCTTGCCGAAGGCGCCGCGCGACATCGCGCCGCTGCTGCTGGTGCCGGCGCTGATGCTGGCCATGCTGCCCCTGGTCGGCAGCTTTCCCACCTGGGTCACCCTGACCGTCGCCGGCCTGGCGATGGGCATGATGATCTTCATCATGGCGAGCGGCCTGACCCTGGTCTTCGGCCTGATGAGCGTGCTGAACTTCGGCCATGGCGCCTTCGTGTCGGTCGGCGCCTTCTCGGCCACCCTGGTGCTGCTGCCGATGCAGGGCTGGCTCGAGATGGACTCGCTGCTGGTCAACCTCGGCGTGCTGGCGCTTGCCATCACCGTCGCCATGATCGTCACCGCCCTGCTGGGCTGGGCGTTCGAGCGCGTGATCATCATGCCGGTCTACGGCCAGCACCTGAAGCAGATCCTGATCACCATGGGCGGCATGATCGTGGCCGAACAGCTGATCCACGTGATCTGGGGCGCCGAAACCATTGCCCTGCCGCTGCCGACCGCGCTGCGCGGCGCCATCTTCCTGGGCGACGCGGCCATCGAGAAGTATCGCCTGGTGGCGGTGGTGATCGGCCTGCTGGTCTTCATCGGCATGTTCCTGACCCTGAACCGCACCAAGATCGGTTTGCTCATCCGCGCCGGCGTCGAGAACGGCGAGATGGTCGAAGCGCTCGGCTACCGCATCAAGCGCCTGTTCGTCACCGTGTTCGCGGCCGGTTCGGCGCTGGCCGGCATGGGCGGCGTGCTGTGGGGCCTGTACAAGGAAACGCTCACCGCCGCGATGGGCGGCGAGATGATGGTCCTGATCTTCATCGTCATCATCATCGGCGGCCTCGGTTCCGTAGGCGGATGCTTCATCGGCGCCTTGCTCATGGCGCTGGTCACCAACTATGCCGGCTTCCTGGCGCCGAAGGTCGCGCTGGTCTCGAACATCATCCTGATGATCGCGATCCTGCTGTGGCGCCCGGCCGGCCTGTACTCGAAAATGCGGGGTTGAACCAGATGCTGCACCGACTTCTTTCCGCCGACATGCCGCGCAGCCGCCTGCTCTCCGCAGTGCTGCTGATCATCCTGCTGGGATTGGCCTTCGCGCCCTTCCTGAGCTCGGGCGCGCGCCCGCTCAACACCGCCGCCACGATCTGCGTCTACATCGTGCTGGTGGCGTCCTACGACCTGCTGCTGGGCTACACGGGCATCGTCTCCTTCGCCCACACCATGTTCTACGGCATCGGCGCCTACGGCATCGGGCTCGGGCTGGCGCGCGTGGACGAGCCCACCTGGAGCGCCGCCCTCGGCGGCCTCGGCATCGCCCTGCTGCTGGCGCTGGCCCTGGCCCTGGTGGTCGGCCTGTTCGCCCTGCGGGTACGCGCCATCTTCTACGCCATGATCACGCTGGCCGTGGCTTCTTCGTTTGCGGTGCTGGCCTCGCAGCTGTCGGACTTCACCGGCGGCGAGGACGGCATCACCTTCAGCGTGCCCGAAGTGCTGACGCCGGGCTTCACGCTGGTGGAGAACGAGGTCTTCGGGCGCGCCATCGACGGCAAGCTGATCACCTATTACCTGGTGTTCTTCGGCTGCCTGCTGCTGTTCCTGTTCCTGCTGCGACTGGTGAATTCTCCTTTCGGCCGGGTGCTGCAGGCGATCCGCGAGAACGAGTTCCGCGCCGAGGCGCTCGGCTACCGCACCATGACCTACCGCATCTGGGCCAACTGCCTGGCGGCCCTGGTGGCGGCGCTGGCCGGCGCCCTGATGGCCCTGTGGCTGCGCTACGTGGGCCCGGATACCTCGCTCGGCTTCAAGGTGATGACCGACATCCTCCTGATCGTCGTTATCGGCGGCATGGGCACGATGTACGGCGCGGTGGTCGGCGCGGCGCTGTTCATCATCGCCCAGAACTACCTGCAGGGACTGATGGGCGCGGGCTCGGAGGCGCTGGCAGGCGTGCCGCTGCTGGCAGCGGCGCTGCATCCGGACCGCTGGATGCTGTGGCTGGGCGTGCTGTTCATCCTGTCGATCTATTTTTTCCCGATCGGGATTGTCGGGAAGCTGAGGCTGCGCAGCTTCCTGGCGCGGCAAACCAGGTAGTTCCCCCGCCCTCCTCGGCTTTGCTCACGGCCTCCTCGCGGAGGCCGTTTCTTTTCCCGCCAATTGGTTCCCCTCCTGCCGTTGAGCGGGGCCGATCCTCGTTCGGCCCGCATTGAATGAACATCAATGCTCCTTGCAAGCCTGCTCATACCATAAAGACAACCATGGCCTCGCCGTCAGCCAGCGCGAGTGGACCACCATTTTTTTCTGGCTCAGTGTGAAAGGGGAATCATGAAGCGACTTACCTCACTTGCCGGCGCGGCGCTCGTCGCGGCGGCCACGTGGGCGCCACTGTCGAGCCATGCCGCCGGTGTCGTCATCCTCGACGAAGGCTTCGGCAGCGTGGCCGGACTGTCCGATTGGGCGCAGATCAACCGCAGCATGCCTGCCGGCTCCGGCTGGTTCCAAGGCAACACGGGCGTCTTCACGGCACAGTCGGGCGCAGCCAGTTCCTATGCCGGCGTCAATTATCTCAGCGCCGCTGGCGGGATGGGCATGGTGGACAACTGGCTGATCACCCCCACCCTTTCGCTGAACGGCCTGACCACCCTCTCCTTCTTCGCCAACCGTGCACCTGAGCCCGGCTTCTTCGACCGGCTCGAGGTGCGCTTCGGCTACGGCAGCAATACCAGTGCCGACGGATTCGACACGCTGCTGCTGACCATCGGCGGCGAGAACAGTTTTCCCACGCAGTGGGCGCAATGGACGACGAGCCTCGATGTCCAAGGTGAAGGACGCTTCGCTTTCCGCTACCTCGGCGACGCCGACACGCTCTCCTACATCGGGCTCGATACCGTCAAGGTGGTCACCGCCGTGCCGGAACCGTCGACCTACCTGATGCTGCTGGCCGGACTCGGCGCGGTCGGGGCGCATGCCCGGCGCTCGCGCAAGCGGGCGCCGGTGCCTTCTTCCCATTGAGGCGCCCCTTACCGTTCCAGGAGAATGCCATGTTGATTCATAAATTGATGTGCTGCCTGCCGCTTGCCGCGCTGGCCCTCCCCGCGTTCGCCCAGCAGGCCGAACCCAGGCAGGTCGAACCGAAGCAGGTCGAAAGCCGGCAGGGAATGGTCGTCGTGCGCGATGCCGACACCGGCGAACTGCGCGCGCCCACCCCTGACGAAGCGCGCGCCCTCCACCCGCGTACGAACGCATCGGCTGCGGGCGCGGCCGCCCCCGCGCCGAAGCTGGTCACCGGTCCCGGCGGACGTCGTTCGGTTCAGCTCGGCGAGCGCCACATGGTGTATTCGGTCGTGACCCGCGGCGCCGACGGCAAGCTCGACGAGCAATGCGTGCACGGCGCACATGCTGCCGAGCACGCGCTCAAAGGCGCGCACAAGCACGGCACCACCAAGCCAGAGGAGCATCACCAATGAAAGCTGCCAAGCTCACCACCTTCCTGCGCAGCACCGCCGCCTCGCTGGCATGCTCGGTTGCCACCGTCCTGGCCGCCACCTTCGCCGGTGCCGGCGCCGCGCAAGCGGCCGCCACCATCGTCATCGTCAACCAGAACGCGCCCGGCGAAGGCTTCAACGACCCGACCCCGGCCGCACCGGTCGGCGGCAACAGCGGCACCACGCTGGGCCAGCAGCGCCTGATCGCCTTCCAGCGCGCCGCCGACATCTGGGGCGCCACGCTCGACAGCAATGTGACGATCCGCATCGGTGCAGCATTCGTACCCCTGTCCTGCACGGCCACCGGCGCGGTGCTCGGTTCGGCAGGCGCCTACGAGATCTGGACCGATTTTCCGAACGCCCCGCGCGCCAACACCTGGTACCCGGCGGCGCTGGCCAGCAAGCTGGCGGGCGAAGACCTGACGGCGCCGACCGACCCGCACATCATCGCGCGCTTCAACTCGCGCCTTGGCCTGTTCCCCGATTGCCTGCCGGGCTCGCCCTTCTACCTGGGCCTCGACAGGCGCGCCAATGGACAGATCGACCTGGTCACGGTGCTGCTGCACGAAATGGCGCACGGGCTCGGCTTCCAGACCTTCACCGACGACGAAACCGGCGAGCAGTTCTTCGGCATCCCGTCGATCTGGGATTACTTCCTGGTGAACAACCGCAACAACATGCCCTGGGTCGCCATGACCGACGAGCAGCGCCGCATCTCCGCCATCACCTGGCGCGGCCTGTCCTGGAACGGCCCGAACGTGACCGCCGCGGTGCCGCGCGTGCTGGACCCGCGCACCAACCTGAACATCGGTGGCGCGAACGCCGGCGCCGCCCGGGGCGATTACTTCGTCGGCGATGCTTCCTTCGGGCCGCCGGTGGGTGCAAGGCCGGTGAGCGGCCAGCTGATGCCGGTGGTCGACCAGCCGAACGGTACCGGGCTTGCCTGCACGCCGCTCAACGCCAACAATGCACTTGCGGTACGCAACAACATCGCCCTGGTGGACCGTGGCAGCTGCGATTTCGTCACCAAGGCCCGCAACGTGCAGGCGGCCGGCGCCATCGGCATGCTGGTAGTGGACAATGTGCCGGGAGACGTCGTCGGCCTGAGCGGCTCCGATCCGAGCATCAGGATTCCCTCGCTGCGGATCACGCTGTCCGACGGCGTCGCCATCAAGGCCGCGCTGCAGCAGCGCTCGCGGACGATGTCGGGCGTGGTCGCCACCTTCGGCCTCGACCGCACCCGGCTGGCGGGCACCGACCGGCAACGGCGCATCCTGATGTACACCCCCAGCATCAATCAGCCGGGCTCCTCGGTGTCGCACTACACCACCGAAGCCAAGCCGAACCAGCTGATGGAGCCGTCGATCAACACCGACCTGCGGCACGCGGTCAAGCCGCCGTACGACCTGACCTTCCCGCTGCTGCGTGATATTGGCTGGTAATGTGCTGCTGGTAAGCGCTTGATTGGCAGGCGGACGCCACGCCCTCTGCCGCCAAAGAAAAAGCCGGCGTCCCCTTGAAGGACGCCGGCTTTCTGTCATGTGCGCGGCGCGACGCGCCTCTGCTTATTCCTGGCCCTTGCGCTTGAACGCTTCGACGCCGTTGGTGATCTCGGCCTTGGCGGCTTCTGCATCGGCCCAGCCTTCGATCTTGACCCACTTGCCAGGCTCGAGGTCCTTGTAGTGCTCGAAGAAGTGCTGGATCTGCTGCAGGCGCAGCTCTTCCAGGTCTTCCAGCTTCTGGATCTTCTTGTACATCGGCAGGACCTTTTCGACCGGCACCGCGATGACCTTGGCGTCGCCGCCGCCGTCGTCGGTCATCTTCAGCACGCCCAGCGCGCGGCAACGCACCACCACGCCCGGCGGCAGCGGGAACGGGGTGATCACGAGCACGTCGCACGGATCGCCGTCATCGGCGATGGTCTGCGGCACATAGCCGTAGTTGCACGGATAGTGCATGGCGGTACCCATGAAGCGGTCGACGAAGATCGCGCCGCTGTCCTTGTCGACCTCGTACTTGACCGGGTCGGCGTTCATCGGGATTTCGATGATGACGTTGAAGTCGTTCGGCACGTCTTTGCCGGCTGGGACGTTATTCAGGCTCATGGAATTCCTTGGTTGCTGAAGTTTCAATAAAGTGCGTCATTATAGCGAAAGCAGCAGCGGATGGCGCGTCGTGCATGGCAGTGAAGTGCTCCAATGGAATACTTCACAGGATACTGGCCAGCGCGCACTGCCGGTAATGGTTCGCCGCCTCCTGCTCCTGCCCCAGCGCCTCGTGCATCTGGGCCAGCTTCAGGTGCGCCTCGCGCACCATGGGCGTCTCGGTGGCTTCCGACAGCGCCCCCTCCAGGTAGCGCTGTGCCTTGCCCCACAGCTTCTGCTTGAGGCAAAGCGAACCCAGGGTCAGCGCCAGCTCGGGGTCCGTCGGACGGTCCTTGAGCCAGGCTTCGCAACGTTCGATCTGGGCCAGCAGGGTCTGGGAGCCGGCAGGCCCGGCCGCCTCGCGGTAGGCGCGCACCACGCGCTCGTCCCAGTTCGCCTTGAGCGCTTCCTCGGCGATGGCACGCGCCTCGTCGTGCAGGCCGCGGGCGTTGAAGGCGCCGGCGGCGCGCGCCGCGATATAGGGCACCTGGCGGTCGGATGCCGGCACACCGGACCAGACACGGCGGATCGATTCGGCATCGTGGCCTTGTTCGCCCAGCAGGGCTTCGTAGGCCATCTCGCGCAGGCGCGTCGACAGCGCCGGATGCAGGGCCTTGCGCTTGTCGAGGATGCGCACCAGGCGCAGCACTTCCGGCCAGTTGCGCGCCTGCTGGTGGGCCTTCATCGACCACTGCAGCGCGTGGATGTGGCGCTGGCCGCTGGCGTTCAGTTCGGCCACCGCCTCGAGCGCGGCTTCCGGCTGGTGGTCGTCGACCAGCAGCTCGGTCACCGTCATCAGGCGCGCGATCTTCAATGAACTGTCGTGCACGATGCCGGCCAGCCAGGCGTCACGGCGGGCCGGCTCGCGCATGCGGTGCGCGGCCCGGGCGCCGATCAGGGCCGCCAGGCCGGCGTTCTCCGGCAGCTCGGCGGCGCGCATGGCGGCTTTCTCGGCATGGCCGAAGCGGCCTTCGAACAGGGCCTTGAGCGCGTCGCGCAGGCCCTTGTTGCCTTCGCGCTCGCGCTTGCGCTGGCGGTAGGCAGCCACGCGCTCGGGCATCTTGAGGGTCGATTTCAGTGCCCGTACCAAGCCGTACACGACCGCGAACAGCAGCACCAGCAGCACGACGAACAGGTTGAGCGACATGTCGAGCCGGTGCGGCGGGTAGAACAGCACCACGTTGCCCGGGTTGAAGCGTGCCGTCACGGCGATGCCGATGGCCGCGGCCATCAGGGCGACTAACCAAAGGAGGAGCCGCATCTTATTGCTTCGCCTTGTAGTTGCGCACCGCGTTCAGGCTCTCGGACAAGGTCGGCATCTCGATGCTCAGGTTGTTCGCCTGCACCTGGCGCAGCGCGGCCAGGGTCGACTGGGTGGCGCGGGCGCGCGTATCGAAATACTTGAGCAGGATGGTCTGGCTACTAGCCAGGTCATCGCGGAAGGCCGCCTCGTTGCGCGACAGCAGGGCCAGGCGCGCGTTCAGCAGGCGCAGCTTGAGGTTCTCGCGCACGAAGAAGGATTCGGTCGGCGACAGCATCAGCGCTTCCGGCGTGTCCACGCTGCGCACGCGCACCAGCTGGCGCACGTCGTCCCACATCTCCTGGCTCCAGTTGCGCCAGGTCTGGACCATGCGCTGGCCCAGGCTCAGCTTTTCGGGCGCGGGCTCGGCGGCGGCGCTGCCAGCCGGCTTGCGGGTGCTGCGGCTAGGGGCCGCGGGCAGCAGCGGCTTTTCGTCGGACAGCATCGGCAGCGTGTCCACCTGGGCGATGACGTTGTCCAGGCGCAGCGCGACCCCGGCCAGGTCGACCGCCGGCATCGCCTTCAGGCGCTCGATGTCGGCGCCGATGGCGCGGCGGATGTTCAGGAACTGCGGCTTGTCCGAACGGCCCAGCGAACGGTCGGCGTTCTGCAGCGCGATCAGGGCGCCCTGCACGTTGCCCGCCAGCTGGAGCTGCTGGCTGGCCGTGCTCAGCACCTGCTCGACCTCGCTCAGCGCCCATTCGTCGCGGTTCTTCGACAGGTCCTGGTAGAGCTGTTCCAGCGCCAGCTGCTGGGTCTGGGCTTCGGATTGGCGGCTCTCCAGCACGCCCACCTTGATCTGCAGCTCCTTGGTCATGTCCGACACCTCGCGCGCCAGCGCCGCGGTCTCGGCATTGACGGCATTGCCCTTCTGCAGGCTCTGCGCCATGTCGCGGCGCAGGGTGTTGATGCGGCTGTGCGAGCTCCAGGTTTGCACCGCCAGCAGCAGGGCGAGGATGGCCACCGCCGCCGGCAAGGGACGCTGCAGCGCCTGGATCAGCCCCTGCCCCGTCGATGGACGCGCCGGCGCTTTCTGGACCGTGACGCTGCCCGATGGGATCTGTTCTGGATTATTTTGTTGTTCGTTCATTCTTGAGATTGTATCGCGGCAAACAGTGCAGCAACCAAGCGTGCGTCGCCGGAACCGGTCAGGGTGATCCGATCGCATCGGAGCGAGCGCGCCGTCTCCGCTATCCGTGCATGGGGAACGATCAGGTGCTGCACCCTCAGCCGGTCGATGCCGGTGTCGGGATCGAGCTGCCGCACCAACCCGGCGAGGCCGCGCAGCGCTTCCGAACTCGTGATTATCCAGTCGTTTGGCTGCGCCAGCAAGGCGCCCAGCTCGACCGCCAGCGCCTCGGTCAACGGCGGCACGCTGCGGCGATAGGCGGCGACGGTGTCGACCTGCGCCCCGGCGGCGCGCAGGGTGTCGGCCATCAGCTCGCGCCCGCTTTCACCGCGCACGATCAGCACGCGGCGCCCGGCGAAGGCCGACAGGTCGAGGCTGGCGAGCAGGTGTTCCGAGTCGCTGCTGGCCGCGTCCGGCGGGCAATGGATGGTGGCGTTGTCACCCGTGATGCCGTGGCGGGCGAGCGCCGCGCGGCTACCCTCCCCCACGACGCCGATCGGCACGCTGGCCGGCCAGCCGTCCAGGTGCTGGAAGGCGGCATCGATCGCGTTCGGCGAAACGAACGCCACCAATGCATAGGACGGCAGCTCGGCCAATGCTGCGCGCAGCAACGAGGTATCGTCGAGCGGCGCGATCTCGAGCAGCGGCAGCACGACGGCCCGGCGCCCGCGCGCACGCACGGCCTGCGCCAGCGGCTCCGCCTGGGCGCGCGGCCGGGTGATGACGACTGCCCGCTCAGTCATGCTCTCAGTCATGCCGACCCTGCATCCTTCTGCATGCTTCAGCTGCCCTGGCTCGACGCCGGCGCAGCCTCGACAGCCGCGGCCGCGGCCGCGTCGGCCGCGTCGGCCGACTGCTTGCACACTTCCAGGATCGCATGCGCATCCTGGTCTTCCAGCAGGATCGCGACCTGTTCGCCGAGGAACTCCGGATGCTCCCAGGAGCCCGCGACTTCGGCCTGCGCGGTGCGCTGGCCGTCCGGGGTGGCGACCATCGCGCGCAGGCGCAGGGTGGTGCCGGTGACCGTTGCAAACGCCGCCAGCGGGATCTGGCAGCTGCCGCCGAAGATTTTCGACACCTTGCGCTCCGCTGTCACGGCGCGATAGGTGGCATCGTGGTTCAGCGGCTGCAGCAGCGCGCGCAGATCGACGCCGTCGCTGCGGGGGCCGCTGACGATCTCGATCGCCATCGCGCCCTGCCCGGCCGCCGGCAGGCTGTCCTCGGGTTCCAGCAAGGCGCGGATGCGCTGCGGCAGGCCGAGGCGCTTGAGGCCGGCCGCCGCCAGGATGATGGCGGCATACTCGCCGCGGTCCAGCTTGCCCAGGCGAGTGTCGAGGTTGCCGCGCAGCGGCTTGATGACCAGATGCGGGTAGCGCGCGGCGATCAGGGCCTGGCGGCGCAGGCTGCTGGTGCCGACGATCGCGCCCGGCGGCAGCTCGGCCAGGCTGGCGTAGTCGTTCGACACGAAAGCGTCGCGCGGGTCTTCGCGCTCGAGCACGGCGGCCAGCTCGAAGCCTTCCGGCAGTTCCATCGGCACGTCCTTCAGCGAATGGACCGCCAGGTCGGCGCGGCCTTCGGCCATCGCCACTTCCAGTTCCTTGACGAACAGGCCCTTGCCGCCTACCTTGGAGAGCGCACGGTCGAGGATTTGGTCGCCCCGTGTTGTCATTCCGAGAATTTCGACGCTGCACTGCGGATATAATGCGGCGAGACGCGCACGCACATGTTCCGCCTGCCACATGGCCAGGCGGCTCTCGCGGGATGCGATAATCAGCTTTAGAGGCATGAGTTTCGCGGGCGCTCCTTGCGCCGATTCAGTTACATTCAACACGGATTCTTTCACTGTCGTCGGGCCCATCAGGACGATGACGTTTCCGGCCCTTGCTTAAGATCACAAATTTTAGCATGGGGCCTCCTGCAGACGATGGCCAACCGCCATGGCGCTAACAATTCATTTGTGGTCGATATGGAAAACCCAGCTGCACTAGACAACCCTGCAATCCAAGCCGCCGGCGACAAGGATGCGCCGCTGAAAGAAGACATCCGCCTGCTCGGCCGCCTGCTCGGCGACGTGCTGCGCGAACAGGAAGGCGACGCCGTGTTCGAGGTGGTCGAGACCATCCGCCAGACGGCAGTGCGTTTCCGCCGCGACGCCGACCCGGTCGCCGGGGAAGAACTCACCACCCTGCTGCACCGGCTCACGCGCGACCAGACCATTTCGGTGGTGCGCGCCTTCTCGTATTTCTCGCACCTGGCCAACATCGCCGAGGACCAGCACCACATCCGCCGCCGCCGCGCCCACCTGATGCGCGGCGCCGAACCGCGCCAGGGCAGCGTCGGCCATGCGCTCGGCAAGCTGGTTGATGCCGGTGTGCCGCAGGAGGTCGTCGAGGACTTCTTCAAGGACGCGCTGATCTCGCCGGTCCTCACCGCGCACCCGACCGAGGTGCAACGCAAGAGCATCCTCGACGCCGAGCACGACATCGCGCGCCTGCTGGCCGAACGCGACCGCGGCCTGACGCCCGGAGAACTGAAGCGCAACACCCAGCTGCTGCAGGCACGCATCGCCACCCTGTGGCAAACCCGCATGTTGCGCTACTCTAAGCTGACCGTGGCGGACGAGATCGACAACGCCCTGTCCTATTACCGCATTACCTTCCTGCGCGAGGTGCCGGGCCTGTACGACGACATCGAGGACGAGATCGCCACCTACTATGGTGGAGAAGCGAAGCTGGGCGAAGCGCAGTACCTGCAGATGGGCAGCTGGATCGGCGGCGACCGCGACGGCAACCCGAACGTCAACGCCGACACCATGCGCCATGCGCTGGTGCGTCAGTCGACCACCATCCTCGACTTCTACCTCGAGGAAGTGCACGCCCTCGGCGCCGAGCTGTCGGCCTCCACCCTGATCGTCCCGGTGACGCCGGAGATGCAGGCCCTGGCCGACGCCTCGGTCGACAATTCCCCGCACCGCAGCGACGAGCCCTACCGCCGCGCCCTGATCGGCATCTACGCCCGCCTGGCCGCCACCGCGCGCGAACTGGGCGTCGACCACATCCTGCGCAAGGAAGTCGGCGAAGCCCCGCCCTACCTCGACGCCGGCCTGTTCGCGGCCGATTTGGAAGTGCTGGCCGATTCGCTGCGCGCCAACCACGGCGCCGTGCTGGTCGAGCCGCGCCTGGCCGGCCTCAAGCGCGCCGCGCGCATCTTCGGCTTCCACCTGGCCTCGCTCGACATGCGCCAGAGCTCGGACGTGCACGAGCGCGTGCTCGCCGAGCTATTTACGCGCGCGGGAGCCGAAGCCGACTATGCTGGCCTGAGCGAAGAACGGAAGGTCGAACTGCTGCTGCGCGAGCTGGCGCAGCCGCGTCCGCTCTACTCGCCCTACGAGAACTATTCGGACGAAACCAATTCCGAACTGGCGATCCTGCGCGCCGCGCGCGACATCCGCCAGCGCTACGGCAGCCGCGCGATCCGCAACTACATCATCTCGCACACCGAGACCGTGTCGGACCTGCTGGAAGTCCTGCTGCTGCAGAAGGAGACCGGGCTGATGCGCGTGTCGTCGGGGACCAGCGACGTCATGGTGATCCCGCTGTTCGAGACCATCCCCGACCTGCAACGCGCCAGCAGCATCATGGACGAGTGGATGTCGATTCCCCAGGTGGCGGGCATCATCGAGAAGCAGGGCCGCCTGCAGGAGGTCATGCTCGGCTACTCCGACTCGAACAAGGACGGCGGCTTCCTCACCTCGAACTGGGAGCTGTACCAGGCAGAGCTGAAGCTGGTCGACGTGTTCGCCGCCAAGGGCGTCAAGCTGCGCCTGTTCCACGGCCGCGGCGGCACCGTGGGCCGTGGCGGCGGCCCGAGCTACGACGCGATCCGCGCCCAGCCGCCGGGCACGGTCAACGGCCAGATCCGCCTGACCGAACAGGGCGAGATCATCGCCTCGAAGTTCTCCAATCCCGAGATCGGCCGGCGCAACCTGGAGCTGCTGGTGGCGGCGACGCTGGAAGCAAGCCTGGTGCCGCACCCGGCCGACGAGGTCAACAACGCGCGTCTGGCGCGCTACGAAGCCGTGATGGCCGAGCTGTCCGGGCGCGCCTACCGCGCCTACCGCAACCTGGTGTACGAAACCCCGGGCTTCACCGACTACTTCTTCAGCGCCACGCCGATCGCCGAGATCGCGGAACTGAACCTCGGTTCGCGCCCTGCCTCGCGCAAGTCGACGCGCCGCATCGAAGACCTGCGCGCGATCCCCTGGGGCTTCTCATGGGGCCAGTGCCGCCTGCTGCTGCCGGGCTGGTACGGCTTCGGCACCGCCGTTAGCGGCTGGCTGGCGGATGGCGACCGCGAGGAACGTCTTGCCCTGCTGCGCGAGATGCACGGCGCCTGGCCCTTCTTCGCGACCCTGCTGTCGAACATGGACATGGTGCTGGCCAAGACCGACCTGGCGATCGCCTCGCGCTACGCCGGGCTGGTGGCGGACGTTGAGCTGCGCGAGCGCATCTTCCGCCGCATCACCGCGGAACACGGCGAGACGCTGCGCTGCCTCGAGGCGGTGACGGGCGTGGGCGAGCGCCTGGCCGGCAATCCGCTGCTGGCGCGTTCGATCCAGAACCGCTTCGCCTACCTGGACCCGCTGAACCACCTGCAGGTGGAGCTGATCCACCGCCGGCGCAAGCTGGGGGACAATGCCGATCCGCGGGTGCACCGGGGGATTCACCTGTCCATCAATGGGGTGGCGGCGGGCCTGCGCAACACCGGCTGAGCCGCTTCTGTAGGGTGGGCGGGTCTTCCCCGCCCACGCGGTGATAGATGGCGACTCCGCGTTCGCGCCGGATGATCTTGCTGCTAACGATCACCGCGTGGGCGGAGAATCCGCCCACCCTACGAACATCACCCCGCACACACCCCCAGTGCACTCCCCTTCTTCAGCAAGGCCGGCACCGCATTCGGCGACACGCACACCTGCGCCCCCGGATTGCCCTCGCTGCCCGTCCTGTTACACACCATCACCTTGTCCTCGCCGCAGCGCGCGTCGATCACGTTGACCGTCGCCGTGGCCTGCGCGAAGCAGCTCTCCGGGCTGCTTGCTTGCACCGTGAAGCTGAAGCTGCCCGCCCCAGTCGGTGCAAAGCTGGTCACCGCGCCGCTGGTCGACGACAACCCTCCCGCCGGGCTCCAGGTGAAGGTCGACGAGCCTGCCGCGTCGGACGCGGCAAGCTGCACGCTCTGCGGGCCATAGCCGAGCGCGATGGTGCTCGCCGGCAGCCCGGTCGCATCCCCTGCGCCAGGCACCACGCTGATCGACGGCTGCGGCACGTGGCCCAGCACCCGTACGGTGCCTTCCGCGCTGGCGCTGTTGCCGCCCTTGTCGACGGCGCTGAGCATCACCTTCTGCGCGCCGATGTCCGAGCACGAGAAGCTGGTGCGCGAGGCGCTGAGCGACTCCACACCCCAGTTGTCGCTGCTGCCGCCGTCGAGATCGCTCGCGGCGATCGAGGCCGTGCCATTTGCCAGCGTCACCGACACCTCGCGTGTGCGCACGACGGGCGCCTCGAAATCGTTGCTGACCGTGTTGGCGCGTGCGCTTTCCGCGCTCAGGCGGTTCAGCGCCGTCACCGTGTAGTAGTAATACTGGCCAGGGGCCACGCCCGTGTCGGCGAAAGCGTTGGTGGCGGTGTCGGTCACGCCCAGCAGGTTGGCCGGGTTTTCCAGGTCCATCTCGCGGTCCGGCGAGCGGTAGATGGCGTACTTGCGGGTCTTCGCGAATTCGTCCGCGCTGTCCGCCGCCGGCGCCCAGACGAGGCTCACGGCGTTGTTGTCGCCTGCGCTGGCGTTGAGGCCTGCCGGTGCGGCCGGCGCACCGGTCCCTTTCCAGGCCATGGTCGGCAGCAGCGCCGGACGGGCGTAGGTGCTGTTCTTCAGCGCGGTGCGGTAGCCCAGCGGGTCGTTCTGCAGGAACTGGTGGCGGAAGTGGACCTGGCCCGAGATGTTCGCTGCGGCGCGGTTCATTGCGATCTGGTTGTTGATCTGGTTCGGGTCGGTCCAGCCGGCGGTGTTCACCTTGTAGTCGGCCAGGCCGATGTACATGTGGCGCTCGTAGGCGTTGTCGTTCCACCACGGCACCAGGAGCTTGTAGTCCGAACCCGTCTGGCCGATGTACCAGTAGACCTGCGGCGCCAGGTAGTCGACCCAGCCCTGCTGGATCCACTTGCGGGTGTCGGCGAACATGTGGGTGTAGTGCTGCAGCGCGCCGGCGCTGGTCGGCGAGCCCAGCGCCGGATCGGTGGGGTGGCTGCGGTAGATGCCGGACGGCGAGATGCCGAACTTCACCCAGGGTTTCACGGCGCGGATACTGTCGTTCACGCGTGCGATCAGGATGTCGATGTTGTCCCGGCGCCAGGCGGCGCGGCCTGCGGCGTCATCCGGGAAGCCGCGCGGATCGGCGTGGTAGGCGGCGTCGTCGCCGGTGGTGCCGTTCGGGTAGAAGTAGTCGTCGAAGTGGATGCCGTCGACATCGTAGCGGTTGACGATGTCCATGATGACCTTCACGACGTGGTCGCGCACCTCTGGCAGGCCCGGGTTGAGGATCTTGACGGTGCCGACCGTGAGCATCCATTCCGGATGGGCGAGCGACACGTGGTCGGGCGCATACATGGCGGTGTTGTTCTGGTTGGAGGCGGTGGCCACCGCGCGGTAGGGGTTGATCCACGCATGGAATTCCATGCCGCGCTTGCGCGTCTCCTCGATCGCGAACTGCAGCGGGTCCCAGGCCGGGCTCGGCGCACGCCCCTGCTGGTTGGTCAGGTAGTAGGACCAGGGTTCGAGCTCGCTCGGGTACAGGGCGTCCGACTGGCTGCGCACCTGCAGGAAGGCGGCATTCATGCCGGTCGCCTTGTTGTGGTCCAGGATCGCCCGCAGGGCCTCCTGCTGCTGCGCGGGGGTATGGTTGCGGTTCGGCCAGTCGAGGCTGATGTGGGTGCTGATCCAGACGCCGCGCATTTCGCGTTTGGGCGGGACCGTTTGCGCATCGGCGTGGGAATACGAAGCGACCAGCATCGCGGCTGCCGCTGCAAGCAAAAGTTTTTTCATGTTGTCTTTTTTGCGGGTTGAGGTGAACGCACCAGAGGAGCGCTGGCGGCGGTTCCCGGCGCCTCTCCACGCGCCGATGTGTTGCCATCCGCGAAACAGCGTACGCCCGAGCAATTTTGACAACCAATGAATTTCGGAACAGGCCGCATAACTTTCGTGCATAAGTGGCAAGAAAGTTACGTCAGGAAGAGGGGGATGTTGCGAAAGGAGGCCCGGCGGAGGCCGGGCCTGGGTGTTCCGGTTCGGCACCGGAGCGCTTGCTGTCTACTGGAATGCCAGCGCCAGCGCCGCCGATGGCTGTGCACGCGGCACGGCGGCACGGTCGCCACCCAGCTTGAACATGTCCACCAGGCTGCTGAGCTTTGCCGCCTGGGCTTCCAGCGATTCGGCCGCTGCGGCGGCCTGCTCCACCAGCGCCGCATTCTGTTGCGTAGCAGCGTCGATGTCGCCGACGGCCTGGTTGACCTGGCCGATACCGGCTTCCTGTTCGCGGCTGGCGGCGCTGATCTCGGCCATGATGTCGCTGACGCGCTGCACGCTTGCCACCACCTCGTCCATCGTGCTGCCGGCCTGGCCGACCAGGCGGCTGCCCTCGCCCACGGTAGTGGCGGTGCTGTCGATCAGCACCTTGATCTCCTTGGCCGCCGTATTCGAGCGCTGGGCCAGTGCCCGCACCTCGCTCGCGACGACTGCGAAGCCCCTGCCCTGCTCGCCGGCGCGCGCCGCTTCCACCGCGGCGTTCAGGGCCAGGATATTGGTCTGGAATGCAATGCCCTCGATAACGCTGCTGATGTCGCCGATCTTGCGCGACGCGTCGTCGATCGCGCCCATGGTCTGCACTACCTGGCCCATCACGGCGCCGCCACGCGCCGCCACCTCGCTCGCGGAGGCCGCCAGCTGGCTGGCCTGGCGCGCGTTGTCGGCATTCTGGCGCACGGTCGTCGTCAGTTCTTCCATCGACGACGCGGTTTCTTCCAGCGAGCTGGCCTGGTTCTCGGTGCGGCGCGACAGGTCCTGGTTGCCGGCCGCGATCTCCTGCGAAGCGATGCCGATCGAGTCGGTGCCGTCGCGCACCGCGCTGACGATGCCATGCAGGTTGGCGCGCATCGACTCGAGCGCGCGGCGCAGGCGCCCCGTCTCCGTGCGGTCGCCGTCCGCGACCGCAGCCATTGTATGGCCCAGTTCGCCGTCGGCGATGCGGTCGGCAAACACGATTGCTTCTTCGAGCGGATGCACGATGGCACGGATCAGGAAGCTGCCCATCGCAACCGTGGCCACCATCGACGCCAGTGCGACCAGCACGATTTTCAGGCTCGAGTCCTCTGCCACGGAATCGCCGGCAGCGCGTGCGGCATCCGAATCCTTTTCGATCAGTTCGCTCACGGCTTCCATGCCGCCTTCGAGCTTGCGGAAGCTGTCCATGAAGCTGCCGAAGGCCGCGCGCGCGGCCGCCCCGTCGCTGCCGGCAAGCGCCACGATGCGGGCGGCGCTGGCCAGGTAGGCCTCCGCGTCTGGTCGCACTCTCGCAATCGCTGCCTTCACGGCGGCGTTGGTTTCCTCGACGTCCAGCTTCGCCATCGTCTGCTTGAAGACGGCAGCATGCTCGTCGGCGCTGCGGCGCGCGTCGGCATGTTCTTCCGGCGTGGCGGCCATCAGCGCGGCCAGCACGTCGCCGCGCAGGGCGTCGTGCATCATGTCTGCCTGCATCTGGTGGCGCAGCGCGGAGCCGTTGACGCTGATCGCGTCCATCGAACGGTCAAGGGCGCCAACCGACAAGTAACCGATCGCGCCCACCACGCCGCAGAACAGCAGCGTAACCAAGTAGGAGAGATACAGCTGGTGCTTGATGCTCAGTTTCATCGTGGATCCGGTCAGAGTTTGAAGGAGAAGCCGATGGTAAAGGCCGTATCCGGCGTCCGGCTGTTCAGACCGCGCGACAGCATGGCGTCGAGCTGCACGGTATCGGACAGCAGGTAGGCGCCGCCGAGGTCGAGGCTGGCCTGGGTGCCGCCGTGGCTGCTCCTCGCGATCTGCGGCAGGGCGACCTCGACGAAGCCGCGCAGGCGCTCGTTGATCGATTTGCCGACCACCACGCCGAGAATGCCGTAGCGGTAGCGTCCGCTCTCGTCCCGCTCGACACCGACGCCCGGCATCACCCCGAGCGAATAGTCGCCGGGCAGTTCCCACTCGCCGACCACGCGCAGCGAAGGACGAGCGCCCTTGCCGCGGAAGGCGCGCGAACCGCTGTCGAGGTCGGCGTGCAGCAGCACGCCGACGGACGGCAGAGTGCCGGCCGCGTCCATCGCGTGCCATTTCAGGCCGAGCGAAGCATCGGCATACCCCGTTTCGGTTGCGCGCACGCGACCCTCGGCGTGGCGATGGTTGGTGCGGCCGTCGGTTTCGGCGCGCAGCTCGAAGCTCTCGCCGATCCCGTAACGCAGCAAGGTCGGGGTCGCCACCAGGCGCTCGCGCACCGGTCCGCTGCGTTCACGCTCGAGCAGCACACTGGTTTCCAGCTGCACCCGGCCCTTGCCGACCACGTTGCTCGATTCGACGAAATCGGGCCGGTCAGTGGAGATCGGGTCCTGGGCGTGGACAGCGGTGACGGCAAACAAGGCAAGCGTGGCGAAGATGGCGATGTACTTCATGAAAAGTCCAGTAGGGTTAGAGCAGCGGTCTGCATAACAACAATCGTTTCCGCTCAGAATGATAACCCTTCTGCCATCAGGGTCAAAATATAGACGAATCAATAATTGCTATAAAGACAAGCAAGCGTTGCTATCTGGCTGCAGTAGACAAAAAAAATGCCTTCCGGCGCTGGGCGGGAAGGCACTTTGACGAGACGGTAAAAATTACTGGTTGTGCAGGAAGGTCTTCAGCTTGTCCGAACGCGACGGCTGGCGCAGCTTGCTCATCGCCTTGGCTTCGATCTGGCGGATACGCTCGCGGGTCACGTCGAACTGCTTGCCCACTTCTTCCAGCGTGTGGTCGTTCGACATCTCGACGCCGTAGCGCATGCGCAGCACCTTGGCTTCGCGCGGGGTCAGCGAGTCCAGCACTTCCTTGATCACGTTGCGCATCGAGGCGTGCAGCGCGGCGTCCAGTGGTGCCAGGGTAGTGTTGTCCTCGATGAAGTCGCCCAGCTGCGAGTCGCCGTCCTCGCCCATCGGGGTTTCCATCGAAATCGGCTCCTTGGCGATCTTCATGATCTCGCGAACCTTGTTCTCTGGCATTTCCATCTTGGCCGCCAGGGTCGGCAGGTCCGGCTCGCTGCCGGTTTCCTGCATGATCTGGCGCGAGATGCGGTTCATCTTGTTGATGGTCTCGATCATGTGCACCGGCACGCGGATGGTACGGGCCATGTCCGCGATCGAGCGCGTGATGGCTTGGCGGATCCACCAGGTCGCGTAGGTCGAGAACTTGTAGCCACGACGGTACTCGAACTTGTCCACCGCCTTCAGCAGGCCGATGTTGCCTTCCTGGATCAGGTCGAGGAACTGCAGGCCGCGGTTGATGTATTTTTTAGCGATGGAGATCACCAGCCGCAAATTGGCCACCGTCATTTCGCGCTTGGCCTGGCGTGCACGCTTCTCGCCCGCCGCCATCTGCTTGTTGATGCGGCGCAGGTCGGCCAGCGGCAGCGCCACGCGCGCCTGCAGGTCGATCATGCGCTGCTGCAGTTCCTTGATGGCCGGCAGGTTACGGCTTAATACAGCACTGTACGGGTAGGCGCAGTCGACTTCGCGGTCGCCCCATTGCAGGTCGGTCTCGTTGCCCGGGAAGACCTTGATGAAGTGGGCGCGCGGCATGCCGCAGCGGTTCACGCAGATGTCCAGCACGGCGCGCTCGATCGAACGCACTTCGTCCATCTGGCCGCGCAGGGTGTCGCACAGTTTTTCCACGATCTTGGCGGTGAAGCGGATGCCCAGCAGCTCGTTCGAGATGATGGCCTGCGCCGCTTCGTACTCTTCCGATCCGTAGCCGACCGTCTTGAAGGCGTGGCCCATGCGGTCGAACTGCTGTTCGATCAGGGCGAATTTCTCCAGCGCGCTCTTGCGCAGCTGCGCCAGCTGCTCGGCCGAGTAACCGGCCGCGCCGCCGCCGGCGGAGCCTTCTTCTTCCTCTTCCTCGACTTCGACCTCTTCTTCTTCCTCGTCGTCGCTCGATGCGGAGGCGGCGCTCGGCGCCGGCGCGGAAGTTTCGTTCAGGTCGACGAAACCATCGACCACGTCGTCGATCTTCATTTCATCCGAAGCGATCTTGTGCGACAGCGCGATGATTTCCGAAATCGTGGTCGGGCAGGCCGAGATTGCCTGCACCATGTCCTTCAGGCCTTCTTCGATGCGCTTGGCGATCTCGATCTCGCCTTCGCGGGTCAGCAGCGACACCGCGCCCATTTCGCGCATGTACATGCGGACCGGGTCGGTGGTGCGGCCGAAGTCCGAGTCGACGGTCGACAGCGCGGTGGCGGCGGCCGCTTCCACTTCGTCGTCGCTGGTCGCGGTCGGCACGTTATCCGACAGCAGCATCATTTCGGCTTCCGGGGCGCGCTCGTAGATCGCGATGCCCATGTCGTTGAAGGTCGCGATGATGCCCTCGATCGCTTCCGGATCGACGATGTTTTCCGGCAGCTGGTCGTTGATCTGGGCGTGGGTCAGGTAGCCGCGTTCCTTGCCCATGTTGATCAGGTTCTTGATCTGCTGGCGGCGCTTTTCGAGTTCCGCTTCCGAGAAGCCGCTGTCGCCGCCCAGCATGCCCGCCAGACCCTTGGCCTTGCGCTCGCGCAGCTTGGAGGCGACCTTCATTTCGGCGCGCTCGACGGCGTTCAGCGCCGCGACTTCGTCGTTTTCCGGCACGAACTCGCTCGGCTTGCGGCCGCGGCGGCCCGGGACCTTCACCTGCGGCAGCAGGTAGCCCGAGGTGTCGATCGCGGCCAGCGCGGCGGCGTCGGTGGTGGCGCTGACGGCGCCCACGGCGGTGGCCGGCGCCGGTGCCGGCAGTGCGTTGGCGTCGGTGCGGCGGGTACGGGTGCGCACGACCTTCGGCGCGGCCGGTGCTTCCTCTGCAGCCGGAACGACGGAAACTGCCGGTGCGGCAGGCACGGCCTCGGCCTCGGCCGGCGGCGCTTCTGCGTGCAGCGCATGCGCTGCACCCTTCAGGGCGGCCAGCTTCGAACCACGCTTACGCACGACCACGGTCGCCGCCGTATTCGGCACGGCGGCAGTGTAGTCGTCGAAGGGTGCCGGCTCCACGGGTGCGGCGGCTGCCGGCGCCTCGACCGGCTCGGCCACCACCGGCTCGGCGGCAACCGGCGTGTCCAGTGCGGCTTCGTTCGCCGCGCCTTCCACCTCGCCTGGCGCCTGTTGCGCTTCCAGCGCAGCCTTGGCAGCAGCCAGGCGCGAGCGGGTCTTCACCACCGTCACCTTGGCCGCCGCTTCCGTCTCGAGGAAGTAGGAGGTCGCGGTTTTCGGCACTGCCAGCTGTGCCGTAGCCTTGGCGGGCGCTTTCTTGGCGGTCAGTGTCAGTGTCTTGGCGGTGTTTTTCATAGTGAAACTCTCTCCAGTCGAGGCATGCGGCTGCCTGCGAGTCAATGTCAGCGGGACCCGCGGACGGGTCCGATGTGGGTTTGGAAGCGGAAGTGGCCCTAGCTGAGGGCGGACACGCGGACTTCAAGCACACCTTCCCCGCGGCAGCCTGCACTCCTGGCAGAGTGGCGGCGGGCTGAGGAGAAGTGAACGGTGTTTAAAATCACGGTGTGCATGTCGGAACGAAAAAAAGCCCGTCGGATGAAACGGGCTTGCATCTCATGTTCAGGAAGAACAGAAGGAAGGCGATATTATGCCGCATTGCAAGAATTGGTGATAATTGAAATATCCCATAATGGATATCACCAACCTGAATATGACACGAGCGCTTCGCCGATCTCCCGGCCCATCTGCGGCGGCGCAAGCCGTGCGCAAGGCAAGGGGCGGATCATACACGATTTCACGCCCGTATGCCCGTCTGCTCGCATTGCACCACCAATCAAATTCTCAAGATTAATGAAACAAGTACAATACGGCCCGCACTGGCGTACGGGCGCCGTGCTATCCTTCGCTTTCCCGTTCTTACAATGAAGTCAATGAATACCACTACCGCTGCCGATACCGTCGACACCACCGCTCCTGCCACTCCTGACACGCCGGATTCGCCGTCCGTGGAGGCAACCATCCCGGCACCTGCACAGGACAAGGGGACGAGCGGCGCGACCGATAACGCGACCGATAGCGCGGCAACTGACGCGGCAACTGACGCGGCAGCCGACGAGCCTGCCGTACAGGCGCCCGCCCCTGCAGCGGCTGCCGCCGGCACCCCCGCCCCGTCGGCGCGTGCCCTGCTCAAGCAGCTGCAGCAGGAGTTCCCGGCCTTCCGCGACTGCCTGCCGCTGGCGATCGGCATCGACAAGCAGCTGCTGGCGCGCATGCCGGACCTGAACCGCAAGCTCATGCGGGCTGCGCTCGGCATCCACACCGGCTCGATGCGCTACCTGCGCGCCATGGAAAAAGCCAAGGTGCGCTACAACCTCGACGGCACCCCGGGCGCCGAAGTGACCGACACCCACCGCCAGCACGCCAAGGAGCAACTGCAGGAGCGTTTCAAGAAGGAAGCCGAGCGCAAGAAGGCCGAGCGCGAAGCCGCCGCAGCCGAAGAGGCGGACCGCCAGCGCCAGGAAAAGCTCAACGCCCTCGCGGCCAAGTTCTCGCGCAACTGATGTCCGGTCCGAGCGTCGCCGATCCCGACGAACTGCTGCCGCCCTACGAAGGCATCCGCCTGGCGGACGTGCGCATCGTGCGCACGCCCGTCGAGGCGGCGGCCGCGCTGGCGGCACTGTCGCAAGCCGACGTGGTCGGCTTCGACACCGAATCCAAGCCCACCTTCTCCAAGGGCGAGGTCTCGACCGGCCCACACCTGGTGCAGCTGGCCACCGACGAGCTGGCCTATCTGTTCCAGATCGGCAGCGCCGCCAGCGCGCAGACCGCCCTGGAAGTGCTCAAGCCCGTGCTCGAATCGGACAGCATCCTGAAGGTCGGCTTCGGGCTGGGCGACGACCTGAAACGCCTGCGCAGCAAGCTCGGCATCGATGCGCGCAAGGTGCTGGACCTGGCGACGGCCATGCGCCGGCGCGGCGAGCGCAACACGCTCGGTGCCAAGACCGCGGTGGCGCGCTTCTTCGGCCAGCGCCTGCAAAAGTCGCGCCGCATCACCACCACCAACTGGGCCCTGCCCCAGTTGAGCGAGAAGCAGGTGCTGTACGCGGCCGACGATGCCCACGTGGCGCTGCGCCTGTATCGCTACTGGCTCGCCAACCCGCCGGCCGACGACAGCAGCCCGCCCCCGCGGCGCGCTTCGTAGGGTGCTTGGCTTCGCCGCCCGCGATCTGGTCCGCTGGACTGTGATCTGCTCCACTGGAGCAGATCACCTAGTCCACTGGACCAGATCACTTCCGGCATTGCTACTGCCGCGTTCATCCATGAGTCGACGCCGCATGCTGTTCGCAGTCCTGATCCTGTCCGCGGGCGCGCTGCAGGCCGCGCCACAGGCCGCGATACAGGCCGACCATGGCGCCCGGGTGCCGGACACCCTGGCCCAGCGCCTGCTCGCCTGCACCTCCTGCCATGCGCGCGTCGATGCGCGCGGCAATCCGGTGAACGACAGCTACTTCCCGCGCATCGCCGGCAAGCCGGCCGGCTACCTGTACAACCAGCTGCTCAACTTCCGCGAGGGCCGGCGCCAGTACCCGCTCATGACCTACCTGGTGGATCACCTGCCCGACCCCTACCTGCGCGAGATCGCCGGCCACTTTGCGGCCCAGCCGCCGACGGCGCACGCGGCCGAGGCTGCCCCTGTTCCTGCGCAGCTGCTGGAGCGGGGTCGCCAGTTGGTCATGCAGGGCGACAGCGCGCGCAAGCTGCCGGCCTGCATCGCCTGCCACGGCCAGCGCCTGACCGGGGTCGAGCCCGCGATCCCCGGCCTGCTCGGCCTGCCGCGCGACTACGTGAACGCGCAGTTCGGCGCCTGGCGCAACAAGGCGCGCCGCGCCCATGCACCGGACTGCATGGCCGAGATCACCGCCCGCCTGTCGCTCGAAGACGTGAACGCCGTCTCGCACTGGCTGGCTGCCCAGCCCATGCCTGCCGACCCGCGCCCGGACACGCCCGTCGCCCGTCCCCTGCCGCTGGCCTGCGGCAGCGCACCGGAGGCGCGATGAAAAAACTTGCCCTGGTATCGACCGTCGTCGCCGCCATTGCCCTCCTGGTCGCGGCCCTCGCCTGGCCGCGCGAAGAATTCATTCCCTCGACCTCGCCCGCCGCATGGGCGCCGACGCCCGAGAACATCGCACGCGGGGCCTACCTCGCGCGTGCGGGCGATTGCGTGGCCTGCCACACCGCGCGCGGCGGCCCGGAATATGCAGGCGGACGCGCGCTCGACACGCCCTTCGGCCGCCTCTACGGCCCGAACCTCACACCGGACCTGGAAACCGGCATCGGGCGCTGGTCCGCCGACGACTTCTGGAATGCCCTGCACAACGGCAAGTCGCGTGACGGCCGCCTGCTCTACCCTGCCTTCCCGTACACCAACTACACCCGGATCTCGCGCACCGATTCGGATGCCATGTTCGCCTATTTCCGCAGCCTGGCGCCCCGGCGCCGCTTGACCCCGCCGCACGAACTGGACTTTCCCTACGACCAGCAGGCCCTGCTGGCCGGATGGCGCCTGCTGTATTTCAGGCCGGCCGTATTCACGCCCCAGCCGGGACGCGACGCCGAATGGAACCGCGGCGCCTACCTGGTCAACGGCCTGGGCCACTGCAGCGCATGCCACAGCACGCGCAACCGGCTCGGCGCGGCCGGCGACACGCTCTCGGGCGGCCTGATTCCGACCATCGGCTGGTATGCGCCGTCCTTGACCGCGGGCGGCGAAGTGGGCCTGGGCGACTGGGACAAGGAACACATCGTCGCCCTGCTGCAGACTGGCGTATCGCCGCGCGGCTCGGCGACCGGGCCGATGGCCGAGGTGGTGGCGCGCAGCCTGCAGCACCTGAACGGCTCCGACCTGAGTGCGATGGCGACCTACCTGAAGTCGCTGCCCGCAACGGACACGACACCGGCGGACAGCGGCGAGCGCGCGAGCGAGCCGCTGCTGGCCGAGGGCCGGCGCCTGTACGGCCGCTACTGCGTGGAGTGCCATGGCGCCGACGGCAAGGGGAAGGCCCCGGCCTATCCCCCGCTGGCCGGCAACCGCGCGGTGACGCTCACGCCTGCCGTGAATGCAATCCGGATGGTGCTGCACGGCGGCTTTCCTCCCGGCACGGCCGGCAATCCGCGCCCCTACGGGATGCCGCCCTACAGCCACGAGCTGGACGACGCGCAGGTGGCCGCCGTGCTGACCTATGTGCGCGCGAGCTGGGGCAATGCGGCGGCAAAGGTCACGGCGCCGGACGTCAACCGTTACCGCAGCGTGCCGCTCGACTAGTGGCAGGGTTCTTACCTGAGGTGGGCATCCACATCGCGCGGATCGGTCAGCGTGATCAGCCCCTTCGCGAGGGTGAGCACGATCAGGATGCCGACGATATCGCCGGTGATCATTGCCGCCAGTGCGGTCCAGTCCACCAGCCCGGTCTGTACCCACATGAAGGCATGGTGGAATGCGGGACTCATGATTCCACATAAGACCCCGGTGAACAGGAGCCGACCTGCTGTCAGGTTCCCGAGACGCGGCCCCAGGTCGAACCAGTGCTTGGCGAACAGATAGGCCAGGTAGGGCCCGCCGGCCCCGGCGACCGCGCCATACACGGCGCGGGCCTCGTCCTGGAACGCGAAATGGTGGAAGTTGAGGTAGAAGCCAGCCAGCAGCAGGCCGACGAATCCGGCAAACCCGAACAGCAGCGTGGCCAGCAGCCGGATGCCGGCTGGGAGAAATACCCAGTTGATCCCGCTGCTTTGCTCGAACTGGATGAATACCAGCTCATTGAGCCAGTTCAGGCCGAGGAAGGCGATAGTCGTGATCCCGACGTGGCCCAGCTGTCTGGCGGCTTGTTGTTTCAAATGGGGCATTGCGGCGTGAAGCGAATATGATGTTGCAGCGAAGTAAACATTGTACCCGCATACATATGCACTCCGCTGCCCTGCCCCTCAGCGGCTCGGGATCACCCGCCACACGGTATTGGACAGATCGTCCGCGACGATGAGCGCACCACGCGGATCGACGGTGACGCCCACGGGCCGCCCGCGCGTCTTCCCGTCGGCATCGCGAAAGCCGGTGACGAAGTCGACCGGCTCGCCGGATGGACGTCCATTCCTGAACGGTACGAAGATCACCTTGTAGCCGACCGGATCGGCACGGTTCCAGCTGCCGTGCTCGCCGACGAAGACGCCGTCGGCATAGGCCGGGCCCATCGCCGGCAGCGAGAACGCCAAGCCGAGCGCGGCGACGTGCGCGCCCAGGCTGTAGTCCGGCTTGACGGCGGCGGCAACCTTCTTCGGATCCCCCGGCTTGACGCGCGTGTCGACGTTCTGCCCCCAATAGCTGTACGGCCAGCCATAGAAGGCCCCTGGGCGCACCGAGGTCAGGTAGTCCGGTACCAGGTCCGGCCCGATCTCGTCACGTTCATTGACCACCGCCCACAGCTGTCCGCTGCCCGGCTGGATCGCCAGGGCCGTCGGGTTGCGCAGGCCAGTCGCATAGGGCTTGTACGCTCCCGTGGCGGCATCGACCTGCCACACCATGGCGCGGTCGACTTCGGCTTCCATGCCGCGCTCGGTGATATTGCTGTTCGAGCCGATGCCCACGTACAGGAAGCGACCGTCGGGGCTGATCGTGAGCGCCTTGGTCCAGTGGTGGTTGATCTCGGAAGGCAGCTTGGTGACACTCGTCGGCGGTCCGCCGGCCTGGGTCTGGCCTTCAGTGTAGTCGAAGCGCACCAGCTCGTCCTGGTTGGCGACGTAGAGCTTGTTGTCGAAGAAGGCCAGGCCGTAGGGGGCATTCAGCTTGTCGGCGAACACGGTCTGCAGTTCGTACACGCCGTCGCCATCGGCATCGCGCAACAGGGTCAGGCGGTCGCCACCCTTGACCTTGGTATTGCCCTTTGCCTTGATATAGCCGGCGATCACGTCCTTGGGCTTGAGCTTGGCAGCGTTGCCGCCACGCCCTTCCGCCACCAGGATGTCGCCATTCGGCAGGACCAAGGTCTGGCGCGGGATCTTCAGGCCGGTCGCAATCGCGGTGACGCTATAACCCTGGGGCACGGTCGGCTTCTGCTTGCCCCATTCCACCGGCTCGGCGATCTTCATGTCCGGCAGCAGGCCGCGTTCAGGCGCGGGCAGTTCGGGATCGGGACCGTGGGCCAGCTTGCCGCCTTCCTTGCTGCAGGCGCCCAGCAGGAGCAGCATGCCCAGGCATGCGAAGGTGGATGACGGCTTCATTGCGCTCCCCCGTGACGTGGGCCGGCTTGCGGACCGAGTCCCAGCCAGGCCGCGGCCAGGCTCAACACGGTAACGACGATCGACAGCACCATGCCGGTCGGCATCGAGGCCCAGGCGTCTTTCGCATGCTCGAAGGAGTTGAGCAGTCCCACTACCCACGTTGCAAGCAGCACCAGGAAGTAGGTCATGGGGCGCCCGGCCTTGCGCTTGGCCCGCAGCAGGTTCATCAGCGCGAACAGGAGGGCCAGCCCGCTGAGCAGCTCGGCGCCGGCAAGCAGCCAGGATGCGAAGTTGTTCCACTGGATCTGGTAGGTATTGTAATAGGCGATGTCGCTCAGCAAAGCGCCGAGAAACAGGGGGACGGACCCGGCAAGCAGGATGGTATGCAGCAGGCCTGGCGGGCTCCGGTAGCTCGCACTGACCGTGGCTTGAGAAGACATCGGCGTTGTCCTTCCTCGATTGGCTTGGCCCAATCTTATCGATAATGCAAATGGCATGGCGCATTGTTGAGCCCAGTGATAACCCGCGATGTTCAAGCCGTTTTGTTCTGGTAACTTCAACAAGAATGGTCCAAGCAACGACGAAAGCCGGCTTCATGCACAAACACCTCATGCGCAGCGCCTTTGTCTTCACCGTATTCGCGGCGCCGATGGCGTTCGCCCAGGTCGATCACGCTGCCGCTACGGGCGAATACGACTTCAAGGCCGGCTCCGGCATCAGCCTCCACGCCTTGAGCCCGCTGCAGGTCGAGAACCTTGCGGCGGCCGGCAAGGTGTGGGGTTCCCGAAGTATCACCATCCCGCGGTGACCGGCGGCCAACGCCAGTGGGACTTCGCGCTGTTGAAGCTGCTCCCCGAGCTCCTGGCGGCAAAGGATCGTGAAACTGTGGACGCCATCCCGCACCGCTGGATTGTCCAGCTAGGTCCGGTTGCCGATTGCAAGCCATGTGCGACATGGAACCAGCAAGACTTCCAGTTGCCGCCGAACCTGACGTGGCTGGACGATACGCGCCTGCTGAGCCCTGCGCTGCGCAATGCGCTGTCAAGCGTGCCGACATTCCGGGCTATATGGAACGAGCTGCAAACACCAAGGGCCTGATCGTCGATATCCGGAACTACCCCTCCGAATTCGTCCCCTTCGCCCTCGGCCAGTATTTCGTCGACAAGCCGACCATGTTCGCCCGCTTCACGATCGGTGACCTCAGCAATCCGGGCGGCTTCGAGTGGAGCCCCGAAGTCGCGCTGCAGCCAATGGCGCCGCGCCGCATACGCTGCGGATGGAGTGCATGCCTGCCAAAGTCAGCCAGTAAAAAGTTCGGCAGCGATTGTAGCGATCAGGAAATTACAATACCATCCAGCACTGATGGCCTCGCGCCCATTCCCTATTGTAAGGATCCGATTGCATGAAGATGTCTCCCCTGCCCCTCCTGCTGGCCGCGTGCTTCACGTCGACCGCCCTGGTCCCCGCACACGCCGCCAAGCCGGCGGTGTCCAGCCAGGCGGCCGGCCTGAAGGTGGATTACCAGAAGTTCACCCTGCCCAACGGCCTGGATGTGATCTTCCATATCGACCGCTCCGACCCGGTAGTGGCCGTGAACCTGACGGCGCACGTGGGCTCGGCCCGCGAGAAGGCAGGCCGCACCGGTTTCGCCCACCTGTTCGAGCACCTGCTGTTCCTGGAATCGGAAAACCTCGGCAAGGGCGGCCTCGACAAGATGAGCGCGCGCATCGGCGGATCCGGTGCCAACGGCTCGACCTCGCAGGACCGCACCAACTACCTGCAGACGGTCCCCAAGGACGCGCTCGAGAAAATGATCTGGGCCGAAGCGGACAAGCTCGGCTGGTTCATCAACACCGTCACCGATCCAGTGCTGGCCAAGGAAAAGCAGGTCGTCAAGAACGAGAAGCGCCAGGGCGTGGACAACGCCCCCTACGGCCACACCCGCTACGTCATCAACAAGGCCCTGTATCCGGCCGACCACCCTTATAACTGGCAGGTGATCGGCTCCCTCGACGACCTGCAGAACGCCACCCTCGACGACGTCAAGGAATTCTTCCGCCTGTGGTACGTGCCGAACAACGTGACCCTGGTCATCGCGGGCGACTTCGATCCTACCCAGGCGCGCAAGTGGGTCGAGAAGTATTTTTCCGAGATCAAGCGCGGCGCGCCGATCGAGGCGATGGCCAAGCGTCCCGGCGTGGTGAAGCAGACCGTCAAGCTGGCCCACGAAGACAATTTCGCCAAGCTGCCCGAGCTGACCATGGCCTGGCCGACCGTCGAGGACCTGCATCCGGATTCGTATGCGCTCGAAGTGCTGGCCGAATACCTGTCGCAGACCAAGCGCGCGCCCTTCTACAAGGTGCTGGTCGAAGACAGCAAGCTGGCGCCCAGTGTCCAGATCGGGAACCAGGCGGCCGAACTGGCGGGCCAGTTCATGCTGCGCGTGCGCGCCTTCGAGGGCAAGCCCCTCGACGAGGTGGCTGCTGCGGTCGAGCAGGCCTTCGCCAAATTCGAGCGCGAAGGCATCCCTGAACGCGACCTGAACCGCATCAAGGCCGGCCTCGAGACCCGTTTCTACAACTCGGTGTCCAGCGTGCTCGGCAAATCCGCCCTGCTCGCCGAATACAACTACCTGACCGGCAACCCGGGCTATGTGGAGGAAGGCGTCAGGAAGACGCTGGCCGTCACCAGCGCCGACGTGCGCCGCGTATACGACACCTACATCAAGGGCAAGCCCTATGTCGCGACCAGCTTCGTCCCGAAGGGCAAGCTGGACCTGGCCCTGCGCGGTTCCGGCAAGGCCGACGTCGTCGAGGAAAAGGTCGTGCAGGGAGCGGAAGGCGCGGTCGACCCGAGCGCGAACGCCGACTACACCCGCACCCCGTCCAGCTTCGACCGCAGCAAGGAACCGCCCTACGGCGCGGCACCAAGCGTGAAGGTACCGCGGGTATGGGACACCAGGCTCGCCAACGGCATGCGCGTCTACGGCATCGAGAACAAGGAAGTGCCGCTGGTGCAGTTCGACATCGCCGTCGACGGCGGCCTGCTGCTCGACGATCCCGAGAAGGTCGGCGTGGCCAACCTGACGGCGCGCATGATGACGCAGGGCACCGCCCGCAAGACCCCGCAGGAACTGGAAGAAGCCATCCAGCAGCTGGGCGCGAGCATCAACGTGTTCGCCCGCCTTGAGGACGTGCGCATCAGCGTGACCACCCTCGCCCGCAACTACGCGGCGACGGTCGACCTGGTGCAGGAGATCCTGCTCGAGCCGCGCTGGGACGAGAAGGAGTTTGCCCTGGTCAAGCAGAGCGTGCTGAGCCAGATCCGCCAGCAGGAGGCCGATCCGAACGCGCTCGCAAGCAGCAATTTCAACAAGCTCATCTACGGCAAGGACGATCTCCGTTCGCGCAACATCCTCGGCACCGCCGATACCGTCAATGCCATCACCATCGACGACCTGAAGGCCTGGTACCGCGCCAACCTGTCGCCGTCCGTGGCGCGCATGCATGTGATCGGCGCCCTGCCGAAGGACGCCGTGGCACGCCCGCTGGCTGCGCTCAGCCGTGCATGGAAGGCCAAGCCGGTCAAGGTCGTGGCGGATGCGCCTGCATCGACCGCCGCGGGCAGCCAGGCCGGCGGCAAGGTCTATTTCGTCGACGTGCCGGATGCGAAGCAGTCGGTGCTGCACATCGGCTACCGCGCGCTGGCGGCGACCGACCCGGACTACTACCCGGCGGTCGTTGCCAACTACATCCTGGGCGGCGGCGGCTTCGCCTCGCGCCTGACCCAGGAACTGCGTGAAGGCAAAGGCTACACCTACGGCATCCGCTCGAGCTTCGCCGGCAGCAAGAGCGCCGGGCCTTTCATCATCGCCAGCGGCGTACGCAGCAACGTCACGCTCGAATCGACCCAGCTGGTGAAGAAGATCCTGCAGGACTATGCCCCGACCTACTCGGCAGCCGACCTGGAGACGACCAGGAACTTCCTCGTCAAGAGCAATGCCCGCGCCTTCGAGACGGCCTCCGCCAAGCTGGACATGCTCGACAACATCAGTAAGTACGGCTGGCGCGCCGACTACGTCAAGGACCGCGAGCGCACCGTCAAGTCGATGACGCTGCCGCAGGTGCAGGCCCTGTCGCAGAAGTACCTGGATCCGTCGAAGATGGTGTGGCTGGTGGTGGGCGATGCCAAGACCCAGCTGCCGCGGATGAAGGAGCTGGGCTTCGACGAGCCGGTGCTGATCGACAAATAAGCCGGAAGCAAGCGGTAACTAAGCGCATCGCCTGTCCTTGCAGGCGATGCGTCATCCCACAAAGGAGAGCGCATGTCATCCAGGGAAGGATTCGCAGGCTTCGCCACCGCCCTCGCCCTCTCCTGCCTCGCCGGATGGGCAAGCGCGGCCGGCACGGACAAGATCGGGCCGGTCAAGCTCGCCCCCAACGCGCCAGGGTCGATCAGGTACGACAGCTGCTCCCCGCCGGTCTACCCCGAAGAAGCGCTCAGGCGGAACCACCAGGGGACGGTGACGCTGCGCTTCCTGATCGGCGCCGACGGTACGGTCAAGGACTCGCGGGTCGTCACCTCGTCGGGCTACCCGGACCTGGACGAGGCGGCCCGCGCCGGGATCGCGACATGCAGTTTTCATCCGGCGCTGCTCGAGGGCAAGGCGGTCGACGCCTGGACCCTCGTCCAATACGTGTGGAAGCCCTAGCGCTTGCGCACCGGCCTGAACTGCACTGCCTGCGCTTCGGGCAGGGGTAGCGCAGGCAGCAGCCAGTCGACCGGGGTCTTCACCATGAGGCGGCCGTGGCGTATCGGCGACAACGAGCCCTTACGCCGGAAACACCCGTACAATCGCGCTCGCTCCCACAACCGGCCTGATCCCATGCATACCACCGTATCCTGCTTTGCCCGCCGTTTCGGCTTCTCCCTCCTCGCCCTCGCTGCACTGCCCTTCCCGGCTTCGGCCCAGGCGCTGCCAGCTGGCTGCCAGCCGGGCGAACCGTCGACCTTGCCGCTGAGCTTCAGGGGCGACGCGGTGCCGCTCGTCGAGGCGCGTATCAACGGTCACGCGGTGCCGGCCCTGATCGATACCGGCGCCCAGCAAGCGACCTCGCTGGACAGGAAGACGCTCGAAGGTTTCGGCGTCAAGGTGAATCTCTCGGAGAGCAACTACGTCGGCGTCCAGGTGGCGAATGCGCGTCTCGACCACGTCGCGCTCGGCCCGAACGAGTACAGGAATGCCTGGTTCGCCGTCGACGACCTGCAGGACGACGGCGTCGGCGCCAAGATCGGGGCGAACTACCTGTTCCGCACCGACGTCGAGATCGCGCTGGCCGGGGGCTACCTGAAGCTTTTCAAGCCGCGCGGCTGCCTGCGGGCGTCGCTCGCCTACTGGGACCGGAAGACCCCCTCGGTGCCTTTCGAGGTCCACCCGCTGAGAAAGGACCTGCGGCCCTGGTTCAAGGTCCGCATCAACGGCCAGGACATCAATGCCGTCATCTCGACCGTCACCACGCACTCCTACGTGGACCTGTTCACCGCGCAGCGCATGGGCCTGAGCCCCGAGTCGGAAGGCGCGACGCGCGAGGCTCCGGTGAAAAGCTGGCGCGACCGCCAGCAGCCGGTCTGGAAGGTGCCGGTGCCCCGGATGTCGATCGGCGAGCTCGAGATCAAGAATGTCGACCTGCGCTTGATGAACATGGACCTCTCGGGCGAAATGCTGGTGCTCGGCACCGATTTCCTGCGGCGCCACCGTGTCTACGTCGCGATGAGCCAGAACCGGATTTACTTTTCGCCGGTGAACGAGGCAAGGGAAGGCGCCTCATCGCCCTGAGAAGCAGCCGCGCCTGCCGGGTAGCAGGCGGCTCCTGAAGCTCGGCCGCAGCGGACATGGCCCGGCCAGTGCGCAGCAGTGCTAGCGGATGGACACGGCCTGCCTGCGCTGCCACCAGGCGGCGAGCGGCGCGCCGTAGCCGGCCACGTATCGCAGGCCGGTCGCGGGACGCGGCACCAGCAGGATCAGCGGAAAGGCGCTCAAGGCAAAGCGTGCGCATGCAAGGGCGAAGGGATCGACGTCGGCCAGGCCGAGCTGGATGACCGAAAAATTGGCGCCCCAGATCGCGGTGACGAGGATGCCGAGCAGGAGGTGCTTGAATGCCATTGATTATTCTTTCGTGATGAAAACCGGCGACGGGATGCAGGACAGGATATCTATGCTATAACGCAATGAAAACACGTAGAACGGCAAGCTCCCTATGCACCATTGCATAGGGAAGCCTGCGGCTTCGCGCGAAGAAGAAACGGCCGGCACGACGCTGGCCGGAAGACAGCGGCCCAGGACAGACGGGCGGCCGCTGCCGCGGGAAGCGCAGTCCCTACTCTACGAAGCAGCGGCCTGGGGGTCCAATCACTTTTCTCCCAGCAGGCTCAGGATTGCTGAGGGCCCGCGGCCGGCCGGAGAAATGCCGCCAGGCTGTGTAGAATCTTCCCTAATGCGGCTCACCGCTCATCGAACACGGCACCCATGGATATCCACCAGTTGAAGTCATTGGTCACGATCGCACGCTGCGGGACGGTGGCGCGGGCGGCCGAGCTGCTGCACCTGAGCCAGCCGGCCATCAGCGCCCACGTCAAGCAGCTGGAAGAGGAATTGCGGGTGCGCCTGTTCGAGCGCCACGCGCGGGGCATGACGCTGACGCCGGCAGGCGAAGCGGTGTTCGTGCATGCCAAGCGCGCCCTGCATGCGGTCGAGGCCATTCGCGACGAAGCCAATACCTTGAACGGCGAGATCGCGGGAGAACTGGTGATCGGCACCGTCAACGAGCCCGCTTTTCTCCGCCTGCCGGCTTTCTTGCGCCACATGCGCGAAGCCGCGCCCCACGTTGCCATCTCGCTGGTGCAGACGACCTCGGGCGCGGTACTGAAGAATATCGAGGATGGGGTGTTCGACGCCGGTTTCGTCGAAGGGAAGCTGGAAGGGCTGGCGATCGACGCCACGCTCCTCGCCCCGGTCGAGTTCGTGGTCGGCTACCCCGCCGCCTGGCGCGAGCGTATCGAAGCAGGTGGCCTCGAGGCTGCCCTCGCCCTGCCATGGATCGGCACCTCGGACGACTGCTCCTTCCACAAGCTGACCACCGCGCTGTTCGCCGCCCACGGCCGCAGCTTCGCACCGGGGCTGCGCACCGACCAGGAGTCGCTGCTGCTCGAACTGGTGGGACAGGAAGCCGGGCTGTCGCTGGTGCGCCGCGACATGCTGGACGCCTATTCCACGGGCGACGTGTGCGCGCTGGACGGCATCGTGGTGGAAGCGGGCATGCACTTCGTCTCCGCCCAGTCGCCGGCCAAGCCGGGCCTGCTGCGCGTGGCGCAGCGGGCGATACGACGGGCCTGGCAGGATTGAGCGTCACATCACCGTCACCGTGCTGGCCAGCCTGGCCTCGCCTCCCGCGAACAGCCCGGTAATACGCCCGCCCTCCAGCTGCAGCTCGACCGTGATGCGCGAGGGCGACGGCGGCGCCATGTGCGCGCCCTGCCGGATCAGCAGCGTGGAGTGCTTGAGCCCGGCGCGGTCGTAGAGGTAGCAGGCCAGCGGTCCGGCCGCCATCCCGGTCGCGGCCTCTTCCTCGATGCCGTAGTGCGGCCCGAACATGCGGGCGGTGGCGGCGAATTCGCCGTCGGTGGTGGCGAAGACGTAATAGCCGATCGCGCCGAAGGCGGCGCTGACGGCCGCGATCTCGGCCATGTCCGTGGCCAGCCCCGCCAGCACCGCTTCGGAACGCACGTGGACCAGCACGAAGCGGTTGCCGGTAGCCACCACGCAGGGCGGCGCGGCGACGTCGTCCGGGCCAAGGCCCAGACTGGCCAGGATGCGCCCGGCACCGGCGCCCGGGACGAAGTCCGCCTCGTCGACGTATTCGGGCGCGCGCTGTTCCATGAAGGCGGCGTCTCCGCGCAGCAGGATACGGCGGGTGCCATCGATGGTTTCCTTGGACGACTCCGGCCCGGTGACCAGTCCACGTTGCGCCAGCAGCGAAAAGGTGGCGACGGTGGCATGGCCGCAGTGAGCGATCTGGCGGCTGGGCGTGAAGAATTCGAGCTTGATGTCGGCCGCGTGCGAGCGCGAGACGAAGGCCGTTTCGGACAGGCCGACCAGTTGGGCGATGCGCAGCTTCTCGCCGCTCGAGAGCGCATCGGCGTCCAGCACGACGCCCGCGGGGTTCCCGCCTTCTGCTGCATCCACGAAGGCGTTGACGATGTTGACGGTATGAGCCATGACTCCTCCTTGTAAGAACGAGCTGGCAGGGTACGGGGCGGGCCGTCGCCGGTCCAATCACCTTTCCCCCGCGGCCTTCAGGAATGTTGATGGCCGCGGCGGCAGCCGCATCAGACCATGTCCGCGAAGCCCACCCGATCGGTGGTGGCGTTGCGCGCATCCTCCACCCGCACCTTGTGCGCCGCCAGCAGTTGCTCGAGCGAGGCGTTCATGGTGTGGCAGCCCGGATCGCGGCCCGCGTTCATGTGGGCGCGGATGGCGCCGACGTCGCCCGACTCCAGCATGCGCATCACGGTGCTGCTGGGGGTCAGGCATTCGGTGGCCAGGTGGTAGCGGTTGCCCTCCCTTGACGGCAGCAGCGCCTGGCACAACACGCCGCGCAGGGCGTGCGCCAGGGCCTGGGCCTGGGCGTCCGAATTGCCGAGCAGGCGCAGCATCTTCTGCAGGCCCAGTTCGGTAGAGCGCGCGTGCAAGGTGGCCAGCACCAGCGGGCCGGATTCGGCCAGGGCCAGGGCTTCCTGCGCGGTCTCGGCGTCGCGGATCTCGCCGATCACGATCACGTCCGGGCGCTCGCGCAGCGCGTCCAGCGCGCCCAGGTAGTAGCTGGCCACGTCGGCGTCCTCGCCGACTTCGCGCTGCGTGATGATGCACTTGCGCTGCGGGATCAGGGTCTCGACCGGGTCTTCGATGGTGATGATGTGGCCCGAGCGCTGCTTGTTGATCTCGTCGATCATCGACGCGATCGTGGTCGACTTGCCCTGGCAGGTATCGCCGATGATCAAGACGAGACCGCTGTTCAGGCAAGCAAATTCCTGCTCATCCTTCCACAGGCCCAGTTCGGAGAGCGCCAGCGGCTCCTTCGGGAAGCGGCGGATCACGCAGCCGAGGCGCTTCTTGCCCTGGAAGCTGAAGCAGTTGGCACGGATGCGCGCGGTGTGCAGGTCGATCGAGCGGTCGAACGCGCGCACCGCGATACGCTCGGCCCAGTTCGGCTCGATGACGTCGAAGAATTCTTCCAGCTCTTCCTTGGTGATGGGCGAATCGGTTACCGCCACCAGGCCCTTCGGCTGGCGCAGCATCAGCGGGCTGTTCTGGTGGATGATGATGTCCGAGAACACCAGGCGCGAATTCAGCAGGTGCAGGATCTGCTCGACCAGGGTACCGAATACCGGGTGGTCTTCGTTCTCGATGTACGACAGGGTGGGGATCTGCGAAGACTGGTGGTATTCCATCTGGCCGGCACGTGTAAAAAGTTAAACGGTGCCGGACATTATAAAACCATGCATCTCCGGAAGATTGCAAATCTGAAATAAAAATTGCTCAGCAGGTCGGCTAGCGTCCGAAAGCTGCAACGACGCGGTCGCCGAACAGGGTGATCGCCACGCCCAGCGCCACCACGCAGGCGCCCAGCACGCGCACGCCGGAGACCTTGCGCATCGCCATGTTGACCAGACCGAAGTGGTCGATCGCCATCGAGGTGATCAGCTGGCCCGCGATCACCAGCACGATCAGGCTCAGCAGGCCGATGCGCGGCGCCAGGAACACCGTGCCGAAGACGAAGGCCGCCCCCAGGAAACCGCCGGCGAACTTCCACAGCGGCTGGCCGCTGAGTGCCGCGAAGGTCGGGCCCAGCCCGCCGCGCGAGACGGCGACCCCGGCAAGCACGACGGTGCCGCAGCCGAAGGACACCAGGGCGGCGACCACCGAATTGGCGCCGATCGAGGCCGCCAGCTGGGTATTAACGGCCGCCTGGACCGACATGGCCATGCCGACGCAAAAGGCCATCAGTAAGAGAATCAGGTTCATTGCTAGCTCCACCGGACGCAATCCGGCGCAAAAAGCGCACGATTCTAGTGCAAACCGCGCGTTCGGGATAGGCATCCATCCTGCATGAAGCCTGACGGACTGTCACGCCAGCGTGCATTCTGGACGGTAAACTGTGCCGTTCGTCGCATCCGGGATGCAGCGGGCCCGGCCCTTGCCTAGGATGGCAGCATCGACAAACGCTTCAACAGGAGACAAGCATGACCAAGACCTCTTCCCGCCCGACCGGCTTCCTGCGCGCCATTCTCCTTCCCACCCTCGTGGCCGCCGCCCTCGCCGCCGGTCTTGCCACGACGGCTACCCCGTCCATGGCCGCCAGCTGGTCCTTCGGCGGCGAACGCGTCGAGGGCAACGGCAGCATCAAGCGCCAGGCCCGCCAGGTATCGCACTTCACCGGCCTGGCCCTCGAAGTGCCGGGCAAGCTGGAATTGCGCATGGGCGACAGCGAAGGCGTCACCATCGAAACCGACGACAACGTGCTGCCGCTGATCGAGACCGTGGTGGAAAACGGCACCCTGAAGATCCGCCCGTCCAAGCGCAACCTGAACCTGCGTACCAGGAACCTCAAGATCGTCGTGAACGCCCGCCAGATCGAGCGCCTGGCGCTGGGAGGTTCGGGTTCGGTCGATGCGGATGCGCTGCGCGCACCGCGCCTGAACATCGACCTGGGCGGCTCGGGCGAGATCAACGTGCGCAAGCTGGAGAGCGACTCGGTATCGGTCAGCCTGGGCGGCAGCGGCGACTTCAAGGCCGGCGGCGGCACCGCGCGCAAGCTGTCGGTATCGATCGGCGGCTCGGGCACCGTGGACATGGGCGCGGTGCAGGCGGACAACGCCAGCGTCAGCGTGGCCGGCTCGGGCGAGGCGACGGTGTGGGCGCGCCATGAGCTGAGCATGACCATCGCCGGCTCGGGCGACGTCAACTACTACGGCGATCCGCGCGTCAGCAAGTCGGTCGTGGGCTCGGGGGATGCGCGCCGGATTGCGGCGGCGCCGCGCTAAGCGGGTTTGGTAGGGCGGGCGGGTCTCCCGCCCACGCGGTCAACCTCCGCCAGCACGGCCGCGGCAATCGGCCCATACCTATTACCGCGTGGGTGGCGTAGCCGCCCACCCTACGAAATTCAGTGACCGGCGTGCGCGCTGTGCGTCAGCGGCTTCACCGGCACGTCCACCTTCACTTCCTGGCGCTTGCCCGCGGCATCCTGCACCTGCAGGGTCAGCGCGACGCTCTCCCCTTCCTTCACCTGGCGCTTCAGGTCCATCAGCATGATGTGGTAGCCGCCGCTGGCCAGGTTGACCGGCTTCCCGGCCGGGAGCTCGATCGCTTCCACGCGGCGCATCCGCATGGTCTGGCCTTCCATCGCCATCTCGTGCAGCTCGGCGCGGCCGGCGACCTCGCTCTGCACGCCGACCAGGCGCGCCGGCGCCGTGGACTGCACGCGCATGAAGGCGCCGGTCACCTTCTGGGCCGGCACGGTGGCGCGAATCCAGGGTTCGGAAACGGTCACTTGCGCAAACGCGGAGGCGGAAAAGGCACAGCTGGCAAGCAGGGCAAGGAAGGAACGTTTCATGGCGCAATACGTAAAATGGGTGAATGCGGAATTATAGCTTTACTGTCCGCCGCGCAGGTATTCGCGCTCGACCAGCACGGTATCGAGGCCGTCGGTCAGCCACACCTGGCCGTCCTGGATCGTGCATTGCAGCTGCATGTTCCGCTTCGCCATCTTTTCGAGCTGAACGCTGGCCTCGTTCGGAATGTTCACCACCGCGACGTTTTTCGCGCGGTCGATCCCTTTGGCGAGGCCCTTGAACCAGATGTCGCTGGTGGCGCTGTAGCTGTACACGATGACCTTTTCCGAACGCCCGGCCGCCTTCAGCAAGCGCTTCTCGTCCGGCTGGCCGACCTCGATCCAGGTTTGAATCGCGCCGGTCAGGTCTTTCTGCCACATGGCCGGCTCGTCGACGTCGAACAAGTCCTTCGTGAAGGCGAGTGCCGGGTCCGCATGGAGCGCGAAGGCCAGCACCCGGATCATCACCCGCTCGTCGGTCTCGGACGGGTGGCGTGCGATGGTCAGGGCGTGGTCGCCGTAGTAGTTGCGGTCCATGTCGGCGATCGACAGGTCGGCCTTGTAGATGGTTGCCTTGAGAGCCATAAGGTAGTGATCGGTATGCGTGAGGGATGGAAAGCCCGCTATTGTCGCACGCGCCGCACAGGACCGGTAGAAGCGGCGGTACGGAAGCGGTATAGTCACGCTGCCAATATTGACGATCTACTTACCTAGCGGAGACCCTCATGACCAATGCCTTTCCCCCGAACCAGCAGTTCCGCCTCGCCGCCCGACCGCTCGGCCTGCCGCGCAAGGAGGACTGGCAGTTCCACGAGGAAGCCGTGCCCGAGGCGGAGGAAGGCGGCATCGTCGTCAAGGTGCTCTACCTGTCGCTCGACCCGGCCATGCGCGGCTGGATGAACGAGGGCAAATCCTATATCCGTCCCGTCGCGATCGGCGAGGTCATGCGTGCCGGCGGACTGGGCGTGGTCGTGGCTTCGCGCTCGCCGCGCTTCGCGGTGGGCGATCACGTGGCGGGCGGCACCGGCGTGCAGCGCTACTGGTCCGGCCAGGCGGACGACAAGACCGCAGCGTTCACCAGGATCGACCCGCGCCTTGCCCCGCCGACGGCCTGGCTGAATACCCTCGGCATGCCCGGCATGACCGCCTTCTTCGGCTTGCGCGAGGTGGGCCAGCCCAGGCCGGGCGAGACCGTGGTGGTCTCGGGTGCCGCCGGCGCAGTCGGCATGACGGTCGGCCAGGTGGCGAAGAAGATGGGCTGCCGCGTGGTCGGCATCGCCGGCGGCGAAGAGAAATGCCGCTTCGTGGTCGAGCAACTCGGCTTCGACGCCTGCATCGACTACAAGGCAGGTTCCGTGCACGCGGGTCTGAAGGAACAGTGCCCGCAGGGCGTGGACGTCTACTTCGACAACGTCGGCGGCGAGATCCTGGACGCCGTCCTCACCCGCATCAACATGAAGGCACGCATCGTCATCTGCGGCGCGATCTCGCAGTACAACACCACCAGCCAGGTGAAGGGGCCGGCCAACTACCTGTCGCTGCTGGTGAACCGCGCGCGCATGGAAGGCATGGTCGTGTTCGACTATGCGCCGCGCTATGCGGAGGGCGTCAGTACGCTCGCGGGCTGGATGCAGGAAGGCAGCCTCAAGAGCATCGAGTACGTGGTCGACGGCTTCGAGCGCTTCCCCGAAGCACTCTTGATGCTCTTCGAAGGCAGGAACCTCGGCAAGCTGGTGCTCAAGGTGGCGGACGCCTGATCCCGGTCTGCCTCAGCGGCTTCTTGATCCGCGCAGGAGCCGGCCCATAATTTAATGAACTTCTCTCCTCGTAGCGCGTCTACTGCCGATTTGATGCGCCCCATCGCACGGCGAGGTGAACATGGTTCATTCTTCACGAAAGGACACCGGCTCAGCCGAGCCGCCCGGCGGCATCCTGGCCCTGCTGCGCGCCGACCATGAGCAGGTGCGCTCCCTGTTCCACGCCTTCGCGATGCTCGACCGCGAAGAAGAAGCGCAGCGCGAGCGCGTGGTCGACGAGCTCTGCGATGCGCTGGCCATGCACGCCATGCTCGAGGACGAACTCTTCTACCCGGCGCTGCGCGGCGCGGTCGAGGACGGCCTGCTCGACGATGCGGCCCTGGAGCACGACAGCATGCGCGAACTGGTCGAGCAGTTGGGCACGCTGTTCCCGGACGACGACTTCTTCGACGTCAGCGTCGCAGTGCTGGCCGACGAAGTGGAACGCCACGTCGCCTTCGAGGAGAAGCTGCTGTTCCCGGCGCTGGCACGCGCCGGCGCCGACCAGCTGGCCCTGGGGCTGCGCCTGCGCGCGCGCCGCGCCGAGCTCGAATCGGACCTCGCCGCGGCCCCGCCCGCGATCGACGGCGTCGAGCCGCGCGGCCTGCTGCACGGCGGGACCAAGCGGCTGCGCGAGCGGCGTTCGCGTCCGCGCTAGCAGGCCACGGTCGCTTGTCCCGAAACCGACCCCAACGCGAAGGAACTAACGCTTCAGCCTTCTCTCTAAACGGCACGAGCGCATCCATACGCGCTCGCGGTTCCAGTTTCGACTTTGACACCTCAGGGCACACAAGGAGAGCGACATGGCGACAAGTAAAGAGAACGGCAAGGGTAGCGCCCAGAAGGGCGCCGCGGGCAGCAGCCAGGCGCCGGCCAAGCGCGGTTTCGCGGCAATGGACCAGAACCAGCAGCGTGAAATCGCCAGCAAGGGCGGACAGGCGGCACACCAGAAAGGTACCGCGCACGAGTTCGATTCCGAAGAAGCGCGCCGCGCCGGCCAGAAAGGCGGCGAAGCAGTCAGCCGCAACCGCGCCCACATGGCCGACATCGGCCGCAAGGGCGGCGAAAGCCGGCAGTCGGCCCAGCGCGCCGCCGCAGCCGCCAAGAACGCCGGCAACCGCCAGGGCGAAAAGGAGAGCTGACAGGCACTCCCGCTGACAGGCTCTCCGGCTGGCAAGCCTTCCGCCTGGTCCACCTTCCGGCTGACGCGGCATCCCGCCGAAGCTTCCCCACAACGATCCAGCGACACCATGGCGCCGGCTGGCGCCGTGGTGTCGCCCTCACCCGAACGCCGGCGACGTGTTACATTGCCGGTCCCATGCACAAGCTACCCTACCTCACCGCCTATCCCGACACCCTGCGCGCCCAGGTCGGCCAGCTGATCGATGCCGGCCGGCTGGGCGAAGTGCTCCTGCAGCGCTACCCCGGGGCCCATGGCATCCGCACCGACAAGACGCTCTACGCCTATGTGCAGGCGCTGAAGGACGAGTACCTGCGGCAGGCCGAGTCGGTGGTCAAGGTCGCCTTCGACAGCAAGCTCCACGTCGTGCAGCACGCGCTCGGCCTGCACACCGCGATCTCGCGCGTGCAGGGCAGCCGCCTGAAGGCCAAGCGCGAGATCCGCATCGCCAGCGTGTTCCGCGATGCGCCACTCCCCTTCCTGCGCATGATCGCGGTGCACGAGCTGGCGCACCTGAAGGAGAAGGAGCACGACAAGGCCTTCTACAAGCTGTGCTGCTGGATGGAGCCCCACTACCACCAGCTCGAGTTCGACCTGCGGCTCTACCTGACCTGGCTCGACCTGGGAGGCCGGCGCCTGTGGGGCTCCACGGCCGAGCCCGTTGCCATCGAACAACAAGGCTTGTCAGATTGATTCTTTACCCATCGTAAATAGCTCGACTTTCATTATTGCCTTCGGTAAAGTTTGCACGTCATTTTCTGCTGCGGCCCCTTGCCCGCGACGCCATCCAGACGCAATTAGAACCCCATGACGTACCTGTTTTCCCTCCACGGCAGTGCCGTACCTCCGGCCCTGCGCAGTGGTTTGTTTGCCTGCGGAATGCTGGTCGCGACGGCAGGGCATGCTGCCGACACCGCTGCCGCCCCCTCCTGGAAATTTTCCGGCTTCGGCACCCTCGGCGTGGTCCATGCGAGTGTGCGTGACGCCGACTTCAGCTCCACGGTCCTGCGCGCCAACGGCGCCGGCCGCAGCGAACGCTGGAGCCCGGATGTCGACAGCCGCCTCGGCGCCCAGCTCGACCTGACGCTGGGACGCTGGTCGGCCGTGCTGCAAGTGGTCAGCGAACAAAACCTGGACGGCAATTACCGTCCACGCGTCGAATGGGCCAACGTCAAGTACCAGGCGACTCCGGACCTGGCACTGCGCGTGGGACGCATTGCCCTGCCGGTCTTCCTTGCGGCCGACTACCGCAAGGTCGGCTATACCATGCCCTGGGTCCGCCCGCCGGTCGAGGTGTACGGCGCCCTGCCGATCTCCAGCAGCGATGGCATCGATGCCACCTGGCGCTGGGGCGGCGGCGACACGCGGCACGCCACCCAGGCTTTCTTCGGCCACACCGACACCCGCCTGTTCGGCGACCGCCGCCTGAAGGCGCACGGCATTGCCGGCCTGTCGCACAGCATCGAGCACGGCCCCTTCAGCGCCCGCCTGTCGGCCCTGACCGCCCACCTGTCGACCCCGATCGGCGCCGAAGTGTTCACCGCCATGCGCGCCTTCGGTCCGCGCGGGGCGGCGCTGGCCGATCGCTATGCGATCGAGCACAAGCGCGTGACCATGATCGGCGCCGGCGTCAGCTACGACCCGGGACAGTGGTTCGTCAGCGCCGAAGCCGGCCGCGCCCGCACGGATTCCCTGCTCGGCGAGACCAGCACCATGTATGCCGGCGGCGGCTACCGCTTCGCGAGCCTGACGCCTTACCTCGGCCTTGCCAGGGTGCGCGCCCACGGCTCCACGCGCGACCCCGGCCTGCCGCTGGCCGGCCTGCCGCCGCGGCTGCAGGCGACTGCAGGCGCGCTCAACGCAGCGCTGAACCTCTATCTCGGGACGATTCCGATCCAGACCACGTGGACCGCCGGCCTGCGCTGGGACCTGCCCCTTGACGCCGCGCTCAAGGTCCAATACGACCGCCTCCGGCCGACCGATGGCTCGCGCGGCACCCTCATCAATACACCGGCCGGCTTCCGCTCCGGCCAGACCGTGCATGTAGCGAGCGTTGCGCTCGACTTCGTGTTCTGAGGCGGTCCATGGGAATCCGCATCCGACACCTCATGGCAGCCGCGGCGCTGATCCTGGCGCAAGCCGCCTCGGCCGATGCCTCGGCGGAGCTGGTCGTGATCGTCTCCGCGCGCAATCCGCTGCCGGCGCTGTCCCCTGAGCAGGTCGCCGCGATCTTCCTCGGCCAGGCCGGGCGCTTTCCCGGCGGCGCCGAAGTGGTGGCGCTCGACCAGCGTCTCGGATCAAGCGAGCGCGAGCAGTTCTACGCCCAGGTCACCGGCAAGACCCCTGCCCTGCTCAAGGCGCACTGGTCCAAGATGGTCTTCACCGGCCGCGGCCAGCCGCCGCGCGAAGCCATCGACAACGCGAGCGTGCGCCGCATGGTGGCCGACAACCCGTCCATGATCGGCTACATCGACCGCGCCGAATTGGACGCCAGCGTGCGGCCGGTGCTGGTGCTGCGCTGAGCCGATGAACCGCATGGTCCCGCCCGCCGCCAGACCGCCGCATGCGCGGCCGCAGCAGCAGCGCCGCCGGACGGCGCTGCTGCGCTGGCTCGGGCGAGGGATGGAAACCCATATTTCGCTGCCGCTCTTCGCGCTGCTGCTGGTGGCCGCCCTGTGGACTGCGGCCTTCCACATGATCCGCGCCGAAGAGCGCGCCGCGCACGGGGCAGCCCGGGACGCCACGCGCGAACTGGTCGACACCTACGAAGCCCAGATGGCGCGCAGCCTGAGCAGCATCGACCAGACCCTGCGCGTGCTGCAGTACGCGGTCGAGACCAACGGTCCCAACGCGGCCCTGGGAGCGATGAGCGCCAAGGGCCTGCTGCCGCCGGGCCTCGTGTTCCAGGTCGCGATCATCAGCGACAGCGGCCGCGTCCTGGCCAGCAACCCGCAGGCGCGCCCCGGCGGCGACGTCTCGCGCGCGCCCTGGTTCACCTGGCACCGCGACAAGGACGGCGACGTCCCCTATGTCAGCACCGCCGTCGGGCGGCGCGAGCCGCACGTGGTGTTCTCGCGCCGCATCAACGGCAGCGACGGCCTGTTCGCGGGCGTCGCGACCGTCGCGGTGGATCCGGCATTCTTTACCAGCTCCTACGAACGCTCGCGCCTGGGCGACCGCGGCCTGCTGGGCGTGGCCGGCACCGACGGCATCGTGCGTGCGGTGCGCGTCGGCGAACCGGTCTCGTGGGGCCAGCGCGTCGTCCTCGGCAAGGACGACAATGTCGTACTGGGAAAGACCGGCATCGACGGCGAGTTGCGCTACACCAGCACCCGTGCCCTGAACGGCTTCCCGCTGGTGGCGGTGGTCGGCCTGTCCGAAGCCGAGCAGATGGCCGAATTCCGCGCGCAGCGCCGCGCCTGGCTGTTCGGCGCCAGTGCCGGCACTGCGCTGCTGCTGTTCGTCGTTACCCTGGTCAGCGCCTGGTCATGGCAGCTGGCCAAGGCGCGCCGCCGCGAACGGCTGGCGCAGGAAACCTATGCCGCCGCCTCCGAGGCCAGCCTGGATGCCTTCTTCGTGCTGCGCACCATTCCCGGGGCCGACGGCGGCGTCATGGATTTCGTGATCGAGACCACCAACACCCGCGCCGAACAGCTCACCGGCCTGGCCAAGGAGCGCATGGAAGGCAAGCGCATGTCGGTGCTGCTGCCGACCCACCTGGGCATCGGCATCTTCGACGACCTGGCAGCCGTCGCCACCGACGGCGTGGCGCGCGAGGCCGAATGGCTGGCCCACATGCTGCCCAACGAGGACCGCTGGCTGCACCGCCAGGTGGTCCAGGTGGAAGGCGGCGTGGTGGCGATCGTGCGCGACATCACCGAGCGCAAGCTCACCGAGCAGCGCATCCGCCACCTGGCACACCACGATGACCTCACCGGCCTGCCGAACCGCAGCCTGCTGCGCGACCGCCTCGGCCAGGCCATCCGGGACGCCGAGCGCAAGGGCCATGCGGTGGGGCTGGCCTTCATCGACCTCGACGGCTTCAAGCTGGTCAACGACGGCCTCGGTCACAATGCCGGCGACGAACTGCTGAAGGTCGTCGGCGCGCGCATGGCCCGCTGCCTGCGCCGCAACGACACCCTCGCGCGCTTCGGCGGCGACGAGTTCGTCATCCTGCTGCCCGATATCTCGGGCGACCCGATGGCGATCACGCCGCTGCTGGAAAAGGTGCGCGAAGCGGTCACCGAGCCGGTCGAGGTCGAGGGCCAGGAAGTCCAGGTCAGCTGCAGCATGGGCGTGGTGCTCTACCCGCGCGACGGCGAGGACGCCAACACCCTGATGATGAACGCCGACGCGGCGATGTACCGCGCCAAGGAACACAAGGACAGCTTCCAGTTCTACGCCAGCGAGATGAACGCCAGCGTGGAAGAGAAGCTGGTGCTGCTGGAAGGCATGCGTACCGCCCTTGATCAATGCGTCGACGCCGGTGCCGATCCCGGCTGTGGTAGCGAAGCTTGCCAGTTCCAACTGCTGTACCAGCCGAAAGTCGACCTGCGCACCGGCCGCCTGTTCGGCGTCGAGGCCCTGATCCGCTGGAAGCACCCCGAGCAGGGATTGATTTCGCCGCTGCGCTTCATCGGCCTGGCCGAAGAGAGCGGCCTGATCGTCCCGCTGGGCGAATGGGTGGTGCGCACCGCCTGCGCCCAGGGCCAGGCCTGGCGTGCCGCCGGCCTCCCGCCGTTGACGATCTCGGTCAACGTGTCGGCCCGCCAGTTCGAGGAGAAGCGCCTGGTCGAGCGTATCGCCGGCGCCCTGCGCGACTCCAGGCTGCCGCCGGAATCGCTGGAGGTCGAAGTCACCGAAAGCTCGATCATGCGCGACCTGGCGCGCGCGGTGGAGAAGATGCGTGAACTCAAGGGCATGGGCGTGTCCTTGTCGATCGACGACTTCGGCACCGGCTATTCGAGCCTGTCGGCACTCAAGTCCTTCCCGATCAGCCGCCTGAAGATCGACAAGAGTTTTGTCAGCGACCTGGCCGACAGTCCGGACGACCAGGCCATCGCGATGGCGGTGATCTCGCTCGGCCACAAGCTGAACCTGCGCGTCATCGCCGAGGGCGTGGAAACCGAGGAGCAGCGCGACTTCCTGCGCGCCAACGACTGCGACGAGATGCAGGGCTACCTGTTCAGCCGTCCGGTGCCGCCGGAGCGGATCGCGGAATTGCTCGCCGGGATGTCGGCCACGCAGCTGGCGGCGTGAGTCCAGCGCAGCGTTTCGTCATCCTGCTGTGCGGCAGCGAGCGCGGCCTGCGCCGCATGCTGGGCTACTGGCCGCGAACTGAGCGAGGCACTGGAAACCATCCGCGTGCTGGCCACGGTAGACGAGCTGACCTCGCTGGTGAACCGCCGCCGCATGCACGAGGTCCTGGAAGCCGAAGAGCGGCGCCAGTCCGATGGTCTCCAGGGCGGCACGGGCGCGTGCATCGCCCTGCTCGACATCGATTTTTTCAAGCAGGTCAACGACCAGTACGGCCACGCTGCGGGCGACGCCGTGCTGCGCAGCTTCTCGACCACGGCACGCGCCTGCCTGCGCGCCAACGACGTGCTGGCGCGCTGGGGCGGCGAGGAATTCCTGCTGCTGTTGCCGGATGCCGCGCCCGAGGACGCGCGCACCGTGCTGGAACGGATGACCGAACGGGTCCACGCCATGCCGGTGCCGGGCATGCAGGGCCGCCGCATCAGCTTCTCGGCGGGCCTGGCCACGCGCCGCGCCGGCGAGCCCTTGGCCGATGCCATCCATCGGGCCGACAAGGCGCTCTACCGGGCCAAGGAGGCCGGACGCGACCGCATCGTGCTTGCCTGAGGATTGCGCTTCAGGTCTTCAAGAGGCGCGGCAAGGATCTGCCCTGGATCAGGTGCGGGAACAGTGCCCGCGCCATCTTCCCCGGCTCGATCCGGAAGGTCTCGGCACAGGTCTGCGCGATCAGCGCTTCGAGGGCCAGCGTCGGGCGCAGGTCGCGCCCGTCGAGCAGGTTCTCCGGTGCCAGGCCCGGCCAGTCGGCCAGCACGCGCCCTCCCTGCACCGCCCCGCCCGCCAGCATGGCCGCCGCGCCGGTGCCGTGGTCGGTGCCGCCGGTGCCGTTCGCTGCCGCAGTGCGCCCGAATTCGGTGGCAACCAGGACCACGGTCTGCTCCCATGCCGTCCCCAGTCCCTGGCGCAGGCCCGCGATCAGCCCGTCCAGGTTGCGCAGCTGGGCCGCCAGCCGGCCGTTCTGGCCGCTGTGCGTGTCCCAGCCGCCGGTCTCGATCATGGCGATGCGCGGACCGTCCGCGCGCACCAGGAAGTTGGCTGCCATGCGGCCGGCCTCGTGCGCGCCCTTGCGCTTGCCGCCCCCCGTGGCGCCGGCCATATTGCGGGCTTCGAGCGCTGCCGACCACAAGGCATGCAGCTGGGCGTCGTCCGCGTACAGCTGCTCGACGCGCAGCATCAGGTCCTCGTTCGCCTCGGGCAGGCTTGACGCAGCATACGAGGGCACCGCGACCGCACCGCGCAGGGCCATCGGCACGGTCGGCGCGAAGGCGATGGCGTCCTTGCCGGGACGCGAGAGCAGCGCCACCAGCCGGTTCATCCAGCCGTCGTTCAGCTGGTAAGGCGCGCTGCCGCCCGTCTCCAGCACGTTCTGCCCGTCGAAGTGCGAACGCTCGCGGTACGAGGATGCAACGGCGTGGAAAAAGCTGGCCTGGCCGGCCCGGTACAACGTGGCCAGTTCGCTCAAGGACGGATGAAGCGCGAACGTCCCGTCCAGCTTTGCGGCAGTCGACGGGTCGATGGCGAGCGTGCCGCGCAAGGAGGCGTAGGCCGGCTCCGCATACGGGACCAGGGTATTCAGGCCGTCGGCCGCGCCGCGCTGGATGATGAAGACGAAGCGGCGTTCGGTCGCGGCGTTGGCCAAGCCGACGCGCGGCGCCGCAAGCAGCGCCGTCGTAGCGCAAACCGCGGCCGCGGAAAGGAATTGTCGTCGGTCGAAAATCATCTTATCTCCGCAGGAATTCGGGTGATGCCAGCAGCAGCGCCAGCGCGGTGGCCGGGCTCTCGGCACGGGCCAGCGCCGTGCGCGTCCTGTCGCCGAGGCTGCCGGGCAGGATGCGCGGGGCCAGCGCCCGTGCATCGGTGCCGGCGCCGGCCAGCCCTGCCAGGCGCTGCGCCAGCTCGACGCGGCGCAGTAGCGCGTCGGGGGCCGCCCAGGTGGCCGTGATGTCGCCCCAGCCCGCTGGCGAACCGGGCCGCCAGACCGGCTGGCCCAGCTGGTTCAGCAGGTTCGCCACCTGCTCGGGCGGCAGCTCGCGCCGTCCCAGCGCGCGCATGGCGGAGACGGTCCACTCCCAGGGCGACTTGAACTTGCCCCCGCCTGCCGCCCACGCTTCGGGCGCCGTCACCAATACCTGGTAGACGACGGCGAGATTGCCGCCGCTCGCCAGGTAACTGTCGGCCAGGCGCCGCACCAGGCGAGCAGGAGGCTCGTCCGCGACGAAGTGGCGCGCCAGCTTGGTGGCGATGTGGGTGGCGGTGGCGGGCGCAGCGGCCAGGTCGCGCAGGATCGCCCGCGCCTGTTCCTCGCCGCCGGCGGCGTAGGTACGGCCGAGCACGGTCCTACTGCCGGGCTCGTGCAATCCCGCCGCGAAGCGGAAGGAGGCAGGCGCCTCGGCGCTTGCCTCGTCGTCCGGCAGGGTCCAGCCGGTCAGGGCGCGCGCCAGTTCGGTGACGTCCTCCTGCGAATAGCCGCTGCGCACGCCGACGGTGTGCAGCTCGAGGATCTCGCGTGCCAGGTTCTCGTTCAGGCCCTGGGCATTGCCTTGTGCGCGTGCCTGGCGCATGGCGGCGCGGCGTCCGGCGGGACTGTTCGGTCCGGTGGAGCGCGCCTGGTCGAGGTAGAGCAGCATCGCAGGATGGCGCACGGCTGCCAGCAGCAAGTCCTCGAAGCGTCCCAGCACGTGCGGGCGGATGGCATCGCGCTCGAAAGCGCCACCCAGCCCGATGACCAGCAGCTTGTCGACGGACACCGCGAAATGGTTGGACCAGAAGTGGACCAGGCGTTCGATGAAGGGGGTGGCGGTCTGCAGCGCGCTGGCGGCGCGCGCGCCGACCGCCGCCTGGTACGCCTGACGGCCGCTACGGAGGTAGGCTTCGCGGATGCCGCTCTTCTGGCCCTCCGGCGCGGCGCGTACCGCGCGCTGCTGCGCCGCCCACACCGAGGCCAGCGCGGCGGTACGAGGCAACGCTTGCCAGGGCGCCGGGAGCGCCTCGTAGCTATCGAGTTGTGCGAGCAGCCAGCGGCGCGGGTCTGGCGGCAAGGGCTCAGCCGGGCGGGCGCCGAGACCGAAGCGATTCAGTGCGATGGATTCAGGGGGCATGGGTTCCGCGTACGCACAGGTACGAAATTCAGCTGACACCCCTATTCCGCTGGCCAGCGGAAAAAGTTCCAGAAATGATTACGCGCTGCAGGGAGCCGCGCGAGGGCGCCCTTCGTCGGCCGCTAGCGGGTGCGCAGGCGGCGGATCAAGGCATCCGGATCGGCATCGGTCTGGATCAGGTCGAGGTGCTGGGCGCGCACGAAGCCCTCTTCGCACTGGTGGCGCACGAAGCCCAGCAGGCCGTCCCAGAAGCCGTTCGCGTTGAGCAGGCCGATCGGCTTGGCGTGGATGCCCAGCTGGGCCCAGGTCAGCATCTCGAACAGCTCCTCCAGCGTGCCCATCCCGCCCGGCATGGCGATGAAGCCTTCGGACAGCTCGGCCATCATGGCCTTGCGCTCGTGCATGTCCTTCACCACGAACAGGCGGGTCAGGCCGGCGTGGCCGACTTCGCGCTCGACCAGCGCCTTGGGAATCACGCCGGTGGCTTCGCCGCCCAGGCGCAGCACCTCGTCGGCGATCACGCCCATCAGACCGACCTTGCCGCCGCCGTAGACCAGGCCGATGTTGTGCTCGACCAGCGTGCTTGCCAGGCCGCGGGCGGCTTCGGTATAGATCGGGTTGACGCCATGGGAGGCGCCGCAATAGACGGCCAGGGTTTTCATTGTCGTAGGTGCCAGAAACGTTACAGGAATTCGGCGCCGGGCCTGGCCTCGGCGGACAGCTTCTTGAGGTATTCCTCGGACAGCTTCTCGAACAGCAGCCGGGTGTCGCCGCGCAGGTAGGGGCCGACCATCGACAGCACCTGGTAGCAGCCGCGCGCCAGCGCGTCGGCGATGGCCTGCTGCTCGCTGTACTTGCGCGGGTTGCGCACGTATTCGTACGAGAGCCAGTAGGTCGCCACCACCACCATGTTGGTCGCCATCGCGCCGATCTGCTGGTCGGAGGCGTCCAGCGAGCCTTCGCTGCGCAGGTCTTCGCACAGTTGGCGCGCCACCTTGATCTTGTGGGCCAGGATCGCCTTGAAGTGCAGCTCGAGCTTGCGGTTGCGCGACAGCAGGTCGTTCAGGTCGCGGTAGAAGAAGCGGTAGCGCCAGATCAGCTCGAACATCAGGTGCAGGTAGAGCCACACGTCTTCCATGTTCGAACGCCGGCCCGCGGGCACGGTGAGGATGCGTTCGATCTCCGCCTCGAACTGGACGAAGATCGAGTTGACGATGTCGTCCTTGTTACGGAAGTGATAGTACAGGTTGCCGGGCGAGATGTTCATCTCCTCGGCAATGACCGTCGTCGTGATGTTCGGCTCGCCGAACTCGTTGAACAGCCTGAGTGAGAGCTCGAGGATGCGTTCGCGGGTCCGGCGCGGAGCTTTTTGTTGCATGAAGGGCGAAGTTTATGATTCCAGCCGCGAGGATAACACCAAATCGTGTCAATGAGACAGCATGGAAGGGCCACTCACGCCCCTTCTTCCTCCTCGGGAGCTTCCGGCTTGGGCGCGCGGCGCGTGCGCTTTTTGGGAACATTGGCCGCAGGCAGGCACGCGCCGAGCTCCGCCAGCATCATTTCAAGCGCGTCGACGCGGCGGCGCAGCGCCTCGACCTCGCTCGCGGCGGGCACGCCGATGGTGGCCAGGGCGCGCGCCACGCGTTCCTCGAACACCTGTTCCAGCTTGCCCCAGGAGCCGCTGCTGCGCCCGCCTCTACGTGCGGCCCGCTCGGCGGCGCGCGCCACCGTGCCGGTGGCTTCCTCGACCTCGCGCGCGCGCTTGGCCAACACGCTGCCGTCGCGCACCAGGCGCGTGAACGAGCGGCTGCCCTCGCCCGCTTCCTGTGCCTTGGCGAAGGCGCCGAGGCCCGCCTGCCAGATCTGCTGGGCCGATGCGCGGACGGCGCGGGCCAGCGCTTCGTCCTCGTCCGCCGCGGGGAGTTTCTTGCTCATGACTGTTCCTTGCGAATCGCCTGCTACCCATTCTAGGGATGCCCGCTAGAACCGTGATTCTAAAGCGCGCGGCGGCGCTGCAGCGCCAGCGCCTCACGGATCCGTTCGCGCAAGGTGGCTCCAGATACCGGCTTGGCGTAATGGGCGTCGGCCACGCCGGAGCGCAGCGCCGATTCGATCTCGGCCAGGTCCTGCTGCCCGGTCAGCATCAGCCGCACGGTGCGCGGATGGCGCGCGGCGACCTGGACCAGCACCTCGGTGCCGTTCATGCCGGGCATGGCCTGGTCGCACAGGATGACCTCGACCGGCCCGCGTTCGAGCAGCGCCAGCGCTTCGGGACCGGAGGCGGCGCTCAGCACCCGCACCGGTTCGTCGCCGAGCATGTCGGCCAGCACGGCCAGCATGAAGGGATCGTCGTCGACCAGCAGGACGGTCGGTCGGGCAGGCAGGAGGTCCGCTGCCGGCGGGATCGCCGCTGGTGCCGGGCCGGCGGGAACGGCAGACGCAGGCGTGGCAGCACCAGCAGCGCCGGGCAGGAAGGCTTCGAGCTCGGCGACGAAGCTCTCCGGTTCGATCGGCTTGCTGATGTAGCCGTCGAAGCCGGCCGCCAGCACCTTCTCGCGGTCGCCGGCCATCGCCAGCGCAGTCACCGCCAGCACCGGCACGCCCGCCAGGGCAGGCTCCGCCTTGAGCGCGGCCAGCACCGAGAAGCCGTTCATGCCGGGCAGGTTGACGTCGCAGGCCACCAGGTCGGGCGGCGCGGCGCGGGCGGCGGCGATGCCGCGCGCGCCGTCGGGGGCGCTGACGGCGCCGTGTCCATGGGCGGTGAGCAGGAACGCCATCAGCTCAACGTTGGCTGGATTGTCTTCGATGATCAGGATGCGGGCCAATCGGCGCTCCGGTTGCGGCGTTGTGCCAACTGTAACACGGCGCCCGTACATACACATAGCCTGGGTTCGCTAAAGCGCGGCTTGCTGCTGGCGCGCCGGCGCATCGCGCAGGCGGGCGATTTCGTGCATCACGGTGTCGAGCACGCGCGGATGACGGCCCAGCGCCACATGGCCGATGCCGCCGAAGGCCAGGTTGCGCGCCCCCGGCAGTTCGCTCGAGGTCTGCGGCGCGATGATGTTGTCGTGGTGGGAGAAGATCGAGGTGACCAGGGCGCGCGCCGCCCCATCCTCGCCGCCGGCAAGCGTACGCAGCCAGGCGCATTCGGGCGGCTCCCCGGGGGTGGCCCGACCTTGGACGGCCCGCCGCATCTGGGCGGCATTGAGGCCGAGCCCGAAGGCGGCCAGGCAGGTGCCATGGTGGGGCGTCCCGAGGGTGATCACGCGCGCGACCCTGCGGGTACCGCAGGCGCGCATCCAGGCCCGCGCCACCAGTCCGCCCATGCTGTGGGCGACGATGATCACCTTGTCGGATCCGGTGGCGCCGAGCAGCGCATCCACCGCACGCTCGACCAGCGGCGCGTAGCCGTCGATGTCGCCGGTGAGCGGCTCCAGGTCGACCGACGCATGGCTGATGCCTGCGGCGTCGAGGCGCGGCACCAGATGCGACCAGTAGCCGCTGTTGCAGCCGTAGCCGTGCAGCAGCAGGACCGGCGGCGCCTTCGAGTCCGGATGGATGCGCGTGCAGGCGCTGGCGCGCGGCATGGTCCACGAGGACTGCAGCATGCTGGCGCTGAACTCTTCCAGGAACATGCGCAGGCGCGCCGTGAAACCGAGCCGGTATTCGCTCGGCGTGGGACTGGCGAAGCGCGCGCTCATGAAGAAGTTGTTGAGGTTGATGAGCAGGCGCACCAGCACCACGCTCCCCAGGCCCAGGGCCAGCCCCCGCCAGCGGTCGGCGCCGAAGATCTGGACGGCGGCCAGGCCGATGGCCAGCGCGGCGAGCGCCTGGATGACGAGCAGCAGCTGGAGCAGGCGGCGCGCGCTCATCGGGCCGCCTCAAGCGCCGGCCTGCCGCCCAGGGAAGTCGCCAGGCTGCTGGCCAGCCTGGCGACGAGCCCGTAGATCGTCAGCTGGGGATTGGCGCCGAGCGAGGTCGGGAACAGGGACCCGTCGTGCACCGACAGGTTGGCCAGGCCGCGGTAGCGGCCGTCGGGCGTGGTCACGCCGAGGCGCTCGTCGCCCGACATCGCGCAGCCGCCCATCACGTGGGCCGAGGCCACGCGCGTGAGCTGCAAGCCCTGCGGCAGGGCCGCGATGGCGGCCTTCGCCTCCGGCCAGGAGGTATAGCGGCGCGCCATCTCGTGGGCCGGCTGCACGCTACGCGCGCCGGCGGCGAACTGGATCTCGGCCATCGTGAGCAGCGCACGGCGCGCGCCATCCCACAGGTAGCTTGTGATCGGATAGTCGAGCTCCGGGCTGCCGTCGCCGCGCAGGCGCACGGTGCCGCCCGGCGCCCCTTCGTGGAAGCCGTCGCGCAGCAGGGCCAGCATGCCCTGCAAGTGCGGGAAGTCGCGCATCATGGCGGCGTGGGTTTCGCCGAAGCCGCTCATGGTGGTGGCCAGCAGCAGCGGATGCAGCGGCGGCGCTTCCAGCTTGTAGCCGACCGGCCCATCCATCGGACCGGCCAGGAAGTGGTCGGAATACACGGTCTGCGGCGCCCCCGCCCAGGCTTCGACGCGCTGCGGGAAGAAGGCGGCCGAGATGATGGTCGGGTGAAGAAAGGTGCGCCGGCCCAGCTGGCCGCCGGGATCGGGCGCCTTCGAGCGCAGCAGCAGCGCGGGCGAATTGATCGCACCGCCGGCCACGACGTAGTGGCGCGCGCGCAGGCGCAGCACCCTGCCGGTGGGCAGGACGCCCGGCGCATCCAGGGCCTGGCACAGGAGCTCGTCGGCACGTTCGCCCCGGAACACGAAGCGGACCGCGCGGGCACGCGTCACCAGGGTCGCGCCCTCCTCGAGCGCGGCGGGGATGGTGGTCACCAGCATCGACTGCTTGGCATTGGTCGGGCAGCCCATGCCGCAATAGCCGAGGTTCCAGCAGCCCTTCACGTTGCGGCGGATCAGGCCTGTCGAGATGCCGAGCTTGTCGGCGCCGCGGCGCAGGATGTCGTTGTTCTCGTTGGGTGCACCGGGCCAGTCGGCGATGTTCAGGCGCGCTTCCATCATGGCGAACCAGGGCGCCATGGCCTGCGGCGTCGCATCCGGCAGCGCGTAGTGGCGGCGCCACCAGTCGAGCGTCGCGGGCGGGGTGCGGAAGCTCGAGGTCCAGTTGACCGTGGTCGAGCCGCCCACGGTGCGGCCCTGCAGGATGTTGATGCCCTTGTCGCGCGTCTTGCGCGCGGCGGATTCCTGGTACAGCGACGGGTAGGCCTCGGCCTCGCGCATCGTGAAGTCGCGCGAGGACCTCAAGGCGCCCTCTTCCACCACGATGACGGACAAGCCGGCGCGCGCCAGGATCTCGGCCGTCACGCCGCCGCCCGCGCCGCTGCCGACGACGACCACGTCCGCTTCCAGCATGCGGTCCTGCGCCAGCGCGGCGGCATCGATGATCTTCCAGCCCCCGGCGATGCCGGCCTGGATCGGGTCCGCGATGATGGGCATGTTCATGCCAGCTCCTTGATCGGGCCGGGATAGCCCGTGGCGGGCCAGCTGGCGGGCTGCGCGTACCAGGCGCCCAGCACCAGGTCGTGCAAGGCGTGGTAGGCGCTGCGCAGCAGCTTGATGCGGTGCAGGCGCCAATCCTGCAGGAATGCACTGACGTCTTCGATACGCGCGTGTTCCCAGCCGCCTGACACGCCAGTCAGCAGGCGGCGGGCCGGCGCCAGCGCGAGCAGGCCGAACAGGTCCTGCACTTCCTTCTGGGTAGCGGGCGGCAGGCCGAGGATGGCCTGGTGGATGCCGTCGATGGTGCTCGACAGTGCCGCTTCACGGCTGGCGCCCTGCGGCAGTGCGCCGGCCAGGATCGCCGGCGCGATCGCGTGCAGGGCCGCGCGCGCCTCCCCGTCGAGCGCGAAGCGCTGCGGCACCTCGGCTTGCGTGGCGCGGTAGAATGCCCCGCCGCCTGCCAGCGCGAGTGCGGCCAGGCCGCCGGCTTTCAGGAAAGTCCGTCTTGGTGTGCCCATGTTCCTATCCCAAGAATGCCTCTTGTCTTTTGGCTAGTGTACGCCAAAGGGAAAGCCCTTCGGGACCGGGAAACTAGAGGGGAAAGTCTAGGTCGGCTCAGCGCGGAGCCAGCCCCATCTGCTCGAGGCGCAGCAGGATCTCGGTACGGCGCGCGCGCTTGACCTCGATCCAGCTGCGGCCTTCGATCGCGCTGATCAGCGCGTACAGGCCGTTCAGGTTGAAACCGGGCACTTCGGTGCGCAGGCGGGCGTAGAGCGCGAAGGGATCGGCAGCGCGCAGCGCGTCCGGCGTATGGATGCCGACCAGCGCCAGCCATTCCTCGGAGCGGGGGCCAAGGCCTTTCATGTCGCGCAGGCGTATTGGATCCCGCCTCGTGGCCTGCCCTGCTCCCTGCCTTGCCATGCCGCCCTCCATCGATGAAAGACCTGATCCTAGCCGAGGCGCTCCGCACCCTCAAGCGGCGTTGTAGAATGCCGGCCCATGGAACTCATCGACTACCTCAAGCACCATTTCCTCACCCGCGAGCAGTTGCTGGCGGCCAGCGGCATCGCGTCCGCGCGGCTCGACGCCCTGATCGACAGCGGCGCGATGCCCCGGCCTTCCTATCGCATCCAGGTCGGCCTGCGCTGCGCCTCCTTCTTCGGCGAGCACGACGAAGAGCACACCGCCGAGTACTATGCCAGCGGCTATCCGTCCTGGATCGGCATGCTGGAAGCGGGGACGGCAGACCCGTTCGCGGTATTCGCGCGCCGCTACCGCGCTGCCCTGGACGCGCTCCCCTTGGCAACGAACGATCCGAAGCTGGGCGCCGGGCTGGCCGCCCACCTGAAGGATGAATGGGGCCATTTCCTCGCCGGGACCTACGGCCTGTGCACCCGCTCCGGGCTGCCCGAGGACATTGCCGCCAAGGAGCTGGCGATCTGCGTGATCAAGGAACTGACGGCCGGTGAAGGCGCCGCACCCGACCGCGAGCGGCTGCGCCAGGCGGTCGACCTGCTCGACCGCGCCAGCACGCCGTTTGCGCCGCACGAGCGCGCGCGCAGCTCGCGCCACCGCTACGTCGACGCGATGCGCCTCGAGTACGGCCTGCCGACGCCTTGATTAGCGCATTTGCCGCGCGGGCCGGGGATGCAAAGGATAGTTGCATCCCGGGCTCCACAGGCAAATAGTCTATGCACGCCTATTTCTTGGGCGTCTGGTCGATGATTGCGCGTGCGATGCCGCGCAGGATGTTGACCTCTTCGGTCTCGAGCCCTGTTCGCGAGAACAGGCGCTTCAGGCGCGGCATCAGCTTCTTCGGGTTATTCGCGTTGAGGAAGCCGATCGCCACCAGCGCTTCTTCCAAATGGGCATACATGCCGTCGATCTGGGCCAGGCTGGCGGCGTCGCCGTGGAAGCCGACGCCGCGCTCTTCGACCGTGCCATCCGTCGCGGCGAGGCGGCATTCGTAGGCCAGCACCTGGGCCGCCTGCGACAGGTTGAGCGAAGAGTAGTCCGGATTCGACGGAATGTTGATCAGGACGTTGCAGCCCTCGACGATCTCGTTCGGCAGGCCGACCCGCTCGTTGCCGAGGACGAGCGCCGGCCGCAATTCACCCAGCCCGGCCGCATGGGTCGCGAAGGCGCGCGGCGTCCACACCGGCGGCGAGAATTCGCGCAGGCGCGCCGACACCGCAGCGGCAAAATTGCAGCCCTCGAGCGCTTCCCCGATGCTGCCGACGATGCGCGCGTTCGCCAGCACGTCGCCGGCGCCGCTCGCAAACGCCACCGCTTCGGCGTCGTTCAACGGGTCTTCGCAGCGCGGCGACACCAGGACCAGTTCGCTGAATCCCATCGTCTTCATGGCCCGCGCTACCGACCCGACATTGCCCGCGCGGCTGGTCTCGACCAGTACGAATCGCAGCCGTTTGAAGAGAGATGTGTTGATTTCTGTCGGGTTCATTTAAAATAGCGCCAACGCGCGGTGCGGGGCTGTTGTAATCCGGGACTGGAAAGTCGGGGATTGTAACGGGTTCGGCACCGCTTTGCTCTTTGTCATTCTCTATTCAGCTGACCGTTCACGGCGCTCGACAGCGTGGTGGGCGTTCGCGTATTTTCCACGGAAAGCCCATGCACCCAATGCTCAATACGGCCGTCAAGGCCGCCCGCCGCGCCGCCACCGTCATCAACCGCGCGTCCTTCGATCTCGATCGCATCACCATTTCTGAAAAAAATCACAACGATTTCGTCACCGACATCGACCAGGCGTCGGAACAGGCAATCGTGGAAACGCTGCTGAAGGCCTACCCCGACCACGCCATCCTGGCGGAGGAAAGCGGTTCGTCGAAGAACCTGAATGACGAGAGCGAATACGTGTGGATCATCGACCCGATCGACGGCACCACCAACTTCCTCCACGGCTACCCCAACTACTGCATCTCGATCGCCCTGCAACAGCGCGGCGTGATCACCCAGGCCCTGGTCTATGACCCGGTGCGCAACGACCTGTTCACCGCCACCAAGGGCGCCGGCGCCTACCTCAACGACAAGCGCATCCGCGTGAGCAGCAAGGACCGCATCGGCAAGGCCCTGCTGTCCTCGGGCCACGGCCCGGATCCGCGCGCGCTGGCCGAATACCTGCGCATGTACGAAACCGTCGCCTCGCGCTGCCATGGCGTGCGCAGCGGCGGCTCGGCCGCGCTGGAACTGGCCAACGTGGCCGCCGGCCGCATCGACGGCTACTTCGAGAAGGGCCTGAAGGTGTGGGACATCGCGGCGGGCGCCCTGCTCGTCACCGAAGCAGGCGGCATCGTCGGCGAATTCAACGGCGAATCGGACTACCTGCACAAGGGCGACATCATCGCCGCCGGCCCGAAGGTGTTCGGCGCCATGGTGCCGCTGCTGGCGGCGTTCGCCTAAGGCCGGCTTCAGCGATTTCGCGTAGAATACGCGTCGTGGTTCCGGGTGCCTACAGTGCACCCGCTTCACCGGACGGAAAGTCCCGGTCAGAAACTTTCCATAGAGAAACAAGTCCTCTATAATCCCGGCTGCCAGCGCGCGTCAACCACGCGCGGCAGCGTCCGGCGTTCCCGCGGTTTGTACTGCGTCCCGCCTGCAATGACTAATCCGATTTGCCTGGACCGGCGCTATGTTGCGCAGGCCCCTTTTTATAAAGAATCTATGTCATTTTCAACTCTCGGTTTGTCCGACGCGATCGTTCGCGCGGTAACTGAACAAGGCTACACCTCGCCGACCCCGATCCAGGCCCAGGCCATTCCCGCCGTCCTGAACGGCGGCGACCTGCTGGCCGGCGCCCAGACCGGCACCGGCAAGACCGCCGGCTTCACCCTGCCGATCCTGCAACTGCTATCAAGCGACAAGGCCGGCCAGGCCCTCAAGAACAAGACCGCCCCGCGCGCCATCCGCGCCCTGGTGCTGACCCCGACCCGCGAGCTCGCGGCCCAGGTCGAGGAAAGCGTGCGCGTGTACGGCAAGTACACCAACCTGAATTCGGCCGTGATCTTCGGCGGCGTCGGCATCAACCCGCAGATCAAGCTGCTCAAGCACGGTGTCGACGTGCTGGTCGCCACCCCGGGCCGCCTGCTCGACCACGCCGGCCAGGGCACCGTCGACCTGTCCAGGATCGAGATCCTGATCCTGGACGAAGCCGACCGCATGCTCGACATGGGCTTCATCCACGACATCAAGAAAGTGCTGGCCCTGCTGCCTCCGAAGCGCCAGAACCTGCTGTTCTCGGCCACCTTCTCGGACGACATCAAGGCCCTGGCCGACAAGCTGCTGAACAATCCGCACGCGATCGAAGTCGCGCGCCGTAACTCGACCGTGGAAGTGATCGCGCAGAAGATCCATCCGGTCGACCGCGACAAGAAGCACCCGATGCTGTCGCACCTGATCAAGGAAAACAACTGGCACCAGGTGCTGGTGTTCACCCGCACCAAGCACGGCGCCAACAAGCTGGTGGAACAGCTGGGCCGCGACGGCATCGGCGCGATGGCGATCCACGGCAACAAGAGCCAGTCGGCGCGCACCAAGGCGCTGGCCGAGTTCAAGGACGGCAGCCTGCAGGTGCTGGTGGCAACCGACATCGCGGCGCGCGGCATCGACATCGACCAGCTGCCGCACGTGGTCAACTACGACCTGCCGAACGTGCCGGAAGACTATGTGCACCGGATCGGCCGTACCGGCCGTGCCGGTGCGACCGGTGAAGCGGTGTCGCTGGTGTGCGTGGACGAACACCAGATGCTGAAGGACATCGAGAAGCTGATCAAGCAGACCCTGCCGCGTCACGTGATCCCGGGCTTCGAGCCGGACCCGACCGCCAAGGCACAGCCGATCCAGCTGCGCAGCGGCGCGCCGGGCCACGCCAACCGTGGCGGCCGTCCAGGCGGCCGCGGCGGCCAAGGCCAGTCCCGTGCTGCCGGTGCCGGCGGCAATGGCGGTGGCAACGGCGGCCGTCCGGCCAACGCCGGCGGCAGCCGTCCTGCCGGCGCCAACGGCGGCAACCGCAACGGCAGCAACGCCAGCCGCGGCCCGCGCACCGGTTCCGCACCGCGCCGCGACCGCTGACAATCGGGCAGCTCCAGCTGGCTGCCTCCCCCATAGGGTCAGGGTCAAGTGCGGCTCTGACCCTTTTTTTAACTCAATGCAATATTTGATCACTCAAGTACTTGCCAAGAGTCGCCGCCCACTATATATTTGAGCACTCAACTTCTTCTCAATAAGCGGACCCTGCCATGACTGATACGAACCAAGCCCCCGATACCGGCGCTCCCCTCGACAGCCCCACCAGCGAGTTCTGCCTGCGCATGGCGCGTGCCTGGGCGGCGCTGTCGCGGCGTCTCGACAGTTCGCTGGGCAGCCTGCACGGCATCAGCTTTGCCGACTACCAGTTATTGCTGAGCCTGCAGCGCGCGCCGGGCGGACGCCTGCGCCGTGTCGACCTGGCGGAAAAGCTCGGCCTGACGGCGTCCGGCGTGACCCGCTCGCTGCTGCCGCTGGAGAAGATCGGCTTGGTCGGCCGCCAGAGCGATCCGCGCGACGCCCGCGTCGGCTACGCCATCATTACCCCCGCCGGCAGCGAGTTGGTGGTCAATGCCGGCGTGGTCGTGCACAACGTCAGCCGCATGCTGCTCGGTGCGCCTTCGCGTGAGCAGATCGAGTCGACCTCGACGCTGCTGGCACAGCTCGGCGGCAACCAATAAGCCGCCAATGAGCGGCTAGCCAGCCTCCGGTTTCTGTTTTCCTGGTTCCCGGGGCAACTGCCCCGCCACTGCCGACGCGAGGCCGGCAGCGGGCGCGTTCGCCCATGCGTCCTGGTTTCTGCACTGTTTCTGTATTGGATATCGACATGAACGAGCACGCTGCGCTACGGCGCGACCGCAACTTTACCTGGCTGATGAGCGGCGCCGTGATCTCCGCCCTCGGCGACCAGTTCAGCATGATCGCCCTGCCCTGGCTGGTCCTGCAGCTCACCGGGGACCCGCTGGCCCTCGGCATGATGGTGGCCCTGATGGGCGTCCCGCGCGCCATCCTGATCCTGTTCGGCGGCGCCGTGGTGGACCGCTATTCGCCCAAGCGGGTGCTGATGCTGACCAAGCACGTGAATGCGGTGCTGCTGGCCATCCTGGCCGCGCTGGTGCTGCTGGGGAAGGCGACGCTGCTGCCGGTCGCGCTGCTGGCGGTCGGCCTGAGCGTGGCCTCCGCCTTCAGCATCCCGGCCGGGACCTCGATGCTGCCCCATGCCGTGGCGCCCCGGCACCTGGCAGCGGCAAACGCGGCAATGATGGCGGTACGCCAGCTCAGCTTGCTGGCCGGGCCGCTGCTGGCGGGACTGCTGTTCGTGCTGGCCGGCGACGGAAGCCGGGGCATGCAGGATGCCGGCGGCCTCGGGATCGCGTTCGCCGTCGACTGCCTCAGCTTCGTGCTGTCCGCCTGGACGCTGTCGAAGGTGCGGCCGCGCGTCGCCGCCGAAGCGGACAAGGCCGCCGCCGGGTCCGTGCTGCGCGCCGTTGGCGCCGGCCTGCAAGCCCTGTGGCGCAACCCGCTCCTGCGCACCGCCTTCCTGTACTGGGGCCTGTGCGCCTGCGTGGTCGGCGGCGTGATGCAGGTCGCCCTGCCGCTGCTGGCCAGCGAGCGCCTGCACGGCGCCTCGGGCCTGGCCCTCCTGATGGGCGCCCACGGTACCGGTTCGCTGGCCGGCATGGCCCTGTTCGGAGCGCTGGGCCGGCGCCGCGTCGTCAACCTCGGCGTCACCCTGCTGCTCGTGGATGCACTGGTCGGCGTGCTGCTGCTGCCGATGGGGCTGGTGACCCAGGCCTGGCAGGGCGTGCTGTTGCTGGTGGCGATCGGGGTGCTGGGCGGCTTCGTCCAGGTTGCCGTGTTCACCTGGATCCAGCAGTGCGTACCGCAAGCCATGCTGGGCCGGATGATGGGCATCTTCATGTTCGTGTTCATGGGACTGGCGCCGCTCGCCGCCGCCGTGGCCGGCTGGCTCGCCACCCTGCTCAGCCTGGCATCACTGTTCGCCGCCGTCGGCTTGTTCCTGGCGCTGAGCGCCGTGCTGGCCTGGCTGTTCACGCCGATGGCCACGCTGACCGACCCGGCGCTGCCGGCACAGCACCAGGGCTGAGGAAGCGCGGGATCGGCCGGTGACGCGGCCAGGGAATCGGCTACGATAGCGGGATCGCACACATCCCTGCCCGCGCATGCCGAAATTCGCCGCCAACCTGAGCCTGCTGTTCAACGAACTCCCCTTCCTCGACCGCTTCGCGGCCGCTCGCGCGGCCGGCTTCGAAGCGGTCGAGTTCCTGTTCCCGTATGCGTTCGATACGGAGCAGATCGCTGCGCGCCTGCGGCGCTACGGACTCGAACTGGTGCTGCACAACCTCCCCGCCGGCGACTGGACCGCGGGCGAACGCGGCTTGGCCTGCGATCCGCGCCGCAGCGCCGAATTCCAGGACGGCGTCGGCCTGGCCCTCGATTATGCGCTCGAACTGGGGGTGCGCCGCCTGCACTGCCTGGCCGGCAGGCTACCGCCGAACGTCACGCAGGAACGTGCCCGCGCGGCCTATGTCGCCAACCTGCGCCATGCCGCCGCGCGCTGCCGGGAACACGGCATCACGCTGCTGATCGAGCCGATCAACGACCGCGACATGCCCGGCTACTTCCTCACCGGGACCCGCCAGGCCGTCGCCATCATCGAGGAAGTCGGCGCCCCCAACCTGGCCCTGCAGTACGACATCTACCACATGCAGCGGATGGAGGGCGAGTTGGCCGAGACGATCCGCCGCTACCTGCCGCTGATCCGCCACGTCCAGCTGGCCGACGTGCCGGGCCGCCACCAGCCCGGCACCGGGGAGATCAATTTCCCCTTCCTGTTCCGCCTGCTGGACGAGCTCGGCTACGAAGGCTGGATCGGCTGCGAATACCTGCCGCAGGGCGACACAGTCGCCTCGCTCGGCTGGCTGGAAGACGAGCGCAAGCGCTATGCAGCCCGACTGGACAAGGTATAAACACTCGGGCAGCATCAAGGTTTTACCCGCCGAGGAGCCACGATGATCCAGGGATTGCGCACCGTAATCTACCCCGTCACCAACCTGTCTGAAGCGACCGCCTGGTACGAACAGGTCCTTGGCAAGGGCCCCTACTTCAACGAGGCCTTCTACGTCGGCTTCGAGGTCGGCGGTTTCGAGCTGGGCCTGATCCCCGACGGTGAGCCGGGCAGCGCCGGTGCCACCGCCTACTGGGGCACGCAGGACATCGACGCCGAGGTGGCGCGCCTGGGCGCCCTGGGCGCGGAAGTGGCGTCGCCGGTGGAGGACGTCGGCGGCGGCATCCGCGTCGCCACCGTACGCGATCCCTACGGCAACCTGTTCGGCGTGATCCAGAATCCGCATTTCGACCGCGCCAAGGTCGAATAGGCGGTGAAATAAGCGCTGAAGTCCGCTTGTGTAATCTCAGGCACTTGACCGCAAGCAAGACTTGGCTGCACGGAGTTTGAAACAATGGGGACTTTCGGGCCGCTCCCCGGGCCAGAAAGGACCCCATGCTGCGACATCTTTCGATCCGTCTGCTTGTCATCCTCCCGCTCGTGTGCGGCCTGCTGCTGGGCGGCTGCGGGACGACCACCGGCGGTCCGGTCAGCCTGCAGGAGGTACGCGAATTCGCCGATGCCTCGGCACGACTGGGTGGCTACGCCGAACTGGCGCGCCGCTACCGCGACACCTACGAGCGCGAACAGCCCTACCTGTCCCCCGCCGCCGACAAGCTGGCGCGGGAGAACGACGCCAAGCGCAAGGCAGTGTTCGAAGACTTCATCGCCATCCAGAAGACCCTGGTGCTCTACATGCAGACCCTGAGCCTGCTTGCCGGCGATGCGCGTTACGACCTGTCCGACCGCATCGACGACCTCGGCAACGGGCTCAAGGCAAATGCCGAGTCAGGCCTGCAGCAGCGCCACATCACCGCCTATACCGGCCTGACCCGGCTGCTGACGCGCGTGATCGCCTCCGGCTACCAGAACCGCAGCGTGGAAACCATGGTGCGCGACGGCGATGCAGACGTGCAGGTGCTGCTGGACGCCATGATCTCGCTCACCCGCCTCTACTACAAGACCAACGAGAATGAGAAAAAGACGATTCTCGGCATCTTCGATGTCGAGATCCCGTTCTCGACGCGCAACTCGGACCGCATGCTGGTGACGCTCGCCAAGGTGCATTACCTGAACAAGGCCAGCGAATACAAGCTGGTCGACCGCCGCTACGAGCTCGCCCTGCAGGGCCTGACCAAGGTGGCGCTGGGACACCAGAAGATGCGCGAGAACCTCGGCAAGCTGTCGGACACGGAAATCCGGCGCCTGCTGGCCAACTACGGACGTGACCTGCGCACCATCCGCGACGGGCTGTCCGGCGACTGAGAACCCATAGGTTCCAATAGGAGGACACATGGCTAGGCCCCCGACCCGTTCCCGCAGCGCAAGCACCGCCAGTCCCTCCGCGGACGAGCCGGATGCCGCCAAAGCCCCGGCAGACACGCCTGGCACCGCGCTGTCCAGCACCGAGAAAATCGTCGAGCTGGCCGACCACCTGTCGGCCTGCGCCGACCGTATCCACGAGCGCGTGATGAAGGAGATCCGCAGCTATGGCGGCGGGGCGGTGCCGGAAAAAGTGCAGGCCAGCGCCCGCGCCCTGTTCGACGACGAAGTCCTGCTGCGCCAGCGCGCCAACGGCCTTTACGCCGACGCCGCCACCCTCATCGTGAAGGGCCTCGGCAAGCAGCAGGCCCACCTCGTCAAGCTCACCGCCGATGCCGCCGAGAAGATCCGCAAGATCGGCGTCATCGGCGAAGTGACGGGCCTGGTCGGCGGCCTGCTGGCCCTGGCCGGCGCCGCCGCGACCGGCCAGCCCGTGACCATTCTGGCGGCCATCGACAAGATCGAGAAGCACGGCAAGGCGCTCAATGCGCTCAAGCCGAAGCCGCCGGCAAGGGCAGGCTGAAATCCGGGACCAGCCATGGGGCGGCGAAACGGGAGGCGCGCTGCCTCCGACGACCGTCAACACATGTGCTGCCCGCCATTGATCGCCAGGTTGGCCCCCGTGACGAAGCCCGCGGTCTCCGACACCAGCCAGGACACCATCGCCGCGACCTCGCCGGGCTGGCCCAGCCGTCCCACCGGGATTTGCGGCAGGATCCGCTCGTGCAGCACGTGCGGCGGCATGTCGTGCATCATCCGGGTGTCGAGATAGCCCGGCGAGACCGTGTTGACGGTGACACCGTGGCGCGCCGACTCCAGGGCCAGGGCCATGGTCAGGCCGTGCAGGCCGGCCTTGGCGGCCGCGTAATTGGCTTGGCCGATGGCGCCGCGCTGTGCGTTGACGGCCCCGATGTTCACGATGCGCCCCCAGCGCTGCGCCACCATCGGCTCGATCGTATGGCGGGCCATGTTGAAGGCGCCGTCGAGGTTGACGCCCATGACCGCGTGCCAGTCGTCCAGGCCCATGCTGCACATGCTGCTGTCACGCACCAGGCCGGCATTGTTGACGAGCACGTCGATGCGCCCAAGGCGCGCGAGCAGCCGCTGGACGGCGCGGCCTGCACCCTCGAAGTCGGCCACGTCGGCCTCGACCGCGACGAATTCCATGCCGTCGCGGCGGTGGCCGGCCAGCCATTCGGGGTGATGGTGGTTGGACGGAGAAAAGGTGGCGGCGACGATGAAACCGTCGAGATGCAGGCGGCGGCACAAGGCCGTGCCGAGACCGCCCATGCCCCCGGTGACGAGGGCGACGCGTTTGCTCATGAGGAATCCCTTGGTCTTGGTATACGGCATCCTTCAAGGACAGCCCATGGGGGCTATCCTCGGGATGCGTTCTACCGAGTGTAGGGAAGCGGTCCCTGAGCCTTGTTGACCAGGATCAAGCGAGGCCCGCCCTTCAGGCAACGAGCTCGGGGCGGCTGCTGGGATCGAAATCGGCCCAGTCGCCGTCCACGATATTGCCCTCGGCACGCTCGATGTGGTGGGCGCCAAGCTGGCGCAGCACGTCGACCGCGCGGTCCGCCATGCCGGCGTCATCGAAAGCAACGGCCACCAGCATGCCCGCTTCGCGCGGCGGCACGCGGTTCTCGCTACTGCCCTCTTCCGGCTCGCCGCGCTCCTTCATCTTCGAGAAGCTGAACAGCGAGCCGACGTGGCCGCCCAGCAGGCCGCCGACGACCGGGCCGAGCGGCCCAGTGACGGGCGCGGTGGCAGCGCCGACCACGGCGCCGATCGCCCCGCCGGTGGCCACGCCTTCGACCACGCCTTTCGGCGTCTCCTTGGCGCCGGGTGACTGCAAGTGGTCGCCGCCGAGGGGGGTCTGGTCGTGCTGGCCCGGCTGGCTCAGGTAGAACCCGCTGATGCGGCTGTTGTCGAAACCCGCCTCGGCCAACGCGCGGCGCGCACGGTCGACGTCATCCTGAAGCTGGAAACGCCCTGCAATAATTGTGGACATAAGGCTTTCTCCTGGATTGTTTTGCTCAACTATGCCCGCCGCTGCTGTCTTGCTCTGTACGGAGGCGCACGCAGACTACCGCCACTGACCATAGACAATTTCGTTACTGAAGGGTTCGTCGAACACCGGCAGGGGCTCGGCGACCCAGTCGCGCGGGTCGACCCGGAAGTATTTCAGGAATTCCTCGTACAGGTCCGGGTGGCGCGCGGACAATTTCCAGGGCTGTTCGAAAAAGCTTTCGGTCGCCACGGCGAAGAACTCAGCCGGGCTGCTGGCCCCGTAATGGTCGAGTACCCCGCGCTGTCCCCACATCGCGTCACGCTGCAACGCGGCAAAGTTGCGCGACAGGACCTCGGCCCATCTGCGGTAGCGCTCGGTGCTGCCCAGGTAGGGTGCACCATTGGTGTCGCCCGATTCACTGTCGAGCTGGTGGGCGAACTCGTGCAGGACGACATTGTGGTCGGCCGGCGCCCCGGGTGGCGGCGCGTCCGAATCGGCGCGCCGCACGTGATCCCAGGAAAGGATCACGCGGCCGTCGCCCCAGGATTCGCCCAGCAGGTCCTGGCGCTGCTCGGTGACGACGCCGGCGGCATCGACCTCGCGGCGCGGCACCAGGAAGGCACCGGGATAGACCAGCACCGCGTGCAGCGTGGGATAAAGGATCGCCGGACTGGCATCGCCGGCCCGCCCCAGCACCAGCATGCAGGCCTGGGCCGCGATGGTCACGCGCATCTCGTCGGTGACCTCGAGGCCGGCGCAGCCGACAAAGGATTTCTCGTGCAGGAACTGCTGGACCAGGCGCTGCAGCCGCCGCTGCTGCTCCTCGTCCATGCGGGCGTACTGGGCAAGGTTACGCTCGAGGATGGCGAGCAACTGCGGCGCCAGCGGACGCGCCAGTGCGCGGCGCAGGCGCAGCTTCGGCAACAGCCATGCCGCCAGCACTCCGGCCCCGATGAGGCCGGCAATGATGCCTTCCATCTCAGGCTTCCTGTAAGGATGCGATCCAGGCCTGCACCTCGTCGGCCCCGCCGATCAGCCTGCCGCCCACGAATACCTGCGGCCAGGTGAGACGGCCGGTCAGGCCGCGCAGCACGCTCGTCGTGATTTTCTGGTCTTCCGAAATCTCGGTGAACACGATGCCATTCTCCCGCAGCGCGGCCTTGGCGCGCGCACAATGCGGGCAGCCGGGACGGGAAAACATGACCACTGGCTCGGGAATCTTCGCATTCGGATTGATATGGCTCAGCATCGTATCCGCGTCCGAAACCTCGAAGGGGTCCCCTTCGCGCTGCGGCTCGATGAAGATTTTGTCGATTATCCCGTCCTTGACCAGCATCGAGTAGCGCCAGGAGCGCTTGCCAAAACCGAGGTCGCGCTTGTCGACCAGCATGCCCATGCCCTCGGTGAAGTCGCCGTTGCCGTCCGGGATGACAGTGATGTTGCCCGCATCCTGCCCCATCTTCCACTGGTTCATCACGAAGGCGTCGTTGACGGAGATGCAGACAATCTCGTCGACGCCGTTCTCGCGAAACACAGGCGCCAGCTCGTTATAGCGCGGCAGGTGGGTCGAGGAACAGGTGGGCGTGAAGGCGCCGGGCAGCGAGAACACGACCACGGTCTTGCCCTTGAATAGCTCGTCCGTGCTGATGTCCAGCCATTCGTCGTTGGGGCGTGCCTTGAAGGTCACGCGCGGAACCGGCGTGCCCTGCAGGGACTCCGCGGTCGGTAATGTGCTTGGCATCGGTCTTCCTTTCCTGGGAGCGGCGGCACGGCCGCATTGGAAGGGAGGTAGGGATTATTAACCGGATTTCAACGCACCATCGCCAAAAATTGTTCAGCTGAAAGTGGCGTAGGTGAACAAGGCAGAACATGAAAAACAAAAGCCGCGCTCAGCGCGGCTTGAATGACGACAGCGATCGTCTGGACCGGTTGCTGCCGCGGGTCTCTACCGCGGCCGGCCGGGGGCGCCTATTCAGGCACGTTCCTTGGCGGTCTGGCTCGGGGCCGGGCCGAACAGCGCTGCCACCAGCGGATCGCGGGTGACCGGGCTGCGGTTCACCCGGATCGCGTAGTGGGTGTCGTCCGCCAGGATGTGGAAATGGCGGCCGCTGCCGGCCATGTTCTGCTCGCGCAGGCCCGGGCGTTCCTTGCGCGGGGCGGCGCCTTCGCGCTTCGGCTGGCAGATCGCTGCCAGGAAGGCCTTGACGCGCTCCTGGTCCGGGCAGATCTGGTACACGGCCTTGCCCAGGTAGGTGGCGGTGCCTTCGATATAGCGTGCCAGTTCGATGACGCCGGCTTCGCGCAGGTCACGGATGTACTTGCGTGCGCCCGACGGCGAGAACTTCAGGAACCATGCGATTTCGTCGGCCAGCATTTCATGGGTCGACAGTTCGTTGATCAGTTTCTGCATGTTTTCGATCCGGCGCTGCGTGGCCGAGGTCGAACGGACACGTTCGATCGGCGCCAGCGAAATGGGCGCGCGCTCGGTCGGTTGCGGGGGAACGCGTTCGATCAGCGCAGAATTGCTGGAAGTGTGCACCGCGCCGATGTCGCCTTGCACCGCGTTGTGATGGGTCGTTGCATGCATATTGGTGAGCTCCGTGTTAGAGAGTGAGACTGTGTGGTCCGGGTCGCTGTGTGTCGTTTGACACCCTGACAACACCTCGGTTCCGCTTAACTGGCCTCAAGATTGCCTGTGTCAGACACCTCGGTCTGTGCGCCATCCAACATTCAGAACCATTCCTGCAAGCATTATTGATAAGACTGCTTGCCGACGCTCACCCGTCATGCTTGTTTCCTATCTTTAAGACCATGCACCAATACGGTGCACACCCCCGCCCGTGTGGCATTTTTACCACTGTTGTAAAATTGCACAGTCTGTCCATGCTGGGTGCGGTACCGCACCGAGATTGCGGAACTTGCACTGTTAGTCTTTATCCAACATCCGTGGCATGCGATGTCAATAACCCTTCACCTTATGGGAGTCACCTGTGAATAATACGAAGAAGATCGCCCTGGCCGCCGCCCTGCTGTGCGCGGCCGGCAGCTCCATGGCCCAAGAGATCAACCCGTCGTGGTATATCCAGCCGAGCGTGATCCACGCCAAGCCGGACGCCCGCTTCGGCGTCGATGACCGTGACTGGGGCGGCGGCCTCAAGTTCGGCAAGGCCGTGAACCAGATGTGGGACATCCAGTTCGGCGGCAGCCAGGTCCGTTTCGAAGACGGTCCTGCCCGTTACCGCCAGACCCTGCTGGGCGCGGACGCCCTGCTGATGTTCTCGCGCGATCGCTTCCGTCCGTTCGTGCTGCTGGGCCTGGGCGTCGAGCGCGACAAGGTGCAGAACCCGCTGCGCAATGTCGGCAAGAATTCGCCTTTCCTGACCGCAGGCCTCGGCTTCCAGGCATCGCTGACCCCGCAATGGTCGCTGCAGGCTGACCTGCGCGCCGTGCGCGGCTTCCTGCGCGACAACGAGGAGTTCGGCTTCCGCCGCGCCAACAACAAATACCTGACCGTCGGCCTGAACTACGCCTTCAACCCGCCACCGGCACCGCCGGCACCGGCACCGGCCCCGGCTCCGGTTGCGGAAGCGCCGGCACCGGCACCGGCACCGGTCGCCCCGCCGCCGGCACCGCCGCGCTTCGAAAAGGTCACCCTCGAAGCGACCAAGCTGTTCGATTTCGACAAGGCCGACCTGATCATGCCGTCGCCGAAGCTGGATGACATCGCTGCCGCCCTGCAGGCCGACCCGAGCGTGACCGACGTCGACATCACCGGCTACACCGACCGCCTGGGTTCGGAACGGTACAACCTGAAGCTGTCCGAGCGCCGCGCCAACGCCGTACGCGACTACCTGGTCAGCAAGGGCGTGGACGGCAACCGCCTGAAGGCCTACGGCAAGGGCGAAGCCAACCCGCTGGTACAGTGCAACCAGCGCAAGCGCAAGGAACTGATCGACTGCCTGGAGCCGAACCGCCGCGTCGAAGTCGAGCAGATCACCGTCGAGAAACGCGTTCAGTAAGCGGCAGCAGCGCATGCCCGGCCGCGCCCTGCGTCTCGCACGGCAGGATGGCCTGGCATGAACGCCACCGTAAGATCCGAGGGGGCTGCGGCCCCCTTTTCAATTGGAGGAATCATGGCTATCAAAAAATGGCTGCCGTATTCGCGTGAACTGATCCAGGTGATGCGCTGCGCGGTAATGGAATGGCTCGATCATCGCGCCTCCAGCAAGGGCGCGGCACTGGCCTTCTATACCTTGTTCTCGCTGGCGCCGGTGCTGGTGCTGGTGATCGCCATCGCCGGTTTCTTCTATGGCGCGGAAGCGGCCCAGGGACAATTGTTGGCCCAGCTGCGCGGCCTCGTGGGCCCGCAGGGCGCCCAAACCATCCAGGCCATCCTGGCCGGCGCGCAGAACAAGGAGAGCGGATTCTTCGCCACCATCGTCGCCTTCGTGCTGCTGATCGTCGGCGCGACCACCGTTTTCTCCGAGTTGAAGGACAGCCTGGACGAGATCTGGGACGTTCCGCCACCGAAGGATGCCGGCTTCTGGAACCTGGTGCGCACCCGCCTGCTCTCCTTCGGCCTGATCCTGGTGCTGGGCTTCCTGCTGATGGTCTCGTTGGTCGTCAGCGCGGCACTGGCCGTGGTCGAGTCCTACATTGGCGGCATGTGGCAAGAGGCCGCCGTTATCATGCGCTGGGTCGCCTCGGCCGTGAGTTTCCTGGTAATCGCCACCCTGTTCGGCGTGATCTATAAACTGCTGCCGCGAATCACGCTGTCCTGGCACGACGTCACGATCGGCGCACTGGGCACGGCCGCGATGTTCACGCTCGGCAAATTCGGCATCGGCCTCTATATCGGCAACAGCGGCACCACGGACAGCTTCGGCGCCGCCGGCTCGCTGATCGCCCTGCTGCTCTGGGTGTATTATTCGGCGCAGATTTTCTTCCTGGGCGCCGAGTTCGCGCGTCAGTATGCGCTCAAGATGGGCAGCTTGAAGCACAAGCCGGCGCATGAGACCGGGGACAAGAATAAGGCAGAGCCACCGGAACCGACGGCGACCTGGAAAGACGGCCGCGCCGTCTGAATTGGGTTTGGCAGGTGGCCGGTTTGCCGGCCACCCACAGGAAGAGCTTACTCGCCCAGCAACTCTGCCACGACTTCCATTCCTTCGACCCGATCGGCCACCACCTTCAGCACCATCACGACGGGCACGCCGAGCAATAATCCCCACATTCCCCACAGCCAGCCCCAGAACAGCAGGCTCACGAACACGGCCGCCGGGTTCATCTTGGCGATCTTGCCGGTCATCCAGGTTGCAACAACCATGCCGACCAAGGTTGCAATGCCGAGCGAAGCACCGGCCACGAGAATGACCATACGCAGCGACTCGAATTGAAAGAAAGCCACGGCGCCCGTCGCGATGGTGATCAGGAGCGGGCCGAAGTAAGGGACGACATGGGCGACCCCGGCAAAGGCCGCCCAGGCGCCGGCATTCTCGAGGCCGATGGCGCGCAGCGCCGCCCAGGTCAGCAGCGCCAGCAGCACGTTCGTCACCAGCAGCATGAACATGTACATCTGGATCGCGTTGTTCATGTCGTCCAGGATGTGGACGGTGACTTTTTTCCGTGTCAGCGAAGGGCCGGTGAGCTTGACCAGCTTGCGCTTGAAGGTGTCGCCCGCGAGCAGCAGGAAGAACACCAGGAACACCACCATGGTGGCCTGCGACAGAAAGGTCGCCAGGCCGACAGAGCCGGCCAGCACCCAGTCCATCACACGGATGCTGCTGCCGCCCCCGGCCGCCGGCACCGGTGGTACCGATTGGGTGCGTTTCTGGATCGCACGGCGCTCGTCGCCGCCGGTGGCGCTGGAGGCGGCGCGCTCGATCTCGGCGGCGGCGGCCTGCACCTGCTGGATGGTCGAACGCTGGCCTGTGCTGTTGGTCAGGATCTTCGTGACCTTGGTCGTCAGGGACGGCAGCTCGTCGATGATGTTGAAGAATTCGCCCTGCAGGCGGTACAGGGTGCCGCCGAGCGCCCCCATGATGAGTGCGGTGACCAGGGTCGCGCCGATGACGCGCTTGACGTGCCAGCGCTCGAGCCAGCGCACGACGGGGTTGAGGGTATAAGCGATGAAGATGCCGAGCAGGAGCGGCACGAAGAATTTCTGCGCCCACTGGAGCGCGAACAGGGTGGCGATGGTGGCAAGGATGCCGAGCGAGAGCCCGCGGGCGTTCACATGAGTCGGCAGCCGCAGGCCGCCCACGTGCAACGTGAGCTCGTCGCCTGCAGGGCCGGGCTCGGCGCCGTGTCCCGCACCGGATGAAGGTGGGGCCGGCGTCGCCGGGGCGGCATTATCGGGCGCGTTTGCAGCGGGGGCAACCGGATCTGCAGCTGGTTCGACAGGTTCGGATGGTGCGAGCTGCATGGATCGTGCCTTGACAATGGAGCCGGGCCGCCCCGGCGCTGGGATTACTTGACGCGGATGTCGTTCTTCACAGAGGTTACACCTTGTACGCCGCGCGCGATTTCGACGGCGCGCTGCGCGTCGCGCGGTTCGGCCACGAAGCCCGACAGCTGGACGTCGCCCTTGTAGGTTTCCACGTTCACTTCGGTCGCCTTGACGGTCGGGTCGGCTGCGAACGCTGCCTTGACCTTGGTGGTGATCACGGCGTCATCGACGTACTCGCCAGCGGTTTTCGAGGTCGGGTTCGACGAGCAGCCGACGGCGGTGATGGCGACAGCGGCGGTGAAGGCGGCGGTGACGAGGCGTTGTGCGATTTTCATGATAGCTCCTTAGAATAAAACTGCGAAAAAACGATGGTGGTCGAACTACAGACAAAGCCCATGCGGGCAAGTGGGCGGTACCGGCAAGCCGGTACCGCGTCATTTTCCGAACGCGGTCTTGGCGGCGGTGACGCACTGGTCCTTGACGGCGCCGGCATAGGCGTCGCATTTCTCGATGGCGACGCGGTATTCCGCGGCAAGCTTGTCTTCGCGCGCATCCTGGCGCGCCTCGATGGCCTTGCGGTCGGCCTTGGCATCGGCCTGCGCTGCGACCAGGGTCGCCTTGGCCTGCTCCAGGCAGACGTCGCGGTCGTTGCCGGTGACGGCGGCGCAGCGCACCTTGTCGCGGTCGTAGTTGGCCGACGCGATGCGCATGCGGGCCGCGGTATAGGCCGACAGGGTGTTCTTGTACGCGGCCTCGGCTTCTTCCTCGACCCGCACGCGTGCGGCACGGGCTTCGGCCATGCACAGGTCATGCGGATTGCCGGCGATCTGGCCGCAGCGGGCACGGGCCGCCTTGTAGTTCGCTTCGGCCGTGGCCTTGGCCTGTTCATAGGCCGTCTTCGGGTCCGGCATGGCTTGCGCCCGCGCCGAACCAGCCCAGGCGAGCGCGGCGCCGATGAGCAGGAATGCATGGGATGTTTTCATTTTTTATTCTCCATTTGTCAACACGCTAATGACGTTTTACACGTCAGCTGTCGTGGTTTCTGTTCGGTGCCGAACACAGCAAGCCTCCTGCAACAACTCATCTGTAAATGGATCGAACTCGCGGTTGAATATGCTAGGCAAGGACGGTTAGGCAACGCACAGACCCCTTGCACGGCAGTGATTATTCTGGAGTCATACTTTTGTCAGGAGAACAACATGAAAGCAACCCGTACCCTTGCTGCTGCCGTGCTGGCGTCTACCGCCCTCCTTACTGGCTGCGCCAGTACCTCGTCGGATCCGTACGCGTCCAATAGCGGCTATAACAGCGGCTACAACAATGTATCGATGGGCTATGGCACGATCGAGTCGATCCAGGTGGTCGACGGCGGCAACCGCACCAGCGGCGCCGGCGCCATCCTGGGCGGCGTGGTCGGCGCGCTGGCCGGCAACCAGGTCGGCAGCGGCAGCGGCCGCACCGCGGCGACCGTCGCCGGTGGTGTCGCCGGCGCGGCGATCGGCAACAACGTCGAACGCAACCGCCAGGCCGGTGGCGCCGAGATGTACCAGGTCAACGTTCGCATGGATAATGGCGAGTACCGCACGGTGACCCAGGACAGCGTGTACGACCTGCGCGTGGGCAACCGCGTGCGCATCGTCGACGGTCGCGTCTACCGTTATTGATCGCCTCCGGCTGCCGTGACCGGCGAGAAGCGGCGGACAGCCCGCTTCTCCCGGCCCGGCGTCCCTGCTGCTGCGGCAGCTCTTGTCGCAGCGCTTCTTCCACATCCCTGGAGGACACCATGCGTACCCTTGCGACCGTACTGCACGGAGCCTGTGCCTGCCTGCTCGGCAGCGCCCTGCTCGCCCACGCCCAAAACCCGACCCAGACCAGCACCGACGCCCTCGTCGACCCTGCCGTCGCCAGCAAGCAGGCGCGCGAGATCGCCCAAGGCGACCCGGCGCGCTGGTACCGCGAAGACGCGACAAGCCAGGCCCGGCTGCGCACGCTGCAGAAGGAAATCGGTGCGGCGCTGCAGGAAGCGAGGAACGCCTGCAAGCGAGCACCGGCAGCCGAGCGCAACGCGTGCATGCAGGAAGCGCGCGCGACTTACCAGCGCGACATGGCGCAGGCCAAGGCGGGCATCGGTGGAGCGGCACAGACACCTTGACCGGCCGGCATCGCCGATTCAGCCTTTCATCGTACGGTAGCAATCGTCCGCCGGCCGTACGAACCCGCCTCCGCTTGGCGCCGCCCCTTGCATACCCGCGGCAGGGCCGCCCATGCCCACGATTCCCTGCAAACGCCAGTTGCACAGCCGCAGTCATTCGCGACTCATCCATACTGGCAAAAAAAACGGCGTGCAATCAATGATTGCGACGCCGCTCAAGCCCCACCATATTCAGTCAGGTGTTCGTCTTGCCGTATCAGCTCAGCTGTTGCTGTTGCGCACGGCGCTTGTTCATGTACCAGCCCGCCACACCCAGCAGGATGGCGGCGGCGCCGGCAGGCTTGCCGAGATTGCGCTGGCGAATAAAATTGAACAGCGCCAGTCCGTAAGGCATCAGCACCGACACACTGGTGCCCGTTGGCTTCAGCATGGCGTCGGCGCGGGCGCGCAGGGCCCAGGTAGCCTGGTCGATTGCTCCGTGCAGCATCACCTCGGGGCGCGCCGCATGGCGGATTTGCGCCCGCGCGTGCACCACGCTGCTGCGGAAGAATTCGCCCTCGCGCAATAATTCCTCCTTGCGCACTACCGGATCAAGGCTGTGCTTGTGGCCGGCCAATCCGGTCGTTCCATCATGATTGTGCATGTTTCCCCTCCTTCGTGTCGCCGCTTAGAGCAGCATGTCGCGGTCGTTCTTCAGTTCCTTCATGGTCGCCGGGAAGGAGAGCTTGTCCTGCTTGAGCAGTGCCAGGCCCTTCGCCACCAGTACGCCCGTGATGACCAGGAACACGACGAACAGGATCAGCAGGATCTTCCAGCCCATTTCGTCCCACGCCAGCGCGACGATCGTCGCAGTGCCGTAGGCAATGGCGAACCAGATCGCCAGGATGGCCGCGCCGAACAGGGCCACGAGCTCGATGAGGTGGTTGCGCACCTCGGAAAGCTCGAGAGCGGCCAGTTCCAGGCGCGATACGACCAGGCCGAACAGGCTCTTCATGAGGCTGGAGATCCCGCCCATGAGGCCGGGGGTATGCACGACGGCGTCGTCTTTTTGCATGGCAGTCCCCGGCGGCGCTTATTGCTTACGGCTCAGGAGGACGCCCAGCAGCACGCCGATACCGGCGGCAACCGCGAGCGTACGGTACGGGTTGTCCTTCACGTAGACATCGGCTTCGTGGGCCAGTTCCCGGCCCTTTTCCATCGCTTGACCCTGGTAGTGGCTGGCGCGGCCCAGCGCGCGGTCGAGCAGCTCCATGCCGCGGCTGCGCAGCTCTTCGGCCTTGTCGCCCGTCAGTGCGGCGGCGGCCGTCAGCATCGACTGGGCGTCGCGCACCAGTGCCTTCATGTCCGACGAGGCGTCGGATGCGTTGCTGTCGAACTGGTAGCCGTGGGCCTGGGATTTGAAGTTGCTGCGGGTAGTGTCTAGCATGGTCTGCTCCATTGTTATCGATGGGTGATGATGGTGAGTAAATCCAAGCCGGCTCACGCCAGCAGGTCGCGCATGTCGTCGGCATGCTCTTCTTCGACGGCCATGATGTCGGTGAGCATCTTGCTCGTCGTTGGGTCCTTGTCGCCGATCGCCTGGATCATCTGGCGATACGATTCGATCGCCACGCGCTCGGCGATCAGGTCGGCGCGGATCATTGCCTGTACGTCGTCGGAATCGTCGTATTCGGCATGGCTGCGCGCGGTCAGCGTGGCCGGGTTGAAGTTCGGCGATCCGTTCAGCTGCACGATGCGCTCGGCGATGCGGTCGGCGTGGTCTTGCTCCTGCCGGGCGTGCTCGAGGAACTCGGCCTTGATGTGGCCGGTGTTCGGGCCGCTCACGGTGTAGTAGTGGCGCTTGTAGCGCAGCACGCACAGCAGCTCGGTGGCCAGCGCGTCGTTCAGCATCGCGATGACCGCCTCGCGGTCGGCCTGGTAGCCCTCGGTGACGGCGCCGTCGTCGAGGTTGGCCGCCGCGCGGCGGATCGCCGCGACGTCGAAGCCATGCGCCAGGTGTTTTGTTTCTTCCATAAGTTACCTCGTGAACCTTATTACAACGAACCAGCTCAACGCCCGGCCGTACGTGGCGGAATCTGTGCGTTCTCGTTCGACAGCACGATCTCGACACGGCGGTTGAGCTGGCGGTTGACCGCCGTATCGTTCGGGGCGACCGGGAAGGCCTGGCCGTAGGCGCGCATCGCGATACGGTCGCGCGGCACGCCCATCGTACCCAGCGCCGATGCCACGGCTTCGGCACGACGCTGCGACAGTTCCTGGTTGTAAGAGGCACTGCCGGTACTATCCGTAAACCCTTCGACCAGCACGGTACGGTTCGGGTTCTGTGCCATGACGTCGGCCAGTTTGCGCAAGGTCGACATCCCGCTCGAAGTCAGGGTCGCCTGGTTGGTGGCGAACAGCACGTCGCCGATCGTCACGACATAGCCGCGCTCGGTCTTGACGGCCTGCATCTCCACCAGCAGCGCTTCCAGCACCGCAGCGCGCTGGGCCAGGGCGGCATTCTGCTGCTGGGCGGCAGCGGCTTGCTGCTGGGCAGCCTGGGCTTGGGCTTGCGCCTGGGCGGCCTGGGCCTGGGCGGCCTCGGCCTCGCGCCTGGCGCGGTCGGCTTCCGCAGTACGGGCCGCCAGGCGCACCTGGTCGCGTTCGCGCGATGCGTTCGCGATGTCGGCTTCCGCCGCCTTCCCCCTGGCAACCTCCACCGCAGTGGCGATGCGCTGCTTGGCCACGTAGGCCAGGCGGTCGACGTCGTTCAGGCTTTCGCGGCGCGCGGCCGCGGCATTGGCCTGGTCGAGGGCGTCGCTGGCCTGCTTGAACTCGAGCGGCGCATACTGGGATACCTGCGGGTTGTTGTTGGCGGAGACGAAATCGGCGCGCGCCTGGTCCAGCGTCGGCGTCGTCATCGGGGCAGTGGCGCAGGCCGTGGCGAGCACGGCGGCGGCCAGCAGCGACATCGTGGAACGGTTTTTCATGGCTTGTCCTTTTTCCTGGGCGCCGCGCTAGCGCGGCGGTCGACGAAGGGAACTTCTTCTTGTTGGGCGCACCGGCTTACTGCGTCGCGCCTGCCGGCGTGGTCGTCGTGGCCGACGGGGCGTTGGCGCGCTCGACTTCCTCGCGCAGCACGCGCAGGTCGGCGTCGAGGGCGTCGGCAGCCGCGGTGGCCTTGGCCGAGTTGGCCTTGCTTTGCGCCAGCTTGGCGTCGGCCTGGGCCTGGATCGCCAGCTCGCGGGCCAGCTTGTAGTCCTTGGCCGCCAGGGCCGCGTTGGCGCGCACCATCTTGTCGCGCGCGGCGGTGATCTCGGCCGGGGCCAGCTCGGCCGCGCCGGCCGACACCGCGTTCTCGACGGCGTTGCGCGACACCGCCACGTCGGCGGTGGCAGGTGCCTTCTGGGGGCTGGCGCAGCCGGCCAGGGCCAGCACGGCGGCGGCAACCAGCGGCGTCAAGAGACGGCTCATCGCATGTTCTTGGTCCATCGCTTTATTCTCCTGTTGATGAGGAAATGTCCTTGGTAACGTTATAAACCTGTTATCTCATGCCTTCGGTTCGCTGGCGCACATTGCCCCTGCCGTACCGATCTGCTCAATGGAAGAGCGTTAGGCAGCGCACATAGGGTGCAAGAAGCTTTGCGCTAAGCTGGTCTCGACCCCATACAATCGAAAGTCCGCCATGGCCGAGACCGACAAGCAGGCGGCGCAGGGCCGTCATCCGGCGCGCCGCAAGAGCACGAAAATACTCCTGAGCATACTTGGTATCCTGGTTGCCATTCCAGTAATCGCCATCGTGTTCATCCTCACCTTCGATTGGAACCGGGCGCGCCCCTGGATCAATGCCAAGGTGAGCGACGCCATCGACCGCCCCTTCGCCATCCGCGGCAACCTCGATGTCGAATGGGAGCGTCCCGCAAAGAACATGGCCCCGGGCGAGCGCACTTGGCGCGACCACATTCCCTGGCCGCACCTGATTGCCAACGACACGCATATCGGCAACCCGGCCGGCCTGCCGGCGCAGGACATGGCGAGCGTGCGCCAGTTTTCGTTCTCGCTGAATCCCTTCGGCCTGCTCAAGCGCACAATCGGCATCCCGCTGCTGCGCTTCGACAGCCCGCGCGTGGACCTGCTGCGCCTCGACGAGAAGCGTAACAACTGGACCTTCAAGCGTAACCAGGAAAAGTCGCGCTGGAACCTCGACGTCGAGCGCGTGGTGCTGACCGACGGCGTGGTCCACATCAAGGACGCGGTCACGAAAGCCGATGTCACCGCGCAGGTGCGCACGCTCGACAACAACCGGGCGGGGCGGCCATCCGCGTATGGGGTCGGCTTCACGGTGGGCGGCACCTACAACGGGTCGAAGGTCGAGGGCGGCGGCAAGGTCGGCGCAGTGCTGTCGCTCAAGCAGCACACCACGCCCTATCCGGTACAGGTCGAGCTGCGCTCGGGCGCGTCGCGCATCGCGGTCGAGGGCACGGTGACGCGGCCGTCGGCGTTGGCCGCACTCGACCTCAAGCTCGAGCTGGCCGGCAACAGCATGGGCGAACTGTTCAACTTTACGGGTGTGCTGCTGCCGACCACCGGCCCGTACTCGACTTCGGGACGCCTGACCGGCACCATCGGCGAAGAGCGCAGCCGCTGGGTCTACGACGACTTCAAGGGCAAGGTCGGTTCGTCCGACATCGGCGGCCGGCTGGAGTTCGTGAGCGGCGAGCCGCGGCCCAAGCTGTCGGGCACGGTGCGCTCGCGCCAGCTGGTGTTCGCCGACCTGGCGCCGCTGATCGGCGCCGACGACACCGCCGCCAGGAAGGCGCGCAACGCCGAGGTGACGCAGCCGGCGGGCAAGGTGCTGCCGGTCGAGGAGTTCAAGACCGAACGCTGGAACAAGCTGGACGCCGACGTGCGCTTCTCGGCCGACCGCATCGTTCGAGAAACCGCCTTCCCCATCAGCAAGCTGTCGACTCACCTGAAGATGGACAACGCCGTGCTGAACCTCGAGCCGCTGGAATTCACGCTGGCGGGCGGGACGGTGCGTTCCAACATCCGCCTGGACGGACGCGGGCGCCAGGGCCCGAAGGCGATCAAGGCCCAGGCCAAAGTCACCGCGCGCCAGATCGAGATCAAGAAGCTGTTCCCGAAGATCGAGCAGCTGCAGGCTTCGGTGGGCAGCATCAGCGGCGACGCCAGCCTCACTGCCCAGGGTAACTCGGTGGCCAGCCTGCTGGCTGGCTCGAACGGCGAACTGAAGACCCTGATCAATCAAGGCCAGGTCAGCAAGCTGCTGCTCGAGATGATGGGCTTGAACGTGGCAAATATCATCGTTACCAAGCTGTTCGGTGACAAGCAGGTGCAGCTCCACTGCATGGCCACCGATTTTGCCGTGACCAACGGCATTGCCCGTACACGCTATTTCGTCGTGGACACGAATGAAGCGCTCGTCAACATCAATGGCAGCATCAACCTGGCCAACGAGCAGCTGGACCTGCGCATCGACCCGAAAACGAAGGGACTCCGCCTGTTCTCGCTGCGTTCGCCGTTCTACGTGCGCGGACCGTTCAGCGAGCCGGACGTATCGGTGGACAAGGGTGTGCTGGCAATGAAGGCAGGCAGCGCCATCGCACTTGCCGCCGTCACGCCAGTTGCTGCCCTGCTCCCTCTAATCAATACCGGGCCGGGGAAGGACAGCGACTGCGCCCGCCTGCTGGCCGAGTCGCGCGAGAAGCCGAAAGCGCCGCCGCCGGGCCAGTCCCAGCGTCGCTGAAACATTTTTTACACGGCACTGTGAGTTGTCGAACAGATCAGTTCGAACCGAAACAGTATATTGGACACATGGACTCGACGAACATCGCAGCATGAAGCGAACCGGTATCACGACCGCCCTGGTGGTCATGCTGGCCTTGGGCCAGGTTGCGGGATGCGCGACGTCGGGCAGCGTTGGGCCGGTGGCGCAGTATGTCGACGATGCCACCATCACCGCCGGTGTCAAGGCTGCCATCGTACGTGAACCGACGCTGAAGGTATTCGAGATCGACGTCGAGACCGAGCAAGGCGTCGTACAGCTGAGCGGATTCGTCAGTTCGGCAGATAGTGTGGCGGCCGCGGCATCGGTTGCCCGGACCGTAAAAGGCGTGAAGTCGGTCAGGAATGACTTGCGCTTGAAATAACCCACCGTAAAGGAGATCAACATGAAAACCATCAAACAACTGGTAGTGACCGCAACCCTGGCAACCGCTGCCCTCGGCCTGACCGGCTGCGCCGGCATGTCGCAGCAAGACAAGGCCACCGCGATCGGCGCTGGCGCCGGTGCCGTGATCGGCGGCGCCCTGACCGGTGGCAGCGCAGTCGGCACCGTTGGCGGCGCAGCCGTGGGTGGCGTCGTCGGCAACCAGGTCGGCAAGACCAACTGATCGATTGCCCGATAGCTGGACAAGGAAGCCTGGCGATGCCAGGCTTTTTTTGTGTTTGCGGGGGGGGCGTAGGGTGGCCGGCATGCCGACCGCGCGTTCAGCCAACGCATGCACAGATCGCTCGTCAATTCATGGAGGATGTGGGCGCTGGGCGGGTCTGGTCAAGGAAGTGTCCGCGGAATGTATTCCACCGGACTACACTCCTTCACGATCTCGTAGCAGGTGCAGGAGGCCGTCGCCAGTCCTTCCGGATCGAGGATCTCGATATTCCCACGGCTGTAGTTGATCAGGCCCTGTTGCTGAAGCGCGCTGGCGGCCTTGGTGACGCCGACCCGGCGCACGCCGAGCGCATGTGCAAGGAACTCATGGGTCAGGTGGAATTTGTCGGACTGCAGGCGGTCGCGCGTCACCAGCAGCGAGCGCGCCAGCCTTGCCTCCAGCACGTGGAAGCGGCTGCAGACGGCGATCTGGATGGCCTGCGCCAGCAGCGTATCCGTGTAGCGGTACAGCACGCGCTGCAGCGAAGGATTGCGCGCCACCTCGGCGCGGAAACGGTTGCTGTCCATGCGGCTGGCGCTGCCGGCCCGCTGGACGACGGCGCGCACCTGGGTGGTGTCGTGGCCGAGCGCCACCGTGGCGCCGACCATGCCCTCGCGCCCGACCAGCCCCACCTCGAGCGTCATGCGGCCTTCGGCCACGCCCATCAGCGAGATCAGGCAATCATGCGGAAAGTAAATGTGGCGCAGCGGGTCGCCGGCTTCGCACAGCACATCCCCGACTGCGACGGTGACCGGATCGAGCAAGGGCAGCATCTGCGCCAGTTCCTGCGGCGGCAGCGCGGCCAGCAGCAGGTTGCTGTTGTGCTCGGCAATCGGCGGCGGTGCGGCAAAATTCATCGGATTCTCGCGTGGGGACTGCATACCAATAGGCCAACCGTCTGTCGGATACATTTGCAAACAATTTAGGCCAGCGTAACCGCCCCCCTCCAATCCGGTATGTACGGTGACGCACGGAACCGCTTGTTGTTCCTGAGGACAATCTGTCAATGCACAGGCCGGTGCATGCCCAGCGTCCGGAGCAACACGGCCTCAACAAGACTTCTCCGAAAGGAACCCGCATGAACACCTCACCCACCCCGTCCGCACGCGGACGCATGCACCCGCTGATGATCCTGGCCGCACTCGCGGTTCTGCTGTTCAGCCTGGTCGGCACCGCGGCCATCCTGGGCTGGATCCCCTCTTCCGTGGGCGGCAACAAGGAGCGCCAGCTGAGCGAAGCCGAGCGCCTGGCGCTGGCCTCTACCCTGCCCCAGGGTGCGCCGCAGCCGGCGCCGGGCGTCGTTGCTGCCGCGCCTGGCCAGCAGCTGGCGCCGGGCTACGTGCAGCCGCCGAACAGCGGCGCGCCGGCCGTCTATGCGGCGCAGCCGGTCGCGCCGGCGCCGGCCCATGCCCCGGCCAGCAATGACATCCCTGCGCCTGCGACCGCGGCAGCCGCCGCCATGGTCCCGGCGCCGACTCGCGTGGTCGAACGCGAATACGAGGCACCCGCGAGCAAGCCGGCGAGGAAACCGGTGCAGGTGGCTGCCGCCGACACCGGCCGCAACTGGTGCTCGAACTGCGGCAACGTGGAATCGGTCCGTGCCATCAAGCAGCGCGCCGAAGGCAGCGGACTGGGCGCTGCAGGCGGCGCCGTCATCGGCGGCCTGCTCGGCAACCAGATCGGCGGCGGCACCGGCCGCACCATCGCCACCGCGGCCGGCGCCGTCGGCGGCGCGGTGGTCGGCAACCAGGTCGAAGGTAATATGAAAGCCACCACCAGCTACGAGATCCGCGTGCGCCTCGACGACGGCACCCTGCGCACCTTCCGCCAGAGCAGCCCGCCGGCATGGCGCAGCGGCGACCGTGTGCGCATCGTCAAGGGCCGCTTGCGCTCGGTTGCCTGAGTTACTTTCCCATCAGCGAAAGCCGGGTTGGCGCAAGGCTCCCGGCTTTTATTTCGTAAAGATAATTTTCTGAAAGCAATGTGCGGCAGCGCACGGACCAATGGCTGAGCTACCCCGACAATGACAGGACGCTATCACTGCGTGCGGTGCAGAAAATACCATCTCAAGGGGAAAAGCATCATGAACAGCATGGCATGGATCGGCATTATCATTTGGGGAATGATTGTCGCAGGCTTCGGCCTGCTGTCCGCGCATCCGCCGGGCGAGACCGCAGCGGGCGGGCTGCAGCCGCAAGACGTGCTGTTCCTGGTGGCTGGCGGCCTGGTGACCTGCCTGATCGGGGTCACGGGCCTGCTGGGTTTCATGGGCTGGATTCCAGGCCTGCGCAAGGAAAACGGCCACGCCTGACTTGCCTCAGCGCTGTTAATTTGGCAGTAAGTACGCCATCGTACAGAGGCCAGCAGTAGGCAGCGGCAAACTGGAATCACGACGCGAACAACGCGTGATTCCAGGAAGGAGCAACATCATGTTGTATACAATTGCCGTCATTCTGATCGTTCTGTGGCTGCTCGGACTGGTGACTTCGTACACCATCGGCGGCTTCATCCATATCCTGCTGGTCGTTGCCGTGATCATGATCCTGGTGCGCCTGATCAGTGGGCGGGGTATATAGTTGTTAGTTGTTGAAAAATTTTTGTAAGACCCAATCCGCTTCTCAGTCATGCCTGCAGGCGTACCCGGCAAGCATGACCGCGAAGCGGATTTTTTGTTAAGGAGACCCACCATGCAAACCAAACTCACTCAATCCCTTATCGCCGCTTCCCTCGTGGCCTTTACCGCCACCGGTTGCGCCAACATGGACCCGGTCCAGCGCGGCACCTCGCAGGGCGCCGGCATCGGCGCGGCCCTGGGTGGCATCGTCGGCGCCAGCACCAGCGGCGGCGGCGGCAAGCGCACTGCCGGCGGCGCTGCGATCGGCGCCGCTGCCGGCGCCGTGATCGGCAACATCTGGTCCAAGCGCATGGAAGCCCAGAAGCAGGCGATGGAGCAGGCAACCCGCGGCACCGGCGTGCAAGTCAGCCAGACCGCCGACAACCGCTTGAAGCTCGACATCCCGAGCGATGTGTCGTTCGACACCGGCCGCTCCGACATCAAGTCCAACTTCCAGCCGGTGCTCGACCGCTTCGCCAGCACGCTGCAGGAAAACCCGGCCACCACCGTGGTCATCATCGGCCACACCGACAACACCGGCACCGACGCGATCAACCAGCCGCTGTCGGTCGACCGTGCCGCCCGCACCCGCGACTACCTGTCCGCGCGTGGCGTCAACCCGGGCCGGATCACGATCGAGGGCCGCGGCTCGCGCGAGCCGATTGCCTCGAACACCGATGCTTCGAGCCGCGCACGCAACCGCCGCGTCGAGATCTACGTGGCCGAGCGCGCTCAAGGTTGATGCGCAGGCAAGCCCCGATGTGAATATTCACATCTGTCTATACAAAGGCTGGCTTTGCCGGCCTTTTTTCTTAAGGAATGAATTAGTTTTTCTTAGCCATATTGACAAAACCTATAAGGTTTCGCCCTATACGCCATGAACTTTACTCATGTGTGTCGCAATTATCAAACAATCGAACAAACAATTTACCAGTCAAATTTGACTTTTGTCCGTCCGGAATGTTTTGATGGCGAACTCAGGTGAATATTCACACTTCGCCTGAGACCTCATCAACAAGGGTAAGACGCCGCCCCGCGTGCGGGCCGCGGTTGTGTTTCAGAAGTTTCGGAGATATTTTGTCTAAGCAGCAGCAACTCGTAGTAAAGCGCAGCGTCATCGCTGTCGCTGTGGCACTGGCCTCGACCAGCGCCGCGTTTGCACAGCAAGCCGCAGATGCATCGGTCCAGAAAGTCTATGTAACGGGCTCGAACATCAAGCGCGCCGACAAGGAAGGTTCCTCGCCGGTCGCCACCATCAATGCCAAGCAGATCGCCGCGACCGGCGCCAACACCGTGTCGGAACTGCTGCATTCCATCCCGGCCTTCGGCTCGGGTACCTCGAACGACATCACCGACGGCAGCTTTTCGAAAGGCGCCTCGACCGCGTCGCTGCGCGGCCTCGGTTCGTCGTCGACCCTCATCCTGCTCAATGGCCGCCGCATCACCGCGTCGGCCTACGCCGACCCGAACCAGGGCAAGTCGGCCGTGTACGACCTGAACACGATCCCGGTCTCGGCAATCGAACGCGTCGAGATCTTCAAGGACGGCGCTTCGGCCGTCTACGGCTCGGACGCGATCGCCGGCGTGATCAACTTCATCACCAAGCCGAACTACCAGGGCGGCGAAATCACTGCCGCGACCAGCGCCAACGACAACCTCGAGTTCGCGCGCCGCAACGTGTCGGGCGTGTTCGGCTTCGGCGATCTGCAGGAAGACCGCTACAACGCCTTCTTCACCTTCGACCTGGCTTCGCGCGACCGTACCGGCATCCGCGATGCCCGCGACGTCAAGCAGCACATGTACGCGGACATCAACGCCCGCCTGAACGAATACGGCAGCTACCTCTCGGACCAGCCGTTCTTCTTCCGCGAGCGTACCGCCGGCGCGCGCAATTTCGCCACCACCCTGGCGACCGGCGCGGACATCATCAACCGCCTCGGCTGCGAGCCGTCACAGCGGATCACCGGCAACCGCGACCGCCACAACCTGACCGCGACCTCGATGCTGAACGGCCGCACCTTCTGCAACTACGACACCTGGAGCAACCAGGAAGCGCAGTCGAAGGGCAATGACGCCAACCTGCTGGGCAAGCTGACCTTCCAGGTCACCCCTAGCATTACCGCCTTCGTCGAAGCCGGCTATACCCGCACCGAGCGCGAATACACCAGCAACTCGTCGACCATCCTGTCGACCTCGCCGACGACCGTGTTCCGCGCCGACGGCACGGCCAGCGACTACCAGCTGATCCTGCCGGCCGGCCACCCGGACAACCCGTGGACGACCTCGCGCGCAGCCGTGGGCTACCGCTTCGTCGGCGTCGAAGGCGGCTCGAAGAACGTCAACCAGTCGGGCCGCCTGCTGGCCGGCCTGAAGGGCAGCACCGGCGCCTGGGATTGGGAAACCGCCCTGCTGCTGAACCGCAGCGAGCGCACCGAGACCATGAACGGCTTCCTGTACCGCCCGACCATCGAGCGCATCCGCAGCGAAAACCGCACCCTGGCGCAGACCGCAGCCGACCCGAACGCCTACCGCGACGTCGTGAACGAGGGCTATGCCCAGGTCAGCCAGTTCGATGCCAAGGCATCGACCACGATCGGCAAGCTGCCAGGGGGCGACATCGGCGTGGCCTTCGGCGGCGAAATCCGCCAGGAAAAGCTGGCGCTGACCCCGGACTACGAAACGCAAGTCGGCAACATCATCGGCCTGGCCAACTCGCTGGTCAACGGCAAGCGCATGGTCAAGTCGGCCTTCGTCGAAGTGCGTACCCCGTTCACGAAGAACTTCGAAATGGACTTCGCCGGCCGTTACGACAAGTATCCGCTTGAATCCAGCTTCGTGCCGAAAGTCGGCGCCAAGTTCATCGTCAACGACAAGCTGACCTTCCGTTCCTCCTACGCCGAAGGCTTCCGTGCTCCGGCCCTGTCGCAGATCGCCGAAGGCGGCGTGCAGTCGTTCTCGACCGTCGTGGACAGCCTGCGCTGCCCCGACGGCAAGAACCCGCTGAGCGGCGCCGATTCGTCGGACTGCGCACGCCGGATCTCGTCGCGCTCGAAGGCGAATCCGGACCTGAAGCCGGAAACCTCGAAGAGCTTCTCGTTCGGCGCGATCATCGCCCCGACCAGGAACATCGACATCCTGGTGGACTACTACAAGATCCGCAAGGAAGACGAAACCGCCCTGCTGTCGGCCGGCTACGTGGTGGACCACCCGGACCTGTACCCGGGCCTGGCCATCCGCGACACCAACCCGCTCAACTTCGTGATCGGCGCCAACGGCCAGCCGATTCCCGGCACCGGTCCGCTGACCGCCGTGAACCGCTACTACGTGAACCAGGGCGCAACCGAGACCTCGGGCCTGGACTTCGAAGTGGCGCACCGCCTGAACCTGGGCGAAAACGGCCGCCTGACCACCAAGTTCGACTGGTCCTACGCGCTGACCTTCAAGCGTTCGGAGCGTCCGGGCGAGCGTGAAGCGAACGTCGTCGGCACCGCCGGCGGCTATTCGGACTGGGCGATCACCGTGGGCGACATCCCGCGTCACCGCGCACACCTGTCGACCAACTGGTCGAAGGGCCCGCACTCGGTGACCGGCTCGGTGGACTTCGTCTCGCCGGTCTCGCTGCTGCGCCGCACCGACAACAACGTCACCTACCCGGTGCCGTACTGCCACTACGGCAAGGGCCAGCCGGCCGGCGCCTATGCACTGGGCGGCCTGGAGAAGTTCAGCAACTGGGTGACCGATTGCCAGGTGCCGGAATGGACCACGTTCAACGTCGCGTACTCGTATACTGGCTTCAAGAACTGGACCCTGTCGGGCAACATCAAGAACATCTTCGACACCGCGGCGCCATACGATCCGCGCTACCCGACCGAAGGTTTCAACACCCAGCTGCACAACGCAATGGGCCGTTATTTCCGCGTGAGCGCAAGCTACAAGTTCTAATCGGATTGCCGGTTTGATTGAAAGCCGCCCCGGTGCAAGCCGGGCGGCTTTTTTTACGTCGGGGCGCTATAGTCGTTTCCAAACGCATCCGGAGCTTTCTATGCCAAACGACAACGACCCGATTCGCATCCTCGAGCAGGAAACCCTCTCCGACGACTACTGGCAGCTCAGCAAAGTCACCTTCAGCCAGCGCCGCCGCGACGGCAGCGAGCAGGAAGAGACCCGCGAGGTCTACCACAACGCCGGCGGCGCCGCCGTGCTGCTCTACAACCGCGACAAGCGCACCGTCCTGCTCACCCGACAGTTCCGCATCGGCGCGCGCCTGGCCGGCCATGACGGCTTCATCATCGAAGTCCCGGCCGGCATGCTGGACGATGCCGATCCGGCCACGCGGGTACGCGCCGAACTGTGCGAGGAGACAGGCTTCCGGGGCCATGGGCTGCGCAAGGTGATCGAGTTCTTCCCCAACCCTTCCGCGCTGACGGAAACGGTGCACTGCTTCCTGGGGGAGTACGAGGAGCGCGACCGCAAGGGCGAAGGCGGTGGCAAGGAAGAAGAAGGCGAGGACATCGAGGTCCTCGAGATGGATATCGACGAGGCCTTCCGGCAGGTGAAGGAAGGCGGCATCAATGACGCCAAGACGGTAATCCTGCTGCAATTCCTGCGCGAGGAACTCAGGCAATCGAACGGAGCGCAGTTGTAGGGTAGACAGGTTCCCTGCCCACGCGTTCAACTATCAGTTGAATTCCTCTGTCGCGGTGATTCACAGGCTAGTTGACCGCGTGGGCGGGAGACCCACCCACCCTACGAACGGCAGGGTTCGTCAGGTGGTTTCAGTGAACGCCAGGTACAGCTCACGCGCACGGCGCGCCACCGGGCCGGCTTCCAGCGTGCGGTCTTCATAACGCGTGCACGGCGTCACCTTGCCGTAGTTGCCGGTGCTGAAGATTTCGCGTGCGCTCAAGAGTTCTTCCGGTGCCACGCTGCGTTCTTCCACGTGCACGCCTTCCGAGGCCAGCAGCGCGATCACGCGCGCACGGGTGATGCCGGCCAGGAAGGTGCCGTTCAGCTTGGGCGTCACCACGGCGCCATCCTCGGTCACGAGGAACAGGTTCGAGGTCGCGAACTCGGCGACCTTGCCGTCGGCATCGAGCATGATGGCCTGGTCGAAGCCGCGCGCCTTGGCCTCGCGCATGGCGCGGGTCGAGTTGGCGTACAGGGCCGAGGCCTTGGCATCGGTCGGCGCCATGCTCGGCTGCGGCCGGAGCAGGGTCGACAGGCAGCTCGAGAAGCCCACGAACGGCGGCAGCGGCGCGTCGAACAGGGTCAGGGCGAACTGGCTCGCCTCGGCCACCGGAACCAGGAAACCCTCGGTGCCGAAGACCAGCGGGCGGATATACAGCTCGGCATCAGGCGGGAACTTGGCCACGCCCTCGCGCACCAGCGCTTCCATTTCGTCCACGCCCAGCGGGCAGCGCAGGCCGAGCTTCTCGGCGGAGCTGATCACGCGCTCCAGGTGCGGGCGCAGGTCGGGCAGCTTGCCGCGCACGGCACGCGCGCCGTCGAAGACCGACGAGCCGAGCCACAGGCTATGGTCCATCGCGCCATAGAGCGGCACATTGCCTTCAGTCCACTCGCCATTGAAATAAGTCAGGTACATGCATCCCTCGTTTTGCATTGATACAGCCCGTCAGTGTACCCCTTTCGGCGGGTTCATTGTTCGGTGGCGAACCATACGGGCGCAATGCCTCGCGTACACTACGGTTTTATAAAGCCAACACAGCCTATGCTCGACATTCTCGAACGGATCGATCCCGACAGCGACCGTATCGACCTCCTGGTCGACCTGGTCGAATGCCTGCGCCCGCGCCATCGCTGGGTCTGGCAAAAGGCGGACGATCCGGTGCAGAACGTGCGCACGCTGACCCAGCTGTTGAAGGGCAATCCGACGCAGGCCTGGTCACTGCGCCGCTACATCACGACCATGCTCGAGCACCGCCGCCATACCAGCCTGTACAGCGACATCGGCATCCTCTCGAACGACGGTTTCGTCACCGAGTTGAAACGGCGGGTCACCTACCGCTTCCTGCCGCCGGCATTGAACGACCTCTATCTGTCGGACGCGCTCGACCAGGTGCTGTACGACGAGGACGACCACGATTGGATCCGCCGGGTCCCCACTGCCGAGTGGATGGAGCTGTTCGACGTCATCGCCAACGCCCCGCCACCGCAGGACGCGACGCCCGACCGGGCGCGCTACGTCACGCTGATGGGCTTGCTGGATGCGATCCGCACCCTGTCCTGCCGCATCTGCGCGCTCGGCCTGGAGCCGCGCCTGGTGCACAGCTACAGCGAGATCGAGGATTTCGATTCGCCCTTCCTGATGCAGAACATCGAGGTCAACCGCTACCTCGACGAATACGCCCGCTACCTGGACGGCAAGATCGAACAGCCTGAGGATGCCCGCCACCTGTTGGTGATGCTCGACCAGTGCGGCGAAGTGGTCGCCAAGATCCGCCGCGGCGCGCAGTCCAGCGGCACCAGCGTGGCCCTGACCTATCTGCTGGTGGCCCTGCAGCAGAGCATCGACCGCCTGCACAAGCTGCTCTACCTGGTGGACGTCAGCGGCGCACTGCCGAGCGCCCCGAGCGTGGACCTGGGAGCCGTCGCCAGCCGCGCCGCCAACCCGGACCGGCCGGTGGCGAGCGACCGGCGCCTGGCCGCCGTGGCGCTGGCGGAAGAGCTGATTTCGGCGCACAACGCCAAGTACCGCATCCGCGGCCTGTTGCGCGACAACGTCGACCTGCTGGCCCGCAACGTCACCGAAAACGCCAGCCGCACCGGCGAGCATTACATCGCCGAGACCCGGCGCGCCCTGCGCCACATGTTCGTGGCGGCCTCGGGAGCCGGCTTCATCGTCGGTTTCATGGCGATGTTCAAGATCATGCTGGGCTACCTGCATACGGCCCCCCTGGTCGAGGCCTTTCTGTTCAGCCTGAACTACTCGCTGGGATTCATCCTCATCTACGTGCTGCACTTCACCGTTGCCACGAAGCAGCCGGCCATGACGGCGCAGCACATCGCCGCCTCGCTGCAGAAAGCCGACAACGGCCGCGCGCTCGACGTCGACAGCTTGGCGACGCTCGTCACCAAGGTATTCCGCACCCAGATCGTGGCCGTGATCGGCAACGTGGTGCTGGCCTTTCCGGTGGCCTGGCTGATCGCGGTCGGCTACCAGATGATCAACGGCAGCCACATGGTCGACCCACGCAAGGCCCACCACCTGCTGCACGACATCGACCCAGTTCACAGCCCTGCCCTGTTCTATGCCGCGATCGCCGGCGTCTGGCTGTTCGTGGCCGGCCTGATCTCCGGCTACTACGACAACAAGGCCCTGTACACCCGCATGGGCCAGCGCGTGCGCCAGCTGCGTCGCCTGCGCCGGCTGCTGGGCGCGGAGCGCCTCCACCGCTTTGCCGGCTACATCGAGGACAACCTGGGCAGCCTGATGGGTAATTTCTTCTTCGGCTTCATGCTGGGCATGACCGGATTCATCGGTTTCCTGCTCGGCCTGCCGCTCGACATCCGCCACGTCACCTTCTCGACCGCCAATTTCGCCACCGCCCTGGTCGGCCTCGACTACGCGCTGTCCTGGGCCGAGATCGCCAATGCCAGCGCGGGCGTGGCCCTGATCGGCACCGTCAACCTCCTGGTCAGCTTCGGACTGGCGCTGTGGGTGGCGATGCGCGCGCGCAAGATCCGCTTCAAGCGCGGCATCCTGCTGCTGCAGGCCCTGGGCCGACGCTTCATCACCGCCCCGGTTGAATTTTTCCTCGGTCCGAAGGACCATCTCCCTGGTAGCGAACTCATCGTGAGGGACACGAAATGAAGAACAAGCGCCTGACTTCCATCCTGGCCTTCCTGGCCTTCGTCTGCGTGGTCGCCTCGTGCAAGTCGCTGCCGGACGCGAACTCCCTGCCCGCGGACCCGGCCAAGGCCGTGCCCACGGTGGCCACGCCGCGCGGCATGCTGGATCCGAAGCAGGCGGCGCAGCTCCTGCGCAAGCGCTGGGCCAACGCCTCGCCCGACCTGAAGCAGCTCGCGATACTGGAAGAGCAGGCGACCGGCGCCCCGCTCATCCCCGGCAACAAGGTCACCCTGCTGTTCGACGGCCCCGCCACGATGCGCGACATGATGGCCGCCGCGCGCGACGCCAGGAGCTCGATCAACCTGGAGACCTATATCTTCGACCAGGACCCGATCGGCCTGCAGTTCGCCGAACTCCTGATGGAAAAGCGGCGCCAGGGCGTGATCGTCAACATCATCGCCGATGGCGTCGGCACCCTGACGACGCCCAGGGAATTCTTCGAGCGCCTGCGCGCGGCCGGCGTCAATGTCGTGATCTTCAATCCGGTCAATCCCCTGCAGCGCCCCGGCACCTGGCAGCTGAACAACCGCGACCACCGCAAGATCATGGTGGTGGACGGCAAGATCGGATTCACGGGCGGCATCAACATCAGCGAGACCTACGCCAACAGCTCGCTGTTCCGCTCGCGCAAGAAGCCGCACACGGTCGACGCCGGGCAGGTGGGCTGGCGCGACACCCACATCCGCATCGAGGGTCCGGCCGTGGCGGCCCTGCAGTACGCCTTCATCGACAACTGGGTGCGCCAGGATGCGGGCGAACTGCCCCCTAGCGAGTACTTCCCGCGCCTCGCGCCGGTTGGCGACAAGGTGATGCGCGTCCTGGCCACGACCCCGGACCGCGATTCGGAAATCTACAAGTCGCTGATGGTGGCCATGAACGAGGCCAAGACCTCGATCCACATCACCTCGGCCTACTTCGTGCCGGACCAGCAGATCGTCGACTCCCTGGTCGCGGCCGCGAAACGCGGCGTGGACGTCAAGCTGGTACTGCCGGGAGTGTCGGACCACAACTTCATCAAGTACGCAGGGCAGGCGTTCTACGACCAGCTGCTCGAAGGGGGCGTGAAGATCTACCAGCTGCAGGTGGCGGTGCTGCATGCCAAGACGGCCGTGATCGACGGCATCTGGTCGACCATCGGCTCGGCCAACATCGACCGGCGCAGCTTCATCCACAACTACGAACTGAACGTGGTGGTGCTGGATCCGGCCTTCGGCAAGGACATGGAAGCCGCCTTCAACGAGGACCTGCGCAGCTCGAAGCAGGTGACGCTGGAGCAGTGGCGCAACCGGCCGTGGAAGAACCGGATCCGTGAGTTCATGGGGCGGCTGGCGGAATATTGGATTTAATCGTAGGGTGGGCGGGTCTCCCGCCCACGCGGTCAACCAAGGGCGAGATCAACGCGCTGCATTACTCACCGGATAACGATCACCGCGTGGGCGGCGAAGCCGCCCACGCTACGGAAAGCATCACAGCCCCGCCGCCATCAGCCCGTCGATGTGCGGCGTCCACACGTTCCCCGTCCGCATGAACTTCTCGGTGGCCACCACCTCGAAGTGCCCATGCACCACGTCCCATCCGTAGCGGTCGATCTCGACCTTCTGCGGCTCCACCCGCAGCACGTTGAAGGAGTTCACCTCGCCCCGTCCCCGGGTCGAGGTCGCCGTGCCCGCCTGCACCACCAGCGCCGCGTACTCGCTCAGCTGGTAACGCGCGGCCGTGCTGCCCGCATGGCTGGCATGCATGTGCCCGCCCATCAGGATGTCCACCCCGCACTCGGAAAAGGCCTCCATGGCCCGCGGCGCCCTGTTCACCAGGTCGCGCTCCTCGAAATGATCGGGCAGGTCGAAGGGGTGGTGGGCCACGATGATGCGCGTGACCTCAGGCCGGACGCCCGCCAGCTGCTGGCGCACGGTCGCCAGCTGGTCGCGGCTTACCTTGCCGTCCTTGATCGTGAACGAACGCGCGGTGTTGACGCCCACCACGGCGATCTCGTCATCGAGGTAGAACGGGTCGAGGTCGTCCGTGATGTAGCGTTTGTAGCGCTCGAGCGGCTTCACGAAGCGCCGGAACACGTTGTACAGCGAGATATCGTGGTTCCCCGGCACGATGATCTGCGGGCCCGGCAGGGTGTCGAGGTAAGCCCGCGCCTCTTCGAACTGTTCCGGCCTGGCGCGCTGGGTCAGGTCGCCGGAGACCACCAGCACGTCCGGGTCGATGCGCTCGACGAGTGCGCGCAGTGGCGCCAATAAAGTGTGGTCGACGCGGCCGAAATGCAGGTCCGACAGGTGTACGAGAGTGCGCATCCTTTTCCCCGTTCTATTCAGATGTCCTGCGGCTCGACCGGTCGGCCGGCCAGCCGCGCGCGCGCCCGCTTGCGCCGGTTGAGGGTGGCGGCGCCGGCGATGCAGATCGCCAGCCAGCCGCAACCCTCGGCCGCCGCGGCGAGCACGTCGGACAAGTAGTGGACTCCAAGATACATCCTGGAGAACGCAACTGTCGCCACCATGAGCAAGGCCAGTACAAAAGGCAATACCCGGCCCCACCAGGAGCGCGCGTGGCGCGCCGCATAGCAGGCGATGAAGCCGTACAGCACCGTCGCCCCCATCGCGTGACCGCTGGGGAAGCTGTAGGTGCTCAGTTCCAGTATCGGCTCGACGAAATGCGGGCGGGCGCGCTCGAAGGTGTGCTTCAGCAGCACGTTCAGGATCTGACCGCCCGGCACGCTGGCCACCAGCGCCAGGATCCAGTAGCGCTGGCCGCGCCTGAACAGCCAGATGCCGACGAGCAGCGCCATCGCCAGGATGCCGGGCGTGCCGTGCACGTGGGTGAGCACCAGCAGGAACCCGCGCAGGCCATCATTGGCGCGGGCATGCGCATGCAGCCAATTGGCCACTTCCACGTCGAGCTGGGTGATCGGGGCGCCGGCCACGACGGCGCCGGCCATGTGGGCGAAGACCGCCGTCGCGATCAGGAGCATCGCGACGCCGGCGGTCAGGTGCAGGCCATACTCGCCTTCGGGCGAAAAACGCGAGGCGGTGAAACGTCGGAGCCGGGGAAGGATATCTTTCGTCATGCTTGGACCGAATGGTTTTGCCGATGAGCCTCCATATGTGGCCTATTGGCGAAAAAACCACAACAATGAGAATTTACTGTATATCCACACAGTACCTGTAGATTTATACAGTGGTTGTGATATTCTTTACTCACTTCAACGATTTTAATAAAAGGAAACACCATGACCACTCTGAACAACAACTTCGGCCTGGAATATGCACCTGTCCCTTTTATGGTCCGACTCGGCCGTCGTGAACTCCTGATCACCCGTGATTTCCGCAAGCGTTTCTATGCGGTGAATCCGATCGTCGAATGCGATACCGGCGTCGAGCCAGGTCACCTTGAAGTGTTGCTGTTCAAGCGTTGGCTGCTCATCCTGTCGAAGGCACACTGAGAGCGTCTAACAAAACCCGAGGGCAAGGCGCATCGTCGAAGACAGTACGCTAGTACGGCGAGACGATGCAACGTAGCCATCGGGGGAATTGTTAGGCGCTCGAAGCACGCTCGAAAAAAATCGCATATTGTTAGGCGATTTAATTCGTTCCTTCAGGCGGAACTGAGCCGTAATCTAGAGGCTCCACACTGCCCTCTGAAAGAACGAAAAATGCTTCGCAAAACCTTCCTTCGCTCGCTGGCTGCACTGGCTTTGACCGCTCCTCTGCTGGCACCCGTGCTGAGCCAGCCTGCCGCAGCAGCGGATGTCAGCCTGCTCAACGTGTCCTACGACCCGACCCGCGAGCTCTACCAGGATATCGACGCCGCGTTTGCCCGCCACTGGAAGGCAAAGACCGGCGACAAGGTCACGGTCAAGCAGTCGCACGGCGGCTCGGGCAAGCAAGCCCGTGCCGTCATCGACGGCCTGTCGGCCGACGTCGTCACGCTGGCGCTGGCCTATGATATCGATGCTATCAGCCAAAAAGGTTTGATTGCGCCCGGCTGGCAGGAGCGCCTGGCTCACCGCAGCTCGCCCTATACCTCGACCATCGTGTTCCTGGTGCGCAAGGGTAATCCGAAGAAGATCCGCGACTGGGGCGACCTGGTCAGGCCGGGCGTGGCCGTGATCACGCCGAACCCGAAAACCTCGGGCGGCGCGCGCTGGAACCACCTGGCTGCCTACGGCTATGCGCTGCGCCAGCCGGGCGCTTCCCCCAGCACCGCCAAGGATTACCTGACCAGGCTGTACAAGAACGTGCCGGTGCTCGATTCGGGCGCCCGCGGCGCCACCACCACCTTCGTGGAGCGCGGCATCGGCGACGTGCTGCTGGCCTGGGAGAACGAAGCGCTGCTGGCCCTGCGCGAACTGGGCCCGGACAAGTTCGAGATCGTGGCGCCGTCGATCAGCATCCTGGCCGAGCCGCCGGTGGCCGTGGTCGACAAGAACGTCGACAAGAAGGGTACCCGCAAGGTGGCGCAGGCCTACCTCGAGTTCCTGTACACCGACGAAGGCCAGGACATCGTGGCCAAGAACTACTACCGTCCGGCGGTGGACAAGTTCGCCAAGAAGTACGCATCGCAGTTCGCGAACGTGAAGCTGTTCCCGATTTCGGAGCTGGGTGGCTGGACCCAGGCGCAGAAAGCGCACTTCGCGGACGGCGGGCTGTTCGACCAGATCTACCAGCCGGGCCGCTAACCGGGCAGATCATCGGGCAGATCACCGGGCAGTTCACCGGGCAGATAAGCCGGCATCCTCACGGGTGGCCGGCGTCGCCTGCCACTGCGGCCCGACTTGCCGCAGGCCGCACTAGGCGGCGATCCGCGCCGCCGTGACCCTGGCCCTGTCCTCGTCGAGCCCGGCGCCAAAGCGGTAGCAACCGTCCCCGGTCTCGATCGTCCCGCGCCCGATGCCCATCGCGATGTTCTCGCCCTCGGCCGAATGCGCGCCCGGCGCCGGCAATGGTGCGACGCGCACCGAGCGCACCCTGTCCACGACCAGCACCAGCACGTCCCCGTCCTCCAGCGCCCAGTTTTCCGGCTCGCCCCAATACAGCATGGGTTCGTAGCCGGTCATGATCGCGGTTCGCAAGAGTCGGCCGCACTCCAGAAGCACGGCGCCCTGGCAAGACAAAAAGTATCTAAGAGGCAAGCGAAAACGCCGGATTTCCCAGCCGGGCTAGCATAGTGACCGTTCAACAACGGCCTGTCCCTGCGGCCGACGCCGCGGGCAGTCCTCTTCACCCACCTTGAAAAGGATCACGTCATGGCAATTAGACTCAGGAAACTCCACGATCAGGTCATGGTCATCACCGGCGCCACCAGCGGCATCGGCCTGACCACCGCCCGCATGGCCGCCGCGCGCGGCGCCCGCCTGGTGCTGGCCGCGCGCAGCAAGGATGCCCTCGACGAACTGGCGAGCGAACTGCGCAGCAAGGGCGTCATGGTCGAGACCGTCGCCGCCGACGTCGGTGACATCGCGGACGTCGAGAAGATTGGCGAGAAGGCGATCGCGCGCTTCGGCCGCATCGATACCTGGGTCAACAATGCCGGCATCTCGGTATTCGGCCGCCTGGAAGAGGTGAAGCCGGAAGACCATCACCGCCTGTTCCAGACCAACTTCTGGGGCACCGTCAACGGCTCCCTGGAAGCGGTGCGCCGCATGAAGCACCGCGGCGGCGGCGCCATCATCAACGTGGGCAGCGAGGTGTCGGAACGTGCGATCCCGATGCAGGGCATGTACGCGGCCTCGAAGCATGCGGTGAAGGGCTTCACCGATGCGCTGCGCATGGAACTGGAGAAGGAAGGCGCGCCGCTGGCCGTCACGCTGGTACGACCGGCGGCAATCGACACCATGTTCGCGGTGCACGCCAGGAACTACATGGAGAAGGAACCTGCGCTGCCCCCGCCGATCTACGCTCCGGAAGTGGTAGCCGACGCCATCCTGTATTGCGCCGAACACCCGAAGCGCGACGCGTATGCCGGCGGCGGGTCGAAGATGATCGCAACGGGCGCGAAACTGATGCCGCGCCTGATGGACCACTTCATGAACGCGACGATGTTCAGGCAGCAGAAGTCCGACCTGCCGACCGCGCCGAACCGCCGCGATGCCCTTTACAAGCCCGATCCGTCGACCGAACTGCGCCAGCGCGAAGGCATGGCGCGCACGGTGCACGAGCGCAGCGTCTACACCAGCACCAGCCTGCGCGCCTCGCCCTTGACCACCGCCCTGGTGGGCGGCGGGGCCTTACTGGCCGCCTTCAGCCTCTCGCGGCGGTTTGCTCGTTAAGAAGTCGGTGTCCTCCTCGGTCAAGGGCAGGTCGGGGATGGACACCACCTGGTCGGTGTCGATGTCGGCACCGTCCTTGCTGACATTGTCGCGCCCGGCTGCGGCGCGCTCGCCGGTGCCGCCCATGTCGCTGTCGCCCGAGAAGTCGGCGTCGCCGACATCGGGCCCGGCGGTGCCGCCGGCGTGGCTTTCTTCCATGTCCGAGGTGGTGCCCTGGTCGAACTCGAGCATCTGGTCCGGGTCGAGCGCTTCGGCAAAGCCGGGGCCGCCGACCACGTCGCTGCCGGTGTCGGAAATGTCGCTCGGGCCGAGCGAATCGATGCCGTGTCCCTTGCCGAGACTACGGTCTGGACGTTCCGGGAAGTTGTCCGGATCAAGTGTGCTTGCGCCTGTCATATTGCCTCCAAAACGTGGTTAAGCCATGGGGGACAGGCTAACGTTTTTTACGGCATCGCGTCGCGCCGCAGGGACGCGACCCACTCTCAGAAAGCTCGCCGCATCCCCACATTGACCGCCCCGCCGCCGCCTTCGCGCACGCCGGCGTTCTGGACGCCGCTCTGGTGCCGGATGTGCGAGTACGCGGCATAGAAATCAAGCTTGCGCGAGATCGCATAGGTGGCGCCGACCGCGATCTGGCGCGCGTCGCGGTTGGCCGGGTCGCGGTCGTTCTTGCGGATGTAGGAAGCCAGCAGCGTGGTCGCATGGCTGAGCGGCACCGCGACCCCGGCCAGCACGTCGCGGCTGTCGGTGGACGGGGTGCTGGTGATGCCGGCGCCGTAGGGATTGTCCGGGTTGAACAGCGGCGAACTGCCCCAGCCGCGGTTGGCGCTGTAGGCCGTGTAGGCGGTGCCCCAGTCGAAGCGCATGTTGGCGGCGATGATGGAATTCTTCGCGGCCATGCTGATGTCGACCGGGTTGATGCGGGTGACCTTGGCCACATTGCGGTTCTGGTGCGCCGCACGGATCGTGAACGGACCCGCGCTGAAGCCGACCGTCATGCCCCAGGCGCGACCCGAAGGCGAGCCGTCGATGTCGCCCTTGCCCCAGGACGAGCCGGCCGTGAACCCGTTGAAGCGGCCCTGGTAGGTGACGCTGTCGCTGCTGCGGCGCGCGTCGTTGACGCCGGTGCCGCTGCCGGCCAGGCCGCCATGGAAAGGGTCGCCGACGTCGGCCAGCGCACGGAATTCCAGGTTGTACTGGCGGCCCACGCTCAGGGCCCGGGATTCGTTCGCGTGCCGGCGCTGTTCCGCTTCATGCGCGGTTTCCAGCGTGAAGATCGCCGTTGCATCGCCGGTGCGGCCCGGGGCGTTCCCGCCCTGCGGGGTCGTGCCCCTGGCACCGGCGTCCGCGGACGGCGCCGCGCAGCCCTTGCCGCAGCCGGCGTCCCTGACTTCCCTGACCGCCTCGCGCGCATCGGTGCCCCCCTCAGGAGCAGCCGCATTCCCGGCCGAGGCGCAGGCCGCGCTCGTTCCGAGCACGGCGCATGCGACGATTGACATCTTCATGGCGTCATTCCCTCTCTGAAGCCATCATTCCCTTCTTTGGCGAACTGATCTGTCTACCAGCGCACATAAGACAGCACTCATCCATACGGTCCCCGAAAAGGCGGCAACGCGTCCTTCTGAGCCGAGCTCTTCCGCTTGCTTAAGGTTCTACACCGTAGAATGAGTGGGCACAAGAGGTTTTCACAAAACCGGAGGGGACCCGGTGCCACTTGTTGTCGGCGGGCTGCCTATTCTTGCCCAGATGCCATCTACCGACCTCAGCTGCGCGAGCGCCGCAGGGCCGCGAACGCCGCCGGCTCCCACCCCCGCAAGGCCAGCAGCAGCCCGGTACCGCAGCGCTGCGGCAGGGGCGCCGCCAGGCTTTCCTCATGCAGCTGGGCGAAGCGCGCCCGCAGCTGCCGCAATTCGGCCTGCAGCTTGGCGCGCGCGCTCTCCGTCAGCATCCCGTGGACGAAGTCCAGCGTATCGCCCGGCTGCCCGAAGGCGCTGTCGATGAACTCGGGCATGCCCTGCTCGCGGAAGTACTGGCGGATCGGCCCGCCCGGCAGCCAGTCGAAGTCGCGCGCCACGTTCAGGCGGATGCGGTTGCCGGGCAGGAGCGTGATCAATTCCAGCCGGTCCAGGCGCAGCAGCTGCTGCACGCATTCGGCTTCGCTCAGGCGGTAGGCCTGCAGCATCTCGGCCATGGTCCAGTGGTTCAGCGCGCACACCGCCACCAGCAACAGGCGCGCGTCGGACACCAGTTCGCGCTCCTGCGCCGGGCTGAGGGTGCGCAGCCGCTGGTATCCCTGTCCCGCTTCCTGGGCCAGTTCGGCGAGCGTCAGGCCCAGCAGGCCACAAATCTCGACCAGGCGCTCCAGGGTGAACTGCTCGGTGGCGAACAGGCGCTTGACGCTCGGTTCGGACAGACCGAGGGCCTCGGCGACGTCGCGGTAGGTCTTGCCCTGCTGCTTGAGTTCGCGCTTGAGGGTGGCAATGAGTTGGGTGATTTCGGACATGCAAGAAATGGTAGCAGCATCAGACCGCGGCCGCGAGCGTGATGCCGTTCTTGCCGGTGCAACAAAAATGCACGCTTCGTTCGCAAGAGCTCATCGTCAAAGTGAACGGACTGGCTACACTGGGGCCAATTATTCTTTTTAGGAAAACAATCCATGACAACCCAGATGGACCGCTTCCAGGAAATGCGCATCTTCACGCGCATTGTCGAGCGCCGTAGCTTTACCCTGGCGGCCGAAGACCTGCAGATGCCGCGCTACCGCATCGACGAAGAGCTGTGCCGCGGCCGCCTGGAGGTGGTTCTGCCGACCATGCCGCCGCCCGCGCCGCCGGTCTCGGTGCTCTACCCCCAAAGCCGCCAGCTGTCGCCGCGCGTGCGCGTGTTCGTGGAGTGGATCAAGGAAGTGTTCGCGCAGTCGTTCCGACTACGAGCAGCCCTGCTGGTGTACCGTGAGCGGACCAAGACCATTCCGGGAGCGCCAATGAAGACAGCACTGTGCGTGCTGGCCTGCCTTCTGTGCGGATGCGCTGCCACGCCTTCTGCCTCCGTCGTGCCCGACGACGAGGTGCGCCGCCTGATGGCGCGCGAGAACGTACAGGGACTGGCGCTGGCCGTGATCGACCGCGGCCAGGTTATGAGCGTGAAGACCTACGGCAAGCGCAACGTGGAGCGCGACCTTCCGCTCATGCCGCAGACGGTCATGTACGGTGCCTCGCTCACCAAGGCCGCCTTTGCCTACATGCTGCTGCAGCTGGTGGACGAAGGAAAGCTCGACCTGGATGCGCCCCTGACCGCCCTGCTCCCGCAAGCCCTGCCCGCCTACGACAGGCAGCCCTGGGATTTCTCGGACCTGGCGGAGGACGAACGCTGGCGCGCACTGACACCGCGCATCCTGCTCACGCATTCGTCCGGCTTGGCCAACTTCCGCTGGGTCGAGCCAGACCGCAAGCTGCGCTTCCACTTCGATCCGGGCACGCGCTACGCCTATTCGGGCGAAGGCTTTTATATCCTGCAGCTGGTCGTCGAGCGCGGCCTGGGCCTCGATACGGGCAGGGAAATGCAGCGCCGCGTGTTCGACCGCTTCGGCATGCGCAACACCAGCATGGCGTGGCGCCCGGACTTCGCCGCCAACCTGGCCGACGGCTACACGCTGGACGGCAGGATGGAGCCGCACGACGAACGCAGCCGCCCAAGCGCCGCAGGCTCGATGGACACCACCATCGAGGATCAGGCCCGCCTGTGGGCGGGTGTGGTACGGGGAGAAGGATTGAGCACGGCATCGCGCGCCATGATGGTGAAAGCCTGGCTGCCGATCGGCTCCGCCAGCCAGTTCCCGACGCTCACCGCTGCGCCAGCCATCTGGCCACAGTCGCTGGCGGCAGGCCTGGGTGTGGTGGCATTCGTCGACCGCAGCGGGCCGGCCTGGTTCAAGGGGGGACACAACGACAGCACCGGCAATATGGTGCTGTGCCTGGAGCGCGGCCAGCGTTGCGTGGTGATGCTGGCGAACGACGTACGCGCCGAGCGGATCTACCCCGAACTCGCCCGGCGGGTGCTGGGCGAGACCGACATGCCGTGGGGCTGGGAGTACGGCTGGTTCAAGCCCTCAGGATTCCAGAGCGCCGCTCAGTTGCCAACTCAGTTGCCAAAATAGCGGCCCGGGCGGTGCCAGGCCATGACCATGCTGCTCATGGCAACCGCGCTCAGGGAAGACCAGCCCACCAGGCCCGGCGAGACGATCGCCAGCGCCGCCAGCAGGATGACGCCGTCGATCGCCACCTGGGTGCGGCCCGCATTGATGGCGTACTTCTTCTGCAGCCACAGCGTGACGATGCCGGTGCCGCCCACGCCTGCGCCATGGCGCGCCAGTGCCAGGATGCCCATGCCGCAGAAGGTGCCCCCGCCCAAGGCCGCGACCATCGGGTGGATGTGGCCGATCACGAGGCCGTTCGGCATCAGCTTGAGCATCGCCATGATCAGGATGCTGCCGACCAGGGACTTGATGGTGAAGCGCGCGCCCATGAACAGGTAGCCGAACAGGAAGAACGGCAGGTTGATGAGCATGAACAGCAGGCCGACCGAATGGCCGGACACGTAGGAGACCAGCAGCGAGATGCCGGCCACGCCGCCGGTGATCAGGCCCGCGGCCTGCAGCAGGAGGACGCCCATCGCGACGAACAGCACGCCCACCGTGATGCCGTAGACGTCGTCGAACAGGGTGTGCGGCTTGATCGAGACCACCTTCTTGCCCTGGGCGGCCTGCGCTTGCCACGCGCCCTGCATCATCGCGCCACCTCGATACTCGACACATGTGCCGACACGTGCGCCCACGCATGCAGGAGGCATCCGTCAACACGGTAGGAAGTCGAGCCGGGCAGAAGATGATGCTTCATTTTCCTCACGATGCATGGTCAAGGTCGGGGCGTCAGCGTCGCCGGAAGCTGGCACTTGTGGTGGCAACATCCGGGAACGTGAAAGGTACTACTGGGTATGGGCCGCCATTATCACCGATGTTGCACCGCAATGACAGTTCGCGTTCCGCATGTCTGCCATTCGCGGAACGCATAACTTAATGGACGGGCAACGATCATCCTGCATGACCATCGCCGTTCGGCCCCACCCTGCTTGCACGGCTCACTTGTATAGCACCTCCGGCAGCCACATACCGATCGCCGGGAAGGTGTACAGGAGGATAATCCCCAGCAGCTGCAGCCCCACGAAGGGCAGCATCCCCAGGAAGATCTGGTTCAGCGTCACGTGCGGCGGCGACACGCCCTTGAGATAAAAGGCCGACATCGCCACCGGCGGTGACAGAAAGGCCGTCTGCAGGTTCATCGCCACCAGCAGGCCGAAGAACAGCGGGTCGATGTTGAAGTGCTGGAGCAGCGGCACGAAGATCGGCATGAAGATCACGATAATCTCGGTCCATTCCAGCGGCCAGCCGAGCAGGAAGATCACCACCTGGGCCAGGATCATGAACTGCACCGGGGTCAGGTCCATCCCCAGTACCCAGTTGTTGATGATCTCCTGGCCACCCAGCAGCGCGAACGCCGCCGAGAAGATGCTGGAGCCGACGAACAGCCAGCACACCATGGCCGTGGTCTTGGTGGTAAGGTGGGCCGACTCGCGCAGCAGGTTGACATTGAAGCGGCGGTAGGCGATCGCCAGGATCATGCCGCCGAAAGCACCCATCGCCGCGGCCTCGGTGGGCGTGGCCAGCCCGAAGACGATGCTGCCCAGCACGGCCAGGATCAGGATCACCAGCGGGAACAGCGAGCCAAGCAGCATCTTGAAAATCTCGAGGCGCGCGAAGCTGAAGAAGACGTAGAAGAGGGCCAGCGCGGCTGCAACGACGGCGAGGGCGATCCAGTAGGCCCGGGGCGCAGGCTTCGCGGGCGGGTCGAGTGACGCTGGCGGTTGCGCTGCTTCGGTGGCCGCTGCGGGACTCGTTGCGCCGGCTGCCGGCGGCCTCGCCGCCTCCCCTTCCACCGGCGGTTCCGCCAGGTCTCCCTCCGCCGGCGGCTCCTGCAGCCCGCCCCCGTCGACGCTTGAGACGCTCTCGAACTCCTGAGCGCCCATCTCGACCAGCTCCGTCTGCGGCGCTTCGGGTGCGGTGACGATCCGGTAGCCCAGGCCCATGACGGCGGCAAAGGCCAGTGCCGGCAGCAGTGCGACGAACAGGTTCGACACCAGCGTGCGGCCCGGTACGTTTGCGGCGCGCTGCCCCTTGATGGCGCGCACCAGGGCTGGCACCGCGCTCTTGCCGTAGGCATCGGGAATCGCCTGCGTGTAGGCCGGCAGCGCCACGACGCGCTCGGACGCGGGCAGCGGCGGCGCCATACCCGGCTTGAGCTTGGCGAGGATCATCACGTAGCCGACGTACAGCGTCGCCAGCATGAGCCCTGGGAAGAAGGCGCCCGCGTACAGCTGGACCACCGAGACCCCGGCCGTCGCGCCATACACGATCAGGAGCACCGAGGGCGGAATCAGGATGCCCAGGCAGCCGCCCGCCGTGATGCTGCCGGCCGAGAGCTGGGTGCTGTAGCCGGCCTTGAGCATGGCCGGCAGCGCCAGCAGGCCCATGAGGGTAACGACCGCGCCGACGATGCCGGTGGCGGTGGCGAACACCGCGCAGGTGACGATGGTGGCCACCGCCAGCGAGCCGGGCACGCGCGCCATCGCCAGGTGCAGGCTCTTGAACAGGCGCTCGATCAGGTTGGCGCGCTCCACCAGGTAGCCCATGAAGATGAACAGCGGGATCGAGATCAGCACGTCGTTGGCCATCACCGAATAGGCCCGCTGCACCATCAGGTCGAGCGTCAGCTGCACCGCCTGGTCCGGGTCCTGGCTGCGGAAGGCGAGCCAGGCGAACATCACGCCCATGCCCATCAGGGTGAAGGCCGTCGGGAAACCGAGCATGATGGCGACCACGACCAAGGCAAGCATCAGGAGGCCCAGGTGGCCGTTGGTCATGTCGGCGGGTGCCGGCATCAGGGCGAACAAAGCGACGACGATCGCCACCAGGATCGACAGGCCGAACCAGATTTCCTTCCTCATGGCCGGCCCTCCTCGGAAACCTGCGCCTTCAGCTTGTCGACATCGACTTCCTCGACGTCGGGTTCGCGCGGGGGCCACTCGCCATTGCGCAGGCAGACGACGCAGCGAACGATCTCGACCACCCCCTGCAGCAGGAGCAGCGCGCCGGCAAAGGGAATCACCATCTTGAAAGGATACAGCGGCGGGCCGTTTGCGGTGAGCGTCGAGTGCTCCCGGATGGCGAGCGACTCGGCGGCGTAGGTGTAGCCGGCCCAGACCAGGGCCACCACGCCAGGGATGAAGAAGACGAAGTACAGGGCCAGGTCGAGGCCCGCCTGCAGACGCGGCGGGAAGAAGCTGTACAGCACGTCGCCGCGCACGTGGCCATTCTTGGCCAGCGTGTAGGCCCCGGCCATCATGAAGGCGGCGCCGTACATCATGATCATCAGGTCGAAGGCCCAGGGATTGGGCGTGTTCAGGACGTAGCGCGCGAAGACTTCCCAGCTGATGAGGAAGGTGAGCGCGACGATCAGCCAGGAGAAGGCCTGACCTACCCAGCTGCTGACGCGGTCGACGAAAAACAAGACGTTTTGCATGAAGCTGCTCCGGTCGGGACGACGAACAGCCACCCCGGACAGGGGTGGCGGAAGACGCGTAGGGTGGTCGGCTTCGCCGACCACCCTACAAGACGCTTACGCCTTCTTCGCCGGCGCTTTACGACCGAAGTAGTGGTTGTAGGCCATGCGGCGCGGGTTGTTGGTGTCCATGTCCCACTTCATCGCGCGCTCTGCAAACGCGCGCATCGAGGCCTCGACCTTCTTGAACAGCGGGTTGTCGGCGCCCTTCTTGGCCACCACCTGGTCCCACACCGCCAGCTGCGCCTGCAGCACCGAGTCCGGCGTCTTGTAGAACTTGACGCCGTTCTGCGACTGCATGCCGGCGTAGTCCTTGGAATAGCGGTCGACCGCCTTCCACGACATGTCGGCGGATGCCGCCTCGACGGCGTTCTCGATGATCGCCTTCATCCGGGCCGGCAGCGCATCGTACTTGGTCTTGTTGAAGGTGATCTCGAACTGCTCCGAGCTCTGGTGGAAGCTTTGCAGCATGCACACCTTGGAGACGTCCGGGAAGCCGAGCACGCGGTCGGAGCTGGCGTTGTTGAATTCGGCGCCGTCCAGCAGGCCGCGGTCCATGGCGGGGACGATCTCGCCGGCCGGCAGTGCGTTCACCGCCGCGCCCATGGCCGTGAACATGTCGATCGCCAGGCCGTTGGTGCGGAATTTCAGGCCTTTCAGGTCTTCGACCTTGCTGATCGGTTTCTTGAACCAGCCCAGCGGCTGGGTCGGCATCGGGCCGGTGAGGAAGGAGACGACGTTGGCGCCGATGCTCTTGTACAGCTCGGCCAGCAGCTGCTTGCCGCCGCCGTACTTGTGCCAGGCCAGCACCATGTTGGCGTCCATGCCGAAGGCCGGGCCCGAGGTCCAGAGCGCGATGGCGCTCTGCTTGCCGTAGTTGTAGCCCATGACGCCGTGGCCGCCGTCGAGGGTGCCCTTGGAAACCGCATCGAGCAGGCCGAAGGCGGGAACGACGGCGCCGGCGGGCAGCACCTCGATCTTCAGTTCGCCGCCGGTCATGTCGTTGACCTTCTTGGCGAAGTCCAGCGCGTATTCGTGGAAGATGTCCTTGCTGGGCCAGGTACTCTGGAAGCGCATCTGCTTCGGCGTTTGGGCAGTGGCGATCATCGGAACCGCGAGGCTTGCGCCGGCGGTGCCGGCGGCTGCGGTGCCGAGGAACTTACGGCGGGTGGATGCTGGCTTCTTTGAATCGTCGTCACGCTGCTTCATCGTCTGTCTCCAATATGGTTTTGTCGGACTGAATCGCTACACGTACAACTGCTGGCTGATAGGTTGACTTCTCCTCCTGTAAATATCTGCATGCCGACACGCAGCATGTGCCTGTTTCCTTACTGATTTCTTACACTTGGCTGACGAGGATCGGCCGGTTTTATTGTTCTGTCAAGCATCATCAGATGAACCCGAGCGTCAAGCCTTTCAGCGTCGCCGCAGTCCGCGTCGAACATTCGAGCTTCCGGAAAATGCTTTCGACATGGGTGCGCACCGTCGATGGGCTGATCTGCAGTTCGCGCGCGACTTCCTTGTTGCTTTCGCCCAGGCTGAGGCGGCGCAGGACTGCCGTCTCGCGTTCCGACAACAGCTTGCGGCGCTGGACCGCCGGTTCGATTGCCCCAGCGCCGGCGCCGTCTGCTGCGGCAATGACGAGATTCGCGGCCTGGACATCGAAACGGCCGGCGGCAGCATCCGCACCCAGGATGTGCGCTGCTTCCGGCGCCGTGCAGGCCCCACGCCAGGGACGCGGCATGCCCAAGGCCGCATAGGCCGCCGCAGCCGCCAGGATCCGTTGCGGCATGCTCAAGGACTCGGCGTCGAGGTCGCGGTAATAGCCGCTGCCATCGAGCCGCTCGTAGACGTGGGACGCGAGCAAGGCCTCGGCGCGCAGGGCGGGAATCTGGATCCCGGCCCGCGCCGTCCAGTAGGGGACCAGCCGTACCTTCTCCCAGTCCGCCGTGCCAAGCTTGCCGCTCCTTTGCCAGACCGCGTTCGGCACGGCGGCGCGGCCGATGCCGTGAATGAGTGCTGCGCGTCCCAGGCAGCGCTGCTGGGCTGCCGGCAAGCCAGCCAGCCCTGCCGCACCTCCGGCCAGGTCGGCCACGCGGCGCGAATAGCCCAGCAGCCAGGGCAGCTTCAGCTCGATCATGTCGGCCACGATGGTCAGGGACACGCGCTCGGCCAGGGCCGGGATCTGCGCCGGACAGGGAGGCGCCTCGACGGCCGCGAGCCAGGCCTGGGCGTTCGCCGCCAGCAGGCGCACCAGGTCGGCCGGATACTTCCTGTCGGCGCGCCCGCCGATCATGCGCAGCGCCTCGTCCAGGCCATGCGCACGCGTGAGGATCTCGAGGTCGCTCGCCAGGTTGGTGTAGTACACCAGGCGGGGAATGTGCGGATCGGCCAGGCGCTCCGGCATGCCGCCGCCATCGTAGTGTTCCCACACCCGCCGCAAGCCGATGTCGACTTCGGGCGGCAGGCCCATCGCCTGGGCGATCGCGCTCGAGACTTCGCAATGGATGCGCGCGAGCGGCGCCACGCTGGTAAACGTCATCCGGTTGTTGGGCGGCAGTGTGTGCGTGAGCATGGCATCCCTGCCGCCGACATCGTCCCCCAGCAGGGTCGAGAACCCGCTCGCGTTGGCGGTGCAGCCCGACCAGCGCAGCAGCGTCACCAGCTGCACGTGGGCGCAGGCCCCGGCTTCGGCGCCGTCCGCCAGCGCCAGGCGCTCGGCCAGCAGGGCCGCACGGATGGACTGGTCGGTAGGCTGGCCCATGCTCAGGTCGCCCACCATGGCCAGTACCTGGACGGCTTCTTCGACGGTGACGGTATGGTCTTCTTGCATCGTTCAACTGTAGAGCAGAAGCCGGCGCAGGGCAACACTTGGGCTGTGCGCTCCTGTCTCAGATGCGATGCCGCGCCTTGAGCTCCTCGGCCGCCCGCTCCCCGATGACCACGCATGGCGCCATCGTGTTGCCCGTCGTAATGCGCGGCATGATCGAGGCATCCGCGATACGCAGGTTCTCGATACCGTAGACCTGCAGCTTTCCGTCTACCACCGACATGGCGTCGCGCCCCATCTTGGCCGTGCACGACTGGTGCCAGTAGGTGACCGCGGCATTGCGCAGGTAGTGTTCCATCGCCTCGCGGCCAAGCTGTCCGGGCATGACTTCTCCCTTCACGAGCCGCCCGAAGGCGCCGGCATTGCCCAGGGCGCGGCACATCTCGACGCTGGCAAGGGCCGCCTTCATGTCGTCCGGATCGGCCAGCGTATTGGCGCGGATGATCACGGCATCGTCCGCATCCGGCCCCGACAGCAGTACTTCGCCGCGGCTCTTCGGGTGCGCCAGGCCGGCGAACATGGTCCAGCCATGCCGGGGCACGCCGCGCGCCGCATTGTCAAGGCTGGGCACCGGGAACTCGACCTGGCAGTGCAGCATGTCGGGCGCGTCCAGGCCGGGATCGCTCTTCCAGTACAGCGTCGCTTCCGACCCGCCGTTGCCGACCTGCTGGGGCTCGGCGTACTCCCAGATGCAGCCGAAGGAGACGTGGTCCTGGTGGTTCTGGCCCACCCCCGGCAGGTGCTGGCGCACGGCGATGCCATGCCGCTGCAGTTCCGTCTCCGGACCGATACCGGACTGCATCAGCACCTTCGGCGTGTTCACCGCGCCCAGGGACAGGATCACCTCGCGGGTACTGCCGAACCACTGCCGGCGTCCGTCGAGGATGACCTCGACCCCGGTCACCCTGTTGCCCTCGAACGTCAGCTTCGACACCAGCGCCTTGGTGAGCACCGTCAGGTTCGGCTGCGCCATCTTCGGGTAGGTATAGGAGCGGAACACCGACAGGCGCTTGCCGTCGCGGATGCGCAGGTCGTTGATCGCGGCGCCGCCATCGCCTTCCATCATCGCGCCGTTCGGGCTGTCGAAGGTGGGGACGCCGAGCGAGCGTGCGGCTTCCAGCATGAGGGTGGCCGTCGGCTGCGGCTGATGCGCGGGGGCCACGTAGACCGGTCCGCCCTGCCCGCGCCGCTGCGGATCGGCCGGGCCATGCCAGTCTTCGATGCGCCGGTAGATCGCCAGGACGGACTCGTAGTTCCAGGCATCGTCGCCCGCTTCCGCGGCAAAATGGTTCCAGTCGCTGCTGTGCCCGCGCGCCCACACCATCACGTTGATGCTGGATCCGCCGCCAAGGACCTTCCCCATGTTCATCGGGATCGCGCGTCCATTGAGATGGGCGTTCGGCTCCGCCCTGAAGCCCCAGTCACGCTCCGTGCCCAGGTTGAGCGGCCATTGCCCGGGCTCGATGACGCTCGCGACCTGGTCGCTGCCGCCTGCCTCCAGCAGGAGGACGTGCACGCCCGGGTTTTCGGCCAGCCGCGCCGCCACGACGGAGCCCGAGGAACCGGCGCCGCAGACGATGAAGTCGTAGTGGCTTTTCAGGGTGACGTACTGGGTAGCCTGGTTGCGGTGGACTGCTTCCGCGAATGCGTGTTCGGTGTGTGAAGAAGGATTCATTGTCAGCTCTGGTAGTGATGGAAAGCCGCCGTCCCGGTGGGGCGGCGGCGCTGGGCCGACCGCCTAGACGGTCGGGATGGTGCCGCCGTCGATCACGAACTCGGCGCCGTGCACCGAGGCCGCGAGCGGCGACAGGAGAAATGCGGCCAGCTCGGCGACCTCCTCCGGCCGGCCGGGCCGGCCGATCGGGATCCCGCCCAGGGAGGCCATCAGCTGCTGCCTCGCCTCATCCTCGCTGCCGTGCCGGTGCGCCGCCATGCGCTTGACGAGGGCTTGCGCGGCGGTGGTCTCGATGAAGCCGGGCGCGATGCTGTTCACCCGGATGCCGTGCGGCCCGAATTCATTGGCCAGCGATTTGCTGTAGTTTGCCAGCGCCGCCTTGGCGGCGTAGGCGACGGTCGACTCGTACAGGGGCAGGCGCCGCTGGATCGAGGTGATGTGGATGATGGCGCCGCTGCGCCGCTCCAGCATGGCCGGCAGGAAGGCGCGGTCGAGCCGGACGGCCGACATCAGGTTGGCTTGCAGCGCCGCCTCCCACATTGCATCGGTCAATGCGAGGGCGCCGCCGCTGGGCGCGGTTGACCCGCCCACGTTATTGACCAGGAAATCGAGGTGGCCGAATTCCTGCTCGATGGTACCGGCGACATAGGCCGCACCTTCAAGCGTCGCCACGTCCGCTTCCAGGTAGCGCACCCCAGCCACCGGTTCGGCCGGCCGTCCGCGTGCCGTGGCGATGACGGTCGCGCCGTCCTGCGCCAGCCGGCGGACGATGGCCTCGCCCATGCCCTTGGTGCCGCCGGTGACGAGTGCGTGCTTGCCTGCGAATGGATACGCGTTCATGGCTTGATCTCCAGCGACTGGATGGCTCCGGACTGGAGCTGGAAGTGGAAGTTCAGGGGGATCGGGCTGCCGGGGAAGTTGCCCCGGACCGTGGCCGTCAGCCTGTGCCGGCCGGCGGTTTCTACCAGTGCCGCAGGTTCGATCGTCGACCGGTAGCGCATTCCGGTGTCGCGGGCCCAGGCCGCGATCTCCTCGCGTCCGCGCCGCTCGTGTCCTTCGTCGTGGACGATGGCGTCCGGGTTGAAGAAGCCCGCCAGGCGTTCCGGCGCTCCTGCGTTCGCTGCCTCGATATAGCCGGCGATGGCTTGCGGTAGTGTGTTCATGTCAGCCTCCTGTTGTTGGTGCAAGCAAGTCTAGATTCAGGCATCATTGAGAAAAACTAGGGCAATGGACATGCGTTATGAACCAATGGTTCAAAATGAGCTGAGATGAGTTCCCTCGACCTGATTCGGTTATTCCTGGCTGTGGCCGAGGAGCGCAGCTTCACCCAGGCCGCCAGGCGGCTGGACATCTCCCCGACGGCGGTCAGCAAGGGCGTACGCGCGCTTGAAAAGAAGCACGGCGTCCCGCTGTTCGTCAGGACCACCCGCAGCGTCGCGCTGACGGACGCCGGGACCGGCCTGCTGGCGGCCCTCGGACCGGCCGTCAGCCAGATCGAGGATGCCTTCAACGAGCTATCGCGCTTCCAGAGCCGTCCGTCCGGCCGCCTGCGACTGACCGCGCCGCGCAGCTTCGGCTTCCTGCTCGCCCGCCGCCTGGTGCCGCGCATGCGCGCCGCCTACCCCGACATCAGCTTCGCGCTGTCGCTCGACGACGGCCTGGTCGACCTGGTGGCAGCGGGCTTCGACGCCGGCGTCAGGCTCGGACAGTCCATCGCGCAGGACATGGTGGCCATCCGCCTCAGCCGCCCGCTCTCATGGTCGATCGTGTCGGCGCCCCGTTACTTCGAACAGCATGGCGTTCCCGAGCGGCCGCAGGACCTGTTGCGGCACCAGACGCTGCGCTATCGCTTCTCGACTTCAAGCCGCCTGCCGCCGTGGCGCTTGATGGGGCCCGAAGGGGAACTCCTGCTCGACCCCGACGCCCTGCTCACCGCCAACGACACCCAGATGCTTGCCGAGTGGGCCCGGCAGGGCCTGGGGGTCGCCTGGCTGCCGGACCTCGAGATCGAGGAGGACGTGCGATGCGGACGCCTGGTGCGGGTGCTGACGCAGTTCGTTCCCGAGACGTCCGGCCTGTTCCTCTACTTCCCCATGCGGACCCAGAACCAGCCCAAGATGCGGGCGCTGATCGAGCAAGTGTCGCAGCTCGCCATTGAAGGCGCGCTCGACGTCAGCTGCGCCTGACAGCGCTTACTTCGTCGCCGCGACGGCGTCGAGGATCACTTTTGCGACATCACGAGCACGCGACTGCTGCGGCACGTGGCTGGCCGGCAGTTCGGTGGTCCTGGCGTTGATCTTCTTTGCCATCGCGCGCAGCAGGCCCGGGTCGATCATGCGATCGCGCGAGGCGACGATGAACCACGAAGGCTTGGTGGTCCAGGCCGCGTTGCTGACCTTGTCGGCGAAAGCCTTGGCCTGGATCGGGCCCTGGGTCGCGCTCATGACGGCGGCCTGCGCTGCCGGCACGTCCTGGGCGAAGTCTTCGCGCATGGCCGCTTCAGGCAGGCTCAGGAAACCTTCCGCATCGGTGACGAAGCGCTTGATGCCGGGCGCCGCAGGGTAGCCCTCGCCGGTTTCCGCGGTCGACTTGCCGGCGTCGGGCGCAAAGGCGGCCACGTACACCAGGCTGCCCACCTTGTCGTGCTGGCCGGCTTCGGTGATCACGGTGCCGCCCCACGAATGCCCCACCAGCACGACCTTGCCCGGCTGGGCCGCGATGGCGCGGCGGGTGGCGGCGACGTCGTCGGCCAGGGAGGTCAGCGGGTTCTGGACCGCGGTGACCTTGATGCCCTTGGCCTGCAGCAGGGGGATGACCTTGGACCAGTCGGAGCCGTCGGCGAAGGCGCCGTGCACGATCACGACGGATGGCTTGGCGTTGCTGTCGCTCGCGGCGGCGCCGGCTTGCGGGACGGCGGTTGCGAAGGCGGCGGCGATGGCCAGGAGGCGCAGCGAAGCTTTGGTGGTGGTCATGGTGTTCTCCCTTTGGTGTGGTGGATATGTGAGTCCAGTGTAGGGAGAAGCTTGTCAGGACGGTATCGGTCGAATAACCGATAGGGGATGCATGAGGTGGACCGCTGCGGCCGATAGCCTTGGATGCCGGGCGGCAGTATGCGCGCCACCCTGCGCGCTCTCAAACCGAATTTGAAAATGACGGATTATCATTTGGATGTCTAATTTGCAACGGGAGAAGGCGATTGCAACAGGAGAAGACGATGATTCCTACCAGCGCCATGCGCATCCGTCTGCTCGACAGGACCAATCTGGACGAAAGCTACCAGCATTCGGTCCTGATATCCGCCCTGCGCAGCCTCGCCGCCCTCCAAGTGGTCGCCGCCCATCTCCGTGGAGAACTGTTCCCGAGCCTGAGAACAGTGGCGGACCCATCGCTCTGGTACCAGGCACTGGCCTTCTTTACCGGGTTCTCGCACATTGCCGTCGTGATCTTTTTCCTGCTGAGCGGCTGGCTCGTCGGCGGCAGCCTGCTGAACAAGCTGGGGGAGCCCCATTGCATGATGTCGTATGCGATCGACCGGCTTACCCGCATGTGGATCGTGCTGGTGCCGGCATTCGCGCTCACGCTCGTGATCGGCACGATCATGCAGACCGTCGATCCGGGACGGATCAGCTATGCGCCGGACAATGAGTATTCGTGGAGCACGTTCTGGGGCAATCTGTTCGGGCTGCAGGGGATGGCAGTTCCCCGCTTCGGCGGCAATTTTTCCCTGTGGAGCCTGTCGAATGAGATGTGGTACTACGCTCTGTTTCCGCTGCTGCTGTTGCCGGTCATCGGGCAACGGGGAATCACCAAAGTGGCCGGCTTGGGCGCCTGTGCCGTCATCGGGTACTTCCTGCTGTTCGACCTGATGCTGTATTTCCTGATCTGGCTACTCGGCGTGCTGTTTTCCCGGATCCACATTGACATGAGCCGAATTGCGCGCCTTCTACTGGTCGTCGTGCTCATCGCGCTGGCTGTCTATTTCCGAATGAAAGGCAGTATCGGCACCCTGGTTGCCGCAACGTTTGCCGAAGACCTGCTGTTCAGCGTGCTCTTCCTTTGTCTGCTGTCGAGCCTGCAGTTTCCCGCGGATCGGGCACGCATCGGGAATCGGCTGGCAGCCATTGCCGGGCTCCTGGCGCCGTTTTCGTTCACGCTGTATGTGATCCACTACCCGTTGATCTACCTGGCCAAGTTCCTCCATGAGCCTATCGGGACGGCGACCTTGTCGACAACCGACCCGGCATCGCTTCTCGTGTACGCAGGGCTGTTCGCTGCTATCGTCGTGTTCGCTTACCTTTTCCACCTGCCGTTCGAGGCGCATACTTACCGGCTGCGACGCTTCGTCAAACGGTTGGTGCTGGCGCCTGCGAGCAGGTCCTACTACAGCCAGAGGTGAGAAGGGCAAGCGGATGCAGTGGCATCAATGCCTGAAAATCCGTGTATCGTGCGCGGCGGAGACGGTCGAAGCCCGTCGCCGCCGTGACAGCGCGTTAGTCGAGGCGACCGCAGCGGCACCGGCCAGCAAGGCGGCGCGCGTCTGGACGCGTGCCGCAGGACGCCCGTCAGAACAGCACGTCCATCGTTACCGTAAACATCTTGGCGTCCTTGGTGAAGTCATACGCACTTGAATCCTTGACCGAATCCCACTGTGCCTTCAGTGCCATGTTCCTACGGAAGTCCCAGCGGACACCGACAAAGCGCGTGTTGTCGTTCTGCGTCTCGGTGTAGGTCGGGGTCAGCTTTTCCTTGTACGAGGAGAAGCCGATCATCGGCGTGAACTTGCCGAAGCGGTAGCCGACGGTCGCGGTGAGGCTCGACGATTGATAGTCCAGCGAGGGACGCATGAAGCGGTTGGCCTCGGCGCGGACCATCCAGTTGCCGTAGTCGACGCTGCCGGACAGGCCGATGATGCGCTGACGCGTCCCCTTCTGATAGATCGGGTCTTCGCCCGGCTCATAGATGCCCAGGTTGATCGAGTTCTGCATGTAGATCAGGCGCGCGCCGAACACGTCGTTCGAGACGTCGAGGAAGCCGCCCAGGATGTGCTTCCAGTCGTCGTCGACGCGGTAGCCGTAGAAGATCTTGCGTTGCTCGATGTTGTCGCGGGTGGTCTCCTGGCCGGCGAAGACATTACCCGTTACCGCCCACTCGCCGATGCTGCGCGAGTGCCGCAAATTCACGCCATTGTAGGCGCCGATCTCCCAGCCATAGATGTCCTGGGGTACGCGCACCCATGGCAGGGTGTAGCCGATGTAGACGCTGTCCGAATAGGCATAGATGGGCAGGCGGCGGCGGCCTGCCTGGATCGTGGTGTCGGGCGTCAGGTCGTAGGACAGGTAGGCCCAGTCGATGTCCGGCTTGCCGTTCTCGGAAGCGCGCAGCACGGCCTGCACCGTGCCCGAGAGCTTGTCCGTGATCTGATACTTGGCCTGCAGGCCGACCAGCGACTCTCGCGTCCAGCTCCATTCGCGATCGCGGTAGACGGCGCCGTGTTCGTAATTGCCGATGAAGCAGGGGCAAGGCTGGTCCATGAATTGACCCTGCGAACCGCTGTAGGCCTTGCCAGCGGTGATGGTCGCGAACCCGGACAGGCTCAGGTCGTCGGCATACGCCATGCCTGCGCTGGACAGCAGCGCGGCGATAATCAGTTTCTTCATTCTTCGTTCGTGGTTAGTTGGCGGTGGCGATGACTTTGACGGTGGCGTCGGCATCCTTCTTGTCGATGTAGCCGACGGCGTTCGGATCGGCGGCGATGGCTTTCTTCATGGCTGCAACGCTGTCCACCTCGGTCGGCGGGGTGCCGGTGCCGGTGAAGATCAGCTTGCCCCACATGGCCTGCACCTGCACCGGATCCTTCTTGCAGGCCTTGGCGAAGAATTCGTCGCGCAGCGGATTCTTCTCGGTGAGGTTGATCGGCGTCGGCGACTTGATCTTGCCGAGGAAGGCCTGGCACACCTGCGCCAGCTGGGGCGCCAGGGTCGATTTGGCTGAAACGATGATGCCGATCTCGGCGCGGGCCGGCGAGACGGCGAGCATGGCTAGCGCAAGCGCGCAGGCCGCTGCTGTGGAAGCTTTATTCATGGTGATCGAGTTGGTGGTGATGAAGCCCCGGCATCCTGGCCGGGCGTGGCTCAGCGACCGCCCCGGGACCTGCCGGGACGATCGAAGAAGACTGGGTGGAAAATGCTCGGCTGCGTTCAAGCGCGGCGCCGTGCGGCCGCTTCGTTCGCCGCCAGCGCGAGCGTCCTGCCGGCTGCGTGCGGCGCCGCCGCGCCATCGCGCGCCAGGACGAACACGCTCACCGCTTGCGCCAGACTGGCCGCCTGATCGCGCAGCGCCGCTGCGGAACCGGACGTCTCTTCGACCAGCTCCGCGTTGTGCTGGGTGTCCTGGTCCATCTGGGCGACCGCATCGTTGATGTGGGAAATGCCGGCGGTCTGGGCGCTGCTCGCCTCGGCAATAGCGCCCATGATCTCGGTGACGCGCCGCACGCTGCCGACGATTTCATCCATCGTGGTTCCGGTCTGCCCGGCGAGGCGGGTGCCGAGCTCCACCTGTTCGACCGAGCGGCCGATCTGGGAAGTGATCTCCTTGGCAGCAGCCGCGGAGCGCTGGGCCAGGTTGCGCACCTCGCTCGCGACCACGGCAAAGCCGCGTCCCTGTTCTCCGGCACGCGCGGCCTCGACCGCCGCGTTCAAGGCCAGCAGGTTGGTCTGGAAGGCAATGCCCTCGATGACGCTGACGATATCGGCGATCTCGCGCGACGATGCGTGGATCGCATCCATGGTCGCGATCACGCGGCCGACGACTTCCCCGCCCTGGGTCGCGACGCCCGCGGCGAAGCCGACCAGTTCGTTGGCTTGGGCTGCGTTCTCGGCGTTCCGGCGTGCGGCTCCCGTCAGTTCACCCATCGCGGACGTGGTCTCGACGAGGGTCGCCGCCTGCTGCTCGGTGCGGACCGACAGGTCGCGATTGCCCTGCGCGATGCGGGTCGAATTGACGGCGATCGTCTCGGTCGCGTTGTGCACTTCGCTCACGATGCGCACCAGGCTGCTGTTCATATGCTTGAGCGCCTTCAGCAGCTTGCCAGTTTCGTCGGTTGCGCTGTCGTCGATGGTGCTGGTCAGGTCGCCTGCAGCGACGGTTTCGGCCACTTTCACGGCCTGCTGCATCTGGCGCAGCAGGGTGCGCGCCACGACGATGGCCACGGCCAGTGTCAGCGCCAGGCCGATCGCACCGATCAGGGCGCCGCCGAGGATGGCACGGTCGGCGGCGGCGGTGGCATCGCCCACGGTGGCGACGAAGCGCTCCTTCGCGGCGTTACGGAAGCCGGCGGCGTCCTTCCGGTAAGTGGCCAGGGCGGCCGCCATGGCCTGCATCTTGTCCTTGGCCGGCATGCCGGCCTGCTGCGCCATCATGTCGGACACTTCGCGCGCGATCCTGTAGTAGGCGCCAAACTCGGCGGACAGGCGTTCCAGTTCGCCTGCGGGAGCGCCGTCGATGGTGAGCAGGCGCTTGTAGCTGTCGTTGACTTTGGCGGCCAGGGCGTCGGCGGCGGCCAACTGCTCGGGTTCGCCGGCAGCCGCGGCGGTATTCAGGATATCGATGATCTTGTCTAGCGCGGCCGTGTTTTCGGTCATCACGTCAAGGACGGGATATTGCATGTCACGCACATCTGCAAGCCTGGTGTTGTTGTTTTGAAAAACAACGGCGGTGAAGGCCAGGTACAGCGCCATGCAGACCATGGCAATCGCCGGAGCGAACAGGACCTTCCACATGACAGGCAAACGATTCAACATCTTCAAGTATCCCTATACCGCGATCCCCCATAAAGCGTTTCGGCCCATTGAGCAATCTGACAAAATCGATAGGTAAATATTAAGCTCAACCATTCTCCATAGCAAGATTTATATTGCAAGCGGGCAATTACAGTGTTTTTCACACAACTCACGAACTGGGTTGAACCATAAGCTTTTCCGATTGAAATCAATGACTTACACACGAAAAATGTCACACCAAGCAAAACACTGAGTTGCAATTTTATTCAATGGGGATAAATGATGACCGGGTACTGACTTGCGAATCGTTCTTGCAGGTGATGCGATGGAACGAAAAAAAAGCCCCAACGATGTGGGGCTCTTGTTCAGTGTGCTTGGCGGAAGCGGTGAGATTCGAACTCACGAACGGGTTCCCCCGTCGGCAGTTTTCAAGACTGCTGCCTTCAACCACTCGGCCACGCTTCCTTTGAGGAACCGGCATTATACATAATTCATCAATGCCGGGCAGCGAATCTGCTCACTTAGTCAGGCTACCAGCAACCAGTTCTCCCGCAAACAACGCTCGAAGTCCACGGCCGGCAGCGGCTTGCTGTACAGGTAGCCCTGCACCTCGTCACACCCCGACTCGCGCAGGAAGGCCAGCTGCTCCAGCGTCTCCACGCCCTCCGCGATCACGCGCAGCCCCAGCTGCTGCGCCATGCTGACGATGGTCCCCGCGATCGCGCAGTCGCTCGGATCATCCGGAATCCCAAAGGTGAACGAGCGGTCGATCTTGAGCGTGTCGATCGGGAAGCGCTTCAGGTAGGACAGGCTCGAATACCCGGTCCCGAAATCGTCCAGCGACAGCGCCACGCCCAGCTGGTGGATGCGGTCCATGATCGCGGTGACGCGCTCGAAGTCGTGCATCAGCGTGCTCTCGGTGATCTCCAGCTCCAGCCACGAGGCATCCAGCCCGTAGCGCGCCAGGGTGTCCGCCACGCGGGCCGGCAAGGACGACGTGAACTCGCGCGCCGAGACGTTCACCGCCAGGCGCAGCGGCGCCACGCCCGCGCGCTGCCAGATCGCCGCCTGGGCGCAGGCCTGCTCCAGCACCCACTCGCCCACCTGCACGATCAGACCGGTGCTCTCGGCCAGCGGAATGAATTCGCCCGGAGGCACGATCCCGCGGGTCGGATGCACCCAGCGCACCAGCGCCTCGGCGCCGACGATCCGGTCGGTGCCGATCTCGAACTTCGGCTGGTAGTACAGGGTCAGCTCGCCGTTGCCCAGCGCCTGGCGCAGCCCGGATTCGATGCGCATGCGCTCCTGCATGCCCTGGTTCATGTCCTGGCTGTAGAAGGCGACGCTGCTGTCCGGGTCGGCGTCTCCCTTCTTTGCCCGCTCCATCGCGATGTCCGCCAGCCCCAGCAGGGTCTCGGCCTCGCTGCCGTCCTGCGGATAGACGCTGATGCCAATGCTGGCGCCCACGCGCAGGTCGTGGCCGCCGATCAGGAAGGGTGCGTCCAACGCGGCCTGCAGCTTCTGCGCCACCGTGGTGGCCTCGAAGTGCTGGCGGATGTCGAACAGGCCCACCGCGAATTCGTCGCCGGACAGGCGCGCCACCACGTCCTCGTCGCGCAGCGTGTCGCGAAAGCGCTGGGCCGCCTGGCGCAGCAGCTCGTCGCCGATCTTGCGGCCCAGGGTGTCGTTGATGCGCTTGAAGCGGTTCAGGTCGATGAACAGCACGCAGCCGGCGGCCTCGTTGCGCTGCGCGACCATCAGGGCCTGGTCGACCAGGCGCGCGAACAGCGTGCGGTTCGGCAGGCCGGTGAGTTCGTCGTAATAGGCCAGGTGGTGCAGCTGCTCCTCGGCCTGTTTTCGTTCGGTGATGTCGGTGAGGTAGGCAATCAGGCCGATCGGGCGCTCGGCCAGGTCGCGCAGCGGCGACAGCGACAGGCTGGCCCAGAACACCTCGCCCGACTTCTTGCGACGCCGGACTTCCATCATGCGCCCGCCCTGCTCCGCGAAGCTGTCGTGGAAGCCTTCGTCCTCGTCGGCATACAGGAACAGGATGTTGCGGCCGATCGCTTCCAGCGCGGTGTAGCCGAACAGTTCCTCGGCGCCGCGGTTCCAGCTGGTGATGTAGCCCATCTGGTCCATGGTCAGCACCGACTCGTGGATCTGGTCGAGGATCTGCGACTGGTGCGCGAGCTGGGTCTCCATCTGCGCGTAGGCATGGGTCGAGCGCACCGCCAAGGAGTGCACCTGCAGCAGCGAGGCGGTCAGGTGCGAGAGGCCGGCCAGCACGCGCGCGTCGTCGGACGTATAGCTGTCGCGTCCCGCCACTTCATAGATGCCGAATTGTTCCGAGGCGCCGGCCACCACCTGGCGCAAGACCGCGCAGGTGCCGGTGAATCCACCGATGCCGGCGCCGGGCAGGAAACGTCCGACCGGGCTGCCCAGCAGCGCGGCCGCAATGCGGCCCAGCGCATCGTAGAGCGAAGCGCCGCGCAGGCGCAGGACAGCGTCGCTTGCGGCGGTCGTGGCGCCGACGAAGTCCAGTGGTTCCTCGAGTGATGCGTCAACCGCTGCGAGCGCCTGCATGTCAGACATTCCGTCCCACCTGGATGGCCCAGTGATAGGCGTTCAACTGGCTGTTCCACCAGTCGGCGGCATCGATGCCCGCCGCGTCGAGGGCTTCCAGCGAGGGATGGGTTTCCGTCAGGCGCAGCCAGCTGCCGAGTTCCCCGCTGCGCTCCAGCAGCGCGCTTGACACGTGCTCGGGCAGGTGGAGGTCGGCGACGATCTCCGTCATCGGCATCTGCAGCAGCCGGTCGAGCAGCGAGAACACACCGGTCATGAAGGCCAGGTCGCAGTCGTCGCGCTCTCCCCCGCCCCCCTTGCACAGCGCTTCCAGCTGCGCACCGCGCCGCGCCGCCAGCGGCAGCAGCAGGTTCGGCAGGCCGTCGGCCTGCTGGCGCGCGTACAGCAGCAGTTGCAGCCAGCGCTGCAGCTGGCGCCGGCCGAGGAGGTTGATGGCCTGGTTGAAGCTGGTGATCTGGGTGCTGACCGCGAAGGCGGCCGAGTTGACCAGCTTGAGCAGGTGATAGGACAGCCCCGGATCCTGCTTGAGCTGCTGCTCGAGTTCACGCGAATCGGCATCGCGCGACAGCAGGCCGAGCAGGGTCAGGATGCGGCGGCGCGAGCTGCCGTCCGAGGTATGGCTGGCGCTTGATGCCGGGTCATACGGGTAGTCGCCGCTGAACCAGTCGAAGCCGGCCATCTCGCTTTGCATGAAACTGGCGGCGCTGTCGACGCGGCGTGCCAGGTGCGGACCGAACAGCGCGGCCAGGCGTCCTGCAGGCATGGGGTCGCGGGTGCAGTCGCGCGCGATGGTGCGCAACGCCGGCGGCACGGTGACGCCAGCAGGCGGACTGCCGTCGAGCCAGAGGCGGTAGCCAAGTTCGTGCAGTTCGGTGAGGCGGCGCGCCACGCCGTCCTCGAGGAGCGCGCCGGCGGACATGACAAAGCCGATGCGGTTGGCCGGCAACAGGGACAGTACGGGCGGGCTCAAAGGTGCGGGATGGTCGAGCAACAGGAGCCCGTCGAGCGGAGCGATCGCGGCCAGCAGGTCTGGGTTGCCGAACACGGCTTGCAGGCGCTGAGGCAGCTCCGGGCCGCCCGCGACGCGCAGGCACAGCGCGACCCACTCGTTCTGCCCATTGGCGACCGGGTCGATTGCTACCAGCGGAAACGAGTCGGGGTCCAGCTCGGCCATGTTGGGTTTCAATGCGCGGGCTCTGAATGATATTCAATCAATCTTATTCGACAGATTATTAGAAAGCAACAGTTTTATTTCTTTCGAGATACTATTCGTACATACTCATGCATAACCGCGGTTTTCTGCCCGCTTTACGGCGAAGCGGATCAGTTCGGCCTGCCCTTCGATGCCGAGCTTGCGCTTGATGTTGAGGCGGTGGGTTTCCACGGTGCGTACAGACAGGTCGAGCGCGCGGGCGATCTGCTTGTTCGATTGGCCGCCGGCGATGTGGTTCAGGACTTCCTCCTCGCGCGCGGTCAGCACGTTATCCGGCGCCGTCGCGCTGGCCAGCTGGCGCGCCAGTGCGGCGCTATAGTAGATGCCGCCACCCATCACGGTGTCGATTGCCAGCACGATGTCCTTGCCCGGCGCGTCCTTCAGCACGTAGCCGCGCGCGCCGGCCCCGATCGCCTGGGTCACGTATTCGGGCTTGTCGTGCATCGACAGGATCAGCACCGCGATGCCTGGATAGTGCTGCAGCAGGCGCGCGGTGGCTTCGATGCCGCTGCCGCCCTTCATGTTCACGTCCATCAGCACCAGATCGGGCCGGCAGGCGCCGGCCTGCTCGATGGCTTCCTGGCCGGATCCGGCTTCGCCGACCACACACAGGCGCGGCGCGGCTTCCAGGCGCGCGCGCAGGCCGTCGCGCACCAGGGGGTGGTCGTCCACCAGCAGGATGCGTATTTCGCGTCCGTCTTCCGTCATGTTCCCTCCTTCAGGTCGATGCTGGCCACCACGCGGGTGCCGAGCGGCGAGGAATCGATCGCGAGCCGGCCGCCGATCGCTTCCATCCTTTCCATCATGTTGCGCAGGCCGATGCCGCGCTGCGGGTGCTGGGCGATGTCGTGGGCGTCGAAGCCGCCGCCGTCGTCGGCGATGCTCAGGCTCAGGCAGCGGCCGCGCCGCACCAGGCTCATCTCCACCTGGCGCGCCCCGGCGTGGCGTTCGGCATTGGTCAGCGCTTCCTGGGCGATCCGGAACAGCACCGTCCCGGCCATCTCGGGCAACCCGTCCATCGCCCCTTCCGAGCGGAAGCGCACCGGTGTGCCGCTGTGGCGTCCGAACTCGCTGGCCAGGTGGTCGAGCGCCGGCGCCAGGCCCAGGTCGTCCAGCAAGGCCGGACGCAGGTCGTGCGAAATGCGCCGCACTTCGCCCAGTACCGTCTTCACCTGCTCCACGGTGCGCTCGAGCGCGCCGCGCGCCTGCTGCTGCTGGGCCGCGTCGCCGTCGAGGCGGATGATGCCGGCCTCCAGCTGAAGCTTGACCGAGACCAGCGCCTGGCTGATCCCGTCATGCAGGTCGCGCGACAGGCGCGCCCGTTCTTCTTCCTGCGATTCGGCCACGCGCTGGGCCAGCGCCTTGAGCTTGGCGTCGGCTACCCGTAGCTCGCGCAGATTGAGCACCAGGCCGCCGGCCGCCACCGCGCATGATGCCAGCACGGCCAGGCCGGCGATCCACAGCATCGTCTCGTCGATGTTGCGCGACTGCTGGGCATCGACCTGCGCCAGCGCGGCCTCGACGTCGTCGAGATAGATCCCGGTGCCCATCACCCAGCCCCAGTGCGCCACCGGCACCACGTAGCCGAGCTTGGGTGCGGCCCGATCGGAGGATGGCTTGGACCAGGTGTAGCGGTGGAAGCCTCCGCCGGCGCGGGCGCGCTCGATCAGGCGCTGGATGGTGGGCACGCCGTTGGCGTCGCGCCAGTTCCACATTTCGGTGCCGACCAGCTCGGGCTGGCGCGGGTGCATCAGGCTGCGGCCCTGCATGTCGTACACGAAGAAATAACCGTCGTCGCCGAAGCTCAGCGCGCCGAGGATGCGCTTGGCCTCCTCCAGGGTGGCGGCGTCGGTGCGCTTGCTGCGGACCAGGTGGCCGATCGAGTGCGTAGCCAGGGCCACGTAGTGGCGCAGCTCGGCCTCCTTGCTGGCCAGGTAAGCGCGCTGGATGGTGGCGCGTTGCTGCTGGGCCAGCTCGACGGCCTGCTGGCGCACGAACAGGGCGATCGCGCACATGACCACGATCAGTGGCCCGATCGCCAGCACGATGACCTTTTGCCTCAAGCGCATCCTGTTTCTCCCAATAAATCAGGCCAGCATTTTAAGGGGGAAACGGACGGGCTGCCGATGCCGCCCCCGCTACGTAGTACTACGCAGGACCTGCGTAATGGTGCGCTTGTGGTGCTGATATTCGTGCAACATACTCTCCGGTACGCTGTCCAAAAAACCGCCGGTCAAGACGCACCCGACCGGCCAAGAACAAGTTTTAACATCCTCGGAGGAGCACCATGAAACGCATGTCGGGCGCGCTCGGCTGGATCGCACTGTCGATCCTCGGCGCATTTTCGCTCGGTTTCATCGCCGTCAAGCGCGGCGAAACCATCAATGCGATCTGGATCGTCGCAGCAGCAGTCTGCGTCTACCTGATCGCCTACCGCTTCTACAGCAAGTTCATCGCCTACAAGGCGCTGGGACTGGACCCGACACGCCAGACGCCGGCCTACAAGTACAACGACGGCCTGGACTATGTCCCGACCAACAAGTACGTGCTGTACGGCCACCACTTCGCCGCGATCGCCGGCGCCGGCCCGCTGGTGGGCCCGGTGCTGGCGGCCCAGATGGGCTACCTGCCCGGCATGATGTGGATCCTGGCCGGCGTCGTCTTTGCCGGCGCCGTCCAGGACTTCATCGTGCTGTTCATGTCCACCCGCCGCGACGGCCGCTCGCTCGGCGACCTGATCAAGTCCGAGATGGGCGAGATCCCGGGCCTGATCGCGCTGCTGGGCTGCTTCATGATCATGGTGATCATCCTGGCGGTGCTGGCGCTCATCGTCGTGAAGGCGCTCACGCACTCGCCGTGGGGCAGCTTCACCGTGATGGCGACCATCCCGATCGCGCTGTTCATGGGCCTGTACTCGCGCTACGTGCGCGTCGGCCGCATCGGCGAGGTCTCGATCATCGGCTTCGTGCTGCTGATGCTGGCCATCATCGGCGGCCAGTGGGTGCACGAATCGGCCACCCTGGGCCCGATGTTCGACTTCACCGGCACCCAGCTGACCTGGATGCTGATCGGCTACGGCTTCGTCGCCTCGGTCATCCCCGTGTGGCTGTTGCTGGCGCCGCGCGACTACCTGTCCACCTTCTTGAAGATCGGCACCATCGTGGCGCTGGCGATCGGCATCCTGATCGTCGCCCCTGAACTACGCATGCCTGCCGTGACCAAATTCATCGACGGCAGCGGCCCGGTCTGGTCGGGCAACCTGTTCCCCTTCCTGTTCATCACCATCGCCTGCGGCGCGGTGTCGGGCTTCCACGCGCTGATCTCGTCGGGCACCACGCCGAAGATGATCGAGAACGAGACCCACGCCCGCTTCATCGGCTACGGCGGCATGCTGATGGAATCCTTCGTCGCCATCATGGCGCTGGTGGCGGCGTCCACCATCGACCCGGGCATCTACTTCGCGATGAACAGCCCGGCCGCGGTGCTGGGCACTACCGCACAATCGGCGGCAAGCGCCGTGTCGCAGATGGGCTTCGTGATCACGCCCGAGTCGCTCGAGCAAATGGCCAGGGATGTCGGCGAAAACACGATCATCTCGCGCGCCGGCGGCGCCCCGACCCTGGCCGTGGGCATGGCCCACATCCTGTCGAACGTGGTCGGCGGCCCGGCCATGATGGCCTTCTGGTACCACTTCGCGATCCTGTTCGAGGCGCTGTTCATCCTGACCGCGGTGGATGCGGGCACCCGTGCCGGGCGCTTCATGCTGCAGGACCTGCTGGGCGCCTTCGCGCCGTCGCTGAAGCGCACCGAGTCGCTCCCGGCCAACCTGCTGGCCACCGGCTTGTGCGTGGCGGCCTGGGGCTACTTCCTGTACCAGGGCGTGGTCGATCCGCTGGGCGGCATCAATACCTTGTGGCCGCTGTTCGGCATCGCCAACCAGATGCTGGCCGCCGTCGCGCTGATCCTCGGTACCTGCGTGCTGTTCAAGATGAAGCGTGCGCAGTACGCCTGGGTCACCATCGTGCCGACCGTCTGGCTGCTGGCCTGCACCCTGACCGCCGGCTGGCAGAAGATCTTCCTGGACGATCCGAAGGTCGGCTTCCTGGCCCATGCCAGCAAGTTCCAGGCCGCGCACGACGCCGGCACGGTGCTGGCTCCGGCCAAGACCATCGGGCAGATGGAGCGCATCATCTTCAACGACTACGTGAACGCCACGCTGACGGGCTTCTTCATGCTCGTGGTGCTGTCGGTGCTGGTGTACGGCATCCGCACGATCATGGCCGCACGCTCGAGCAGCGGCCCGACCGCCAAGGAAACGGCCTACGTCGCCATGCCAAACCCACAGGTGCAGTGATGTTCGGCGACCTTCTCGACGCAGGCGTGCAGGCTACCAGGCAGGCAGGCAAGTACCTCGGGCAGAGCATGCGCCTGATGGTCGGCCTGCCCGAGTACGACACCTACCTGGCGCACATGGAGCGTACCCATCCGGACCAGACGCCGATGACGTACGAGGAGTTTTTCCGGGAGCGCCAGGAGGCACGCTACGGCGGCAAGCGCGCAACGTGCTGCTGAAGACGCGCTGACGATGGTTGACGGAGGGGCCCGACGGGGTCTGGAATGGACCCTGTGGGGCAATGCCGGTCACTTAAGAGGCGCCGCTCATCCGTAGGGTGGGCGGGGTAATGCCGGGCAATGCCCGGCATTACCCGCCCACCCTACAGTTCTTCCTAACTGACAGGCATTGCCCTGTGGGGTCCATTCCTGCTTTTATCGCTTGGCAGGAAGGCAGACCAGGTTGATCGGCGACGCGATGTCGTCGAAACGATGGGCGTTGCCGGACGTCACCCGCTCGCCGGGTGTTCCGTCGGTGGTGAAGACCTGCATGGTGTAGCCCAGCTTCTCCAGCATCGCCACGTAGCCGGGGCCGGAAATGTCGCCGATCTCGCGCAGGGAGCGCGGGAAGAATTCGGTCAGGATGACCGGCGCATGCTCGGCCAGGGTCTTGGTCGCGCCGCGGATGATGTGCGGCTCGAAGCCCTCGACATCCATCTTGATGAAGCGGATACGGCGTTCGTACTCGACCGAATCGAGCGGGCGGATGCGGATGCGTTCGCCGCGTGCATCGGCCGAGATATAGGAGCTCCCGGGATTGGTCGCGTGGGCACTCAGGTGGAAGGAGCCCTCGCCTTCGCTCGCGCCCAGGCCTTCGTTGAAAAGGACGCAGCGGTTTTCGAACCCGTTGGCACGCACACTGCGCGCCAGCATGTCGAAGGTGTTGCGCATCGGCTCGAAGGCATACACGCGGCCGGTGTCGCCCACCGCCCTGGCGGCCTGGATCGTGAACACACCGATGTTCGCGCCGGCGTCGATGAGCCCATCTCCTTCGCCCAACCACGACAGCATGAAGTCGACTTCGTGATTTTCCCAGTTGCCGTGCAGCACGCCAAACGACACGAAGCCGTCGAACAAGTTCACCCAGATCTGCAGGCCACGGTACTCGGTCATTACCCATTTCTCGTGGGGCCACAGGCCGATCTTTTCGCGGATATCCCAGCGGAACCGGTGCGAATCGAGCATCTTGAGCGCGACCTGGTGGATATTCTCGCAGGCCAGGTACTCGTCGAGCGGGGTCAGGTGGTCGCAGGGCCATCCGAACAGCGCGGTATGGAGAAGATCGATCTGCTCGGCGAAAGGCAGGGGCGTGGCCCCCCCTGGCTGCACCGCCAATGCGGTGTCGGGATGCTTGCCGGCTTGACGCTTCCTGGGAAGCTGCAGGTTTTCGAGGATGCGCGTGGTCAGATTCATGCTGGATCTCCTGGTCGTCATGGCCCAAACGCACCGAGTCTATGCTTGGCGACAGCAGCGGACTTAGTAAAGATCAGAGGTGCACGACGAAAGCGCGTGCGAGGCGGCACGGCCTGATTGTTCATTTGCCCAAGTACATTGACATCTGTCAACGCTACCCCCTCCCCTTGAACGTATATTTTTTTCTTGCGGGAATTTGCATTCCGCAAAGGAAGCCCTGCGTCGTCCGTCGCCGGGCCGCTCCGCCGTGCCTGCGGGATCAGAATGCCGAACTTCGAGCGCTCCAGCCTGAACCAGAAGCTGACCATCATCTCGCTGCTCTCGACCGCGACCGCGTTGCTATTCGTGTTCGCGACCTTCGTCGCGACCTCAGTGGCAAACCACCGCAAGAACGAGGCGATGCAGCTCCAGACCTTTGCCCGGGTCATCACAGCCAGCAGTGCCGACTACCTGCTGCTGCGCGACCGCGCACGTGCCAGCGCTGCGCTGGGCGCACTCGCGGCCAAGAGCGACATCGCCTCCGCCGTGCTGTACGACCGCAACGGCAAGCCCTTCGCGCAGTACGTCGCCACCAGCGACAGTCCCACCGAGGACCTGGTCCCGCCCGAGGCGTTGGACGGCATCGATGCCGAAGCCCTGGCCGCCGCCAATGCCGAGAGCCATGCCCTGCTCTCGCGCCGGATGCGCCTGTACAAGCCGGTGACGGCGGGCGAGCTGCAGGTGGGCGTGGTCATGATCGAGACCGACCTGGTCGCGACCTGGATCGACATCCTCGCCGGGCTGGCCGTGATGGGCCTGGCGATGCTGGTGTCGCTGGTGGTCGCGGTGGCCATGGCGAGCCGCTTCAAGCGCAGCATCGCCGAGCCGGTCACGAAGCTGATCCAGGCCGCGCAGAAGGTCTCCATCAGCCAGAACTACAGCCTGCGGATCGCCCACCAGCGCACCGACGAACTGGGCCAGCTGATCGACAGCTTCAACACCATGATGGCCCAGATCGAGGACAGGGGCGCCGCCCTGCTGCACCATCGCGACGAGCTGGAGCGCCAGGTCGGCGTGCGCACCGAACAGCTGGAAAAGGCCAAGAACGCCGCCGAAGCCGCCAGCCGTGCCAAGAGCGCGTTCCTGGCCACCATGAGCCACGAGATCCGCACCCCGATGAACGGCGTGCTCGGGATGACCGAGATGCTGCTCGCGACCCCGCTCACCGAAGCCCAGCGCAACTACACGACACTGGTCAAGCGCTCCGGCGAGCACCTGCTGGTGATCATCAACGACATCCTCGACTTCTCCAAGATCGAGGCCGGCAAGCTAACCATCGAGTACATCAACTTCAACCTGTGGGACCTGCTGGACGACATCCACAACGTCTACACCCCGCAGGCAGCAAGCAAGGGCATCGGCTTCGACTTCGACATCGCCAACGACATCCCGGTGGCGATCTGCGGCGACCCCAACCGGCTGCGCCAGATCATGGCCAACCTGCTCGGCAACGCCATCAAGTTCACAGAGGAGGGACGCATCCTGGCGCGGGTACGCGTGGCCGGCGAGGATACCCAGTCGGTGATGCTGCGCTTCGAGGTGCACGACACCGGCATCGGCATCTCGCGCGAAGCGCGGGCGCGCCTGTTCGAGGCCTTCTCGCAGGCCGACGATTCCACCACGCGCCGCTATGGCGGCACCGGTCTGGGGCTGGCCATCTCGAAGCAACTGGTGGAACTGATGGGCGGCGCCATCGGCGTGGACAACGCGCCCACGCGCGGCTCGATCTTCTGGTTCACGGTCAGCTTCGACAAGCGCCGCGTGGATCCCGATGCGCCCGACGCTCCCGGACGCCGCCAGCACCCGTTGGAGGGCCTGCGTGTCCTGGTCGTGGACGAACAAGAGGAAAGCCGCGAAGACCTGGCCCAGCAGCTCCGGGCCTGGCGCGCCACCGCCGACGGCGCGGCCAGCGCGGCTGCGGGCTACGAGCGCCTGCTGAGCGCGGCGAGAGCCGGCCGGCCCTACGACGCGGCTGTCATCGACATGGAGATGACCCACACCAGCGGCCTGGCGCTGGCAGCCTCGATCAAGGCCGATGCCGGGGCGCGTGCCACCCACCTGGTGCTGGTCAGTCCCGAGCGACTGGCGGCCGATCCGGTGCAGCGGCGCGCCGCCGGCGTCGCCTACCAGCTGGTCAAGCCGGCACGCGCTGCCGACATGTATGCCTGCCTGGCCGCCTGCGCGGCGCGCCTGCATGCGCCCGGCGCGGCAACGGCGCCGGCCGGGACTGCCACAGCGGCCGCCGGCACCAACATCGCGACACCGGCCGTCCGTGCACCTGCGCCTGCCAAGTCCACTGCCCCGGCTCCTGCTGCCGGATTCCCTGCGCCCGCTGCTGCCCGTCCTGCGCCCCGCGCACGCGCCCGCCGCGTGCTGCTGGCGGAGGATAATCCGGTCAACGTCGAAGTCGCGAAGGCCATGCTGGAAAGCCTGGGCATCGAGGCCACTTGCGCGCGCAACGGCCAGGAAGCGCTGCAGGCGGTGCGCGCCGGCAGTTTCGACGCCGTGCTGATGGATTGCCAGATGCCGGTGATGGACGGCTTTGCCGCCACCACCGCGATCCGCCGCCACGAACGCGAAGCGGGCCGCGCACGCACGCTGCCGGTCATCGCCATCACCGCCAACGCCCTGCAGGGCGACCGTGAAGCCTGCCTGGCCGCCGGCATGGACGACTACCTTTCGAAACCCTTCACCCAGCAGCAACTGGCGGCAGTCATCGGCCGCTGGGTGGCGGTGCCGCTGGCGGCCACCAGCCATCACCTCGATGCGCCGCCGCGCCTGCCGAAGGAAGCGGTCGAGGTGATCCAGCGCGAGTCGGTCAACCGGGTGGCGCTCGACAACATCCGCGCGCTCAGCCGCGAGGGCGGCGATGCGCTGGTGCAGAAGGTCATCGCCGCCTACGTGGGCGACACGCCGCGCCACCTGGCGACGCTGCGCGCCGCGGTCGAGGGCATGGATACCGGCAGCGTGCGCCGCGTCGCCCACAGCCTGAAGTCGGCCAGCGCCAACATCGGCGCCGCGCGCCTGGCGACGCTGTGCAGGGAACTCGAACAGTTGGGGCGCGCCGACACCGTCGACGGCGCCGACCGCATCCTCACCGACATGGAACACGAATTCCAGACCGTGCGCCATTCGCTCCACGCCATGCTTGAAAAGGAAACCTGAAATGCCTTCCTCTCCACCGAAGCGCGGAACGGTCCTCGTCGCCGACGACGACCCGGTCATGCGCATGCTGATGCTCGAGATGCTGGCCCAGGTCGGGCTGGACGCGATCGAGGCGCCGGACGGCGCGGCAGCAGTCGAGCTGGCGCGTTCGCGCTCGCCCGACCTGATCCTGATGGACGTCGAGATGCCGCGCATGGATGGCTTCGCGGCCTGCGAAGCGATCCGCGCCGCCGAATTTTCCAAGTCTGCCGACGGCACCAGTGTGCCGATCGTGATGGTGACGGGCGGCGACGACCTGGAGGCGGTCACGCGCGCCTACGAGGCCGGCGCCACCGACTTCGTCTCCAAGCCGATCAACTGGCCGATCCTCGGACACCGCGTGCTCTACGTCCTGCGCGCCAGCGACGCCATCGCCCGCCTGCGCATCGCCGACGCCCAGAACCGCGCCGTGCTGGCCGCCATTCCGGACACCTTCTTCCGCCTCGACCGCGACGGCTTCTACCTCGACTACGAGCCGGGTCACGAGCGGCCCGGACGCGGCCGGGCGAACCGCAGGCAGACCGCACCCCAGGCCCACTCGCAGCCCTGCATCGGCAAGCACATCACCGACGTGCTGCCGCCCGAGATCGCCGGGCGCATGCTGGAACAGATGCGCAGCGTGCTGGCCACCCAGCAGGTCCGCTCGGTCGAGTACGAGCTCGAACACTGCGGCGAGACACAGCACTTCGAAGCGCGGCTGGTCGCCACCAGCGACTCGCAGGTGCTCGGCCTGGTGCGCGACATCAGCGAGCGCAAGCGCGCCGAAGAGCAGATCCGGCGCCTCGCCTATTGCGACAGCCTGACCGGGATTCCGAACCGCCAGGCCTTCCTGGAGACGCTGGAACGCGAGCTGCAGCGCTCGAAGATCGGCAACAAGAAGTTTGCCGTGCTGTTCATGGACCTCGATGCCTTCAAGCGCATCAACGACACCCTGGGGCACAATGCCGGCGACCAGCTGCTCAAGATGGTGTCCGAGCGCCTGCGCGAGACCACCCGGCCGAGCGACCTGGTGTCGCGCGGGGACAGTGCCGCCAACACCCATGCCGACCACACCACCAACCTGGCCCGCCTGGGCGGCGACGAGTTCACCATCCTGATCCCGGACCTCGAACGGGTCGAGCACGCGCTGAACGTGGCGCACCGCGTGAAGGAAGCGATGCGGCGACCCTTCCTCATCGAGGGCAACGAGATCTTCGTCACCGCCAGCATCGGTATCTCGCTATTCCCGGAAGACGGCGACGATTGCGGCTCGCTGCTCAAGTTCGCCGACACCGCGATGTACCATGCCAAGAACTGCGGCAAGAACAATGCGAAGCTGTACAGCTCCTCGCTGACGATGCAGATCATGAGCCACGTAAAGCTCGAGGTCGGGCTGCGCAGAGCGCTGCAGAACGACGAGCTCTACCTGGTCTACCAGCCGCAGCGCGACGTGCGCACCTCCGAGATCGTCGGGGTCGAGGCGTTGGTGCGCTGGCGCCATCCGGAGCGCGGGCTGGTACCGCCGACCGAGTTCATCCCGTTGGCCGAGGAAACCGGCCTGATCGTGCCGATTGGCGAGTGGGTGCTGCGCACCGCCTGCCGCCAGGCGCGCACCTGGCAGCGTCACGCCCAGCGCATGGTGCGCATGGCGGTCAACCTGTCGGCCAAGCAGTTCAAGGACGAGAACCTGTCGCAAACGGTGCACTCGGCCCTGCTGGATGCCGGACTGGAACCGCGTCTGCTGGAGCTGGAACTGACCGAAGGCACGCTGATGGACGACGCGCGCGCGACCCTGATCACGCTGGAACAGCTGCGCGGCATCGGCGTGTACCTGTCGATCGACGACTTCGGCACCGGCTACTCGTCGATGAACTATCTAAAACGTTTCGACGTGCGCGCGCTGAAGATCGACCGCAGCTTCATCAACGGCCTGCCGCAGGATTCGGAGAACGCGGCCATCACGCGCGCCATCATCGCGATGGCGCACGGATTGAAAATGGTGGTGGTGGCCGAGGGGGTCGAGACCGGGGAACAGTTGCTGCTGCTCGAGCAGTATGGCTGCGACATGGTGCAGGGATACTACCTGGGCCATCCGTCGAGCGCTGAGGATATTACGGGAATGCTACAGGCGCCCCTGTTACTGCCCGCGAAGTAGAGTGGTCGGCGCTGCCGAGCGCGCGTTCAACAATACGATGAAATAACGTATCGTCTTTTCAAATACTGTTTCGACGCGCGGACGGCGAAGCCGTCCCCCCTACGACCTCTGATTACGGCACGAACCGTAGCGTGTGCTTCACCGGGCCCGGCAACAGCGGCACCGGCCTGGCCTCCACCCACTCCGCATGTCCGGCCAGGAAGAACGGCGACAGCGGGTGGCCACTCTGCCCGCCCGGCATGTTGTACAAGCCCTCCTCTTCGCGCCCCGGCGACACCGTCAGGCGCTCCGACTGCCCGAACTTCGGGCCCGCCACGCGCGGCATGTTGGAGTCGCCGGGCAGCTGGTCGGCCGGTGCTCCCAGCAGCGGCGCCAGGGCCGGCACCGCCATACTGATCGGATGCGCGATCGAAGCAAGGTTGCGTTGCCCCCAAGTGGCCTGCGCCAGCGCTTGTCCATCCTTCGTCAGGTCCTGGATCACGCGGTCGACGGCGGCCAGCTCCACCGCGCGCCAGTCGCGATACCCCGGCGGCAGCCAGCCGACCGGCCGGGTGTCGAGCAGGCGCGCGACCACGTCCGGCCAGCGGGTAGTGGCGCTGCCGATCGTGGCCTTCGGAGCGAGCGCCTCCATTGCCTTGTTGGCGCGGCCGAACAGCAATTCGTGGAATGCCCACATGGTGTTGCGCGCCAGGCGGTAGCCCACCGATCCGACGCTGGCATGGCCGTCCCAGCTGGTCTCGAGCAGGCGGCGGAATTCGGCCCGCTGCGGCTGGCCATCGAGTGCCTGCGGGTCGAGCGCCCTGAGCGCGCGCTCGCGCCAGCGCCCGATGAAGATCGCGCGGTCGTCGAGCGCCGCGCCCCAGGCCTGGCCCACGTCGAGCTTCGGCCCGAGCGCGCGCAGGCTGTCCGCCAGCTGGCGGTTGCGCGCGCCGATGTCGAAACCGCCATCGCCGATCAGGGCGGCGCCCTCGCCCATCAGCTGGCGGCTGTTGGCGGTGGTGATCTGGCCGTCGGCCGGATTCACCACACGCGGATAACGCTCCGGCGCCAGCCGCGCGCTCCAGGTGGGCACCCCGTCTTCCAGCGGGAAGGTCGTCGCCAGCACCGGCGTCGTGCGCTGCGGCAGCAGGCCGGCGATGGTCCAGCCGATGTTGCCGGCCGCATCGCCGGCGACGAAATTCTGGGCCGGGATGCCGTCGATGGCGGCGATCGCCAGCGCCTCGTCCACACTGCCCGCCGTCTCCAGCTTCAGGTGGTTGAGGTTGATCGCGGCCGGATCATGCGCGATCCAGCGCACCGCATACTGGCGGCCGCCGGCTTCCCTGATCGGTCCCAGCGAGGTCTCGCGTACGACGAAGCGCTCGGCCTGCGCGCCCTTCACGGCGATCAGCTCCACGTGGCTCGCCGGGGTTTCCCAGCCGGCCGGCAGGCGCACCTGTCCCGGGCGCGCAGCATCCAGGTCCACGGGCACCAGGTCGACCAGGTCGGCATAGCTGTTGGTGAAGGCCCAGGCCACCTGTCCGTTGCTGCCGACGATGATGGTCGGCGGCGCACCGGGCAGGCTGACGCCGGCGATCCTGCGCTGCCCCCCCTTCGGGTCGGGGAAACGCAGCGCCAGGCGGTACCAGATGTTCGGCAGTTGCAGGCCGAGGTGCATGTCGTCGGCGACGATGGCCGCGCCGCTGGTGCTGCGGCTACCGGCCACCGCATAGTTGTTGCTGCCGACCGAAGCGTCGAGGCCGGTGCCCGCCAGCTGGACGGGCTGCTCAGGAGCCGCGCCCCACCAGGCCGGAGCCTGCGGCGGCAGCGGCGCCTGGGCCGGCGGCGCCACGCCTGCGCCGGCGTCGAGCGTCGCATCCCAGCTGCTCGCTTCGGGCAGCAGGAAGGCCAGCTGCGCCGGATCGCTGTTGGCGCGCAGCCAGCCGCGCGCCAGCTCGCGCGGCTCCTGGTTGCCCTGCAGGTCGATGTACATCGCCCAGATGACCAGCAGCGAATCGGCGGCGCTCCATGGACGGGCCTCGGCACCGGTCAACGCGTATTCGAAAGGCTTGGCGCGCAGCGCCTGCAGGCCGTCGTTGACACCGGCCACATAGCGCTCCAGCAGCGCGCGCTCGCCCACAGGCAGGCGCGCCAGGGCCAGCTGCGCACGGGCGCGGAAGCGGTGCAGGCGGCGCGAGCGGTCGAGCGGCAGCGCGCGCGGGCCGAACAGCTCGGCCAGTTCGCCGGCGGCGGTGCGACGCAGCAGGTCCATCTGGAAATAGCGCTCCTGGGCATGGACGAAGCCGGTCGCATACGCGACGTCGGCGCGGCTAGTGCCGCTGATCAAGGGCACGCCGGCGGCGTCGCGCTCCACGGTCACTACGGCGTGCATGCCGGGCGCCGCTCGCTCGCCATCGAGCTGCGCCAGGCTGGCGCGCAGGTAGAGCCAGCCGGCGGCAAGCGCCAGCAGGATGAGCGCCACCAGTCCGGCCACCCCGCGCAGGGTCCAGGTCCTCCATCGGCGCTGGCGCATTGTGTGTCCCCCTTCTTTTTGGGGGTGTATCTTGCCAGAAAATGGGGCTTCCCGGCGAACCGGAATTGTTATCGCTACGTGAGGTGTCGAACGATTGATTTACGCACGACGCATCCCCAAGTGGCGTCCTATACTGGAACCAAACCGCCAGGACGGCGGGCGAAGGAGTCGATCATGCAGATGGCAAAATATGCGGTACTGGCAATGACCCTCGGGCTTGCTGCTTGCTCCACGCCGCAGCAGCGCGCCGAGCGCATGCAGTCGGAAATGGCCGAACTGATGACCATCTACGGTCCGGCGTGCTCGCGCCTCGGCTATGCACAGAACAGCGACCAGTGGCGCCACTGCGTGCTGCAGCTCAGCACGCGCGAGGAATTGCGCCAGGTTGGCCCCTCGTACTACGGCGGCTGGGGCGCACGCCACTGGCGCGGTGGGTACTGGGGACCGTACTGGTAATGATGGGTGGCGAATAAGTGCGCGAACGCGGCCTTGGTCATGGCCGTGTGCGTTGCGAGCAGCCGCTCGACCGTGGCCTGCGCATGGCGCAGCAGCCGCGGATGGCGCACGTCGGGCGGGTGCAGGCTCAAGCGGATAAGCGGACGGCGTGCCAGCGCCAGCGCCAGGGCGTCCGCCAGCAGCGGGGAGGCCAGCCGACCGGTGCGGTTGCGCGCCGCATAGACCAGCGAGGGTGACCACACCGTCCCGCCGTTGCCCGGCGTCCCCGCGCCGGCGCCGGCGCCGGCGCCGAGCACGTGAAAACGCAGGAAGGTCGTGGTGTAGTCGAAATCGAAGGCGCGCAGCGCCTGCCAGGCCCCCTCGCCCATCAGCCAGGCCGGCGGCACGAAGCCGTGCACCGGCCAGCCGCGCTCGGCGAACCAGTCGAGTCCGCCCTGGATACGCCGCGCCGCCTCGTCGGCCGGCAGGGCCGCGAACTCGCCTTCGTGGCTATACCTGCCGCGCCAGAATCGCTCGCTCAAGCCGGGGCCGCGCGGTGCGGTGTCGAGATGGGTAAAACCGTGCAGCGCGAGCTCGTCGCCCTGCACCAGGGCGCGCTCGAGCCCTGCTTCCATGCGCGCCGGCTCACCACCGGGGCGGTGGTATTGGGGGACGACCAGCCAGGTCAGCGGCAGCTCCGCCACCTCGCGCAGGGCCTGGGCGAGACGCATGCAGTCGTCCCAGGTGGCAGGGGCAACATCGTGGATCGAGACGCACAGGGCCGGCTTTCCCGGCGTGCCGGCCTGCCGGCCGCCGCGCGCACTGCCCACCCGCTCCGTGGCGGCTTCGCTGCCCGCCTGCGTATCCTGACGCTCAATCCACACAGACACGCTCCAGCGTGCGCGACGCGTCAGGACGGGCCGCGAGCAGGCTGCCGTAGCGGTGCATCAGCTGCGGGAAGACCTGGCTCCAGTCGTAGTGCTCGTGCGCCTTGCGCCGCGCATTGGCGCTCAGGCGCACCAGGTCGCGCCCGTAGATGGCCTCGATGGCGCCGGCCAGGCTGTCGGCGTCGTTGGGACGCGCCAGGATGCCGGTCTGCTCGTCCACCAGTTCGGCCACCCCGCCCCCGTTCGTCCCCACCACCGGCAGGCCGCAGGCCATCGCCTCCAGCACGATCAGGCCGAAGGTTTCGCAGTCGCCCGGATGCACCAGCACGTCGCAGCTGGCCAGCAGGCTGGCCAGCGCGCACTGGTCACGCTGGAACGGCATGAAGCTCAGCTGCACATTGTGGGCTAGCTGAGCCCCGCCCCCGACCAGCAGCAGGTGGTAGGGCTTGCCGAGCTTGCGTACAGCCTCGACCAGGACATCCAGCTTCTTGTCCGCCGTGAAGCGGCCGGCATAGACCAGCAGGCGGGTGTCTTCCGGCAGCCCGAGCTCGGCACGCAGGCTGTCGCGGCGGCGGCACGGATGAAAGATCTCGCTGTCGATGCCGAGCGGCTGGTGCAAGGCATGGGGCACGCCCATGTCGGCCAGCTGGTGCACCATCAGCCGGCTCGGCGCCAGCACGGTATCGAACTCGCCGTACAGGTGGGCGAGGTACTTGCAGGTACCGTGGGAAATGGTCTCACCAAAACGGTTCTGCACGAGGCGCGGCAAGTCGGAATGGTAGAAGGCGACCGCCGGGATGCCGAGCTGCTGGCGCAGGCGCAATGCCGCCCAAGCACTATGGCCGGCATCGCCCGCCTCGATCAGGTCGGGCCGGACCGCGCGCACGCGCCGGACCGCCGCCGCCACCGAGACCGGCATGCGGTAGCCGTGGATGCCCGGCAGCGCCACCGCCGGCACCCGCATCAGGCTGGGAGCTTCGTTGTCGCTGACGTTGGGGCTGAAAATGGTATGCCGTGCCCAGCCATAGCGCGCCAGCCAGCGCGACTTGGCATTGAGATAGGTGCTGACGCCGCCTCCCTCGGCAGCGTAGAACATCGTGATGTCGACGAGATGCATGTGGGGTCCGCTGAAAGTACCAAAATAGCAGCGGTCCGCCAACGAGGCTTGCGCGCGCGCACAGGCATCCGCGGAACCTGCCGCCGTTCGTCCTTACAAGGATTATGCGCTGCGGCGATCGAGCATGGCGCGCGCTATGGTGCCCGCATCGACATACTCGAGCTCGCCGCCCACGGGTACGCCGCGCGCCAGCCGGCTGACCTTCAGCCCGCGCGCCTTCAGCATCTCGCTGATGTAGTGGGCGGTGGCTTCGCCCTCGTTGGTGAAGTTGGTTGCGAGCACCACCTCATCGACCACGCCATCGGTGGCGCGCCCGACCAGTTTATCGAGGTGCAGGTCGCGCGGGCCGATGCCGTCCAGCGGCGAGAGCCGCCCCATCAGCACGAAGTACAGGCCCTTGTAGGTCATGGTCTGCTCGATCATCATCTGGTCGGCAGGGGTTTCGACGATGCACAGCAGCGCGCGCTCGCGTGTGTCATCGGAACACAGCTCGCACACTTCGGTATCGGCAAAGGTATTGCAACTGGCGCAGTGGTGGACCGTGTCCACCGCCTGATACAGCGCGCGCGACAGCATGGCCGCGCCTTCGCGGTCATGCTGCAGCAGGTGGAAGGCCATGCGTTGCGCCGACTTCGGACCGATGCCGGGCAGGCGCCGCAGCGCCTCGGTCAGGAAGTCGAGCGACTTGGACATGTGTGCCTTTTTTCAGTTTGGATCAGAACGGCATCTTGAAGCCCGGCGGCAGCGGCATGCCGGCGGTCAGGCCGCTCATCTTCTCGGCGGCGGTGGCTTCGGCCTTGCGCACGGCGTCGTTGAACGCGGCCGCGACCAGGTCTTCCAGCATGTCGCGGTCATCGCCGAGCAGCGACGGATCGATGGTGACGCGCTTGACGTCGTTCTTGCAGGTCATCACGACCTTGACCAGGCCGGCGCCCGACTGGCCCTCGACTTCCATCTGAGCCAGCTGCTCCTGCGCCTTCTTCATGTTGTCCTGCATGGCCTGCGCCTGTTTCATCAAGCCTGCGAGCTGGTTTTTCATCATGGTAGGGTTCTCCAAAAGTGCCTAGTGGGTGATTCAATGGATTCGAGTGCTCAAGCTGCGGCCGGCTTCACCGAGCCGGGCACGACGAAGGCGCCGAAGGTGCGTTCCATGGCCTGCACGAAGGGGTCGGCGGCGACCAGGGCTTCGGCCTGGCGCTGGCGCTCCTCGCGCGCGGCCTTGGCCTCGGCCGCGGCGGTGTACCAGGTCGGGCCGATCTCGGTGTCGAGGCTCACGCGCACCTGCGGGAAGTGCTCCTGCAGCGCGGCGGTCAGCTTCTCGCTGTTGCCGCTGGCGCGCAGCGTGTCGACCGGCACGCGCAGGCGGAAGGTCGCGGCCTGCTCATGGGCGATACACTCGATCAGTTCGGTCTGCAGGGCCAGCTGCTGGGCCACGCCGCGCAGCGGCAGGCTGGCGGCCAGCGCCGGCCAGTTGCCGTCCCAGCCGATGCTCGGGACCGGCGTGACGACATAGGCGTGCGGCGGCGCGGCCGGGGCGCGCATCTGCGCCGGTGCCGGCGCCGTGACCGCGGCCGGCGCCTCGGCGGCGACTGCCGTGTCGTCGGAAAATTCGGTGACCCAGGAAGGCGGCTCGTCATCGCTCGGTGCGGCCTGCATGCGCGCCTGAGCTTGCTGCATATGGTGCTGCATTTGGTGCTGCATTTGGTGCTGCATCTGCTGCACCGGTTGCTGCGGGGCGGCCTGCGGCTGTTCCCATGGCGGCGCCGAGCCTGGGCCGGGACGGCCTGCCGGGGCGCCCTGCATGGCGGCCGACGG
>NZ_JPXI01000033.1 GCF_000740675.1 Massilia sp. BSC265 | reverse complement strand
GGTGGTGTCGCTCTTGGCATTGATCGCTTCAGCCAGCTGGGCCGCGCTGCGGGTGGACGAGCTGGTCGTGATGGCGGTGCCGTTGATCGACAGCGAGCCGTTGCTGATGCCGCTCATTGCCACCGAGGCGGGGAGGGTAGCCCCGGCAAAGCCGAAGTTCCCGCCGCTGACGCTGCCGAACTGGAACGTCAGGGTAGTCGGGGCGGCGACGCCGATGGTCGAACTCATGCTGGCGCGGCCCGCCGTGCTCAGGCTCTGGGCCGAAGCCAGTTGCGACACGTTGATCTTGTACTTGCCAGCGACGGCATCGCCGCCGGCGCTGGCGCCCAGGACGTCCCTGTTGCTCGATGCCGCGCTCAGCGCGCTGAAGGTGGAAGAAGAGTTAATGGAGGTCAGGGCGCCCTGGAAGGCGCCGACCGCTGCGCTGACTTTGCCGAGCGCGGCCATGCGAGACTGCAGTGCAGCCGCCTTCTTGTCGAAGTTGGCGAGCGGCGCCGCCTCGGCTTGCATCAGCTTGGCGACCAAGCCGGCGACGTCGAGACCGGAACCGATACCAGATGAACTGATGCCCACTTTGTTTCTCCCGTGAAAGCGATAATGTAAGTCATTATCGACAGAAGCAAACCGGACTTAAGAGTGGGAAATGCGTCCCAATTCAAATAGATGGGGGACAAGGGAATAAAGATGACAGGCGTGCAACAAGGGCGCGCACTACCTCGCGGTAAACGCGCGCCGATGCAGACTTTCAGGTCTTTCAGGCCGTCTGGCTGATCAAGAGGCCGCGCATCTTGTCGATGGATTTGGCGATCTCGAGTGCTTCGACCGATGGGATCTGGCGCACCACTTCACGGGTGCTCTGGTCGATGATCTTGACCACGATTTCCTTGCTGTCTTCGTCGATCGCGAATTCCAGGCTCTGCGAAGAAGCCTGCATGCCTGCGTTGATCTTCTTGACGGCGTCGTCGACCTGCTCGCGCGAGGGCGGGGTGGTTTCCTGTGCTTCCGGCGCTTTTGCCGCCTTGGCCGGCTGGGTGTTGAGTTGCTCGAGCGCCGCAAGCGGCCGCTCCTCCAGCCGCGCCGCCGCGGGTGAACCAAGAGATTGGATGTTCATGTGCCTTCCCTAGCAAAAAATCCTCGGCTGAATTTCTTCAGCCGAGGATGCGTTTTTTACTGCCCGGTTGGACTAACTAAGCGACGATTAACCACGCAGCAGCGACAGGACGCCGTTCGGCAGCGAATTTGCCTGGGCCAGCATCGAGGTGCCGGCTTGCTGCAGGATCTGACCGCGGGTCATCTTGGCGGTTTCTGCGGCGAAGTCGGTGTCGACGATGCGGCTGCGCGATGCCGACAGGTTCTCGGTGGTCGAAGCCAGGTTCGAGATCGCCGAATCGAAGCGCGACTGCAGTGCGCCGTATTCAGCGCGCTGGCCATTGACCTTGGACAGTGCGGCGTCGGCGACCTTGATCGCGTTCTGCGCGCCTTCGAAGGTGCTGATGTCGAGGTCAGCCACCGACTTCAGCGACGAAGCGCCAGCCAGGTTGAGGCCGATTGCAGTTGCGCCGTTGACGACCGAGAAGCTCTGTTCGGAATCCATGGTCACGCGACCGTTGGCAACGACGCCGGTGGCGCCGGCAGATGCGACGCCAGCGGCGGCGATCACATCGCCGTCGGCCTTGTATCCGCTAACGGCCATCGCCTTGCCAGTGGTTGCATCATTCTTGTTTTCGAGCTTGATGTCGTTGCCGCTTGCGTTGGTCAGCTTGACGCCGCCGTTTTTCGCGTCGTACTGGGCGGTCACGCCGGTCTTCGCGCTCTGGGCATTGAATGCGCTGACGGCGGCCGCATAGTCGTCGGCCTTGGCGCCGGTGCCGGTAATGCTGAACGAGATACGAACCGCGCTACCGTTGTCCGAGGTCAGGTCGAGTGCATATGCACCAGCCGCTGCGCCAGTCGCACCCTTGAAGTTGAGATCGGTGCGGGCGCTGGCGGTCACGCCGGTCTCGCCAGTGATGTTGTTGATCTTGGACGCGATGCTCTTGGCGGTATCGCCGGTGGCGCTGTTGATCGTTGCGCTGCCGTTGGCGCCCGAAATGGTCGCCGAGCCTGCGTTGACAATCAGGGAAGCAGGCGAGGCGGCCGGGACGACCTGGGCTGCATCCAGGCCGATCTGGTTGTTGCCATAGGTCGAGGTGGTGAAGTTCGCACCGGTCATCGAGATCAGCTGGCCCGCGTTGGCGCCGACCTGGAAGTTGGCGGTACCCATGGTGCCGTCCATCAGCTTCTGGCCGTTGAACTCGGTGGTGTTGGCGATGCGGTTCAGTTCCGAGGTCAGCTGCGTGACTTCGGTCTGCAGGGCCTTGCGGTCGCTGGTCGAGTTCGACGAGTTTGACGACTGCACTGCCAGTTCACGGATACGCTGCAGGATGTCGCCCGAGCTCGACAGGGCGCCTTCAGCGGTCTGGGCCATCGACACGCCGTCGTTCGCGTTGCGGGTGGCCTGGGTCATGCCCTTGATCTGCGAATTCATGCGGTCCGAGATGGCCAGGCCGGCAGCGTCGTCCTTCGCGCTGTTGATGCGCAGGCCCGACGACAGGCGCTGGATCGAGGTGTTCAGGGAAGCTTGCGAGGTCGACAGGTTACGCTGCGAGTTCAGGGATGCAACGTTGGTATTGATTACGGATGCCATGGTGTTTCTCCAGACTGTATTTCGGGGTGGGCCGCTGTGCCCTGTTCACTTTGGTGCGCCACGCTATTCCGTGACGATCACACCGCTGTTGATGCTGGTAACGTTCTGTACGGCAAAAACTTGATGGTGGGAATTAAAAATAAATTCGCGATTTTTCGCTCAAGTTCCCTCTAGCAACACGTTTAGACGACAGCGGAGGCACGAACTTTAGAGCGAAAAAAAATTTATTTTTCGCTCGATCTCGGTTCAAGAAGCGGGGTGGAAGGATGAAAGCTTAATAAATTGCTCATGCTCAGCGGCCAGCAGGCGCACAGGCGTGGCAGGAATGACGAGGGAGGAGGCAGGCTGCCAGATGAAGCTGCGCTTAATGAAGCTGAAAATGGTTAAGCGCAGTTAATGTTTGCTCAGGCGGCCACGACCACCCGGTTCTTGCCGCTCTGCTTGGCCTGGTACATGGCGCGGTCGGCCCGGGCCACCAGGCTGGCCTGGTCCTCGTTGGGATGGCGTAGCGCCACGCCGCAAGAGAAGGTGATCAGCATCTTCTCGTTCTCGTGCAGGAAGAAATGGCGGGTGAGCTCGCGCTGCACGCGCACCATCGCCGCCGCTGCCGCCTCCACCGGCGTTTCCGGCATCAGGATCACGAATTCCTCGCCGCCGAAGCGCGCGATCACGTCCATCGAGCGCAGGGTGTCGCGCACCACCTTGACCAGGTGCTTCAGCGCCCCGTCGCCGGCCAGGTGGCCGTAGGTGTCGTTGAGCTTCTTGAAATTGTCGAGGTCGAGGATGGCCACGCACAGCGGCGTGTTGCGGCGGTCGGCGCGCGCGCTTTCGCGCTCGAACACGTCGTCCAGGCCGCGCCGGTTCAGGCTGCCCGTGAGCTGGTCTTCGCGCACCAGCTCGCTCATGTGCTGCAGTTCCGCTTCCAGCATGCGGATACGCTCCTCGGCTTCCTGGACCTCCTTGTGCACGGCAACCATGCGGTCACGCGAGGCCAGCGCGTCGTCCTGGGCAGAACGCATCTCGCGCAGCACTTCCTCCATCACCTCGTTCAGTTCGTCGATGTTGGTGGCGCGCCCGATCCGGTCGGAATAGCCGGCCAGCCGGGCGTGGTGGTCGCCGGTCGAGGCCGCCACCGAGCCGAGGCGGTCGATGAAGGTCATCATCATGTTTTTGACGGTGGCACGCACGTCCGAGATGTTGTGGCGCAACTGGCCCTGCTTGAGGACGACGTCCTTCAGGCTGCGCGTCGCGTCTTCCAGCGAGCGCACGTCGAGCGGGCCGGATAGCAGGTCCTGCACCGCGGCGATCTGGCCGCGCATCCAGCTGTCGTCGTCGAGCAGTTCGTTGACGTTGTCGAGCAGCAGGCGGAACAGGCGCAGCAGGAGCTCCTGCTGCTCGGCGTTGTCGCCGCTGCGCAGTTCGATCTGGTAGCACAGTTGCTTGAGGCGGCCGGCCAGGTCGCCCAATTCCTCGCCGCGCGCATGCTTGACCGCGCTGCCGAGCGCTTCGGCCTCCTGCACCAGGGCTGGAGTATCGGCCAGCAGGGTGGCCAGCGCATAGGCCAGCGAGCGGCCCAGCATCTCGCGCAGCTGGCGCCCGTCCGGGTCGTCGTCGCCGAGCGTCATTACCGGCGTGTTGCGGCGCAGGTGCCGGTCGGCCACCTGGGCCAGGGCCTGGGCATAGCCGGTCCAGTCGGAGGTTTTGGCGGCGCGCAGCATGCGCCGGCCGACTTCCGACACTTCGCCTGGCGTCTCGGCCAGCCGGCGCGCGAAGCTTTCCAGCACCTCGGCCGCAGGATTGGCGCTCGGGGCGGACGGTGCAGGGGGGACGCCGGCGATCTCGTCATAGATGGCCTTGTAGGCGTCCGGCGTGGGCGCGATACGGCGCGTCGCGAGACGCCGGAAGGCCTCGCGGGCGATGTCGGCAGGATTCTGCGCGGCAGGACTCTGGCCGGTGCCGGCAGGCGGGGACGAGATTGACATGGCTGTGATGACACGAAATGCTGTTTAGCGTAATGATAAGCAGCTTTTTTGCCAAGCATCAATTAAAAAGCAGAAACAAAATGTTTTATTTCTACAGTTCTGCAACGAATGGTGAAATCGGCACGGAGCGCATGACGCTTTCCTGGGGTAGGCGGGTGATTTCGGGCAATGCTCGGAATGACAAACGCCCACGCAGTGATCGATGGCGTTTTGAAGATCGTGTCGAGTATCTTGCTGCTGGTTGAACGCGTGGGCAGGAAACCTGCCCACCCTACCAAAGCATCGCTATCCCACCAGCTGGTTGCGAATGGCGTAATGGGTCAGCTCGGCACTGTTCTTGAGCTTCATCTTCGCCAGCAGCCGCGCCCGGTACTCGCTCACCGTCTTCACCGACAGCGACAGCTCGCGCGCGATGTCGCTGACCGTCATCCCCGAGGCGATCATGGTCAGGGTCTGGTATTCGCGGTCGGACAGGCTGTCGTGCAACGGCGCCTCGTGGTCTTCGCCCACCTGGGCGGCCAGGGCCTGGGCAAGGGACGCGCTGACGTATTTCTGGCCGGCGGCCACCTGCCGGATCGCCGTTACCAGCTCGCGCGGGGCGCTCTGCTTGGTCATGTACCCGGCCGCGCCCGCCTTCAGCGAGCGGATCGCATACTGGTCTTCGCGGTGCATCGACAGCATCAGCACCGCCAGTTCGGGCTTGTCCTTCTTGATCTGCTTGAGTACGTCGATGCCGTTGCGGTCGGGCAGCGAGATGTCGAGCAGCATCACGTGCAGGCGCGCCTTGCCGACCAGCTTGATGGCGTCGAGCCCGGTTTCGGCCTCGCCCGCGACGATGATGTCGCGCTGCTCGGCCAGGATCTGCTTCAGGCCCTCGCGGACGATCGCATGGTCGTCGGCGATGAATACGCGGATGGTTGCTTTGTCACTCATTCTTGCCTAGGGTATTGCTGGATTCGGACGGTGTTGCCAGCCTGGTCTTGATAGTCACCATCGTGCCACCTCCGGGCGCGGACGACAAGGCCAGCGTTCCGCCGAAGGCCTTGGCGCGCTCGCTCATGCCGCGCAGGCCGAAGGAATGCGGCTTGAGGCGGTCGCTTGGGTTGATGCCGCGGCCGTTGTCGCAGATGGTCAGGGTCAGGTGGGCGCGCTGGCGCCGGAGCAGCACCGTCACCCGGGTGGCGCCGGCGTGCTTGGCGATGTTGGTCAGCGCTTCCTGGAAGATGCGGAACAGGGCGGTGGCATGGTCGTCGTCGAGTTCGATCTCCTCTTCGTCTTCGCCGGGGCAGCGGAAGATGCAGGTAATGCCCATCTGCTTTTCGAATTCGCGCGCCTGCCATTCGAGCGCCGCCACGATGCCGAGGTCGAGCATGGTGGGGCGCAGATCGAGCGAGATGCGGTGCACCGCTTCGATCGTGCGGTCGACCAGGTCGTCGAGGTAGTTCGCCTTTTCCAGCAGGGCCGGCTGGTTGTCGGGAAGGCGCGCGGCCAGCATGGCCAGCGCCATCTTGATGGCCGTGAGGTTGCCGCCGAGGTCGTCGTGGATCTCGCGCGCGATGCGCGCCCGCTCCTGTTCCTTGACCTGCTCGATGTGGTCGGTCAGCTCGGCCAGGCGGGCGCGCGAGCGCATGGTTTCCTGCTGCTCCTGCTTGCTGGCGCTGATGTTGGTCATGATGCCGTCCCACTGCACCGCACCGCCTTCGATCGGATGCGGGGTGGCGCGCAGGTTGATCCACTTGACGTCCTTCCAGGCGTCGATCCAGATCCGGCCTTCCCAGTTCCAGGCGCTCATGGCGGCGCGCGAGGCCGCCATCGATTCGTGCCAGCCCTTGCGGTCTTCAGGCAGGATCAGGCGCTCGAACAGGGTGGCGTCGTGCTGCAGTTCCAGCCTCGATAAGCCCAGCAGGGCGGAGCAGCCCTCGCTCAGCCAGGGGAAGTCGATGCGCCCGCCCGGGTGCAGCACGAACTGGAACACCAGCCCCGGGGTATGGCGCACGATCGCGTCGAAGCGCGCCTGCGACTGGGCCAGCGCCTGGGCGGACGCCTGTTCCATGCTGAGGTCGTCGGCGATGGCCAGCAGCAGCGAGCGGCCGTCGCGCACGATGCGCAGGAAACACAGCCGGACCGGATAGCAGCTGCCGTCGAGGCGCCGCAGCTGCGTGCGCAGGCTGACCTGGGCGCCGACTTCCTCGCCCAGCCCGGCCAGCAGGCCGGCCAGTGCGGTGCGGTCGAGGCCGGGAGCCAGCGCATGCATGTCCATCGCCCGCAATGCGGCCGCATCCATGCCGAGGTTCAGGCGCGCGGCCTGGTTGGCGTCGATCACCCGCAGAGTGGCGCCGTCGAGCAGGTAGATTTCCGAGGCGGCCGCCTGCATTTCGGCGGCCAGGGCGGGAACGGGACTCATGAAGTTTCAGTTTCTGTTTTGTCCTGGCGGCGCGTCTTCGAGCGCGTCTTGAGCCGGGCCAGCACGCGCGCGAGGTGGCCGGGCTGGCGCCCCAGGCGGCGCAGCAGCATACGCAAGCCGCGGCGCCCGGACGCGAGGGCAGCGCGCAGCCCTCGCATCAAGATCGGGGACATTTGCGGTTTTGCTCGTCTCATGCTGCGCATGATACGGCAAGCAATGCGATCCGGGTGCGGCTGCCGTTACAATAAGCTGATGAATAAGGCATTCGTAAAAGAGTCGGATAATGACGACGACGACGCGGAAGCGTTGGCACTGGCCCAGGCGATTCCCGCCGGGGCCAAGAACTACATCACTCCTGCCGGCTATAGGGCCATCAAGGACGAGCTGCTGCAGCTGATCGATGTCGAGCGGCCCGAGGTGGTGAAGGTGGTCCACTGGGCCGCCTCGAACGGCGACCGCTCGGAAAACGGTGACTATATCTACGGCAAGCGGCGCCTGCGCGAGATCGACCGCCGCATCCGCTTCCTGACCAAGCGGATGGACTCGGCCTTCGTGGTCGACCCGAGCGTGCATTACGGCAACGACCAGGTCTTCTTCGGCGCCACCGTCACCTACCTGAACAAGGCGGGCGAGGAGCACACCGTGACCATCGTCGGCATCGACGAGCTCGATCCGCTGCGCGGCAAGATCAGCTGGGTCTCGCCGGTGGCGCGCGCGCTGACCAAGGCACGCGAAGGCGATGTCATCACGCTGCAGACGCCGCTTGGTACGGACGAGCTGGAGATTCTTTCCGTCGACTATCCGGAGCCGGTGACGGACTGACAGCGTCCGGCAGGACCTCCAGGGCAAGGGATGCGGCCACCCGGCGCAGCGGCGAAGACAGTCCGATAGTACGGCGAGACGAATGCAACGCAGCAATGGGGGTTCTGCCAGGCGCTGTGGGCTGGTAAGATGGACGATTCGCCGCTTACCAAGCACCATGAACCGTTCCAACGACACCGCGCGCGACACCGACGTACTGGCCGCGTTGCGGACTGCCACTGCTTCGCGGCACGAGCGGCTCGACAGCGGCTTGCCGCTGTCCGCCCCATTCCCTTCCCTTGACGACTACGCCGCGCACCTGGCGATGGTGCGCGACTGGCTGGCGCCGCTCGAGCGCTGGCTGGGCGGCTTTGCCGACGGCCCCCATGCCGAGCCCACGCTGCCGGCGACCGGGCGCCTGGGCCTGATCCAGGCCGACCTCGCCGAGCCGGGCATGCCCGAAGTCCAGCCCCTGCGTCCCGCGGCCGACTGGCCGGAAGGCGCCAGCGCCGCCTACCGCTGGGGCGTCGCCTACGTGATCGAAGGCTCGCAGCTGGGCGGCGCCGTCCTGTACGGCAAGCTGGTTGGGCCGCTGGCGCCGCATCCCTTGCGCTACCTGCGTGGCGAAGCGGGCGGCCCGGGCCCGCGCTGGCGCGCCTTCATGCTGGCGCTGCGCGCGCGCGTCACCGGTCCGGCGCAGATCGCCGAGGCCTGCGCCGGGGCCTGCGCGGCCTTCGACGCCATCCTGGCGCTGGCACCGCCGGAAAAAAAATAAAAAATATTGGCGGGGATGTCGATTTCCCGCCACTCCGATCGTCGTAGTGTCAAATGGCGGCGATGTGATCGACGCGCCGCCCTATTCGAACCACACAAAACGGAGGATGCGATGCGATTCATGATCTTGCTGAAGGCGGACAAGCACAGCGAAGCGGGCGAGATGCCCGATGAAAAACTGCTCACGGAGATGGGGAATTTCAACGACGAGCTGATCAAGGCCGGCGTGATGGTGTCGGGCGAAGGCCTGCATCCGTCCTCGCGCGGGGCACGCGTGCACTTCGGCAAGGACGGCCTGGTGCGCGTGGTCGACGGCCCCTTTGCCGAAACCAAGGAATTGCTGGCCGGTTTCTGGATCTGGAAGCTGAAGTCGAAGGAAGAGGCGATCGAATGGGTCAAGCGCGTGCCGATGCCGATGGCGGGCGGCGAAGCCGAGATCGAGATCCGCCAGATCTTCGACATGGAAGACTTCGGCGAGGCGATGACCCCGGAACTGCGCGAGCAGGAAGAACGCCAGCGCGCCGCCCTGGCCGGGTGAGGGAGCTCAGCCGTAGGTGCGGAGGTAGGCCGCGGGGATGGTCAGTTCACCGATGATGCCCGCCATGCCGGCCAGGATGAGGCCGGAGCAGCCGTGCAGCGCCAGCAGCGCAGGCGTGGAAAGGAGCGGGCGGGGCGCCGTGGCAGGATGTCGGATGTCCATGGCACGAGGATAGGCGCAGGCAGAACCCGCGTCTTGAACGATTCCGACATCGTCGGCCACGAGCGGCCGCTTACTCTCCCGCGGGCGGCTCCCAGAGTTCGACCTTGTTGCCTTCCGGGTCGACAACCCAGCCGAACTTTCCGAATTCGGAATCGTCGGTCTTGTCCAGCACCTGGCAGCCTTCCTCGCGCAGGGCCTGCAGCAAGGCGTCCAGGTCGGCGACCCGGTAGTTGATCATGAAGTTCGCCCTGCCCGGAGCGAAGTGTCCATTGTCCGCCTGGCCGATCGACCAGATGGTGACGCCGCCGTCCGGCTTGCGCGCCTCCTCGTCCCAGGTGAAAGCGGCGCCGCCCCAGTCCAGCACGTCGACGCCGAGATGCCGCCCGTACCAGGCGCGCAGCGCCACCGGGTCTTGCGCGTGGAAGAAGATGCCGCCGATGCCTGTAACCCGCTTCATGTGATCTCCGATCTGCCGTGTGGTGAAGAGGTCAACAGTAGCATCAGGTGCTTCCTGTTTGCAAACTGAAAACGCTGGGACAACAGTCGGCAAACTGGTTTGGAAATACGTAATTTCCCTGCGTTGCGTAATTGCCTCGATGCATCTTGATTTCCCGCGCAGCAATGTTATCCTCCGCAGTGATAGTCAGTCCAATCGTCCATAGTGTGGCTTGCGCACGAGGCATCTCGTCTGCCCATGCATATTCATACGTCGCCGGCGCCGCGCGCCGTTACCATCCAGAAGGAACCCAGCAGTGAAAAACCTCAAGATCGGTGCCCGGCTGGGCATCGGCTTCGCCGTCGTCCTGTCCCTGTTGCTCGTCGTGACGCTGACCGCCCTGGCGCGCATGCAGTCGGCCGGCGACCTGACCCACCACTTGGTGAATACCAGCATCAAGAACCAGCGTAACCTGGCGGAGTGGGGCAAGCTCATCGAACTGAACAGTGCACGGATCGAAACCGTATTCGTGTCGAACGACCCGGCGGTGTACGCCGACATGGCGCAGCGCATGAAGGCCGTCTCGGCCCGCTCCACCGAGCTGCAGAACGCGATCGAAAGCTCGCTGCGCAACGAAGCGGTGAAGGAACAGTTCAAGGTCGTCAAGCAGGAGCGCATCGGCTACCTGGCGGCGCGCGACGCGCTGTTCAAGGCGAAGCTGGCGGGCGAGCACGAACTGGCGACCACGATCTACCGCGAGCAGATGGTGCCGCACACCGCGAGCTTCCAGCAAGCCGTCGCCAAGCTGGCACATATGCAGATCACCGCGGCCGACGAGGTCGCCAGCTCCATCCTCGATTCCTATGTGGGCACGCGCGTGCTGCTGGTCGCGCTGGGCATCGCCGCCATCGTCCTCGGGATCGCCTGCGCCTGGCTGATCACCCGTTCGATCACCGTGCCGATCCGCGAAGCGGTGGCCGTGGCGGAAAAGGTGGCTGCCGGCGACCTGGCCAGCCGTATCACGTCGAGCAGCCGCGACGAAACTGGCCAGCTGATGCGGGCGCTGGGCGCCATGAACGACAGCCTGGCCGGGATCGTCGGCCGCGTGCGTGCCGGCACCGGCACCATCGCCGTGGCCTCGAGCGAGATCGCAGCCGGCAACCAGGACCTGTCCGCACGTACCGAGCAGCAGGCCAGCGCCCTCGAAGAAACCGCGGCCTCGATGGAAGAACTGACCTCGACCGTGAAGCAGAACGCGGACAATGCGCGCCAGGCCAACCGCCTGGCGGGCGAGGCCGCGATGATCGCCGGCCAGGGCGGCGAGATGGTGGCCGAAGTGGTCTCGACCATGGGCGCCATCAACGAAGCCTCGCGCAAGATTGCCGACATCATCGGCGTCATCGACGGCATTGCCTTCCAGACCAACATCCTCGCGCTGAACGCGGCGGTGGAAGCGGCGCGCGCCGGCGAACAGGGCCGCGGTTTCGCGGTCGTCGCGACCGAGGTGCGCAACCTGGCCCACCGTTCGGCCACCGCCGCCAAGGAAATCAAGGCCTTGATCGATGATTCCGTGGCCAAGGTAGCGGAAGGCAGCAGCCAGGTCGACCGCACCGGCGTGACCATGAACGAGATCGTTCGCAGCATCGGGCAGGTGACCGTCATCATGAACGAGATCGCCAACGCCAGCGAAGAGCAGCGCGCCGGCATCGAGCAGGTGAACGGCGCCATCGTCGAGATGGACCGCGTCACCCAGCAGAACGCGGCGCTGGTCGAGGAAGCGGCGGCTGCGGCAATCGCCATGCAGGAGCAGGCGGCCGAGCTGTCGCAGGTGGTGGGGACCTTCCGGCTGGAGCGGGACGGGCATGAGGCGCGCCCGCTGCCCGCGGCGCGCGGGCAGCTTGCCCTCGCTGCCTAGACTCCTGACTTGCTGCGCCACGATTCCCGCGCCGGCATTTGCCAAGCGATGTGGATTGCTCCACACTGGCGCCAACTCGACAAAGGTTTCGAAAGGACGCAGCACATGGGGTATTCCATCGCCTGGATTCTGGTACGCGGCAAGTCAAAAGACGACATACTCGCCCAGCTGTCGCTGGCCGACACGGGCGAGCCCGACGAAGCGAACGAAAGCCCCGTGTCCGGGGCTGCGCTGCCCGGGGGAGCCTACCTGGTGTTCTTCAACGACATGGCGCACCCGGCCACCCAGGCCCCCAGCATGGCGCAGCTGTCGGCTGGCTGCGAGGCACTGGGCTGCCAGGTGGAAGAACACGTCATGGCCAGCGCTGCCTTCCTGTACAAGAATGGCGCCAAGGTCTGGGATGTCGTCCACCTGGCGGAAGAGGGCCTGTATCACCTCGCGGTGGACGGCACGCCGCCCCCGCTGCTCGCCACCATCCACGCCGAAATGAAGGCGACCCAGGACGAACAGGGCGGCGCCGATGCGTCGGTGGACTGCCTGTTCGAAGTGCCGCTCATGCTGGCGACGGCGCTGTGCGGCTACCGCCACGACGAGGCGGCGCTCCTGTCCGGGGAAACGCTCAGCTTTACCGAACTCGTTCCCGCCACGTCGGGCGTCCGCCGCCGCCACTGAGGCCAGCCCGATGAGAGGCGCCGCTCTTCCGTAGGGTGGGCGGGTCTCCCGCCCACGCGGTCAAATCACAGTACTGCAGCCCGTGCGATGTTTCGTATCTCAACTATCACCGCGTGGGCGTTTGTCATTCCGGGCATTGCCCGGCATTACCCCGCCCACCCTACAATTCTTCCTAACTGACAGGCATTACCCGGCTGCGGCGCTTTCAGTCGCAGATGGCCTGTCCTGCGCGTGCCTGCGCGATCTCCGCCAGGATACGGTCGAGCGCGGCAATATCGATCGGTTTCACGAAGTGATGGTCGAAGCCTGCCGCGAAGGCCATCTCCTGGTCGTGCATCTGGCCGTACCCGGTCAGCGCGACCAGCACCGCACCGGCGGTCCCGGGCAAGGCGCGCAGACGGCGGGCCAGTTCGTATCCGTCGATATCCGGCAGGCCGATGTCCAGGATGTAGAGCGGCAGCGGTTTGCGGCTGCTTTCATCCAGGGCGCTGTGGGCGTTCGCCATCACCACGACCTTGTGTCCCTTGGCTTCCAGCAGATTGGCGAGCGTGCGCGCCGCATCGACATTGTCGTCGACGATCATCAACGGAACCCGTTCCGCCTGGCCCCGGGCGGCGTCGAGCGGCACGCGGGCTTGCGCCTCTCCGGCATGCAGGGGGAGGGTGAGGGTGAAGCATGCGCCCTTGCCGATGCCTTCGCTATGCCCGCTCACCTGTCCTCCATGCAGCGTCATGATGCTGCGCACCAGTGCCAGCCCCAGGCCCAGGCCGCCCTGCGAGCGGTCGGCCGTGCGCCGTGCCTGCCTGAACAGGTCGAATACCTGGGGCAGCAGTTCAGGCTCGATGCCGAGGCCGTTGTCGGACACGGCCAGCACCAGCTGCCCCTCGCGCGTCTCGGCCGACAAGCTGACCTTGCCGCCCGGCGGCGTGTATTTCGCGGCATTGTTCAACAGGTTGACGACGACCTGGACCAGACGCTTCTTGTCGCCAAGTACGACCGCTTCCGGAGAACGCATGTCCACCACGAGCTCGTGCCTGCGCGAGTCGAGCAGCGGCTGCGCCTGTTCGACGGCGCTTGTGACGACCGCGCCGATGTTCACCGGATGCTGGTCGATCGACACCAGGCCCCGGGTCACGCGCGAGACGTCCAGCAGGTCGTGGATGAGGGATTTCAGGTGGTCGGCCTGGCGGATGATGATGTCGCCGGTGCGCTGCACGCTCGCTTCGTCCCGGCCCGGGAGCCTCAGCATATGCGCGGCCGCGACGATGGGCGCCAGCGGGTTGCGCAGTTCGTGGGCCAGCATGGCGAGGAATTCGTCCTTGGCGCTGTTCTGGTTTTCCGCGGCGCGCCTTGCCTCGCGTTCGCTGCGCAGGAGCTGTTCACGCTCCCGCTCGAGCCGCTGCCTGGCCTGGTTTTCTGCCTCGAGCTTGACGCCCGCCTCATGCAGGGCACGCTGCAGCACGTCGGCTTCGACCACGCGTGAAGGCTGGAACACGGGAATCTTCCCGTTTTCCAGGGACTTTGCGGCGTTCAGGGCAAGGTCGAAGGAACTGGTGAGCCGCCGGGCGAACAGGGCGATGCCGAGCAGGGCACTGCCCAGGGCGAACAGCAGCACGCAAGCGGCGATGAAGGTGGCCGTGCGTGCCGGCCGGTTGATGTCTTCTTCCGGGGCGGCGACGGCGACGGTCCAGTCCGCGCGTGTCGTGTGCGTGAACGTGTTGTAGGCCATGAATCCGTCGCGCGTCATGTTCTTGATCCGGCCGCTGGTGCGCTTGCGCGAGGCTTCGTACAGTTCGGGCTTGACGGGCTTGCCGACGAACTCCTTTTCGCGCAGGTTGCGGGCGATCGAGATGCCGTCATCGCCGAACACGCCTACCACCCAGGTCGGCGGCAGTTCCGCGCGATGCAGCAGGGCGGTGAGGTGGCTGACGTGGAAGGTATGCGACATCAGGAACTGGCGGCCGCCGGCGCTTTTCACGGGCAGGTTGACCGACACGACCTTCCACTTGCCGGCGCGCCCTTCGCGCAGGTTCGACACGCTCGGCTTGCCCAGTGCAATCGCCTGCGGCACCCAGGTGTTCGGGCCTTCGTCAAAGCTGGTGCCGTAGGGATGGTGCGTATGCATCAGCATGCGTCCATCGGCGTCATACAGCACCGCCCAGGAATCCGGCGAGGTGATCGTCTTGCCCATGAGCTTGTACAGGGACGGGAAATCTTCCCTGGACATCAGGTCGGTCTGGCCGATCACGCGCAGCGCGCCCTCGGCGCGGACCAGTTCCTTGTCGATCGACAGCGCGATCGACCTTGCGCGCGCTTCGACCGTCAGCAGCCGCGATTCCTTCTCCTCCTCCAGCAGGAGGTGCAGGCCCCAGGCGGACAGCGCCAGCAGCGGTACGAGGACGGTCAGGACGATCGCGGCAAGGTAGGTACGCGTCTTCATCGTGTTCTTGTTTGTTTCATAGGCTCGCGCTACGACTGCGCAGACGCTCTAGACCCGCCCATATCGCGGGCGCGCGTGTCGATCAGGCGATTCTAACAGGCAAGCGGCGCTATTGCGCTCTCCTGTCCGGCAAGGACTGCAGCAGGCAATTCATGTCATCGAGCCCCGCCGGTTTGGTCAGGTGCGCATCGAAGCCCGCGGCCCGGGCCCGGGCCTGGTCCTCTTCGGATCCCCATCCGGTCAGCGCGGCAAGGAAGGTATGCACGCAACCGGGCATGGTCCGCAATGCGGCCGCCACCTCGTAGCCGCTCAGGCCCGGCATGCCGATATCGAGGATGGCCAGGTCGTAGCTGCCCGACTGCGCCTGCTCCAGCGCCTGGCGCCCGTCGTGGACGACGTCCACCTCGTGGCCGCCGATTTCCAGCAGGGCCGTGAAGGTCTCGGCAGCGTCGACGTTGTCGTCCGCAACCAGGATCTTCAAGCTGCTTCGGCTAGGAAGCTGTCCGACGGCGGACGGCTCGGCGGACGCGGGGGCGTGGGCAGCGCCGCCGGTGGCGAGCGGCAGTTCCACGACAAAGCTGCTGCCCTTGCCCTCGCCGGGACTTTCGGCATGCACCGCTCCCCCGTGCATCTCGACCAGGCTGCGCACCAGGGACAGGCCGATCCCCAGGCCGCCCTGCGCACGCCCCATGTTGCGCGATACCTGGCTGAACATGTCGAACACGCCGGTGAGGGCGTCCGCGGGGATGCCGATGCCGCTGTCGGTCACGGCGACGCGCACGCCCCCTTCGTCATGCTGCACCGTGATGCCGATGTTTCCGCCGGCGGGCGTATATTTGGCCGCATTGGTGAGCAGGTTGCTGAACACCTGCGCCAGCCGGATCGGGTCGGCGTGCACCACCAGCGGCACATCAGGGGTTGAAACGTCGAGCTGGTGCCCGGCCGCCGCGATCAGGGGCAGGGCCGTGTCAACCGCGTTCGCAATGGCGTCCTGCAGGGCGATCCGCTCCCGTTTCAGCTGTACCTTGCCGCTGTTGATCCGGGCGATGTCGAGCAGGTCGTCGATCAGGTGCACCAGCTGGTTCAGCTGCCGGTCCATCATCTCGTGGACCCTGGCCGGGAGCTTGCCTCCCGCAAGCTGGATGAGCTCCAGGCCGGTACGGATCGGCGCGAGCGGATTGCGCAGTTCATGCGCCAGGGTCGCCAGGAATTCGGTCTTGCGGCGGTTTTCGGTGGCCAGGTCGGCGGCCAGGCTGCGCAGGTCGTCGCGCGCGCGTCGGCTTTCGGTGACGTCGCTGAACAGGACCGCGACCTTGCCCTGCTTCGGATCGCCCACGCGCGTCGCGTAGATATTGAACCAGCGCCCGATCGGCGATCCTTCCTCGACCAGGCGCAGCGGCCTTCCCGTCAGGGCAACGCTGCTGTACAGCTCGGCCCAGTGGGTATCGTTCGAATCCGGCACCAGCTCGCGCACGGTCTTGCCGCGCGCGTCCTTCAGGCCGGTCTGGGCTTCGAAGGCGGGATTGATGTCGAGGAAGCGGTAGTCGACGGGCTTGCCGGCCTCGTCGTACAGGACTTCCACGATGCAGAAGCCGTCGTCCATCGATGCAATCAGCGTGCTGTAGAGCTCGCTCGTCGCCCGCTGCTCCTGCTGGGCTTTTACCTGGCTGGTGATATCGAGCGTGTAGTGCAGGACGAAGATCAGCCGTCCTGCCGCGTCGAATACCGGCGCATTGACGGCGTTCCAGTAGCGGTCTTCGTAGGCCTCGCTGCCGTCGGCCTGCCTGACCTTGATCGGATAATGCTGTGCCGGCATGGTCTGCGGCTTGCCGGTACGGATGGCCAGCGCGATCGATTCCTTCAGCGCGGTGGCGCTGGAATCCTCGAGGCTTTCCTGGGGAGCGCCGAAGGCGGCGAACAGCCGCGTCCCCACCAGCTCTTCCCTGGTGCGCGTGCTGGTCTGCAGGAAGGCATCATTGACCGCGACAAAGACCGGGTCATCCGAGGGAGAGAACAGGGCAGTAGGGATCGTCGAGCTGTTGAAGACGGCTTCGATCTGGTCCAACGAGAGCATAGGTCCGCTTGCCTGTAAGGAAAGAAGTGAGCATCATACAGGTCCCGCGAGCATGCATGCAGGGCGGTTGCGGCCAGGCCGGACGACCGCCCTGCGAACGCGGGCTACGACCGCTCGCGCTCGACCCGGTTCACGCCCGCCACCCGGCGCAGGTTACGGATCAGCTGCGCCAGGTGCACCCGGTCCTTTACCTGGATGGTGAAGCGCAGCTGCGTCATCAGGTGTTCGTCGTCCTCGTCCATGCCGACATAGGTGATGTTGGCGTCGGACTCGCCGATCTCGGCCGCCACGCGCGCCAGGATGCCCTTTTCATTGTTGATGAGCAGGCGGATGCGGCAGTCGAAGCGGCGGTTCAGCTCTTCGCCCCACTGCACCGCGATCCAGCGGTCCGGTTCCTTGGCGCGCACGCGCTTGGCCGGCAGGCAGTCGCAGGTGTGCACCACCAGGCCCTGGTCGCGGCGCAGCTGGCCGATGATCTGGTCGCCCGGGATCGGCAGGCAGCACGGCGCCAGCTGCACCGATACGCCTTCGCTGCCGTAGATCGTGACCGGGTCGATGTCGCTTGCCGGGGCCGGCAGGTTGGAAGGCTTGTGCTCGGGGTCGGCGTCCATCAGGCCGAAGATGTGGCGCGCCACCAGCTGCGGCATGCGCTTGCCGATGCCGATGTCGGCATACAGCTCTTCCATCGACTTGGCCGAGGATTCGGCCAGCAGCTTCTCGACCGTGCTGGGCGGCAGATCGGGACTGATGTTGCGGGCGGCCAGGGCGCCGGCCAGCAGTTCCTGGCCCAGCTCGACCGATTCGTTGACGTTCACCGTGCGCAGGTAGTGGCGGATCGCCGACCGCGCCTTGCCGGTGCGCACAAAACTCAGCCAGGTCGGGCTCGGGCGCGATTCCGGATCGGTGACGATCTCGACGATGTCGCCGTTGTGCAGTTCGGTGCGCAGCGGCTGGGTTTCGTTGTTGATCTTGACCGCCACCGTGTGGTCGCCGATGCCGGTGTGGATCGAGTAGGCGAAGTCGAGTGCCGTGGCGCCGCGCGGCAGGGCGATGATCTTCGACTTGGGCGTGAACACATAGACCGAATCCGGGAACAGGTCGACCTTGACGTGCTCGAGGAATTCGGCCGAGTCGCCGGTCTGCTGCTGGATGTCGAGCAGCGACTGCAGCCAGGCGTGGGTGCGCTGCTGCAGGTCCGACATGTTCGAGTCGCCGGTCTTGTACAGCCAGTGCGCCGCTACGCCGCTTTCGGCGGTGCGGTGCATGTCCTGGGTACGGATCTGGAACTCGACCGGGGTGCCGTAGGGGCCGATCAGGGTGGTATGCAGCGACTGGTAGCCGTTGATCTTGCGGATCGCGATGTAGTCCTTGAACTTGCCGGGCATCGGCTTGTACAGGGCGTGCAGGGTGCCGAGCGCCACGTAGCAGTTCGGGACCGTGTCGACCACCACGCGGAAGCCGTACACGTCCAGCACCTGCGAGAACGACAGGTGCTTGTTGCGCATCTTCTTGTAGATGCCGTACAGGGTCTTTTCGCGGCCGTAGACCTCGGCCTGGATGCCGGCCGTGGCCAGCTGGTTCTTGACCGCCTCGAGGATCTTCTTGACCACCTCGCGGCGGTTGCCGCGCGCCGCCTTGATGGCCTTGGCCAGCGTGTAGTAGCGCAGCGGGTACAGGTGCGAGAAGGACAGGTCCTGCAGTTCGCGGTAGATGTTGTTCAGGCCGAGGCGGTGCGCGATCGGCACGTAGACTTCCATGGTCTCGCGCGAGATGCGGCGGCGCTTGGCCGGGACCATCACGCCCATCGTGCGCATGTTGTGCAGGCGGTCGGCGAGCTTGATCAGGATCACGCGCACGTCCGAGGCCATGGCCAGCAGCATCTTGCGGAAGTTCTCGGCCTGGGCCTCGACCTGGCTCTGGAACTCGATCTTTTCGAGCTTGGACAGGCCGTCGACGAGATTGGCGACCTGGGCGCCGAAGCGCTCGATCAGCTCGTCCTTCTTGACGTCCTGGTCTTCGATCACGTCGTGCAGCAGCGCGGCCATGATGGCCTGGGCATCGAGCTTCCACTCGGCGCAGATTTCCGCGACGGCGATCGGATGGGAAATGTAGGGCTCGCCCGACTTGCGGACCTGGCCGAGGTGCATCTCGTCGGAGAAGCGGTAGGCTTCCTTGACCTTTTTCAGCTCGGCGGGGGTGAGGTAGTCGGACAGCTTGTTGATGAGCTGCGTGACCGATGCAACGCCCGGGGCGGGCGCCGGTGCCTCGGCGTCTTGCGGTTTGCCCGGACGCTTGGTCCGGGCAGGGGGGACTGGATGGGTCGAATCCGGGGAAGACAATTTCATACGTTATATCGATCAGCCAGTATGAAGAACAGCATAACAGATTCGCCTACGGAAGGACCCTTCTCCCCTCGGGTATTACATCGGGACCTTTTTGAGCATTTCCAGGCCGACTTTACCGGCGGCGATTTCGCGCAGCGCGACGACGGTCGGCTTGTCCTTGGCTTCGACCTTCGGGGTGTGGCCCTGCAGCAGCTGGCGTGCGCGATAGGTCGCGGCCAGGGTCAGCTGGAAGCGGTTCGGGACGTTCTTGAGGCAATCTTCGATGGTGATACGGGCCATGTTGTCACTCCTGAATGGACGATATGCGGCAAGCCTTTACGGTGCCGCGCTTATAAGGTTGGTTGGTGCGCGTGGATTCCCAGCTGGGCAAACAAGTCGGCGTTGCGCGCCGCCTGCTGGGCGAATCGGCAACGTGTCGCTTTGACAATCGCCTGCAGTTCTGCAAGGGCGGCGTTGAACTCTTCGTTGATGATAGCATACTCGAACTCCGGAGCGTGAGCGATCTCCCCCCCGGCGGCCAGCAGGCGGCGGGTGATGATGTGGGGCTCGTCGGTGCCGCGCTTGTGCAGGCGCTCCTCCAGGGCTTCGATCGACGGCGGCAGGATGAAGATGCCGGCCGCGTCGGGGAACTGCTTCTTGACCTGGCGCGCACCCTGCCAGTCGATTTCCAGCAGGATGTCGGTCCCCAGCTTCATCTCTTGTTCCACGGTCAGGCGGCTGGTGCCGTAGTAGTTGCCGTGGACTTCCGCCCATTCCAGGAATTCGCCGCGGTCGGCGCGCGAGACGAAGTCTTCCGCCGTCGTGAAATGGTATTCGCGGCCGTCCTGCTCGCCGGGACGCGGCGGGCGGGTGGTGGTCGAGATCGACAGCTTGATGCCCGGTTCCAGCTTCAGCAGGGCGTTGACCAGGGTCGATTTGCCGGCGCCGGACGGGGCGGCGACGACGAACAGGCTGCCGGAGAGGGCGGGAGTGATCATGAATAAGGTCCTCGGTTAAAACGTGTATTACGTGTGTTCATCATAATGTTGAACGCGTGGGCAGGAAACCTGCCCACCCTACAAAATCGCTCTTGTAGGGTGGGCGGGTCTCCCGCCCACGCGTTCAACTGTCCGTTGCGCACTGTTGCGCAACGACAACAAATTACTCTAAATTCTGCACCTGCTCGCGCATCTGCTCGATCAGCAGTTTCAGCTCCATCGACGCATCCGCCAGCTCCTTCACCGAGGCCTTGGCGCCCAGCGTGTTTGCCTCGCGGTTCAGTTCCTGCATCATGAAGTCGAGGCGCTTGCCGACCTGGCCGCCCTTTTTCAGGATATGGCGGGTTTCGTTCAGGTGGGCCGACAGGCGCGACAGCTCTTCCGACACGTCGATGCGGATACCGTACAGCGTCACTTCCTGGCGAATCCGCTCCAGCACTTCCTGGCGCGTCAGGGTCGACGGGTTGCCGTGTCCGGCCAGGCCCAGTGCGTCCTGCATGCGCTCGACGGCTTTCTGCTGGAACTGCGCAATCACTTGCGGGATGAGCGGGGTGATGCGCTTGACGATCGCTTCCATCGCGTCGATACGCGACAGCAGCATCGCTTCCAGCGCCGCGCCTTCGCGCTTGCGGCTGTCGACAAAAGCGGCGACGGTGGTGGCGGTGAGGGCGGCGACATCTTGCTGCAGCGATTCCTGGCCCACGGTCGACTCTTCGATGACGCCCGGCCAGCGCAGCAGTTCGGCCACCGTCATCGGCGGCGCCGAGACGAAATGCTTGGTGACCTCAAGCTGCAGGCGTGCAAGGTCGGACAGCAGTTCCTGGTTGAGCACTTGCGAGCCGCCGGCGGTCTTGCGGCCGAAGGACAGGCGTACCTCGACCTTGCCGCGTGTGATCGCGGCCATGATGGCGGAACGCAGGTCGGGTTCCAGCGCGCGCAGATCGTCGTTGATGCGGAACTGGAGGTCGAGGAAGCGCGAATTGACGCTCTTGATCTCGATCGTGAGGGTGCCGGCAGCGCTTTCGCTGGTGGCAACCGCATAACCTGTCATGCTTGAAATGCTCAAAGAATTCCCCGTCTTTTTTATTCTTTAGATACCTCGAGAGAGCGTCGCGAGCGGCAGCAAGGCGCCGATGCATCGTACGGCAGGCTTATCGAGGTGGCCTTTACAAAGGCAACATTTATCCCACACAATCGCCCTGTTAAGCAAGGACTCTGAATGGCCGCACAGAATAATGCCCCCCTGCCTGATGGCCTGGAAATTGCCGGATATCGCATTGTAAAGAAAATTGCGTCCGGTGGGTTCAGTATTGTTTACCTGGCATATGACGGTGAAGGCAACGCGGTCGCCATCAAGGAATACCTGCCCAGCCAGCTTGCCTTGCGCGCGCCGGGAGAACTGGCCCCGAGCGTGTCCAAGCCGAACCTGCCGGTGTTCCGCATCGGCCTGAAGTGCTTCTTCGAAGAGGGGCGGGCACTCGCCCGCATCGTCCATCCGAACGTGGTGCGGGTGGTGAACTTCTTCCGTGCCCACGAGACGGTCTATATGGTGATGGCCTACGAATCCGGCCACACGCTGCAGGACCATATCGCGCGCCTGCATGCCAAAGGGAGCCGCATGGGCGAAGCCTCGATCCGCCAGCTGTTCAACGGCGTGTGCGCCGGCGTGCGCGAAGTCCACGCCAACAAGCTGCTGCACCTCGACCTCAAGCCGGCCAACATCTACTTGCGCAGCGACGGTTCGCCGCTGCTGCTCGACTTCGGCGCGGCGCGCCAGACCATCAACCTGGATGCGCCGATGCTGGCGCCGATGTACACCCCCGGCTTCGCGGCGCCCGAGCTGTACAGCCGGGCGGCCACGCTCGGTCCCTGGACCGATATCTACAGCATCGGCGCGGCCATGTATGCTTGCATGACGCGCAGCATGCCGCCGCCGGTCGAAGCCCGCAAGGAAGAGGACAAGACCGGGGCACAGTTCGCCAGGATCGAAGGAAGTTACTCGCCGGAGCTGATCGAGATGGTCCGCGCCTGCATGGCCCTCGATCCGCTGGCGCGGCCGCAGAGCGTGTTCTCGATGCAGAAGGTGCTGCAGGCGGCGCCGACGCTGGCGCCGCAGCCGGTGTCCGAGGAGGCACCGGCGCGGGCAGGGGGATGGCGCGGGCTGGTCGGGCGCTTCGGCGTCAAGCGCAAGGCCAGTAACTAAGGATCAGGAGGCAACATGCAGTTTTCCGTCTACCAGCAGACCCATATCGGCGGGCGCAAGGTCAACCAGGACCGCATGGGCTACAGCTTCACGCGCGACGCGCTGCTGCTGGTGCTGGCCGACGGCATGGGCGGACACCTGGCGGGCGAGATCGCTGCCACCATTGCGCTGCAGACGCTGTCGATGATGTTCCGCATGCAGGCAAAGCCCTACGTGAAGAAGCCCGAGCGCTTCCTGGAAGAAGCGCTGACCCAGGCGCACTGGGACATCCTGGCCTATGCGGAAGCTAACCGGCTGCCCGAGACGCCGCGCACCACGGTGGTGGCCTGCCTGGTGCAGCACAACTGCGCCGTGTGGGCGCACTGCGGCGATTCGCGCCTGTACTGGGTGCGCCGCAACCAGGTGCTGGCGCGTACGCGCGACCATTCGCACCTGGAGTACCTGATCGAGCGCGGCCGCGCCCTCGAGTCCGACCGCAATACCCATCCGGACCGCAACAAGCTGTACAACTGCCTGGGCGCCGGCCAGGCCCCGAAGATCGACATCTCGCGCCAGGCCGTCTTGGCGCCGGGCGACACGCTGCTGCTGTGTTCGGACGGCCTGTGGGGGATGCTGCCGGAAACCGAGATCGTGCACCGGCTGTCGACATCGACCATCGTGCAGGCGGTGCCCGACATGGTGGCGATGGCCGCCGCGATCGGCGGGGCGCGCGCCGACAACACGACGGCGCTGGCCATCACCTGGCAGGGGGCGGACGCGAAGAGCGCAAGCGCGCCCGATGTCATCTCGACCCAGATGCTGCCCGAGGACGAAGTCAGCTCGACCATCACGGCGGGCGCTCCCCTGCCTGCCGGCGTGGATGCCTTCGACGAAGACGAAATCGAACGAGCGATTGCCGAGATCCGCGAGGCGATCGAGAAATCCTCCCAGCTACTCAAATAACCCAACAAGAAAAGGCTTCCCATGACGTTTGCACAACGCCCGAGCGGGCGCGCGGTCGACCAGCTGCGCACCATCCGCATCACCCGCCAGTACACCAAGCACGCCGAAGGATCGGTGCTGATCGAGTGCGGCGACACCAAGGTGATCTGCACCGCCAGCATCGAAGAGAAGGTGCCTGGCTTCCTGAAGGGCAAGGGGCAGGGCTGGCTGACGGCCGAGTACGGCATGCTGCCGCGCTCGACGCACACGCGCATGGACCGCGAAGCCGCGCGCGGCAAGCAAACCGGCCGTACTCAAGAAATCCAGCGCCTGATCGGCCGCTCGCTGCGCGCCGCCTTCGACCTGGAGGCCTTTGGGGAGCGCACCCTGCACCTGGACTGCGACGTGATCCAGGCCGACGGCGGCACCCGAACGGCCTCGATCACCGGCGCCATGGTCGCGGCCTACGACGCCTTCAGCGCGCTGGTGGGGCAGGGCGTCCTGGCCGCGGTGCCGGTGAAGCACTTCGTGGCGGCGATCTCGGTCGGCGTGTACCAGGGCACCCCGGTGCTGGACCTGGATTACCTCGAGGATTCGGCTTGCGATACCGACATGAACATCGTGATGACGGACCAGGGGCATTTCATCGAGGTGCAGGGTACGGCCGAGGGGGCTGCGTTCGACCGCGTGGGCATGAACCGCCTGCTGGACCTGGGGCAGCTGGGGGTGACCGAATTGATCAGGCTGCAGAAGCAGTCGCTGGGACTGGCTGCCTAGGAAGCGCGCGCTGGTGTGAAGCGGTAAAATATCCACCCTCTTCGCACATCATCCAGCACCATGACCCAACGCCTGATCCTCGCCTCCAACAACGCCGGCAAACTGAAGGAATTCGCCCAGCTCCTCGAACCCATCGGTTTCGAGCTGCACCCGCAAGGCGAATTCAATGTCCCGGAAGCGGAAGAGCCATTCGGCACCTTCGTGGAGAACGCGCTGGCCAAGGCCCGCCACGCCTCGCGCCTGACCGGCCTGCCGGCCCTGGCCGATGATTCGGGCGTGTGCGTCAACGCGCTCGGCGGGGCGCCGGGCGTCTACTCGGCCCGTTTCGCGGGCGAGCCGAAATCCGACGCCCGCAACAATGAAAAGCTGGTCGCCGACCTCACCAAGCACGCCGACAAGTCGGCCTATTACTATTGCGTGCTGGTCTACGTGCGCCACGCCGACGATCCGCAACCGGTCATCGCCGACGGCCAGTGGCACGGCGAGATCATCGCTAGCCCGCGCGGCGCCAACGGCTTCGGCTACGACCCGCACTTCCTGATTCCCGCGCTCGGCAAGACCACCGCCGAACTGGAACCAAGCGTGAAGAACGCCCACTCGCACCGTGGCCAGGCACTGCGTGCACTGGTAGAAAAACTGAAATGATTCCAATCAAAGTCGCCGGTTCTGATCTTGGCAAACTCGCTGGCGAATCACGTTCCCCGGCGGCGACCGCCCTGCAATACCTGCAGCCGGGCGCCCTGAACCTCACGGCCCTGCCGCCGCTGTCGCTCTACATCCACTTTCCGTGGTGCGTGCGCAAGTGCCCCTATTGCGACTTCAATTCGCACGAGGCGAAAGGAGCGTTGCCCGAGAAGGAATACCTCGACGCCGTGCGCCTCGACCTGGAGCAGTCGCTGCCGATGATCTGGGGCCGCAAGATCCACACCATCTTCATCGGCGGCGGCACGCCCAGCCTGATGTCGGCCGCCGGCCTGGACCGGCTGATGTCCGACGTGCGCACGCTGTTGCCCCTGGCGCTCGACGCCGAGATCACGATGGAGGCCAACCCGGGCACCTTCGAGGCCGAGCGCTTCAAGTCCTACCGCGACAGCGGCATCAACCGCCTGTCGATCGGCATCCAGAGCTTCAACGGTAACCATTTGAAGGCGCTGGGCCGCATCCATGACGAAGCCGAGGCCCTGCGCGCGGTGGAGATTGCCCGCTCGACTTTCGACAACTTCAACCTCGACCTGATGTTCGCGCTGCCGGGGCAGACCCTCGACGAGGCGCGCCGGGACCTGCAGACCGCCTTGTCATTCGCCCCGCCGCACCTGTCGATGTACCACCTGACGATGGAACCGAACACGGTCTTCGCCAAGTACCCGCCGACGCTGCCGGACGACGATACCAGCGCCGACATGCAGGACATGATCCTCGAGGCCACGGCGAGCGCCGGCTACCAGCACTACGAAGTCTCGGCCTATGCGCAGTCGGGCCGCCAGGCCAAGCACAACCTGAACTACTGGCAGTTCGGCGACTACCTCGGCATCGGCGCCGGCGCGCATTCGAAGATTTCCTTCCCGCACCGCGTGCTGCGCCAGGCGCGCTACAAGCAGCCGGGCTCCTTCATCGAGGCGGCCAAGCGCGGTAACCCGGTGCAGGAAGAGCACGAGATCGCGCGCGGCGACATGGGCTTCGAATTCATGCTGAATGCGCTCAGGCTGACGGAAGGCTTCGACCCGAACCTGTTCGGCGAGCGCACCGGCATGAGCATCAGCGCCATCACGAAGGCCCTGAACGAGGCGGAAGGCAAGGGCCTGCTCTACCGCGACCATAAGCTCATCAAGCCGACCGAACTGGGCCAGCGTTTCCTGAACGACCTGCAGGAGATGTTTCTGGGTTCGTAGGGTGGGCGGGTTTCCCGCCCACGCGGTGATGGTTAGCAGCCAGATCATCCGGTGCGAGAGCGGAGCCGCGGCGATCACCGCGTGGGGTGATCCGGGCCGGTGGCCCGGATTACGAGCCGCCCACGCTACGTCTTCGCCGCGCCGGCCAGCGACTCGATGGTCCGCGCCAATCCCTTGACCACCCGCGCCATGCTCGGGTAATCGAGCTTGTCCGGCGTGTCCTCCGCCGTGTGGTAGTAGGGGTAGCGCATGAAGGCGGTGTCGGTGATCATCAGGGCAGGGTAGCCCTGCCGGTTGTACGAAGAATGGTCGGACAAGGTCACGCCCATCACGTGGGCCGGCGCCGCCAGGCCCTCGGCGGGGAAGTCCGACCCTGCCTTGAAAGCCGCGAGCGCCTGCCGCACCAGGGCCGAGGATTCCAGCGTGCCCACGAAGGCGATGAAGTTGCCGGTGCTCGGGTAGCGCTTCTCCAGCCCCGGCGGCAGCTTCTGGCTGTTCTTTTCTTGCGAATACCAGCCGATCGTCTCCAGGATCAGTGCCCCTTCGACGTTCTGCCCGTACTTCCTGAGCTCGCGGGCGTGCTGCATGCTGCCCATTTCATCGCCCATGAAGAAAGGCGGTTCCTCGTTCACGAAGAAGACGAACTTCACTTCGGTGCCGCGGCTCGGCTGCATGGTCTTGAGCAGGCGCGCCAGTTCCAGCACGGCGGCGGTGCCGCTGCCGTTGTCGTTGGCGCCCGGTGCGCCGCGCGCCGAATCGTAGTGGGCGCCGACGATGAAGATGCGCTCCGGCTTGGCGCCGGGCGCGGCATTCGATACCGAGACCTCGATGTTGCGCACCTTCTGGCCGTCGGCCTCGTATTCCTGCCGGCGCAGCTGGTAGCCGTAGCCCTGCAGCGTGGTCTCGATGTGGCGCGCGGCTTTTTCGAGCTCGCGCGGCGTGGCCGTGTTGTGTTCGCGCGAGGCGATCGCCTCGACGTGGGTGCGCAGGCGGACCGACAGGTCCGGGGCAGGGGCGGCGGAATCGGTTTCCAAGGTCAGGGTCGCCAGCGCGATGGCAAGCAGGATCGCGATGATGACTTTCCAGTGTGAGCGGGCGAATTTGCGCATGGCAGTCGGGCGTATCGGTGCTTTAGCCTGCAAGCGTTCATGGGCCCAGTGTAGCCATCCTGTCAAAAGCTTGCTGCTTCAATTCCGCGCTTCAACGTCGCGATCCTGCACCCTTGAGCGGAGCTTGAAAGGCGAAAAAAAACCGGACTGCATGCAGTCCGGTTGTCGTTCGAGCGTGGTGCTGATCAGCGCGCCGCCACCGGTGCGGCCGGCTCCGTCCATCCACCGCCCAGCACGCTGTACAGCGTGACCTGGTTCTGCAGGCGCTGCAGGTTGGCCTGCACTGCCTGCTGCTGCGCCTGGAACAGGGCGCGCTGGGCGTCGAGCAGCTCGAGGTAGCTGGCTGCGCCGTTACGGTAGCGCAGGTCGGCCAGGTTGAAGCGGTCCGCCTCGGCCTCGGCCACGGCGCGCTGGGCACGCAGCTGCTCGCTGAAGGTCGACTGCCCCGCCAGCGCGTCGGCCACTTCGCGGAACGCGGTCTGGATCGATTGCTCGTACTGGGCCACGGCGATGTCGCGCTGCGCACGGGCGCTGCCCAGCACGGCGGTATTGCGGCCGTAGTCGAAGATCGGCAGGATCGCCTGGGGCGCGAAGCTCCAGCCGTAGCTGCCGCTCTTGAACAGGCCGGAGAGCTCGGTGCTGGCGCTGCCCACGCTGCCCGTCAGGGTGATGCGCGGGAAGAAGTTGGCACGCGCCGCGCCGATGTTGGCATTGGCCGCGATCAGCTGCTGCTCGGCCGCGCGGATGTCCGGGCGGTCGGCCAGCAGGCTTGACGGCAGGCCGGCCGGCAGGTCGGGCAGTTCGGTCGAGGCCAGGGTGGCGCCGGCCGCCGCCGTCGGCGGCACCGGCGTGCCCACCAGCAGGGTCAGCAGGTTCAGGTCCTGCGCGCGCTGGCGCTGCTGCGCGGCGAGCGTGGCCAGCGCGGTTTCCACCAGCGAGCGCGCCTGTTGCAGCTCGAAGCGCGAGGCCACGCCGTTGTCGAAGCGCAGCTGGGTCAGGCGCAGCGATTCCTGGCGCGTGCCCAGGGTCTGCTGGGTGATCGCCAGCAGCTCTTCGTCGGCCAGCAGCTGCAGGTAGACGTTGGCCACCGACGAGATCAGGCTGATCTGCGCCGACTTGCGCGCCTCTTCGGTCGCCAGGTACTGCGCCAGCGCCGCTTGCGACAGGTTGCGCACGCGGCCGAACAGGTCCAGCTCGAAGCTTGATACCGACAGGCCCGACTGGTACAGGCTGGTGATCGGCTGGTCTTCGCCGGTGGTGCGGCGATCGCCGCCAATGCCCAGGCCCACCGTCGGCAGGCGCTCGGCACGCTGGATGCGGTACTGCGCCCTGGCCTGCTCGATGTTGGCGATCGAGACGCGCAGGTCGCGGTTGTTCGCCAGCGCCTGCTCGATCAGGCCGCGCAGGCGCGCATCCGGGAAGAAGCGCTGCCACGCGATGGTGGCCGGCGCCTCGTTCGCCACCTGGGCGCTAGGGGCGCTGGCCGGCTTGGGCAGCTCAGGGAAAGCCCCGGCCACCGGCGCCGCCGGGCGCTCGTACTTGGGCGCCAGCGACATGCAGCCCGCCAGCATCATTGCCAGCGTGAGGGCAAAGGCGGGCGGAGTCAGTTTTTTCATCGTATCGATCATGGTTGTTTTCCTTCGACTGCCGGTGCGGTGCCTTCGGTGTGCGCATACATCTCGTGCTGGCGCTTGCTGCCCTTGAAGATCTTGCGCACGACCACGAAGAACAGCGGGACGAACAGCACGCCGAGCGTGGTAGCCGTAATCATACCGCCCATCACGCCGGTACCGATCGCGCGCTGCGATGCCGAGCCGGCGCCGCCCGCGATCGCCAGCGGCAGCACGCCGAGGATGAAGGCCAGCGAGGTCATGATGATCGGGCGGAAGCGCAGGTGCGCCGCCTCGATCGCCGCTTCCATCGGCGACTTGCCCTGCGCCTGCAGGTCCTTCGCGAACTCGACGATCAGCACCGCGTTCTTCGCCGCCAGGCCGATGATGGTCACCAGGCCGATCTTGAAGTACACGTCGTTCGGGTAACCCCGCATCATGGCCGCCAGCACGGAGCCCAGGATACCGAGCGGCACCACCAGCAGCACCGACACCGGGATCGACCAGCTTTCATACAGCGCGGCCAGGGCCAGGAAGATCGCCAGCAGCGAGAAGGCCATCAGGATGCCCATGGTGCCGCCCGAAAGCTGTTCTTCGCGCGACTGGCCGGTCCACTCGAAGGCAAAGCCGGCCGGCAGCTGGCCTGCCAGGCGCTCCATCTCGGCCAGCGCGTCGCCGGTCGAATAGCCCGGCTTGGCGTCGCCCGAGATGCTCATCGCCGGATAGCCGTTGTAGCGCAGGGTCTGCATCGGACCGGTCACCCACCTGGTGGTGGCGAACGAGGACAGCGGCACCGGTTGGCCCTGGGCGTTCAGGGCGTTCAGGCGCAGCAGGTCGTCCGGCTGCATGCGGGCGCTGGCCTCGGCCTGCACCACGACGCGCTGCAGGCGGCCGGCGTTCGGGAAATCGTTCACGTAGGACGAACCCAGCGCGGTCGAGATCGCGGTGTTGATCGCATCAAACGACACGCCCAGTACCTGCGCCTTGTCGCGGTCGATGTCGAGCCTGACCTGGGGCGCGTCTTCCAGGCCTTCCGGACGCACGCCGGTCAGGATCGGGCTTTGCGCCGCCATGCCGAGCAGCTGGTTGCGGGCCGCCAGCAGGGCGTCGTGGCCGTTGCCGCCGCGGTCCTGCAGGCGGAAGCTGAAGCCGGTGCCGCGGCCCAGTTCCGGGATCGGCGGCGGCGACAGTGCGAAGATGAAGGCATCGCGCACGCCCGACAGGCCGCCGATGATGCGGCCGGCGACGGCCTGGGCGCTCGAGTTCTCGCCCTTGCGCTCGTCCCAATCCTTCAGGGGGATGAAGGCCAGCGCCATGTTCTGGCCGGCGCCCGAGAACGAGAAGCCCAGCACGCTGACCATGTTGGCCACCTCCGGCTGCTTCATGATGAAGTTCTCGGCCGTGCGCATCACCTCGTTGGTGCGTTCGAGGGTCGCGCCCGGCGGCAGCTGGATGTTGGCGATCACGTAGCCCTGGTCTTCGTTCGGCAGGAAGGAATTCGGCATGCGGGTGAACAGCAGGCCGACCAGGCCGGTCAGCAGCACGAAGGCGACCAGCGCGCGGCCCGAGCCGCGGATGATCTTGCCGACCCAGCCTTCGTAGTTCTTGGCGGTGCTGGCGAACTTGCGGTTGAACCAGCCGAAGAAGCCGCGCTTGTCGTGGTGGTGTCCCTTTTCGACCGGCTTGAGCAGGTGCGCGCACAGGGCAGGCGTCAAGGACAGCGCCAGGAAGGCCGAGAAGGCGATCGAGGACACCATGACGACCGCGAACTGGCGGTAGATGTTACCCACGGCGCCGCCGAAGAAGGCGAGCGGCACGAACACCGACATCAGGACCACGGTCACGCCAATGATCGCGCCCGAGATCTGGCCCATGGCCTTGCGGGTGGCCTGCAGGGGCGGCAAGCCTTCTTCGGACATGATGCGCTCGACGTTCTCGACGACCACGATGGCGTCGTCGACCACGATGCCGATCACCAGCACCATGCCGAACATGGTCAGCACGTTGATCGAGTAGCCCAGCGCCAGCAGGGTGGCCAGCGAACCGAGCAGGGCGACCGGCACCACGATGGTCGGGATGATCGTGTAGCGGAAGTTCTGCAGGAACAGGTACATCACCAGAAACACCAGCACGATGGCTTCGACCAGGGTATGCAGCACCTGCTCGATCGAAATGTCGATGAACTTCGAGCTGTCGAAGGGAATGGTGGCCTTCATGCCCGGCGGGAAGAACTTCGACAGTTCTTCCACGCGTTCGCGCACCAGGCGTGCGGTCTCGAGGGCGTTGCCCGACGGCGCCAGCTGCACGCCGATACCAGTGGACGGCTGGCCATTCAGGCGCGCCGAGGTGCCATAGGCCTGGCCGCCGATTTCGATGCGGGCCACGTCCTTCAGGCGGACGGTCGAGCCATCCGGGTTCGCGCGCAGCACGATGTTGCCGAACTGTTCGACGGTGGAGAGCTGGCCGGTCACGACCACGGTCGCGGTGATTTCCTGGCCCTTGGCGAGCGGCAGTTCGCCGATGGTGCCCGATGCCACCTGGGCGTTCTGGCTGCGGATTGCGTTGTTGACGTCGCCAGGGGACAGGCGGAAGCCCACCAGCTTTGCCGGGTCGATCCAGATGCGCATGGCGCGCTCGGTACCGAACAGCTGCGCGGTACCGACGCCCTTGATACGCTGGATTTCAGGCAGGACCGTGCGCGAGGCATAGTCGCCCAGCGCGATCGGGTCCCAGCGCGGATCGCTGGAGGAGAGGATGGTGAACAGCAGGAAGTTCGCGCGCACCTTGTCGACGCGCACGCCCTGCTGGTTCACCGCCGCCGGCAGGCGCGGGGCCGCGCGCGACAAGCGGTTCTGCACGTCCACCTGGGCAAGCTCGGGGTTGGTGCCGGTTTCAAAAGTCAGGGTGATCGAGCCGCTGCCGTTGGCGGTGCTGCTCGATTCCATGTAGACGAGACCCGGCGAACCGTTCATCTCGCGTTCGATGACGGAGATGACCGAGTCTTCCAGGGTCTGTGCGGAGGCGCCCGGATAGGCGGCATTGATCACGATCGATGGCGGAGCCACGTTCGGATACTGGGCAACCGGCAGCTGGGTGATCGAGACCGCGCCGATCACCATGATGAACAGCGCGATCACCCAGGCGAAAATAGGGCGGTCAATGAAGAAACGTGCCATTGCAATATTCCTGTTCTTTTACTGCCTTAGCGGCGCGGCGTACCGGCGGCCGGGGTGGCGCTGGTGCTGGAGCCGGATGGCGCCGAGGCCGGGACCTGGCCGGCCGTTTCGGCGGCGGCGACGCCAGCGGCGGCAGTGGCCGGTGCGGGTGTGCCAGCCAACGACGATTGCCACGGCACCGGCTTGACCGGGGTACCCGGCGGCAGCATCTGCAGCTTCTGGAAGCCATCGACCATCACGCGCTCGCCTTCCTTCAGGCCTTCGGTGACGACCCAGCTGGAACCCTGCTGCGAAGCGATCTTGACGGTGCGCTGGGCCGGCTTGTTGTCCGGGCCGACGACCATCAGGGTGTCGCCCTGCGGGCCGCCGCGGGTGACGGCCTGCTGCGGTACCACGATGCCGTTCGGGACCTCGGCCTGGGCCAGGCGCACGCGCACGTACTGGCCCGGCAGCAGGCTGTTGTCCGGGTTGGGGACCTGGGCACGCAGGGTGACCTGGCCGGTGCTCGGGTCGACCGTGACGTCCGAGAACAGCAGGCGGCCCTTGGTAGCCAGTTCGGTGCCGTCGTCGAGGATCACGCTCACCGGCGCATCCTTGGAACCGCCACCGGCCTGCTTGCGCAGGCGTTGCAGTTCGGTGGCCGACTGGGTGATGTTCAGGTACATCGGGTTGGTCTGCTGGATCAACGCCAGTTCGGTGGCCTGGGCCGCCGATACCAGCGCGCCCTCGGTCACCAGCGCGCGGCCGATGCGGCCCGAGATCGGGGCAGCGACATTGGCGTAGCTGGAGTTGATTTGGGCGATGCGCACCTGGGCGCGGGCAGCCGCGAGGGCCGCTTCGGCCTGCTTCTGGGCGGCGACGGCATTGGTGTATTCCTGCTTGCTGATGGCGTTCGCTTCCACCAGCGGCTTGTAGCGCTCGGCCTGGGCGGCGGCCTGGTTCAGGGTCGCCTGGGCGCTGCCGACGTCGGCCTGGGCCGCGGCGAGGCGCGCCTGGTACGGCGCCGGGTCGATCTGGAACAGGGACTGGCCCTGCTTGACTTCGCTGCCTTCGGTGAACAGGCGCTTGAGCACCACGCCGTCGACGCGCGCGCGAACCTGGGCGGTACGCACCGGCTCGGCACGGGCCGGCAGTTCGGTCAACAGCGCCACCGGTTCATATTTGGTGGTGATGACGCCGACTTCCGGCGCCGGCATGCCGCCGCCCGGGCCGCCAGCAGCCGGAGCCTCTTTCTTGCCGCAGCCCGACAACAGGGCGATGGCCACCAGCGTGCCTGCGGCGATGCGGCCAAGCGGAAAGGACGTGGAGTGGGAGGAATGGTCTGAGCGCATTACGTGTGCTTCCTTCTCATTGTTGTTTCGACACCCGGCGCAGACCTTCCGACCACGCACGAATTGTCACTGGCTTTTACGAACAGTTTTATATACTATCACGGCTGTATGTTTATTGCTGGAGAGCCCCTGCAAATGGCAGGGGCGTAAAAAAATGGCACGTAAAACGAAAGCGGAAGCTGCGGCGACCCGCGACAGCATCCTTGACGCTGCTGAAAGATTGTTCGCCCAACAAGGCGTATCGAGGACAACTTTACAGCATATTGCAACGGCCGCGGGCGTGACGCGCGGCGCGATCTATTGGCATTTCCTGGACAAGGGCGCGCTCTTCAATGCCATGTTCGACCGCGCGAAATTGCCGATGGACGAGGCGATGCAGCAGCTGGACCACGAGCGCGACGTGAAGGATCCGCTGCAGTGCCTGCGCGACGACATGATGACGGTGCTGCGGATCGTGGTCGAGGATGAGAAGGCGCGCCGCGTGTTCGAGATCGCCACGCTGAAGACGGAATTCATCGACGAGGTCGACTCGGTACGCGCACGCCGGCGCGAATCGATCGGCCTGTGGCAGGAGCGGATGGAAGGGCACCTGAAGCAGGCCAAGGAAAAAGGCATGCTGCGTCCGGACGTCGGCACGCTGGCGGCCGCGCAGGGCGGCTGGATCATGGTCGACGGCCTGATCCGCAACTGGATCTTCGAGCCGACCATGTTCGACCTGCGGGAACTGGGCGGGACCGTGATCGATACCTACCTGGCGGGCCTCAGGGCCAGCTGAGACCTGGTTTTGTAGGGTGGGCAGGTCTCCTGCCCACGCGTTCAACGATCGCCAGCACTGCCGCGACAGAACGAATTCAACTGTCACCGCGTGGGCGGAAATCCGCCCACCCTACAAAAAACGCGCTTTGAAAGCGCGTTTTGTTTTTACTTCATCAGTTCTTCGATCATCTTCTTCAGCTTGATCGAGTCGACCACGAAGGCGCGGATGCCTTCCGCCAGCTTCTCGGTCGCCATCGCGTCTTCGTTCAGCATGAAGCGGAAGCTCTTCTCGTCGATCGCGATCTTCTCGATGTCGGCGTTGGCGTCCGCCACCAGCTTGCGTTCCACCGGCGCATCGGTATCGGCCAGTTTCTGCAGCAGGTCCGGCGAGATGGTCAGGAGGTCGCAACCGCTCAGCTCCAGGATCTGCGAGGTGTTGCGGAAGCTCGCGCCCATCACTTCGGTGTCGTAGCCGAACTTGCGATAGTACTGGTAGATGCGCTTGACCGACTGCACGCCCGGATCGTCGGCGCCTTGGTATTCAAGGCCGGTCGACTTCTTGTACCAGTCGTAGATGCGGCCCACGAACGGCGAGATCAGCTTGACGCCGGCTTCGGCGCAGGCGACGGCCTGGCACAGCGAGAACAGCAGGGTCAGGTTGCAGTGGATGCCTTCCTTTTCCAGGATCTCGGCGGCGCGGATGCCTTCCCAGGTCGAGGCGATCTTGATCAGCACGCGTTCGCGCGATACGCCGGCCTTTTCGTACAGGGCGATCAGCTCGCGGCCCTTGGCGACGGTGGCTTCGGTGTCGAAGGACAGGGCGGCATCGATCTCGGTCGAGACGCGGCCCGGCACGTACTTCAGGATCTCGACGCCGAAGGCGATCAGGAGGCTGTCGACGATGGCGTCGATCGATGCGCCGTTGGCGTCGGCAACGGCCTTTTCCAGCAGCGGGCGGTATTCCGGCTTCTGCACGGCCTTCAGGATCAGCGACGGGTTGGTGGTCGCATCCTGCGGGGCGTAGGCCTTGATCGACTGGAAGTCGCCGGTGTCGGCGACGACGGTGGTGTACTGCTTGAGTTGTTCGAGTTGGTTCATGGTGGGGGCCAAAGTAGAAAAATCAGGAGAAATCGGTGCCGTCCATGAAGGCGGCGAGCATGCGCTCCAGCCCTTCACGGTCTTCTTCGGAGAAACGGTTGAGTAGCGGGCTGTCGATGTCGAATACGCCCACCACCTCGCCATCCTTGATCAGCGGGATCACGATTTCCGAGTTCGACGCCGAATCGCAGGCGATGTGGCCCGGGAAGGCGTGCACGTCCGGCACGACGATGGTCTTGCGCTCGACGGCGACCGTGCCGCAGACGCCGCGGCCGAAAGGAATGCGGGCGCAGGCCGGCTTGCCCTGGAAGGGGCCGACCAGCAGGTCCTGGCCGTCGCCCTTGCGGGCCGGAACGGTGAAGTAGAAGCCGGCCCAGTTCAGGTCGGCCAGGGTGTCGTAGACGAGGGCGGAGAACTGCGCCGCATTCGTCATGAGATTGCGCTCGCCTTCGAGGACGCTCTCGACCTGGCGCTCCAGCAGGGCGTAGTCGGGACGGGAGCTGCGTTCGGGATTGATGTGCATGGCAGGGAACCGGGTGACTGTCGAAACCCGGTATTTTACACCTGCCACTGGTTGGCGTCGCTCGCTCGGCCGCTGCCTGGCCGAACGTCAGCCGATGAAGGAATCGAACTGCATGTCGAATTCCTGCAGGGCCCTCTGCGCGTTCTGCATCTTCTTGCGGAACTCCGGCCCGCGCTGCAGGGCCAGGCCCACGGCCAGCACGTCGATCACGACCAGGTAGGCCAGGCGCGCCGAGATCGGCGTGTACGGGTCGATCGCGAACACCAGGTCGATCGGGATGAACAGGGTCGCGATCTCCGCCAGCGGTGTGCCCGAGGGGGCCAGCACGATGACGTCGGCCCCGCCGCGCCGCGCCAGCTTGGCCGAGCGGGTCAGCGCCGGATTGTTGCCGCGCTGCGAAATCGCCACGACCGCATCGCCCTGGCGTAGCAGGGCCGCTGCGATCGAGTGGATCGCCGGGTCGGTATACGCCACCGTCGGCACGCCCGAGCGGAAGAACTTGTGCTGGGCGTCGGCCGCCACAAAGCCGGAGGAGCCCTGGCCGTAGAACTCGATCTTGTTGGCGCGAGACAGGATGTCGAGCGCCTTCTGGACCAGTTCCGGTTTCAGGTTGTTGCGCAGGTCGAGCAGGGTGTTGATCGAGCGGCTGCAGATCTTGTTCACGAGGTCCGCCGCCAGGTCGTCCGGCGCCGGCTGCTCGTTCGCCCCCGGCAGCGCCAGCGCCAGGCCCTGGGCCAGCTTGAGCTTGAACTCGTGCCAGCCGTCGTAGCCGAGGGTGCGGCAGAAGCGCACCACGGTCGGTTCCGACACCTGGGCGCTCTTGGCCAGCGCCGTGATGTTCTGGCTCACCGTGACGGATGGCGCGGCCAGCACGGCGAGCGCCACCTTGCGCTCGGATTTCGAGAGCGAGTCGAGCTGGGTGCGGATGGAATCGAGCAGCATGATCGTCGGTGCGTCGTGGATCAGTCGTCTTCCGGCAGCACTTCTTCGCGCCACTGCAGCCCATCGCGGCCGATCAGCGCGCTCGAAGCGGCCGGGCCCCAGGTGCCCGAGGTGTAGGGCACCGGCGTGGTGTCGTCCTGTTCCCAGTGCGTGAGGATCGGTTCGACCCATTCCCAGGCCGCTTCCAGTTCGTCGCCGCGCATGAACAGGGTCAGTTGGCCGCGCAGCACGTCGACCAGCAGGCGCTCGTAGGCTTCCATGCGCGGGCTGGTGAACTGCTCGCGGAAATCGAGTTCGAGCTCGGCCTGCTTCAGGCGCATCGAGTCGCCCGGCGTCTTGGCCATCAGGTTCATCGACAGGCCCTCGTCCGGCTGCAGGCGGATCACCAGGCTGTTCGGCTGGAAGCTCGAGTTCGGCTGGTTGAAGATCGAATGTGGGATCTGCTTGAAGCGCACCACGATCTCGGCCAGGCGGTCGGCCATGCGCTTGCCGGTGCGCAGGTAGAAGGGCACGCCGGCCCAGCGCCAGGTGTCGATCTCGGCCTTCATGGCGACAAAAGTTTCGGTCTTCGACCCTTTCGGCGCGCCCGGCTCGTCGCGGTAGCCCGGCACCGCCTGGCCGTCGATGTGGCCGGAACGGTACTGGCCGCGCACGATGTTCTGCGCCAGCGTGGTCGGGGTGAAGCGCTTCAGCGAGCGCAGCACCTGCAGTTTGGCGTCACGCACGGCGTCCGGTGCGATCGAAGTGGGCGGCTCCATGGCGACGATGCACAGCAACTGCAGCAGGTGGTTCTGCAGCATGTCGCGCAGCGCGCCCGAGGTGTCGTAGTAGCCGAGGCGGTTGCCCACGCCGATCTTCTCGGCGATGGTGATCTGCACGTCCGAGATCCACTCGCGGCGCCACAGCGGCTCGAACAGGATGTTCCCGAAGCGCAGGGCCAGCAGGTTCTGCACGGTCTCCTTGCCCAGGTAGTGGTCGATCCGGTAGATCTGCGATTCGGCAAAGACCTTGCCGACGTCGAGGTTGATCTGCTTGGCGGAGGCCAGGTCGCGGCCCAGCGGCTTTTCCAGTACCACGCGCGAGTTCGGCGACACCAGCTTCGTTTCCGCCAGGTTGTCGCAGATGGTCGCGAACAAATGCGGCGGAGTCGCGAGATAGTACACGCGGGTCAGCGCATCGTCCTTGCGCAGCGCCTCGACCAGCGGCCCGAAGGTGGACACGTCGGTGGCGTTCAGCGACACGTAGACGATGCGCTTGAGGAACCTGGCCCAGGTTTCATCGAGCGGCGTTTCCTTGATGTGCGGCTTCGAGTTCTTCTCGATGAACTGGAGGAAGTCTTCCTGCGTGGATTCGTCGCGGCCCACGCAGATGATGCGGGCCGTGTCGGGCAGGTCGTTGCAGACGTCGCGCGCGTACATCGCGGGGAGCAGCTTGCGCATCGCAAGGTCGCCGCTGCCGCCAAAGAAAACGAGGTCGAAATCGGAAAGGGCCATAGTCTGTATCGGTGCAAAAAAGGGATTAGAGCGCGATTGTAAATTTACTACATAAATATTGACCTTGCAAGTAAATTTACTACGCAAGCCCTGCCATGGCTTGCGCCATGTTGCCACATCCGGGGCGAAGCGGGCGCTGCGCCGCCCTGGTGAAACCGCCGATCTCAGGGAGCGACGTTACAATGTCACAAAAGCACTTGTCAGGCTGCTTCGGCTGGCCAGTCTATTTCAGAAAGTTCAGATGTTTTCTACTCCCCTGTCCACGTGGTCCGACGAACTGCGCACCCGCCTGCACCAGCACGACTGGGAGTCGTCGGTGCTGGGCGCACCGGACACCTGGCCGCCGGCGATCCGTACCGTGGTGCGCCTGATGCTGGATGCCAGGCATGCCATGTTCGTGTTCTGGGGACCCGAGCTGGGCCTGCTGTACAACCAGCCTTATGTGGAGTTCTTGCAGGACAAACACCCGTCCGCACTCGGCCGGCCGTTCAGCGAAGTCTGGCCCGAGCTGTGGCCACAGCTCGAACCGCTCATTGCCCGGGCACTTGCGGGCGAATCCATCTACATCGAGGACATGCCGCTCGTGATGTTCAGGAACGGTCGCCACGAGCAGACCTGGTTCACGTTTTCGTATTCGCCTATCTATGCCGATGACGGCCGCATCGTCGGGCTGTACGGCATGGGGACGGACACGACACGCCGCGTCACCACCGAGCGCCGGCTGGCTTTCCAGGTGGCAATGGCGGACCAGCTGCGCGGCCAATCGGATACCCGCGAAGTGATGCGGCGCGCCAGCCAGTTGCTGGGTCAGGAGCTGGACGTTGGACGCGTGCTGTTCGGCGAAATCGCCGACGATGGCGAGCGCGGTTTCTTCCATACCAACTATACGGCCGTGCCGATGGCCGAGCTGATCGGGCCGTTCAGGACGACCGAGTTCGGTACCCAGGTATTCGAGCACCTGCGCTCGGGCAGGACCAGCATCCATGCCGACATCCCGGCCGAGCTGGGCCGGTCGGAGCCGTCCACTGTCGCCAGCTTCCTTGCCGTGGATACGCGTGCCGAGATCAGCGTGCCGGTGCTGCGCGGAGGTCGCCTGACCAGCATCCTGGTCGTCAACCACCATGAGCCTCGCGCCTGGACGCCTTACGAAGTCGAGCTCGTGGAAGACGTGGCGGAGCGCGTCTGGAACGCGGTCGAGCGCGCGAGGGCGGAAGCATCGCTGCGCGAGGCCAACAGGCAGCTGGAGACGCTGCTGGGAGAGCGGACTGCCGAGCGCGACCGGCTGTGGGACATGGCGCAGGAGATCCTGGCAGTCGCGTCGATCGACGGCTACTTTGTCAGCTGCAATCCGGCGATGACGGAAGCGCTGGGCTGGACCGAGCAGGAGTTGCAGACCACGCCGTTTGCCGAGTTCGCCCACCCCGACCAGCTCGAGGAGCTGGCAGGCGTCATTGCACAACTGGCAGCCGGCAAGACCGTCACCCGCTATGAAATCCGCAGCCGCCATCGCGACGGCAGCTACCGCTGGCTGTCCTGGACCGTGGTGCCGCAGGGCCGCCTGCTGTTCATGGCGGGACGTGACGTCACCGAGGAAAAGCAGGGTCAGGAAGCGCTGCGCCAGGCCGAGGAAGCCCTGCGCCAGGCACAGAAGATGGAAGCCATCGGCCAGCTTACCGGCGGCCTGGCGCACGACTTCAACAACATGCTGGCCGGGGTGGTCGGCAACCTCGAGCTGGGACGTTTCCACTTCAACGCCGGCCGCGTGGCGCAGCTGCCGCGCTACCTGGACGGCGCCCAGCAGGCCGCCCAGCGCGCGGCCACGCTCACCCACCGCCTGCTGGCCTTCGCGCGCCGCCAGACCCTCGAGCCCAGGCCGACCGACGTCAACGACCTGGTCGCCTCGATGGCCGAGCTGGTCACGCGTACCGTCGGACCGGGCATCGACGTCGACTTCCTGCTCGACAGCCGCTGGCGGGTGACCCACTGCGACCCGCACCAGCTCGAGAACGCGATCCTCAACCTGGCCATCAATGCGCGCGATGCGATGCCGAAGGGCGGCCGGCTCCAGATTTGCACGATCGACCTGGAACCGGACAATCGGGTGCAAGCTTCCGGCCTGGCGTCGAACGGCCACGTGCGCATCAGCGTGATCGACAACGGCAGCGGCATGGACCAGCAGACCGCCGCACGCGCCTTCGAGCCCTTCTTCACCACCAAGCCGATCGGGCAGGGGACGGGACTGGGGCTGTCGATGGTGTTCGGCTTCGTCAAGCAGAGCAACGGGCACGTGAGCATCGCCTCAAGACCGGGCGAGGGCACGGCAGTGCACATCGACCTGGAGCGCTTCACCGGCGAGATGCCCGAGCCGCGCGTGAAGGTCGCGGTGCCGGACGAGGGAGGTGCCCAGCGCGAGCTGACCATCATGCTGGTGGACGACGAAGCATCGCTGCGGGAAGTCCTGTCCGAGGTGCTGCGCGAGGCCGGCCACACGATCTTCGAGGCGGGCGATGCCAGCACCGCGCTGGCCAAGCTGCGCCACATCGACCACGTCGACCTGCTGGTGACGGACATCGGGCTGCCGGGCGGGATGAACGGACGCCAGCTGGCCGAGGCGGCGCTGGCGGATGACCCGGAGACGACGGTGCTCCTGATTACCGGCTATGCCGAGTCGGCGCCGCCGGAGGAGGGGCTGGAGGGAATGCACCTGATGATCAAGCCGTTCGCGCTGGTGGACTTCATGGCGAAGGTGCGGGAGATCACGCGGCGTTGAATGCCGTAGGGTGGGCGGGTCTCCCGCCCACGCGGTCAAATCACGGCACTGTAGCCTGTGCGGCTGATCATATCCAAACTGTCACCGCGTGGGCGGCGAAGCCGCCCACCCTACGGACTGGTGGACTTCATGGCGAAGGTGCGGGAGATCACGCGGCGTTGAATGCCGTAGGGTGGGCGGGTCTCCCGCCCACGCGGTCAAATCACGGCACTGTAGCCTGTGCGGCTGATCATATCCAAACTGTCACCGCGTGGGCGGCGAAGCCGCCCACCCTACGGACGATATTCCGGCTCTTCGCGCCCCGCGACATCGACACGGATCGACAGCACCTTGCCGCTGAGCGGATAGCGCGCCAGCTCTTCAAGCGAACGCCCATGGCTGGCGCTGGTGATGTACAGCGTGCGCAGGTCCGGTCCGCCGAAGGCCACCGAGGTCGGGCAGCGCACCGGCAGCGCGATCTCGCGCAGGATCTCGCCCGACGGCGAGATGCGCAGCACGCGCCCCCCTTCGAACATCGCCACCCAGTAAGCGCCTTCGCTGTCGACCGTGGCCCCGTCCGGCCGGCCGCCGTAATCCGCGGCCGACTTATCTAGCGGGAAGGTCAACAGATTGCGCTGGTTGGAGTGTTCCCCAGTGGCCGGGTCATAGTCGTAGCAGTCGATCCGGTGCGTGGTCGTATCGGCATGGAACATCGTGCGGCCGTCCAGGCTCCAGGCCAGGCCGTTCGAGTTGGTCATGCCGCCCGCCCAGGCGCGGCGCAGCTGGCCGTGCTCGAGCACGTACATCTCGGCCGCCGGCTTGTCGCGCGGCTCGTACATGGTGCCGACCCAGAAACGGCCCGCCGGGTCCACCCGGCCGTCGTTGAAGCGGACGATCGCCGTATCGTAGGGCGCATCGGCAATCGGCGTTTCCTTGCCGCTGGTCGTGTTCAGGCAGATCAGGCCGGAGCGCAGGGACACGATCAGGTTGTTGTCGCCGTCGACGCCCAGGGCCGAGGGCTCCGAACCCATCTTCCAGTACGAAAACTTGCCGCTGGCCGGGTGCACGCGGTTGACCGTGTGGCCGTTGATGTCCACCCAGTACAGCGCCGACTCGACCTCGTGCCAGGTTGCTGCTTCGCCGACGAGCATCGGCGCGTCGTGCACCACTTCGAATTTATCGCTTGCCATGTGTGTGTCAGGTTGGGTTCCGGGTTTGCCTAGAAAGCGGCCTTGGCGCGGGCGATCAGGCCGTTGGTGGAGCTGTCGTGGTTCGCCGGCTGCGGCTCGCCCGCCAGCTCGGCTTCGATCTTCTTCGCCAGCACCTTGCCCAGCTCAACGCCCCACTGGTCGAAACTGTTGACGTTCCAGATCACGCCCTGCACGAAGGTTTTGTGTTCGTAGAGGGCGATCAGGGCGCCCAGCGTGGCCGGGGTCAGGCGTTCCATCAGGATGGTGTTGCTCGGGCGGTTGCCCGGGAAGGTCTTGTGCGGCGCCAGGCGCTCGACTTCGTCCGGCGCCAGGCCCTGCGCCTGCAGGTCCGCACGCACCTCGTCGATGGTCTTGCCCTTCATGAAGGCTTCCGACTGGGCGAAGCAGTTCGCCAGCAGGGCCGTATGGTGGTGTTCCATCTCGTGGGCGGGACGCAGGGCCGCGATGAAGTCGATCGGGGTCGGGTCGGTGCCCTGGTGCAGCAGCTGGAAGTAGGCGTGCTGGCCGTTGGTGCCGGGCTCGCCCCAGATCGCCGGGCAGGTCGGGGTATCGACCGGGTCGCCGTCGCGGGTGACGCACTTGCCGTTGCTCTCCATGTCGAGCTGCTGCAGGTAGGCCGGGAAGCGGTTCAGGTCCTGGTGGTAGGGCGCGATCGTGACCGAATGCGCGTCGAGGAATTCGCGGTTCCAGAAGCCCACCAGGGCCAGCAGCATCGGCATGTTCTGCTCGACCGGGGCGGTGCGGAAGTGCTGGTCCATCTCATGGGCGCCGCCCAGGAAGTCGGAGAAGTAGCCGAAGCCGACCGCCAGTGCGACCGACAGGCCGATTGCCGACCATACCGAGTAGCGGCCGCCGACCCAGTCCCAGAACGGGAACATGTTGTTCGGATCGATGCCGAAGGCCTTGATCGCCTCGGTGTTGGTGGAGACGGCGACGAAGTGCTTGGCCAGCGCCTCTTCCGGCGCATTGTTCAGGAACCAGGCGCGCGCGGTCTGCGCGTTCATCATGGTCTCGGCGGTGGTGAAGGTCTTCGAGGCGACGATGAACAGCGTGGTTTCCGGATTCACCTGGGACAGGGCGGCATCCATGTCGTGGCCGTCGACGTTCGACACGAAGTGCATCCGCAGGCGCGGATGGGCGTAGTGGCGCAGGGCCAGCACGACCATCTTCGGGCCCAGGTCCGAGCCGCCGATGCCGATGTTGACGATGTCGGTGATCGGCTTGCCGGTATGGCCCAGCCATTCGCCGCTGCGCACGGCATCGGTGAAGCTGCGGATGCGGTCGAGCACCGCGTGGACGTCCGCGTTCACGTCCTGGCCGTCGACCACCAGCTGGTTGCCGCGCGGGGCGCGCAGGGCGGTGTGCAGGACGGCGCGGTTTTCGGTGTTGTTGATGCGCTCACCTGCGAACATGGCGTCGCGGCGCTCTTCCACGCCACGCTCGCGCGCAAGCGCCGCCAGCAGTTCAAGCGTGCGCCCGTCGAGGCGATTTTTTGAATAGTCTAGGAAGAGCCCCGCCGCTTCCACGGACATGCGCTCGAAACGCTGCGGGTCGGCGGCGAACAGGTCGCGCATCAGCCAGTCTTCGGCGTCTTGGGCGTGGTTCTCGAGGGCGTGGAAGCTGGCGGTGCTGGTCAGGGTTGGCTGGCGCATAAGGTCAGTGTCGATGAGCGGTGTCGATGAGACAATGTTGGCAATAGCAGATTATCGAATAATACAGGATGCGTGCGTAAATTCACTACATAAAATCTTGTCGGTTTTTCCGTAGCGTGGGCAGGTTTCCTGCCCACGCGGTCCAGCAGGCGTTCGCGGATCGAGAGGCGCGCGGCATAGTTGCAATGCGTTGACGGCGTGGGCGGGCCACCCGTCCACCCTACGAGAATCACCGTGTTGCCGCTATGTCGGCTGCCGGGCTCGGATCAAGAATACCCCACCTGCTGCACCCCTTTCAAATCCGTAGTAAAATTTCAGATACCAAATTTACGAAGGAACGATCATGGCGCTGCACCCCGTAGTCGAACAGGTAACCAACCGGATCATCAAGCGAAGCCGTCCTTCGCGCGCAGCCTACCTCGCGCACCTGGAGGCCGCCCGCGTCCAGGGCGTGCAGCGCGGGTCGCTGTCGTGCACCAACCTCGCGCACGGCTTCGCCGCCTTCCCGGCCAACGACAAGCTCAAGCTCAAGGAATACAAGAAACCGTCGGTGGCCATCGTTTCGTCCTATAACGACATGCTGTCGGCGCACCAGCCCTTCGAGTACTTCCCGCAGGTGATCAAGGAGGCCGTGCGCGAAGTCGACGCCGTGGCCCAGTTCGCGGGCGGCGTGCCGGCCATGTGCGACGGCGTGACGCAAGGCCAGCCCGGCATGGAACTGTCGCTGTTCTCGCGCGACACCATCGCCATGGCGACCGCCGTCGCGATGTCGCACAACATGTTCGACTCGGCCCTCTACCTGGGTATCTGCGACAAGATCGTGCCGGGCCTCTTGATCGGCGCGCTGCACTTCGGCCACATCCCGGGCATCTTCGTGCCGGGCGGCCCAATGACCTCGGGCATCTCGAACAAGGAAAAGGCGGCCGTCCGCCAGCGCTACGCCAAGGGCGAAGCCACCCGCGAGGAACTCCTGGAGAACGAATCGGCGTCGTACCACGGCGCGGGTACCTGCACCTTCTACGGCACCGCCAACAGCAACCAGATGCTGATGGAGATGATGGGCCTGCACATGCCGGGCGCCGCCTTCATCACCCCGGGCACGCCGCTGCGCGATGCCTTGACCCGCGCGGCAAGCCAGCAGGCCGTCGCCATCTCGCAGCAGGGCGGCCAGTACATGCCGATCGGCCACATCGTCGACGAGAAGAGCATCGTGAATGCCATCGTCGCGCTGCACGCGACCGGCGGTTCGACCAACCACACCCTGCACCTGATCGCCATCGCGCGCGCCGCAGGCATCGTGGTCGACTGGAACGACTTCGACGAGCTGTCGAAAGTGGTGCCGTCGCTGACCCGCATCTACCCGAACGGCGAAGCCGACGTGAACCACTTCCAGGCCGCCGGCGGCCCGGGCTTCGTGATCCGCGAACTGCTGGATGCCGGCCTGGCCCACGAAGACGTCAACACCATCCTCGGACGCGGCCTGCGCGCCCACTGCAAGGAGCCGTTCCTGGGCGAGGACGGCAAGGTCGTGTTCCGCGACGTGCCGGAGAAGAGCGGCGACGAAGCGGTGCTGCGCCCGGCGAGCAATCCGTTCGCGAACAACGGCGGCATGGTGCTGGTGCAGGGCAACCTGGGCCGCGCCGTGATGAAGATCTCGGCGGTCAAGCCCGACTACCACCTGATCGAGGCGCCGGCCATCACTTTCGACTCGCAGGAAGACTTCATGGTGCGCTACAAGGCCGGTGAGCTGAACCGCGACTTCGTGGCCGTGATCCGCTTCCAGGGACCCCGCGCCAACGGCATGCCGGAACTGCACGCCCTGACCCCGGCGCTGTCGAACCTGCAGGATGCCGGCTTCAAGGTGGCGATGGTCACCGACGGCCGCATGTCGGGCGCTTCCGGCAAGGTGCCGGCGGCGATCCACGTGTCGCCGGAGATCCTGGCCGGCGGCCCGCTCGGCCTGGTGCGCGACGGCGACATCATCCGCGTCGATGCGGCCAACGGCTCGCTGGAGGCGCTGGTGGCGGACGAGGTGTGGGCATCGCGCAGCATGGCGACGGCCGACCTGTCGAAGAGCCACATCGGCATGGGGCGTGAACTGTTCGCGATGTTCCGCAGTAATTCGAGCCCGGCAGAGGAGGGCGCCTCCACCTTCCCGCTGCCGTCGCCGATTCCTACCACCGTACCGCTGCACGAAGGCATGCATCCCGAGGAAGGCATGCCCGGTTCGGACGAAGACTTTCTCTTTAGGACGCAGAAATAATGGGACAAATGAGCTTACTTGAAATCATGCGCTCGGCGAGCGTCATCCCCGTCATCGCCATCGACGACCCGGCCCACGCCGTCCCGCTGGCCAAGGCCCTGGTGGCCGGCGGCATCCGCGTGCTGGAAGTGACGCTGCGCACCGAACACGGCCTGCAGGCGATCCGCGACATGAGCACGGTCGAAGGCGCGATCGTCGGCGTGGGCACGCTGACCCAGCCGCACGAATTCGACGCGGCGCGCGATGCGGGCGCCGTGTTCGGTGTCTCGCCGGGGCTGACCGCGACCATGATCGAAGCGGCCAAGAAGAGCGGCCTGCCGCTGCTGCCGGGCGTGATGACGCCGTCCGAAGTGATGGCGGCGCGCGAGCACGGCTTCAAGCAGCTCAAGCTGTTTCCGGCGGTGCCGGCGGGCGGCGTGGGCATGCTCAACGCCATCGCCGGCCCGCTGCCGGACGTGACCTTCTGCCCGACCGGCGGCATCTCGATCGAGACGGCGCCGAAGTTCCTGGCCTGCAAGAACGTGGCCTGCGTGGGCGGTTCGTGGCTGACGCCGAAGGACCTGATCACCGCTGGCGACTGGGCCGGGATCACCGAACTGGCGCGAGCGGCTTCCGCGCTCAGCGGTAACTGAGGCTGCCTGAGCGTTTAATGAAACAACGCCCTCGTTCCCGGCCCCTGACCGAGAACGAGATCGCGATGGCGTCGCTGCTGTTCCGCGACGCCATCGACTACAGCCGCGTCCGTATTCACGGCCGGCGCTACATGCCTTTCCAGCCGAAGAACTGCTGCATGACGCCGAACGGCAGCATGTACTTTCACCGGTCCTGCTTTCTTCCCGATTACACGCGCGGCGATCCCGGCGCCATTCACTGGTTCATGCATGAGATGGTGCATGTGTGGCAGCACCAGCTGGGCTACCCGGTGCGCTTGCGCGGGGCGGTGCGCATCGGGCTGTCCTATGCCTATACCTTGCACGAGGACGCGCTTCTTTCCGACTACAACATGGAGGCGCAGGGCGACCTGCTGGCCGACTATTTCGTGTTGAAGTTCCTGCGCAAGCCGGGCGCCATGCGCCAGGGGCGCTATCGGGACAGCGTGGCGCTGTACGAGCGTGTGCTCGCACCCTTCCTCGACAATCCGGCGGACCGTGGCAACCTGCATCGCGGACCGGGCCGCTGGCTGGCTAGTCGCCGCTGACCACTTCCTTGAGCGTCACGAGGTCGAGTTTTCCGACGAAGGCGATCTGCGCCAAGCCTGCGCGCGCGACGGCGGGGTCGTATTTCAGGACCTGGCAAGCGCCGTCGGGAATCGTCGGGGCGGGCCGGCCGTCGACCTCGATGCGTCCTTGACCGTTCAGGAAGCAGGCCCGCAAGGCATTGTGGCCGTGGCGGCGAATCTCGCGCAGGTCGTAGCGGTAGGTGGGAATCTGTCGCTGGACAAAAGCGACTTCCTCGAGCGCCTTCGCGAATTCCGCATACGAGAGCGCTTGCGTGTGCGGAATCCGAACCTTCCACGCGACGCTCATCTTGCCCTTCTGGGTTTGGGTGTTGAACATGATGGTGCCCAGTTCCAGCATGCCCAGCTTTACTTCCGGCAGCAGGAAATAGCCGCCGCGATGGACGGGAACGACCTGGTCGAGGTCGTTTCCGACGACGGCGACTGCCCAGGACTCCGGCGCGAACAGGTCTTTTTCGACTTCGCTCTTGGCGACGAAGTGGACCCGCCCCAGCAGGTCGATCGAGCGCGGTTCCGGCGGCAACAGCGACTGCAGATAGGTCTGGATGCTGAAGAAGGGCTTGTAGGGCAGGTCGCCGAGATTGATCTTTCGATGGATCTTGACCGGCGCCTGCTCCTCCAATTGCAGGTCGGCAGTCCCAGCCTCCTCCGGCTTCGAAGGCTCCGGGCCCGCGGCAATCGTTGCGGTCGAAGCGCAGGCGAGTACGGCAAATGCCACCAAGCTGACCTTCAATCGGGCGGCCGCATCGAATGGCTTGTCCATTTCTTTGCTTTCCTTCTTCTTGATCCCTATTCTTGTTCGTCACCCAGGTCATTAGCGCCAAGGGCTGCGATTCCGGGCGCCGGGATGATAGCCGAAGAACCGAGACACATGTTTAGACAAAATGTAATGTGGCCTGTGTGCGGCGTCTCGATGTTCAGCGGGTCATCCAGTGATTTCACTATCAGCCGCGACAGTCTCACTCATAACGCAAGCAATCCACCGGCAGCAGCCGCGACGCCCGGCGCGCCGGATAGAAGCCGAAGAACACGCCTACCGCCGTGGCAAAGCCGCAGGCCACCAGCACCCCCTGGAAGGTCAGGAACACATCGAACTTGCCGGTCGCCGTGATCGCCGCCGCACCGCCTGCCGCGATCGCCACACCTACCAGGCCACCTGCCACGCAGATCACCACCGACTCCGCCAGGAACTGCAGCAGCACCGCGCCGGGCCGTGCGCCGATCGCCATGCGGATGCCGATCTCACGCGTCCGTTCAGTCACGGACACCAGCATGATGTTCATGATGCCGATGCCGCCCACCAGCAGCGAGATCGCGCCGATCAGGCCGAGCAGCAGGGCGACGCCGGCACTGATCGTGTTGGCGGTTTCCGCGAACGAGGCCATGTTCTGCACCTTGAAATCGTCCGGACTGTCGAGGCGGATGCGGTGGCGGGCGCGCAGGGTCTCCTTGACGTCTTCTTCGGCCTCCTTGAGCGACATGTCGGGCCTTCCCTGGGCCGCGATGTAGTGCACGTTCTGCGGAAAGGGCATCTTGATCAGGTTGGCGCTGGCCGCCGTAATCGGTATCAGCACGAATTCCGAGATGTCGGAGCCGTCGATCTGCTTGCCTTCGCCGGCCAGCACGCCGATCACCTGGAAGGCGACGTTCTCGATGCGGATGTATTGGCCGAGCGGATCGGTCTTGTAGAAGAACTGGTCCGCCACTTTCTGGCCGATCACCACCATGCGCGCCGACGCCCGCACGTCCGCTTCGCTGAACAGGTTGCCCTGGTCGAGCTTCCAGTTGCGGATCTTGAACATGGCCGGGGTCACGCCATGCACCTGGCTGTTCAGGTTCTCGTTGCCCGCGCTGAGCTTGAAACTGCCCTGCAGGGCCGGCGCCGCGCCGGTCAGGCTGGGCAGTTCATTGAGCGCTTGCGCGTCATGGATCGACAGCGAAGGCACCGCGCCGGCGCGGGCGCGCTGGGCGGTGGTGCGGTCGCCGCCGGGGAACACGTACAGCATGTTGGTGCCCAGCTGCTGCAGCTCCTTGCCGATGAAGCGCTGCATGCTGTCGCCGATGGCCAGCAGCAGCACCACGGAGGCGATGCCGATGACGATGCCGAGCATGGTCAGCGCCGTGCGCAGGCGGTTGGCCGCCATCGAGCGGAAGGATTCGATCAGTACCTGGATGAAGTTCATGCGGGCACCTCCATGTGGCTGGCGTTCAGCTGGCGCAGACCTTCCCCGGACGGTCCGTCGTACAGCACGCGGCCGTCCTTCAGGCGCACCAGCCGGCGGCTGTAGGCGGCGACGTCGGCCTCGTGGGTAACGAGCACGACGGTGATGCCGCGCTCCCTGTTCAGCTCGCGGAAGCTGGACATGATGTCGTCGCTGGTCTGGGTATCGAGGTTGCCGGTCGGCTCGTCCGCCAGCAGCAGCGGCGGATCGGTGGCAAGGGCACGGGCGATGGCCACGCGCTGCTGCTGGCCGCCGGAGAGCTGGCTCGGGGTGCGCTTGCCCAGCGCGCCAAGGCCGACGCGTTCCAGTTCCTGCAGCGCGCGGGCGTGCGCCTTGCCGCGGCCCCAGCCCGCATAGATCAGCGGCAGCGCCACGTTCTCGGCAACGCTCATCCGCTTGATGAGGTTAAAGCTCTGGAACACGAAACCGATGGCGCGGTTGCGGATGTCGGCCAGCTGGGCGCGTGACAGCGATAGCGTATCCACGCCGTCGAGCAGGTAGGTGCCGCCGGTGGCCTGGTCGAGGCAGCCGAGGATGTTCATCAGGGTCGACTTGCCCGAGCCTGACTGGCCCATGATGGACACGAAGTCGCCGCGCGCCACCTGCAGGTCGATTCCGTGCAGTACCCGGGTTTCGATGGTGCCGCTGACGTAGGTCTTGGTGACGCCGCGGATGTCGATCAGGGAAGATGTCAAATCAGCGCTCACATGTCCTCTTTCGGCTGCGCCAGCGTGCGCGTGACGACCTGGTCGCCCGCCTTCAGCTCACCCGACACCACTTCGGTATAGCGGAAGTTGGACAGGCCGACGCGGATGTCGACGGGCTGCGGCTGGTTCTTGGGATCCAGCCGGTACACCTTGTACTGGCGCGCGGTCTCGTTGGCGGTGCGGAAGGCCAGGTCGTCATCCTGGCTCGGCGCCGCCGGCTTCTGTGCCACCTGCTTGACGTTTCCATTCTTGCCGGCCTTCTCGGCTTCTTTCTTGCGCAGCTTTTCCTGCTCCTCTTCCGGCAGCTGGAAGCGCAGCGCGGTGGTCGGGATGCGCAGCACGTTCGGGCGGTTGGCCACGACCAGGCGCACCTGCGCCGTCATGCCCGGCTTGAGCATCTCGTCCTTGTTGTCGACATCGAGCACGACGTTGTAGGTGACGACGTTCTGCACCACGTTGGCGGCCAGGCGGAACTGGCGCATGGTGGCGTGGAATTCCCGATCCGGGTAGGCGTCGACCACGAAGCGCGCCGGCAGGCCATCCTTCAGGGCGCCGACGTCGGCTTCCGACACGCTGGTGTCGATCTGCATCTTGGTGAGGTCGCGCGCGATCTGGAACAGGTTCGGCGTGTTGAACGAGGCCGCCACCGTCTGGCCCAGGTCGATGGTGCGCTTGATGATGACGCCGTCGATCGGCGAGCGGATCACGCTGTTGTTCAGGTCCGCCTGCGCACGCGCGAGCTGGGCTTCGGCCAGTTGCACGTTGGCCTTGGCGACGTCCACCTCGCGGCGGCTCTGGTCCAGGGCCACGCTGGAGACGAAGTTCTGCGTGACGAGCTGCTGGTTGCGGTGGAAGTTCGCCTGGGCCAGCTTCAGGTTGGCGAGGGCGGAAGCCCGGCTCGCTTCGGCCTGGCGGATCTGGGCATTGAAGATGGTCGGGTCGAGCTTGAGCAGCACCTGGCCCTTGCTCACGCGGTCGTTGAAGTCCGCGTTCAGCTCGACGACGGTGCCGGACACCTGGGAGCCGACGTTCACCAGCGCGACCGGATTGATGGTGCCGGTGGCGGTGACGGTCTGGTTGATGGCGCCCATGTCGACCGCCGCGGTGCGGTATTTCGACGGCGGCACCTGCGGCTCGCCTTTGGGCACCAGCCATGCGGCGGCCGCGCCACCCACCACGATCACCCCGGCGGCGATCGCCATGCGCTTCTTCGTCAAGAGTTTCATTGTGCTGTTCTTTTGCCCACGGAAAGACTTAGTGTGCTGTACAGATAACACCTTGGCAATGCACAGTGCATTGACTGGCGAAACCGTGCGACGAAGCGTCGTTTTTGCGGGGTGATCGGGCCATTCCGTTAAAATGGCGGCTTCCTTTTTATCTCACTGACAGCATCATGACCCAGGACGAACTCAAGCAAGCCGTGGCGCGCGCCGCGATCGACTACGTGGTGGACGGCGAAATCATCGGCGTCGGTACCGGCTCGACGGCCAACTTCTTCATCGACGAACTGGCCAAGATCAAGGACCGCATCAAGGGCACCGTGGCCTCGTCCGAAGCGACGGCGAGCCGCCTGCGCGGCCATGGCATTCCGGTGTTCGACCTGAACGACGTGAGCTCGATGGCGGTCTACATCGACGGCGCGGACGAAATCACCGCCACCGGCGCGATGATCAAGGGTGGCGGTGCCGCGCTCACCCGCGAGAAGATCGTGGCGTCGGTATCGAAGAAATTCGTGTGCATCGCGGACGGCTCGAAGCTGGTCGAGACCCTCGGCAAGTTCCCGCTGCCGGTCGAAGTGATCCCGATGGCGCGCGCGGCCGTGATGCGCAAGCTGGCGGAACTGGGCGGCCAGCCGCGCCTGCGCCTGAAACCGGGCAGCGAGGAAGCCTTCATCACCGACAACGGCGGCGAGATCATCGACGTGGTCGGCCTGTCCATCACCGACCCGGTGGCGATGGAAGAGCAGATCAACCAGATCGTCGGCGTGATCGCCGTCGGCCTGTTCGCCAAGGCGGGCGCGAACGTCTGCCTGCTGGGCACCCCTGAAGGCGTCAAGACCCTGACTTTCTGAGCGGAGATCGCATGAATCGCGCCCCGGTGTTGGTTTCCGTGCTGGTTGCCGTCCTGCTGGGCGGCTGTACGCTGTTCAAGGGCAAGGTGGAACCGGTGCCGGCGGCTGTGGCAGCCAAGCCGGCGGCGCCCGGCCTGGTCGACCCGAACGGTACGCCGATCGAGCGCGTGCCGTTCAAGGTGGGCGTGTCGTCTGCGACCGTCGAGAAGATGGCGAAGCAGCAGGGCTGCACGGGCGGGCAGGGCGCCGGCTTGGTGACCGAGGCGGGTCCGGTGGAGGTGTACCGGATGCGTTGCGAGGACGGGACGATGCGTGGGAAAGTGTTCATGGCGCGGTGCGAGTTGCGCCAGTGCGTGAAGATGTAGTCCCCGGAGGGGCGTAGGCGCGGGTAGCGCCTACGACGAACCGGATCGAGCCGGAAGAGCGCTCAATCCTCCAGCTTCAGCACCTTTGCAATATCCTCCCACGCCACAGCCTTGAAGTTCTGCGGCCCGTCCGGCATCCGCTTGAACCCATCCTGCACCACCAGCATCCCCCGCCCATAGACCCCACCGAGGTTGGCCGAGGTCACCTCCAGCCCATCGGTCTCCGAGGCGCCATCGATCCCATTGGCCGCATCCATCCCGATCCGGAACGCGCCCCGCACCCTGAACGGCGCCGCCGCATCCAGTACCACATAGCTGTTGTTCCCCTGGCTCGATACCACGAGATAGCTCTTGCCGGCGCCATGGTAGATGCCCATGCCCTCGACATCGGCATGCAGCACCGGCCCCACCGGCAGTACCATCTTCAATGTCGCCGGCTGGTCGGCGCGGGCCGAGGTGACCCACAGGCCGCGCCGTTCTTCGCCCACGAACAGCAGGCCGCTGCGGTCGTCCGCCACGCAGCCCTCCGGCTGGGTGGCCAGCTTGAAGCTGCGCGCCAGCCGGGCGCCGAAGCGGCCGCCGCTGCGGGTGATCCGGTAATGCTCGTAGCGGCCGTCCTTGTCGTTCACGAACGCGTCCAGGCCGCCCTCGCCATTGCGGAACACGCAGGTACCGTAGATGTCGCCCAGGCCGGTCGGCAGGCGTGCCGCTTCGCTGACCTCACCCTGCGCGCTGATGGCGAACAGCACCATCGCGTTCTCGTCCCGCTGGGTGGCCACGGCCAGGTCGAAGCGTTCGGCGCCGAAACGCAGATCCTGGCGCAGGTCGACGTTGTTCAGGCGTCCCGATTCCAGCAGCTGGGTCTGGCGTCCCTGGAGGTCGTACACCAGCAGTCCCTGCTTCTTGTTGGTGCCCAGGATGCGCGAACGGGCCGGGTCGGTGGGGTGGACCCAGATGGCCGGATCGTCGGCAGCGTCGCCGGCACGTGCGACCGGCTCGGTCTGCATGCGCGGCAGCGCGGTCGGCAGGGGAGGCAGTGGCGCCGTGCCGGCCTTCCAGCCGAGCGAAGGCGCCTGCCAGCCTTTGCCGGTACGGACCAGCAGGCGCGCGGACGATGGTTCGAGCGCCACCAGCTGCTCCGCGCCAAGCGCACGGGGCCGCAAGGCCTGCCAGCGCCCGCCATCGCGACGCCAGGTCACCAGGTCGCCCTTGTCGTCGATGGCGGCCAGGCCGCCCGGCAGCACGGCCAGTGCGCCGATCTCGCCGGCCAGCTTGCCATGGGGCGTGCGCAGTGCCACCGGCGTGCGCGCCGGCGGACCTTCGGCCTGGGCGCCGTAGGCCCACACGCCCATGCCTTCCTCGGCCACGAACAGGGTGTCGTGCGCATCGTCGACGCGGCAATGCTCGACGCTGGGGGGCAGGGCCAAGCGCCGCACCAGGCGATGCTCAGGACGATTCGGGGCACCCAGCAGCCACTGCTGCGCCTGGCCGTCCTTGGCCGCCAGGAACACATGGTCGAGGCCCTGGGCGTCACGGTACAGGCAGGCGGCTTCGATGCCGTAGCCGGTTTCCGGCAGCGCCGGCAGCGCGACCAGCGTCCCGGCCCGGGTGTCGACGCGCACCGGCAGCAGGCGCTCGGCATTCGAGTCGATCACGATCGCCAGCGCTCCGCCGTCAAGCGGACGCAGATCGAGCTGCTCGCCGCGCAGGGCCATGACGGCGCGTTCGCGCCCGTCGGCGTCGACCAGGCGCAGGCCGCGCTTGTCGAGTGCCAGCCAGCCGCCGCCCGGCAACGCCGCCAGCTCTTCCGCCTTGTCGAGCGCCGCCGGCACGGCCGGCGCGGCAAACGCCGGGGTGGCTGCCAGCAGGGCGGACAGCAAGGTCGGGAGTACGATGCTTTTCATCCGCACGTTCATTAGAAAATGCTCGCTTTCAGGCCGATCTTGTAGCTGCGGCCGTACTGTTCATACTGGGCGTTGCGGGCGCGGTCGCCCTGGTACACATAGTATTTTTCATTGTTGAGGTTACTGGCATCGAAGGTCAGCTGCCAGCGCTTGTCGAGCTTCCACGACAGTGAGAAGTCGAGCTGCTTCTGGCTGTCGACCCAGCGGTCCTGGCTTGCGTCGAGCAGGTCCTCGCCCAGTTCCAGCAGGTAGGGAGACTTGTAGTTCATGGCCAGGCGGGCGCTGAACGGGCCGTTCTCGTAGCCGAGCATGACATTGCCGACCCGGTTCGACTGGCCCGGCATGCGGATGGTCCGTGCGGAGCGCACGCCGTCTTCATCCGCACTGTCGATGCCGGCCCGCGAGTGGGTCACGGCGCCGTTGATGCCGACCAGCAGGCCGTTGAACGGCGCCGGCAGCATGCGCAGCGGCTGCTGCCAGGACAGTTCGATACCGCGCACCCGGGCCTGGCCGCCGTTGGCGTAGGAGATCGCGCTGGAGTATTCACGCCAGGCGCCGCTGCCGGCCAGGTTGGTGGTGTAGGTGAAATCGCGGATCTTCTTGGTGAAGACGTAGGCCGAGACCACGCCTTCCTTGCCGATCAGGCCTTCGATACCCAGGTCCAGGTTGTGCGAGCGCAGCGGCGCCAGCTCCGGGTTGCCGATGACGGCTTCGTCACCGTCCAGGCTGATGCCGGGCGCCAGCTGGCTGAAGTTGGCGCGCACTACCGAGTTGGTCCATGCGGCGCGCAGGCTGGTGGCCCCGTCGAGGTCATAGCGCAGGTGCAGGCCGGGCAGCCAGTTGGTGTAGGTGCGTCCGGCGTCGCGCGCATTGACCCCGTCGTCGGACACCTGCGCGCCGTGCGCCTCGAAGCCGGTCCGCTCGGCGCGTACGCCGGCCAGCAGCCACCAGGCGCCGCTGCGCACGCTGGCCTGCAGGTAGGCGGCATCGATGTCTTCGTGCATGCGGACATCGTCCAGGGCCGATTCGGCTTCCTGACGCGCCCTCGACCGGTCCAGGCCTGCCAGACGCGCGCGCACCAGGGCGGGTTCGATCGCCGCGCCGATGCGGCCCAGCTTGTAGTCGAGCTGGCGGTCGGCCACAAAGGCCGCGAGCGAGGTCGAGCCAGCCCCGTAGAAGCCGCCGGCCTGCGGGTCGCGGCTGTCGAGCTTCCATTGCTCGGTATCGTTGTCCTTGTCGCGGCGTGTCGTCTTCGCGCCGAACTTCAGGGCGCCAGCCCAGGCGCCGGCCGCGACGTCGCGCTGGAGGTCGAGGCGCAGCTGGCTGCTGCGGTCTTGCGCCGCGCTGCGCTCGAGCGTGAATTCGCGCAGCCTGTAGTTGGCCGGATCGAACACGGCTGCCGGAGCGGCCAGGCGCGGCACGCGGCTGTCAGTGAAGCCGATGCCGGCGAAGTCGCTGGCGCCACGGAAGCGCGCATCGCGAAGCGCATCGGGGGTCTCGTCGGTGGCGCGGCTGCGCGAGGCCTCGAGGTGCAGCTTCCAGTCATCGTCCAGGCGGCGGTCCAGCGAGCCGGTCAGCGAGCGGATCTCTTGCGTGTACTTGCGCTGGCGCAGGCGGCGCTCGACGCGCGCCGTATCAAGCTCGCCGGCCGCCATGTCGCCCTTGCGGAAGTTGCTTACCGTCAGGCGGTCGCGCGTCTCCTCGTCCGAGAAGCGGCTCACGAAACCGCGCAGCGCAAGGCTGGTCCGGGCGTCCGGCCGGTAGTCGAGGTTGATGGCGCCGGCGCGGCGCTCGCGCTGCGGCAGGTAGTCGCGCAGTTCGAAGCCGGACAGGCGATCGCCATCCCAGGCGCCGCCGGTCTCCACGTTGTCGGAGCCGAACTTGCGCTTCTCGCCCGACAACCCGGCAGCGACGCCGAGCCTGCCGTCCATGAAGCGCTGCGCCCACAACAGGTTGCCCTGCGGGCTGTACCGGCGGGTGTTGCCGTCGCGGCCCACCGCCGCGCCGACGCTGAACAGGGTGCCGGGCAGGTCGAAGGCGGACAGGGTCTTGACCTCGACGGTGCCGCCCAGCGAGTTGGCATCCTGGTCGGGCGTGCTGGACTTCGTGACCGTCAGCGAGCGCACCAGGCCGGCCGGCAGCACGTCCAGCGCCACGGCGCGGCGCGAGGCTTCCGGCGAGGGCACCAGCGCGCCGTTGATGGTCACGCTGTTGTAGTCGGCATCCAGCCCGCGCACGACCACGTAGCGGCCTTCGCCCTGGTCGCGCTGCACCGACACGCCCGGCATCCGCGCCAGCGCCTCGGCGGCGTTCTTGTCCGGCAGGTGGCCGATGTCGTCGCTGCTGACGACGCTGACGATATTGTCGGCCTGTTCCTGGGCGGCGATGGCGTGCGCCAGGCTGGCGCGCTGGCCGGTGATGACGACGCTGGGCTCGTCGGCGGCGTGGACGCCGGCCGCGGACAGCAGGCCGGCGGTAAGGGCGGGGAGGGCGAAGTAGCGCATGGGGGCACCGTGTTGTTGGAATGCGGCGGATTCTGGTGGCCGAATGTGACGTACCGGTGACGGCAATCCGGCCGCCGGCCGCCCTGCGGAACGAATGAGCCGAATTGACCTCCCGTCCACCCGGGTTTGTGCTGCGACAGCGCGGCTGACAGCGAAACCTGGCGCAGACAGCTGAGCCGTTCGGACCCGTGCACAGGCGCCACAGGCTTGTCGCCCTGTCATGCTGCCGTCACGCGCCTGCGCTACGGTAGGACGCCCTGCTTTCTGCTTCCTTGCGCCATGACCTTCGCCATCCGCCCCGTTCTCCTGGTTGCCGGCCTGCTGTGCAGCCTCGTCCTGCTGTTCGCGGCCGCCGGCACGATCCTGCCGCTGGCGCGGTGGAACTGGATGGACATCGTGGGCGAGGGCGGCACCGCGCTGTTGGCGGCCGTGTGGTGCCTGATCGTGCTGAACAGCCGTCCGGACGGGCGCGTGACGCGCCTGCTGGCAGGCGGGCTGGCCTGCATCATGCTGGGCTCCTGGGCCGATTGCCTGGACGAGGCCATCGACGTCGACAGGCATGCCTTGTGGGACAACGCGCTGGAGGCGCTGCTGCCGCTGGGGATGCTGGTGCTGACGGTCGGCCTGTATTACTGGCGCCAGGAGCAGGCCACGCTGGCCGAGCACATGCGCAAGCGCGAGCGGCTGTTCCGCAACCATCGTCCCTTCGATCGCATCACCCAGCTGGCCGATGCCGCCTACCTGCGCGAACAGCTGCGCCTGGAGAGCCGGCGCGACGGCAGCCGGGAATGCGTGCTGGTGCTGTTCGACATCGACGGCTTCCACCGCATCAACCGGGAACACGGCCATGCGGAAGGCGATCGCGTGCTGCAGGCGGTCGCGCACATGCTCTTGCTGAACCTTCGCAACGACGACCTGCTGTGCCGTTATGCCGGCGACCGTTTCGCCGTCCTGATGCCGGGACTCGGGGTGAACGAAGCGGCCGACGCCGCCGTTCACCTGTGCACCATGGTGGGTGCCATGCGCCACCACGCGCGGGGCGGTCCGGTGCGCATCACCCTGCGTCACGGCAGTGCGCCGACGCGCGGCGCGCCGGACGTGCTGCTGGCCGACCTGTGCCGCCGGATGGATGCGGCGTGATCGACTGGCAGCCGGCGGGAGAACCCTCGATTCCGGCGCGGCAGCAGCCGGCGCTGGCGCTGGAGTACGGCCGCTCGCGCGATGCGGTCGACGCCGACCTGTTGCGCGACACCGGCCTGCTGGCCGGGCTGTCGCCCGACAGCCTGGTGTCGCCGTTTCAATACCTGCAGCAGCTGTCCAATACCCTGCGCGTGCTCGCCAGCCCGGACACCAGCTTCATGCTGGGCCAGCTATTGCTGCCCGGGCATGACGGCGCGGCCAGCCACGCGCTGGTGCAGGCGCCGAACCTGCGCGTCCTGCTCCAGACCCTGTGCCGCCACCATGCGCGCCTGACGCCGCTGCTGCGTCCGCGCTTCGAGCACTGGGGCGAGGTGGCGCTGGTGTACTGGATCGATGCTTACGGCGCGCCCGGCATCCGGCCGGCCCTGGTCGAGATGCACATGACGGCGCTCGTCGGCCTGTGCCGCTGGCTGGGGGGCGAGCGCCTGCCCTGGCGGTTCTGCTTCAACCGCGCGGCCCCGCGCCACGTCGAGCAGCACCACGTGCACCTCGGCACCGAGCTGCGCTTCGGCTGCCAACTCGACGCCATGCTGATTCCCGCGTCCTGGCTCGACCGGCCGTGGCCGCGCGCCAACGAGGTGGCGTCACGGCTGGCGCAGCAGGCGGCTGCGCTCGAAGCGCCGCGCGCGCCGGGGCTGCTGGCGGCGCTCTACGATTACCTGCTGACGAATGTGCGCGCGGCGCCGACGCTGGAGCGGACGGCGGCGGATTTCGGGGTGAGTCCGGCGACTTTCAAGCGGCACTTGTTGCGCCACCATACCCACTTCCAGGGCGAGCTGGACCATGTGCGGACGCACGTGGCGCTGTGGCTGCTGCAGGTGGAGCGGGCGGATAACGAGGAGGTGGCGCGCTACCTGGGCTTCCACGACGCGGCCAATTTCAGGCGTTCGTTCAAGCGCTGGACAGGTCTGACGCCGGGGCCGATCAGGGCGGCAATGGGAGGCGAGCTGGGATGGTTCGCCGGCCTGCAGGGAACTGCGGGCGGCTGAGGGGAGAGAGCATCTTGTTAGCCCAGTTGTAGGGTGGGCGGGCCTCCCGCCCACGCGGCGACCGCTCGTGGCTGATACGCCGCGGCAGTGCTGAACGCTGTCGAACGCGTGGGCAGGAAACCTGCCCACCCTACAACTTCGACGTGCAGGCGTTAACCTTACGCGGTCGGCGGCACGTAACCCTGCGCCTGGTCCGCAGCGCCGTCGCCAAAGAAATGACGCTCCATCTGCGACGCCAGGTACTTGCGTGCGCGGTCATCCGCCAGGTTCAGGCGGTTTTCGTTGATCAGCATGGTCTGGTGCTTCAGCCATGCCTGCCAGGCTTCCTTGGAAACCGACTGGTACAGCTTCTTGCCCATTTCGCCTGGTACCGGCGGGAAGTCCAGACCTTCGGCTTCCTTGTTCAGTTTGATGCATTGGACGGTGCGGGCCATGGTGTACTCCTGTAATCCTGTTAAAAGTGATCTGGGTAGACCGACATTATAAGGTCTTGATCAACACCTGTGAGCGGCGCTGCCAGTTGTACATGTGCTGGCGGTCCTTGGGCAGGTCGTCTACCGTGGCAGGCACGAAGCCGCGCTTCTTGAACCAGTGCGCAGTGCGCGTGGTCAGCACGAACAGCTTGGTGAGGCCGGCCGCTCGGGCGCGGTTCTCGATGTGCTTGAGGATGCGCTCGCCGTCGCCCTGGGTCTGGGCGTCCGGGCTCACCGTCAGGCAGGCCATCTCGCCCATCTTCGCTTCCGGAAACGGATACAGCGCGGCGCAGCCGAAGATCACGCCGTCGTGGTCGATGACGGAGAACTGGTCGATCTCGCGCTCGATCAGCTCGCGGCCGCGGTACACCAGCGTGCCGTCGGCTTCCAGCGGTTCGATGAGCTTGATAATCCCGCCAACGTCCTCAATTGTGGCCTGGCGGAGACTCTCCAGGTTTTCGTGGCTGATCATGGTGCCGACGCCGTCGTGCGTGAACAGTTCCAGCAGGGCGGAGCCGTCCATTTCGAAAGGCACGATATGGGCACGGTCCACGCCGCTGTTGCAGGCCTTGATGGCGTGCCGCAGGTAGAAGGCGGCGTCCGGCGGCAGGAAACCGGCCTGCAGCACGGCTTCGGCCTGGTGCGAGGACAGTTCGCGGATCTCGGTGCCGGCCGCGTCCGTCATCATGCCGGTCTCGGTGATGAAGATCAGCTTGTCGGCGTGCAGGGCGATCGCGGCCGAGGCGGCCACGTCTTCCATCGTCAGGTTGAAGATCTCGCCGGTCGGCGAGAAACCCAGCGGCGACAGCAGCACCAGGCTGTCTTCGGTCTGCAGGATCGGCTGGATCTTCTCGGCGGCGATCTTGCGGGTCACGCCGGTGAGTTCGAAATCGACGCCGTCGATCACGCCGAGCGGGCGTGCGACGACGAAGTTGCCGGAGACGATGCTGATCTGGGCATGCGACATCGGCGTGTTCGGCAGGCCCTGGCTGAAGGCCGCTTCGATGTCGAGGCGCAATTCGCCAGCGGCTTCCTTCGCGCATTCGAGCGCGGCGGAGTCGGTGATCCGGATACCGTTATGGAAGCGGCCTTCGACGTTACGCAGGGCGAGCTGCTCCGCCACTTGCGGACGCGAGCCATGCACCAGCACCAGGCGGATGCCGAGTCCGAGCAGCAGGGACAGGTCCTGGGCCAGGACCGGCAGGGCACCCGATGCGACCAGCTCGCCCGGGAAGGCGACGACGAAAGTCTTGCCGCCGAAGGTGTGAATGTATGGCGCAACAGAGCGCAGCCACTGGACGAATTGGGTAGGGTTTTCCATTTGCCGCATTATAATTCGCTGCGCGTTGTGCGCACCAAATACCTTGTAAAAATCAATGTCTGAACAGAGTAACAAGCCTTCGCCTCAGGCGCGCGACGCTTCCCACAACCCTTCCGCCACCGAGCCGCGCAAGCGCCCGGAGGGTGACACGCGCGCGCCGATGACGCAGACGCGCGATGGCGAACTGCAGACCAGGCACCCGGGTAGCGCGGAGCGCAGCGGACCGCGCCGCGCACCTGCACCGCCGCGCACCGATAACGGCCAGCGTCCTGCGAGCGGGCAGGGCGGCGCGAAGCCGCAGCGTGCGCCGAACCCGCCGCGTGAACGCGGCGAGCGTCCTGCGCGCGAGGACGATCGCAACCCACCTTTCCGCAACCCGATCCCGCCGATCACCTTCCCCGAAGACCTGCCGGTCTCCGGCCGCCGCGCCGAGATCGCAAAGGCGATTGAAGGGAGCCAGGTGGTCATCGTCTCGGGCGAAACCGGTTCCGGCAAGACCACCCAGCTGCCGAAGATCTGCCTGGAGCTGGGCCGCGGCCAGAAAGGCCTGATCGGCCACACCCAGCCGCGCCGTATCGCCGCATCGAGTACCGCCAAGCGCATCGCGCAGGAACTCGGTTCGCCGCTGGGCGAGCACGTGGGCTTCAAGGTGCGCTTCAACGACACGCTCTCGAGGGGGGCATCGGTCAAGCTGATGACCGACGGTATCCTGCTGGCCGAAACGCAAACGGACCCGCTGCTGCGCGCCTACGACACGATCATCATCGACGAGGCGCACGAACGCAGCCTGAACATCGACTTCCTGCTCGGCTACCTGAAGCAGCTGCTGCCGCGCCGTCCGGACCTGAAGGTGATCATCACCTCGGCGACCATCGATGCCGAGCGCTTCGCGCGCCACTTCGGCACGCCGGAAAAACCTGCGCCTGTGATCGAGGTGTCGGGCCGCCTGTACAAGGTGGAGGTGCGCTACCGTCCGGTGGACAAGGATCCGGTCATGGCCACGCAGCCGAAGCCCGGCGAGCCGGCCCCGAAGGCCCAGGTGGCGCGCGAAAAGCGTGACCTGATGGAAGCGGTGGTCGACGCCGTCGATGAGCTGTGCCGCATCGGCTCGGGCGATGTGCTGGTCTTCCTGCCGGGCGAGCGCGAGATCCGCGATGCGGCCGAAGCACTGCGCAAGCACCACCCGCCGCACGTCGAGATCCTGCCCCTGTTCGCCCGCCTGTCGGTGGAGGAGCAGGACCGCGTGTTCAAGACGACCAACGCGCGCCGCATCGTTCTGGCCACCAACGTGGCCGAGACCTCGTTGACGGTGCCGGGCATCCGCTACGTGGTCGACACGGGTCTCGCGCGCGTAAAACGCTACAGCTTCCGCAACAAGGTCGAGCAGCTGCAGATCGAACCGGTGGCGCAATCGTCCGCCAACCAGCGCGCCGGCCGCTGCGGTCGCGTGGCCGACGGCGTCTGCATCCGCCTGTACGAAGAGGACGATTTCAACAAGCGCCCGAAGTTCGCGGACCCGGAGATCCTGCGTTCCTCGCTGGCCTCGGTCATCCTGCGCATGAAGTCGCTGCACCTGACCGACGTCGAGACCTTCCCCTTCATCGAGCCGCCCCAGGGCCGCGCCATCGCGGACGGCTACCAGCTGCTGCAGGAAGTCGGCGCGGTCGACGATTCGAACGAGCTGACGCCGCTGGGCAAGAAACTGGCCAAGCTGCCGCTCGACCCGCGCGTGGGCCGCATGATCCTGGCAGCGGTCGACAACGATTGCCTGACCGAGATGCTGATCGTGGCGTCCGCGCTGTCCACCCAGGACCCGCGCGATCGTCCGATCGAGTACCAGCAGCAGGCCGACGAAAAGCACAAGAAGTTCGCCGACGAGAAGTCGGAGTTCCTCAGCTACCTCAAGATATGGGCCTGGTTCGAGGACGCCATCGAACACAAGAAGTCGAACCGGCAGTTGCAGGAGAACTGCCGCGCCAACTTCCTGTCGCAGCTGCGCCTGCGCGAGTGGCGCGACGTGCATTCGCAGCTGCTGACGGTGGCGCGCGAGCAGGGCTGGCGCCTGAACGCCGCGCCCGCCACGTACGACCAGCTGCACATGGCGCTGCTCACCGGCCTGCTCGGCAACATCGGGTTCAAGGCCGAGGACGAGCCGGTATTCCTGGGCGCGCGCGGCATCAAGTTTCACATCTGGCCGGGCTCTTACCTGGCCAAGAAGCCGGGGCGCTGGGTCATGGCGGCCGAACTGGTCGAGACCACACGCCTGTACGCGCGCACCATCGCGCAGATCCAGCCGGAATGGGTGGAGAAGATCGGCGCGCACCTGCTCAAGAAGTCCTGGGGCGAGCCGCGCTGGGAAAAGCGCCAGGCCCAGGTGACGGCGCTCGAGCGCGCGACCCTGTACGGCATCGTCGTCTACAGCAACCGCCGCATCAACTACAGCCAGCACAACCCTGGCGAGGCGCGCGAGATCTTCATCCGTGATGCGCTGGTGGCGGGCGACTACGAGACGCGCGCGCCTTTCTACGCCCACAACCACAAGCTGGTGCGCGAGATCGAGAACCTCGAGCACAAGTCGCGCCGCCTGGACGTGCTGGTGGACGAGCAGCTGATCGCCGCCTTCTACGACAAGGAAATCCCGCGCACCGTGGTGAACGGCGCGGGTTTCGAAAAGTGGTACAAGGACGCCTCGCGCGACAATCCGAAGCTCCTGTTCCTGGTCCGCGAAGAGCTGATGCGCCACGAGGCGGCCGGCGTCACCACCGAGCTGTTCCCGAAGACGATGAACGTCACCGGCATCGAGATGGGACTGACCTATCACTTCGAGCCGGGCAGCCCGCGCGACGGCGTGACCCTGACGGTGCCGCTGTTCGCCCTCAACCAGATCCCCTCGGCGCGCCCGGGCTGGCTGGTGCCGGGCATGCTGAAGGAGAAGGTGCACCTGCTGCTGAAATCCCTGCCGCAGAAGCTGCGCCGCCATTGCGTGCCGCTGCCGGACTACGCCGCGAACTTCTTCGAGCGCCACCAGGACCCGCTGCGCTTCGCCAAAGGCGACCTGGTCGACGCCCTGATCGACGACATCCACATGCACACCAGTGCGCGCGTGCTGACGACCGACTTCAAGCTGGAAACCCTGCCGGCACACCTGTTCATGAACTTCAAGGTGATCGACGAGCACGGGCGCCAGCTCGACATGGGACGCAACCTGGCGACCCTGCAGGCCGAACTGGGCGGCCAGGCACGCGAGAGCTTCCAGAAGATGGCGGAAGCCACGCCGGCGGCGGCACCGGCGAAGCTGCAGGCTGCTCCGCAGCCGGTTTCTCCGCCGCCGAAAGGGAAGGGCAATGCGCCGATGACGAAACCGTCAGGCCAGGCGGCGACCGCGCCGGCTGCCGCCGCCGGCGCGGTCCAGCATACCGGCCTGACGACGTGGAGCTTCGGCGAGCTGCCGGAACTGCTGGAGATCACGCAGGGCAAGCTGACCCTGATCGGCTTTCCGGCGCTGGTGGACAAGGGCACGCACTGCGACCTGGAAGTGTTCGACGACCCCAACGTGGCGGCGCGCACCCACCGCGTCGGCCTGCGCCGCCTGTTCGCGCTGCAGCTGAAGGACCAGCTGAAGTTCGCCGAGAAGAACATCCCCGGCCTGCAGGGGATGGGCATGCAGTTCATGAGCGTGGGCACGCAGGAAGACCTGCGCGACCAGATCATCGCCAAGGCGATCGACATCGCCTGCCTGCAGGATCCGCTGCCGATCAACTCCGGGGAGTTCAACAAGCGCAAGGACGAGGGCAAGGGACGCATCGGCCTGTTGATCAACGAGATTGCGCGCCTGGTGGGTTCGGTGCTGGCGGAGTTCCACGGCATGCCGAAGCGTATCCAGAGCTTGCCGCCGGCGGTGCAGCAGGACATCGGGGCGCAGCTGCAGGGCCTGATCCACAAGCGCTTCATTGCGGACAACGAGTACAGCCAGCTGGCGCACTTCCCGCGCTACCTGAAGGCGATCAATGTGCGCATCGAGAAGCTGCGCGGCAATCCATCGCGCGATGCCCAGCTGATGGCGGAGTGGCAGAACGCGGCCAGCCAGTTCCAGCGCACGCTCAAGAACCAGGCGGGCAAGAACAACGATCCGCGCATGACCGAGTTCCGCTGGATGCTGGAGGAGCTGCGGGTGTCGCTGTTCGCGCAGGAGCTGCGCACGCCGATGCCGGTGTCGGCCAAACGCTTGCAGAAGGTGTGGGAGTCGATGATCCGGTGAAGTTCCTAGGGTGGTCGGCCATGCCGACCGCGCGTTCAACTGTCGATGAATAATCACGTTTCGTGAACTCATCCGTAGAGTGAACGCGCGGACGGCGAAGCCGCCCACCCTACGCCCATGTTAGCCGATATTGCTGCCGCGAATCCGGCTCAGGTCCCTGTCGTCTCCATCATGCCCGGGCCGCGGATCGGGGCTGCCGCCGACGCCGTACGAGTCGCCATGCAGGCTGCCCGAGCCGACGCTGACGCCCACGCTGCTGCCGGCGCCAGCCGAGCCGCTGCCCGCCGACCCCGCACCCATGCTCGACCCCATGCCGCTGCCCATCGCGGAACCCGTGCCTTCGCCACCCATCATGCCGCCCGCCATCACCCCCGGCCCCATGGACGGCGCCCCGGAGCGCTGCGGATCGGTACCGTAGAAGCTGTGGATGCCGCTGACCCAGGTGATGTCGCTCATGTCCGGCCAGGAGTGCTTGTCGAAACCGGGCGCGCTCTTCAGCCTTTCCTTCTCAACGTTGAGCACCATGCGCTTGTTCACGGTATCCAGGTGCAGCGCCTGCCATGGCACGGCGAACAGCTTTTCGCCCAGGCCGAGGAAGCCGCCGAACGCCAGCACGGCATAGGCAACCTGGCCGGTCTGCATGTCGAGCATGATTTCCTTGATGTCGCCGAGGTCTTCCTCCTGCGCATTGACGACGCTGTCACCGATCAGCGTTTCGGCGCCCATCAGCGCAGGCCCCGGACCCGTGCTGCGGGTGTTCTTGTACATGCCATATCTGTCACGATCTGCGTAGCTCATCGCACACCTCCTAGGTCGTTGGTTGGCCACGAAGCAGGGACGCTTACCCGTCGAGGGTAGAGCGCAGCCCTGCCGGTCGAATGATATGGCGCATTCGTGCGAGGGCGCGCGCGGCAGCCAAGCATTTATGCGAGGTAACGCACAGAACGGTACTTGCAATGTGATTATTGTGCCAAGTAATGTTTCGGAGAGAAAAGAAATGACCGTCCATTCGCGCTGCAACTACACCGGCCTCTTCAGCAAACGTATTCCGACCCGCTCGGCTGCCAACGCGATCGGTTCCTTTTTCGCCCGCCTGAGCAGGTTCGGCCGCCGCTGAACCGGGGCGCAGCGCGCGGGCCGGCCCCGGCCCGCGCGCCAGTCTCAGATGGCACTCAGGTGCCAGCGCCGCCCGACGCACCATAGATGTGCCCGGTGGTGAAGCTCGCTGCTCCGAGGCGAGCGTGACATGGGCGCAGGCCAGTCTGGCCGGCTGGCCGGGCGCTCCATCGGGGTGTCCGCTCCGAAACTCTTCAAAATTCTCCTGCGTCTGGCCTCCCGACACCTGCGGCGGCGCCCGTCATCGGCGCCTTGCGTCCGGCCCGGGCTGATCCTGCCTGGGAAAGGGCGGCGCCGGGTAGCGCATCGCGGCCTCGCGCGCGCCTGGGGAACAAATAGCCCTTGTGGTTTCGCACACGTGTGCTAAAGTGAGCGCATGAATACCACTGCCAAAAGCGAAGCGACTTACGCGACGATCCTTGCGGCCGGCTACGACATGGCCGCTGCCGAAGGGATCGGCAAGCTGTCGCTGGGCGAACTGTCGAAGCGGACCGGCATCAGCAAGAGCGGCGTGTTCTCGCGCGTCGGTTCGCTCGAGGCCCTGCAGTCGGCGGTGCTGGACGAGTATGACCGCCGCTTCGGCGAGGAAGTCTTCCTGCCGGCGCTGCAGGTGCCGCGCGGCCTGCCGCGCCTGACGATGCAGGTCGACCTGTGGCTGAAGAAGATCGGCAACGAGACGGCGCGCGGGGGATGCCTGTACACGGCCGGCGCCTTCGAGTTCGACGACGTGCCCGGGCCCCTGCGCGACCGCATCGAGGCGGGGGTGATGCGCTGGCGCGCCTCGCTGCGCAAGACCGTGCTGCAGGCGATGGAGGCGGGACACCTGCGGCCCGACACCGAACCCGAGCAGCTGGTGTTCGAGATCTACAGCCTGGCGATCGGGGTGATGCACGACGCGCGCTTCCTGCGTGCGAATGCGGTGCCGCGGCGGGCGCAGCGGGCCTTCAACCGGCTGATATCGACGTACAAGAGTTTCAACGATCTGGAATAGGGATGTGCGGAGCGGGACGGGCCACGCCTGTCCCCTTTTTTTGAAGTAATTTCGCACACCTGTGCGAAATCAGGCTGAACTGAAGGAGTCGATCATGTCTGCGTTCTGGTTGCTGCTGGTTCCCGTTGCGGGGTTTGCGTGGTACGGCTTACGCGGGGTGATGTGCGCGCTGCCGAAATCGAATGAGGATTTCGTGTTTTGTTGAGGTGCCGATTGCCCGCGACAACGTAGGGTGGGCAGGGTCAGTCAGGCCAGTGGCCTGATTGACGCCACGCGTTCACCTCACGGATGCACTGTAGCGCCGCGGCTTTTAGTTGAACGCGCGGGCAAGGGACTTGCCCACCCTGCAACTGCAATGCTCAGCGAAGAAGTTTGAGCCCCGGCGGCAGGGCATCGCCGAGCATGCGGGTCTCGACGGCCTGGTCGAGCTCGACCACGTCGCGCACCATGGCCGACCAGGCCGGCGGTGCGCCGCTGGACGACAGGCGCCGCAGCACCTCGTCGCGGACCGCCTGGCCGATGTCGCGCGAGCGGTCGCCGGTCATGCGGGCGATATGGGCGGCGGCAAAGCCCGCCGGTTCGATCTTCTTCCAGTCGAGGCGGAACAGCTGGTGCAGCCAGCTTTCCGCCGAGCTGCTGGGCGCCACTTCGTGCGCGGCCCCATGGAAGGACTGGCGCGCGCCCACCCGGCCCAGGGCCCACAGGTAGCGTCCGTACCTGGCCGCGGCGCGCGCATCGATCTTGGCGCCCGCTGGCATCTCCATGATCTGCTTGATGAGCCAGTCGCCGATCTCGGCCTTGTAGGCGGACGGGATGCGTTCCAGCGAGGCGCCGACGCGCAGCATGTCGTCCTCGGTACCGTCCACCAGGGTGACGGGGCGGCGGCCGCGCTCCGATTCGTCGGCCTGCAGGTTGAAGGCGAAGTCGTCGAGCAGGCGCAGTTGCGCCTCGGTCGACAGCCCGCCGGCCACGCGCCGCCATAGCGTCCACCATTCGGCGCGCACCTGGCTGTCCTTGTGGTACTGGGCACCTGGCTCGAACATCGCCCACAACTGCTCGATGCGCCATTCGTCGAGCGGATGGCCGAAGCCGGGACGCAGGCAGTAACCGGCCAGGTTCAGCCACACGCGCTCGTGCTCGCTTGACCTGCGCCGGCCCTTGGCGCGTGCCAGCAGGGCGTCGAACAGGCGGCGCAGCAGCGGGGTGGTCCAGCGTTCGCGCGAGCCGAGCAGGTGTTCGAGCGTGGCGCGCAATTGGCGCACTTCGCGCGGGTCGACCTGTTGCGAGCGGTTGCCGAAGATGCGGTCGATGCGCGTCATCGCTTCATCCAGCTCCGGCGGCAGCGATGCGTCCTCGAGCGGCCCTTCGTCCTCTTGCGCGCGGAGCTGGAATTCCAGGCGCCAGCGCTGGCTGGCATCTTCCTCGGCAAGGCAGGACACCTCCAGCGTGCCGACCTCAAGCAGCACCGTGGCCAGTTGCACCGGGATGTCGGTGCTGCGCTTGCTGCGCAGGACCGTCGAGATGGCGGGCAGGCGCACGATGTCGCTTGCCGGCAGGTCGAGCAGGTCGCCCGGCTGCGGCAGCACGCCGCCCGGGTCGGCGGTCATTGAGACCAGGTGGAAGCGCACCGGCCGCCCCAGCCGCAGGGCGAAGCTGCGCCCGGCGAGGCGGATTTCCTCGCCGGCCGGGGCGCCGCGCGGCAGCAGGCAGACCGCACGAACCGTGTCGCCGGACTGTTCCGCGTCCAGCAACAGGTAATAGTTGCGCGCCGAGCCACTTTCGATTGCCGGCGCCTGGCCTGCGCGCGCCAGCGAATAGGCGACGCCGCCGCGCGCGACGGCCACGTCCGGGTCCTCGTTGTGCAGCACCTGCACGGGCGCGCCGCGCCAGTGCGAGAGCACGTCGGCCAGGCGCTGCGCCAGCGCCGCGCCTCGGAACACGCCGCCGTTGAGCAGCAGCGCATCAGGCACCGGCAGCCTGCCGTCATCCTCGGTGTTGTCCACCTCGCCGAGCGCCTCGCGCGCCGCCTGCGCATGCTGGCGCAGGAAGCCGGCGAGGTGGCGCGTGACGGCCGGATCGCTCGCATACGGCAGGCCGAATTCGACGATGCCGGCGCGCGCCCGCTTGGCAGTCTCCTGCGCCTCGTTGGGCGGGAAGAAGCCGTCGAGGACGATGCGCTGCACGTCCTCGCGCGTGATCGTGGCCGAGCGGCTGGCGCCGATCAGGCGCGAACCGGAACCGAGCAGGGTGACGCTGACCTGTTCCGGCGCATCCGGCGCCAGCAGCTGTTCCTTGGCGGCGCGGCAGCGCTCGGTCAGCTGCGCCAGGCGGCCGGCCGACAGGCGCTCGGTCGCGTTTCCGCCTGCCAGTCGCGATTCCGCCAGGTGCGCCAACGCCAGGTCCATGTTGTCGCCGCCGAGGATCAAATGGTTGCCGACCCCGATGCGGGTGAGCTTGGGCTGGCCATCGTCGTCCAGTTCGACCTTGACCAGGCTGAAGTCGGTAGTGCCGCCGCCGACGTCGGCCACCAGCACCAGGCGCGTCTGCGCCAGGTCCCCGGCAAGGCTGGCGCGGTGGCGGTACAGCCAGTCGTAGAGGGCGGCCTGGGGCTCTTCCAGCAGGCGCAGTTCCGGCAGGCCGGCCATGCGCGCGGCCTCCAGGGTGAGCGCACGCGCGCCTTCGTCGAAGGAGGCGGGCACGGTGAGGACGATCTGCTGGCGCTCGAGCGGCGCCTTGGGGAAGCGCGCGTTCCAGGCCGCACGCAGATGCGCCAGGTAGCTGGCGCTGGCCGCGACCGGCGACACCTTGGGCACGCCGGTATCCTCGGCGCCCCAGGGCAGGATCGGCGCCATCCGGTCGACGCCCGCATGCGACAGCCAGCTCTTGGCGCTGGCTACCAGGCGGCCCGGCGTTTGCCCCCCTAGCATGCGCGCCAGGCGGCCGACCGCGACGCGTTCGACGCCGGCCGGGTCCTGCTGGACCCAGGGAAGCTGGAGTTCGCCGGGGGCGAGTTCGCCCTCGGCGGGGTGGTAGCGCATCGAGGGCAGCAGCGGCGCCCCGGCGACTTCGCCGGGCGCCACCAGCTGCTCGATGGCCAGCAGCTCGACCTGCCCTGCGCCGGGCAGGGCATACGCAAGCACCGTATTCGTGGTGCCCAGGTCGATGCTGACGAGGTACTGATTCACCGAGGCGTCACTGCGGGTCCGGCGTGTTGCGGACGTCGAACTCGATCTTCCAGCGCTGTCCTTCGCGCGACACCGCGGCCAGTTCCAGCGTGCCGGTATCGGTGGCCAGCGCATGCAGCTTGACCTGCACCACGTCGCCCGCGACACGGCCTTCGGCAGGCAGCGTGGCCTGGATCTCGTTCATCTCCTGCAGCTCGTCCGGGCCCCAGAACTCGAGCACCTCGCCGATGCGGTCCTGGCGGCGCGTGGTGGACCCGAAGAAGCGGAAGGTGACCGGCTCGCCCACCACCAGGCCGAATTCCTGGCCCGGCAGTTCGAGTTCGCTGCCTTCTTCCATGCCGAAGGGCGCCACGCACAGGGCTTCGATCGGTGGTTCCATGCCGGGGATGGCCGGCATCGAGGATTCCACGCCGACGTAGTAGGAACGGGCCGTGCCGCCGCGGATGCGCACGCCGCCGCCGCGCCGCGCGTAGCTGAAGTAGGCCGCGCCACGCGCGACCGCCAGGTCGAGATCGGCGCCTTCCAGCATGCGCGCCGGTTGCGCGCCTTCCATGTAGAGCCAGTCGTTGATGGTGTCCATCACGCGCTGGGCCAGGATGTTCGACTTGAACACGCCGCCGTTGAACAGCACCGCGCTCGGGTGCAGGAAAGTGTGCTCGGCATTCACGCTACCTGCGAAGCCTTCCAGTTCGGCAGTGGCGCCGGCCTGGCGCGCCAGGAAGGCGGCCAGGTGCTTCGTGATCGCGGCGTCCTGCGCATAGGGCAGGCCGACCTGCGTCAGGCCGGCGCGCTGGCGGGTGGCCGGACGGGCGGAGGCTTCGACGCGGGGGAAGAAGCCGTCGGTGATAAAGGCGGTCACTTCGTCGCGCGTCAGTTCGGTACGGATCGAGCCACCGATGAGCTTCGAGCCGCGGCTCGGCACGACGATCGGCCACACGGTGGCGTTGGCGTCGGCCAGCAGGTGCTCCTTGGCGCTGCGGCAGCCGTAGGTGAGGGCGCGCATCTGCCAGGCATCCAACTGGGTGCCGTTGGCGGCCAGCTTGCGCGCCACGAAGTGGGCCAGTGCGAGATCCATGTTGTCGCCGCCCAGCAGGATGTGGTCGCCCACGGCCACACGGTGCGGCACCAAGGTGCCGTCGCGCTCGAGGATCGCGATCAGGGAAAAGTCGCTGGTGCCGCCGCCCACGTCCACGACCAGCACGATGTCGCCGGCCTTGACCTGCTTGCGCCAGGCGCCTTTGCTGCCCTGGATCCAGCTGTACAGGGCTGCCTGCGGCTCTTCCAGCAGATTCGGGGCGAAGCCGGCGTTGCGCGCCGCCTCGGCGGTGAGTTCGCGCGCGCCCGGGTCGAACGAGGCCGGGATGGTGACCGTGACCTGCTGCTGGTCGAACGGCGCTTCCGGATGGGCGGCGTTCCAGGCCTGGCGCAGGTGCGCCAGGTAACGGGTGGACGCTTCCAGCGGCGAGACGCGGGTGACTTCTTCCGGCGCATCGTGCGGCAGGATGGCCGCGCGGCGGTCCACGCTCGGGTGGCTCAACCAGCTCTTGGCCGAGGACACCAGGCGGATCGGAGTGGTGGCGCCCCGGCTGCGCGCCATTTCGCCGGCGATGAAGCCTTCGCCGCCCGCGCTCCACGGCAGCGCCGTTTCGCCGGCGGCCAGCTCATCCGGGTGCGGCAGGTAGAGGAAGGAGGGCAGCAGCGGCAGCGCCTCGACGGTGCCCGGGCCGCTCAGCTGCGGGATGGGCAGCACGCCGTCGACGGTCTTCTCGCCGTCGCTGGCCTGCAGGTCGACATAGGACAGGGCGCTGTGGGTGGTGCCCAGGTCGATGCCGATGGCATAGCGTGCGTTCTGGGGATCGCTCACAGTTCCACCTCCGCCGGCGCCAGCACGCGTGCGTCGTGCTTCTCGGCCAGCTGCGGCAGCTGGACCTTGGTGGCGCGCCAGCCGCGGTGCGACAGCGTGCCCTTGAACGGGGCCTGGCCGACCACGTTGCCGGTCAGGCGCACGCTGGCGGCGTCGAAGCCTTCTTCCAGGGTGACGCGTGCGCCTTCTGCTTCGGCACGTACCGGTTCGATGGTGAAGTGCTCGCGCAGCACGCGCGCGCAGCCTTCGTGCACGACGCGGGCGGCGGCGCCGATGTCGGCGTCGGAATAGGCGCTCAGGTTTTCCTGGGTGAAGTCGATCAGGCGCGCTTCGCGCTGGAGCAGGCTCAGCAGCTGCAGGGCGGACTCGGCGGTCGGAGCACGCAGCGGCGCAGGAGTTGGCAAAGGCGTCGGCGCCGGCGTTGGCGCCATGGTGGGAGCGGGTGTCGGCGCCGGCGTCGGTGCCGGCGTGGGAGCCGCGACAGGGCCCACACCGTCATCGCGCACGCGTGCGGCGAATTCTGCATCGCCGAGCGATTTGAAGAAGCTGCCGAAGGCGATCGAAAGCCGGCTGAAGAAGCCCGGCAGTTGGGTCGGAGTGTTCATTCTTGATGTTCTGTAGGGTGAGGGACGGGCGCGCTTCGGAGCGAGGCCTCGGTCCGGAAAACGCGCATGATACCAGTTTGGCTACAGCCGAGGCACGCGCGTCCTCAAGCCGCTCGGCTAGTGCGCCGCCATTTCGCGCATCTTGCGCCGGAGCAGGCGTTCGCGGCGCGCCTCCTCCTGCCAGTCCTCGCGCAGCGCCCGCCACAGCGCGATGACCATCAGCACGATCACCAGCGCGAAGGGCAGGGCGAACAGGATGGTGGCCGTCTGTACGGCGTTGATGCCGCCCGCCAGCAGCAGGCTGATCGCGATGCCGGCGATCAGGATGCCCCAGACCAGCTTGGTTCGGCTGGATGGATTCGGGTTGCCGCCCTGGCTCATCATGCCCAGTACCAGCACGGCCGAGTCGCCGGAGGTGATGAAGAAGACCACCACCAGCAGGGTGGCGACCACCGACATGATCTGGCCGAAGGGCATGGCGTCGAACAGCGCGAACAGCGCCGTTGCCAGGTCCGCCTTGACGGCCTCTGCCAGCGGGACGTGCTGCCAGATCTCCAGGTAGAGCGCGGTGCCGCCGAAGATCGAGAACCAGACGAAGGCGGCGAGCGAGGGCGCCAGTACGGTGCCGAGGATGAATTCTCGAATGGTGCGGCCGCGCGAGACGCGCGCGATGAACAGGCCGACGAACGGCGACCACGAGATCCACCAGGCCCAGTAGAAGATGGTCCAGTTGCCGACCCAGTTGCTGTCGCGGAAGGGCGTCGAGCGCAGGCTCATGCGCACTAGTTCGCTGGCGTAGCTGCCCAGGGTATTGGTGAAGGTGTCGATGATGGCGACCGTGGGACCGAGCAGGAACACGGCGACGGCGAGCAGGGCCGCCACGGCCATGTTGACGTTGGAGAGCAGTTTGACGCCTTTCCCGACACCGCTCACGGCCGAGGTGATGAACAGGGCGGCGGTCACGACGATGATCGCGACTTGCGCGGCGGGGCTGATCTCGAGCCCGAACACGGCGTTCAGGCCGCTGTTGATCTGCAGCGCGCCGACGCCGAGCGAGGCGGCGACGCCGAAGGCCGTGGCCACCACCGCCAGGCCGTTGAACAGGCTAGATGCGGCGCGCACCGGGCGCCAGGGCAGGGAGCCGGTGACGGTGCTGATCAGGGCACCGCCGCCGCGCCGGTACTGGAAGAAGGAGATCGCCAGCGCGACGACGCTGTACACGGCCCAGGGGTGCACGCCCCAGTGGAAGAACACGTAGCGCATGGCGGCGTTCGCCGCTTCCGGTGTGCCGGCTGCAATGCCGGGCGGCGGCGTGACGTAGTGGGACACCGGTTCGGCCACGCCCCAGAACACCAGGCCGATGCCCATGCCGGCCGCGAACAGCATGGCGAACCAGCTGCCGACCGAGAAGTCGGGTTCGTCATCCTCGCCGCCCAGCTTGAGGTTGCCGTAGCGGCTGAAGGCGACGTAAGCGGCAAACATCACCAGGGCAAGTACCACCCACAGGTAGAGCCAGCCGAAGTTGCGGGTCAGCGAAGCGAGCATGGCGGCGAAGACGCCGGCCATGTTGTCCGGGGCGATGATGCCCCATAACACGATCAAAAAGATAAAGCCCGCAGAGCAGAGCATTTGCATGAGTTCTCCTTGTTAGGCATGCAAGGGCGCGGGCCTGCGGGCGCCATCGGTGATCCGGAGCGAAGCCGCGGGCGGGGCGGGCGGGAAAGTGGCCTGGGTGTGAGGCTGCCCGGCTTCACCAGCCACCCTTGCACGTTGACGGATAGCCTGCATGGCAGGCGGTCAGCAAGGGCCGGCCGCGCCGCGAACGCTCGCCTGCGCTGTGGCCTCTACTGGCGAGAGGGATGTTGACGCTGGCCCTTGGCCAGCAGGTCAGGAGTGTAACATACAATGCATTGGCACAAATGTTTTATCAAAACTGTACTGCCGCTGAGATAGTTGATTCGTGAATGGCTTTTATCATGGATCTCAATTTGCTTTCTATCTCAAAGCGCGCATACTGGAGTCATTCGATAGCGATTACAGGAAACGACATCATGGCTACCATCATCCATTTCATCCGCAGCCTCTTCCTTACCCCGGCCCCCATCGCCGCCCACAATAGCGGCGCCGATCTTTGGTCGCTCTACCAGCTGAGCCGCGGCCGCGAGTCGGTATCGCCCGCCGTGCTGCGCAAGCTGGCCGAGGCCGCGGCAGCGAAGTAAGCTGTTTTCAGGCAGCCCGTGAGCTGCCTTCAATATCAAGCCCTGCCGCGTGCAGGGCTTTTTGTTATCCATGAAAGTTACCGGGACTGCTGGAAGGTGAGACCCGGATGGGAATGTGTGAAATGGCAGCGGCGGGTAGACGATCCTGCCGCATCGAGCCCGTGCCTTGCGCAGGGCCCGTTCATGTCATGAGGACGCACGCGCACGGCGTCACTGCATCGTGATCACTTCGTCGCCTTCCTTCGGCTCGCAGGCAGCGCCCAGCGGTTCCCAGCCGCGGCGCACCACGATGCGATCCTGGGTATGGCACAGCTCGACACGTTTCGCCTGTGGCGCCCGGCGCTGCACGAAGGCTTCGATCGAGGCCGGCACGCTTGTGTGCAGCGCGAGCGCATGCAGGTCGTCCTCCGGGTGGTCGTTCATGTGAACCAGCGGCACGAACTGCCCGGCAAACATCAGCCAGTGCGAAGGAATCCGGACCGGGCCGGCGGTATAGCCCTGCGCGCGCAACCAGCCCTGTGCGTCTTCGCGCGCATGCGCGCCCCCCCAGGCGCCGGCGAGCAGCTCGGCCACCCAGCCGTTGCAGTTCTGGTAGCGGGTGCCGTAGGCATAGGCGTTGGCGCTGTACTCCCCGCCCAGCAGGGCCAGGGCGAGCCGCTTGTCGAGTGCGGCGCCTTCGAGCAGGGCGGCGTCTTCGCTGGGGGGGAAGACCAGCGAGATATGGCCGCGCGTGGGCGCGTCGGCCCCCAGTGCGAAGCCGGCGATGCCCTGGTCGAACAGGCGTGGGCGCGCCTCATCGCAGGCGTAATAGAGCTGGCGCACCGCCCAGGGACCGCCGGGGTTGTCGCGCAAGGCGACGCCGGCATGCGAATACAGCTGGCCGAAGCGGCTCAGGTCGAGGCCGGCGCGTGCGATGAGGGCGACGCGCGCGCCGGAGCGCTCCAGCTCGGTCTTGACCACGCCGGCGAAGCGCAGCACGCGGTCCTGCTCGGCGGCGCCGATGTCGATCGACTGCTGGCAGAAGGTCGGCAGTCCGGCCTGCGCGGCCGCGCTCGCGGCCAGCAGGAGCGCGGCCGCGGCGAACTTGCTGTACATGCTTGTTGACTTGTTAGATGGTGACCTTGCGCGAAGCGAGGTCGCGGTACCAGTCGTCCTGCAGGGCCAGGAAGAAGGAGCGCTTGGTGTCGGCGTGGGCGAACTCGAAGCCGTACACGCGTTCGTTGACCTGCACCAGTTCGCCCTTGCCGACGCCGCGTTCGGCCAGCGCGCGGTTCGGCACGTCGAGGGTGAACTCGCGCGCCGCACCGGCGGCCACCGCGCGCAGGGTCATGCGGGTGGTGTCGGACTTGCCCGGGGCCTGGGCGATGTCGATCACGCGGTACTCGCCGGCGGCCACGCGGTCTTCGCCGCCCGAGCTGTTGCTGGAAGCGCCGATCGAATCGGAAATGCTGCCGGACGAGGCCGAGCCCGCGCTGGAGGCGGACGAGGTGAAGCTGGTGGCGTGGACAGGGACGGCGCAGGCAGCAACAGCGGCGGCCAGGCACAGCGCGCGCGACAGGGTGGTGAAGGTCATAAGAATCTCTCGATGATGAGCGGTAAAACGGGAATGACGGCTATGGTACAAGTGCCGCCAACTGTTGAGAAGGCGCACCGCCGGGATTTCTGTAAGTTCTTGTAATAGCCAACAGAGTCGTTGGCTTTGTGTCATCGGCTTGTCAAAAGCGCCAGCCATACTCGCCGGATTATTTCATTCCTCGAGAAAGGCTGTCCCGTATGGCCCAGCTTGCAGCCATTGCCGCCGCCGGTGAACGCCACGCGGCCGAGTCCGATGCCGCTGCCGAAGCCAGGCACGCCGCCCTGCTCGGCACGATGCGCGTCCAGCGCATCCAGGATTTCCTGTTCCATAAGTTCACGATGCTGTTCGCCGCCCTGGTGATGCTGGTCCTGGCCGGCATCCTCGTCTCGCTCACGCTCGGCGCCTGGCCGGCCTTGCGCGAATTCGGCCCGCACTTCGTCGCACGCGCCGAATGGGATCCGGTAGGCCTGCAGTTCGGCGCCCTGATCGCGATCTGGGGCACGCTGGCGACGTCGCTGATCGCGCTGGCGATCGCCTTTCCGGTCAGCTTCGGCATCGCGCTCTTCCTCACCGAGATCTGCCCGACCTGGCTGCGCCGGCCGATGGGCATGGCGGTCGAGCTGCTGGCCGGTGTGCCCTCGATTATCTATGGCATGTGGGGCTTCTTCTACTTTGCGCCCCTGTTCGCGGACCACGTGCAGCCGCTGCTGGCGGGCACGCTCGGCCAGCTGCCCGTGATCGGCGCGCTCTTCGGCGGTCCGATCACCGGCATCGGCATCCTGACCGCGGGCGTGATCCTGTCCGTGATGATCATTCCCTTCATCGCCTCGGTGATGCGCGATGTGTTCGAGATCGTGCCTCCGGTGCTGAAGGAATCGGCCTATGGCCTCGGCTGCACCAAATGGGAAGTGGTGCGCCGCGTGGTGCTGCCTTACACCCGCACCGGCGTGGTGGGCGGCGTGATGCTGGGACTGGGGCGGGCGCTGGGCGAAACCATGGCGGTGACCTTCGTCATCGGCAATTCGCACCAGCTGTCCTGGTCCCTGTTCGCTGCGGGGAATTCGATCTCGTCCACCTTGGCCAACGAGTTCAATGAAGCGGAGAAGGCCCTGCACGTCTCGTCCCTGTACGCCCTGGGCCTGATCCTGTTCGCGATCACCTTCGTGGTGCTGGCGGCTGCCAAGCTGATGCTCATCCGGATGGCGCGCCAGGAAGGTGCCAAGTAGAGCAGGGGCAGCGCCGGAAAAATTTCCGGATCCGGCGTAGCATTGTCTGTTCCTTATTCTTCCAGAGGATGCCGACAATGACACAAGCGCCCAACCAGCGGGTCCTGCTCGCTTCCCGTCCCGACGGACTGCCACGTCCGGAAAACTTCCGGATCGTGGAGGAGCCGGTCCCCGTTCCCGCCGAGGGCCAGCTGCTGCTCGAGACCCTGTACCTGTCGCTCGACCCTTACATGCGCGGCAGGATGGATGATGCGAAGTCGTATGCGAAGCCGGTCGCGATCGGCGGCGTCATGGAAGGCGGCACTGTCGCCCGCGTGCTCGCATCGCGGCATGCGGACTACGCGGTGGACGACATCGTGCTGTCGCACTCGGGCTGGCAGCGCTATGCGCTGTCGGATGGCACCGACCTGCGCAAGCTGGACCCGATGGCGGCGCCGCCCAGCACGGCGCTTGGCGTGCTGGGCATGCCGGGCTTTACCGCCTGGGCGGGCCTGCTGCAGATCGGCCGTCCGGTGCCGGGGGAAACCGTGGTGGTGGCCGCGGCGAGCGGTGCGGTCGGCTCGGCGGTGGGGCAGATCGCCCGCATCCGGGGCGCGCGTGCGGTCGGTATTGCGGGCGGTCCCGACAAATGCGCCTTCGTGCGTGACGAGTTGGGATTCGATGCCGTGGTCGACCACCGTGCGCCCGACTTCGCGCAGCAGCTGGAAAGGGCCTGTCCGCGTGGCATCGATGTCTATTTCGAGAACGTCGGCGGCAAGGTCTGGGATGCAGTGTTCCCGCTGCTGAACGAGTTTGCAAGGGTGCCGGTCTGCGGCCTGATTGCCCAATACAACGAATTGCCGCAAGCAATGCCCGGACCCGACCGGCTGGCCCTGGTCATGCGCGAGGTACTGAAGAAGAGCCTGAGCATTCGCGGCTTCATTCAGCGCGAGTTCGCCGGCCTGCGGCCCGCTTTCCTGCAGGAAGCGCAGGAATGGGTGCGCGATGGCCGCCTGCGCTACCGCGAGGACATCGTCGACGGCCTGGACCGCGCGCCGGCAGCCTTCATCGACCTGCTGCAGGGGAGAAACTTCGGCAAGCTGCTGGTCAGGGTCGCGCAGTAGGGACCTCAAGAGCGTCTGACAACACCCTCAAGGCAAGACGATGCAACAGCAATGAGCGTGTTGTGAGGCGCTCTAAAAAAGGAAAGCGAACAGGCCGCCGTAGGTCAGCACGGCCAGCACGATGGCCAGCACGATGCCCAGCAGGGGATACAGGTTGAGCCTGGATTTTTCCTTCCTGCGCCGGACGCGTTTGCCGGTTTCCTGAACCTGCCTGATGATGTTCATGTCTGGCTTGCGACCTGAATGTCGCCCTCAAGCTCAAAGATAGGTTCGGCGGTGGGATTTGCAAGCGTGCTGCGCAAACTTCAGACAGATCGATGCACGGCAGGACGAAATTCTTTCCGCTTGTGCACGCTAGCGTACAGAAGGCCGCGTTTGAAGGGCACATACTGGGCATCTCACATTTGTGACGAGCCCCTGCCGCCTCAGAGATACCATGCTGCCGACTTTCGTGACCCTGGTTGCCGTGATCGTCCTTGCGACGCTGCTGCCCCTGTTGCGATGTACCGGGTGGTGGATACGCGACCTCGATTTTCCGCGCCTGCAACTGGCCATCCTCTCGCTCACCGTGCTGGTCGGGCAGTTCGTGTTCCTCGACTGGCGCGACAGCAGTTTCCACCTGTTGCTGGTGGCCAATGTCGCCTGCCTGGCCTACCAGGCCTGGTGGATCATTCCGTACACCAGAGCCTACCCCCATGAAGTGAAGAATGCAGTGGTCGGCGGGACGAACCGCCAGTTCCGTATCCTGACCGCCAATGTACTGATGCCGAACCGGAATGCAGAAGGATTGATCGCCCTGATCCGGCAGCACCAGCCCGATATCTTCGTCACCCTGGAAACGAACATGTGGTGGCAAGAAAAACTGGATGTGCTCGAAGAAGACTATCCGCATGCGCTGAAATGCCCGCTAGAAAACTTATACGGCATGCACGTGTATTCGCGGCTGCCCTTGAAAGACAGCGCCATCCAGTTCCTGGTCGAGGACGACATCCCGTCGATCCATACCCTGGTCATCCTGCCGTCCGGAAATAAAGTGCGCATGCACTTCCTGCATCCGACGCCGCCCAGCCCGACCGAACACATGGAATCCACCCAGCGCGACGCCGAGCTGCTGGTAGTTGCCAAGAGCGTGGCCGAAGCCGGCCTGGAGACGCCGGTGATCGTCGCGGGCGACCTGAACGACGTGGCGTGGTCGACCACGACGCGGCTGTTCCGCAAGATCAGCGGTTTGCTCGATCCGCGCATCGGGCGCGGCATGTTCAATACCTTCCATGCCGGCTTCTGGTTCGCCCGCTGGCCGCTCGACCATTTGTTCCACAGCGAGCATTTCACGCTGTCGCATATCGAACGCCTGCCTTACTTCGGCTCGGACCATTTCCCGATGCTGATCGAGCTCAGCTATGACAGCGCCCGCGGCGCCGACCAGGAGGGACTGGTTGCGGACGAGGAAGACCACGCGCTGGCGGACGAGAAGATCGCCGCCGAGGATGTTGAAGTCTCGGACGTGCACGAGCCCCAGGCCTGAGACAGCCCGGAGACGGCGCCTGGTCAGGCGGTCGACGCCCCGCTCACGAGGGCCTGGGCATACATCCCGAAATCATCCAGCCCGCGCTTGATGATGGTTACCAGGGCCGGCAGCGGCGCTTCCTGGTAATCCCATTCTGCGCGGCAGAATTCGCCGGTGCGCTTGAGGTCTTCGGCCAGCGTGGGCGTGATCCAGCCGTGTTCGGCCAGCAGGGTGATGACTTCGCGCTCGTCGTGCGGCAGGCCGAGCCGGGCATTGCCGATCACGTAGTCGCCCATCTCGATGGCGGCTTCCCAGGCGCGGATCACGTTGAGGGTGGCCGCATCCTGGCGCGTAAGGTCGCTGACGAAGGTGGTCGGGTCCTTTTCGTATTCCTCGCGTGCGCGCCGGCAGCAGCGTTCGATGGTGCCGGCCTTGTGTACCAGGATGTCGTCGTCCATTACGTCTCCTAAATCAGGAACAGTGCCGCCGCCACGCAGGTCGGCGCCAGCGCCCCCAGGAACAGCCCGCCCATGCCGATCGAGCCGTCCTCGAAGCCTTCACGCAGCAGCGCGGCGCCGGCCGGGTTCGGGGCGTTGGCGATGACGGTCAGGCCGCCGCCGCCGACCGCGCCGGCCACCAGCATGTACTTGGCGTGGTCGGACAGGCCCTCGATCAGGGAACCGAGGTAGGTCAGTGCCGCATTATCGGTGATTGCCGTCAGGGCCAGCGCGCCGAAGAACAGCGCGGTCGGCTCCAGGCTGGACACCAGCGGCTGCAGCCACCATTGCTGCATGCCGCCCAGCACCACCAGCCCGGCCAGGAAGAAGCCGACCAGCAGGCCTTCCTTGATGATCAGGCGCGACTGGTGTTTCGGATAGGCCTGGGTATAGCCGAGGAAGAGCAGGAACAGGCCCATGAACAGCACCGGATGGTGGGCCAGCAGCACCACGCCCGCCAGCAGAAGCAGGTGGACGATGGAAACGATCCACGGCAGGTGCACGTCCTCGACCACGTTCCCCGGCGTCAGGTGCCGGCGCAGCAGCAGGGTGATGACGGTCGCGTTGAAGATCACCGCAATCGCGGCGCGCCAGCCGAAGGTCGACGCCATGAAGGCGCTGTCCCAGCCCCAGGTGCTGGCCACCATCAGCACCGGCGGCGCGGCATAGGAGGTGAGGGTGCCGCCGATCGAGACGTTGACGAACAGGACGCCGATCGCGCCGTACTTGAGCCATTCGGGAATACCGGACCGGAACACCTGCGGTGCCAGCATCAGGGCGGCCAGCGTCATCGCGGCGGGCTCGGTGATCAGGGAGCCTGCCAGCGGCACCAGCGCCAGCCCGAGCCAGCACAGGGCTACCTCGGTGCGCACCGGGGTCAGCCGGGCCAGCAGGGCCAGCAGGTCGCGCACGGCGTCGAGCACCGGCTGCGAAGCCGCGATCACCATGACCACGAACACGAACAGCGGTTCGGTGTACTGGCGCGATTCGACATAGCTGATGGCCGTGGCGCCGTCCGCCAGCAGGGCCATGCCGAGGACCAGCACGAAGGCCCAGAAGCCGAACACGACTTCGACTTCGCCCAGCAGGTGGAACAGCCCGGCATGGCGCGGGTGGCGCTTGGCTAGTGAGTGAAACAGTTTGGTAGAAAAGGTATGGACGAGGGCGATCGCGAACAGGATGGCGCCGGTGAGCTGGAGCGTATTCACTGGCAGGCTCCGTGGCGTGGGTGAGACAGATTGATCATTGTCTGGATGGATATGGACAAACCAGCATTATTCCATGATTCGGGCTTGCAGCCCGGTTTTCCAGGCAGAGCACACCTTTAACTTCTGTCAATACCAATCACCTGACTGGTATGGCCGAAGAATACATCTTGCCAAATCCGGACTCAGCGAGTACTGTACGTTTATACAGTATTTTCCTGCCAATCCATATGAACTGCTCATCTACCGCAGGGGCTTCCCCTATGGCAGCGCCAGAGGCTTTGCACCCTTCGTTCTGGCGTGCCTCGCAGCTGGCACGCTCCGGCACGCGCTGCGTCGACCCCAGGCATGCCGCACTCTCGTTCCAGCTGCCCGACGGCGGCTGGCCCGTCGGTACCCTGGTCGAGTTGCTGCAACAGCAGCATGGCATCGACGAAATGCGCCTGCTGCGTCCGTATGGACATACAGTATTGTGAGGTTGATATGTTGTCTGAGATCCGTTCGACGCCGGAGTCGATTCATCCGTCGCTATGGCGCGCCTCGCAGCTCGGTCGTTCGAGCACGCGTTGTGTTGACACCGGCCATCCTGTCTTGTCTGCCCAGTTGCCGGGAGGAGGATGGCCAACGGGTAGCATGGTTGAGCTGCATTTACGCCAGTCCGGTACAGGCGAGTTGAGGCTTCTGCAACCCGCACTGGCAGCAGCCGGTAAACGCCGGGTAATGATGATTCAGCCGCCACATGTTCCAAATTCGATCGCATTGGCTGCCATGGGATTGAATCCGTCACAAGTCACCTGGGTACAGCCCGATCGCACAGCTGACGCCCTCTGGGCTGCCGAACAAGTTCTCCGAAACGGCGGATGTCATGCTCTTTTGTTTTGGCCAGGCCACATTCGAAATGAGAGCCTGCGGCGCTTGAGCTTGGCGGCTGCCGACGGAGAGAGCCTTTTCTTTTTGTTCCGTCCGCTCGCAGCAGCGCATGATCCTTCGCCTGCGCCGCTTCGGCTCGGGGTTCGACCGGCGCGCGGGGGGGTCGAGATCGATTTCCTGAAACGTCGGGGGCCACAGCGCGAAACTGCACTGTTCCTACCCTTGTCTCCCTCCTTTGTTCATCGCCATGCGCCTGTGGATCGGACTACATCTACCCCAGCTTCCACTCGAGGTCTTCGAACCGAGCTGGTCGAGTGACAGCGTTACGGTTGTTCTCGAGCGAGAGAAAGTTCTAACGATGTCGCGCGGCGCGCGCATGGCGGGCATCCGGCCCGCGATGCGACGCGGTGGTGTGTTAATGCTGGCACCGGATGCCCGGGTCCATGAACGTACCGCTGCACGGGAAGAAGCTGCGCTACAGGCTGTGGCCATGGCAATGCTGCAATACACGCCACAAGTGACGCTCGCGGAAGAGTCGACGCTGTTGCTGGATATCGGCGCGAGCTTGCGGCTATTCGGTGGCATCCAATCGTTATGCAGGCGCGTTCGCGCCGATCTTCGAGGTCTGGGGTTTACTGGGAAGTTAAGCTGCGCTCCAACCGCGCGGGCAGCGTGGATGCTCGCGCGCGCTGGCGGCGGCCGCGTGTTAAAGCAACAGTCATCAGAGCGCGTGCTGTATCGTCTTCCAGTCATGGTTCTGCCAGCGGCGAGGCCCTTTGCTAGCTGGTTTGAAGGAATTGGCTGCGATACGATCGGCGATGTGCGACGGTTGCCGCGCCCGGGCCTTCAGCGCCGATGCGGGGGGGCATTGCTCGAATTCCTTGATTGCGCATTCGGCAGCCTTCCTGAGGTGTTCGAGTGGATCGAGGCGCCGACGAAGTTCGAAGCAAGGATGGAGCTGTTTGATCGCATCGAGGATGCCGACCTGCTGCTGGCCGGCGCGCAGCGCCTGGTTCTGCAGCTGATCGGCTGGCTGTGTGCGATGCAGCTTGCCGTCAAAGGCATCATGCTCAAGCTGGAACACGAACGCGGCCGTGTCGCGCGTGCGCCGACCGAGGTCGAGATCCTCCTGGCCGAGCCGGCCTGGCAGAGCGATCACATCGTGCGTTTGCTGAAAGAACGACTCGGAAAACTGGTGCTGGAAGCTCCAGTGATCGGGTTGACGCTCCATACGACCCAGCTGCAACCAATGGAACCTCCCACCGAGTCGCTCTTTCCTGAGCCAGGCGGCACTGAGGAAGACCAGATGCGCATGATCGAGCTGCTCGTAGCGCGCCTGGGCGAGGATAAGGTTCGCCAGGTGAAGCCTGTGGCGGATTACCGGCCCGAGGTTGCCAACACGTGGGTTCCCATCCAGGAGAAGGTGCGGGAGGCGATGATTACCGATCAGCTGCCGCCGAACCTGAGCAGCATTCTCCGGCCGACTTGGCTGCTGGTGAAGCCGATTCCGCTGCTCATACAAAACCACAGGCCCTTCTATGGCTCGCCGCTACGAATGGTGGCGGGTCCGGAGCGTGTCGAAGCCGGGTGGTGGGGGGACACCGCCGCCAGGGATTACTGGATTGCGGAAGGGCAGGAACACGCCTTGTACTGGGTCTATCGGGAACGGGTTGCTAGATCTGGCGACGACCCGGAACCACGCTGGTTTCTTCACGGGCTGTTTGGGTAGCGAATGCAGCCGGCTTCCCCCGCCTTGCTCGCTCATCGCGCATCTTGATCCGCGCAATGGGATTTCTATTCTTTTGCACTCGGCTTTCACTGGCCGGGGAGCGGGCGTTCAGGCTGCATAAAGATTGCGATCAGGATCGATCTGGCAAAGGAGTCGACAGAAATCTGGCCGTCTCAGATTGCATCAACCATGCTCTTGAACTGCCGTAGACGATCCTGGTTCACGCAGTAGCAAACCCGCTGTACGTCTGAAGAGCCTTCGATGAGACCGGCTTCTTTCAGGATCGTGACATGTTGCGAGATCGTGGACGGGGCGAGCGGCAGGACATCGGCCAAGCTTCCGAAATAGCATTCGCCGTAATCGATCAGGTGTCTCAGCAACTGTACGCGCGCCGGATGCGACAAGGCCTTGCACATGCGTGCCAGGTCATCGATATCGATTTCAACGGAAGGCTCGTTCGACGGGCCGGAAGCACAGCAGGACTTTGTCATTGGATTCATTCGTAGTTGGCGAATGGAGAATAGGTGTCAACGCGTATGCTTGTCAAAAGCTTTTGCAGGCGACAGTTGGCATTCTACGCTCACCGCCCGCAAGTAAAACGCGAGCGAGGCGACGGACAGGGCTAGTAGCAGGCCTAGCAGCATGGTCGTTCCTCCTTCGTCGCGCAGCATGGCTGCCGCGGCGAACGGACCGGCAGCTTTCGACAGCAGCGCAGGGCCGGCCATGGCGCCGGAAATTGCTCCGTAATTCTCCCGGCCGAACAAGGCCTGCGGAATCGAGCCTCGCACGATGGTCAGGATGCCGTTACTCAGGCCGTACAGGACGCAGAACACCACGACGATCCAGGCCAGGGAACCACATAGCGTAAGCAGCAGCAGCGCGGCGGGCAGCATTGCGAACGTCAGCGTGCCGACCGTTTGCGGAGCCGTATTTCGTGCAAGCGTCATTTCTCCCACACGGCCGGCTACCTGCATCGGGCCGATCAGTGCAGCCAACAAGATGGCCATTGACGTGCTGTGGCCCAGGCGCTCCAGCAGCGGAATCAGGTGGATCGCCATTGCCGAGAAAATGAAAGTGTTGAGTGAAAATGCCGATGCCAGTGCCCAGAACGCAGGATGGCGTAATGCTTCAGCCAGCGTGTAAGCCCTGGCTGCGTGGTTAACAGTCTCATGGCGTTTCCGCACAGGATCTGCACCGAGCCATAGATGCAGCGGCATGCAGATGGCGAGCTGAATGACCCCATACCACAGGTAGGTATCGCGCCAGCCGAGCATGGTAGCGAGCGTGGCTGTGAGCGGCCAGAAAAGCGTGCTGGCAAAGCCGCCAAACAGCGTCAGCGTTGAAATCGCCTGCCTCGATCCGGTCTCAAGCTTGCGATTGATCGTTGCGAAAGCAGCTTCGTACAGGGTCAACGCCATCGCAATGCCGATGAGGGTCCATCCACAATAGAAGGAAAATACGCCGGTAGAGCTGCTAAGCCAGGCCAATCCAATCGCACATACGAGCGAGCCCGTCGCCATCACATAGCGGCCGCCGTAGCGGTCGAGCAGCACGCCTGCTGGTGTCGCTACCAGTCCGGCAACAAGCAGGCTCCAGGAGAATGCACCGAATACCAGCTCGGGCGAGAGGCCAAGATCACGCTGGATCCCCGGTGCCAGAATGGTGAAAGCATAGTACAGCGAGCCCCAGGAGACGATCTGGGTGACGGCGAGGATGCCAATGGTTTTCGACGGTTTTTGCATGCGTGGCTCCGGGAGGAAGCCGCCGGCTTGGGCCGGCGGCGGGATCATGCGTCAAGCGCAGCAGCTTGCTGCGGCAGGCTTGCTGCAGCCGCAGGTGCCGTCCGGAGACGGCGCCGGCACGCAGCAGGAAGCGGCGACAGCTGCCGGCACATTGCAGCAGGAGCTTGCCCGGTCCTCCGGGCTCTCGTACGCCAGACGCGTATTGCAGACACCCGTTTCCGGCAGGTCGAGTTGCACGTCGTCAGCCGCTGCCATGTCCCCCACCAGGGCGGCAACGATCGAACGCACCTGTTCGTAGCCAGTCGCTAACAGGAAGTTGGGAGCGCGGCCGTAGCTCTTTGCGCCGACGGCGTAATAGCCGGATTCCGGATGCGCCAGTTCTCGGTGCCCGTGGGGGCGGACCGTGCCACAGCTGTGCTCGTTCGGGTCGATCAGTGGTGCCAGAGCATCGGTACTCTCGAGCCATGGATCATGACGCACACGCAATTCCCTGGTGAGCTCCAGGTCTGGCCGGGCGCCGGCAGCGCAGATGATGCGGTCGATATTGTCGAGCGTAGGCACTTCACCGTCAACTGCCTCTCCGATCACACGAATCTTTCCGCCAACCTCGGTGAGCTGCTCGATCCGGAAATTCTGACGCATTTCCAGCCCTCCCGAGTCACGCAAAGCCTTCAGGCGCATCCCCAGTTGCCCCCGCGCCTTGAGACCATCGGCTTCCCCGCCGCCGAATACACGCGTCAACCGGCTGCCGCGGGTGGCCCAGACGATACTGGTACCCGGGTGCTCCTGAGCCAACTGGGCAAGCGCAAGCAAGCTGCCTGCGGCGGAATGCCCCGCACCCACGACCATCACCTTCTTGCCGGCGTAGCGTTCACGTCCCGAGCCGAGCACGTCGGGCATGCCGTAGTCGATTCGCGCGGCAAGCTCTGTTTCACCAAGCGCAGGAATGCCGTCCGCCCCCAGCGGGTTCTGGTGCGACCACGTCCCCGTGGCATCGATCACAGAACTGGCCACGAACTGCCGTGGCCCGGCCGGCGTATCGACACGGATGAGGAAAGGGGCGTTCTCACGACCCTTTGTCTTGACCTTGTCGACCCCGCGTCGCGTGATAGCGGTAACGCGATGCTCGAGCAGCAGATGCGAGGCGATCGCGGGGATCGACGCCAACGGAGAAAGGTAGCGATCGACGACTTCACCAGCACTTGGCAGATCTTCACCTGCAGGCTCGGTCCACGCGTGGTTGAGAAGGAGCCGGCGGGCAGCCTTGTCCACGTTGTATTGCCACGGCGAGAACAGGCGAACGTGACGATAGGTTGCGAGATTGGCGCCTACCTCGGCACCAGCTTCGAAGATCAAGGGCGTCAGGCCGCGCTCGATCAGATGGGCTGCTGCGGCAAGCCCGACCGGGCCCGCGCCAAGCACTGCAACTGGCAGATTCTGTACGTTTTCATTCTTCATGTTGCTCTCCTTAGTAGTCAGCCGGTCAAATCGTTCCAGGTTCGTTATTCGTGAAACGACGAATATGTGAATACCGATCAGGCATGCATGCGTGAGACTGGCGGAACTCGCCAATGCGGGAACCGACCTGCCCTCTATTCGTTGTTCGACGAATATAGAATACCTCGTATGTCATCAAACGGTCAAGAAACTTCGATATATTTCGAATAGTCGTATGAATAACCCGCTTGGCTGGAGGCCTCGATGACCAACCACGACACATTCAATGTGCTCTTCCTTTGTACCGGCAATTCGTCGCGCAGCATCATTGCCGAGGCGATCCTCAACGCGATCGGTGCTGGCCGGTTCCGTGCGTACAGCGCCGGGAGCCATCCAACCGGTTCTGTTCATCCCTTGGCAGTGGAGGCCATCGAGCGCCTTCGCTTCCCTGCTCGTGACCTACGCAGCAAGAGCTGGGATGAATTTGCCGTTGCCGATGCACCCCACATGCACTTCGTGATCACGGTATGTGACAAGGCTGCCGGGGAAGTCTGCCCAAGCTGGCCTGGACACCCCATCACGGCCCACTGGAGTGTCGAAGATCCCGCGACATTTGTCGGCGGCGAGCAGGAGCAGCGGCAACTGTTCGGCAAGGTGTGCCGCGAGATCAAGAACCGCTTGGATATCTTCGCGATGCTGCCGTTTGAAAAGCTTTCGCGCATGGCGATCGAGGAAGAGCTAAGCGCGATCGCCCGCCCCGATGCAAGCCCTGAAAACCCTCGCTTTGGCGGCTGAACGATGACAGGCAAGGACTACAGCGTTCTCTTCCTTTGCACCGGCAATTCGTCGCGCAGCATCATGTCGGAAGCACTGTTGACGGTGCTGGGCAAGGGGCGGTTCAAAGCATATTCCGCAGGGAGCCGTCCGGCTGGTGTCGTCAATCCTTTTGCAATCGAACAAATACGACGCTTCGATTCAGGCTTCCCGGTGGCGCTGATGCACAGCAAGGGCTGGCTCGAATTTGCGCAACCTGGCGCAAAGCCCATGGATTTCATCATCACCGTATGCGACAGCGCAGCGGGAGAGGCGTGCCCGCATTGGCCGGGGCATCCCACGACGGCGCACTGGGGCTACCCGGATCCGGCGCAAGTTTCTGGTAACGACCGGGAAAAGCAGGAAGCTTTCGGGCAAGTCTTCGAACAGATCAGAAAGCGCGTCGAGCAGTTCGTTTCATTGCCCCTGGACTGGCTGGAGGACGATGCCGTACGCCGGGAAGCCGTCCGTGCCATCGCCGCGCAGAAGTTATGACGCAGTTCCCAAGCAGGCTGCGGACCCAGGCACTTGCCGCAATGATCTCAATTCGAATATACTAGAAATATCAAACAAAAGGGTGAGCGTTATGGAAACCAAACTGGCAATCGCAGCCTTGGCCGCATTGGCCCAAGAGTCGCGGCTCGCCACATACCGTCTGCTGGTCCAGGCAGGCCCGGCCGGGCTGCCGGCCTCCAGGATCGCCGAGGCGCTCGGCGTGCCGCCGTCATCGCTCTCTTTCCACCTCAAGGAGCTGTCACACGCTGGCTTGGTGGTCCCGCGACAGGACGGGCGTTTCATCATCTATTCCGCACATTTCGACACGATGAATGCCTTGCTGGGCTTTCTCACCGATAACTGCTGTGGCGGCAATCCCTGTACGCCAGTTAGCAATGCTTCCTGCGATAGCGCCGTGGCCGGCGCCACAACCTGATCCACTTTTTTGACCAAAGGTTCTCCGTGAACGTACTTTTCCTCTGCACTGGCAACTCCTGCCGCTCGCTCATCAGTGAAGCAGTGTTCAACCACCTGGCCCCTGCAGGCTGGCATGCGATCAGCGCCGGCAGCCAGCCGACCGGCAAGCTGAACGACAAGGCGCTCGCCCTGCTGGCAAGCAAAGGCATCTCGACCGAGGGCTACCACAGCAAATCCTGGGACAAGCTGCCTGTCACGCCAGACGTGGTCGTGACCGTGTGCGCAAGCGCAGCCGGTGAAACCTGCCCGGCCTATCTCGGCCCGGTTCTCCGTACGCACTGGGGCGTAGAGGATCCGAGCCATGTCGTCGGCACGGAAGAGGACATCAACACCGCATTCGAAAAAGCCTACGCCACGCTGCGTGCACGGATCGAGGCTTTCCTCGCGCTGCCGCTGGAAACGCTGAAAAGCGACCGGGACCGATTCAAGGCGGAGCTCGACCGGATCGGGCATATCGGCGCCTGAACGCGGCAGTCTGATGATGGCCGGGCAAGTACCCGGCCTTTTTCATGGTGAAACCACCTCCCTTCAAAGGAATCCTGTGCTGATCGCTTCTCTCATTTTTCTGGCAACCCTCACGTTCGTCATCTGGCAGCCACGCGGCCTCGGCATCGGCTGGAGCGCGTCCGCCGGTGCGGTAGTGGCCCTTCTGGCCGGCGTCATCCAGATGAGCGACATCCCCGTCGTCTGGAACATCGTCTGGAACGCCACTGGCGCCTTCGTCGCCGTCATCATCATCAGCCTGCTGCTGGACAAGGCTGGCTTCTTCGAGTGGGCCGCCCTGCACGTAGCGCGCTGGGGCAAGGGCAATGGCCGGCGCCTGTTCATCCTGCTCGTCCTGCTGGGTGCGGCGGTTGCCGCGCTGTTTGCCAATGACGGCGCCGCGCTGATCCTGACGCCGATCGTCATTGCGATGCTCGTCGCCCTGCGATTTTCTGCACGCGCTACACTGGCTTTCGTGATGGCTGCCGGCTTTATCGCCGACACTGCCAGCCTGCCGCTGGTGGTGTCCAACCTTGTCAATATCGTTTCGGCCGACTACTTCGGCATCACGTTTGCGCGCTACGCCGCGGTCATGGTGCCGGTCAACCTGGTGTCGGTGGCCGCCACGCTCGCGGCCCTGGTCTGGTTCTTCCGCAAGGACATCCCGGCCGACTACGACCTGGCCCAGCTCAGGCGTCCGGAAGAAGCGATCCATGACCGCGCCACCTTCGTCACCGGCTGGTGGGTGCTGGTGATGCTGCTGGTCGGCTTCTTCTGGCTGGACGACGTCGGCATCCCGATCAGCGCCGTCGCCGCGGTGGGTGCAGTCTTGCTCCTGGCAGTGGCCGCACGGGGCCACCGGATCTCCACGCGTGAGGTGCTGCGCGGTGCGCCATGGCAGGTTGTCGTGTTTTCACTGGGGATGTATCTGGTGGTCTACGGGCTGCGCAACGCCGGCCTGACCGATTACCTGACGGCGCTGCTGGAGCGCTGTGCCGACTACGGCGTGTGGGGTGCGGCGCTCGGCACCGGGTTCATCACGGCTATCCTGTCGTCCATCATGAATAACATGCCGACCGTGCTGGTGGGTGCGCTGGCGATCGATGCCACGGCCACTACCGGCGTGGTGCGTGAAGCGATGGTGTATGCCAACGTGATCGGCGCCGATCTGGGGCCGAAGATCACTCCGATCGGCAGCCTGGCGACGCTGCTGTGGCTGCATGTGCTGTCGGCGAAGAGTATCCAGATCTCGTGGGGATACTACTTCCGTGTGGGTATCCTGCTGACCTTGCCGATCCTGTTCGTTACCTTGTGCGCGCTTGCCGTGCGCCTGAGCTAAAAAGGAGTCATCATGGATGTCACGATTTTCCATCACCCTGCATGCGGCACTTCGCGCAATACACTCGGCCTGATTCGCAATGCCGGGATTGAACCGACCGTTGTCGAGTACCTGAGCAATCCGCCAGATCGCGCGACCCTGGTCGACATGATCCAGCGTGCCGGGCTGTCCGTGCGCGACGCCATTCGGGAGAAAAATACGCCTTTCCTCGAGCTCGGCCTGGACCACCCGGCCGTGACGGACGAGCAGCTGCTCGACGCAATGCTTGCCCAACCGATCCTGATCAATCGCCCGTTCGTCGTCACGCCGCTCGGTGTGCGGCTGTGCCGTCCGTCGGAAGTCGTGCTCGACATCCTCCCGGCGCAGCAGCAGGGCGCCTTTACAAAAGAAGACGGCGAGCCTGTCGTCGACGCCGAAGGAAAGCGAATCAAATGAACAAGATCTCGAATCTCCCCAATATCAACCCTGAACTGCTGGACCAGCCGACGCTGGAGAAGCTCGCGCAAGCCGGCGACATGAGCCATCCGCCGCGCATCCTCATGCTGTATGGTTCGCTGCGCGAGCGCTCCTTCAGCCGCTTCCTGACCTACGAGGCCGCCCGTATCCTGGAACACTTCGGCGCCGAGGTAAGGATCTTCGATCCCATGGATCTGCCCATGGTCGGCAGCGTGCCCGAGACGCACCCGAAGGTGGTCGAGCTGCGCGAGTTGTGCCTGTGGTCGGAAGGCCAGGTGTGGTGCAGCCCGGAGCGGCATGGCGCGGTCACGGCCGTGATGAAGAACCAGATCGACTGGATTCCGCTGGAGATGGGTGCGATACGTCCAAGCCAGGGCCGCACACTGGCAGTGATGCAGGTGTGCGGCGGGTCGCAGTCGTTCAATGTCGTGAACACCTTGCGCCTCCTGGGCCGGTGGATGCGCATGTTCACGATTCCGAACCAGTCCTCGGTTCCGATGGCCTACAAGGAGTTCGACGATGATGGCCGTATGCGTCCGTCTGCCTACTACGATCGCGTGGTCGACGTGATGGAGGAGCTGTTCAAGGTCACGCTGCTGATGCGTGGACGGGCTGACTACCTGACGGACCGTTACAGCGAACGTCATGAAAAAGCGCTGAAAGCCATCAACCGTCAGATCGAGAAACTATGAGGTGACTGCGAGCGACAAGGGCGGCCGAGCAGGCGCTGCGCAGCGGCAGTTGCGGCGCGCTGCCGTTCTGGACCGGCAGGCGAAGACGGGGAAAAGGAATTTTCCAGGCAGTCCGAGGGCGGCGTGCAGCGCTAACCGGGCGCTTCTTTTGGCGCGCTTGGGCGATACTGGCGGCACGCGCGGCCTCTCCGGCTGCGTTTGCGACTAACAATTCCACTCCATGGAGGCTGAGTGTCCGGCTTGATGAACAGCCGCTGGTGCAGTGACAAGGGGCCGCCTGGATTTCCGTCCGGCAGTATGCAGGCGGGCGGGCAGGATGCGCGGGCACAGGTGGGAGGGGTGCGCAAGGTATTGGTCGTCGACGACGAGGCCGATGTCGCGGACCTGGCCGAGATGTTGTTGTCGGCCCACGGCATGGACGCCATCGTTGCCTATTCGGGCGCCGCAGCCCTCGACATGCTGGCGACCCACCCCGACATCGACGCCGTCATTTCCGACGTCATGATGCCGGGCATGAATGGACTCGAACTGGCCGAGCGGATCACCAGCAGCTACCCGGCGGTCAAGATCATCCTGGCGTCCGGCTACATGGCGCCGTCCATGTTCAATGGGCAGCCGCTCAAGCAGCTCTTCATTGCCAAACCCTACCGGATCGACCAGCTCCTCCGGCTGTTGCGTACCTGACACGCGTCAGGCCAGCATGACACGTGTCAGGTGCAGCTGGCGGCGCACCACATAACCCAGCGATTCGTAGAGGGCGATGGCTCCCGTGTTGCTGGGATAGACATGCAGGAAGGGCTGGTGACCCTGCGCCAGGATGCGGCGCGTGCGCTCGGCCAGCAAGTGGCGGGCATACGCCTTGCCGCGGTGCTCGGGATGGACGCACACCGCGCTCACCTCGACCGCGCCATGCGGGCGCATCCGTTCCCCCGTCATCGCCGCCAGCCGGCCGCCTTCGCGGATGCCGAGGAATTCGCCCAGCTCGTGGGTGCGCTGCGCGAACGGCCCCGGATTGGTCAGCCCGGCCAGCGCACGCATGGCGCCGGCATCCGCCTCGCCCAGCACCGCGAACGGCAGCGTGCCAGGTGCCGGTGCGCGCGTGGCCACCATCTGCAGGACCGGGTCGAGCGGCGTCAGCGTCAGTCCGGACAGCTGCGCAGGCGACTGGGGGGGCGCATCAAGCGTGACCAGCATGGCCGCCTCGCCGGGCAGCAGCAGCGCCGCCAGCGCCTTCCAGGCTGCGCAACGGTCGCCGCCGAGTGTGTCGCCGGCGACTGCCGCGAAGGGACCGATCTCGCGCGGATAGCGCTTCGCCAGCGGCCCGCCGACGGCCAGGTGACGGTGACCACCTTCGAGGGCCGACCAGACCGGCCGGTCGAGGCTGGCATGCAGGGCAGGGGACAGGGACATGGTGTTCATCCTCTCGTTGTCGACAGCGAATGATAGCGCCGTCCGCTAGTGCCGGCAGCGGCATGGTATTGTCGCGGGCCGAGAACCTTCAGCAACCGGACGAGGAAACGATGGACACGAAAGAGATGGATTACAGCGAACTGCTGTTTGCCTACCATGTGCGCGAACTGGCGATGAAGCGCCTGGTGCACGAGACGCCCGAAGGCTTGACGGCCGAGGCTGCGACCCAGTACATGTTCGAACGCTTCGAACCCACCGTCCTCGGCGTGGTGCGCGAGCTGCAGAACGTGGCCACAATGATCCGCAACGCGGGGCCCGGCACAGCCGCCTAGGACCTATTCGCTGACCTTGCCGCGCAAGGCCTTGACCCGCCCGCTGCGCGCCTTGGCGTCGAGCCGCCGCAGCTGCGATCCGCGCGTCGGCCGGGTAGGGCGGCGTATCTCGGGGACGGTGGAGGCCTGGTCGACCAGCGCCTGCAGGCGCTGCAGCGCATCCAGCTTGTTCTGCTCGAGGCTGCGCGAAGCCTGCGCCTTGAGGACGATCACGCCGTCCTGCGTGATGCGGGCGTCGCGCAGCGCCAGCAGGCGCTCCTTGACCGCCGGCGGCAGTGACGAGGCGGCCACGTCGAAGCGCGCGTGCACCGCACACGAGACCTTGTTCACGTTCTGTCCGCCCGGGCCCTGGGCCCGGATCGCGCTGAATTCGACTTCCGCCGGATCGATGACTGCCATTGTTTTCCTTTGCCGCGGCCGCCGGCCACATCGTGCATTGTAAGGGAAGGGCAGGGACTGCCGGATCAGACTTGCCGCACGACATAGCGCTGGCGTGCGGCCCTCCGGCTGATTGCTGCGCTATCATGTATTTACGTCTGTTCACTGCATGCCGCGTGCACGAAGCGCGGCCATCCAGGAGGAGCTTTGAACCTGTCGCCCCTGCCCCTTGCCGTGTTCGTCGTCGATGCGGCAGGCACCGTCACGAGCTGGAACAAGGCCTGCGAAAAACTGGCCGGCTATGGCGCCGGCGAGATCCAGGGCCTGACCCTCGAGCGCATCGTCGAGTTCGATGACCCGCCGGGCGCGAAGCCCCGCATGGCGGCACGCGCCGACGCCGAGAACGAAGGGGTGCTCAAGACCGCCGACGGCCGGCGCCTGCCGGTGCGCATCACGGTGGCGCCGCAGTCCTTCGACACCGAGGCGGCCGGCACCTTCAGCGTCATCCTGATTCCGCGCAGCGGCCAGTTCCCGGCGCGCTACGCCCTGATCCAGGACCTGCCGGTGGCCGACATCCTCGAGGCGCTGCCCACCGTGTTCTACGTGATCGACCGGAGCGGCCACCTGCTGCTGTGGAACCGCCTGCTGGAAGACGCGCTCGAGATGGATGCCGAGGAGCTGCCCACCTCCAACGTCAAGTACTTCTTCGACGAAAAGGAACGGCCCTTCATCGTCGACAAGATCCTCAATGCCTTCGAAGGCGGCGGCTCCACGCACGAGGCGGAACTGGTCGGCAAGCACGGCAAGCGCAAGCCCTACCTGTTCCGCTGCTCGCTCGCCCACCTGGGCAATGTACCGGTCGTGTTCGGCACCGGCATGGACATCACGGCCCGCAAGCAGGCCGAACTCGGCCTGCGGGTACGCGAGCGCGCCATCTACTCGAGCCTGAACGCCATCGTCATCACCCATTGCGAGGAGGGCGAGCACCGCATCGAATACGTCAACCCGGCCTTCGAATGCATCACCGGCTACACGCTGGCCGAGATCAAAGGCCTCGATCCGCGCTTCATGGCCATCCCGGGTTGCGACGAAGACGAGCGCAGCCGGGTCCGCGACGCGCTCAAGCGCAAGGAAAGCGTGCGCGCGGTCCTGCGCAACACGCGCAAGAACGGCGAGGTGTTCTGGAACGACCTGCGCATCGACCCGGTGTCCAACGGCGACGGCGAGATCACGCATTTCGTCGGGGTCATCAACGATATCACCGAGGCCCGCCACTACGAGCGCCGCCTGCACCACCTGGCCCACCACGACCCGCTCACCGGCCTGGCCAACCGCACCCTGCTGCAGGACCGCCTGCGCCAGGCCATCGACTGGGCGCAGCGCGACGGCTTCATGGTCGCGCTGGCCTTCCTCGACCTCGACAACTTCAAGCACATCAACGACAACTTCGGCCATGACGCCGGCGATACGGTGCTGCGCGAAGTCGCCTTGCGCCTGCGCGAGAGCATGCGCGAAGACGACACCATCGCGCGCATGGGCGGTGACGAATTCGTCCTCGTCATCTGCAATCCGGCCAGCCACGAGCAGGTCGCGGAACTGATCGAGCGCATCCGCCGCAGCGTGATGGCGCCGGTCCGCGTGAAGGACCAGGACATCCTGCCGGGCGCCAGCATCGGCGTCAGCCTGTTCCCCGAGGACGGCGACAGTCCCGAGAAGATGATGCGCGCGGCCGACGCCGCCATGTACCACGCCAAGACCCTCGGCAAGAACAACTTCCAGTTCTATTCCACCGAGCTGAACCAGGTCGTGCACGAGCACCTGATGCTGGAGGCGAACCTGAGCCGCGCGATCCGCGAGCACGAAATGGTCCTCGACTACCAGCCGAAGGTCGACCTGCGCAGCGGCAAGGTGGTGGGGGCCGAGGCCCTGGTGCGCTGGCGCCATCCGGTCGACGGGATGATTCCGCCCGACCGCTTCATCCCGGTGGCCGAGGAAACCGGCCTGATCGTGCCGCTGGGAGAATGGGTCATCGACGAGGCCTGCAGCGCGCTCAAGGCAATGGCAGCACTCGGCTTGACGGACTTCGTCATCGCGGTCAACCTGTCGGCGCGCCAGCTGCGCCAGCGCCAGTTCGCCGACCGCCTCGGCGCAACCCTGCGTCGCCACGGCATCGATCCGGCCAAGCTCGAGCTCGAGGTCACCGAAAGCCAGCTGATGGACCGTCCGGAAGAAGCACTGGAGGCGCTGGCCCAGCTCAAGGCGATCGGCGTGCGCCTGTCGATCGACGATTTCGGCACCGGCTACTCGAGCCTGAGCCACCTGCAGAAATTCCCCGTCGATTACATCAAGATCGACCGCTCCTTCCTGGGCGACGTCGGCCACGACGGCCACCTCGTGATCACGCGCGCCATCATCGCGCTCGGCCACAACCTCAAGCTCAAGGTGATCGCCGAAGGCGTCGAGACGCGCGAGCAGATCGCCTTCCTGCGCGAGCACGACTGCGACCAGATGCAGGGGTATTACTTCAGTCCGGCGTTGCCGCGCGTGACGCTGCAGGAGATGGTGGCCAAGGATACACGCCTGCCGGATTGAGGCCGGAAGAAAACTCTCCCGAATGGCAGGCCCGGGTGGCGTTCACGTTGTCAGAATGGAATGCTACACTCGCGCGTTTTCCATTCGCGTTCTTCTCCAATCGTGCCTGTCCTGTCGTATCGCCTGTCCGCCTTGCTCCTGGCCGCCTCGCTCGCCTTCGAGGCCGGGGCCGCCGATGAGGCTGGTCGCCTGCGCGCGGCGCGTCATGGCGATGGACATGCCGCCGTCATCGACGGCCGGCTCGATGAACCAGCCTGGCAGCGGGCGCCGGCCTATGACGGCTTCCACAAGCATGCGCCGCGCGATGGCAAGGCGGCGCCGGCAGGCTTGCGCACCACGGTGCAGCTGCTGGTCGACGAACAGGCCCTGGTGTTCGGCATCCGCGCCTGGGACGACGCGCCGCAGAAGATGCGCGTGGCGCTGGCCCGGCGCGACAAGGTCGACCTCGACCAGGACTTCATCGGCATCTGGATCGATCCGGTCGGCCATGGACGCGCCGCCCAGTTCGTCCGGGTGAACCTGGCCGGGGTGGTCAGCGACGGCCTGCACAGGGCAAGCGACGACGAATCCGATCTCGGTCCCGATTTCCCGGTCGAAGCCGCCGTCACCCGCCTGCCCGATGGCTACAGCATGGAAGTGCGCTGGCCGCTGTCGAACCTGCGCTTCCCCTACCGAGGCGGGAAGGACTGGCGTTTGCTGGTTGAGCGCAGCGTTCCGCATGCCGACGGCACACTGCTGGTGAGTGCGCCGCTGCGCACCGATGCCCTCAGCCACCTGTCCTTCCTGCGTGAAGTCGAGGGCATGGGCGAGACCGTGGCCGCCGTGCGCGACCGCCGCTTCATCGAGCTGCGGCCGGAGCTGACGCTGCGCGCCGACCGCGGCATCGCCGACGGCGTGCGCGGGCGCGGACGGCAGGCGGATCTCGGCCTGGAAATCAATGCCCGGCCGCGCGCCGATTGGGTGTTCAATGCCACCATCAACCCGGACTACTCGCAGGTCGAGGTGGACCAGCCGGTCTCCCAGGGCGCCGGCAACATCGCCCTGAGCCTGCCGGAAAAGCGCGGCTTCTTTCTCGAGAGCGCCGACGTGCTCGGCTTGCCGCTGCCGGCCTTTTACTCGCGCACCGTGAGCAATCCGGCCTGGGGCCTGCGCGCGACCTGGCGCGCGGCCGATGCCGACGCCACCGCGATGAGCCTGCGCGACCAGGAAGGCGGTCTGGTGCTGCGCGGACGGCCCTACGAGACCATCGAGTACGTGCAGCCCCGTCCCACGCGCGCCAGCCTGTGGCGCACGCGCTGGCACGGCGATGGCCTGCTGCTCGGAGCTTTCGCCTCGCAGCGCGCCTATGAGGGCTTGGGGAGCAACGACGTGATCGGCCTAGATGCCCAGTGGCGCAGCGCCGGCGGCGATGCCCAGCGCCAGGCCACCGTCACCGGCATGCATTCGCGCACGACCTCCGGCTTCGACATGGCTGGGCAGCCGGTGCGCAGTCGGCGCGCGTCGGGCGCTTACCTGCACGCGAAATACATCCACAGCAGCGACGCGTGGTGGAACGAATTCGCGCTGGAGGCGATCGGTCCCGGCTTCGTCAATGACAATGGCTTCGTGCCGCAGGCCGGGATCGTCAAGGGCACGACCGAACTGGCCCGGAAACTCGGCGGGCAGTCCGTGACGGGAATCGAACTGTACGAGTTCGAAGTCCTGCTGCAGGCCGCCGAAGTGCGCACGCTGCTCGACGGCGCCGGCGGCCAGCCCGGCGGCGAGGTGGTCTCGCGCGAGCTGCGTCCGGGCATCTGGTTCATGGCGCCGCGCCAGACCGAGTTCTGGACCCTGCTCGGCTTCGATCGCCAGCGCGCGCGCACGGGCGGCAAGCTGCATGACACCCGCGCCATCCACCTGGGTTTTTCGGGCACGCCGGCACCATGGGTATCGAAGATCGGCGTCGAGCTGGCGCTCGGGCGCCAGCTCGACGCCGACGCCGACCGCGTCGGCCCCGGCGGCAATGTGACGATCGACGTCGGCCTGCGCTTCCCCTTGCGGCGCGGCTGGTCGCTGGAACTCGACCACCACTGGAACCGGGCCTGGGTCCAGGGCACGCTCGGCCATCCGGCCTTTGCCGACAATGCCTGGCGCTGGCTCGCCAACCTGCATTTCAGCGCGCGCGATTCGCTGCGCCTGCTGGCGCAGAATACCTGGGGCGCGCGCCGCGACGACGGCGTGACGCAGCTGGAAGCGTGGAACGAGCGCCAGGTGCACCGCTCGCTGCTGTACCGCTACCAGTGGCGCCATGGCCGTATCGCCTCGGCCGGTTATGTGATCGAAAAGATGCCGCTGGTCGGCACGCGCAGCAAGTCGCTGACGCTCAAGCTGCAGTGGGAGATCTGAGCGTCAGCCTGATGATCTCGCCCGGCTTCCACAGGCGCATGCGCGGGCCCCAGCTGCCGGCGCCGCGCGTCACGTACAGCATCATGCCGTTGACGTCGTACGCGCCGGCGTACTTCGCGAAACGCTTCTGCACCGCATAGCTGAAGGGCCAGATCTGGCCGCCGTGCGTGTGCCCGGACAGCATCAGGTCGACGCCGCGCGCGCCGGCTTCCTCGATGATCCGGGCTGCCGGGATGTGCGACATCAGGATGGTGGCGGTATCGGTCGGCGCCGGAATGGTGCGCGCCAGCCCGCCGACGATGTCGCGCTCATTGCGCATGGCCCGGCCGATGTCCTCGATCCCGGCCAGCACCAGTCCCGGCGCCAGCTCCACCTGGCGGTCGCGCAGCCAGCGCACGCCGCCTTCTTCGAATTCGCGCACGGTGGTCTCGGCGTCGCCGTAGAACTCGTGGTTGCCCGTCACCGCCCACACGCCGAGAGGAGCCCGCAGACGGCGCAGGGTGGGGGCGAGCTGCGGCTCGCCGATCGGGTTGTCCTCGACCTGGTCGCCCAGCATCAGGACCGCGGCCGGCTTCAAGGCGTTGATCTGCTCGACGCGCGCCGCCAGCCATTCGGAGCGGCGCTGGGCGCCGAGGTGGATGTCGCTGACGGCAACGATGACGGTGCCGTCCAGCGCCTGCGGGAGGTCTTTCATCACCACTTCCTGGTCGACGATGACGGGCGCGCGCATGCCCTGGAAGATGGCAAAGCTTGCAAGCAGCACGCCGGCGAGGGCGCCGATGGTGCGCAGCTTCTGCGTATGCGCGCGCCACCACAGGCCGAAGCCGCCCAGGATATCCGTGACCAGCAGGCAGAGCGACATCACGAAGGTGATGCCCAGCCAGGTCAGCGCAAACTGGCCCGGCCACCAGCGCCAGTCGAGGGCCTCGTCGCCGATGCGCACGCCGGCGAAGTAGAGCAGCCAGACGAGGAGGGCGCCGACCCACCACACGGGCCGCGGGATGCGGCTGCGCACCGCATCGATCGAATACAGGCGGGCGGCGACGTAAAGATGGAACAGGGTACCGACGATGTTGAGGACGATCGAAAACATGGAGGCGGATGTGCGTGTCTGGGGGCGCTCACCTTAGCGCAAATTCGGCGGCCTTGCGCGCATGCAGTGCGGTGGTGTCGAAGACGGGCACCGGGCTGTCCGCAGGGCCGACCAGCAGGGCGATCTCGGTGCAGCCCAGGATCACGCTGTCCGCGCCGGCCGCCACCAGTTCGCGGATCACGGCACGGTAGGCCTCGCGCGAGGCATCCAGCACCCGGCCCTGGCAAAGCTCGTCGTAGATCACGCGATGCACCAGGGCACGGCCGGCTTCATCGGGCACCACGACCTCCAGGCCGTGCCGGGTCTCGAGCCGTGCGCGGTAGAAATCCTGCTCCATGGTGAAGCGGGTGCCCAGCAGGCCCACCTTGCGCAGGCCGGCTGCGCGGATCGCTTCGGCCGTGGGGTCGGCGATGTGGAAGAGGGGGATCCTGGTGGCCGCCTCGATCGCCGGGGCGACCTTGTGCATGGTGTTCGTGCACAGCACGACGAAGTCGGCGCCGGCCCGTTCCAGCCTGCGCGCGCAGTCGGCCAGCAGAAGGCCGGCGCTGTCCCAGTCCCCGGCGCGCTGCAGGCGCTCGACCTCGTCGAAGTCGACGCTGACCAGCACCAGCCTTGCCGAGTGCAGGCCGCCGCACAATTCGCGCACGGTTTCGTTGATGGTGCGGTAGTAGGGAATGGTCGATTCCCAGCTCATGCCGCCGATGAGTCCGATGGTCTTCATGCCTTGTTCCAATGAGCCAAAACACCTCACTCTAGCATGTTAGACAATGTTTCATCGCAAAAATGAATGCAAATAATATTTGCAAAATGAGATAAAAATCCATATTTCGTATGCCTTGAAACTGCCTTGGCATGGCACTAGATTGGAGTCACCGGATGCTCGTGATGAGGTCCGGCAACATATATCGCTTAACTTACGAGGATATTTATCATGCGTACTTTCGATCTGACTCCCCTGTACCGTTCCGCCATCGGTTTCGATCGCCTGGCCAGCCTGCTCGAGCAGCGCGCCGAGCCGAGCTACCCGCCGTACAACATCGAACTGGTGAGCGAAGACAACTACCGCATCGTGATGGCCCTGGCCGGCTTCACCCGCGACGAAGTGGAAATCGTGACCGAGCGTGACACCCTGCACGTCACCGGCCGCAAGCAGAAGGACGACACCCAGCGCACCTTCCTGCACCGTGGCATCGCCGCCCGCGATTTCGAGCAGCGCTTCCAGCTGGCGAACCACGTGAAGGTCACCGGCGCTTCGTTCGACAACGGCATGCTCACCATCGACCTGGTGCGCGAAGTGCCCGAAGCGTTCAAGCCGCGCAAGATTGCCATTGGCGATGCGAACGGCGCTACCTCCAACGTGCAACAGCTGGAACAGCGCAACGCCGCCTAAGGTGTCGGACGCCTGAGTACAAGGTAGTAGTTTGAAAGAAGGGCGTCCCATGGGGCGCCCTTTTTGACGATGGGGCCCGGGTCTGGGTTAAGACAGGTCTAAGGCCGGAAGTTGCCAGCTTAAGCATGTTCTAAGCCAGCTTTGGGAAACTATACCTCATCGATAAGCCACCATCATCGGTCAACATTTTCCATCAGGAGCACATACATGCGTAACGAAGGTGCCGTCACTGCCATCACTGCCAAACGCCTCACGCTGGCCTTGTGTGCCGCGGGCGTCATCGGCGGAGCGGTCGGTGCGCTTGCCGTCAACCATAACAATGTCGCAGCCGAAGCTGCAGCAGCAGCGCCGGCGCCTGCAGTCGTGGCTGCCCCTGCGCCTGTCGCCGCCCCAGCTCCGGCTGCGGCCGGCACGGTGACTCTCCCCGACTTCACCCGCATCGCCGCCCAGAACGGCAAGGCGGTGGTCAACATCCAGGTCGTGGGAAGCACCAAGACGGCCAGCCGCGGCAACGTGCCCCAGCTCGACCCGCGTCACCCGTTCTACGAATTCTTCCGACAGTTCCAGGACCCGCGCGGCGGCGGTCGTGGAGCGCCCGTTTTCGGCGCCGGATCGGGCTTCATCGTCAGCCCGGACGGCGTCATCCTGACCAACGCCCACGTCGTGCAGGGCGCCGACGAAGTGACCGTCAAGCTGCACGACCGCCGCGAATTCCGCGCCAAGGTCGTCGGCGCCGACGCGCGCACCGACGTGGCCGTACTGAAGATCGACGCCAAGAATTTGCCGGTGGCGCCGCTCGGCAAGTCGCGCAGCCTGGCCCCGGGCGAGTGGGTGCTGGCCATCGGTTCGCCGTATGGCCTCGAAAGCACCGTGACCGCCGGCGTGGTGAGCGCCACCGGCCGCAACCTGCCGGACGGCCAGGTGCCCTTCATCCAGACCGACGTGGCGGTCAACCCGGGCAACTCGGGCGGTCCGCTGTTCAACACCCGCGGCGAAGTGGTGGGCATCAACTCGCAGATCTACAGCCAGACCGGCGGCTACCAGGGCCTGTCCTTCTCGATCCCGATCGACATCGCGGTCAAGATCAAGGACCAGATCATGGCCACCGGCAAGGTGCAGCATGCCAAGCTGGGCGTGAACGTGCAGCCGATCGGCCAGGAATTCGCCGACTCGTTCGGCCTGGATGCGCCGGAAGGCGTCCTGATCGCCAACGTCGAGCGCGGCGGCCCGGCCGAGCGCGCCGGCCTGCGCTCGGGTGACATCATCCGTCGCCTGAACGGCCAGACCATCGTGTCGCCGGGCGACCTGTCGAGCAACGTCTCGCTGTCCAAGCCGGGCGAGCGCGTCGCGCTCGACGTCTGGCGCGACGGCAAGCTGGTGCGCATCGAGGCCGTCCTCGGCGACGCCACCGAGAAAGGCAAGCGCAGCGTGCCGGAGGAGCTGGCCGCGAGCGGCGATAACCATGGCGCCAAGCTGGGCCTGGTCCTGCGTCCGCTCGAGCCGATCGAGCGCCGCCAGAGCGGCATCGCATCGGGGCTGGTGATCGAGGACGCGCGCGGCGCGGCGGCGGGCAAAGGTATCGAGCCGGGCGACGTGCTCGTGGCGGTCAATGGCCGCACGGTCAACTCGCTCGACCAGGTCCGCGAGGTGGTGTCGAAGGCCGGCAAGTCGGTGGCCTTGCTGATCCAGCGCGGAAATGAAAGAATCTTCATTCCAGTGCGGATTGGCTAAGGAAGCGTAGCGTCCTCGACCGGCTGGTATCAACGACAGGGAATTCATGCGCTTACTGCTGGTAGAAGACGATACGATGATCGGCGAAGTGGTGCTCGACCTCTTGCGGGCCGAGCACTACGCCGTCGATTGGGTCAAGGACGGCGAAATGGCCGACACGGCCCTGATGCAGAACCAGAACTACGACCTGGTCCTGCTCGACCTTGGCCTGCCGCGCAAGGACGGCCTCGACGTGCTGCGCTCGATGCGCAGCCGCAAGGACCGCACTCCCGTGCTGGTCGCCACCGCGCGCGATTCGGTGGCCCAGCGCATCGCCGGGCTGGACGCCGGCGCCGACGACTACGTCCTCAAACCCTACGACCTCGACGAACTGCTGGCGCGCATCCGTGCGTTGCTGCGCCGCGCCGCCGGGCGCGCCGAGCCCGTCTTCGAATACAAGAACATCTCGATCAATCCCGCCACCCGCGAAGTGCTGGTCGACGGCAGCCAGGTCGCGCTCTCCGCGCGCGAATGGGCCGTGCTGGAAGCCCTGGTGGCGCGGCCCGGCGCCGTGCTGTCGCGCGCCCAGCTGGAGGAAAAGCTGTACAGCTGGCGCGACGAAGTCTCCAGCAACGCGGTGGAAGTCTACATCCACGGCCTGCGCAAGAAGCTGGGCAGTGACCTGATCCAGAACGTCCGCGGCGTCGGCTACATGGTACCCAAGGCATGAAATTCAGGGCCAAGCTCAGGTCCAACGTGACGCACTCCCTGCGCGGGCGCCTCTTGTGGTACCTGCTGGCGGCGATCACCATCGCCGCCCTGGCGCAAGCCTCGATCGCCTACCGCACGGCTCTGCACGACGCCGACCAGATCTTCGACTACCACATGCAGCAGATGGCGCTGTCGCTGCGCTCGAGCACGCCGCTGTCGAACATCGAGGCGCAGCAGCGGCTCCAGGCCAAGAACGAGGCCAATGCCGGCAGCGGCAACGACGACATGGTGGTGCAGATGTGGTCGCCCGACGGGGTGCAGGTCTTCCACAGCGTCTCGCGCGCCCGGCTGCCGCAGCGCGCGGTGCTGGGCTTCTCCAACGTCAAGGCCAACGGCACCGTCTACCGCGTGTTCTCGATCCAGAGCGAGAACCAGACCGTGCAGGTGGCCCAGGACCTGGCCGTACGCCGCAACATGGCCGGCAACCTGGCACTGCGCACGCTCGGCCCGATCGCCGTCATGATGCCGATCCTGATGCTGGTCGTGTGGTGGGTGGTGAGCGGCTCGCTCGACCCGGTGGCGCGGGTGCGTTCGCAAGTCGCTTCGCGCCAGGCCGACGACCTGTCGCCGGTGTCGGAAGCCGGCCTGCCGGACGAGGTGCGGCCGCTGGTGCAGGAACTGAACCTGCTGTTCGGGCGCGTGCAGACCGCTTTTGACGCCCAGCAGACTTTCGTGGCCGACGCCGCGCACGAGCTGCGCACACCGCTGGCGGCGCTGCGGCTGCAGGCCCAGAGCCTGGACCGCGCCGACACGCCGGAAGCGCGCAAGCTCGCCGTGTCGCGCCTGACTGCGGGCATCGACCGCGCCACCCGCCTGGTCGAGCAACTGCTGGTGCTGGCGCGCCAGGAAGCCACCGCCGCCGCCGGCACCGTCTCCCGTCCGGTCGACCTGGCCGACCTGGCGCGCCGCACCGTGGCCGACCTGGCCGGCGTGGCCGCCGCCAAGGGCGTCGACGTCGGCATCCACCACGCCGACCCTGCCACGGTGGAAGGGCATCCGGATGCACTGCACATCCTGCTGCGCAACCTGGTGGACAATGCGATCAAATACACCCCGGCGGGCGGCACCGCCGACATCTCGGTGCGCACCGACAGCGGTAAAGAAGGCTGCACCGTCACCGTCACGGTCGAGGACAGCGGCCCCGGCATTCCGCCCGAAGAACGCGAGCGCGTGTTCGACCGTTTCTACCGCGTGGCGGGCAGCGAAGCGGCAGGCAGCGGGCTGGGGCTGGCAATCATCAAGGCGATCGCCGAACGCCACGGCGCCACCCTGGCGCTCGGCCAGTCGGAACGGCTCGGCGGCCTGTCGGCCACCGTCTGCTTCAGGCAGCAGGATGCTTGAGGACTGAGGATCCGATCAGGCGTCCCTGCGCATCAGGATGGCCTTCAGCGCGCCCGCATAGCGCTCGCTGACGGCCACCGTTTCACCATTGCGCAGGCTCAGCCAGTAGCTGCCGTCGCCACGGTTCTCCATGCCGGCGATCTGGCTGCGCCGCACGATCGTCCCCCGGTGCACGCGCACGAATTCTCCCGGCCCCAGCAGGCTCTCCAGGCGGCTGAGCGTCATCCGGTGCAGGACGGTGCGCCCGGCCAGGCGCAGCTCGACGTAGTTGCCCGCCGATTCGATCCGCAGGATCTCGCTCACCTTCACCTGTTCGATGCGGCCGACCGAGCGCACGCTGATCGTTTCCAGCTGCTGTGCGCCATCGGCATCCACATAGCTGCGCAGCGCGGCGCCATAGGCTTCGCGCTGGCGCTGGCGCAGCATGCTCCCTGCGCGCGCGACGGCTTGCGCCAGCCGCGCATCGTCGAGCGGCTTGAGCAGGTAGTCGAGGGCATGCACCTCGAAGGCGTCGATCGCATGCTCGCTGTAGGCGGTGACGAAAACGACCAGCGGCGGCTCGGGCAGGCGGCTGAGCTCACGGGCCAGCGCCAGGCCGGACTGTCCCGGCATCTGGATGTCGAGGAACACCAGGTCGACGTCCATGCTCGCCAGGGCGGCGCGCGCCGACGCGGCCCCGCCGCATTCGCCGGCCAGCTGCCAGTCGGGATGGGCGGCCATGGCCAGGCGCAGATTGGTCCGGCCCGGCATTTCATCGTCGACGATCAGGTAGCGGATGGGCATGGGTTCAGTCCACCGGCACCAATGGCAGGCGGACTTCGGCGACGAAGCGTTCGCCCTGCCGCCCGGCGTGCAGCGAAGCCTCGGGATGCATCAGCCGCAGCCGGTCGCGGGTATTCGCGAGTCCCAGGCCGGCGCCGGGATTGGCCGGGGCATCGCAGCGCGCCGGATTCGCCACCCGCACCAGCAGCGCGTCGTCTTCCCGGATAAAGGAGAGGTGGATGTCGCTCGGCCCCTCGCTGCAGTCGAGGTCGTGCCGCAGCGCGTTCTCGACCAGCGGCTGCAGCAGCAGCGGCGGGCATTCGATGTTTTCCAGGCCGTCGCCGGCGCCGTCGATGTGCATGTGCAGGCGCTCGCCGTAGCGCAGGCGCTGCAGGGCCAGGTAGTCCTGCACGAAGCGCAGCTCGGCGGCGACGGTGGTCGCGTTTCCGCTACTCGCGGACAGCACATAGCGCAGCAGCTCGCTCAGGAGCCCGATGCCCTGCAGGGCGAGAAGCTTGTCGTCGCTGCGCACCAGGGCGCTGATCGCGTTCAGGGCGTTGAACAGGAAATGCGGTTCGAGCTGGGCACGCAGGGCCAGCATGCGCTGTTCCTCGAGCGCCAGGCGCAGGTTGAGCATGTCGGTCTGCGAGCGTTGCCATGCCAGCTCGCGCTCCTTGGCCTGGCGCCAGTAGAAGAAGGCCAGGATCGCGGCGAAGGTGCCGGTGGTCGAGAACCAGCCCACCAGCAGCATCTTCATCAAGAGCTGCCAGGCGTCCTCGACACTGGCGATCTGCAGCAGCCCGCGCTGCCAGGCCATGTAGGTCCACTGGGCGGGCTGGAACAGCAGGGCCAGGCCCGCGAACATCGCCACCACGTTGCGCGGGCGCGCGAGCAGCGCCGGCCAGCGCGTGAGCGCGATGCACAGGATGCAGCTCAGGACGATCAAGGGCACGGCGTACTCGATGAACCAGGTGGCCAGCAAAGCCGGATAGTGGCTGGAGACGCCGGCGCGCAGGTTGTCGCTGTAGGTCTGGAGTGCGCCGAGCACGCTGATGGCCGTCCACAGGCAGACCATGGACACCACGATCCTGGCGAAGGGTTGGATGCGATAGAGGAAAGACGTCATCGGAAAAGTATAGCAGCGCCGTCTTGACGCCAGACCCGGCGCCGGAGGAGGCCATCACATGGAACCGGGAGTTCGTCACATTTGTGATGGCGGCCGGCGGGACGGTGCGCAAAATGGGCAGGTTCGACACGATAAGCGAAGCCCATGCCCATCTTCCTCCACCGGATCATCCGAACCGCAAGCGCCGTCTGCGCAGTCATCGTCCTGGCGGCGCACGCCGGCGCTACCCCGCCCGCCGCGGTCCTGCAGGAATTGGCGCGCCAGGGCCTTCCCGTCGATGCGCTGAGCTACCAGATCGCTCCCCTGGCCGGCGTGCCGGCGCCGCATGCGCTGGACGCGCACCGCGTCACCAATCCTGCCTCGGCCATGAAGCTGGTGACGACCCTGGCCGCCCTCGATACCTTGGGCCCGGCGCACCGCTGGACCACGGCCATGCTCTCGGATGCGAGGCTGGAGAACGGTGAGCTGAAAGGCGACCTGTACCTGCTGGGCGGCGGCGATCCGAACCTGAGCTGGGAGCGGGTGGGCAGCATGCTGCGCAGCCTGCGCAACAGCGGCATCGTCTCCATCGCGGGAGACCTGGTGCTGGACCGGACGCTGTTCCAGCCGACCCGGCTCGACATCGGGAGGCCTCCTTTCGACGACACGCCGGACGCGTCCTATAACGTCATTCCCGACGCGCTGGCGGTGTCGGACAACCTGGTCGCCTACACGCTGTCCTCGGATGGGGCGAAGGTGGCCGTGCAGGTCACGCCGCCGCTGTCCGGGGTGTCCGTGCTGAACCGGATGACGCTCAACGAGCTTCCCTGCCGTGACTGGCAAGAGACGTGGCAGCGGCCGAAGGTCGAAGAGGACGAGGGCGGCGCCGTGCGCATCGTCCTGGGCGGGAGCTTCCCGCGCGACTGCAGCAAGACCGTGGAACTGAACACCATCGATCGCGACCTGTACCTCGAACGCCTGGTCCGTGCGCTGTGGGAAGAGATGGGCGGACAGTGGCGTGGCCGGGCCCGCGAGGGCAAGGTCCCGGCCCGCGCCACCGTGCTCGCCGAGCGCCAGTCCGAGACCCTGGCCGAGACGATCCGCGACATCAACAAGGATTCGCACGCGGTCAAGGCGCGCATGCTGTACCTGACCATGGGCGCCATGGCAGGCGAGGGCGCCCGGCAGCCGACGCTCGAACGCGCGCGCCGGCGTGTCATCGACTGGGTCGCTGCGCAGGGTGTCGATCCCGCCGGCATGGTCATCGAGAACGGCTCCGGACTGTCCCGCATCGAGCGGCTCAGTGCGGCACAGCTGGCGGCCTTGCTGAAGTCGGCGGCGGCGAGCCGCTGGTATCCGGAATTCGCCGCCAGCCTGCCCATCGTGGCGCTGGACGGGACGATGAGGAACCGCTTGAAGCTCAGCCCTGCGGCGGGCAATGCGCGCATGAAGACCGGCACCCTGCGCGACGTGGCGGCGCTGGCCGGCTACGTGCGCGACCGGCGCGGGCAGGACTGGATCGTGACTGCCTTCGTCAACGACCCGCAGGCCGACGAAGGCAGGGGCAGGGCGGTGCTGGACCAGCTGATTCTTTGGGTCGCGGAGGGAAAGGTCACCGCACCCGAAACCCCGACCATTCACCCTACTTACTGAGCCATACCATGCAATTCATTCGAACCGGCAGCGCGGGCGCGCTGCTGCTGGCAGCGCACACCTGTGCATCTGCCCAAACCGCGGACCCGCAGCTTGTCCAGCAGAGCATCCAGCAGGTGCTGGTCAGCGCCGGCGCGGCGGACAGCCGCGCGCAATCGACCACCACCGCCATCATCGTCGGGCGCGACGAGATCCTGCGCCATGGCGACGCCAGCCTGGTCGACGTGCTGAAACGCCAGCCCGGCATCACGCTCGACGCCGGCCCCGGCAAGGAAGCCGCCATCCGCATGCGCGGCATGGGCAGCGGCTATGTGGCGATCCTGCTCAACGGCCTGCCTGCTCCCGGCGGCTTCTCGCTCGAATCGATCAGTCCGGAGCTCATCGAGCGCATCGAGATCGGGCGCGCCGCCACCGCCGAGACCAGCAGCCAGGCCGTGGCCGGGGCGATCAATGTGATCATGCGGCGCGCCGGCCCGGCAAAGAGCGAGGGCGCCAACGAGTTCAAGGCAGGCAGCGCCTTCCTCGGGGGGCAGGCGGCGCCGCAGCTGCTGGCCCAGCACAGCGGCCGCACGGGAACGCTCGCCTACACCGTGGCCGCGACGGTGAAGCGCAACCTGAATCCGATCGCGGCCCTGAGCACCGAAACAGGATCGGATCCCCTGCTGCTGCGCCGCACGGCCTGGACCGACCGCCAGGTCGAGGACATCCTCGAGCTGGCGCCGCGCATGACCTGGCAGCCCTCCACGCGCGACAGCATCAGTGCCCAGGGCTACCTGCGCAGGCGCCACATCGACAACGTCAAGCGCGAAGACGAAAGCACCGAGATCGGCCGGCCGACGGCCTTCCCCCATGCGGTCCAGCGCTTCGGGACCCGTCCGCTGCACGCCTACGCCGACCTGGCCTGGACGCGCAGGCTGGACGGCGGCGCCCGCCTTGCCGCCAAGCTGTCCGGCTTTCACATGAGGCGCGAGGCCGACTTCGTCTACCGCAGCATGGATGTGCAGGACCGGCTGCTCGAATCCCACCTGGTGGCTTCCGGCCCCCGTGAACGCGAATGGACCTTCAGCGGCAGCTGGCGCCGCCCCTTGTGGGGCAGCCATTCCCTGGCGGCCGGCTGGGAGTTCGGCCGCAAGGGCCGCAGCGAGTACCGGCGCGAACGGCATGTCGACCCTGGCGGCGGCCTGCTGTTGTCCAGCGACGAGGACTACCGCGCCAGCGTGGAACGCAGTGCCTTCTTCATCCAGGATGAGTGGGACCTCGGCCCTGGCTGGTCCGCCTATGCCGGCCTGCGCCGCGAAGACCTGCATACGACGGGCGAAGGCAATGCCGATACGCCGGTCGATGTCGATGCGGGCGCCTGGAGTCCGGTGTTCCAGATGCTGTACAAGCCGCAGCGACCCGAGGACCAGGTGGGGCCGAGCGGGCCGCGCGACGCAGTCCGCCTGGCTGTGAGCCGCACCTACAAGGCCCCGAACATCGTCCAGCTGATGCCGCGCCGCTACACGGTCGACAACAACAACAACGCCACCAACCCGGACCAGCAGGGCAACCCCAGGCTGCGGCCGGAGCTTGCCCTGGCAGTCGACCTGGCCTGGGAGCGCTACTTCGGCGCGGCAGACATGGTGAGCGTCAGCGTGTTCCACAAGCGCATCCGCGACATCACGCTGGCGCGCATCGTCGAAAACCGGGGCGTATGGACCGCCATGCCCGACAACGCGGGCAGCGCGACGGTGCGCGGCGTCGAGTTCGAAGGCAAGCTGACGCGCGGCGCGCTGGCGGGGCGCCTCAACCTGGCGCGCAACTGGTCGCGGCTGGACAGCGTGCCGGGGCCGGACAACCGCATCGAAGGCCAGCCGGCCTACAGCGGCAATCTCGGGCTGGACTACGCCGCGGCGGCCAGCCGGGTCGACCTGGGCGCTACCTACAGCTACCGTGGACGCGTCGCCAGCCGCGCGAGCGCGCTGATTTTCAGCGACGACGGCAGCCGGCGCCAGCTCGACCTGTATGCGGTATGGAAGCACGGCGCCAAATCGCGGCTGCGCCTGTCCGTGGCCGGCCTGTCGCAGCGGGACTACCTGGAACGACTGGCGTACGAGGGAAGCAGGCCGCTCGAACGCGCGACCGTCTTCCGGATGCGCCCGACGTGGCGCCTGGTGTGGGAGCAGTCCTTGTAAGAGGCCGTGGTCCCGGGCCTCAGGTCCGGGCGGCGGCGCGGCAGCCCGGCTTGCGGTAGCGTTTGCGCAGGCTGAGCAGGTCCAGCTGCACCGACTCCATCAATTCAATTGTCACACTTGCCGTGCCGCCGGCCGACGGACCTGTCACGGTAACGGTAAAATGGTCCCTTTGCTCATGAGGGCCGCGGGCCCTGACCGGATATTGACGAGGAATCGATGAACAAGCAAGCAGTCCTGTTGGCCACCCTGGCGGCATCCAGCCTGGCCTCGGCCCAGGAAGTAGTGAAGATCGGCCATGCGGCCGCCGTGACCGGTCCCGTGGCTTACTTCGGCAAGGACACCGAGAACGGCGCGCGCATGGCGATCGAGGCGCTCAATGCGAAGGGTGTCAGCATCGGCGGCAAGAAGGTCCGCTTCGAACTGGCGGCCGAGGACGACGCGGGCGAGCCGAAGCAGGCCACCGCCGTGGCGCAGAAGCTGGTGGACGCGAAGATCAACGGCATGGTCGGCCACGAGACCTCGGGCACCACGATCCCGGCCTCGAAGATCTACCATGCGGCCGGCATTCCGCAGATCTCGCCCTCGTCGACGTCTCCGATGTATACCCGGCAGGGCTTCAACACCGCCTTCCGCGTGGTGGCCAACGACGTGCAGCTGGGCCAGGCGCTGGGCCGCTATGCGATCGGCAGTATGAAGGCCAAGCGGGTGGCCGTGGTCGACGACCGCACCGCCTATGGCCAGGGGCTGGTTACCGAATTCGCGCGCAGCCTGCAAAGCCAAGGCGGCACGGTCGTCGCCAAGGAATTCACCAACGACAAGGCGACCGATTTCAGCGCCATCATTACGCGCATCCGCGCCACCAAGCCCGACCTGGTCTTCTTCGGCGGCATGAGCGCGACCGCCGGACCGATGCTGCGCCAGATGAAGCAGCTCGGCATGAACGTGCGCATGATGGGCGGGGACGGCCTGTGCTCCGACGAGATCCACAAGCTCTCGGGCGGCACCATGCTTGATGGCCAGGTGGTGTGCGCGGAAGCGGGCGGCGTGCAGGGCGAAGCCCGCGCCGCCATGGACAAGTTCCGCGCCGATTACAAGAAGCGCTTCGGCATCGACGTCCAGATCAATGCCCCCTATGCCTACGACGCGGTGATGACCATGGCCGAGGCGATGGTGCAGGCCGGCTCGAGCCAGCCGGCGACATACCTGCCGGTGCTGGCCAAGATCCAGTACAAGGGCGTGACCGGGCCGATCGCGTTCGACGAGCGCGGCGACATCCGCGACGGTACCATCACGCTGTACTCGTTCAAGGGCGGCAAGCGTTCGCTCTTGAGCGTCACCAAATAAGGAGCATGACCATGGCCGGAGACGATCCCATCACCCCCGATGCGTTTGCGGCGCTGCAGGCCCGCGCCAAGCAGCAGTCGCGCAAGGCCCAGGCCTATTACACCGTGATGCACGAAGTGCGCGGCATCCTCGGCAGCGACGATGCCGCCAACGTGTGGATGAACGAGGCGCAACCGGCGCTCGGCGGCAGGACTGCCGCCGAGGCGGTGGGCGAGGGACGCGAAGACGAAGTCCTGGCTTACGTGCGCACGCTGAAGAAGTAGGCCTGCTTCAGAAAACGCCGAAGAGCAGCAGGACGATCAAGGTCAGCACGATCGAGATCGCGATGGAGCCGAGGCAACCAAGTTTGTTCGAGAAGAATAAAAACATCAGTCACCCGGCCCTTCGCCCGGCATCGTGTCGGCCATCAGCCTCAACTCTTCCGGTGTCAGTTCTTCGGGCTTCTTGTTGGCGAGGCCGTCAACGTCCTGCCCCGCCTGTTGCTGGTTTTGCTGTCGCCCCTCCTGCTGGCTCAGTTGCTCGCTCAGTTGCTGGCTCAGTTGCTGGTGCTTCTCCGCCTGGCCGGCACCGGCTTCCTGTCCCTGCTGTTCCTGCGACTTTTGTTCGTTGCTCATGATGTGCTCCCCTGGTGGCATGGCCTGTTAGGTGATGAACAAAGTGTGGCACAGAGTCGTTTTCGGCAGCGCCTCCGTGCGCAGGGACGCTCGCGCCGCAGCGTTCAGTGCCGCAGCACAGGTGGCACCAGCGGCCCGCCGCGGCCCAGCGCCCGGTCGACGCTGACGGCAAGTTCGGCCAGCTGGAAGGGCTTGCGCAGCAGGATGTCGCTGCCCAGCACCTGCTCGATCGCTTTCATGTCCGCATAGCCGGTAGCGATGATCATCGGGATGCCGGGAAATACCTGACGCGCGCGCAGCATGAGCTCGGCCCCGGTGATGCCGGGCATCAGGTAGTCGGTGATGATCAGGTCGGGCCGCGCGCGCTGCAGCTCGCCCAAGGCGGCGTCGCCGTCGGCGGCCTGGGTCACGGTGTGGCCGAAGGCTTCGAGCAGGGATACCATCGATTCGCGCACGAAGTTGTCGTCCTCGACCACCAGGATCCGTGCCCCGGGCCGGGCCTGCGTGGCGGCCGTGGGCGGGTCCGCCGGTTCGGCGGCATCCAGCCCGTCCCAGGCGCGCAGCCAGATCTCGACCGTGGTCCCCAGTCCCGGCTGGCTCAGGATGCGGGCCGCGCCGCCCGACTGCCGGGCCATGCCGTACACCTGGCTCAGTCCCAGACCGGTGCCCTTGCCGACGGCCTTGGTGGTGAAGAAGGGCTCGAACACCTTGGCGATGAGTTCGGGCGTCATGCCGGGGCCAGTGTCCGAGACCGCGATGCGCACATAGTCGCCGGCCGGCAGCAGCCCGTCGGGCGGTCGGGCATTCGCTGCATGGAAACTGATTTCACCATTGCCGTCCATGGCGTCGCGTGCATTGATGGCCAGGTTCAGCAGGGCCATCTCCATCTGGTTGGCATCCGCGGCCACGCTGGCGCAGGGCTCTTCCACCTCGAAGCGCAACTTGACGCGCGAGCCGACCGAGGCGGCCACCAGTTCGCGCACGCCGTCGAACAGCGCGCCCACGCCGGCCTGGCGCAGGTCGAGGTTCTGGTTGCGCGCAAAGGCGAGCAGCTGGCCGGTGAGCTTGGCGCCGCGCTGGCAGGCGCGGCGCGCGATCTCGGCGCGCTGCTTCGCCACCTCGTCTTTCGAGAGCAGCAGGATCAGGTCCATGCTGCCTTGGACCACGTTGAGCAGGTTGTTGAAGTCGTGCGCGATGCCGCCGGTGAGACGGCCGACCGCTTCCATCTTCTGGAACTGCACCATGGCCTGCTGCACCCGTTCGCGCTCGATGACTTCGTTCATCAGGCGGTCGTTGGCCTGGGCCAGCGCGCGCGTGCGTTCCTCGATGCGCGACTCGAGCGTCTCGTTTAGCGAAAGCAGGTCCTCCCGGCTCTGCTTCAGGCTGGCGGCATCGCGTTCGCGGTCGGCCAGCAGGTCGCGCGCCTGGTACTGGCGGCGGCGTGCGCGCAGGGCCGAGGTGGCGGCGCTGCGCAGGGTCTGGGCGTTGAGCGGGCGCTCGAGCAGGATGATGTTGCCCAGCTCCTCCAGCCGGGCACGGGCGCCGTCGGGCGGCATGCCGATTGTCTTGGCCAGCAGGATCACGAAGGGGAAGTCGGACCAGGGTTCCTGGCGCGCCAGCCAGGCGTGCAGCGGGCCCAGGTCGACCTCGTGCAGGGCTTCCTCGGCGACGATGGCCATGCCGGCGCCGCCCTGGACCGCGTCGGCCAGGGAGGAAAAATCGTGGACGATGTCGCAGGAAGCGCTGCCGCGCGCCAGCACCGAGCACATGACTTCGGCGTCGCGTCCCCGCGGCGCGAGGATCAGGATGCGCTCGTCGTGCGGGCTAGCTGTTTTCATTCGGCAGGACCGCCATCATCGGCGTCGAGCCGCGGTAGCTCGGCAGGCCGGTAAGCACGCCTTCGAAGCCTTCCAGCGCCGCGCCGACCCGGATGCCCTCGCGGTTGAGCTGCAGCTCGTGGATGCTGAGCGCATGCTCCGCCGCGCGGCTCTTGACGACGGTGATGGCGCGGCGCAGTCGGCCGTTCGATTCGAAGAAGCGCATCATCACGGTGCCGTCGCTCAGGTAGCTCATGTCGACGTCCGAGCGCACCTCGCCGACCATGCCGTGCTGGCCCAGCACCATCACCGTGGTCACGCCCTGCTGGTTCAGGTAGGACAGCAGTTCGTGCATCTGCAGCAGGAGGAACTGCTCGCCCGGCATGGCCTGCAAGTAGGCGTTCAGGCTGTCGATGACGACGAAGTCCACGCGGTCCTTCTCCACGGCATCGCGCAGCATCTGCGCGAACTGGCCCGGCGCCAGCTCGGCCGGGTCGATGTGGTGGATACGCAGCTGGCCGTTGTCGGTGTAGGGGCGCAGTTCCAGCCCGAGCGCCGTGCTGCGCGCGAAGAAGGTGCCGAGCCCTTCGTCGAACAGGTAGAAGGCGGCCTTTTCGCCGCGCTCGAGCGCGGACAGCAGGCAGCGCGTGGCCAGCGTGGTCTTGCCGATTCCGGATGGGCCGACGAACAGGGTGTTGGTACCGCGCACCAGGCCGCCGCCGAGCAGGGCATCGAAACCCTCGGAACCGGTGGAGCGCACCATGGGCGTGAAATCGCGGTTGTGCTCGGCCGCAACCATGCGCGGGTACATCGTGATGCCGCCGGTGTCGAGGGTGTAGTCGTGGTAGCCGCCGCGGAAGCGGATGCCACGCATCTTGATGATGTTGACGCGCCGGCGTTCGGTGCCGAATTCCTTCGCGATCTGCTCCAGGCTGATGACGCCGTGGGCGATGCTGTGCAGGTGCTGGTCGGACTGGCTGGTCTTGTCGTCGAGCAGCAGGACGGTACAGGCGCGCGCCGAAAAGAACTGCTTGAGCGCCAGGATCTGGCGGCGGTAGCGCAGCGGGTTCTGCGCCAGCAGGCGCATCTCCGACAGGCTGTCGAATACCACGCGCACCGGCTTGACCGCGTCGACGTGGTCCATGACATTACGAGTAGTCTCGCCCAGCTCGACTTCCGAAGGGTGGAAGATCGATTGCTCGGAGTCGGGATCGAGTTCGGTGTCGCCGGCCAGTTCGAAGATCGACAGTGCGTCGATGTTCCAGCCATGGCTGGCCGCGACTGCCTTCAGCTCGTCGGTTGTCTCGGACAGGGTGATGTACAGGCCGGCTTCGCCCCTGGCCACGCCGTCGAGCAGGAACTGCAGGCCCAGCGTGGTCTTGCCGGCACCCGGCGAACCTTCCACCAGGTAGACGCGTTGCGGGGTCAGGCCGCCGCCGAGGATGTCGTCGAGGCCGGCGATGCCGGTGGAGATGCGGGCGTGTGCAGCGGTATTCATTCGTACGGCCTATGCTGGTCACCTTGGGTAAGCGCGACGATATGGAGGAAGACGTTGCTTACCGCCAACGCGCATTGATCAGGGCATTATACGCATTCGTTAACGCAAGCTCGGTCCATTTATAACAATTGCGTATGCCCGGGGACAATCAGGATGCGTAAAAAAAGGGTTCCCAAGCGGGAACCCTTTGCTGGAGGGGCTGAGCTGGTTCAGAACCGGTGGGACAGGCGCGCGAACCAGGCCGCCCCGTTCAGGCCGAACTGCACGCTCTCGTACTTGAAGCCGTTGTCGGTCTCGTTCGGATCCTGCTCGCTCGGCTTGACGTCGAAGATATTGGTGCCGCCGACGGTAAACTTGGTCTTGTCGGTGAACGACCAGGTGAAGGACAGGTCGGCCGACGTCTTCGGCTTGTAGTACTGGTTCGGCACCGGCGGACCCGAGAAGGTGCCCAGGGTCTGCGGGCCGAAGTGCACGATGCGCAGCGCGGTTTCCAGCTTGCCGCGGGTATGGTCGAAGCCCAGCGTGGCCTTGCGGCGCGGTGCGCCTTCCTCGATGAACAGGCGCTCGCGCTCGGACAGCAGCACGTCCTCGAAGCCGCGCAGCGCGCTCGGCGCATGCACGCCCGTCACTTCGGTCTTGCTGAAGTTCAGCGCCAGGAAGGTGTTCAGCTTGCCGCCAGCCACATCATCGAAGCGGTGCGACAGCGTCACGTCCAGGCCCTGGGTCCTGGTGTCCACCGAGTTGACGAAGAACTGGGCCTGGCCCACGCCCAGCCCCTGCAGGGTGGCGCCCAGGGCAGGGTAGTTGTCGGCATCGAAGCGGCCCGACAGCACGATGCGGTCGTCGATGCCGATGCGGTACAGGTCGGCCGTCAGCGAGGTGGCCTGGCTCGGGGACCAGGTCAGGCCCAGCGTGTAGCTCTTCGATTCCTCTTCCTTGAGCTGCGGGATGCCGGCGGCATTGGCCACGCGGCCGCCGTTCGGCGCCAGCACCACGTCGAGCGGCTGGCCGCTGACGAAGTCGGTGAAGGTCGACGAGAAGTAAACCTGCTGCAGCGACGGCGCACGGAAGCCGGTGCTCGCCGAACCGCGCAGCAGCACCGCCGGGTTGATCCGATATGCGGCGGCCAGCTTGCCGGTGGTGGTGGCGCCGAAGTCGGAATAGCGCTCGTGGCGCAGCGCGGCCTGCAGCTTGAAGCCCTCGGCGAGGTCGGTCTCGAGGTCGAGGTAGGCCGCGTTCGAGTGGCGGTCGCTGTCGGTCACATCAATCGGCTGGAAGCCCGGGAAGCCCTGGCTGCCGGCATTGCCGCCTACGCCCACGCCGTCGGCGTCGATGTAGGAACCCGGCTCGCCCGCGTTGATCTTGTAGTTCTCACGGCGGTGCTCGAAGCCGAAGGCCACGTTCATGCCATTGCCGATGCCCTCGAAAAAGCGCGAGAAGTCCAGGTTGGTGGTGGCCTGGCGGAACGAGAAGCCGCCGGCGTCGAACATGCTGGCACTCCTGCCCGGCCCGCCGCGCTGCAGGTCGAGGTTCGCGATCGACGCGTTGAGCGTGTTCGCGATGGTGTAGCGCATGCGGTTCTGGCCGAAGGTCTGCGACAGGTCGGTGTTCCACTCACCCAGGCGGAAGCGGTAGCCGAGGGTGCCGTAGTGGTCGTTGATGTCGCCGTTGATGAAGGGGACGAAACCGTTCGGGTACATCGCGGCCGAGTTGCGCGAGGGGATGTCCTCGGAGCCCAGGCCTTCGCGCGCCCAGGCGGCCGAGGAGGCGTCGCGGTTCTGGGCGCCGGCGGTGACGTAGAGCTTGCCGTCGCCCGCCGGGAATTCGCCGTTCAGGTAGACGGTGCTGTTCTGCGACTTGGTGTCGCCGATGATGCGCGGGTTGCCTTCCTCGGCGCGGTTGGAGCGGCCGCGGTCGTAGTATTCGCCGGTGATGCCCAGCACGCCGCCGCCCACGGCTACGCCGCAGTAGGCCGAGGCCAGGTAGTTGTCGCCGTCGCCCTCGGTGTACTGGCCGAAGCCCGCCACCATCTCGCAGCCGAGGTTCTTCTTCAGTTCGATGTTGAGCACGCCGGCGATCGCGTCCGAGCCGTACTGGGCGGCGGCGCCGTCGCGCAGCACCTGCACGTTACGGATGGCCATCAAGGGGATCGCGTTCATGTCGGTGCCCGTGTTGCCGCGGTTGCGCGCGCCGAACAGGTTCACCAGCGCGGTGGTGTGGCGGCGCTTGCCGTTGACCAGCACCAGGGTCTGGTCCGAACCCAGGCCGCGCAGGGCGGCGGAGTCGACCAGGTCGGCGCCGTCGGCACCGGTCTGGCGGGTCGAGTTGAACGAGGGCGAGACGTTGTTCAGGACCTGTGCCAGGTCGAACTGGCCGCCCTGTTCGGTCGCCTTGGTCATCGGGATGAAGTCCACCGGCACCGGGGTGTCGATATCGGAGACGTTGCCGACGCGGCGCGAACCGACGATGCTGACGCTCTGCATGCCGCCATTCTGGCCCTGGCCCGCTGCGGACGCGGCCGGAGTGCCGGCGGCGACGGGGGCAGTGGATGGCTCTTGCGCAGTGCTCTGGGCGAAGGCGCTTGGGATCAGGGTGGCGAATGCGGCGCCGCCGTACAGGGCGAGCAGAACCGACTGGGGGAGGCGTTTGAGTGTGAGCACTGGTTACTCCGAGGGAAAATTGAATACTAAACAATCCCGCTGAAGAGCACCAAGGCGCTGTATCATTAACGCAACGTTGTAAACATATAACCTACATGCATGCGGCGACTCAGCGGATGCCGCCTGCCTGTCGGCCCCCCTACTGCCTGGCGCGCAGCAGCCCGGCGATGTCGTCCAGCTTCGCTTCGATCGAGCGCAGCACGGCCAGGTGGGCGTCGTTCTCGGCGCTCCGTGGCGCATGGCGCAGGGCGTCGCGCGCCCGCATGATCTCGGCCCGGAATGCCTGGGCATCGATGATGCCGGTCAGCTGCATGTCGGATGCCTGGCCCGCGCTGTGGCCCGCGGTTTCGAATTTCAGGGTGCTCAGGTTGAAGCGCCGCAGGATCGGGCCTTCGATGAAGGTCACGTCCTGGATGTTCTCAAGGGGGATGGTCTTTTCGGTGGTGACCAGGATGCCCTTGCGGTAACGCAGGCTGCGTTCGCCCAGCTGGCATTCGAGGCGCTCGAAATAATGCCGGGCCCACCACTGGCCGACACCCAGGAACCAGACGATCGCCAGTGGGATGCCGACGATGGTAGCGATCATCACCACACCGATCTTCAGCACCAGGAAAGGTTTGATCAGGGGGTTGAATTCGGCACGAACCGTGGTGTGAACCGGGGCGTTGTCGGAGACCATGGCACTGGAAGGAATAGTTGGCCCTCCAGTGTACCCGCCCGCTCAGGCGGCCAGGACAAACTCGTAGGACGCATCGTTGGCGCATGCGCGCCCGCGGATGCGCAGCCGTGGCGCTTCATGCACGGATACCGGCTGTTCGTCGGCCAGCAGCGTCACTACCGCCGGCACGTCCATGCCATTGATCGCGGCCTGGAAGCGGCGCACCAGCTCGCGGCACAGCTTTTCCTGCGGTGCGCCGTTGCCCTGGTCCTCCGCTTCGATCTCGCGCAGCCGGCGGCGCGCGCGCGCCAGGTGCTGGCGTGCGTTTACCGCCCTGGTGCCGAGAGTGGCTGCGATGGCGGCATGGCTGCATTCGAACACTTCGTGCAGGACCAGGGCCAGGCGCTCGGAGGGCGACAGGCGCGCCAGCAGGCGGGCGAGCGCTTCGCCAAGTTCCGCATGCCGCAGCAGGCCATCCTCGGGCTGGGCGGGCAGTGCCTCGGGCAGCAGTTCCGCCGCAACCTGTGCCGCCGCCTCGTCGCGGGCACGCTTGCGCAGGCGGTCGATCGACTGGTGCTGCACGACGGTGGTCAACCAGGCCGCCGGCGTCGCCGGCGCCTCCCGCTCGAGGCCATGCCATTTCAGGAAGCAGTCCTGCACGATGTCCTCGGCTTCGGCCTCGCTGCCGACGATGCGGCGGCTGATGGCGGTCAGGCGCGGGCGCAGCCGTTCGAAGGTGGCACCGTCCGGATCGGTAGTGCATGGCATCGCAGTCTCCTGTAGCGGTGGAATGTCCATTTGACGCTCGGCGGATCCCGAATGTGACAGGCCTGCGGTATTTTCTTCAGGCTGTCACACGTGTCCGGCGGCAGGCGTCATGCGCGTAGTACCAATTTACCAGTACCACTCTACCGCGAAAGGACGAACATGCGCTTGCAATCTCCAATGGCACTCGGCCTGGTGCCCACCGTCATCGAACAGACCGGGCGCGGCGAGCGCGCCTTCGACATCTACTCGCGCCTGCTGAAGGAACGCGTGATCTTCCTGGTCGGCGAGGTCACCGAACACTCGGCCAACCTGCTGGTGGCCCAGTTGCTGTTCCTGGAATCGGACAACCCGGACAAGGACATCGCGCTCTACATCAATTCGCCGGGCGGCTCGGTATATGCCGGCATGGCCGTCTACGACACGATGCAATTCATCAAGCCCGACGTGTCGACGCTGTGCACGGGCTTCGCCGCCAGCATGGGTTCCTTCCTGCTGGCCGCGGGCGCGCCCGGCAAGCGCTACGCGCTGCCGAATGCCCGCATCATGATCCACCAGCCGCACGGCGGCTCGCAGGGCGTGGCGGCCGACATCGAGATCCAGGCGCGCGAGATCCTGTACCAGCGCCACCGCCTCAACAGCCTGCTGGCCGAGCGCACCGGGCAGCCCCTTGAGAGGATCGAGAGGGATTCGGACCGCGACAACTTCATGTCGGCCGCGCAGGCGGCGGAGTACGGCCTGATCGACAGGGTGCTGGCGTTTCGCGAAGAACGACCATGAAAAAACCGCGGCGCCGGTCTTGACCGGGGCCGCGGTTTTCATCGACGCAATCGCGCCGTCCAGGTACGGATCAGGGCTGCTTTGCTTCTTCCTTTGGCCATGCCACGCCGAGCCAGGATGCGTTCATCGCCTTCTGCGCGGCGCTGGCATTGTCCAGGGCCTTCAGCTTGGCCTTGCCTTTCGGCTGCTGCAGCGGCGTGAGCTGCTTTTCCACCAGCTCGTCGCGGCGGAACAGGTGCACCTTGAACGGCCCGGTCTTGGCGAGCGACATCTTGTCGCCGATGTCCTTGCTGGAGACGCGCAGGCCGTTCACGGCCACCAGCGTATCGCCCGAGACCACGCCGGCCTTCCATGCCGGGCTGTCGCGCTCGACGACGGTGACCACGGCCGGGTCGCTGCCTTCGCGCAGGGTCCAGCCGGCCCACCATTCGGTCTTCTGTTCCTGGTCCTTCGGCACGTCGGCGATCTTCTGCAGGCCGACCTGGGCCAGCAGGGTGTCGAAGGGGATCTCGGCGGTGCCGTCCACGTACTGGGCCCACCAGCCGCTCCAGTCCTGCCCGCTGACGCTACGCAGCGCCGCCAGCACGGCGGGCACGTCGTAGCCGCCCTGGGCGGTCGAGTGCTTCTCGAACAGGATGCGGTGCATGTCCTCGAGACCGCGCTTGCCGCCGGTCTGGCGGCGCAGCTCGATGTCCATCATCAGCGCCAGCACCTGGCCCTTGGAGTAGATGTTGACCGAGGCGTTGCGCGCGCGCTCGCCGCCGACGGCGATCCACTCGTCGAAGCTGGCGTCGGCCGCGCTTTGCTGGAAGCGGCCCGGCTGGTGCAGGTAGTCGTCGATCAGCTTGGCGTAGCCTTCCAGGAACTCGTCGCGCTTCTGCAGCCCGGCGCGCAGGACGATCAGCTCGTCGTAGTAGGAGGTGTGGCCTTCGGCGACCCACAGCAGGCGGTTGTAGTTCTCGTTCTGGTAGTCATAGGGGACCATCTCCTTCGGGCGGTAGGCCTTGACGTTCCAGGTGTGATAGAACTCGTGCGCGGCGACGCGCAGGAAGTCCAGGTAGGGCTTGCGCGGCGCGAAGGTCCAGCGCGGCTTCTGGATGACGGTCGAGTTGGCATGCTCGGTGGCGCCGCTGGCGCCGTCGGTGGCGTGGACGATGAACAGGTAGCGCTGGAACGGATACTTGTTGCCGTACATCTTCGCAGTCTCGGCGACGATCTTCTTCAGGTCCGTCATCATCTGCTTGCCGTCGTGGTTGCCGCGGCCCCAGATCGCCAGTTCGATGGTGCGGCCATCGACCTTGTCGGTGTAGAACTCGTGGATGCCGGTTTCGATCGGCGCGTCGATCAGCACGTCGTAGTCCGGTGCGACGAAGCAGTGGGAGCAAGCGCCCGAGTCCATGCCCGAGCGCGACTTCCAGCCCTGCGGAACGTCGAGTTTCACTTTCACCGGTTCCTTGCGGAAGGGCGCGGCGTAGACGAACACGCCGCTGGCATCCAGGTAGGCGTGGGTGTCGTCGATGTGGCGGGTGCGCTCGCCCAGCAGGTTGGCGTACAGCTCGTACTGCACCGTCACCGCGTCGCCCGGCTTGGTACGGACCTGCCAGGTGCCCTTGTCGGTCTTGGCGACCGCCAGCGGCTGGCCCTTGGCGTCGAAGGCCTTGAACAGGCGCACGCCGTTGGCGAGGTTGAGCATGTTGTAGCGGCCGGTACGCCAGTTCGGCATCTGCACGTCGAGCGTGGTGCCTGTTACGGCCGGGAAGGTGGCGCGCACTTCGGCCAGGTGCTGTGCCGCATCGGTAATGCGCAGCTGGTAATCCACATCGGCGCGTGCGGTGGCACTGGCGCCGAGCAGGATCACGGGAAGGGCGTAGGCAAGGAAGGTAGGTTTCATGTCCGCGGTGTGGTTTGGCTCTGCTTGAGCTCTAGTGGGTATCCGCGGAAGTGTATCCTAGCTTGCGCCGGACGGACAGTGGCGGATGCCTGTACGTACAGGTCCTATGACCTTGGCGCAGCGCCGGAAAAACTGGTCACCACGGCTGCCGGTTCGGCGCGGCCCCCGACCAGGATCGCACCATTTTCCACCCGCGTCCGGATCAGGCAGGACTGGCCGGTGGCCCGTCCTTGCAGCAGCTCGATACCGTGCCCGAGCAGCGCGGTGAGGGCGCCCGCCGCGACGCCGGTGGCGCTGTCCTCCAGCGCCGGGTCGAGGTGGTTGAAGTTGCGGCCCTCATAGTAGTCACCGTTGCGGCCGTCCTGCAGGCGGCTCCACGCATAGATGCCGTTGATGCCGGCGTCCTTGCCCCACGCGGTGATGGCTGCCAGGTCCGGGCGCAGGCCATGCAGCGTCGCTGGACCGGGCACCTCGACCAGCAGCTTCGGACTGCCGACCGATGCCACGCGAGGCGGTGATGCGGGCGTGAAGCCGGGCGCCGCGAGCAGCTCCTCCAGCAGGCCGGGCGCCAGCACCGGCTGCTCCACCTCCTGCGCTTGCAGCCGAATATAGAAGGCGCCATCGCCATGCAGCAGCTCCAGCCGCTGGCCGCGCATCGCCGTCGTCACCGAAAGGAGTGCGGCATCGGGATGGCGCGCAAACAGCACGTGCGCCGCGGCCAGCGTGGCGTGCAGGCACAGCGGGCTGCGCATGTGCGGGTAGTAGAAATCGACCACCTCGCCATCGAGGAAGACGCAGGTAGTGTTGCGCGCTTGCGCCAGGGCGCGGCGTGCCTCTTCGTTCGAATGGTCGCCTTCGATGACGAGGGCCGGGTTGCCGCCGCCGGCGTGTTCGCCAAAGCACTTCAGGGCACGAATCTGCATGGGAATTCCTTGTCGAGCGGATCGTCTCGGTTATACTGTGTTTTTATACAGTATTGCTGGTTTGACTAGCATTGTAACGCTTTCAAACCGCTCTTGTTCGCCCTTTGCCGATGACCGATCCGCTCTCCACGCCACCACAGGTTTTGCCTCCGTATGCGGAGCTGTTCTGCCTGTCGAACTTCTCCTTCCTCGAAGGAGCCTCGCATGCGGAGGAACTGGTGGCGCGCGCGGTCCAGCTCGATTATTTCGCACTGGCGCTGACGGACGAATGCTCGCTGGCCGGCGTGGTGCGCGCCCATGCCGAGGCCAGGAAGGCCGGCCTGCACCTGGTGATCGGCGCCCACTTCCACCTGAAGAACGCGGACGGCAGCCCGGCGCTGTCGCTGGTGCTGCTGGCCAAGAACCGCAACGGCTACGGCAACCTGTCGGAGCTGATCACCCTGGGGCGCACCCGTAGCGAGAAGGGCACGTACTTCCTGACGCCGGACGACCTGGCCCGGCCCGCGCCGGCCTACGCGCACCTGAAGCACATGCCCGATTGCCTGGCGATCCTGCTGCCGCACTATCCTTCGCACGAGGCACTCGACGTCGACCGCCTGCACGCTCAAGCCGCCTGGATGGCGAACACCTTTCCGGGGCGCGCCTGGCTCGGCCTGGTCCTGCTGCACCGCGCCTTCGACGAACCGCACCGCGAAACGGTGGAAGAGGTGGGCTGGCAGCATGGCCTGCCGATCACGGCGCTCGGCCACGTGGTGATGCACGTGCGTTCGCGTAAGCCGCTGCAGGACATGCTCACCGCCACGCGCCTGAAAAAGCCGGTGGCCGAGTGCGGCTACGGTCTGGCCCAGAACGCCGAGCAGCACCTGCGCTCGCGCCTGCGCCTCGCCAATATCTACGGGCGCGAGGCCCTGGCCGAGACGGTGCGCATCGCGCGCCTGTGCACCTTCTCGCTCGACGAACTGCGCTACGAATACCCGGACGAAGTGGTCCCGCCCGGCCACGACGCCAGCAGCTTCCTGCGCCAGGAAACCTATATCGGCGCGCACCGGCGCTTCCGCGACGGCATCCCGGCCAAGGTGCAGGCCCAGATCGAGCACGAGCTGGGGCTGATCGCCGACATGCAGTACGAGCACTACTTCCTCACTGTCTACGACATCGTGCGCTTCGCGCGCTCGCAACACATCCTGTGCCAGGGCCGCGGCTCGGCCGCCAATTCCGCGGTGTGCTACTGCCTCGGCATCACCGAGGTCGATCCGGCGCGCGCCAGCCTGCTGTTCGAGCGCTTCATCTCGAAGGAGCGCAACGAGCCGCCCGACATCGACGTCGACTTCGAGCACCAGCGCCGCGAGGAAGTCATCCAGTACATCTATCAAAAATACGGGCGCGAGCGGGCGGCGCTGGCGGCGGTGGTGATCAGCTACCGCCCCAAGAGCGCATTGCGCGACAGCGGGCGTGCGCTCGGCATCGACCTGGCCATCGTCGAGAAGGTGGCCAAGACCCATCACTGGTTCGACAGCCGCGCCGATTTGCTCGGGCGCCTGGCCGAGGCCGGGCTGGATCCGGAATCGCGCCTGGCGCAGCAATGGGCCACCCTGGCCGACAAGCTGCTGAACTTCCCGCGCCACCTGTCGCAGCATCCGGGCGGCTTCGTCATCGCGCGCGGCAAGCTGTCGCGCCTGGTCCCGATCGAGAACGCCACCATGGCGGACCGCAGCGTCATCCAGTGGGACAAGAACGACCTGGAAGAACTCGGTCTGATGAAGGTCGACGTGCTGGCCCTGGGCATGCTGTCGATGATGCGCCGCGGCCTCGAACTCGTGGGCCAGCGCTACGGCAACCTGTTCGAGATGCAGGACATCCCGCCCGACGACAAGGCGACCTACGACATGATCTGCGCGGCCGACACCGTGGGCGTGTTCCAGATCGAGTCACGCGCGCAGATGAGCATGCTGCCGCGCATGCGCCCGCGCCGCTTCTACGACCTGGTCATCGAGGTGGCCGTGGTGCGTCCCGGCCCGATCCAGGGCGGCATGGTCCATCCCTACCTGCGGCGGAGACAGAAACTCGAGCCGGTGCACTATCCGAGCCCGGAAATGAAGGTGGCGCTGGAACGCACGCTGGGCGTGCCGATCTTCCAGGAGCAGGTGATGCAGGTGGCAATCCTCGGCGCCGGCTTCACGCCGGGCGAGGCCGACCAGCTGCGGCGCGCGATGGCGGCCTGGAAGCGCAAGGGCGGGCTCGAAAAATACTACGACCGTATCGTGCGCGGCATGCTGGAGCGCGGTTATACGCTGGAATTCGCCGAGGCGATCTTCAGCCAGATTCAGGGCTTCGGCGAATACGGCTTCCCCGAGTCGCACGCGGCCAGCTTCGCGCTGCTGGCCTATGCCAGCTCCTGGCTCAAGTGCCACGAGCCGGCGGCGTTTCTCTGCGCGCTGCTCAACAGCCAGCCGATGGGTTTCTACAGCCCGTCGCAGCTGGTGCAGGATGCGCGCCGCCACGGCATCGAGGTGCGGCCCGCGGACGTCACCATCAGCGGCTGGGATTCGACCCTGGAAGAATTCCATCCCACGGACCGCTCGCGCCAGCCGGCGGTACGCCTCGGACTGTCGCTGCAGCGCGGACTGAAGCAGGAAGTGGCCCTGCGCATCGAGATGGCGCGCGCGGTGCGTCCCTTCGAGAGCGTGGCCGACCTGGCGCGCCGCGCCCAGCTCGACCGGGGAGATTTGCAGGTGCTGGCCGGCGCCAATGCGCTGCAGTCACTGGCCGGGCACCGGCGCGAGGCGCTGTGGCAGGCGGTGGGGGCGGTGCCCGACCGCGACCTGCTGCGCCCGACCACGCCGGTTGAGGAACTGCCGCAGCTGGCGGCGCCGTCCGAGGCCGACGAGATCGTGGGCGACTACCGTGCCCAGGGCCTCACCCTGGGCCGCCATCCGCTGGCGCTGCTGCGCGAAGCCTTGCTGGCCAAGCGCTTCATGCCGGCCTCCCTTCTCGCCGACTACGCCGACGGCCAGCTGGCGCGCGCCTGCGGCCTGGTGACGGTGCGCCAGCGTCCCGGGACGGCCAAGGGCGTGCTGTTCATGACGCTGGAAGACGAGACCGGGAACATCAACGTGATCGTCTGGCCCACGCTGGTGGAGCAGCAGCGGCGCGAGGTGCTGCACGCGCCGCTGCTGGGCGTGTACGGCGTCTGGCAGAAGCAGGGGGAGGTGCGGCACCTGGTGGCCAAGCGGCTGGTGGACATGTCGCACCTGCTGGGGAAGCTGCGGGCGCCGAGCCGGGATTTCTGCTGAGCCTGCCCAAGACGTGAAAATGCGCGCCTTGTTGCCGGCCCTGTTTTCGGTAAGCTCGAGCCGATCCATCGACTTCGGAGACCGCATGAAGCGCGCACACCTGGGACAGCTTCTTATGACCGCCGTCTTCTACGCAGGTTCTGCTGGCGCCTGCGCCGCCGACCCGACGCATGCCGCATTGCGCGAAGAACTAGTGAAGATGGCAGCCAGCGACCAGGAAGTCCGCCATCTTGCGAACAAGGGCGATTTCAGCCGCTGGGCCGCCGTCGACGGCGCCAACCAGGCGCGCCTGAAGCAGATCGTGGCACAGTTCGGCTGGCCAACGATCGCGATGGTCGGCCAGGACGGGGCCAACGCCGCCTGGCTGATCGCCCAGCATGCGGACCGGCAGGGCAGCTGCGTCAGCCGGACCGAGTGGCAGCCTTTCGAGGTCGAGGATATCGCCGGCGTCGACGAGCGCCGCCGCGCGCTCGGCCTGCCGCCGCTTGCCGAGTACGCCAAGCTGTTCAAGGAAGCTTGCGCCAGCCCGTACACGGCACTACATGACGCTTCGCATCCGAAGCGGACAGTCGCCATACCCCAGGCTGCGACCGCGGACAGGCCATGACACCGGCCCCGTGCCACAATGAACGAGGGAGGAGAATCATATGAATGCACGGACAGCATGGGTAGTCATGGGAGTATGCGCCTGCGGCAAGAGCGAAATCGGCGCACGGCTGGCCCAGGCGCTGGGCGTTCCCTTCATCGAGGGCGACCGCTTCCATCCGCCGGAAAACGTGGCCAGGATGTCGGCGGGAATCCCGCTGGGCGACGAAGACCGGCACGGCTGGCTGCAGGCGCTGCGTGCGGAAATCGAGCGGGCATGGGAAACGCATCCGGTCGTCGTGCTGTCGTGCTCCTCGCTCAAGCGTGCCTACCGCGACGTTCTGCGTGGCGAGGGTGGCAGCGGTGGCGACCTGCGCTTCGTCCACCTGCACGGCGACCGTGAACTCATCGCACAGCGCATGGCGGCGCGAAGCAGCCACTTCATGCCGCTGTCGCTGCTCGACAGCCAGCTGCGCGACCTCGAACCGCTGCAGCCGGACGAACGCGGCGTTACGCTCGACCTGCGCGAGCCGCCTGCGCGCCTGGTGCAGCAGGCGCTGTCGTCGGTCCCCACAGGCTCATGCCGAGGATAAGACGGGTCAGCGCATCAGCACACCCAGCGTACGTTTCGAAGATGGATCAAGTTCGACAAAGCGGAATCCGACACGGACGTCCATACTGAGGAAGACGCAGTTCGACACCTCGACGCGGGCACGTATGAGTTCCAGGTTACCGTTGACGTAGATCGAAAACCGAAGATTGCCAACGCAGCCTTGCTGCAAGGCTTGGGGAAGCAGCAGCGAGATGCCATTGTGGCTGAGATCCAAGGTTTTTCCGACAAGCTGGAGTTGACCGCCAATATCGAGGAATGCGCGCACGCGACATGTCTTGCGAAGCGCGTCTCGCCTGTCGATACGGGGCGTACTGGCTGTGGTGCCGGCAGACTGGTAAATAGCATCCATTTAATTTCTCACGGGTAATAATTATTTCCCATTGGAATAATTTTGTCCAGCTCATTGTCACATCGAATGGCAAACGTGCTGCGCTAACGGGACAGGCGTCTCTCGGGGGTATATGTATAATTGCCGCTCATCCCAAGAAGCGGTGCCGTGTCTACTCCAATTCGCTCTACTCATCTCTCCCACCTGCAAGACGTATGTGATAACGCGACCGTTGCCATGTTTGTTATGGACGAGCGGCAATGTTGTGTGTACATGAATCCTGCGGCGGAAGCGCTTACCGGCTATCGGCTCGATGACGTGCAAGGTGCTCCCTTGCACAACTTCGTTCACCATACCCGGCCGGATGGGACCCACTATCCCCTCGAAGAGTGTCCCATCGACCGCGCCGCCCCGGCCAACATGCAGGAACAGGGCGAAGAAATCTTCGTGCACCGCGACGGTTCGTTCTACGCCGTTCAGTTCACCGCCAGTCCGGTACGCCGTGACGGCAAGGTCGTGGGAACGGTCATCGAAGTGCAGGATGCCCGCCCCCGCCTGCAGCAGGAGCGCGAGAGGGAGGCACTGCATGCGATCGGCTCGCTGATCCTCCAGGAACTGAGCCATGAGAAGATCGTGGAAGCGGTGACGGAAGCGGCAACCCAGCTTACCGGCGCCCAGTTCGGGGCATTCTTCTACAAGGTCCGGGATGAAGGCGGCGAAAGCTATACCTTGTACACCATTGCCGGAGTACCAAAGGAACACTTCAGCCAGTTTCCGCTACCGCGGGCAACACACTTGTTCGGCCCCACTTTCCGGGGCGAGGGAGCGATACGCAGCGGTGACGTACGCGCGGACCCACGTTACGGCAAGATGGCGCCCCACCATGGCATGCCTGCCGGCCACCTGCCGGTGCGCTCGTATCTCGCCGTGCCGGTCAGCCTCGGCAATGGCGAAGTCGTGGGCGGTCTGTTCTTTGGTCACGAGGAGACGGACCGTTTTACAGAAGGCCATGAACGCCTCGTGGAAACCCTGGCCGCACAGGCAGCGATCGGATTGAACAAGGCATCGCTGTACCAGGAAGCGCTGTTTGCTCGGCGCCGCGCCGAGCTCGACGCCCTCGAAAAGCAGAAGCTGTACGAAGAAGCGGCCCGCGCTAACGAGGCCAAAGACCAGTTCCTGGCCACGGTTTCGCACGAACTGCGTACGCCCTTGACATCGATCCTGGGATGGGCGCAAATGCTTACTTCCGGAAAGCTCGATGAGTCCATGCGCCAGCGTGCGATCACGACGATCGAGCGCAATGCCCGCAGCCAGGCCCAGATCGTCGAAGACCTTCTCGACATCTCCCGCATCGTCAACGGAAAACTGCGCCTGAACGTCCAGCTGTTCTCGCCGCAACTGTCGGTCGAGTCGGCGCTCGAAGCCTTGCGGCCGGCGGCTGACGCTAAGAACATCAGTCTGCAGCTGGTACTGGACCCGTCGGCCGGCCCGGTTTCGGGCGATCCGGAACGGCTCCAGCAGATCGTCTGGAACCTTCTGTCGAATGCGATCAAATTCACGCCGAAAGGCGGACGCGTCCAGCTTACGCTGAGGAAGCTGGACTCCAATGTCCAGATCATCGTAAGCGACAACGGCGCCGGCATCCCAGCCGAGCACTTGCCGACGGTTTTCGACACGTTTACGCAGGTCGACCCGACCTCGACTCGGAAGCAGGGTGGTCTTGGCCTCGGTCTTGCGATCGTCAAGAAACTCGTCGAGCTTCATGGTGGGCATGTCGAGGCATCGAGCCATGGATTAGGCAAGGGGGCGGTATTTACCGCCACCTTGCCCCTGGCTGCGATGAAGGGCCACAGCGCGACAGCCGAGACCGACCCGGAAGTGGCAAGCCGCTTTCCAATTCCGGCTAATACGGAAGAGTTCGGGTTGGGCGGCGCGACCATCCTCCTGGTCGAAGACGACGATGACGCGCGAGGCATGCTTGCATCGGTCCTGCTCAGTGCCCATGCGGTTGTTGAAACCGCCTCCAATGCGCACGAGGCCTTGATCCTGTACGAAGGCATCCAGCCCGATCTCATCGTGAGCGACATCGGCATGCCCGACATGGACGGCTATGAATTCATTGCGGAGTTGCGCAGGCGCGAGCGCCGTGCCGGGCGACCGGGAATCCCCGCGGTTGCACTGACAGCCTACGCCCGCGTCCAGGACCGGATGCGCGCGCTGACCGCCGGATTCCAGATGCATGTCGCGAAGCCCGTGGAGCCGGCCGAACTGCTGACGGTACTGTCGAGCCTTCGGTCCTGGAAGGTTCCACAGTAGCCAGGGACCGGCCTCCAGAGCACCAGCTCAGGCGGCGACTGCGCGCCTGTCCTCGATGCGGCGGATGGCCTCGGCCGCCAAGTCGCGCAAGACCTTCATCTCGGCCTCGTCAAAGCTGCGCGCCTCGGTACCGGCTACACAGAAGGACCCCAGGGCGTGGCCGCGGGACGTGATGAGAGGAATACCCGCATAGCAGCGCAGGCCGTCTTCGGTAACGAGAGGATTGTCCTTCACGCGCTCATGGACATGCGCGTCCTCGACCACGAAATCGGTACGGTCGCGCACGGCAAATCGGCAGAAGGCCCATTCGACCGGCGTTCCTTGGGCCTCTGCGATCCATCCACCTACACCATGGTGGGCCGCGACGTACTGCGCCTCGTCGAGCACGATGTTAACCATGCCAAGCGGCAGGTCCAGCCGGGTGCTGGCTTCCCGAGCCAGATCGGAAAGAATATTGCTCACTTCCGGCGCAAACAGGTCCAGGTCAGCAATTTCCTGCAGCCTGGCGACATCCAGGACCGGATCCAGTTCCGGGCTGGGAGCGTATGGGTCATTCATTTTCGTCCTCGTTACTTGGAATTCATCTTGGAAAGCGTACGGTACGACTTCAGGCGTACCAGCGTGGAGCTGGCCGCGATCGACGCCAGGCCTTTGGCCTCTTTCAGCTGTACGAGCACACGCTCGAACTGGTCGACCGAGAGCGGCGAGCGGGCGCCTACCTGACGACAAGCCGTGGTCCACAATTGCTGGGACTCTTCGGGTTTCATCAAACGGTTCAGCGAAACGAACAGGTCCTGTTCGCTTGGCGGTGCAAGCTTATAGCGATTTACGGCAGATGACGCTTCCATGTTATGGGCCTTATAAGAGTGTGCTGACTTTACCCGCTCAGATCGGGAGAGAAGTAGATGTGGGCTTGCAACAATTGCACACCCTGTTTCCACGTGGAAATATACGCGCAAATTCGATAGATTTCAGCGCCAAAAGACGTCATGCAATGTTTTCGAGACGATCTGCACGAAAATATGCCGAATCTCACACAGGAGAAGCCCGTCTGCCAGAGTCAGGCCGCTCGCTTGAGCCAGTCGCGCGGCGAAGCGCCCATCTGTGCGGTAAAGGCTCGCGTGAAGGTGGACGCACTGGTATAGCCGGTCCGGCTGCTGACCAGCTTGACCGGCAGTCCCTGGCGTAGCAGCCTGCCGCCGAGCGTCAGGCGCCAGCGTGTCAGGTATTCGCCCGGCGGTATGCCCATTACCTCGCGAAAATGTTCGGCGAATGCGGCGCGTGACATGCACGCAATGCCCGCCAGGGACTGCAAGGTCCAGGGTTCATGAGGCCGCTCGTGGATTACCGCCAGGGCAAGCGACAGCTGGCGGTCGGCCAGGCCGGCCAGCAGGCCAAGCGACAGCTTGCCATTCTCAAACTCGCGCCGGAGGAACTGGATAAGCAGGACATCGCACATGCGGTCCAGGATCAGCTCGCGCCCCGGCGCGGCGCCGGCCGCTTCGCCGAACAGCAGGTCGAGCGTGGCGCCCAGTCCGGCGATGCCGGACAGCGGCGTATGGAGGCAGTCGGGCAAGACACGTGCCAACGGATTGTCTACACCGTCCTCGAATACGATATCCGCGCACAGCAGCGAGGCAGAATGTCCCACTGGCACTTGCAGGCGATGGCTGCTGCCGCGCGGATAAAACACCAGCGATGGCAGGTCGACACGCAGCACCGAACCATCGTCGTGGACAAACTCGACCGGCCCGCATCGCACCAGGTGCAGGTGGCCCGAGACACCGTTTTCGTGGAATTCGTTGACGTCGCAGAAGCTTCCGTTGAAAAAAATGCGGGCGTTGAAGGCATGACGCCCGACGAGCAGAGACAAATGGTCCATATCAGCAAATTTCGACGAAGAGACAGGTATTCTGGACGATACGCATAGTTTCCGCATGGAAAAATTCCTCAAATTCGTCGAAAATACAACGGCTTAGCGGCATCCTGCCGAATTCCCTCTATCCATTTCCACCCTCATGAAGAACTTTCGCATCAAGCACGTCATTACGTCCGTGACGGGCGCCCTCATTGCCGTGACCATGGCGGTTGGCGGCCTCGGTTATTACTCGACCCAGCGTTCGGTCGACCTGCTCGAAAATACCGCTCTGTACAGCGCCAAGCAGCAACTGACTCTGGCGAACATGGTCCATCGCATGGAAAGCAACCGCAGCCAGGTCCTGCAGGCGCTGCAGCACAACCCGGAAAGCAAATATGCGGTGATGCACGACCATCCGCTGGCAAACCATTTCAATAACATCACGACTAATACGGCTGAACTGGAAAAGGAACGCGACGCACTGCTGGCATCGCTGCACCGTCCTGAAATCAAGGAAGCAGTAGCGCGCTGGCAGGAGGCCAGCCAGGATTTCGGCGTGCAGATGACCCGCGATGCCGCACGCGCCCTCGAGGCCGGCGACTGGGACCTGGCGCAGTCCATCCTGATCAAGCAGATCAATCCGACCTACCTGAAAGGCCAGAAAGCCTACAAGGACCTGCAGGACGACATCAGCGCGCGCAACGTCAAGCAAAGCCAGGAACTGCATGCCGAACTGCGCCAGCTGAACATGCTGACCATCGGCGCCATCGTGCTGGCAGTCCTGTTCGCGGCGGCTGCCACGGTCTACCTGGTGCGCGCCATCACCGGTCCGCTCGGTACTGCCGTCGGCCTGGCACGGCGCGTCGCCGATGGCGACCTGAGCGCGCGTATCGAGGTCGATAGCCGCAACGAATTCGGCCAGTTGCTCGCGGCGCTGCGTGACATGAACGCCAGCCTCGCCGGGATCGTCGGCGAAGTGCGCAGCGGCAGCGAGGTCATCGCGACGGCATCCAGCCAGATCGCCGCCGGCAACTTGGACCTGTCCTCGCGTACCGAACAGCAGGCCAGCGCCATCGAAGAAACCGCCGCCTCGGTGGAAGAACTGACCACGACCGTGCGCCAGAACGCCGACAACGCGCGCCAGGCCAACGACCTGGCGGCCGCGGCCTCCAACGTGGCTACGCGTGGCGGCGCGGTCGTCGCCGAAGTGGTGGACACGATGGGCGCGATCAATGATTCGGCGCGCAAGATCGTCGACATCATCGCTGTCATCGACGGCATCGCCTTCCAGACCAATATCCTCGCGCTGAACGCGGCCGTGGAGGCTGCGCGGGCCGGAGAACAGGGCCGCGGCTTCGCGGTCGTCGCTTCCGAAGTGCGCAACCTGGCGCAGCGCTCGGCGGGCGCCGCCAAGGAAATCAAGGCATTGATCACCGATTCGGTCGACAAGGTGGACAGCGGCAGCCGCCTGGTCAGCCAGGCTGGCGCCACCATGGAAGACATCGTGCAAAGCGTGCGCCGCGTGGCCGACATCATGGCGGAAATCACGGCGGCCACCAGCGAGCAGAGTGCGGGCATCGAGCAGATCCACCAGGCCATCAGCCAGATGGACCAGGTCACCCAGCAGAATGCCGCCCTGGTCGAGGAAGCCGCCAGTGCCGCCCAGTCGCTGCAGGAAAGCGCCGCCGGCCTGGCGCAGCAGGTGAGCGTGTTCCGGGTGGACGAAGCCGGCAGCCTGCCCGCACCGGCCGCCCATGCAGCGGCACGCACCGGGGGGGCCAGCCCGGTGCAGCTGGCCTGGGCAGGATCCTGAAGCAGGGCGGAGCGCCGTGAGTTTCCGAGGTTTTTCGGCGCCCGCCGTCTGGTACGCTGCCTGAATCACATCGATTCCTAAGGAAACCATGGCATTCAAGCAGCAGTGGACCATCCTCCTGGCGCTGGCCGCATCCGGCGCCTCCGCCGTCGAGGCGCCGATCCAGAGCGTCACCCTGTATCCCGGCAGCGCCACGGTGGAACGCGTGGTGCAGGTGGCGCCGGGCATGACCCAGGTCGAGATCACGGGCCTGCTGGCCAACTTCAACACCGATACCGTGCGCCTGCAGGCCGATCCGGGCATCCAGGTCGGGCAGGTGCTCACGCGCGACCAGCGCGCGATCGACAGCCCGAGCCCGCGTGAGGCGGAGCTGGAAGCGAAGATCCAGGCGCTGCAGGACCAGGTCGCACTGGTCGATGCGGAGATCAAGTCGGCCCAGCTGGTGCAGGGCTACCTCGAGCGCCTGGGCGGCGGCGAGAACGCTGCTGGCCGCGCCGGACCCAGCGATCCCAAGGCCCTGCTGGGCACCCTGGACGCGATCCGCAAGGGCGGCAGCGAGGCCCTGGCACGCATGCACGAGGCCGAAGTAAAGAAGCGTGCGCTGGCAAAGCAGCTCGAGGCCCTCAAGGGCGGACTCGCCAAGGTCCAGGCCAGCACGCGCGACAGCCGCAGCATGACCGTGGCGGTCGCGGCGCGCCAGCCCGGCAAGATCCTGTTGTCCTACCAGGTCAGCCGCGCCGGATGGAAGCCGACCTATCGCGCATCGCTGGATTCCAACGCCTCCACGGTCGAGCTGGAGCGGATGGCGGCGATCTCGCAAAAGACCGGCGAGGACTGGAGCCGCGTCAGGCTGCGCCTGTCGACCGGCCAGCCGAACCTGGCTACCCATGCGCCCGATCCCTTGCCCTGGCTGCTGACCCACCAGCCGCCGCAGGAGGCGCAAGAGATGGTCCAATACCGCTCCATCCGGCCGCGCGCACCTGCGCCGCCACCGGCGCCGGCACCCGTGACGGTCACGGGCTCGCGGGTCGCCGACGACTACATCGCGCCGGTCATCGAGACGCAGGGCGCGTTCACGACCGAATTCGAAGTGCCGGCCCGGGTCGACCTGGCGTCCGACGGCCGCGAGATCTCGGTCGGCCTGGCCAAGCAAAGCCTGCCGGTCAAGCAGCTGGTGCGCATTGCGCCGCGCGACAACAAGGATGCGGCAGTGCTCACCATCGACGCGGCGCGGCCCGATGGCGTCTGGCTGCCGGGCCAGGTGCAGCTGCGCCGCGATGGCTCCTATGTCGGTGCATTGCACTGGAATCCCCAGTCGAGCGAGCGCTTCACGATGGCCTTCGGGCGCGACCCGCTGGTGCGCGTCGCTACCGAGCGCCGCAACGAGAAATCGGGCGAAGTGGGCTTGTTCAACCGCGAGAACCAGAAGCGCATCGCCGACACCTACGTGGTGACGAGCTTCCACCGCCAGCCGATCGATATCCTGGTGCTCGAGCCGACCCCGGTCAGCCAGTCGGACAAGATCGGCGCAAAGATTTCCTTGCATCCGGAGCCGACCGTCAGGGACTGGCAACACCGGCGCGGCATCGTGGGCTGGGAGCGGAGCCTGAAGCCGAACGAAACGGCCCGCTTCAATGTCGACTACGTGATTGACTATCCGAAAGAGGGGACGGTGCAGGGCTTGCCCTAAGCGGGTATGCACAATTCCCCCAGGCGTGGGGCTGCCATCGCCTGCGAGCGCCGGCTATCTTGTCGACTATTGACAAAAAACAGCCGGCCTCGCGCGCATCACCGCATCATGCACCGGCCAACATCAGGAACGGACTACATGATCGCTATTCTCCACAAGGCATGCATTGCCGCCGTGCTGCTCGCCCTGGCCATGCCAGCCACTGTCCAGGCCGCACAGAACAATCCCCAGCAGCCCGGCGCGAACGCCTCAGCCCAAGGCAAATACATCGAGCGCGGTCGCTACCTTGTGAAGGTCGGCGGCTGCAACGACTGCCACACCGCCGGCTATGGCATGAGCGCCGGCAAGGTGCCGGAAAAGGACTGGCTCATGGGCGACCAGCTGGGCTGGCGCGGTCCCTGGGGCACGACCTACCCGACCAACCTGCGCCTGTCGATGAATGCGGTCGGGGAGGACGACTGGATCAGGATGGCACAGACCATGCGGGCGCGCCCGCCGATGCCCTGGTTCACGCTGCACCAGATGGACAAGGAGGACCTGCGCGCGATCTACCGTTTCGTGCGCCACCTTGGCCCGGCCGGCAAGCCGGCGCCTGCCGCGCTCGCCCCGGGCGTGGCCCCGAAGGGGCCGGCGATCCTGTTCCCGGCGCCGCCAAAATAGACGATCAACAAGCGATCACACGGCGGCGTGCCGGATACCCTCTCCGGCACCCGCCCTTTTTACGGCAACTGCTGCGCTACGGGCGCAGCAGTGCCTTGCGCGACGCCCGGCGCCGGCTCGGCAAACTCCGCATACACCCAGTCACCGCCGGCACGCACCACGCCCTCGGGCGGCGTACGCTCGCGCTGCGGCGTCTTCGCCAGCGCCACGCGCATGTAGTCGACCCACACCGGAAGGGCCAGCGTGGAGCCGAATTCGTGAGTGCCCAGCGAGCGCGGCTCGTCGTAGCCCATCCACGCCACCGCCACCACATTGCCGCCATAGCCCGCGAACCAGCCGTCGATGGCGTTGCTGGTGGTCCCGGTCTTGCCGGCAAGGTCGGCCCGGCCCAGCAGGCGCGATGCCTGCGCGCCGGTGCCGAAGCGCGCCACGTCGCGCAGCATGGAATCGAGGATGAAGGCATTGCGCGGGTCGAGCACGCGCGCTCCTTCTTGCAGGGGACGTGGCTTGCCGCTCTCGAACAGCACCTTGCCGTTGCGGTCCTGGATTGTCATCGTCAAGCTCGGCTCGACGCGGTAGCCGCCGTTGGCCAGCACCGCATAGGCACCCGCCAGCTGCAGCGGCGTCACCGCGCCGGTGCCGAGGGCCAGGGTCAGGTTGCCGGGGTGGCGCGCCATGTCGAAGCCGAAGCGCTCCAGGTGCCCGCGTGCATAGTCCACGTCGAGTGCGCGCAGCATGCGCACCGTCGGCACGTTGCGCGAATGCGTGAGCGCATGGCGGATCGTCACCGGGCCTTCGAACGTGCCGTCGTCGTTGCGCGGCGACCAGTTGGCATAGGCCTTCTCATCCGAAAAATCGAGCGGCTCGTCCAGGATGGTCGTGCCCGGGAAGAAACCGCGCTCCAGCGCCGCCGAGTACACGAAGGGCTTGATGCTCGACCCCGGCTGGCGCCAGGCTTGCGTCACATGGTTGAGCTTCTGCAGCTGGTAGTCGAAGCCTCCCACCATGGCGCGGACCAGGCCGGTCTGGGCCTCGATCGCCACAAACGCCGATGCCACCTGCGGCAGCTGCGTAATGGCCCAGCTGTCCTTGCCGCTTGTACGATTGGACTGGGCGATGCGCACCACGGCGCCGGGCGCCAGCTTGAGGCCGGCCTTGGCCGAAGGCAGCAGGGCAGGGGCCGCGAAGGCAAGTCCCCCGGCCTTGATCTCGATGGTCTCGCCGTCGCGGGTGGCGACCCGCACCCGCTTGGGCGAGGCCGCCAGCACCACGGCCGGCGTGAAACCGCCGACCACGGGGCGCTTGTGCAGGGCCTCGTTGATCGCTTCCTCGCGCTCTTCCTCCGCTTTCGGCAGCGTGATGTGCGCCTCCGGGCCCCGGTAGCCGTGGCGGCGGTCATAGGCGATGGCGTTGCGGCGCACCGCTTCATAGGCAGCCGTCTGCTCGGCCGCGTTGATGCTGGTCGTGACCGTGTAGCCGTGCTCGTAGGCCGCCTGGCCGAAGCGCGCATGGGCGGCCTGGCGTGCCAGCTCGGCGACGTATTCCGCGCCGGCGCCCGGCCCGCCGCCGTCGCGCCGCACGCGCAGCGGTTCGGCCAGGGCACGCTGGTACTGCGCTTCGGTGATCTTGCCCAGTGCCAGCATGCGCTTGAGGACCACCCGCTGGCGCTCCTGTGCGCGTTCCGGGTTGGCGACCGGGTTGTGGCGCGACGGGTTCTGCGGCAGGCCGGCCAGCATCGCGGTCTCGGCCAGGCTGAGGTTTTCCAGCGGCTTGCCGAAATAGGTGCGCGCCGCGCTGGCGAAGCCGTAGGAACGCTGGCCCAGGTAGATCTGGTTCATGTAGACCTCCAGGATCTGGTCCTTGGACAGGGCCTGCTCGATCTTGTAGGCCAGGGCAACTTCGGTCAGCTTGCGCGGCAGGGTCTTGTCGCGCGACAGGAAGAAGTTGCGCGCAACCTGCATGGTGATGGTCGAGCCGCCCTGGCGGAAGCTTCCAAGGGAAGCCAGGTTGGCCTTGGCGGCGCCGAGCGCGCGGATCCAGTCGATGCCGCTGTGCTCGTAGAAGCGCGCATCTTCGATCGACAGCACGGCTGCCTTCATCAGGGGAGGGATCTTTGCGATCGGCACGAAGTCGCGCCGCTCGGTGCCGAACTCGCCGATCAGGACCTTGTCGGCCGAGTACACCCGCAGCGGAATCTTCGGGCGGTAGTCGGTCACGGCGCTGATGTCCGGCAGCGGGACTTCGTCCAGGATGCCGGCGCTTGCCGGCACGGCGGCCGGGAGCAGCAAAGCGGCAAACACCGCGGCACGCGCAGTCGGTCGAAGTAGAAATGGCTGGTACATGGGGTTCATCTGGATGTGGGTTGAGTGCGGCGCGATCTTAGCGCTATTGCTTGGCGGACGCACCAGGCGCGGGCAAGGTAGCGCCGCCTGGCTCGACAGGGTTCAGCTGGCGCTACCGTTGCCGCCAGGGGCGATCCGCGCCAGCATGCTGTCCAGCGCCAGCCGGTACTGTCCGCGCATGGCCTCGAACTGCATCCGGTCGCCCCGCGCCGCGCACAGGGCCAGGCCGCTGCCGTGCGCGTGGTCGACCAGGATGTCGCGCCATAGCGGGTAGTCGGGCGTGAGCGCCGACAGCAGCAGCGTGAGGCGCTCGGTGATCAGGCGGGCTGTCCCGGCGAAGGCGGCCGGCTCGCAGAAGATGGCCAGGGTCAGCTGGGGATGCCTCCCCACGGCCTCGTGGTAGCGGGTGAGCAGGGCACGGATCTGGGCCATCCCGTCAGCGGGAGCGGCGCCATGGGCGGGCACAGGGTCGTCCAGCACGGCGGCATACACGCGCTCCGACAGGGCCAGCAGCAGGCCGGCGCGGTCGCCGACGTGGTGGTACAGGCTCATCGGGGTGACGCCAAGGCGCGCCGCCAGCGCGCGCATGCCGAAGCCGGCGCCATCCTCGTCGAGCAGGGCGAGTGCGGCGGACAGGATCTCCTCGCGCGTCACCCCCTCTCCCCGGGCGGGGCGTCCGCGTGGCCGCGTCATCGGAGGAAACGATAAGTGGACTGCACCAGGCCCGAAGGGAAGCTGCGGCTGGCGACGAGGGCCAGGTCCAGGTCGCGCGGCAAGGCCCCGAACAGCGGCCGGCCAGCGCCGATCAGCACGGGCACGGTGGTGAGCACCATGTCCTCGACCAGCCCGGCGCGAATGAAGGACTGCACCAGTTGGCCGCCGTCGACGTACACCCGGTGCACGCCTTGCGCTGCGAGTTCCGCCATGGCCTGCGCCGGAGCGGCGCTTGAAAAGCGCACTTTTCCCCGCAGCGCCTCGGGCACCGGCGTGCCCGCGAGCTGCTTCGACAGCACCAGCACCGGGCGGTCGTAGGGCCAGGGATCGAAGCCCAGCACCTTCTCGTAGCTGCCCCGTCCCATCACGATCGCGTCCTTGTCGGCCATGAAAGCGGCATAGCCATGGTCTTCGGCCGGGTCGTCGCGCTGCAGCAGCCAGCCGATATCGCCGTCCGGGCGGGCAATGTAGCCGTCGAGGCTGGTGGCGATGAAAGCGTGCCCCGAAATCATGTCGGCTCCTTATTTATGCGGTGTATATTTTATCCGTAAAAGCCGGGCGGCGCAGCAAGTCCCGCCGTTTTCCAATGCTTACCAGCGGCGATGGAGCCCGAAACTGATGCCGCGTTCACGCGCCTGCCCGGCGCCGCTGCGGGCGACACTGGCGCCGATCCGGCCGCCCCAGTCGCGCGACAGGTAGTGGACCCAGGTGAGGCTGGCGCCGCCGGAGCGCGCGCGGCCGGCGCCGAGCGAGAGCGGATCGTCGCTGCGGCCGCGGCTGGCGGTCGCCTCGAGGTAGCTGTCGGCATTGCCCGCGTAGTACCAGCGCGCCAGCAGGCGGTCGCCCGAGCCGCGCGCGTCTTTCGACACGATGTTCTGGTGGCGCAGTTGCACGTAGAAGTTGCCGGTGTACCTGGCGAGGCTGACGCCATAGATATTCACGCGGGTGTCGAAGCCGAGCAGGTCGTCGCTGAGCGAGGCTTCCCAGCCATTGCCGAGCGACTGGTAGAGCTCGATGCGCCCGGAGTGCTCCGGGAACAGGCGCTTGCCCGGCGCCAGCTGGTAGCGCAAGTTGGCATAGGCGCCTTGCCACAGGCTGGCGTAGGCATCGACGGCCCAGGCGCGGTCGGTCTGGTCGAAACGGTGGGCGCGCAGCACCTCGAAGCCGATCGAGCCGCGCTTCATGTAGTGGCGCAGGCTCAGGGTCTGGTCGTTCCAGCGCGGCACCTCGCCGGCGTCCTGCACGCTGCCGGTCAGGCCTGCGGCCCAGGTGTAGCCTGCCGCGATCGCCGCTTCGGGGCTGCCGATGAAGGGCCGTGCCTGGGGCTGCGACGGTGGCTGCATGGCCCGCAGGGCGGCGGCGCGCGCCGTGAGCGTGGCGGCATCGTCCGGACGCAGCGCGGCGGCGCGGCCATAGGCCTCGGCCGCCTTCGCCGGCTGGCCCTGCCATTGGTGCAGGTTGCCGAGTGCGAACCAGACGTCGGCATATTCCGGCGAAGCCTTGGCGGCGGCCGTGAGATCGGCTTCGGCCTCGGCCCAGCGTTCCAGGCGGCTGAGCACGATGCCGCGGCCGAGCAGCACGTCCACGTCGCCCGGCGAGCGCGCCAGCAGGACGTTGTAGGCGGCCAGCGCCAGTTGGGGCTGGCCCGCGTTGGCGAGCCTGCGCGCCTCTTCGTACTGCTGTTCGAACGAGGCAGTGGCGGCAGGCTGGACCTGGGCGGTTTCGGCGGGAAGCTGCTGGTAATCGACGGGCATGGAAGCGAATGGAGAGACAGGAAAAGGCCGGAGCCGGCGGCAGGCAAGACTTTGCCCGAGAGGGGTTAGTGCGTCAAGGAAACATCACGTCTGCGCACCGTAGTGTCGCGCAAAATCGTCAAATTCTGGATGACCTGACCACATGGTTTGCGAACGGGACAGGAGAAAAAAACAACGCCCGATACATGGCCGGGCGTTTCGTCACTTTCAAGGCTGGCTCGGAGGCTTGGAAGCTTTCCACTCCTCGGCCTCGGCACGCGGCGGCACGTGCGCCAAGCAAAGGCCGGGTCCCGCCTTGCGCAGACCCGGCCTTTTGTTCGACCGTCGCGGCCTACCTGCCGCGTCCCGCCTCGCCCTCGAGCAGGCGCCGGCTGCGGACATAGCCGTCCGGATGGCTGGCCGCATACGACATCGCCTGGCGGAAGAACTTCGGCACCTTGTTCTTCTTTTCGTCGAGCTGGTCGAACAGGGCCGCCAGCGGCGCCGTCGGGATGCCGTGCGCGTGCAGGGCCTGCGCCGCATAGTCGTCGGCCGCCAGTTCCATCTCGCGCGAGTATTCCATGTTGCTCAGTACGGCAGGCAGGCCGGCGGCGACGGCGCTGAAGTCGCCGAACAGCGTGGCCGACAGCGCTGCCGTCAGCGAGGAGCGTGTGATCGTGCGCACGCTGTGGCGCATCTCGATATGGCCGACCTCGTGCGCCAGCACGCCGGCCAGCGCCGCCGCCGCGTGCGCGTCCAGCTCGTTGTTCTTGCCCATCACCATGCGCACCATGTCGTCGGTAAGGACGATGGTCCCGTCGGGGAAGGCCAGGGCGTTCGGACCCAGCTGCGGCGCGGCGTGGACCCGTAGCCGCAGCGGGATACGAGGCTTGAAATGCGGCGGCCCGGCCGGCTGCACCCGTTGCAGGAGGCTGGTCAGCGCCGCGATCCGGTCCTCGCTCAGGCGCGAGGGCTGCAGGATGCCCTGGCGCTGCAGCAGGGCAAGCGCGTTCCGGCCGAGGGACAGGTCGGCCGACGCCGGCACGGCGCGCGACAGGCGCTCGGCGGCGGCCGGGATGCCCCAGTGCCAGGCGGCGGCGATCAGGCCCACCAGCAGGACCACGGCGGCCAGTGCGGCCGCGGTGTGCTCCTGCCAGCGCACCACCCAGGACTTGCGGTAGTCGAGCGCGGCAGCCAGCAGCGGACGCATGGCAGGGTCCGCGACTTCGGCATGGGTGCCGTCGTCGAAGTACAGCACGGCGGGGGCGTGCTCGAACGGTTCCGCCAGGCGCGTGGCGGTAGCGCGGTAGCTGCGCGTCGTCTCGTCGCCGTGCAGGTGGATGGCGCCGTCGCCGGCGCTCAGTTCGACCACGTGCAAGCGTGCACTGCGGCCGTCGAAGTAGTGTGCTGCGCTCATGCGGGTATGAAGTCCTTGCAGGAATGCGTTACCAGGAGAGGTCGATGCCAAAGCCGTCCGCGGCGCTGTCGCCGGCGGCGCCGGCACGGGTCGCCACGTGGGCCGCGGCCGCCTCGATGTCGCCGTCCACCTCGACGTGCAGATGCGCCAGCCGGTAGCGATAGACGCTGACGACGGCGAAGGGGCGGTACAGGCCAAGCGTGAGCACGGTGAGCAGGGCGTTCCTGGTCTGCAGGCTCATGAAGTCGTAGGCCGGCAGCGTCGAGCGGAAGCGGATGCCGGGGAAGCTGGTATGCGACCAGGCCAGGTTCGACACCCGCACCAGCAAGTAGGGTCCCATCAGCAGGTAGGCCACGTAGCTTGCCACGGCGGTGGCTCCCAGGGCGACGAGCATGACTGCGACGCGGCCGCTGCCGGTGACGGCGCTGGTGATGCCGGCCGCGAACGCGGCGCCGACGACCGACACCAGGATCAGGCTCCCGGACACCAGGTAGAAGCGGTAGAAGCGGCGCGCCTTGACCTCATAGCGGGCATGCTGGTCGCCGAACAGCAGGTGGGCATGCTGGAAGCGGCGGATCCGCGCATGCATCAGCGGCCACAGCAGGTAGAGTGGCAGCGGCAGTGCGGCCAGCCAGGGTTGGCCCGGATTCAGGGCCAGCAGCACACCGGGCGCCAGGAAGGTGAAGGCGGGCGGCAACCAGGTGAGGTAGGCCTGCGCCACCGTGCCGTCGAAGCCCAGGCGCAGGCCGCGGTAGCTGGTGTTCCCCAGTCGGAAGCGCAGCGCGCCGCGCATCAGCAAGGGAAAGGCGAGCAGCAGGGCGGCGATGGTCACCAGCCCGAAGGTGGTCGAGAAGCCGAAGGCGTAGTGGTAAGCAAGCAGCAGCAGCACCGACAGGATCCGGCCCGCCAGCACGGCGCGTGGGTTGCCGTGGAAATCGAAGGTGGCGCCGGCCAGGGTCGTGTTGCGGTCGAAATACTGCAGCCGCCGCACCTTGGCCCAGGCCGAGTAGATGCCGAAGGTGGCCAGTGTCAGGAGCAGGTTGACGACCCAGATGCGGAAGTATTCGCGGCCGTCGCCCGTGAAGCCGAGCGCCAGGGTGCGCGGCGGCGGGACCACGGAAGGCGGCCCGGCGTGGTACGAGACCGGCGTACCGGCGGGGAGATCGGTCAATGTATGCATGGGGGCAGTATAGGGGGCACCCCTGCCAGTCGGTCAATTGATAGGGCATATTCTTGGGCGTCGTCGTGTGCCGGCCGTGGCGGGTGTTTTCGGCATGTCATGCAGATGTCGTATTTTTCCGCGGCAATGGCATCGGAACGGGACTTTTGCAGCGCAGTCGGCAGGGCGACCAGAAGTATTTGCGCGGTTTAAGGTATAATTTCTATTTCCCGCGCGTGCCATTCGGCACCTTCAGTACAAATGACCAAATTCGTATTCGTCACTGGCGGCGTCGTGTCTTCCCTGGGCAAGGGGATCGCGGCCGCTTCCCTCGCCGCGATCCTCGAATCGCGCGGCCTCAAAGTCACCCTGCTCAAGCTCGACCCCTACATCAACGTGGACCCGGGTACCATGAGCCCGACCCAGCACGGCGAAGTGTTCGTCACCGACGACGGCGCGGAGACCGACCTGGACCTGGGCCACTACGAGCGCTTCATCAGCACCCGCATGAAGAAGGTGAACAACTTCACCACGGGCCAGATCTACGAGTCGGTGATTCGCAAGGAGCGTCGCGGCGAGTACCTCGGCAAGACCGTGCAGGTGATCCCGCACATCACCAATGAAATCCAGGACTACATCCGCCGCGGCGCCGAAGGCGTGGACGTGGCGCTGGTGGAAATCGGCGGCACCGTCGGCGACATCGAGTCGCTGCCTTTCCTGGAAGCCGCGCGCCAGCTGTCGCTGCGCTCGGGCCGCAAGGGCGCCGCTTTTGTGCACCTGACCCTGGTGCCGTACATCGCTTCGGCCGGCGAGCTCAAGACCAAGCCGACCCAGCACTCGGTGCAGAAGCTGCGCGAGATCGGCATTTCGCCGAATGCGCTGCTGTGCCGCGCCGACCGCCGCATTCCGGACGACGAGCGCGCCAAGATCTCGCTGTTCGCCAACGTGGAAGAGCAGGCCGTGATCTCGGTGTGGGATGTGGACACCATCTACAAGGTGCCGCAGGTGCTGCACGACCAGGGCCTGGACGACATCATCCTCGAAGCCCTCGGCCTGGAAGCGCCGAAGGCCGACTTGTCGATGTGGACGAAGCTGATCCACACCCTGGAAAACCCGAAGCACGAAATCACCATCGGCATGGTGGGCAAGTACGTCGACCTGATCGAGTCGTACAAGTCGCTGACCGAGGCGCTGCGCCACGCCGGCATCCATACCGAGAGCCGCGTCAACATCGAATACCTCGACTCGGAAGAGATCGAAAATAAAGGGTGCGAGCATCTGGCCAAGTACGACGCGATTCTCGTGCCGGGCGGCTTCGGCAAGCGCGGCGTGGAAGGCAAGATTCAAGCCGCCCGCTACGCCCGTGAAAACAAGATTCCTTACCTCGGCATCTGCCTGGGCATGCAGGTCGCGCTGATCGAATACGCGCGCCACGTGGCCGGCCTGCCGAACGCCAACTCGACCGAGTTCGACCCGGAAACCGACCAGCCGGTGGTGGCCCTGATCACCGAATGGCAGAACCATGACGGCAAGGTCGAGCGCCGCGACACCAATTCGGACCTGGGCGGCACCATGCGCCTGGGCGCCCAGACCTGCGCCGTGAACCCGGGCACGCTGGCTGCCGAGATCTACGGCAACGTCGTGACCGAGCGCCATCGCCACCGCTACGAGGGCAACAACTTCTACCTGCCGAAGATCGAAGCGGCCGGCCTCGTGGTGTCGGCGCGTACCCCGAACGAAGACCTGCTGGAGATCATGGAACTGCCGCGCAGTGGAGATCAAGCGCACCCGTTCTACATCGGCGTGCAGTTCCACCCGGAGTTCAAGTCGACCCCGCGTAACGGCCATCCGCTGTTCACCGCGTTCATCCAGGCGGCCCTGAAGCACCAGGCTGCCAACACCAATGTGGCCGCGGCGAACACGGTCACCGAAGTACAGGCACTGCAAGGAGACGCAGCATGAAACTCGCCGGATTCGAGGTCGGCCTCGACCAACCGATCTTCCTGATCGCAGGTACCTGCGTGATCGAATCGCGCCAGATGGCGCTCGACACCGCGGGCACGCTGAAGGAAATCACAAGCAGCCTGGGCATCCCCTTCATCTACAAGTCGTCCTTCGACAAGGCCAACCGCTCGTCCGGTAAATCCTTCCGCGGTCCGGGCAGGGAAAAGGGCCTGGAGATCCTGGCCGACGTGCGCAAGGAACTCGGCGTGCCCGTGCTCACCGACGTGCACGACGAAGAGATGATTCCGGAAGTGGCCAGCGTCGTCGATGTGCTGCAGACCCCGGCCTTCCTGTGCCGCCAGACCGACTTCATCAACGCCTGCGCGCGTTCGGGCAAGCCGGTCAACATCAAGAAGGGCCAGTTCCTGGCACCTGGCGACATGAAGAACGTGATCGACAAGGCACGCGCCGCGGCGCGCGAGGCCGGCCTGCCGGAAGACAACTTCATGGCCTGCGAACGCGGCGCCTCCTTCGGCTACAACAACCTGGTCTCGGACATGCGGAGTCTGGCCATCATGCGCGAATCGAACTGCCCGGTGGTGTTCGACGCGACCCACTCGGTGCAGCTGCCGGGCGGCCAGGGCACTTCGTCCGGCGGCCAGCGCGAGCACGTGCCGGTGCTGTCGCGCGCAGCCGTGGCAGCCGGCATTGCCGGCCTGTTCATGGAAACCCACCCGGACCCGGCCAATGCGCTGTCGGACGGCCCGAACGCCGTGCCGCTCGGCCGCATGAAGGAACTGCTCACCACGCTGGTCGAGCTCGATCGCATCGTCAAGAAGACCGGCTTCCTGGAAGCCGACTTCAAGTAACAGGTCAAGACAGCTTCACAACGCGTGCGCCCGGCGGCTGGGCGCACGCGCGCATTTGCTAGAATGCTAAGCGCCTTGGCTACGACGCGCTGCCTGCTGCGTAGCCGCTACCGATTTTTACCTTCCGGAGACTAAAAGACATGAGTGCTATCGTTGATATCATCGGCCGCGAAATCATTGACTCGCGCGGCAACCCGACCGTGGAGTGCGACGTCCTGCTGGAATCGGGCGTGATGGGCCGCGCCGCCGTGCCCTCGGGCGCCTCGACCGGCTCGCGCGAAGCGATCGAGCTGCGCGACGGCGACCCCAAGCGTTATTTCGGCAAGGGCGTGCTGCAGGCCTGCGAGAATATCAACACCGAGATCTCCGAAGCGATCATGGGCCTGGACGCCAATGAGCAGGCTTTCCTGGACCGCACCCTGATCGATCTCGACGGCACCGAAAACAAGAGCCGCCTGGGCGCCAACGCCATGCTGGCCGTGTCGATGGCCGTGGCCAAGGCCGCCGCCGAGGAAGCCGGCCTGCCGCTGTACCGCTACTTCGGCGGTTCGGGCGCGATGCAGATGCCGGTGCCGATGATGAACGTCATCAACGGCGGCGCCCACGCCGACAACAACCTGGACATCCAGGAATTCATGATCATCCCGGTCGGCGCTCCATCCTTCAAGGAAGCGATGCGCTACGGCGCCGAGGTGTTCCACACCCTGAAGAAGATCCTGCACGCGAAAGGCCTGAATACCGCGGTCGGCGACGAAGGCGGTTTCGCCCCGTCGGTGGCCAACCATGAAGAAGCCATCAAGCTGATCATGCAGGCGATCGACCAGGCAGGCTACGTGGCCGGCCAGGACATCGCGATCGGCCTGGACTGCGCCGCGAGCGAGTTCTACAAGGACGGCAAGTACGTCCTCGAAGGCGAGGGTGGCCTGGCCCTGAGCGCAGCCGATTTCACCAACATGCTGGCCACCTGGTGCGACAAGTACCCGATCATCTCGATCGAGGACGCCATGGCCGAAGGCGACTGGGAAGGCTGGGCGACGCTCACCGCCGCGCTGGGCAAGAAGGTGCAGCTGGTGGGCGACGACCTGTTCGTCACCAACACCAAGATCCTGAAAGAAGGCATCCAGAAGGGCATCGCCAACTCGATCCTCATCAAGATCAACCAGATCGGCACCCTGACCGAGACCTTTGCCGCCATCGAGATGGCCAAGCGCGCCGGCTACACCGCCGTGATCTCGCACCGTTCGGGCGAGACCGAAGACTCGACCATCGCGGACATCGCGGTTGGCCTGAACGCCCTGCAGATCAAGACCGGCTCGATGTCGCGCTCGGACCGCATGGCCAAGTACAACCAGCTGCTGCGCATCGAGGAAGACCTGGGCGACGTCGCCACCTACCCGGGCCGCGACGCGTTCTATAATCTGAAGTAAGCCAAGTAAGCCAAGTAGGGCATACGGCCGGACTGCTCCTGCGGGCAGTCCGGCCTCGTTGTAACGACACCTGTATTCATGCGACTCATCACCATCGTCCTTGCCGTCCTGCTGCTGCTGATCCAGTACCCGCTGTGGCTGGGCAAGGGCGGCTGGCTGAACGTCGCCGACATGCGCGACCAGGTCGAACAGACCCGCTCCAGGACCGACCAGCTGGAGGCGCGCAACGCCAAGCTGGAATCGGAAGTGCGCGACCTGCGCGACGGCACCGGCGCGGTCGAGGAGCGTGCCCGCTACGAACTGGGCATGATCAAGCAGAACGAAATCTTCGTGCAGGTGCTGCGCAAGGATGAGCAGCCGGCAGTCTCGATGACCGTGCCGCCGCCCCCGCCGGCGCCGAAGGAAAAGCGCGGCCGCTGAAGCCTGGCCGGCCGCTTCTCCCGTTCCGGCAATCCCGCCGTCAGGCTTCGCCGCTGCCCGGCGGCGGCATGTAACCCGGCTGCAGCAGTCCTGCGATCGGCGCATCCCCTTCGAACAAGACGATTTCGCCCATGTTCTCCGGGCTCAGGGTGATGCGGTCGCCGTTTTCCACGTGGCTACCGACCAGTGCGATCGGACGATCGCCAAAGGTGGACGCATTGCCCGCGCCGGAAACGATGATGCTTTCGCTGCCGTCAGGATAGCGGACCCGGTCGCCCACGCAGGCGATGCGAAAGCCGTCCATGTGCGCGTCACTGTCGGCGACCACGACCTGACCGCCTCGTATGGTATGCGACCCGACCGTTGCGATGGGATACCGGGCCATCACTTTGCGAAGTACCGGGACGGAAACTTTCCCTTCTTGATCAAACGACGCGACTGCAGCTGCGGACATACGTTTCATTTACGCTCATTAAGATATGAACGATGAGAGTGGTCCTTGTGCGAAGCCAAACGTGCTCGACAAGACCATGCTTCTCGGTACGGCAGCGCTATTGGAATCTTTCGGTAGAGGAAGTGTTTGACTTTCCTCAAGTCAAGTCTTATGTAGGAATAGGACTACACCTATTTCCGGAAAGCAGTAGGTATTACCTTATCCGACACGCATACGGAGGCGCGAAGATGTTCACACCGGCGCGCACTCCGCCAGTGTATGATCGGCGGTTTGCATCATCGTATGGGCACGCCACCGTGCCAATACTTCTTCCTGTGAGCTGAAAATGAACCAAGAAAACACCCCGCCGAATCCTGCGGAGCTCGATTCACTCGACTCGATCGCCGATTGCCTGGCCGATGCTTTCGAGGATGGCGACGGCGCCGTCATTACCGTCGCCATGCAGGCCGTGGCGAGGGCGCCCGGCCTCGGCGCGCTGGCGGCGGCCGTCGGCATACCGCGCGAAGAACTGCAGGCCGCCCTGGTAGCGGAAGAATTCAACCTGGATCTTACCCTTGAGATCATGAAGGTGGTCGACCTGCACATGTCGGGTGGGCGCGGCTAAGCAGCCGCTTTTCTGTCCAGCTAGTCTCCCAACGAAAAACGCGCCTTGCGGCGCGTTTTTCTTTCCGTGCGTGTTCAGCTCCCTCAGTCCGACGACGCCTCGCCCTGCATCGAGCCGGCGCCTTGCTCCAGGAAGGAGCGCAGCATCCATGCATTCTTCTCGTGTACTTCCATGCGGGTGGTCAGCATGTCGGCGGTTGGGAAGTCGTCCAGCTCGTCGGCAACCTTGACGCCTTCACGCATGGTGCGCACCAGGATCTCGTTGCCTTCGACCAGCTGGCGGATCATTTCCTTGGCCGACAGTACTTCCGGCTCTTCCTTGATGCTCGAGAGTTGGACATAGCGCTGCGAGGTGGCCGGCGCGAAATGGCCGAGGGCGCGGATGCGCTCGGCGATTTCGTCCAGCGCGTTCCATTGCTCGGTGTACTGCTCCTCGAACATCACGTGCAGGGTCGAGAACATCGGCCCGGTGACGTTCCAGTGAAAATTGTGCGTCTTCAGGTAGAGCATGAAAGCGTCGCTCAAGACGGTCGACAGCGAATCGACGATCTTGGCGCGGTTTTCGGTGTTGATTCCGGTATCCATGTGCATCGTTTTTCTCCTGAGGTAAGTGCAGTGTTTGTAAGGAAATGACAACACTGTCATAGATACATCAGCTTAGCACCGCTGTAAAAAATGCGTGTTTCGAGTGTCACGGTTCATTAGCGGGGCGGTGGGAATGTGTGCACATTGATCATCCGGCTGTCTTTACAATGCTGGGCATCTCTCACGAATGAAGGATGTGCATGAAGCGACTTTCCATCATCGCCGCGCTGCTGGCGATGGCCGCGCCTGCATTTGCCCAGGACGGTACCCCGGCGGAAGCGCCAGCGGCCGCCGAAAAGGTCGAAGTCAGCAGCATCAGGGATCCGGAGCTGCTTCCCTACCGCCGCATGGTACGTGGCCTCGACGCATGGGAAGAGAAGCGTGCGCTGGCGCCCAAGGCAGACCTGCGCTTCGAACTGTGGACGAAGGATGGCAAACCGGCGCAAACCGACGGCCTGCAGCTGCGCATCGCCGGCGATGCGGTCAGTATCGCACTGCCGCTCGACGCGGACGGCACTTTCGTCCTGCCGCGCAGCCAGGAAGCCTTCGACGACAAGGCGGATCTGGTCTCGAACCGCAAGAAGGCCGAGATCCGCTGGCGCCCGCGCGTGCGCACGCCAGGCGTCCCGGAGAACGCGCGGCGCCTGGGCGACCTGCGCCTGGAGTGCGAAGTCAGCGTTGCCGTACGCAAGGAAGAAATACCGCTGCTGTACCGCGCCGGGGCCGCAGCGGCAGGCGGCCTGTGCAGGTTGCCGATGACCGGCTACATCTATCGTGCGCCGAAGCGTCTTGCTTCGGCCACCGTGGTGTCGGGCGAGCGCAAGGCCAGGCTGTCGCTGCTCGGCAACGGGGAAGGCTACCATGCGCCGCTGCGCGACAAGAGCTGGGGCGACGAGGCGCTGGTGGTGTACGAGTTCGCCGAGCCCCCGGTTCCGCCTGCGCCGTAAACGGCAGATGGGCGGCACAGCCGCCCATCTTCAGGAAACGAATCCGCCGGCTTGGTTGAGGCTTAGTTGATGCTCCCGCTCGCAGGCATCATCGTCTCCACCGGAGTGTCGCTCGCGAACAGTTGGGCGCAGTCCACCTTGTCGAAGGCATAGTGCTTGCCGCAGAAGTCGCAGTTGATGCCCAGCTCGCCCAGATCGGCCAGCGCCGACTCGACCTCTTCCTGGCCCAGCATCTTGAGCATGTTGCCGACTTTCTCGCGCGTGCAGCTGCAGTGGAACTGCGGGTGCTGCGGATCGAACACGCGGATGGTCTCTTCCCAGAACAGGCGCTTGAGCAGGGTCTCGATGCCGGTGGACAGGAGCTCCTCGCGCTTGAGCGTCTGGCCCAGCATCACGGCGCGGTTCCAGGTCTCCAGGTCTTCGGCTTCGGAAGCCTGCTTCTGCTGGTCGTCCTTGCCGCTGTGGCGCGGGAGCTTCTGCAGCAGCAGGCCGCGCGAGACCTGGTCGTCGGCCGCCAGCCACAGGCGCGTGTCCATCTGCTCGGAACGCAGCATGTAGTTCTCGATGACGGTCGCCATGTCCTCGCCGATCAGCGGCACCACGCCCTGGTAGGGCTGCTGGCCGGGCACCTTGTCGACCGGGTCGAGGGTGATCACGAAGCGGCCCTTGCCGTGCGCATTGAACATCTGGGTCAGCGTGGCGTCGTCGGCCAGCTCGGCATCCGGCGCCAGTTTTGCCGTGGCGCGGATGCGCAGCTGGGCGTCGCACTCGACCACCAGCAGGCGCACCGGGCCATCGCCGAAGATCTGCATCACGATGGCACCGTTGAATTTCAGGTTGGCCGACAGCAGGGCGCTGGCCGCCACCATCTCGCCGAGGGCGGCGCGCACCGCCTTCGGGTAGGCGTGCCTGGCCTGGATCTCGCGCCAGGTGTCGGAAATCTCGATCAGCTCGCCACGCACGGCAGCGTTATCGAAGATGAATTTCTGGAGGGTGTCGCCGGTTTGAGTCATATCTTCAGTAGTCATTCTTTATCCGATCAGCTTGAGCTCCGCCTTGAATAGCTGGCCGCGCGCCACGTAGCTCGCGGCGCTGGCCTCCAGGCGCAGCATGTCTTCTTCCGTCAGGGTGCGCACGACCTTGGCAGGTGAACCGAGGATCAGCGAGCCGTCCGGGAACTCCTTGCCTTCGGTGACCAGCGCGCCGGCGCCAACCAGGCAGCCCTTGCCGATCCGGGCGCCGTTCAGGATGACGGCCTGGATGCCGATCAGCGACCCATCGCCGACCGTGCAGCCGTGCAGCATGGCCTGGTGGCCGACGGTCACGTTCTTGCCCAGCGTGAGCGGGAAGCCCATGTCGGTGTGCATCACCGTGCCTTCCTGCACGTTGCTGTTTTCGCCGACGGTAATGCGCTCGTTGTCGCCGCGCAGCGTCGCGCCATACCACACCGAAGCATTCGCCTCCAGCGTGACCTTGCCGATCAGGGTTGCCGAATCGGCCACAAAGCTTGAGGCGTGGATCTCGGGCGCATGCTCGCCCAGCTGGTAAATCGCCATGGATGTGCTCGCGGAAGATTGAAATGCCGCTATTGTAAACCCTGCGTCCGCCATCGTCCGGTCGATGGCAAGTGGGGCCGGGCAAGACGAAATCAAGACTGAAGCGGTATAATGCGAACGGTCGTACTTTTTCGCCACTCTTTGCCCACAGCCCATGCAAGCATCCCGTTCCGAATTCCTGACCGTGCGCGGCCTGCGCACCCATGTGCGCCACTGGGGCCGCGAAGGCGCCCCCAAGATCTTCATGCAGCACGGCTGGATGGACGTCTCGGCCTCGTTCCAGTTCGTGGTCGACGCCCTGGAGGGCGATTGGCACGTGATCGCGTTCGACTGGCGCGGCTTTGGGCTGAGCGAGCGCTCGCATTCGGACACCTACTGGTTTCCGGACTACCTGGCCGACCTGGAAGCGGTGCTCGACCATTATGCGCGGGGCGATACGGTGAACCTGCTGGGCCACAGCATGGGCGGCAACATCGCCAGCCTGTACGCGGGCGTGCGGCCGCAGCGCATTGCCAAACTCGTCAACCTGGAAGGCTTCGGCCTGCCGGCCACCCGCCCGTCGCAGGCGCCCGGGCGCTTCGCCAAATGGCTCGACGAACTGCGCGCCAAGCCCGAGATGCGCGGTTATGCCAGCCTGGATGAAGTGGCGGCGCGGCTACAGAAGACCAATCCCCGTTTGCCGGCCGGGCGGGCAGCCTTCCTGGCAGGGCACTGGTCGGCGCAGGATCCGGATGGCCAGTGGCGCATCCTGGGCGATCCGGCGCACAAGATGACCGGGCCGCTGCTGTACCACGCCGACGAGGTGCTGGCCTGCTGGACGCAGATCACCGCGCCGGTGCTGTGGGTCGAGGCGGAAGAGACCGAGATGTGGCGCTGGATGGGGCCGAAGGAACAGGCCAGGGCGGAGATCGACCGGCGGCGCGAGCACCTGGCCGATGTGACGGCACGCATGATGCCGGAAGCGGGGCATATGCTGCATCATGATCAGCCGGAACTGCTGGCAAGGATGATCGAGGCGTTCTTGACCGGGGCCGAAGTGCCGGGCTGATGCCTTGCCTGCCCCTGGCGTTGTAGGCAGCCCTCAGCCAGTATCTCAATAAATTGCCGTGTGGAAATGCGTGTGCTACAGTCGCACCCGACCCGGCGCCCTGTGCGCCATCGAATCAGACTGACAGGATTACCATGCGATTTCGAGCCGGCCTCGCGCTTTGCGGCGCCCTCCTGACGGCAGGCTGCGCCGTTCCCTACAGCCCGGCCCCGGTGGCCACCAACTTCCCCAGCACCCAACAGGCCAAGCTGCAGGCGGCTGCGCACTGGGGTGTCATCGCACGCCACATGGCCGGCCAGCTTGCGCCTTCGCTGAAGGTGAACGCGAAGCGTCCGCTGTACGTCGGCTCGCAGCAGTCGAGCGCCTTTGCCCAGGGTGTCAGCGCTCACCTGGTCACGGCCCTCGTCAACGAAGGCTATATCGTGGTCAAGGTGCCGGACGCGAACACCCTGCGCATCGAACTCGACACCCAGGTGGTGGCTTTCTCGGCCAAGCGTCCGCAGTACAAGTTCACCGGCGAGCGCAGCCTGCTGGTGGCGGGCGCCTGGGTGCTGACCGAAATCGACCACACCGTCGAGTGGCTGGCCACTGCCGCCATCTTCGCCCAGGACGCCTATTCCTGGTTCCGTTCCCAGTTCGCCACCGGCGACACGCCGAAGACCGAGATCATCGTCAACCTGTCGCTGGCCGACGACGCGCGGTACTACGCGCGCACCACCTCGGTGTACTACACCACCGACAGCGATCGCGCCCTGTACGACGCGGCGGCGCAACCCACGAGGACCTACGCGGTTCGTAATCACTAAGCAGGAGGCCCCGGATGCGACCACTGACCTTTCGCGCCGCCGTGCTGGCGCTGCCCTTGATGCTCGGCGCCTGCGCCACGAATCCGGAAGCAAGTACCGACTACACCGCGGTGTCGGCCAACGCCTTCGTTGCCGCAAATTACCGCGCCGCCGACGCGCTGGCCCTGCAATTGCGCGGCAAGCTGGCGGACGACAAGCCGCTGATCATGGCCACCATCGTCAACATCGACGCGCTCGAGCAGACCTCGATGCTGGGCCGCCTGGTGTCGGAGCAGCTCTCGACCCGCCTTGCCCAGGGCGGCATGAAGATGCTGGAGATGAAGCTGCGCAACAGCGTCTACCTCAAGCGCGGACAGGGCGAGCTGATGCTCACCCGCGAGATCGGCGAAGTGGCCAGCACCCACAATGCCCAGGCCGTGGTGGTCGGCTCGTATGCCGAGACCCGCGATGCCGTCTTCATCAACGTCAAGGTGATCCAGCCGACCACCAACCTGGTGCTTGCCGGCCACGACTACGTGCTGGCGAAAGAGGGGACGGTGCGTTCCATGCTGCAATCCAACTGATCCCGTAGCCGCACGGCGGAGCGATTGGCGCGTACAATGTTTCGCTCTATTGCTATCGACGTCGCCGCGCCATGAAAGCCGATCTCCACTGCCATTCCAACGTCTCCGACGGCGTGCTCGCGCCAAGCGCCGTCGCCGCCTATGCCCGTAGAAGCGGTGTCGACGTCTGGGCGCTGACGGACCACGACGAGGTCGGCGGGATCAAGGCCGCGCGCAAGGCGGCCGGCGAGCTCGGGATGCGCTTCGTGGCCGGCGTCGAGATCTCGGTGACCTGGGCCAATGAAACCGTGCACATCGTCGGCCTGCAGATCGACGAGGACAACCAGGGTCTGGTCGACGGCCTGGCCGCCACCCGCAACGGCCGCCAGGCACGCGCGCAGGAAATCGCGGCCCAGCTTGCCAATGCCGGCATTCCCGGCGCCTACGAGGGCGCGCTGCGCTACGTCGGCAACCCGGACCTGATCTCGCGCACCCACTTCGCCCGCTACCTGGTCGAGATCGGCGCCTGCGGCTCGACCTCCGAAGTGTTCCGCAAATACCTCACCGAGGGCAAGCCGGGCTACGTGCCGCACCGCTGGGCCACGCTGGCCGACGCCGTCGGCTGGATCCGCGGCGCCGGCGGCATTCCCGTGATCGCGCACCCGGGTCGCTACCCGTTCAGCGACACGGCCGAAGGGGCGCTGTTCGACGAGTTCCGCCAGCTCGGCGGCAACGCCATCGAAGTGGTCACCGGCAGCCATACGCCGGACCAGTACCTGAGCTATGCCGAGGTGGCGCGGCGCTACGGTTTCCTGGCCTCGCGCGGCACCGACTTCCATGCGCCGGGAGAAGCCCGGGTGGAGTTTGCCGAGCTGCCGCCATTGCCGGCAGGGCTGACGCCGGTCTGGCATGACTGGTTCTGATGCTGTGTATAGCCGGCAAGTTCTGCACGCGACAGTAAAATAAAGTCGAAATCATTAGGTGAGACCGGCAAAGTCCTGTATCTTCAATCGGGCACAACATCAAGTCGTCGTTCTCGTTGGTCTCTTTCCCGTCTTGCCGTCCGGCAGTCCTGTTTGATTCCCTACAGTCGCTCTCTTCTTGCTTACCTGTGCATTCCGGCATTTTTGCCCTCATCACATTCAAGGTATTTACATGACTACTCAAACCGGCACCGTCAAATGGTTCAACGATTCCAAGGGCTTCGGCTTCATTACCCCTGACGCAGGCGGTGGCGACCTGTTCGCGCACTTCAAGGACATCCAGTCGGATGGCTTTAAAAGCCTGGCGGAGAACCAGCGCGTCTCCTTCGAACGCGCCAGCAGCCCGAAAGGCGACAAGGCGAGCAACATCCGCGGCATTTAAGCCGCCGGGGCGGCGCTCACGAGCCCGCCTTACTGCAATACCGAGGCCCGCACATGCGGGCTTTTTTTCGCTTGAAATTCCGGCTCGGCAGCCCAATCTTGGCAGCCTGACATCATCTTGCTGCCAGGAGGGCTTTCCATGAAACGCGTCGTTCTGTTCCTCGCCACCAACCTTGCGGTCGTGCTGGTGGTATCGCTCGTACTCAACCTGCTCGGGGTGGGGCGCGCCGTCACGGGACAGGGCATCGACATCGGCGCCCTGGCCGTGTTCTCGCTGGTGGTGGGCTTCACCGGTTCCTTCATCTCGCTCCTGATGAGCAAGCCGATGGCCAAGTGGTCGACCGGTGCGCGCGTCATCGAGACCCCTGCCAGCGCCACCGAACGCTGGCTGGTCGACACCGTGCGCAGGCTGTCCGAGCGCGCCGGCATCGGCATGCCGGAAGTGGCCGTCTACGAGGGCGAGCCGAATGCGTTCGCCACCGGCGCCTTCAAGAATTCCGCACTGGTGGCCGTGTCCACCGGCCTGCTGGCCAACATGAACCAGGACGAGGTCGAGGCCGTGCTCGGCCACGAGGTCGCGCACATCGCCAACGGCGACATGGTCACGCTTACCCTGATCCAGGGCGTGGTCAATACCTTCGTCGTGTTCCTGGCGCGCGTGGTCGGCTTTTTCGTGGATAAGTTACTGTTCCGCAGCGAAGACCGCGGCCCCGGTATCGGCTACATGATCACCGTGTTCGTGTGCGAGATCGCGTTCGGCATCCTGGCCTCGATCATCGTGGCCTGGTTCTCGCGCAAGCGCGAATTCCGCGCCGATGCCGGTTCCGCCAAGCTGCTGGGCACCCCGGTGCCGATGCAGCACGCGCTGGCCCGCCTCGGCGGCCTGGCGCCGGGGGCGCTGCCGTCGTCGATGGCCGCTTCCGGCATCTCGGGCAGCGGCGGCGGCTGGGGCGCGGTGTTCTCGACGCACCCGCCGATGGAACAGCGCATCGCCGCGCTGCAGGCGCTGCGCTAAGCTGCTGTCAAACGAAAACAAGACCAATGGCCCAATACTTCCAGATCCATCCCGAGAACCCGCAGCCCCGGCTGCTCAAGCAGGCTGCCCAGATCATCAGCTCGGGCGGGATCGTGGCTGCGCCGACCGATTCGGCCTATGCGCTGGTGTGTCGCCTCGACGACAAGGGCGCGGTCGAGAAGCTGCGTCGCATCCGCGGCGTCGACGACAAGCACCACCTGACGCTGCTGGTGCGCGACCTGTCCGAGATCGCGCACTTCGCGCGCGTCGACAACACGCAGTACCGGATGCTCAAGGCCACCACGCCGGGTCCGTACACGGTCATCCTCGAGGCCACGCGCGAAGTGCCGCGCCGCCTGTCGCACCCTTCGCGCAAGACCATCGGCGTGCGCGTCCCGGAAAACCACATCCTGCTGGCGCTGATCGAGGAGCTGGGCGAGCCCCTGATCGGCACCACGCTGCAGCTGCCGGGCGACGACCACATGCTGTCCGATCCGGACGAAGTGCTGGAGCGCCTGGGCAAGCAGATCGAGCTGGTGATCGACGGCGGCGCCGGCACGCTCGAGCCGACCACGGTCATCGACCTCACCGGGCCGGCGCCGGAACTGGTGCGCGAGGGCAGGGGGGATCCGGCTGCGTTCGGGCTGTAGGGTGTCCGGCGATGCCGAACGCGCGTTCAGCCAGCCCGGGAATAATCGATTCGTGTCTACTCAGCGTGTAGTCGGACGCGCTCGGCAAGCCGACCACCCTACGCCGCAGCATCCCGTCAAGCGATGCCTTCAGCAAGGTCTAACTGCCGGGTCCTGCGGACCTGATAGAATCGCGCACATGGATCCAGAACTCATACGCAATATCGCCGTCTACGCGCTCCCCGTTCTTTTTGCGATTACCCTGCACGAAGCCGCCCACGCCTATGTCGCCCGCTACTTCGGCGACAACACCGCCTATGCCGCCGGGCGCATGACGCTCAACCCGCTGGTCCATGTCGACATCCTCGGTACCATCGTCATCCCGATCGTGCTGTACCTGACCAGCGGCTTCGTATTCGGCTACGCCAAGCCTGTCCCCGTGGATTTCAGCCGCCTGCGCAACCCCAAGCGCGACATGGCCTGGGTGGCGCTGGCCGGCCCGGGCGCCAACTTCATCATGGCCTTCCTGTGGCTGGTGCTGGCGGTGCTGCTGGTGGCCTTCGGCGTGGAGGAGGAATTCCCGCACAAGGTGGCGCAGGCCGGCCTGTTCGCCAACCTCCTGATGTTCGCCTTTAACCTGCTGCCGATTCCGCCCCTCGACGGCGGCCGCGTGGTCACGAGCATGCTGCCGACCCGCCTGGCCTACAAGTTCTCGCGCATCGAGCCCTACGGTTTCTTCATCGTGCTGGCGCTGATCTTCCTGAACGTGCTGGCCTTCTGGGTGATGCCGGTGATGACGCTCGGCCGCATCCTGCTGCAGCTGATCGCCTCGCCCCTGACCCTGCTGCTCACATGAACATGATGAACCTGCCGGTCTCGCCCTGGGTCGCACGATTCGCTTCGCTGGCAAAGCCCGGCGAAGCGCTCGACCTGGCTTGCGGCAGCGGCCGCCACACGCGCCTGCTGGCGGCGCGCGGCATGCAGGTGCTGGCGCTCGACCGCAACCCGGAACTCCTGGGGCCGCTTGCTGGTCGCAATGTCGCCACGCTGCAGCACGACCTCGAAGCCGAGGGCGCCGTCTGGCCCTTCGAGCCGGGGCGCTTCGCGCTGGTCGTCGTCACCAATTACCTGTACCGCCCGTTGTTTGCGCAGCTGGCCGCCAGCCTGCGTCCGGACGGCATCCTGATCTACGAAACCTTTGCGCAGGGAAACCAGATCTACGGCAAGCCGTCGAATCCGGACTTCCTGCTGGCGCCCGAGGAACTGCTGGGCTTGGCACGCCAGGGTGGCTTGCAGGTGCTGGCCTACGAGGACGGCCACGTCGACCGTCCCCACCCGGCGCAGGTGCAGCGCCTGTGCGCGGCTGGCCCCGCCTTTGCCAAAACCGAGGCGCGGCTCGACCATAATGTGGCCACGAATGAACCATAGACGCGGGCTATCCGCTACAATCAGACTTTTATTTACTTTCCGGCACGGCCAACGCATATGATTAAGGGCAGCATCGTAGCAATCGTCACCCCGATGTTCGAGGACGGCAGTCTTGACCGCGACTCTCTGCGCAAGCTGATCGACTGGCACATCGCGGAAGGCACCGACGGCATCGTCATCGTCGGCACCACGGGCGAATCGGCCACCGTCTCCCCCGAGGAACACGCCGAACTGATCAAGATCGCGGTGGAGCACACCGCCGGCCGCATCCCGGTGATCGCCGGGGCGGGCGGCAACTCGACCACCGAAGCCATTTCGCTCACCCGGCACGCCAAAGACGTCGGCGCCGACGCCACGCTGCAGGTTGTCCCGTATTACAACCGCCCGACCCAGGAAGGCATGGTCCGCCACTTCAAGGCCATCGCCGAAGCGGTCGACCTGCCGGTGATCCTGTATAACGTCCCGGGCCGCACCGTTGCCGACATGAGCAACGAGACCGTCGCGCACCTGGCGCAGGTCGACAACATCGTCGGCATCAAGGACGCCACCGGCAACATCGGCCGCGGCATCGAGCTGCTGCGCATGGTCGACAAGTCCTTCGGCGTGTACTCGGGCGACGACCCGACCGCTATGGCCCTGATGTTCTGCGGCGCTGCCGGCAACATCTCGGTGACCGCCAACGTGGCGCCGCGCGCCATGCACGAGCTGTGCGTTGCCGCGATGGCGGGCGACGTGGCACGCGCGGTCGAGATCAACAACCGCGTGCTCGACCTGCATGCCAAGCTGTTCGTCGAGCCGAATCCGGTGCCGGTCAAGTGGGCACTGGCCGAAATGGGCAAGATCCCGTCCGGCCTGCGCCTGCCGCTGGCGCCGCTGGGCGCGTCCTTCCATGCTACCGTCCGCGGCGCACTGGCCCAGGCGGGCCTTCTCTCTGCCTGAACCCGCGAGGGTTCCGGTTCCTGGTAACTGATATCGAACGACATGACAAATCGCACTATTACGACCCTCGCGACTCCTGGCGCCGCGCGCGTGCTGACGCTGACCGCGATCGCGCTGAGCCTCGCCGGCTGCACCACCATCTTCGAATCGGACAAGGTTGACTACCGCGGCGCCAAGAAAGCCGCCGCCCTGGAAGTCCCGCCTGACCTGACCGCGCTGCAGCGCGACAACCGTTACGCCGTCCCGGACGGGAAGGGTGTCGCGACCGCCTCCGGCTTCCAGCAGCAGATGGGCGCACAGGGTGCGATGGCACCGGTGGCCGGTTCGATGCAGCCGATCGGCCCGGTCTCGACCGATGCCGTGAGCGTGCAGCGCAACGGCGACCAGCGCTGGCTGGTGGTCAAGCAGACCCCGGAACAGCTGTGGCCGCAGCTGCGCCAGTTCTGGGAAAACCAGGGCTTCGCCATCGAGACCGAGTCGGCCACGACCGGCACCATGGAAACCAACTGGGTCGAGAACCGTTCGAAGATTCCACAGGACTTCATCCGCCGGTCGATCGGCAAAGTGTTCGACAGCGCCTACTCGACCGGCGAGCGTGACAAGTTCCGCACCCGCCTGGAGCGCCTGCCGGACGGCTCGACCGAAATCTGGATCAGCCACCGCGGCGCCGAGGAAGTGCTGCAGGGTGCCCAGAAGGAAACCACGATCTGGACCGTGCGTCCGAACGACCCGGGCCTGGAGGCGCAGTTCCTGGGCCGCCTGGTGGCCCAACTGACCGGCGTGAAGGAAACCAAGCAGGCCGAGACCATGGTCGCCAGCGCACCGGTGGCGCCGCAGCAGGCCACGCTGGCCGGCAATGCGATCCAGCTGAACGAAGGTTACGACCGCGCATGGCGCCGCGTCGGCCTGGCGCTCGACCGCGTCGGATTCACCGTGGAAGACCGCGACCGCGTGCAGGGCATGTACTTCGTGCGCTACGTCGATCCGGATGCTGTGAACAAGGAAGGCTTCCTGAAAAAACTGTTTACCTTCGGCAGTGCCGAAGACAAGGCCAAGGAAGCCCAGCGTTACCGCGTGATCGTCAAGGCGGAGCAGGGCGCGTCGACCAGCCAGGTGACCGTGCAGACCAATGACGGCAAGTCGGAGACCGGCGAGACCGGCGCGAAGATCCTGAAGCTGCTGACGGATGAGCTGAAGTAATCCTGCGTTTCGATGCTCGATGAAAAACCGGCCTTGATGGCCGGTTTTTTTACGCCTGTTTGCCTGTACGGGAGCACCATCGGGCAACCCGTATGCAGCGCGCCAGCGCGCAGGCGAAAAAAAACCGGCCCGCAGGCCGGTTCCGAATCAGATCGTGCTGATTACTTGGTGGTCGCAGCAGCGTCAGCAGCCGGGGTGGTCGCAGCAGCGTCAGCAGCCGGGGTAGCGGTTGCAGCAGCAGCGTCAGCAGCCGGAGCAGCGGTGGTTGCGTCGGTAGCGGCCGGGGTGGCAGCAGCGTCGGTGGTAGCAGCAGCCGGTGCTTCAGCAGCGGTCGGAGCGGCCGGAGCAGCTTCTTCTTTCTTGCTGCAAGCAGCCAGAGCAACAGCCATCAGGGAAACGATCAGCAGGGATTTTTTCATGATTTTCCTTAATATTTCAAAAGTAAATACTGCTTGTTTGAATAATAATTACCGGTAATTATTGCTCAGAGGAATTCTCGTGCTTTCAGTAAAAGCAATGCTGCCAGATCGGCAACGGATCCTTCCTGACCTGATATTATAGCCAAATTTACTGAATCGCAATAGCGGAGTCATGCCTATGCGAAAGTAATTTGCGGCTTAATAAGCTTTATATTGTTTCAAGATGAAACGGCAAGGCCGTCAACTTGGTGACAATACCCTTATAACGTTCACAAGCCTGTTGTGGTTGACTGAAAGACAGGAAAAGATTCTTCCCAAATCGCATCGAAGCGGTGGCGCGGCAGGTCGACGGCGTCCGGCACGGCGAAGCTGGCCCCGCCCCGCATGTGCGCACTGTGAAAGCGGCGCACCACATGCACGTCGTCGGCAATGCAGAAGGAATCGGTGAGAGTGCGCAGGCCCTTGGGTGTGTTGCGGCAGCTGAGCAGGTGGCTGTAGTCGCGCAGCAGGCGTACGAAGCGCGGGTAGTGGCGCTCGATATGGGCAGGCGAGTGCATTGCCAGGCGCAGCACCCCGCCACGCTTGAGGAATTCCCGCAGGCTCGCCTCGACCTCGCTGGCTCCCAGCGGGAACACGGCGAAGTCGGGGTCGAACAGGTCGATGCGGGCGCGGGCAGCGGCCAGGCAGGCGCGGAACTGGATGTCGAATTCCGCCCGGGTATCGAAACGCACCGTCTGTGCTTCCTGCATGGCCGTCCTCCCTTACCCCAGCTCGACCCAGCCGTCCTGGTACCAGGTGTACAGGGCTTCGAGCACGTCGTCGGTGGCGCTGGCCAGCAGCTCGCCCTGGAGGCGCCGCTCGTTGGCCAGCACGTCCAGCACTGCCTTGTCGGCGCGGCCGACGGCGAAGGATTCGCCATTGATGAAGACGTTCTTGCCGCGGTAGAGCATCAGGGTCTTGCTCGACAGCTTCAGGCCCCGTTTCGCCGCGGTCTCCATGAAGCGGCCGACCGTCAGCGGCTTGGCCGGGCCGGTGAAGAACACGTTGTGTTTCGGTTCGGACAGGTATTCGCCCAGGAAGATGGTCACGTCTTCCTCGTCCCAGCGCACCTTGTTGAGCTCTTCGGTAATGGTCGAGAGCATCTCGCGCGGGATCTCGGCCGGGTTCTTCGGCTGCTGCAGGTCCGGATCGTCATAGCGGCCCGGCAGGTCGATCGAGTCGGCCATGAACTGCAGGAAGGCTTCGCCCAATTCCTGGAACGAAGGCGAACGGAAGCCGATCGAGTAGGTCATGCATTCGCCCTCGGCGACGCCGTCGTGGGCGTAGTGCGGCGGCAGGTAGAGCATGTCGCCCGGCTCGAGCACGAATTCCTCGTCGGCCTCGAAGTTGGCGAGGATCTTCAGCGGCAGGCCTTCGACCAGGTCCAGGTTCTGCTGCGCGCTGATGCGCCAGCGGCGCTTGCCCTGCGCCTGCAGCAGGAACACGTCGTAGGAGTCGAAGTGCGGACCGACGCCGCCCCCGTCGCTGGCGTAGCTGACCATCAGGTCGTCGAGGCGCGCGTCCGGCACGAAGCGGAACTGGCGCAGCAGTTCGTCGGCGCGCTCGTCATGGAGGTTGACGCCCTGGACCAGCATGGTCCATTCGCGTTCGGTGCGGGCCGGCAGTTCGGCGAGCGGGCCGTGCTGCATGTCCCACTGGCCGTCGCGCAGGGTCACGAGGCGCGATTCGACGTAGTTCTGGCGGGCGAGCTCGGCGAGTTTCGAGAAGGTGAGCAGGGGCTTGAAGCCGGGGATGGCCTGGCGGATCAGCAGCGGTTTCTTGTGCCAGTAATCGCGCAGGAACTGGGCGGGAGTAATATTCCCGAGAAGCTGTAATTTTTTCATGCGCCATTATAACCAGCCAATGAGGCACCCAACCATGCCATCCAAACAGGTGTCATAGTCGGGTGAGGGTATAATCCGGGGTTCATAACGAAAGGATCTGCGATGAAGATTGCCAAGAATACGGTCGTGTCGGTCAACTACAAGCTGTCGGACGCCCAGAACAACCTGATCGAGGAGGGCTCCCAGCCGATGGTGTACCTGCACGGCGGCTACGAAAACACCCTGCCGAAGATCGAAGAAGAACTCGACGGCAAGGAAGCAGGCTACTCGTCGACGATCCAGGTCGAGCCCGAGGATGCCTTCGGTGACTACGATCCGGAGCTGGTGAAGGTCGAAGACCGCAAGCGCCTCCCGGAACCGCTCGAAGTCGGCATGCAGTTCGAAGGCGTGGCCGAAGGCGTGGACGACGAACCGACCATCTTCACCGTCACCGACATCGCGGACGACAAGGTTGTGCTGGACGGCAACCACCCGCTGGCCGGCATGGCGCTGCGTTTCGACCTGTCGGTGATCGACGTGCGTGAAGCGACGCCGGAAGAGATCGCCCATGGTCACGTGCACGGTGCGCATGGTCACCATCATGAAGAGATGGAAGACAGCGAAGAGGGCGACCACTTCCGTAGCAAGCCGCTGTAAGCGCGGCGGATTGCATGCAGGGCGGTCGGCTGAGCCGACCACCTTACGGGCGCAGCCGCTAGCGGTGTGCTTCGCCCAAGCTGAACAACTTATCTCCCTTGCCCGCCACCCGCACCTCCACCGCGTGCGCACCGACGGACAAGTGCCCCAGATTGCCGCGCCATTCGATCGCCGGGCGGGCTTCCTTGGGCAGCCCGGCGCTGTCCACCACCAGTACCCGTCCCTTGAAATTGGCCGCACGCTGCTGCAACTGGCGGCGCGTTTCCGCAAAGCCATCCTGAATCGCAGGAGCCCGCTGCAGCAGGGCGCGCAGCCCGTTGGCCGGCTGTAGCAGCGGCTGCATATTCCCTTCGGCGAACAGCACCACCGCATCGACCTTGTCCTGCTTGGCGATCGCGAACAGGCGGTTGAGCCAGAAGCGGTTGGCCACGGTCCGGTCTTCGTACTCGCTGTTGCGTCCCGCGGCCGGCAGGTAGTGGTTGTTTGCCGCCGGCAGGTTGATGGTGGCGTACAGCACCTTGCCGACCTGCCAGTGGGCGTTCTCGGCATAGCTGCGGAAACGCGGGCTGCTCGACAGGCGCGTCAAGGCAAGCTTGTCCTTGCCGAGCGATTCCGGCTCGCCGTAGAACAGCTCGCGCAGCCGGTTCAGGCGTTCGATGGCATTCGTGCGGCCCGCCGAATTGCGGCAGCCGGTCCAGTCGTCTCCGCTCAGGGAAAGGATGACGGGGCGCCTGGCCTTGTCGAACAGCGCGCGCCGTTGCTGATACACGCTGTCGCGGCAGGTTTCCTGCTCGCTCTTGATGCCGTTGACCACCAGGAAGGCAAGGTCCTCGTCCTTCGCATCCAGCAGCACCTCCTTCAGCGCCTCCTCTCCACCCTGGGCTGCGCGGTGGCCCACGACCGCGAAGCGGTGCGCGTGCTCATCCGTTTGCTTTTCCTTTTTCTTGTCACGGGCGATGGCCGGCGCCGCGGCCAAGGCAGCCGCGAGCAGGCCAGCCAGGATGAAGGGACGGCGCGCCGGCATCAGGCGACGAGTCGCTTCAGCTCGTAGAGCCGTTCGAGCGCTTCGCGTGGGCTCAGGGCATCCGGGTCGATCGCAGCCAGGGCTTTGTGCAGCTCGTGGTTCACGCCATCGTCGGGAGCAGCATGGGGCGCCGGCGCCACGTCCGCCGCTTCTTCGGAAGGAGCGGCGAACAGGTCGAGCTGCGGCGTCGTGTCCAGCGCCTGCGATTCGAGGCGCGCCAGGTGCTTGCGCGCGGCGCGGATCACCGCGGGCGGCACGCCCGCCAGCTGCGCCACCTGCAGGCCGTAGCTCTGCGACGCAGGGCCGTCCTGCACCGCGTGCAGGAACACGATGCTGTCCTTGTGCTCGACCGCCGACAGGTGCACGTTCACCGCGCTCGGATGGGCTTCCGGCAGCTGGGTCAGTTCGAAATAGTGGGTCGCGAACAGGGTGAAGCTGCGGCTGGTGTCGATCAGGTGGCGCGCGATCGCCCAGGCCAGCGCCAGGCCGTCGAAGGTCGAGGTGCCACGGCCCACTTCGTCCATCAGCACCAGCGACTGCTCGGTGGCGCCGTTGAGGATGGCCGCCGATTCGGTCATCTCGACCATGAAGGTCGAGCGCCCGTTGGCCAGGTCGTCGCTGGCGCCGATGCGGGTATAGACGCGGTCGATCGGGCCGATCACTGCTTCGGTAGCCGGCACGTAGCTGCCCACGTAGGCGAGCAGGGTGATCAATGCCACCTGGCGCATGAAGGTCGACTTACCGCCCATGTTGGGGCCGGTAATCAGGAGCATGCGGCGGTCGTTCGACAGGCGGCAGTCGTTGGCGATGAAGCGTTCGATCTGGTTTTCCACCACCGGGTGGCGGCCTTCGACGATGGTCAGGCAGGGCTCCTCGACGAGTGTCGGCGCGCACCAGTTGTTGCGTACCGCATGGCTGGTGAGGGCCACCAGCGTGTCGAGCTGGGCCAGCCCGCCGGCGATCGACTGCAGGCAGCCGATGAAGGGGGCGAGGTCGCCCAGCAACTGGTCGTACAGCATCTTCTCGCGCGCCAGGGCGCGGTCCTGGGCCGACAGCGCCTTGTCCTCGAAGGCTTTCAGTTCCGGCGTGATGTAGCGCTCGCAGTTCTTCAGGGTCTGGCGGCGGCGGTAGTCTTCCGGCACCTTGTCGGCCTGGCCGTTGGTGACTTCGATATAGAAGCCGTGCACGCGGTTGTACTCGACGCGCAGGTTGGCGATGCCGGTACGGGCGCGCTCGCGCGCTTCCAGGTCGACCAGGAACTGGCCGGCGTTCTCGGACAGCGCGCGCAGTTCGTCGAGCTCGGCGTCGAAGCCGCGCGCGAACACCCCGCCGTCGCGCACCATCACGCTCGGCTCTTCCATGATCGCGCGGCTCAGCAGGTCGACGCAGGCCTCGGGTGGCGCCAGCAGGTCGTGGATCTCGCGCAGCAGGGACGTATCGCCCGGGACGAAGCAGCGCGCTACCCCCTCGCGCAGGGCGGGGAGCTGCTTCAGGCCGTCGCGCAGGCAGGACAGGTCGCGCGGGCGTGCCGACAGCAGGGCAATGCGGGTGGTAATGCGTTCGATGTCGGGCACGTTGGAAAGCAGGGCGGACAGGCCGTGCGTGGCTTCGGCTTGCGCCAGCGCGGCGATCGCCTCGTGGCGCGAGCGCGCCACGCGCTGGTTGCGGCGCGCGTGGTGCAGCCAGTGGCGCAGCATGCGCGAACCCATCGCGGTGCGGCAGCCGTCCAGCAGCGAGAACAGCGTCGGCGCTTCCTGGCCGCGGATGGTTTCGGTCAGTTCGAGGTTGCGGCGCGTCGCGGCATCCAGGCCGATGTATTCGTTTTCTGTTTCGCAGGCCAGGCTCTTCACGTGCTGCAAGCCACGTCCCTGGGTCGACTGGGCGTAGCGCAGCAGTGCGCCGGCCGCGCCGAAGGCGGCGCCCATGCCGTCCGCGCCGAAGCCGGTGAGGGTGGCCACGCCCAGCTGCTCCAGCAGCGCCTGGTGGCCCTTGAGGACGTCGAAGTGCCATTCCGGCACGCGGTTGGTGTGCGCCACCGGCTCGGATTCGAACAGGTCGGCGCTGTCTGCGCGCAGGATCTCGGCCGGCGCGATGCGTTCGAGTTCGTGCGCCAGCCGCGTCTCGGCGGCGCGTCCGTCGCCGGAAAATTCCATCAGGCGCAGCACGCCGCTGGCCAGCGACAGCCAGGCCAGGCCGACCGTGACGGTCTTGCGCTGTGAGAGGAGGCACATGGCCAGCAGCGGGCGCTCGGCCTTTTCCGGCAGCAGGTCGCTGTCGGTCAGGGTGCCCGGCGTGACGACCCGCACCACCTTGCGCTCCACCGGGCCTTTGGAGAGGGCCGGGTCGCCGATCTGCTCGCAGATCGCGCAGGATTCGCCGATCCTGACCAGCTTGGCCAGGTAGCCGTCGAGCGAGTGGAAGGGCACGCCGCACATCTTGATCGGCTGGCCGTTCGAGGTGCCGCGCGCGGTCAGGGTGATGCCGAGGAGTCGTGCCGCCTTTTCCGCATCGTCGTGGAACAGCTCGTAGAAATCGCCCATGCGGTAGAAGACCAGCATGGTGGGGTAATCGGCCTTAATGCGCAGATATTGCGCCATCATCGGTGTGACTTTTTCCGTCGCGCCCGTCTTGAGGGCGGCGGCGTTGATTTCGTTGGGAGCGTTCATTTCTTCGTGATCGGTACGGCAAGGCGGATGCTGGCCTGGGCTTGCCATTTTACCGCGATCGGCTCAGCCGGCGCTGCAAAACGGACAATCGGCCGGCCGAATGTTGCTTTGTTTGCGCTTGCGTCGGAAACGATGCCGGATTGTATCGATCCTTTGCCGACTGACTACAATTCTTGGACAAATGTGACCTACTTCCAGACACGGCATCCCCCTATCCTCGGCCTTTTCCTCACACCACAGGAGACGCCAATGACCATTCAAAAAAAACTCGTCCTGGGCATGATCGGCTCGGCCTGCCTGCTTGCTGCGTGCGGCGGCGACACGCTCGAGCTCGAGCCGCCAACGCCACAGATCAGTACCACCTTTTCCGGCTCGGCCGATGGCTGGCAGGGCGCTTTTGCCGACTATCACCCGGAAACCGCACCGACCGATGTCGTGTGGGAGTCGCGCGCCCTGCCGGCGCCCTTGTCAGGCCAGGCGTACTACACGGGTGGAACGAATCGCAGCGACGACCTGTTTATCTACAATAAGAAGAAATTCAGCGGCTACGCGCCATCCACCTCGTACCTGCTGCGCTTTGAAATCGAGATTGCCAGCAACCAGTCATCCGGCTGCGTCGGCGTCGGCGGCGCGCCGGGCGAAAGCGTCTACGTTGTCGCCGGAGCGGCGCCGACGGAACCGAAAACCGTCCTGAATAACGGGGAATACACGGTCAACCTCGACCGCGGCAACCAGGCGACACCGGGGACCGCGTCCCAGGTGCTCGGCAACGTCGCCAACGCGGTCCAGAACTGTGGTCCGCAGGTGTGGCAGACCAAGGTGCTCAAGAGTACGGCGCCGCTGGCGGTCACCAGCAATGCCAGCGGTGAAATCTGGGTCTTCTTCGGGATCGACTCCGGTTTCGAGGCAAAGAGCACCGTGTTCTACAAGTCGATCAAGGTCGCGGTCGAGCCGGCGCGCAAACCCTGATACGGCTGCCCATGGGGCGTCACGCCAGCGTGCAGGCGCCCGTCACCGCCGCTTTCCCATGCGCTTCCACCACGAATCCGCCTGTCGTGGACGTCGCACGCAACACGGCGGAGCTGCCCAAGGCCACCGGTGCGCGGAAGCGGCATTCGATGCGGGCAGCGCGGCCGCCGCTCGCGTTTTCCAGCGCGGCACAGGACGACGCTAGCGTGTGCATGCCATGGATGATCGGCGTGCGCATGCCCATCAGGCGGGCACTCCAGCCGGTCAGGTGGATCGGGTTCCAGTCGCCGGACAGTCGCGCATAGCGGCGGCCCGCCGCCCGATCGAGCGTCCATTGCGCCAGTGGGGTGCCTGACAGGTCGGTGTCGGCATCCGGCTGCTTCGCGCCGCCGCGTTCGCCGCGCCGGATGAGGTAGGTGCTGGAACAGCCGAATACCGGCCCGGCCTCCGTGCTGCCCGTGGTCTCCAGTACGCAGCGCAGCGCGCCGCTGGACGAAGGCGGCAGCATGCGCAGCACGGTGCGCAGTAACAAGGCCTGGCCGGGTACGGCCTTGCCGTGTTCCCCGAGCGCATTCTCCATGTGGACCAGTCCAGCGATCCTGAACGGGAAGCGCGGGTCGAGCATCGTGGCCAGGTGCGCGCGCTGGGCAGGCAGGTACCACCAGGTCAACGGAACATGATCGCCCGCGAAGCCGAAGGCCGCACGGTAACGCGCGATGTCGTCCAGCGGCAGGCTGTCGAGGCGGTACTCGGTAACGAGTTCCGGCAGGGCGGAAGGAAGGGGACGCTGCGGACGCTTGAATAGCGCCCGCAGCAGGATGACGGGACCCATGGCCGGCAGCGCCGGCACATGGGGAGCACGCACAGCAGGCTTCAAGCCTCGGCCACGCGCTGCTTGATGTGGGCGAGCGCCTCGTCCACCTGGTCGATCAGGATCAGGCACAGGTCGCCTTCTTGCAGGCGCGACAGCGCGCGGTCGATGGCGACGAATTCGCCGTTGATCTCTTCCACGTGGCTGGTGCGGGCGGCGCCGTCCAGTCCTTTGCGCAGCAGGGCGAGCACTTCGCCATCGGCGCGGCCGCGCTGGCACTGGTCCTGGTACAGCAGCACATCATCGAAGGACTTGCCGAGGATTTCGGTCTGCTGGGTGATGTCCTGGTCGCGGCGGTCGCCGGCGCCGCTGATCACCACCGAGCGGCGCTTGCCCGGCATCGCTTCCACCGCATTCACCAGGGCCGCGATCGCATCCGGGTTGTGGCCGTAGTCGGCAATCACGGTGGCGCCGCGGTAGTCGAACACGTTGAAGCGGCCCGGCGCATTGTCGCTCTCGCCCACAAAGGTCTTGAGGCCAAGGCGGATCTTGTCCCAGTCGATGCCCACGGCCCAGGCCGCGGCCACCGAGGCCAGCACGTTCTCGACCTGGAAGCCGATGGTGCCGCCTCGGGTGATCGGGACTTCGCCAAGGGGCACGCGGTGTTCGAGCTTGCCCTGCGCCGCTACCAGGTGGCCATCCTCGACGAAGACGACGCGGCGGCCCTGGGCGCGGTGCATCGACATGATCGGGTGGCCGGCGTCGAGGGCGAAGAAGGTGACGTCGCCGCGGGTGAATTCGGCCATCGCGGCCACGGCCGGGTCGGCCGCGTTCAGCACGGCCATGCCCCCGATCGCCACGTTTTGCACGATCACCCGCTTGAGCACGGCGAGGTCTTCGAGCGTGGTGATGTAGTTCAGGCCGAGGTGGTCCCCGGCGCCGATGTTGGTCACTACCGCCACCTGGCAGCGGTCGAACGCCAGGCCTTCGCGCAGCAGGCCGCCGCGCGCGGTCTCGAACACGGCCGCGTCCACGTCCGGGTGCAGCAGCACGTTGCGTGCGCTGCGCGGGCCCGAGCAGTCGCCACTGTCGATGCGGCGGCCTTCGATGTACACGCCGTCGGTGTTGGTCATGCCGGTGCGCAGGCCGGACGCCGTGAACAGGTGGGCGATCAAGCGCACGGTGGTGGTCTTGCCGTTGGTGCCGGTCACGGCCACCACCGGAATGCGGCCGTCGTCGCCTTCGGCGATCAGGGTGTCCATGATGGCTTCGCCGATCGGGCGGCTCTTGCCGAAGGAGGGCGACAGGTGCATGCGCAGGCCCGGCGCCGCGTTGACCTCGACGATGCCGCCGTTCTGTTCCTCGATGGGCTTGAGCACGCTGTCGCACACCAGATCGACGCCGCAGATGTCCAGGCCGACCATGTGGGCGGCGGCGATGCAGCGCTCCGCAACGTCCGGATGGACGTCGTCGGTTACGTCGGTGGCGGTGCCGCCGGTGGACAGGTTGGCGTTATTGCGCAACACCACGCGCTGGCCCTTGTCCGGCACGGAATCGGCATGCATGCCGCGGGCCGCCAGGGTCGCCAGCGCGATGTCGTCGAAACGGATCTTCGTCAGCGAAGTGGAATGGCCCTCGCCGCGGCGCGGGTCGCGGTTGACCTGTTCCACCAGTTCGCGCACGGTGTGCACCCCATCCCCGACCACGAAAGGCGGATCGCGGCGCGCCGCGGCCACCAGCTTGTCGCCGATGACGAGCAGGCGGTAGTCGTGGCCAGGCAGGTAGCGCTCGACCAGGATGTCGTCGCGGAATTCGGATGCGGCGTGGAAGCCGGCGGTCAGCTGTTCCCTGGTCGTGACGTTCACGGTCACGCCCTTGCCCTGGTTGCCGTCCTTCGGCTTGATCACGACCGGCAGGCCGATCTCGAGGGCAGCGGCCCAGGCGTCTTCCGGGTCGCTCACGCTGCGGCCCATCGGCACCGGCACGCCGGCGGCGTCGAGCAGCTTCTTGGTCAGCTCCTTGTCCTGGGCGATGGTCTCGGCGATCGCGCCGGTGGCATCGATCTCGGCGGCCTGGATGCGGCGCTGGCGGCTGCCCCAGCCGAACTGCACCAGGCTGCCTTCGGTCAGGCGACGGAAGGGGATGTTGCGGGCAACGGCGGCCTGCACGATGGCGCCGGTGGACGGGCCGAGGCGCACGTCCTCGTCCAGTTCGCGCAGGCGGGCCAGGGCACCTGCCAGATCAAAAGCCGTGTCCTTGCGGGCGGCATCGACCAGTTCCTGGGCCAGGGCCAAAGCCAGGCGGCCCACGTCTTCCTCGCTGTACTCGACCACCACCTGGTAGATGCCGCGCTCGACGGTGGCGGTGGTGCGGCTGAAGGTCACCGGGCAGCCGGCTTCGGCCTGCAGGGCCAGGGTCACGCGCTCGAGCACCTGGGCCAGCGGCACGGTGTCGTCATGGCCGTAGGGCTGCAGTTCGCCTACCTGCGGAAAGCGCGCGCGCAGGCGCGTCTCGAAACCGGCCAGCTCGCGGATCGATTCTTCTTCCGGCGTGCAGGAGACGATCGCCTCCACCGAAGTGTGATGGCTCCAGAGATTGGGGCCGCGCAGGGCCCTGACGCGAGATACTTCCATAAACCTTCAGTCCTTTCGGGGCGCTGCGCGAGCGGCAGGGGCTGCTCGGCATGGCCATGGCCGACTGTAGACGCCGGCCTTCTTGTTTAATGAGTTGCTTAGTGAATCGTCTTCTTCGGGGTGGCGTCGAAGGCGCGCAGGCCGCCGCAGATCAGGTCCGAGGGCACGCCCAGGGCCCAGGCCGCCGCCACTGCCGCCAGCACGCTGTCCGGGTGCTTCACCGTCGCCGGCGGGATCTTCGCCAGGTCGAGCAGGGCGGTTTCTTCGCTGCCTTCGGCCAGCGTAATGCGGTTGCCGCGCACGAATACGACGCGCTCGCCGCTTGCACGGTGCGCGGCCATGACAGGGTGATGCTCATCGAGCGCATAGAAGATCACGCGGCCGTCCGACAGTTCCGCCAGCGCCGCCACGGCTTCGTTCGCGGCGTTCAGCACCGCCGTGCCTTCCGGCAGGACGACATCGACCTGGCTGCGGATCACGTTGCGCAGGGCGTCCTGGTCCTTGATGTGGAATTCAGCCACATCGCCAAGTCCTTCCATGTCGGTGACGATGCCGACCAGGCAGCGGTCGTAGGGCAGGCCCTCCGACAGGATCGAGCGCGCGTTCGACTCGAACACGGCAGTCTGCACGGTGCGGTTGATCAGGAGGCGCTGGCCGGCGTCGAAGCCGGTCGAATCGCGGCTTGAAACCTGGCGCGCATCGAGGTATAGGCCTTCTCCGTTGGCCACGCCGACGTGCTTGCCGGTGATATGGACCAGGCAGCCCACCAGTCGCGCGATCAGGCTGGTGCCGAGCGTGCCGGTGACGCCGACCACCGGGATGCGCCCGGTTTCGCCTTGCGCAAACAGGTGGTCGACGATCGCCTTCCCGACCTTGCGCGGCTGGCCGCTGGCCGGCTTGATGTGGGCCAGCAGGCCGGGGCTCGAATTGACTTCGATGATGGCGCCGCGCTGTTCTTCCAGCGGGCGCGAGATGTCCTCGCACACCAGGTCGATGCCGGCGATGTCCAGGCCGACGATGCGTGCGGCCAGGGCGGCGGCGTGGGCGACCGAGGGATGGACCTGGTCGGTGACGTCGTCGGCGACGTTGCCGTTCACCTGGATCAGCACCTTCTGCCCACGCTGCGGCACGGAGTCGGGCGTGAGGCCCTGGCGTTTCAGGTCCAGCATGATTTCGCTGTCGTGCGGATTGACCAGGCCGAGCGGGTGTTCTTCGCTCTCGCCGCGGCGCGGATCGGTATTGATCTGGCTGTTGCACAGCTCGACGACGCTCGCACTGCCGTCGCCCGTCACCCACAGCGATTCGCCCTTGGCGGCGGCCACGACCTCGCGGCCGACCACCAGCAGGCGGTGCTCGTTGCCGGGGATGAAACGCTCGACCAGCACGGACTGGCTGTCGCCGGCCTCCGCGGCGATGGCATAGGCGGCGCTCACTTCCGCTTCGCTCATCAGGTTCAGGGTCACGCCGCGGCCATGGTTGGCGTCGACCGGCTTGACCACGACCGGCAGGCCGATGTCCTGCGCTTCTTCCCATGCCTCTTCGGCGCTCCTCACCAGGGCGCCTTCCGGCACCGGCACGCCGCAGGAAGAGAGCAGGGTCTTGGTCAGGTCCTTGTCGCTGGCGATGCCTTCGCCGATGGCGCTGGTGCGGTCGGTTTCGGCGGTCCAGATGCGGCGCTGCGCGGCGCCGTGGCCGAGCTGCACCAGGTTGCCTTCGGTGAGGCGGATCGAGGGGATGCGGCGGTCGGTGGCGGCATCCACGATGTGGGCAGTCGACGGGCCCAGGCACCAGCGGTCGACCAGCTCGGTCAGGCGCTGCACCGTGGCGGCCATGTCGAAGGGCGTGTCGTTGATGGCCGCCATCATGAGCCGGTGGCCGGCGTCGAGTGCGGCGCGGCCGACGATCTCGTCGCGGGTACGGAAGGCCATCTTGTAGACGCCGCGCTGGCCGGTCGAGCGGGTCTTGCCGAAGCCGGTCTTCATGCCGGCCATGTTCTGCAGCTCGAGCACGACGTGCTCGAGGATGTGGCCGGCCCAGGTGCCGTCGCGCAGGCGTTCCAGGAAGCCGCCGCGGTGACCGACACCGCAATGGTGTTCGACCAGGCCCGGCAGCCAGGCGGTCAGGCGTTCGGTAAACCCGGGCAGGGTGTTCGAGGGGAAGTCTTCGAGTTCCCCGATGTCGAGCCAGGCCTCGATCACAGGGCGGTAGGTCCAGATGTTCGGGCCGCGCAGGTGGGTCACGCGGAGGAACTTGATGTCGTTCTTCTTGTTCATGAAAAAATGTCTTTATCGGCTGCGACCATTCCGCACACCGCCGTCCTTGCCTTTAGTTGCCTGCCTGTTGCCTGCCTGTTGCCACGGTATCCAAGCCGCCTTTTGGCGGCGGACATCCGCAGTGCATCTCCGCAGTGCACCTCATATATACTTCCCGGCCCGGAATTTGCCGGGTCGAAATCTTTTCTCCCAGAACGCTTCATTTTGTCATCCAAAGGATACGTAGAAACGTTAAGCCTGTTTGTGGCACGCTTCACGCAACGGGCATTCCGGCAGTCCTGTGCATTGCCAAGCCTTGCCGCTGTTTGTATCCCACCAGAACCATATGCCTGATCTCGGGCACAAACCATGACAACTCAACAACTTGCTATTCCGTCGTTCCTGGCGGTCTCCGCCAATGTTTTGCCCGAACACTGGCAAAATGACGTCGCGAAACAGCTTGCACCAGGGGAAAACGTTTTAACGGGCGTTGAGGTTGACCTCGATGCGAAATTACGTTTCAAGAAGGGCATGGTGGTGGTCACCAGCCGCCGTTTGCTGGCCAAGGCCCCGGGCGAAGACGCCTGGCGCGACTGGTCCTACCGTCCGGGCCTGGCCTTGCGCCACCACGACCATGCCGGCGTCGGACACCTTGAACTGGTCGATACCGAAGGATTGCTGGGGGCCTGGCGCTTCACCCTGGGCCAGAACCTGGGCGCGATCCGGGTGGTCGACCACTTTAACGAGCAGGTCAAGAGCCATGTGACCGGCGTGGCGGTGACGCCGCCAGACCAGCACACCTGCCCCAGCTGCAAGGCGCCGCTCGAGGCCGATGACGCCGAGTGCGGGGTGTGCGCCAAGGTGCTGCACACCCCGCCGTCGACCTGGACCCTGTTCCGCCTGTGGCGCTTTGCCAGGCCCTACAAGGGGCAACTGCTGCTGGGCTTCCTGCTGATGGTCGGCTCGACCGGCGCGCACATGATCCCGCCCTACCTGACCAAGCCGCTGATGGACAATGTCCTGATTCCGTACCAGAACGGCCAGGTCATCGACACGAGCCTTGTCTATCTATATATGGGAGGCCTGTTCGGGGCGGCGCTGCTGGCCTGGGCGCTGGGCTGGGGCAAGACCTATGTGCTGGCGCTGGCCTCCGAGCGCATCAGCGCCGACCTGCGCTCGACCACCTATGAACACCTGCTGCGCCTGTCGCTGGAATACTTTGGCGGCAAGCGCACTGGCGACCTGATGTCGCGCATCGGCAGCGGTTCGGACCGGATCAGTGTCTTCCTGTCGCTGCACCTGCTCGACTTCCTGTCGGACGTCCTCCTGATCATCATGACGGGCGTGATCCTGTTCAGCATGAACCCCTGGCTGGCGCTGGTGACACTTGTTCCGCTTCCTTTCATCGCCTGGATGATCCACGTGGTGCGCGACAAGCTGCGTACCGGTTTCGAGAAGATCGACCGCGTGTGGGGCGAGGTGACCAACGTGCTGGCCGATACCATCCCCGGCATCCGCGTGGTGAAGGCCTTCGCCCAGGAAAAGCGCGAAGCGGCGCGTTTCCGCGAAGCGAACAAGCACAACCTGGCCGTCAACGACAAGCTGAACAAGGTCTGGTCGCTGTTCTCGCCGACCGTCTCGCTGCTGACCGAGATGGGGTTGCTGGTGATCTGGATATTCGGCATCTGGCAGGTGTCGCGCGGCGAGATCACGGTCGGCACGCTGACCGCCTTCATCGCCTACAGCGGCCGTTTCTACGTAAAGCTCGATTCCATGAGCCGCATCGTCTCGGTGACGCAGAAATCGGCCTCGGCGGCCAAGCGCATCTTCGACATCCTCGACCATGTGTCGAGCGTGCCGGACCCGGTCAACCCGGTGAAGGTCGGCAAGGTGGCGGGCAATATCGAACTGCGCGAAGTCGGTTTCCGTTACGGCAACCGCGCGGTCAACCGCGGCATCTCGCTCAAGATCCGGGCCGGCGAAATGGTCGGCCTGGTCGGCCATTCGGGCTCGGGCAAGAGCACGCTGGTCAACCTGATCTGCCGCTTCTACGATGTGGCCGAGGGCGCGATCCTGCTCGACGGCCAGGACATCCGCACCTTCGCCGTCAGCGACTACCGCCGCAACATCGGCCTGGTGCTGCAGGAGCCCTTCCTGTTCTTCGGGACGATTGCCGAGAACATCGCCTACGGCAAGCCGGGCGCCACGCGCGAAGAGATCATCGCGGCGGCGCGCGCGGCCCACGCCCACGAGTTCATCCTGCGCCTGCCGCAGGGCTACGACTCGATGGTGGGCGAGCGCGGCCAGGGCCTGTCGGGCGGCGAGCGCCAGCGCATCTCGATCGCGCGCGCGCTCTTGATCGACCCGCCGATCCTGATCCTGGACGAAGCGACGTCCTCGGTGGACTCGGAAACGGAAAAAGAGATCCAGAAGGCGCTCGACAACCTCGTGCAGGGCCGCACCACGATCGCCATCGCGCACCGCCTGTCCACGCTGCACAAGGCCGATCGCCTGGTGGTGCTGGACCGCGGCGTGGTGGTGGAAGAGGGCCGCCACGACGAGTTGATGGCGCGCGAAGGCGCCTACCACCGCCTCTACGAAGCGCAGGCGCGCAACGTGGACCAGGATCCGGATGACAAGGAAGACTAAATGACGACGAGTTTTCAACAAGGGTTCCAACTTCGGCGCGACAGTTTCGGCAAGCTGGTGCTGACCACCGCCGAAGGTGAAGAGCACGTCGGCGTCATCCCGGTGCGCGCCTTCCCGATCCAGGCGCCGACCAGGGGCATCTCGATGGTGCGCGAGGGCGGCAAGGAAGTGGCCTGGATCGACGACCTGGCCGAGGTGCCGGAACAGGTCCGCACCCTGGTGCAGGAGGAAATCGAGGGCCGCGAGTTCATCCCCGAGATCCTGCACATCAAGAGCGTGTCGAGTTTTGCCACGCCCTGCACCTGGTACGTGCAGACCGACCGCGGCGACACCGAGTTCGTGCTCAAGGTGGACGAGGACATCCGGCGCATCGGCGAGGCCTCGCTGCTAATCGCGGACAATCACGGCATCAACTTCCTGGTGCGCGACATGTTCGATATCGACAAGCAAAGCCGCAGGATCCTGGACCGCTTCCTGTAGCCGTCGAGGGCGCGCAGCGTACGGAGCATCCGTGCTACCGTCTTCCTTTGGCATGAACGGGACGGGGCAATGCAACGGACCGCGCTGGGGGGCGCGGCCGACCTGCGGGACGAAGCCGGGCTGGCCGCGGCGCTGGCTGTGGGGCCGCATTGCTGACTGGTTCGGCGTCCGGGTTGCGGGCTTCAGCGGCACCGTCCAGCCGCTGGAAAGCGCGCTGGCGAACGACCACGCCTTGTGGCGCGACATCGCCGGGCGCCATGGACTGGTGGAGGCGGACACCGGCGAATCCTTCTTCGACCTGTTCGCCCATCTGCGCGCGGCACGCCTGATTCCCTGATTTTCAAGCAAGCCGGTTGCACTGCCGGCTCGCTGGTGCTAAATTCGTTAACACGTTAACGATATGGGCGATATCCGTGCAACCCGAACACCACTCCATCCCGGCCGGCAGGATCCCGGTCGAGGCCACCTGCTGGCCGGTACCCGGTGCGGCCGCTACCGTCATCCTGCACCCGGCCACGGCAGTCACGCAGGCCTATTACGAGCCCTTCGCGGCGTGGCTCGCCGGGCGTGGGTTCAACGTCGTCACCTACGACTACCGCGGCACCGGCCGTTCGCGTCCGCACAGCCTGCGCGGCTTCAGGACGACCATGAGCGACTGGATCGACAAGGACGTCGCGGCCGTCACGCGCTGGGCCAAGGAGCGCTTTCCGGACCTGCCGCTGCTGGCCGTGGGGCATAGCGTGGGCGGCCATGCGATCGGCCTGTCGCCCGAAACCGCACGGCTGCGCGCCGCCGTGCTGGTGGCTTCGCACGCGGGTGCCAGCCGCACCGTGCGCGGCATCAAGGAGAGATTGCGGGTGCGCTTCGTGCTGCGCGTGCTGGCGCCGCTGCTGTGCGCCTTGTTCGGCTACATGCCGGGGCGGCGCATCGGCCTGGGCGAAGACCTGCCGCGCGGTGTGATGCTGCAATGGGCCGGCTGGACCGCGCTGCCGCGCTACTTCTTCGACGATCCGGAGGTCGACGCCGCGCGCCGCATGGCCCGGGTCGACATCCCGCTGCTGGTGCTGGGCTTCGACGACGATCCCTGGGCCAATCCGGTGGCCGTTGACATGCTGGTGTCGCACCTGGTCAATGCGCAGGTGGAGCGCCGCAACATCGATCCGCACACCGCCGGGGTGCCGGCAGTGGGGCACATGGGTTTCTTCCGGCGCCGCTGCGAAACGGCGCTGTGGCCGCAGGTGGCCGACTGGCTGCATGCCCGTGCCGGACAGGTAAAGGAGGTGGCGCATGCAGCAGGCTAAGTCAGCGACGCGGCCTCGTTTTGTTCATCTGCTGAACCGTGCTCAGCGCGCGCTGCAGCGCTGGATCGAGGCGCGGCCCGAATCCTGGGAAGGGATCAGCGCGGCCCAGGTCGGCCTGCTGTTCGTGCTGCAGGCGCGCGGCGATGCGGCAGTCGGCGAAATCGCCGCCGAACTGGGCGTGGCGCCGGCCGCCGTCACCAACCTGTCCAAGCGCATGCAGGCGGCCGGCATGGTCGAACGCGTCGCCGATGCGCGCGATGCGCGCCTGACCCGCCTCCAGATGACCGGCGCCGGCCGGGATGCCGGTGAACGCGCAGGGGAGGTGCTGCTCGAACTGAATGCGCGGCTGACCGAAGGTTTCACCCCGGACGAGCTGCAGCTTGTCGCGCGCTGGCTGTCCCAGGCGGCGGCACTGGAGCCGTGCCCGCCCCGGGATTGACCCAGCTTGTGGCGGGTGTCGACTTCCAGTGTACGTCCGCCCACATACCGGCAGGCAGAGCGCTGGTAGAGTCGTCACATCCGACAAGCTGCTGGAGATTCCCGTGGATTCGATCAACCGCAACCAGCCGGAACAGAACCGTAAGGACCTCAGCGGCCAGGAAGCCATGCAGCGCCTCAAGGACATGGCGAAGGATGCCGACAGCTGCTTCTTTGTCACCCAGGGCGGCATCGGGCCGAACCGGGGCGTGCGCCCGATGAGCGTGCGCGAAGTGGACGATGCCGGCCAGCTCTGGTTCCTGAGCGCCAGCGACAGCCACAAGAATGCGGAACTGGCGGCACACCCCGCCGTGAAACTGTATTTCCAGCAGGGCGCGCATTCCGGCTTCCTGGAGCTCGACGGCTATGCCGAGGTCCTCACCGACCGCCGGCGCATCAAGGAATTGTGGAACTTCATGCTCAAGACCTGGTTCACAGAAGGCGAGGATGACCCTCGCATCACCGCCATCCGCGTGATCCCGCGCCAGGGCTACTACTGGGACAACAAGCATGGGGATGTGGTCTCCGGCGCCAAGGTGGTGGTCGGTGCCGTGATCGGCAAGACGCTCGACGATTCGGTCGAGGGTAGGCTCAGTTTCTGACGGCCCGGACCCTGAACGATGCCGCAGTTGCACTTCCTCGTCGTCACCATCGGCTCGGCCGGTGACCTGTTTCCCTTCATGCGCATGGCGCTGGCGCTGCGCGATGCAGGGTACCGGGTAACGATGCTCGGCCCCGTGCAGCATGCGCCCTTCGTGGAGCCGACCGGCCTGGCCTTCCATGGCCTGCCGGCCGACGAAGCGGTGCTCGACCATCCCGACCTGTGGCACCCGACGCGCGGTCTGGCCGTGGTCTGGCGCGCTACCCGTCCGGCCATGGCGCAGGTGCCGGCCTTCGTGGCCGCGCTGCCGCATAGCGAACGCATCGTGCTGCTGGTGCATCCGCTGGCCCTGCCGGAAGCGGACCTGTGCCGCGTGCGCCGCCCCGGCCTGAAAGTGGCGGCGGCCTACCTGGCGCCCTCGAACCTGCCGACCGTGCATGACCCGCTGCTGCTCGGACCCTGGCCGGTGCCGCACTGGGTGCCGCTGGGCGCGCGCCGCTGGCTGTGGCGGCGGCTGGGCGAAGCCCTGATCAATCCGGTGGCGCTGCCGGATGTGAATGCGGCGCGTGCCGCCGAGGGACTGGCGCCGGTGTCCGACCTGATCGATACCATCGTGAAGGTGCCCGACCTGTCGGTGACCCTGTTCCCGGAATGGTTCGCGCCCACCCAGCCGGATTGGCCCCAGCCCCTGGTACGCACCGGCTTTCCGCTGTACGATCCAATGCCCCAGGCCGAGCTGTCGCCCGAAGTGGCGCGCTTCCTGGAGGCGGGCGCGAAGCCGGTGGTGTTCACGCCCGGCACCGGCAACTGCCAGGCGGCCTACTATTTTCGCTGCGCGCTCGACGCCTGCGCGCGGCGCGGCCTGCGGGCCATCCTGTTGACGCCGCACCGCGCGCAGTTGCCTGCCCATCTGCCGACACCGGTGCTGTGGCAGGACTACGTGCCGCTACGCGCTCTTCTGCCGCACGTGGCCGGGCTGGTGCACCATGGCGGCATCGGCACCACGGCCGAAGCCTTGCGCGCCGGCACGCCGCAAGTGGTGGTGCCGTTGGCGCACGACCAGTTCGACAACGCGGCGCGGGTCGGCAGGCTGGGCGTCGGCGGCAGCGTGCGCGCCGCCCGCCTGACGGCCCGGCGCCTGGAAAAGCGCTTGGCAGAAGTTGTCGGAAATAAAGCTGTCGACGATGCCTGCCGCAATGTCGCTGCGCAATGCGGACCCGCCGACCTGGGACCCTTGTGCGAACGGCTGGCGTCCCTCTTCGGCTGAACTGTTGGGGAACGCACGGTCAATTTCTTTTATGTAGGATGAAATACGGCATCGAACTCACGATGCCGGGGAATCCATGCGCCACAAGCCGACGCATCACAAGCGTGATGAGCCGCCCGCCGCCGGCGAAAGCCGCGAAGGCTACGTCCGGGTACGCGGCGCCCGCGAGCACAACCTGAAGGACGTCGACGTCGACATCCCGCGCGGCGCCCTGGTCGTGTTCACCGGCGTGTCCGGTTCGGGCAAGTCCTCGCTCGCCTTCGGCACCCTGTACGCGGAAGCCCAGCGACGCTACCTGGAATCGGTCTCGCCCTATGCACGCCGCCTGTTCCACCAGATGCCGGTGCCCGAGGTCGACGAGATCGACGGCCTGCCGCCGGCGGTGGCCCTGCAGCAGCAGCGCGGTTCGCCCACGGCGCGCTCTTCGGTGGGCAGCGTCAGCACGCTGTCGAATTCCCTGCGCATGCTGTACTCGCGCGCCGGCGACTATCCGCCGGGGCAGGAGCTGCTCTACGCCGAGTCCTTCTCGCCGAATACGCCGGAAGGGGCCTGCCCCGAATGCTCGGGCCTGGGCCGGGTGTATGAGGTGACCGAGCAGTCGATGGTGCCTGACGACTCGCTCACCATCCGCGAACGCGCCGTGGCCGCCTGGCCGCCAGCCTGGCACGGCCAGAACCTGCGCGACATCCTGGTCACCATGGGCTACGACGTCGACACGCCCTGGCGCGATCTGCCCAAGAAAGACCGCGACTGGATCCTGTTCACCGACGAGACCCCGACCGTGCCGGTCTACGCCGGCCTCACACCTAGGGAAACGCGAGCGGCACTGAAGCGCAAGGACCCGCCGAGCTACCAGGGTACCTTCACCGGCGCGCGCCGCTACGTGCTGCAGACCTTTGCCAACACCGAAAGCGCGTCGATGAAGAAGCGCGTAGCGCGCTATATGGTGAGCACGGAGTGTCCGCTGTGCCGCGGCAAGCGCCTGCGCCGGGAAGCGCTGTCGGTGACCTTTGCCGGCATCGACATCATGGAACTGTCGCGCATGCCGCTGGCGCGGCTTAGCGAGCTGTTGCAGCCTTATGCCGCGGGGGAAGCGGCCAGGGACAGTACGCGCGCCAGGGAACATCCCGAACAGATGATCGTCACCCGGCGCATCGCCCAGGACCTGTGCGCACGCCTGGGCGTGCTGCTCGACCTGGGGCTGGGCTACCTGGCGCTGGAACGCAGCACGCCGACCTTGTCGCCGGGCGAGCTGCAACGCCTGCGCCTGGCGACCCAGGTGCGTTCGAACCTGTTCGGCGTGGTCTACGTGCTGGACGAGCCCTCGGCCGGCCTGCACCCGGCCGATACCGAAGCCCTGCTCGATGCGCTGGCCCAGTTGAAGGCCGCCGGCAACTCGCTGTTCGTGGTCGAGCATGCGCTCGACGTGATCCGGCGTGCCGACTGGATCGTCGACGTCGGGCCGCAAGCGGGCGAGAAGGGCGGGCAGGTGATATACAGCGGCGTACCCGACGGCCTGAAGCGGGTGAAGGAATCGCAGACGCGCCGCTACCTGTTCGACGAAGCGCCATTGGAAAAGCGCACGCCGCGCCAACCGACCGGCTGGCTGCGCCTGGAGGGCGTGCGCCGCAATAACCTCGACGGCATCAGCGCCGAATTTCCGCTCGGTGTATTGAGCGCCGTGACCGGCGTGTCCGGCTCCGGCAAGTCGAGCCTGGTCAGCCAGGTGCTGGTCGAACTGGTCGGCGCCGCCCTCGGCCAGGCCGCTCCCGAGGCCGACACTCCGGAAAGCGAAGAACCCGGCCTGGAACAGGAAGCCGGCCTGCCGCTCGAAGGCCGCATCGTCGCCGGCATGGAAGGAATCCGGCGCATGGTGCGGGTCGACCAGAAGCCGATCGGCCGCACCCCGCGTTCCAACCTGGCGACGTACACCGGCCTGTTCGACCAGGTGCGCAAGCTGTTCGCCGCCACGCCGGATGCGAAGAAGCGCCGCTACGATGCCGGCCGCTTTTCCTTCAACGTGGCCAAGGGGCGCTGCGAGCACTGCGCGGGCGAGGGTTTCGTCATGGTCGAGCTGCTGTTCCTGCCCAGCGTGTATGCGCCATGCCCGACCTGCGAGGGCGCGCGCTACAACGCCAAGACCCTCGAGGTCCGCTATCGCGGCAGGAACATCGCCGAGGTGCTGGGCATGACGGTGGGCGAGGCGATTGGCTTCTTCGAGGGCGAGCCGTTGGTGGAGCGCTCGCTGGAAGTGCTGCTTGAAGTGGGCCTGGACTACCTGCGCCTGGGCCAGCCGGCCACGGAACTCTCGGGCGGCGAAGCGCAGCGCATCAAGCTCGCGTCCGAGCTGCAGCGCGCCGGCCGCGGCAACACCTTGTATGTGCTGGACGAGCCGACCACCGGACTGCATCCGCGCGATGCCGATCGCCTGGTGCTGCAGCTCAACCGCCTGGTCGATGCCGGCAATACGGTGATCGTGGTCGAGCACACCATGCGCGTGGTGGCCGGCTGCGACTGGGTGATCGACGTCGGTCCCGGCGCCGGCGACGAGGGTGGACAGGTAATCTGCGCCGGGCCGCCGGCCGAGGTGGCGGCTTGCAAGGCCAGCAGGACTGCGCCCTACCTGGCCGCTCATCTCCCTTAGCCGAATTTCACCAGGTTCATCGCGGTAAGCGCCCCGCCCGGGAACTGGGTCAGGCGGCCGCTCTTGGCCAGTCCGCCCGGGTCCACCGGGAGATAACTTAGTTGTCCCGCCAGACCGGCCACCTGCGCCTTTGCCGGCGGATCGTCCGCAGCCACGAACAGCAGCCGTTGCCCGCCCTTGGTGCGCGGATCGGTGGCCAGCAGCGCCGCGAAAAGGTGATTGAAGTCCTTGACCACGCGCGCTCACCGGGCAGTTCCGGAGCAGCAGCTGGCCGAGCATTTCCGGGCCGGCTGATCGGGGTATTTATTGCTTAACTGACAATTGTCGTGCTAGTAAGGCAATCCAATTGTGTGCGAGAAGAACACAGGTTGCGTTACACTTAGGATATTTTTTTCCCAACATTTGTCGCGCATGACTGGCTCCTCCATCGATAACCAACAATTCCGGCGCATCCTGACCCGCAATGTGGCCCTGCCGCTGGGAATGAGCGTCATCACCGCGATCGTCTTCGTGGCCATCATTGCCTATCTGATCAATGTCCTGACCTGGGTCGAGCATTCCGAGCGGGTGATCGGCCAGGCCCAGGAGGTCAGTAAGCTGTCGGCCGAGATGGAAGCGGGTATGCGCGGCTACCTGATCGCCGGCGACGAAGGTTTCCTGGCGCCGTATTCCTCGGCCAAGGAGCGCATGAAGAGCGGGCTGCAGAGCCTGGATGAGACGGTCAGCGACAGCCCCGTGCAGACCGAGCGGGTCAAGCGCATCCAGGCTGCACAGTCTCAGTGGGAACAGTTCGCAGACAACATGATCGAGCTGCGCCGCGGCGGCTTCGACGTGGTCGAGGCCGTGCGTACCGGCCGCGGCAAGAATCTCACCGACGAAATCCGCCGCAACTTCGACCTGTTCCTGGACGCCGAACGCCGCCTGCTACAGGAGCGCAACGATTCGGCGCGCGGCGTGACAACCTGGTCGGTCGCCATCTTCCTGTTGCTGAGCCTGTCGATCGGCGGCGGCCTGGCCATGTTCGGGCGCCGCCAACTGGTCAGCCTGTCGACTTCCTACCAGGAAGTGCTGGAGCACGAGGCCGAGCACAATGCCCAGCTGCGCCACCAGGACTGGCTGCGTTCCGGCCAGGCCGAACTGGCCACGAAGAGCGCCGGCATCCATACCCTCGAACCGCTGGCCGACGCGGTGCTGGCCTACGTGACGCGCTACCTGGAGGGCGTGGTCTCGGCCATGTACGTGCGCAGCGAGGAAGGCGTCCTGCGCCGCATCGGCGCCTACGGCTTCGCCCACGACACCGCCGAGCACGCCCAGCTGATCCAGCCGACCGAATCGCTGGCCAGCCAGGCCGCCAACGAGAACCGCATGCTGCACCTGCGCGAACTGCCGGAGGGCTACATCAAGGTCGGTTCCGCCCTGGGCGAAGCCTCGCCGCGCGAATTGCTCATTGCTCCGGTGGTCAACTACGGCAAGGTCAAGGGCGTGATCGAGATCGGCTTCCTGCATCCGGTTACGGCGCGCGACCGCGAGTTCCTGGAACTGATCGCGCCGAGCGTCGGCGCCTCGATGGCGGCCGTGCTGTACCGCCAGCGCCTGCAGAACGCGCTGGAAGAAACCCAGACCCTGAACGAGGAACTGCAGGTCCAGCAGGAAGAGCTGCGCACTGCCAACGAGGAGCTGGAAGAGCAGTCGCGCGCGCTGGAAGAATCGCAGACCGCGCTGGAAAACCAGCAATCCGAGCTGCGCGCCACCAACGACCAGCTGGCCGAGCAGGCGCTCAACCTCGACATGAAGAACGCGGCCCTCACGGCCGCTCAGGAGCAGCTGCGCCAGCGCGCGCTCGAACTGGAACGCGCCAGCCGCTACAAATCGGAATTCCTGGCCAATATGTCGCACGAGCTGCGCACGCCGCTCAACAGTTCGCTCATCCTGGCCAAGCTGCTGGCCGATAACGCTGCCGGCAACCTCAATGAAGAGCAGGTGCGCTTCGCCCAGACGATCTACTCGGCCGGCAACGACCTGCTGCACCTGATCAACGACATCCTCGACATCTCGAAGGTCGAGGCGGGCAAGCTGGAACTGGTGCCGGAAGAGGTGCCGCTGCGCCGCATGGTCGAGGGTCTGGCACGCAGCTTCGAGCCGCTGGCGCGCCAGAAAGCGCTCGACTTCAGCGTGGCGATCGACCCAAACGTGCCCGGCACCATCACCACCGACCGCCAGCGCGTGGAACAGATCCTCAAGAACCTGTTGTCCAACGCAGTGAAATTTACCGACAGCGGCGCCGTGGGCATGACCGTGGGCGTGACGCCGGAAGGCTGGGTGCAGTTCAGCGTGCGCGATTCCGGCATCGGCATCGCCCCGGACCAGCAGGAAAAGATCTTCGATGCCTTCCACCAGGCCGACGGCACCACCAGCCGCCGCTTCGGCGGCACCGGCCTGGGCCTGTCGATCTCGCGCGACCTCACCAGCCTGCTGGGCGGTACCCTGAACGTGTCGAGCCAGCCAGGCGAGGGCAGCCTGTTTACCCTGAGCCTGCCGCGCAGCGGCGCCGTGGCGGCTACGCCGCCGCCAGCGCCAGTCCTGAGCCCTGCGCTGGCCCCGGCGCAGCCGGCGCCCGTGGCAATCGCGGCCACGCCGGCGCCTAGCGCGGCCCCGGGGGCCGAGCCGGCCGCCAGCTTCCCGGACGACCGCGACAAACCGGCTGCCGGGATGCGCACCGTGCTGGTGATCGAGGACGAGCCGGAATTTGCACGCATCCTGTTCGACCTGGCGCACGAACTCGACTACCGCTGCCTGGTGGGCCTCAGCGCTGGCGAGGGCCTGGCGCTGGCCGCCAGCCAGAAGCCGGACGCGGTGCTGCTCGACATCCGCCTGCCGGACAGCTCCGGCCTGTCGGTGCTGCAGCAGCTGAAGGACAACCCGGCCACCCGCCATATCCCGGTGCACATCGTCTCGAGCGTGGAGAACGGCGGCGAGGCCCTGCACCTGGGCGCGATCGGCTATGCCCTGAAACCGACCAGCCGCGAACAGCTGGAAGAGGTGTTCCGCAAGCTGCAGGAAAAATCGAGCCAGAAGATCAAGCGCGTGCTGCTGGTCGAGGACGACGAGCGCCAGCGCGACAGCGTGGTGCAATTGATTGCCGACGCCGATGTCGAGATCAATGCGGTCGGTACCGGCGGCGACGCCCTGGCCCTGCTGAAAGAGCAGATCTTCGACTGCATGATCATCGATCTCAAGCTGCCCGACATGCAGGGCGGCGAGCTGCTCGAACGCATGGCCAGCGAGGAAGTCTGCTCCTTCCCGCCGGTGATCGTCTACACCGGCCGCAACCTCACGCGCGACGAGGAGGCCGAGCTGCTCAAGTATTCGCGCTCGATCATCATCAAGGGTGCCCGTTCGCCCGAGCGCCTGCTGGACGAGGTCACGCTGTTCCTGCACAAGGTGGAAAGCGAGCTCTCGTCGGAGCGCCAGACCATGCTGAAAGCCGTACGCGGGCGCGACCGCGTGTTCGAAGGGCGTACCATCCTGCTGGTGGACGACGACGTGCGCAACGTGTTCGCGCTGACCAGCGCGCTCGAATCGCGCGGCGCCCGGGTCGAGGTGGGACGGAATGGCTTCGAAGCCATCGCCAAGCTCGACGACATTCCAGGCATCGACCTGGTGCTGATGGACGTGATGATGCCGGGCATGGATGGCCTGGAAGCGACCCGCCGCATCCGCGCCGACGGACGTTTCGACCGCCTGCCGATCATCGCGATCACGGCCAAGGCGATGAAGGACGACCAGGAGCAGTGCCTGGCCGCCGGCGCCAACGACTACCTGGCCAAGCCGATCGACCTGAGCCGCCTGTACTCGCTGCTGCGGGTGTGGATGCCGGCGCTGGAGAGGATGTGAGCCCGGAGATTCCCGAACAACCGGACGACTTCGACATCGAGCTCAAGATGCTCATGGAAGCGGTCTACCTGAAGTACAACTACGACTTCAGGGACTACACCGGTGCGTCGCAGAAGCGCCGCATCCTGGTGGCCATGCGCGAGATGGAATGCGTCACCGTGTCCGCCCTCCAGGCGAAGGTGATGCACGAGCCGGACGGCTTCGCCCAGCTGCTGCAGTACCTGACCATCCCCGTCACCGAGATGTTCCGCGACCCGGAATACTGGGTGGCGCTGCGCGAGCACGTGGTCCCTTTCCTGAAGACCTATCCCTCGCTGAAGGTCTGGGTGGCCGGCTGCAGCACCGGCGAGGAGGTGTATTCGCTGGCCATCCTGCTGCAGGAAGAAGGACTGCTCGAGCGCACCATCATCTACGCCACCGACATCAACCCGGAATCGCTGGAAGCGGCGCGGCGCGGCGTGTTCAAGCTCGACGCCATGCGCCAGTACACCGAGAACTACCAGAAGGCCGGCGGCAAGCGCGCCTTTTCCGACTATTACACGGCGGCCTACAAGGGCGCGCTGTTCGACCGCGCATTGGTGGAGAACGTGACCTTCGCCGACCACAGCCTGGCCACCGACAGCGTGTTCTCGGAGACCCATTTCGTCAGCTGCCGCAATGTGCTGATCTATTTCAACCGCAAGCTGCAGGACCGCGTGCTCGCTTTGTTCCACGAGTCGCTGTGCTACCGAGGCTTCTTGGGACTGGGCAGCAAGGAGAGCATCGAGTTCTCCAGCCATGCCGACCGCTTCGACGTGCTGGCCCGGCGCGAGCGCATCTACCGCAAGGGCGCCGCATGAGCATCCGGTTAAGCGCACCGGCGGACGTCGGCCAGGCCCTGCGCGGGCGCCGCGTCGAACTGGTCGTCATCGGCGGCTCGGCCGGCGGCGTCGATGCGCTGTTCCAGCTGCTGCCCGGCATTCCGGCCGACTACCGCGCCACCGTCGTGTGCATCCTGCACGTGCCGGCCGGCCGCGACAGCCGCCTGGCCGAGCTGTTCGACCTGCGCGCCGCGTTGCCGGTGCGCGAGGCGCGCGACAAGGAGCCGCTCGAACCCGGCGTCATCTATTTTGCGGGATCGGGCTATCATCTGTCGATCGAGCGCGACCGCTGCTTCTCGCTCAGCTGCGAGCCGCCGGTGCAGTTCGCGCGCCCGGCGATCGACGTGCTGATGGAGTCAAGCGCCGATGCCTACGGCCCGCGGCTGGCCGGCATCCTCTTGAGCGGCGCCAACCATGACGGCGCCGACGGCATGTGCCGCATCCGCGAGTGCGGCGGGCTGACCGTCGTGCAGGACCCGGGCGAGGCCCAGGCCAGTACCATGCCGATCGAGGCGATCCGCCGCTGCGCCCCCGATCTCGTGCTGCCGCTGTCCGGCATCCGGACACTGCTTCCCATGCTGAGGAACCTATGAGCTCGCAAGACCCTAGCAAACTCCTGATCGTCGACGACCTGCCGGAAAACCTGCGTGCGCTCGACGCCCTGATCCGCGGCGAAGGACGCCTCGTCTACCAGGCTTCCTCGGGCGAGGAAGCACTGGCGCTGATGCTCGAACACGACTTCGCGCTCGCCATCCTCGACGTCCAGATGCCGGGCATGGATGGCTTCGAACTGGCCGAGCTGATGCGTGGCACGGAACGCACGCGCAACATCCCGATCGTGTTCGTATCCGCCGCCGGCCGTGAGCTGAACTACGCCTTCAAGGGCTACGAGACGGGCGCGGTCGACTTCCTCTACAAGCCGCTCGATTCGGATGCGGTGCGCAGCAAGGTCAACGTGTTTGTCACGCTCGACCAGCAGCGCCGCCAGATGCAGCGCCAGATGGCCGCGCTCGAGCGCAGCCGCCAGGAGCAGGAAACCCTGCTGCGCGAGCTGAACCAGACCCAGGAAGAACTGCAGCGCTCGCTGCGCATGCGCGACGAATTCATGTCGCTGGTGGCGCACGAGCTGCGTACGCCGCTCAACACCCTGTTCCTGGAAGCGCAGATGCGCAGCCTGCAGCTCAAGCGCGGCACGCTGGCCGCCATCAAGCCCGAGCAGTTCGAGACCATGATCAAGCGCGACGAGCGCCAGATCAAGGCCATGATCCGCCTGATCGACGACATGCTCGACGTCTCGCGCATGCGCAGCGGCCAATTGTCGATCCGCCCGGGGCCGGTAGCGCTGATGGACCTGCTCGAGCGGGTAGTGAGCGACCTCTCGCTACAGGCGGCGGCCACCGGCTGCAAGATGTCATTGCAGCCGCATCCGCCGGTGGCAGGCTGCTGGGACGAGTTCCGCATCGAGCAGGTGGTGGTGAACCTGCTCACCAATGCCTTGCGTTACGGCGGTGGGCAGCCGGTCGAAGTCAGCGTTCACTACGCGGGCGACACGGTGCGGATCGACGTGCGCGACGAGGGCAAGGGCATTGCGCCCAGCGACCTGGAACGCATCTTCGAACCCTATGAGCGCGGCGCGCGCAACGGCGAGCCGAAGGGGCTGGGCCTCGGGCTGTATATCTCGCGCCAGCTGGCGATCTCGCATGGGGGCGAGCTGCGGGTGAGCAGCAAGCCGGGGGAGGGCTCGACCTTCTCGCTGATTCTGCCGACCTGCGAGCAGACGGTTGCCGCGGCTACTACGGTTTGATGTTTTCTGTATCGTAGGGTGGGCGGGTTCTCCGCCCACGCGGTGATCGCTACCGGTTCCAATACCGTACCGAATGATCTCGCTGCAAACTATCACCGCGTGGGCGGGAGACCCGCCCACGCTATGAAAACCATCCTGTAACACATCTCCTCTATCCTCCTCAATCGAAGCACGGGTTGCACGACGCTGTCGTTTCGTCCACACTTCACGATTGCGCCGGCTTGCCGGCGTGATTACCCTTCGAAAGGGGAGAGCAATGCTTGTTTGATAGTTAAAATCAATCACGAGCATCGCATCAATCAATTTCACAAAAGACGACCAGGGCAGTACACTGGCGTCTATCAAATCTCTCAACAACCCGAAAACAGGAGAATACATGTCCCTCATCAACACCCAGATCAAGCCGTTCAAGGCCACCGCTTACCACAACGGCAAGTTCATCGATCTGACGGAAGAGAACTTCAAGGGCACCTGGTCGGTTCTGATGTTCTACCCGGCTGACTTCACCTTCGTCTGCCCGACCGAACTGGAAGACCTGGCTGCATTCCAGCCGGAATTCGAAAAGATGGGCGTGAACGTGTACGGCGTGTCGACCGACAGCCACTTCGCGCACAAGGCATGGCACGACACCTCGGAAGCCATCAAGAAAGTGAACTACCCGCTGATCGGCGACCCGACCGGCACCCTGTCGCGCAACTTCGAAGTCATGATCGAAGAAGAAGGCATGGCACTGCGCGGCACCTTCGTGATCAACCCGGAAGGCCAGATCAAGGTCATGGAAGTGCACGACAACGGCATCGGCCGCGACGCGTCGGAACTGATGCGCAAGGTGAAAGCTGCCCAGTACGTCGCATCGCACCCGGGCGAAGTGTGCCCGGCCAAGTGGACCGAAGGCGCCGAAACCCTGACCCCGTCGCTGGACCTGGTCGGCAAGATCTAAGCTGGCAGTAGAGTAGTACCGTGCCGGGCCGCCGCGGCGGCCCGGTGCATTTCAGGGACCCGTTCTGGGTTCCAGGCACCGCCATACATTGAACAATAACGTCATAGTCAAGGAAAACATCATGCTGGACGCAACCCTCAAGAAGCAGTTGCAAGCCTATCTGGAAAAAGTGGTGCAGCCGATTGAGCTCGTTGCATCGCTGGATGATTCGCCGAAGGCGCGTGAAATGGATGAACTGCTCCGCGAAATCGCCGCGTTGAGCAACAAGATCACCGTGCGCAACGACGGCAACAATGCCCGCAAGCCGTCCTTCTCGATCCAGCGCGTGGGTACCGATATCGCCGTGGATTTCGCCGGCATTCCGCTCGGCCACGAATTCAGCTCGCTGGTGCTGGCACTGCTGCAGGTGGGCGGCCACCCGATCAAGCTGGACCAGGCTGTCATCGACCAGATCAAGGACCTGGACGGCGACTATGTATTCGAGACCTTCATTTCGCTGAGCTGCCACAACTGCCCGGAAGTGGTGCAGGCTCTCAACGCGATGTCGGTGATTAATCCGCGCATCAAGGTCGTCGCCATCGACGGCGGCGTGTTCAAGAGCGAAGTCGAAGCGCGCCAGATCATGGCGGTACCGATGATGTTCCTGAACGGCCAGCACTTCGGCCAGGGCCGCACCAGCGTGGAAGAGATCCTCGCCAAGATCGATACCGGCGCCGGCGCCCGCAAGGCGCTTGAACTGAACAAGAAAGACCCGTTCGACGTGCTGATCGTCGGCGGCGGTCCTGCCGGCGCGGCCGCGGCGATCTATGCTGCCCGCAAAGGCATCCGCACCGGCGTGCTGGCCGACCGTTTCGGCGGCCAGGTGCTGGACACGCTCGCCATCGAGAACTTCGTCTCGATGAAGGAAACCGACGGCCCGAAGTTCGCCGTTGCCCTGGAAGAGCACGTCAAGCACTACGAAGTCGACATCATGAACACCCAGCGCGCCAACAAGCTGGTCGAAGGCAAGCTGATCGAAGTGCACACCGAAACCGGTGCGGTGCTGAAGTCGAAGTCGGTGATCCTGGCCACCGGCGCCCGCTGGCGCGAGATCAACGTGCCGGGCGAGCGCGAGTACCGTAACAAGGGCGTGGCGTACTGCCCGCACTGCGACGGCCCGCTGTTCAAGGGCAAGCGCGTGGCCGTGATCGGCGGCGGCAACTCGGGCGTGGAAGCGGCGATCGACCTGGCGGGTATCGTCAAGGAAGTGACCCTGATCGAGTTCGGCGCCGAACTGCGTGCCGATGCGGTCCTGCAGCGCAAGCTCTACTCGCTGAAGAATGTCACCGTCATCAAGTCGGCGCAGACCACCGAGATCCACGGCGACGGCAAGATCGTCAACGGCCTGTCGTACAAGGACCGCAACAGCGGCGAACTGAAGCGCGTTGACCTGGAAGGCGTGTTCGTCCAGATCGGCCTGGTGCCGAACGCCGAATGGCTGAAGGGCACGCTGGACCTGTCGGCGCACGGCGAGATCGAAGTCGACGCCAAGGGCCAGACCTCGATCCCGGGCGTGTTCGCGGCGGGCGACGTCACCACGGTGCCGTTCAAGCAGATCGTGATCGCGGTGGGCGAGGGCGCCAAGGCCTCGCTGGCGGCCTTCGACTACCTGATGCGCCTGCCGGTGGAGGAAACCGGCGCTGTCGAGGAAGCCAAGGCAGCTTAAGGGCAAGCAGGCTGCCCGGCCTGCCTCGCTCCCCAGCCAGGAACGCCATTCCCCTCATGGGATGGCGTTTTTTTTACGCGCTACGCGTCCAGTTTACTGGATGAATAAATCCAGTATAATGGACGCATGGACATCAACGAACTGATTTCCCGCCGCGTGCGAACCTTGCGCGAGGAGCGGGGTTTGTCGCTCGCGACGCTTGCCGAACTGAGCGGAGTAGGCCGCTCGACCATTTCCCTGATCGAGCGTGGCGAAAGCAGCGCCACCGCCACGGTGCTCGACAAGCTGGCCAGCGCCCTCGGCGTCACCCTGGCCTCGCTGTTCGAGCAGGCCGGCGACGGCGGTGCCGAGCCCTCTCCCGTCTCGCGTACCGCGGAGCAGCCGGTATGGACCGATCCGGTCACCGGCTACCTGCGCCGCAACCTGTCTCCGGCAGCGCCTTCGCCGATCCAGCTGGTCGAGGTGGTCTTCCCGCCCGGCCAGCGGGTGGCCTTCGAGACCTCGACCGGCGACGTCGACATCCGGCAGCAGGTCTGGATCATCGAAGGAGAAATGGACATCACGGTCGGCGACGGACACTGGCACCTGGACAGCGGCGACTGCCTGGCCATGCGCGTGGACCGGCCGACCACCTTCCATAACCGCGGCGGCAAACCGGCGCGCTACGTGGTGGCGCTGGTGACGCAGGCGAATATCTCTAACAGGAGGAATGGATGAACGAAGCCGTCACAGTACGGCGCCTCGGTGCCCGGGAAGCCTTCGACGCCGTCGAGGCCCTGGCCGACGTGCTGGTCGATTGCGTCGAAGGCGGCGCTTCCGTGAGTTTCATGCTGCCGCTGGCGCGCGACAAGGCCCTGGCGTTCTGGCGCGGCGTGGCCGAGGGTGTCGCGCGCGGCGAGCGTGCCCTGCTGGTGGCCGAGGATGCCGAGGGCCGGATCGTCGGCACCGTGCAGCTGGTCACGGCGATGCCGGACAACCAGCCGCACCGGGCCGATGTCGCCAAGATGCTCGTTCATCGCCGTGCGCGCCGCGCCGGCATCGCACGGCGGTTGATGGCAGAGCTCGACGAGGTGGCGAAAGAGGAGGGGAAAAGCGTGCTGGTGCTCGACACGGTCACCGGCGGCGATGCCGAACGCCTGTACGAGCGTGCCGGATGGCAGCGGGCCGGCGTGGTGCCGAAGTTCGCGCTGATGCCCGGCGGCGAGTTGTGCGCGACGACATTCTTCTACAAGCATCTCTAGCATTGCTCTACGGATCGCCGTGACGCCTGGAGCAGGCGTGATATCGGTGTGCACGCGTAGCTTGGCCGAATAAACGCTTATTCGGTTCGATCATTTTGTCGATTACATCGCATGCATCGACATGACAAGACTTGTTTTTCTTCCATCGGCACGCCGTCAGAATATCCCGGGAAAATGCCGGCAAATCAAAACGGAAATTTTCGGACCGGTATTGTACAGGTGTTTTTCTTTATTAAGCCCGCCTATTTTCTATCTTTTGAAATAGCCCGATAAACGGACTCATATATGAAATAGCTGTTAGTATGAATTTCCGCTCTAGGTGAATTTCGCTGAATCGGCAATATGAAGGTTTACCACAATGATCCAATATGGACTAAGCCGTTTTATCGAAAACAACATGGAGCCCATCATGCAGGCATGGGAGGATTTTGCGCGAACGATCGAGCCGCCCGCCTTGACGATGGACGATGTCGAACTGCGGGACCATGCCAAGCAAATGCTGCATGCCTTCGCCGCCGACCTGGCCACACCGCAATCCGAATACGAGCAGATCGCCAAGTCGAGAGGCCTTGGAAAGCGCGGGCCCGACGATACGGCGGCCGAGACGCACGCCGAGGCCCGCCTCCTGTCGGGGTATACCGTTGTCCAGCTTGTCTCCGAGTACCGTGCATTGCGTTCGAGCGTGCTGATGCTGTGGGCTGCTGACACGGGAGGTCATCAGCGCAATGATCTTGCCGACATTACCCGCTTTAATGAAGCGGTCGACCAGGCCTTGGCCGAATCAATTGCCCGCTACGAATTCATGGTCAAGCAATCGCAGAACATGTTTCTTGCGATTCTTGGACACGACCTGCGCAATCCGCTCGGCACCGTGGTTTCCGGGGCGAGCTTTCTCATGCAAGCCGTCGACCTGCCGCCCAAATACATCCTCGTGGCGACCAGGATGTTCAACAGCGGCAAACGCATGAGCAAGTTGATCAACGACCTGATCGATTTCACGCGTACCCACCTCGGTCCAGGCATCCCGATCCGCGTCAAGCAAAGCAGCCTTGTCGGGTTATGTGAAGAGGTCGTCAACGAGGCACGCACCTTCCATCCCGAGCGCTCGATCGAGCTGCAGGTTCCGGGAAAGCTCGATGCCATCTTCGATGAGGGGCGCCTGGCGCAAGCGATGTCGAACCTGATCGGTAACGCGATCCAGTACAGCTCCCCGAATTTTCCGGTGAGCGTCCGGCTTTCCAGCGACAACGATACAGTCAGCATCTCCGTGAACAATCGGGGAGAAACCATTCCGCCGGACAAGATGGCAAGCATTTTCGATCCGATGGTACGCATTGCATCGCACGTCAGCCAAATGGACCAGAACGATACGGAACGTACCAGCTTGGGTATCGGCCTCTACATTGCGCGCGAGATCATCCACGCACATGAGGGGAAGCTTCATGTCACATCAAATATGGAGGATGGAACGACCTTCATGGTGACAATGCCGCGCCTGCCGGCAGGATTTCGCGATGCTGATGCGGCAACGGGTTTCAAGATGCGCCAAAGCCCAGGCAGCCATGATTGACGATACCGATACCAGTAATGTGGTAGAGCACAGAATTGCGGGACCCCGGTTCAAGACCCTGGTGATCGATGACGAACCCGAGCTTGCAAATATCGCCGGAGAATTGCTCACCTATTATGACATCGAGGTGCTGGTCGTTTATTCGGCGCGTGAAGCACTCGTGCTCCTGGAAGCACACGGCGATATCGACGCAATTTTTTCCGACGTGATGATGCCTTGCATGACCGGATTGGAATTGGCGGAAACTGTTGCCAACGCCTACCCATCGATCAGGATCGTTCTCACCTCCGGATTTACTGCGCGTGCTCTTTGGGAGCGGCACACGCGCCGTTTTCCCTTCATCGGGAAACCCTATTCCATCGAAGCAGTGATCCAGCTTCTGAAGTCCTAGATCCGTCGCGCACTACCGTGCGCTCAGTGAAAAGCAAGAAGCAGGGAGCCGGTCAGCGCTTCGGTCTCGAACAGCAGCCAGGTGGCCGCGCTGGCCAGTGCCAGGTGGACTGCGGTCCAGGTCATTGGATGATGGCGTGCCATGATGAGACTCCCTGATCGCTTGGATTCGTAGTGATGATGGTGTCATCTTAGCCACCTGTCCCGACCATAACCATCGGCAAAAACACCGTCGCTTTGTAGGAGTAAAGCTTGTGTCATTGCCACGAAGAATTGAGGTTACGCGACGGGCGTGGCAAAAGTTGAGTTCCTACGGGTGAGGTAGGCTGCGTCCTATATTGCGTGGCATGTGGGAGGCATAGAGTAGCGTGCATCATGACCCGACACGAACCCAAACTCCTGCACCGCGGCCTGCTCGCCGTGCGCCGTAACACCATCCGTCGCCTGCTGCGTTCCACCTTCGGAATCGACCAGCTGCGCGAAGGCCAGCAACGCGTCATCGACAGCGTCCTCGACGGCAAGGACACGCTGGCGATCATGCCCACCGGCGGCGGCAAGTCGCTGTGTTACCAGATCCCCGCCAAGATGCTCGAGGGGATCACGATCGTCGTCTCGCCCCTGATCTCGCTGATGAAGGACCAGCTCGAGAAACTGGAAGAGCTCGGCATCCGCTCGGTGCAGGTCAACAGCAGCCTGAATGCCGAGGAAGAAGCCGCCGCGATCGAGGCGATCGCGGGTGAAGCCTGCGAGATCGTGTTCTGCACGCCGGAACGCCTGGTCTCGCCCGAATTCATCGACGTCCTCAAGGGGGTCACGCTCGACATTGTCGTCGTCGACGAGGCGCACTGCATCTCGCAATGGGGGCATGATTTCCGCCCGGCCTACATCGGCCTGTCCGCGGCCCTCGACGCCCTTGGCAAGCCACCGGTGTTGGCCTTGACGGCGACCGCGACCGAAGACGTCATGGCCGACATCGGCAAGCAACTGGGCCGCAAGCTAAATGTCATCAACACCGGCATCTACCGGCCCAACCTGCACTACAGCGTGGTGCAGGTGACCAATCCGCAGGAAAAGCTGACGCAGGCATTGAAGCTGGTGCAGGAAACCGAGGGCATCGGCATCGTCTATGCCGCCACCGTGAAGGTGGCCGAGGAAATGCTGGCCGTGCTGGAAGAAGCCGGCGAGTCGGTCACGATCTACCATGGCAAGCTGGCAGCCAGCGAGCGCAAGCAGAACCAGGACATGTTCATGAACGGCGAGCGCCGCGTCATGGTGGCCACCAATGCCTTCGGCATGGGCATCGACAAGAGCGACACCCGCTTCGTGATCCACCTGCAGATTCCGGCCAACCTCGAATCCTATTACCAGGAATCGGGTCGCGCCGGACGCGACGGACTCGATGCGACGTGCACGCTGCTGTTCCTGCAGGACGACAAGCGCATCCAGCAGTTCTTCCTGGTCAAGCACTATCCGGCCGAAGCCGAACTGCACATGGTCTACGAGACGGCGCGCGAACTGGCCCAGGAAGGACCGCTGACCATGGAGCGCCTCGAAACCGCACTCGAGGGCGCAGGTGAAGCCAAGCTCAAGGTCTGCATCAAGCTGCTCAAGGATGCCAAGTTGCTGCGGCAAAACCGCAAGCTCGCGTTCTCGGTGCCGAACAAGGAGCCTGAACCGGGAGTGTTCGGCAAATTGGCCGAGGTCTATGTCCAGAAAGCTGAACGGGAACGCGAGGCGCTCGACCAGATGGTAGGCTATGCCGTAAGCGGCTTTTGCCGCTGGAAGCTGTTGCTGGACTATTTCGGCGACGAAGTCGACGGCTTCGAGAGCTGCTGCAAGTGCGATAACTGCCTGAACCCGCCTGCGCTGACCTTGACGGAAGACATCAAGATCCGCGATGACGAATTCGACCGTGAACCTGCTCCTGTGCCTTCCGGCCCGCAATTCGACCTCGGCAGCCGCGCCAAGGCGCCGAAGTACGGCGAGGGCACCGTGGTGGCCGTTGCCGGCGACCAGGTGACACTGGCGTTTCCGGGCCAGGAAGAACCGCGAACCTTCCTGGCTGAATTTCTGGAGCCAGCCTGAGGCTGCGCTTTTTCTGTGAAAGGACCGCATGGGAGACATGGTCGTCGTCCGCAAGGAGGGGCTGTACTGCGTACCTGGTGGGTTCTACATCGACCCCTGGCGCCCGGTGGACCGGGCCGTGATCACGCATGCCCACGGTGACCATGCGCGCTACGGCCACGGCCACTACCTGTCGGCGGCGCCCGGCGTCAACGTCTTGAGGTCGCGCCTGGGCGACATCCACGTCCAGGGCCTCGGGTACGGCGAGACGATCCAGCACAACGGCGTCACCATCTCGCTGCACCCGGCCGGCCACGTGCTCGGCTCGGCGCAGGTCCGCATGGAGTGCGGCGGCGAGGTCTGGGTGGCCTCGGGCGACTACAAGGTCGAACCCGACAAGACCTGCGCCCCCTTCGAGCCGGTGCGCTGCGATACGTTCATTACCGAATCCACCTTCGGCCTGCCGATCTACCGCTGGGATCCCGAGCAGCAGGTCATCGACGAAATGAATGCCTGGTGGCGCCGCAATGCCGACGAGGGGCGCTGCAGCGTGGTGTTCGCCTACGCCTTCGGCAAGGCCCAGCGCATCCTCTCGCGCCTGGATGCATCGATCGGGCCGATCGTCTGCCATGGCGCGGTGGAGCCGCTCAACCGTGTGTACCGCGCCGGCGGCGTGGACTTGCCGGAGACCGTCATGGTCAGCGAGATCGACAAGGCGCTGCTGCGGCGGGCGATCGTGATCGCGCCGCCTTCGGCCAGCGGCTCGCCCTGGATGAAACGTTTCGGCGACTACAGCGATTCCTTTGCCAGCGGCTGGATGCTGCTGCGCGGCGCCCGGCGGCGGCGCGGGGTGGACCGCGGCTTCGTGCTGTCCGACCATGCCGACTGGCCTGGCTTGATGAGCGCCATCAAGGCGACCGAGGCACAGCAGGTGATCGTCACCCACGGTTCAATTCCTACCATGGTGCGCTGGCTGTGCCAGAACGGGCTGGACGCCAAAGGCTTCGATACCGAATACGGTGACGAGGAAGAGGACGAGGCTGGCCCGCCGGCGGGCGCGGCGGCGAACAGGGTGCAGAAAGAGGCGGCAGCGGAAACGGAGGCATCGGAACCGGAAGGAGCGGCCGATGCGTGAATTCGCCCGCCTGTACGCCGAACTCGACGAAACCACCTCGACCACCCGCAAGCTCGACGCCCTGCAATCCTATTTCTCGCACGCCGCCCCCGAAAACGCTGCCTGGGCGGTGTACTTCCTCGCCGGCGGCAAGCCGCGCCAGGCGGTACCGACGAAACTGCTGCGCCAGTACGCCATCGAATATTCCAGCCTGGACGACTGGCTGTTCGACGAGTCCTACCACGCGGTGGGCGACATGGCCGAAACCATCGCCCACATCCTGCCGCCGCCCACCCGCCGTAGCGACGTCGGGCTGGCCGAGTGGATGGAGCAGAGGATCGGCCCCCTGCGCGGCGCCGACCCGGGCACGATCCGGGAAGCCCTGTTCGCGGCCTGGGATGAACTCGACTGGCGCGAGCGCTTCCTGTTTGTGAAGCTGATCGGCGGTGGGTTCCGCGTGGGCGTGTCGCGCCTGCTGGTCACCCGCGCGCTGGCGGCGATCGCCGCCGTCGACAGCAAGCTGATCGCCCAACGTTTGATGGGCTGGACCGACAACTCCGTTAGACCGACCGCCGCCAGCTTCCTGCAGCTGATCGCCGCGCAGTCGGATGAGGAACACAAGCTGCGCGGCGGCCAGCCCTATCCTTTTTTCCTGGCGCACCAGCTGCAGGGCGAGCCGAGCGCCCTGGGCGAGGTCGACGACTGGCAGGTGGAGTGGAAATACGACGGCATCCGCGCCCAACTGGTCCGGCGCGGCGGCCAGAACTTCCTGTGGTCGCGCGGCGAAGACCTGATCACCGAGCGCTTTCCCGAGTTGGCCAATGTGCGGATTCCGGAAGGGACGGTGCTGGATGGCGAGGTCCTGATCTGGCAGCCGGGTTGCGATGCGCCGGCGCCGTTTGCCGACCTGCAGAAGCGCATCGGCCGCAAGACCCTGAGCGCGAAATTGCTGAACGAACTGCCGGCGGTGCTGTGCTGCTACGACCTGCTCGAATTCGGCGGCGTCGACTTGCGCGCGCTGCCCCAGCACGAGCGGCGCGCGCTGATGGAGACCGAGGTGGCGGCCATCGACGTGCCGCAGCTGCGCCTCTCGCCCGTCGTGCAGGCCGGCAGCTGGGACGCGCTGGCGGCGCTGCGCGCCGAGTCGCGCCAGCGCGGCGTCGAGGGCATGATGCTCAAGGCGCGCAGCGCGCAGTACGGCGTGGGCCGTACCAAGGATGTCGGCACCTGGTGGAAGTGGAAGATCGATCCGTATACGGTGGACGCGGTGCTGATCTACGCCCAGGCCGGCAGCGGTCGCCGCGCCTCGCTCTACACCGATTACACCTTCGCCGTGTGGGACGGGGAGGGCGAGGAGCGCAAGCTGGTCCCCTTCGCCAAGGCTTATTCGGGCCTGACCGATGCCGAGATCCAGCAGGTGGACAATGCCGTGCGCAAGACCACCATCGAGAAATTCGGGCCGGTGCGTTCGGTGAAGCCGACCATGGTGTTCGAGATCGGCTTCGAGGGCATCGCCCTGTCGACGCGCCACAAGGCCGGCATCGCGGTGCGCTTCCCGCGCATCCTGCGGCGGCGCTTCGACAAGCCGGTCGAGGAAGCCGATACCCTCGATACCCTGAAGGGGTTGCTGGCAGCCGCCTAGTGCAGGCGGCTGCGCTTGCGGTTATACATCTGCTCGTCGGCCAGCAGCACATAATCCACCAGCGACTGCCCGCTGAGCGGATTGCAGGATACGACGCCAGCGCTGACCGATACGGTGTAGGGCCTCTCCTGCATCAGGTTGAAGGCACGCAGGTTGGCCTCGATACGGTCGAGGATCGCGCGCGGGCGTTCATCGTCCAGGGTATAGGCGACAAACTCGTCCCCGCCGAGGCGCGAGACCACGTCGGCCTGGCGGAAGGACTGGCGAAACACCTGTGCCGCATCGCGGATCAGGCCGTCGCCGGCGTCATGGCCGAGTTCATCGTTGACGCGTTTCAGGCCGTCGATGTCGGCGAAGATCACGGCGCTGCGTGCACGCTTGCGCTGCGCCACCTTGAAGACGCGTTCCGCCTGCACGAAGAAGCCGCGCCGGTTGTACAGGCCGGTCAGCACATCGGTAAGCGACAGCATGCGCATCCTGGTGGCCGCCTCGTCGCGCAGCGCCAGTTCGACGGCATGGGCCGCGGCCGTATTGGCCATGTTCTCGCGATGCTGCGTGATCTGTTGTTCGAGGATGGTGCGCGTTTCGATCTTGCCCAGTGCCGCCGCCGTCAGCTCGAGGATGGTCTGGTCGATGCGCCGGCAGCCATCCCCGGCTTCCTCGGGCAGTGCACGGTCCCAGGCGAAGGTGAGCGAGGCCAGTGCGGCATGCACGGGGACGGCAAGCGAGAGCATGCGTGCATCCGGCGGAACATCCTCGACGAAGGAGTCCGGGTCAGGGCTTTCCAGGGAGGACAGCTGCGCCATCCCCGCAGGGTAGAGAGAATGCGCCGTGTCTGTGTCATGGGCCCTGCCGAGGTGGTCGAAACCCGTCAGGACCCAGCGTCCGTTGCGCAGGATGAGCAGGGCCGCTTCCGGTTGCAGCATCTCGGCGATGGTGCGGCCGGCCAGGGCTAGCGTACTGGCGATGTCATCGGTCTGGAACAGTTCGCGGGACAAGGCCAGGAGAACGCTCAGCTGGGAAGCGGCCAGGGGCAGGGCTCCTGCTTGATCTTTGCTCATCATCGTTGTCTCCATGCTTCGCTTGCCCGGCACCGGCCTAATCGTCGGCAGGGCCGGGAGGGAAGGGGACGATCGCTTCCGAGATCGCCTGTTCGGCGCTGGGCGTACGGCGCAGTCCGGGGTGGTCGAGTACGCGCGCGATGACATCTGCAGGAACATGCATGTACTCCATATAGTGCCTTGCGACCGAGCGATCGCGCACCATCAGGATGTTGACCCCGCGCGTCACCACATTCGCCGTCTCGATATCGGTTCGCCTCTGCCGTTCGCTCATGTATGTCCTGTCCGCCACGCTTTCCAAAGGCTCACCATACACCCATTTCGCCGCGCATCGCGGAAAAGTTCGGCGTTTGCCTCAGTACTATTTCGCGCTAGATACTAGCTCATGACGCATGGGCCATCCGGCCCGTGTTCGCTGGACGGATGGCCTGCGCCGCCCGCGATGCTCCTCTGCTAGACTCGGCCCGAGGCCGGCGTCTCCGGCATACCCGGCCGCACCTGGAACTGCAAATGCAAGCAAGCATGGACACGAGATTCGATCAAGAGCGTACGGCCGGCGTGCATGTCCGACCGCCTAGGGGTGCATGAGCGGGCCCACGCCAGCCACCGTCAAGGCATGGTTCGCCGCGCGCGGCTGGACGGCCTTCCCCTTCCAGCGCCAGGTCTGGAAGGCGGCGTTGGCCGGCCAGTCCGGCCTGTTGCACGCCAATACCGGTGCCGGCAAGACCTTTGCAGTCTGGTTTGCCGCCCTGCAGCGCGGCGCGCTCGTCAAGGGCAGGAAAGCGGCCGGACTGCGGGTCTTGTGGATCACGCCGATGCGTGCGCTCGCCGCCGACACCCAGCGCGCGCTGGAAAGTTCGGCAGCCGAGCTGGCGCCCGACTGGACCATCGGCGCACGCACCGGCGACACCGGCTCGGCCGAGCGCGCGCGCCAGTCGCGCAAGATGCCGGCCACGCTGGTAACCACGCCCGAGAGCCTGTCGCTCATGCTCAGCCACGCCCAAGCCGCCGAGCAGTTCAAGCACCTCGACATGATCGTCATCGACGAGTGGCACGAGCTGATGGGCAGCAAGCGCGGCGTGCAGGTGCAGCTGGCGCTGGCGCGGCTGCGGCACTGGCGCCCCGGGCTCGTGGTCTGGGGTGTGTCCGCGACCATGGGCAACCTGGACCTTGCGCGCCAGGTGCTGCTCGGTGGCGACGACGGGGTGCTGGTGGAGGGCGACTTGCGCAAGCAGATCGTCGTCGACTGTTTGATCCCCGAGAACGTGGCGCGCTTCCCCTGGGGCGGCCACATGGGCCTGCAAATGCTCGGTCCCGTGATCCGCGAGATCGAACAGCATGAGGCGACGCTGGTCTTCACCAATACCCGCGCCCAGTCCGAGATCTGGTACCAGAACATCATCGACGAGCGCCCCGACTGGGCCGGCCTGGTCGCGCTGCACCACGGCTCGCTCGACCGCGAAGTACGCGAATGGGTCGAGATGGGTCTCAAGAAGGGCGGGCTGAAGGCCGTGATCTGCACCGCCAGCCTGGACCTGGGCGTGGACTTCCTGCCGGTCGAGCGCGTGCTGCAGGTGGGCAGCGCCAAGGGCATCGCGCGCCTGCTGCAGCGGGCCGGGCGCAGCGGCCACGCGCCGGGGCGGGTGTCGCGCGTGACCCTGGTGCCGACCAACAGCCTCGAGCTGCTGGAAGCGGCCGGCGCCAAGAAGGCAGTGGCGGCGCGCCGTATCGAAGGCCGCTACGTGCCCAACAAACCCTTCGACGTGCTGGTGCAGCACCTGGTCACGGTGGCGCTGGGCGGGGGCTTCCGCTCGGGCGAGCTGTACGAGGAGGTGAAGCGCGCCTGGTCGTATCGGAACCTGGACGAGGAAGAGTGGCAGTGGGCGCTCGATTTCGTGGCGCGCGGCGGCCAGAGCCTGACCGTCTATCCGGAATACAAACGCGTGCTGCCGGACGAGGAGGGCGTCTACCGCGTGCCGGATGTGGCGATCGGACGCCGTCACCGCATGGGCATCGGCACCATCGTGTCCGACTCGACCATCTCGGTGAAGTACATGAGCGGGGGCCGCATCGGCAGCGTCGAGGAATCCTTCATCTCGCGCCTGAAGCCCGGCGACCACTTCCTGTTCGGCGGGCGCATCCTGGAATTCGTGCGCGTGCACGAGATGACGGCGTTCGTGAAGCGCGCCACCACCAACCGCGGCGCCATCGCGCGCTGGCAGGGCGCCAAGATGCCGATGTCCTCGGAGCTGGCGCATGCGGCGCTGGAAGAGCTGCGGCTGGCCTCGCAGGGCATCTACGACAGTCCCGAGATGGAGGCGATCCGTCCGCTGGTCGACATCCAGTGCCGCTGGTCGGCGCTGCCAACCAGCGAGACCCTCGTCATCGAAAGCATGAAGAGCCGCGAAGGCTGGCACTTGTTCGTCTATCCGTTTGCGGGGCGTTCGGTGCACATGGGGCTGGCCTCGCTGTTCGCCTACCGGATCGGACGCATGCAGCCCTCGACCTTCTCGATTGCGATCAACGACTACGGTTTCGAACTGCTCACACCGGAGCCGGTGGACTGGTCCCGCATGTTTGCGGCCGGGATGGGCCTTGATGTGGACCTGTTCAGCACCAACTGCCTGCTGGAAGACGTGCTGGGCAGCCTGAACGCCACCCAGCTGTCGCAGCAGCGCTTCCGCGAGGTGGCGCGCATCGCAGGCCTGGTATTCCAGGGCTATCCGGGCCAGCCGAAGTCGAACCGCCAGCTGCAGGCCTCGTCCTCGCTGTTCTTCGAAGTCTTCCGCAAGCATGACTCGGGCAACCTGCTGCTGACCCAGGCGCAACGCGAAGTGCTGGAGCAGGAGCTGGAGCTGACGCGCCTGCGCGAGACCCTCGTTGAGCTGCACGGGCGCCGCGTGGCCTTCCGCGAAGTCAGGCGCGCCACGCCCTTCGGCTTCGCGCTGATGGTCGAACGCTTCCGCGAGAAGGTCAGCACCGAGAAGCTGTCCGACCGCGTCGCCCGCATGGTGCGCGAACTCGAGAAGGCGGCCGCGGCATGACCGGCGCATCAAGCAAGAGCGCCAGCAGCGTCGCGGTCCGGGTCGCCGGCGAAACGGTCCTGCTGCTGCCGGAGAAGGCGCTGTACTGGCCGCATGAAAGCATGCTGGTCATCGCCGACATCCACTTCGGCAAGGCGGCGGCTTTCCGCGCGCTCGGCGTGCCGGTGCCGCGCGGGACCACCACGGAAAACCTGCTCGGGCTCGACGCCCTCGTCGATGCGCACGGGGCGCGCCATGTGGTCTTTCTCGGCGACTTCCTGCATGCGCGCGCGGCCCATGCGAGCGCGACCCAGCAAGCCATGCTGGCCTGGCGCGAACGCCGTCGCGACCTGCAGCTCACGCTGGTGCGCGGCAACCACGACCGCCATGCGGGCGACCCGGCCGAGGCGCTCGGCATCGACCTGGTGGACGAACCGCATGCGCTCGGCCCCTTCGCCTTCTGCCACCATCCCGACCTCGATATGGCGGGGGGAAATCCGGGGTATGCCCTGGCCGGCCATATTCACCCGGTCTATGTGTTGGCGACCCGCTTCGATGCGCTGCGCCTGCCGTGCTTCGTGGTCGGGGAAGACCGCATGATCCTGCCTTCCTTTGGCGCCTTCACCGGCGGGCATGCGATCCGTCCGGAGCCGGGCGACAGCATCTACGTCACATCCGGCGACACCGTCCACTGCGTACGATAGCGTACCGACCCATTGTCGTGCTGGCGCGAAAATTCTTCTCGACATTGAGGTGATCCTGTACCGCCATCGACAAGGGAGGAGAAGCCATGGTTTTCCGCAAGCTCTTGCAAGCCGGGTTCGCCGCGCTGATTGCGCTCGGACCGGTCCTGACGGGGAGTGCCACCGTCCAGGCCCAGCAAGTCCAGAACCGCGCCTACGGGCCGGTCATCAACGGGTTCAATGTGGAAGAAGTGCGCCGCCTGACGCCCGGCGTCGGGCTGCATTTCGACCTGTACGGCAGCCCGGGGGGCATTGCGACGCTGCGCATCGACGGCGCCACCCGCAACCTGAACCTGACCGAAGTCGAGCCCGGCCAGTACACCGGCAGCTATACCATCGGCACCCACGACCGGATCCGCCCGGAAAGCGGGGTGACCGCCAACCTGCGCCTGGGCAACCAGGTTGCCACGAGCTTGCTGAGCGAATCTCTGCTGCAGCCGAACGCACCGCGGGAACGGCGCGGCCAGTTGGCTGCGGCGCCGGCGATCGAGCGCTTCGACGTGCAGGGCAGCCCGGACCTCAGCCCGGGCAATGAACTGCGCTTCACCGTGTTCGGCACGCCGGGTGGCCGTGTCGAAGTAGCGATTGCCGGAGCGCGCGGCGTGTTCTTCCTGCCGGAAGTGCGGCCGGGCGAGTACGACGCCGTGTACACGATTCGCAACGCCGACCGGATTGCCCCGGACAGCCGCGTCACTGCGACCATCCGCGCCAACGGCCGCTACACCACCTCGGTGCTGGGCCGTCCGCTGCAGGCGGGTGGACTGGCAAACGCGCGCATCAGCGAGCCGCGCCAGGCGCGCTACTGCACCAACTGCGCGGTGGTAGAGGCGGTGAACGTGATCGAAGTGTCGGGTAATGGCAATTACCTGGGCACGGCAGGCGGGGCCGTCATCGGTGGCCTGCTCGGCAGCCAGGTCGGCAGCGGCAGCGGCCGTACCGCGGCCACGGTGGCGGGCGCCGTGGCGGGTGGCATGGCAGGCCGCAACGTCCAGCGCAACATGAACCGCAGCCAGCGTTATGAGGTGGTCGTGCGCTATTCGACCAGCGGCGCGACGCAGATCCTGCAGTTCGAGAACGATCCGGGTTTCCGCCAGGGGGATCGGGTGCGGGTGAACAATGGAGTGTTGTCGCGGGATCAGTAACGGTAGAGCACTTTTATACCGTAGGGTGGGCGGCTTCGCCGCCCATGCGTTCAAGCCCAGCGAGATCTGCCCGTTCGTTATGTCATCCGTCCACTATCACCGCGTGGGCGGCAGAGCCGCCCACCCTACATAACAAGGGGCGGCCTTGTTGTTTTTCAGGCACACCGTTCAGGCGGTTGCCAGGACCTGGTCGTCACCCGGCTGTTCGCTCTCGGCCTTCTGCTTGGCACCACCCTTGGTGCGCGAGCGCGACGGCGGCAGGCGGCGCAGGGTCTTGAGCGCTTCGGCGTCCTTGATGCCGATGGTGCGCTGGTCGACGGTGATCAGGCCGATCTCGTTGAAGGCCGACAGGGTGCGGCTGACCGTTTCCAGCGTCAGGCCGAGGTAGCTGCCGATCTCGTGGCGCGTCATGCGCAGGTTGAACAGCTTGCTCGAGTAGCCCATTGCGGCAAAGCGGTCGGCCAGCGAGACCAGGAAGCGGGCCACGCGGGCTTCGGCGGACAGGGCGCCGAGCATGCCGATCATGGTCTGCTCGCGCACCAGTTCGCGGCTCATGACCCCGTACATCATGTTTTCGAGCTCCGCGTGGACGCGGCCGAGGGCGGTCAGCTTCTTGAACGGAAGCAGGATCAGGTCGCAGTCGGACAGGGCCACCGCTTCCGAGGCGTAATGGCGGGTGTGGATGCCGTCCACGCCCAGCATGTCACCCTTCATCGGGAAGCTCAGCACCTGCTCGTTGCCGAACTCGTCGATGAGCACGGTCTTGAGGAAGCCCGAGTTGACGATGTACAGGGTGTCGAAGGCCTGGCCGATGGTGTGGACACGCTGGCCGGTCTTGAACTGGACATGCTGGAACAGCAATTCTTCGGAAGTCACCGAGACGCTGGCCGGGATGCGGAGCAGGTCGCAGACTTCCTTGAGGTTGGACCAGAGGCGTCCCTGGCGCTGGCGGCCAGCTTCCATGGGGGAGTGCAGGGTCGGCTGGGTGACGTTGCGTTGTTCTGACGTTGGCTAGGACTGCATACTCATCTCCAGGTGAAAGACTCAAGGTTTCAGGCGGCGACCACAGGGCGGAGCAAGCAACCGGGGCTAGAGCAGAACCTTGCTGCAGGTTGGCTCACGCTGGGACTTGGATCGCAAGCAAGTCGAAACGCTGGATTCAGTATGCCAACACGAGTCCGGCACGGATATCAGCGATGGCTGAATATGTAGGTAGGAAGGCTGACAGACCTGTAGGAATAATCCGACCGACAATGTTGAACGACAGAGGGAAGAGCCGGGAAGGCGTTGTAGGAGGAGGGGCAGTGCGGGGACGGGGAGGATGCCCCCCTGGGAGGGGCAACTGGCGGCACAAAATCGCCGCCAGTGTGTCTAATTCTTCTTGATCCTAGGCCTTCATCGGTGACAAGAGCCGGTGCGCCACGGCGTACTGCACCATTTCGGACAGCGAGGTCATGCCCATCTTCTGCATGATGCGGGTCTTGTGGGTACTGACCGTCTTGACCGACAGGTGCAGGTTGTTGGCGATCTCGGTGATCGATTTCCCGCCGACGAGAAGCGAAAACACCTCGAATTCACGGTCGGATAGCTGTTTATGCAACAACTGTTCGTTCGGCGCCATGATATTCAGCGCCAGCTGCTCGGCCACCTCGGTACTGATATAAGGACGTCCCGAGGCCACCTTGCGGATCGCGCCGACCAGCTGGGTGCCCGCGCTCTCCTTGGTGAGGTAGCCCTGGGCGCCGGCGCGGATCGCCCGCACCGCGTACTGTTCTTCCTCGTGCATGGTGAGGATCAGGATCGCCAGCTTGGGCGCCTCGCTGCGCACCTGGCGGATCAGGTCGACACCGCTGCGGCCCGGCATCGACAGGTCGAGCAGCAGCAGGTCGAATCCGCCCTGACGCACCTGAGCCAGCACTTCGAAGCCGTTGGTCGCTTCTCCGGCGATCTCGATATCCGGCGCCCCATCGAGGATGCGCTTGAGTCCTTCGCGCATGATCGTGTGGTCGTCGGCAATGACGATGCGAATCATAAAACCATCCTTCTTGGTGAAAGCGACGATGACCGGTTCAGGCTAACACAGGACGGCGCCGGCATTTGTCGTTCTTTCTTCACGCGGGCTTCCTTTTCAGGCGGGTACAGGCTCACTGATCAGGCGGTGCACCAGCACTGGCTTGGTCGTGTGCGACAACACCTTGTTGGTGACGCTGCCAAGCAACAGCTGGCCCCAGCCGCTGCGGCCGTGCGATCCCATGAAGATGAGGTCGCAGCCTTCCTGCTCGGCGACGTCGACGATTTTCAGGGCCGCAGTATCGGAAAACGCGGTCATGCAGCCGTGCTTCAGGCCCGCGCCGGCGCAGGACCGCATGATCTTGCCCATGTACTCCTCGCCCATGCGGCGCATCTGCGCGATATATTCTTCTTCGCTCGGGTAGGAGGGGGGGATGATTTCCACGTACACGGGATACTGATACTCGGGAGCGACGAACAGCGCCAGCACCTCGGCGCCCATCTGTTGCGCGAATTTGACGCCGGCGCAGGCCGTATGCTGCGACACGGCCGAGCCGTCGGTGGTGATCAGGATTTTGCGGTACATGGTGACTCCTCCAATGGCCACGCCATTCTGGGGCGTACCGGGCGCGGCGGCGATTGCAAGAACGCAAACTGTTGAGCTCGATCAAACTTCGGGCTCTTATTTTCCGGCAAGAGGGATACGATGACAAGCAGACCCGTCGAGTTACGAAAAACAACACCTCCCTTGTGTAAACATTCAGGAACCGTGCTGTTTAATTGTCGCGGAATTAAGTTTCGCTGTCCATTTTGTTGTGTCTCTGCCGATGAGATTTACCTGTGGCAACTACGCTGCTACACTCGCATGCAAACCTTGAACCAACCGGCATTGCCGCCCGTGCGCACCGGATGGTTGCAGTAATCACACCGAATGCAACGCTCATTGCGAACTAATACACCATGGAGAAGCAGGGATTATGACCGACGCCGCTGACGATTTCGACGCATTATTCGAGGAAGTGGCGGCCCAGCGCGCCAGCGCTCCGGCTGCCCCTGCGCCGGCGGCCGAGCCGGCACCTGCCGTCGCTGCCGCCACCGTTGCCGCAGACGAAGACGACCTCGACTCCCTGTTCGACCAGGTCTCGGCGGCGAGCGCACCTGCCGCTGCCGCTCCGGTTGCCGCCGTTGCCGCCCCGGTGGCCGCCGCGCCGGCCCTGCCGCCCGCGACCAGCGACGGCGAACACGCGATGTTCGAGCGCCTCGGCGGCATCGTGCGCCTGCTGCACGATTCGCTGCGCGAGCTCGGCTACGACAAGGCGCTGACCGAGGCTTCCTCGGCCATCGTCGACGCCCAGGACCGCCTGGAATATGTCGCTACCCTGACCGAGCAGGCCGCCAACAAGGTGCTCAACACCCTGGACGACGGCATGCCGGCCCAGGACCTGCTGTCGAAGCAGGCCAAGGACATGGAGACCCGCTGGGCCGACCTGTTCTCGGGCAAGCTCAGCCTGGATGAATTCAAGGCCCTGGCCGGCGATTCGCGCCAGTTCGCCACCGCCGTGAACGAAGCGACCGAAGCCGAGAAGGCGCGCCTGCTCGAAATCATGATGGCCCAGGACTTCCAGGACATCACCGGCCAGCTGATCAAGAAAGTGGTCAAGATCACCCAGACGGTGGAGAACGAGCTGGCGCAGCTGCTGCGCGACCACGCTCCGGCCGACCTGAAGGAAAAGCTGGCGAAGAAGGAGGTGCCGTCGCCGCCCGCGCCTGCGCCGCTGATGCAGGGTCCGTCGGTGCCGGAGTCGGCACTGAACCAGGATAGCGTTGACGATCTTTTGGCCGATCTGGGGTTCTAATGGACGATATGCTCAAGGACTTCGTCGTCGAGGCGATGGACCTTGCGGTAAATGTTGAAGAACATTTGCTGCGCCTCGAACGCGATCCGGACAACAAGGAAACACTGAATGCGGTGTTCCGCTCCTTCCACACGATCAAGGGCGGCGCCGGCTTCATGGGCCTGCCCGCGCTGGTCGCGGCCTGCCACCTGACCGAGAACCTGTTCGACGCCCTGCGCACCGGACAGGCGCCGGTGACACCGCTGGCGATCGAGGCCGCACTCGAAGCGTCGGGTTTCGTGGCCGACCAGCTCAATGACCTGAACAACGGCACGCCGCCGGAAGGCCTGGCGCAGATGCCGGCCGCCCTCGAGCGCATCCTGACGGACGCGATCGAAGGCAAGGGCGCACCGAGCGCCGCGCCCGCCGCGCCGGTGGCTGCGCCCGCGCCTGCGCCAGTCGCCGTCGAGCCTGCCGCCGCTGCCGCGGCGCCGGGCCCAGGTGACGATGGCCTCGACTGGGTCGGCATGTACAACGCCGTGGTGCCGGCCAGCGCCGCGATCGCCGCAGGATCGGCGCCCGCAGCGGCGGCCGCGGCTGCGCCGGTTGCCGCCGCTGTCCCGGCCGAAGCCGCACCGGCCGCCAAGCAGGGCGGCTGGGACGGCGTCGATCGGCGCCAGAACGACAAGGTCGCCGATGCGCGCGCCGCCGCAGCCCCGGCCAAGGACGAAAGCATCCGTATCGATGCGGTCAAGCTGGACGCGCTGCTGGAAGTGGCGGGTGAATCGGTGCAGGCCGCGAACCAGGCCGCCGTGCTGCTCGAACGCCTGCAGCAGTTCAAGTTCGAAGGCCCGGCCGCCGCCCTGATGGCAACGCTCACCGAGACCCTGGAGCGCGCCTCGCGCTACTCGGCCGAACTGCAGCGCGCCACGCTGGCGACCCGCATGCAGCCGGTCGGCCGCCTGTTCCAGAAGTTCCCGCGCCTGGTGCGCGAGCTGGCCAAGGACCTCGGCAAGGACGTCGAGCTGACCATCGAAGGCGCCGAGACCGAAGTCGACCGCGTCGTGGTGGACAGCCTGTACGACCCGCTGGTACACATGCTGCGCAACGCACTCGACCATGGTGTCGAGTCGCCGGAAGAACGCATCGCCGCCGGCAAGCCTGCCAAGGCCTTCATCCTGCTGAAGGCATGGCAGGAAGCCAACAGCGTCATGATCGTGCTGCAGGACGACGGCAAGGGCATGGACCCCGTCAGGCTGCGCCGCAAGGCGATCGACAAGGGCCTGATCGGCGAGAACGGCGCCCCGAACGACGACGACGCCTACCAGCTGGTGTTCCTGCCCGGCTTCTCGACCAAGGAGGTGGCTTCCTCGGTCTCCGGCCGCGGCGTGGGCATGGATGTGGTCAAGACGGCGGTCGAGAAGAACCGTGGCGCGATCCGCATCGAATCGCAGCTCGGCCAGGGCACGCGCTTCGCGATTCGCCTGCCGATCGAACTGTCGATCGTGCCGACCATGCTGGTGTCGACCTCCAGCGCCTCGCTGGCGCTGCCGATGGCCGTCGTCGAGCGCGTGGTCGAGTTGCCGGAAGAGTTCCAGTGCGTCGGCGGCGCGCCGGTGCTGAAGGACCAGGGTCGCCCGCTGCCGGTGCGTTCGCTGGCCCTCGCCCTGGGCTACGAAGCCTGCTCGGAACGCGTCGGCATCGTCATCAACGCCCCGCAGCCGTATATCCTGGCGGTGGAAGCGGTGGACGGCACGGCCGACCTGGTGATCAAGCCGATGACCGCGCTGTCGGTCGAGGGCATCACCGGCACCGCGCGTTCGGCCGAAGGCGAACTGGTGCTGGTGGTGGGACTGTCCTTCCTGATGGATGGCTGCCGCTCCACGGTCCGTTTGGCCGCGTAAGTAGTTACTGCAGTGCGCAAAGCGGTCCAATGACCGCTCTGTGACAAAAGCGCATACAAAAGCCTGAGCAAGCCTGCTCAGGCTTTTTTTATTTGCATGCTGAGTTGTCTATGCAAATAACATTTGCTTTTATTTTTATTCCTTAGCAGAAAAATGCGTTGCCCCCGCTTGGTGCGGCAGTGCACAATTATGGCATAATCAAAAACCGTCCCCGCGCTTCGCCATTCCTTGGGGTACCGCCTTCACCGGATAGACCATGCAAAAAACGCTCTACGACAAACTCTGGGATTCCCATGTCGTGCGTGCCGACGCCGATGGCACCACCGTCCTCTACATCGACCGCCACCTGGTGCACGAAGTCACCAGCCCGCAAGCCTTCGAGGGCCTGCGCGAGGCCGGCCGCGGGCTATGGCGCACGGCCGCGAACCTGGCGGTGGCCGACCACAACGTGCCGACCACCGACCGCGCCCACGGCATCGCCGACCCGACCTCACGCCTGCAGGTCGAGACCCTGGACGCCAATGCGAAGAGCTTCGGTCTCACCTACTTCGACATGAACGACAAACGCCAGGGCATCGTCCACGTGATCGGCCCGGAGCAGGGCGCCACGCTGCCCGGCATGACGGTGGTCTGCGGCGACTCGCACACCTCCACCCATGGCGCCTTCGGCTGCCTGGCGCACGGCATCGGCACCTCGGAAGTCGAGCACGTGCTGGCCACGCAAACCCTGCTGGCCAAGAAGTCGAAGTCGATGCTGGTGCAGGTCGACGGCGAACTGCCGCCGGGCGTGACCGCCAAGGACATCGTGCTGGCCGTGATCGGCAAAATCGGCACCGCCGGCGGCACCGGCTATGCCATCGAATTCGGCGGCTCGACCATCCGCGCCCTGTCGATGGAAGGCCGCATGACGGTCTGCAACATGGCGATCGAAGCGGGCGCGCGCGCCGGCATGGTCGCGGTGGACGACACCACCATCGACTACGTGAAGGGCCGCCCGTTCTCGCCCAAGGGGGAGCAGTGGGAGCAGGCCGTCGCCTACTGGCGCACCCTGCACTCGGACGAAGGCGCTGCTTTCGACACCGTCGTCAGGCTCGATGCGGCGGAGATCCGTCCCCAGGTTACCTGGGGCACCTCGCCCGAGATGGTGACCTCGGTCGACGGCCGCGTGCCTGATCCGCGCGAAGAGAGCGACCCCGTGCGCCGTGGCGCCATCGAGAAGGCCCTGGCCTACATGGACCTGGCGCCGAATACCCCGATCGAGCAGATCCGGATCGACAAGGTCTTCATCGGCTCCTGCACCAACTCGCGCATCGAAGACCTGCGCGCCGCAGCAAGCGTCGTGCGCGGCCGCCAGCGCGCGCCCAACGTCAAGCTGGCGATGGTGGTGCCGGGGTCGGGCCTGGTCAAGGAACAGGCCGAGCGCGAAGGCCTGGACCGCATCTTCACGGAAGCCGGCTTCGAGTGGCGCGAGCCGGGCTGCTCGATGTGCCTTGCCATGAACGCCGACCGCCTGGCTCCGGGCGAGCGCTGCGCCTCGACCTCGAACCGCAACTTCGAGGGACGCCAGGGACAGGGCGGCCGCACCCACCTGGTGTCGCCCGCGATGGCGGCGGCGGCAGGCATCGCCGGCCATTTTGTCGACGTACGCGCACTCTGAAACGTTAATGAACTCTTGAACAAGCCGCTTTATCCGTCATACCGAAACAGGAACATCATGAAAAAAGCAATCGCCCTCGCACTCGCCGCAGCATTCGTCCTCACCGGCTGCAACACCATCTCGGGCATCGGCAAGGACGTGCAGAAGGTCGGCCAGGTCGTCACCAGCGCCGGCGGCAAATAACAATTCATCAGGAGCCGGAGCGACCATGGATAAATTCACCGTACACGAAGGACTGGTGGCGCCGCTCGACCGCGCCAACGTCGACACCGATGCCATCATTCCGAAGCAATTCCTGAAATCGATCCGCCGCACCGGCTTCGGCCCCAATCTATTCGACGAGTGGCGCTACCTGGACCACGGCGAGCCGGGCCAGGACTGCAGCACCCGTCCGGTCAACCCGGATTTCGTGCTCAACCAGTCGCGCTATGCGGGCGCCTCGATCCTGCTGGCGCGCAAGAACTTCGGCTGCGGCTCCTCGCGCGAGCATGCGCCCTGGGCCCTGCAGCAGTACGGCTTCCGCGCCATCGTGGCGCCGAGCTTCGCCGACATCTTCTTCAACAACTGCTACAAGAGCGGCCTGCTGCCGATCGTGCTGTCCGAAGAAGCGGTGGACGGCCTGTTCAAGGCGGTGGAGGCGAACCCGGGCTTCAAGCTGACGGTGGACCTGGAACAGCAGCGCATCAGTTCCGCCGACGGCAGCCTGTCGTACGGCTTCGCCATCGACGACTTCCGCAAGTACTGCCTGCTCAACGGCCTGGACGACATCGGCCTGACCCTGCGCCACGCCGACGAGATCCGCGGCTTCGAACAACGCCACCTGGCCGCCCAGCCCTGGCTGGCCAACACGATTTGAGAGAGACCGCATGAAAATCGCAATCCTGCCGGGTGACGGCATCGGCCCGGAAATCATGGACCAGGCGGTCAAGGTCCTGGACGCGCTGGGCGAACCGTTTGAAATGGAAACCGCCCAGGTCGGGGGCGCCGGCTACGCGGCCCACGGCCACCCGCTGCCGGAAGGCACCCTGAAGCTGGCCAAGCAGGCCGACGCAGTGCTGTTCGGCGCCGTCGGCGATTACCAATACGACACGCTCGAGCGCGCGCTGCGCCCGGAGCAGGCCATCCTCGGCCTGCGCAAGGAGCTCGGCCTGTTCGCCAACCTGCGCCCGGCCATCCTGTATCCGGAACTTGCAGGCGCCTCCACGCTCAAACCCGAGGTCGTCTCCGGCCTCGACATCCTGATCATCCGCGAGCTCACCGGCGACATCTATTTCGGCAAGCCGCGCGGCGTGCGCGAATGCCCCGACGGGCCGTTTGCGGGCCAGCGCGAAGGCTTCGACACCATGCGCTACGCCGAAGGCGAAATCCGCCGCATCGCCCACGTGGCATTCGGGGCGGCGCGCAAGCGCGACCGCCGCGTCACCAGTGTCGACAAGGCGAATGTCCTCGAGACCTTCCAGTTCTGGCGCGATATCGTTACCGACGTCCACAAGGAATACCCGGACGTCGAGCTCGAACACATGTACGTCGACAACGCGGCCATGCAGCTGGTGCGGGCGCCGAAGAAGTTCGATGTCATCGTTACTGGTAACATGTTCGGCGACATCCTGTCGGATGCCGCCGCCATGCTGACCGGCTCGATCGGCATGCTGCCCTCGGCCTCGCTCGATGCGAACAACAAGGGGCTGTACGAGCCCTCGCACGGCTCGGCGCCGGACATCGCCGGCCAGGGCGTGGCCAATCCGCTGGCGACCATCCTGTCGGCCGCGATGATGCTGCGCTTTACCTTCGGCCGGACGGAGCAGGCCGACCGTATCGAGAACGCGGTCAAGCGCGTGCTGGCCCAGGGGCTGCGCACCCCCGACATTTACGAAGCAGGTACCAGCAAGGTCGGTACCGAAGAGATGGGCAATGCCGTAGTTGCAGCCCTCCAATAATTTGAACTATCCAAGGGAAAAATAATGAAATTAGTAGGCCTGGTAGGTTGGCGCGGCATGGTGGGTTCGGTCCTCATGCAGCGCATGCAGGAAGAGGGCGATTTCGACCACATCGAGCCGGTGTTCTTCACCACCTCCAACCCGGGCGGCGCCGCGCCTAAGATGGCGAAAAACGAAACCCTGCTCAAGAGCGCGACGGACATCGCCGAGCTGTCGAAGTGCGAGATCATCATCTCGTGCCAGGGCGGCGACTACACCACCGAGGTGTTTCCAAAGCTGCGCGCGAGCGGCTGGAACGGCTACTGGATCGACGCCGCATCGACCCTGCGCATGAACGACGACGCCGTCATCGTGCTGGATCCGGTGAACAAGGACGTCATCAAGAACGCCATGTCGCGCGGCGTGAAGAATTTCATTGGCGGCAACTGCACCGTGTCCTGCATGCTGATCGGCCTGGGCGGCCTGTTCGAGCGGGGCCTGGTCGAGTGGATGACCTCCATGACCTACCAGGCGGCATCGGGCGGGGGCGCCCAGCACATGCGCGAGCTGCTGACCCAGTTTGGCACCATCAACCAGTCGGTCAAGCCGCTGCTGGACGATCCGGCTTCGGCCATCCTCGAGATCGACCGCACCGTGCTGGCGACCCAGCATGGCCTGAGCGCCGAGGAGACCAAGCAGTTCGGCGTGCCGCTGGCCGGCAACCTGATCCCCTGGATCGACAAGGACCTGGGCAACGGCCAGTCGAAGGAAGAGTGGAAGGCAGGCGCCGAGACCAACAAGATCCTGGGCCGCGGCGAAGGTTTCGGTACCAGGGCCATCCCGGTGGACGGCCTGTGCGTGCGCATCGGTGCGATGCGCTGCCATTCGCAGGCACTGACCATCAAGCTGGCCAAGGACGTGCCGCTGGATGAGATCAATGACATCATCGCCTCGCACAACCAGTGGGTGAAGCTGGTGCCGAACACCCGCGAAGCCTCGATGCGCGAGCTGTCGCCGGCCGCCGTGACCGGCAGCCTGACCATTCCGGTGGGCCGCCTGCGCAAGATGTCGATGGGTAACGATTACCTGTCGGCCTTCACCGTGGGCGACCAGCTGCTGTGGGGCGCCGCCGAGCCGCTGCGCCGCATGCTGCGTATCGTCCTCGATAAGTAAGTCCTTGCAGGGAGGTCGGCCATGCCGTCCTCCCGCGGGCGATTCAGTCGCCGCACCGTGTTGCCAGCCTTGCCACGACCACTATAAAATTGCCAAGCGCTTGTAATCAAACGCTATCAATTTCACTCCGCATCGGTCATTCTGGCCACACATCCTCTGTCGCCGCGCCATCCTTGTGCGCGGGGAGCTTGCATGCTCCAGAGCATGATGATATGTTGAGACTCCCGGGAATTGTCTTTCCTCTGGCCAACTTCCTTAGGTTTAACCATCCATTGCCCATTATGCATTTTCAACACCGTCCTCCGCTTATGGCGTTTGCGCTGAAAGCAGTCACCGCAGCCGTCGCCAGCGCCGTGCTCCTGTCGCCCGCTGCCCAAGCTGCCGGCCTCGGGAAACTGACGGTGCTGTCGGCGCTCGGCCAGCCGCTGCGTGCCGAAATCGAACTGACGACGACCGCCGGCGAAGATGCATCGAACATGGCAGTGAAACTGGCCTCGCCTGAAGCCTTCCGTGCGGCCAACATCGAATTCAACCCGGCCCTGCTGTCGCTGCGCTTCAATGTCGAGCAGCGCGCGGGGCGCCAGTTCATCCGCGTCACCTCGACCCAGCCGCTGAACGAGCCCTTCGTGGACATGCTCCTCGAGCTGTCGTGGAATAACGGCCGCCTGGTACGCGAGTACACCTTCCTGCTCGATCCGGCCGAACTGCGCAACACCCAGCCGGCCCAGGTGGCGGCCGAGACGCGTCCGGCAGCGGCCCAGGCGGCTGCTCCGGCTGCACAGTCGCGCCCGCTTGCACCACAGCCGGCAGCGCCGGCGGCGCAACAGCCGCAGCAGGCTCCGGCGCCGCGCGCCGCTGCGCCCGCGCCCGCCGCCGCGATCGATACCCCGTCCAGCTACCGCGTGCGCCAGGGCGACACCCTGGGCAAGATCGCCGCCAAACTCAAGCCCGCGGACATCTCGCTCGACATGATGCTGGTGGCCTTGTACCGCGCCAACCCGGACGCCTTCATCGGCAACAACATGAATCGCTTGAAGTCGGGCCAGATCCTGTCGGTGCCCGATTCGAGTGCCATGCGTGGCACCGGCGACGCCGAGGCGCGCGGCATCGTGGTTGCGCACGCGGCCGACTTCAATGCCTACCGCAACAAGCTGGCAGGGCAGGTCGCCAATGCCGCCCCGCAGCGTACCCCGCAGGCCGGCCAGAGCGCGGCCGGCAGAATCACTGCCAAGGTCGAGGAACGCCCGACCGCGGCCAACGAATCGCAGGACCAGCTGCGCCTGTCGAAAGCCATCCAGGCGGCGGCTGGCGCGCAGGGCGATGGTAATAAGGCAAGTGCCGAAGACACCATTGCGCGCGAGCGCGAGCTGGAGCAGGCCCAGGCCCGCGTGAAGGAACTCGAGAAGAACGTCAATGAGCTCGAACAGCTGATGACGGTGAAGAGCCGTTCCGGCAGCGAGGTGCAGAATGCCGCCGCGGCGGGCGTCGCAGGTGCCGCAGCCGGCGTTGCCGCCGGCGCGTCCGCGGCTCCGGCAGCCAAGCCGGTCCCGAAGGCCGACCCGGTCACGCCGGCCGAGCCCAAGCTCGTGGAGAAGAGCTTCGCCGACACGCTGATGGACAACATCAACTACCTTGCCGCCGGCGCCGCCATCCTGCTGCTGGGCGCGCTGGGCATCTCGCAGCGCCGCAGGAAGAAGGGGGACGGCGCCAAGGCCGTCGTCGCCGAACCCTCGGTGCTGGGCGTGCCGACCCAGGCCGCGCATTCGCTGTTCGCGGAAGCGGGCGGCCAGAGCGTCGACACCAGCAACAGCGTATTCAATTCCAGCTTCGCTCCCTCGGCTTCGCAGCTCGACACCAATGAAGTCGATCCGGTCGCGGAAGCCGACGTCTATATCGCCTACGGCCGCGATGCCCAGGCCGAAGAGATCCTGAAGGAAGCGCTGCGCACCCATCCGGAGCGCCATGCGGTGCGCCTGAAGCTGCTCGAGATCTACGCGGCCCGCAAGGACCTGCGTGCCTTCGAGACCCAGGCCAGCGAGCTGTACAGCCTGACGCGCGGCCACGGCGACGAGTGGGCACAGGCCGCCGCGCTCGGCCTGAGCATCGACCCGAGCAATCCCTTGTATGCCAGCGCCACCGGCGCCGCGCCGGTCACGCCGGCCCCGAGCCCGCAGGAGCGCGACCAGCAGTCGCTGCTGTCGCAGCAGCTCGAAGCGTCGTTCCGCGGCGCTTCGGCACCGGCAACTGCGGCAGCGCTCGGCGCAGGCGCGGCCTATGCCGCGATGGACCACGACGAACAGCAGGACACGACCGCCGTGCCGGTGGCCGACGCTACTGCGGCAGCCGAGCAGCGCCTTGATGCCAACTCGCTCGACTTCGACCTTGGCGGCCTGACCTTCGAGCCGGTCGCCAGCACCGAACCGATCGCCATGGCCGGCCCCGGCCATGATGCCGCCCTGGATGAAACCGCCGTGCCGGACCTCGACTTCGCACTGGACCCGCTCGATGATTCGTCGATCACCGAGCCTCCGGCCGACGTCACCGCGGCCCCTGCGCCCGCCGGCGAGGAGCCCTTCGACCTGGCCTTCGACATGAGCTTCGGCGAGCCGGAAACCGCCGCGCAGCCCGAGGCGGCAGCGGCTGTGCCGGGATCGGACGTGGACATGGCCGGGCTGGCCGCCGAATTCGACCTGCCGCCGCTGCCCGCGGTGGCGGAAGACGAGGTGCCTGCGCTTGCCGCGACGGCCGCCTCCTCGGCTGCGGGCGCCGAAGCGGACCCGCTGTTCGACCTCGACACCATGGACTTCGGCCTGCCGCCCACCCCGGCGGCGCCTGCTGCCGTGGCCGACGCCACCCCGTTCCGCGACGAGGTGCCGGCCATCGCCGCACCGGTGTCGGCCGTGTCGCTCGGCACGGACGACCCGCTGTTCGACCTCGACACCATGGACTTCGGCAGCCCGGCCGAACAGGCCGCTGCGCCAACCCTGACCCCGGCACCGGTCGAGCCCTTCGAATTCGACGCGCCGCAGGAAGCAGCCAGCCCGGCGGACAGCGAAGCGATGCCCTTCGACATCCCGTCCACTGGCGACGACCCGTTCGCGCTGGACGAGGTCCCGGCGATTGCGCCGACTGCCGCCGCGCCTGCCGCGGCACCGGTGGAGCCGAACTTCGACCTGGCCGACATCGACCTCGACCTGCCGTCCTTCGAGCAGCCTGCGGTCGCGAACGCCGACCTGCCGGTGCCCGGCGAGGCGCTCGCGCCGGCAGCGATGTCGCCGGAATACATGGAAATGGAAACCAAGCTCGATCTCGCGATCGCCTACCAGGAAATCGGCGACAAGGAAGGTGCGCGCGAGCTGCTCGATGAAGTCATCAAGGGTGGCAGCAGCGAACAGGTGAGCAAGGCCAGCGCAATGCGCTCCCTGCTCGCGTGAGGCGCATCGCACTGGGTGTCCAGTATGTAGGCACCACCTGGAACGGCTACCAGAAGCAGCCGGCACGCAACACGGTCCAGGACCAGCTCGAGATCGCCCTCGAGAAGTTCGCCTGCACGCCGCTTGGCACCACCTGCGCCGGCCGCACCGATGCCGGCGTGCACGGCATCGAGCAGGTGGTCCACTTCGACACGGAGCTCGACCGCGCCATGCAGAGCTGGGTGCGCGGCGTGAACGCCTTCCTGCCCGACTCGATCGTGGTGCGCTGGGCGCACGAGGTGGCGCCCGACCCCGACGGCAACGAATTCCACGCGCGCTTCTCGGCGCGCTCGCGCACCTATCACTACGTGCTCTACAACCACCCGAACCCGTCGGCGCTGCTGGCCGGCCGGGCAGGGTGGGTGTTCCGTCCGCTGGACGTGGAGCGCATGGTTGAAGCTGGCCGGTACCTGATCGGCGAGCACGATTTCTCGGCCTTCCGGGCCTCGGGCTGCCAGGCCAATTCGCCGGTGAAGCAGATGCACGAGGTGAGCATCGAGCGCTACGGCGACGTGCTCGTGTTCACGGTGCGGGCCAGCGCCTTCCTGCATCACATGGTGCGCAATATCGTCGGCTCGCTCATCTATGTGGGCACGGGCCGCAACGAGCCGGCCTGGATGAAGGAAGTGCTGGAGAGCCGCTCGCGCGACGTTGCCGCGCCCACCTTCATGCCCGATGGCCTGTACCTGGCCAAAATCGATTACGATCCCAAGTGGGGATTGCCGCAGGAGCCTGCGCATCCGCTGCCGTGGCTGTAAGCCGCTACTTGGGAATGACTATGCAACGCACCCGTATCAAGATTTGCGGCATCACGCGCGAGGAAGACCTGCGCGCGGCCGTTGATTCCGGCGCCGACGCGCTGGGATTCGTTTTCTATTCGAAAAGCCCGCGCTATGTCACGCCCGAGCAGGCTGCCGAGCTGTGCACGGCGCTGCCGCCCTACGTCAGCGCCGTGGCGCTGTTCGTCAATGCCAGCGTGGAAGAGCTGAGGGCGGTGGCGGCCAGGGCGCCGCTGTCGCTGATCCAGTTCCACGGCGATGAAACGCCTGAAGCGTGCGCGGAGCTGGCTGCAGCCGTGCAGCGTCCCTTCGTGCGGGCCTTCCGCGTCAGGCCGGACACAAGCCCGGATGAACTGCTAGAATATGAGCGTATATACCGCGCCGCCAGTCCCTGGTTCTCCGGCCTGTTGCTGGATACCTGGGTGGACGCCTACGGCGGCGCAGGAAAGGTCTTCGATTGGTCTCTCGTCCCAAAAGAGCTCGCGCCTCGGGTCGTTTTGAGTGGTGGCTTGAACGTACAAAACGCGACTGACGCGATCGTACGTGTTCGTCCCTTCGCGGTCGACGTCAGCAGTGGCGTCGAAGCACGGAAGGGCATCAAGGATGCCCGCATGATTGCCGACTTCATCAAGGCCGTGCGGGCCGCCGGCGCCATCATTACGAGTGAGAACCATCATGAAAGATCGTCCTAGCGGAAATACTCCGCTGTTCCAGACCCCTGACTACCAACTGCCTGACCAGAGCGGGCACTTCGGTCCCTACGGCGGCAGCTTCGTCGCCGAAACCCTGTCGCACGCGCTGGCCGAGCTGAACGAGGCCTATGCGCGCTTCTCCACCGACCCCGAATTCCTCGAAGAATTCCGCTACGAGCTGGCCCATTTCGTCGGCCGTCCGTCGCCGGTGTACCACGCGCGGCGCTGGTCCGAGCAGCTGGGGGGCGCCCAGATCTTCCTCAAGCGCGAAGACCTGAACCACACCGGCGCGCACAAGATCAACAACGTGATCGGCCAGGCGCTGCTGGCGCGCCGCATGGGCAAGAAGCGCATCATCGCCGAGACCGGCGCTGGCCAGCACGGCGTGGCCACCGCCACCATTTGCGCGCGTTTCGGCATGGAGTGCGTGGTCTACATGGGCAGCGAGGACGTCAAGCGCCAGGCCCAGAACGTCTACCGCATGAAGTTGCTGGGCGCGACCGTCGTGCCGGTGGAATCGGGCTCCAAGACCCTGAAGGACGCGCTCAACGAAGCGATGCGCGACTGGGTCACCAACATCGAGAACACCTTCTACATCATCGGTACCGTGGCGGGACCGCACCCGTATCCGATGATGGTGCGCGACTTCCAGTCCGTGATCGGCGAGGAGTGCCGCGTGCAGATGCCGGCCATGACCGGCCGCCAGCCGGACTACGTGCTGGCCTGCGTCGGCGGCGGTTCCAATGCGATGGGCATTTTCTATCCCTACATCGACGAGCCGGGCGTGAAGCTGGTCGGCGTGGAGCCGGCGGGCGAGGGGCTGGAGACGGGCAAGCATGCGGCGTCCTTGAATGCCGGCATCCCGGGCGTCCTGCACGGCAACCGCACCTATCTGCTGCAGGATGAGAACGGGCAGATCATCGAGACGCACTCGGTGTCGGCCGGCCTGGATTATCCGGGCGTGGGGCCGGAACACGCCTGGCTGAAGGACATCAAGCGCGCCGAGTATGTGTCGATCACGGACGAGGAAGCCCTCGGCGCCTTCCACGACTGCTGCCGCATCGAAGGCATCATCCCGGCGCTGGAGTCGTCGCACGCGATCGCCTACGCGACCAAGCTGGCGCCGACCCTGGGCAAGGACAAGCTCATCCTGGTCAACCTGTCGGGCCGCGGCGACAAGGACATGCACACGGTGGCGCAGAGGATGGGGCTGGATTTCAGCTGACCCATCTTTTGCTCATCCATCCGTACATTCTCATAGAAAGAACAGCATGTCCCGTATCGCATCGACCTTTGCGTCCTTGAAGGCGCAGAACAAGACCGGCCTCGTCACCTTCATCACCGCCGGCGACCCCGGGCCCGAACTGACGGTGCCCCTGATGCACGCCCTGGTGGAGGGCGGCGCCGACGTCCTGGAACTGGGTGTCCCGTTTTCCGACCCGATGGCCGAAGGCCCGGTCATCCAGCGCGCCTGCGAGCGCGCGCTCAGGTTCAACATCGGCCTGAAGGACGTCTTCGGGTTCGTCCGTGAATTCCGCGAGACGAACACCACGACGCCGGTGGTCCTGATGGGCTACGCCAACCCGATCGAGCGCATCGGCCCCGACAGCTTCATTCGCTGCGCGAAGGAAGCGGGCGCCGACGGCGCGATCGTGGTCGACTATCCGCCGGAAGAGTGCGCGGCCTTCGCGGAAGCCATGCGCGCCAACGAGCTCGACCTGATCTTCCTGCTGGCCCCGACCTCGACCACCAAACGCGTGCAGCAGGTGGCGCAGTACGGCAGCGGCTTCAGCTACTACGTCTCGCTGAAAGGAGTGACGGGCGCCGGCAGCATCGACACGCAAGACGTCGCACGGCGCGTGAGCGCGATCCGCGAGCACGTCAAACTTCCGATCGGCGTCGGCTTCGGCATCCGCGACGGCGCCACCGCGCGTGCGGTGGCGGAAGTGGCGGACGCGGTCGTGATCGGCAGCCGCATCATCCAGGAACTGGAGTCGGTGCCGAAGGAGCGGGCCGTGGAAGCGGTGCGCACTTTTACCTCCGGTATCCGCAGCGCCCTGGACGCCTGAACGAAGATTGCCTTCACGCAAGACGCGGCTTGTGCCGGCACGTCTTGTGCTGGAGGTCATCGAGGTACATTGGATTCGTTGTTCCTATAAACGATTCTTTGGATCCTACGATGAAAATACATATTGTCAACGTATCGGTCGGCCAGTCTGCCAAGGTCCTGGCCGTGCTGTACACAGTCATGTCACTGCCCATCATGCTGTTCGTGACACAGGGACGCCATCGCGGCGTCCTTTTTTTTAAAGATGTCGGATTGCTAATTAGCCGGGCGACAGCATTCGACAAGCGGGGCGCTTGCGGCTACACTACCGCCACTTCGAAGACTTGCCGCAAGGAGAAAAGATGAGTTGGCTAGAAAAACTGCTGCCCCCACGGATCCAGCGCTCCGATGCCGCCAAGAGTAAGACCATGCCCGAAGGGCTGTGGGTCAAGTGCCCGTCGTGCGAGTCGGTCCTGTACCGCGCCGACCTGGAATCGAACCAGCATGTTTGCCCCAAGTGCGACCATCACATGCGCATTCGCGCCCGCGAGCGCCTCGATGCGCTGCTCGACGAAGGCGGCCGCTATGACATCGGCCAGGAAACCCTGCCGGTCGATACCCTGAAGTTCAAGGACAGCAAGAAGTATCCGGACCGCCTCAAGCAGGCCATGGATGCCACCGGCGAGACCGATGCCCTGATCGTACAGGGCGGCTCGATCATGAGCCTGCCGGTCGTCGTTGCCTGCTTCGAATTCGAATTCATGGGCGGCTCGATGGGCTCGGTCGTCGGCGAGCGCTTCGTGCGCGGCGCCCAGGTGGCGCTCGAGCAGAAGGTGCCCTTCATCTGCATCACCGCCACCGGCGGCGCCCGCATGCAGGAAGGCCTGCTGTCGCTGATGCAGATGGCCAAGACCACCGCCATGCTGACCAAACTGTCGGAGAAGAAGCTGCCGTTCATCTCCGTGCTGACCGACCCGACCATGGGCGGCGTCTCGGCCTCGTTCGCCTTCATGGGCGACGTCGTCATCGCCGAACCGAAAGCCCTGATCGGCTTCGCCGGCCCGCGCGTGATCGAGAACACCGTGCGCGAAAAGCTGCCGGAAGGCTTCCAGCGCGCCGAGTTCCTGGTGCAGAAGGGCGCCGTCGACATGATCGTCGACCGCCGCAAGATGCGCGAGGAAATCGCCCGCCTGCTGGCACTGCTGCAAAACCAGGCCGCCGACGCGCTGGCCTGATCCACTCCTGGTGCGGGCGTCCACGCGTCCGCACCAGCGCCCCGCGCGCTATCACCGAAGTTCATCCAATGTCCACTCTCCCGACCACCTTGCCCGACTGGCTGGCGCTGCTCGAGTCGCGCCATGCCGAAACCCACATCGACATGGGGCTCGACCGTGTCCGCGCCGTCAAGGAACGCATGGGGCTGGCCTTCGGCTGCCCTGTGATCATGGTAGCCGGCACCAACGGCAAGGGCTCGACCTGCGCCATGCTGGAAGCCATGCTGCTGCAGTCCGGCTACCGCGTGGGCCTGTACATCAAGCCCCACTTCCTCGACTTCAACGAGCGCGCCCGCATCAATGGCGAGATGGCTTCCGATGAAGCGCTGGTAGCCAGCTTCGATGCCGTGGAAAGCGTGCGCGGCGAGGTCTCGCTGACCTACTTCGAATTCACCACGCTGGCGATCATGCACCTGATCTCCCAGGCAAACGTGGACGTCGCGATCCTCGAGGTCGGCCTGGGCGGACGCCTGGACGCCGTCAACGTGGTCGACGCCGACGTGGCGATCGTCACCAGCGTCGACATCGACCACACCGACTACCTGGGCGACACCCGCGAGGAGATCGGCTTCGAGAAAGCGGGCATCTTCCGTCCGGGTAAGGCCGCGATCTGCAGCGATCCGGTGCCGCCGCAATCGCTGGTCAAGCATGCCGAAGACATCGGCGCCGACCTGTGGCTGCTGGGCCGCGACTTCAACTACCAGGGCGACCAGCAGCAGTGGAGCTACGGCGGCCGCGGCCAGCGCCGCAATTCGCTGGCCTATCCGGCCCTGCGCGGCGCCAACCAGCTGCTCAACGCCTCGGCCGCGCTGGCCGCGCTCGAGGTGCTGCGCATGGAGCTGCCCTGCGGTGCGCAGGAGGTGCGCGCCGGCCTGGCCATGGTCGAGCTGCCGGGACGCTTCCAGGTGCTGCCTGGCCGTCCGACCCAGGTGCTGGACGTGGCCCACAATCCGCATGCGGCGGCGGCCCTTGCGCACAACCTCGGCAACATGGGCTTCCACCGCTTTACCTATGCGGTGTTCGGCATCATGGAAGACAAGGACATCGAGGCCGTGATCGCTCCGCTGCGCGGCATCGTCGACCACTGGTGCGTCACCGCGCTGCCGTCGCCGCGCTCGAGCGACCCGCAGCAGCTGGCCGAGAAGCTCGCGGCCCTGAAGCCTGCCGGGTCAAAGCCCGATGATTTTTCGGTCACGCCTTTCGCCACGCCGGCCGAAGCCTATGCGAATGCCGTGAGCCGCGCAGGGGAGAATGATAGAATTGTGGTCTTTGGCTCGTTCTACACGGTCGCCGGCGTCATGGCGGCCCGCAAAAACTCACTACACTGATTCTAGATACGCATGGGCTTGTTCTCGTTCGGTAGCAAAAACAAGCAAGACACTGTCCGGGACAGTGGCCACTTCGTCAAGGACGACGATGCCGCCTACGGGCAGCAGGCCCGCGCCAAGCGCGCTTCCCACGCCGGCGAAGGCGCCAGCCGCGCTCGCGGCCGCACCGGCGCCGATCCGATCCTGCCCGAGAAGAAGCGCGCGCGCCGCCGCCTGGTAGGCGCGATCGCGCTGGCCCTCGCCGCGGCGGTCGGCCTGCCGATGCTGCTCGATTCCGAGCCCAAGCCGCTCGGTGCCGACATCGCCATCAATATCCCGTCCAAGGACAAGGCGGCGCCGCTGCCGGTGCCGGCGGCGGCCACCGTCGACAGCGGCGAGGAAATCGTCGAGCCGACGGACGCCGTGACCGCCGACACGGTCCAGCCGCAAGCGGCCGTGCCCGCAGCCGCAGTGGCGACCCGGCCGGCCGATCCGCCGCCGCTGCGCACTCTCGACACCGCCCGTACCGAGCCCACCGCGCCAAAGGCCGAACCGAAGCCGGAACCGGCCAAGCCCGAGCCCAAGCGCGAGCCGAAACCGGAAGCGCACCCGAAGGTCGCCGACCTGGAGCCGAAGAAGCTTGACAAGCCGGCCGAGAAGCCGCCGGTCAAGCCGGTCGACGCGAAACCGGACCTTGCCCAGAATGACGCTGCCCGCGCCATGGCCATCCTCGAGGGCAAGCCGGTCGTCAAGGCAACCGGCCCGTCGCAGAAGTATGTGGTCCAGGTGGCCGCGCTGGCGACACAGCAGAAGGTGGATGAGCTGCAGGGCCGCCTGCGCGCCGCCGGCGTGTCCTCGTTCACCGAGAAGTCGGGTGAGCTGATCCGCGTGCGGGTGGGGCCGTACACGAAGGAAGAGGGCGAAAAGATCCGCTCGAAACTCATCAGCATGGGCCTGTCGGGCACCATGGTGCCGCTCTGATTCCAGAAAAATAAGGTGTTGTTGGCGTGACGATTTTCGATTACCTGGTCTTGTTCGTACTGGTATCGTCCGTCATCATTTCCACCCTGCGCGGGCTGGTGAAGGAGATCTTGTCGCTGCTGGGCTGGATCGTGGCATTCGTGGTGGCGAATGCCTACGGCGCCAAACTGGCACCGATGCTGCCGGAATTGCTTCCTGGCGAGACCGCGCGCCTGATCATGGCCTTCGTGCTGCTGTTCCTCGGCGTGCGCATCCTGATGGGCCTGCTATCGCTGGCCATCGGGGCCCTGATCACGGCCACTGGCCTGAGCCTCGCGGACCGCGGGCTCGGTGGATTGTTTGGATTGGCGCGCGGCATTGTAATCGTGCTGGCCGCCGTCATATTGTGTGGGATGACTTCCATTCCGCAACAGGATTTCTGGAGGAACGCGCTGCTCTCGCCGATGGCGGAAACCGGAGCGCGCACGGTCAAACCCTTTCTCCCGGCTGCCCTGGGGCAGCACATCAGATTCTAGATTCGGTTTCAACCTTTTGTAATCAGCAGTCCAGTTTTAGGAGCGCACCATGTGTGGCATCGTCGGCGTCGTCTCGAACAATCCCGTCAACCAGCTTCTGTATGACGCATTGCTGCTGCTGCAGCATCGCGGCCAGGACGCGGCGGGTATTGCAACCAATCACAGCAGCATGTTCTCGATGTACAAGGCCAACGGCCTGGTACGCGACGTGTTCCGTACCCGCAATATGCGTACGCTGCAGGGCAACACCGGTATCGGCCACTGCCGCTACCCGACCGCTGGTTCCTCGAGCGAGGAAGAAGCGCAGCCGTTCTACGTGAACGCGCCCTTCGGCATCACCCTGGCCCATAATGGCAACCTGACCAACCAGGCCCAGCTGAAGGAAGATCTGTTCAAGAACGACCGCCGCCACATCAACACCGATTCCGATTCGGAAGTGCTGCTGAACGTGCTGGCCCACGAGATCCAGGAAGCGGCCGACGGCTACAAGCTCGACACCGACGCGGTGTTCAAGGCGGTGGCGGCAGTGCACCGCCGCGTGCGCGGCGCCTATGCGGTGGTGGCCCAGATCGCCGGTCACGGCATGCTGGCCTTCCGCGACCCCTTCGGCATCCGTCCGCTGTGCCTCGGCGTGAACGAGGGCGAGCACGGCACCGAGTACCTGGTAGCAAGCGAATCCGTGGCGCTGGAAGGTCTGGGCTTCCGCTTCGTGCGCGACATCGCGCCGGGCGAAGCCATCTTCATCGGCAACGACGGCACTTTCCACGAGCGCCAGTGCGCCGAGAACCCGTCGCTGAATCCCTGCGCCTTCGAATACGTCTACCTGGCCCGTCCGGATTCGGTGATCGACGGCGCTTCGGTGTACGCGACCCGCCTGCGCATGGGCGAATACCTGGCCGACAAGATCCGCAAGGAGATCCCGGTCGAAGACATCGACGTGGTGATGCCGATCCCGGATTCCTCGCGTCCGGCCGCGATCCAGCTGGCGCTCAAGCTCGGCGTCGAGTACCGCGAAGGCTTCATCAAGAACCGCTACATCGGCCGCACCTTCATCATGCCGGGGCAGAACATGCGCAAGAAGTCGGTGCGCCAGAAGCTCAACGCGATCGCCTCCGAGTTCAAGGACAAGAACGTGCTGCTGGTCGACGACTCGATCGTGCGCGGCACCACCAGCCGCGAGATCGTGCAGATGGCGCGCGACGCCGGCGCCCGCAAGGTGTTCTTCGCCTCGGCCGCGCCGCCGGTGCTGTACCCGAACGTGTACGGCATCGACATGCCGACCCGCGACGAGCTGATCGCCCACGGCCGCACGGTCGAGGAAGTCTGCAAGGAGATCACCGCCGACCGCCTGGTCTATCAGGACGTCGATGCCCTCAAGCGTGCGATCTCGGACGTCAACCCGGCGCTGAAGAACTTCGAGGCCTCCTGCTTCGACGGCGTGTACGTGACCGGCGACGTGACCCCGGAATACCTGGACCGCCAGGAATCGGCACGCCACAACGGCGGCAGCAAGGGCGTCGAGGACGCCGCGACCAACCAGCTCAACCTCAACCGTCCGGTCACGGCCGAGTAAGGGGAGCCCTGGCATGACGGACAAGCGCTACGGTTTCACGACCACCATCCTGCACAACGACCGCAGGAAGAGCATCGAGCAGGGCTCGCTGCACAAGCCGGTGCACACCTCGGTGGCCTTCGGCTACGCCGATGCGCGCCAGCTGGCCTCGGTCTTCCAGGGCAAGGAGCCGGGCTTTCGCTACGGGCGCCAGGGCAACCCGACCGTGGGCGCGCTCGAGGACAAGATCACGAAGATGGAAGACGGCGTCGGCACCATCTGTTTCGCTACCGGCATGGGCGCGATCGGCGCCCTGTTCCAGGGGCTCTTGAGGGCGGGCGACCACATCGTCTCGTCGTCCTTCCTGTTCGGGAACACCAACAGCCTGTGGCAGACGGTGGCCGGCCAGGGTGTGGCGGTGGACTTCGTCGATGCGACCGATGTGGCGAACGTGGAAGCGGTGCTGCGGCCGGATACCCGCATGGTGTTCGTCGAGACCATCGCCAACCCGCGCACCCAGGTGGCCGACCTTGCGCGCATCGGCCAGCTGTGCCGCGAGCGCGGCATCCTGTACGTGGTCGACAACACCATGACCACGCCCTGGCTGTTCCGCCCGAAGGCGGTGGGGGCGGGCCTGGTGGTCAATTCGCTCACCAAGTCGATCGGCGGCCACGGCAACGCGCTGGGCGGCGCCCTGACCGACACCGGCCTGTTCGACTGGAACGCCTATCCGCACATCGCCGCCAACTTCCGCAAGCAGCCGGTAGCAGCCCAGGGCCTGGCCCAGCTGCGCGCCAAGGCCCTGCGCGATTTCGGCGCCGCGCTCGGACCGGAGGCGGCACACCACATCGCGGTGGGTGCCGAGACGCTGGCGCTGCGCATGGAGCGCACCTGCGCCAACGCGCTGGCGCTGGCGCAGATGCTGGAGGCCGATCCACGCGTGTCCGCAGTCCACTACCCGGGACTGGCTTCGCATCCGCAGAACGGCATCACGAAGGAGCTGTTTCGCGCCGGCGGCTCCCTGATGAGCTTCGAGCTGCGTGAGGAGATCGACCCCTTCGATTACCTCAACCGCCTGCAGCTCGGCGTCCCGGCCAGCAACCTGGGCGACACCCGTACCCTGGTGATCCCGGTGGCGCACACGATCTTCTTCGAGATGGGGCCGGAGCGGCGCGCCAGCATGGGCATCGCCGAGTCCTTGATCCGCGTCTCGGTGGGCATCGAGGATACCGAGGACCTGCTGGCGGACTTCCGCCAGGCGCTGGAAGCGTAACAGGACGGCAGCCTTCGGGTTGCCGTTTTTTCGTAGGGTGGGCGGCTCCACCGTGCAAGCCGAGGCGCCGTGCACACCGTGTCGCCCACGCGGTGAGCGCTGGCGGCTCCGCTTGCGGGCTCGAGGATCTTGCCGCTGACAATCGCCGCGTGGGCGGCCCAAGGGCGCGGACAATGCTTGTCGCCAGGTGGAGCCGCCCACCCTACGGGAAACGTGCCCGCTCCTTTTTGTTTCAGCGGTTGAGCAGGGCGCCGGATTGCCGCTATCATGGGATTTCTTTTCATCCTATCCACCTGCCATGAAGACCAAGCTGTTCCTTGCATCCCTGCTGCTGTGCGGCGCCGCCCTTGCCGGCGAGCTGGAAGACGCCAACGCCCTGTTCGAGAAGAAGGACTACGCGGGCGCAATGAAGATCTACACCAAGCTGGCCAATGCCGGCAATCCAGCCGCGCAGCAGGCGCTGGGGCAGATGTATTTCTATGGCGAGGCGGGGGAGGTCGACGAAGCCAAGGCCGCGGCCTTGTTCAAGAAAGCTGCCGCGAAGGGCAACAAGGTCGCGATCGCATCGCTCGAGCTGATCGACCAGCGCGTCAAGCGCCGCAAGGATATCGACTACTGGATCAAGGGCTACGACGGCGAAGACCTGAAATCGGGCGAGTTCCGCTGTGCGGCTCCGCGCATTCCGGCGGTGTCGAAGGTCAACGCCGACATCGACCGCATCAGCGCGGCCGTGCAGGCCTGGCAGGAGTGCTACAACAAGTACGTGACCAACCTGAATGCCGCCTTGCCGCTGACCAAGCGCGTCCCGGCCGACATCCAGAAGCTGATGAACAAGGAAGAGCTTGAAAAATCGAACGCCTACCTGGCGCAGTTGCAGGAAAACCTGACCGAGGAAGCGAAGGTGAGTTCGAAGCTGGTGCTGGCCGACTACGCCGCGTGGCGCTCGGCAACCGATGCCTATGTGACGGCGCACAACCAGATGGTGAAGTCCGCCAAGAAGGATTCGCTCTGAGCGGACAAGAAGATCCAGTCGGCGACGGGGCTTTGCTGCACAAATGAACGGGGGCAATCAGGCAACGAGCCCGATTGCCCCCGTTCGCATGCGGATCCGAATCGCGGCCTAGTGCCAGCTGCGCATCAGGCCGACAGCCAGGCCTTCCAGCGCGAATTCGTCTTCCGGCCGCACCTCGATCACGTTGAAGTCCGGGTTCTCCGGTAGCAGCTCGACCAGGTTGCCGGTCTTGCGGTAGCGCTTGACGGTCACTTCCTCGCCCAGCCGGGCGACCACGATCTGGCCGTTCTTGGCGCTGTCGATCTTCTTTACCGCCAGGAAATCGCCATCGCAGATGCCGGCGTCGCGCATCGACCAGCCTTTGACCTTCAGCAGGAAGTCAGGGCGGGCCGAGAACATCGCGGCGTCAACCGAGTAGGTGGCCTCGACGTGTTCCTGGGCCAGGATCGGCGAACCGGCGGCCACGCGGCCGACCAGCGGCAGCGACATCATGAGGTTAGGGGGCGGCATCGGAATCTGTTCGACCGAAGCGCCGACCAGGCGGATGCCGCGCGAGGTGCCCGGCGAAATTTCGATGGCACCCTTGCGCGCCAGGGCTTGCAGGTGTTCTTCGGCCGCATTGGCCGACTTGAAGCCCAGCTCGGCCGCGATTTCGGCGCGGGTCGGCGGGAAACCGGTGTTCTCGATCGCTTCCTTGATCAGGTTAAGGATCTGTTCTTGCCTTGCAGTGAGCTTGAGCATGGATGTGTTACAGCAATAGGTTGTGTGAGTAGACTGTATTTTTGTACAGTATTCGTGTATGCGCAAGGGGAAACACGGGAAAACTGTAAAAAAATTGTGCAATGCGTTCGCATTCGTGGTGTAAATGCGTGCTGTTCGCCGTCTTCTGCCGGGCTCGACCATGCCTGGGTTTCCATCCGCTGCTTTTTCAGGCTATAATCGAAGGCTTTCCCTTCCCACACTCGTCTTGACGCCGAGGTGGGCATTTGTTTAAACGTCCTCAAGGAGTGTTGCATGCGTCATTATGAAATCGTTTTTATCGTCCACCCGGACCAGAGCGAGCAAGTCCCGGCGATGATCGAGCGTTACAAGACCACGGTGACCAGCCGCGGCGGTAACATCCATCGCGTGGAAGACTGGGGCCGTCGCCAGATGGCTTACCAGATCCAGAAGCTGCCGAAGGCTCACTACATCTGCATGAACATCGAGTGCGACAACGAGACCCTGGTCGAGCTGGAAACCGCATTCAAGTTCAATGATGCCGTCCTGCGTCACCTGACCGTCAAGATGAAGAAGGCCGAAACCGCACCGTCGCCGATGATGAAGTCGGTCCAGCGCGAAGACGCAGCCAAGAGCCACCGCGCAGAAGCAGCTGCTGCTGCCCCGGCCGCCGCTGCCTGAGTTTTTCCCAGGAATTCGTAGAGCGTAGTGAACCAGCTCCAGCTCATCGCGACCATCGCGGAGCGAGACGTACTGCGTTACACCCCGGCCGGCGTCCCCATCGTGGGGGCGATCCTGCAGCATGGTTCGCAGCAGGAAGAAGCAGGGGTGGCCAGGCTGGTCGAGTTTGAAATTCCCGCGCTGGCCGCGGGCACGATTTCAGGCAGGATGGCCGACGCCGAACTCGGCGCCGCCTACCGCTTCGAAGGATTCCTCGCACGGAAGAACCGCAACAGCAAAGCCTTGGTGTTTCACATCATTGATTTCAGTGCCGCGTAACAGTACTCGGCCTATTTAGATTACAGATACAGGAGCCTCGAAATGGCATTCGGTAAAAAGTTCGACAAAAACAAAGCTAAAGAAAAACTCAAGCGCAAACAGCAGAACCCGCTGTTCAAGCGCAAGAAATTCTGCCGCTTCACCGCCGCAGGCGTGGAACAGGTGGACTACAAGGACGTCGACACCCTGAAGGACTTCGTCCAGGAAAACGGCAAGATCATGCCGGCACGCCTGACCGGTACCAAGGCGCACTACCAGCGCCAGGTCGACACCGCCATCAAGCGCGCACGCTACCTCGCGCTGCTGCCGTACACCGACCTGCACAACGCCTAATCGTCGGCACGTCAGTCAGAATACCTGGAGAAAAATATGCAAGTTATCCTGCTCGAAAAAGTGGTCAACGTCGGCAACCTGGGCGACGTCGTCAAAGTCAAGGATGGTTACGCACGTAACTTCCTGATCCCGCAAAAGATGGCACGCCGTGCTACCCAGGCCGCCGTGGCCGAGTTCGAAGTCAAGCGCGCCGAACTGGAAAAAGCAGCAGCTGAAAAGCTGTCGGCTGCCCAGGCGCAAGGCGACAAGCTGAGCGGCATGACCGTCACCATCGCCCAGAAAGCCGGCGTGGACGGCCGCCTGTTCGGTTCGGTCACCAACTTCGACATCGCCGAAGCGCTGAGCAAGCAAGGCTTCCCGGTCGAGAAGTCGCAGGTTCGCATGCCGACCGGCCCGCTGAAGACCACCGGCGAATTCCCGGTCGCCGTCGCGCTGCACACCGACGTCGTCTCGGAAATCACCATCGCCGTCGTCGGCGAAGCTGCTTGATGAGCGCACCAAGGGAGCTGCGCTAAGCTTCTGTTGTGTCAATGAAAAAGCCGGGTTCGCCCGGCTTTTTTTACGACCTGAAAAACCGGTCATTTATGACAGCCGTGTGACAGGAGAAGGTATAATGCCCGCCATGAATTCCCCAGCCGATCCGCAAGTCGATTCCCTGCGCATCCCGCCGCATTCCATCGAAGCAGAGCAGTCCGTCATCGGCGGTCTCCTGCGCGACAATGCCGCGTGGGACCGCATCGCCGACTTCATGCACGCGGACGATTTCTACCGCTACGACCACCGCATCATCTTCGAACAGATGGTCCGCCTGATCAACGCCGGCAAGCCTGCCGACGTGATCACGGTCTACGAGGCCTGCAACCAGCTCGGCAAGGCCGAGGAGGTGGGCGGCCTGCAGTACCTGAACGCGATGGCGCAGAACACGCCGTCCGCCGCCAATATCCGCCGCTACGCCGAAATCGTGCGCGACCGCGGCATCCTGCGCAAGCTCATCACCGTCGCCGACGAGATCTCGGGTAACGCCTTCAACCCGCAGGGCAAGGAAGTCAAGCAGATGCTCGACGAGGCCGAGTCGAAGATCTTCGCCATTGCCGAGCAGGGCGCGCGTGGCGCCCAGGGCTGGACCGCAGTGCAGCCGCTGCTCACCCAGGTGGTCGAGCGCATCGACGAACTGTATTCGCGGGAGAACCAGGGCGAGATTACCGGTGTGCCGACCGGCTTCATCGACCTCGACCGCATGACCTCCGGCCTGCAGCCGGGCGACCTGGTGATCGTCGCAGGCCGTCCCTCGATGGGCAAGACCGCGTTCTCGGTCAACATCGGCGAGAACGTCGCGATCGAAGCGGGCCTGCCCGTTGCCGTGTTCTCGATGGAGATGGGCGGCGCCCAGCTGGCCATGCGTATGCTCGGCTCGGTGGGCCAGCTCGACCAGCACCGCCTGCGTACCGGCCGCCTGAACGACGAAGACTGGCCGCGCCTGACGCACGCCATTCAAAAAATGAATGACGCCCAGCTCTACATCGACGAGACGCCGGCGCTGAATCCGATCGAGATGCGCGCACGGGCACGACGCCTGGCGCGCCAGTGCGGCAAGCTGGGCCTGATCATCGTCGACTACCTGCAGCTGATGCAAGGCAGCCAGCCGGGCGACAACCGGGCGTCCGAGATCTCGGAGATCTCGCGAAGCCTGAAAGGCCTGGCCAAGGAGCTGCATTGCCCCGTCATCGCACTGTCCCAGCTGAACCGCTCGCTGGAACAGCGACCCAACAAACGTCCCGTCATGTCCGACTTGCGCGAATCCGGCGCTATCGAACAGGATGCGGACGTGATCATCTTCCTGTATCGCGACGAGGTCTACAACCCCGACTCGCCCGACAAGGGAACCGCCGAGATCATCATCGGTAAGCAGCGTAACGGCCCGATCGGGGCGATTCGCCTTACCTGGATCGGCTCCTATACCAAGTTCGGCAACTACAGCGGCAACCTCGCCATCTACCAGGGCGACTAAGTTTCCGAGTATGCCGGTATCACTTACCGCTGCCAGCCGTGGCAGCGGTTTCGAAGTCCCAAGAGATTCACAACGGAGAATAATATGTTCGGACGCCTGATGCCCCAGGAGGGCAAGTTTTTTGACCTGTTCAACCAGCACGCCGCGCTGTGCGTGAAGGGCGCGCAGGAAATGGTTGGCCTGATGACCAACTTCGACGACCTGGAGAACCGCACCCACGCCGTGGAGAGCATCGAAAAACAGGCGGACAAGATCACCTACGAATGCGTCGACCTGCTGCACAAGACCTTCATCACCCCGCTCGACCGCGATGACATCCACAAGCTGATCACCAGCATGGACGACATCCTCGACATGATGGAAGACGCGGCCCAGACGGTCTCGCTGTACGACCTGCACGCCGTGACCCCGGAAGCCGCGCGCCTGGCGGAACTGTGCCTGGCGGCCTGCAAGAAGGTCCAGGAAGCGGTCGCTCTGCTGCACGACATGGGCAATGCCCACGAGATCGTCGCCATCTGCGAAGAGATCGACCGCTTCGAGTCGGATGCCGACCACGTGATGCGCGCGGCCATGTCCAAGCTGTTCCGCGACGAGCCGGACGTGCGCAACCTGATCAAGATGAAAGCAATCTACGAAATCCTCGAAACGGTCACTGACCGTTGCGAGGACGTCGCCAACATCGTCGAAGGCATCGTCGTCGAAAACGCATAACGCGCCAAGAACAAGAACAATTATGGAATCTCTACAAATCAGCATTTACGTGCTGGGTTTCCTGGTGCTGCTGGCGCTGGTATTCGACTTCATGAACGGCTTCCACGACTCGGCGAACTCGATTGCCACCGTGGTGTCGACCGGCGTGCTCAAGCCCCAGCATGCGGTGGCAATGGCTGCCTTCTTCAACTTCATCGCGATCTTCGTGGTCAGCATGAAGGTGGCCCAGACCATCGGCAAGGGCACCATCGAGCCCGAGGTGGTTGACCATTACGTCATCTTCGGCGCCCTGGTCGGGGCGATTACCTGGAACATCATTACCTGGTACTACGGCATCCCCTCCTCGTCCTCGCACGCCCTGATCGGCGGCCTGGTAGGCGCCGCGGTGGCCAAGTCGGGCACCGGCGCGCTGATTTCCGCCGGTCTGATCAAGACCGTGATGTTCATCGTGCTGGCACCCATGCTGGGCTTCATCCTGGGTTCGACCATCATGCTGCTGGTCTCGTGGATTTTCGTGAAGTCCACCCCGCGCAAGGTCGACGTGTGGTTCCGCCGACTGCAGCTGGCCTCGGCGGCCGGCTACTCGCTCGGCCACGGCGGCAACGATGCGCAGAAGACCATGGGGATCATCTGGATGCTGCTGATCGCCGCTGGCGTCACCAGCCCGGACGACGCGCTGCCGCCAGCCTGGGTCATCATCTCGTGCTACGCCGCGATTGCCTTCGGCACCCTGTTCGGTGGCTGGCGCATCGTCAAGACCATGGGCCAGAAGATCACCAAGCTCAAGCCTGTCGGCGGCTTCTGCGCCGAGACCGGCGGCGCCATGACCCTCCTGATGGCCAGCTTCTTCGGCATCCCGGTATCGACTACGCACACCATCACCGGTGCCATCGTCGGTGTTGGCGCATCACGCAAGACCTCGGCGGTGCGCTGGGGCGTGGCGGGCAACATCGTCTGGGCCTGGATCTTCACCATCCCGGCATCGGCCTTCATGGCAGCGATCGCCTGGTGGATCGGCACCCACATCATGTGATCGAGCGCTTGCGCGCTTGCTGAATGTAAAGCCCGGCACTGCCGGGCTTTTTTTGCGCACTTTACGGTACGAGGCCCAATTTACGCCAACTTCCGGCGCGCTGGCAGGTCTTACTGGTTCTGTTGACCTTGCGCTCTTGCGCCCGAGTTTGGATGAGTCCACGTACCGATCAACCCGTTCTGGCCGGCAAACCGGCCCGCCTGCGGGCGCCCAGCCGCCTGCGCCCGCTGTTGGACTTCCTGCGCCAGCGGCTGGGCTTGCTGCTGCTGTGGCCGGCGATTGGATTGCTCGGGGGACTGCTGCTGTGGAGTTATGTGCTAACCGATCTCGAGAATGACCGCCGAGCCCGGCAGGCTGAACTCGAGCGGCAGGTCGATGCCTATAGCCGCAGCTATGCCATCCGCGTGCGCCGCTCGGTGGCCGATACCGATCGCCTGCTGCTGCTGTTGCGCCACAACTGGATGGTGTCGGGCCGGCATCTCGACCTTGCGGGAACCATCGAGGCCGGCATCTTTTCCAGGCAGTACATCGCGGGTGCAGGCCTAGTCGATCGCAAGGGAGTGGTCCTCACCAGCTCGCACCCGGATGCGGTGGGCTGGAACTTCGGCGACAAGCCGTATTTCACCGAGCAACAGCGCTCCGGGGGCGACCATCTCTACGTCAGTGCACCGCTCGAGGGGCGCCTGTCGCATCGCGAGGTGATCGCCTTCTCGCGTCCGCTGCTGTCGCCCCGCGGTGCATTCGACGGCATTGTATTGGTGTCGGTCTTCCCGGCCTTCTTCACCCAGCACTACGCCGAACCCCTGCTGGGCCGGCAGGGCTTCGCGGCCGTGACAGGCAGGGACGGTGTGGTCCGGGCCTGTCGTCACGGCGATGTCGAGCACACGGCGGAGGTGCCTTTCCTGCTGAAGCCTTTTCGCCCCGTGGTGGTGCAGGGCGTAGCCCGCCTCGAAGGGAGGCCCTGGTTCACGGACGGGCGTGCGCGAGTGGTCGGGTGGCAACCGATTCCGGGTATCGGACTGACCGCCCTTGTCGGGGTCGACGAGTACACCGCCATGGCCCCGTACCGGAATCATCGTGAGACGGCGCTGAACGGCGCCTGGTGGAATACTGCCTGGCTGACCCTGGCGGCCTTGCTCGCCACCAGCTTCTATGTGCACGCGAAATGGAAGCGGCACCAGCTCGACACCATTCGCGCCACCTACCGCCTGGCCACCGAGGACGCGGGCGAGGGCTTCTTCATCCACCGGCCGTTGCGCGACCGGCACGGCGTGGCACGCGATTTTGAGATTCTCGACTGCAACAATCATGGCGCGAAGATGTTCAGCAGGGAGCCCGGACAGATCATCGGCCGCCGGCTGTCCGATTTTTTCGACGGCCAGATTTTCGAGGATATTCGAGCGTGGCTGAGCGAGGCCCTCGAGGCTGGCCGCTTCGAGAGGGAGATCGAAGTAAGGCCGCGCCCTGGCCAGCTGCTCCATGCCAGCTGGGTCCACTACAAGGCCGTGCGCGCCGGCGAGGACCTGGCCGTGACGATCCGCGACATCAGCGAGTCCAAGGCCCACTTGAGCGAGCTCGAGCGCAGGAGTAATTCGGATGAACTCACCGGCTTGCCGAACCGTTACTGGATCCAGCAATACCTGCCGCGGGCGATCGACCGGGCGCGCGCCGATGGGCATGCGCTGGCGGTGCTGTTCATCGACCTGGACGGCTTCAAGACCGTCAACGACGTGCTCGGGCACGCGGCCGGCGACGAGCTGCTGCGCACCGTCGGCAAGCGCCTGACCCTGGCGGTGCGTCCCAACGACCACGTGGTGCGCCTGGGCGGCGACGAATTCGTGGTGGTGCTCGACCACGTCGGCGGCGCCGCCGATGTCGAGCACGTCGCCGGGCGCGTGCTGGCTGCCTTCCATGACGGCTTCCACCTGCAGCATGCGACCCATGTGCTGAATGCATCGATCGGCATCAGCATGTTTCCCGAGCACGGCGACGATGCCGAAACCCTGCTCAAGAATGCGGACATTGCGATGTACGCGGTCAAGACCGAAGGGAAGGGCAATTACTGCTTCTTCCAGTCGCGCTTTTTCGAGGCGATCCGCATCCGCCTCGAGACCGAGGTGGAGTTGCGGCGCGCCCTCGAGCAGCAACAGTTCGTGGTGCACTACCAGCCGCGCGTGGACCTGCTTGAGGGCAAGGCTTCGAGCATGGAAGCCCTGGTGCGCTGGGAGCGCCCGGGCCAGGGGCTGACCGGGCCGGACCACTTCATCCCGCTGCTCGAAGAGACCGGCCTGATCGTGCAGCTGGGCGAGCAGGTGCTCGACAGCGTGTGCCGCCAGCTGGTCCACTGGGCGCGCCAGGGCGAGCCGCTGGTGCCGGTGTCGGTCAACGTCTCGCCGCGCCAGTTCGGCCAGTCCGATATCCTTGCGCTGTTCCGCGCTGCAATTCAGCGCCACGGCATCGATCCCTCGCTGCTGGAAATCGAGCTGACCGAATCGTCGATGATGCAGGAGGGAATTGGCGAGTCGGCGGTGTTCCACCAGTTGCGCGAACTGGGCATCAAGCTGTGCCTCGACGACTTCGGCACCGGCTACTCCTCCTTGTCGCAGCTGCAGAAGCTGCATTTCGACGTGCTCAAGATCGACCGTGCCTTCGTGCTGCGGATCGAACACCCGGAAGGCGACACCCTGATCGCCTCGATGATCGCGATGGCGCATGCGCTCGGCATGCGGGTGGTCGCCGAGGGTGTCGAGAATCCCCGGCAAATGCAACTGCTTAAGTCGCTGGGCTGCGACGAAGGGCAGGGCTTCTTCTTCTCGCGTCCGGTTCCGCCCGGAGCGCGCCAGCCGCTCGGCGTACACATTCCTCAGCCCGCACATGCCGCACCTTGAATAGCTGAGCGATTTTGTGCGTGTTCCTTTGCATTTTTGCTAACGCTGGTAGTAATATTACACGGTGGCGCCCGCCACTGCTGCTGCCTTCGGCAATGCTGCCCGGGTAATCAGCGTTTAAAAACAATGACAAAGGGGACATCATGCGCAACAGACGTAGTTTGACTTCACGGCTGCGCTTCGGCCTGGCCGCTTGCAGCATATTGGCTGCGGTGGCTGGCGCCGGCTTGCCGGCAGCCAGTGCCTTCGCCCAGCAGCCGGCCGCGACCGCCGCCGCGCCCGTCGCGCCCGGCACGATCCGTATCCACTTCCGCCGGGTCCAGGACGATACCGCCCAGTGGGGCGTGTACTCCTGGGATGGCCCGGCCAGGCCGAGCTCGGCCTGGATCACGGACCGCTTCATGTTCACGCAGAGCGACGATTTCGGCGGCTGGGTCGACATCGCGTTGGCACCCGGCAAGACGGCGCTGTGGTTCCTTGTTACCGATGGCAGCGGCACCAAGAACTGCGGGGCCGACCAGGGCGCGCCGCTGCCGGCCGACGTGGGGAGCAAGGGACACGAGATCTGGCTGCTCGAGGGCGACTGCAGCATCTACACGGCCCCGCCCGCGCTCAGCTACGGCAGCCTGGCCCAGGCCGGCGCGCACTGGTTAACGGCCCATACTCTCGCCTGGCCGGGCGTGCCTTCCACCGGCAGCTACAAACTGTACTACGCGGCGAACGGCGGCCTCGGCTCCGGCGCCGGGGGCGTCACGGGCTTTGATGGCAGCATGGACCTGAGCCTGGCGCCGCTGCCGGATGCCGTGCGCACCAAATTCCCGCACCTGGCAGGGGCCACCGGCCTGTCGCTGTCGGCTGGCGACGCAGCGAAAGTGGCCCTGCTTGCCAGCGCGCAGTTCGCCATCGCCCAGTTCGATGCCGCCGGCAAGCTGGTGCAGGTGACCTCGCTGCAGACCGCCGGCATGCTCGACGAGGTGTTCGCCGCCCGCGCGGCCAACGAGAAGCTGGGCGTGAGCTTCAACCGGGCAGGGGTGCCGACCTTCCGCGTCTGGGCGCCGACCGCCAAGTCGGTGGCGCTCGACATCTATCCGGATGCGGACGCGCCCGCGAGCACCCAGGTAGCAATGCGCTTCGATGCCGCCACCGGTGTCTGGAGCCATACCGCTACGGATGCGGGCTGGACCAACCGCGCCTACTACACCTACACCGTCAAGGTGCTGTCGCGCTGGGCGAACAACACGCTGGTGACGAATACCGTCACCGACCCGTATTCGCTGAGCCTCAACGCCAACAGCGCGCGCTCTTTCGTCGCCAACCTGGATAGCGAGCAGCTCAAGCCGCGCGGCTGGGACAAGCACCGCATCCCGGACCTCGCGCATGCCGCCGACATCTCGCTGTACGAACTGCACGTGCGCGACTTTTCCCTCGGTGACGAGTCGGTACCGGCTGCGCGCCGCGGCAAGTACCTGGCCTTTACCGAACGCGATTCGCGCGGCATGCGCCACCTGAAGTCCCTTGCCAAGGCCGGGCTGACCCATGTGCACCTGCTGCCGGCCTTTGACCTGGCCAGCATCAACGAAGCCGGCTGCATCACGCCCGTCATCCCCGATGCCGGCCCGGCATCAAGCGCGCAGCAGGCGGCAATCGAAGCGGTGCGCGACAGCGACTGCTTCAACTGGGGCTACGACCCGGTGCACTACAACGCGCCGGAGGGCAGCTATGCCTCGGATGCGAACGACGGCGCCGCCCGCGTGCGCGAGTTCCGTTCCATGGTGCAGGGCCTGCACGAGGCCGGCCTGCGGGTGGCCATGGACGTGGTCTACAACCACACCAGCTCCTCGCAGCAGGGACCGCTGTCGGTGCTCGACAAGATCGTGCCGACCTACTATTACCGCCTCAACGAGAAGGGCGCCAACCTGAACGACAGCTGCTGTGCCGACACCGCCGCCGAGCACACGATGATGGGCAAGCTGATGATCGACTCGGTGGCCCTGTGGGCCAGCGAGTACAAGGTGGACAGCTTCCGCTTCGACATCATGACTTTCGCGCCGCTGGACGTGATGAAGCAGTTGCAGACGCGCGTCAACGGGGCCGCAGGCCGCGAGATCTACCTGTATGGCGAAGGCTGGAACTTCGGCGCCGTGGCCGACGACCAGCGCTTCGTGACGGCGCGCCAGGCCAACCTGTTCGGCACCGGCATCGGTTCCTTCAACGACCGCCTGCGCGACACGGTGCGCGGCGGCGGCTGCTGCGACGGCGGCGAGAACCTGATCTCCCAGCAGGGCTTCATCAACGGCGTGTGGTACGACCCGAACCGCCTGGCCAGGCAATCGCGCGACGATGCGCTGCGCCTGGCCGACCTGGTGCGCGTGGGCCTGTCCGGCACCTTGCGCGACTACCGCTTCGTCGACCGTTTCGGTTCGCTGCGCAGCAATGCCGACATCGACTACTTCGGCCAGCGCGCCGGCTACACCGCCAGCCCGACGGAGACCATCAATTACGTCGAGAAGCACGACAACCAGACCCTGTTCGACATCAACGCCTTCCGCCTGCCGCAATCCACGAGCCTGGCGGACCGGGTGCGGGTGCAGAACCTGGGCGCGGCCATCGTGCTGCTGTCGCAGGGCATCCCCTTCATCCATGCGGGCCAGGAACTGCTGCGCTCCAAGTCGCTCGACCGCGACAGCTACAACGCGGGCGACTGGTTCAACCGCCTCGACTACAGCTACGCGTCGAACAACTTCGGCGTGGGTCTGCCATCCAGCGACAAGAACCGCGACAACTGGGGCCTGATGACGCCGGTGCTGGAGAATCCGCTCATCAAGCCGGATACCAAGGCGATCCTGTCGGCCAAGGGCGCCTTCGAAGACCTGCTGCGGATCCGCACGGACAGCGCTTTGTTCCGCCTGCGCACCGCGAAGGACGTCGAGGAGCGCCTGCGCTTCTACAATACCGGGCCGGACCAGCTGCCCGGCCTGGTGGTGATGCACATCGACGGCGAGAAGCCGAGCCGCTACCCGGACGCGCGCTACCGCAGCGTGGTGGTGCTGTTCAACGTGGACAAGGAAGCCAAGACCATCGCCATTCCGGAGCTGAAGGAGCGCCGGCTCAAGCTGCACCAGGTGCAGGTGAGCTCGGATGATCCGGTGGTGAAGACCTCGAGCTACGGCAACGCGGACGGCAGCTTCACGATTCCGGCGCGTACCACGGCGGTGTTCGTCGAGAAGGGGGCCAACCGCGGCGACGATTGAGGTTTCGTAGGGTGGTCGGCTCCGCCGACCGCGCGTCCAGCTTGTCGATGCTCTGTCGCAGTTCATGCCGGAGTTGGACGCGCGGCCGGCATGGCCGGCACCCTACGGTCCTCTCCTCATCCGATTTGCAGGACTACCGGATACACACCGCCCTGACCATCTTGATGTCCGTATGCCCGGCCAGCACCTTCTCGATGCCGTCCATCTTCAGGGTCAGCATGCCGTCGTCGAGCGCCGCGGCGAGCAGGTTTGACACCCGGGCATGCTCGACCAGCAGGCGCTTGACCGCATCGGTGCCGAGCATCAGTTCATGCAGGCCGATGCGGCCGCGGTAGCCCTTGTTGCACTCGTTGCAGCCGACTGGACGGTACAGGGTGAAGCGGCCCGCGCCATCGCCATGGCGTCCGCGCCAGTCCGCCAGGATCCTGCGGCGCGCCGCCTGCGGGTCGTCCTTGAAGGACGCGGTACCGCGCAGGTCTTCGCAGTATTCGGCCAGCAGCGATTCCACTTCCGCTTCATCCGGGTGATAGGGCTGGCGGCAGCCCGTGCACAGGCGGCGCGCCAGGCGCTGCGCCAGGATGCCCAGCAGGGCGTCGGCGAAGTTGAAAGGATCCATGCCCATGTCGAGCAGGCGCACGATCGATTCAGGGGCGCTGTTGGTGTGCAGGGTGGCAAACACCAGGTGGCCGGTCAGCGAGGCTTCGATGCCGGTGCCGACGGTCTCCTTGTCGCGCATTTCGCCTACCATGATCACGTCCGGGTCGGCGCGGAGAAAAGCCCGCATGACGCTGGCGAAGTCGAGCCCGGCCTTGCGGTTCACCTGCACCTGGCGCAGGCCTTTCTGGGTGATCTCGACCGGATCTTCGGCGGTCCAGATCTTGGTCTCCGGCGTGTTCAGGTGGTGCAGGATCGAGTGCAGGGTAGTGGTTTTGCCCGAGCCGGTGGGGCCGCACACGAAAAACAGGCCGTAGGGCTTTTCGATGGCCGGCAGCAGGCGCCCGAGGTTGTAGTCGGTCAGGCCGAGCTTCGCCAGCGGGATCGGCTCGCCGGCCTGCAGGATGCGCATCACCACGTCTTCCACGCCGCCGCTCGATGGAATGGTTGCCACGCGCAGCTCGATGTCGAGCGGGCCGTACTTCTTGAAGCGGATCTTGCCGTCCTGGGGCTTCCTGCGCTCGGAGATGTCGAGGTCGCACATGATCTTGATGCGCGCCACCAGGGCGCTGCGGTAGCTCGACGGGACCTCGATGTAGGGCACCAGCACGCCGTCCTTGCGGAAGCGGATGCCGGTCTTGCCCTTGCCCGGCTGCGGCTCGATGTGGATGTCCGATACGCCCTGGCGGTAGGCGTCGACGATGACCTTGTTCAGCAGGCGCACCAGCTCGTTCTCGACCGCTTCCGAGACGTCGGACGGGGCTTCGCCGTCCTCGTCGTCTTCCAGCCCGGAGAGCAACTCGCCGACCGACTCGCTGGCGCCGCCGCTGCCGAAGAAGGCATCGAGGGTCTGGCGGAAATCGGCGCGCGTGGTGACGCGCCAGGCCACTTGCGATCTCGGGAACAGCTGGGCCACGATGCGGCTGGCGGCGGTGCGTTCAGGGTCGAGCGCCATCACCACCAGGCCGCCGGGACCGTCCTCGAGCGGCAGCCAGCCGTTCTCCTCGACGTACTGCGCCTTCAGGTTGCGCAACAGGTCGACCGGCTTGACCCGGTCCGGACGGAAGGGCTCGTAGGGCAGATTGAAGAAGTGCGCCAGCGTCGCCCCGATGGCGGTACGGCGCACCTGCAGTTCGCCTTCCAGCACCCCTTCGAGGTCGGTGTCGAGTTCACGCGCGTGGCGGCCCGCCTGTTCCAGTTCGGCCTGGGTGAGCACGGCTTCCTGCACCAGCGCGTCGTACTTGCCGCGCATGCGCTGGGGGCGCAGGCGCTGGCCGAGCGCCACCGACAAGGTCTCGCCCAGCTGGCGCACCGCCTCCATGGCGCGCGGCGGGAAAGGGCCGCCGCTGCCGTTCCTGCCCCTGTGGTTGATGAACTGGACCACGCCCAGCAGTTCGCCGGCCTTGTCCTGCAGCGGGGCGACCAGCATCTCGCGCGTGCGGTAGCCGGTGCGCTGGTCGACGCCGCGCTGGAACTGCAGTTCCGGCGACAACCGGCGTAGTTCGGCCTCGTCGTAGACGTCGGCGATCTGGACCGCCTGGCGCGTCTGTGCCACGAAGCCGGCGATCGAGGAGGGACCGAGGGGCAGGCGCAGGTCGCGGAAGGTGGCCAGGCCGGTCTTGACCTTGGAGACGATGTGTTCCCTGTCCGGCCCAACGGCGTACAGGGTGAAGCGGTCGCAGTCGAGCAGGTCGCAGAAATCCAGCCCGAGGTCGAGCATGATTTCCTCGACGTTGGCGGTGGCGTGGATCCGGTTGGTGACCTGCCGCAGCTTCTGGTAGAAGGCCAGCTGCCCGGCGGCGTCGTCCGCCAGGGTGCCGGCAGGAAGGCCGGCCGACGCGTTCACAGCGTGACTTCCAGGCCTTCGAAGGCCAGGTGTACCTGCAGGCTGCCGAGGCGGTCGCGGTAGCGCGCCATCGCGGCGGCGAATGCGGCCTCGAGATCGTCGTCGCTACGGGTCGGCTCGTGGTGGGTGCAGTACAGGGCGCGCGCGCCGACGCGCAGCGCCATCTCGATGGCGGCGTCGAAGGTGCCGTGGCCCCAGCCGGCCTTGGACGGGTATTCCTCGCGGGTGTAGGAAGAGTCGACGATCAGGGCGTCCACGCCCGCCATGGCGGCGTCGATCGCGCGCTGGCGCTCGAGCAGGTGCGCTTCGAAGGCGTCGAAGGCGGCGTCGCCCGGGGGATAGGGGTTGTGCCAGGGCTCGTGGTCGCCGGTGAAGAACAGCGAACGGCCATTGCACGAGACACGGTAGCCGAGGTTGGTGACCGGGTGGTTCATCAAGACGTTGCCGATCGATGCGTCGCCGACCTCGACCGGCGTGCCGATGTCGAGGGTGCGGTAGTCGATGGTGGCGCCCATCTGGGTTTCGCTGACCGGGAAGTAGCTGTTCTGCAGCTGCACCGCCATCACGTGCTCGATGCCCTTGCCCGTCACCGGGTCGTAGGCGCCGTGCAGGCGCACCCGGCTGCCCTTGATGAACAGCGGGGTGAAGAAGGGCAGGCCATGGATATGGTCCCAGTGGCTGTGGGTGATGAAGATGTTGGCCTGGACCGGGGGCGTTTGTGGTGTCTGTGGCCGCGCCAGCAGGTGCTGGGCCAGCGGGAACAGGCCGGTGCCGGCGTCGAGGATGATCAGGGTGCCATCGTCGCTGCGCACTTCGATGCAGGTTGTGTTGCCGCCGTAGCGCGCCGTGCGTGGACCTGGGGACGGAATGGAACCACGCACCCCCCAGAAGCGGAATTTCATCAGGACTCCCCGGCCAAGACTTCTTTATGTTTTTGGAATACCGAGCATGATAAGGCCTTTGTTCCCAAAAGCATCAAAAATCCGCATTTTTTGAAGTCCCCCCACCGCTGGGATATACACCGGGTCGTAACAAAGCTACACTTCTGAGAAATTACCAATTGGCAAAAAGAGTTCCCGTGTGCATATGCATCAGCTTGCTTCCGGGGCGAACACCATGCAAGAGCTGAATCCCACACAAATCGCGCAACGCCTGCACCAGCTTACGGAAGTCAGCGTGGCGCTGGGGGATACGCACGACACCGCAGCACTGCTCGACCGTATCCTGCGCGTGGCCAAGCACATGACCGATGCCGACGGCGGCACCCTGTACCGTCCCAGCGATGACAGGAAAAGCCTGTGCTTCCACATCTCGATCAACGACACCCTCGGCATCTACCAGGGCGGCGTCAGCGGCAAGCCGATCGACATCGCGCCGGTGCCGCTCTATGACAGCTACGGCAACAAGAACCTGGCTTCGGTGGCGGCCTACGCGGCCAACTTCAACCAGTCGGTGAACATCGAGGACGTCTACAAGGCGGACGTGTTCAACTTCTCGGGCATGCGTTCCTTCGACGCCGCCTTCGGCTACCACTCGCAGTCCTTCCTGACGGTGCCGATGACCGACCACGAGGGCGAGCTGGTGGGCGTGCTCCAGCTGGTCAATGCGAAAGACCCGGCAACCGGCGCCATCCGCGCTTTTTCCCCGACCGACCAGCGCTTCATCGAGGCGCTGTCGGCGCAGGCGGCGGTGGCGCTGACCAACCAGCTGCTGATCCAGCAGCTGGAAAACCTGCTGGAAGCACTGGTCAACCTGATCAACATCGGCATCGACGAGAAGTCGCCCTATACGGGGCGCCACTGCCAGTTCGTGCCCGAGCTGACCATGATGCTGGCCGAGGCGGCGCACAATACCGACCAGGGACCGCTGGCGGCTTTCCGCATGACCGACGCCGACCGCAAGGAATTATGGCTGGCCGGCCTGCTGCACGATTGCGGCAAGATCACCACCCCGGTGCACGTGGTCGACAAGTCGACCAAGCTGGAAACCATCTTCGACCGCATCCACCTGGTCGACACCCGCTTCGAGGTACTGCTGCGCGACTGCGAGATCCGCGCGCTGCGCGCCAGGTGCGAGCCCGGCGCCGACGTCGAGACGATCGAGGACCGCCTGCTGTCGGAACAGATGCGCATCCGCGCCGACCGCGATTTCCTGCGCCGCGCCAACGTGGGCAGCGAGGGAATGTCGCTTGACGACCAGGAGCGCGTGCGCCGCATCGCCCAGTACCGCTGGACCGGGCCCGATGGCCGGGAGCAGGACTTCCTCAGCGAGGACGAGCTGCGCAACCTGTTGGTGCGCTTCGGCACCCTGACCGACGACGAGCGCAAGATCATCAACAACCACATCGACGTCACCGTGCGCATGCTGGAGTCGCTGCCGTGGCCGAAGCACCTGAAGAACGTGCCGGAATACGCAGGCGGCCACCACGAGCGCATGGACGGCAAGGGCTACCCGAAGGGCCTGACGAAGGAGCAGATGTCGGTCCAGGCGCGCATCATGGCGATCGCCGACATCTTCGAAGCGCTCACCGCCTGCGACCGTCCCTACAAGAAGGGCAAGAAGCTGTCCGAGTCGCTGCAGATCCTCGGCAAGTTCGCCCTCAACGGCCACATCGACCCGGACCTGTTCGACATTTTCATGCGCAACCGCGTGTACCTGCAGTTCGCGCACAAGAACATGGATGCGCACCAGATCGACGAAGTGGACGAGACCCAGATCCCGGGCTACCGGCCGTAATCCCTGCCTGTTGTCATGAGACGGCTACGCCAGGCATTTTCCAGGTATGGTGCGCGTTGGGCGCTCGGGCTGCTGCTGACCTGCATCGCCGTGGCGTACACGCTCGATTTCTGGACCAGTCACGCGATCGAGCGCCAGGACACCATCATTGCCGACATGCGCATGCGGCTCGAGCCATTCGAGCTCGACCCGAGCATCGTCATCGTCGACATCGACAGCAAGAGCCTGAACGAGGTCGGGCGCTTCCCCTGGAGCCGCAACGTGATGGCCAGGCTGGTGGAGCAGCTGACGCAGCACTACGGGGTCGGGGCGGTGGGCTTCGACGTGTCCTTCCCCGAGCCGGATACGAGTTCCGGCTACGAGGTGCTGGAGCGCCTTGCAGAGCATGAGCTGAAGGGCGTGCCCGGGCTGCAGCGCCAGCTTGGACAGCTCAAGCCGGTGCTCGACTACGACGGGTTGTTCGCGCAGGCCATGCAGGGACAGTCGGTAGTACTCGGATTTAATCTTGCTGACAGCATGGCCAAGGGCGTGCTGCCGCCGCCCGCGTTTACCGAAGAAGACCTGAACGGGCGCCTGTTGCTGGCGCGCGCCTACAAGGGTTACGAGGCGAACATCGCGCGCCTGCAGCAAGCTGCCGCCGGCGCCGGCGTGTTCACCGCGATTCCGGATGCCGACGGGCTGGTGCGATCCTCGCCCTTGCTGTTCCAGGTCGGCGATGGATACTACCCCTCGCTGTCGGTGGCGACCGTCGCAGCCGTCATGCAGGCGACGGCCGTCAAGCCGCTCTTCGGCGAGACCGTCGACACTTTGTCTGCGAACGAGCGCGACGCCAGCACCGTCGAACATATCGCCGTGTTCTCCAAATCCGGAAACGTGCGCTTCCCGGTCGGCGAGGCCTTGAGCGCGACGGTCCAGTACCGCGGCAGCGGTGGTCCGGATGGCGGGGGCTTCCGCTACGTGTCGGCAGTCGACGTGCTGAACGGGAAAGTGGCGGCGGATGCACTCGCCGGAACGATCGTCCTCATCGGAACCACCGCGCCGGGCTTGCAGGACTTGCGCGCGACGCCGGTGAGGAGCGACTTCCCGGGGGTCGAGATCCATGCCAACCTGATCAAATCGATGCTGGACGGGCGCTTCAAGACCCGTCCCTGGTATGCGCAGGCGCTCGAGTGCGTGGTCGTCGCGGCGGTCGGGATGGTGCTCACGGTCGCGCTGGCGGTGCTGTCGCCCGCCTGGTCCGTGCTGGCGGCCGCTACTGCCTTCGCGGGTGTGGCCGGCATGAATTTCTACATGTACTTCGAGCAGGACGCGGTGCTCAGGGTCTTCATCTGCCTGCTCCTGATCGCCGCCCTGTTCGTCATGAACCTCGCCTGGGGCTACTTCTTCGAATTCCGCAAGGGCAGGGCGCTGGTTTCGCGCTTCGGCGAATACGTGGCGCCCGAGCTGGTGCAGAAGATGGCCGAAGACCCGGAAGCCTACAACATGGACGGCGAGAGCCGCGAGCTGACCGTCATGTTCGTCGACGTGCGCGGCTTCACCACCATCTCCGAGGGCCTGAGCCCGAAGGCGCTGCGCGAGTACATCAACATCTACCTCACCGCGATGTCCGAGGACATCCGCTCCAGCCACCAGGGCACGCTCGACAAGTACATCGGCGACGCCGTGATGGCCTTCTGGGGCGCGCCGGTCGCTTTTGCCGACCACGCCAGCCGCGCCGTGGCGACTTCGCTCCTGATGCAGGCCAGCGCCGCGCGCCTGAACCGCGACTTCCTGGCACGCGGCTGGCCGGAACTGAAAATCGGCATCGGCCTGAATTCCGGCCCCATGCACGTCGGCGACATGGGGTCGAAGATCCGCCGCGCCTACACGGTGATGGGCGACGCCGTGAACCTCGGTTCGCGCCTGGAGGGCATCACCAAGGTCTACGGCGTCGGCATCGCAGTCGGCGCCGCCACCAGGCTGGCAGCCCCCGAATTCGTCTATCGCGAGCTCGACCTGGTGCGTGTGAAAGGCAAGAACGAACCGGTCGCCATCTACGAGCCGCTCGGCAAGCCGGCGGAGCTGGCCCCTGCCGTCATGGACGAACTGGCCCGGTGGGATGCTGCGCTGGTTTTGGTGCGCCGCCAGGACTGGGATGCCGCGCAAGAAGCCATAGAAGCGCTTGCCGTGGACCACCCGGAGCGCGGCCTGTACACCCTGTACCTGGAGCGCATCGACCACTACCGTGCCCATCCCCCGGGCCAGGATTGGGACGGGGTGACGACCTTCGACACCAAGTAACCCTGCCGATCCTGCCGCGCATGCAGGACTTTGCTGCAGTGTGTCATTCAAGCAACGCAATGCCCCCCTCGTCATGGGGGAAGTTTTCCTTATCGTTCTGGTTTTTCTCCATTGCAACAAAAAGCTCGTTACACTGCCCTCGAACTTGGCGGCCGCTTGGCTCGCATCTTGATGATTAAGAAGAGAAACTTATAAAAACAACAGTTTATAAAGCAAATCCGATGAAACAATGCTTTGCGCGCCTGCTTGCAGGCTCAGTGCTCGCCATGGCCGTGGCGAGCGCCTGGGGGCAGGAAGCCGGGGCCGCCGGCGCCCCGGACGACATCGTCCGCTTCGAGATCAGCCGCTTCGAGGTAAGCGGAAACACCTTGCTCGGCGCTGCCGAGATCGACGGCGCGGTGACGCCGTTCACCGGCAAGGGCCGCGACTTCGGCGACGTCCAGCGCGCCCTGGAGGCGCTCGAAGCGCTGTATCACGCGCGCGGCTACAAGCTGGTCACCGTGCAGCTGCCGGAGCAGGAACTGGACGGCGGCGTGGTGCGCCTGCACGTGCTGCAGACCAGGATCGGCAAGGTCGCGGTCGAGGGCAACCGCAGCTTCGGCATTGAAAACATCCGCCGCAGCCTGCCGGCGCTGCGCGAGGGCGATACGCCCAACCTGACGCGCGTCTCCGCGAACCTGAAGCTGGCCAACGAGAACCCGGCCAAGAAGCTCAAGCTGAGCCTCGGCAGCGGCGCGCAGGACGAGACCGGCGTGGACACTGTCAATGCGCGCATCGAGGTGGTGGAAGAGCGCCCCTGGACCGTCATGGCCAACTTCGACAACACTGGCACCGGCGCGACCGGCAGGACACATGCGGGCCTGGTGCTGCAGCATGCCAACCTGTGGGGCCGCGACCATGTCGCCAGCCTGCAGTACACCACCACGGCCGAGGAGCCTTCGCAGGTCGCGGTCTGGGGCCTGGGCTACCACGTGCCGCTCTACGCACAAGGCGCCACCCTCGACCTGTACGCCAGCTATTCGGACGTGGATTCGGGCGTGGTCAGCGCCGGCCTGTTCGACTTGGCGGTCAGCGGCCGCGGCGCGGTCTACGGCGCCCGCTACGGCATGGTGCTGGCCAAGCGTACGCTGGGAGGGCGCGAGCTCGAGGGCCGCCTGGTCTATGGCCTGGAAGTGAAAGCCTACAAGAACAGCGTCATGCTCTTCAACCAGGATTTCGGCAACAACGTCACCGTGCGTCCGCTCAGCATCGGCTACCTCGGGCGCGTGGCGCTGGACAACGGCGACATCAACGTGGCGGCGACGCTGCTGCGCAACGTCCCGGGCGGCTCGCGCGGTGCGCAGGAAGACTTCACGATGGCGCGCTCGGGAGCCAAGGCCGGCTACACCGCCTTGCGCCTGGCCGGTGTATCGAGCAGCACCATCGGCGCCAGCGACTGGCTGACCCGCGTGCTGGCCAATGCCCAGTACTCGCCGGACGCGCTGGTGCCGGGCGAGCAGTTCGGCGCCGGCGGCTCCACCAGCGTGCGCGGTTTCGACGAACGCGCGCTGTCGGCCGACTCGGGCCTGGGCCTGAACCTGGAAGTGTACACGCCGAACCTGTGCAGCCGCAGCGGCTGGCAATGCCGCCTGCTGGGCTTCTACGACGCCGCCTACGGCAAGCGCAACAAGGCGCTGCCGGGCGAGTTGCGCAGCACCGCCATCGCCAGCGCCGGCGTCGGTCTGCGCTTCTCGGCAGGCCGCGCGGCCAGCCTGCAGGTCGATTACGGCAATGTGGTGAAAGAGGGCGCCCTGGGCGGCGCCGACAAGGACAGGCTGCACGTGCGCGTCGGCCTGGCCTACTAGAAGGGGTGTGAAATGAGCTTCGTGCGAAACGGATTGATCCGTTTATCCCGGGCGGCGCTGTGCGTCGCCGCCTGTTTTGGCGGCGTCGCCAGCACGGCCGCCGCGCCGACCCTGCCGAAAGTGGTGGCGGGCCAGGCGACGTTCTCCCAGGACGGCAACGTGTTCTCGATCACGAACACGCCGGGGACCATCATCAACTGGCAGAGCTTCTCGGTAAACGCCGGCGAGGTCACCCGCTTCATCCAGCAAAGCAGCGACAGCGCGGTGCTGAACCGGGTCAGCGGCCAGGACCCGAGCCGCATCCTCGGCGCGCTGCAGTCGAACGGCAAGGTCTTCCTGATCAACCCGAACGGCGTGGTCTTCGGGCAGGGCGCACGCGTGGAGGTGAACGGCCTGGTGGCCTCGACGCTGGACATGAGCGACGCCGACTTCCTGGCCGGGAAGAAGAACTTCACCGCCGGTCCGACTGCAGGGAAGGTCAGTAACGAAGGCACGATCACGACCCCGAGCGGGGGCAAGGTCTTCCTGGTGGCGCCCAACGTCGAGAACAGCGGCGTCATCACCGCTCCGAACGGCGAGGTGGTGCTGGCGGCCGGCCGCAGCGTGCAGCTGGTCGATTCCAGCAACCCCGACCTGAGCGTGGTGGTGTCGGCGCCGGGCGACCAGGCCATCAACCTCGGCCAGGTGGTGGCGCAGGGCGGCCGCATCGGCATCTACGGCGCGCTGGTGAACCAGCGCGGCGTGCTCAACGCCAACAGCGCGGTGCTTGGCCGGGACGGCAAGATCGTCCTGAAGGCGAGCAAGGAGACCGTGCTGGAAGGGGGCAGCGTCACCAGCGCCGGCAGCATCGACCTGCGCGCGAACGACCGCATCAACCTGGCTGCAGGCAGCCTGCTTGCGAGCCCGGATTACATCGACCTGACATCCAACCAGATGACGCTTGCCGGCGACATCAGCGGCGTCAATGGCCTTGCCCCGGTGCTGTCCTTCAACACCTTCGACAACACCCGGGCGATCCTGCTGCGCGGCACCGCGCCCAGCTGGGCGCTGGGCCTGGACCCGGCGCGCCTCGGCGCCTTCGACGCCTACGAGATCAACATCGGCAACAGCGGCCATGCGGCGTCGATCAGCATCGACCAGGGACTGACCATGGCAGGCAACCTGGCCATCGACACCGGCGGCTCCATCAACATCAACGCCGCGGTACGCCTGACCGGCGCAAACAGCCAGTTCATCGGCACGCTGCACCGACCCTTGGGCAGCGGAGCCATGGTCAGCAACGTGGGGTCGATCGAAGCCGCGAAGAAGATCAGCCTGCTGGGCGCCGACCAGGTCCAGGTCTACGGCGCGATGGCGTCGGGCGCCATCGACATCAGCGCCGGCAGTGGCGGCATCCAGCTGAACACCGGGACGAGCCTCTCCGCAAACGACACCATGACACTGCGCGGTGCGGGCATGCTGTACCAGGAGGGTGGCGCGGTCGTGAAGGCGCCGCGGCTGCTGATCGAAGGCGACTCGGTCCAGATGCTGGGCGCCAACCAGGTCGGCACGCTGGCCGGCAAGGCCACCCGCGCCGAAGCCGGCAACCTGCGCTTCCGTTATACCGGGGATCTGAAGATCGGCACCGTCGCCGGCGTGTCGGGCCTGGCGGCGCCGGTCGAACTGGCGCTCCAGGGGGGCGCCCTGACTGCCGATGCGGATATCCAGGCCCGCGCGGTGCTGGTCGAGGCCGACGCTATCGGTGGTAACGGCCGCTTCATGGCATCCTCGATGCTGTACCTCGAGTCAAGCAACGGCATCGGCAGCGCAGGCAGCCCGCTGCGCACCAGCGCCACGGTCCTGAATGCCTTCAATACCGGCAGCGGTAGCACGCCGATCAACATCCAGAACGACCGCGCACTGGTCGTGCGCGACGTGGTCCAGGCGGGAGGCGGATCGATCTCGATCGAGACCACCGGTGGCCTGACCGTCGCCGCCACCTCAGTGGAAGGCCAGGGCGTCAGGACCGGCAGCGGCGACATCAGCCTGGTCACGCATAGCCCCCTGACCATCGAGGGCCGGGTCAGCACCGAGAGCGGCAATGTCGCGCTGCTGGCAGATAACAATGGTGCACTGACGATCCGCGAAGGCGGGCAAGTCGCGTCGGCCTCGGGCGCCGTCCGCCTCACCGGCGGCCAGGTCAGCTACGCGCCGGGCAGCGTGACCGGCCGGCTGGAAGTCGTACAGACCAAGCCGGGAACCCAGCAACCCGACCCCGGACGGCCCGATCCCGATCCGGCCCCGCCGCAGCTGAACGTCTGCCTGGCCAATCCGGATACCCCGGGCTGCAGCCGCGTGATCGAAGTGGCCACCCGCACCTGCATGAGCGATCCGGATGGCCCGGGCTGCGCCCAGGTGCTGCCGCCGGTGGACACCTGCCGCACCAACCCCGGCAAGCTTGGCTGCACCGTGGTCATGCAGCGTGAAGAGATCCGCCAGTGCATCGCCACGCCGAAGGCGCAGGGTTGCGCCGGCGTGCTGCCGCCCTTCGAAACCTGCGAGAAGTCGCCGGCGACCTATGGCTGCGCGCCGGTGATCGCGGAGCGGGATGCGATCAGCCAGTGCATCGCCACGCCGACCGCGCCAGGATGCGGCGAGACCCTGCCGCCGCTGGCGACCTGCCGCCTTGATGCCGGCGTGTACGGCTGCGCGCCGGTGATCGCGCGCGCCGAGTTCCTGGCCTGCGTCGCCAACCCGACGGCCGCCGGCTGCGCCCAGCGCCTGCCGGCCCTGCCGCTCTGCAAGGCCACGCCGGGCATCGAGGGCTGCGCGCAGGTGCTGCAAGCGGCCTTCGATGCCTGCCTGGTCAACAAGGGCGACCCGTCCTGCGCCGGCATCCTGCCGACCCTGTCGCAGTGCGAATCGAACAAAGCCATGGCCGGCTGCGAGGCGGTGCTGCCGACCCTCCAGCAGTGCGTCGGCAGCCCGACGCTGCAGGGCTGCTCGGTGATGCTGCCGCGCCTGGAGCAGTGCGTGGTGAACCCGAACCTGGCGGGCTGCGAGGCCGTGCTGCCGAAGCCCGACTTCTGCAGCACGCACCCGACCGACCCGCGTTGCGCCGTGTTCAACCCGGCGCCGGCCCAGGGCGGGGGCGAGTCGAAGAAGCCTGTGGCCGAGGCCCAGCAGACCACCGTCAACCTGATCAATACGCGCACCCCGGCGCAAGAGAAGCTGCCGACGGCGGTCGGCAGCGGTACGGGAGACGGCGGCGCGGGCGGCAGCAAGCCGTCGGAGCAGCCGGAGAACCGGTCCGGTCCGGCGGCAGGCACGAACACTGGAGTAAAGAATGAAAAACCAGCCACAAAAATGTACTGCAACTAGGGCCTTGAGCGCGCTGCTGTTCGCGGCGCTGCTCGTGACCGGCAATGCCGCCTGGGCCGCGCAGGTCGCCGGCGTGGTGGCGCGCCTGAGCGGCCCGCTGATGGCGAAGAAGGCCGACGGCAGCGTCAAGGTGCTGGGCCTGAAGTCGGAGATCGAGAGCGGCGATACGCTGGTGTCGGAAAAGAACACCTACGCGCAGATCAAGTTCATCGACAACAGCGAGATCACGCTGCGCCCCGGCACCACCTTCAAGGTCGAGAACTTTTCCTTCGACGAGGGCAAGCCGGACGGCGACAATGCCAGCTACAGCCTGGTGAAGGGCGGCCTGCGCTCGATCACCGGCCTGATGGGCAAGCGCAACAAGGAGAAGTTCTCGCTGAAGACACCGACCGCGACCATCGGTATCCGCGGCACCACCTTCATTGCGCAATTCGTGCCGACGCCGGCGCCAGGCGCGGCGCCACCGGTGCTGGCGCCCGGCCTGCACCTGAACGTGACCGATGGCGCCATCATCGTGACCAACAACGGCGGCTCGCTCGGCTTCCAGGCCGGCCAGTTCGGCTACGTGCCGAACGTGAACCAGCCGCCGGTGATCGTCCCGAGCAACCCGAACATCCAGTTCGTGCCGCCGCCGGCCTTCGACGCGGGTAGCGGTGTCGGCGGGCCGCAGGCCGGCGCCGGTCCGGCACGGGAGAACGCCGTCGACTGCGTCGTGCGCTGAGCCGACGTCTTCCCGCAGAGCCCCGTGCGCCCCAGGCCGACGGGGCTTTTTACTTCAAGAGCGCTGGGCGCGAGCGCGTTCGAGCAGCAGCTCGCGTTCGCGGCTGTTGGCGGTCATGGCGGCGGCGCGTTCGAATTCGCGGCGCGCTTCCTCGAAGCGGCCCAGCTTGGAGAGCAGGTCGGCGCGCACGCTCGGCAGCCAGTGGTAGCCGGCCAGCTTGCCCTCCAAGGCCAGCGCATCGGCCAGCGCCAGGCCGGCGTCAGGGCCGTCGGCCATGCCCACGGCCACCGCACGGTTCAGTTCGACCACCGGCGAGGGCTGGAGCTGGGCCAGCTCGGCGTACAGCGCCGCGATCGCCCGCCAGTCGGTGTCCGCTGCGACGCGGGCGCGGGCATGGCAGGCCGCGATCTCGGCCTGCAGCACATAGGGGCCCCGTGGCAAACCGGGCTGTGCGGCGCGCGCCAGGGCGGCGAGGCCGCGCCGCACCAGCATGCCGTCCCAGCGCGAACGGTCCTGGTCGAGCAGCAGCACCGGCCGGCCTTCGGCATCCAGGCGCGCCCCCATGCGCGAGGCCTGCAGCTCCATCAGCGCCACCAGGCCGTGCGCTTCCGGCTCGTCCGGCGCCAGTTCGGCCAGCATGCGGCCCAGGCGCAAGGCTTCGTCGACGAGGGCCGGGCGCATCCAGTCTTCGCCGGCGGTGGCGGCATAGCCTTCGTTGAAGATCAGGTAGACGGCTTCCAGCACGGCGCCGAGGCGCTCGCCCAATTCGTTCGGCGGCGGCAGTTCGAAGGGCACGCGTGCTTCGGCAAGCAGGCGCTTGGCGCGCACGATACGCTGGGCCATGGTGGCTTCCGGGACCAGGAAGGCACGCGCGATCTCCTGGGTGGACAGGCCGCCCAGCAGCTTGAGCGTGAGCGCCAGGCGCGCGTCGAGCGAGAGCACCGGATGGCAGGCCGTGAACATCAGGCGCAGCAAGTCGTCCTGGAAGACGTCGTTGCGCGCGGCGTCCAGGCCGTCGACGAAATCAGGGACAATCAAGGCCTCCTGTGCTTCGAGGTCGAGGCCGATCTGCTCGAGCTTCTGCTGGAGCAGGCGGTCGCGGCGCAGGCGGTCGAGCGCGGCGTGCTTGGCCGTGGTCGTGAGCCAGGCGCCCGGATTGTCGGGGATGCCCTGGCGCGGCCAGTGCTCGAGGGCCGCTACCAGGGCGTCCTGGGCCAACTCCTCGGCCAGGCCGACGTCGCGCACCATGCGCGCTACGACGGCCACGATCTTCGCCGACTCGATGCGCCAGACGGCGGCGATGCTGCGTTCGACCTGTGCGTCCATCAGATTTGAACCGCGGCGTATTCGGCCGGCTGCCGGGCGGGCGCGTCTTCGATATGGGTCAGCGCCCACATGTGGCCGTCGAGATCCGCGAAGCCGTGCTGGTACATGAAGCCGTGGTCTTGCGGGTCTTCCGGCAGGGTCGCGCCGAGCGAGAGCGCCTTGCTTGCCACTGCATCGACCTCGGCGCGGCTGTCGCAGAACAGGCAGAGGAGGGCGATGGTGCTGGTGCGCGGGTCGGCCATCGGCTTCCTGGTCAGGGTGCCGAAGAAGGATTCGGCGCACAGCATGACGAAGATGTCGTCCGACACCACCATGCCGCAGCCATGCCCGCTGCCGAACTGCGGATCGAAGGAAAAGCCCAGGGCGCTGAAGAAGGCCTTGCTGCGCTCGAGGTCCCTGACCGGGAGGGTGATGGCGATGCTCTTTTTCATGGTGGCTCCTTTCAGGCGGCGGCGTGGCTGGCGGGGCAAAGCACGCGAAGGTCGTCGAGCTCGTAGAGCCGGCGCACTTCGATCTCGGCGTCAAGCAATTCGCCATGCGGGGCGGGGAAGCGGCGCGACCATTCCATCGCCTCTTCGCGCGAGCGCACCTGGATCAGGGTGTAGCCGGCGACCAGCTCCTTGGTCTCCGTGAAGGGGCCGTCGGTGAAGGAGCGCCGTCCTTCGTGGTAGCGGACGCGCCAGCCGTCGCGGCTGGGCTGCAGCCCATTGGCTTCGAGCAGGACGCCGGCCCGGGCCAGCTCCTGGTTGTAGTCGTGCATGGCATCGAACAGCTCCTGGCTCGGCAGGATGCCGGCTTCCGTGTCCGCTGTGGCCTTGACGATGATCATGAAACGCATGTCGGTCTCCTTGTCGTGGGGTGGCGCCAGGCGGCGCTCACTCCTACGACGAAGGATGGCGCCGTGAATCGACATGCCGGTTCATTTATTTTGCGTGCGCGAAGCAGGGCGCCAGGGCGCGCACCTCGACAGTGGCCCACTCCGCCGCCGGACACTGCTGCGCCAGCGCGATCGCCTCTTCGCGTGTGTCGACGTTCACCAGGAAGAAACCGCCCACCATTTCCTTGGCCTCGGCAAAGGGACCGTCGATAATGCGTGCCTTCCCGCCGGGAGCGCTCACGCGTACCGCCCTGTCCGTCGATGCCAGCGATTCCGCCCCCAGCAACAGGCCACGGCTGCGGAGGTCCTCGCCCCAGCGCAACATGCGGTCGTAGACGGCGCGGCCTTCAAGCTCGCCGCGGGTGGCGCGCTGGCCGATGGGTTCATGGATCAACAGCATGTGTGGCATCGGAATCCCTCCTGGTTGGACTGAACCCGGCTATTCTAAGCTGCCGCACCCCGGCGGGCATGCTGCAGCGCGCAAATCCATTTGACACCCAGTTGCACCAGCAGTGCGGCGCCGGTCGCCAGCAGGAAGGCCGAGGCGGCCGGCTGCGCGCCCAGCAGGGAGGACAGCACCAGGCAGAACACCGTAAAGGCGTAGTAGCCGTTGACCATGCCGCGCAGCAGCGCCACCGCGAAGCCCGGCCCGCTGTCCCGATGCGAGAAGCCCACCAGCACCGTGCTCATCACCGGAAACATCGCAAACAGGCCGGAGAGGCGTGGACCGAGCGTCGCTGCGGCATAGGTCACGCCCAGCGACAGGGCAGCGGCGGCCAGCATGCGCCAGGGGAGGTCGCCGGCCGGCTTGCCGGGTGCGGCCTGTTCCGCGCCAGGCCCGTACAGCCGCGGCGCCACCAGCAGCGCGAGCACGACGATGGGGAAGCCTGCCCATGGCGGCAGCGACACGGACTGCAGCAGCAGGACGGCGAGCCCATAGGCGAGCAGGGCGGCCGCCATCGCCCGCGGCATGCCGAGGGCAGGGACCAGCAGGAGCTTTAACAGGAAGATCATGCGCGACGAATAGCGGGCACAAAAAAAACGCCCGCCAGGTGGCGAGCGTTCCGGACTGCGCCTGCCCGGAAGGGCAGGCGATGGTAAAACACGCTTACAGCACGTCGCTGGCATGGTCCGCCAGGCGTGAGCGTTCGCCGCGCGCCAGGGTGACGTGGCCGCTGTGGCTCCAGCCCTTGAAGCGGTCGACCACATAGGTCAGGCCGCTCGAGCCTTCGGTGAGGTAAGGTGTGTCGATCTGGGCGATGTTGCCGAGGCACAGGATCTTGGTGCCGGGACCGGCACGCGTGACCAGGGTCTTCATCTGCTTCGGCGTCAGGTTCTGCGCCTCGTCGATGATGAGGAACTTGTTGACAAACGTGCGGCCGCGCATGAAGTTGAGCGACTTGATCTTGATGCGCGAGCGGATCAGGTCCTGGGTCGCGGCGCGGCCCCAGTCGCCGCCGTCGCTGTCGGACTTCATCAGCACTTCCAGGTTGTCGTCGAAGGCGCCCATCCACGGCGACATCTTCTCCTCCTCGGTACCCGGCAGGAAGCCGATGTCCTCGCCCACCGGCACGGTGACGCGGGTGACGATGATCTCGTTGTATTGCTTGGTCTCGAGCACCTGGGCCAGGCCCGCCGCCAGGGCCAGCAGGGTTTTACCCGTACCGGCCTGGCCGAGCAGGGTGACGAAGTCGCATTCCGGGTTCATCAGGAGGTTGAGCGCGAAGTTCTGCTCGCGGTTGCGCGCCGTGATGCCCCAGACATTGTTCTTGTTGTGGCTGTAGTCGCGCAGGGTCTGGAACACCGCGGTCTTGCCGTTGATCTGTTTTACCTGGCCATAGAAGGGCGCTTCGCCGTTCTGCGGCTCGATGAACACGAATTGGTTCACCAAGAGGGTCGGGATCACGGGACCGGTGATGCGGTAGAAGGTGGTGGAGTAGCCGCTCTTGTTTTCCTGCCAGGACTCCATGTCCTTGCCGTGCTTGTTCCAGAAATCGTCCGGCAGCTGGACGATGCCCGAGTACAGCAGGTCGGTGTCTTCGAGCACGTGGTCGTTGAAGTAGTCCTCGGCCGGCAGGCCCAGCGCACGCGCCTTGATGCGCATGTTGATGTCCTTCGAGACCAGCACGATGGCGCGGCCCGCCATCCGGTCTTCGAGCGCACGCACCACGCCCAGGATCTGGTTGTCGGCCTTGCCTTCGGGCAGGCCTTCGGGCAGGGGCGCGGAATCCAGGTTGGTCTGGAAGTAGAGGCGGCCCCGGGCATCCTTGTTGCCCAGCTTGGCCAGCGGGATGCCGGCCTCGATCGCGTCGTCGTCGACGTTGGCGATCAGGGCATCGAGGGTGCGCGCCACCTGGCGGGCGTTGCGCGCGACTTCCGACATGCCCTTCTTGTGGTTGTCGAGCTCCTCGAGCGTCATCATCGGCAGGTAGACGTCGTGCTCCTCGAAGCGGAACAGCGAGGTCGGGTCGTGCATCAGGACGTTGGTGTCGAGCACGAACACCTTGGTGGTGCCGCTGCGATCGGCCTTGCGGCTGGTGGACGACTTGACCGTGACCTCGACCGGCTTGTGCTTGGCCGGATGCGGCTGGTCGGCGTCGGTCTCCCGCAGGCGCGCGCCGGCACCGTCCTTCGACTTGCGCGCCGGACCCTTGGCCAGCGGCGCTTCGCCGGTGGGGGCGTCGGCGTTCGGGGTGCCCACGACATTGACGGGCGCGGTGCCGGTGACGCCGGCGGCGGCGTCATTGGCGGCGGGGGCTGCGGCAGCCTTGGCCTTGCGTGCCCGGGTCGCCTTCGGCGTCGGCACGGCCTGGCCGCTGATCAGTTCTTCGAGGTCGGCGTCGGCCGTCGCGGACGCCGGGCGCACGGACGACTTGCCCGGTTCGGCCTTGGGATAATCTTTTGCCAGCAGCATGGTCGCTGGCTTGGTTGGCATTTTTGGCAGTGGCATCAGGTTCTCGATTCGAAAAAGGTCTTAATGGGACGCGCAGGCGCAGCACGGGGCGCGCCGCTGCACGGAAACGATGCTACTTAAGGTGTACTGCGGGAGGTGTTGCTGTTGCTGGCGCTGCCAGCTTGAGGGCTGCAGCCGGAGGATGCCGGTCCGGCGGCAGCGGGAGAGATGATGCTGATGATCGTCGTGATGAAATGCGCGGTAACTCAAAATAGGTGGCAATCGTCCAGCAAAGTTATTGGTAACTGGGTTGCTGGAGCCATCCGTTTTCAGGGCTGGCTCTTCAGAAATTCCAGCACTTCGGCCACGTGGTCGTTGACTTTCACGCCACGCCATTCTTTCACCAATCGGCCTTGAGCGTCAATGATAAACGTACTGCGCTCAACGCCGCGCACTTGTTTGCCATACATGTTTTTCATCTTCATGACACCGAACTGCTTGCACACCGTTTCTTCCGGATCGGAGATCAGTTCGAAGGGCAGGCCCAGCTTGGCCTTGAAGCCTTCGTGCGAACGCAGGCTGTCGCGGCTGATGCCGTAGATCTCGGCATTCGTGGCCTGGAACTCCGGATAGGCCTCGCGGAAGGCAATGCTCTCGGTCGTGCAGCCCGGGGTGTTGTCCTTGGGATAGAAGTACAGCACGGTGTACTTCGCCGGCCGCCCGGCCAGCTCGAAGGTCTGGCCTCCCGTCATGGCAGCGGTGAAATTGTCGATGGTAGCGGCGTTTGGGCTCTCGGCCACGGGGTTTCTCCTGGTGTCATGGCGCACTGGCGCCGGGTCCCTGCAGGGCAGCGGATACCGGAATGATAATCGGCGCGGCCGCCCCTTGCTAGTCCGTATTTACATCAGCAATGGGGCAAAGCTGGTGCGGACCGGGTCTCAACCCGCAATATGGCATAGGTTTTCATTTCTTCAAGATGCAAAATGGAAATAATTTGCATCCCGCTACGCGCCTGCAGGACGACCGAATGACACGACCGGAGACACACCGCGGCGGGCGCGGCGTGAAGTGGAAAGCGGCAGGCTGGAAATCAGGCGCCGTCGATGATCAGGGCCAGCGTGACCTTGCGTCCTTCGCCCATCAGCACGTTATAGGTGCGGCAGGCGGCCTGGCTATCCATGCAGTCCACCCCGACATGCATGCTCGAGAGGCTGGCCACCAGTTTCGGATGGACGAAGCGCTGGCGCTCGCCGGTGCCGAGCACCACGACGTCGGGCGCATCCTTGGCAATTTCCTCGAAATGGGCAGCGGTCAGGTCTTCGAAACGTGCCACGTTCCAGGCACGCGGCGGCACTTCCGGCATGACGGTCAGGCTGTAGTTGAAACGCTCGGCGTTGATCTCGACCCCGCTGGCGTCGTAGCCGGTGACGGTCTGGTACTGCTGGGTATTGTCGGAATGGAGCTTCATCGTATCGCGAGATGGTGAGCCGCAGCGATGCCCGGCGGGGCAGTTGGCGGCAGGTTGGCATCGAAGCATCCATTGTAACCCGGAGAGGTGGGCTGTCCCGCATCGCCGGATGGAGCATGATCGGACCGGCGCTATCCGACTTCATCCGGTGCCGGTGCATAGTAAAGGCTGCCAAACGTCCCGGCAGTGCTCTCCGGCAGGATTTTATTCGGTCGGAACGGGGTAAGGTTGCTTAAATCGAGCGCTTTCGGCAGAATGGGTATTTTTCGCACTGCAACAAAAGCGCACGACAAGCGCGGGCGCGCGAGCCATATCTCACAGGGGACACTTTGCGACCGATCTCGAAATCGAACAAGCTGGACGACGTCTGCTACGAAATCCGCGGCCCGGCCCTGGAACAGGCCCGGGCGATGGAAGAAGACGGCCAGAAGATCATCAAGCTGAACATCGGCAACCTGGCGGTGTTCGGTTTCGATCCGCCCGACGAAATCGTGCACGACATGATCCGCAACATGCACGGCGCAGCCGGTTATACCGACTCCAAGGGCATGTTCGCGCCGCGCAAGGCGGTGATGCACTACACCCAGGGCAAGAACATCGCCGGCGTCGGGATCGATGATATTTACCTGGGCAATGGCGCATCGGAACTGATCGTTATGGCCATGCAGGGCCTGCTGAATAATGGCGACGAGGTGCTGGTGCCGGCCCCGGACTACCCGCTGTGGACCGCGGCCGTCAGCCTGGCCGGCGGCGCGCCCATCCACTACGTGTGCGACGAGGGCGCCGGCTGGCTGCCCGACATCGAAGACATGCGCCGGAAAATCACCCCCAATACGCGCGCGATCGTCGTCATCAATCCGAACAACCCGACCGGCGCCTTGTATCCGCGCGAAGTCCTGCTGGACATCATCGAGCTGGCGCGCCAGCACCAACTGATCGTCTACGCCGACGAGATCTACGACAAGACCCTGTACGATGGCGAAGAGCATGTTTCCATTGCCTCGCTGGCCGACGACGTCCTGTTCGTGACCCTGAACGGCCTGTCGAAGAATTACCGCTCCTGCGGCTACCGAGCCGGCTGGATGGTGGTGTCGGGCGAGAAGCGCCACGCCAGGGACTACATCGAGGGCCTGAACATGCTGGCTTCGATGCGCCTGTGCGCCAATGCGCCGGGCCAGTTCGCGATCCAGACCGCCCTTGGCGGCTACCAGAGCATCGCCGACCTGGTCGGCCCCGGGGGACGCCTCCTGAAACAGCGCGACCTCGCGCACAAGCTGCTCACCGACATTCCGGGTGTGTCCTGCGTCAAGCCAAAAGCGGCGCTGTACATGTTCCCACGCCTCGACCCGAAGATGTACCCGATCGCGGACGACCAGCAGTTCATCTGCCAACTGCTGTCCGAGGAAAAAGTGCTGCTGGTGCAGGGCACCGGCTTCAACTGGATCGCCCCGGACCATTTCCGGCTGGTGTTCCTGCCTAATTCCGACGACTTGACGGATGCCTGCGGACGCATCGCGCGCTTCCTGGACGGGTACCGCCGACGCCACGCGCGCTGAGGCGGGCGACGTTGCTCCTTTTTGGTCATTAACGAAGATACGAGATCATGAAACCCATCAAAGTAGGCCTCCTGGGCATCGGCACCGTCGGTGCGGGCACCTTTAACGTTCTTCAACGCAACCAGGAGGATATCCGCCGCCGCGCCGGCCGCGGAATCGAGATCACGATGGTGGCGGCGCGCAACCTGGAAAAGGCACGCGGCATTGTCGGCGCCGCCGTGGAAGTGGTGGCCGACCCATTCGCCGTGGTGAACCACCCGGACATCGACATCGTCGTCGAGCTGATCGGCGGCTACGAGCTCCCGCGCGAATTGGTCTTGAGGGCAATCGCCAACGGCAAGCATGTCGTCACGGCGAACAAGGCCCTGCTGGCCCTGCACGGCAACGAGATCTTCGCCGCAGCCCAGGAAAAGGGCGTGATGGTGGCCTTCGAGGCGGCCGTCGCCGGCGGCGTGCCGATCATCAAGGCGCTGCGCGAAGGCCTGACGGCAAACCGCATCGAATCGGTGGCCGGCATCATCAACGGCACCACCAACTTCATCCTGTCGGAAATGCGCGAAAAGGGCCTGGACTTCGCCACCGTGCTGAAGCAGGCCCAGGAGCTGGGCTATGCCGAGGCCGACCCGACCTTCGACATCGAGGGCGTGGACGCGGCGCACAAGCTCACCATCATGTCGGCGATCGCCTTCGGCATCCCGGTGCAGTTCGACAAGGCCTACATCGAGGGCATCAGCCAGTTGCAGGCACGCGACATCCGCTACGCCGAGCAGCTCGGTTACCGCATCAAGCTGCTGGGCATCGCACGCCGCACCCATACGGCGTCGGGCGAAGGCATCGAGCTGCGCGTGCATCCGACCCTGATCCCGGCGGCACGCCTGATCGCCAACGTGGAAGGCGCGATGAATGCAGTGCTGGTGCAGGCCGACGCGGTGGGCGCTTCGCTGTACTACGGCAAGGGCGCGGGCTCGGAGCCGACTGCCTCGGCCGTGATCGCCGACCTGGTCGACGTGACCCGCCTGGCGACCGTCGACCCGTACTGCCGCGTGCCGCACCTGGCTTTCCAGCCGAACGAGATGACCGACGTCGCCATCGTGCCGATGGCCGAGATCACCACCAGCTACTACCTGCGCGTCTACGTGAAGGACCAGCTCGGCGTGATGGCCGACCTGACCCGCATCCTGGCCGACGCCGGCATCTCGATCGACGCGGTGCTGCAGAAGGAGCCGGGAGACCAGGTCAACCTCGACATCATCCTGCTCACCCACCAGACCCGCGAGAAGAACATCATCGCGGCGATCGAGAAGATCGAGAACCTGCCGGCAGTGATCGGCAAGGTCACGCGGATTCGCCTCGAAACGCTGGCCTGAGAACCCCGCCGCCGCAACGGCGGTGGGCTGGCCGGAGGACAGGTGTTGCCGGGCACAACATGATTCGAATTCTGCGGCATTGCCCGCAAATTCGAATCATTTTTTTTGCCGGCCGGCTGCGTGTTCAGGGCTGTCACGCCTGAGGCAGGCCGAGCGGCTGCATCGCGTGTGGAGGCAGGGCATCCTGCCAGGCTGGTGGCGGAGTGTCGTCATCGTCGATGAACGCACAGGACAGGGCCAGCATGTCGTGTTCGATATGGTCGAACAGCGCCGTCGTCACGCTGGCGTAGCGGAGGAGGAAGTCGGAAGAGGTCATCCGCGGATTCTACCTGCGCTGCGCTGCACAATCGCGTTGTGTGTACGGATGCTTGAGACGTTTCAATCAAGTTTATCAATGCCTCCGGTTGACATGGCACGCCGCTTGAACCGATTGGCGGACTATGCTTTTTACCCATCCGGTATCGCCAGCCGAGACTTTAGGAATTAATATCGGCGACGCAACGATGAGATGGGGCAATATCCTTTGTATGGTCCCGGTGCCTGTTGTAGATTACGACTTCCTTGAACAAGAGATAAGCGCATGAGCCAACCGAGCCAGTTCTCCCTGCTGACGCAGCGCCGTTTCGGCCCCTTCTTCTGGACCCAGTTCTTCGGCGCCTTCAACGACAACCTGTTCAAGACCGCGCTGCTGGTGGCGCTAACCTTCGACACCGCGAACTGGACCACGCTTGATCCGGGCATGCTGAACAACCTGATCGCGGGCCTGTTCATCCTGCCCTTCGTGCTGTTTTCCGCGACCTCCGGCCAGATCGCCGACAAGTTCGACAAGGCGCGCATGGCCAGGTTCGTCAAGCTGCTCGAAATCGCCATCATGCTGGTGGCCGGTATCGGCTGGCTGACCCACACGCTGTGGGTCCTGGTCGCCGCCGTGGTCGGCATGGGCTTGCACTCGACCCTGTTCGGCCCGGTCAAGTACGCCTACCTGCCGCAGCACCTGAAATCCGAGGAACTGGTCGGCGGCAACGGCGTCATCGAGATGGGTACGTTTGTGGGCATCCTGCTGGGCGAGGTCGCGGGCACGCTGCTGGTCGGCGTGAAACCCTGGGGCATCGAGCTGGTCGCCGGCGGCACGCTGCTGTGCGCGGTGCTGGGCTTGTTCGCTAGCTGGCGCATCCCGCCATCGCCGGCGCCGGTGCCGGAGCTGAAGATCAGCCGCAATCCCTTCGCCGAATCGATCCGCAACCTGAAGTTCTCGAGCCAGAATCGCACCGTGTTCCTGTCGATGCTGGGCAATTCCTGGTTCTGGTTCTACGGCGCGCTGGTGCTGTCGCAGTTCCCGCTGTACGCCAAGGATTACCTGCACGGCGACCACAGCGTGATCATGCTGCTGCTGACCGTGTTCTCGCTCGGCATCGGCGCCGGTTCGCTGCTGTGCGAAAAGCTCTCGGGCCACAAGGTCGAGATCGGCCTGGTGCCTTTCGGCTCGATCGGCCTGTCGGTATTCGGCATCGACCTGTATTTCGCCAGCGTGGCCTATGCGGAGCTCAACGGCACGGCGACCGTGGGCGCCATCGCCTTGATGGGCCTGCCGGGCGCGTGGCGCATCATGCTCGACCTGGTCCTGATCGGCGTGTTCGGCGGCCTGTTCATCGTGCCCCTGTTTGCGCTGATCCAGACCCGCTGCGACCCGAAACACGTGTCGCGCACCATCGCCGGCATGAACATCCTGAATGCGCTGTTCATGGTGGCGGCCGCCGGCGTGGCGATCGTGCTGCTGGGGCAGGGCTTCACCATTCCTGAAATGTTCCTGGCGACGGCGCTGCTGAACGCCTGCGTGGCGGTGTACATCTTCTCGCTGGTGCCGGAATTCCTGATGCGCTTCCTGGCCTGGATGCTGATCCACACCGGCTACCGCGTACGCACCATCGACGCCGACCGCATTCCAGAGCAGGGCCCTGCGGTGCTGGTTTGCAACCACGTGAGCTACGTCGACGCACTCGTCATCGGCGCCGCCAGCCCGCGTCCGATCCGCTTCGTGATGGACCACCGCATCTTCAGGACGCCCTTCCTGCGCTGGATCTTCCGCGCGGCCAAGGCGATCCCGATCGCACCAAGCAAGGAAGATCCGTTCATGATGGAGCGCGCCTTCGTCGACATCGCGGAAGCGCTGCACCAGGGAGAACTGGTGTGCATCTTCCCGGAAGGGAAGCTGACCCATACCGGCGAGATCAACGAGTTCCGCAGCGGCATCGCGAAGATCGTCGAGCGCAGCAAGGTGCCGGTGATCCCGATGGCCCTGCGCGGGCTGTGGGGCAGCGTGTTCACGCGCGATAAGTCGAATGTGTTCGAGCGTTCGTTCGCGCGTGGGATCCGCTCGAAGCTGGCGCTGGCGGTGGGGCATCCGGTAGCGCCGGAGGCGGCCTCGCCGGAGTATTTGCAGCAGCAGGTGCTGGCGTTGCGGGGGGATTGGAAGTAGGCAGGGCCGCCGGCATGCGGCGACAGTGCCAATGCTTTGACAGGATGATCGTGCTTCACGACACCCCGGTCGATTTGTAAGACATCATTGTGAATGTAGCCTATGACGCCTGGCATCAGCTTCAGCAAGTTGTCGTCTGATGAGGACATGCTTGCTCTGCAAGTGGAGATCCGTGACGGGCGTTCCTTGTTCTCCACCGATATATACGTTGGACATAAAAAACTCGCCGACACGGTGTCGGGACTCCACAAATTCAAGGATCAGATCCACGGAGGCTTGTTCAACCTTCGATTCGGCGAATTCGGGCCGGAGTATGCATCTGGCGCGCTTGACGTTCGCATGCATTTCCGAAAAAGAGCCAAGCTCTTTGTGCGCGTATTGGCGCAGTCCGAGTTCAGCCGCTTCGAAGATCGGGAGTTCGCCAGCGAGGCAACGCTGCATTTGATGTCGGAGCCAGTATTGCTCGACAATTTCATTTCCGCCCTCGGTATGTTGAGTGAGGGGAGAGCTGACCATGCCGAATTGGAAGCGCTCGAATGGTACTAGCTCGTGCATCGGTGGCTTGGACGCCGACTGTCCAGGTAGGCCTGCACCAGCGTTGAAAATTCGACGCTCGCCTTGATTCTGGAAACATGGCCAGCGAGGTATTGGCTGATCTTTATTTTATGCTGCCTACTACACTTCCCCGCCTGCAAGGCGACACAGTCGAGCTGAGGAGCATGACCAGTGGCGACGCCTCGGCGCTTTTCCAGATTTACAGCGATCCGGCGGTCATGGAATATACGGATGAAGAGCCATTCAACAATCCGGGAACGGTTTCACTGATGCTCCAGAGTGTTCATACGCTGCTGGTAAAGGGCGAATCCCTGGAGTGGGCGATCGTGCCTATTGGTAGTGATACCCCCATCGGTACCTGTGGATTGCACAGCTTCGACGAGTCGCTTCATATGGCGGAGGTGGGCTGCTTGTCGAGACAGTCGGCTTGGGGAAGCGGCCATATGAGAGCAGCAATCACGCTGCTGACGATCTACGCCAGGGATGTCCTTGGCTTAAGCCATCTCGTGGCCGACATTCATTCAGATAACCGACGTGCGCAACGCATGTTCGAGAAACTGGGATTCCGGCGTGTCGCCCGCGAGTCGTGGAGCAAGGCCCTGGAAAAGCAAGCGTAAGCTGGGTGGCTGTTCGGTGGCGTGCGTTGGCCAGGAGGTCGTGCCGGTGGTTCCGGTAATGTGTTGTCGATCTCGATTCGACCTGAATGCGAAGCATCGGTGGCACGAGCATCCAATCCCCTCTAGCGAACGTCGGGACGGAACACATCAAACAAAAAGGCCAACCGATGGTTGGCCCCAATGATGGATTTGTTGGTCGGGGCGAGAGGATTCGAACCTCCGACCCCCTGCACCCCATGCAGGTACGCTACCAGGCTGCGCTACGCCCCGACTAACTCGGAAATTATATCAGAGCTCGTCCAAAAACTTGAGTTTTTGTAATACGTTTGCGCGCAGATTTTTGCGCTTTCGCATATCGAGCCCGTCAATACGGTCTCCGCTAGGGGAAGGCAAGTGCCCCGTCATCCGTGCGCGCCGGCCTCTGCGGGGCAGCCGCCAGCAGCTCGACGGCAGCCTCCAGCACCGTGCGCGGCGCCAGGGAGTCCAGGCAGGCATGGTGGCCCTGCGGGCAGCTGCTGCGCAGGCAGTTGCGGCAGCTGACGTCATGGAACAGCAGGCGGTGCGCGACGCGCCAGGGTGTGTGCTGGGGATTCGTCAGCGCGTACAGGTCGACCAGGGGCGTGCCGACGGCGGCCGCGATGTGCGCCGGCCCCGTGTTGCCGGTGATGAGCAGGCTTGAGCCGCGGATGAGTGCGCCCAGCTCTCCCAGTTCGAGCTTTCCGATCAGGGAATGCGTCGCGGCTTTCCAGGCCTCGGCCAGCGGACGCAGCGCATCCGCCTCGCCGCGGTCGCCGGTCAGGACGATCGGGTAGCCGAACTGCCTGCGCAGCATGCCGATCAACACCAACCAGTGCCGGAGCGGGTAGCGCCGCGATGCGGCACTCGCGCCCGCATGCAGCACCAGGTAGGGCGCCGCCGGATCGATTCCCGCATCTTCCAGCTTGGTGCCGACGCGCGACGCGTCCGCCGCCGGGACGGCGAAGGAGAGCGTGGTGTCGGAAGTCGCGCAGCCGACATGGGCGACCAGGTCGAGCTGGCGCTGCACTTCGTGGCGGCTTGCGCGTTCGAGCTCGCGCTCGGGCACCCAGTCGGTGAGCAACTGGTAAGGATTCTCGCGGCAGGAGGCCAGCCGCAGCGGAATGCCCGCCAGGTGGCACAGCATCGCGGCGGGCAGAGGACTTTGCGAATACGTCGTGAAGATCACGGCGGCGTCGAAGCGCTGGGCAGCGAGCTGCGTGGCGCATTCCTGCAGGGCTTCCGTGCCCGCCGGCTCCGCGTGCTTCATCCAGGGGGCGCGGTAAGCGATCGCGGCGTCGAGCTCGGGGATGCAGGGCGCGACCGCCGCGCCGGAAGGCGAGGTGAGCAGCGTGAGGCGGCAGCCCGGCAGGGTATGGCGCAGGGCCCGGATCGCCGGCGTGCACATGAGCACGTCGCCGAGCGAATCGAGCCGGACGCACAGGATGCGCCGTACGGACTGCCAGGGGCGCGACAACCGGGTGCTCATGGCGCCTCCCTCGTGAAGCTGTCTCATCGCGCCTCGTCGTGCGAGGCGATCAGCACGGCGGCGGAATACAGGTCCGGCGCCATGCGGGTGGGCACGCGGCGCGGGCCGAGCCGCCATTCGGTCTCGTTGCCGTTGTCGATCAGGAGCGTGTGGCAGCCGGCGCGGTTGCCGGCTTCGACGTCGTGCAGGATGTCGCCGATCATCCAGGATTCGCGCAGGTTGATGTCGTGTTCGTGGGCGGCCTTGATGAGCATGCCCGGCGAGGGTTTGCGGCAGGCGCAGACCATGGCATAGGTGCCGACCGTGCCCAGCGGGTGGTGGGGACAGTAATAGAAGCCGTCCAGCGTGAGGTGTTCGCGGAACAGCAGGTCGGCCAGGCGGTCGGCGACCGGTCCCATGGCTTCTTCTCCGAAGCAGCCGTGCGCGATGCCGGACTGGTTGGTCACGACGAAGAAGCGGTAACCGAGCCGCGCCAGCAGGCGCAGGGCGGCGCCGGCCCCGCTCACCAGCCGGATCCGGCGCGGCTCGACATTGTAGGGAAGGTCGTCGACCAGGGTGCCGTCCTTGTCGAGGAAGATCGCTTTCATGTCAGGGCCAGGAGGTTTCGCGCAGCGGCAGGACGGTGAGTTCGGCGACGACCGTGGTGGGCGGCAGCACCAGCACGGAATGGATGGCGTCGGCGACGTCGGCCGGGTCTTGCAGGCTGTCGGGGTCGAGGTCGGGGAAGCGGTCGAGCAGGAAGGGCGTGCGCATGCCGCCGGCGATCACGGCGGTGACGCGGATGTTTTCTGGCCGCAGTTCGGCATGCAGCGCATGCGACAGGCCCAGCAGGCCCCATTTGCTGGCGTGATAGGCGCTGGCATTCGGCCAGGCGCGCTTGGCGGCGGTGGAGGCGATGTTGACGATGTGGCCGCCGCCGTGGCGGCGCATCGCGCCGGCTGCGTACTTGGACAGCAGGAAGGGCGCCGTCAGGTTGGTGCCGACCACGCGCAGCCAGTCTTCGTCCTGCAGGTCGGCGATCGGCAATGTAACGTCGGTGCCGGCATTGTTGACCAGGATGTCGAGGCGTCCCAGCACGCCGACGGCGTGCTCGATCACGCGCGGCGCGGCGCCTGGGTCGGCAATGTCGACGCCCAGGGCATGCGCCTGCGCGCCCTGTTCGCGCAGCTGCGCCATGCTGTCGGCCAGGCGCGCGGCCTGCAGGTCGACCCCGAAGATGCTGGCGCCGGAGGCGGCCAGGCGGCATGCGAGTGCGGCACCCAGGCCGCTCGCGGCGCCGGTCACCAGTACGGCCTTGCCTTGCAGGGAAGGATGATGCTGCGTCGTGGTATTCATGGGCTCCTCAGGTAGCTTGGCGCGCCTAGCAATTCCCTGATGGCTCGACGATGCGTCGGTGGGCCGCATCCCTTGCCTCAGGGTTTTGTCAGTCGCTTTTAGTTGGGGTAGGCTGCAGCTTGTGCCGCCGGCCGGGTGGCATCCAGCACGTCGGCGTAAATGGCGGCCAGTTGGGTGGCAACGTGGCGCCAGGTGTAGTGTTCGCAGGCTCGGCGGCGCCCGGCTTCACCCATCGCGCGCGCCAGCTCGGGATGGCGGTGCAGTCGCGCCAGCCGGTCGGCCAGCGCCGCCGGGTCGCGTGAAGGAATCAGGAAGCCGGTTACGCTGTCGCTGACGGTGCTCTTGATGCCGCCCACTTCGGCGCCGACCACCGGGCGGGCGCAGGCCATCGCCTCGACCGGCGTGATGCCGAAGGGCTCGTACCAGGGCGTGCTGGCGAAGACGTTGGCGGCGCTGTAGTAGTCGCGCAGCACGGCGCGCGGCTGCTGCCCCGTGAAGCGCACGTGCGCCGCGATGCCGAGGTCGGCCGCGACACTGCGCAGGCGTGCCAGCTCCAGGCCGTCGCCGCCGCCGGTGTGGCCACCGAGGTGACCATTGAGGCGACCCCTGAGGTGACCGCCGGGATGGCCGCCGAGGTCTCCACCGACCACCAGCAGCTGTGCGTCGACGCCATAGCGGTTGCGCAGCATGGCCACGCCCTGGATGACGGTGTCGACACCTTTGCGCGGCACCATGCGGCCGAGCTGGAGCACGATGAAGCGGCCTTCCTCGAGGCCAAGGCGTGCACGGGCTTCTAGCATCGGCACCGGCCACAGCTCATCGGGCGAGAAACCGCAGGGCGTGATCGCGATGCGCGAGAGCGGCGCGCCATAGAGCCGTTCCATGTCGTAGCGGTCTTGCGGGCACTCGGCGATGATGCGGTCGGCCGTGCGCATCAGCGCCGCTTCGATGCGCATGCGTTCGACGGGGAAGGTGTCGGCCGTGCCCTGCGCGAGGCGGCGCACCCGGCCCAGCGCATGGAAGGTGATCACGAAGGGAAGTCCGAGCGCCTCCTTGAGGTGCTGTGCGACCATGCCCGACATGAAGAAGTTGGCGTGCACGATGTCGTAGGCGGCCGGCTGGCGCCGCGCGAAGCGGGCGACGTAGCGCGAGAACGCATCGATGTGCGGCAGCATCTGCTCTTTCGGCACGTGGCGCGGTGGCCCGGCCGGCACGTGGATGACCCGGATGTTGTCGCTCCAGTGCACGACCTGGGACTGCTCGGGCGCGTCGCGGCGCGTGAAGACGTCGACCAGGTGTCCGGCACGGGCCAGTTCGCACGCGAGCTGCGCCACGTAGACGTTCTGGCCACCGCAGTCGACGCTGCCGGGTGCGGCCAACGGTGACGCGTGGTCGCTGATGATGGCGATGCGGCGACGTGCGCCCGTGCTGCCTGCGGCCAGGGGCGGATGGGAAACCGGGAGGACGTCCGCCTGCGCAGACGCCCCGATGGCCGCATCGGCCGCCGCCTGTCCTGCGGTACCTGCTGCCATCGCTGCTGCCATGTTCGCTGCGGCCTGGATTTCATCGAGTTTCATGCTGACTCCTGCCGGGCCGGGCCCAGGCCGGTAACGTGGCGCAGCGCGGCATCCCAGTCGCTGCTGAAGCGTCCGATCGAAAAGCGGTCGCGTGCGGTGCGGCGGGCGCCTTCGCCGAGTTGGCGGGCCAGGCCCGGATCGTCGAGCAGGGCCTGCATGTGCGCCAGCAGCGGCTGCAGGCCGGTCGCGGTGTAGCCCGACACGCCGTTCTCGATGACGGTGGTCATTTCGGCGGTGGCGAAGGTGACTACCGGGAGCCCGGCCATCATGGCCTCGATGACGGCCAGCCCCAGGCTCGAATAGCGGATCGGGCTGAACAGGAAGCGATAGCGCGCCATGAAGGCGGGCAGCCGGGCATGCTCGATTTCGCCCAGGCCGCCGAGCTCGTGCGCGGCCATGCCGACCAGGTCTAGCGGCACCGCCTCGCGCGCCTGCAGGAACAGGTCGGGCCCCATGCGCCGGCCGCGCCGTGCCAGGTGGTTGGTGACCACCAGCCCGCGCGCCAGCTCGCCGCTGTACTGCACCTCGTGCGCGGCCGGGACGCCGTGCTCGATCACGCGCACCGGCGTGCGTCCGTTGTCCCACATCAGGGCGTTGAAGGGGGTGACGTGCACCAGCAGCACGTCGGGATCGTCGACCGGATGGCGGGTGTTGGTGGGGTGGGCCAGCGGCGGATCGTGTTCGAGGTAGATGCGCGGCAGCGCCCGCTGTGCCGGTGCCAGGAATTCGTACTGGTCCTTCTCCCACTGGTAGTCGTCCTGGAACAGGATGCAGTCGAATTCGTGGTGGCGCGCGTGCTCGACGGGAAGGTCGTGGACGTTGTCGCGCCAGGGCATGCTGCCGCAACGGCCGCCGTAGCCGGGCGGGCAGCCGGGCTTGGACAGGACGTAGAACTCGTGCGGCGCGTGCGACAGGTAGTGCAGGTAGCTGCCGTGGGTGTGCCAGGTGAGGACCTTCAGTCTGCGCATGGCGGCCTCAAGCGAAACGGACGCGGTAGCGCACCGCCCCGGCCAGGCGCCAGAACACGGCCAGCGGCGGAAGCAGGGCCGAGGTGATGACGATATCGGCCACATGCGACGGCGAGTGCGTGACGCCGCGCAGACGGTGCGCACACAGGCGGGCCGTGAGCAGCACCCAGCCGGCAAAGGCAAGGCCGGCCAGCACCGGCAGGCCGGCCAGCAGCCCCGCCAGGGCGAGCAGCAGCACGCCGACAATCGCGTAGTGGTCCCAGCGCGGGCGCGCCTCGACCTTCTGCCGGTACAGCGCAGGATGCTTCTTGTAGAGCAGGGCGTCGAACACCGCATGGCGGATCTGCAGCAGGCTGGCGCCCCAGGGCGCGGGGCGGACCGGATGGACCACGAGGGCGCGCGGTGCCCGCACGATGGACATGCCGTGTTCGAGCAGGCGGAAATACATGTCGGCATCGCTGCCCCGCGGCACGCTGAAGCGCTCGTCGAAGCCGTCGAGCCGCTCCAGCACGGTCTTGCGGAAGAAGCAGCTGGCGCTGGTGAAGTCGGCGGCCTCGTGCCCGTGGGCACTACGCTGGTATTCGGTGGGGCGGGCCGGGACCGGGGTCTGAATGCGTCCACAGACCACCTCGGCGTCGTCACGCAAGGCGGCCAGGCCCTCCGCCAGCCAGCCCGGTTCCGGTACCGCGTCGTCGGTCGTGAAGGCAACAATGGGGGCGCGCGCGGCGCGCCAGCCGCGATTGCGGCTTGACGCCGGGCCGACCGGCCCCGGGTTGGCGACGTAGGAAAGGCGCGGGCCGCGCTCGAGCGTGCGGGTGCGCCAGCCGGCGACCAGGTGCAGGGTATTGTGATTGGGTTCGTCGTCGACGACGACGATTTCGACCTGGTGCGGATCGAACTGCTGGCGCACCAGCGCGTCCAGGCAGCGGTCGAGCAGGTCCATGCGGCCACAGGCCGGCACCACCACCGAAACCGCGATCGTTGCATCTTCCGTCCTTGCAGGCATGATCCACCTCCGCTTGCGCTCCACGCACGTGCGCCGCCCACCGCGACATGCGGACAACGGGACGTGTTGAGTGCGGTTGGAGTCGCGCAGGAACGGACGGGTTCCGCCAGGCCGGGGAGGGTTGGAGCTGCGTCAATGTTCGGCCCGGATCAGGCCAGGGACGCGGCAACGCGCAGGGAAGAGAGGGGCGCGCAAAGGGGCGGCAGGGCCGCCCCGGCATCCGCTCAGTTACAGCTCAGTGACAGCTCAGTTAAAGCTCAGTGACAGCTCTGTTGCAAGTTATTTGCGCGAGAAACCGGTATCGTCGTCCATCTTGCGGTCGCCCGCCAGGCGGTTCGCACCGGCCGGGCTCTTCGGCAGCCCGCCGGCGACGTCGTTCGATTCGTGCACCGGATTCGTGTCCGCCTGCACGCTCTGGCCCGGCTTCCACCCCTGGTCCTCGCTGCGCGGCCCGGTATTGCCGGGGCTGCGCGGCAGGCCGCCGGCGGCATCGTTCGATTGGTGGACGTCCGGCGTACCGGCATCGCGTCCACCGGGACCTGTCTGGGAGCCGTTGCGGTCCGTGCTCGACTGCTGGTTCTGGCCCCCCTGGTCTCCTTTGCCCTGCTCGTTCTGCTGGCTCATGATTCCCTCCTTTGCTGGTTGCCACGCGGGCCGACGGCCATGCCGGTGCCTTCGCGGTTGGCCGTGTCGCTTTGCTGGTTGCCGTAGCCGACCTGGGCGGTCGTGCCCTGCGACTGGTAGGTGCCGGTCGGCACGCCGTGGTGGCGGCCGAGCGAGCCTCCCTGCAATTCGGGCTGCGCCGCATCGTGCGGGTTCATTGCGTGCACGTCCTGGCTGTGGCCCTGCTGGTTGGCCGGGTGGGCGCGCAGGTCGGTGCCGGAATGCTTGTCGCGGTGGCCGACCGGCTGCTCCAGCAGGCCCCAGGCGCCCGAGCGCTGTTCCATCTGGCGCTGGTGGCTGTCGGTGATGCCCTGTTGCGGGCCCGAGCCCCCGGTCTGCTGGCTCTGCATCGAGCCGCCCGGCAAGTCGTTGGGAACGGCGCCCGGCAGGGTGGTCTCGTAGTCGGCCCGGCTGCCGTCCTCGGCGGCCACTTCCTGCTGGTCCATCCGGGAGGGATCCTGGTTGGGATGCATCTCGTTCCCGCCGCGGATCTCCTGCTGCTGGCTCGGCCCCTGCGGGTAGGTATGGTCCATCGGGCCGGATTTGGTATTGCCCTTGGAGCCGGGCGTCCATTTTTCGTTGGCGCCGTTGTTTGTCTGATTGTTGAATTCGCTACGTTGGTTCGCGTCCATGTCGACTCCTTTCGATGTGTCGGCGGAAGGCCTGCAAGTCCCGCCTAATCATAGCCATGATGCGTACCATGATGCGCGCGCACCCTTCAACACAGTATAGGAAGACGTAGGGGGGCCGTGTAGGACTGATACTGAAGGGCTTGTTGACGACTGGAAGTACATTTTCACTGATGCATTTTCTGTCGCGCGATGTCCTACAAAGTCATCTGAAAGCGTCCTATACCGGCATTCATCAGTGCTACCTAAGATGATTTCGCTGGTCACTCATCGGGCTTCAGCTTGACCGGCAACAGCCTGCCGCAGGACGCGGCGGTTCATAAAGCGTACAAGGGAGAAGATCATCATGGCCTCAAGCAATCAAGGTAGCAAGCAAGGCGGCAATCAGGGCGGCAACAGCCAGAGCAGCGGTACCCGCAACCGCGGTTTCGCGTCGATGGATCCGGCCCGCCAGCGTGAGATCGCCAGCCAGGGCGGCAAGGCTGCCCACGCCAAGGGCACGGCCCACGAGTTCACCTCGGAAGAAGCCCGCCGTGCCGGCAGCATGAGCCACGGCAACCGCCAGTCGGCCAACGCCGGCTCGGGTGGCCCGTCGCGCGCAGCGTCAAGCAAGGGCGGCCGCAACTCGCAGGGCGGCCGCGGCTCGAAAGAGTAAGAGCCAAAGGCTCTTACGCCATGTCACGGTCCCTGCAAGGCAGGGACCAGTGGCGGATCGGACACGGGGAGCGCAAGCTCCCCGTTTTGTTTTTTGACACGACAGTGGGATGCGGTAGAATCGCTGCGCCTTTTTCAACCTTTCCCTAGGAATATCGTCGTGAAACCTGCGGTAATTCGTCAAGTCAAGAGCATGGCCATGTCATGCGATCGCGTCGGCAACCTGTTGCTGGTCAAGTTTGCCTGCAAGGGCGCCGGCGACGTCCAACTCTATGTGCCTGCGACCATCGTGTTCTGGCTGCTCAAGCACCTGCCGGCCAATCGCGACCCGAACCTCGCGCCGCCCCCGCCCTGCGCGCCGGTGACCCAGCAGGATTGGGACAACCCCTACACCCCGCGTGCCGAATACGTACAGTGCAAGGAGCTGCCCGGCACCCTGCGCATGACCTTCGCTTCGAATGCCAAGGAAGACCTCACCGTGGTGCTGGACCGCAGCAACGTCGAACTGATGCGTCAGATCATGCTGATGTACGCCAAGGACCTGATCGACCTCGACGCGCAGTAATCGCCGCAGTCATCGCGCCTCACAGGGCGCCGGCATCGCGCCGGTCCCTGTCCGGTCGCCGCATGTAGCGCATCGCTGCACGCATCGCTGCAGTAATATGCGCTTCTCTTGAACGGACAATGAAGGATTCGCCATGCCCATCAAAATCAGCCAGGCCTTCGATTCCGGCGCCATCGAGGTCGTGCGCGCCGACGGCCCGAAGGCGATCGACCTGAACCTGCGCGCGGATTCGCACGCCGACATCCACCAGTGGTTCCACTTCCGCCTGCAGGGCGCGCGCGGCCAGGCCTGCGCGATCCGCTTCCTGAATGCGGGGCAGGCCACCTACCCGAAAGGCTTCGAGGACTACCAGGTCGCCGCCAGCTACGACACCGAGAACTGGTTCCGCGTGCCAACCAGTTTCGACGGCCAGGTGATGACGATCAACCACACGCCTGAACTCGACAGCATCTACTACGCCTACTTCGAGCCCTATACCTGGGAGCGCCACCTGCGTTTGCTCGGCGAAGTGGCCGAGAACCCGCTCGCGCGCGTGCACGACATCGGCACCACGATCGACGGCCGCGACATGAACCTGGTCGTGATCGGCAACCCGCAGGCGGACAAGAAGATCTGGGTGATCGCGCGCCAGCATCCGGGCGAGACCATGGCCGAGTGGTTCGTGGAGGGCATGATGGATGCGCTGCTGGACAACGCCAATCCGGTGTCCCGCAAGCTCCTGCAGCGCGCGGTGTTCTACATCGTGCCGAACATGAACCCGGACGGCTCGGTGCGCGGCAACCTGCGCACCAACGCGGCCGGCGCCAACCTCAACCGCGAATGGATGACACCTTCGCCCGAGCGCAGCCCGGAAGTGCTGTGCGTGAAGAACAAGATCCACGAAACCGGCGTCGACATGTTCTTCGACATCCACGGCGACGAAGCCTTGCCGTACAACTTCGTGGCCGGCAGCGAGATGCTGGCCGATTTTACGCCGGAGCGTCTGGCCACCCAGAATGCGTTTATCGAGCGCTACATGGCGGCCAGCCCGGACTTCCAGAACGTGCATGGCTACGCGGCCAGCAAGTACAACGAGGAACTCCTCACGCTGGCCTCGAAGTACATTGGCCACACCTTCAAGTGCCTGTCCCTGACCCTGGAAATGCCGTTCAAGGACAACGCCAACCTGCCCGACCCGCATAGCGGCTGGAACGGCGCACGCAGCGCGGCGCTGGGCGCGGCGATCCTGCAGCCGATCCTGCAGACGCTGGCGCTTGATCAACGATAGGGAGCGGGCATGGGCGTCGAAATCGAGCGCAAGTTTCTCCTCTCCGGCGACGGCTGGCGCACGCTGGGGGAGCCGGTGCTGCTGCGCCAGGGCTACCTGTGCTCGGACCCGGTACGCACCGTGCGCGTGCGCATCGAGGGCGACGAAGGCAGGCTCACCATCAAGAGCAAGGGCACGGGTGTGAGCCGCGGCGAATGGGAGTATCCGATTCCCCTGCAAGAGGCGCAGGAACTGCTCGACACCCTGTGCGAGCGTCCGCTGATCGAAAAATACCGGCGCCGCATCGCGCACGCCGGCTTCACCTGGGAAGTCGATGAATTCCTGGGCGAGAACGCCGGCCTGGTGGTGGCCGAAATCGAACTGCCGCGTGAAGACGCCGTGTTCGAGAAGCCCGACTGGATCGGCCAGGAAGTCAGTGGCGACAAGCGCTACTACAACTCCAGCCTGATCCGTTTCCCATATTCACAGTGGACTAATCCATGATTCGAGTTTCACGCCGTGGCGCGCTGGCATTGGGCCTGGCCGCGCTGCTGCCGGCGCTCGCCGGTTGTGCTGCAACTGCAACGAACGCTGCATCCTCGACCCACTTTCCTCCCGCAGGCGAGTGGGCCCGCAAGTCGCCCGCCGAGCTCGGCATCGATGCCAACGCCCTGGCGGCCGCGGTGCAGTTCGCGCAGTCGCGCGAGACCACCCGCGCAGTCGATTTCTCGGACCAGGAAGCGACCTTCGGCAGCCGCCTCGGGTCGATGCCGACCGAGCGCGCCCGCACCAACGGGCTGGTGATCTACAAGGGCTACGTGGTGGCCGAATTCGGCGACACGAATTTCGTGGACCCGACCTATTCGGTGGCCAAGAGCATGCTGGCGACGGTCGCCGGCGTGGCCGTGCGCGACGGCCGCATCGCCGTCGATGAACCGGTAGGCAAGCGCGTCACCGACGGCGGCTATGCCTCAAGCCGCAATGCGCAAGTCACCTGGAAGCAGCACCTGCAGCAGGAGACCGAGTGGGAAGGCAGCCTGTGGGGCAAGAACGCCGACTTCATCGGCCGGTCAGCCTTCGGCGCCGGCGAGCGCAAGCCGCGCGCCTTGCAGGCGCCGGGCAGCTTCTACGAGTACAACGACGTGCGCATCAACCGCTTTGCGCTGTCGCTGCTGCGCGTATTCGACCAGTCGGTGCCGCAGGTGTTCAAGCAGCAGGTGATGGACCCGATCGGCGCCTCGAACAGCTGGAAATGGGTGCCCTACCATAACAGCTATGTGGAACTGAACGGCAAGCAGGTTCCGTCCGTTAGCGGCGGCACGCGCTGGGGCGGCGGCATGTGGATCAATTCCTGGGACATGGCGCGCTTCGGCTACCTGTGGCTGCGCGGCGGCGAGTGGCGCGGCAAGCAGGTGCTGCCGGCGTCCTACGTCAAGGAAGCGCTCACGCCAAGCGCGCATGGTCCGGACTACGGCTACCTGTGGTGGCTGAACACCAAGGGCAAGAACCTGCCGGGCCTGCCCGCCAACGCCTATGCGGCACTGGGCGCGGGCAGCAACACTGTCCTCGTGTCACCCGACCACGATCTGGTGATCGTGTGGCGCTGGCACGCCGGCAACGCCGCCGAGTTCGCCACCAAGGTCATCGCCAGCCTGCCGCGCTGACTCCTTCGCCGGCCTGCGTCCGCAGGCCGCCGGGTTCAGCTGTCGAAGCGTTCTGCCAGGCGGGGAAACATGCCCGGCAAGTCGTCTTCATCCCATTTCTCGCCGGACGGTATCGTTGTCTCGTCCGAAAAGTCACGTTCCAGTTCCCCGCCGCCTTTCGACTCGAAGACGCCGAGGGCGACATAGCCGAACGACTCCAGATCGTAGTAGTCCGCATCTTCAACGGTGGCGAGCGAGTCCGGATTGTCCAGCGCCTGTTCGAACACCTGTTGGCCTTCCGAGATCAGCCAGTCGCGGAAATAGCGGAAACCGTCGTCGGAACAGCCGCCATTCATCAGGTAGGCCGCTCCCCAGAGATTCCAGCGATTCGCGCGCCGGAGGAGCGTTTCATAGAGGCGCTGGAACGACTGGATCGTGTCGAGCGGAAGACGCTCCAGTTCCAGCCGGAGCGTTTCCGGCCGTTCCTCGACATCCTTGCCGGCTGCCTCGCGCGCGGCGCCGACGATGCGCCAAAATTCAGTTTCTTCTATATCGGCCTTTCTGATACAGGTGAGGGGACTGCAGCGCTCACTGCCTGCGCTGCTGCGCGAACCAGTCGAACAGCCCGGCCTCGCCGTAGGCATGTACCCACGCCTCGATGTGGCCGGCTTCCGGCAGCACCGTGTATTTCACATTCCCGCCTTGCGCCTTGAGCGCCTCCACCATGCGCGCCGATTCCTGCTCCGGCACGGCGTCGTCCTTCAGGCCGTGGAAGGCCCACACGGGAATGTCCTTCAAGCGGCTGGTCAGGCGCGGGATGCCGCCGCCGCAGATCGGGGCGACCGCGGCGAAGTAGTCCGGATAGCGGGACGCGAAATCCCAGGCGCCGTAGCCGCCCATGCTGATGCCGGTCAGGTAGACGCGCTTCGGATCGACGTTGTAGCGCTTCAGGACGTCGTCGAGCATGGCTTTCAGCCTGAACGCGTCCCACCATTCGCCGTCGGGAATTTGTGGCGAGACCACCATGAAGGGGAAGTCCGGATCCTTTTCGACGATGGCCGGCGGGCCCCAGGTCTTTACCTTGTTCAGGTCGGTGCCGCGTTCGCCCGAGCCGTGCAGGAACACGATCAGGGGGACCTTGTCGCCCTTGACGGAGTAGGACTTCGGGAGGAAGGTCAGGTAGCTGATCTTCGTCTTGACGGCGGTGCTGCGCGCCTGCTGCGGGGATGCGGGCGCGGGCTTCTGCGTGGCGGCAAGCACGGCGCTGGCGGCGCACAGGCCGAGGGCGGCGACGGCGAAGCGAACAATGGGGCGGGGCATGAGTGGCATCTCCTTAGGTTATAGGTATCCGTCAACTGTAGCATGGCCACATGCTCAGATGACAAGATCAGCAGGAGAGGGTGGGAGGTGGAACGCCGCGCGGGCCGGGCGGCCCGCGCGGGTGTAGCAGATGGCGACTCAGTGGAAGTGCTCGCTCCCGGCCGGCGTATCGTCCGGCATCTCGGCATGCACCAGCTCGCCCGTGGGGTCGGCGAAGAGCGGGCCGCCGCAGTCGTCGCAGTACTCGGCGACATAGCGCTCGTTGATGCGCTTGATGTGGGCGATGCCGGCCTCGTTCAGGTGGGCCACGATCTCGTTGATCGGGGTCAGCGGGGCAGGGCCGGTGGCGAACGGCCCTTCCATCGGCGTGCCGTTCTCGTCTTCCTGGCCATACAGCGGCCACACGATGCCGTACATGACGTCGCTGTCCTGGCGCATCGTGAACGAGATGCGGTATTCGTCGATCTGGATGTCGCTTGATTCTTCGCCGAAGCCGGCGATGACGGCGCGCAGGTCCGAGGGCTCCACGCCCAGCGTGTGGGTCAGGTAGTGGACGGCGGCGCGGATCGAGATCGGGCGGATCAGCTTGTCGGCTTCGCGGCAGGCCACGTAATAGGCTTCCGGCAGCAGCAGCTCGACGCCGCAGCCCGGCAGCAGGCGCGCGATGTTGGCCGTACCTTGGGTGCGCCACTGTTCCAGCGCCCGGTTGCGCTCTTCGGCGAAACCGATGTGGTGCTGCGGCTCCTGCCAGCGGAACATGGGCGCCCCTTGCGGCGCGACGATGGCCACCAGCAGGTAGCGGGTGTCGGCCAGGAAGGGCGCGGTTTCTTCCACGCGTGCGGCGGGCTTGACCGTGCCACCCTTGTGCGCGGCGGCCGCCAGCTTGTGCGTCAGCGCATAGGTTTCGGCATGGGTGCGCGGCAACTGGTCGATCGAGTACAGCGTGGGCGCCATGCAGATGCGGGTGCCTTCGGCCAGCAGGTGGGCCGAGAAGTGCGCCTGCAGGGTGCTCAGCATCTCCGGCGGGATATTGCCCGAGGCGATGGAGAAGCGGGTCCAGGCGAGCACGGGCGCCGCCACCAGCAGGGCCTGCCAGGTGACGTCGCCGCCGTCCTGCTGCTCGACCATGGTGGCCGATTCGCTCACGGCCTCTACCGCATCCATCAGCACGTCGTACGAGGCGAGATCGTCCTTGAACAGGACGTTCAGTGCGGCGTCGATGCTGTCCTGGTGGTTGGTCTTGAGCAGCTTCTGCAGTTGCGTGTCCAGTTGGTGCTCCCAGGTCCGTTCTTCGACGCGGCTGGCGGCCTGCATGATGGCTTGCGCAATGCTGACGAGACGCTGGCTTTCGGCGGAAAGTTTAGGGGTTGAATCTTTCGAAGGACGACGCATGGCGCTAGGGGTCTCTCTTTTCAAATAGTGGTCAAGGTCATGATAAACCCATATCTCCGGTATTGTAGTTGATTCGGCCACATGCCATGAACACAAGGCCACCACGAAGGGATAGAGCGCGCTTGCAAAAAATCTAAATAGAAAGGATAATGCGAATCGTTCTCATTAACGTCACTCATTTGCGTCACCTTTCGATCCGGCGCCTTCCCCTCTGACCAAACAAAAAATGACCACGATCACCTCGCAGGCAAGCAGCACCTTCATCAAGAGCAAGAAACACTCCCGTCCTTCCGCTCCCGTCATGTCGGCTTCCGCAATGGCCGTGCTGGCGACGCTGGCCATGCCCTTGGCCCATGCCACCGGCCTGGAAGAGGCTCCTGAACTGCATGAGGGCGCCAGCCTGCCCAAGGTGGTCGTCAACGCAGGCGCCGACCGCGCCGTGCAGGGGCCGGTCAAGTCGAGCTCGGACAAGTTCACTGCGCCGCTGCTCGACACCCCGAAATCGGTCACGGTCGTGACCTCGGAAACCATCTCGCAGACCGGTGCCGTGTCGCTGACCGACGCCCTGCGCACCGTGCCGGGCATCACCATTGGCGCCTCGGAAGGCGGCAACCCGGTGGGCGACAACCTGTTCATCCGCGGCTACAACGCCCAGACCGACACGTATATCGACGGCGTGCGCGATTCCGGCTCGCAGTCGCGCGAGATCTTCGCCATCGAGCAGGTCGAAGTGGTCAAGGGCCCGAACTCGGCGCTGGGTGGCCGTTCCTCGGCCGGCGGCGGCATCAATATCGTCACCAAGACCGCCAAGGACAGCAACTTCAACAATGCCACCGTCGGGCTGGGCACCGACAAATACGCCCGCGTCACTGCCGACCTCAACCGCGTCGTGGGCGAGAACACGGCCTTCCGCCTGAATGCCATGGTCCACGCCAACGACGTTGCCGGCCGCGACATCGTGAATAACGAGCGCTGGGGCATCGCACCGACCGTGACCTTCGGCCTGAACGGCCCGACCCGCGCGATCCTGAGCTACTACCACATGGAAAGCCACGAGATCCCGGATACCGGCATCCCGTTCAACAATCCGGTCACCAGCGGCCCGGACGTCGCGAAGAACGGCGGCGGCACCCCCTTCACCGTGGACCGCGAAGCCTTCTACGGCCTGAAGAACCGCGATTTCCGCGACACCAAGACCGACGTCGCCACCGTCGACCTGCGTCACGAGTTCAGCCCGAACCTGGCGATCCGCAACGTGAGCCGCTGGGGCAAGACCGGCCAGGACTACGTCTACACCCAGCCGGACGATTCGAAGGGCAACACCGTCCGCTACGGCACGGTCTGGCGCCGCGCCAACACCCGCGACGTCGATACCCGGACCTTGGCCAATTCGACCAGCCTGACCGGTAACTTCGCTACCGCAGGCATCAAGCACAGCTTCAATGTCGGCGTCGAGTTCTCGCGCGAGGACACCGACCGCGGCAGCTTCGTGTTCAGCCCGGGCACCAACAACCCGCGGACTGGCACCTTCACCTGTCCGACCGCGGGCGCAGCCACCCTCTACAACTGCACCACCCTGGTTAACCCGAACCCGTATGATCCTTGGGTTTATACCCGCACCAAGTCGCCAACCCTGACCACGGTCGAGACCCGCACCCGCGCCGTCTACGGCTTCGACACCATCGAGTTCACTCCGCAGTGGCTGCTGAACCTGGGCGCGCGCTGGGACGACTTCTCGAGCGCCCTGTTCACCCCGGCCACCGCGACCGCGGGCGTCACGCGTGCCCGCGTCGAGTCGAATTTCGACACCTACCAGGCCGGCCTGGTGTACAAGCCGAAGGCAAACGGCAGTGTCTACGTGTCGTGGGCGACGTCGGCGACCCCGCCGGGCAACGATGGCGGCGACGGCCTCGATGCGCTGACCGTGCAGATCCAGAACCTGCAACCGCAGAAGAGTCGCAGCATCGAGCTGGGCACCAAGTGGGAAGTCCTGCCGGGCGGCCGTCTGTCGGTCAGCGCCGCCGTGTTCAAGAACGACATGGACAATGCCCGCGTCACCGCGCCGGACGGCACCACCCAGAACGTGGGCCGCAAGGAAATGAAGGGCGTCGAGTTCGGCCTGTCGGGCCGCATCACCAACGCCTGGACCGTGTTCGGCGGCTACACCTACCTGGACGGCATCATCGCCGACAACGGCTACGTCAACGCCAACGCCGGCACCACTGCTGCGCCGCGCTGGATCCCGTCGCCGTTCAACGGCAACGCCTTCCCGACCACGCCGAAGCACAGTGCTTCGCTGTGGACGACCTACGCGGTAAGCCGGGCCCTGACGATCGGCGGCGGCGCCAACTTCGTGGACCGCCAGTTCGCCAACGTGAACAACACCAAGTATTCGCCGGCCTACACGCGCTTCGATGCAATGGCGACCTACACGCTGAGCCCGAACGTGTCCTTCCAGCTGAACATCCAGAACCTGACGGACAAGCTGTACTTCGACCGCGTCTCGTCGCCGCACTACGCCGGCGTGGGCCCGGGCCGCTCGGCCACCCTGATGGCCAACCTCAAGTTCTGATACCGGGTACCACCCCCGCCGGGCAACCGGACTTCGCCCTCCTGATATGATCCGGGGGGCATTTTTCTTTTTACGAAGGATGAAGACATCATGATGCTGCACATCCCGGGCGTGCTTCAGCGCGAACAGGTCGCCGCCATCCGCGCCCGCATGGCGGGGGCGCCCGAATGGGTGGACGGGCGCGAGAGCGTCGGCCCGCAGGGCGCCCAGGTCAAGCGCAACCGCCAGCTGAAGGAAGGCTCGCCGCTGGCGGTCGAACTGGGGCAGGTGGTGAGCGCGGCGCTGATGAACAATCCGCTGTTCTTCTCAAGCGTGCTGCCCTTGCGGATCCTGGCCCCTTACTTCAACGCCTACGGCGGGGGAGAGCACTACGGGCTGCACGTCGACGGCGCGATCAGGCCCCAGCGTGGCGGATTGCCGCCGGTGCGGGCGGACGTGTCGACTACCGTGTTCCTGAGCGATCCGGACGATTACGACGGCGGCGAGCTGGTGGTCGTGGATGCCTACGGCACGCATGAGGTCAAGCTGCCGGCGGGCGACGCCATCGTGTATCCGTCGGGGAGCGTGCACCAGGTGCTGCCGGTGACGCGCGGCGAGCGCGTGGCGTCCTTCCTGTGGACCCAGAGCATGGTGCGGGACGACGGGAAGCGCGCCGTGCTGTTCGAGCTGGATACCAACATCCAGAAGCTCCGGGCGGCGCATGGCGAGACCGAGGCCATCGTGGGGATCACGGGGCATTATCACAACCTGCTCAGGATGTGGGCTCAGACCTGAGGGCGCTGCCTCTCCTGCGGGAGCCGCCCGCGCTTCGAACGCTTGTGTGTAGCAGCTTGTCGCCAGTCCCAGTTTCACATACGCGAAGCATGCAGCGATCAACAAGGCATACATGACGCAGACGCTCACGCCAATCAACGTTCGCTCGTTCATGGTGCTCTCCTGGCTGTTCATGGCGGCGACAGGCTAGTACGTTTCCCCTTCCAAGTCCTCCCGTACCGCTCAGGCTTCGCCCGATGACCCCTGCGGGACGACCTGGCGATACCGGCCAGGCACAAGACACAAGGCGGAACCTTTGCAGGTTCCGCCCTTGCAGGCACCGCGATTGCGGGTGGGCGTCAGGCACCCTTGAAGCGTGCGATGGTGTCGATCAGTTCGTCCGCCACCACAGGTTTGACCAGGTGGGCCGCAAAGCCGGCCTGCTGCGACATCCGGCGGTCCTGTTCCTGGCCGTAGCCGCTGACGGCGATGAACGTGGCGCCGGCGCAGCGCGGCTGCTGCTTCAGGGTTTTGGCCAGCTCGTGTCCGCTCATGTCCGGTAACCCGATATCGAGCAGGATGAAATCGAAGTCCTTCCGTCCGGCGACCGCCAGCGCGGCCTGCGCCGAATGCTCGGTCCTTACCTCGTGCCCCGCGGTCTGCAGCAGCATGGTGAGGGTGTTCGCGGCGTCGACATTGTCATCCACCACCAGGATGCGGCTGGCCTGTGCGACGGCCGCGGTGGCAGCGCCGGTGGTAGCGGCCAACGTGCCGTGGACCGCCGGCAGCAAGGGCAGGTGAACGGTGAACGTACTGCCCTGGCCGGCGCCGCCGCTATGGGCCTCGACGCTGCCGCCGTGCAGCTCGACCAGCTTCTTCACCAATGCCAGGCCCAGGCCAAGCCCGCCCTGGGCACGGTCGGGCGTGCGCTGGCCCTGGGTGAACAGGTCGAACACGGCCGGCAGCAGGTCCTGGCCGATGCCGATTCCGTTGTCCTGCACCTCCAGGATCGCGCTCCCGTCCCGTTGCCGCAGGCTGACGCGCAGCGCGCCGCCGTCGGGCGTGTATTTCGCGGCGTTGCTGAGCAGGTTGGCCGCGACCTGGATCAGCCTGGTCCGATCGCCGCTCACAGGCATGGGATGGGCCGGGGTGTCCAGCGCCAGGCGATGGCCCCGGGCTTCGATCAGGGGCGTGACCTGCTCGACGGCTTCGCGCAGCACGTCGCCGAGTTCCACCTCGGTCTTGTTGATCGTGACCAGTCCACGGGTGACGCGCGACACGTCCAGCAAGTCATCGACCAGATGCGTCATGTGCGTCACCTGGCGCGAGATGACCTCGCTCGCCTGCCGGACCCGCGGCTCGTTCGCAAAGAGCATGCGCAGGAGCTGGGCGGCACTGCTGATCGGCGCGAGCGGGTTGCGCAGTTCGTGCGCCAGCATGGCCAGGAACTCGTCCTTGCGCCGGTGCTCCCGCTGCAGGTGCTCCTGCTGCCGCTGCAGGCGATCGAGCATCTGGTTGATCGACCGGGCGAGGGTGACCGTTTCGCTGCTGCCGGCAAGGTTGGCGCGCTCCCCGGCAATGCCTTCTTCGCCCAGCCTGCCGGCGAACTGCTCGAGCTTGCGCAGGTCCTGGGTCAGGCCAAGCGAAAGGCGCTTCCCCAGCAGGAACACCACCAGGGCGAGCAGGGCCGCGATGCCGCCGATCAGGTCGTACTGGGATGAGGGCGCCTCCAGGACATCGTCGAGCCCGGAGGTGTCGACGTGCAGTGTCAGGCCCAGGTGCGCGAGCTGGGCAGGCACCTTGACCGGCATCTCCAGGATGTCGTCTGCCTGCGCCGCCCGTGCCTGTCCCTTCCACCTCAGGGTGGATGACGGCCCCGGGTGCAGGTCCTGCATCGTGACCTTGTAGACCAGCGCACCCTCGGGGGTATTGGTGCGCGAATAGCGCAGCAGGCTGACGCCGACGAGTTCCGCGCCTTGCGGCCGCTGGAAAATGGCCGCGTTTTCCACGCCGCGATCGATGCGGTCGCGCAGCCAGGCAAGTTGCTCTTCGTCGAAGCGATCGAGGCCGTTGCCGGCAACCGGCTTGCCTTCGAAATCGGTGAACAGGACCTGGACCGGAATGCCGTCGATCTGGCGCAGGCCGCCGAGGAAGGGCGCCAGGTAGGTTTCCTTACCCGCACTGTCCACCAGGCCGGTTGCCAGGATGGGGCTGTTCGCTACTTCGCCCATGCGCGAGACGAGCGTGGCGAGGGTGTCGTTGACCGTTCTCGCATTAAACGCGGCCTCGCGCTGCTGCAGCAGCGCGACAGCGGAAGCGTGCTGGCGGTTGACCAGCCAGAGCGATGCGGCTGCCACCAGCAGCACGGCGACGCCGGCCAGGATGGCCGAGGCGAGCGCAAAGCGCTGCGTCAGGCTCGCAGTCCGGGAGGTCGACCAGGGCGCCATGATCAGTCGTCGGTCGGCACGAGCACGCCGTCCGCACGATAGCGGGCGATCAGGAGCTCGCGCGCGCTCAGCGCTTCATGGCGGGTCGGCGTGAAGGGCGGCGCATAGGTCTTCACCAGTCCGTGATGCACGCGCACCTTCTCCAGGGCGTCGCGCACGGCTTTCCTGTCGGTGCTTCCGGCCAGGTCGATCGCCTTGGCCAGGATGTGCATCAGGTCATAGGCATGCGCTACGCCCACCGGTCCCTGGATGTCCTCGATCCTGCGGACAGGAGACACGGTGGCGACGCTGCTCATGAAGCGCGCGAGCTGTTTCTTGTCGGCCCTGAAGAAGGAAAAGGTCTGGATGACGGAAAAGTCGACCTCGTTCAGGGCAGGGCCCGCTTGCCTGACGAACTCGCCGCCCGTGACGCCCCAGTGGCTCAGGATCGGTATGCGTTCGGCCTTCGGCAAGGCGGCCACTTCGCGCACCAGGATGGCTGCTTCATCGTCATTGGCGACCAGGACGATCGCCTGGGCGCCGGCGCTGCGCAGCGCCTTGTACTTGGCGACCAGGGACTGGTCGCGCCAGTTGTACCAGGCGGTCTGCACGATCGTGATGTCCGGCTTTGCGGCAGCGAACTTTTCGGCGGCAGCCAGGTTGCTGCGTCCCCATGAGGTATTGGTCAGCAGCAGCCCGACGCGCTGCAGGCCCCGCTTGTGTGCGGTCTGCAGCAATTTCGGCATGGCCAGGCTGTCCCGCAGCGACAGGCGGTAGGCGTAGTTGGGCTGCATGCCGTTGTCGATGATGCCGTCGGCCGACGACCAGACCGCCATGAACAAGGTCTTGGTCGCCTTCAGGGTCGGGAGCTCCTCGATGATCACGGGACTGAAGCGGCCTCCGAACACGGCGACCAGATCGGGCATGCGCGCAAACTCTTCGATGTTGCGGATGCCGCGGGCCGGAATCGAGCGATGGTCCTTGGTGACGAGTTCGAGGGGCCTGCCGTTCAATACGCCGCCGGCGCGGTTGATCTCGGCAATGGCCGTGCGCATGCCCAGCTCGACGGCCTGGGCCGAGGTACTGTTATCCAGGCCGAACTCGGCGTCAAGGCCGACGCGCACCGGCTTCGGCTCCGCGCTCGCCGGGGCGATCCACAGGACGATGACAATCAGGCTGGCAAAGATGCCGGCAACAAGCTTGCTCAAATGGGAAACGATGGGGGTCAACATAGCTGCTACGGTGAAATCGGTTCAGCATTGTAATCGGCAAACGCGCAGGCGCGGCCTCAATGAGCTGCCAAAGGCTCGTAGTTTGGCACGACGGAAATAACTTGGAATAGATAGCTTCCATTTTAGAGGAAGATTCTGGCTGTTGCTTGACAACAATTTGCTTTGCTAGTTTTGTAATTAGGTTCTAAGATGATTCAAAGAAAGATTTTAACCACCAAACGCGCCCATCTCATGAAAGTAAAGCTTTACAACGCTGAAGTTGACATCACCGAAGAGCGCAACGCATACCGTGAGGTACGCAGACGCTTCGCGAATCTTCCCGACGCAGCCGTGGACCAGTTCAACCAGGCCTATCGGGAATGTGGCGATTGCCACCAGTTCGCCGACATCGGCTATGCAAAGGGGCGCCAGATCATTGCTGCAGCGGCTCAGGTGGGCGTGGACTATCTTATCGAGCGTGGTTGCTATGACCTGACCCATGAGGTTTTTGTCGGGCAGTATCTGGCACCTTACCTGACCTGGGGCGCGGCATTTTCGGAGTGGGACAGTGTCTACGCCGAGATCATTGCCGAAGGTGCGGAGATGGAAGCCCACCGTCAGCGCCGCATGCAGAACCGCTCGCGCTTCGTGGGCGGAGGCTTCGGTATCGCGGGGGCGGTCAAGGGAATCGCCATGGCCGGCGCGGCCAATGCGGCATGGGGAATGGCCCACGGGTTGCGCAACGCGATCGGCAGCGCAAGCACACGCGCTGCGCAGAAGAAGCAGCTGAGCGCATTCTTCAACGACGAACAAAACCGGGCTTTCCTCGCCAACGCGATTCATCTCAACGTGAAGGCAGTACATGTGGCTGTATTCGAATTCATCGTGAAGAACGCCGATGGCTGCATGCCTGCATTCCTCGCTGACCTCGACCTGGTGGAACGGGCGGTCCGTCTGCAGAGGAACCTAATGGATGGAAAAATCCCGGTGAGCGCTGCGGCGGACGTGGTCCCGGAAATCCTCGAAGGCAATCCCTATGACGACAACCGGTATCGGCTCGCCTTGTCAGTGCTGGGGGATCCTGATCACGAGCTGGAATGTTACGGCTTGTCGCACGACATTGATGTCCTCGACATGAAGTTGCAACAGATTAAGACTGAGATCAATCCACTGTTCAGCGCGCCCCAGTTCTCGCCGGCTGCGGCGACCGAACAACTCACGGCGCTGGCGACCAGGCTTGGGTGCCTTTACGATGATGAAGTCGCTGCCCTCATGGAAAAAATCGACCAGAAGGGCCGGACGCTCGACAAGCACATTTACGCGACCGTCGATGAAATGCAGCAGGCCGAACGGGAGCGGGACCGCCTGCGGGATGCCCTTGGCGCAGTTGGCAGCGACCTGGGCGAAGAGCAGGTGAAGCTGGCGGGCCTGAAAGCGCAAAGCTACGTCTATCACGGCGCCGATGCAATCATCAGGGAGCTGCAGGACAAGCTGGACGCGATGGACATGAAGCAGCGTAAATTCGACGGACATGTCTATTCCTCCCAGGCCGAAGCCCAGCAGGCTCGCACAGACAAGAAAGCGATCCATGCGGTGTTCGTCGTCGGCAGCCAGATCAGCCAGGACCTCGACAAGGAACGGGAAAAACTCGCCCAGCTGCGGACGGGTACGTTCGTGTACCGCCAAGCAGGTGACATCCTCGATGCGTACGAAGAGAAGATCAATAGCGAAGAACTGCGGCACAAGACCTACGATGGACAGGTCTATCCTTCGCGAGCGGAGGCGGAACAGGCGCGACAACGACAAGCCATCGCTGAACGTGAGGCGCGCGTCAGTTCGTCACAGGCGTCCGATGTGGTCGAACGTTCCCGGGACAGCACCGAGGTACCCGCTGCCCCGCTGAAGTCGATCGGTGTGGGGCTGGCGTTTGGCCTGTTTATTTTCCCGTTCATGGCACCCTTGGTATTCCTCCGCAAGGCGTACACGGGAGGGGCCCGCATGTTCGCTGTTGCGGTATTTGCCGTCTACGCGTACGTCGGATACAACGTCTACCTGGACGATACGAGCACACGCTTGACAGCGCCGCAACTTGCGCAGTCGAGTAATCCGCCACCCCTTGTCCATCCGGTTGCGTTGACAAAGCCCGCGCAGCCCGACACGCCTCCGGCGACGTCGCAAGAGCCTGTGGAAGCTGCTCCACCTTTCGTGGGAAAGCGCATGTTCAATTTCATGGGAGGGAACGGAACGCAAAACGCGATCGTGATCGATGCGAACGGTCAGGCGCGGGTAGAAAGCCTGGGTACGACCGGCTCCGCCGTGGACTACGAAGGTCCTTTCGTCAACCCGCTTCCGTTCCAGGATGGCCGTGCATTGCTGTTCAGGGGCGGCGAAGTGCATCTGCTGAAGGGAGATACGGTGGAAACAGGATGTGCCGAGGAAGGCAAACCGTGCGTATCACAGTTGTATGCTGATTAAGGTCTGCCGCTCGGAGGACGGGTGAGCCGGGCATGATCGCTCATGGCTGGTCGGCTTGAGGCCGCCCCGTTGACGAGTCCGGAAATAGATTGACAGCTGTAAGCAGCAGGAAGAGTTCGTTCTTGCTTCCCCCCGAGCGCCCGATGAATCTCATCGGGCGTTTTGTCTTTCAATGCATCGCCGGGCGGCGAAACAGGCTACTCGTCGCACGAGGCGCCCGGCATCTGGTCGTCAGTCAAGAACGCTGTCCTGCCCGACAGCGATCGCCATACCTACGAGGAGGGCATACGGCGCGGGTCTGGCACTATGGCATCGAAAAGCCTGGCACTTGATTCGCTACCTGCAAAAAAAGGCTGGAACCCACGCAGGTTCCAGCCTTTTTTGTCGCCCTCGGTGTGCCGGCCTGGTAGACCGTACGCGCGGCTTGGATTGACGTGGCCATGATGAATCATGAGCAGATGAGTCAAGTGTAGTGGCTTCGCGGCAGTATGACGAGTCCATGCGCGTAACAACAACACCCTGCGTCCCTGTTTAGTCCAAGCAGCAGACACGCCGATCACATCTCATCGGCGATCAGCCCATGGGGTAAGGGCTCCGTTAAAACCGAAATGGTGGGAAAGTGTTCGTCTAGGCCAAGTTGATACTTGCCGAATGCCTGCACTGAAGAATTTCTCCCCTCGTGCTGCAGTTCCTTGACGTCATGAAGATGGTCGACCATATGGCCCTCCTTGTTTGTGTATCAGTGCAGCCACCATAAGCGGTTATGGTGCAGTGCACAATCCAACAAGGCTTGTCCGCTTGTAGTCATTTGCCTACTTTCCGGCGGTCAGTTGATGAGGAAAACAAAAGGCCGGAACCTTTGCAGGTTCCGGCCTTTTTCACTTGCAGGCGACCCGCTCGCGCGGGCCCCCTCCAATTACGCAGCCAGCAGCTGGCGCAGCACGAACGGCAGGATGCCGCCATGCTTGTAGTAGTCGACTTCGATCGGGGTGTCGATACGCAGCAGCACTTGGACTTCCTGCGATTCGCCGTTTTCACGGTGGATCACCAGGGTCGCCAGTTGTTGCGGCTTGATCTCGCCTTCCAGGCCCTTCAGGTCGTAGGTTTCCTTGCCGGTGATGCCCAGCGACTCGACGCTGTCGTTGCCGATGAATTGCAGCGGCAGCACGCCCATGCCCACCAGGTTCGAGCGGTGGATACGCTCGTACGAGCGCACGACCACGGCCTTCACGCCCAGCAGCTGGGTGCCCTTGGCGGCCCAGTCGCGCGACGAGCCGGTGCCGTACTCTTCGCCGCCGAAGATCATGGTCGGGGTGCCTTCCGCCACGTACTTCATCGCTGCGTCGTAGATCGACATCTGTTCGCCGGTCGGCTGGTGGATGGTGATGCCGCCTTCGACTGCGGAACCGTCGGCCTTCGGCGGGATCATCTTGTTCTTGATACGCACGTTGGCGAAAGTGCCGCGCATCATGATCTCGTGGTTGCCGCGGCGCGAGCCGTAGGAGTTGAAGTCCGCCTTCAGGACGTTATGTTCCTTGAGCCACTTGCCTGCCGGGCCGTCTTCCTTGATCGAACCTGCCGGCGAGATGTGGTCGGTGGTGATCGAGTCGCCGAACACGCCCAGTGCGCGCGCGCCGGTGATGCCGGTGGCGGCGGCCTTCGGAGTCATCTCGAAGTCGGCGAAGAACGGCGGCTCGGCGATGTAGGTCGACTCAGGCCAGTTGTACACTTGACCTTCGGTCGACGACACGCGCTGCCACAGTTCGCCCGGGTTGCCCTTCACGTCGGCGTAGTTCTTCTTGTACACCTCGGAGTTCATCGCCAGGCGCATCAGCTCGCCCACTTCCTGCGACGACGGCCAGATGTCGCCCAGGTAGACGTCGACACCGTTGGTGTCCTTGCCGACCGGCTCGCTCATCAGGTCCTTGGTCATGTTGCCGGCGATCGCGTAGGCGACGACCAGCGGCGGCGAGGCCAGGAAGTTCGAACGGATGTTCGGGTGGATACGCGCTTCGAAGTTGCGGTTGCCCGACAGGACGGCCGAGGCGACGATGTCGTTCTCGACGATCGCGGCGTTCAGTTCCGGGGTCAGGTCGCCGGCGTTACCGATGCAGGTGGTGCAGCCGTAGGCGGTCACGCCGAAGCCCAGCTTTTCCAGGTAAGGCAGCAGGCCGGCCGCGGTCAGGTACTCGGTGACCACGCGCGAGCCAGGGGCCAGCGAGGACTTGATGTGCGGAGCGACGGTCAGGCCGCGCTCGACCGCCTTCTTGGCCAGCAGGCCGGCAGCCAGCAGCACGCTCGGGTTCGAGGTGTTGGTGCAGGAGGTGATCGCAGCGATCAGGACGTCGCCGTTCTTCACGCGCACGCCGTTGGTCGTTTCGTAGACCTTGTGCAGGTCTTCCGGCGACTTGTTGAAGCCGTTCTGGGTGGTCGGCTTGCTGAACAGCTCGGTGAAGGTGTTCTTCACGTGGCCCAGTTCGATACGGTCCTGCGGGCGCTTCGGGCCAGCCAGCGACGGGGTGACGGTCGACAGGTCCAGTTCCAGCACGCGGGTATAGTCGATCTCGCCTTCCTGCGGGATGCCGAACATGCCCTGGGCCTTGTAGTAGTTCTCGAAGGCAGCCAGTTCTTCTTCGGTACGGCCGGTGCCGCGGAAGTAGTCGACGGTTGCTTCGTCCACAGGGAAGAAGCCCATGGTCGCGCCGTATTCCGGGGCCATGTTGGCAATGGTGGCGCGGTCGGTGGTCGACAGCGAGCGGGTGCCGGCGCCGAAGAACTCGACGAACTTGCCCACGACTTTTTCACGGCGCAGCATTTCGGTAACGGTCAGCACCAGGTCGGTCGCGGTGCAGCCTTCGCGCAGCTTGCCCTTCAGGTTGACGCCGATGACGTCCGGGGTCAGGAAGTAGACCGGCTGGCCGAGCATGCCGGCTTCCGCCTCGATGCCGCCCACGCCCCAGCCCACGACGCCGACGCCGTTGATCATGGTGGTGTGCGAGTCGGTGCCCACCAGGGTGTCCGGGTAGTACACGTCGCCCTGGCGCATGACGCCGCGGGCCAGGTATTCCAGGTTGACCTGGTGGACGATGCCGAAGCCCGGCGGCACGACGCCGAAGGTGTCGAAGGCCTGCATGCCCCACTTCATGAACTGGTAGCGCTCGTTGTTGCGCTGGAATTCCAGTTTCATGTTCAGGTCCAGCGCGCCCGGCTCGCGGAAGTGGTCGATGGTGACCGAGTGGTCGACCACCAGGTCGACCGGCACCAGCGGCTCGATCTTCTTCGGATCGGCGCCCATCTTGGCGGCCACGTTGCGCATCGCGGCCAGGTCGGCCAGCAGCGGCACGCCGGTGAAGTCCTGCAGGACGACGCGGGCGACGACGAACGGGATCTCTTCGGTGCGCTCGGCGGTCGGGGCCCAGTTGGCGAGCTGCTTGATGTGCTCTTCGGTGACCTTCTTGCCGTCGCAGTTACGCAGCACGGACTCGAGGACGATACGGATCGACACCGGCAGGCGCGACAGGTTCACACCGAGGGCTTCGCCCAGCGCCGGCAGCGAGTAGTACTGGCCGTTCTGGCCGGCGCCAGCCGGGAATTCCTTCAGTGTGTTCAGGGTGTTGCGAGACATAATCTCTCCTTCAGTGGGGATATGTGTTGTTATTCCGGTACTGCTAATACTGCTCGATTACAACCAGGCGATCCGACGGTGTCAGCCGCGGATCAGCCGTTCGATGAAGCAGGCGCTGCCGCCACGATCGGCGCCGCCTGCTCGGCGTTCTTGCATTCGTTGGCCAGCTGCCGGTTCAGCTTCGAATCCAGCAGGATGCCCTTGGCCGGGATGCCGATCCAGATCAGTCCCCAGTGCGGGTTCTCGAAGCGCTGCGCGCCGGTGGTCGTGCCGACACGGGTCAGGCGGTGCAGGCGCTTCTTCCAGCGCAGGGCAATGTGGCCGTCTTCTTTTTCGTTCTTGTAGATCGTGATCTTGTTGCCAAGTTCGCAATCGAATTCGGTGACGACGGTGTCGGTGATGTCCGGCTCGTCGATGACCTCGGCGCCATAGGCCGAAGCGGCAACGGCTGCTGCGGCGCCGGCGCCGGCGGCCGCCTTCTTTGCCTTCGAGGTCGGCTTGGCCTTCGTCTTTGCCTGGGCTTTCAGGACGGCTTCGGCTTTCGGGTGTTTTTCGGTGGCGGCAACCGCGTTGGTGCAGATGCTTGCGGCCGCGAGCGCAAACGCGCTGGCGGCAAAGAGTCGGGAGAGGAGGGTGGCCATTAGTTGGAATCCGTGTGGTTGACGATCGCCGCAGCGGCTTCCGGCAGCGCCAGGCCTGCCAGTTTTGCGCGCTGCAACACGGTCCAATAATATCGGTAGCTCGCGCGGTCGTGCAAGCGACCGTGTTGCGCGATCGGCCCCCAGTTCGCGGCCATGGCCTCGGTCAAGATATTCGTCGCTTCGTTCACTTCCGACAGGCGCGGCGTGAAGGCTTTCAGGATCGGCTTGATCTGGTCCGGGTGGATGCTCCACATGCGGGTGAAGCCGAATTCCGCGCCGGCGCGCTGGGCGTCGTTGGCCACGACCGCGCTGTCCTTGATGTCGGTGGTGACGTTGTGCGAGGGTACCTTGCCGTGCGCATGGCAGGCCGCGGCCATCTCCAGCTTGGCACGCACTACCAGCGGGTGCGTAAACTGGCCCGGGGTGCGCATGGCGCTGGCCGGCACCGCGCCGTAGTGGGCGGAGACGAAATCCATGATGCCGAAAGACAGGCACTCGACCTGGGGCAGGGCGGCGATGTCGTAGGCCTCGCGCAGGGCGCAATGGGTCTCGATCAGCACGTGCACGGGAAGATCGTCGCGGCCGGCCTTGACGGCATGCTCGTTGATCAGGTCGATGGCGCGGATCACTTCGTCGGCGCTCTCGACCTTCGGCAGCACCACGTAGGCCAGGCGCTCGGCGGCGCTGCCGACGATGGTGGCGACGTCGTTCGCGAAATGCTCGCTGCCGGTGTCGTGCAGGCGCACGCCGATGCGCTTGAAGCGGTTGTCGTCGCTATTGACGAGGCTTGCCACGAGGGTTGCGTGCGCGGCTTCGCTACCCGCGACGGCGCCATCTTCGCAGTCAAAGGTGATGTCGAAGACGGGCCCAAGCTCTTGTTGCAGGGCCATCGATTTGCGCATCAGCTTCTCCGAGCCGGCGTAGTGGTCGCAGGCGGGAAGGAGGAGCGGCTGGCGTTTGCCCTGGAATAAAACCTCGGAAGGATGCATGGTATGTCTTGAAGCGGATCGGCCATGCCGCGCAGCGGACTGCATCGGCATGGCACGGTTAGCGCGGCCGGATGGCCGCGCCGGGATTGTTGCCTGAGCCGGCAGCTCAGCTCAGCAGATGAGCGACGCCGGCCTTCTCTTCTTCGAGTTCTTTCAGCGTCAGGTTGATGCGCTCCTGCGAGAAGGCGTCGATTTCCAGGCCCTGCACGATCTTGTACTCGCCGTTTTCGGTGGTCACCGGGAAGCCGAACATGGTGCCTTCCGGGATGCCGTACGAACCGTCCGACGGGATGCCCATGGTGGTCCACTTGCCGCCGGTGCCCAGCACCCAGTCACGCACGTGGTCGATCGCTGCGTTGGCGGCCGACGCCGCAGACGACGCGCCGCGCGCTTCGATGATGGCCGCGCCGCGCTTGCCGACGGTCGGCAGGAAGGTGTCGCGGTTCCAGACGTCGTCGTTGATCAGTTCCTTGACCGACTGGCCGTCGACGGTCGCGAAGCGGTAGTCGGCGTACATGGTCGGCGAGTGGTTGCCCCACACGGCCATCTTCTCGATCGCGCCGACCGGCTTGTTCAGCTTGGCGGCAACCTGCGACAGGGCGCGGTTGTGGTCCAGGCGCAGCATGGCGGTGAAGTTCTTGGCCGGCAGGTTCGGGGCCGACTTCATGGCGATGTAGGCGTTGGTGTTGGCCGGATTGCCGACCACCAGCACCTTGACGTCACGCGAAGCGACGGCGTCCAGGGCCTTGCCCTGCACGGTGAAGATCTGGGCGTTGGCTTCCAGCAGGTCCTTGCGCTCCATGCCCGGGCCGCGCGGACGGGCGCCGACCAGCAGGGCCACGTCGGCATCCTTGAAGGCGGTCATCGGGTCGGCGTGGGCGGTCATGCCGGCCAGCAGCGGGAATGCGCAGTCGTCGATTTCCATCATGACGCCCTTGAGCGCCTTCTGTGCCTTCTCGTTGTCGATCTCGAGCAGCTGCAGGATGACCGGCTGGTCCTTGCCCAGCATGTCGCCGTTGGCGATGCGGAACAGCAGGGAATAGCCGATCTGGCCGGCCGCGCCGGTAACGGCGACGCGCATTGGGGTTTTTGCCATGATGAATCTCCAAAGTGGGAAGAAAATCGTTCGAACGACAGCGGTCGAGCCGAAGGTGCGTATTCTGGAAGCTGCAATGATACCAAAAGCGCACCGTGTCAATTGGATATCGCGCGCGTAGCGACAGGGTAGGCGCGGAGGTCCAAGCCGACCGCGAGTTTATGCCTCGAGTGTTCTATCTGTCAATTCATATCATATGTCTTATATAAGACACATGTCTTGGCAGTCATATACTGGACTTACGACCACATTTTGTGGTGAAATCGCGGTCTATGAACCCCCTTCCACCCAACAGCAGCGATGCAACCGGCAGCGACGCATCGCCGTCGTTCCGTCCGCTGTACCAGCAGATCAAGGCCCTGATCACCCAGAGCCTGCAGTCCGGCGAGTGGAAGCCGGGCGAACTGATGCCGAGCGAAGTCGAGCTGGCGGGGCGGTTCAAGGTCAGCCAGGGCACGGTGCGCAAGGCCATCGACGAGTTGGCGGCCGAGCACCTGGTGGTGCGCCGGCAGGGGAAGGGCACCTTCGTTGCCACCCATGCCGAGGAGCGCGCCCATTTCCGCTTCCTGCGCCTGATGCCCGACGAGGGCGTTCCCCACCATCCGGACAACCGCTTCATTGCCGTGCTGCGCATCCGCGCCACGGCCGAGGTCGCGCGCTTGCTCGAGCTGAAGTCGGGCGACGCCGTGGTCTACATCAAGCGCGTGCAGTCCTTCGACGGCGTGCCGACCATCCTGGAAGAGCTGTGGCTGCCGGGGCAGTTGTTCAAGGGACTCACTGCCGAGCGCCTGGTGGAATACAAGGGACCGATGTACGGGCTGTTCGAGTCGGAATTCGGCACCCGCATGATCCGGGCGACCGAGAAGATCCGCGCGGTGGCGGCCGATGCGGCAGCTGCGGAGCACCTGAAGGTGCCGGAAGGCACGCCGCTGCTGTGCGCGGACCGGGTGTCGTTCAGTTATGGCGACAAGCCCGTCGAGCTGCGCCGCGGAATGTATTCGACGGCGCGCCACCATTACCAGAACGAGTTGTCATGACGAACAAGCAAATACGGTGTCGACATGTCGATGCCGATGCGGTGGACCCTGAACGGCCCTCTGCAGCGATCGCTACAAGCGATTAAAATAAGTTGGTTTTGCGTAAGCGACGAACAGTGCCCGGTTCGCCGCAGGGATGCCCCGGTTATCTTCTACTGGATGCTTGGTGCCCCGTCACAAAATCGGCGAAAATGAAGGGTTCACTAAAAAACTGTCGTCATAGAGGGAGGTGTTTCATGTCCGAAGCCGTGAGAGAAGCTGCAAAAAAAGGGCGGCCGGAGTTCCGCAACGTTGGCATTGGGGATATTACGAGTAAATATCGCATGCCGCCATCGGCCATCGTGTCGATCCTGCACCGCGTGAGCGGCGCTGGTCTGTTCCTGTTCCTGCCGTTCCTGCTGTATCTGTTCCAGGAAAGCCTGCTGTCGGAAATCTCGTTCGAGCACTTCCGCGGCGTTGCAAGCCACTGGTTCACGAAGATCATCCTGCTGGGCCTGTCGTGGGCTTACCTGCACCACTTCGTGGCCGGCGTGCGCCACCTGTTCATGGACAACCACCTGGCCCTGGACAAGGATGCCGCCCAGAAGACCGCACGCTGGGTGCTGATCATCAGCCTGGTACTGACCGCACTGGTCGGCCTGAAACTGTTCGGAGTGTTTTAATCATGGCAAACAAGAATAACATCGGACCGCGCCGCCTCGTCGTCGGCGCCCACTACGGCGTCAAGGACTGGCTGGCGCAGCGCGTCACGGCCATCGTCATGGCCGTCTTCACCGTCGTGCTGCTGGTTTCCTTCCTGACCGGCCAGAACTTCACCTACGAAGGCTGGGCCGGCCTGTTCGCCCGCCAATGGTTCAAGCTGTTCGCCCTGGTGACCTTCCTGGGCCTGTTCTACCACGCCTGGGTCGGCATCCGTGACATCTGGATGGACTATGTGAAGTCGGCAGGCCTGCGCCTGTTCCTGATGCTGGCGACGATCTTCTGGCTGCTCGCCTGCGCCGCCTGGACCGTGCAAATTCTCTGGAGTGTGTAATCGTGGCAGCAATCAAAACTGCAATCCCTACCCGCCGCTTTGACGCGGTCATCGTTGGCGCCGGCGGTTCCGGCATGCGTGCATCGCTGCAGCTGGCCGAAGCCGGCCTGAACGTGGCGGTGCTGTCGAAAGTGTTCCCGACCCGTTCGCACACCGTGGCTGCCCAGGGCGGCATCGGTGCTTCGCTGGGCAACATGAGCGAAGACGACTGGTACTGGCACATGTTCGACACCGTCAAGGGTGGCGATTACCTGGGCGACCAGGACGCGATCGAATTCATGTGCCGCGAAGCACCGAAGGTCGTGTACGAACTCGAACACTTCGGCATGCCGTTCGACCGTAACCCGGACGGCACCATCTACCAGCGTCCGTTCGGCGGCCACACCGCGAACTTCGGCGAGAAACCGGTCCAGCGCGCCTGCGCCGCGGCCGACCGTACCGGCCACGCACTGCTGCACACCCTGTACCAGCGCAACGTCCGTGCCCGCACCCACTTCTTCGTCGAGTGGATGGCCCTCGACCTGATCCGCGACGCCGACGGCGACGTGCTCGGCGTGCTGGCCCTGGAAATGGAAACCGGCGACGTGATGATCCTGGAAGCGAAGACCACCATCTTCGCCACCGGCGGCGCAGGCCGCATCTTCGCCGCCTCGACCAACGCCTTCATCAACACCGGCGACGGCATGGGCATGGCGGCACGCGCCGGCCTGCCGCTGCAGGACATGGAGTTCTGGCAGTTCCACCCGACCGGCGTGTCCGGCGCGGGCGTCCTCATCACCGAGGGCGTGCGCGGCGAGGGCGGTATCCTGATCAACTCGAACGGCGAACGCTTCATGGAGCGCTATGCGCCGACCCTGAAGGACCTGGCGCCGCGCGACTTCGTCTCGCGTTCGATGGACCAGGAGATCAAGGAAGGCCGCGGCTGCGGTCCGAACAAGGACCACGTGCTGCTGGACCTGCGCCACATCGGCGCCGACACCATCAAGAAGCGCCTGCCGTCGATCCTGGAAATCGGCCACAAGTTCGCCAACGTCGACGCCACCAAGGAACCGATCCCGGTCGTTCCGACCATCCACTACCAGATGGGCGGCATCCCGACCAACATCCACGGCCAGGTGGTCGCACCTGACGGCACCGGCGGACAGAAGATCGTGGGCGGCCTGTACGCGATCGGCGAATGCGCCTGCGTCTCGGTCCACGGCGCGAATCGCCTGGGCACCAACTCGCTGCTCGACCTGGTGGTCTTCGGCCGCGCGGCCGGCAACCACGTCGTCGCGTCGAACCTGAAGCAGAAGGTCAACAAGGCCCTGCCGAAGGACGCCGCCGACTTCGCGCTGGACCGCCTGAACCGCCTCGAGACCTCGACCGGCGGCGAGAAGGTCCAGCACGTGGCCAACGACATCCGCGCCACCATGCAGAAGTTCTGCGGCGTGTTCCGCACCCAGGAACTGCTGGATGCGGGCGTCAAGGAGATCATGAAGCTCGACGAGCGCCGCAAGCACGTCTCGTTCAAGGACAAGTCGAAGGTGTTCAACACCGCCCGCGTGGAAGCGCTGGAACTCGACAACCTGATCGAAACCGCCAAGGCGACCATCGTGTCGGCAGCGGCGCGCAAGGAATCGCGCGGCGCCCACGCCCACAGCGACTACCCGAACCGCGACGACGAGAACTACATGAAGCACACCCTGTTCTTCTCGGAAGGCAACCGCCTCGAGTACAAGGCGGTGGTCACCAAGCCGCTGACCGTCGATACCTTCAAGCCGAAGGCCCGTACTTTCTAATATTTTTTAAGGCCGGGGAGGGTTCTCCGGCCTGAATAAACAGGTAAAAACATGGCACGCACCGTCCAACTGAAGATCTACCGCTACGATCCGGACAAGGATACGAAGCCTTACATGCAAGACGTCACCGTCGAGCTGCAAGATACCGACAAGATGCTGCTCGACGTCCTGCAGCGCATCAAGTCCGACGTCGATGACTCGCTGGCCCTGCGCCGCTCCTGCCGCGAAGGCGTGTGCGGTTCGGACGCAATGAACATCAACGGCAAGAACGGCCTGGCCTGCACCACCAACTTGAACGAGCTGACCCAGCCGATCGTGCTGCGTCCTCTGCCGGGCCTGCCGGTGGTGCGCGACCTGATCGTCGACATGACCAACTTCTTCAAGCAGTACCACTCGATCAAGCCCTACCTGATCAACGACTCGATCAAGCCGGAGAAAGAGCGCCTGCAGACCCCGGAAGAGCGCGAAGAGCTCGATGGCCTGTACGAGTGCATCCTGTGCGCCTGCTGCTCGACCTCGTGCCCGTCGTTCTGGTGGAACCCGGACAAGTTCGTCGGCCCGGCCGGCCTGCTGCAGGCCTACCGCTTCATCGCCGACTCGCGCGACGAAGCCACCAACGAGCGCCTGGACAACCTGGAAGACCCGTACCGCCTGTTCCGCTGCCACTCGATCATGAACTGCACGGACGTGTGCCCGAAGGGCCTGAATCCGAACAAGGCGATCGGCAAGATCAAGGAACTGCTGGTTCGGCGCGCGATTTAATTCGCGTTTTAGTATTTCACTGCACGTACCGCGTGGGCGGCAAAGCCGCCCACCCTACGAGACCCACGATACCTGTAGGGTGGGCGGGTCTCCCGCCCACGCGGTCCAATGCAAGCATCAAGCAGCAACTTGCAGCATCCCGCAGTAAAGATGCCGCAAATACAGTAAAAGTACCGTACTGCCTATTCCCGGCATGCGGAGTATGATGTTGACCCAACAACGGACTCTAGTGAAAACGCATCAATCCGATCCCGCCAACCGTGCCCGCTTGCGCTGGCGTGCGCGTCGCGGCCTGCTCGAGAACGATTTGATCCTCACGCGCTTCCTGGATGCGCATGAAGAAGAATTGACCGACGAGGAAGTCGATGCGCTGACCCGCTTGCTGGACCTGGCGGACAACCCGCTGATGGACCTGCTGCTGGGTCGCTCCGAACCGGAAGGCGAGGTCGACCAGCCGCATGTGCGTGCCCTGCTGGCGCGCCTGCGGCAGGCGTAGTTCGGATGAACTTCGCAGCCAGATTTCGACATTGTTTTTAGATCCACTCCCACAAGAAGGAAGTGCCATGAATATCTCTGATACCAAAGCCACCCTGTCGTTCTCGGACGGCAGCCCGTCGGTCGACATGCCGATCTACAAAGGGACCATCGGCCCGGACGTCATCGACATCCGCAAGCTGTACGGCCAGACCGGCAAGTTCACCTACGACCCCGGCTTCATGTCGACCGCAGCGTGCAACTCGAGCATCACCTACATCGACGGTGACAAGGGCGAACTGCTGTACCGCGGTTACCCGATCGAGCAACTGGCCGTCAACTGCGACTTCCTGGAAACCTGCTACCTGCTGCTGAACGGCGAACTGCCGAACGCCGAGCAGAAGGCCACCTTCACCAACACCGTGACCAAACACACCATGGTCCACGAGCAGATGCAGTTCTTCTTCCGTGGCTTCCGTCGTGACGCGCACCCGATGTCGGTGCTGGTCGGTACCGTGGGCGCCCTGGCCTCGTTCTACCACGACTCGCTGGACATCAACGACGCCAAGCAGCGCGAAATCTCGGCCATCCGCCTGATCGCCAAGCTGCCGACCCTGGTCGCCATGGCATACAAGTACTCGATCGGCCAGCCGTTCATGTACCCGCGCAACGACCTGTCCTACAGCGCCAACTTCATGCACATGATGTTCGCCAACCCGTGCGAAGAGTACAAGGTCAACGACGTGCTGGTGCGCGCCCTGGACCGCATCCTGATCCTGCACGCCGACCACGAGCAGAACGCATCGACCTCGACGGTCCGCCTGGCCGGCTCGTCGGGCGCCAACCCGTTCGCCTGTATCGCTGCCGGTATTGCCTGCCTGTGGGGCCCGGCGCACGGCGGCGCCAACGAAGCCGCACTGACCATGCTGAAGGAAATCGGCTCGGTCGAGAACATCCCGGCCTTCATCGCCAAGGTCAAGGACAAGAACTCGGGCGTGAAGCTGATGGGCTTCGGTCACCGCGTGTACAAGAACTTCGACCCGCGCGCCAAGCTGATGCGCGAAACCTGCCACGAAGTGCTGAACGAACTGGGCCTGCAGGACGACCCGCTGTTCAAGCTGGCGATGGAACTGGAACGCATCGCGCTGGAAGACGAATACTTCGTCTCGCGCAAGCTGTACCCGAACGTCGACTTCTACTCGGGCATCGTGCAGTCGGCCCTGGGCATCCCGGTCTCGCTGTTCACCGGTATCTTCGCGATGGCCCGTACCATCGGCTGGATCGCCCAGTGGAACGAAATGATCGCCGATCCGGAACAGAAGATCGGCCGTCCACGCCAGCTGTTCATCGGCTCGCCGGTGCGCGACGTGCCGTCGATCGACAAGCGTTAATTTCTAACGCAGCGTCATCAGGGAGCGGGCTTCGGCCCGCTTTTTCGTTTACTGCACGTGGTAGCTGAGGAAACGGTGATCGACGAGGGCGGCATGCGCCGATAGGCGCCGCCGCCGGTATCGCAGGCATCCTCACGTCAACGCGAGATGCCGCATGGAGGATGGCTGCCTGGATCAGCCGCGGCCAGTGCTGCTGCCCGACGTGCTGCCGGTCGGGCTTCCGGTACCGGTTCCCTGCGAGCCGCTGGAGCCGCTGGAGCCGCTGGAGCCGCTGGAGCCGCTGGAGCCGCTGGAACCACTGGAACCACTGGAACCACTGAAACCACTCGAGCCGCTGGTGCCGCTCGAACCGCTGCCGCTGGTACCGGTTCCCATCGTGCCGCTGCTGCCACTGCCGCCGCTAGTACCGGTTCCCATCGTGCCGCTGCTGCCACTGCCGCCGCTAGTACCAGTCCCCATCGCGCCGCTGTCTCCGCTGCTGCCGGTCGCCCCGGAGCCCGAACCACTGCCGCTGGCGCCGGTCCCCATCGTGCCGCTTGTGCCGCTTGTGCCGCTTGTGCCGCCGGTGCCGGTGCCTGCTGCGCCGCTGGCGCCCGTGCCGCCGCTGCTGCCGGTCGCCCCGGAGCCGCTGCCGCCAGACGTGCCCGAGCCCGATGCGCCGCTGCTGCCCGCCGCCCCGGTCCCGGAAGTACCGCTCGATCCGCTTGCGTCCGAGTCGCTGCTACTCGACTTGCTCTTCTTCTGTTTCTTCTTCTGCTTCTCTTCCTTGCTGCTAGAACCGGTGCTGCCGCTGCCCGAGCTGCCCGAGGTCTGTCCCGTCGCTTGCGAACCCGACTGGCCTGCGGTGCTGCCCGATTGGGCGACGGCATTCGCGGATACCGCCATGGCAGCGGCGACCGAGGCGCCGAGCATTGCTTTCAATAATTTATGCATCGTCATTTTTAATCTCCTAGATTCTCAAAGGTGGGGAAAGCTCAACAATATCAATGACATGCGAGCGTTCTGAGTGTAGGGGGGCGATTTTGAAACGAGCGCGCGGTAGCCGTTTAGCAACCCAGCCTCCTTGGCTGCCGCTACTGCGCTTGGGCAGACGTCAGACAGCGGACCAGTTCAACAGTTCAGGATCTTCAATCGGCAACCGTGCCGTGGCCATGGCGGCAGCGCGTGCGGGTACACTCATCACCAGCCTTCATCACCACGTACCGGGAGCAAGCATGGCACGCCTGCCGATCAAGACCGTCGACGTCTTCACCACCGTCCCGTTCAAGGGCAATCCGGTTGCGGTCGTACTGGACGGCACGAGCTTGTCGACAGCCCAAATGCAGCAGATCGCCCGCTGGACGAACCTGTCCGAAACGACCTTCGTGCTGCCGCCGACAGAGCAGGGTGCAGACTACCGGGTACGGATTTTCACGCCCGGCGCCGAGCTGCCCTTCGCGGGCCATCCTACGATCGGTACCGCGCATGCATTGCTGGAGGCGGGCATGGTACGCGCAGACAACGGTATCCTGGTGCAGCAATGTGGCGCCGGGCTGGTCACGCTGACTGTCGAGGGGGCAGGCTCGGCGCAGCCCTGGATTGCGTTCGAGCTGCCGACGGCTAGCCTGACGGCGCTGGATGCAGCCGAGGCGGCGCAGCTGGAGTCGATCCTCCGCGCCGACCTGGAGGTGAATGTCGTGCCCTACCTGGTCGACGTCGGCCCGCGCTGGGTGATTGCCCAGCTGACGAGCGCCCGGGCGATCCGGGCAGCCCGGCAGGCATCGAAGTGCGCGCCTTCGCACCGGCCCATGGCGTCAACGAGGATCCGGTGTGCGGCAGCGGCACTGGCGCCGTGGCGGCCTACCTGCGCCACACGCGGCAGCTGGGGACCTTCGGAAGCGAGGTGCTGGCCACCCAGGGTGAAATGCTCGGGCGCGCCGGGGTGCTCCGGCTCTCGATGTCGGACGAGGCGATCCGGGTCGGTGGTCATGCGCTGACTTGTATCGACGGGACGCTGTCCGTATGATCGCCGGTCCGGAACAGAACGATCAGGAGACAGACAAGCATGCCGGCTCGGGAAGATATTGTTTTACTGGCCTCGTATAACGCGGGCATGAACGGCAGGCTGTATGCCGCCGCCGCGACCTTGCCGAAAGACGTGCTGAGCGCCGACCGGGGTGCATTTTTCGGTTCGATCATCGGCACCCTGAATCACATCGTTGCAGGGGATACCATCCGGCTGCGCCGCTTCATGGGGCATCCGTCGAATTTCGCTTCCTTGACGGCAATGGCCGACATTCCAGCGCCCGCCGGCCTTGCACATCGCTACAGCGACGACCTGGAAACGCTGCTGGAGCACCGCAGTCGCCTCGATGCGATCATCATGGCCTTGGCGGTCGAGGTATCGGACAGCGACCTGGCACAGCCGCTGGCGTACCGGAATTCACGCGGCGACAACCGCAAGAACTTCGGCAGCCTGCTACTGCACTTCTTCAACCACCAAACCCATCACCGTGGACAGGCGAGTACCTTGTTGTCGCAATCCGGCGTCGATATCGGCGTCACCGATCTACTGGAGTGGATACCCGATCAGCATTGAAGCAATTCTGCCCGCGATTATTTCTTGCATGAAAGCCCGTCAATCACTAATATCGGATCGAGTTACCAAGCATTTGAGAGTATTGGTAACGCTTTTGACCGATTCGAGATTGATTGGACAGGCAGATGAAGCCAACTCTTCGGATGTTAGTCGCGCTGGGCGCTGCAACGTGTTCTCTAGGCGCCAGCGCCCACGGCGGCGGCCTGAATGCGGACGGTTGCCACGTCAACCGCAAGACCGGTGACTACCATTGCCACCGCAGCCCTGCAAAGTCGCCGATCTCCGAGTCCTATGCCACGGCCCAGGCCGTGGCGCCACTCGCGACGGGCGCGCAGAGAAGCACGCGCGGCGCGGCTGCCTTTGCAAACTGCGCAGAAGCGCGCGCGGCGGGCGCTGCGCCGGTACGAATCGGCGAGCCGGGCTATGGCGCCCACCTCGATCGCGACGGGGATGGCATCGGATGCGAACCTTACCGTGGACGACGCTAGCATTCGCGGGGACAGGATGAACGAAGTGCGCAAACCTTCGTTCCTGCGACACGCAGCCGCTGCCTTTGTGTTGTCTGCTTGCCTGCCCCTGCAAGCTTCGGGCGGACTGCTCGACGACGAAGAGGCCCGCAAAGCGATCCTTGCGCTGAGCGCCAAGGTCGACAGCAAACTGCGCGACATCGACGCGAACATGCGTGAACTCCATGCGCGCATCGATACCAAGGGCGACAGGATCATCGGCCTCGACATGCTGAACCAGCACGAGCAGACCATGCGGGAACTGGCAAGCCTGCGTGGCCAGATCGAGGTGCTGACGAACGAGATCGCCAACGCACGGAAAAATCAGAAAGACCTGTACGCCGACCTTGACGCGCGTATCAGGAAATTTGAATCGCGCCAGGAAGCAGCCGAGACGGCGCCGACAGAAAAGAAGTCCTACGACACCGCGATGAACGCCCTCAGGGCCGGCGACTACAAGGACGCCGCCGGCAAGCTGCATGCCTTCCTGCGCCTCTTTCCCGATTCCGATTACGCTGCCGACGCCCGCTACTGGCTGGGCAATTCTTACTTTGCCCACGGCGACTACAAGAAGGCCATTGTAGCCCATGAAGACATGGTCGCCCGCCATGCCGACAGCGCCAGTGTGCCCGACGCGATGCTCAACATCGCCGCCAGCTATTCCCAGTTGAACGACAAGAAGAACGCGACGAAGTCACTGCGGCGCGTGATCTTGACCTATGCAGGTTCGCACGCGGCGAACATCGCCAGGGAGCGGTTGGCACAGTTGAAATAGGAAAGGGTAAGCATAGGGCTGCATGCCGGCGGGTTCGCTTTTAGTGCGCCATGCATCCAGCTATAATGCGGTCCTTTAGCACCACGCCAGACCCGGCTCGTTGTACAGACAGATGGTCGCCAGCCTTCCACGCATCCGCTCCACCCGCTACGTCATCGCCTTGCTGCTGACGCTGGCGATGGTGTTCGCGCACTGGCAGGGCCTGGCGCACCGGATCGCGCATGCCACGCAGTATGCGTCCACCACAGTCGACACTGCCGTCAACGGCTCGGCAGCGTCGCACCAGAAAACCGTCCCGCACTCCTGTCTCGCCTTCGACGCCGCCACGGTCGCGCCCGCACTGGCCACACCCGCGTGCACGACTGCCATCCTGCCGCCTGTCCGGGTCCTCGCCCTCTGGACCGCATTCGATTCCTGGAATGCGCCGTTCACGCCGTATTTCTCTTCCCGCGCGCCACCCGTCGCCTGATGTCCTGAATCTCCCGACCCGCTGCGCCGGCCCCGCGCGCGCGCGTCCCTCCGTCTTTGTTTTTAGGATTTCATCATGTACGTCCAGCGCACCATCCTGGCGAGCGCGGTATTGACCGCACTCGCACCATGCGCGTTTGCACAGACCACTAGCGGCCAGCCGGTCGCGACCGTTGTCGTGACCGCCACCCCCTTCAATGCCGCCGAAGGCGACCAGATCCTCACGCCCGCCAAGGTGCTGGCCGGCGACGAACTGCGCAACAAGCTGGGAGGCTCGCTGGGCGAGACCCTGTCCAGTGAACTCGGCGTATCGGCCTCGGCCTTCGGCGCCGGCGCCTCGCGCCCCATCATCCGCGGCCTGGAAGGCAACCGCGTCAAGGTGCTCGAAAACGGCATGTCGGTGTCCGACCTGTCGGGCCTGTCAAACGACCACGCCGTCACCGGCGAAGCGGCCACCGCACGCCAGATCGAGATCCTGCGCGGCCCGGCGGCGCTGCTGTACGGCTCGGGCGCCATCGGCGGCCTGGTCAACGTCGTCAACGAGCGCATCCCGACCGAGCTGCACGAGAAGCCGAGCGGCGTGGTGGAAACCCGCTACAGCAGCGTCGACCATGGCCGCGCCGTTTCGTACTCCGCAGACGCCACGAGCGGCAAGGTGGCGCTGCACGTCGACGGCAGCGGCCGCGATGCCGGCGACTACCGCGTGCCCGGGCTTCCCGATGGCGACACGCTGCAGAATTCGGCACTGCGCCAGCACACCCTGGGCGCGGGGGCGTCGTACGTCGGGAAACGCGGCTACCTCGGCGCCTCGGTCAGCACACTGAAGAAGAAATACGGCATCCCGGGCGGGGAGGGCTCCAGGATCGACCTCGACCAGACCCGCTACGACATCGACGGCCAGCTCGACGCCCCGATGGCGGGCTTCGAGAAGCTGCGCTTCAGGGCCGGCTATTCCGACTACGGCCACGTGGAGCTGAATGCCGAAGGCGGTCCGGAAACCGTGTTCTCGAACCGCTCGCTCGAGTCGCGCCTGGAGCTGGCCCATAAGCCGCTCAGTGGCTGGCTCAAGGGCTGGGAAGGCAGCTTCGGCATCCAGACCGAGCACACGCGCTTCTCCGGCCTGAGCGCGGACAGCGGCGAATCGGCCACGGTGCCGGTGACGGTGTCGGATACCCACGCCGCCTTCCTGGTCGAGCAGCGCCAGTTCGGCAAGACGCGCGTCAACGCCGGTGTGCGGGTGGAATCGGTGAAGCGCGAACCGGAAGGAGCCGCGCCGCGCCGCAGCTTCGACCTGCTGTCCTGGTCGGCGGGCGCGATCTGGCCGCTCGCCAAGGATTACACGGTGGGCGTGACCGCCTCGGTGGCCCAGCGTGCACCGGGCACCGACGAGCTGTATTCGGGCGGCCCGCACGAATCGACCCTGACCTACGACATCGGCAACCCGAACTTTAACAAGGAAACCTCGCGCAACCTGGAGCTCTCGTTCCGCAAGGTGACCGGCCTGGTGCGCTGGCAGGCGAACCTGTTCGAGAACCGCGTGCGCGACTTCATCTACGGCGAAGTGGGCGACACCTTGCTGGACGACGAAGGCAAGCCGGGCGACGAACTGCGCGAGCGCATCTTCCGCCAGGCGGATGCGACGATCCGCGGCATGGAAGCCGAGATCAGCTACAACCGCCACCCGCATGCCGACGGCCTGTCGCTGCGCGCCTTCGGCGACCTGTCGCGCGGCTCGCTGGACGACGCCGGCAGCCTGCCGCTGCAGCCGGCCAAGCGCGTCGGCTTCGAGGCCGGCTACCGCGAGGGCGCGCTGCGCGGCGGCGTCTCGGTGCTGCGCGCGTTGAAGCAGGAGCGCCTGGCCTCCTTCGAGTCGACGCCGACCCCGGCCTACACCCAGCTGGATGCCAACCTGTCCTATACCCAGCGCTTCCGGAATGCCGACCTGACCTGGTTCATCATCGGCAAGAACCTGCTCGACGAGGACATCCGCATCTCGACCTCGGTGCTGAAGGATGTGGCGCCGCTGCCGGGGCGGAACATCACGGTCGGCGTGCGCGCGGCGTTCTAATCGATGGCGCTTGCGGCCGGCGGTATTCGCCGGCCGCGGCGCTGCTATAATCGGCGCATTCCCCGAGGTGACCTTTTGCGCCGGATTATCACACTCCTCCTGCTGCTCTGCCTTCCCATGTATGGCTTCGCCATGCAAGGCGGCTTGCCACAGGCTTACGGCGCAGGATCCCTCGCGCACGCGGTGGCGCACGACGAGAACATCCTGCACCACCACCACGAGGACGACGGCTCGGTCCACTACGACGCATCGGAAAAGTCGCTCGCCCATGCGCAGGACCACCACTCCTGCGCGCAACCGGTCGATCTGCTCCTGCCTCCGCTCATCGTTCCGCCCGAACAGCTGCTGTCCAGCGTGGCCGTGCCGGCTGCCGACACTCTGACGGAAACCTTCCTCGACGGGCCACGAAAACCGCCTCGTTACGCCCCCGGCCACGCCGCCGGGGGAACGACGCACGCCTGAGCGAATCCTGACGCGCGACGCATTGCGCTCCCAGTGCGCTCCATTCGCGCTCGTGCGCCTTCCTTCGGTAGATTTCGATGCTCACCGATGGAGAACACATGCGCACCCGCCGCCTGTCCCTTACCCTTCTGGGTGCCGCGCTTGCCCTGCCATGCTGGGCGCTTGCGGCACCGCCAGCCACACTCAAACACGCCGTCGACGGCGCCTGGCAGCGCGTGCCCGACGCGCGCACGGTCGAAGCGCGCCAGATCGAGGCCGCGGAGGCACGTGCCACCGCCGGCTCCTGGTTGGCGACGCCGCCCACGCTCGGCCTGTCCCAGAGAAGGGATGAGAGCGGGTCGGAACGCGCGCAGCGCGAATCCGAGATTTCCGTTTCGTCCACATTCTGGCTGCCGGGCCAGAAATCGGCGAGAGAAGCGCTGGCCGCGCGCGGCAGCCATGAAGCCGCCGCCCATCTTGTCGCCACCCGCCTGGCCGTGGCCGGGCTGGTGCGCAACCGGATGTGGGAAGCGGCCGCCGCCCAGGTCACGCTGGAAGAAAAGCAGGACCACCTGCATCACCTCGAAGGGCTCGCCCATGAAGTACGGCGCCGTGTCGAGGCCGGCGACCTGGCGCGCAGCGACGGGCTGCTGGCCGACCAGGAAGTGCTGGCCGCACGCATCGAGGTCGGCAAGGCGCGCACCGCCGCCGCCGAGGCATTGGCGCGCTTCCAGGTCCTGACCGGCTTGCCGGAACTGCCCGCGCTGGAGCCGGAGCCGCTGCGGGAAGCGGATGCCCCTGCCAGTCCGCGCCTGCTTGCTGCCCAGGCCTCCGAGCAGCGCGCACGCGCCGCCTTGCGGCTGCTTGAGGCGAACCGCGCCGCGCCGCCCACCATTGCCTTGTCGGTGCGCCGCGAAGAAGAGCGCATGCTGCGCGAACCGACGCGCAGCGTGGGCGTCGCCCTGCAGATCCCGTTCGGCAGCGCCGCACGTAACCGCAGCGTCGAAGCCCAGGCGCAGACCGTGATCGCGACCGCGGCCGCGGAAGCGGCCGAGGCGCAGGCCGCCAGCGGCGCCGACCTCGCGGTCGCCCGCGCACGCCTGGCGAATGCCAGGACGGCGTTCGACGATGCAGTGGCGCGCGCCAAGGCCCTGCACGAGCACACCGCGCTGTTCGAGAACGCCTTCCGCCAGGGCGAGCGCGGCCTGGCCGACCTGTTGCGCTCGCGCGCGCTGACCCATGAAGCCGACGTCGCCGTGGCCCAGCAAAAAGTCGCAGTCGGGCACGCCCATGCGCAACTCAATCAAGCACTAGGAATCCTTCCATGAAAACCCTGACCCTGTTCTTTGCGGCCATGCTGGCCATGTCGGCCGCACTGGCCGGCCCGGGCGCGCACGGGCCGAACGGCGAGCACCTCGACGCCCCGTCCACCGCCGCAGGCAGCGCGCTGCCGCGCATCGAGACCTTTAGCGAAGCCTTCGAGCTGGTGGGCCAGCTCTCCGGCGGCGAACTGTCGATCATGATCGACCGCTACGAAACCAACGAGCCGGTCCTGAACGGCGTGCTGGAAGTGCAGTACAGGAACCTCAAGGCGAAAGCCAAATTCCACGCCGACATGGGCGACTACGCCGTCGACGATCCGGACCTGTTGGCCGCGATCTCGAAGCCGGGCGCACATCCTTTGTTGTTCACCCTGGTGGCGGGGGAGGAGAGCGATCTGCTGCAAGGAACGCTGCAGGTGACGCAAGCCACTGAGGAGCATGACCACGATCACGGACATTCGGCATGGCGGCCCTGGCTGCTGGCCGCCATCGCGGTGCTTGTCCTGGCCGCGCTGGCATTCCTCGTGCGCCGCAAGCGTCAACGCAAGGAAGCCTGAACATGAAACAACGCATTTTCGCCGGCCTTGTCGCCGGTTTCATCTCGACTTCCCTGCTGGCCTCCCCGGGAGCGCACGGCCCCAACGGCGAGCACCTCGACGAGAAGACCGGCGCGACGGCCAGCGGCCTGGCGCGCCTGCCCGACGGCAGCGTCAACGTGCCGAAGCTGGCGCAGCGCCGCATGGGTGTGCGCACGCTGATGGTAAAGGAGGGGGAGTACGCACGCACGGTGGTGCTCAACGGCCGCGCCGCCATCGACCCGAACGCGGGCGGCCGGGTGCAGGCGCCGTTCGCGGGCCAGATCGCGCCGGGCCCGCAGGGCTTGCCGGTGGCCGGCCAGCGCGTGGTGAAAGGGCAGGTGCTGGCGCGCCTGCGCCCACTCGGGGACGCCATCGAACGCGGCAACCAGGCCGCCGAACTGGCAGGCCTGCGCGCCAACCGCGAGTTGCTGGCCAAGCGGGTCAAGCGTCTGGAATCGCTCGAAGGCGTGGTGCCCGCCAAGGAAGTCGAGGCGGCCCACGCCGAGCTGGCCGCCACCATCGGCCGCGAGCGCGCGGTGGCCAGGTCGATCGGCGGCGTGGAAAGCATCAATGCACCGGCCAGCGGCATCGTCGCCAGCGCGGCCGTGCTCAACGGCCAGATGGTGGAGCCGCGCGAGGTGCTGTTCGAGATCGTCGATCCGCAACGCATGCTGGTCGAAGCCCTGGCCACGGATGCCTCGCTGGCACGGCGGATCAGCAGCGCGACGCTGGCTGACGCGGCCGACGTCCGGCTCACCCTGCTCGGGGGAGGGCGCAGCCTGCGCGAAGGCGCGGTGCCGCTGAACTTCCGGGCGCAAGGCAAGACGCTCGACCTGGCGGTCGGGCAGCCGGTGACGGTGCTGGCGAAGCTGAATACGACAGTGAAGGGCATCGCCCTGCCGGCATCGGCGCTGGCGCGCAACCAGGCCAACGAGACCGTGGTGTGGATCAAGTCCGGGGCCCAGCGCTTCATCGCGCTGCCGGTGGAGGTCACCCAGATGGATGCCGGGACCGTGATCGTGACCAGGGGGCTCAGCCCCGACAACCGCGTGGTGGTCCAGGGCACCTCCCTGATCAACCAGATCCGGTAGGCAGCACATGTTCAATACCATAGTCAGTTTCAGCCTGCGCAACCGCCTGTTCGTGCTGGCGGCGGCGCTGCTGCTGATGGCCTACGGGGCTTACACGGCCTCGCGCACCCCGGTGGACGTGTTCCCCGACCTGAACAAGCCGGTGGTCACGGTGCTGACCGAAGCTGGCGGCATGGCGCCCGAGGAAGTCGAGCAGCTGGTGTCCTTCCCCATCGAGACCTCGCTGAACGGCATGCCGGGCGTGACGCGGGTACGCTCGGTGTCCGGCGTCGGCCTGTCCATCGTGTATGCGGAATTCGACTGGGGCACGGACGTCTACCGCAACCGCCAGCTCGTGTCCGAGCGCCTGGGACTGGTGAAGGAACAGCTGCCGGGCGATATCTCGCCGATGATGGGACCGGTGTCCTCGATCATGGGAGAGATCATGCTGATCGCGCTGCCGATCGACGTGGCCAGGACCGACCCCATGAAGGCGCGCGAATACGCCGACTTTGTCCTGCGTCCGCGCCTGCTGTCGATTCCGGGCGTGTCGCAGGTGATCCCGATCGGCGGCGAGGTGCGCCAGCTGCGCGTGCAGCCGGATACCGCGAGGATGGCGCAGTTCGGCGTCTCCCTGGAACAGGTATTGACCGCGCTGCGCGGCTTCGCGGCCAATACCAGCGGCGGCTTCATCGACCTGAACAACCGGGAGTACCTGATCCGCAACCTCGGACGCACCACGCGCCTGGAGGACATCAAGGGGCTATCGGTGGCCTACCGCAACGGCATGCCGGTGCTGCTCGAACAGGTGGCGAGCGTGGCCTATGCGCCGGCCTTTAAGCGCGGCGACGCCGGCATGAACGGCAAGCCGGCGGTGATCGTCAGCGTGCAGAAGCAGCCGGCCGGCGACACCGTGCGCCTGACGCGCGACATCGAAGGCGCACTGGCGGAACTGAAGCAGGGCCTGCCGGCCGGTATTTCGCAGCCCGTGGTGCTGTTCCGCCAGGCGAACTTCATCGAGGCCGGCGTCGGCAATGTGGTGGAGGCGCTGCGCGACGGTGCCATCCTGGTGGCGATCGTGCTGTTCGCCTTCCTGCTCAGTGCCCGTACCACCCTGATCTCGCTGGTGGCGATCCCGCTGTCGCTGGCGGTGACGGCGCTCGCTTTCCACCTGCTGGGCCAGTCGATCAACGTCATGACGCTCGGCGGGCTGGCCATCGCCATCGGCGAGCTGGTGGACGATGCCGTGGTCGACGTCGAGAACATCCTGCGAAGGCTGAAGGAGCGGGACAAGACCGGGCCGACGGTGCAGACAGTGCTGGAAACCATCTGGCACGCCTCGGTCGAGGTGCGTTCCGGGATCGTCTACGCCACGGTGATCGTGGTGCTGGTATTCATTCCGCTGTTCGCGCTGCCGGGCATCGAAGGGCGCCTGTTCGCGCCGCTGGGCATTGCCTACATTGCGTCGATCCTGGCCTCGATGCTGGTGTCGATGACGGTGACGCCGGTGCTTTCCTATTACCTGTTGCCGAAGATGAAGCGCCTGCAGCGCGGCGACAGCCCGATCGTGCGCCGCCTGAAGGCATGGGACACGGCGGCACTAGGCTGGTCGCTGCCGCGCATCCACTTTGTGCTGGGCAGTGCGGTGGTCGTGGTGCTGCTGGCCGCCGCCTCGGTGCCATTCTTCCCGCGCGCCTTCCTGCCGGCCTTCAACGAAGGCTCGCTGGTGATGGGCATGACCTTCACACCGGGCACTTCGCTGGCGGAAGCGAATCGCATGGGGGCGCTGGCCGAGACGCTGGTCGCCCAGGTGCCGGAAGTGAGCAAGGTCGGGCGCCGCACCGGCCGCGCCGAGCTGGATGAACATGCCGAGGGCGTGCACTCGTCCGAGTTCGAGATCGACCTCAAGCCCTCGGAGCGCGATCGCGAAGCGGTCATGGCCAGCATCCGCAGCCAGCTGGTCAGCATCCCGGCGGCGGTCGCGATCGGCCAGCCGATCTCGCACCGGCTGGATCACCTGCTGTCGGGCGTGCGCGCCCAGGTCGCCGTGAAGATCTACGGCGATGACATCGACACGCTGCGCGGCCTGGCCGAGGGCCTGCGCAGCCGCCTGGACGGTGTGCCGGGCCTGGTCGACCTGTCGGTGGAGCGCCAGGTGTTGATCCCGCAGGTGAAGGTGCGCGTCGACTACCGCAAGGCGGCCCAGCACGGCCTGGCGGCGGGCGAGGTGCTGCAGGCGCTGCAGTCGCTGTCCGAGGGCACGCGCGTAACCCAGGTGATCGACGGCGCGCGCCGCTATGACCTGGTGGTGCGCCTGGCGGACGCCGACCGCTCGCCGCAGGACCTGGGCCGCGTCATGCTCGGCAGCCCGGCGGGACAGGTTTCATTGTCGAGCATCGCCACGGTGGAAGAGGGCGACGGTCCGAACCAGATCGGCCGCGAGAACGGGCGCCGGCGCATCGTCGTGTATGCGAATACGGACGGCTCCAACATGTCGCACATCATCGAGGACGTGCGCCAGGCAGTGGCGCAGACCCGGCTCCCGGGGGGCTACTTCGTGAGCGTGGAAGGGCAGTTCCAGGCGCAGGAGCAGTCGCAGCGCCTGATCGCGGCCCTGGCGCTGGCCTCGCTGGTGATGATCTTCCTGGTGCTGTATTCGCGCTACCGCTCGTCGGCGCTGGCCCTGGTCATCATGGCGAATATCCCGTTCGCGCTGGTCGGCAGCGTGATCGCGATGTGGATCGCGGACGTCTCCTTGTCGGTGGCCTCGATGGTCGGCTTTATCACGCTGGCCGGGATCGCGACGCGCAACGGCATCCTCAAGATCAGCCACTACATCAATCTATGCAAGTTCGAGGGCGAGCGCTTCGGGTGGCCGATGATCGTGCGCGGTTCGATCGAGCGCCTGACGCCGGTCCTGATGACGGCACTGGTGGCGGCCTTTGCGCTCACGCCGCTGTTGCTTGCGGCAGATGCGCCGGGCAAGGAAATCCTGCATCCGGTGGCGGTCGTCATCTTCGGTGGCCTGGTCAGTTCCACCTTGCTCGATTCGCTGCTGACGCCGCTCATCTTCTGGAAGGTCGGGCGGCGTCCGCTGGAGCGGCTGCTGGCGGAGAAGGACAGCAACACGTATTGACTGATACGGTTTGTAACCAGGGCCCGGTGGCGGCGCCCATCATGAGCCGCCACATGTTTTCCGGAGCAGGAACATGAAGAAGATGTTTGTAGTGGCAGCACTCGCCGGCGTCATCGTGTCGGGCCAGGTCCTGGCGCATGGCGCCAAGCCGAAACATGGCGGCATCGTGCAAACCGCGGGCGACCTGTCCTTCGAGCTGGTGGCCAGGGAAGGCGTCACCACCATTTATGTCGACGACCACGGCAAGGACAAGGAGACTCTCGGGGCGACCGGCACCCTGACCGTGCTGAAGGGCACACTGAGGACCGAGCTGCCGCTGGAATCGGGCGGCAACAACACCCTGGTCGTGAAAGGCAAGGCCGGCCTGGAGAAGGGCAGCAAGGCGGTGGCGGCAGTGAATTTCGCGGACAAGAAGGCCGTCAGCGTGCGCTTCTCGGTAAAGTAAGTCCGGACCCGGCTCAGGGGTTCCAGCTGCACTTGCCGCGCAGGATGGCCGCGCCCCAGAAGGGCAGGGCGAACAGGCCGCCGAAGCCGTAGTTCCAGTTCTTGGTGCTGAAGGTGGACGGCTGGTGCCTGGTTGCGTTCGGGCCCAGGCAATGCGGCTTCTCCGCCTCGGAGAACTTGCGTGCGAATTCCTTGTAGGCGCCGCCGCTCAATGCCGTGCCGCTGGACGGCATGGCGCTGGCCGGCATCTCTTCCAGCACGGCGCGGACCGCTGCCTTGATGGCCTCGTCGCTCGGGCGCGTACTCGCGATGGTGCTCTGACCCGGCGCCGTGGCCTGCGTGGCAGGGCGCGCGAAAGGGTCGGGCTGCGGCAACCTGGGCGTGTCCGGCGCATCCGCACGGGCGAGGAGTACCGGGCCGGCCGCGAGCGCTACGAGGATCGTCAGGAACGTGGCTTTCATTGTCATATCGCTGAGTTGATGACCAGGGGACTGTACCTGAACGGGTTGCCATATTCTTAAGCCGGCATGAAGACCTGAATAATTATGTGGATCGGATAAACGAGAGGAGGATGGATGGGAACTGAACGGAGCTTCGTCGACTACGTGACCGAGGTGGCGGGACTCGGCAGCCGGCTGACGCACAAGAAGATGTTCGGAGAGTATGCCCTGTATCTCGACGGCAAGGTAGTCGCCTTTGCCTGCGACAACAGCCTGTACATCAAGCCGTCGAAAGCCGCGACCATACTCGCAGCGGATCTGCCGCAAGGGCCGCCGTATCCAGGCGCGAAGGACTATCCGATCGCCGACGAGCTGCTCGACGATCCGGACGCGCTGCGCCGCCTGATCGAGGAAACCGCAACCCTGATGCCGTTGCCGAAGCCGAAGAAGGCGCCAGTGCCCAAGCGCGCCGGCTGACACGCTTTCATTACCGGGTGTACTGATAAGCGCCCCGGATTCACGAGCCACAGTCATCAGCCCCTGCATTTTCCACATGCGGTGCGGCCTTTCCACGCCCCTACTATCCCGGGGCTGCACCCAAGAACGAACTGCACGCCCCGAAAATTGAAAAAGCGTTATGTTCTTGCCTTCGGTCTCGCATGCGCGTTTTCGTCAAATCGGAACAGGCGTCCAGCGCGACGCCACGCCGACCTCCGGCTGAGGGAGTCGCATGCCGGCGCTCCGCGTCGTCCTTCGCGCAAGCGCAAGCGCCAGCGTCACCGGTCCATACAAGCATTCTTCAAGAAAGGAAGAACGATGCCCGACTTCGATCCCAACCGGCGCCAGTTGCTCAAGGCGTCGACCGTCGCCGTGGGCGGCGTCGCAGTAAGCTCCCAGCTTGCGGCACCCGCCCAGGCGGCTCCCGCCGCCCAGCCGGCAACGTCCACCACGCCCACCACGATGAACGTCCGGCTGAAAGTCAACGGCATCGAGCATCAGCTGATGGTCGACCCGCGCACCACGCTGCTGGACGCCTTGCGCGACCGCCTGCACCTCACCGGCAGCAAGAAGGGCTGCGACCAGGGCCAGTGCGGCGCCTGCACGGTGCTGGTCGACGGCCGCCGCGTCACCTCCTGCCTGACCCTGGCCGTGATGCAGGAAGGCCATGAGGTCACCACCATCGAAGGCCTCGGCACCCCGACCAACCTGCATCCGCTGCAGCGCGCCTTCATCAAGCACGACGGCTACCAGTGCGGCTTCTGCACCCCGGGCCAGATCTGCTCGGCCGTGGGCATGCTGGAAGAGATGCGCGCCGGCGTGCCGAGCCACGTCACCGCCGACCTGAACGCCAGCCCGCAGCCGAGCGACATGGAATTCCGCGAGCGCATGAGTGGCAACCTGTGCCGCTGCGGCGCCTATTCGAACATCCAGGAAGCGATTGCCGAGGTGGCTGGACTCGGAGCAGGAGCCAAGCGATGAAAGCCTTTACCTACGAACGGGCGAAAACCCCGCAGGAAGCCGCCGCTACCGCCGCGCGCATCCCGAACTCGCGCTTCGTTGCCGGCGGCACCAACCTGCTGGACCTGATGAAGCTCCAGATCGAAACGCCGGCCCACCTCATCGACGTCAACGACCTGGCGCTCGACCGCATCGAGCCGCTACAAACCGGCGGCCTGCGCATCGGCGCGCTGGTGCGCAATGCCGACCTGGCCGCCGACGGGCGCGTGCGGCGCGACTACGGCGTGCTCACGCGCGCGCTGGTGGCCGGCGCCTCGGGCCAGCTGCGCAACCAGGCCACCACCGCCGGCAACCTGCTGCAGCGCACCCGCTGCCCGTATTTCTACGACACCAACGTCCCCTGCAACAAGCGCAAGCCCGGCAGCGGCTGCAGCGCCATCGGCGGCTTCACCCGCCTGCACGCCATCGTCGGCCAGAGCGAGGCCTGCATTGCGACCCATCCGAGCGACATGGCGATCGCCATGCGCGTGCTGGACGCCCAGGTCGAGACCATCGACCCGAGCGGGGCCACGCGCGTGATCCCGATCGCCGACTTCCATCGCCTGCCGGGCAATACGCCGCACATCGACCACAACCTGAAACCCGGTGAGTTGATCACCGCGGTGACGCTTCCGCCCCCTGTCGGTGGCGTGCAGAGCTACCGCAAGGTACGCGACCGCGCGTCGTATGCCTTCGCGATCGTGTCGGTGGCCACCATCATCCAGCGCGACGGCAGCGGCCGCGTGGCGCTGGGCGGCGTCGCCCACAAGCCGTGGCGCGTGGAGTCGGCCGAAGCCGCGTTCCCGCGCGGGGCGCAGGCGGTGGCGAGCGGCTTGCTCCAGGGCGCCCGCACGACCGAGGACAATGCGTTCAAGGTGCCGCTCGTCGAGCGCACCCTGGCCGCCGCCATTGCGGACGCAAAAGCGAACGCCCAAGCCTAAGCGGAAGGGATAGCCATGAAATTCAACGAACCAGCCACCAGCAACCCGATCGACCAGCTCAAGGTGGTGGGCCAGCCGATCGACCGCATCGACGGCCCGCTCAAGACCACCGGCACGGCGCCGTATGCGCTCGACCGCCACGACGTGGTGCCCAACCAGGCACACGGCTACGTGATCGGCTCGGCCATTCCCACCGGGCGCATCGTCTCGATGGACCTGGCGGCGGCCAAGGCGGCGCCGGGCGTCATCACCATCGTCACCGCCCAGAATGCCGGCAAGCTCACCAAGGGCAACTTCAACACCGCCATGCTGCTGGGCGGGCCGCGCGTCGAGCACTACCACCAGGCCGTGGCGCTGGTGGTCGCCGAGACCTTCGAGCAGGCGCGCGACGCAGCCTCCCTGGTGCGCATCAAGTACGAGCGCGACAAGGGCGATTTTGATTTGCAGGCGGTGCAGAACAAGGCCATCGCGCCGAAGTCGGAAGCGGCTGAAACCAAGATCGGCAACTTCACCGGCGCGTTTGCCTCGGCGCCCGTGAAGCTCGACGCCGAGTACCACACCGCCCACGAATCGCACATGATGATGGAGCCGCACGCCAGCGTCGCGGCCTGGGACGGCGACCGGCTCACCGTCTGGACCTCGAACCAGATGATCGCCTGGGCCAAGGGCGACCTGGCCAGGACCCTCGGCATCCCGAAGGACAAGGTGCGCGTGCTGTCGCCCTACATCGGCGGCGGCTTCGGCGCCAAGCTGTTCCTGCGCGCCGACGTGGTGCTGGCGGCGCTGGGCGCGAAAGCGGCGCGCCGGCCGGTACGCGTGCCGCTGCAGCGCGCGCTCATCCCGAACAACACGACGCACCGCTCGGCCACCGTGCAGCGCATCCGCATCGGCGCCACCCGTGAGGGCAAGATCACGGCGATCGGGCACGAAAGCTGGTCCGGCAACCTGAAGGAAGGCTCGCCGGAGAACGCGGCGACCCAGACCCGCTCGCTGTACGCGGGCGAGCACCGCATGACCTCCAACCGCGTAGCTGCGATGGACCTGCCGGAGGCGAACGCGATGCGCGCGCCGGGCGAGGCACCCGGCATGGCCGCGCTCGAGATCGCGATGGACGAGATGGCGGAAAAGCTGGGCATGGATCCGGTGCAGTTCCGCATCGTAAACGACACCCAGATGGTGCCGGACAATCCCGAGAAGCCTAGCTCCAGCGACCCGCAGTCGAAGAAGCCGGAGAAGGAAAAGCATATTGCCAACCCCCCGTTCTCGAAGCGCCAGCTCGTCCAGTGCCTGCAGACCGGAGCGCAGCGCTTCGGCTGGGAGCGCAGGGCGGCCAAGCCCGGCACGGTGCGAGATGGCCGCTGGCTGGTGGGCATGGGCGTGGCCGCGGCTTACCGCGACAGCATGCTGACCAAGTCGGCGGCGCGCGTGCGCCTCGACCGGCGCGGCATGCTGACGGTGGAAACCGACATGACCGACATCGGCACCGGCAGCTACACCATCATCGCGCAGACGGCCAGCGAGATGATGGGCGTGCCGCTGGAAAAGGTGCGGGTGCGGCTGGGCGACTCGAGTCTGCCGGCCTCGTGCGGTTCCGGCGGCCAGTGGGGCGGGCACAACTCGACGGCGGGTGTGTACGCCGCCTGCCTGAAGCTGCGCGAGGCAGTGGCGCGTTCGGCCGGTTTCGAGCCCGAGCGCAGCATCTTCGCCGGCGGCCTGGTGCGCATGGGTGAGCGCAGCCTGGCGCTGGAGCAGGCGGTCCGCGAGCGCGAACTGGTCGGCGAAGATCTGATCGAGTACGGCGACATCGACGAGCGCTTCAAGCTGGCCACTTTCGGCACGCACTTCGTCGAAGTGGGTGTCGACGCCGTGACCTGCGAAGTGCGCGTGCGCCGCATGCTGGCGGTGTGCGCGGCAGGGCGCATCCTCAACCCGAAGACGGCGCGCAGCCAGGTGATCGGCGCGATGACGATGGGCGCCGGCGCGGCGCTGATGGAGGAACTCGCCGTCGACAAGCGGCTCGGCTACTTCGTCAACCACGACCTGGCCACTTACGAGGTGCCGGTGCACGCGGACATCCCGCACCAGGAAGTGATTTTTCTGGACGAGGTCGATCCGATGTCCTCGCCGATGAAAGCCAAGGGCATCGCAGAGCTGGGCATCTGCGGCGTGGCGGCAGCCGTCGCCAATGCGGTGTACAACGCGACCGGCGTGCGGGTGCGCGAGTATCCGATCACGCTCGACAAGCTGATCACGAAGATGCCGCTGCAGGTGTGACATGGCAGGGTGGACGGCCGAGCCGTCCACCCTGCGACTTGCATCAAGGTATCGTGCGCGCTGTTGACGAAGGCGCCACGAAGGCTATACTGCCGTCCCCATGAACCCACCACGCTTCACATCGCCAGCTACCGCCGCCGCCCGGCAGGGAAGGGGCTTCACGGGGTCCGTCGAGCGTGACCGCGCCGCCGTGACACGGGCGGTGCAAACGTCGTCCGGCAAGCTCGCCCGGCTCGTTCGGGCTCGGTGAGGACAGCGCAAGCGTTCTTCCGTCCTCCCGAGCCTCCCCTCATTTCCTACACCGCCGGCCACACTCCGTGGCCGTACCGACTATTCGCCCGTCAATTGCGGGCAAGCACCAGGAGAAACAATGAAACCAAGCATCCTCGTCTCATGGCTGGACATGGACCGCCTCGACCGCATGCTGGATTACCTGCCGGCCACCCAGGCCGCCGCACGCGATGCCTTGCTCGACGAACTCGGCCGCGCTGGCTTGGCGGAACCATGGGAAATGCCGCCCGACGTCGTCACGATGAACTCGCGCGTGCGCTTCGTATTTGACGATGCCGAGGACGAAGTAGCGATGACCCTCAGCTACCCGAAGGACATGGACGGCGCTCCGGACAAGCTGTCGATCCTGACCCCGGTCGGCACCGCGCTGCTGGGCCTGAAGGTCGGCGACACGATCAGCTGGGAGCGCCCGGACGGCGCCCTGTTCGCGGTCACCGTGCGCGGCATCGAGTACCAGCCCGAGCGCGACGGACAGTACCACCGCTAGCCTGCAGCAGCATCACGAGCGCCAGTACGATCGCACAGGCGATCCAGGCCGACCACAGCGTGTGCGTGAGGAAATGGGCACCGCGCATCTGCTGCATCCACCCCAGGGCCAGTCCGGGTACCAGCGCCACGCAACAGGCGCGCCCGGCCCGGCGGCCCGGCCCCGGCAGCCACACCACCACCAGCGACACCAGCCACAACGCGCTCGAGGCGTGGCCGGCCGGCAGGCAGTGGCCGGGCAAGCAGAGCCTGCGGCCGGACGGCATCGACGATCGCCGCCGCCACGAAGCAGGCTGCCGGCAGCGTCAGCTCCGCCTTGAGTATCCCGTGGCCGAAAGTCGTGGTCAGCCAGGCCTCGCGCCAGGGGAACGCAGCGGCGCTGCGCTGGTACAGCCAGTCGGCCAGGACCAGGTAGAACAGCAGCACGACGATCGCGAAGCTGCCGGCCAGCAGCGGCAGCCGCGCCAGCGAGAAGCCGCCGATGGCGTGGATGAAACCGGACCAGAAGTTGATGTTGGCGGCGGTGGCCAGCAGCAGGGCGACGCCGAAGACGAGCAGGTTGGCGCTGATGCGCCGCGAGGGGATAGGGTGCACTTCGCTTCCATCGAACCGCGCGGCCGGAATGGCCGCGTTACCTGGGCAGGATACGAAGCGGGACGTGAGCTGCCGCTCAAGCGGCCGTCAAGACCGTGTGAACATGCGATCTACGCGGCAGGAAAGTTGGTCGCGAAGGTAATCGTGAAGCGGCTGCCACCCTCTGCGCGCGCTTCGTAGGCGAAGCCGGCGCCCAGGAAGTCGCAGATGCGCCGCGCCAGCGCGAGCCCAAGCCCGGTGCCGCCCGACCCGCTCGAGGGCGCGCCGCCGCTGCCCAGGGTGGCCACCACCGCCGGCGGCAGGCCCGGGCCGGTGTCCTCGACCACGACCCGGCCCGGCAGCAGGCGCACTACCACTTCGCCCCCGTCGGTGTACTGGCAGGCATTGCGCACCAGGTTGCCGATGGCGGCAGCGCACAGTTCGCGCGGGGCGCGCACCGCCAGCGGCGGGCCGTCGAGGAAGCGCAGGGTGACCGGCTTGCCGGCCACCAGCACGCGGTATTTTTCGACTTCTTCTTCTGCCACGGCATGCACGTCGACCGGCGGGAGGGTACCGAGGTCGGGAGCGCGCGCCAGCAGCAGGAGCACGGTGACCGATTCCGCGGCCTCGCGAGCCGCGCGGTAGATGCGTTCGGCCGGGGCGCGCACGGCGGGTGCGGCGCCTTCCTGCATCAGGATCTCGGCGGCGCCCATGATCACGGTGAGGGGGCTGCGCAGCTCGTGGCTGACGTCGCCCGTGAAGTAGCGTTCGCGGTCGAGGAAGGCGCGCAGTTCGGCGGTATGGGCCTCCAAGGCGCGCGCGAGCACGCCCAGTTCGTCCTTGCGTGCTGTGAGCGCCGGCGGGGCGCTGTCGTTGCGGACCGACTGCGCCAGCTCGCGGATTGGCGTGACCACGCGGGTACCGAGGAAGCCGCCGAGCAGCGAGGCCAGCAGCACGAAGCCGATGAACACGGCGGCGAACATCGAATACACCACCAGCTCGATCTTGTCGTAGTCGCTTTCGTGGTCGACCAGCACCCAGCTGCCGCGCACATCCTGTCCGGCCAGCACATGCAGCCGGGTGGCGCCGACGTCCACCTTGTGCACGCCCTCGGGCAGGCCGCGCAGCGGCGCGGGAATTGCTTCGTTGCGGTGGAAGCGCAGCCCGGCCGGCATGTCCACGTCCAGGCCCGCCGCATGGCGCGGCGCAGCCCAGGCCACGGCCGCTTCCAGGCGCTTGTCGACCAGTTCCACCTCGATGCCTTCCACCGCGATGGCCGCAATGATGGCAAAGAAGGCCGAGGCGCCAAGGCCGAACAGGACGAAGGCGACGACGATGCGGCGCTTCAGGGAATCAGCGGGGCGCATCGCGCTGCGGGCTTTGCCGGGGATCGCCTTGCACCAGCTTGTATCCGACGCCCGCCACCGTCTGCAGCATCGGGGTGGCGAAGGGCTTGTCGATCGCCTGGCGCAGCGCATGGATGTGGGTGCGCAGGGCGTCGCTGTCGGGGCGGTCCTCGCCCCACACGGCCTGCTCCAGGGTTTCGCGGGTGACGATGCGCGGCGCGCTGGCGAGCAGGCAGCGCAGCAGCGTGTAGCCGGTGCGGGTGAGCTGCACCGGGACGCCGGCGCGCGCGGCTTCCTGGGTGTCGGGATCGAAGCTCAATTCGCCGAAGCGCATGGTGGAATGCACCGCATGGGCGGCGGCCGAGCGGCGCACCAGCGCCTTCAGGCGCGCTTCCAGTTCCACCAGGGAGAAGGGCTTGACGAGGTAGTCGTCGGCGCCGCTGTCGAAGCCGGCCACCTTGTCGGGCAGGCTGTCGCGCGCGGTCAGCATCAGCACCGGCGTGGACTTGCCGAGCTCGGTGCGCAGCTTTTGGCACAGCTCCAGCCCGTTCAGGCCGGGCAGCATGACGTCCAACACGATCACGTCGTAATCGTTCTCGGAGGCGAGCGCCAGCCCGCCGTAGCCGTTGCGGGCGGAGTCCAGCTGGTGGCCCTTCGGTTCCAGGAAACCGTACAGGTTAGCGAGGATGTCCGGGTGGTCTTCGACGATGAGGATGCGCATCCGTTTATTTTAGTGCACCGCCGTGCTTGTTATCCATGGTGCCGATACGCGGCGAGCTGGCGCGCGCGGCGCCAGATCTCGAAGAAGCGCTCGCCGCTGATCGAGGAGCAGGAGCGCATCGACGCGACCATGCGCCGGACCAGTTCGGCGTCCTGCCGGTCGAGCGTGGCCAGCGGGTGGGCCCAGCGCGGGCGACCCGTCACCCGCCCGAAGAGCAGGCGCGGCAGGGCGACCAGCACCAGGGTCGGCATGAACAAGGGAATCAGGAAACCCCACCAGGGGCCCCAGGCCAGGCCGAGCAGCGCCGCGCTCAGGAAGGAGAGCGCCAGGGTAAGCAGGTAGAGCGGGCGTCCTTGCCGCTCCAGCCAGTCGGGCGGGTATTTCCTGGCGAGACGGCGTGCGATGCCCTCCAGCATCAGGAGCTGCTGGAAGGTGACGGCATCGGGATGGGCTTGCGCTTGCCTGCTCACGGTGGTGGCGCCTTGTTCGAAAGAGTGCATGCTTCGGGCCGGACCGGCCCTGTCCGAAGAGTAGGCTGCCGGCTGTGAAGAACGCGTAAGGATGCGCTAAAGGAACGTGTGCCCGGCCAGAAGAAACACGGCGGCATTGGCATTTGTTCACGCATGCATTATCGTTGGGACGTTTGACCGTTCCGTTACATTGCAATAAGTGTTGCATGCTTGCCGCATGCTCCTGTCATAGAAAGAGACCATGAAACGATTCCTTGCCGCCGCCTTCCTGTTCCTCAGCCTGCTCAGTGCTGCCCACGCCGAGACCGATGCCGCGCTCACCAAGCAGGTCAATGCCTTCGTCGACGAATGGCACGACGACGCGGCCAAGGCCCGCATGGCCTATTTCGACAAGATCGCCCCGGACGGCGTCTACATCGGCACCGACCGCACCGAGCTGTGGAAGCGCGACGCGTTCAAGACCTGGGCCAAGAAGTACTTCGACGCCAAATCGGCCTGGACCTTCAAGGCCACACGCCGCAATGTGTATGCGTCGAGCGACAAGTCGCTGATCTGGTTCGACGAGCTGCTCGACACCGCGAACCTCGGGCCGTGCATGGCCAGCGGCGTGATCCGCAAGACGGCCAAGGGCTTCGAGATCGTGCATTACCAGCTGTCGGTGGCGGTGCCGAACGAGGTAGTGGATCAGGTGACCAAGCTGATTGGCGAGCACGAAAAAGCAGGCAAAGGGGCCGGCAAATAAGGGGAGACCGCACGGCCGTTCCCGTGCGGTTATCATCAGCGGATGTCGCAACTGAATTCACCTTACATCGGCCGCTTCGCCCCATCGCCGACCGGTCCGCTGCACGCCGGTTCGCTGGTGGCGGCCCTGGCCAGCTACCTCGACGCCCGGGCCCACCACGGCACCTGGCTGGTGCGCATCGAAGACATCGACGAGGGCCGCAGCGTGCCCGGTGCGGCCGAAGGCATCCTGGCGCTGCTGGCGCTGCTGGGCATGCATGCCGACGGCGAAGTCGTCTGGCAGAGCCGGCGCAAGCATCTGTACCAGGCCGCTGCCGAGCGCATCGTCCAACACACCTATGCCTGCGGCTGCAACCGGCGCGAAATCGCCGATTCGCGCCTGGGCTTCGCGCCCGACGGCGCCGCCATCTATCCCGGCACCTGCCGCTACGGGCTGGCTGAGGGACGCAGCATGCGCAGCCTGCGCCTGCGCGTGCCCGAGCCGGGCCATGACGTCATCAGCTTCCACGACCGCTTCGCGGGCGAGGTGAGCCAGCGCCTGAACGCCGAATCCGGCGACTTCGTCCTGAAGCGCGCCGACGGTTTCTGGGCCTACCAGCTGGCGGTGGTGGTGGACGATGCCGAGCAGGGCGTCACCGACATCGTGCGCGGCGCCGATCTGCTCGACTCCACGCCACGCCAGATCTTCCTGCAGCGCGTGCTCGGGGTGCCGACGCCGCGCTACCTGCACGTGCCCGTGGTGCGCAACGAGAACGGCGAAAAGCTATCGAAGCAGACCGGTGCGCTTGCCGTGGCGCCGGGCGACGAGGCGGCCGCAGTCGATGCGCTGCTGCAGGCCGCGCGCTTCCTCGGCTTGCCGCACTTGTCCCTGGCGCGGCCGGCATCGCTGCACGCCTTCTGGCAGGCGGCGATACCGGCCTGGAGCCGGTTGCTGGCGTCACGCGAAGGTGCCGTGATCACTTGACCCGGCTGGGCCGCCGGCGCGCCATCAGCGCCAGTCCTGCCAGGCCGACCCCCAGCATTCCCCAGGTCGCCGGTTCCGGAATCGGCGCCGCCACGACGAAGCCGCGGATCTCGCCGTTCGGATACTGGGTCGTGTGGATGTTGAGGTAGGCCTGGTTGCCGTTCATCGCATTGACCAGCGCCGAGCTGGCCGCCGCCGGCGTCCCGCCGAACTGGGCCAGGAAGGCGGGCTCCCAGACCGCCGGGTCGCCCAGGTCGAAGGTGTGGGTATATTCGCCGGCGGTGACCATCATCGGGAAATCCACCAGCGATACCGCGGGCGGCGCCACCCCGGTAAAGGCCTCGGTCGTGCAGCAATGGATGTGGGCAACGACCGTGCCGCTGGTAAGGTCGCGGAACGGCACTTCGGCCCGCAGCAGCGAGCCGTCGACCTCGAAGGTGGCAACGCTCGAACCGGGCGACCCGTTGGGCGGCGACTCGGCCGGGCCGCTGGACACGGCGCGGTAGATGTCGGCACCCTGGGCCGCCGGTGCGAGCGCCAGCGTTGAAGCGGCGAGCGCAAGTGCGGTCAGTACTTTTTTCATGGCAGTCCTCCTGATTAGGAAAGAATCCAAACAGCACACCCGGGTGGGTGTACTGCTGAAAAAAGTAGCGCATCAATTCTGCACCGTCCACACCGTACGGGCGATAAAAGTACCGCGGGCAGAAGCGTTGAAGAAAAGGCACAGCGGCCCTTGATTACGAAGTGATCGAGGATTGCGCAGGATCGTGACCTCGCCATCGCCTTCCGGGAAGGCGCATTGTATTTCCGGGCGCGGGCGGCCGTGCTCGCGCAGGGCTTCCTCGACATCGGATTCGGACAGGCGGGAGTTGCGCACCACCTGGATTCAAGCGTGCGCGACAGGGCAGTCAGGGAGGGGGCGGGGCCGTGTTGACGGCTTCCCAGGCAGCAAGTTCACGCTCGTAGCGCGCCAGTGCTTCCTCGTAGAGATCGAAAACGCAGGGCACGCAACCGCTGCGGCAGCAGTCCTCGAGCTCGGGCTGGACCGGCGCGACAGGCCGGGGCGATGCCGTGTTCATTCCTTGCGCCCGGCCTCGCCGTTGAGGATCTGCTGGATTTCTTCTCGCTCTTGCTTGCTGACGTGGCCGCGCAGTGCGGCCAGCACCAGTTCCTTGCCGGAGCCGGAAAAGGCCTTGTGGATCAGGTCCTTGATCAGGCCGGCTTGGTGCCTGTCCTGGGGCTGGGCCGGCGCGTACACGTGTGCACGCGCGCTTTCGTCGCGGGTCAGCAGGCCCTTGGCGTGCATCATCTGCAGCAGCCGCAGCACGTTGGCATAGGCCATGTCGGGCCGCGTCTCAAGCGCCGCCTCGTGCACCTGGCGGGCAGTGGCGGGGCCGAGCCGCCACAGCAGGCGCAGCATTTCCAGTTCGGACGGGGTCGGCTTGGCGGGAACGTCGGGAGTGCTCATGGATCTAGAATAAATGATCTAGACCGCCAAGTCGAGTCATGCGGTCGGGGCCATCCTAATCGTGGAGCCGATACTCGCGCAGATCGAACACGGTCCTGCCGTTTTCCCGCATGCACACGCCGGTCATGGTCTCGCCCTGCCGCAGCACGTGCCTGATGCGGGTGCCGACGGCCTTGCCGGCGCAGGCGGCGTGGGCTTCGGCAGGTATTTCGGGCAGGGGCGGCGGCGTGGGTGGCGCGGGCGGCGCCGGGATCGCGGGCATGGATGGGGGAGGGGGCGGGGCGATACCTGCGACCCGCTCGACCGGGAGTTCTGGCGGCGCCGGCGGAGCGGGTGGTGCCGGCGGGGTGGGCGGGACCGGCGGCGGCGGGCATTTGCCCTTTACGGTCGACTCGCACTTGTAGTGGACGTGCACGCCCGCCTGGGCGCTGCCGACAAGCAGGCCCAACAGGGCGAGGGCGGCGAAGGCCTTGTTTTTCGTTTGCATGGTGGTCTCCCTTGGCTGCGGCCCGCGCCGTGCGGCGGGCCATGGGTACATCCTGCATGCCAAATGTGGAGAAATGATGGAGCGTCCGCCTGCAGGCCGCAGCGCGATGGCGCTCAGAGCCTGCTCAGCGCCCGCTCCCGCTCCTCGCGCAGTGCGGGAGGCGCCTCCTGGCCGGCAAGGGCCTGCAGTGCGAGGCGATGGGCCGTGGCCAGCGCGGCGGCCGGCTCTACCGCCACGTCCGGCTTGACCCCGACGCGCTCCCAGCCGGGGCCGGTCAAGACCTTCCATTCGGCGATGAACAAGGCGTAGCCCTGGCCCACTGAGTACTTCAGTCCGCCGTTACCCGCGCCGGCCGAGGTTTCCCCGATCACCTTGACACGACCCACGCGCGCGCCGCTGTAGGCAAGGATCTCGGCGGCCGACGCGCTGCGCCGGTCGATCAGCACATACACCGGCACCGCGGCCAGTGCCTTGCTGCCCAGCGCAGGGTCGGTCTTCACCTCGCTGCGCACGCCGGCGGCCCGGTTCTCGGAAGCATGGAGCAAGGTCGGCGGCGCATCCGGCGCATAGAAGTGGCTCATGATGTACCCGACCGTCTCGGGCGCGCCGCCGTAGTTGCCGCGCAGGTCGATGATGAGGGCATCGCTGTTGGCGAGGAAACGCATGGCCGCCTCCGCCGTCGCGCGCGACAGGTCCAGCGGAACGAAGGACGACAGGCGCAGGTAGCCGACGTTGCCATCGAGGCGCTGCACCGCCTCGAAACCGAAATTGGTACGGGCGATCGCGGCAGCGTCGCGCCCGTCGATGCGTCCGGTGCGCACGACCTGGCGTGCCTGCCCACCCGGCCCGGCCGCCGTCATGGCGCAGGGAGCGCCCGAGCCGGGCACGAATTCGGACTGCGGTTCGTAGCTCATGCGCAAGTGCAGGTCGGGCTGGATCGCCTGCATGGCCTGGGTGACCGCCCTTGCGTAGGCCTGCGGATCGGATACCTTGTCCAGCTCGGCCTTTTGCGCCAGCAGGCCATCGGCGACCCTGGCGCCGAGCGCAGCGTCCAGGTAGCGTTCCCGCAGGATCTGGGCGCTGCGATCGATGACGGCGCCCCGGTCGGCCAGCGCGGCCGGGGACGGGAGGAACAAGGCGGCGCCGGCGAGAAGACCGGCGAGCAGGCGTACGGATTGCATGTGGCACCTATTGATGGCAAAGGAAGCTGGTGAGCGCGAGCCTGTCCGGGCCCTACCTGTATTGCCGCGACGGTGCGAAAAAGTTCCAGTCAGAGATCGAACCGGTAGCCGAGCCCGTAGATGGAGTGGATCGGCTCCAGCCCGGGCGCCGCCGCCTCGATCTTGCGCCGCAGGTTCTTGACATGGCTGTCGACGGCGCGGTCGGTGGCCTCCAGGCTGTCGGCGCGGGCGGCGTCCAACAGCTGGGTGCGCGAGAACACCCGGCCCGGACGGCGCGCCAGCGTTGCCAGGATCGCGAATTCGCTCGGGGTCAGGTCGAGCGGCTGGCCGTGGATCGTGATGCGGCGCGCCGCCTCGTCGATCGCCAGCAGGCGTGGAGGCTGGGCGGTACCCGCGCGGCGCAGGATGGCCTTGATGCGGGCCATGAGTTCGCGCGGACTGAAGGGCTTGCACAGGTAGTCGTCGGCGCCGGCTTCCAGGCCGAGCAGGCGGTCGATTTCCTCGACCCGCGCGGTCACCATGATCACCGGCAGCTCGTTGCCCGGTTCGTCGCTCTCGCGCAGCGCGCGGCACAGCGACAGGCCGTCGAGCCCGGGCAGCATCAGGTCCAGCACGACCAGCGCAGGCGGAGCGGTGCGGATCGCGGCCAGCGCCTCGCGGCTGTCGCCGAATACCTGCGGCGCATAACCGGCGGCGCGCGCGTAGTCGGCAACCAGCGCGGCCAGCTCCGGTTCGTCTTCCACGATCATGATGGCCTGGCTCATGCGGCGTCTCCCGACAGCGGCAGCGACAGCGTCACGCGCAGGCCTCCGAAAGGCGAGTGGGCAAAAGCGAGCTTGCCGCCCTGCGCCTCGAGCAGGCGCCGGCACAGGGCCAGGCCGAGTCCGGCGCCGCCGTGGGCGCGGCTGCGCGAGGCGTCCACGCGGTAAAAGCGCTCGGCCAGGCGGGGCAGGGCCTCATTCGGGACGCCCGGCGCGCTGTCGTCGATGACGAGGTGCAGGTGGGCACCGTCGGCATGCGCATGCAGCGCGATGTGTCCACCCGGTGCCGTATAGCGCAGGCTGTTCTCGAACAGGTTGTCGAGTACCTGGCGCAGGCGGTCGGGGTCGGCCAGCACCCGGGTGCGGGCGGGTGCTGCGCCCGGTTCGAAGGCCAGCCCGGCCGCCTGCAGGCGTGCGGCAAAACCCCGCGCGTGGGAGGTGGCCAGGTACCACAGGTCGAACGGTACCGGCTTGCAGTCGAGCGCGCCCACGTCGGCACGCGCCAGCGCATACAGCTCGTCGATCAGCTTGTTCAGGGCCAGCACCTGGCGCAGCATGGCCTCGACGGTCTCGGGGGTGGCGCTGCGCACGCCGTCCTGCAGGGCTTCGAGCTGGGCGCGCAGTACGGCGAGTGGGGTGCGCAGCTCGTGCGAGGTATCGGCCACCCATTGGCGGCGTGCCCCTTCCGCGCTCTCCAGCTGCTGGGCCAGGGCGTTGAAGTGGCGCGCCAGGTCGCCCAGTTCGTCACTGCGCGAGGCCGGCAGGCGCACTTCGTAGCGGCCGCCGGCCAGGGCGCCGGCGCCTGCGGCGAGCTGTCGGATCGGCTGGCGGAAGTGGCGCGCCAGCAGCACGGCGGCGAGCGCGCTCAGGCTGACTGCCGCGGCCACGATCAGCCACAGGCTGCTGCGCAGCTGCTGCAGGAAGGCGAGCGCCATCGCGTCGCTGGGCTGGTGGCTGGGCGCCACTCCCAGGTAGCCGACCGTGCGCCCGTCGACCTCGATGGCGCGCCGGGCCAGCGGGAGCGAGCCGGGCCTGCGGCCGGCCAGGTAGCCGCCGTTCGCATCGAGCAGGGTCACGCGTTGGTGCAGGTCGTAGGTGACGCCGCCGGCGGGTGGGACGTCCAGGCGCGGTGCAGGCAGGGGCATCGTGGGTGGCGCGGGTGGAGCGGGCGGAGCCGGTGGCGCCGGCGGGACGGGACTGTCCACGGGAGCAGCCGGAGCCGGGGCGCTGGTGCGTGCCAGCCGGGCAGGCGGCAGGGGCGCCGCCGGCACCTCCGGCGCGGGCGGCACGGTCATCGCGCGGCGCTCGCGTTCCTCCTGCAGGCGCACCAGCTCCTGCGCAATCCAGCCGCGCCGTTCGTCGCCGGGGGGCAGGAATTGCCAGCCGCCCTGTGCCCGGTAGCGCGCTGCGAGCGCGCCCGACAGTTCGTCCAGGCGGTCGAGTTCGATGCCGACGGCGTAGTCGCCGAAACTGGCCAGCACGTTCTGGCGCAGCAGGTGGACGGCGCTGGCCGCCACTGCGAGGATGGCGAGCAGGACCGATAGAAAAAGGCGATGGCCGATGGAAAATTTCACAATGTCTAGTCAGCGTAAGACTACATGAGAGAGATGTTTTATTCTCAAAGGAAGAAGCGAACGTTCATCCTATTCTAGTCGTGGCAAAACTACAAAATCAATTTCTCCCAGTCTGACAGAGTAGACGCCCGGAGCTGGCAAGGCCTCCTCCTACAAGATTGTTGCCACTTTTGGGTGGTCTGCCGGGCTCGCCATGATTAGGATGGGCCTGTCTCAGCCACTTTCGGCTGATGCTTTCAACGATGAACAGGAGGCAACTATGGCATCGAATAAACAAGGCGGCAACAAAGGCAAGCAGGGTGGCAACCAGCAGAGCGGCGATACCAGCAACCGTGGTTTCGCATCGATGGATCCGCAGCGCCAGCGCGAGATCGCCAGCGAAGGCGGCCGTGCGGCGCACGCATCGGGCAATGCCCACGAGTTCACCTCGGAAGAGGCACGCCGTGCCGGCTCGATGAGCCATGGCGGCGGTGGCGGCCAGCAGAGCGGCGGCCAGGGCGGCAACCAGCAAAGCGGCGGCCGTGGCGGCAACCAGGCCAGCGGCGGCGTGCAGGGCGGTTCGCCCGAGCAGCATGCCAAAGCCGGCTCGCAGAGCCGCAAGAACGACAAGTAAGCGGTAGGGCGGGCGGTTTTTCCCGCCCACGCGGTGATGGTTGGCGGCAAGATCATCCGGCACGATAGCGGAGCCACTACCTGTCACCGCGTGGGCGGGAGACCCGCCCACCCTACTTAATAAACATCGCGCCGGTAGCGTCCCTCGGCCGTGAGCGCGTCGAGCATCTCCGCGCCCAGCACCTCCGTCAGCGCCTCGTGCACGCCGCCTGCCATTCCCTGCAGGCTACCGCACACATAGATCGCCGCACCCCCTTCGACCCAGCTGCAGAGCAGCGAGGCGTGTTCGCGTACCAGATGCTGTACGTAGCGCGGCGTCGACTGGTCGCGCGAGAAGGCGAGGTCGAGCCGGGCCAGGCCGTCTGACGCGAGCCATCCCTGCAGCTCGTCGCGGCACAGGAAGTCGTGGGCGGCATTGCGTTCGCCGAACAGCAGCCAGTTGTCGCCTTTGCCCGCATCGATGCGGGCCTTGACCAGCGCCCGCAAGCCCGCCAGCCCGCTGCCGTTGCCGATCGCGATCAGGGCACGCCCCGCATTGCCGTTCAGGCGGAAGCGCCCGTGAGCGCGGATGCGCAGGCGGATCACGTCGTCCAGGGCCGCGGTTTCGCACAGCCAGCCGGATGCCGCGCCCGGGCTCCCGTCCTCGCGCCGCTGCAGGCGCACCAGCAGTTCCAGCCGGCCTTCGGAAGGCAGGGAAGCGATCGAATATTCGCGCGGATGGTCAGGGTCGGCGGGCGCGCTGACCTGCGCCAGGTCGCCGGCTTCCCATGGCGGCAGCGCAGCCTCCACGGGGACCAGCGCGACGCGGTAGAGCGGTGCGCCGGCGCTGCCCGGATTGGCGAGCACGCGCTGGACGATGCGCCAATCGCCGTAGCTTGGCGCTTCCCAGTCCGGTGCGTCGCTGGTGCCGGCCAGGCGGCCGATGTGATGCTGCCATTCGGCCAACGCGGATGCATTGCCGCGGTCGACGTCGATGCGCCCGAACAGCGGCGTGGCGCCGTGCGCCGCCAGCCAGCCGTCCAGCGCACGGCCGAAGCCGCAGTAATTCGTGTAGCTGCTGTCGCCCAGCGCCAGCACGGCGTAATGCAGGTGCGAGAGGTCGGCTGCCGTTCCCATGGTCGCCCCGGCGAAACGGGCGGCGGTGTCGGGTGCGTCGCCTTCGCCATAGGTGCTGGCGATGAACAGGATGCGGCCGGCACGCGACAGGGTATCCGCATCGAGCTCGGACATGCAGACGGCGCGTGCCGACAGGCCGCCCAGCCTCAAGGTGGCGGCAGTCTGCCCGGCCAGGTATTCGGCGCTGCCGGTCTGGCTGGCATGGATCACCAGCCAGTCGGCCTCGCCCGTGCCGGCCTTTTGACGTGCCGCGGCGCGGGCGCGCCAGAGCGCGAAGCACATCGCCAGGTAGCCGCCGGACAGGGCAAGGGCACTGCCCCAGCGCGCGGGCTCGGTTGTCAACAGCGTCGGCATCATCATTGCAACAATTCGCGCCAGGCGGAAGAGGTGTGTTCGGCCAGGCCGTCTCCGTGGCGGACGAGGTAGCGTCCCGCAATGCCGCGCGCATCGGCAAAGGCCAGGCCAGCCTCGACGCCCATCACGGTCAGTGCGGTGGACAGCGCATCGGCCACCATGCAGGTGCCGGCCACGACCGTGCAGGAAGCGATGCCGTTGGCGATCGGATAGCCGGTGCGCGGGTCGAGCGTATGCGAGATGCGGCGCCGACCCGCGCTGCGCTGCGCATCAATGAAAAAACTGCGGTAGTCGCCCGAGGTGGCAACGGCCAGCCCGTGCAGGGCGACCACGGCCTGCGGACCGGCGGCGTCGGGGACGCCTTCGATCTCGACCCACCACGGCTCGCCGCCCGGCTTCATGCCGGCGCCGCGCAGTTCGCCGCCGACCTCGACCAGGTAGTGGCGCACGCCATGGCGTTCGAGGCAGAGCCCCAGGCGGTCCACGCCATAGCCCTTGGCGATCGAGGAGAAATCGAGGGTGGCGCCGCCCGGCTGCAGCAGGCGGCGGCCGGCGTGGTCGAGCTGTGGGGTGGCCCTGGCGCGCCACGCCAGGGTACTGGCGATTTCGTTGTCAGTAGGCGCCTGGAAGCCGGCACTGTCGTGGCGTCCGGTCGGGCCGAAGCCCCACAGCCTGGCCAGCGCACCGGCGGCCGGGTCGTAGGCGCCGGCCGTGTCCTCGAGCACCCGCAGCGCGAAGTCGGCCACCTCGAAGAACTGCGGCGGCAGCGCATGCCAGCTCCCGCCCGGTGCGCGGTTATAGCGCGAGAGCAGGGAGGCTTCTTCCCAGTGGCTCATCTGCGCGACGATCTCGTCCAGCTCGCGCTGCAGGGCCGCCTCGAGGTCTGCATCGACCCCGGGCGGGACCAGCATCTGTGCCGACCAGGTGGTGCCCATCGAACGGCCTGCCGCCTTGCGCAGCAGGCTGCCGGCGGGAGGAAGTGCCGTATCGATCTCGAACGGAACGAGAACGCTGCGCATCAATGCCGTGCCGTCCCTTACTGCGGCAGCACTTCGAAGGTGGCGGCGTAGGTATAGCGCTTGGCGCCCGCCTGCTGCGCGGCGCCGCGCTCGCCGTGCGGCACGCTGGCGCTGAGGTAGTACATGTTCGGCGTGGCCACGGTGAAGCTGGCTTCGCCCTTGGCGTCGGTGGTCAGGCGCTGTTCGCCCGAGGAGCCGCGGTACTTGGCGGTGCCCGGTACCACGCTGAACGGCATGCCGGCCGCCGGCTTGCCGTCGAGCTGGAAGCGCACGCGGATCGGCTCGCCGACGCGCAGGTCGGACGGGTGGGTGACCGGGACCATCTCCAGGCCGACGCCGCTCGGCTTGAGGGCGGTCTCGTTCATCTTGTTGGCCGAGACAAAGGTTTCCAGGCGCGTGTGCACGTTGGTGCTCTGCACCTCGGTGGCGCCCGCCGGGACCTGCACTTGCGGGCTGCCCTGCGGGCCGCGGAAGCGCTTGGTTTCGCCACCCAGCTTGTAGCTGCCCATCACGTTGTTGTTGACGATCGCCAGGCGGTAGGTGCCGTCCTTCGGCAGGCGCAGGTCGAGCGTGCTGCGGTACTTGCCCAGCACCGCGCCTTCGGCCTTGGCGGTCACGCCATCCGGATCGGTGATCATCAGGTTGTCCAGGCGCAGCGGGGCGTGGTTGAACTCGAACAGCTGGTTCGAGATCCCCGCGTCGAGCGTGACCCAGGCTTCCTTGGCGTCGACCATGGTGCTGTTCGGGAGTAGCCAGGCGTCGTGCGCCTGGGCGGTCAGCGACATGCCGGCGAGAATCAGTCCCAGTGCGGCGGCTTTGGTGAAGCGAAGTTGTTGCATGGTCTACTCCTGTCGTTTTATCGGATGTTATGTAACTTCTGTCGTTATTGGATCTGGAGCGACACGGCGCCCAGTTCGTCCTTGCCCGCCGCGCTGGCGGCGACCTTGCCCTTGCCGGTCCAGTTGAACGGCAGCTTGACCACTTCGCGCCCGCCCGATTCGCGCGATGCCTCGACCACCAGCGTGTAGTCGCCGGCCGGGAGCTTGTCCAGGCCGGTGCGCGCGCCGTCGAATTTCATCGTATGGGCGCCCGGCGGACGGGTTGCGCCGCTCACGCCGTCGATCGGCATGGTGGCGTCGCGGCCGGCCTTGCGCCACCAGGTGCGCAGGTCCTTCAGCCACTTTTCGCCTTCGCGGTTCTTCATCTTGACGTCGTACAGCACGGCCAGGTTCGAGGCCACGGTCTGGTCGGCGCGCTCGATCCAGATCGCGACATAGGGCTTGTGGTATTCGGCGACGTTCAGCCGCGGCAGCTCGAACTTGACGGACAGGTCGGCGCCCACGGCCCAGCTGGAAGCCAGCGGCAGGGTCAGGAGGAGCGAGTGGGACAGTTTCATGCTTGGTCTTCTCTAGGTAAATAGTAGAGCGATGAAGGAGGATTCAATGGACGAACAGCAGGGCCAGCACGATCGGCAGCACGACGCCGAATCCGACCACGGGCCAGGTCGACGGCCGCTTGGCCGCGTGGTACTTCAGGATCAGGAAACCGGTGATGCAGAACACCACGCAGGCGACGGAGAACATGTCGATGAACCAGCTCCACACCGGCCCGGTGTTGCGGCCCTTGTGCATGTCGTTCAGCCACGAGATCCAGCCGCGGTCGGTCCGTTCGTATTCCACGCTGCCGTCGCTGGCCAGGCGCAGCCAGGCGTCGCCGCCCGGGCGGGGCAGGGCGAGGTAGGCATCGTCTTCGCTCCACTCGGCGCGCTTGCCGCGCACCTCGACCGGGAAGGAGGCATTGGCCCAGTCCGCGATCTCGCTCGGCAGCGGCACGTTGGCGTCGGCATGCTCCCGCGCGTACTGTTCCAGCTGGGCGCGCAACGGCTCCGGCAGGGTGGTTTTCAGGCGCGTCACCTGGGGCTCCGCCTCGATCAGGCTGGCGTTGTTGAGGGTCAGGCCGGTAAAGCTGAACAGCAGCATCGCCATCAGGCAGATGGCGGAACTGATCCAGTGCCACTGGTGCAGCTGCTTCAGGTAGACGGCGCGACGCGCACCCGGCAAGGCAGGGGGAGCGGCCGATGCGGCGGCAGATGCAGGGGTGGAAGTGGTCGGTCCAATCGGGCTCATCATCAAATGATAACGATTATCATTTACGTGGTCAACCGTACATTGTGGCTTTACAAATAGAAATAAATAATTTCTCAGCCGGAGCCCTGTCTTGCATCAGACCTTGCGTTACAATACCGTGCGCTAAAAGGCAAGAGGGCCGTAAGAGGCCGCTTGTCATGTAATTCGTCCTTCCCCACAACTTGATGTAGTAAGTGCGATCCGCTAACCGGTCAGGCCGTGTCGCGGAAGGTTAGACCAACCCGCCCCATACTCGCGAAGCGCGAAGAAAGGTGAGCAAGAATGATGCAGCAACAGAATGCGAACTCGTACCTGTTCGGCGGTAATGCGCCGTACGTGGAAGAGTTATATGAAGCGTACCTGAACAATCCGGGTTCGGTCCCGGAAAACTGGCGCGCTTACTTTGACCAGATGCAGCACGTGCCTGCCGTGGACGGCTCCAGCCGCCCGGACGTGGTCCACTCGTCGGTCGTCGCCTCGTTTGCGGAACGCGCGAAGCAGGGCCCCATCCGCACCATCAGCGCCTCGTCGGACCCGGAAATGGGCCGCAAACGCGTGGCCGTCACCCAGCTGATCGCCGCCTACCGCTACCTCGGCTCGCGCTGGGCCAACCTCGACCCGCTGCAGCGCCAGGAACGTCCGCCGCTGCCGGAACTCGACCCGGCCTTCTACGGCTTTACCGAAGCGGACCTCGACACCGTCTTCAACATCAGTAATACCTACTTCGGCAAGGAAACCGCGCCGCTGCGCGACATCCTGAACATGCTGCGCGACACCTACTGCCGTTCGATCGGCGCTGAGTTCATGTACATCAGCGACCCGACCGAGAAGCGTTGGCTGCAGGAGCGCCTGGAGTCGATCCGCTCGACTCCGACCTTCACCGGCGACAAGAAGAAGCACATCCTCGAGCGACTCACCGCGGCCGAAGGCCTGGAGCGCTACCTCCACACCAAGTACGTCGGCGCCAAGCGTTTCTCGCTGGAAGGCGGCGAATCCTTCATCGCCTCGATCGACGAAGTCATCCAGCGCGCCGGTGAAAAGGGTGTGCAGGAAATCGTCATCGGCATGGCCCACCGCGGCCGCCTGAACGTGCTGGTCAACACCCTGGGCAAGAGCCCGGCCGACCTGTTCGAAGAATTCGAAGGCAAGCACGCCGACGACCTGCCTGCGGGCGACGTGAAATACCACCAGGGCTTTTCGAGCGACATCTCGACCCCGGGCGGCCCGGTCCACCTGTCGCTTGCTTTTAATCCTTCCCACCTCGAGATCGTCAACCCGGTCGTCGAAGGTTCGGTCAAGGCGCGCATGGACCGCCGCGGCGACCGCAAGGGCAAGGAAGTGCTGCCGATCCTGGTGCACGGCGACGCTGCGTTCGCCGGCCAGGGCGTGGTCATGGAAACCCTGAACCTGGCCCAGACCCGCGGCTACGGCACCGGCGGTACCGTCCACATCGTCATCAACAACCAGATCGGCTTCACCACCTCGGACCCGCGCGACGCCCGTTCGACCATCTACTGCTCGGACGTCGTCAAGATGATCGAGGCACCGGTGCTGCACGTGAACGCCGACGATCCGGAAGCGGTCGTGCTGGCCTCGCAGATCGCGATGGACTACCGCACCGAATTCGGCAAGGACGTGGTCGTGGACATCGTCTGCTACCGCAAGCTGGGCCACAACGAGCAGGATACCCCGGCGCTGACCCAGCCGCTGATGTACAAGAAGATCGCCAAGCACCCGGGCACCCGCAAGCTGTACGCGGAGAAGCTGTCTGCGCAGGGCACCGTGCCGCCGGAAACCGGCGACCAGCTGGTGGCCGAATACCGCGCCGCGATGGACGCCGGCAAGCACACCATCGATCCGGTGCTGACCAACTTCAAGAACAAGTACGCCGTCGACTGGGCGCCGTTCCTGAACAAGAAGTGGACCGATGCCGCGGATACCGCCGTGCCGCTGACCGAACTGAAACGCCTGGCGGAACGCATCACCAAGGTGCCGGAAGGCTTCAAGCCGCACTCGCTGGTCGAGAAGGTCCTGAACGACCGCGCCGCCATGGGCCGCGGCGAGATGAACCTCGACTGGGGCATGGGCGAGCACCTGGCCTTCGCCACCCTGCTGTCGTCGGGCTACCCGGTCCGCCTGTCGGGCCAGGACGCCGGCCGCGGCACCTTCGTGCACCGCCACGCCGTGCTGCACGACCAGAACCGCGAGCGCTGGGACCAGGGCATCTACCTGCCGCTGGCCAACGTCTCGGACAACCAGGCCAACTTCACCGTGATCGACTCGGTGCTGTCCGAAGAGGCGGTGCTCGGCTTCGAGTACGGCTACTCGACCGCCGAACCGAACACCCTGACCATCTGGGAAGCCCAGTTCGGCGACTTCGTCAACGGCGCCCAGGTCGTCATCGACCAGTTCATCGCCTCGGGCGAAGCGAAATGGGGCCGCGCCTCGGGCCTGACCATGATGCTGCCGCACGGCTACGAAGGCCAGGGTCCGGAGCACTCGTCGGCACGCATCGAGCGCTTCCTGCAGCTGTGCGCCGACAACAACATGCAGGTGGTGCAGCCGACCACGGCCGCCCAGATCTTCCACCTGCTGCGCCGCCAGATGGTGCGCCAGTTCCGCAAGCCGCTGGTGATCTTCACCCCGAAGTCGCTGCTGCGTAACAAGGACGCCGGCTCGGCGCTGACCGACCTGGCCAAGGGCGGCTTCCAGACCGTCATCGGCGAAGTGGACGAGAAGATCGATGCAGGCAAGGTCAAGCGCGTGCAGGTCTGCTCGGGCAAGGTCTACTACGACCTGGTCAACACCCGCAAGGCCCGTGGCGCCAGCGACGTCGCGATCATCCGTATCGAACAGATGTATCCGTTCCCGCACAAGTCGTTCGCGGCCGAACTGAAGAAGTTCCCGAACGCGACCGAGGTGGTGTGGGTGCAGGACGAGCCGCAGAACCAGGGTCCGTGGTTCCAGATCCAGCACAACATCTTCGAAAACATGGAAGAGGGCCAGCGCCTGGCGTATGCCGGCCGCGCCGCTTCCTCGTCGCCTGCGGTCGGCTATGCCGACAAGCACGTGGCGCAGCAGAAGGAACTGCTGGAGACCGCGTTCTCCAAGCTCAAGGGCTTCATCCTGACTAAGTAAAAGAAAAACACACCACGCCCCGGGCTTCGGCCCGGGGCTTTTGCACAGAATAATTAACGGAGTTACATCAACATGGCACAAATCGAAGTCAAGGTCCCCCAACTGTCGGAATCGGTTGCTGAAGCGACCCTCCTGTCCTGGCACAAGAAAGTCGGCGAGAAGGTCTCGCGCGACGAGAACATGATCGATATCGAGACCGACAAGGTGGTCCTGGAACTGCCGGCCCCGAGCGAAGGCGTCATCGTCCAGCTGATCAAGGCCGACGGCGCGACCGTCGTGTCGGGCGAAGTCATCGCCATCATCGACACCGAGGCGTCGGAACAGACCAGCCCGGTGGCAGTGCGCTCGGCACCGGTGCAAGCCGCCCCTGAGGCATCGGCCGCAGCCGCCCCGGCCGCAGCCAGCACCGGCTCGAAAGGCGACGTCGCGATGCCGGCCGCCGCCAAGATCCTGGCTGACAACAACATGAGCGCTGCCGACGCCACCGGCACCGGCCGCGACGGCCGCGTGACCAAGGGCGACGCCCTGGCCGCCGTTGCCAACAAGCCTGCCGCTGCTGCCGCTCCGGCACCGGCCGCCAAGCCGGCCCTGCAATCGGTCGCCGCACCGGCCCCGGTCGCCCTGGGTGACCGTCCGGAAGAGCGCGTGCCGATGAGCCGCCTGCGCGCCCGTATCGCCGAGCGCCTGCTGCAGTCGCAGCAGACCAACGCCATCCTGACCACCTTCAACGAGGTGAACATGGCGCCGGTCATGGAACTGCGCAACAAGTACAAGGACAAGTTCGAGAAAGAGCACGGCGTCAAGCTGGGCTTCATGTCCTTCTTCGTCAAGGCCGCTGTCGCCGCCCTGAAGAAGTACCCGATCCTGAATGCGTCGGTCGACGGTAACGACATCGTCTACCACGGCTACTTCGACATCGGCATCGCCGTCGGTTCGCCGCGCGGCCTGGTGGTCCCGATCCTGCGCAACGCCGACCAGATGTCGATCGCCGAGATCGAGAAGAAGATCGGCGAATTCGGCGCCAAGGCCAAGGACGGCAAGCTGACCCTGGAAGACCTGACCGGCGGTACCTTCTCGATCTCGAACGGCGGCGTGTTCGGCTCGATGCTGTCGACCCCGATCATCAACCCGCCGCAGTCGGCGATCCTGGGCGTGCACGCCACCAAGGACCGCGCCGTCGTGGAGAACGGCCAGATCGTCATCCGCCCGATGAACTACCTGGCCATGTCGTACGACCACCGCATCATCGACGGCCGCGAAGCCGTGCTGGGCCTGGTGGCCATGAAGGACGCGCTGGAAGATCCGGCACGCCTGCTGCTCGACCTGTAAATCGGCAGCGCAGTGCAGTGGCGGACGTGCCGGTGACGGCATGTCCGCCGACACAGCAGCATCAGATGGGCACGCACGCGTGCCGTCTGCGAACACCAGGGAGGACCGCCATGATCTCCGATGAAATCCGGCGTTTGCACGAACTGCACCAGGCCGGCGCCCTGACGGACGCCGAATTCGAGCAGGCCAAGGCGAAAGTGCTGGCCAGCGAGCGGGTGAGCCTGGACAAGGAGGGCAGGAGCAGTGCCGGCTTCGGACCGCCGCCCGGCAGCTTCGAGGCGAAGTTGAAATCCTTGCGCCGTACGCGCCGCGACCGCTGGCTCGCCGGCGTCTGCGGCGCCCTGAGCGACGGCTTCGGCATGGACGTCTATGCCTGGCGCCTCGTGTTCGTCCTGCTCACCCTGGTGACCTCCGGTTTCGGGGCGCTGGCCTATCTGGCGCTGTGGATCTTTGTCCCAGAAGAATAAATAAGGAAGCTATTCATGAGTAACGAGAAACAATTCGACGTCGTCGTGATCGGCGGCGGCCCTGGCGGCTACATCGCCGCCATCCGTGCAGCCCAGCTGGGCTTCAAGACCGCCTGCATCGACGCGTGGAGCAACGCGGCAGGCAAGCCGGCCCCGGGCGGCACCTGCACCAACGTCGGCTGCATCCCCTCGAAGGCCCTGCTGCAGTCGTCGGAACACTTCGAGCACGCCGGCCACGCCTTTGCCGACCACGGCATCAAGGTCGGCGGCCTGGAGCTCGACCTGCCGACCATGCTCAAGCGTAAGGACACCATCGTCAAGCAGAACAACGACGGCATCCTGTTCCTGTTCAAGAAGAACAAGGTCAGCTTCTTCCACGGCCTGGGTTCGTTCGCCGGCAAGACCGACGACGGCTACACCATCAACGTGAGCGGCCCGACGACCGACACCCTGACCGCCAAGAACGTGGTCGTGGCGACCGGTTCGAACGCACGCCAGCTGCCGGGCGCGGAATTCGACGAGAAGCTGATCCTGTCGAACGAAGGCGCACTGGCGATCGACGCCGTCCCTGGCAAACTCGGCGTGATCGGCGCCGGCGTCATCGGCCTGGAAATGGGTTCGGTGTGGCGCCGCGTCGGCGCGGAAGTCACCGTGCTGGAAGGCCTGCCGACCTTCCTGGGCGCTGTCGACGAGCAGATCGCCAAGGAAGCGCACAAGCTGTTCACCAAGCAGGGCCTGAAGATCAACCTGGGCTGCAAGATCGGCAAGATCACCAAGGGCGAGAACAATGTCACCGTGGAATACGCCGATTCGACCGGCGCCGAGCAGACCGCAACGTTTGACCGCCTGATCATCTCGATCGGCCGCGTGCCGAACACCAATGGCCTGGGGATCGAGACCGTCGGCCTGCAGCTCGACGAGCGCGGCTTCGTGGTCGTGGACGACGAATGCCGCACCAGCCTGCCGGGCGTGTGGGCAGTGGGCGACGTCGTGCGCGGCCCGATGCTGGCGCACAAGGCGGAAGAAGAGGGCGTCGCGGTTGCCGAGCGCATCGCCGGCCAGCACGGCCACGTCAACTTCAACACCATCCCGTGGGTCATCTACACCTCGCCGGAAATCGCCTGGGTCGGCAAGACCGAGCAGCAACTGAAGGCCGAAGGCGTGTCGTACAAGGCCGGCACCTTCCCGTTCATGGCCAACGGCCGTGCGCGCGCGCTGGGCGATACCTCGGGCATGGTGAAGTTCCTGGCCGATGCCGTCACCGATGAAATCCTGGGCGTGCACATCGTCGGCCCGGTCGCTTCGGAGCTGATCTCGGAAGCCGTCGTCGCGATGGAATTCAAGGCCTCGTCGGAAGACATCGCCCGCATCTGCCACGCACACCCGTCGCTGTCGGAAGCCGTCAAGGAAGCCGCGCTGGCGGTGGACAAGCGTTCGCTCAATTTCTAAGGCTTTACGGTAGGGTGGGCGGCTCTGCCGCCCACGCGGTCAAACCACGTGTCCCGGCCCGCGCCGTGGCGTGCAACCGTGCGTTGACCGCGTGGGCGGGAGACCCGCCCACCCTACGTTTACAGCCTCATGCACGCGGCGCCACACCCGTCCCGTGCCACGTAAGATCATCATCATGAACGTCCAAGAGTATTACCAGCACGCGCTGACCGAGCGCGGCTTCACGTCCGACCCGGCGCAGGCCGCCGCGGTGGAACGCCTGCAGCAGGCGTACGACGACTGGGTCCACTACAAGGCCCAGCGGTCGTCCGCTTTCAAGCGTCTCATCAACCGTCCCGACGTGCCGAAGGGCGTGTACATGTGGGGCGGGGTAGGGCGCGGCAAGTCCTTCCTGATGGACTCCTTCTATTCGGTGGTGCCGGTGGTGCGCAAGACGCGCCTGCACTTCCACGAGTTCATGCGCGCCGTCCACGGCCAACTGGACGAGCTGAAAGGCGTGGCCGACCCGCTCGACGAAGTCGCCAAGCGCATCGCCAAGAAATATCGCCTGATCTGCTTCGACGAGTTCCACGTCTCCGACATCGCCGATGCGATGATCCTGTACAACCTGCTCAAGGCCCTGTTCGACAACGGCGTCAGTTTCGTGATGACCTCGAACTACGAGCCGTCCACGCTGTACCCGGACGGACTGCACCGCGACCGCATGCTGCCCACCATCGCGCTATTGCAGGAAAGATTAGACGTGCTGAACGTCGATGCCGGCAACGACTACCGCAAGCGCGCCCTGGAGCAGGTGCAGGCCTACTACACGCCGCTGAATGCCGCCTCCGACCATGCGCTCCGCGAAGCCTATGCCAAGGTGGCCGACACCGCCGACGAGAGCCCGATCGTCCATATCGAGAACCGCGAGATCCGTGCGCTGCGCCGGGCCGGCGGGGTGATCTGGTTCGATTTCGCCACCCTGTGCGGCGGGCCGCGTTCGCAGAACGACTACCTGGAACTGGCTTCGCGCTTCCATACCGTGATCCTCTCCGGCATCCCGGCCATGTCGGCCGGCCAGTCCTCGGAGGCGCGTCGCTTTACCTGGCTGGTGGACGTGTTCTACGACCACAAGGTCAAGCTGATCATGTCTGCGGCAGTCGAACCCGAAGAGCTGTACACCCAGGGTATGCTCGCGAACGAATTCCACCGCACGGTCTCGCGTATCATTGAAATGCAGTCGCGCGAATACATGCTCGCCGAACGCCGCGGCGCAGCCGATTCCATCGCCTGAACGAAAGGACATCATGACGAGTCACCCTATTTTTCGTGCAGGCCAGCGCGTCCTCTGTGCGGCCGTGGTCGCAGTGCTGCTTTCCGCCTGCGCCAGCGTCGAGCCGGGCCCTTCGGTGGAATCGGTCGACCCGACTACCTCGGTGGCACAGGCCGACCAGCGCCTGGCTGCGGTTGCCGCCGAGCGCGCCGCGATCGAAGCGCGCTACGCTGAACGGGAAGCGGTCTGCTACGAGAAATTCTTTGTCAATCACTGCCTGGACGAAGCGAAAGAGCGCCGCCGTGTCGCCCTGGTCGCGCAGCGCAACGTCGAGATCGAAGCGGAGCGCTTCAAGCGCCGCGTGAAGGTCGAGGAACGCGACCGCGAGATCGCCGCCGCGGACGCCGAGTACAAGGCCGAGGAGGCGCGCCTGGCGGCCGAGCCGCCACCGCCGCCGCGCGAAACGACGGCGCTGCCGCCACCCCGCCCGTCGCCGGCCGCGTCGCGCATGGCGCGCCGCAATGCCAAGGCGAAGGAAGAGGCGGCCCGGGCGCCCCAGGAAGCTGCGAAGACGGCGGCGAACGTGCGCGCCTACGAGGAGCGCAAGCGCAAGGCGGAGCAGAAGCAGAAGGAAGTCGCGGAGCGCGTGGCCGAGCGTGAGGCGAAGGCTGCGGCGCGCAAGGCGCAGGAAGAGAAGGCGAAGTCGGCGCCGGCGGGGAAGTAGGAAGTGGCTCGACGGGCGTCTGTGTGACGCCCGGCTTCCTGTGCCAGGGCGGCAAGGTGGCGTTCAGACAATCCGCCCGATTTTCCCTGAGAATCCATCCTGCGCCGGTTTCACCAACTTCACGATTGCCATCGAGCAGTTCCCCCCCTTGCCCTGCGAGCGCTCCTGCGCCTTGTTGATCAGCATTTCCGATGCCTGCCGCGGCGTGGCCTTGCTGGTAGCCGTTGCCAGTTCTGCATCCGTGAAGAAATGCCATAAGCCATCCGATGCCAGCAGGAACACGTCCCCCGCCGCCAGCCCGCTGTGGCTGCCGATCGTCACGAAGGGTTGCTTGCGGCTGTTGCCCATGACGTTGAGCAGCAGCCTGGACCTGCGGTGGTTCTTCGCCGCTTCCTCCGGCAGCTTGTCGCTCGACATCAGGTGCTGTACATAGACCGCATCACTGGTGCGCGCCAGGCACTTGGCGTCCTTGAAGTGGTACAGCCGCGAGTCGCCCACATGGCCCCACACGGCCTCGCCGTGCGGCGTCAATACCAGGCCGACGAAGCTCGCATGCGCCTCGGTCCCTTCGCTTGCCCCACCCATGACGGCATTCATCTTCATCACGAGATGGGTCTCGCTGACGATGTCCCGCAGCAGCTGGGCGAGCCGTTCCAGGCTGGGACGGTCGCCCGGCTTGAATTCGTCGAAGACCTGGCGCGCCGTGTGCAGCACCTGGTCCGCCCCTGCAGCGCCGGCGATGCCGTCCGACAGCACGGCCAGCACATAACCGGGCGCGCGGGCGCCGGTCAGCAGGACGACGCGGTCGTTCTGCTGCGGGCGGTTCCCGATGTGTTGCGCGGTTCCCGCTTCGATCTTGTATGTTGTCATAAACCCTTAATTCCGTAGCGCCTGCGCCAATCTTTGTTGGCGGCAACCTCAGCGTAGATTAAACTATGCACCGAGAAGCCGTGGCGTTGCAAGCCGAACACAAGCGGCCGCGATTGGCTAGCATCGCCACGCTGCCGTGCACCGCCGGCGCCACTACCCCAGCCCCCGCAAACGCTTTGTACAGAACTGTTTGGAACAGCCATCATGACCGACGTCCAGGACATCCAGCGCCGCATCATTGAACTCGACGTGGAGCACCGCGACCTCGATGCCGTCATTTCGATGCTCTCCGCGGACGGCCATGCCGACCAGCTCCAGTTGCGCCGTTTGAAGAAGCGTAAGCTGCAGCTCAAGGATCATATTACGCTGCTGAAGATGCAGCTGGTGCCCGATATTCCAGCCTGACCCAGGCCTCAAAGAAACAACATATTTTGACCGACCATCTCCCCGCATCGATTGCGGACTCCGGTGTTACCGCCGAGCCGGCGGGCGCGGTGCCGCAGGGCGACGTGCTTCCGGCCGGTGTTAGTCCGGGTAAATACGACGAAGAGCTCGACCGCTTGTTCGGTCCGGGCGGCCCGCTTGCGCCTGCGGTCGGCACCTTCAAGCCGCGCAAGTCCCAGACCGAAATGGCCAAGGCCATCGCGGCGGCGATAGCCGATCAGAAGGTGCTGATGGCCGAGGCCGGCACCGGCACCGGCAAGACCTTCGCCTACCTCGTCCCGGCCCTGCTGTGGGGCGGCAAGACCATCATCTCGACCGGCACCAAGAACCTGCAGGACCAGCTGTTCCTGCGCGACATCCCGACCATCCGCGCCGCGCTGCGCGCGCCGGTGTCGGTGGCCCTGCTCAAGGGACGCTCGAACTACGTCTGCCATTTCCACCTGGAACGCACGCTGAACAACGGACGCTTGACCTCGCGCGACGACGTCGGCCACCTGCGCGAGATCTCGCGCTTCATCAAGATGACCAACTCGGGCGACAAGGCCGAGCTGGCCAAGGTGCCGGAAAACGCCACGGTCTGGAACCTCGTCACGTCGACCCGCGACAGCTGCATGGGCGCCGAGTGCCAGTACTACCAGGACTGCTTCGTCATGAAGGCGCGCAGGGAGGCCCAGCAGGCCGACGTGGTCGTGGTCAACCACCACCTGTTCTTCGCCGACGTGGCCCTGAAGGACACCGGCGTGGCCGAACTGCTGCCCTCGGCCAACACCATCATCTTCGACGAGGCGCACCAGTTGCCGGACACCGCGACGCTGTTCTTCGGCCAGTCGGTCTCCACCTCGCAGGTGCTGGAGCTGTGCCGCGACGTGCTGGCCGAAGGACTGGCGCATGCGCGCGGCCCCGACTGGGCCAAGGTCGTCACGGTCGTCGAGAAGGCGGCGCGCGACCTGCGCCTGACCTTCCCGGAAGGCGGCACCCGCCTGTCGCTGCCGCAGATCCTGCCGACCTCGGCCTTCTTCCCGGCGCTGGAAAAGCTGAAAGAAGAACTGTCCGGCATGATCACCGTGCTGGAAGAACATTCGGCCCGCGCCGAGACGATCGAGGCCTGTCGACTGCGTGCGCACGAGCTCAGCGCATCCTTCGATGCGTGGAAGCCGGATACCAAGAAAGGCAAGGCGGTGGCGGGCGATGACGCCGTGTTGTGGGTCGAAGCCTTCAATTCCTCGCTGCAGCTGCACAAGACGCCGCTGTCGATCGCCCCGATTTTCTCGGGCCAGCGCGAAGGCACGCCGCGCAGCTGGATCTTCACCTCGGCGACGCTGGCGGTGAAGAACGACTTCAAGCATTTCTCCGACCAGATGGGCCTGACGGGCGAGCCGGCCATGACTTGGCCGAGTCCGTTCAATTATGGCGAGCAGGGCATCCTGTACGTGCCGACCGGGCTGCCGGAGCCGAATTCCTTCCAGTACACCGATGCCTGCGTCGACATCGCGCTGCCGGTGATCGAAGCGGCGGGCGGACGCACCTTCTTCCTGTGCACCACGATCCGCGCCGTCAACAAGGTGGCCGAGCGCCTGCGCGAAGAGTTCGCCGCGCGCGGGCTGGACTTCCCGCTCTTCGTGCAGGGGGAACGCGGGCGTACCGAGCTGCTCGATTCCTTCCGCAATGCCGGCAATGCCGTGCTGGTGGGCAGCCAGAGCTTCTGGGAGGGCGTGGACGTGCGCGGCGACGCGCTCTCGCTGGTCATCATCGACAAGCTGCCCTTCGCCCCGCCGGACGATCCGGTACTGGCGGCGCGCATCGAGGTCATGGAAAAGCAGGGGCTGAACGGCTTCATGCACCACCAGCTGCCGGAGGCGATCATCACGCTCAAGCAGGGCGCGGGGCGCCTGATCCGCGACGTGGACGACCGGGGCGTCCTGATGATCTGCGACCCGCGCATCATTACCAAGCCGTATGGACGGCGCATCTGGCAGAGCCTGCCGCCGTTCAAGCGCACGCGGGTGCAGGCGGATGTGATCGAGTTCTTCCAGCCGGGGACCATCGCCGACGCGGCGGATTTGAACGCGTAGGGTGGGCGGGTCTCCCGCCCACGCGGTGATCGTTACCGGCTTCGTTTTCGCGCCGGATGATCTTGCCGCAAACTATCAGCGCGTGGGGTGATCTGGTCCAGTGGACCAGATCACAAGCCGCCCACCCTACAAATCCGATGCACATCCGTTACGGGCAGATAACGACCTTGCCCGTCACCTTCCGCGCCGCCATGTCGTTCAAGGCCCGCGCCGTATCTTCCAGTTTGTAACGCGCCGACACCAGCGGCTTCAATTTACCTTCCGCCATCCACCCCAGCATCTGCCGCATCGCGGCCAGGTTCGCGGCCGGCTCCTTGCGGACAAAATCGCCCCAGAACACGCCCACCACCGAGGCGCCTTTCAGCAGCATCAGGTTCCAGGGCAGCTTCGGGATCTCGCCGGCCGCAAAGCCTACCACCAGGTGCCGCCCGCGCCAGGCGATCGAACGCAGTGCCGGCTCGCTGTACTTGCCGCCCACCGGGTCGTAGATCACGTCCGGTCCGCGCCCATCGGTCGCCGCCTTCAGCGCCTCGCGCAGGTCTTCCTTTTCGTAGTTGATCACGGCATCCGCACCGTGTTCGCGGCAGATCGCCAGTTTCTCGTCGCTCGAGGCCGCAGCAATCACGCGCGCGCCCAGGGCCTTGCCGATCTCGATCGCCGCCAGCCCGACGCCGCCGGCCGCACCCAGCACCAGCATGGTCTCGCCCGGCTGCAGGGCGGCGCGGTCCACCACCGCGTGGTGCGAGGTGCCGTAGGTGAGGGTGATCGCGGCGGCGGTGTCGAAGTCCATGCCGGGCGGCATCGGCATCAGGGATTCGCTAGGGGCCAGCGCCTGCTCGGCGAAGGCCCCCGTGCGAGTGAAGCCGATCACCCGTTGGCCCGGCGCGTAGCCGCTGACGCCTGCGCCGACGGCGCGCACCGTGCCGGCGAATTCGTTCCCCGGCGTGAAGGGCAGCGCGGGCCGCACCTGGTACTTGCCCTGCACTGTCAGCACGTCAGGAAAATTGACGCCGGCCGCGTTCACGTCGACCACGACTTCGCCCGCGCCCGGCACCAGTTCGGGCAAGTCTTCGATCACGAGCTGGTCGATCGGACCCCAATCCTTGCAACGTACCGCTTTCATTTCCTCTCCTTTACGTCAAACACTTCTTTCCAGGACACCTGCATCAATCGGCGGCATTATGCCTGAAGGTGCATTCCACGCTACTTTCGAAGGATGCTGTCGAGCCCGCCAGCACGCTTGTGTGCACGCAAAGTGGCCGAGGTCGGTGACGCTAGAGTCGAAGGAAACCGGCTTGGCGCATTGAAATGGGGGGCAGGCAATGGCAATCCGTTACGGGTGTTTTTTCAGCTACGCACACGGCAGGCACGACCTGATGAAACGGTTCAAGGAAGCCTTGGCCGACGCGTTACGCTGCTATCTCGAACCACACTTCGACAACGAAGACGAACTGTTCATCGACACCGAACAACTGGGTGGCGGCGACGACCTCGACCGCAAGATCGCGCGCGCGATGTGCGAGAGCGTTTGCATGATCCTCATCTACACACCCAAGTACGAGGCGCATGCCTATACGCGGCGCGAGTACGCCGCCATGCGCCTGCTCGAGCGCGAACGCGCGGGCTGGTACGAACTGCCGAGCCGCCTGATCATCCCGGTGATCATGACGCGGCATCCCGAATCGCTGCCGCCGGAAATTACCGAGAACACCTTCTACGTCGACTTTTCGCATTTCACCATGGCGACAAGCGACCTCAAATCCAACCCGGACTTCCTGCCCGACATCGGCAAGATGGTCCAGCGCATCGCCAGGCATTATCAGGAACAAAAAAAGCATACGCCACCCGGGCACGACTGCAACCAATTCGTGCTCCCCGATGTCCCACCAGAATGGCGCGCGATGCCAAGCCTGACTTTCCCAAAAAAATAACGAGGAGTCGCATGGAACAGAATCGCTCTACGCTTGACACACTGGACAGTCCCGGCCAGGTGACCACCCTGTATGCCTATGAAGGCGGCCCCGCCCGCAACGGCCTGCTGGCCGCCATGGCGCAGCAGCTGGCCGGGGACGCGGACGGGGCGCCCGTGCTGGCGATCGATTGGGACCTCGCTTCGCCGTCGCTGCACGGCTATTTCGGCCAGCGGCCCGATGCCGCGGACGACGACTGCCTCCCCGGCCTGGTGGACTTTGCCGGCGCGCTGCTCGGGGAGTTGCGGCGGCGCCGTATCGCACGCGACGATGGCGGCGGCGAGCTTGCCGCTCAGTTGGCTGATTCCGTGCTCGACGCCGTCGACTGGCGGCCCTACGTGCAGCGCGTGCATGGCCGCCGCCCGCTGTACCTGATGCGGGCCGGCCGTTTCGATGAAGACTATGCCGAACGTGCCGAACGCCTCGACTGGGTGGCATTGTTCGATGCCTGCCCGGCGCTGCTGCGCCGCTTCGCGACCCGCCTGGCCCGCCATTTCCGCCACGTGCTGGTCGCCAGCGGGGCCGGCCGCTCTTCCAGCGTCAGCGCCTGCACGGCCCTCGTGCCCGATCGGCTGATCGGCCTGTTCACCCCCGCCGCCGGGAGTATCGACGGGCTCGAGGGTGTGGTGAGCCGGGCCATCGAGTACCGCTGCACCCATGAGGACGAACAGCGCCCGCTGCTGGTCTATCCGGTGGCGTGCAGCGCCGACGGGGCGCGCAGCGACACCGGCCAACGCTGGCGCCGCGGCGATCCCGCCGAGGGCCTGGCCGGCTACCAGCAGCGTCTCGAAACGCTGCTGCGCGGCAGCTACGGCGTCGGCTGGCTGCGGCTGGAAAGCTGGTTCGACGAGGTCCAGCTGCCGGTGTGCGAAGCCCTCGCGATCGCAGGCCCCGGGCACGCCGCGCTGGCGCATCCGGCTTCCTGCCTGCTGACGTGGTTCGCCGAGGGATGCTTCCCCTGGCAATCGCTGGCCGAAGTGCGCCTGCGCGCCTCGCTTGCACGCGTGCGCGTCCAGGAAGGCGAGGCCGCTGGCGCGCGGCTGGCCGCCTGCCTGGCGCGGCTCGCCGAGCTGTGCAGGGAAGAAGGGCGCGTCAACGAAGCGCGCGAGCTGTTGCGCGAGAGCCTGGCATTGCGCAGCGCCGCCTTGGGTGAAGACCACGCGGACACCCGTGCCACCCATGTCGCGCTGGGAGCAGTGGACCTGGCCGGCGGCAGGCTGGACGATGCGCGCCAGCGCTTCGAGCAGCAGGCCCAGCTGTGCGCCAGCGTGCTGGGAGCGGACCATCCCGAAACGCTGGCGGCACGCTCGTGCCTGGCGTCCGTGCTCGGCCGGCAGGGTGAGGGCGAGCGGGCGCTGGCGCTGCACGAGCAGGTGGTCTCCACCTGCGAGCGCCTGTGGGGAGATGCCCACCCCGCCACGCTCGACAGCCTCGAAGATCTCGCCGTCACCCTCGGCCGGCAGCACGAGAACGGCCGGGCGCGGCTGCTGTTCGAGCGCGTATTCGAAGGCCGGCGCCGCGTGCAGGGTGCCGAGCACGAGGACACGCTGCGCTGCGGACAGCGGCTGGGCCAGCTGCTTGGCGAAATGGGCGACCTCGGCAATGCGCGGCGGCTGCTCGAAGCCGTGCTGCGCGTGCGCGAGCGCTACGATGGCGCCCATGCCTTGCCGACGGTGCCCGTGCGCGAGGCGCTGGCCAAGATCCTCGCGGCCCAGGGCGACATGGCTGCCGTGCGCAGCCTACGGGCGTCGCCTGCGCCGCTCCGCGAGGCCGAGCCCGGCGGCACCCATCCGGACGAGCACCATGCCATCGACAGCCTGCAGCAACAGTGCGCGCAACTGAAGGCCCTGATCGAGCAGGACAGCCGGATGGAGGCACGTGCGCTGGCCGACAGCATGCGCCAGTCGGTGCAATGGCTGAGTGTGGCACTTCCGCTACGCCAGCGCGTGGCGGCGATGATCGAGCAGGTCTACCTGCAGGAGGGAGACAAGGACGCGGCGCTGGCGCTCAACAAGGATCTGGTGTCCTCGCTGGAGGGGGCCCTTGTCCGGGCGAGGCGCGACAAACTGCCGGTATTGTGATGGCGGCAAATCTCGGTGCAATAGCGACAAAAATCGTTGGCAAGATGGCTATTCCATGACAGGAAAAGTCTCCTCACGGAAACAAAAAACGCGTTACCGACGAGCGATCCGGGCGTTGCTTCAGGTAAAATCGCTGGCATGCGAATTCTTATCAGTAACGACGACGGCTACCTGGCGCCTGGTATCAGTGCGCTGGCCGATGCCTTGTCCGCGATCGCGGACATCGTGGTGGTCGCACCCGACAGCAACCGCTCGGGTGCGTCGAATTCGTTGACGCTGGACCGCCCGCTGACGGTCACGAAAGCCGCCAATGGCTTTCATTTTGTCAATGGCACGCCGACCGATTGCGTCCACATCGCCCTCACCGCGATGGGGGATGCGCCGCCCGATCTGGTCGTTTCCGGCATCAACAACGGCCAGAACATGGGCGACGACACCCTGTATTCCGGGACCGTCGCCGCCGCCACCGAAGCTTACCTGTTCGGCATTCCGGCAATTGCCTTCTCGCAGGTGAACCCGGGCTGGGCGCATGTCGATGCCGCGGCCAGGGTGGCGCGCGAGATCGTCGAGCGCCGCTTCGACAAGCTCGAACTGCCCTTCCTGTTCAACGTGAACATCCCGAACCTGCCCTACGAGCAGATCGGTCCGCTGACGCCGTCGCGCCTCGGCCGCCGCCACCAGGCCGAGCCGGTCATCCGCTCGCAGGATCCGCGCGGCCGCGAGATCTTCTGGATCGGCGCGCCCGGTGCCTGCCGCGATGCGGGCGATGGCACGGATTTCCATACCACCGCGCAGGGCTGCGTGTCGATCACGCCACTGCAGATCGACCTGACCCACAAGGCACAGCTGGAACTGCTGCGGGGGCTCGTATGAGCGAGAAAATGAACGAGAAGCGCAGCACCTTTCCGCTGCCGCTGTCCTCGGTAACCGGGAGCGGTGTCCGCAAGCCGGGAACTCCCGTGCCGGTGGCCACGCCGCAGACCGCAACACGTAATGCGAGCACTGCGGCAAGCACTGCTTCAAGCACTGCGGCCGGCACCGCGGGCCGCGCCGGTTTCGCCGCGCCGGCGCCGCGTCTGCCCGGCTATGCCCAGGCCCACACGCCTTCCGCGCCGGTCGCGCAGCGTTCCGACCTGATGGCCTCGGAAGCGGTGCGCCGCGCCATGGTGGCGCGCGTGGCGAAACAGGGCGTCAAGGACGGCATCGTGCTGGGCGCGATGGAAACGGTGCCGCGCCACCTGTTCATCGAACCGGCCCTGTCGGCGCAGGCGTACATCGATGCATCGCTGCCGATCGGGCACAACCAGACGATTTCGCAGCCCTACATCGTCGCACGCATGATTGAGGCAATGCGCGAAGCGACGCGCGCCTCCCCCCAGGAAGGCAGGCAACTGTGCCGGGTGCTCGAGATCGGCACGGGCTGCGGCTACCAGGCCGCCGTGCTGTCGTTTGTTGCGCGCGAGGTGTACTCGATCGAGCGCATCAAGCCGCTGCACGAGCTGGCCAAGTCGAACCTGCGGCCGCTGAGGATCTCGAACCTGCGTTTGCAATACGGTGATGGTATGCTAGGCTTGCCGCAGGTAGCACCTTTCGACGGCATCATCCTTGCAGCCGCGGGACTCGAAGTGCCGCAAGCGCTGCTCGAACAACTTGCCATCGGCGCGCATCTCGTCGCGCCGGTTGGTGCCCAGGTCCAGCACCTGCAACGTATCACCCGCATCGGTAAAAGCGAGTGGGCCAGCGAAACGCTGGAAGCGTGCCACTTCGTACCGCTGCGCCCCGGCACGATCTAGCGGGTTTCGCCTGTGCCGGCGCCAGCGCGCGGGCGCACCGATGCAATCCGTCCCGGCCTGCCGGGTCAACCCCGCCGGCCCTGCCGGCGTTGAAGAGCCTGGTCCAACCGGCATGACCGCGGCCGACGATGTCCGCCGGCGTGTTTCGCCCCTGGCACTGTTGCCGGGACGGCGCGCCACAGAACATGAACAGAAAATAGAAAGACAATGAAACAAGCATCCCATTTGCCCCGTCTTGCCCTGATTACTCTTGCCTTGAGCCTGCTGGCCGGCTGTAATTCCGTGACCCGCCAGGCGCCTGTCGTCGAACGTGCCGCCGCGCCAAAAGTCGTCCAGTCGCGTCCGGCCCCGGCGACCCGCGTCGAGGAGCCGAAGGAAGAGAAGGGCATGTACACCGTGCGCCGTGGCGACACCCTGCTGCGTATCGCACTGGACCATGGCGAGAACTACCGCGACATCGTCGCCTGGAACAACCTGCGCGACCCGGACGACATCAAGGTCGGCCAGGTCCTGCGCGTGTCGGCGCCGGAACGCGGCGAGCGCACCGCCGGCGTTCAGACCCAGCCGGTGCCGATGCCGCCGAGCGTCACCCCGCCGCGCAAGACCGAGCCGCGCGCCGACAAGCAGCCGTACAATGAGACCGTTGCCGCCCGTCCGGAATCGGGCGCGCGCACCGAGCCGGTGCGCCCGGCCGCGCCGGCCCAGCCGACGCCTGCGGCGGCAACCCCGGCGGTCGCTGCCAGCAGCACGGCGAGCGCGAATGACGACGACAAGCTGAGCTGGATGTGGCCGGCCGACGGCCGCATCGTCGCTACCTTCGACGAAGGCCGCAACAAGGGCATCGACATTGCCGGCCGTCCGGGCCAGCAGGTGGTGGCTGCGGGCGCCGGGAAGGTAATGTACGCTGGCAGTGGCATCCGGGGTTATGGTAACCTCGTCATCGTCAAGCACAACAACAGCTTGCTGTCGGCTTACGCGCACAACCGCAAGATCGTCGTCAAGGAAGGCGACAACGTGGCCAAGGGCCAGATGATCGCGGAAATGGGCGACTCGGACGCCGACTCGGTGAAATTGCATTTCGAAATACGCCAACAGGGCAAACCCGTCGATCCGGCGAGGTTCCTGCCCGGTCGATAGAGGTTCGCGGGTGTGAAAAAACGCCCACGGCAAGTGCTGCGCGATCCGACGCCGAGTCGAAGACAGTACGTTAGTACGGCGAGAGGAGGCAACGCAGCCATGGGCGAATTTTTCACAGACGCGTAGGAAGCTTATGACGCAGCCGCCGCACACGCTGGATCCGCAGGAGTCAGACGAGTTTCCGGACGAACCGGAGCACGGCGGCGGCGCTGCGACCGACGGGGAGGACATCCTTCCCGGGCCCGACGTGGACACGGTGGACGAGTTGCGCAAGGTCTTGCAGGCCGAACTCGCCACCGACACCACCCAGCACTACCTCAACCAGATCGGCACCCGCCCGCTCCTGAGCGCGGCCGAGGAAGTCCAGGTCGCCACGCTGGCCAAGGCGGGCGACTTCGCGGCGCGCCAGAAGATGATCGAGCATAACCTGCGCCTGGTCGTCTCGATCGCCAAGCACTACATCAACCGCGGCGTCGTGCTGCTCGACCTGATCGAAGAAGGCAACATCGGCCTGATGCGCGCCATCGACAAGTTCGAGCCCGAGCGCGGTTTCCGTTTTTCCACCTACGCCACCTGGTGGATCCGCCAGAGCATCGAGCGCGCCATCATGAACCAGGCGCGCACAGTGCGCCTGCCGGTGCACATGGTGCGCGAACTCAACCAGATCCTGCGCGCCAAGTACCACCTCGAGGCACAGAAGCACGACGGCAAGGAAGCCTCCAGCGAGGATATCGCCAGCCTGGTCGGGCGGCCGGTGGAGGAGGTGCAGGACATCCTGGCACTGTCCGAGCACGCCGCCTCGCTTGACGCTCCGCTCGACAACGACCCGACCTCCAGCCTGATGGACATGCTGCCCGACGACGGCGAAGCCAGTCCGGACGCGCGCGCCGAGCAGCATGAAATGACGGCCCTGGTGCGCGACTGGCTGACACGGCTGCCGGACAAGCAGCGCCTGGTGGTCACGCGGCGCTTCGGGCTGGACAACGACGATCCGGCCACGCTGGAGACCTTGGCCGAGGAGATGGGCGTGACGCGCGAGCGGGTACGCCAGATCCAGCAGGAGGCGCTGGTCAAGCTCAAGCGCGCGATGGCGGCGCGCGGAGTGGTGCGGGATTCGCTTTTGTAGGGTGGGCGGGTCGCCGCCCACGCGGCCAACTGTCTCCAGCACTGTCGCGGAGGTTCATGCGCCAACGATCACCGCGTGGGCGCCATCCCTGGCATTGCCCGAAATCACCCTGCCACCCTACGATCATCCCTGTTGTAGCACCCACCCCATTTCCTTGCTATCATGCTGCCCGGGCGCATTCCGCCCATTTTTTATTGGCGAACTCCATGCGCAGCGAGTCCTGCGCCCACTCCCTAATTCTTTTGACCACCATGCAAGAAACTTTCATCGACATCAAAGCCCTGGATGCGGACGCGCGCGGCGTCGGCCACCTCGAGAATGAAGACGGCACCCCGGGCAAGGTGATCTTCGTCGAAGGCGCACTGCCGGGCGAGCGCGTCAGCTTTGAGACCCTGCGCAAGAAGAAGAACTGGGAGTCGGGCCGGATGGTCACCCTGCAGCGCGCCTCGTCGATGCGGGTCGAGCCCAAGTGCCAGCACTTCGGCTACTGCGGCGGCTGCTCGATGCAGCACCTGGAGCCCTCGGCCCAGGTCGCGATGAAGCAGCGCGTCCTCGAGGACAACCTCTGGCACCTTGGCAAGGTGAAGGCCGAGAACATCATGCGCCCGCTGTACGGCCCGACCTGGGATTACCGCTACCGGGCGCGCCTGTCGGTGCGCCACGTGGCCAAGAAGGGCGGGGTGCTGGTGGGCTTCCACGAGCGCGCCTCGTCCTACGTGGCCGACATTACCTATTGCGAAATCCTGCCGGACCACGTGGCGCGCCTGATCGTGCCGCTGCGCGAGTTCGTCGGCCAGCTGTCGATCTACAACCAGATGCCGCAGATCGAAGTCGCCATCGGCGAAGAGGTGACCGTCCTGGTGCTGCGTATCATGGCGCCGCTCACCCCGGCGGACGAGGAATTGGCCAAGGCCTTTGCCGACAAATGGGAGATCCAGTGGTGGCTGCAGCCGAAAGGCCCGGATACCGCCTACCCATACTACCCGCTGGGCAAGGAACTCTACTACACGCTGCCGGAATTCGGCATCAGGATGCCGTTCAAGCCGACCGACTTCACCCAGGTGAATCACCAGATCAACCGCGTCCTCGTATCGAAGGCGCTGCGGCTGCTGGACGTTCAGCCGGGCGAGCGGGTGGCCGACCTGTTCTGCGGCCTGGGCAATTTCACGCTGCCGCTGGCAACCCAGGCGCGCGAAGTGGTGGGCATCGAAGGCAGCACCGCGCTGACCACGCGTGCGCTGGAAAATGCGCAGGCCAACGGGCTGGCCGCCAAGACCTCGTTCTCGACCCGCAACCTGTTCGAAGTGACCAAGGAAGACCTGGTCGCGCTCGGCCGTTTTGAGCGCATGCTGGTCGACCCGCCGCGCGACGGCGCGATGGCGCTGTCGCTGGCGCTGGCCGACCTGCGCCAGACGCATGAGGAGCTGATGCCGCAGCGGATCGTGTACGTGTCCTGCAGCCCGTCGACGCTGGCGCGCGATGCGGGCATTCTGGTTCACAAGGCCGGGTACGTGCTGAAGAAGGCGGGGGTGTGCAATATGTTCCCGCATACCTCGCACGTGGAGTCGATTGCAGTGTTCGAACTGGGCCCGAAGCCGGTGGCGGCGGCCGCCTACGAAGTGCCTGCCGAGGCCGCTTGAAGCAGGATGGCCGGCTTCGCCGGCCGCGCGCCCGATCCAGTGTAAACGGATGCGACGCGACGATTCCAGGGGTGGCTGAACGCGCGGTCGGCAGAATCGGCCGTCCTGCAGGAAGCGCAAAAAAAAAGCCGACCATCTGGTCGGCTTTGTCATTGCAGCTGAGACCGCTCAGTCGTCGCTGCCGCCGGCCAGGCCCAGCAGGCGCAGCAGGCTGGTGAAGATGTTGTACACATCCAGGTAGATTGCCAGGGTCGCGCTGATGTAGTTGGTCTCGCCGCCGTTGACGATGCGCTGCACGTCATACAGGATGAAGGCCGAGAAGATACCGATTGCCAGCACCGAGACGACGATCGAGATCGCCGACATCTGCAGGAAGATGTTGGCCACGATCGCCAGCAGCAGTACGATCACGCCGGCAAACAGCCAGCTGCCCATGCCCGAGAAGTCGCGCTTGGTCGTGGTGGCAATGCTTGCCATCACGGCAAACACGCAGGCGGTGCCGCCGAAGGCGGTCATGATCAGCGAACCGCCGTTGCTGTAGCCGAGGGTGTGGCGCAGCAGCGGGGTCAGCATCAGGCCCATGAAGAAGGTGAAGCCCAGCAGCATGGCCACGCCGACCGCCGAATGCTTGGTCTTCTCGATCGCGAACATGAAGCCGAACGCGATGGCGAGGAAGATGATGAAGCCCATGCCGCCGCTCAGCATCGGCAGCTCCATCGATACGCCGATGAAAGCGCCCAGCACGGTCGGGATCATCGACAGCGCGAGCAGCCAGTAGGTGTTGCGCAATACCTTGTTGCGGGTAACCGCACTACCAGCGCCTTTGGTCAGGTCAACAGTACCTTGCGATTGCGAGTTTGGGAACATCTTGTGCCTCCGGTTAGTGGATGAGCGTCACTGGAAACTTACATCGGCCAACTTAGTTGTAGCTTAAGCAGGGCTGAAACCAGGACGATTTTGCTCCGCAACTCTACCACTTTGCTTGCCAGTGCCGCAATATCGGTTATATGAGGGATGTATGGTAAAATTAAAGGTTGATTGAGTTCAGAAATTATCTAGAAGTTCTTGATCTAAACCTTACTTTTATTGGAGTTTTTACATGGCAATCGAACGCACCCTGTCGATCATCAAACCGGACGCAGTTGCAAAAAACGTGATCGGCCAAATCTATAGCCGCTTCGAAGGCGCTGGCCTGAAGATCGTTGCTGCCCGCATGACCCAGCTGTCGCAAGCCGAAGCCGAAGGCTTCTACGCGGTGCACGCAGCGCGTCCGTTCTTCAAGGACCTCGTGAACTTCATGATCTCGGGTCCGGTGATGATCCAGGTGCTGGAAGGCGAAGGCGCGATCCTGAAGAACCGCGACCTGATGGGCGCCACCGATCCGAAGAAAGCAGAAGCCGGCACCATCCGCGCCGACTTCGCCGACTCGATCGACGCCAACGCCGTCCACGGTTCGGACGCCGCTGAAACTGCTGCTGTGGAAATCGCCTACTTCTTCCCGGCACTGAACGTCTACTCGCGTTAATTAGTAGGGGGAGCGCATCCGGGGCGCGCCCCGGTTGATTTCCCCGGACTAATTTAAATGAGTAAGCCACTCGCTCGCGGCAAGGCCGGCGCGAGTGGCTTCAGGAATAAAGGATTTTGCCATGACGACTCTCACCAACCTGCTGGACTTCGATCCCGCGCAACTCGTTGCGTACTGCGCCGAGCTGGGTGAGAAACCGTTCCGCGCCAAGCAGCTCCAACGTTGGATCCACCAGTTCGGCGCGTCGAGCTTCGACGACATGACCGACCTGGCCAAGTCGCTGCGCGAAAAACTCAAGACCCGCGCCGAAGTCCGTGCGCCGGGCATCATCAGCGACCATACCTCGCTTGACGGCACCCGCAAGTGGCTGGTCGACGTGGGCAATGGCAATGCCGTGGAAACCGTGTTCATTCCGGAAGAAAACCGCGGCACGCTGTGCATCTCGACCCAGGCCGGCTGCGCCGTCAACTGCCGCTTCTGCTCGACCGGCAAGCAGGGCTTCAACCGCAACCTTACCGTGGCCGAGATCATCGGCCAGCTGTGGATGGCCGAGTTCGAGCTGCGCAAGACCAAGGGCATCGAGCCGGGGCCCAAGGGCGAGCGCCAGATCACCAACGTGGTCATGATGGGCATGGGCGAACCGCTGCTCAACTACGAGCCGACCGCGACCGCGCTCAAGATGATGCTCGACGATAACGCCTACGGCCTGTCGCGCCGCCGCGTGACCCTGTCGACCTCGGGCGTGGTGCCGAACATCGACAAGCTGTCGCAGGACGTGCCGGTGGCCCTGGCCGTGTCGCTGCACGCGTCGAACGACGCCCTGCGCGACATCCTGGTGCCGCTCAACAAGAAATACCCGCTGCGCGAGCTGCTGGCCGCGTGCAAGCGCTACCTGGAGTTTGCCCCGCGCGACTTCATCACCTTCGAGTACTGCATGCTCGACGGTTTCAACGACAGCGACGAGCATGCGCGCGAACTGATCGCGCTGGTGAACGACCCGGTGGTGGGCGTGAACTGCAAGTTCAACCTGATCCCGTTCAACCCGTTCCCGGAGTCGGGCCTGACCCGCTCGAAGAACCCGCGCATCAAGGCCTTCGCCCAGGTGCTGATGGACGCCGGCATCGTCACCACCGTGCGCAAGACGCGCGGCGACGATATCGACGCCGCCTGCGGCCAACTGGCCGGCGAGGTGCAGGACCGCACCCGCGTGGCCCAGCGCATGGAAAAGATGGCCGAGTACCAGAAGAAGTTCGGCGCCGACTTCGGGCGCATCGTGGAGATCCCGTCCTGATGGGCCGCGCCGCCGGCCGTGCCGTTCTTGTCGTCGCGCTGGCCGTGCTGGCCGGCTGCGCCAGCAATGGCAGCGGCAGCGGCGGCGAACTGAAGACCGCGTCCGACGTGACGGCGGCGGAAAAGCGCGCGTCGATCCGGCTGCAGCTGGCGGTCGGCTACTACCAGAACGGCCAGTACGAGACCGCCCTCGACGAGGTCAAGCAGGCGATTGCGGCCGACCCCGGCAATGCCGAGGCCTACGGCCTGCGCGCGCTGATCTACACCGCGATGGGCCAGCTGCCGCTGGCCGACGAGAACTACCAGACTGCGCTGCGCCTCAAGCCGGGCAACCCGGACCTGTCGAACAACTACGGGTCCTTCCTGTGCACCTCGCTGAACAAGCCGGCCCAGGCGATGCCTTACTTCGATACGGCGCTGCGCAATCCGAGCTACCAGACTCCCGTGAGCGCGCTGGTGAATGCGGGGCTGTGCAGCATCCGCAGCAAGAATTTCCAGGCCGCCGAGCGCTACCTGCTCGAGGCCGTGCGTTACAACCCCGACCTGCAGGCGACGAATGCCGGCCTGGCGCGGGCCTACTACGAGCGGCGCGACTACACGCGCGCCGGTTTTTTCATTAACCGCCTGATCGAGACTTCGAAACTCGACACGCTGTCGGCCGACGCGCTCTGGCTGGCTTTGCGCGTGCAGCGCAAGCTGGGCGACCGGACGCAGGAAGCCAGCCTGGCAGCCCAGCTGCGGCGGCGTTTCCCCGGTTCGCCGGAGTACGCGGCCTTCGAGCGCGGCGCATTTGAGTGAGACTAGCAACATGAACGAGCATGCAGACCAGCCGGCCACGCCGGGCAACGACGCTGGCATTCCCGGCAAGACCCTGCAGTCCCAGCGCGAAGCGATGGGCTGGAGCGTGGAGCAGGTGGCCGACCAGCTGAAGCTGGCGCCGCGCCAGGTGGTGGCGCTGGAAGCCGGCGACTACGCCTCGCTCCCGAGCCCGGCCGTGACGCGCGGCTTCGTGCGCGCCTACGCCAAGCTGCTGAAGATCGACGCCACCCCGCTGGTCGCCAAGATCGAGATGAACATGCCGCCGGAAGCCCAGGCTGGCGCGACCGCCTCGATTCCGCGCCGCGAGCAGCGTCCGGCCTCGTTCTCGCAAAGCCGTTTCCCGATCGGCGGCAAGCGCAATAAAGTGCCGGTCGGCCTGGTCGCCGGCGCCGTGGTGCTGGTCGCCGCCGGCGCCGCGCTCTGGCACTTCGGCCTGATCCCGGGCAGCCAGCAGCCGGAAGCCGACAACGCCGCCGTGCTCGAGACGCCCGCACTGACGCCGAGCGGCGGCGCACCGGCAGCGCAGGATCCTCTGCTGAACCCGTCGGTGCCCCTGATCTCGGTGCCGGCGCCGGCAGGCGAGGGCGCCGCCGCGCCGGCAGGCACTGCCCCGGCAGGCACTGCCCCGGCCGGCGCGACGCCGCCGGCTGCAGCACCGGCAACCGCGCCCGCAACTGCGCCAGGCGCCACGCCGGCCGCGCCGGCGGCCACGCTGGCAGCACCCGTGACCGCCGCGCCTGCAACCCCGGCGGCAACCCCGGCGGCAGCCCCGGCAGCCGCCGGCGCCAACGCGTTGGTGCTGAACGTGCGTGAAGACGCCTGGGTCGGCGTGGTCGTCGGTGGCAAGCGCGTCCTCTGGCGCGAGGTCAAGGCCGGCTCGACCGAGACCATCGACGTCACCGGACCGGGCACCCTGACCGTCGGTAACCCGGGCGCCGTGACGGCGACCCTGCGTGGTTCGGCTGTCAGCCTGGAGCAGGCGCCGGGCAAGAAGTTCGCCCAAGTGTCCTTGAAGTAATCGTTGAAGCAAGCATGGAACAGAACATGATCGTGAATCAACCCTGTATCGGCGAACCGATTCCTTCAGGCCCGCTGGCGCGCCGCGCGAGCCGGAAGGTCGCGGTCTCGCATGGCCAGCGCACTGTCTGGGTCGGCGGCGATGCGCCGGTGGTGGTGCAGTCGATGACCAACACCGACACCGCCGACGCGATCGGCACTGCGATCCAGGTGAAGGAACTGGCGCGCGCCGGTTCCGAGATCGTCCGCATCACCGTGGATACTCCGGCCGCCGCCGCCGCGGTGCCGGCGATCCGCGAACAGCTCGACCGCATGGAAATCGACACCCCGCTGGTGGGCGACTTCCACTACAACGGCCACCTGCTGCTGCGCGACTATCCGGAATGCGCGCAGGCGCTGTCGAAGTACCGCATCAACCCGGGCAACGTGGGACAGGGCGCCAAGCGCGACACCCAGTTCGCCCAGATGATCGAGATCGCCGCAAGGTACGACAAGCCGGTGCGCATCGGCGTCAACTGGGGCTCGCTCGACCAGTCCCTGCTGGCGCGGATCATGGACGAGAATGCCGCCCGCGCCACCCCGTGGAGCGCCCAGGCCGTGATGTACGAAGCGCTCATCACCTCGGCGATCGAGAACGCCGTGCGCGCCGAAGAAGTCGGCCTGGCGCGCGACAAGATCATCCTGTCGTGCAAGGTGTCGGGCGTGCAGGACCTGATCGCCGTCTACCGCGAACTGGCGCGCCGCTGCGACTATCCGCTGCACCTGGGCCTGACCGAGGCCGGCATGGGCAGCAAGGGTATCGTCGCTTCGACCGCGGCGCTGTCGGTGCTGCTGCAGGAAGGCATCGGCGACACCATCCGCATTTCGCTGACGCCGGAACCGGGCGGCGACCGCACCAGGGAAGTCGTGGTCGGCCAGGAGATCCTGCAGACCATGGGCCTGCGCAAGTTCACCCCGATGGTGATCGCCTGCCCGGGCTGCGGCCGGACCACCTCGACCGTGTTCCAGGAGCTGGCGGACAACATCCAGACTTTCCTGCGCGAGCAGATGCCGGAATGGAAGAAGACCTATCCGGGCGTGGAAGCGATGAACGTGGCCGTGATGGGCTGCATCGTGAACGGCCCGGGCGAATCGAAGCACGCCAACATCGGCATCAGCCTGCCGGGCACGGGGGAATCGCCGGCGGCGCCGGTGTTCGTCGACGGGCAGAAGGTGGCGACCTTGCGCGGCGAGCGCATCGTCGACGAGTTCAAGACCATCGTGCTGAACTACGTGCAGAAGAACTACGGACGCGAAGCCGTGCCAGAATAAGACTGTAGGGTGGGCGGGTCTCCCGCCCACCCTACGAGAAGCGAAAGAAAATATGTCCAAACCAGAAAAAATCGTCGCCGTCAAAGGCATGAACGACATCCTCCCGCAAGATGCACCGATGTGGGAGCTGTTCGAGAACACCGCCGAGACCATCCTGAAGAGCTACGGCTACCAGAAGATCGTCACCCCGATCGTCGAGGACACGTCCCTGTTCGCGCGCGCCATCGGCGCCGTCACCGACATCGTCGAGAAGGAGATGTACTCCTTCGAGGATTCGATGAACGGCGACCAGTTGACCCTGCGTCCGGAGGGCACCGCTGGCGTGGTGCGCGCCGTACTCGAACATAACCTCGTGTACGACGGCCCCAAGCGCCTGTGGTACAAGGGCCCGATGTTCCGCCACGAGCGCCCGCAGCGCGGCCGCTACCGCCAGTTCTTCCAGTTCGGCGCCGAAGCCGTCGGCTTCTCGGGCCCGGACATCGACGCCGAGCTGATCATGCTGTGCCGCCGCCTGTGGGACGACCTCGGCCTGCAGAACGTGCGCCTCGAGCTGAATTCGATCGGCAATGCCGACGAGCGCCTGCGCCACCGCGCCGACCTGATCGCCTACCTCGAGAAGCACGAAGACATCCTCGACCTGGAAGCCAAGCGCCGCCTGCACAGCAACCCGCTGCGCATCCTGGACACCAAGAACCCGGCCATGCAGGACATGGTCAACGGCGCGCCCAAGCTGCTCGACTACCTGGGCGAAGAGTCGCTGGCGCACCTGAACGGCCTGCGCAAGATCCTGGACCGCAACGCGGTGCAGTACACCATCAACCCGCGCCTGGTGCGCGGCCTCGATTACTACAACCGCACCGTGTTCGAGTGGGTCACCGACGAGCTGGGCTCGCAGGGCACCATCTGCGCGGGCGGCCGCTACGATCCGCTGATCGAGCAGTTCGGCGGCAAGGCGACCCCCGCGGTCGGCTTCGCGATGGGCATCGAGCGCATCATCGAACTGATGAAGGGCCTGGGCGAGACCCAGACGCCAAGCCAGTGCGACGTCTACCTGGTGCACCAGGGCGAGGACGCCCAGCTGCAAGCCTTCATCCTGGGCGAGCGCCTGCGGGATGCCGGCCTGGATGTTGTGTTACATTGCGCAACGCCGGCAGGTGCGGGCAGCTTCAAGAGCCAGATGAAGAAGGCCGACGGCAGCGGCGCCGCGTTCGCCGTCATCATCGGCGAGGACGAAATCGCGTCGAACCAGGCAGTCGTCAAGGCAATGCGCGCAGACGTCGACAAGGCGGCGGGCGAGCAGCAGCAATCGAAGGTCGCTTTCGAAGACGTGGTCGACTATGTGGTCGACCAGATCGTCGGCGATCACGACCACGATCATGATCACGTGCATTACCACCCTTAAGACCGGTACCGATTCACCAACACAATAACGACAGACACTGAGCAGACAATGGCATACGACCTCGAAGAACAGGAACAGATAGCGAACTTCAAGGCCTTCTGGGCCCGTTTCGGCAACCTCATCATGGGCGTGCTGATCGTCGCGCTCCTCGCCTACGCCGGCTACAACTTCTGGCAGTCGCGCCAGCGCACCCAGGCCGTCGAGGCCTCGGCGCTGTACGACGAGCTGCAGGCCGCGCTCGGCGCCAGCGACAACGCCAAGGCCCAGCGCATCGCCGGCGACATCAAGCAGAAGTACGAAGGCACCGTCTATGCCCAGATGGCGGCCCTGGCTGCTGCCAAGACGGCGTTCGAGGCAAGCGACCTGAAGACCGCCAGGGCCCAGCTGCAATGGGTGGCGGACAATGGCAACGACGAGTACAAGGCCATTGCCAAGCTGCGCCTGGCCGGCGTGCTGCTGGACGAGAAGTCGTATGACGCCGCCCTCAAGCTGCTGAATGACAAGTTCCCCGAGCAGTTCTCGGCTGAAGTGGCCGACCGCAAGGGCGACGTCCTGGTGGCGCAGAACAAGATCGCCGAAGCACGTCAGGCCTACGTGGCCGCGCTGGCAGCAATGCACAAGGATAATCCGGGTCGCCAGCTGGTCCAGGTCAAGCTCGAAGCCATCGGCGGCACCGTGCCGGAAGCGACAGCCAAGGGCGCCGCGGCCGCTGCGTAACCCTCAAGATTGAAGGCCCGCACCCGCCGCGAACGGTCGGGCGCGGGCTTTGCGTCCTCTACAGTCCAGGAACAAGGTAAAAGAATATGCGTATTAGCAGCAAACTTGTTGGTGTCGGTGTACTGGCCCTGATCACGGGTTGCTCGAGCCTGCCCTCGCTCGGCTCGCTCAATCCCTTCGCCTCGAAGTCGAAGACCGACCAGCCGGCGCCCCTGAGCGAACTGAAGGCGAGCATGGCCGTGCGTACCGCATGGAAGCTCGACATCGGCAAGGCCGGCCCGTACACGTTTTCGCCTGCACTGGCCGGCAACACCGTGGTGGTGGCCGGCGGTCAGGGCGACATCGCCCGCGTCGAAGCGGACAGCGGAAAGCAGTTGTGGCGCATCAAGGCCGGCAGCGAGCTGTCGGCGGGCGTCGGCACCGACGGCAACCTGATCGTGGTCGGCGGCACCAAGGGCACCGTGATCGCCTTCGACATGGACGGCAAGAAGCTGTGGACCTCGCAGCTGTCGAGCGAGCTCCTGTCTTCGCCGGTAGTGGGGCAGGGCATCGTCGTCGCCCGCAGCCTCGACAACCGCATCGTCGGCCTGGACGCCAAGACCGGCGAAAAGAAATGGACCGTGCAGCGCGTGACCCCGTCGCTGACCCTGCGCACCGCGCCGGGCATGATCATCAACGGCAGCGACGTCATCGTCGCCCAGCCGGCCGGCCGCCTGTCCTCCATGATCCTGGCCACCGGCGCGCCGCGCTGGGACCAGGAAGTGGGCGTGGCGCGCGGCGCCACCGAGCTCGAGCGCGTGACCGACATCGGCGGCGCCCCGGTGCTGTTCGAGGGCGAGGTCTGCGCCGCCTCCTACCAGGGCCGGGTTGCCTGCTTCGACGCGGCGGCCGGTTCGCCCAAGTGGACCCGCGACCTGTCTTCCGAAGTCGGCGTCGCCGTCGACCAGCGCTTCGTGTTCGCCGCGGACGACAAGGGCGCCCTGTACGCCTTCAACCGCGACACCGGCTCGAATGCCTGGAAGAACGACAAGCTGGCCTTCCGCCGCCTGTCGACCCCCATCTCGTATGGACGCGCGGTGGCGGTCGGCGACTACCAGGGCATCGTGCACTTCCTGTCGCGCGAAGACGGCTCCTTCCTTGCACGCGCCGCAACCGACGGCAGCGCCGTCATCGGCACCCCGGTGGTGGCTGGATCGCACCTGATTTTTCAAACACAAAATGGAACTGTGGCCGCCATCGCGGTCGAATAGAATAACTACATGAAGCCGGTAATTGCACTCGTTGGTCGCCCGAACGTCGGGAAGTCGACCCTATTCAACCGCCTGACCCGCTCGCGGGACGCGCTGGTGGCCGACCTCCCTGGCCTGACCCGCGACCGCCACTATGGCGAAGGCCGGATCGGCGAACGGCCGTTCCTGGTCATCGACACCGGCGGTTTCGAGCCGGTGGCCAAAGAGGGCATCATGCACGAGATGGCGCTGCAAACGCGCCAGGCGGTGGCGGAAGCCGACGTCGTCGTGTTCATCGTCGACGGCCGCCAGGGGCTGACCCCGCACGACAAGACCATCACCGATTACCTGCGCAAGACGGGCCGGAAAGTCATGCTAGTGGTTAATAAGTCCGAGGGCATGAAGTACACCTCGGTCACTGCCGACTTCTACGAGCTGGGCATGGGCGATCCGTATGTCATTTCCGCCGCCCACGGCGACGGCGTGCACGACCTGGTGAACGAGGCGCTCGATTTCGCCTTCGCCAACCGTCCCGACGAGGAAGAGGAAGCGGAGCATCCCGACCACGGCATCAAGATCGCCATCGTCGGCCGCCCCAACGTCGGCAAATCGACCCTGATCAACACCCTGGTCGGCGAGCAGCGCGTGATCGCCTTCGACATGCCGGGCACTACCCGCGACTCGATCGAAGTGCCCTTCGAACGCGAAGGCAAGAAATACACCTTGATCGATACCGCCGGTATCCGCCGCCGCGGCAAGATCTTCGAGGCCATCGAGAAATTCTCGGTGATCAAGACGATGCAGTCGATTTCGGATGCCAACGTCATCATCCTGTTGCTCGATGCCCAGCAGGACATCTCCGAACAGGATGCCCACATCGCCGGCTTCATCCTGGAGTCGGGCAGGGCGCTGGTGGTGGCCGTCAACAAGTGGGACGGCCTGCAGTCGGACCAGCGCGACCAGGTCAAGATGGACCTCGACCGCAAGCTGGACTTCCTGTCGTTTGCCAAGACCCATTTCATCTCGGCCCTGAAGGGCACCGGCATCAGCCAGCTGATGAAGTCGGTGGATGCGGCCTATGCGGCGGCCACGGCCAACCTGTCGACCCCGCGCCTGACCCGCGCGCTGCAGGAAGCGATCGAGAAGCAGGAACCGAAACGCAAGGGCAGCACCCGTCCCAAGATGCGCTATGCCCACCAGGGCGGCCAGAACCCGCCCATCATCGTCATCCACGGCAATGCGCTGGAAGCCGTCAGCGACCCGTACAAGCGCTATCTGGAAAAGCATTTCCGCGATACCTTCAACCTGGTCGGTACCCCGGTGCGCATCGAATTCAAATCCGGTAAGAATCCCTTTGCCAAGGAGCAGAATTAGCCGTAGCAGTACGACAAAAAGTGGCGAAACAGGTTACAGTAGCTCAGGGCTTTCATTCGCCACAGCGGAATGTGGCCCAGGCACTTGAAAAATGGCAAATTGCCACAAACTCGCATCTACACCCACTGAATTACAACAACATTACGGAGCTGTTATGAGCAACAAAGGGCAACTGTTACAAGACCCATTCCTGAACGCGCTGCGCAAGGAGCACGTCCCCGTCTCCATTTACCTGGTCAACGGCATCAAGCTGCAAGGCCACATCGAATCCTTCGACCAGTACGTCGTCCTGCTTCGTAATACCGTGACCCAGATGGTCTACAAGCATGCCATTTCCACTGTCGTCCCGGCACGTGCCGTCAACCTTAACCTCGACTCCGAAGCCGAGTAAGGCCGATGGCTGACGCCCCCGGCAACACCACCATGCGCGCAGCGCTGGTCGGCATCGATTTTGGTGCTGGCGATTTCACCGCCAGCCTGGAAGAGCTGTCGCTCCTTGCGCGTTCCGCCGGCGCCGAACCGATCACCACGGTCACGGCCAAGCGCAGCAGTCCCGATCCGGCCCATTTCGTCGGCAGCGGCAAGGCCGACGAGATCAAGATGGCCTGCAAGGCCGACGGGATCGACCTCGTCATCTTCAACCACGCCCTGTCGCCTGCCCAGCAGCGTAACCTCGAGCGCCGCCTCGAGGTGCGGGTGGTCGACCGTACCAGCCTGATTCTCGACATCTTCGCCCAGCGTGCCCAGAGTCACGAGGGCAAGCTGCAGGTGGAGCTGGCGCAGTTGCAGCACCTGGCCACGCGCCTGATCCGCGGCTGGACCCACCTGGAGCGTCAGAAGGGCGGTATCGGCCTGCGCGGCCCTGGTGAAACCCAGCTCGAGACCGACCGCCGCCTGATCGGCGAGCGCGTCAAGATGCTGCGCACCCGTCTCACCAAGCTGCGCAAGCAGCACGAGACCCAGCGCCGCCAGCGCGGGCGCAACCAGACTTTCTCGGTCTCGCTGGTCGGCTATACCAACGCCGGCAAGTCGACCCTGTTCAATACGCTCACCAAGGCCGGGGTGTATGTTGCGAACCAGCTGTTTGCAACGCTCGACACCACCAGCCGCCGGCTCTACCTCGGCGACGAAGTGGGCAGTGTGGTGATTTCCGATACGGTCGGCTTCGTGCGCGAACTGCCGCACCAGCTGGTGGCGGCGTTCCGCGCCACGCTGGAGGAAACCATCCATGCCGACCTCCTGCTGCACGTGGTCGACGGCAACTCGCCGGTGCGCATGGAACAGATCGAGCAGGTGAATGAAGTCTTGCGCGAGATCGGCGCCGATCATGTCCCCCAGATCCTGGTCTGGAACAAGATCGACGCGGCCGGGCTGGAGCCCGGGATCGAGCGTGATGAGTATGATAAGATCAGCCGCGTTTTCATCAGCGCCCACAGCGGAGCCGGCCTGGACCTGCTGCGGGATGCCATCGTCGAGGCGGCGATGGCGGCGCGCCAGGAGCACATGCGGGATGGGGAAGAACCGGCGGTGGGCGGCTCCCTCGCCAATCCTGCAGAGAACAATATGACAACCCCTACCCATCTCGGGCCACACTAGCCTATGCTCGTTTCCTTATTAAAACGTTGCGGCATCAAACTGTCGCTGAACGATCCACGTTGGGGCCACAAGCCCGACGGTGACCACAAGGCCCAGGAGGGCCGCCGGCCGGGCGAAGGCCCGCCCGACCTCGATCAACTCTGGCGCGACTTCAACGCGCGCCTGAACCGCATCTTCGGCGGCCGCAACAACGGCGGCGACGGCGGCGGCGGTCCTGGCGGCCGTGGCGACATGCGCGGCGCCGGCATCACTGCGGGCGTGGTGGCGACCATCGTCGGCCTGATCTGGCTGGCGAGCGGCGCCTTCATCGTGCAGGAAGGCCAGACCGGCGTCGTCACCACCTTTGGTAAGCTCAGCCATACTACGGGTGCCGGCTTCAACTGGCGCTGGCCGTATCCGATCCAGGCCCACGAGACCGTCAACGTGTCGACGATCCGTACCGCCGAGATCGGCTACCGCGCCAACGTGCGCAACAAGCAGCCGCAAGAGTCGCTGATGCTGACCGACGATGAAAACATCATCGACATCCAGTTCGCGGTGCAGTACACGCTCAAGGATCCGGTCCAGTGGCTGTTCAACAACCGCGAGAACGACGAGACCGTGCGCCAGGTCGCCGAGACCACCATCCGCGAGGTCGTCGGCAGGAGCAAGATGGACTTTGTCCTGTACGAAGGCCGCGAGAAGGTTGCCGCCGACGTCCTCCAGGCGATGCAGCAGATCCTCGACCGCTACGCGCTGGGCGCGCTGATCACGAACGTGACCATGCAGGGCGTGCAGCCGCCGGAACAGGTGCAGGAAGCCTTCGACGACGCCGTCAAGGCCGGCCAGGACCGCGCCCGTGCGCGAAATGAAGGCGAAGCGTATGCCAACCAGGTGATTCCGCAGGCGCGCGGCCAGGCCTTCCGCCTGATGCAGGACGCCGAGGCCTACCGCTCGATGGTCGTCGAGAACGCAACCGGTAACGCCTCGCGCTTCGACCAGGTGGTGGCCGCCTACGCCAAGGCGCCGGCCGTCACCCGCGACCGCATGTACATCGACACGATGCAGCAGATCTTCTCCAGCACCAGCAAGGTGATGGTCGATTCGCGCGCGGGCAATCCGATGATCTACCTGCCGCTGGACAAACTGATCCAGCAGGGCGCCGGCAACGAGAGCGTCGGCGCCCGTTCGGGTCCGGTGCAGGTGCCGCAGTCGGCGCCGCCGTCGGACGTCATGCAAGCCATGGATTCGGTGCGCCAGCGCGACAGCCGGAGCCGCGATTCCTCACGTGACCGGGAGAGCCGTTAATGAACCGCCTCGTAACTCTTTTTGTGGCGGGCTTCATTGCCCTGATGCTGCTGTCGTCCACCGTGTTCGTGGTCGACCAGCGCCGTTTCGCCATCGTGTTCGCCCTGGGCCAGGTGCGCGACGTGATCACCCAGCCGGGCCTGCACTTCAAGCTGCCGCCGCCGTTCCAGAACGTGGTCTACCTGGACAAGCGCATCCTGACGCTCGACACGCCTGACGCCGACCGTTTCATCACGGCCGAGAAGAAGAACATCCTGGTGGATGCCTTCATGAAATGGCGCATCACCGATCCGCGCCTGTACTACGTCAGCTTCAGCGGCGACGAAACCCGCGCCCGCGACCGCCTGTCGCAGATCATCAAGGCGGCCCTGAACGACGAGATCACCAAGCGCACCGTGCGCGAAGTGATCTCGGGCGAACGCGGCGCCGTGATGAATGCGGTGAAGGAAAAGGTCGTGGCCGAAGCCAAGGAGATCGGCGTGGGCGTGGTGGACGTGCGGCTCAAGCGCGTCGACTACATCGAGCAGATCAACAACTCGGTGTACGAGCGCATGAAGGCCGAGCGCGTGCGCGTGGCCAACGAGCTGCGCTCCACCGGCGCCGCCGAATCCGAGCAGATCCGCGCCGACGCCGACCGCCAGCGCACCGTGATCATCGCCGAAGCCTTCCGCGAGGCCGAGAAGATCAAGGGCGACGGCGATGCCAAGGCATCGGTGATCTACGCCGACGCGTTCGGCAAGAATCCGGAGTTCGCCAAGTTCTACCGTTCGCTGGAAGCCTACCGCGCGACCTTCAAGAACCGCGGGGACGTGATGGTGGTGGATCCGAATTCGGAGTTCTTCAAGTACTTCAAGCAGCCTGGTTCGAAGTAGATCGTAGGGTGGGCTGGGAAAACAGTCCAGTGGACTGGTTTCCCGCCCACGCGGTCAATTGCGCTAATGTCACCCGCGCGGCAATTCAGATCGTCACCATCACCGCGTGGGCGGCAGAGCCGCCCACCCTACATTATCCGTCTATACAAGCGTTGCAACATGGCACCATGGCAATCCGCCAACGCTGTCAAACCAACATCCCCCGCCTACTGCTTACCATTTTCGGGTAAAATTGCCGATTCGGCGCTCGCACCGTGCGCCGGCACGCCTGTGCCTACCGCCGTGCCAAAAGCATTGCTCTTCAAAACAACCCGTTAGCTGTCTGCCCATGCCGAATTGGCTATTGCCTGAAAATATTGCCGATGTCCTGCCGTCCGAGGCGCGCAAGATCGAGGATCTGCGCCGCAAGATGCTCGACACCTTCCGCCTGTACGGCTACGAGCTGGTCATGCCGCCGCTGCTCGAGTACGTCGAGTCGCTGCTGGCCGGGGCAGGGCAGGACACCGAACTGCGCACCTTCAAGGTGGTCGACCAGCTGTCGGGCCGCCTGCTTGGCCTGCGCGCCGACATGACCACCCAGGTGGCGCGCATCGACGCCCATCTGCTCAATCGCGAATCGGTTACGCGCCTGTGCTACGCCGGCAGCGTCCTCCATACCCGCCCGTCGGGCCTGCACGCCACCCGCGAGCCGATCCAGATCGGCGCCGAGATCTACGGCCACGCCGGCCTGGAAGCCGATGCCGAGATCCAGGAGCTGGCACTGGGTTCGCTGGCGCTGGCCGGCTTCACGGACGTCCGCCTCGACCTGTGCCATGTCGGCATCCTGCGCGCCCTGCTGGCCGAAGACCCGGCCGCGCGCCGCGATGAAGCCCAGCTGACCTGCCTGCTGCGCGCCAAGGATGCGCCCGGCCTGGACGAGTTCACGCAACATTACGCCCCGAGCACCCGCAAGGCACTCCTGGCCTTGCCGAACCTGTACGGCGATGTCGAGGTGCTGGCGCGTGCAAAAGAAGTCTTGCCGGCCCTGCCGGGGATCACCCGTGCGCTGGCCGAGCTGGCTGCCCTGTCCGCGCACGCCATCGGCCGCGCGCGAGTGGCGATCGACCTGGCCGACCTGCGCGGCTACCAGTACGAAAGCGGCGCCATGTTCGCGCTCTACGTGCCGGGCCTGCCGAATGCGGTGGCGCGCGGCGGCCGCTACGACCATGTGGGCGAGGCTTTCGGGCGCGCGCGTCCGGCGACCGGCTTCTCGCTCGACCTGCGCGAACTGGCGCGGCTGCTGCCGACGGCCGAGCGCAAGCACTCGATCAGGGCGCCGTGGGGCAATGCTCCCGAGCTCAAGGAAAAAATCGCTGACCTGCGCAAGGCAGGCGAAGTCGTGATCCAGTCCATGCCGGGTCACGACAATGTTCAGGACGAGTTCGAGTGCGACCGCGTGCTCGTCCTCGAAAACGGAAATTGGATTCTCAAAAACTTAGGTTAAGTGATGTCAAATACTAACGTGGCAAAGAACGTCGTTGTCATCGGCACCCAGTGGGGCGATGAAGGCAAGGGTAAGATCGTCGACTGGCTGACCGACCATGCGGCCGGCGTCGTCCGTTTCCAGGGCGGCCATAACGCCGGTCACACCCTGGTCATCAAGGGCCAGAAGACCGCGCTGCAGCTGATCCCGTCGGGCATCATGCGCGAAGGCGTGGCCTGCTACATCGGCAACGGCGTCGTCGTCTCGGTCCCGGACGTCATGCGCGAGATCGACAAGCTGCAGGCCGCCGGCATCGAAGTGGTGTCGCGCCTGAAGATCTCGGAAGCCTGTCCGGTCATCCTGCCTTACCACGTCGCCATCGACAAGGCACGCGAAGCCAAGCGCGGCGAGAACAAGATCGGCACCACCGGCAAGGGCATCGGCCCGGCCTACGAAGACAAGGTCGCCCGCCGCGCGATCCGCATCGCCGACCTGCTCAACGAAGAGCGCTTCGCCGAGAAGCTGCGTGAAAACCTCGAGTACCACAACCACGTGCTGGTGAACTACCTTGGCGCCGAAGCGATCGACTTCCAGCAGACCTACGACGACGCGATGGCACAGGTAGAGCGCCTGCGTCCGATGGTGGGCGACGTCTCCTCGGCCCTGTACGCCGCGCACAAGGCCGGCGGCAGCCTGCTGTTCGAAGGCGCGCAAGGCTCGCTGCTCGACGTCGACCACGGCACCTATCCGTTCGTCACCTCGTCGAACTGCGTGGCGGGTAACGCCGCCGCCGGCGCCGGCGTGGGCCCGGGCATGCTGCACTACATCCTCGGCATCACCAAGGCCTACACGACCCGCGTGGGTTCGGGCCCGTTCCCGGCCGAATTGCCGACCGACGCCGGCGTCGGCGAGCACCTGTCGCGCGTGGGCCACGAGTTCGGCACCGTGACCGGCCGTGCGCGCCGCTGCGGCTGGTTCGACGCCGCGTTGCTGCGCCGCTCGGTGCAGATCAACGGCGTGTCGGGCATGTGCCTGACCAAGCTGGACGTGCTGGACGGTATCGAGTCGCTGAAACTGTGCACCGGCTACAAGATCGACGGCCGCAACGTCGACATCTTCCCGGTCGGCGCCGAAGAAGCCGCGCTGTGCGAACCTGTCTACGAAGAGATGCCTGGCTGGACCGAATCGACCGTCGGCGCCAAGTCGATGGAAGAGCTGCCGGCCAACGCCCGCGCCTACATCAAGCGCATCGAAGAACTGGTGGGCGTGCCGATCGACATGGTGTCGACCGGCCCGGACCGCGTGGAAACCATCGTGCTGCGCCATCCGTTCGCAGCATAAGCACCAACGTATAACAATAGGATTACCTGAAATGAACACCCCTGCATCGACCGACAAGGACCTTTGGGTTTCGTGGGACGAGTACAACCGCCTGGTCGAGCGCCTCGCGCTGCAAGTGTATGAATCGAACTGGAAGTTCGACATGGTCCTGTGCCTGGCGCGCGGCGGCGTGCGTCCCGGCGACGTGATCTCGCGCATCTTCGATGTGCCGCTGGCGATCCTGTCGACCAGCTCCTACCGCGAAGAAGCGGGCACCAAGCAGGGCAACCTGGACATCGCCAAGTACATGACGATGACCAAGGGCCCGCTGGCCGGCCGCATCCTGCTGGTCGATGACCTGGCCGATTCGGGCGTGACCCTGCAGAAGGTGCGCGAGCACCTGCAGAACAACTACCCGGACGTCACCGAAGTGCGCTCGGCCGTCATCTGGGTGAAGGGCACGTCAAGCTTCAAGCCGGACTACCACCTGGAAGACCTGCCGCACAACCCGTGGATCCACCAGCCGTTCGAAGACTACGACGGCCTGCGTCCGCACCAGCTGGCGGCGTGGATGAAGAAGTTCGAGAAGTAATCGCGGCTGCCGGAAGGCGCCGACTCTCAGAAAGCGGGGAAGCGTGGAAACACCTTCCCCGCTTTTGTATTTACCTGATGCATAAGTGATTTCCGCATAGATAGTCCTTGCATGCTGTTTCTCTGTTAAGATTGCAAAATCCTGGCAATCGGGTACGTCAACAATAAGAATCCCATGACCCAAAGCTTCTTCCAGACCTTCATTCTCCTGATCCTCGTCACCGACCCCTTCGGCAACGTTCCCCTGTTCGTCGCAGCCCTCAAGGAAGTCCCGATCGAACGCCGCGCCCGCATCGTGGTGCGCGAATGCGCCATTGCTTTCCTGCTGCTGCTGGTGTTCATGTTCTTCGGCCAGCACTTCCTGGCGGCCCTGCACCTGTCTCCGGTGGCGCTGCGCATCGGCGGGGCGGTCATCCTGCTCATCATCGCGATCCGCATGATCTTCCCGCATCCGGACGGCGTGCTCGGCCGGAATGAGGGCGGCGAACCCTTCATCGTGCCGCTGGCGATTCCCGCGCTGGCGGGGCCTTCGGCGCTGGCCACGGTGCTGCTGTTCAGTGCCGGCAGCATCTCCGAGACCATGGTGCACGTGGCTGCCCTGGCCGCCGTCGGCGTGGTCTGGCTGGCGGTTTTCCTCAGCGCGGAGAAACTGCAGCAGCGCCTCGGGCCGCAGGTCATGACCGCATTCGAGCGCCTGATGGGCCTGATCCTGACGGCCATGTCGGTCGAGATGCTGCTGGGCGGCATCCGTGAATTTGTACAGACACTATGAGGGCAGCCGTGCGGGGTCGAACGCCGCCTTTCTGGCACACTTTTGGCTCGATCACGCGCGCGGCCACATCCGTTTCTACTCAAGCATGAAACCCGAACACGAGACTCCTGCCGAATGGCTGCCCTTCCTCAGCGGGGGCGGGCAGATGGGGGCCATGATGCGGGCGCACGACTGGTCGCATTCTCCGCTCGGCCATCCGCGCACCTGGCCGCAGGCGCTGCGCACCACGGTCGGGCTGATGCTGAATTCGAAGTTCCCGATGTTCGTGGCCTGGGGGCCGGAGCTGGGCTTCCTGTACAACGACTCCTATGTGCCTGTACTGGGTGAAAAACATCCTGCGGCGCTGGGCAAGCGCTTCCATGACGTCTGGCGCGAAATCTGGGACGACTTGCACCCGCTGATCGTACGTGCGCTCAAGGGCGATTCCACCTACATGGACCGCATGCCCCTGCGCATGCACCGGCACGGCTACGACGAGGATACCTGGTTCCGCTTTTCGTATTCGCCGGTGCGCGACGAAGACGGCACGGTGGCGGGCATGTTCTGCGCCTGCGTCGAGACCACCGCCGAAGTGCTCGCCGAGCGCTACCGCAACGAAGAGAACCAGCGCCTGATGACCCTGTTCGAGCAGGCGCCCGGCATCCTGGCCGTGCTGCGCGGCCCGGACCACGTCTTCGAGATTACCAACCAGTCGTACATGCAGCTGATCGGCCAGCGGGGACTGATCGGCAAGCCCGCGCGCGAAGCCCTGCCCGAGGTTGCGAACCAGGGCTTCTTCGAACTGCTCGACCAGGTCTACCAGTCGGGCCAGCCTTTTGTCGGCCACGCGGTGCCGCTGCGCGTGCAGCGCGAGGCCAACGGGCCGCTGGAAGAACGCTTCGTCGACTTCGTCTACCAGCCGATCCGCGGACCCAGGGGCGACGTCGAAGGTATCTTCGTGGAGGGCAGCGACGTCACCATGCGCAAGCGGGTGGAGGACGAGCTGCGCGCCGCCAACCGCCAGAAGGACCAGTTCCTGGCGATGCTGGCCCATGAGCTGCGCAACCCGCTGGCGCCGATCACGACCGCGGCCCAGCTGCTCCAGCGCGGCACGCTCGATCCGCAGCGCGCGCGCCACGCCAGCGACATCATCGTGCGCCAGGCCGAGCATATGACGGACCTCGTGAACGACCTGCTGGACGTCTCGCGCGTGACACGCGGACTGGCCGAGATCGAGAAGGAAGACCTGGATGTCGTCGCGATCGTCCATGGCGCCGTCGAGCAGGTGCGCCCGCTGCTGGACATGAGGCGCCACGAGCTGAAACTGGCGCTGTCGGAGCAAGCGCTGCACGTGTCGGGCGACCGCGCGCGCCTGGTGCAGGTGGTCTCGAATATCCTCAACAATGCGGCCAAGTACACTCCCCCGGGCGGCAGGATCGTCTTGCGCGTGACCAGCGAGGGTGGCGAAGCCGTGGTCGCGGTCTGCGACAACGGGCAGGGGATCGAGCCGCAGATGCTGCCCTATATCTTTGACCTGTTCACCCAGGCTGAGCGCACGCCCGACCGCTCGCAGGGCGGCCTGGGCATCGGCCTGGCGCTGGTGAAGAGCCTCGTGGCCCTCCACGGCGGGCGGGTGGCGGCCCACAGCGCGGGCCCGAACAAAGGCAGCGAATTCGTGGTCCGTCTGCCGCTGCTGTCGGATGCGGCGGCGCACGAGCCGCAGCAACCGGACCATCACGTTGGAGAAGGCGCGGTGCGGGTGCTGGTGGTGGATGACAATGCCGACGCCGCGCAGATGCTGGCCACGCTGCTCGAGGCGCATGGCCATGTGGTGAGCGTCGAATACGACGGCACGGGCGGCCTGGCGCGCGCCCTGCGCGAACGGCCCGAGGTCATGCTGCTCGATATCGGCCTGCCCGACATGGACGGCCACGAGCTTGCGCGCCGCCTGCGCGCGTCGCCCGATACCGCCAATGCGATGCTGATCGCGCTGACCGGCTACGGCCAGAGCGACGACCGCGAACGGGCGCGCCAGGCCGGTTTCGACCGGCACCTGGTCAAGCCGGCAGACCTGTCGGAGCTGCTGCGCATTCTGGCCGAGGTGCGCGGCCAGGTCGACTGACTCTTGCATCCCCATCCGTGCGCAGGCTTCATTGCAAGCCGGTGTATGCTGGTCCCGGGACAATAGGGGGACAAAGGCTCGCATGAGAACCTGGAGAATCGCAGACGAAGACGTGGCCCTGGACCGGAGCTGCGAAGGTGCGCGCAAGAGCGGCGGACATTGGCATGCCGAGGGTTGCCCGGCCCTGTATTCGGCCATGACGGCGGAACTGGCGGTGCTCGAGAAGTTCGTCCACTCTGAAGGCGACGAGGAAGGGCTGGTGCTGGTCGCGGTAGACCTGCCCGACGATCCCGAACTAGGTATGGACGTGAGCCGCGAAGAGTTGCCGGAAGGCTGGGACGACCTCGATGACGGCGGCAGCGCGACCGAATTCGGCACCTCCTTCCTGCAGAAGTGCCACCATCTCTACATGCGCGTGCCCTCGGTCATCGTGGGCGAAGGCGTGAACCTGGTCATCAATCCGGAGCACCCGGCCTACGAGGATGTGACGCTGTCCATCGTACGCACTTTCAGCTTCGACCCGCGCATGATCAAACAGGCGGAATGACTCCAGGGCCGGCATCGTATCGGCGCGCTTCCTGAAGGCGCCAAGCCGGTGCTCGCCACCCGGATAGTCAGTTCCCATAAACTCAGCATTTTCCATTGTGAATCTCTTCGTCGGAAGACTTTACATTTAACAAGGCAGACTGGGATAAATTGCACAAACAATTGAATTGAAACAGCAATTTCCGATTGGCACGCTTAATGCTTTCTTATGGGAATCGCAGTGATCACCATGATCTTGTGAACCATAAAAAATCATAAGGACACAGAATGCCGAATCGGAAAAACTCGCTCAAGAATACGGTCAGCACATTCGTCGCAGCCGCCCTCATGCTGGGAACGGCTTCGTTCGCACATGCCGGCCTGGTCGTGCCAAGCAGTAGTATCTCGCCATTGATCGTTGCCGGCGATCCGAACGGCACGCCGCCGGACAGCCCGGACAAGCGTATCGACCCGAACGTGAGTTCGTCGCGATTTTCCGGCGTGGTCAGCCTGTTCATCCAGTATGACGGCGAGGGCTTCATCTGCTCCGGTGCGCTGGTCGGAAAGCGCCAGGTGGTATCGGCCGGCCACTGTGTCGATACCCAGGGCAATGGAACCTATGTCGACCTGAACAAACCGGGCAGCAGCGTCAGCGTGGTGTTCAACAGCAATGGCGCCTATTACGAGAACACGGGCGAAAAGAAGGTCATCCGGGCCTCGTCCTTCGCGGTCCACCAGGACTACCAGGGTTTCAACATCTGCCCGGACGGCAGCACGGGATGCGCCAATGACGATGTCGCCCTGGTCACGCTGTCCGAGGATGCGCCGGCTTCCGCCAGGATCTACGCGATCGCGAACACCCCGCTGAGCGCCGGCCAGCGCATTATCCTGGCAGGCTACGGCACCTCGGGCGACGGCGTGTCGGGCTATACCGTCGACCCCCTGTTCGATGTGAAGCGCGTCGGCGAGAACTATATCGACGTCTTCGATGGCGACGACGAGCAGGGCTTCCGCGGTCCGGCCGAAGTGTATTACGCCGACTTCGACGGCAACGGCAAGGACTCGAGCTGCCGCTTTTTCGGGGTCTGCACGCCGGTGCTGCCGAACGACGTCGAAACCAATATCGGCGGCGGAGACTCGGGCGGTCCGGCCTTTATCGAGATGTATGGTGAACTGATGCTGGTTGCGAACAATACCTTCGGCATCGACCTGCGCGGCCAGCCGGCAGGTTCGTTCGGTTCCCTCTTCGGCGGCATGGTGCTGAGCACCTACGGGGACTTCCTGCAGAATGCGGCCGGTGGCGTCATCCGCTTCGTGCCTGAGCCGGGCAGCATGGCCCTGCTGGGCCTGGGCAGCCTGCTGATGCTGGGCGCGCGCCGCCGCCGTGCAATGAAGTAATCGGCGTTGACAGAAAAAAGCCGTTCCCACATCCAGAGGGAACGGCTTTGCTTTTTACGGCCTCGCTTACTTGCCCAGCATCGACACCACATTGTCCGCCCCCGGCGCCCCGAAGGCCTGCTGCTTGAGCACATGCAGCTGGTCGCGCACCTGCGCCGCCTTCTCGAACTCGAGGTTCTTGGCGTGGTCGACCATGAGCTTCTCGAGGCGCTTGATCTCCTTGCTGATCTGCTTCTCGCTCATCGACTCGACCTTGGCCGTCGCCGCTTCGTCCTGCACGCCCTCGACCATGGCGCGCTGCGCGGCGTTGCTGTAGACGCCGTCGATCATGTCCTTGATCTTCTTGTTCAAGCCCTTCGGCGTGATGCCGTTGGCCTCGTTGAAGGCGATCTGCTTGGCGCGGCGGCGCTCGGTCTCGTCGATCGCGCGCTTCATGGAGTCGGTCATCTGGTCGGCGTAGAGGATCGCCACGCCGTTCAGGTTACGCGCCGCGCGGCCGATGGTCTGGATCAGCGAACGCTCGGAACGCAGGAAGCCTTCCTTGTCCGCATCCAGCACGGCCACCAGCGAGACCTCCGGCAAGTCCAGGCCCTCGCGCAGCAGGTTGATGCCGACCACCACGTCGAAGGTGCCCAGGCGCAGGTCGCGCAGGATCTCCACGCGTTCCACCGTCTCGATGTCGCTGTGCAGGTAGCGCACCTTGATGCCGTGGTCGCTCAGGTATTCGGTGAGCTGCTCGGCCATGCGCTTGGTCAGCGTGGTCACCAGCACGCGCTCGTCCTTGGCGATGCGGTCGGTGATCTCGCTCATCAGGTCTTCCACCTGCGAGCGCGCCGGCTTGACGATGACCTTCGGGTCGACCAGGCCGGTGGGGCGCACCACCTGCTCGACCACGTTGTCGGCCTTTTCCTTTTCGTACTCGGCCGGCGTCGCGGAGACGAAGACCGTCTGGCGCATCTTGCCTTCGAATTCCTGGAACTTCAGCGGCCGGTTGTCCAGCGCCGAGGGCAGGCGGAAGCCGTAGTCGACCAGGTTGACCTTGCGCGAACGGTCGCCGTTGTACATCGCGTTGAGCTGGCCGATCATCACGTGCGATTCGTCCATGAACATGATCGCGTCCTTCGGCAGGTAGTCGATCAGGGTCGGCGGCGGTTCGCCCGGCATCGAGCCGGACAGGTGGCGCGAGTAGTTCTCGATGCCCTTCGTGAAGCCGATCTCGGCCAGCATCTCGAGGTCGAAACGGGTGCGCTGCTCGAGGCGCTGTTCCTCGATCAGCTTGTTCTCGTTGCGGAAGTACTCGAGGCGGTCGCGCAGCTCGGCCTTGATCGATTCCACCGCGCGCAGCACCGTGCTGCGCGGCGTCACGTAGTGCGAGCCCGGGTAGACGGTAAAGCGCGGGATCTTCTGGCGCACGCGTCCGGTGAGCGGATCGAACAGCTGGAGCGATTCGATCTCGTCGTCGAACATCTCGACGCGGATCGCCAGCTCCGCGTGTTCCGCGGGGAAGATGTCGATGGTGTCGCCGCGTACGCGGAAGCTGCCGCGCGCGAAGTCCATCTCGTTGCGGGTGTACTGCATCTGGATCAGGCGCGCGATGATGTCGCGCTGCGCCACCTTGTCCTTGTGGCGCAGCGTCAGGATCATCTTGTGGTATTCGTTCGGGTTACCGATACCGTAGATGGCCGACACCGTGGCCACGATGACCACGTCGCGCCGTTCCATCAGCGACTTGGTGCACGACAGGCGCATCTGCTCGATGTGCTCGTTGATCGACGAGTCCTTTTCGATGAACAGGTCGCGTTGCGGCACGTAGGCTTCCGGCTGGTAGTAATCGTAGTACGACACGAAATACTCGACCGCGTTCTGCGGAAAGAATTCGCGGAACTCCGCATACAGCTGGGCCGCCAGCGTTTTATTGGGCGCGAAGACGATGGCCGGACGGCCCGCCTGCGCGATCACGTTCGCCATCGTGTAAGTTTTACCGGAGCCGGTCACCCCGAGCAGGGTCTGATACATCAGGCCGTCATTGATGCCTTCCACCAGCCCGGCAATCGCGGTCGGCTGGTCGCCGGCCGGCGGGAAGGGCTGGTGCAGCTTGAAGGGCGATCCGGGGTAGGTGATGACGGTCGGTTCCGGAGCATTTGCGATGGATAAATCTGCCATACTTTCAGACCTTTGCTAGAATGGGAATCCGCTTGCGGCACTGCAGCATGACTATACAAGCAGTGTCGTTCTCTACAACCGCTGCGAACCACCGGCAAACTTACTCAGTTTATTCAGTCTATCACGATGACTTCCACAGCCTCCTCCAGCCTCTTCGGCGCCATCGAAATGGCCCCCCGCGACCCGATCCTGGGCATTACCGAAGCATTCAACGCCGACACCAATCCGGCCAAGATCAACCTGGGGGTGGGCGTCTACTACGACGATAATGGCAAGGTTCCTTTGCTGCAGTGCGTGCAGAAGGCGGAAGCGAAACTGATGGAGCAGCCGGCGCCGCGTACCTACCTGCCGATCGAAGGGCTGGCGAGTTACGACAAGGCCGTGCAAGAGCTGGTATTTGGGGCCGACAGCGCCGTAATTCAAGAGAAGCGTGCGATCACCGTGCAGGCCCTGGGCGGCACCGGCGCGCTCAAGCTGGGCGCCGACTTCCTCAAGCGTTTCTCGCCAGACTCAAGCGTCTACATCAGCGACCCGAGCTGGGAAAACCACCGCGCGCTGTTCGAGAGCGCCGGTTTCGCCGTCAACAATTACGCCTATTATGATCCGGCCACCCACGGCGTGAATTTCGACGGCATGCTGGCCTCCTTGAACGCCATGCCGCGCGGCTCGATCGTCGTGCTGCACGCCTGCTGCCACAACCCGACCGGCGCCGACCTCACCCAGGAGCAGTGGGGCCAGGTGATCGAGGCCGTCGTCAATAACGGCCTGGTCCCGTTCCTCGACATGGCCTACCAGGGCTTCGGCGCCGGCATCGCGGAAGACGGCGCCGTGGTGCGCCGCTTCGCCGAGACCGGGATCCCGCTGCTGGTGTCGAACTCGTTCTCGAAGTCCTTCTCGCTGTACGGCGAGCGCGTCGGCGCGCTGTCGATCGTCGGCACCAGCGCGGAAGAAACCGCGCGGGTACTGTCGCAACTGAAGCGTGTCATCCGCACCAACTACTCGAACCCGCCGACCCATGGCGGCAAGGTGGTCGCCACCGTGCTGGCCACGCCGGAACTGCGCCAGCTGTGGGAAGACGAGCTGGCCGCGATGCGCGTGCGCATCAAGGAAATGCGCAATGTGATGGTCGAGAAGCTGAAAGAGAAAGCTCCTGGCCACGACTTCGAATTCGTGCGCGAGCAGGTCGGCATGTTCTCGTACTCGGGCTTGACGAAAGAGCAGGTGGCCAAGCTGCGCGAGCAGTCGATCTATGCGGTCGACACCGGCCGCATCTGCGTCGCCGCCCTGAACTCGACCAATCTCGACCGCGTCGTTGACGCCGTGGCGAAAGTTCTTTAAAATCTTGGCTCTTCGGACACAGCACATCGTTTCCGAAGAGCAGCAGAAGTGGCTGCGCGACACAAGTCGAATTTGACACGCTGTCACTGCAAACATATAATGCTGTCATCAATTCCCTGATAGCTCAGTCGGTAGAGCGACGGACTGTTAATCCGCAGGTCCCTGGTTCGAGTCCAGGTCGGGGAGCCAGAATTCCAGAAAGCCACATCGCAAGATGTGGCTTTTTTGTTTTTGCCTACGGATGTGTTTTGGTAGTTGCGGGTTCGCATGCAAACTAGGTAAGCTGGCAACACCATCTCATCAGGATCAGACAAGTGAAGCATCTACCATCGAGCAAACGGATTGCGGTCGCGGGACAGGTGCTGCGTTTCTCGCAGTCGGGGCAGGGTAGTCCGACCATCGTCATGCTTGGCGGCACCGGCAGCACGCTCGAAGGCTGGTTCAAGCTGTTTCCGGAGATTGAGCAACTGGGTGCGGTCGTGACCTACGACCGCCCCGGTGTCGGCGGCAGCGCCCGCCCGCGCGAGGCGCAGATGGGCACGACCGTCATCCTGCAGCTGCGCGCATTGTTGCGCGAGATCGGCGCCAGGCCGCCTTTCCTGCTGGTGGGGCATTCCTTCGGCGGGCTCCATGCGAACCTGTTTGCGCGCGTCTATCCAGAGGAGACATGCGGCGTGTTGTTCCTCGAGGCGACCGCGCCTGACGACGTGCTCAACATGAAGCGCTACCGCTCAAGGCTGCAGCGTGCCGTCACCGGACTGCTGGACCGTGTCTCGCCCCCGGATCCAAACGACGAAGTGAGCAACGAGGCGGAGACGGTGGCCGAGATTGCGGAGGCGCCGGAGTTCCCCTTGATTCCCGTCACCGTGCTATCGGGCGGCAAGCGGCTGCCGCGTTGGATGGTGCCCATGGAGGCGCAGCGCGAGCGTGAACGCAACCAGGAGGCGCTGGCGCGCCTGTCGCCGCTGGGCGAGCGTGTGATCGCGAAGAGGAGTGCGCATTTCCCGCAGATGTCGGAGCCGCAGGTGGTGCTGGAGGCGTTGTCGACACTGATCCGGCGGACGCAGCGCTAAGGAAGCTTGCTTTTCGTTAGCGCGGGACTTCGCGAAATCGAAAAGCGCTGCTATAATACGGCCTCTAATCCCTGATAGCTCAGTCGGTAGAGCGACGGACTGTTAATCCGCAGGTCCCTGGTTCGAGTCCAGGTCGGGGAGCCAGAATACGAAGGGCCGCATGCGAATGCGGCCCTTTTTGTTTCTACGGTGGCTGCTCAGGCGCCGCGTGGGTCGGCGCCGTCCAGGCGGCAATCAGCGGATCACAGGCTTCACCCGCGAAGCCGCCTCCAGCGCCCGCTGGCGCGCCGTCTCGACATCCTCCGCCGTCGCCAGCGCCACCCCCATGCGCCGGCGTGCGAACGACTCCGGCTTGCCGAACAGCCGCAGGTCCGCGCCCGGCACGCGCAGCGCCTCGGCCACGCCTTCGAACGCGATGCCCGCAGCCTCATGTTGGCCGTAGATGACGGCCGAGGCGCCCGGCGCCCGCAGCGACACGTCTACCGGCAGGCCCAGCACGGCCTTGGCGTGCAGCTCGAACTCGCTCTGCACCTGGCTGGCCATGGTCACCATGCCGGTGTCGTGCGGGCGCGGGCTCACTTCCGAGAACCACACCATGTCGCCTTTCACGAACAGCTCGACGCCGAACACGCCGCAGCCGCCCAGGTCGGCCGTCACTTTACCCGCGATGTCGCGTGCGCTCGCCAGGGCTGCTGGGCTCATCGGGTGCGGCTGCCAGGATTCGACGTAATCGCCCTGCACCTGCTTGTGTCCGATCGGCTCGCAGAAGCTGGTCTCGACCTGTCCATCGGCGCCCACCGAGCGCACCGTGAGCAGGGCAATCTCGTAGTCGAAGTCGATGAAGCCTTCCGCAATCACGCGGCCTGCGTCGACGCGCCCGCCGCTGGCGGCGACTTCCCAGGCCTTGGCCACGTCTGCGGCGCTGTCGAGCTTTGACTGGCCCTTGCCGGACGAGGACATCACCGGCTTGACCACGCAGGGGAAGCCGACCGCGGCGCAGGCCTGTTCCAGTTCTTCGAGGCTGCTGGCGAAACGGTAGGGCGAGGTCGGCAGGCCGAGTTCCTCGGCGGCCAGGCGGCGGATGCCTTCGCGGTTCATGGTCAGCATCGCGGCGCGCGCGGTCGGGATGCAGGTGATCCTGCCGGCTTCTTCCAGCGCCAGCAGGGTCTCGGTGGCGATGGCCTCGATTTCCGGCACCACCAGGTCGGGCTTTTCCAGCGCGATCAGGGCGGACAGGGCGGCGCCGTCAAGCATGTCGATGACGTGGGCGCGGTGCGCCACCTGGTGGCCGGGCGCGTTCGGGTAGCGGTCGACCGCGATGGTCTCCACGCCCAGGCGCTGCAGGGCGATGATGGTTTCCTTGCCCAGCTCTCCGGAGCCGAGCAGCATGACCTTGGTGGCGGAAGGGGAGAGGGGAGTACCGAATGTGCGTGGGATCGTCATGGGATGGCAAATCTGGAAAGCGAAGGAGCGTGGGACTATAGCAAACGCACGTCCAGCCTGCCGCCCATGACATGTTTTCGCGAAGCACTGGTCAAATCCAGATCGGGCCGCTATAATGCGGCCTCCTTTCCCTGATAGCTCAGTCGGTAGAGCGACGGACTGTTAATCCGCAGGTCCCTGGTTCGAGTCCAGGTCGGGGAGCCAGAATACGAAGGGCCGCATGTGAATGCGGCCCTTTTTGTTTTTTCGGTGGCGCTGCGCCAGGACCGTGAGCCGGTCTCGTCTACTCAGCCCTTGTCGGTCAAGACGCCTGCGCTTTCACGATCTGCTGCAATCAGTTGCGCAAGCCTCTGCTGCAATGCCTTTTGTTCCGCGTCGGCCTGCGGCAGAGGAAACCGGCTCTTGTCTTCGGTGGCGATCGACGTATAGACAGTCGAGAGCTGATCTCTGACGAAGGTGGTCAATTCACCCAGCTTGTCCGCGCATGCCTCCATGCCTTGCAAGAACGAGGCCTTCATTCCTTGTATGAGTTCCGGGCTGCTAAGCTCCTTGATGAGCTTGATGACATAAAAGGCGATTGAACGAACGAGTTCGGTGCCGACTTCGAGGCCCACGCTCAAGCGTGCGACGACGGCGTCCCGCTCCTCTTCGCTCAAGGCTGTCCAGCCATAATAAATGGCGCCGACAGCGGCACAGGTGATGGCAAACGGATTGACCGCCATTGCAGCAGCAGATGCGACCGCCTGCAGAGGATGCCCGAGGATCATTTGACCCAATGCAACAATCACGACCGGTGTCGTGTAACCGATGCCAAAGCCGAGCTTGGCGGATTCGATGACGTGGCCGGTTCGGGCTACGGCTGGGTTGTCGGCCTTCTTCATGTCTGAAACGACCGTATCCAGGTGTTTGCCAATCTGTTCGGTCGTTCCATAAATCGATTGCAATGCAGTGCTGATCGAGTTCACCCTTCCTCCGCGTATTGATTTTTGAAAGTTGTATGGTAGCGCCATGATACTGACGGCGCCGGAAAATCATGCAGCGCTGACCTCGGCTGTCCCGTGTACGGACGAGCCCTCCCGCGTCATTGCCGGCAAGCGACCGAACCACGGCTGCGTCCCCTCCAGCTGATGCGCCAGCTGCAGCAACCGATCCTCCCCCCCCGAACGGCGCCACGAACTGCACTCCCAGCGGCAAGCCATCCGCGGTGTAGTAGAGCGGCACCGACATCGACGGCGTCCCCGTCAGGTTCGACAGCTGTGTGAACGGCACATAACGCAGATTGTCCCGCGCGATTCTCTCCACCGTGCTGTCCAGCAGCCCGAGCCGCGCCAGCAGGCCGAGCATGCCGGTGCGCTGGAGCAAGTCCAGCAGGGCTTGCTGGGCCGCCGGCAGGTCGCCGGCGCCGTGCTTCACGGGCGGGTGCGCCAGCGTCGGCGTGAGCAGCATGTCATAGCGCTGGTGGAAGCGTCCCAGTGCCCGCGCGAAGGTATTCCACTGCGCCAGCTGGGTGCTCAAGGCCGGCGCCTTGATCGCGCTGCCCAGCGTCACCAGCAGGCGCGTCATCAGCTCCGGCTCGCCGCCGCTGGCGCCGAGCGCCTTCATGCGCGCCACCAGCGAAGGCACCTGCCCGAAGTAGATGTGCAGGTAGCTGCTTGCCAGCGCCGCGCCGTCGATCTCGGGCGCCGCTTCGTCCACCTCGTGCCCCAGCCCCCGCAGCAGTTGCGCCGCATGGCGCACCGCTGCCATCGCTTCCGGATGCACTTCGGTGCCGATCGGCGAAACGGCCGTGAAGCCGATGCGCAGCCGGCCGGGATCGCGCCGCATCAGTTCCGCGTAGGGCGCGGCGGGCGGGGCGATGACGAAGGGATCGCCCGGCTCGGCGCCCTGCAGCACGTCGAGCGCCAGCGCGGAATCGCGCACGCTGCGCGAGAGCACGCCTTCGCTCGAGGCGCCGAACCAGACTTCGCCCACATCCGGCCCGGCAGACACGCGCCCGCGCGAGGGCCGCAGGCCGAACAGGCCGCAGCATGCCGCCGGGATGCGGATCGAGCCGCCGCCGTCGTTCCCGGCCGCCATCGGCACGATGCCGCTCGCCACGGCCGCCGCGGCGCCACCGCTCGAGCCGCCCGGCGTGTGCGCCAGGTTCCACGGATTGCTGGTCCGGCCGAACAGTATGGGATCGGTCACGCCCTTGAGCGCGAATTCCGGCAGGTTGGTCTTGCCGAAGACGACCAGGCCGGCCTCCAGGTAGCGCCGCATCACGGCCGCATGTTCCCTCGGCACGTGCGCGCGCATGGCGCGGCTGGCATTGGTGGTGGGCAGGCCGGCATAGTCCTGCAGCGTGTCCTTGAGCAGGAAGGGCACGCCGGCGAACGGTCCGCGCAATGGACCTTGCAGCTGGCGGCGCGCCTCGTCTTCCATCAAGCGAACCACGGCGTTGACGCGGCCATGCACCTGGTGATGGCGTGCCAGCGCCAGGTCCAGCAGTTCGAGCGGACTGAGCTCGCCGCGCGCCACCAGCGAGGCAAGGGAAGTGGCATCGTGGCCGAGGTACTCATGGAATTTCATGGGCAAGCCTGTTGTTGAACCTGCATCGCATGAAATCCGCTGCGCCCGCGCTTGTCAAGCGCTTGTTAAGCAAAGGCGCGCTCAGCGCCGTTTTTCAAGCAGCTCGAATACGGCCATGCCCGCCACCATCGCTCCCACGAACAGCAAGGGTTCGAGGCCGCCCCAGGCCAGCGACACGAAGGCCGGGCCGGGGCAGTAGCCGGCCAGGCCCCAGCCGGCGCCGAACACCAGGCTGCCGAGCACCAGGCGGCGGTCGATGCGTCCCTTTGGCGGAAGGTGAAGCGGGGCACCGTCGAGCGTACGTCCGCGCCGCGCAATCCAGGCAAAGGCCGGCGCCGCCACCAGCAGGGCGCCGCCCATCACGAACAGCAGCGACGGATCCCAGTCGCCGGCCAGGTCGAGGAAGGCGAGCACCTTGGCCGGATTGGCCAGCCCCGACAGCAGCAGGCCGATGCCGAATACAAAGCCGGCGAGGAGGGCGTAGAGGATCGTCATGCCACCTCCAGCACGTGGCGCAGCAGCCAGACGGTGAGGAAACCGGCCGCCATGAAGGCGGCGGTGGCGGCAATCGAACGCGGCGAGCGGCGCGACAGGCCGCAGATGCCGTGGCCGCTGGTGCAGCCGGAACCGTAGCGAGTGCCGACACCGACCAGCAGCCCGGCCAGCAGGAGCAGCGGCACCCCCGCGTCGACGCGGATGTCGGGAAGCGGCATGAACAGCGCGAACGCGAACGGTGCGCCGACCAGGCCTGCCAGGAAGGCGACGCGCCAGCCGGTCTCGCCGCGCGCCGGGCGCAGCAGGCCGCCGACGATGCCGCTGATGCCGGCAATCCGGCCCGCCAGCAGGGCGAAGAGCGCGATGCCGGCACCGATCAGCAGGCCGCCCGCCAGCGACGTCCAGGGCGTGAAACTGGCCATGTCAATGTTCATCGCGGTGCTCCCCGTCGCCTGGACAGTAGAGGGAATAAAGGAGTTGCAGCACGGCGAGGGCCTTGGGGCTGGCAATGCGGTAGAACACCTGCTTGCCCGCCCGACGGGTGGCCACCAGGCCTTCCTCGCGCAGCACCGTCAGCTGCTGCGACAGGGTCGGCTGGCGGACGCCGGTCAGGGCTTCGAGCTGGCCGACCGAGCGCTCCTCCTGCGTCATCTGGCACAGCAGCAGGAGCCGGTCCCGGTTCGACAAGGCCTTCAGCAACTGGCTGGCTTCGCCTGCCGCTGCTTCCAGCCGGGCCAGGTCCGCGGATGCGGGACTGTTCACGGTATTCACCTCATGGAAGACATCAATATATAAAATTATATATTGATGTTGCCGTACCTGCACGGAGGTTCAGCGGAACTTCTTCTTGTTCGAGGTATAGGTGCGGGTATAGAAATCCGGCGGCTTCTTCGCCACCCAGTCGATGAAGGCGCGGATGTCCGCGTGCCCGCGCAGCGCTTCCCAGGTGTGATAGGTCTGCAGCAGTTCGCGCTCGGTGAAAGCCGAGTGGATCTTGCGGTGGCAGATCTTGTGGATCGGGAACTGCTCCTTGCCCTTGAAAGTCTTGGGGATCAGGTGGTGGCGGTCGATGTTGACCGCGCCGAGCACGCGGCCGCACAACGGGCAGTGCGCGTCTTCGACAGGGGCTGTATCGATCGGTTCTGGCCGGCGTTTAGGCATGCTGCATCAGATGGCGGCGCCTCGTTGACTTGCAAGATGCATTGGGTCGTCAATACGGTCATGCCGCGCAATCCGTCAATCGTGCGCCGGATCTCCAGAATGTAGTAGAATCAATGCTTACCTTTTTGCAAGATCGTGACACATCAACGAGCCTGCCGCAATGATTGACGATCGCCCCGAATGCTCCGTTCTCCTCATCGACGATGAGCCCTTTGCGCAGGACATCATTGCCCACGGTCTGAAAGGCTGTGCCGGCCACACCCTGTGCTACGAGTCGAGTCCGGCGCGCGCGGTGGAAGTGGCGCGCGAGGTGCGCGCCACGGTCGTGCTGGTCGACCTGCGCATGCCGGACCTGGACGGCTTCGACGTCACCGCGCGCCTGCGCGCCCATCCCGATACCGAAGACGTCCCCGTCATCGTCCTGTCTTCCGAAGACGACCCCGAGATCAAGGCAAGGGCCTTCGCCGTGGGCGCCAACGATTACCTGGTGAAATGGCCCGACCCGCGCGAGCTGGTGGCGCGCGTGCGCTACCACAGCGGCGCCTGCATCGCGCGGCGCCAGCGCGATGCCGCGTTTGCCTCGCTGCGCGTCAGCCAGGAGCAGCTCGCCGCCAGCCAGTCGGCCTTGCACCAGGCACAGAAAATGGAAGCGATCGGCCAGCTCACCGGCGGCGTCGCCCATGACTTCAACAACGTCCTGCAGATCATCGGCGGCAACCTGCAGTTGCTCAAGCTGGTCGGCAACCTGAACGACAGCGCCAAGGCGCGCGTCGAGATGGCGCTCTCCGGCGTCGAGCGCGGCGCCAAGCTGGCCGCGCACCTGCTGGCCTTCGCACGGCGCCAGCCGCTGCAGTCGGTGGTGGTCGATCCCGGCCACCTGCTGCGCGAGATGGACGACATGATGCGCCGCGTGCTCGGCCCGAGCGCGCGCGTCGTCACCGAGATCGAGCCCGGCCTGGGCAGCACCATGGTCGACCCGAACCAGCTCAACAATGTGCTGCTGAACCTGGCGATCAATGCGCGCGACGCCATGGCCGGCAGCGGCACCCTGACCATCCGCGCCTGCAATGTGGACCCGGACGAATTGCCGCACGAGGTCCAGCAGGGGAATTTCATCCTCATCGAGGTGCGTGATACCGGCAAGGGCATGCCGCAGGAAGTCTTGCAGCGCGCCTTCGAACCCTTCTTCACCACCAAGCCGACCGGTCAGGGCACCGGGCTGGGGCTGTCGATGGCCTATGGTTTCGTGAAGCAGTCGGGCGGCGAGATCGTGCTGCGCAGCGAAGTGGGGCAGGGCACCAGCGTGCGCATCTACCTGCCGCGCAGCGACGCCGCGCCGGCGGCGGTCGAGCCCATGCACAGCATGCCGCTGGCCGGCGGCCTGGAGACGATCCTGGTGGTCGAGGACGAGCTCGAGGTGCGCAGCTCGACCTGCGGCATCCTGTCGGCGCTGGGTTACCAGGTGCTGGAAGCGGAGGACGCGCAAAGCGCGCTGAGGATCGTCGACAGCGGCCGCCACATCGACCTGGTGTTCACCGACGTGATCATGCCGGGACCGGTCAGCAGCCTGCAGCTGGGCGACATCGTGCGCCGCCGCCTGCCGCACGTGCAGGTGCTGTACACCTCGGGCTATGCCGAAGGCGTGCTCGCGCACGAGGGCAAGCTGGACGCGTCGGTGCACCTGCTGCAGAAGCCCTACCATCCGGAGACGCTGAGCGCGCGCATCCGCCACCTGCTGCGCCGCGCGAAGCGCGAGCAGAAAGGCGGCATGTCAGCTCAGCAAGCAGCCCGGCAGGATCACTTGGGCTTGACGTAACGGCGCGAGCCCGGCGGCGGTTCGTTCAGGACCGCCCAGAAGATCCCCAGGTCGGCAATGGCGCGCACGAATTCGGCGAAGTCGACCGGCTTGACCACATAGGCGTTCACGCCCAGCTCGTAGCTGCGCAGCACGTCCTGCTCTTCCTTGGACGAGGTCAGCATCACCACCGGGATGCTCTTGAGGGCATCGGTGTCGCGGATTTCCTTCAGCACTTCGAGTCCGTCCACCTTGGGCAGCTTCAGGTCGAGCAGGATCACGGCCGGGTTGCCGGCCGGGCGTTCACTGAACTCGCCGCGGCGATGGAGGTAGTCGAGCGCCTCCGCGCCGTCGCGCACGACGACCACCTCGTTGGCCAGCTGGCTCTTTGCCAGCGCAATCAGCGTCAGTTCGAGGTCGTTCGGGTTATCTTCGACGAGAAGAATAGGCTTGAGCATCGTTGGCCTCGGTGGGATGGTGTTTCGGGATACTGAAGGAGAAGGTCGCGCCCTGGCCCTTGACGGACGTGGCCCAGACGCGGCCGTTGTGGCGCTCGACGATGCGGCGCACGTTGGCCAGGCCGATGCCGGTGCCCTGGAAGTCTTCCATGCGATGCAGGCGCTGGAACACGCCGAACAGCTTGTGGACGTAGTCCATGTTGAAGCCGGCGCCGTTGTCGGCCACGTGGAAGCTCGTGAAGTCGGCGTCTTCCTCGGAGGTGATGGTGATGACCGCAGGGTCGCGCTGGCCGGTGAACTTCACCGCGTTCGACAGCAGGTTGAACACCGCCAGGTACAGGAAGGCCGGATCGGCCCAGACCGGGGGCAGCGACTCGATATGCCACTCGACGTTCCGGCCCTGCATCTCCATGCCGAGCTTGTCGATGCAGGCGGACACCAGGTCGTTCATGTCCACGGTGGTCGGACGCAGTGCGGCGCGCCCCATCTGGGAGAAAGACAACAGGTCGTCCACCAGCTTGCCGGCCAGGCGCGCCGACTCCTTGATGTTCTTCAGGAAGCGCTGGCGCCGCTCCGGGTCTTCCGCGCCCCCCGACTCGATCAGGAGGTCGGAGAACCCGACGATATGGCGCAGGGGCGCGCGCAGGTCATGCGAGACCGAATACGAGAAGGCTTCGAGTTCCTTGTTCGCGCGGCCCAGTTCCTCGGCCAGTTCGGCCATCTGCTCGGCGCGCTCGAGCGCGATGCCCAGCAGGGCGCTACGGAACTCGACCGTCAGCTCGATCTCGGCCGTGTGCCAGGGCAGGCTGCGGCCGTGGATGGTCTCGCGCCAGGCCTGGAAGCTCAGGCGCGGCGTCAGCTGGCGCGGGTCGTTCGGCGAAGCCAGCTTGCCGTGCGGGTTGCCGGCCCATTCGATGGTCTGCACCACCTCCGGACGGAACCACAGCAGGTAATGCTGGTGGATGCGCGAGATCGGCAGGGCTAGCAGGCCGCTGGCATTGCGCACCATGTCGGCGCCGGCAGGATAGACGCTCTTGAGGTGGTCGGTGTGGAACACTTCGGTATGGCCATGCACCGACAGCCAGTCGGCGAGCGCGCGGATCTGCGGCTCGTCCGGCGTGTCGCCGTAGGTCAGCACGCGGTCGTCGACCACGATGGCGACCCCGCCCGCGCGCCCGAAGCGCAGCAGTTCGGGGAACACGCCGCTCATGTTTTCCAGGAGGTCGGCGCCCTTGGTCAGGTGGCCCAGCATTTCGACCATGATGCGGCGCACGTCCAGGCGGAACTGCAGTTCATGGGCGTCTTCGCGCGACTCGATGCACAGCGCCAGGATCTGGCCCAGCTGCTCGCAGGCGGTGCGCTTTTCCACCGACACCGGGCAAGGCTCGGCGTTGTGGCAGGAGATCAGGCCCCACAGCTTGCCCTTGACGATGATCGATACCGACATCGAGGCCAGGGTGCCCATGTTGCGCATGTACTGCAGGTGCACCGGCGAAACGCTGCGCAGCGCTGCAAAGGAGAGGTCGTTGCGCGCTCCGGTCATCGGGTTCAGCTCGGGCAGCAGCGGGGCCGGTACGTAGTTGGCATCCTGGATCACGCGGATCGGCGAGAGCGTATACAGCGCGCGCGCCTGGGCCGGTACGTCGCTGGCCGGGAAGTGCTGCCCCAGGTAGGACTCGTAGCCGTCTGCCTTCGATTCGGCGATCACGCGGCCGTGGCCGTCGGTGTCGAACTGGTAGACCATCACCCGGCCATAGCCCGTCACTTCGCGCACGCGGCGCGCAGCCAGTTCGGACATCTCGGCGATCGAGGCCGGCTGGTTGACCTTGACGAGGAAGTCGCCGATCAGTGGATACAGGTTGCGAAAGTCGGCGGCGCGGCGGCGGTCGACCGCTTCGAATTCGAGGATCAGCAGGCTGTCCCAGACGTGGACGAGGACGTCGAAGTGGGCGCCATTGCCGGTGGTGACCGTGCCGATATAGGCAGGACGCGACACCACCGGGTTGGCGTCGATTTCGGCGGCGATGCGCGCCGCGGCCGTTTCGCCTACCACCTGCACGAGCGCTTGGCCGATGGCTTCCTGTGCCGGCATGCCGGTCCAGGTTCCGAGGTTGGCGCTGGCCTGCTGCACCACGAGCGCCGCCGGCGACAGCGTCAGCATGAAGCCGTGCGGCTGGATGCTGCCAGGCGTGCGGATCGGTTCGTCCGCACAGCGGCTGAGGTCGATGGTGTCGGAGGGTGCCTGGGTCATGTCAAACGGAAGGCCTGCTGAAGATACAATTCGGTATTGTAACGTCAAATCCGGCAGATCGAACGGAGGGTGGGTAATTTCCAAGCTTGCATATGTATATACAAGTCAATAGCGAGTCAAACGCGCGGCCGGTATTGCTGAGTATCGCTATGATAGGATATTTGCCGCTCCAGACATAGCAAGCCCGGGTCATGAATACGCACTTCCCCGCCAAGCCGCCCCTGACCGACGAACAACGGTTCCAGTACCTGATCGCCGGCATCAGCGACTATGCCATCTACATGCTGGACCCATCCGGCCACATCGCCAGCTGGAACGCCGGCGCCCAGCGCTTCAAGGGTTACCAGCCGCACGAGATCCTGCGCGAGCACTTCTCGCGCTTCTACACCCCGGAAGACCGCGAGGACGGCCTGCCGGCGCGCGCGCTGGCGCACGCCCTGGAGCAAGGTAAATACGAGGCCGAGGGCTGGCGCGTGCGCAAGGACGGCACCCGCTTCTGGGCCCACGTGGTCATCGACCCGATCTACGATGAAGATCGCAACCTGCTGGGCTACGCCAAGATCACGCGCGACGTCACCCAGCGCAAGCTGGCCGAGGACGCGCTGCGCGAGAGCGAGCAGCGCTTCCGCCTGCTGGTGCAGGGCGTCACCGATTATGCGATCTACATGCTCTCGCCCGAAGGCCTGGTGACCAACTGGAACGTCGGCGCCGAGCGCATCAAGGGCTATTCGTATGACGAGATCGTCGGCAGCCACTTCTCGCGCTTCTATACCGACGAAGACCGCGAGGCCGGCATGCCGGTGCGTGCACTCGGCACCGCTGCCCGCGAAGGCCGCTACGAGGCCGAAGGCTGGCGCCAGCGCAAGGACGGCACCCGTTTCTGGGCCCACGTGATCATCGACGCGGTCCACGACGACGAGGGCAAGATCCTGGGCTTTGCCAAGATCACGCGCGACCTCACCGAGAAAAAGCGCACCGAGGAAGCGCTGGAGCAGGCCCAGTTGGCCCTGTTCCAGTCGCAGAAGATGGAATCGATCGGCCAGCTCACCGGCGGCGTGGCGCACGACTTCAACAACCTGCTGTCGGTGCTGGCCAGCGGCCTCGAGGTGCTGAGCATGACGCGCCAGGCCAGCGGCGACGCCAAGACCCTCGACAGCATGCGCCGCGCGATCGACCGCGGCGCCACGCTCACCCAGCAGTTGCTCGCCTTTGCGCGCCAGCAGCCGCTGCAGCCGGAGACGCGCAGCATCAACCGCCTGATCTCCGGCTTCGAGTCGGTGCTGCGCCGCGCAGGACACTCCGGCATCGAGTTCGAATTCAGCCTCGATCCGCAGGCCGGCAGCGCCGTGGTGGATGCTGCGCGCTTCGAATCGGCCCTGCTCAACCTGGTCGTGAATGCGCGCGACGCCATGCCCGACGGCGGCAGGCTGACGCTGGATACCGCGCAGGTGGCGCTGCAGGAGGGCGAGGTGGCGGGCCTGGCGCCGGGACCCTATGTCTGCATCTCGGTGACCGACACCGGCACCGGCATGTCTCCGGAGACGGTGCGGCGCGCCTTCGAACCCTTCTACACGACCAAGGAAACCGGCAAGGGCACGGGCCTGGGCCTGTCGCAGGTGTACGGCTTCATCAAGCAGTCGGGCGGCGAGGTGGTCATCCAGAGCACGCTGGGGGAAGGCACGACCATCGCGATCTACCTGCCGGCCGTCACGACCCAGGATCGAGAGGTGACGCACGGCGACAACGAGACGGTGCTGATCGTCGAGGACGAGCCGGACCTGCTGGACGTGGCCTCGGCGCTGTTCATGAGCATGGGCTACGAGGTCACCACGGCGGCCAGCGGCCAGGAAGCCATGAACGTGCTGGCCAGCCGCGACGTGGACATCCTGTTCACCGACATCGTCATGCCGAACGGCGTCAACGGTATCGAGCTGGCCGAGTACACGCGCGAGAACTACCCGAGCATCAAGGTGATGCTGGCCTCGGGCTACCCGCAGCCGGCGCTCAAGCTGGACCAGTACCGGCTGGGGGATTTTACGTTCGTGAGCAAGCCGTATCGCTTGTCGGACCTGGCAAGGGGGCTGCGCAGCGTGCATTGAGCGCAGCGGCTCTTCTACGAAATCAGGGCCGTGTCGCTACCCGAGTAGATTTTCCGGTAGCGCAGGTAGCCGGCTTTCGACATCAGGCCATACGAGCGCTCCCACGGTTCGCGCCCTCCGACCTGGAAGCGGGGAATCGTGTTCGTTCCAAGGTATTCGTCGGCAATGCGTTGCTCCTCTTGCGTCAGCGTCGACCGGTGGTCGGACTTGCCGACGACAACAGCCAGTGACTCCTTGCGCTGCCGTACGCAGCGACGCAGATAGAGGTGCATTTCGTCCTCATTGGCCGGCCCGTTCAGTTTGAAGGAGGCCCGTGAGTCATGGACGTAGTTGTCGAACATGTCGAGAGTCGCTTCGCAGGGATGCGCAAGCGCGTGCCAGAATGTGGCGATTTCTTCCCATTCCGCATGATGCAAATCGCCGAAACCTGCGCGCTGGATGGCAGGTTTGAAATGCGCTCCTTTGGATTGCATCCATGCGACGAAGGCCTTGATCTCTTCATCGAATTCCTGCGCTGCGCTGTGCAAGTCGTTCTGGTGAAACGTGGAAGCCCGTAGAAAGCTCCCGCTGTTCTGCAACGGCGCCTTCCCGGTCACCCTGCGGTGCAGCCGCCACTCGATCTGCTTGCGCATGTGCTCGCGCACGATCCGGTGCAGGGGGCCCTGCTTTTCCTTGCATGTGTCGAGATAGGCGTTGAAAGCCCGGATCGTTTCCTTGCCGACCGCGAATTTCGCTTTGGTGGCCTCCGTCGCCAGTTCGAGCTTCAGCGGTACACCGCTTAGCCTGGCTTCCTTGTACATCATGATGAGGGGTATCCGCGACAGCATGTCGTCGCCATTCCGATCGGTGCCCCGTCCCTGCTCACGCGGGCAATAGCCGCCGCCGATATCGGAATGTACACCTGGCACCACCACTTCCTTGCAGCCGGCGGGAACGGCACCCCCCACCGAAATCGAGTCCAGTGGAAAGCTGCGCCTGAGTTCGTGCGCGGCAACCAGGTGCAGGCATTTCAGCCCCGGGGGAATGCGCAGGCTGTCTTCCACATCCGCCCAGGCGCCGTGGCCGTTTCGGCCGGCCACCGTGTTGCCCACGCCGACGGAAGCGACCGTATCGAAGATGCCGAGGAAATCGAACTCGACCGGAAAGCCGCCGAGTGACATCCGCTTCGCGCCGCAGAGTTGCGCGTCGAGCCGGCATAGCGTCTGGAGCCAGTTCGCGAAGGCCCGAGCCATGGTCGCGCCACGGGAGAAGCCGAAGATGGAAATGTAGATCGTCTTGACGATGCCCGGGTCTTTCTTTGCTGGCTTGCCGGTTCGCTTGTCGATCCAATGCAATTTGACTGCCTGGTGCAGGCGGGACAGCATTCCGCTCAACAGGAACCGCGCCAGTATCCCCGCTGCGGAGTCGACTATGTCGGCATCGTCGTCCTGTCGTCCTTCCACTGCCCGTCGGGTATTTTTCGTGAGTGACAGGGTAGCGAACAGATTTTCTATTTCAGGCTGCAGGATCAGTGGGGAACCGAGAAAGAAGCGATGGACGTTGTTGATGGCCTGCGCCAGCGCCCAGATGAGGCGACGCTCACCCCAGCGTCCGGAAGCGCCACCGGCGACCTTGTCCGTTCCGGCCCCGCTGTCCTTAACCTGCGGGAATTCCGTGCCGACGCCGGGTATGTAGACCTTGAAGAAGTGCTTGTTCTCCGACGGCTTGTATTCCCAGTCGGTGGACCTGGGAAGCACCCCGGGAACGCTCATTCCGGGGAAGCAGTCGTACAGGCGCGCGATGTTCGAGTGGTCTTTTGTTTTCTCGGCGGCGATGTAGTTGTTTCCTGTGCCGTCAAAAAAGAAGCCGAAGAAGATATTGGTGTCGCAGGATCTTGTGGGGGAGCAGATGGGTGGTGACTCTCGTTTTTGAAAAACGTCCAGCGCATTTATCTGACTTTGGCTAAATAGCTTCTCATTCTCTTTGGCGAATCCAAATCCTGAATCTATCGGATCTATAAGAAATGCACTCACGGTTTACTCCTCAGAAGATCAGCAAACTCAGTTTTGAGTTCTTCTAGTCTGACCGAGTACGTTTTTCTCAAATGTGATTTGTAATCAGGGTCGTTCGGTCCACTGAATCCTTTTAGTTCAGAAGGATTGTATTCTGCAGCATGGTTCCAAGCTTCCTTCGCCTGCTCGTCTGGTTCAGACTCCAGTTCCTTGAGTGAGTCCGCATAGGCCTTCATATATGTTCTCTTCTGATGAATATACAATTCCCAACGCTGTCTCTGGTATTCAAGAGATGGAATAGGCCAGCCCTTAATTTTGCCGGGCCAGGCAGGATGATCCGGCTGCACATTGCTGGAGACGACGCCGATCTTTCCTTTGCCATCTCTGATGACCCACAATTCTCCGGCTTCGGCATACTCCGGCACTTCCACCTCATGTTCTTCCGTCACCTCCGGCAGGCTCCCGTCGGGGCGCTTCTTCAGCCAGTGAATCGTCGTAAGACGAACTTTGGTCCCGGGTTTCCACTTCCAAGGAAGCACGGCGCAGCAGGTCGTGCCGCCGGCGGCGAACGGCGCGATATGTTCGCCGCCGATGGTCTTTTTCGGGTTCTCAGGGGCGGCAATGAAATAGCTGAATTCACGGTCGCTGTAGTTCACGCCGTGCAGGCTGACGCTCGCATGTGTGCCCCGGTACTGCGACATGGCCAGCCCGACCACACCTAGAAGGCCGACAACGCCGGTCAAGATCTTATATTTCAGTAGCATGAGCAGCCTCCATCGAAAGTGCGTCTGCCTTCCACGCCGTGAACGATCGGGCGATATCCGCTAGCTCGTTTCGCCTGCAGTGCCCCAGCAGCCAGCCACACCAGTCGACGAGCTCCACGTCGCCCATGCCGGCTTTCAGGGCCGGCGCCAGCGCGGAGGAAATCAATGCATGGGCTTGCGACGGGCGATACGTACCGAGTTCGGGGTGGTCGGCGAGCCGGGCCAGCACTTCATCGGCCCGGCTGTCTTCCACCAGCGCCGCGAATCGCGCATCGTCGAGTTGCGGTTCGGTGGCGATGGCCTCGCCCGATGCGTCGAGCGCAATCGTCCGCCAGCTGCCATCGCGTCCGATATGGCTCCAGCTAACGGCAGGACCGGTGAGCTGCCCGCGCTGCGCCGGAGCGAGCGTATTCAGGATGGCGGGAAGGCGCCGCGTGTCGGCGAAACGGAAATTGAAGCGCTGGCCGTCGGCTTCGATGATGCACCATGCCGCCAGCCGGGCCGCCAGGTCCCGCCATGGTTCCGGCGTTTCGATCACGCTCACCATGGACCAGCCCCGACATCTGTCCAGTACCGTCAAGAGCGCACGGTCCCCCGGATCGAAGGGCAGGATGAAGGGCGATACATCCAGCGTACCCGGACCGCTCGCAGGCAGCCCTTCGAACAGCAGCGCCTTGCGCCCGGCTGCGATACGGCGGTGCAGGCCCGGAACGAAGGCGCCGTCGACCAGCACATGCAGTGCGTGGGCATCCGGACGTTTCCGAAAGCGCTGGTGCAGCGCATCTAGCCAGTCGTCGGCGAACGGATCGGTCAGCATCTCACTCCACCATGGAAAAAGCTGCCCCCACTGCGAGGGCGCGCTTGAGGCATTCGACGCACACGCTGCGGGGCAGGGCAGGCATCGGATAGCCCAGCTGCTGCGGGTCCGTCAGGCTCTTCTTGTTCGCGTGGACGGTGAGCTTGCCGGGGCATTGCACGTTGATGTTCCCGCTATCGATCGTCAGACTGGCGCCGCCGGCGGTCGACAGGACGATCCGCTGTGCCGCAGCCCAGTCGATGTGTGCGCAGGCGCTAACGAACGCCACTTCGTCGCGTGCCTGTACGGCAAGCGCGTCCGCCTGCGCCTGCAGGCCGATCTCGTCCCTGACGGCGATCAGTTGCAAGCTGTCGCTGCCGGCGCCGGCGCCGGTGTCGATGGCGCCTGCCAGCGAGCCGATGGCCTGGCCGGTATGCAGACGCAGTCCGGCGCCGCCGGCCAGCCGGGTGTCCTGCATGCTCACCAGAGTGGCGGTCTCGCCGTTCGCCAGCTGCAGGCTTTGCCCGGCGCTGGAGGCGAAGATGTCCTTGGCGGATACCGTGACCAGGCCAGCGCCGTTCTCCGTCTGGGGCGCCGATACGGCGCTCGCTATTGCCCCGAGCGGAGCGGACCCGCCGTCCAGAAAGCTGGCGTTGGCTTTGACGGCTCCAGCATGGCTTGCCAGCCCCACCGTCCGATGGACAGACGCCGCGGCGTGCAGCGTGGCAGCCGTGGCAGTTGCCTGGCGGATCAGGCTGGCGCCAGCCGCATTCTCCCCTGCAGCATCGCGCGAGGCTGCGCCGTGCCCGATTTGCCAGCTGGATACCAGCAGCCCCGCTCCGCCGCGCGCCGCGCCATACGCGTCGGAGCGCAGCTCGGCGCCGCGCCCGCGGAAACTGCCGCGATAATTGTCGGCGGCATGGAGTAGATGTCCCAAATTCAGCTCGGTCGCCGACTGGGTACTCCTGAGCTGGGCGCGGCCCTGCCCGTCGCTGTCGTCGATCAGCAATTGGTTATAGCCGGTTCCGCCGATCCCGGCCGTGCGCAGGCCCCATTGGGCCGCCGCGTTGCGGTGGCCATTGGCGTCGCTTGACTCCCCATGCCAGGCCGGACTGCTGCCACCGGCGAGGTTGGCCTGTGCCGAGTAGGCATGATCATGCGCCTGCGCGAAGCATTCCTGATCGCTCGCCGCGTCCCGCCGACCTCCCGGCGAGGGCGGGATGCCGCCTTCACCCCGGCCGTTGTACAGTGCGCCGACCACGACCGGCCGGTCAATGTCATTTTCAAGAAACTGCACCAGCACTTCCTGCCCGACCCGGGGGAGAAATTGACTACCCATGCCGCAGCCGGCCAGGCGCTGCGCTACCCGCACCCAGCAGCTCGCATCCCCATTGTCCTGCCAGTGAAAACGAATGCGAATGCGCCCTAAACGGTCGCAGTAAGGTGCATCGACGCCCTTTGATTGCGTGTCCCCGTCAGCGCCGATGACGATCGCAGTTTGCGCGCCGTGCGCGGTCGGCCTGGCCTTGATGCGGCCGTCGCCATTGCTCAACTGCGGGCGCCATGGAACGCCTGCCGGGATCGCTTCGAAGCGGTTGGCATGGCCGGTTCGTTGGGCATGTTCGATAACCTGGGCCACGTCGTCCTGCCTGGCACGAACAATCTGTTCCAGCAGTTCGGGAAGGGGGCCGAACAGTTCGGCCAGGGCAAGCTGCGCTGGCGGCGGCATATTGTTCACGCCCGCGCTCATGGTCTGACAGACAGTGAACTGGGTCGCATCTCCAAGCCGCTGCAGCGGAATGCCGGTGACCGTCAGCCGCGTTCCCGCCCGCAGGGTTCGAACGGTGGAAAGGCCTTGCCATAGCTGCCCGCGTGCTTCGACGCCTTGCATCTGCAGATCGGCATGGCGTTGCGCCAGCGCGATATCGGTGAAAGCGTACTGCCCAGGTACATCGTACGATTCCAGCTCCGGCAGCCTGCGAACCCGCGTGAGGGAAGGCGAAACCGCGCCGACAAGCCGCTTGGCCTGGTAGTCGGTACTTTGCAAGGTGGTCAGCGAGGCGTGCAAGCGCTTGTGTTCCACCAGCGCCTGCACGGTATCGTGGTGCTCCACCGAACTCGCACCATGATAGCGGACGCCTGCGTCGTTCTGGCAACTGCGGTCGTCCGGCACTGCATGGAGCGAGGTGCTATCGGCGAACAACACCAGGCATGGACCTGCCTCCGTGTGCTCGATTCGCCAGCCGAGACCTTCTTCGGCCAGGATCCGGCGCACGAAGTCCAGGTCAGTCTCGCGGTATTGGCAGCAATAGCTGCGCGCCGCTACGGTAGCGAGGTACGATGCCGTGTCAGGGCTCCAGCGCCAGCGCGCGGCGGGCCGGTAGTGTGCGAATACCTCGTCGACGATGTCCACGATCGTCCGGTCTTGCCAAATACGGCTGTTACGTACGTGCTCCAGCCGCCATATCCAGGGCGAGAGTCGGAGTCGGTAGCGTGCTAGCCCGCCATCGCTGCCGAGAACGGATACGGCGCAGATCTCGCCGCCAATGCTTTCCTGCCCTCCGTCGGCGAGGGTAATCTGCAGCGATGCTGCCTGGCCCAACAGCGGCTCCGCTTCCAGGTAGGCGCTGGTGGACAGTGCAATCACATCGCAGACAGGAATGTCGAGCAGAGTGTCGTCGGCAGCGTAAGCCTCCACCAGCAGGGCAGAAGATGGGGCATCGCCGATTCTGAACTCGAACAGCCTGGTCGCGCTCGAGAATTCCGCGAGCGTGGCAGCGATTTGTTCTGCCAAGTCGGTACCCATGGTGGACGCTCCATTTTCAAATGAAACGTCAGCCACGATACGTCTGAGTTACTCGGATACTATTGCGTCAAGTCATCTTACAGGTCAAAGATGATATCGCTGATCCGCTCATACACCGGATTGGCCGACGGCCCCGGATTCGGCCAGTTCAGAATATCGAAGTGGTCGTATCTCTTGTAGGTCCCGAGGAAGTTCCACGTCCCCTTGACCGACTTGCCATCGTAGTTGCGCACCGGGTGCCCGTTCGGCGCCCGCATGCTGGCCGTATTCACCACCCCGTCGTTCGCGAACCATTCGCTGTCGATGCGCACCCGCCCCGCGCCTCCCTGGGTATAGCCGCCCAACCCGTTCTGCAGCACCGAGGGCACGATCCATTCCCCCGCCATGCCCTTGAAGGCGGGGATCATGTCGAGCCGCGGATACTGGTAGAGGGTGGCCTGGATCGGCGCGATCACGCGGTCGGTCTCGTTGCAGCACCAGGCACCGGCTTCGGTCGCCTGCGTGCCCACCGAGTAGTAATAGATGTGCGGCGAGGTGCGCGCCCATAGATTGAACTCGCGCGCGCCGTCCGGTGACAGCTCCCAGTTCGCCCAGCGGTGCTTGAGCAGGTCGCCCAGCGGCGACTGCAGGGGCGGCAGCACGTTCAGCACGGCGTCGGCGAAGGTGGTGCCGTTGTGGGGCGTCGAGATGGTGGTCACGCTGCGCACCCAGCCCACCTTGCCGCCCTTGAACAGCTCGTGGCCGCCCTCGTCGTCGGGCGAGCCGTGTTCCAGCAGCTCGATGAGGGCGCGGATGGTCGTGCCGCCCTGGCTGTGGCCGATCAAGTGGATCGGGTGCTCGGCGTCCCAGGCCGGGTAGAGCGCCAGCGGGTGGTTTTCCGGATTGTTCTTCGGGTCGGCGGCCCAGCACTTGCCGCCTGGCTTCCGCTGCTGGCCCGGCAGGCCGTACTTGCGGACGTGGGCCGCGCCGTAGTCGACGCAGCCGCCCTTGATCTGGGCATAGAGGTCGGCCGCGCGGTCCCAGTTGGAGCTGATCGGGCCGACCACGGCCGCGAACACCGTGCGCGGGCCGCGGTAGACCTGCATGTGCGAAGCGATGTCGCCGTAGCCGCCCCAGTAGTTGAAGCCGCTGTGCTCGAAGGTGTCCGGGCCGAAGCCGAGGAAGCCGTGGACCAGGATCACGGGATGGTTATTTCCAGCGCCGGCGGGCACGCAGGTGCACAGCGCAGCCAGCGCGAGCAGGGCGTGGGTAATGCGAAACATGCAATTCTCCGAAATGGCGTCAGGGCCATTGTCGGAGCTGCCGGCCGGGCGCGGTTTGCGCTGGGTCGGAATCTTGGCGGGTGTCAGATTTTACGTACAGAAACAGTGCGTAAGTAGCTTGACAGTAGGCGTGGTCCGGGCCTGTGGAGCAGACCACGCTTCGCCGGCCACGCGTTCAACCAAGCACGAATGTCGACAACCTTGTTGGTCCGGGAACGGAAGTTGAACGCGTGATCGGCGACACCGACCACCCTGCTAGTGCGTGGCTTTGTTGGAACCGATCGACGTGGTCGGCGCCGCGGCAGTCGGATCCACCGCCGGCTTCGGCACCGGCGTCACCGAGGCCGTCACCGAGGTCTTCTCGGCCTGGTCGAGGTTGCCGTTCCACACCACGTAGTCGTCCACCGAGTACAGGCGGCACGGCTCCTTGCTCTTGGCGGTGCAGGTGGCCAGTGCGCGGCCGTCCGGGTCTTCGCCTTCCTCGGCCCAGGTCCAGGCGCCGCTCGGCGACAGCGCGAAGGCGCGCGGGGTCATCTTGGTCAGGTATTCCTGGTAGGCGCGGCGGCCGTTCTCCGACAGGAAAGGCACGGCCTCGACGTCATCCACCTGCGCGTAGTCGGTACGCACCGGGCTCGGTGGCGGCGGCACGTCGTGGATCACGGCCGTCGGCATGCCGATCTGGTCCAGGAAGCGCAGGGTGTCGTCCAGCCACACCTTTTCGCCGTCGCGGCTGGCCAGCATGCCGTGCGAATCACGCTTGAAGGTCGGGAGCATGACCAGACGGCCGCGGCCGCCAGCCCCTTCGAAAGCCGCATGCATGCGGTGCGCCAGTTCCGGGCCGAACAGGGAGTCGTTCTCGCCGTACATCCACAGGGTGGGCAGCCTGGTCTTGGCGCCGTACTCCGCGAAGGCCGTCACCAGCGCCGAACGCCAGGCGCAGCGGTCGCTGTCGTCGCGCAGGCCACCGGCGAAGTTGATCAGGCCGCGCACGCCGGGCAAATCCTTGGTGCCGATGGCCATGGTCGCCAGGCCGCCGTAGGACTGGCCGGCGATGACGATGCGCTTGGGGTCGACCCACTTCTGCCGACGTGCATAAGCAAGCGTCGCAGCGATGTCTTCCGCCTGGGCATAGCCGTTGGCGGTCATGTTGCAGCCATACTCGCGGTAGCGGCCGGTCGAGCTGGCAAAGCCCTGGCGCATCGGCACCATCACGGCATAACCGCGCTTCACGAAGGCCGAGGCCATGTAGTAGAAGCGGTCGCGCGGCTGCAGGTTCGGGCGGCCCGGATCCTTGCCGTGGTTGATGATGATGAGCGGGAAGGGGCCCGGGCCGTTCGGCTGGAACACCGTCGTCTCGAGCATGGCGAGGCCTTGCGGGCCGGCAGGCACCTGCTCGATGTGCTCATTCATGCGATGATCAAGTTGCAACTCCTGCTGCACCGCGATCCCAGGGGTCAATGCGGCAGCCGCCAGCGCGGCGGCGAACAGGTTGCGAAGCGTGAAGCGTGGAACCATGGTGACTCTGTCTCGACTACGTACCGGGTGAAACAAACACGGAAGAATTTCCGCATGGCATAAGTTGATTCTAGGTACGTAGAAAAGGCAGAGCAATACTCAATCTGGCAATTCCGAAGGTAAATTTTAGCGGCGTGCCAAAGTGTCCACGCGATCGCGGTCGATGATTGTTTTTACCGAGCCGGTCGAACCGCCAACCCCCACCCGACGGGGTTTTTTGTGAACGGTTATCATGCAAACCAGGCAAGGGAGACGAGGCATGATCGGATGAGCAAGTACGTGCTGCGCGAGTGGGCGCCGGAGGAGAGACCGCAACGCGCGCGCTGCGCGGCCTGCCTGCGGGCGCAGTCGGCCTGCATCTGCCGCTGGATCACGCCTGTGCAGGCACGTGCGGCCTTGCTGGTCCTGCAGCATCCGCTCGAAGTGGCCAATGCCAAGAACAGTGCGCGCCTGCTGCACCTCAGTGTGGCCGGCAGCGTGCTGGCGGTAGGAGAAGCGTTCGACGGCGCCGAACTGGATGCGCTGCTGCATGCGGACGGCCGCGTGCCGGTGCTGCTGTACCCGGACACGCCGGGCGCCGCCAGCCTGCCGGCGGCGCCGCCATGCGATGCAATCGCAGCGGAACGCCTGCGCCTGGTCGTGCTGGACGCGACCTGGCGCAAGAGCCGCAAGATGCTGTACCTGAACCCGTCCCTGCAAAGGCTGCCGCGGCTGGCGCTGCGCGATGTCGCGCCGTCGAATTACCGGATCCGCAAGGCACATGCGCCGCACCAGCTGTCCTCGCTGGAAGCGGCCGCGCAGGCGCTGGCCCAGCTGGAAGGGGGCGACGCGGCACTCCGGCCCTTGCTGGAAGCCTTCGACGGCTTTGTGCAGCAACAAGCCGCCTATGTGCCGTCCGGCGTGGCGGACTTGAAATCCGGCTGAGAGAGGCGTACCATACTGTATAAACATACAGTATGGAGCCGACGTGCCCGAACGCCCGCAACCCGGCCAGCGCCATCCCGTGGACGAGCAGCCCATGCTCGGCCCGCATCCGCTCGCCGCGAGAAAGGGGCGAGGCGCGGTATCGAACCTGCAGGGGCGCTACGAGCTCACTGGCCGCGAAGAATTCGACGACGGCTGGGAGCGTGACGAAGACGAAACGGCCGCCATGAAGACGGTCGTCACCGACGAGCACGCCAAAACCATCCTGACGCGCAACGCCTCGCCCGACATCCCCTTCAATGTCTCGCTCAACCCCTACCGGGGCTGCGAGCACGGCTGCATCTACTGCTTCGCGCGGCCGACCCACAGCTACCTCGGCCTGTCGCCGGGCCTGGACTTCGAGAGCCGCCTGTTTGCCAAGGTCAACGCGGCCGAGCTGCTGCGGCGCGAGCTGGCCAAGCCGGGCTACGTGCCCGAGCACATCGCGCTCGGCGTCAACACCGATGCCTACCAGCCCTGCGAGCGCGAGCTGCGCCTGACGCGCCAGGTGCTTGAAGTGCTGAGCGAATGCCGGCACCCGGTCGGGCTCATCACCAAGTCCTCGCTGATCGAGCGCGATATCGACCTGATCGCGCCGATGGCGGAAACGAACCAGGCCTGCGCCGCCATCACCCTGACCACGCTCGACCCGGAAATCGCGCGCACGCTGGAGCCGCGCGCGGCGGCGCCGGCACGTCGCCTGCGCACCATCCGGACCCTGGCCGAGGCGGGGATTCCGGTCAGCGTGAGCGTGGCGCCCATCATTCCCTTCGTCACCGAGCCGGAGATCGAACGCATCCTGGAAGCGGCGCGCGACGCCGGCGCCATCGGCGCGCACTACGTGGTGCTGCGGCTGCCGCACGAGGTCAATCCGCTGTTCCAGGAATGGCTGCAGGCCCATTTCCCCGACCGGGCGCAGCGGGTGATGAACCGCGTGCGCGACCTGCGCGGCGGCAAGGACTACGACAGCGACTTCGGCAAGCGCATGCATGGCGAGGGCGTCTGGGCAGACCTGATCCGGCAGCGCTTCTCGAAAGCCGTGGACCGGCTGGGAATGGGGGAGTTCCGCGGGCGCTTCGGCAGGCTGGATGGCTCGCAATTCCGCAAGCCGCTGGTGGTGCCGCCGGCGCCATCGTCCCGCAAGCAGGAAGGGAAGGCGAGCGGGCAGCTGGACCTGTTCTAGCAGGCCAGCCGCTCCGGCCGATACCCCGGATGGGATGACTGCTTGTTCCGGATCTTGTCGTGAACGTCGTTTGCCACCTCATCAGCGCCACGGACCCGTGGAGCTTGTGATACCCGCGCGCGTCATCGGAGCGCGTGGCCGGTATGTTGTTGTTCAGTGAGTCGAGCGGAGTTCACACCGGGCGGACCGCTCTTCAGACCCACAGCCGGTAGATCCAGAACGACTCGTCCTCGATGTAGCGGTCGGCAAATTCCGTAGGCGGAAACCCGCAGATCTGCCGCGTGGCGCGGCTCAGGTGGGCCTGGTCCGAGAAGCCCTCGTCCAGCGCGAGCGTGGCCCAGTCGAAGGGCCGGCCGGTCTCGTAGCGTTCACGGGCGGCGAAGAACAGGCCTTCGGTGCGCACCAGCGACTGCCACTCGCGCAGCGAGCGCCCGCTGAAGGACTTGATGCGGCGTTCGACCTGGCGCGCGCTGTGCGTGTTGCGCCACTGGTGCGCCTGCCAGGCGAGTTGCTGCACCCAGTGGCGCCCTATCTGCCGGAGCGACGGCCGGTCCCGGCTGCGGCCCTCCGCGGCGTGCCAGCGCCTGCCGAGGTGGCTTTCCAGCACCCGCATGGCGGCCGTGTCGTCGGGCGCGCCCAGCAGTGCATCGAAGAAGGGCTGCCAGCCGGCGCCAAGGACGGTGTGCGCCGGCAGGAACCGGTCCTGGATGGCCGCGAGCTCGATGCCGAACAGGCGGGGCACGGCATCCGGCACGAAACATGCCATGTAGCCTCGGCCGCTCGTGGGCGACCATGTCGTCACCGGATGAGAGTGGCTGCCCGAGATCATCACGCGCGCACTGAACGGGACGAAGTCCCTGTGCGGATCCACCAGTCCGGGGACGAGGCCGTCGAACCAGGACAGCACCACGATCGGCGAGGCGGGGAAGTGCGACAGCCGCTGGGCGTCGCTCAGTTCGAGGTGGGACGTGTCGCGGCTGACCAGCGCCAGCATCGCGCCCTGCAGCGCGGGCGGCGCCAGGTGGATGCGGTCATGCGGCGACTTACCCTCCGTGCATGCCCGCGGGCCGCGTGCCAGGCGGTCGGGGCAGGGGCGGAGGAATTCGTGACTGTCGGGGGCCATGAGCCAGCAGTATAGGCATGCCTTCCTGGCATGTCGATGTCGTTTTCGTTCAAGACGCAGGAGGCAAAGCCGCAAAGAATGCGCGGCATGAACACGCCGAACGCTTCCCAATGTCCATTCCATGCGGGTGGCATGCCACCCGCTTCCGATACCCACGCGCCAGTGCTGCATCCGCCCGGCACCTGGCCGCCCGGACCCTCGTCGGGCATCACGGGCTGGGGCCTGCTGCGGCAGATGGCGCGCGACCTGCCCGGCGCCCTGGCAAGCTGGCGCCAGGCCTACGGCGACGTGGTCCACCTGCGCATGTGGCCGGAGCACGAGATCATCGTGAGCGATCCGGTCCTGGTGCGTGAACTGCTGGTCGGCCAGCACGACGCCGTCATCCGTTGGGAACGCGCGGTCGATGTATTCGCCTACCTGCAGGGCAACAGCGTCCTGGTCGCGGAAGGCAGCGCCTGGACGGCGAAGCGCCAGGCACTGCAGCCGGCCTTTGCGCCGAAGTCGGTCAAGGCCTTCGTCCCGACCGTCGCGGCGGCGGCAGACGCGGCGATGGCGCTCTGGCAGCCGGGAGAGGCAATGCCGGTCGAGAGCGCGCTGACCTCGCTGGCGATGGACGTCATCATGCGCATGATGTTTTCTAGCGAGATCGGCAGCGAAGCACGCGCCATGGAGACGGCTATGCACGAGGCACTGGTGGCCGCCAATGCCGAGATGTTCTGGCCCGCCAGCGCGCCCGACTGGCTGCCGTGGAAGCGCCGCAAGCGGCAGGTGCGGACCATGCTGACGGCGCTGGTCGAGCGCCACATCCAGGCCCGCCTGGCCTTGGCCCCCGAGGCTTGTCCGCAGGATCTGCTGAGCCGCCTCCTGGCGCTGCATCGGCAGGACCCGGCGGCCTGGCCGCTGGTGGCGGTGCGTGACGAATGCATGACGGCTTTCATCGCAGGACACGAGACGACAGCCGCCAGCCTGAGTTGGTGGGCCTGGTGCATGGCGGCCAATCCGGAGGCGCAGGAACAGGCGCGGCAGGAAGTGGATGCGGTGCTGCAGGGTGGCACCCCGAGCGAGGATGCCTTGTCCCGGCTCGCTTACCTGGCGCAGACCCTGGACGAGACCATGCGCCTGTACCCGGCCGCCCCGATCCTGATGAGCCGGCGTTCGACGCGGGCCTTTACCCTGGGCGGCTGGACGATGCCGGCACGGACGATGTTCATGATTCCGGTGTTCCTGATGCACCGGGACGCGCGCTGGTTTCCGGAGCCGGAGGCCTTCCGGCCCGAGCGCTTCGGCTTGGGCGCGCCGGCGATCCCGCGCGGGGCCTTCATGCCTTTCGGGACCGGGCCGCGGGTGTGCCTGGGGCAGCACCTGGCGCTGGCCGAGATGACGGTGGTGGCGGCGATGATGCTGCAGCGCTTCGTGCTGGGGAAGGCCGAGGGGCAGGGGGAGCCGGAGGCGGTGCTGAATATTTCCTTGCGGCCGAAAACACCTCTGCTGCTCAAGCTCGGGCGGAGGTAGTTCGTAGGGTGGGCGGCTTGCCCGCCCACGCGGTAGCAGATGAAATCACGCACGGGCAGATCTCGCCCTGTTTGAACGCCCACCCTACGAAAAACCGCTGCTTCAGCCGGCCGAAGCGGCAGTCCGCGACGGCAGCAGATCCCGCACGATCGCCCCCAGTCGCTCGACCGACACCGGCTTGCCCAGGTGGGCCGAGAAGCCCGCCGCCCTTGCATTGGCGATGTCGGTATCGCGCCGCATGCTGGTGATGGCGATGGCGGGCAGCTTCGCGTACTTCGGCATGGCGTGCACGCGGCGCAGGAATTCGTAGCCGTCGATGTCGGGCATCGCGATGTCCGAGATCAGGATGTCCACGTCTTCGCGGGCGAGGATTTCCAGCCCCTGTGCGGCGCTGAAGGCCGCGAAGACGACGGCGCCGCTCACCTCCAGCAGCGACTGGAACACCTGCAGCATGTCCTCCGCGTCGTCCACCAGCAGGATGCGCAGTCCGACCATGCTTGCCTCGGCATCGATGGCCTCGCCCGGCAGCGCACCGGCAACACGGTCCAGCACCGGCAGCCAGATACTGAAGCGCGCGCCCTTTCCGACGCCCTCGTAGGCCGCCTCGATCCGTCCGCCATGCAGCGTGACGATCTCGCGCACCAGGGCCAGGCCGATGCCCAGCCCGCACTTGGAGCGGGTGGTGGCCGAGGCGCTCTGGCGGTACATGTCGAACACGTGCGACAGGAACTCGGGCGCGATGCCCTGGCCGCTGTCGCTCACGTCGAGGCGGACGAAACCTTCCTCGCGGTCCAGGTGCACCTCGATGCGCCCGCCGGGCGGCGTGAACTTGACCGCATTGCTCAGCAGGTTCATCACCGCCTGCTCGATGCGCACCAGGTCGGCCAGCACCGGCATGCCGCCACTGTTGCCGGTCAGGTCGATCTGCAGCTCGCGCGTGGCCGGGTCGTTGCGCATGACGTCCACGATGCCCTGCAGTACGGCGTCGAGCACCACCGGCGACATCGTCAGCGACAGCTTGCCGGTGCGGATGCGCGACATGTCCATCAGGTCGTCGATGATCTTGGCCTGCGCCATCACCGAGTTGCGGATGATCGCCGCCGCACGCATGAAGGTAGGCGACTGGCGCAGCTCCGGCATGCGCGACAGCAGCTCGACGTTAATGTGGATCATGTTCAGCGGATGGCGCAGCTCGTGCGACATCACGGACAGGAATTCTTCCTTGATCGCGGATGCGTGCTCGGCATCGCTGCGCCCCTCGGTCTCGCGACTGAGGGCCTGCTGGCGTTCGTTGTCCTGGTGTGCGCGTGTCGTGGTGTCGCGCGCGATCTTGGCGTAGCCGTAGAATTCGCCATCGCCCAGCGGGGTGGTAACGCCGCTGCAGAAGAAGCGGGTGCCATCCTTGCGCAGGTGCCAGCGCTCGTCCTCGGCACGGCCGTCCTCGCGCGCGCGCCGCAGCTCGTCCTGGGGGATGCCGCGCTCGACGTCTTCGGGCACGAACAGGGGCTCCGTTGTCCGGCCCATCATCTCGTCGGCGCTCCAGCCGAATACCGTCTGCGCACCCTTGTTCCAGCTGGTGATCCGACCGTCCTGATCGAGCGTGATGATGGCGTAGTCCTGGGCGCTGTCGGCCACCATCTGCATGCGCGCTTCGCTCAGGCGTGCCTGTTCCTCGGCCTGGCGCCGCAGCGTGATGTCGAAGAAGGTCATCACCGCGCCTTCGATGCGGTCTTCGTTGGTGCGGTAGGGCAGCAGGCGCACGATGTAATAGCGGCCATCGGTGCTGCGCACTTCGCGCTCGACCAGGCGCAGGGTGTCGAAGGTGGCGCTGACGTCCTCGGCCAGCTGGTCGTAGTCCAGCCTGTGGGTCAGGTCGAGCAGCGAACGGCCGACGTCCGAGGCGATGATCGAGAACAGGTCGGCCGCGCGCGGCGTGAAGCGCTTGATGCGCAGGCCGCTGTCCACGAAGATGGTGGCGATGTCGGTCGAGGCGATCAGGTTGTTCAGGTCGTCGTTGGCCTTGCCGGTTTCCTCGACCTTGACCTTGAGTTCGTAGTTGACGGTGATGAGTTCCTCGTTCACCGACTGCAGCTCTTCCTTGCTGGTTTCCAGTTCTTCGGTGGCCGAGCGCAGCTCTTCGTTGATGGCCTGCAGCTCCTCGTTGGAGGCGCGCAGCTCCTCGGTCGAGATCTCGGAATTCTCGATGGTTTCCTGCAGCTGCTCGCGCTTGCGCTGCAGCTCCGCCTCGAGTTGGACAAGCACCACGTCGTGGCTGCCGTCGGGCCGCATCGGCACCGCCTTCTCGAGTGCGGACGGTTCGATGCGCTTGAACAGCACCAGCAGGTAGTCGGTCTCGGATTCCTCGTCGCGGCAGGGGCGTACCGTCATCGCCACCGTGCCCAGCTCCTCTTGCTGCAGCTCGACGGGGCGGCACTCGATCGCTGCATCGTTCTGCATCGCCTGGTACATGGCCGAGCGCAGTTCCAGGCGCAATTCCGGCAGGACCAGCGCGAGCAGGCTGCGCGAGGGCTCGCCGGCATTCATGCGCAGGAAGCGGCCGGCCTGTTCCGACATGTGCACGAGGTTGCCCTCGCGGTCGATCACCACCGAAGGCGGCGCGACCATGGACAGCGCGCGCTGGTGCAGTTCGGCGAACGAGGCCTGGCGCTTGCCGGTATTCCGCGGTCGTGCGACCTCGGGCATGCGGGCGCCGAAGGTGGTCGAGGACGGGCTCTGGTAGTTCATCGAACGGCCGCCGCCGCGGGCGCGGTAGATGCGGTTCTTCTTGTCCACCGGGATGAAGAAGTCCGACACCGACTCGGCCGACTCGGAGCTGCCCAGGAACAGGTAGCCGCCCGGCTTGAGCGCGAAGTGGAAGATCTGCAGCAGCCGCATCTGCACGTCGCGGTTCAGGTAGATCAGCAGGTTGCGGCACGAGATGAAATCGAGCCGCGAGAAGGGCGGGTCGCGCAGCAGGTTGTGCGAGGCGAACAGGATGCGGTCGCGCAGCGACTTGCGGGTGCGGTAACGGTCGTCGTCCTTGTTGAAATACTGGCGCAGGCGGCTCGGCGCCACGTCGGTGATGATCGAGGCCGGGTAGCTGCCTGAGCGCGCGGTGTCGATCGCCCTGTCATCGATGTCGGACGCGAATACCTGGAAGCTGGGTGGATGCTCCATTGTGGCCGCCTGGTCGGCCAGCAGCATCGCCAGCGAATAGGCTTCCTCGCCGGTGGCGCAGGCGGCGACCCAGGCGCGGATCTCGTCCGAGGGCGGCTTGTCCTTGAACAGCTCCGGGATCACGTCGCGTTCGAGCGCCTCGAAGGCTTCGCGGTCGCGGAAGAAATTGGTCACGCCGATCAGCATGTCGTCGAGCAGCGCCTTGTACTCGTTGCCGTCGGCCTCCAGAACCCCGAGGTATTCCGGCAGGGTGTGCACCTGGCGCACCTGCATGCGCCGTTCGATGCGGCGCAGGACAGTGGCGCGTTTGTAGTGGCGGAAATCGTGGCCGGTGTCCGCCAGCAGGCCGCCGATGACGCCCTGCAAAGCCGCTTCCGCCTGGGCCAGTTCGTCGGGTGTGGCCGGGGCTTCGACGCTCGGGGCGGAATCAGCCGGCATCGGCAGCCGGATGATCCTGGCGTTGCTCCACAGGTCGACCAGCTTCTGCGGGATATCGCCCACCGGCAGGATGAAGTCGACGGCACCGGTGCGGATCGCCGCCGCCGGCATGCCGTCGTGTTCGGCGTCGCCCGGCGCCTGCACGATGGTCACGCCCCCCTGTTCCTTGACGCGCGTGATGCCGACGGCGCCGTCCGAGCCGGTGCCCGAGAGCACGATCGCGATGGCGCGCTCGCGGTGCACGTGGGCCAGGGTGCGGAAGAACAGGTCGATTGCCACGTGCTGGCCGCGTGGACGCTCGAGTTCCTCGACGACCAGCATGCCGTCCAGCATCTGCAAATGCAGGTTGGGGGCGATGACGTAGATGTGGCCAGACTCGATCTTGACCCGCGAGGTGACCTGGATGACCGGCATCCGGGTGGCGCGCTGCAGGATCTCCGCGGCCGAACTCGGGTGCTTCGGCGACAGGTGCAGGATGACGACGAAGGCCATTTCGTTCAGCGAAGGCAGGCCTTCGAACAGGCGCAGCAGGGCAGGCAGCCCGCCGGCCGAGGCGCCGATGCCGACGACGGGAAAGTGCACGGTGCTGGGAACCGTTCCCGGCGGAGTCGGTTGCGTGTCTGAGACTGCGGCAGGTTCTAGCATCGTATTGACCGTGGATAAGTGAACTGCGAGTCTAGACGATCCGTAAACACCTGTAAGGCTTACAGATGAAAATAAAAAAAATATACTTCTTTCAAATCAAGGGACGTTTGCCTGCACTAACTCGGCCAGGTGGCGTTCGATCGCATGCACGTGCTCGTCATCCCTGCCGAGCTCGCGCAAGGCCTGTGCCAGCTGCAGCAGGTATTCGCTGTTCGGGCCGCTCGGACCGCGGGCGGTGGCGATTTGGCGCGCGATGTCCTGTTCGCTCGCCGGGCCGAGGTAGGCGGCATTCTCGTGCGTGGCGATGTAGACGATGCCCTCGTGCACGCTGCCGTCCTCGAAGCGGATGTCCGTGGCCAGGCGCAGGTAGCCGTTCTTTTCGCGGTGGTCGAGGTGGGCGAATTCTTCCGGCGTGACCAGATAGGCCATGCCGTGGCAGGTAGCGCCTTCGTCGGGCACCAGGGTGACCACGCGGCCTGGGGCGTTTTCGGTGCCGCGGTGGTCGTGCGAACCCTGCCAGAAGCGGCGGCTCCAACCCTGGATGGAGGCCGGGCGGCGCTCGATGAAGGGGAAGTCGGCCTTGAAGATCAGGGAACCGTAGCCGAACAGCCAGACGCTGTCGTGGCTGTCGAAACGGTCCATCAGGCGGTTGATCTCGGTGGTGTTGAGGGGCATCGTTCATGCTCGTGTATTGGCAGGCTCCACATTGTAGCGCGCAGTGAAGTGCCGCCGCATCGGCCGGCCATGGCCACCGAAGTAATGCGCGTGCGGCATGTGCAAGCAAGCCAAGGATTACGGTCGCTGTCGGGACGCCTGCCGTGCTACCGACCCGGCAGGAAGGAAGTGCCGCGCGGCGGTACGTCCGCCAGCAGTCGGGCCAATGCATCCAGATCGGCGGGTTTGACGAGGTAGTGATCAAACCCCGCTTCCGTGGCCTTGTCCCGGTCCTGGGACATGCCGAAGCCAGTAAGAGCAATGAGAACCGGCTGCGCAGACGACCGCTTCCGGATGTTCATGGCAAGCTCGTGGCCGCTACTGTCGGGTAGGCCGATATCCAGGATGCACACATCCGGTGTCGACCGGTCGATTGCTTCGAGGGCGGCGCCGGCGGTATGGGCAAGCGCTACCTCGTGCCCTATCGTGGACAGGAAAAACTGCAGCATGTCCGAAGCGTCGACATTGTCGTCTACCAGCAGGATCGACAACCTGGTATGGGCATGAGGCAGGTCGGCCAGGCGATCGGCGATGCGCCGGTCCGGGACTGGTGCTTCCGGCGCAAGCCGGGGTATGCAGACCATGAAACGGCTGCCGTGGCCGAGGCCTTCGCTGTGGCAGCTTACCGTGCCTTCATGCATGCGAACAAGGCTGCGCACGAGGGCCAGGCCGATACCCAGGCCGCCGTCAGCCCTGTCGGATGTTCGCTGCACCTGCTCGAACAGTTCGAACACCGTTGGCTGTGCCTCCGGCGCGATGCCGATGCCGTTGTCGCTGACTGCAATGCACACCTGATTGTCCGCGGTGTACAACTCGACATCGATGTGGCCGCCAGGTAGGGTGTATTTCGCGGCGTTGTTAAGAAGATTGGCCACGATCTGTATCAGCCGTTTTTCGTCGCCCGAGACGTAAGCGGTGGCCGGAGCGAGCTTGACGGCCAGCGTGTGTCCACGGCTCTCGATCAGGGGGCGTACCTGCTCGATCGCACTGCCGATCACGATCTTCATGTCGAGCGAGGCCATGCGCAAGGTGATCTCGCCGCGCGACACGCGCGACACGTCCAGCAGGTCATCGACCAGTGCGGTCATGTGCTTGACCTGGCGTATGATGACCTGGCTCGCTTTCCTCGCAGGGCCGGCCCCGAGTTTGCCCATGGCCAGCAGCTCGGCCGCCGCGCTCACCGGCGCAAGGGGATTGCGCAGTTCATGCGCCAGCATCGCCAGGAACTCATCCTTGCGCCGAGCGGCATCGTGCAATGCTGATTCCATGCGCTGCCGTTCGCTGACGTCGTGGAACACGATGACGGTGCCGCATGGCCGCCCATCCTCGCATGGGATCGGCGATTGGCACATGTCGATCACATGCCGGCTACCGTCGCGGGCACGAAGAACCGATGTCCTGCGGGGGGACATGTTGCCGGAGACGGTCGGCCCGGGTGCTTCATCCTCACTGTCGGCCGCGTCGGGCTGGATGATGTTGAACACCTGTTCGATGCCCAGTCCTTTCACCTCTTCTCCTGACCAGCCTGTCAGCGTCCGTGCCTGGTCATTCATATACTCGACCATGCCGGCGGTATCGACGGAGATGACCCCGTCTGCAATTGCACGGAGCGTCAACTCGGCACGCACCTTCTCTGCGGCCAGTCTGTCCTGCAACTCCTTCAGGTTGGTCAGGTCGCGTGTCAGCTTGCAATAGCCTTCAAGCTCGCCGCTGTCGTTCCGAATCGCGATAATCTCGACCAGGGCCCAGAACAGCGAACCATCCTTGCGTTGCCGCCACGCGGACTCCTGGAAAGTATCGTGCCTTGCCGCGTGCTCCAGGTTATGGTCAGGATGGTTCCGACGCTGGTCTTCATCGGTATACAACATACTGAAGTGACGGCCCAGCGCCTCGCTCCCGGGATAGCCCTTCATGGCTTCCGCCGCCGGGTTCCACGTCAGGATGAGTCCTGAGGTGTCGAGAAGGAAAATCGCATAGTCCGAGACTTTCTCGACCATGTAGGCAAAGCTGCGCTCGATAAACCGATCGGACATTGGACCCTCAACGACATTCTGGTGTCGATACCGGCAGCGGCGCCGGCAATGTACCTCGACTATACGTCGTTTGCATCGCTTTCGACGGACGATTGACACCGGCATGGCGCGCCACTGACATGCAGGTTGGCTCCCGTTTCTATCCGCGCAGCCGGTTGCAGGAAACTGATTTCCTGGAAATGCCGGAAATACGTGCCGTGACACAGTTTTACGTTGACGCGGATAACAATCGGGCGCAACTTGAAGTACACATGGTAGTGATGCTGCGCAGGCGGGCGTCGCCTTCCGACAGTCCCCTAACCCTGCATGACATCGGCCAAAGGTACAACATGAACGTCGTCGTTGAGTTTCCGAAAAAGATTTTCGTCCAGTGGGGGGCGCTTGCCCAGGAGCTCGCCTCGTCCCTGAGTCGGCTGGGAGCGACCAAGGCTGAGGTCAAAGAAATTACTGCCCGGCTGCAGGTCAAGTGGGAACAACCCGACACACCCCCGACGCCGAAGGGCTTGTGCGTTATCCCCAGCCTCGAGGCCGGTAAGCAGGCTGCCGAAGCCGGTCCAGCGGACAAGAAGCGGCCGCTGCGGACTTGCGCTTACTGGGAATCGCAGGATGCGCGAACCTTGATCGAGCTTGCCCGATACGAGTACCGGCAGGCTCCTGCGCTCTAGTGCCGCCGGTTCACCTGCCGGACCCGACATGGCTGGCGGCGCACACGATCAGCCGGCGCGTGCCTGGCTTGCGAGCGTGTCGACCCGGTCAGGCGCTCCAGCGGTTTCATGCGTCACGAAATGATCGAGGAACCCGATGAAGCTTTCAGCGGCTGGCGAGAGCGATCGTCCGGGGCGTGTGTAGACGAAGAAGCGGCGGCTCAGTACCGGCTCTTCCAGCGGACGCATCACGAGGCCATAGAGCGCTACCAGCGGCGCCGCGTAGGGCATGCACACCGTCACGCCCAGCCCGGCGGCGGCCATCGCCAGGGCGGTGGTCATGAAGGTGACTTCGTTGGCGGGCTTGACGGGCACTTCACGCAGCGACGCATGCACGTCTTCGAGCAGGCGCTCGGTGAACTGTCCCTGCAGCGAGATCAGCGGATGGTGTGCGACGTCCTGCCAGGTGACCCGCTCCTGCTTTTCCAGTTTGTGCCCTTTCGGGAACACCACGGCAAAGGGCATCTCGAACAGCAACTTCGCGTCGAGCGGGGGAGCCGGTTCGCGCTGGGGGCCGATGCCCACATCGGCCTCGCCCGACAGCACCCGGTTGATCACGCTTTCCACGCCGGTGTCGCCCAGGCGCACCTCGATGTCGGGATAGCGGGCGCGGTAGGCCGCGATCGCCTGCGGCATCAGGGTGCAGGACAGCAGCTGGGGCGCGGCGATGCGCACGATGCCCTTCTTCAGGCGCGTGTGGTCGGCGACGTTCGCCAGGGCGCCGTCGAGGTCGTCGATCATCTGGCTGAACAGGGGGTAGAGCTCCTTGCCGATGTCGGTGAGCAGGGCCTTGCGGGTGCTGCGGTCGACCACCTTGGCGCCCAGTGTCTGCTCGAGCTCCTTGATCAGGCCCGACAGCGCCGACTGCGTGACGTGCATCGCCTGTGCGGCGAGCGTAAAGTTACCCGTCTTGGCAAGGGCCACGAAGGCGCGCATCTGGCGCAAAGTAGGGTTCATGATGCGTGATTCATAAGCTTATCTAATAAATCGGGCGAAAAATACTGTTTGAATGATAGTACGATTTGCCCTCTAATGGCGGCAGTCATTCTCTTGCAAAGGAAACAGCATGAAACTCGCCACCCTGAAGACCGGCGGCCGCGACGGCACCCTGGTCGTCGTCAGCCGCGACCTGGTCACCTGCCAGGCCGTCCCGAAGATCGCTCCTACCTTGCAGTGCGCGCTGGACCACTGGGATGAAGTGGCGCCGCAGCTCAGGGCCGTGTACGAGCGCCTGAACCGTGGGACCGCCGACAAGGCCGAATCCTTCCTCGAGGAAGAATGCCATTCGCCGCTGCCGCGCGCCTACCAATGGTGCGACGGCTCGGCCTACATCAACCACGTCGAGCTGGTGCGCAAGGCGCGCGGCGCCGAGGTGCCGGAATCCTTCTACAGCGATCCGCTGATGTACCAGGGCGGCTCGGACTCCTTCGTCGGTCCCTGCGACCCGATCGCGGTGCTGTCGGAAGAATGGGGCGTGGACCTGGAAGCCGAGGTGGCGGTGGTGACGGGCGACGTGCCGATGGGCGCAACGGTGGAAGAAGCGGCGAGCGCGATCCGCCTGGTGATGCTGGTGAACGACGTCTCGCTGCGCAACCTGATCCCGAACGAGCTGGCCAAGGGCTTCGGCTTCTACCAGTCGAAGCCGGCCAGCGCCTTTTCGCCGGTGGCGGTGACGCCGGACGAGCTGGGCGATGCCTGGGTCGACAGCAAGCTGCACCTGCCGCTGCTGGTGACGCTCAACGACAGCCCCTTCGGCCGTCCCAACGCGGGCGAGGACATGACCTTCAGCTTCGCCCAGCTGATCGCCCACGCCGCCAGGACCCGCGAGCTCGGCGCGGGCAGCATCGTCGGCTCGGGCACGGTGTCGAACAAGCAGGGCAGCCTGCACGGTTCGAGCATCGAGAACGGCGGCGTCGGCTACTGCTGCCTGGCCGAAGTGCGCATGTACGAGACGATTGAACAGGGCAAGCCGGCCACGCCATTCCTGCGCTATGGTGACACCGTGCGCATCGAGATGGTGGACAAGGAAGGCGCCAGCATCTTTGGCGCGATCGACCAGGAAGTGATGCACTACCACCGGAAAGTGGAAAGGAAGCCGGCATGAAGCTCTATACCTATTTTCGCAGCTCGGCCGCATACCGGGTGCGCATCGCGCTCAATCTGAAGGGGCTCGACTACGAGGCGGTGCCGGTGCACCTGCTCGCCGACGGCGGGAGGCACCTGGCGGACGAGTACCTGGCGGTGAATCCGAGCGGCCTGGTGCCGGCCTTGCAGGATGAGGAGGTCACCCTGACGCAGTCGATGGCGATCATCGAGTACCTGGAAGAGGTGTATCCGATGGTGCCGCTGCTGCCCAGGGACGCGATCGGCCGCGCCCGCGTGCGCGAGCTGGCGCAGATCGTGGCCTGCGACATCCACCCCATCAACAACCTGCGCGTGCTGAAGTATCTGGTAAAGCACCTGGGGCAGCCGGAACAGGCGAAGACCGACTGGTACCGCCACTGGGCGATCGAAGGCCTGCGTTCGCTGGAGGCGCACCTGGCGCGCAATCCGGGTACCGGCAGTTTCTGCCACGGCGACATGCCGACCATGGCGGACTGCTTCCTGGTGCCGCAGGTGTTCAACGCGAAGCGCTTCGATATCGATGTCGATGCCTATCCGACGATTGCGCGCATCAATGCGCTGTGCGTGGATTTGCCGGCGTTCAAGGCGGCGCATCCGAGTCAGCAGCCGGATGCGGAGTGATCGGTAGGGTGGGCGGGTCTCCGGCCCACGCGGTCAACGCGCGATAATGCTGCCCGTGCGGCTATTTCAACTACCACCGCGTGGGCGGGGAACCCGCCCACCCTACGGTAACCCCCTCAATGCCGCGTCTCCGTCCGATCCGGCTCCGACGGCGACGAGATCTCATCCAGGGCCTCTTCCGCCGCCCCGTGCGTCTTGGTCGCGATATCCCCCAGCGACACGATGCCGACCAGCTGCTGCGACTGCTCGTCGATCACCGGCACGCGCCGGATCTGCACGTCGCCCATCGTGTTCAGCACCTCGTCGATATCCTGGTTGCTGTAGCAGGTCCGCACGTCGGTGCTCATCACGTCGCCCACGAAGGTCTGGTCAGGCGTCTGCCCGGCCGCCACCGAGCGCACGGTGATGTCGCGGTCGGTGATCATGCCCACCAGCTTGTCGCCGTCGCAGACGGGAATCGCACCGACGTTGAGGTCGTCCATCATCTGCGCGGCGCGCTGGATGGTTTCCTGCGGGGAGATGGTTTGCACATCGGGTGTCATCACTTCACGAATCGTTTGCATGGTGTCCTCCTGCATGGTTGGTGGAAAGCCCGGTCCGGAAAACCGGGCAACGGAAAAATCATGCCTTGAAATGCCAAAGGCGGACGCTAGATTGACCGTGGGAATGCGCCGAGCCCTGGGCTACAATCCGCCTCTTTGCTTCTTGCTATCTCGCCATGTCTAGCCACCAAATCCCTACACCAATCCTCGCTGCCCTCGACCGTGCCGACGCCTCCTGGCGTCCGGTGCTCGAAGCAGGCCTGCAGGCCGTCGCGGCCGCCGATCCGGCCTATCTGCCGGCGCTGGCCGTGGACGACTACCTGCCCACCGAGGGCCGCATCTTTGCCGCCTTCGCCCAGCCGCTGGATAAAGTGAAGCACGTATTGGTGGGCGAGGGCCCCTATCCGCGCGCCGAGAGCGCGACCGGGGTCTGCTTCATGGATGGCGCCGTGGGCGAACTGTGGTCGGAGACGGGCTTGTCGAAACCGGTGAACCGCGCCACTTCCCTGCGCAACTTCATGAAGATGCTGCTGGTGGCGAATGGGCAGCTGGACGCGGGCGATACCGGCGGCAGCGCGATGGTGCCGGTGGCGCAGGCTGCCCGGTCGAACGGTGCGATCCAGACCCTGGCCCAGCTGCAGGACAACCTGCTCGGGCACGGCTTCCTGTTGCTGAATGCTGCACTGGTATTCCGCAAGCATGTAGCGCCTGCGATCGATGCGCGCGCCTGGCAGCCTTTCCTGCAGACCGTGCTTGCCGCCCTGGGGAGTCAGTCCCAGCCGCCGACGCTGGTCCTGTGGGGAAAGATTGCCGAAGCTTTGAAGAAACTGCCGGAAGCGGGGCGCCTGCCGCAGATCCACGCCGAGCATCCGTACAACCTGTCTTTCATCCAGCACAAGGGGATGCAGGAACTGTTCGGACCGATGGAATTGCTGCGCTTGCAATAAGCGAAAGGGGGGGCGAGCAGGTCTGGCGGTTTTTGGGGGCGCCAAGACAAGACAGTCAGGATTTGCTATACTTGACTAAATCAATCAACTAATCAGCGTATTTCGCAGGCTCACTCAAGAGATTTGATTGTTGCGCTGCACTGATTGGTTGAAAACAGGCAATATTTTACACTAACCGGGGTTGTGATGCGTCTGACCACCAAAGGCCGTTTTGCTGTTACCGCGATGATCGACCTCGCCCTGCGCCAGGGCAATGGTCCGGTCACGCTGTCGGGCATCAGCCAGCGCCAGGCCATTTCGCTGTCTTACCTGGAACAGCTGTTCGGCAAGCTGCGCCGCCACCAGATCGTCGAATCGATCCGCGGTCCCGGCGGCGGCTACAGCCTGGCTAGACCTGCCGACAAGGTAACGGTGGCCGACATCATCATCGCGGTCGACGAGCCGCTCGATGCCACCCAGTGTGGCGGCAAAGAAAATTGTCACGGCGCCGACGCTGCTTCCGGCACCCGTTGCATGACCCATGAACTGTGGACCACGCTGAACGCCAGGATGGTCGACTACCTCGATTCGGTCTCGCTGCAAGACCTGGTCGACCAGCAGAAGCAGAAAGAACAGAACGTCGTGGTGGTGCACCGCACTGCCGCCGCTGCCGCACAAAACTGAGCCAAAATTGAAACCGGAGTGAACTGATGAACGCGCCCTTGGACAAACAAATCGAGCAGAGCTTCGTGACTGCGCCGCATTTCCCGATCTACATGGATTACTCGGCAACCACCCCGATCGATCCGCGCGTGGCCGACAAGATGATTCCCTACCTGCGCGAGCAGTTCGGCAATCCGGCATCGCGCAGCCACATGTACGGCTGGAGCGCCGAAGCGGCGGTCGAGGAAGCACGCGGCCACGTGGCTAGCCTGGTCGGCGCCGATCCGCGCGAGATCATCTGGACCTCGGGCGCGACCGAGTCGAACAACCTGGCCTTGAAGGGTGCCGCCCACTTCTACAAGACCAAGGGCAAGCACATCATCACGGTCAAGACCGAGCACAAGGCGGTGCTGGACACCGTGCGCGAGCTGGAGCGCCAGGGTTTCGAAGCGACCTACCTCGAGCCGCAAGATAATGGCCTGATCACCATCGCCCAGCTGGAAGCCGCGATCCGTCCGGACACCATCCTGGTCTCGGTCATGCTGGTCAATAACGAGATCGGCGTGATCCAGCCGATCGACGAGATCGGCGAGCTGTGCCGCTCGAAGGGCATCATCTTCCACTGCGACGCCGCGCAGGCGACGGGCAAGGTCGAGATCAACCTGGAAAAGACCAAGTGCGACCTGATGACCTTTACCGCGCACAAGACCTACGGTCCGAAGGGCGTCGGTGCCCTGTACGTGCGCCGCAAGCCGCGCGTGCGCCTGGAAGCGCAGATGCACGGCGGCGGCCACGAGCGCGGCCTGCGTTCGGGCACGCTGCCGACCCACCAGATCGTCGGCATGGGCGAAGCCTTCCGCATCGCCAAGGAAGAGATGCACAGCGAGCTGGAGCGCGTGAAGGCGCTGCGCGACCGCCTGGCCAGGGGCCTGCTGGAGATCGAAGAGGTCTACATCAACGGCGACATGGAACACCGCGTGCCGCACAACCTGAACGTCTCGTTCAACTACGTCGAGGGCGAGTCGCTGATCATGGCGATCAAGGACATCGCCGTGTCCTCGGGCTCGGCCTGCACCTCGGCCTCGCTGGAGCCGTCCTATGTGTTGCGCGCACTGGGCCGCAGCGACGAACTGGCGCACAGCTCGATCCGCTTCACCATCGGCCGCTTCACGACCGAGGAAGACATCGACTTCGCCGTCAACTTGCTGAAAGCAAAGGTCGGTAAGCTGCGCGAACTGTCGCCGCTGTGGGATATGTTCAAGGAAGGGATCGATCTGAACTCGATCCAATGGGCAGCACATTAATTGGGCATTGAGCGCGTTGAGCGCTTTTAAGAATTTCTAGGAGCACTACCATGGCATATTCGGACAAAGTACTGGACCACTACGAAAACCCGCGTAACGTCGGCGCCTTCGACAAGGGCGACGATGCGATCGGCACCGGCATGGTCGGCGCGCCGGCCTGCGGCGACGTGATGAAGCTGCAGATCAAGGTCAACGAGCAGGGCCTGATCGAGGACGCGAAGTTCAAGACCTACGGCTGCGGTTCGGCCATCGCATCGAGCTCGCTCGTGACCGAATGGGTCAAGGGCAAGTCGCTGGACGAGGCGCTGTCGATCAAGAACACCCAGATCGCCGAAGAGCTGGCGCTGCCGCCGGTGAAGATCCACTGCTCGATCCTGGCGGAAGACGCGATCAAGGCCGCGGTGGCCGACTACAAAGCAAAGCACGCCGAGAAGGCGTAACACGTAAGTACAGAGACTGGAGCAAGCGTTATGGCAATCACCCTGACTGAAAAAGCCGCGAAGCACGTCAACCGTTACCTCGAACGCCGGGGCAAGGGCATCGGCTTGCGCTTTGGTGTGCGCACGACCGGCTGCTCCGGCCTGGCCTACAAGCTGGAGTACGTCGACGAAGCCTCGAACGAAGACAATGTCTTCGAATCGCATGGCGTGAAGGTCTTCGTCGACCCGAAGAGCCTGCCCTACATCGACGGCACCGAACTGGACTTCGCCCGCGAAGGCCTGAACGAAGGCTTCCGCTTCAACAACCCGAACGTCAAGGACAACTGCGGCTGCGGCGAAAGCTTCCGTATCTAAGATGAAGCAGACCCACTTCGAGCTGTTCCAGCTCCCCGCCACGTTCGCGGTCGACGGGGATGCGCTGGACGCGGCCTACCGCGAAGTCCAGGGGCGCGTGCACCCGGACCGCTTCGTGAACGCCACCGACGCCGAGAAGCGCGTGGCGATGCAGTGGGCGACCCGCGCCAACGAGGCCTACCAGACCCTGCGCAATCCGCAGAAGCGCGCGCAGTACCTCTGCGAGATCAACGGCGTCGACCTGCAGACCGAGTCGAACACGGCGATGCCGGCCGCCTTCCTGATGCAGCAGATGGAATGGCGCGAAGCGCTCGACGATGCGCGTTCGTCGAAAGATGCCGCTGCGCTGGACGAACTGGATGCCCAGCTGCGGCGCGAGCGCAAGGGCATGCTGGAGCAGGTCGGCAGGCAGCTCGACGCGGGCGACTATCATGGCGCGGCGCAGACCGTGCGCGCGATGATGTTCCTCGATAAATTCGGGGAAGAGGTACAGTACGCGTTCGAAGCGCTCGACGCGTAATCGATTTTCGTAGGGTGGGCGGGTTCCCCGCCCACGCGTTCAACCATCATTTGCGTCGCCGCGATGCATGCTCGGTTTGGACGCGTGGGCGGGAGACCCGCCCACCCTACATGAAGCGGTACAGAAAAATAAACAGGTAATACGACCATGGCACTACTCCAAATCGCCGAACCCGGCATGTCCACCGCCCCGCACCAGCACCGCCTGGCGGTCGGCATCGACCTGGGCACCACCAACTCGCTGGTTGCCACCGTGCGCAGCGGCAGCCCGGAAGTGCTGAGCGACGAGGACGGCCGTCCGCTGCTGCCATCGGTCGTCCGTTACCTGCCCAACGGCCATGCCAACATCGGCTACAAGGCCCAGGCCTGCCAGACCCAGGATCCGAAGAACACCATCGTCTCGGTCAAGCGCTTCATGGGCCGCGGCCTGAAGGACATCGCCCACGCAGAGAACATGCCGTACGACTTCGTCGACGCTCCCGGCATGGTCCAGATCAACACGGTCGCCGGCGTAAAGAGCCCGGTCGAGACCTCGGCCCAGATCCTGGCCACGCTGCGCCAGCGCGCCGAGGATTCGCTCGGCGACGAGCTGGTCGGCGCCGTCATCACCGTGCCGGCCTATTTCGACGACGCCCAGCGCCAGGCCACCAAGGACGCGGCCCAGCTGGCCGGCCTGAACGTACTGCGCCTGCTGTCGGAACCGACCGCGGCCGCGATCGCCTATGGCCTGGACCACGGCAAGGAAGGCATCTATGCCGTCTACGACCTCGGCGGCGGCACCTTCGACATCTCGATCCTCAAGCTTTCCAAGGGCGTGTTCGAAGTGCTGTCCACCGGCGGCGACTCGGCCCTGGGCGGCGACGACTTCGACCACCGCCTGTTTTGCTGGATCGTCGAGCAGGCCCGGCTGGCGCCGCTGTCCGACCAGGACACCGCCACCCTGATGGTCAAGGCGCGCCAGGCCAAGGAACTGCTGTCGACCAACGAGGAAACCACGGTCGAGGCGATCCTGAAGTCCGGCGAGATCGTGCAGGTGACCATCTCGGCCCACACCTTCGCCGACATCACCAGGCACCTGGTCGCCAAGACCATGAACGCGATCCGCAAGGCGATGCGCGATGCCGACGTGAGCGTCGAGGACGTCGACGGCGTCGTGATGGTCGGCGGCGCCACCCGCATGCCGCACGTGCGCCGCGCGGTGGGCGACTTCTTCCACACCATTCCGCACGCGAACATCGACCCGGACAAGGTGGTGGCGCTGGGCGCCGCCATCCAGGCCAACCTGCTGGCCGGTAACCGCGCCGAAGGCGACGACTGGCTGCTGCTGGACGTCACCCCGCTGTCGCTCGGCATCGAGACCATGGGCGGCCTGGTCGAGAAGATCATCCCGCGCAACTCGACCATCCCGTGCGCCCGCGCGCAGGAGTTCACCACCTTCAAGGATGGTCAAACCGCCCTGGCGGTGCACGTGGTGCAGGGGGAGCGCGAGCTGGTGTCCGACTGCCGTTCGCTGGCGCGCTTCGAGCTGCGCGGCATCCCGCCGATGGCGGCCGGCGCGGCGCGCATCCGCGTGACTTACCAGGTCGATGCGGACGGCCTGCTGTCGGTGTCGGCGCGCGAAACGCGCTCGGGCGTGGAAGCGTCCATCACCGTGAAGCCGTCCTACGGCCTCGGCGACGACGAAGTGGCGCGCATGCTGCAGGATTCCTACACCTCGGCCCAGGGCGACATGCAGATGCGCGCGCTGCGCGAAGAGCAGGTCGAAGCCGAGCGCATCCTGCTGGCGACACAGTCGGCGCTCGATGCCGATGCCGAGCTCTTGAACGATGCCGAGCAGGACGAGGTAGCCAAGCTGGTGCATGGCGTGCGCGATGCGATTCATCGCTCGAACGACACGTCGATCGAGCCGGGACAGCGCCAGGATGGGCTGCACGCGGCGGTGCAGGCGCTGGCCAAGGGCACAGAAGAATTCGCGGCACGCCGGATGGACAAGAGCGTGCGCAAGGTCCTGGCGGGCAAGTCGCTGGACGAGGTCTAAGCATCATCTAGACGTAGGGTGGGCGGGTTCCCCGCCCACGCGGTGATACGTAAACGTTGATCCGGCGCGGCTGTGCTGGCGATCGTCGACCGCGTGGGCGGGAGACCCGCCCACCCTACGAAAAACAAAATATATCGAGGTAACCCAAGTGCCACAAATCGTCATCCTCCCCCATCCAGTGTTCTGCCCCGACGGCGCCGTGCTGGAATCGCCCGCCGGCAAGTCGATCTGCGACGTCCTGCTGGAAAACGACATCGAGATCGAACACGCCTGCGACCGCGTCTGCGCCTGCACCACCTGCCACGTGATCGTGCGCGAAGGCTTCGACTCGCTGAACGAGCAGGAAGAAAAAGAAGAAGACATGTTGGACAAGGCTTGGGGCCTGGAGCCGAATTCGCGCCTGTCGTGCCAGGCGATCGTCGCCGACGAGGACCTCGTCGTCGAGATCCCGAAGTACACCATCAACCACGCAGCAGAGAAAAACCACTGAGCTAGGGAAGCCTGCCATGAAGTGGACTGACGTCTCGGCCATCGCCGAGGCCCTGTACGAGAAGTACCCCGACGTCGACCCCGCCGCCGTGCGCTTCGTCGACCTGCACAACTGGGTCGTCGGCCTCGAAGGCTTCAACGACGACCGTTCGCGCGGCGGCGAACGGGTACTGGAAGCCATTCAGGCAGCATGGATCGATGAAGCACGCTAAGCAAACCAACCAAGCCCCGGCAGCGCTGCCGGCGGAAGTCCGTCCCGGCCAGTCGATCGAGCTGCTGAAGGAGCTCCACATCCTCACGCGCGACGGCAAGCTGAACCAGGACAGCCGCCGCAAGCTCAAGCAGGTCTACCACCTGTACAACTTCATCGAGCCCCTGCTGAAGGACGTGCTCGAGGAGAAGGGCAGCGTGTCGCTGGTCGACCACGGCGCCGGCAAGTCCTACCTCGGATTCATCCTGTACGACCTGTTCTTCAAGGGTTTGCAGGAAGGCTCGCACATCTACGGCATCGAGACCCGGGAAGAGCTGGTCAGCAAGTCGACCGAACTGGCCGCGCGCCTGGGATTCGGCGGCATGTCGTTCCTGCCCCTGTCGGTGGCGGAATCGACAACATCCGGCATGCTCCCGCCGACCATCGACATCGTCACGGCACTGCACGCCTGCAATACGGCCACCGACGACGCCATCGACTTCGCGCTGAAGAAAAAGGCCAGGCACATGGTGCTGGTGCCGTGCTGCCAGGCCGAGGTGGCCACGGTGCTGCGCAAGAACAAGGGCAGGGACCTGGGCCGCAGCGCGCTGACCGAGATCTGGCGCCATCCGATCCATACCCGCGAGTTCGGCAGCCAGGTCACCAACGTGCTGCGCTGCCTGCAACTGGAAGCGCACGGCTACCAGGTGACCGTGACCGAGCTGGTGGGCTGGGAGCACTCGATGAAGAACGAACTCATCGTTGCCACGTACAAGAACCTGCCGCGCCGCCGCCCGACGGAGCGCCTGCAGGAAGTCATGGCCGAGCTTGGCCTGGATGAAATGAAGCAGCGTTTCTATACCCCCGTTGAAGCAAACCAAGCAGACTGAGAACGAGATGAGCGACAAGCACCAGAAGTGGATCGACCTGCGCAGCGACACCGTGACCCAACCGTCCGAGGCGATGCGCGCCGCGATGGCCGCTGCCGATGTCGGCGACGACGTGTATGGCGACGACCCGTCGGTCAACCGCCTGCAGGACTACGCCGCCGAGCTGTTCGGCTTCGAAGCCGGCATGTTCGCCCCTTCGGGCACCCAGACCAACCTGATCGCCCTGATGACCCACTGCGGCCGCGGCGACGAGTACCTGGTCGGCCAGGAAGCGCATACCTACAAGTACGAAGGCGGCGGCGCCGCGGTGCTGGGCTCGATCCAGCCGCAGCCGATCGTCAACCAGCCGGACGGCAGCATTGCCCTGGCGGACATCGAGGCCTACATCAAGCCCGACGACATGCACTTCGCGCGCACCCGCCTGCTGGCGCTGGAAAATACCATCGGTGGCCGCGTGCTGCCGCAGGAGTACGTGAAGGCCGCCACCGACCTGGCGCACAGCCGCGGCCTGGCGACCCACCTCGACGGCGCCCGCATCGCCAACGCGGCCGTCAAGCAGGGCATCGGCCTGCGCGAAGCCGTCAAGGGTTTCGATACCGTGTCGGTCTGCCTGTCGAAGGGCCTGGGCGCCCCGGTCGGTTCGGTCCTGCTGGGCCCGAAGGACTTCATCGAGCAGGGCAAGCGCTGGCGCAAGATGCTGGGCGGCGGCATGCGCCAGGCCGGCGTGCTGGCGGCCGCCGCGCAGCATGCGCTCGAGCACAATGTGCAGCGCCTGGCCGAAGACCACGACAATGCCGCTGCGCTGGCGCAGGGCCTGGCGCAGATCGGTGCACTGAAGGTCGGCACCCCGCAGACCAACATTTTCTGGCTGGACATCCCGGCCGCCGCCTGCGAAGCGCTGCGCCAGTACCTCGCGCGGGCGCGGATCCGCGCCTCGATCGGCCCGCGCACCCGCCTGGTGACCCACCTGGACGTGTCCGCCGCAGACGTGGCGCGCACCGTCGAGGTGTTCCAGGCCTTCTTCGCCGACTGGCGGGGCCAATGATGGAACAGGGCATCCGCCTGGCCAAGCGGGTCGCGGCGCAGCTGGGCTGCTCGCGCGCCGAGGCGGAGCGCTACATCGCCGGCGGCGGCATCAGCGTCGACGGCGTCGTCGTCGAGGATCCGGCCAGCCGGGTCCTGCCTTCCCAGGACGTGCGCGTGCTGCCGGGTGCTTCTTCCGAAGAAGCGCCGCCGGTGACCATCCTGCTGCACAAGCCGGCCGGCTTCAATTCCGGCGTCGGCGCGCGCGGCGAACCGGCGCTGGGTTGCCTGACGGCCGAATCGCTGGCGCAGGGGCACGGGCAGCCGCGCTTCCTCAAGCGGCATCTCGCCAGGCTGACCCTGACCTCACCGTTGGAAACCGATGCGAGCGGGCTGGTCGTGTACACGCAGGACTTCCGGGTCGCGCGCAAGCTGGTAGACGACGCGGCGCGCGTCGAGCAGGAGTACATTGTCGACGTCGCCGGCGCCATCAAGGAAGGCGGACTGGCCTTGCTGAATCACGGTTTGAGCTTCAACGGCAAGCCGGTCGCGCCAATGAAGGCCAGTTGGCAGAGCGAGCATCGGCTGCGTTTTGCGCTGAAGGATGCAAGGCCGGGGCTGATCGACCACATGTGCCGCGAAGTCGGACTGGAGATCGTCGAGATGCGCAGGATCCGCATCGGGCGCGTGCCGATGGCGGGCCTGCAAGCCGGGCAATGGCGCTACCTGCTCGACCACGAGCGGTTCTAACTCGGGTTCTAACTCGGTTACTGGCCCACAAGCAAACTTGGCAATGAATAAGCGTCAGCCTTCATCCGCTCCGGCGGCGCCAGAACCGCACCCCGATCGCCGCAGCAAGCGCCACTGCGCCCACCACGAGCGCCTTGTTGCCTGACTGCTCCGGCCGCCGCTGCCCGCTATGGACCCCGCTGGCTCCGCGCTGGGGCTCGTACAGCACGCCGCGGGTGTCGGGTGCGGGATCCGCACGCTTCGCCCACGCATCGAGGAAGCGGTTCATGCCTGAGGCGAGCAGGTTGGGCGCCGCGATGTTGGCCAGCCTTTGCAGGAAGACCGGTGCACCGAGCGCCGTGGAGTCGCGCGGGTGGCGTGCCAGGTCGACGATGGCCGCGGCCACCTGCTCGGGGCGCAAGGCTCCGGGCGGCACGGAAAGTTTGGCCCCGGTGTAGTTGGCCGCGTGGCGCATGCCCGGCGTGTCGACGAAAGTGGGATACACGTCGCAGACGTGGATGTGGGGCCGCTTGCCCAGTTCGGCGCGCAAGGCCTCGCTGAAGCCGCGCAGGCCGTACTTGCTGGCTGCATAGGCGGCGGCGTAGGGCGAGGCGACGAAGCCGCCGGCCGAGATCATGTTGATCCAGATGCCATGGTCTTGCTCGAGGAAGATCGGCATCACCGCATGGGCGTCGTTCATGTGGGTGAGGAGGTTGGTCTCGATGATGCGCCGGTGGTCGCGCATCGGCACATCGGCATACTTGCCGACCACGCCGGCGCCGACGTTGCTGTACCAGAGGTCGATCCTGCCCAGGATCGCCCGGGCTTTGCGCGCAAACGCCTCGACCGCGTCGGCATCGGTGGCATCCACGACCAGGGCCTCTGCCTGGCCGCCGGCCTGGCGGCACCGCGCGGCGATATCCTCGAGTCCTTCCTTGCCGCGCGCACCCAGCACGAGCCGCGCGCCCTCGCGCGCGAATGCGATAGCCGTTGCCGCTCCGATGCCGCTCGATGCGCCCATGATCACGACGCGAATGTCCGATAGCTTCATGCTTACCTTTCTGTGGGGGTCGGGTTGAAGGCTTCGATTATTCCGCTGTTTTCGCCTTTGGCGCGTCCGAATGCACCATGGCAACAGGTGTTGTAAAACGTGTAGTATCGATATTTACTACAGGCAATTATGCATATCAACTGATACAATTGGTGACAACACGCCACCCGACCCCGTGGTGGCTCCCGACCTCTGTTCCCCAGTGATGCTGCAGCAATCGACAGGCATTTTGTCGGCACATCCGTATTCCCGGCAAAGACAAGCAATGCAGTGTCCCCCAACGTTTTTCGTCCTACCCTTTAGCTTGATGGCGATGAGCTGCGCTCCCGCGCACGCCGATGCCGACAATTCGTTTGCTCCGGTTGATTTTTCCCTCAGGTTCCCCGCTGCTTTGGCAAAATTTTCCTCCTACGGGGATGTGGCCGGTTTCGGCGGCGCATCGGCCGCCAGCCGCTATGGATCAGGAGTCAATCCGGCCTCCTCGGACTGGATGCCGCCGCCGGGCGGCCTGGCTTCCATCAGTCCCCAGCTGTCCCATGTGCGCTTCGAACGCGGGACAAACATGCGGATCGCGACTGTTTCAGGGACTGTCAGCAGCAGCGTCTACGGTACGTTCCAACCGTCGTATGCGCGGGTGACGAACAATGGCAGCATGACCGGCGACTTCCTGCTCGCCGACGGCAAGGTCGCGCAGCTCCAGTGGGGTAAAAAGCTCGACAATGGTCTGGCAATCGGCGCCAACGTCAACCGTTCGGAGTTCGACACCAGGGCCGGCTTCGGCGGCCTGCTGATGGCCGACGACGACAGCGCCAGCAATAGTGTGCGTGGCGGTGTGTTGTGGGCGGCATCGCCACAACTGCTGGCCGGCCTGGTCGTGGATGTCTCGTCCGGACGTTCAAGGTCCATTCTGCTCGACCCGGCCTGTTCCTGTCCCGGCCGGTTTGACGATGCCAGCCGCGCCGCCACGGCACGCGTGGGCCTGACCTACGAATATGCGCCGCAGTCATCGATCTACGCCGATTACCTGCTTGGCCGTTACCGGAACGGTGCGATGTCGATGGTCAGCCGTACGGCCATGCTGGGCGCCGAACACCTGGTATTGCCGGGCTTGTACCTGCGCGCCGGCGTCGCCCATGAGCCGAGAGGTGCGTGGGGCAGGTCCGTCGGTATCGGCTTCATGCCGTCGAAGAACCTGTCCATCGACTTCGCGCTGCAGCGCGACATGTTCCCTGAACTGCGTCCGGAATTCGGCCGGGCGACGCTGGCCAACCTTTCCATGAGTATTGCGCTCTGACCTTGTGCGGTCGGGCTTGCCTCAAGTTTATGCTAACTACGACACCTGGTTCGGGCACCAATAGCCTGCCGGACAGCGGATTCGGCGCACGCCGCGCGCCATGGTCGATGCGCTTCGCCGACCGCGCGCTCGAGCGCAGCTTCCTGCGCGCTTACCTGATCGACGCAGTCCCGATGTGCCGCTGGGGAGTGATCCTGTCCGCCGTGATGGCCCTGGCATTCATGTGGCAGGACACGGAAATTTCCGAGGACGGGATTTACGCCACCTACATCCGGGTCGGCCTGATCATGCCTTTGTGCGCGCTCAGCTGGTTCGCCATGCGCCGCCCCGGCGCCCACAAATGGATCCAGGTAATCATCAGCGTATTCTTGTTGCTGTACTCGGCATGTACGGCTGCAATCTTCGTTGTCTTCGAGCCGACCATCTATGGCATTTCGGGGGCGATTGCCGAAGGTAACTTCGTGATGATCATGCTGGCTGCGTTCACGATCACCTGCCTGCGCCTGTGGTGGGCCATGAGCGTCGGTGTCGGCATCATCGCCATCTATGCGCTGGCGGTATCGCAGTGGGGGGCCGGGGACTACACGGAGTTCATGCTGACCCATCTCTCTAACATCGTCATGGCGTTCTGCCTGGGTGCGCTGACCTGCGGCATGTTCGAATCCTTGCGGCGACGGCAGTTCCTGACACTCAGCCTGCTCGATAACGAGAAAGAGCGCTACAAGAACCTGCTCTGTACGCTGGTGCCGCCGGCCATTGCAAGCCGTATCGAGCGCGGCGAAACACCGATTGCCGATTCCCACTCCGACATCGCGGTCCTGTTCTCGGATTTCGTCGGCTTTACCACCCTGACCAGCCGGGTTGCGCCGCACCGCCTGGTCCAGCTGTTGAATGACTTGTTTTCCGAGTTCGATGCTGCCGCTGAGCGACATGGCATCGAGAAAATCAAGACCATCGGTGATGGTTACATGGCTGCGTGCGGCGCGCCGGTGAGCGAGTCGATGCGGACGATCACGCTGGTAAAGTTCGGGCTCGAGCTGGTGGCCATCACCGAGCACATATCGGAAAAACATGGGATCCCGGTCGGCGTCCGCGTCGGCGTCCATTCCGGCAGCCTCATCGCCGGCGTGATCGGCAAGAGCCGCTTTGCCTATGATATGTGGGGCGAGACGGTCAACATGGCCAGCCGTATGGAGTCGTCGGGCGTACCGGGGCGCGTGCAGGTGTCCGAATCGGCGTTCCAGCGTCTGCGCGGCCATTTCGCCGTCGAAGCACGAGAAAACGTGCAGATCAAAGGGGGAGGCGAGGTCGCTACCTACCTGATCAAGGAGCTTGCAACGCAGCGCGACTAGCGTGCGGCTTTCGGCAGGGCGACCAGGCGCGTGCCGGCCAGGCGGTCGTGCAGGAACTGGCGATCCTTGTCGAACAGCGCGGTCATGGCCCAGGCCACGATCCCGGCCAGGAAGACCAGGGCGATCTCGCCCTTGCCGTGCAGCCCGAAGGCCCGGATGACCAGCAGGGCCGGCAGGAACCAGCCCCAGGCCAGCAGGAAGCGGATCGCCGCCGTCCGGACCGGCAATCGCTGATGGCCCGGCTTGACCACCTTGATGCGCCAGGTCTTCATGGCCAGCGTGTGGCCCGTGTTGGTCCAGCACCAGATGAAGTAAGCCGCCGTCACCAGGAACAACCAGGCTTTCACTCCTTCCTTGGCCACCGGATGCTGGCTGTTCAGTGTCGCCAGCATGTAGACGGCGATCGCCAGCATCTCGACCGAGATCAGCAGCAAGGCCTCATACAGCATGACGGTGACCCGGCGCACGACGGTCGGGGTGGCGGCCGGCGCGGGCCTAGTTGTTGGCGGTGCTGACGTTGCTTGCATTGCTTGCGCTGGTTGCATTCGGAGCGGACGGGGTGGACGGTGCGGCAGGCAGAGGTGCGACAGGCGCCGGCGCCGGCGGCGCCGATGGAGCGGCGGCTGGCGGCGTGGACGTGATCGTGGCCGGAGCGGCGGCGGCCGGCGTGCTCGGCGCCGGGATGATGCAGGAGGTGCCGCGGCGCGTGGCGCCAGGCGGGCAGCTCACCGGGGTGTCGATGATCGGCGAATGCGGCAGGGAAGGCACGCCCTGCGGTTTGGTGCTCGAGCGGGCCAGGCGGCGCTTTTCTTCCTCGGACAGTTGCTTGTAGCTTTCCCAGGTCGCCGCTTTCTTGCCGGGGTCCAGCTTGCGGGTCTTGTTGAAATTCTCGCGCGCCAGGTTGCGCTCGGCCGGCGTCAGGCGCATCCACTCGCGCATGCGCTCGTGCACGCGCTGCTGCTCGGCCGGGCTCATCGAGGCGAAGCGGGCCGACAGTTCGAGCCAGCGGCGTTTCCGGATGCCGTCCATGCCGTCCCATTCGGGTTGCAGGGGCTTGAGCGCGGTCTGCTGGCCGCGCGACAGTTCGCGCCAGAGGGGCTTGTCGAGGGTTTTGGCAGGCGGCTTGGCGCCGGCTGCGATGGTCGGCGGTGCGCCGGCGCCGCGCCCGGCCGGCGCCGTCGACTCGGACTTGTTATAGACCGCCCAGGTCGCGGCCCCGGCAATCAAGACCGCTGCCGCAGTTGCAACAACGGCGATGCGGGGCTTCGGCGCGGTTTTCGTCATTGCTGGCGCTGTTGCGACTCCATGTAGGCGTTGAAACCATGGTCGAGGTAAGCGGTCAGCGGCAGTTCATCGGCCAGCACGGCGGCGTCGATCTCCGCCATCGCGGCGAGGCGCTGCTGTTGCTCGTACTGGTAGACACCGCCCATGCCGATGACCAGCGCCAGCATCGGCGCCGCGACGGCCATGCGCGCCAGCGCCGGGCCAGTAAAGAGGGCCTTGACGTCGAACAGCGGACGCTTGGCCGGCTGGCTCTGGCGCGGGGCCTCAGGTTTCTTGCGAGACAAGGCGAGCGCACGCGCCGCGGCCAGCCGGTCGGTCGTCGAGGCCGGCAGCGCGTCGAGGTTCTCGTTCAGGGCATGGCGTATCTTGTACGCGAGGTTGATGTCGTCCGTGTTCATAGCTTGATTCCCTTGGCCTTGAGCGCCTCGGCGAGAGCGTGGGTTGCACGGGAACAATGCGTCTTGACGCTTCCCTCGGAACAACCCATCGCTTCGGCCGTCTCGGCCACGTCCATATCCTGCCAGTAACGCATAAGGAATGCTTCCCGTTGACGCGGTGGGAGCTTTTCTACTTCTTGTTCGATCAGGCGCAAGGTTTGTGCGCGCTCAAACTGATCGGCGCTTGACTCCGCAGCGGCCGTGCCTTCCTCCGCTTCGTACGAAGAAAGTATATCAAATTCCTCATCGTCCCCTTCCTGCCGGCTGAAGCCGGAAAAAAGACTGACCCAGGTGTTTCGAACCTTTTCTCGGCGGAAGTAATCGAGGATGGTCGTCTGCAGGATGCGCTGGAACAGCATCGGCAACTCGGCCGCCGGCTTGTCGCCGTACTTCTCGGCCAGCTTGATCATCGCGTCCTGCACGATGTCGAGCGCCGATTCGTCCTTGCGAACCGCATAGACCGCCTGCTTGAACGCACGCCGTTCGACATTCTCGAGGAAGTCGTTGAGTTCTTTGTCTGTGGCCATGCGTGCTTGGAAGGGCGTGTGATACGGATGCCGTGAGGAAAACTATCGAATCCTAGCAAAAAACCATGTCGAGCGCATCCGAATCGCGCAGCAGCAGCCTGGAGGACGCGTTCGGTACTTTCAAAAAATGCATGAAGTTAGTCGAAATGATTTGTTGTTGGGCCTGTCGTGCGTGGCTATTCTGGACGCAGGCCCACTCAACATGATCGATTCAGTACCTCACTACGCCGCTCGACTCGACCCGCCAGGATTTCGACATCCGCCCCCTCGTCAACCAGCCGCTCGGCGCGGAAGTGCTCGGCCTCGACCTCGCCCGACCGCTCAGCGACGACGACTTCGACCGCCTGCACTGCGCCACCTGGCGCTGCTGTGGTTCGGCCTGGGCAAGGGGAGCCTCCTGATGGTGCTCGTCCATTCGGCGCTGTGGCCGCTGACCCTGAACGCCACCGCCGGATTCCGCTCGGTGCCGGAGACGCTGCGCATGGCCGGCCGCAACTACCGCCTGGGCGGCCTGCGCACGGTGCTGCAGATCCTGATCCCGGCCGCGCTGCCTGCGATCCTGTCCGGCCTGAAGATCGGCTGGGCCTTTGCCTGGCGCACCCTGATTGCTGCCGAGTTGGTTTTTGGTAGCACTTCCGGACAGGGCGTACTCGGCTGGTACATCTTCCAGAGCCGTAACGAACTCTTCACCGACAGGGTCTTCGCGGGCCTGGCCGCCGTCATCCTCATCGGTCTGGCCATCGAACACCTGGTGTTCCAGACGCTCGAGCGCTTGACCATCCGCCGCTGGGGCCTGCAGAGCTAATCCCTCTGCAATGCACCATGCGAGTGCACCATTCTGGCCGGGGAAAAAAATCATCATTTACGCCTTGACCAAAATGGTGCAACGCAGTAATGTGTTTGAACGCTTTGCACCCCCGAAGCTCTCCGGTCACCCGGTGAAGGCCCACAAGCCATCTCCGGATTGACGCGCTTTCATTTGTAGGCAGTTTGCTCCGACCCGCGCCACAAGCGCGAGAGATGCGTATAAACGCTACAGACACTCAAGCCGAACGAGTTGCGCCCAGCGCCCGTGCGTAAGGACCCTACGGTGTCCTGAACCACAGCCGCGACCGCAGAGAGAAGGGAAGCATGAGGGCTGTTGCGCATTTCGCATTTCGTTAGGAACGGGCATCCGATCAAACTCCCATTGGGTCTTGAAAGGAATGAACATGAATAACGAAACATCAGCCCCCATCACGGGTGCTGAGATTGTGGTGCGTTGTCTCGCGGAAGAGGGCGTCAAGCACGTCTTCGGTTATCCCGGCGGGGCAGTCCTCTACATCTACGACGCCATCTTCAAGCAGGACAAGTTCCAGCACGTCCTCGTCCGCCACGAACAGGCCGCCGTGCACGCCGCAGACGCCTATTCGCGCAGCTCCAACACCGTCGGCGTTGCCCTCGTGACCTCGGGTCCGGGCGTGACCAATGCCGTCACCGGCCTGTCCACGGCCTATATGGATTCGATCCCGATGGTCGTCATCTCCGGCCAGGTGCCGAGCCATGCGATCGGCCAGGACGCCTTCCAGGAATGCGACACCGTCGGCATCACCCGCCCGGTGGTCAAGCACAACTTCCTGGTCAAGGATGTCCGCGAACTGGCCTCGACCATCAAGAAAGCCTTCTTCATCGCCCGCACCGGCCGTCCCGGTCCCGTGCTGGTCGATATTCCGAAGGACATCTCGATGCACAAGTGCGTGTACGACTACCCTCGCGAGATCGAGATGCGCTCGTACAAGCCGGTGGACAAGGGCCATGCCGGCCAGATCCGCAAGGCCGTGCAGCTGCTGCAGGGCGCCGAGCGCCCCATGATCTACGCCGGCGGCGGCGTCATCCTGGCCAACGCATCGAATGAACTGAACCGCCTGGTCGACAAGCTCGGCTTCCCGGTCACGAATACGCTGATGGGCCTGGGCGCCTCGCGCTCGTCGAGCCCGCACTTCGTGGGCATGCCCGGCATGCACGGCACCTACGAAGCCAACATGGCGATGCAGCACTGCGACGTCCTGATCGCGATCGGCGCGCGCTTCGACGACCGCGTGATCGGCAACCCGAAGCACTTCGCCACCAATCCGCGCAAGATCATCCACATCGACATCGACCCCTCGTCGATCTCGAAGCGCGTGAAGGTCGACATCCCGATCGTCGGCAACGTCAAGGACGTGCTGGTAGAACTGCTGTCGCAGCTCGACGCCAGCGCCGCCTCCACGAACACGAATGCACTGCAGGCCTGGTGGAAGCAGATCGCCGAATGGCGCGGCAAGGATTGCCTGGCCTATACCGGTTCGAATGAGCTGATCAAGCCGCAGTCGGTCATCGAACAGCTGCACCGCGTGACGGGCGGCGACGCCTTCATCACCTCGGACGTCGGCCAGCACCAGATGTGGGCCGCGCAGTACTACGGCTTCGACAAGCCGCGCCGCTGGATCAATTCGGGCGGCCTGGGCACCATGGGTGTCGGCCTGCCGTACGCGATGGGCGTGCAGATGGCGAACCCGGACGCGACGGTTGCCTGCGTCACCGGCGAAGGCTCGATCCAGATGTGCATCCAGGAGCTCGCCACCTGCAAGCAGTACCACCTGACGCCGAAGATCATCCTGTTGAACAACCGTTTCCTCGGCATGGTCCGCCAGTGGCAGCAGATCGACTACGGTTCGCGCTATTCCGAGTCCTACATGGACTCGCTGCCGGACTTCGAGAAGCTGGCCGAGGCCTACGGCCACGTCGGCATGCGCATCGAGAAGCCGTCCGACGTCGAAGGCTCGCTGGTTGAGGCCTTCGCGATGAAGGACCGCCTCGTGTTCATGAATTTCATCACCGACCAGAGCGAGAACGTCTGGCCGATGGTCAAGGCCGGCAAGGGCCTGAATGAAATGCTGCTCGGCTCGGAGGACCTGTAATGCGACACATCATTTCCGTCCTCCTCGAGAACGAAGCCGGCGCGCTGTCGCGCGTGGTCGGGCTGTTCTCGGCGCGCGGCTACAACATCGAAACCCTGACCGTGGCGCCGACCGAAGACGCGACCCTGTCGCGCATGACGATCGTCACCAGCGGTTCGGACGACATCATCGAGCAGATCACCAAGCACCTCAACCGTCTCATCGAAGTGGTGAAGGTGGTCGACCTGACCGAAGGCCAGCACATCGAGCGCGAGCTCATGCTCATCAAGGTGCGGGCGGTCGGCAAGGAGCGCGAAGAGATGAAGCGCACCGCCGACATCTTCCGCGGCCGGATCATCGACGTGACCGAGAAGACCTACACGATCGAACTGACCGGCGCCAAGAGCAAGCTCGACGCCTTCATCGACGCCATCGACCGCGCCTCGATCCTGGAGACCGTCCGTACCGGCGGCTCGGGCATCGGCCGCGGCGAGCGCATTCTCAAGGTTTAAGTCGTAGGGTGGTCGGCTATGCCGACCGCGCGTTCAACTGACGCAAACATACATACACATTAAAAATTTAAAGGAATGACCATGAAAGTTTTCTACGACAAAGACTGCGACCTCTCCCTCATCAAAGGCAAGAACGTCGCCATCATCGGCTACGGCTCGCAAGGCCACGCCCACGCCCAGAACCTGAGCGAATCCGGCGTCAACGTCACCGTCGGCCTGCGCCGCGGCGGCGCTTCCTGGAACAAGGTCGAAGCGGCCGGCCTCAAGGTCGCCGAGGTCGATGAAGCGGTGAAGAACGCCGACGTCATCATGATCCTGCTGCCGGACGAGAACATCGCCGAGGTCTACAAGAACAACGTCGAGCCGAACGCCAAGCAGGGCGCCGCGCTGGCCTTTGCCCACGGCTTCAACGTGCACTATGGCCAGGTGGTGCCGCGCGCCGACCTCGACGTGATCATGGTCGCACCGAAGGCCCCGGGCCACACCGTGCGCGGCACCTACCGCCAGGGCGGCGGCGTGCCGCACCTGGTCGCGGTCTACCAGGACAAGTCGGGTTCGGCACGCGACATCGCCCTGTCCTACGCCATGGCCAACGGCGGCGGCCGCGCCGGCATCATCGAGACCAACTTCCGCGAAGAGACCGAGACCGACCTGTTCGGCGAGCAGGCCGTGCTGTGCGGCGGTACCGTCGAGCTGATCAAGGCCGGCTTCGAGACCCTGGTGGAAGCGGGCTACGCGCCGGAGATGGCCTACTTCGAGTGCCTGCACGAGCTGAAGCTGATCGTCGACCTGATCTACGAAGGCGGCATTGCCAACATGAACTACTCGATCTCGAACAACGCCGAGTACGGCGAGTACGTCACCGGCCCGAAAGTCGTCACCTCGGCGACCAAGGACGCGATGCGCCAGTGCCTGAAGGACATCCAGACCGGCGAGTACGCGAAGAGCTTCATCCTCGAGAACAAGGCCGGCGCCCCGACCCTGATCTCGCGCCGCCGCCTGACCTCGGAGCACCAGATCGAAGAAGTCGGCGCCAAGCTGCGCGCGATGATGCCGTGGATTGCCAAGAACAAGCTGGTCGACCAGAGCAAGAACTGATCCGTAGGGTGGGCGGGTCTCCCGCCCACGCGGTGAGTGCGATCGGTTCCACTCTCGGGCTCGATGATCTTGCTGCAAACTATCACCGCGTGGGCGGCATAGCCGCCCACCCTACAAAAAGCGACAAATCGCGACACCTGTTACTCCAGCCGCTCAGTTGCAACGATCCATTACAAAATCACGATGGAAGTTGCTGGACCGGTATCGTATAAGTCATGCGGGCAAGCGCTTGAATTGCTGACTTTTACTGGAGAACAAAAATGAAGATTTCCAAAACGCTCGTCGCCGCCGCCCTGGTGCTGGCCTTCCACACCCAGGCCCAGGCGCAGACCGCCCCGTCCACAACCGGCACGCTGGTCGTGGTCCCGGCCTTCGGCGAGGTGAAGCATGCCAACGACCAGGCCACCGTCACCTTTGCGGTCGAAGAGCATGACAAGGACAAGAATGCCGCTGCGGCACGCGTGAACCGCAAGATGAAGGAGGGAACCGAGATCGTGCGCCGCGCCGATCCGAAGGCCGAGCTGAAGACGATGGGCTACTACACCTACCCGGTGTACCCGGAAGTACCGCCGATGCCGCAGCCGATCACGCGCACGCCGGTAAAGCCGGTGCCGATCGCCTGGCGCGTCGGCCAGTATCTCGAGGTGAAGACCACGAACCTGGCAGACCTGCCGAAGACCGCCGCCGCAGCCCAGAAAGTTCTGCAGATTAACAACGTGAGCTTCGGATTGAGCCCGGAACTGGAGAAGCGCCTCGATGACCAGCGCATCGCCGCGACCTACCGCAACCTGAACGAACGCATCGTCTCGATCGCCGGCGCGATGGGACGCAAGCCTGCCGAGGCAGTACTCGACACTGTCGATTTCGAGGGTTCCGGCAACTATGCGGGCGATAACCAGGCAGCGGGAGCGCCGATGATGATGCGGGCCAGCGCAATGAAGGAAGCGGCCGACCAGATGCCGGAACCGAGCTTTGAACCGGGAGAAACCACGCTCCAAATGCGTCTCGTGGGAAAGGTGCGCTTCAAGTAAATGATCACACAGCAGTGATCATTCGCAAACAGGGGGTTCCCGCCTTTATAATGCTGACAACAGCATTATTTTTTTGACGGACCACTATGCCCAATTTCCCACGACGCCGAGTACCTGGAGCGGCGCCCAAGGCGCCACGATTTTCCCGCTTGAAACGCTTCGGGCGCCGGGCGGAAGACCGTGTCCAAGGCGAGCGCGGCCGCGGCATCTACCTGCTGCCGAACGCGTTCACGACCGGCGCGCTGTTCTGCGGCTTCTACGCGATCGTCATGGCGATGAACCAGCGCTTCGAGCACGCGTGCTGGGCGGTGTTCATCGCGATGATCCTCGACGGGCTGGACGGCCGGATTGCACGGCTGACCAATACCCAGTCGGAGTTCGGCGCGCAGTACGACTCCTTGTCGGACATGGTTTCGTTTGGTGCGGCGCCGGCGCTGGTGATTTATGAATGGTCGCTGCGCGGCCTTGGCAAGCTGGGCTGGATCGCGGCCTTCATTTATTGCGCGGGGGCCGCGCTGCGCCTGGCACGCTTCAACACCAATATCCAGGTGGTGGACAAGCGCTTCTTCCAGGGCTTGCCGAGCCCGGCGGCGGCGGCGCTGATCGTCGGCTTCATCATGATGATGACCGACCCGGACATCAATGTCAGCTCGCGCCAGGTGGACTGGGTGAGCTGGGGCCTGGCGGTGTTCGCCGGCTTGACGATGGTGTCGAACGTACCGTTTTACAGCTTCAAGGACGTGAACTTCCGCAAGTCGGTGCCGTTCATCGTGGTGTTCCTGATTGCCCTCGGCTTCGCGCTGCTGGCGATCGACCCGCCGAAAGTCCTGTGGCCGATTTTTGTGATTTACGGCTTGTCGGGGTATGCCGTGTTCGCCTGGCGCGCAGCCAAGGGCAAGCCGGTGAGCATCATCCCGCTCGACGACGACGAGCCGGAGGACGGCGTGCGCCGCTAGCGCGGACCTTCGGGTCGGGGCAGGGCGCCCGCTAAACATGATTTAGTGAATGGAGCCCTGCATGTCCACCTTGCCTGACCTGAAGCCTGACACTTCGCGTCTCATCATTTTCGACACCACCCTGCGCGACGGCGAGCAATCGCCCGGCGCCTCCATGACCCGGGACGAGAAGGTGCGCATCGCGCGCCAGCTCGAGCGCCTGCGGGTGGACGTCATCGAAGCCGGTTTCGCGGCGGCCTCGCCCGGCGACTTCGAAGCGATCCGTGCGATTTCAAGCGCGGTACGCGAATCCACCATCTGTTCCCTGTCGCGCGCCAACGACCGCGACATCGCCCGCGCCGCCGAGGCGCTTGCTCCGGCCGCGCGCAAGCGCATCCACACCTTCATCGCGACCTCTCCGCTGCACATGCAGATGAAGCTGCGCATGGAACCCGAGCAGGTGCTGGAGCAGGCGAAACTCGCCATCCGCTACGCGCGCAACCATACCGACGACATCGAATTCTCGCCCGAGGACGGCAGCCGCTCGGACGAGGAATTCCTGTGCCGCGTGCTGGAAGCCGTCATTGCCGAAGGCGCGACCACCATCAACTTTCCCGACACGGTGGGCTACGCGGTGCCCGAACAGTTCGGCGAACGCATCCGCCGCCTGCGCGAGCGCGTGCCGAACTCGGACAAGGCCATCTGGTCGGTGCACTGCCACAACGACCTGGGCCTGGCGGTGGCCAACTCGCTGGCCGGCGTGGCCATCGGCGGCGCGCGCCAGATCGAATGCACCATCAACGGCCTGGGCGAGCGGGCAGGGAATACCTCGCTGGAAGAGGTCGTGATGGCGCTGCGCACCCGCCACGATTACTTCAACCTGATGGTCGGCATCGACACCACGCAGATCGTGCCGGCCTCCAAGATGGTCTCGCAGATCACGGGCTTCGCGGTGCAGCCGAACAAGGCGGTGGTGGGCGCCAATGCGTTTGCCCACGCCTCGGGCATCCACCAGGACGGCATCCTGAAGGCGCGCGAGACCTACGAGATCATGCGCGCCGAAGACGTGGGCTGGACCGCCAACAAGATCGTGCTGGGCAAGTTGTCGGGCCGCAATGCCTTCAAGTCGCGCCTGCAGGAGCTGGGGATCGAGCTGGAATCGGAGGCCGAGGTGAACGCGGCTTTTGCGCGCTTCAAGGAGCTGGCCGACCGCAAGGCCGAGATTTTTGATGAGGACATCATGGCCCTGGTGTCCGCCGAGGATCATGCGCAGGAGGGGGAGACCTACCGCCTGGTGTCGCTGGCGCAGCGTTCGGAAACCGGCGAGCTGCCGCATGCGCGCGTCGTGTTCGCGGTGGACGGCAGGGAAGTGTCGGCCGAGTCCTCGGGCGACGGGCCGGTGGATGCGGTGATCGGCGCGATCGAGAGCGTCGTCAAGAGCGGAGCGGAGCAGGTGCTGTTTTCGATTAACGCGATCAGCAACGGGCCGCAGTCGCAGGGCGAGGTCACCATTCGCCTGTCGCACTCGGGGCGGATCGTGAACGGCGTGGGGGCGGATCCGGACATCATCGTGGCCTCGGCCAAGGCCTACCTGTCGGGGCTGAACAAGCTGCACTCGAAGGTCGAACGCGTCAATCCCCAGGGCGTGTAGGCGCCGGCCCGTGCCTGCCGATCCCGGCCGTGCCGGGGTCGGCGTTCCTTACCACCCCATCCTGTCCCTCGGCTCATACATCGGATCCGGCCCGTTCAGCATCTGCCGCACGATCCCCTGCTGGTCGAAGTGGACGTGCATCATCGAGTTCCACACCCCCGCCTCCTTGTAGCGGTAGGACCACACCTCGTAGTCCTTCAGGCCGACATAGGAACGCTCGGCCGGTCGCCCGATGGTGCGCAGCACCTCTTCCTTGGTGGCGGCGTCTACCTTGATGGTCGCGAACTTCTCCCCGGTCAGCACCTGCTCGTAGGACACCAGCCGCCCATCCGCCCCGATGCGCGCCATCCAGGTGCGCTGGCCCATCGGCCCGGTGGCGTACTCGAAGATGCGGTCGTTGCCGGCGCCATAGATGCTGGTGGGCAGGCCCATCTTCTTCTGCACCAGGTCTTCCGGATCGCCAATGCTGGGCGCCTCGCGCAGCATGCCGGCGCAGCCGCCGAGCATGACGAGCGCCACGAATGTTGCAAATCTGATCAATTTGTTCATTATTCGAGCCTCCAAATGCCTCAAAAACCCCCATGATCCACCATCCCGGCGACGCAAACAGTGGCCGCACGCCCAGTTTTCCCCTATACTGGCGGGTCTGTCCGTTTTGGGGCAGGTAATTCGTCAATCACGGTGCGCTGGGTTTCGACTCATGCACCGCATGTGAAAGGTAACATCATGACCGTAGAAAACATCAACAAAGCCGCGATCATCGCGGACAACGCACGTGGCCAGAACGATACCGGTTCGCCGGAAGTCCAGGTCGCACTGCTGACCGCACGCATCAACGAGCTGAACGGCCACTTCAAGGCACACCAGAAAGATCACCACTCGCGTCGTGGCCTGATCATGATGGTTAACCGCCGCAAGAGCCTGCTGGCATACCTGAAGCGCAAAGACGCAAACCGTTACCGCGACCTGATCGCCAAGCTCGGCCTGCGTAAGTAATCGTTGGTCAAGACGATTTCGTCACGAAATGCCTGCGCCAGATAGCTGTCGCGGGCATTTTTTGTTTTCGTTCTTCGTTGTTGTTGAGTTAAAGGCGGATTGTAAGAGCCGCCCGTGGTGAGGTGAACGACAGCTCCTGAAAATCTGTCGGCAAATAGAAAGGGATTACCCATGTTTAACAAAGTTACGAAAACCTTCCAGTACGGTCAACACACGGTCACCCTGGAGACGGGTGAAATCGCGCGCCAGGCAAGCGGCGCCGTCGTCGTGTCGGTCGAAGATACTGTCATCCTGGCAACCGTGGTCGCCAAGAAGGACGCCAAGCCGGGCCAGGATTTCTTCCCGCTGACCGTCGACTACATGGAGAAAACGTACGCAGCCGGTAAGATCCCGGGCGGCTTCTTCAAGCGCGAAGGCCGTCCTTCGGAAAAGGAAACCCTGACTTCGCGCCTGATCGACCGTCCGATCCGTCCGCTGTTCCCGGAAGGCTACCTGAACGAAGTCCAGGTCATCATCCACGTCCTGTCGGTCAATCCCGAAATCGACCCGGACATCCCGTCGATGATCGGCGCCTCGGCTGCGCTGTGCATCGCCGGCATCCCGTTCAACGGCCCGATCGGCGCAGCGCGCGTCGGCTACGCGAACGGCCAGTACATCCTGAACCCGACCACCACCCAGCTCAAGACCTCGCAGATGGACCTGGTTGTCGCCGGTACCGAAACCGCCGTGCTGATGGTGGAATCGGAAGCGCAGCAACTGTCGGAAGAAGTCATGCTGGGCGCGGTCGTCTTCGGCCATGAGCAGATGCGTGTCGTGATCGACGCGATCCACGACCTGGTGGCCGAAGGCGGCAAGCCGGAAGTCGAGTGGAGCCCGGCGCCGAAGAACGAAGAACTGATCGCCCGCGTGAACGACCTGGCCGGCGCCGCGATCCGCGACGCCTACCAGACCCGCGAAAAGTCGCTGCGCCAGCAGAAGCTGAAGTCGATCTCGGCTGAAGTGATGGCCGGCCTGGCAACCCAGGGCGTCGAAGCCGATGCGGCCGAAGTCGGCAACATCCTGTTCGACATGGAAGCCAAGGTTGTTCGATCGCAGATCCTGGACGGCGAGCCGCGCATCGACGGCCGCGACACCCGCACCGTGCGTCCGATCGCGATCCGCACCGGCGTGCTGCCGCGTACCCACGGTTCGGCCCTGTTCACCCGTGGCGAAACCCAGGCGCTGGTCGTGGCCACCCTGGGCACCGCGCGCGACAGCCAGAAGATCGACGCGCTGATGGGCGAGTACACCGACGACTTCATGATGCACTACAACATGCCGCCGTTCGCCACCGGCGAAACCGGCCGTGTCGGCACCCCGAAGCGCCGCGAAGTCGGCCACGGCCGCCTGGCCAAGCGCGCGCTGGTCGCAGCTCTCCCTTCGCCGGAAGAGTTCAGCTACTCGGTGCGCCTGGTTTCGGAAATCACCGAGTCGAACGGTTCCTCGTCGATGGCTTCCGTCTGCGGCGGCTGCCTGGCGCTGATGGACGCCGGCGTGCCGATGAAGGCGCACGTCGCCGGCATCGCCATGGGCCTGATCAAGGAAGGCGGCAAGTTCGCGGTCCTGACCGACATCCTGGGTGACGAAGACCACCTGGGCGACATGGACTTCAAGGTGGCCGGTACCCCGGCAGGCATCACCGCGCTGCAGATGGACATCAAGATCCAGGGCATCACCAAGGAAATCATGCAGGTGGCACTGGCGCAAGCCAAGGAAGCCCGCCAGCACATCCTGGCCGAGATGCAGAAGGCCGTGCCGAGCGTGAAGACCGAGCTGTCGGACTTCGCGCCACGCCTGATCACCATCCGCATCAACCCGGAAAAGATCCGTGACGTGATCGGCAAGGGCGGCGCCGTCATCCGCGCGCTGACCGAAGAAACCGGCACCCAGATCGACATCACCGACGAAGGCGTCGTGACCATCGCCTCGGTCGACGCCGCCGCCGGCCAGGAAGCCAAGCGCCGCATCGAAGAGCTGACCGCCTCGGTCGAAGTGGGCAAGACCTACGACGGCACCGTGCTCAAGCTGCTGGACTTCGGCGCGATCGTCCAGGTCATGCCGGGCAAGGACGGCCTGCTGCACATCTCGCAGATCGCCAACGAGCGCGTCAACGCCGTGGCCGACTACCTGAAGGAAGGCCAGCAGGTGCGCGTGAAGGTCCTCGAGACCGACGAGCGCGGCCGCCTGAAGCTGTCGATGAAGGCTGCCGATCCGGTGGAAGGCGCGGCGCAGTAAGCGATCGCGGCTTCAAGCCAAGGAAAACCGCCAGTGCGTGAGCCTGGCGGTTTTTTATTTCCGCGGCATTCCGGTTTGAGCCGCCGCAACGAAGTGCGGTAAGCATGATCCGAGAATCGTAAGACAGTGTCTTCTTTCTGCGGGGCAAGCATGCGTTCCCTGATCCCTGTCCTCTGCCTGTCGCTGTGCCTGCAAGCCTGCGGCGGCAACACCTCGTTCGCGCTGTTTTTCGAGTGGGGCTCGTGCGACTTCGATCGCGTACGCTGGGCGCAGGCAGACCGGATCGGACGCGGCTGCATGATGTCGTCCTTCCTCGACAAGTATCATCCGGTAGGGATGTCCGTCGTCGAGATCAGATTATTGCTGGGCGAGCCCAGCAGCTATGCCGATTTCGAGGATCCTGCCTACCTGGTCGGGCAGTCATCGTCGAACGGTAGCCCGGCCAGGGAACAACTGCTGGTCTTCAGGATCGACCGGATCACCGGCCGGTGTGTCGAGGTCGTGCTGCGACCGGCATACTAAGAGGAGCATCCGCGACTCGGCGGGACTGTGAGAGCACATCGCCCAAGGGCGTTTCCACCCAACGGAAAAACACCGCGCCCGCCAGCAGGCTGGCAACCCACGCCACCAGCATGCCGACTGCCTGCACATGCGCTTGTTCCGAGACGAAGCGGGTAAAGCCTGCATTGACGACCAGGCTGACCGGGAAGTGCACGAGGAAGACCGAAAACGAGATCTTCCCGGCGTAATTGATGGCGGACAGCGCATTGCCCGCATTGAAGGCCGGTCGTAAGCGGCCGAACAGGTACAGCACGCAGGCAGTGGCCAGCGCCACCGCAATGCGGCTGCGGAACTCCAGCATCAACGCGAGGGACGGCAGCAACAGCATTGCGGCCAGCAGCAGGGCGGCGCTGCGCGGCGGGCGCTCCGGATCGCCCGCCCACCATGCCAGCGCACCGAGTCCATAGGCGCCGAAGAAATAGGGCGCCCACACATCCCAATCCGCGTCCAGGTTGAAATGCAGCAGCGAGGCGCCCACGCCCGCCACGACCAGGCCGGGCAGCAGCCAGCCGGGCGAGTGTCCTCCGGCCAAGTGGCCGGACAGCCAGGCCAGCAGGGTCATCAAGGCATAGAGCTGGAAGTCGATCGCCACATACCAGGCGCCCGCCGACAGGGATTCCATGCCGAGCACGCCATGCAGCAGCAGCGCATGGGCGCCCAGTTGGGCCATCGTCGGTGCCGGCGAGATCGAATCGTGCGTCATCCAGCTGCTGGCCCATGCGGATGCGATGACGGCCAGCAGCATGGCGACGCAAAAGGGCGGGGCCAGCTTGAGATAGCGCCGCCAGACGAGGTGCGCGGGAGACCGTATTCCCGGAAGACCTGCGGGTGATAGCGACCTGGCGGCCAGGAAGCCGCCGATGACCAGGAAGACCTGCACGGCGATGCGGGCATGGTCGTAAAGCCAGTCGATAAGGAGCGGCATGATCGCTTGCGCATGGTCGGCCATGGGGCCGTAGAACGCCAGGTGATGCAGGACAATCAGCTGTGCCGAGATCCCCTTCAACAGATTAATCAGGACAAACTGCCTTGGGCTCGTCCGAACCCCGGCTACCATTCCAACTGCGTTCTCTACCACGTGCTGCCAATCTTCGTTCGAGGATGTTGCGCCCGGCATGGATGAGGCGGAAGTGCGGTAAAACAGCCGGGCGTGGCATTGTAGTCGAATTCGAGCGACCGGCAGGTCCGCTCAGCAGTAATATATGTTGCTTCCTGGTTAATCGACGGGGCGGCTTTCGACAGCCATGGCGCACACCGCACGGTACAAGCGTGTCATAACCTTAATGCAATAAGTGTTATAGTTGTTTATTTCCGTAATGATGGGTTTGCACGCCCGTGTTCCGCGTCGCACCCACCGACTTCAACCATCCAAAAACTAGGAAACGAACAGATGACCACGAAGGATTACGCCGCCCGTATCAGCCAGCTCATCCAGGAACACCAGGCCGACATCGGCGCGGAGTGGATCGCACAGCTGGAAGCGCTGACCGTGCGCGGAACCTCGAGCTCGAAAGAGCAGTTGCGCAACCATTGCCAGCAGTTCCTGGCCACCTTCGCCAGCGCCTCCCGCAGCGGCGAACTGGACAACATCGAGCACCGCTCCTGGGACGAAGTGCGCGACCTGCTGGCCGAAATCTCCTCGACCCGCGCCAAGGCCGGCTCCACCCCGAGCGAGACCGCCACCTTCGTCTTCTCGCTGAAGCAGCCTCTGTTCGGCCGGCTGCGCCAGGGCTTCGACGGCGACAACGAAGGTGTCGCCGCAGCCTCCTGGACCATCAACACCCTGCTCGACAAGCTGGGCCTGTATACCATCGAAGTGTTCCAGAAGACCAAGGACCAGATCATCGTGCGCCAGCAGCAGGAACTGCTCGAGCTGTCCACGCCGGTGGTCAAGCTGTGGAACGGCATCCTGGCGCTGCCGCTGATCGGCACCCTGGACTCGGCCCGCACCCAGGTGGTGATGGAAAACATCCTGCAGAAGATCGTCGACACCGGTGCCATCATCGCCATCATCGACATCACCGGCGTGCCCACCGTCGACACCCTGGTGGCGCAGCACCTGATGAAGACCATCGCCGCCGCACGCCTGATGGGAGCCGACTGCATCATCAGCGGCATCCGCCCGCAGATCGCCCAGACCATCGTGCACCTCGGCGTGAACCTGGAAGACGTGATCACCAAGGCCACCCTGGCCGACGCCTTCCTGGTCGCGCTCGAGCGCACCGGCACGGCCGTCGTGCAGAAGGCTTAAGCGGAACAACCATGGAACGCATTCCTATCCTGCGCATGGGCGACCTGCTGCTCGTGACGATCCAGGTCGACATGCACGACCGCCTCGCCATGCAGCTGCAGGACGACCTGACCGAGCGCATTGTGAGCGATGGCGCCAAGGGCGTCCTGATCGATATCTCGGCACTCGACCTGGTCGATTCCTTCATCGGCCGCATGATCAGCAATACCGCCGCCATGGCCCGCGTGCTCGATGCCCGCACCGTCGTGGTCGGCATGCAGCCGGCGGTGGCCATCACCCTCGTCGAGCTGGGACTGACGCTGCACGGCGTGAGGACCGCCCTGAACGTCGAAAAGGGCATGGCCTTGCTGGGAAAGAGCTATAAATAATGAACGGCGCGCATACCGACGCAGTCCTGTTCGACACCGCGCTGCTGGATCGCCACCGCCAGCATCGCACCGCACGCGTGACCCTGCGCCTGCAGTCGGACGAGGACGTTGTAGGCCTGCGCAAGCAGGTGCGCGAGCGCGCGGTGGCCATTGCCCTGTCCCTGGTCGACCAGACCAAGCTGGTCACGGCTGCTAGCGAGCTGGCACGTAACACGATCAAGTATGGCGGCGGCGGCGAAGTCCACCTCGACAGCCTGGCCGACGGCATCCGCAAGGGAATCGGATTGCTGTTCATCGATGCCGGCCCCGGCATTGCCGACATCGACAACGCGCTGCGCGACGGTTTCACCACCGGTGGCGGCCTTGGCCTCGGCCTTGGCGGCTCCAAGCGCCTCGCGGATGAATTCGAAATCGAAAGCCGTCCTGGAGAGGGCACTGCCGTGCTGGTGGTGAAATGGAAGCGCTGATCAGTTCAGTTGGTTCACTGCGGCAGCAGGAAGTCTTCGCGATCAATCACGCGAGCGACGTGGCGGCGGTGCGGCGCAGCGGCCAGAAGCTGGCCGACGCGCTCGGCTTCAACGAGACCCGCGCCGGCCAGCTGGCGCTGGTCATCACCGAGGCCGCCACCAACATCCTCAAGCATGCGGGCGAGGGCGAAATCCACGTCGGACCGGCGCAGTCGGCCGCCGGCGTCGGCATCGACGTGCTGGCGGTCGACAATGGCCCAGGCATCCTCGACCTGAATGCCAGCCTGGTCGACGGCGTGTCCACCACGGGCACGTCGGGCACCGGGCTGGGCGCGCTGCGCCGCCTGGCCGACGAGTTCGATGTGTACACCAAGCCCGGCGGCGGCGCGGCTTTCTTCATGCGTATCTGGCGCGACGTGCCTGCGCCGGAGCCCTGTGGCGTCGAGATCGGCGCCCTGTGGGTGCCGATGGCCGGCGAAGATGAATGCGGCGACGGCTGGGCGGTGCGCTGCGACGCCAGGGGCGCGAGCCTGCTGGCTGCCGACGGATTGGGCCACGGTCCGGAAGCGGCACGCGCTGCCGCGGCCGCGGTGCGTGCGCTGGAAGTGAGCAAAGGCGGGGGGGCAGGGGAGCTGATGCAGGCTGCCCACGACGCCCTGCGCCCGACGCGCGGCGCAGCCCTGGCCACCGCCCGCATCGACTTCGATGCCGGCGAGCTGCGTTTTGCCGGCGTAGGCAACATCGCCGGCTGCGTGATCGACGGCAGCCGCCGGGCGCTGGTGTCCCACAACGGCATTGTCGGCCACAACATGCGCAAGGTGCAGGAGTTCGCGCTGCCCTTCCCGCCGGGGGCAATGTGCATCATGCACTCGGACGGCATCCAGACCCAGTGGGACCTGGACAAGTATCCGGGCCTGGTCGGGCGCAGCCCGGTGCTGGTCGCGGCCATCCTGATGCGCGACTACATCCGCCGCCGCGACGATGCCATGGTGCTGGTCGTGCGCCGGCACGGGAGCTGACATGAGCCTGCATCGCATCCTCAGCGTTGCCCTGGACAGCGACCAGGACGTGGTGGCGGTGCGCCAGCGCGCGCGCCAGGTATCGGAATTGCTCGGATTCTCGCAGCAGGACCAGGTGCGCATCGCCACTGCCGTGTCCGAGATCGCGCGCGCTGCCTGCCATCAGGGCTCGGGCGGGCGCGCCGCCTTCCTGTTGGGCCGCAAGCTGGGAAGCCAGTACCTCGAGGTGACGATCCACCCCGGCGCCGGCGAACGGCTGGCGCCGACAGCGGATGCGCTCAGCCAGGGCATCAGCCGGACGCTCCCGGAACTGGCCTTGATCAGCGCGCATCGCCTGATGGATTCCTGCGAGGTCGAACCGGAGCAGGGCGCGGTCACCGCGGTCACGATGCGCAAGGCGCTTCCGTCGCACGTGCTGGTCGACTCCGCGCGCCTGAACGATATCGGCACGCGCCTTGCCGGCAGCCCGGTGTCGAACACACTGCAGGAACTGCAGCTGCAGAACCACGAACTCCTGGGGACGCTGGCCGAGCTGCGCGAGCGCCAGGAAGACCTGCTGTCGCTCACGCGCGAGCTGGAAGACACCAACCGCGGCATCGTCGCGCTGTACGCCGAAATCGAAGACAAGGCCGAGCGCTTGCGCCGCGCCGACGAGATGAAGTCGCGCTTCCTGTCGAATACCAGCCACGAGCTGCGCACGCCGCTGTCCTCGATCCGTGCCCTGGCCCAGCTGCTGCTGGACCGCATGGACGGCGACCTGACGGTCGAGCAGGAGCGCCAGGTGCAGTTCATCGCCAAGGCCGCCAACGACCTCTCGGACCTGGTCAACGACCTGCTCGACCTGGCCAAGATCGAGGCCGGCAAGGTCGAGGTCCAGCCGGCGCCGGTGGTGGTCGACAACCTGTTCCGCGCATTGAAGGGCATGATGCGCCCGCTGGTCGACGAAGGACGGGTCGATCTGGTCTTCGAGCCGAGCGAGTTCAACGAGCCCTTCGATTCCGACGAGGGCAAGATCTCGCAGGTCCTGCGCAACTTCATCTCCAACGCGCTCAAGTTCACCGAGCGCGGCGCCGTACGGGTATCTGCCACTTATGACGCACAGGCCGATACAATTGCGTTTGCAGTCGCCGACACCGGGATCGGCATCAGCCCGGAAAACCTGCAGCTGATCTTCGAAGAATTCAGCCAGATCGAGCATCCGCTCCAGCGGCGCAGCAAGGGTACGGGCCTGGGCCTGCCGCTTTGCCGCAAGCTGGCAGATCTGCTGCAGGGGCGCGTCGACGTGGAGAGCCGGGTGGGCGAAGGCTCGACCTTTACCCTGACCCTGCCGCGACGCTACCAAGAGCCCAGCCAAGATGGAACCGAAACATGAAAGCCAATTCCACCCTGATCCTCAACGTTGACGACAACGACGGCGCCCGCTACGCCAAGAACCGCATCCTGCGCGGGGCGGGCTTCGAGGTGGTGGAGGCGACCAACGGCACCGACGCGCTGGAAATGGTCAAGCGCCTGTGCCCGGCGCTGGTGCTGCTCGACGTGAAGCTCCCCGACATCAACGGCATCGAAGTCTGCCGCCGCATCAAGGCCAATCCCGAGAGCGCCATGGTGCTGGTGCTGCAGACCTCGGCCGCGCTGACCGGCCGCGCCGACAAGATCCGCGGACTGGAAGGGGGCGCCGACAACTACCTGGCCGCGCCGATCGAGGCCGACGAGCTGATCGCCAACGTGAACGCGCTGCTGCGCATGCGTCAGACCCAGGTCCAGCTGCGCGACAGCGAGGAGCGCTTCCGCCAGATCACGGACAACATCGACGACGTGTTCTGGATGTTCGCCGTGCCGGAAGGCGACCTGGTCTACGTCAGCCCGGCGTATTCGGCGATCTGGGGCGGCAACGCCGAGGATCTGCGCCAGCGGCCCGAGGCCTGGCTGGAGGCCGTGCATCCGGACGACCGCGAGCGCATCGCCGGGCGCTGGCGCCAGCTGCAGCAGGCGCCGCACTACGACGACGAATTCCGCATCCTCGGGCCGGACGGGCGCACCCACTGGGTACGCGACCGCCTGTTCGCGGTCCGCAACGCGCGCGGCGAAGTGTACCGGGTGGCGCGCGTGACCAGCGACATCACGGCGCGCAAGGAGATGGAAGCGCTGCTGCGCGCGGCCGACCGCAACAAGAACCAATTCCTGGCCACGCTGGCGCACGAGCTGCGCAACCCGCTCAGCCCGATCCGCAACGCGGCCGCGCTGCTCGGTTCGAGCAGTGACGGCGTCGGCAACAGCGTGGGCAACAGCAGTGCCGAGCGCCAGGCGCGCGCGCGCGAAGTCATCACGCGCCAGGTCGACCACCTGGCCCACCTGGTGGACGACCTGCTCGACGTTGCCCGCATCTCCGAAGGCAAGATCGTGCTGCGCACCGAAGAGGTGGACCTGGGCGCCGTGGTCGCCCAAGCCATCGAGACGGCCGGTCCCCTGATCGCCGCGCGCAACCACCACCTGGATGTGCGGCTGCCTGGACCGCAGGTGTGGGTGATGGGCGACCCGGTGCGCCTGGCCCAATCGGTGGGCAACCTGCTGCACAATGCGGCCAAGTTCACGCCGAAGGGCGGCGACCTGTCGGTGAGCGTTTCCCTGGTCGAGAACGAACGGGTGCAGATCGCGGTGCGCGACAACGGCATCGGCATTGCCGAGGACAACCTGCCGCGCATCTTCGGCATGTTCGCCCAGGTGGACGTGCCGCCCGACCGGGCACCCGAGGGACTGGGCATCGGCCTTTCCTTGGTGTCGCACCTGCTCGAGCTGCACGGCGGACACCTGTCGGCGCAAAGCCCGGGCATCGGCATGGGCAGCACCTTCACGGTCGAGCTGCCCTTGCTGCGCGTGAGCGCGCCGCAGGCCAGCCTGGATCATTGCCAGCCATCGGAGCAGGGCGGCAGCGGCATGCGCGTGCTGCTGGTCGACGACAACGTCGATGCGATGGAAATGATGGGCTTCCTGCTGGCCGAAATGGGCTACGAGACCTGTACCACCTCGGACGCCGCCCAGATCGAAGAGCTGGCGCTGCGCCACAAGCCCCAGGTGATCGTGCTCGACATCGGCCTGCCCGGCATCGACGGTTATGAAGTGGCGCGCCGCATCAAGAGGAATCCCGCCTTCTCGGACATCCGGCTGGTGGCCCACACCGGCTATGGTTCGCCGGAGGACCGCAAGCGCGCGATGGATGCCGGCTTCGATGCCCACCTGGTCAAGCCGGCCGAGCTGCCGGACCTGGAGCGGGCGCTGAAAGGCTAGGGCAGCTAGAATATCGCCTTCTGGAGGACGACCTCCCCCGCCGTGGGAACAATGTCCGGGACGGCCCGGCTTTTCGAAAGGAGAGCCGGTATGGCTTGGATCATGTTGTTCGTTGCGGGACTCTTCGAAGTGGTGTGGGCGGTGGCCATGAAGCAGTCGGACGGCTTCAGCAGGCTCTGGCCCACCGTCGTCACGCTGGTTGGCATGGTCGCCAGCTTCGTTTTGCTCGCCGCGGCGATGCGCACCATTCCCCTCGGGACTGCCTATACGATCTGGACCGGCATCGGGGCCGTGGGTGCCTTCGTGGTCGGGATTGCGATGCTCGGGGAGCAGGTCAACACGATGCGCGTCGTTGCGGCGGTGCTGATCGTTTGTGGACTGGTGATGATGAAGCTGTCCGCGGATTAAGGTAGAAAAAAGCCCCGCATTCGCGGGGCCTTGCACATCGGGGACCTGCTTATTTGTCGGTCACCGTGAACTCCCCGAACGCCTTGAGCTGCTCGCCCACCGCCTTCTGGTCGCCCACCACCACGATCGACTGGTTCTCCGGATTGAAGTACTTGCGCGAGACGTCGCGCACCTGCTCCGGCGTGACCTTCTGGATGCGCGGCACGTACTCGCCCAGGAACTCGGCCGGCAGGCCCACCAGCCAGTTGTTCGCCAGGGTCGCGGCGACCGAACGTTGCAGCTGGTTGCTGATCATGTAGCCGCCCGCCACGTAGCGCTTGTTCATCTCCATTTCCTTGGCCGGCACCAGTTCGGTGCCGATGCGCTTGTACTCGCCGAGGAATTCGTTCAGCGCTGCGCCGGTCACTTCGTTGCGCACGTCGGCGCCGCCGACGATCGCGCCGCCCACGCGGTTCATGCGCGCGCCGGCCGAGGCGCCGTAGGTATAACCCTTTTCCTCGCGCAGGTTGATGTTCACGCGACTCGAGAAGCCGCCGCCGAGGATGGTGCTGGCCAGGCGCAGCGGGATCTGGTCTTGCGCGCTGGCGGCGATGCCCGGGCTGCCCAGGCGTACGGCCGACTGCACGCTCTTGTCACGCTGCAGCAGGATGCGCGCCGGCTTGGCGCTGGCCGGGGCGGCGGCGGTATCAAGCAGTGCCGGGCCGCTGGCACGCCAGTCGCCGAAGGCCTGCTCGGCCAGCTTGACCGCTTCCGCTTCCTTGACCGGGCCGGTGATCACCAGCAGGGCGCGGTCCGGACGCATGCGCCTGGCGTGCTCGCTGCGCAGCATGTCCTGGGTCACCGCGTTGATGGCTTCGACCGTCGGGGTGGTGCGGGCATAGGGGTGCTCGCCGTAGATCGCGCGGCTGATGGCACGCTCGGCGCGGAAGCCAGGCTGGGTCTCGGAGACCTTCAGCGATTGCAGCGCATTGGCCTTGGCCAGCTTCACTTCGCTTTCCGGGAAGCTTGGTGTGCGGGCGACTTCGGCCAGCAGCTGCATCATCGGGGCGGCCTGCGACGCCAGCGCATTGGCCGAGACGATGATGCCGTCCGACGAGGCGCCGGCGGCGACTTCGCCGCCCATGCCCTGGGCCGCTTCGGCGATTGCGCGCGAGTCGCGCTTGGCCGTGCCTTCGTTGAGCAGCCCCGCCAGCATGTTGGCGAAGGCGGGGGTTTGCGGGGCGTCGGCCGCGAAGCCGGCGCCGCGCACGGCCAGCACGTAGTCCACGCGCGGCAGGCCCTTGCGCGGCACGACCCAGACCGTCAGGCCGTTGCCCAGGGTTTTCTTGGTGATCTTCGGCACCGGAATCGGCTTGTCCTTGCCGTAGGCCGGCATCGGGAGGTTGTCCGCGGCAGGGGCGGCGCTTGCGGCGTCAGCGGCCGCCGGCGCGAACGCCAGCGTGACAGCGAGGGAAAGGGCCAGTGGCATCAGTTTTTTCATCGATGCGCTCCTTATTGGTTAGCGCCAGCCGGTGCGGCTGCGGCAGGGGTGGCTGGTGCGGCGGCAGGCGCGGCGAGCATCGCGGCCGGCTTGCGGTCGATGACGGTGCGGTTGGTCGGCACCAGGTAGGTGCGCACCGCGCGCTGGATGTCTTCCGAGCTCACGCCTTCGATCAGGCCGGGGATCTTGTTGACCACGTGGGCGTCGCCCCACATCACCTGCATCTTGGCCATCATGTCGGCGCGGTTGATGAAGCTTTCGAGCTGGTTGTTCCAGTTGGCCAGCAGGCGGGTCTTGACGCGCTTGAGCGTCGCCGCATCCACGCCGCCCTGGGCGACCTTGGCGAGTTCCTCGTCGATGGCCTTGAGCATGGCGTCGGCGCTGCTGTTCGGCTTGTACAGGGCGAATACGGTCAGCAGGGTCGGACCGTCGTACTCGAAGGGACCGGTCAGGCCGAACAGGGAGTCGACGTTGAGCGCGATCTCGCGGCCCTTCACCAGGCCCTGGTACAGCAGCGAGGCGTCGCCGCCGGCCAGCAGTTCGCCCAGCACGGCCATGGCGGCCTGGTCGCGGTGGCCGCGCGGCGGCATCTTCCAGGCCGCGGCGATCGCCGGCACCTGGGCCAGGGCGTCGCTCTGCACCAGGCGTTTTTCCTCCGTGTTCAGGCCTTCGCTGAAGTCGGTCGGCTTCGGGGTTGGACGGGCAGGGATGCCGCCGAAGTACTTCTGCGCGAGCGCGAAACCCTCGGCCGGGCTGATGTCGCCCGCGATCGCGATCACGGCGTTGTTGGGGCCGTAGTAGTCGCGGTGGAAGGCGCGCACGTCTTCCAGGCTGGCGTTCTCGAGGTCTTCGAAGCTGCCGTAGCCGTCATGGTTGTTCTCCCATTTCTGGAAGGCGTGCTGGCTGATGTCGATCCACATGAAGCCGCCGTAGGGCTGGTTCTTCACGTTCACGCGGATCTCTTCCTTCACCACGTCCTGCTGGTTCTTCAGCGTGGCCGGGTTGAAGTCGAGCGTCTTCATGCGGTCCGCTTCCAGCCACAGGATCGGCTCGAGCGCCGACCTGGGGGCGGTCTCGATGTAGTTGGTGTAGTCCGGACGGGTCGAGCCGTTGTTGCGGCCGCCGCCGGCGGTGATGGTGGTGTCGAACACGCCCTTCTTGGCGTTCGGCGTGCCCTGGAACATCAGGTGTTCGAACAGGTGGGCGAAGCCGGTGCGGTTCCTGGGCTCCAGGCGCATGCCCACTTTGTAGACGACGGACACGCCGACGGTCGGCGAGCTGCGGTCTTCGGTGACGACGACAGTCAGGCCATTGTCGAGCTTCTTGACGGCGATCGGCAGGGTCCACTGGTCCGCGGAGGCGGCGAACGCCGACAGCGAGAACGTGAGCCCGGCCAGCAAAACAGGTAATTGGCGCATGCGCATGGGTTGACCTCGAAAATATACTCAGGAAGGTAGACGCTGTCGTGCCGTACTGACAGCCCGGGGCGTCATGCGCTGCATCTTAGCTCAATGGCATGCCAATAAGTAATCTTTTTTCTTCGGAAAGTTTGCGCCACGTCCACCCCGCGCCACAGGCAAGCTGTCCGTGCATACGCCGCTCCATGCTGCGATTCCTGCAGTTCATCGCAGACCGGTGGGCGGCGGCGGCCCGAACGGATATAGTTGCAACATGATAATTTTGAGCTGTTGCACACCGGTTCACCCACAAGGCGGCCCACGTACAACAAGAATACGAATTCGGAGAATGTAATGAATCAGCTTTCCAAGGCCGGCCTCGCTTTTGCTGCACTCTGCACCTGGCTGTTTACCTGCATGGGCCTGGCGAAGGCGGCGCCGGATGTGGCCACCGAAATGCGCCAGGTCGATGCGCGCGTGGTGCGCGTCAAGCTCGATGGCGTGGTGGACCTCAAGATCCGCCAGGGCAATACGCCCCAGCTGGTCTTGAGTGGCGACCCGCGCCTGCTCGGCAAGACCACCACGCTGCAAAGCGGCGACACGCTCAGCATCGGCACCGAGACCAAGGGCGTCGGCATCAAGCTCGGCCGCAGCATGGGCTTGCATGCCGAACTGACCCTGCCGAATCTGCGGGAAGTCAGTTCCGAAAGCGTCGGCGGCACCGCCATCAGTGGTTTTTCGGGTGACGAGCTCGAGCTCAACCTCGATGGGGCCGGCTCAATGAATGTATCATGTAACTACAAGGTGCTGACCGCCAACCTCGGCGGTGTCGGCAGCATGAAAATACATGGAATTAACAGCGAGAGCGTCGAGCTGAACCTGAGCGGCGCCGGCTACGTGACCCTGTCGGGCCGCAGCCGCCAGCTCAAGGCGGAGCTGGGCGGACTCGGCGGTCTGGACGCCCAGGCATTCTCGGCCGAGAACGTGATCCTCGAGTTGTCCGGCCTGGGCAACGCGACCGTGACCGCCAAGGACAGCGCCAACCTGACGCTGTCCGGCCTGGGTTCGGTGACGGTGCACGGCAAGCCGCAGAACCGCAAGGTCAGCGTCGACGGCCTGGGCAAGGTCAACTGGAAGTAAGCTGGGCCTGAACAAGAACAACAGGCAAACCTACAAGAACAACGGGAGTCCCGCGAGGACCAAGGGTACGCAGAGATCCTGATTCCATGAACGAGACATGAAAAAACTATTCGTAGCGATCGCATTCGTGCTGGGCCTGCAGGCCGGTGCGCATGCGGGCTTCGCGGAAGGGGCGAGCGCGTATAACGCCCGCAACTACGCGGCCGCACTGAAAGAGATCGTCCCGCTCGCCAAGGCCGGCCATGCGGATGCCCAGCATTTGCTGGGCCTGATGTATTACATGGGTCGCGGCGTCACGCGCGACTACAAGCAGGCCTTTGCCTGGCACCACAGGGCGGCCCAGCAGGGCAAGGCCGACGCGCAGTACGTGGTCGGCGCCATGTACTACACCGGCAACGCCGTGCCGCAGGACCAGCGCCATGCCGTGAGCTGGTTTCGCAGGGCGGCCGAGCAGGGCCATGCCGAGGCCCAGCATGCACTCGGGTTGATGTACCGTTACCACCAGGCGGGCATGCCGCAGGACAAGGTGCTGGCCTATATGCTGTGGAACCTGGCGGCGGCCAGCGGCAACCATAATGCGGTCGAGCAGCGTGCGGCCATCTCGCGCCAGATGACGCAGGAGCAGATCGAGGAGGCGCAGGCCTTGTCGCGCACGTGGAGGCCGGGCAGGCCGCTGCCGACATCGTCGCGCACGGGGAGTAACTCCTGAGATAGAACCGCCGGGATAATGAACTGGCTTCTCGGGAGCTGTAGGGTGGGCGGGTCTCCCGCCCACGCGGTCAACCGTCAGCGGAACTGTCGCAGCGGATCATCGTTTGTCTATCACCGCGCGGGCGGGGAACCCGCCCACCCTACGAGCATCACTTGGCCGGGGCCGGCGCCGCCGCCCGTGCTATCGCGGCACTGCGGAACAGCGCCAGCGACACCGCATTGCCCATGGCCTGGTAACCCAGGTCGTTCGGATGCAGGTGGTCGCCGCTGTCATAGGCCGGCAGGAAGCGTGTCGGACGGGCCGGGTCGCGCGTGACGCGGTCGAAGTCGATCACGGCGTCAAACTCGTCGTTGTTGCGGATCCAGTTGTTCACGGCTTGCCGGATCACTTCCTTCTCGGGCGAGTAGTAGCCTGCGCCTTCGAAGGGCGTGAGGGTAGCGCCGATCACGCTGATGCCCTTGGCGTGCGCGCGGTGGATCAGCTGGCGGTAGCCGGCGATCAGGTCCTCGGCAGTCACGGGATTGGTGGGCGAGCTGTTGCCGATGTCGTTGATGCCGATCAGGACCACCAGGTAGCGTACGCCCGCGGTGGCCAGCACGTCGCGGTCGAAGCGCTCCTGGGCGCTGCGCCCGGCCAGCGGGTTCGGCGAATTGCTCAGCAGGCGGTTGCCGCTGATGCCGCGGTTGACCACGCCGAAACGCGCATTGATGCCGAGGACCGGGTCGCGCTCGGTCTGCAGGCGGCGCGCCAGCCAGTCGGGCCAGCGCTTGTTGGTGTCGGGCGTGCTGCGGGTGCCGTCCGTGATCGAGTCGCCCAGCGTGACGATGGTCGGCCCGGCGGTATCGACATCGACCTCGGTCAGGAAGGGCCAGACCTGGATCGTGCGCTGCACCGGCAGGGTGGGCGCGGCCGTGAAGTTGCCGGGCAGCGACACGTAGTTGGTCTGCAGGGCCAACTGGTGCACGGTGGTCGCCTGCACGGTGCCGGGCAGGTAGAGGCTCACCGCCAGGTCGGACAGCGGCGGCACGTTCAGCTCTACCGGATCCGAGAGCGCGGGTGCGCCGGGCGGGATGGTCACGAAAGCGCGCCCGCCGAAGGTCAGCGCGCGGTCGGTGCCGGCAGCCACGTCCGAGCCGCCGGCACGCAGGCCGATGCGGGCGGCGCCGATCGTCAGCGGCGTCGCGCCGAATTCGTTCGACACGCGGATGCGCACGCGATTGCCGCCGGTGCTGGTGTGCACGATCAGGCGCAGGGTCTGGTCGGTGAAGGTCTGCAGGCTCGCTTCCGGCGGCGGGCCGCTTGGCGCCGTGCCCCAGGTGCCGGTCCAGTTTTCCGTGGTCCAGGGCTGGGCCGCGACCGGATGGGGCGGCAGCGCCATCGCGGCGGCCAGCATGGCGCTGCCCAGCAGCAGGCGCCGGCGCGGCGGATTCATGCCGACGGTGGAGAAGGCGATGCCGTTCCAGAGGCGCCGGGCGGCATCGCGCAGGAGGGGAAGGAAGCGTTTCATGGTGAGCTCCTCGAAGTGAAGGCCATGCGATATGCATGAGCTCGTCTAAACAATGTAGCCAGCAGCGGAACGCCGGACAAGAAGGCGACGGCCGTCTCTTTTGCGCCGGATCGAAGCTTGAAAAGATTATTATTCCTGCAAGAATTTTCTCTGGTGGCGGGAGCAATGATGACCGGCGATTGACCCGTCCTGCTGGCCCCACCGTTCGCGGGCGCACCGAGGCGTACCGGCGAGGAGACTAGCGTGGCGGTTCCACGGACGAGGGAAGCGCCATGACCAAGCATACAGACGTAAGGATCGAGAACCCGACCATGCCGGCCGGCGGCTGGGGTTCGGTGCAGGAAGTCTCCACCATCCTGCTGCACCAGCGGGTGCCGCTGAAGGATAGCCCCCTGCTGCTGAAGCAGAACAAGCCGGACGGCTTTGCCTGTGTCAGCTGTGCATGGGCCAAGCCGGCCAACCCGCACCCTTTCGAATTCTGCGAAAGCGGCGCCAAGGCCACGGCCTGGGAAACCACCAGCAAGGTGATTGGCGCCGACTTCTTCGAACGCCATACCGTCACCGAACTCGAAGCCTGGGACGACCACCGGCTGGAAGACCAGGGCCGCCTGACCGTGCCGCTGCGCTACGACCCGCACACGGACAAGTACCGCGAGATCGCCTGGGACACGGCTTTCGCCGAAATCGGGGCGGCGCTGCGCGGCATGGACCGCAAACAGGTCGTGTTCTACAGCTCCGGACGGGCGTCGCTGGAGACCTCGTACATGTATGGATTGCTGGCGCGCATGTACGGCAACAACAACCTGCCGGACAGCTCCAACATGTGCCACGAAAGCACTTCGGTCGGGCTGCAAAAAACCATCGGCGTGCCGGTCGGCACCGTGGCGCTGGACGACTTCGAGCGCACCGATTGCATTTTCTTCTTTGGCCAGAACGTGGGCGTGAACAGCCCGCGCATGCTGCACCAGTTGCAGCAGGCGCGCCGGCGCGGGGTGCCCATCATCACCTTCAACCCGCTGCGCGAGCGCGGGCTGGTCAGCTTCACCAATCCGCAATCCCCCGTCGAGATGCTCACCAAGGCCGAGACGGCGATCAGCACCCAGTACCATCAAGTGAAGCCGGGCGGCGACACGGCCGCCATCATGGGGCTGTGCAAGGCCATCTTCGCCGTCGACGACGCCACCCGTGCGGCGGGCGCCCGGCGCATACTCGACACCGCCTTCCTGCAGGAGCATACCCACGGTTTTGCGGCGTTCGAGGCGGCGGTGCGCGCCTGCGCCTGGGAAGCCATCGAGCGCGAATCCGGCCTGCGCCGCGCCGCCCTCGAAAGCGCGGCCCGGGTGTACTGCGGATCCGCCGCCGTGATGGCCGTCTACGGCATGGGCCTGACCCAGCACCGCAACGGCGTGCAGAACGTGGCGATGGTCGTCAACCTGCTGCTCCTGCGCGGAAACATCGGCAAGCTCGGGGCCGGCGTGTGCCCGGTGCGCGGGCACTCCAACGTGCAGGGCCAGCGCACGGTGGGCATCACCGAGAAGCCCGGGCTGGCGCCGCTCGACAAATTTAAGGAGCAGTACGGCTTCGAGCCGCCGCGCGAGCCCGGCATGAACACGGTCGAGGCCTGCGAAGCCATGCTGGCCGGGCGCGTGCAGGCCTTCATTGGCCTGGGCGGCAACTTCGTGCGCGCGGTGCCGGAACGCGGCCTGATCGAAGCGGCGTGGCGCGAATTGCCGCTGACGGTGCAGGTGTCGACCAAGCTGAACCGCAACCACCTCATCCACGGGAAAGCCTCCTACATCCTGCCTTGCCTGGGCCGCATCGAGGTCGACCGCCAGGCCGGCGGCCCGCAGGACGTCACTGTCGAGGACTCGACCGGCTGCATGCACGGCTCGCGCGGCATGGCCGAGCCGGTAGCCGGCACGCTGCTGTCGGAGCCGGCCATCGTGGCCGGCATCGCCAAGGCCACGCTCGCGCCCAATCCGCACGTCGACTGGGACCGCTGGGTGGGCGAGTATGCGACCATCCGCGCTGCGATTGCCGAGACTTATCCCGAGATCTTCCACGACTTCAATGCGCGCATGTGGACGCCGGGCGGCTTCCGCAAGCCGCTCGCGGCCGCGCACCGGGTCTGGAAGACGGAGAGCGGCAAGGCCAACTTCACGGTGCCGGAAGCGCTCGAAGGCAATCCGGACCTGAAGTCCGATCCGAACACGCTGCGCCTGTTCACGGTGCGCAGCGACGGCCAGTTCAACACGACGATCTACAGCCACGACGACCGCTTCCGCGGCGTCTACGGCAGCCGCATGGTGCTGTTCATGGCGCGCGCCGACATGGCGAAATACGCACTGGCGCAGGGCGACGTCGTGGGACTGCGCTGCGCGGCCGAGGATGGCGTCGAGCGCCGCGTCGGCGGCTTGAGCGTGGTGCCCTATGACGTGCCGGAAGGTTGCATCGCGGGCTACTTCCCCGAGCTGAATCCCTTGATTCCGCTGTGGCACCACGCCAGGGAAAGCATGGTGCCGGCAGCCAAGGCGATCGACGTGATCCTCGAGCGCGGCGGGAGGCTGTCGTGAACGCCGGTGAGGGATTCTTCGCGCCGCAGGGCGCGTGCCGGCTGGCGGCCGAGCGCTGGCGCGACGGGATGCTGGAGGGTGTGACCGAACTGGTGGCGGACGAGGTGCCGGTGGCACTCGTCTACAACGGCATCAGCCATGCGGTGATGCTGGCCTCGCCCCGGGACCTGGAGGATTTCGCCGTCGGCTTCTCTCTCGGCGAGCGCATCGTGCGCGACGCGCGCGACATCTACGACATCGAAGTCGGGCAGGCGGCGCACGGGATCGTCATCGAGATGCGCATTGCCTCGGGCGCCATGATGCGGTTGAAGGAGACGCGCCGTGCCCGCACGGGCAAGACCGGGTGCGGCCTGTGCGGTGTCGAGAGCCTGGACCGGTTCGACGACGATGCCTTTGCCGTGGTCGCCTCGCGCGCCACCGAAGGCCGCCTCGACCCTGGATCCCTGCAGCACGCAATGGCGGCGATGGCCGCGCGCCAGGACCTGCACCATGCCACCGGCGCCGTGCACGCGGCCGGCTGGGCCGACCGCAGCGGCGAACTGCTGTGCGTGCGCGAGGACATCGGCCGCCACAATGCGCTCGACAAGCTGGTCGGGGCGCTGGCGCGCGGCAGGGTGGACACGGCTGACGGCTTCGCGGTGGTGACCAGCCGCGCCAGCTTCGAGATGGTGCAGAAGGCGGCGCGCGCAGGCTTTCCGGTGCTGGCCGCGATCTCGGCCCCGACCGCACTGGCGGTGCAGGTGGCCGAGCGGGCCGGGCTGACGCTGGCCGGCTTCGTGCGGGGAGGGCGTCACATCCTCTACAGCCATCCGCAACGCTTCGCGCCTGAACCGGAGTGAAGCGCCGGGGGGAACACGGTATGATGCGCTCCTGATTTCAAGATTCCGGAGCACACATGGTCATCGTGACCCACAACGGCAAGTTTCATGCGGACGACGCATGGGCGGTGGCCGTCCTGCACATCCTCTTCCCCGACGCCGAGATCGTCAGGACCCGCGAGCCCGCCATCATCGAGGCCGCCGATTTCGTCGTCGACGTCGGCGGCATCTGGGATCCGGCCGCGGGCCGCTTCGACCATCACCAGAAGGGCTTCGAGGGCGCCCGCGCCAGCGGCGTGCCCTACGCCAGCGCCGGACTGGTCTGGCGCGAGTACGGCGCGCGCTGCGTCGCCTACCTGGCCGCGCAGCATACCGGTCACCAGTTGGAGGAGGAGACGGCCCAGCAGATGGCCTATGCCATCGATGGCGACATCGTCCAGTACCTCGACCTCTCGGACGTCGGCGCCGCCAAGAACGCGCCCGGCGGCTACGGCATGTCGGCCGTGGTGTCCGGCTTCAACCCGAACTGGCTGGACGAGCAGCGCCTCGGCTACGGCCTCGAGGCGGAAGCCTACCGCCTGGCCCAGTTCCGCAAGGCGATGGATTTCCTGACCGAGGTGATCGTCAATTCGGTCAAGTACCGGGTCGGCGCCATCCTGGCGCTGGCCCAGGTGCGTCAGTCCGAGACCCTGGAAAACGGCCAGCTGCTGTTCCTGAAGAATGCGGCCTTGCCCTGGAGTTCGGTGGTGCGCAAGGAGATGCCGAAGGTGCTCTTCGTGCTCAGCCACAGCCTGTCGGAAGACCGCTACATGCTGCACACGGTCCCGGCCACGACCGACACCTTCGATGCGCGCGCCGACCTGCCGGAAAGCTGGGCCGGCCTGCGCGACGCGGACCTGGCCGCGGTGACCGGCGTGCCCGACGCAAAGTTCTGCCACAACGGCCGTTTCATTGCTGCTGCGAAATCGTATGAGGGCGCGTATGCGATGGCGAAGCAGGCCCTGCAGGCCGTGGATGCCGGCCTGAGCCCGTTGTTCGTGCCGCGCGAATCGGCAGCACCACCGACATCGTCACTGGGTTAGGTAGGGCACGGTCAGTCCGGTCCCGAAACCTTATCTTGGTCCCATGGCCAAGATTGTTTCAATAAAAAAACTTTATGCGATGCAGCGTATGTCGGCCGCGCTGAACCGGGCCTCGGCAGCGCGGCCCTTTGGTCCGGAAACGGACCGGGCGCTGCGCTGGGCCGCGGCCTGGGGCATGTGTGCCGGGATCCGCACCCCGCACACGCGCATGCGCCTGCGGCGCGATACCCTGGTGGGTGTCAGCGTCATGCAGGACCCGGAGCGGCGCATCCGCCCTTGACCTTGCAGATCCAATCGTTCCGACACCCCGCCATGTATCCGGTCGCGCCAGCTGACGCGGCACGCGACGCGCAGTTTTCCGCCGACTCCCTTACAATTGTGGTTTTTTCAACACGGGAGCTCCCATGCGCGCCATTGAAATCACGCAGCCCGGCAAGCCGGACGTCCTGCAGCTGTGCGAACGGCCGGTGCCTACCCCCAAGCCCGGCGAGGTGTTGATCAAGGTGCACGCGGCCGGCATCAACCGGCCGGACGTGTTGCAGCGACTCGGCAAATACCCGGTGCCGCCGGGCGCCTCCGACCTGCCCGGCCTGGAGGTGGCCGGCGAGATCGTCGACGGCGACTACGCTGCAGCCGGCCTCAGGAAGGACGACATGGTCTGCGCGCTGGTCCAGGGCGGCGGCTATGCCGAATACTGCACCGCCCCGGCCGAACAGTGCCTGCCGGTCCCGCAAGGCTTGAGCCCGATGGAAGCGGCCTCGCTGCCGGAAACTTTTTTTACCGTTTGGTCAAATGTGTTCGACCGCGCGCGCTTGGGGCCGGGTGAATCGCTGCTGGTGCAGGGCGGCAGCTCGGGCATCGGCGTCACCGCGATCCAGCTCGCCGCGGCCCTGGGTCACCGCGTGTTCGCCACCGCAGGTTCGGATGAGAAATGCCGCGCCTGCGAACAGCTCGGCGCGGAGCGCGGCATCAACTACCGCAGCGAGGATTTCGCCGCCGTGGTGAAAGAACTGACGGGCGGGAAGGGCGTCGACGTGATCCTCGACATGGTCGCCGGCGACTACCTCCCGCGCGAGATCGATTGCCTGGCCGACGACGGCCGCATCGCCCTGATCGCGCTGCTGGGCGGCGCGAAAGCCGAGATCGACCTGGGCCAGGTGCTGCGCCGCCGCCTGCACATCAGCGGCTCCACGCTGCGCCCGCGCCCGGTCGCCTTCAAGGCGGCGATCGCGCGCAGCTTGCGCGAGCGCGTCTGGCCGCTGTTCGAACAGGGCAAACTCAAGCCGGTCATCTACCGCAGCTTCCCGCTGGCCCGGGCGGCCGAGGCGCATGCGCTGATGGAGTCGAGCGCGCACGTGGGCAAGATTGTGCTGGAAGTGGTCTGAGCACGCTAAGAGATTGAATCAAAAAGGGAAGTGGCGTTTGGCAAATGGCTCAGCCATTGTTTGACCGCCACATATTCGACCGCTAGAATAGCGGGTTAAATTAAAAGATGGGGTTCTATGCGTCCCAAGCTCGTCGTAGGTAACTGGAAAATGAACGGCAGCCGCGCTGCCAATGCCGCGCTCCTGACCGGCATCCTCGAAGGTCTCGGCAATGCCGAGGCCCAGGTGGCGGTCTGTGTGCCGGCGCCCTACCTGTTCCAGTGCGAAGAAATCCTGAAAGGCTCCCCGGTCGCCTGGGGTGCGCAGGACGTGTCCTGCCATCCGGTCGGCGCCTATACCGGCGAAGTGTGCATGTCGATGCTGCAGGATTTCGGCAGCCGCTACGTGATCGTCGGCCACTCGGAGCGCCGCGCCTACCACGGCGAGACCAATGAACTGGTTGCCAAGAAAACCAAAGCTGCACTGGAGGCCGGGCTGACCCCGATCGTCTGCATCGGCGAAACCCTGGTGCAGCGCGAAGCAGGGCAGACCATGGATGTGGTCAGCAGCCAGCTCGAGGCCGTGCTGGAAGCGGTCGGCAGCGAGGCCGTGGACAAGATCGTGCTGGCCTACGAGCCCGTATGGGCGATCGGCACCGGCAAGACCGCGACCCCGGAAATGGCGCAGGAAGTCCATGCCGCCCTGCGCGAAAAACTGCGCGCCTGCAACGCCGACGCCGCGGAACGCACGCTGGTGCTGTACGGCGGCAGCATGAAGCCGGATAATGCGGCGGACCTGATGGCGCAACCGGACATCGACGGCGGCCTGATCGGTGGGGCGGCGCTGAAAGCAGCTGACTTCCTCGGAATCATTCGCTCAGCAAATTGAGAGATTCATAGTTTCAGTAGTAAGTATTTAAAAACGTCGTTAACTTGGAAATGGAATTGCAATGAACACCGTGTTCAATCTGATTATTGTTGTGCAGGTTATTTCGGCCCTGGCCATCATCGGCCTGGTGCTGGTCCAGCACGGCAAGGGCGCCGACATGGGCGCGGCCTTCGGTTCGGGCGCCTCGGGCAGCCTGTTCGGCGCCTCGGGCTCGTCGAACTTCCTGTCGAAGTCGACCGCCGTCGCGGCCGCGGTGTTTTTTGCATCGACCCTGGCGCTGGCCTGGCACAGCAACGGCCGCACCGCCGGCGGCGCCGATGGTGGTGTGATGGAGCGTGTCACCGTGCCGTCGTCGCAAGCGCCGGCCACCGGCATTCCGAACGACGTGCCGGGCGCTGGCCCGAACGCCGGCCCGACCACGGTTGTACCGGCAAACGACATTCCGCAAACCCCTGGCGTTGCCGTTCCGGCAGCACCGGGTGAAGCCGCTCCGGCGCCAGCCGCTCCGGCGGCTCCTGCGCCGGCTCCGGCCAAGTAATTCCAGCGGCGGGCTGCACGCCCGTTCGTGATTCGGAGTAGAATGCGGCACGCCTTCCGGGGTGCGCCGCTTGCAGTAAGGGCGAAAGCCCGTTCAATGCGGCCAGCCCTGCTGTAAAGATTGGCTAGTCTCAAAAGAAATGTTGAGTAATTGCGTAAATTCCTTGTAATAGCGCAATTTGTGCATTGAAAAGTAGTGCCAAGGCAGGGTAAAATACTGGTCTCCAGCCGACGTGGTGAAATTGGTAGACACGCTATCTTGAGGGGGTAGTGGCGCAAGCTGTGCGAGTTCGAGTCTCGCCGTCGGCACCAATATACGAAAGAGCCAGCAAGGGCGCATGAGCGATCGCTCTCCTGCCTGAGCTGGCTTTTTCACGAGGATCAGTCGTACGGTCCTGGTGGCAACCATCGGGGGTCTTGAAAACCGTTGCGGTCGGCAGCATTATCGGTCGCAAGGTGCTTTGTGCCAGCGGTGCAGAGTACACAGGTGTTCGAGGCCATCCAGCCAGGTTCGCGCGATTCGGCGCTGCAGCCCTGCAGTGTTTCATTAACCGATCGTTCAAATAGGCTTCACGTGAACCTCGAAAATTATCTCCCCGTTCTTCTCTTTATCCTGGTTGGCATCGGTGTCGGTGTCGCTCCGCAGGTGCTCGGCCGCATCCTTGGTCCGCACCGTCCGGACGCCGCCAAGCTGTCTCCGTATGAATGCGGCTTCGAAGCCTTCGAAGACGCGCGCATGAAGTTCGACGTTCGCTACTACCTGGTGGCGATCCTGTTTATTTTGTTTGATCTGGAAACGGCATTCTTCTTCCCATGGGGCGTCTCGATGCGCGAACTGGGTTGGACCGGTTTCGTCACGATGGCGGTGTTCATCGCCGAATTCATCGTGGGCTTCTGGTACATCTGGAAGAAAGGTGCCCTTGATTGGGAATAAGCCATGGCAATTGAAGGCGTATTAAACGAAGGTTTCATTACCACAACAGCCGATAAGCTGATCAACTGGGCGCGGACGGGATCGATGTTCCCGATGACGTTTGGCCTGGCATGCTGCGCGGTCGAGATGATGCATGTGGGCGCTGCCCGCTACGATCTCGACCGTTTTGGCATTGTGTTCCGCCCGTCGCCGCGCCAGTCCGACGTGATGATCGTTGCCGGCACGCTGTGCAACAAGATGGCTCCCGCCCTGCGCAAGGTGTACGACCAGATGGCCGAGCCGCGCTGGGTGATCTCGATGGGGTCCTGCGCCAACGGCGGCGGCTACTACCACTACTCGTATTCGGTGGTGCGCGGCTGCGACCGCATCGTGCCGGTCGACGTGTACGTGCCGGGCTGCCCGCCGACCGCGGAGGCCCTGCTGTACGGCATCCTGCAGCTGCAGAACAAGATCAAGCGCACCAACACCATCGCGCGCTAAAAAGACAGCGAAACACCATGACGACGAAACTCGAAACCCTTGAACTCGCCCTGAAAAACGCATTGGGCGAGGGCGCTGCGATCACCTCGGCGCTGGGCGAACTGACCGTGGTGGTCAAGGCCGCCGACTACATCCAGTCGATGCAGGCGCTGCGCGACGACCCGGCGCTGCGCTTCGAACAAATGATCGACCTGTGCGGCGTCGACTACTCCCAGTATGGGGAAGGCACCTGGGACGGTCCGCGCTTCGCGGTGGTCGTCCACCTGCTGTCGGTGACCCACAACTGGCGCGTGCGCGTGCGTACCTTCTGCCCGGACGACGACATGCCGATGGTCGAGTCGATCACCGGCATCTGGCGTGCCGCCAACTGGTTCGAGCGCGAAGCCTTCGACCTGTTCGGCATCCTGTTCGACGGCCACGGCGACCTGCGCCGCATCCTGACCGACTACGGCTTCATCGGCCACCCGTTCCGCAAGGACTTCCCGATCACGGGCTATGTCGAGATGCGCTACGACCCTGAACAGAAACGCGTGATCTACCAACCGGTGACGATCGAGCCGCGCGAGAACATCCCGCGCGTGATCCGCGAAGAAACCTACGGGACATCGAAATAATGGCTGAGCTTAAGAATTACACCCTGAACTTTGGTCCGCAGCACCCGGCAGCGCACGGCGTGCTGCGCCTCGTGCTGGAGCTGGACGGCGAAGTGATCCAGCGCGCCGACCCGCACATCGGCCTGCTGCACCGCGGCACCGAAAAGCTGGCCGAGACCCGCACCTACCTGCAGTCGGTCCCGTACATGGACCGCCTCGACTACGTGTCGATGATGTGCAACGAGCACGGCTATGTGCTGGCAGTGGAAAAGCTGCTGGGCATCGAGGCGCCGATCCGCGCGCAGTACATCCGCACGATGTTCGACGAGATCACCCGTATCCTGAACCACCTGATGTGGCTGGGCGCGCACGCGCTCGACATCGGCGCGATGGGCCCGTTCCTGTACGCCTTCCGTGACCGCGAAGACCTGTTCGACGTGTACGAAGCGGTATCGGGCGCGCGCATGCACGCGGCCTACTACCGCCCGGGCGGCGTGTACCGCGACCTGCCGGACTTCATGCCGCGGCACAAGGAATCGCCGATCCGCTCGAAGAAGGCGATCGACGACCTCAACCGCGACCGCCAGGGCTCGGTGCTGGACTTCATCGAGGCCTTCACCAAGCGCTTCGACGGCTACGTCGATGAATACGAGACCCTGCTGACCGATAACCGTATCTGGAAGCAGCGTACCGTCGGCATCGGCGTGGTGTCGCCGGAAGACGCGCTGGCGATGGGCTTCACCGGTCCGATGCTGCGCGGTTCGGGCATCGCCTGGGACCTGCGCAAGACCCAGCCGTACGCGGCCTATGACAAGGTCGAGTTCGACATCCCGGTCGGCACCAACGGCGACTCCTACGACCGCTACCTGGTGCGCATCGAAGAAATGCGCCAGGCGAACCGCATCATCAAGCAGTGCGTCGCCTGGCTGCGCGTGAACCAGGGTCCGGTCATGATCGACAACCACAAGATCGTGCCGCCGAACCGCATGGACATGAAGTCCAACATGGAATCGCTGATCCACCACTTCAAGCTGTTCACCGAAGGCTTCCACGTGCCGGAAGGCGAGGCCTTTGCCGCGATCGAGCACCCGAAGGGCGAGTTCGGCATCTACATCGTGTCGGACGGCGCCAACAAGCCGTATCGCCTGAAGATCCGCACCCCGGACTACGTCCACCTGCAGAGCCTCGACGAGATGTCGCGCGGCCACATGATCGCCGACGCCGTCGCGATCATCGGGACCCAGGACATCGTGTTCGGCAGTATCGACAGGTAACGCTCACGTTCGCTAAGAGGGCAGGAAAGAATATGTTATCGCAGGAAACCTACAAGAAAATTGATCGCGAGCTGGCCAAGTACCCAGCCGATCAGCGCCAGTCGGCCGTGATGGCCTCGCTGGCCCACGCCCAGGTGGAACTGGGCTGGCTGTCGCCGGAAACCATGCAGGAAATCGCCGACTACATCGGCATGCCGGCCATCGCCGTGCAGGAAGTGGCGACCTTCTACAACATGTACAACCTGAAGCCGGTGGGCAAGGCCAAGATCACGGTCTGCACCAACCTGCCGTGCGCCCTGTCGGGCGGCGAGCGCGCCGGCCAGTACCTGAAGGACAAGCTGGGCATCGACTACCGCGAGACCAGCGCCGACGGCCAGTTCACCCTGGTCGAAGGCGAGTGCATGGGCGCCTGCGGCGACGCACCGGTCATGCTGGTGAATAACCACCGCATGTGCTCGTTCATGAACAACGAGAAAATCGACGCCCTGGTAGAGGAACTGAAGAAATGACCAGCCTGCACGATCGTCACATCAATCCGCTGATCCTCAAGGACCTGAACGGCGATAACTGGCGCCTGGCCGACTACGTCAAGCGCGGCGGCTATTCGGCGCTGCGCAAGATTCTCGAAGGAGGCATTGCGCCGGAACAGATCATCGCCGACCTGAAGGCCTCGGGCCTGCGCGGCCGCGGCGGCGCCGGTTTCCCGACCGGCCTGAAGTGGAGCTTCATGCCGCGCCAGTATCCGGGCCAGAAATACCTCGTCTGCAACACCGACGAAGGCGAGCCGGGCACGTTCAAGGATCGCGACATCATCCGCTACAACCCGCACGCGCTGATCGAAGGCATGGCCATCGGCGCCTACGCGATGGGCATCACCGTGGGCTACAACTACATCCACGGCGAGATCTTCCAGGAATACCTGCGCTTCGAAGAGGCGCTGGAAGAGGCGCGCGCCGCCGGCTTCCTGGGCGATAACATCATGGGCTCGAACTTCTCGTTCCAGCTGCATGCGCACCATGGCTACGGCGCCTACATCTGCGGCGAAGAAACCGCGCTGCTCGAATCGCTGGAAGGCAAGAAGGGCCAGCCGCGCTTCAAGCCGCCGTTCCCGGCCTCGTTCGGCCTGTACGGCAAGCCGACCACGATCAACAACACCGAGACCTTCGCGGCCGTCCCGTTCCTGCTGAACATCGGCCCGGAAAACTACATGGCGCTCGGCAAGCCGAACAACGGCGGCACCAAGATCTTCTCGATCTCGGGCGACGTCGAGCGTCCGGGCAACTACGAAGTCCCGCTGGGCACCCCGTTCGCCAAGCTGATGGAGCTGGCCGGCGGTATGCGTGGCGGCAAGAAGATCAAGGCCGTGATCCCGGGCGGTTCGTCGGCGCCGGTGATCCGCGGCGAGGTCATGATGGATACCGACCTCGACTACGACTCGATCGCCAAGGCCGGCTCGATGCTGGGTTCGGGCGCCGTGATCGTCATGGACGAGACCCGCTGCATGGTCAAGTCGCTGCTGCGCCTGTCGTACTTCTACTACGAAGAATCCTGCGGCCAGTGCACCCCGTGCCGTGAAGGCACCGGCTGGATGTACCGCATGGTCCACCGCATCGAGAACGGCAAGGGACGTCCGGAAGACATGGACCTGCTGAACAACATCGCGGGCAACATCAAGGGCCGCACCATCTGCGCGCTCGGCGACGCCGCCGCGATGCCGGTGGAAGCGATGATCAAGAACTTCCGCGAGGAGTTCGAATATCACATCGAGCACAAGCACTGCCTCGTGCCCGCATACCTTTAAACCAGGTCAGGTAACGATCAAATGGTTGAAATTGAATTAGACGGCAAAAAAGTCGAAGTCGCACCAGGTTCCATGGTGATGGACGCCGCAAACAAACTCGGGACCTACATCCCGCACTTCTGCTATCACAAGAAACTGTCGATCGCAGCGAACTGCCGCATGTGCCTGGTCGAAGTCGAGAAGGCACCGAAGCCGCTGCCGGCCTGCGCCACCCCGGTCTCGCCGGGCATGATCGTGCGCACCCACAGCGACAAGGCCGTGCAGGCACAGAAGTCGGTGATGGAGTTCCTCCTCATTAACCACCCGCTGGACTGCCCGATCTGCGACCAGGGCGGCGAATGCCAGCTGCAGGACCTGGCCGTGGGCTACGGCAAGAGCAACTCGCGCTACGAAGAAGAGAAGCGCGTGGTGGCCCCGAAAGAGGCCGGCCCGCTGATCTCGATGGAAGAGATGGCGCGCTGCATCCAGTGCACCCGCTGCGTGCGCTTCGGCCAGGAAGTGGCCGGCGTGATGGAATTCGGCATGGTCGGCCGCGGCGAGCACTCGGAGATCACCACCTTCGTGGGCAAGACCGTGGACTCGGAAGTCTCGGGCAACATGATCGACCTGTGCCCGGTCGGCGCGCTGACCAGCAAGCCGTTCCGCTTCTCGGCACGTCCGTGGGAACTGCAGCGCCGCAAGTCGATCTCGCCGCACGACTCGCTGGGCTCGAACCTGATCGTCCAGGTCAAGGGCGGCAAGGTCATGCGCGTGCTGCCGCTGGAAAACGAATCGATCAACGAATGCTGGCTGTCCGACAAGGACCGCTTCTCGTACGAGGCGCTGGACAATGCCGACCGCCTGATCAACCCGATGATCAAGCAGGACGGCAAGTGGATCGACACCGATTGGCAGACCGCGCTGGAATACGTGGCCCACGGCCTGCGTAACATCCGCCACGAGCATGGCGCCGACAGCATCGCTGCCGTCGCGACCCCGCACTCGACGCTGGAAGAGCTGTACCTGTTGAACAAGATGACCCGCGGCCTTGGCTCGGACAACATCGAGTTCCGGCTGCGCCAGACCGATTTCTCGCTGGACGGCCAAGTCACGCCGTGGCTGGGCATGCCGATCGCGAACTTCTCGCTGCTCAAGCGCGCCTTCGTCATCGGTTCCAACCTGCGCAAGGACCATCCGCTGGTCGCGACCCGCCTGCGCGTCGCCACCAAGGGCGGCGCCAAGCTGTCGCTGCTGGGTGCGAGCGATGACGACCTCCTGATGCCGGTTGCGAACAAGCTGATCGCCGCACCAGGCGACTGGCTGGCCGCGCTGTCGGAAGTCGTGTCGGCCGTCGCCGGCGCCAAGGGTGTTGCTGCTCCCGCTGGCTTCGAAGGCGTGGAAGCAGGCGGGGCCGCCAAGGCCATCGCTGCGACCCTGGTCGGCGTCGATGCTCCGGGCGCCGTCCTGCTGGGCAATGCCGCTTCGTACCACCCGCAAGCATCGAAGATCCACGCTTGCGCCCAATGGATCGCCGAGCAGACCGGCTGCTCCTTCGGCTACCTGGTCGACGCTGCCAACACCGTCGGCGGCCACATCGTCGGCGCGCTTGGGAAGGGCGAGCCTGTGTTCGCCTCGCCGAAGAAGGCCTATGTGCTGTTGAACGCGGAACCGGAACTGGATGCGGCCAATCCGCAGCAGGCCCGTGCCGCCCTGATTGGTGCCGACATGGTCGTCGCCATGTCGGCCTTCAAGCACGGCATGGACTTCGCCGACGTGCTGCTGCCGATCTCGCCGTTCAGCGAGACCGCCGGCACCTTCGTGAACTGCGAAGGCCGCGCACAGAGCTTCAACGGCACCGTGCGTCCGCTGGGCGAGACCCGTCCGGCATGGAAAGTGCTGCGCGTGCTCGGTAACCTGCTCGGCCTGTCGGGCTTCGACTACGAGACCTCGGAGTCGATCCGCGACGAAGCCATCGGCAAGGGCACGACCGACCTGTCGGCCAAGCTGAACAACGTCGCGCGCCTGGCGCCGGCCGCCGGTTCCTACGCTCCGGCCGGCCAGCTCGAGCGCGTCGCCGACGTGCCGATCTACTTCACCGATGCGCTGGCGCGCCGTTCGGAACCGCTGCAGCGTACCGCCGACGCGAATGCGCCGCTGGTGACCCTGTCGAAGGCGGTCGCCGAGCAGATCGGCGTGCAGGCCGGCGACTCGGTGCGCGTCTCGCAGGGTTCGGGCAGCGCCGTGCTGGTAGCCAACGTGGATGCACGCCTGCCGTCGAACGCGGTGCGCGTGGCCGCCGGCCACCCGGCTGTCGCCACCCTCGGTGCGATGTTTGGTTCGATCAATGTTGAAAAAGCAGGGGAGGGCAAGTAATGGCAACGCCCGGTTTTATCGATAGTTTTTATGAGATGGGCGCTGCCAGCCCGATCGCACCGGCCTGGCCGCTGATCTGGACCGTCATCAAGATCCTGGTGGTGCTGCTGCCGCTGATGGGCCTGGTCGCCTACCTGACCCTGTGGGAGCGCAAGCTGATCGGCTGGATCCAGATCCGCGTGGGCCCGAACCGCGTGGGTCCGGGCGGCCTGCTGCAGCCGATCGCCGACGCGGTCAAGCTGCTGCTCAAGGAAATCGTCATCCCGACCAAGGCCAACCGCAGCCTGTTCGTGATCGGCCCGATCATGACCATCATGCCGGCGCTGGCCGCATGGGCGGTGGTGCCGTTCGGCCCCCAGGCCGCGCTGGCCGACGTCAACGCCGGCCTGCTGTTCCTGATGGCGATCACCTCGATGGAAGTCTACGGCATCATCATCGCCGGCTGGGCGTCGAACTCGAAGTACTCGTTCATGGGCGCGATGCGCGCCTCGGCCCAGATGATTTCGTACGAAATCCCGATCGGCTTCGTGCTGGTGGTGGTGCTGATGGTGACCGGCAGCCTGAACATGTCGGACATCGTCCTGAGCCAGCAGATGGGCACCATGGCCGACATGGGCCTGAACTTCCTGTCGTGGAACTGGCTGCCGCTGCTGCCGCTGTTCGTCATCTATTTCGTCTCCGGCCTGGCCGAGTGCAACCGCCACCCGTTCGACGTGGTGGAAGGTGAATCGGAAATCGTGGCCGGCCACATGGTCGAGTACTCGGGCATGTCCTACGCGATGTTCATGCTGGCCGAATACGCCAACATGATCCTGATCGCCACCCTGGCATCGATCCTGTTCCTGGGCGGCTGGTCGGCTCCGTTCGGCTTCCTGGAATTCGGCGCGATCGGCGGCTTCTTCTGGCTGTTCCTGAAGATGTTCATCATGGTCTCGCTGATGATCTGGGTCCGCGGCACCTTCCCGCGCTACCGCTACGACCAGATCATGCGTCTTGGCTGGAAAGTGTTCATCCCGCTGACCCTGTTCTGGCTGGTCGTGGTCGCACTCTGGATGCACTCGCCCCTGAACATCTGGCCTGCTCTGAAGTAAGGAAGCAAACTCAAAATGAATCGGATTAAAGAATTTGTCGGCAGCCTGATGCTGTCCGAACTCTTCAAGGGCCTGGCCCTGACCGGCAAGTACGCGCTGTCGCGCAAGATCACGGTCCAGTACCCGGAAGAGAAGACGCCGATGTCGAACCGCTTCCGCGGCCTGCACGCCCTGCGTCGCTACCCCAACGGGGAAGAGCGCTGCATCGCCTGCAAGCTGTGCGAGGCAGTCTGCCCGGCAATGGCGATCACGATCGAATCGGCGCAGCGCGAGGACGGCACCCGCCGCACCACGCGCTACGACATCGACCTGACCAAGTGCATCTTCTGCGGCTTCTGCGAAGAGTCTTGCCCGGTCGACTCGATCGTCGAAACCCACGTGCTGGAATACCACGGTGAAAAGCGCGGCGATCTCTACTACACCAAAGAGATGCTGCTGGCCGTCGGCGACCGCTACGAAAACGACATCGCTAGCGCCCGCGAAGCGGACGCGAAGTACCGCTAATAAGAAGAGGCTGTCCAAGTCATGGAATTCACAACTTTCCTGTTCTACGTGTTCGCGGCCATCACGGTGCTGGCTGCCTTGCGCGTCATCACCACCAAGAACCCGGTCCACGCCGCGCTGTTCCTGGTGCTGACCTTCTTCAACATGGCCGGCATCTGGATGCTGTTGAAGGCCGAGTTCCTGGCCATCGTGCTGGTGCTGGTCTATGTCGGTGCCGTGATGGTGCTGTTCCTGTTCGTCGTCATGATGATCGACATCAATATCGACCGCATGCGCGAGGGCTTCTGGGGCTACCTGCCGCTGGCCTCGGGTATTGGCGCCCTGATCGTGCTCGAGATGGCCGCCGTGCTGTACCGTTCGTACAGCCAGACCGACCTGTCGGCCGAGGCTGCCGCCTTGAACATCGGCGGCACCAAGGAACTGGGCCTCTTGATCTACACCAAGTACATCTACGGCTTCGAGATCGCCGCCGTGATCCTGCTGGTGGCGATCATCGCCGCCGTCGCCCTGACCCTGCGCAAGCGCAAGGACACCAAAGCAATCGACCCGGGCGCCGCCGTCCGCGTCAAGCGTAACGACCGCCTGCGCATCGTCAAGATGGATGCGGTCAACCAGCGTGCCATCGATGCAGCCGCCGCCGAACGAGCAGCAGCAGCAGCGGCCGCCGCACCGAAGGAGAACCCATGACTTTGTCGCTTGCACATTACCTGATCCTGGGCGCGATCCTGTTCGCGATCTCGGTGATCGGTATCTTCCTGAACCGGAAGAACATCATCATCCTGCTGATGGCCGTCGAACTGATGCTGCTGGCAGTGAACCTGAACTTCGTCGCGTTCTCGCACTACCTGGGAGACGCGGCGGGGCAGATCTTCGTGTTCTTCATTCTGACCGTCGCGGCCGCCGAAGCAGCAATCGGCCTGGCGATCCTGGTGGTCCTGTTCCGTAACCTGGACACGATCAATGTGGAAGACCTCGACAGCCTGAAGGGCTGATGGTCTCGGTTGATTAACAATAACGATTAAGGTTCAACAATGGCGGGGCAACTCTCTTCCTCAATGTTACTGGCGGTGCCTCTGGCGCCGCTGGCGGGCTCGGCGATCGCCGGCCTGCTCGGCACCAAGTTCTTCGGCAACGTGGTCGGCCGCAAGGTGTCGCATACCGCGACCATCCTGGGTGTGCTCATTGCACTGATCATCTCGGTCCAGACCCTGATGGCGGTGCTCGGCGGCGCCTACTTCAATGAAGACATCTATACCTGGATGACCGTCGGCACGCTCAAGATGGCCGTCGGCTTCGAGATCGACACCCTGTCGGCCACCATGATGTGCGTGGTGACCTCGGTGTCGCTGATGGTGCACGTCTACACGATCGGCTACATGGCCGAGGACGAAGGCTACAACCGCTTCTTCTCGTACATCTCGCTGTTCACCTTCGCGATGCTGATGCTGGTCATGTCCAACAACTTCCTGCAGCTGTTCTTCGGCTGGGAAGCGGTGGGCCTGGTCTCGTACCTCCTGATCGGCTTCTGGTACACCCGTCCGACCGCGATCTTCGCGAACATGAAGGCCTTCCTGGTCAACCGCGTGGGCGACTTCGGCTTCATCCTGGGTATCGGCCTGCTGCTGGCCGCCTCGGGCACCATGCACTACGACGAAACCTTCGCCCAGGCCGGCAAGCTGGTGAACATGACCGTGCCGGGCATCGGCTGGCCACTGCTGACGGCAGCCTGCATCTGCCTGTTCATCGGCGCGATGGGTAAATCGGCGCAGTTCCCGCTGCACGTCTGGCTGCCGGACTCGATGGAAGGCCCGACCCCGATCTCGGCGCTGATCCACGCTGCTACCATGGTTACCGCAGGCATCTTCATGGTGGCACGCATGTCGCCGCTGTTCGAGCTGTCGGACGGCGCACTCTCCTTCATGATCGTCATCGGTTCGATCACCGCGCTGTTCATGGGCTTCCTGGGCATCATCCAGAACGACATCAAGCGCGTCGTCGCTTACTCGACCCTGTCGCAGCTGGGCTACATGACCGTCGCGCTGGGCGCCTCGGCCTACTCGGTGGCCGTGTTCCACCTGATGACCCACGCCTTCTTCAAGGCGCTGCTGTTCCTCGGCGCGGGTTCGGTCATCATCGGCATGCACCACGACCAGGACATGCGCAACATGGGCGGCCTGCGCAAGTACATGCCGATCACCTGGATCACCTCGCTGCTGGGCTCGCTGGCCCTGATCGGTACCCCGTTCTTCTCGGGCTTCTACTCGAAGGATTCGATCATCGAGGCGGTGCACGCGACCAACATCCCGGGCGCCGGCTTCGCCAACTTCGCGGTGCTGGCCGGTGTCTTCGTGACCGCCTTCTACTCGTTCCGCATGTACTTCCTGGTGTTCCACGGCCAGGAGCGCTGGCACACTGCCCATGGCCATGACAGCCATGCTCACGACGCCCACGAGCAGAAACTGGCTGCGGCAGGGAAGGGCGATCCGCACGCCCTGCACGATTCGCACGCCCACCACGAAGAAGATTCGCATGGCCATGACGACCACCACCACGGCCTGGCCCCGGGCCAGAAGCCGCACGAGTCGCCGTGGGTCGTGACCCTGCCGCTGATCCTGCTGGCGATCCCGTCGGTCATCATCGGTTACCTGGCACTCGGCCCGATGGTGCATGGCGACTTCTTCAAGGACGTCATCACGGTCAACCCGAACCACCCGGCAATGGCCAGCTTGAGCGAAGCCTTCCACGGCCCGATGGCGATGGCGATTCACGGCCTGCAGACCGCACCGTTCTGGCTGGCACTGGCCGGCGTTGCCCTGGCTTACTACTGCTACATGGTCAACCCGCGCGTCCCGGCCTGGTTCTATGCCAAGTTCAAGTTCCTGCACACCCTGCTGGACAACAAGTACTACATGGACAAGTTCAACGACGTCGTGTTCGCCGGCGGCGCACGCGCCGTCGGTGGCGGCCTGTGGAAAGTGGGCGACCGCGGCCTGATCGACGGCCTGCTGGTCAACGGTTCTGCCAAGCTGGTCGGCTGGTTCTCGACGATCACCCGTACCTTCCAGACGGGCTACATCTACCACTACGCGTTCGTGATGATCGTCGGCGTGCTGGCAACCCTGCTGTGGTTCTTCCCGTTCTGGCGCGGTTAAGACGGGCCTCGACAAGAGAAAAGCGAAAAGCAAAAAATGATGCAGTCAATTTCTACATTTCCTCCTTACCTGAGCCTGTCCATCTGGCTCCCGATCCTGTTCGGCCTGATCGTGCTGGTCGTGGGTCGCGACAAGAACGCCGGCTTCGTGCGCCTGCTCTCGCTGGTGGGCGCCGTCGTCAGCCTGCTGCCGACGCTGCCGCTGATCATGAACTTCGACAATGCCGCCCACGGCATGCAGTTCTATGAGTCGGCCGCCTGGATCGAACGCTTCAACGTGTTCTACAAGCTGGGCGTCGACGGCCTGTCGCTGTGGTTCGTGCCGCTGACGGCCTTCATCACCATCATCGTGGTGCTGGCGGCATGGCAGGTGATCGAAGAGCGCGTCGCGCAGTACATGGGTTCCTTCCTGATCCTGTCGGGCCTGATGATCGGCGTGTTCGCCGCGCTGGACGGCCTGCTGTTCTACTTCTTCTTCGAAGCCACGCTGATCCCGATGTACATCATCATCGGCGTGTTCGGCGGCCCGAACCGCGTGTACGCGGCATTCAAGTTCTTCCTGTACACGTTCTTCGGCTCGCTGCTGACCCTGGTCGCGATCATCTACCTGTACAACCAGTCGGGTTCCTTCGACATCCTCGAGTGGCACCGCCTGCCCTTGAGCATGAACGAGCAGATCCTGATCTTCATCGCCTTCTTCATGGCCTTCGCCGTGAAGGTCCCGATGTGGCCGGTGCACACCTGGCTGCCGGACGCCCACGTGGAAGCGCCTACCGGCGGTTCCGTCGTGCTGGCCGCGATCATGCTGAAGCTGGGCGCCTACGGTTTCCTGCGTTTCTCGCTGCCGATCACCCCGGACGCCTCGCAGTACCTGGCGCCGGTCGTCATCGTGCTGTCCCTGATCGCCGTCATCTACATCGGCCTGGTCGCGATGGTGCAGAAGGACATGAAGAAACTGGTGGCGTACTCGTCGATCGCCCACATGGGCTTCGTCACCCTGGGCTTCTTCATGTTCAACGACCTGGGCGTGCAGGGCGGCCTGATGCAGTCGATCTCGCACGGCTTCGTGTCGGGCGCGATGTTCCTGTGCATCGGCGTGCTGTACGACCGCATGCACTCGCGTGAAATCGCCGACTACGGCGGCGTCGTCAACACGATGCCGAAGTTCGCGGCCTTCGCCGTGCTGTTCTCGATGGCCAACGCCGGCCTGCCGGCGACCTCGGGCTTCATCGGCGAATTCATGGTGATCCTGGGCGCCGTCGAGTTCAACTTCTGGACCGGCGTGGCCGCGGGTACCGCCCTGATCCTGGGCGCAGCCTACTCGCTGTGGATGGTCAAGCGCGTCGTGTTCGGCCCGATCGGCAACAAGCACGTTGCCGAGCTGACCGACCTGAACGGCCGCGAGTTCGCCATCCTGGGCGTGCTGGCCATCGCCACCCTGTGGATGGGCCTGTACCCGGCGCCGATCGCCGAGACCCTGCAGGTGTCGGTTACCGACCTCCTGCAACACGTTGCAGCTGGCAAATTGCCTCAATAAAGACGCCATGAACGAAATGAACTCCACAATGCTAGCGGCAACCGACGCCAACCTGGCGCCGGTCTATGCCGAAATCTTCCTGCTGATCGCGGCTTCCGCGATCCTGCTGATCGACATGTTCCTGAAGGAGGGAAAGCGCAACCTGACGTACGCGCTGACCCTGCTGACCATCGCCGGTTGCTTCGTGCTGACCTTTGCCGACATGAGCGCCGGCGCCACCGTGTACACCTTCAACGGCATGTACGTGTCGGACCCGATGTCGAACCTGCTCAAGCTGGTGACCTACGTGGCCACCGCGATGACGCTGGTCTATGCACGCCAGTACACGCAAGACCGCGCCATGATGTCCGGTAACCTCGGCGGCGAGTTCTACGTGCTCGCGCTGTTCTCGATGCTCGGCCAGATGATCATGATCTCGGGTAACAGCCTGCTGTCGATCTACCTTGGCGTCGAACTGATGTCGCTGTCGCTCTACGCCCTCGTTGCGATGCGCCGCGATCACGCCATCTCGACCGAAGCCGCGATGAAGTACTTCATCCTGGGCGCGCTGTCCTCGGGCTTCCTGCTGTACGGCATGTCGATGGTCTACGGCGCCACCGGCTCGCTCGACCTGAACGCTATCGCGCAGGCAAGCAGCGGCGTCGACGCCAACCGCACCATCCTGGTGTTCGGCCTGGTGTTCATGGTTGCCGGCCTGGCATTCAAGCTCGGCGTGGTCCCGTTCCACATGTGGGTGCCGGACGTGGTGCAGGGCGCCCCGACCTCGGTCACGCTGCTGCTGGGCGGCGCACCGAAGCTGGCGACCTTCGCCATCGTGGTGCGCATCCTGGTCGAAGGCCTGCCCGCCATGGCCTTCGACTGGCAGCAGATGCTGCTGGTGCTGGCCGTGCTGTCGCTGGCCGTGGGTAACATCACCGCGATCGCGCAGACGAACATCAAGCGCATGCTGGCCTACTCGACCATCGCCCAGATGGGCTTCGTGGTGCTGGGCATGATGACCGGCGTCGTCAATGGCGACAGCAGCAATGCCGCCGCCTCGTACAGCGCCGCGATGTACTACACCATCACCTACGTGCTGACCACGGTCGGCAGCTTCGGCCTGATCATGATGCTGGCGCGCGCCGGCCACGAGGCGGAAACCATCGCCGACTTCAAGGGCCTGGGCAAGCGTTCGCCGTGGTTCGCGGTCGTCATGACCATCATGATGTTCTCGCTGGCGGGCGTGCCGCCGGCGATGGGCTTCATGGCCAAGTGGGCCGTGCTGCAGGCCGTCGTCAATGCGGGCATGGTGTGGCTGGCCGTGGTGGCAGTGCTGTTCTCGCTGGTGGGCGCCTTCTACTACCTGCGCATCGTCAAGACCATCTGGTTCGACGAGGCTGCGGACACCGCCCCGATCAACACCCCGGCCGACATGCGCGCCGTGATGTCGCTCAACGGCGTGGCCGTGGTCGTGCTGGGTGCCGCTCCGGGCTGGCTGCTGGCGGTGTGCTACGCCGCGATGCAGGCCACCCTCGTCAAGTAATCAGGCGCCTGGGTGGATTCCTCCCTCGCTGCCTGGCTGGTGGTCGCGATCTCGATCGCGGCCGCCAACCTGCCATTCCTCACCGAGCGCGTGTTCGGCGTCATTCGCTTGACGCCGAACAGCGCCGGTGACGGCAACCCTTCCTCCGCGCGCACGAAGTCCTTCCCGCTGCGCCTGCTCGAGTTAATTGTTTTATACTTTGTCGTCGGCTTCCTGGCTCGCATGCTGGAATCCCGGATCGGCGGTGTGTTCGCGCAGAACTGGGAGTTCTATGCGATCACCGGCTGCCTGTTCCTGGTGCTGGCGTTCCCCGGTTTCGTCTTCCGTTACCTGCGCAAACGCCGCACCTGATTCCTGTAACGCTGTACAACTGGAGACCGCATGGTTTCAGATTTACGCGAGACCCGCATCGACGGCGGCGTCGCCTATGACGGCAACTTCCTGAAAGTCGAACGCGACCGCATCAGGCTGCCCGACGGATCCATCACCCATCGCGAATTCATCCGCCATCCCGGCGCGGTCGTGATCCTGCCGCTGCTGCCGGACGGCCGCATTCTGCTGGAACGCCAATTCCGCTATCCGAATGCGCAGGTCTTCATCGAGTTCCCGGCCGGTAAGATCGATCCGGGCGAGGACCACCTCGACTGCGCCAAGCGCGAACTCGAGGAAGAGACCGGCTATACGGCCGCGAAGTGGCGCTTCGTCTGCACCATCCACAACGCCATCGCCTATTCGGACGAGCACCTCGAACTGTTCCTGGCCGAAGAGCTCAGCGCCGGAGAACAGAAGCTGGACGAGGGCGAGTTCCTCGAAACCTTCAGCGCGAGCTTGCCCGAGCTGCTCGAGATGGTGAAGCGCGGCGAGATCACCGACGTGAAGACCATCATCGGCACTTTCTGGCTCGAGAAGATCCTTTCCGGCACCTGGAGTCTGGCCCCTGCGGCCTGACGCTTGACGTCATGATGCGGCTGCTCGTGCTTGCCCTCCTGTGCTGGGCCGCGGCAGCCGCATCGGCGGTGCAGGCTGGGCCACGCACCGATTTCCAGGCGCGCTGCGAGGACACCATGGGCGATACCCTGTCGGTGCTGACCGGCACCCAGAACGGCTTTCGCATCGATAACACCGTGGGTTTCCGATCGCTCACGGCCATGAAGGGCAAGGCACCGAATCAAAAGTTGAACCCCGGCCAAGTGGTGCTGGGCCTGACCCGCACCGAGTCGCGCGTCAGCATCAACGTCGGCGGACGCCTGCTCAGCGACCCGGCCAGCGGCTACGAATGCATTGCGCCGCACATCGAGATCAAGCTGTACTACCCTCCGATCGTGGTCTACATCAGCCGCGAATTCCGGCCCGGTTCCTGCGCGTACGAAGAAGTGCTGGCGCACGAGATGCGCCACCTGAACGCCTACCTCGACTACCTGCCCAAGGCCGAGGCCAGGGTACGCCTTGCCCTCGAGCGCCGCTTCGAGGAAAAGCCCCTGTACGCGCGCATCGGACAGGCACAAAGCCTGCTGCAGCGCGAAATCGACCGTGGCTGGATGCCCTACATTAAAAGCGAAATGGCGAAGGTCGAGGCCTTGCAGGCCGCGATCGATTCGCCGCAGGAATATGCCCGCCTCGGCAAGGTTTGCGGAGGTGAGGTACAGTCGCTGCTTCGACCTGTACAGAAACGCAAGCAATAATGACAAACCCGGCAGTACAAGCCAATCCACCGTTGCCGCAGCGCTCGCAGCGTTATTTCGCGCTGCTCCCCGCGGCCGGGGTCGGCGCACGCATGGGAGCGAGCAGCCCCAAGCAATACCTGCAGATCGGCGGCAAGCCGATGCTGCGCCATACGCTCGACGCTTTCCGCTCGAGTCCCCTGGTCGCCCACACCTATGTGGTGGTCAGCGCCGACGATCCCTACATCGATGGCGTCGTTCCGCCGGACGGCGTGACCGTGCTGCGTTGTGGCGGCGCTACCCGCATGGAGTCGATCCGCAACGGCCTGCGGGTGCTGCACGGCAGCATCGGCGTCGACGACTGGGTCCTCGTGCACGATGCCGCCCGTCCCGGCCTGGATGCGGAACTCATCGAACGCCTGATCGTCGAAACGGGTGAGCACCCGGTCGGCGGACTGCTGGCCTTGCCCGTGGTCGACACCGTCAAGCGCAGCGTCGCGGGTAAGGTCTCGACCGTCTCGCGTGACCGACTCTGGCTGGCGCAGACGCCGCAGATGTTCCGCTACCGGCTCTTGCTGCGGGCCCTCGACGCGGCGACCGACCCGTCCGCGATTACCGACGACGCCAGCGCGGTTGAAGCGCTGGGACTGGCCCCCAAGTTAGTGGAAGGGCATCCCCGCAACCTCAAAGTCACGCTGCCCGCCGACATCCGGATCGCCGAGATGTACCTGGCAGCTTCCGAACGAACCTTCTTGATGGATAACGAAGCGAACTGAACCACCATGGCACAAGCATCCTGGAATCCTACCCCGCCGTTCCGCATCGGAACCGGCTATGACTGCCACGCGCTGGTCGAGGGGCGCAAGCTCATCGTCGGCGGCGTGACCATCCCGCATCGTCTCGGCCTGCTCGGCCACTCGGATGCCGACGTGCTGCTGCACGCGATCATCGATTCGCTGCTGGGCGCCGCCGCACTGGGCGACATCGGCAAGCACTTCCCGGACACCGATCCAATGTTCGCCGGCGCCGACTCGCGCACCCTGCTGCGCGAAGTGGCCCACCGCGTGGTGGCGACCGGCTACACCATCGGCAACATCGACGCGACCATCATCGCCCAGCAGCCGAAAATGGCGCCGCATATCCCGCAAATGGTCTCGCGCATCGCCGAAGACCTGGGCGTGTCGCCGCAGCAGGTCAACATCAAGGCCAAGACCAACGAGAAGCTCGGCTTCCTCGGACGCGAAGAGGGCATGGCCGCGGAGTCCGTGGCCATGCTGATCCGCGCTGCCGAACCGGGATGACATGATGATGCTCTGACATGTACGTGCATATGCACTATAATCCTTCGGTGGCGCGATCTGGCCCAACCGAGTAGGAGCCGTACATGTCTCACCTGAACGAGCAAGGAGCGATGACGCCGCGCGCGGCCTGGATGTTGATCCTGGCCGCCAGCACGATCCTGATGATCACGATGGGTGCCCGCCTGACCACAGGCCTGTTCCTGTCGCCGATCAATACTTCTACCGGCCTCGGCGTCGCCACGATCAGCTTCGCGATGGCCGTGGCCCAGCTCATGTGGGGTGCTTCGCAGCCCGTCTTCGGCGCCATCGCCGACAAGTATGGCGCGGCCAGGGTCATTGTCATTGGCGGCATCATGCTCGCCGCGGGTACCGCCGCCACCCCCTTCGTCGAGTCCGAGTGGGGCTTGTTGCTCACGATGGGCATCCTGTCCGCAGCCGGTGCCGGGGCCGGCAGCTTCTCCATCCTGATCGGCGCCACTGCCCAGCGCCTGCCCGCGGAGCGCCGCGCCTTCGCGTCCGGCTTCATCAATGCCGGCGGTTCCTTCGGCCAGTTCGTGTTCGCACCGCTGATGCAGGCGATCATTGCCGGTGCCGGCTGGGTGACGGCCATGCTGACGATGGCGGCCACGACCCTGCTGACGATTCCCCTTGCGCTCGGCATGCGCAACAAGAAAGCAGCCGCACCAATGACGAGTGCCGGCGTTGCCGCTGCCGCGCCAGCCGCCACCGCGCCGGCAGTGCCGGCGCCACCCGGCATCACACTCACCGAACAGCTGCGCCGGGCCATGCGCGACCGCAGCTACCTGTGCCTGCACCTCGGCTTCTTCACCTGCGGCTTCCATATCGCCTTCCTCGTCACCCACTTGCCGCAGGAAGTCGCCCTGTGCGGCCTGCCGGCCGGCGTCTCGGCCACCGCGCTGGCCCTGATCGGCCTGTTCAACATTGCGGGCAGCCTGGCCGCGGGCGCGCTGGCCGGTCGCTATCGCATGAAGTCGCTGCTGGCCATCATCTACGCCAGCCGCGCCGTGCTGATCGTGATCTACCTGCTGGCGCCCAAGACTGCGCCGACCTTCTACCTGTTCGCGGGTGCCCTTGGCTTCACCTGGCTGGCCACCGTGCCGCCCACGGCCGGCCTGGTCGGCAAGCTGTTCGGCATGCGCTACCTGGCGACCCTGTTCGGCATGACCCTGCTGTCGCACCAGATCGGCGGCTTCTTCGGCGCCTGGCTGGGCGGCTTGTCCTTCGTCCGCTTCGGCGACTACACCTGGATGTGGTACGCCGACATCCTGTTGGCCCTGGGGGCCGCGCTCGTCAACCTGCCGATCCGTGAAGCGCCGGTGGCCCGTCCGGCGGGCTGGGCGAAGGGCTGAGCCGATGGCGCGTGACACCTGGGCCTACCGCGACGTTGCCGTCGAATCCGCCATCGATCCGCGCACCGGGCGGGTATGCATCCGCCCGGTCTCGGGCCAGGCCTACGCGACATCGCTGCGGATACAATGTTCGCGCGCACTCGGCGATCTCGAACGCTATCCGCTCGGCACGCGCTTCCTGGTGTCGGCCAAGCTCACCGACCGCCAGGGAGGGGAGCCTTTCCTCTATGTGTGGCACGGCGATCCGGTGGTGGTTCTCTCCGCTGCCGCCTTGAAACGTTTTCTTGCGGAGCGCAAGCGGCTGCGGATCTGAGGCGCCGCCGGCGTCCCGGGCACCCGTTGTTTCCCGGACACGAGAGTTCCCAACAGTTGGGTTAGGATAGGAGGATGGACGGTCACCTTCTTCCTGAACAATTCAAAGCGATCTTCGAGGCACTGCCGGGCGCCTTCCTGCTGCTGTTTCCGGATCCGGACTTCACCATCGCAGGCGTCAGCGAAGAGTACCTCCGCGCCACGCTGCGCCGGCGCGCCGAGGTCGTCGGCCGTCCGGTCTTCCAGGTCTTTCCGGACAACCCGGACACGCCGGAGGCGAACTCCACCCACAACCTGTCGCGTTCGCTGCGGCGGGTGGTCGAGACACACAAGACCGACGTCATGGCAGTCCAGCGCTACGACGTGCCGAACGCCGACGGCACGGGTTTCGAAAAACGTTACTGGAGTCCGGTCAATGCACCCGTATTCGGCCGCGATGGCGAGCTGCTCTGCATCATCCACCGTGTCGACAACGTGACCGAATACATGAGCCTGCTCGAAGAGCATGCCCGGCAGCGCAGCTTGAGCGAACGGCTGAGCGCCGACAACCTCAAGATGGAAGCGGAGATCGTCCAGCGCAGCCGCGAACTGGACAGGCTCAACGATGAACTGCGCGACGCCAACGGGGAGTTGTCCGAGTATGCCCGCCGGGCCCGCGAGGAGGCGGTGCGCAAGGATGAGTTCCTGGCGATGCTGGCCCATGAATTGCGTAATCCGCTGGCGGCGATCTCGTCCGCCCTGCAGCTGTGGAATGTCGTGCCGGCGGACGAGCAACGCAAGGCAAACCTGCTGGACATTTGCCGGCGCCAGGTAGGCAACCTGACCCGCTTGGTGGACGACCTGCTCGAGATGTCACGGATCGACCGCGGCGCGGTGGAGCTGCAGCGCGCGCCGCTCGACCTGCGCGACGTGGTCGAGGATGCGATGCACGCGGCGCGCGAGCTGTTCGAACGGCGTGGACTGGGCGTCGCGACGCGCATCGCACCCGGTGGATTCGCCGCCTACGGCGACGCGGCCCGCCTGGAGCAGGCCTTGAGCAATCTGCTGACGAACGCAGCCAAGTACAGCGAGCCGGGCGGGCATGTCGAGGTCAGCCTCGAACCGATCCGCTCGGGGGACGCGGCCTGGGCCCGGATCGAGGTGAGGGACGAAGGACGCGGCATCCCGCCGGACAAGCTCGAGGCGATCTTCGACATGTTCGTGCAGGTGGACGTCAGCCTCGACCGTTCTCGCGGCGGGCTGGGCATCGGCCTGGCCCTGGTACGCGCGATCGTCGAGCTGCATGGCGGCCGGGTCGCGGCCTGGAGCAAAGGCCTGGCCTATGGCAGCAGCTTCACCATCGAGCTGCCGCTGACGCCGCAGTTGGTACAGCAACAACGCGAGGACCGCTGCCTGGCCCCAGGCGCCACGCCGCTGCCTCAGCCATCGGGCAGCCTGCGCCGGGTCCTTATCGTCGAGGACAATGTCGATGCGCGCGATACCCTGAGGGATCTCTTGAGCGCGTCGGGCTACCTGGTGACGGCGGTCGACAATGGCAGGGACGGGCTGGAAAAGATCATCAACGAGGCGCCGGACCTGGCCATCGTCGATGTCGGCCTGCCGGGGCTGGACGGCTTCGAAGTCGCCCGCCGCGCGCGTACCGCGATCGGCAATGCCACCCGGCTGGTTGCCTTCACCGGCTATAACTCCCCGGCGGTGCGCGCCGCCGCGCTGGAAGCGGGGTTCGACATGCACGTCCCGAAACCGTGCACGGCGGAGCGCCTGGCAGAGATCCTGAGGCCACCCCTTGACGGTCCTGCTTGAGTGCCGCGTGCATGGGAGCCGGCGCTGGCGCCGCCAGCGCGATGCTGTCAAATTGGCTACCATCACGCTTTGCAACCGGAACTGTTGAAAGGAACGCCATGACCACTCGGAACATTGCCATCATCGTCGGCAGCCTGCGCAAGGACTCGTTCACCCGCAAGGTGGCGCAATCGATGATCGAGCTGGCGCCTGCCAGCCTCAGCATGGAAATCGTCGAGATCCGCGACTTGCCGCTCTACAACCAGGACGACGAGACCGACAATCCGCCGGCCGCGTTCACGGCTTTCCGCGAGCGCGTCAAGCAGGCCGACGGCATCCTGTTCTGCACGCCGGAATACAACCGCTCGGTGCCGGGCGCGCTGAAGAATGCGATCGACGTCGGCTCGCGCCCGTACGGCGCGGCGGCCTGGGCCGACAAGCCCTGCGCGATCGTCAGCGTCTCGCCCGGCGCGCTCGGCGGCTTCGGCGCCAACCACCACCTACGCCAGATGCTGCCCTTCCTGAACATGCCCTGCATGCCGGCACCGGAAGCCTATGTCGGCATGGTGGCGGGCAAGTACGAGGGCGACAGGCTCATCGACGAATCCAGCCGCGCCTTCTTCCAAGCCTTCATCGACACCTTCGCCGCCTGGGTCGAGCGCCATGCCAGGTAATCCAATCGCTGTCCGCGGGCTCGACCACATCGTACTGCGCGTGGCCGACCTCGAGGCCATGATCGCCTTCTACGGCGAGGTGCTGGGTTGCCGGGTGGAGCGCCGGTGTGACGACATCGGCCTGGTCCAGCTGCGCGCCGGCCATTCGCTGATCGACCTGGTGCCCGTCGACGGCAAGCTGGGACGCGAAGGCGGCGCAGCGCCGGGTGTCGGCGGGCGCAACCTCGACCACCTGTGCCTGCGGGTCGACCCTTTCGACGAAGCGGCGATCCGGGGGCACCTGGATGCGCATGGCGTCGCCGCAGGGCCGGTCGAATCACGCTACGGTGCTGAAGGCGAGGGGCCGTCGATCTACCTGCGCGACCCCGAACGCAACACGGTCGAGCTCAAGGGGCCGCCGGCACGATGAGCGCAAGGAAGCGCCAGCGCGACGCCTTCTTCCCGGTCGACTACGCCGGACCGCCGGGAGGATGGCGCGCGCGCGTACATGAGGTCATCTTCGGCATCGACACCCCGGCGGGACGGGCCTTCGATATCGTGCTGGTGGCGGCCATCCTGCTCAGCATCCTGGTCGTGGTGCTCGACAGCGTACCGACGATCGGCGGCGCCCATCGGAAGGTAATGTATGCCCTCGAATGGTTCTTCACGCTGCTGTTCACGGCCGAATACGCGGCGCGGCTGCTGACGGTGCGCCGGCCGCTGCGCTATGCCCTGAGCTTCTACGGCATCATCGACTTGCTGTCCGTCCTGCCGACCTATATCTCCCTGCTGGTACCTGGCAGCGAAGCGCTGCTGGACATCCGCATCCTGCGCCTCCTGCGCGTGTTCCGCATCTTCAAGCTGACCCTGTACATCGAAGAGTACACGCGGCTGGGCGAGGCGCTGGCCGCCAGCCGGCGCAAGATCATGGTGTTCCTGTCGGTGGTGCTGATGGCGGTCCTGATCCTGGGGACGGTCATGTACGTGGTGGAAGGGCCGGAGCACGGTTATACCAGCATTCCCATGGCGATGTACTGGGCGATCGTCACCATGACCACTGTCGGCTATGGCGACATCACCCCGCATACGCCGCTCGGCAAGGGCATTGCTTCCTTCATGATGCTGCTCGGCTGGGGCATCCTGGCGGTGCCGACCGGCATCGTCACCGCCGAGATGACGGCGCGCCGCGGCGACCGCCGCCTGGGCCCGACGCGCCCGGCGCGCACCTGTGATGCCTGCAACAGCAGCGGCCATGATGCCGGCGCAAACTTCTGCAAGGATTGCGGCGCCGAGCTGCCTGCGGCGCTGGCCCGCCGATGAATCCCGACCGGTGCACGTTTGGTTTACATCAAACGTGTTCCCGCCAGTCTCTTTAGCCTTCTACCTTCGTGTCACGGCTGCTTCGTCGGTCGTGGCGTGCCTTTTATTGCAACCACATAATGAGGTCAATGCATGTATTTCCTTCCGCAATCCGTGACCCCGGCCGTGCGTACCCACATGGACGCGCAGACCGCCTTCCTGAATGACATGTCCAAATCGATGTTCCGCTCGTTCCAGCAGATGTGCGACCTGAACATCCAGCTCGTCCAGACCATGGTCGAGGAAAGCACGCTGGCGAGCCAGCAGGTGCTGAGCGCCGAGCGCCAGACCGAGGCGCTCAGCGCCGCTTCCGCGCGGGCCCAGCCGACCACCGAGAAGCTGCGCGCCTACCAGCAGCACCTCTCGCGCGTTGCCGCCGATGCCCAGGTCGAGCTGGCGCGCGTGACCGAGCAGCACGTGCAGAACACGACGCGCACCGCACGTGCCCTGGTCGATGAGGTAGCGCGCACCACCGCCGAGGAAACCGAGCGCAATCTCCGTAACCGGCAAGAAGCAATGCGCAACATTGCCGATCCGTTCGCACAGCCCAATGGCGATGCCCACGCCGCGTCGGGTGGCAATGGCGAGGCGCAGCGGGGCCAGCAGGCGCAGCAAGGCCAACAGGGCGGGGGGCAAGGCGGCCACCAGGCCGGCGGCGGCCAGGGTAGCCGTCCGACCGGCGCCCAGACGCACTGAGCGCTCGGTGAGTAGATAGGGCCTGGGTGTCTAACCGGCCGTAGCCTGCACATCAGCAGGCTGCCTCAGCGCCGGCGGGGGAGGGGCTGCTTCCTCTGCCGGCGCCACATCGCGGCGCCGAGGCGCCAGCCCGAACAGCGGACGCATTACAGGTGCGCGCCTGAGCAGCTCGAAGGCGCCGAAGCTGAGGCTCACGGTCAGCACGACCAGCAGCACGGCCTCGGTACCCGGGGCGATTCGCAGCGGCTTCATCCCATGCGCGAGGACGACGATGAGCGTTTGGTGCAGGATGTAGACGGGGAAGATCGCTTCGTTCAGGTAGCGTCGAGCAGGGCCGTCGCGGTCGAGGTGGCGCGCGGCGAACCCGCAGGCGGCCACGATCGCACTCCAGGCCAGCAGGGCATATATCGCATGCATGATCGCCCGAATCACGGCCGCCACTTGCGGGCCAACCACATCATACGTCACCGCATTCCACATCACCAGCAAGGTCCAGCCGGTGGCGGCGATACCGAGCGCCTGCCAGCGCAGCAGCGCGGGCCGCGTCCAGAACCCCGGCACCCGCGCCACCAGTGCGCCGAGCAGGAAGGGCAGGAAGGACATCGCATGGTTGTACCAGTCGCCGACGACACTGTGGTTGGTCGGGAAGTGCTCGACCAGGTTGATGCGCGCCAGCGCGAGCACGGCGGCCGGTAGCGCAATCAGCCTCCAGCCCTGGAGCAGGGCCCCGGCGCGCGCCGCGATCCGGTCGAAGCGCGTCCCCAGCATGCCGGTGATGGCGCCGAGCAGCACCGTGTAGATCCACAGGTAAGCGACAAACCACAGGTGGTTCCAGGTCGGCAGGATCAGGCAATGCTCGCGGCAGAAACCGTTGTAGGCTTGCAGGTACAGGCCCATGAAGGCCGGATAGCCGTCCGCATAGCCCAGCTTCTCGACCACCTCGAGATAGGGCTGCGGCGGCACGATCACCAGCATGCCGAAGACCAGCGGCACCAGCAGGCGTACACTGCGCCGGTGCAGGAAGGAGGCCGTGCCGAGCTTGCGCAGCATCATGCTGGCCCCCACGCCCGCGACGAAGAACAGCAGGCCGAGCCGCCATGGCGAGGAAAGCATCATGAAGGCTTCCGGACCGGTGCCTGCGAACGGGCTTTTCACGTGCCAGTCCCAGCTCACGTAGTACATGCCGACGTGGTAGAGGATCAGGACGAAGAAGGCAAGGATGCGCACCCAGTCGAGGAAGTACAGGCGCGTGGCGGATGGAGGAATGTCGCGGTGCATGGCTCGCTCTCGTTGGAATAGTGGCGCCAGCATGCCGTGATGGGCTGAGCGCGGCGAGCGCTTTGTGGCGAGATGGGTCCGCCATGGGGCGGAACGGACGGCCGATCCGTGCAGGAGAGGAGTGCCTAGGCGGCCTGGAGCGCAGCCATGAGTGCGCCGCGGTACTGGCGGCTGCAGGCTACTTGCGCGCCGCTGCGCAGCACCAGCTCGCAGTCGCCCTTGTCGAGCGGGACGATACGTTCGACGGCGTCGGGACGCACCGCCGCGCGCCGGTGGCAGCGCACGAAACCGCTGCCCAGCTGTTCCAGGAGCGCGGACAGGGTCTGGCGCAGCAAGGGCGCTCCCCGCGCCGTGTGCAGGACCACGTAGTTGTCGGCCGTCTCCAGCCATTCGATGTCGGCAACCTGCACCACGCGCGTGGCGCCGCGCTCCGTCACCAGGAGCTGGCGCGCCGGCAGGCCGGACGATGTGGGAGGCCTTGCAGCGCCGAGGCCCTGCAAGGCATGCCGCCCGCGCAGGCGTTCCAGCGCCCGCCTCAGGCGCGCCTGGTCGAAGGGCTTGAGCAGGTAATCGACGGCGTTCGCATCGAAGGCGCGCAGCGCGTACTCGTCGTAGGCCGTGACGAACACGACCAGTGGCGAAGGCAGGGGCAGCGAGGCCGCCAGGTTGATGCCCGACAGCTCCGGCATCTCGACGTCGAGCAGCAGCGCGTCAGGTCGGAATCCCGGCAGCATGCGCAGCGCCTCGATGCCGTCGGCCGCTTCGGCAATGGCCTCGATGCCCGCTTCCAGCGTGAGCATGCGGCGCAGGCGTTCGCGCGCCGGGCGCTCGTCGTCGACGATCAGGATGCGCATGGCATCCTCAGTTCGGTCCGCACGCCGGAAGGCAGGAGCTGGGCCAGGGTCAGGCTGGCAGCGCCGCCGTGCAGTCCCGCCAGGCGCGCGCGCAGGTTGGCCAGCCCGATGCCCGACCCGCCGTCGTGCACTTCCTTGCCGAGCATGCCGCCATCATCCTCGATGCGCAGGACGAAGTCCTCGCCCTCGCGCGCCGCGCTGACCGTGATCCGGATCGTATCGCGCCGGCGTTCGACCGTATGCTTGAACACGTTTTCCAGCAGCGGCTGCACGCTCATCGCAGGCAGCGACACGCCCAGCACCGTGCTGTCGATGCGCCAGTCCACCTGCGCGCGGCCGTCGAAGCGCCCCTCCATCACGCCGGCATAGGCGCGCGCCAGCCGCAATTCTTCCTCGAGCGTGGCCAGCGGACGCTGGCCAAGCGCCAGGGCGGCGCGCAGCAGGTCGGCCAGTTGCACCAGGGTGGCGTCGGCGCGCGCCACGTCGGTGTGCATCAGCGAGGAGACGGTATTGAGCGCGTTGAACAGGAAGTGCGGCTGCATCTGGCGCGCCAGCGACTGCAGTTGCGCTTCGCGCAGCAGGGCATTGGCTTGCTCGGCGCGCAGTTGCGCGCCAAGCAGTTCGCGGTAGGACAACAGGCCGAAGCCGATCACGGTGAACAAGCTTGCGAACACCGTCACCTTCAGCGATTCATAAACGAACAGCTGCGGCCATGGTGCATGGCTGTAGCTGTGGCCTGCCAGCGCATACACGGTGTGGCGAATGCCGAAGGCCAGCGGCACGAAGGCAATCCAGTAGAGCGGCAGGATGCGCGCTTGCAGCGCGAACCAGCGCCAGGGCGCCACGACCAGGCGATCGTAGCGGGCGCTGATGCGGCGCTGGACCATCAGCAGCGCCGTGAGCGCCAGTGCCGAGGAGGCTTCCCAGAGCACCGGCTGCCAAACCGCACTGCCGCCGTCGCGCCGGTAGTCCTCGACGGCAGCGAACGTCATCAGGGTCCAGAACAGCAGCCAGGCGATGCCGGCGGCGATCTTGCTGCGGGTCGAATTCATGGGCACGAGCGCTGTTGCGATGCCCGGATCATCCTGCATCCGCCGGCGCTTGTCAAAGCGGCAAAGCCAGGCCGGGCCTGCCGCCCGTTCAGTTGCCTCCACCGGCCGCCGGCTGGACCTCCCGCTCTTCTTCCAGCTCAGCGCGCATCGCCTCGACATCGGCGATGTACTCCGCCACCGTGGCATCCGGGCTGGCGCGCAGTTCCGGCGGCAGCAGCACCGACATGTAGAGTTCGTCGGCGAGGCGGCCGTGCTGCTGCTGGTTCACGATCAGCACCAGCCCGGATCCCAGCACGGCCGCGGCGGCGCAGATTGCACGCAGCCGGCGCCGCAGGGACGGCTTGATCGTCGCCAGGTGGAAGTAGATGATGCCCGCGACGGTGGCCACCGCCACGTGCGAACCGTAGCGCGTGAGCCATTCCAGCGACCAGGCATAGGCGATGACGGCCGCGAGCAGGCGGAAGCCCACCAGCGCCGCCACTCCGCAGCCGAAGATGAACAGGTGCCGCCCCAGCCGCGTATAGCGGCCGAACAGGCGGTTCAGGAAAGCCCACAGGCTGCTCCATAGCAGGGCCGCGCCGATGCCGGCGCCCGGGGCCAGCACATAGTTCAGCAGTTCGAAGGGCTCGGCATCCAGCAGCCAGGTCACGAACAGCGCCACCAGGCCGGCCAGCAGCACGCCCACGACGCCGGGCAGCAGGCCCTCCCAGCCGTGCATGGTGCGGTCGCGCAGTTCGGCCGGCACCGGGAAATCGGCCGCTCGCACGCGTAGCGAGGTGTGCCCCATGCGCACCACGGTGTCGCCGCCGAGGGTGAGTTCCTTGACCCGCTTGCGGCCGATGTTCAGGCCATTGCGCGTGCCGAGGTCGCGCATCACGAGCGCGCCGTCGGGTCCTTGTTCAATGAGGGCGTGGTGGGCGGCGGCATACTCGTCGTCGAGGATAAAGTCGTTGTCGTAGGCGCGGCCGACGCGGATCGGCAAGCTTGCCGCGCGATGCCGGTGCAGCACCTCGCCGTTGCGGGCCAGGATCTCGACGGTCCAGGGACCTTTCATCGTGCGCCTCCCGGTTCGGCAGCGGGCGCTGGAGCGCGCCGGATATTGCGCCCGAACGAGCCGAGGAAGGCGCGGGTCACGCGCATGCCGTTTTCATAGGACACGCCGGACACGTCCAGCCGGCTCTGCAGGCTCGATTCGGCCGCATTGGTGCTGGCGATCAGCAGGGTGAAGTTGTACAGCCCCCCGAACTTGCGGTAGGCGCGCACGCAGGTCACGGCGCGCAGCGGGAGGGTGCGCGTGTGCACGAAGCGTTCCGTGCACATCGGCTTGGTCAGGTGCCCGCCCCCCGTGCCCCCCAGCTTGGCCGAGCCGAACAGGCGGCTGCTGAGTGCCGCGAAGGGCAGTCGGGCCAGGTTGTCGGAACGGATGTACTGGTGGGTCATCGACACGTGTCCGGTCTGCTGGGTCGAGGACACGTAGATCGCCGACTCCATCGCGCAGCTCATCGAGTCCGAGGTGTAGGCGGTCTCGGCCTTCACGTTCGAGCGTCCCCAGCAACGCAGCTGGCCCGATTCGCGCACCGGCACCAGGTAGGGTCCCATGCTCTTGATCGCCAGCGGCTCTTCCAGCAGGCGGTCGACCATGCCGCGCTGGTGCTCCAGCAACTGGGCCGCGATCAGCGGGTTGAAATCGTCCGGCGGGACCGGCTGGCTCTCCACCTTGCGCAGCAGTTCCTGCACATACTTTACCGGCACCAGGAAGCTGACCGACTCGCCGTCGCGCCGCTTGGACACGTTGACGCCGGCCACGGTGCCGTTGCTGGTCACGCTGGGGCCACCGCTCATGCCGGAATTGATCGGCCCGCCGAACATGAGCTGGTCGTAGAAGCTGCGCGTAACGATGCCGTTGTAGGCGCCTTCGGAAATCGCGAAGCCGAGGTCGAGAGGATTGCCGAGCGAGTACAAGCGCTGCCCCTGGTTCAGCCGCATGGGCCGCTCGGGCACCTTGAAGAAGCCGCTGCCTTCGCGGTTGACGCGCAGGACGGCCAGGTCGCGCAGCACGTCGACGGCCAGCAGCTCGACCGGGCCGCTGTTGCCGTCGGTGTCGATGTATTCGGCGGTGTAGACGTCGGGGTCGAGCGCCATCTGCGACACCACGTGGTAATTCGTGACGACCAGGTTGCCGGTGCCCACCAGGAAGCCCGAGCCGACGGTGGACTGGGTGCGGCCGTTCTTGAGCAGCATGCGGATCTGCAGCAGGTCGCCGCGCGCCGCGGAGTACAGGTCCTGGGCGGCGGAGGAGGGCGGCGGCAGGGCGTCCTGGGCGTCGATCTCGCCCGGCGCCGGGGCCGGCGGCGTGGCGCCGGGCGCGGCCGTGGGCGGTAGGTGTGGAGGCGGCGCCGGCACCGTGGTGGCGCTGGCGCGCGGTGGGCGGTCAGCCTGCTGTGGCGGTGCGGTGGCTGCGCCCGCCGCGAGGCAGTAAAGCAGGAGGGCGGCGGCAGTCCGTTTCATGCAATCCAATCAATGGCAAGAAAGAAGCACTATCTTGCCATCGGACGCGGGCGCCGTGCGCGCGCTAGGGTGGACGGAGGAAATCAGGACGCGTCGGCAGGCACCTCGGCGGGGCCCATCATGTGGCCCAGCTTGGCCTGCTTGGTATTCAGGTAGCTGTTGTTGAACGCATTGCGGTTGACCAGCAGCGGCACGCGCTCGGCGACCCCGATGCCCAGGCGGGTCAGGGCGTCGATCTTGCGCGGGTTGTTGGTCATCAGGCGCAGCGAGCGCACGCCGAACTGCGCCAGCATCGGCTTGCACAGCTCGTAGTTGCGGGCGTCTGCATGAAAGCCCAGCTGCAGGTTGGCCTCGACCGTGTCGGCGCCGGCTTCCTGCAGGCGGTAGGCGCGAATCTTGTTGACCAGGCCAATGCCGCGGCCTTCCTGGCGCAGGTACAGCAGGACGCCGCGGCCTTCCTCGGCGATGCGCCGCAGCGCGCCTTCGAGCTGGGCGCCGCAGTCGCAGCGCTGCGAGAACAGCACGTCGCCGGTCAGGCATTCGGAATGCACGCGCGCCAGCACCGGCTCGCCGTCGCCGATGTCGCCCAGCACCATCGCCAGGTGCTCCTTGCCGGTCGAATGTTCGATGAAGGCATGCAGCGTGAATTGCGCCCATGGGGTCGGCAGGGCGCACGAGGTGACGTAATCGAGCAGCTGGTCGGTGTTGACGGGTGGGGTGGACATGGCGGTTATCTTGGCGTTTCTTGTTGTTGCATGGTGCACAGGGCGGGTGCGCACGGCAGCGTGCGAATCGGTAGCCGTCTAGTTTACAGGAAATCCGTTTCCCCCGTGCGACGCCCACCGCCATGTTCATGGTCTGTCGAGCTGACGTATGTTACGCTGACGCAATTGTTTCAGCAACGAGCCAGCATGGATACACAAGCAACTTCCCCTAGCCGGCAGCGCAGGCGTGGCCTCGGCGCCTGGCTGGCGCTGGCTTTTTCGCTGTTGACGGTGATCCTGACCTTGCTGCTGGTCATGGTCATCGAGCAGTCCTCGACCGAACAGGTCAAGGAAAGCATCGGCCACAACCTGGGCGAGATGGCGCGCCAGACTGCTGACAAGCTCGACCGCGGCATGGCCGAGCGCTACCGCGAAGTCAGTTTGATGGCGCGCCGGCGGACGCTGCGCGATTCCGGCATTGCATTGGTGGAGCGCCGCCAGGTGCTGTCCGACATGCGCGAGACCTACGGCTACTACGACTGGATCGGCCTGACCGGCCTGGACGGCCGCGTCATCGTCGAGGCGCGCGGCCTGCTCGAGGGCGTCGACGTGTCGCAGCGCCCGTGGTTCCGCGATGCCCTCCAGGGCGTCAACGTGGGCGACGTGCACGAGGCGGTCAAGCTCGCCAAGCTGCTCCCCAGCGAGAACGGCGAGCCGCGCCGCTTCGTCGACGTCGCCTTCCCGTACACCGACCTGGCCGGCAGGACCGCCGGCGTGCTGGGCGTGCACCTGTCCTGGCAATGGGCGCGCGACGTCGAGCGTTCGATCATCGCCCCGGTCCAGGCCCGTGGACGGGTACAGGCCCTGATCGTCAGCCAGCAGGGCGTGGTCCTGCTCGGACCGAAGGGGCTGCAGGGCAAGAAGATCGCCACCGGGAGCCTGCGGCTGGCGCAGCAGAAGCGCACCGGCTACCTGGTCGAGCAGTGGCCCGACGGCGCGTCTTACCTGGTCGGCTACGGCGCTACCATCGGCCGCGGCATGTACCCCGGCCTGGGCTGGACCGTGCTGGTGCGCCAGGACGTGGAGGACGCCTACGCGCCGGTGCGCCGCCTGCGCGAGAAGGCGCTGTGGAGCGGGGCGGCGCTGGCGGTGCTGTTCTCCGTGGCCGGCGTGCTGGTGGCGCGCCGCATCACCCGCCCGCTCGGGGCGCTGGCCGAATCGGCCGAGCGCCTGGGGCGCGGCGAGGCGGTCCAGTTGGTGCCGAACGCGAAGGACTACTTCGAGGTGCAGGCGCTGTCGACCACGCTGAACCAGCTGGTGACCGACCTGGTGCGGCAGCGCGGCGAACTGCGCGACCTGAATGCCACGCTGGAGCAGCGGGTCGAGGAACGCACCCGCGAGCTGGAGCGGGCGCTGGCCTCGGTGCGGGCCAACGAGCAGCGCATCAATGCCATCGTGGAAGCGGCCCAGGATGCCTTCATCGCGGTCGACCAGCGCGGCATGATCCTCGACTGGAACAGCGCGGCCGAGCGCATGTTCGGCTGGCGCCGCCACGAGGCGGTGGGCTGGCCGCTGTCGGAACTGGTGCTGCCGGAGCGCTACCGTGCCAGCCTGGGCCAGGCCCTGCACGCCTTCCGCCAGACCGGCCATCTGTCCATGCTCGACCAGCGCCTGGAGCGCGCAGTCATGGACCGCCAGGGCCGCGAATTCACGATCGAGATGACGGCCGGCCTGGCCGGCCAGGGCGAGGATGCCTTCTTCAGCGTGTTCCTGCACGATATCTCGGAGCGCAAGCGGGTCGAGCAGATGAAGAACGAATTCGTCTCGACCGTCTCGCACGAACTGCGCACGCCGCTGACCTCGATCCAGGCCTCGCTGGCGATGCTGGCCGACGGCATGGCGGGCGAGCTGCCGCCGGACGCCTTGCGCTTGACTGCCATCGCCAGCCAGAGCAGCGAACGGCTGGTGCGCATGGTGAACGACCTGCTCGACATCCAGAAGATCGAAGCCGGCCATATGCACTTCGAACGTTCGCCGCAGCCGCTGCTGCCGGTGGCCGAGCGCGCCCTGGCGGCGATGGAAGGTCATGCGCAGAAGGCCGGCGTGCGCTTGCTGCACGACTGGGATACGGGCGCCGCGCATATCGCGGCCAGCATCGACGCGGACCGCATGGAGCAGGTGCTGACCAATCTGCTGTCGAACGCCATCAAGTTCACCCCGGCGGGCAAGGCCGTCACCCTGGGCCTGGCGCAGGGGCCGGGCAAGGCCCGCCTGTCCGTCGCAGACGAGGGACCCGGCATTGCGCCGGAATTCCAGCAGCGCCTGTTCCAGCGCTTCGCCCAGGCCGACGGGGCCGACTCGCGCACGCGCGGCGGCACCGGCCTGGGGCTGGCGATCAGCAAGGCCATCATCGAAGAGCATGGCGGCACGATCGGGTTCGACACCGCCCCGGAGCGCGGTACGCGCTTCGTGGTCGAACTGCCCCTGGCGAGCGCCTGAGCTAGCGGCTGGACAGGACCTCGCCAGCGACCTGGCTTCGGGTGCATGGGCCGAGGTAGGCGGCGCCCATCGCCAGCGCGTAGCGCAGCGCCATCGCATCGGGCCCTGCGGCGAGCATCGCCGTCGGGGCGGCGAAACCGGCCAAGCCGGTCAACGCGACCAGGATGAACATTTGGACACGTGGGAAGCCCTCGCGCAGCAGGCGGGCACGCATGCGCAGGATCGCCGTGGCGCGCGCGACGGCAGGCAGACGGACGGGGACGTTTTGCATCACATTCCGCATCACATTCCGTATCACATTCCTTTCGCTAAGGGTCGATAGTAGCTGCGGTCGATGAAGCTGACGACATCGAGCGGTCCCGAGAACGCGATGCTGCTGTCGTCCGCGATGCGGCCCGGATCGCTGAACAGCACCCTGCAGCGGCCTTCGGTGGCGTCGGCAACCGCCTTGCCGTCCACCAGGATCGCGCCGCTGTCGTCGTGGAAGCAGGCCTTGATGCCGTCGTAGGGCTGGCGCTTGACGGTCTTCAGGTAGAGATGCGAGTGGCCCGAGATTTTCCCCTGTACTGCGGCGATCTGCGCCCGGGCACGGCGAACGTCGGCGTAGGCCATGCGCCGGCTGTCCGGCACGCGCAGCGTCCACCAGACGCCCAGCCAGGGCCTGGAGGTGCCGCCGACCACGAGTTCGGCATCCTCGTCGTAGGCGTCCTGGATCGCGGGCAGCGAAAAGTAGGCGCCGCGGCGCATCGGCACCGTTGCCCGAACCGACTTGCCGTGCACGGTAATGGTCCGTTCGGGCGGCACATGTGCGTCGCGCTCGGTCTCCCGCATTCCGGAGTAAGAGAGGCGATACCACAGGTCCACCAGGTGCGACTCGGGCGGCATGTGCTGGTGCAGTTCGTATTGCACGCCGAGGAAGAAGCGGTAGGACAGTGCGGCGGTGTCGCGGGAGGCGGTCGTCACCACCACATGGCCTGCCGGCCCGTCCTGCGTTTGGTTGCGGGCAGCAGCCTGCTTCCGATCGACCGAGTGGGCCGGGGAGGCGCATCCACCCAGGGAGGCGGCAAGGACGGCAAGGTGGAGCAGGCGCATGAGCAGGAGCTTTCCGGTAGGGGCGACGCCTCGACTCTACTGGTAAAACGCACCTGAAATTTCACCGAAACTCACGCCCGGCCGATCAGGGCAGGCAGGATGTGCGCGGCACTCCCCCTCAGGTTCCATGTGCATGCACGATCCAGCTCGCTGGCCGCCGGGTTGACCTGGACGACCGGGCATCCCGCCCGGCGCGCCACGTCGGGAAGCTGGGCAACCGGATAGACGGTTCCCGAGGTGCCGACGACGATCAGGAGATCGCTGGATGTGCACGACGCGAATGCCTGCGCGAGGATGTCTTCGGGAAGCGATTCGTTGAACCACACCACGCCGGGCCTGACCGCCCCCCCGCATGCCGGGCAGCTAGGCGGCGCCAGGCGCCGGCCGCCTTCGGGCTCCACCGGAGCGGCCGCCGGCAGGGAGAACGGGCGGGCGCAGCCGGAACAGCGGGGATGATGCAGGCTGCCGTGCAGGTGCCGCACGTCTGGGCTGCCGGCGCGCTCGTGCAGGTCGTCGACGTTCTGCGTGAACAGGTTCAGATGTCCGGCGCGGCCGGCCAGCCGGGCGATCGCGACGTGCGCCGCATTTGGCTGGGCCGCAAGCGCTCGCATGCGCCGCCACTCGTACCAGCCCCAGACCAGGGCCGGGTCGCGCCTGAAAGCGTCGGGTGTGGCAAGCGCGGCCGCATCGAAGTTCTGCCACAGGCCCGTCAATGCGTCGCGGAATGTCGGGATGCCGCTTTCGGCGGACACCCCCGCACCCGTCAGTACCGTGATCTTGCGCGCCTTCCGCAGCGCACCGATCAGGTCGGGATCGAAATCGATTGCCATCTTGGTCGTGTCATGCGCTAGCCCGGTGAGGGCGAAGACTGGTTTGGGCGCCAGAAGCGGTTCAGCAGCGGCGTGACGCTTGTTCCATGCAGGAAGATCGAGCCGATGATGACAGCGAGGGTGGCATTGACCAGGTCACGCGCGAGCGGGTCCGGCAGGCCGTGGTTGATCGCATAGGTAAGGTAGTAGATCGAGCCGATGCCGCGCACGCCGAACCAGGCGCTGATGGCGGTTGCACGTGCGCCAATGCCGGCCCCGACCATGCTGGCCAGCACACTGACCGGGCGCACGAGGAAGAACACGAACAGGGCAAAGGCCCAGAGTTTCCAGTCGAGCAGGAACCACGATGCAGCACCGCCCAGCAGCAGCACGAGGGTCAGCTCGGAAAGCCGCTCCAGGTGCTCCTTGAATACCAGGGCGCCGCCGCTGACGGTCGGGGCTTCCGGCACCACGGCAGGCGCATGGGCCTCGTCGGTCTTCGGTTCGAGCAAGCCTTCCCTGTTGGTCGGTGCCTGGATCAGGCGCAGCTCGGTCTGGCGCAGCGCCACGCCGGCGGCGAAGACAGCCAGGAAGCCGTAGGTATGGATGGACAGGGCGATCCCGTAGGAGAGGGCGATCAGTCCCAGTCCGAGCAGGTCATCCAGCACTTCATGCTTCGCGAAGCGCTTGTGCACAGCCCCCCCGGCCCAGGCCAGCAGCGCCCCGCAGGCCGCGCCGACGCCAAGCCCGCCAAGGGTAGCCCAGGCCACGTCGACCAACAGCCAGCGCGATCCCATGGCGCCCAGTTCGTGCAGGCCGAGCAGCCCCAGGCCGAGCATGATGAATGGGAACGCACTGCCATCGTTCAGCCCGGCCTCGCAGGTCAGCGTAAAGCGCAAGGGATCGTTGTCACCTGCGTGCCGGACCTGGACGTCGGTGGCGAGGACCGGATCGGTCGGCGCCAGGACCGCGCCCAGCAGGATTGCCGCACCGACCGGCAGGCCCAGCACCAGCCAGCCGAATCCGGCGATCAGGGAAACCGAGAGGAACATCGCCAGCCAGGCAAGCCGGATCGCGGGCATCCAGCGCTTCAGCGAAAACGGTACGGGCATCTTGATGCCCGCGGAGAACAGCGAAATGAGCACGGCGACTTCGGCGATCGGTTCGAGCACCTTGGCTTCGCGTAGTGGATCGAAGGCGAACAGGCCGAGCGCCAGGGGGCCCAGCAGCAGCCCGATGGCAAGGTAGATCATTGCGGACGTGAATGGCAGCCTGGCGATCGTCTGGCCCCACAGGCCGCGCACGAGCATGAGGCCGCCGAGCAGCATGAACCACTGATAGTTTTCCAATTCGCGCTCCGGAAGATGGTGACTGGCCCGAGCTCGCAAGCGGAGCGGCAGGCGAGGTTGATTCTATCGATAAGGACGAAGTCCTTGCGTTGAGTCGCGCACGTAAGGACTCATTTTCGATAAATCGTCATCCCGCTCGAGGACCCTGTTCCGTAAGGGCAGCGTCGGTGCAGCTCGGCTATACTGGGCGAGGGGGCGTTGCCCACATTCCAGGGAGGCCATGTTGGATGTCGTGATCGTACTCGCTGCACTGTCCTTGCTCATGCTGGCCGCGTACCGCGGCTATAGCGTGATCCTGTTCGCCCCGCTGTGCGCGCTGCTCGGGGTGCTGCTCACCGATCCGGACGCGGTGCTGCCGATGTTCAGCGGCGTGTTCATGGAAAAGCTGGTCGCCTTCGTCAAGCTGTATTTCCCCGTTTTCGTGCTGGGGGCGATCTTCGGCAAGGTGATCGAGCTATCCGGGTTTTCCCGGGCCATCGTCGGCGCGGTGATCGGCCTGGTGGGAAGACAGCGCGCCATTCTGTCGATCGTGCTGGTGTGTGCGCTGCTCACCTATGGCGGAGTTTCCCTGTTCGTGGTCGTGTTCGCCGTCTACCCGTTTGCAGCGGAAATGTTCAAGCAGGGCGACATCCCGAAGCGGCTGATCCCGGCGACGATCGCACTGGGCGCCTTTACCTTCACCATGGCGGCCATGCCCGGTTCGCCCCAGATCCAGAACATCATCCCGACGGGCTTCTTCGGGACCACCACCTGGGCCGCGCCTTTCCTCGGCCTGCTGGGATCGGCCTTCATCGCGACCGTCGGCATCTTCTACCTGGAAGTCCGGCGGCGCCGGGCCGCGGCGGCGGGGGAAGGTTACGGCAGCGGCCACCGCAACGAGCCCGAGGCGCTGGACAGCGCCGGACTGCCGCATCCCCTGCTGGCGGTCTCGCCCCTGTTCGTGGTCGGCGCGCTGAACTGGCTGTTCACCCAGCTCATCCCGCAATACTTCGGCAGCGCCGTCACGATCGACGTTTCCGGCACGCCGCTGACCGTCCAGGTGACGCCCCTGGTCGCGATCTGGGCCGTCGAGGGGGCGTTGTTTTGCGGAATTCTTTGGGTACTGCTGTTCGCATTCAGGCAAGTGGCGGCCCGCTTTGCGGAAGGCTCCACCAGCGCCGTCGGCGGTGCACTGCTGGCTTCACTGAATACGGCTTCCGAATACGGGTTCGGCGCGGTGATCGCGGCGCTGCCGGGATTCACGGCCATTACCGGTTTGCTCAAGAGTATTCCGAATCCGCTGCTCAACGAAGCGGTCAGCGTCAGCGTATTGGCGGGGGTTACCGGTTCCGCCTCCGGCGGCATGAGCATTGCGCTGGCAGCGCTGTCCGATACCTTCATCGCCGCCGCGAATGACGCCGGCATTCCGCTCGAAGTGCTGCACCGCATCGCCTCGATGGCCAGCGGCGGCATGGACACGCTGCCGCACAATGGCGCCGTCATCACCCTGCTGGCCGTGACCGGACTGACACACAAGGAATCCTACCGCGACATCTTCGTGGTGTCGGTCCTGATCGCCACTTCGGCCGTCCTGCTGGCGATCGGCGCCTATTACCTGTTTGGCCTGGTCTGAGCCAGGCGCCGCGACTCAGCGGATTTCGTGCAGGGCGATGCCGGCGAAACCCGGCCAGGCGCCGAAATCGGCCTCCAGGCGGGGCAGCAGCGCGCGCAGCGCGTCCTTGTCCTTGTGGAAGGTGGTGGCGGAACCGTCGATGCGGCGGGTGTCCACCAGTCTGTAGGGCGCGGCACGCGGATGCGCCATTGGCTGGCGCAGCAATACCAGCACCTGCTGGTCCTCGACCGTGAACAGCAGCATGTCGCCCGCGCCGCCGTCCTGGGTGCGGAGGTAGCGGCGCTGGGTTTCAAGCGGCAGCGGGCCCGCCTCCAGTGCGATGCGCACGCGCTTGCCGTTGGTCGCCCCCCAGTCGAGGAAGGGAACGGCAAAGCGGAGGATCTGGCCCGGATCGGTGCGGTAGTCCATCACCGAGACCGCGTCCGCATGGCGCGCCAGGGCGTCCAGCACCTCCTGCCTGCCGCCCCACCAGAAGGGTACGACGAATTCGAGCGGCATGTCGCCCGCCGCCTCGCGCAGCGCCGCCAGGGTGGCCACGTATTCCCCGTCCAGGCGTGCGGCCGGCAGCACGTGCTCGGGCAGCAGGTAGGGTTCGATGTCGAACTGGATGCCCCGCAAGCGCGCCGCCGGCTCGGCCGCGGCATTGTAGGCGGCGTAGGCGCGCGCGCGCGCGGCGGTGGCGGCGCGTTCAAGCGGCAGCACCATGTGCGGGTCGCCTTCCACCGCGCTGATGCCGATGCCGCGCCGGCGCGCGTGGCGGACAAACGCCGCCAGGGCGTCCGGGTCCTTGACCCGGCCTTCTTCGAGCTGCACCACGATGAACAGTTCGCCGAGGCGTTCGCGCACGGCCCAGTCGAGCAGCTCGTCGCCGCGTTCGAGCCACGCGCTGCGGTCCCAGATCCAGGTCGAGCGCGGCGCGACGACTGGCACATCCGGTTCGAGCGTGAGCGCGTCGAGCGCCAGGGTGCCGCCGGCGGCCGGGCAGGCCAGCGCGAAGTGGCGCCAGTTGGTCCGGTCGAGACCGGCCGGTAGAAGCAGGGACGCAGTGCCGGCGCCCGCGGAAATCTGGCCCATCCCGAGGGCGGATTCGCGCGCGGCCTGGGCCGCGTCCGCTGCCTGCCACGCGAACCTTCCCTTGCCGGAATAGGTGGCCTTCAGGCTCGCACGCAGGCGCGGGATGGTCCAGGGGCCGGTGAGCAGGACGCCGGCCGGGCGTGCGCCGGCGCGGCAGTCGATGCGCAGGCGGCCCCGGTCCAGGCGCGCCTGCACGCGCTCTTCGACACCGTAGGGGCGCACCTGCATCGCGGCCAGCAGGTTGGTGCGCAGCGGCATCGGCTCGGGCGCCGCGGGTTCGTTGCCGCCGCCGTCCGGCACCAGGGTCTGCTCGCTGACGGCGAAGCGCCCGTCCTTGTCGTCGCCCTGCAGCAGGATGGTGGTGGTCGGTGTTGCCGTCGGCCCCAGCACATGCAGGGCCTCGACCTGGGCAGCCCCCAGGTCCAGCGAGCGGCAGCCGGGCAGCGTGGCCGCGCCGGTGACGACGAAGCGCAGTTCCTTGCCTCCGGGCCCCAGGGCCTTGGCGGAAAGGGCGCCGCCAGGTGCCGACGCCGCGGGACAGAGGTGCAGGAAGGCGGCGTGGGCGGGAGCGCTCATCGACAACAGGAAAAGTAGGGCAAGCCGTGACATGGCGTTCAGTGTAGCCGCGATGGGAAGGTACCTGCGCTCATTTGCCGGCCGGGGTCTGGCCGTCCTGGCTTTGCCAAGACCCCTTGCGCTTCATGGTGCCCCAGCTCGACTCCTTCTGCATCGCCCAGCGCCACAGCCCGGTCAGGCGCCAGACGGTATTGAGCTGGCGGTAGCCGAAATTCTCCAGGATCACCACCAATCCGAGCATCAGGAGCTGCTTGCCGCGCGGGTAGATGTGGAAGGACATCTCTTCCAGCAGCAGGCCGGAGGCCGACAGCAGGATGCCCATGCCGATGGCGACGAACAGGAAGGCGCCGAAGGCCTCCCAGGAGATCATCCCCGTGAAGAAGGCCCAGGTCATGAAGACATAGCCGCCCAGTTCCACGAGGGGCCCGAGCCACTCGAACAGCAGCATGAAGGGGAAGGCCACCCAGCCCGGCACGCCGCCGTTGCGCGAGAAAGGCAGGCCCCAGTTGGCGTTCAGGCTCTCGGCCAGCCCGCGCTGCCAGCGGATGCGCTGGTTCTTCAGCGTGCGGTAGTCCTCGGGCGCCTCGGTCCAGCACACCGGGTCCGGGACGAACTCGATGCGGTAGGGCTGGCGTTTCTCCCGCAGCAGGCGGTGCATGCGCACCACCAGTTCCATGTCCTCGCCGATGGTGTCGCGCCGGTAGCCGCCCGCCAGCACCACGGCGTCCTTGCGGAACACGCCGAAGGCGCCGGAGATGATCAGCATGCCGTTCATCGACGACCAGCCGAGCCGCCCGAACAGGAAGGCGCGCAGGTATTCGACCACCTGGAACAGGGCCCAGATGTTCTTCGGCAGGCCGACGCTGGTGAGGAAACCGCCGCTGACCGTGCAGCCGTTGGCCACCCGCACCGTGCCCCCGGCCGCCACCACGGTCGGGTCGCGCAGGAAAGGCTCGGTAACCTTGGCAAGGCTGTCGCGCTGCAGGATCGAATCGGCGTCGACCCCGCACACCAGCGGATAGCGTGACACGTTGATGGCGGCATTGAGGGAATCCGCCTTGCCGCCGTTGACCTTGTCGATCACGCGTACGTTCGGGTAGCGCGTGGAGCGAAAGATGCCGCGCACCTCGGCGGTCGGGATCTGGCGCCTGTAGGCCTCGGGGAAGGGCAGCAGGGCGAACTCGCGCTTGAGCACGTCGAGCGTGCCGTCCTTCGAGCCGTCGTTGACCACGATGATTTCGAACTCGGCGTAGGTGAGCTGCAGCATCGAGCGGATCGAGGCGGCGATGGTCGCTTCCTCGTTATAGGCCGGCACCAGGATGCTCACCGGCGGCTCCAGGCCGGAATAGGCGCGCGGCAGGTCGGCGATGAACAGTTCCTGGCCCTTGATGCGCAGCGCGCGCAGGGCGATCGCGTTCAGCAGCAGGTAGCCGCCGTTGAGCGCGATGAAGTAGCAGAACACGAACCAGGTGATGAAGTCGGTCAGCAGCCGTCCCCAGTGAAGCTCGTTCATGCTTCCTCCTCGGCCAGCACCTGGTCCAGCATGTCGAGCGCGAAGCGGTCGCTGAGCGAGGCGCGCACCGCCTCCAGGTCGGCGCGCGACAGCAGCGGCAGTTCGCGCAGCGCCTGTGCCGCGCGGTAGCGTACCCACCATTGCGGGTCGCCCAGCAGCGCGGTCAAGCGGGCGGCGTCGCCGCGCTGGCCCACCCGGCCCAGGGCGCGTGCCGCCTGCACCCGCACCTGCCAGTCTTCGTGGCCGAGCAGGGCGCGGACGTCTTCCAGCGTCTCGGGCGTGAGCACCCCGCGCAGCGCGGCGATCACCACCGCGCTGGACGGGCTGCGCAGGGCATCTGCCAGCACCCCGGCCGGCAAGCTCACCCGCAAGGATTCGGCGATGCGCAGCGCACGCGGCAGGCGCTCCTCCGCCAGTTGCGGCAGGATACGCGCCAGCACTTGCGCCACCGGACTGCTGGCCTGTTGCAGGATGCCGGCCACGTGCGACAGCGCCCAGTCGTCGCGCTCGATGAACAGCGGCGTCAGGTAGTCGGCCGCCGCCTCTGGATCGACCCGCACCAGGGCCCACAGCGCGGTGAGGGACAGCACGCTGTCGGGGGCGCTGGCCAGCGGTAGCAGCGCGGGCCAGGCGGCGCGGTCGCGCAGGTGCCCCAGCACCAGGGCGGCCAGCAGGCGTTCGTCGCGGGCGCCGCGCGCCAGCATGCCGCGTGCAAGCCGGTCCACGCCGAGCCGGCGCGCCACGTCGTTCAGGGCTTCGCCGGCCTCGCCGCGCAGCGAACCCTGCAGGTGCGCCCACAGGTGCAGGAAGGGCAGGCGTTCGCTTTTCCGCAGGGGCGGCAGTTCCGGTTCCTCACCGACGATGGCCTGGTTCAGCAGCGGGCGCCAGCGGGCGACGGCGCGCGCCGCGCGCCGCTCGCGCCGGCGCAGTCCCATTCGCAGCAGCACGATCTGCAGGGCCAGCAGCAGGGTCAGGATGAGCGCGACCGTCCCGGTCCAGACGGCGGCGGTGACGAAAGGGTCGCTGGCGCCTGCAGGCAGGGCGCTCGGGATCATGGTCCCGTCTTCAGGAAACGGCGTACCCGCGCCAGCAGTTCGTTCGGCTGGAAGGGCTTGATGACGAAATCGTTGGCGCCGGCATCGAGGGCGCGCACGGTGTCGCGTTCGGTATTCTTGGCAGTGAGCATCAGGATCGGTACGCCGGCCCAGTCGCTGCGTTCGCGCGCGAGCTGCACCAGCTCGAACCCGTCCACGTAGGGCAGCATGACGTCGAGCAGCACCAGGCCGGGCCGCTCGCTGGCGTTGCGGATGTGCTCGCTCGCGACGCGGCCGTCGGCCAGGTGGACGACGCGGTAAGCCTGGCGCTCGAGCATGAAGCGCAGGACCTGGGCGATGTGCTCGTCGTCCTCGACGACCAGTACAAGGGGAGCGTGTTCGTTTTCCATCGAATTCGGGAGAGACTGTTTGGCGGCCAGTATAGCCGACAAGCATGCCTGCGGCGCCCCACGCTGTTGCGCAGGATGGGCGGCGGGCCTGGCGCTCAGCGGGTCCGAAGCGGGTCGAGCAGGCTGCGCAGGTTGTTATGGTCGAGTTCGTACATCAGGGCCAGCAGCTGGCCCAGTTCGCCGCGCGGGAAACCTTCGCGCGCGAACCAGCCCAGGTAATGGCCCGGCAGGTCGGCGATCTTGCTGCCCTTGTATTTTCCGTACGGCATATCACGCACGAGTAGTAGAGAGAAGTGATGGGTGTCCATTGGCGCGTCCTATGGAACGCACTTTAGCAAATAATCTCAAAGTTGTAGCATTAGTCCGACCAGGAGGATGAAAAATGGACAATGAATTTGACCTGGAACGATTCGTCCAGGCCCAGGAGCCGGTGTACGCCACGGTGCTCGCCGAACTGCGCGCCGGCCGCAAGCGCAGCCATTGGATGTGGTTCATCTTCCCCCAGATCGCCGGGCTCGGCAGCAGCGAGATGGCGCAGCGCTATGCGATCGCATCGGCCGATGAAGCGGCGGCTTACCTGGCGCATCCGGTGCTGGGCGCGCGCCTGCGCGAGTGCGCGGGCAGCGTGGCTAGCCGTGAGGGCCTGTCGGCCGAAGAGATATTCGGCCACCCCGACGATCTCAAGTTCCACTCGTCGATGACCCTGTTCGCCGATGTTGCGCCGGACGAAGCGGTCTTCCAGGACTGCATCGACAAGTACTTCGATGGCGAGCCGGATGAGGCAACACTGGCGCGCTTGTAAACGCTTCTCATGAACGCAGGCATCGCCTAGCTGAAAGCTCTGTTCAATGCGCAATCCATTTTGATAGCGGAGTCCGTTCGCGTCGTCGTACCCGTCGTCCGCGTTTGCGGTAGTTCGTCCTGTTCGCTCTGGCAGGGCCCTACATTGGTCCTGCCTCATGCAGGCGCATGAGCACTCTACCGGAGACAGACATGCGAACTTTCTCGATCGGGCGGTTTTCCATGATGACAGGCATGGTGGCGATGGCGACGGCGGTGGCCACCGCGAATGCCAGCGATGGCGTCGGCAGCGGCAATGCGACAGCCAGGCCAGGGGAGCAGGAGCAGCACAAAGCCGGCAGCCAGGGCAAGGACGTCTATGGCATCGTCAATCTTTCAGGAGGAACCGTCGGCTACTTCGCCGACATCAATGCGCGCGGCCAGGCCGTGTTCGAATACGAAGGACTCGATGGCCTGTTGAAGGTGGGCTACTTCGACGGTAGGCGCGTGATCGATATTTCGCCGCCGAACAGCGGATCGGTCCGCTTTGGCGGCCTGAATGAACAGGGCGAAGTCGCCCTCTCGGCGAGCATCATCGAACCCGCTGCGCCCCGGGGCGGCCCGTTACGGCCGTTCCGCTGGTCGGCGTCGCGCGGCCTGGTTCCCTTGCCGAGCCTGAGCAGCGAAGGTTCCACCTTCGTCACGGCCATCAACAACCGCTCGGAGATCATCGGACATTCCGCCCTCTCGGCCGAGAGGGGCACGAACCGGGCCGTGCGCTGGACGGCCACCAACCGCCTGATCCCGCTGCCTGCCCCCGCAGGCATCGACCAGAGCTTTGCCAGCGACATCAACGACCACAACGTCACGGTCGGGTCGGGAGACCGGGCGAGCGGGGAGCCGAATCTGCTGGCCTGGGATGCCGCAGGCCGGATGATGCACCTCGGCGCCTTCGGCAAGCGCTTCGCATTCGCTTCATACAACAACAACCGCGGGGAGGTCGCCGGGATGCTCGACGTTCACACCCGGAATCGCAGCGCATTCCTGTGGAGTCCGGGCAAAGGCGCAGTACGTATCGGCGCAGGCACCGTCGCGCACCAGCTGAACGAGCTCGGCGAGGTGGTGGGCCGCAGGGATGGCGACAACGCCAATGGCACACCCCGCGCCTTCCTGTTTTCCCGGGCGCGCGGACTGGTGGACCTGCACCCGCGCGGGCTTGACGCATCCGAAGCCGACGACCTCAACGATCATGGCGTGGTCGTCGGGGTGGGATATCGCGCCTCGGGCGAACGCATCGCGTATCGCTGGACGCGTGGCGGCGCGGCCGACCTGAATACGCGCCTGCTCGACCCGCCGGCGGGCCTGGTGCTGACCTCGGGGCTCGCCGTATCGAACAACGGCGACATCATTGCCGATTCCAATGCCGGGGTGCTGCTCCTGCGGGCCAATGGCGGCGGGACCGATGCGCCGGTGCTGGGGCCGATCCGGCACGCCGACCCGCGCCTCGACCAGCCGCTCGGGATCACGCTGTCCTTCCGCGACCGCAACGTGGGCGACACCCATACCGCTACGGTCGACTGGGGCGACGGCAGCGGTCCGCAGGCGGTGCCGGTGCGCGAATACCGGGGCAAGGGCGAAGTGCGCGCCAGCCACACCTACAAGGCTAGCGGCGACTACAACATCATCGTCCGCGTCAGGGATTCGACCGGCAGGGCCACCCAGCTGTTCGAGCGGATCACGGTCCTCGAGCTCGGGGCGCCGGGCGTCCAGGGCCAGGGCGCGGTCTCCTCTGGCGCAGACGCGCGTCGGCAGTTGCAGGCGCGCGCGCCGGCGGAGCGGCTGCGCCACAGGCCGACGCAGATGTTCCGGTAGGGAAGGGCAAGAGGCGGGGGGGGCGGGCCCGGCTTTCCGGTGCCGCAAGCGCGACGGGAGAGTTGGGACGGCCTAGGCAGTGGCCAGGATCGCCTCGAGCCGCTCCATGTCGACAGGCTTGACCAGGTGGTGGTCGAAGCCGGCGGCCATGATCTGCTGGCGCTCGCCGTCCTGGCCATAACCGGTGACGGCCACCAGCAGGGCGCCCGCCGTGGCCGGATCGGCGCGCAGCCGGCGCGCCAGCTGCTTGCCGTCCATTTCCGGCAGGCCGATGTCGAGCAAGCAGACCTGCGGCGCCGACCTGCGCGCACGATCGAGGGCGGCCAGGGCCCCATGCTCGACCAGCGCCTCGTGGCCGGCCGCCTCCAGCACCATCGAGAGGGTCACGGCCGCGTCGACATTGTCGTCCACGACCAGGACCCGCAGCGGCGCCGCCGTGCTGGCGACCTCGGCAGTGACAGGGAAGTCGGACGCCGTCCCCGCTGCGCTGTCCGGGCCCAGGCAGGGCAGGCACACGGAGAAGGTGCTGCCCAGGCCCTCGCCCGGGCTCGAGCACGCGACCGAACCGTCGTGCAGTTCGACCAGGCTCTTGACCAGCGCCAGCCCCAGCCCGAGGCCGCCCATCGCGCGGTCGACACTGCGCTCGGCCTGGGCGAACAGATCGAACACGCGCCCGGTCAGCTCCGGAGCCATCCCGATGCCGTTGTCGATCACCTCGATGCACGCGTGCCCGTTGTCCGCACGACCGTGCACGGCCAGTCGCCCACCTTCCGGCGTGTACTTGGCGGCATTGTTGAGCAGGTTGGCGACCACCTGCACCAGCCGTTTCTTGTCGCCCATGACCATGGCCGCGCCTTGCGGCAGCGCCAACGACAGGTCGTGACGGCGGGCGCGCGCCAGCGGCGTCACCTGTTCGGCCGCATCCCGCAGTACCTCGCGCTTGCGGCGCGAAGCCTTGAGGAAGGCGTCGTTCACAGCCAGCACGACGGCATCCGGTGTGGGCGAGAGCAGGTAGGCACCGCTGGGCGAGCTGTTGAACGCTGACTCGAAGACGGCTGGCGCAGGCATGGGTCGATTCCGGGTCAGGGAGTGGAGGAGCCGGGATGATATAAGCGAAGGTATCTGAAAAGCAGCATTGTGAAATGAATCGTGTTCGACTATCGCTCCTGGGTAAGCGCGCGCCACGCCTTCATCGGGCGGGTTGCGTATAATCGCGGTCAGTTTGTCCTACTATTATCTGAAAGCAATACTTCATGGCTTCCTCCGACAACATCAGCATGGCGGTGTTCTGCGACTTCGAAAACGTCGCGCTCGGCGTGCGTGACGCCAACTACGAAAAATTCGACATCAAGCCCGTGCTGGAACGCCTGCTGCTCAAGGGCAGCATCGTGGTCAAGAAAGCCTATTGCGATTGGGACCGCTACAAGACCTTCAAGGCCCCGATGCACGAAGCGAACTTCGAGCTGATCGAAATCCCGCACGTGCGCCAGTCGGGCAAGAATTCGGCCGACATCCGGCTCGTGGTCGACGCGCTCGACCTGTGCTATACGAAGTCGCACGTCGACACCTTCGTGATCATCTCGGGCGACTCCGATTTCTCGCCGCTGGTGTCGAAGCTGCGCGAGAACGCCAAGCGCGTGATCGGCGTGGGCGTCAAGCAGTCCACCTCGGACTTGCTGGTGGCGAACTGCGACGAATTCATCTTCTACGACGACCTGGTGCGTGAAGTGCGGCGCGCCGCCGCCCAGCGCAAGGAAGAACTCGATGCGCGCCGCGGCCAGCCTTCGGCACGCCGCCCGAGCAACGACAAGCGCCGCGAAGAACTGGAAGCGCGCAAGGCGCAGGCGCTCGAGATGGTCGTCGAGACCTTCGATGCGCTCGTATCCGAGCGCGGCGACACCGGCAAGATCTGGGCCTCGCTGCTGAAGGACACCCTGAAGCGCCGCCGCCCGGACTTCTCCGAGACCTTCTACGGCTTCCGCACCTTCGGCAACCTGCTGGAAGAAGCCCAGGCGCGCGGCCTGTTCGATTTCGGCCGCGACGAGAAATCCGGCACCTATGTCTACCGCAGCGCCGCTGCGCCGGTCGCGATGCCGGCGCCGGAGCTGGTCGTGGTACCGGAGACCCAGGCCGCCGAGGACAGCGCAGCCGTCGAGCAGGCAGGCGAGGAAATCGCAGCGCAAGAGGCCAAGGCGGAGCCGCGCCGGCGCGGACGGGGCGGACGCGGTGGAAGAGGCCGCGACCTGCCGCCCGCCGTGCCCGAGCTGACCGCAGTGGACGCTGCCCTGGCGGCCGAGCTGCCTCCGGCACCGGACGCCACCGAAGAGACAGCACCGGAAGCGCCTGTCGAGCAGGAAGCCGCAGTGCCGCCGGCGGAGCCGGCAGCCGCAGCGCCGGCCCCGGAAGCCTCCGCGGAGCCGGCGCCGGCGCCTGCCAAGGAACGCCGCCGCGCGCCGCGCAAGCCGGCCGCGAAGAAGGCAGCGCAAGAGGCGCCGATCGCCGTCGACCCGGGCCCGGAAGCGCAGCCCGCGCCGACGGTGGCGCTCGACAGCGCAGCGGATGCCGTCATGGATGCCGCGCAGGTGACCAGTGATGCAACGCTGGCCGACGCCGACGCCGACGCCGACGCCGACGCCGACGCCGACGCCGACGCCGACGCCGACGCCGACGCCGACGCCGACGCCGACGCCGACGCCAAGCCGGCACGCCAGAAGTCTGCCCGCCCGGCCCACAAGGCGCCGGCCCGCAAGGCCGCTCCACGCGGCCGCCGTCCAGCCAAGCCGAAAACCACGCCGGAGAATGGCTGAGGTGGGTAGGGAGGCCGGCTGCGCCGACCGCGCGTTCACGTCACGCAGGAACGGACCCATCGGCTCAGCAACTTCTGCTTGAACGCGCGCTCGGCAAGCCGAGCACCCTACGGCCGAGAGTCGGTGGAGCGGCGCGTGCGCCGTGTGCGCGCCGCCGCTGCAATAATGGCGTCGTCCGCATGCGCGGGCCTGCCGCGGCGTCCGCCCGGCTGTCGCAACGTGGGAAGGAGCCTGCCATGCGTGTGCCTGCCGCAGTGTTCACTGGGGCCGTATTGTTGTCTGCCTTGATTTCCGTGCCGTCCGGTGCGCAGGCCGCGCCCCCGGCCGACCATCCCATCCTCGGCATCTGGAAACTCAGCCTGCCCGACCTCGGCTGCTCGGAAACCTACCGCTTCCGCGCCGACGGCACCACTCTCGTCACCAGCGCCGAGGAAGTGTCGGAAAGCGAATACCAGATTCCCGCCAAGCCCAGCGCCAAGGGCTTCTATCGTCTGGAAGACCGTGTCGTCAAGGACAACGGCAAGAAGGACTGCGCGGGCGCCATCATGAAGCCGGGGACGAAGGCCACCAACTACATCCGCTTCCATCCCTCGGGAGCGCTGTTCCTGATGTGCGCCGACGAGTCGATGAATACCTGCATCGGGCCGTTCGAGCGGGTGCAGGGCGAGGAAGCGTAAGGACGCGGGGGCGGGGAAAACCAGCCTGCCAGGCATAACCACCAGGCATGGCAGGGCAAGCTTGCGGCATTCCGGCTTGGTTCCCGGTGGCATCGCTTAGGTGTATATTGCTGGGCGAAACGACAACCCCACTGGAATTCCATGTCCCCGGCACTCCTTTTCGCAATCCTCATCGGCTACTTCGCGCTCCTGCTCGGCGTGGCCTGGGCCACCTCCCGCAACGCCAACAACGACAGCTTCTTTATCGGCAACAAGAGCAGCAACTGGATGCTGGTCGCCTTCGGGATGGTCGGCACCACGCTGTCCGGCGTGACTTTTGTGAGCGTGCCGGGCGCGGTCGGCGCCGACGCCTTTGGCTATGCCCAGATCCTGATCGGCTACGTGATCGGCTACATCGCCGTGGCTTACCTGCTACTGCCGCTGTACTACCGCCTGCAGCTGACTTCGATCTACCACTACCTCGACGTCCGCATCGGCCGGCGCGCTTACCAGAGCGGGGCGGGTTTCTTTATCGTTTCGCGCCTGCTCGGCGCCACCGCGCGCCTGTACCTGGTGGTGAACATCCTGCAGGCGATCATCCTCGACAGCCTCGGCGTACCGTTCTGGCTCAGCACTCTCGTCGTGCTTGGCATGATCCTGCTCTATACCTACAAGGGCGGCGTGAAGACCATCGTCTGGACCGACACCCTGCAGACCAGCGCCATGCTGTTCGGCCTGTTCGCCTGCGTCTGGATCCTGCTGGGCGAACTGAACATGTCGGTGCCGGAAAGCCTGAACCAGATGCAGTCGCAAGGTCTGGCCAGGATCTTCACGCACGACCTGGATAGCCCCAACTTCTGGCTCAAGCAGATCGTCGCCGGCGCCCTGATCACGATCACGATGACCGGCATGGACCAGGAAATGATGCAGAAGACGATTTCCGTCAAGACGCTCAAGGATTCGCAGAAGAACCTCCTGACCCTGACCGCCGTGCTGGTGGTCGTGCTCATGAGCTTCCTGTTCCTGGGCGGCCTGCTGTACCTGTACGCGCCGACCGTCGGTGTGAGCGCCACCGGCGACAAGATCTTCCCGGCCGTGGTCATGGGCCACCTCCCGGCCACGGTACAGATCATCTTCCTGATCGCCCTGATCTCGGCGCTGTTCCCGAGCGCGGACGGCGCCATCACGGCGCTGACCTCCTCGTTCTGCATCGACATCCTCGGCATCAAGCGCCGCACCGACCTGAGCGAAGAAGCCAAGGAAGGACTGCGCCGCCGCGTGCACCTGGGCTTCGCCGGGCTGTTCCTGCTGCTGGTGATGGGCTTCAAGCTGGCCGACAACCCGAGCATGATCGTGGTCATCCTCAAGCTGGCTGCCTATACCTACGGTCCGCTGCTGGGCCTGTTCGCCTTCGGCATGCTCACGCGCCGGACGCTGACCGATCGCCTGGTGCCGTATATTACGATTGGCGCGCCGATCCTTTGCGCGCTCCTTGAGTACAATCAGGAACACCTGCTCGGTTCCTACCGCTTGGGACTGGAATTGCTCATGGTAAATGGCATACTCGTGTTTGCCGGCCTGTTCGCCATCTCCCAGAAGGAGAAGGCGAGTACGGCCGCGGTGACGGCTTAATGATGTATTGACTGGAGACGGAGTTCCGATGGCTTTCAAACCCCTGAGTGCGCTGCGCCGCGCCTTCGGCATGCTGTGGCACGCGGTCGACGTGTCGCGCCGCACCTTCATGAACCTGTTGTTCCTGCTGTTCGTGATCCTCGTCGTGATGATCACGACCTCCGGCGGCGTCAAGCCGATCGGCGAGAAGACCGCCCTGGTGCTGGAACTGAAGGGCGACCTGGTCGAGCAGTACCAGTCGAGCTTCCAGGACACCGTGCTCGACTCGGTCGGCGGCGACAGCAAGCGCAGCGTGCGCCTGCGCGACCTGCTGCGCGTGCTGGATACCGCAAGCAAGGACAAGAACATCGGCACCGTGGTGCTGCTGCTCGACCAGATGGACGGCGGCGGCCTGGCCCAGCTGCGCGAGATCGGGGCCGCCATCGACCGCGTCAAGGCGTCCGGCAAGCGGGTGGTGGCCTGGGGCGGCACCTATGACCAGAAGCGCTACCTGGTGGCGTCGCATGCCGACGAAGTCTATGTGCACCCGATGGGCATGGTGCTGATCGAAGGCTTCGGCGGGCGCCGCAATTATTATCGCGACGCCCTCGACAAGCTGGGCGTGACCGTCAACCTGATCAAGGTCGGCACCTACAAGAGCTTCGCCGAACCCTACATCGCCAACGGCCCGTCCGAGGCGGCGCAAGAGGCGGACGCCTTCCTCTACAGCGCCTTGTGGCAGGACTACACGGCCCAGGTCGAGAAGAACCGCAAGCTCCCCGCAGGCAGCGTGGCAAGATGGGTCGAGACCCTGCCGCAGCAGATGGAGGCGGCCGGCGGCAGCGCGGCCCGGGTGGCCCTGGGAGCCAAGCTGGTGGACGGCCTCAAGACCCGCGACGAGATCCGCGACATGCTGGCCAAGCGCGGCGCCTGGGACGAGCGCATCAAGTCCTTCCGCCAGGTCGGCTACCAGGACTACCTGGCGCGCCACGAGCCCAGGCCCTTCGGCGACGCCGTGGGCGTGATCACCGCTTCGGGCAACATCACCGAAGGCACGAGCGGTCCGGGCGTGGTCGGCGGCATCACGGTCGCCAACCTGATCCGCCAGGCGCGGGAGGACGAGCAGGTCAAGGCCGTGGTGCTGCGGGTCGACTCGCCTGGCGGCAGCGCCTACGGCTCGGAACTGATCCGGCGCGAGCTGGAACTGACGCGCGCCGCCGGCAAGCCGGTGGTGGTGTCGATGGGCAGCGTGGCGGCATCGGGCGGCTACTGGATCTCGATGGCGGCCGACGAGGTGATCGCCGACCCGGCCACCATCACCGGCTCGATCGGCGTGTTCACCATCCTGCCGACCGCCGAGAAGGTGAGCGACAAGCTGGGCATCCATACCGGCGGCTATACCACGACCTGGCTGGCGGATGCCTACAATCCGCTGCGCCCGATCGACCCGCGCTTCAGCTCCCTGGTACAGAGCAGCATCAACCACGTGTACAGCGAGTTCACGACCAAGGCCGCGCAAGCACGCAAGACCACCGCGGCGAAGATCGACGAAGTGGGGCAGGGCCGTGTCTGGACCGGCGCCCAGGCCAAGGAACGCGGCCTGGTCGACCGCCTGGGCGGCTACCGCGACGCGCTGGCCTCGGCCGCCAAGCGCGCCAAGCTGGGCGAGGACTACCGCGTCGCCTATATCGAGCGTCCGGTCAGCCGCATCGAGCGCTTCCTGAACATGATGGGCGCCTCGACCGCGCAGGCCGTCAACATCCAGGTCAAGCTCGGCTTGATGGAAGAGGTGCTCCCTGGCGGCCCGGTAGCTCAGGTGGCGCAGGACATGGCCTTTTTGAAGGAAGTCGCCGACGGCCGCAAGCCCTTCGCTGCGGTGACGCATTGCATGTGCGACTCGCCATGAACGCGTCGATCGCGCTGGGATTTGTAGCGGCTTTGTAACCGGCTGCAAGGACAAACAGACGGGTGCGGAAGCTGTTCCGCACCCGTTTTCCGTTTGCCCTTGTCCGTCCACTGCCCGGCTGACTGCGCGATCACGCGGACATCGGTGTAAATCGGTGCGAAGACCGTTCGAGACAGGTAACAGCATCGCGCACGCAATGCAGCGTACGAAACATATCGGGGCGCGCTCGGCGCATCGGCGTGGTGCCGGACCCACGCAACCGGGGTATCATGGACGCTCAGCGAAACAGACCACCATCGGGAGATCCCATGCTGTGCGGTTCGACCCCGGCCCGCCGGTACAATGCCTTGAAGTCGACCGCCCTGGCCGCGGCGTTCGTGTTGGCCGCCGGTGCGGCCGGCGCGGCGGCGCCAGCGGATACCCAGCGCACCGCCTGGGTACTGGCTTACGAAGGACAATCCAGCAACAGCTTCGTCTGGGACCGCCGTGCGAAGAGCCTGGTTGCATCGCGCGTTCCCGCGACCCTGTCGGGTGAGGTGCTGCGCGGTATCGGGGGGCCGCCGGACCCGGTGCTCGTCACGCAACGCCGCTACCTGGCCGTTTCCGGATGCGTTGCGCATTCCTGCCCCGACAAGGGATTCTTCTGGATCGACGCCGGCACGGGCATCGGCCTGGGCGCCTATTACTCGGGTGGCGAATTGCGGCTCGGTTCCAACGCCATGCAGGCGAGCCGGATACCGGCACCGGCGCAATTGGCGGTGACTGCCTGGTTGCGCGAACTTGAAATCAACCCGGTCTCGGTCCAGTTCGTGTCGCGCACGGGAAAGACGACGTCGCTGCCCGCCGCGCATTTCACGCCAGCCGGGCACTTCCGGCCATCGTCCACGGGCCCCTCTTTCGATTGCCGCAAGGCGTCCACGCGGATGGAGAAGGCGGTGTGTGCCAATGCCTCGTTGTCGATGCAGGACCTGGAGCTGGGGATGCTGGTCAAGCAGGTGCGCCATGGGCACGCGACCGTTGGCGCCCGCGACGAACTGCGCGCACTGCAGCGCCGGTGGCTGCAGGAGCGTGACGCGCGCTGCATCCCGTCGACCGACCTGGAGGCCTGCCTGGCCTCGCAGTATCGCGCCCAGTACGAACGGATCGGTAACTGGGTGCCGAGCGGGCGCCCGATGTAACAGCGCGCCAACGAAGCCTGTCATTACGCCAAAAAACGACCTCGTGCATATGTAACAAAGCTATACTGTCGGGTGCATTTTTATTCACCCGGGGTCTCATCTTGTTCAAATCGTTTGTCCTGCCCGTTGCCTTGATGGGCGCCGCGAGCCTCGCGGTCGCCGATGAAGGCCAATGGCAACCGCACCAGCTGCCGCAACTCAAATCCGAACTCAAGCGCATCGGCATCGCCATGCCGGCCGAGAAACTGGCCGACCTGACCAAGCATCCGATGAGCGCCATCGTCTCGCTGGGCGGCTGCTCGGCCTCCTTCGTGTCGCCCGAGGGCCTGGTGGTCACCAACCACCACTGCGCCTACGGCGCCATCCAGCGCAACTCGACCCCGGAAAAGAACTACATCGTCAATGGCTTCCTGGCCAAGGACCGCGCCGAGGAACTGCCGGGCGGCCCGAACACCCTGGTGTACGTGACCGAGAAGGTCGAGAACGTCACCGAGCGCGTGCTGAAGGGCTTGAGCTCCACGATGTCGGGCCGCGAGCGTCACGAACTGGTGGCGTCGCGCATCAAGTCGCTGGTGGCCGAATGCGAGACCGACAAATCGGTTCGCTGCTCGGTGCCGGCCTTCCATCGCGGCCTCGAGTACTACCGCATCAAGCAGCTGATGATCCGCGACGTGCGCCTGGTGTATGCGCCGTCCGACCGCATCGGCAACTTCGGCGGGGACATCGACAACTACGAATGGCCGCGCCAGACCGGCGACTACGCTTTCCTGCGCGCCTACGTCGGCAAGGACGGTCGCCCAGCGGATCCCTCGCCGGACAACGTGCCCTACAAGTCGAAGGACTTCCTGGTCGTCTCCGCCGAAGGCCTGAAGAACGGCGATCCGATCCTGCTGGCCGGCTACCCGGGCCGCACCAGCCGCTACAAGCTGCCGAGCGAGATCCGCTTCGCGCGCGACGTCGACTTCCCGGCCAAGGTGGCCAGCATCACCGCCGACCTGTCGGTGATCTCGGCCGCCACCATGGGCAACCCGGCCTGGGACGTGCGCTATGCGAGCGTGGCCAAGAGCCTGAACAACGTGTTGAAGAAGACCCAGGGCCTGCTGGACGGCTTTGCGCGCAAGGACATCGCCGCGATCAAGGACGTGCAGGATGCCGAGTTCCGCGCCTGGCACAAGCAGAACGGCAAGGGCGCCAAGGGTCTGCTGGGCGAGCTGGATGGCGTGATCGCCCAGGACATGGCGGCCTCGCGCCAGGAAGCCGCCTGGCTCGAGGCGACCCACAGCGACCTGCTCAAGAGCGCACGCACCCTGTACCGCCTGGCGCTGGAGCGCCAGAAGCCGGACGCGCAGCGTGAAGCCGGCTACCAGGAGCGCGACCTGTCCTTCATCAAGGCACGCTTGACCCGCCTCGAGCAGTCCTTCGTGTCCCAGGTCGACGAAGCCCGCTGGGGCGCCGCGCTGGCGCGCTATGCCCGCATCGACACGAAAGTGCGCCCGCAGGGCCTGGACGGCCTGCTGCCGCCGCCGAACGCGCTGAACGCGATGTACAAGGGCACCGAACTGGCCGATACCGCCAAGCGCCTGGCCTGGATCGGCAAGGATGCGGACGCCTTCCGCAAGTCGAACGATCCCTTCATCCAGCTGGCCGTACGCCTGCACGAGACCGGCATGACGCTGGAGAACCGCCGCAACGAGATCGACGGCAACCTGGAACGCGTGATCCCGCAGTACATGGCGGCCGTCATCGCCTGGAAGAAGTCGCAGGGCAAGCCGGTCTACCCGGACGCCAACTCGACGCTGCGCGTGACCTACGGCACCGTGTCGCCGTACTCCCCGCGCGACGGCCTGGTGAAAGGTCCGTTCACGACCGTGGAAGGCATCGTCGAAAAGGCGACCAACAAGGACCCGTTCATCGCGCCGGCGGCGCTGCTCGACGCGATCAAGGGCAAGCGCTACGGTGAGTTCAAGGACCCGGTGCTGGGCACCGTGCCGGTGAACTTCCTGTCGAGCGCCGATACCACGGGCGGCAACTCGGGTTCCGCGGTGATGAACAAGCACGGCGAACTGGTGGGCCTGAATTTCGATTCGACCTATGAATCGATCACCAAGGACTGGTACTTCGACACCGGGATCACGCGCGCGATCCACGTCGACATCCGCTACATGCTGTGGGTGATGAAGGAAGTCGACCGCGCCGACAACCTGCTGAAGGAAATGACGGTCAAGTATCCGAAGAAATAATCAGCGTGGAAGTGCAATGAACAGCGCCGGGATGTCCCGGCGCTTTTTTTTGTGCTGCGGTGCCGGGCGCCGGGACGACTGGCGCCGCTCAAGGCTGGCCGAGATGCCGGCCCAGGAAGCTCTCGAGCCGGCGGTAGAACTCGGCCTGGTTCTTCGTATCGTAGAAGCCGTGTCCCTCGGACGGTGCGACGAACCATTCGGGTGCCCGGCCAGCCGCGGTGAGCGACTTGCGCATCGCCTCGGCATGGGCGATCGGCGTGCGCTTGTCCTGGCCGCCGTGCACCAGCAGTACCGGTGCCTTGATTCGTTCCGCCTGCGTCACCGGAGAGGAGCGGGTCAGTTCCGCCTCCTCCTTGCCGACGAAACGGTCGACCGCCACCCCGATGCGACGGTCGAGAACGGCCTCGTCGGTTTTCGTGAGCAGGTTCAGGTCGTAGACGCCGGCATAGCCGACCGCGCACCGGAACATGCCGGGCTCGCGTGCCGCCAGCATCATGGCCGAGTAGGCGCCGAAGCTCGCGCCATAGACGCAGATGCGTCGCGGATCGATGTCGCCCTGGGCGATCGTCCATTTGACGCCGTCGACCAGGTCGTCCTGGATCTTGCCGCTCCACTGGCGGTAGCCGGCGTCGCGGAAGGACGGGCCGCGACCACCCGAGCCGCGGAAGTTCAGCTGCAGGACGGCGTAGCCGCGGCTGGCGAGGAACTGGGCGTCGGTGTCGAAGAACCAGTTGTCGTACACGCCGTGCGGACCGCCGTGCGGGATCAGGATTAGCGGCAGCTTGGCGCCCGCGGCGCGGCGCGGCATGGTGAGGTAGCCATGGATTTCCAGGCCGTCGCGTGCGCGGTAGCCAACCGGGCGGCGCTCGGCCATCTGGTCCGGCTCGATCGCTTCCATCGATGTGAACAGCAGGTCGGCCTTGCCGCTCTTGCGGTCGAACAGGTAGTAGGAACCGGGATCGCGGTCGCTGCGCACGCTGAACAGCATGGTCTGGCCATCCCTGCTGGCGCTCTCGAAGTTGACGAAGTTGCCGGGGAACTGATCGCTCAGCAGCTTGTGCAGGCGCGCGTCCTCGCTGGCATCGTCGAAATAGCTGGCGCGCGGGATGCCGACGCTCGATGCCGCGCCGAAGGGCAGGCCCCCGCGTCCGCCGTACAGGCGCAGCGGCATGGCGACCGGGTCCGCGTACAGTGTCTTGCGCTCGCCGCTGCGCGCATCTTCCACCACCAGCGACTCCGGCTCGCCCGTTTTCGAGTACAGCGCCGCGAAGCGGCTGTCGTCCGGGGAGAACGCCAGCGGCGTGTACCGGCTGCCCATGCCGGTGATCTTGTCCCAGGCGCCCTTGGCCTCATTGTTGCGGAAGACGACGGCGTGGAAATCGGCGTCAACGCCGAAGGCGAAGCGCGGCCTGCCGTCGTTCTGGACCAGGAAGTTCAGTTCCTTCATTGGCAGTTCGGCGATCAGCTTGCGCGCGTTGTTCTGCGTGTTGATGTCGTAGAGCAGGGTACGGTCGGCTTCCCATAGCTGGGACGAGACGAACACATGGTTGTTGTATTCGCGGGCCACGCCTTCCACGACGCCAGTGGCGTGATCGTCCGGATGGCGCCCGCCCCGCACCATCGTCCTCGGCATTCTGTAGCCGTGCAGGTAGACCTGGTTCTTGCCGTCGATGTCGCTGGCCAGCAGTTCGCCGTGGTTCAGCAGCGTGGTGCGCGAACCCTGCTCGAAGCCGCGCGCGATGACCAGGCGCGCATTGCTGACCCAGTCGTAATCCAGCGGGACTTCGTGCACCGGCAGGCGAATGCCGCCGGTGACCTTCAGGTCGGGCAGCGAGTAGACCATGATGACCGGCACGGTGCGTTCGCCCGAGGGCACGCGCACCGTGATCGCGAGCTGCTTGCCGTCCGGCGACAAGCGCGGGATCGTGTACTTGTTTTCGTCGACGAAGGCCGAGATCGGCACGATGGGCGCCGCCGCGAAGGACGGCAGGTGAAGCGCCAGCAGGGTGGCGCAGAGCAGGGTCGCACGCAGGCGCATGGCATCTCCGGTGATGCGCCGCATCGGCGTGCGGACAGTATAGCCAGGCCGCTCCGGCGTAAATATCTCGCTTTGTCACAGCGGCCGGCCCCTGCGGCGCCGTCCGGCTTGCGGATTCCCGCGCCAGCTCCCATAATCGACTGTTGACCTGGATTGGCCGTCCGCTTTGCACCTGCCAGGACCGAGGCCACGCAGCCCGTACTTTTCCTGCACTTATTTGCTGCACATACTCTCGCATTCTCAATCAGCGCATGAACGAACCGCTTGCCTTGCTGGGCTTTAGCACTACCCCGCTGGAACTCATCTCCTTTCTGCTGGCGGCGACCACCGTGCTGCTGAACATCCGCCAGAAGCACTGGGCCTGGCTGTTCTCGATCGCTTCGTCCGCCACCTATGCCGTGGTGTTCTACGACGCCAAGCTGTACGGCGACATGGGCCTGCAGTTCGTGTTCATCGGGGCCTCGGTCTGGGGCTGGTACCAGTGGCTGCATGGCGCCGGCGAGCAGCCGCTGGTGGTCACGCGCCTCAAGCGGGCAGCTTGGGGCTGGGCCATCGCCGGCTGGGCCGCCGGCTTCGTGCTGCTGTCGCAGTTCCTCGACCACCTCACCGACACCGACGTGCCGCATGCCGACGGCTTCCTGACCGCCGGCAGCCTGGTGGGCCAGCTCCTGCTGGGCCGTAAGAAAGTGGAGAACTGGCTGGTCTGGATCGTGGTGGACGTGCTCTACGTCGGCTTGTACGTCTACAAGGGCTTGAACCTGACCGCCATCCTGTATGCCGTGTTCGTGGTGCTGGCCTGGACCGGCTGGCGCGCCTGGTCGAACATCGCGCGGAGGGACGCATGAAGCCTTCAGTCCAGCGCGTCGCGGTGCTCGGCGCCGAATCGTCCGGCAAGTCGACCCTGTGCGAAGCGCTGGCCCGGCACTACGGCACCGTGTGGGTGCCGGAATACCTGCGCGAATTCGTCGACAGCCGTGGGCGCGTGCCCTTCGAGAGCGACCAGTACCCGATCGCCTGCACCCAGCTGGTGCGCGAAAACGAGGCTGAGGCCCGTGCCCATCGCTTCCTGTTCTGCGACACGACGCCGCTGATGACGGCCCTGTACAGCCGCCAGTACTGGGGCCGCGTCGACCTGCAGCTGGCGCGCCTGGACGAGCGCCACGACTATGCCTGGACCTTCGTCACCGCGCCGGACAGCCCATGGGAGCCCGATGGCCTCCAGCGCGAATCGGAAGAGGTACGCCAGAAGGTGCACCGGATGCTCGTCGAAACGCTGAAGGAGAGGAAGATCCCTTATGTCCTGCTCGAAGGCGGCCTGGAGCACCGGATGCGCCGGGTGGAGGGTTTGCTGGGGCCGGCCTGTCTTATTGATCAGGATCCAAATGACAACTGATTACATTTGCCTTTTTGTTGCCCTGTGGTATTAGAATAGCTTCTCCTACTGCGTAAAGACGGCGGTGCGCTGTGAAAAACTGGATAGGCCGCCTGCTGGGCGGCACCGAGAAGGAGCCCGCTGCCGCGGCGAACATCGAGGCGGCCGCGGCGGCGAATGAAGAGAACATGGCGGCCGATGTGGACGCCGCCTATTATCGCTGGCTGGCCGCATCGAGCGGCACCAACGCCAGTCCGGAAATCGAGCAGCAGATCCTCGACGAGGTCCGCGCCCTGGCGGACGACCCGGAAAGCGCCTCCGGGCTGGTGCCGCGCGTGCCGGAACTCGTGACGCAACTGCTGGGCGCCTTGTCGGACGAGAACATCTCCACCGCCGCGCTGTCGGCCGAGGTGGGGCGCGACCTGGTGCTGGTCGCCGAGGTGATCCGCGAGGCGAACAGCGCCTATTACCGGCCGGCCAAGCCGATCGAGACCCTCGAGGGCGCAGTGACGATGCTCGGCCTGAACGGCCTGCGCATGCTGCTGGCGCGCATCGCGATGCGGCCGCTCATCCGGGTCAAGGTGCAGGGCGTCGCGCGCCAGGTGGCCCCGAGCGTCTGGCGCCACTCCGAGCGCTGCGCCTTCGCCGCCAGCGTGATGGCGCCGGGCCTGTCCGCCGGCGTGTTCGAATCCTACCTGGCCGGCCTGATGCAGAACGTCGGCTTGCAGGTCGCGTTCCAGGTGGCGGACCGGGTCTGCCATGGCAAGGTGCCGGGTTCCGGAACCTTCGGGGTTGCGCTGTTCGAGGCCAGCCGCCAGCTATCGGCGGTGATCGCGCGGCATTGGGACTTTCCCGCGGACGTGGTCGAGGCGATCGCATGGGCGGGCGACCCGGACGGGCCGCACCTGGCCCAGGCGCTCACCCAGGGCGATCGCATCGCCAAGCTGCGCCTGCTGCTCGATGCGGAGGTGATCGGGCCGGAAGACAGCTTCGTCACTGCCGGGCTGGATGGATTCCAGCGGCGCTGCCTGGGCAAGCTGGCCGAGCTGGCCGACTGAAGACGCCACCGTAGGGTGGGCGGCGAAGCCGCCCACCCTACTTATCTCAGAAGTCGAACTGCGCCGACACCCTGAACGTCCGCGGCGCGCCCGGCAGCAGGTAGCCGCCCAGCGACTGCGTCACGTCGCGCCAGTAGAACTTGTCGAACACGTTGTCCACGCGGGCGCGCAGGATCGTGTTCATGCCGCCCACGCGCAGCGCGTACGAGGTGCCCACTGCCGCCACGTGGTAGCCCGGCACGATGGCGCGGTTGGCCGGGTCGAAGGCCTTGCTGCCCGAGTACTGCCAGGTCGCATCCACCTTCATGCCGCGCACCAGCGGCAGCGCATATTCCACCCATGCCGTCGAACGGAACTCCGGCACGTTGGTCACGCGCTTGCCTTCGACGCCGGCGTCGCCGGTGCCGGTCTGCTCGGCATCCAGCGCCATCAGGGACAGGCTGTAGTTCAGGTCTGCATTGACTTTGCCCTGGGCCGCCAGTTCGACGCCGCGATGGCGCTGCTGGCCCGCGCGTACGAAGACGTTGGCGGCGTTGACGTACTCCAGGCCCTGGCGGATGTCGAAGGCGGCGGCCGACAGCATCACCGCATTGTTGACCAGGCCCTTGACGCCCACTTCGACCTGCTTCGAGCGGCCCGGCGGCAGCACCGACGCTTCGTTGGCGGTGCCCATCTCGGCGATGCCGCCGTGCTGCAGGCCGTGGCTCAGCGAGCCGTAGACGCTCCAGTCGCGCGCCGGCTTGTAGACCAGGGCGACGCTCGGCAGCACGAAGGAATCATCGGCATGTACCCAGCCCTGTTCGATCTCGGCCAGCTCGTCGCGCTTGAGCTTCACCCAGCGCAGGCCGGTGTGCAGGGTCAGCCGGTCCGACAAGGTGGCGACGTCCTGCACGAACAGCGCGCTCTCGCGATCGCTGCGGCGCTCCATCACCGGGCCGGTGCGCGGGTTGCCCGGGGCCGGATCGACCGTCCGGTTGTTCCAGATATTGCTGTAGCCGGCGTAGTCGTAGACATACTCGCCGAAGCTGTCGTGGCGCTCGGACATCGACGCGCCGACGGTCAGCTGGTGGCGCACGGCGCCCGTGGCGAAGCGGCCCTGCAGCATGGCCTGCGCGCCCCACGGGGTCTTGCGCTCGCCGACGCTCTGGTAGTCGTAGACGTCGTAGTCGCCGTTCGAGCAGTAGCCCGGATAGAAGCCTTCGGCTTCGTTGCTGCAGCCGTAGGGGAAGGCGGTGTAGTCGTCGCGCTTGAACCAGTGCTTGTTGGCGTTGACCGTGGCCGTCCAGTCGGGGCTGAAGCGGTACTCGAAGCGCAGGCCGAGGTTGCTGCTGTCGGTTTCCACCGGCCTGGTCCAGGGCTGGTCGTTCAGCAGGGTCTTGGGCGAGACTCCCGTCGGCAAGGCTTCGTTGCGCAGCAGCTGGTAGCCCGGTGCGGTGATCTGCGACTTGCGCTGGTGGTCGAGGTCCAGCGCCAGCTGCGCATTCGGACTGAGCTGCCAATCGAAAGCGGCGGACACGAACTGGCGCTCGCCGTCGGCGCCGCGCACATAGGATTTCAGGTCCTCGGCCGCGGCATTGATGCGATAGCCGAAGCGGCGGTCCTCGAATCGGCCGCCCAAATCGATCGAGCCGTGCAGGGTGCCGCGTTCGCTCACTTCGACCAGCGCCGAGCGCAACGGTGCATCGGTTGGACGCTTGGTGACGAAGTTGACCATGCCGCCCGGCGCCGCGACGCCCGCCTGCAGGCCAGCCAGGCCGCGCAGCACTTCGATGCGTTCCTTGTTCTCCAGCGGGATCTGGGTGTCGGCGGGGATTGCGATGCCGTCCTTGCGGTAGCTGCTGGCATTGTCGAGGGCGAAGCCGCGGATCGAGAACTGCTCGGCGTAGCCGACCGCGTTGTAGGCGTCGCCGATCGAGGCGTCGTAGCGCGCCGCGTCGGTCACGTTGCGGATCGACAGGTCCAGCATCTGGGTGCGGTTGATGGCGGTGATCGACGCCGGGGTGTCGAGCAGGGGCGCGCTCGAGAAGCCGCCGATGCTGGCGCGGTCGCTGGCGACCCAGCGGCTGCCGGTGACGACCACCGAGGCCACGCCCTCGGCCTGCTCGGTGTGTTGTGCGGATGCGGTGGCGGAGAAGGCCTGCAGGATGGCGCAGGCGATCAATGAAAACTGCGGGGAATACTTCAGCTTGGATGTCATGGGTTGCTCGTCTTCGCGCACCACGCTGGAACGTGGCGCGCTGCTTTTAATGAAAAAGCCGGAGCCAACGTGGGGGAAGGGCAAACAAGAATGGGAACTGCGTTGCGCTTTCCTTCGCTGGCATTATCCAGATCAGGTACGAAGGGTATCTCTCACCCGGCAGCGCGCTTGTGCGCACACCAGGACCCCTAGCGAGGCGGCAGTGTACCACGGACCCGGGCGGGTGTGGTGAATGTGGCAATGGCTGGGCATCGTGGTGCGGCTGCGCGTGCCTCACCGGTCGCTTCGACCCGCTTTGTCATTGCAGGCTGGAGACCTTTGCATCGAGCGCGTTCAGCCGCGCCGGGCGTGCGCCGCCCTTGGCGCGATCGCCGCGCTTCAAGCTTCGGCCGTGGCCGGCGCCTCGACCGTGTGCGCCTGCGCGCTGGCGGCCGGGACCATGTGTCGCAGCATGGTGGTGCGGGTGGAGTCGCCGATGGCACGCCAGAATTCACGGCGCTGGGCGGCGCGTTTGCGGTGCTTGGACGGCATGTCGGCCAGCGGCTTGAGGTAGAAGGGCAGGCGGATCAGGTAGCTGCGGCCCGGCATTTCGACGCCGCCGAGGATTTTCCAGAAGCCGTCGTAGGCGTTCTCGAAATGCTTCACGTCGAGCGGATCGTAGGCGATGTGCGAGGTGCACTTGATGGCCACTACCTGGTCGATGCCCAGGGCCTGGGCCACACCTTGCATCGCGGCGAAACAGAAGAAGCTCGGCGAGTTGTTGGGGAAGGCTTCCTCGAAGGCCTCGAAGGCGGCGCCGGAATCGGTCCAGCGGCCCTGGTTGCGGGTAACGAAGGGCACGGTCGGCAGGTCGACGCCGGCCAGTTGGCCGTCGATCCAGGTATAGGACAGGCGGTGCAGGTACTTGCCGTCGGCAACCAGCGAGATGGTAAGGTCGCCTTCCGCGTCGTGGCGCGGCGCCATTTCAAGGCGCATGATGAAGTTGTGCTCGCCCGTGTCATGCTGCCACAGCGTAAGCCCGCCCCCGCCATAGACGGCCTGGTGGTAGGCATTGCTGAAAGCGGCGTCTTCGAATCGGTAGTGCGAGAGCACGCACTGCACGCGCTGGCGCGCGCTGAGGTCCCTGGACAGGTAGCTGCGGTGACTCAGGTGGTGGAACAGGTCATCGTTGGGAGCGGCCGCGACGAAGCGGCGCACCAGGTCGAGACGGCACAGGGCTTGGTGCTCGCGCCAGTAGCGCAGCACGCGCAGGCTGCGCACGATGCTCAGCATCCAGGAAGCAGGCGTGTACTGGCTGCGGCGTGCGAGCCAGTGTCGTGTCAGGTGAGCGAATATCATGTGAGCGCTCCAGTCGGCGTAAAGTTGCGGGCGCCACCACGGCGCCACTGCTTTATCTTCGATGCCCGCTATGTCAACGGGCTTGCATCGCAGAAATCACATTCTGCCATGCAATTTGCCGGGAGGCTAACTGGTGCTGTGGTAATACGGAGAAAGCTGGGGGAAGTGAATGAAACCGCTGGGACGGGTTGCGTTCATGTTGTCTCTCTCTCGTGGTTCGAATCTTGTTTCTTCTAAGTTTTTACGACTTTTTGTTTTCGCCTGACAAGCACTACAAGATTACCATGTTTGTGCGGCGACACGCTTCCGATTCATCATCGATAATTGCGCCAGACCGAACGAGACCGGAGGTGCGAGATGGCATATGAACTTTTTTACTGGCCGGGTATACAGGGACGTGGCGAGTTCGTCCGGCTTGCCCTGGAAGAGGCGGGGGCCGAATACGCGGACGTGGCGCGCCGTGAAGGCGGCATGGAACTGTTGCTGTCGGCGCTCGAGACCGAAGCCCATCCCTCGTTCGCGCCGCCCTTCCTGCGCGCCGGCGAGCTGACCATCGGCCAGGTCGCCAACATCCTGCTCTACCTGGGCGAGCAGCATGCGCTGGCGCCGCGCACCGATCCGGGCCGGCTGTGGACCCACCAGTTGCAGCTGACCATCGCCGACCTGGTCAGCGAAATCCACGATACCCACCACCCGATCGCCACCTCGCTCTACTACGAAGACCAGAAACCGGAAGCGCAGCGGCGTGCCGCCGACTTCATCGAGACGCGCCTTCCGAAGTTCTTCGGCTATTTTTCGCGCCTGCTCACCAATCCGGAGCCGCGCGACTGGCTGGTGGGCGACAAGCCGACCTATGCCGACCTGTCGCTGTTCCAGGTGGTCGAAGGCTTGCGCTATGCCTTCCCGAACGCGATGAAACGGCTGGAGGGCGACTATCCGGCGCTCGGCGCGCTGCGCGACCGCGTGGCGGCGCGCCCCAACATCGCGGCCTACCTGGCATCGCCGCGACGCATCCCGTTCAACCAGAACGGGATCTTCCGCCACTATCCCGAGCTGGACGAGTAGTTTGGTTGCCATGGCACTCCCATGGCTCACTCCCAGCCAGGCCCAAACTCGGGGCTGACCAGGCGCTCGCCCCGGTCCGGCGCATCGATCCGGGCAGGCCGTCGCGGCGATTCAGCCGGCGCGCGAGCAGGGCCAAGGCAAAGGCGCCGGCGACGATCAGGGCTCCGATCCATGACGTGGCCATCAGCCCGAGCCGTGCCACGATCAGGCGCCGCCGAGGCTCCCAGCGCGATGCCGACATTGACGGTAGCGATGTTCAGGCCGGAGGCCACGTCCACCGCATGCGGCGCACCGCGTTCGGCGCGCTACACCGCGTGGATCTGCAGGCCCGGCACGTTGCCGAAGGCGACCGTGCCCAGGCCAGCACGGTGGCCAGCACCAGCCACTTGTCGGGCGCCGCACACCAGCATCACCAGGCCCACGCTCGAGGAGGCAAAGCCCGAGACTTCCTGCGGGATCGGCGCCAGGTAAGCAAAGGCGATGAAGGAGCCGCCGTAGCCGAGCGTGGCCATCGCGTGCACCAACAGCAGGCGCGGCTTCTTCAGAACCGCGAGCTGGGTGAGCAAACTGGATGGCTGTCATCCAGGCCACCATGGATACGGGCTCGTTCTCGAATGCTGCCGAGCGGCTCGAGGATTATCTGCGGATGACGCTGATGCACCGCACGACGCGGCGCTTGCAGCTGACGGAAGAGGGCAGCTGGCTGCTGGGCCGCGCGCGCAGCCTGCTGGCCGACCTGGCCAACACCGAGGCGGAAGCGGCCGCGCGGCGCTCGCAGCCTTCTGGCCTGGTGCGGGTGAATGCGGCAACGCCGGCGCTCGACCACCTGCTGGCGCCCCTGGTGCCCGAGTTCCTGGACCAGTATCCTCTGGTGCAGCTGGAGCTGGTCAGCGGCGAGACCTATGTCGACCTGATCGAGGAGCGGGCCGACCTGGCCATCCGCATCGGCGCCTTGCCGGATTCGACGCTGAACGCGCGCCGCCTGGGCAGTTCGCGCGTACGCGTGCTGGCGGCTCCCGCGTATATCGAGAGGCACGGCCTTCCCGTCGGCGTCGAAGCGCTGAAGGAACACCGCACGCTCGGCTTTACGGCGCCGGCGCTGCTCAACACCTGGCCGCTGCGGCACGCGGGCGGGGAAGGGTGGACGGTCGCGCCCGGCGTGGTTGCGTCCAGCGGGGAGACCATACGCCACCTGGCGCTGGCCGGTGCGGGCGTGGCCTCGCTATCGGATTTCCTGACGCGCGCCGATGTGGCGGCGGGGCGGCTGGTGCCGGTGCTGGAAGAGGCGACCCTGCCGTGGGCCCAGCCGGTGTGGGCGGTGTTCTACAAGCAGGGATCGCTGGCGCCGCGCGTGGCGGCACTGGTGGATTTCCTGGCCCGGCGCCTGCAGGAGGTGCTGGACCGGTAACGGGCGCCTTTGCTAGGCCTCCAGCGTCCCCGCCCGCTCCAGCCGCTTGTAGTAAAGGAGCGAATACACCGCCGGCAGCAGCGCCGATGCCACCAGCGCCGCCACCGCCACCGGTCCCGGCAGCGCAAAGGCCGCCACCAGCGCCAGCAGGCCGCCTCCCACCATGCTCTTGGCCGCCAGCCGGTGCGTCGCGTACCACACCCGCTCGTTCGCCAGCGTCCACGGCGTGCGGATGCCGAGCCAGAAATTGCGGCGCACCTTGCCCATCACGTTGCCGAGCAGGACGAACAGCAGCCCGAGCCCGCCCAGCACCGCGCTGTCCATGGGGAAACCGGGCTTCCATGCGGCCCACAGGTGCATGCACTGGAGGTAGCCCATCAGGCAAACGATGAGCATCCCGCTGAACCACCAGGTGCTGTCGAAGCCGTCCACGGCGAAGCGCTGCGGCGACACCTTCGGCAGCACCAGCCATAGCGCGGCCACGCCGAGCATGAAGGCCGAGTGGACCAGCAGCGTGGGGCGCTCGTCCCAGCCGTCGATCTCGCCGGCGGCATTCCAGTGCACCGGCACCCGCGCCGGCAGTTCCGGATAGATCAGCGCGATCATGCCGGCTACCGCCAGCAACGCCACCACGCATACCCAGATAAAACGCCTCTTCATCGCTTCTCTCCCCTGGCGCCGCGCGCCATGTCCATCGACCAGGCCAGCACGTCCTCGAGCACGGTGGTGTCGAGCGCATACCAGATGGTCTGCCCCTCGCGCCGGCTGGTGATCAGGCCGGCCGCCTTGAGCACTGCAAAATGATGCGACATGGTCGGCTTGGTCATGTCGAACCGCGCCGCCACGTCGCCCGCGCTCATCTCTTCGTGACGCAACAGGCGCAGGATCTCGCGCCGCGTCGGATCGGCGATCGCCTTGAACACATCGTTCAGCGGTCCTGCCATATTCGATCGCTTTCTAATTAGATGATGATCTAAATACTAGTGCCGACCTGGCCATCGGTCAAGCTTTTTGGCGATCGCCAGAACCTTCGGGCGGCGCGCGTGTCTGTAGGCTTGTTCCTAACCGAGGAGACCTCCATGAGCACACGAGATTCCACCGTCAAGCCCGTCGAAGACGGCATGCACACCATCACGCCCCACCTGGTGTGCGCCGGCGCCGCCGACGCCATCGCCTTTTACGAGCGTGCCTTCGGCGCCGTCGAAGTCATGCGGCTTCCCGCGCCCGGCGGAAAGCTGGCCCACGCCGAGGTGCGTATCGGCGATTCCATACTCATGCTGATGGACGAATTCCCCGACTGGGACGCCAGCGGCCCCGCGGCCCTGGGCGGCACGTCGGTCACCCTTCACCTGTCGCTGCCGGACGTCGACAGCGCGTTCGAGCGCGCGGTGGCGGCGGGCGCGATCGCCCGCATGGCGCCGGCCGATATGTTCTGGGGCGACCGCTACGGCGTCGTCGAAGATCCCTTCGGCCACCGCTGGTCGATGGCCACCCATATACGCGACGTGTCGCCCGAGGAAATGGCGGCTGCCATGCAGCAGGGCTCGCACTGAACGGCAAGTCGGGGCCCTTCCTGCAGCCGGCGCGCGGCCGGATTATGATGGCAGTCGCTCAACCATAAGAAAGGGATTGCCATGAATGACTCCGCGCATCTGTCCACGCATCTGGCCAACACGCTTCGCATTGCCGCCTTTTCCGACGGCGACGAGGGTGGCAACCCTGCCGGGGTCTGGATTGGCGACGCGCTGCCTCCTTCGTCCGAAATGCAGGCGCTGGCCCACGCGATCGGTTTTTCCGAAACCGCTTTTGCCGCGCCGCAAGCGACAGGCGCGGGCACCGGCACGGCCTGGCGCGTGCGTTATTTTTCGCCCGAGTCCGAAGTACCGTTCTGCGGCCACGCCACCATCGCACTGGGCGCCGCGCTGGCGCGTCGCTTCGGCGACGGCCGCTACGACCTGGCGCTGAACGCCGCCACGATCTCGGTCGAAGGACGGGTGGAGGGTGACCGGGTGGCGGCCAGCCTGCAATCGCCGCCGACGAGGAGCAGCCCGGCACCGAACGCGCTGGTCGACGCCGCACTGGCACTGTTCGGCTATACCCGCGCCGACCTCGACGAGCGCATCCCGCCGGCGCTGGCCCACGGCGGCGCCGACCACCTCGTGCTGGCGCTGAACAGCCGCGCCGCGCTGGCGCGCATGGCCTATGAGCTCGACGCGGGCCGTCGCCTGATGAACGAGCACGGCCTGGTGACGGTGCTGTTTGCCTGGGCGGAAACGCCGCAGCTGTTCCATACGCGTAATCCCTTCGCTTCCGGCGGCGTCCTCGAAGATCCGGCAACCGGCGCCGGCACCGCCGCCTTCGCCGGCTACCTGCGCGACATCGGCTGGCCGCACGGCGGGCGTATCGAAGTGGTGCAGGGAGAAGACATGGGCATGCGCTCGCGCCTGTCTGCCGAGATCGGCCCCGATTCCGGCGGCTCGATCCGGGTATCCGGAACGGCAAGAACGATGTAGGACTACAACGCCGCCGTGCAAGGGTTGCGGCGGCGTTCTCGCGACGGACTTTGTGACATCCCAGGGGAGAAGTGTCAATATTTTGTTAAGCACGGGCGTGCTTTTGTGTAGGACAAATCTTGCATTTGTGTAGGACAAACAAAGGGCGAAAAGTGCTTCAGCTCAGCAATTAGAATATTGCTGAGCGGATTGATAATTTGATTCAAGCAAGTTCTGTTTCATAATTTCAATTCGGAGTGGTTTCATGTCGTTGTTTGACCCAGTCGTTTCCAATCCCGCCGATGCCGCACGCGCCGCCCGCAGAGCACGCGCAGCCGGGCGCCCCGTCGAGCGCCTGCCGTTCACCGTTCGCCGGGTGGAAACCGAGGCAGAGCTGCTCAAGGCCGTGAAGATCCGTCATGCGGCCTACGCCCGCCACGTGCCGGATTTCGCACGTTCGCTGGCCTTGCCCGAAGCAGCCGACTACGAAGACGACACCATCGTGCTGCTGGCCGAGTCCAAGCTCGACGGTACGCCGATCGGCAGCACCCGCATCCGTACCAACCTGTTGCGCCCGCTCGGCGTCGAGGAATCGATCGAGCTGCCGTCCTGGCTGCAGGGCCGCCGCCTGGTCGAAGCGACCCGCCTGGGCATCGACGAGGGCCGCACCGGCCGCGTGGTCAAGATGGCACTGATCAAGGCCTGCTTCATGTACTGCGAAGACAATGCCATCGACTACTCGGTCGCGACCGGCCGCCCGCCGGTCGACCGCCACTACGAGCAACTGCTGTTCACCGACGTGTTTCCGGAGCAGGGCGCGGTGCCGCTGCGCCATGTCGGTAATATTCCGCACCGCGTGATGGCCTTCGAAATCGCCGGCTTCGAACAGCGCTACCGCGACGCGCGCCATCCGCTGTCCGCATTCTTCTTCGATACCCAGCATCCCGACATCGACGTGGGTCCTTCCACACCGCCTGCGTTCGCCAAGACAGACGTGAAAAAAATGACGGATTTGACGTTGCAGCGACGTCAAATTGCGATCGCTTGAGCACATATTGCATGACGGCATCACTTTAAAGCTGTATCCTTGCGGCTTGACGCTCCGCCGGTACCGGCGGCGGCATTGATTCGCACTGATCCAGTTTATGCCCATCTCAACACCCCGACGTCGTTCTTCGCTTCCGGCCGCCGCGCATGCGGTAGTGGAGCGGGTGTTGAAGTTGTTCTCGTACTACCTGATCCCGCTCGGGATCGGCCTTGTTTCCCTCATCGCCCTGGTGTTCTGGCACGACCAGTACCGGACCAGCGGCGACGTGCCGCTGTCAATGCAGGTCACGGTCCAGCAGGAAGCCGCGCTGTCTCCAGGCGCCGCGCTGGCGCGCACACGCGCCTCCGGCCTGGTCATCGGCCATGACACCCACCTGTCCGAAGCCCCGGTCTGGTTCGCCTTCGAACCGATGCCGCGTGCGGGCACGCAGGTGGTCGAGTTTCCCTCGCGCCACGCACTCGACGTGAGCTGCTGGGACGCCGCCAGCCTGGTGCCGCTCGGCAGCGCCATCCGTGGCGCGAGCCAGGGTGTCATCGAAGGATCGAAGGCCGGTTTCGCCCTGCAGCTGAACCCGCTGCCGCCCGAACTGCTGTGCCGCGCCACGTTCTCCGGCCCGGCCCGCCTGTCGGTGCTGCAATGGCCGGCCGACCAGTACGCGCTATCGGTCGAGCAGTACCACCGCAAGTCCGGCCTGCTCGACGGCGGCATGGTGGTGCTGGCCCTGTTCATCCTGATTACCGCCGCCATCAACCGCCAGCCGCTGTATGTGCTGTTCGCGGGCTGGCTGGTGCTGAACCTGCGCATGGCCGCACTGTCGGCAGGGTGGGACATCCAGTGGCTGGGGCAGACCATTCCGTCGGACTGGCTGCTGCGCAGCCGCTCGGTCACGATTACCCTGTACGGCATCGCCACGCTCACCCTGTACCAGGCCCTGCTGAAAGAAAACATCGCTGCGCTGCGCTACGTGCTGCCGTTCCGCATCATGCAGTGGCTGTGCATGCCGATGCTGGCCGCCGCCATGTTCCTGCCTTACGGCATGTACCTGCCGCTGCTGTGGGGTATTACGGTGTGCTGCTTCTCGGTCATGACTGTCGGCCTGTTCAAGATCATCGCGGAATCGCGCAACCGGGTCGCTTCCTGGTTCGCCGCTTCCTTCGCCGTCAGCTTCCTGGCCACCATCGCCGAAGTGGCCTCGGCCGCGCTCGGCATGCGCGAACTGCTGGGCGTCATCAACAGCGTCACTGCCGCGCTCGCGTCGAGCCTGCTGGCCGCGCTCGCCGTGGCCGAGCAGATGCGGGTCGAGACCGAACAGCGCGAAGCGGCCCAGCAGGAACTGGAACACGCCTACCAGGCCATGCCGGTCGGCCTGTTCACGCTCGATATGTATGGCCATTTCCTGAGCGTGAATCCGGCGCTGCAGAAGATGCTGGGCATCGCCAGCTTCGTGCCGGGCCGCACCGCGTGGCGCCAGTTCTTCACCGAAAGTACCTGGACCGAGCTGCACGAGGGGGTGCATGCCAAGGCCGAGGCCGAGATGGAACTGACCAGCCGCGACGGCACCCAGCGCTTCCTGGTGAGCGCCACCCTGGCGCGCTCGCGGATCGAAGGCGTGCTGCAGGACACCACCGAAAAGCACAAGGCCACCGAGCAGCTGCAGTTCATGGCCAACAACGATCCGCTGACCAAGGTCTTCAACCGCCGCGGCATCGAACGCGAATTTGCCCTGGCCGCCAATGGCCTGGCAAACGGCAAGCCGATGGCCCTGGCCTACGTCGACCTCGACCGCTTCAAGCTGATCAACGACCTGTTCGGCCACGCGGCCGGCGACGAAGTGCTCAAGCAGGTATGCGAGCGCATGGCGACCATGCTGGCCGGCGGCCAGCAGATCGGCCGCGTGGGCGGCGACGAATTCGTGATCCTGATGCCGGAAACGGCCATCCCGCTGGCCTCGATCATCTGCCGCGGCATCGTCGACCGCCTCGGCAACACCCCGTACCGGGTGGGCGACAAGGCCTTCCATGTGCGGGGCTCGGTCGGGCTGATCGAAGTCACGCCGGGCATCGCCATGAAGGATGCGGTCTCGACCGCCGACCGCGCCTGCCGTGAAGCCAAGGCCGGGGCAGGCGAGGGCCTGGTGGTCTACGAGCGCGGCGCCGAAGCCTTCCGCCAGCGCGCCGCCGAGCTGGACATGGTGGCGCGCCTTTCAAGCCCGCAAGCCACCGACGCCTTGCTGCTCGAGATGCAGCCGATCATGTCGCTGCGCAGTCCGCGCGAATCGCTGAACTTCGAAGTGCTGCTGCGCATGCGCGAGCCGGACGGCCGCGTGGTGCCGGCCGGCGCCGTGATCTCGGCGGCCGAGAAGAGCGGCCGCGCAAGCGTGATCGACCGCTGGGTGCTGAACACGACGCTGGCCTGGATTGCCGAGCATGCCGAGCAGCTGGGCAATACCCGTTTCGTCTGCATGAACCTGTCGGGCGCCTCGCTCAACGACGAGCGCTTCGTGCAGGACACCTTCGACATCCTGGGACGCTACGTGCATGTCGCCAGCCGCTTGTGCCTGGAGATCACGGAAAGCGTCGCGCTGCACGACCTCGACAACACGCGCCGCTTCATCGACCAGGTGCGCAGCTTCGGCGTGAAGGTGGCTCTGGACGACTTCGGCGCCGGCTATACGTCCTTCTCCTACCTGAAGGAACTCCCGGCCGACGTGCTGAAGATCGACGGCAACTTCATCGTCAACATCAACGCCCATCCGGCCAATGTGGCGATCGTCGAAGCGATCGTCAGCCTGGCGGGCAACCTGGGCATGAGGACGATCGCGGAATGGGCGGAAGACGCGGCCACCGTGCAGACGCTGGCGGAGATCGGCGTGGACTACGTGCAGGGCTGGGCGGTGTCGCGCTCGCAGCCGCCGGAGCGCCTGCTGCAGGCACGCTCGGCCGCGGATTTCATCACCAATCCCGAGGTGCTGGATGTGCTGCGGATGCTGGAGTCGCCCTCGCCGTCGCACCTGGCGAGTGTAACGAGGCTGCATGATTTGCATTGAGCAGCGCCCTGGCCGTTCGAATTGACGTAGGGCGGGCGGGTCTCCCGCCCACGCGTTCAACCAGCTGTAGGGCAGCCGCAAACGCTTAATCCAGCGTCGCCAGCGTCCGCTTCGGCGCCCCCGCATCCATCAACAAAAATTGCGCCCGCGCTGCCTTGAGCGTGGCCACGTCGCGCGTCATCGGCTTGGCCTTCACGCGCTTCGGCAGTGGACGGCGTTGCACCGCAGACGGTGGTGGCAGCACGCCCTGTTCGGCTGCCAGTGGATACGGTTCGGCACGGGTAATGCCTTCGTCAGCCGGGGTATTGGCCAGGCGCACCATGGTCGCACCGTTCTCGCAGCCCTGGTCGGTCAGGGTGACGCGGCCGGCGCTGTCGACGCACTTGACGATGTTTGCGCCCGCATGGGCAAGCTGGACGGTCGGTGCGGCCAGGGCCGCGACAAGCATACTGAGGCAGAGATGACGCTTCATGGTCGGCTCCTTTATCGAGCCTCCATTGTCCGTGCCTGTCTTGCATGGCTCTGTTCGCTGCCTCACGTGTGCGCGGCTGGCGCGCCGGAATCTCTCAGCTGTTCGGACGCTCGGCGACCAACTGCACTTCCACCAGGAAACCGTAGTGCAGCGCCGGCACCGGCACCACGGCACGTGCCGGCCGGTGGTCGCCGAACACGCCCGCATACGCGCTATTGAATGCGGGCCAGTGCTCGACGCCGGCCAGGTAAGCCGTGCATTGCACGACGTCGTTCATCTGGCAGCCAGCTGCGCGCAGGATCTTCTCGCACTGCGCGAATACCGACGCGCACTGGGCGTCGAAGCTGGTATCCGCCAGGTCGCGCGCCGGCAGCACCCCCGACACGAAGACCAGGCCGCCGCGCGTGACGACGGCCTGCGAATAATGGCCTGCGGGGGCGGGGAGTTCGGATGACTGGACGAATTCCATCACGCTTCCAAAGTCTGCATCAGCGCGGCAAAGCGCGACAGGTCGACGTTGCCGCCGCTGATCAGGATGCCGACGCGCTTAGCCCTGACGTCGACCACGCCGTGCAGCGCCGCGGCCGCCGCCAGGCAACCGGTGGGCTCGACGATCATCTTCATGCGCTCGGCGAAGAAGGCCATGGTCTGCACAAGTTGCGCGTCGCTGACGGTGACGATGTCGTCCACGCTGCGGCGAATCACCTCGAAGTTGTGCTCGCCGATATGGGTCACCATGGCGCCGTCGGCGATGGTCCTGGGCACCGCGATGTGCACGATTTCCCCCTTGCGCAGCGATTGCTGCCCGTCGTTGCCGGCTTCCGGCTCGACGCCGATCACCCGGCAAGACGGCGACAGGGCGCGCGCCGCCAGCGCGCAGCCGGCCAGCAGGCCGCCGCCGCCCAGGCACACCAGCAGGATGTCGAGCTCGCCGGTTTCCTCGAACAGTTCCTTGGCGGCCGTGCCCTGGCCGGCAATGACGTCCGGATGGTCGTAGGGCGGAATCAGGGTCATGCCGCGCTCTTCCGACAGGCGCCGGCCGATCTCTTCGCGGTTCTCCGTATAGCGGTCATAGGTGATGACTTCGCCGCCGTACTCCTTGGTGGCCTTGACCTTCAGCGCCGGCGCGTCCTGCGGCATGATGATGACGGACTTGATGCCGGCCAGCCTGGCCGACAGGGCGATCGCCTGGGCGTGGTTGCCCGAAGAGAAGGTCAGCACGCCGGCGGCGCGCTGGGCCTCGTCGAATTTGGCGATGGCGTTGTAGGCGCCGCGGAACTTGAAGGCGCCCATGCGCTGGTAGTTCTCGCACTTGAAGAACAGCGTGCCGCCGGACAGCTTGTTCGCCGTGCTCGAGGTCAGGACCGGCGTGCGGTGCGCAGCGCCAGCCAAGCGCTCGGCGGACAGTTCGACGTCACGGTAGGAGAGGGCGGTAGTAGCGGTCATGGCGGTCTCGGTCAAGTCGAAAGGCGACAGTATAGCGAACCGACATTCCCCATCAAGGATTCGCTTGACCTTTCGTTCATTTCGTTCTTTAATTTCTGTAACAACAGAAATAAAGGAAAATCATGAGCCTCAGCCCGACCGCGCAGAAATTCGTCCTTCACTGGGGAGAGATGGGAACCCGCTGGGGCGTCAACCGGACCGTCGCCCAGATCCACGCGCTGCTCTACCTGTCCGAGCGCCCCTTGACCGCCGACGACATCGTCGAGACCTTGGGCGTGGCCCGCTCCAACGTCAGCAACAGCCTGAAGGAGCTGCAGAGCTGGAAGCTGGTGCGCGTGAGCCACGTGCTGGGCGACCGGCGCGACCACTTCCAGGCCTTGCAGGATGTGTGGGAAATCTTCCGGGTGATCCTGGAAGAGCGCAAGCGCCGCGAGATCGACCCCACCCTCACCGTCCTGCGCGAATGCGCCATCGAAGGGGAAGCGGACAAGGGCCTGGACGCCGCCACGCTGGCGCGCATGCAGGTCGTGCTCGAGTTCCTCGAGATGCTGAGCGCCACCTTCAAGGACTACCAGCACCTGCCGCCGCAGACGCTGCAGCGCTTCCTCAAGATGGGCGGCAAGGTCGCCCGCTTCCTCGGACCCAACGGCAAGGAGCAGCCATGAGCGCCAACGTACGGAAGCTGTCGGGACTGCGCGATGTAATCGCAGCTGCGCGCGGACAGGGCGGCATCAAGGTGCCCGCCGTGTCCTTCGATGCGCACAAGCGTACCGTCCTCGTCACCGGCGCCACCGGCTTCGTCGGCCGGCACCTGGTGCCGGCCCTGCTGCAGGACGGCCACACGGTGCTCGCCCTGAGCCGGCAGCCGGAAGCGGCGGCGCGGCTGTTCGAGGGCAAGGTAAAGTGCATCGCATCGATGGACGCGCTGCCACCGAGCACCCGGATCGACGTCGTGGTCAACCTGGCCGGCGCCCGCATCCTGGGCCCGCGCTGGAGCACGGCGCGCAAGGAAGCCCTGCGCCGCAGCCGCGTCGAGCTGACGCGGCAGGTGGTGGCCTGGATCGAACGCGCCGACCACAAGCCCTTCCTGCTGCTGAATGCCTCCGCCATCGGCTACTACGGCATCCAGCGCATCGGCGACGCGTCCGAGCTCGACGAAGCCGCGCCGCCGCAGCCGATCTTCATGTCGGACCTGTGCCGCGAATGGGAGGAAGCGGCCGGCGCCGCCGCGCGGTACGGCGTGCAGGTGGAGTGCATGCGCTTCGGCCTGGTCGTCGGCAAAGGCGGGGCGCTGCCCATGATGCTGCTGCCGATCCTGCTCGGCCTGGGCGGGAGGCTGGGAAGCGGCCGGCAGTGGCTGTCGTGGATCCACGTGGACGACGTGGTGGGCGGCATGGCGCACCGCTGGCGCCACGCGCTCGCGGCCCCAAGGCCGGGCACCGCAGGGGCCACCAATTTCACGGCGCCCGAATGCCTCACGCAGGCCGAATTCGGCCGGGCGGCCGGGCGTATCTGGCGCCGTCCCAGCTTCATGCCGACGCCCGGCTGGCCGCTGCGCCTGATGCTGGGCGAGCAGTCCGACCTGCTGCTGGAGGGGCAGCGCGTCGTGCCGCGGCGGCTGCAGCGGGAAGGCTTCGTGTTTCGCTACCCCGGCATCGAGGGGGCGCTGGCGAGCCTGAAAGGCAGATAACGGGCTAATGCCTGTCACTTAAGAGGCGCCGCTCATCCGTAGGGTGGGCGGGTCTCCCGCCCACGCGGTTAGATCACAGTACTGCAGCCCGGTCGATTTTTCGTATCTCAACTAACACCGCGTGGGCGTTTGTCATTCCGGGCATTGCCCGGCATTACCCCGCCCACCCTACAGTTCTTCCTAACTGACAGGCATTGGGTAACGGGCCATGATTCATGCGGCTTGCATGGTTCGGATCGCCCCGTCCAATCGTGCGACTGTCACTACTGCAACTCATTAGACTGCGCGGAGTTTTTGCTGTTGCTCCATGGCAAAACTGCAACCATCCGCCAAGTTTATAGTGAGAGACATCCTCATGACCCAGCTGAATCAAGCCCTCGAACGCCCCACGATTCCCACCTGGACGCCGCACCTGCGCAGCCACATCAAGGCCGCCGCCGAGCACCTCCAGAACGATTCGGAAGAGATGCGCCAATGCTCGCCGGAGCAGGTGCTGTATCACGAGTACATGGGGGCCGGCGCGCCGCACGGACCGGTGCTGTATGCCGTCAAGGGCGAACACTGGAACGGCGTCAGTCCTAAATTCCTGGAATTCATCAACGCCTTCCAGTTCGAGCGCGGCGACATGGGTTATGCCGAATCCGGCTACGGCATTCAGCGCCACCGCAATTTCATGCGCCGACTGATCGTCAGCGAACACCACCTGGCGGGGCGCAAGCCGGCCCCCGGCCTCGACATCGACGTCGGCTGCCTGGCGATGACCACCCGGATGGCGATGTACGACATGGCCAAGGTCGCGATGCGCCACGCGCGCGACAACTTCCCGGGCAAGACCCCGGTGGCGCTGGTGCCGACCCCGAGCTGGGACTACCGCGGCATCTTCAGGGACGTCGGCTTCGAGGTCGTGTTCCTGCCGCTGGGGCCGAAGAACGGCTGGCTGCCGGACCTGCGGCGATGGGACGCCATCGTGCGCGAGACGGTTGCCGACGGCAGCCGCCACATCGCCATGGCCGTGACCAATCCGCAGCACAACCCGACCGGCATGCAATGGCCGGTCGAGGTCACGCACTACCTCCTGGAGCTGTGCGCGGCGCAAGGCGGCTTCCTGCTGCTCGACGACGCCTATTACTGCGTCCACGACCCGCGCGCGCCGGTCGTCAACCACCTGAAGGCGCTGCTCGACGCCTTCGACGGCAACGGCGGCGACAATGAGCTGGTCCGCTCCGGCATGTTCGAGCGCTGGGTCGCCACCCGCCCCTTCGGCAAGCAGTTCTCGTGCAATACGATGGGCGTCGCGGCCATCACCACCTCGCCGAAGATGCTGCGGCTCCTGGGCCGCGAATCCTGGATCAACCGCTACCACACCAACACCCACAATGCGGAGCTGATGTGCGCCTGGCTGGCCACGCCGGAAGCAGCCGACTGGACCATCGAGACCGGCCTGTTCTACACGCGCCAGAAGGAACTGGTGCGCGCGCGCCTGAAGGAACGCATGGGCTGGCTCGACCCGGCCCTGTGCATCGGGCCGTCGACCTCCTACATGCTGATCGAGATCCCGCAGGTGTACCAGACCACCGACGGCGGCATCGACCGCTTCCGCGACGACCTGTTCTTCGCCACCGGCACCCTGGTCTCGGCCTCGCTGTTCAACCAGACCGCGCCGGTGCCCTTCGTGCGCCTGCACCTGGGCAGCCACCCGGACGTGATCGAGGAGTTCCTGCGCCGCTGGGAAGCGGCCGGCCTGCGCTACGACATGCCGGCCACCTTCGGGGGCAGGGCGGCGCTGGCGAGGCCGGTGCTGCCGCCGGCGTTCCGGCAGGGGGCGTAAAGCTCAAATGCCGAATGCCTTCAGCCCGGCGTCCAGCAGCATCCCGAAGGGGTTGTTGCGGCGCCGGCCTTCCTGGGCCGCGCGCGGAACTTCCTCGTACAGGAAGCAGGCATCCTGCCCGGTGAAGCTGTCGTGGAACAGCGGCTGCCTGCCGGCCAGGTAAGGCAGGAAGGGCTCGGCGCGCACGGTACCGTAGCCGGCGTGCGCGCTGAAGCCCAGGGTGGCGTCCTGGCTGATCGTGCGGCCACGGCCGGCGTGTTCGAGGCGCACGCCGCGGCAACCCTTGAGCACCAGGGTCGCCGGGCCCTCGAACGACAGATAGCGCAATTGCAGCGTGAGCCAGGCATGCAGCGTTCCCAGGCGCCAGTGGCTGCGGATGACGGGCCGCCGGCCCCCACCCAGGACCATGCCCACCAGGCAGCTCGGCTGCAACACGAAGGACTCGCCGGGCGCGAGTTCCAGCAGCGCGACTTCGTCCAGCGGGTCGAGTGTCGCCGATACGACCACCTCGGCCGCCGTCACGGCGCGCAGGCGTTTGAGCATCCACAGGCGCGCGGCCAGGCTGCTCAGCGGGCGCCGCCAGTCGAACAACACGCGGGTCGCGACGGCCACGCCTGCAGGCTGGCTCTGGCAGTAGTCGGGACGGACCAGCAGTTCGTCGCCCGGCGCCAGTGCCAGGGCTTGCGAGACGGCAGAGATGCGCGAAGACATCCGGGGCCGCGTCTGCGCAGCGGCCGCGCCGATGACGATCGCCAGCCTGCGCGCCGCCAGCGGCGCCAGCACGAAATAGAACAGGGCGCGGATCGCCGCCGGCGCCAGCCACCACCCAAGCAGCACCAGCAGCGCCGGCAGCAGCAGCGGCTGCACCACTCCGTAGACTTGCCAGGCGCCGCTGGTCCCCGCCAGCTGCTCGACCTCGCGCAGCCGTTCGCGCAGCGGTGCGGCGGCAGCCGCCAGCGCCTCGTCATTCAGCCGGAACGCGGCCGGTGCGCCGACCGACGGCAGCGTGTTCACCAGCGCCCGCTGGGCCTGGAAGGCCCGGTGCGCGGCGGTGTTCCTGGCGCGCAGCTGGGCTGCCCTCGCGTCCAGTGCCCGCAGATGCCGGTAGTCTTCGGTAAAGAACAGTTTGCCCCAGGTCCCCGCGGCCGCTTCGAGCTGGGCGCGCCTTTTCAATGTGTCCTGCAGCGCCGTGTAGACCGCCACGTGTTCGCGTCGCAGCCGTTCCAGGGTGGCCAGCGCGGCCTGCCGGTTGGCGAGCGCGTCGGCGCGCGCGCGCAGGGCCAGCAGGTGCGTCTTTTCCTGGCGCCGCAGTTCGATTTCCATGTCGCGCATGGCCGAGCGCGCAAGCTGCTGCGCCAGGGCCTCCCGGCCGGCGAGCACGGCGCCCAGCACCGGTGCGGCTTCCTGCTCGCGGCGCAGCTGTGCGATCTCCCCGTCGATGGCCGCGATGCGCCTGTCGAGCTGTGCGATGCCGGCGCCGGACAGCCGGCGAACCTCTTCTTCGGTGGCATGCACCAGCGCGGCGCGGCGCTCGTCGAAGACGGCCTGCGCCTGCCGCAGCGCCGGGAGTTCGCCGACGATGTGCTGGATGTCCCTCCACTCGTCCCTCACCCAGGAGGCGGACGCGAGGACGAGCACGATGGCCGCGAACACCAGCAGGTTGCGGCCAAGGCTGCGAAGGAGGACGGCGAGCAGCTGTCCCACGCGTCGCTTACCCCGCCAGCGGCAGCGCCAGTTGCAGCAGCAGGCCGCCGCCTTCGCGGTTGCTGACCGTCAGCTCGGCGTTGTGGCGCGTGAGCACGCGCTCCACGATGGCCAGGCCCAGGCCGGCGCCGTTGGCCTGGCCGCGCGCGCTGTCCAGGCGCGTGAAGGGCTTCAGCAGCTGGTTGATCTGGTCCTCCGGCACGCCCACGCCGTGGTCGCAGATCTCGATCACGGCGCGCCGTCCGTGGCCTGTCGCTTTTACTCTTAATACGATCGCGATCTCGGTGTAGTCCTGGCCCGGCGTCTTGCCGTACTTGCGCGCGTTCTCGATGATGTTGTTGACCACGCGCCGCAGGTCGGTCGCGTTGCCCATCACGTGCACGCCGGGCATCAGGTCGACCCGGACCCGCAGGTCGCGGATGCGGCCCGCCTCGCGGCCGACTTCGGCCAGCATCTCGGACAGGTTGACCGAAACGAAAGTGGCGGCATCGGTCGGCTTGGCGTAGTCGAGGAACTGGCCGATGATCGCGTCCATCTGGTTGATGTCCGACTGCATGCCTTCGCGCGCATCGTCCGGCAGGTTGGCCATTTCGACCTCGAGCTGCATGCGCGCCAGCGGCGTGCGCAGGTCGTGCGAGATGCCGGCCAGGATCACCGCGCGGTCCTTCTCCACCTGCGCCAGGTCGTCGACCATCTGGTTGAAGCTGCGGTTGGCCTCGATGATCTCCTGCGAGCCCTTCTCGGGCAGCGGGTCCGGCTTCTCGCCCTTGGCGATGGTGCGCGCCGCCGCCGTCAGGCGCGCCAGCGGCCGGTTCACCAGCGAGGAGATCAGCGCCGCGCCGAGCAGCGACAGCAGGCCGACCAGCGTGGCCCAGCCGAGCCACTGCTCGCGCGACAGGCCGGCCAGGCGCTCGCGCTCGAGCATCAGCCAGTATTCGTCCTCGTCGATGTTGAAGCTGATGTAGAAACCCGGCACCCCGTTCACGTTGCTCGAGAAGCGCGTCTGCTTGCCGAGGCGTTCGCGCACCATGGCGGCGATCTCGGGCATCAGGCGGTTGTCCGGCGGCGGCTCGATGATGTCGTCTTCGTTCAGCGTGAAGATGCGGATGCCTTCGCTCGACGCCAGCTCGAACAGCAGTTCGCGCCGCTGCTCGGGCGCCGAGTGGATGAGGGCGGCCTTGGTCAGCGTGACGACCGACACCACCAGTTCGGCGGTCTGCTGCACCTGGGGACCGCGCTGGAACATGTTGAGCATGCCGATCCAGGAGCCGATCGAGGCCGCGGTGAGCAGCGACATCAAGAGGAAAGTGCGCCAGAACAGGCCGCTCCGGTACCAGGCGAAGCGGGCGGCGCGGCGCGCCGCCGAGAGTGGAGCTAACACTAGCGCGGCTGTCCTTCAGGGATGAACACGTAGCCCAGGCCCCAGACGGTCTGAATGTACAGCGGGCTGGAAGGATCCGGCTCGATCAGCTTGCGCAAGCGCGAGATCTGCACGTCGAGCGAGCGGTCGAAGACCTCGTATTCGCGGCCTCTAGCCAGTTCCATCAGCTTCTCGCGCGAGAGCGGCTGGCGCGCATGGCGCGCGAACACCTTCAGCACCGAGAATTCGCCGGTGGTCAGGGGCACGGTCTCGCCATTTTTCTTCAGCGTGCGCGTGCCCAGGTCGAGCACGAAGTCGCCGAACTCGAAGGTCTGCGGGGTCTCGCTCGGCGCGCCCGGGATCTCGTCGGGGCCCTTGCGGCGCAGGACCGCGCCGATGCGGGCCACCAGCTCGCGCGGGTTGAAAGGCTTGGGCAGGTAGTCGTCTGCGCCCATCTCGAGGCCGACGATGCGGTCGACATCCTCGCCCTTCGCGGTCAGCATGATGATCGGGGTCTGGTCGCCGGCGCCGCGCAGGCGGCGGCAGATCGACAGGCCGTCCTCGCCGGGCAGCATGAGGTCCAGCACCAGGAGGTCATAGCGCTCGCGCAGCCACAGCTTGTTCATGGCGGGCGCGCTTTCCGCGGTCACCACCTGGAAGCCCTGTTCGGTGAGGTAGCGGCGCAGCAGGTCGCGCAGGCGGACGTCGTCGTCCACGACCATGATCTTGGCGGAGTGGCCGCCCTGGTTGCCAGGGGCGCTGTTGATGCCGCTGCCGGCAGTGCCCGTATTGTTCGTCGTCGCGTTCATATGGAATCCAGAATTGTCAGAAGCATGTCGCTATGGTAACGTCTTATCGCTTGGACATCTCGTCCATGTGGCTCAGCCATTACATTGTGTTACAAACTTTACCCAATCAGGCTTACTCCTCAGACGGTATGCACATACACTGGCGGCAAGTGGAAATCACAGCTTATCTGTTTATATGGCATCGCGGAAGAGGAACACCATGAACAACGTGCGTATCAAAATCCAGGCAGAAGGTTCGGCTGCAAGCGGCGGTCTGCCGCTTCAGTTCGCTACGCTCGTCCGGCACGGTGTGGTCGCCTTTGCCCTGGCTTGCACCGCTGCCGGCGCCGTGGCGGCCGGTCAGGACCGCAGCCCGCGCCGCGACGAGATGCACCAGCAGGGCATGCGCGACCGTTACGACGCCCGTGCGCAGGATCCGCGCTACGACCAGCGTGCCTACGAGATGCGCGAGGAAGCCCGCATGCGGCAGGAAGAAGCCATGCGCGACTCCATGCGTGAAGAAGGCGGCCGCCGCATGCGCATGACGCCGGACGAGCGCAGCGAGCTGAAGCGTCAGATCAATGAAGCCAACCGGGACCTTCCTCCGAACCTGCGCCGCCGCTGATTCGGCGGCCGCGGCGGCCCGCCGCGCTCCTTCCTGACGGCGCCTGCGGGCGCCGTCGTCGTGTACGGGACCTTTCCCCCATCGGTGGGGTTCTTTAGGAAAAGCATGTTGCAATACGTTTATTTACTTATTGCAACATGCTATCTTAGGGAACCTTAGCAGATCGGGAGAGCATGCCGTGTCCAACCCAGTAGCCAGCAGCGTCCAGTCCCTGCCGGTGGCCCGGCCTGTGGCCGCATCTGCGGCTTCTGGCACGCCTGCCGCCACCGCAGGCGCCGGCGCATGCATCGCCCGCCATGCTGACGGCGTCTATTGCGATGTCGCGGCGCTGGGCCACACCTTGCTGGCGGCAGTCGAGGGCATCCTGCTCCGGAACCAGTATTTCGCCGGCCTCGATTATCCGGTCCTGATCAAGGCCCTGTTCGGCCATGGCCCCGAGCTGCCGCGCAATGCCCGCGGGGAGACCGTGGTGCGCCTGGCCGACGGCATCCTGCCTTTCGATCCCGCGCGCCGCCAGCTCTATCGCGCGGTCAAGATCGCCGACGGCCAGGCCGAGTACTACTTCGAGCCCGTGTTCCTGGCCGACGCGGAAGGCGTCGAGCAGCCGACCAGCCTCGACATCGACGAGTTCATCGCCGACATGTGGATGAAGGGCATCCGCTTCGGTATCGATGTCGAAGGGGTCGCGGCCGCCATCGCTTCCGGCGCGGCGGGCCGCATCGTGGTGGCGCGCCGGCTGCCTCCCCGGCCGGGCCAGGACGCGCGCGTGGTCGAGGTCTCGAACGAGCTGCACCGCAGCGACGCGCCGCGCCAGCTCGCCAACGGCAGGCTCGACCTGATGAGCTTCCAGAACCGCTTCCCGCAAGTCCAGCGCGGCACGCGCCTGCTGCGCAAGCTCCCGCGCGTACAGGGCGAGCCGGGTTTCGACCTGTCCGGCATCGCCCTCGCGCCGGAGATGCCGCTTGATCTCGAACTGATGGACTGGAGCGGCCCCGGCACCACGGTCGACCGCATCGCCGAAGGCGAGTTCGTGGTCGCCCTGCAGGATGGTTTCCTGAACGTGGAAGGCAACCGCATCTCGGTGGGCGACAAGATCGTCAGCCATGACGGCGTCAGCGCCAGGACCACCGGCAACCTGCAGCTGGAGGGCGACTACGAGGAATTCGGCGAAGTGCAGGAAAACCGGGTGGTCGAGGGCGGCAGCATCACCGTGCATGCCGACGTCTTCGGCCATATCGTCTCGCGCGGCGGCGTGGTGTGCCTGAACCGCAACCTGATGGGCGGCAGCGCGCGCAACGCCGACGGCCCGATCGTCGTCCAAGGGGTCGCTTCAAGCGCCGTCATCGGAAGCGCCAACGGCGAAGTCAGCCTGCAGCGCGCCGAGAACTGCGTCATTTCGGGCAGCAGGGTCTCGGTGGTCGAAGCGGTCAATTGCGAGATCGTGGCCGACGTGGTGGAGATCACCCAGGCCGAAGGCTGCGCCATTGCCGCAAAACGCATCGCGATCGAGCGCGCCGCGCCGCGCGGACACAGCGAAATGCGGATCTTCGTGCTGCGCCCCGACTGCGCGCGCATCGACGCGGCGATCGGCATGATTCGCGAGCGCGTGGGCCGGTTCGGCGAGCTGGCCGGGCAGCGTCGCGCGGCGATGGGCGCGCTGGCGGCACAGCCGGAGGTGGCCAGCTACCTCCGGCTGGCCGGGCGTGTGCGCAAGGGTGAGCTGGTGCTCACGCCCGAGCAGCAACCGGCATTCAAGAAGCTGGCCGCTGCCGCCGCGCCGGCGCTCAAGCAGATGGCCGCGCTGTCGCAGGAAACCAAGGACATCGAGGCCGAGCAGCAGTCCGGCATGGCGCTGCTGGCAAGGCTGGAAGCGCAGCGGGCGCAGCATAGCAGCGCGGCCAGCGTCGCCATCCTGCAGGCCGCCGGCGACATCACGGTGCGTGCGCTGGACGTCGAACCCGACAGTGCGGAAGCAGAGCGCGGCAGCCATTACCACCTGGCGCCGCGCGAGATCAAGGCGCGCCTGCGCGACGCCAGCGGCGCCGAGCTGCTGTTTGCCGGCAGCAGCGGCAGCTTCAGCTGGAGCACGGCGGAGCTCGCCACCTCCTGAGCGTCAGGGCGTCCGCCAACTCCAGTGGTCAGGCGCCTTAGCTGCGCGCCGGCCTGATGGCGGTGCTCTGGTGAAAGCTGCTCTTCCAGCCGTCCGGCTGGCGTATCCACAGGTGCGCGAAGCGGAAGCGCAGCGGTTTGGCGGAGACGCCCGCCTGCAGCGAACGGAAGGTACCGGTCACCAGGGCCGCGCTGCCGCCTTCCAGCACCTGTACTTCGGTCGATTCGATCTCGTAGAGGCGGAAGCCGAAGTCGTTGCGTTCGAGCCCCGTGAGCAGCTCGGTCTTGCTGCGCACCCGCCCGCGGCTGTCGACGTGGTAGTACTGGCGGTCCATCAGGTGGCGCAGGGCAGCGACGTCGCGCCGCACGATGGCGTTGGCGCGCTGCCTCTCCAGCCCGGCCAGCAGGGCGGGGAGGTCGACTTCTCCGGCGGCGATGGCGCGCTGGCTCTGGAAGCCTGCCGCATGGACGGGCTGCGGCGCCGGCAGCGTGGCGGACAGCACCGCGAGCAGGGCGACTAGGCTGGTCGGCGGTTTCATGGCGGTTCCTTCGTGAAAGCGGACAGGAGCGTGCTACGCGCCCATGATACCGCGCTCCGCGCCGGCGCCGAACACCTGTCCGTCCTGCCCCTTGCCGGCCCTCAGGGGCGCGCGATGTGGATCTTTTCCTTGATGTGCTTGAGGTTGGCGACGATGGTGAAGGTCATGATCACCAGCAGCGACCACGAGCTCCACTTGCTCACGTGGACCACCGACCAGGCGCCCAGCTGGTTCGGATAGCGCCACACGCCCCAGAAGGTGCCGATGTTCTCGGCCAGCCAGATGAAGAAGCCGATCAGCACGAAGGACAGCAGCAGCGGCATCTTGCGGTCGCGGTCGAGCGGCCGGAACACCACCGTGGTGCGCGAGTACAGGCCGAGCGCGCAGGCCGCCAGGTACCAGCGGTAGTCGCCGATGTAATGGTGGGTGAAGAAGTTCAGGTAGATCAGGATCGCGATCGTCCAGGCCATCCAGTGCGGCGGATGGTGGCGGATGCGCAGGTCGAACAGGCGCCAGGCCTGCACGATGTAGCTGCCGATGGCCGCATACATGAAGCCCGAGAACAGCGGCACTTCGAGCACCTTGGCATAGGCGAAGTCCGGATAGGCCCAGGACTGGATCGCGCCTGACACCTTGAAGGCCTCGAGCGCGAAGCCGATCGCGTGGAACAGGCAGATTGCCTTCAGCTCGTCCATCGTCTCCAGTCCCGAACGCACCATCCACAGCTGGATGGCCAGCGCCACCAGCAGCAGCACGTCGTAGCGCGGGACACCGAGGATGCCGGTGCGCGGCGTCAGCATCATGGCGGCGAAGAACAGGCCCACGAACAGGCAGGCGCGCGCGTTCTTGAATCCGAACCAGAGGAACTCGACCCCGCCGCGGCGCCAACCGGCGAGCCGGCGCGGACGCGTGTCGAGCAGGACGTTATCGAGTGCCAGGGTGATCGGGGCGGAGCCGGGCGTCTTGTTCATTGTTATCGGCGAGGCAAGATAGGTCAGCCGATCTTGTCACAGAAGGGTGGGCGAATCAATGGCAGGCGCTCGCAGGTGCGCAAAACGATGCCTGGACGTAACGAAATCTTGTCAGAATCAATAGAGGTACAATGAATATTCATCATTACGACCTCTGGATCATGGCGCTCCACGACCACGCCTACCGCGCCCTGTTCGACGCTTCGCCGAATCCCTATCTCGTGCTCGACCGCGAGCTCACCATCGTCACCGCCAACCGGGCCTACCTGGCGTCCACCGGGCGCACCCTGGCGGAGATCGCCGGGCGCCCGGCCGGCGATGCCTTCCCGTCCGACCCGGCCACCATGCGCCATATGCTGGCTTCGTTCAACCGGGTGTTGCGCTCCAAGCGGCCGGACACCATGGCGCTGCTGCGCTATGACATCGCCCGCAGCAGTACCGATGGCGTCGACGGTGGCGGCATGGAGACGCGCTACTGGACCGTCACGCACCTGCCGGTGCTGGATGCAGCGGGCGAAGTCGAACTGGTGCTGCAGCATCCGATCGACGTCACCGGACTGGCGCGCATGCGCGAAGCCGCGGGCCTGGCGCTGGATGCGGACACCCCGCTGCTGGCCGAGCAGACCGGATTGATGGACCGCGCCCGCCATGTCCAGGAAGCCAACCTGCACCTGCAGGCCGACGTCGCGCGCCTGCAAACGCTGTTCCTGAAGGCGCCGAGCTTCATGGCGGTGTTGCGGGGCCCCGAGCACGTGTTTGAATTCGTCAACGACGCCATGATCGAGCTGCTCGGACCGCGCGCCTATATCGGCCGGCCGGTGCGCGAGGCGCTGGCCGAGCTGGAAGACCAGCGCCTGTTCGAGGTGCTCGACGCGGTCCACGCCTCGGGGAGGGAATACCTGGCCTACGACATCCCGATCCGGATCCGGCGCGGCGCAGGCGCGGAGCTGGAGCGGCGCTACATCAACGTGATCTACCAGCCGATCGTCGAGGAGGGCATCATTGCCGGCATCTTCGTGGAAGGCACCGACGTCACCGAGCAGCACCTGGCGCGCCGCACGGTCGAGATGCAGGTGGCGCAGATGAAGCAGGTCGAGCGCCAGCAGGCTTTCCAGCTCGCGCTGGCCGACCGCCTGGCGCCGCTGGACGAGGTCGGGGAGATCATCGGCGCGGCCAGCGCCCTGCTTGGCGAGACGCTCGGCCTGGCGCGGGTGCTGTTCGCCGAGGTGCGCGAGCCGTTTGGCGCAGTCACGATCCGTCGTGACTGGTGCCGCCCGGGTGTGTCCAGCATCGCAGGAGTCGCGACGACGCTCGACGCTTTCGGTCCCGGTCTGGCCCTGGAGCTGCGCCGCGGGAACGATGTGGTGGTCGCGGACGCGGAGCGGGATCCACGCACCAGCGCCTTCCTGACCGCCTACGAGGCGTTTGCAGTACGCGCCTATATGACCATGCCGCTGATCAAGGCCGGGGAACTGCGCATCGTCCTGAGCATGCACAGCGACGTCCCGCGGGACTGGAGGGAGGACGAGGTGCGGATGGCGCGCGAAATGGCCGAGCGTACCTGGGCAGCAGTGGAAAACGCCGGTGCCCAGGCCGAGCTGCGGGCCGAGCGCGACCGCTCGCGCTATATCTTCGACACCATGACCGAAGGCTTCGCCCTGATCGATGCCGACTGGACCGTCACGCGCATGAACGCGACAGGCCTGCAGCTGGTGCAGCGGGCGGAAGACGAGATCATCGGTCGCGATCACTGGGAGGCATTCCCGAGTTCCGTGGGCAGCGAGGTGGAGCGCATCTGCCACGAAGTGATGACCACGCGGGTGGCCGGCCATGTCGAATACGCGTATCCGCTGCCGGCCGGGGGGCACCTGTGGATGGAGGTGCGCGTGTATCCGGCCATGGAGGGCGGGCTGGCGATCTTCTTCCGCGACATCAGCAACCGGCGCCGCGCCCAGGAACAGCTGCGCCTCGAGGCCCAGCGCAAGGACGAGTTCCTGGCCATGCTGGCCCATGAGCTGCGCAACCCGCTGGCGCCGATCGGGGCCGCGGCCGAGCTGCTGGCGCTCGGGCGCCTGTCGGAGGATGGCGTGCGCCATACCAGTGCGATCGTCGCGCGCCAGGTCGGTCACATGACGAGCCTGATCAACGACCTGCTGGACGTCTCGCGCGTCACACGTGGCCTGGTGGCGCTGGCCTCGGAGCCGGTCGACGTCAAGGCCACCGTGGCCGACGCGCTGGAGCAGGCGCGCCCCCTGGTCCAGGCGCGCCACCACCGGCTGGAGGTGCACCTGGCCCCGGATGAAGCCGTGGTCGAGGGCGACCGCAAGCGCCTGGTGCAGGTGCTGGCCAATCTGCTGGGCAACGCCGCCAAGTACACCCCGGACGGCGGTCGCATCGTGGTGGGACTGGAGGTGGAGGACGAGCGGGTGCTGCTGTCGGTCGCGGACAACGGAATCGGCATGTCGCCGGAGGTGCAGCGCGGCGTGTTCGACTTGTTCACCCAGGCCGAGCGCACTTCGGACCGTTCGCAAGGCGGCCTGGGCATCGGCCTGGCGCTGGTCAAGAGCCTGGTCGAGCTGCACCGCGGCAGCGTGGCGGTGCACAGCGACGGCCCGGGGCAGGGCAGCCGCTTCTCGGTCTGCCTGCCGCGCATGGCCGTGCCGGCGCAGCTGCGGCAGGACGGCGAAGACAAGGCCGGCCGCCATGCCGGGGCGCCCGCGGGCGCCGGCCGCCACGTGCTGGTGGTCGACGACAATGCCGACGCCGCCGAGCTGCTGGGCATGATGCTGGAAAGCGCCGGCCACCGCGTCCACATCGACCACCATTCGCACAGTGCGCTCGACTACGCGCGCGCGCATGCGCCGGAGGCCTGCATCCTCGACATCGGCCTGCCCGACATGGACGGCAACGAACTGGCGCGCCGCCTGCGCACGCTGCCGGGGATGGCCGGGGCGCTGCTGGTCGCCGTCACCGGCTACGGAAGACCGCAGGACCGCGACGCCGCGCTGGCGGCCGGCTTCGACCAGCACCTGGTGAAGCCGGTCGACATCCAGCAGCTGCTGGACCTGCTGGCGCCGCCGCCTCGCCTCGAACCAGGGCGCCTGCCGTAGAATGTCCGCATGACCGCCTTCCATCCGAAACAGGACGAATACGGCGCCCCGGTGGCGCTCCATTTCCCGACCCCGCCGACATCGGTGGACAGCTGGCTCGACCCGCAGCAGCTTGCCACCGTGGTCCCCCAGGGCGTGCTGCCCGCCGCCCTGTGCGGCATTCCCTTCGAGGCCTGGCGCGACGCTCCGCAGAACGATGCCGGCTGGGCCGTGGTGGCAGGCCAGGATGCGCCCTTCGACGAGCCGCCCTTCGTGCCGGCGCCCGGCAAGCGCGTGGCGGCGGGCGTCGTCATCGTCGAATCCGACGGGCGGGTCTGGGTGGTGCATCCGTCGAATGGCTTCGGCGGCTATCCGGCCACCTTCCCGAAAGGGACGCTGGACCCGGGCATGCTGCTCCGCGCCACGGCGATTCGCGAAGCCTATGAAGAAAGCGGACTGCGCGTGGCCTTGAGCGGCTACCTGATGGACCTGACGCGCAGCCGCAGCCGGACCCGCTACTACCTGGGCCGGCGCGTCGGCGGCTGCCCCTCGGACATGGGCTGGGAGAGCCAGGCGGTGTCGCTGGTGCCGCGCGCGTTGCTGGGCAAGCTGCTGGTCAATCCGAACGATGCGCCGCTGGTGGCCTGGCTGCAGGCCTGAACGGAGCCGCCATGGAACCCATTGCGCTGGTGGCCGGGATTGCGGTGGCGGCGCTAGCGGCGTACAGCAACTACCGGTATGTGCGTGGCGCGCGCGACGTCGTACGCCTGGCGGACAAGGAATTCCGGCAAATCCTCGTCAAGGGAGCGCCGCCGGAGCTGTGCTTCGACGGCCGGGGCGCCGAGATCGTCGTCGAGAGCGTGTCTTACCAGGACAAGTACCGTATACGCGTCCTCAGCGTGACCCGCTACGCGCGCAATGCGCACGGCGAGTATTTCTACTTCATGTCCGAAGGCACGGGCAGGCCTTTGTTCAGGCATATCGAACAACGGGCCGCCAAGGCGGCGCTGGGAAAACGCTACGTGGAGCCCTGAGCCATGGACGGCGGGGGGCAAAGCGAAGTCATCCTTCCGTAAAATCGGAACATGCGCTACCCCTGCCGGGATACACTGGATGCCGCTATTTCGCCAAACGGAGAACCATGCATATCGAGCGGATCCATTTTGAAGCGGTGTTCGATGTCGCGCCCGGCCGCGGCGACTTCAGCTTCCGTAGCGGTGGTCGCACCGAGTATGGCGTCAACCTGCGGCGCGGAACGATTCCGCGTGCAGGCGCCACCTATGCCGTCGCGTTCGGGCGGGCGGGAGACTGGAGCTCGGTGCTGGGCTGGCGCGACCTCGCCGCGCAAGAGGTCATGCTCAACCATTCGACCGTCGGGCTGCTGCTGGCCAGGCTATACGACATCTATTGGTACGGCCTGTTCGTTTTCGCGGGCGGGTTCGTGTTTGGCGGCATCCGCATGGCGCTGGCCTTCGCGGCACTCTTCATTGCCGGACTCCTCTACGTAACCGCGCGGGATGTCCGTACCCTGCGTCACGCCAGGTACGCCTTGCTCTCTGCCGACGATCATGCCGGAAATCCGGACAAAAACGGTGCGCAGCGCCCCGGCGCAGTGCCATAGTTGATTGCAGTCAACAATTTAAGGGAAGCTCCCCTTTAGCATTGGTGGTGCCGATGAAAGGAAGCACCATGTCGAACCACATACTCGCCGCACCCCGGCAGTTCCTCGGTTTCACCCTGGGCGGGCTCGAATACGGGCTCGACTATGCCGCGGTACAGGAACTGAAGGCCTACCGGTCGCTCGAGCGCTTTTCCAGCGACGGCGAGATCATTGGCGGCGTGGCCTTGTCGCGCGGGGTCATCATGCCGGTAATGGACCTGCGGGCAGCGTTCTCCCCCCGATTCACGCTGCCCGAGCCGGATACCGACGTGGTGATCGTCCGGGTGGCGGCAGGCAGGGTCGGGGTGGTGGTGGAGCGCGTCACCGGGGTGGTGCGCCTGCGTCCGGAGCAGGTGGCGCCGCTGCCGGGCGCCCAGCACGACGCCGACTACCTGATCGGGCTGGGCCTCGCCAGGGGGCGCCGCATGATCCTGATCGACATCGAGCGCCTGATGTCGGTGGCGCCCGCCGCGCCGCGCCAGGTCGCTTAGAAATCGGCGCTCACGGACAGCCAGAGACGGCGCCCCTCGATGTTGTTGACATACACGCTGCTCCAGGTCGGCGTGGCCGCACCTGGCGCCTGGTAAGGACGGTAGTCGATGAAGTCCTTGTTGGCCAGGTTGTAGATCGCCGCATTGACCGCTACTCGCTTATTGATCTGGTAGCTGGTGCCCAGGTGCAGCATGCCATATCCCTTGTAGTCGCCCAGCGCCGCCTTGGCGGCGCGGGTCGCGGCCGAGCTGCCCGGGTCGCGGAAGCGCTCGCTGCGCGCCTCGAGGCGCAGCCAGGCATTCCATTGCGCCGAGACGTCCCAGCCCAGGCGCGCATTGAGCGCATGTTCCGGCGTGTCGCCGAGCGGCTTGCCGGCGTTCGGGCCGCTCTTCTGCTCGCTGTCCGTGAAGGTGTAGTTGGCACTCAGGGCCCATCCCGGCGCGAGCGGGAAGCGGGTCGCGAGCTCGACGCCGCGGGTCACCGCCTCGTCGACATTGGTCGACTGGCCGAAGGCGTCGACGTTGGGCCAGTTGCCGAAGCTGACGCAGCCCGGCCGGTTGCGCGCAAGGCGGTAGTCGCAGTTGAGCAGGCCGGTGCCGCTGGTGATCTTGTCCCTGAACTCGTTGTTGAACAGGGCGGCATTGGCGCTCCAGCCGGCCCCGTTGTCGAAATAGACCCCCAGTTCGGTCGTCACGCTGGTCTCCGGTTTCAGGCCGGGACTGCCCACCAGCGGAATCGTGCCCTGGCCGCCGAAGCCGTTGATGCCGGGCGCCAGCTGTTCGACGCGCGGTGTCTTGTAGCCGCGGCTGACGCCGCCCTTGACGGTCCAGCGCGGCGACGCGTTCCAGACCAGGTAGGCGCGCGGGCTGGCCTGCCCGCCGAAGATGCTGTGGTCGTCGTAGCGCGCCCCGAGCGTCAGCAGCAGCTGCTGGGCGATGCGCCATTCGTCTTCCAGGAACAGGGCTTTTTGCGTGAAGGCGAAGGCTTGCGGCGCGACGCCGTCGACCATTTCGGCATCCCAGTACTGGGCGCCGATGGTGGTGAGGTGATCGCTCCAGGGCGCCACCAGCTTGGTGTCGAACACGCGGCTCTCGACCGCCAAGGCACGCGCGCTGCCGGCCACGGCGCCCGGGGTGCCCGGCGGGATGGTGCGGCCGACGGTTTCGGTGCGGTTGACCATGTAGCTGCTGTTCCAGGTGCCGAAGCCGAGGCGTGCGCGATAGGAGGCGGTGCCCTGGTCGCGGTTGTACTTCTGCTTCGGGCCATAGCCGCCCTGGACGCCCAGGGCGCCGAGCTGGCCGCCGGTGTTGTCGTAGGCCTGGCGGGTGCTGTCCGCATCCAGCGTGAACTCGTGGCTGCGGCTCGGCGTCCAGGCCAGGCGCGCGCCGAGGTTGTGGATGGTCGATTCGACCGGGTTGGCGCCCATGTTCGGCGTGACTACGCCATTGTGGTTCCGATAACGGATATCGGCGGCGTCGCGGCGCTGGGTGCTGCCGCGCAGCGACAGGCCGAGCACGTCGGCGGCGAGCGGGCCGCTCAGGTAGAACTTGGCGCCCTTGACGTCGCCGAAGCTCGACTCCTCCTGGGCCGTGTAGTCGGCGGCCAGGTTGCCGTTCCAGGTCTTGCCCACCTTGCGCGTGATGATATTGATCACGCCGCCCATGGCATCCGAACCGTACAGGGTCGACATCGGGCCGCGGATGATCTCGATGCGCTCGATCGCGCCGATGGGCGGCATGAAGCTGGTCGAGGTGCCGCCGAAGCCGTTCGGGGTGACGTTGCCGGCGGCGTTCTGGCGGCGGCCGTCGATCAGGACCAGGGTGTAGTCGCTCGGCATGCCGCGGATGCTGATGTTCATGCCGCCGGTCTTGTCGCCGGCCGCGCCGACGTCGATGCCTTCCACGCTTTCCAGCGCTTGCGCCAGGTTGCCGAAGCGTTCCTTCTCGAGCTGGTCGCGGCTCAAGACCGTGATCGAGGCCGGCGCTTCGCGGATGCTCTGCTCGAAGCCGGATGCGGTGACCACGACCGTCGCCATGTTGTGCGGCGCGGGATCGGCGCTGGCGGCGAGGGGCAGCAGGGCGAGGGTCGTGCTGATCAGGGAGCGGCGGAACTGCGGCAGGGACAGGCGAGGCTCAGGCATACGGTATCCGTGTGTAAGAAAATGGAAGAGGACCAGATGGAAAAGCAATTCAGAATATGCAGAATAGCAATATTCTAACTGAGAATAAGAATGATTCCTATTCATATTTTTGATGTTTGACGAGACATGCGCCAGGTGCGGTGTCCTGGCTTGCGAGAGAAATACGTGGGATGGCGCGCCCAGAGGGGGCGCGGAAGGTCGCGCATCGCCCTGGCGCAGGGCGATGCGGATGGGTCAAACGGGGAGGTGTGGCGTGTGGCTCAGGCGGCCAGGCCTTCGAGCTGCTCCTGCAGCTCCAGCCATTCGGATTCGAGCTGTTCCAGGTCGCGCGAGGCGAAGGCCTGGTCGGCCACCAGGGTCTTGAGCTTGTCCTTGTTCTCGGCCTCGTAGATGCTCGGCTCGAGCAGCTGGGCGTCGATCTCGGCCTTCTTGGCGTTGAGCTTGGCCATCTGCTCTTCCAGGCGCTTGACGCGGTTCTCGATGGGTTTCCTCAGCGCGGCCAGGCGCTGGCGGGCTTCCGCTTCCAGCTTCTTTTGCTCCTTGCGGTCGACCGGGGCGGCCATCGGCGCCTCAAGCTTGCTGTCCTTCGCCGGCGTAGGCGCGGGCAGGGTGTCGGTGCCCTTGCCGAGCTTGGACTGGAACAGCCACTCCTTGTAGTCGTCCAGGTCGCCGTCGAAAGGCTGCAGCTTGCCGTCGGCGACGATGATGAACTGGTCGGTGGTGGCGCGCAGCAGGTGGCGGTCGTGCGACACCAGCACCAGGGTGCCCTCGAACTGGGCCAGCGCCATGGTCAGGGCCTCGCGCGTTTCCAGGTCGAGGTGGTTGGTCGGTTCGTCGAGCAGCAGCAGGTTCGGGCGCTGCCACACGATCAGGGCCAGGGCCAGGCGCGCCTTTTCGCCGCCCGAGAAGGGGGCGATCTTGCTGGTCACCATATCGCCCGGGAAGTTGAAGCTGCCCAGGAAGTTGCGCAGTTCCTGCTCGCGCACGTTCGGCGCGATCTTCATCAGGTGCCACAGCGGCGACTCGTCGTGGCGCAGCATCTCGACCTGGTGCTGGGCAAAGTAGCCGATCGACAGGCCTTTGCCCAGGGTGGCCTTGCCTTCCAGGGGCATCAGCTCGCCGGCCACGGTCTTGATGAGCGTGGATTTGCCGGCGCCGTTCACGCCCAGCAGGCCGATGCGCTGGCCGATCTGCAGCGAGAAATTCACGCGCTTGACGATGGCCTTGCCGCCGACCTTGTCGCCGTGTCCGTCGAGGACCGGATAGCCGGCGTCGACGTCCTCCAGCACCAGCAGCGGGTTCGGCGCGGACAGCGGCTCGCGGAACTCGAAGGAGAATTCGGCGGCGGCGCGCAGCGGCGCCAGTTCTTCCATCTTGGCCAGCGCCTTCATGCGGCTCTGGGCCTGGCGCGCCTTGGTGGCCTTGGCCTTGAAGCGGTCCACGAAGGACTGCAGGTGGGCGCGCGTGCGCTGCTGCTTCTCGTAAGCGGCGGCAGCCAGCACCAGGCCTGCTGCGCGCTGGCGCTCGAAACCGGAGTAGTTGCCCGAGTAGCGCTTCAGCTTGCGCTCGTCGATGTGCACGATGACGTTCACGATTTCGTCGAGGAAGTCGCGGTCGTGCGAGATGATGATCAGGGTGCCCGGGTAGCGCTTCAGCCAATCCTCCAGCCAGATGATCGCGTCCAGGTCGAGGTGGTTGGTCGGCTCGTCCAGCAGCAGCAGGTCGGAAGGGCACATCAGGGCCTGCGCCAGGTTCAGGCGCATGCGCCAGCCGCCCGAGAAGCTCGCCACCGGACGCTGCATTTGCTCCAGCGAGAAGCCCAGGCCCAGCAGCAGCTGCTCGGCGCGCGACTGCACCGTGTAGGCGTCGGCATCAAGCAGGGCGCTGTGCAGTTCGCCCAGGCGCATGCCGTGGTCGCCCACGTCAGGGTGGGCTTCCAGTTCGTCGAGCTCGGCCTGCAGGCGGCGCAAGTTGACGTCGCCGTCGATCGCGTATTCCAGCGCCGGACGGTCGAGGGCCGGGGTCTCCTGGGCCACGTAGGCCATGCGCCACTTGGCGGGGAAGTCGATGGCGCCCTGGTCCGGGTGCAGCTCGCCGCGCAGCATGGCGAACAGGCTCGATTTGCCGGCGCCGTTGGCGCCGATCAGGCCGATCTTGTCGCCCGGGTTGAGGGTGAGGTCGGCGTCTTCGAGCAGCGGCTTGGTGCCGCGCATCAGGCTGACGTTCTGGAAGCGGATCATGAAAACTAGCTGAATTGTTTGGTTTACGTAGGGTGGGCAAGTCTCTTGCCCACGCGTTCGACAATCGTATGTGTCGCCACAACGCATCCGGAAGTTGGACGCGTGGGCGGGAGACCCGCCCACCCTACGAAAATCTATGAGGTAATTACTGGGCCTGCAGCTGTTCCGCGGTCAGCAGGAACACCGCATCGTCACCGGCGCTGGTGGTCAGCCAGGTCAGGCCCAGGTGACCGAAGGCGGCTTCGGCAAACTCGCGCTCGTTGCCGATCTCCACCACCAGGATGCCTTCCGGCGTCAGGCGCTCGCTAGCGCCTTCCACGATCTTGCGCACCAGGTCCATGCCGTCCTCGCCGCCGGCCAGCGCGATCTGCGGCTCGCGCAGGTATTCCGGCGGCAGCTTGCCCATCGAGACGCTGTTCACGTAGGGCGGGTTGGTGACGATCAGGTCGTAGCGCTTGAAGGGCACGTGTTCGTACAGGTCCGATTCGATCGGGTTGACGCGGCCTTCGAGCTTGTACTCGCGGATGTTGTGCTCGGCCACGGCCAGCGCGTCCTTCGAGATGTCGACGGCGTCGATCACGGCGTTCGGGAAGGCGTCGGCCATCATGATCGCCAGGCAGCCGCTGCCGGTGCACAGTTCCAGCACGTTCTCGACGGCTTCCGGATCCTGTACCCAGGGGCTGAAGGTCTGCGGGATCAGCTCGGCGATGAAGGAGCGCGGTACCAGCACGCGCTCGTCCACGTAGAAGTGGTACTCGCCCAACCAGGCTTCCTTGGTGATGTAGGCGGCCGGCACGCGTTCGGTGACGCGGCGCTCGATCACTTCCATCACCTGGATCACTTCGTCCGACAGCAGGCGCGCGTCGAGGAAGGGATCGAGGCGGTCCAGCGGCAGCTTGAGGGTGTGCAGGATCAGGTAGGCCGCTTCGTCGAAGGCCTCGGCGCTGCCGTGGCCGAAGAACAGCTTGGCGCCGTTGAAACGGGTGATCGCGTAGCGCAGCAGGTCGCGCGGCGTGCTGAAAGTGGTGTTGGTCATGGCCTTCTCCCGGGTGTCTTGTTACGCCGCCAGCAGCTGTTCCAGCGTGCGGCGGTAGATGTTCTTGAGGGGATCGATGTAGCGCAGCTCGATGTGTTCGTCGATCTTGTGGATGCTGGCGTTCGGAGGCCCGAATTCTATCACCTGCGGGCAGATGCGGGCGATGAAGCGGCCGTCCGAGGTGCCGCCGGTGGTCGACAGTTCGGTCTGCACGCCCAGCTCCTCGTAGATCGCGTTGCACAGCGTGTCCGAGAGCAGGCCCTTCGGCGTCAGGAAGGGCTGGCCCGACAGGGTCCACTGCAGTTCGTAGTCGAGCCCGTGGCGGTCGAGGATGGCGTGCACGCGCGCTTCCAGGCCGTCGGCGGTGCTGGCGGTCGAGAAGCGGAAATTGAAGTCGAGGCTCACGTGGCCCGGGATCACGTTGGTGGCGCCGGTGCCGGCCTGGATGTTCGAGATCTGCCAGCTGGTCGGCGCATAGTATTCATTGCCCTCGTCCCAGACTTCGGCGGCCAGCTCGGCCAGCGCCGGCGCGGCCTGGTGGATCGGGTTGCGCGCCAGGTGAGGGTAGGCGATGTGGCCCTGGATGCCCTTGATCACCAGGTGGCCCGAGAGCGAGCCGCGGCGGCCGTTCTTGATGGTGTCGCCCAGTACGTGCACCGAGGTCGGCTCGCCGACCACGCAGTAGTCCAGCGTTTCGCCGCGTTCTTCCAGGCGCTCGCAGACGACCACGGTGCCGTCCACGGCCGGGCCTTCCTCGTCGCTGGTGATCAGGAAGGCGATCGAGCCTTTGTGGTCCGGGTTGGCCGCGATGAATTCCTCGCAGGCGACGACCATGGCCGCGATCGAGGTCTTCATGTCGGAGGCGCCGCGGCCGTACAGCTTGCCGTCGCGGCGGGTGGGCGTGAACGGGCTGGAGGCCCACTGGTGCTCGGGCCCGGTCGGCACCACGTCGGTATGCCCGGCGAACACGAACACCGGCGCGGCCGTGCCCTTGCGCGCCCACAGGTTGGTGACCCCGTTCGATGCGATGGTCTCGCAATGGAAGCCCAGCGGCGCCAGCAGTTCCTTGAGGCGCTCCTGGCAACCCCTGTCGTGGGGCGTGACCGAGTCGAGGGCGATCAGCTCTTCGGCGAGCAGCAGGGTGCGCGAGGGTTTCATGCAGCGTCCTGGAATTTCGCCCCGTAGGCGTCGGCCGAGAAGCCGACCGAGACCGGGCCGACGCCCTGCAGGACCGGCCGCTTGATGACCGAAGGGTTCTCCAGCATCAGCGCCAGCGCGCTGGCCTTGTCGACCACCTGCGCCTTGCGCTCGTCCGGCAAATTGCGCCAGGTCGTGCCCTTGCGGTTCACCAGGGTTTCCCAATCCAGCTGCTCGAGCCAGCCCGCCACCACTTCACGCGTCAAGCCTTGTTTCTTGAAGTCATGGAAGATGAAATCATGGCCGTTGTCTGCCAACCAGGTGCGGGCTTTCTTGACGGTGTCGCAGTTGGGGATGCCGTAGAGGGTCGTAGTCATGGAACGTAAGTCAGGGAGTGTAAGTCAGGGAGCGTAAGTCAGGGAGCGTCAGTCAGCGCGCCACGGGAGGTGGACGACTATTGAATTAAAGAAACTCGCGAGGATAGCACAAGCTTCCCAAGCGAAGATTGTACACAGATGGAGGAAGTGGGCCGCGTGCGTGGCCCGGCAGGAAAGCAGGCAGGCCCCTTGTAAAAAGGCAAGAGGCCGGTACTGCTCAGCGCACCAGGCAGGGGCGCTTGTTGTCGAATTTCCATCCCGGCACCAGGTATTGCATCGCGACTGCGTCGTCGCGCGCGCCCAGGCCCATGTTCTTGTAGGCCTGGTGGGCTTTTTCCAACTGGTCGACATCGATCTCGATGCCCAGGCCGGGCTTCTTCGGCACTGCTACCCGCCCGCCTTCGATCTTGAGCGGTTCCCTGGTGATGCGCTGGCCGTCCTGCCAGATCCAGTGGGTGTCGATCGCGGTGACCTTGCCCGGGGCGGCGGCGGCGACGTGGGTGAACATGGCCAGCGAGATGTCGAAGTGGTTGTTCGAATGCGAGCCCCAGGTCAGGCCGAACATCTCGCACAGCTGGGCGACGCGCACCGATCCCTGCATGGTCCAGAAGTGCGGGTCGGCCAGCGGGATGTCGACCGACTGCAGCTGGATCGCGTGCGCCATCTGGCGCCAGTCGGTGGCGATCATGTTGGTGGCGGTGGGCAGGCCGGTGGCGCGGCGGAACTCGGCCATCACTTCGCGGCCCGAGAAGCCGTTCTCGGCGCCGCAGGGGTCCTCGGCATAGGCCAGGATGCCGTGTTTGTCGCGGCAGACGCGGATCGCGTCATCCAGCAGCCAGCCGCCGTTCGGGTCCAGGGTGCAGCGCGCTTCGGGAAAGCGCTCGTGCAGGGCGACGATGGCGTCCATCTCGGCGTCGGCGCTCAGCACGCCGCCCTTGAGCTTGAAGTCATTGAAGCCGTAGCGCTCGCGTGCGGCTTCGGCCAGGCGCACCACTGCTTCCGGGCTCAAGGCTTCCTCGTTGCGCAGCCGGAACCAGGCGTTGCCGGCATCGTCTTCGGCGCGGTAGGCAAGGTCGGTCTTCTTGCGGTCGCCCACGTAGAACAGGTAGCCGAGCATCTCGACCGTATCGCGCTGCTGGCCTTCGCCCAGCAGGGCGGCGACGGGTACGTTCATGAACTGCCCCAGCAGGTCGAGCAGGGCCGATTCCACCGCGGTGAGCGCATGGATGGTGGTGCGCAGGTCGAAGGTCTGGAGGCCGCGGCCGCCGGCATCGCGGTCGGCGAAGGCCTTGCGCATGGCGTTGAGCACGCCGTTGTAGTCGCCCAGCGACTTGCCGATGACGAGGGGACGGGCATCCTCGATGGTCTGGCGGATCTTTTCGCCGCCCGGGACTTCGCCGAGGCCGGTGTTGCCGGCGCTATCTCGCAGGATGACGATGTTGCGGGTGAACCAGGGGCCGTGGGCGCCCGAGAGGTTCAGTAGCATGCTGTCCTGGCCGGCGACGGGGACGACGCGCAGGTCGGTGACGACAGGGGTGCCGGTAAGGGTGGTAGTGGTCATGGTGCTTGGAGGCTGTTGTTTGAAGCGATCATAGCGCTTGATCGATTCACGACCAAATCAAAGAGTATTGCGATCGATTCAGGAATTGAATCAATCGATGGATCGACGTGGAGACGCTTCGGTATCGAAGCCGGGCAGCACGTCGCGCTTGAACAGCTGGAGGGCGGGGTTGTCGTTGTCGCGGCGGTAGGTACAGACCATTTCCACCGGTTCGCTCGAGAGCCGGCGCATGACGATGCCGTCGAACTTCAGGCGCGCCGCGCCTTCCGCGATCAGTGCCGCGCCCACGCCGGCCCGGACCAGGGCCAGCATGGTATGCACCTGGCCGATGTGCTCGACGATGTCCGGCACCACGCCGGCCCGGACGAAGCGTTCGGTCAGCATCAGGTAGAAGGGGCGGGCCTCGTAGGGCGAATACATGATGAAGGGCTTGCCGTGCAGGCTCTCGAGCGTGGGCTCGAGCGGCCATCGGTCCTCCTCGCTCTCCTGGATGGCGAGCATGAGCGACTCGGTGGCGATCAGCCGGCTTTCGAGCTCGGCGTTCATGGGATGGGGACGCAGCAGGCCGAGGTCGATCTCGCCGGCGTTCAGGGCCTGCACCTGCGTGGTGCTGACCAGTTCCTTGAGCGTGAGCGAGACCCGGGGCGCGCATTCGCGCAGGCGGCGCACGACCTCGGGCAGCAGGCTGTAGCCGGAGGCGGAGGTGAAGCCGATGGCGAGATTGCCCTGTTCGCCCTTGGCGGCGCGGCGGGCGGCGAAGGTCGCTTCCTCGGCGATGCGCAGGATGCGTGCGGCTTCCGGGAAGAACGCCTTGCCGGCGGCGGTGAGGCGCACAAGCCGGCTGTTGCGCTCGAGGAGCGGGACGCCGACATGGTGCTCGAGCAGCCGGATCTGGCGGCTCAGCGGCGGCTGGGTCATGTTCAGGCGCTCGGCCGCGCGGCTGAAGTGCAGTTCCTCGGCGACCGCGACGAAGCAGCGCAGCTGGCTGAGTTCGAACATCGAGGCGACGGGCGCGGCCTTCGCCTGCCTAGTTCAGCGTGAATTCCGTAAAGGACGCGCCCGGCGGTTCGGCCCCCGGCTTTTTCGCCTCCTCCGGCTGCACCTGGCTCTCCGGCCCGTTGTTGAGCAGCCAGAGCAGGTTGGTGGCCGAGTCGGCATTGGCCAGCGCTTCTTCCTGCGTGACCAGGCCGTCCTTGACCAGCTTGAGCAGGGCGGTCTCGAAGGATTGCGAGCCCGGCGACAGACTCTTGTCCATCGCTTCCTTGATCTGGCCGATTTCGCCTTTCTCGATGAGGTCGGCGATGTAGCGGGTGTTCAGCATGACCTCGACCGCGGCCTGGCGCTGGCCGCCGGCGGCCGACTTGACCAGGCGCTGCGAGACGATCGCCTTCACGCTCGATGCCAGGTCCTGCAGCAGGGCGGCGCGGTTCTCGATCGGGTAGAAGCTGATGATGCGGTTCAGTGCGTTGTAGCTGTTGTTCGCGTGCAGGGTGGCCAGCACCAGGTGGCCGGACTGGGCGTAGGCCAGCGCCGCCGCCATGGTTTCCTTGTCGCGGATTTCGCCGATCAGGATGCAGTCCGGCGCCTGGCGCATCGAGTTGCGCAGGGCGGTGGCGAAGCTGGTGGCGTCGCTGCCGATCTCGCGCTGGTTGACGATCGATTTCTTGTTCTTGAAGAGGTATTCGATCGGGTCTTCCAGCGTCAGGATATGGCCGGTGCGCTGTTCGTTGCGGTGGTCCAGCATCGAGGCGATGGTGGTCGACTTGCCGGAGCCGGTGGCGCCCACGATCAGCAGCAGGCCGCGCTTTTCCATGATCAGATCAAGCAGCACCGGCGGCAGGCCAAGCTCGCCGATCGGCGGAATATTCGCAGGCACGAAGCGGAACACCGCCGAGATCGAGCCGCGCTGGCGGAAGGCCGACAGGCGGAAGCGTCCCAGGTTGGGGACCGAGACGCCCATGTTGAGCTCATTCTCGCGCTCGAGCTCGGTCATCTGCTCGGGCGAGGCGATTTCCGACAGCAGCGAGATGATGTTGTCGGGTTCGAGGCGATGCTGGTTGATCGGGATGAGGTTCCCGTTGATCTTGATGTGCACCGGCGAGTTCACGGCGAAGAACATGTCGGAAGCGTTCTTCTCCTTCATCAGCTGGAACAGGCGGTCCATGGCCATGTCATCGTCTCCTAATGTGGTAGTGCTCTACTGCTGGTCGACCGCGTGGGCAGGAGACCTGCCCACCCTGCAACCGCCACGCGGTCGACGAGCAAATTAGTCGCCGCGCAGCAGCTCGTTGATGCCGGTCTTGGCGCGGGTCTGGGCGTCGACGCGCTTGACGATCACGGCGCAGTACAGGCTGTACTTGCCGTCGGCGGAGGGCAGGCTGCCCGACACCACCACCGAACCCGCCGGCACGCGGCCGTAGGTGATTTCGCCGGTGGCGCGATCGTAGATCTTGGTCGACTGGCCGATGTACACGCCCATCGAGATCACCGAGTTCTCTTCGACGATCACGCCTTCGACGATCTCCGAACGGGCGCCGATGAAGCAGTTGTCTTCGATGATGGTCGGGTTGGCCTGCATCGGTTCGAGCACGCCGCCGATGCCGACGCCGCCCGACAGGTGCACGTTCTTGCCGATCTGGGCGCAGGAGCCGACGGTGGCCCAGGTGTCGACCATCGCGCCTTCATCGACGTAGGCGCCGATGTTGACGTAGGACGGCATCAGCACCACGTTCTTGCCGATGAAGCTGCCGCGGCGGGCGACGGCCGGCGGCACCACGCGGAAGCCGCCTTTCGCGAAATCTTCCGGGGTGTAGTCGGCGAACTTGGTCGGGACCTTGTCGTAGAACTGCATGCCGCCGCCACCCGCCACCGGCACGTTGTTCTCGAGGCGGAAGGACAGCAGGACGGCCTTCTTGATCCACTGGTTCACGACCCAGCTGCCGCTGTCTTTCTGCGCCACGCGCAGGCTGCCGGCATCCAGGCCGGCGAGGACGTGGGCGACCGCGTCGCGCACCTCAGGGCTGGCGCTGGACGGGCTGATCTCGGCGCGCTGTTCCCACGCGGTGTCGATGATGTTCTGGAGTTGTTGGGTCATGATGATTCTCTAGTTAAGGATTTGTTTGGTACTGCCGCTCATTGGCAATCAAAGGCCCTTGCAGAACTCGACGATGCGGGTGGCGGCTTCGAGTCCTTCGTCGACGCTGGCAACCAGCGCCATGCGGATGCGGTTGCGGCCCGGGTTGAGGCCGTGCGCTTCGCGTGCAAGATAACTGCCTGGCAAAACCGTCACATTATATTCGGCGTACAGGCGGCGTGCGAAGTCAAGGTCCGACAGGCCGGTGCGGCGCACGTCGGCCCACAGGTAGAAGCCGGCGTCCGGCAGTTCGACGTCCATCACCTCCCTCAAGAGCGGGGTAATCAGGTTGAACTTCTCGCGGTACAGCGCGCGGTTTTCCTGCACGTGCTGCTCGTCGTTCCAGGCCGCGATCGACGCCGCCTGGATCGGCGGCGACATCGCGCCGCCGCTGTAGGTGCGGTAGAGCAGGAATTTTTTCAGCAGCTGAGGGTCGCCCGCCACGAAGCCCGAGCGCATGCCCGGCACGTTCGAGCGTTTCGACAGGCTGGAGAACACGACCAGGTTGGCGTACGGACGGGCACCTTCGCTGCGGCCCAGGGCGTGGGCCGCTTCGAGCGCGCCCAGCGGCGGAGTCGAGCCGAAATAGATCTCGGAATAGCACTCGTCCGCCGCGATCACGAAGCCGTGGCGGTCGGACAGCGCGAACAGCCCCTCCCAGTCTTCCTGCGTGAGCACGGCGCCGGTCGGGTTGCCCGGCGAGCACACGTACAGGAGCTGCACGCGCGACCACACTTCATCCGGCACGCTGTCGTAGTCGGGCGCGAAGTTGCGGCCGGGTTCCGAGTTGACATAGTAGGGCGTGGCCCCGCTCAGGTAGGCGGCGCCTTCGTAGATCTGGTAGAAGGGGTTCGGGCTCATCACCAGCGCCTCGCCGCGCGAAGCGTCGACCACGCACTGGGCGAAGGCGAACAGGGCCTCGCGCGAGCCGTTCACCGGCAGCACCATGGTGGCCGGATCGACGCCCGGGATGCCGTAACGATGCTCCAGCCAGCTGGCGATCGCCGCGCGCAGCGCTTCGCCGCCATGCGTGCTGGGATAGACCGACAGTCCCGCCATCGCATGCATCAGGGCTTTTTCGATGAAGGCCGGGGTCGGGTGCTTGGGCTCACCGATGCCGAGGCTGATCGGACCGTGGGCGGGATTCGGGGTGACGCCGGCGAAGAGCTGGCGCAGCTGCTCGAAGGGGTAGGGATGGAGCTGGTCGAGATGTGGATTCACGTCGGTAACCGCACATGAGCGGCCTGTTCACTTTGGATATTCAGACAATTATAGCCCTTGCCCGGAGAAGCGATGGGGACGGCACCCGGACGGAGGCGGGGCCGACCGGATGCTAGACTTCGCGCTGCCCACGTTCGTAGGAGCTGTATTCGCGATGCGTTTTTCCTTTCCGAAATTCCTGATTCCTTTGTGGCTTGTCTGCCTGCTGTTCGCAGCCATCCCGCCGGCAGCTGCGCTTGCTCCGCTCTTTGCTGCCGAGCCCGAAGCGGCCACCCCGGCTGCGGCCACCCAGGCCGATCTCCTTGGCCGCGAAACGCCGCGTTCCACGATCTCGGGACTGATCCGGGCCCTGGCGGAGCACGACTACGACCGCGCCGCCCAGTATTTCGACCTTCCCTCGAACACCAGCCGGCAGCGCGCCGCCGCCGCGGCGAGGGCGCGCGAGTTCCAGGCGCTGCTCGACAGCGGCGGCTCGCTGGAACCCTATGCCGCCTTGTCGAACGACGGCCCCGGCAGGATCGGCGACGAACTTCCCGTCGACCGGGAGCGGGTCGGCGAAATCAGGATCAAGGGCAGGACCATCCCGGTGCTGCTCAGCCGCGGCGAAGAGGAGGGCCTGCAGATCTGGCGCGTCTCGCGGGAGACGGCGACGAGCATCGCGGCCGTCACCGGCCGGCAGGCCGGCCAGCTCGACAGCCAGCGCCCTGAATTCACCGTGGCCGGCGCGCCCCTGGAAGACTGGGGCATGCTGGTCGGCCTCGCCGTGCTGGTCATCGGCAGCTTGTGGATGGTCGCGACGATCCTGGTCGTCATCATGCGCCGCCTGGTGGCCGATCCCGCCGCCAATGGCGTCTACCGCTTCTTCGAGGCAGCCCTGCCGCCGCTGAGCCTCCTGATTGCGGTGTTCGTGTTCTTCGAATGGGCCGAGCGCTTGCCGGTCGCCATCGTGGCGCGCCAGACGCTGCTGCGCTACACCGGCATCCTGCTGGTCATCGCCTTCGTCTGGTTCGGCCTGCGCCTGGTGGACGCCATCGCCCAGCTGGCCATCACGCGCATGCAGCGGCGCGGACGGCGCCAGGTCGTGTCCGTCATCGTCCTGCTGCGGCGTACCGCGAAGGTGGTACTGCTCATGTTTTTCGGGATCGGTATCCTCGACACCTTCGGCATCGACGTGACCACCGGCATCGCAGCGCTCGGCATCGGCGGCATCGCCCTGGCGCTGGGGGCGCAGAAGACCGTGGAAAACCTGGTGGGCAGCGTGACCGTGATCGCCGACCGGCCCGCGCAGGTGGGCGACTTCATCAAGGTGGGCGACGTGGTCGGTACGGTCGAAGACGTCGGTATCCGCTCGACCCGCATCCGCACGCTTGGACGCACCCTGGTCACCATTCCCAACGGCGACTTCTCGGCCCGCCAGATCGAGAACTTCGCGGCGCGCGACCGCTTCCTGTTCAATCCGGTCATCGGGGTGGATTACCGGACGCCTGCCGCGAAAATCGAAGAAGCCGTGCGCATCGTCAAGGGCGTGCTGCTCGAGCGTACCGACATTGCGGAAGGTGCGCGGGCGAACCTGGCCGCAATCGGCGAGCGCTCCTTCCATATCGAAGTGTTCTCCTACATCGAGGCGCCCGACTGGGATGCCAGCGTGATCGTGCGCGAAGCGCTCCTGATGTCCATCATAGCCCGCCTCGAAGCAGCGGGGATCGGGCTTGCCTTCCCGGCCCAGACCGTCGTGTTCGCGCCCGAGCAGCTCGACGCCATCCAGCCCCGAGCCGGGGCGCAGGGGGGCACGGCGGGCACCTAGTCGGTGCGCCGGTGCTTCGGACAACGGCTATGTCTGTTTCCGCACTGAACAGCTCCATGCGCGGCCGTATGCTGGGCCCAAGTAGTCAACCGCAGGGTACCCAGCATGAGCACGCCTACCTCCGCACCCAAGGACGCCGCAACCGCTCACGTCGCGGAGGGAAGCGACGAAGGGCGCCGTGCCGCACCCTTGTCGCTCGCTGCATGGAAGCAATTCGTCAGCGTGGCAAAACCCTACTGGCTGGGAGAAAAGAAGAAACAGGCCTGGACCCTGCTGCCCCTCCTGATCGTGCTGATGCTGGCCGAAACCAAGCTGGCCGTGATGCTCAACAACCAGGCCGGCGAGATGACCTCGGCGCTGGCGGTCGCGGTGCCGGTCTACGCCATCTATTACTACCTGCGCGACCGCTTCGCCAACCAGTGGCGGCGCTGGCTCACCGCGCGCTTCCTCGACGGCTACCTGAAGGGCCGCAAGTACTACCGGCTGGGCACCGACAGCGAGATCGACAACCCCGACCAGCGCATCAGCGAAGACATCAACAGCTTCACGGGCCGGTCGATCCATTTCCTGCTCATCTTCCTGGGCTTCGGAGCGGGTGCTCATCAAGGAACTTTCCCTTGCCTTGAAGCCGGGCGACGCGCTGCTCATCACCGGCGAGAGCGGCTGCGGCAAGAGTTCGCTGCTGCGCGCAATCGCGGGCCTGTGGCACCGGGGCAGCGGCGTGATCCACCGCCCGTCCCTGGACCAGTTCTTCTTCCTGCCCCAGCGACCCTACCTGCAGTCGGGCACGCTGCGCAGCCAGCTCGTCTACCCCAGCGCGCATGCCGGCCTGAGCGACGCGCAGTTGCTGGACATCCTGCGCCAGGTCCACCTGCCGCGCCTGGCCGAGCGGGTAGGCGGCCTGGATGCGGTGCATGACTGGGAAAAACTGCTGTCGGTCGGCGAGCAGCAGCGCCTGGGCTTCGCCAGGGTGCTGGTGCACAAGCCGACGATCGTCGTCCTGGACGAGGCCACCAGCGCGCTCGATGCCGGCAACGAGGCCTCGCTGTATGCGCGCCTGCGCGACAGCGGCGCGACGCTCGTCAGCATCGCCTACCGCGCTGCGGTGCTGCGCCACCACACCCACGTGCTGTGCCTGAAGGGCGAGGGCGCATGGGAGCTGCATGAAGCGGCCGGCTTCCGGTTCGACGGGCAGCACGAGCAGCCGGGCGGCAGGGTTCCCGATGCGCGGCGGGAGCGTCAGGAAGCTGCCGCCGGGTAGCCGGGGGCGAGCGCGTCGCGCCACGCGCCCGGATTCATGCCCGACCACACGCGGAAGGCATGGGTGAAGGCACTCTGCTCCTGGTATCCGAGCAGGAAGGCGATGTCCGCCAGGCTCAGGTCGCGCTGACGAAGATAGGCCTGCGCCAGTTCGTAACGGACGCTGTCGAGCACCTCCTGGAAGCCGCAGCCGGCATCGGCCAGCTTGCGCTGCAGCGTGCGCGGCGACAGGCCGAGCTGCGCCGCCACCGCCGGCAGCCGGGCGCCGCCCTGGGCGAGGGCACGGATCACGGCGGCACGCGCCTGCGCCGCCACCCCGGCACCCAGCGCGGCGCGTTCGCCCAGCAGGCGCTCCGCGTGCTGGCGCAGCACCGGGTACAGGCTGGGGTCCGCATTCGGCACCGGCATCGCCAGCAAGCCCGCATCGAAGGCTGCCAGGTTGGCGGGGGCGCCGAACCGCGGCTGCACGCCGAGCACGCGCAGGTATTCCCTTGCCGAAGCATCGCTGCGATGCGTGAAGGCCATGCGCGTCGGCGCGAGCGGCCGTCCGGCCAGCCAGCTGCCGAAGACGCGGATGCCGGCGAACACGCTCTCCACCAGGTGCCGGGTGGCAGCCGGGTAATGGGTGGTCCAGCCGTACAGCGCCTCCTCCCCCTCCACCGAGAGCATCGTCCGGCCGAGATCATGGGCCAGCCCCTCGTAGCGCTGCGTCTGCTCCAGGGCCTGGCCGAAGTCGCGGCAGGCCATCAGCACCAGGCCGTAGACCGAAAAGGTCGAGGGGCGGACCCGTTCGCCCACGTGCAGGCCGAAGTGCGCGTCGCCCGTGAGCCGGGCGCCGGCATCGAGGACCGCGATGTAGTCGCATGCCGGCAGCGATTCGGGCAGGGGCGAGAGCGCCGTTTCATGCAGGCTGGCGGCGCGCGCCAGCCGTCCGGCATCGACGCCAAGGGCGGCGGCGGTCTCGACGACCGGCTGCAGGTAGGCGCCGGTGACCCGACCGGCATCGGGCGGAGCGGATGGCGCGATGGAGCAAGGCTGTGTCATGAAAGCGCAAGACAGGTAGGCAATGAACCGTTACTCTGGCATAAATGCAAGCTCAAGTAAAAGGGGACAGGGATGCGGCGCTGGAATGGCTGGGGGGACGATTCGGTCGACATGGAGCTGGGTACCGAGGCACGGTACTTCCTCTTCGAGCGCTTGGGGCAGGGCAGTGCGCCCACGGATGCCACGTTCGATGCGGCCTGCGCGCAGCTGGTGCCGGGGCGCCTGCCGCCGCACCCCCTGGTCGATGCCAGTCCCCAGTCCAGGCTGCGCCACGCACTGGGACAGAGCCTGCCGGACTGGCTGCGGCTGCGCCATGGCCGCATCGAAGCGGCACCGGATGGCGTGGCCTATCCGGAAAGCGCGGAGCAGGTGCGCGAGCTGCTGGCCTTCGCCGCCGCCCATGGCGCCGCCGTGATCCCCTATGGCGGCGGCACCAGCGTCGCCGGCCACCTGGGCGTGCACGACGCCGCGCGCCCGACCCTCACGATCGCCATGGGCCGCATGCGCGCCCTGGTCTCGCTCGACCGCGAAGCCCAGCTGGCGACCTTTGGCGCCGGCGTGGCCGGGCCGGACCTGGAAGCCCAGTTGCGCGCGCACGGCTATACGCTCGGGCACTTTCCGCAATCCTTCGAATACTCGACCCTGGGCGGCTGGGTGGTGACGCGCTCCTCCGGCCAGCAGTCGCTACGCTACGGGCGCATCGAACAGATGTTCGCAGGCGGCCGGGTCGAGACGCCCAGAGGCACCCTCGACATCCCGACCTTTCCCGCATCCAGCGCCGGCGTCGACCTGCGCGAGATGGTGCTCGGCTCCGAAGGCCGGCTCGGTATCCTGACTGAAGCCACGGTGCGCGTCAGCCGCCTGCCGCAGCACGAAGCCTTCCATGCGGTGTTCTTCCCGAACTGGGACAGCGCGCTGCAGGCGGTGCGCGAACTGGCGCAGGCGCGGCTGCCGCTGTCGATGCTGCGCCTGTCGAATGCGCTCGAGACCACCACCATGTTGACCCTGGCCGGCCACGCAAGGCTGGTGCGGGTGCTGGAAGCCTGGCTGTCGCTGCGCGGCTGCGCCGAAGGCAAGTGCATGCTGATGCTCGGCGTCAGCGGTTCCAAAGCGCAGGCCGTGCCGGCCCTGCGCGCGGCCGTCAAGCTGGCGCGAGCGCACGGCGGCGTGCACGTGGGCCGCGGCCTGGGCGAGCGCTGGCGCCGCAACCGCTTCCGCAGCGTCTACCTGCGCAACGCCGCCTGGCGACACGGCTATGCGATCGACACCGTCGAGACGGCGCTCGACTGGCCGCGCGTGAGCGCGGCGATTGGCGGCATCGAGCGCGCCGCCGGCGCGGCGCTTCAGGCCTGCGGCGAACGGGTGCACGCCTATACCCACCTGTCACACATCTACCCGCAGGGCGCCAGCGTCTACTCGACCTTCGTGTTCCGCCTGGCCGGACAGTACGAGGCCGACCTGGCGCGCTGGCGCCGGTTGAAGGAGCGCGTGTCCGACGCCATCGTGGCGGCCGGGGGCACCATCAGCCACCAGCATGGCGTCGGGACCGACCATGCACCCTGGCTGGCGCATGAAAAGGGCGAGCTGGGTCTGGGCGCGATGGCGGCGCTGTTCCGCCATTTCGACCCGGACGGGCGCATGAACCCGGGCAAGCTGGTCGCGCCATGAAGCGGAAGGAACTCGACATCCTGGTGATCGGCGGCGGTATCACCGGCGCCGGCATCCTGCTGGAAGCGGCGCGGCGCGGCTTGACCGCCCTGCTGGTCGAGCAGCGCGACTTCGCCTGGGGCACCTCAAGCCGCTCGTCCAAGCTGGTCCATGGCGGCCTGCGCTACCTAGCCGAGGGCCGGCTGCGCCTGACGCGCGAATCGGTGCGCGAACGGGAAGCGCTGCTGCGCGACGCGCCGGGTCTGGTCGAACCCCAGGGATTCGCCTTCCCGGACTATGGCAACAGCGCGCGCAAGCGGCGCAGTTTCCTCGCCGGCCTGGCGGTGTACGACTTGCTGGCCGGGCGACGGGAAGTGCACTGGCTCGATGCCGACGGCTTCCGGATGCTGGCCCCGAACATCCGCAGCGAGGGCCTGGCGGGCGGGATCCGCTACCTCGATGCCAAGACCGACGACGCCCGCCTGGTGCTGCGCGTGCTCGACGAAGCGCGCAGCCACGGCGCCGAGGCGCGCAACTACGTGGCGGTCGAATCCTTGCTGCGCGCCGATGGCCGGGTGAGCGGGGCGCTGCTGCGCGACGGGCGCACCGGTGCGGCCGGCGAGGTGGCGGCGCGGGTCGTGGTCAACGCCACCGGCGCCTGGGCCTGCGGCATCGCCGGGCCGGGCGGGCAGGGGCGGATACCTCGCTTGCGTCCGCTGCGCGGCAGTCACCTGGTGCTGCCGGCCTGGCGCCTGCCGCTGGCGCAGGCGGTCAGCCTGATGCACCCTCTCGATGGCCGGCCGGTGTTCGCCTTCCCCTGGGAAGGCGTGACGCTGGTGGGCACGACCGACGTCGACCACGCTGACGGCCTGGCGTGCGAAGCGAAGGTCACGCGTGCCGAGTTCGACTACCTGATGGCGGCGCTGCGGGCGCAGTTCCCGCAGCTGCAGTTGGACGACGGCGACGTGCTCGCCACCTACGCGGGCGTGCGACCGGTGCTCGACAGCGGGACGCGAGGGGCGCCGTCCAAGGAGACGCGCGAACACCTGGTCTGGGACGAGCCGGGCCTGGTCGCTGTCACCGGCGGCAAGCTGACCACCTTCCGCGCGATCGCCCTCGACACCTTGCGCCACGTGGCGCGCCAGCTGCCGGGGTGGCGGGCGGACCTGGCGCCGCGGCCTGTGTTCTCGCCGCACGCCGTCCCGAACGGCCCGCGCGCGGTAGTGCCCGCCGTCCTGCGGCGCCTGGCGGGCCGTCACGGGCGCCATGCCCAGGCCCTGGTCGACGCCGCCCGCGATGGCGAGCTCGACCCCATCCCCGGCACGCTGACGCCCTGGGCCGAACTGCGCTGGGCCGCGCGCCGCGAAGCCGTGCAGCGGCTCGAAGACCTGCTGCTGCGCCGCACCCGCCTGGGCATCCAGCTGCGCGGCGGCGGCATCGCCCACATGGCGCGTATCCGCGCGATCTGCCAGCCGGAGCTCGGCTGGAGCGATGCGCACTGGGAAACCGAGCAGGCCGCCTATTTCCAATTGTGCCGGAGCCATTACGGGCTGCCCGGCACCGACACGCACGAACGCACCCATGCATGACCCTCTGATCCTCGCCATCGACAACGGCACCCAGAGCGTGCGCGCCCTGCTGTTCGACCTGCGGGGCGACATCGTCGCCAAGGCGCAGGTGCCCTTGCTGGACTACCGCAGCGAGCATCCCGGCTGGGCCGAGCACGACCCGGAGGGCTTCTGGCAGGCGCTGTGCCAGGCCTGCCGGCAGCTCTGGACCCAGCCGGACGTGGACCGTACCCGCCTCGCCGGCGTGGCCGTGACCACCCAGCGCGGCACCGTCATCAACGTCGACCGCGCGGGCAGGGCGCTACGCCCGGCCATCACCTGGCTCGACCAGCGCCGCACCGAGCTCGTGCCGCCCATCGGACCGCTGTGGCGCGGCGCCTTCAAGCTGGCGCGGGTGAGCGGCACCATCGATTACTTCCGCGGCGAAGCCGAGATCAACTGGATCCGGGCCCACCAGCCCGAGGTGTGGGAAGCAACGCACAAATTCCTGCTGCTGTCGGGCTACCTGAACTGGCGCCTGTGCGGGCGCTTCGCCGATTCGTCCGGCTCGCAGGTGGCTTATCTTCCTTTCGACTACCGGCGCCGCAGGTGGGCCGGCCGGCGCGACTGGAAGTGGCAGGCGCTGGCGGTGGAGCCGCGCATGCTGCCCGAACTGCAGGAACCGGGAACGCAGCTGGGAACGATCAGCGCGGAAGCTGCCCGCGATACCGGCATCCCCGCCGGCTTGCCGCTGCTGGCGGCGGCCGCCGACAAGGCCTGCGAGGTGATCGGCGCCGGCTGCAGCGCGCCCCACATTGGCTGCCTGAGCTACGGCACCACGGCCACCATCAACACCACCACCACCCGCTATGTCGAGGTGACACCCTTCGTGCCGCCTTACCCGGCGGCGATCCCGGGCGCCTACAGCACCGAGGTACAGGTGTTCCGGGGCTACTGGATGGTCAACTGGTTCAAGGAGCAGTTCGGCCACCACGAGCAGTCGCGGGCCCTGCTCGAAGACGTGGCGCCCGAGCGCCTGTTCGACGAGCTGGCCAATGCCGTGCCGCCCGGCTCGCTGGGCCTGATGCTGCAACCCTACTGGACGCCGGGCATCCGGGTGCCGGGGCGCGAAGCGAAGGGCGCCATCATCGGTTTCGGCGACGTGCATACCCGCGCCCATGTCTACCGTGCCATCCTGGAAGGGCTGGCGTATGCGCTGCGCGAAGGAAAGGAACGCATCGAGCGGCGCGCCAAGACCCGCATTACCGAGCTGCGCGTCTCGGGCGGCGGCTCGCAGAGCGACGCGGCGATGCAGCTCACTGCCGACATCTTCGGCCTGCCGACCTCGCGCCCGCATGTGTACGAAACCTCGGGGCTGGGCGCGGCCATCGACGCCGCCGTGGGACTGGGCCTGTACCCGGATTTCGCGGCGGCGATGGGAGGCATGACGCGGGTGGGCAGGGTGTTCGAACCGATCGCGGCCAACCAGGCTGTCTATGAGCGGCTGTACCGCGAGGTCTATCTACGGATGTACCGGCGGCTGCAGCCGATGTATCGCGACATTGCGCGCATCACGGGTTACCCGCAAGTGACGTAGAGCGTCCGACACGTGCATGGGCGGTCGTCACGCATGCCGGAGCTGAACGCGCGTTCGGCGACGCCGGTGAGCGGGTCGGCCATGGCCACGCGCTGCAGTGCCGTCTCGGACTGCTTGTGGTGGGTGATGTCGTGCAGCAGGGCGACGTGGAGCTGTTCGCCCGACGCCATCGGCGACAGGCTCAGGTCCATCGCGCGCAGGCCGCCGCCGGGCTGCTTGCGGCCGTCACGGCCGAGCAGCGTCAGGCCTTCGTCCATCCCTTCGACGATCATGCGCAGGCGCTTGGCCATGTAGTCGGCGGCGCCCTGGTCGACGCCGGCCACGATGTCTTCGGTGTCGGAGCAGGCGCTCACGACGATGACGGGGATGTCGGCGGTAGCCGGGTTGGCTTTCACGCGGCGGCAGGTTTCCAGGCCATCCAGGCCGGGTAGCATGACATCGAGCAGGATCGGGTCGGGCTGGACCCGTTCCGCGAGGTCGAGGTGTGCAACCGACAGTGCGTACCGACGGTTGCCATCGTGGTGTTTACAGCATGTCCTTGATCAGTTTGCCAAGGATGGCGATGCCTTCGCGGATGCGTTCCGGCGGCACGGTCACGAAGGACAGGCGCAGGGTGTTGGTGGCCGGTTCGTTGGCGTAGAACGGCGCGCCCGGCACGAAGGCCACGCGGGCGGCCAGCGACTGGTCGAGCAGTTTCATCGCATCGATGCTCTGCGGCAGGGTGACCCAGATGAACATGCCGCCTTCCGGCTTGGTCCAGGTCACGCCGGCCGGGAAGTGCTCGGCCATGGCGTCCAGCATCACCTGGCACTGGTCGCCGTAGAGCTTGCGGATGGTCGGGATGTGCTGGTCGAGGAAGCCGTCCTTGATCACTTCGTGCACGACCATCTGGGTCAGCTGGGCGGTGTGCAGGTCGGCGGCCTGCTTGGCCAGCTCGAGGCGGCGCACCAGCGGCAGCGGGGCGCAGACGTAGCCGAGGCGGATGCCCGGGGTCAGCACCTTCGAGAAGGAACCCATGTAGATGACGCCGTCCGGGTTCATCGCCACCATCTTCGGCATCGGCTCGCCTTTATAGCTCAGGGCGCCGTAGGGATCGTCCTCGATCAGCGGCAGGCCCAGGCGGGCGCAGGTTTCCACCAACTCCTGGCGGCGTTCGACCGACAACGATCGGCCGGTCGGGTTCTGGAAGTTCGGCAGCGAGTACAGCAGGCGCGCGCCTTGCGCCACGGCGTCGATCGAGGCTGGAACCAGGCCGTGGTCGTCGGTGTCGACGGAGGCGAATTCAGGACGGTAGACCGAGAAGGCCTGCAGGGCGCCGAGGTAGCTCGGGGTCTCGACCAGCACGCGGCTGCCTTCGTCGATCAGGACCTTGCCCAGCAGGTCGAGCGCCTGCTGCGAGCCCGAGGTCATCAGGATCTGTTCAGGCAGGATGCGGCTGCCTTCCGTGGAGAGGGAATTCGCGATCCATTCCCGCAGCGGGCCGTAGCCATCGGTCGGACCGTACTGCAGCGCGACCTTGCCGGTCTCGCTCAGGACCTTGTCGTAGGCCGCTTTCATGACCTCGACCGGGAAGGTGGCAGGCGATGGCAGGCCGCCGGCGAAGGAGATGATCTCCGGACGCTGGGTGATCTTCAGGATTTCGCGGATGAACGAGCTTTGCAGCTGCTGCGCGCGCTCAGAAAACTGCCACTGGATGGGGTTTGGATTGTCGATTTTCATACTGGTCTCACAGGAAGGGGCCGCACGGTAATGCCGGGCCATTATAAAGCACGCCTGGTAGGCGGCCTTGGAAAGGCCGGGCCGGATAGGCCCAGCCCGCAAGCGCTACTAATTAAACAATTGCAATGTTATCTAAACAAATGTTTAGGCCACTTCAGCGATCAGCTCGATCTCGACACAGGTGCCGCGCGGCAGCGAGGCAACGCCGAAAGCCGAGCGGGCATGCTTGCCGGCTTCGCCGAACACTTCGCCGATCAGTTCCGAGCAGCCGTTGGTGACCAGGTGCTGCTCATTGTATTCCGGGGTCGAGGCAACCAGGCTCATCACCTTGACGATGCGCTTGACGCGGTTCAGGTCGCCGCCGACGGCTTCCTGCAGGGTGCCGATCAGGTCGATGGCGACCGAGCGGGCAGCGGCCTGGCCGTCCGCGGTGGTCTTGTCCTTGCCCAGGATGCCGGTGTTCGGCGAGCCGTCCGCATTCTTGGCGATGTGGCCCGAGATGAACACGAGGTTGCCGGTCTGCACGTACATAACGTAAGCGGCGGCCGGGGTGGCCGGCGCGGCCAGGGTGATGTTCAGTTCTTTGAGTTTGTCGTAGACGGACATGGTTTTGTTGACGTTGCAGTGAAAGAAGCCGGTATTGTACGTCCACCTGGCGCGCTGGAGCATGTTTTACTGCCGGCGTACCGCCATCCGGCGTCCCGCGAACACGACTGCGGCCACCGCCAGCGCGAAGGCGCAGTTCGACAGGGTCAGCGCTTCACCCAGCAGCAGGGCTGCCCCGACCAGGCTCATGAAGGGCTGCAGCAGCTGCACCTGGCCGACCCGGGCCACGCCGCCCAGCGCCAGGCCGCGATACCAGAAGAAGAAGCCGACGAACATCGAGATCGCGGTGACGTAGGCGAAGGCCAGCCAGGACGCCGCTCCCACGTTCCTCGGATCCGGTACGCCGTGCCACAGCAGCAGCGGCAGCAGCACCGGCGCCGCCAGCACCAGCGCCCAGCAGATGGTTTCCGGCCCGCCCAGGCTGCGCGACAGGCGGCCGCCTTCCGCATAGCCGACCGCCGCCGAGACCACGGCGCCGAACACCAGCAGGTCCGCCAAGTGCAGGCTACCGCCGCCCTGGGCCAGGGCGAAGGCCACCACCAGGCCCGATCCGAGCAGCGCCATGCCCCAGAAGCCGCGCGAGGGCCGCTCGTAGCCGCGCAGGGCGGCATACAGCGCCGTCACCAGGGGAAGCACGCCCACCAGCAGGGCGCCATGCGAGGCCGGCAGGGTGCGCAGGGCGATCGAGGTCAGGAGCGGGAAGCCGACGATGCAGCCGCCGGCCACCAGCGCCAGCGGCAGCAGGGCGTGGCGCGGCGGCAGCGGGGCGCGGCGCCAGGCCAGCCATCCTGCCGCCAGCAGGGCGGCGCCCAGCGCGCGGCCGAGCGCCACGAAGACCGGATCGAGTTCCGCCACCGCCATGCGGGTGAAGGGCATGGTCAGGCTGAACATGGCGACGCCGAGCAGGCCGAGCAGCATGCCCCGGTTTTCGTCGGGGGAAGTGGCGGTCGATACGGCAGTGGGGCAGGCGGCGGTACGCATGGGACTCCTTCGAAAGATGCTTGCGGCGACATTGGGGACGGGTCTATGCTAGCGCTACCGACCAATACAGTCCCAGTACACTTTTCCACTTAATTTCTTCACTGTGATGGTGACGTGACCAATACGCCTCTCCTGCGCCTGGCGCGCGACCGCGGCGAGCCGCTGGCCGACCAGATCGTGCGCCTCGTCGCCGCCCGCATCGACGAGCGTCTGCTGCGCCCCGGCGCGCGCATGCCCTCGATCCGCCAGTTCGCGGCAAGCCACGGCGTGTCGCCCTTCACCGTGGTCGCCAGCTACGACCGGCTGGTGGCCCAGGGCTACCTGGATTCGCGCCGCGGCGCCGGGTTCTTCGTGCGCGAACGGGCGCAGCCGCCGTCCGCTGCGGCTTCGAGGACGGTGGCGCCGGCGGCAAGCGCCAGCGCCAGCCCCGACATCGCCTGGCTGATCCGCAACATGTTCCGCCAGGCGCCGCTGCAGCATTCGCCGGGTGCAGGCGTGCTGCCGGCCGACTGGCTGGACGGCCCGGCCGTGGCCAAGGCCCTGGGCGGCCTGAGCCGGCAGAACAGCGCCGCCTTCCTCGGCTACGGCGCGCCGCAGGGCTTCCTGCCGCTGCGCCAGCAGCTGCAGCGCAAGCTGGCCGAGTTCGAGATCGAGGCGGCGCCGGAACAGATCGTCATGACGATGGGCGTGAGCCAGGCGCTCGACCTGGTGGCGCGCGAGTTCTGCCGGCCGGGCGACACAATCTTCGTCGACGATCCGGCCTGGTTCCTGATGTTCGGGTCCTTTTCCGCGATGGGCCTGAACGTGGTCGGCGTGCGCCGCCTGGCCGACGGTCCCGACCTGGAGCAGCTGGCCGAACTCGCGGCCCGCTACCATCCCCGCCTGTACGTGATTGTGTCGGTGCTGCACAACCCGACCTCGACCTCGCTGTCGGCGTCGAAAGCTTTCCAGGTGTTGCGGCTGGCCGAGCAGTTCGGCTTTACCGTTGTGGAGGACGACATCTATGCGGACCTGCACCCGGGCGCGGGCAGCCAGCCGGCCACGCGGCTGGCCGCCCTCGACGGGCTGCGCCAGGTCATCTACCTTGGCGGCTTTTCGAAGTCGATGGCGCCAAACCTGCGCGTCGGCTTCATCGCGACGTCCCCGGAATGTGCGCAGCGCCTGGCCGACCGCAAGATGCTGGCCACCCTCACCACCAGCGACATCGGCGAGCGGGTGGTGTACAAGATCCTGTCCGAAGGGCACTACCGCAAGCACCTGGACCGGGTGCGCAGCCGCCTGGATGCGGTGCGCCCGAAGGCGCTGCGCCAGCTCGAAGCTCTCGGCCTGCGCGCCGAGCCGGCGCCAAGCGCCGGCATGTTCGTCTGGGTCGATGCCGGCCGCGACACCAACGAACTGGCCGCACGCGCCATGCAGGAAGACCTGCTGCTGGCGCCGGGCAGCCTGTTCTCGCCGGACCAGCTGCCCTCGACCCGCATGCGCCTGAACGTGGCCGCGCTGCAGGAGCCGGCGACGTTCCGCTTCCTCGAACGTGCGCTGGCCGATTGAGGTTCAGGCGCTGCCGCAGGCGCCAGGCATCGCCTTGGCCATCTCGGCCTCGATTTCCCGGGGCGTCATGTCGCGCAGGCGAGTGGCGATGGCCCAGCGATGGCCGAAGGGATCGGCCAGCTGGCCGTAGCGGTCGCCCCAGAATGCATTGCCCAAGGGCATGAGCGGCCTGGCGCCGGCGGCGAGAGCGCGTTCCCACACTGAATCGGCGTCGGGCACGTACAGGTGGATCACCACGGCCGAGCCCTGGAGGGCGAGCGGCCCGCGGCTGCCGTATTCGGGGAAATCGTCGCACAGCATGATGATGGAGTCGCCGATGCGCAGCTCGGCGTGCATGATCTTGCCGCCGGGCCCGGACATGCGGCTGACTTCGACCGCGCCGAAGGCCTGGGAGTAGAAGGCGATCGCGTCGGCCGCGCCCTCGCAGACCAGATGGGGGGTGACGCTGTGGAAACCCTCGGGGATGGGACGTGCTGCCTGCTTCATGATGGACCTCCTGTTGTGGTTGTGGAGCTGTTGCCACCACGACGAACGGGGTGCGCCGGGTTCGACACGCAGGCCCCGAATAATGGCCACAAGTTTGCGCCGCAGCTATCCTGCCTGCCGCTTGATCCAGGTTAGGGGGCGACCGCAGTGCTGGAACCGCCATTCGGAAAACATGTCCAAACCGGGCACCTGAACAGTGCCATCGACAAGACCAACCTGAGGCGAACAGCATGGGAACCCGATTAGGCGAGCTGGTAGAGCGTTTCGGCGGACGACTGGAGGGCGATCCCGACATCGAAGTCACGGCGGTCACCCCGCTGGACCGTGCCGGCGCCTCGGACATCAGTTTTCTCAGCAATAGCAAGCTGCGGGCGCTGGCCGCGCGCAGCCACGCCGCGGCGCTGATCCTTTCGCCTGCGGACGAACCCGAGGTGGCCGCCAGCTTCGCGGGCGCGCGCATCGTCACCGCCAATCCCTATGCCTACTTCGCCCGGGCGGCGCAGTACTTCGCGCAATTTGTCGATGCGGCACGTTTGCCGTCACCCGAACCGGGCATCCATCCGACGGCGGCGGTGCACGCCACCGCGCAGGTCGATCCCACGGCCCATATCGGCCCGCACGTGACGGTCGAGGCAGGCGCGGCCATCAAGGGCGGGGCGGTCGTCGACGCCGGCTGCTACATCGGACGCGAGGCGGTCATCGGGGAAGGCACCCGCCTGTTCGCCAACGTGACCTTCCATGCGCGCTGCATCATCGGCGCGCGCGGCATCATCCATTCGGGGGCGGTCATCGGCGGGGACGGTTTCGGCTTCGCCCAGGAAGGCGGCGTGTACATCAAGATTCCGCAGACCGGCCGCGTCGTCATCGGCGACGACGTCGACATCGGTTCGAATACGACGGTCGACCGTGGCGCGCTCGACGATACCGTGATCGAAGACGGGGTCAAGCTCGACAACCAGATCCAGATCGGCCACAACTGCCACATCGGCGCCCACACGGCCATGGCCGGTTGCGTCGGCGTCGCCGGCAGCGCCAGGATCGGCCGGCATTGCACCTTTGGCGGTGCGGCCATGATCAACGGCCACATCGAGATCGTCGACAACGTGCATGTCACGGCTGCCACGATGGTGCCGAACTCCATCACCGAACCTGGCCGGTACACGGGCTACTTCCCCGTCGCCAGGAATGCCGACTGGGAACGCGTCGCCGTGCTCGTGCGCAACCTGACCAGCATGCGCGAGAAAGTCCGTGCGCTGGAGAAGGCGGTAAAAGCGCTGGCCGGGGACAAGTAACAGCCCCGGCCGTGGACAACGCAGCCATCGAGGATGTGTCAGGCGCTCCGAGTCTTGCTTAACGCCACCCAGGACGAACCTGCCTCGTGGCTGGCCAACACGGCGTCGATGAAGCGCAGGCCGTCCACGCCGTCGTCGACCGTCGGCAGGCCGGCGGTTGCTGCCGGCAGGGGCTGGCCGGCCTCGACGGCATGGATCTGCGCCGCCGTGTCGCGGTACAGCTGCGCAAACGCTTCCAGGTAGCCTTCCGGATGGCCGCAGGGAATGCGGCTGGCATGCCCGGCAGCGCCGCCACCCACCCGGCCGCGCGTGAGCCGCTCGGCGCAGCCGCCCTGGGGCGTGAGGAGCAGCTCGTTCGGGTTCTCCTGGTCGAAGGCGAGGCTGGCCTTGCTGCCGAACACCCGCAGCTTCAGCGCATTCTCGCAGCCCGTCGCCATCTGGCTCGACCACAGCATGCCGCGCGCCCCGTTCGGGTAGCGCAGCATCACCTGCACATGGTCGTCCAGGATACGGTTCGGAGTGAACGAATGCAGCTCGGCCAGCAGCTCGCTCGGCTGGATGCCGCTGACAAAACCGGCAAGGTGGAAGGCGTGGGTGCCGATGTCGCCGGTGCAGCCGGTGGGGCCGGCGCGCTGCGGATCGTTGTGCCAGTTGCTTGCCTGGAAATCCGGGGACTGGTTGGCCGCTTCGGCCATCCAGTCCTGCGCGTATTCGACGTGCACCAGGCGCACTTCGCCGATCGCCCCCGAGGCCACCAGTTCGCGCGCATGGCGCACCATCGGATAGCCGCTGTAGGTATGGGTGAGGGCGAATACCCGGTTCCTGGCGCGCGCCAGCGCGGCCAGTTCGCGTCCCTCGGCCAGCGAAATGCCGAGCGGCTTGTCGCAGATGACGTGGATGCCCGCTTCCAGGAAGGCCTTGGCGACCGGGGCATGCAGGTGGTTGGGCGTGACGATCGCCACCACGTCGATGCCGTCCGCGCGTTCGGCTTCCAGCCGCGCCATCTCGCGGTAATCAAGGTAGCTGCGCGCCGGATCCAGCCGGATCGCCGCGCCGCTCGTCAATGCCCGTTCCGGGTTGCTGGACAGGGCGCCGGCCACCACCTCGTAGCAGTCGTCCAGGCGCGCCGCGATGCGGTGCACGGCGCCGATGAATGCGCCGTCGCCGCCGCCCACCATACCGAGGCGCAGCCTGCGCATAGGCCGGCCGTCCTGGCTGTCCGTTTCATTGCGTCCGATCGCCGTCATGCTTCGATCCCCATCAGCTGGCGCAGCGCGGCGCGCTCAAGGCCGCTGCCGGCGAAATCGTCGAAATCCCGTTCCGCCACCCGGATGATGTGGCGGCGGATGAAGTCGGCGCCTTCGCGCGCGCCGTCTTCCGGATGCTTGAGGCAGCACTCCCACTCGAGCACGGCCCAGCCGGCATAGCCGTACTGGGTCAGCTTGGAAAAGATCGCCGAAAAATCGATCTGGCCGTCGCCCAGCGAGCGAAAGCGACCGGCGCGTTCCTGCCAGCCGCTGTAGCCGCCGTAGACGCCCTGGCGTCCGTTCGGGCGGAACTCGGCATCCTTGACGTGGAAGGCCTTGATGCGCTCGTGGTAGATGTCGATGAAGGCCAGGTAGTCCAGCTGCTGCAGCACGAAGTGGCTCGGGTCGTACAGGATGTTGGCGCGCCGGTGGCCGCCGACGCCGTGCAAAAAGCGCTCGAACGTCACGCCGTCGTGCAGGTCCTCGCCCGGGTGCAGCTCGTAGCAGACGTCCACGCCGGCATCGTCGAAGGCATCCAGGATCGGCAGCCAGCGCCGCGCCAGTTCGCCGAAGGCTTCCTCGACCAGGCCGCCGGGGCGCTGGGGCCACGGATAGAGGTAGGGCCAGGCCAGCGCTCCCGAGAAGCTCGCGTGCGTCGTCAAGCCGAGACGGCGCGAGGCGCGCGCGGCTTTCTTCATCTGGTCGACCGCCCACTCCTGGCGCGCCTGCGGCTTGCCGCGCACCTGCGGCGCGGCGAAGCCGTCGAACAGACTGTCGTAGGCCGGATGCACGGCCACCAGCTGGCCCTGCAGGTGGGTGGACAGCTCGGTGATCGCCAGGCCGTGCGCGCCCAGCACGCCCTTGATCTCGTCGCAGTAGGCCTGGCTGTCGGCGGCGATGTCGAGGTCGAACAGGCGCTTGTCGGTCGGCAGCTGGATGCCCTCGTAGCCCAGCGAGCTCGCCCAGGCGGCCAGGTTGCCGAGGGTGTCGAAGGGCGCCTTGTCGCCCATGAATTGGGCGAGGAAGATCGCCGGTCCCTTGATGGTCTTCATGCGTAGCCTTTTAAATCAGTAGGGCGAATCGGGAAAGTAGAACTGCTTGGCGTTCTCGCGCGTGATCAGGACCGAAGGGATGATGGTCTTGGCGGGCAGGGCCTGGCCCTTCAAGCGCGCATTGGCCGTCATCTTGATGGCGTCGTAGATGAACTTGGGCGAGTAGGACACGTCGGCCTGCACCAGCCGGTCGCCGTCCATCACCTTCTTGACCGCGAACTTGGCGCCGGCGCCGCCGAACACTTCCTTGATGTCGCTGCGCTTGGCCTGCTCGATGGCCTTCAGCACGCCGATCGCCATGTCGTCGTCGGACGCCCACACGGCGTCGATCTGCTTGAACCGCGTCAGGTAGTCCTGCATGACCTTGAAGGCATCGTCGCGGTTCCAGTTGCCGTACTTGGCGTCGAGCACCTTGATGCCCGGGTGTTTCTTGATTTCGGCATTGAAGGCGTTGACGCGCTCGTTGTCGATGGTGCTCGGCATGCCGCGCAGGATCACGATGTTGCCCTTGCCGTTCAGGCGCTTGGCCAGGTACTCGGCCGGCAGCCTGCCGAAGGCGGTGTTGTCGCCGGCGACGTAGGCATGCTGGGCCGCCGGGTTGGTCAACCCGCGGTCCACCACGGTCACGTAGACGCCCTTGTTCTTGACCTGGGCCACCGGCTGGGTCAGCGAGGCCGACTCCAGCGGCAGGATCACCAGCGCGTTCATCTTGTTCACGACAAGCAGGTCCTGCACCTGGTTGGCCTGTTCGGGTGTGCTGCCGGCGGTCTTGACGATGACCTTCAGTCCCGGGTTGGCCGTTTCCAGTTCGCGCTTGGCCTGGTTGGCCCACCAGACGATGCCGCCGGTGAAGCCGTGGGTGGCGGTGGGGATGGCCACGCCGAGGGTCAGCTTGTCGGCGGCGAAGGCGTGGCCTGCACCGAAAGCCAGCAGGCAGGCGGCGGCGGTAAGTTTCAGCATGGAGCGGGTAGGTGAATGCATGAGTCTCTTTCTTCGTCCAAAAATATGCGGATTCAACGGCGACTGCGCTGCAGGTAGGCCACGGCGATGATCACCAGGCCCTGCACGGCAGGGTTCAGGTGCACGCTGATGATGCTGGTGAGGTTGAGGATGTTGCCGATCACGGACAGCAGGATCGCGCCGACCACCGTGCCCATGACGCGGCCCGAGCCGCCCCGCAGCGAGGTGCCGCCCACGACCACGGCGGCGATCGCCTCCAGTTCCCACAGGATGCCGGTGGTGGGCGTGGCCGAACCCAGGCGCGGCACATACAGGATGGTGGCGATCGCCACGCACACGCCCAGCAGCAGGTAGGTCAGCACCTTGATGCGGTCGACGCGGATCGCCGCATAGCGCGCCACCTGCTCGTTGGAGCCGATCGCCTGCACGTGCTGGCCGTAAGCGGTGCGGTTCAGGATCAGGGCGCCGAGCGCCGCCACCAGGGCGAATACCCAGACCGGGATCGGCACGCCCAGCAGGCTCTGGTAATACACCGGGCTGTAGGCCTCGGACAGCGTGAAGTCGAGGGTCAGGGCGCCCCCGTCCGAGAGCCAGGTCAGCACGGCGCGGAACACCCCCAGCGTGCCGAGCGTGACGATGAAGGCTTCGATGCGGCCACGCGCGATCAGGAAGCCATGCAGGATGCCGAAGGTCGCGCCGAAGGCGAGCGCGAGCCCGATGCCGAGCAACACGATGCTCACGGCGCCCGGTGGCTGTGCCCCGGCGGCCAATGCATTCATCGCCACGATCATGACGCCTGCGATCAGCGCCGCCATCGATCCGACCGAGAGGTCGATGCCGCCGGAGACGACCACGAAGGTCATGCCCACCGCGATGATGCCGATGAAGGCGGTGCGGGTCAGCACGTTCATCAGGTTGTCGAAGGTGGCGAAATCGGGGTTGAGCAGGCCGCCCGCGATGCAGAGCAGGATCAGGGCGAGCACCGGGCCGGCGCCTTTCAGGCGCGGCCGGGCAACTGTAAAGGGCTTGCCGGCGCCTCCCAGGAGGGAGGGCTCAGTGGCTGGTGTGTTGGGTGTCGGTTGCATGGGAAATGATGTTTTCTTCACTGAGTTGGTCGGGGCCGAGCACGGCCTGCAGGCGTCCGCCGTGCAGCACGGCCACCCGGTGCGACAGGCCGATCAGCTCGATCAGTTCGGACGAGATGACGATCACTGCGCGCCCTTCGCTGGCCAGGCGGTGGACCAGCGCATAGATGTCGCGCTTGGCCCCGACGTCGACCCCGCGGGTCGGTTCGTCGAGCACGATCACCCGCGGATCCGAATGCAGGTACTTGGCCAGCGCCAGCTTCTGCTGGTTGCCGCCCGAGAGCGAGCGCGCCACGCAATCGGGGTCGCGCAGGCGGATGCCATAGTTGGCGATGGCCTGCTCGAGGGCCGCGCGGCCCGCCTTCAGGTCGACCCAGGGACGGGCGTCGCGCTCGAGTGTCATCATGGTGAGGTTCTCGCGCAGGCCGAGATCGAGGTGCAGGCCCTTGCCCTTGCGGTCTTCGCTCAGGTAGGTCAGCCCATGGTGCATGGCCTCGCGCGGGCTGCGGATGTCCACGGCCTGCCCCGCGATCTCGATCCTGCCGCTGCGCCTGGGCCGCAGGCCGAGGATGGCTTCGAAGGCCTCGGTGCGGCCTGCGCCGACCAGGCCGGCAAAGCCGAGGATTTCGCCGGCGCGCACCTCGAAGCTGAGCTTCTCGACCCAGCCCGGGACGTCCAGGCCCGACACGCGCAGCAGCACGGGCGCCCCTGGGGGCGCAGGATGCTTGGGCGGGAACATGTCCGAGACGTCGCGCCCGACCATCAGGTTGGCCATCTGCCGGCGGTTCACTTCGCTCGTCAGGGCGCGGGTGACGAACTTCCCGTCGCGCATGACGACCACTTCGTCGGTATGCGCTTCCATCTCGTCGAGCTTGTGCGAGATGTAGACGATGGTCACGCCTTCCGCCTTCAGGCGCGCCATCAGGGCGAACAGCTTGCGCGTCTCGCCCGCCGACAGGCTGGCGGTCGGCTCGTCCATGATCAGGAGGCGCGCCTTGCGCGACAGGGCCTTGGCGATCTCGACCAGCTGTTTTTCGGCGACGATCAGGTCGGCGACGCGGGTCTCCGGATCGCGTGCCAACCCCACCTGCTCGAGGTAAGCGGCAGCCTCGAGCGCCATGGCGCGGCGCTCCAACAGGCCGCCGCGGGTCTTTTCGTGGCCGAGGAAGATGTTCTGGGCGATCGTCAGGTGCTCGGCCAGGTTGAATTCCTGGTGGATGAGGGCGATGCCCAGCGCCTCGGCCTCGCGGGCGCTGTCAAAGCGACGCTCGGCGCCGTCGATCAGCAGCTGGCCGCTGGTAGGGCGCTCGTAGCCGGCCAGGATCTTCATCAGCGTCGATTTGCCGGCGCCGTTTTCTCCCAGCAGGCCGACCACGCGCCCCGCTTCGAGCGCGAAGTCGACCCCGTGCAGGACGCGCACCGGGCCGAATTCCTTGACGATCTGGTGGAAGCGGACGGACAGGCTCATTTCGCCGGCATCTTCGCGAGCACGGCCTGCAGGCCCTTCAGGGACGCGGCCACCGTGTCGAGCTGGCCCATCCCGTCCGGGTATTCCTCCTGCTCGACGATGATCCACTCGGTGCCGCCGGCCTGACGCAGGGCGCGGGTGAGATTCGCCCAGTCGGTCCTGTCCTGGCCGATGATCGGCGTGCCGCTGGTGCCCGGCGCGAACTTGGCCTTGTAGTGGGTGCTCACGGTGCGGCCCGGGTACTTGTAGACGTAGGCCACCGGGTCCTTGCCGGCATGCGTGGTCCAGCCCACGTCCTGCTGCATGATCGACTCCTTCGGCGTGTTCCGGGCGATGACGTCCCAGGGCGTGCTGCCGAAGCTGCCTTCCATCTCCTGCGCGTGGTTGTGGTAGCCGATGCGCATGCCTTTCGGGGCCAGCTTGGCGGAGAGCGCGCTGAGTTCCTTGCTCATCGCGGCGCTGCCCTCGACGCTGGCGCCGCGCGCGTCCATCGGGATGACCAGGTTGGCGCAGCCGAGCGTCTTGTAGAAGGTGGTGGTGGCCTCGAAGCGCGCGTCCGCCAGTTGGTCGAAATGCACGTGCGCGCCGGCGCACTGCAGCTTGTTCCTGTCCAGGAAGGCGCGCAGGCCGGCCGGGTTTGCCTTGTAGGGACCGAAGTCGCCGGCGAATTCCACACCCTGGAAGCCGAGCTTGGCGATCTTGACGAGGGTGCCCTCGAAATCCTGCTTGATCTCGTCCTTGACGGACCACAGCTGCACGCCGACGCGCGGCGTGGCCTCGGCGGCGACCGAATGGGAAGCTGCGCCCAGGATGGCGGCCAACACGGCGTACAGTATCGTTTGCTTGTTCATCTCGTCTCCGTCCTTGTGGTGTTCAGTGATCAGATCTTGCCGGCCTTGAGCTGGTCGGCCGCGTAGGCACAGGCGCGCGCCGTCAGCGCCATGAAGGTCAGCGACGGGTTCTGCCAGGCGGAGGAAGCCAGGGAAGATCCATCGGTGACGAACAGGTTGGGGACGTCGTGGGCCTGGTTGAAGCCGTTCAGCACCGAGGTCTTCGGGTCCCGTCCCATGCGCGCCGTGCCTACCTCGTGGATCGCCAGGCCCGGCGGGTATTCCTGTTCCGTCAGCTTGCGCTTGCGCACGTCCTTGAGGCCGAGGTCTTCCAGGATGTTGGCGGCGGTATCGGCCATGTCCTCGCGCATCTTGCGGTCGTTCTCGCCATGGGTGATGTCGATATGGAGCAGCGGGATGCCCCACTTGTCCTTCCTCGTCGGGTGCAGGCTCACCATGTTCTCGAAGCGCGGCAGCATTTCCCCTTGTCCGCCCAGGCTGAAGTGCCAGGGGCCGGGCTTCCTGAGCATGGCCTTGAAGTCCTTGCCGAAACCGGGCTGCCATGCGGCCGACTGCCAGCCGTCGCGCGCGGCACCGCCGGCCAGCGCGTAGCCGCGCAGGAAGGCCGGGTGCTTGTCGATCACGTTGCGAAAGCGCGGGATGTAGGTCGCGGTCGGGCGTCGCCCGCGGTAGTAGTCGTTCTCGAAGCCCTCGACCCGGCCGCTGGCGCCGGCGGCCCACAGGTGGTCCATCAGGTAGTGGCCGAGCACGCCGGACGAGTTGGCCAGGCCGTTGGGGAAGGCGCTCGAGGTCGAGTTCAGCAGGATCGCGGTGGAGGCCAGCGTGGACGCGCACAGCACCACCACCTTGGCGTGGAATTCGCGCGTCTCCATGGTCTCGGCATCGATCACCCGCACGCCCGTGGCGCGGTTGGTCTTGGCGTCGTAGAGCACGCTGTGCACGATGCTGTTGGTGGCAATGCGCAGGCGCCCGGTCTTGATGGCGGCCGGCAGGGTCGCGCTCTGGGTCGAGAAGTAGGCGCCGAAGGAGCAGCCGCGGTGGCACTGGCTGCGCGCCTGGCAGGGGGCGCGGCCCTGCGCCAGGTGTTCGTCGCTGGCCTTGTTCAGGTTCGCGGTGCGGCCGATGATCATGCGCGCCGGGGCGTACTTGGCGTCGAATTTCTGTTTCAGCGCCAGTTCGACCGTGTTGAACTCGAAGGGCGGCAGGAATTCGCCGTCCGGCAGCACCGCCAGGCCTTCCTTGCTGCCGCTGATGCCGACGAAGCGCTCGACGTGGCTGTACCATGGCGCCAGGTCGGTATAGCGGATCGGCCAGTCGGTGCCGTGGCCGTCCTTGAGGTTGGCCTCGAAGTCCAGGTCGCTCCAGCGGTAGGACTGGCGCGCCCACATCAGCGACTTGCCGCCCAACTGGTTGCCGCGGATCCAGCTGAACGGACGGCCATCGGGGGTCGAGTAGGGCATGTCGCGGTCGTTGTTGAAGAACTGCTTGGTGTGCTCATCAAAAGCGTAGCACTGGCGCTGGACGCCGTATTGCTCGTCGGCCACCTTGGCATCCACCCTGCCGCGGTTGGGCATGGTCCACGGGTCCTTGTTCTCGCCGATGTAATCGATGCCATGCTCGACCGGCCGGCCGCGTTCGACCATCAGGGTCTTGAGCCCCCGTTCGGTCAATTCCTTGGCGGCCCAGCCGCCGGTGATGCCCGAGCCGACGACGATGGCGTCGAACTGCTCGGGGCTGCTCTTGATGTAAAACGAGGAGACTGGTTCCATGGGCGCGCTTGGGTAGGGTTCGTGTCGGGTTCGTCGGCCGCGTATCAGTTGATGGCCCAGCTGCGGGTCGACCGGGTGAGCTTGTAGTTGCCCTTGAAGCCGCCCGGGATGGGCAAGTAGGCCAGCTCGCGCGTGGCGCCGGCTTCCGAGGTGTAGTAGGCAAAGGCCACGTAGCCCTTCAGCTGGCGGAAGAAACCCTGCTCACCGGCGCCGAAGGGCGTGCTGCCCGTGTCGAGCGCGTGCAGCAACGCGACCTGGCGCGCCGCCGGCAGGGCGGTGAAACGCTTGCCGCCCTGCGCCTGGGCCACCGCGTCGATGCGCGCCAGCCCGGCCTTGAAGCGCGCCTGCTCTGGCGCCAGCGCGCACACCTTGAGCAGGTGGTCGATGGTGCGGTGCGCGCCGACCCCCAGGGCGCCCGGGGTGTCTGTCTTGGGGATGATCAGTTCGGCCAGCACGCCGGTCAGCAGCAGCTCGTCGCGCGTGAGGAGCACGGGTTCGTACGCGGTGCCGTTCTTCGCTGCGGTCGCGGCGGCCAGCACCTCGCCGCTGGAGGCAAGCGCGGACAATCCAGTCAGTCCGCACAGGGCGCCCAGGCGCAGCAGGGCCGAACGTCTCGTCCGGGCGGCGGGCTCGAGAGGCTTCAACATGGGTTCCTCTTTCGTGAAAAGTTCGTGAACGGCAAAAAGCAGGCGGTGTCGGATCAGGCGGGCAGGCCGGGGTCAGGGCGGGCCTGGGAGGCCCGGCCGGCTGCCAGCGACAGTTGGTACTGCTTGGGCGTGATCCCGACGATGCTGCGGAACTGCTTGGTGAAGTAGCTCTGCCCGCCGAAACCGGTCGCCAGGGCGACCCGGGCAATGCTGTTGGCGCCGGGCAGCAGGCGGCAGGCTTCGTGGACCTTCATGTGCAGCACGTACTGCTTGGGGGTGAGCGAGAAGTGCTCCTTGAACTTGCGCTCGAAGGTCGACAGCGACATGCAGGACAGCCTGGCCAGGTGGTCGATGCTGATGTTCTCCGTCAGGTGCTCCTGTATGTATTCGATGCAGTCCTTGAATGCGTGGAAGGGCGCGATCGTGTCCTGCGAACGGCGGGCATCGCGCGAGAAGCCCTCGATGCCGACAATCGTCCCCTCCCGGTCGCGGATCGGCGCCTTGGTCGTGAACAGCCAGGTCAGTTCGCCGTTGCCGCCTTCGATCACTTCCAGCTTGTTCTTGACGGTGACGCCGGTTTCCATCACCGCAAGGTCGTCGGCGCGGATGCGGTCGGCGATGTCGCGGCGGAAGAAATCGTGGTCGGTCTTGCCGAGGATGTCTTTCACGTTGCCCAGGTCATGCTGCTCCTGCAGCAGGCGGTTGCCCCAGACGAACTGTCCGGCCCTGTTCTTCGCGAAGTAATAGGTGTCGGAGAGCGTGTCGAACAGGGTGCTTGGTGTCGAGATGCCATGCGCCGCAAAGAAATTGGCACATTCCTCGCGTGCCGCGGAAGAGGATGGGGTGCAGAGGGATGGCGCACGGGCGGCGCGGCGGCGCCCTTTGGGCTCCTTGCTCTCCTTGCGCTCGGTGGGCTCACTGCGCGAGCCCATGGCAATGACCATGCCCATGCCGACGACAATTGTGCTCATCCTGCCTGTCTCCGTTCTTGTGGTGGAACCGTGTGTGCGCGCTACCACTGCTGTTGTGTCGAGCCCTCGACCGGTTCCTTATGGAGAAATAGTAGCATTCTGAAAAGTTTAAGAGTGTCAATAATTCGGAGAAATTTATAACGAATTCGGCAAGCTGCGTGTTTGTGGTAGCGCTAACAACAATGGCCGTGCTAGATTGACATTGCCCGTAGCGACGGGCTACCCGCGCCGCGACGGCGGCCTTTTTTCCACAGCCAGTATTTATAAGAGAAGGAGACGCTTGATGACCCGCATTTCCCCGGCCCGCCGCACCGCCATGTCCCACATTGCCCGCCTGGGCCTCCTGGCCGGCGCCCTGGCGCTGTGCACGCCGCTGTACGCCGCCGAGGCCGGATGGACCTCGCTGTTCAACGGCCGCGACCTGTCCGGCTGGACGACCTGGGTCAGCATGCAGCCGACTTCCCCGAACATGAAGACGCCGACGTCCGTGCGCGGCCTGAATAACGATCCGCGCAAGGTGTTTTCGGTGGTCGACGGCATGCTGCGGGTGTCGGGCGAGGAGTGGGGCGCCATCACCACGGTCGGCGAATACGAGAACTTCCACCTGAAGCTCGAATACAAGTGGGGCGGCAAGAAATGGGCGCCGCGACTTGGCGCGCCGCGCGACAGCGGGCTGCTGTACTACGTGGTCGGCCCGGAAGGCGCCCAGAGCGGCCACTGGGCGCGCAGCCATGAAGCCCAGATCCAGGAAGGCGATACCGGCGACTACCACAGCCTGGACGGCGTGACGGTCGATGCCCATGTGGGGGACGCCAACGAGGGCGACTGGAAATTCTTCCGCTACGACCCCAGCCTGCCGATGCGCACGGGGCTGAAATCGCGCATCCTCAAGCGGGGCAACTACGAGAAGCCGACCGGAGAATGGAACACGCTGGAAGTGATCGCCGACGGCAAGACCCTGATCCACATCGTCAACGGCCGCGAGGTGCTGCGCGCCGAGAATCCGCGCCAGAACGTCGGCGGCCGGATGGTGCCGCACACGCGCGGCAAGTTCTCGTTGCAGTCGGAGGGCGCGGAGACCTTCTTCCGCAACATCCAGGTCAGGGCGCTGGCCGGGCCGGCCGGCGCCGCGAAGTTCTGAATCGGCGCAGGTGGATCGGTTAAAATAATTGCAATATTGCCGAAGTGAACTGGAAGCCCTTGAAATTGCTATCGGTATCCCTATATTGCTGCAATCCGTTTGTGTTTAACCCTTTAACCTGATCCACCACCCACGAGGAACAAGATGGCAGTTGCCGAAAAAGAAACCCTTGGCTTCCAGGCGGAAGTAAAACAGCTGTTGCAGCTCATGATTCACTCCTTGTACTCGAACAAGGAAATCTTCCTGCGCGAACTGATCTCGAACGCCTCCGACGCCGCCGACAAGCTGCGCTTCGAGGCGATCAACAACGATGCCCTGTACGGCAACGACCATGAGCTGAAGATCAAGGTCAGCTTCGACAAGGATGCACGCACCATCACGATTTCGGACAACGGCATCGGCATGAGCCGCGACGAAGTCATCTCGCACCTGGGCACCATCGCCAAGTCGGGCACCAAGGAATTCTTCAGCAAGCTGTCGGGCGACCAGCAGCAGGATGCGGCCCTGATCGGCCAGTTCGGCGTCGGCTTCTACTCGGCCTTCATCGTGGCCGACCGCGTCATCGTCAACACCCGCCGCGCCGGCGCTTTCGCCGCGGACGGCGTGCGCTGGGAGTCGACCGGTGAGGGCGACTACAGTGTCGAGCAGATCGAGAAGCCAGGCCGCGGCACCGACGTGATCCTGCACCTGCGCGCCGGCGAGGAAGAGCTGCTGTCGTCGTGGAAGCTGAAGTCGATCATCCGCAAGTACTCGGACCACATCTCGCTGCCGATCGTGATGCAGAAGGAAGAGTGGGACGAAGAGAAGAAGCAGACCGTCCTGAAGGACGAATTCGAGACCGTCAACCAGGCCAGCGCGCTGTGGGCGCGCTCGAAGAGCGACATCACCGAAGAGCAGTACAACGAGTTCTACAAGCACGTGTCGCACGACTTCCAGGACCCGCTGGCCTACACCCACAACCGGGTCGAGGGCCGCAGCGAATACACCCAGCTGCTGTTCGTGCCGAGCCACGCCCCGTTCGACCTGTGGGACCGCAACAAGCGCGCCGGCATCAAGCTGTACGTGAAGCGCGTGTTCATCATGGACGACGCCGAACAGCTGATGCCGACCTACCTGCGCTTCATCAAGGGCGTGATCGATTCGAGCGACCTGCCGCTGAACGTCTCGCGCGAGATCCTGCAGGAGTCGCGCGACGTGCGCGTGATCCGCGAAGGCTCGACCAAGCGCGTGCTGGGCATGCTGGAAGAGATGGCCAACTCCGAAGAGCAGGCCGGCAAGGACAAGTACGCGACCTTCTGGAAGGAATTCGGCCAGGTGCTCAAGGAAGGCATCGGCGAGGACGCGACCAACAAGGACCGCATCGCCAAGCTGTTGCGCTTCGCTTCGACCGCCAATGATTCGGACGCGCAGAACGTGTCCTTCGAAGACTACGTCAAGCGCATGAAGGAAGGCCAGGACAAGATCTACTACGTCACCGCCGACAGCTACAACGCTGCGAAGAACAGCCCGCACCTGGAGATCTTCCGCAAGAAGGGCGTCGAAGTGCTCTTGATGACGGACCGCGTCGACGAGTGGATGCTGTCCTTCCTGAGCGAATTCGAGGGCAAGGAACTGGTATCCGTCGCCAAGGGCGGCCTGGACCTGGGCGGCCTGGAGGACGAGGCCGAGAAGAAGGAGCACGCGGAGACGGAAGCAGGCTACAAGGAACTGGTCGAGAAGATGAAGGGCGCGCTGGGCGACAAGGCCAAGGACGTGCGCGTGACCTTCCGCCTGACCGATTCGCCGGCCTGCCTGGTCGCGGACGAGAACGAGCTGTCGGGTAACCTGCTGCGCATGCTGAAGGCGGCTGGCCAGAATGCGCCGGAATCGAAGCCGATCCTCGAGATCAACCCGAGCCATCCGCTGGTAATGCGCCTGAAGTACGAGGACGCAAACGGCGCGCGCTTCGCCGACTGGTCGCACATCCTGTTCGACCAGGCCATGCTGGCCGAGGGCGGCAGCCTGAGCGACCCGGCTTCCTTCGTGAAGCGCCTCAACGAGATGCTGCTGGCGACCGCGAAGTAAACGTCGCGCATTCGTCACACCATGAGCCGGGGCCCTGCGCCCCGGTTTTCGTTTGTGTTTTTCGTAGGGTGGGCGGCTCCACCCGGACATCAGTCAGCCTGCGGCTCTTCCGCCGCCCACGCGTCCGACATGCGTTCCCTTGTCGAAGCGCGTCGATGGTCCGCGGCCTGCCTTGACCGCGTGGGCGGCGCCGGCGCTATCGGCGAATCGAACGAGAGGGTGGAGCCGCCCACCCTGGGCATCCTTGGTACTTACGCTTGCTGGCCGACGTCATGCCCCAGCTCGTCGCAGAATTCCTGGAGCAGGCGCTCGCCCTCGGGCCAGGGGCCGTGGCCCGAGTCCGCGTTGACGTGGCCGGCGTCGCCGATGTGCACCAGGCGGCTGCCCCAGGCCTGGGCCAGGGCGCCGGCGCGTTCGGGCGTGATGTAGGGATCGTTGCCGCTGGCGAGCACGACGCTCGGGAAGGGCAGGGGTGCGAGCGGAATCGGCGCGAAGCCGCCGGCCGAACCGTTCGGGGCCGGGTAGCTCGGCGCCTCGACGTCGCTCGGGGCCACGAGGAAAGCGCCGGCCACCTTCAGCGGCGAGCCGCTGGCGGCCCAGTGCGCCACGAGCATGCAGCCGAGGCTGTGCGCGACCAGGATCGGGGCGCCTTTGCAGGCGCCGATGGCGGCATCCAGCTCGGCCACCCATTCGTGGCGCTCCGGGCTGTTCCAGTCGCGGTGCTCGGCCTTGGTCCAGGCCGGGTAGCGCCCCTGCCACTGGCTCTGCCAGTGCTCGGGACCGGAATTCCACAGGCCCGCCAGGATCAGTATGTCGCACTTCATCGCGCCTCCGCCGTTGGGAAAAGATTAACGGCGATTGTACGTCGAAAGCCAGAGGGGCGGCATCAGGCCCCGGATTTTTCGACCGCGACGATGGGCCGGCGCGGCGCCAGCAGCCGCGCGAACATCGCCTGGAACACATGGCGGCGATGTTCCGTGAGCGTGCCGAGGGCGAAGGTCGTCGCGATGATCGCTGCCACCAGACCGAACAGGTCGGCGCTGGAAGTGCGGTCGTGCGGATAGACTGCCAGCCACAGCCCGATGACGATCGCATGCGACAGGTAGAGCGTGAAGGTGTACGAGGCCAGCAGCCGCACTGACGGCGCAATGCGCAGCAGCCCAGTGAAGCCGGCATCGCGCGCGCAGGCGAAGTTGAGCAGCACGATCGCGCAGACCACGTAGTCGCCAAGGAAGCGGTCGGCGCTGCCCAGGGGCAGCCCCGGAAAGGGCCACCAGGCGATGGCCGCCATGCGTAGCGGGTCTTCCAGGCCCAGGGCCACCCAGGCGCCCAGCAGCAGCAGGCTGGCCAGCCATCCGGCGCGGGCCGCGGCAACGCCGAGCCAAGGCTCCCGATGGCGCCGGCACAGCCAGGCGCCGGCGAGCCACACCGGCAGCAGGAGCCACAGCTTGTAGCCCATGAGGGCCAGCGCCAGCCCCATGAGAAGGATGCGGCGGCGCCCGCGCAGGTAGCAGGCCAGGCCGAACAGCAGGTAGTACCAGGCTTCGTAGTTGAGCGACCAGTAGGGTTCCATGTAGGGCGGCACTTCGGTCAGGGTCCAGTGCTGGCCGAGGAAGAGCAGATGGAACGGTACGTACACATGCAGTTTGTCGAGCACGTAGCCGTAGGGCGGGACCTGGTCGGTGAAGGCGCGCACGGCGAATGCGCAAGCCAGCCCCAGCAGCAAGACCGGCAGGGCCACCGAATACAGGCGTGACAGGCGCGCCAGCGCATACTGGCGTGCGGACGGGCGGCGCTGCGCCACCGTCGAGGCGATCACGAAGCCGGACAGCACGAAGAACACGATCACGGCTTCGCGCCCCATTTCCGGCACGACGCCCCAGGCCCCTTTCGGGACGGCCTTGAAGTAGTCGAAATGGGCGAGCACCACCATGACCGCCGCCAGGAAGCGGGTCAGGTCGAGGTAGACGGAAAAGGGCTGCGGGAGTGCCGGCGGGGCTGACTGCATTGTTTCCTCATGTCATGGGAACAATGCGATCATACACCGCCCGTCCCGCGCGGCTTACAAAGCAGTGCGCAAAGCAAACAATTCCGGGAACAGGACCACGTCGAGCATCTTGCGCAGGTAGCTGGCGCCGGAGGTGCCGCCGGTGCCCGTCTTGAAGCCGATGATGCGCTCGACCGTGCTCACGTGGCGGAAACGCCAGAAGCGGAAGGCGGTCTCCAGGTCGACCAGCTTCTCGGCCAGTTCGTACAGGGCCCAGTGGTGCTCGGTATCCTGGTAGACCTGCAGCCAGGCCGCCTTCACGCTCTCGTCGCCCGCGGTAGGGCGGGTCCAGTCCGCCGCCAGGCGTTCCGGCGACACGCGGAAGCCGCTGCGCGCCAGCAGCATCACCGCCTCGTCGTAGACGGAAGGGGCGTGCAGCTCGCGTTCGAGGATGGCATGCGCCTCCGGCGACTTCTCGTGCACGCCCAGCAGGTTCGGGTTCTTGTTGCCGAGGATGAATTCCAGCTCGCGGTACTGGAAGGACTGGAAGCCCGAGGACGCGCCCAGGTAGGGGCGGATCGCGGTGTATTCGGGCGGCGTCATGGTCGCCAGCACGTCCCAGGCATGCACCAGCTGGTCCATGATGCGCGCCACCCGCGCCAGCATCTTGAAGGCCGGCGGCAGGTTGTCTTCCTTGATGTGGCGGCGCACGGCCTGCAGCTCGTGCAGCATCAGCTTGATCCACAGCTCGCTGGTCTGGTGCTGGATGATGAACAGCATCTCGTTGTGGTTCGGCGAGAGCGGGTGCTGGGCCGTGAGGATGCTATCCAGGCCGAGGTAGTCGCCGTAGCTCATGGACTCCTTGAAGTCCAGCTTGGCGCCGTGCCACTCGGGCGGCTTGGGGTTCGCTTGATCGTTCATTGCGGTTTCCCGGTAAAGCGTCAGGTGACGGCGCTGCGCTCGGCCCGGATGTCGTAGGCTTCGCGGTCGAGGATGTCCTTCAGGATCGCCACCGCGTCCCAGACGTCGGCGAAACTGGTGTACAGCGGCGTGAAGCCGAAGCGCATGATCTCCGGCTCGCGGTAGTCGCCGATCACGCCGCGCGCGATCAGGGCCTGCATCACCGCATAGCCGTGCGGGTGGGTGAAGCTGGCCTGGCTGCCGCGGCGCGGGTGTTCGCGCGGCGTCACCAGGCCGAGCGGATGTCCGCCGCAGGTCGATTCGACCAGCTCGATGAACAGGTCCGTCAGCGCCAGCGATTTCTCGCGGATCGCCGCCATCGTGGTCTCCTCGAACACCTCGAGCCCGCACTCGACCAGGGCCAGCGATACCACCGGCTGGGTCCCGCACAGCGCGCGCCCGATGCCGTCAGCGGCCGCGAAGCCATGCGACATCGCGAAGGGCCTGGCATGGCTCCACCAGCCCGTGAGCGGATGGGAAAACGCGGCCAGGTGGCGCTGCGGCACCCAGATGAAGGCGGGGGCGCCGGGACCGCCGTTCAGGTATTTATAGGTGCAGCCGACCGCGAAGTCGGCTTCCGCCGCGTGCAGGTCGACCGGCACCGCGCCGGCCGAATGGGCCAGGTCCCAGACGGTCAGCGCGCCGGCCGCGTGGGCTTGGCGGGAAAGCAGCGCCATGTCGTGCTGGTAGCCGGTCCGGTAGTTGACGTGGGTGAGCATCAACACCGCGCAGTCGGCGTCCACTGCGGCCGGGATCTCCTCCACCGAATCGACCAGGCGCACCCGATAGCCGCGATCCAGCCACTGGGTCAGGCCTTCGGCCATGTAGATATCGGTCGGGAAGTTGCTGCGCTCGGTGACGATGGTGCGCCTGGCCGCGCCCGGGCCCCGGGCCTGCAGCTGCAGTGCGGCGGCCAGCGCCTTGAACAGGTTGAGCGAGGTGGTGTCGGTGACCACGACTTCGCCTTCCTTCGCCCCGATCAAGGGCGCGAGGCGATCCCCGAGGCGTTTCGGCAGTTCGAACCAGCCGGCCGTGTTCCAGCTCTTGATCAGGTCCTGGCCCCATTCGCGGGCCACGACCTCCTGGGCGCGCGCCAGCGCCGTCTTCGGCCGGGCGCCGAGCGAATTGCCGTCGAGGTAGATGACGCCCTCGGGCAGGTCGAAGCGCTCGCGCAGGGCGCGCAGCGGGTCGCTTCGGTCGCGCGCGACGCAGTCGTCGCGTGTCATTACAGCGCTCATGCAGCTTCCTTCATTGGTAACTGGCGCAGGATGGCCCGCACCGGGCTGGCATCCATGCCGGCGAATTTCAGGGGCAGGGCGACCAGTTCGTAGTCGCCCTCGGGGACCTCGTCCAGCACGATGCCCTCCAGGATGGCCATGCCGCTTCGGCGCACCGCGTGGTGGGCGTCCAGGGTTTTCGAATCCTGCGGGTCGAGCGAGGGCGCATCGGTGCCGACCAGGATCGCGCCGCGGCTGGCCAGCAGGGCGATCGTGGCCGCGCTGATGGCCGGGAAGTCGGGGTCCCAGGCGTGCTGGGGGCTGTCCGCGTAGGTACGCAACAGCACGCGCGGCGGGACGCCGTCCAGCTTGTCCGCGAGGTGGGCCGGCTCGACGGCCCCGACACCCAGGCAATGGATCACGCGGCAGGCGCCGATATAGGGCCGCAGGTCGACCTGGTCGATCGACTTGCCGGCCGGGTCGTAGTGGCTGGGCGCGTCGGTGTGGGCGCCGAGGTGGGTCGTCATCGTCATGCGGCTGACGCGGACCGGGCAGCCGTCCTCCATCTCCCAGGTAGGGGTGGCTTCGAAGGGCGTGTCGCCCGGCCAGACCGGAAGGCCGCTCGATATCGTGGGGCTGAGATCCCAGATGCGTAAAGATTCCATGCAGCGCCTTTGATTGGTTGAGGCTTGAAGTTGTTGCCGGTTTCGCAGTGTAGCAAGTTCCGGTGCCGGACGTCTGGATTTCTTGTCTTGCCAACAACTTTTTCCACCGCAAAAAATTTTTAAAAAATTTTCTCAAGAACCCTCAAGTTCCCTGAACCCTTGCCGTTATCCCTCCTGGAAGCGCGATAAAGGGTCGTGAAAAATATTTTCAACAAACCCTCAAGTTCCCGGCAAGTGCTCCGCTAATGAGGTGGAGGAGGGCAGCGAAGGATTTGAAAAAATATTTTGCGAAAACCCTAAAGTATTCCTAAAGCTTGACGTAAACCGTATCAAGCGCACGACAGAAGCCTCGTCATGCGTCCACAATTTGGCGGATTTTTCCGCACATCAACAGCCCCGTTTTCATAGGGGCGCCAGAGTGATCCAGCAGGGTTTGTCAGACAAACTCCTACGGGTCATGCCGTCATTTCGCGGACAAAAAATACAGGGTTTGTCCAATACCGAAAAAGTTTCCTCACAGTCAGAATCTATCTCAACGGCAACACCTCAGTGGCAACGATGGCAACTGAGCAGCCGATTCAACGGATACGGAGAGATAGAAAATGACGATGAACGACATGATGGCTGAAATCCGCGACGCTAACCTGAGCTACCTGATGCTGGCCCAGCAGATGATCCGTGCCGACAAAGTCACCGCCATCTTCCGACTCGGCGTCTCCGCCGACATCGCCGACCTGATCGAAGGCATGAGCAATGCCCAGATCCTGAAATTGGCAAGCGGCAACATGATGCTGGCCCGCTTCCGCTTCGACGACACCGCCATCCTCTCGATGCTGACCAGCCACACCAAGGAGCGCAGCCTGGCCCAGTCGCACGCCGCAATCCTGATGGCCGGCCAGCCGGTGGAAGAGATCGTATAAAATCCCGCTGGACGCGGTCCCGTCGGGACCGCATGGCAAGTAAGTAATACGGAAGTAATACGAGCGGGAGCAGCAATGAGCAAGAAGAGTGTCGTATCGGAAGCGCAGGAAATCCAGCTTGCGATCGAACTGATCAACCTGGGGGCGCGCCTCCAGCTGCTCGAAACCGAAGTCTCGCTCTCGCGCGAGCGCCTGCTCAAGCTCTACAAGGAACTGAAGGGCGTCTCACCGCCCAAGGGCATGTTGCCGTTCTCGACCGACTGGTTCCTGACCTGGCAACCGAACATCCATTCCTCGCTCTTCATCAATATCCATAACTTCCTGGTCGAACATGCCGGCGCCACCGGCATCCAGGCGGTGATGAAGGCGTATCAACTCTACCTCGAGCAGATGCCGCCCGAGCCGGGCGAAGAGCCGCTGCTGTCGCTCACCCGCGCCTGGACCCTGGTGCGCTTCTTCCAGAGCGGCATGCTGGTGCTGGCCCCATGCCAGAAGTGCCAGGGCAAGTTCGTCGTCAACGCCCTCGACCTGAACGCCGGCTACCTGTGCGGCCTGTGCCACATGCCTTCGCGCGCCGGCAAGACGCGCAAGGCGAAAGATGCCAAGGATGCGGCCGCCGCCGCCGGGGCTGCCTTCAAACAGGACGAGTGAAACCCGCCATTGCGGCACTGCTCCTGCAGGCTGCCGCTTTCCCGCTGACACTGGCCCTGACCTGGCTGCTGGCCACCGCCAACATCCCGATGTCGTACTTGTCCGTGGCCGTGATCCAGGGCCTGGTCGCCGCCGGCCTGACCTGGTGGCGCGGCCTCGCCAGCTGGTGGCGCGCCATCCAGCTGCTGTTCCCCATCGGGCTGTTCGGCGCATTTCAACTGGCGATCCCGCCGCTGGCCTTTCTCGCCGCCTTCCTGTTCCTGCTTCTGCTGTACTGGTCCACCTACCGCACCCAGGTGCCGTACTACCCGTCCGGCCGGTGTGTGTGGGAGGCCGTGACCGGGCTCCTGCCGGCTCAGCGGGCCGATCGGCGGCCGGTACGCGTGATCGACATCGGCAGCGGCCTGGGCGGCCTGGTGCTGGACCTGGCGCGCCGCGGTCCCGCCGTCGAGGCGACCGGGATCGAACTGGCGCCGCTGCCCTGGCTGGTGAGCCGGCTGCGGGCGCGCCTGGCGGGGAGTAGGGCCCGCTTCATTCGCGGCGACTACAACGCCGTCAATTTCGGCGAATTCGACCTCGTGTTCGCCTATCTCTCGCCGGCCGCCATGGATGCCCTGTGGCGCAAGGCGGCACGCGAAATGCGACCCGGTTCCCTGCTTCTGAGTTACGAATTCGTCATTGACGATCGCTTACCGAACCGTACCGTCTATCCCACAGAGGGCGGTCCGCCCCTTCATATCTGGCACTTTTAGGCGACAAAACCGGCCTTTCTGCTTGCCGATAGGCCATTCTCCCGCTAGAGTGGTTCCTGGCGTCAACTTTGCCTGAAGTAACTATTTTTGTCGTCATTATTTGAGTCTGCCGGACGAAGCATTCCCGGCATATCTGGAGCGGAATTCCTTGTTAGTCATTCTTGGTTACATCGTCGTCTGCGCCTGCGTATTCGGCGGTTTTGCCCTGGCCGGCGGCCACCTGGCCTCGCTGTGGCAGCCGATCGAACTGCTGATGATCGGCGGCGCCGCCCTCGGTGCGTTCTTCGTCGGTAACACCATGAAGTCGGTCAAGGCGACCATGAAGGCCCTGCCGACCGTGTTCAAGGGCTCCCAGTACACCAAGGACATGTACATGGAGCTGATGGCGCTGCAATTCGACGTGCTCTCGAAAGTGCGCAAGGAAGGCCTGATGTCGATCGAAGGCGACATCGAGGCGCCGGAAGCCTCGCCGCTGTTCTCGAAGTATCCGGCGGTGCTGGCCGACCACCACATCGTCGAATTCATGACCGACTACCTGCGCCTGATGGTGTCGGGGAACATGGATGCGATGCAGATCGAAAACCTGATGGACAACGAGATCGAGACCCACCACCACGAAGGCGCGGTCCCGGCCCACGTGATCTCCAAGCTGGGCGACGGCCTGCCGGCCTTCGGTATCGTGGCGGCGGTGATGGGCGTGGTCCACACGATGGAATCGGTGGGCCTGCCGCCGGCCGAGCTGGGCATCCTGATCGCGAAGGCGCTGGTCGGTACCTTCCTCGGCATCCTGCTGGCCTACGCGTTCGTGACCCCGCTGGCCAGCGTGCTGGAACAGAAGCTGGAAGAATCGACCAAGATGTTCCAGTGCGTGAAGGTCACGCTGCTGGCGAGCCTGAACGGCTATGCGCCGGCCCTCGCCGTCGAATTCGGCCGCAAGGTGCTGTACTCGACCGAGCGTCCGAGCTTCGCCGAGCTCGAAGAGCACATCAAGCGCAAGAAGTAAGACGTGATGCTGCTGCATTCCACGCATTTATCCGATCCACCGCAGGAATTGAAGCGAGGAGGGGGGCATGGCTGACGACAACATGCGTCCCATCGTCGTCAAGCGCATCAAGAAGGTCCAGGGCGGCCACCACGGCGGCGCCTGGAAGATCGCCTACGCCGACTTCGTGACCGCGATGATGGCCTTCTTCCTGCTCATGTGGCTGCTCGGCTCGACCGCCAAGGGCGACCTGGAAGGCATCTCGGAATACTTCAAGACGCCGCTCAAGGTGGCGATGGCGGGCGGCTCGGGCGCGGGCGATTCCTCGTCGGTGATCAAGGGCGGCGGCACCGACCTGACCCGCCGCAACGGCCAGGTCAAGAAGGGCGACATCGATCCGACCTCGAAGACCTACAACCTGGAAGCGGCCAAGGCCCAGGTCGCGCGCGCCGAAGCCGAGCGCCTCGAGTCGCTGAAGGCCAAGATCGAATCGGTCATCGAGGTCAACCCGCTGCTCAAGAAGTACAAGAACCAGCTGCTGCTCGACATCACCAGCGAAGGCCTGCGCATCCAGATCGTGGACGAGCAGAACCGCCCGATGTTCGAACTGGCCAAGGCCGAGCTGCAGCCGTACACGAAAGAGATCCTGAACGTGATCGGCATGGTGCTCAACGAAGTCCCGAACAAGATCGGCCTGTCGGGCCATACCGACGCCACTCCGTACTTCAGCCACGCCGGCTACAGCAACTGGGAATTGTCGGCCGACCGCGCCAATGCCTCGCGCCGCGAACTGGTGCGCGGCGGCCTGGCCGACGACAAGGTGCTGCGCGTGGTAGGCCTGGCCTCGGCGGCCCACCTGGACCGCAAGGACCCGTTCAACCCGATCAACCGGCGCATCAGCATCATCGTCATGAACAAGCGCACCGAGGAAGCCGTACAGCGCGACGCGGCTTCGCTCGAGGTGCCGGCGCAGCAACCCGCAGCAGCCGCCGAGGCGGTCGCTGCGGCCGGCAAGTAGTCCAGCTGGAGACTCGAATGAAAAGAAAAAAGATTCTCGGATCGCACGTCAAGCGCCTGCTCTCGGGTGTGGCCATCCACGGGCGCCGTCACCTGACCGAGGTCGAGACCGATCTGCTGCAGACCGAGCTGCTGCTGGAGGAAGCCATCGACAAGCTGACCAGCAGCTTCATGGCCATCCACTCGGCGGTCGGGGCGCGCCAGGACGCAATCAACCGCCTGCTGGCCGGTGAGACGCCGAGCGCCGAAGACAGCGCGAACCTGGCGGACATGTCGGGAGAGATCGGCCAGCACGTGAATTCGGCCATCACCAGCATGCAGTTCCAGGACATGACCAGCCAGCTGATCGACCGCACGCTGCGCCGCGTGGCCGGCCTGCGCGAGTTCCTCGGCACGCTCAGCGAGCATGGGGCCGAGATCGCGCCGGAAACCGACAGCGAGGAAATCATCGAGCGTCTGGGCAAGGTCAGCATGGCGCTGGCGATCCAGTCGCTCGAACTGCGCAGCATGCTGCGCAAGTCGGTGGACCAGCATCACCTGGAGAGCGGGGACATCGAACTCTTCTGAGTGCGTTGCCAAGCTGGACACAACGATACAACGACACTTCGCCACTTAACATTCAACCGGAACATACCGGGATAAAACAGCAGGAGCAAAACATGGCAAAAACGATTCTCGCGGTCGACGATTCCAGTTCGCTGCGCCAGATGGTGGCCTTCAGCCTGAAGGCGGCTGGCTACAACGTGGTGGAAGCCGTCGACGGCCAGGATGGCCTCGACAAGGCGAAGCTGCAGAGCGTCGACCTGGTCCTGACCGACCAGAACATGCCGCGCATGGACGGCCTGGCCCTGATCAAGACCCTGCGCACGCTGCCGGCCTACGCCAAGACCCCGATCCTGATGCTGACCACCGAGTCGTCCGACGAGATGAAGGCCAAGGGGCGCGCCGCGGGCGCCAACGGCTGGCTGGTCAAGCCTTTCGATCCGCAGCGCCTCATCGAGGTAGTGAAAAAAGTCATCGGTTAAGCCGATGATGCGCCGGGTAATTCAGGGAATAGCACCATGACGATCGACATCAGCCAGTTCTACCAGGTCTTTTTCGACGAGGCAGAGGAACTGCTCGCCGAAATGGAGCGGCTGCTGCTGGCGGTCGACGTGGCATCGCCCGACCCGGAAGACCTGAACGCCATCTTCCGCACCGCCCACTCGGTCAAGGGCGGGGCCTCAACCTTCGGCCTGACCGACATGAGCGAAGTCACGCACGTGCTCGAGTCGCTGCTGGACCGCATCCGCAAGGGCGAGATGGCGCTGACCTCGAACCACGTGGACGCCTTCCTGTCGGCCAAGGACAGCCTCAAGATGCAGCTCGACGGCCACCGTCACGGCGGAGCAGTCGACCAGGAAGCGGTCGCCAACGTGCGCATGGTGCTGCACGACCTGGCCGAAGGCCTGGTGCCGCACGCGCCCGTGGTGGCGCCGTCCTACCTGACCGCCGAGGCCAAGGTACATCATCCGACGGAAGGCGCGCACCGCTACAAGATCGAGCTGCCGCCGGTCGAGCAGCGCGACATCAGCGCCCTGGTCGACGAGCTGGGCCTGATGGGCCGGACCAAGGTCACGCCCCTGGAGGCGGGGCGCAGCGCCATCGTCATCACCACGCACGAGAGCCTGGACGACATCATCGCGATCTGCTCCTTCGTGCTCAATCCGGAAGACCTGAAGATCTTCGAGGCCCCGGCCCTCACGCCGGAGCAGCGCGCCATCGAGGCCGCCGAGCGCAAGCGCATCGAGGACGAGCAGGGTTACGGCTTCTTCGACTTCGACGACGACGGTGACGCCGCCGCGGCAAAGGAAGACGAGCTGTCGGACGACGAGCGCGGCTACGGCTTCTTCCAGCCGATCGAACAGATCCGCGCCGCGGCCGGCATCACGGGCGAGCCGAAGCCGCTTGCTGCGCCGAAGGGGCCGGAACCGCTCGAACCGTCGGAGCTGGCCGCCGAGAAGAAGACCGCCGCCAAGAAAGACCCGCACGCGGAATCGTCCTCGATCCGGGTGTCGGTCGAGAAGGTCGACCAGTTGATCAACCTGATCGGCGAACTGGTGATCACCAACGCCATGCTCGAGCAGAGGAGCGGCGGGCTGGACCCGATGCAGCATGAGCGCCTGCTCAATTCCATCAGCCAGCTGGGCCGCAACACCCGCGAGCTGCAGGAGGCGGTGATGTCGATCCGCATGATGCCGATGGACTTCGTGTTCTCGCGCTTCCCGCGCATGGTGCGCGACCTGGCCAGCAAGCTGGGCAAGAAGGTCGACTTCATCACCAACGGCGCCGCCACGGAACTGGACAAGGGCTTGATCGAGCGCATCGTCGATCCGCTCACCCACCTGGTGCGCAACTCGATCGACCACGGCATCGAGATGCCGGCCGCGCGCGTAGCAAGCGGCAAGTCCGAAGCCGGGCGCCTGTTCCTGTCCGCCGGCCACCAGGGCGGCAACATCGTCATCGAAGTCTCGGACGACGGCGGGGGGCTGAACCGCGAGCGTATCCTGGCAAAGGCGACCCAGAACGGCCTGCCGGTCAGCGACAACATGAGCGACGAGGAAGTCTGGCAGCTGATCTTCGCACCGGGCTTCTCGACCGCCGAGCAGGTGACCGACGTGTCGGGCCGCGGCGTCGGCATGGACGTCGTCAAGCGCAACATCACCTCGATGGGCGGCAGCGTCGACATCCGCTCGGCGCGCGGCTTCGGCACCACGATCTCGATCTCGCTGCCTCTGACGCTGGCCATCCTGGACGGCATGTCGATCCGCAGTGGCGAAGAAATCTACATCCTGCCGCTTTCCTTTGTCGTCGAGTCGCTGCAGCCGGCGCCCCAGGACATCCGCGAGATCGCGGGCCGCGGGCGCGTGCTGAAGGTGCGCGGCGAATACCTGCCCATGATTCCGCTGTACCAGATGTTCGACATCGAGCCTCGCATCACCGACCCGTCCGAGGGCATCGTGGTGATCCTCGAGACCGAGGGCAAGAAGGCGGCGCTGTTCGTCGACGAACTGGTGGGCCAGCAGCAGGTGGTGGTGAAGAACCTGGAAGCGAACTACCGCAAGGTGGCCGGCATTTCGGGCGCCACCATCCTGGGCGACGGCGGCGTCGCCCTGATCCTCGACGTGGCCGCGCTAGTGCGTTCTTCGCGCCAGCTGCTCGGCGACACCGTCGTATCGTGAAGCTTTTACAAAACATCAACCCCGAGAGGACGTGACCATGTCTACTGTACAGAACACCAAGCCAAGCGATGGCGCTGCCGAGGGCACCGGCCGCGAATTCCTGGCCTTTACCCTGGGCTCCGAGGAATACGGCATCGACATCCTCAAGGTGCAGGAGATCCGCGGCTACGAGGCGGTGACCCGCATCGCCAACGCACCCGAATTCATCAAGGGCGTCATCAACCTGCGTGGCATCATCATCCCCGTGGTCGACATGCGCATCAAGTTCAAGCTGGGCACCCCGGTCTACGACCAGTTCACCGTGGTGATCATCCTGAACATCGGCGGCCGCATCATGGGCATGGTGGTGGACAGCGTGTCGGACGTGACCACGCTCACGCCGGACCAGATCAAGCCGGCGCCGGAGATGGGCACCGCCTTCAACTCGGACTACATGATCGGCCTGGGCACCGTGGACGAGCGCATGCTGATCCTGGTCGACATCGACAAACTGATGTCGTCCAGCGAAATGGGCCTGATGGACAAGCTGGCAGCATAAGCAGTGGTAGGGTGGGCGGGTATCCCGCCCACGCGGCGATAGTTACAGGCGAGATCACCGAATCGGGTGTCGCAGCCGATAACGATCACCGCGTGGGCGGCGAAGCCGCCCACGCTACGAGAACCACGGTTTCGGCACACGCAGCAGGAAACAGATAGTCCGGATCTCCGGGCAAATAGCAACGAAGAGGCAACAACGTGCCGCAGCAACGAACCGATACGGCCAAGGAATTCGATTTCACGCGCAGTGACTTCGAACGGGTCCGCGCGCTGATCTACCAGCGCGCCGGCATCTCGCTGGCCGACAGCAAGCAGGAAATGGTCTACAGCCGCCTGGCGCGGCGCCTTCGCGCCACCGGCATCCAGTCCTTCGCACGCTACCTCGACGACCTGGAAGCGGGCCGCACGCCGGCCGAATGGGAAGCCTTCACCAATGCGCTGACCACCAACCTGACCTCGTTCTTCCGCGAAGCCCACCATTTCCCGCTGCTGGCCGAGCACCTCGCGGGCCTGCGCCGCCGCGACGGTGCTCCGCTCACCATCTGGTGCTCGGCCGCGTCCACCGGCGAGGAGCCCTACTCGATCGCCATGACCGCCTGCGAGGCCTTCAACACGCTCACGCCGCCCGTGCAGGTGGTGGCCACCGACATCGACACCAATGTGTTGGCGGTCGGCGCCAGCGGGGTCTACCCGATGGAACGCGTGGAGAAGGTCGGCCCGGAACGCCTCAAGCGCTTCTTCCTGAAAGGGAAGGGCGCCAACGAGGGCATGGCGCGGGTGCGTCCGGAACTGCGCCAGCTGGTGAATTTCCGCCAGCTGAATTTGCTTGCGGGCGAGTGGCCGGTGGAAGGGCAGTTCGATGCGATCTTCTGCCGCAACGTGATGATCTACTTCGACAAGGACACCCAGCGCCGGATCCTTGCGCGTTTCGTGCCACTGATGAAGCCCCATGCCCTGCTGTTCGCCGGGCACTCCGAAAACTTCCTGTACGTGTCGGATTCGCTGCGCCTGCGCGGCAAGACGGTGTACGAACTTCACCAGGCTGCGGGCCACCATGTGCCCTGACGCACCGCCATGAACAGCACGCCATGAACAACCAGTTCGCCACCAACGTCTACTACGACCGCACCTTCGACTGCGACGCCGCCAAGATCCTGCCGGGCGAGTACTACTACACCGGCAAGAACATGCTGATCGTGACCGTGCTCGGCTCCTGCGTGTCGGCCTGCATCCGCGACCGCGTCACCGGCCTGGGCGGCATGAACCATTTCATGCTGCCGGACGGCGGCGACGGCGGCAGCCCGGTGTCGGCCTCGATGCGCTACGGGAGCTTCGCGATGGAGATCCTGATCAACGACCTGCTCAAGGCCGGCGCGCGCCGGGAGAACCTGGAAGCCAAGGTGTTCGGCGGCGGCGCGGTGCTGCGCGGCTTCACCGCCATGAACGTGGGCGAGCGCAATGCCGCCTTCGTGATGAGCTTCCTGAAGACCGAGCGCATCCCGGTGCTGGCCTCGGACCTGAACGATGTCTACCCGCGCAAGGTGTACTTCTTCCCCAAGACCGGCAAGGTGCTGGTGAAGAAGCTGATGCAGACCCAAAACGATACGCTGGCAAAACGTGAACTCGATTACGCCAAACGACTCAAGGTCGAACCGGTCGGCGGCGACATCGACCTCTTTTAAGCGTTTTGACCGGATAAGAACAAGACCTGAAAGGACGACGCATGACAATCAAGGTACTGATCGTCGACGACTCTGCGCTGATCCGCAGCGTGATGAGCGAAATCGTCAACTCCCAGCCCGACATGGAAGTGGTGGCCACGGCCCCCGATCCGCTGGTCGCGCGCGAGCTGATCAAGCGCCACAACCCCGACGTGCTCACCCTCGACGTCGAGATGCCGAAGATGGACGGCCTCGACTTCCTGGAAAAGCTGATGCGCCTGCGCCCGATGCCGGTGCTGATGGTGTCCTCGCTGACCGAGCGCGGCTCGGAGATCACGATGCGCGCGCTGGAACTGGGCGCGGTCGACTTCGTGACGAAGCCGAAGATCTCGATCCAGACCGGGATGCGCGAATACACCGAGCTGATCGCCGACAAGATCCGCGCCACCGCGCGCGCCCGCATCAAGCGCATGGTGCCGGGCAGCGTGCCGGCGCCCCAGCTCTCGGCCCTGCGCAGCCCGCTGATATCGTCGGAGAAGCTGATCATCATCGGCGCCTCCACCGGCGGCACCGAGGCGATCCGCGAATTCCTGATGCAAATGCCCTCGGACTGCCCGGGCATCCTGATCGCCCAGCACATGCCGGAAGGCTTTACCAGCTCCTTCGCCAAGCGCCTCGATTCGCTGTGCAAGATCAACGTGACCGAATCGCAGGGCAACGAGCGGGTGCTGCCGGGCCATGCCTACATCGCCCCCGGCCACTCGCACCTGCTCTTGAGCCGTTCCGGCGCCAACTACATGACGAAGATCGAGCAGAGCCCACCGGTCAACCGGCACCGGCCCTCGGTGGACGTGCTGTTCCGCAGCGCGGCCCAGGCCGCGGGCAAGAATGCCGTTGGTGTTATCCTGACCGGCATGGGCAAGGACGGCGCCGCGGGCATGCTGGACATGCGCCATGCGGGAGCGCACAATTTTGCCCAGGACGAGGCAAGCTGTGTGGTGTTCGGCATGCCGCGCGAGGCGATCGCATTGGGCGCCGCCCACGAGGTAGGCAGCCTGCAGGCCCTGCCGCGCATGGTGCTCGATCACCTGGCATCGCAGGGCGGCCGGGCGTTGCGTGTTTGATCCGTATGCAGTTGTATTGCTGCCATTTTATCGCCGTACGGCAACAAAAATGCTATTCTTGAGCCTGATCCCCGGTCGCGCGCATTTGTCATTCGCATTTGTCATTGCCTTGCTGTGCCGATTCAGCGCCCACCCACTAAACCAAAGTAAAAGATTCACAACGGAGTAATTCATGGCTGATCCAAAGATGCGTTTTCTGGTTGTTGACGATTTCTCGACGATGCGGCGCATCGTCCGGAATCTGTTGAAAGAACTGGGTTATGCCAATGTCGACGAAGCCGAGGACGGCGTGATGGCGCTGGCCAAGCTGCGCAGCGAGCCTTTCGATTTCGTGGTGTCGGACTGGAACATGCCGAACATGGACGGCCTGACCATGCTGCAGAACATCCGCGCCGATCCCGCGCTGGCCAAGCTGCCGGTGCTGATGGTGACCGCCGAAGCCAAGAAGGAAAACATCATCGCGGCCGCGCAGGCAGGCGCCAGCGGCTACGTGGTCAAGCCGTTCACGGCCGCCACGCTGGACGAGAAGCTCAACAAGATCTTCGAAAAAATGAAGGCTGGAGCCTGAAATGCTGGAGCAGACCGCGGCACCGGCCGAGTCCTCCCATGAAGAGGTCCTGAGCCGGATCGGGCACATGACGCGCGCGCTGCACGAGAGCCTGCGCGGTCTCGGCCTGGACAAGCTGATCGAGAAGGCGGCAAGCGACATCCCGGATGCCCGCGACCGCCTCGACTATGTGGCGCGGCTGTCGGAACAGGCTGCCAAGCGCGTGCTGGACGCCACCGACGCCGCCGGCCCGGTGCAGGATGCGATCGAGACCAGGTCGAACGAGCTGTCCGGCGCCTGGCAGGCGCTGCTGGACAAAGGCGCCTCGGAAGAGGACTGGCGCGCGCTGGCGCAGCGCACGATCGCCGGCCTCGATGAGTCCCGCGCCGGCGCCGTGGCCACGCGTGCCCAGCTAATGGACATCATGATGGCCCAGGACTTTCAGGACCTGACCGGCCAGGTGATCGGACGCATCACCGGCATTGCCCAGAACCTCGAGAAGCAGCTGGTGCAGGTGCTGATCGACTTCGCCCCGAGCGAAATCCGGCGCGAGATCGACAACGGCCTGCTCAACGGCCCGCAGATCAACCCGCAGGGCAAGAGCGAAGTGGTGGCGGACCAGGGTCAGGTCGACGACCTGCTCGACAGCCTCGGCTTCTAGGCGCGCCGGGTAGGGCGCCTCGCGCACCGAAACACGTTTCATTCACGCGCCACATGCATCAAACAAACTTCATCGTTCGCGAACCCCTGCTCGACCCCAAGCAGCGCGTCATCGGCTACGAACTGTCGTGGCAGCATCACGACGGCAAGGTTCCGACCGACCAGGAGCTGGAAGACCTGGTCGGCTTCGTCGCCGAGCACGTCATCCATGCCGAGCACGGCTGGCTACTGCGCGACAAGATCCTGTTCCTCGACGCCGTCCCGGAGATGCTCTCGCTCGATGCGCTGCACGCGCTGCCGCCGGAGCGCACCGTGTTGACCCTCGACATCCGCAAGCTGACCGACCCGAACGTGCGCGCGGCGGTACAGGCGGTACGCGTGGGTGGGGTGGGTATATCGATCCGCGGGGCGGACCTCAAGCTACTGGGCCGCAATCTGTCGCCCTATGCCTCGTATGTCGAGGTGCAGTTCGCAGGCAGCGACGTGGCCACCCAGGCGCGCACCTATGCGGCCGCCAAGCATGCGGCGGTGCGCATGGTGGGCCGGCCGGTGGCCACCTGGTCCGACTTCGACGCCTGTGCTGCGCTCGGCCTGGACGCCTTCGTGGGCAAGCTGCACCTGACCCCGCGGCCGGGCAACCCGGTCAAGGGCATGAACCCGACCCAGGGCGTGATCCTGCAGCTGATGCAGATGGTACAGAACAACGAAGACGTGCCGAAGCTGGAGAACGTGCTCAAGCGCGATCCGGCGCTCACCTACAAGCTGCTCAGCTACATCAATTCGGCCGGTTTCGGGGCCGCGCGCAGGGTAGAGTCGCTGCGCCAGGCGATCGCCCTGATGGGCTACGCGCCCCTGTACCGCTGGCTGGTGCTGCTGCTGGCCACGGCCAGCACGAGCGGCTATTCACCGGTGCTGATGGAAACCGCGGTGGTGCGCGGCCGCCTGGCCGAGCTGCTCGGCGCCACCCGCCTGCGCGGGGAGGGCGAGCACCTGTTCGTCGCCGGCATGTTCTCGCTGCTGGACCGCCTGCTGGGCCTGCCGATGCAGGAGGTGCTGGAGACGGTGCCGCTGCCCGAGGAGGTGGTCAGGGCGCTGGTCTCGCGCGACGGCAAATATGGACCCTACCTGGCGCTTGCGGAGGCTTGCGAGCTCAATTCCAGGCTGGTTGCCTCGCTGGCCGAATCGCTCGACATCAGCCCGCTGGAAGTCAACAAGGCGCACCTGTCGGCCCTGGCCTGGGCCCAGTCCATCGCGGCCTAGGGCTCGATAACAAAGGGGAACAATGCCACTGGCCTTGCTCTCCGATGCTTTGTCTGTCGCCACGCTCAGCGTGCGGCAGCCCGCCGCGCCGCCGGCCTGCTGGTCACGAAGCGCTCCAGCGTCTGCTGCATCTGCATCGAGATGCTGGAGAAGCTGCACCCTATCTGCACCTGCTCGCCCAGCAGGAAGGTGCGGAAAGGCCGCAGCAGGCGCACCTCGAGGTCGGCCATGATCACCAGGTTCGGCCCCAGTTGCAGCCGCACGCCATCCAGCTTCTTCCCCACGTGCAGGCCGAAGCATTGTTCGGGCGTGGCGCGCAGCCCGACACCGCTCTGCGAGAAGTCGTACAGGGGCAGTTCCATCTCTGCGCCCTTGATGCGGAAGGTGGCCAGGTAGTGCACCCCCACCGGCGTCTCGACGCGCCGCGCCGCGCGGCGGTTCAACACCAGGCAGGAAGGCGGGAATTCGGCCGCGACGTGCATCTTGTTGGAAGGTAGCGGCTTCCAGGACTGGTCGAGGTCGAACTGCAGCTTGGCGTTGCCGCCGAGCGAAGCGACCAGGGTGGCCTTGCCGGCGGGCGGACGCTCGCTGCCGGTGAAGTCGATGACGAAATCCGGCAGCTCCGGGTCGACCGATTCGATGCGCGCCAGCAGCGGCTCGATCCAGCCCGACGGGAATACCGTGACCGGCTCGCCGGACAGCGAAAGCGCCGTCAGCGCCTCGCCGATGTCGAAGGGATCGCGCATTTCGTGCGGCTCGGCGGTGCTGCCGATGCGGCTGAGCGCGTCGTTCGGCTTCGGCGGGCCCTTGCGGTCGATGGGGGCAGTGGTTTCAGTCACGGCATCAAGTCCTTGCAAGATTCCTTCATGTTGCGCGGATGCCTGGTGGCTGCCGCGCGTCTCAAGTATAAGGCCACACTCACGCGTATTGCAATTTTGCAAGCAAAGATGGTGTTTTTACACCGTTCAGATCTCGAGGTTGTCGATCAGGCGCGTGTTGCCGAGTTTGGCTGCGGCGAGCACCACCAGCGGGGTGCCGGCTTCCAGGTCGGCGCTGCCGGGCGCCTGCAGGTCGATGCGCTTGCGGATCGAGACATAGTCCGGCTTCCAGCCGCGCGCGGCCAGGAAGTCCATGGCCTGGCGCTCGACGCCGGCGACGTCGCGGCTGCCTCCGCGCATCGCCTCGGCCACGGCATTGAGCTGCTGGTACAGCCTTGGGGCTTCCGCGCGCTCCTCGATTGAGAGGTAGCCGTTGCGCGACGACAGGGCCAGGCCGTCCTCGGCGCGGAAGGTCTCGGCGCCGATGATCTCGGTCGGCAGGGCGAATTGGCGTGCCATGTTACGGACGATCATCAGCTGCTGGTAATCCTTCTTGCCGAACACGGCCACGCGCGGCTGCACGCAGGAGAACAGCTTGGTCACCACGGTGCAGACGCCGTCGAAAAAGCCGGGGCGGAACTCGCCTTCGAGCGTGTTGCCCAGGCCCTCGGGCGGGCGCACGCGGTATTCCTGCGGCTCCGGATACATGTCCTTCTCGGTCGGCGCGAACAGCACGTAGACGCCTTCCTTCTCCAGTTTCTCGACGTCGGCCTGGAAGGTGCGCGGGTACTTGTCGAAATCCTCGTTCGGACCGAACTGCAGGCGATTGACGAAGATGGAGGCCACCACCGGGTCGCCATGCCGGCGCGCCAGGCGCATCAGGGACAGGTGGCCCTCGTGCAGGTTGCCCATCGTCGGCACGAAGGCGGTGCGCAGCTGGCCGCGCAGCTGGTCGCGCAATTCGTCGATGGAGGAAATGATTTTCATGGGTTGACTGAATAGGAATAAAGTAACCGGCTCTTCAAGCCGGGGAATAGGCCAGACGCACATAGATCGGCGCGAAGGGCTCGGCCTGCGTGATCTCGATCAAGGTTTCCTTCGCCAATTCGAGCATGGCGACAAAGTGTACAACCACGATTGGAATCGTGTGCTGGCCTGCGAACAATTCGGAAAATTCGACGAAGCGCTGCGACTGCAGGGTGCGCAGGATGGCCGACATGTGCTCGCGCACCGACAGTTCCTGGCGGCTGATCCGGTGGTGCTGGGTCAGCTTGGCGCGGCGCATCACGTCGAGCCAGGCGCGCTGCAGGTCCCATGGGTCGACGTCGGGCAGGGCGGGCGCCAGGCCCTGTTCCACGAACAACTGCGGACGCACGAAGTCGCGGCCTTCCTGGGGCAGGGAGCCGAGCGCCACTGCCGCGGCCTTGATCTGCTCGTAGTCCAGCAGCCGGCGCACCAGTTCCGCGCGCGGGTCGCCGACGTCCTCGACCAGGTCGTCCTGCCGTTTGGGGAGCAGCATCCGCGACTTGATCTCGATCAGCATCGCCGCCATGAGCAGGTACTCGGCGGCCAGTTCCAGGTTGCGCTGGCGGATCTGCTCGACGTATTCCAGGTATTGCAGGGTCACCTGCGCCATCGGGATGTCGAGGATGTTGAAGTTCTGCTTGCGGATCAGGTACAGCAGCAGGTCGAGCGGACCTTCGAAGGCGTCGAGGAAGACCTCGAGCGCATCCGGCGGAATGTACAAGTCGTTGGGCAGGCGCGTCAGCGGCTCGCCGTACAGGCGGGCGATGGTGGCTTCGGCCGCATCGGCCGCCGCATTCAGCTGGGCGTCGTCGGGTGGGAGAGGCGCCCCATCCTGCGGGGGATCGGCCGGCAGCGCATCAGGCAACTGCGGTGCGGCCTGCTCGGGCAGCATGGGAGCGCTATCCCCGGCCTCAGACCTTGGACTGGTACGGGTAGGCTTGCTGGCGCAGGCGCGAAGCCTTGATGCGTTCCTGTTCGTCCAGCGACAGCGGGGCCTTGTCCCACAGCAGGGCACGGCCGGCAACCTGGCGCTCTTCCATGCCAGGGGTCTTGGCCTTCAGTTCGTTGATGAACTTGGTGTGCTCGGATTCGTACAGCGAGTGTTGTTTCTTGAAGAACATGATTTCCAGAATGAAGTGAGGACAGACACGGCATGTTGCGGGGCAGATTCTTCCGCCCCGGCGTGTCCGGGTCAAGTTTACTTGTGCAGTTCGTTCAGCTGGCGGGCAATGATGTCGTGGCTGAGCCACAGCACCGGGGCAATCTTTTCAGAAGCGCCATGGAACATCAGCGGACCGGCGCCTTCCAATACCAGACTCGACAGGTGGTCGGTGATGAGTGCCTTCTTGTCCTTGTGCAGGGCGGTAATGGCTTCCGAGGTGCCGATCATGACCTCGGCCAGTTCCGGAGTATTGTCCATCGGCCAGGCTTCGAAGTTGCGGAAGTGGGCGCTGGTGGCGTCATTGTTGTAGCGCTCGATGGTGTCGAGCAGCGAATGCAGCGAGGTGCCTTCGCCCAGCAGGTCCTGGCAGATCTGCCACTGCTGCTCGGCCCATTCTCCGCCGCCTTCCTTCTTCAGTGCGGTGAGCAGGGGGAACAGCGACAGCTCGACGCCCACGAAGATGTCCGAGGAATTGGTGCGGATTTCCGGGCAGTTGAACACGGTGGCATAGACGCCCCCGTTCCAGGCGGCCTGCGCGATCGACTCCAGGCGCATCTTGGCGTAGCCCTGGGTGTAGTTGGTGTAGGTCTGCCAGACGTACTGCCCGCCGATCAGGATCTCGGTGCCGTGATAGCCGTAGGCGGTGTAGCGCACTTCGCCGCCGGCTTTCGTGACGCGCTCGCGGATCGCGCTTGAAGCATCGATCAGGTACTTCAGTGTGTTGGCGGTGACTTCGTCGAAGTTCATCAGGATCAGCTTGCCCAGATCGCTGTCGAGCAGGGCGCGCGAGGACATAAAGCGCTCGCCGCGGCCTTTATAGATGCGGTTGGCGATGGCCAGGAAGGCCTTGATCTTCGGGATGCCGCCGGCCATGGTGTGGGCGAAGAAGACGTTGGCGCCTTCCGGGACCAGCTTGTCGATCTCGCCCATGACCTCGGCGGCGCTGGTGGTGAAGCGGCGCACGCCGGCTTCGCGGCAGCGCTCGATCTTTTCCCAGTCCAGCTTGTCTTCCTGCCAGCTCTTCAGGGTGATCCCGGACAGCATCTCGGTCGGGTTCTGCTCGCCTTCCGGCGCATCCATGTCGAAACCGGCCATCAGCGGCACGTTGATGATCTTGCCGCCGAGCTTTTCTTCCGCCTCGGCGTGCTCCTCTGCGGTCAGGGCGCGCAGGGCGCCGGATTCGTCGCGGCGGCCCACGGTGATGCCGACGATGGTCATGCCGGCCTGGCGTGCCTCGTCGATCAGGCCGTTCACATAGCCGCGGCCGAACAGCTCGCCGAACAGGACGAACACGTCGCCCTTGCGGAACACGTTGGCTTGCGGAATATGGCGGAGAGGAGTGAATTCGGTCATCTTATTATCTACCTATCTTGTATGGTCTGAAGAAGGCCTGCCGGCGAGGGCCGTAGGGGCACGAGTTTCAGAAAAAACACGCCATTATAACGCTGTGGTTGACGGCGGGAGTTGATTTTGGCGGTGGACAAGGGGCGGGAAAGCGCCGGAAATGCGGAGGGCGCCGGGCTCCCATGGGGCGGGAACCCGGCCGATGTTCGGAACTTAGCGAATGCGCATGCCCGGCGTCGCCCCCGGCATCGGATCCAGCAGGTACAGCCCCGGATTCGCCTTCTCGTCCGCGCTGGATGCGCACAGCACCATGCCTTCCGACACGCCGAACTTCATCTTGCGCGGCGCCAGGTTCGCGACCATGACGGTCAGCTTGCCGACCAGCTCTTCCGGCTTGTAGGCCGACTTGATGCCCGAGAACACATTACGGTAGCGGCCTTCGCCGACGTCCAGGGTCAGGCGCAGCAGCTTGCCGGCGCCTTCGACGTGTTCGCAGTTGACGATCTTCGCCACGCGCAGGTCGACCTTCAGGAAGTCATCGATCGAGATTTCCGGGGCCAGTTCCTCGATATCGCCTGCAGCAGCTTCCGCAGCCGGCGCCGCAGCTTCGGCGGCTGCAGCCGGGGCGGCGGCAGGAGCGGCAGCAGGGACGGCGGGCTTGTCGAACAGGTTCTCGACCATCTTCGCGTCGACGCGCTGCATCAGGTGGCTGTAGGCGCCGATGGTACGGCCCAGCATGGTTTCGTAGACGGCCGCGCCGTGGGTGTCAGCCCAGCTCAGCTCGCCGTCGCCCAGGAACTCGACCACGCGCGCCGCCACCTGCGGCAGCACCGGCGACAGCATGATGCTCAGCTGGCGGAACAGGATCAGCGCGGTGGTGCAGACGTCGTGCAGCTCCGCAGTCTTCGATTCGTCCTTGGCCAGCAGCCAGGGCTTGTTCTCGTCCACGTACTGGTTGACGATGTCGGCGATCTCCATGATTTCGCGCATCGCACGGCCGTACTCGCGCGCCTCGAAGGCGGCGGCGATGCCGGCCTGGCGCTCGGCGCCATCGATCATCAGGGCCTTGCAGATCCACGTCTTGGCGCTATCCGACAGGCTATCGGCCAGCTTGCCGTCGAACTTCTTGGCAATGAAACCGGCGCAGCGGCTGGCGATGTTGATGTACTTGCCGATCAGGTCGCTGTTGACGCGGGCGACGAAGTCCTCGCCGTTGAAGTCCAGGTCTTCCACCTTGGCGTTCAGCTTGAAGGCCAGGTAGTAGCGCAGCCATTCCGGGTTCATGCCCAGTTCGAGGTAGCGCAGCGGCGAGATGCCGGTGCCGCGCGACTTGGACATCTTTTCGTTGTTGACGGTCAGGTGGCCGTGCACCGCGACCTTCAGCTTGTCGATGATCGGGTGGTTCGAGAAATGCAGCATCGCCGGCCAGAACAGCAGGTGGAAGGAGACGATGTCCTTGCCGATGAAGTGAATCTGCTCGGCCGCCGGGTCGTTCAGGAAGGCTTCGTAGTCGACGCCCTTTTTGCTGAAATAGTTCTTCAGCGAGGCCAGGTAGCCGACCGGCGCGTCCAGCCACACATAGAAGAACTTGCCCGGCGCATCCGGAATCGGGATGCCGAAATAGGGTGCGTCGCGCGAGATATCCCAGTCGGCCAGCTTCTCGCCGGATTCGCCCAGCCATTCCGAAACCTTGTTGACCATTTCCGGCTGCAAGCGACCCGGGGTGTTCAGCCATTCCTTCAGGAAACCGAAGCAGCGCGGGTCGGACAGCTTGAAGAAGTACTGCTCCGAAGGTTTCAGGATCGGCGTCGAGCCGGTGAAGACCGAGAACGGGTTGATCAGTTCGGTCGGCTGGTAGGCGGCGCCGCAGACTTCGCAGTTGTCCCCGTACTGGTCCTTGGCGTGGCAGGTCGGGCACTCGCCCTTGATGTTGCGGTCGGCAAGGAACATGCCCTTGACCGGGTCGTAGAAGCGGTCGACGGTCCTGGTGACGATCAGGCCGGCGTCGCGGAGTTGACGGTAGATGCCCTGCGAGAGTTCGACGTTTTCCGGCGAATCGGTGGAATACCAATTGTCGAAGGCGATGTGGAAGCCGTCCAGGTACTGCGGGCGGCCGGCGGCGATCTTGGCCACGAATTCCTGCGGCGTGATGCCTTCCTTCTCGGCCGCGATCATGATCGGGGTGCCGTGGGTATCGTCGGCGCAGACGAAGTGCACCTGGCGCTGCACACCATTGTCGCGCTGCATTCGCTGGAAGCGGACCCAGATGTCGGCCTGGATGTATTCCATCATATGGCCGATATGGAAGGCAGCATTGGCGTAGGGCAGGGCAGTGGTGACGAACAGCTTGCGGGTCATGGTCGAAGCGCTTGGGTTATATGAAAAGAAGCATTTTAACAGCGGAAGGCCCCCCTGCGCAGGTCCAGGGTACCGGGTTTGCCAAACCAACAAGAAGCAAGATGCATTTTGCGTTACACTTCGCCCCTATCACACTGGAGAAATTCATGAGCATCACTGAGAACGATGTCAAGGCAGCATTGTCGGCGGTCATCGATCCTAACACCGGGAAAGATTTCGTTTCTTCCAAATCAATCAAGAACATCAAGCTCAGCGGCAGCGACGTTTCCTTCGACGTCGAGCTGGGCTATCCGGCCGCCAGCCAGATGGCGAGCATCCGCGACAGCGTCGTGGCCGGCGTCAAGGGACTGCCCGGCGTGGGCCAGGTTACGGCCAAGGTCTACAGCAAGATCCTGTCGCATGCAGTGCAGCGTGGCCTGAAGGTCATGCCGAACGTGAAGAACATCATCGCGGTCGCCTCCGGCAAGGGCGGGGTCGGCAAGTCGACCACCGCCGTCAACCTGGCGCTGGCCCTGGCGGCCGAAGGCGCCAGTGTCGGCATCCTCGATGCCGATATCTACGGCCCTTCGCAGCCGATGATGTTGGGGATTAACGCGCGTCCCGAGAGCCGCGACGGCAAGACCATGGAGCCGCTGGAGAACCACGGCGTGCAGGTGTCCTCGATCGGCTTCATGATCGACCCTGACGAGCCGATGGTCTGGCGCGGTCCGATGGTCACCGGCGCACTGCAGCAGCTGCTCGAGCAGACCAACTGGCGCGACCTCGATTACCTGATCGTCGACATGCCCCCGGGCACCGGCGACATCCAGCTGACCCTGTCGCAGAAAGTGCCGGTCACCGGCGCCGTGATCGTTACCACGCCGCAGGACATCGCGCTGCTCGACGCGCGCAAGGGCCTCAAGATGTTCGAGAAGGTCGGCATCCCGATCATCGGCGTGGTCGAGAACATGAGCACCCACATCTGTTCGAACTGCGGCCACCACGAGGAAATCTTCGGAGCGGGCGGCGGCGAGAAGATGTGCCGCGACTTCGGCGTCGACTTCCTCGGCAAGCTGCCGCTCACGCTGTCGATCCGCGAGCAGACCGATTCCGGCCGCCCGACCGTGGTGGCCGATCCGGAGGGGCCGGTCGCGAGCGTTTACAAGCAGATCGCGCGCAAGGTCGCCGTCAAGGTCGCCGAGAAGGCCAAGGACATGACCAGCAAGTTCCCGAGCATCGTCGTCAAGAACGACTAATTTTTACCAACTGGTAAATTTCCAGGTTCTTCGATGCGACTCTCGGCCATCCGCGAGCGCCTGGCGGCGCTCGGCGCGCTGCCGCTGCACCAGGAGCGCGTGCTGCGCGACTGGGTGCAGGGCGCCGCGCACGAGCGCGGACGGCGCCCCGCCTCCGATTTCCTTCCGAAACCCGTGCGCGAAGCCTTGCCCGCGCTCGACGAGGAGCTGGCCGGCCTGGTGCGGCTGGTCTCCAGCCACCCGGGCGAGGACGGCTCCGAGCGCCTGCTCGTCGGCTTGCAGGATGGCCAGATGGTCGAATCCGTGCTGCTGCCGCGCGACGGCGTGTGCGTGTCGAGCCAGGTCGGCTGCGCGGTCGGCTGCCGCTTTTGCATGACCGGCCGCGAAGGCCTGCTGCGCCAGGTGACGAGCGGCGAGATTGTCGCCCAGGTGGTGCTCGCGCGTTCCCGCCGCCCGGTGAAGAAGGTTGTCTTCATGGGCATGGGGGAGCCGGCCCACAACCTCGACAACGTGCTGGAAGCGATCGAGTTGCTGGGCGTCGAGGCGAACATCGCGCACAAGAACCTGGTGTTTTCCACGGTAGGCGACCTGCGCGCCTTCGAGCGCCTGGCGGGAAGCCGGGTGAAGCCGGCACTGGCGCTGTCGCTGCACACCACGAAGCCCGACCTGCGCGCCGAACTGCTGCCGCGTGCGCCACGCCTGACACCGCAGGAACTGGTGGCGCACGGCGAGCGCTATGCGCGCCTGACCGGCTACCCGATCCAGTACCAGTGGACGCTGCTGGAGGGCGTGAACGACGGCCCGGACGAGATGGACGGCATCGTGTCCCTCCTGCGCGGCAAGTACGCCATCCTCAACATGATTCCGTATAACACGGTGCCCGACCTGGACTTTCGCCGGCCCGGCTGGGAGCGTGCCCGCGAGATCGCGGCGAGCCTGCACGCGCGCGGTGTGCTGACCAAGCTGCGCGATTCGGCCGGGCAGGACGTCGAAGGCGGCTGCGGCCAGCTGCGGGCGCGGGCTGGCCGCACGATCGCACTGCGCCGCGCCTGACATGGAGGTTTTGTCGGGCGCTTTCACGCCAGCGGCGCGGGCCGTCCCAACAAATAACCTTGTCCGGCCTTGATGCCCAGACCGCGCAGTACGGCCAGCTCGGCATCCGTCTCGATGCCCTCGGCCACCACGTCGCTGCCGGTATCGCGCGCGAAGCCGGTCAGGGCGGCGGCCAGCGCCCGGCGGCCGGGATCGCCGTCGATGCCCTGGACCAGACTCTGGTCGAGCTTGATGATGTCGGGCCGGAGCTGCAGGATATGGCGGAAGCTGGCGTAGCCCGAGCCGGCGTCGTCGATCGCCAGCCTCAGGCCGGACCGGCGCAGGCCGGCCAGGGCGCCGGCAATGGCCGGATACTCCTCGACGGGCGCGTGCTCGGTCAGTTCCAGCACCAATCTGTCGAGCGGCGCGGCGCCGAGGCGGGAAGCCAGTGCGCCGCTCAGGATCGTGCAGGGGGACACGTTCAGGGACAGGTAGGCCTGCGGCGGCAGCCTGGCAAGGCCGGACAGGGCCAGCTCGATGGCGAGCAGTTCGAGTTCGGTGCCCTTGTCGACCCGATGCGCGTCTTCGAACCAGCCTGCCGGGCAGCTCGCGGGAGCGGGAAAGCGCGACAGCGCTTCGTAGCCGAGCACGCCGCCGCTGGAGAGGTCGACAATGGGCTGGCAGGCGATGGCGATCGCGCGCCCGCCCATCACCTCCGCGAGACGGGCACAGGTCTCTTCGGCCGCCCGCTCGGCGATCACCCGCTGCTCCAGCATCGTCGCAATCAGGCGGGCGAAACGCCGCAGCGCGTCCACGTCGACCTCGCGCAGCGAGGAACTCGGGCTGCGGTTGTAGCAGCAGAAGGTCCCGAACACCGAGCCGTCGGACAGCCAGATCGGCACGCCCAGGTGGGCGCGGATCTTCAGCGCCTCGGTGCTGCCCAGGCGCTTCAGGATGGGGTAGATGTGGCTGTCGTCGACGATGGGCGGGATCGAGCCGTCGACCACATGTTGGCAGTAGCTCTCCGCCAGCGGGTCCGAATGGCCCGGCTGGACCGGCAATTCGCCGTCGGCCGCGATGTGGCGAAAGATCCGGCGGCCGTGCCTGAACTCGGAAACGAAGGCCACGTCCATGCGCAGGCAGATCCTGGCCAGGTCGACGGCGGACAGGATGATCTCATGCAGCGGTGCTTGCGACTGCCTGGTTTGTGTCACGTTCGACATGGCTTGCGCTACCCTGGGTTGTCTGAGTGACATTCTAAGAAACTGTTCGCAGATCGACAATACCCACCCCGCAGAAGATGCCTGTTGCATGCCAGGGTAGGCGGGCGCTGAGCAGCATCGAAGCGGCTCTTCTTTTCGGCAACTTTCTGTTTGAAAATAAAGTTCACCGGAATATTCCTCCCTACACTCGGTAGGAGAGCGTGGGCATGGGATAAGCGATGAGCGACAAGAGAGACCAACGGTGGCGCGGGCGTTACCTGGACGCGGCTCACCTGTTCATACCCGCCAGGCTGCGTCACGACGCGGCCGTGCTCGCCCGTGCCGAGAACGTGGTCAACGCAGCCCTGATGGCGGCCACCGCCGGCCCGCTCTACGCCCTGGCCTACTGGAAGCTCGGCCTGAAGCTGGCTGCCGCCGAGATCCTGGCCTGCTGCCTGGTCATGCTGATGGCGCCGCCCGTGCTGCGCCTGACCGGCAGCATCGCAGCCGCGCGCGAGCTGTTCCTGTGCGCGCTGTTCTTCAATTTCACCTGGCTGACCTGGCACCTGGGCGGCATCGACGCGCCCACGGCCAGCTGGCTGATCACCGCCCCGGTGGTGGCGATGTTCCTTGGCGGCGTGGCAAGCGGCGTGTTCTGGCTGGCGGTCAGCTGCAGCGCCGCCGCCACGATCTGGGGCTTGAGCGCCTACGGCCTGGCGGCGCCGGGCGCGCCACGCCTCGACATGCCGCTCCTGCACCTGATCTGCAACATCGGCCTGTACGTGGTGGTGCTGGTGTTCGTGCTGCTGTTCGAGCTGACCAAGACCGAAGGCTTCGTCAAGCTGCAGCACGCCCTGTCCACCATCAACGAGCTGGCGATCCGCGACGAGCTCACGGGCAGCCACAACCGCCGTTTCATGCTCGGGCTGATCGACCGCGAGAAGGAGCGCGCCGACCGCAATGGCCGGCCGTTCTGCCTGTGCCTGTTCGACATCGACTTCTTCAAGCGCATCAACGACACCTACGGGCACGCGGCCGGTGACCTGGTGCTGCGCCGCTTCGCCGCGGCGGTGCAGGGGCAGATCCGCGGCACCGACGCCTTCGGGCGCTACGGCGGCGAAGAATTCCTGCTGATGCTGCCCGAGACCTCGGCGCCGGACGCGCTGGTGCTGGCAGAGCGGGTGCGGCGGGTGATCGCGGGCCTGCGCTGCGCTGACAAGGGCTCGGATATCACGCTCACGGTGTCGGTCGGCGTGGCCGAGTACCGGATCGGCGAAGCCATGGCGCAAGCCATCGCGCGCGCCGACGAAGCCTTGTACGTGGCCAAGTCGCTGGGGCGCAATCGGGTGCAGTGCCATGACGACGACGAGCGCCTGCCGGTGGTGCCGAGGCAGGAAGCCCAGAGGGGAGGGAGGCAAGGCGAGGGCGTCGGCCCAAGGGTGAGCGCGGCGCGCCTGCTCGATGGTGCCCAGTGCGACCAGCTTACCGGACTGCTCAACCGGAACCTGTTGCGCGACCGCCTGCGCCACGCGATGGACCGGGCCAACCGCAACCGCCGCCTGGTGGCGCTGCTGCTCCTGAACATCAACGGCTTCAAGGAGATCAACGACGAACTCGGCTACGAAGCCGGCGACGAGCTGCTGACCCGGGCCGGCACCGAGATCCGGCGCTGCCTGCGCGACTCCGACACGGTGGCGCGCTGGGGCGGCGACGAATTCATCGCGCTGCTGGAAGACCTGAGCTTCGAATCCGACGCCCAGGTGGTGGCCGAGAAGATCCTCGACCGCTTCGGCCTGCCCTTGAGCGTGGCGGGGCGCGAGTGCTTCGTCACGCTGGCGGTGGGCGTGGCCCTGTACCCGGCGGCCGACTGCGGCCTCGACGCCCTGCTCAAGCGCGCCGATACCGCCATGCGCGGCGCCAAGCGCTGGGGCGAGAACAGCGTCCAGGTCTACTCGGGGGACACGGTGCAGCCGCAGAGCGAGCGCCTGGCGCTGAAGAATGGGCTGCGCGACGCCCTCACGCAAGGGCAGTTGTTCCTGGAGTACCAGCCGCAGATCGACCTGGCCACGCGGCGCGTGATCGGCGTCGAGGCCCTGCTGCGCTGGCAGCATCCGGTGTACGGGCGCGTCGATCCGGGACGCTTCATCCCGCTGGCCGAGGAGACCGGCTTGATCGTCCCGATCGGCGACTGGGCGCTGCGCACCGCCTGCCTGCAGAACCGTGCCTGGCGCGCGGCCGGGCTCCCCGAGATCAAGACCGCGGTGAACCTGTCGGCGCGCCAGCTCAAGGAGCCGGGGCTGCCGGCGCGGGTGCTGGGGATCCTGGCGGAGACCGGGATGCCGGCGCGCTGCCTCGACCTCGAGATCACCGAAGGCATGCTGATCGAAGACCTGGCGGGCAACTGCGCCCTGATGAACGGGCTGCGCCAGGCCGGCGTGGTGGTCTCGATCGACGACTTCGGCACCGGCTACTCGAGCCTGAACTACCTGTCCGAACTGCCGATCGACATCCTCAAGATGGACGGCCTGTTCGTGCGCCGCCTGGGCAAGGCGGGCGGCGCGGGGGGCGGCGCCGGCATGGTCGACGGGCGCTCGTTTGCGATCGCCGAGGCCATCGTATCGATGGCGCACCGTCTCGGCCTGAGCGTGATCGCCGAAGCGGTCGAGACACCCGAGCAGCTGGCCGACCTGTGCGCGATGGGGTGCGACGCCGCCCAGGGGTATTACTTTGCCCGGCCGCTGCCGCCCGCCGAGGTGGCGGCGCTGCTGGGGCGCCAGGTCGAGGACGAGTCCCTCGAGCCGGCCTGAGTTCCTATCGCTTGCTTGTTTCTGGAGGATACCGTGCTGAATGAACCGATTCCGTTTGATCCCGCCCACGACCTGGATGCGTTGGCCGCGTCGGGGGCCCTGGGCGGCAATGTTGCCCTGTTCCGCCAGCCGCGCGGCCGCGACCTGCTGCGCCGCGCCGCGCCTCTCGAGGAGTGGTGTGAGCTGCGCGCGCGCCACGGGGTCTGGCCCTATTGCCGCACACTGGACGGTCCGCCGGCGCCGATCGCCCTGGTGGAGGGCGACGGCCTGGCGGCGCAGCAGGGCATCAATTTCGCTTCGCAGGACTACCTGTCGCTGAGCGCCCATCCGGCTGTCATCGAAGCGGCGATGCGCGTGCTGGCCGAGTGCGGGCCGCACAGCGCCGGCTCGGCCATCCTGCTCGGGAACAGCCGCTATTCCGCCGCGCTGGAGGAAGCCATCGGCAGCTTGCTGGACTGCCAGCACGTGGTGCTGTTCCCGACCGGTTGGGCGCGGCTTTCGGTGCGGTGACGTCCCTGGTGCACGGCAACGACCACGTCCTGATCGACGCGCTGGCCCATGCCTCGCTGCGCCAGGGCGCCGCTGCCGCCACCCGGAACGTGGCCGCGTTCCGCCACAACGACTGCGACCACCTGCGCGAGCTGCTGGCCGGAATCCGCGCGGTGGATGCCGGCGGCGCGATCCTGGTCGTCACCGAAGGCCTGTTCAGCATGGACGCCGACAGTCCGGACCTGCCGCTGATGCAGTACCTGTGCCGCGAGTATGGCGCCACGCTGCTGGTGGACGTGGCGCACGACCTCGGGGCCATCGGGCCGGGCGGCACGGGCGCCATCGGCGCCCAGGGCATGCTGGGCAAGATCGACATCGTGATGGGCGCCTTTTCCAAGACCTTCGCCTCGAACGGCGGCTTCGTCGCCTGCTCGGAGCGCAGCGTGCGGCGCCAGTTGCAGCTGTTCGCGGGCCCGCACATGTTCTCGAATGCACTGTCGCCGGTGCAGGCGGCCACGGTGCTGGAATGCCTGCGCATCGCGACGGGCGACGAAGGCGAACGGCTGCGCGCGGACGTGATGCGCAATGCGGTCGAACTGCGCGCCCTGTTGCAGGAGGAGGGCATGCGCTGTTTGGGCAAGCCGTCGCCGATCGTGCCCTTGTGGCTGGGCTCCGAGTCCGCCACGCGGGTCGCCGGCATGCTGCTGGCGCGCGAGCAGGTGTTCGTCAACCCGATGGAATTTCCCGGCGTGCCCCTCGGCTCGGCACGCCTGCGGCTTCAGCTGATGGCCCGGCATACGCCGGCCCAGGTCCGGCGCGCGGCGCGGCAGCTGGCCTCGGCGGTGCGGCGCGCCCTCGAGGCGCCGCGGCCGGCGCTCCGCCCATCCGGGGAGGGCTGAGGCAGGGCGGGCGGTCCGACAGGCGGCCATCGGCGCGGATGGTGCGCGCCGATGGCGGCGGGGTAAAATAACGCCTTTACCTTTCTTGCATCCAGTCATGACCGTCCGCACCCGCTTCGCACCCAGCCCGACCGGCTACCTCCACCTGGGCGGCGCCCGCACCGCGCTGTATTCCTGGGCCTATGCACGCCACTTCGGCGGCACCTTCATCCTGCGCATCGAAGACACCGACCTCGAACGCTCGACGCCCGAAGCCGTGCAGGCGATCCTGGACGGCATGCAGTGGCTCGGCCTGTCGCACGACGAAGGCCCGTTCTACCAGATGCAGCGCATGGACCGCTACCGCGAGGTGATCGCGTCGATGCTGGAGCAGGGCAGCGCCTACCTGTGCTACTGCTCGCCGGAAGAAGTCGAAGCGATGCGCGAGCGCATGCGCGCCGCGGGCGAGAAGCCGCGCTACGACGGCACCTGGCGCCCGGAGCCGGGCAAGGTGCTTCCGGAAGTGCCGGCAGGCGTCAAGCCGGTGGTGCGCTTCAAGAATCCGCTCGACGGCGAAGTCACCTGGAACGACGTGGTCAAGGGACCGATCACCATTGCCAACAAGGAGCTCGACGACCTGATCATCGCGCGCCCGGACGGCACCCCGACCTATAACTTCTGCGTGTCCGTGGATGACTGGGACATGAAGATCACCCACGTGCTGCGCGGCGACGACCACGTGAACAACACGCCGCGCCAGATCAACATCCTGCGCGCGCTCGGCGCCGAGCTGCCGCAGTACGGCCACCTGCCGATGATCCTGGGTGCGGACGGCCAGAAACTGTCGAAGCGCCACGGCGCGGTGAGCGTCATGCAGTATCCGGAGCAGGGCTACCTGCCGGAAGCGATGCTCAACTACCTCGCGCGCCTGGGCTGGAGCCACGGCGACGACGAGATCTTCTCGATGGAGCAGTTCGTCGAGTGGTTCAACCTGGAGCACCTGACCGCATCGGCGGCACAGTTCAACCCGGAAAAGCTGGCCTGGCTGAACAACCACTATATCAAGCAGGCCGACAACGAGCGCCTGGCCGCCCTGGCGCGTCCGGTGCTGGAGCGCGAAGGCGCGCAGTTCGAAGGCGCACCTGAGCTGTCGACCGTGGTCGCCCTGGTGAAGGACCGCGCCAACACCGTCAACGAGCTGGCCGATACCGCCATGCTGTTCTACCGCGAGCCGCAACCGGATGCCGCGCTGCTGGCCCAGCACCTGACCGACGCCGTGCGCCCGGCGCTGGCCACCTTTGCCGAGCGCTGCAAGGATGTGGAGTGGAGCAAGGCCGCGATTGCCGCCATGTTCAAGGAAGTCCTGGCGGCGCACGGCCTGAAGATGCCGCAGATCGCCATGCCGCTGCGCCTGATCGTCACCGGCCAGCTGCAGACCCCGGCCATCGATGCAGTGCTGGAACTGTTCGGTCGCGAGGTCGTCTTGGCGCGCGTGGCGAAGTACCTGTAAGGGCCTGTTTTGCGGAGCGCGCATTTTCTGAAAACAGGTATTTGCGAAATGCAAGGCGCTCCGCTATAATGCTCGCACTTCAGCAGCACACGGTAGCAAAGAAGCAGTACGCTACAGTGTGAAAAGAGGGGGTATAGCTCAGCTGGGAGAGCGCTTGCATGGCATGCAAGAGGTCAGCGGTTCGATCCCGCTTACCTCCACCAATACGCTGAAGTGCGGCAGCAGTCGGGTCGCGGTAGTAAAGTAGTACGGTAGTTCCGAGGTCCCCATCGTCTAGAGGCCTAGGACATCACCCTTTCACGGTGAGTACCGGGGTTCGAATCCCCGTGGGGACGCCAGCGCGCAACCAGCGGCGCGCAGTAGTAGAAGTAGTTGCAGTATGTTAGAATGTTGTTTTCCCGTAGGGGGTATAGCTCAGCTGGGAGAGCGCTTGCATGGCATGCAAGAGGTCAGCGGTTCGATCCCGCTTACCTCCACCACGTAGGAAAAACAACGTTGTAACAGTCCAGGGTCCCCATCGTCTAGAGGCCTAGGACATCACCCTTTCACGGTGAGTACCGGGGTTCGAATCCCCGTGGGGACGCCAAGAATTTGGTAGTAGATAATAAATGAGTTGATGCCGCGGTGCGGCGCAACCGGAAACAAGTAGCAGCAAGTACAGTTCATAGGTCCCCATCGTCTAGAGGCCTAGGACATCACCCTTTCACGGTGAGTACCGGGGTTCGAATCCCCGTGGGGACGCCAGTACAAGACCGGAGTAGACCAACGCGCGTGCGCGGAGAGGTGCTCCGGTTTTTCTTTTTGTCCATCGCTTTTGCGTGATCGACATGCCATCCAATCCAAACCTGACCCTCGCGATCTTCTGCAAAGTCGTCGACAACTATGGCGACATCGGCATCTGCTGGCGCCTCGCGCGCCAGCTGTGGCGCGAGCACGGCGTCCACGTCACGCTGTGGGTCGACGACCTCGTCAGCTTCCGCCGCATCTGTCCCGAGGTCGACACGGCTGCCGGCGCGCAGCAGGTCGACGGCGTGCTGGTGCGCCACTGGTGCGATCAGGAAGGCAGGTTCGCGCCCGAAGACGTTGCCGACATCGTGATCGAATTCTTCGCGGTCGACCCTCCGCCGGGCTATGTCGCAGCCATGGCGCAGCGCTTGCCGCGTCCGGTGTGGTTCAACCTCGAAGGCCTCACGGCGGAAGAGTGGGTGGAGGGCTGCCATCGGCTGCCGTCCATGCATCCGCGCCTGAAGTTGACGAAGCACTTCTTCTTCCCGGGTTTTACCGCGAAAACCGGCGGCCTGCTGCATGAAGCCGGCCTGGACGAGCAGCGCAGGGCTTTCCAGGCCGACCGCGCGGCGATCGCCGCTTTCCTGGCTGGCCTCGGCCTTGCCGAGGCCGAGATGGAGGCGCTGAAGGTATCGCTGTTCTGCTATCCGCACGCGCCGGTCGCCGACCTGTTGCGCGCCTGGTCGACCGGCTCCCAGCCGGTAAGCTGCCTGGTGCCGGAAGGTGTTGCAGTGGAAACCGTCCGTGCATTCATGGGGAGCGACGCACGCGCAGGCGACCATGCCACGCGCGGTGCCCTGACCGTGCGCGTGCTGCCTTTCGTCCCGCAGCCCGACTACGACCGGCTGCTGTGGGCCTGCGACCTGAATTTCGTGCGGGGCGAGGATTCCTTCGTGCGTGCCCAATGGGCGGGGCGGCCCTTCGTCTGGCACATCTATCCACAGGACGAGAACCTGCACCACAAAAAATTGCGCGCCTTTCTCGATCGCTATGCCCGCGGCCCCGGCCTCGAGGCACTCGAGCACCTCTCGCTCGGATGGAATGGCGCGATCGACATCGGTTCAATGTCGGTGGCATGGCAGGACCTGCGGGCCGAATTGGAGCGCATCGCCATTCGTGCAGAAGAATGGCGCCGGGAAGTGCTCGCCCATGGTGATTTGACGACGAAGCTGCTTGATTTCACCCGTGAACTGGGGATGGCTGCGGAAAATCCGGTATAATGCGCGATTAGTCTGCAACGAATTACACACGATCAAACGTAGGCTTCAAAGCTCACTTCGCTCATAGCCACCGCTGATTTAATGCAACTTACTTTTTACGTAAAATTACTATGAAATTCGCTAAAGAAATCCGTGTTGGCAACATCATTATGGTCGAAGACAAGCCGTTCATCGTGCTGCGTTCGGACGTGAACGGTTCGAGCCGCACGGGCTTCACCTACAAGTGGAAGATGAAGAATCTTCTGACCAACGCGCCGCTGGAAAACGTGTTCCGCGGCGACGACAAGTTCGACGTCGTCGTGCTGGACAAGAAGCCGGTGACCTACTCGTACTTCGCCGACCCGCTGTACGTCTTCATGGACGAAGAGTACAACCAGTACGAAATCGAAGAAGAGAACATGGGCGACGCCATCAACTACCTGAAAGACGGTATGGAATGCGAAGCCGTGTTTTACGACGGCAAGGCCATCTCGGTGGAACTGCCGACCACCATCGCGCGCCTGGTCGTGTACTCGGAACCGGCCGTCAAGGGCAACACCTCGGGCAACGTCCTGAAGGAAGCCAAGATCGAGAACGCCATCGAAGCCAAGCAGCATACCGTGATGGTGCCGCTGTTCGTCAGCACCGACGACGTCATCGAGATCGACACCCGTACCAACGAGTACAAGAAAGTCGTCCGTAACTAACCGGCGACACAAGGAAAAACGCTGCTTCGGCAGCGTTTTTTTTTGCCCGTTGTCTTGCCTGGGAGTAGCAGTAGAAGAGGCATCGACCACGACTTTCCGTGCCCGCATGTTGTGTGGCATGAGTAACTTTACTGTTATGCTCATGCATTATTTGACATGGAGGCTTGTATGAAGCGCAGGGATTTCGTTCGGCTCGGAGTAAGCGCAGGCGTGGCGGTGGGCGCCAGTGCCGGGGTGGCACAAGCGGCGGCAGCGGCCAAGGCGCCGGGCGCGGGCGCGGCCGGCATCCTGGATGCAGGCGTGCGCGAGCAGGGGGCCCGGATGGCGGCCGGCAAGCTCACGTCGACCTCCCTGGTGCAGCAATACCTGGCGCGCATTGCCGCCATCGACAAGGCTGGTCCGCGCCTGAATTCGGTGATCGAAACCAACCCCGATGCCCTCAAGATCGCCGCCGAGATGGACCGCGAACGTGCGGCAGGGAAGGTACGCGGGCCGCTGCACGGTATCCCTGTCCTGCTGAAGGACAACATCGCCACCGCCGACCGCATGAGCACCAGCGCCGGTTCGCTGGCGCTCGACGGTGTGCGCGCGGTCAAGGATGCCCACATCGTCACCATGTTGCGCAATGCCGGCGCCGTCATCATCGGCAAGACCAACCTGTCCGAGTGGGCCAACATGCGCTCGACCCGTTCGGTGAGCGGCTGGAGCGGCCGCGGCGGGCAGACCAAGAACCCCTATGCGCTCGACCGCAACACGAGCGGCTCCAGCTCGGGCTCGGGCGCCGCGGCGGCGGCCAGCCTGGCCACGCTGACCGTCGGCACCGAGACCGACGGCTCGATCGTCTCGCCCTCGTCTTCGTGCGGTATCGTCGGCATCAAGCCGACCCTGGGCCTGCTCAGCCGCAGCGGCATCATCCCGATCGCCCATTCGCAGGACACGGCCGGCCCGATGACGCGCAGCGTGGCGGACGCGGCCCTGATGCTGGCCGCGATGGCGGGCCCGGATCCGGACGACAAGGCGACCGCCGATAGCAGGCACCACCTGGCCGACTACGCGGCAGCCCTGCGGCTTGACGGCCTGAAGGGCAAGCGCATCGGCGTGGCCCGCAACTTCTTTGGCAGCAACGACGCGGTGGATGCGATCATCGAGAAGGAACTGGCCGTGCTGAAGGCGCAGGGGGCGATCCTGGTCGACGTGAAGGTGCCGAATGTCGACAAGTACAACGAGAGCGAACTGCAGGTGCTGCTGTACGAATTCGCGCCGGGCCTGGAAGCCTGGCTGAAGCATTATGCGCCGCATGCGCCGATCAAGAACATGCTTGATGTGATCACGTTCAACGAAAAGAACGCGGCGCGCGAAATGCCGTATTTCAAGCAGGAACACCTAATAGCAGCCCAGGCCAAGCCAGGGCTGGATGCGCGCGAATACCGCGAGGCCCTGGCAAACGACCTGCGCTATTCGCGCGACGAAGGCATCGACCAGGTCATGAAGGAGCACAAGCTCGATGCGCTGGTAGCGCCGACCGGCGGCCCGGCATGGCTGACCGACTACGTCAATGGCGACCACTACGGCGGCAGCTTCTCGAGCCCGGCCGCCGTGGCGGGCTATCCCCACATCACGGTGCCGGCCGGCTTCACGCGCGGGTTGCCGGTGGGGATGTCGTTCGTGGGCGGGGCGTGGAGCGAAGCGTCCCTCATCGGGATGGCCTATGCCTACGAGCAGGCATCGATGCGCCGGCGCGCGCCGATGTATCCGGCCACCATCAACGTCAAGTTGTAACCGAGCGGCCGCTCAGCGTCCCGCGTTCTGGCGCGCCTTGGCGAACTGCGGCCCCCACAGCGGGTGGCCATGTTCGCCGGGCGCCAGGTCGAACGAGCCATCCAGTCGCAATGCACGCTCGAAGGCCTGGCGGCAGGGAACCGGCCGGTTGGTGACGCAATAGCTGAACGCGGTGTACTTGAGCGCGCTGACGCGGTTGCGTACCGAGCCGCCGTTCATGTCGCTCGAGGTGAGCCGCTTGATCGCGCCATTGAAGTCGCCGTCGTGGTACAGGGCAATGCCTTCGCGCAGGGCGGTGTCGTCGCGGTTGGAGGCCGGCCGTTCGGGGCGTGGCGAAGGCCGCTCGTTGCGCTCCGCGCGCTCGGCGCGGGGGTGGGAGCGATCGTCCACGCGCGCACGGGAACGCGGCGGATCGTTCTTCCCCAGGATGGAATTCAGCTGCGAATTCAGTTCGGCGCAGCCGCCGAGCAGCAGCAGGGTGCCGAGCAGGCCGGCGCGCAAGCCGTGCAAGCGATAGGTCGGGATGCGCGGATTCACTCCACCTCCTCTTCAGTAAAGTCCATTTCGATCACCGAGGCCCCGCCCTTGACGGCGTTCACCGTCACGGTGTGCTCGGGGAAGCTCGGGTTGACGATGCGGATCGTGTGCTGGCCGGGCGCCAGGGTCAGGCGCTTGAGCGGCGGGCTGGCGCCGTAGTCGACGCCGTTGACCTGCACCATGCCCCAGGGCTTGATCACCAGCTTGTAGGTCGCGCCGGCTGCGGCTGGCACGGCGCGATGCGCGGCAGGCTGGTCAGGCGCGGCGGTGCTTGCAGGCGGGATTGTGGCGGCATGCGAATCGGCCGGCGTCGCCGCGGCAGCCAGGTCCGCCGGGCCGGTGGCGGCGAGGGCCGCAGGATCGCCTGCGGCAGCACCTGCAGGCGCTGCCGCCGGCTCGGGCGCCGGGCTTGTGTGCGCAGGGGAATCCTGCGGCGCCTGCCCGGCATCGCCTGGCAGGGCCAGCGTGACGGTATCGCGCGAGTCTGCCTGGTGCAGCAGGGCGAACAGGGCGCCCAGGGCGGCCAGCAGGACGGTTGCCGCGGCGACCAGCAGCAGCCAGCGTCGCGGGCCGCCCTCGTCGCTCACGGGGGCGGATTCATCGAGGAAGGAAGCCGGCTGCTCCGGCGGCGTCGACAGCGGCTGCGCGGGGACCGGCGGGCCGAGCGGCACGATGCCGAGCAGGTTGCGCAACTGTTCGATAGTGTGGGGGCGCTGCTGCGGATCGGGTGACAGGCAGCGGTCGACCGCGGTGACGAAAGTATCGCTGTATTCGTCTCCAGTGTTGTTCGGTATCCGGCCCCGCAGCGGGGCCGCCGGCGGATACTCCCTGGTAATGGCGTAATGGACCACGGCTGCCAGGTCGTGCATGTCGCCGGCTTCCGACCAGGCGTTGCCGACATCGGAAGACGGCAGGAGCATGGGGTCGCCGGAGTCGAGGACCAGCACCGTGTCGGGGCTGATGGGGCGGTGCGGCATCTGCATCGCATACTGCAGTTCGAGCGACTGCAGGATCTGGCGGAAAATGCGCCGGCACCAGACCTCGTTGACGAGTTCCTGGTTGAACTCGACGACCTCGCGCACGGTCCGGCCATCGGTCTGTTGTTGCTGGGTTACGGGAGTGCTGGTCATCATGGCGTCGAGCCGCGCCCTGACACGCAGGAATGTGCCCGGAGTGTGTCCCGGCGCGGTATTTGTATTTTGACAAATAATGCCAGATTTGCCGCGCCGGTGCCGCTGCTGAGCCAAACGTGCGCGGCTGTTACAACTTCGTTACAACTCAGCCATATGAGCGCCTGGCCTCGCCCCCGGGGCAAGACGGAACAAGACAGCCATGGAGGCTTTGCCGGGCGCTGTCAGACTTCGAGGAAGCGCATCTTGAAGTAGCGGCCCTTGATGGCGCCGAATTCCGGCCCCGGCGCCTGGCGGTCGCTGAGCCTGGCTACTGCCGCGTGGGCGGCGTGGCGGTCGAGCGCCACGTAGCTGGCGAACTCGCCGACGTTGATCTTGCCCACCTGTTCCTTGCTCAGGCCGGCATCGCCGGTCAGGGCGCCGAGGATGTCGCCCGGGCGCAGCTTGGCCTTCTTGCCGCCCGCGATGTGCAGGGTCAGCATGGGTGCCGGCGCGGCGACTTCGGGATGCTCGCCCAGCTCTTCCAGCTTGTGCCATTCCGCCGGCGCGTCCTGGTATTCCTCGATCAGGCGCACCCATTTCTTCTCGTTCGGCGCGCACAGCGTGAGCGCCAGTCCTGCCTCCTCGCCGCGGCCGGTGCGGCCGATGCGGTGCACGTGCACTTCCGGGTCCTTCGACACGTCGGCATTGATCACGGTGTCGAGATTGGGGATGTCGAGGCCGCGTGCGGCGACGTCGGTCGCCACCAGCACCGAGCAGCTGCGGTTGGCGAACAGCACCAGGATCTCGTCGCGCTCCTGCTGTTCCAGCTCGCCGTACAGCGCCAGCGCCGAGAAGCCCTGGGCGCGCAGGTGATCGGCCAGCTCGCGGCAATGCGCCTTGGTGTTGCAGAAGGCGAGGGTGGAGACAGGTTGATAATGCTTGAGCAGCCGGGCCACCGCTTCGTCGCGTCCCTCGAAGCCGATCTCGTAGAAGCGCTGTTCGATCTTTTCGGCGCTGTGCTGGCTCTCGACCGCCACTTCGAGCGGGTCAACCAGGAAGCCGGCAGTGGCGAAGCGGATGTCGTCCGGATAGGTTGCGGAGAACAGCAGGGTCTGGCGGCGCTGCGGGCAAGCCGAAACGATGCCCTCGATCTCGTCGTAGAAGCCCATGTCGGTCATGCGGTCGGCCTCGTCCAGCACCAGGGTCTGGACCTTCGACAGGTCGAGGGTCTGGCGTCCGAGGTGGTCGCGGATGCGGCCCGGCGTGCCGACCACGATGTGGGCGCCGTGTTCGAGGGAGGCGATCTGCGGGCGCATGGCCACGCCGCCGGTGAGGGTCAGGATCTTGACGTTGCCCACGCCGCGCGCCAGACGCCGCAGCTCGTTCGCGACCTGGTCGGCCAGCTCGCGCGTCGGGCACAGCACCAGGCCCTGCACCGCGAACCAGGCCGGGTTGAGCTTGTGCAGGACGCCGATGCCGAAGGCGGCGGTCTTGCCGCTGCCGGTCTTGGCCTGGGCGATCAGGTCGCGTCCTTCGAGCACCGCCGGCAGGCTGGCAGCCTGGATCGGCGTCATCCCGTGGTAGCCCAGGGTGGCGAGGTTGGCGAGGAAGCGCGGCGCCAGCGCCAGCGAGGTGAAGGGTTGCGTATTCATGGGTGTTCCGCCAAAAGGATTGACCCCATGAGCGAACTACGCTGAGGCCGGTGCCCAGACCGGCAGGCCGGTCAGGTCGAGGTTGTCGTCGCGGCGCCAGACTGGCAGGCCGGTGGTGTCGGTTTGTTCGAGCAACTCCAGTTGCTCCTGCTTCAGGGAGACGCGGCGCGGCCTCGGTGCGGCACGCTTCGGTTCGACAACGGGGTCAAGCGGTGCGGCGGGCTCGAAGCCCGGCAGGTCGATTGTCGCGTTGTCTTTCTTGTCTCTCATCAGCTTCAATGCGCAGCTTCAATGCGCGGCTATTCATCCGCAGCTTGTCATTCGCAGTGTTTCTGCGCTGCTTTTGCTGCCTCAGAAAACAAAAGCCCGGCTGCAAGAGTCGGGCTTTTGTTCAGTATTTGGTTGCGGGGACAGGATTTGAACCTGTGACCTTCGGGTTATGAGCCCGACGAGCTGCCAGACTGCTCCACCCCGCGTCTGAGAAAAAGATTATAGCGCGGATCGCCGGCTTGCGCAATCATCGGTTTTTTTTCGGCTGCGACGCTTGAGCCGCCCGCCCTACGGGATCGCACGCAGGCGCCATAGCGAGGTGACCTCGCGCGCACGGGCCGTGTGCAGCGGATCGTCCGGATCGCTTGCCTTGCCGTGGGTTGGCCGGACGTCGTGGCGCGCCACGACTTCCAGCCCGGCCTCCGCGATCCAGCCGAGCAGCTGTTCGCGCGGGCGCAGGCCAAGGTGCTCGGCCAGGTCCGACAGGATCAGCCAGCCTTCGCCGCCCGGTTCCAGGTGTTGCGCCAGCCCCCCCAGGAAACCCTTGAGCATGCGGCTGTCGGGATCATAGATGGCGTACTCGATGGCCGAACTGGGCTTGCCCGGCAGCCAGGGCGGGTTGCAGACCACCAGCGGCGCACGCTGATCGGGGCCTCCGGGGAACAAATCGGCCTGGATCACCTCGACCTGGGCGTCGAGGCCGAGGCGCGCGATGTTCTCGCGCGCGCAGCCGAGCGCGCGCGCATCCATGTCAGTGGCGAGCACGCGCTGGACGCCGCGCCGGGCGAGTACCGCCGACAGCACGCCGGTGCCGGCGCCGATGTCGAAGGCCAGCTTGGTTCCCGACTTTGCCCCATTGGGTAGCGGGGCCTGCGCCACCAGCTCGACGTATTCGCCGCGCACCGGCGAGAACACGCCGTACCAGGGGTGGATGTGCGCGTCGAGCGCGGGGATGCGCACGCCCTTGCGGCGCCATTCGTGGGCGCCGATGACGCCCAGCAGTTCACGCAGCGAAGCGACATAGGGACGGTGTGCCCGACCGTAGGCCTCGAGGCAGGCCTCACGGACGTCGGGCGCGCGGCGTAGCGGGATCGTATGGTCCGCTTCGAAAGGGATCAGGAGCATGGCCAGCGTGCGGGCGCGCTGCAGTTGCTGCAGGCGGTGGCGGTGGAACAGCTCGGCCGGGGTGGCCGGTGCCTTGGACGCCTTGGCGCGGCGCGCACGATCGCTCTTGTGCTCGACGCGCCGAACCAGCGCGCTCAGGAGCTGGCGCGCGTTCTGGAAGTCGCCGCGCCAGAGCAGGGCAGTGCCGTCGAGCGCCAGCCGGTAGGCGGCGTCGGCGTTCATGGTGTCGTCGGCGACGACGACCTTCCTGGGCGCCGGCCAGCCGCTCTCGGAGCGCCAGTCGGCCGAGCGCTCGGCGCCCCCTTCCAGCCACGTGATCACGCTCATATCAGTGATGGTGGTGCCAGTTGCCGTCGGCCGATTCGAGATAGGACTTGACCGCGTCCGGGCTGCCGGTGGCATGACGCTTGGGTTCGCCGCACTCGCAGACGCCGAGGTAAGGCTGGATGTGCGAACAGGCCGAGACTTTCTGCAGGGTGACCTTGACCGGTTTGGCGCACTTGGCGCATTTGAAAGTGAGGAAGCGGGCGGGTTTCATGGTGCTTTGCGTGTTGGAACAAAGGGCGCATTGTACCGGAGCCCGTCGCTGCCGGGGCGCTTCGCCGCGGCGGCTTGCCGGCATGTGCTCGCGCCGGTCGATCGCAATCGGATTGCGGCAGGCGGCGGCTCCCTCGTGCCAAGCGCGCCAGGCGCAGATCCTGCGTCACGACGCCGCCGAATTGGTAGAGCGACCCGAGGACGTATTTCGGGAGGCTGTGGCCCAATGCCTGTCGGTTAGGAAGGACTGTAGGGGGGGCGGGGTAATGCCGGGCAATGCCCGGAATGACAAACGCCCACGCGGTGATAGTTGAGATACGAAAAATCGACCGGGCTGCAGTACTGTGACTTGACCGCGTGGGCGGGAGACCCGCCCACCCTACGGATGAGCGGCGCCTCTTAAGTGACAGGCATGAGGCAGTGGCCGGCCATGGCGGAACTGTGCAGCAAGCGCGTCAGCTCGGCAGGCGGCCCTGTGTCGCAGCGACATCCAGCAGCCACCTGAGCTTCGCCATGGGGTCATGCTCGTCAAGCTCTCAAGAATAGTGCGTCAGATACCATCGCTCGACGGTTCGGCCACCGACGACAGCAGGCTTGAGGCAGATCGCGGGCATACCAGTCCGGCCTGAATTCAGCGCCGAGCGCCTTGCACGGAGGACGTGGCCGCCGGGAAAAGGTAGTGCCCGGTGATCGGATAGGCGAACAGGTGGTCTTCCATGCGGGTGCCTGCCCCGATGTTGTGGATGACCAGCGACACGCCGCCAGCCGTGCGGACATCGGCAACCAGGCCGATGTGCGGCAGGCCCGGCGGCAACATCCAGGTGACGATGTCGCCCGGAGCATAATCGCCGCCGACGCTGCTCACCGGCAGCGAGCGGCGGTTCTGCCTCTTACTCGACCACGACCGCACTGCTACCGCCGCCGGCCGGGCGCACCAGCACCTTGGTGGCGATGCGTTCGGTCATCTCCTGCACGTGGGAGATCACGCCCACCTTGCGCCCCAGGGACTGCAGCGCGTCGAGCGCATCCATTGCCACGCCCAGGGTCTCGGTGTCGAGGCTGCCGAAGCCTTCGTCGATGAACAGCGATTCGACCCGCACCCGGTTCGAGGACAGCGAGGCCAGGCCGAGCGCCAGGGCGAGCGACACCAGGAAGGACTCGCCGCCGGACAGGGAATTGACCGAACGGACTTCGCCGCCCATGTCCTGGTCGCGCACCATCAGGGCCAGCGAGGGCGCGCCGTTGTGACTGACCCGCTCGAGGCGGTAGCGTCGTGCCAGTTGGCCAAGGTGGGCATTGGCATAGCCGAGCAGCACGTCGAGCGTGAACTGCTGGGCGTAATTGCGAAACTTCTTGCCGTCGCTGGAACCGATCAGCTCGGACAATTTGCCCCAGCGCTGCTCTTCAAGCTGCTGGCGTTCGATCTCGGCCAGTACGGCCTGCACCTGCATTCGGCGGGTATCGTCCTGGCCGATGCGCATGCGCAGTTCGGTGGCCAGGTCGTGTGCCGCGCGGCGCTCGGCCGTGAGGGCTTCGACGGCGGCGGCCACGGTCTCCAGGCTCAGTCCGCTTTCGGGCGCGCCTTCGCCGTGCAGGACACGCTGCGCACGGCGTTCCGCCAGCACGGCGGTGGCGCTGGCGACCTGGGCGTCGAGCGCCCCCAGCGCCGTGCGTTCCTGCGCAAGCCAGGTGCCACCGACCGCCAGAAGGCGGCCGAGATCTGCCGAGTCGTCCACCGGGTCGAGGCCCTTCAGGAAAGCCGCCTTGCGGTAGTCCTCCAGCCATTCGGCCAGCGCAGCCGCCGCCTTGGTGCCGGCGGCGTCCAGGATGGCAATGTGCCCGGCCAGTTGGGCCAGCGCAGTGCGGGCGCTGGCTTCGCGCTGTGCGGTTTCGGTGGCGACTGCCTGGCGTGCGGACAGGTGATTGCGCGCGGCGCCGACGGCGGCCTGCAGTTCCTGTTCCACTTCCGCTAGCTGCCGGCCGTTCCACAAGGCGAGGCGCCTGGCGCGCTTGTCCTTCAGTTCGCCATCGATGCGGTTGAACTCGGCGGCCACGCCGGCGCCGTGTCGATCGGCCTGGGTTATGCGATCGAGGGCGCCCGCCACCTCGGCCTCAAGGGTGGCAGCGGCAGCGGCGCTGCGGGTCTGCTGGGCCGTCTGCTCCTGCCATTGCGCGGCTTCCTGGGCGCGGCCTTCGCGCCAGGCGGCCGGCTGGCGGCGCCACGCGTCCTGCCAGCCGTCGCCGCAGGCACCGGACAGGACCGGGTCGAGCTCGGCCAGCCATCCGGCCAGCTGGCCGGCGATGGCTTCCTGCTGGACGGACATGGCACGCAGCTCGGCCTGCAGGCGCGCCCCGGCCTCGCGGGCGCCATCGAGGGCCTGGCGCAGGCGCGCGTGTTCCTGCTGCGCCTTGTCGTAGGCGACCTGGGCGGCGTCGCGGGCCTGGGCGGCGCGGCGCTGGGCGGCGGCGCGGCCGTCCAGCGCTGCCACGGCTGCGCGCAGGCCGTCGCGGGTCTCGGCAAACCAGGCCCTGCGCACCGTATCGTCCTGCCCCTCGGCTGCCGGGACCTCGGCAGCCAGCGGTTGCGCAGCCCATTCCGCCTCGAGCTCGTCGAGCACCCGGCGCAGCGTCGTGCGCTCGCGTTGCAGCGCGGTGAGCCGATCGCTGGTCGCCGCCAGGGTGGCAGCCTGCGCTGCCTGCACCGCTTCGTTGTCGCGCAGGCGCGCCCGGCAGTCGCCGACTTCCGCCCGCAGGTTCGCCAGCATATTGCGCAGCACATCCTGGCGGCCGACATCCCGATAGGGATGCTCATGGGAACCGCAAACCGGGCAGGGCGCCTCGTCGTCCAAGGTCGCGCGCAATTGCTCCACGTTCGCGGCACAGGCCAGCTCAGCCGCCCCCAGCGATTTCTCGGCCTGTTGCAGCGCCGCCATGAGGGCGGGTGCGGCGCTGCGTGCTTCCTCGAGCAGGCGGCTGGCGCCGGCCCGTGCCGTGTCCACGCGGTCGAGCTCCCCGGCGGTATCGGCATATTCCTGGCGCGTGGTGACGAGCGCCGTCCAGGCTTTTTCGGCGGCAGCGAGGCTTTCGCGACGTATGTCCAGGGCCTGGCGCTCGGTGTCCAGCGCCTGTGGGTCGGCGGCCTCGAGGACGGCCATCGCTTCGCGCCGCGCGGTGTCGAGTGCATCGAGACGCCGGGTGGCCTCCGTCAGGGCCAGGACGGCGGCCTGTTCGTGCTCGGCGGCCTGCCGGGCCTGGCCGCTCACCGTTGCCAGCGCGTTCGCGGCAGCGGCTTCGGCAGCGACCGCGTGCGCGGCCTGGGCCAGCAGCTTGTCCCAGCGCGGCCACTGGGCTGCCATCGGTTCCAGCCGCGCGTGAAGCGCCAGCCAGCCGACGGCACGCTCGCGCTGGCCTTTCGCGGTCTCGTGTTCGGCCGCTTTCGCAGCGTGCACGGTGCGCGCCTGGCGCGCCTCGGCGCGCGCGGCTTCCAGTGCGCTGGAGGCCTGGCCGTGCGCGGGCGCGAGCGCGGCGATGGCGGCGTCCAGGGCCTTGCCAGCGTCGAGCTGGGGCGCCGCGCAGCGCAGGCTGGTTTCGGCCGCCTCGACGGCAGCGAGGGCGGCGTCGACGTCCAGTACTGCCTGGCGGCGCGCGTCCAGCGCCGTCGCCAGCGCGCTTTCGTGCTTGGCGGCCGACTCGACCGCCGCCTTGTGCTCGTCCTGCAGGCGCAGGACTTCCGCCACCAGCGCTCGGGCCGGCTGCACCGCGTCGAGGGTGGCGAGGCGCTGGCGGCGCCCGCTCGCTTCCTGCTGCGCGCCCTGCGCCGCCGCCAGGGCATCGACGGCCAGGGCTTCGCTGCGCTCGAGCTTGGCGGCTTCCTGGTGCCAGCGCAGCTCGCCTTCGAGGGCCGCGCGGCGCGCATCCACCGCTTCCAGCGCGAGCTCGGCATTCACGCGCTCGGCCTCCAGCTTTTCGCGCTCCTCGGGCGGCATCGGGGCCTGGTTGGCCAGCTTCGCAGTCAGCGTCCGGGTGCGCTCCTGCTCGGCGCGGTAGCGCTCGAAGGCACGCCTCGAAATATCGCTGTAGATCGTGGTGCCGGTGAGGGTTTCGAGCAACTCGCCGCGCTCGTTCTCGTCGGTCTTGAGGAAGGCCGAGAATTCGTTCTGGGCCAGCAACACGGCGCGCGTGAACTGTTCGAAGGACAGGCCGATGCGCTGGACGATCTCGGCGGCGACCTCGGTCTTGGTGCCGCCCAGTGGGTCGAGTTCCGGCAGGCGGTGCAGGGTCATCTTCGAGGGCTGCAGGGCGCCGCCCGGCTTGCCGTAGGCGCGGCGCACGCTCCAGCGCGCGCGGTAGCGGATGTCGTCGTTGCCGGCGAAATCGACTTCGGCCCAGGCTTCGGCGGCGCCGCGCCGCAGCAGGGTGCGCGGGTCGAGTGCCGAGACGGTATCGCCGCCGACGTCCGGCAACTGGCTGCCGGCACGCTTGAGCAGGCGCGGGGTGGCGTCGTACAGCGCCAGGCAGAGGGCGTCGAGCAGCGTGCTCTTGCCGGCACCGGTAGGGCCGCTGATGGCGAACAGGCCGCTCGAGGCGAGCGGCTCGGATTCGAAGTCGACCAGGAATTCGCCGGCCAGCGAAGCCAGGTTCTTGCCGCCGATGCGCAGGATCTTCATGCCGCGTCTCCACCCAGTGCCGTGGTGAGCTCGGCAAAAGCCGCCAGTTGCTCGGGCGGTGCCTCGTCACCGTAGCGTTGCGCCCACAAGCGGCGGAAGATGTCGTCCGGCTGCAGTTGGGCCAACTGGTCGAGGCTCAGGGCTTCCTCGGTGGTGTCGGCGGAGGCGTGGCGGCGCGTCGGCTCGATCTTGGCCAGGCGCACCGGCTTGCCGGCCAAGGCCGCTTCGACCCGGGAACGCAGGCCCGGCTCGGGGCCTTCCAGCAGCACGCGCACCTCGAGGAAGGGCTGCTGCTGCGGGGGCGCATCGGGTACCTCGAGCGCTTCGAGCGCCGCCAGCACCTCCGCGAGCGGCGCCGGCTGGCTCGGCACGCGCAGCAATTGCACCGCGCGCGGCACGGGCAAGGGCGTCACCGACTTCGTGCTCGGCCCGTCGAGTTCGATGCGCAGCACCTGGTGCTGGTAGCCGACCTCGGAGAAGGACAGCGGCAGCGGGCTGCCGCAATAGCGCCGGTGCTCGTGGCCGCCGACGCGCTGCGCCAGGTGCAGGTGGCCCAGCGCCACGTAGGCGACCGCCGGATCGAACATCGAGGCCGGCAGGGCCTCGGTGCCGCCGATCACGATGCGGCGCTCGGAATCCTGGGACGACTGGCCGTCCACCATGTGGCAGTGGCCCATGGCGATGATCGCCTCACCCCCGGTGCAGCGCGATTGGGCCAGGGCGAAGGCCTGCCGGTAGAGTACGGTGGTGCCATGCAGGTAGGGGTCGAGGGCCATGGTGTCGTCCTCGGCCACGACGCGCGGCACGTCGCCCGGACGCAGGAAGGGAACGGCCAGGCACCAGGCCGCCACCGTCCCGTCGCGCCGGCGCAGGGGCACCAGCAGGCGCTCGAGGTCCACGCTGCCGTCCGGCGCGCGCGCGACGTTGCCCACCACGATCGTGCCGTGGGCTTCCAGCAGCGGCGTGGGAGCTTCCAGCCGACCCGGCGAATCGTGGTTGCCCGCGATGACGACCACCTGCAGGTGCGGCACGCGGCTGCGCGCCTGTTGCAGGAAGCGGTACAACTGGCGGTGGGCGGCGGCCGACGGGTTGGCGTTGTCGAAGATGTCGCCGGCGATCAGCAGTACGTCGATGTCTTCCGCCACGAGCGTTTCCACGAGCCAGTCGAGGAAGCACGCGTGCTCGTAGGTCCGGTCGAAATTGTGCAGGGTCTGGCCCAGGTGCCAGTCGGAAGTATGAAGCAGCCGCATGGTAAGAGTGGTAAGTCGGGTCGGCGGACACTATAGCGCAGACTCGCGGTGTCGCGCAGAAAAAGACTGTGTTTTTTTACAGTGGTATTCGTTTGCCATTAAAATAAGGACATGAGCTCGATCAATCCGGATTTCGAACTTTCCATTAGTAGTGCCCGGGCCCTGCACCTGGCCGCGCAGGACATGCTGGCGCCGCGGCGGCGCCGTGCGGCAAAGGCCGATGTGCTGGCCGCGATCCGGCGCATGGGGATGCTTCAGATCGACACCATCAGCGTGGTCGCGCGCAGTCCCTATCTGGTGCTGTGGAGCCGGCTGGGCGACTACGAGCCGGCCTGGCTGGACGAACTGCTGGCCGAAGGCCATCTGTTCGAATACTGGGCGCACGAAGCCTGCTTCCTGCCGATCGAGGATTATGGCCTGTACCGCCACCGCATGCTCGACCCGGAAGCGATGGGCTGGAAATATTCCACGAAATGGATGCGCGAGCGCGCCGGCGAGGTCGCGGCCCTGCTGGCGCACGTGCGCGAAAAAGGACCGGTACGCTCTTCGGATTTCGAGCGCCGGGTCGGGCAAGACCACGGGAAAGCCGGCGGCTGGTGGGAGTGGAAGCCCGAGAAGCGCAGCCTGGAAGTCCTGTTCACCGCCGGCGAACTGATGATCGCACGCCGCCACAACTTCCAGCGCATCTACGACCTGGCCGAGCGCGTGCACCCGACCTGGCACGACGGCCGCCTGCCCCCGCTGGACGAAGTGCGCCGCAGCTTCGTGCTGCACACGGTGCGCGCGCTGGGACTGGCCAAGGCCGCGTGGATTCCGGACTACCACCGCACCCGGCGTCCGCACCCCGACCCCGCGGCGATGGCGGAGCAGGGCCTGCTGCTGCGCGGGCGGGTCGAGGGCTGGATTGATCCGGTCTACATCCACCCCGACCATGCCGCGCTGGCGCGCCAGGCAATGGAGGGCAGGCTGGCGCCGCGCCTGACGACGCTGCTGTCCCCGTTCGACCCCGTTGTCTGGGACCGCCGCCGCGCGCTCGAGCTGTTCGGCTTCGACTACCGGCTCGAATGCTATACGCCGGCGGACAAGCGGCGCCACGGTTACTTCACGCTGCCGATCCTGCGCCGTGGCGCGCTGGTCGGACGGGTCGATGCCAGGGACCACCGCAAGGCGGGCAAGTGCGAGTTGCGCAGGGTCCACCGCGAGCCGGGCGTGCGCCTCAGCGGGCGGCGGGTGAGCGACGTGGCCGCGGCGATACAGCGC
>NZ_JPXI01000032.1 GCF_000740675.1 Massilia sp. BSC265 | reverse complement strand
AATGCGCAATACCCAGAATTCGATCTCGATGCTGCAGACCGCCGAAGGCGCGCTGAACGAAGTCACCAACATCCTGACCCGCATGAAGGACCTGGCTACCCAGGCAGCCGACGGCTCTTCGTCGGACGATGACCGCACCGCAATGCAGGGCGAATACACGTCGCTGACGAACGAACTGACCAACATCGTCAAGAACACCAGCTTCGGCGGCACCGCACTGCTCAACAACGCGTCGGGCAAGCTGGCCTCCAACGTGTCGTTCCAAATCGGTTCGGCCAGCACCGAACAGATGGGTCTGGATGTGTCGGCTCAACTGACCTCGATGCACCAAGCCATCAGCGCTTCATCCGCGGCTTTCAACGGCGGCAAGGTTACCGAAAATCATGACAATGACGATGGTCCTACCCCAGAAGAAGACTGGGCGCAATCGAATATCGCCGGCAAAGAACTGCTTGCAACTACTGCTGCCGAAGATCTTACTGTTGGCGGCACCGGCACCGGCACCGCTCGTACGGGCACTCAAAACGCCAACTTGAATATCGATCGCCTGAAGACTGCTATCGAAGGCGTCAGCACCGTCCGCTCGGCACTGGGCGCCGCTGCCAACCGCCTGGATCACGTCTACAACAACCTGGCCAACGTCAGCACCAACACCAAGAACGCCACCGGCCGCATCATGGACGTCGACTTCGCTACCGAATCGTCGAACATGACCGCCAAGCAGATGCTGATGCAAGCCGGCACCGCGATGCTCAAGCAGACCAACAGCATGTCCTCGATGGTCATGTCGCTGCTGCAGTAATACTCGCTTCCCGGCACCTGTTCCGGCGATACCGAAGGCCAGCCTGTAAAGGGTTGGCCTTTTTTCATGGATGGGCGGCCATGAAAGAATTTCCGTACGGCACTTAATGGGCTAGCGAAACCGGTCGTCTTGTACTTATGAGAGCGCGACGAGCGCGACCTCCCACCAGATTCTTAATTCAGGAGTTCACCATGCTGAGCCTTCACACCAACGCCGCGACCCTTTCCGCGCAAAATTCGCTGGGCCGTACCCAGTCCTCGCTGTCGACCTCGATGACCCGCCTGTCGACCGGCTACCGCATCAACTCGGCCATGGACGACGCCGCCGGCCTGCAGATCGCCACCCGCCTGAAAGCCCAGACCAGCGGCATGGCCGTGGCAATGCGCAATACCCAGAATTCGATCTCGATGCTGCAGACCGCCGAAGGCGCGCTGAACGAAGTCACCAACATCCTGACCCGCATGAAGGACCTGGCTACCCAGGCAGCCGACGGCTCTTCGTCGGATGACGACCGCACCGCAATGCAGGGCGAATACACGTCGCTGACCAATGAACTGACCAACATCGTCAAGAACACCAGCTTCGGTGGTACTTCGCTGTTGAACAACGCTTCGGGCAAGCTGCGCAGCGCAGTATCCTTCCAGATTGGCGCAGAGAAGACCGAGCAGATGTCGCTGAACGTCTCGACCGAGCTCAATTCCATGCATAGGGCAATCACTAAAGCAGCTTCAGCATTCGATGGCGGTGCGCTTGCTACCGAAGACACTGATAATGATACGGCGACGCCCGAGGTCGCGATGGTGAAGGCAAACGTTGCTGGCAAAGAACTGCTGGCGACTACCGGGGCGGAGATGGACACGGCGACAGGTGCCACGGGCAACGCCGCCCGTACTGGCACCGAAAACGCAAACGCGAACATCGACCGACTGAAGACTGCTATCGAAGGCGTCAGCACCGTCCGCTCGGCACTGGGCGCCGCTGCCAACCGCCTGGATCACGTCTACAACAACCTGGCCAACGTCAGCACCAACACCAAGAACGCCACCGGCCGCATCCTGGACGTTGACTTCGCCACCGAATCGTCGAACATGACCGCCAAGCAGATGCTGATGCAAGCCGGCACCGCGATGCTCAAGCAGACCAACAGCATGTCCTCGATGGTCATGTCGCTGCTGCAGTAATGCTGGTGCAGTAATACCAGCTTCCCGGGTAGCTGTTCCGGTAGTATCGAAGGCCAGCCCGCGAACGGCTGGCCTTTTTTCATAGGTGAATCGTCATGAGCACCATCCCTTCCATCGTCCCTCTCCTGCCACCTGCGGCGACGCCGCTCGGCGTCGGCACCGTTGCCGCCGCTGCGCCGGTCGCCCTCACGCCCTTCGACGGCGGCGAGCTGCCCTTGCCGCTGCCCCTGCCCCACGCCGCCGCACCGGCGGCGCCGGCGGAACCCGGGCCGGAAGGACTCGCCATGCGCCCCGACCAGGTCTTCCTGGCGCGCCAGCTGCATTTCCAGGCAGCCGACGGCCGCACCCTGGCCGCATCCTGGCAGGCCATGGTGCGCCAGTACGGCAAGCAGGTGACCGACCGCGAGCTGCGCGCCCACATGGGACAGCTGCCGCCGGCAGTGCTGGCCGCGAACCAGGAAGGACGCGTGCTGCGCCAGGCGGATCACCCCCTTCTGCTGCAGGACGCATGGCGCTTCACGGTGCATGCGGGCGGTCCGAAGGACCAGCACCTGGGCGTGGTGCAGGAGCAGCCCGACGGCCCGGGCGGCCGCCGCCGCAATGCACGCGCCGCGCTGCGCCTCGAGCTGGAACTGGACGACGGCACGATCGTGGTGCTTCAGGTGGAACCGATGCCCGGCGGGCTGGCGCTGGAACTGTGTGCGCCCGGCGCGGCGGCGCTGGAACGCCTGCGCACGCTGCAGCCGGTGCTGGCCGACGCCGTCGAACGCGCCGGCCTGCAGGTGCTGCGTTGGCGCTACCGCGACCGGTTGCCGCTGGCGCCGGCCCATGCGCGGATGCCGTCGCACGACGTGGTGCAGGTGCTGACGCTTCCCGTTTTCCGTGCCGTGGCCGAGTTGGCCCTGGTGCTGCCGCGCAGCCACGCCGCCGAATCCGGTGCTGAACCTCAGTCCCAGCCGGCGTGAAATAATCTTACATAAGTAGTATTTCGGTGAAATATTATTTCACCACAAAATGAGACTTACCGTCCGTTCAACCAACCGTCCCGACGATAGACACGTCCCGGTTCTCGGGAATCTCGTTATACGACAGCACGTGCAGCCCCGGCGCGAACAGCTTCGCGTAGCGCGCCAGCAGCGGACGCACCTGCGGCAGCACCAGCAGCAGCGGCGGGGTGTGCTGCTGCTTCATCTGCTCGCGCGCCACCGGCATGTTGATCTGCAGTTGGGACAGCAGTTGCGGGTCGATCGGGTAGTTGTCGAGCGCCACCTTGCCGCCGTTGTTCTGGCGCGCCTGGTTCAGGGAACCGAGCAGCATGTTCTCCAGTTCGGCCGACAGGTTAAAGGCTGGCATGTCCTTCTTCTTCCCGAACAGGCTGGACACGATCTGGCGCCGCAGCGCACAGCGCACCTCGGCCGCCAGCAGGATCGGGTCCTTGGTGGTCTCCGAACTGTCCAGCAGCGTGGTGGCGATCACCACGATGTCCTTCAGCGACACGCCTTCCTGCAGCAGCACGCGGAACACGCGCAGCAGCTGGGTGTGGGTGAGCGCTTTTTCCAGCGCTCCTGCCAGCTTCGGCGACAGCGCCTGCAGGCGCTCCAGGATCGCCGGCACGTCCTCGTGGCGGAACAGCTCGTGCAGGTATTCGCGCACCACCTTCGAAGTGTGGGTCGCGATCGCGCTGGCCACTTCGACCACCTGGTAGCCCAGGCCCAGCGCATCGGCCTTCTGCTCGGGCAGGATCCAGGTGATCGCCATGCCGTAGGCCGGCTCGATGCCGGGGATGCCGTCCAGCTCGCCGTACACGTTCGGCGACGGGATCGCCATCAGGTGGTCCGGCATCACTTCGGCTTCGGCCACCACGATGCCCGACAGGCTGATCGAATACTGCGAGGGGCGCAGCGCCAGGTCGTCGCGCACGCCGATGTTCGGCAACAGCATGCCCATCTGCTCCGACAGGCTCTGGCGCAGGCCCTTGATGCGCTTAGGTAAGGGCTCGCCCTGGGCCTTGTCCAACATGCCGACCAGCTTGTAGCCCACCGCCACCGTGACCGGCTGCACCACCGGCAGCGCCTGCCAGTCGAGCTCCGGCGCGCGCTCGTCGCGCAGCGCGGCTTCGATCGCTTCCACGCCGGCGTTGTCGGGCGCCTTGACGCGCTTGGTTAGCTTCCAGCCGACATAAGCGACCACTGCGGCGAAGATGAAGAAGGTAGCCATCGGCATGCCCGGCACCAGGCCGAGAACGACCATCACGCCCGCCACCGAGAACAGCACCGCCGGCTGGGCCAGCATCTGGCTACTCACCTGCTTCTCCAGGTCGCCCGATTCGCCGATGCGGGTCACCAGGATCGCCGCCGCCGCCGACAGCAGCAGCGCCGGGATCTGGGACACCAGGCCGTCGCCGATGGTCAGCAGCGCGTAGACCTTGAAGGATTCGCCCAGCGGCAGGTCGTACATCAGGGCGCCGATGGCGATACCGCCCACCAGGTTGATGATCAGGATCAGGATCGAGGCGATGGCGTCACCGCGCACGAACTTCGAGGCGCCGTCCATGGCGCCGTAGAAGTCGGCTTCGGCCGCCACGTCCTTGCGCCGCTGGGTCGCTTTTTCCTGGTTGATCAGGCCCGCGTTCAGGTCGGCGTCGATCGCCATCTGCTTGCCCGGCAGCGCGTCCAGGGTGAAGCGCGCCGAGACTTCCGAGATACGTTCCGCGCCCTTGGTCACCACGATGAAGTTGATGATCATGAGGATCACGAACACCACCAGGCCGACCACGAAGTTGCCGCCGATGACGACGTTGGCGAAGGATTCGATCACGTTACCGGCTGCGTGCGGACCGTTATGACCATTGAGCAGCACCACGCGGGTCGAGGCCACGTTCAGCGCCAGGCGCATCAGGGTGGTGCCGAGGATCACGGTCGGGAACACCGAGAAGTCGAGCGGCCGCTTGGCCGTTACCGACACCAGGATCACGATCAGCGCCAGCACGATGTTGAACGTGAACAGCACGTCCAGCAGCACCGGCGGCAGCGGCAGCATGATCATCGCCAGCAGCGCGATCAGGAAGGCAGGGCCGGCGAACTTGTGGCGCTTCAGCTCCGAGACAAATGCGTTGACGGAATTCATGCGGAAACCTCACTCAAATGCGATGGGACGACCACCTCGTTGGGGAACCGTGGGGGCGCCTGGCGCCGGCCTGCACGGAACGCGTTCAGTTGTAGGACGTAGTTCAATACCTGCGACACCGCCTGGTACAGCTGCGCAGGGATCTGCTGCTGCACCTGGCTGGTGTTGTAGATCGCGCGCGCCAGCGGCGGCAGCGACAGTGTCTCGATGTCGTGCTCGCGCGCGATGCGCTTGATGTACAGCGCCATCTCGTCGACGCCCTTGGCCACCACGAAGGGGGCCTCGGCGCGGTTGGTGTCGTACTTCAGCGCCACTGCGTAGTGCTCCGGGTTGACGATCACCACGTCCGCCGTCGGCACGCTCTTGCGCACGCTGCGCTGGGCCAGCTGGTGCTGCAGCTGGCGGATGCGCTGCTTCACCTCGGGCTTGCCCTCGTTGCTCTTGTGTTCTTCCTTCAGTTCCTGCTTGCTCATGCGCTGGTTTTTCGTGAACAGGAAGGACTGCACCGGCACGTCGACCAGCGCGAACACCACGAACACCGCCACCAGCGCCATCAGTCCGTCCAGCATCAGGTCGGCGCCCCCGAGCAGCGCGTCGGACAGCGGCATGCGCTGCAGCTCCACGTAGGCCTTCATGCCCGAGCTGCTCACGTGCCACAGCACGAAACCCAGCACGATCGCCTTGGCGGTCGAGGTCGCAAAGCCGATCCAGTGCTTTTGCGTGAACAGGTTGCCCAGGTTCGTGATCGGGCTCAGGCGGCTGAACTTCGGCGCCATGTTCTTGCCCGACGCAACGAAGCCGCCCGGGATCGCACCGGCGGCAATGATCGCGGCCGGCACCGCCAGCAGCGGCAGCACCATCTTCACCAGCAACATCAGCGCGCTGCTGAACACCACCGACATCGCGTTCTCGATCGCGCCGGCTTCGCCCAGCGGCACGTAGATCAGCCGGAACAGCGTGCGGAAGGATTCCATGTAGCCGGGCAGCAGCATAGCGAAGAGCTTCAGGCTGATGAGGATGCCGACCGCGGTTGCCAGGTCCTTGGAGCGGACGACCTGACCCTCCTCGCGCGCCTTCTTGAGCTTCTGCGCCGAGGGCTTTTCGGTCTTGTCGCCACCGGTACCGTTATCGGACATGCGCCACCTTCATCTGCTGCTGCAGCATTTCCAGGATCTGGTTGGTCATTGCCACATAGTGCTCGGGGATGAAACGCACCACCTGCACCAGCATCAGGAGTCCAAAGATCGTCACCAGCGAAAAGCCCAGCGAAAACAGGTTCAAACTCGGTGCGACCCGGTTCAGGAAACCGAAACCGATCTGCACCACCATGGTCGAAAACACGATCGGCAGCGCCAGCAGCATCGCCGCGGAAAACACCCAGGCCACGTTCAGCGCCACCGACTCCAGCAGCAGCGGCCCGTAGCCGGCGCCGACCGGCCAGGCCTTGAAGCTCTGGCCGACCACGCCCATCAGGACCAGGTGGCCGTCGATCCCGAAGAACACCAGGATCGCCAGCAGCGACAGCAGGCCGGACACCACGTCCGAGGCCTGGCCGTTCATCGGGTCGTTCATCTGCGCCATCGAGAAACCGATCTGGCTCGATGCGAGGAAGCCGAGCATCGCGATGACGGCCATCGCGAACTGCAGCGCCAGGCCGGTCACGCCGCCGATCACGGCCTGCTCGAACATCGTCACCACGCCGGCCAGCGAGAACGGGTCGGGCAGCGCCCCCGCGTTCTGCGTCGTCACCGGCAGCATCATGAAGGACAGCGCGACCGCCAGCAGCGCGCGCACCGGCACCGAAACCGCGCCTTCGCCGAGCACCGGCGCAGTCGCCATCATCGCCATGATGCGGGCGAACGGCCACCACAGGGCATTCATCAGCGGCAGCAGGAAGCCGACCAGCTCCATCGGTCTTTCTTGTTCCCGTCAGGACGCGAGCGTGGCCGCGCGCTGGAAGACCGAGACGCAGTAATCCATCAGCGTCGACGTCATCCAGTGGCCGGCCAGGATCACCGCCGCCAGCGTCACCAGCAGGCGCGGCAGGAAGCTCAGGGTCTGCTCGTTGATCTGGGTCGCGGCCTGGAACAGCGCCACGATCAGGCCCATGATCAGGCCCGGCACCACCAGCACCAGCACCAGCAGCATCACGACCTGCAGGGCTTCGGCCACCAGGTCGACTGCGATATCGGGACTCATTTAATCAGTTCTCTCGTTCGGTCGCTTATAGCTAATAACCATGGATGCTGCCGACCAGCGTGTTCACGGTCAGGGTCCAGCCATCCACCAGCACGAACAGCAGCAGCTTGAAGGGCAGCGAAATCACCAGCGGAGACAGCATCATCATGCCCATCGCCATCAGCACCGACGACACCACCAGGTCGATGATCAGGAAGGGAATGAACAACATCGCCCCGATCTGGAAAGCGGTCTTCAGCTCGGACAGCACGAAGGCCGCCAGCTTGACGGTGAAGCTGCGCTGCTCGGGCGCCAGGTTGGCCGGCTCGCCCGCCAGATGCGCGACCTGGGCCAGCGAGGTCTTGCTGGTCTGGGCGAGCATGAAGCGCGTCACCGGCACCTCGGCGATCTTCAAGGCCTGCTCCAGGCCGATCTTGTCGCGGTCATAGGGCAGGAAGGCGTCGCGCCACACGGCTTCGCCGACCGGACGCATCACCAGGAGGGTCAGGATCAGCGCGATGCCGGTGATGATCCGGTTCGGCAGGCCCTGCTGCAGGCCGAGGGCCTGGCGCAGCAGCGAGAGCACGATCACGAAGCGGGTGAAGCTGGTCATCATCATGACCATGACGGGCAACAGCCCGAGCAGGGTCATCAGGACCAGGATCTGCGACTTGACCGTCATCCCCTGGGTCGAGCCGGGGATCACCCCGGGCAGGATGCTCGCCCCCTGCTGCTGGGCGTCGGCAGGCAACGCGACCAGCAGCAGCGGCAATGCCAGCGCGCCAGCAAGCGCCAGCGCGATGCGGCGCCGGGGCGATCGAGCCCGCGCGCCGCCCACTGCCAACATCATGACGTCAGGGCGTCCAGGTTAAGGCCGTCGAGGTCGATGACCTTCAGGCCATACTGCTCGCCGGCGACGACGACTTCGGCGCGGCCGATCGGCGCGCCATTGACCTTGATGACCAGCGGCTCGCCGGCCAGGGCGTCGAGCGGCACCACCGAGTTCGGGCCGATCGCCATCAGTTCCTGCAGCGAGATGCGGGCCGAGCCCACTTCCAGCGTCAGGGTCACCGGGATGCGGCGCATCATCTGCGGCAGCTGACGCGCGGCATTCTTGCCCGCCACTGCAGTCGCGGCTTCGACGCCTTCGAGGTCGTCGATGATCACGTCACCCGTCAGTTGATCGTTGAGGTTCATATCCATTTACTCGGCATCTTCAAAAGAGGTTAAACAGAGCTTTCCTTTGTGCTCGGCCACGGCGGCCGTGAACAGGCGCGATTCGTCCAGCAGCACGTCGGCGCGCCCGACCGACACGGGAATGATGTCGCCCACCTTCAGCTCGAACAGCGCACCCAGCGTCGTTTCCTTGCTCACCAAACGCCCGTCGAGCTTCACGAACAGGCCGGAGGACAGGCCGTCGTTGCCGGCGCGCGCGGTGCGCACGCTGCTGCGCTCTTCCTTCAGACCCTGCAAGACATAGGCCATCAGTTCCTGGTCCAGGCCGATCCAGCAATGGCTCTGCTGCTCGCCATGGGTGGCCAAGGTCATGCGGATGACCCAGCCGGCCTTGCCCGGTGCACTGGTCGCGCAGGGGGCTTCCACCACCGCGGCGTCCGCGCCCGGCACCTCCACGCCAACCGCCGCCAGGCCTTCGGCCACGCGCGCATGCAGCTGTTCGACCAGCTGCGCGGTCAGGGTAGCGGCCAGGCGCTCCTCGGTCGCGGTCACGCGCTCGAGGCTGGGGTCGCGCGGCGCGCCGGGGGCGCTTGCCGGCTTGCCTTTACGGCCATAACGGCCCTCCAGCAAGTCCAGCAGGAGGCTGCGCTCGAACGCGACCGCGGCCGTGCCCAGGGGGCCGGCCACGCCCAGCCAGCGCAGGCCGTCCTCGTCGGGAGCACGCTCGAAGGCCAGGTTCGCCAGCCGCCAGCTACCCCAGTAGCGACGCCCGCCGGGCCCGGCCATCGCCGTGCCCAGGGCATCGGCAAAACGGCGCGCGAACTTGGGCAGCAGGTGCACCGGGCGTCCCAGCAGGCTGGGATCGAGTACCTGGTAATGACCTTGATAGTCACCGCGCTGGTACTTTCCGGCACGGTCGGCTCCGTCCTTGCGCGATCGGTCGAGTGGATTCATCGGCATTGTTTATTGGTCACTAGGAAACGGCAAATAACTTTTTTTCATTCCTCAAGGAAACTATTATACATGGAGATTTACGCCAAGGACTTCGACATTCGCCTTTGATTTCCCACTTGCCCTACGGTAATATCTCTCCTATCGCATCGCAGTAACCGGCCTCTTCCTAGTACGCACAGGGAGGAAACCCAGCAAAAGGGTCAAGAATAAAACGGCCGTTCGTAGACATCGATTTAACAAAGCAAGCTCTTGGACGGGCTGCCCAACGACAAAACAAGACACAATTTGTCGCCTCTGCACAACACGCGCAACACCACTTTTCGTACTGGATTGAGAAATGGGAACTGAACTTGCCGGTCTGATCAAAGCTGACCTTGCCGCCCTGACAAATGAAGCCAAGCGCCTTGCCATTACTCCAGCCGCCGACCTGTCGACCGGCACTGCATTTAACAATTCGCAAGGTACTTTTTCCTTTACGCAATCCATGAAGGATGCGATTGCCAGCGTCGACGCGGAAGACCGCGCTGCCGGGGAACGCATGGCCGCCGTCGATGCCGGCAAGAGTGACGACCTGGTCGGCGCCATGCTGGCCAGCCAGCAGGCCAGCCTGTCCTTCTCGATGCTCATGCAAGTACGTAACAAAGTCATGGGCGCTGTCGACGAGCTGATCAAGCTGCCGGTCTGACCTCTCCCTTATTACAGAGAAGCGAAGAGAACATCCTGTGATTTCGACCCTCAAGGCCGCCGTCGGCGGCAAGAAGCTGGCGCTGCCCGACATGCCGCCTGCGCTGCGCAACAACCTCACCCTGCTGCTCGGCCTGGCAGTGGCCATCACCGCCGCCGTCATGCTGTTCCTGTGGCAGGACCAGTCCAATTACAAGCCGGTGTTCGGTGCGCGCGAAAAGGTCGCCGCCAGCGACATGATGAGCGTGCTCGAGGCCGAAGCCATCCCCTACCGCATCCACCCGGACAGCGGCCAGGTGATGGTGCCCGGGAGTGAGCTGGGCAAGGTGCGCATGCTGCTGGCCGCCAAGGGCGTCACCGCCCAGCTGCCGGCCGGCCTCGAGCTGATGGACCGCAACGACCCGCTCGGCGTATCGCAGTTCGTCCAGGACGTGCGCTTCCGCCGCGGTCTCGAAGGCGAGCTGGCGCAGAGCATCCTGACCATGGACGCGATCGCGTCGGCACGCGTGCACCTGGCAATCGCCAAGTCGAGCTCTTTCGTTGCCGGCGCCGGCGACCAGTCCTCGGCGTCGGTGGTGGTCGCGGTCAAGCCGGGCCGCTCGCTGTCGAACGAACAGATCGCCGCCATCGTCAACATGGTGTCGAGCAGCGTCGCCAACCTGAGCCCAAGCCGCGTTTCGCTGGTCGACCAGGCCGGCAACTACCTGTCCTCGCGCGTCGACCTGAGCGACGGCTACGACGGCCAGGCCCAGGGCCAGGGCGACAACAGCGCCGCCAAGCGCTACACGGACGAAGTGCGCAGCAACGTCAACGAGCTGCTGGCGCCGGTGCTCGGCGTGAACAACTTCAAGCTCTCCGTCACCGCCGACGTCGACAACGACAAGATCGAGGAAACCCAGGAAAAGTATGGCGAAGCGCCCAAGGTCACCAGCGAGGCGATGCGCGAAGAGATGGAGCGCAACCGCATGGCGCTGGGCGTGCCGGGCACCCTGTCGAACCGTCCGCCGCAGGCCGCCGATCCCGCCGATGGCCAGGCGCCGGAGGCCGCGGCGAAGCCCGACGACGGCAGCGCGCGCAAGAACGCCACCACCCGCCAGTATGCCTACGACCGCGCGATCACCCAGATCAAGCGCTCGCGCGGCCGCCTGAAGAAGCTGTCGGTGGCGGTCGTGCTGAACAATGCCACCGCCGCCAACCCGAAGGTCGGCTACACCCCGGCCGAGCTGGCGAACATCGAAAAGATCCTGAAGGGCGGCCTCGGCATCGACGCCGCGCGCGGCGACGTGCTGACCGTCTCGAGCCTGAGCTTCCCGGCCGCGCCGGCGGCCCAGGAATGGTGGCAGGAACGCGACAACGTCGTCGACATGACCAATTACGGCCTGTATGCTCTCGGCGCGCTGCTCGCCTATTTCCTGCTGGCCCGCCCGTTGCTGCGCGCGGCGACCTCGCGCCTGGCGCCGCAGCCCCCGCTGATGCCTGCTGCGCCGGCCTTGCCGGGCGCGCCGGGCGGTGCGGCTGCCATGCCGGAAGGCGCCGTCGCCGCCCTGCCGGCGGGGAGCGCTGCCGCGCTGGCCGCGCCAGCCGCCGCTGCCGCTACCGCCGATGCCGGCGCCGGCAAGATGCCGGTGGTCCCGCTGCTCGAAAACTACGACCTTCCGCCGGCCGGTTCGGCCGTCGACGTGATGGTCGACCACCTGAAAGTCCTCGCCGGCAAAGAGCCTGAGCGCGTTGCCGAAGTCGTCAAACAATGGGTACAGAAAAAACATGGCCGAACTGAATAACGCTGAAGGCGGCGAAGCCGTCCTGACCCCGGTCGAGCAGGCTGCCATCGTGCTGCTCTCGATCGGCGAAGAAGGCGCCGCCGCGGTGCTGCGCTGCCTCGAGCGCGAAGAGCTGCTGGAGCTCACCCAGGTCATGTCGCGCATGAGCGGCATCAAGGTCGACGCCGTGAAGTCGGCGGTCCAGAATTTCTTCGATGATTATCGCCAGCAAAGCGGCCTGCACGGCGCCTCGCGCAGCTACCTGAAGCGCTCGCTCGACCTGGCGCTCGGCAGCGACATCGCCAACAGCGTCCTGAACACCATCTACGGCGACGAGATCCGCCCGATGATGGCGCGCCTGCAGTACGCCTCGCCGAAGTGGCTGGCCGAGTTCATCTCGACCGAGCACGTGCAGATGCAAGCCGTGTTCCTGGCCTTCCTGCCGCCTGCCCTCGCCTCCCAGATCCTGGAAGCGCTGCCGGCGGACGGACGCGAGATGGTGCTGCTGAACATGGCCCACCTCGACGAGATCGAGCGCGACGTGCTGCACGAACTGGAAGAGCTGGTGAACCGCTGCCTGTCCGCGCTCGACACGCAAAGCGCCAGCGTGGAAGGCGTGCGCCAGGTCGCCGAGATCCTCAACCGCCTGCAGGACAACCGCGCCGGCATGGTGGAGCTGCTGCGCGCCCACGACCCGGAAGTCGTGTCGCAGATCGAGATGTCGATGTATGACTTCTTCATCCTGTCGCGCCAGACCGAACAGGTCATCACCCGCCTGCTCGACGAAGTGCCGCTCGAGCAGTGGGCGATCGCGCTCAAGGGCGCCGAGCCGCTGCTGCGCGACGCCATCCTGGGCGCGATGCCGAAGCGCCAGGCCCAGAGCTTCGAAGACCTGATGCGCCGCTCCGGACCGGTGCCGATGTCGCGCATCGAACAGACCCGCCGCGAGATCATGGCCACCGTCAAGGACCTGGCCGATGCCGGCGAGATCGACATCGCCCTGTTTGCCGAGGCGACCGCCGAATGAAGCAGTTCCGGCCCTATCACTTCCCTCCCCTGTACCAGCTGACCAGCGCCCTGCCCAAGGGCTCGGCGGCCGCAGGTTCAGGGGCGGGCATCGGCTCGGCCGAGGAATGGCAGGCCGCGCTGTCCGACGGCTACCGCCAGGGCCAGCGCGAAGGCTACGAGGCAGGCCTGGACCAGGGCCGCGCCGACGGCTTCCCGGTCGGCCAGAGCGAAGGCCTGCAGCGCGGCATCGAAGAGGGCCGCGCGATGGCGCTCGCCCAGTTCGAGGAGCTGTCCAAGCCGATCGACGCCATGCTGAAAGGCCTGAAAAAGCTCAAGACCGACATGCGCGCCGCCCAGCGCAAGGAAGTCGTGGACCTGGTCGGCAAGATCGCACGCCAGGTGATCCGCGCCGAGCTGGCGCTGCAGCCGGTGCAGCTGCTCGCCCTGGTCGAGGAAGCCCTGAGCGTGATGCCGCCTTCGCGCGACGCTGTCGAGGTGTTCCTGAATCCGGAAGAACTGCGCCGCGTGCTCGAGCTCGATCCGAAACGCGCCAAGAAGTGGACCCTGCTGCCCGACCCGGCTCTCGAACCGGGCGAATGCCGGGTGCGCTCCGGCGACAATGAAGTCGACGCCGGCTGCCAGGGCCGCCTGAACGCCGTGATGGACCAGGTGCGCGAGCAGCTGCTGGAAGAGGAGGACGCGCAATGACGGCCCTTGCCGCCAAGCTGCGCGCAGTCGAACTCGGGGCGGTGCCGGTCGCCATCCCGACCGGGCGCCTGGTCGGCGCCCAGGGCCTGCTGCTGGAATCGGTGGGCTGCCCGCTGCATACCGGCCAGCGCTGCCGCATCGAGACCGTCGATGGCGGCTGGCTGGACGCGCAGGTGGTCGGTTTCAAGGAAAAGGTCAGCTACCTGATGCCCTTCAAGAAGGCCTCGGGCCTGGCGACCGGCGCGCGCGTGCTGCCGGCGCCCGTCCAGCAGGACCTGATGATCGGCCCATCCTGGATGGGCCGCATGGTCAACGGCATGGGCGAGCCGATCGACGGCCTGGGCAAGCTCGGCGGCGACCAGCCGCTTTCGATCACGCCGCCCAAGGTCAACCCGCTGAGGAAGAGCCCGGTGGAAGAACCGCTGGACGTCGGCGTGCGTGCGATCAATGCCATGCTCACCATCGGCAAGGGCCAGCGCGTCGGCCTGATGGCCGGTTCCGGCGTCGGTAAATCGGTGCTGCTCGGCCTGATCACGCGCCAGACCGTGGCCGACGTGATCGTGGTCGGCCTGATCGGCGAACGTAACCGCGAGGTGCGCGAATTCGTCGAGAAATCGCTGGGCCCGGACGGCTTGAAACGCGCCGTACTGGTGGTGGCGCCGGCCGACGAGTCGCCCCTGATGCGCGTCATGGCCACCGAACTGTGCCACTCGATCGCGGCCCACTTCCGCGACCGCGGCCAGAACGTGCTGCTGCTGTGCGATTCGCTGACCCGCTACGCGATGGCGCTGCGCGAAGTCGCGCTGTCGCTGGGCGAGCCGCCGGCCACGCGCGGCTACCCGCCCTCGGTGTTCTCGAACCTGCCGCAGCTGGTGGAATCGGCCGGCAACGGCGAGAACCCGAAAGGCAGCATGAGCGCGATCTATACCGTGCTGGCCGAAGGCGACGACCAACAGGACCCGGTGGTCGATTCGGCCCGCGCGATCCTGGACGGCCACATCGTCTTGAGCCGCGAACTGGCCGAGCGCGGCCACTATCCGGCGATCGACGTTGCCCAGTCGATCTCGCGCTGCATGGCGCAGGTGGTGCCGCAGGAGCACCAGCTCGCCGCGCGCAAGCTGAAGGCGGCGCTGGCGAAGCACGCTAGAGTGCGCGACCTGATCCCGCTTGGCGCCTATGTGCCGGGCGCCGATCCGGAAACCGACAAGGCGGTGCGCCTGCATCCGCAGATCGAAGCCTTCCTGTGCCAGGGCACGCGTGAAGAGGCGCCGATGGGCGGCTGTGTCGAACAACTGAAAGCGATGATGGCATGAAGCGTGATCAGACCATAGCCAGCCTCGGCACCCTGGTGCAGCTGCGCAGCCTCGACGTGGACCGGCTGCAGGCCGACCTGGCCAGCCAGGAAGCGACCCGCACGCGCTACCAGAACAACCTGGCGCGCCTGGATGCGCTGGCCACGGGCAGCGGCGCGACCGGCGCACTGCCGCCGGCGCTGGCGCTGAACTGCGGCGCCTACAAGCAGAACGTGATGGCGATGGCCGACCTGCACCGCACCGACCTGGCCCTGCACGAAGCCAATATGGCGGTGTCCCAGCGCAAGCTGGCCGACGCCTATACCCGCCGCGAGCTGCTGGGCAAGGTGCTGGAACAACAACAAGTGCTGCATGCGCGCGAACATGATCGCGTCGTGCGCAAGCGCGAAGACGATATCGCCACCCAGTCGTGGATGGCGAGCCGGGCGACCTAGGTCGCCTGCCTATGCCCATATAGAGGAGAACAACATGGCCATCACCAGTCCAACCTATGATCCAGCCGCCACGGCGGCCGCACTGGCGGAGAAATACGTCTTCGGGCAGCAGCAGGCCCTGACGGCGCGAACCCAACGCGCCAGCGCCACCGAAAAGGGATTGTCCAGCCTGAGGTCCGCGATCAGTAGCTTCCAGACGGCGCTGGTTGGCATGACCGGTGCGAGCAAGACCATGCTTGCCAAGTCCGCAGTCTTCAGCGACACGAGCGTGGGCAGCGCCACCGCCAAGTCGACGGCAGTGGCCGGCACCTACTCGTTCTACGTCACGGCGCTGGCCAGCGCGCATCAGGTCTCGTATGCGTTAAACGAGGACAGTAAGGTCACTGGCTCCCTGGAAATCAAGGTCGGCGATGCCCGCCCGATTACCATCGATCTCGCGGCCGCCAATACGAATCCCGATGACCCGCTGACGCCACGCGAGATTGCTGCGGCCATCAACGCATCGGACGACAACAAGTCACTGGTAACCGCCTCCGTCATCAGCACCGGCCCTGGAAAGTACGAACTCGTGCTGACTGCGAAGAACACAGGAACCGCAAGCGCGATTACGGTCACGCACGACAGCGAAACCGATCCGCCCCCTCCCTCCTCTCCCTTCGATACGGTCAAGCAGCTGGTGCCCGCACAGAATGCCAAGATCCATATCGGCTCTACGTCCGGCCCGCTGATTGATCAGGCGACCAACACCTTCACCGGCATTGACGGCGTGACCGTGAACTTCACGAAGACGACCACCGCTCCCGTCACCCTGACGGTCGGCTCCGACACGGGCGCGACCACCGCCAACGTGCAGGCTTTCGTCGATACCTACAACAAGCTCAAGAGCGCAATCGATGCGCTGACGGCGCCCGGCGACCCGTCGAAAGGCACCGCCGGCGGCCCCTTCGCAGGTGACAGCGGCGTTGGCGCCTTGCGCGAACGGCTCCTGAGTATCCTGCGTCCGAGCAGCGGCGACAGCCTTGCACTGTACGGCATCACCGCCAACCGCCTGGGCACCCTGTCGCTCGACACGAACCGGCTCAACAAGGCCCTGGCTGCGAACCCGACCGGCCTTGACGCCCTGATCGGCAGTACCGCCGGGACGACGCCGACTGGCCTGGCAGGCAAATTCGATACCTACCTCAAAGGCTGGACCGGTGCCACCAACGGGCAACTCAAGACACGCCAGGAAGCAGTCACGAAAGTGCTGTCGGAGACGGCCATTCGCCAGGAAAAGATCGATAAGCAGTATGACGCGGCTTACCAGCGCTATCTGATGCAATTTACTCAACTGCAAGCTTTACAGAACCAAATGTCGAGCAACAGCTCGATGTTCGACGCCCTGTTCAGCAGCAACAAAGATTAGACGAGATCACCCCATGTCCTACCAAGAAGCCTACGGCGACTACCACGCCGTCAACCTGGACGCGCAGACCTCGCGCGCCTCGCCGGTCGAGCTGGTCCTGCTGCTCACCGACGGCCTGCTCGACGAGCTGGCGCGCGCCCGAGCCCACATCGCGGCCAAGCGCTACGAACAGAAGGCCGCCAGCATCGACAAGTGCGTCGAGATCATCAACGGCCTGTCGAGCTCGCTCGACTTCGAACAGGGCGGCGAGACCGTCGCCAACCTGGCGAACATTTACGAGTTCTGCGCCACGCAATTGCACGGCGCGGGCATCAAGATGGATCCGAACATGGTCGATGACGTGGTACGCATCCTGACCACGATCCGCCAGGGCTGGAAAGGCGTCCAGGAACGCAATGGATAGGACGCGTTCCATCGACGGCCTTGGCGCGGTCCTGCGCGATGCCGGCGCACGTGCCGACTGGGAGCTGCTCGGCCGCGCCGTGGGCGAGCTTGCTCCCCGCCTGCAGGCGCTGGCCGGCGGGCGCCCCTGGACCGATGCCGAGCGCGCGGCCCTGGAGCGCCTGCGCAGCGCCCACGCGTCCGCGGCGCAGGCGATTGCCGCCGCCAGCGCGCAGCTGCAGCTGCGCATGGACGACATGCGCGCCAACAAGGAAGGCTGGATGGCCTATGCCCTCGAGGGCGAACTCGACACTGGTAACACCCAACGATGAACATCACGATGAATAGCGCTCCCCTTTCGGCGTCCGGCGCCGGAGCAGCCGACAACGCGGTCAACGGCGCAGTCCCGGCCGAGGGCCTGCCGCTCGACCGGGCCCTGGCTGCCGCGCAGCCGGGCGCACAGGCGCCGCTTGCCTTCCTGCAGTTCATGCAGGTGGATGTGCCGGCTGCGCCGGACGCGCTGGCGCAGCCGGAACTGGCCGTTGCCCTGCCGGGCGATGCGCCCCAGGCCGCCATCCCTGCGCAGGATGCGCAGGAAGAACAGACCGGGGCCGCCCTCGATACCGGCGCGCTGCCGCTGATGCCGTCGATGATGACGATGCCGGCGGCCCTGCCCGCTGCCGCGCGCCTGATGGCCGCCATGCCTGAGCGCCGGGAGCGCGCCGCCGATGCCGCGCCGACCGCCGCTGCCGCAGGCACGAACGCCGGCGCGGTCGAGCTGCAGATTGCGGCCGCAGCGCCGGTCACGCCGCTGCCGGCCCAGGCCCTCGATGCCGCCACCGCACAACTGGCACGCGCCAACGCCGCGCAGCAAGCGGCCCAGCCGGCTGGCGCTGCGCCTGCCGCCGCATCTGCCGCTAGATCGGCAGGCGACGCCGCCGGCTCCGACGGCCAGGCCGCCGCAGGCAGCAGTGCCGCCGGCAGCACCGGCTTCGGCGTCTCCCTGCCAAGCGCCCCCGCCGCCGCAGCGCGCGACGGCGGCACCTTGAGCCTGTCCGGCCCGCCGACCGCATGGCGCCAGAGCCTGCAGGAAGCGCTGGGCGAGCGCCTCAACCTCCAGCTCGGCAAGAACGCCGAGCAGGCCGTGATCCGCCTGGAGCCGCCGATGCTGGGCCGGGTCGAGATCTCGATCCGTCATGCCGCCGGCAGCCTCGAAGTGAACATCACCGCCACCCACAGCGAGGTGCTGCGCCAGCTGAACACCGTCAGCGACAACCTGCGCAGCGACCTGGCCGGGCGCCAGTACACCGACGTTTCGGTCAACGTGAGCCAGGCGCCGCGCGCGCAGGCCGCGGCGCAATCGGGCGCAGGCTTCGGCGCCGATGCGCAGGGCCGCGGCCGCCAGCAGGGCCAGGACCAGGACGAGCGCGCGCCCGGCGCGGCCCTGGCCGAAGCCAACCATTCCACCACCGCGTTCTCCCTGAGCGGACGCGCTTGAGTACTCCTACTGAACACTGAGCCATGAACAGCAAAGCCAAACTGATCGCTGCCTTCCTGGGCGTCGCCATCCTCGCCGCCGGCGCCGCCGGCGGTGCGATGTGGTACCTGGCCCCCGCCCAGTCCGGCAAGGCAGCGGCCACGGCCGAGGCCCCCAAGAAGGAACTGGAAAAGAAGCCGACCAAGTACGTCACCCTCGACAAGGTGATCGTGATGCTGCGCCGCGCCCCGAACGAGGCGGCGGCGCACTACCTGTCGGTCGACCTGGTGCTGGCCACCACCCCCGCGCAGGAGAAGGAGGCGAAGGAGCACCTGCCGCTGCTGCGCAGCATCGTGGTGTCTTCGCTGTCCACGCACACGCTGTCCGAGGCCAATGGCATGACCGTGGACCAGTACGCGGCCCTGCTGAACAAGACTTTCAACGCCAATTATGAAAAGGAAAACCATGAAAAGCCGTTTTCCGAAGTCATGATCGGCAAGCTGATCATTGAATAAAGCACGCCCAGCGGGGACATCGTGGCCTATCTAGCCGACTATGCCGATACCAATGCTGCTTCGCTCTATGGCGAGGCGCCCGCCAACGCCGGGATGACGCCGGCCGAGGAGCAGCGCCACCTGCTGGCCTATGCGCCGCTGGTCAAGCGCATCGTGCGCCAGCTGAATTCGCAGGTCTCGGGCACGATGTCGCGCGAAGACATGGAACAGATCGGCCTGATGGGCCTGCTCGAAGCGCTGCGCCGCTACGGCACCCCGGACGGGGGCTTCGGCAGCTATGCGAGCCTGCGGGTGCGCGGCGCCATCCTCGACGAGTTGCGCCGCCAGGACTGGCGCCCGCGCGCGGTCCGCCAGGACAGCCACCGCGTGCGCGACGCGCTGCGCGAGCTGACCCGCAAGCTGGGCCGCGAGCCGACCGAGAAGGAAGCCGCCGCCGCGCTCGGCGTCACCCACGAAGAATTCCGCCAGCACGTGCTGGACGACTGCGCCGAAGAGATGCTCAGCTTCGACGAAGTGCTGCAGGAAGCGACCGAGAATGCGCACAGCACGCCCGGTCCGGAAGAAGCCTATCTGGTACGCCGCAGCCTGGAACAGGTGCTGGGCAGCCTGAACGAAAAAGAACAGCGCGTGATCCAGATGATCTACGAGTTCGAGCTGAGTTACAAGGAAATCGCCGCCGTGCTCGACCTGTCGGACGCCCGCGTTTGCCAGCTCAACAAGAGTGCCCTGGCAAAGATGAAGGCGGCGCTGCAGCGCGCCTGAACCGCACAAACACACAAGCAACAAGAAAGGCTTACGTCATGCAGCAATTACTCGGTCTCGCCATCGTGCTCGGGTGCGTCTTCGGCGGCTTCTCCCTGATGGGTGGCACCTTTGCATCGATCTTCCATCCGATCGAACTCCTGATCATCGGCGGTGCGGCCTTCGGCGCGCTGGTTCTGGGCAACCCGAAGCACGTGCTCGCCGAGCTGGCTCACCAGCTCAAGAAGGTCGCCGCACGCAAGAAGCACGATTCCGAATTCCAGCGCCAGCTGCTGCTCCTGATGTACGAACTGCTGCAGACCGCCGCCGGCGGCCTGAAAGCCCTCGACGCCCACGTCGAAGCGCCGTCGGAAAGCCCGCTGTTCCAGCGCTACCCGCGCATCCTGGAAGAGCCGAAGCTGTTGGCTTTCATCGTCGACAATTTCCGCCTCATGGCCATGGGCAAGATCAACGCCCACGAATTGGAAGGCGTGCTGGAACAGGAGCTCGAAGCCATCCATGAAGAACTCACCCAGCCGGCCAAGTCCCTGCAAAAAATCGGCGAGGCAATGCCAGGCTTCGGTATTCTGGCCGCGGTGCTGGGTATCGTGATGGCGATGTTCTCGGTGTCCGGCGGCGCCGACTCCGGCGAGATTGCAGAGAAGATCGGCGCGGCCATGGTCGGTACCTTCCTCGGCATCTTCTTCTGCTACGGCCTGCTGGATCCGCTGGCCAACCTGATGAAGCAGTCGGTCAATTCCGAAGCATCGACCATGGAAACCGTGAAGGTGGTGCTGTGCACCCACGTGGCCGGCAAACCTGCCCTGCTGGCGATCGACGCCGGACGCCGCCTGATCCAGCTGAACACCAAGCCCAGCTTTGCCCAGCTCGAACAGTGGATCAATGCCATGGGCGGCGAGGATGAATCGCAGAACAAGCGGCGCCGCGGCACCGATCGCATGGCGGGTTGATCGTGTCGAACCTTAAAGACAAGCACCATGAAGCCACCATCGTCAAACGCGGTGGCGGCAAGCACGCGCACGACGAGCACGGCGGCGCCTGGAAGGTCGCCTTCGCCGACTTCTGCCTCGCCTTGATGGCACTCTTTCTAGTTCTGTGGCTGATTGCCTCGCGCGAACAACAGAACCTCAAGAAAATCGTGCGCGACGCCAACGCCAGCGGTATGCTCGAGGGCATGGGCCACAAGCCGGCGATCGCGTCCGAGCCGAGCGGCAGCCTGATCGAGCGCTTCCAGCTGCCGGCTGCCGGCGCCAAGGGCAGCAACGACCCGGGCGCGCCGAGCCAGCCGCGCGTGGCCTACGAGTCCCCGTCCGAGCTGGCGGCACTATCGAAGGCGCTGGGCGAGATGAGCCGCGAAGCCGGCCTCGCAGCCAACCTCGACACCGTAGTGACCCCGTATGGCCTGCGCGTGATGCTGCACGATACCGACAACCAGGGCATGTTCATGCGCGGCAGCGCCCTGCCCACCGGCCGCTTCGTGAAGCTGCTGCGCAAGATGGGCCCGCTGTTCGCGCAGATGGAAAACCAGATGCTGATCGTCGGCCACACCGACTCCTCGCGTTTCGCCGGCCCCGACAAGGGCGGCTACTCGAACTGGGCCCTGTCGACCGACCGCGCGCTGTCAGCCCGCGCCGAGCTGCTGGGCGGCGGCATGCGTGCCGAGAGCGTGCTGCAGGTGGTCGGCATGGCCGACCGCGGCCCGATCGACGCCCAGCAGCCGCTGGCGGGCGTAAACCGCCGCATCGAACTGCTGATCCTGACCAGCACCCAGTCGCGCCTGGTCTCTGCAATGTTTGGCAAGCCCGGCGCCACCATCCCGCTGGGGAAGGAGGCGTCGATCGAGATGCCCGACGCGGCCGCCCTGGAAAAGCTGCGCGGCCAGTTGCCGAAATGAGGGCCAGCACATGAGCATTCAATCGAAAACCCGAGGATCCCGCATGAAAATCACCGGCACGATCACCTCCACCGTGAACGTCGGCACCCAGCCGGTCACGGTCTCGGCGCCGGCCGAGGCGCCGGCCGCGGCCGCGCCTGCGCGTGCCGCCACCCCTGCCCTCCAGTCCGAAGTGCTGCAGCCGGCCGCCCAGGCCCTGCGCATGATGCCGGATTTCGACGCCGCCCGCGTAGCCGAGCTGCGCGACGCCCTGGCCAAGGGCGAGCTGCCCTTCGACCCGGGCCGCCTGGCCGGCCTGATCCAGCGCTTCCACGGCGGAGGCCGCGGATGAGCACGAACATGAGCCAGAGCGTGCCACGCCTTACTCGCCAGCAGGCCAACCTCTTGCTTGCCGACGGCGTGCAGGCCGACGTGCGCGACAGTGCCGAAGTGCTGGCCCTGCTCGAACGCCAGTTCGAGGCGGCGCTGCGCCACCGCAGCAGCGAGCTGACCCAGCTTGCCGAACAGCTCATGCCCTTGTTGGATGCCATGGAAGCGCGGCGCCAGCAGCGCGTGTCGCTGGTGCGCGCCCTGCTGGGCGAAGGCGCGACCATGGCCGGTTTCATCGCCAGCCTGGCGCAGCCGGCGCAGGGCGCACTGGCCGCTGCCTGGGCCAACCTGGAAAGCACCGTGCAGGCCTGCAAGGCGGCCACCACCCGCAACGGCGGCCTGCTGGCGGAACAGTACACCGTGATGCAGCGCGTGCTGCACGGCGAGGACGATATCTATGCGCCACGCTGATTTCTCGCTGCCGTCCATGCAGCCGACGGCGCCGACCGCCGCCACCCGTCCTACCGCAGGCATCGGTGGCGGCGCCGGCGCCAGCTTCGGCCGCATGTTCAATGAAGTACAGGGCGAAGTCGCCGCCTACATCCAGAATGGCGACTTCGCGGCATCCGCCAGCGCGGCCGGCCTGAATGCCGAAGGCGCCGTCCTGCGTGCACGTGCAGCCGGCCTGATCAGCGGCGAACCGGAAGTCGACGGCCCCGGCGGCGTGGACGCCAATGTCGCCGGCACGCCGGAACAGCGGGCTTTCCTGGAAAGTATCGCCCCGTGGGCGCAGCAGGCCGCCCAGCAGCTGGGCGTGGCGCCGGAACTGGTGTCGGCCCATGCCGCGCTGGAATCGGGCTGGGGCCAGCGCCCGCTGAGGACCAGCAATGGCGAGTCGAGCCACAACCTGTTCGGCATCAAGGCCGGCAGCGCCTGGCGTGGCGCCGTCAGCGAGTCGGCTACCACCGAATACGTGGGCGGCGCGGCGATCAGGACGCGCGAGCGCTTCCGCTCCTACCCGGATGCGGGCGCCGCCTTCCGCGACTATGCGCAGATGCTGATCGATAACCCGCGCTACAAGAACGCCCTCGGCGTCGGCAGCGACGCGCGCGCCTTCGCCCAGGGCCTGGCGCGCGGCGGCTACGCGACCGACCCGGCCTATGCGGCCAAGCTCGAGCGCCTGGCCACCAAGTTGCAGGGAAGTGGCGGTTAAGGCCGGCGGCTGACGCCGGCAGGCATGTCGACCGGTTCGACGGTGCCTGCGCCCGCCACGCGCATGCGCACCACCTGGCCGCTCGCCGCATTGCGCACCCGGACCACGGCGCCCTGCGCGCCGGCGTCCAGCGCCTCGCCGGCCATGCTCACTTCGATGCCTTCCTGACGCGCCACCATCAGCACCTGGTCGCCGCGCTTGACCACCAGGGGGGCGGCCAGCTGGTTGGCGCGCAGCACTTCGCCGGCGCGCAGGCTGCGGCGGCTGGTCTGGCCGACCGCGGTTTCGGGGCTGCCGATGGCGTCGCCGATCAGGGTGACGTCGCGGCGCTCGAGCGTGACGTGTTCATTGCCCAGCACCTCGCCGGCCTTGAGCGGCATGGCAGTGACGGCGACCTGGGCGCTGACGCGCGCGCGCACGATGAAATCGTGGCGCCAGCCCTTCGGATCCGGGCAGCGCGCGACAAAGCGCATGCGGCTGTACTGGCGGGTATCGAGGGCTTCGATCTCCACCGGGGCGCTGCAGGGCGGGGCCGGGCGGGCGCTGACGACGCTGAGCTCGACTTGCGGTTCCGACAGGCCGCTGCTTAGCAGTTGTTTGTCAATTTGTCCACGAGCTTCTTGCTCTATCGCTAAGGAAATAGATTGCGCAGCGTTGACTGTGGCGCACAAAAGACAGGTTAGAATGCCGATGGTTGCCGTACGGAAAGCAATCATTGTTAAATAGAGGCCGTAAAAATTTCATTTTACCGAAACAAGCAGCAGTAGAACCGACAGAGGATCGCCATGACGATGAATTTCAAGGAAGCCCTCGGCGTGCACGCCGACGCGCTGCAACTGCGCGCCGAACGCACCCGCGTGCTTGCCGCCAATATCGCCAACGAGAGCACGCCGGGTTACACCGCGCGCGACATCGACTTCGCCTCCGCCCTGCAGGAGCAGATCGACGCCGAAGCGGGCGAACCGACCCTGTCGTCCGACGGCCCGCTGTATCGCGTGCCCTACCACCCGAGCGCCGACGGCAACACCGTCGAGATCGGCGTCGAACAGGCCGCGTTCTCGCAGAACGCTTCCGACTTCCAGACCAGCCTCACCTTCATCAACATGAAGCTGAAGGGCTTGGCCAAAGCCATCAATGGACAATAAACATGGGCTTTAAAGACATCTCGAATATCGCCGGTTCGGCCATGGCGGCCCAGACCGTGCGCATGAACACGATCGCCAGCAACCTGGCCAACGCCAATGCCGTGTCGGGCTCGGAAGCCGAAGGCTACCGCGCGCGCAAGCCGGTGTTCGCCTCCCTCGTGGGCGAGGACGGCGCCGCCCGCGTGCAGGTGCTGGACGTGGTCCAGTCAAGCGAGCCGCTGCGCAAGATGTACGAACCGGACAATCCCGTGGCCGACGCCGACGGCATGGTCTACTACGCCAACGTCAACGAAGTCGCCGAGATGGCCGACATGATGGCCGCCTCGCGCGCCTTCGAGACCAACGTCGAGGTCATGGGCCGCATCAAGAGCATGCAGGCTTCCCTGCTGAAGATGGGCGAAGGCTGATCGCGATGACCACCACCGGTACCTCGAATTCCTTCGGCTTCCCGGCGTCCACGACCCCGGCAAGCGACAAGATCGCAACAAGCGTGGCCACCAGCGAGAACAAGGACATGTTCACCAAGCTGCTGGTCGCCCAGATCCGCAACCAGGACCCGCTCGCGCCTTCGGACCCGAGCCAGTTCGTGAACCAGCTGTCGCAGCTGTCGCAGACCGAAGCGCTGCAGAAGCTGGCCCAGACCACCAGCGCCAGCGCCAGCGTGCTGCAAAGCCTGCAGGTGCTGGCGATGGGCGCCCAGGTCGGCAACGAAGTCTCGGTCGAGACCAGCCGCGTGCGCCTCGACGGCGACAAGGTTTCTGGCAGCGTTCAGCTGGGTGCGGCGAGCAGCGTGACCAACCTGGTCCTGACCGCGATCGACGGCAAGCAGACCCGCGTCAGCCTGCCTGCGCACGGCGCCGGCGCCCTGCCCTTCTCGATCGACCCGGCCAAGCTCGGCCTGGCGCCGGGCAACTACAGCATCAGTGCCGAAGCCTCGGACGGCACCAAACCCGCGGTCGAAGTCACGGGCCGCCTCGACAGCGTGCGCATGTCGGCTGCCGGCGGCATCCTGCTGCGGGTCGCCGGCATCGGCGAAGTCGAACCCTCGGCCGTCACAGGCTTCAACGGCAAGGCCACTGCCCTCGCCTCTACCGAATACTGAAAGGAAACTCCATGAGCTTCAACATCGCACTGTCCGGCATCCAGGCCATCAACGAGCAGCTGGAAGCCGTTTCGAACAACATCGCCAACGCCGGCACCTACGGCTTCAAGAGCAGCCGCGCCAACTTCGCCTCCTTGTACGCCGGCGAACAGGCGAACGGCGTCGAAGTCGCCTCGCTGACCCAGAACATCGGCCAGAACGGGAGTCTGCAGACCACCGGCCGCGGCCTCGACGCCGCCATCCAGGGCCGCGGTTTCTTCACCAGCCGCGACGCCCAGGGCGTGATGCAGTACACCCGCGTCGGCATCTTCAATGCCAACAAGGACGGCTACCTGGTCGACGCCGCCGGCCGCAACGTGCAGGGCTACGGCCCCACCGTGGGCGGCGTGCTCGGCGTGATGGGTGACATCAAGATCCCGACCGGCCAGATCGCGGCCAAGGCCAGCACCGGCATCGCCTACGTGGGCAATCTGTCGTCCGACTGGGAAGTCCCGACGGCCGGCTTCAACCCGGCCAACTCAACCACCTACAACATGGTCAAGCAATCGGTGCTGTTCGACTCGCTCGGCACCCAGCACACCGTGTCGCAGTATTTCGTCAAGACTGACGCCGACACCGTCACGGTCCACTATGCCTTCGACAAGGGCGCCCCGATCACCCAAACTACCGCCCTGAACTTCGGCACCGACGGCCGCATCTCGGGTGCGGTCTCGAGCGCTCCCCTGACCCTGACTCCGACGGGCGGCGCGGCGCCGATCACTTTCACCATCGACTACACCGGCACCACCCAGTTCGCCGGCGAAGCCACCACCACCACCAACCGCAGCGACGGCTATGCCTCGGGCAGCTTCGTGGGCGTGGAACTGGCCGAAGACGGCTCGGTGGTTGCCAAGTACAGCAACGAACAGCAGCAGGTGGTCGGCACCCTGGCGATCGCCACCTTCCCGGATGAAGGCGCCCTGATCTCGACCAGCGACACCAGCTGGGCCGCCAACAACGCCTCGGGCGCCCCGCTGTACAGCACCCCGGGCATCGGCCTGGCCGGCAAGCTGTCCAAGGGCACCCTGGAAGGCTCGAACGTGGACATCACTTCGGAACTGGTCGGCCTGATGACCTCGCAGCGCAACTACCAGGCCAACTCGAAGGTGATCACCGCCGAGAACCAGATGATGCAGGCCCTGATGCAGGCCCTGTAAGCCTGACGCCAAGCGACCATGGATAAACTGATCTTTACCGCCGTCAGCGGCGCCGAGCGCACCCTGCGCGCGCAGCAGGTGCGCGCCAACAACCTGGCCAACATCGAGACTGCGGGCTTCCGCGCCAACCTCGAAGTGGCCGCGACCCAGGCCATGCAGAACGGCTTCGGCTACGACAGCATGCACCTGTCGAAGACCGATGCCGACTCCATCTCGACCCGCGCCGGCGCGGTGCGCGAGACCGGCCGCCCGCTCGACGTGGCCATCAACGGCAACGGCTACCTGGCGGTGCAATACGGCGACGGCGAAGCCTATACCCGCGCCGGCGCCATCGACATCGACGCCAATGGCGCGCTGTCGGTGCACGGCCACCCCTTGATGGGCGAAGGCGGCCCGATCGTACTGCCGCCGCACCAGGCGGTCGAGATCGGTACCGACGGCACCATCTCGGTGCTGACCGAAGGTGCCACCCTGATGCAGGCGGTCGACAAGCTGCGCCTGGTGAATGCCGAAGGCGCGGAGCTGACCAAGAACGAAGCGGGCCTGATCGTCTCGCGCGCCGGCGATCCGCTCGAGGCGGATCCGAACGTCACCGTGCGCGGCCGCGCCCTCGAGGGCAGCAACGTGTCGGCGGTGGAAGAGATGGTCGCCGTGATGAGCCTGAACCGCAGCTTCGAGATGCAGATGAAGCTGTTCAAGGCCAGCGACAGCATGAACGAAGTAGGCAACCGCCTCATTGGTGCGTAAGCACGCCTTTAACCATATTTAAGGAGTACCCATGAATCCAGCAATGTGGATCAGCAAGACCGGCGTGCAGGCACAGGATGCCAAGCTGCAGGCGATCGCCAACAACCTGGCCAACGTCAACACAGTCGGCTTCAAGCGCGACCGCGTCGTGTTCGAAGACCTGTTCTACCAGGTCGACGCCCAGCCGGGCGCGCAAAGCGCGGACAATACCGTCTCCAACGGCGTCCAGCTCGGCAACGGTACCCGCCTGGTCGGCACCCAGAAGGTCTTTACCAACGGGAACATGCAGACCACCAGCCAGCCGCTGGACGTCGCCATTTCCGGCGCCGGCTTCCTGCAGGTGCGCCGCCCGAACGGCGAACCGGCCTTCACCCGCGCCGGCCAGCTGCAGGTCGATGCCAACGGCACCCTGACCAATGCCCAGGGCCTGCCCCTGGTGCCGCAGATCACCGTGCCGCAGAACGCCACCGCCATCACCATCGGCGAGAACGGCATGGTCTCGGCCACCGTCGCCGGCTCCACCGCTCCCCAGGAACTGGGCCAGCTGACCCTGACCAGTTTCGTCAACCCGGCCGGCCTGCTGGCCCTGGGCGAGAACCTGTTCCAGGAAACCGCCGCCTCGGGTACCGCCAACGAAGGCCGTCCGGGCGACGGCGCCTTCGGCAAGCTGAAACAGGGCGCGCTGGAAGGCTCGAACGTGCAGGTGGTCGAAGAGATGGTCGACATGATCGCCGCCCAGCGCACCTACGAAATGAACACCAAGGTGCTGTCGGCTGCCGACAACATGCTCCAATACCTTGCACAGGCTGCACGCTAAATAACGAAACCGATGAAATACCTTACCGCGGCGCTGTGCGCCATCGTCCTGAGCGGCTGCGCTTCCGCGCCGCCGCGCCAGGCCATGAACGACGACGACGATTTCGTGCCGATGGCACGTATGGCGTCGCGCGGCGTCTCGGGCGGCGTCTTCACGGGTGAAGCCGTGTCGCTGACCTCGGACAGCCGTGCCTACCGCGTGGGCGACGCGGTCACCGTGATTCTTCAGGAAACCACCCAGGCCAGCAAACGCGCCGGCACCAGCTTCTCGAAAGAGTCCTCGGCCGGCGTGTCGCCGATCGCGGCCCTGGGCAAGACCTTCGGCAAGACCGCGATCGACCTGTCGGCCGAGCGCGAATTCCAAGGCAATGCCACCAGCACCCAGCAGAACGCCCTGTCCGGCGCCCTGACCGTGATCGTGCAGGAAGTGCTGCCGAACGGACTCTTGCGCGTCGCTGGCGAAAAGAATTTGACCCTGAACCAGGGCGAGGAATTCGTGCGCCTGAAGGGCTTCATCCGCGCCCAGGACATCGACAACGACAACCAGGTGTCCTCGCTGCGCGTAGCCAATGCCCGCATCGCTTATTCGGGCAAGGGCGCCCTGGCCGACGCCAACCAGCCGGGCTGGCTGACCCGTTTCTTCAACAGCCCGCTGATGCCGTTCTGAGGACAATATGATTCAGATTTCCAAGGTGCCCCGAGTAGTTCGAATCATGTTGTGCGCCGCCGTGCTGGGCGCAGCCGCCCTGCCCGGCGCCGCCAGTGCGGCGCAGGCCCTGCGCAACCTGGTCAGCGTCGAAGGCGTGCGTGAAAACCCGCTGGTCGGCTACGGCCTCGTGGTCGGCCTGAACGGCAGCGGCGACTCGACCCAGGTCAAGTACGCCAGCCAATCGGTGGTCAACATGCTCAAGCAGTTCGGCGTGCGCCTGCCGGAAGGCGAAGACGCCAAGAACAAGAACGTCGCCGCCGTCATGGTATCGGCGGTGTTCCCGCCGGGCTATCGCCGCGGCCAGGCGATCGACGTCACGGTATCCTCGCTGGGCGACGCGAAAAGCCTGCGCGGCGGCACCCTGCTGCTCACGCAGCTGCGCGCGGCCGACAACGAAGTCTATGCCCTGGCCCAGGGCAACCTCGTCGTGGGCGGCCTGAACGCCACCGGCAAGAGCGGTTCCTCGGTCACGGTCAACACCCCGACCACCGGCCGCATCCCGAACGGCGCCATGATCGAGCGCGAGATCGCCACCGACTTCGCCACCCGTCCACAGGTGATGCTGCGCCTGCGCCAGCCGCATTTCGAGACCGCCACCAACGTGGTCAACGCGATCAACAAGGTATACGGCCCGATCGCCACCACCGCCGACGGCACCAGCGTCGAAGTGGTCGCCCCCAGCAACCCGACCGAGCGCGTGGCCTTCATGGCCAGGCTGAACAACCTGCCGGTGGAAGCCGGCATGGAAACCCCGAAGGTGGTGTTCAACTCGCGCACCGGCACCGTGGTCATCGCCGACGGCCTGCGCGTCAAGGCGGCTGCCGTCACCCACGGCTCGCTCAAGGTGATCATCTCGGAAAGCGCACGCGTGTCGCAGCCGGGCCCGCTCTCGCGCGGCCAGACGGCGGTGACGCCGGAATCGAAGCTGTCGGTGGACCAGGGCTCGGGCCAGATGTTCCGCTGGCCGGCCGGCGCCAGGCTGCAGTCCATCATCGACGTGGTCAACAGCCTGGGCGCCTCGCCCGACGACATCATGGCGATCCTGCAGGCCCTCGACCAGGCCGGCGCGATCGAAGGCGAACTGGTGGTGATCTGATGAAGATCGAACAGAACCAACCCATTCCGCTGCAGACCGGCCAGGATGCGCCGGTCGCCTCCGCTGCCGACCAGCCGGACCCCGTTTACGTCGCCAAGGCCACCAAGGCCGCGGTCGAGTTCGAACGCTTTTTCATCTCGCACATGCTGAAGGAGATGCGCTCCTCGACCCGCGCCATGGCCGCCGAGGACAGCGTGTTCAACAACCGCGTCAACCAGGACATGCAGGACATGGCCGACGACCTGCTGGCCGGGAACATGGCCGGCAACCGCGCCTTCGGCATTGCCGACGCCATCCTGCGCCAGCTGGTGCCGGGCGCAAAACCGGGCAACAAGACTTGATTCGCACAGCCGGCGCGCAATGCCGTCCGCGAAAAAACTTCGCATAAATAAGCTTAACGTGCTGCAATAAACGGTCGCCTTTACCAGGTGTCCCCCGCTCGAGGAAGAACCCGCACCATGGCCATCATCAACAACGCCCTGTCCGGCGCGCTTGCCGCCCAGGTTGCGCTGACCACCAGCAGCCACAACATCGCCAACCTGCAGACCAAGGGCTATACCCGCCAGTCCGCCCTGCTCACCGCCATCGGCCCGGACGCCAACCCGCGCTCGGCGGGCAATGGCGTGCAGGTATCTTCCCTGCTGCGCTTCTCGGACAACTACAAGAGCCAGGCCATGTGGCGCGCCGCCGCCGACCTCGGTTCGTATTCGCAGACCCAGCCCTACCTGAGCCAGCTCGAGAACGTGATGGGCGACGACACCGCCAGCCTGTCGGCCGGCATCGACCAGTTCTTCGGCGCGCTCAACGCGGTTGCCGGCGATCCGGGCTCGACCCCGCTGCGCCAGCAGGTGCTCACCTCGGCCGGCCTGATGGCGGAGCGCTTCAATGGCCTGAACAACGTCTTCAACGCCCAGCTGCAGTCGGTGCGCAACCAGCGCAGCGCGATCGTCGATTCGGCCAATGCCCAGATCGCCACCATCGCGCGCCTGAACCAGCAGATCAGCCAGGCCCAGGCGGGCAACCTGAGTGCCTCGGCCATGATCGACGCACGCGACCAGGCGATCGACGACCTGGCCGGCAAGATGGCGCTGGAAGTCTCGGACAACGGCGACGGCACCCGCGACGTCTCGCTGAAGACCGGCCAGGCCCTGGTGCTCGGCAGCATGCACGGCACGCTCAAGGCTGCCCCAACCGCCACCTCGCCGCAGGAATTCTCGCTGAGCTTCGCCGGCACCAGTTATGTGCTCGACGCCGGCAAGCTCGGCGGCCAGCTGGGCGGCCTGACCAAATTCGAGACCGAGAAGCTGGTACCGCTGCAGGCCGCCGTCGCCAACATCGCAGAGGAGATCGCAAGCAGGGTCAACGGCCAGCTCGCCCTCGGCCGCAAGCCTGACGGCTCCGCGGGCACCCCGCTCTTCGTGTACACCCCGGGTAGCAGCGCGGACATGCTGAAGGTGGCGAACGGCTTCGAGGCCGCCGACCTCGCCTTCTCCGCCGACGGCACCCCGGGCGACACCGGCAACCTGCAGAAACTGGTCGCCATCAAGGGCCAGCCGATCACCGTGACGAGCATCGGCACCGTGCTGCTGAGCGATGCCGACACCCAGCTCGTCGGCAAGCTCGGCGTCGACAGCCAGCTCAACAAGGCAGGGCTGAAGACCACCCAGACCGTCCGCACCCAATCGGTGGACGACTGGCAGTCGACCAGCGGCGTGAACCAGGACGAGGAAGCGGTCAACCTCGTCGAGTACCAGAACATGTACCAGGCGAACATGAAAGTCATTGCCATCGCCAACCAGCTCTTCGACGCCACGCTGGCGATGATGGGCTAAAGGAACCACCATGCGTATCGCGACTTCCCAGTACCAATCGACGATGAACCAATCGCTCCAGATCAACCAGGAGCGCATCACCCACCTGACGCAGCAGCTGGCGTCCAACAAGCGCATCCTGGTGCCTTCGGACGACCCGGTCGACAGCGTACGCCTGGCACGCCTGGCGCGCGAGGAAGCGACAGTGCAGCAATACCGCGACAACATCGCGTCGATCAAGATCCGCATGAACAAGACCGAAGGCACCCTGCAGAACATGACGGACGAGCTCATTCCCGGTCGCGACCTCCTGGTCTGGGCCTCGGACGGCAGCAACGCACCGGAGGACCTGCAATCCATGGTGTCCCCGCTCGAATCGCTGCGCGACAGTCTGCTCTACAGCGCCAACTCGATCGACCAGGAAGGCAACTACAACTTCTCGGGCACCCTGACCAAGACCGCGCCGATCGCCTACGATCCGGCGGCGGCGCTCGGTTCGCGTTACAGCTACGTCGGCAACATCAATTCACAGAACGTCGTGGTCGGTAACGGCATCACCCAGCCGGGTAACCAGAACCTGCAAGGCATCGAAAAGCTGCTGAATCACCTCGAGCTGGCCATTGCCGGCCTGAAGGCGCCAGGCGCCTCGGCCAGCGACCCGGCGCTGCGCTCGGTGCTGAGCAACGCCCTGGACGGGTTCGACGATGCACTGGACCTGGTCAGCAGCAAGGTGGCCACCCTGGGCGGCGCGCAGAACATCATGAAGACCCTGGACGCCAACCACGCCAATATCAGCCTGTCGAACAAGATCGCAATTACCGACATCAGCGCGCTCGACGTCGGCGAAGCGGCCACCTCGCTCAACGGATATTCGACCGCCCTGCAGGCCACCTACAAGGCCTATAGCCGCATCGGCACCCTGTCCCTGTTCTCGGTGTTGTAATACGATAGTTTGTCATGGAAGCAACCCTTCGTCCTACCAGTCCCGCGGCCAACCCGGCCAATTCATCGATCAGCAATGCCGCTGCTGCGTCCTCGACCGCCGCAGCGGCACGCGCCACCGCGATCAAGCCGCTCGACGCGGACAGCCGCGCGGTCACCCGGGCCGCTCCCACTGCCGCCCCGCTCAAGCGCGGCATCACCTGGGATACGCGACTGCAGGGCGACGTCGCCCGGGCCCAGCAGGCACTCGACTATCTGGAGCGTGTCGCTTCCCAGCTCGAAGCGCTGAAGGCCGACCTGAGCGCCAAGATTTCCGGGCGCGGCGATCCGGTGCGCCAAATCGAGGCCAGGTCCCAGCAGCTCGCCAGCGCGCTGGAAGCGCGCCGCAAGCAGGCCGGCGGCGGCGTCGATGCCCAGCTCGGCTTCGATGGCGGCCAGCCTGCCATGACGCGCTTCCGCATCCGCGGCTTCGACATCGCTTCGCTGCAGTCCGCGGGCCAGCAGACCTATGCCTTCTCGGTCGGCAGTGCCGGTGGTCCGCAGCTGACCGCCACCATCGAGCCCGGCATGACGCCAGAGGAAATCGCCGCCCGCCTGGACCGTACCCTGTCGCCGGTGAAGGTACGCGTCTCGCTCGACAAGCAGCAGCAACTGGTGTTCAGCGCGCCGGAATCGGAGTGGGCCGGCATCAAGGATGCGATCGCGATCTCGGGACGTGGCCGTGTCGACGTGGCGGAAGACCCGAGCGGCCTTGCGCCTGAAAAGTGGAGCATCGGCAATCCGGACGCCCTGCGCCAGAGCCTGCTCGAGGTGGTCCAGGCCTTGGCCCGGGTGCGCCGGTCGCAGGAAGCGGCCAGTGCCGCCTTGAACGCGGCGATGGCGCGTACCGAGCAGCAGGACGTCCCGGAAGCGGAACTTACCGCCATCAGCAGCGATTTCGCCGCCTCGGCCGCCAGCCACGACTACCAGTCGCTGCTGGCGATTACCTCTGCCCTGGTCGGCGTGAGCCGGGAGCGGGTACAGGCCCTGCTCGGATTGCGCTGATCTGTTTCGCCCATGAAAAAAGCTCTCCCGCGCCTGGCGCTGGAGAGCTTTTTTGTTAAGCGAGCTTGCTTAGAAGCCGTATTTGAGACCTGCGCTCCACACGTTCGCGCGGGCGCCAAAGTCCTTGGTCTTGCCGTAGCGCTCATATTCCGCCACCAGCGCCGTGGTCTGGTTCAGCTTGTATTCCACGCCGACACCGGCATAGCCGCTGTTGTCGCTCTGCTTGAAATTACCCACATTGGTGCGCAGCTCGCGCGAGCTGTGCGAGATGCCCAGCTTGCCGTAGGCCGACACCTGCTCGTTGACCGGCATGGTGTACTTGGCGGCCACGTAGGCGCCATAGCCTTCGACGTCGCCGCGCACAGCGCCATTCGCGAAATCGGTCTTGTGGTGATTGGTCGCGCCTACTTCGACGCCGACACGCTCGTCGAAGTGGTAGCCTGCGAACAGCTTGCCGTCGGCTTTATTCGCGTCAACGGTGGTGTTCTTGGCGGTCACGGCGCTAGCGCCGACATAGCCGCGGCCGGCCATGGTCTGGGCCTGGGCGGTGCCTGCAACGGCGGCGCTGGCGATCAGTGCAATCATGAGCTTTTTCATACTAACTCCCTTCAATCGTCTTCAACTGTATCGCAATTCCCAATGAATCGCGTTGTGTGTTCACAATAGCATCGCACCACCGCCGAGCCCAAGCGAACGGCCGGCAAGAACTGTAACAAGTTGCAAAATGAAGACCAGATCCGCACTTATGTGCGCCAGATGACGGACGATGACTTCAAGACTGCCGGACGCGACTGGATTCCAAAAATAAAAAAACCCGCTGCAAGCAGCGGGTTTTTCAGAATCAAGGCTAATTACGCGCCTTCGCGGCTCGCCTTCTTGCGCTCGTGTTCCTTCAGGAAGCGCTTGCGCAGGCGGATCGATTTCGGGGTGATCTCGACCAGCTCGTCGTCCTCGATGAACTCGACGGCGTATTCCAGCGACATCTGGATCGGCGGCACCAAGCGCACGGCTTCGTCGGTACCTGACGAACGCACGTTGGTCAGCTGCTTGCCCTTGATCGGGTTGACGACCAGGTCGTTGTCGCGCGAGTGGATGCCGATGATCATGCCTTCGTACACCGGGGTGTTGTGCTCGACGAACATGCGGCCGCGGTCCTGCAGCTTCCAGATCGCATAGGCGACGGCGGCGCCGTCATCCTGCGAGATCAGCACGCCGTTGCGGCGGCCGGCCAGGTCGCCCTTGGTGTTGTCGACCGGTGCGTACTCGTGGAACACGTGGCTCATCAGGCCGGTGCCGCGGGTCAGGGTCATGAACTCGCCCTGGAAGCCGATCAGGCCACGCGCCGGGATCAGGTATTCCAGACGAACACGGCCCTTGCCGTCCGATTCCATGTTCTGCAGGTCGCCGCGACGGCGCCCCAGCTCTTCCATCACGCCGCCCTGGTTGACTTCTTCCACGTCGACGGTCAGGTTCTCGTAGGGCTCGCACTTGACGCCGTCGATTTCCTTGAACACCACGCGCGGACGCGACACTGCCAGTTCGAAGCCTTCACGACGCATGTTTTCCAGCAGGATGGTCAGATGCAGTTCGCCACGGCCCGAGACTTCGAAGATGGTGTCGTCGTCGGTCGGCAGCACGCGCAGCGCCACGTTGGCCTTGAGCTCACGCTCCAGGCGCTCGCGCAGCTGGCGGCTGGTGACGAACTTGCCTTCGCGACCGGCCAGCGGCGAGGTGTTGACCATGAAGTTCATGGTCAGGGTCGGCTCGTCGACGGTCAGCATCGGCAGCGCTTCCGGCACGTCCGGTGCGGTCACGGTCACGCCGATGCCGATGTCTTCGATACCGTTGATCAGGACGATGTCGCCGGCGACGGCTTCCTCGACCTGCACGCGCTCCAGGCCCTTGAAGTTCAGCACCTGGTTGATGCGGCCCTTGATCGGGTTCTTGTCGTCCTGGCCGTTCACCACCAGCACGTCCATGCCCGGACGCACACGGCCGCGGTTGATGCGGCCGATGCCGATCTTGCCCACGTAGGACGAGTAGTCGAGCGAGGTGATCTGCATCTGCAGCGGACCGTCCGGGTTGTCGTCACGCACCGGCACGTATTTCAGGATGGCGTCGAACAGCGGCTTCATGTCGCCGCCGCGCACGCTTTCGTCCATGCCGGCGTAGCCGTTCAGGCCCGAGGCGTAGACGATCGGGAAGTCCAGCTGCTCGTCGGTCGCGCCGAGCTTGTCGAACAGTTCGAAGGTCTGGTTGATCGCCCAGTCGGCGCGCGCGCCCGGACGGTCGATCTTGTTGACCACGACGATCGGTTTGAGGCCCAGGGCCAGCGCCTTGCGGGTCACGAAGCGGGTCTGCGGCATCGGGCCTTCCTGGGCGTCGACCAGCAGCAGCACCGAGTCCACCATCGACAGCACGCGCTCGACCTCGCCGCCGAAGTCGGCGTGGCCCGGGGTGTCGACGATGTTGATGTGGGTGCCTTCGTACTCGACCGCGCAGTTCTTCGACAGAATCGTGATGCCACGTTCTTTTTCGAGGTCGTTCGAGTCCATCACGCGGGTGTCCACCGCCTGGTTTTCACGGAAGGTGCCCGATTGGCGCAGCAGCTGGTCCACCAGGGTGGTCTTGCCGTGGTCAACGTGGGCGATGATTGCGATATTACGAATCGCGCGTTTGGTGTCTGACATGTGTGTTTTCAACAGTGAATGTTGCGTGATGGATGGAAGCGGCGACGAACGAAGAGATTACCGATTTCCGTAACCCGCTACTATAGCATGCTTCTCCAACTTGCTGCGTTGCAGCGAGAAGCCGGGAGTTGGTTTTTCGATGATGTTGCCGCCGGCGGGCCCGTTTCCGGGCCGGGATGCCGGCGAGTGTAGCGGCGGGATGTTGAAGGATGATGACAGTCCGGACGCCGCTGGCAGCGTGGCGCTGCCTTTTCCGGGACAAGGACGTATATGGAAACAGATTGGTGGAATTCAAGACCCGCGCGCGCGGGTCTGGCAGAGGCCGGCCTCAGCTCTTCTCGAGGGCTTCGATCTGTTTCGCCAGGCTGGCGCGCAGCGTTTCATCCTTGCTACGTTCACGCAGGGTTTCCAGCGCCGCGCGGTGGGCGACGCCGAGCGCCGCCTTCTCGTCGACCGCGACGTGCGGCTGTACGCCTATGCCTTCCCAGCTGCCGCCATCGACGGGGCTGACCGACTCGCCGATCGGGATCGACAGCAGGTAGTCGTTACGCAGCGGCAGCATCATGTTGGGGTTGCCACCGCCGCGGGTGGTAACGCCGACCAGGGTCGCGCGCTTCAGGCTCTTCATCGCGTACGCAAAGGCTTCGCCGGCAGAGAAGGTGCGGCCCGAGGTCAGCAGCCAGACCGGCTTGCCGAGGTAGCGCTTGCCCGCGACGTTCGCGAAGGACTTTGCCTCTACCTTGCGGTTGCCGCGGTAGCGCAGTTCCATCACCGTGAACGGCTTTTCGAAGAAATAGCTGGCCAGTAGTTGCATGGCTTCTCCGCCGCCGCGATGACTACGCAGGTCGATGATGAGCGCATCGGTATTGGCCACGAAACCCATGGCGACGCCGAAGGCCTCCATGGCCTGTTCGGTATCGTCGTGGAAGTGGAGGATATCGATGTAGCCGACGTTGCCCGGCAAGATCTCCACCTTGCGCAGGCCGTAGTTCTCGCGGCGCTCCTGCTCGCGCTTGGCCGCCGTGCTGGCAAAGGCGCCCGGACGCAGCGTGCGCACATTCGGCTGGTGGCGCAGGCTCATGTGCTTGTCCTTGCTGATTTCCTGCAGGTGGCTGCTCAAGAGCTTGACGAACTCCTCTTCGGTGCCGGCTGCGGCATAGGCACCGGCCTGTTGGTGCTTGCGCACGTTCTGTTCGATGGCCGGGTAGCGTTCGGGGTGGATGTATTCCGCCTTGATCTGGGCGAGCGTCTCGTCGACCACCAACTCGCGTTCGCTCTTGGCGCCGGCGTGCAAGCCGGGACAGGTCAACAGGGAGACGGCCAGCAGGGCCGCACGGAACAGATGGTTTTGCATGATGGGTCTCCAGAATAGTGGTGAGTCCATCATTGCAAGCGCCGTGCCAAGGGTTTCTCTCTGGGAAAACGGCTCGTGGGAAGCGTCCGCGGACGCGCACGCTGCCGTCCACGACGTGGCGCGGACAGCGGCATGCAGACAGGATTACTGCGCGGCCGCGATCAGGCGCTCGGGCGCCAGGATCGCATACTCCTGCAAGTTGGCGGTGCCGAGCAGCTTGCCGTCATGATAGACGCGCACTCGGCCCAGTTCGCTCGGGACCATGACGGATTCCTTGCCGAGCGCGAGGCGCTGGCCGTTCAGGAAGCGCTTGGCGAGCTCCGGCGTGAGCTCGACCGAGGGGAAGCTCGACAGTAGCGCATCGACCGGGGCCAGCAGCGACAGCGGGTCCGGGTGTGCCTGCAGGTCGTCCAGCGTGATCATGCGTTCGGCCGACAGGTTGCCTACCTGCACGCGGTGCAGCGCGTTCAGGTGGGCGCCGCAGCCGAGCGCGGCGCCGATATCCTCGCCCAGCACCCGCACATAAGTGCCCTTGCTGCAGGTAACCAGGATCTTCAGGTAGGGCGCCGTGTAGTCGACCAGCGACAGGCCGTGGATCGTCACCGGACGCGCCTCGCGCTCGAGCGTGATGCCTTCGCGCGCGTATTCGTACAAGGCCTTGCCGTCGCGCTTGAGCGCCGAATACATGGGCGGAACCTGGAAGATGGGGCCGCGGAAGCGCGCCAGCGCAGCTTCGATCTGCTCGCGCGTCACATCCTGCATCTCCTCGGCCCTGCGCTGCTCGATGACCTCCCCTTCGGTATCGCCGGTCGTGGTCATGATGCCGAGATGGACCGTTGCCTCATAGGTCTTGTCGGCTTCCAGCAGGTCTTGCGAGAACTTGGTCGCTTCGCCGAAGCACAGCGGCAGCAGGCCCGTGGCGAAAGGATCCAGGGTGCCGGTGTGGCCGGCCTTCCTGGCGTTGAAAACGCGCTTGGCCTTGATCAACGCGTCATTCGAGGACAACCCGACCGGCTTGTCGAGCAGGAGAACGCCGTCGACCGGGTCGCGCGGCTTTTTGGGAGGACGCGCGTTCACTCGGAATCCGCATCTTCGTCCTGGCCGAAGTCGGCCGCACGGACCGCATTGGCCTGGTCGATCAGGGCCGACATGGCGAGGCCGCGCGTGGTCGAGGTGTCGTGCACGAAATGCAGCTGCGGCAGCGTGTGGATGTGCAGGCGCTTGCCGAGCAGGTTGCGCAGGTAGCCGGCGGCCTTGGACAGGCCCTCGAGGGTCTGCTTCACTTCTTCCGGGCTGTCCTTCAGCAAGGTGAAGTAGACCTTGGCGTGGGCGTAGTCGGGCGTCAGCTTGACTTCGCTGATGGTGACCATGCCCACGCGGGGATCCTTGAGTTCGAAGGCGATCAGTTCCGACAGGTCTTTCTGGATCTGGTCGGCGACGCGCAGGCCGCGCTGGGGGATGCTTTTGCTGTGTTTTGCCATGATGTAAAGCGATGTTGTTCTTGTGATGTGATGGGCCAAAAACAAGGGCCAGGCCCTTCGCGGCATCGCCGCGAAGCGTCCTGGCCCTCATGGTACGCCCAATGCCGAAATTACAGCGTACGCGCCACTTCGGTGACTTCGAACACTTCCAGGACGTCGCCGACCTGGATGTCGTTCATGTTCTTCAGCGACAGACCGCACTCGAGGCCGGCGCGGACTTCTTTCGCATCGTCCTTGAAGCGCTTGAGCGAGTCGATCTCGCCGGTCCAGACGACGATGTTGTTGCGCAGCAGGCGGACCGAGGAAGTACGCTTGACCACGCCGTCGGTGACCAGGCAGCCCGCGATCGCGCCGACCTTCGACACCAGGATGACCTGGCGGATTTCCACCTGGCCGGTGATGGTCTCGCGCTTCTCCGGCGCCAGCATGCCCGACAGTGCCGTCTTGATCTCGTCGATCGCATCGTAAATGATGCTGTAGTAACGGATGTCGACGCCGTTGGCTTCCGCCACCTTGCGCGCCGATGCGTCGGCACGGGCGTTGAAGCCGATGATGACCGCTTTCGAGGCCACCGCCAGGTTGACGTCCGACTCGCTGATGCCGCCCACCGCCGCATGGACGATCTGGACACGCACTTCCGAGGTCGACAGCTTCTGCAGCGAGCCCACCAGCGCTTCCTGCGAACCCTGCACGTCGGTCTTGACGATCAGCGGCAGGTTCTTGACTTCGCCTTCGGCCATCTGGTCGAACATGTTCTCCAGCTTGGCGGCCTGCTGCTTCGCCAGCTTGACGTCGCGGAACTTGCCTTGACGGAACAAGGCGATTTCACGTGCCTTGCGCTCGTCGGCCATGACCATCGCTTCTTCGCCGGCGCTCGGCACTTCGGTCAGGCCCTGGATCTCGACCGGAATCGACGGACCGGCTTCGGTCACCGCCTTGCCGTTCTCGTCCAGCATCGCACGGACGCGGCCGAACGAGGAACCGGCCAGCACGACGTCGCCGCGCTTCAGGGTACCCGACTGCACCAGGATGGTGGCAACCGGACCGCGGCCCTTGTCGAGGCGCGCTTCCACAACGAGGCCACGTGCCGGTGCTTCGACCGGCGCGGTCAGTTCCAGCACCTCGGCCTGCAGCAGCACCTGCTCCAGCAGGTCGTCGATACCGGTGCCGACCTTGGCCGAGACCGGGACGAACGGCGAATCGCCACCGTACTCTTCCGGCACCACGCCTTCGGCCACCAGTTCCTGGGTGACGCGGTCGGTGTTGGCGCCCGGCTTGTCGATCTTGTTGATCGCCACCACCAGCGGTACGCCGGCAGCTTTTGCGTGGGCAATCGCTTCCTTGGTCTGCGGCATCACGCCGTCGTCCGCCGCCACCACCAGGATGACGATGTCGGTCGCTTTCGCGCCACGGGCACGCATTGCGGTGAACGCCTCGTGACCCGGGGTATCCAGGAAAGTGACCATGCCGCGCGGGGTATCCACGTGGTATGCACCGATGTGCTGGGTAATGCCGCCGGCTTCGCCAGCTGCCACCTTCGCACGGCGGATGTAGTCCAGCAGCGAGGTCTTGCCGTGGTCGACGTGGCCCATGACGGTCACGACCGGCGCGCGCGGCTTGGCCTCGAACTCGGCGTGCTCGCCCTGGTCGGCCAGGATCGCTTCCGGATCGTCGACGGCGGCCGCGAAGGCCTTGTGGCCCATCTCTTCCACCACGATCATCGCGGTTTCCTGGTCCAGCACCTGGTTGATGGTGCACATCTGGCCCAGCTTCATCAGCTGCTTGATGACTTCCGACGCCTTGACCGCCATCTTGTGGGCCAGTTCGGCCACGGTGATGGTTTCCGGCACGTGG
>NZ_JPXI01000031.1 GCF_000740675.1 Massilia sp. BSC265 | reverse complement strand
TGACCTCGGCTTCGCTGGATTCCGGGATCACCAGCGAAGCCAGCCGTGCTGTCACCTTGCCCACGCCCTGGCCGCCACCGGTCTCGGCCCAGGTCACATAGCCGCTCGCGTGGCGCGAATGCAGGTTGGCCTGCCAGGTGTCGCGCAGGTGGGTGGCGCCCAGGATCACGTCGGCCAGGCGGCGCTCGCCGATGGTCAGCTCGCCTACCCGGCCGCCAATCACGGTCGGCATCACGTACTGGGCAAACCCGGGGCCGGCGCCATCGCTGCCGGAGCCTTCGCCCTCGCCCGCGATCGCCTTGCCGGCAGCGATCCAGCCGTCCACATTCAGCGCGCGCATGTCCACATGGATCATCATGCCGCTGTCCGGCTGTGGCGCCGGCACGTTGATGCCGATGCCGCCGCGCTGCACGGTCCAGGGTGCGCGCCCCGTCTTCTCGCGCAGGTAGCGCGCCGCCACGCCCTCGCCCAGCGCCAGACGGATCTCGTCGCGCGCCACGTTGCCCACGGTCGGTTCGCCCGCCAGCACGAAGCGCAGCGGCAGGCTGTCGGCCTCCGGCTTGTTGAGCGGGACCGGCAGTTCCATGCCCAGGCCGGCCAGGTTCGATTCGAGGGTGACCAGGCGCCGCCCTTCGCGCACCACCACGCTGCCGGTATAGGGCGTGCTACCCGACAGGCGCTGTGCCAGGCGCCTCAGCGCGGGGACGGGCGCAGTGCGGCGCATGCCTTCGGCCGACAGGATGCCGTGCAGGCGAATGGCGATGCTGCCGTCCTTCTGGGTGCCACCGGACAGGCCCAGCGGCCCGCCCAGGAAACTGGCGCCCACGCCGTTGAGGGCGACGCCGCGCTCCCAGAACTCGATCTTCCCTTCCGCCGCCGTTAGCTGTGGCAGTTCCGGGAACAGGCTGATGTCGTTGCCCAGCAATTGCAGGCTGCCCTGCACCTTGGTGTCGGGCAGGTGCGCCAGCGGCATGCGCAGGCGCAAGCCCAGGCGCGCGTTGCCTCCGGCACGGGTCTCATCCAGGAAGTGGCCGATCCATTCCGGCACCGGGCTGGCCGCCACGTAGCGCAGGAATTCCTGCATCGGCGCCGCCGCATTGCCGTCGATCTCGAGCATCATCTTCTCGTGCGCGCCCAGGTCGGGGATCACCGCCTTCACGTTCGACAGCGCCACGCCCATGGTGCGCAGCGTGTCGCCGCGGATCTCCATGCGGGCGCGGTCGAATTCGATGCGGCCGTTGATGTTCTCGGCCACCGGCCACAGCGGAGTGCCGTCGGCGTGGCGGTGGTCCGGCGCATATTCGAGGCGCGCGTTCTCGAGGCGTCCGGCGGCATGGAATTCGCCGCGCGCACGTTCCAGTACCGCATTGACTCCTCCCGTGGCGCGGAATGGGAAGCCGGCCAGGTCGCCGCGCAGGCGCAGGTGCGCGTCGCGCAGGGTGCCGCCCTGCAGGGCCGTGCCCAGCCAACCGGCCAGGTGCTCGGGCGTGCCCAGCGGCAGGAAGCGCCCAACCGAATTGATCGCGAAGCCGTCCAGGGTGCCCGTGATGTCGGCCGTGCCCGGGCCTGCCGCGCCGCCCCCCGGCAGCAGCGGCAGGCTGTGGCGTCCGGACAGCGAGCCGCTCAGTGTCCCCTGCGCGAAAGCCAGGCGCTCGACCTCGACCAGCAGCTGCTTGCCCGGATCGAAATTCCAGCGCGCCTTCAGGTCGAGGCGGTCGAGCGGCAGCGCGGGTTCGGCGAACCAGGCCGGCATGTGCAGCACCAGCGCGGTCGAATCGACCGTCACGCTGCCGCCGTTCTGGCTGGCGTCGATGCTGCCGCTGAGGTTCTGGAAGCCGGGCGTGGCCGGACGGGCCGGGATTGCCGGCTGGTCGCCACGTGCCGGCTGGGCCGCGCGCGCCGGCTGGGCATTGATGGCCAGGCCGGCCACGTCGCCGTGCACGCGGTAGCTGCGCAGCGCCGGATAGCGCCCTTCCCACTCGGCGGCCACGTCGAGCAGGCGGCCGCGCGGGGCGTAGTCGAGCAGCATCTGGCGCTGCTGCGGCGGCAGCGGCAGGTAGCCGGCCAGTGCGGCGAGTGCGCCGATGTCGAGCTGGCGCGCGCTCAGCTCGCCCGTTTCGGGCCTGCCGTCGCGCGCCGGGCGCCAGGTCTGTTCGAGCGTGGCGGGCGGCAGCGCCTGGCCATCGCGGGTGGTGACGGAAAAATCGGTGAGGCTGATGGTATGGCCGTGGGCGCCGAAGGTCGGCTTGCCCTCGTCCTTCCCTGGAAGCATTTCTTCGCGCGCGGCCAGGCGGCCGGAAATGCGAGCCAGCTCGAGCGGCTCCAGGGTCGTGCCCAGGCGCGCGTTGACGTCGGCCAGGGCCAGGTCGGCGGTAAAGCCGGCCACCCTGGCCTGGTCGACGCTCAGCCAGGCGCGCACCGAACCGCGTCCGCTGGCAATCTGGAACGGCAAGTCGACGTGCTGTTTCCAGGCCACCAGGTCGGCGCCGCGCAAGTCGGCATACAGCTCCCCCTTCCAGCGCGCGATATCGGAGGGACGCGCGCCGAAACGGTGGCGGAAGCGCGCGCGCACGTCGAGCGGCTGGCCGAGCGCGCGCGGCGGGGTGGCGCGCAGCGCGAAGCGGTGCCCGCCGCCGAAACGGTTCAGCAAGGCCAGGGTCACGTCGGTCAGGGCCAGTGTGGGCCTGCCGCGCAGCTCGTCGGTCCAATCGATGCGGCCGCCGCGGATCACGATCTCGCGCTGGCGCAGCAGCCAGTCGGCGCCGCGCCCGTCGTCTCGCTTATCGGGATCGAGCCGGATGCCCGCCACGCTGATGATACCGTCGCGGCCGCGCCGCATGTCCAGCTGCGGACTGCGCACTTCAAGCGCATGCAGGCGCGGCTCGAAGGCAGCCAGGCTCCACCAGGACAGGGCCGCCGTCACCTCCGGCAAGGCCAGCACCTGGCGCCCGCCGCGGTCGATCAGGCGCACGTCGCCCAGCGTCAATACGGGATGGATGCCCTGCCACCCAGCCTCCAGGTGCGCAATGGTGACGCGGTTGCCGAGCGCGCGCCCGGCGGCCGCTTCGATGTCGCCTTTATACAGGTCGATGTTGGGCAGGATGGCATAGCGCAGCGCCAGGAACAGCAGCGCCAAGCCGAAATACAGCAGCAGCACCAGCTTGATGGTGAAGCCGAGGACATGGTGCGAGGCCAGGTTCGCATAGCGATAGCACGCACGCAGGCGCCGCCAGCGCACAAGCGCTCCCTCGAGCGCCGACAGGTGAGCGGCGGCCGCCTGCGGGTCCTGGTTGTCCATCAAGGTGCTCAAAAAGGCTCGCCGTAAGTTTGATTCTCTAATAACAGATAGTTGCAACAGTCGCGGCGTCTACCTTACCATCGTGCTGACCCTAGGTTCCCAGGCGGCACGGCGGGCAATTCTACCGCACGAATGCCTGCCGGACGGCAAAAACACACACCGGATCGACACCATGCACCCAGCTTCGCCGTCTGACCATTCCCGCTTCCTCCAGCGCTGGCTCGGCGCCGACCCGGCCCGCGCCGCCCTGCTCGACGGGATATGCCGATTATCCCTGTCCAGCGTCGACCTCGGCGCGTTGTTGGCACGCGAGCTGGACGCTGGCCTGCCACTGCCACGTGCAATGCGCCGTCTGCGCAACCTCCTCGTGTGCGCCCTCATCCGGCGCGACCTGGAGGGCCTGGCCGACCTGGACGAGGTCGTCACCGCGATGACCCGCTTTGCCGACTTCGCCATCCAGACCCATGCCGCAGCCCTGACCGCCGAACTGGTCGCCGCCCACGGCATGCCGACGGGCGAGGAATCCGGCCGGCCGCAGCAGCTCATGGTGCTGTCCATGGGCAAGGGCGGCGGCGGCGAGCTGAACGTCTCGTCCGACATCGACCTGATCTTCGTCTACCCCGAGGATGGCGAGACCGCCGCCGCCCCCGGCCAGCGCCAGTTGTCCAACCATGAATTTTTCGTTCGCCTTGGCCGCCGCCTGAATGCCGCCCTGTCGGAAATCATCGAGGACGGCTTCACCTTCCGCGTCGACATGGCGCTACGTCCCAACGGCAATTCCGGCCCGCTGGCGGCGAGCCTGAACATGGTCGAGGAATACCTCATTGTGCAGGGCCGGGAATGGGAGCGTTATGCCTGGGTCAAGGCGCGCGCGGTCACCGGCGATTCGGAGGACATCGCGGCGCTGGAAGACATCGTGCGTCCCTTCGTGTTCCGGCGCTACCTCGACTTTGGCGTGATCGACGCGATCCGCAACATGCACGCCCAGATCCGCGCCGAGGTCAAGCGCCAGGAGCGCCTGCACCCCGAGCGTAGCCACAATGTCAAGCTGGGCCGCGGCGGGATCCGCGAGATCGAGTTCCTGGCCCAGGTATTCCAGCTGATCCGCGGCGGGCGCGACCCGGCCCTGCGCGAACGCTCCACCCGCGCCACCCTGCGCCTGCTGGCCGAGCGCGAACTGCTGCCCCAGGACACGGTGGCGCGCCTGCTCGAAGCCTATACCTTCCTGCGCAACCTCGAACACCGCCTGCAATACCTGGACGATGCCCAGACCCACACGCTGCCGGCCAGCGAAGAAGACCGGCTGACGGTGGCGCAGATGATGGGCCTCCCCGACGTCGCCACCCTGCTCGCCCGGCTGGAAGAACAACGCGCCTTCGTGGCTGCCCAGTTCGACGCCATCTTCGCCGACAAATCCGACGGCGCCGATCCCGAAGCCACCCTTCTCGCCGACGACCCGGAAAACCGCGAGGCGATCGCGGCCCGGCTGCTCGAGCTCGGCTATGACGACCCGTCCGCGGCGGCGGCGCGCCTGGTTGCCACCCTGCAGGGCCCGCGCCTGGCCAGCCTGCCCGAGGCCAGCCGCGCCCGGCTGCTGGCGCTGGGCGACGCCGCCCTCGGCCAGATCGCCACCGTGGTGCGCGAAGCCGGGGTCGGCAGCCACGCCGCCACGCTCGGGCGCCTGCTCGACTTCTTCGAGGCGATCGCGCGCCGCTCGGCCTACCTGTCGCTGCTGACCGAATACCCCCACACGCTCGAGCGCGTGATCCGGATGATGAATGCCAGCGGCTGGGCCGCCACCTTCCTGACCCAGCACCCGATCCTGCTCGACGAACTGCTGGACGACCGCAACGAGGGCGCCGGCGACATGACCGAACTGGCCACCGTCCTCGACGAGCAATTGAATGCCGCCGCCGGCGACACCGAGCGCCAGCTCGACATCCTGCGCGAAGCCCATCATGCCCAGCTGTTCCGGTTGCTGGCCCTGGACCTGGCCGGCGAGCTCTCGGTCGAGCGCCTGGCCGACCACCTGTCCCTGCTGGCCGACACCATCGTCGGTGCCACCATCCGCCATGCCTGGCGCGCCATCGCCAGCCGCCACCGCGAGGAGCCGCGCTTCGCCGTCATCGCCTACGGCAAGCTGGGCGGCAAGGAGCTCGGCTACGTATCCGACCTCGACGTCATCTTCCTGTTCGACGACGAGGACGAGATGGCGCCGTCCAACTACGCCAAGCTGGCGCAGCGCTTCATCACCTGGAACACCGCCCACACGGCGGCCGGCATCCTGTTCGACATCGACACCGCGCTGCGTCCGGACGGCGCCAGCGGCATGCTGGTGTCCACGGTCGCCGCCTTCGAGCGCTACCAGCATGCTTCGGCCTGGATCTGGGAGCACCAGGCCCTGACCCGGGCCCGCTTCTGCGCCGGCGACGCCGCCATCGGCGCCAGGTTCGAGCGCATCCGCGATGCGGTGCTGCGCAAGGACAGGAGCGACCAGGAACAGCAGTTGAAGGACGAGGTCCGCGCGATGCGCAAGCGCATGCGCGACGCCAACGTCAACCATGGCGAACTGTTCGACCTCAAGCAGGACGAAGGCGGGATGATCGACATCGAGTTCATCGTCCAGTACCTGATCCTGCGCCATGCCGCCCGCTACCCGCAACTGACGGCAAATGCCGGCAACATCGCCCTGTTGAGGCTATCCGGCGAGCTCGGGCTGATCGATACCGGCCTGGCCGCGGCGGCGGCCGACGCCTACCGCGCGATGCGCCGCCTGCAGCACCAGGTGCGCCTGCAGGGCCAGGAAAAGGCGCGTGTCGATCCCCAGTTGCTGGGCGGGCATCCCGAAGCAGTCCGCCGCCTCTGGGCGGCCTGTTTCGGCGACTGATCTCCATCCCCCCATGCCTGCACCGCCCCGGTGCGGGCGCCCCTTTTGCAAGCAAATAGATGCTGCGGCGCACGGTCCTCGTGCGCCGTTTTTCTATTGACTTCGAAGTCAGAAATTTACCTCACGTAATTGTTGTTTTTTGTTCAGTTTTGACCTGCGCAGATATTGACACTGATCAACACGCAATGCTCTTATACAGATGTGTATGCACATCAGCATCGCCGCTACCCGTGGTATGCCTGGCCGCACAGTTGCACCCTTTGAAAACATAAATCGCGTCCCTTCCCAGACGCAAAGATGGAGAACACATGCAACAACGAACCAAGATCGCGCTGGCAGTCGCCGTCGCCCTCCAGTCCATGGTTTCCGTCGCTCAGGCTCAAGAGGTCCTGCAGCGCGTGGAAGTCACCGGTTCGCGTATCCGCCAGGTTGACCTGGAAACTGCGCAGCCGGTCCAGGTGATGACCCAGGAACAGATCCAGAAAAGCGGTTTGGTCACCGTGGGTGACATCATCGCCAATATGTCGTCGGCCGGTTCCCCGGCCTTCAGCAAGGGCGGCGCGCTGACCTCGAACCGCGAGAATGGCGGCCAGTACGCCAACCTGCGCAACCTCGGCTCCCAGCGCCTGCTGGTGCTGGTCAACGGCAAGCGCTGGTCGCAGTCCGTGGCCGGCTTCACCGACATGTCGACCATTCCATCGTCGATGATCGAGCGCATGGAAATCCTGAAGGATGGCGCTTCGGCGATCTACGGGTCCGACGCGATCGCAGGCGTGATCAACATCATCCTGAAGAAGTCGATGGAAGGCGGCCAGATCAGCCTGTACACCGGCCGCAACGAGAGCGTCGCCGACGGCCGCAACAAGGACTTCTCGCTGACCTACGGCGCCGGCAACGACAAGGCTTCGCTGATGTTCGGCCTGTCGCACTCCGAATCCGGCGCGGTCTGGTCGCGCGACCGTGAATTCACCGCTTACTCGCGCACCTCCCTGTTCCCGCTCGAAAACCTCGGTTCGGGCCCATGGGGCCGCATCCGCCAGGTCAGCGCCTCGGGCGGTGCCACCGGCTTCGACAAGATCCTGAACCACACCGGCAACCAGTCGGGCGTGGGCGTCGGCGCCGATTCGCGCAACCCGGCCAACTACCACGATGTCGTCGGCGGTGCCCCGGTCCCGGCAGACCTGTTCAACACCACCAGTCAGATGGTGTTCGCGATGCCGTCCAAGCTGGACACCATCTTCACCAAGGGTGAACTGCAGCTGCCGTACGACCTGCGCTTCGTCACCACCGCGATGTACGCGCAGCGCAAGGGCGTGTCGACCACCGCCGGCTATCCGCTGTCCACGACTTCGCAGAGCAAGTACCCGGTCTACATCGACAAGGACAGCTACTACAATCCGTACGGCAACCAGGTGGCCGGCGCCGGCCGCGGCCAGGATCTGTTCTTCTTCCGCCGCACCATCGAAGTGCCGCGCGAGACCGAGAACAACAACCGTACCCTGCACATCGACGCCACCCTTGAAGGCAACTTCGAACTGCGCGGCCTGCCGTGGAACTGGAGCACCGGCTACAACTACAGCAAGGTCGACGGCAACTCGGTCGCCACCGGCAACCTCAACCTCCTGAACCTGAAGCGCGCACTCGGCCCGTCGTTCCGCAATGCCTCCGGCGTGATCCAGTGCGGCACCGCAGCCTCGCCGATCCCGCTGGCGGATTGCGTCCCATGGGACATCCTGGGTGGCCCGTCGGCCTCGAATCCGCAGGTGCTGAACTACGTCATGTCGACCGGCGGCTACAACTTCGGCAGCACGGTCGAGAGCGCCACTGCCGACCTCAGCGGCGAACTGTTCCAGCTGCCGGCCGGTGCGCTCGGCGTCGCAGGCGGTATCGAGCACCGCACCGTGCGCGGCGAAGACCTCCCGAGCGAGTTCCAGCGTTCGGGCTACTCGACCGACCTGGCGGGCAACCCGACCACCGGCCGCTTCACCGTGCGCGAGGCCTACGCCGAGTTGAACATCCCGGTCCTGAAGGGCCTGCCGTTCGTCGAATCGCTGTCCTTCAACCTGGCCACCCGTTATTCGGACTACAGCAACTTCGGCTCGACCAACAACAGCAAGGCCAGCTTCACCTACCGCCCGACCAAGGACCTGCTGTTCCGCGGCACCTGGGCCGAGGGCTTCCGGGCACCGACCGTGGGCGACACCTTCGGTGGCGGCCAGCAGGCCTTCGACACCTACCTCGACCCGTGCGATACCGTGTACGGCGAAGCGGCACGCACCCCGGCCGTGCTGGCACGCTGCAACAGCGGCTTTGGCGGCATCGGCGGCACCGCGGCGGGCTTCCGCCAGCGCGGCCAGACCGGCACCGCGATCACCTCGAGCGGCGGCACCCAGACCGCGTTCCCGTTCCAGGCAGGCGCCGGCAACAGCAACCTGCAGCCGGAAACCGCGGTGACCCGCACCCTGGGCCTGGTGTTCAACCCGTCCTTCGTGCCGGGCTTCTCGGCGGCAGTTGACTGGTACAGCATCCAGATCGACAACCGCATCGTGGGTGTGTCGGCGAACTACATCCTGGGCGAGTGCTACACCCAGGGCCTGGCGGCATTCTGCCAGGGCATCCGCCGCGACGCTGCCACCGGTTCGATCATCGACCTGGCACGCGGCAATGCCAACCTCGGCCAGATCAAGACCGAAGGCGTCGACGTCGAACTGCGTTATCGCCTGCCGCGCTTCTCGTGGGGCCAGGTCAACCTGCGCAGCGAAACCACCTACCTGGACGAGTACTCGACCAAGAGCTCGGCCGCCTCGCGCTGGATCGACTTCTCGGGCGAATACGACTTCCACCGCTGGAAGTCGAACTTCACCACCGACTGGTCGCTGGGCAACTGGAGCGCCACCTGGGGTGTGCGTTACATGAGCGCGGTGCTGGATCAGTGCCTGAACATTCCGCGCGGCTGGGAATGCAATGCACCGACCACCTTCCGTGCCGGTGCGACTTCGGCCGGCGCGAACCGCCTGTCCTCGCTGACCTTCCATGACATCAGCGTCGGCTACAAGCTGCCTTGGAACGGCGACGTGCGCGTCGGCGTCAACAACGTATTCGACAAGAAGCCGCGCTTCACCGTCCTGGGCGCAGCGTCCTCGACCTTCGTTGACGCCGACCTGCCGATCGACCGCTTCATCTTCGTGCGCTACAACCAGGCATTCTGATCGCACACCACGATTAGCGGTTTTCGCGCAATTTAATTGCGCAGCGAGCCCGTCCGGCGAAAGCCGGGCGGGCTTTTTTCTTTTTTCTAGGCCATATGCATATGTCAACAGTCAAATTGTATCGTGCGAGTAAATACACAATTTAGCAACAATACGTGATTATCAACATCGATTCCGTTGACAGTTATGCATATCGAGTGCTTTGATTGCTGACTTGAAAGTAATTCCAGTTAAAACATTGACTACTTTCAGGTGGTCGACAGACCCTTCCCAGTGGCTGTGCTGCACAACGGTATGGCCGCGTTTTCACCCAAGGAGTTTTGCAACATGATGGAAAAAATCTTGTCCCAGTCGATCCGCGCGATCTGCCTGGGCGGCATGACCCTCGGCATGACCGCCGCGATTGCTCAGGAGACGTCGCAACCGCTGCAGCGCGTCGAAGTGACTGGCTCCCGTATCCGTCAGGTCGATCTGGAAACTGCCCAGCCAGTCCAGATCCTGAACCAGGAACAGATCCAGAAAACCGGCCTGGTTACCGTCGGTGACATCCTGAACAACCTGTCGTCGGCCGGCGCGCCTGACTTCAGCCGCAGCGGCTCGCTGACCTCGAACACCGAAGCCGGCGGCCAGTACGTCAGCCTGCGCAACCTGGGTTCGAACCGCCTGCTGGTGCTGGTGGACGGCAAGCGCTGGACCCAGACCGTTGCCGGCTTCACCGACCTGTCGACCATCCCGTCGGCCATGATCGAGCGCATGGAAATCCTGAAGGATGGCGCTTCGTCGATCTACGGCTCGGACGCGATCGCAGGCGTGGTGAACATCATCCTGAAGAAGAACATGGAAGGCGGCCAGCTGAACCTGTACACCGGCGCCTTCGAGGAAGGCGACGGCCGCAACAAGGACTTCTCGCTGACCTACGGCGCCGGCAACGACAAGGCATCGCTGATGTTCGGCCTGGCGCACACCACCCAGGGCCGCGTCGGCTCGCAGACCCGCGACATCACCGCGAGTTCCTACGGTCCGGCCCACTTCGGCGACGGTTTCGGCGCCGCCCCATGGGGCCGCATCCGCCAGCTGACCCCAGGCGGCAGCCCAACCGGCTTCAACCGCATCCTGAACCACACCGGCAACTGGAACGGCGACGGCACCGGCGCCAACTCGCGCGATCCGAACAGCTACCACACCTACGCCGGCGCCAACGAGGACAAGTACAACTCGACCCGCGACATGGACATCCTGTCGCCGAACAAGCTGGACACGCTGTTCATCAAGGGCGAGGTGGCACTGCCGAAGGACATGCGCCTGAAGACCACCGCGATGTACTCGCAGCGCGAGTCGACCCGCCAGATCGCCGGCTACCCGCTGCAATCGGCCAGCCAGGCCAAGTACCCGGTCTACATCGACAAGGACAGCTACTTCAACCCGTACGGCAACCAGGTTGCCGGCGCCGGCAATGGCCAGGACCTGTACTTCTATCGCCGCACCATCGAACTGCCGCGTATTACCGAGAACGAAAACCGCACCCTCCACATCGATGCCACCCTGGAAGGCGAATTCAGCTTCCGTGACACCGCCTGGAACTGGGACATCGGCTACAACCACAACAAGGTATCGGGTGTCTCGCGCGACAGCGGCAACATCAACCTGCTGACCTTGAAGCGCGCCCTCGGCCCGTCGTTCCGCAACGCTTCCGGCGTGATCCAGTGCGGCACCCCGGGTTCGCCGATCCCGCTGGCCGATTGCGTACCGTTCGACATCCTGGGCGGCCCGTCGGCATCGACCCCGCAGGCACTGGCCTACGTCAACACCTCGGGCGCCAAGACCTACGGTTCGACCATCAACAGCGCCACCGCCAACATCGGCGGCGAAGTGTGGCAGCTGCCGGCCGGCGCCCTGGGCGTGGCGGTCGGCGTCGAGCACCGCGAAGTCAAGGGTTCGGACGTGCCTGACCAGTTCTCGCAGTCGGGCTACTCGACCAACCTGTCGGGCCTGCCGACCTATGGCCGCTACACCGTGCGCGAAGCCTATGCCGAAGTGAACATCCCGGTGTTCAAGGGCCAGCCTTTCGCTGATCTGCTGAGCTTCAACCTGGCGACCCGCCACTCGGACTACAGCAACTTCGGCGTGACCAACAACAGCAAGGCCAGCTTCATGTACAAGCCGGTCCGTGACGTGCTGGTCCGCGGTACCTGGGCCGAAGGCTTCCGCGCACCGACCCTGGACGACCTGGCAGGCGGCGGCTCGCAGTCCTTCGACACCTTCCTGGACCCGTGCGACACCGTGTTCGGCGAAGCCTCGCGCAATGCGGCAGTGGCAGCACGCTGCGCCAGCGGTTTCGCCGGCGTGCGCGGCACCCCGGCCAACTACCGCCAGCTCCAGCAGGCAGGTACCCCGATCACCAGCACCAACGGCACCCAGTCGCTGGTCGCCTTCCAGTCGGGCGCCGGCAATGCCTTCCTGTCGCCGGAAACCGCGGTCACCAAGACCGCCGGCTTCGTGTACAGCCCGTCGTTCATCCCGGGCTTCAGCGTGGGCCTGGACTGGTACAACATCAAGGTCGACAACCGCATCACCGCGATCACCGCGACCTATGTGGCCAACCAGTGCTTCCGCGAAGGCAATGCCAACTTCTGCAGCGTGATCCAGCGTGACCCGGTCACCGGCCAGATCAACCAGCTGGCACGCGGCAACGCCAACCTGGGCGAAATGGAAACCGAAGGCCTGGACCTGGCGATCAACTATCGCTTCCCGCGTACCGCCTACGGCCAGTTCGGTCTGCGCAGCGAAACCTCGTACACCGACAAGTTCCGCACCCGCAGCACCGCCGACCAGGAATGGAACGAGTACGCCGGCGACTACTTCTACAACCGCGTGAAGTCGAACAACTCGGTCGACTGGGCGATGGGCAACTGGAGCGCCACCTGGGGCTTCCGTTACTTCAGCCCGGTCAAGGACCAGTGCTGGAGCTCGACCGTCGAGTGCAACATGCCTAACGCCGAAACCGCCAGCTTCGGCACCGGCGCCAACAAGCTGGGCTCGGTCACCATCCATGACCTGAGCGTCGGCTACAAGACCGCGTGGAACGGCCGCATCCTGCTGGGCGTGAACAACGTCTTCGACAAGAAGCCGCGCATCGCGTACAGCACCCAGGCCGACGCCGCCGCAGTCGACGTCGACCAGCTGCTGGACCGCTTCATCTACGTCCGTTACACCCAGAACTTCTAATGGTGTAACGCGCAGGGCCCGCGAGGGTCCGCGTGACGACAATGCCCGCCAGGCTCGCCTGGCGGGCATTTTTCATTGGGCGCGGCGCATGTGGACGAGTATCATGGCGGATTACCCAGACAGCAGAACAACACGATGGCAATCAAACTCAAGAACGACAAGGACATCGCCAAGATGCGCGTGTCCGGCCGCCTTGCGGCCGAGGTACTGGCGATGATCAAGGAATACGTGGTGCCCGGCGTCTCCACCGAGGAGCTCGACCGCCGCTGCAACGACTACATCCGCAAGGTGCAGAAGGCGACGCCGGCCAATGTCGGCTACCACGGCTTTCCGAAGACCCTGTGCACCTCGGTCAACGGCGTGGTCTGCCACGGCATCCCGAGCGAGAAGGAAGTGCTGGAAGAAGGCGACATCATCAACATCGACGTCACCGTGATCAAGGACGGCTGGCACGGCGACACCAGCCGCATGTACTTCGTGGGCGCGCCCTCGCCGCAGGCGAAAAAACTGGTCGATACCACCTACCAGGCCATGATGGCCGGGATCCGCCAGGTCCGTCCGGGCGCGCGCCTGGGCGACGTCGGCCATGCGATCCAGAAGCTGGCCGAGGGCGCCGGCTTCTCGGTGGTACGCGAATACTGCGGCCACGGCATCGGCCGCGTCTACCACGAAGAGCCGCAGGTGCTGCACTACGGCCGCCCGAACACCGGCCTGCTGCTCAAGGAAGGCATGACCTTCACCGTCGAGCCGATGATCAACCTGGGCGAGGCCGACGTCGACCAGCTGGAGGATGGCTGGACCGTGGTCACCGCGGACGGCTCGCTGTCGGCCCAGTGGGAGCACATGGTGGCGGTGACCAAGAATGGCGTCGAGATCCTGACGCCCTGGCCCGACGCCTGAATCCTGCCCTGCCCGTGCGACGGACGAAAAAAAACCGGCCGAGGCCGGTTTTTTTTGTTGGACGCCCGGATTACTTGGCGTTCATCAGTGCAACGGTGGTGTCCAGCATGCGGTTCGAGAAACCCCACTCGTTGTCGTACCACGACGAGACCTTCACCAGGCGGCCCGACACCTTGGTCAGGGTCGCATCGAAGTTCGACGATGCCGGGTTGTGGTTGAAGTCGACCGAGACCAGCGGATCGGTGTTGTAGGTCAGGATGCCTTTGAGGGCGCCTTCCGAAGCCGATTTCATGAGCTGGTTGACTTCGTCGACCGTGGTGTCGCGCCTGGCGATGAAGGACAGGTCGACGATCGACACGTTGATGGTCGGCACGCGGATCGCGAAGCCGTCCAGCTTGCCGTTCAGTTCCGGCAGCACCAGGCCGACCGCGGCGGCGGCGCCGGTCTTGGTCGGGATCATCGACTGAGTGGCCGAACGGGCACGGCGCAGGTCTTCGTGCATCACGTCGGTCAGCACCTGGTCGTTGGTGTAGGCGTGCACGGTGGTCATCAGGCCGGTTTCCAGGCCGATGGCATCGTGCAGCGGCTTGACCAGCGGGGCCAGGCAGTTGGTGGTGCAGGATGCGTTGGAAATCACGGTGTCCGTCGACTTCAGCACGTCCTGGTTGACGCCGTAGACGATGGTGGCGTCGACGTCCTTGCCGCCCGGTGCCGAGATGATGACCTTCTTGGCGCCACCCTTCAGGTGGGCCGAGGCTTTCTCTTTGGTGGTGAAGAAGCCGGTGCACTCGAGCACCACGTCCACGCCCAGCTCGCCCCATGGGATCTCGGCCGGATTGCGTTGCGCGAACACGCGGATCTTGTCGCCGTTGACGATCATGTTATCGCCCTCGACCGTGACGGTGCCCGGGAACTTGCCGTGCGCGGTGTCGTAGCGGGTCAGGTGGGCGTTCGATTCGGCATTGCCGAGGTCATTGATCGCCACGATCTGGATGTCTTGCTTCTTGCCGCCCTCGTAGAAAGCGCGCAGGATGTTGCGGCCGATACGGCCATAACCATTGATTGCAACTTTGATCGTCATTGCTTAGCTCCTGATTATAGAAAAAAACCTTTTTTCGTACCGCAGAACGAAACGGGCTGCCTTGAGGGCAGCCCGCGTTTGAAACTTATGCGCCGATCACGCCCTTGGCCTTGGCCACGACGTTTTCGACGGTAAAGCCGAAGTGCTTGAACAGCACCGGCGCCGGCGCCGATTCGCCGAAGGTGTCGATGCCGACCACCGCCCCTTCCAGGCCCACGTACTTGTACCAGAAGTCGGTCACGCCGGCTTCGATGGCGACGCGCGGGATACCGCGCGGCAGGACACTTGCTTTGTAGCTCGCCTCCTGGCGCTCGAACACGTCGGTCGACGGCATCGAGACCACGCGTGCGGCGATGCCTTCGGCTGCCAGCGCGTCGGCGGCCTTCACCGCCAGCTCGACTTCCGAACCGGTCGCGATCAGCACGACTTTCGCATCCTGGGCGTCGCGCAGCACGTAGCCGCCCTTGGCCACATTGGCGATGGCGGCGGCGTCACGCTCCATGAACGGCAGGTTCTGGCGCGAGAAGATCAGGGTCGACGGGCCGTCCTTGCGCTGCACTGCCGCGCCCCAGGCCACTTGCGACTCGACGGTGTCGCACGGACGCCAGTTGTCCAGGTTCGGGATCAGGCGCAGCGACGAGACGTGCTCGACCGACTGGTGGGTCGGGCCGTCTTCGCCCAGGCCGATCGAGTCGTGGGTGAACACGAACAGCGAACGGATCTTCATCAGCGCAGCCATGCGCAGGGCATTGCGGCTGTAGTCCGAGAAGGTCAGGAAGGTCGCGCCGAACGGGATGAAGCCGCCGTGCAGGGCAACGCCGTTCTGGATCGCGGCCATGCCGAATTCGCGCACGCCGTAGTTGATGTGGTTGCCCGGAATGCCCGAACGCACCGCCACCGATTCCTTCCAGTTGGTCAGGTTCGAGCCGGTCAGGTCGGCCGAGCCGCCCAGGAATTCCGGCAGGATCGGGGCCAGGGCCTGGATCGCGTTCTGCGAGGCCTTGCGGGTGGCGATGGTTTCCCGCTTCTCCACGCAGGCGGCGATGGCGGCGTCCAGGGTTTGCTGGAAGTTGCCCGGCAGTTCGCCCTTCATGCGGCGCTCGAATTCGGCGGCCAGTTCCGGATGCGCGCCGCGGTACTCCGCGAATTTGGCGTTCCACTCCGCTTCCGCGGCGGCGCCGCGTGCCTTCGCGTCCCAGGCTTCGTAGATTTCTCCCGGGATGTCGAACGGGATCGGATCCCACAGCAGGTGCTGGCGCACGGCCGCGATTTCCTTGTCGCCCAGCGGGGCGCCGTGGACTTTATCTCCGCCTTCCAGGTTCGGGGCGCCCTTGCCGATGATGGTCTTGCACATGATCAGGGTCGGACGGTCCGACTCCTTGGCCTGCGCGATGGCGTCGGACACGGCGGTCACGCTGTGGCCGTCGATCTGGCCGATCACGTTCCAGCCGTAGGCTTCGAAGCGCTTGCGGGTGTCGTCGGTGAACCAGCCTTCCACGCGGCCGTCGATCGAGATGCCGTTGTCGTCGTACAGCCAGATCAGCTTGTTCAGGCGCAAGGTGCCGGCCAGCGAGGCTACTTCGTGCGAAATGCCTTCCATCAGGCAGCCGTCGCCCAGGAAGGCGTAGGTGTAGTGGTCGACCACGTCGTAGCCCGGGCGGTTGAATTCATAGCCCAGCAGCCACTCGGCCAGCGCCATGCCGACCGAGTTGGCGATGCCCTGGCCCAGCGGGCCGGTGGTGGTCTCCACGCCCGGGGTGATGCCCACTTCCGGGTGGCCCGCGGTCTTCGAGTGCAGCTGGCGGAAGGCGCGCAGGTCGTCCATCGTCAGGTCGTAGCCGGCCAGGTGCAGCATCGCATAGTGCAGCATCGAGCCGTGGCCGTTCGAAAGCAGGAAACGGTCGCGGTTGAACCAGCCCGGATTGGCCGGATTGTGGCGGTAGTGCTTGTCCCACAGCGCGACGCCGATCTCGGCCATGCCCATCGGCATGCCCGGGTGGCCCGAGTTGGCTTGCTGGACAGCGTCCATCGCCAGCGCGCGGATCGCGTTGGCCATCAGGGTGGTGGTTTGCGTAGATTTCATGAGAATTACCGTGGATGCGGTGGTCTTGATTGGAAAGCGGTGGCGGTGCGTCTGGCCGTAGCCCATTATTTTACCAGAGGCCGTCGGACCGGCTTGAAAAGCCGGAAAGGAAAAGCCCGGCGCTGGGCGCCGGGCTTCGCTTGCAGGGCGAGCGCTCAGAACTTGACCGATGCGCCCAGGGTGATGTAGCGGCCGATCGCGTCGTAGCTCTGCGGGAAGGTGTTGCCGCTGTTCGGGCCGGTGCCGCCGATCGAGCCGCCGACGATCGGCGGTTTCTTGTCGAAGGCGTTGGTCACCGACAGGGTCAGGCGCACGTTCTTCAGCACGTTCCAGTTGGCATGCAGGTCGACGTAGTGGTAGGCGTCGATGCTTGAGAAGCGCGGCAGGAAGACGGTGCCGCCCGGCTCTTCGATGACGCCGCTCACGTAGCGCCAGTTGTAGCCGACCGACCAGGTCCCCTTGTTCCAGGTGGTGCGCTGGGCGAACTTGCGCTTGTAGACCGGTGCGTTCACCACGTTGTTGCAGGCGATCGAGTAGTAGCCGAGGCAGTTGCGGTCGATCGAGCTCGGGGTGGCCTGGTACTGGTACTCGTTGACGAAGTTCGCGCCCAGGCTCAGGTCCAGGCTGCCCCAACCCGCATCCATGCCGAGCTGGCTGAAGTTCATGCGGTAGGCCGCGTTCAGGTCGACGCCGGCGGTGCTCTGCCTGCCCAGGTTCGACAGCGGCGTGGCGACGCCGCGCGACTCGTTGCCGTTGAAGGTGCCGTTGATCGTGTTACGGCCGACCATGGCGCAGAACTCGTTGGGAGTCAGGCCCGGGTTTTGCGCCTGGCTGTAGCAGCGGTCCAGGATGTCGGTGGTCGACGGCGACGAGACGGCCTCGGCGATCTGGATCTTGTAGTAGTCGACCGACACGGCCAGGCGCGGCAGCGGCTCGAACACGAAACCGAAGGTGCGGGTCTTCGCCGATTCCGGCCCCAGGTTCGGGTTGCCGCCGCTCAGGCTGTTGATCTGGCCCGAGGACGGGGCCGGCAGGCTGCCGATCTCGCTCAGCGGCACGCCGGTCAGGCGGCACAGGTTGGACAGGGTGCCGGCGGTATTCGCCTCGGACTGCTTGATGTTGCTGCCCTGGCAAGGGTCGGTGGCCAGGTTCGACAGGCCGGTGACGGCCGGCGCGAACAGTTCGTTCACGTTCGGCGCGCGGGTCGCTTTCTGGACCATGCCGCGCAGGCGGAAGGATTGCACCGGCGCCCACTCGCCGCCGGCCTTCCAGCTGCCGTAACTGGTCTTGTTGCTGGCGGTCTTGAACTCGGTCTCGCGATAGCCGAGCTCGGCGTTCAGGCTGCGCACCAGCGGCACGTTCTTGATCAGCGGAATGAACATCTCGACGGCGTATTCCTGCAGCGAGAAGCTGCCGCGGCGGTCCGGGGTCGGCGCGCCGGTGCCCAGCACTTCGCCCTGGATCTGCGAGGCGGCGTCGGACTGGGTCCCGGCGCTGACCTTGCGGTGCTCGGCCAGCAGCGACACGGCGATCGGGTCGGCGGCCCATGGGCTGCGGATGCGCTCGCCGAGATCGCCCGACACCGTCGCCTGCGCCACGTCCTGCTGCACGCTCTGCATCAGCACGGCGGTCTGGTTGATGAAGGCGGCCTGCTGCGGGGTGATGGAGCCTTCGGCGCCGAACACGTTCAGCGGCACGCAGCCGTTGGCCGGGTTGACGCAGGCGCCCGTCGTCAGCGCGTTCAGGGCCTGTCCCACCTTGGCCAGCGAGCCCCAGTTGCGGCGCGTCTGGGTCTGGTCCGAGGTGCCGCGGCTCCAGTAGGCGTCATAGGTCCACTCGGCGATCAGCTCGCCCTTCAGGCCGACCGTGTACTGCAGGGTGTCGGTATCGAAGTCGTTGAAGCGCGGGCCCAGTTCGGTGAAGCGGCGGTTGACCAAGAGCGGCACCATGGTGGCGTTGCCGGCCACGCAGTTCGCGCGCGGGATGCCGCGGCGGTCGCAGATCTGCTCGCGCGCGGCCTGGGGGATGTAGGGGTTACCGATCGGCACCTGGAAGGTATTGCCGAAGGTACCCGTGCTGGCCAGCGCCGATGCCACCTTGCTGGTGGTGTAGAACACTTCGGTATACACCTCGGCGTAATCGTTGATGCGGTAGTTGGCCAGCGCGGTCGCCTGGGTGCGGTCCAGGCCGGTCTGGTAGTAGTTGGGCGGGTTGGTGTTCCATGGCACCACCGGCTGGATCAGCTTGCCGGTGGCCGGATCGATCTGCCAGGCGCCGGACAGGGTGCTGGTGCCGCCCGGCCCGATGCCGGTAGAGAACTGGCCCGGCACCGCGGTGGCCGAGCCGGTCGGGGCGCCGGTCACCGAGTTCAGGCTCACCTTGCCGTACTCGCGCTCGCCCTGGGTTAGCGGGTCGGTGGTGGTCTTGCCGATGCTCAGCACCACGTTGCCGCGGCCGTCGTCCAGGCCGGCGCCCATGGTGATGTCGGTGCGGCGGCGCTTGGCGTCGCGCTCACCGGTGGTGGCGCCGTAAGTGCTGGTGACGTCGATGCCGGTGAAATTCTTGCGCAGGTTGAAGTTGGCCACGCCGGCGACCGCGTCGGCGCCGTAGGCGACCGAGGCGCCGCCGGTCACCAGGTCGACCCGGCTGATCAGGGCCATCGGGATGGCGTTGGTATCCACCGTGCCGGCGAGGTTGAAGGGCACCAGGCGGCGGCCGTTGACCAGCACCAGCGAACGGTTCGAACCGAGGCCGCGCAGGTCGATGGTGGCGGCACCGGCGGTACCGTTGTTGGTGCCCGGCCCGATGGCCGGCACGGCGGCCGGCAGGGCCTTGAAGAATTCTTCCACGGCGACCGGCTGGGCCGACTGGATTTCCGCAGCCGTGATCGAGGAGATCGGACTGTTCGAGGTGATGCCGGGCGAGGTGATCCGGGTGCCCGTCACTTCCACGACGGCGGGCTTTTCCTGCTGCGCCTGGGCCAAGGCAGGCTGGACGAAGGCGCCGACACCGGCGACCAGCAGGGACAAGCGGACGGCGCGCGATATTGCTTTCTCTTTGATCATTGTATTTATCCGACGAATTAACAACACGAAGGCTGCCAGTCCCGGGCTACCGGTCAGGCGCGCCATCCCTCTACGTACATGCACCGCCTGGTGAGCGGACCGGACATATGTATATGTACATGGGTAAGATGAAAACATTAACAGTTGATAATCGTCAATACAAATACTTGAAAAATCGAAACATCCTGCGCGCATGTGAATAAAAAGTAACACTAGCGCCGTCCAGCCAGCTTGTCTTCAAGCCCGCCGTCACGGCTTGTCCGGCCACTATCCCGACACTACAATACGGCACCCTCCTTCTCTCTCCCTTCGATGCCACGTTTTTACTGCCCCCAGCCGCTTGCCCAAGGCAGCACTGTCGACCTGCCCGATGCCGTTGCCCATCACTTGCACGTATTGCGGATGCAGCCGGGCGCGTCCCTGACCCTGTTCGACGGGCGCGGCGGCCAGTATGCCGCGCGCCTGGCGGAGATCGGCAAGAAGCGCGCGAGCGCCACCGTGCTGGAACACCAGGCGGTCGAAGCCGAACTGCCCTATGCCGTCACCCTGGCCCAGGGCCTGCCGGAAGGGTCGAAGATGGACTGGATCATCGAGAAGGCGGTGGAACTGGGCGTGGCCGGCGTACAGCCACTGGCGGCGCAGCGCAGCGTGGTGCGCCTTTCCGGCGAACGCGCGGAAAAGCGCCATGCGCACTGGCAGGGCGTGATCGAAGCCGCCTCCGAACAGTGCGGGCGCAACCGCCTGGCGCCGCTGGCCCCGGTCGCCGACTTCGGGCGCTGGCTGGCGGCGCCCTCGCCTGCCCCCCGCATCCTGCTCAGCCCGCGTGCGGACCAGTCCCTGGCCGACTGGGCAAAAGGAAACGCGCCCCAGGCCCTGACCCTGATGGTCGGCCCCGAAGGCGGCTTCAGCCGCGAGGAAGAAGACGCCGCCCTCGCCGCCGGCGCCCTGGCCCTGTCGGTCGGCCCGCGCGTGCTGCGCACCGAGACGGCGGCGCTGGCGGCGCTGGCCATGCTCGGCGGGCTGTGGGGCGGCATGTAATCCCCTTCTGTATATAGAAGACACACCCTTCTTTTTTACCACTTGGTAAAAAAATGCCCCGGCAGCAGGCTTCCTGCGCCGGGGCTTTGTTTTGCATGGTAAAAAAAAACGGATTCACGTAGCACGTGAATCCGTTTCAGCTCAAGCTGCCGACGGGTCAATGCCTCAAGTGACTGGCATTACCCGAAGGCGGCTTGTTGCGGTCAAGGAAACGATTAGAAGCGGCGGTTGTACTCGACGGTGAAGCGGACCGAACGCGGAGCCATGAACTGGCCCAGCATGTTGTAGGTCGGCGCAACCTGGTTCTCGTCGCCGGCGTCATACGTTGCGGTTTGCGCACGCGGGGTCTGCGAGTTGAAGACGTTGTACACGTCGACCTTCATCTGCAGGCCCTTGAGCAGCGCCGGCGCGTACGATGCCGACAGGTCAAGGCGCTTCTCGGTCGGCATGCGGCCGAGCGTGCCACGCGGCGTGAACTTGCCGCCGCAGAAGAAGTACTCAGGACCATAGCCCGGCCCGCCCAGCTCGTAACCCAGCGCCCAGCGCGGATCTTCGCCCGCATCCCAGGCATTGTTGGTGCCGAGGCAGCTCTTCGGACGACCGGACTGGATCAGCGCGTTGGCGCCCAGGGTGATTTCCGGGGTCAGCTGATAGAAGCCGAATGCCTTGAGCTGGTGCTCGCGGTCGTTCGGCAGCAGGCCGTCAGCACCGACCGAGAACTCCGCGAAGTCCCAGCCTGCCGAAGTACCGACGTCCGACTGGCCGGTATCCGAACGGGTCTGGCCTTCCATGTTGCCTTCGCTACGCGACCAGGTGTAGTTGACGCGGCCATACCAGCCGTTGCGCATCGGGTGCTCCAGGAACAGGTCAAGTGCCTTGTAGGTACGCTTGGCTTCCGGCTGCCCGAGTTCGGCAGCGGTAATGGTCACCATGCGGCCCTTGCCGGTCACGACCGGTTGAGCGAACTGGTCATTGCCGTCGATCCAGACGACAGCATCCTTGCCCGGATTGAAGATGAAGCAGCCCATTGCGTGCGGGTCGCCGACCGGGATGCCGTTGCGGCGGGCATGGTCATACAGCAGACGCCAATCGCAGCTGTCGTCGATACCGGCGCCCAGTTTACGATAGGTCAGGCGGCCACCGAAGTTCAGGTCGGCGCTCCATGCACGTTCGAAGCCCAGGGTGATCTCATCCTGGTAATTCGGCTTCAGGTTCTGCGACACCACCGCGAGGGGGTTCTTCTTCTGGCCGTATTCGCCGTTTGCCGAGTACGGCGTGTTGATCGCCACCAGGCCCAGCGGTGCGCCATTGGTCGGATTGACGCCGGTGTAGGTGAAGTCCTGGTCGGTGAAGGTCGAGCGCGAAGCCGCACGTGCCGCCACCTGGGTCGGCAGCTGCAGGTAGTAGCGGCCGGCGCTACCGAACACCTTGAACGAGGCGTCGCCGTTCACGTCCCAGGCCGCCGAGAAGCGCGGAGCGATCTGGTCGTCCATGTCCATGAACTTCTCGCCGTCGCCGTTCGAGTTGGTGTAGGAATCGTTACGCACGCCGAGGGTCAGCAGCAGGTTCTTGGTTGCCTGCCAGCGGTCCTCGATGTACGCCGCGTTCTGGGTCGACGATGCATCGGTGATCGAGCTGAAGATGCGCTGGCGCACGAAGTAGCCGGCCGTGCCGGAGCCGCCGTAGTTCGCCACGATCGCCGGACGGCTGCCCGACAGCGGGCTCGCGACGTTCGGGTTATTGACGTTACGATAGGTCCAGGTCGAACCGCCGCTGGTCGAATAGCCTGCGCCGGTGCTGTCCAGCTCGGCCGAGTCGACACCGGCACGGATGGTGTGCGAACCGATCTTGTATTCGATGTCGAGGCGGCCTGCACGCACCTTGTCGGACGCATCGCTCAGGCTGCGGCCGCCCGAGAAGAAGTTGTACTGGCGGTACAGGGACTGGTTGATCGCCGGCCAGCGGCCGGTGGTCGTCCACTGGACGCCTGCCGGCAGGCCGCTCATGCCGCCCGAGTTCGCACCCAGGTTCTCATAGGTGGTGCCGCGCTCGGTCTTCATCTCGCCGTACATGGCGGTGACGGTCAGGTCGTCGGTGATGTTGCCGACGTAGCGCGCCATGTTGAGCTTGGCGCCCGGGGTACCGGTGTACGACGGGTCGGTCGGGCCCAGGTTGCGGGTCAGCGCCGAGGTGTAGATCTGGCCGTTCGGCACGCCGTCCATCTGCGCCAGCGCGTTCGGGTTGTTCGGGTTCAGCGTATAGCCGTAGGTCTGGTAACGCTTGCGGTTTTCGTTGCCGGCCGAGGTGAACTCGAGGCGGTGGTTATCGGTGATGTTCCAGTCGATCTTGCCCAGCCAGCGGTTATCCATGCCCTTGTTGACGTTCCAGCCGCTCTGGTTGACGTTCGCCTGGTTGGCCGCGGTGGTCATGCCGGCATACGCGTCGCGCGTGGTGTAGCGTTCGGCCGACAGGAACATGAACAGCTTGTCGCGGATGATCGGGCCGCCCACGTAGGCGCCGTACTGGTGGGTCTCGACCTCGCGGTTATCGTAGCGGATACGCAGCTTGCCGTCGGTGTTGGGATTGCCGCCGGTGACCGGATACAAGGAGTTGCGGTAGTCTTCGCGCAGCGCGGACGGGGTGATGCTGTACTGCGCGCCTGCTTCCCAGGTGTTGGTACCGCTCTTCGAGGTGAGGCTCATCACGCCGCCGATCGAACGGCCGAATTCGGCGCCGAAGCCGCCGGTCATGACCGAGGCCTGCTGGATCGAGCCGAACGGCAGTTCCATCGATCCCAGCTGGCTCAGCGGGTTGGTGATCGGGAAGCCGTTCAGGTAGAACGAGTTTTCCGACACGCCGGAGCCGCCGAACGAGGCGGTGTTGCCGAATGCGGTATCGCCCTGGGTGGTGTTCGGTGCCAGCAGCACGACTGCCGTCAGGTTCTGCTGGACCGGCAGCTGGGCCAGTTCCTTGGCGGTGAACACGGTGCTGTTGGTTGCATTGGTCACGTCGATGCGCGAACGGCGGCCGGTCACCTGGACGGTGGTCATGCCGCCGAACGAGGCGTCAACGGTCTGGCCCAGCAGGACATCGACTTCGGAGGTGCTCGCAACGCTGCCGCCGCGGACCAGATCCACGCGGTAACGACCCGGAGGCAGAGCGGTAGCGCGGTAGGTGCCCCCGGTCTCCACGGAAACGGTACGACGCAGGCCGGTTTCGACGTTGGTAACGACGACCGATGCGCCCGCAGCCGAATCCACGCGGCCGGCGATCACGCCGGTTGCGTTCGACTGCGCCATCGCTGGCGGGACAACGGCGATGGTCAGCGCCGCGGTACTGAAGGCGATGGACAATGCACGTGCTACTACAGTTTTTCTCAACATGTTATTCCCTAAATATTGTTGTTACGGGGAGCACCTCCGACGGCAAGTCACAAGCTGCCAGTCGCCTATTGCTTTCCGCTGGCTTCACGTCTCTTGGCTCGCCGAGTTTTTCTCCCAACTGGGCAAAAGAAGAATAATCATTCTTCGTTTCGCTGGTGATTCCAGCTCAACTTAGACATGGAACCATAGGCAAAGTTATGGCGTCAACAATAACAATAAGCTTTTGCACACAAACAACACTTTCTAAAATAACATTTACCTATCGTGCATGAAACTACTGTTTTTTCCTTGATACATCGTATTTTCCACGTAGCTTGTCCGGAAATTCAATCGAATCACCGGGTTTTCCGCATCTTTTTCAAACTTGACGTATTTGCATCGATGACCGGGAGATATTAAAAATATGTATTGCAGCTCGCTATATTGACGTGCTGTTTCCCCCACGCATGGGGGGAAAATCTAGCGCCACCAAAAGCAAATATTCTCAAGAGCGCGGATAATCAGCACGTTTTCCCTCTCTTGCGGCAGACCTGAGCCCGTTTTTAGTGCATGGATAAAGTTTTCCAATAATCAAGACCGGACCACTGCACTCATCTGGTGCAGCGCGGTTTCCCCCCGTCGCTTGCATGTCAGTCCAGGCCTCGGGCGCCGCGCCGTGACGCACGCATGCGACATTGCGGCTCACATGCCTGCAATAACGGGTACCCCTGCGGCCTTCGGGTCGCCGATGCGGGGGAAGCGAGGCGATAACACGGTAAAATAACGCTTTTGCCGTGCGCTATAGACGTCCTTCCCGGCCGCGTCGCACGGCGCGCTTCCGCCATAAGATGCTCCGAATAAACGAACTCAAACTCCCGCTGAACCATCCCGAACCCGCACTGCGCGAGGCCATCCTCCAGCGCCTCGGCATCGCCGGCGGCGACCTGCTCGATTTCACGGTCTTCAAGCGCAGCTACGATGCGCGCAAGAAATCGGCCATCGTGCTGATCTACGCGATCGACGTCGCGGTGCGCGACGAAGCCGCCGTGCTGGCGCGCCTGAAGCATGACCAGCACGTCGGCCCCTCGCCCGACACTGGCTACAAGTTCGTCCCGGCGGCGAAGCCGGCGCCGGGCACGCCGCGCCCAATCGTGGTCGGCATGGGCCCCTGCGGCATGTTCGTGGCCCTGATCCTGGCCCAGATGGGCCTGAACCCGCTGGTGCTGGAGCGCGGCAAGATCGTGCGCGAGCGCACCGTCGACACCTTCGGCTTCTGGCGCAAACGCAAGCTCAATACCGAATCGAACGTGCAGTTCGGCGAAGGCGGGGCCGGGACCTTCTCGGACGGCAAGCTGTACAGCCAGATCAAGGACCCGAAGCATTACGGGCGCAAGGTCCTGACCGAGTTCGTCAAGGCCGGCGCACCGGAAGAAATCCTGTACGTCAGCAAGCCGCACATCGGCACCTTCCGCCTGGTGAAGATGGTCGAGCAGATCCGCGCCGAGATCATTGCCCTGGGCGGCGAAATCCGCTTCGAGACGCGGGTGGACGACATCTATGTGAGCGAAGAGAACGGCGTGCGCCAGGTCCAGGGCGTGCGCCTCTCTAACGGCGAGGAAATCCCCACCCGCCACCTGGTGATGGCGATCGGCCACAGCGCGCGCGACACCTTCCAGCTGCTGTACGACCGCGGCGTCTACATCGAAGCGAAACCTTTCTCGATCGGTTTCCGCGTCGAGCACCCGCAGTCGCTGATCGACGTCTGCCGCTTCGGCCCGAACGCCGGCAACAAGCTGCTGGGCGCGGCCGACTACAAGATCGTGCACCACGCCTCCAACGGCCGCTCCGTATACAGTTTCTGCATGTGCCCGGGCGGCACGGTGGTGGCGGCATCGTCGGAAGAAGGCCGCGTGGTCACCAACGGCATGAGCCAGTACTCGCGCAACGAACGCAATGCCAACAGCGCCATCGTGGTCGGCATCACGCCCGAGGACTACCCGGGCCACCCGCTGGCCGGCATCGCCTTCCAGCGCGAGCTGGAGTCGCGCGCCTACGTCCTGGGCGGCAGCAACTACGATGCGCCGGGCCAGCTGATGGGCGACTTCGTGCGCGGCGTCGCTTCGAAAGAATTCGGCTCGGTGGTTCCCTCGTTCAAGCCGGCGGTGCACCTGACCGACCTGGCTCCCTCGCTGCCCGAGTATGCGATCGTCGCGCTGCGCGAAGCCTTCGTGGCGTTCGACAAGCAGATCAAGGGCTATTACAAGGAAGACGCGGTGCTGACCGGCGTCGAGACCCGCACCTCCTCGCCGATTCGCATCAAGCGCAACGACGGCGACCTGCAAAGCCTAAACACGCGCGGCCTGTTCCCGGCCGGCGAAGGCGCGGGCTACGCCGGCGGCATCATGTCGGCGGCGGTGGACGGCATCCGCGTGGCGGAAGCCGTGGCGCTGGCGATGGCCGAGTGACGCAGTCCAGCGGCGCGCAGGCGGGCAACGGGGCCCTTGGTCCCGGCCTGGCGATCCTGGCCTCGATGGTGTCGGTCAACGCCGGCGCCGCCTGGGCCAAGCACCTGTTCCCGCTGGTCGGCAGCCAGGGCGTGACCGCCGTGCGCGTCGGCCTGGCGGCGCTCATCATGCTGGCCGTCGTGCGTCCCTGGCGTGCGCTCCCCGCGCGGCGCGACGCGCTCAACCTGCTCGTGTACGGCCTGATGCTGGGCTGCATGAACCTCCTGATCTACGGGGCCTTTGCCCGCATCCCGATCGGCATCGCCGTGGCCATCGAAGTGGTCGGCCCACTGGGCGTGGTGGTGCTGTCATCGCGCCGCGCACGCGACTTCGGCTGGGTGCTGCTTGCTGCCTTGGGGCTGTGGCTGCTGGCGCCGGTGCACGATGGTGTTCCCCCGCTCGACCCGGCCGGCGTGGCCTACGCGCTCGGCGCGGCCTTCTGCTGGGCGATGTACATCGTGTTCGGCAAGCGGGTATCGACCCTGAACGGCGGCCAGGCGGTCACCTGGGGCATGTTGGCGGCGGCGCTGTTCACGGTGCCGGTCGGCGTCGCGCATGCCGGCGCGGACCTGCTGCTGCCTACGGTGCTGGCAGGCGGCCTGGCGGTGGCGGTGCTGTCGAGCGCCCTGCCCTATTCGCTCGAGATGGCGGCGCTGGCGCGCCTGCCGCGGCGCGTGTTCGGCATCCTGGTCAGCGCCGGCCCGGCCTTTGCGGCGCTGGCGGGCTGGGTGGTGCTGGGAGAACGCCTCGCTGGCATGCAGTGGCTGGCGATCGCACTGGTGATCCTGGCCTGCGGCGGTGCGGCTGCCACGGCAGGCAAGCAGTTGTAGCGTGGGCGGCTATGCCGCCCACGCGTTCAGCCGGTTCATGAATGGACGTCGCATCAATTCAAACCGGCCCCACCAAGGTCAGATCCACCCCGACTTCTTGAAGCGCCAGTACAGGTAGCCGCATACCCCGGCCATCGTGCACAGCGCCGCCGGATAGCCGTACTTCCACTTCAGCTCCGGCATGAATTCGAAGTTCATGCCCCAGATGCCCGCGAAGGCCGTGAACACGGCGAAGATCGCCGCATACGAGGCCAGCTTCTTGCTGATGTCGTTCTCTTCGATCGCCACCATCGACAGCGTCACCTGGATCGCGGTATTGATGGTGTCGCGCACCGTGTCCAGGCGGCCGAGGATGCGCAGCAGGTGGTCGTGGACGTCGCGCAGGTAGTCCTGGGTCTCGACCACCACTTCCGGCACCCTGCCGCCGTGCAGCCGCCCGATCGCATCCATCAGCGGCACCACGGCATGGCGCAACACCTGCGACTTGCGCTTGAGCTCGTACAGGCGCTCGACGTTGCCGCGCTGCTCGCCCTTCTGGCCGAAGATATGGTCCTCGATCGATTCGAGTTCGGATTCGAGCATGTCGACCACCGGGAAGTAGCGGTCGACCACGGCGTCGACCAGCGCATACAGCACGAAGCCCGAGCCCTTGCGCAGCTGGTGCGGCTCGCGCTCGGCGCGCGCGCGCACGCCCAGGAAGCCGCGGTTGGCGTCGCGTCGCACCGACAGCACGTAGTTCGGCCCCGCGAAGATGGCCAGCTCGCCGGCGCTGATCTCGTCGCCGTTGAGCTCCACGATATGCAGGGTCATGAAGACGCAGTCGCCGTACTCCTCCATCTTCGGGCGCTGGTGGCCGCGGGCGGCGTCTTCGACCGCCAGCTCGTGCAGGTTGAACTCTTCCTGCATGGCGGCGATTTCCGCCCCATCCGGATCGCGCAGGGCGACCCAGACGAAGGTTCCCGGTTCTTTCAGGTGTTCGCTGATATCCACGACCGGGATATCGGACAGCTTCTTGCCTTCCTGGTAGGCGACACAGTTAATCAGCATGGATGGTGGCAGCGGAAAATCGGTACATGATCCGCCAGCTTACACTAATGCTTCTACTCTTCCTGTGCGCCATCTATCCCTAGCTCGACGATCTTGCGCGTGATCGTATTGCGCCCGATCCCGAGCCGCATCGCGGCGTCGTTCTTGCGCCCGTGCGTGTGCTTCAGCGCGGTCTTGATCAAGGCCGACTCGAACTGGCGCCCGAGCGTGTCCATCACCTCGGTCTGGCCGGCGCTGAGCATGCCGGCGGCCTGCAGCTCGAGCAGCCCGATCCAGCCTTCGGGCGACACCGGCACACCCGGCGCGGCGGCCGGCACGGATGCCGCCGGCGCGGTGGCGGCGCCGGCCAGGCCCGGCTCGTGCAGGGTCGACGGCGCAGGCGATCCTTGCGTCAGGTCGCGCGGCAGGTCCTTGACCTCGACCGTCTGGCCCGGGGCCATCACGGTGATCCAGTTGCACAGGTTTTCCAGTTGGCGCACGTTGCCGGGCAGCTCGAGGCCGGCCAGGAAGCGCATCGCCGGTTCGCTCAGGCGCTTCGGCTCGACGCCCAATTGTCGTGCACTCTGCACCAGGAAGTGGCGCGCCAGGATCGGGATGTCCTCGCTGCGCTCGCGCAGGGAAGGCAGGCGCAGGCGGATCACGTTGAGGCGGTGGTAGAGGTCTTCGCGGAACAGGCCGTCGCGCACGCGCTGTTCCAGGTTCTGGTGGGTGGCGGCGATCACGCGCACATTGGCCTTGACCGGCTGGTGCCCGCCGACGCGGTAGAAGTGGCCGTCCGACAGCACGCGCAGAAGCCGGGTCTGCAAATCAAATGGCATGTCTCCGATCTCGTCGAGGAACAGGGTGCCGTTCTCGGCCTGCTCGAAGCGGCCGCGCCGCATCGCCTGGGCGCCGGTGAAGGCGCCGCGTTCGTGGCCGAACAGTTCCGATTCGAGCAGGTCCTTCGGGATCGCCGCCGTGTTCAGTGCGATGAAGGGCTGGGAAGCGCGCGGGCTGTGCTTGTGCAGGGCGCGCGCCACCAGTTCCTTGCCGGTGCCGCTCTCCCCGGTGATCAGGACCGTCACGTTGGACTGCGACAGGCGCCCGATGGCGCGGAACACTTCCTGCATGGCCGGCGCGTGGCCGAGGATCTCGGGCGTCTCCGCGGGCGCCGCTTCCACGCTGGCTTCGCGCAGACTCTCTTCCAGGGCGCGCCGGATCAGGGCCACCGCCTTGTCGATGTCGAAAGGCTTGGCCAGGTAGTCGAAAGCGCCGCCCTGGAAGGAGGCGACCGCCGAATCGAGGTCGGAGAAGGCGGTGATGATGATGACCGGCAGGCCGGGATGGCGCGCCTTGACGGCGGCAAGCAGTTCGATGCCGGATTCGCCCGGCATGCGGATGTCCGACACCAGCACCTGCGGCGTATCGGTTTCGAAAGCGGCCAGCGCGTCGTGCGCATTGGCAAAGCTGCGGGTCTCCAGGCTTTCGCGCGCCAGGGCTTTTTCCAGCACCCAGCGGATCGATGCGTCGTCGTCGACAATCCAGATTGGTTTCATGTGTTCGTGGTTCCCGCAATATGGATAATTCGGGGACTCACGGCGGATGCCTCCCCCCGGCTTATGGCAGGGGCAGCAGGATCCGGAAATCCGTCAGTCCAGGCCGGCTTTCGCACTCGATCACACCCAGGTGCTGCTGCACGAAGGTTTGCGCCAGCGTCAGCCCGAGGCCGCTGCCGCCTTCGCGCCCGGAGACGAGCGGATAGAAGATGCGGTCGCGGATCTCGGGCGCGATGCCCGGTCCATTGTCGATGATATGCAAATCTAATGCCAGCCCATAACGGACCTTGGCCAGGGTGACCTGGCGCGCCACGCGGGTGCGCAGCACGATCTCGGCATCGCCCGCCGCGATGCGTTTCGCGAGTGCCTGGGCGGCGTTGTGGGCGATGTTCAGCACCACCTGGATCAGCTGCTCCATGTCGCCCCTGAACTCGGGAATCGAGGCGTCGTAGTCGCGCCGGATGGTGAGGCCGACCGGGAATTCGGCCAGGATCAGGCTGCGCACGCGCTCGCACACCTCGTGGATGTTGACGTCACCCACGATATGGGGTTTCCGATGCGGCGCCAGCAGGCGGTCGACCAGGGTCTGGAGGCGGTCGGCCTCCTTGATGATCACCTGGGTATATTCGGTCAGGTCGGCGGGGTGATGCGGCGGCAGTTCGAGTTCGAGCAGCTGGGCCGCGCCGCGGATGCCGCCCAGCGGGTTCTTGATCTCGTGGGCCAGGTTGCGGATCAGTTCCTTGTTGGCCTGGCTTTGGTCGAGGATGCGCTCCTCGCGGTCGAGCTTGAGCTGCTGGACGTTCTCGCGCAGCTCGATCAAGAGTTCGTCCTGGCCCAGTGCGCTGACGATGCTGTTGACGTGCAGGGGCTCGCGCCCGTTGCGCTGCAGGACCAGGTCCTGGCGCAGGTCGGCGTACTGGTGCGCCAGCGCCTGCGCGCACAGCGCAGCCAATTCAATGCCGTTGGTGAAGAGTTCCGGCAGCGGCGCGCGCTGCAGGGATTTCAGCGAGAGTTCGAGCAGGTTCTCGGCCGCCGGATTGGCGTAGCGCACCTCGCCCGCGGGTCCGAGCAGCAGGACGCTCGAGGCCAGCAGGTCGAGGCCGGCAAAACGCACATGGGCGGATGGTTCCGTCATCGGATATTGCTGATCTCGCGCTGCAGCGCTTCGATGTTGCGCTCGGTGCGGCCGATCTCGTCGCGCATCGAGGCCACCCGCTCCTGGTACTTGGCGTAGTTGCGCTCGTTGCCCTGGCGTTCCGGCTCGCCGTTGTTGAAGTCGCGGCGCAGCTCGGCCAGCTTCTTCTGCTCGATGCGCAGCTCGTCGTTGAGGATCTCGCGGCGGTCGTCGTCGCGCGCACGCTGCTGGGCCGTGTCGACGCGCGGGAAGCTGGCCGGACTGACTGCGGAGGCCGGCCCCGGGCTCGCCGGGCGCACGGCCGGGATCGGGGCGGAGGCGCGCGGCGGCGGTGGCGGCGCATAGCCCGGCAGGTCGAGGGCCTTGCACCCCTTGCGGCTGGTATCGGTGAATTCCACCCGTCCCTGCTCGTCCACGCACTTGTAGACGGTGCCTTGCGCCTGTGCCCCGTTGTGGAGCGTCAGGCCGGCAAGCACGATCATCGACACTCGGAAGAGGCTAATTGTCTTTCCCATCAGAAATCAGTCTGCACAATAAACGTGCATGCATTGTAGACCGGGCGAGTGTACCGCAAGGATGAAAAAAGGCGGGGAAAGCGCTTGCTTTCCCCGCCTTTGTTACAGACCCTTACGCTGGGTGATGCATGAGCGCAACGGTTCTGTTGACCTTCTGCTTACGACGAATAGTACATGTCGAATTCGGCCGGGTGCGGGGTCATGCGCAGGCGCTGCACTTCCTGCATCTTCAGGTCGATGTAGGCATCGATCATGGCGTCGCTGAACACGCCGCCGCGGGTCAGGAACTCGCGGTCCTTGTCCAGGGCTTCCAGCGCTTCTTCCAGCGAGGCGCACACCGTCGGGATCAGCTTGTCTTCTTCCGGCGGCAGGTGGTACAGGTCCTTGGTCGCGGCTTCGCCCGGGTGGATCTTGTTCTGGATGCCGTCCAGGCCGGCCATCAAGAGCGCGGCGAAGCACAGGTAGACGTTGGCCAGCGGGTCCGGGAAGCGCACTTCGATGCGGCGGCCCTTCGGGTTCGCCACGTGCGGGATGCGGATCGAGGCCGAACGGTTGCGTGCCGAGTAGGCCAGCTTGACCGGGGCTTCGTAGCCCGGCACCAGGCGCTTGTACGAGTTGGTGCCCGGGTTGGTGATCGCGTTCAGGGCGCGGGCGTGCTTGATGATGCCGCCGATGTAATACAGCGCGGTCTCCGACAGGCCGGCATAGCCGTCGCCTGCGAACAGGTTCTTGCCGTCCTTCCAGATCGACTGGTGCACGTGCATGCCCGAGCCGTTGTCGCCGTTCATCGGCTTCGGCATGAAGGTCGCGGTCTTGCCGTAGCTGTGGGCCACGTTCCAGATCACGTACTTCATGTTCTGGGTCCAGTCGGCGCGCTCGACCAGGGTCGAGAAACGGGTGCCGATTTCGTTCTGGCCGGCGCCGGCCACTTCATGGTGGTGCACTTCGACCGGGATGCCCATCGATTCGAGGATCAGGCACATTTCCGAGCGCATGTCCTGGAAGCTGTCGACCGGCGGGACCGGGAAGTAGCCGCCCTTGACGGTCGGACGGTGGCCGCTGTTGCCGCCTTCGATTTCCTTGTCGGTCGACCAGGATGCTTCATCCGAGTCGATCTTCACGAAGCAGCCCGACATGTCGATCTTCCAGCGGATCGAGTCGAAGATGAAGAATTCCGGTTCCGGGCCGAAGAAGGCGGTATCGCCCACGCCCGAGGACTTCAGGTAGGCTTCGGCGCGCTTGGCGATCGAGCGCGGGTCACGGTCGTAGCCCTTGCCGTCCGACGGTTCGATCACGTCGCACTGCATGAACAGGGTGGTCTCTTCCATGAACGGGTCGAGGTTGGCGGTGGCCGGGTCCGGCAGCAGCAGCATGTCCGATGCCTCGATGCCCTTCCAGCCGGCGATCGACGAACCATCGAAGGCGTGGCCCGATTCGAACTTGTCTTCGTCGAAATGCGAGACGGGAACGGTGACGTGCTGCTCTTTGCCGCGGGTATCCGCGAAGCGCAGGTCAACGAACTTCACTTCGTTGTCTTTGATGAGTTGAATTACGTCTGCAGCCGTCTTTGCCATTCGTATCTCCTGATTGAAAAGGGGGTGCCGCGCGGATAAGCTCGCAGCGCGGCAACTTGCTGTATCTCAAAGCATGAACCGTGCCAAGCCCGCGTTATGAACAAATGCACAATGCTTCGTTGGAAATCGCGCGCATCCAGCCTAAAATCGCCCGGTATGCCCATCGCCTGCCGGTGCACCAGCGTGCATCGCCGCACCAACTTGGTGCGCCAACGATGGCCGTGCACCATCGCAGCGCAGGATACACCGAACCAAGTTGGTGCACTGACTTTTCTTGTTCAAAACGGATCACATCATGACGACGACCGAGACCATCCTTGCCCAGGCGCGCCAGCGCGCCGCAGGCCAGCCCTATGCGGGTGCGGTGACGCCCGCAGAAGCCTTCGCGCTCTTGCAGAGCGATCCACGCGTCAAGCTGGTCGACGTGCGCACCAGTGCCGAGCGCGACTGGGTCGGCCGGGTGGCGATCCCCGAGACCCAGCACCTTGCGCTGCAGTGGGCCACCTACCCGGGCGGCGCGCCGAATCCCGCATTCGGTGCGCAGCTGGAACAGCTGGCGCGCAAGGACGAGGTGCTGCTGTTCCTGTGCCGCTCGGGCGTGCGCTCGCGCCACAGTGCGCGCGTGGCGACCGAGCATGGGTTTGCCGAGTCCTACGACATCCTCGAAGGTTTTGAAGGCGACCGCGATGCGGAGGGGCATCGCAAGACCATCGGGGGCTGGTGCAAAGCGGGCTTGCCCTGGATCGGCGCGTAGGCGTGATCTGGTCCACTGGACCAGATCACGCCTGCGACATCAGTTAGCCGGCATCACCATCAGCTGCAGGCCCGATGCCGCGTCCGGCGCACGATACACGCGCTGGGTCGCCTTTTTGAAGTCTTCCGGCTTCGCTTTCGGGATGTGGGTGAAGGTCTGCGGATTCAGGTCGACCAGCGGGAACCACGAGCTTTGCACCTGCACCATGATGCGGTGGCCGCGGCGGAAGGTGTGGTTCACTTCGCCGATGTCGAAGCTGATCGCTTCCTGCTTGCCCGGGGTGAAAGGCTCGGGCTTCTCGAAGCTGTTGCGGAACTTGCCGCGCAGCGGATTGCCGCGCACCAGTTGCTGGTAGCCGCCCAGGTTCAGGCTCGGAGGAGCGACGTCGTTGCCCTTGCGCTCGACCGCCGGGGTGGGATACCCGCTTGGGTAGACGTCGATCAGCTTGACCACCCAGTCGGCGTCCGTCCCGGTGGTCGACACGAACAGCTTCGGCACCACAGAACCGACCACCGTCACGTCCTCTTCCAGCACCTCGCTCTGGTACACCAGCACGTCGGGGCGGGTCGCGGCGAAGCGTTGGTCCGACACCATGTACTCGCGCGGCACGCCCGTGGCCGGGTAGCCGATGAAGGGCACCGGCTTGCGCGGGTCGGCCACGTATTCGTCGTAGCCGGCGCCGCTGGCAACTGGCGGCTTCCAGTCCAGCCTACCGTTCGGGCCGAAGTACAGGGTGCGCGCCTTCGCCGGCGCCGGCGGCCAGGCCGCGTAGCTGCGCCAGACGTTGGTGCCGGTTTCGAAAGCCGTCACGCTCGGGATCGCGCGCGCCGGTTTCACACCCTTCAGGTGCTGCTCGAAGAAGGGGAACTGGATCTCGCGGCGGAAGTATTCGCCCGTCTTCGCATCGAAGCTCACGTGACCCAGGCGCGCGCCGTCGCTGCGGGCCCAGCCGCCGTGCACCCAGGGGCCCATCACCAGCGCGTTCGGCGTGCCCGGGTTGTTCTTGCCGACCGCTTTATAAATCGCGAACGGCCCCGCCGGGTCTTCCGCGTCGAACCAGCCGCCCACGGTCAGCACCGCCGCCTTCACGTTCTTCATGTGCGGCGTGATGGCGCGCGAACGCCAGAACTCGTCGTAGGTATCGTGCACGATGGTCGGCTCGAGCAGCTCGCGCTGCTCCGCGCTCATGCTGGCGAGGATGTTTTCCATCGTCAGGCGCTTCAGGAAGAAGTCGTAGGCGTCGGCCTCGCCGTACTCGAAGCGCGAACGCTCCTTGTTGCCCGTGGTCGGGTTCTTCTGCGGCAGGAAGGACGAATAAAAGTCGAAGTTCGCCGACAGCATGAAGGCGCCGCCGTGGTAGGAGTCGTCGCCCATGTACAGATCGGCGATCGGCGCCTGCGGCGAGGCGGCCTTGATCGCCGGGTGCGAGTCGATGATGCTCGCGGCCGCGTAGAAGCCCGGGTAGCTGATGCCCCAGATGCCGACGCGGCCGTTGTTGTTCGGGATGTGCTTCAGCAGCCATTCGACGGTGTCGTGCATGTCCTCGCTTTCCTGGCCCTCGCCCTTGAGGCGCTTGCCCTTGGCATGCGGGGTCATTTCCTGCCACAAGCCTTCCGACATGTAGCGGCCGCGCACGTCCTGGGTCACGAAGATGTAGCCGGATTCCTCCAGCTCGCGCGAGGGGCTGAGCGCCTCGGGGAACCAGTCCACGCCGTAGCGCTGCTCGCCCTGCGCATACACGCCGGCGCTGTAGGGGGTGCGCTGCACCAGGAAGGGATACGGTTTGGAGCTGTCCTTCGGCACGTACACCGTCGTGAACAGCTTGACGCCGTCACGCATCGGGATGCGGTACTCATACTTGGTATAGGCCTCGCGCGGGTTGCGCTTTTGGGCCGGCGCATCCGCATGTGCTGCGGATACGCTTGCAGCCTGGGCCCCAACGGCACAGGCCAGCATCACGCCCAATGCAAGGGCGGACAACGGACGACGGATCATGGCTTCTTTCGAATTCGAGACAAAGGCCGCCAGTGTAATCGTTTCCGCGAGAGAAATTGCTATTTCCGCATCAGCCCTTGGGGAAGCGCCATGCCATGCTGGTCGATAGTGCCGCGCACCCGCTCACGCACGAAGTTGATGTGGCTGCGCAGGCGATACAGCTCTTCCGCGTAGGCGAGCGGGATCGAGATGTGGTTGACGCGCTCCTCGATGTCATCCAGGCGCAGCAGCAAGCCTTCACGCGCGGCTTCCCGGTCTTCCGGCGCGATCGTTTCCAGTTCCTGCTCCACCTTGCGCAGTTCGCCGTACCAGCGATACACGCGCGAGCGCACCCGCCACACGTAGATCGGCGGAACGATCTTCGACAAGGGAATCAGGAGCGCGGCCAGCGCCACCGCAACCACCCACAGGCGCTCGAACAGGTTGGCCAGCCAGAAGCGCATGTAGCGCTGCAGGAAAGGCGGACCGTCGCGGTAGTAGCGCTCCGCCTCGCGCGCCACCGGGATCTCGGTGTACTTCGGCGAGGGGAACTGGCCCTGCTGCTGGAACCACCCCGCCTTGCCGTGGATCTCGCCGGCCGACTTCACCAGCAGGCCCATCAGGGCCGGGTGCAGGTCTTCGCGCGCCACCAGGGTGGCGGTGGGCGCGATCAGGTGGTAGTCCTGGGCCGGGATGTCGCGCCCGAGGTCGACGATCCCGCGCGGCAGCACCACGTGGGTCAGGAAAGGCAGGCGGCGGGTGTAGGCATCGGCCTGGGTGAAGTTGAATAGCTTGATGCCGGGGGTCTGCAGCAGCATCTGGATCAGCGGCGCTTCCGGCGCGGAACTGAACACCAGGCCGTCGATGCGGCCCGCCAGCAGTTCCACCGTGGCCGGCGTGTTCTCCAGCGCCCCGATCTCCAGCTCGCCCGGCCCGATGCCGTTGGCGTCCAGCAGTTGGCGGAACAGGCGCGGCACGCCTGTGCCTTCCGGCCCCAGGTTGATGCGCTTGCCGCGCAGGTCGGTCAGCTGCGTTACCCCAGCCGGCTCGCGCAGGAACAACCAGACCGGTTCGGTGAACAGGCTGCCCAGCGAGAGCAGTCCGGCCCGTGCAGCCTCGCCGTCTTCCGTGGAGCCGCTCTGCACGAAGGCGACGTCCACCTTGCCCTCGAGGAGGCGCTGCAGGTTGTCACGGGACCCGAGCGAAGGCTGCAGGCTCAGCTTGATCTCGTCGCGCGCCAGCCGGGCGGCATACTGGCGGCCGAATTCCTCGTAGGCGCTGTTGAACTGACCGGTGGCCATGCCGAGCTGGCGCGGCGGCGCCGGGTCGACCCAGATGTAGGCCAGCACGGCCACCGCGACCGCCGCCAGCAGCGTCGGCCCGCTTGCGACCAGCAGATCGCGCAGGGACACGATGCTGAACTGGCGCACACGCGTCATGGCCCGCATGACAGAGCCGACCCGCGCACCGCGCTTTGCTTCCCCGGGTGCGCCAGCCTCCCCTTTCAACGGACGCACTGACGCTGGGCGGCAATGCTGCCCGGAGGCGGCTCGATCATCGGCATCAGGCTCGGCGCCAGGTTGGCCAGCAGTTGCACCGGCAGCGCGCTGGTGAAGTCGTAGTTACCGGACTGCGGGCCGTGCACGTAGGCGGTCATGCTGCCGAAGTAGCGCTCGCCGATATTGAAGACGAAGGTGGCCGAGCGGTTCACGTAGCGCGACTCGATCACACGCCCGCCGCGCGCATACACTTCGAAGCGCTGGTCGCCGGTGCCGGTCTTGCCGCCCACCGCGATCACGCTGCCGTCGGACTGCATGAAGGCGGTCTTGACGCGCTTGGCGGTGCCGTCGGTGACCACGCCCTGGATTGCGTCCGCGACCGCGCGTGCCACTTCCGGCGCCAGCACCTGCTCCTTGCCGCCGCCCTTGCTGCGCTTGACCAGGGTCTCGTAAGGCGTCGCCTTGGCGAAGTGCAGCGAGTCGATGCGCTCGACCGGCTTGCGCACGCCGCCGTTGACGATGATGCCCATCAGCTCGGCCAGCGCGGCCGGACGGTCGGCCGAGGCGCCCAGCGTGGTCGCATAGGACGGCACCAGCGAATCGAAGGGATAACCCATCTTCTTCCACTGGGCGTGGATCTTCAGGAAGGCTTCCACCTCGAGCAGGCCGGCGATGCGGTTGTCCTGCGCGTGCTTGCGGTGGGTCTTGAACAGCCACGAATACACTTCCTGGCGCTCCTTGACGCTGGCATTCGTCACTTCGGTCCAGCCGGCCTTCGGATGGGTGCGCAGGTAGCCCGCCAGCCAGAGTTCCAGCGGGTGGACCGAGGCCACGTAGCCGCGGTCGGCCAGCGACATATTGCGCGGGTCGTACATCTCGTACATCTTCGGGATGCGGTCGGGGTCCATGTCGCTCGCCGCCGGCAGCGACTTGGTGATGAATTCGCCGAACTGCGCCAGGGTGGCATCCGGGAACACGGTGCGGTGCGCGGCGGCCAGCTTGGAGGCCAGCGGACGCACGCCCGAGAACAGCAGCGCCTCGATCTCGGCCGGGGTCTTGCCCTTGTACTTGTTCCAGAACTTGGCCATGAAGACCTTGCCTTCGTTGTCGGCGAAGCGGGCCAGGTACATCTGGCGGCGCGGGTCGTCGGCATCGGCCAGCAGCTGGGCCGAGGAGCCCGGCAGCTGGAACATGTAGTAGCGCACCACGTCGCGCATCATGCGCACGAAGACCAGGTTGGTCGACTGGCGCAGGGCCTCGGTGACCGTCATGATCTTGCTGTTGTCCAGCTTGCTGAAGTTGCCGAAGGTGTGCAGGCCGCCGCCGGTGAAGAAGGCTTCGCCCGGGTTGGCCGAGTACTTGCGCTCCATCGCCGCCGCCAGCATCGGCTTGAGGCCGCGGTCGGCACCCTTGGGCAGCGTACGGAAGTATTCCAGCGCCCATTGCGACATGCGGTCCTTCGCATCGACCGTCACGCCCATCAGGCCGATCTCGTCCATCGGCTCGAAGCGCTTGTGCAGCTGGTCGACGATGTCGAGGTAGGTCACCAGGGTGCGCAGCTTGGCGGTGGAACCGAGGTCGAGCTTGGCGCCTTCGTTGATGTCGAGCGGCTGGTCGTAGTTGTCGGTCTGGACGCGCAGGTAGTTCACGTGCTCGCCGCGCTCCATCAGGGTGAAGCTGTACACCACCTGGGACGGGTCGCCGTTGCCGAGCAGGCCCTTGCCGGTCAGGCCGGCGGCTTTCGCGACCTCGGCATCGGACAGCTTGCGCAGCACGTCGGTGACGGCCTGCTGGACCTGGGAGTCGAGCGTCGACACCACCGACAGGTCGAGGCGGTCGAGGTTGTACAGGCGGTTGTCGCCCACCAGGTAGCCGAGGTGGTTGCGCACCGCGTTGGCGGCCTTGCGCGACACGAAGGCGTCGGCGCCCGGCGCGGCCACGCCCGAGCCCTGGGCCGGATGCAGCTCCACCTTCAGGGCGGCGTCGCGCAGCTGCGGCGAGATCACGCCGGCCTGCGCCAGCACGCGCAGGTGGCTGTTGGTGAGGGTTTCGAGGTCATGCTCGCCGGCGCCCAGGTAGTAGGCCGGGCGGCGCTGCGCGATCATCAGGGACAGCGCTTCCTTGTAGGCCGTCACCGCCTCGGTACTGTCCATCGGGCCGCGCAGCATCTTGCTGGTCTTGTCGAAGTCGCGGCCGTACCAGACCCACATGCCGTCGCCGATGCCGTTGACTTCGCCGTAGCCCGGCTTGGCCGACAGCGGCACGGTATTCAGGTAGTCGAGCACGATCTGGCGCCGTGCCTTCGTGGTGTCTTCGCCGTCCTGGTAGGCGCGCAGCGTGGCCGAGGCCATCTGGATCATCTTGTCCTGCAGCGAACCGGTGCGTCCTTCCGGCGAATGGCGGTACTTCTCGATCTGGGTCGCGAGCGTCGAGCCGCCGGCCACGCGCCCGCCGCCGCCCAGGCCGATACTGCTCAGGGTCTTGTCGAACACCGCTTTCGAGAAGCGGTCCCATTCGACCGCCGGATTGCGATGCGGGTAGGCCGGGTCGAGCAGTTCGCGGTTCTCGATGAACAGCAGGCTTTGCACCAGCAGCGGCGGCGCTTCCTCGAACTTGTGGTAGAAGCGCTCGGGGAAGCGCGAGGCGAACAGCGGCTGCGCGCGGCAGTCGAGGATCTCGAGGCCGACCTTGGTCTTTTCGTGGTAGGTGGCGTACAGGCCGCGGTCGGCGAACTCCACCATCTTGGGCGACATGCGGGCCTGGGCGTCGATGTAGTAGCCGCGCGACTGCAGCTTCTGCAGGTAGGCCGGCATGCTGGCGTAGCCCAGGCGGGTGTCATAGGGGCTTGCATCGGGGAAGCGGATCGCGTTGCTCGGCCCCTTCTCCATGCGGAAGGTGAGATCGGCGGCCATCTCGGCGAAGATCTTCGCCTGCAGGCGCGAGGTGCGCATCTCGAGCGCGCCCCAGCCGCCCAGCAGCACCAGCAGGATCAGGAGGGCAAGGTAGAACCAGGGCTTGAAGCGGCGCTTGCGCGGCGCCGGCTCGGGCGCTCCTTCGGGCGCTCCTTCGGGGCGCTCCGGCGGCACAGGCGCGCCGCTGGGCGCACCACCGCCGGCCGCCAGGTGCGGATAGGCTTCGTACAGGGGAACATCGCTGCCGCCCGCGGATGCGAGCGCGGGGGCGCTGCCGCTCATGGCCTGGGCGGTTCGCCGGAACCACTCGCCTAGCGCGCGCATGACATTGCTGACATTACTGGGCCGCTCGATGCGGCGAATACTATCCATGATGGCTCAACTGGTCTGAATCAAATCGTGCTCAATCCCTGCAACCTGCCCGCCATCCTTGCCCTGGTGTGTTCGAGTGATTGGGTCCTCGTCAGTCTGCAAAAATGCGCGGTGCAAACTCACTCAGGATTGCACCTCCACAGGTATCATTCCACCACATCAATACGACACGCGCGAGACACCGTTTAACAAATTTGATGCGCGCGAAGAATTTTCGCAAAAAAACAACGGCTGGGTTAGCAGGATGGCATGCAGTCCTACAAAGGCCGGAATTCGGCCCCGCGGCGCTGCAGTTCGGCCTGCATGGCAAGGAATGCAGGCTCCACTTGCGCAGGCGCGCCCTTCACTCCCAGTTCGATGTGGCGCCGGGTCCGGGCGTCGCCCACGCTCGGCAGGCTGAACACCCTTACCCCTGGATATTCGCGCTCGATCGCCTCCATCAGCGGGGTGAGCGATGCCTCCGCCTGCTCGTAAACGATCAGCGCGCGTTCCAGGTGGACAGAGGCGTGGAATAAATGAGCGTAGTGGGTGTCGAGCACCCATTCGATCATGGGCCAGGCCATGACCGGGAAGCCGGGCACGAAGTGGTGGTCGGCCACGCCCGGGTCCTTTATCGAAAAACCGGCGATGCGGTTGTAGGGATTCGGGATCAGGCTTGCGCCCTGCGGGAATTCGGCCATCTTCAGGCGCTGCAGGTTCTCGGGCGCCCCGAGGTCGGCCTCCATCCCCGCCTCGCGCGCGGTCTCGCGGATGCGCTCCTCGATGTTCAGGCGCCCTTCGGGATGCAGCACCAGGGGCAGCCCGAGCGCGGCGGCCGCGCACTGGCGCGTGTGGTCGTCCGGGGTGGCGCCGATGCCGCCGCAGGAGAACACGATGTCTTCCCCGGCAAAGCTGCGCCGGAGCAGCGCCGTCAGGCGGACTGGGTCGTCGCCCACGAATTCGGCCCAGGCCAGCTGCAGGCCGCGCGCGCCGAACAGCTCCACCACTGTCGAAAAATGCTTGTCCTGGCGCCTGCCGGACAGGATCTCGTCACCGATGACGATCAGGCCGAATGCCATGGCGTTCTCCTTCGTTCAGGTGTGCGCCCGCGCGCAGTTCTTCAAGCGCTCCGAGGCAGAAATACTGGAACCACAGCCCGGCGAACAGGAAGATCATGACATACAGCCACAGCGACAGCATGGCCAGGAAGGGAAACAGCACGATCGAGAGCAGCGCACCGCCCATCCAGGCGATGCCGGGCAAGGCGCCGGCCAGGCCGGAGGCGAAGCCGATGCCCCACAGCGCGCCGCGGTGGCGCCGCATCAGCTCGTGCCGCTCTTCGGGACTGGCGTGCGCGGCCAGCGCGTCGTAGCTCATCACGCGCGAGGTCACCCAGGCCCACAGGCAGGCCTGCACCAGCCAGGCCAGCGGCGGCAGCGCATACAGCGGCAGCGTGAACAGCCACAGCACCGCAAACACCGCCGTGCTGCCGACGTTGACGGCAACGCTGCCGAAAAAACTGCCACCCTCCTTGCGCTGCAGCTTGGGATACTGGCTGTTGCCCACGTGGCGCTCGATCTGCGGCATGGCGATCACGCCCATGAACAGCAGCGCCGAACCGATCATCAGGGGCAGCAGCAGCGCAATCGCCAGCAACGGCACCACCATCACCTTGAGCACGCCCAGGCCGAGCATGGCCAGCATGTTGCCGCTCGCTTGGTGCCAGCCATAGTCCGCGAACACGCCCTGCAGCCAGTCGAGCAAGGGCTGCAGGCCGGTCCACAGCACAGCGCCCCACAGCAGCAGCGACAGCACCAGCGGCGCGCCGGACAGCAGCAGCATGCGGCGCGAGAACTGGGCGCGCAGCGCGCGCCGATAGGCGGTGCCGACGCCCTGCGTGGCAGCTCTGGTTCTCTGCATTGCAGCTCCTTGTTCCCGATTCCGATATTGCCATTGTACCCAGATGCGCGCACAAGGCCGCCTGGCCGGCAGGCAGGCGCATTGGCGCGACCAGGACCGATGCACTACAATCGCCGTTCAACTTGAACAACAGGGAAAACCATGTCCACCATTACCACTGATTCCGGCCTGCAATACGAAGACACCGTCGCCGGCAGCGGCGCCGAGGCCAAAGCCGGCCAGCACGTCACCGTCCACTACACCGGCTGGCTGCGCAACGACGACGGCAGCCAGGGCGCCAAGTTCGATTCGAGCAAGGACCGCAACGACCCGTTCCAGTTCGCGCTGGGCGCCGGCCACGTGATCCGCGGCTGGGATGAAGGCGTGCAGGGCATGAAGGTCGGCGGCCAGCGCCGCCTGACCATCCCGGCCAGCCTGGGCTACGGCGCACGCGGCGCCGGCGGCGTGATTCCGCCGAACGCGACGCTGATCTTCGACGTCGAACTGCTGGCGGTCTAAGCAACGCGTAGACGTGATCTGGTCCGGTGGACCAGATCACGCTTTGCCGTGCGCGCATTCAACTACACGGTGCGATCAAGCACATCGTCCATACGCGTGCCGCTTGAACGCGCGGTCGGCGAAGCCGACCACCCTCCCCCCCTTGAGCATCCCCTCTAAAGTTCGCTCGGTTTGGCAGTGGACACGCCCCTCCTGCGCTAAGATCCTCTCCTGCATTTCCACATTGCCAACGCAACCAACACAGGAGTATTCATGAGCTTGCAGGAACAGTTCGCCCAGGCCCAGGCCGAATCCAAGAATCTGCCGGAACGCCCGGACAACATGACCTTGCTGAAGATCTACGCGCTGTACAAGCAGGGATCGAGCGGCGACGTCACCGGCGAGCGCCCGGGCATGACCGATTTCGTCAACCGCGCCAAGTACGACGCCTGGGCCGCCCTCAAGGGCACCTCGCAGGAAGACGCGATGCAGCAGTACATCGACCTGATCGAAGAACTCAAGGGCTGATCCGGCCCTCCCGGCCACCCCGTGGCGGCGCCCGGGCAGTGCCCGGGCCCTGCCTGAAATCAGGCGGTCACGAACACCTTGCGCATCTTTTCCGTCACCTTGGCCTCGATGGCCGGGGCGAATGCGCCCATGAAGAATCCCAGGCGGATCCGCATGGCCGCGCGCTGGCCTTCCAGGCTGAGCGCGCCCTCCACGCCGCTGCGCTCGAAGCGCAGCACGTCGCCGTCCCACTGGCACGCCAGGCCATACTCGGCCGCGATCCGCTGCGCCACCTGCTGGGCGGCCTCGCGCGCCTGTTGGGGGCTCAGGTTGTGTTCCTGGACGATGCTAATTTCCGACATGCTGGGCAATCCTTCTTCTGTGTAGTTATGCACGGTTGCAAGAAAAGTCCGCCATGATGCCAGCAGACGGCAGAGTCGGCCAGTCTTGTGAGCGTTTCGGGTCTCGATCCAAATCAATTGATTCCTCTCAATGCCTGCGCCGCCCGGCGCGCGACCATTGGAATGCCGCCCGACAATTCGCAAGGAGCCGTCATGGAATCAGGTGCCCTCTTGCCGGACGAACTGGACACGTCTCGTGACCAGCCGCCGGTCCGCTTCATCCCTACGCCCAGCGCCCCCTACCAGCAGCAGCACCGTCTCGCCAAGCTGCTCGAGCAGCCCGCCGAGCCATCCGGCGACCCGACGATGGAATCCGGGCCCGAGGAAGAACCACTCGAAGCGCCGGCGCTGCCCCATGCCTTCGGCGCCCGCGTCCTGATGTGGAAGCAGGACCCGTCGGTGGGCGAGATCGGCACCCGCCGCGCTTACCTGCCCGGCCCGGTGCTGGCCGGCCCGCGCGACGCCCGCATCGCCCCGGGCGCGCCCGGCATCGACCCGGTCGAGCCGAATGCCCTCGGCGACTTCGTCACCCAGCCCGACACCCCGCAGTTCGACGCGGTGCACACTTTTGCCGTGGTGCGCCAGACGCTGACCATGTACCAGCGCTCCCTGCTCGCCGCCGGCCTCGACATGCCCCTGCCCTGGCAGTGGAACACCAGCCTGGACACGCGTCCGCTGGCGGTCTACCCCTATGGCCTGCCGAACGTGATGAACGCCTTCTACAGCCGCACCCAGGGCTGCCTGAAGTTCGGCGATTTCATTCCCAACGGGGTTGAAGGAGGCGAGGCTGCGCGCGTGTACACCTGTCGCTCCTTCGACATCGTGGCCCACGAGACGGCGCACGCGGTGCTCGACGGCATCAAGCCGCAATGGCTGCTGGCCGACGCCCCGCCCCAGACCGGCGGCCTGCACGAAGCCTTCGGCGACCTCACCGCGATCTTCCTGGCCCTGTCCCAACTCGACCAGTGCGAAGCGGTGGTGGCCCAGACCAAGGCCCACCTGCACGACAAGACTTATCTCTCCGACATCGCCGAGCAGTTCGGCACGGCGCTGGGCGGCACCACCGGCCTGCGCAATGCCGACAACGACCTGACGCTGGCGCAGGCCGGCACCCAGGTGCACGCGATCTCGCAGGTGTTCACCGGCGCCATGTACGACGTGCTGGCCGACATGTTCGCCTACGAGCGCAACCCCGTTTACGACGACTGCGCAGCGGTGCTGCACCGGGTGGCGGCCTACCTGCGCGGGTTGCTGCTGCGCGCCCTGATCGCCGCGCCCGACCGCGCCGCGACCTACGTCGACGTGGTCAACGGGATGCTGCGCATCGTGCAGGAAGACGGCAAGCCGGCCGCCTACGCGGGCTTCATCCGCAACCAGTTCGCGCGCCGTGACGTGGTCGAGCAGCCGCAGGAGCTCTCCGGACCGGCCGCCATGGGCCAACTGGCGTGCGGACCGCTGGTGCCGAAGGTCTGCGACAAGCCGGGCGCGCGCCAGGACCGCCGTTCCTGCTGCGGCACCATGAACCTGCCCGAATACTACCGGGTGGACCGGGTACTCGACAGCGAAGCCCAGGCGCTGGCGCGCTGGTGCGCATCCAACGGCCGGATCGGCGAATGCGTCGTGCCTGACGCGCGCGTCGTGCCGGTGTCCACATGAAATCCACATGAAAATCAGCGCCCGCGCCTGCGGCGGTTTCGCCGGGCTGGCCGAAGCCTACGACCTCGACACCGCCGCCCACCCCGGCGGCGGCGATTTCGAGGATCTCCTGCAACGGCTCGACTTCTTCTCGGCATCGCCCAGCTGCCCGCTCGGGGCCGACCTGCCGCGCTGGGAGATCACGGTCGAGGACGGCCCGCGCTGCCATACCGTATTCCTGCGCGAGGACGGCAGCGGCGGCGACTGGCAGGCCCTGCTCGACCGGCTCAGGACCAGCGCATGAGCGTTACGTGTGCGGCAAAGAGCAAGTCCGGACCGTGGATGGCCGCCGCGGCACGCCATCGCGGTCCACATTTGCTTATATATATTGTGTATAAGCCTGATTTGTAGGAAAACCCGAATTGCCCTAAAATACAGTGCTTTGCAAGTCCCGCCGGCCCACGCAGCGCCCGGTGCCGCGACACTTCAACAACTAATAGGACTGTTATGACCCACGTTGTCACCGAATCGTGCATCCGTTGTCGCTACACCGACTGCGTCGATGTATGCCCGGTAGATTGTTTCCGGGAAGGCCCGAATTTCCTCGCCATCGACCCTGACGAATGCATCGACTGCGCCGTCTGCGTGGCCGAGTGCCCGGTGAACGCGATCTATGCGGAAGAAGACGTGCCGTCCGACCAGCAGCAGTTCATCAAGCTGAACGCGGATCTCGCGCGCTTCTGGCCATCGATCACCAAGACCAAGCCGGCGCTCCCCGACGCCGAAGAGTGGAAAGACGTCAAAGACAAGCTGGACCAGCTCGCCCGCTGACCGCGACAAGGGCGGCCCCGCCCGGGGTCGCCTTCTGCGCAGGTTCGTCAATCATGGCACACTAGCGGCCATCGTCTCATCCACACCCACGCGTCTACAGCCACGCATCTACAGCCATAATTCACAGAAAGTTTAAGCGCATGACTATCAGTGCCTCCCACGAAGCGGGCAGCATCGCTCCCAACAGCTCGTTCGCCGGCGCGATCGACGCCGATGCCGTGATCATCGGCGCCGGTCCGGTCGGCCTGTTCCAGGTCTTCGAACTCGGCCTCCTCGAAATCAAGGCCCACGTCATCGATTCGCTGCCGGCTGTCGGCGGCCAGTGCGTGGAACTGTATCCGGACAAGCCGATCTACGACATCCCGGCCGTGCCGGTGTGCACCGGCCAGGAACTGACCGACAACCTGCTCAAGCAGATCGAGCCCTTCGAGCCGACCTTCCACCTGGGCCAGGAAGTGACCACCGTCCAGCGCCGCGAAGACAACCGCTTCAACGTCGAGACCTCGCTTGGGACCCGCTTCATCACCAAGACCATCTTCATCGCTGCCGGCGTCGGCTCGTTCCAGGCGCGCACCATGAAGGTCGACGGCATCGAGAAATTCGAGAACAGCCAGCTGTTCTACCGCGTCAAGGATCCGGCGCTGTTCGAAGGCAAGAATCTGGTCATCTGCGGCGGCGGCGACTCCGCCCTGGACTGGGCCCTGAACTTCGTCAGCAAGGCCGAGTCGGTCGTGCTGCTGCACCGCCGCGAAGATTTCCGCGCGGCCCCGGCTTCGGTGGCCAAGATGAAGGCCCTGTGCGACGAGTACGAGATGCAGCTGATCATCGGCCAGGTCACCGGCTTCGATGAAGCGGACGGCAAGCTGACCGAAGTGAAGGTCACCGGCGCCGACGGCGTCACCCGCCGCGTACCGCTGGACATGCTGCTGGTGTTCTTCGGCCTGTCGCCGAAGCTGGGCCCGATTGCCGAATGGGGCCTGGACATCGAGCGCAAGCAGCTCAAGGTCGTGGACACCGAGAAGTTCGAGACCAACGTGCCGGGCATCTTCGCCGTGGGCGACATCAACACCTACCCGGGCAAGAAGAAGCTGATCCTGTCGGGCTTCCACGAAGCCGCGCTGGCTGCCTTCGGCGCCGCGCCGTACATCTTCCCGGACAAGAAGATCCACATGCAGTACACGACGACCTCGCCGAAACTGCACAAGATTCTCGGCGTCGAGACCCCGGTCTTCGACTGATTTTTACCTTCTGGTAAAAAATGCCGCCCGGCGCAAGCTCGGCGGCATTTTTCATTGGCGCTCGCGTCTGCGTTCAGTAAGTCCGATGCAACGGAAAAGCCGTGTCGGACAGCGCCTACCTGCTTATGTGGTCCGCTTCACCGAGCGGTATTGCACAAATATGCTACAACTGGTCTGTGAATAAAGGGAAGTGAAAACGACTGTTTCCACAAGTAAATCACTATCCCCTATAATTGACTGAGAGCATGCGCAATCGATTGCGACGCCTAGTCCACCCGAAGGAATTATTTATGCTTTACCAACTGCACGAGATGCAACGCTCCTTCCTGACCCCGCTGATGCAGTGGGCAGATGCGTCGTCGAAACTGTTCTCCAACCCCGTTTCGCCGTTCGCGCACACCCCGTTCGCGCAGCGTATCGCTGCCGGCTACGAGCTGATGTACCGCCTGGGGAAGGATTACGAAAAGCCGGCGTTCGGCATCAAGACCGTGCGTATCAATGATGCCGACGTCGGCATCATCGAGCGCACGGCCGTCGAAAAGCCGTTCTGCAAGCTCATCCATTTCAAGAAAGACCTGAGCGACAAGGATTTTGCCGCGCTCGGGCAGCCGAAGGTGCTGGTCGTCGCGCCCCTGTCGGGTCACCATGCCACCCTGCTGCGCGACACCGTGCGCGCCCTGCTGGTCGAGCATGACGTCTACATCACCGACTGGATCGACGCGCGCATGGTGCCGCTGTCGAAGGGTCCGTTCCACCTTGACGACTACATCTACTACGTCCAGGACTTCATCCGCCACCTCGGCCCGGACGTGCACGTGATCTCGGTGTGCCAGCCGACCGTGCCGGTGCTGGCGGCGATCTCGCTGATGGCGACCAACAACGATCCCAAGCTGCCGAAGACCATGACGATGATGGGCGGCCCGATCGACCCGCGCAAGTCGCCCACCGCGGTGAATGACCTGGCGGTCGAGAAACCGTTCTCGTGGTTCGAGAACACCGTGATCTACTCGGTGCCGGGCAACTACCCGGGCTTCGGCCGCAAGGTCTATCCGGGCTTCCTGCAGCATGCCGGCTTCATCGCGATGAACCCGGGCCGCCACGCCCAGAGCCACCGCGAGTTCTACCAGCACCTGGTGCGCGGCGACGACGATTCGGCCGAAGCGCACCGCCAGTTCTACGACGAGTACAACGCCGTCCTCGACATGCCGGCCGAGTACTACCTGGAGACCATCAAGACCGTGTTCCAGGAACACCGCCTGCCGAAGGGAACCTGGGAAGTCGGCGGCCAGCTGGTGCGTCCGCAGGACATCAAGACGGTGGCGCTGTTCACTGTCGAGGGCGAGCTGGACGACATCTCCGGCCTGGGCCAGACCCGCGCCGCGCACGACCTGTGCACGGGCATCCCGAAGGAGATGCACCAGGAGTTCGTGGCGCCCAAGTGCGGCCACTACGGCATCTTCTCGGGCCGCCGCTGGCGCGAGATCATCTGCCCGAAGATCGGGGAATTCATCCGGGCGCATGCCTGATTGACGTAAAAATGCCGGAGCTTGCTCCGGCATTCTTGTTTGGGGCTGCGGTCTCGTTTCACCGCCCCACCAGCACCTCCTGCACCACCCCGGTTGCAATCGCCACCATCGCAAAATCGCTCCCCGCCTGCACCCACTGGTGCCCCGGCGGCGGCTCCGTCAGGCGATGCGCCTTCCAGTTCTCCACCACGAAATGATGGGTCCGGTAACGTGGCGGCAGCTGCTCGCCGCGCTTGAGCTGGCCGCTGGACTCCACGCTGCGATAAGGGCCGGCCTTGGCGGCCTGCTTCGCCTGCTGCGCACGCGCTTCCTGTTCGCCGCGCTGGTGCGCCTGGGCCGCGGCGCCACCGGCCAGCACCACGGCAACGAGTACCGGTACGATGAGTTTGTTCATGTGACCTCCGTTCAGCGTCGAGGCTCCAGTACAGCACGCACGGACACGGCAGTCTGTTCGCTCCAGCACGCAGGGCAACTTCGCGTCTCCCCCGGTTTTGGCGGATAATGTCGCTTTTACCCGTTCATCGCACCGTGACCAAGACCCTCGCCGACCTGATCGAAGACGCACTGCCGCAGACGCAATGCACGAAGTGCGGCTATCCCGCATGCCGTCCGTATGCGGAAGCGATCGCGCGCGGCGAAGCCGAGATCAACCAGTGCCCGCCCGGCGGCATGGAGGGCGTGCGCCGCCTGTCCGCCGTTACCGGGCGTCCGGTCATTCCGCTCAATCCGGCCAACGGCATCGAGCGCCCGCGCCCGGTCGCCTTCATCGACGAATCGCTCTGCATCGGCTGCACGCTGTGCATCCAGGCCTGCCCGGTGGACGCCATCATGGGCGCGGCCAAGCAGATGCACACCATCCTGCCGAGCCTGTGCACCGGCTGCGATCTGTGCGTGGCGCCCTGCCCGGTCGACTGCATCTCGATGGTGCCCGTCACGCTCGAAACCGGCTGGGCCGCATGGTCGCAGGAAGCCGCCGACGCGGCACGAAGCCGCCATGACTTCCGCACCGAGCGCCTGCGCCGCGAGAGGGAAGAAAACGACGCGCGCCTGGCCGCCAAGGCGCTGGAAAAGATGCGCGCCGTGACGGCGGAAGTGACCAATACGCCGGAAGAACTGGCGGAGAAGGAGCGCAAGCGCGCCATCATCGCCGCGGCGATGGAACGGGCGCGCCTGAAGGCGGCGGGCAATTCGCCAGACAAAACGTAAGCAAAACTGATGAACCCGGCCAAACGTTTAGAAATTTTCACGCGCTTTCGCACGGCCAATCCGAAGCCGACCACCGAGCTCGAATTCACCACGCCCTTCGAACTCCTGATCGCGGTGCTGCTGTCCGCGCAGTCGACCGACGTCGGCGTCAACAAGGCCACGCGCCGCCTCTATCCGGTGGCGAACACGCCGCGGGCAATCCTCGACCTGGGCCTGGACGAACTCAAGTCCTATATCTCGACCATCGGCCTGTACAACACCAAGGCCGCCAATGTCATGGCGACCTGCCGGATCCTGGTGGAGCAGCATGGCGGCGAGGTACCGCGCTCGCGCGAGGCGCTGGAAGCCCTGCCCGGCGTGGGCCGCAAGACCGCCAACGTGGTGCTCAACACGGCCTTCGGGGAACCGACCATGGCGGTCGACACCCACATCTTCCGGGTCTCGAATCGCACCAAAATCGCACCGGGCAAGAACGTCGACATCGTCGAGCAGAAGCTGCTCAAGTTCGTGCCCAAGGACTTCCTGCACGACGCCCACCACTGGCTGATCCTGCACGGCCGCTACACCTGCGTGGCGCGCAAGCCGAAGTGCTGGAACTGCCTGATCGTGGACCTGTGCGAATACAAGGAAAAGACGCCGGCGCCGGCCGGCGTGATGGATCCTGCGGTGCAGGCCGCGGTACAGGCGGCCGAACTGGCCTGATCGCCTCAGCCGAGCCGTTTTTCGCCGGTAGCGAACGAGGCGCGCACGATGCGCCCGTCCACCACCTCGTACACGCACAGCATCTCCACCGTGCCCCGGCCTTCCGGGAAGTTGCGGGTCACGATCTCGAGGTCGGTGACGAAGTTGCCGAGTACGGAGCGGTTCAAAAGGCGGGCGTGCAGCTCGGGTTCCGCAAAGCGCTCCTGGTAGCGCAGGCGGATCTGGTCATGACCTTGCGCCAGCAGCGCGCCATGCAGAGAGAACTGCTGGGCGTCGGGGGCGTAGGTGCGCATCAGCGCGTCGAGGTCCTTGGCATTGTAGGCGTCGAGCTGCGCCTGGACGACGGCGAGGGGGGAAGTGGTGTTCATGGGCTCCGTGAGTGAAAAAACGCGCCAACCGCGGCGCGTTATGCATCTTACCGTAGGGCGGTCGGCAGAGCGTGATCTGGCCCACTGGACCGTGATCTAGTCCACCGGACTAGATCCCCCCCTACAGCAACACGAGATTGTCGCGGTGGACCAGTTCCGGCCCCTCGACATAACCCAGGATGCGCTCGATCTCGGCCGACGAATGGCGCATGATGCGCCGCACTTCGCTGCTGGTGTAGTTGGTCAGCCCGCGCGCCAGCGGCTTGCCCGCCTCGTCGATGCAGGTAATCACCTGCCCGCGCCCGAACTCGCCGCGCACCGCGACCACCCCGATCGGCAGCAGCGATTTCCCCTCGTTGGTCAGCTTCTGCACCGCACCCGCATCGATCACGACTTCGCCGGTGGTATGGAGGTGGTCGATCATCCACTGGCGGCGCGCGGTCAGGCGGCCGGTTGCCGCCGTGAGCTGGGTGCCGATGGCCTCGCCGGCTGCCAGGCGGCCCAGGACGTTCTCTTCGCGGCCCCAGGCGATGATGGTGTGGGCGCCCGAGCGCGCCGCGCGCTTGGCGGCGAGCACCTTGGTCAGCATGCCGCCGCGCCCGATGCTGGAGCCGGCGCCGCCGGCCATCGCTTCCAGTGCCGGGTCGCCCGCCTGGGCTTCCTGGATCAGTTGCGCATTCGGATCCTTGCGCGGATCGCTCGAATACAGGCCGCGCTGGTCGGTCAAAATTACCAGCGCGTCGGCTTCGATCAAATTGGCCACCAAGGCGCCGAGCGTGTCATTGTCGCCGAACTTGATCTCGTCGGTGACGACCGTATCGTTCTCGTTGATGATCGGGACCACGCCCAGGCGCAGCAGGGTGGTGAGCGTCGAACGCGCGTTCAGGTAGCGCTCGCGGTCGGCCAGGTCGGCGTGGGTCAGCAGCACCTGGGCTGTGCCGATGCCGTGGGTACGGAAACTGGTCTCGTAGATCTGCGCCAGGCCCATCTGGCCCACGGCGGCGCAGGCCTGCAGTTCATGGATGTCGGTCGGCCGTGCCGCGAAGCCCAGGCGCAGCATGCCTTCGGCGATTGCGCCGGACGACACGAGCACGACTTCCTTGCCGAGGCCGCGCAGTGCGGCGATCTGGGCCGCCCAGCGGGCGATAGCGGTGTGGTCCAGGCCCCTGCCCTCGTCCGTGACGAGCGAGGAACCGACCTTGACGATGATGCGGGAAGCTTGCTGGAGCGTGGAGTGGGCAAGTGAGTTCATGGTGACAGGAATTTTCCTCGCGGCCGTAAGGCCAGCAGGGAAAGTCCTGCCAACAACTCGACCGCGCAGACTGCTAATAATACCCCCTTCGGCAGCCCGATCGCGAAAGCGGCGACGAGACGCCCGGCCGGCTGGGCCAGGAGGAACAATGCGGTGAGGTCGACGAGGAGGGGCTGGTCGCCCTGTCTCGATGCCAGCAGCGCCAGCATCGCGGTAGCGAGGCGCATGCCCACGTAGATGGCGTAGAACTGGCTGTAGCCGTTCACGCCGACCAGAAAAATGCCCATCGCCGACGCGATACGGTCGGGATCGAGCATGGCCGCCAGTGCCGCCAGCGAACTGGCGGTGGCGAGGATTTGCAGCAGCTGGCTGCGCAGCCAGCTGCGGTTCAGCACAGCTGCACTCAACTTAGTCTTCGATGATCTTGAAACGCGGATCGTCCGGGTCAATCGAATGGATGCCGCGAGCTTCCTCGGTCATCGCGGTTTCTTCGGCCCGCTGCTCGGTCGTGCGCTTCTCTTCCAGGTGCAGGTAGATGGCGTTGACCAGGTCCTGGCAGCCTTCGCGGTTCAATGCCGAGATCTCGAACACGGGGCCCTTCCAGGCCATGCGCTTGACGAAATCCTTGACGATCTTCTTGCGCTCGGCCTCGTCCACCACGTCGAGCTTGTTCAGCACCAGCCAGCGCGGCTTGTTGAGCAGCTCTTCGTCGTATTTTTCGAGTTCCTTGACCAGGGCCTTGGCTTCCTTGACCGGATCGACCTTGCTGTCGAAGCCCGACAGGTCGACGATGTGCAGCAGCAGGCCGGTACGCGCCAGGTGGCGCAGGAACTGGTGGCCCAGGCCCGCGCCTTCGGCCGCGCCCTCGATCAGGCCCGGGATGTCGGCGATGACAAAACTCTTCTCGTGCGACACGCGCACCACGCCCAGGTTCGGGTGCAGGGTGGTGAACGGGTAATCGGCGATCTTCGGGCGCGCATTCGACACGGCGGTAATAAAAGTGGACTTGCCGGCGTTCGGCATGCCCAAGAGGCCCACGTCGGCCAGCACCTTCAGTTCCAGGCGCAGGGTGCGGCGCTCGCCCGCCTTGCCCTCGGTCTTCTGGCGCGGCGCGCGGTTGGTCGAGGTCTTGAAGTGGATGTTGCCCCAGCCGCCCTCGCCGCCCTTGGCCAGCAGTTCGGTCTGGCCGTGCTCGGTCAGGTCGGCGATGATCTCGCCGTTGACGTCGTCGATGATCAGGGTGCCCACCGGCATGCGCAGGTAGACGTCCTCGGCGCCCTTGCCGTAGCAGTCCGAGCCGCGGCCCGGTTCGCCGTTGCGGGCGTGGTGGGTCTTCGAGTAGCGGAAGTCCACCAGGGTGTTGATGTTACGGTCGGCCACCACGTAGATCGAGCCGCCCTTGCCGCCGTCGCCGCCGTCCGGGCCGCCGAATGGGCGGAACTTCTCGCGGCGGAACGAGGCGCACCCGTTGCCGCCGTCGCCGGCGATGACTTCAATTCTTGCTTCGTCGATAAACTTCATGATGATGACCGATAAAAACTAAAAAGGCCCTACCTTGGGCAGAGCCTTTCGATGGAAGGCTTGCGCCTTACAAAGAGCGCCGCTCGAAGGCGGCGCGATGACCTAATGACTTAGGCTGCGACTGCTTCGCTAGCAACGACGGTCACGTACTGCTTCGAGCCGACGCCTTGCTTGACGAACTTGACGGTACCGTCGACCAGCGCGAACAGGGTGTGGTCCTTGCCGGTGCCGACGTTGGCGCCAGCGCGCACCGGGGTGCCGCGTTGACGGATGATGATGCCGCCGGCGTTGATCGCCTGGCCGCCGTAGACTTTCACGCCAAGGCGTTTGCTTTCTGAGTCACGGCCGTTGCGGGTAGTACCGCCACCTTTTTTGTGTGCCATTTATTTGCTCCTTGATGAATGAACTTGGTGAATCAGACGGCGATTAGCCGTTGATCGACACCACCTGGATTTCGGTGAAGTTCTGGCGATGGCCCTGACGCTTCTGGTAGTGCTTACGACGGCGCATCTTGAAGATGCGGACCTTGTCGTGGCGACCGTGGGAAACAACTTTCACCAGGACCGAGGCACCTTCGACCAGCGGAGCACCAAACTTGATGCTGTCGCCCGCGCCGAGCGCGAGAACTTGATCGATGGTGAGTTCGGAACCAATGTCAGCAGGTATCTGTTCTACTTTGAGTTTTTCGCCAGCGACAACTTTGTATTGCTTGCCACCGGTTTTTATGACCGCGTACATGATTGAAACCTCATCAAATGTTTAAAAGATTCCCACCGGCGTCGAGACGCTGAACTGTTAGGAAGCCGGGGAACAGGCGATTATACATAACTCGCTGCAGCGCGTCAAAAGACCTTGACGATTTCGGCGGGACGTGTTGCTCGCTTAACGCAATGCCAAGCCTCGGGCGACACGCGGCCTGGCCACTTCGGCTCGCCAGGGAGTCCCAGGGAGTCATCAGTGGGACGCTCTCCCCTTGCATGTCGTATAATCGCCGCACTTAACCGAATACTCACTGTTTATTGCAGGTTCGCCTTGTCAGCCGCTACCCAACACGCCCAGAACAACATCGCCCAATCGATCGCCACCGACATGGAGGCCGTGAACGCGGTGATCCGACAGCGGCTGCACTCGGAAGTGAGCCTGGTGAACCAGATCGCCGAGTACATCATCAGCGCGGGCGGCAAGCGGATCCGGCCGGTGCTGGTGCTGCTGCTGGCCAATGCCTATAACTACAAGGGTACCGCCCACCACGAATTGGCGGCGGTGGTCGAATTCATCCACACCGCGACGCTGCTGCACGACGACGTGGTCGACGAATCCTCGATGCGCCGCGGCCGCCAGACCGCCAATGCCCTGTTCGGCAACGCCGCCTCGGTGCTGGTCGGCGACTTTTTATATTCGCGCTCGTTCCAGATGATGGTCAGCCTCGACGACATGCGCGTGATGCGCATCCTGTCCGACGCCACCAACGTGATCGCCGAAGGCGAAGTGCTGCAACTGCTGAACATGCACGACCCGGACGTCACGCATGAAAGCTACCTGAAAGTGATCCGCTCCAAGACCGCCAAGCTGTTCGAGGCGGCCGCCGAGCTGGGCGCGCTGGTGGGTGGCGCCAGCGACGAGCAGATCGCCGCGGCCGGCGAATACGGCCGCTCGCTCGGCACGGCGTTCCAGCTGATCGACGATGTGCTGGACTACGCCGGCGACGCCGCCGAGATCGGCAAGAACCTGGGCGATGATTTGCGCGAAGGCAAGCCTACCCTGCCGCTGATCTGGCTGATGGAAAACGGCACCGAACAACAGCGCCAGCTGGTGCGCAGCTGCATCGAGCACGGCGACGAAGAACAGTTCGAGGCGGTGCTGGCCGCCGTGACCTCGAGCGGCGCACTGGACTACACCCGCCAGCAAGCGGAACAGGCTGCCAGGCGCGCGGCCGAGGCGATATCAAGCCTGCCGGAGAGCGTCTACAAGGCAAGCCTGCAGCAGCTCTGCAGTTTCGCTGTTGACAGGAACCATTGAGCCGACTATAGTAATGCCTTCCCGAGATTTCGGAAACGGAATCTCAAACAGTCGGGGTGTAGCTTAGCCCGGTAGAGCGCTACGTTCGGGACGTAGAGGCCGGAGGTTCGAATCCTCTCACCCCGACCACGAATTCAAGAACAGCGAGTCCTCGACTCGCTGTTTTGCTTTGTGCCTTCCTGCGCCAGATCGGCAACCAGTCTCCCCTCATCAGTACGGCAAAAGCGCTTGCGTCTCCAGGGCCATCCGCCCTTCCCGCGCCGCCGATCTCTTCAACGCCCAATCGTCTTGCCATGCCCTGCAATTCCCAGGGCAGGCGCGCTGGCGCCATCGACACCGCTCGCACCGGCAGGGGCCATCCATTGGCCTGGGTGTTGCCGCTCCGCACCAAGTCGGTACGTATTTTCCACATTGAAATTATTTTTTGCTTTCAGAAAGATAGAATGCCGCTCATTTGAGTCGACCAAGAGGAGCAGCTGGTGAATTGGATTGTGAACATGAATATCGGCAGGCGCCTCGGCGTCGGATTTGCGCTGATTCTGGCGATGGCAACGGCTTGTGCCGGCTTCAGCCTATGGCGCCTGAGTATGGTCGCCGCATCGACGGAGGCGATGGCACTACCGTTGAAGAAAGAACGCATGATTGTGGAGTGGAATAAACAAGTGTTCGGGGCGATCCGCCGCACGACAGCCATCATCAAGAGCAGTGACGACAGCCTCAAGACCTTTTTTAAGGACGATGCGGCAACAACCAGCGGCAGGTCAACCGAGCTCATCAATATGATCAAGCCCCTGCTGGACACCCCTGCGGAACAGTCGCTGTACCAAAAGATCGTCGACCAGCGCAAGGTCTACAAGGATGCGACCACCGCTGCGGAGATGGCCAAGGCCGAGGGGCAACATGAAGCAGCCTTAAAGCTGATCAATGATGTCTATTTGCCGGCGGCAAAAACCTATCAGGACCTGCTCGACCAACTGGTCGTCATGCAGCACCGGAACATGGATGCCCAGGGCGCCGCCATCCAGGAAATTCAGGTGCAGACCAGGAACTTGGTCATCCTGTTCGCAGGCGTCATCGTCATCGTCGGTTTTGTCATGGCGTGGCTGCTTACCCGCAGCATTGTCGCGCCGATCCGCCAAGCCGTCACCGTGGCCGAGACCGTCGCCAGCGGCGACCTGACGCACCGCTTCGACGCGCGTACCAAGGACGAAACCGGCGCCCTGCTGCGCGCGCTGCGTCACATGAACGACAGTCTGACGCGCATCGTTGGCGAAGTGCGCGGCGGTACCTCATCCATCCACCTCGCGGCCGCAGAAATTGCCGCCGGCAACCTTGACCTGTCCGCACGCACTGAACAGCAGGCAGCCTCGCTGGAGGAAACCGCAGCGTCGATGGCACATCTCACCGACACCGTGCGCCAGAACGCGAACAATGCGCGCCAGGCCAACGAGCTGTCCATCGCGGCATCGGGCGTGGCTTCGCAAGGCGGCCAGGTGGTCGCGCAGGTGGTCCAGACCATGGGTTCGATCGATGCGTCTTCAAGGAAAATCGTCGACATCATCGGCGTTATCGACAGCATCGCCTTCCAGACCAATATCCTGGCCCTGAATGCGGCGGTGGAGGCGGCACGTGCGGGCGAACAGGGGCGGGGCTTCGCTGTGGTCGCAAGCGAAGTACGTACGCTGGCTCAGCGCTCGGCCGCGGCCGCAAAGGAGATCAAAAGCCTCATCGACGATTCGGTCAGCAAGGTCGAGGCCGGCACCAGGCTGGTCGACCAAGCCGGAACCACCATGGAACAGGTGGTCAGTTCGATTCAGCGCGTCACCGACATCATGGCCGAGATCGCGTCCGCCAGCCAGGAGCAGACGTCCGGCATCGAGCAGGTAAATGGCGCGATCGGCCAAATGGATGCTGTGACCCAGCAGAACGCGGCCCTGGTGGAGGAAGCGGCGGCCGCGGCCGAATCCCTGCAGAGCCAGGCTGTCAAGCTCACCGAAGCCGTCGACCTGTTCAAGCTCGACCGACAAGCGGCGCTGCAGGTTGCCGCGCGTCCCTTACTGGGCCAGAATGAAGTACGCGTCGTGCAGGCCTGATATTCCATTGGCAGCACCTTGGGCGGCGCGGCGCCGGCTCTATACCCGCTATGATGGTGGACGCAGGACCGGACCGCCCGCGGTCCCTGCTGCGCCACCCGCGCACAATTCGGGCGCCACGGCTTCGAAAGGATCTTCATGACCGGACAAATCCAGGTGCAGACCACCGACGGCAGTTTCGCCTGTTACGTCGCCCGCCCTGCCGCGCCGGGCCAGTCTCCCACTGCGCCCGTCGTCATCATCATCCAGGAAATCTTCGGCGTGAATGCCGGCATCCGCAGCATCGCCGACGACTACGCGGCCAGGGGCTTCATCGCCGTCTGTCCCGACCTGTTCTGGCGCACTGAATCCGGCGTCTTCCTCGACGAATCGGTCGAGGGCGACTGGGGCAAGGCCTTTGCCCTGTACAAGGCCTATGACCGCGACAAGGGCGTGGACGACATCGCCCTGCTGATCAAGCAGGCGCGCAGCATGGAGGGGTCCAACGGCAAGGTCGGCGTCACCGGCTATTGCCTGGGTGGCCTGATGACCTTCCTGAGCGCGGCCCGCACTGACGGCGATGCCTTTGCCGCCTACTACGGCGGCGGCACCGACCAGTACCTCGACGAGGCCGACAGGATCCGCGCGCCCCTGCTCTACCACCTGGCCGGTGAGGACGAGTTCATCGACCGGGAAGCGCAGGCGAAGATCCGCTCGGCCCTGGAACAGAAGGACAACGTCGAGCTGTACGTCTATCCGGGCCGGAACCACGCTTTCGCCCGTCCCGGCGGCAACCACTACCACGACGCCGACGCGAAACTCGCCAACAGCCGCACCGACGCTTTCTTCGCGCGCACCCTGCGTCCGAGCGTCTAGAAAGGCTCCGCCAGCAGTTGGCGAATCTCGGGCAGGCAGGAGCCGCAGTTGCCGCCCGCCCGTACGCAGGCGGTGACGGCTGCGGCGTCTGCCAGGCCGTGCTCGCGGATGGCCTTGCGGATCGTGTTGCGCCCTACCCCGAAGCACGAGCACACGGTCGGACCGGGATCCGCTCCCTGCTGCGGGGCACGCCCGGCCAGCAATGTGGCGCGCTCCTTCGCCGACAGGACGTCCTGCGCAAACAGGCCGCCCAGCCAGGTCCGGGCCGGCAGGTCCGGACGACGCGACACGAACAGGCATGCCTGCAGGCGGCCTTCGACCAGCAGGGCGCAGCGCAGCATGCCCTCGGCCTTGTCCTCGTATTCGATCCAGTCCGCTTCCTCGTCCGCCCCCAACAGCGTACGTGCCCAGTCCGGCGCAACCGGCTCGCGGCCGCCGAGTTCGTAGCGCTTGAAACCTGCCCCGCGTATGCGCGTCCAGTTGGCGACCCGTTCCAGGTCCAGCTCCTCCCTGCTCAGGATGAAGCCATGCCAGGCCACGCCGAAGGGTTCGACGCGCACCGGGGTGTGCTTGAATTCCGGTTCGCCCGACACCGGGTCGACTTCCGGGTTGACCACGGCGCCGACGCGCGCATCCGAGGCGGTCTGGCCGTTCCAGTGGATCGGGATGAAGGCGGCGCCGCGCGCGATGCCGCCGCTGTGCGCCACCCGCGCCACCATCGCGCCCCAGCGGCTTGTGACGCGCGCCAGTTCGCCCTCGCGCACGCCGCTCGTCAAGGCGTCGTGCGGGTGCAGGTCGACGAAAGGTTCGGGCGAATGGCTGGCCAGGCGCGGCGACTTGCCGGTGCGGGTCATGGTATGCCACTGGTCGCGCAGCCGGCCGGTGTTCAGCGCCAGCGGAAATTCGCCGTCGGTAGCGTGGGCAGGCAGCCGTGGCGGCGTCGCGACGAAGCGCCCCCTGCCGTCGGGATGCGAAAAACGGGCATCGGCAAACAGGCGCATCGATCCTTCGCCGCCGCGCAGGACGGGCCACTGCACGGGTTCGAGCGCATCGTAGGCGGCGCGGTCCATGCCGGCCAGGCCGTCGATCCGGAATGCGCGCGGCAACTCCTCTTCCGAATTACGCCACACCGACAGCCGTGCATGTTCGTCGAAGATTTCGTGTACGCCCGCGTAATCGAAGCCGCGGAAACCCATGCGCTGCGCGACCTGGCAGATTGCCTGCCAGTCGCTTCTCGCCTCGCCCGGCCTTGGGAGGAAGCCGCGCTGGCGCGAGATGCAGCGCTCGGAATTGGTGACCGTGCCATCCTTCTCGCCCCAGCCCAGAGCCGGCAGCAGCACGTGCCCCAGCCTGGCCGTGTCGGTGTCGCCGCTCATGTCCGACACCACGACCAGCCCGCAGCGCGCCAGGGCGCGCTTGACCTGGTCGGCGTCGGGCAGGCTCACCACCGGATTGGTCGCCATGATCCACACGGCCTTGACCTGGCCAGATTCGATGGCGCGGAACAGCTCGACCGCTTTCAAGCCCGGCTTCTCGGCAATCCGTGGCGCATCCCAGAAGCTGCGCACGGCTTCGCGGTGGGCCGGCTTGTCCAGGTCGAGATGGCTGGCCAGCATGTTGGCCAGGCCGCCCACTTCACGGCCGCCCATCGCGTTCGGCTGGCCGGTCAGCGAGAACGGTCCCATGCCCGGCTTGCCGATCCGGCCGGTGAGCAGGTGGCAGTTGATGATGCTGTTGACCTTGTCCGTGCCGCTGGAGGACTGGTTGACGCCCTGCGAGAAGGCGGTGACCACCTTGCCGGTCGCAGCGAACATTTCGTAGAACTCGAGGAGCAGGCGTGGGTCGACGCCGCAGGTGCGCGCCACGAACTCGATTCCGGCACAGGCATCGGCTTCGGCCAGGGCAGCGTCGAGGCCGGCGGTATGGGCGGCAACGAAAGCGTCGTCGGCCGCGCCGCTGCGCGCCAGGTAGCTGAGCAGGCCGTTGAACAGCCACACGTCGGTGCCGGCCTTGACCGGCAGGTGCAGGTCGGCCAGTTCGCAGGTCGCGGTGCGGCGCGGATCGATGGCGACGATGCGCAGGTTTGGGCGCGCCTCCTTCGCCTTGGTGATGCGCTGGAACAGGGTCGGGTGGCACCAGGCGGTGTTGGAGCCGACCAGCACGACCAGGTCGGCCAGTTCGAAGTCTTCGTAGCAGCCGGACACCAGGTCTTCGCCGAAGGCGCGCTTGTGCCCCGCCACGGCGGACGACATGCACAGGCGCGAATTGGTGTCGATGTTGGCGCTGCCCACAAAGCCTTTCATGAACTTGTTGGCGACGTAGTAATCCTCGGTGAGCAACTGGCCGGAGACGTACATGGCCACGGCGTCCGGGCCGTGCTCGGCGATGATGGAAGCGAACGCGGAGGCGATCTTGCCGATCGCCTCCTCCCAGCTGGCGCTGCGCAGCTTGCCGTGTTCGCGAATGGCAGGGGCCAGCAGGCGACCGTCCAGGCCGAGCGTCTCGCCCAGCGCCGAACCCTTCACGCACAGGCGGCCGCGGCTCGCCATGTGCTCCGGGTCGCCCTCGATCAGGGCGCCGTCCGCCATCGGGGTGGCCTTGATGCCGCAGCCAACGCCGCAGTACGGGCAGGTGGTGCGGACCGCACTAGCGATCGGAATCAATGGTGCACCCATCAGGCGGCCTCGCACAGGCTGGGGCCGAACAGCAGCCGGTCGCGGATCGACGAGATGTCGGTGCCGCGTTGGATCAGGTCGAAGTACCAGGGACCGTCGGCCACGTCGCCGTACAGCACCGCCCCGGTGACGCGGCTGCCCGCCAGCACCAGGCGCTTGTACACGCCGGCATGGCGGTCGCGCAGCACCAGGTCTTCGCTGCCGTCCAGGCCGACGATGTCGCCGGCCGAGTACAGGTCGATGCCGGTCACCTTCAGCTTGGTGGCGGTGGCCTGCTGCACGTAGCGGCGGTGCCCGAGCCCGGCCAGGTGGGCCGCGCACACGCGCGCCTGGTCCCAGATCGGCGCCACCAGGCCGAAGGTGGCCTTGCGGTGCTGGACGCACTCGCCCACGGCATACACGCGCGGGTCGTAGGTCTGCAGGGTGTCGTCGACCACGATGGCGCGCTCGACATGCAGGCCTGCTTCCTTCGCCAGCGCCACGTTCGGACGCACGCCCGCGGCCATCACCACCAGGTCGGCGGGCACTTCGAGGCCGTCGGCGAAGCGCACCGCTTCCACCTTCCCTTCGCCCAGGATCGCCTGGGTCTGCGCGCCGAGCAGGATGCGCAGGCCGCGCCGCTCCAGCGCCAGCTTCAGCAGCAGTGCAGCCTGCGGGTCGAGCTGCTGGTTCATCAGGCTGCCGGTCAGGTGCACGACGGTGACGGCCATGCCCTGGCGCAGCAGGCCGTTGGCCGCTTCCAGGCCGAGCAGGCCGCCGCCGATCACGACCGCATTGCCGCCGCGCCGGGCAGCGGCCAGCATCACGTCGACGTCGTCCAGGTCGCGAAAGCCCACCACGCCCGCGAGCTGGGCGCCCGGCACCGGCACGATGAAGGGGCTGGAACCGGTCGCCAGCAGCAGGCGGTCGTAGGCCACTTCCAGGCCCGAGCGGGCACGCACGGTGCGGCGCGAACGGTCGATCGCCACCACCGGGTCGCCGGCGTGCAGTACGATGCCGTTCTCCACATACCATTCGCGGGTGTGCAGGACGATATCGTCGGCCTTCTTCTCGCCTGCCAGCACCGGCGAGAGCATGATCCGGTTGTAGTTGACGCGCGGCTCGGCGCCGAACACGGTGATGTCGTACATGGCGGCGTCGAGCTTGAGCAGCTCTTCGACGGTGCGCATGCCGGCCATGCCGTTGCCGACGACGACCAGCTTCTGTTTTACGGTGCGATCCATACCTTGCCTCCTTCCACGCGGGCCGGGTAGCTGGCCACCGAGTGTTCGGGCGCTTCCAGGCACTCGCCGCTGTGGAGGTCGAAATGCTGCTTGTAGATGGGCGAGGCGACGACGATGCGCTCGCCGATGCTGCCGACCAGGCCGCGCGACAGCACGGCGGCCTGCGCGTTCGGATCGAAGTTATCGATGGCGAAGACGCGCGGTTCCTGGCTGCCGACGCGGAACACCGCCACCTGGCGGCCGTCCAGCAGTGCGCAAACGCCGGTGTCCGGGACGATGTCGTCCAGCAGGCAGACGGCGGTCCAGTTTTGCAGTTGCAGATCTCGGTGCATGGCTTACTCCTGAATGATGGTCAGGCCGCGCTGGCGGCGATCGGGATGACGCGGCCGCGCCGTTCCTCGGGATTGGCCGGGCGAATCTGGCCGCGCTCCGGCACGAACACGACATTGCTGTCGACCGCCTCGCTGTTGACGAAGTGGCGGAAGCGGCGCCGCACTTCCGGATTGGTGACGGCTTCCTTCCATTCGCAGGCATAGGTGTCGACCACGTGCTGCATCTGCGCTTCCAGCTCAAGCGCAATGCCCAGCTTGTCCTCGACCACGACCTGCTTCAGGTAGTCCAGGCCGCCCTCGAGGTTCTCGCGCCACACGCTGGTGCGCTGCAGGCGGCCCGCAGTGCGCACGTAGAACATCAGGAAGCGGTCGACCAGTCTAACGACGGTCGCGTCGTCGATACCGGACGCGATCAGCTCCGCATGGCGCGGCTTCATGCCGCCGTTGCCGCAGACGTAGAGATTCCAGCCCTTCTCGGTGGCGATCAGGCCGACATCCTTGCCCTGGGCCTCGGCGCACTCGCGGGTACAGCCGGAAACGCCGAACTTGATCTTGTGCGGCGCACGCAGGCCCTTGTAGCGGTTCTCGAGCGCGATGGCGAAGGCCAGGCTGTCGCCGACGCCGTAGCGGCACCAGGTCGAGCCGACGCAGGATTTCACCGTGCGCAGCGACTTGCCGTAGGCGTGACCGGATTCGAATCCCGCCGCGATCAGTTCTTCCCAGATGTTGGGCAGCTGCTCCAGGCGCGCGCCGAACAGGTCGACACGCTGGCCGCCGGTGATCTTCGTGTACAGGCCATACTTCTTGGCCACCTGCCCCACCGCGATCAGGCCGTCCGCCGTCACTTCGCCGCCGGGCATGCGCGGCACCACCGAATAGGTCCCGTCCTTCTGGATGTTGCCAAGGAAGTAGTCGTTCGAGTCCTGCAGACTGGCGTGTTCCGGCTTGAGCACGAAGTCGTTCCAGGCCGAGGCAAGGATGTTGGCCACCACCGGCTTGCAGACGTCGCAGCCCAAGCCTTTGCCGTGGCGGGCGATCAGCTCGCCGAAGCTGCGGATGCCTTCCACGCGCACGATGTGGTAGAGCTCCTGGCGCGAGCAGGCGAAGTGCTCGCACAGGTGATCCTTCACTTCCACGCCCAGGCGGGCCAGCTCGGCATTCATCACCTGGGTCATCAGGGGCACGCAGCCGCCGCAGGCGGTGCCGGCTTTCGTACAGCTCTTCAGCGCACCGACGGTAGCGGCGCCGCCCGCTACCGCTTCGCACAGCGCGCCTTTGGAGACGTCGTTGCAGGAGCAGATCTGGGCGCCGGCCGGGAGGGCCGCCACGCCCAGGGCCGGACGCGCCGCGCCCTCCAGCTGGGGCAAGATCAGGACTTCGGGCGAGGCCGGCAGTTCCATCCGGTTCAGCATCATTTGCAGCAGCTCGCCATACGAAGCGGCATCGCCCACCAGCACGGCGCCGAGCAGGTATTTGCCGCAATCGGAGGTGACGATCTTGCGGTAGACCTGCTTGCGCTCGTCCAGGAACTGGTAGCTGCGGGCGCCATTCGTCGCGCCATGGGCGTCGCCGATGCTGGCCACGTCCACGCCCATCAGCTTCAGCTTGGTGCTCATGTCGGCGCCACTGAACGCCGCGTCCAGGCCGAGGATGTGCTTGGCCGCGGTGCGCGCCATGTCGTAGCCCGGCGCCACCAGGCCGAACATCTGGCCGGCCCAACATGCGCATTCGCCGATGGCATAGATGTGCGGGTCGGAGCTCAAGCAGCGGTCGTCGATGACGATGCCGCCGCGCTGGCCGAGCGCCAGGCCGCCATGGCGGGCCAGCTCGTCGCGCGGACGGATGCCGGCCGAGAACACGATCATGTCGGCATCGAGAATGCTGCCGTCCGCGAACTGCATGCGGTGGGTGCCCGCTTCGCCGTCGACGATGGCAAGCGTATTCTTCTGGGTGTGCACCTGCACGCCCAGTTCTTCGATCTTGTTGCGCAGCACGCGCGCACCGTGATCGTCGACCTGCACCGCCATCAGGCGCGGCGCGAATTCGACCACATGGGTCTGCAGGCCGAGGTCGCGCAGCGCCTTGGCGCACTCCAGGCCGAGCAGGCCGCCACCCACGACCACACCGGTACGCGAACGCGCGCCGCACTCGCTCATCGCTTCCAGGTCTTCGATGGTGCGGTAGACGAAGCAGTCCTTGCGGTCCGCGCCGGGCACCGGCGGCACGAAAGGAGTGGAACCGGTTGCCAGCACCAGCTTGTCATAGCTGAGCGCTTCCCCGTCTGCGAGCATGACCTGGCGTGCCTCGCGGTCGATACCGACCACGCGGGTGCCGAGACGCAGGCACAGTTGCTCGTTATCGAAAAAGCCGGGCGCCACCAGCGACAGGTCCTGGGCGCTTTTCCCGGCGAAGAATTCGGACAGGTGGACCCGGTCGTAGGCGGGACGCGGTTCTTCCCCAAGGATAGTCACGCGCAGGTTCGGGTCCCCGCTGGCTGCGAGGGTTTCGACGAATTTGTGGCCCACCATGCCGTGGCCGACGACGACGATATGCATTCTTCTACTCCTTATGCTGCGGAGACTGCCGGCGCGGCCGGGCTGGCCTCGCTGGCTGCCAGGCTGAAACGGGCGGCGATGGCGCACAGGCTCGAGGCCAGCACCAGCACGCTGAGGATGGTCAGGGTCTGGGAGATGTCGCCCGTGCCCTTCATGAGGAAGCCGGCCGCCACCGCGCCGACGTTGCCGCCGGCGCCGACGATGCCGGCCACGCCCCCCAGCGCCTTCGGCGCCACGAAAGGCACCAGCGCATAGGTGGCGCCGCAGGCCATGTGGGTGAACAGGCCGAAGCACAGCATGGCGATCACGGCATAGACCACGCCCTCGGCCTGGGCGAACCACAGCAGGCCGAGGCCCTCGCCGATCATCAGGACGAACAGCACGGTGACGCGGCTGTTCAGGTTGCCGCCACGGGTGCTGCTTGCGCTGCGGTCGGACAGCCAGCCGCCCAGTGCCCGGGCGAACAGCGCCAGCAGGCCGAAGCTGCCGGCGGCCAGCCCGGCGGCGCCCAGGGACAAACCGAAGTGCTCCACGTAGTACACGGCGGCGATGTTGTGGATGAAGATCTCGATGCCGAAGCAGGCGCCGTAGGTGACGAACAGCAGCCAGGCGCGGTGGTTGCGGCAGGCGTCGCGGAAGCTCGCCCAGCCGCCCTTGCCGCCCGGGAGCGCTTCGCCGCGCGCACGCATCTCGTCGAAGTTGCCGGACGGGCAGTCCTGGGTATAGCGCCAGTAGAAGAAGGCCATCGCGATCATCATCAGGCCCGGCACCACCAGCGCCACGCGCCAGCTCAGGGCCTGCGAGACGCCGAGCATGGCGACGGCGGTGAGCATCAGCGGCATCACGGCCTGGGCGGCGCCGCCACCGCTGTTGCCCCAGCCTGCGGCGGCCGCGTTGGCGGTGCCCACCACCTTCGGGCCGAACATCACCGAGGTGTGGTACTGGGTGATGACGAAGCTGGCGCCGACCGCGCCGATCCCGAGACGGAACAGCAGGAAGCTTTCGTAGCTTTGCGCCATGGCCACGCCCAGCACCGGGATCGATCCGAGCAGCAGCAGTCCCGTATAGGTCTTGCGCGGGCCGAAGCGGTCGCACATGGGGCCGATGAGCAGCCGCACGAAGATCGTGATGGCGACGGCCGCGATGTTGATGTTGGCGATCTGCTCCATCGACAAACCGAATTCGCCCTTGATCACCGGCATGAGCGGTGCGCAGGCGAACCAGGCGAAGAAGCAGATGAAGAAGGCCACCCAGGTCAGGTGGAAGGCGCGCATCGGCGCCGTATCGAACGAGAAGAGCTTGATGCTGTCTGCTTTGTTGGCCATGTTTCTTCCTTGAGAAAACAAAACGGCGTCCGCGCTCCTGCTGTCGTAGCAGCGAGCTGCGGACGCCGTTGTCCTTTGCTTGCCGGCCCCTCGTTAGGCCGGCGACGAAATGAAGAGATGCGTGCAGAGGATCGCCATTGATCCTGTAAGGACATATGAGCAAGAGACGTGCCACGCACGCATCAGAGGGAGGCGCAGGGGGAGCGGGAACATGGGCGCTACATTGCGGTGCAACATGCCCGCAAATGATGCACGGGTTGGATCACCTCGGCGCACCGATTCAGGCAGCGCGCCGCAATGATGCGGCGAAGCTGGCCGGGTCCCTGCCGTCCCACACGCGACCGTCGAGCAGGGTCGACCTGCGCATGGGGCTGTCGGGAACGGCGACGCCCGCCATGGCCGCAGCGTCGCGGTACAGGTCGATGCGGTTCACCTCGCGCGCGATGGCGGCATAGGCCGGATCGGCACGCAGCAGGCCCCAGCGGCGCTGCTGGGTAAGGAACCACATGCCGTCCGACAGCCAGGGGAAGCTGGCTTCGCCGTCGTCGAAGAAGCGCAGGCCGTTGAGGCCGCGCCAGCCGCCGCTGCCGGTCCGGCTGCAGGTTCTGCTTCCAGCGCGGCCGGCCAGGCAGACCTGCAGCAGCTCCCTGCCCGCATTCACGTAAGCAGGGCTGGCCAGCACCTCGGCCGCGGCCTCGCGGCTAGTGCGCGAGGCGTCCAGCCAGCGCGCCGTGTCCAGCAGCGCGGCGATCATGGCGCGGCAGGTGTTCGGATGGCTTGCTGCGAAATCGGCGCTGGTGCCCAGCGCCTTGCCCGGATGATCGGGCCAGATCTCCTCGCTCGACACGGCCAGGGCGCCGACGCCATCGCGCACCGCCCGCTGGCCCCAGGGTTCGCCCACGCAGAAGCCGTCCATGTGGCCGGCCGCGAGGCCCGCCGCCATCTGGACCGGCGGCACGGTGACCACCTTGCAGTCCTCGAGAGGATCGATGCCTGCCGCGGCCAGCCAGTAATACAGGAACATCGCGTGGTTCCCGGTCGGGAAGGTGTGCCCGAAGGTGGGCCGCAGTTCGCCGGCGCGGACCAGCCGCGCCAGCGCTGCAGCATCGTGCGCCCTGGCGGTCAGGGCGCGCGACAGCGTGATGCCCTGGCCGTTGCGGTTCAGGTTCATCAGGACCGCCATCCGGCGGGCGCGCGTGCCGATGCCCATCTGCAGGCCGTAAAGCAGGCCGACCAGGACGTGGGCCGCGTCGAGGTCGCCGCCCACCAGCCGGTCGCGCATGCCGGTCCAGGACAGCTCGCGGCTCAGTTCGAATTTGACGCCGTACTTCTCGTCGAAGCCGAGCACGGATGCCATGACCACCGGCGCGCAGTCCGCCAGCGGCATGTAGCCGATCCGGACCGCTGTTCGTTCCGGTTTGTCGGAGCCGGCGACCCATGCGCCGCTTCCCTTCTCGATGCCTGCCATAGTGTCCCTGTTTCCCCTGCCGGTATCAGCCGAGCAGGTCTTCCACGTCGATGAGCCGCTGCGCGATCTCCGCCAGCTTCAGGTTCTTGTTCATGGCCATGCTGCGCAGGCGCTGGTAAGCCTGGTCCTCGGTGAGCTGGTAGCGCGTCATCAGGAGGCCCTTGGCCCGGTCGACGATCTTGCGTTCGGCCAGCTTCTGGCGCGTGCCCTGCAGCTCGTCGAGCAGTTTCTGCTCGCGCCGGAAGCGCGCCAGCGCCACGTCGAGCACCGGCTTGACGCGTTCGGCCTGCAGGCCGGCCACGATGTAGGCCGACACGCCCGCTTCCAGGGCGGCGTCCATGCTGGCGGGCGCGTCGTCTTCGGTAAACAGCACGATGGGACGGCGCGCGTCGCGGGTGGCGATCACGATGTGTTCGAGCACGTCACGCGCGTCCGACTCGCTGTCGACGATGATCATGTCGGGCTGCAGCTGGGCGATGCGCTCGGGCAGGAACACGTCGGCGGGGAGCGAAGCAATCAGGTCGTAGCCCGATTCGAGCAGCCCGATGCGCAGCGCGGCGCTGCGGCGGGCCTGCTCGGCGAGCGCCGCGTCGCGTTCCGCGCCCGGTGGCGTGGCGGGATTGACGACGACGATCCGCAGATGAGGTGACGGATGAGGAGGAATACAGCCTGTCGATTTCATGCCGGTACCACATGCAAGAAGCGGTCCAGCCTCGCGTTTCCCCGTTTCGCTACCTCAGCCATTCACAGTGGCGACGAAGAGACATTCGCAGTATAAATATCAGCCGTCCAGCTGATTCATCAATTATTCATGAAGCGTATCGATGGGATCACGAATCTAAAGTTTATTTATGGACCGCTCCTCTTTATACTGCAACGCAACATCGCAGTATTTACCAGGAGATTCCACCATGGCCGCAACCCGCCGCTTCTTCGCCAGCGCCCTCGCCGCAGTGCGCAGCTTCTCGATCGAACTCTATGCCGCGCACGGCGGCTGGGCTCCGGCAGTGCGGGGCTGAACATGGACATGCTCGACACCGTCCTGAGCGTCTGCGCCCTGACGGCGCTGGTCGTCCGCCTGGCCCTGTTCCTGCGTCCGGCGAAGCGCCCGGACAAGGCGGCCTGACACGCTGCGACGCAACAGCAGTATTTATATGGTTGCGCCGGCTGTACGTATGTACGTACGCCGGCGCTTTCTTTTTTAGCAGGCTCGTTCTCCGCATTCCCCGCACCGTGAAATGCTGAGCTAGAATGCAAGTCGCATTTTCTAGCAAGAAAGCTAATCCCCTTTCACTCAGCACACACGACACGATGCGTACACCAGCACTCACGATCTTCGCAGCGCTCCTGACCTTGCCGGCGCTGCCGGCGGCGGCATCCACGCCCATTACCCTCGACCAGGCCATGGCCCACCCCGACTGGATCGGCACGCCGGTGGAAAACGCCTGGTGGAGCTGGGACAGCAAGCAGGTGTTCTATAAGCAGAAGCGTAGCGGCTCGCCGATCCGCGACACCTGGCAGGTCAGCCAGGGCGGCAAGCCGAAGCTGGTGAGCGACGTCGAGGCCGCGAAAATCGATGGCGCCGACGTCATCTACAACCCGGCCCAGACCCGCGCGCTGATGCTGCGTAACGGCGACCTGTTCGAGCGCGACCTGAAGAGCGGCGCCCTGGTGCAGATCACGCGCGGCGCCAGCAAGCTGGACGCGCTGCAGTATTCGCACGACGAACGCACCGTCTACTACCGCATCGGCACCGACTGGTACGGCTGGGACCGCGCCACCCGCGTGGTCGGTCCGGTCGCGCTGCCGCGCGCCGCCAAGGACCCGGCGGTGAACGAGGAGGACCCGCTGCGCGACCAGCAGCTGCGCCTGATCGCCCACCTCAAGCGCCAGAAGGACGAGCGCGACGCGCTGCGCGAGCGCATGAACGAGCAGCGCCGCGTCGACCCGACGCTGCCCCCTAGCCCGGTCTACCTGGGCGACAAGGTCGCGATCGAGAGCAGCGTCCTGTCGCCCGATGGCCGCTGGCTGCTCGTCGTCACCGCGCCGAAGAACGGCGACAAGGGCCGCGTCGGCAAGATGCCGCGCTACGTGACCGAGTCCGGCTACGAGGAATTCGACGACCAGCGCACCCGCGTCGGCCGCAACATGCCGGCGCCCCATGCACTGAAGCTGGTCGACCTGCGCACCAACAAGGTGCAGGACCTGTCCTTCGACGTGCTGCCGGGCGTGAACGTCGACCCGCTGGCCGAGCTGCGCGCCGCCGCCAAGAAGGAGCCGCTGAAGGGCAACCGCGCGGTACGCATCATCGACGGCGCCGACGCGATCGAATGGTCGGCCAACGGCGCCAACGTCGCCGTCATGCTGCGCGCGGTGGACAACAAGGACCGCTGGATCGCCACCGTCGACCTGCAGGCAGCCAAGCTCAAGCCGCTGCACCGCCTGACCGACCAGGCCTGGGTCAACTACGACAACAACGAATTCGGCTGGCTGCCGGACAACCGCACGCTGTGGTACTTGTCCGAGGAAAGCGGCTACTCGCACCTGTATACCCAGCCGGCCGACGGTGGCGCCCCACGCGCCCTCACCTCGGGCAAATGGGAAGCCTCGGACGTGCGCTGGTCGCACGACGGCAGCATGGCCTATGTGATGTGCAACCGCGCCACGCCGGGCGACTACGAAGTCTGCGCCGTCGACGCCAAGAACGGCGCGATCCGCGAAGTGACGAACCTCGACGGCGTCGAGCGCTTCCGCCTGTCGCCCGACGAGAAGAAGCTGCTGGTGCACTGGTCGAGCAGCTACACCCCGATCCAGCTGGCCACGGTGCCGGTGACCGGCGGCGCGGCGACCAAGCTGACCGATACCCGCACTGCCGAGTTCAAGGCGCGCCAGTGGGTCGAGCCGCAGTACGTGGCGGTGCCCTCGAGCGCCGGCGGCGACCCGGTCTGGGCCAAGCTGTACCGCCCGGCCCAGCTGGAGCCGGGCAAGAAGTACCCGGTCGTGATGTTCGTGCACGGCGCCGGCTACCTGCAGAACGTGAGCAAGCGCTACCCGAACTACTTCCGCGAGCAGATGTTCCACAACCTGCTGGTCCAGAAGGGCTACGTCGTGCTCGACATGGACTACCGCGCCTCGAAGGGCTACGGCAGCAAGTGGCGTACCGCGATCTACCGCCAGATGGGCCATCCGGAACTGGTGGACTACATCGACGGCGTGAACTACATGGTGGCGCAGCACCAGGGTGACGCCAAGAACGTCGGCGTGTACGGCGGCAGCTACGGCGGCTTCATGACCTTCATGGCCCTGATGCGCGCACCGGAAACCTTCAAGTCGGGCGCCGCGCTGCGTCCGGTGACCGACTGGGTGACCTACAACCACGAGTACACCGCCAACATCCTGAACACGCCGGACATCGACCCGCAGGCCTACAAGATCTCGTCGCCGATCGAGTACGCCGAGAAGCTGCAGGGCCACCTGCTGATCGCGCACGGCATGGTCGACGACAACGTGTTCTACCAGGACTCGGTGCGCATGGCCCAGCGCCTGATCGAGCTGAAGAAGGACAACTGGGAACTGGCCAGCTACCCGCTGGAACGCCATGCCTACGTCCAGCCGGAAGCCTGGTACGACCAGTACCGCCGTATCTACCAGCTGTTCGAGCGCACGCTCAAGCAGTAAGCAAAGGCGCCGCAAGGCGCCTTTTTTGTTTTGGTAGCGGTGATAGTTGAGATACGAAAAATCGTACGGGCTGCAGTACTGTGATTTGACCGCGTGGGCGGGAGACCCGCCCACGCTACGGATGAGCGGCGCCTCTTAAGTGACAGGCATTAGCCGCAAGGCGCCTTTTTAGCTTTCGTAGGGTGGGCGGCTTGTCCGCCCACGCGGTGATTGCTACAGGCTCCTTGATTGCGCCGGATGATCTCGCTGCAAACTATCACAGCGTGGGCGTTTGTAATTCCGGGCATTGCCCGAAATTACCCCGCCCACCCTACGGTTTCATCAAGCGGCCAGGAAGTCGAGCAGCGTGAGCGCCACCACCTTGGTGGCCTTGCGCAGGTCGTCCAGCTGCACATGCTCGTCGGCCTTCTTGGCATTCGACTCCTGCACCGTGCGCGGGCCGGCGCCGTACAGCACCGCCGGGATGCCGCGCTCGCCATACAGGCGCGCGTCCGCATACAGCGGCGTGCCCTGGGCCGTGACTTCTTCGCCCAGGATGGCGCGGCCGTGGCGCTGCAGGCTCGCCACCAGCTTCTCGGAACCGGGCAAGGGACGCAGCGCATGCGACAGCAGCAGGCGGCGGATCTCGAGCCGGATGCCGGGCATGCCGGCCACCGCCCCTTCGATCAGCGCGCGTACCTGCGCCTCCACCGCCACCGGGTCTTCTTCCGGAATCATGCGCCGGTCCATCTTCATGACCACCTTGCCCGGCACCACATTGGTATTGGTGCCGCCATCGATGCGGCCGACCAGCATGGTGGGCGAATCGATGCCCGGGACTTTCGACTTGATCTTCTTCAGTTCCGGCAGCTGGCCGTAGATCGCGGTCAGGATGCGCGTGGCGGCCTGCAGCGCATCCACCGCCGTCTCCGGCATCGCGCCGTGGCCGGCCTTGCCGTGCACCGTGATCTCCAGCTGCAGGCAGGCATTGTGGGCCGTGACGATGTTGTAGCTGAAGCCGGCCGCGATCACATAGTCCGGGCGGGTCAGCTCCTGCGCCAGCAGCCAGCCCGGACCGAGCAGGCCGCCGAATTCCTCGTCGTAGGTGAAATGCAGCTCGAGCGTGCCCTTGAGCGGCACGCCCAGCGCTTCCAGCGCGCGCACGGCGAACACATAGGTGGCGAAGTCGCTCTTCGATACCGCCGCGGCGCGGCCGTAGATGGCACCGTCATGGAGTTCGGCGCCGTAGGGCGGCTTGCTCCAGCCCTCGCCCGGCGGCACCACGTCGCCATGGGCGTTGAGCGCCAGTGTCGGGCCGCCCGCGCCGTAGGGGCGGCGCACGATCAGGTTGGTGATGCTCTCCATGCCGTAGTCGCGCACCGCTTGCTCCGGCACCGCGTGCTTCTCTGCCCTCCAGCCGTACTGCGCGAGCATGTCGGCCACCGCTTCCGCATGCGGCGCGTTGTTGCCCGGCGGCGTGTCGGTCGGGATGCGGATGACCTGCTGCAGGAAGCCGACCTGTTCGTCAAAATGCTCGTCGATCCACGCGAGCAGCCGTTCCCCGATCTGCTGGTCCATTAGTTCGCTCCTGTCTTGGCGCCGGCTTCGAACCAGGCAGCCACCTGTGCCCGTTCGGCATCGGTCATGTTGGTGAGGTTCGCCAGCGGCATCGCCTTGGTCTGCACGGTCTGCTGGTAGACGGCCATCGCATGCTGGCTGACGAGTTCGGGGGTGTGCAGCATGATCCCGGCCGGCGCGGTAGCGAAGCCCGGCTGCGACGGCTGCTGCGCGTGGCAGGACACGCAGCGCTGGTCGATGATGGTGCGGACCTGGGCGAAACGTGCGGCGTCATCCCTTCCCGCCGCCGCTTTCGCCTGCACCGGCGGTTTCGGCGCGATCGCAAAGGCCAGCACCGCGAGCAAGGCCACGCCCGCCGCCGGGTACTTCCATTCCACGCGTCCCTTGTGGCGCAGGTTAAAGAAGTGGCGGATCAGGACGCCCGCCGCCATGATCACGCCCAGCACCGCCCAGGAGTATTCGTGGCGGTAGGTCATCGCGTAGTGGTTGCTGATCATGATGAACAGCACCGGCAGCGTGAAGTAGTTGTTGTGGACGCTGCGCTGCTTGGCCTTGATGCCGTGGATGGGGTCGGGCGTCAAGCCGGCCATCATGGCATTGACCATCTTGCGCTGGCCGGGAATGATCAGCATCGCCACGTTCGCCACCATCATGGTGCCGATCATGGCGCCCACGTGCAGGTAGGCGGCGCGGCCGCTGAGCAGCTGCGTGAGCACATAGCTGCTGGCGACAAGAAAGGCGAAGATCGTGACGCCGAAGGCCAGGTCGTGCTTGCCCAGCGGCGAGCGGCACAGCAGGTCGTAGACGACCCAGCCGATCACCAGGCTGGCCAGGCCGATGCCGACCGCCTGCCAGCTGGTCAGGTCGGCCACGCTGCGATCGACCATCATGGCCTGGGCGTTCAGGTAGTAGACGATGACGAGCAGCGCGAAGCCGGAGATCCAGGTGGAATAGGCTTCCCACTTGAACCAGTGGAGTTCCTTGGGCAGCTCGGCGGGCGCCACCAGGTACTTCTGCGGGTTGTAGAAGCCGCCGCCATGTACCGCCCACAGCTCGCCGGCGACGCCCTTCCTCGCCAGGTCGGAGCCCGGCGCTGGCGGACGGATCGTGTTGTCGAGCCAGACGAAGTAGAAGGAGGCGCCGATCCAGGCGATGCCCGTGATGATGTGCAGCCAGCGCACCAACAGGTTGAACCACTCCAGGGCATATGGGCCCAGGTATCCAAATACGTCCATGGGGCTTCCTTGGTGAGTATCCCTCGACAATAGCCTGATTTCAATTTGAGCAACATGAAATCTAGCGTATATTCGACATAAGTGAATTGATATACGCGCAGACAAGCCAATGTCCAGCCTCCCCCAGCACCTAGACCTGCACCTGATCCGCATCCTCTACCTGCTGCTGCAGGAGAAGAACGTCTCGCGCGTCGCCCTCAAGCTGAACCAGCCGCAGCCCTCGATCTCGGCCTCGCTGCGCAAGCTGCGCGAGCTGACCGGCGATCCGCTCCTGGTGCGCGGCGCGCGCGGCATGGTGCCGACCCAGCACGGCGAAAGCCTGCTCAAGCCGGCCAAGCGCATCCTCGACGAAGCCGAGAGCCTGTTCGTGCGCAAGTCGCCCTTCGTGCCGATCGATGCGGCGCGCACCTTCCACATCGCGGCCCCGGACTACCTCGATACCCAGTTCCTGCCGGGCGTGGTGGCGTCCCTGCGGCGCGGCTCGCCCAACAGCAAGGTGGTGATCCACAGCCTGGGGCCGGGCCTGGACTCCCTGCGCATGCTGTCCGACGGCGAGATGGACCTGGTGATCGCCAACTGGGACGAGCCGCCCGCGCACCTGCACATATCGAAGCTGTTCGAAGACCCGATCATCTGCACCATGCGCGCCGACAGCCCCTACGCCAAGCGCACCGCGGTTGATGCGATGACGGTCGAGGACTACCTGTCGCTGCCGCACGTGGCGCCCTCGCAGATGCTGCCCGGCTACCACGGCGTGATCGACGCCCACCTCGACCGCCTCGGCATGCAGCGCAAGGTGGCGGTCGAGTCGCCCTACTTCGGCGTGATTCCCTACATGCTGACCCAGAGCGACCTGGTGCTCACCACCGGGCGCCAGTTCATCCGCTTCTACGAACGCACGCTGCCGCTGAAGAGCTTCACGGTGCCGATCAAGTTTCCGCCGATGCGCTTCTACCAGCTGTGGCACCAGCGCGTGCACCAGTCGTCCGAGCACAAATGGCTGCGCGACCAGGTCAGTGCCGCGGCGCGCGCCCTGGTTGCCAAGTAAGCGCAATACCATTTATGGGAACGGACGTATAAGCCGAAGGGCTTGCAGGATTTATCATCATTGACTCCCATGAGGCGATGCGAACCATGACTACCCTGTCGGACCTGAACACCTGCCCACCGGCCGCCTTCGTCGATGCGCTGCGCGGCATCTACGAACACTCTCCCTGGATCGCGGAGCGCGCCGCCGGCCTGCGGCCCTTCGCCAGCATCGCCGCCCTCAAGCAGGCCTTGCAGGCAGGCGTCACGCAGGCAAGCGAAGACGAACAGCTGGCGCTGCTGCGCGCCCACCCCGAATTGGCCGGCAATGCGGCGATCGCGGGCGAGCTGACGGCGGAATCGACCGGCGAGCAGGCGGCCTCCGGCCTGAACCGCTGCAGTCCGGAGGAGTACGCCGTACTGCACGAGCTGAACGCCCAATACAAGGAGAAGTTCGGCTTTCCCTTCATTTTGGCGGTAAAGGGTCCGACGGGACGTGGCCTCACCCGCGCCGCCATCATCGAGACCTTCGCGCGGCGCCTGAAGAACACGCGCGGCGACGAGCTGCGCGAGTGCCTGCGCCAGGTGCACCGCATCGCCGAGATCCGCCTGAACGAACTGCTGCGGGTAGTACACCTCTTCGGAACGCAGGTGATGGACTGGGCCGAGACCTTGGGTGCAATCAGCGACAGCCTCGACGGCCTCACCTGCGCCTACATGACCCCGGCGCACGGGCGCACCGCAAGCCAGCTGCGCGACTGGATGATCGAGGCCGGCATGGACGCGCACATCGACGCGGTCGGCAACGTGGTCGGACGCTATGCGGCGGCCCAGCCGGAGGCAAAGACACTCATGACCGGATCGCACTACGACACCGTGCGCAACGGCGGCAAGTACGATGGCCGGCTCGGCATCCTGCTGCCCGTTGCCCTGGTCCGGCACCTCTACCTTCGCGGCGAGCGCCTGCCCTTCCACCTCGAGGTCGTCGGTTTCGCCGAGGAGGAAGGCGTGCGCTTTCGCAGCACTTTCCTGGGCAGCAGCGCCATCACGGGACGCTTCGACCCGCTCCTGCTCGACCAGCAGGACAGCGAGGGTGTGAGCATGCGCGAGGCATTGGGCGCGGCCGGCCACGATTCCGCGGCAATCCCTGCCAGCGCGCGCGACCCGGCATCGCTGCTGGGCTTTGTCGAGGTCCACATCGAGCAGGGACCGGTGCTGCTGGAGCGCGGCCTGCCGGTCGGCGTGGTGACGGCCATCGCCGGCAGCTCGCGCTACCTGGTCGAACTCACGGGCGTGGCCAGCCATGCGGGCACCACGCCGATGGGCATGCGCCGCGATGCCGCCGCGGCCGCCGCCGAGATCGTGCTGCTGGTCGAAGGGCGCTGCAGCGGACGCGGCTCCCTGGTCGGCACCGTCGGCCAGCTCGAGGTGCCGTCCGGCTCGGTCAACGTGATCCCGGGCCGGTGCCGGCTGTCGCTCGACATCCGCGCGGCGACGGACGAAGAACGCCTGGCCGCCGTGGACGACATCCTGGCCGGAGTCAAGCAGATCTGCGCGCGGCGAGGCATCGAGGAAAAGCTGTGGAAGCTGGTGGAGGCGGACGCCGCCCCCTGCTCGCCGCGCCTGATGGAGCGGCTGGGTGCGGCCATCGAGGCTGCCGGTCTGCCGCGCTTCGACCTGCTGTCCGGCGCCGGGCACGATGCGATGGAAATAGCGAACATCACAGAGGTGGCGATGCTGTTCACCCGCTGCGGCAACGGCGGCATCAGCCACAATCCGCTCGAGACCATGACGGCGGACGACGCCGAGGTGGCGGGCGAGGTGCTGCTCACCTTCCTCAGAAGCCTGGACGAAACGGCCCCCTGAGCCGCAGGCTCGGTAAGCGGCCGCTTACTCCTTGATGTTGCTCTGGCCGTTGCTTGGCGTGATCCGCAGGATCGCCAGGATGATCAGCGCGAACAGGGCGCTGAGCACGGCAGTCGCTTCACGCCCCATGCCGGCAGCGATGCCGACGGCGGCGGTCAGCCACACGCTGGCGGCCGTGGTGACGCCTCTGACGTCGTCCTTGTCGGAATGCTTGAGGATGGCCCCGGCGCCAATGAAGCCGATGCCCGCGGTGATACCCTGCAGGACGCGTGACAGGTCACCGATCTCCATGCCCGCCTGCAGCGGAATCAGCACGAACAGCGCGGCGCCGAGCGACACCAGCATATGGGTGCGCAGGCCGGCCGAGGCGCCGACCGACTCGCGCTCGTAACCGAGCATCCCGCCCAGCACGACCGCCACCAGCAGGCGCACCACGATGCGTGTGATGTCTTCGACGTTGCCGAGGTCCGAAAATTCATGCTGTATCGTCAGCCAGCTCCGTTCCAACCAATCCATCCTGCTCCTCCCGAACACATTCGGGAATGATGCCAGTTAAACACGAATGGCGGCGTCCGGCTGAGCTCAAGCCACCACACCCGCACGTTCCAGCATCGCGTGCAGCAGCACGTTGCAGCCGGCTTCCAGGTGGGCCGGCTGGGCGTCCTCGATTTCGTTGTGGCTGATGCCGTCCTTGCAGGGCACGAAGATCATGCCGGAGGGCACCACGCGAGCGGCGTAGATGGCGTCGTGGCCGGCCCCGGAGACCACGTCCATGGTCGAATAGCCCAGCTTCTCGGTGGCGGCGCGCACGGCGTTCACGCAATCGGGATGGAAGGGGCATGGCGGGTAGTAGGACACGCGCTCGACCTCGATGGCCAGGCCGCTTTCCTTGCGCGTCGCGGCGACGAAGGCGAGCATCTCCTCGTGCATCGTGTCAAGCAGCGCGTCGTTCACGTTGCGCAGGTCGATGCTGAACTTGACCTGGCCGGGGATCACATTGCGGCTGTTCGGGAACACCTGCACCATGCCGACCGTCCCGCGTCCATAGGGCGGGTAGCGGTTCGCGATCTGGACGACTTCCTGCATGATGCCGGTGGCCACCTGCAGCGCATCGCACCGTAGTCCCATCGGGGTCGGGCCCGCATGCGCCTCCATGCCGGTGACCGTGCAGTCGTACCACGACAGGCCCATCACCGCCGGCACCACACCGATCACCTTGCCGGCGTCTTCCAGCACCGGTCCCTGCTCGATGTGGGTCTCGAAATAGGCGCCGATCGGGTGCTTGCCCGGCACTTGGTCGCCCAGGTAGCCGATCCGTTCCAGCTCCTCGAGGACGGTACGACCCTCCAGGTCGCGGGCCGCATAGGCCGTCTCCAGGCTGAAGGCCCCGCAGAACACGCCCGAACCCATCATGACGGGCACGAAGCGCGAGCCTTCCTCGTTGGTCCAGAACGCGACCTCGATCGGCGCCTCGGTCTGGATGTTTCGCTCGTTCAGGGTGCGCACCACTTCCAGCCCCGCCAGCACGCCGTAGTTGCCGTCGAACTTGCCGCCGGTCGGCTGGGTGTCGACGTGGCTGCCGGTGACGATCGGGAACAGCGACGGGTTGCGCCCTTCGCGTCGCATGAACACGTTGCCGATCTGGTCGACCGTGACTTCCAGGCCGGCCTCGCGTCCCCAGCGCACGACCAGGTCGCGGCCCTGGCGGTCGAGGTCGGTCAGGGCCAGGCGCTTGACGCCGCCCTTTTCCGTGGCGCCGATCGCGGCCAGATCCATCAGCGACTTCCACAGGCGATCCCCATTGATGCGCAGTTCGTTCATGTCGGTCTCCTCCGGCTCAGGCCACGGTGGCAGTGAAGGCGGGACGCTCGATGTAGCGCCCGGCGCCGGCCTCGGCACGCAGGGTGCCGCGCTCGAACACCAGCTTGCCGGCAGCGACCGTATGCGTCGGGATGCCGCGCACCGTGCGCCCTTCGAAGACGTTGAAGCCGCCTTTCGAATGCTGGGTCTGGGCCGAGATGGTGCGCGTGCCGCTCGGGTCCCAGACCACGATGTCGGCGTCGGCGCCGACGCCAATCACGCCCTTGCGCGGGTACATGTTGAAGATCTGGGCTGCGTTGGTGGACGTGACGCGCACGAATTCAGAGGGCGTGAGCAGCCCCGTGTTCACGCCGGCGTCCCACACCACGGCCATGCGCTCTTCCACCCCGCCGCAGCCGTTCGGGATCCTGGTGAAATCGTCCTTGCCGGCCGCCTTCTGCTCGGCGCAGAAGGTGCAGTGGTCGGTGGCCGTGGTGTGCAGGTTCCCGCCCTGCAGGCCCTGCCACAGCGCCTGCTGGTGGTGGCTGCTGCGAAACGGCGGGCTCATGACGTGAGCGCGCGCGAAGTCGGGGTCGGGATGGCGGTACACGCTGTCGTCGATGACGAGGTGGCCGGCCAGGGCTTCGCCATACACGCGCTGTCCCCTGGCACGGGCGCGTGCGATCGCCTCCAGCGATTCGGCGCAGGAGACGTGCACGATGTAGACCGGGGTGCCGAGTACGTTGGCGATCGCGATGGCCCGGTTGGCGGCTTCGGCTTCCACTTCCGGCGGGCGCGAGAGCGGGTGGGCCTCGGCGCCGCGGATGCCCTTCCTGAGCAGTTCCTGCTGTAACTGGTACACCAGCTCGCCATTCTCGGCGTGGACGGTCGGGATCGCACCGAGTTCGAGGGCACGGCGGAAGCTCTTCACCAGCGTTTCGTCGTCGGCCATGATCGCGTTCTTGTAGGCCATGAAGTGCTTGAAGCTGTTGACGCCGTGCTCGCGCACCAGCACGCCCATCTCTTCGTGCACCGATGGGTCCCACCAGGTGACGGCCACGTGGAAGGTGTAGTCGCCGGCGGATTTCCCGGCCCAGCCGCGCCAGGTGTGGAAGGCCTCGAGCAGTGACTGCTTCGGATTGGGGATCACGAAGTCCATGATGGTGGTCGTGCCGCCCGCGAGGCCGGCCGCGGTGCCGGTGAAGAAGTCGTCGGCCGTGACGGTGCCCATGAAGGGCAGCTGCATATGGGTATGGGTGTCGATCCCGCCCGGCATCACGAACTGGCCACCGGCGTCGACGATCGCGGCCCCTGCAGGCGCCTCGAGGTTCTCGCCCACTGCCGCAATCCTGTCTCCCACACACAGCACATCGGCGCGGAACGCACGGTCGGCGTTCACGACGGTACCGCCACGGATCAACGTAGTCATGACACTCCCTTCAGGTTGGATAGTTCTTTGCGGTCTCCAGCGCCGGCACGGTGCGGCCCTTCATCATCAGTCCATACACGATGGCGGCGATCACCACGCCGACGAACCAGGCGTGGGTATAGATGGTCTTGAAGGCGTCGCCCACGTCCGGGAAGGCGTTCGGCAGCGCCGCGTTCAGGAAGCCCGGCAGGTTGGGCAGCACCCCGGCGGCAAAGGCCACGATGGCGGCGATGTTCCAGCCGCCCTTGTATGAATAGGCTCCGCCCTCGCGGTACAGCTGGTCGACGTCGAGCTTGGTCCTTCGCACAAGGTAGTAGTCGACCATCATGATGCCGGCGATCGGGCCGAGCAGGGCCGAGTAGCCGGTCAGCCAGATGAAGATGTAGTTCTGTGTGGTCTCGAGTATCTTCCACGGCATCATGGCCAGCGCGATGCCGGCGGTGATGTAGCCGCCGATGCGGTAGGAGATGCGCTTTGGCGACAGCGCCGAGAAATCGTAGGCCGGGCCCACCAGGTTGGCCGCCAGGTTGACGCTGGCGGTATCGATCATCAAGATCAGCAGCGCGATCAGCACGGCGATGCCGGTCATGCGGCTGGCCACGTCGACCGGGTCCCACAAGGCCTTGCCGTACAGGACGATGGTGGCCGAGGTGACGGTCACCGCCAGCGCCGCGAGCAGGCCCATCGGCAGCGGCAGGCCGAGCGTCTGGCCGACCACCTGGTCGCGCTGGGTCTTGGCGAAGCGGGTGAAGTCGGGGATGTTCAGCGCCAGCGTGGCCCAGTAGCCGATCATCGCCGTCAAGGAGGGCCAGAACACCGCCCAGAACAGGCCGGCCTTCGGTCCGCCCTCGACGAAAGCGGAGGGCTGGCCGAGCAGCGGGCCGAAGCCGCCCACCTTGTCGTACACCCACCAGAGCAACAGGAAGCAGATCGCGATCTTCAGCGGCGCGGTATAGGTCTCGAGCTTCCTGATCGATTCCATGCCGTGCACGATGAAGTACATCTGGATTGCCCAGAAGCCCAGGAAGCAGGCCAGCTGGCCGAGGTTGATGCCCAGGCCCGGGATGTTCTCGCCGCCGATCGGCGAATTGGCCCCCCCTCCGAGGAGCACGCCGAGCAGCGTGTAGATCATGCTGCCGCCGAACCAGGTCTGGATGCCGTACCAGCCGCAGGCGACGATCGCGCGCATCAGCGCGGGGAGGCGTGCGCCGCGGGTGCCGAAGGAGGCGCGCGCCAGGACCGCGTAGGGAATGCCGTACTTGGTGCCGGCATGGCCGATCAGGAGCATCGGCACCAGGACGATCACGTTGGCGAGGAACACCGTGAGCACCGCCTGCCAGGCCGACATCCCGGCTTCGATCAGGCTGGACGCCAGCATGTAGGCGGGGATGCTGATCACCATGCCGACCCACAGCGCCGCGAAGTGATACCAGCGCCAGGTGCGCTGCGCGGCCGTGGTCGGGGCCAGGTCGTGGTTCCAGAGTTCGGGGCTTGTGCTCGGTGGTGTTTGGTGTTGCGTGGTCACGGGGGGACTCTCCTCGTCGGTTGCAGGTCATGCAGCCGAGTGTAGCGCAATCGTAAGTACGTCGGTACGAGCTTTTGTAGGGTGGCCGGCTTGGCCGGCCGCGCGTTCAGATTACGTCTCCGGGCCGGCGCGGTGGCTCACAGCGGTACGTTGAACGCGCGGTCGGCAGAGCCGACCACCCTACGCGACAACTTCGGCACGTGGATTGCGCGGATCCTGGGTCCAGTTCATGTAGGGCTTGCCGGTCTCCTGCGGCACCATGGTGATGCAGGCTTCCACCGGACAGGTGATCTCGCACAGGTTGCAGCCGACGCATTCGGCCTCCTTCACCTCGTAGCGGCGCGTGCCCGCATCGTCCACGGCACGCGCGATCGCCTGGTGCGAGGTATCTTCGCAGGCAACGTAGCACTTGCCGCACTTGATGCACTTGTCCTGGTCGATCCGGGCGATCACCCGGTAGTTCATGTCCAGGTACTTCCAGTCGGTGGTGTTCTGCACCGCCTTGCGCGAGAAGGCGGCGATGTTGGGGTAGCCCTTGCTGTCCATCCAGCGCGACAGGCCGTCCTTCATCTCTTCGACGATGCGGAAGCCGTGCAGCATCGCGGCCGTGCACACCTGTACGCTGCCGGCGCCCAGCGCAATGAACTCGGCCGCATCGCGCCAGTTGCCGATGCCGCCGATGCCCGAAATCGGCAAGCCAGCGGTCTGCGGGTCACGTGCGATCTCGGCCACCATGTTCAGGGCGATCGGCTTGACCGCCGAGCCGCAATAGCCGCCATGGGTGCTGGCTCCGCCGACTACGGGGTAGGCCACCATGCGGTCGAGATCCAGGTGGGTGATCGAATTGACCGTATTAATCAAGGACACCGCATCGGCGCCGCCCGCCAGCGCAGCCCGGGCCGGATGACGCACATCGGTGATGTTCGGAGTCAGCTTGACGATCACCGGCAGGCGCGTGTGCTTCTTGCACCAGGCGGTGACCATCTGTACGTAGTCCGGCACCTGGCCCACCGCGGCGCCCATGCCGCGTTCGGGCATGCCATGGGGGCAGCCGAAGTTCAGTTCGATGCCATCGGCGCCGGTGGCTTCGACCAGCGGCAGGATCGCCGCCCAGGGCGCTTCCTCGCAGGGCAGCATCAGGGACACGATCAGGGCGCGGTCCGGCCAGTCCTTCTTGACCTGGGTGATCTCCTGCAGGTTGATCTCCAGGCTGCGGTCGGTGATCAGCTCGATGTTGTTGAAGCCGATCACCTCGCGGTTCTTGCCGTAGTGGGCCGAGTAGCGCGAGGAGACGTTGACCGCCGGCGGGTCTTCGCCCAGGGTCTTCCACACCACGCCGCCCCACCCTGCTTCGAAAGCGCGTACCACGTTGTAGGCCTTGTCGGTCGGCGGCGCAGAGGCCAGCCAGAACGGGTTCGGGCTCTTGATGCCGCAGAAATCGATGCTCAGGTCGGCCATGCTGCCTCCATATGGGTGCCAATGTGCGCCTGGATGTCTTCGTGGATGGCCAAAGCGGCCAGCTTGCCGTGCTGGACCGCCTGCACCGTCAGGTCCTGTCCCGGCGCGACGCAGTCGCCGCCCGCGTAGATGCCCGGCAGGGCGGTACGGAAGCGGTTGTCGATCCAGATGCGGTCGCCCTCGCGGGAGAGTTCACGAGCAAGGGGTTCGTTGAAACTTTCCTCGCCCATGCTCTGGCCGATGGCCTTGAACACGGCATCGGCCGCGATCTCGAGGAAGCCTCCCGTCCGCACCAGCCGTCCCTCTTCCATGCGGGTCTGCTCGAAGCGCATGCCCGACACCCGGCCGGCCTCGTCCAGCAGCACCTCGAGCGGCGCCGCCCAGGTGCGGATGCGGACGAAATTCGCCTTGGCGATCTCGATCTCGTGGCCGGTCGCGCTCATCGATTCCAGACCGCGGCGGTAGACCAGGGTGACGTCCTCGGCGCCGAGGCGCCTGATCTGCACCGCCATGTCGATGGCCGTGTTGCCGGCGCCGACGACCACCGCGCGGCGCGGCACCGGAAGCAGGGACAGATCGCTGGCCTGGCGCAGCGCGGCGATGTAGTCGATGGCGGCCATCAGGCCCGGCGCATCCTCGCCGGTCAGGCCGAGCGCCCGGCTGGTGCCCAGGCCGATGCCGAGAAAGACCGCGTCGTAGCGGGTGTGCAGCTCGGCCAGGCTCAGGTTCTCGCCGAGCCGGCGGCCGTATTCGATGTGGATGCCGCCGATCGACAGCAGGAAGTTGACCTCCTGCTGTGCGAAGTCGCCCGGCAGCTTGTACCTGGCGATGCCGTACTCGTTCAGGCCGCCGGCTTTCGGGCGGGCTTCGTACACGACCACGTCGTTGCCCAGCATGGCGAGGCGATGGGCACAGGACAGGCCTGCGGGTCCGGCGCCGACCACGGCAATCACTTTGCCGGTAGAGGGGGCGCGCTGGAAAGGATGGCCGTTGAAGCGCGCATTGTCGATCGCGTAGCGCTGCAGCAGGCCGATGCGCACCGGCTCGCGTTCAGCCGGGTTGTTGCGCACGCAGGCGTCTTCGCACAGGATCTCGGTGGGGCACACCCTGGCGCAGCTGCCGCCGAAGATGTTGGCTTTCAGGATGCCATGGGCTGCGCCGTCGACGTTCCCGTCATGGATGTTCTTGATGAAGCTGGCGACATCGATGCCGGTCGGGCAGGCATTCATGCAGGGCGCGTCGTAGCAGTACAGGCAGCGCGCCGCCTCGACGGCGGCCTGGCGCGCCGTCAACGGCGGGGCCAGGTCGGTGAACTGCGAGGCGAGCTCGCCATTCGACCCTGCCGCGGGCGGCAGGTGCTGGAGTGATTCGATCATGTGCATCCCTTCTTTTTATAAGTCGGCGACATGCTGCAGCCCGACCTTGGCCGGGCACTGACCACTGCTACTTCATCTCTACTTCATCTGCGGGAAGGCGAACTGCGGCCCGCTGCTTGCAGTATTCGGCCAGCGCTCCATCACCGCCTTGTGCCGGGTATAGAAGCGCACCCCTTCCGGCCCGTAGGCATGGTGGTCGCCGAACAGGCTGCGCTTCCAGCCGCCGAAGCTGTTGAAGGCCATCGGCACCGGCAGCGGCACGTTCACGCCCACCATGCCGACCTCGATCTGGCGCACGAACTCGCGCGCCACGCCGCCGTCGCGGGTGAAGATGGCCACGCCGTTGCCGTATTCGTTGGCGTTGATGAGCTCCACGGCGCGGCCCACGTCCGGCAGGCGCACCACGCACAGCACCGGGCCGAAGATCTCTTCCTTGTAGATCGTCATGTCGGGGGTGACGTGATCGAACAGGGTGCCGCCCACGAAGAAGCCGTTCGGGCAACCGTCCACGCGATAGCCGCGCCCGTCGACCACCAGGCTGGCACCCTGCTCCACGCCCTGGCCGATCAGGCGCTCGATTCTTTCCTTGGCCGCCGCGGTGACGACCGGGCCCATTTCGGCGCCCTCGGCCATGCCGTCGTTGACCTTGAGCTTGGCGGTACGCTCGGCCAGGGCGGCGACCAGCTCGTCGCCGGCCTCGCCGATGGCCACCGCCACCGAGATCGCCATGCAACGCTCGCCGGCCGAGCCATAGGCCGCGCCGATGAGGGCATCGACCGCCATCTCCATGTCGGCGTCGGGCATCACCACCATGTGGTTCTTGGCGCCGCCCAGGGCTTGGACGCGCTTGCCGGAAGCCGATCCCTTGGCATAGATGTACTCGGCGATCGGGGTCGAGCCGACGAAGCTGATGGCTTGCACGTCGGGGTGCTCGAGCAGCGCATCGACCGCCACCTTGTCCCCCTGCACCACGTTGAACACACCGTCCGGCAGGCCGGCTTCCTTCAGCAACTGTGCATGCAGCAGCGAAGGCGACGGGTCGCGCTCGGAAGGCTTCAGCACGAAGGTATTGCCGCACGCGAGCGCGACCGGAAACATCCACATCGGCACCATCACCGGGAAGTTGAAGGGCGTGATGCCGGCCACGACGCCCAGCGGCTGGCGCATCGACCAGGCGTCGATGCCGCGCGCGATCTGGTCGGTGAACTCGCCCTTGAGCATCTGCGGGATGCCGACCGCAAACTCGACCACCTCGATGCCGCGCGCGACCTCCCCTTGTGCATCCGCGAAGGTCTTGCCGTGCTCGCGCACGACCATGGCGGCGAAGTCGTCGGTATGCTGCTGGCACAACTGCAGGTACTTGAACAGGATGCGCGCACGTGCCAGCGGCGGCGTGGCGGCCCAGGCCGGGAAGGCGGCGAGTGCGGCGCAGACTGCGGCGTCGACGTCGCGCGGCTCGGCCAGCGCCACCCGCGCGCAGGGCTCGCCGCGCGCCGGGTTGTAGACGTCGGCCTGGCGCGTGCCTTCCGCGTGCGCCTGCTGGCCGTTGATGAAGTGAGAAATCAGGTTCATATGCTTAGTCCAGGTGTTTGAGTACGTTGGCGAGCTTGCCGAACAGCTCGTCGATATGCTGCTTGCTCAAAACGAGCGGCGGCGACAGCGCGATGATGTCGCCCGTTACGCGAATCAGGATGCCGTCCGCGAAAGCCTTCTTGAAGGCGCCGTAGGCGCGCGCACCCGGCTTGCCGGCGATGGATTCGAGCTCGATGCCGGCCACCAGGCCGATCGAGCGCAGGTCGATCATGTGCGGCAGGCCGCGCAGCGAGTGCAAGGCATCCTCGAAGTAGGGCTGCAAGCTCCTGGCGTTCTCGATGATCGCCTGCTCGCGGAAGACCTCGAGCGTGGCGAGCGCAGCCGCGCAGGCCAGCGGGTGGCCCGAGTAGGTATAGCCATGGAACAGTTCGATGCCCGCCGGCGCTTCCATGAAGGCATTGTGGATGAAGCGCTTGGAGAACACGGCGCCCATCGGCACCACGCCGTTGGTCAGGCCCTTGGCCGTGGTCATCATGTCCGGCTCGACGCCGAAATAGTCGCTCGCGAAAGGCGTGCACAGGCGGCCGAAGCCGGTGATGACTTCGTCGAAGATCAGCAGGATGCCGTGCTTGTCGCAGATCTCGCGCAGGCGCTTCAGGTAACCCTTGGGCGGCACCAGCACGCCGGTGGAGCCGGACACCGGCTCGATGATGACGGCGGCGATGGTCGAGGCATCGTGCAGCGTGACCAGGCGTTCCAGTTCGTCGGCCAGCTCGGCGCCGAAGTCCGGCTCGCCGCGCGAGAACGCGTTCTTCAGCAGGTTGTGCGTATGCGGCAGGTGGTCGACGCCCGGCAGCAATGGGCCGAAGCTCTTGCGGTTGTTGCCGATGCCGCCCACCGACAGGCCGCCGAAGCCGACACCGTGGTAGCCGCGCTCGCGGCCGATCAGGCGGGTGCGCCCGCCCTCCCCGCGCGCCTTGTGGTAGGCCAGCGCGATCTTCAGGGCGGTGTCCACCGCCTCCGAGCCGGAGTTGGTATAGAACACGTGGCCGAACTTGTGGCCGGTGTAGTCCATCAATTGTTCCGCTAAGTCGAAGGCGGCCGGGTGACCCATCTGGAAGGTGGGGGCGAAGTCGAGCTGGCCGACCATCTCACTGACGGCCTGGGTGATGCGCGGCTGGGCATGCCCGCAGGGCACGCACCAGAGGCCGGCGGTGCCGTCGAGCACGCTATTGCCGTCCACATCCTTGTAGTACATCCCTTCGCTTGAGACCAGCAGGCGCGGGCTGGCCTTGAAGTCGCGGTTATTGGTGAAAGGCATCCAGAATGCGGACATCGACTTGGGCCTGGACTCGTTCATGCGTCTCTCCCCCGCCATGACGGCGAAAAATTTTTACCAGTTGGCAAAATATTGATCAATAATAGTCAGCAAGGCAACACCGGCACAGATACACCAAGGGTAAAACCGACCAACCGTACAGGCAACGCGACCTGTACAGTGAATGGAGTGGTGGCGATGGAAGAAGCTGTTGTGACAGAGGTTATTCCTTCTGAAACCTTGCAATCGACAGCCACGCGTGGCACCGCCAGTATGGCACCTGGTGCGGCATGGCCGCTGCTCGCCATCGACCGGAAGGGGCGCGGCAGTCTGGTCGACCAGATCGTCGGGACTATCTCGGCGATGGTAAGCGAGCGCCAGCTCGGTGCCGGTACGAAAATGCCATCGGTTAGACAATTCGCAAAGTGCAATGGCGTCAGCACATTCACGGTGGTCGAGGCCTATGAGCGGCTGCAACAGCTGGGCTTGCTTTCCTCGCGCCGCGGGTCCGGTTTCTTCGTCGCGCGCAGCCTGCCGCAGGTGCCTTCCGCGCCGGTATCAAGCCAGCCCAGCCTGCAATCCGAAATCGACGCCCTCGCTCCGGACCTGTACAGCGGCCGGGCCGAAGCCCTGCCCGTCGGCGCCGGCTGGCTACCGCCCGAGTGGTATGGCGAAAATACCATCCTGGACGCCGTCCGCCATGCAATGAAGATCCCGGCCAGCCGCCTGCGCGGCTACGGCCACCCGCTCGGCTTTCCTTCGCTGCGCCAGCACCTGGCTTCTACCTTGTCGGGCGAGCTGTTCTCCGTCGAACCCGATCAGATCCTGCTCACCAACGGCGCCACCCATGCCTTCGACCTGGTGCTGCGCACGCTCACGCGGCCCGGCGACGTGGTGCTGGTGGAAGACCCCGGCTACAGCAACCTGCTCTCGCTGGTGCGCCACCATGGCTGCATCCCGGTCGGCATTCCACGCGGCGAGGCCGGCCTCGATATGATCGAGCTGGCGCGCCAGGCCGCACTGCTGCATCCCAAGCTCATGTTCGTCAACACGGTGCTCCAGAATCCGCTCGGCACCTCGCTGTCGCAGGCCCAGGCGCACCGGCTGCTGGCGCTGGCCGAGCAGTTCGATTTCTGGCTGGTGGAAGACGACATCTACCGCGAGCTGGCCGCGCCCGGCGACGCCTCGCTGGCGGCCATGGACGGGCTGCGCCGCGTGATCCGGGTCGGCAGCTTTTCCAAGACGCTGTCCCCGGTGCTGCGCGTGGGCTCGCTGTGCGCCTCGCATTCGCTGGTTCCCGAACTGCTGCGCGTGAAGATGGTGGCGGGGCTGACGACCTCCGAGATCAACGAGCGCGCGGTCTTCCACGCGACCGGCACGCGCGGCTACCGCCGCATGGTCGAGCGCTTGACCGGCCAGCTCGAGAATGCGCGCGAACGCACCCTGGAGGCCTTGGGGGGCCTCGGACTGCGCCCGCTGGCGCGGCCGCGCGGCGGCATGTTCGTCAGCGCGGGCTGGGCGGATGCGCCGACCGCGACAAGAAACGGGCGCAGTATCGCCGACGCTGCCTTGAGGGCAGGCATCCTGCTCGCGCCCGGCGAATTCTTCACGCAACGGGAACCGCAGGGCATCTGGTTCCGCTTCAATGCCGCCTACGCGACCAACCCGCAGCTGCTCGACTTCCTGCGCGGCTTTCTGCACGATTTTCTGCACACTCGGCGCTGAGGACAGCATGGACATACACGTCAAGGAACCAGTGCGCGACGGCGCCAGGCGGCGCGACAAGCTGGAAGGCGCGATCCTCGCCGCCGCCACCCGCCTGTTCGCCGAGTGCGGCTTCGATGGCACGACCATCGCTGCGGTCGCGGAGCGGACCGGCATCTCGAAGCAGAACCTGCTCTACTATTTCCCGACCAAGAACAGCCTGTACGGGCGCGTGCTCGACGACGTGCTCGACGACTGGCTGGAGCGCATGGCCCATTTGGCCGATGCCGCCGGCGAGCCCGCCGACGTGCTGCGCGCCTACGTCGGCGCCAAGCTGCGCTTCTCGCGCGAACAGCCCTGGGCCTCGCGCGTGTATGCGATGGAAGTCATCGGTGGCGCCAAATTCTACGGCGAACAGATCCGCGCCCGCGTGGTGCCCCTGCTGCGGCGCGACATCGAGGTGTTCGAGCGCTGGATGGCGGACGGCCGCATCGCCTGCGTGGACGCCACCCATCTGTTGTTCGCGCTGTGGGCCATGACGCAGTCCTACGCCGACTTCTCTGCCCAGATGGCGCTGGTGCTGGACAAGCCGGAACTCACCGGCGCCGATTTCGAGGACGCCGAGCGCCTGATCGGCGACATGGTGGTGCGGGCTGTGGCCTCTACCGCCTGAGGTAGGATATATCCTAACGAAACTGTTATCATTTCGGCCATGTCGAGCTATCCCACGTCCATCCTCACGACCGAGCGGCTCACCCTGCGTCCCATGACGATGACCGACGCCGCCGACCTGTTCGCCGTGTTCTCCGACCCGGCGGTGGTGCGCTACTGGAGCGCCGAACCCTGGACCTCGATCACCTTCGCGCAAAGTGCCATTGCGCGCGCACTCGAGGGCTACCGTGACCAATCCGAGGTACGCTTCGGTATCGAACTCGCGGAAACAGGCGCCCTGATCGGTACCGTCAACCTGCACCACTTCTTCCCGCAGAACCGCCGTTGCGAGCTGGGCTATGCGCTCGGCAGCGCGCACTGGGGCAAGGGTTACGCCACCGAAGCGCTGGAGGTGGCGCTCGACTATGGCTTCCATGAATTGCGGCTCAACCGCGTCGAGGCCGATATCGATCCGCGCAATACAGCCTCGGCCGGCGTGCTGGAGCGCCTCGGCTTCCGCAAGGAAGGCTACATGCCGGAGCGCTGGTTCGTGCACGGCCAGATGGCCGACACGGTCAACTACGGGCTGCTGCGCAGCTATTGGGATGGGCGCCGCCGCGTACCGCTCTCCCGAAAGTAATACGGCCGCTCCGCTTATCCGCCGACGCTACCGTCAAACCCGGGATTTCGACCGTTCATCGGATGACCATGGCGCGCCGCCCCTTCAGGGCCTACAGTGGCGCCATCAACTCAACCGAAGGACCTCGCATGAAACCCTCCCGTTTTGATACGTTCGTGACCGACATGAAAGACATCGCCCGCAAGGCCAACCGTGCCATGCGTTCGGGCGCCCGCACCCTGGCGTCCCTGTCCTGGCCGTCGCTGCTGGCGGTGTCGATCGGGCTGGCGCTGATCCTGAGCATCGTGCCGCTGGCGCTCACCCTGTTCATCGCTTTCCTGCTCCTGAAGCTTGTCGCGACGGCCCTGTTCGGCCGCCGTCCGGCCCAGATCGTGGAGTAAAGCATGATGGCCACCCCGATCAACCGCGCACTCGACTTCGTGCGCGAAGCCGTCAGCGAAGCCAGCACCCTGTGGTGGAGCTTCTTCGACTGGCTGGCCCTGGTCGAGTGGCGCAAGCTGTACGTGACCTGGTTCCTGGTCTTCGTGTTCGGCATCTCGTTCCAGCTGACCGAACCGGCGGTGTGGTTCATCCTGATCTCGTTCGGCGTCAAGGTGCTGGCCGGCGGCAAGCGCCGCGCCGAGCTGACCGCACGCGAAGCCGCCGACAAGGCCAATGTCGCTACCCTGGAGCGCCGCCTGATGGAAGCCCAGATGGCGACGCTGCAGGCCCAGGTCGAGCCGCACTTCCTGTTCAACACGCTGGCGCTGATCGGCCAGCTGATCGAGACCGACCCGAAGGAAGCGGCACGCGTGCATGCGCACCTGATCGAATACCTGCGCTCCTCGCTGCCGCAGATGCGTTCCGGCGGCGGCACCCTGGGCAAGCAGGTCGAGCTGTCGCGTGCCTACCTGGCGATCATGCAGGCACGCATGAAGGAGCGCCTGCAAGTGCGCTTCGAAGTACCCGATTTCCTCGGCAGCGCGCCCTTCCCGCCGATGATGCTGCAAACCCTGATCGAGAACTCGATCAAGCACGGCCTGGAGCCGAAGGTGGCCGGCGGCACCATCACGGTGCGCGCCCATGTCGAAGTGGCCACCCTGCACGTGGACGTGTGCGACGATGGCGTCGGCATCAACGTGCACGCCGACGAAGGCGTGGGGCTCGCCAACATCCGCGAGCGCCTGGCCCTGCTGTACGGGAAGGATGCCGAGCTGGTGATCGAAATGCCACCGGGCGGCGGTGCCTGCGCGTCGATCCGCCTGCCCTACCGCATGACGGAGTTCGACTGATGAGCCCTGGCGCCCCGACCGCGCTGATTGCGGATGACGAAGGGCCGATGCGCGACCAGTTGCGCATGCGCCTGGCGGAGGCGTGGCCCGAGCTGCGCATCGTGGCCGAAGCCGCCAACGGCGCGGAAGCCCTCGACCTGGCTGAGCAGCATCAGCCCGATATCGCCTTCCTCGACATCCGCATGCCCGGCATGGGCGGCATCGACGCGGCCCGCCAGCTCTACAACCGCTGCCACATCGTGTTCGCCACCGCCTACGACCAGTATGCCCTCGATGCCTTCGAGCAGGGGGCGATCGACTATCTCCTGAAACCGGTAACGCCCTCGAGGCTGCAAACCACCTGCGAGCGGCTGCGCGCGCGGCTCACCCGCGCGCCGCAGGACATCGGCGCGCAGCTGGCCGAACTTGGCACGCTGCTCAAGCAGGGTGGCGCGGCCAAGCCGAACTACCTGAAGTGGATCCAGGCGCAGGTGGGCGGCAGCCTGCGCATGGTCAGCACGCGCGAAGTCCTGTTCTTCCAGGCCGACGACAAGTACACCTGCGTGCAGACGGCAACCGCCCAGCTGCTCATCCGCAAGACGCTCAAGGAACTGGCGGACGAGCTGGACCCGGACGAGTTCTGGCGCATCCACCGCTCGACTCTGGTCCGCGTGGATGCGATCGCCGAAGTGTTCCGCGACCTGCGTGGGCGGCAGATGGTCCGGCTGCGCAACTTCCCGGGCGAGCTGGAAGTGAGCCGCAATCACGGGCATCTGTTCCAGCAGATGTGACGTTTTCCTGGCGAGGGCTTCAGCTTTAGCCGAACAGGCCGTCGTCCGAACCGTCGCCGTCGAAGAAGCCGCCGTTGCCGTCCAGGCCGCTTTCGTCGCCGAGCAGGCTGTCGCCGGTGCCGATGTCGTTCAGGCCGGCCTGGTCGGCCAGCGCGCTGCCCGACAGGTCGCCTCCTCCCAGGTCGGCAGCAGTCAGGTTTTCACCTCCCAACAGGTGGGCGCCGCCATGACCGTCATGATCGTGGAACAGGTTGTCCAGGCCGTGGAAGAGGAAGCTGCCGGCTGCGACGCCGGCTGCAGTGGCTGCGATCGAGCCGAGCAGGCCGCCACCGCGGCTTCCGCCCAGGAAGCCCCCTATGCCGCGCCCTATCGAACCGTAGCCTGCATGCTGGTAGTGCATGTGGTGGGAATGCGGGTGGCTGACATGCCTGCGGCTGCCCCATGAAAAGGGGTCGAGAAAGCCGCCGCTGTGGCGTTGTGGCTGTTGGTATTGCTGCTGTTGCTGTAACTGGTTTTCCAACGACGCAATCTGGGCGCGGGCGCTGTCCAGGGCCTGGTCCATCAACAGCGCGCGCTGGACCAGCAGGTAGGCGGCATCGGGTTGCTGCTCGACTGCACGTCGGATGAGCGCGTCGGCTTCGGGGTCTTTCTGGATGCCGCGGGCCTGGACGAGTTGGGCGAGGAAATCATGCAGCTGTTGGGTATCGGATGGGCTCATGGAATACTCCTCATCGAAATTTGGTCAAGCTGCATGTTGTGTTCAAATTTATAATTTCAAGGGCGCTTTCATCCTTATTCAATTGCAACTATTAAACTGACCTTAGAATAGTTTATTGAAATTCTTGCTTTACCTTCTTGGCGTCTTAGTAAAATTTTTCCCTAACTTTTGGCAATTACTTACCAAGTCAACATATACTTCTTTCCCTGTTGCCTTTTTAAGCTCCGCGGGATATTTATAGAATATCAAGTAGCTACGAACGGCCAATCCCGCGAACATCAAGCTGACAGGAAACGCTCCTACAATCAGAAATATATGATGGAACGGAATTCCCAACAATTCTTTTAGCCGCTCCATTGAAGGAATCAATAGACAGGCTAGAACTATAGAGCAAACAAAATATCGATCTCGCGGCACTTGGGAGAACCTATATATCTTCTCTAGCAAATATTTGTCACCGCGCTGAGAATAGTAAATGGCATCTAAGTCTTCTTGATAAAGTATTTCCCGCAGTTCAGCACTATCGTAAATTTCGCGATAAATAGCGAAAAATTTCCTACACCAAAAAAAGTAACATATTGCATATATGCTGAATACCATCGCATCAATGATAAGCGGAGCGGTGCCGTACACAAAAAGGACAATGCATGGAATCAGTGTAAATAATATGAAGCTTACAATGCATAGCACGGAAGTCCCGAAATATTTCGTCCGCCAGTCCCATTTTGACAAAAATGGCGCAACAAGGAGCCCAATCGAGGTGATTAACATAACAACAAGTACTGATACGATTGGATTTCTTTCCAGAGGAATATCTGGAACTGGGCCACTCGCAAAGGGAATGCTAAGTAGCGTTAGAAGCAGCGCACCCAAGCCTCCAATCCTTGAAAAACCGGACGGCCGCATGAACGTTGGATTAATTGAATCGAGATCTCTCAAGCCATTCCTCCTTGTAATCCCAGAATTTTTTTTCTCGTAAAAAAGTCCAATTTTCCTCGACATTTTTTCTCATTTGCTTTGCCATGATTCCCGATAAACCATCATTGTGGTCATCTCCTCCAACCATACAACCTATTTTTTTGTCGGCAGCGTCGACAACGTAAGCAATACCGATACCTACTGTAAGAGTGAGTGCCCCAACTGCTACTGTCGATACACTCAGCCCCAACATAAACATGACGACAGCAATTATTATCGCAACAATCGCTGCAGTTAGTGCCGCAACGACAATGGTCTTTATTAGATTCATAAGTAAAGTGGCTGAGAGATCGTAGCCATCTTTTGATAAATCGTTTTTCCACTCCGCGAAACTAGCTGCATTTCCAAAGATAAATGCAACGAGTCCAATGCCTCGTAAACTTCCAGCGACTCCGCTAACTGCTGATTTGGCAGCACTATTTATTTTTCCTGCGCCAGAAAAAATTTGTAGAATTCGATCATGCCCGGCACCGAATCCGCCAGGACCGAAGACTTTGTTTGAATTACTATAACCGGAAAAATAGTATCTTGCCTTCCCCCGCACATAATGGATCTCCGCCTTCACCAACTTAAAACCGGAACGGGCATTTCCATCTATGCTGGAACGGAGCCAATTCCAGTTGTTTCCTACATAAGCCGCTGCATTCGCAAGTTGCACCAGCAACCAGTTTTGTGTAGCAATGTCATTAGGATCTAAATCAATAAGGCCAGAGTTGCCGCCACCGTTTTTCAATTTTCTCCATATATCTGCGGGTATTCCTTTTATATCCCCATCGACTACACACACAATAGCGCATTCTTCATCTAGTGGAGCTGACGCAGGCTGTACTGGAAGAACATTTGGATAAGATGTGCTCGCTCTCTGGATCTTGTAGGGTTGCAAAGGCGAAGCTTGCGAAGGTACGCCGATCGCTACGACAATGGGAACCGGTTTCGTTCTTGGATCACTAGGATACTGATGGGCGTCAAGCTTCGACGGCTCTAATTTCATCATCAGTTTACCGGCAGACTTTAAAAGAAGTTCTCCCCTAAAGTCACGCGCTATCCAGAGATGCAAACGCTCACCATCTTTAAATAGGACGCGCTGCCGACCAGCACCGGCAATAAGCTTTTTACTATTTGCGTTATAAAAATCAGAACCTGTCGACTCTACGGTATAGCTTCTATTTTCAGCAAGTCTCAAATCAAATATTATGTCGCGATGCTTCTTAAGAACAACTTGGACTTTATCAGTCGTTCGCCAACATTGGATACTTTCACCAGGCAAATCGATGCAAACAGTTTGCGTTTTACTCAGGGAACCTTTTGGAAGCGTTGCCATAGTGCCCACCTCTACAAACAATGTTTCACAACTTGAATTGATCGAAAGAAGACATGCGAACTTATGGCACGGGCTGGACTCAATAGCCCATAAGTGTTCATATTCGCCCGATTAGTCTTCACTTACGCCGTGGCTGTTTTGCGCCAAACGGTCCAAGCGGAGCGTTTTTGATGATTGCCTTCCCACTCCCGTCCAGCACGGCAGTTTTCTCGGCTCCCGATGTGAATCGCAAAGCAATCAGCTCATCTGTCAGGATATTGCCATCCGCGTCTACGTATTCGATCTCGAGATCGCGTTTCAAATTAAGTTCGGAGACCTTCATGGCAAGCTCGGGGCTCGAGACACTAACTGGCCCAGCTAACTCTTTCTTGCTTGCTTTGAAATCCACATTCCCCGGAGCATGCACTTCGATATTCCCCCCTTCCAGCTTGATGTAAGCCCCCTGCGCCGTCAGCAATACATGCTTCTTCGGCGCCGAAATCGACACCGACTTGGTCACGCTAGCCACGGTGATCTTCTTGTCCGCCGTCAGCCTGGTCGGCCCCGACTGACTCTGACTGCTCAGCTTCCCGCTGGCCGCATGCAGCTTGATCCCCACTTCCTGATTCGGCTTTTCTTTATTGGTCGCCTTCCCGTAAGTGAACAGGCTGATGCCCTTCGCGACCAGCGTGGACGCGTTACCCTGGGCAACGACATTGATGTCCTGCCCCGCAACGATGCTGCTCGTGGTGCCCGCCGAAAGCACGGCATCCGCCGGCGTGGTCACGGCAATCCCCGCCGGACTCGACAGCTGCAGTTGCGGCTCGCTATACGCAACAGCCCCCTCATCGGCAGCAGCGATCACCTCAGCGCTATGCCGCATCTGCTTCACTGCCGCAAGCTCGTCCGGCGCAGGCTCGCCTTCCAGCTTGGCGCTATGCTTTTGCGCCAAATTGGCCACGTCGACCTGCAGACGATGGCTGTCCTCGATCTGCGACACCGCCTCGCGTGAATCCAGCTGACTGCCGCTTGCCCCTGGACGTGCATCGGCGGATAGCAACATCCCCTGCCCCGCCCGCATCGCCAGACTGTGCAGGGTCTTCAGCTCCGCCCCGAACCCCACCGTCTGCAGCCGCGCGTTATCGCTCTGGTGAACGAGATGCCCCAGGTTCAGCTCCGCCGTGCCTTCATGTGCTTTCATATGGCACTGCAAGGACGTCCGCGCCTGCCCCGGACTGTCGTCGAACACCAGCTGGCTGTACGCCCCGCAGCCCGACTGGCTGTCGCCCATGGCCTGCGACTTGAAGCCCGACAGCACAGCCGCGTGTCCATGTCCCCCAGCCTCGCCGGGAAACCAGGCCGGTGCATTGCCCGTCATCGCCCCAGGCCCATGTGCCGCCTGGTTATGCTGGGCATCAGGCTGTCCTCGACCGTTGTACAGGGCGCCGATGACTACCGGCCGGTCGATGTCGCCCTCGATGAAATCCACCAGCACCTCCTGCCCCACGCGCGGCAGCATGTTGCTGCCCCAGTTGGCGCCGGCCATCGGTGTCGCGACCCGCACCCAGGTCCCGGCCGTGTCGTCGCCGGGCGCGCCGGTGTGGCCGTTCGGGGAAGGATGCAAGGCGCGGCTATGGCTCATCGCGCCGCGCTGCCAGTGGAACTGCACCTTGATGCGATGATCCCTGTCGGTGTGGACTACCGCACCCGGCGGGCCGACCACGATCGCGGTCTGCTGGCCTCGCACGGTCGGCCGCGGATGGAGGACGCGTCCGTGCCCCTCCTGTCCCGTTGCCCGGTACGGGACGCTGGCGAGAATGGCTTCGATGCGATTACGGTACAGCAGGCGGTCCCCGGCAAGCTGCCGTGAAACCCTGGGTTCGGATTCGTGCACGCCCATCCTGGTAACCGGCCCCTGCCCCAGCAGCTTGTCGACGGTCTCGAGCATGTCAGCCGTCAGGTTGTTATGCATCAGGTGCGTCGCCCCCGTGATGACGAAGCTGCGCGCGTCATCGTCGGACGCGTCGTCGAACCTGGCATGTCCGTGCAGCGTGAAGCGCGTGCCGGGCGTGAAGGTCCGCACGGTCCCCGCAGCGATGTGGATCTGGCGCGCCGCTTCGCAGGCTTGAATCTGGTTCTCCACCAGCCGCTCGCCCTGCTCGCGCGTCTCCCACGCATACACTCCCGGCGCATCGCGGCTGACCAGGAGCTCACCTTGGGCCGCTTGGCCCGATGTCGACACCCGGCGTTGGCGCACGGTGCGGTAATCCCAGCTTCCCAGCTCGATCCCGTTGGTCAGCAGGCGTGATTCGGTGCGCCAGCGGTCGATGCTGTCGGCCTTCATGACCGCGCCCGGCCGCGTGAAGTCAACCTGCGGCTGCTGGTTCGGCTGGAAGGCGCCGTTATGGTCGGCGATCACCATCGTGTGGCTCCCCAGCGAGGGGCTGTCCGGGTCGCCGCTGTGCTCGAAGAAGTAGAACAGGCCCTCTTCAATCATCAAACGCTCCACGAACGCCAGGTCGCTCTCCTGGTATTGGGTCGTCAGGCTGCGCTTGGGATAGCTGCTGCGGTCGGCGATCTCGAGGCGCCATGCCGGCGCAAGCCTGGCCCGTCCGCCATAACTGCCGAAGACCACGTCGACGATGTCGAAAACCGACATATCCTGGAAGATGCGGCTGTCGCGGCCCAGGGAGAGAAAGCTGGTCCAGGGTTCCAGCCTCAAGGTGTAGCGGACGAAGCCGCCATTGGCGCCGCTCATTTCCATCGACGTCACGTAGCCGTGGAATGGCCGGAGCGCATCAAGACTGGACGCGGTCAGCAGCTGAAGCAGCACCGGCTGGCCGACCAGCGATGTGAGGGGAAGGTCGACTTCGGTACAGAGCGCATCGAGGGTGAAGCAAAAGCCCCTGCTGATGCCTTCTTCGCCGCGCATGCACTCCGCCAGCAGATCGCTGCCCAGCGGTGTCGTCAGCCTGAGCAAGCGGCTATCCTGCGTGAACCTGCCGAAGGTTGCGAGAAGACTGGCAATCTGGACGTGCTCGGACATTGCTTCCTCCATGCGCGCATACAAGGCGATTCCAGCGATTACACGCCCGGATTGCCGTATTGCTCTTGAGGAAGCTCAGCCTGCTTGCTTTCTGACAAGCAAAAGAAAAGCGCTGCCGCGTTTGTCGCGTACAGCGCTTCTTGCCAAGCGATCCAGCTTACTTGTTCAGGTCCCCGCCGACAAAGGCGTTCGGCAGCTGCTCGCCCGCCGTGGTCTCGAACACATCGCCCTTCAGATTGGTCAGTACCACCGGCAGCGCTTTGCCGCCCAGCTCCAGGATCACCTGGCGGCAGGCGCCGCAGGGGGCAATCGGCCCCTCGGTCTGGCCGATCACGGCCAGGGCCGTGAAATCGCCCGGCTTGTAGCCGTGCGCGATGGCGCTGAAGAAGGCGGTGCGCTCGGCGCAGTTGCACAGGCCGTAGGAGGCGTTTTCCACGTTACAGCCGCGGAAGATGCGGCCGTCCTTGCATTCCAGCGCGGCGCCGACCTGGAACTTCGAGTACGGCGTGTAGGCCAGCTCGCGCGCGGCGCGGGCCTCATCGATCAGTTTCGCGTATTTCATCGTGCGACTTTCAAGGACGGATGGTACGGTAGATCATCGGCTCGGCGGCCGGCTTCCCGGCGCCGATCTGGTAAGCAGCCTGCACCTGGCGCACCGCCTGCTCGGCGGCCTGCTGAGTGCGGGCATGGACCATCGCCAGCGGCTGGCCGACCGCGATCGCGTCGCCCAGCTCCACCAGGTTGGTCAGGCCGACGGCGAAGTCGATCGCATCCTGCGGACGCACGCGGCCGCCGCCCAGCGCCACCACTGCCAGGCCGAGGCCGCGGGTGTCGACCGAGGTGGCATAGCCTGCCTGCAGACTAGGTGCCGGCACGATGACAGGCGCGGCTTCCAGGTGCGCATCCGGCTTGTCCATCAGGTCGGCCGGGCCGCCCAGCGCGGTGACCATGCGTGCGAAACGCTCGGCCGCTTCGCCGGAATCCAGCGCGGCCTGCAGCTTGGCGCGGGCCTCGCCTTCGCCGGCGGCGATGCCCGAAATGACCAGCATCTCGGCGCACAGCGCCATGGTCACTTCGTGCAGGCGCGCCGGGCGCGACTTGCCGGTCAGGTAATCGATCGCGACGCGTACTTCGACGGCATTGCCGGCGGCGTGGCAGAGCGACTCGTTCATGCCGGTCAGGATCGCCGAGGTGCGGGTGCCCGCGCCGTTGCCGACCGTGACGATGCTCTCGGCCAGCTCCACCGATTTCTCGTAGGTCGGCATGAAGGCGCCGCTGCCGACCTTCACGTCCATCACCAGCGCGTCCAGGCCGGCAGCCAGCTTCTTCGACAGGATCGAGCCGGTGATCATGGCCACCGATTCCACGGTCGCCGTGGTGTCGCGGATGCTGTAGAAGCGCTTGTCGGCCGGCGCCAGCTGGGCGGTCTGGCCGATGATGGCCACGCCCACGTCCTTGACGACCTGGCGGAATTTTTCCGGATCCGGCACGGTGCTGTAGCCGGGGATCGAATCGAATTTATCCAGGGTGCCGCCGGTGTGCCCCAGGCCGCGGCCCGAGATCATCGGGACGAAGCCGCCGCAGGCTGCGATCATGGGGCCCAGCATGAGCGAGACCACGTCGCCGACGCCGCCGGTCGAGTGCTTGTCGACCACCGGGCCCGGCAAGTCCAGCGATCTCCATTCCATCACGAGTCCGGAATCGCGCATCGCCAGCGTGAAGGCGACGCGTTCGTCCATGCTCATGTCGTTGAAGTAGACGGCCATCGCCAGGGCAGCGATCTGGCCTTCGGTGGTGCTCCCGTCCGGGATGCCGCGTACGAAGAACTGGATCTCTTCGGCGCTCAGGATGCCGCCGTCACGCTTCTTGCGGACGATTTCTTGGGGGAGGAACATAAATTACCCTTTTCTATAACGTAGGGTGGGCGGGTCTCCCGCCCACGCGGTGATAGTTGGCGTGTGCCTCACCGCGTGGGCGGCAAAGCCGCCCACCCTACAACTGCGTCCATCGACGCAAACAATGCTTTAGACGCCGTAAGGAATCCAAACGTTCTTCACTTGGGAGGCATGCTGCAGCACGGTCCGGCCGCACGCCTGCTTCGCATCGAACCAGTCACGGCCCTTGGCGCCGCCGACCCAGGTGCGCTTGAGCGAGTCCGCCGACAGGCGCTCCACTTCCGCGCAACCTTCCGCCGAACCGTCGTGACGCCACACGGCATCCACGTCCGCGTGCGAGGCCAGCGTGCGCGCCAGTTCCGAGCTTGATCCGGTGACGATGTTCAGCGCGCCGCCCGGCAGGTCCGAAGTGTCCAGCACCTGGTACAGGTCGGTTGCCGACAGCGGATGCGCCTCCGACGGCACCGCCACCACGCGGTTGCCCATGGCAAGTGCGGGAGCGACCAGCGAGATGAAGCCCAGCAGCGGGTTCTCGTTCGGGCAGATGATGCCGATCACGCCGACCGGCTCGTTCAGCGCCACGGTGATGCCGTGCATCGGCGGCTGGTGCGCCTGGCCGTCGTACTTGTCGCACCATGCGGCCCAGTAGAACAGGCGCTCGATCGAGGCCTGCACCTCGCGTGCCGCGTCTTTCGAACCGGTCTGCGCGGCGATGCGCTGGGCGAATTCGTCGGCGCGGATTGCCAGGTTCTCGGCGATGTAGTACAGCACCTGGGCGCGGTTGTGCGCGGTGGCCTTGGACCAGCCGGAAGCCTTGTGCGCCGCTTCCACGGCGTTGCGGATGTCCTTGCGGTTGCCTTCGCCCACGTCGGCCAGGAAGGCGCCGTTGGCGCCGTTGATCGCGCGGCTGTAGGCGCCGTCCGGGCGGGCCTGCTTGCCGCCGATGTACAACTTGGCGGTGCGGTCGACGGCGAACGGGCTGCCCTCTTCCGACGGCTTGACGCGACCTTTTTCGGCAACGACCGGCGCGGCCGGGCGTGCATCTTCCGCCAGCGGGGTCAGGTACTCGTACATGCCTTCCTTGCCGCCTTCGCGGCCGAAGCCCGATTCCTTGTATCCGCCGAAGCCGCAGGCTGCGTCGAACTGGTTGGCGGTGTTGATCCACACCACGCCGGCCTTGATCTGCGGCGCCACGTCCAGCGCCAGCGAGATCGATTCCGACCACACGCAGGCAGCCAGGCCGTACACGGTGTTGTTCGCCAGCTGCACCGCTTCGCTCGGGGTGCGGAAGCTCATCGCCACCAGCACCGGGCCGAAGATCTCGGCTTGCGCCACGGCGGCGGAGGTCGAGGCCCCCAGGATCAGGGTCGGCAGGTACCACGAGCCCGCGCCAGGTGCTTCGCAGGCCGGCTGCCAGACTTCGCAACCTTCCGTGCGTGCCGATTCCACCAGCGCGTGGATGCGCTGTTGCTGGATCGGGTCGACCAGCGCGCCGATGTCGTTCGATTTGTCGAGCGGCGAACCCACGCGCAGGTTCTGCATGCGTGCTTTCACCTTGGCGATGAAGCGCTCGTAGACCGATTCCTGCACCAGGAGGCGCGAACCGGCGCAGCAGACCTGGCCCTGGTTGAACCAGATCGAATCGACCAGGCCTTCCACGGCCGCGTCGAGGTCGGCGTCGTCGAACACGATGAAGGGCGACTTCCCGCCCAGTTCCAGCGACAGCTTCTTGCCGGTACCGGCGGTGGCTTTACGGATGATGCGGCCGACTTCGGTCGAGCCGGTAAAGGCCAGCTTGTCGATGCCCGGGTGATTCACGATCGCTTCGCCCACGGCGCCGTCGCCGGTGAGGATGTTGACGACACCTGCCGGCACGCCCGCCTGCTGGCAGATTTCGGCGAACAGCAAGGCGGTCAAGGGAGTGAACTCGGCCGGCTTGAACACGATGGTGTTACCGGCGGCCATGGCAGGAGCGATCTTCCATGCCAGCATCAAGAGCGGGAAGTTCCACGGCACGATCTGGCCGACCACGCCCACGGCGCGGTAGTCGGCGAATTCTTCGGACTGCAGCGCGGCCCAGCCTGCGTGGTGGTAGAAGTGGCGCGCGGCCAGCGGCAGGTCGGCATCGCGGGTTTCGCGGATGGTCTTGCCGTTGTCCAGGGTCTCGAGCACCGCGAACAGGCGCGAATGCTTTTGCAGCAGGCGTGCCAGCGCATACATGATCTTGGCGCGGCCATGGCCGCCCAGGGCCACCCAGCCCGGCTGGGCGCGGCGCGCGGCCTGCACGGCGCGTTCCACGTCGTCCGCGGTCGCCTGGGTCACCTGCGCCAGTTCGCTGGCGTCGGCCGGGTTGTTGGTGGCGAAGGTCGTAGCGGCTTCCGTCCACGCACCATCGATGAACAGGCCAAAACGGCGTCCATGCTGGTCCAGCCACGCATTTGCTTCCTTGGTGCTTTCTGGTGCGGGGCCGTAATCCATAGTCTGAAGAATCTCTTTAATAGTTGGCATGACGAATCCGTTGCTGTTTTATGGTTGCGCGTGGCGATGGGCGGCCGAGTAGTTGCCGGTCACGTAGTGTTCGAGCTGGCGTTCGATGTCGGTCATCAGGCTCGATGCGCCGATGCGGAACAGGTGCGGCTGCAGCCAGTCGTTGCCGAGTTCTTCCTTCATCACGGTCAGGTACTGCAGCGCGGCCTTGGCGGTGGACACGCCCCCGGCCGGCTTGTAGCCGACCTGGAAGCCGGTCTGCTCGTAGTAGTCGCGGATCGCGCGGGTCATCACCAGCGACACCGGGATGGTGGCGTTGACGCCTTCCTTGCCGGTCGAGGTCTTGATGAAGTCGGCGCCGGCCATCATGCAGACCATCGAGGCCTTGGCCACGTTGTCGAGGGTGACGATGTCGCCGGTGGCGAGGATCGCCTTCACGTGCGCTTCGCCGCAAGCCTGGCGGTAGGCCACCATTTCGTCGTACAGCGCCTGCCAGTTGCCGGTCAGGACGTGCTGGCGGGTGATCACGATGTCGATCTCGGTCGCGCCCGCGGCCACCGACAGTTCGATTTCGCGCAGCTTGGTTTCCAGGCTCGACAGGCCGGCCGGGAAGGCGGTCGAGACCGCGGCGATCGGCAGGCGGCCCTGCAGCACTTTCACCGCAGGCTGGATCATCTCGTGGTACACGCAGACGGCGCCCGTAGTCAGGGTTTCGAGGCCCAGTGCCTGCATCAGGTCGGCGCGCAGCGGACGCATCGCCTTCATGCACAGGCGCTCGACGCGGCCCGGGGTGTCGTCGCCGCCCAGGGTGGTCAGGTCCATGCATTCGATGGCGCGTACCAGCCAGGCGGCCTGGTATTCCTTCTTCACGGTGCGGCGGTTCGCCAGGCTGGCGGCGCGGCGGTCGGCCGCGTTGCGGTTCACCTTGACATGCTTGACCAGCCCGAGGTCGAGGCCGACGGCGGTGTTACGTTTGAAGTCCAGGGGCTGGGTCATAGCAGTGCGGTTCCGTTCGAAAGTGGTTTGACGCCAAGGTGCTTGGCGAGCGTTGCGCCGATATCCGAGAAGGTGGGAGCTACCGGCAGTTCCTGCGGAGCGACGTTCGGGCCGAAGAAGATCATCGGGATGTGCTCGCGGGTGTGGTCCGAGCCCGGCGCGGTCGGGTCGCAGCCGTGGTCGGCGGTGATGACGACCAGGTCGCCATCCTTCAGTTTGGCCATGAATTCCGGCAGGCGCGCGTCCAGCTCGTGCAGTGCGTTCGCATAGCCGGCGACGTCGCGGCGGTGGCCGAAGTGCATGTCGAAGTCGACGAAGTTCACGAAGGTGAGCGATTTACCTGGCGCGGTGTCGGCGACTTCGACCAGGCGATCGAACAAGGCCATGTTGTCGGCGCCCTTGATCAGCTGGGTCACGCCCTGGGCCGCGAAGATGTCGCTGATCTTGCCCAGTGCGATGACCTCGCCGCCTGCATCCTTGACGTGATCCAGCAGCGTCGGCGCGGTCGGCGGCACGGCGTAGTCGTGGCGATTGCCGGTGCGCTTGTACTTGCCGTTCGCGCCCAGGAAGGGGCGCGCGATCACGCGGCCGATGTTGTAGGGCTTGACCAGTTCATAGGCCGCTTCGCAGACTTGGTACAGGCGCTCGAGGCCGAAGTGCTCCTCGTGCGCGGCGATCTGCAGCACCGAGTCGGCCGAGGTGTAGAGGATCGGTTTGCCGCTGGCGACGTGCTCGTCGCCCAGCTCGTCGATGATGGTGGTGCCCGAAGCATGGCAGTTGCCGAGCCAGCCCGGCACGCCGGTCAGCTCTTGCAGCTTGTCGGTCAGCTCTTGCGGGAAGGACGGCACGGTCTTCGGGAAGTAGCCCCAGTCGAACAGCACCGGCACGCCGGCGATCTCCCAGTGGCCGCTCTGCGTGTCCTTGCCGGTCGACTGCTCGCGCGCGACGCCCCAGGCGCCCGTGAAGCCGTCGCGCTGGCTGAAGCCGGCGGCCCATTCGCCGCTGGCCTTGTGGGCGGCGGCGGCCAGGCCGAGGCGTTCCAGATTGGGCAGCGACATCGGCTTGCCCTCGTTGGCCGCCCACTTGGCGATGTGGCCGAAGGTGTTGGCGCCTGCGTCGCCGTACTTGTCGGCGTCGGGCAAGGCGCCCAGGCCGAACGAGTCAAGCAGGAGGATGAATGCGCGTGACATGGAATCGCTCGCTAGTGATTAGTTGGCTTCGCTGCGCGGGGTGGCGCCCAGGCGCTCGATGAAGGAATGGATCAGGGTGACCAGATCCTTGGCCGCGATGGCGGCGTACTTCAGGGTCTGCTCGTGCGACAGCGGGAACGGGGTCAGGCCTTCGGCGAGGTTGGTGATGGCCGAGATGCCGGCGACCTTCAGGCCGCAGTGGCGGGCGGAGATCACTTCCGGCACCACCGACATGCCGACCACGTCGGCGCCGAGTGCCTTGAAGGCGCGGATTTCGGCGGCGGTCTCGAAGTTCGGACCCGGGCAGGCCAGGTAGACGCCTTCGTGCAGGGTGATGCCCTTGCTGGCCGCGGTTTCCTTGATCAGGGCGCGCAGGTCGGCGTCGTAGGCGTTGGCCATGCTGAAGAAGCGCGGGCCGAAGCGCTCGTCGTTCGGGCCGGCCATCGGGCTGCCCGGCAGCAGGTTGATGTGGTCGTTCAGGACCACGACGCTGCCCGCATCCACTTCGGGACGCAGCGAACCGGCGGCATTGGTCACCAGCAGCATCTCGCAGCCGATCAGCTTGAAAGTGCGCACGGCGGAGGTCATCACGGCCGCGCCGTAGCCTTCGTAGAAGTGGCCGCGGCCCTTCATGCACACGACCGGCACGCCGGAAAGAAAACCCAGCACCAGTTCGCCCGCGTGGCCGTGCACGGTGCTGATCGGGAAGCCCGGCAGGTCGGCATAGCTGATCGAGACCGCATCCGTCATCTGCTCGGCCAGCACGCCCAGTCCCGAACCCAGGATCAGTGCGGCGCGCGGTGCGAAACCGGGTTTGCGGGCCTTGATGACTTCTGCTGCTTCAAATGGGGTATTGCTGAACATGGTAGTCCTTGTGTGCGGATTCGGGAGAGGTAGGAGGAGGCTGGCACCGTTGTTGCTTATGCTCACTGAACAAGGCGCATCATTAGCCGGAACATTATAACTATGCATGAGGGCCGATATGTATGGCAAATACCATTTTTCTTGCCGATTTATTGGTTTAAAAAATAAATGGACTGGTGTACTGTTGACATGCAGATACAACCCTCGATACAAAGTCAAAGATTGTTTTGACACTTGCAAAACATTTATCTAGTATCGATAAACATTTGTTTAGAGAAAATTATAAAGCCAAGCCGCCGTGACCGAACTGCCTAGAAAAAAAGAACAGTTGTACGAGCTGATCCGCGCGAATCCCTTCATTTCGCAGCAGGACCTTGCCACCCAACTCGGGCTGTCGCGCTCGGCCGTGGCCAATTACATTGCCACCCTGGTGCGCGAGCGGCGCATCCTGGGGCGTGCCTATGTGCTCCCCGACCAGCGCCCGATCCTGTGCATCGGCGCCGCCAACCTCGACCGCAAGCTGCGCAGCGCCAACAAGCTCGTGCTCGGTACCTCGAACCCGGCCAGCCAGGACGAATCCTTCGGCGGCGTGGCCCGCAACATCGCCGAGAACCTGGCGCGCCTGGGTGCGCCGGTGGCCCTGATCACGGCAGTCGGCAACGACGCTTCCGGCCGCGCCCTGCTCGCCCACGCCGAGGATGCCGGCATCGACACGCGCGGCGCGCTGCGCCTCGACGGCCTCAGCAGCGGCACCTATACCGCGGTGCTGGACCAGGATGGCGAGATGGTGGTGGCGCTGGCCGACATGGCCCTCAACGACCGCCTGACTCCTGGCTTCCTGGCCACCCGCCAGCAGCAGCGCGCCAGCGCAGCGCTGGTCGTGGCCGACCTGAACCTCCCCTACGACACCATCGCCGCCCTGCTCGACGACGCGGTACGCGATGGGGTCTCCCTGGTGCTGGTGGCCGTGTCCGAGCCGAAGATGGCGCGCCTGCCGGCGAACCTGCTCGGCCTGCGCCTCTTGATCCTGAACGAAGGCGAGCTGGCGGTGCTCCTCGAGCGCGAACTCGACAGCGACGCCGCGCTCGGCGCCGCCTGCCTGGAGGTGCAGCGCCAGGGCGTGCAGGACGTGATCGTCACGCGCGGAGCGCGCGGCGTCATGTACACCTCCCCTGCTGGCGTGATGCGCCTCGATGCGCCGCCGGTCGAGGTCGTCGACGTTACCGGTGCCGGCGACGCCTTTGCCGCCGCCGTCTGCTGGTCGCTGCACAGCGGCGAGGCTGACCTGGGCCTGGCCTGCCGCCGCGGCCTGCAGTTGTCCGCCATGACCATCGAGTGCGAGCAGACCGTCTGCCCGACGCTCGAACCGGGCCACCTGGACACCCCTCCGGGTGTCCCCCTCAACGAATCTGTATTGGACTGACCATGCAATCCTTCCTGCTGTTCTCGCCCGAAGTGGCGGCCGCGCGCGCTGCCGGCAAACCCGTCGTCGCGCTCGAGTCGACCATCATCTCGCACGGCATGCCCTACCCGCAGAACGTGCAGACCGCACGCGAAGTCGAAGCGGTGATCCGCGACGCCGGCGCCGTGCCGGCCACCATTGCCATCATCGATGGAAAAATCTGCGTCGGCCTCTCCGAAGATCAACTGGAATTGCTCGGTTCCTCGCCGGACGCCATGAAAGTCAGCCGCCGCGACCTGGCCTACGTGCTGGCGCAGAAGCGCCTCGGGGCCACTACCGTGGCCGCCACCATGATCTGCGCGCAGCTGGCCGGCATCGAGGTGTTCGTCACCGGCGGCATCGGCGGCGTGCACCGCGGCGCCGAAACCAGCTTCGACATCTCGGCCGACCTGCAGGAGCTGAGCCAGACCAGCGTGGCCGTGGTTTGCGCCGGCGTGAAGTCCATCCTCGACATCGGCCTCACCCTGGAATACCTCGAGACCCACGGCGTGCCGGTGGTGAGCGTCGGCCAGCCGGGTTTCCCGGCCTTCTTCACGCGCGAGAGCGGCTTCAAGGCCGACTTCCAGCTCGACACGCCGGAAGAACAGGCGGCCTTCATCCGCACCAAGTGGCAGCTCGGCCTGGCGGGCGGCGTCGTCGTCAGCAATCCGGTCCCGGGCGAATCCGCCATGCCGACCGAGGAAATCGACACCATCATCCGCCAGGCGCTGGGCGAAGCGCAGTCGCAGGGCGTCAAGGGCAAGGCCGTCACGCCCTTCCTGCTGGCGCGCATCAAGGAACTGACGGGCGGACGCAGCCTGGCGACGAACATCGCCCTGGTCAAGCACAACGCCCTGGTCGGTGCACGCCTGGCGATTGCGCTGAATTCTGGGCTCGAGGCTTGAACCGGAACCGGCCATGTCGATCGACCTGAAACAGCTGCGCTACTTCCTGGCCGTGGCCGAAGAGAAAAGCTTCTCGCGCGCGGCAGAACGCCTGCACATCTCGCAGCCGCCGCTGAGCCAGCAGATCATGAAGCTCGAGAGCGAACTCGGGGTGCGCCTGTTCACCCGCACCACGCGCAGCTTCGAGCTGACGGTGGCGGGCAAGGCACTGATGGTGGAAGCGGCCGAGCTGCTGGCCAAGATGCGCATGACGATCGACACCATCCGCCAGATCGACCGCGGCGAAGTGGGCCGCCTGCGCGTGGGCATCGTCGGCTCCGCGATGTGGGGGCCGATCCCGAGCCTGCTGGAACAGTTCCAGAGCCAGTACCCGCGCGTGACCTGGACCATCCACGAGCTGGGGCCGAACGACCAGTGGGAAGCGTTGCGCGCCAGGCAGATCGACGTCGGCTTCTGGCGCGAGCCGCGCATCGAGGGGGACGTGCTGAAGCAGGCCGGCCTGCGCCAGGACCTGTGCTTCCGCGAGCACGTGTGCGTGGCGATCAACGAGAGGCACCCGCTGGCGCAGAACGAGGCGATCGAACTGATCGACATTGCGAGCGAGCCGATGCTGACCCTGCATCTGGACCAGTCGGCCGAGCCGCGTTACCTGATCCAGTGCTGCGTCAACGCCGGCTTCCAGCCGACCATCTTCCAGGAAGCCGCCGAGCCGCAGACCCTGCTGGCGATGGTGGGCGCGGGCCTGGGCGTGGCGCTGCTGCCCCGGACCACCAGCCGCATCGGCTGGCCGGGCGTGCGCTTCCTGCCGATCCGGAGCAATCCGCCTTCGGCCAATCTTTATATTACTTATCCGGTGGAGGGCGATGCCCCGGTGGTGCGCGCCTTCCTGAACATCCTGTCCCCGGAACAGGCGAGCGAAGGCGCCGGCGCCGCCTGAGAGGCTTACTGGCGCTTGATCTCGACCGCCACGGTGCTGAGCGAGGCGATCTGGTGGCGGCGGTCGGTCGGGCGGGTCAGCACGCGCATCGTGATTTCCATCGGTACGCCGAGCTTGGCGAGTTCGGTGGCGGCACGCGGGCGCCCTTCGCTGGCCGCCTCGTGGATGGCGGAATCGATGAGCAGTGCGGTCTTGTAATCAGTTCGTCGGTCCATTGACTGATCCTAACATCCTCCAAGCACGCACTCCAAGGCAATCGCTATTTAACGAAACTGATTACAACACCCTGCTCGATTAATTTTGTTTGAAGGGCAAGTTTTTCTTTATTCTGCGTTACTTCGCGCACCGTTCTCAACAAGCCATTGGTGCAAACTCTTGTCAAAAGATGAATAACTTGAACCCTTTTACAAGGAGCACACCATGAAAACCACCGCAACCATTACCGCCATGATGCTGGCCGTCGCCGTGATGGCCACCGGCTGCAAGAAGGACGACAACCCGAACATGGGCCCGGCGCAGGAAGCCGGCGCAGCCGTCGACAACGCCGCCGCCAACGTTGCTGAAGAAAGCAAGGAAGCCGCCCAGCGTGTGGAGAACGCCACCGAAAACGCTGCCGAGCGTGTGGACGCCGCCGCCGACCGCGCCGGCGAGAACATCGAGCAGGCCGCCGACAAGGCCGGCCAGAACGTGCGCGAAGCCGGCGCCGAAGTGAAGCAGGAAACCAAGGAAGCCGCTGCCGAAGTCAAGCAGGCTTCGGACAAGGTGGGCGACAAGACCGGCGCCGCCCTGGAGCGTGCTGGCGAAAAGCTGCAGGAAAAGCGCTAATCCCTTGCAGTCGATCCCGGGACGGCGGTCGTCCCGGGCCAGGCGCATGTCGGCGGGCGGCTTAGTGAGTCGCCCCGCCCACGTGCGCCTCGTCGCGTTCCACGTTCACGGCCGTTTCGACTGCCGTCATGATGCCCAGGATGATGTCGTCCAGGGCCATCGACGGCGGGTCGTCCGGCCGTTCTTGCGCCTGCTCGGGCAGGAAGGGCACGTGGATGAAGCCTGCCTTCACCGGCTTGCCGGCGGTGTGGTGCATCAGCCCGTAGAACACGTGGTTGCACACGAAGGTGCCTGCGGTCTGCGACACGCCGGCAGTCAAGCCCTTCCCGCGCATCGCTGCCACCGTCGCCTTGATCGGCAGCGTGCTGAAATAGGCTGCCGGCCCGTCTGCGCGGATCGGACGGTCGACCGGCTGCTGGCCGGCATTGTCGAGGATGGAGGCGTCGTCGACGTTGATCGCCACCCGCTCCACCGAGATCTCCGCACGCCCGCCGGCCTGGCCGACGGCGATCGCGATATCCGGATGCAGTTCGTCCACCAGCGCTTCCAGGACGCGGTTGACCTCACCGAAGACGCAGGGCAGCTGGCGCACCTCGACCCGAAAGCCGGCGCCGCTCCACCCATCCAGCGCGCGCACGGCCTCCCAGGCCGGGTTGATGGTCGCCTTGTTGAACGGTTCGAAACCGGTGAGCAGGACAGTCTTGATCATTGGTTCATCAGGAAGTACAAGAGGAAGATATTCGCTACCAGGAGCGGCAGCGCGGTCGGGATCTGCGCCCGGATCACGGCGTTCTTGTCGGGCAGGTCGAGCAGCGCGGCCGGCACGATGTTGAAGTTCGCCGCCATCGGCGTCATCAATGTACCGCAATAGGCGCTGAACATGCCGATCGCCGCCATCACGGCCGGATTGGCGCCGTACACGCCGACCAGCACCGGGATGCCGACGCCGCCCGCCATCACGGGGAAGGCGGCAAAGCCGTTGCCCATCACGATGGTGAACAGGGCCATGCCGATGCAGAACACGGCTACCGCGATGAAGCGCGAATCCATGTCGATGTAGGCGGTCGTCACGTGCGCGACCGCCTTGCCCACGCCGGCCTCGGTGAACAGCAGGCCGAGCACGGCGAGCATGTGCGGCAGCACGACGGCCCAGCTCATGGCGTCGACCAGGCGGCGTGCCTCGCGCACCCCCTGCAGGGGCGTGGAGCGCGTCAGCCAGCATGCCGCGCCCAGCGCCACCAGCGCGGCGACGCCGAGACTCACCAGGGTCAGGTGCTTCGGGTCCAGCAGCGGCAGGCTGCCCACCTGCACGCTCGAAAACACTGTTGCGCCGAGCATGGTCACCAGCGGCAGGACCAGGGCCGGGATGAACAGCCGGTTGCCGAGCCGCTGGCTACTGGCGCGGCGCTGTTCCTCCGGCAGCAGGTCCGGCTTGCCGGCGGTGACGCCCTTGAAGCCGGCCACCAGCGCCATCAGGATCATCAGGGCGCCCACAAAAGCAGGGGGCAGCCGTTCGCCCGCCAGGTAGAGCAAGGCGTACAGCCCCCAGAACAAGGCAGTGGTGAGGCGCCGCGGGTTGCTGCGGTCGCGCAGGTTCATCATGGCCACGGCCACGAACAGCAGGCCGACCAGGACGTAGAAGTGTTCGAGCGCGATCATGCCCGGGTCATCTCCCGGTGCGCTTCATGCGTCATCTCGCGCCGGATCCGCGCATCGAGCCGACGCAGGTTCCAGGCGTGGATGATGAAGGCGGTGATGGCGGTCGGGATGCCCCACAGCGCCATGTGCAGCGGGTCGACCGCGATGCCCTCGGCGTTCAGGATGGTCTGCATCAGGACGATGGCGCCGAAGGCGACGAAGATGTCTTCGCCAAAGAACAGGCCGACGTTGTCGGTGGCGGCGGACATGGCGCGGATGCGGTGGCGCAGCGCCTCGGGCAGAGTGCCGAACTGCGTTTCGGCCGCTGCTTCGGCCATCGGCGCCACCAGCGGGCGCACCATCGAGGCCTGGCCGCCCAGGCTGGTCAGGCCGGCGGCGGCCGAGGTTTCACGGGCAAACAGGTAGACGATCAAAAGGCGTCCCGCCGTGGCCGAGCGCACCCTGGCGATCGCTGCCTGGGCGCGCTCGCGCAGGCCGGCACGCTCCAGCAGGCCGATGGCGGCCAGCGGCAGCAGCAGGATCAGCGGCAGGTTGCGCGTCTTGACGAAGGCGGCGCCGAGCGAGGCGAGGATGGCCTCGACCGGCATCGCGGCGGCAATGCCGGTGACGCCGCAAGCAGCCGCCACCACCAGCACGGGATGGGCGCGCAACAGGAATCCGGCGACGATGACGGCGACGCCGAGCAGCGGCCACAGGTTGACGGCAGTTTGCATGAACACTCCGGCTCAGTTGAAAGCCGGGCAATCTTACCTGATGTTCAGCGCGAATTGCCGTGCGTAATTAGCTGGGGCGGACCGGGTTGAAGGCGTCGTCGCCGACCACGGTATTCCACTGACGCACGTGGAAGGCCCGTACCAGGCCATGGGTGACGTAGGGATCCTTGGCGGCGAACATCTGGGCCGGTTCGGGCGTATCGCAGCTGAACATCAGGACCGCGTGGTCGGCGGGCTCGGCCAGCGCGCCCGCGATCACCAGCTCGCCGCGCTGCTGCGCCTCCCAGGCCAGCTTCAGGTGTTCGTCGCGAAATTCGCCGCGGCGTTCGAGGTAGTCGGGGGCGAGGTCATACATGAGCAGGTAGTGCACGCGGGTCTCCGTTGTCAGGTGGCGAATGCCGGAATGATTGATCTTACTAGAACATCCAAACATTCCCAACCGTGCGTTCCCCTCCCCCACCCTATGCCACACTTGACCCGACAGCAACCAACGCCAGGAGCACGCCATGAACAAGATCACCATTGCCGGCCAACCCCTGCACTCGATCCTGGGTGCGGCGCCGGCCGTCCTCATTCCCTTCGGTTTCATCCTCGACGCCATGCACAGCGCCACCGGCGACGAAGACTACGCCAAGGCCTCCTACCTGAGCATGGGGGCAGGCATTGTCGGCGGCCTCGCGGCCGGCGTGGCCGGCGTGGCCGACTACGTGGCCGACAAGCCGCAGGACGAGGCCAAGCGAGAGGGCCAGGTGCACGCAGCCCTTACGGGCGCTGCCCTGCTCGTGGGCGCCGCCAACCTGGTCCTGCGCAGGCAGGGTACGCACGCCCGCGGCGGCTCGCTGGCCTTGACGGCCCTGTCGGCCGCCGGCGTGCTGGCCTCGGAATACCTGGGCAAGCGCATGGGCGGCGAGCAGGCCGGCGCCTCCGGCCAGCACGTCGAAGCGGGCGTCCACGCCAACCAGGAAGACGTGCGCATCGACCACACGGCGACCGACGTCGAACAGTACGTCGCTGCCGGTCCGTCGACCCGCCACGCACCGGAATGAAGACAGGGGCCTCCATGGCCCCTGTCTTCATCGCTCCCCTTCCTGTTGTAATAACCCAACTGTTTCGTTACTCATCCATACTCCTGTCCACTTAGCTAAGTGCCGCACAGAACAAATTCCTGCGGCAGGCGTAGACTGGACCCATGGACACTTCAAAGAAAATGGCGGCGGGTATCACGGGATTTGCCAGCTTTTTGTGGCTGACCCTGACCGCCGCCGTGGCGGCCAACCAGCGCCGCCTCGTGTTCAATCCCTGCATCACGCCGGAAGTCGAAAGCCCGCGCAGCACCGGGCACCGCACCCGCCCCGTCGTCCTGCGCGCCAAGGACGGCACCCGCCTCTGCGGCTGGCTGCTCACTCCCCTCGTTCCCGGCCCGCGTCCCGCGGTGATGTACTTCGGCGGCCGCTCCGAGGAAGTGTCCTGGGTGGCGCGCGATGCCGGCAAGCTGTTCCCCGGCATGACCGTACTGGCCATGAACTACCGCGGCTACGGCCTGTCCCATGGCGTGCCGGCCGAAATCCACATGATCGACGATGGCTGCACCCTGTTCGACTGGCTCGCCGAACTCGGCCAGGTCGATGCGGCGCGCATCGCCCTCGTCGGCCGCAGCCTCGGTTCGGGTGTCGCAGTGCAGGTGGCGAAGGAACGCCCGGTGCACTCGGTGGTCCTGATCACGCCCTACGACTCGATCCTCGCCATCGCCAAGCGGCGCTTCCGCGTCATGCCGATCGAGTACATGCTGCGCCACCGCTTCGAGTCGATCAAGTACGCGCCCTCGCTCAAGGCCCCTACCTACATCCTGCGCGCCTTCGACGACGACGTGGTGCCGCACTCGCACACCGACCAACTGGTGCAGAAGCTGGCTACCCTGGTGGCCGACGAGACCGTGCCCGGCTCGGACCACATGAACATCCCCTACCTGGAAGCGACCCAGGCCCTGATCGCCAGCTTCCTCACGCGCCAGTTCGCCAAACCGGCCGCCACCCCCCAGCTGCCTGCCGGCCAGTCACCTACCGAGACCGCGGCGGCACAAGTCGAAGTCGGCAAGGAAGTCGGTCCCCAGATCGACGACAAGGCGCCCTCGGCGGTGCCGGCAGCCGACACAATGAGCGCCATAGCAAAATAATTGATGAAAATTGTCAGCAGTTATATTTCCTTGGAATAAATTGCCAAGTAAAATCGTATTTGTCATCAATATGTCGCTTGATGCATATTTGACAGGCTGAGCTGCGTACATCCAGGTTTCCCTTATTTGCGCGGCATTGCGGGCGGTTTCGGCTCCGGGCTTGTCGCTGGGATGTCCTCTTCTGTTGCAGATGAGCTACATCCCTCTTTAATTCTTCAAGCACTGTCGAGAGAAACATTCACCGCGATACAAATCGTAACCACACGGACGTCGTGCGGCTGACACAATGCCTTGCGCATTGTCTGCCCATGGCGCCGTTGGCGATGCAGCTTGCGCAGCCCGTTCCTCCCTCACTGTTGGGCCGGGTACAATATCGAAATTCCCAGGAGCCTCATTCATGAAACTCAAGCAACTCACCATGACCATTGCGGCGCTGTGCGTCGCCGGCAGCGCGGCCGCGGCTGAACCGAAGCTCGGCATGGTCTACGATGCGGGCGGCAAGTTCGACAAATCGTTCAACCAGTCGGCCTTCGAAGGCCTGCAGCGCTTCTCGAAGGAGACCGGCATCAAGGTCCTCGAAGTGCAGGCCAACAGCGATACCCAGGCCGAGCAGGTGATGCGCGGCCTCGCGCGCAAGAAGGTCGACCTGATCGCGGCGATCGGCTTCTCGCAGACCCAGGCGGTCCAGAAGGTCGCCAAGGAATTCCCGAACGTGCGCTTCGTGCTGGTCGACAGCATCGCGCAGGGTAACAACATCAACTCGGTGATGTTCAAGGAAGAGGAAGGCTCCTACCTGGTCGGCGTCGCTGCCGCCATGGCCTCCAAGTCGAAGAAGCTGGGCTTCGTCGGCGGCATGGACATCCCGCTGATCCGCGCCTTTGCCTGCGGCTACACCCAGGGCGCGAAAGCGCAGTTCCCGAAAGTCGAGATCATGCAGAACATGGTCGGCACCACCGCCGCAGCCTGGAACGATCCGGCCAAGGGCGGCGAACTGGCGCGCGCGCAGTTCGACCGCGGCGCCGACGTGGTGTTCGCGGTGGCCGGCGGCAGCGGCATGGGCGCCCTGCAGATGGCCAAGACCAAGGGCAAGCTGGCGATCGGCGTCGACTCGAACCAGAACTACCTGCACCCGGGCACCATGCTGACCTCGATGGTCAAGCGCGTGGACGTCGCCGTCTACGACTCCTTCATGGCGCAGAAGAACGGCACCTGGAAAGCCGGCGTCACCCACAAGGGCCTGAAGGAAGGCGGTGTGGACTGGGTCCTGGACAAGGACAACCGCAAGGTCGTCTCGCCGGAGATGGAAAAGCGCGTGAACGCCGTGCGCACCGACATCATCAACGGCAAGATCAAGGTCATCGACTACCGTGCTGCGGGCAGCTGCCCGGTCTGATTCACCCATCCCCATGAAAAAGCGCGCCGCGCCGGTGATCCCGGTCCGGCGCGCTTTTGAATGAATGAAGCACACTCTTACTTATTACAGATCGCAATGCAGCCAGCCGTAGAATTTCGCAACATTAGCAAGGCCTTCGGGGCCGTGCAGGCGAACGCTGACGTCAGCTTCTCGATCGCCAAAGGCTCGATCCACGGCGTGATCGGCGAGAATGGCGCGGGCAAGTCCACCCTCATGAGCATCCTGTACGGCTACTACCATGCCGACAGCGGCCAGCTCGTGATCAACGGCCAGGAGCGCCAGATCCGCTCGTCCCTCGAGGCGATCGACCTGGGCATCGGCATGGTCCACCAGCACTTCATGCTGGTCGAGAACATGACTGTGCTCGACAACGTCATGCTGGGTACCGAGGGCGGTTTCAAGCTGGCTGCCAAGCGCAAGGAAACGGAAAGCAAGCTGCGCGAAATCTGCGCCCGCTACCGCCTCGACGTCGACCCGCTCGCCACCATCCACGACCTGTCGGTGGGCGCACAGCAGCGTGTCGAGATCCTCAAGCAGATCTACCGCAGCGCCGAGATCCTGATCCTGGACGAGCCGACCGCCGTCCTCACCGCCCAGGAAACGGCCTCGCTGTTCGAAATCCTGCGCCTGTTCAAGGAACAGGGCAAGACCATCATCCTGATCACCCACAAGCTGGGCGAGATCATGGAGATCACCGACCAGGTGACGGTGATGCGCGCCGGCCGCGTAGCCGGCGCCGTCGCCACGAAGGACACGTCGAAAGAGCAGCTGGCCAACATGATGGTCGGCCGCCCGATCGAAGGCAACCTGCCGCGCAAGCCCTTCAATCCGGGCGCGCCGGTGCTGCAAGTCAGCGGCCTGCAGCTGGAAGACAAGAACAAGGTCAAGCTGCTGTCCGACATCGACCTCACGGTGCGTGCCGGCGAGATCGTGGCGATTGCCGGCGTGTCGGGCAACGGCCAGAGCGAGCTGATGGAAATCCTGTCGGGCATGCGCCTGCCGACGTCCGGCCGCGTCGAATTCCTCGGCAAGGAACTGCCCTACGCCGGCCGCTCCAACGCCGACGGCCTGCCGGCCACCTTCCGCGAGCTGGGCATCGGCCACGTGCCGGAAGACCGCCTGCGCGACGGCGTCATCAAGGATTTCTCGGTGATGCAGAACACCGTGTTCGGCTACCAGGACCGCGTCAAGAACAAGATGGGGCTGTTCGATTTCGACGCCATCGCCAAGCGCTGCGCGCACCTGCTGGAAGCCTTCGACGTGCGTCCGAAAAACCCGGACCTGCGCATCGGTTTGCTTTCCGGCGGTAACCAGCAGAAGGTCGTGATCGCACGCGAAGTGTCGGCTGCACCGAAGCTGATGCTGGTCGGCCAGCCGACCCGCGGCGTCGACATCGGCACCATCGAAAGCATCCACACCCAGCTGCTGCGCCTGCGTGACGAAGGCGTGGCGATCCTGCTGGTGTCGACCGAGCTGGAAGAGGTGCGCGCGCTGGCCGACCGCATCGTGGTCGTCTCGAGCGGCCGTGTTACCGGTGAACTGAACATCGACGAATTCGATACGACCCGCATCGGCCTGCTGATGGGCGGGATGCACAAGCATTAAGCTTACAAAGCCAATGAAAACGACTGAACTCCCACGCTGGGCATCGGGCTTCGTCCTGCCAGTCCTGAACCTGCTGTCGGCACTGCTGGTGGCGGCACTCGTCATCCACCTGCTGGGCGAAAGCCCGGTGGAATCGCTGCAGATCCTCATCAACAGCGCCGTCATCAACCCCGAAGGCCTGAGCTACACCCTGTTCTACGCCTCCACCTTCGTCTTCACCGGCCTGGCGGTCTCGGTGGCGATGAAGGCCGGCCTGTTCAACATCGGCGCCGAAGGCCAGATGTACCTGGGCGGCCTGGGCCTGACCCTGGCGATGCTCGCTTTTGATGCCTCGCTGTCGCCATGGTTGCTGATTCCGCTGGCGATGGTTGCCAGCGCCGTGTTCGGCGCCGGCTGGGCCTTCCTGCCCGGCTACCTGCAGGCCAAGCGCGGCAGCCACGTGGTGGTCACGACCATCATGTTCAACTTCATCGCCGCCAGCCTGATGAACTTCATCATCGTGAAGTACCTCATCCCCGAGGGCGACCAGAACCCGGCCAGCCGCGTCTTCAGCGAAGCCGCCTGGATGCCGGCCCTGTACAACTGGTTCCCGGCCCTGGGCGACACCCCGCTGAACATCTCCTTCATCTTCGCCATCGTCGCGCTGGCGGTCTACGGCGTCGTGATGTCGCGCTCCTCGTGGGGCTACAAGCTGCAGGCCACGGGCCTGAACCAGCACGCCGCCCACTACGCCGGCGTGCGCATCAGCCGCATGATCATCGTTGCGATGCTGATCTCGGGCGCCCTGGCCGGCCTGGCGGCCGTGAACTCGATCCTGGGCTCGACGCACTACCTGAGCCTGAACTTCCCGGCCGGCGCCGGCTTCGTGGGCATCGCCATCGCCCTGATGGGCCGCCAGCACCCGGTGGGCATCTTCCTGTCGTCGATCCTGTTCGGCGCGCTGATCCAGGGCGGTTTCGACCTGTCGCTGGAAAAGCCGAACATCCCGCAGGAGACCTTCATTTTCATCCAGGGACTGATCATCCTGTTCTGCGGCGCCATGGAGAACCTGTATGCGCCCGCTATCCTCAAACTGATCAATGCCCAAAATAGGGCAAATAAGGGTTAATTAGCCATGGAAGACTTCCAACTCGCCAGCATCGTCGTCTCGACGATCCGCAATGCGCCGGTCCTGATTTTCGCGGCCATGGCCGGCCTGTTCGCCGAGCGCAGCGGCGTGATCGACCTCGGCCTCGAGGGCAAGATCCTCGCCTCGGCCTTCGTATCGGCCGGCGTCGCCTACGCCTACCAGGACCCGTGGATCGGCATCGCCGCCGGCATCCTGGCATCATGCGCCCTCGCCATGGTGCAGGCCTTCGTGTCGATCACCCAGAAGGGCAACCAGCTGGTCGCGGGCATGGCCATCAACATCGCCATGAGCGGCCTGACCTTCGTGGTGGCCCAGTACTTCTTCCAGCAGGGCGGCCGCACGCCGGACCTGGGCGAAGCACGCCTCGGCGAGGTGATCCTGCCGGGCACCACGGCCCTGGCCGACATCCCCTTCCTCGGCTGGCTGGTCGGCAGCGTGATCGGCGGCCATTCGGCCCTGGTCTACTTTGCCTTCCTGCTGCTGCCGGTGGTGCACTGGACCCTGTACCACAGCCGCTTCGGCCTGCGCCTGCGCGCCTGCGGCGAAAACCCGCACGCGGCCGACGCCGCCGGCGTCTCGGTACAGAAGACCCGTTATACCGCCATGCTGATCGCCGGCGTGCTGTGCTCCTTCTCGGGCGCCTACCTGTCGATCGTCCAGAGCGGCTTCTTCCTGCGCGACATGTCCGCCGGCGCAGGCTACCTGGCGCTGACCGCGATGGTGTTCGGTAACTGGCGTCCGCTGCACACGGTGCTGGGCTGCCTGATGTTCGGCTTCTTCGGCGCGGTCCAGATCCAGATCGAGGGCGTGGACCTGCCGGTGGTGGGCCGCATCCCGGGTTCGCTGATCCAGATGATTCCGTATGTGCTGACCGTCGTGGTGCTGGCTGGCCTGATGGCCAAGTCGGTGGCGCCGAAGGCGCTGGGCAAGCCTTTCGTCAAATCACGCTGACCCCATTCGGGCAATAACAATGGCCTGCTTCCTCGCAGGCCATTTTTTTTGCTCCTCGCCACGTTTAGTTGCACGGCTTGTTAGCAAATGTGACTGGCGTAAGGCTTTGTAAGCCCGGTCAACAGCGCTCATCCGCGCCCCGTTAGATGTCTAGGTGACACGACTCAGTGACACTTCCGTACGCCAGAACCCGAACCAGAAAGGATTCAACCAATGAAGAAAGCCATTGCTACCCTGATCGTCGCTCTGTCCGCTACCTCGGCCTACGCTCAGACCACCACCCCGGCAACGCCCGCTACCCCGGCAACTCCGGCAACCGCCGCCACCCCGGCTTCGCCGACCACGCCGGCAACCGAAACTTCGGCAACCACCGATGCCTCGGCCACCACCGGCGGCACCGGCTCGACCGCGGCAACCGCAGCTTCGCCGGCGACTCCGGCGACCCCGGCATCTGCAGCCGACAAGACCGATCACGCTGACGCCAAGCAGGCCAAGAAGGACAAGAAGTCCAAGGACAGCAAGGACGCGTCGAAGTAATCCGACGATCGCCCGGGCCGGCCTTGCGCCGCCCGGGGTTCAGCGATGCCGTGCGGCCCCGCACGGCATTTTCCGCTTGTTTACCATTATTGCAGGCTCGGATCGACCGTTCCCGCCCCGCGCGCCCGCGCTGCGGAACGCTTGAAGGTCCACATCACCCCTACCCCGCCCGACACGCCGCTGTCCTTCACATGCAGCGGGCTCTCACGGTTCGCCGACCCCTTGTAGCTCTCGAAGCGCAGGTAGCCGAACACCCGTACATCCTCGTTGAGACGGCGCGAGCCGAACAGGCCGAGACGCGTCAGGAGCAGGCCGGAGTCCGCCACATAGGCCGGCCGCGCGGCGGTCGCATACTGCGGCGCCACCTCGTAGAAGTGGCGGTTGATCCTGCGGTCGCCCAGCACCACCGACAGGTTCGTCTCCAAGGTCCAGACCCTGCGCTCGCCGGCCATCTCGTAGGCCAGGCGCGGCTCGAAGGTATAGCCGCGGCCGTGCAGCCCACCGCGCGCCTCGATCACCGCGCGCAGCGGCAACTCGAGGCGCAGGCGGCGGTTGCCCTCCAGGTCCGCCAGCCGCACTTTCAGGCGCGGACCGAATTCGAGCAGCGGGCCGAGGTCGGGCATGCCCGCGCGTTCGTCCACATCGTCCGAATCCGAAGGAAGGGCGCCGGCGAAGCCGACGTCGAGCTCGGCCCGGTCGGAGCTGAACAGGCGCGCATTGATGCCGGAACGGTCGGCGCGCAGGACCTGGCCGCGGTAGATGATGTTCGGGAAGACCAGCACCCGCGTTTCGCGCTGGTCGGATCCCGGGTAGGAAGGCGTGGACAGGGCGCCGCCGCCAAGGCCGATCTCCCAGAGAGGCAGATTGCGCTCGGGATCGGTCTGGGCATGGGCAGCCAGTGGAAGGATAAGGCAAGCGGCGCAGGCGCCCTTGATGAGAGTGGTCATGGCTTTTTAATCAGGTCCGGGAGAACGGATTCTATGCCAAGACCGGACTGCGACGAGCAATGGTGCCGGCAGCGGCGTATCAGCCCTTTTCCGGATAAATTGCCTGTAGCAGCGCCGCCAGGTTATAACCACCCCTGATCAACTGCTGCTTGGCGATCTCCGAGCTCGGCACCGGGTAGTTGGCCGGCACTTCCAGTGCAAAGGTGTAGTAAGTCTCGCCCTTCTTGCTGGTCTGCGGGGTCAGCTTGCCCGGAATGACATCCTTGAAGGCTTCCTTGGCCACGAACAGCGAGTGGTTGGCCCACGCATAGGGCACGGTAATCGGATCGCCTTCGATCAGCGGAAGCTGCGCCTTGCCGCTGATGACCTTGTCGGCGAACTGCTCAGGGGTTTTGGTCTGGAGGCGGCGGAACGCGTAGTCGACCGTGGTGCTGTCCCAATACGAGTGGAAAGGCCTGGTCAAAGACTTCGGCACGCCTTCCTTCACTCCTGCCTGCTCGCCTGCCGGAATCGCGCGCGCCGCCAGTTCGGCCAGGCGCACATCGTCCAGCAGCAGGTTGTTGCTGCCGCGCGTGTCGAAAATCGCGATTTCGTTGACCTCTTCCTGGGTTCTCGGCGCGACGAACCTGCCATCCTTGCCGACATAGGCGGCGCCCACGTGCAGCGGCTGGTGGATGTCGCCCGCGAAGTGGGCCAGCAGGATCAGCGCCTGGCGCTTCGTGAACTTGTGCGGGTTCAGTTCCGGATCGGTTTTGCCTTGCAAGACGGCGATGCAGTAACGCAGTGTCTGCACGATGTCGACGCCCGTCCTGCCGACGCCATGGTCGTCGTAATGGTCGTGCTGGAAGGGCACGTTGGTGTAGTGGTACTTGTCGTGCTGCGGGTTGGCGTTGACGTACTCGATCATTTCCGGGGTCTGCTCGCCGCAGAAGCTGCCCTTGACGCAGTCGGCCCAGTTGGCAACCAGTTCGAGCGACTCACCCGGCTTCAGCAGCAGGGCGATTTCCTTCTGCGCCCTGGTGCCCTTGAGCAGCTTGTCGGCAATCGCGCCGATGGCCTTGTGGCCGTCACGGCCCCAGGCCGCGGCGTCGAACGATGCGAAGGCGCTGGTCAGCGCGAGTACGCAGGCTAGTTTTTTCATGGTCATCCTTGGTTGAATCGATGGCCTCATTGGGCCTTGACGATGCGTGGCGCGGCAGGCGCAAGCGAGGCGCCCTGCCCTTCGATGCTGCGCAGGTATTCGGTGAAGGCGTCGAGGTCCAGCAGGCCCGTCTCGAGGCGCCTGGTGCCCTTGCCGAACTCGGGGTAATTGTCGCCGCCCTCGGCCAGGAAGTTGTTGGCGACGATGCGGTATGCCTTGGCGTCGTCCAGCGGCTTGCCGTTCAGGGTGATGGCGGTCACACGGCTGCCCACCGGGCGCTTCTCGTCCCAGGTATAGCTGAAACCATTGGACACCTGCAGCATCGAGCCCATCGACCCGTCCTTGTTCCACTGGCGTTCGAGCAGCGCGCGGATCTGGGCGCCGGTCAGGTCCATCACCACCAGGGTGTTCCCGAACGGGAGCACGGCCTGGACCTGGCCGAAGGCAGCCACGTTGTCCTCGCCGGCTTCCAGGTCCTTGCGGATGCCGCCTTCGTTCATGAAGCCGATCTGGGCGCCGAGATTGCGGGTGGCGGCCAGCACGGCGTCCGCGATCAGGTTGCCGAGCGGCGCTTCGCCGGCCTCGTTCTGCTTGCGCAGCACCGGCGCCGACGCCAGGCGCGCCACCGGGCGGGTCAGTGCTGCGCGGCTGCTCTCCTTGACCTTGGCGATGAAGGCCGCCATCTTCTCGTCGGCAGGGTAGTCGCCGCCCTTCATCAAGACGTTCTCGACCTGGATGTCGCCCACGCTGCCTGCGCCCTTCTGCACGCTCATGCGGATGCGGGTCAGCATGTGGCCGTAGGACGAAGCCTGGGTCACGGTGCGGCCATCGACCTTGCACAGGTAGCTCTGGTGGGTATGGCCGGTGATTACCAGGCGGATGCTTGGATCGAGCTTCTGGACGATGCCCACGATCGGGCCGGTCAGGTTGGTGCAGCCGGGCTGGGTCGGATGATCCTTGGTGTTGCCGCCCTCGTGCACCAGCGCGACGATCACGTCCGCGCCCTGGCGCCGCATGTCGGGAATGGCGCGGTTGATCGCCGCGGCTTCGTCGCCGAATTCCAGGCCGGCGATGCCCGACGCCATCACCACCGAACGGGTGTCCTGCAGCACCACCCCGACCAGGCCGACCTTGATGCCCTTGACCTCTTCGATCTTGAAGGCCGGGATGAAAGGCTTGCCGGTGGCCTTGTCGACCACGTTGCCGGCCAGGTAGGTGAACTTCGCACCACGGTAGTCCTTGGCCATCTGGCAGGCCTTGGCCGGACGCGGCGAATCGCAGCCGCCGTGCTGCTGGCGCAGCAGCTCCTTGCGGCCGGCGTCGAATTCGTGGTTGCCCACCGCGCTCACGCGCAGGTCCAGCATGTTCATGGCCTCGATGGTCGGCTCGTCCGCCCACAGCGAAGACATCGCCGGGCTGGCGCCGACCAGGTCGCCCGCCGATACGAACAGCAGGTCCTTGTCTTCCTTGCGCCAGGCCTGCAGCGCGGCCGCCACGGCCTCGGCGCCGCCGGCGCGGATGGCGGGGGCCTTGCTGCCGTCCGGATTGGTCGGGACAAAGCGGCTCGGCTCCAGGTTGCCGTGGAAGTCGTTCATGGCGACCAGGTTGATGGTCACCGGTTCGCGGCTGGCGATGCTGGCGCAACCGGCCAGGGTCAGGGAAATGGCGACGGCGAACGCGGCGCGCGAGAGAGGTGCCGTGGCACGCAGGGAAACGGTCATGGAGTTTTCTCGATCAGGAAGGGAGGCTGTGGAAGCCCTCCGCATTATCACATGGGGTCCCGGTCGTCCGCCATCTTTACGGGGCCGAAGATGGAGTAGAACGCGGAGCCTTCACCCATGAAAAAAACGGCCGGTGTCGCCACCGGCCGCCTTTACCTTACAGGCATCGGATCAAGTATCGGATTAGAACTCGTACTTGAAGGTTGCCTGGACGGCCCACTGCGACTCGCCCTTGGCCTGGCGCACGTTCAGGTCTTCCACGTTGTTACGCACTGCGTACACGTAGCGGCCCTGTGCATCCAGACCAACGTAGTCGACGAAGCTGCGCGCCTGCGCGCCTTGCGCCTGGAAGCCCACTTCCTCGATACGGCCCCACTTCTTGTTCAGCAGGTTGCCGAAGTTCAGGATGTCGAGTGCGAAGCTGGCCTTGTGCTTCTTGACGAAGCCCGGCAGTTCCTGGGTGATCTTCACGTCGAAGCTGTTGGTCCACGGCGAGAAATCGCTGTTGCGGCCAACCACGCCGCCCTTGGCATTGCGCAGGACTTCGTTGGCGTTGACGACGGCCCAGAAGCGTGCCTCGTTGCTCTTGTTGGTCGCGGTGTCACCGTAGAACACGACTTCGCCCGAACCTTCCTTCGACGGGATGTACATCAGGTCGTTGCCGGCCAGGCCGTCACCGTTCAGGTCGTTGTTGACGGTCCAGCTGTACGGCTTGCCTTCGCGGCCTTCATAGAAGACGCCCAGGCGGGTGCGGTAGTCGCCGAAGAAGCGCTTCTCCCACGACAGGCGGGCGTTGATACGCTCTTTCACCAGATACGACGAGTTTGCAGCGACTTCCTCGTTCGGGTTGAAGACCGAGCGACCGGTCCAGTTCGAGTTCGAGGTCGACGAGGTCAGCGGCGAGACTTCGGTCGCGTTGGTGTGCGAGTACGCCACCGACCAGCCGAAGCCCTTGCGGGTCGGGCTCGTCAGCGAGACGGTCACGACCTGGGCGTCGCCCTTGTCGGTGCCCTTGGCCAGCAGCACGTTACCGTAGCTCAGGTTCGACAGCGCGCGAGTCGTGGTCTGGCAGCGGGTCGCCACAGTCACCGCGTTGTTGGTGAACGAATAGCAGCCGGCATCCAGGCCGTTGGCGTTGTAGTACAGCTCGCGGCCATCCTTGCCGATACGGGTCGGTGCGCCCAGGTTCAGGTTCTGGTAGAAGATCGCGTTCTTGTTCTGGGTCGCCAGCAGTTCAGCGCCGAACACCAGCCCGCCGAACGGCAGCTCATGCTCGAAGGCCAGGTTGGCTTTCCAGATCGACGGCTGCTTCAGGTCCGGCGACAGGACGTCAACGTTCGCGGCCGGGGTTGCGCCGGTCACGGTACGCTGGGCGTTCACGTCCGGCGTGAACAGGCCATCGGTGGTCGGGCAGCGGGTGGCGCCGGAGCCCGAGCAGGTGATGGTACGGGTGGCGATGCCCGGGTTCGAGAACGGGTTCGACATCCACACGGTGGCTGCCGCGCCCTGGAACAGGCCGACGCCGCCGCGCAGCTGGGTCGGACGCGCCGCGTCGATCTTGTAGTTGAAGCCGACACGCGGCTGCCACAGCTTGTTGCCGTCGAAGGTCTGGGTGTTGTCGACACCGAAGCCGCCGGTCTGGCGGGCGAAGGTGGCGGCGTTGCCGGCGACGGTCGGCGCGGCCACGCCGGCGTTGCGCAGCGGAGTATTGTCCACACCGGTCACGTCGACGCGGATGCCGGCGCTGACGGTCAGGTTCTTGTTGACCGACCAGTTATCCTGCAGGAACAGGCCGGTGTTCTTCATGGTGAACTGGGCGATCGCGTTGCTCAGCGAACCACCCGGCACCGGCAGCTGCACGGAATACGACGACGGACGGCCGCGCGAGAAGTTCTCGAAGATCGCGGCGTCGATCTGGGCCGCGGTGGCAGTGGCGCAGTTGATCGAACCAAAGGTGTAGGTGAAGTTGTTATCGCAAGCGAAGGTGTAGTTGCCGAACACGTTCTGCAGGAAAGCGTTATACACCTTGTTCTGGGTGTAGTCGGCGCCGACCTTGATTTCATGGTCGCCCCACAGATAGTTGGCGCCGGCGTAGACGTCCAGGGTCTTGGTGCCCAGCACGTTGTTGTGGCGGCTGTTCTCGGTACCGGTGTTCAGGAAACGGTTGCCGGTGCGGGTGCCCGCGGGCGCGTCGGACGGCAGCGGGCCGCTGAACTGGAACGACATGGTCGGCAGCTTGGACGCGGTGATCGGCACCGAGTCATAGTCGCGCTGCGAGATCTTGAATTCGGTCGACAGGTTCTCGGTCCAGTCGGAGAACACCTGGCCCACCAGGGTTTCGATGGTCTTGTCCTGGTTGTAGAAGTAGGAGCTCAGCGAGACGCCGCTGTTCGAGAAGCCCGGGAAGATCGGCTCGTTCTGCGAGGTCTTCGAGTAGCGCAGGTTGGCGCGGTGGTCGTCGTTGATGTTCCAGTCGAGCTTGAGCATGCGCTCCTCGACCTTCATCTTGGTGCCGGCCGGGATCTGGGTGTTGCCGATGTCGAAGCCGTAGCGGCTCTGTGCGATCTCGCGAACACGATTGATCTGGTTCGGGCTGATGCCGATGGTGGTGCCGGTACCGGTGCCGATGGCGCCGAATTCCGGACCGCTGCGGCTGCTTTCATAGTTTTCGGCCAGGGCGAAGAAGAACAGCTTGTCCTTGACCAGCGGGCCGCTGACCCACAGGCCCTTGGTGTTGTCCTTGAATTCCGGGGCGTCGGTGTAGGCGTCGGTGGAGCGGTTGTAGCGCTTGCCGACCAGGCGGTCGTCGCGGGTCACGTAGTAGGCACCGCCGTGGTACACGTTGGTACCCGACTTGGTGACGGCGTTGACGTTGGCGCCGGTGTAGCCGCGCTGGGTCACGTCGTAGTTGGCGACGTTGACCTGCACCGAAGCGATGGCTTCCATCGAGATCGGCTGGCGGGCGGTCGGGCTGCCGTTGGCTTCCAGGCCGAAGGTATCGTTCACGGCCACGCCGTCGATGGTCATCGAGTTGTAGCGCGAGTTCTGGCCGGCCACCGACATCTCGCCGCGTTCCTTGTCGGTCTGCGACACGCGCGGATCCAGGCGGGCGAAGTCCTGCAGGTTGCGGTTGATCGAGGCCTGGGTTTCCAGGTCGGCACGGCTGATTGCGGTGACCGAACCCATCGACTGGTTCGAGAAGATTTCCGAGCGTGCTGCCGAACCGGTCACGGTGACGGTCTGCATGGCCTGGCCCAGGGTCGCGTCGACGGCGGCGGTTTCGGCCAGCGCAACGAACACGCCTTCGCGACGCTCGGTGACGCCGTCCTTGGTGATGATGATCGTGTATGGACCGCCTACACGCAGGCCGCGTGCAACGTAACGGCCTTCCGCGTCGGTGGTGACATTGCTGACAGAACCGGACTCGGTGTGAACAATCTGCACCTGGGCGCCGGCGGCCGGCTTGCCGTCAGCGGCCGAGATACGGCCACCGATGGCCGAGGTGGTGTTCTGCGCGAAGGCCGGCGTAGCAGCCAATGCAACCGACAAAGCCAGCGCCAGTTTGGTGAGCCGGATCTGTTGTTGAGTGATCATTGATAACCCCAAAAAGAACTTAATAGTTATAACGGGCAGCCGACGGTTGCCCTCTCTTACAAGTACTGCAATCTTTGTGTGCTGCGTGGTGTGCCGGCGGTCCTGCCGGCTGGCGGCGGCAAGTCTAACGTGCAAGTATTTCAACGAAGTTACACCGCGATGCGCTTCACGCGGGTGCCCGTCAAACGAGGAATGCCTTTTGGAAATCAAACTCCAATATGCATGACCGTTAATAAGCCGACAAATTCGTTTTGGCTTCGATATTCATACGTTTGTCGTATAAATACGCTCCGGCACGTTGTTATTACGCTACAGACCTGCTTTATTCCCAGCAAAATGACAAGGCGGGATTATAAGGGCGGCATTCCTGGACGAAATTTTTTTGAGAAGAATTTCGCCAAACCGAGGATGGAAGAGGATTTTTTGTAGCAGGAAGGCCACAAAAGATAAATTATTACTAAGGGATAGTTAAAAAGTCATTCAGTGGTCGATGACTTGAAGACGCTCCGCGCAGCGTGCGGAGCGTCTTGTCCAGGGATTACTTCGCCACTGCCTGTGCTTTGGCCAGCGCAGCGATCTTTGCCTCGAAAGCAGCGAAACGCTCGTCCAGTTGGCGGGTCAGACGTTGCTTTTCTGCCACTGGCAGGAAGGCGTAGCGGATGCTGTTGTACGAGGTCCGCTTCATCTCCGCATAGTCCGGCTTGTAGCGGCTGGCGAACAACACGTACTCGTTCGACAGCGTATGGCGGGTCACGCCCGCGTCGTCGGTCGAGATCACGTAGGGCACGCCGTATTTACGGTATAGCGTGATCGGGTGGTTCGCGCCTTCGACACCGTTGATGAAGGCGTTCGAGGTCAGGTTGATCTCGACCGGGATGTCGTCCTTGCGCATCCTGGCCATGATGGCCGGGGCATTGCTTTCGTGCGCCAGGTCGAGGCCGTGTCCGATGCGGTTGGCGTTGGCCACGACCAGGGCCTGGTCGATGTGGAACTTCAGGCCTTCCGGCGGCACGTCGCCCATCGCCAGCTCACCGGCGTGCATGGCCACCTTCACTTCCGGATAGCGCGACTTCAGGAAGCGGAACATCTTCATGTGCAGCGTGTAGTCGCGCATCGAGACCATCGTGCTCTCCTGGCCGACGATGTTGACACCCACGATCTTGTCGCTCATGGCGGCGGCCTTGAAGCCTGAGACCATCGAGGAGAACACCTGCGAGGGGTTCAGCAGGCGCAGCACATAGGTCTGGTAGCGCATGGTGAAGCGCTCGTCGTCGATGCCCTCGGCCGACTCGTGGATCTTGGCCACGAAGTCTTCAAGCTGCTTCTTGAAGCCGGCATCCTGTTCCAGCACTGCCAGCCAGGCGCCCATCTGGGCGTCGAGGGCCTTGTCGTCATCGGCATTTTTCCAGGCCTGGGCGTCGAAGTCCTTGTTCACGACAAAAGGCGACATCTTGAACATGGTCTCGATATAGCTCACGTTTTCCGCGATGGCGCGTTTTTTCAGCTCCTGCAGGCCTTCGCGGAAGTTCGCGTTCGAGACCGGTCCGAAGAAACCGAAGGTCTGGAAGAACAGGCGGTCCGGCGGCGGCTGGATGGCGCCATGGTTGCCGAAGTCCTTGTTCGACCAGCGCTGCAGCAGCTCGCGGAAGGTGTAGTCGTCGGCATAGACCTCGGCGGTCGACAGGCAGTTGCGTTCCTCGGCCGGCTTGGCGCGCTCGGCGGCGACGACTTCCTTCTTCGTCTCGATGCGGTAGGTACGCTTGTCGACGCAATAGCCCTGCTTGTCGAGGAAGTCGACATACTGCTCGGCGTAGACCGAACCCGAATAATGGTGGTGCAGGTCGCCGCCCTTCGGCATCTGGGTGAAGAACAGGGTCAGCTCGGCGGTCTTCGGCTCGCCGGCGATCAGGCTGGCGTAGTGGCGGGCTGTGGCGACTTCGTTGGTCTTCGAGGCCGGGCCCTTGGCCAGGGCCTGGGGGGCGCCGGCGATGGCCAGGGCCAGGGTCAAGGCCGGCAGGACGCTGCCGGTCAGTTGTTTGTACATGGGTGTGACTTTCTCGTGCGGTTGATGGCGAGCCTGCGCCCGCGGTGACCGCGCAACTCTATACGGTTGAGTTAGCGTTGGCAATATGGCCAAGTAGGGTTTCGTAGCGTGGGCGGCTTTGCCGCCCACGCGGTCAAATCCGGCTAGATCTGCCCGCTCATCTGTCTATGGACCAAGTATCGCCGCGTGGGCGGGAGACCCGCCCACCCTACAAAATCATGTGCGGCTATGAACGAGCGTACCGGCCGCATAGGTCGCCTTGATCACCCGGTCATCCCCCAGCAGCGCCAGCGCGAACAGCAGCTCTTCCAGCGACTCCCGCTGCGCCGTGCGGCGCGCCAGCAGCGGCGTGGCCTTCGGGTCGAGCACGATGAAGTCTGCCTCCGTACCCGGCGCGAAGCTGCCGACCGTGCCTTCGAGGCCCATGGCGCGGGCGGCGCCCAGCGTGGCCAGGTAGAACATGCGCAGCGCCGGCAGGTAGCTGCCCTTCAGGCGCGCCACCTTGTAGGCCTCGTTCATGGTCTGCAGCATCGAGAACGAGGTGCCGGCGCCGACGTCGGTGCCGAGCGACAGCAGCGTGCGGGCGCCGTCGGCCCGTTCGAAGTCGAACAGGCCGCTGCCCAGGAACAGGTTGGAGGTCGGGCACACCGCGGCCGCCGAGCCGGTGGCGGCCATGCGGGCGAAGTCCTCGTCGTCGAGCCAGATGCAGTGGCCGAACAGGGCGCGCGGGCGCATCAGGCCGAAGCGCTCGTAGACGTCCAGGTAGCTGCGCGCCTGCGGATGCAGCTCGCCCACCCACTTGCACTCGTCCTTGTTTTCCGAGACGTGGGTCTGGATGAAGGTGTCCGGATAGGCCTTCGCCAGTTCGGCGGTGGCGCGTAGCTGGGCGTCGGTCGAGGTGGGGGCGAAGCGCGGGGTGATCGCGTACAGCTGGCGGCCGCGCTTGTGCCACTTCTCGATCAGGTCCGCGCTGGTCCCGACGCCGCCTTCGCCATCGCGCAGGAAGTCCGGGCAGTGGCGGTCCATCAGCACCTTGCCGGCCACCATGCGCAGGTTGCGCGCCTCGCTGGCCTCAAAAAACGCATCCACCGACTGCGGATGCACGGTGCAGTACACGACGGCGGTCGTGGTCCCGCAGCGCAGCAGCTCGTCGAGGAAGAACTCGGCGGTCGCGCGCGCATGCGCCGGATCCTCGAAGCGGCGCTCGGTCGGGAAGGTGTAGGTTTCCAGCCAGGGCAGCAGACCCGGGGCCGGAGAGGCAATCATGTCGGTCTGCGGATAATGCAGGTGGGTGTCGATGAAGCCGGGGGTGATGAGCTGGCCCCGATAGTCGTGCGGCGTCACGCCGGCCGGCAGCGTGTCGGCCAAGGCGGCATAGTCGCCGGCGGCCTTCACGCGACCGTCCTCGACCACCAGCAGGCCGTCTTCATGCCAGGCATGGGCGGCGCCGTCGAAGGCCGGGTCGGCGTGGAAATGCAGCAAGCTCGCACGGTAGGCTTGCATATTCTTAAATGCGGTGGACATCTTTGGATTCCGTTGAAGATTCAGGCTGGCGGGCACGAGCTTCCCATACCAGGAGCAGCTGGGCCGCCACGGAGGCCGCGATCACGGCCGGGGCCTTGCCCTCGATGCCGGGCAGGCCGACGGGGCAGACCATCGCGTCGAGTCGCGCTTCAATGATGCCGCGTTCGCGCAGGCGGTGCTCGAACTGGCGGCGCTTGGTATCGGAGCCGATCAGGCCGAACCAATCATGGCCTTGCGACATGCCGGGGCGCGACAGTATCGCGTGCGACAGCTGCAGGTCAAGTGCGTGGCTGTGGGTCATGACCAGGAAAGTGGTGCCCTGTGGTGCGTTTTCAACCAGCGCCTCGGGCGTATCGGTGGCTTCCACGGTCACGTTGGCGGGGGCGGCCGGCGGGAACAGGTCGTCGCGCTCGTCGACCCAGGTGACGCGGCAGGGCAGTTCGGACACGGCCCGCACGATGGCGGCGCCGACGTGGCCGGCGCCGAACAGCATCAGGTGGGCGCGCGGGGCGAGGACGGCATCAAGCAGCCAGAGGCGGCCGGTGGCGTCCTGGAAGATGTGGGTGCCCTGGGTGCGGTCGAATGCGGGAACGTCGCCGCCAGCGAGGTGGCGCCCGCTGCTGTCGAACAGCGCAGTCGTAGGGTGGGCGGGCCTCCCGCCCACGCGGTCAGCTAATGATGAATTCCCGGCTGAGCTTCCGTCAGTTGAACGCGTGGGCGGGAGACCGTGAACTGGTCCACCGGACCAGTTCCCCCCTACGAAAACCACGCGCCACGTATCTTCATTGCGGCGCGTACGCAGCAGCGCCAGCTGCTCCGCATCCGCCATTTCGAAGGCCAGCCAGGCGATGCCGCCGCAGCACTGCCCCAGCTTGGGTCCCAGCGGAAAACGCTCGATATGCGCCGCCCCGCCGCCCTGCTCCAGCATCGCGCGAGAAATCTCCAGTGCCCGGTGCTCCAGGTGCCCGCCACCGACGGTGCCGCGAAAGCCCTGCGCATCCACCAGCATGCGCGCGCCCGGCTCGCGCGGGACGGAACCCTCGACGCGGGCAACCGTCACCAGCACTGCCGGTCCATGCAGCTCCTCGCTTGGCAACCAATCGCTCATCAGGCGCTCGCAGCCTCAACCGCAGCCACCGCCCTGAGGATCTCTTCGCAGGTGGCTGGCGCATTCAACGGCGGATTCAGCTTGTGCCCGCCTACGCTTGAGATCGCATCGCGGATCGCGAAGAACACCGAGAACGGCAGCAGCAGCGGCGGCTCGCCCACGGCCTTGGAGCGGTGGATGCTGTCTTCGACGTTGTGGTTCCTGAAGAGACGCACGCGGAAGTCTTCCGGGCAGTCGGAGATGCCGGGGATCTTGTAGGTCGAGGGCGCATGCGTCATCAACTTGCCCGCCGGGTTCCACCACAGTTCTTCCGTCGTGAGCCAGCCCATGCCCTGGATGAAGGCGCCCTCGACCTGTCCGATGTCGATGGCCGGGTTGAGCGAGTTGCCGGCGTCGTAGAGCGCGTCCGCGCGCAGCAGCTTCCATTCGCCGGTGAGGGTGTCCACCACCACTTCCGACACCGCCGCGCCATAGGCGTAGTAGGAGAACGGATGGCCGCTCATGGTCTTCGGGTCCCAGTGCAGGCCGGGGGTGGCATAGAAGCCGTCCGACCACAGCTGCACTCGCGCCAGGTAGGCCTTGGCCACCACCTCGCCGAAGCGCAGTGCCTGGCCCGCCACGAACACGGTGTCGTCGGCAAAGCGCACTTCCGACGCGTCGCCGCCGAACTGCGAAGCCACGAAGACAGCCAGGCGATCGCGGATCTTGCGGGCGGCATCCTGCGCGGCCTTGCCGTTCAGGTCGGCGCCGGTCGAGGCGGCGGTGGCCGAGGTGTTCGCGACCTTGCTGGTGTTGGTGGCGGTGGCGCGCACGCGCGCCAGGTCCACGCCCAGCTCGTGCGCCACCACCTGCATTACCTTGGTGTTGATGCCCTGCCCCATCTCGGTGCCGCCGTGGTTCACCAGGATCGAGCCGTCCACGTAGACATGCACCAGCGCGCCCGCCTGGTTCAGGTGAGTAACGTTGAAGGCAATGCCGAACTTCACCGGGGTGAGCGCCAGGCCCTTCTTCAGTACCGGGCTGGTGCGGTTGAATTCCTTGATCGCGGCGCGGCGCGCGCGGTAATCGCTGGTCTGCTCCAGCTCGGCCACCAGCTCGTGGATGACGTTGTCGACGATGGCCTGGCCGTAGGGCGTGACGTTGCGCTCGGTTCTACCGTAGAAGTTCAGGCGGCGGATGTCGAGCGGGTCGCGCCCCAGGTTGCGCGCGATCTCGTCGATCACGTATTCGATGGCGATGGCGCCCTGCGGCCCGCCGAAGCCGCGGAAGGCGGTATTCGACTGGGTGTTGGTCTTGCCGCAGGCCGCGCGGATCTCGACGTCGGACAGGTAATAGGTGTTGTCGAAGTGGCAGACGGCGCGCGTCGCCACCGGGCCGGACAGGTCGGCCGAGAAGCCGGCGCGCGTGACCATGTCGACCTTGGCGGCGAGGATGCGCCCTTCGCGGTCGTAGCCGACTTCGTACTCGTAGTGAAAGCAGTGGCGCTTGCCGGTCACCAGCATGTCGTCGTCGCGGTCGGCGCGCAGCTTGACCGGGCGGCGCGTGCGTGCGGCAGCGATCGCTGCGGCCGCGGCCCACAGGGCCGATTGCGATTCCTTGCCGCCGAAGCCGCCGCCCATGCGGCGGCACTCGACCGTCACGTGGTGCGAATGCAGGCCGAGCGCGTGCGCCACCACGTGCTGCATCTCGCTCGGGTGCTGGGTCGAGCAGTAGACGTGCATGCCGCGGTCTTCGCCGGGAATCGCATAGGCGATCTGGCCTTCCAGGTAGAACTGTTCCTGGCCGCCGACGTACAGCTCGCCTTTCACGCGGCAGGGAGACCCTGCGAAGGCCGCTTCGGCGTCGCCGCGGGCCAGGTGCATCGGTGGCAAGACATAGGATTGCGCGGCGCGCGCTTCCTGCGGCGTCAGGATGGCGGGCAGGTCTTCGTAGTCGATCTTCGCCAGCTTCGCGGCCCGGCGTGCGTTCTCGTGGCTGTCGGCGACGACGATGAACACCGGCTGTCCAAGGTACTGGACCAGCCCATCGGCCAGGATCGGGTCGTCATGAATGATCGGGCCGCAGTCGTTCAGGCCCGGGATGTCCTGTGCGCCCAGGACCGCCACCACGCCGCGGCTGGCGCGTACCGGTTCCAGGTCGATCGCGAGGATGCGCGCATGGGCGCGGCCGGACAGGCCGAGCGCCGCGTGCAGGGTGCCGGCGGTTTCGCGGATGTCGTCGGTATAGGTGGCCTGGCCGAGCACGTGCAGCACGGCGGATTCGTGCGGGCGCGCGCGGCCCGCTTCCGTCCACTGGGCGGCGTCGAGGATGGGGGTGCCTGCGTCGTTCATGTCCTTCTCCTCTCAGGCGCCCACGGCGAAGGCGTTCACCGCCCCCACGGGCAGCGGATTATCAAGGCGGGTTTCGAGCCAGAAGCGGCGCAGCAGGTTCTGCGCCGTCCGCATGCGGTAGGCGCTGGACGCGCGCATGTCGCTCAGCGGCGCGTAATCCCGTGCCAGCGCATCCATGGCGGCGCGCATCGACGCTTCGTTCCATGGCTGGCCGACGAGAAGCGCTTCGGCATGGGTTGCACGCTTGGGCGTGGCGGCCATCCCGCCGAAGGCGATGCGTGCCTCGGTGACCGTGTCGCCGTCGAGGATAATGGCGAAGGCCGCGCACACGGCCGAGATGTCCTGGTCGAAGCGCTTGGCCAGTTTATAGGTGCGGAAACGCAAGCCTGCGCGCGGCAGCGGGATGCGCACGCTTTGGACGAACTCCCCGGGCTGCAGGTCTTTCTGCTGGTAGCCGAGATAGAAATCTTCCAGCCCCAGCACGCGTTGGCCTGCAGCGCCGCGCAGCAGCACCTGCGCGCCCAGTGCGATCAGCCAGGGCATCGAATCGCCGATCGGCGAGCCGTTGGCGACGTTGCCGCCCAGCGTGCCCGCATTGCGGATCGGGAGCGAGGCGAAGCGCTGCCACATCGCCGTCAGCTCCTCCGGATAGTGGCGGCAGATGGCCGCGTAGGCATCGTTCAGCGTCACGCCGGCGCCGATCTCCAGGGTGTCGTCGGATTCGGCGACGGTCTTCAGCTCGTCCACCTGCCCCAGGTAGATGATGTCGTTCAGCTCGCGCATGTGCTTGGTGACCCAGAGTCCGACGTCGGTCGAGCCGGCCAGCATCAGCGCTTGCGGGAACTCGCCGCGCAAGCGCACCAGCTCCTCGAGGGTACGCGGGATGTGGAAGCGCGCGCCGTGTGCTTCATAGGTGAAGCCGTGGGTACGCTCCAGGTGCCGCAGGCGCTCGGCCAGCGCGGCGCGGTCGAAAGCGGCGGGCGGCAGCTCGACCATGCGGCGCGCCGCGTCGATGATCGGGCGGTAGCCGGTGCAGCGGCACAGGTTGCCCGAGAGCGCATCGTCGATCTGGCAGCGCGAAGGCTGGCGGCCTTCCTGTTTCAGGTACATGCCCCACAGCGACATCGCGAAGCCCGGAGTGCAGAAGCCGCATTGCGAACCGTGGCACTCGACCAGGGCCTGCTGGACCGGGTGCAGGCGGCCGTCGGGCTGCTGCAGGTCTTCCACGGTGAACAGGGCCTTGCCGTCGAGCGTGGGCGTGAACTGGATGCAGGAGTTGACGGCCTTGAGCTGCAGCTGGCCGTCCTCCAGCGAGCCGATCACCACGGTGCAGGCGCCGCAATCGCCCTCGGCGCAACCTTCCTTGGTGCCGGTGCAGTGCAGGTCCTCCCGCAGGTGCTGCAGGATGGTTTGCGTCGGCTGCACGTCACGCACTTCCTGGACGGCGCCGCGGTAATGGAATCGGATCGGCTCTGGCATTCCTGTCTCACTCTCTCTGGTGTCACTTTCAAGCAGGGGCGGAAGGCTACCACCCGCCAGCATCTCAACTATAAGATTATCTATATATTACTTATATATTTAGAAGCATATCCCATGGTAGCTCCTGCCCTTTCATTTTAGGAAAGGATGCACCGTTTTCCAGTGGTTCGCGATGTCGATGCGGCGCGTGATCCAGACTCCCTCATGACCCTGGACATGGTCGAGGAAGCGGGCCAGCGCTGCGATCCGCGCCGGTCGCCCGACCAGCCGGCAATGCAGGCCGATCGACAGCATCTTCGGCTGGTTCAGGCCGTTCGGGTCGCCTTCGCGGTACAGCACCTCGAAGGCATCCTTGAGGTAGTCGAAGAACTGGGTACCCGAATTGAAACCCTGCATGGCGGCAAAGCGCATGTCGTTGGTATCCAGCGTGTACGGCACCACCAGGTGCGGGATCTGCCGGCCATCGCTGGTTGCCACCTGCTGCCAGAACGGCAGGTCGTCGCCGTAATGGTCGGCGTCGTAGGCGAAGCCGCCGTGCTCGACCACCAGCCGGCGCGTGTTGGGCGAGTCGCGCCCGGTGTACCAGCCGAGCGGCGCTGTCCCGGTCAGCTCGCGGATGATCTGCACCGCCTCGATCATGTGGGCGCGTTCAAGGGCCTCGTCGATGTTCTGGTACGAGATCCAGCGCAGCCCATGGCAGGCGATCTCGTGGCCCAGCTCGCGGAAGGCGGCCACTGCCTCGGGATTGCGCTTGAGCGCCATCGCCACCCCGAAGACCGTCAGCGGCAGCGCGCGCTCCTCGAACAGGCGCAGCACCCGCCACAGGCCGGCGCGAGAACCGTATTCGTAGAGCGATTCCATGCTCATGTGGCGCATCGGGAAGGCTTGCGCGCCGATGATTTCGGACAGGAAGGTCTCGGAAGCCGGGTCGCCGTGGAGCACGCAGTTCTCGCCGCCTTCCTCGTAGTTCAGGACGAACTGCAGGGCCACGCGCGCCCCGCCTGGCCATTGCGGATGGGGTGGCTTGCGGCCGTAGCCGATGAGGTCGCGCGGATAATTCGAGTAAGTGTTCATCGGCGGAGCATGGGAGGCAGAGAAATACGGGTATATCGGCGATCATATATTGCAGGAAGCACAACGGTATATGATTGCCCGCATACTTCCACTCATCCTGCTGATATGGGCAAACTCTCCACCCACGTCCTCGATACCGCCCACGGCCGCCCCGGCGCCGGCGTGAAGGTCGAGTTATACGGCATTGATTCCCGCGGCCGCACCCTGATCAAGACCGACGTCACCAACGCGGACGGCCGCTGCAGTGCGCCGCTGCTGGAAGGCGCCCTGCTGTGCCCGGGGCAGTACGAGCTGGTGTTCCACGCCGGCGACTACTTCGTCGCCCAGGGCGTGGAGCTGCCTTCGCCGCGCTTTCTCGACCGCATCACGATCGCCTTCGGCGTCCCTGACGCCGGACAGAACTATCACGTCCCGCTGGTGATGACGCCCTGGTCCTACTCGACCTACCGGGGCAGCTAGCAGTCTTGCAGGTGGCGCACCCGGTTGAAGCACAGTAATGTTTACTGAACGACAACCTGGGAGCGCACCATGCACGCAGCAGTCCACGATACACCCGACCTGCAGGCCCGGCCAGGCATTGCCGCCGCGCGGATCGGTATCGGGCTGCTGCAGGGACTGGTGCTCTACCTGCTGTACCGTGCAGGAACCGAACTGCATTGGCCGGCGACTGCGCCGCGCCTGTTCGTCCCCCTGCTGACGGTGAGCCTGCTGGCGCCGGTGATCGCCATCAACGCGCTCGGCCACATGGCCGGATGCCGCTTGCTGTTGTGGACGGCGACGGCGGCCGTCTTCATCGCCGCCCTCGCCTGGTACGACGTCTGGCGCATGGAAGGCGCCTACCGGCCGCCGCAGGGCCCCGAACCGCGCGGACCGGCACCGTCGCCGCAGCTGTGCCTTGCCCTCGTGGCCGGACTCTTCATTGCCCATGCGCTCATACTTGCCGGTACGCATGAGCGGCGCCGCATCGCCAGCTACACGAGCTACTTCGAGATCGCCTGGAAACTGGGTGTGCAGCTGGCCTTCAGCGTCCTGTTCGTCGGCGTCACTTGGTTGGTGCTGCATCTCGGCGCCAATCTGTTCCTGCTGATCAAGCTGGACTTTCTCAGGCAGGCCATCCGCGCATCCTGGTTCGCCATTCCCGTGACCACCTTCGCCTTCGCGACGGCCATGCACCTGACCGACGTGCGCCCAAGTATCGTACGCGGCATCCGCAACCTGCTGCTGGTGCTGCTGTCCTGGGTCCTGCCGGTGCTGGCGCTGCTGGTCGGCGGTTTCCTGGCCAGCCTGCCCTTCACCGGCCTGGCCCCGCTGTGGGCCACCCGCAGCGCTGCCGCGATGCTGCTGGGCGCCGCCGCGGCCTTCGTTGTCTTGATCAACGCCGCCTGGCAGAACGGTGCAGCGCAGGTCGTCCGCCCGGTTGCGCTGGCGGCACGCATCGCCGCGCTGCTGCTGGTGCCGGTAACAGCGCTCGCGAGCCACGCCCTGGCCCTGCGGGTCGGCGACCACGGCTGGACCGACGACCGCGTGATTGCTGCGGCCTGCATGCTGGTGGCCGCCTGTTATGCAGGCGGCTATGCGGCGGCGGCCCTGCGCAAGGGCTGGCTGCCGACCCTCGCCGGCGTCAACATCGCGGTCGCCTTCGTGGTGCCGGGCGTGCTGCTGGCCTTGTTCACGCCGCTGGCCGACCCGGCCCGCCTGGCGACGAACGACCAGGTGGCGCGCCTGGACGCCGGCCGCATCTCCGCGGAACAGTTCGATGTCGGGTACCTGCACTTCGAAGGCGCCCGCTACGGCCGCGCGGCGTTGGCGCGGATCGAGGTAGAGACGGCGCGCAAGGAGGCTGACCTGCTGCGCAGCCGGATCGCGGCAGTGCGCCAGCTGCGCTTCCCGCACGAGCGGCTGCACGTGAACGAGCGGCCAAGGCTTGCCGAGAACCTGCGCGTCTGGCCTGCGGGTGCGCGGCTGCCGGACAGCTTCATGCGGATGGAATGGCCGGGCCAGGCCGGTACGGCCTCCGTGCCGGCATGCCTGCTGCGCCGCACGGAAGCCTGCGACGCGCTGCTCCTCGACCTGGGGGGTGATGCGCGGCCGGAAGTCCTCTTGATCAGCGACAGGCCCTGGGAGTCGGTGCTCATCACCGAAGTGGCCGGCGGCCAATGGCGTATTGCAGGCTCGCTCTCCATCTCGCCCTGTCCCGCCTGGAAGCAAGCCTTGCGCGAAGGCCAGGTGCGCATAGTGGCGCCCGCCTGGAATGACCTGGAACTGGCTGGACAGCGCATCCCAGTCACCCCGCGGCCGATGCAGGACGGCGGCTGCCCGCCCGCCAATTCCGGCCAGGCGGACGCGCCGCAAAAGTGAATCTTGCTATGCTTGGGCTCCCTGCAAGGAGAGCCCATGGCATCGCACATCGTTCATTTCATCGGACCGATCAACCATAATTCCGCGAGCGGCATCCGCAATAACTGCTTGCAGGCGCTGCAGAACGGTGCGACCGAGATCGAATTGCACATGTCCAGCGAGGGCGGCAACATGACCGCTGGCTTCGCGCTGTATTTCTTCCTGAAGTCGCTCCCGGTGCCGCTCACCACCCACAACATCGGCAGCGTGGAATCGGTAGCCGTGGTCATCTTCCTGGCCGGCTCGACGCGCTACGCCTGCCCCGGCACGCGCTTCCTGATCCACCCGCTGCACTGGGGCTTCGGCAGCCTGGTCGCGGCCGACCATTCGCGCGTGTCCGAGTGGCGCGACTGCCTCGATTTCGACGCCGAACGCTACGCCCGCATCTTCCTCGACGCCACCACGGCTGCCGGCTGCGCCACCGACATCCGCAGCAACCTGACGGGCAACGCCCGCATCTTCGACGCCGAAGAAGCGGTCAAGGCCGGTATCGTCCACGGGGCCGTGCAGGCAAAGCTACCGCCGGCAGGCGCGACTTGCCACTGGTGGAACTGAATGTAGCACGGCTTCCGCGACACCATGGCCCTGGCAGCTCCTGCCCGAACTGCATCAAGTCATCCCTTGTCAGCTCAACCATAATGCTTGTCGTGGCAACCACAAGCGTTATCGGCCGCACCATAAAGCCCCGCGTGACAGCCTGTCTGCGTGGCGCGCACGCATCTTCCAGGACACAGGAACCTTTACAAATTTGATGCCTGTAGGCATCATCAGAGAATCCCCCCCGGGTAAAACTTCGTCCTTTCAGCCCAGTCCCTATGGCAGCAGTCCTCCCCAACACGATCACCGGTGCGCCCCTGTCGGGCCTCGCGCGGGCGCTCGTGCAGGCCGGCCGGCTGAGTCCCGGACAGGCGGACGCGCTGCAAAAAAAGGCCGTCGCCGACAAGACCCCTTTCATCGATGCCCTGCTCGAGAGCGGCATCATCGAGCCTGGCGCCCTGGCCAGCTTCTGCGCCGAAACCTTCGGCTACCCGCTGCTCGACCTGTCGTGCTTCGCGCCCGACGCCATCCCCAGCGCCGCCATCGACGCCAAGCTGATGCAGGCGCAACGCGTCATCGCCCTGGCCAAGCGCGGCAACAAGATGTCGGTGGCGCTGTCCGACCCGACCAATATCCAGGCCCTGGACCAGATCAAGTTCCAGAGCGAGGCGTCGGTGGAGCCGGTGATCGTCGCCCACGACGTCCTGCTCAAGCTGCTCGACAAGCTGGCCAAGAGCGCCGAAGCGAGCCTGAACGAGCTGGTAGGCGACGACGCCGACATCGAATTCGCCGAAGAGGAAACGCAGCCGGTGGCGCCGCCCGACGCCAGCAACGACGTCGAGGATGCGCCGATCGTGCGCTTCCTGAACAAGATCCTGATGGACGCGGTGCAACTGGGCGCCTCGGACATCCATTTCGAGCCCTACGAGAAGTACTACCGCATCCGCATGCGCGTGGACGGGGTGCTGCGCGACCACGCCAACCCGCCGCTGTCGATCCGCGACAAGCTGGTCTCGCGCATCAAGGTGCTGGCCAAGCTCGACATCTCGGAAAAGCGCGTGCCGCAGGACGGCCGCATGCGCCTGATCGTCGGCCCGACCCGCACCATCGACCTGCGCGTCTCCACCCTGCCCACGCTGTTCGGCGAAAAGACGGTCATGCGTATCCTCGACGCCACCCAGGCGCAGATGGGCATCGACGCGCTCGGCTACGATCCCGAGCAGAAGGCGCTGCTGCTGGACGCGATCACGCGCCCCTATGGCATGGTGCTGGTCACCGGCCCGACCGGTTCGGGCAAGACCGTCTCGCTGTACACCTGCCTGAATTTGCTGAACAAGCCGGGCATCAACATCTCCACGGCCGAAGACCCGGCCGAAATCAACCTGCCCGGCGTGAACCAGGTCAACGTCAATGACAAGGCCGGCCTCACCTTCCCGGTGGCGCTGAAGTCGTTCCTGCGCCAGGACCCCGACATCATCATGGTCGGCGAGATCCGCGACCTGGAAACCGCCGACATCGCGATCAAGGCCGCCCAGACCGGCCACATGGTGTTCTCGACCCTGCACACCAACGACGCGCCCTCGACCCTGACGCGCCTGATGAACATGGGCGTGGCGCCCTTCAACATCGCTTCTTCGGTCATCCTGATCACGGCGCAGCGCCTGGCGCGCCGCCTGTGCACCTGCAAGCAGCCGCTCGAGACCTCGCGCGAGGTGCTGCTGGCGGCCGGCTACCGCGAAAGCGACCTGGAAGGCGGCTGGAAGCCCTACGGCCCGGTGGGCTGCGACCGCTGCCTCGGCTCCGGCTACAAGGGCCGCGTCGGCATCTACCAGATCATGCCGATCACCCCAAGCATCGAGGCCCTGATCCTCGCCCACGGCAATTCGATGCAGATCGCCGAGCAGGCCGAGAAGGAAGGCGTGAACTCGCTGCGCCGCTCCGGCCTGATGAAGGTAAAACAAGGACTCACCAGTCTCGAAGAAGTGCTCGGCTGCACCAACGAATAGGCGATTGGAACACTATGGCAACCTCCCTACAAACCCGGAACCGCGCGACAGCGCAGGTCAAGGAAGCGGTCTACGCCTGGGAAGGCAAGGACAAGACCGGCAAGACCGTGCGCGGCGAACTGCGCGCCGGCGGCGAGGCGATCGTCAACGTCACGCTGCGCCGCCAGGGCATCCTGGTCACCAAGGTCAAGAAGAAGGCCTACCGCAGCGGGCGCAAGATCACCGACAAGGACCTGACCCTCTTCACGCGCCAGTTGGCCACCATGATGAAGGCCGGCGTACCGCTGCTGCAGTCCTTCGACATCGTCGGCAAGGGCCACGCCAACCCGTCCATGTCGAAGCTGATCATGGACCTGCGCAACGACGTCGAGACCGGCACCAGCCTGAACAACGCCTTCCGCAAGTACCCGGTCTACTTCGACCCGCTGTTCTGCAACCTGGTGGGCGCCGGCGAACAGGCCGGCATCCTGGAAGACTTGCTGACGCGCCTGGCGATCTACAAGGAGAAGACGCTGGCGATCAAGAGCAAGATCAAGTCGGCCCTGATGTACCCGATCTCGATCATCGCGATCGCCTTCGTCGTCACGGCGGTCATCATGATCTGGGTGGTCCCCGCCTTCAAGGAAGTGTTCTCGACCTTCGGCGCCGACCTGCCCGCCCCGACCCTGATCGTGATGGGCATCTCGGACTTCGTCGTTGCCTGGTGGTGGCTGATCTTCGGCTCGATGTTCGCCGGCCTGTACTTCTTCTTCCAGGCCTGGAAGCGCTCGCGCAAGGTGCAGCAGGCGATGGACCGCATCCTGCTGCGCCTGCCGATCTTCGGCGCCGTGATTCGCAAGGCCACCATCGCGCGCTGGACCCGCACCCTGTCGACCATGTTCGCGGCCGGCGTGCCGCTGGTCGAGGCGCTCGATTCGGTCGGCGGCGCCTCCGGCAACGACGTCTACCTGGAAGCGACCAAGAAGATCCAGACCGAAGTCAGCACCGGCACCAGCCTGACGATCTCGATGCAGAACGCGAACGTGTTCCCCAACATGGTCATCCAGATGGTGCAGATCGGCGAGGAATCCGGCTCGCTCGACGCCATGCTGGGCAAGGTGGCCGACTTCTTCGAAGAGGAAGTGGATGAAGCCGTGGCCGCGCTGTCCTCGCTGATGGAGCCGCTGATCATGGTGATCCTGGGCGTCTTGATCGGCGGCCTGGTGATTGCGATGTACATGCCGATCTTCAAATTGGGCTCGGTGGTTTGATCCTTCCGACGCTCGGATCGGCCTGATCCTTTCCGGGCTGAGCCTGGCGGCATCGGCAGGAGACAGCGTGGGATAGCTCACGGCCATCCGGGCGACGAGCGCGGCGTGAGCGAGTAGAACAGCGTCCCCTCCCGGACCGCCACATTGTCGTAGCGATCCTTGCCGACATAGGGATTGGCCGGGTTGGCGGCCGAGATGCCTTGCGTCGCACGTGCCTCTGCCGCGCGATTCCTTCCGCAGCAGGGACCGCAGGCACCCTTGCTGCGCGGCGCGCCCTGCGGCTTGCCCGCCGCATGGGGCGTCGCTACGACACTGCCCGGCTCGGACTGCTGTCCGTGCACGGAACTGCTGCACATAGCGCAAAGGCGAGTGTGGTGCGACCGAACGGGGCGAGCATCATGGGACCATCCTCTTGTGCAGTATCCGTAGACTCGCTCCTGATCAGCTCACGGGACGGGAGTCGCCCTTTGCGCCTGGCCGGCATTGATGATCATGTCGAACTTGCCATCCTTGTTTGCTTCGAAAGCAAATTCGGCCCCATCGTTCAGGTTGAAAAAGGCAGTCTCGCTGGCCGGGAAAAATTCGCGCGTTTGCGCGCCGAACGGCGGGGCGGTGACGATCAGGCGATCTCCGCTGCTGGTTACGGCAATCTTCATCGGACCAATCTGATAGTTGCCGGCGTAGCGGGCCAGCGTCGCGGTGCTCACCGGCGCGACTGGCTTCTCGATCACACGCAAGTCCTTCCAGCCGTATTCGGCAGCAATGCTGCGCAGGATTTCCAGCGCAAGGGCGCCGCCGCCGTCGCTGTTGGTCATCACGACGGCGCCCTGGCCCGCATCGGTGAGGGCGTGCAGCATCGCCCGGTAACCCCGGTTGGCACCGCCATGCATGAACAAGCGCTCCCCGGCGACCTCGCGGACCTCGATGCCAAGACCAAAGTTGCCCTTCAAACGGGTCAGCATCTGGGTGGCCATTTCCTGTGAAATCAGCTTGTTCGACTTCCCGGCATTGGCCTGCTGCAGTTCGATCGCAAAGCGGGCAAGATCGGAGGGTGTCGTCCACAGGCCGGCAGCCGCTTGTTCCGGATGGGTATGCCACTTGCCATTGACCGGCTTGCCGTTGCCGTCGTGGCCAGTGGCCGCCGCACCGTGCAGGGCAAGTGGCAGGGGTTGCGCATAGGTGCTGTGTTTCATGCCCAGCGGCGCGAGCACGATGTCCGTCATGAGCGGGGCGAAGTCCTTGCCGGAGACGCTGGTCATGAGCAGCTGGGCGACGCTGAAGCCGCCGCCGGAGTAGCGCGATTGGCTGCCGGGTGGGAGATCGACACGCACCGGGGCGGAGTTGGCCGGCTTGGCGCCGTCCAGCAGCTGCGGCAGGGTCGGCACGGCCTCGCCTGCCGCGTAGCCGCGGAAGCCATGCACCGTGGCTCCGGCGCTGTGGTTGAGCAGCTTGCGCATGGTAACGGGGGACTCGGCAGTCTGCGCCCCGGCAGGCAACTTCCACCCGATCAGCTTGTGATTGACGTCCTCGTCCAGCGACAGCTTCCCCTGTTCCACTAGGTGGAGCGCCCCAAGCGCGGCAACAGGTTTGCTGATGGATGCGGCCTGGAACAGCGTCTCGGTGCCGACCGCGCGACTGCCGCCCGCTTCGACGACGCCGTATCCGCGCGCCCACTCGATCTTGCCGTGATTGATGACCGCTACGCTCACCCCTGGCACGTTCAAGGCCGCCATGCGCTGGGCGATGCTGGCTGTCGACACGGGGCGGCCCTGGATGGCGAACCGCAGCCTGAGTCCGTTCTCGACCCGCGCGATGCGTTCGTCGAGGGTGTCGTGAGCCCATGCAGGGGTGAATGAAGCGAAGAGTGCGGCAACGGCAGCGAGGCGGGTGCTGAAAGGGGACATGGGCTGGGCATTGAGAGTTTAAGCTGTTGCACTCTAGCATGTTGCAATGCCCGGAGAATGACTGTCTGTTATTTATTTACCATGCATACGAGATCCCGGATTCAGGGCGCGCCCGAACACCGCCCCTTGGAAAGCCAGGCCTCGGTTCCAGCCTGGACGTCGACTACCTCCGGCTACACCTGCCAGTGGCGCAGTAGTTTGCCTAGCCTGCAAGCTACTGCGCGACCTTGCCTGTTTCACCGGCACGGACGCCGGCGCTGCCCCCACTCCTACGCCACGCTGGAACGATAGCCAATCCGGAACCCACCCCAGTGCTTCCCATCGACATAGATGGGCGCCGACATGTCATGCATCACCTCGCCGGTATCGCGCTTGTAAGTCTGCAGCACAAAAGGCTTGGTGTTCGCGCCACAACGCGCCCCCGTGCGGTCATTGAAGATTCGCTTGGTACGGTTGTTGACGATATCGACGTCGTAATTGCCCGTCAGCGGCTTGGAAAACTTCTTGTTGTGGGTCGGGAAATAGCCGTTATTGTCCACCGCGCCGGCAAAGGCAAGCTGGGGCAGGCGCTCGAGCAGCGCCTCCTGGATGGGCGGCAAGACGCGGTCGGTGAAGGCATCGAACCTGGTGGTGTACTTGGGCGGGTTGGTATCCGGGATCGGTGTATAGCTGCGGTCGAACAGGTCTGCGCGGCTGATCTTGCCCGTCTTGATGGCATCGCTGAACAGCTGTCCGATCTGCGCCGCGGTTTCCTGGGCGGCCACGCGGATCGCATCGTGCGGCGTTTTAGCACTCGATTCCGACAATGCTCCGGCGATGTCTTCCGCCTTGCCCGCCAGGGCCATGGCCGATTCCGTTGCACGCGGCAGTTCCTTGTCGGTAGACAGCATGCTGTCGCGGATCTCAAGTAGCGCCTGACTGATGTCGCCAGTGGTCTGGACATGCATCCTCGCTTCCCTGGCGATCAGCTCGATCTGCCGTTCCGATTCGATCGACGACTGCTCGATATGGCTGAGCTGAGCATGGACCCGCTCGACGTTGGCAGTGGCCTCGTGCACCACGGAGGCCAGCGAACCCATGCCGTCGGCGGCTTTTTCGGCCTGCTCGTTGATGGACTTGACCATCGTACTGATTTCGTCGGTGGCGTCCTTGGTGCGCAAGGCCAACTGGCGCACTTCCCCTGCCACCACGGCGAAGCCGCGTCCATGTTCGCCTGCCCGCGCCGCTTCGATGGCGGCGTTCAGCGCCAACAGATTGGTGCGCGCAGAAATTTCAGTAATCACCTGGGTAAAGCCGGCAATCGCCCTGGATTTTCCCTGCAGCTCATTCATCAGGCCGGCCGCCTGCTGCGCCTCATGACGGGCGCTGCTGATGCGCACCAGGCCCTCGTCGACCTGGGCGCGGCCAGCCACGCTCTCGCTGCGCATCCCGGCGGCGATCGCCAGCGCACGTTCGGCGTGGTCGGCGATCTCGATCGTGCCATGCGCGACACGCTGCGCATCCTGAACCACCCTGCTGGCGGTCTCGACGTCTTTCTCGATTTTCTTCTTCACCGAATCGACGAAGTAAGATGTCTCCGCCGCGCCGATCATGATGTCGTCGATCGATTGACTGACCACGTCGGCAAAGCCGTTTCGGTCGGCTTTTGCGCCACCGGCGCTCACGACAGCCCCCAGCGTCACGCTGCCCGTGAACAGCGCGCCGCTGACTGGCCCCAGCAGGCCTGGCATCACGGTTTCCACCAGCCAGACCAGTGCCGTGGACAGACCCACTCCGGCGCCGCCCGCTGCCAGGCGCCGCCCTGTCATTGTCCTCAGAACGTTCATCGTCTCCCCTATTGTTTTTTATTACTAGGGGTTACCGTACAGCAAAAGGCTTACGCCAACCATTCATTTTGAGCGAAGTGTGCCTTATATGGGACAGTGAATTGGCTGCCATATCGAATGCGCAATCCTGTGTTCGGGAGAGTCGCATGACGGCTCGTATCGGCGTCATATTGCGCCGAACACCGCCCCTGCCCCATCCAGGATGCGCCGCACCGCCGGATGCCGTTCCCGCCGCTCCACCGACACCGCATAGAAGTGCTCGACGATGCTGTCGATGGTGCCGATCGCTTCGAGCCCGTTCTCGGCCCGCACGATCTCGCTCAGCACCGTCGGCACGACGATGAAGCCGGTGCCGGCGCGGGCAAAGGACTTCAGCAGCGCGCCATCGTCGAATTCGCCCACCGTGATCGGGCGCAGGTCGTTGGTTTCGAACCAGCTCTTCAGCTGGCTATGGATGGCAGCGTCCTGCCCCGGCAGCAGGAAGGGGGCATTCTTCAAGCGCTGCGGGAATTCGCCGGGCCAGGCGCGGCACAGGTCAGGATGCCCCACCACCGTCAGCGTGCTCGATCCCAGCAGGCGCGTGTAGCCGCGCACCGCGCCCCCGGTCGGCAAACCCTGGTCGGAGATGACGAGGTCGAGCTTGTGCGCGGTCAGGTCGAGCACCAGGTCGTCGAAGCGCCCTTCCCTGCAGATCAGGCGCATCGCCAGGCCGGCCTCGCGTGCCGGCTGCAGCAGGCGGAAGGCCATGGTCTTGGCGATCACGTCGCAGATGCCGACCCGCAGGGTTTCCTCGCCCGTGAAGACGCCGCGCCGCACCGCCTGTTCCAGCTCGTTGCCGAGATTGAAAATCTGCTCGGTATAGCGCAGCACGGTCTTGCCCGCCTCGGTGAGTTCCAGTACCCGCCCCTTCTTCTGGAACAGTGCTTCGCCCAGCTGCTCCTCCAGCACCTGCAGCTGCATGCTGATCGCCTGGGCCGTCACGTGCAGCTGCGCGGCCGCACGCGCCACCGTGCCGTGCGTGGCGACCGCATGGAAGTAATGTAGGTGCTTGTAGTTGATCATGGCGGCGAAACCTCAATAAAACTTACTCTTTACGAAAGATTAATCGATTTTACTTTAGTTTTGCGCGCTCCTATAGTGATCTCACTTTCATTCAACGAGGTCGCCATGCACACATACACCGCCAATAGTCCCGAAGCAGTCAGCCGCATCCTGGCCCTGACCATGATCGTCGACGGCCATCTGAGCCCGTCCGAGGTCCAGGCCATGCACCATTCCACCTACCTGGAGCAGGTCGACATCGACGACGACACCTTCGACCGCACGCTGCGCGACCTGTGCGAAGACTTGCTCGATGCCGCGGCCAACCGCCACGCCGGCATGGTCGAGATCGATCCACGGCTGATGGACGCCCTGCTGGTGGAGATCCGCGATCCGCTGCTGCAGATCCGCGTGTGGCGGACCATGGTCGACATCGTCCACGCAGACGGCCATCTCGACGGCCGCGAAGCGACCCTGGTGCGGCGTGCGGCCCGGGCCTGGTTCGGCCGGGCGGAAGCCGAGGATTCCTTCACCACGGCGGCCCTGGCCACCTGAGGCCAGGCGCCATTTACCGTTAAGCGGAGGACGTCATGGACATGCTCACTGCAATGTGGCTCGGCACGCCGGCCTGGACCTGGCTGGTATTCCTCACGATCGTGGTCGCCCTGCTGGCCTTCGACCTCGGCGTGCTGAACAAGAAGGACCACGTCATCGGGGTCAAGGAAAGCCTGAAGCTGTCGGCGCTGTACCTGACCGCCGGCCTGGCCTTCGGACTGTGGGTCTGGTTCGAACTCGGCAGCGAGAAGGGATTGCACTTCTATACCGGCTTCCTGATCGAGAAGAGCCTGTCGCTGGACAACATCTTCGTCATTTCGCTGATCTTCGCGACACTGGCGATTCCGCCGGCCTACCAGCACCGGGTACTGTTCTGGGGCATCCTCGGCGTCATCGTCACGCGCGGGATCATGATCGGCGCCGGCTCGGCGCTGGTGAGCAACTACTACTGGACGCTGTACATCTTCGGCGCCATCCTGGTGATCACCGGCATCCGCATGCTGTTCGTGTCGACGAGCGGCGAGGACATCCGCGACAGCGCCCTGCTCGCCTGGCTCAAGCGCCGCATGCGCGTCACCGAGAGCTGCCACGGCAACGCCTTCCTGGTGCGCCGGCCCGATCCGGCACGCCCCGGCAAGACGCTGCTGTTCGCCACGCCGCTGTTCCTGGCGCTGTGCATGGTCGAACTGACCGACGTGGTGTTCGCGGTCGACAGCGTGCCGGCGATCTTCGCCATCACCAGCGATCCCTTCGTCGTCTACACCTCGAACATTTTCGCGGTGCTGGGCCTGCGTGCGCTGTATTTCGCGCTGGCCGCCATGATGGCGCGCTTTACCTACCTGAAGTACTCGCTGGCGGTCGTGCTGGTGTTCATCGGTTCCAAGATCTTCCTGGGCGACTTCGTCTTCGACGGCAAGGTTCCCGCCGGACTGTCGCTGTCGGTGACGGCGCTGCTGATCCTGTCCGGTGTGGCCTACTCGCTGTGGCGCACCCGCGGCAATGCGCAGGCGCCGATCTGAGCGCCTGCCGAAACTCTGCCGACATATAATCCGGCCGCGGGCACGCCTCGGCGGCGCCCTCAGCGCCGCCGACTCGTCCGGGGGCCGGATGTTTCGCTCGTCTTACGCAAGTACGAAGGAGGCGCAAGCATGACAGTATTCATGTTTCTGCTCGGACTGGTCCTGCTCGTCGCCGGCGCCGAGCTCATGGTGCGCGGTGCCTCGCGGCTCGCACTCTCGATCGGCATTTCGCCCCTCGTGGTCGGGCTTACCGTAGTCGCCTTCGGCACCAGTGCGCCGGAACTCGCGGTCAGCCTGCAGTCGGCCGTCTCCGGCCGCGCCGACCTAGCACTGGGCAATGTCGTAGGCAGCAACATCTGCAATATCCTGCTCATCCTCGGCGCCTCCGCCCTGATCGCGCCGCTGGTGGTGGCGCGCCAGGTGGTACGCCAGGAAGTGCCGGTGATGATCGGGGCCACGGTGCTGATGTTCGCGCTGGCGGCCGACGGCAACGTGGGCCGCGCCGAGGGCTTGCTGCTGCTGGGCCTGCTGCTTGCCTACACCGTGTTCCTGATCCGCCAGTCGCGGCGCCAGCACGGCGGCGGCGACACGGGCCTGCCCGGCGACGGCGCCGCCTCCAGCGGCTGGGACCGCCACCCCGCGGTGCAACTCTTGCTCATCGGCGCCGGTCTCGGCCTGCTGGTACTGGGCGCGACCTGGCTGGTGGATGCGGCGGTGAGCTTCGCGCAGTATCTTGGCGTCAGCGAACTGGTCATCGGCCTGACCATTGTCGCGGTCGGCACGTCCTTCCCCGAGGCCGCCACGTCGATCATCGCGGCGCTGCGCGGACAGCGCGATATCGCAGTCGGCAACGCTATCGGAAGCAATGTTTTCAACATCCTCGGGGTCCTTGGCGCATCCTCGGCGGCGAGTGCGACGGGAATCACGGTCGCGCCTTCCATGCTCGCCTTCGACCTGCCCTTGATGCTCGCGGTGGCGTTTGCCTGCGTGCCGATCTTCTTTACGGGAAACCTGATCGCCCGCTGGGAGGGGGCGCTGTTCCTGGGGCTGTATGCGGCCTACATGGGCTACGTCCTGCTGGCGGCCCAGCAGCACGACGCACTGCGCTCCTATACCGCCGTCATGGTCGCGGCGCTGCCCCTGGTCGCCCTGACGCTGGCGGTCGTCGCCTGGCGCGAATGGCGCTTGCGCAGGCATGGCGCGGCGATCGACCATCGGCATTGACGGAGGCGCGACATGGTCCAGGCCACAACTCAGGCAGCGCAGGCAGCATCGGAGGCAGCATGGATCCGCTGGATCTGGCTGCTGCCGCTTGCACTGCTGCCGGCCGTGGCCAGCCTTCCCGGTGAACCCACGAGCTGGTCCTGGTCCTGGGTGGATGCGCTGGACGTGCGCCTGGGCTTCGCCGCCGACGGCCTGGCACGCCTGTTCCTGCTGCTGGTGTGCGTGGTCGGTACGGCGGTGCTGGCCTATACGCCCGGCTACCTGCACGGCCACGCCCGGCTCGGCCAGCTGATGGGCTTGCTGGTCGCCTTCATGCTGGCCATGGCCGGGGCGATCCTGGCCGACGACCTGTTCCTGCTCCTGCTGTTCTGGGAAGCTACCAGCGTGCTGTCCTTCCTGCTGGTGGGCTTCGGGCACGACAGCCAGGACAGCCGCGACAGCGCGCGCCAGGCGCTGCTGGTGACCGGCGCCGGCGGCCTCGCGCTGCTGGCCGGCTTCGTCCTGATACTGATTGCCGCCCCCGGCCTGCGCCTGTCGGACCTGGCCCGGCTCGATCCCGCCGTGCTCGCCGACCCGCGCTTCCAGGCGGGCGCAATGCTGGTGCTGGCCGGCGCCATGACCAAGTCTGCCCAGTTCCCCTTCCATTTCTGGCTGCCCGGCGCGATGGCGGCGCCGACGCCGGTCTCGGCTTTCCTGCACTCGGCCACCATGGTCAACCTCGGCGTCTACGTCATGGCCCGCTTCGACGAAGCGATGGGCGCGGTGCCGTGGTGGGAAGGGGCGCTGCTCTCGATCGGCACGCTCACTGCGCTGTGGGGCGCCGTGCAGGCCCCGCGCGAGCGCGACCTGAAGCGCATCCTGGCCTGGTCCACCGTTTCGGCGCTGGGCACGCTCACCGTGCTGATCGGCCTGCCGAACGAACTGAGTGCGCTGGCCTTCACCGCCTTCCTGCTGGCCCATGCGCTGTACAAGGCGCCACTGTTTTTCGTGGCCGGCAACATCGACCACGCCACCGGCACCCGCCAGATCGACCAGTTGGGCGGGCTGCGCCGCGCCATGCCCGTCACCGCCCTGGCGGCCCTGCTGGCCGGCATCTCGATGGCGGGGCTGCCGGCCACCATCGGCTTCGTCGCCAAGGACAGCATCAAGGCCGCCAGCGAGCTGAGCGACGTCATCTGGGTAGTCGAAGGCGTCAGCCTGCTGGTGAGCACGGTCGGCATGGCTGTCGCCAGCGTGGCGGTGCTGCGCATCTTCTTCGGCCGCGTGCAGCATCCCGAGGGACATGTGCCGCACGAGGGCACCTGGCGCCTCACGCTGCCGCCGCTGGCGCTGGCCGGACTCGGCATCGTGCTGGGGCTGTTTCCTTCGCTGGCCGAACCGCTGGTGGCGGATGCCGCACGCATGATCTCCCCGGCCCTGGAGCGCGCCGACGCGGCCCTCGAACCGCAATGGCTGCTGCGCCTCGAAAGCTTCGCCGTCGTCTGGGGAATCGGGCTTGTCGTGTATGCGGGATGGAACCGCCTGCACCGCCTGCTCGAGCGCATGCGCTTCCTCGACCGCGCCGGCCCCGAGGCCGCCTTCGTCGCTTCCCTGCACGGCATCAGGCAGGTCGCCGGCGTGCTGGGGCGCAGGCTCCAGACCGGCCGCCTGAGCCGCTACCTGGGCATCACGGCGGCGGCCACGATCGCGCTCTGCGCACCCTGGGTATTCGCATTGCGCCTCCCGGCGCCGGCGCCGCTCGCGCCGGACGGCGCCGGCGTCCTGCTGGGATGCCTCACCGCAGCCCTCGGCGCACTGCTGGCGGCGCGCGCACGCGATACGCTCCAGTGCCTGCTCGGCGCCGGTGGGGTCGGCGCCGGCAGCGCCATGGTGTTCCTGTTCCGCGGCGCGCCCGACCTGGCCCTGACCCAGCTGGCCGTGGAAAGCGTGTTCGTGGTGGTCGCCGCGGTCGCGCTGCGCCGCCACCGCCAGCGCCTTGGCAGCGCGGGCAGGCGACCGGCCAGGGCCTGGCGGGCCGGCACCGCCCTCGCATTCGGCCTGCTGCTCGGCGCCGCGCTGCTGGCGCTGTCCGGCCGGCCTTTCGACAGCGCGATGTCCGACTACTTCCTGGCACACAGCGTGCCGCAAGCCCACGGACACAACGTGGTCAATGTCATCCTCGTCGACTTTCGTGCGCTCGACACGCTCGGTGAGATCGCGGTGGTCATGCTGGCGGCGCTGGCGGCCTGGCCGCTGGCGCGTCGCCTGCGCACCAGAAAGGAACAACCATGAACACCGAGCGCTCCATCGTCCTGGAAAACGCCGTATCGCTCCTCTACTGGGTCATGCTGGGAGCGGCCCTGTTGCTGCTGCTGCGCGGCCACAACGCGCCGGGAGGCGGCTTCATCGCGGCCCTGGTGGCGGTGGCTGCGACCGCCGCCCGGGCGCTGGTGTACGGCACGGCCGCAGCGCGCGCCCGGATGCCGCTCGGGCCGCTGGGCCTGAGCGCGCTGGGACTGGCGCTGGCGGCTGCCAGCGGCCTGCCGGCGCTCTTCCAGGAACAAGCCTTCCTCACCCATTGGTGGGGCGAGCTGGCAGCCGGGCCGCTGGCGCTCGAGCTTTCCACCGTGCTGCTGTTCGACATCGGGGTGGCGCTGTGCGTGTGGGGCGCGCTGGGCGGCTTCTGCGTGCGCCTGCTGGAGGCGATGCGATGATCGAGTGGGCAATCGCGGCATGCGTGACGGTGGTGGCAGCGTCGGGCCTGTACCTGGCCTGCTCGCGCGATCTGGTGTCGATCGCGGTGGGCATCATGCTGCTCGGTTCGGCGGTCAACCTGTTCGTGTTCGCGGCCGGTCGCCTGGGGACGGCCGCGCCGCCGCTGATCGCCGCCGGTGCGACCGGGCCGGCCGCGGCGCTGGCCAATCCGGTACCGCAAGCCCTGGTGCTGACGGCAGTCGTGATCGGTTTCGCCCTTGCCTGCTTTGGCGTCGCCCTGGCGCTGGCGCTGGGTGCGCGCGACGGCGAGACCGATGCCGACGCGCTCGGACACGCCGAACCCGCGCCGCGCGCCGACGGCGCCCCGGGAGAACTGCCGTGAACGGCGCCCTGGCCAGCGCGCCGGTGCTGGTGCCGCTGCTCACGGCGGCGCTGACGCTAGCACTGGCGCGGCGGCCGCGGCGCCAGCGGGCGGCCAGCATGGCCGGGGCGCTGCTGCTCCTGCTGTGCTGCGCCCTGTTGCTGCAGGGCGCCGTCAGCGGCGTGGTGCTGGAGACGCGCTTCGGCGGCTGGCTGGCGCCGTTCGCGATCGCCTTCCGCATCGACCGCGCCGCCGCCCTGATGCTGACCGTCAATGCCGTGCTGGCCCTGGCCGCGCTGGCCTATCCGGGCCGCGGCGGCGCCCTCGGCACGCCGCTCGGGCTTCCGCTGGCGCACGGCCTGCTTGCCGGGGCCGGCGGCGCCTACGCCACCGCCGACCTGTTCAACCTGTATGTGTGGTTCGAAGTGATGCTGATCGCCGCGCTCGGCCTGGTCGTGGCCGGACGCCGGCCGGCGCAGCTGGACGCGGGCCTGAAGTACCTGGTGCTCAACCTGTTCGGCACGGTCCTGCTGCTGGCCGCGGTCGCCGGCCTGTACGGCCTGACCGGGCAGCTGAACTATGCGGCGCTGGGAAGCGCGCTGGCCGGCCGCGGCGACGACCCGCTCGCCTTGCTGCTGGGCGCGCTGCTGCTGGTCGCGCTCCTGATCAAGACCGGCGCCTTCCCCTTCATGTTCTGGCTGCCGGCCGCCTATCCGGTGCTGTCGCCGCCGGTCCAGGCGCTGTTCACCGCACTGAGCACCAAGGTCGGGGCGTACGCGCTGCTGCGGGTGCTGCACGAAATACTGCCGGACGCCACGCCGGCCTATGCAACAGGACTGGGCTGGATCGCTGCCGCCACGATGTTAGCCGGCGTGATGGGTGCCGTGTATCACTACGACATGCGCCGCATCCTGGCTTTCCACAGCGTCAGCCAGATGGGCTACATCCTGCTGGCGGCAGCGCTGGGCGGGGCGGCCGGCATCGCGGCGGCCCTGTTCTTCAGCATCCACCATATCCTGGTGAAGGCCAACCTGTACCTGGTCGCAGGCCTGATCGCGCGCCGCGCCGGCCACTTCGACCTGCGCCGTATCGGCGGACTGGCGCGCCGCGATCCGGCGCTCGCGATCCTGTTCGGGCTGAGCGCGGCTGCGCTGGTGGGTTTTCCTCCGCTGTCCGGCTTCTGGGCCAAGCTGCTCGTCCTGCGCGAAGGCTTCGGCCAGGAGCGCTACCTGTGGATGGCGCTGGCGCTGTTCACGAGCGGCCTGACCCTGCTGTCGATGGCCAAGATCTGGATCGAAGCATTCTGGAAACCGGCCCCGGTGTCGGCTGCCATGACGCCGGACGCCGCGATCCCGGGGCCGCATCCAGCAGGAGCCTGGGTCGCCTGCGGCGCGCTGGCCCTGTTGGCCCTCGCCATGGGCCTGATGCCCGGTCCGCTGATCGGATTCCTGGACACGGCCGCTGCCGCGATGGCGGCGCCGGCCGCCGGGAAGGCGCCATGAAGCGCTTCGCCGCCGCCGTCCTGCTGCTGTGGCGCCTGATCGTCGGCGTCGTGCACGCAGGCCTGCACATCTCGTGGCGCACCCTGCACCGGCCACGCGCCTTCGCGCCTGGCTTCGCCGAGTACCGCTTCGCCCCGATGGGATCAGGGGCGACCACCGTGCTTGCCTGCCTGATCAGCCTGACGCCCGGAACCACGGCGGTCGATGTCGACGCTGCAGGCGGATGCATACGCCTGCACCTGCTCGACGGCGACGCAGGCGACAACGCCCTGCGGGAAATCCGTGCCCATTTCGAAGACCCGTTGCGGGTCCTGTTCAACAAGGAGGAAGCAGCATGACGATCTTGGCCGAACTATTTCTCGGGGCGGCGCTGCTACTGGTGCTGGAAGCCTTCCGGCGCCTTCCCGGGGCGGCGAGCCGGCTGGTGGCGGTGGACCTGCTCAGTGCCTGCGGCGTGGCCGGCTGCCTCCTCGCCGCCGCGCGCACCGGCCACACGGCCTTCCTCGACGTGGCGCTCGGCTTTGCCCTGATCGCCTTCCTCGCGACCGTCTGCTGGGCCCAGGCCTTGCGGGAAGGCGTGCCAGGAAAGGACACGCCATGACCGTGCTCGGATGGGCGCTGGTCATCCTCGGCGCGGCGCTGCTCGCGGTGGCGGCGCTCGGCCTGCTGCGGCTCCCCGACGCGCTGTCGCGCCAGCACGCCGCCACCAAGGCGGCCACCCTGGCCCTGGGCGTGATGCTGGCCGGACTCGCCGTGCTGCAGCCCTCGTTCGCCTGGTGGATCAGGATCGGCCTGCTGGTGCTGCTGTTGGTCCTGACCGTCCCGGTGGCTTCGCATGCGCTGGCGCGCGCCGCAGCCTCGCGGCCCGACGCCTAGCCGGGCGAAGACGTTCACCTATCCGGGCACAACCGGGTGCGGCAAGCGCCCGGCGCCATCTTCTCGTTCTAACCGGTTGACTCCGTTCCAAGCCTCAGCCATACTCGATCCGGAATGCTAGCGCTATCATTTAGTGATATATGAATGGTAGCGACTGGTTTCGGCGCGCCAGACGCCTGACTTATAACGATAACCGAGACATCATGAGCAATCCGCGAACGATACCTTCACGGCTGGGAGCAATCGAAAAGCTCGGCTACAGCCTCGGCGACCTTGCCGCCAACCTGATCTTCCAGACCCTGCTGACCTTCATCGCCTTCTTCTACACGGACGTGTACAAGGTTCCCCCCAGCACGGCAGCTTCCATCATCTTCATCGGCGGTATCGTCGGCGCCTGCTTCAATCCCATCATGGGCCTGCTGGCGGACCGCACCCACACGCGCTGGGGCAAGTTCCGTCCCTGGATCCTGTGGACCTCGATTCCCTTCGGGCTCACCGCGCTGCTGGCATTCAGCACGCCCGATCTCGGGCAGCAGGGCAAGGTCATCTATGCGCTGCTGACCTATATCCTCCTGATGCTGGTCTACTCGGCCAACAACCTGCCCTACTCGGCCCTGAGCGGTGTCCTGACCGGCAGCATGGCGGAGCGCAACAGCCTGTCGGCCTACCGCTTCACCGCCGTGATGGTCGCCCAGTTCATCATCCAGGTCCTGCTGCTGCCGCTGGTGCTGATCGCGGGCGGCGGGGACAAGGCACTCGGCTTCCAGAACGTGATGACCGTGTTCGCGATCGTCGGCACCGTCTTCTTCCTCATCACCTTCTTCACCACCCGCGAGCGGGTGGTTCCGGCGCCGACGCAGCGCTCCAGCATCCGCCAGGATATCGTCGACCTGCTGGGCAACCGGCCCTGGGTCGTGATGCTGGTCCTGACGATCCTGGTGTTCATCACGCTCGCCCTGAAAGGCGGCACCTATGTCTACTACTTCAACTCCTACCTGAGCGAAGCCCACCTCGCGGCTTTTCTCGAGAACATCGGCTTCAATGCCTTCATCGCCGGACTGAACGCGGTGCTGGCCAGCGTCGGCCTGACGGCCTTCCACTGGCCGAAGGACGCCGCCACCTCGGGCTTCAGCGTCTTCAATGCCGTCGGCATCATCATGATGATCATCGGGATCGGCTTCTCCAAGCCGCTGGCGGACCGCTTCGGCAAGCGCGACGTGTTCGGCGCCGCGCTGCTGGTCTCGACCATCTTCATGCTGGCCCTGTACTTCTTCCCGCCCGAGTCCATCGGCCCGGTCTTCCTGAGCCAGCTGCTGCACGGCTTCTTCTACGGCATCACGATTCCCCTGCTGTGGGCCATGATCGCCGACGTCGCCGACTACTCGGAATGGAAGAACAACCGGCGCGCCACCGCCCTGCTGTTCTCGGCGATGATCTTCGGCCTCAAGGCAGGCCTGAGCATCGGCGGCGCCCTGGTGGCGGCCCTGCTGTCGCACTACGGCTATGACGCTTCGCTGCCGGCCCAGGCGCCCGAGACGGCGAACGGGATCCTGCTGTCGGTCAGCGTGTGGGCATCGATTCCCTTCCTGCTCGGCGTCGCCATCCTCGGGCTGTACGACATCCGGAAGAACGTCGAGCTGCAGATCGAGCGCGAACTCGGCGAGCGCCGCACGTCCGCCCAGCATTGATCCATCCTTCAACGACAAGCCAGGTCCAACATATATGTCCGAAATCATCGACACAGAGCGCGTACGGGAACTGAAGGCGCGCGCCATCTCCGCTCCGCTCGTCACGCACATCTATACCGCCGACCCGTCGGCCCATGTCTTCGACGGCAGGATCTACATCTATCCCTCGCATGACATCGAAGCCGGCATTCCTTTCAACGACAACGGCGACCATTTCGCGATGGAGGACTACCACGTCCTCTCGCTCGACCATCCCGGCGCCGAGGCCGTCGACCATGGTGTCGCCCTCCACGTCAAGGATGTACCCTGGGCGGAGCGCCAGATGTGGGCGCCGGATGCCGCCTGCAAGGACGGCAAGTACTACCTGTATTTCCCGGCCAAGCGCCCGGACGGCATCTTCCAGATCGGCGTGGCGGTCGGCGAGCACCCCGCCGGCCCCTTCGTGCCCGAACCGAAGCCGATCGAAGGCAGCTATTCGATCGACCCCGCCGTGTTCGAGGACAGCGACGGCGCCTTCTACATGGTTTTCGGCGGCATCTGGGGCGGGCAGCTGCAGAAGTACCGCGACAACGTGTATGACGCAGGGAACGAAGAGCCGGCCCCGGACCAGGAAGCACTGGCGCCGCGCGTCGCACGCTTGAGCACCGACATGACGCAGTTCGCCGAAGCGCCGCGCGCGGTCGTCATCCTCGACGAAGACGGCAAGCCCCTGCTCGCCGGCGACCACGAGCGCCGTTACTTCGAGGCGCCCTGGCTGCACCGGCACGACGGCAAATACTATTTCTCGTATTCGACGGGCGATACCCACCTGCTCTGCTATGCGGTGGGCGACAGTCCCTACGGTCCCTTTACCTACCGCGGGAAAATCATGACCCCGGTGATCGGCTGGACCACGCACCACTCGATCTGCGAATTCGAGGGCCGCAGCTACCTGTTCTACCACGACAGCAGCCTGTCGGAGGGCGTGACCCACCTGCGCAGCGTGAAGGTCACCGAGCTGCACTACGACGACCAGGGGAATATCCTCACGATCTCGCCCTACGGCGAACGCTAGCCGGCTTCGTTTCTCCCTCAAACCGCCAGACCGTCGTACCGGCGCAGGCCGGTGCCGCGGTCTTGCCGGCAGTGCGTCGTTTCCGGGATCGCTTTTCAGGGGTGAATATGAGTCTTGCCAGTCCATTGTCGGCGTTGTTCGGCATGTCCCCGGTCGCATGGGCCATGCTGGCCGTTTTCGTTTCGGTCGTCTTCCTGACCGTCATCATCGCCTGGGGCAAGGTGCAGCCCCTGATCGCTTTCGTCCTCACTTCGCTGCTGGCAGCCTTCCTGCTCGGGATGCCGATCGCGACAATCCCGAAGGCCATCGAGAAAGGCATCGGGGACCTGCTGGGCTCACTGACCATCATCATCTGCATCGGCGCCGTGTTCGGCAAGCTGATCGCCGAAAGCGGGGCCGCGCAACGCATCGCCGGCTACCTGATCGGCGTGTTCGGCGAACGGCGCATGGCGATCGCCTTGATGATCACCGGTTTCGTGGCCGGCATCCCGCTGTACTACAACGTCGGTTTCGTGCTGTTGATCCCGCTGGTGTTCTCGCTGGTATACCAGACCGGCCGTCCGGCCGTCGCGCTGGCCATCCCGCTGGTGTGCGGCCTGTCGGTCGCGCACGGCTTCCTGCCGCCGCACCCGTCGCCCACCGCCCTGGCCGGGCAGTTCGGCGCCGATATCGGCCGCACCCTGCTGCTGGGCATGGTGGTGGCGATCCCGACCCTGGTCATCGCCGGGCCGCTGTTCGCCCGCACGCTCAGGAACATCAAGAGCCGGCCCGGCGCCCTGTTCAAGCCGGAGCTCAAGCCCGAGAGCGAGCTGCCGGGCGCCTTCAACAGCTTCATCACCGCGCTGCTGCCGGTCTGGCTCCTGGGCGGCTTCACCGTCTTGCTGCTGTACCCGAGCGCGAACCAGGACCTCAACACCATCGTCAACTTTTTCGCCAATCCGCTGATCATCATGCTGGTGGCCTATGCGCTGGCAGTGCTGACCCTGGGCCTAGGCCGCGGCCACAAGCTGTCGTCGGTGATGGGCGGCGCCGGCGAGGCGCTGCGCGACGTCGCGCCCATCCTGCTGGTCATTGCCGGCGCCGGCGCGCTCAAGCAGGTGCTGGTCGAGAGCGGCGTGAGCGCCGAGCTGGGACGCAGCCTGTCGACGCTGCCCGTTCCCCCCCTGGTCCTGGGCTGGCTGATTGCGCTGATCCTGCGCATCTGCCTGGGATCGGCCACCGTGGCAGGGCTGACGGCGGCGGGCATCGTCGCGCCGCTGGTGGCGTCCACCGGGACCGACGCCGGCCTGATGGTGCTGGCGGTCGGCGCGGGAAGCCTGATGTGCAGCCACGTCAACGACTCCGGCTTCTGGATGTTCAAGGAGTACATGGGCCTGTCGCTCAAGGACACCTTCAGGTCCTGGACCCTGATGGAGACCCTGGTCGGGCTGTTCGGCCTGCTGTTCGTGATGATTCTGTCGGTGTTCATCTGACTTCCTGGCGCCGCCCGAGGTCTGGGCTCCAGTCAACGCGCTCATCATGGTCGAGTGCCGCCTGTCGTGACATTAGGTGATTTTTCGGCCTGGGCAACCAGCTATGCTCGGGCGAGCGGCAGCGTTTCTCTCCGCGGGGTGTGCCAGCACTGACGGCCGCGTATGTGGTATCGCTCGTGTTCTGCGCAGGGTGGCACGCAATGCGACAGTAGCCGAACACATCACTTCGAACCGGCAGCACGACCGGGCAACCCAAACGCAACATGACAATTCATGAAAAAGGTCTTTTGGATACCTATGGTTCTTGTGCTCGCGCTTACAGCTTATCTTGCCTTTTGGCCGGTGCCAATTCAGCCAGTGGCCTGGCAGGCACCTAAATCCGATGGCTTGACTGGCGCCTATGCCGAGAACAGCAAATTGGCAAACCCGGCGACTATTGATCTGGACGGTGGGGTCGGCCCGGAGAGTGTGACGTTGGCACCTGACGGCAAGCTCTACATGGGCCTCCTTGGTGGCAACATCCTGCGGTTTGCAGCGCTTGGCGGCACTCCGGAAACCTTCGTGAACACCGGAGGCAGGCCATTAGGGCTGGCCGTGGACGCGCAAGGAAACCTGATCGTCGCAGATGCCTTCAAAGGATTATTGTCCATTGCACCCGACGGCAAGCAGACTATGTTGCTCCGCGCCGGCGCCGATGCAGAAATCTCGTTTCCGAATTCAGTCACCGTGGGCACGAGTGGCAAAATTTATATCACCGATTCGTCCAGGCGCTTTCCCGCCGCGCATTGGGGCTCGACAAACGACGCCGCAATGCTTGAGGTTTTCGAGCAGTCGGCAAGTGGCCGGGTGATGGAATACGATCCGCGGACAAAGCACGTCCGCGTTGTCGCGGACAGCTTGAGCCTCCCGAACGGCATTGTACTCAGCGGTGACGAGACGCAGTTGCTGGTGAGCGAGAGTGGTCGGTATCGGATATGGCAGATCGCGGCGTCTGCCGATCGGCTCGACCTGTCCAAGCCGTCCGAGTCGGCACGTGTGCTGCTGGATAATCTTCCGGCCTATCCGGACAATCTTTCACGTGGCTTGAATGGGCGGATTTGGCTGGGTCTGGCCGGACAGCGTAATGTACTGGACCAGATGGCTGACCGTCCCTTCCTGCGCCGGATGATTCTTCGAATCCCACGCTTCATGTGGTCGATGCCTAAACCATTCGGACATGTCCTTGCGTTCACCGAGGATGGCACAGTGGTGGCTGATCTGCAGGACCCAACAGGCCAGTCACCGACCACCACCGGCGCTACCGAAACAGCCGATCGTTTGTACATCCATAACGTCGATGGCAAGCGTCTGGACTGGTTGCCACGCCGGCGTTTCGAAGCCGGCTTGAAGCCTTAGCTAACGAGGTCGCCTCGTTGCGCAAGCAAAGACTGCCATGCGGCCCGGCAGCCTTGCCTGATCGCTTGCTGATCGGGTTGCATTGGCTGCCGGCGGTGTTGCGGCCTCCATCGGGTGATGGAGGCCGCGCACATCAGAACTTCATGCGCAGGCCCACCGAGAAGGTACGGCCCGGCTTGTAGCTGGTGAAGGTCGCGTTCGAGAACTGGAAGTAGGTGCGGCGCACGGTATCGGTCGCGTTCACCACGTCGAAGGTCACGGTCGGCAGGCCGTCGCGGTCCAGCACCTTCTCCAGGTCGAGCTGGGACGAGAAGTCCAGCTGCTTGAAGTCGTCGCTGTACAGGGCGGCCGCCGCGATGCCGTTCTGGTTCAGGCCCGAGACCTGGCTGCCTTGCGAGTAGGTGTGCGACAGGCGCGCCATGAAGCCCCGGTTCTCGTAATAGACCTGGAAGTTGTTGCTCTTCTTCGGCACGCCCAGCGCGACGAAGCCCTGGGTGCCCTCGCCGGTCGCCTTCTGGTCGATCAGGGTCAGGGTTTCGGAGAAGCCGAAGCCGCGCCACGGCAGCAGCTTGTCGAGCGGCTGGACCCAGCCCAGCTCCAGGCCCTTGATCTTCAGTTCGCCGCCGGCGTTGCGCTGCGAGGTCATGACCACGTTGGCGCTACCGGGGCCGCCGCGGGCATCGAGCGCCTGCTGCTGGGTCGGGGTCAGGCTGTCGTAGGTGACGCCGTACTGCGCCAGGGCGCCGAAGGGCAAGGTGTTGTTCTGGTTCACCGTGAAGCCGTTCAGCTTTTTCTGGAACACCGTCGCCGACACATAGCCTTCGCGGCCGGTGTACCACTCGACGCCGAAGTCCAGGTTATCCGAGATGTACGGGGCGAGGTTCGGCGCCCCCAGGCTGCCGATGTCGGCCGACGGGTTCGAGAAGTTGACGCCCGGGCGCAGGGCTTCCGGGTTGGCGCGGGTCATCGAACGCGAGGCCGAGGCACGCAGCACCACGTTCTTCGCCAGGTCGAGCGCGGCGCTGGCAGACGGCAGCGTGTTGCTGTATTCCTTGTCGACGTAGACCCACTGGTTCATGTTCGGGAACGGGGTGGCGCCGGCCGGCAAGCTGGCATTGCGCGGATCGGCCACCGAGTTGTAGGCGCCGACGCTCTGCTCGGTGCGCACGTAGCGCACGCCGGCGTTGTAGCGCAGCTGGAAGCCGGCCAGCTGGGCGATGCCGTCGGTCTGCAGGAACACGCCCTTGGTCTTCTCCTGGATGAAGCCGGTGGCGGCGCCGGTATTGGCCGCGCCGGTGATCGGCGCCTGGTCCAGCAACTGCTGGTAGTTGGTGTCGCCAGCGAAGCGCTGCCAGTCGACTTCGATCAGGCCGTTCGGACCGCGGCGCAGGTACTCGCCGACGCGCGAGCCGATCGTGCCTGCGCCCTGGCACCCGGCCACGCCGCCGCAGATCAGGTTCTGCCACGCGGTCGAGTTATCGCGCGCGGTGATGCGGCGCAGGATGTCGTCGTAGGCGAAGCCGCCCTTCAGGCTGAACTCGCGGTCGCCCCAGGTGAGGTCGGTGCGCAAGCCCCTGGTGCTGGTCTCGCGCAGTTCCTGCTGCAGGTTGACGCGTGCGCCGTTGGCGGTGTCGAGCCGGTAGTTGGCCGGGTTGCTGATGTCCATCGAGCTGGCGATGCTCGGCACCGGGCCGTTGGTGAAGGTCACCGTATTACCGGCGTTGACCGCCGTGACCGGCAGTACGGTCGGCGACTCGCGCGAGAATTCCGACTTCGTATAGTTCAGCTGGGCGTTGAGCTTGAGGCGCTCGCCGATGTCCCACTCCATGCCCGGGTTGATGCCCTTCAGGCGCACCTTCTCCATGTAGGGGCGGTATTCGGCGAAGAACTGGGCATTCGCGAAGGTGCCGCTTTCGACCACGCAGCCGCTGGCGCAGTCGGTGCGGTCGACCTTCATGTTCAGCGGGATGATGGCGCCGTTGCGCCCGATCCAGTTGGTGTCGATGCGCTGCAGGTCGTTGTCCTTCTCGCTGTACATCGTATCGATGTAGAAGTGCAGGCCGGCGCTCGGACGGAACTCCCCCGACAGGATCGCGGTGACCTTGTCCTTGTCGCCGTACTGCGCCATCTGGCGGCCCAGGCGCGGGATCAGGGCATTGTCGATCTGCTGGATGCTCAGGCCCGGATTGCGCTGCAACAGGAAGGCCTGGTCAATGGCGGCGCCCGGGGTCAGGCCGTTGCCGGCATTGCTCGGGACGGTGGCCGGGATGGTCCAGTTGCCGCCGCCGGTATTGTTGCGGGTCGGGCTGCTGCTCTGGGCCGCGGTCAGGTTCGGGTTGGTCAGGCCGATGGTCTCGTAGCCGGTGGCATGCACCTTCGACTTGTTCCAGGCGACGCCGCCCAGGATGCCCCAGGTATTGTCGAAGGTCTTGCTGGCCAGGACCGAGCCGCGGTTGCCCCACTTGCCGGCGACCTGGTTGCGGGTGCCGCCCAGGTTGGCGGAGACATAGCTGCCCTTGCGGTCGAAGGGGCGCGCGCTGCGCATATCGACCACCCCGGCGGCGCCGCCTTCGAGCAGCGAGGCCGACGGGCTCTTGCTGACGGTGAGCTTGGTGAACAGGTCGGTCGGCAGCAGGTCAAGGTCGACCTCGCGGTTGGTGTTCTGGCTGTCGGTGCTGCCGGTGGAGGCCACGGCGATCGGGGCGCCGTTCAGCAGGACCTTGGTGAAGCTGGTGCCGAGGCCGCGGATCTGGATGTTGACGCCCTCACCCGTGATCTCGCGCGACACCTGCACGCCCGGGATGCGGTTCAGCGATTCGGCGATGTTCGTGTCGGGGAATTTGCCGAGGTCTTCTGCGAAGATCGAATCCTGGAAGCCGGTGGCTTCGCGCTTGTCACGGGCCGAGGTTTCCAGGCTGCCACGGTAGCCGGTCACCTGCACGGTCTGGATCGAACCCTGTCCGACCGGTGGCGTCGCCTCCTGCGCGTACGCTGCCGAGACCAGCCCGGCGAGGACCGTCAGTTGAAGAATGCGGCCGCCGGAATGTCCGGGGCGCAGGAACGTACTGCCTCGCTGCTGGTGCATGCTGATCTCCTGTGTATTTTTATGTCACTTTGCGGTATCGCTTCCAACACTCCGACAACACGAATGTTATCGCAATCATTTTAGTCTAAACTTCAACTTTTATACTTGTCAACTAATATATTTGCTCGGCGCGAAGCCGCATGAAAAGCGGCCGCATACAGCAGAAATCGTTTCGCATTTGATAAAGTTTGCGCTAACATCCCGGCATCGCACACTGTCGGCGCATGTCCGGCCGGCCATAAAACGAAGGAGACAATCTTGCAGCGATCCCTTGCATTCGTGCTGGTTCGCGCCCTGGCAGCCTTGCTGCTGGGTGCCATGTTCGCAACCACTGCCCGCGCCGACGAAGACGGCTACCAGCTCTGGCTGCGCTACCGCCCCCTGCCCCCCGCCCAGGCAGCCGCAGTGCCGGCCGCCGCAATCGTCACCTTGGGTCCCGAGACCCCGACCGTGCTTGCCGCGCGCGCCGAACTGCAGCGGGCCCTCGGGAGCATGCTGGGAAGGGTCCCGCCATCTGCCACTGCCATCCGTGCCGGCAGCGTGGTGCTGGCGCGTACCGACAAGCTTCCCGCCGGACTGCCAGCTGAGCTGGGCAGGTCCGTGGAGCGCGTCGGCCCCGAGGGCTACCTGCTCGCCCGTACCCGCTTGAACGGCCAGGACTTCACCCTGATCACGGCGAAGTCCGACATCGGCCTGCTGTACGGCAGCTTCGCCTGGCTGCGCGCCCTGCAGGACGGCAGCGCCGCCTCCCTGGTGCGCAGTCCGCTGGCCTCGAACCCTGCCCTGCCGCTGCGCGTGCTGAACCACTGGGACAACCTGGACCGCAGCGTGGAACGTGGTTACGCGGGACAATCGATCTGGAACTGGTGGGAATTGCCTGCCATCGTCGATCCGCGCTACCTCGACTATGCGCGCGCCAACGCTTCGCTCGGCATCAACGGCACGGTGCTGAACAACGTCAATGCCAAGGCCGAGGTGCTCGGTCCGGCCTTCATCGCCAAGGCCGCTGCCATCGCCAATGTCCTGCGCCCCTACGGCATCCGGGTATTCCTCTCGGTGCGCTGGTCGACACCGCTGGACCTGAAAGAGACGGCCAGCGCCGACCCGCTCGACCCTGCGGTAGCAAGCTGGTGGCGGCGCAAGACGGAGGAGATCTACCGTACTATCCCGGACTTCGGCGGCTTCCTGGTGAAAGCGAACTCCGAAGGCCAGCCCGGTCCGCAGGACTACGGCCGCAACCACGTGGATGGCGCCAACATGCTGGCACGCGCACTGGCGCCGCATGGCGGCACCGTGATGTGGCGCGCCTTTGTCTACGAGCCGCCGGAGGCACGCAAGCGCAAGGGCCTGGGAGACGATCCGAAGCACGACCGCGCCGCCCACGCCTACGAGCAGTTCCAGCCGCTGGACGGCAAGTTCGACGCCAATGTGCTGGTGCAGGTGAAGAACGGCGCCATCGACTTCCAGCCGCGCGAGCCTTTTCACCCGCTGTTCGGCGCCATGCCGGACACCCGTATGATGATGGAATTCCAGATCACCAAGGAGTACCTGGGCTTCGCCACCCACCTGGCCTACCTCGGCCCGATGTTCCAGGAAACCCTGCGCGCCGATACCCGCGCAGGTCCCCCCACCAGCAACCGATCCCTCACCGTGACCCAGGTGCTGCAGGGCGCACAGAAGGGACGCGTTGGCGGCATCGCCGGCGTGGCCAACATCGGCAGCAGCCGCAGCTGGAGCGGCTCGGTCTTCGACCAGGCCAATTGGTACGTGTTCGGGCGCATGGCCTGGGACCCGATGCTGGACGCCGGCGCCGTCGCGCGCGAATGGGCGGCCCAGACCTTCTCGCCCAACCCGAGGGTAGCTGATCCGGTCGTCGCCATGATGATGGCTTCGCGCGAGGCGGTGGTCGATTACATGACGCCGCTCGGCCTGCACCACCTGATGGACACCGGCCACCACCACGGCCCGGGCCCCTGGGTGGACGACCTGGAGCGCCCGGACTGGAATCCGGTTTACTACCACCGCGCCGGTCGCGACGGCATCGGCTTCGACCGCACGGCGCGCGGCAGCAATGCCGTGGCCCAGTACGCGCCGGAAGTGGCGCGCCGCTTCTCCAACCCCGCCACCACGCCGCCCGAACTGCTGCTGTGGTTCCACCACCTGCCCTGGGACTACCGCATGCCGTCCGGCCGCACGCTGTGGGAAGAGCTGGTGGCGCGCTACGACCGCGGCGTGGCGGAAGTGGGACGCATGCAGGAACTTTGGGGCGGCCTGCGCCAGGTGGTGGACGCCCAGCGCTGGAACGACACGGCCCAGCGCCTGGCGCAGCAGCGCGTCGAGGCACAATGGTGGCGCGACGCCTGCCTGGCGTATTTCATGCACGTCTCGGGACGGGCGCTGCCGGCCGGTGCAAAGGCGCCGGCGCAGTCGCTCGAGTACTACCGCGCGCAGCGCTTCCCATATGCGCCGGGTAACGGCTAGTTGTTGTAGGGTGTACGGCTTCGCCGTACGCGCGTTCGACTATCGGATGCGTCACCAACATGCGTCCGTGAGTTGAACGCGCGGTCGGCAAAGCCTACCACCCTACCCGATCAACGGCGGCAGTCCTTGAGCAACTCCAGCGGCACCGCCTCCGCCATGGCCCGGTAACCGTCCATGTTCGGATGCAGCCCATCGTTGTCATATGCCTTGAGAAGGTGGTCCGGCCGCGCCGGATCGCGCAGCGCCGCATCGAAGTCGATCACCCCGTCGAACACGCCGGAGCGGCGGATCCAGTCGTTGTAGGCCTGGCGGTCCTGCTCGTTGGGCGCCTTCGGGTGGTAGTACTCGCTGCCGGCGTAAGGAGTGATGGTGGCGCCGATCACGCACACGCCGCGGGCATGGGCGCGCGCCACCGACTGGCGCAACGCCTCTTTCATGTCGTCCAGCATCTGCGCGCGTGCGGCCGCGCTGTCGCCGGCGCTGCGGTGCAGGTTACCAAGGTCGTTCACCCCGATCAGTACGATCGCATGGCGCACGCCGGGCCGGTCCAGCACGTCGCGCTCGAAGCGCGACGCCAGGTTGGGGCCGAGGCCGTCGCGCAGCAGGCGGCCGCCGCCGATCCCCGCATTGACCACCCCTACCCCCGTCATGCCGGCCTGGCGCAGCCTGGCCGCCAGGCTATCTGTCCAGCGCAGGTTGGTGTCGGGCGCGACGCCGTAGCCGTCGGTGATCGAATCGCCGATCGCCACCACAGTATGCACGCCGGGCGCGGCCTCGACCTCGATGCCGGCCAGCTGGTACCAGCGCGTAAAGCCGGACGCCCGCGGCAGCTCGGCAGCCGCCAGGTGCTGTCCCGGCGCGATGAAACTGGTGGCGCGGGCGCCCGGATGGCTGGTCTGGCGGCTTGGGGCGTCCGGGTAGTGGATCGAGACCGCCAGGTCGCTCCCGGCCGCGTGGGGCAGGTCGACCGGGTCGCTCAGGTACTCGGCGCCGGCCGGGATCGTGACCGACGCGGCGCCGCCGAAACGCAGGGGCCGGCTGCTGGCCGGGTCGATCGACGAGCGGCCCGGACCGCTGGACCGCGCCACGCTGGCGCCCTCCAGCACCAGCGGCTCGGTGCCGAAGACATTGCTCAACCTGACGCGCAGGCGCTCGCCGCCCAGCGACACCCGCACCACCTGGCGCAGGGTGGCGTCGCGCCATTGGGAGGGCGCCAGCTCGTGCTCGGCACCGGGCACCATCTGTGCCGTTCCCCAGGACGCGACCCATTGTCTGCCAGGCTTGGACGGACCGCCGTGAGCGGCACATCCGCCCAGCAGCGCGGCAGCCAGCGCGGCTGCCAGAATCGATTGACGCGACATCGCAATTCCTTCACACTGGTTATGTTAGCGCAACCATTTTAGGTTATTAATAATGTTACGAGCAATGGTACAAGTAAATTCAATCCTTGCTTGCAAGGAGACCCCATGAATCCGATCCAGCGACACGCCAGCCCGACCGTCACCGAGATGCGGGTGATTCCGGTGGCCGGCATGGACAGCATGCTGCTCAACCTGTGCGGCGCCCACGCGCCCTATTTCACCCGCATCCTGGTGCTGCTGAAGGACAGTGCCGGCAACACCGGCATGGGTGAAGTGCCCGGGTCGAGCGGCATCCTGCGGGCGCTGGAGCGCCTCGTGCCGCTGGTCACCGGCACCCCGATCGCCCGCTACAACCAGACCTTGAAGACGCTGCGCGGCGCCATCGCGGGCCCCAACCACCAGGTCACTTCAAACGCGGAAGCGGCCGTGCTGAAACAGCCGCACGAGATCAACCTGCGCCTGGAGAACGTGATCACCGCGGTCGAAGCCGCCCTGCTCGACCTGCTCGGCCAGCACCTGGGCGTGCCGGTCTGCGAACTGCTGGGCAACGGCCAGCAGCGCAGCCATGTGCCGATGCTGGCCTACCTGTTCTACATCGGCGACCGCAGGCGCACCGACCTGCCCTACCTGGCCGGCAACGGGGCGGACGACTGGTACGGCCTGCGCACCGAGGAAGCGCTCACGCCGGAGAGCATCGCCAGGCTGGCCGAGGCCAGCGTCGACAGGTACGGCTTCCGCGACTTCAAGCTCAAGGGCGGCGTGATGCGTCCGGAAGAAGAGATCGCGGCGGTGGCGGCCATCAAGCGCCGCTTCCCGGACGCACGCGCGACGCTGGATCCGAACGGCGCCTGGTCGCTGGGCGAGGCGATCGCCGCCTGCCGCGGCCAGGGGCATGTGCTGGCCTATGCCGAAGACCCGTGCGGGCCGGAAGGCGGCTATTCGGGACGCGAGATCATGGCCGAATTCAAGCGCGCCACCGGCATCCCGACCGCCACCAACATGATCGCCACCGACTGGCGCCAGATGGGCCATTCGCACCTGCTGGGCGCGGTCGACATCCCGCTGGCCGATCCGCACTTCTGGACCATGCAGGGTTCGGTGCGCCTGGCCCAGCTGTGCCACGACTGGGGCCTGACCTGGGGCTCGCACTCGAACAACCACTTCGACGTGTCGCTGGCCATGTTCACGCACTGCGCCGCGGCCGCGCCGGGCAACATCACCGCCATCGACACCCACTGGATCTGGCAGGAAGGCCAAGAGCGGCTCACGGTCGAGCCCTTGCAGATCGTCGGCGGCCAGGTGGCGGTGCCGGAGCGCCCAGGCCTGGGCATCGAACCGGACATGGCGCGCATCGAACAGGCACATGCCCTGTACAAGCGGGTGGCGGCGGGCGCGCGCGACGACGCCATGGCGATGCGCTACCTGTTCCCGGACTGGACCTACGATCCGAAGCGCCCGAGCTACGCGCGCTGAAGCGCTTTGTTACCGATGCGGTCAATCATGTAGGGTGGCCGGGTTTCCCGGCCGCGCGTTCAATTCCCCCATGCTCTGCCACAACGCATCGCTACCTTGAACGCGCGTTCGGCACAGCCGAACACCCTACGAGCCCGACGAGCCAGCATGGCGGCGCTCAGCGCAGCGCCGCCTGCAACTGCCGTGCCATCTTGCCCAGCAGCGCCCGCCACAGGTAGCCGCCCATCCTGAGCGGCCGGTGCCGGTCGGCGCCGCGCCGCGCCATGCGCTGCGGCAGGAAGAAGCGCCCGAAGGTCGACAGCCCGCTGCGCCGCAGCGTCCAGAAGCAGCCGCCGGCATAAACGGTGTCGAAACCGTCCTCCGCGCGCAGCAGTTGCAGCGCCGTTCCCGAAAACATCGCCACGTGCGCGGCCGTCTCCCTCGGTTTCAGGTGGAAGCCATGCCGGTAGGACAGCTCGACGGTCTGGCGCAGGTCGGGCAGGTGCACCAGCAAGGGCCGCAACGGCCCCACCGTCTCCAGCAGGCGGGGCAGCACGTGCATCCCGGCCGTGACGCGCTCGCGATAGCGCGCAAACGCCGCTTTCAATTCCCCCAGTGAAGCCTGCGGCGGGCGCGGCAGCGGCGGCGGGCGCTTGCGCCAGCACTCGGACCAGTGCTCCAGTGCCCGCTCGTGCACGGAGGCCAGCGTGCCAGGGGTGTCGCGCTGCAGGTCGATGGTGGTCCCCGGCGTCAGGAAGCGGATCACATTCCGCACCTCCTCCAGCCGCGACAATTCGAGCAGCTCGGCCGGCGCCAGCCTGCCGCCGTTGAGCCACACATTGTCGGCCCGCGCAAAGCGCGCGAACGAAGCGATCGGCACCACCAGCCGGGGCCGGAAACGCTCGACCTGCAGCGCCAGGCGCTCCACCGCCGCCTTGGCGGCCAGCTCACGCACCGCGAACTGTTCCGGATTGCCGCACCAGCCCATGCTGCCGAAGCCGGTGAGCAGCAGGTCGATGCGCGAAGCGGCCCGGCCGATGCGCGGCGCGGCGGCGTGGCAGGCGGCCTCGGTAGCCAGTGCGCGGTCGCCCAGGTTGAGGATGGTGCGCCCACCGCAGCTGAGCAGGCAGGAGGAGTCGCCGTCGCCGTTGGCGAGCGCGGTCAGGTGCAGGTCGCCGGCCAGCGTCACGGTGACGCCGTCCGGGCACTCGGCCACCGGCAGGCGCTGGCGTCGCAATTCCTCCCCGATGCGCATGTCGCGCCCGGGACGGTAAAGGAAGGTCGCGATGCCGCGGAATTCGGACTGGAAACGCCGCAGGAAAGGCAGGGAGAAACGGTCCGGCTGGGCACGCGAGCACCATATATACACAGGCACGCCGGCAGCATTCAGGATGTCCAGCAGGGCCGCATGGGAGGTAGCGCCGTCGACCAGGCTCCAGGCGCCGTCGAGCACCGCGCCCTCCAGCCATGGGTCGGACACCAACAGGGCACCGTCGGTGCGGACCATGAAACAGGCGTGGTTCAGGAAAGTAAGTGTTGCGCGTGGCATTGCGGCACCTGGGAATGGCTCTATCAAGGCCAGCGTAGCCGCGCGCCACCGCCCGGGCATGATCCCTCACAATCGTGCGCCGGGGCCGCAAGCCGTGCAAACATCCCGGCAACATGCAGATGCTTCGCCAAATCGCGGGAAACCTCTACAATAGATTGATGTAAAGAATCTTTTTCTGCCGTCCCCCCTGCTTTCTGATCGGACCTTGCCGCCATGCCCATGGAATCCCTGCTGTTCGCCCCACCGGCCACACTCAGCGCCACCCTCGTGGCCGCCCTGTTCGGGCTGCTCGTCGGCAGCTTCCTGAACGTGGTCATCCACCGGATTCCAAGGATGATGCAGCGCGAATCCGACAACTACGTGGCGCAGGAAAGCGGCAAGGAAGCACCGCACACCGACCGCTACAACCTGATGGTGCCGAGATCAAGCTGCCCGCACTGCGGCCACGGGATCACGGCAATGGAAAACATCCCGGTCGTCAGCTGGCTGGCCCTGCGCGGCAAGTGCCGCAAGTGCAAGGCCCCGATCTCGCCGCGCTACCCGGCGGTCGAGCTGCTGACCGGCATCCTGGCGGGCGTGCTGGTGTGGACCTTCGGCAGCGGCCTGGCCGGCCTGGCGACGCTGCTGTTCCTGTTCCTGCTGGTCGCGATGACCTTCATCGACGTCGACACCCAGCTGCTGCCGGACGACCTGACCTATCCGCTGCTGTGGGCGGGCCTGCTGGTCAACCTCAACGGCACCTTCGTACCGCTGCAGGATGCGGTGATCGGCGCCGCCGCCGGCTACCTGGCGCTGTGGTCGGTGTACTGGCTGTTCAAGCTGGTCACCGGCAAGGAAGGCATGGGCTACGGCGACTTCAAGCTGCTCGCAGCCCTCGGCGCCTGGCTCGGCTGGCAGATGCTGCCGACCATCATCCTGCTGTCCTCGGTGGTTGGAGCAATCGTCGGCATCAGCCTGATCGTGTTCGCCAAGCGCGGCCGCGACAAGCCGATTCCCTTCGGCCCCTACCTGGCGGCGGCCGGCCTGATCGCCCTGCTCTACGGCAGCGGCATCAGCGCCCAGTTGCAGTCCGTCGTGACCGGCTGAGATGGACGCCCCGCACAAGCCCTCGTTCTCGGTCGGCCTGACCGGCGGCATCGGCTGCGGCAAGACCACCGTGGCCGACATGTTCGCGGCCCTTGGCGCCTCGGTCATCGATACCGACCTGATCGCCCATGCGCTCACTGCCCCGCACGGCGCGGCGATGCCGGCGCTGCTCGCCGAGTTCGGGATTGCGTTCGCCACCCCCGAGGGCGCGCTCGACCGGGCCAAGATGCGCGCCCTGGTCTTCAGCGACGACACGGCGCGCGCCCGGCTGGAGGCCATCCTGCACCCGCGCATCCGCGACGCCACCGCGGCCGCAGCAAGCATCGCTACCGGCGACTACGTCATCTTCGTCGTGCCCCTCCTGATCGAATCGGGCACCTGGCGTGAACGCGTCACCCGGGTGCTGGCAATCGACTGCCCGGAAGAACTGCAGGTGGCCCGCGTGATGGCCCGCAGCGGGATCAGCGAATCCCAGGTGCGCGCCATCATGGCCGCCCAGGTCACACGCGAACAGCGCCGCGCGGCGGCCGACGATATCATTCTCAACGACGACGGACTGGACATGCTGCGCCCTCAAGTGGAGCGTTTGCACGCTATGTATTTATCCCTGAGCAAATAAATGGCTGGGTTAGTGCGCTTCGTCAATGCGGGATTTGTAATTTTACGCAGCATGGTTCAGAATCACGGGGTTGCTCGCCAGCCTACATTCAGAGGAATGTCATTTTGATCGTCTACGAATATCCTTTCAACGAGCGGATTCGCACGTTGTTGCGGCTGGAAGATTTGTACGAGAAGTTCAAGTTCTTTGTGCAACAAGAGCACCCGATGCAGCATCACGTGGCCCTCGCCACGATCTTCGACATGCTGGAAGTGGCCGGACGCGCCGACCTGAAGTCCGACCTGCTGCAGGAACTCGAGCGTCAGAAGCAGAGCTTGCTGTCCTACCGCAGCAATCCCAATGTCGCCACCGAGATGCTCGACGCCGTGCTGGCCGAGCTGGACGCCGTCAGCGGCGCACTGGGAGCAAGCCAGGGCAAGACCGGCCAGAACGTGCGCGACAACGAGTGGCTGATGAGCATCCGCGGCCGCACCATCATCCCGGGCGGCGCCTGCGAATTCGACCTGCCCTCGTATTACGCCTGGCAGCACCGTCCGGCGCAGCAGCGGCAGGCCGATGTCATGGGCTGGTTCGCCCCATTGGCCCCGTTGTTCGAGGCCCTCGCACTGGTGCTGCGCCTGTTGCGCGATTCCGGCGGCCCGGTCAAGATGATCGCCACGGGCGGCAGCTACCAGCAGATGCTGCAGGGGAAGGTCTATCAGATGCTGCGCCTGTCGATCGACGAGTCGCTCGGCGCCATCCCCGAAATCTCGGCCAACAAGTATATGCTGTGGGTACGCTTCACCACCCAGGACGGCGACTGCAAGCCGAAGGCGCTGGAAGAAGACGTGCCCTTCAACCTGACCCTGTGTAACTTCTGATCGGTATTATTGAAATGACTGTTGTAGCCTGCCCGACCTGCGGCAAGAAGGTCGAATGGACCCCGGAGAACAAGTACCGCCCGTTCTGCTCGGAGCGCTGCAAGCAGATCGACCTGGGCGCCTGGGCCGAAGAGAAGTACACGATTCCCGGCGCCTCCACCAACGATCCGCAGGACGACAAGCCGACGGACAACTAAGGGCCTGCTTGGGCGCTTACCGCTTCTCAGCGAAACGCAATTTATCGAGCCACTCCAGCAGCGGTATCGTCGCCGGCAGCAGCGGACTGACGCTGTACCCGCCCTGCCACGCAAAGGCCTGCCCCTCCAGGCTTTGCGGCTCGCCCTCCCACTCGCGGCAGATGTAGAAGTACAGGCGCACGTGTGCATGCTCGTACACGTGCTCGACGCAGCACCAGGCTTCGCCGGCGAGCACCCGCACGCCCAGCTCTTCGACGAACTCGCGCTGCAGCGCGTGGAAGATGTCCTCGCCCGGCTCGACTTTCCCGCCGGGGAATTCCCAGTAGCCGGCGTAGGGCTTGCCCTCCGGGCGCTGGCCCAGCAGGACGTCGCCGTTGGAACGCATCAGGATGCCGACCGCGACGTCGACCGGTTTTGCCTTCATATCATTCATTGGTTTCTTTGTCCGCCGCTTCACTGTCAGGTAATTTGCCGGCGTAGTCCTTCGCAAACTGCCATGCCACCCGGCCCGAGCGCGAGCCGCGCTGCAAGGCCCACTGCAGGGCTTCGGCACGCGCCGCATCGATCTGCTGCGGCGTGCAGCCGAAGCTGGCCAGCCAGTGCGCCACGATACCCAGGTAGTCGTCCTGCTTGAACGGATAAAAGGAGAGCCACAGGCCGAAGCGCTCCGACAGCGAGATCTTCTCTTCCACCGTCTCACCCGGATGCAGGTCGCCGTCGTCGCCATGCGTGTAACCGGCATTGTCCGACATCTTCTCCGGCATCAGGTGGCGCCGGTTCGAGGTCGCGTAGATCAGCACATTGTCCGAAGCTGCTGCGATGCTGCCATCCAGGGCCACCTTCAAGGCCTTGTAGCCGGCCTCGCCTTCCTCGAAGGACAGGTCGTCGCAGAAGATCACGAAGCGCTCCGGTCTTCCGGCCACCACATCGACGATGTCGGGCAAATCCGCCAGGTCGGCCTTGTCCACCTCGATCAGGCGCAGGCCCTGGTCGGCGAAGCCGTTCAGGCAGGCCTTGATGAGCGAGGACTTGCCGGTGCCGCGCGCGCCGGTCAGCAGCACGTTGTTGGCCGGGCGGCGCTGCACGAACTGCTTCGTGTTCTGTTCGATCTGGCGCTTTTGCGCGTCGACGTGCTGCAGGTCCTCCAACCGGATGGTCGAGGCATGCAGTACGGGCGCGAGGTACTTGCCGCCCCCGTTGACGCGCTTGCGCCAGCGGAAGGCAAAGCTGCGTTTCCAGTCCGGCTCGCGCGGCACCGCCGGCGGCAGCACCGCCTCGACCCGCGCCAGCAGGGCTTCGGCGCGGTGCAGGAACTGTTCCAGAGGCGTCATCGTGACACGCCGTCAGGAACGATAGTCGGCGTTGATCGAGACGTAGTCGTGCGACAGGTCACAGGTCCAGACGGTCGCCACGGCCTCGCCTCGTCCCAAGGTGACGCGCACGGTGATCTCGGCCTGCTTCATCACGCGCTGGCCGTCTTCTTCCTTGTAGTCCGGGTTGCGCCCGCCACTCCTGGCCACCCACACGTCGTCCAGGTAGAGGTCGAGCTTGGTGGTATCCAGGTCGTCCACGCCGGCATAGCCGATGGCGGCCAGGATGCGGCCCAGGTTCGGGTCCGAGGCGAAGAAGGCGGTCTTGACCAGCGGCGAGTGGGCGATCGAGTAGGCGATCTTGCGGCACTCTTCCACGCTGGTGCCCTGCTCCACCGTGATGGTCATGAATTTGGTCGCGCCTTCGCCGTCGCGGATGATCTGCTGCGCCAGGTTGCGCGAGATGTCGGTGACCGCTTCCTTCAGCGCTTCGTAGTCGGCACCGGAAGCGGCATCGATGTTCAGGCTGCCCGCACCGGTGGCAACAATGATGAAGGAGTCGTTGGTCGAGGTGTCGCCGTCGATCGTGATGCTGTTGAACGAGTGGTCGGCCGCGTGCTTCACGAGTTCGTCCAGCACCGGCTGCGCCACGCGGGCATCGATCGCCAGGTAGCCCAGCATGGTCGCCATGTTCGGCTTGATCATGCCGGCGCCCTTGCTGATGCCGGTCATGGTAACAAGGTGGCCGCCGATGGTGACGGTACGCGAGGCCGCCTTCGGCTGGGTATCGGTGGTCATGATCGCCTCGGCGGCGTTGAACCAGTTGTCCGCCTTCAGGTTCGACACGGCGCCAGGGAGGCCGGCGACGATCTTCTCGATCGGCAGCTGCTCGAGGATCACGCCGGTGGAGAACGGCAGCACCTGCTGTGCGTCCAGGCCGAGCAGCTTCGCCACTTCGGCGCAGGTGGCCTGTGCGTTGGCCAGGCCCTGCTCGCCGGTGGCGGCGTTGGCATTGCCGGTGTTGACCACCAGCGCGCGGATCGGCTTGCCGCCATTCGCAACCGCTGCCAGGTTGGCCTTGCTCACCTGGACCGGCGCGGCGCAAAAGCGGTTCTTGGTGAAGACACCGGCCACGGTCGCGCCCTCGGCCAGTTTCATGACGAGCAGGTCCTTGCGGTTGGGCTTCTTGATGCCGGCTTCGGCAAAGCCGATTTCAATGCCGTTCACGGGTTTCAGGTCGGCTGCGACTGGCAGGGGGGAATTGACGGCCATGGCATTCTCTTAAAAGAAAAGATAGGTAATCCGATATTGTACTGCCAGCGGCGCCCACGGCGGGCAGGCCGCTTCGGCTCCCGTTTCGGCTGCGGTTCCACGCCCCGGCTTATGCGATCCGCATAAACCGATAAGCCTCGCTTACACCCCCTTAATCCGCGTGTATGTACCGACTTTTAGTGACACCTTGAGCACGATTCATTTCTAGCGAAATATTTTTTTAAATCAAAGTCTTATCGTTTCACCATCCGGAGCATGCATATACTCAACAGGCCCGGAAACGGCCTGTTTTTCCGCTCTTCCGCGCCCCTTTCCGGCCTCGTGCCGGAGCCCATTCAAACAACACTGGAGACAACAATGAAGCAAAGCGTCAAGGCGCGGCTGCTCGTCGCGCTATGTGCAGCACTGGTTGGGACGGCGGCAGCGCCGCTCGCATTCGCCGATGGCAAACCGGCCGAGCTGACCGTATCGGCCAAGCAGTACAAGCAGTACTTCCGGGAAGCCTCGAACGAGTTCAACGTGCCGGTCGAACTGCTGCAGTCGATCGCCTATGCCGAAACCCGCTGGCACCCGCACGTCCCCAAGGGCAAGCTCAAGAAGAACGGCGAACCCGAGGTCGAGGTGGAATCGCATGACGGCATGCCGATCAGCTACGGCATCATGGGCCTGCGCGACGACAATCACTTCGGCCATTCGCTGCGGGAAGGCGCGGCCCTGATCCGCGTCACGCCGGAACAGGCGGTGTCTGACACGCGCACCAACATCCGCGCCGCCGCCGCCCTGCTCGCCCACTACGGCGCCCGCAAGAACAAGGGTTTCCCGCTCGAGGACTGGGAAGCCGCGGTGGCGCGCTACAGCGGCATCCCGCAGCCGGAAATCGCAAGAATCTACAGCTACGAAGTGCTGACCGCCATCCGCCAGGGCCGCCGCAGTGACAAGTTCGAGATCGACCAGAAGCACGTCGAGATGGAGAAAGTCTACGGCAAGGAGCGGCTGCGCAAGCTGTCCGCACGCCGCATCACCGTGGAAACCGGCACGCCCGATCCGAAGATTTCGGCGCCGGATTTCGTCGACACCGGAATAAATAGAAAACGAAGCACATACGGAGACAATCTATGAACATCATGATGCGCGGCCTACTCGCGGGCCTGTGTTTCGTCGCGTCGGCCCCGCCGGCGCTTGCCTCGACCGACTACCCCCCTGCCATCTGGAACCCGGCCGCCAGCTGCAATTACTCAAGCCGCACCGCCTCGGTCAGCCACGTGACCGTGCACCCCAGCTGGTCCAGTACGGGAACACGGGCGAGCGTGTGCGCACCATCCAGTACCTGCTGCAGCAATGGGGCTATACCCTCACCGTGAACGGCAGCTTCGATACCGCGACCCAGAACGCGGTGAAGAACTTCCAGGCCTCGCACGCCCTGGGCGCGGACGGCATCGTCGGCAACGCCACCTGGCCGGCGCTGGCCATCCTCACCCAGCAGGGCGACTCGGGCGCAAAGGTGCGCGCCGTGCAGAGCCAGCTCAACGAGAGCGGCGCGGGCATCGCGGTGGACGGCGCCTTCGGCCCGGCTACGGCGACCGCGGTGCGCAACTTCCAGACCTCGAAGGGATTGAGCGCCGACGGCATCGTCGGTGACGACACCTGGAACAAGATGGCCTGGTAGTTCTCCCGGGACGTGCGTGCCCGTATCATGCGGGGCACGCATGTCCAACAATGCGCTTGACCCTCACGCCGCGTGAGGCTCCAGAGTAGCGCTACGCATGAAGAACAGGGAGAAGCTCGATGTTGAAAGTGGGAGAACTCGCGGCGCGCGCCGGCCTGACGGTCCGCACGCTGCACCATTACGACAGTATCAAGCTGCTCTCGCCTTCTGCGCGTTCCGATGCCGGTTACCGGCTCTATGACCGCGACGACGTGGCGCGCCTGCAGCAGATCCAGGCCCTGCGCGCGTTCGGCATGGCGCTGGCCGACATCGGGGCTTACCTGGACAGTCCGGATGCCTCGCCGCTGGCCATCGTCGAACGCCAGCTCTCCGGCCTCGAACGGCAGATTGCCGAAGCGGCGCACATGCGCGAGCAACTGCTGCGCCTGCGTTCAAAGCTGGCCGCCGGCGAGGAGACCGACCTGTCCATCTGGCTAACCACCCTGGAGCAGATGACCATGTACGAGAAACACTTTTCGAAGGAAGAACTGGCGCGGCTGCCGCTGTACCAGAACCGCGCGGCCCAGGCCGAATGGCAGGAGCTGGTGCGCCATGCGCAATCGCTGATCGAGCGCGGCGTTCCGCCAACGTCCAGCGAGGCCGGAAGCTTTGCCGAACGCTGGCTGGCCTGCCTGGAGCGCGACAGCGGCGGCAACCCGGCCTTCATCCTGCGCCTGACGGTGATGACCGGGCAGGACCCGGAGGCGCAAAAGGAATTCGGCCTGACGCCCGCCGTGCTGGACTACATGCGCACCGCGATCGCCGAGGTCCGCTTCGCCATCTATGCGCGCTACCTGCCGCTTGCTGCGATCGAGCGCATGCGCCGCCACGAAGCATCGCATTCGGACGAGTGGATCGTACTGGCGACCCAGGTCCACGCATGCAGGGAAGCCGATCCGGAGGCGCAGTCGCTCAAGGCCCAGGAACTTGCGCGACGCTGGTTCATGATGTTCACCGACATGGTGGGCGACGACCCCGAGGTGGTCAGCCAGTTCCGGCTTGCCGCCAGCTCCGAGCCGCTGCTGCACCTCGGCACCGGCATCGGCGATGAGGTCCTTGCCTTCCTGCGCAAGGCAATGGCAGGCATGGCGATGCAGCCACGCAAGGCATGACATGAATTGCGGGCCGGTGCTGCGGCATTCCGGCCCGCCGGGTCCTGGGCGGCTCCGGAGCGAACCCCACGGCAGGGATACAAATTTACGAAAACTCGCCGATGCGCGGATGCTACATTGCCTGTTCCCTCCACATGACCAGGACCTCTTCTGCACCGCAGTTCATCCATGACACAGCCATTCCTCCACAAGATCTCGCGCGCGCTTGCGCCCATCTCCCTCCTCGCAGTTGCCTGCCCGCCGCCTGCCCTGGCCGCCGATGCCCCATCCCTGCCGCTCGCCGCCAAGCCGCGCCTCGTCGGCGAAGGGACGGTTTCCGGCCCCTTCCATGATTTCGCGCCCGCGCTCACCGCGGACGGCCGCACGCTACTGTTCACCCGTACCGATGTCGGATTTTCACGCATGACCCTGATGCAGGCGCGCCTGGTCAATGGCAAGTGGGAGATGCCGACGGTGCTGCCGTTCTCGGGGCGATGGAACGATGGCGATGGCGCGCTCAGCCCGGATGGCGCCCGTTATGTGTTCATTTCGAACCGGACCGAGGGTGGCGCCCAACCGAAGGCGGACCTCGACCTCTGGCAGGTCATGCGACAGGCGGATGGCAGCTGGGGTGAACCGACCCGCCTGCCCGACCACATCAACAGTGGCCTGAACGAGACCTATCCCTCGCTGGCGGCCGACGGCACCCTGTATTTTGGCCGCGCGGGCGGTGGCCCGATCCTGCGTGCGAAGCTGGTGAATGGCGCCTATGCTGCTCCCGAGCCGATGCCGTTCACGGGCATGTCGTTCGCGATCGCCCCTGACCAGAGCTTCGGCATTCTCGCCATGGCGGATGCAAATCGCAACATCGACCTGTTCCACGTCGGCCGCGACGGCCAGGCGTGGAGTGCGCCTCGCCGGCTCGACGGTCCGGTGAACTCGCCGCAAATGGAATTCACTGGCTCGATCGGCGCGGACGGCAAGACCCTGCTGTTTTCAAGCACCCGCCGCGATGCCGGCGTCACATGGCCCCGGCAAGGCACCCTGCGCAGCGCGGCCGATGTCGACGGCGAACTGCTGGGCGTGGCGCACAACGGCCTTCGCAATATCTACAGCATCGACCTGCCGGCCTTTCCCTGAGCCTGCGTCCTGCATGAGCAAGCCGGCGCAGCGGCGCCGGCCCGCTCAGCGCGGGATCGACAGCGCCAGCGTTTCCTTCAGCTCTTCCATCACCACATAGCTTTTCGACTGGCCGGCATCGGCCACATGCAGGATTTCTCCCAGCAGGCGGCGGTATTCCGACATTTCGGGAATACGGGCCTTGATCAGGTAGTCGAAGTCGCCCGACACCAGGTGACACTCCATCACTTCGGGAATGCCGAGCATCGCGCGGCGGAAGCGGTCAAACGCTTTCTCCGATTTCTGGTGCAGGGTAATTTCGACGAACACCAGGATCTGCAGGCCCATGGCCTGCGGATTCACGCGCGCGTGGTAGCCGCTGATCACGCCATCGCGCTCCATGCGCTTGACCCGTTCGATGCAGGGCGTCAGCGACAGCCCGACCTGCTCGGCCAGGTCTTTCATGACGATGCGCGCGTCGTCCTGGAGAATCGATAAGATGTGGAGATCGATCTTGTCGAGGACGCGGTGGGAGTTCTTCTGGACGCGCATGAATTTTCACTGAAAACGTGTGTGACAACAGGAACCATTATTTCACTTCCCCATGTATCATGGCAATCTTTTCTAAATCCGGCTTCTTTTACTTCAGGACCTAGGCACATCATGCGCGTTCTCGTACTGGGCAGCGGCGTGGTCGGCGTGACCACCGCTTACTATCTGGCCAAGGCAGGCCACGACGTCACCGTCATCGACCGTCAACCCGGCCCTGCCCTGGAGACGAGCTTCGCCAATGCCGGCCAGATCTCGCCGGGCTATGCCTCGCCGTGGGCGGCGCCGGGCATTCCGCTGAAGGCCGCGAAGTGGCTGTTCCAGAAGCACGCGCCGCTGGCGATCCGCCCGGACGGCTCGCTGTTCCAGCTTGCCTGGATGTGGCAGATGTACCGCAACTGCACCGCCGACCGCTATGCCGTCAACAAGGAACGCATGGTGCGCCTGGCCGAGTACAGCCGCGATTGCATCCGCGAACTGCGCGCCCAGACCGGCATCGAGTACGAGGGCCGCACCCTCGGCACCATCCAGCTGTTCCGCACCCGGCAGCAGCTGGAGAGCGCGGGCAAGGACATCGAAGTGCTGAAGGAAGCCGGCGTCGAGTACGAACTGCTGCAGGGCCGCGAGCTGGGCAAGGCCGAGCCGGCGCTGGGCAATCATGCCACCCTGGTGGGCGGCCTGCGCCTGCCGAACGACGAAACCGGCGACTGCCAGCTGTTCACCAGCCGCCTGACCGTGATGGCGCGCGACCTGGGCGTGCGCTTCGAGTTCGACACCGACATCCGCGAACTGCTCACCAGCGGCGACCAGGTCGTCGGCGTGCGCACCGACACGGGCGTGCTCACCGCCGAGCGCTACGTGCTGGCGCTGGGCAGCTACTCGCGCCTGCTGCTCAAGAACCAGTTCACGCTGCCGGTCTACCCGCTGAAGGGCTACTCGATCACCGTGCCGATCACCGACGCCGCACGTGCGCCGGTGTCGACCATCCTGGACGAGAGCTACAAGATCGCCGTGACCCGTTTCGAAGACCGCATCCGCGTGGGCGGCATGGCCGAGATCGCCGGCTACAGCAAGGTCCTGAACCCGGCGCGCCGTGAAACCCTGGAAATGGTCGTCAACGACCTGTTCCCGGGCGCCGGCGACACCCGCCAGGCCAGCTTCTGGACCGGCCTGCGCCCGATGACGCCGGACAGCACCCCGGTGGTCGGCGCCACCCCGCTGCGCAACCTGTTCACCAATACCGGCCACGGCACCCTGGGCTGGACCATGGCCTGCGGCTCGGCCGCCGTCATCGCCGACCTGGTGAGCGGCAAGCAGCCGGCCATTCGCGCCGAGGACCTGGCGGTGTTCCGCTATGCCGGCGTCCCGCAGCGCGGCGCCGCGCCGGAACTGGTCAAGGCGTAAGCGGGAGATGGTGGATTCGGTAGATGCGTCCCGCGCAGGGGCGCGGCTAGTGGTCGACCTGGGTGCGATCCGTGACAATTACCGGCTGCTGGCCGGGAAAACCAAGGGGGCCTGCGCGGCCGTCATGAAGGCCGATGCCTACGGGCTCGGCATGGAACAGGTGGCGCCGGCACTGGTGCTCGAAGGCTGCAAGACCTTCTTCACCGCCCACCTGGACGAAGGCATTCGCCTGCGCCAGCTGGTCCCCGAGGACTGCGCGATCTACGTGCTGCACGGCCCGCCGCCGGGGACGTCGCGCGACTGCTTCCAGTACGACCTGCGGCCGGTCCTGAACGATCCGGGCCAGGTGCAGGAATGGCGTGCGCTGGCACGCAAGCTCGGGCGCGAGCTGCCGGCCGCGATCCAGGTCGACACCGGCATGTCGCGCATGGGCATCGCGCCGGCCGATCTGCTGGCGTTGGTGGCCGACCGCGACTGGCTCGCGGGCGTGCGCCCCACCCTCGTGATGAGCCACCTGGCCTGCGCGGACGAGCCCCTGCACCCGATGAACGAGGCGCAGCGCCGCCGCTTCGACGAACTGCGCGAGCTGTTCCCGGGCGTGCCGGCCAGCCTGGCCAATTCCTCGGCCGTGTTCCTGGGTTCTTCGTACCATTACGACCTGCTGCGCCCGGGTGCGGCGCTGTATGGCATCAATCCGCAGCCGGGCACTCCGAATCCGCTCAGGCAGGCGGTCTCGCTGCACGCGCGCGTGGTGCAGGTGCGCAGCGTGTGCGAAGGCGACGTGGTGGGCTACGGCGCGCACCATGCCTGCACCGGCGAGCAGCGCATCGCGACCGTGTCGGTCGGCTACGCGGATGGCTGGTTCCGCTCGCTGTCGGGGCGCGGCTTCGCCTTCGTGGATGGCGTCAAGGTGCCGATCGTGGGCCGGGTGTCGATGGACAGCATGGGGCTGGACGTGACCGGAATCGCGCCGGAGCGCATCGTGCCGGGAGCGGAGGTCGAGCTGATGGGCGCGCACCAGCCAGTGGACCAGGTGGCGGCGCTGGCCGGGACCATCGGCTACGAAGTGCTGACGCGCCTCGGCAACCGCTTCCATCGGCATTACGTCTGAACGCCGTTCGCTCAAGCGTACTTGTCCAGCTCATCGGCGAGGTGATGCTGCAGTTCTTCCGGCCTCATCCATACTCCCCTCGCCGACGGGGTCGGGAAGACCTCGACCGACACCCCGCGTTCCGCCATATCGGGCAACCATGCTTCTGTGAACGCATGCACATCGATCTCGGCCGGCAGGTATCCGGCCCACATGCCCGTCGCGCAAGCCCTTGCGTAGTCTAGATGCGGCCATACCGGGAAACCGGGTGCACCGGCGCAATCCACCGCTACTACCCAGCCACTGGCGTCGCGCAGACTCCATAGCCGTTCACAGTCTGCGGCACGGCCGATGAAATGCTTGAATCGCGCAGTGTCCGACGAAGACATCAATGCAGTGAACTGTGATTGGGAAAGTTTCAATGCTTAAGTCCTTGGCGTCTCATCTGGCCCAGCTTGGTTTGGCTCGGGCTGGACGGGGCACTTGCTGAGTGACCGCAATCGACCCGAAGCAGACCTAAATTTCAGCGGGAAACAATGAGCTTCAAGCCTAAGCCCACGAACACTGCGCCGGCGATACGATCGAGGACAACACCAGCTTTTGGGCGCTTACTCAGCCATTGGCCAATCGCGCCGGAAAAGTAGCCGAGCAACCCAAACAGTACAGCCGCTTGGAGTGTAAAAGTTAGTCCCAAGCCAGCAAGCTGCAGGCCAACGGGGCCGTTTGCGGGAATGACGAACTGTGGCAAGAAGGATAAGAAAAAGAGGACAACCTTAGGATTGATCGCGTTTGCCAAACAACCTTTGAGGAATAGCTTGGTCAATGATTCATCCACGGACTGTACAGCTTCGATCTTCACCGAACCCGAACTGCGCAGAGCGTTGTAGCCGAGCCAAATCAGATATAAGCCCCCTGCAATCTTGAGCAATGTAAATGCTGCGGGCGAAGCTGCGATCAATGCACTAACGCCAACCACCGCCAAAATCGTATGGCTGAGGCAACCAAAAGCACAGCCTAGACCAAACACGATTCCGCGCCGCTGCCCTTTCGATATACCCATCCCAAGAACCATCAGATTGTCTGGGCCGGGCGTAGCGGTGATGAGAAGCGCAGCGGCAAGGAACGCAAAGAATTGCTCTATAGATAACATAACTCTGTTCAGTAAGAAGTTGGTAACGATGTCTGGGTCTGCTTTTGGCCGATGGCAGCCGTTGCGCTCAGCATAGCAGCTTGCCAATGAAGAAAATCGCATCCTGCTGTGAAACCTTACACAGACGCCAACGCCATGGCGAACTTCAGGTTCGAACGTAAAAAAACGGCCGGGGTTCACCCGGCCGTTTCCATTCACACACGATACCGCAGCTTACGCCAGCTTGCCGTGGCACTGCTTGAACTTCTTCCCGCTGCCGCACGGGCACGGATCGTTGCGGCCGACCTTCATGCCCATGTAGGTGTTGTGGTCTTCCGCCGCCACCGCCGCCGAATCCGCGCGCACCGGGTTCGGGTTGAGCAGCTCTTCCGGCGCCGCCGACGGGTTGAAGTCGGCATGCTGGAAGTTGATGTTTTCCAGGTGCGCGACCTGGGCCGCCATCGCCGCTTCGGCTGCCTCGACTTCTTCGCGGGTCTGGATGCGGACCGTCATGATGGTGCGGATCACTTCGTTCTTGATCGCGTCCAGCATGCTGCTGAACAGCTCGAAGGCTTCGCGCTTGTATTCCTGCTTCGGGTTCTTCTGCGCATAGCCGCGCAGGTGGATGCCCTGGCGCAGGTGGTCCAGCGCCGCGAGGTGCTCGCGCCAGTGGGTGTCCAGGCTCTGCAGCATGACGTTGCGCTCGAAGCCGCCGAAGGATTCGCGGCCCACCACGGCGACCTTGCCCTCGTACGACTCCGCGGCCGCCTTCAGCACGTTCTCGAGGATGTCGTCGTCGTTCAGGTTGGGGTCGTCGGCCAGCATCTTCTGCAGCGGCACCGTCAAGCCCCACTCGGCGGCCAGGACCGACTCCAGCGATGGGATATCCCACTGCTCCTCGACCGATTCGGCCGGCACGTACTGGCGCACCAGGTCGGTAAACACGCCCACGCGCAGCGAGGCGATCAGCTCGGCCATGTCGACCGATTCGAGCAGCTCGTTACGCTGGGTGTAGATCACCTTGCGCTGGTCGTTGGCGACGTCGTCGTATTCCAGCAGCTGTTTGCGGATGTCGAAGTTCCTGGCCTCGACCTTGCGCTGGGCGGTCTCGATCGAGCGGGTCACGATGCCCGCCTCGATCGGCTCGCCTTCGGGCATCTTCAGGCGTTCCATGATCGCACGCACGCGGTCGCCGGCGAAGATGCGCAGCAGCGGATCGTCCAGGCACAGGTAGAAGCGCGAGGAACCCGGGTCGCCCTGGCGGCCCGAGCGGCCGCGCAGCTGGTTGTCGACCCGGCGCGATTCGTGGCGCTCGGTACCGATGATGTGCAGGCCGCCCACGCTCACCACGTGGTCGTGCAGCGACTGCCATTCGTCGCGCAGCTGCTTGGCCTGCGCGGCCTTGTCGGCGTCCGACAGTGCGTCGTTGGCCTCGATCAGCTGGATCTGCTTCTCGACGTTGCCGCCCAGGACGATGTCGGTACCGCGGCCCGCCATGTTGGTGGCGATGGTGATCATCTTCGGACGACCGGCCTGCGCGATGATTTCCGCTTCTCTAGCGTGCTGCTTGGCGTTGAGCACGTTGTGCGGCAGCTTGGCCTTGTTCAGGATGCCCGACAGGAGTTCCGAGTTCTCGATCGAGGTGGTACCCACGAGCACCGGCTGGCCGCGCTCGTAGCAGTCGCGGATGTCGCCCAGCATCGCGTTGTACTTCTCTTCGGCCGACTTGTAGACCTGGTCCTGGCGGTCCTTGCGCTGCGACGGCTTGTTCGGCGGGACGACCACGGTCTCGAGGCCGTAGATCTCCTGGAATTCGTAGGCTTCGGTGTCCGCCGTACCGGTCATGCCGGCCAGCTTGGTGTACATGCGGAAGTAGTTCTGGAAGGTGATCGAGGCCAGGGTCTGGTTCTCGTTCTGGATGCGCACGCCTTCCTTGGCTTCCACGGCCTGGTGCAGGCCGTCCGACCAGCGGCGGCCCGTCATCAGGCGGCCGGTGAATTCGTCGACGATCACCACTTCGTTGTTCTGCACCACGTAGTGCTGGTCCTTGTGGTACAGGACGTGGGCGCGCAGCGCCGCGTACAGGTGGTGGATCAGGGTAATGTTGGCGGCGTCGTACAGCGAGGCGCCTTCCGGCAGCAGGCCCCATTCGGTCAGGATGCTTTCTGCCTTCTCGTGGCCGGCTTCGGTCAGCAGCACGGTGTGCGCCTTCTCGTCCTTGGTGTAGTCGCCCGGGACTTCGATCTTGCCCTTGCCGTCCGGGGTCTCCTCGCCGACCTGCAGGGTCAGCAGCGGCGGCAGCGCGTTCAGGCGGTGGTACAGGTCGGTGTGGTTCTCGGCCTGGCCGGAAATAATCAACGGCGTCCGCGCTTCGTCGATCAGGATCGAGTCGACCTCGTCGACCACCGAGAAATTGAGGCTACGCTGCACGCGTTCGCGCACGTCGTAGACCATGTTGTCGCGCAGGTAGTCGAAGCCGAATTCGTTGTTGGTGCCGTAGGTGATGTCCGAAGCGTAGGCCTTCTGCTTGCTGTCGTGGTCGAGCTGCGACAGGTTCACGCCGGTGGTGAGGCCGAGCCAGCCGTACAGGCGGCCCATCGACTCGGCGTCGCGCTGTGCCAGGTAATCGTTGACGGTAATGACGTGCACGCCCTTGCCCGACAGGGCGTTCAGGTAGACCGGCAGGGTCGCCATCAGGGTCTTGCCCTCGCCGGTGCCCATTTCCGCGATCTTGCCCTGGTGCAGGACCATGCCGCCGATCAGCTGCACGTCGAAGTGGCGCATTTTCATGACGCGCTTCGCGGCTTCGCGGCAGACGGCGAAGGCTTCCGGCAGGATGTCGTCGAGCGTCTCGCCCTTGGCCAGGCGGTCCTTGAATTCCGGCGTCTTGGCCTGGAGTTCGGCGTCCGACAGCTTTTCCATCTGGGGCTCGAGCGCGTTGATCTGACGCACGGTCTTTTGGTATTGCTTGAGCAGACGCTGGTTACGGCTGCCGAAAATCTGGGTCAGGAATGACATTGCTGTGTTCTAGAAAATTACGCCGCAAAAAGAGCCAGGGGTGAGCCGTAGGGCGCCTCGGAAACCGTCGCGAGCGGCGGCAATGGTGGTCGAGAAGCGCAGCTGTACGTGAGTACAGCGAGCATCACAGACCGCCAGTGCAACGCGCAGCAGGTTTTCCGAGGCGACCGTTTTTACGACCCGCCGAAGACCGCCTATGGCAAAAAGCTACTGATTTTATCATGCGATCCGGCCACACTTGGGGTCATTGGGCAGGATAACAAGGCTGCTGGACAGCAGAATGTTATCAAATTGCATCGTACGCCACAGTTCCGCCACGGCTTGAGCGGCCTCGGCGCCCGGCAACTGCACATTGGATGCGCAGCGCATCCGCTTTGTGATATGGTGCGGGCATCGTCATTCCCCTCCCTTTGTTTACCTGATCCCGTGCATATCTACGGTACCAAGAACCGGCAGACCTCGATCGTCGCGACAGATTTCCTGCGCAAGAACGACCGCATGGCCAGCCTCCTGCCTGCCGCGATGCGCATGGCGCGCCTGCAGTCCGACTGCGCCGCCATCCTGCCCGTCATGGCCGGCAACACCGATGTGATCTCGTTCCACGACGGGGTGCTGGTGCTCGCTGTGCCGAGCTCGGCCGTGGCGGCACGGATGAAGCAGATGCTGCCCAAGCTGCAGTCCGCGCTGGCGCAGCGCGGCTGGGCGGTGGAATCGGTCAAGCTGAAAGTACAGGTGGGACGCGCGATGCCGGAGGACAAGCCGCAGATGCGCACGCTGGAGTTGCCGAAGACCGCGGTGCAGGCTTTCGAGGAACTGGCGGAGTCGCTGGAGGATACCAGCCAGAACAAGGATCTGGTGGCGGCCTTGCGCAGGCTCGCAGAGAAGCGGAAGTAAACAAGGACGTGCACGCGCGGACACCGGCGTGCGCCCGGGCACATCACATCTGCGCCCACTCCCGCGTCATCTGCCGCAGGTAAGACGGCGGCGCCTCGCTCAGCGAATCGAATTCGACCCACTCGTAGGCATCCGGCGTTGCCAGCAGCTTGCGCAGCAGTTCGTTGTTGAGCGCGTGGCCCGACTTGTGCGCCGTGTAGCTGGCCAGCAGCGGGTGGCCCACGATATAGAGGTCGCCGATCGCGTCGAGAATCTTGTGGCGCACGAACTCGTCCTCGTAGCGCAGTCCGTCCGCATTCAGGATGCGGTACTCGTCCATCACGATCGCGTTTTCCAGCGAGCCGCCGCGCGCCAGGCCCATGCCGCGCAGGGTTTCCACGTCCTGCATGAAGCCGAAGGTACGCGCGCGCGCCACGTCGTGTACATAGGACACGTCGCCGAAGTCCACCGAAGCGCGCTGCATGGTGCCGTCCACGGCAGGGTGGTTGAACTCGATGAAGAAGTCGAGCTTGAAGCCGTCGTAGGGCGACAGGCGCGCCCACTTCTCGTTGTTGCCGCTGCCCTGGCGGATCTCGACGTCCTTCAGCACGCGGATGAAGCGTTTCGGCGCATCCTGCTCTTCCAGGCCGGCCTGCTGCAGCAGGAACACGAAGGAAGCCGCCGAACCGTCCATGATCGGGATCTCTTCGGCCGTCACGTCCACGGTCAGGTTGTCGATGCCGAGGCCGGCACAGGCCGACATCAGGTGCTCGACGGTGGAAACGCGCGCGCCATCCCGGATCAGGACCGTGGCCATGCGGGTCTCGCCGACCACGTCGGCCGCGCTCGGGATGGCGACGATGGGATCGTAGTCGACGCGGCGGAAGGTGATGCCGGCGCCCGGCGGCGCCGGACGCAGGGTCAGTTCGACCTTGGTGCCCGAGTGGACGCCGACACCGGTGGTGCGGACGACCTGTTTGATGGTTCGTTGTTTCAGCATCCGGCGATTATAGCCCAGCGCCCCTGCCCTCGCTGAGGCCTGCCCGCTTCTACGGATGGTCCGACTCCACGTGGACTTTTTCGTGGCGAATCAGATACATACCGCTGCCGATGATGATCGCCGCCCCCACCACCGTCCAGCCGTCCGGCAGGGTTTGCCACAGCAGCCAGTCGAGGCCGACCGCCCAGGCCAGCGCGGTGTACTCGAAGGGCGCGACGCTCGAGGCATCCCCCTTGGCGAAGGCCTCGGTGATGGCGAGCTGGCCGATGAAGCCGCTCAGGGCCAGGCCCAGCAACAAAGGGATATCGCTCATGCGCATGCCGACCCAGCCCGGCGCCGCCAAGGCGCCGGCGCCGATCGACATCATGACCATCAGCCAGAACACCATGTGCTCGCTGCGGTCGGTCCGGGCGAGGATGCCGACCGTGATCGCCGAGATGGCATACATCGAGGCCGCACCCAGCACCGCCAGGCCGCCGATGGTAAGAAAACCGGCGCCGCTCGGGCGCAGCACCACCAGCACGCCGCACAGTCCAACGGCAATCGCGATCCAGCGGGCCAGGTTGACGCGCTCATTCAGGAACCAGACCGACAGCGCGGTGATGATCGCCGGCGCGATGAAGAAGATCGTGTAGGCCTCGGCCAGCGACAGCTTGCGGATGCCGAAGGCGAAGAAGCTCAGCATCGCGATGCCCAGCACCGCGCGCAGGAGATGCAGCGGCCAGCGGATGCGGAAGATGTCGCCGTAGCCGACCTTGATGCCGACATAGACGACGATCAGCGGCAGCGAGGTGAGCGAGCGCAGCGCGGCCACCTGGATGGCCGGGTAGGTCTGGGAGAGGACTTTCATCACCGTGTCCATCAGCGCGAACATGAACACGGCCAGCATCATCGCATAGATGCTGTAGAGGTTACCAGCGGGTCGTTTCAAAGGCTTTTTTCCATGAACAGGCTGAGCGGATCGGGCTGGTACTCGCCGAAAGGCCCGCAGCGTTTGAACCCGGCGCGTTCGTAGAGGCCGATCGCCTCTCGCTGGTGGATGCCGGTTTCCAGGCGCAAGACCTGCAGGCCGGACATGCGCGCGAACATCACCAGCTGGTCGAGCAGCTGGCGGCCAGTGCCGCGGCCGCGCCCTGCTGCGTCGACGAACATGCGTTTCACTTCGCCGTAGCTGCCACGGTTGATCAGCGCCGCGCAGCCGACCGCCCTACCCTCCACATTGCGCGCGACCAGGAACAGAACGTCGCCCGCGAGCAGCGAGGCGACGTCCATCAGGTGGTTCGATTCGGCCGGGTACAGCGCGGCGCAGTAGGCGTCGAGCTGCTCCAGCATGGCCCGTACTTCCGGCTGGTCGGGGGATTCGGTATTGATGATCATGGGATAAAAAACGGCGCCGCAGCGCCGTTTGCAGGGATCGGGAAAGATTAACCCAGTTGTTGCAGCATCTTTTCGGCGCTCGACACCTCGAAGCCGGCGGTCTCGACGTTCAGCTGCTTGACCACGCCGTCTTCGACCAGCATCGAATAGCGCTGCGAGCGGGTACCCATGCCGTACTTCGAGAAGTCGGCGTCCAGGCCCAGGGCCTTCGAGTAGGCGCCGTTACCGTCGGCCATCATGCGCACGATGCCGGTCGCTTTCTGGTCGCGGCCCCAGGCCCCCATGACGAAGGCGTCGTTGACCGAGATGCACCAGATTTCGTCGACGCCCTTGGCCTTCAGGGCTTCGGCGTTCTTGACGTAGCCCGGCACGTGCTGGGCCGAGCAGGTCGGGGTGAAGGCGCCCGGCAGGCCGAAGATGACGATCTTCCTGCCCCGCACCAGGTCGGCCACTTCGAAGGTATTGGGACCCAGCGAGCAGCCGGCGGTTTCGGTTTCGATGAATTCCGACAGGGTGCCTTCCGGCAGGCGGTCGCCGATCTGGATGGTCATGGGGTGTGCTCCTTCAATGTTTTGAGAATCCGGCAATTATCGCCGATGTCGACTGAGTCTGCTGAAAGGGCTTTCGTAGGGTGGGCGGGTCTCCCGCCCACGCGTTCAGCCAGTACGGGCGGAGTGGTTAATCTACCGTGAGTTGAACGCGTGGGCGGCGAAGCCGCCCACCCTACGAAAAAAAAGGGCCAGCTTGCGCTGGCCCCCATTCATTCATCCGACTTCGAATCAGTCAGCCTGCTTGCGCAGGAAGGCCGGAATGTCGTAGGTCTCGACACCGTTGCGCTGCATCGCCTGCACCTGCTCCGATGCCTGCTCGCGGCGCCACACGGCCGGCTGCTTCATGCCGCCCAGCGCGTCGCCCGCATGGCCCATGGTCAGGCCGCCGGCCACGGCCGTCGTACCGGCCATCACCGGCGCGTTGTAGGTGCCGGTCTTGAGCATCTGCTGCGGCTGCACCAGCTGCATCTTCTTGTTCTTGCCCAGGCCGGTCGCGACCACGGTCACGCGCAGCTCGTCGCCCATCGCGTCGTCGTAGGCGATGCCCTGTGCGATCGACGCGTCCGGCGCGGCGAAGGCGCGCACGGCGGCCATGACTTCCTTGATCTCCTTGCCTTTCAGGCCGCGGCTGGCGGTCACGTTGACCAGCACGCCCTTGGCGCCCGACAGGTCGATGCCATCCAGCAGCGGCGATGCCACGGCCTGCTCGGCAGCGATGCGCGCACGGTCCACGCCCGAAGCGGTCGCGGTGCCCATCATGGCCTTGCCCTGCTCGCTCATGATGGTCTTCACGTCGTTGAAGTCGACGTTGATGTGGCCCGGCACGTTGATGATTTCGGCGATACCGGCCACCGCGTTGTTCAGGACGTCGTCGGCGTGCTTCATCCAGTCGAGCATCGACTCGTCTTCGTAGATGTCTTCCAGCTTCTCGTTCAGGATGACGATCAGCGAGTCGACGTGCTTGCTCAGCTCTTCCAGGCCCGCTTCGGCAACCTGCATGCACTTGTCGCCTTCGTAGGAGAACGGCTTGGAGACCACGGCAACGGTCAGTGCGCCCATGGTCTTGGCGACTTCGGCGACGATCGGTGCGGCGCCGGTGCCGGTGCCGCCGCCCATGCCGGCAGCGATGAAGACCATGTGTGCGCCGCGCAGCGCATCCTCGATGCGCGAACGCGACTGCTCGGCGAGCTGGCGGCCCACTTCCGGACGCATGCCCGCGCCCAGGCCGGATTCGCCGATCTGGATGATGTTGTTGGCGCCCGAAACCGCAAGTGCCTGCGCATCCGTGTTTGCGGCGATGAACTCGACACCGGACACACCCTTGTTGATCATGTGCTGAACCGCGTTGCCGCCGGCGCCGCCGACGCCGACAACTTTGATAACGGTTCCCAGTGCTGCGTTATCGACCATATCGAACTCCATATCGAACTCCCAATATTCAAGATGCCGCTTCCGTCTCAAGGCTGGTGCCAGGCCCCTGGCAGAGCCCTGAAAAACCGGAAGTAGCGATTGTATTTAAAAAATCTTTACCCGTGAACGCTTTGTTGCTGACGTACTGAAAAATTTAACGCCTTGCCCGACTACTGATCTCTGCTCTCGCTTTAGAAGTTCCCCGCTATCCATTCCTTCATCCGCTGCCACACTGCTTTCACCGAACCATCCTGACGCGTGACGATGTGTCCGCGCAGGTACTGCTTCTTCGCCTCCAGCAGCAGGCCGAGCACCGTGGCGTAGCGAGGGCTGCGCACGACGTCGGCCAGCTGGCCGCGGTAATCCGGCGTGCCGAGGCGCGCCGGTTTGAGGAAGATGTCTTCGGCCATCTCGAGCATGCCCGGCATGATCGAGCTGCCGCCGGTGAGCACGATGCCCGACGAGAGCACGCCCTCGTAGCCCGACTCGCGCACCACCGTGTGCACCATCGCGAACAGTTCTTCGACGCGCGGCTCGATCACGGCCGCCAAGGCCTGGCGCGACAGGGCGCGCGGTCCGCGGTCGCCCAGCCCCGGCACCTCCAGGGTCTCGCCCGGGTCGGCCAGCACCTGTTTGGCGACGCCATAGCGGATCTTGATGTCCTCGGCTTCGCCGGTCGGCGTGCGCAGCGCCATCGCGATGTCGCTGGTGATCTGATCGCCGGCGATCGGCAGCACGGCTGTGTGGCGGATCGCGCCGTCGGAGAACACGGCGATGTCGGTGGTGCCGCCGCCGATGTCGATCAGGACCACGCCCAGCTCTTTCTCGTCGGCGGTCAGCACGGCGTCGGCCGATGCCATCGGCTGCAGGATCAGGTCGGAAACCTCGAGCCCGCAACGGCGCACGCACTTTACAATATTCTGGACCGCGGATACCGCACCGGTGACGATGTGCACGCGCACCTCGAGGCGGATGCCGCTCATGCCGATCGGCTCGCGCACGTCTTCCTGGTTGTCGACGATGAATTCCTGCGGTACCGTGTGCAGCAGCTGCTGGTCGGTCGGGATGTTGACCGCCTTGGCGGTCTCGATCACGCGCGCCACGTCGGTGGCCGTCACTTCCTTGTCCTTGATCGCAACCATGCCGCTCGAATTGAACGAACGGATATGGCTGCCGGCGATGCCAGCATAGACGTTGCGGATCTTGCAGTCGGCCATCAGCTCCGCTTCCTCGAGCGCGCGCTGGATCGACTCGACGGTGGCTTCGATGTTCACGACCACGCCCTTCTTCAATCCTTTCGACTCGTGCTGACCGAGGCCGATCACCTCGTGGCGTCCATCGGACATCACTTCGGCCACGACCGCCACCACCTTCGAGGTGCCGATGTCGAGGCCGACGATCAGGTTCTTCGCGTCTTTTGTCATTGCTGTTGCCTGCTTATGTTTGCTTGGTTGTCTTGTTGGATTGATTCGGTTTTTTCTTTGCCGGCTTGACCGGCTTGGTGGCGTCTTCCGGCACTGCCAGCGCTGCCGAGGACAGCGCGAGACCGTTCGGATAGCGCATGTCGATGGTGTCGATGCGCCCTTCCTGCAGCCGCGCGACCAGCTGCGGGTAGACGCCCACCAGCCGCTGCACGCGCTTTTTCAGCGTGTCCTTGTCCTGCTCCCGGCCGAGCGCCACGCTCATGCCATTATCCAGCTTCACGGTCCAGGCATACCGGTCGGACAGCGACAGCGCCATCGGCGCCAGCTGTACCGGCGCGAACCAGGAACGCAGCTCGGTGAAGCGGGCCAGCACTTCCTTCTCGCTGCCCTTCGGGCCGTTAAAGGCCGGCAGCTCGTGGTCGTCGTCCGCCTCGGCCAGGTTGGCGGTGAAGACGTCGCCCTTGACCGACAGCAGGCGGCCATCCTCGCCCCAGGTGCCGAGCGCCTCGTGCTCTTCCACCTCGACGATCAGCTGGTCCGGCCACTCGCGGCGCACCGTGGCGCGCCGCACCCAGGGCACCGCTTCGAAAGTGGCCCTCACCCCCTCCAGGTCCGTGGTGAAGAAGTTGCCACGAATTTTGCCGATCACGCCGTTGCGCACCGTGAGCTCGTTCACGTGGCGCAGCGGCAGCTGGTACATGCTTTCCACCGTCACCGCGCGCAGCGAAAACATGGGGCGCTGCGACAGCCACCACACGCCGGACCCGATACAGGCGAGCACCACCAGCGCCACCAGGCTGCTGGCGGTCGCGTTGAGGGCGCGGACGTCATGCCACATGCGGTTTTATTCCTTTGCCTTTGCCATCTTCAGGCGCGCCGACGCCAGGATTTCCAGGCACAGGTCTTCATAGCTGATCCCCACTGCGCGCGCGGCCATCGGCACCAGCGAGTGCGAGGTCATGCCCGGCGAGGTATTCACTTCCAGCAGGAAGGGACGCATGTCTTCCTTGCGCACCAGCACGTCGATCCGGCCCCAGCCCTCGCATCCGAGCGCGCGGTAGGCGTTCACGGCGTGACGCTGGATTTCCTCGGCAAGTAGCGGGTCCAGCTGGGCCGGGCAGTGGTATTTGGTGTCGTCGGTGAAGTATTTGTTCTGGTAGTCGTAGTTGCCTTCCGGCGCCACGATCTCGACGATCGGCAGGGCACGGGCGGTCTTGCCGGTGCCCAGCACGGCCACGGTGAATTCGCGGCCGGTGACGAATTCCTCGGCCAGCGCCACCGGGTCGAAGCCGAGGGCCAGGTCGACAGCGGCCTTCAGCTCACCGGCCTTGTTCACCTTGGTGATGCCGATGGTCGAGCCTTCGAGCGGCGGCTTGACGATCATCGGCAGGCCGAGCGCGACCAGGACTTCGTCGAGGTCGGTGGACGGATCGATCGTCATGTAGTCCGGCGTCGGGATCTCGTCCATCTTCCAGATCTTCTTGGTGGTGATCTTGTCCATGCCGACGGCGGACGCCATCACGCCGCTACCGGTGTAGGGGATGCCGAGCTGCTCGAGCGCGCCCTGCAGGCTGCCGTCTTCGCCGTAGCGGCCGTGCAGCGCGATGAACACGCGGTCGAACTTCTGTTCGGCCAGTTCGGCCAGGCTCTGGGTGCCCGGGTCGAAGGGATGGGCATCGACGCCACGCGATTTCAGGGCGTTCAGGACACCGGTACCCGACATGATCGACACGTCACGCTCGGCGGAGCGGCCGCCGAACAGCACGCCAACCTTGCCGAAGGATGCCGGATCAATGGTGGAGGTGGTTGCGTTCACGGTATTAAGCCTTTGCATTGGTCAGTTGGTGCGGGACGCCGCTGATCGAGCCGGCGCCCATGGTGAGAACGACGTCGCCGTCGCGCGCCACGCTCATGATGGCGGCGGGCATGTCGGCGATCGCCTCCACGAAAATCGGTTCCAGCTTGCCGCCGGTGCGCAGTGCGCGCGCCAGGGCGCGGCCGTCTGCGGCCACGATCGGGGCCTCGCCGGCGGCATAGACATCGGCCAGCAGCAGCACGTCCGGGGTCGCCAGCACTTTCACGAAGTCCTCGAACAGGTCGCGCGTGCGGCTGTAGCGGTGCGGCTGGAAGGCCAGCACCAGCCGGCGGCCCGGATAGGCGGCGCGCGCGGCGGCGAGGGTCACCTCGGTCTCGACCGGGTGGTGGCCGAAGTCGTCCACCAGGGTGAAGCTGCCGCCGCCAGGGATCGCCACCTCGCCGTAGCGGGTAAAGCGGCGGCCGACGCCGCTAAAATTCTGCAGGCCCAGGTTGGTGGAGGCGTCGTCGAGTCCGATCTCGCGCGCGATCGCGATCGCCGAGCAGGCGTTCAGCACGTTGTGCATGCCCGGCTGGTTCAGCACGAACTTCGCGTCCGGGTAGCCCTGCTGGCGCACCGTGAAGTGCATCTGCACGCCCTCGGCATAAGCGTCCAAAGCACGCACTTCGGCGTCCGGCGAGAAGCCGTAGGTCGTCACCGGCTTGGTCACCTGCGGCAGGATGGCGCGCACGTGCGGATCGTCGATGCACAGCATCGCGCGGCCGTAGAACGGCAGGCGGTGGGTGAAGTTCACGAAGGCGGCCTTCAGCTTCTCGAAGTCGTGCTCGTAGGTGTCCATGTGGTCGGCGTCGATGTTGGTGATCACCTCGATCATCGGCGTCAGGTTCAGGAAGGAGGCGTCCGACTCGTCGGCCTCGGCGACGATGTAGTCGCCCGAGCCCAGCTTGGCGTTGGCGCCGGCCGCGGTCAGGCGTCCGCCGATCACGAAGGTGGGGTCCAGGCCGCCCTGGGCCAGCACAGACGCCACCAGGCTGGTGGTGGTGGTCTTGCCATGGGTGCCGGCAATCGCGATGCCGCGCTTCAGGCGCATCAGTTCGCCGAGCATGATCGCGCGCGGCACCACCGGCACCTTGGCGGCGCGGGCGGCAACCACTTCCGGATTGGCTTCGTTGACGGCGGTCGAGGTCACGACCGCGTTGGCGCCGACGACATGCTCGGCCGAGTGGCCGGTGTAGACGCGGGCGCCCAGTTCCGCCAGGCGCTGGCTGGCGGCATTGCTTGCCAGGTCGGAACCCGACACGTTGTAACCCAGGTTGAGCAGCACCTCGGCGATGCCGCTCATGCCGCTGCCGCCGATACCGACGAAATGGATGTTCTTGATCTTGTGCTTCATGCGTCCGCCAGTTTCTCCAGTTCGCGCGCGATCGCCTCGTTGGCGTCGCGCTTGCCCACGCCGTAGGCTGACCTGGCCATCGCCAGGCAGTCTTCACGCGTCGTCGTTTGCAGCAGGCCAGCCAGCCGCTGCGGATTCAGTTCGCCCTGCGGCAGGTGAACGGCCGCCTTCTGTCCATGCATCCAGATCGCGTTGTCGCGCTGGTGGCTGGTGGTGCTCGCGACGAAAGGCACGAGCACGCTGGCCACGCCCGCCGCCGTCAGTTCCGACACCGTGATCGCGCCGGCGCGGCAGATCACCAGGTCTGCGTTCGCATACGCCGCCGCCATGTCGTCGATGAAGTCGACCACATTGGCTTGCACGCCGGCTGCCGCATAGGCGGCGCGCAGCGCGTCGATGTTCTTCTTGCCCGACTGGTGGGTCACGATCGGGCGCGTTGCCGGGTCGATTCTCTCCAGCGCGGCCGGCACGCTGTCGTTCAGCACCTTCGCGCCCAGGCTGCCGCCGACCACCAGCACGCGCAGCGGGCCGCTGCGGCCGGCGAAACGCGCTGCCGGCTGCGGCAGATCGAGGATCTGCTGGCGCACCGGATTGCCGGTGACAACCGCCTTGCCAAGCGCCGCGCCGAAATCGGCCGGGAAGCCGAACAGCACCCGGCTGGCGATCGGGGCCAGGGTCTTGTTCGATAGCAGGAGCGCCGCATCGGCATTCACCAACGCCAGCGGAATGTTGCGCGTCTTCGCCATCATCCCGCCCGGCACCGTGACGTAGCCGCCCATACCCAGCACGACATTGGGTTTGCGCTGGCCGAGGTAGCGGCGGCAGGCGGCGAAGGCGCCCAGCATTTTGAACGCGCCCTTGATGGTGTGGCCCAGGCCCTTGCCGCGCAGGCCGGCGAAGTCGATGCTGTCCATCGGGATGCCGGCCTTCGGCACCAGGTCGGTTTCCATGCCGTGGGCGGTGCCCAGCCACGAGACTTCCCAGCCGCGCGCGCGCATGGTGTGCGCGATCGCGATGCCGGGGAAGATGTGGCCGCCGGTGCCGGCCGCCATGATCATCAGGCGCTTGGTCATGTGCGGCCTCCACGCATGCGCACCCGGTTCTCGTAGTCGATCCGCAGGAGGATGGCGAGGCCGACGCAGTTGAACAGGACGCCTGAGCCACCAAAGCTCATCAGCGGCAGGGTCAGGCCCTTGGTCGGCAGCAGGCCAAGGTTGACGCCCATGTTGATGAAGGTCTGGGCGCCGATCCAGATGCCGATGCCCTTGGCGGCCAGGCCGGCGAAAATCTGGTCGAGGGCGATGGCCTGGCGGCCGATGTCGAAGGCGCGCTTGACGAGCCAGTAGAACATGGCGATCACGGTCAGCACGCCGACCAGGCCCAGCTCTTCGCCGATCACCGCCATGATGAAGTCGGTGTGCGCTTCCGGCAGGTAGAACAGCTTCTCGACGCTGCCGCCCAGGCCCACGCCGAAGAACTCGCCGCGGCCGAAAGCGATCAGCGAGTGTGTCAGCTGGTAGGCCTTGTCCAGCGCATGACCGTCCGCCCACGGGTCGAGGTAGGCGAACATGCGGGCGCGGCGGAACGGCGACAGCGCGATGATCGCGCTGAAGATCAGCACCAGCAGCGCGCCGATGCCGCCGAACCAGACGATGTTGATCCCTCCCAGGAACAGGATGCCCATGGCGATGCAGACGATCACGCCGAAGGCGCCGAGGTCCGGCTCCATCAGCAGCAGGCCGCCGACCAGGCCGATCGCCACCATCATCGGCAGGAAGCCCTTGGTCAGTTTGTGCATGTATTCCTGCTTGCGCACCGTGAAGTCGGCCGCGTACAGCACCACCGCGATCTTCATGATCTCGGACGGCTGCAGCAGCATGACCTTCAGCGGCAGCCAGCGGCGCGCGCCGTTGACGGAGTGGCCGATGCCCGGGATCAGCACGATCACCAGCAGCACCAGCGTTCCGATGAACATCATCGGCGCCCACTTCTGCCACACGGCCACCGGCACCTGGAACACGACGGCGGCGGCCGCCATCGAAACGATGATGTACATCGTCTGGCGGTACAGGAAATATTCGTTCTTGTCGTTCAGGTAGGCGAACTTGGGCGAGTCCGGCAGCGCGATCGAGGCCGAATACACCATCACCAGGCCGAACATCATGAGCAGCACGGTGACCCAGACCAGCGGCTGGTCGTAGTCCATCATCTTCGACGGACGGCTGCGCGCCGCGATGGTGGCGTCGCTGCTCGATCCGGAGAACTTGAAGGGAATCTGGAAGGCCATCAGATCTCCTGCCCTTTTTCCAGTGCGATGTCACGGACCGCGTCGACGAACACCTGCGCGCGGTGCGCGTAGTTGGTGAACATGTCGAGGCTGGCGCAGGCCGGCGACAGCAGCACGCTGTCGCCCGGACGCGCCAGGCCGGCGGCGCGGCGCACCGCTTCCGGCAGGCCCGGCAGGTCGAACACCGGCACGCCGGTCGGCTCGATCGCAGCCCTGACAGCCGGCGCATCGCGGCCGATCAGCAGCACGGCACGCACGTAGCGCGAGGCCGGCAAGGCCAGCGGCGCGAAGTCCTGGCCCTTGCCGTCGCCGCCGGCGATCAGCAGGATCTGCTGGTCTTCGCCCGCGAAAGCCTTGCCCAGGCCTTCCAGCGCGGCGACGGTGGCGCCCACATTGGTGCCCTTGCTGTCGTCGTAGTAGTCGACGCCGTCGATGCTGGCGACCAGCTCGACGCGGTGCGGCTCGCCGGCGTATTCGCGCAGGCCGTGCAGCAGCGGCGCCAGCGGCAGGCCGCAGGCGCGGCACAGGGCCAGCGCGGCCAGCGCGTTCGAGGCATTGTGCAGGCCGCGGATCTTGAGCGCGTCGGCCGGCATCAGGCGGTTCACGGCGACTTCCACGGGCGGCGCGATCTCGCCTTTTTTGAGTTTCCTGGGCGGCTCGTCGTCGAGCGCAACGGCATTGGCAAGCCACAGCACGCCGCGCTCGTTGACCAGGCCGAAGCTGTTCGGATCCGACGGTTCGTCCGTACCGAAGGTATGGGCCGGCGCGTCGGCGGCCGTCATGCGCATCACGATGGCGTCGTTCCGGTTCAGCACGCGCACCGTGTCGGAACCAAAAATGCGCGCCTTGTCGGCGGCGTAGGCATCCATGCTGCCATGCCAGTCGAGGTGGTCCTGGGTCAGGTTCAGCACGGTGGCCGCATCGGCCTGCAGGCTGAAGGTGGTATGCAGCTGGAAGCTCGACAGCTCGAGCACCCAGGCCTGCGGCAGGTCATCGTTGTCGAGCACTTCGCGCAGCACGTCGAGCGCGGCCGGGCTGATGTTGCCGGCCACGCGGGTCGACAGGCCGGCACGGCGGCACAGCAGGCCGGTCAGGCTCGTCACCGTGGTCTTGCCGTTGGTGCCGGTGATGGCGATGAGCTTCGGCGCATAGCCGCGCTCGGCACGCAGGTGCGCGAGCGCCTGCGCGAACAGTTCGATCTCGCCCCATACGGGGATGTTGCGCTCGCGTGCTGCGGGAGTGATGTGCGCGAGTTCCCGATCCGGCGCCAGGCCCGGGCTCACGGCCACGAAATCCATTCCTTCCAGCAGGGACCCACCGAACTCCCCGCCAACGAACTCACCATTCGGCAGCACCTGGCGCAGGGCGAACAGGCGCTGCGGCTCGGTGCGCGTGTCCGCCACGCGCACGCGTGCCCCGCAACGGGCCAGCCATTGCGCCATCGCCAGCCCGGATTCGCCCAGGCCCAGCACCAATGCGGATTTGCCTTCGTAGTTCATTCTTCAGCGCAGCTTCAACGTAGACAGGCCAACCAGGACCAGCATCATGGTCACGATCCAGAAGCGGACCACGACCTTGGTCTCCTTCCAGCCCTTTTGTTCGAAATGGTGGTGCAGCGGCGCCATCAGGAACACGCGGCGGCCGGCGCCGTAGCGCTTCTTGGTGTACTTGAACCAGCTGACCTGGATGATCACCGACAGGGTCTCGGCCACGAACACGCCGCCCATGATGAACAAGACGATCTCCTGGCGCACGATGACGGCGATGGTGCCCAGCGCGCCGCCCAGCGCCAGCGCGCCGACGTCGCCCATGAACATCTGTGCGGGGTGTGCGTTATACCAGAGGAAGGCCAGGCCAGCGCCCGCCATCGCGCCGCAGAAGATCAGGAGTTCGCCGGCGCCCGGAATGTAGGGGATGAACAGGTAGTTCGAATAGGTCACGCTGCCGGTCAGGTAGGCGAACAGGCCGAGGGCGCCGCCGACCATCACGGTCGGCATGATCGCCAGGCCGTCGAGGCCGTCGGTGAAGTTGACCGCATTCGAGGAACCCACGATGACGCAGTAGGTCAGCGCGATGAAGCCCCACACGCCGAGCGGGTAGCTGATCGACTTGAAGAAGGGGACGATCAGGTCGGCCTTGGGCGGCAGGGTCATCGAGAAGCCCGACTGCACCCAGGCGTAGAACAGCTGCAGCACTTCCCACGGATTGGCGGCCGAGACCGAGAACGCCAGGTACAGGGCCGAGGCGATGCCGATCAGCGACATCCAGAAGTATTTTTCGCCCGAGCGCATGCCTTCCGGGTCCTTGTAGACCACCTTGCGGTAGTCGTCGACCCAGCCGACGGCGCCGAAGCCCATGGTCACGACCAGCACCGGCCAGATCAGGCGGTTGGACAGGTCGCACCACAGCAGGGTCGAGATGCCGATCGCGATCAGGACCAGCACGCCGCCCATGGTCGGGGTGCCGTGCTTGGCCAGGTGGGTTTGCGGACCGTAGGTGCGCACGGCCTGGCCGACCTTCATGGCGGTCAGCTTGCGGATCACTGCCGGGCCGCAGATCAGGCCGATGGCGATCGCGGTGATGGTCGCGAAGACCGCGCGGAAGGTGATGTAGTTGAACACGCGCAGCGGACCGATGTAGTCCTGAAAATATTGGGCTAGCCAGAGAAGCATGTCAGTGGGCGTCCTTGTTGCCTGTAGTAGTTGATCCGGTCAGGTGCTGGACCACGCGCTCCATTTTCATGAAGCGCGAGCCCTTCACCAGCACAGTCGCCTCGGTATTGCCGCCCAGTGTTGAATCCAGTGCTGCCAATAATTCGTCGAACTGCTCGTAATGCCGTGCCCCCGACGCCACCATGTGACGGGCCAGTTCGCCAGTGGCGAGCACGTGTTCGATGCCACGCTCCTGCGCGTAGGCACCGACTTCTTCGTGAAACTCTTTGCCCTGCGTGCCGACTTCGCCCATGTCTCCCACCACGAGGATGCGGGGGACCGGATAGGCGGCCAGGACGTCGATCGCGGCGCGCATCGAGTCGGGATTTGCGTTGTAGGTGTCGTCGATGACGGTCGCGCCGTTCGCAGCCTGCTTGCGCTGCAGGCGGCCGCCGACCGGGGCGAAGCTTTCCAAGCCGCGCACGATGGCGTCGACCGGAATGCCCGCGGCCAGCGTGCTGGCGGCTGCAGCGAGCGCGTTGCGCACGTTGTGGTCGCCCGCGGCGGCCAGGTTCAGCGCAAACTGCTGGCCGCGTGCGTGGACTTGCAGCGCATTGCCGAAACCGGTCGAGGTGTAGGTCGCGCGCACGTCGCACGCGTCCGTCAGGCCGAAGGTCAGGACGGGGCACGGCGCCAGGCCGCGCCACAGCTCCGTATAGCTGTCGTCGCCCGGGAACACCGCGACGCCGTCGCTCGGCAGCGCCTGCAGCACCGAACCGTTCTCGCGCGCCACCGCTTCCACGGTGTGCATGAATTCCTGGTGCTCGCGCTGGGCGTTGTTCACCATGGCGACCGTCGGGGCCGAGATGGCAGCCAGGCGCGCGATCTCGCCCGGATGGTTCATGCCCATCTCGATCACGGCCGCGCGATGCTCCGCACCCAGGCGGAACAGCGTCAGCGGCACGCCGATCTCGTTGTTCAGGTTGCCCTGCGTGGCGAGACGCGCGTCCTCTCCGACGGCGGCCGCCAGGATGGACGCGATCATTTCCTTGACCGTGGTCTTGCCGTTCGAACCGGTGACGCCGATCACGGGAATCTCGAACTGCGTGCGCCAGAAATTGGCGATGCGGCCCAGCGCCACCAGTGTATCCGGCACCACGATGGCCGGCAGGGTCCAGCCTTCCGGCAGCGCGTGCACGACCACGGCTGCGACGCCGCGCCCGGCGACCTGGCCGAGGAAGCTGTGTGCGTCGAAGGTCTCGCCTCTGAGGGCGACGAACAGCGCGCCGGCGGGCGCCGTGCGGCTGTCGGTCGACACGCCCTGGAAGGCAAGGTCGCCACCCACCAGGCGTGCGCCCGGGATCGCGGCGACCAGTTGTGCAAGCGTACCGCGCATCAGTGGGTCCTCATCATGGTGAGCCGCGCGGTCAATGCCAGCGAAGCGTGGTCGGCATCGGAGAACGGAATCTTCTTGCCTTTGATTTCCTGGTAGGGCTCATGGCCCTTCCCTGCCAGCAGGATCACGTCCTGCTTGCCGGCGTTCTTCACGGCCAGCAGGATCGCGGTGGCGCGGTCCTCGACGGCCTGGTGGGTTGACGTCGGGTGGTTCGGGTCCATGCCGGCGACGATCTGGGCGATGATGCCCGCCGGTTCCTCGCTGCGCGGGTTGTCGCTGGTGACCAGCACGTGCTCGGCGATCTGGGCGATCGCGCCCATCTGCGGACGCTTGCCCGGGTCGCGGTCGCCGCCGCAGCCGAACACGCACCACAGCTGGCCGCCGCGCTCGCGGGCCACCTGGCGCAGGGCCTCAAGTGTCTTTTCCAGCGCGTCCGGGGTATGCGCGTAGTCGATCACGACCATCGGCGCATCCTGGCCGCCGATCTGCTGCATGCGGCCCGGGGCCGGCACCAGCGCCTCGACGGCATCCACCGAGATCTTCAGCGGTACGCCCTTGGCCAGCAGTGCGCCCAGCACCGCCAGCGCATTGCTGACGTTGAAGTGGCCGACCAGCCGGGTCTTCACAAGGGAAGTACCTGCCGGGGTGTCGACAGTGAATTCGGTGCCCGCGTGGCGGCTGCGCATGTTCGAGGCGCGCAGGATGCCGACGCCCTCGATGGCAGGCTGCTCGGCCTCGCTTCTGAGCGTGTAAGCGGTGACCGGCAAGCCTGCAAAGTGCTTGCGCAGGTGCGCCACCAGGCGCTGGCCGGCCGGGTCGTCGAGGTTGACAACGGCGTGCTTCAGGCCTTCCCACTCGAACAGCTTGATCTTGGCCGCCTCGTAAGCCTCCATCGTGCCGTGGAAGTCGAGGTGGTCGCGGGTCAGGTTGGTGAAGATGGCGACGTCGAAGTGCATGCCGGCGGCACGCTCCTGCACCAGGCCGATGGACGAGACCTCGATCGCCAGCGCGCCGACTTCCCGCGCACGCAGGTCGCCGAGGGTCTGGGCCAGCAGCACGGCGTCCGGGGTGGTGTAGCCGGTGGCGTCGAACTGCGGCTCCGCCCCTTTCTTCACGAGGCCGACACCCAGGGTGCCGATCACGGCGGCGGTCTCGCCGAGGCGTGCCAGCGCTTGCCCGGTCCACACCGCGCAGGACGTCTTGCCGTTGGTGCCGGTGACGCCGACGGTGAACATGCCGGCATCCGGATGCTGCAGCACGCCATGGGCGATCGGCCCCGCGTTCTTCTTCAGCCTGGCCACGCCGAGGTGCGCCACCTCATGTGCCGCGTCCCAGCAGTAACCGTCTTCTTCGTAGACGACGGCGGCCGCGCCTGCCGCGATGGCGGCGGCGATATAGCGGCGTCCGTCCGCGGCTTCGCCCGGATAGGCAAAGAACACGTCTCCCTTGGCCACGCTGCGGGAGTCGGAAACAAGTCGGCCGCCTGGGGCGGCGGCACGGATCCACTGGCAGATGTCGTTCAGGCTCATCGCCATCACAAGCTCTCCTCTACCGGTTCTTCCGGAATGATGATGTCGGTGATCGATGAGTCGGGCGGTATGTTCGCCGCCCGCAAGGCATTCGAGGCCAGGTCCGCGGCGGTCGGCGCCGCGACGCTGCCGCCTGTCCGGAGGGCGCCGCGCGGATTGTCGATCATGACCGCGATGACGAAGCGCGGCCTGGACATCGGCGCGATGCCGACGAAGTAGCCGATGTTGTCGGTCTTCGAGTAGCGGCCGTTGACGATCTTCTCGGCGGTGCCGGTCTTGCCGCCCACGCGGTAGCCGGCCACCTGGGCCTTCGATGCGGTGCCTTCCGGACCGACGACCGATTCCAGCATGGTGCGCACCTGGGCCGCGGTCCTGGGCGAGATCACCTGCTGGCCGACCGGCTCTTCGGTCACCTTCAGGAAGGAGAGCGGAATGATGTCGCCGTCGCGAGCGAACACCATGTAGGAACGCGCCAGCTGCAGCAGCGAGACCGACAGGCCGTGGCCGAAGGACATGTTGGCGTATTCGATCGGCTTCCAGGATTTCCATGGACGCACGCGGCCGGCGACGGCGCCCGGGAAGCCGAAGCGCGGCGCCTGGCCGTAGCCGAGCTTGGTGTACAGCTCCCACATGTCCTTCGGTTCGAGCATCTGGGCGATCTTGACGGTGCCGACGTTCGAGGACTTCTGGATGATGCCGCTCACCGTCAGGGCGTCCTTCGGGTGCATGTCGCGGATCGGGCGGCCGCCCACGACGATGCGCCCGCCCGAGGTGTCGAACACCGTGTCGGGCGTGATCTTCTTCTTTTCCAGGCCGAGCGCGACCGTGATCGGCTTGAGGGTCGAACCCGGCTCGAAGGTGTCGGTAATGACGCGGTTGCGCAGCTGGGCGCCGGTCAGGCCCGAACGGTCGTTCGGGTTGTAGGTCGGGTAGTTGGCCATGGCCAGTACTTCGCCCGTGTGCACGTCGAGCACCACGGCGCCGCCGGCCTGGGCGTTGAACTTCTCGACCGCGTTCTTCACGCTGGTGAAGGCGATGTACTGCAGCTTGCTGTCGACCGACAGGGTCAGGTCCTTGCCGTGGTGCGGCTCGCGGAACATGCCCAGGTCTTCGGCGATGTGGCCGAGACGGTCGCGGATGACGCGGCGGCTGCCCGGCACGCCCATCAGCGCCTTCTGGTGGAACAGCTCCATGCCTTCCTGGCCCTTGTCCTCGACGTTGGTGAAGCCCACCATGTGGGTCATCACCTCGCCCTGCGGGTAGTAGCGCTTGTATTCCTTGCGGGTGTCGATGCCGTCGATCTTGAGCGCCTCGATCCTCTCGACCTTGTCCATCTCGACCTGGCGCTTGAGGTAGACGTAGCTGCGCTTCGGGTCGAGCTTGGCGCGCACCTCGGACAGCGGCATCTCGAGCAGGCGCGCCAACTCGGCCAGCTTGTCGTCTGGCGCATTCAGCACTTCCTTCGGGAAGGCGGCCACCGCCTTCACCGGCAGCGAGGAGGCCAGCACCTGGCCGTTGCGGTCCATGATCTTGCCGCGCGCGGCCGGCAGTTCGACCAGGCGCTCGTAGCGGCTCTTGCCCTTCTGTTGCAGGAACTGGGTGGACACGCCCTGCAGCCAGAGGGCGCGCACGGCCAGCGCCGCAAAGGCGGCGAACAGGACGAACAGCACCAGGCGCGAGCGCCAGTTGGGCACGTTCACGGCCAGGACCGGGCTCTTCGAGAAAGCCACGCCCTTGGATGCGGCCACCCGCGCCGTAGTGCGACGTTCGGCGCGGCTCATTTCGCCCCTTCCGTCAGGTACTGGGTACGGGCCGGGGTGAGCGGCGACATGTTCAGACTGGTGCGGGCGATCTGCTCGATGCGCTCGTTCTTGCCGAGCGTGGACTGGTCGAGCTGCAGCTGGGCCCAGTCGATCTCGAGCTGGCGCGCGTGCTGGTTGAGGCGCTCGAGTTCGATCAGGAGGTGACGCGACTGGTAGCGCGCGTTCACCACCGACAGCGCGCAGCCGACCACGGCCACCGTCAGGACGATGTTCAGCTTGACGCTCATGCCGCCCCTCCAGAGGCAGGCAAGCGCTCCGCCACGCGCAGCACCGCCGAGCGGGCGCGCGGGTTGGCCTCGACTTCGGGACCGGACGGCTTGGTCTTGGTGATCAACTTCATCAAGGGCTGCGGCAGGTCGGCGGCGCGGATCGGCAGCCGGCGGTCCGGCTGCTCCACTTTGGCCTTGGACGCAAGGAACTGCTTGACCATGCGATCTTCCAGCGAGTGGAAGCTGATCACGGACATGCGCGCCCCCGGCGCCAGCATCGCGTAGGCGGCGCTCAGACCTGCTTCAAGGTCTTCAAGCTCTTTATTGATGAAAATCCGGACAGCCTGAAAGGTCCGGGTTGCCGGATCTTTGCCCTTTTCGCGAGTCTTGACCGCGTCTGCCACGATTGCGGCAAGCTCTCGTGTGGTCGAAATTGGCTGGATTGCGCGGCGAGCAATAATCGCCTTTGCAATCTGGAAAGCAAACCGTTCTTCTCCATAATCCCGTATAACCTTTTCCAGTTGTTGTTCCGTCGCGGTGGCCAGCCATTCGGCCGCCGACATGCCGCGCGTGGTATCCATGCGCATGTCGAGCGGGCCGTCCTGGCGGAAACTGAATCCGCGGGAGGCGTCGTCCACTTGGGGCGACGAAATACCAAGGTCCAGCAAGATGCCGTCCACCTGGCTGATGCCGCGCGCGTCAAGCGCATCGAGCATCGTGGCAAAACTGTCATGCACGATCGTGAAACGTGGGTCCTGCACCTGCTCCGCGGTGGCGATCGCCTGCGGATCCTTGTCGAAAGCGACCAGGCGGCCCTGCGGGCCCAGTCGCGACAGGATCAGGCGGCTGTGGCCACCACGGCCGAACGTGCCATCTATATAAGTACCGTTGATGCGCTCGCCCTCGAGCTTGAGCCCATCCACTGCTTCATCCAGCAGCACTGTGCGATGCTGAAAAGCTGCAGGCACCGTGTTTATTTCCGTCATCGGCGCCTCAGAAGGAGAAATTGGAAAGGACATCGGGCATGCCGCCGGCAACAGCTTCGGCTTCGCTTTCGGCAAGCTTGGCGGCATCCCAGATTTCGAAGTGGGTGCCCATGCCCAACATCATGACTTCTTTCTCCAAACCCACGGCAGCGCGCAGTTCGGGCGAAATCAGCACCCGGCCTGCACTGTCCAACTCGACATCGCACGCGTTACCAAGGAAAATGCGCTGCCACGCTCTGGCGGACATCGGCCAGGCGGCGATCTGCTCGCGATGCTGCTCCCACACCGGGCGTGGGAAAAACAGCAGGCAGCCGTGCGGATGCTTCGTCAGCGTCATCCGGCCCTCGCACTGGACCGCAAGGGCGTCACGATGCTTTGCCGGAATCGACATCCTTCCTTTGGCATCGAGATTGATCGCTGACGCGCCCTGGAACACGTATTTACCTAGCTTGGAGAGTTATCAATTTAGAATTATTTAGCCGCTCGGGGTTCCAAAACTCCCCCACAATTCGACACTTTTTCACACTGTTTCCCACTTTATTGGAATCAATGTTGGTGGTCAAGCGAATTCACGCTTGGCAAATCCGAATTTGTCTAATGAAACCAATGACTTAGCAGCGCCTATTGAGGGATCGTCAAGGTAAAATGTCTCCTAAATCAGTCACTTAGGAAACAACATGAAGGTTGGACCTCAGTTGTCATGACAAGCTTTCAGTTTGATTAACGTCACGTCATGACGTTGTCTTTGTTTATGGAAACTAAAGTTGCTGTGCGGAATTGGTTGTGAAGGATTGGCGGCGCTCGTCTGGAAGCGTTAGGATCGAGTCGAGGCAAAGATCCATCCGGCTACGGCCCGCTCGGCAGGATGGGAGAGCCGGACGGGAGCGGGCTGAGAAGGAGAACGTTGTGAGCATTACACTCGCCCGTACCTGCGCGGTCTACGACCTGATCGAAGTTCAGGAAGCGCTCGACCGCAGCCGCGGCCGCTCCCCGGAACTCGAAGCGTTCTACGAGCGCATGCTGGAGACCGGGGCCGACCGCTTCGTGACCAAGCCCTCATCGATCGATGCCCTCGATCCCCTTTTCGAGGAATGCCCGAACTTCGAGGAAGTCCTGGACGACCTGGCCCGGTACCTGGCATTGGCCCATGCGGGCGACCGCGGCTTCAATGTCATGCCGATCCTGCTGCTGGGCGGCCCCGGCGTGGGCAAGACCCACTTCGCCCGGCGCCTGGCCCGGGTGATGCAGACCGAATGTGAACTGATCAGCATGAATGCACTGTCGGCCGGCTTCGTCATCACCGGCAGCTCGGCCAGCTGGCGCGGCGCCAAGTGTGGCAAGGTGGCCGAGCGCCTGGTGCGCGGCCAGTACGCCAATCCTTTGATCGTGCTGGACGAAGTGGAAAAGGCGACCGGCTCCTCGCAGTCCGATCCGCTTGCCGCCCTGTATCAGCTGCTGGAACCGGAAACGGCCAGCAGCTTCCGCGACGAATTCATCGACGTCGAGATCGACGCCTCGCAGATCTTCTGGGTGCTGACCGCCAACTCGGCCGAAGGCATTCCGCACCCGCTGCTCAACCGCATGGCGGTCTACGAGGTGCCGACGCCGACAGCGGAACAGGCGGCCGGCATCGCCCAGCGCATGTATGCCGGGCTGCTCGATGAGCTGAACCTGGCGGCCTTCGATCCGCGTCTGGGAGACGTGGTGCTCGACAAGCTGGTGAACGTGTCGCCGCGCGACCTGCGCAAGACCCTGCTCGACGGCCTGGGCCACGCGGTGGCGGCCGGGCGCGAACGCGTGAGCGTGGACGATATCCGGATCAAGCCGACCCCGGGCAGGGGGCGGATCGGGTTCTGAGCGGGACCTGCTTCAGGATAGATAGGCCTTGAGGACCGCGGCACTGCGGTCCATGCCTTCCTTCAGGCGTTTCTCGGCATGCAGTGCGTAATCCGCCGGCGTGGCGCCACCTTGGCTCGCTGCCTTGGCCGACATGGCCTTGGCTGCGATGCCGAGGGCCACGACTGCCTGGTCCCAGGTCAGTCCCGAAGCCAGTGAATCTTCGACGACCCGCGCCGCGAGCGTGCCGAGCTTGTCGATCAGCCGAGGATCCGTTTCTCCCAATTTAAGCATGCTTCCCTCCTCGCCAAGCTGTCGTCATGCGGAGATCATACGGGACGGAACGCATCGGTGGAACACGCTTGCCCGCGCGCAGCTCAGGTTCCGCCCACCGTCGGCTTGCTGCGCGCTTCGGCCCAGGCGCGCAATGCTCTGGAACGGAAAAAGAACCAGGCCACAACCAGGCTGAAGACGCCGAAGGGCAGCATCGAGACCACCAGGAACAGGTTGGAAGTGTTCGACAGGACCGCGAACAGGGCGAACAGGCCGCCTGCAAGGTAGAGGAGGCCGAGCACATAGCGTGGAAAACGGTAGCCCTTCAGCAGCAGCGCGAACAGGGCGGCAAGGACAAGGAGGCGGACCAGCACCTTGGCGCCTCCCCCTCCCATCAGCAAAATGAGCAGCTCGAAGGCGGCGGTGATCCCGAAAATCCACCCGATCCACGCCAATGCCGACTGCTTCCAGACTTCCATGCCATCTCCTGCCGGTTCAAACGGCCTATAGTAACAGGGGGCCAGGCGGCTTACGGGTTCGCCCAGCCTTTCGCGTGCTCCACCGCCCTGCCCCAGCGCGCCATGAGTTCGGCGCGCCGGCCCGCAGCCATCGCCGGCTCGAAGCGCCGCGCGACCTGCCACTGGCGGGCAATTTCGTCCTTCCCTGCCCAGTAGCCCACCGCCAGCCCGGCCAGGTAGGCCGCGCCCAGCGCCGTGGTCTCGGTGACGCGTGGACGTACCACAGGGATGCCGAGCAGGTCGGCCTGGAACTGCATCAGGAGGTCGTTGCGGGCCGCACCGCCGTCGGCGCGCATTTCGAGGACGGCGCAGGCCGCGTCCTTCTGCATTGCCGCGAGCAGCTCCGCGCTTTGGTAAGCGATCGCCTCGACCGCGGCGCGGGCGATGTGGCCGGCCGTGGTGCCGCGCGTCATGCCGACGATGGTGCCGCGCGCGTACTGGTCCCAGTGCGGGGCGCCGAGACCGGTGAAGGCCGGCACCAGTATCACGCCGCCACTGTCGGGCACGCTCAGGGCCAGCGCCTCGACGTCACTGGACTGCTTGATGATGCCCAGGCCGTCGCGCAGCCACTGCACGGTGGCGCCGCCCATGAAGACGCTGCCTTCCAATAGATAATCAGTCGCGGCCCCGATGGTCCAGCCGACCGTGGACAGCAGGCGGTTGTGCGACACGGGCGGCGTGGCGCCGGCGTGCATCAGCATGAAGCATCCGGTGCCGTAGGTATTCTTGACCAGTCCCTGGCGGTGGCAGGCCTGGCCGAAGGTGGCGGCCTGCTGGTCGCCGGCGATGCCGGCGATCGGCACCGCGGCGCCGAACCACTCCTCGGCCGCCAATCCGACGGTTTCGGAGCTGGCAACGACTTCCGGCAGCACGCTAGACGGGATGTCGAACAGGGCGAGCAGTTCCTCGTCCCAGCGCAGCGTATGGATATTGAAAAGCATGGTGCGCGCCGCGTTGCTGGCGTCGGTGACGTGGCGCCCGCACAGGCGGTACACCAGCCAGCTGTCGACCGTGCCGAAGGCGAGTTCGCCGCGTTCGGCACGGCCCCGGGCGCCCGGCACCTGCTCGAGCAGCCATTGCAGCTTGGTGGCGGAAAAGTAGGCGTCGACTTCGAGGCCGGTGCGCTGCCGGATGTCCTCCGCCATGCCTTGTTCGCGCAGGCGGTCGCACATGGCGGCGGTGCGGCGGTCCTGCCAGACGATGGCGCGGGCCACCGGTTCGCCGCTGGCGCGGTCCCACAGCACCGTGGTCTCGCGCTGGTTGGCGATGCCGATGGCGGCCAACTGGGAAGCGGAAATGCCGGCATCGCGCAGGGCCTCGCGGGCGCAGGCGAGCTGGGTGTGCCAGATGTCGAGGGCGTCGTGCTCGACCCATCCGGGCTGGGGGAAGTGCTGGGGATATTCGTGCTGGCTGCGCGCGACCGGCAGGCCGGCACGGTCGAAGACGATGGCGCGCGAGCTGGTGGTGCCCTGGTCGAGCGCCAGGATGTATTTCTGCATCGGCATCTCCCGGGGCGCCTCGGCGGGGCGCAGAATTCATGTAAAGCAGGCCGATAGGCCGGATTCTGTGTAGTGGTCTCCCTTGCGGGACGCCCCTATGACAGCCATTCCTCTAGGCGCTGGATTACTCCAGCGCTCAAGCTTCCTACCCGCACGCTCCGCGAGCAACATCAACGCGTGCCTATTTGGAATTGCTCCAGGTGGAGGTTACCGCGTTTCACCGTAACTTAATACGCTCGTCTCTGTGGCCCTATTCCTCGCCTTATACCTTGCGGCTTTCAGCGGACGGCCGTTAACCGTCACCCTGCTCTGTGGAGTCCGGACCTTCCTCCCGCCGGCACCCGAAGGTGCCAGCCAGCGGCTGCCTGGCCTGCTTCACGGGGGCATTGTAACCGATCGGGCTCGCGCAACCTATGCTGGAGGTGCCACGTTTTCTGAAATTTCGTGTCGCCATTTCAAAATCCTTCATCACCTCATCCACATAGAATGCTCGGATCGCCTGGCGCGGCCCGGCAAAACCACAAGGACGACAGAGACAATGACCCACCCTTCCCGCACCGGCGGCCAGATCCTGGTCGATGCGCTCCATACCCACGGCGTGGACACCGCCTTCGGCGTGCCCGGCGAAAGCTACCTCGACGTGCTGGACGCCCTGCACGATTCGGATATCCGCTTCGTGATCAACCGGCAGGAAGGCGGCGCGGCGTTCATGGCCGAGGCCTACGGCAAGATGACCGGCAAGCCGGGCATCTGCTTCGTCACCCGCGGCCCCGGCGCCACCAATGCCTCGATCGGCGTGCACACCGCCTACCAGGACTCGACCCCGATGATCCTGTTCATCGGCCAGGTCGGCAGCGACTTCATCGACCGCGAAGCCTTCCAGGAAATCGATTACCGCCGCATGTTCGGCCAGATGGCCAAGTGGGTTACCCAGATCGACCGCGCCGACCGCATCCCCGAATACATCGCGCGCGCCTTCCAGGTTGCCACCAGCGGCCGTCCCGGCCCGGTGGTGCTGGCCCTGCCGGAAGACATGCTGGTCACGCAGGCTGCGGTGCCAGACGCACGCCGCTACCAGCCGGTGCAGGCCGCACCCTCCTCGGCGCAGATCGCCCAGCTGCGCGCCATGCTGGCGCAAGCGCGGCGCCCGATCGTGCTGCTCGGCGGCGGCTCCTGGAACGACCAGGCCTGCGCCGACCTGGCCCGCTTCGCCGAGGCCAACCGGCTGCCGGTCGGCTGCACCTTCCGCTTCCAGGACCTGATGGACAACGCGCACCCGAACTACGTGGGCGACGTCGGCATCGGCATCAACCCGACACTGGCTGCGCGCGTGAAGGAAGCCGACCTGGTGATCGCCATCGGCCCGCGCCTGGGCGAGATGACCACCAGCGGCTATTCGCTGCTGTCCTCGCCCGTGCCGCGCCAGCGCCTGGTCCACATCCACGCCGATCCGGAAGAATTGGGCAGCGTCTACCAGGCCGACCTGATGATCGCCAGCGGTGCCCAACAAGTGTGCGCGATGCTGGCCGCGATGGAGCCGGTCGATTCCTCGGCCTGGGCCAGCACGGTGGAAGAGGCGAAAGCCGAACTGGCAGCCTGGCAGGCGCAGCCGCCGATCTTCCGCGACGGCAGCGCGCCGCTCGACCTGTGGCAGGTGGTGCAGGAACTCATGCGGCAGGCGCCGCGCGACACCATCATCACCAACGGCGCCGGCAACTACGCGACCTGGGCGCACCGCTTCTACCGCTACGGCGGCAGGCGCACCCAACTGGCGCCGACCAACGGCGCCATGGGCTACGCAGTGCCGGCCGGCGTGGCGGCCAAGATCATCGATCCGCAGCGCACCGTGGTGACCTTCGCCGGCGACGGCGAATTCATGATGACGGGCCAGGAACTGGCTACCGCGGTGCAGTACGGCGCCGGCCTGATCATCCTGGTGTTCAACAACGGCATGTTCGGCACCATCCGCATGCACCAGGAGCGCGACTACCCGGGCCGCGTGTCTGCTACCTCCCTGCACAATCCGGATTTCGCCGCGCTGGCACGCGCCTATGGCGGCCATGGCGAGGCGGTCGAGAAGACCGAGGAATTCGCGCCCGCCCTGCAGCGCGCACTGGCGTATGCGAACGAACGCAAGCTGCCGGCGGTGATCGAGCTGCGCTACGACGGCAACCTGATTACGCCGAACGCGACGCTCGAGACGATTCGCAAGACGGCGGAAGCGGCCAAGGCTGGCCGTTGAATCGCAGGGTGGGCGGCTCGTGATCCGGTCCACCGGACCAGATCACCCCAGGCGGTCGAGATGTGCCGGAACGTCCGCGACAGATCACCCCATCACGATTACGCGTGGGCGGGAGACCCGCCCACCCTACTGCCCCAGTCCCAGCTCGGCCGGCAGCGGAATAGGCTTGTCGAAGAAACTGACCTGATCCGGGTTGGTCAGGAACAATGCGACGAGGGCGATGAACGCCCACACGATAATGTTGCGCATGTTCGCAGCGCCGCCATCCGTGGCATTGTCGCCATGGATGAGACGCTTCAGGAAGTTGGTAATTTTCACGGTGTGCCCCGTCGTATTTTGTGGTTTTCTCTCTGTGTTCAATTTAACGCAAGTCGCAACCGTTTTCCAGAAGCGCACTGTTGAGTAGCCAGTCGGTTTCAGCAATAACACAACAAAGAGTTCCTTCCACGCATCTTCTCGCGTCGAGACCCGCCAGTCGGGGAAGCGTCTTGCTGCTCTGGTAAAATATTCGCTACTTTTTTCATCGTCGGCTAGCGCCGGCATCGTGCGCAGGATTCGCCCCTACATATGTTTAGTTTCTTCAAAAGAAAGAAGCCTGAGACCGAGGTCCCGGAGCCGAACCAACCCGCCTCGGCTCCCGCAGCCGACGCGGCGCCGATGTTCGTGCCCGGCCGGCTGGACGCAGCGCCCAGCCCCGCGCCGGCGCCGCTGCCGTCGTCTGCCCCGGCCGCACCGGCCGCACTCGCGGCTTCCGACGTCGGCGAGCTGTTCCCGGAAACCGCCGAGCGCCCGACCACCGAAGCCGAAAAGAAGCAGTCCTGGATGGCGCGCCTGAAAGCCGGCCTGTCCAAGACCTCGAGCAACCTGTCGCTGCTGTTCGTCGGTGCGCGCATCGACGAGGACCTGTACGAGGAACTCGAATCCGCGCTCCTGATGTCGGACGCCGGCATGGATGCCACCCAGCACCTGCTGGACGCCCTGCGCCGCAAGGTCAAGGAAGACAAGCTGCTGGACGCCGCCCAGGTCAAGGCCGCGCTCAAGGCGCTGATGATCGAGCTCCTGGCACCGCTCCAGAAACCGCTCGAACTGGGCCGCCACGAACCGCTCGTGATGATGATCTCGGGCGTCAACGGCGCCGGCAAGACCACCACCATCGGCAAGCTGGCCAAGCACATGCAGCGTTTCGACCAGTCCGTGCTGCTGGCCGCCGGCGACACCTTCCGCGCCGCCGCGCGCGAGCAGCTGATGGTCTGGGGCCAGCGCAACAACGTCACCGTGATCTCGCAAGCGTCGGGCGACCCGGCCGCCGTCGCCTTCGATGCGGTCCAGTCGGGCAAGGCGCGCGGCGTCGACGTGGTCATGGTCGACACCGCCGGCCGCCTGCCGACCCAGCTGCACCTGATGGAAGAGCTCAAGAAGATCAAGCGCGTCATCGGCAAGGGCATGGAAGGCGCCCCGCACGAAACGCTGCTGGTAATCGACGGCAACACCGGCCAGAACGCGCTGGCCCAGGTGAAGGCTTTCGACGACGCGCTGCAGCTGACCGGCCTGGTGATCACCAAGCTGGACGGCACCGCCAAGGGCGGCGTGCTGGCCGCGATCGCACGTACCCGCCCGGTGCCGGTGTACTTCATCGGCGTGGGCGAGAAGCTGGACGACCTGCAGCCGTTCAACGCCGAAGAGTTCGTCGAAGCGCTGCTCGGCTAAGGGAACAGCGAGGAACGCCACCCGATGATCGAATTCCAGTCCGTCTCCAAACAATACTCCCTTGACGCCTATGCGCTGCGCGACGTGTCCCTCAATATCGGCAAGGGCGAGCTGGTCTACCTGGCCGGCCCGTCCGGCGCAGGCAAGTCGACCCTGATGAAGATGGTGGCCGCCGTCGAGCGGCCCACCAGCGGGGTGGTCACCGTCAACGGCCAGGATGTCAGCCGCATCAGGAAGGCCGGCATCCCCTTCCTGCGCCGTAACCTGGGCCTGATCTTCCAGCAGCAGCGCCTGCTCAACGACCGCAACATCCTCGGCAACGTGATGCTGCCGCTGCTCGTCACGGGTGCGCCGAAGGCGCAGGCCGAGCAGCGCGCCCGGGCCGCCCTCGACAAGGTGGGCCTGCTGGAACGCGCCAGGGCGATGCCGCTGGAGCTGTCCGGCGGCGAGCAGCAGCGCGTCGCGGTGGCGCGTGCCATCGTCAACCGCCCGCAGATCATCCTGGCCGACGAACCGACCGCCAACCTCGACCGCGTGGCCGCCGACAAGGTGCTCGACGCATTGCGCGCCTTCCACGCCGTCGGCGTGACCTGCGTGATCTCGACCCACGACGAGCAGGTGCTCGACGGGGCGGCGCGCGTGATCCGCCTCGAGCACGGCCAACTGGCCTACGCCGGCCGCGCCGGAGGTGCAGCATGAGCCCGTGGTTCCGCCAGCACCGCTTTGCCTTGGGGGCAGCCCTGTCCACCGTGCGCAAGTCGCCGGGCAGCTTCCTGTTCAACGTGCTCGTCGTCGCCTTCGCCTTGATGCTGCCGATCGCCGGCATCACCCTGCTCGACAACGTGCGGCCGCTGTCCGAGCAACTGTCGGTCGATCCCGAGATCAGCGTGTTCATGAAGCTCGAGGCGACCCGCGAGGAAGCCATTGCCCTGCAGCCGCGCCTCAAGGCGATCGCGTCTTCCGGCGGCAAGGCCGCCGTCGACTTCATTGCGCGCGAGGAAGCGCTGGCCTCGATGAAGGACGGGAGCGGCCTGGGCGACGTGATCGACACGCTGGGCGAAAACCCGCTGCCGGACAGCTACAAGATGCGGCTCGACGGCAGCAGTGCCGCGGCCCAGGTGGATGCGATCACCGAACAGCTGCGCGCCCTGCCCGGCGTCGACGTGGTGCAGGTCGACTCGGCCTGGGTAAAGCGCCTGGCCGCCATGCTGGCCGTCCTGCGCCTGGCCCTGCTGCTGCTGGCCGTCACCCTCGGTATCGTGGTGATCGCGGTGGTGTTCAACACCATCCGCCTGCAGGTACTGACGCAGAAGGAAGAGATTACCGTGTCGAAGCTGCTGGGGGCGACGGACAACTTCATCCACCGCCCCTTCTATTACACGGGCGCCCTGCTCGGCCTGTGCGCGGGCGCCGTGGCGCTCGGCGCGGTGGTGCTGGCCCTGCGGCCGCTGAACGGCGCGATCGCGGACTTTGCACGGCTGTACGCCTCGGAATTCCAGCTGGCGCCGCTCGGCGCGCTGGAGACCACCGGCGTGCTCGCGATCAGCGCGGGCCTGGGTCTGATCGGGGCAATGCTGTCGGTGCAGCGGCACCTGGCGCGCGTCCGCTAGGTCTTCATCCCTGGACGCGCAGCGCTCGAGCCGGCCGCGCGTCCAGTCTCTCGGCATACACTCCGAACGGCCTAGCCGTTCCACCCTACGCTCAGACGAGCGCTACTCCTACAGGCCGTCTTTGACGAATGTGCGCCATCCAACAGAAGGCCACTACCCAGGGCCTTTAACCTGTCCCTAACACGTTTTCCAGCTATTTTTGTTCACTTTTGAGCTGTATCAATCAAATTCGGGTCGCCTGCTCTACAGTAAAAACGACGCGATTTTGATTCCCATGAGCAATACTTTAGCCAAACTTAATCGATTTCGATAAAGCGATGGCCTGCCTAGCACTCACCCTAGGAGAGTGCTAATATATGTCTCGAATACAGCGAAATCAAGGAAAAGCATCCCGTAACAAGCAGTAACGCTGGTGTCGCGCGGCATGGGTCCGTGGCACATTGGGGGGTGCAGCAAGATCACTACGAGGGAAATGAACATGTCCGCACAATCCGCATTGGTCCCTGCCGGCAGTCGCGCCCTGAACCTGGGTTTCACCGGCAATCTCGGCAATATCGACGCCTATATCTCGGCCGTCAACCGCCTGCCGATGCTGACCCACGAAGAAGAAGTTTCGTTGGCGAAATCGCTGCGGGAAAAGAATGACCTGGACGCCGCCCAAAAGCTGGTGCTGTCGCACCTGCGCCTGGTGGTGTCGATCGCACGCGGCTATCTCGGCTACGGGCTGCCGCACGCCGACCTGATTCAGGAAGGCAATATCGGCCTCATGAAAGCGGTCAAGCGCTTCGATCCGAACCAGGGCGTGCGCCTCGTTTCGTACGCGATGCACTGGATCAAGGCCGAGATGCACGAATACATCCTGAAGAACTGGCGCCTGGTGAAGGTCGCGACGACCAAGGCCCAGCGCAAGCTGTTCTTCAACCTGCGCAGCAACAAGCAGGGCCTGGACACCATGACCCCAAGCCAGGTCGACGAACTGGCGAAGATGCTCGACGTCAAGCGCGAGGAAGTGATCGAGATGGAAACCCGCCTGTCGGGCCGTGACATCGCCCTCGAATCGCCGACCGACGACGAAGACGACAAGTTCGCCCCGATCGCCTACCTGTCGTCGGAGCAGCAGGAACCGACCCGCGTGCTGGAGGCCGAGCAACACGACCGCCTGCAGTCGGAAGGCCTGGAGACCGCCCTGTCGAAGCTGGACCCGCGTTCGCGCCGCATCGTCGAAGCGCGCTGGCTGGCCAACGACGACGGTTCGGGCGCCACGCTGCACACGCTGGCCGAGGAGTTCGGCGTGTCGGCCGAGCGTATCCGCCAGATCGAATCGGCTGCGCTGAAGAAGATGAAGGGCGCGCTGGCGGCATACGTGTAAGCCTGCCCCCCATGAAGAACGGCCCGGTCGCATTGCGGCCGGGCCGTTCTTTTTTCTAGCGGGATGGTGACACCGATCCCACCCTCAGCGCCTCACGGCGTCCGCTAGGCCTGCCAGCGCAACAGGGTTTCCGGATGCCCCGTATGCTCATCCGGCCGTTCATCGACCGCGATGAAACCATGCCTTTCATAGAATCTCCGGGCTGCGTGATTGGCCGAATACACCGCCAGTTCGAGCCCGCTTCGATGGTTTTTGGCATCTGCGAGGAGCAGGCTCCCGATGCCTGCTCCCTGACGATCCGGATCCACGAAGAGCGCGGCCAAGGCGTCGCCGTACAGGCTATAGAAGCCGGCTACCCCGCCATCGCGTTCGAACACATACGAGGTGGCCGCAGGCAGGTACAGGGTGCGCATGTTGCCGAGCTGCGCACGCCAGAATTGCTCGCTGATGAAAGCGTGCGCCTGGATCGACGCACGCAGCCAGATGTCCAGCACTCTTTCCATATCGTAGTTGCACATCTGACGAATCACCGTTGCGATCTCCTTGCATACGAATTCACGGCCCCCTGGCCTTGAAGTCGTCGAAGTATACCTGTAGTTGAGGGGCGACTCGTCAACGCGCAGCCCGTCTTTCCGCTCCCTCGCCGTCCGGCAGGTTCTGCATGCCCCGGCTAGAATGGCACTTTGACCAGATGCCAACGGAGCCCCCGATGACCGAACCCTACGTCCCACCGAAAGTCTGGACCCCGCCCGCCTCATCCGGCGGCACCTTCGCCAACATCAACCGTCCGGTCGCCGGCCCGACCCACGAAGCCGAACTCCCGGTCGGCAAGCACCCGCTGCAGCTGTATTCGCTGGCCACGCCCAACGGCGTCAAGGTGACCATCATGCTGGAAGAGCTGCTGGCCCTCGGCTACGTCCAGGCCGAATACGACGCCTGGCTCATCAAGATCAACGAGGGTGCCCAGTTCTCGAGCGGCTTCGTCGAGATCAACCCGAATTCGAAGATCCCGGCCCTGGTCGACCGTACTGGCGAGCAAGCGGTGCGCGTGTTCGAATCGGGCTCGATCCTGGTCTACCTGGCCGAGAAGTTCGGCGCCTTCCTTCCCAAGAGCGGACCGGCGCGCGCCGAGACCATGAACTGGCTGTTCTGGCAGATGGGTTCGGCACCTTTCGTGGGCGGCGGCTTCGGCCACTTCTACGCCTACGCGCCGGAAAAGCTGCAATACCCGATCGACCGCTATGCGATGGAAACCAAGCGCCAGCTCGACGTGCTCGACCGCGAACTTGCCGACAAGCGCTATGTAGCCGGCGACACGTACACGATCGCCGACATGGCAATCTGGCCGTGGTACGGCGGCATGGTGCGCGGCGAGCTGTACGAGGCGGGCGAATTCCTGTCCGTGCACGAGTACCGGCACGTGCGCCGCTGGGCGGACGAGATCGCGGCGCGCCCGGCCGTCATCCGTGGCCGCAAGGTCAACCGCGTGCGCGGCAATCCGGACGAGCAGGTGCCGGAACGCCACGACCCTGCCGACCTCGATTGATGCCTTCATGCACCATGGCTGATCTTCCTTAAGCCAGACCCCGGCAGCTGACGAAGGGCCGCGCGCTTGCGTTATGCTGGCGCGGCCTTCCTGCATGAATTGCCAACGATTGGAGATGCCATGGTGAGCAAGAACACGATCTGCCTCTGGTTCAACGGAACGGCGCTGGAAGCGGCGCAGTTCTATGCGGCGACCATTCCCGACAGCGCAGTCGGCCAGGTATTCCGTGCACCGAGCGACTATCCGGCCGGCAAGCAAGGCGACGTGCTGACCGTCGCCTTCACCGTGGCCGGCATTCCCTGCATCGGCCTGAACGGCGGCCCCGTCTTCCCGCATACCGAAGCCTTTTCCTTCCAGATCGCGACTGACGACCAGGAAGAAACCGACCGCCTGTGGAATGCCATCGTCGGCAGCGGCGGCCAGGAGAGCGCATGCGGCTGGTGCAAGGACAAATGGGGCCTGTCGTGGCAGATCACGCCGCGCGCCCTGACCGAGGGGATCGCCGACCCCGACCCGGCCGTGGCGAAACGCGTGTTCGAGGCGATGATGACAATGCGCAAGATCGACGTGGCGGCGATCGAGGCGGCACGCGGCGGCTGAACCGCTGTGGAATTCGCGTATTGCCAGGCATTCCGGACACGGAAACGGGACGTCCTGCACTATACTCTTGCCTTTCGACCAGGCAGCACGCTGCCTGCCAGTCCAGGAACCATGAGAAGCAAGATGAAAGAACCCATGCAAGGTGAACCGGTTTTCAAGAAACTCCGCGGCCTGGTCCGCTCCCTGCCGCCAGGCGGTATCACCCTGAGCGAACTGATCCATCGCGTCGGCAACGAAGGCCTGCTGATCCTCACGGCACTGCTCACCCTGGTGTTCCTGATCCCGGTGTCGATCCCGGGCGTGAGCACCGTGTTCGGCGCCGCGATCCTCCTGATCGGCATCAGCCGCCTGTTCGGCCGCGAACTTTGGGTTCCGGCAAAACTGAAGCACCGGACGATTTCCACCAGCAAGCTGCGCCCGGCCCTGCGTAAGGCACTGCCCTGGCTGTACCGGATCGAACGCGTGTGCAAGCCCAACCGTATCCAGTGGCTGGTGGCGCACGGCCCGATCCAGCATCTCAACAATGCCGGCCTGATCCTGGGCGCGGTGCTGCTGATGATGCCTTTCGGCCTGATTCCATTCAGCAATACCTTCCCTGCGATCGCGCTGCTGTTCCTGGCGATCGGCCTGCTGCAGCGCGACGGCGTCAGCGTGTTGCTGGGTCACATCAGCAACATCGTCACCATCCTGTATTTCAGCCTGCTCATCGGTGGCGGTGGCCTCGCACTGCGCGAGCTCTTCAATCGCATGGCCGGCTGAGTTGTCTTCCCGCATGCGACGGGCTGGGTCGATCCGGCTCGTCTCCGTTCCAGCCCCTGCGCACCAGCCTTTGCTTGAACATGCAAGCTGGCACTAACGACGGTGCCAACAGTGCGCAATACCAGACTGGCAATTTTTGCAAATTAGCTACTAAAGCATCAAGTTACTGCACACTCTTAAGAAATTACTTTAAGTGCGTTTACAGCTCTGCTAGCATCCTTCGCTCGCATGGAGGGAGCACATGGTTGAGCAAAGCAGAAACGATGCACGCACCGATTTCGTGACGGCTGGCCAGGTCGATGAAGGGCTGAAGCTGTGCGCCCGTCATGGCGTCCACCCTGCCCTGCTGTTCATGGAACAGGTCGGGGTGCCTCGCCGGGTAGCGCTGCGCGTCCTGTGCTCTCCCGAACACTTTCGCCAGCGCGACCGCCGCCGGCAGCCCCGCCCCCTTCGCTGAGCGCGGCCGGCAGGTTGCCCACCGATAGCCGCGCCCGGCGCACTCATTGCGCCTGCAATGCCGCGATGCGCGCCTCGATCGGCGGATGGCTGGAAAACAGCGACAGCGCACCCTTGCCGGAAATGCCGAACGCGGCCATGTTCTTCGGCAGCTCGCCTTCGGCCAGCCCGCCCAGGCGCCGCAGCGCCGCGACCATCGGCTGCGGACGTCCCAGGATCCGCGCGGCGCCGCGGTCGGCCCGGAATTCGCGCTGGCGCGAAAAATACATCACGATGATGCTGGCCAGGATGCCGAACAGGATCTCGCAGACCACGACCGTCACCATGTAGCCGATGCCCGGTCCCGACTGTTCGCTGTCGTTCCGGCGCAGCATCTGGTCGACGGCGTAGCCGACCACGCGGGCCAGGAACACGACAAAGGTGTTGACCACGCCCTGGATCAGGGTCAGCGTCACCATGTCGCCGTTGGCGATGTGGGCCACCTCGTGCGCCAGCACGGCTTCCACTTCTTCCTGCGACATCGATGCGAGCAGGCCGGTGGAGACCGCCACCAGCGAACCGTTGCGGGTGGCGCCGGTGGCGAAGGCGTTGGGCTCGCCCTCGTACACGGCCACTTCCGGCATGCCGATGCCGGCCTTGCGCGCCTGCGCCTCCACCGTGTGGAGCAGCCAGGCCTCGGTGGCATTGGCCGGCTGGGCGATGACGCGCGCGCCGGTCGACCATTTGGCGATCGGCTTGGACAGCCACAGCGAGATGAAGGCGCCGCCGAAGCCCATCAGGGCCGCGAAGGCCAGCAGCATGCCGAGGTTGAGCCCGTTTGCTGTGAGAAAGCGGTTCACGCCGAGCAGGCTGGCGCTCAGGCTCAGCACCAGGACGACGGCCAGGTTGGTGGCGAGGAACAGGACGATGCGTTTCATGTAATTTCCTTCAATAGCAAAAGTAATGGGTGGTCAGCTTGCGGCGTCTTCGGCCTGCGGGTCGAGGCGGAGAATCGCGACCCGCACGATGCGCCTGTCTTCCACGGCCAGGATCTCGAAGCGCAGACCATTCACGTCGACGGCCTGGCCGGCGGCAGGCAGGGTTTCGAAGCGCGCCAGCAGGAAGCCGGCCAGCGAGGTGTAGCCGGCATCGCCGCCGACCAGCGCATCGGTCTGCAATGCCTGCTCGAGCAGGTGCAGGTCGGCGCTGCCGTCGGCCTCCCAGCGGTCCGGCCCCTGCTGGCGGATGGCCGGCTGTTCGTCCTCGTCGGGGAACTCGCCGGCAATCGCCTCCAGGATGTCGATCGGGGTCAGCAGGCCCTGGATGACGCCGTATTCGTCGGCTACCAGCACCAGCTGGCCGCGGGCGCGCTTGAGCGTTTCCATGGCGCCGAGCACGCCGGCGGTATCGGGAAGGTAGATCGGCTTGCGCAGCAACACCGTGTCCGACGGGTCGATGCGCCGGTGCAGCAGCAGCGCGCCGATCAGGTCCTTGGTCCGGGCCACGCCCACCACCTGGTCGACGTCGCCGCGGCAGACCGGCAGCTGGTTGTGCGGGGTTTCCTGCAGCTGCCGCAGGATGCTGGCCGGCGCCTGGTCCAGGTTCACCCAGGACATCTGCGCGCGCGGCGTCATCACCGAGCGGATCGAGCGGTCGGCCAGGGTCAGCACGCCGCTGACCATGTTGCGCTCCTCGACGGCGAAACTGTCGTCCTGTACCTGCCCTTCTTCCGGCGCCGCTTCAAGGTCATGGCGGCGCTTCCCCAGCAGGCGCAGCACGGTGTCGGCGGTCCGCTCGCGGAATGGCAGGCGCGCCTCGTTCTTCAGGAAGTTACGGCGCGCGAACTGGTTCAGGGTTTCGATCAGCACCGAGAAGCCGATCGCCGCATACAGGTAGCCCTTCGGGATGTGGAAGCCGAGCCCTTCGGCGACCAGGCTCAGGCCGATCATCAGGAGGAAGCTCAGGCACAGCACCACCACGGTCGGGTGCGCATTGACGAAGCGGGTCAGCGGCTTCGAAGCCAGGATCATGACGCCGATCGAAATGATCACGGCCGCCATCATCACGCCCAGCTCGTCGACCATGCCGACGGCCGTGATCACCGCATCGAGCGAGAACACGGCGTCGAGCACCACGATCTGCGCCACCACGGCGGCGAAGCCGGCATACACCTTGTTCCCGGACTGGACGTGGACCACGCCTTCGAGGCGCTCGTGGAGCTCGACGGTGGCCTTGAACAGCAGGAACAGGCCACCGATGAGGAGAATCAGGTCGCGCCCCGAAAAGGACAAGGAGCCGAGCGAGAACAGGGGCGTGGTCAGGGTAACCAGCCAGGAGACGATCGTCAGCAGGCCGAGGCGCATCGCCATGGCCAGGGACAGGCCCAGCATGCGCGCCTTGTCGCGCTGGTGCGGCGGCAGCTTGTCCGCCAGGATTGCGATGAAGATCAGGTTGTCGATGCCCAGGACGATTTCCAGGAACACCAGGGTCAGCAAACCCACCCAGATCGAGGGGTCCATTAGCCATTCCATCTTGCTTGCCTTGTCAAATTTGAAAGAGTGTGGCCGCCGGCCGCGGCCGGAGGAAGCGTCCGGAGGCAGGCAGGCGCGTGCGGCGCCGCCCGGCGCGAACCGGACGGATGCCGGAGCAAAGCTCCCGCGTCAGGCGAGGCGGGGCGGCTTGTCGGGAGGCGGAAGGGAGAAGCAGTACGGCGCCGCAGCGTGCGGCGCAACGACAGCGGCAGCAAGCACGGCGAGCTGAAGGCAGCCGTCCTGGTACATGAGGTCATGCAGTTCGGCCGCAGGCGGTTCGTCGGGATCGATGTCGGGGTGGGTATCGCCCTGGAAGGCATCGCCGGATGCCACGCCGGCATGCGCGGAGGCGCCATCCTGCTGCGCCATCGACACGGACATCGACAGCGCCATCACGTTCAGCGGGAACAGCAGGATCAGGAAGATGACGAGGATTCGTCTCATACGATGAGGAAACACATGACCTGGCCAGTATAGCATGGGGCCGCGCCTGCTTTGCTGCGGCCTCAATGCGACAGGTGTTCGATCAGGATGGTCGTGCCGACCAGCACCAGCACCACCCCGCCGATGCGCTCGGCGTGGCGACCCACCGCTGCGCCCAGGCGCCGCCCGAGCAGTACGCCGATGGTCACCATCACCGTGGTGGCCACGCCGATCGCCGCCGCCGCATGGACGATCGAGACGTCCACGAAGGCCAGCCCCACGCCGACCGCCATCGCATCGATGCTGGTCGCCACCGCCGTCAGCACCAGCACCAGCAGGCTCTGCGCGCCGGCGCCCTCTTCTTCTTCGTCCTCGTCGGCGAAGGACAGCCAGAGCATGCGCCCGCCCAGTCCCAGCAGCAGGACGAAGGCGATCCAGTGATCCCACTGGCGGATGGCGTCGGCGGCCAGCGAGCCGAGGCCCCAGCCGATCAGCGGGGTGATGGTCTCGATGCAGCCGAACAGCAGGCCGATGCGCAGCGCCTGCGGGAGCCCCGGATTGCGCAGGGCGGCGCCCTTGGCGATGGCCGCGGCAAAGGCGTCGGTCGACATCGCGAGGGCGAGGAAGATGAGGGCGGTGAAGGTCATGCTGGTTCCGGTCGGGCTGGGTTCGGGTAGAGCGCAAAGGCGCATCCGCGCGCCCGAGTTGGCGCGGATGGGCCGATGGTCTCGCCAACCGCTAGGTCGCCCGCGCCACGCTTCAGCGAAAGAAACTGAGCGAAGCGAGTATGTTGACACGGGCCCTCCCGCGTTGCGCGGGAAGAGGCTACTCCCCAAAGGGTGCGGGCATTCTAGAAGGAAACAACCTCCGGCGCAAGCGAACCGGACGCAAGCGCGCCCTGCCCGAGCAGGAAGCGGCGCCGCATCATCGCCGCCATCTCGGCCGCCGCTACCGGACGCGCGATGTAGTAGCCCTGCACCTCGTTGCAGTCCAGGCCGCGCAGGATGTCGAGCTGCTCCTCGGTCTCGACACCTTCGGCCACCACCGACATGCCGAGTGCATGCGCCATCGACACGATCGCCTGGAAGAACACCTTGCCCTCTTTCGAGTTGCCCAGTTCGGTGGTGAAGGCGCGGTCCACCTTCAGCACGTCCATCTTGAGGCGCTGCAGCTGCGACAGCGAGGAGTAACCGGTGCCGAAGTCGTCCACGTGCAGTTTCACGCCCAACGCGCGCAAGGAAGCGAGTTCGGCCAGGATATCGTCGTGGTCGCCCATCATGGCCGACTCGGTGATCTCGACCTCGATCAGGCTGGGCGGTATGCGGTGCCGCGCCATGGCGCAGCTCAGGTGGCGCTGCACGCCGCCGCGCAGGAACTGCTTGGGAGAGACGTTGATCGAGACCGGCACCAGTTCCACGCCCGCCTCGCGCCAGGCGGCCAGCTGGGCGCAGGCCTTGTCGATCACGACTTCGCCGATACGCACGATCAGGCCGGTGCTCTCCGCCAGCGGGATGAACTCGGCGGGCGATACCACGCCCAGTTCCGGGTGCTGCCAGCGGATCAGCGCCTCCATGCTCAGCAGCTCGCCGCTGCGGGCGTGCACGCGCGGCTGGTAGACCAGGGCGAACTGGTCGTGTTCGATCGCTTCCAGCATGCGCTGCTTCAGGCGCGCCCGCGAGTTCAGGCTGTTCGACAGGGCCGGGTCGAAGAAGCGGTACTGCCCCTTGCCCTCGTTCTTGCCGGCGTACATGGCGATGTCGCTGTGGCGCACCAGGGTCTCGGCATCCTCGCCGTCGCGCGGGAACATGCTGATGCCGATCGATGCGCCCACCGCGTGCAGCTCGTCGCCGATCAGGAAGGGCACGCTGAAGGCCTCGACGATGCGGGCCGCCACCGAGGCTGCCTGGCGCTCGCCTTCGCAGGGGTGCAGCAGCACCAGGAATTCGTCGCCGCCGAAGCGCGCTACCTGGTCGGTCGGGCGCAGCAGCGACAGCAGGCGCGCTGCCGCCGACCTCAGGAGCTGGTCGCCGGTGGCGTGGCCGTGGGTGTCATTGACGTGCTTGAACTCGTCGAGGTCGATGAACAGCAGCGCCAGGCCGGAGCCGGTGCTGCCGGCCTGCGCCAGGATCGCCGGCATCGCGGCGAGAAAAGCGTGGCGCGTCGCCAGGCCCGTCAGCACGTCTTCGTTGGCCAGGCGCTCCAGCTGGGTCTCGTGGGCCTTGCGCTCGCTGATGTCCTGCAGCGTCACCGCCAGCCCGTTCCCGACCCGCACCAGGCGCCGCCGTCCCCAGCTGATGTTCAGGCGGTTGTCCAGGGGCATCCTGCGGTCGTCTTCGTGGAAGCCGGCCTCCATCGCCTTGCGGTAGGTGTCGAGCAGGGCTTCGCCGAACAGGGCGCTGTCGATTTGCGACAGGCTGCTGCCGATCAGCGTGGCGCGCGTCAGGCCGTAGAAGAAGGCGCCGCGCTCGTTGCAGTCGACGATGCGGAAGTCCGTGATCTCGCCCTCGCGGTCGCGCACGGCGGCCGCCATGTAGAAGCCGTCGTTGCCGCTTTCGGTCGCGGTGCGGTAGGCGCGCTGGACTTCTTCCTGCTCGCGCTCGCGCAGCACCGCGCGCCGCGCCAGCACCGCGCCGGCGGCGCCAAGCAGCAGCAGGCAGGCGCTGATGACGATGGCGCGGTCGCGGCTGTCGATCCAGGACGCCTGCGCGGCTTCCAGCGCGGCGGCGTGCGACAGGCCGACCAGTGCCACCAGCGGATAGGCGCTCGAGTGGCGCCAGCCGAGCACGCGCGCCTGGCCGTCGGCGAAACCATGTTGTCCCTGCACGAGGCGCACGCCACGCTCGCTCGCCCACAGGTCCTCGTGTGCCGGCAGCAGCTTGTCGCTGCTGTCGAGGAAGGCTGCTCCGTCGCTGCGCTGCTCCGCGCGCAGGCGCCCTTCGCTGCCGGCCAGCGCCACCACGCCGCCCACGCCCAGCGTGGCCGGGCTGACGAAGGAGGTGAAATAACGCGCATCCATGGCCATCAGCACGATGCCGTCGAACTCGTCGTCGCGGGTATCGAGGCGACGCGTGAACAGCACCAGGTCGCCCTCGTCGCCCTCTCTGGTGAAGCGCGGCGGCGCCGTGCCGATGCGCAGCGCGGTCGAGATGTGGTTGCGGTGCTGGACGAAGTAAGGGCCCGCGGACAGGTCGCTGCCGATCAGCGCCGGCCGGGTCGAAGCCTGGACCAGGCCGTTCCGGTCGACGATCGCGACCACGCTGAAGGCGGCATCGGTGAACATGCCGTCGCGGCGCAGCTCGTCGAGCAGGCCAAGGTTGCGGCTCTTTTCCCAGCTGAACTTCAGCTGCATGGTGACCTGGTCCATCTGGCCGACCGAGCGGGTGATGTACTGCTCGTAGGCCTCGGCATACGCGCTGGCATCCTTGCGCGCCTGGGTCTCGGCGCGCTCGTGCTCGGCGTCGGAGCGCACCACGGTGGCGATCCACAGTGCTGCGCACAGGAGCACGGCCAGGGCCGGCCAGATGAAGACGAGGTAGCCGCTGTGGTGGGAATAGGTGCGGGAGGCGGTGCGGACGGCAGCGTGGATGCTCATGCAGACAGGGTCAAAAACGCAAAGTTGCCGCCAGTCTACTTAGCAATGATGTCATCCCGATGACATCGCCAAGGTGACAAACCGCGCATTTTCAGCGGCGAACGCAACGTAGGATGAGCGTCGTTTCCATCAATACAGCAGACCCGATGAAAAAAACCGCCATCCTGATCCTGGGCTTCAGCGCCCATGCCCACGTGCTTGCCGCCCCGGCGCCCCTGACGCCCGACGCCGGCCCGCACGCCGTCGGCCTGCGCGTGGTCCAGCACTACGACTACAGCCGTGCGATGGACGAGCAGGCCGACGCCTTCGGCAAGCCAGTCGCCACGCCCCCGGCCCGGCCGATCCAGGCCCTGGTCTGGTATCCGGCCGGGCGCACGGAAGCCGCGCCGATGCGGATCGCGGACTATAGCCAGGTTGTCCTGTCCGACGTGGACTTCGGCTTGCCTGCGAGCGAAGCCGCGAAGCAGCGGACCGCCTGGATGACGGGTCCTCAGAAGTCCGTCTACGAGACCGCGACCATGGCCGTGCGCGATGCCGCCCCTGCCGCCGGCAAGTACCCCGTGCTGATCTACGCGCCCAGTTTCGCCGCCCAGGCGGATGAGAACGTGGACCTGTGCGAGTACCTGGCCAGCCAGGGCTATGTGGTCATCGCCAGCCGCAGCCTGGGCGCACGCTCGGTCGTCATGACCGAGGACGTCGAGGGCGTGGAAGCGCAGGCGGCGGACATCGCCTTCCTGGTCAACCATGCGCGCAGCCTGCCGCAGGCCGACCTGGACAAGGTCGCGGTGGTGGGCTTCAGCTGGGGCGGCCTGGCCAACGTGTTCGCCGCCGCGCGCTCCGGCCGCATCAAGGCGCTGGTCAGCCTGGACGGCTCCATCCGCTTCCACCAGAAGATCTGGAGCGCTGCCAGCTATGTGCGGCCGGCGCGCACTGCGGTGCCGATGCTGTCCCTGGGCGCTGCGGCGCTGCCCTTCGAGGAACTCGCGCTGAAAGACAGGCTGGTCGCCAGCTATCTCAACGGCATGAAGTACTCGGACGTCTACTTCGGCACCATGCACCCGATGCAACACGGGCACTTCAGCTCGTGGGAAATGCGTTTTCGTGGCGAGGACGGCTTCGGCGATTACCGGCGCGCCGACGTGGTGCAGGCCTACCGCACCATGGCGCTGTATGTCCACCGCTTCCTCGACGCCTACCTGAAGCAGGATGACAAGGCGATGGCCTTCATCCGGCAGTCGCCGGCAAAACATGGCATCGCGCCGCAGGTAATGGCGCTGCGCTTCCAGCCGGCGGCTGCCGCGGTGCCGAGCGAAGCCGCTTTCTTGCGTGCGTTCGCCGGCGCCGGCTACCGGGATGCGCAGGCGATCTATGCGCGGATGCGGGCCGGCTCCGCCGACTTCGAGCTGAGCCCCCTCAACCTCAACACCCTGGGTTACCAGCTCTTGCACGGCAAGAATGCACGTGGTGCGGTCGAACTGTTCAAGCTGGCGACCCATATCGAGCCGAGATACGGCAACGCCTGGGACAGCGAAGGCGAAGCCTGGGAGGCGCTGGGAGACAAGGCGCAGGCGATCGCGGCCTACGAGAAGGCGGTCGCCGTGGACAAGAACCAGACGAATGCGATCGCGCGCATCAAGGCCCTGCGTGCCGGCTCCTAGGCCGACAGCATGTAACCCGCGCCGCGCACGGTCTTGATCAGGGACTTGGCGCGTCCCAGCGCCTTGCGCAGGCGCAGCACGTGGACGTCCACGGTGCGCTGGTCGAGCGTGTCGTGCGATTCCCACAGGTGCTCGAGCAGCTGGGCGCGCGAGAACACCTGGCCCGGATGGCACAGCAGGAAGCGCAGCAGCCGGTATTCGGCATGGCGCACCTCGACCTTGTGGTTGCCCACGCGGACGCTGCAGCTGAGCGGATCGAGCACCAGGCGCCCAAGGCGCAGCAGGCGCTCGTCCGGGGCTTCTTCCGGCGGCGGCTGGGGGATGAAGTCGGAGACCGGTGGCGGCGGCGGCGCGGTGCGTTCGCCGTCCGTGCAGTCGGCGGCGAGCAGGATCACCGGTTTTTCGCGCAGGGCCCTGGTGCCACGCAGGCGTGCCAGCAAACGCATGCCGCCCTCCTGGCGCAGCATCGATTCCTGCAGCAGCAGTTCGGGGCGTTCGCGCCCGATGAAATCCCAGGCCTGCGCCAGGCTCGGCACGCTATGCCAGATCCACTCGTCTTCGTGCAGCGAATACTTGAGCAGCTCGGCGATGGCCGGCTTGTCGTCGACCACGAGAACGATCGTATTGGCGGTAGTCATAATGTAGGGTGCTCGGCTTTGCCGAGCACGCGTTCAGACAGAGCAAGAATGGATGTGCGGCCTGCTTACGTGAGTTGAACGCGTGGGCGGCATGGCCGCCCACCCTACGTCAGCGCCGCGTCGATTCAGGAGATCAGTAGATCGCCTTGCCCGATGCATCCTTCAGGCTGGCTTTCCAGTTGGCCTGGACCAGCTTGACGACCGATGCCGGCATCGGCACGTAGTCCAGCTCGGCGGCAGCCGGGGCGCCGTTCTTGAAGGCCCAGTCGAAGAACTTCAGGACTTCGGTGCCCTTCTCGGCGTTGGCCTGGGTCTTGTGCATCAGGATGTACGAGACGCCGGTGATCGGCCAGCTCTGCTTGCCTGGCTGGTCGGTCAGCACCACGCCGAAGCCCGGTGCCTTGGTCCACTCGGCGCCGGCGGCGGCGGCCTTGAAGGCCTCGTCGTCAGGCTGCAGGAAAGTGCCGTCCTTGTTCTTCAGCTGGGTGTGCGACAGCTTGTTCTTCTTGGCGTAGGCCCACTCGACGTAGCCGATCGCGCCCTTGATACGCTGCACGTTGGCGGCGACGCCTTCGTTGCCCTTGCCGCCCACGCCCACGGCCCACTTCACGGTGGTGCCGGCGCCGATGCTGTTCTTCCAGTCAGGGCTGGTCTTCGACAGGTAGTCGGTGAACAGGAAGGAGGTGCCCGAGCTGTCGGCGCGGTGCACGACGGTGATGTCGGCGTCCGGCAGTTTCACGCCTGGGTTCAGCGCGGCGATCGGCTGGGCGTTCCACTTGGTGATCTTGCCCATGTAGATGTCGGCCAGCACCGGGCCGGTCAGCTTCAGCTGGCCCGGCTGGACGCCCTCGACGTTGACCACGGCGACCACGCCGCCCATGATGGCCGGGAACTGCATCAGGCCTGCTTCTTCCAGCTCTTCGGCTTTCAGCGGCATGTCCGAGGCGCCAAAGTCCACAGTCTTGGCCTTGATCTGTTTGATGCCGGCGCCCGAACCGACCGACTGGTAGTTCAGGCCGTTGCCGGTGGCAGCCTTGTACGACTCGGCCCACTTGGCGTAGATCGGGTACGGGAAGGTCGCGCCGGCGCCGGTCATGTCAGCGGCGAAAGCGGTCGACATCGCGAGCACGGCGGCAGTGGTGGCTGCAGCGGCGAGGATCTTCTTGAACATTGGCGTCTTATTCCTATTCCTGGTTGATGGAGGTGTGTTTTGGACCACGCGACGAAGTCTAGTCCGCGAATATGACCGCAATGTGACCTCGTGAATAACATCGCCGTGACATGCATCGACCCCGCCAGGGCGTATGTGCGCGACCACCGCGGGCAGGTTTGCTATGATGGACGTTCCAAAAAAACAACCCGATGGACATCGCATGCACACCCTGCTCCGTGTTCTCTCCTTCGGCTGCGCCGCCACCGCCATTGCCGGTTCCCTGGCCGGCTGCTCCACCACCCAGGACCGCCTGCCCGAGGCCCGCTACACGATGACCGAGCGCCAGGTGCTGCCGCTGGGCGAGCGCCTCACGATCACGTATGAAGGCGCGGAAGACAGCCGCTGCCCGGACAATGCGCGCTGCGTCTGGCCGGGCCAGCTGGCCTACCGCTTCACGATGCGCATCGGTAACGTGGCCCAGGGCTTCTACCTGGTGCCGGGCCGGCCCGGCTACATGTCGCCGGCGCTGCGCGGATCGCTGATCCAGCTCGACCACCTGACGCCGCTGCCGCCGCGCGGCGTGGCCGGGGCTGCACCAGTATCCTATCCGGTGACTTTCAACATGTACGCGCAATGATGCGCACACAGTAAGCGCCGAAAGAGGAAGACCACATGAAGGCGACCCTGCTCGCTTGCGGGCTGACCTTGTCCATCGTCCTGAACGCACCGCTCGCAGCGGCGAAGACGCCGGTAGCGACAGGCACCGGCGGCGCGGTCGCCACCATCAGCGAACAGGCATCGCAATCGGCACTCGCCATCCTGAACGGGGGCGGCAATGCCATCGACGCGGCGGTCGCTGCGGCGGCCACGCTGGGCGTCACCGATCCGTTCAGCTGCGGCATCGGCGGCGGCGGCTTCATGGTGATCTACCTGGCCAAGGACAAGCGCGTCATCACCATCGACCACCGCGAGACGGCGCCGGCCAGCTTCACGCCCCAGGCCTTCCTCGAGAACGGCAAGCCGGTCGACTACGAAACGGCCATCGCCAGCGGCGCCGCGGTGGGCGTGCCCGGCACCGTGCGCGGCTGGCACGAGGCGCTGGAGCGCTACGGCACCATGCGCTTCCAGCAAGTGCTGGCGCCGGCCATCGAGGTCGCCGAAAAAGGCTACCGGGTGACTGAAATATTTAGTCATTTAACAGCCCAAAATGAAAGAAAATTTCAGCTTTATGCGCCCACCAGCGCGCTCTACCTGCGCAACGGCAAGGCCGTGCAGCCAGGCACCCTGATCCGCAATCCCGGCATGGCCAAGGCCTACCGCGAAATCGCCGCAGGCGGCGTCAAGGCCTTCTACGAGGGGCCGCTCGCGCGCGCCATCGTCGACGCCGTCAACAAGCCGCCCCTCGCTCCGGGCAAGCGCGCGCGCCCGGGCCGCATGACGATGGCCGACCTGGCCAACTACGAGGCGCGTATCCGCCCGCCGCTGCGCACGAGCTACCGCGGCTACGACATCTACGGCATGCCGCTGCCCAGCAGCGGCGGCGCGACCGTCGCGGAAGCGCTCAATATCCTGGAAGGCTACGACCTGAAGACGCTGCCGCGCGCCCAGGCCGAGCACCTGTACATCGAGGCCAGCCGCCTGGCCTTCGCCGACCGCAACGCCTACCTGGCCGACCCTGAATACATCGACGCGCCGGTGGCCGGCATCCTGTCGAAGGACTACGCGGCGACGCGGCGCAAGCTGATCGGCCCGCAGGCGGCGCGCAAGGTGGCGGCCGGCGACCCCTACGGCTACCAGCGCGACCAGAGCGTGCCGCTGCGCCCCCAGTCGGCCAGGCTCCAACTGGAAAACGCCCACACCACCCACCTGACGGTCTCGGACATGGAGGGCAACGTGGTGTCCTATACCTTCACCATCGAATCCTGGGGCGGCAGCGGCATCGTCGTGCCGGGCTACGGCTTCCTGCTGAATAACGAGCTGACCGACTTCGACTTCAGCGGCCCGCACCCGAACGTGCCCGAAGCCGGCAAGCGCCCGCGCTCGAGCATGGCGCCGACCATCGCCCTCAAGGACGGCAAGCCGGCCTTCACCATCGGCAGCCCCGGCGGCTCGACCATCATCACGACGGTCCTGCAGACGATCTTCAACCACATCGACCTCGGCATGCCGATGGACCAGGCCGTGAACGCGCCGCGCATCTCCGAGCGCAACGGGGACGCCACCTCGATCGAGCCGGGCTTTCCCGGCAGCGAAGGGGCGCGCGCGCTCGAGCGCCTGGGCCACCGATGGGAGGCGGCGCCGGAAGAAATCGGTGCGGCCAATGCCCTGGTGTTCAACCCGGACGGCACCGTCACCGCCGTCAGCGAAGGCAAGCGCCATGGTGTCGGCACTGCTTTGGTCCAGCGACGCGCGCATTGATACCGCTGTTGGGCATTTCACACGTGTTCAAAATCTTTCCTAGCCAAAATAACAAGTCTATGTAGGAATGATCTTACGTTGGGATAACATACGGGCATCCGCACTATCCATATTGTTATGCCCACCTCCTACGTCGTGCCGGCCTTGCCGATCCGCCGGAGTGTCATCACCCTGGTCCTCGCGCTCGTCATCATCACGGCGATGAGCATCTTTTTCGTGCGCGAAGTCATCGACCTGCGCCATGCGATGGGCCAGCTCAGGCAGAACGACACGGCGCGCATCCAGGTCCGCAACGTCCTGATGAACCTGCTCAATGCCGAGACCGGGCAGCGCGGCTTCGTGCTCACCGGCGACCCGGCCTACCTCGAACCCTACCAGCTGGGACGCAGCAGCGTCAGGGCCGACCTGGCGCAGGCCGAACAGTCCGGCTACCACGACGCGGCGTTCCTCGCCAGCGTGCGCAAGCTGGCCCTGATCACGGAGAGCAAGCTGGACGAGCTCGAGCGCACCGTGCAGCTCAAGAAGCGCGGCGACGATGCCGCTGCCCTGGCCATCGTGCGCGAAGGCTTCGGCCGCGCCAAGATGCGCGAAGCCCGCCAGCTGATCCAGGAAGAGGTGGCCCGGCTGCGCGTGACCCGGGACGCGCTCATGGACGACTTCAACGACCGCCTGCTGCGCGCGGCCGTGATCCTGGTCCTGATGCTCTCGACCGTGGTGGCCATGACCGTCTACGCCTGGCGCTCGCTGTCGGCGGCTGCGCGCCGCAACAACGAGCTGGCCAGGCGCCTCGCCATGGAAGCCTCTCACGACGCCCTCACCGGCCTGCCGAACCGGCGCTTCTTCGACTGCTGGGCGCGCAGCGTGGTAGCCAGGAGCCAGCGCAGCGGCAAACCCTTCACCTTGCTGGCCATCGACCTGGACCGCTTCAAGGCCGTCAACGACACCCATGGCCACGCGGACGGGGACGAGGTGCTGACGGAAGTGGCGCGCCGCTTCCAGTCGGTCCTGCGCGGCGGCGAATTCCTGGCGCGCATCGGCGGCGACGAATTCGTGGTGCTGATGGAAGGCGAGTTCTCGCGCAACGAAGTCACCAGCGTCGGCCGGCGCCTGATCGACTGCCTGTACCCTTCCCTGCATCCGCGCCTGGCGGACAACGTGGTCGGCGCCAGCATCGGCGCGGCAAGCTTTCCCCTGAACGGCGCCGGCCTGGAGGGAGTGATGCAGGCCGCCGACAACGCGCTCTACGCGTCCAAGCATGGCGGCCGCGGCATGCTGTCCTTCGCGTGCGCCGAAGTGTGCCCCTCTCGTTCCGTGCACGGCAGCACGGGGCATGCCGCACCCGCGATGTCGGGCGGCTCCCCCACGACGGGGGCTGTTTTCTAGCAGGCGCCAGGGCTAGAGTGCATGCCGGACTGCCCACACCACGGACCGGTATGACACAGCGACCCTATTTCCCTGCCCTGCTTGCAACGCTTTGCGCCACCCTGGCCGCGGCCCAACCGGCCGTGGCCAAGGACTTCCTCAACAGCCTGGCCAGGCAAGTCGTGGGCGGCGCCGTGCAGGCGATCTCCGACGGGGCCGCCAGGCCCGCGCAGAATCACATTGCGGGCACGACGACAAGCCCGGCCGCTCCAGCCGCCAGGCCCGCCTACGTCCGCGCGGGCGCCCAGCCTCCACGCATGCGCCTCGGGGACGGCACCGTCTTCTACGGCGACTACATCGCGGACTACTGGAGCCGGCCGGATGCCGCAACGCGGGGCAGCACGCCCGATACCGATGCCCTCGGCAACATCGTGGCCAAGCCTGCGCATTTCAGCGGCAACCAGAAGAAACCGGAGTTTGCACAGCTGCAGCGCAAGCTCGAGACGGTTGCCACGCGCGTGCTGCAGCATCCCGCGCTGGACGGCATCCGCGGCGCGAGCCTGGTCTGGTTCGCCGATTTCAAGCACGACAACCGGGGGCCGCTCGGGCATGCCCTACCGGGCAGGCTCAGGCTGATCGCCTATCCGATCCGCCTCGGCGACCCGGCAACGAAACGCTACCCCGACGGCACCCATCACACCCCGGGCGAAGGCCCGGTCCTCGAGATTACCGTCAACGATCCGGACGAGATCGGCACACGCCAGCCGAACGGGAGCTGGAAAGGCATGACGGTCCTGCGCAAGGGCTATATGTTCGTGCTGTCGAATACCGACCGGCCGCTGTACGTCGACGACGGCGGCCGCATGATCGTCAACCCCGACCTGGTCGACAAGTCGCGTCCGCGTTCCGACATCCAGTTCATGACGGTCTACGTGGGAGACGGCTCGCATGTCATGGGTGAGCTGACGCACAAGCGCATCGAGCCGACCAGCAACACGGGGCGCCTGATCGGCACCCTGTACAACACCGACTGGCAGGCCGTGCTGCACGAAGCGAACGCGGTGCGCTGAAGCGCCGCCACCTGCGTCCGTTTTCCATCCCGGTTTGGTGCCCCATGCGGCGCCCGCCAGGCGGCGCCGCTTTTTTTCGTCCATACAGCTCATCCAGGCACTACACTGTCATGACGGCGTGCGGCAGATGCACGACCACACAAACGACAATAACGGAGACACGCATGAGCAACTTCATCACCCTGTTGCCCACCCTGCTGATCGGCGCACTGGCGCTGATCATGTTCGGACTGGGCCTGTCCCTCACCCTCGCCGACTTCCGCCGCCTGCTCGGCCACCCGAAAGCCGTGGTGCTGGCCCTCGTGCTGCAGGCCATGGTGCTGCCGGCAATCTGCTACGGCCTGATCGTCGGCCTGGGCGTGGCGCCGGTCTATGCGGTCGGCCTGATGCTGCTGGCGGCCTCGCCGGGCGGCGTGTCCGCCAACCTGTTCAGCCACCTGTTCGGCGGCAACGTGGCCATGAACATCTCGCTCACCGCGATCAACACCGTGCTGTCGATCGTCAGCCTGCCCCTGATCGCCAACTTCGCGATCGACACGTTTGCGAAAAGCGGCCAGGTGGTGCCGATGCAGACCGCCAAGGTGATCGAGGTGATCGTCATCGTGCTGATCCCGGTGGCGATCGGCATGTTCGTGAAGAGCCGCTCGCCGGCCTTCGCCGCTCGCATGGACAAGCCGATGAAGCGTTTCTCGATGGCCGTGCTGGCCCTGCTTGCCGTCATCGCCATCGCCAAGGAGTGGACGGCGATCACCACCTCCTTCGCCTCGATCGGCCTGGCCGTCATCCTCTTCAACATCCTCAGCCTGGGCCTGGGCTACTACGTGCCGCGCATGCTGGGCCTGGACAAGCCGAACGCCATCGCCATCGGCTACGAGATCGGCATCCACAACTCGACGCTGGCGATCTTCGTCGCGGTGTCGGTGCTGGGCGACTTCCAGCTGATGCTGCCGGCGGCAATCTACTCGGTCAGCATGTACGTGTTCGCCACCGCCTTCGGTTTCCTCATCCTGGGTCGCAAAACGGCTGCCGGCGCGGCGGCGCCGGCGTCCAGCTGAAGTAGCGTCAATCCATGCGCCCTGCCGGGAAGGCGCAGGGCGCGCTCCGCATGGCGCGCAGCCTGCGCATCACCACCACGATGGTGAAGCCGATGCTGACCAGCGCCGCCACCGGCAGCACAGGCATGCCCGTGAAGGCATTCACCGCCATCCCGAGAGGCAGGCTTTCCACGAGCGAGATCAAGAACAGTGTCGCCGCCCCGCCGGCGGCGCTTCCCCTCCGGCTGGCGTGATTACGCAGCGGAACCGCCACGATCGGCAGGACCATGCAGCACAGGCTGGCGGCGCGCAGCAGCGCGGTGGGCCCTGCTCCACCGAGCACCGCCAGCATCAGGACCGCGCCGGTGGTCAGCATCCATCCCGTCAGCACCTGCAGCATCAGGGACCGCCCAAGCCGGACGTTGAATGCGCCGGCCTGGCTCGGTGCCGCCGGTGCCAGGCGCACCAGCGCCTGTTCGGCGGCGTGGCTGCCGGACAGCTCGCCCAGCCGCAGGCCGTGCGACACCGGGATGAACAGCAGTATGCATGCGAACAGCCAGCCGAGGTCCGGCATGAAGCCGGGACCGGCGCGCCAGCTGGCGAAGATGCCGGTCGCCAGCAGGACCAGGGTCATCAGACCGAGGGCCGCCACGATCTCGCCCAGGTGACGGGCGGGCCCCAGCGCATCGAGGACCAGCCGCGAACCGTCGCGCCGGGCACAGTGGCGGCGCAGCGACGCGGCATACCAGCTTCTGGCCTGCTTGCCGGCCACCTGCTCGACCAGCGGCTCGCCCTTCCCGGCTGCGGCTGTCCAGCGTGAACGCCGGGCCAGCATGTTCCAGTGGCGCTCGCCCGCTTGCGGAAACATGGCGCGCGCCGCCACGACGATCACGACGGCGTACACGGGCAAGGACAGCACGACGGCCAGCGGATGGGACAGCATGGCGGGCAACGCCGTCGGCAACTTGTCAAGGAACACCGAGCTGAACAAGCTGGCCGAGATAATCGCACTACCAGCCTGGTGGCCTGCCGCGGCAAGACCAATCCCGACTGTCAGGAACACGATCCAGAACAGCCGGCCCGCGAGCTGGCTCGCATCGCCATACGGCGCGCTGGCGATGCCGATAATGCCCACAAAGCACACGAGGCTGGACAGCTCGACCAGGCGGCCGCGCATCTGCGGGACCAGCTGCGCATTGGCGGGCGTGTTGAGCTTGGCCGCGCCCGGCATGAAGCGCCAGGCCCAGTTCAGCAGGAGCAAGATGGAAGCCCCACACCACAGCACGGCGAGGCCGGCGCGTGGCCCGTCCTTCGCCGTCAGCGCGGCGCCGAACACGATCACGGCGATCATCGCGCCCCAGCGGATGATGCCGGACAGATGCGGGTTGGGATGGGTGACCGCGGCATGCCACAGCATCCGGTAGTCGCGCAGGCGCGCATGCATCACGCTGTTCATTGGGTCACCTCGATGAACAGGTCTTCCAGGCTCACCGGCTCGGCGCGCCGGCCCTCGGCCGTGTTGCGCGCCCCTTCCAGCAAGTCGTCCAGCTGCCCCTGCAGCGCGATGCGGCCATCCTTGAGGAAGGCGACATCGAGCGCCACCCGCTCCAGGTCGGTCAGGATGTGGGTCGAAAACACGACCGTGGTGCCGCGTTCGATCACGCCGTCGACCAGTTCGGAGAGAAAAGCGCGCCGCCCGGCCGGATCCAGCGCCGACACCGGCTCGTCCAGCACCAGCAATTCCGGATCGTGCGCCAGCGCGCGGATGATCGACAGGCGCTGCTGCTCGCCGCCCGACATGCGGCCGATCGGCTTGCCCAACTCCAGCGGGCCGAAGCCCCAGCGCTCGAGCAGCGCATCGACCTTCACCCCGTTCCAGCGCGGGTACATGGCCTTGAAGTAGTCCAGCATCTGCCTGGGGGTCATCCATTCGAACAGGCCGGGTTTCTGCGGCACGTAGCCGATGCGGGCGCGGGTGGCGTCCGACAGCGCGCCGACCTCCTCGCCGAACAGGCGCGCGCTGCCGGCGTCGAGTTCGCGCAGGCCAAGCAGGCATTCCATCAGCGTCGACTTGCCGGCGCCGTTGCGGCCCAGCAGGCCGATGACCTGACCCTGCCGGACTTGCCAGTCGAGGCCACTCAACACGATGTTGCTGCCAAAGTACTTGGCGACGCCGTGCAGCTGGATGATGGGTGCAGTCACGATTCTTCCTTCAGGATGTGGGTGAAAAGGGTAAGGACGGTGTCGGGGTCGAGCTCGAGCTCGCGGGCCTCGCGCGCGGCCCGCTCCAGGGTCGGGCGCAGCAGCGCGGCCCGTTCCGCGTTGCTGCGCGCGGCGCGCGGGCGCTCGGCCACCAGCATGCCGAGGCCGCGCCGGCGCGCCAGCAGGCCCTCGGTCTCGAGCAGGCCGTAGGCCTTGGAGACGGTCATGGGATTGACGGCGAGCGCCTGGGCCACCTCGCGCACCGAGGGCAGCTCGTCGCCGGACGCCATCTGGCCGCCGGCCACCAGGCGCCGTACCTGCTCCACGAGCTGCCGGTAGATCGGTTCGGTCGAACCGGGCGTGATCGAAAACAGCTGGGCGGTATGGATCGTCATTGTGTATAGGTGTATTAGGTGATTAATACAGTAGACGGGGCGATTCTCCTTGTCAAGCTTTCCAGTCTATTTAATGCGTGGTAACTAAGCCTGCCGCCGCGCGGCCTTGCACGGAAAACAAAGAAATGCACGGCAGATACGAATGTGTGACATCATTCGCAGTCACTCGGCTCGACCGGCTCCTTATCCAGACAATTCAGACCTTCCATGCCGCTCAGTTCAGACCCGCTCGGACATCCCGATACGGACCTTCACGCCAACCTCGAAGTACGGTTCCAGGAACTGTTCGAACAAGGTCCCGGCAGTATTCAGATCCTGGATCCTGCCGGCTACACGGTACGCGTCAACAAGGCCTGGGAAACGCTGTGGCATATCTATGAAGGCAGCGAGGCCAAGCGCTATGTGCTGAGCAGGGAATACAACGTCCTGCATGACCCCCAGGTCGTCGCCGCTGGTCTCGCTCCTTATCTCGAGCGCGCCCTGGGTGGCGAATCGGTCACGATCCCCGCGATCCACTACGACACCGCTGCCATCGGCCAGCCTGGCAGGGCGCGCTGGGTCACCGCACGCGCCCATCCCATCAAGGACAAGCAGGGCACGGTTGTCGAAGTCATGCTGATGCACGAGGACATCACCGAACGTGTCGAGGCGGAGACTGCCCTGCGCGAACGCGAAGAACGCTTTCGTACCCTGGCGATGGCGAGTTCCCAGATCGTCTGGACCAATACGTCCGACGGCCGCGTGCTCGAAGACTCGCCCTCGTGGCGTGCATTCACCGGACAGACCTACGAGGAATGGAAGGAGTTCGGCTGGCTCGACGCGGTCCACCCGGACGACCGCGAACGCACCCGCCAGATATGGCTGCAGTGCGTCGCGAACCGGTCGGTCTTCGAAACCGAGTACCGTCTGCGCCGCGCCGACGGCGCGTACCGCTGGACCGCCGTCAAGGGCATCCCCATCCTCGGCCCCGAAGGCGAGGTGCGTGAATGGGTCGGCGCCAACCGCGACATCCACGACAGTGTCATGGCACAGGAAGGCCTGGCCATGCGGCTCGACCGCGAGCAGCGCCAGTCGGCGCTGCTGGCCAAGGTCGCCAGCGCCTCGCGGTCGCTGCACACGGTGCTGTCGATGCCCGACATCGCCGAGGCCCTGGTGCAGGAAGTGCGCGCCATCCTCGACGTCCACCAGGCGGTCGTGTCGCTGACCGAAGGCGAGAACTGGGCGCAGGCGATCAATGCCGTGTCGCTGTCGGAGAAATACGCATCCTATGCCGCGTACGATGCCAAGACCGACGGCAGCGGCATCTATGCCGAGGTCTGCCGCACCAATACGCCGATGCGCCTGACCCAGGCGGAACTGGAAGCGCACCCGGCCTGGAGAGGTTTCGGCGAGCACGCCGCCAGCCACCCTGCCATGCGCGGCTGGCTAGCGGTGCCGCTCATCGACCGCAAGGGCAGGAACATCGGGCTGATCCAGGTTTCGGACAAGGCCGAGGGCGATTTCACCGAGCAGGACGAAGCCATCCTCGTGCAACTGGCCTCGATCGCTGCCAACGGCTTCGAGAACGCCCGGCTGTACGGCTCCCTGCGCGAGCAGGACCGGCGCAAGGACGAGTTCCTGGCCATGCTGGCGCATGAACTGCGCAACCCGCTGGCGCCGATCGCCGCCGCCGCCGAGGTGCTCAAGATTGCCACGGCGCCCGAGCGGATCCGGGCGTCGAGCGAAGTGATCGGGCGCCAGGTACGGCACATGACTTCGCTCGTGAACGACCTGCTCGACGTCTCGCGCGTGACGCGCGGACTGATCAAGCTCGACCGCGACATCATCGCGATCGAGCCGATCGTCGCCAGCGCCGTCGAGCAGTCGCGTCCCCTGATCGCCCTGCGCGAGCATGCCTTCTCGATCGAGATGGAAGCCCCGGGCGCGCGCGTGGACGGCGACCCGACCCGGCTGATCCAGGTGATCACCAACCTGCTCAACAATGCGGCGAAATACACGCCGCGCGGCGGCACCATCGTGCTGCGGGTGACACGCGAGGCGTCGCGCGTGCGGATCTGCGTGGCCGACAACGGGATCGGGATCGACCGCCAGTTGCTGCCGCAGGTCTTCGATCTGTTCACCCAGGCCGAGCGCACCCCGGACCGTTCGCAGGGCGGCCTGGGCATCGGCCTGGCGCTGGTGCGGACCATGGTGGCGCTGCATGGCGGCGAAGTACAGGCGCACAGCGCAGGACCGGGCGAAGGCTCCACCTTCACCGTCTGGCTTCCACTCGCGTAGGGTGGTCGGCAGAGCCGACCACCCTACAAAAAAAGAGCCGGGACCAGCCCGGCTCTCCGTTCCCATCAGGGATGGATCACAGGTGCGGCGTGATCAGCGGCATCAGGTCGTCGAAGGTACGGCCCGAGCCGTTCTCGCCGATCGCATGCATCTTCCACTCGCCGTTGTGGCGGTACAGCTTGGCCATGATCTGGGCCGTGTGCGAGCCCTGCACCGACAGGTTGAAGCGCGCCACTTCCTGGTTGTTGCCGGCATTGAGCAGGCGGCAGTAGGCGTTTTCCACGGTCGAGAAGTTCTGGCCCGTGAAGCTGTTCACGGTGAACACCAGCGACTTCACGCTGGCCGGCACGCGCGACAGATCGACCTGGATCTGCTCGTCGTCGCCGTCGCCGGCGCCGGTGCGGTTGTCACCGGTGTGGGTGATGCTGCCGTCCTTGCTCTTGAGCTGGCGGAACCAGACCACGTCGATCGGGCGGTTCGATTCGTCGAACATCACGACCGATGCGTCCAGGTCGACCGGCTGGCCGGCGCCGCCGCCGAAGCCGAAGAAACCCTTCGACTTGGCCACGTCCCAGCCCAGGCCCATCGTCACGCGGCTCAGTGCACCGCCGGCTTCCTTGTCCAGCGAGATCTTCTGGCCCTTGCTCAGATTTACTGACATGTCATTCTCCTAGGTTTTTATTCAGCGCGCCGGGGTCTGCATCCAGGCTTTGAATGCCATCCGGTTGCGCGAGCATACGTAGACCCGACCTTTGCCCGAGAAGCGCAATACCATGCCTTCGCCGCTGGTCTGGCTGTTGATCAGGTTGCCCAGGAAGCCGCTGTTGCCGCCGGTCGTGACCGAGATCTCGTAGCGCAGCCCGCTGTCCCAGCACACCACGTGCGAGTTGTCGATGATTGCGTCCTTGCCCGGCTCGACCTCCAGCATCGACATCGAGCCGAAACCCGACACCACCACCTGGCCGCTGCCGGTCGTCTCGGTGACGAAGAAGCCGCCGCTCTGCGCGAACAGGGCGTTGCCGAGGCTCTGGGTGCGCACCTTCAGGTCCACGCCCGAGGTGGCGGCAACGAAGGCGCCGTCGCTGATGATGTACTGGTTCGGACCGCAGTCGATGACCTGCATCGCGCCCGGCAGGGTCGGCGACAGCAGGCAGTCGCCGTCGCCGCGGGTCGCCTCGATGTGCTGCTGGAAGAAGGACTCGCCGTTGGCGAAGGTGCGCATCAGCGCGCTGCCCAGGCCGCCCTTCATCTTCCCTTTCAGGTCGAGCGTCGATTCCATCATCACCATCGCATCCGATTCGCAATAGATGGTTTCGCCGCGCCGCATCGAGACATGCAGGAAGGGATCGACATCCCCGGTCACGGTAAATACTGGCATGTGGACTTCCTTTCCAAAACGGCCCGCGCCCGCGGGCCGTGAGCTTGTTATCAAACGTTGACGCCGTAGTTGCGGGCCAGTGGGCCGAGGCCGCCGTTGAAGCCCTGGCCGATGGCGCGGAACTTCCAGTCGGCGCCGTTACGATACACCTCGCCGAAGATCATCGCCGCTTCGGTGGAGCTGTCTTCCGACAGGTCGTAGCGCGCGATCTCGCTGCTGTTGGCCGCGTTGACGCAGCGGATGAAGGCCTTGCCGACCATGCCGAAGTTCTGGCGGCGCGCTTCGGCGTCGTGGATGGTCACGGCCAGCACGACCTTGTCGACGTCGGCCGGGACCTTGCTCAGGTCGATCGAGACGGTTTCGTCGTCGCCCTCGCCTGCGCCGGTCGTGTTGTCGCCCGAGTGGACCACCGAGCCGTCCGAGGACTTCAGGTTGTTGTAAAAGATGAAGTCGCCATCCGAACGCACCTTGCCCTGCGAATTCAGCAGGAACACCGCGCCGTCGAGGTCGAACGCTGCGCCGTCGGTGGCGCGGGTGTCCCAACCGAGGCCGACCTTCAGATTGGTCAGGCCAGGAGCTTCTTTCGACAGGTTGACGTTGCCGCCTTTTTGCAGACTGATTGCCATGATTGTGACTCTCCTAAAAAGTACTGCTTGAACACCGGGGGTATGACGCGTGGCGAGCTGGTGTTCTGCCGCTCGCCGCGCGGTCCTTGCAATCGCTGCTCGTAGCGTGGGCAGGTTTCCTGCCCACGCGCTCAAACAACGTTCGCGCTATTGCAACTGCTAACCATCACCGCGTGGGCGGCATAGCCGCCCACCCCTACGAAAACCTTATGCTGCGACTGCGGCGTGCTTCTTCTTGTACTGGATCGAGCTCCACAGCGAGGCCAGGATGAAGGCCAGGCCCACGCCGCCGGTGATCAGCTCGGGCACGTGCATGTGCATGCTGACCAGCATGATCACGGCCAGGATACCGATCGCGTAGTGCGCGCCGTGCTCCAGGTAGACGAACTCGTCGAGCGTGCCCTGGCGCACCAGGTAGACCGTCATCGAACGCACGAACATCGCACCGATCGCCAGGCCCAGCATGATGATCACGACATCGCTGGTGATCGCGAAGGCGCCGATCACGCCGTCGAAGCTGAACGATGCATCGAGCACTTCGAGGTACAGGAAGCCGCCGATACCGCCGCGCTTGACCATCTCGCCCACGTCGCTGCTCGCGTCCGACTCGCTCTTCTCGAGCAGGCTGGAAATCATGTCGACACCGATGTAGACCAGGATGCCCCACAGGCCGGCGACCAGCACGATCATCTTCTGCCCTTCCGCGATCCAGCTGGTCGAGTACAGCAGCGCGCCCAGGGCCACCAGCACCGAGATCGAGGACACCTTGCCGAGCGAGCCGAGCTTGCGCTCGATGTTGCCGAGCCAGTGCACTTCCTTCTCGTCATCCAGCAGGAAGTTCAGGAACACCAGCAGCAGGAACATGCCGCCGAAGGCCGCCACTTCCGCATGGTGCTCGGTCAGGTGACCGGAGAACTCCTTGGGATTGGTCAGCGCCAGGTTCCACACGTCCATCATGCCCAGGTCGGCTGCGACGGCGACGATCACCAGCGGGAACACCAGGCGCATGCCGAACACGGCGATGATCATGCCCAGGCCCAGGAACAGCTTGAGCCAGAATTCGTCCCAGCCTTTCAGCACCGAGGCATTGACCACCGCGTTGTCGAAAGACAGTGAGACTTCCATGACCGACAGGATCGCGCAGACCCCGAGCGCCGTAACCATGCCGGCGACGCCACCATGGTCGTAACCCCACCAGCCTGCCAATGCCAGGCAGACGGCGGTCACGATGAATGACCACGTAAAGTGCTTCATGTTTTGATTTCCCCTTGTTGTTGAGTTAGGTTATTTATTGCGTGTGCGATGAGAGTGTGCGTTGAGTTATAGATTTGTTCAATCAACAGACGCAGTATGGGGCTTGCACTCATCCAGAAAAAGCGAAGATAATCGAAGAGTTACTTCGAAAAAATAGAAGATATGAACCATACGCCCCCAAATTTTCGCCACCTCTATTACTTTTGGGTAGTGGCCAAGGAAGGCAGCATCACGCGCGCCGCCGAGCGCCTGGGTCTTGCCATCCAGACCGTCAGTACCCAGCTTGCGCAGCTGGAGCTTTCCCTGGGCAAATCGCTGTTCACCCAGCAGGGACGGCGCCTGAACCTGACCGAAGCGGGCCGCCTGGCCCTATCCTACGCCGACCAGATCTTTCTGCTCGGGGAACAGATGCAGGAAGCGCTGGCCGAGGCCGATAGCGCGCGCACCCGCCTGACGGTCGGCATCTCCGATTCCCTGCCCAAGCTGACCGCCTACCGGCTGCTGGAAATCGCCACCCAGCTGCCGCGCCCGGTGCGCCTGGTCTGCTACGAAGGGGAATTCGACGAACTGCTGGCCGACCTGGCCCTGCACAAGCTCGACGTGGTGCTGACCGACCGCGCGGTGCGCTCGGGCACGACGCTGCGCGTGTTCAGCCATTTGCTGAGCGACAGCGAGACCGTCGTGGTGGGCGCCCCCTCCCTGGTGAAGGACTGGGGCGCGGACTTCCCGCAATCGCTGAATGGGGCGCCCTTCCTGCTGCCGACCCGCAATAATGCCTTGCGCGGCAAGATCGACGAATGGTTCGAGCTGCAGGGCGTGCGCCCGGACGTGGTCGGCGAGTTCGAGGACAATGCCCTGCTCAACACCTTCGGCCGGCGCGGACTGGGCCTGTTCTTCGCCCCGGCGGCCCTGGTCCACGACCTCGAGGAACAGTTCAATGCCCTGCTGGTCGGACGGGTGCCGCAGGTGCGCGAGCATTTCTATGCGATCTCGAACGAGCGCAAGATCAAGCATCCGGCCGTCGAAGCCATCCTCTCTGCCGTCCACCAGGGAATACTGGCAGGTACATAAGGAAGCAGAGCGGTACAATGGCGTCGGCTATTGCCATTTTTTAATTAAATCTCTTCAATGGAAAACTTTTTATTTGTCGTTCTCGCCCTGTTCCTGGTGGCGCTGAACGGCTTCTACGTGGCGGCTGAATTCAGTATCGTCACGTTACGCAAGACCCGCGTCCACGCCATCGCCAAGACCACCGGCCTGCGCGGACGCATCCTGGGCAAGGTCCATGGCCAGCTCGACGCCTACCTTTCCGCCTGCCAGCTCGGCATCACCCTGGCCTCGCTCGGCCTGGGCTGGGTCGGCGAGCCGGCTTTCGCCAGCCTGCTGGAACCGGTGTTCGCCATCCTGGGCGTCACCTCGCCCGAGCTGATCCACGCCGTCTCCTTCGTGGTGGCCTTCTCGGTCATCTCCTTCCTGCACATCGTGGTCGGCGAGCTGGCGCCCAAGTCGCTCGCGATCCGCCTGCCGGAAGCGGTGGCGCTGTGGTGCGCCATCCCGCTGTATGCCTTCTACTGGGCGATGTACCCGGCGATCGCCCTGCTCAACGCCAGCGCCAACATGGTGCTGCGCGTCGCCGGCCTGGCAGGCAGCGGCAGCCACGACACCCACTACTCCACCGACGAGCTGAAGATGATCCTGCGCTCCAATACCAGCGCACCGGGCGAGAAATTCACCAACGACGAGCGCAACATCCTGGCGCAGTCGCTCGATTTCAGCCAGCTCGCGGTGTCCGACCTGATGCGGCCCATCAATGAGGTCAGCGCGCTGTACGCCAGCCGCTCGCTCGAGGAAAACATGGAGACGGTGCGCCGCAACCGCTTCTCGCGCTATCCCTACTTCGACGAGGAAGGCGAAGAGGTGCTGGGCGTGATCCACCTGAAGGACCTGTTCTTCGCCCAGCAGGCCGGCCGCACCATCAGCGACCTGACCCAGCACCTGCGCCCCGTCGAGACCATCTCGGCGCGCACCAAGGCGCAGGACATCTTCCGGCGCTTCAAGAGCGGCGCGCCGCACTTCGCCCTGATCGGCGAAAAGGGCAAGCGCCCGGTCGGCTTCATCACGCTCGACAACCTGCTCGGGGCGATGGTGGGCGAGATCCGCGACGAGTTCCGGATGAACGAGAACGACTGGATGTCCCAGCCCGACGGCACGTACATCGGCAAGGCCAGCCTGCCGATCTTCTCGCTCGAGCGCCTGCTCGGGATCGACATCGACAACGAGGAGATGGGCCTGGACGACGTCGAATCGGTAGGCGGCCTGCTCATGGCCAAGCTGGGCGACATTCCCAAGCAGGGACAGCGCATCGGCTTCCCCCAGTTCGACGTGGTGGTCAAGAAGATGAACGGGCCGCGCATCCTCCTGGTGAAGGTCTATCCGAAGGGAGAGCGCGAGGACGGGCACGACGAACGCGACTGAAGCGCGACAGTGCAGCTGAATCGTTTCCAGCAACGAACTATACAAAGTTGTTGCGTTTGCAATACTCATGACGCATACTCGTGGGCGAAGGAATTCCCGGCGGTTGCCACCACGAGGAGCGACGATGTCCGTGCAAGTCCGCAACAACGTCCATGTTTCCGGCCGGGGCGAGGCCACCATGCTGTTTTCCCACGGCTTCGGCTGCGACCAGACCATGTGGCGCTACCTGGCGCCCGCCTACGAAGACCGCTATCGCGTCATCACCTACGATCTGGTCGGCAGCGGCCGCTCCGACCTCTCCGCCTACGACCGCGGGCGCTACGCCAGCCTGCACGGCTATGCCGACGACCTGCTGCAGATCGTCGACGAATTCGCGACCGGGCCGGTGATCCTGGTCGGCCATTCGGTGAGCGCCATGATCGGCATGCTCGCCACCATCGCGGCGCCGCAGCGCTTCGCGGCCCAGGTGATGGTGGCACCCTCGGCCTGCTACATCAACCACCCGGGTTACGTCGGCGGCTTCGAGCAGGAGGACATCGACGAACTGCTGGAGACGATGGAAGCGAACTACCTGGGCTGGTCGAGCAGCCTGGCGCCCGCCATCATGGGGGCGCCCAACCGCCCCACCCTGCGCGATGAACTCACCGACAGCTTCTGCCGCAACGATCCCGACATCGCCAAGCACTTCGCGCGCGTGACCTTCCTGTCCGACCACCGCGCCGACCTCCCGCACTCCTCCACGCCGGCCATGGTCCTGCAATGCAGCGACGACCTGATCGCCCCGCGCAGCGCCGGCGACTACCTGGTCCGCCACCTGCCCCGCGCCGAGCTCCATGTGATCGACAACATCGGGCATTGCCCGCACATGAGCGCTCCCACCGCCAGCTCGCGCGCGATCGATGCGTTCCTGGCTGCGATGTCGGCCGATAAGTTGGCCCCCGCCCTGGACTGAAGCCATGCCCGGCGCCCCGACCTCGCTTGACGCGCTGTACGACGACGCGCCCTGCGGCCTGCTGCTGTCCGACGCCGACGGCCTGCTGCTGCATGCCAACGCGACTGCCTGCGCCTGGCTGGGCTTCACCTTGCCCGAACTGGCCGGCATCGTGCGCATCCAGGACCTGATGACCGTCGGGGCGCGCCTGTTCCACCACACCCATTGCGTGCCGGTGCTGCAGGTGCGCGGCTCGGTGGCGGAACTGCAGATCGACCTGCGCCACCGTGACGGCACCCGCCTGCCGATGCTGGTCAACGTCGTGCGGCGGCGCGACGGGGATGCAGGAAGCGACGGCATCCACGACCAGTGGGCCCTGTTCATGGCCACCGAGCGCCAGTCCTACGAGCGCGAGCTGCGCAACGCGCGCCGCGCCGCCGAGGAGGCGCTGGAGGCGCGCCGCGGCGCCGAACTGCAGCTGCAGGCCGTGAACGCCGCGCTGTCGGAGGCGGACCGGCGCAAGGACGAGTTCCTGGCCACGCTGTCGCACGAGCTGCGCAATCCGCTGGCGCCGCTGCGCAGCGCGCTCGAGGTGATGCGCCATACCCCGCTGGCCGAGAGCGCCGGGGGGCGCCTGCTGTCGGTGTTCGACCGCCAGCTGCACCACCTGACCCACCTGGTCGACGACCTGATGGAGGTCTCGCGCATCACCCAGGACAAGATGGAACTGCGGCGCGAGAGCGTGGACCTGACCCTGCTTTCGCGCGCGGCCGTGTGCGACACCGCCGGCCTGATGGAGCAGGCGCGCCACCGCCTGGAGCTCACGCTGCCGCCGCACCCGGTCACGGTCGATGCCGACCCCACGCGCATCAATCAGGTGATCGTCAACCTGCTCACCAACTCGGCCAAATACACGCCGGACGGCGGGCGCATCACCCTCTCGCTTGGCGTCGACGACGGCGTGGCCGTGCTGGCGGTACGCGACAACGGCATCGGCCTGCCCCCGCAGGCACTGGCGACCGTGTTCGACATGTTCTCGCAGCTGGAGCCGGCACTCGAGCGTTCGCGCGGCGGCTTGGGAATCGGGCTGTCGCTGGTGCGCGGCATCGTGGAACTGCATGGCGGCAGCATCGCCGCCGACAGCGAAGGCGAAGGCAAGGGCAGCTGCTTCACGGTACGCCTGCCGCTGGCCCAGGCCGCCGTGGCGGCCGAGCCGATGCCGGCGCCCCTGCCGGCACCGGCGCGCATCCTGGTGGTGGACGACAATGCCGACGCCGCCGACACCCTCCTGATGGCGCTGGAACTGTTCGGCTGCGAAGTGCGGGCGGCCCACAGCGCCAGCGCGGCGCTGGCGATGGCGCAGGAGTTCGCGCCGGAAGTCGCCCTGCTCGACATCGGCCTGCCCGACCTGAACGGCTACGAGCTGGCGCGGCGGCTACGGGCAACGGAGGCGGGCCGGCACATGCGCCTGATCGCCGCCACCGGCTGGGGACAGGAGAAGGACCGCCAGCGCGCCTTCGATGCCGGATTCGACCATCACCTCACCAAGCCGATCGATTTCGAGCGGCTGCGCGGGATGCTGGGGCCACCGGGTGCGCATGCCTGAGCGCTGATGGCAGCCTGTGACAATGTGCTAATGTTGGGATGCCTGCACATGCTATGCTGGTGCCTCCCTTTTCGTCATGGTTGTCGGTGCGTCCCTTGAATATCTTCGTTCTCCCCTTGCGCGTGCAACTGGCTTTCTACGCCTTCGCCCTGACATTGCCGACGGCGGCGATCTGGAGCTTTTCCCTGGTGAGCGGCATCCCCGTCCAGGGCGGCTTCTACGTCCTTGGCGCTGTCGTCAGCATCGTCGTCTTCTGGATTTTCTTCGTGTTCATGTGGAACGTCATGGCCTGGGACCGTGCGCTGACATAACCAACGCCTGCCCAGGGCTTTGTCCATAAAGCACCAATCAACTTCGATGGAGCAAGCAATGGAATACGATGCCAACAACCCTTTTGCACGCATCCTGCGCGGCGAACTTCCGTGCGTGAAGGTCTACGAAGACGAGGCCACGCTCGCCATCATGGACATCATGCCCCAGGCCCCCGGCCACATGCTGGTGCTGCCGAAGGAGCCGGCCGTCGAGCTGTTCGGCCTTTCCGACGACAGCGCCGCGGCCTGCATCCGCACCACGAAAAGGGTGGCGACGGCGGTCAAGGCGGCCATGGGCGTGCCGGGCATCATGGTCGCCCAGTTCAACGGCAGCGCGGCGGGCCAGACCGTCCCGCATGTGCACTTCCATATCGTGCCGCGCGAGCAGGCGGCGGCGCTCAGGCCGCATGCCGCGGCCCAGGCCGATATCGAACAGCTGCGCGAGATCGCCGCCCGCATCGTCGCCGCCCTGCCCGCCTGATCGCAAGCCATGCCTGCGCCGGGCCGGCGCGAGTACGGATGTGCCCGCCGCCATGGCCTTGTCGCTGGTGGTGGAGGGGCTCAACATCCGTGCCCGCGCCAGGCGCAAGGCTCTGCCGCCGAGGATCTAGCAGGCGGGCGCCGCTTCGCCGGGCGCAGGGTCAGCACCCGCCCGCCCTGGCGGGTCACGGCGACGGGATGCTCGAACTGCGCCGACAGCTGCCCGTCGCAGGTGACCACCGTCCAGCCGTCGTCCTCGGTACGCACGGCATGCCGCTCCTGGTTGAGCATCGGTTCGATGGTGAAGGTGGCGTTCACCTTCATGGTCGACATGCCGAGCAGGTTCAGGCTGTCGAGGTGGGCGAACACGCCAGCCAGCAGCCGGCCCGACTCGGCCATCAGCGCGATTTCTTCCGGCCGCTTGATCATGCCGCCGAGGCCTTCACGGCTTCCGGTGGATACACCATAAACTGGCGCAAGTGATGCTGGTCAACAAGACCGGGCGGTTCGGGTAAGACGCGAACGGACGGCGCGACGATTCAGGCGCCGGTGTCCTGACGAATGACCCGGTCCGGCGTGCCGGTCCAGTCGGTCATCAGGGAATAGCCAACCGCCAGCAGGGTCGGCCCGATGAACATGCCGACGAAGCCGAAGGCGATCACGCCGCCCAGCACGCCCAGCAGGGTCAGCAGGAAAGGCAGGCTGCTGCCGCGGCTGATCAGCATGGGGCGCACGATGTTGTCGACGCCGCTGATCAGGACCGTGCCCCAGATCACCATGAAGATCGCCCACCCGGTCTCGTGCTGCAGGAACAGCCAGAAGGCCGCGCCGCCCCAGATGATGGGCGGGCCGACCGGGATCAGGGACGAGATGAAGATCATCACCGACAGCAGCGGCACCGCCGGCACGCCCGCGATGGTGAAACCGATCGCGGCCACCACCGCCTGCGCCAGCGCGGTGCCGAGCAGGCCGTACATGACGCCGCGCACCGTCTGGCTCACCGTGTTCGCGACCGATTCGGCGCCCTCGCCCATCACGCGGCGCATGGTCACTGCGACCACTTCCAGCAGGGCCTCGCCGTCTCGATAAAAAAAGAAGCTGACGAAAGCGGCCAGGCTGAGCTGGACCACACCGGTGCCGAGCATCAGGCCGCCCGCGATCAGGTAGCGCCGCGCCGGCTCCAGCATGCGCTGGGCCAGGGCGATCATCTGCTCGCGGCTGGCGACCAGTTGGCGCAGGTAGTTGTCGATCGATTCGCCCACCAACGGGATGTCACGCACCCAGGGCGGCGGCATCAGCTCGCGGTGTTCGATGGCGCTGCGCAGTTCGGTGAAGCCCTGGGCGACGTCGTCGACCAGGTTGTAGGCGACCATCGACAGCGGGATGATGACGAGCAGGGTGAGCGTCAGCGTCATGGTCAGCGCGGCCAGGGTGCGGTGGCCGCGCATGGCGTATTGCAGCCGCAGGTAGAGCGGCCAGGAGGAGATCACGACGCAGGCCGCGAACAGGATCGCGGCCAGGAAAGGCTTGAGGACGTAGAGGCAGCCCAGCGTCAGCAGGACGACAATGGCGATGCGGGTGTAGTTCCTGCCCTGGCGTTGTTCCATGCCGTCCCTGTTTGGTGGTGTTTATACCATCATAACAGCAGACTTGTTAACGATGACTTAGGAAGCCAGGTCCCGCAATCGCTTACAGGAGCTGGCGCAGGTCGGACGCAATCGCGCCCGGCTCGGCCTCGTGGCGCACCAGCAGGCGCACGCGGCCCTCGTGGTCGAACACGTAGCTGCCGGCCATGTGGTCTACCGTGTAGTTCTTCGGGTCGTCACCCGATGGGGTCTTGGAGTAGAACACCTTGAATTCCTTGGCCGTGCGTGCGGTGGCTTCCGCATCGCCGCGCAGGCCGATAAAGCTCGGGTGGAAGGCCGGCACATAGGCATTCAGCAGTTCCTGGGTGTCGCGCTCCGGGTCGAGCGTGACGAACAGCACCTGCACGTCCTTGCTTGCCGGGCCGAGTTCCTTCATCACGGTGGCCATCTTTGCCATCGTGGTGGGGCATACGTCCGGGCACTGGGTATAGCCGAAGAACAGCACCACCAGCTTGCCGCGGAAGTCCTGCAGCGTGCGCGGCTTGCCGGTGTGGTCGGTCAGCGTGAAGCCCTTGGCGTAATCGAGGCCGGTGATGTCGGTGTTGACGAAGGCCGGGGTCTTGTTCGGCAGCTTGTCGCAGCCGGCGGCCAGCACCGCCGCGGACAGCATCAGCGCGGTCAGGAGTTTTTTCATGGTCAGAACTTGAAGTAATGGTCGACCAGCAGCGCTGCGAACAGCAGCGACAGGTAGACGATGGACCAGGTAAAGGCATTACGCGCAGCCATGTCGCTGTAATGCTTGTGCACGCGCCACGAGTGGCGCAGGAAGACCGCGTTGAGCACGACGGCCGCGGCCAGGTAGATCAGGCCGCTCATGCCGACGGCGAAAGGCAGCAAGGTGGTCGCGGCCAGCGCGATGGTGTACAGCCATACCTGCAGGCCGGTGTACTGCATGCCGTGGGTGATCGGCAGCATCGGCAGGCCGGAACGGGCGTAGTCCTCGCGGCGGTACATGGCCAGCACCCAGAAGTGCGGCGGGGTCCAGACGAAGATGATGAGCACCAGCAGCCAGGCTTCCATCGGCACGTCGTTGGCGACGGCGGCCCAGCCCAGGGCCGGCGGCATCGCGCCCGACAGGCCGCCGATGACGATGTTCTGCGGCGTGGCCGGTTTGAGCAGCATGGTGTAAATGAAGGCGTAACCGACGAAAGTCACGAAGGTCAGCCACATGGTGAGCGGATTGACGAGGACATACAGGATAGCCATGCCCAGGCCGCCGATGATCGTCGAGAAGATGATCGTCTGGGTGCTGGTGAGCTCGCCCATCGCAGTGGCGCGCCGCGCCGTGCGCGCCATGCGCGCGTCGATCTCCGCCTCCACCAGGCAATTCACGGCAAAGGCGGCACCCGCGAGCAGCCAGATGCCGGCGGTGCCGGCAACCAGCACCTGCCAGCCCGGGAAGCCGTCGGTGGCAAGGAACATCCCGATCACCGCGCAGAACACGGCCAGCTGCGTGACCCGTGGTTTGGTCAGGGCCCAGTACTGGGCAACGCGGCTCGGAGGTTTGTGGAGGGCTGTCTGGGTCGTCATCGATGGGGTGCGTGGGGGCTCGAACCGCGGCGAGGCCGAGATCGCGGACGCGCCGGCCAGGTCGCGGCTTTCGTCGAGGCTCAATTCGCTGCTCATCCGGCGCGGTTCACTTCAAGTTGCTGTTTCACCCGGTAGTTTAACATGGTCACCAGCAGGACCAGCAGGGCCGCCCCTGCGTTATGCATTACGGCAATGGCGAGCGGGAAGTCGAAGTAAACCGTGGCAACCCCCGTCAGCAGCTGGACGAACAGCACCAGGGCCAGCCATCTGGCGTGTTTTGCCAGATAAGCATGGCGCCTGGCGCGCCACACCAGCAGGCCGACGACCGCGACCACGAGGATGGCGAAGTTGCGGTGCACCCAGTGGATCGCCACCAGGGCCGAGAACGGCAGGTAGTGGCCGGCCGCCGTCTTGCCCAGCTCGCGCCACAGGTGGAAGCCGTGCTCGAAATCCATGTCCGGCACCACCCGGCCGTCGCACAGGGGGAATTCATCGCAGGCCAGGGTGGCGTAGTTGGTACTTACCCACCCGCCCAGCGCGATCTGCACGGTGATGATGACGGCGGCGAGGATCGCCAGCGTGCGGATGCCGCGCAGCGCGGCATTGTCGCCCGCGCCGTTGCTAGATGCAGGCGGCTTGTGCATCAGGTAATCCTCGCGCCCCCCGAGCCAGGTCAACAGCGCCAGCAGGCCCATGCCCAGCAGCAGGTGGATGGTCACGATCACCGGCTGCAGCTTGAGGGTGACGGTCCAGGCGCCGAAGGCGCCCTGGATGCACACGAAAATGAACAGCGCCAGCGGGATGCCCGGCTTGAAGGCCTGCATCTTCGTTTTGCGCCACTGCACGGTCGCGGTGATGAGCAGGGCCATGATAATGACGCCGATGCCCATCGCCAGGTAGCGGTGGATCATCTCGATCCAGGCCTTGGCCACGGTGACCGGCCCGGTCGGCATCGCCGCTTCGGCGGCGGCGATCTGTTCATGCGCCAGGAAGGGGTTGGCCATGCCGTAGCAGCCCGGCCAGTCCGGGCAGCCGAGGCCCGAGTCGGTCAGGCGCGTGAAGCCGCCGAAGACGATCAGGTCGAAGGTCAGGAAGACGGCGACCCAGACCAGCTTGCGGAACTTGTTGGGATCCGAAGACATCCAGACCATCGACAGTGGCAGGATGGCCACGAGCAGGCCTATCAGGGCTAGTTGCAGCAGGGAAGTAGCTTGCATTGTGTATAAGGGTGTTGCGGGCCATGCGCATGGCCCTGTCTGATCGTGTTATCCAGGCTTTTTCCGGGCTTCATCCGATCGCCGAGGCCTTGAGCAGCTTGGCAATATCTTTATGCACCTTGCCAGGGTCTGGGCTGGCCGGGAAACGCATCATCAGATTGCCGAGCGGGTCGATCAGGTAGATGTGATCCGAAGGCTGCGTGCCCTTGTCTGCCGGCAGCCACTTGTCGACGACCTCTTTCGGCGCGCGCAGCAGGTGCATGCCGTCGTACTGGCGGATCGTCATCGTATCGAGCGGCTGATTGTCCGTGACGAGCCAGACGCGCTCGACGCGGTCCATGTTCTTGCCCTGCATCAGGCGCCACTGGCGCATCGAGAACAGTTGCTTTTGGCAGGCTTCAAGGCATTCGCCGCCGCCGACCTTCAGCATGATCCACTTGCCCGCATACTGCTCCAGCGTTTCGGTGCGGCCGTCGAGCGTGGTGCTGGCCATGGCCGGGATTGGACGCTCGCGCGGGTCGATCAGGGTGCCGTAATTGGTGCGGCCGGTCGGCTTGATGACGTAATAGGTGAGATAGGACAGGATCATCGGCGCCGCGCAGACCAGCAGCACGGCGAACAGTTTCCAGCGTCCGGAGCGTCGGGCTTTGGCGGGATCCCTGGCGGGTTCAGTTGCCTGCATCACTTGTTTCTGCTTCAGGTTCTCCTGCATCAGCTTGTTTTGCTCCACTTCTTGCTCCACTTCGAAATCCTGTTATCACAAAGAATAGGATGGCCATGGCCGCCAGCGCATACCACTGGAAGGCGTAGCCGCGGTGCTTGTCGATCCCGCTCGACGGCGAAGGCCAGACCCGCAGCAGCATGCCGTCGATCTCGCTCGGCTCGTCCGGCCCGGTCTGCTGCACGAAGAAAGGTTGCAGCACCAGTCCGGTCGCCCTGGCCACGCTTTGCGGATCGATGTTCTGGACAATGGCCTTCGGCGCCAGCGGCGCCGCTTCGCCCAGGTCCATCACATGCCCGGCCGAAGCAACGACGATGCCTTCGACGGTGACGGTGCCCGAGGGCGTATCGAAGGCCGGCAGCTTGCCGTATTCCGCTTCGCGCGGCAACCAGCCCCGCATCACGAGCACATGTGTGTTCGAACCCGCGATTTTAAACGGCATGACGAGGTAGTAGCCAGGACGGCCGGCCATCGGCCGGTTGGCCAGGAACAGCGGCCAGGTGGCGACGAATTCGCCGGTGACGCTCACGTGGCGGTATTCGATCCCGGCGGCGGGAGTGAGGGCGCCGCCGAGCGCCACCGGTGCTTCGGTGGCGAGGCCGGCAAGCTTTTCCTGCACGGCCAGTTTGTAGGCGGCCCTGCCCTGCTGCCAGTTGCCTAGTGCAATACCTACCAGGGCAACGATCAGTGCGGCAATGAAGGGAACAGGACGAAAATGGAAGGGGAAGCGCATTACAATGATGCCTAAACCTTGATTGGGCCAACCATGAAACTGCTTGTTGCGATTGCCTTCATCCTAATCCTAGCCAGCCTTGCTTCGGCCCTTTTCTTCCTGATGCGCGACAAAGGCCAGAGCAACCGGACGGTGCATGCGCTGGCGCTGCGGGTCGGGCTGTCGATCACTTTGTTCCTGTGCCTGCTCGGCGCCTACGAGATGGGGTGGATCGCCCCGACCGGTATTCGCTGAACAGCTTGCACACCACATAAACGTAGGGTGGGCGGGGTCATTTTTGCCAGTGGCAAAAATGACAAACCGCCCACGCGGTCAACCGACGGGGAATAATTGCAACGCCGGCCCGCCAACGTTATTTGACCGCGTGGGCGGGAGACCCGCCCACCCTACCTGTCGCTTGAACGTACGATTACAGCCAGTACACCACCACGTACAACCCCAGCCACACCACGTCGACGAAGTGCCAATACCAGGCCGCGCCTTCGAAACCGAAGTGGTTGTCCGCCGTGAAGTGGCCCTTGAGCACGCGATACAGGATCACCGACAGCATGATCGCGCCCATGGTCACGTGGAAGCCGTGGAAGCCGGTCAGCATGAAGAAGGTCGAGCCGTAGATGCCCGAGGTCAGCTTCAGGTTCAGGTCCTGGTAAGCGTGCATGTATTCATAGACCTGGAAGCCCATGAAGATCGCGCCCAGCAGGATGGTGGCCGCGAGCCAGAAGGCGGTCTTGGCGCGGTGGCCGGCGCGCAGCGCGTGGTGCGAAATCGTCAGCGTGACGCCCGACAGCAGCAGCAGTGCGGTGTTGATGGTCGGAATCGGGAACGGACCCATGGTCTGGAACTGGTCGACCACGCCGGCCGGGCCGGTGTTGCCCCAGGTCGGCGCGAAGTCCGGCCAGATGATCTTGTGGTCCAGGTCGGACAGCCAGGGCATGGTGACCGCGCGGGCGTAGAACAGCGCGCCGAAGAAGGCGCCGAAGAACATCACTTCCGAGAAGATGAACCAGCTCATCGACCAGCGGTAGGACAGGTCGATGCGCTTGCCGTACATGCCCGATTCGGATTCCTTGATCGCGTCGCCGAACCAGAAGTACAGCACCACCAGCGTCGCGGCGATGCCGGCCAGACAGACTGCAGGGGCCCAGGAGGCGCTGTTGACCCAGCCGGAGGCGCCGATCATGGTCACCAGCAGCGAAATGCCGGCGAGCATCGGCCAGCGCGACGGGCCTGGCACGAAATAGTAGGGCGCGGTGTGTGGCGAACTCATTTTCATCTCCTCAATCTACTCTTTGTTGTTCGGGTGATTCTTTGTGTCGCTGATTCTTGTGGCTTGTGCTTGCTTACTGCGCTTATTCACGATGAGACTGCGAACCGCACCGCCAGCATCAACAACCCGATGAAGATCGCCACCCCGATCAGCCCCGCGATGATCACGTGGACTGGATTCAGGTTGGCGGCGTCGTGTTCGTAGTCGCGGCGCTTGCGCACGCCGAAGAACGACCAGAACACCGCCTTCATCGTGGCCAGGAAGCTGGCCCTGCGTCGATGCGGCTGATTCTCCATTTATTTCACTGCTCCCGTGGCGGCCGACGCGGTCTGCACCGCGCCGCCGATCTCGAAGAAGGTGTACGACAGCGTGATGTTCTTCACGTCGCGCGGCAGCGCCGGGTCGATGAAGAAGACCACCGGCATCTGGCGCGCCTCGTTGGCCTGCAGCGTCTGCTCCTGGAAGCAGAAACACTCCACTTTCTTGAAGTGCGGCGTGACGACCTGGGGCGCGTAGCTCGGGATCGCCTGCGCCTTCACCGCCCTCGCCTGCGTGTTGACCACCTCGTAGGTGACGGTGGCCAGCTCGCCCGGATGCACCTCGATGCTGCGCTGGACCGGGCGGAAGCGCCACGGTCCCTGCGAATTGCCGTCCAGCTCGACGATGACCTTGCGGCTCTTGTCGATCTGGGTATTCTTGGGCGCTTCCACGAATTCGCCCTGGGTCAGCACGTTGATGCCGAGTACCTCGCAGATCTGGCGGTACACCGGCACCAGCGCGTAACCGAAGCCGAACATCACCACCGCCACCACCACCAGTTTCATCAGCGTGGTGCGGTTCAGCAGCAAGAGTCGCTTGTTCGCGCTCATCTCAGTCCCGCCTTCAGCTCAACCAGGTGAACTTGACGAACACGCTGGCGAAGAAGAACAGCGCGATCCCGCCCAGGATCAGGGCGGTACGCAGGTTGCTGGGCCGGGTCACTTCTGAATGATGGTCGGGAGCCATTTACTTCACCAGCGGCGGGGTTTCGAAGGTGTGGAACGGCGCCGGACTCGGCACGGTCCACTCCAGGCCTTCCGCGCCTTCCCACGGCTTGGCCGGGGCTTTCTGGCCGCCGCGGATGGTCGGCAGCACGACGGCGAACAGGAAGTACACCTGCGACAGGCCGAAGCCGAAGGCACCGATCGACACGATCATGTTGAAGTCGGTGAACTGGGTGGCGTAGTCCGCATAGCGGCGCGGCATGCCGGCCAGGCCCAGGAAGTGCATCGGGAAGAAGGTGATGTTGAACGTAATCAAGGAAAGCCAGAAGTGCCACTTGCCGCGCGCTTCCGGATACATGTGGCCGGTCCACTTCGGCGCCCAGTAATAGAAGCCGGCGAACAGCGCGAACAGCGAGCCCGCCACCAGCACGTAGTGGAAGTGGGCCACCACGTAGTAGGTGTCGTGCACCTGGATGTCGATCGGGGTCACGGCCAGGATCAGGCCGGTGAAGCCGCCCATGGTGAACACGAAGATGAAGCCCACCGCGAACAGCATCGGGGTCTCAAAAGTCATCGAGCCCTTCCACATGGTGGCGACCCAGTTGAACACTTTCACGCCGGTCGGCACCGCGATCAGCATGGTGGCGTACATGAAGAACAGCTGCGAGGTCACCGGCATGCCGGTGGTGAACATGTGGTGGGCCCACACGATGAAGGACAGGATCGCGATCGAGGCGGTCGCGTACACCATCGAGGCGTAGCCGAACAGCGGCTTGCGGGCAAAAGCCGGAATGATCTGCGAAACGATGCCGAAGGCCGGCAGGATCATGATGTAGACCTCGGGATGGCCGAAGAACCAGAAGATGTGCTGGTACATCACCGGGTCGCCGCCGCCGGCCGCGTTGAAGAACGAGGTGCCGAAGTGGCGGTCGGTCAGGGTCATGGTAATCGCCCCCGCCAGCACCGGCATCACGGCGATGAGCAGGTAGGCGGTGATCAGCCAGGTCCAGGCGAACATCGGCATCTTCATCAGCGTCATGCCCGGAGCGCGCATGTTCAGGATGGTGACGATGATGTTGATCGAGCCCATGATCGACGAGGCGCCCATGATGTGCATGGCGAAGATCGCCATGTCCATGCCCGGGCCCATCTGGGTCGACAGCGGCGCATAAAGAGTCCAACCCGCCGCGGTCGCCCCGCCCGGCGAGAAGAAGGACCCGGCCAGCAGGATCGCCGCCGGCGGCAGCAGCCAGAACGAGAAGTTGTTCATGCGCGCGAAGGCCATGTCGGAAGCGCCCACCTGCAGCGGCAGCATCCAGTTGGCGAAGCCCACGAAGGCCGGCATGATCGCGCCGAACACCATCACCAGGCCGTGCATGGTGGTCAACTGGTTGAAGAACTCGGGACGGAAGAACTGTAGGCCCGGCTCGAACAGTTCGGTACGGATCATCAGCGCCAGCACGCCGCCCGAGAGCAGCATGATGAAGGAGAACCACAGGTACAGGGTACCGATGTCCTTGTGGTTGGTGGCGAACAGCCAGCGGCGCCAGCCGTGTGGGTGGTCGTGCGCGTGGTCGTGATCGTGGTCGTGTGCGTGATCGATGGTGCTGGTAGTCATGTCGATTCCCTGAAGCTGGATAGCTAGCTCGTTGCTACGTTATTTGCTGCGGGCAGCCAGCACTTCCGCCGGTTGCACGATGTTTTCCGCAGCCTTGTTCGACCAGGTGTTGCGGGTATAGGTGATCACGGCGGCGATCTCCGTGTCCGACAGCTGCTTCCAGGCCGGCATGGCCGCCGGGTAGGCCGGGGTGTCCTGGCCGTTGAGCAGCACCTCGATGTTGTGGACCTTGGCACCGTTCACGACCTGCGAGCCGTCCAGCGGGGCGAAGGCGTTCGGCACGCCCTTGCCGTTGGCCTGGTGGCATGCCACGCAGTTGGCGGCGTAGACCTGCTCGCCGCGGGTCTTCAGTTCGTCGATGGTCCAGACCTTGTTCGGGTCGTCGGCCAGGGCGGCCATTTTCTTCTTCTCGCCGGCGACCCAGGCAGTGTAATCCTCGGCCGAGACCACGCGCACCACGATCGGCATGAAAGCGTGGTCCTTGCCGCACAGTTCGACGCAGTTGCCGCGGTAGACGCCGATCTTGTCGGCCTTGAACCAGCCGTCGCGCACGAAGCCCGGGATGGCGTCCTGCTTGATGGCGAAGGCCGGGATGGTCCAGGCGTGGATCACGTCGTTGGCGGTGAACACCATGCGGATCTTCTTGCCGACCGGGACGACCATCTCGTTGTCCACTTCCAGCAGGTAGTTTTCGCCCTTCTTCTCGGTGGCGGCTTCGCCCGGCAGGCCGATCTGGGCACGCGGGGTCGCCAGGTTGGACAGGAAGGAAATGCCCGCGCCTTCGCCGTTCAGGTAGTCATAGCCCCATTTCCACTGCATGCCGGTGGCCTTGATGGTGATGTCGGCGTTCGAGGTGTCCTTCAGGGCGACCACGGTCTTGGTGGCCGGCAGGGCCATGCCGATGACGATCAGGAAGGGAACGATGGTCCAGGCGATCTCGACGGCGGTCGATTCGTGGAAGGTGGCGGGCTTGTGGCCGAGCGACTTGCGGTGCTTGAACACCGAATAGAACATGACACCGAACACGCCGACGAAGATCACCAGGCAGACGATCATCATCCAGTTGTGCAGGCTGTAGATGTCGGCGCCGATGCCGGTCACGGGGGGCTGCATGTTCAACTGGTGTTCCACCGGCCGGCCCGTGATTTCCGGAGCCGCCCACGCTGGGATGCCGGCCGTTGCTGCGAGGCCGAACATCCAGGCCCCAAGTCGCGATGCGTATGTCATGTTGTCCCCAACCACCCAAAATAAAATATTTTTAACGGTCGGCAGCTCCATGAACGAACTGCCGCCGCTCCGAAACGTGTTTCGCAGAACGGTTCATACCAGTACCGCGAAATTGCGCTGCGGAAACGGTGGGGAACCTACACGCTGGGGCCGGTCGCTTCGCGCTACCCGCCTTCAACGGCTCTGCTGATGCTGCAATTCATTCTCGATTTTTCTATTCTTGCGCCCGGACTGCTGCTTTTTTCAGCATTTTTCCTCGTACAGACGACAAAAATAGCTACTGATTATAAACAAATCAGTAATTTTTATTCAAGGAAAATCGGGGCGCTGTTTTGCTATAGGAAATTAAGGCTTGCGTGGCTGGAAACGCACGATCGCCTCTCCTGCAGCGGTGGTCCTCGGGGCAGGACGGAAGGCGTGTCCATAGATGACCTCGAACGTCAGCCCAAGCTTGCCGTCGGGGCGGCGCTGAGCCTCGAAGGCATCGAGCATGCGCCGCCACGCCGCTCGCCCGATGAGCCCGCGCCGGCGCGTATCCAGCGGGTTGCCGCCGAATGCGCGCACGTCGAGCAGCAGGCCCTCCGCGCTGTCGTAAGTAACGGTGATGCGCTCCATGTCCATGACCGGGGTCGAAAACCCCGCCTCCACCAGCTGGTCGCCGAAATCGTGCATGTCGACGAAAGGCAGCGTATGCGGCGTCTCGTCCATGGCGGCAAAGGCTGTGCGCAGCTCGGTGAAGGTGTCCGGACCGAAGTTCGAGAACATCAGCAGGCCATCCACCCGCAGCACGCGCCGCCATTCCGCGAACACGCGGTCCGGCTGCGGATGCCAGTGCAGCGCCAGGTTCGACCACAGGAGATCGAGCGAGTTCGTCCCGAAAGGCAGGTTCCCGAAGTCACCGCAAACGATGTCGACGCCGGCCTTGGCCGGCAGCAAACGGCTGAGCATCTGGTTCAGCGTGCGGGTGGCCGGCGCCGGTGCCCTGGCGGCGCTGGCCATGGCGGGCGCGGCGTCGATGCCGAGGATTTGGGCGGCCGGATAGGTCTTCTGCAGCAGGGCCAGGTCGCTGCCTGCGCCGCAGCCGGCATCGAGCACCTGTTTCGGCACCATCTTCACGAGCTGCAGGCGCTCGTGCATGCGCTGGGCGATCTCGCGGCGCAGGAAGTCGGAGCCCCCGATGCGGCCGGGCTGGGCGAACAGGGTGCGGACGCGCTCGATGTCGATCGGCGCGCTCATGCGGGAAGGTTGCGATGAAGCCATGGTGGTGAAGCGCTCAGTGCGATAACTTGGTGAGATAATGGCGGAGTGTACATGCTTGCGTGGTTTCGCGTAGATGCCCTCGCTTTCCCCTCTCTTGCGCTGGCCCGGCAAGCTGCTGAGTGTCTTGTTGCCATCCAGCTGCGTGCTGTGTGGCGCCTTGGGCCAGCAAGCGGTGTGCGCGGCCTGTTCGCGGGACTATGCGCTTGACGTTCACCCACGCTGCCCCTGCTGCGCCAACCCGGTCGGCAGCGAGGACGGCGGCCGTCGCTGCGGGGCCTGCCTCGCCGATCCGCCGGCTTTTGACGCCACCGTGGCTGCCTGCGACTATGGCGCGCCGGTCGACCGGCTGGTACTGGGGCTGAAGTTCGGCAGCCGGCTGGCCCTGGCGCCATGGATGGCAGGCCGGCTGCGCGAGGCCGTCCTGGCACGCAGTCCGGACCCGCGGGACTTGCCGGACCTGCTGTGCCCGGTGCCGCTCGGGCCGCGCCGCCTGGTCGAGCGCGGCTACAACCAGGCGCTCGAGATGGCCCGGCCGCTGTCCGCCGCACTCGGGATCCCGTTGGCCCCGCGGCTGCTCGAGCGGCGGGTGGAGACGGCCGCGCAATCGGGCGTGGCGCCGGGCCAGCGCCGCCGCAACGTACAGGACGCCTTCGCCCTGGCCGACGACTCGGCCATGCTGCAGGGTCGGCACGTCGGCGTTGTCGACGATGTCATGACCAGCGGCCATACACTCGATGAACTGGCCGGCGTGCTCAAGCGCGCCGGCGTGGCGCGCGTGACGAATCTCGTGTTCGCGCGCACGCCGCCCCACCTATAGAAATTGAAGGAGAACATTTTGTTCCACGTCGTCCTGGTCGAACCAGAAATCCCGCCGAATACCGGCAACGTCATCCGCCTGTGCGCCAATACCGGCGTCCAGCTGCACCTGGTCGAGCCGCTCGGCTTTCCGCTCGACGATGCCAAGATGCGCCGCGCGGGCCTGGACTACCACGACTACGCGACCATGAAGGTGCACAAGAACTGGGACGCCTTCCTGCTGGATGCAAAACCGACTCCTTCGCGCATGTTCGCGCTGACGACCCACGGCTCCTCGCCCTTCGCCGATGCCAGCTTCCAGCCGGGCGACGTGTTCGTGTTCGGCGCCGAATCGCGCGGCCTCGACCCGGCCCTGCGCGAAACCTTCCCGCCGGCCCAGCGCATCCGCCTGCCGATGCGGCCGGACAACCGCAGCCTCAACCTGTCCAACACGGTGGCGGTGGTCGTCTACGAGGCCTGGCGCCAGAACGGTTTCGCCGGCGGCGCTTGAGCCGCCCTTGTCTTCGTACCGCCCATCAAGCATTCCTGACAGCAATGTTACTTTGTTGTCGCAAAGTGACGACACAATGTGGAAATATCTACAAGGAAGCGCGACAGTATCTGGCGAACAGGAGTACGCTGATCACGTGACGTTGTTGATCGGCGCCCCCTGTTTTTGCTTGAGGTAACACATGAAGAAGTTTCTTTCCACCGGCGCCCTGCTCCTGTGCTGCGCCGCCCACGCGGACGTCGCCCGCGCCGACCCCGCCAGCACCATTTCCTGGGGTTTTTCCTTCAACGGTTTCTACGACAGCGTGTCGAACAGCTTCCTGCCCGAGGAAGTCATCACCGGCTCGTTCAAGGGCAATGACCTGAACAGCAACGGCCTGCTGGAAAAGGACGAGCTGCTGACCCTGGTCGTTGGCGAACTCGACTACATCGCCTGCGCTCCCACCAGCAACGCGTATTACCAGTGCGGGGCGACCAGCTTTTCGTTCTCCCAGGACGCCGGCCTGCACTTCAGCGTCGGCAGCTACGGCCAGGATCCCGAAGGCTGGGTCGGCGGCGGCCGCCTGATCACCACCGGCGACCAACACTACGCCTACGAGTTCAACCCCGGCATGACCAGCGAGCGCCACCTGTACTGGACCAGCGACACCCGGCTGACCATGATGTCGCAGGCGCCGGAACCGTCGACCTGGGCGATGCTGGGCGCCGGCCTGGCCGGCCTGACCTGGCGCGCACGGCGCCGGCGCTAGCGCAACGCCACCGTGCCGATGCCGATGCCGATGCCGCTATAGCGTTTTTGCAGCATCGGCCCCGCTCCATGTGTTAGGGTTCGGGTGATTCAAGGCAATGCGTGCCGGCCGCAGCCGGCCGAGCCCCCCAACACATGGACTTTCGAACCACTACCGCGGCACCGCGCGCGCCGAAACGGACGCGCGCATGAAGACACTCATCCATCCCGCACGGGCGGTCGCCCTGGGCTTCCTGCTGGCCATCGTGGTCGGCACGCTGCTGCTCATGCTGCCCGCGGCACGCAGCGAAGGCCTGGCGGCGCCCTTCATCGTTGCGCTGTTCACGTCCGTGTCGGCCGTGTGCGTGACCGGCATGGCCGTCGTGGATACCGGCACCTACTGGTCCGGTGCCGGCCAGGCCATCATCATGTTCCTGTTCCAGCTCGGCGGCTTCGGCCTGATGACTGCCGCCACGCTGCTCGGGCTGATGGTCAACCGTTCCCCCAGGCTGCGCACCCGCATGATCACCCAGACCGAAACCCGCCTGCTCGGCCTCGGGGATATCTCGAGCGTGGCGAAGATCGTGTTCAAGGTCGCCGTGCTGTGCCAGCTGATCCTGTTCGTCGTCCTCACGCTGCGGCTGCACCTCGGCCACGGCCTCGGCTGGAGCGATGCCGTCTGGAGCGGGCTGTTCCATGCCGCCTCCGCGTTCAACAATGCCGGCTTCTCGACCCATGCGGACAGCCTGGTGCGCTACGCCGGCGATGCCCTGGTATTGGCGCCGATCATGGTTGCCATCGTCATCGGCGGCATCGGTTTCCCCGTGCTGCACGACCTGCGCTACCGCTGGCGCGACCCGCGCCACTGGTCCCTGCATACCAAGCTGACCCTGACCGGCTCGCTCATCCTGCTGCTCGGCGGCTTCCTGGCCATTGTTGTGCTCGAATGGAATAATGCGCGCACCATCGGGCAATTTTCCCTGTTCGATAAACTATTGAACGGTATGTTCATGTCGGTTGCATCCCGCACTGCCGGCTTCAATGCGGTGGACATCGGTGCATTGACGCCGGAAACCTGGGCCGTGCACTACTTCTTGATGTTCATCGGCGGCGGCAGCGGCGGCACCGCGGGCGGCGTCAAGGTCGGCACCATCGCCATCCTTGCCCTGCTGGTGATTGCCGAAGCCAAGGGGCATACCGATACCGAAGCCTTTGGACGCCGGGTCGGCGCCTCGGCCCAGCGCCAGGCCATCACGGTGCTGGTCCTCGGCAGCATCATCGTCGCGGTCGGCACGGTGATCCTGCTGCGCATCACGCACCTTCCGACCGACCAGATCATCTTCGAGGTGATCGCCGCCTTCGGCAGCACGGGACTGTCGACCGGCATCACCGCCGACCTGCCCCCGAGCGGCCAGCTCTTGCTCGCCCTCTTGATGTTCATCGGCCGGGTCGGCACCATCACGCTCGCCACCTCGCTCGTGCTGGGAGAGCGGCGCATGCCTTATCGTTATCCGGAGGAACATCCAATTGTTGGGTAGGATTTTTACAGAGCAGTTCGCCTTTTCGGCGAGCGACAGCGTGGTCGTCATCGGTTTGGGGCGCTTCGGCGGCGCCGTCGCCCAGTCCCTGATGCGCCTTGGGCACGACGTGATGGGCATCGACCAGAAGGAAGACCTGGTCCAGTTCTGGGGCGACCGCCTCACCCATGCGGTGCAGGCCGACTCCACCAACGAGAACATCATGCTGCAGCTGGGCGTGGCCGATTTTTCGCATGCCATCGTCGCGATCGGCTCGAACCTCTCCGCCAGCCTGATGACACTGATGGTGCTGACCGAGCTCGGCATCAAGGACATCTGGATCAAGGCCCAGACGCCCGAGCACGGCCAGATCGCCCAGCGCATCGGCGCCCACCACGTAATCTTCCCGGAAGCCGACATGGGCGCGCGCGTGGCGCACCTGATCACCGGGCGCATGATGGACTTCATCGAGTTCGAGGACGGCTTCGCCATCGCCAAGATCCACGCCCCGCCCGGCACCCACCACCAGACCCTGGCCGAATCGCATGTGCGCTCGCGCTATGGCGTCACCATCGTCGGCGTCAAGCGCGCCAACGAAGACTTCCAGCATGCCCTGCCCGAGACCCGCATCCTGCCGGCCGACCTCCTGATCGTCTCCGGCCCCACCAAGAAGATCGAGCTGTTCGCGGCCGGCGAGAAGAAGAAGCGCTGATCAGCGCCGGCGCTCCGGCGTGAGCAGCAACAGGCGCGCATCGGCCGACTTGGTACGCGCCACCAGCCAGGCCTGGACGCGCTGGACATCGGCCGGCGCCAGCGCGCGCTTGCAGCGGGCGGTGAGGGTCGGGACCTCGCTGGCGGGCCTGTCGCCGGCGGCGGGAACCAGGGCAACGCCCATCAGCAGGTCGGCGCAGTCCGGATACTGGGCCACGAATTCGGCGCGGATATCGACCGAGGTCTCGCGCCAGGCGTCGCGTTGCGCGTTGCGCTTGGCCAGCTCTTCGCGCAACTGGGCGATGATGGCGTCGCGTTCGCGCAGTCCCTGCTGGGTGTCGCGGTAGATCTCGGCCAGGATGTCGGCCTTCAGCACGCCCACGTCGACGCGGCTGTCCTCGGCCTGGTTGACCACCAGGGTCGCTCCCTCGAGTCCCGCCTGGGGCAGCTTCTTCTCGATCGCGGCGATCGCCGCCGCCGGCATCCGCGCGCCGATCAGGGTCAGCTCGATGCGGCGCTGCAGGGGATTGAGCTGGGTATCGACCACGTGCGCGGTGCCGCCGCTGAATTCCGCGCGCACGAAGGCGCGCGCACGGTGGCCGAACACCTCGTTGTCCACCAGCTGGATCGCCAGGTAGATGCTGGGCAGTGCGGTCAGGAGCACCACCGTGAGCAGGGTGCGCTTGACGCGCCGCTCGACGCGGCCGTCGACGAACTTGCGGTGCGGCAGGCGCAGGTATTCGATCACGATCACGGTCGAGACGGCGATGAACACGCAATTGATCGAAAACAGGTAGAACGCCCCGCCAAACACCGCCCAGTTGGCGTTGGCCAGGCCGTAGCCGGCCGTGCACAGCGGCGGCATCAGGGCGGTGGCGATCGCCACGCCGGGGATCACGTTCGATTTCTCGCGCCGGGTCATGCCGATGATGCCGGCCAGGCCGCCGGCCAGCGCGATCAGGACGTCCCACAGGGTCGGCGTGGTGCGCGCCAGCAGTTCCGACTGGGCCTCGTCGTGCGGGGTGACGAGGAAGTACAGGTTCGAGGTCGCCAAACTGATCGCGGCCGCGATGCGCAGGTTGGCGAGCGAACGGCGGATCAGCGTGAAGTCGTAGATGCCGATCCCGTAGCCGATTCCCACGATCGGCCCCATCAGCGGCGAAATCAGCATCGCGCCGATGATGACGGCGGGAGAATTGATGTTCAGTCCGATCGACGCCACCAGGATCGCGAACATCAGGATCCAGGGCGTGGCCCCGCGCAGCTCGATGCCGGAACGCAGGCTCGAATCGATCACGTCGTCGTCGGCCTTGTCGAGCAGCAGACTGAAACGGTTGGCGATGGGCCCCTCGCTCTGGGGTGCAAAGAATTTTTCGGTTTCGCTCATGGATGTGTTCCCGGTGGGCGCGACCTGCGCCCGGCAAGCCGGGATCATACCAGCGTGTTTCCACCAAAAAAATGCATTTGGGCGAATTCATTCCTTGATTTATAGGAAGGAATCTACATTTGTAACAATGAATTCGAAACCAAGCCGTGCGTCACGCTGCCAACGCTCGTGGCAGCCTGATGAGGTGTAAGACGCAAAAGAAGGAAGACGATGGATTACTCAATCTGGAACAATTCTCTACTCATCTGGTCGATTGCCCTCGGCATTGCCGTTACCACCTACCTCGTGCTGCACGGAGCCCGCGTCTTGCTGGTACGGCGCATCGAGGCGTTTGCCGCCCATACCAGCACCTGGGTGGACGACCTGGCCGCGCGCGTTCTCGCCGCCACCCATCCACTGTTCATGCTCGCAGTCGCCCTGTACGCCGGCTCGCAATGGCTCACGTTGCCGCCCAAGACCGTCACCCTGATGTCGCACCTGGTGGTGACGGCCCTGCTGTTGCAGATGGCGCGCTGGGGCGACGTCGGCGTGCACGGCTGGCTGCAGATCTACCGCGCCCGCCGCACCGGGCAGGATGCGGCCGCCACCACGTCGACCGCGGCGCTCGGCTTCGTGGCACGCACCTTCATCTGGGCCGTGATCATCCTGATGATCCTGGACAACTTCGGGGTCAACATCACGACCCTGGTGGCAAGTCTCGGCATCGGCGGCGTGGCCGTCGCCCTGGCCTTGCAGAACGTCCTGGGCGACCTGTTCTCGTCGCTGTCGATCGTGCTCGACAAGCCCTTCGAGGTCGGCGATTTCATCGGCGTAGACGACCTGGTCGGCACGGTGGAATACGTCGGCCTGAAGACCACCCGCATCCGCGGCCTCGGCGGCGAACAGATCGTGTTCTCCAACAGCGACATGCTGGGAAGCCGGATCCGCAACTTCAAGCGCATGCAGACCCGCCGCATTGTGTTCGGCATCGGCGTGGTCTACGAGATCACGAAGGAACAGCTGCGGACGATCCCGGACATCCTGCGCGATGTTGTAGAAGCCCAGCCGCAGGCGAAGTTCGACCGTGCCCACTTCAAGGCCTATGGCGCCTCATCGCTCGACTTCGAGGTGGTCTACATCGTGCAGACCGCGGACTACGGCGTCTACATGGACATCCAGCAGGCCATCAACATCGCCCTGTTCGAACGCTTCGAGCAGGAAGGCATCGGCTTCGCCTACCCGACCCAGACCCTGCACCTCGCCAATCCGGAGATCCGGCTGCTGCGGGCCAAGCCGGGGGCGGGCGACGCGGCGCAGGCCTGAGCAGCCGGCTTACTTGCGGACCCTCCTCATCTGGTCGACTTCCAGCATCTTCGATCAATACGTCCGTTAAGTTAAGCACTCGCTATATTTGGAAGAACTGTTCGCGTTTGGCCCAGGGCGTTCGTGACGAATGTCTAGTGTGCTGACGTACGTGTAGCAAGCAAGAGGAGCTTCCTGGCGATTATTTTCACGCGCGGAAGCATGCGACGCTAGCGGCCAGACGGATAACAGCGCGAACTGACGACCGGCCGGTACACCCTGCTTCGAAGGAGCGCAGAAAGCAGAGGCCTAGCGGCAAATCGGTTCCAGCCTCATTCATAGCTAAAAGCGACGGCGAAAAAAAAGCTCGGTCGTAGACCGAGCTTCTCTGATTGCAGGCCTGTATTACGAGCGACGGCGGCGGACTGCGCCGAAGCCCAGCAAGCCCATGCCCAGCAGGGCCAGGCTGGCTGGTTCGGGGACGCCTGCCGCTGGAGCGTCTTTATTCGTGCTCACATTGAGGACAGCGCTATCGATAAAGAATTCGCCGGCAGTGGCGGTCACCAGTGCATTGATCTTGCCGTCGAGCTTCAGGTAATCGAGGGAAGCCATGTTCAGTTCGAAAAATACGTTCGGGCTATTGCCATTATTGATCTGATTATTGCCACTGCCGCCGACAGGATCTGCACCACTCATACCAATCAGCACCGTGTACTTTTCCTGGCCATCGTTCGGGTCGCTGAACACGACTTTCAACGTCGCGGAAAAGATGTCTTGCAGCGATTGATGTGCAGCAGCCAACTGGGCATTCACATCGAAATTAAGGGTAATTGATTTCTTGCCGGCAACATTTGCGTCGAGCTGGTAGTTCGTTACACCGCTATCAACGGGAATCAAGCCGGCATGTGCCGACGCAGCGAACGCGAAGGTGCAGGTCAATGCGGCAACGAAGTTCTTTAAAGTTTTCATAGGACAGCCCTTGGATGATGGAGACGAATTGCAATAAGCAGGTTCCGTGCCATGTAAAAAATTTCATAAAAATCAAATACTTATTTAGTTTATTTCAGAAAATAAATTTTTCTGTAAAGAATTTCGACACGAAAAGTTAATAACTAACTTTTCCATTTGACAATTCATGGTTCATTGTAGAAAAACTCGCATCAATTTACCTTTAACCATGGTTGTTACCTCGCCGAAACATCATATCCTCTCGTCTTTCCTCACGGGCCATGCGGTCCGCTGTAAAGTTTTTCGACAAGTCGATGCTGTTTCAGGGGCCAGCCTTCGATGGCGGAGTTTCGATCGTTTTTACACTGCGCCGTATCGATTGACGAGCCCTTGGATAGAACGATGAGTATGGCAAAGGCGGCCGTGAAGCACAAAGTAACCGGTCGGCACCTTGTAAGACTGTATCAACACGAGGATCTGGACGAGATGCAGGCGCTCGTGGCGCCCGATTTCATCGGCCCGGGCGGCGAACACGGGCCGGCCGAGTTCAGCGCCGAGATCGCGACCGTGCTGAAGGATTTCCCCGGCCTGCGCCCCGAACTGGATGTAGTGTTTGGCGAAGGCGACCGGGTGGCGGTGCGCTGGACCTTCCGCGCGTTGCACGAAGGCCGCTTCGCCGGGCTGCCGCCGACACATGCGCTCGTGACTAGAAGGGCAATGCCATCTACCAAGTGCGGACGGCCTGATCGTGCGCGCATGGCTGCAGGTGGACCGCCTGGGCGTGCTGCAGCAGATCAGCGCCCTGCCGCGGTCATTCGCCGACAGCCGCGCGGCACGGCCGATCTAGGAATTGCTCAACTGAGGCTTGGCCCCTTCGCCCAGCATCTCGGCCACCATCGGCTGGGTCGCAGCATCCCAGCGCGCCAGCACCCGCTGCGGACAGCGGCCGAAGAGCATCGCCCGGCCGCCGTCGTTCCAGCGGTGCAGGGCGAAGGCCGGCTTCCCCTGCTCCACCAGCGGACTGCCGTCCGCCTGCCCAGCCTGCATGGGTGCGAAGCACAGGCGCAGGTCCGAGGACAGGCAGGTCGCCACTTGCTGCCCCCGCCAGCTTGCCACGAAGCGCAGCGCAGGCGAGATGCACAACGCCCGGTACGATGTACCGGGCGCTGGCAGGTCGAACGGCGGAAGAAGCTCAGCGGATCGTCACGCTTACGCTCGCGCTGCCGATGTTGCCGGCGGCGTCACGCACCACCGCCTTGATCGTATGGGTCCCGGCCGCGAGCTTGCGCGTATTCCAGGTGTAGGCCAGGCTGCCGCCGCTGCCCTGCGCTACCACGACATTATTTACCAGAAGCTGTTGCGACAGTGCCGCGGCGCCCAGGTTGTCGCTCGCGCTCACGCTGACCTTGACGTTGCCCGAGACTGCGCCGCCCACCGGATTGACGATGCTGACCAGCGGGGCAGTGGTATCCGGCGTCTTGGCCGGGACCGTAGCGGCGTTGGCGACGTTGACGGCCACGGTGGCCGAGCGGCCCACGTTGCCGGCGGCGTCGTAGGCGACGGCGACCAGGTTTGCCATCCCGTTCGGCACGCCGGCCGAATTCCAGCTGAAGCCGTACGGCGCAGTCGTGTCGCTGGCCACCGTGGTGCCGTTGACCTGCAGGTCCACCCGTGTCACGCCGACATTGTCGCTGGCGCCGGCGTCGACGGCGACCAGGCCGGAGACCGTGCTGCTGCCGAGCGGGGCTTGGATGGCGACGCTCGGCGCGCTGGTGTCCACGGTCGGGGCGGCGGCGAGCGCGGCCTGCACCGCGGCGGCGGCATTGACCCGGCCATGGCCGAAGTAATTGTCGCGGCCGACGGCGCCGAGGTCCACCGCCGTCGAGGTCAGCAAGCTTTCGATGCGGGTGTTGGTCAGGGTCGGCGCGGCGGCCATCATCAGCGCGGCCACGCCCGCAGCCACCGGGCTCGCATACGAGGTGCCGTTCACGGCGGCATAGCCGTTGCCCATGCGGGTGGTCCAGATGCCGCTGCCGGGTGCCGTCAGCGTCACGAAGCTGCCGTGGCTCGACCAGCTGGCGCGGTTGTCGTTGCTGTCAGTGGCGCCGACCACGATCATGGCGCTGTTGGGGGCATAGCCCTGGTCGGTACCGGTGTTACCGGACGAAACGAACACCAGGCCGCCCTTCGACTTCATGTAGTTCGCCGCGCTGGTCACCGAGGAGCTGGTGGTCACGCCGCCGTAGCTGACGTTGGCGATGCGGGCGCCGTTGTCGGCGGCATGGATCAGGCCACTGGCGACGGTGCTGTAGGCAGCATAGCAGCCGCCGTCGGTCGCCTTCTTGTAGGCGACGCGCACCGGCATGATACGCGCGCGCCCTGCGATCCCGGCCACGCCGATGGCGTTGTTGTTGACCGCCGCGGCGGCGCCTGCGACCGAGGTGCCGTGGCCGCAGACGTCCTCCAGGTTGGTGTTCGCATCGTAGACGTTGTAGCCGCCGACGAGGTTCGGCGCCAGGTCCGGATGGGTGGCGTCGATGCCCGAATCGAGGATCGCGATCGTTACGCCGCTGCCCTGGGCCAGGTCCCAGGCCGCGTTGGCGCCGATCTTGCCGACGTGCCAGGCGCTGCCGATGTAGGGGTCGTTCACCGCGAGCGTGCTCGGCACCAGGCGATCCTGTTCTGCCGATTTCACGTGCCGGTTGTTCTTCAGGCGCGCCAGCACCGCACGCTCGGAAGCGTTGGCCGGCAGGTCGACGATGTAGATACCGCTCTGGCCGAGCTTGTAGCGTTTGTGCCCCGGTGTCTCGATCATCTTGCCGAGCGCATCGGTTGTCACGCCGTCGCGGACTTCAACCAGCATGCGGCCCTTGACCAGCAGTTCATCGTTTTGCTGTGCGGCTGCGGCAGGGATGACGGCGCTGGCGCCGAGCACGGCCAGCGCCAGGGTGCGCAGTGCGGATGGGGTGTGAATGAGGTTCATTACATTTTCCTGTTAAGTGTTCTCAACAGGACTGCCGCATGAACACACGCCTCCACACGGACTGCACGGCGGAGTCCGGGAAGCGTACTTGCGTCTGGCAGTCCCGCCGTCATGGGGCATCAACCCGGTAGACCGTGACTTTGCGTCCCGTGCTTTCGCACGGTTTGCCTTTTTCAGTCGTAAATATTAGTCGCTTTAATTCCTTAAGGCAACATACAAATGTTGTTTTTTTGATTTAGAGAAATCCTTTAGAGATTTATCTAAACAACAAGACGATTGACAACAAACTAAATATGTTGTCTAAAAGTAATATTCAATTCATTTAAATAAACACTTATCTGTTTATATGAAGAATTTACATTTATATAAATATTGTCGGAATAATTGACACTTCCAGTGATCGTCTTTGGCTCTATTATTCTAGGCAATTGAATTTACTATGAATATTAAGCATGGTATGAATCCTGCCTATATCAATTATGATTCTGAAAAAAGTTTTGATTAATCAACTACTTATCAGATCAACTAGCTTACGGATGGAAAATTTTTCATCAGTTTTAAAACTGGTTTCAGCTGGGAATTTCCTGGCACTGAAAGGAATATTGATGAACCGAAATAAATTAAGCAAACTTATTGCCACCATCGCCTTATCCGGGGTATGCATTTCCAGCCAGGCTGGAATCATTCCTGCTTCTGTGCCGAACAACGTCGTGGACCTTTCGGGTACAGGATATGGCAACGTCAATTCCTTCCTGTCCTTGACCCCTCAGGGGAATAACACAAGCGCCACAGGCGGCGTCGCCTGGTCGGGGACGGAAGACCTTACTAGCGGCAATGTTTCCGCGGATGGAGGGAATAAGAATGCAACTTATTCGTTCAGCCAGCTCGGCCTTACGGATGCAAGCAATCTGCTGCTGATTTTCAATGCAAATGAGCCGGGCAATACCGCCACCAATGGCATTACTCTCAGCGCGCTGACCTTGTCGGTCTATTCGGTTACCGGTGGCGTGCTGTATTCCACCAGTCTCCTTGAGTCGATCATGTTCCCGTCGACCCAGACTGGCAACGGCAATGCCGGCTATGGTTTCGTCCTGGACCTCGCTGGTATCGCAGGCGTCAATGGGGTTTACAGTGCCGATAACCGCATCGGCCTGTCAGCTTCCCTCCTGGGTGCGCAAGGCAGCCCCGATAACTTCTTCGGCATCGTCCTGGAAGGCGAAGGTCCCGGCAACGACGTGCCCGAGCCGGGCAGTGTCGCGCTGCTCGGACTGGGCGCCGCAGGCATCGCAGCGCTGCGTCGTCGCAAGCGCAAGGCATAAGGACCAGGGCACGCCGGGGCGTGCCCTGTTGTGAAGGCGGCCGGCCTGGCGCTGGCTTGCCGTGTCCACGGCCCGCCCGCAAGCGGGCGGCACGGCCATCTATCCCCGAATCTTGGCCACCAGCCTGGTCGTCGAGCGGTCATGCTCGAAGTCGATCGCCACCGCGCGCCCGCCATAGGCCAGCACCGCCTGCCCTTCCGGGATCTTCGTCATGTCGTAGTCGCCGCCCTTGGCATAGATGTCGGGGCGAGCTTCCAGCACCACCTCGAGCGCGGTGTCCTCGTCGAAGTCCACCACCAGGCTCACCGACTCCAGCGCCGCCAGCACCGCCATGCGGTCGGCCAGGGTGTTGTGCGGGCGGTCGTCGCCCTTGCCGAGGCGCTTGACCGAGGCGTCGGTGTTGGCCGCCACCACCAGCGAGCCGCCCAGTTCGCGCGCCTGCGCCAGGTAGGTCACGTGGCCGCGGTGAAGGATGTCGAACACGCCGTTGGTCAGCACCACCGGCTTGGGGAGTTGGGCGATACGCTGCGCCAGCTCGGCGCGCGTGCAGATCTTGTTTTCGAATGCAGGCATGGGTGGTGGTGAAATCAGGTGGTGGGGGTAGGTGCGTCGTCTTCCGGTTCTTCCTCGATCGCCATCGACAGCTCGGTGGCGCGGGCAGCTCCGCCGTCCGGCCCCTTGCGTTCGCCCGAGAGCTTGATCTGCAGGCGCAGGCCGTTGGCCGAGTCGGCGTTGCGGATCGCTTCGTCGTAGCCGATATAACCCTTGTTATAGAGCTCGTACAAGGCCTGGTCGAAGGTGCACATGCCGAGCTCGCGCGACTTGTGCATGATCTCCTTGATGTTCTGGAAGTTCCCCTTCAGGATCATCTCGCCGATGGTCGGCGTGTTCAGCAGGATCTCGATGGCCGCCTTGCGGCCTTTTCCATCTTCCGTGCGGATCAGGCGCTGCGAGACCACCGCGCGCAGGTTCGAGGACAGGTCCATCAGCAGTTGATTGCGCCGCTCTTCGGGGAAGAAGTTGATGATGCGGTCCAGGGTCTGGTTGGCATTGTTCGCATGCAGTGTGCCCAGGCACAGGTGGCCGGTCTCGGCAAAGGCGATCGCGTGCTCCATGGTCTCGGTGTCGCGGATCTCGCCGATCAGGATCACGTCCGGCGCCTGGCGCAGCGTGTTCTTCAGCGCGTTGTGCCAGGAATGCGTGTCGACGCCCACCTCGCGGTGGGTGACCAGGCAGTTCTTGTTCTTGTGGACGTACTCGACCGGGTCTTCGACCGTGATGATGTGGCCGGCCGAATTGCTGTTGCGGTAGTCGATCATCGCCGCCAGCGTGGTGGACTTGCCGGAGCCGGTGCCGCCGACCACCAGCACCAGGCCGCGCTTGGTCATGACGACATCCTTCAGTACCTCCGGCAGGTCGAGCTTCTCGAAGTTCGGAATCTCGGAAGCGATCGTGCGCACCACCATGCCCACGCTCTGCTGCTGCACGAAGACGTTGACGCGGAAGCGGCACACGCCAGGGAGCGAGATCGCGAAATTGCACTCCATCTCGGCCTCGAACTCGGTGCGCTGGCGCTCGTTCATCAAGGACATCGCCAGCGCCCGCGTGACCTCGCCGGACAGGCGCTGCTGGCTCAGGGGCTTCATCGCGCCCTGGTGCTTCATGCTGGGCGGGAAATCGCTGGAAATGAACAGGTCGGAGCCGCCCTGGTGGTGCATCACCGTCAGCAGCTTGTGGATATAGGCCTGGGCTTCCGCCGGGCCGAAAGTCGACGACATGGGTACCTCGCGTGAACGCAGGCGAAAATCCTGCAAGGCAATTATATCGACTATGATTCGAGAGAATATGAAATCTTGGCTGACTAAATGCCAACATTATGTCAGGATGGACAGCAAAAACCGGTCACGCCGGAAAACCGTCGCGAGCGGCGGCAATGGCGGTCGAGAAACGCAGCTGTACGAGCAGTACAGCGAGCATCGCAGACCGCCAGTGCAACGCGCAGCAGGTTTAACGGGGTGACCTCCGTGACATCCTGGGATGGAAAGCCTATGACACTGACCGAGCTGAAATACATCGTCGCCGTCGCGCGCGCCAAACACTTCGGCCATGCCGCCGAAGCCTGCTTCGTCGCCCAGCCCACCCTCTCCGTCGCCATCAAGAAGCTCGAAGACGAGCTCGGGGTGACGCTGTTCGAGCGCGGCGGCTCCGAAGTCTCCGTGACGCCGCTGGGCGCGCAGATCGTGGCCCAGGCCGAACGCGTGCTGGAACAGACCGCCGCCATCAAGGAACTGGCGAAACAGAACAAGGATCCGCTGGCCGGGCCGCTGCGCCTGGGCGTGATCTACACCATCGGACCCTATCTCCTGCCTCCCCTGGTGAAGCGCCTGATCGACACCGTGCCGCAGATGCCGCTGATCCTGCAGGAGAACTACACCCACAAGCTGCTCGAACTGCTGCGCCAGGGCGAGCTCGACGCCGCCATCGTGGCCTTGCCCCTGCCCGAGCACGGCATGTCGATGCAGACCCTGTACGACGAGCCCTTCGTGGTGGCGATGCCGCGCTCGCATCCCTGGGCCAGGCGCAAGGAAATCCCGGCCGACGACCTGAAGCTGGAAACCATGCTGCTGCTGGGCGCGGGCCACTGCTTCCGCGACCAGGTGCTGGAAGTGTGCCCGGAGATGGCGCGCTACTCGGCGCCCGCGATGGGACATGGGGGCATGCAGCGCACCTTCGAGGGTTCCTCGCTGGAGACCATCCGCCACATGGTGGCGAGCGGCATCGGCCTGACCGTGCTGCCGCGCGCCTCGGTGGCCGACATGCACGACCAGAACGGCATGCTGACCTACGTGCCCTTCGCTTCACCGGCGCCGTCGCGCCGCGTGGTGCTGGTCTGGCGCAAGAGTTTTACGCGCCGCGCCGCGATCGATGCGGTGGCGCAGGCGGTCGGCGAGTGCAAGCTGCCCGGCGTGGACATGGTGGCGCTCGAAGCCGCGGCTTGATGTTCGTCGGGTGGGCGGCATGAACGACGCGGATTATCCAGGCTCTCCGGTGGCGCCGCCCACCCTGCGGGTGTTCGAGCGCGCCAGCTGACGGTCCAGCGCATTCGCAAAATTCCGGCTATCCGCCTGGCTGAAGGCGGCCGGGCCGCCGGTATCGACGCCGCTGCCGCGCAGTTCCTCCATGAAGGCGCGCATGGTCAGCTGCTGGGCGATCGTATCCTTGGTGTACCACTCGCCGCGCGGATTGAGCGGCAGCCCGCCCTTCTCCAGTACCTGCGCTGCCAGCGGGATGTCGCCGGTCACGACGATGTCGCCGCTCCTCACGCGGGCAACGATCTCGGCGTCGGCCACGTCCGGGCCGGCCGGCACTTGCAGGGCGCGGATGAAGCGCGAGCCCGGCACCCGGATCAGCTGGTTGGCCACGAGCGTGACCTCCAGCTGCAGGCGCTCGGCCACGCGGAAGAGGATGTCCTTGACGACGGCAGGACAGGCGTCGGCATCGACCCAGATGTGCATGATGAATGGAAGGCTTGACGGTAACCGGACCGATTGTACCGGCAAGCCCCCTGCATGCTCAGTCCTTCTTGCGGCGGCGGGCGGCCGCCAGCAGGCCCATGCACAGCATCGGCAGCACCAGTGCTGCCGACGACGGTTCCGGCACGGTGGCGGTGATGCTGAAGCTGTCGCCTGCCTGCAGGCCGGACGTGTCCAGCAACCAGTCGGTTTGGCCAGCGTAGCCCAGTGCGTCGCCGAACTGGAACTCGGTATGCAGGGGAGTGCTGAAGTCGATGACGGCGGCCGTGTCGCTTGCGGTGAGCGCGCGCACGGTGGTGAACACCGGGGTCACGGAACCGGTCGCGGCGAAACGGATGCCCTGCAGGCTGAAGGTGAAGCGATGCACGTCGAGCCCGGTGAAGTTCAGCACCAGCGCACTGAAGTTCAGCGGTCCCTGCAGGTCACCCGCCTCCAGCGCGAAATGCATGGTGGTGGGGTTAAGGTTCTGCAGTCCGAGGTCGAACGACAGCTTGCCCGTTTCGCTGTAATCGGTCACGGTGTTCGAACCGGTGCTGTCGGTCAGGACGACGGCCTTGGCGGCGCAGGACAGCGACAATGCGGCAACAAAGCCAAACAGTTTGCTCAGTTTCATAAATTCTCCTATGGTCTACGGCGGCTTACAGCGGGCCCTTGGCCCAAGGACCGGTGATCGCGAAAGTCACGCCGGGGGTCTGGATGTTGACGAACAGGTAGCGGCCGGTCGGGTCGAAGCAGGCGCCGCAGAACTCGTTGCCGCGGCCATCACCTGCGAGCGAGGCCAGTTTCCCCGCGCCGACGAGCTGGGCGGCGGTCAGGTTGATGTTGTTCTTGGCGAAGATATAGGCGTCGCCCAGACCGGTCAGGCCCATCAGGCGCTGGCCGAAGCCAAAGGCGTCGGTGGCCGCGGTCGATGCGTCTTCGCAGATCAGGATGGCGTTGCGCGGGCTGACGGTCAGGTTGTCGCCCATGTTGCCCACCAGCGCACTCGGGCTGGAGTAGATGCACTTGAGAACCTGGGAAGCCAGGTCGAGCTCCCAGATGGTGCCGCGCTGCACCGCGCCGCCGGCGGTGTCCATCACGTACATCTTGCCCTCGGCATACCAGATGCCTTCGCCGCGGTTCATGCGCGCGGCGCCCTGCACCCAGCCTTGCACGAAGGGGCCGGCGGCATTGGTGATGCGCACGCCGCTCAGCCCGACGGCGTCGCCGCGGTTGGCGTCCGGGGCGGCGATGGTCACCCACTCCAGCTCGTATTTCGCGTCGACCGGCATGGTGGCCAGGTTGACGTTGTTGATGCCCTTGACCTTGGCCATCTGCAACACCCCGCCCATGGCCAGCGTGCCGGGAGCGCCGTTCTTGACGTCGGGAATGTAGCGGTAGAAACCCGACTTGCCCGACGAATCCTCGGTCTGGTAGACGATGCCGGTGGCCGGGTCGACGGCGGCGGCTTCGTGCGCGAAACGGCCCATGCCCTTGATCGGCTGGCCGGTGGTAAGCGCCGGATCCGAATGGACTTCGAACACGTAGCCGTGCTTCTTGCCCGCGGTGCTGACGGCGTCCGAACCGACTTCCTCGCAGGTGAGCCAGGTGCCCCAGGGGGTAATGCCGCCCGCGCAGTTGGTTGCGGTGCCGCCCAGGCTCGGGGTCATGCTGACCCAGTTGCCGTCGCGGAACAGCAGGTTGGTGGTGCCGCCGCCGAACCTGTTGGTCGTGGTGGTGCTGACCGTGCCGCCGTCGTAGACGGCGGGCGCATCCAGGAAGTTGCTTGGGGAAGTGCCGCCGATTTCGTGGTTACGCACCAGCACCAGCTCGGTGCTGCGCCCCACCTTGCGCGACAGGACCACGCCCATGCCGTCATGGCCGCCCGGGCAGGTCTTCCCGTCGGTCATCAGGTCGCCGCGCCAGCCGAAGCTTTTATAGGTGAAGCCGGCCGGCAGCTGCAGCAGCGGCAGGCCGGTCGCCAGGTCCTTGACCGGGGCGATCGGGCCGTAGGGGCTGTCGACCAGGGTGGTGGCGCCGTTGGCGGCAAGGGCCTGCTGGGCCTGCAGTGCGGCGAATGCGCCGAGGAAGGGCAATGCGGGCAGCGCGGTGGAGCCGGCCAGGCCTTTGAGCAGGTTGCGCCGGGTTGGCGAGATAGCGTCGGGGG
>NZ_JPXI01000030.1 GCF_000740675.1 Massilia sp. BSC265 | reverse complement strand
TTCATGATCCGCAGGTGGCGCAGGACCGCTACTACGGCGCTCCGAATGCGGTACGCGACCGCGGTGCGATGGCGCCGTGGAAGACGCGCGACGCTGCCCGGATCGCGGCGCATGGCGACGGCATCGGTTTGGTCATCCGCGCCGGCTCGAACAATGTCGTGGCCTACCGTTTCGACCTGGAAAACGGCGGCTTGCGCCAGCGCTGGCGCACCCTGGTCGAACCGGGGGGTTCCGGCCTACCGCCTGCTCGACATCGACCGCGGCGACGCCGTGCTCGACCTGCTGCCGCTGGACGGCGGACAGGTGCTGGTGGCAGGAGCCACCGGCTACCTCCAGAACCCGCATGGCGAGAGCGTTTATGAGGGCAATGCCCCGCTGCTGGCCCGCCTGCAGCCCGACACAGGCCCCCTCAGCCGCATCGACCTTCCCGCCGGAGCGCGCGGCAACCAGCTGCGCTCCCTGGCCCGGCTGGGCGGCAACTGGCTGCTGGGCAGCAGCGAGAACCTGCCGGGCACGCACTCGGCCGATGCGGATCCGCGCCTGTTGACGGCCGACGCACACGTACGCGAGCGCGTGCCAGGACATTGAAGCGGGCCCCGTTGCGCCGGCAAAAGCTTTAGAATCGCTGTCTTCTGCTCAACAGTTCTTGCATGACAAGAAGCGACGATTCATGAACAAGCTGGCGCTCTATTTCCGCCTGATCCGTGCCGACAAGCCGATCGGCATCCTCCTGCTGCTGTGGCCGACCTTGTGGGCTCTGTGGATGGCGTCCGGCGGCGTGCCGGATCTGCAGGTGCTGGCGATCTTCGTGCTCGGCACCGCCCTGATGCGATCAAGCGGCTGCGCCATCAACGACTACGCCGACCGCGATTTCGACAAGCACGTCAAGCGCACCGTCGACCGTCCGCTCACCAGCGGCAAGATCCGCGGCTGGGAAGCGGTGATGGTGGCCGCCGTGCTGGCGCTATTGTCTTTTCTCCTCATCCTGCCGCTGAACACGCTGACCAAGCAGCTGTCGGTGGCCGCCCTGGTCGTGGCCGGCACCTACCCCTACTTCAAGCGCTTCTTCGCCATCCCGCAGGCCTACCTGGGGATCGCCTTCGGCTTCGGCATCCCGATGGCCTTCGCCGCTGTGCAGGACACGGTACCGGCGGTGGCCTGGTGGCTGCTGGTGGCCAACGTGTTCTGGGCGGTTGCCTACGACACCGAATACGCCATGGTCGACCGCGACGACGACCTCAAGATCGGCATCCGCACCTCGGCCATCACCTTCGGGCGCTTCGACGTGGCCGCGGTCATGCTGTGCTACGGGGCGGCGCTGGCCATCGACCTGGTGTGCGGCTGGTACCTGGGCCTGCGCTGGTGGTTCGTGGGCGGCATCGCGGTCGGGGCCGGCATTGCGCTCTACCACTACACCCTGATCCGCCACCGCGAGCGCATGTCCTGCTTCAAGGCTTTTCGACACAACAATTGGCTTGGCGCCGCACTGTTCATTGGTGTCGCGCTAGAATATGCAATCAGGTAATATTGCACGAAAAGCATTCATTCCTATTTTTAACGAGGCCCACCATGATGGAAAAGATCCCGACCCAAACCGGCACCCGCGAGCAACTGATGTCCGACCTGAAGACCGTGATCCAGGACGCTGAAGCCTGGCTGCGCAACGGCGGCCAGCTGACCGGTGACGAGCTGAAGGCCGCCAAGGCCAAGTTCGAGCAGACCCTGTCGGTCGCCAAGGAAAGCCTGGGCGAATACCAGCACACGGTTGTCGAGAAGACCAAGGAAGCGGCGCGCGTCACCGACGAGTACGTCCACGAGAACCCATGGAAGTCGGTGGGCCTGGGCGCCGCTGTCGGCGTCGTGATCGGCATGCTGATCGCCCGCCGCTAAGATGAGTATCACGGCGGCAGTGAGAAGGATCGGGGCGAACGTGCTCGACCTGGCGCGCACGCGCCTCGAGCTGGCCGCCGTCGAACTGCAGGAAGGCGCGCACCGCCTGCTCGGCTACCTCGCCTGGGCGATCACGGCCGCGGTGCTGGGGCTGTTCGCGGTCGGCCTGGTCATCCTGTTCGTGCTGGTGCTGTTCTGGGATACCCACCGCCTGGCGGCGGTCGGCGGCATGGCCGTCCTGTTCATCCTCGGCACCCTGTTCGCAGTAAGCAAGCTACGCGCCGGCCTCGCCGCGCGTCCGCCGATGCTGCCGGCCACGCTGGCGGAACTGCGCAAGGATGCCGAGGCGCTCAAGGGAGGACAGACCGATGGCTTCTAAATCCCAGGATCTGGCCGTGCGCCGCGAGGCGCTGGTGGCCAGGTGCGCCGACCAGCGCGCGCAGGTGGCGCAGGAAGTGGCGATGCTCTCGTCGCCCCAGACCCTGGGCCTGATTCCGGCCTACGCGGCCCGGCACAAGAAGACGGCGCTGATCGTGGCCGGCGTGGCTGCCGGGCTGTTCCTCACCAAACCGAAATGGGCGGTCGGCACCGTGACGGCTGCCGTTTCGGCCTACAAGTTCGCCCAGAAACTGCTGCCTGTGCTCAGGTGGAAGGGCTTCGAAGTCCACTGATTTCAGCCGCCGCCGGGCATCTTGCCCGGCTCCTCCGTAGATGGGCTTTACCCACTGCTGGGACACCCACCCGTTCAGTATTGACAGGCGCATGTGCTTGCGTGCGCGGAGTCCGCGTTCTCCGTAAACGAGGCGCGGGCAGCGGTGTCAGTCAACCCGGGACACGAAGGGCACGATGAATCGGCATTGTTGCAATTCCTGTGTCGCTTGGGCGGCATCCACGATGCCCAGGCGGCGGTAGGAATCTTTATAGTCGGGCGATGCATATTTACCCATCGCAAGCGTCATGATCTCCGTCGCCCCGGTATCGAAGCGGACGTGATAAGTCTTGCCTGCGGAAAAAGAAAGAGTGACGGGATCGCCCCAGTCGGTCGTATATACCTGGGCTTTCTCCTGCCGCACTACATATTCCCCAGATTTGACATGGACCCAGGTATAGCCAAGATTCGCTAGGCCCACCACTTTATGCTGGTTCAGGTGGAGATTGGGCCAAACCAGACGGCCAACGTTGTGGTGCAGGCGATAGAAATAAACCAGTGCATAGCCAGGCGGCGGATTCGGGGCCGCCGTAAATGATGTAGTGAGCACCGCATTAGGGGAAGCGCATCCTGCCAGCACTGCGAGCAAGAGCACAGAGAAAGACCGCAGGGACACCATTGTTTGTCTCCGGACCTGATCGGCAATAGAAATTTATATGTTGCCGAATTTGCAGCAGGATCGAATATACCTTGCAAACGGCTACGTCTGCTAATGGGGACGTCTGGCCAATCACGGCCCGTTCAGCTCAGCTCGGCTCAGCTCAGCATAGCACCTTCCGACCGTAGTAAATCGTACTGTCACCAACGACAAACGCGACTAAAGGAGACCTTGCAATCAGTCGAACCCCAAGATCTTAGGAAGTCTCCTCCATAACACTGCCATGATAAAGACAGCCACAGGTAGGACGACAAAGAGCAAGGTATCTTCTTCACTAAGGTTGGTTAAGCGCCGGACAACAATACCTACCGCCATTCCCCAAAAAAATCCGGCAGTGAGCGCAACTGAGATTACAGCAATATAACGCCGAATCGTTTCCAACATAATCTTTTACTCCGCTTTTTACTTATATCTTGGCGTCCACTTCTGGACCGATTGCGGACGTCGGCAAACGAACAGTGTACGAGCAACGTTGCCATCAGAGCAGGTGAGGTTTCTATTCGTCCGGTGAAAATTTTGTTCCCTCAATGATGACTTTTTTCACTCTGCATATCTGCCGGGAAAATCATCCATAACTAGCACAAAGCCGGCTGCGCACGATTCAATCTTGGCGCAAACACAACAGTTATGCACGCTTCGCAAAAATATTTACAAACGTATGCATACACCTTTGACGGATTGACATTTCCAGCGGAATACTCAGCAGGCGGCACACGGACATGCCGTGTTTCACCGGAAGCACTTGGAGACCAACAACAGAACAAGAGGAGCAATACGTGAGTACATCCCGTCGTCGTTTCACACTCGTCGCAGCACTCGTCATGGCACTGGGCGCAGAAGGCCCGGTTGCCCACGCAGCCATTACCGGCATCCTGCCCGGCACATCCGCCGTCCCCGTGGCGGCGAAAATCGACAGGCTGTTTGCCGAAGAGCTCAACAAGCAGCTCGCCAACGTCTATTACGACGTCATCGTCGTGTTCGACAAGAAGGAAAGCGCGCAGCGCCTGTCCGTCCTCGGGCGCAAATTCAAGACCTATAAAGTCCTGCCGATGGCGCGCATGCTGCTCACCAGGGACGAGATCAGCAAGGTGGCCGGCTGGGGCGAAACCCGCTTCATCGAGCCGAGCCGCACCCAGCGCCTGTTCAATGCCGAAGGCCGCGCGATGACCAAGGCCGAGGAAGTGCAGCGCGTGCTCGGCCTGGACGGTTCGGACGTGACCGTGGCGGTCATCGACACCGGCGCCGACGGTCTGCACCCGGACCTGGGCAACGTGAAGAAGAACTACGAGGTGGCGGGCGTGCTCGGCAACGATCCAACCCAGGTCTACATCTCGCTGACCCCGAACGGGATCGACGTCGAAACCTCGATCGTCGAACGCCACGTCGGCGGTCTTGGCACCCACTGGAATACCGACGAGTACGGCCACGGCACCCACTGCATCGGCACCATCGCCGGCACCGGCGTCGACTCCGACGGCAACCTGCGCGGCATGGCGCCCAAGGCGAACATCATCAGCTACGGCGCCAGCGCCGGCATCAACCTGCCTTTCACGCTGGAAGCCTACGACCATGTCATCGCCAGCAAGCGCGACGGCGTGGCCGACATCCGCGTGCTCAGCAACTCCTGGGGCAGCTCGAGCTACGGGCCGTTCAATCCGAACCAGGCGACCAACGTCGCCTCGCGCCTGGCCTTCGAACAGGGCATCCTGTCGGTCTTCGCGGCCGGCAACGACGGCGCCGGCCCGAATACGATGAACCCGTATTCGAACGCGCCGTATGCGCTGGGCATCGGCGCCACCAACAAGGCCCATGGCGTGACCGGCTTCTCGTCGCGCGGCCGCCCGGACGGCAACCACGACCGCGAACTGGCGCTGGCCAACCTGAAAGTCTTCCTGGCCGCCAGCGCCGAGGAACAGGCGGCCTGGGACCACGTCGCCCGTCCGCTCGGCGTCGACCGTCCGGCCATCGTGGCGCCGGGCGAGAACATCGTATCAAGCCAGAACCCGCTGCACCCGATGACCGCCAGCGGCACCAACTACGGCGCGGCCTCGGGCACCTCGATGGCCACCCCGATGGTGAGCGGCATGGCGGCCCTGGTGCACCAGGCCCAGGACAAGCGGGGCGGTCCGCGTCTGTCGCCGCTCGACGTCATCCGCCTGCTCGAAGTCACCGCCAACAAGGAGGTCATGGCCGGCTACGACACCCACGACGCCGGCGCCGGCTTCGTCGACGCCCGCAAGGCGGTGGACGCGGTCAATGCCGGCGCCATCCCGACCGCGGTCACGTCCGGCGACCTGGTGAAATACAATCCCGGCCCGGTGCGCGTCATCGATGGCAGCTATTCCGGGACGGCGACGCTGAACTCGTTCCAGACCAACACGGGCTACGGCCTGCACAAGATCACGGTCGAGCCGGGCGCGCAGAAGCTGTTCGCTGACGCCAAATGGGATCTGGAGGGGGAAAACCTCTACATCAGCCTGTACGCCCCGGGCGTGGACCCGAGCACCGGCACCGGCTTCGCGGCGCAGTCGGCCGGCCTGACGACGGTGCAGAACTACCGCTCGGTCGATGTGAAATTCCCGGCCGCCGGCGAATGGCATGTGCGGGTCGACGGGCGCGTCAACCTGCTCTCCACCGCCTACACGGGCAAGTACGCCGTGACGGTGCCGAACAACGTCCCGCCGACCGCCGAACTGAGCGCCAGCGCGACCAAGGTCAGCGGCGACCAGCCGGTGACGATCAAAGCCACGGTCGCCGACGGCAATGGCGTGGCCAGCGTGAGCGAAGCAGGCGTGCGGGTCCTCACCAGTACCGGCAAGGTGATCCATACCTTCGACAGGTCGGCCTTCGTCCAGCAGGGCGATGCGCTGGTGTTCACCAAGGCGCTGTCGATGTCGGGCAAGGGCCCGTGGACCGTGGAAGTGCGTGCGGTCGACGATGGCGAGCAGCAGGCGGTCAAGCAGCTGACCATCGGCCGCAAATGAGATAGCGGGGTTTGTAGGGTGGGCGGCTTGTGATTTGGTCCACTGGACCAAATCACCCCACGCGTTCAACCAGCGCCGGCACGGCCGCGACTCATCAGATGGTGGCTACCACCGCGTGGGCGGGAGACCCGCCCACGCTACGATTCGATGCTCAATCCTTCCCCAGTTCGTCACCCAATTCGCGGCCGCGCGCAGCGGCCGCCTTCATCGCCGCGACGATCGCCTCCTTCACCCCTGCGGCCTCCATGCTGGTGATTGCCGCATGCGTCGTGCCGCCCTTCGAGGTAACGCGCTGGCGCAGCACCTCGACCGGGTCGCTCGACTGCGCCGCCAATTGCGCTGCGCCGGTGAAAGTAGCCAGTGCCAGCTGCCTGCCCTGCTCCGCATCCAGCCCCATTTCGAGTGCCGCCTGCTGCATCGCTTCCAGGAAGAAGAAGACATAGGCAGGGCCGCTGCCCGACACCGCCGTCACCGGGTCGATCAGGCTCTCCTCCTTCAGCCACACGGTCTGGCCGACCGCGCGCATCACCTTGTCGGCGGCCGAGCGCTGGATCTCGTCGACCTCGCCCCCCGCCACCATGCCGGTGATGCCCATGGCGATCAGCGCCGGGGTGTTCGGCATCGAGCGCACGATGCGGGCATAGCCGCCCAACCAGCGGCTCAGGTCGGCGATGCGGATGCCCGCCGCGATCGACAGCACCAGCGGCTGCGCGCCAAGGAACGGCTTGAGCTGCGCTGCGACTTCGCGCATCTGCTGCGGCTTCACAGCCAGCACGACGACATCGGCGGCAGCCACCTGCACGTCGATCGAGTCTGCCGTGCTCACGCCGTACTGGCTGGCCAGGCGCGCGAGCGCATCAAGGTTGGGATCCACCACGTGCAGGCTGCCGGCGCCAGTGAGTTGTCCGGCCAGGCCGGCGATCAGGGCCGTGGCCATGTTGCCGCCGCCGATGAATGCAATCTTCATGCTGTTCCTTTATGACTCGTAATGGCGGGCGCCGAAGATGGCGCTGCCGATGCGGACGATGGTCGCGCCTTCCGCGATGGCAGCGGCCAGGTCGCCCGACATGCCCATCGACAGGGTATCAAGAGGCAGGCCGTCGGACCTCAGGCCCTCGAACAGCTTGCGCAGGCGCGCAAAGGCGTCGCGTTGCTGCCGCGGGTCATTGCTTGCTTCGGGAATCGCCATCAGTCCGCGCAGGCGCAGGTTCGGCAAAGCGGCTACCTGGCGCGCCAGCTCCGGCAATTCTTCCTCGGTGGCGCCGCTCTTGCTGGCCTCCCCGCTGATGTTTACCTGCAGGCAGATGTCGAGCGGCCCCAGCTCCGGCGGTCGATGTTCCGACAGGCGCTGGGCGATCTTCAGGCGGTCCACCGTGTGCACCCAGTTGAAGTTGGAAGCGATCGGCCGCGTCTTGTTGCTCTGGATCGGGCCGATGAAATGCCAGCTGACAGGGGTATCTGGTTGCAGGCGCGCCACTTCCTGCATCTTGTCGAGCGCTTCCTGCAGGTAGTTTTCGCCGAAGGCGCGCTGCCCCACGGCCATCGCTTCGACCACGGCTTCCGCAGGGAAGGTCTTCGACACCGCCAGCAATTCGACCTCGTTCCTGCCCCTTCCGGCAGAGGCGCAAGCGGCGCCGATTGTCGCTTCGACAGCTTGCAAGTTCGCAGCGATTATGGACATAATGATTTTCTGTAGGAAATATTTTTAGAGCCGAAACAGGTCGCCACGGCTCCACGCACGGCACAGGGATTATAAGACAATGGACATTTCGGAACTTCTCGCCTTCTCGGTCAAGAACAAGGCATCTGACCTGCACCTCTCGGCCGGCCTGCCGCCGATGATCCGCGTGCATGGCGACGTGCGCCGCATCAACCTGCCGCCGCTGGAGCACAAGGACGTGCACGGCATGATCTATGACATCATGAACGACGGCCAGCGCAAGCAGTACGAAGAAGTGCTGGAGTGCGACTTCTCGTTCGCGATCCCCGGCCTGGCGCGCTTCCGCGTCAACGCCTTCAACCAGGAGCGCGGCGCGTCCGCGGTGTTGCGTACCATTCCGTCCAAGATCCTGTCGCTGGAAGAGCTGAACGCGCCGAAGATCTTCAGCGAGCTGGCCCTAAAACCACGCGGCCTGGTGCTGGTGACCGGCCCGACCGGCTCGGGCAAGTCGACCACGCTGGCGGCGATGGTGAACCACCTCAACGAGAACGAGTACGGGCACATCCTCACCATCGAGGACCCGATCGAATTCGTGCACGACTCCAAGAAGTGCCTGATCAACCAGCGCGAAGTCGGCCCGCACACCCTGTCCTTCAACAACGCGTTGCGCTCGGCGCTGCGCGAAGACCCGGACGCGATCCTGGTGGGCGAGCTCCGGGATTTGGAGACGATTCGCCTGGCCCTGTCGGCGGCGGAGACCGGCCACCTGGTGTTCGGCACCCTGCACACCTCGTCGGCGGCCAAGACCATCGACCGTATCGTCGACGTGTTCCCGGCCGAAGAAAAGGAAATGGTGCGCGCGATGCTGTCGGAGTCGCTGCAGGCCGTCATCTCGCAGACCCTGCTCAAGACCAAGGACGGCTCGGGCCGCGTGGCCGCGCACGAGATCATGATCGGCACGCCGGCGATCCGTAACCTGATCCGCGAAGCCAAGATCGCGCAGATGTACTCGGCGATCCAGACCGGCAGCAACGTCGGCATGCAGACCCTCGACCAGAACCTGACCGACCTGGTGCGCCGCAACGTGATCTCGAGCGCCGCGGCCCGCGCCGCGGCGAAAATCCCGGAAAACTTCCCAGGTTAAGCAGGAGGACACACCATGGAACGCGACCAGGCATCCAAGTTCATGTTCGACCTGCTGCGCCTGATGGTCAGCAAGGGCGGGTCGGACCTCTTCATCACAGCCGGCTTCCCGCCGGCGATCAAGATCGACGGCAGGATGACGCCGGTGTCGAGCCAGCCATTGAGCGGCACCCATACGGCCGACCTGGCGCGCGCCATCATGAACGACAAGCAGGCCGCCGGCTTCGAACTGACCAAGGAAGCGAACTTCGCGATCAGCCCGGGCGACCTGGGCCGTTTCCGCGTCTCGGCCTTCATGCAGATGGGCTGCGTCGGCATGGTGCTGCGCGTGATCACCACCACCATCCCGAAATTCGAGGACCTCGAGCTGCCGGAAACCCTGAAGGACGTGATCATGACCAAGCGCGGCCTGGTCATCATGGTCGGCGCCACCGGCTCGGGTAAATCGACCACGCTGGCGGCGATGGTCGGCTACCGCAACGAGCACAGCTACGGCCACATCATCACCATCGAGGACCCGGTGGAATTCGTCCACCCGCACCGGAACTGCGTGATCACCCAGCGCGAAGTGGGCGTCGATACCGACAGCTTCGAGGCGGCACTGAAGAATTCGCTGCGCCAGGCGCCGGACGTGATCCAGATCGGCGAGATCCGCGACCGCGAAACCATGGAACACGCGATCGCCTTCGCCGAAACCGGCCACCTGTGCCTGGCCACCCTGCACGCCAACAGCGCCAACCAGGCCCTGGACCGCATCATCAACTTCTTCCCCGAAGAGCGCCGCCAGCAGCTCTTGATGGACCTCTCGCTCAACCTGAAAGGCCTGATCTCGCAGCGCCTGATCCCGAAGAAGGAAGCCAAGGGCCGCGTGGTGGCGATGGAGATCCTGCTGAACTCCCCCTTGATTTCGGACCTGATCTTCAAGGGCGACGTCCACGAGATCAAGGAGATCATGAAGAAGTCGCGCGAGCTGGGCATGCAGACCTTCGACCAGGCCCTGTTCGACCTGTACGAGGCGGACAAGATCAGCTACGAGGATGCGTTGCGCAATGCGGACTCGGTGAACGACCTGCGCCTGAACATCAAGCTCAACAGCAAGCACGCGAAGAACCGCGATTTCTCGACCGGCATGGACCACCTCGGCATCGTCTGAGCCGCACCCGTCTCACCTGACTGAAAGGAGGCGACACTGGCGTCGCCTCCTCCCCCTCTTCAATCCGCCGCTGGCGACAGCCCCGCATCGCTGATTCCCGATCAGTTGACTCCGGCAGGGTCCGTGTAGGAAAGCAATCCGCTCCCCAGAGCGAACCCGACTGCATTGCAGTCGCGACCGCTCTTCCATAGTTGTTCCGTCCAACAGCACACCCCACAATGTTTCTGCAATGTAGCTGAGTTTTTACTCTAAAAACAATAAATTCGTCAAAAATAGGAGTTGTCCTACAGAAAAAATGACTAAATTAATGGATAATGCGCTCAAGAAATCATTCCTTGTAGAAACCAATGTGTTACTCTTGATAATATTGGTGCAGTTATTTATTACCTAGCCATCGTATGACTACAGAGAACAAGCCTATCGAAGTACTTGCCTTCCGACTCGGCGAGGAAGAATACGGCGTCGATATCCTGAAGATCCAGGAAATCCGCGGGCACGATCCCGTCACCCGCATCGCCAATGCGCCCGACTTCATCGAGGGCGTCGTCAATCTGCGCGGCATCATCGTTCCCATCGTCGACCTGCGCCTGCGCTTCGGCATCACTCCCGCCGCCAACCAGCCCCGGGTCGTCGTGATCCTGAACGTGCTTGGGCGCGTCATCGGCATGGTGGTGGACAGCGTCTCGGACGTGGTCCGCCTCGGCCCGGATGACATCCGTCCGGCGCCGGAAATGGGCAGCAGCTTCGGCGCCGATTTCCTGCTCGGCCTCGGCACCATCGACGAACGCATGCTGATCCTGCTCGACATCGAAGGCCTGATGTCGTCCAGCGAACTCGGCCTGATCGACCGCCTCGCGGCCTAACCCTCACCCATACGGAATCCCCATGTTCAAGCAAATGAAGGTCGGCACCCGCCTGATTGCAGGCTTCCTGACCCTTTCCATCCTCGGCGCCCTGGTGGCCGCCATCGGCATCTACAACATGTCGCAGATGAATGCGCGCACGGACCGGCTGTACACCCGTGAACTGCTCGGCATCTCGCACGTCAAGGAAGCCAACATCAACCTCGCCTACATCGGCCGTGCCGTGCGCAGCATGCTGCTGGCCTCGACCGACAAGGACCGCGACGCCGCCATCGCCGCCATTACCAGGGCACGCGGCGAGCTGCATGCCAGCCTCGACAAGGCACGTGGACTGTTCTTCTCCGAACAGGGCAAGCGCAGCTTCGCTGAACTCGACCGCGGCGTGCAGGAGTACGAGGCGCTGGTGGAAGAAGTCACCCGGCGCGCACTGGCCGATGGCCTGCAGCAGGAGCGCACCGCTGTCGACTACCTGCTCTTGAGCGTCGCGCCCAAGGCCAACGAGGTCGATACCCGCATGACCGACCTTACCCGCATCAAGGAGCGCAACGCGCACGAGGCGGCACAGGATGCCAGCGCGCTGTACGAATCGAGCCGCGCCATGATGCTGATGCTGGTGCTGGGCAGCGCCGCCTTCGGCGTCGGCCTGGGCGTCGTGATCACGCGCAGCCTGACCCGCCAGCTGGGCGGCGAACCGGCCTACGCGAGCGACATCGCCGGCCGCATCGCCGCGGGTGACCTCAGCGTCGACGTGGCGCTGCGCCCGGGCGACAAGAGCAGCCTGCTGTTTGCCATGAAGAGCATGCGCGACAGCCTGGCGCAGATCGTCGGCGAGGTGCGCAACGGGACCGACGCCATCGCCTCGGCCTCGCGCCAGATCGCCAGCGGCAACCTCGACCTGTCTTCGCGTACCGAAGAACAGGCCAGCTCGCTGGAAGAGACCGCCTCCTCGATGGAAGAGCTGACCTCGACCGTCCAGCAGAACGCGGACAATGCGCGCCAGGCCAACGGCCTGGCGACCTCGGCCTCGGAAGTGGCCGAACGCGGCGGCGCCGTGGTGGCGCAGGTGGTCGACACGATGGCCTCGATCAACGACTCGTCGAAGAAGATCGTCGACATCATCGCCGTCATCGACGGCATCGCCTTCCAGACCAACATCCTGGCGCTGAATGCCGCCGTGGAAGCGGCGCGCGCCGGCGAACAGGGCCGCGGCTTCGCGGTGGTGGCTTCGGAAGTGCGCACCCTGGCCCAGCGCTCGGCCGCCGCGGCCAAGGAAATCAAGCTGCTGATCGACGACTCGGTGGCCAAGGTCGATAGCGGCGCGAAACTGGTGAACCATGCCGGCGCCACGATGGACGAGATCGTCGACAGCGTGCGCCGCGTCACCGACATCATGGGCGAGATCAGCTCGGCCAGCGTGGAGCAGACCTCGGGCATCGAGCAGATCAACATGGCAATCAGCCAGATGGACCAGGTGACCCAGCAGAACGCATCGCTGGTGGAAGAAGCTGCGGCAGCGGCCGAGTCGCTGCAGGACCAGGCCGGCAAGCTGTCCGAGCTCGTGTCGGTGTTCAAGCTGGATGCGCGGTCGCATACGGTGGCTGCGCCTGCAGTGCACGGCAAGCCGGCCACGCGCCTGGCCGCGCCTGCCATGCGCCCGATGGCCCGCCCGGCGTCGCCTGCGGCGTCCAGCAAGGCGGCCGTGCGCGAGGAGGAATGGGAAACCTTCTGAGCGAATGCGAATGCGGCCACTATGGGGCCGCATTCTTTCTCCCGTCCATGCTGCTGCCTTGTCTAAATTGCTAGAGCTCAAGTTTTGGCAACGGCCGGGAGCAGCACTTGGAACACGAGCTTCAGGCCGGACTTCAAGTCAACCTGACCGGCGTCACGCCACCTTCAATCCCATCTCCCGCATCATCTCGGCCGCCTGGCGTACCGAGATGGTCGCGCCCGCGAACTGCCTTGCATTCGCGAGCTTCAGGCCGGCGATATCGGCTTCCCTCAGGTCCGCACCCTCGAAGCGCGTGTCCCTGATGTGGGCGGCGCGCAGGCTGCCGCCTTCGAACACCGCCTCGCGGAAATCGCAGCCCGCCAGGTCCGCATCCGCGAAATCCAGCCCCTTGAGTACTGCCTTGCGGAAGGACATGCGGCGCAGGTCGGCGCCGACCAGCAGCGTGTCCTCGAAGCTCAAGGCCAGGTGGCTGGTCTCCTCGAACTGCGCGCCGGTCAGCTTGCAGCTGCGGAAGGAAGCGGAAGCCAGACGCGCGCGGCGCCAGCTGCTGTTGTTCAGGTCGGAGGATTCGAAGAGCGCGTCGACCAGGTCGGCGGACTCGAAATCGGCACGGCCGGCGCGGCAACGCTGCCAGCGGGTGCGCGCCGGCTTCGCCGCTGAGGGTGACGGTAGTACGGGGCATGGCAAAGGGGGCGGTGGTTCGGCCGGACAGCATGCATGCCCTGCCCCGCCGCCCCCTGTTTGAAGCGGCGTTCTAAGTTAGCGGCCGGGACCGACCATCACGCCGCCGGGGCCGGGACCACCCGGGCCACCAGGACCGCCGAACATCATCGGCCGGCGCTGTCCGCCTGGCCCCGCGAAGCTGCCGAAGCGGTAATTCAGGCCGATGTAGGCCATGCGGCCATTGTTGCGCCGGATGCTGTATTCACGGAAGCGGTCGGTCTCGGTGATCGTCTCCGTCTTCTGCGAATCGAACAGGTCGTTGATGTTGACGTTCAGGGTCAGCGCCGGCGTCAGCTTGCGGCTATAGTTGAGGTTGGCCGTGTAGCTCGGCTCGCGGTAGCCTTCGCCGAACAGGGTCTTGCCCTGTCCGTTCAGCATCAGCCTGAAGCTGTTGGCGGCATCCATCTGGTAGTTGATAAACGCGCGGCCGCTGATCGACGTGGCGTTGCGCTTGTCGTCGTTCACGCTTCCCAGCACGGTTTGCTCGAAATAGCCGATGTTGCCGCTTACGTTGAGCGACAGCTGCTGAGTGGCGTTGCCGCTGAAGTTGAACTCCAGGCCGCCCGAACGGCTGCTGCCGGCATTCTCGCGGGTAGTCAGGAGCACGTCGTTGGCCAGCAGGAAGCGGCGCTCGGAAATCAGGTCGCTGTCGCGGCGTGCGTACAGGCGCACGTTGGTATTCACCTTGCCCAGCTTGGTCTCGATGCCCAGCTCCAGCGAATCGGAGTTGGTCGGCTGCAGGTTCGGGTTGCCCGACGAGATATTCTGCTCATCGCGGTAGATCACGAACGGGTTCAGGTCGCCCGCGCCCGGACGACGGATGCGGTGCGCGTAGCTCAGGCGCAGCGTGGTGTCGTCGGACAGGCCGTACGTGACGAAGGCGCTCGGAATCGCGTCGAAATAATGGTTGCTGGCGCGCTGGCCGGTGGTGGCCTGGTTCATGTCGAGGTCCGCATATTCGGCGCGCAGGCCGCCCAGCACGCCCCACTTCTCGTTGACGCGCCACTGGTAGCTGCCGTACAGCGCATACGTCATGTCCGTCAGTTCGAAGCGGTTCGTGCGCGAGGTATTGACGCGCTCGTTGCCGGTGAGCGGATCGACGTCGAAGTAAGCGTTGTCCCACACGCTGCTGTTGCGCGCCACCTTGTAGCCTATCTTCATCACGCCGTGCTCGCCTGGCAGCTCATAGTCGCCGGTGAAGTCGACGATGCGGGTTTGATTGTCGTTAGCCCGCCGGTCGGCGAGCGCGCTGGGGCCGCGCGGACGCACCGTGTAGTCGAAGCGTCCGGCACTTCCGCTGTCGTTGTCGCTGCCCGACATGCGCAGGTCCATCTGGAATTTTTCGCCCGGCGCGTCGCCCTTGTGCTCCAGGCTGCCACCCAGGCCGTAGTTGCGGTTCTTCCCGCCGGACGTACTGGTGAGCAGGTACTCGTTGTCGACGATGCCGGCCGCGTTGCTGCTGCGGTAGCGCTCGGCCGAGTCGCCATCACTCAAGGTTTGCGAATAGTTCGCGGTGACGCCGATGACGTCCTTGTCACCAAGGTTGTAGACCAGGCGGGCATTGGCGCCGGTGTCTTCCCTGCGGACCTCGTCAGTCGAACTCCGGAGGCTGGGCGAAATCGCGCCGGTGACCGGATCGATGCGCTCGCGCCGGCGCTCGCCGCTCGATTCGTTCTTGTTCACGCGGTGGAACACGCCGCCCTGCAGGCTGTAGCGGCCTTGCGTCCAGCTGCCGAATGCGCCGGTGTTGTAACGCCCTTCCGTGCCGACGTTCGCGTTGACCCCGCCCACACCGCCCGGACTGCGCTCGCGCCGCATCACCAGGTTAATGACCGGACCGCCGCCGCCTTCGTTGCCGAACTGCGCGCCAGGGTTATTGATGACTTCCACCGATTCCAGGTCGGACGCCGGCAGCGCAGCGAGCGCGGACGCGCGGTTCTCACCCTGCATCATCGCCGACGGCTTGCCGTCCACCAGGATCTGCACGTTGTTGCGGCCACGTAGCGTCACGTTGCCGTCCGCGTCGACGGCGACCGAGGGCACCTTGTTCAGGGTATCCGCCACGGAGTCGTTCGAGGTGGCCGGATCGGCCTTGACGTCATAGCTCTGGCGGTCGATGCGGTTCTGGGTGCGGACCGCGCTGACGGTCACGGTGGACTCGACGGGCGTCTGTGCCGGCGGCGCAACAGTTGCCTGGGCTGCCTGTGCCTGGACCGGCGCCTGCGCGGGCTTTGCGGCTTCCTGCTTCGCCTGCTCCTGCACGGCAGGGGCCTGCTGTGCACTGGCTACCAGTGGGGCGAGCAGCGTGCCTGCGACGAGATGCGCGATCAGGGAACGGCGCGGATGACGGGAATGGTTTGCGAAGTAAGATTGGGTCGACATGGATACAGCTCGGCAGTTTGGGCGAGCGGGATTGTCGCATGCAAACTTCTTATGGTTTGTAACAAAAGATAACAAGCACGGACTTGAGCGATCGGGGCATGCATACGTTTTGCGCATGCTTGGCTTACACTTCCTGTTTTCCAGACGAGGGAATAGAACATGGACGTATTCGATTTCAGCGCTACCACGCTCGATGGCAGGCCGATGGACCTGAGCGCCTGGCGCGGCAAGGTGCTCCTCATCGTGAACACCGCCAGTGCCTGCGGCTTCACGCCGCAGTACAAGGGGCTGGAGGAGCTGCACCGCCAGTATGGCGAGCGCGGGCTGGTGGTGATGGGCTTCCCCTGCAACCAGTTCGGCAAGCAGGAGCCGGGCACGGAAGACGAGATCGGCGCCTTCTGCGAGAAGAACTACGGCGTGAGCTTTCCGATGTTCGCCAAGGTCGACGTCAACGGCGACGATGCCCACCCGCTGTACAAGCACCTGAAGGGCGAGAAGCCGGGCGTACTGGGCACCGAAGCGATCAAGTGGAACTTCACCAAGTTCCTGGTCGGGCGCGACGGCGAGGTGGTCAAGCGCTACGCGCCGCAGACGGCGCCGGCGGAAATCGCGGGCGATATCGAGAAGCTGCTGGCGCAATAGGTAACGATCGCATTTGTAGGGTGGGCAAGTTTCTTGCCCAAGCGGTGATAGTTCGCTCTCGTGCGAGATGATCTTGCCGCAGACAATCACCGCGTGGGCGGGAGACCCGCCCACGCTACGAAAATCAAGGCTGCGGCACCAGGCGGATCGCTTGCCCGCCACCTGGGGCAAGGCGCATCTGCAAGATATCGGCCGCAGTGACGGTTTTGGTTTCGGTCACCAGGTCGAAGCGGCGCTCGCTGCGGTAGTCGGCCGCGTCGCCGTCGCGGTAGATCTCGGCGGTGTAACGTTTGCCTTTATCGAGGAAATCGAGCGGCAGCGCCAGGTTGCGCGCTTCGCCGTCCGTCACCGCACCCACATACCAGTCGTCGCCCGCGCGGTCCTTGCGCGCGATGGTGGCGTACTGCCCCACTTCTCCATTGATCACACGGGTGTCCGCCCAGTCGGTCGGCACGTCCTTGATGAACTTGAAGGCGGCCGGATACTTCGCGTAGTTCTCCGGCAGGTCGGCCGCCATCTGGATCGGCGAATAGATCACGACGAAGTTCGCCAGCTGCTTGGCCTGGGTCGAGTTGAAGGTCTTGCCTTCCGCGCCCACCAGGCTCAGGACGCCCGGCGTGTAGTCCATCGGGCCGCTCAGCATGCGGGTGAACACCAGCTTGGCCTCGTGGTCCACGCTGTTGGGCGGGTTGCCCCAGGCGTTGTACTCGACGCCGCGCGCGCCTTCACGCGTGAGCCAGTTGGGGTAGGTGCGGCGCAGGCCGGTGTCCTTCACCGGTTCATGGGTATCGATCGACAGCTTGTATTTCGCCGCTTCCGTGACGGCCTTCAGGAAGTGGTTCACGCCTTCCTGCGAATCGTAGTGGCCGTAGCGCGGCTTGCCGTCGCGGCCAGTCAACAGCGCACTACCCGCTTCGTGCACGTAGCCCGACTTGATGCTGTCCACGCCCAGCTTCGCATACAGCTTGTACGCCGCATCCATCTGCTTCTCGTAGGCGACGATGTTGGCGCCGGTTTCGTGGTGGCCGATCAGGCGCACGCCCTTGGACCTGGCATAGGCGGCCAGGCCCGGCAGGTCGAAGTCGGGATACGGCTGGGTGAAGCTGAAGTCGGCGCCGCCGTGGCCCCAGTCGCTCTCCCAGCCCTTGTTCCAGCCTTCGACCAGCACGCCGCGGAAGCCGTTCTGCGCGGCGAAGTCGATGTATTTCTTCGCATTGGCGGTGGTGGCCGCGTGCTTCGGTCCCGCGGCCCAAGAACCGCTATTCAGGTGCATCTGCCACCAGACGCCGACGAACTTCGAGGGCTTCACCCAGCTGACGTCGCCGAGCCTGTTCGGTTCGTTCAGGTTGAGCACCAGGTCGGACATGTACAGGCCGGCCGCGTTATCGGCGATCTGCACCGTGCGCCATGGCGTGGTGAAGGCGCCCTTGCGCACGACCGCCGGGCCGCTCGGCGACGGCGCCAGCATGGCACGCAGCTTCTGGCCGTCGACCTTGCGCAGCCACATGGTGGCGTAGTCGACCAGCACCGCTTCGTGGAAGGCGATGTGGGTGCCATCAATCAGGCGCACGGTGAGCGGCGTATTGGCGATCCCGATTTCCTTGAGCGGCGCCTTGCGGATTTCTTCTTCCAGCCCGGGAAGTTCGCCGGCCGGAATCCACCAGGCAGTGGCGGGCTGGGCCACCGTGAACTCGGTCAGCTCGTCGATGATCTCGGCTTCCTTCAACTGCGGCTGGGCCGGGAATTCGTAGCGGAAGCCCACGCCGTCGTCATAGATGCGGAACACTACCGCCAGCCGGCGGCCGGCGCGGTTCTTCTGCTCCAGGTCCACGCGCAGCTCGCGGTAGCGGTTGCGCACGAAGCGGCGCTCGCCCCAGGGCTGCTCCCAGGTGCCGTCATGCTCGCTGACATGTTGGCGGCGCAGGCTGAAGCCGCCGTCGAGCTTGTGCGCATTGGCCAGGTTGAAGCCGAGGCGCGACGGGGCGATGATGTCCTTGCCCTTGCGCTTGACGCCATAGGCGAGCTTGCCCATGCCGTCGACCTGCACTTGCACGCTGAGCACATTGCTTGGGGAAGCCGCACTGGCAATGATCTGCTGGGCCCAGGCCGGCAGGGCCAGCAGGCAGGATGCGGCCAGCGCGGCAGTGGCGCCGGCAAATGGGCGGTGGAAGTGCATGGCGTCTCCTTGTCCTTGGCCCCGGCCGTAGGAAAACTACCTTTCCTACAGCTGAGCTTCACATATTAAGACAAAAAGATGTAGCTCGACTACCAATGCACGCTTCGGGAAGCTCAGCGGGTCTGGATCCAGGCAGCGCCGTGGGTAATGCAGGCGCGGTTGACGTTCTCGAGGAAGCGGATCGCTTCGCCCTGCGAGACACCAGGCGGCATCAACTGAGCCAGCGAGCTGTCCCCGGTGACGCGGTCGAGCCCATAGGAAATCGCCCGCGACACATCGCGCGCCAGTTTGCCGTCGCTGTTGTAGAGCACGTCGTAGACGCCGGCTTCGTCCCACACGGGCACGAGGCCGGGCGTGGTGGAATCCTCGAAGACGACCATGGGTGGCAGGCCTTCGTCTTCACGGACAAGTTGAAAAATGAAACTCAAGATCGGTCCTCTGCATGCAAACGGGGCGATCCTAGCACGGCAGCGACCGCATGCGGCGCGTAGCGCATGAAGCAGCGAGGCGTCGACCTGGCTTCAGCCGTCGGTAAACGCTGCCATGTACAGCAAGACGAAGGCGATCACTGCGATGACCGCATGGGCTAGCACGATCCCTTTCGGCAGCGGCTGATCCTTCAAATGGTAATACAGGTTCAGGACAACGCCGCCAACCGAGGCACCGAGGAACAGTAACAAGGATACAAGCGCCATCCCCGGCCCGTTCAGCATGAATACCGCATACGCAAGCAAGGTCACGCCGGCAGCCGCCAGGAAGCCGTGGGCCATGGCCAGCCAGGAAGCGGGGTTCTTGCCGAGTGAAAAACGGATCCAGCTCATGGCGATGCCGCCAAGTGCAGTGAGGACGAACAAATACGTCGCTATCTGCAACATCCTGATTGCTTCCATCCTGCCCTCCTGATGTGATCGATCGTCTTGACGCCACTATAGACAATCAGCCAAGGGGCCGGGTTGCTGCGCCAACCGGGCGCGGGTCAGATCTTGAACAAGGATTGAGATCAGGCCAGGACCCGGTCGATCAGCTCGATCCAGTGCGTGACCGGGGTCTGCGTGCCGGACTGCAGGTAGGTCATGCAGCCGATGTTCGCAGACACGATCTCGTCCGGCTTGCAGGCCTGCAGGTTGGCCAGCTTGCGGTCACGCAGCTCGTGCGCGATCTCGGGATGCAGCACGGAATAGGTGCCCGCCGAGCCGCAGCACAGGTGGCTCTCGGCGCACAGCGTGACGTCGACCCCGGCGGCGCGCAGCACGCCCTCGACCTTGCCACGGATCTGCTGGCCGTGCTGCAGCGTGCAGGGCGGGTGGTAGGCGACGCGCTTCGCAATCCTGCCCTTCAGCTTGGCGGCGATCTGCTCTTCGAACTCCGGCAGGATTTCGGACAAGTCGCGCGTGAGCATCGAGATGCGCCCGGCCTTGGCCGCATAGGCTTCGTCGTGCGCCAGCAGGTGGCCATACTCCTTGACGGTGACGCCGCAGCCGGAAGCCGTCATGACGATCGCCTCGATCTCTTCCCGCTCCACGTAGGGCCACCAGGCGTCGATATTGCGGCGCATGTCGTCCAGGCCGGCCGCCTGGTCATTCAGGTGGTAACGCACGGCGCCGCAGCAGCCGGCTTTCGGTGCGGATATCAGCTGTACGCCAAAGGCGTCAAGCACGCGCGCGGTCGCTGCATTGATGTTCGGCGCCATCCCCGGTTGCACGCAGCCTTCCAGCACCAGCATCTTGCGCGCATGGGAACGTGCAGGCCAGGCGCCGGCGCTGCGCGCGGGTTGCAGCTTGTCCTGCAGCCCTTTGGACAGCAACGGGCGTGCCAACTGCCCTGCCCTGAAAGCCGGCTTGAACAGTGCCGTGCGCGGCAGGAATTCCTTGAGCGTGGTGCGCTTCACCCGGTCTTTCAGGGAACGCGGCACGCGTTCCTCGACCACGCGGCGGCCGATGTCTACCAGGCGGCCATACTTGACGCCCGACGGGCAGGTGGTTTCGCAGTTGCGGCAGGTCAGGCAGCGGTCCAGGTGGAGCTGGGTCTTGCGGGTCGGCTCGGCGCCTTCGAGCACCTGCTTGATCAGGTAGATGCGGCCGCGCGGGCCGTCGAGCTCGTCGCCGAGCAGCTGGTAGGTCGGGCAGGTGGCGGTACAGAAGCCGCAGTGCACGCAGGCACGCAGGATCGCTTCCGCTTCCTTGCCGTCCGCGGTGTCCTTGATGAAGTCGGCCAGGTTGGTTTGCATGTCAGACCATTCTTCCCGGGTTGAAAATGTGCGCCGGATCGAAGGAATTCTTCAGGCGTTCGTGGATGCGGGCGATGGCGGGCTGGAGCGGCTGGAACACGCCCACGGATTTATCGCCGCCCCGGAACAGGGTCGCGTGGCCGCCGGCGGCGCAGACGGTACGGCGAATTGTAGCGGCATCCAGGTCGCTGCGCAGCCAGCGCTGTGCGCCGCCCCACTCGATCAGCTGCACGCCGCCGAGCACAAGTGCACTGGTTGCCGAGGGTACGGACAGGCGCCACAGCGCCTCGTCGCCGCGGAAGAAAGGCATGCGCTGCTCGCGCAGGTCTGCCCAAAAACTTGCAGGATTCGGCATGATGTCGCCGCCGATCAGGCGCACGGCCGCATCGACCGCGGCCTGGGCGCCCGACAGGCGCAGCGACAGGATGCCGTTGTGCCAGCAGCTGCCTGAGATCGGCAGCGGCTGGCCGCCCCATTCGTTCAGCTTGCGGATCGCGTCATGCTCCGGCAGTTCCAGGCACAGCGTCGTTTCGGCAAAGGGTTTCGGCAATACCTTGACGGACACTTCCAGCAGCAGGCCCAGCGTGCCGAGCGAGCCGGCGAGCATGCGCGAGACGTCGTAGCCGGCCACGTTCTTCATCACCTGGCCGCCGAAGGTCAGCACATCGCCCTTCCCGTCCAGCAGCTTCGCGCCCAGCACGAAATCGCGCACGCCGCCGCTGTTGGCACGGCGCGGACCGGCCAGGCCAGCGGCAACCACGCCGCCCAGGGTGGCGTTCTCGCCGAAATGCGGCGGCTCGAAGGCCAGCATCTGCTTGCGTTCCGCCAGCACGGCCTCGATCTCGGAGAGCGGCGTGCCGCAGCGCGCCGTGATCACCAGCTCGGTGGGCTCGTAGTCATTGACCCCGGTATAGCCGCGCGTATCGAGGATCTCGCCTTCGAGGCGCTGGCCGTACCAGTCCTTGGTACCGCCACCGCGGATGCGCAGGGGCGTCTTGTCGGCTGCGGCGGCGCGCACCCGTTCCTGAAATTGTTCGATCGACTGCATGTTTTCTAGAAGCGCGGAAGTTCGGGGAACGGCAGCTCGCCGCCGTGCACATGCATCTTGCCGAATTCGGCGCAGCGGTGCGGGGTCGGGATGGCCTTGTCCGGATTGAGCAGCATCGGCGCATCGAAGGCGCGCTTGACCTCGAAGAAGGCGTCGAGCTCCTTGCGGCCGAACTGCACGCACATCGAGTTGATCTTTTCCATGCCTACGCCATGCTCGCCGGTGATAGTGCCGCCCACTTCGACACACAGCGCCAGGATGGCCGCGCCGAAGGCTTCGGCGCGCTCGAACTCGCCCGGCTGGTTCGCGTCGAACAGGATCAGGGGGTGCATGTTGCCGTCGCCCGCGTGGAACACGTTCGAGCAGCGCAGGTTGAAGGTCTTCTCCATCTGTTCGATGCCGCCGAGTACCCTCGCGAGCTGCTTGCGCGGAATGGTGCCGTCCATGCAGTAATAATCCGGCGAGATACGCCCTGCCGCCGGGAAGGCGTTCTTGCGGCCGGACCAGAAGCGCATGCGCTCGGCCTCGCTTTGCGAGACGGCAATCGCCGTGGCGCCGGCGCCCTCGAACACCGCCTTCATGCGTTCGATTTCTTCCGCCACTTCGAGCGCGGTGCCGTCGGCCTCGCACAGGAGGATGGCGGCGGCATCGGTATCGTAGCCGGCGCGCACGAAAGGCTCGACCATGCGCACCGAGGTGCGGTCCATCATTTCCAGGCCGGCCGGGATGATGCCGGCGGCAATAATGCTGGCCACCGCGTTGCCGGCCGTGATGACGTCGGCGAACGAGGCCATGACGACCTGGGCCACCGCCGGCTTCGGGACCAGTTTCACGGTGACCTCCGTCACGATGCCGAGCATGCCTTCGGAGCCGATGAACACGGCCAGCAGGTCCAGGCCCGGCGCATCCAGTGCTTCGCTGCCGAGCTCGATTATCTCGCCGTCGATGGTGGCCACGCGCACGCGCAGCACGTTGTGCACCGTCAGGCCGTATTTCAGACAGTGGACGCCGCCCGAGTTCTCTGCCACGTTGCCGCCGATGGTGCAGGCAATCTGCGACGAGGGATCGGGCGCGTAGTACAGGCCGTACTGCGCGGCCGCTTCGGAGATGGCGAGGTTGCGCACGCCCGGCTGGACCACGGCGGTGCGCGCAAAGGCATCCACCCGCACGATGCGGTTCAGGCGCGCGGTCGAGATGACGACGCCGTCGGCGATCGGCAGCGCCCCGCCGGACAGGCCGGTGCCGGCGCCGCGCGGCACGATCGGCACGCCCAGCTCGCGGCAGGTGTTCAAGATCGCCAGCACCTGCTCTTCGCCGGTGGGCAGCGTGACGATCATGGGCAGCTGGCGGTAGGCAGCCAGGCCGTCGCATTCGTAAGGACGGGTATCTTCGGGATCGGACAGGACGCAGCCATCGGGCAAGCGCGCGCGCAATGCGGCGGTGACCTGTTCACGCCGGGCGACAAGGGTGGAGACGGAGGCGTTCATCATGACATTGTAGGCACAATTGACGCGTTTTGTCGTATGCTCGCCCTATCGTTTTTTTACAATATTTCATAAGGCTACATCATGGGCAACCGACTTTCGAAAATCGCCACCCGCACGGGCGACGACGGCACGACCGGCCTCGGCGACGGCAGCCGCACCGGCAAGGACAGTGCACGCATCCACGCCCTCGGCGAAGTCGACGAGCTCAACTCCTTCGTCGGCCTGCTGCTGTGCGAAGAGATGCCGGCCGAACTGCGAGAGGAACTCATCTCGATCCAGCACGACCTGTTCGACCTGGGTGGCGAGCTGTGCATCCCGGGCTACGAGATGATCAAGGACGAGCACGTTGCTCGCCTGGACGGCCTGCTCGAGAAGTACAACGCCGACCTGCCGATCCTGAAGGAATTCATCCTGCCGGCCGGCTCGCGCGCCGCCTCGCTCGCCCACGTATGCCGCACCGTGTGCCGCCGCGCCGAGCGCAGCATCGTGGCGCTGTCGCATGCCGAGGAGATCCGCCCGCACCCGCGCCAGTACGTGAACCGCCTGTCGGACCTGATGTTCGTGCTGGCGCGCGTGCTGAACCGCTTCGCCGGCGGCAGCGACGTGCTGTGGCAGCACGAGCGCAAGCGCGGATAAACCGATGGAAGACTTCATCGGCATCTACGACCAGGCCCTCACTGCCGAGCAGTGCGAGGCGATCCGCGCGCGTTTCGACGCCAGCGGCAAGGTGGCGCGCGGCCGCACCGGCAACGGGGTCGACGTCAGCAAGAAAGACAGCTACGACCTGACCATCAACGGGCACCCGGAATGGGACGACGTCGGCGCCCTGCTCACGCAGACCATGGCGCGCCACCTGGCGCAGTACATGGACCGGTACCGCATGCTCCTGATCGGCGCGCTGTCGCCGCAGGTGGCGCATCCGCAGACCGGCGAGCCGGTGACGCTGTCCCTTGGCAACTTCGACGAATGCGGCACGCCGAACGTCGTGGCGCTGATGCAGTCGATGTACCGGGTCGGGAGCATCAACCTGCAGAAGTACCTGCAGGGCACCGGCGGCTACCATCATTGGCATTCCGAGATCTACCCGCAGAACGCCAGCTGCGAGACCCTGCACCGGGTGCTGCTGTGGCAGTTCTACCTCAACGACGTGGAAGACGGCGGGGAGACGGAGTTCCTGTACCAGGGGCGCAAGGTCGAGGCCCGCACGGGACGCCTGATCATTGCGCCGGCGGGGTTTACGCATACCCACAAGGGGCATGTTTCCAGGAGCGGGGACAAGTACATCGCGACCTCGTGGATTTTGTTCCAGAGGGCGGAGGCACTGTTCGGGGGTTCGTAGGGTGGGCGGCCATGCCGCCCACGCGGTGATAGTTTGCCGCAAGATCATCCGGCACGATGACGGCGCCGATAACGATCACCGCGTGGGCGGGAAACCCGCCCACGCTACAGTTCAGGTGTTGTTGACGACCAGGCGCGGTTCACCGACTGCAAAACGCTGGCGAATCGACGCCGCAATGCCCTTGGCGTCCAGCCCAACGGAAGCCAGCAGCGCCGCCGGATCCCCCTGGTCGATGAACTTGTCCGGCAGACCCAGGTTCAGCACCGGCTTGGCAATCCCTTCCGCCGCCAGCGCTTCCATCACCGCGCTACCTGCGCCGCCCATCACGCAGCCCTCTTCCACCGTCACCAGGTAGTCATGCTCCTTCGCCAGGCGCTTGACCAGTTCCACGTCGAGCGGCTTCACGAAGCGCATGTTGGCCACCGTGGCGTTCAGCTCTTCGCCGGCCGCGATGCTCGGCGCCACCATCGAGCCGAAGGCCAGGATCGCGATGCCCTTGCCTTCGCGGGCTACCACCCCCTTGCCGATCTCGATCGAGCTCAAGGCTTCCTGGATGCTTGCTCCGACGCCCGCGCCGCGCGGATAGCGCACCGCGGCCGGGCCGGGATAGTGGTATGCCGTGGTCAGCATCTGGCGGCACTCGTTCTCGTCCGATGCAGCCATGACGACCATGTTCGGGATGCAGCGCAGGTAGGCCAGGTCGTAGTTGCCGGCGTGGGTGGCGCCGTCGGCGCCCACCAGGCCTGCGCGGTCGAGCGCGAAGGTCACGTCCAGGTTCTGCAGGGCCACGTCGTGGATCAGCTGGTCGTAGGCGCGCTGGAGGAAAGTAGAGTAGATCGCCACGACCGGCTTCAGGCCTTCGGTGGCGATGCCGCCCGCAAACGTCACCGAGTGCTGCTCGGCGATGCCGACGTCGAAGTAGCGCTCCGGGTACTGCTGGTGGAAGCGCACCATGCCCGAGCCTTCGCGCATCGCCGGCGTGATGCCGACCAGGCGCTTGTCCGCGGCCGCCATGTCGCACAGCCAGTTGCCGAACACTTCGGTGTAGGTGATCTTGGCCGGTGCCGTAGCCGCCTTGATGCCTTCGAGCGGGTTGAACTTGCCGGTGCCGTGGTACAGGATCGGCTCGGCCTCGGCCAGCTTGTAACCCTGGCCCTTCTTGGTGACCACGTGCAGGAACTGCGGGCCCTTGAGCTTCTTGATGTTCTCCAGGGTCGGGATCAGCGAATCCAGGTCGTGGCCGTCGATCGGGCCGATGTAGTTGAAGCCGAATTCCTCGAACATCGTGGCCGGGACCACCATGCCCTTGGCGTGTTCTTCGAGCTTGCGCGCGAGATCCAGCACCGGACCCGGCAGCACGCTTTTTCCGACATTCTTGGCGGCGGCGTAGAACTGGCCGCTCATCAGGCGCGCCAGGTAGCGATTCAGCGCGCCCACCGGGGGCGAGATCGACATGTCGTTGTCGTTCAGGACGACCAGCAGGTTGCAGTCCTCCTCGACGCCCGCGTTGTTCAGGGCCTCGAAGGCCATGCCGGCGGTCATCGAGCCGTCGCCGATCACGGCGATGGCGTGGCGGTCTTCGCCTTTCAGCTTGGCCGCCTTGGCCATGCCCAGGGCCGCCGAGATCGAGGTCGACGAGTGCGCGGTGCCGAAGGTGTCGTAGATGCTCTCGTCGCGCTTCGGGAAGCCCGACAGGCCGTTCAGCTGGCGCAGCGTCGGCATGCGCCCGCGGCGGCCGGTGAGGATCTTGTGCGAATAGGTCTGGTGGCCCACGTCCCACACGATGCGGTCGTGCGGGGTGTTGTAGACATAGTGCAGCGCGATGGTCAGCTCCACCGTGCCCAGGTTCGACGACAGGTGTCCGCCGGTCTTGGACACCGAATCGAGCAGGAACTGGCGCAACTCGGTCGCGAGCGGGGTCAGTTGCGTGCGCGGCAGCTTGCGCAGGTCCGCGGGGTCGTTGATGGTCTCTAGCAGGTTCATTTATGCCTTCCGCTGCACGATGAGGTCCGCGAGTTCGCGCAGCCGCAGTGCTTGTTCTCCGAATGGCGCCAGCGCTTCGTGCGCTTCACGCCGCAATTGCTCGGCCAGTTCCTTCGATTGGTCCAGCCCGAGGATCGACACGTAGGTCGGCTTGTTGTCGGCGGCGTCCTTGCCCGCGGTCTTGCCCAGCGTGGCCGAATCGGCCGTCGCATCGAGCACGTCGTCCACCACCTGGAAAGCCAGGCCGATCGCCTTCGAATAGGCGCCCAGGGCTTCCAGCTCGACCGGCGACAGGTCGCGGCCGGCAAGCGCGCCCAGGATCACCGAGACGCGCAGCATGGCCCCGGTTTTGAGCTGGTGCATGCGCTCCAGTTCCTCGCGCGTGAGCGCCAGGCCGACGCTGTCAAGGTCGATCGCCTGGCCGCCGCACATGCCGCTCGATCCTGCCGCTTCGGCCAGCAGGCGCAGCATCGACACCAGGCGCGCGGGCGGCAGGGACGCGATCCCCGCCAGGGTCTCGAAGGCCTGGGCCTGCAGCGCGTCGCCGACCAGCAGCGCGGTCGCTTCGTCATAGGCGACGTGCACGGTCGGCTTGCCGCGGCGCAGGTCGTCGTCGTCCATGCAGGGCATGTCGTCGTGCACCAGCGAGTACACGTGGATCATCTCGACGGCACTGGCCACGCGCGCCAGCACTCCAGCGTCGCCGCCGAACAGGTCGCCGCTCGCGTAGGCCAGCAGCGGGCGCACCCGCTTGCCGCCGCCCAGCGCGGTGTAGCGCATCGCCTCGTGCAGCTTGTGCGGGACGGTCGTGCCGGCAGGCAGGAAGGTGCCGAGCGCGCGCTCGACGTCCTGCTGTACCTGCTGCATCCAGTCCTGGAATGACTGCGTCATTGCTCGCCCTCGCCTTCGGCGGAGAAGGGTTTCAGCATGTCGCCTTCGAGCACCTTGACCTGGGACTCGACCTTTTCCAGCTGGGCCGCGCAATACTTCACCAGCTCGGAGCCGCGCGCATAGGCGGCCACCGAGGCTTCGAGCGGAAGCTGGCCGGATTCCATCTGCGACACGAGCTGGGCCAGCTCGGCCATCGCGCCTTCGAAGGATTCTGGCGCATTCGTATTATTTGACATAACTTTGCTTGGGGAAAGGCGCAAGAGTGCGCCATGGGTCAGTCCAATCGCGTATTTTAGATCAATCCTTCCCCTCAAGGGGGCGCACATTGCACCGCTCGCAACTTGCTTTTATGAAACATTTTAACGCAATGGCGTCTATCCTCCTGAAACCCGTGAGTTTTCAACAACTTATTTGCGCGGTTTCGCCGCTTGCCCGTGACGGCCCCTGACCCCTGAGTCTGTTTCCACGGTATAATCTTCGGTTCTGTCCGAAATACCGTATTCCTTTTCCTAAGATTTTGGTCTTTGGATTCTTTCTCTTCTTTGGTAGTACTTGATTAAAGGGGGGTTGGGATGTCCGATCTGGCTACCCACGCCAAGCTGGCGCGCTCGTGCGCGCAGCTTCCGGTAGATGTCTACTTTGACAATGCGCTGATGCAGCGCGAACTGCAGCAGCTGTTTCACAAGGGCCCACGTTACGTCGGCCACGAATTGATGGTGCCTGAGGTAGGCGATTTCGCGACACTTGCATCCGAAAACGAAGGCCGCATGCTGGTCCGCAACGCGGGCGGCATCGAAGTGCTGTCCAACGTCTGCCGTCACCGCCAGGCGCTGATGTTCAATGGCCGCGGCAATGCCAATACCATCGTGTGCCCGCTGCACCGTTGGACCTATGACCTGAAGGGCCAGCTGATCGGCGCTCCGCACTTTCCGGAGACGCCGTGCCTGAACCTGTCGAAGACGCCGCTCCAGAACTGGAACGGCCTGCTGTTCGAACAGAACGGCTACGACGTCATGGAGAAGCTGAAGAACCTGTCGGTGACCAAGGACCTGGACTTCTCGGGCTACATGTTCGACCACGTCGAGATCCACGGTTGCGACTACAACTGGAAGACCTTCATCGAGGTCTACCTGGAGGATTACCACGTCGAGCCTTTCCACCCGGGCCTGGGCAATTTCGTCTCGTGCGACGACCTGAAGTGGGAATTCGGCCGCGACTACAGCGTCCAGACCGTGGGCGTGAACCGCGCGCTGCAGAAGGCGGGGTCGCCGGCCTACAAGAAGTGGCAGGAACAGGTCCTGAAGTTCAACAACGGCCAGCCGCCGAAGTACGGCGCCATCTGGCTGACCCTGTACCCGAACATCATGGTCGAGTGGTACCCGAACGTGCTGGTGGTGTCGACCCTGTGGCCGGTCGGGCCGCAGAAGACCCGCAACGTGGTCGAGTTCTACTACCCCGAGGAGTTCGTGCTGTTCGAGCGCGAATTCGTGGAAGCCGAGCGGGCCGCCTACATGGAGACCGCGGTCGAGGACGACGAGATCGGCCTGCGCATGGATGCCGGCCGCAAGATCCTGATGGAGCGCGGCGTCAACGAAGTCGGCCCCTACCAGTCGCCGATGGAAGACGGGATGCAGCACTTCCACGAGTGGTACCGAAGCAAGCTCGAGCTGTAATTACCAGGAACCCGATGGCTTCACTCTGGATGCTGTTTGCCAGCTTTGCGTTCGCCGCCATGGGTGCGGGCGTGAAGCTGGCGTCCGAGTTCTATTCCACCTCCGAACTGCTGATGTACCGCGGCCTCATCGGCACGCTGGTCCTGCTGGTGGCGGTGCGCCACCAGGGCGGCACCTTCAAGACCCCTTTTGTGGCGGCCCACGTCTGGCGCAGCGTCGTCGGCGTCGTCTCGCTGTGGCTGTGGTTCTTCGCCATTTCGCGCCTGCCGCTGGCCACCGCGGTCACGCTCAACTACATGGCGCCGATCTGGATCGCGGCCTGGATGTTCGCCCACGGCTGGTGGCACGGCACCAAGCTGCCCGAGTGGCCGCTGGTCATGGCGATCGCCATGAGCTTCTTCGGCGTGACCCTGGTGCTGCAGCCGGCGATCGAGACCAAGCAGTGGCTGGGCGGCCTGGCCGGTGTGGCCTCGTCGCTGATCTCGGCCGCCGCCTACATGCAGGTGCGCAAGCTCGGCCAGATGGGCGAGCCGGAATACCGTGTGGTGTTCTACTTCTCGCTGAGTACGACCGTGGCCGGCCTGTTCGGCACGCTCGCGGGCGACAGCGGGGCCGGCCCGGGCGCCGTGTTCCAGAGCCACACCCTGTACAGCGGCGCCCTGCTGCTGGGCGTCGGCATCTTCGGCCTGCTGGCCCAGATCGCGATGACGCGCGCCTACCGCGTCGGCAAGGTGCTGGTGGTGGCCAACCTGCAGTACACGGGCATCGTGTTTTCCAGCCTGTGGGGCCTGGTCCTGTGGAGCGATACCTTCGACTGGCATGTCTGGCTGGGCATCGGCGTGATCCTGGCATCCGGCATCGCCGCGACGTTCTACAATACACGCAGCACGGCCAAGGGCGCCGTGGTCAAGGATACCGATCCCATCGCCAGCGAAACTTGAGGAGCGACATGTACAACACCCTGATCTCCGCACACGACTTGGCAGCACATATCGATGACCCGTCCTGGATCGTGGTGGACTGCCGCCACGATCTGATGAACCTGGCGGCCGGCCGCGAGGGCTATGCCATCGGCCACCTGCCGGGCGCGGTCTTCGGCGACATCGAAACCGAGCTGTCGGGCGCCAAGCGCGGCCCGGACGGCGTCTTCCGCGGCCGCCATCCGCTGCCGGAAAAAGAGGCGCTGATCGACACCCTGCGCACCTGGGGCGTCAATGACGATTCGCAGGTCGTGGCCTACGACGCCCACGGTGGCATGTTCGCCGCACGCCTGTGGTGGCTGATGCGCTGGCTCGGCCACGAGGCGGTCGCGGCGCTGGACGGCGGCATGGCAGCCTGGCAGTCGCTCGGCAAGCCCTTGAGCACCGAGGCCGTGTCGAAACCGCGCGGCAGCATTAGCGTCCGCGCGCCCTTCGTGCCGACCGTGACGGTGGCCGAAGTGATGGAAAACGTCGAAAAGGGTGAACGCATCGTGATCGACGCGAGAGCAAGCGACCGTTTCCGTGGCGAGAACGAAACCATCGACCCGGTCGGCGGCCATATCCCGGGCGCCCGCAACCGCTTCTTCAAGGATAACCTGCAGCCTGATGGCCGCTTCAAGGATGCGGACACGTTGCGCAGCGAATTCGCGCCGCTGGTCGACGACCCGAAGCGCGCCATCATGCAGTGCGGCTCCGGCGTCACCGCCTGCCACAACCTGCTGGCGCTGGAAGTCGCCGGCATGCCTGGTGCGGCGCTGTATCCGGGGTCGTGGAGCGAATGGGTGGGCGACGGCAAGAACGAAACTGGCCGCCCGGTAGCAACCGGCGACGCTTGAAGCGGGGGCCTTCACATGAAACGAGCAGCAACGAAAGATAACGCAGCAATGTCGGATGTAGACAACAACAAGGCAGGCGCCCCGGCGCTGGAGATTCCCGAAGCGGTTGCCGCCGCCCTGAGCGGCTGGGTGCAGCAGGTAGCCGAGCAGACCGCCGCGCCGGTGCGCGCAGCACTGGCCGAGGTCGAGGCCGATGCGGCCGCCCTGCGCGAGACCAGCGCCGAGCTGCAGGCCGCGCGCGACCAGGCGCTGGCCGCATCCAGCGAACACCAGGCCGAGATCGAACGCCTGACGGCGGAACTGCGCGACGCGCGCCAGGTCGCCACCGAGGCGCTGGTGAGCAAGGCGAAGGACCAGCTGGCGATCGAGGGCAAGGACCGCCAGCTGGCCGACCTGCGCGCCCAGCTCGAGCGCAATGTCGCGGCACAGGCGGCCGAATCGGACGCGCGCCTGGCCGCGGAAATGGAGCTGGTGGGCGCCACCACCGCGCGCGACACCTTCGAACAAGAAGTGAAGACCCTGCGTGCGCAACTGGACAAATCCTACGCCGAGCGCAGCAACCTGCGCGCCGAGCTCGAATCGCTGCGCGCGAAGAAGTAAGCGGCCATGGAACAGCGCAATACACGCCAGCGCAAGGCGATCCACCAATGCATGGAAGACGCCGGGCGCCCGCTCGCGCCGCAGGAAATCCTCGAGCACGCCCAGACCGTGGTGCCGGGCATCGGCATGGCGACGGTGTACCGCAACATCAAGTCGATGCTGGAAGCGGGCGAGATCACGACCGTGTCGCTGCCGGGCGGCGGCGACCGCTACGAGCTCGCGGGGCATGGCCACCACCATCATTTCCACTGCCGCTCCTGCGACAAGGTGTATGAGGTGCATGCCTGTCCGGGGGATATGCAGAAGCTGACGCCGGATGGTTTCCTGCTCGAGACGCACGAGCTGACGCTGTACGGCTTGTGCAGCGCCTGCCGTTTACGATAATGGTTCTGTAGGGTGGGCGGCGTGTGATCTACGCCACTGGCGCAGATCACCCCACGCGGTCAACGCTCCCCAGCACGGCCGCGACGAATCAATATTTAGCGATCACCGCGTGGGCGGGAGACCCGCCCACCCTACCGGCAATCCTTGCAATAACGGTGGTTGCGCAGGTGCGCACCCAGCAGCAGCACGCTGCTCAGCACCGCTGCCACCGTCTCCGCCATCTCGCCCAGCTGCGGCCCGACCACGAACACGGCCAGCAGGAACGCGCCCAGCCCCGCCAATCCGAGCATTAATGCGACCGGGTCACGGTGCTTGACATACCCCGGCACCAGCGCCAGCAGCACCGGCACCGTCACGCCCAGCAGCAGCGCATCATGCAAGGCATGGTGCGCCCCGCCCAGCCCCAGCAAGGGAAATGCCGCGATCAACAGCGGCATCGCCAGGCAGTGCAGCAGACACAGGGCCGACGCCGCCATGCCGGCGTAGTCGGCAAACCTGATCAGGGCCTTCATCAGAAGATGAATCGCAGGCCGGCGGTGATGTTACGGCCGGGCAGCGGCGCGGCTTCCTTGATGAAGGAGGTATGGCTGAACGCCAGCTCGTTCGTCAGGTTGTTGATGCGCGCGTAGAGCTGGGCCGGCACGCCGGCAATGCGGGTCGTGTAGTGGGTGCCGAGGTTCAGCATGTTGTAGCCGCCGGTCGTTCCCTCGAACTCCGCCACCTTGTCCTGCTTGCCGACCCGCACCAGTTCGACCATGCCGTGCCACGCCTGCCAGTCCGCGTTCAGGCGCACGCCGATGCGGTGGGCCGGGATGCGCGGGATGTTGCGGCTGCCGTCGGCGCCGATGTCCTTGTCGAAGCGGGCGCGCACATAGTCGCCGAACAGCGTGCCTTCCACGACGTTCGAGAACTTGTGGCGCAGCTCTCCTTCGAGGCCGCTGAAGGTCGCATCGCGCTGGGCGTATTCGACCAGCTGGAAGCCTTCGTGGTTGTCCAGCGTGTGCGCGTAGATGTAGTTGTCGACGCGGTTGTGGAAGGCGCTCAGCGAGAAGGTGGTATTGCCCTCGAACTTGCGCAGGGTGACATCGATGTTGTTCGAGGTTTCCTTGCCCAGGTTCTGGTTGCCGATCTCGTAGGTAGAGGTGGCCAGGTGCACGCCGTCCGCGTACAGCTCCTCGGCGGCCGGCAGGCGGTGGGCGCGCGAGATCCCTGCGCGCAGCGAATACTGGGGCTGGAACTTCCAGACCGCGCCCAGCGCCACCGAGGTGCCCTTCGCTTCAGTGTCGCGTGCGCCGGCAAAGCGCGCATTGTCGACGGCGATGTCCTGCCATTCGTGGCGCAGGCCCGCTTCGAAGCGCCAGTTGTCGAGCTTGTACTCCTCGGTGACGAAGGCCGCGTGGCGCTTGGTCACGGTCGGCGGCACATAGGCTTCCTCGCCTTCGGTGTCGAAGTCGCGGCGCGTGGTCTGCAGGCCGATCACGCCGCGCCAGCCGGCGACCGGCAGGTGCTCGAGCTCGACGCGGGCATCGTGCGACTTGTTCATGAAACTGGTGGAGACCACGCCTTCTTCCAGTTCGTCGTGGCGGTAGTCGGTAAAGGAGGCGCGCAGGCGGGCCTTGGCGAAACCAGGCAGCGGATTGCGGTACTCGCCACGCAAGTCCCAGCGCTCGCTGTTCAGCTTCACGACCGGGACTTCTTCATGGCCGTGCCCGTGATCGTGGTCATGCTCTTCTTCATGCCCATGGCCGCCGCAGTGCAGGTGGTCGCCGTGCGGATGGCAGCTCGCGAATTCGTGACCGTGGCCCGGGATGCCGTATTCGGTGCGCTCCTTGGTGTAGGCGGCGCCCAGGTAGCCGCGCTCGCCCACCCAGGACAGGCCGACGGTGCCGGTCTCGGTGTCCTTATGGCTGCCGTGCACGCGCTTGCTCCCTTCCCCGCCCTCCCAGCCCTTGCCGACGCGGTATTCGCCGGCGTCGCGCTTGACGCCCTCGGCGTGGACGGCGAAGTTGCCGCTGCCGCCGGTCACTTCAAAAGCGCCGGTCTTCTCGCGCGCCACCGAATTGGCGCGTACCTCGGCGCTGCCCTCGACGCCCTTCTCCGGCACCTTGGTCGGAATCTTGCGGTCCAGGATGTTCACCACGCCGCCCACCGCCCCGCCGCCATAGGCCAGCGCCGAAGGCCCACGCAGCACTTCGATGCGCTCGGCCAATACAGGTTCAAAAGCGACAGCATGGTCCGGGCTGATGGTCGAAGCATCCTGCACTTCCGCACCATCCGACAGGATCTTCACGCGCGGGCCGTCCATGCCGCGGATCACCGGACGGCTGGCGCCGGCGCCGAAGTGGCTCGAGGTGATGCCCGGCTGGTTGGCCAGGGTTTCGCCCAGCGTCGATTCGCGCACGCGCACCAGTTCTCCGCCGCCGAGCGAGGTGACCGGGGTGATCATGTCGTCGCTCACCACGCCCAGGGCGCTGGCGGAAACCACCACGGTCGGGACGGTGTCGGGATCGGCCTGGAGGCGGCTATCGGTCTGGGTTTGGGCTTGGGCCAGTGGTGCGCCGAAGGCAAACAGGATCGCCAGCGCGAGCGGCGTACGTGGGAAGGTCGAAGCGGGCATACAGGGTTCCTCCGTTGAATTCTCCGGTAATGATAAGTCATTATCATTAGCGAAGCAAGAAGGAAACACGGCCTGCCCTCCCTTGCCGGAGCGCCATGTCGATCCGGGAAAGGGAAGCAGCCGCCGCTCAGTAAGCGTGGTTCAGCGCGACCACGATCGCAACGCCAAGCGCAATCAGGAGTACCTGCGGCACCGATTCGCGCACGGTGGCGCGGCGCTGCATCTGCGGCATCAGGTCGCTGACCGCGATATAGATGAAGCCCGAGGACGCGAACACCAGCACGTAGGGAATCAGGTCGCTGGCGCGGTCCAGGGTGAAGTAACCGAGCAGGCCCCCGGCCACCGACAGCAGGCTGCACAGGAGGTTGAAGACGTAGGCGCGCAAGCGCGAGAAGCCGGCATTGAGCAACACGATGAAATCGCCGATCTCCTGCGGAATCTCGTGGGCGACGATGGCGAGCGCGGTGACAATGCCCAGTTCCGGGTTGGCAAGGAAGGCCGCGGCGATCAGGATGCCGTCGGTGAAGTTGTGCATGCCGTCGCCCAGCAGGATCATCCAGCCCGACTTGCCGGCCTGGCGGGCGTCATGGCCGTGGGCGTGGTGGTGGCCGTCGCCTTCGTGGTGGTGCGAGTGGCGCAGGATCGCCAGCTTTTCCAGCACGAAGAAGGCCAGCAGGCCGCCCAGCAGCGTGGCGAACAGGCTGCGCGTGCTGGCCCCGGACGCGAAAGCTTCCGGCAGGGCGTGCAGCAAGGAGGTGGCCAGCATGATGCCGACCGACAGGCTGACCATCCGCTCCACCACCTTCGACAGCAGCGCGAACGAAAACACGGCAGCGCCGGTAATGCTGGCGACGCCGGCGATCACGGTCGCCAGCAGGATGGAAGAGAGAATGGGGTCGATTTGAAAACCTCTTGTTCTGATCTAACGCGGAGCGGCAAACCGGGCATTGTACCCTGCCCGGCCGCGCTCGGTGCAGATCAGGCAAGGCCGTGCCGGTTCTTAGGCGACGCCGTGCTTGGAGAACCAGTCCAGCGCCTTGGCCCAGCCGTCCTTGGCGTCGGCGGCATTGAAGCTCGGACGGTAGTCGGCGTGGAAGGCATGGCCCGAGTTCGGATAGACGTGGATCCTCGAGCGGCTATTGCCGGCGTCGAGCGCCGTGCGCATGCGCTCCACCGATTCCAGCGGGATGCCGGTGTCCTTGGCGCCGTACAGGCCGAGCACAGGCACCTTCAGGTTCTGGGCGATGTCGATCGGATGCTTCGGCTGCAGCGGGTTGGTCTCGCCCACCAGGCGGCCGTACCAGGCCACGCCGGCCTTGACGTCCTTGTTATGCGCGGCGTACAGCCAGGTAATGCGGCCGCCCCAGCAGAAACCGGTGATGCCCAGCTTGTCGGTATTCCCGCCGCGCTGCCTGGTCCACTTGACGATGGTGTCGAGGTCCGTCATGACCTGGGCGTCCGGGACCTTGGCGATGATGGTCTTCATCAGGGTCCCGGTATCCGGCGCCTTGGTGGCGTCGCCCTGGCGCACGAACAGGTCCGGGGCCACGGCCAGGTAGCCGGCCTTGGCGAAGCGGCGCACCACGTCCTTGATATGTTCGTGGACGCCGAAGATCTCGGAGATGACCAGCACCACCGGCAGGTTGGTGCGGTCCTTGGGCTGGGCGCGGTAGACCGGCACGTCCTGGCCGTTGACGACCACGATGTGGTCGGCCGCATCCAGGCCCTCGGTACTGGTCTGGATCTGGGTCTGCGCCACCACTGGCAGCGCGGCGACGGCGAATCCGCCGCCGGCGGCGGCTTTCAGGAAGACGCGGCGGTCGACACCCTCGCTGAACGCGCTGGCGGACAGCAGGCTTTCGGCATCGCGAATGAGATCTTTCATGTGGCCCCTCCGGTTGTGTTGGACAGGCTTGCTATCTTAGCAAAGTCCGGAGGGGCGCACGCTAGCGCTGAGTTGCGTTAGCGGGTCAGCGCGAAGTTGACGCTCGACTGGTTGGCGCTACCGATGTCGACGTTGTCGACCGACTTCGTCACGTAGCCGGCTGCGGCTGCCTCCACGCGGTACTTGCCGCTTGCTGCCGCCGTGCTGGCGCTGAAGGCAAGCGGCAGCGTGGTGCTATACATGGCGAACTGCGGCGCCGCCACCGGCAGGTTGGCAATCGTGTAAGCGCCGGTAGCCAGGTCCGCGCCCTGGTACTTGATGGTGACAGTCGGGCCGGCAGCGAAGCTCTGCTTGGCCGAGACGTAGGCAGCTTCGGTACTGGCGGGGCTCATGGTGACCGTGCCGCCGATCGAGCCGGTATTGCCCGGCGCAAGCAGGATCGGGGCGCTCGATGTGCTCAGGACCGTGGTGCTGCTGGTCGAGGCCACCGGCACGCTTGCCACCACGCTGGCCGCGCTGTCGTTGGCGGTGATGACGACGTCGTAGTTGCCCGGCGCGAGGCGTGAGAGGACGAATTCACCGGTGGTCGGATTCGGCGTGGTGGCGCTGACGACCTGGCCGTTCTGCTGCGCCGAGACCTGTACGCTGCGGCCCAGCAGCGCGGTGCTGACGAAACCGGAGATGCCGTTCAGGGTCGCCGGCACCACCTTCACGACGGGTTTCAGCGCATAGCTGTTGCGGCCGCGGGTGACGACGGACTTGCAGGCGTCGAAGTCGAGCACGACGTCGGTCCTCTGGCCGGCCGTCACCTCGAAGTTCCCGACCAGCTTGATGCCGCTCCGGACTGCACTCGGCGTTTCGAGCGGCTGCTCGGTCTTGCCGGCAGTCGGCACCACGCTGCTGCCATTGCCGTCCAGGACCAGGCGCAGCTGGGTGTAGCGGCCCGCTTCCAGCGACGTCTGGCCGAGCGCTTCGAGCACGCCGTTGGTCAGGTTCAGCAGGTTGATCTTCTTTGCCGGGCTCAGGGTGATGTCGGTCCAGCCGGCATCAAGCTCCGACGCGCCTTCGCTGCGGTGCACGCGCACCTTGGAAACGGTGACGTTGACGGCGTCGAAGCCGCAGGCCGGGGCGTCGGTCATCGACACGGCCAGGGTACCGAGGGTGCTGATCGGCGTGGTGGCCGGGACGTCGCTGCCGCCACCGCCGCCACAGGCAGACAGAACGGCGGCGCTGATGGCGGTGGCGCCCAGCAGGGCGAGGCGGGGTGTGGTCTCGAACATGTGATGGATTGCCTTTCAATGGGTCTGCCAACAGCAGCTTTGAAGGAATCCTAGCATTCAGAAAAGCAACTGTTACGTGTTTCGGCACACATTGAAACAGTTGCTTACAGTCTTTACAGATGAGCAGGGTTTGACTGGCCTGCACGCAACAGCCGAGCGGCGTCAGCGATCGGTCGAACGCCGCTTCAATTGGCCGATAACGCTTGCCACCTTGGTCGTGATGACATCGACTGCCGGGCCGTTGGCGCCGTGGGGCAGGATGACGTCGGCATTGCGCTTGGTCGGCTCGATGAATTGCTTGTGCATCGGACGCACCGTTTCCAGGTACTGGCTGACGATGCTTTCCGTCGTGCGGCCGCGTTCCGCGATATCCCGTTGCATGCGGCGGATGAAGCGCACGTCGGCAGCGGTGTCGACGAAGATCTTCAGCGACATCATGTCGCGCAGGTCCGCGTCATACAGGGCGAACAGGCCTTCGATGACGATGACCGGGGCCGGCTTGACGGGAATGGTCTTGTTGGAACGGTTGTCGATCGTGAAGTCGTACTCCGGCATCTCGATCGCTTCGCCACTGCGCAGGGCCCGGACGTGCTTCACCAGCAGTGGCCAGTCGAAGGCATCCGGGTGGTCGTAGTTCTGCTTGCGGCGGACTTCGGGGGTAAGATCGGATTGGTCGCGGTAGTAATCGTCCTGCATCACGACCGACACCATCTCGGCGCCGAAGGACGCCAGGACTTGCTGGGTCACCGTTGACTTGCCACTGCCGCTGCCTCCGGCGACACCAATGACAAACGGTTGGAAGGAAATCTCGTTCATTCACGCATGATACCGGAGGGGCGGGCGAACCGACAGGGCCGCTTGGCGGAAGAACTGCAGCTTTTCCGTGACAAAGACCAGTATTCCGTACGTAACTTGTTCGTTCAGCAATGACCGCTTCAGGCTGTTACCGCCCCGCCCGCAAGTTTGGTCAACAACAGCACATCGCTCGATTCGATGCATTCAGGCACCTGCTCGGAGAGCGCCCGCAAATGCGGGGCCGCAAGATGCCGGTCGAGGTCGGCCTGGCTCCGCCATTCCTCGGTAAACACGAAGCGACGCGGGTTCGCCATGTCGCGATTGATCTGGTAGCTGATGCAGCCTTCCTCGCCCAGGGTCGTGGCGACAACGCCCCGGAACAGGGCCTCCAGCTTCTCTTCGAAGCCGGGTTTGGCGACGAAAATGGCGACAACGGGCAAGCTCATGGCGGTCTCGAGAAAGGTGCGATACCCAAGCTTAGCACGCCGGCGTTCCCGCCATGCAGGAACGCCGGCCAACTCGGATCACGGCTGCGGATTCCACCCCGCCCCGTTGCCATACCCCGCAAACACCTTCTCGCGCGAAGCGAAGCGATTTGCCACATCGGTGTCGCTCAGGATGTAGCCACCCACCCGCGCCGCCAGGTTCAGCGGATTGCCGGCCATATCAAGGCTGCCGTACTCGCGCCAGCCCGCATCGGCGCGGGCCACGAGCGGGTTCGGTGCCGGCTGCCCATTCACGCCCTGCCCTGCCCAGCCGGCCGCTGCCACGTGCGTATCCATCCTGCAGTTGATGAAGGCGATGTTGTCCCAGGTGGCGGTGTTGCCCGAACTGCGCGCCAGGTAGGTGGCGCCGTTCGGCACGTCGCCGCGCAGCGGACCCGGACCCGGACCATGGGTCAGCGCGCTGTTCAGGAACACGTAGCCGATATCGCTGCTAGTGGGCACGCGCGCCTGCAGCACATAGCCGCCGCTGCCGGCATTCGCGCTGTCGCCCACCGAGCGGATTTCGCTCTCCTCGAACAGCGCGGCGCGGCTACTGCCCCAGATGAAATCGACGTTGCCCTCCACCAGCGTGCGGTAGAACCAGGACCAGCCCTTCAGGTTCAGGGTGTCCTGCTCGCTGTAGAAGCTGGCGTTCTTCACCACCAGGCGCCCCTCGCTGTTGAAGTAGATGGTCTCGGCCTGTCCCGAGATGCCGCTGGAGCGGATGGTGGTGTTCTTCAGGCTCAAGGTGTCGAGGCTGAGCATGTCGGATGCCTCCACCAGCATCACCGCGCGTCCGCCGGACGGCGTACCGGCCGCCGTGCTGGCCTGGCTGCTGCCGGTGCCCGGATTGAAGCTCTCGTTATTGGTATACGAGATCATCACGCCGTCGCGGCTCTCGCCCTTGATGCTGACATTGTCCTTGCCGTTCAGGTACAGCAGTTCCTCGTAGCGGCCGTTTCGGATATGGATCGTGACCGGATCCGCCTTCGCGAAACGCTGCATCGCATGGTTGAGCGCGCCCTGCACGGTGCGGAAGTCGGCATCGCCGTCGTCGTCCACCGTCAGGCTGCTGCCGGTAGGCGCAGCGGCCCTGGTGGTGAAGGTCCAGCCGGCCGCCTTGCCGATGCCGACGAAAGGCGTGCCGCCCAGGCTGGTGCCCGTGAACACGCCGTCGGCAATCGCCACGTAGTACTCGGTGCCATAGCTCAACCTGTTGCTGTGCGGCTTGATCGTGACCGTGTTGCCGACGATCCGGATCGGCGTGGTGTTCACCTTGCGCACCTGCGCCTGGCCTTCGTAGCCCAGCACGTCGGTTTCATCCCTGATGCGGATGACGTCGACCAGGGCATCGTCCATCTTGCGGAAGATGCGGATGCTGCCGCTGGCGCCAAGGGTCGGCGGCTTGTCGAAGACCAGCCTGAGCGAGGTGTCGACGTGCGTCGCCGCGTCGAGCGGCGCCGGGAAGCTGGCGCCCTGCATCGCGTACACCTGGGTCGGCTGCACGAACTGCGGCGCGATGGTGGCGGCGATGGTGCGGGTGATCGAGGGCTCGGAGCCGCTACGGACCACGATGTCGGCCTTGCCCGCACCGACCGGCGTGAGGGTGATGGTATTGCCGCTGCTGGCCACCGCCACCACGGCCGGGTTGCTCGATTCGACACTGAAGCTGTCCGGCTGGCCGTCACTGGCCACGGCCGTGATCCTCGCCTGATAAGGGGCGTCGCCGACTTCCGCCGACCAGGCCTGCCCGGCCGGGTCGAGGTTCAGCTGTACGGGTTTGAGGCGCGGATCGCCGACGCGCACGTCGTCGATCATGAAGGACTTGTTCGCCGTGTACAGGCCGATCAGGCCGCGCGCCGCGAACGCACTGTCCGTCACCGAACCGAGGTTGCGGCCATCGAGGTAGACCGTCAGCGTGCTGCCGATCATCTCGAAGCGCACCGTGTAGAAAGCTGCATCCATCTCGATCGGCATGCGCACCTGGCGGATCCGGCTCAGGGTATTGTTCAGCATCCGGGCGATTTCCACCTGGGTGCTGGTGCTGCTGTTCTGCACGTTCAGGCCGGCCGCGTACCAGTTGGACGGATTGACGTAGCGCGTGACGAGATACAGGAACTTGTTGCCGGTCGTGCCGTTCGTCATCGGACGGATGCGCGCCTCGACGAAGTAGTCAGCCGAGGGGACGCCGCCGAAGGCCTCCGGCTTGACCAGGGCGAGGACGCCGCCCGTGGTCGCGGCCGTGTACTGCAGCACCTTGTTGTCGCCACCGGCCACCTCGGATGTCACGCTGAATTTGCCGTTCGGGCCCGGCACCGGCAGCAGGTCCCACTTGGCAGTGCTGCCGTTCTGGAAGTCGTCGCAGAAAGTCAGGCCGGTGGCCGGGCATGCCAGGGTCGGGTTCTGGTCCACGGTGACCTTGCCGCTGCCGCTGATCGCCGTGCTGATCTTGCCGACGCCGGCCTGGGCCAGCGCATTGGCCTTCACCAGCGATGCCGGACGCGGCGTGAAGGCATACGGCGGGGTCCAGGTGACGGCGTTCGAGACCGAGCAGGCGCCCAGCGCTTTGCCATTCAGCACCGAACCGCTGTCCTTGAAGGCGCCCGGGTTCGCACTGCTCATGTTGGTGACGACCCCGTCGCAGCCTGGCGCGCCGGCGATCTCGAACACGTTGTTCGTCGACAGGATCTTGGCGTTCTTGCCGGCGCCGATGCTGTAGCTGTGCGCATATGGCGACGCGGACTTGCTGCCGACGAAATAGTTGTTGAACACGTGGACCTGGCCGAAGCGTACGCGCGGGGCGCGCTGGGCCACGTCGCGGTACACGTTGTTGCTGAAGGTGACGCGCAGCTTGCCTTCGTCGGCCGTCGCCGAATCGCCGCCGCCGACCAGCGTGGTCTTGTCGTGCTGGCCGAAGACGTTGTACGACACCGTCACGTAGTCCGAGGCATTGGTGATGTCGAGCGCGCCGTCGTGGCACTGCTTCTTCTTGCCGTTCTCGACCGGCAGGAAATCATCGGTCAGCGGCGCGTCGGTCAGGGTCACACGGTCGACCCAGACGTGGTGCGAGTTCGAGACGCCGATCGCGTCATAGGCCGCATTCCAGTTGCCGGTGGAACCGTCGGTCGGGTCCCAGACCGGCTCCACGTCGCAGGGCGCGACGATCTTGAGGTTGCGGATGATGACCTGCGAGACGTTCGACACCAGCACGGTGCCGTTGACGATGCCCGCATTGGCGTCGGCCCCGATCAGGGTGGTATTGCTCTTGAGACGGATGGCGCCGCGCGCCGCCTGGTCGGAGGTCGAGGTGTAGGGCCTGCCCTCGCTCATGTCGATGCTGCCGACCAGCTTGATGATTTTCGGGTTGTCGCCGCCATTGTTCAGCGCCGCCAGCAGTTCGGAGCGCTTGCTGACGGTGTAGATATGGTCGATGCCGGCTGCCGAGCCGCCGAGCGTGCCGCCGGCCTGGCCGGCCCAGCCGTCTGTTGGCGCCGCCTGCCGTGCCGGGTCGGTTGCTGCGGCTGCCGGCATGCCGAACACGCACGCCAGCAGGATGGCAGCACGTGCCGCTGCCTTGAAACCTGGATGTTTCATGTGAGCTCCTGTAACTGGGTTTAGCGTTGTGCTGCGCTCTTGCGGCGACGGGCCAGGGCGAGGCCGGCCAGGCCCGCCAGCGCCAGGCCGGCGCTGCCGGGCTCCGGCACTTCCGCCGCCGCGCCGATCTGCGCGGAGAACCCGCTGAAGGCATCGTTCCAAGTGACGGTGGAGAGATCGATCGCAATCGCGTGCTCATTGATCACCGACAGGACGGGCAGCGTCCCGATACCGCTGGTGTCATCCAGCGTGAAGCTGCCGATCCGCTGGGCCAGGCCGCTGCCGAAGTCGAAGAGCGCGCGATAGTTCCCAAGGGGAGCCTCGAGGGCGTTGAGGGTCACGGTCAGCCGGCCGGTGGCACTGAAGTCAAAGGCGAACAAGGTGTCCGCACTAAGAAATTCGACCTCCTCATAGCCGTTGGGATCAATGGTGGTGATGTTGCTGCCCGGTTCCGGTTGGAACAGGTGGTCCAGTCCCAGCATCCCTTCGGCCGAGCCGTTATAGGTGCCGGTGATGGTGCTGCCTTGCAGGGAAATGGGTGCAGCGCCCGCCTGGGTTGCCGTGAGCGCTGCAGCCAATACCAGTGTCTCCAATATGATTTTTGTTTTCATTTCTTGGTCCTGATCGGTCGAGGTGATGGTGTCGACAGGCGAGCGCCGGCGCCGCGCCTCGCTGGGACGCGCGCTGTTCGCTATGGCTTGTCGTTTGGAGAAGCGTCACCGGCCCCGGCCCGTGCGTGGCCTTTGCCGGTGCCGGGTGTCGGTGAGTAGTACGCGTGAACCATCACCTGGAAGATGCTCGCTGCACGGCTTTGCCAGCCTCGTGGGCTGTCCTGCGCCGTCCAGCGAGCGATCGTGGTGATACGGGTCCAGCCCCAGCTGCCGAACTCGGCAGTGGAGCCTTCAGGTTAGCATAAATGAATCGAATTTGGTCAGACCATTTTTCAAATTTGGTCTAGCCGATACTCAAGGGTGGCCTGCCGATCAAGCCACCAGCGCAGCCTCATGCGCGGCAACGAGTGCATTGTCGCGTTCTTCGACGCGTTTTGCTGCCGGGCGGGCGCCGATCCGCTCGGCATAGTCCAGCAAAGCCGGAAGGCGCGGCACGCCGGCAAACGCCATGCCCCAGCCCAGCGCCGCCCCCCATAAAACGTCGGCAGCCGACATGGTATCGCCGAGCAGATAGGGTGCGCGCCGCAGCTGGGTGTCGATCACGTCGATCATGGCGTCGAAGTCGCCATAGGGTGAGCTCATGGGCGGCGCCGGCTCGCGTTTCATGAAACGGTCCACCAGCGCCGGCTCGTAACAGGCGGCGTAGTAGACGAGCCAGCGCAGGTAGGCGCCGCGCAGCGGATCCCCGAGGGATGGCGCCAGTCCCGCTTGCGCGAACCGGTCGGCCAGGTGAATGAAAATCGCCACCTGCTCGGTCACGACGGTGTCGCCGTCCAGGATGGCCGGCACTTTTCCCAGCGGGTTCACAGCCAGGAAGGCGCTCTGGCGTTGTTCGCCCGCCTTCATGTTCAAGACCCGCAGCTCGTAGGGTGCGCCGAGTTCTTCGAGCAGGATGAAGGTTGAGGTCGAGCGGGTCTGTGGCGAATGGAAGAAGGTAATGCTGCGCTGTGTATGCATGGGATGTCCTCGATGGCTGGTTGGATGTCGGTGTGCCGATCCGCGGTCGACCGAGAGCATGGTATGCGTGCCAAGCTGACATCTTCTGTCAGGTATGGATTACACTTGGAACATGCGCGCCAGCCGACTCCTTTTCATCCTCACCACACTGCAGGCGCGCGGCCATGCGACGGCGCGGGCGCTCGCCGACGAGTACGGGGTGTCGCTGCGCACGATCTATCGCGACGTCGACGCCCTGAGCGCCGCCGGAATTCCCATCTACAGCGAGCGCGGCAATCTAGGGGGTTACCGGCTGCTGGACGGCTATCGAACGCGCCTGAACGGCATGTCGGCGCTGGAAGCCGAAGCCTTGTTCCTGGGCGGCCTGTCCGGACAGGCGGCTGAATTGGGACTGGGCGCGGCCTGCGCAAGCGCGCGGGACAAGCTGCTGGCTGCGCTTCCCGCCGAGATCCGCGAAGGCGCCGGCCGGATGCGCTTGCGCTTCCATCTGGACGTGCCCGGCTGGTTCGACGCAAGCGAACGCCCGGCTTGCCTGCCGCGGCTGGCGGAAGCCGTCTGGGGTGAACGGCCGATCCGCATCCGCTATCGGAGCTGGAAAGCAGAGAAAGAGCGTGTGCTGGACCCGCTCGGCATCGTGCTCAAGGGCGGCGCCTGGTACCTCGTCGCCAGGGCCGGGACGGACGTGCGAACCTATCGTGTCTCGCGCATCCTTGAACTGACGCTGCTCGACGGCCGTGTCGACCACGTCGACGACTTCGACCTGCCGGCCTACTGGGCCGAGAACGCCCGCCGCTTCGCGCAGGAGCAGCACCCGGAACGGGCCAGCGTACGGCTCTCGCCGTGGGGAGTCAAGATGATGGAGGCCTTCCTGCCTCCCTTTGCCGTCGCTCACGCCACGATCGGGGAAGCCGCCGAAGATGGATGGCGAACCGTGGTCCTTCCCGTGGGGCCGGTTCACCACGCCGCATACGAGCTGCTACGCTTCGGCGCCCACGCCGACGTCCTGGCGCCGGAGGCACTGCGCATCCAGGTCGCTCGCATCGTTTCACTATTGGCCAAGACCTACACGACAAACCTGCACACGCCGGCTGACGATGCCGATGCCGTCCTCGCAGCAGAAGCCGCGTGGGAACACGCGTGTGCCCCGTAGCGCGACTACCAGAGATGGTGGACGTGCGGTGCAATCATCTCACGGTAGAGCGAGCGCAACTCTGACATGACTTCCGGGGAAATAGGTGCAAGCCCCGCTGCTTCGGAGTTAGCCATCGCTTGCCGCGCGTTCCTGGCCCCGGGGATAACGGTGCTGACACCCTCTTCCATCAGGATCCAGCGCAAGGCAAACTGCGCCATCGAAGCGTCGCCGGGGACCAGCTTGCGGATGTGTTCCACCGCTTCCAGCGCCAACGGGTAAGGAACGCCGGCGAAGGTTTCGCCTTTGTCGAATGCTTCGCCGTTGCGGTTGAAGGCCCGGTGGTCGTCCGCGGCGAATGCGGTGTCGGCACTCATCTTGCCGGTCAACAGGCCCGATGCCAGCGGCACGCGCACGATGACGCCGACGTCGCGCCGCTTCGCTACGTCGAAGAACAGCTTGGAGGGGCGCTGGCGGAAGATGTTGTAGATGATCTGGACGGTGGCCACATTCGGGTATTCGATGGCTTTCAGGGCCTCTTCCACCTTTTCGACCGACACGCCGTAATGCCGGATCTTGCCCTCGGCAACCAGCTCATCCATCGCCTGGAATACCTCGGGCCGGTAATACACGGCGGGCGGCGGGCAATGCAGCTGGACCAGGTCCAGGCAATCGACACGCAGGTTGCGCAGGGAGCGTTCCACGAATTCGGCCAGGTTCGCCTTGGTATAGCCTTCCGCCGCATGGGGGACGAGGCGGCGGCCCGCCTTGGTGGCGACGAACGGCCGCTCGCCGCCACGTTCGGCCAGCACCTCCGCGATGATCTGTTCCGAACGGCCATCGCCGTACACGTCGGCGGTGTCGATGAAGGTGCAGCCCCCGTCCAGGGCCGCATGCAGTGCAGCCTTGGCGTCTTCCATGCTGACGTCGCCCCAGGCGCCGCCGATCGCCCACGCGCCGAAACCGATTTCAGAGACGGCTACACCGGTACGGCCCAGTTTTCGTTGTTGCATAGTTCCCCTCGGATGATCAGTTCAATGGGCGCAAGCCCATACTCAATGGGCTCGCTCCCAGTTCGGCCCGACGCCGGTCTCGGCCACCAGCGGCACGTTCAGCGTGGCCACGCCCGCCATCAGTTCCGGCAGCTTCACCCGCACCAGTTCCAGTTCGGCTTCCGGCACCTCGAGCACCAGTTCGTCGTGCACCTGCATGATCATGCGGGTGCCCAGCTTCTCGGCTTCCAGCCAGGCCTGCACCGCGATCATGGCCAGCTTGATCAGGTCGGCCGCCGTGCCCTGCATCGGCGCATTGATCGCCGCACGTTCGGCGCCGGCGCGGCGCGGGCCGTTCGGCGAGTTGATCTCGGGGAGCCACAGGCGGCGTCCGAATACCGTCTCGACGTAGCCGCGCGCCTTGGCCTGCAGGCGGGTCTCGTCCATGTACTGCTTCACGCCGGCGAATCGGGCGAAATAGCGGTCGATGTAGCTGGAGGCCGCGCCGCGCTCGATGCCCAGGTTCTGGGCCAGGCCGAAGGCGCTCATGCCGTAGATCAGGCCGAAGTTGATCACCTTGGCATAGCGGCGCTGCTCGCTCTGCACTTCTTCCGGCGCAATGCCGAAGATCTCGGCGGCGGTGGCACGGTGGATGTCCTCGCCTTCCGCGAAAGCTTTCAGCATGGCCGGGTCGCCCGAGATGTGCGCCATGATGCGCAGCTCGATCTGCGAGTAGTCGGCCGACACGATCACGCTGCCCGGCGGGGCGATGAAGGCTTCGCGGATGCGACGTCCTTCGGCATTACGCACCGGGATGTTCTGCAGGTTCGGCTCGTTCGAGGACAGGCGGCCGGTGATGGCCACCGCCTGTGCGTAGTTGGTATGCACGCGGCCGGTCTTCGGATTGACCATCTTCGGCAGCTTGTCCGTATAAGTCGACTTCAGCTTGGACATGCCGCGGTGCTCGAGCAGGATCTTCGGCAGCGGGTAGTCCTCGGCCAGCTTCTGCAGCACCTCTTCATCGGTGGACGGCGCACCGGTGGCGGTCTTCTTGATCACCGGCAGGCCGAGCTTGCCGAAGAAGATCTCGCCGATCTGCTTCGGCGATCCGAGGTTGAAGGGGCCGCCGGCCAGCTCATAGGCCTGCTGCTCCAGCTCCAGCATGCGCGCGCCCAGCTCGCCCGACTGCACGGCCAGGAGCTCGGCGTCGATCAGGACGCCGTTGCGCTCGATCTTCTGCAGCACCTGCATGGTCGGCATCTCGATGTTGCGGTAGATGGTGGTCAGGCCCTTGTCGGCTTCGACGTGGGGCAGCATGACCTGATGCAGGCGCAGGGTGATATCGGAATCCTCGCCCGCATACTCGGTGGCGCGGGCCAGCTCGACCTGGTCGAAGCAGATCTGGCTGGCGCCCTTGCCGCACACGTCCACGTAGGGAATCGTGGTGTAGCCGAGGTGGCGCATCGCCATGGTGTCCATGTCGTGCGGCTTGTGCGATTCGAACACGTAGGACTGCAGCAGGGTGTCGTGCACGATCCCCGCGAGCTTGATGCCGTGGTTCTCGAAGATGTGCATGTCGTACTTCAGGTTCTGTCCGAGCTTGGGCTTGGCCGGGTTTTCCAGCCAGGAGCGCATGCGCTCGAGCACGTGCTCGCGCGCGAGCTGGTCGGGCGCGCCGGCGTAGCGGTGCGCCACCGGGATGTAGGCGCCCTTGCCCGCTTCGACCGACAGCGAGATGCCGACCATCTCGGCCGCCATCGGGTCGAGCGAGGTGGTCTCGGTGTCGACCGAGGTCAGCTCGGCCGCGTCGATCAGCGCCAGCCACTTGTCGAGCTGTTCGTCGGTAAGGATGGTCTCGTATTCGCCCTTGATGATGGGGATGCCCGGCAGTGAGCCGGGTGCCCCTTCGGGGGAATTGAGTGGCGCGCCGCCGGGACCGATGCCGCGGGCCGGCGCCACGGCGCCGTCCGCACGGCCGCCGCCGCCCAGGTCGCGCAGCATGGTCTTGAAGCCGTAGCGCTGGAAGAAGTCGCGCAGCGCCTCGGCGTCTTCGGGACGGCCGACCAGGGTTTCCTCGAACGAGACCACGTGCTTCACCAGGTCGCAGTCGGTCTTCACGGTGATGAGCTCGCGGCCCTTCGGCAGCCATTCCAGCGCCGCGCGCAGGTTCTCGCCCACCGCGCCGGTGATGGCGTGGGCGTTTTCGATCACGCCGTCGAGCGAGCCGTGCAGGGTCAGCCACTTCAGCGCCGTCTTCGGGCCGCACTTGTTCACGCCCGGGACATTGTCGACGGTGTCGCCGATCAGGGTCAGGTAGTCGATGATGCGGTTCGGCGGCACGCCGAACTTGGCGACCACGCCGGCCTCATCCAGCTTCTCGTTGCTCATCGTATTGATGAGCGTGACCTTGTCGTTGACCAACTGGGCCAGGTCCTTGTCGCCGGTCGAGATGATGGTCTTCATGCCGCGCGCGGTGGCCTGCACGGCCAGGGTGCCGATGACGTCGTCGGCTTCGACGCCTTCCACCGTCAGGATCGGCCAGCCGAGGTGGCGCACCACTTCGTGGATCGGCTCGATCTGCTTGCCCAGGTCTTCCGGCATCGAGGCGCGGGTGGCCTTGTATTCCGGGTAGAGGTCGTCGCGGAAGGTCTTGCCCTTGGCATCGAACACGCAGGCGATGTAGGCCGCCGGGTAGTCGGCGCGCAGGCGGCGCAGCATGTTGACCATCCCGTGCATGGCGCCGGTGGGGAAACCGTCCGGGCCGCGCAGGTCGGGCAGCGCGTGGTAGGCGCGGTAGAGATAGCTGGAGCCGTCAACGAGCAGCAGGGTATTTTCCATAGGGCGACGAGATAAATAGAAGGCAGAGTAAAGCCGGCGCAAGCGCCAAAAGTGTCCGGCATTATCGCAGAATCAGCTTGGCCGACGCACAAGCGATGCCGGGCACGGCGGGACGGGACCCGGTCAGCTCTCTGCACACTTTTCACAGGGAAGCGTGTCTGTTTGTTACAATGAACCAAACGACACAAGGTGACCATCATGTTGCGCACATCTTCCCGCCTGAAACTCCAGTCGCGCGTTTGCGCGACCCTATGCCTCCTCGCATATGCAGGTTTGGCCGCGGCGCAGAACCAGCAACCGCCGCAGCAGCAACCGCAGCAGCAGCGTCCGGCCCAGACGCCGCCGAATCTCGAGCGCATCGAGCCGGGCAGCGATCAGCCGGCCACCACCATTCCGCCACGCGAGCGTACCCGCATTACCGAAAAGCGGGGCAACGACGGTTCGGTCACCGAAGTGGAAGTGCAAAGCGGCAAGAGTCGCTACATCATGAAACCGAACGTTGCACCAGGAAACGCCCAACCCGGCGACGTCCAGAGCAGCGCGATCCGCGCCCCACAATGGCAGGTCATGGAATTCGACTTTGGCAATCCGAAGAAGCAGGAGGCCAATCCGGCCAACGCGGCCCCCTCGCCGGCGCCGGCCAAGGCAGGCGTGCCCGCGCGCGCCGACGTACCGCCTCCGCCACCGCTGGAACCAGTCGAAAAAAAATAATCCTGGCGCTGCGGCCAGCTTCGATGGCTGCAGCCGACCCTCACCTTTGTTGCTAGCTCATGGCAGTTTTTACCGCGGTCTCGCTGGACGACCTTTCCCAGTGGATCAAGCAGTTCCCCCTCGGCGACGCCCTCGCACTCCAGGGCATTTCCTCCGGCATCGATAACAGCAACTTCTTCCTTACCACCGGGCGTGGGGAGTTCGTGCTGACCATTTTTGAAAACCTCAGCTTCGAACAGCTCCCTTTCTACGTGCAACTGATGCGCCACCTGGCCGAGCGCGGCATTCCGGTGCCGGCGCCGGTGCCGACACACGAAGGTGAGCTGGTCGTCACCCTGCACGGGAAGCCGGCGATCATCGTCAGCCGCCTGAGCGGCGCGTCGCAGCTGGATCCGCAGCCGGTGCACTGCGCCGAAGTCGGCCGCATGCTGGCGCGCATGCACCTGGCGGGGCGCGACTTCGCGCTCAGCCAGCCGAACCTGCGCGGCCTCGACTGGATCAGCGCCACCGCGCCCACCGTGCTGCCGCTGATCTCGGGCCCGGAGGCCGCGCTGCTGCGCAATGAAGTCGCGTACCAGGCCGAGTTCGCCGGCAGCGCCACCTATGCCGCCCTGACCCGCGGCCCGGTGCACGCCGACCTGTTTCGCAACAACGTGATGTTCGAAGGCGAGCGCCTGACCGGCTGCTTCGACTTCTACTTTGCCGGCGTCGACACCTGGCTGTTCGACGTCGCCGTGACCGTCAACGACTGGTGCGTCGATCTCGCCACCGGCGTGCTCGTTGATGCGCGCGTGCGCGCCCTGCTGGACGCCTACCACGCCGTGCGCCCGTTCACGCTCCACGAACAAGCCGCGTGGCTGCCGATGCTGCGCGCCGGCGCGCTGCGCTTCTGGCTGTCGCGCCTGTACGACCTCCATATTCCGCGTGCGGCAGAACTGCTCACGCCCCACGACCCCACCCACTTCGAACGCATCCTGCGTGCCCGCATCGAGCGTGGCGCGCCCGACCTGCCCACATGAACTCTATTCCTGCAATCACCGGCTGGCACTGGCTCAAGCAAGGTGCCGGCCTGTTCCGCAAACAACCGGCCGCGCTGACCACGCTGCTGTTCGCGAACATCCTGATCAGCATCGGCATCAGCGCCGTGCCCCTGCTCGGGCCGATGATCGCGGTGGTCCTGATTCCCTCGTTCTCGATGGCCTTCATGAAGGCCTGCCTGATGATCGAGAACGGCGAACGCGTGACGCCGGGTGTGCTGCTGACGGGCTTTCGCCAGCCGGTGGTCAGGGACTTGTGCAAGGTGGGCCTGATCTACCTGGCCGTGTCGCTCCTGATGGCCATGCTCACGCGCTTCGCGGTCGATCCGGGCTTCTGGGAACAGGTGGCGCGCCAGGGACGCGAGGGCGGCCAGCCGCAGGTAGCGGGTTCGGACGTCCTGGCGATGTTCATGATTTTCGGGATCGACGTGGCGGTGCTGATGTCGCTGTGCTTCGCTGCCCCGCTCACCTACTGGCAGAAGATGACAGCGGGCAAAGCGGTGTTCTACAGCTTCTTTGCCGTGGTGCGCAGCGCACGCGTGTTCATCGTGCTGCTGCTGGCGTGGTTCGCGATGTTCTTCGGGATCTGCATGGTGATCACCCTGCTGCTGGGCGCCTCGAACATGACGCGCGTGGTGATCATGTGGCTGATCTTCCTGTTCATCCTGCTGCTGCAGTGCGCGATGTACGCGGGGTACCGGCAGATTTTCGGGAAGCCGGTGGATGGGTCGCAGACCGGATCGGTCAACCTGACCAAATAAACCGTAGGGTGCGCAGGTTTCCTGCCCACGCGGTCGACCGGCTGCAAGATCATCCGGTAGAGACATTCATCCGATAGCGATCACCGCGTGGGCGGCAAAGCCGCCCACGCTACGGTTAACGACCGACCCGCTCCAGCTTCGCAATCGACAGGTCCAGCACCTTCATCCCCGCCGCCCCGAAGTTGATCTGGGCGCGCGCCGCGCCCGCCCCGCCCTCGATATTCACGATCACGCCCTCGCCGAACTTGGCGTGGGAAACGCTCTCCCCCACGCGCCAGCCGGAGCCGTTGCCGGACTTCTGGGTGATCTGCTGCGCGATCTTGTTGTCGGAACCGTCGCGGAAGGTGGCATCGTCCCAGGCCGTGGTCGATTTACGGCCGGCGAACCAGTTGGTCTGCACGCGCGGCGACAGCCACTTGATCGATTCTTCCGGCAGTTCGTCGAAGAAGCGCGACTTCATGTTGAAGCGCGTCTGGCCGTGCAGCATGCGCTGCTGGGTAAAGCTCATGTACAAACGCTTGCGCGCACGCGTGATCGCCACATACATCAGGCGCCGTTCTTCGTCGACGCCATCGAGCTCGCGCGCGCTGCTCTCGTGCGGGAACAGGCCTTCTTCGAGGCCCGTGATGAAGACCGCGTCGAATTCCAGGCCCTTGGCCGAGTGCACCGTCATCAGCTGCAGCGCATCCTGCCCGGCCTGGGCCTGGGCGTCGCCCGCTTCCAGCGACGCGTGCGTGAGGAAGGCCGACAGCGGCGACATCACGCTGGCCAGCGGCGCATCCGAATCGAGGATCTCGATGCCGTCCTGGTTGACGATGGCCTCGCCCGTCGAGGGCAGCGCCTGCGGGCCGAGGTGGGCCGGGGCGCCCTGGCCGAAGCCTTCTTCCTGCACGAACTGGGTGGCGGCGTTGACCATCTGCTCCAGGTTCTCGATGCGGTCGGCGCCTTCCTTCTCGTTCTGGTAGTGCTGCAGGAGGCCGCTGCGCTCCAGCACCACGCTCACCAGTTCCGGCAGCGGCAGCTGCTGGGTCTCGAAGCGCGCCGACTCGATCAGCTTCACGAAATTACCCAGCGAGCTGCCGGCCTTTCCCGTCATGTAGGGCACCGCCGCGTACAGCGAGATGCCATAGGAGTCGGCCGCCATCTGCAGCTGCTCGATCGAGCGGGCGCCGATGCCGCGCGTGGGGAAGTTCACCACGCGGAGAAAAGCCGAATCGTTGTGCGGGTTGTCCATCAGCTGCAGGTAGGCGATGGCGTGCTTGACCTCGGCGCGCTGGAAGTAGCGCAGGCCGCCGTACACGGTATAGGGCAGGCCCGCGGCGAACAGCGCGTGCTCAATGACACGGCTCTGCGCGTTGGAGCGGTACAGGATCGCGATCTCGCTGCGCGACAGGCCATCCTTCATCAGGCTCTTGGCTTCCTCGATGATCCACTGCGCTTCTTCGAGGTCGCTGGCCGCTTCGTACACCCGCACCTGCTCGCCCTGCCCCGCGTCGGTACGCAGGTTCTTGCCGAGACGCTTGGTGTTATTCGCGATGAGGTAGTTGGCGCTGTCCAGGATGTGGCCGAAGGAGCGGTAGTTCTGCTCCAGCTTGATCAGGTTCTTGACGCGGAACTCGCGCTCGAAGGCCTGCATGTTGCCGACGTTGGCGCCGCGGAAGGCGTAGATGCTCTGGTCGTCGTCGCCCACGGCGAAGATGGCGCCACCGCCCTCCTCGTCATGGCCGGCCAGCAGCTTGAGCAGGTTGTACTGCAGGTCGTTGGTATCCTGGAACTCGTCGACCAGGATATGGCGGAAACGCATCTGGTAGTGGTGGCGCAGCGGCCCGTTGCGCGCCAGCAGCTCGTACGAGCGCAGCAGCAGCTCGGCGAAATCGACCACGCCCTCGCGCTGGCACTGGCCCTCGTACAGCTCGTAGAGCTCGATCATGCGGCGCTCGATCGGGTCATTTGGCTCGAGACGATTCGCGCGCAGGCCCTGCTCCTTGGCGTTGTTGATGAAGTACATCAGCGCCTTGGCCGGGTATTTTTCATCGTCGACGTTGTGGGCCTTCAGCATGCGCTTGATGAGCGAAAGCTGGTCTTGCGAATCGAGGATCTGGAAGGCCTGGGGCAGCGCCGCGTCCTTGTAGTGGGTGCGCAAGAGGCGGTTGCACAGGCCGTGGAAGGTGCCGATCCACATGCCGCGCGTATTAATCGGCAGCATGGAGGACAGGCGGGTCAGCATCTCCTTCGCCGCCTTGTTCGTGAAGGTCACGGCCATGATGCCGGCGGGCGACACCTGCCCGGTCTGGATCAGCCAGGCAATGCGGGTCGTCAGCACGCGCGTCTTGCCGGAACCGGCGCCGGCCAGGATCAGCGCGCTCTGCGACGGCAGGGTGACGGCGGCGAGCTGTTCAGGATTGAGGTTATGGAGGAGATTCTGCATCCGGCCATTATAACGCCGTGATTACTGTATGCCCATCCAGCTGTGCAGCGGGAGCCACGCCATCCCTTGTTTTATCCATTGCCTGTACTAGCCTGAAAGGCCACGGCGGCGGCAGGACGCCGTCGCCATATGAACAATCACGAACACGGAGGATGGTATGGCAAGCGATATGGAACAAGGTGGCGGCGGGGCATTCCCGGTCGACCGCCCGATCGAGGCCCTGGTGCGCGACCATGACATGGTGCGCACCCTGGCCGACAAGTATCTCAACAGCGACAGCCAGGAAGTGAAGAAGCAGGCCGGCAAGCAGATCCTGCAGGCCCTGCACATGCATTCGCGGCTGGAAGAGTCGGTGTTCTACCCGGCGGTGCGCTGCATCGACGAGTCGCTGGTCAAGCACTTCGAACAGGACCACCAGAAGGTGGATGACCTGCTGGCCACGCTGGACGGCATGTCGCTCGACGACGCCCACAGCGACACCCTGATGCGCGAGCTGATCAGCGCCATCACGGCGCACATCCAGGAAGAAGAAACCGACCTGTTCCCGCGCATCGAAGGTTCCAGCGTGGACATGACCCCGGTCGGGGTACAGATGGCGGCCTTCGAAGCCAACATGGTGCACACGCAGGCCCAGCTGAGCGACCAGGGCGCGATGCGGCGCTGATGCCCTGCCGGACAGGACGAAGCCTAGCCCCCTGCCGACCTGGTCGTCGGGTATTCGGGCAGGCCGTCGTCCATCTTCATCCAGGCCAGCCGGCTGCCCACGAAGGTATGGTCGGCCGGCGGGACCTGTCCGGGATCGTCGAGGCTGGCGCTGGCGATATCGAGTTCTTCCGGCCAGCGCGCATCCTCGAAAGTGAGCGCCGTGCCGCATTGCGGGCAGAAGCCGCGCAGCACCTGTTCGCTCGAGGAGAAGCGCTGCGGCTCGCCTTGCGTGAAGCGGAAGTCGGCCCGGCGTGCGCTGAACCAGGCCAGCGCCGGGGCGCCGGAAACCCGGCGGCAGTCAGTACAATGGCACAGTGTACTGTTGAAAATCTCACCGCTTACCGTATAGCGAACTGCACCGCAGAAACATCCTCCCTGCAAGTTCATCCTCGTCTCCTTTCCAGCGGCTAACAACGAGCTCATCAGTATAAGCGGCCCATCCTTTCGCGCGCCGCCCGATTGTCTTTTCGCTTATTTTAATTAGAGATTCGCGACAGATCGCGTGGCCCGTTAGACCATTACGTCACGAAGCATTAGTCTCGCACAACTCGTTTCGGGCCAACATTTCGCAGGTGCGAGCAGCTTCCAGCTCAAAGGAGAACTCTTATGCTGAACCGCGTAGTTACCGTTGCCGCGCTCGCCGTCGGCGGCATGATGCTGTCCAAGAAACTCAAACAGAACCGTAGCGGCTTCGGCGCCAGCTCGTCGGTCTCGGAATCCATCGAGATCAACGTTCCGGTCAAGACCGCCTACAACCAGTGGACGCAGTTCGAGGATTTCCCGCAGTTCATGAAGAGCGTCAAGGAAATCCGCCAGCTCGACGACAAGCACCTGCACTGGCGCGCCAACGTGGCTGGCGAAGAGAAGGAGTGGGATGTCGAAATCACCGAACAGATCCCGGACAAGCGCATCGCATGGCGCAGCGTCACCGGCGTGAAGAACGGCGGTGTCGCCACCTTCCACAAGATCTCGGACAACTGCTGCCGCGTCATGGTCCAGATGGACTATGAACCGGACGGTGCCCTCGAAGCCATCGGCGACGCCATGGGCGCCGTCCGCATGGAACTGCGCGGCAACCTGCAGAACTTCAAGGAATTGCTGGAGAAGCGCGGCTCGGAAACCGGCGCATGGCGCGGCAAGGTCTCGCAACAGTGAGATCACGCAGCACCAGCGCGCGCCGCTGAGGCAGCGCGCGCTGCCGGTTTTCTGACCAGTTGGTAGAAAACGGCCTGTCGCACAACGCGGCAGGCCGTTTCTTTTTCAGCGCCGGGCTCGCCTGGCTGCCCCGCAAGCGGGCTCAGCCCGCCTGCGGCACCGGCTTCGCCAGACCCTTCTCGCGCGCCTCGCGGATCAGGGCGCGCACCGTCTTGTCCGCCGCCTTGCTCTCGCGCTCGATCTCCTTGCCGAGCGCGCCCATCTTCTTGCCGATCGCATCCATCGGCTTGCCGGCCTCGCCCATGCGGCGGCCGATCTCGTCCATCGACTTCTGCGCCTGGCGCATGCCGGGCTCGTTGTGGAGCCGGCTGATCTCCTGGCCTGCCGCCGACAGCTGCTGACCGACCTCGCTCATGCGGCGCTGGAGGCGTTCGCGCTCCTTGACGCTATCGGTCGCGCCCAACTGCTTGCCGAGCTTGTCCATCTCGTCGCCGAGCGCTTCCATCCGCGCTTCGACGAGGCGCAGCTTATCCTCGTCCGGCTTGAAGCCGCGCGCCGCCACGTCCATTTCCTTGCCGAGCGCATCCATCTTCTTGCCGTGCACGTCCATTTCCTTGCCGTACACGTCCATCTGCGCACCCAGCCTGTTCATCGGCGCCCACGCGGCATCGACCCGGGCCAGCACGCCCGCATCCTGGATGTAATACGCCTTGCCGCCCTCGCGGAACCACAGGAAGTCGCCGCCAATGCGACGCTTGGCTTCCTTGATGTCGTCCCAGTCGTCGCTGCTGCCCGTGATGGTCGTGTCCTTGTCGCCGGCGCGGACGAGGGCATACGGGTCGACGCGATCGGCTTTGTGCCCCCTGTGCCGCTCGGCCCTGGGTTCGGGCGCAGGCGTCGTCCGGGACGGCTGGGCATGCTGGGCGGCGTGCGGGCCGGGTTCGGGACGCGGATCGGCAGATGCCTGCGCCGGCGCGGCCCAGGCGTAGAAGGCGGCGCAGGTGGCCAGGCCCAGGATGGGCACGGACAGTAGAGGCAGGGACAGCTTCCAGTTCAGCGGTTCGGCTTCGGGGCGAACCAGGCGTTTGATGCGGGACATAAGGTTTCCTCCATGTGCTGCTGGGGCAAGTTGCGGGGTGAACTGGAACAGGTCCAGTTCGGACAATGCAAGTGCCAGGCGCCGCGGTTCGCCGAGCGTGCTTGCGGCTACATCATCTGCAATCTGTTCGCGCTCTTCGCGGATCCGGTTCGACAGCCACCACACGGCCGGGTGGTAGAACAGCAGGATCTCGATCGCGCTCTGGACCAGATTCACTACGTAATCACAACGGCGGACATGGGCCAGTTCGTGCGCCAGCAGCGCTTCCAGCAATTGCGGCGGCATGCCCGACACCAGCGCCGCCGGCACCAGTACCACCGGGCGCCACCAGCCGGCCGTCACCGGGCTGGTCAAATCCTCGACCAGGCCGAGCGTGACGCGGCGGACGATGCCCATCCCCTGCGCCATCCTGTCGAGCCGCGCCTGCCAGGCCGGGTCCAGTCGGTACTGCCCCGGCTGGCTGCGCCGGCGCACCCAGGCCAGCCCGAGCACCATGCGCAGGGCCAGCAGCCCGGCGCCCAGCGCCCAGAACAGCACCACCAGCGGCAGGCGCTCCTGCAGGGCAGCTTCCCAGCCGGCGAACCGCCCGGCATCGATGGCGGCCACCGGCAGCGCCGACACCGCCGTCGCTACCGTGCCCGCGGCCACCAGGGGCAGCGCCGAGCTGGCCACGCCGGCATCCGCCTCGGCCATGCGCGTGGCCATTCCGGCCAGCGGCAACGCCGCGCACAGCAGCAGCGCAGCGCAGGCCACCAGGTAACGTGCGTGCGGCCCTGCCTTGCGCATCAGCGCCAGCAGCAGCGCGGCGGCCCAGCCGACCAGCAGGCCCTGCCACAGGAAGTCGATCAGCGCCCAGGCCAGGCTTGCTGCTGCCGTACCGAATAGTTCGTGCATCGGGTGTGCTCCCTTCGTCTTTGCATCGCGTTGCAAACTAGATTAAAAGTTCTAGATAAAATTGTCTAGAACTTTTTTTCTACTTTGGGCGGGACGGTCCGGCGATGCAGATACTTTAGGCGCGTGCAGGGATGGGGGCCAGCCCGGTGCGACAGGCGGCTGGAATAGCGGAGCAGAATGAAAAAACGCGGCCCGGAGGCCGCGTCGAGGATGCCCGCTGGCGGGAGTCAGTAGACCACGACGGAGCGGATCGACTCGCCCGACTTCATCAGGTCGAAGCCTTCGTTGATGCGCTCGAGCGGCAGGTGGTGGGTGATCAGGTCGTCGATGTTGATCTTGTTTTCCATGTACCAGTCGACGATCTTCGGCACGTCGGTGCGGCCGCGCGCGCCGCCAAACGCGGAACCCTTCCAAACGCGACCGGTCACCAGCTGGAACGGACGGGTCGAGATTTCCTGGCCGGCCGCCGCCACGCCGATGATGATCGACTGGCCCCAGCCCTTGTGGCAGCACTCCAGCGCCTGCCGCATCGTGGTGACGTTGCCGACGCATTCGAAGCTGTAGTCGGCGCCGCCGTCGGTCAGCTGGACGATGGTGTCGACCACGTTCTCGACCTTGGTCGGGTTGATGAAGTGAGTCATGCCGAACTTGCGCGCCATGGCTTCGCGTTCCGGGTTCAGGTCGACGCCGATGATCTTGTCGGCGCCCACCATTTTCGCTGCCTGGATCACGTTCAGGCCGATGCCGCCCAGGCCGAACACGACCACGTTGGCGCCCGCCTCCACCTTGGCGGTAAAGATCACGGCGCCGATGCCGGTGGTGACGCCGCAGCCGATGTAGCAGATCTTGTCGAAGGGCGCGTCCGAACGCACCTTGGCCAGCGCGATTTCCGGGACCACGATGTAGTTCGAGAAGGTCGAGGTGCCCATGTAGTGGTAGAGCGGCTTGCCGTCCAGCGAGAAACGGCTGGTCGCGTCGGGCATCAGGCCGCGGCCCTGGGTCGAACGGATCGCCTGGCACAGGTTGGTTTTCTGCGACAGGCAGAACTTGCACTGGCGGCATTCCGGGGTGTACAGCGGGATGACGTGGTCGTCCTTGCGCAAGCTCGTGACACCGGGGCCGACATCGACTACCACGCCCGCGCCTTCATGGCCGAGGATGGCCGGGAACAGGCCTTCCGGATCGGCGCCCGACAGCGTGTAGTAGTCGGTATGGCAGATGCCGGTCGCCTTGACTTCGACCAGCACCTCGCCGGCCTTCGGGCCTTCGAGCTCGACTTCTTCGATCGTGAGCGGATGGCCCGCCTTCCATGCTACTGCAGCCTTGGTCTTCATGTTTCCCTTCCTAAACCGAGCGTTGGACGCCGCCGGATTGCAACGCCGTAAAGTTTGAAATGATAACAAGGAGCGGCCATGCGTGTGGCGCGGGCTTGCATTCGGAAGAAGGAGCTCTTCCGCCGTGTTTACCGAGGGTGTTTGGGGAAAACGATAACACGCTGTCGAGGCTGTATCTATGGAGATTTGGTAGCGAACTGTGCTTGATCAAGTCTTTCCCTCACACAGTTGTATTTTGTATGCATAGATAGAAGTTTTTGAAATACACTGAATTCACCGCCTACCGGCGGACACAACAGCGCACGAGGCCTACAGAGCCAAGGCGACATAACTTGTTTTCAAACGGAGAATAGTAATGGTAGACAAAAACACTCGCGCATCCTCCCTTCGCGTTTGCCTGGCAGCCCTGGTCGCTGCCGGCGTCCTCGGCAACGCGCAAGCCGCAGCTCCCGACACCACCCGTATCATCGTCGCCTTCAAGCCGGGCGCCGCTGCCAAGGTAAAGTCGGCCGTCGCCGCGGTCAGGGGATCGGTCAAGCACGAAATCTTCGGCATGAACGCCATGGCCATCGAGGTCCCGGCAGTCGCGCTGAAAGGCCTGGAGAACAACCCGAACGTCGAATACATCGAAGAAGACGTGGTGCGCAAGCCGTTCGCCCTGACCAGCCCGTCGACCGGCACCCCGTATGCCTCGGGCCAGCAGGTCCCGTACGGCATCAAGCAGGTGCAAGCCGACCTGCTGTCGGACAGCGCCGCCGGTAACCGCAAGGTCTGCATCATCGACTCGGGCTACGACCGCAGCCACGAAGACCTGTCCGCCAACCCGGCCACCGGCGAATACGACGCCGGCACCGGCTGGTGGTACACCGACGAGAACAGCCATGGCACCCACGTGGCCGGCACCATCGCCGCCATCAACAATGCCGGCACCGGCGTGGTCGGCGTGGCCGCCAACAAGCAGCTCAAGCTGCACATCGTGAAGGTGTTCGGCAAGGATGGCTGGGCCTATTCCTCGACCCTGGCCTCGGCCGCCAACAAGTGCGGCGCCGCCGGCGCCAACGTGATCAGCATGTCGCTGGGCGGCGGCCGCTCCAGCCGCACCGAGCAGAGCGCCTTCGACAAGCTGTACTCGGGCGGCGTGCTGAACCTGGCTGCCGCCGGCAACGACGGCAACACCGTGGTGTCCTACCCGGCAGGCTACAACAGCGTGATCATGGTCGGCGCGGTCGACGAGAACAAGCAGTGGGCCACCTTCTCGCAGTACAACAGCCAGGTCGAACTGGCCGGCCCCGGCGTGAGCGTGCTGTCGACCGTCCCGATGGGCACCGGACAGGAAGCCGTCCTGACCGTCGGCACCGCCACCTACGCCCCAGGTTCCATGGAAGGCTCGCCGGTCAAGACCGCCACCGCGCCGCTGGCCGACTTCGGCATCGGCGACAAGGTCAACACCGCCGTCTCGGGCAAGGTCTGCCTGATCCAGCGCGGCACCGTGGACTTCGCGACCAAGGTCGTGAACTGCCAGAACAGCGGCGGCGTCGGCGCCGTGGTGTACAACAACGCGGCGGGCGCCTTCGGCGGCACCCTGGGCACCACCGTGACGAACATCCCGTCGGTCACCGCGACCGATACCGAAGGCGCGGCGATGAAGAACCAGCTGGGCCAGAGCGCGACGGTCGGCATCAAGACCAGCAACTACGCCTACTTCGACGGCACCTCGATGGCGACCCCGCACGTGTCGGCCGTCGCCGCCCTGGTGTGGAGCTACTTCCCGACCTGTACCGCGGCGCAGATGCGCGCTTCGCTCACCAAGAGCGCGCTCGACCTGGGCACCGCCGGCCGCGACACCAAGTACGGCTTCGGCCTGGTGCAGGCCAAGGCCGCACGCGACCGCATCGCTTCGCTGGGCTGCGGTAACTGATCCTGGCGCTGCAATGAAAAATGGGACGCCTCCGGGCGTCCCATTTTTTCATGCCGTCACGGACAGGTCCAAGCGCATTTCCTGTTCCATGTGCGGGGCTCCCTCGCGCATGAGATAAGGTACGCCGATCGGCCGGAAGCCCGCCCGTTCGTACAGCCTGAGCGCGCCGGCATTCGCATTGTTCACGCCCAGGTGCACGACCCGCGTCCCGCGCGCCCTGGCCCAGCCGAGCGCCTCGTCCAGCAGCGCCGCCGCCACGCCGCACCCGCGCGATTCCGGCGCCACCCACATCTGGAACAGGTTCACCCGGGCCGCGTCCTGCGCATCCACCTTGGCCCACAGCAGGCCGGCCAGCAGGCCGCCCTGCTCCGCGACCAGCGCGCAATCGATCCCCGACACCGCGGACTTCGCCACCCGCGCTGCCCAGGTGTCTTCCGGCAGCGCCTCTTCCCGCGCCAGCGTGCTGCCGAAGGCGTCGGGCGCATCCGCCAGCGCGCGCAGGCGGATCGCGCGGTAGGACTGCCATTCCTGCGGCTGCAGGCGGCGGACCAGGACTGCCCCGCCGCTCGCTTGGCAGCTCATTTTGCAGCCGGTTCGCCGGCCGTGAGCGCGCGTCCCTTGGCCGCATAGTTGGCCGCCTTCGGCGCAGCCGTCCAGGTCGGACGCTCGGCCGCGTTGGCGATGTCGTACACCCCCTCGGTCAGCATGCGCGTGACGCGCGCCATGTTGTCGTAGTCGAGCTTGTCCCAGGTGTCGTCCTTGCCGTGGTAGTCCGAGAAGCCGTAGGCCACCGACAGGGTATGCGCCGGCACGCCGGCGTCGGCCAGCGACTGGTTGTCGGCGCGCGAGAAGAACTGGTCGCTGAAGGCCGCATGCTTCCACAGGCGGACGCCGGTGCGATCGGCGGATTTCTTGAGCATGTCGCCGAGCGTCGAGAAATCGTAGCCGGTCATCGCGATCGAGTTGATCTGCTTGCCTTCGCTGTCGTCGGTACGGCCGGTCTGCTCGAGGTTGATGTTCACCACCGTGTCCTTCAGCGGAAACACCGGGTGGCGCGCATAGTATTTCGAGCCGAGCATGCCCAGTTCTTCGCCGAAGAAGGTCATGAACACGATGCTGCGGCGCGGACGTTCCTTGCGCGCGGCCAGCGCGTTGGCCGCTTCGATGATCGACACCACGCCGCTGGCGTCGTCGTTGGCGCCGTTGTAGATTTCGCCGTCGCGGATGCCGACGTGGTCATGGTGCGCCGTCATCAGCACATAGGTGTTTTTCAGGGCCGGGTCGGAACCGCGCAGCACGCCGATGACGTTGCGCAGCTTGACCGGGCGGATGCTCGGTGCGGCAACGCGTGCCGTCACAGTCGCGCCGCCCTTCTCCAGCACCGCCGCCGCGTCCGGCGCGTGCAGGACCAGCACCGGCGGCACAGCCTTCGGACGCGGCTGCTCCGGATCGATCAGCCAGCCGCCGGTGCCGGCGCCGTGGCGCCGCTCGCGGTCGATCATGACGACGAGCAGGGGCTTGCTCTTGAGCTTCTCCTGCAGCTGGCGTGCGGCGCCCGGTACCGGCGCGGCCGGCACCACCAGCACCTTGCCGTTGGCTGCTTCGCTGTTTTCCAGCGCATCCTTCCAGGCCATGAACACCGCCGGCGTCGCCCCCAGCGCGACCGGGTCGAGGAAGTTGCCGGTGGCGCCGCCGCTTGGGACCGCGATGGTGCTGCCGCCCGCGCTTACGGTCAGGTTCACGTCGTCCGCCTTGCGCTCGGCATACTGCCAGTTCGCGGTCTGGAAGTAGCCGTCGTCGCCGGCCGGCTCCAGGCCGGCCTTGCGGAACTGGGCCGCGATGTAGTCGGTGGCGAGGTCCTGCCCGCGCGAGGGCGTGCCGCGGCCTTCGAGTTCATCGGAGGACAGGTATTGCACGTGGGTGCGCAGCGCCTCCGGCGAGATGGCGGCGGTGGGGACCTGGGCGCAGCCGGCGCTGGCCAGTGCGAGGACGAGAGCGGTGACGTAAAGACGCATTGCTGATGCTTTCGATGGAAGTGGCTAGAAAAGCAATATCGCATGCGGCGCCACGGCCGGTCAATCCGCGGCGGGCGCAATTTGATACATATGCCTAGCGTGGCGGCCGCAGCCGCGCATCCAACTCCTCTTCGTCAGGCGGATTCGCAAACACCTGTTCCAGCGTCCAGCCTTTCTTGTCGAGCAGGTAGGCGACCTTCAGGTGGAATTCGCGATACAGCCCGCTCCGGTCGCGGTCGAGCGCGGCGGCGCCGGCGGCGAACAGCGCGCGATTCTCCTCGAAATCGAAATCGCCGCCCTTGCCCACGTAGTCGGCATAGCCTTCCAGCAGCCACTCCGGATAGCGCAGCACGACCGTGCGCCCGAAACGGCGCGCCACGTCGCTATGGGTGATCTCGTGCGCGATGAAGTACGACAGGGGACGCTGCGCGGCATCCGCCAGCGGCTTGCCTGTCGGCGTATGGATGCGGTTGACCGGAATGTCGGAAGCGCGGATGAATACCTGCCGCGTCAGCAGGACGGGGACCACGCCGCCCATGCCGGCGCTGAACATCCGGCCGTACAGCCACAGGCGCCAGGGCTCGTTGCAGAAGAAGATCTCGACCGGCGTATCGCGGTCGTGCAGGCTGGAGGTGCGCAGGCGCCGTGTCACGTCGTCCAGCACCGCAGCGATCTCGTCCGGGATCGGCCGGTCGGACCAGACCCGGTAGTTCTCGTAGCTGAAGCGGTAGTCGAACATCGGCTTCGGATAGGCGGCGGCAAGCACGTACGCGGCGAGCAGCGCCAGCAGGACGGCGACGCAGGTTTTCAGCAGGAGGAAGGCGCGGCGGGTCTTGGACATTATGAACGCGAGAAATGGCGCAGCAATGGCGGGATTGCCGGGGCTGCAGACGCGGCCAAGGTAAGGTATACATCTTATTGACGACTTAACACGACGCGTGACGGTCGCACTTTATTCACCACGGATGAGGAAGACATGGACGATGCAACCCGGGCCGAGATCCTGGAAACAGGCTGGCGGATCCACGATGCGGTCGAGGACAGCCTGCTGCGCCATCCGGCGACCAGGGGCGGCGACGGCTGGCAGGACAAGCAGCGCCTGCTGCTGGCCGACATGGCGCTCCACCTGCTGCAGGCGGCGCTCGCGCCCGGCGACATCCGGCTGGACAAGCTCAGGAACAGCCTGCACGCCATCTTGACGGTATCGGATGGCCTGCTGCCGCAGGCCGGGCTCAGGGAAGCAAGCAGGAATCTCTACGCCGCCGAAGAAGCAGGCGTAGCGGTCGCATGATCAGCGTGGCCAGCTCGGCAACTGCTATTGCAGGTTCAGGCCCGCCGGAACAGCGCGCAGAAATCACGTACCGCCGTGGCCGGATCCGCGGCCGCATATACGCTCGTGATCGCCGCCACCATCGCCGCGCCACGCTCCACCAGCGGCGCCGCGTTCAGCGGGGTCATGCCGCCGATGACGACCATCGGCAGCGATACGCGGTCGCGCCAGACATCGATGAGTCCGGGAGGCGTGACGAAGCTGTACTTCTTGACCGGCGAGGGATAGAAGCCGCCGAAGGCCACGTAGCTGGCGCCGGCCTGCCGGGCGGCTTCGGCCAGCTTCAGCTCGCCGTAGCACGAAGCGCCGACGATCTTGTCCGGACCCAGCAGGACCCGTGCCTGCGCCACCGGACTGTCCGTGCCGCCGACGTGCACGCCGTCGGCGTCGAGGTCGCGGCACAGGTCGATGTGATCGTTGATCACGAGCGGCCGCTGATGGCTGCGGCACAGCGCCAGCAGGGCCGCAGCCTGCTCGGCCCGCAAGGCGGGGCTGGCACGCTTGTGGCGGTACTGCACCAGGGAGGCGCCGGCGCTCAGGGCAATGTCGGTGACGGCGAGCAGGCGATCGGTGTCGTCCCAGTCGGGAGTGACGAGGTAGAGCCCTCGCATGAAATGCTTGTTCAAGATAATCCTCTCGTGTGCTCGATGGCTCAGTGAATATGCAGGATGCGGCGCGGGATGCGCTGCCCGGGCGCGATCCGGAAGGCGTGCGCCAGCGTCTGGTGGCAGTAGTCCTGCGCGTGCTGGAGCGCCTGCGCCATCGGGTCGCCCAGGGCAAGGCGGGCCGCGATGGCGGCGGCCAGCGTGCAGCCGCTGCCGTGGTAGCTGTACGGCAGGCGCGGCAGACGCCAGCTGCGCTGCTCCACGCCGTCGCGCAACCAGCGGTTGACGATGATGTCGCCCTCCCCATGCCCCCCGGTGACCAGCACGTGCTCGCAGGGCACCGCGCCCAGCGCCTCGGCTTCGGGCAGGTTCGGCACCAGCACGGTGGCCAGCGGCAGCAGTTCGTCCAAGGCGGCAATGGCATCGCCCTTGCCGAGCGCGTCGCCATTGCCGCTCGCGAGTACCGGGTCGAGCACCACCGGCAGCGCCGGGTCGGCGGCGTGCAGCTGGCGCAACAGCCGCGCGATGGCGGCCGCGTTCTCCCTGCTGCCGGGAATGCCGATCTTGACCGCGTCGATGCTGCAGCAATCGATGATGGCATCGGCCTGGCGTGCGACCAAGCCGGCGTCGACCGGCCGCACCTCGTGCACGCGGTTGTTGTCCTGGACAGTCAGGGCCGTCGCCACCGGCAGGGCATGGCCGCCGAGTGCGCCGATGGCGGTGATGTCCGCCGCCAGCCCTGCTCCCCCGCCGGGATCGAGTCCGGCGAAGACAAGCACGGTGGGTACCATCAGGTGGCCATGCCCTGCACCGGCGACGAAGGGGAGGCCGCGAAGCGCTTCGGCATGCGCCCCGCCAGATGCGCCTCGCGCCCGGCGATCACGGCGTGGCGCATTGCGCGCGCCATGCGCACCGGGTCGCGGGCGCAAGCGATCGCCGTGTTCATGAGCACGCCGTCGCAGCCAAGCTCCATCGCGATGGCCGCATCCGAGGCCGTGCCCACGCCGGCATCGACCAGCACCGGCACCGTGGCCTGCTCGATGATCAGCGACAGGTTCCAGGGATTGAGGATACCCATGCCCGAGCCGATGAGCGAAGCCAGCGGCATCACGGCCACGCAGCCGATCTCCTGCAGGAGTCTAGCCTGCACCGGGTCGTCGCTGCAGTAGACCATCACGTCGAAGCCGTCGCGCACCAGCGTTTCCGCGGCCTTGAGCGTCTCCGGCATCTGCGGGAACAGGGTCTTTTCGTCGCCCAGTACTTCCAGCTTGACGAGCTTGCGCCCGCCCAGCAGCTCGCGCGCCATCTGCAGCGTGTACACGGCGTCTTTCGCCGTATAGCAGCCCGCCGTGTTGGGCAGGATGGTGAACTCATCCGGCGGCAATACGTCCAGCAGGCTGGGGGCGTTCGGGTCCTGGCCGATGTTCACGCGGCGGATCGCCACGGTAATGATCTCGGCGCCCGCAGCCAGGGTCGCTTCGCGCGTCTGCGCCAGGTCGCGGTACTTGCCGCTGCCGACCAGCAGGCGCGATCCGTACTGGCGGCCGGCGATGGTCAGCAAATCTTTATCTTCAACTGCGTTCATATCGTCTCCTGTAGGGTGGGCGGGTCTCCCGCCCACGCGGATGACCTGCCCAAATTCAAGCATCGTGTCGATTCATGCGGGGTTTGACCGCGTGGGCGGGAATCCGCCCACCCTACGATCCTCAGCCGCCGCCGATGGCGCGCACGATGTCCACCTTGTCCCGGGCCTGCAGGCGGCGCTGCGGCCACTGCTGGCGCGGCACCACTTCGCGGTTGACCGCGACCGCCACCGCCTGCTCCGCCAGGCCCAGCTGGCCGGCCAGGTCCAGCAGCGACACCCCTGCCGGAACCCGGTACACGGCGCCATTCAGTTCGATCTCCGTCATCACACCTCCCGGTACAGTTTCGCGCCGCCGCGCACGAACTCGATCGCCTTCTCTTCCATGCCTTTGGTTAGCGCGGCCTGCTCGCCCACGCCGCTGGCGGCCGCATACTCGCGCACTTCCTGCGTGATCTTCATCGAGCAGAAGTGGGGGCCGCACATCGAGCAGAAATGGGCCACCTTGGCGGAATCCTTGGGTAGTGTCTCGTCGTGGAAGGCGCGCGCCTTGTCGGGGTCCAGCCCGAGGTTGAACTGGTCTTCCCAGCGGAATTCGAAACGTGCTTTGGAAAGCGCGTTGTCGCGTAGCTGTGCCCCCGGATGACCCTTGGCCAGGTCCGCCGCGTGGGCCGCGATCTTGTAGGTGATGATGCCGTCCTTGACGTCCTGCTTGTCGGGCAGGCCCAGGTGCTCCTTGGGCGTGACGTAGCACAGCATGGCGGTGCCGTACCAGCCGATGGTGGCCGCGCCGATGCCCGAGGTGATGTGGTCGTAGCCGGGCGCGATGTCGGTGGTGAGCGGCCCGAGGGTGTAGAACGGGGCTTCGCTGCACTGCGCCAGCTGCAGGTCCATGTTCTCCTTGATCAGGTGCAGGGGCACGTGGCCCGGGCCCTCGATCATGGTCTGGACGTCGTGCTTCCAGGCGATTTGCGTCAGCTCGCCCAGGGTCTTCAGCTCGGCCAATTGGGCTTCGTCGTTGGCGTCGTAGATCGATCCGGGACGCAGGCCGTCGCCCAGGCTGAAGGACACGTCATAGGCCTTCATGATCTCGCAGATCTCTTCGAAATGCGTGTACAGGAACGATTCCCGATGATGCGCCAGGCACCACTTGGCCATGATCGAGCCGCCGCGCGACACGATGCCGGTCAGGCGCTTGGCCGTCATCGGCACATAGGCCAGGCGCACGCCGGCATGGATGGTGAAGTAGTCGACGCCCTGCTCCGCCTGTTCGATCAGGGTGTCGCGGTAGATCTCCCAGGTCAGTTCCTCGGCCTTGCCGCCGACCTTTTCCAGCGCCTGGTAGATCGGTACCGTCCCGATCGGCACCGGCGAGTTCCGGATGATCCACTCGCGCGTCTCGTGGATATGCTTGCCGGTGGAGAGGTCCATCACGTTGTCGGCGCCCCAGCGGATCGCCCAGGTCATCTTTTCCACTTCCTCGCCGATCGACGACGTCACGGCCGAGTTGCCGATGTTGGCGTTGATCTTCACCAGGAAGTTGCGGCCGATGATCATCGGTTCGATCTCGGGGTGGTTGATGTTGGCCGGGATGATGGCGCGGCCGCGCGCCACCTCGTCGCGCACGAATTCCGGCGTGATCTCCGGCGGGATGCTGGCGCCGAAGGACTGGCCCGGGTGCTGGCGCGACAGCAGGCCGGCCACGCGCGCGCCCATCGGGCCGGAATCGACCAGCGAGGCGATGTATTCCTTGCGGCGCAGGTTCTCGCGCAGGGCGACGAATTCCATCTCGGGTGTGATGATGCCCTGGCGCGCGTAGTGCATCTGGGTGACGTTGCGGCCGCTGCGGGCGCGGCGCGGCGTGCGCTGCAGCTCGAAGCGCAGGGCGGCCAGCGCCGGGTCGGCCAGGCGTGCCTTGCCGTAGTCGGAAGTCGGGCCGGGCAGCTCCTCGGTGTCGTCTCGTTCGAGGATCCACGGCAGCCGCGGCGTGCCAAGGCCGCGGCGCACGTCGATACTGGCGGCTGGGTCGGTGTAGGGTCCCGAGGTGTCGTAGACGAACAGCGGCGGATTCGGCTCGCCGCCGAAGCTGTCGGGTGTCGGGGATTGCGAGATCTCGCGCATCGGCACGCGGATATCGGGCCGGCTGCCTTCGATGTAGACCTTGCGGGAATTGGGGAAGGGTTCGATCGCCGCCTGGTCGACCGTGGCGGTCGCGGCTTCGAATTTGAGCGGTGCGTTCATGTGGCTCCTTTGCGGAGCCAGCAAAGGAGTGTGCCAGGTCCGGCCGCACGGGCGCGCCCGCGCCCTGGCCGTGTTCTGACTGCTTCCCTTCGCTGGCATTATCCAGATCAGGTTCGGAGGGTATTTCTCACCCGTGTCGCATTTGCGACAACAGGACCCCTAGCGTGTGCCGCGTCTGGCTTCCCAGGACGCAGCGGGCGGATTATAGCCGCATCTACTCTATAATGGTTCTTTTCGCACAATTTTTTAGTTGACCACATCATGGAACTTGCCAAGTCTTTCGAGCCCGCAGACATTGAACAATACTGGCGCACCGAGTGGGAACAGCGCGGTTACTTCACCGCCACCATGGAAGACGGCAAGCCGTCGTTCAGCATCCAGCTGCCGCCGCCGAACGTGACGGGCACCCTGCACATGGGCCATGCCTTCAACCAGACCGTCATGGACGGCCTGACCCGCTACTACCGCATGCGCGGCTACAACACCGCATGGATCCCGGGCACCGACCATGCCGGCATCGCCACCCAGATCGTGGTGGAGCGCCAGCTCGACGCCCAGAAGATCTCGCGCCACGACCTGGGCCGCGACGCATTCGTGGAGAAGGTCTGGGAGTGGAAGGAAAAGTCGGGCAACACGATCACCGGCCAGATGCGCCGCATGGGCACCTCGCCGGACTGGCAGCGCGAATACTTCACCATGGACGAGACCCGCTCGAAGGTCGTGTCGGAAGTCTTCGTGCGCCTGTTCGAACAGGGCCTGATCTACCGAGGGAAGCGCCTGGTCAACTGGGACCCGGTGCTGGGCACCGCGGTGTCGGACCTGGAAGTCGACTCGCAGGAAGAAGACGGCTCGATGTGGTACATCAAGTACCCCCTCAGCGACGGCTCGGGCCACCTGACTGTTGCCACCACCCGTCCTGAAACCATGCTGGGCGACGTCGCCGTGGCGGTCGACCCGACCGACGAGCGCTACCTCCACCTGCACGGCAAGCTGCTCACCCTGCCCCTGACTGGCCGCCAGATCCCGGTGATCGCGGACAGCTACGTCGACAAGGAATTCGGCACCGGCTGCGTGAAGATCACCCCGGCCCACGATTTCAACGACTACGCGGTCGGCCAGCGCGCCAATCTCGCGCCGATCAACATCTTCACGCTGGACGCAAAAATCAACGAGAACGGCCCGAGCCAGTACCAGGGCCTGGACCGCTTTGCCGCGCGCAAGCAGATCGTCGCCGACCTCGAAGCGCAAGGCCTGCTGGAGCAGGTCAAGCCGCACAAGCTGATGGTGCCGCGCGGCGACCGCACCGGTGTCGTCATCGAACCGATGCTGACCGACCAGTGGTTCGTCGCCATGAGCAAGCCGGCGCCGGAAGGCACGTTCAATCCGGGCAAGTCGATCACCGAAGTGGCGCTGGAAAAGGTCGCCAAGGGCGAGATCAAGTTCGTGCCGGAGAACTGGACCACTACCTACAACCAGTGGCTGGGCAACATCCAGGACTGGTGCATCTCGCGCCAGCTGTGGTGGGGCCACCGCATCCCGGCCTGGTACGGCGAGAACGGCGAAATCGTCGTCGCCCGCAACGAAGAAGAAGCCCAGGCCAAGGCCGCCGCACAAGGCATCACGGGCGCGCTGCGACGCGACGACGACGTGCTCGACACCTGGTTCTCCTCGGCCCTGGTGCCCTTCTCGACCATGGGCTGGCCGGAAGAAACCCCGGACATGAAGCACTTCCTGCCGTCCTCGGTGCTGGTGACCGGCTTCGACATCATCTTCTTCTGGGTCGCCCGCATGGTGATGATGACGGCCCACTTCACCGGGAAGGTGCCGTTCGAGACCGTATACGTGCACGGCCTGGTGCGCGACTCGCAGGGCCAGAAGATGTCCAAGTCGAAGGGCAACACGCTCGACCCGATCGACCTGATCGACGGCATCGACGTCGAGTCGCTGGTTGCCAAGCGCACGTCCGGCCTGATGGACCCGCGCACTCTTGATAAGATCGCCAAGGCCACCCGCAAGGAATTCCCGGAAGGGATCCCGGCCTTCGGCACCGACGCCGTGCGCTTCACGATGGCGAGCTACGCTTCGCTGGGCCGCAACATCAACTTCGACCTCGGCCGCTGCGAGGGCTACCGCAACTTCTGCAACAAGCTGTGGAACGCCACCCGCTTCGTGATGATGAACACGGAAGGCAAGGACTGCGGGCAGCCGGATCCGGAAGACCTGTCGCAGGCCGACCGCTGGATCATCTCCCTGATGAACCGCGTCGAGCTGGAAGTAGCCAAGGGCTTTGCCGACTACCGCTTCGACAACATCGCCAGCAGCATCTACAACTTCGTCTGGTACGAATACTGCGACTGGTACCTGGAACTGGCCAAGGTCTCGGTCCAGCAGGGCACGGAGGCCCAGCAGCGCGCCACCCGCCACACCCTGCTGCGCGTGCTGGAAGTGGTGCTGCGCCTGGCGCACCCGATCATCCCGTTCGTGACCGAAGCCCTGTGGCAGGCGATCGCGCCGCTGGCCGGCAAAGGATCGGGCGACAACCGCGATTCGATCATGACCCAGCCGTATCCGCTGGCCAACACCTCCTTTGTCAGCGAAGAGGCGGAAGCGTGGATGGAGCAGCTCAAGTCGCTGATCGACGCCACCCGCAACCTGCGCGGCGAGATGTCGCTGTCGCCGTCGGTGCGCGTGCCGCTGATCGTCGAGCCGGGCACCGAGGAAGATCGCGCCCGCATGGCTGTGTTCGCCCCATACATCCAGTCGCTCGGCAAACTGCAGGAAGTGCAGATCGTCGACGCGCTGCCGGAATCGCCGGCAGCCGTGTCGATCGTCGGCACTACCAAGCTGATGCTGAAGGTCGAGATCGACGTGGCCGCCGAGCGCGAGCGCCTGTCGAAGGAGATCGCGCGCCTGCAGGGCGAGATCGCCAAGGCCAGCGGCAAGCTGTCCAACGAGAGTTTTGTTGCGCGCGCGCCGGCCGCGGTGGTGGAGCAGGAGAAGGAACGCGTGGCGAACTTCTCTGCGACGCTGGCCAAGATGCAGGAGCAGCTGGCGAAGTTGCCGACGGCCTGAATCAAATGAAAACCCCCAAAGTTGTGTCCAACTTTTGGGGGTCAGTTCACTCGGCCGCGTTTTTCGTAGGGTGGGCGGCTCTACCCGGCACGATGGATATCGGTGCTGCGAACGCCGCCCACCCTACAGGCCTTACTGGCCAGACGCTGCATGCGCAGTGCGCAGCTTCTTCACCGCTCCGACCACGGCCGTGCGCGCGGCGCCGCAATCCAGCTTCGCCATCTGCTGCATGCTCATGGTTTTCCCGATCTCTTCTGCCACCAGATAGCCCAGGTAATAGCCGCGCCGTGCCGGCAGGCCGGTCTTGTCGCCGCCGCTGCCGTAGAACAGGCCGGCATAGTCGGTCCGGTCTTCGCTGTCCAGCTTGCCGTGCAGGTCTTCCAGTGCGCGGCCCAGCGCCTTGCGGGTGTCGGCCACCAGGTTGGGCGGGAAGTCGAGCAGCAGTTCGCTGTTGTTTGCCGACGGATTCATCTGCTTGGCCACATAGGTGGCCAATCCCTCGCTCCACAGCGACGCCCAGATCGGCCGAGGCTTGCATTCCATGCCGTGGTAGTCGTGGAACAGCTCGTGGTGGAAGAACGCGGCTTCGTCACCGTCGCCGTGGTACTTGACCATCGAATCGGCGCCGAAGATGAAGTACCGCTTCCCGTCGATGGTGCGGCTGCCGCCGTCCATCTCGCCGAGCGAGTGCAGGAACCAGATGTCGGTCGTGGCCGGGTAGTCCGGGAAGGCGGCCCGGAAGCTGGCGACGTGCGCCGGGAGGTCCTGGGTGAAGCGCGCCACCTTCTTCACGTAAGCCTCGCGTATCCCCGGGAACTCGGCGAAGGCCTGGACCAGGTCGGCCTCGCGCTGGGCTTCGCTGCGTTGCCCCTTGAAACGCTCGGCCCCGTAGAAGCCCGGGAAACGGGATGCGACGGTGGCCTTGAAGTCCTGCACGAACTCACGTTCGGACTTGCCGGCGTTGCGGTCGAAGACCGTCGTGAAGCCGCTTGCCAGGTCGTGTACCTTCATGGCGGGAGCCGGTGCGGAGAGGCTGGCGGCGCCGGCGGACAGCGCCGTGCCGAGGAAGATCAGGGGAAGCAGTTTTTTCATTCTCGTTATCGTATTGGTTTTGGCAGGAAAAATCGGATTATTTGGCTGCGGCGTGCGCCTTGCGTAGGCGTTCGACCGCCGCCACCACCACCGGACGCACGGCGTCGCACGGCAGCTTGGCCAGCTGCTGCAGGCTCATCGACTTGGCCGCCTCCTCCGCCACCAGCATGCCGAGGTAGTAGCCGCGCCGCGCCGGCATGCCGCTCTTGTCGCCCTTGCGCAGGAACAGACCGCTGTAGGCTTCCTGGTCGGTGCTGTCCAGCTTGGTGTACAGGTCGTCGAGCGCGCGTCCCAACTGTTTGCGGGTGTCTACTGCCATATTCGGTGGCAAATTCAGGAGCATCTCGTCATCGGTCGCATTCGGATTCAGCTGCTGTGCCGCATAGCTGGCCAGCCCCTCCTGCCACAGGGAAGTCCATACCGGCCAGCTGCTGCATTGCATCGGTTGATAGTCGTGGAACAGTTCATGATGGAAGAAAAACGCGCCGGCGTCCTTGCCCTGGTTTTTGGCCATCATGTCCGCCCCGAAGATGAAGACCAGCTCGTCGTTCAGGCGCCGCTTGCCGCCGTCCATCTCGCCCAGCGAATGGACGAACCAGAGATCGTTCTTCGCTTCATAGTCCGGGAACAGCTTGCGGAAGCTGGCGATGTGGGTCGGGAGGTCCCGGTTGAAGCTGTTCACCTTTTGCGTATATGCATCGCGCAGCGCCGGAAAGGCTGCCCGCGCTGCGGCGATCTCGGCGTCGCGCTGCGCTTCGCTCTTCTTGCCTGCGAAGCGCTCGACGCCATAGAAAGCCGGGAACTTCGCTGCCACGGTAGCCTTGAAGTCGCGGATGAATTCCTCGTCGGACCTGCCCACGTTCCGGTCCCACACTTCGGCGAAGGGGCCGGCCAGGTCGTGTACCTTCATCACGGGCTGCAGTGCCGTCCCGTCCGCGTGGACGGTGCCGGCGGCGCCAACGGCCATCAGGGTGCCCAGCAGCGGGCCCAGCAAGAGGCGAGAGAGACGGGAAATGCGCTTCACGGTAGACGGATCCTCTATGAAAAAGCGGCATTGTATCGGCATGAAAATGGGAAGAATGTCATCAAGTGTCGCAAAATTGTCAAGACACCCATGTCGCACGGGTCATGGCAATTGGAGGACATCCTCGGATTCCGCCATCCACTTGGCAGGAAGTGTTTGCTACACTCTGCGGTACCAATAACGATTCTGGAGACACCAAGATGCGACAACTGATGAAGGCAAGCCTGATTGCCATGATGTTCGCGATGCCCGCAGCCATGGCGCAAAACGCCTCGCCGGCAGGCGTATGGAAAACGATCGACGACGAAACCGGCAAGCCGAAGTCGCTGGTGCGCATCACCGAAGACAACGGCGTCCTGACCGGCAAGATCGAAAAACTGTTCCGCCCGGCCGACCAGGACCAGAACCCGAAATGCACCGCCTGCGAAGGCGCGCGCAAGGACCAGCCGATCGTCGGCATGACCATCCTCTCGGGCCTCAGGAAGGACGGCAACGAGTACACCGGCGGCGAGATCCTCGACCCGTCCAAGGGCAAGACCTACAAGAGCAAGGCGGCGCTGAAGGACAACGGCAGCAAGCTGGAAGTGCGCGGCTACATCGGCGCGCCGATGTTCGGCCGTTCGCAGACCTGGGTCCGCGAGCAGTAATCCACCGGGGCGGCAGCATCAGGCGGGCACCATGATTCGCAATCACATGGTCGTGCGACGGCTGCCGCATCATGGCCGGCGCCTGGCCCGGTTGTAAGATGGGCGCATGACCCAGACCCAGGCCTATCTCTACCTCGCCTTCGCCATCGTCGCGGAAGTCATCGGCACCACGGCGCTCAAGGCTTCCGACAGCTTTACGCGGCCGATTCCCAGCCTGGTCACCGTCGGCTGCTATGCCCTGTCCTTCTACCTGCTGACCTTCAGCCTGCGCGTACTCCCTACCGGGATCGCCTACGCGATCTGGTCGGCGGTCGGTATCGTGCTGATCTCCGTGATCAGCTGGTTCGTCTACGGACAGCGCCTCGACCTGCCCGCCATCGCCGGGCTCGGGCTGATCATCGCGGGGGTGGCGGTCATCAACCTGTTCTCGACAAGCGTGCGTCACTGAGCGTTCCATACCGGGCCTTCCATTCGCGCGCCGCAGAAATTGCATTTTCGCTATCTTCGCTTATTGCTGAGTTGTTCTTACAACAATTAAATACGAGGAAAGCCGAATGATCTTCTTGCGTCTCGCCTGCCTGCTGGCAGGCGTCCTGGTGCTGGTGACGCCACCGGTCGTGCTGTTCCCGAACGGCGCCTCCACGCTGGAACTGTCGCGTTCCACCGCCCTGCTGGCGGCCATGCTGCTTGCTGCATCGAGTTTCTTCTTCATCGGCATGGCCGGCCACCGCATCAAACGCTCGCCAGCGCTGGGCCGCCTGTCCGCCCTGGTGCTGCTGGTCACCTTCGTGGCAGGCAGCGCGATCCTGTGGGGCAGCGCCGAACCGACCGCCCTGTGGCTGAGCGGGGCGCTGCTCGGCTTCACGTTGATCGTGTCGCTCGCGCTGGCCCTCCTGATGCTCCAGGAACCGAGCGCGAGCCGCGTGCGCGCCCGCGAACGCCGCCAATCGCGCCTGCCGGTGGTACACCACCTCTGACGGCAAGCTGCGGCCGGCGCGGGCCGCGGCGACGCACGCGCTACAGCCAGCCGGCGTCGCGCGCCATGCGGTAGGCCTCGACCCGGTTGGCGGCGCCCAGCTTGCTGATCGCCTCGGACAGGTAATTGCGCACCGTGCCTTCGGACAGGTGCACCTGGCGCGCGATGTCGGCGCTGGCGCGCCCTTCGCCGGCCAGGCGCAGCACCTGGCGTTCGCGCTCGGTCAGCGGGTCCTCGCCGCCGCTCCAGCTCTCCAGCGCCAGCTCGGGCGCGATCGCACGTCCGCCCCCATGCACCGCGCGGATCGCCACGCCCAGGGAATCCACCGGCGCATCCTTCAGCAGGTAACCGCGCACCCCGGCCTCCAGCGCGCGGCGCAGGTAGCCGCTGCGCCCGAAGGTGGTCACCACGATCAGCTTGGCCGGCAGGCGGCGCTCCTTCAGCTGCGCTGCCAGCTCCAGCCCGGTCATCAGGGGCATCTCGATGTCGGTCAGGACGATGTCGGGCAGGAGCCGCTCGCACATGTCCAGGGCTTCCCTGCCGTTGGTGGCGGCGCCGACGACCTCGAAGTCCGGCTCGAGCCTGAGCAGCGCGGCCATTGCGCCGAGGACGAGGGTCTGGTCTTCGGCCAGCAGTATGCGAATCATGTAGATACTCCCGCAGGAACACGTAGTTCGAGTTCGAGGCCGGCCCGGGCGCGCAGCGCCAGCCTGCCGCCCAGCGACTGGGCGCGCTCGCGCATGCCGCTCAAGCCGTTGCCGTGCCGGATGTCGGCCTCGCTGCGCGCCCGGCCGTCATCTAGAATGCGCAGCACGGCCACGCCGTGTTCGAGGACGAGCGACACGCTGCAGCGGCGCGCGCCGGCGTGGCGCACCACGTTGGTGACCGCCTCGCGCAGCGCCAGCGCCAACACGTTCTCGGCGGCCGGCGCCAGCGCGAAGCGTTCCACCTTTTCTTCCAGCCGGACGTCTGCCGCCGCCAGGCTGGCGCGTGCGCCGGCCAGCGCGTGGGCCAGGCCTTTCTCGCGGTAGCCCGTCACGGCGGCGCGCACCTCGGCCAGTGCCTGACGCGCGCTGGTTTCGATGTCGCCGACTTCGCGCGCGCACGCCTCGGCATCGCGGTGCACCAGCTTGCGCGCCAGTTCGGCCTTCAGGGCGATCAGCGAGAGCGAATGCCCGAGCAGGTCGTGCAGGTCGCGCGAGATGCGCTCGCGCTCGGCGATGGTTGCCATGTGCTCGACCTCTTCCTGCTTGCGCACCAGCTCCTGGCGCGAGCGGCGCAGGCGCGCATCCATGAAGGCGCCCATGCCCACCGGCAGTCCGGCAGTCAGGAGCGGCATCAGGAAGATGAAGCGCATTTGCCCGTGCCTGACCTGCAGGGACGCGAGCAGTCCAAGGGCAATCACGCCCCCGATCGCCAGCATGGCGCGCCGGAAGTCCGTGAAGCGGGCCGCCATGGCGCAGGCGAAGATGAAGAACGTGGCGGCGCCGACGTTCCAGCGCGCCCAGACCGCGCCGATCAGGCAGCCCGCGCCCATGCAGGCGAGGACTTGCCAACCGCGTGCCCAGTAGCTGGCGAAATACAGCGGCACGAAGACCGCCAGCGTCAGGGCCAGCAGGGACAGCTCGAGAGGACCGGGTGTGACGTAGAAGTACTTCCAGCCCAGGTAGCCGAGGCTCAGCAGCCAGAAGTACGGCATCTTGCCCAGCTCGGGCGGGACCCACGGTCCCGCCAGCACCTGTTTGATCTTGTTCATGTCGTGAGGACGGTGGTGTCAGTTCGCCAGCAGGCGCACGTCGGCGATCTCGAAGCGGTAGTCGCCCGGTTGCGGGCCCGCATTGAATCCTAACATGGTGACAGCCGCCGGATCGATGCCCTTGAGTTCGCTGAAAGGCACCGTCACTTCACGCCACTCCGGGCCGGCCACGAAACTCTTCGCGCCCGGAATCTGCACACCCTGCGACATGGCGATCAGCTGGTAGGTCTTGCCGTCGCCGCGCGTCCGGAAGCGCACCAGCTTTACACTGCTCAGGTCCACCGACCCCATCGGCTGCGCTCCCGGCATGAAGGCCACGCCGGCCCAGGCAAAGGGCAGTCCCGGCTCCACCTTGGCATCGATCGCGAGCGGCACCTGGCCGTCCGGCAGCGCCGGTTGCGCCGCCAGCTTCACGGACGATTTGCCGCCCGCGAAGCTGTCGGTGGACGGTCCCCATCCCATGCCGAAGGGGCTGGCCAGGCGCTTGTCGCTGAACTGGCTGATGCGGCCATCGGGCGGCAAGGCGAGCGCCTTCGCGCCGGGCTGGGCGGCCTTCGCCACCTGCCGCCGCTGGTCCTCGCGCAGCCCGTTCGCGCTCTCGCCATCCTTCCAGACTTCGGCGATCCGGCGCGTGGCCTTGATATCGAGCGCCGGGTTGCCCTCGACCAGCAGCAGATCGGCCTTGTAACCCTTGGCGATGCGGCCGCGCTGGCCCAGCCTGAACGCCTTGGCCGGCGCGCTGGTGGCGGCCGCCAGGGCCTGCACCGGGCTCAGGCCGGCTTCCACCAGGGCCGCCAGTTCGCGGTGCATGCTGATGCCGTACTGGGTGCCCGGATTGCCGGCATCGGTGCCGGCCAGCACTGGCACGCCGGCCTTCACCAGCGCGGCGGTGACGCGCTTGGGCGCCGCCAGCATCGCCCCACGTTCCTTGGTGCCGTAGCGCGCCTTGAGCGGGGCTTGCCCATCCTTGTCGAGCAGGCCGGCAAAGGCGGGGTCGGCGAGCAGGTCGTCGCCGCGCCAGGCCGCCATGCTTTCCAGCACGGCGAAGGTCGGGATCACGAATGCGTTCCGGCTGGCGGCCAGCCGCGCCAGTCCTTCCGCGTCTTTTGCGTCGCCCGGGAACAGGTGGACCAGGCCGTCGGCGCCGGCCTCCAGCACGTCGCGCGCATCCTTTTCGTTGCCGATGTGGACCACGGCCAGCTTGCCGCGCTTGTGGGCCGCATCGATCACGGCCTTGGCGGTCGCCAGGTCGAGCGGCTTGAAGCCGTAGCCGCCCTCCATCACGATCTTGATGAAGTCCGAGCCTTCGGCGATGCGGGCGTCGACGAAGGCCTGGGCCTGTTCCGGCCCGGTGATGGTCGGGATCGGGATGCCGAACTGGGTGCCGTGGCCGTTCGGGCCGGTGACCAGGGTGCCGGCCGAGAACAGGTCGGCATGGCGGTGGTTGCCGCCCCGTGCCATCTCCCCCTTCGCCTTCTTCATCATGCCGACCTCGGTGAACATGTCGACCTGGGTGGTCACGCCGAACAGCACCGGCAGCTCGTGGAAGCGGAAGGCGTGGGTGTGGGCGTCGATCAGGCCCGGCAGCAGAGTACGTCCTGCGCCATCGACGACGCGCGCATCGACGGGCGCCGGGCCGCGGAAGTCGGCGTCGACGATGACGCCCTTGTCGAACAGGACCGAGCGGCGTTCGTGCACGCGCTCGCCGTCGAAGACGCGCACGTCCTGGACCAGGGTGGGAGCGGCATGGGCGGAGGCAGCCAGCAACAGGGCGGCGGCGGCGGACAGGACTTTCAGGGCAATGGGCTTCATACCTTCCTCGCTTGGGTTGATGTGAAGCCAGTATGCGAAAACGACGATGGCGCCGGTAGAAGCAGGCGCCATCGGTTTGTCATGACAATTGTCATGTACCGGATCTAGCCGGGAGGGAGGTTATCCCAGAGATCGCCCGTCGGGCTGATGCGGGGCGCGGTGACGCCGAAGTGTTGATACGCCAGCGGCGTGGCAATGCGCCCGCGCGGGGTGCGCTGCAGGTAGCCCTGCTGGATCAGGTAGGGCTCGAGCACGTCCTCGATGGTGTCGGCCGCCTCGCCGATCGCCGCCGCCAGGTTGCCGATGCCCACCGGACCTCCTGCAAACTTGAACAGCACCGCTTCCAGCAGCTTGCGGTCCATGACGTCGAAGCCGACGGTGTCGACATCTAACATCTTCAGGGCGCGGTCGGCCATGTCGACGGTGATCTCGCCGGTACCCTTCACTTCCGCGTAGTCGCGCACGCGGCGCAGCAGGCGGTTGGCGATACGCGGCGTGCCGCGCGCCCGCTTGGCGACTTCACGCGCGCCCTCCTCGTTGATGGGGGCTTCGAGCAATGCCGCGCTGCGGGTGACGATCTTGGTCAGCTCCTCGACGTTGTAGAACTCGAGGCGCGCGACGATGCCGAAGCGGTCGCGCAGCGGGTTGGTCAGCATGCCGGCGCGGGTGGTGGCGCCCACCAGCGTGAAGGGCTGCAGGTCGAGCTTCACGGAACGCGCGGCCGGGCCCTCGCCGATCATGATGTCGATCTGGTAGTCCTCGAGCGCCGGGTACAGGATCTCCTCGACCACCGGCGACAGGCGGTGGATCTCGTCGATGAACAACACGTCGTTCGGCTCGAGGTTGGTGAGCAGCGCGGCCAGGTCGCCCGGACGCTCCAGCACCGGCCCCGAAGTCTGGCGCAGGTTGACGCCCATCTCGCGCGCGATGATGTGCGCCAGCGTGGTCTTGCCGAGGCCCGGCGGGCCGAACAGCAGCGTGTGGTCGAGCGCCTCGCGGCGCTTGCGCGCGGCACTGATGAAGATCTCGAGCTGGTCGCGGATCTTGGCCTGGCCGACGTACTCGTCCAGCTGCTTGGGGCGCAAGGCGCGCTCGATCGCCTCCTCGTTGGGCGAGGCCGGCGCCGCGTCGATCACGCGGTGCTCGGTGAAATTGTCGGTCTGGATGCTCATGCTTATGCTTTGGACAGTGCCTTGAGTGCGAACTTGATGCCGTCGGAAACGCTCGACCCGGCCGGCATGTTCTTGGTCGCGAAGAGTGCTTCCTTGTCAGAATACCCCAAAGCGACCAGCGCATTGAGCACGTCGGCCTGCGCATCGTCGCGCACTACCCCGCCGACCACGCCGATGTCGGCGCCCAGCTTGCCCTTCAATTCCAGCAGCAGGCGCTCGGCGGTCTTCTTGCCGATGCCCGGGATCTTCACCAGACGGCCGGCTTCCTGCAACGTGACGGCCTGCGACAGGTCGGCCACCGTCATGCCCGACAGGATAGCCAGGCCCATGCGCGCACCGATGCCGGTGATCTTGATCAGTTGGCGGAACAGCGCGCGTTCGGAGGCGGTCCCGAAGCCGAACAGCAGGTGCGCATCCTCGCGCACGACCAGATGGGTGAACAGCACCACCTTTTCGCCGGTGTGCGGCAGGTTGTAGAAGGTGCTCATCGGCACGTCGACTTCATAGCCGACGCCATTGCAGTCCACCAGCACGTGCGGCGGCGCTTTTTCAAGCAGGATTCCGGAGAGACGACCGATCATCGTGTGTTCCTTTTTTTCTTCAACGCTTAAACGAGGCGGCTGCGTTTCATGCGCAGCGTGCTTGTCGTGGGCGACAGGGCGCCGACCAGGGACAGCGTGTCGATGCTGTGAGCGTGGCAGATCGCCACGCCGAGGGCATCGGCGGCGTCGGTGCCAGGCAGGCCCGGCAGCTTCAACAAGCGCGACACCATATCCTGGACCTGGGCCTTGGCCGCCTTGCCGGTGCCGACCACGGCCTGCTTGACCTGCACGGCCGTATATTCGGCCACGTCGAGGTCGGCCCCGACCAGGGCCGTGATCGCGGCGCCGCGCGCCTGGCCCAGCAGCAGGGTCGACTGCGGGTTGACGTTCACGAAGACTTTTTCGACGGCCGCGCAGGTGGGTCCGTAGGCGGAGACGATTTCGCCCACGCCGTTCAGGATGACCTTGAGCCGCGGGGGCAGCGCGCCTTCCGTGCCGGTCTTGATGGTGCCGGACGCAATGTAGCGCAGCTTCGTGCCGTGTTTTTCAATGACGCCGAACCCCGTCGTACGCAGGCCCGGGTCGATGCCGAGAATAATCATTGTGGAATGATATACGGCTGCGCGGTGTTCGTGGGAAAAATACTGTGCAAAAACACAGTGCGTGGCGAATGTTACCACGTAGGGTGGGCGGCTTTGCCGCCCACGCGTTCAACGACAGCAAAAGAACCGGTATGCGTCCATACCCAAGCTGGTTGAACGCGTGGGCGGGAAAACAGTCCACTGGACTGTTTCCCCCCGCCCACCCTAAGGTGAGCGGTTCCGTCTGATGGATCAGTGACGGAAGTGACGGGTACCGGTGTACAGCATCACGACGCCGCGCTCGTCGGCCGCATCGATGACTTCCTGGTCACGCATCGAGCCGCCCGGATGGATCACGCAGGTCGCGCCCGCATCCACCACCACGTCCAGGCCGTCGCGGAACGGGAAGAAGGCATCCGACGCCACCGCCGAACCAGTCAAGGAAAGACCGGCATTCTGCGCCTTGATCGAGGCGATGCGTGCCGAGTCGATGCGGCTCATCTGGCCGGCGCCCACGCCCAGGGTCATGCCGTTGGCGCAGAACACGATGGCGTTCGACTTGACGAACTTGGCCACGCGCCAGGCGAACATCAGGTCCTGCAGCTGCTGCTGGGTCGGCTGCTTCTTGCTGACCACGCGCAGGTCGCCCAGGCCGACGTTCTTGGCATCCGGCGCCTGCACCAGCACGCCGCCGCCGACGCGTTTCAGGTCATAGGCGTTCTGGCCTTCGCCCAGCGGGATCTCGAGCAGGCGCACGTTCTGCTTGGCCGCCATGATCTGGCGCGCCTCGGCGGTGAAGCTCGGTGCGATCAGCACTTCCACGAACAGCTTCGATACGGCCTCCGCCGCACGGCCGTCGACGTCGACGTTGAAGGCGATGATGCCGCCGAAGGCCGAGGTCGGGTCGGTCTGCAGCGCGCGGGTGTAGGCGTCCAGCGCATCGACGCCGATCGCCACGCCGCACGGATTGGCGTGCTTGACGATCACGCAGCCGGCCGGCTGCTGCATTCCGCCGAGCGACTTGACGCATTCCCAGGCCGCATCGGCGTCGGCGATGTTGTTGTACGAGAGTTCCTTGCCCTGCAGCTGGCGGTAGTTGGCCAGCGCGCCCGGGGTGGCGACCAGGTCGCGATAAAAGGCGGCGCCCTGGTGCGGGTTCTCGCCGTAGCGCATGTCCTGGACCTTCTCGAAGCTCATGTTCAGGGTCTGCGGATAGCCCGAGCGGGTCGCATGCAGGCGGTCTTCGCCCAGGCTGGTCAGGTAGTTGGTGATCGCACCGTCGTACTGCGCGGTGTGGGCGAACACCTTCTTGGCAAGGCGGAACTTGGTCTCGTAGCTGACCGGGCCGGCGGTGGTGCCGGTGCCCTTCATTTCGGCCAGCACCACGCCGTAGTCGGCCGGGTCGACGATCACGACCACGTCGCGGTGGTTCTTGGCCGCCGAGCGCAGCATGGTCGGGCCACCGATGTCGATGTTCTCGATCGCGTCTTCCAGCGAGCACTCGTCCTTGGCGACGGTCTGCTGGAACGGGTACAGGTTGACCACCACCATGTCGATCTGCGGGATGCCGTGCTCATCCAGCTTGGCGACGTGCTCCGGCAGGTCGCGGCGTGCCAGGATGCCGCCGTGCACCTTCGGGTGCAGGGTCTTGACCCGGCCGTCGAGCATTTCCGGGAAGCCGGTGTAGTCGGCGACTTCAGTGACTTGCACGCCATTTTCCTGCAGCAGCTTGGCGGTGCCGCCAGTGGACAGGATGTTGACGCCGAGGGCTGCCAGGGCCTTCGCGAAGTCGAGGACGCCGGTTTTGTCGGAAACGGAAATCAGTGCTTGTTTGATCATGGTGAGGCCTGTGGTTGAAAATTCTTGCGCCCGTCAGATGACGAAGGCGGCGGACGGCGAACCGGCCGCGCCCAGACGCACGGCCACGCCATGCAATGAGCTTTAGAGGAGCCCGTGCTCCTGCAGTTTCTTGCGCAAAGTATTCCGGTTGATACCCAGCATCTGCGCAGCGTGCGACTGGTTGCCGTCGGCGCGCGTCATGACCACTTCAAGGACCGGCTTTTCGACCGTCAGGACCATCATGTCGTAGATGTTCGTCGGCTTCTGCTCGCCCAGATCGTTGAAATAGTCCTCGAGGCTTTTCTGGACGACTTCCTGGATACTTTCTTTGCTCATGTTCTCTGCTGCTTCATCCTGGTTAATGATTGCTCGCCACGTTTTTTGGCGCAGCGTGTCCCCGTCTTATTCTGATTCTTGTGACTGCTTTGTATGCTGCTATTACCTGTACTTATGCTGCCATCGCCGCATCGACCACATGCGCGGCAGGATGAGCGGGGCGGTATTGTAACCGCTCGCCGTGCCGGAGTTGCGATTTGAAAAACGCGTCGACTGCTGCCAGTTGCTCGGCGGTCGATTCCAACAGGTTCATGCCCTGGCGGAATTCTTCCCCGCCCGGCAAGTCCTGCACATACCACCCGATGTGTTTACGGGCGGTGCGCACGCCGACGTACTCGCCATAGAAGGCATAGTGCGCCGGCAGGTGTTCGTTCATCAGGCCGCGTACTTCTTCGACCAGCGGCGCCGGCAGATGCTCCCCCAGGCGCAGGTAGTGGTCGATCTCGCGGCAGATCCAGGGCCGGCCCTGGGCGGCGCGGCCGATCATCACGGCATCGGCGCCGGTGTAGTCGAGCACGTACTTCGCCTTTTCCGGGGTGGTGATGTCGCCGTTGGCGACCACCGGGATGCCGACCGCCGCCTTGACGGCGCGGATGGTGTCGTACTCGGCCTCGCCCTTGTAGCCGTCGGCGCGGGTGCGGCCGTGCAGGGTCAGCATCTGGATGCCGGCCTTTTCGGCCATGCGGGCGATGCGCAGGGCATTCCTGTTCTGGCGGTCCCAGCCGGTGCGGAATTTCAGGGTGACGGGGACGTCGACGGCCTCCACCACGGCATGCAGGATGCGCTCGACCAGGTCTTCGTGCTGCAGCAGGGCCGAACCGCACCAGCTGTTGCAGACCTTTTTCACCGGGCAGCCCATGTTGATGTCGATGATCTGGGCGCCGCGCTCGACGTTGAACTTCGCGCAGTCGGCCAGGTCTTTCGGGTCGGCGCCCGCGATCTGCACCGCTTTCGGTTCCATTTCCCCCGCATGGTCGGTGCGGCGCGAGGTCTTTTCGCTGGCCCATAGGCGCGGGTTCGAAGCCGCCATCTCGGACACCGCATAGCCGGCGCCCAGCTGCTTGCACAGCTGGCGGAACGGGCGGTCCGTCACTCCGGCCATGGGGGCGACGAAGACATTGTTACGCAGGATGTATGGACCGATTTGCACAGCGGAAAAGTCTCGAAAGTTTCTCGGGGAACCTATTATTTTACCTCAATCGCTGCTCAAAATAGCGGCAGAATTTTTTTGGATTGTTGCGTGTGTGATATTGGCAGGGGTGAAGAGTGGGGGTAGCGACTACGTCAGATCATCCAACACCGCCGGCTGCAAGTGAGAAACCTCGCCCCAGCTTACCAAGCGCAGCACGCCCTCCTCCATCACAAACCGGTTCACGCTCGCATTCAGCACCTTAAAATCGCGCGGCGTCTCCAGCGACAAGCCGAGCGCGGCCCGGTACGCACACTCCAGCACCCCGCCATGCGCCACCAGCGCGATGGTCTTACCTGGATGCGCCGCCGCATGCTCTGCGATCGCCCCGGTCACCCGCTCGTAAAACTCGCGGAAGCTCTCGCCCCGGTTTGCACCGGGCGGCAGCACGCCATCGACGTCGCGCGCCTGCCAGGCCGCGAACTCGAGCGGAAAGCGTGCCGCGATCTCGCTATACAGCAAGCCCTCAAAACCGCCATAGCAGCGTTCGCGCAGCGCCGGCTCAATGTCCACCTGCGTGCCGATCTGCGCCCCGCGCGCGCGGGCAATGGCGTCAGCGGTCTGGCGCGCACGCTGCAGGTCGCTGGAAACGATGTGGTCGATCCGCTCGGCCGCAAGTGCGGCGCCCAGCAGGGCGGCCTGGCGCTCGCCCTCGGCGTTGAGGGCGATGTCGAGGTGGCCCTGGAGGCGCTTCTCGGCATTCCAGGCGGTCTCGCCATGGCGGATCAGGAGGATGGTGGTTGGCGCTACTGCGTTGTTTTTGGAAAGCATGAGGTCCGCTCGCCCGAACCTCGGGGCAAGTGTTAAGTTATCAAAGTTGCTACCACTTCAGGATTCAGCGAATACACGCCGAAGGTACGCGCTTCGTCCAGGATATGCCCGTGGATCGCCAGGCGCAGTTCCGTCCCGGCAAAGCGGCCGACCAGCGGCAGGCGCGGGATGTCGAGGGCATACAGCGTAAACACGTAAGTATGCACGCGCTCGTCGTTCCAGGGCGGGCACGGGCCATCATACCCGTAATACTCGCCCGCCATGGTCGGGTCGTTCGCGAACCAGCCGGTGTAGTCGTTGATGCCCTGGCGCAGCTGGTGCTCGGTGCCGTTCTTGATCGTGAACGGTACCAGCGGACCCGGCTTGCCGTGCGGTGTGACCATGTCGGAAAACATGCCCTCGGACAGCGATTTCAGACAGACCGGGATGTCCACCAGCGACCAGTGGAAGAAATCCACCCGCGGCAGGGAGGCTGGCACGGTCTTGCCCTCCTGGTTGACGTCGTCGCCGACGGACGGCACGTCAGGGTCATGGCAGATCAGCACCAGGGACTTGGTGCCGGCAGGCACGTCGTCCCAAGCGAGATGCGGATTGCGGTTGTCGGACAGCCTGACGTGGCTGTCGGGATCGCCCACCGCAAACGCACAGTGCGGCGGGATCGGCCCGCCTTCGGTAAATGAATCGCTCCAGATTCGCATACGTCCTCCCAGCCGTTGATATTATTGACCCTTGTCGACGGCGGGGGTTTCAGCGCTGCACACCACCTACCGCGACAGGATCAACCTGCAGCCAGAAAGTGACGGGACCATCGTTGATGAGTGAAACTTTCATGTCCGCGCCGAATCTGCCGGTCTCGACAATGCCATGGCGTTCGCGGGCTTGCCGCACCACATGGTCGAACAGGCGCCGCCCGTCCTCCGGCGCGGCGGCCGGCGAGAACGAGGGACGCGTGCCCGACTTCGTATCGGCAGCCAGCGTAAACTGCGGCACCAGCAGCAGGCCCCCTAGCGTGTCCGTGATGCTGCGGTTCATCTTGCCGGCCTCGTCGGAGAACACGCGGTAAGCCAGGAGCTTGGCCAGCAGGGCCTCGGCTTCGCGCTCGGTGTCGCCCTTCTCGGCGCACACCAGCACCATCAGGCCGGCTTGAATCGCACCGACGGTTTCGCCGTCGACGCGCACGCTGGCTTCGCTGACGCGCTGCAGAAGACCGATCATGCGAGCGTCACACGGGCAAACTTGCGCTTGCCCACCTGCATGACGAAGGTGCCGGCGTCGACCTGCAGCCCCTTGTCGCTGACGACCGCGCCGTCGATGCGCACGCCGCCCTGGTCGACCATGCGCATGGCTTCCGAGGTCGAGGCGCACAGGCCGGCTGCCTTCAGCAGCTGGGCCACGCCCAGCGGCGCGCCGGACAGCGCTACTGCCGGCACGTCGTCCGGGATGCCGCCCTTCGAGCGGTTGACGAAGTCGGCCAGCGCATCCTCGGCCGCCTGGGCCGAGTGGAAGCGTGCCACGATTTCCTTGCCGAGCGCCACTTTCGCATCGCGCGGGTTGGCGCCGCCAGCCACCTCGGCCTTGATGTTCCGGATGTCGGCGATCGAGCGGAAGGACAGCAGGTCGTAGTACTTCCACATCATGTCGTCCGAGATGCTCATCAGCTTGCCGAACATCGTGTTGGGCGCTTCGGTGATGCCGATGTAGTTATTCTTCGACTTCGACATTTTTTCGACCCCGTCCAGGCCCTCGAGCAGCGGCATGGTCAGGATGCACTGCTGTTCCTGACCGTAATCTTTCTGTAACTCACGGCCAACAAGGAGGTTGAACTTCTGGTCTGTGCCTCCAAGTTCCAGGTCTGCATGCAAAGCGACCGAATCGTAGCCCTGCATCAGAGGATAAAGGAACTCATGCACCGCAATCGGTGTCCCACTCTTGTAGCGCTTGGTGAAATCATCGCGCTCCATCATGCGGGCGACGGTATAACGTGAGGCGAGCTGGATCATGCCGCGCGCGCCCAACGGGTCGCACCATTCGGAGTTATAACGAATTTCCGTGCGCGCGGCGTCCAGCACAAGGGAAGCCTGGCGGAAATAGGTCATGGCGTTTTCCTCGACCTGTTCGCGGGTCAGCGGCGGACGCGTGGCATTGCGGCCCGAAGGGTCGCCGATCATCGAAGTGAAATCGCCGATCAGGAAGATCACCTGGTGGCCGAGGTCTTGCAGCTGGCGCATCTTGTTCAGCACCACGGTATGGCCAAGGTGCAGGTCAGGCGCAGTCGGGTCCAGGCCCAGCTTGATGCGCAGCGGCTTGCCCGACTGTTCGGAGCGCGCCAGTTTCTGGGCGAATTCGCTTTCGATCAGCAATTCATCGACACCGCGCTTGGCAATGGCCAGGGCCTCGAGCACCTTGTCCGTCAACGGCAGGGGGGCGGAAGAATTCACCGGAGCACCGCTACCGGACGAAACATTGGAAGTCATATATGCGAGTTAAGTATTCGTGTAGGAAGTTTGCCAAGATGGTTGTAGGACCAGTTCTTTTGGTATAATTCACGATCGTTTTTAAGTTTCCCGAAGAAAACTTTGCAGAACGATAAGAAACGGGATCCTGAAAGTTCAGCCGCAAATTTTAACTGATTGCATGAACCCTATACATAAAATCACTGGCAAGAGCCTGCTCCAGCTGCTGCCCCGAACTCGCAAGGCGCGTATCATCGGCGCCGGCGCCGCGCTCCTGAGCGTGTGTGCCTTCGGTGCAGTAGCAGTGGCCCCGATCGCTCCCGATGCGGCAGACATGCCGGTCAAGTCGATCGAACAGGACCTGGAACTGCCGAACCTCGCAGACCAGATCGCCGCCCTCCAGCAAGCCGAGCAGCAGTTCATCCACGAAGAACGCATTCGCCCAGGCGATTCGCTCGCTTCCCTCTTCACCCGCCTTGGCGTCAACGACGCCGACGCCCACAAATTCATCCGCACCGACAAGACCGCGTGCCGCCTGCTGTCGCTCAAGACCGGCAAGCGCGTCCAGGCCGAAACCGATGAAAATGGCCTGCTGCTGTCGATGCGCGCCACGATCACCGACGGCAAGGCCGGCGATGCGCGCCAGATCACGGTCGAGCGCCAGGGCGAGAAATTCGTCGCCACCGATGCTCCGGCCAAGCTGGAGCGCCGTGTCGAGATGCGTTCGCGCGAAATCACCACCTCGCTGTATTCCGCGACCGATTCGAACGTGGACGGCGGCAGCATGCCGGACTCGGTGGTCGGCCAGATGATCGAGATGTTCTCGACCAACATCGACTTCCGCTCGGACCTGAAGCGCGGCGACCGTTTCAGCGTCGTCTACGAAACCTTCTGGCTCGACGGCGAACTGGTCAAGACCGGCCGCATCCTGGCAGGCGAATTCGTGAACCGCGGCGTGGCTTACCAGTCGGTCTGGTACGAAGACCCGGTCACCAAGCAGGGCGGCTACTACAGCCTGGACGGCAAGGCACTCAAGAAAGCCTTCCTGAAATCCCCGCTGCAGTTCTCGCGCATTTCCTCGGGCTTCTCGATGCGCGTGCACCCGATCTCGGGCAAGTGGAAACAGCACAAGGGCGTCGACTACGCCGCCTCGACGGGCACGCCGATCCGCGCGGTCGCCGATGGTGTCATCGACTTCGCCGGCAACAGCGGCGGCTACGGCAACCAGGTCGTCCTCAAGCACTGGTCGAACTACAGCACCGCTTATGCCCACATGAGCCGTTTCGCCCCGGGCATCCGCAAGGGCAGCAAGGTCAGCCAGGGCCAGATCATCGGCTATGTCGGCTCGACCGGCTGGTCGACCGGCCCGCACCTGCACTACGAGTTCCGTGTCGCCGGCCAGGCGCAGAATCCGGAAAAGTTCAAGTCGCTGGCACAGCAGCCGCTGAGCCAGGCGGAACTGAACCGCTTCCGCATGGCCGCCGCCGAGATGAACCACCGCTTCTCGCTGCTCGCACCGAGCGGCAACGCGATGGCGGCACGCTAAGCCCCTCCGACTCCCCTCAACGCCCCGCCGCATCGTGCATGCCGCGGGGCGTTTTGTTTTCCCATATCGACAATACGAGGGGGCGAACCGTGCTCAGGCTTCTCAGCCTCATCCTGCTCATCCTCATCGGCGCACCATCGAGTGCCCAGCAGGCTTTTCCCTTCCATAACAAAGCCGGGCAGCTTCCCGGTTGGTTTTCGCGTGGTGGAGCAAGTGGACCCGAGCCGCAGCTATCCTTCGACCGCGCCGCAAGGTACGCGATGGAGCACGTCTATTTCGGCACCAGCTACCTGCGCCTCGATCCGCTCGACTTCAGCGACTATACCCGCGATGAAGTGGCCCAGTCCTATGCCCTGAGCGCGCGCTATGTCCTCAACTTCCTGAACGGCGCCTTGAAGGGCGACAAGAGCGGCTTCGCCTACCTGATGAAGAAACCCGAACAGCTCGGCATGCCGCGCCACAGTGTCGACAGCCAGTTCTTCGCGGCGCGTCCGTGATCGCATATTTATATAGACAGGAGACCAGATGAAACCCGTTTTCGCCACCGCCTCGCTGTGCCTGGCCCTGTTCGCAAGTGCGCCGCGAGATGCTTTTGCGGAAAACCCGGCGGAAAGCCGGCAACAGATCGAGGCAGTGATCAAGGCCTTCGGCTCGGGCAAGCGAGAAAGCTTCACTGCCCGCTGTTCATCCTGTCGCAGGTCTCGCGGTCGAGGATCGCCCGAATTGCCGCGGTGAGGGGATGGGCAGCGGTATGGTGTTGGCCATAGCCCAGGTTGAAGGCGTAGTCGAAACCGGGCGGGTTCTTGCCCTGGTTGTGCTGCAGCACGGTTTCCAGCTTGTCCAGGGCCTTGGCCAGCCGCGCTTCAGGCGTCTCGGCCGCGTCGTACTCTTCCCATAGCGACATCACCTGGGTGCGCAGCGGCGCGTCCAGTGATGCGGTCAGCTCCAGCATGTCCTGCCGTTCCTGAAGCTGCTTGGCTTCCTTGTCCACTTGCGCAACGGCGGGAATGTCGCCATGAATTGCTTCGCCGAGGTCGTGCACGATGCACAGCTTGAGCAGCCTGAGCATGTCCACGCCCGGCAACTGGTCTTCGAAGGCCAGCGCCAGCAGGCATAAGCGCCAGCTGTGCTCGGCCGTGCTTTCCGAACGGCCGCCCGCGGTATGGCCGCTGCGCAGCGTGTCCTTGAGCGCCTCGGCCGCCTTCAGGAAGGCTAGCCTGCCTTGTATTAACTGCTCGTCCATGTCCTGAAAGATACCACGGGCGGCCGCGTCGAACTCCACCAATTCCCGCAGTCCGCGTGGGCCAGCGGCTTCCGCTTTTTGGCTCGACCGTTTAGACTGCATGACCGGCAAGTCCGCACCAGGATTGCCTATTCCATTCGAGAGAACATGAGCGAGACCTCTTCCCTGATCATCGGCCTGATGTCCGGCACCAGCCTCGACGGCGTGGACGGCGTGCTGGCCGACTTCGCCGGCGACAGCATCCGCAGCATCGCAGCCGCCTTCACGCCCTTCCCGCCCGAACTGCGCAGCGAGCTGATGGCCCTGCAGGCCACCAGCGAGAACGAACTCGAGCGCGAAGCGCTGGCCGCCAATGGCCTGGCCCTGTGCTACGCCGACTGCGTGCGCCAGTTGCTGCCGTCCAGCCCGGGTCCGGTCGCGGCCGTGGCCGTGCACGGCCAGACCATCCGCCACCGCCCGGAACTGGGCTTCACGCGCCAGACCAACAACCCTGCCCTGCTGGCCGAACTGACCGGGGTCGATGTGATCGCCGACTTCCGCACCCGCGACATCGCGGCTGGCGGCCAGGGTGCACCGCTGGTGCCGGCTTTCCACGAGGCCGCCTTCGGCAAGCCGGGCACGGCCCGCGTGGTGGTGAACATCGGCGGGATCGGCAACATCAGTGTGCTGCACGGCGACGGCCGCGTCACCGGTTTCGATACCGGTCCCGGCAATGTGTTGATGGACCTGTGGATTGGCCGCCACCTCGGCAAGGCCTACGATGAAGACGGCGCCTGGGCCGCCAGTGGCGCCGTCTACCTGCCGCTGCTGGATGCACTGCTGGACGAGCCGTTTTTCCGCCAGCCGGCGCCCAAGAGCACCGGCCGCGACCTGTTCCATGCGGGGTGGCTCGATGCAAAGCTGAAGGACTTCGGCGCACTTGCAGCGCAGGACGTGATGGCAACCCTGACGCGCCTCACGGCGGTGACGATCGCCGACGCCATCCGCGGCGAACATGCGGCCGTGGATGCGGTGTACATCTGCGGCGGCGGCGCCTACAACGCCACCCTGCAGCGCGAGATCGGCACGGCGCTGGGCGGGGCATTGGTGCAATCGACGGCGGCGCTCGGCATCGCGCCGAACCGGGTCGAGGCGCTGGCCTTCGCCTGGCTGGGCTACCGCTTCCTGCAGCGCGCGCCGGGTAACCTGCCGGCCGTCACCGGGGCACGCGGCCTGCGCATCCTCGGCGCCCTGTATCCGGCATAAGCGCCGGCGACAACGACAAAAGGCCGGCATGTGCATGTCGGCCTTTGAAAGGAACGGCCCGGATGCACCGGGCCGTCGGCTGCCCGGACTAGCGGGCGGCCTGGGGGACTGATGGTCGTACGGAGGCCGTCAGTGCCGTACGGAGGCTGTTACGCGGAGAACGACGAGCCGCAACCGCAGGTCGAGGTGGCGTTCGGGTTCTTGATCACGAACTGGGCGCCTTCGAGGTCGTCCTTGTAGTCGATCTCGGCGCCGACCAGGTACTGGTAGCTCATCGAGTCGATCAGCAGCTGGACACCGTTCTTTTCCATCGTGGTGTCGTCTTCGTTGACAATTTCGTCAAAGGTGAAGCCATACTGGAAGCCGGAGCAACCGCCGCCCTGCACGAACACGCGCAGCTTGAGGTCGGGATTGCCTTCTTCCTCGATCAGCTGTGCAACCTTCTGTGCGGCGCTGTCGGTGAAGTTGATCGGGGTCGGGATCGTGTCGTGCTCTTGCACTTCGGCGACTGCGGTCATGAAACACTCCTGGTGAAAATACGCGAATTACGCTATGCGGCCATTATAGACCGTTGGCGCAACTACTGCTGGAACTCGCCTGCTACCCGGCCGTCAGGGAAGGCTCGGCGTCGGCCAAATGAAACACCGGCTCGCCCGCGGGTTCGTGCGTCAGTTTCCCGGTCACGAGGGCGCCGCCATGCATTTCAAGCAAACGGTAATGTACATCACCATGTATGCGGCCTTTCGGCTGCAATTCAAGAAGTTCTGACGAATATACCGATCCGGCGATATAGCCGTTGACCACCAGGCTGGCGCAACGCACCTCCCCCTCGATCCGCGCATGCTCCGACACGATCAGCATGCTGTCGGCCCCTTCCGCCGCGACCACGTTGCCGTGCACCTCACCGTCGATGCGCAGCCCTCCGGTGAAGCACAGGTCGCCCTCGATCCGGGCCGAGATACCGACCAGGCTGTCAATCTCGCTTTTTACTTGTCGACCGAACATGTTCCACCCCTTCCAGTAGGACGCCGGCACGCCATCGCCGGGCGCTGTAATCAACCTGTGCATCGGTCAATTTACCGTTCTCAACAAGAGTGGCCTTGATCTAGATCGCTTGGCGCGGAGTGTTGCCAAAATGCAGGAAAGGAAGGGGACGCCGCGCGGGCAAAGCCGCGCGGCGGGAGGGAAAGATTACGGCAGCAATGCGACCTGCTTCAGGCCGGTGGCTTCGTCGAGGCCGAACATCAGGTTCATGCACTGCACCGCCTGGCCGGAGGCGCCCTTGACCAGGTTGTCCTGCACCACCAGGATCACGACAGTATCGCCGCCGTCCGGGCGGTGCAGCGCCAGGCGCAGCATGTTCGAGCCGCGGGTCGAGCGGGTTTCCGGGTGCGAGCCGAAGGGCATCACGTCCACGAACTCGCTGTCCTTGTAGGTCTCCTCGAACAACGCCTGCAGCGCCGCATCGTCGATGTCCTTGGTAAGGCGCGCGTACAGGGTCGCGTGCATGCCGCGGATCATCGGCACCAGGTGCGGGGTGAAGATCAGGCCGACTTTCTGGTCGGTGTAGCGCGCCAGCTGGGCCGAGGTTTCCGGGGTGTGGCGGTGGCCATGCACGCCGTAGGCCTTGAAGTTGTCGCTCGCTTCCGAGAACAGCGTGCCGATCTCGGCCTTGCGGCCGGCGCCCGAGACGCCCGACTTGCAGTCGGCGATCAGGCTGCCCGCGTCGATCAGGCCGGCCTTGAGCAGCGGGACGAAGCCGAGCTGCATGGTGGTGGGGTAGCAGCCCGGGTTGGCGATCAGGCGCGCGTTCTTGATGTCCTCGCGGTTCAGTTCCGGCAGGCCGTACACGGCCTCCTCGATCAGCTCGGGGGCGGTGTGCGGGATCTTGTACCATTTTTCGAACGTTGCCTGGTCCTTCAGGCGGAAGTCGGCCGCCAGGTCGATGACCTTGACGCCGGCCGCCAGCAGCGCCGGCGCCTGGGCCATGGCGACGCCGTGCGGGGTCGCGAAGAACACCACGTCGCACTGGGTCAGGTCGGCCTTGTCCGGGCTCGAGAAGGCCAGGTCGACGACGCCGCGCAGCGATGGGAACATGTCGGCTACCGGCAGGCCGTCTTCCTTGCGCGAGGTGATCGCGGTCAGCTGCACGTCGGGGTGCACGGCCAACAGCCGCAGCAATTCCACGCCCGTGTATCCGGTTCCGCCAACAATGCCAACTTTGATCATGTTTCTTCCTTCGGTAATGGTGAAAAGGCCCCTTCCGGATCCCTCCTCCGGGACGAGGCTGCAATTTTAACAGCCTTGTACGGAGCAGGCTTCGCCGCGGCCGCGTTTCCTCCGCGTGCCAAGGACTATAATTTCCTAATGAAAATAACCACGTCGGATGGATGAGCATGCTGTCGATCGGCGAACTGTCGAAACAGACCGGCGCCAGCGTACGTTCGCTGCGCCACTACGAACAGGCCGGCCTGCTGGCATCAAGCAGGGGGGCGAACGGCTACCGCCGCTTCGACCCGTCCGCGGTCGGCTTCGTCGAACGCATCCGCATCCTGCTGCGCAACGGCTTCACGCTGGAAGAAATCCGGCCCGTGGTGTCGATGCTCGGAGCGCAGCCGCCCGACCTGCGCAGCATCTGCCCCGAGGTGATGGCCCTGTATCGCGTCAAGCTGGGCGAGCTCGACGGTCGCATCGCGTCCTTGCAGCAGATCCGCGCCAGCGCCGCCGCGCGCCTGGCCTTCCTCGAAGCGCAACAGCGGGACGGCGGACCTTGACTATCGCCCCGTACGGTCGAGCCTGACCGGAATCGGATGCGCCGCGGTCTCGGCGTCCCAGGTGAGCGACAGCACGCACCAGCGGGTGCCGTCGTGCAGCAGCTGGAAGCTGTTGACGCCGCGTACCCGCACCGGGCCGTCCGGTCGGTCGCGGGTTTCGTAGCTGCTGTAGACGTGCGCCAGATGGCCCCAGTCCTGCACCTCGTGCGCGATCTCGCGTTCGTAGAAGCCGCGGTGGCCGAGCAGGCGCTCGTTGAGGTCGGCGAACTGGCGCGGCGTCTGGGGCGCGGCGAGGAAGCCGGCCGTTCCGTGGGTGGTGGCCGTCACCAGCGCGCCCGGTGCAAACAACTTGTACATCCGCTCCCAATCCTTTTTCGCGCCGGCAGCTCCCGAGACGATCTCGTACAGGGCCTGCACGACGGCCTGGGGCGAGCGCCCGTCCGGATGGTCCTGGACCGGGCCGCAGGCCGGGGCGGCCCCGAGCGGATTGTCCTGGGCCAGGGCCGGGAACGCCAGCGCCCAGGCAAGCAGCGCGGCGGCAAGGGAAAAGCGGGTGGACATTGCGGTGTTCCTTTCGTAGAAGCGCAGTGCGCGGAAACACCATGCTGCGGGCTGACGCTAGTGGCAGGGTCAAGCGGTTTTTCACGTGCAAAAAATATTTGCACTCCTGGCACCACATGCAAATATTATTTGCGTGCTGCGCTGCAGACCAAAACTTCGCACGTTTGCCATCGTGTTTGCACAGTTGGCTGGCTGAGTCAACATGGCTCCCTGAACGCGCCCTCTTGATGCTGCTGCGCTTGCGCCCGGCGTTCCGGGTACCCTAGGCCGTGCCGCGCGCGCCGGCCCCGGTATGGAGTTCGGGATAGTAGAGCGCGTGCGCTTCCAGCGTGGAGCGCACGCCGACCTGCTCCGCATGCTCGTCGAGCCAAAGGCTGGCGGCTTCCCGGCCGGCCTCGTGCATCTGCAGGATAAAGGGCCACTCGACATTGAACTTGCTCGATATGTCCAGGTTCGACAAGGTGCCGTTGCCGCTGATCAGGTGCAGGCGCATGGGTGCGGCATGCACCTGCTCGCCGTGCTCCTCGTCGACCAGGGCGCCCAGATGCTGGATGGCGCTCACTTCGCGGATGAAGCTGACGTTGAAGGCGACTTCGGTGACACGGTTGCTGATATCGGCCACGTTTTGCGGCAGCTGGTTGCGCGCGATCGGATTGTTCTGAACGATCAGGATGTCGGCTGAGCCGCCATCGTCCGCCAGCGGCGACAGCGCCGGATTACCGACGAAACTGCCATCCCAATAGGCCTCTCCGTCGACCTCGACGGCGGCGAACACCTGGGGCAGGCAGGCTGATGCTGCCACCCGCCGTGCGTCGAGCTCGTCGCGCACGAATATCTTGGCCCTGCCGGTGCGGATGTTGGTGGCGGGGACATACAAACGGATCTCCTCGCAGTTGCGCACCCGCTCGAAGTCGATCAGCGCGGACAGCAGGGCCTGCAGCGGATTGGCTGCCACGGGGGCAGCCCCGGGCGCCAACATGCCGCTCATCATTTGCAGCAGGTGGTAGGCGGGCGAAGCCTGCATCGAGCCGGCACCCGCCAGGTAGTCCATCGGCGTGCGCCGTAGCGGGCTGAACATATGGGTGCCGCTGAGCGCCTGCCAGAAGCGCCGCAGCGCCTGGCGTGCACCCTCGCGCCCGCCGCCGCGCGCATAGCCATCCGCCAATACCGAGGCGTTGATCGCGCCGCCGCTGGTCGCGCTGATGGCGGTGATGTCGAAGCGGCCATCCTCGAGGAGGCGGTCGAGCACGCCCCAGCCGAAGGCGGCGTACGCGCCGCCGCCCTGCAGGCCCAGGCTGATTTTTCTGTTGGCATTCGTCACGGAGGAACCTTCGGCAGATGGGAGCATCAGCCCAGTCTACTCCGGGGGCACGGGAATCGACGCGCGCCAGCCAGGTATGCCTTGCCCGCGTCAACCCGCCTTGCCGGGCCAGGCGGACAGCGCCTGCCCGGCCACTGCCTGCAGCATCTCGCGGCTGAAGCCGGCCTTGACCTGCACCGCGATCCCGTGCGTCACGGCCATGATGAAAGCGGCCAGCGCAGCGGGCTTGGCCGATGCCGGCAGATCCCCTTCCGCCTGCGCACGCTCGAAGCGCTCGCGCAGCCGCGCCTCGCCCTGGGCGCGGCATTCGATCAGCGCCTGGCGTACCGGCTCGGCATTGTCCGATCCAGCCAGCACGCCGTTCACGCCGAGGCAGCCGCGCTGGTCCTCGAACATCGTATTGAGCTCGACCGTCCGGTGCAGGACGTGGGCCGCCACCTCGCGCGAGGTCGGCAGGACGAGGGCTTCCGGGATGAAGGCCAGGTAGCGCTCGTTATAGCGGGCCAGCGCCTGGCGGAACAGGGCTTCCTTGTTGCCGAAGGCGGCATACAGGGCCGGCCTTTCCACCCCGGCCGCCTCGGTCAGGTCGACATAAGCCACTGGTCGACCGCGTGATCGACCATTGCGGCGGCTCGACATCCTGGTCAACAATGCGGCCATCGCGGTGCAGGGCAAGACCGTCGACGATCCCGCCCTCGACCCACCCAACCTGGACCGCCGGTGGCAGATCAACGTGCTGGACACGGTGGCCCCACGCGCGCCGCGGCCCCACGGCTGGCGGACGGCGGCCGCATCATCTTCATCGGCTCCCTGCCCGGCACCACGGTCCCCTTCCAGGGCGCCGCCGACTACGCCGGCACCAAGGCGGCCCTGATCGGCTATGCGAAGGGCGTCGCCCGCGACCTCGGCCCGCGCAACATTACCGCCAACGTGGTCCAGCCCGGCGTCATGCCGACCGACATGTCGGCCGACGTGCTGGGCGACGAGGTGCCCGCCGCGCTGCTCGACCTGCACCCGGTCCGCCGCATCGCGACGCTCGAGGAAGTCGCCGGCGTGATCTGCTTCCTCGCCGGCCCGCACGGGGGCTACACCACCGGCGACGTGATCAGCGTGTCCGGCGGACTCGGCATCTGACGCAGGCCCGCCAGCAAAGGAGCAGCAATGCACACACGATTCGATACGCCATCGACCGTCGGCGTCCCGGCACCCTTGGCCGACGGCGCCAGCTCGTATGCGCTCGCCCCGGACAGGGGCGCGCGATTGTGGACGACAACCGCGGAATGGAGCGGCGCGGCATGACCACCATCGGCATCGTGGCGCAGGCGAAGTCGGCGGCCAGATCGCGCGCGCCGCCATCGCCAGCGGCTACCGGGTTGTCATCGCGAATTCGCGCGGCCCGGAAACCCTGGCGGCGCTCATCGAAGAACTGGGACCGGCGGCGCGTGCGGCAAGCGCTGCCGGCGCGGCGGACGCTGGTGAAGTCGTCGTCATCGCCGTGCCGCTCAAGCTGGCGAACGACATGCCCGTGAATGAACTTGCAGGCAAGATTGTCCTGGACACCAATAACTACATGGCCTGGCGCGACGGACACTTCCCGGCCGTCGAGGCGGGAACGAAGACGGTGTACGAACTGCGCCAGGAGCATTTGCCCCGGTCAAAGGTCGTGAAGGTATTCACGCACATCCAGGCGTTGGCGAATAAGGATGAATTTGGCGGTGCCTTACGCGGGGGTGCATGAATCGCTTGAAATTGCGGCACAAAAACAAAAAGCCGCCCACCTTGCGGAGGACGGCTTCTGCAGCAGCACCCGGAGGCGCTGCCAGACAGCAGTGAAACGAATTAACGCTTCGAGAACTGCTTTGCGCGGCGTGCTTTACGCAGGCCGACTTTCTTACGCTCGACTTCACGGGCGTCACGGGTGACGAAACCGGCACGTGCCAGGTCGCCCTTGAGGCCTGCGTCGTAGTCGATCAGAGCGCGGGTGATGCCGTGGCGGACGGCGCCTGCCTGGCCCGACTCGCCACCACCGTGCACGTTGACCTTGATGTCGAAACGCTCGACGTTGCCGGTCAGTTCCAGCGGCTGACGGATGACCATCAGGCCGGTTTCGCGCGAGAAGTATTCCGATGCCGGCTTGCCGTTCACGATGATCTGGCCGGTGCCGGCCTTGATGAACACGCGAGCGACTGCACTCTTGCGACGGCCGGTGCCGTAGTTGTAGTTACCGATCATGTCAGTTCCTTAGAGGGTCAGTGCTTGTGGTTGCTGTGCTGCGTGCGGGTGGGTGGGTGCCTTCCGCGTACACTTTCAGCTTCTTGATCATGGCGTAGCCCAGCGGGCCCTTCGGCAGCATGCCTTTGACAGCCTTTTCCAGGGCACGGCCCGGGAAGCGCTGTTGCATTTTCAGGAAGTTGGTTTCGTAGATACCGCCCGGGTAGCCCGAGTGACGGTAGTAGGTCTTCTCGGTGGCCTTGGTGCCGGTCACGCGGAGCTTGCCTGCATTGACGACGATGATGTAGTCGCCGGTATCGACGTGCGGAGTGAACTCCGGCTTGTGCTTGCCGCGCAGTCGGAGTGCCACTTCGCTGGCAACACGTCCGAGGACCAAGTCCGTCGCGTCAATCACAAACCAGTCGCGCTGGACTTCATGGCCCTTAGCGGAAAAAGTTTTCATGTTGACTTCCTAATAGGTTAAATGCTCACTGTGGTGGTTCCGCCCTTGTTGCAGCGGACTCTGCCTTATTATCTTCCCCGAGCAAAGGGAAAGCCCACGATGATAGCCGAACAGCGGCCAGCCCGTCAATGCGACGATCACGGCCTGTCGCATTTTCCGCCCGCTTGTCTGATCTATTCCTTTCTTCTGAGACAAAGCGTTCCCGGCTCGCATAAATTCATGCGATGGTGCAACTATCCGTTGACCATCAAAACGATGCCAATCTACTATGCATGCATCGTTTGAGGAGATTGTGTGAAGACAAGATCGTTACTCCCCGTCGCTGTTCTCTGGCTGGCGACAAGCACGGTTGCAGCGGCATCGGCACCACCCGCCCAGGCCGGGCCCGCCGCCGCCCGAAACTGCCATCTTCCCGGCGTCACCGACACCTTGCACTGCGTCACCCTCGACGTCCCGCTGGACCATGCCCGGCCGGCCGGCGGCAAGCTGAAACTGCACGTCACGGTCGCGCCGGCGCACCGCAAGGGGGTGCGCAATGACCCGCTGTTCGTGCTGGCCGGCGGTCCCGGCCAAGCGGGCAGCGAAGTGGTCGGCCTGCTGACGACTGCCTTCAGCCGTGTGCGCGCCACCCGCGACATCGTGTTCATCGACCAACGCGGCACCGGCCGCTCGGGCAAACTCGATTGCAAGAACAAGCCTGAGCACGAGCACATGACCGAAGAGCAGATGAATGCCGAGGCGCTCGCCTGCATCACCGGCACCAAGGCCCAATGGAGCGCCTACACCACCGACGCCTCAGCCCGCGACATTGAACTGGTGCGCCGTGCTTTCGGCTACGGTGCGGTCAATGTCTGGGGCGGCTCCTACGGCACCCGCCTTGGGCAGGCCTATGCACGCCTCTATCCTGCCAGCGTGCGCAGCCTGGTGCTGGATGGCGTCGCCGCACCCGACCAGGTGATCCAGGCGGGCGCCCGCGACGCCCATGCCGCGCTCGACAAGCTGTTCGCCCAATGCGCCGCCGATGCCGGCTGCAACAAGGCCTTCCCGAACCTGCGCACCCAATTCGACGGCCTGCTGGCGAAGCTCGAAGCCGGCCCTGTGCGCGTGACGCTGCCCAATCCGCGCACCGCACAGCCGATCGACATCACCATGACCGCATCGCGCTTCCTGAGCACCGTGCACGGCATCCTGTACTCGCCGGCGGATGCGCGCCGCCTGCCTTTCCTGATCCATAACGCTGCCCAGGGGCGCTGGCAGCCCTTCGTGGCGCGTCAGAACATCGTCGGCGATCTCGGGGGGCCCGGCCACATCGCGGTACTGATGCACCTGGCCGTGGTCTGCGCCGAAGACGTGCCGCGCCTGACGCCCGAGCTGATGGCCTCCGACGCCGGCAAGCTCACCAAGCCGCTGGCCCGGCAGATGCCGGCCTTCTGCAAGCAGATGAACGTGCCGGCCGTTCCGTACAAGGAACCGGCGCGCATCGACGCGCCGACCCTGCTGCTGTCCGGCGCGCTCGATCCGGTCACGGCGCCGCGCCGCGCCGAGAGCGCGGCCCGCTACATGAGCCGCGCCCAGCACGTGGTGGTCGACAATGTCGGCCATGGCGTCTCGCAGCTCGGCTGCGCGCCGCGCCTGCTGCGCACCTTCCTCGACAAGCCGCAAGACAAGCTGGACGCCAGCTGCCTCAAAGAGATCCCGCCCCCGACCTTCCAGCTCGGCAGCGCCGGCCCGCAACCATAAGGCACAGAACATGATTGAAGTCCACGATGTACGCAAGAAGTTCGGCGCCGTCCAGGCGCTGGGCGGCGTCAGCTTTACCGCGCGCGACGGCCAGATCACCGCGCTGCTCGGCCCCAACGGCGCCGGCAAGACCACCCTGCTGCGCACCCTGGTCGGCCTGCTCAAGCGCGACCACGGCAGCATCTCGATCGACGGCGTCGATCCGGAAAAAGACCCGATGAAGGTACGCCGCAACATCGGCTTCCTGACCGACCAGTTCGGGCTGTACGAGCGCCTCACCACGCGCGAATACCTCGCCTACTTCGGCGAACTGAACGGCATGGAGCGCCCCGCCATCGGCAAGCGCATCGACGAAGTGTCCGAACTGCTCGGCATGGAAGACATCATGGCGCGCCGTAGCAAGGGCTTCTCGCAGGGACAGCGCATCAAGGTGGCATTGGCGCGCACCCTGCTGCACCGCCCGCGCCACCTGCTGCTCGACGAACCGAGCCGCGGCCTGGACGTGATGAGCACGCGCGCGCTGCGCACCGCCCTGAACGCCCTGCGCGCAGACGGCTGCTGCGTGATCATGGCGACCCACGTGATGCAGGAAGTGACGGCACTGTGCGAGGACGTGATCGTCATCGCCGGCGGCCATACCGTGGCCCAGGGCTCGCCCGACGAACTGTGCCGGCGCACCGGCATCACCGACCTGGAAGACGCCTTCGTCAGCCTGGTCGGCACCGAGGAGGGGATCGCATGAAGTCCAAACTGATGATTGTCTTGCGCAAGGAACTGCGCGAAACGCTGCGCGACAAGCGCACCCTGGGCATGCTCGCCCTGGTCACCCTGCTGTACCCGTTCATGATCGGGCTGGTCCTGCACCAGTTGATCGACAAGAACACCAAGTCCGAACGCGAAGGCATCGAGTTGGCGGTGATCGGCGCGGCCAAGGCGCCGACCCTGATGGCGCAGCTGGGCCAGAAGAACATCACGGTCAAGGACACGGCGCCGATGGAGGAAGACGCCATCGGCGAACTGCTGCGCGCCAAGAAGGCCGTCGCGGTGCTGCGCCTGCCGGATGACTTCACCGAGAATTACTATGCCATGCGTCCTGCCCGTGTCGAGATATGGTACGACTCGGCGGCGGAAAACTTCAGCCAGCGACGCGAAGTGGAAGATGTGCTGGAGGCCTATGGCAGGAACGTCGCCAGCGCCCGCCTGCTGGCGCACGGGGTGTCGCCGGCTGCGCTGGCGCCCATCATGGTGCAGCAGTACGACACGGGCACCAATGCTTCGCGCTCCGCGGCCCTGATCGGCGGCCTGCTCGGCATGCTGTTCCTGCCCGCCTTCATCATGACCATGTCCGCCGCGGTCGACAGCACGGCGGGCGAGCGCGAACGCCGCTCGCTCGAAGTGCTGATGGCGCAACCGGCGACTACCTGGGAACTCATCGGCGGGAAAATCCTGGCCGTCAGCCTGCTGGGCATCGTCGGCGTCACCATCGAGCTGATCCTCGGGCACCTCATCCTCAAGTGGCTGCCGCTCGAGGAAATCGGCCTGTCGTGGAGCCTGGGCTGGGGCCAGTTGCTGCTGGTATGCCTGGTCACGGTGCCGCTGTCGCTGCTGGCAGCCGCGCTGTACGTCACGCTGGCGATGAATGCCAAGACCTTCAAGGAAGCGCAAACCATCCTGAGCATTGTGATGCTGGTGCCCTTCATCCCGAGCATGGTCGTTTCCTTCATGGACCTGAAGACCGCGCAATGGATGTACCTGGTGCCGATGCTGTCGAACCAGACCCTGGCCAAGGAACTGTCCAAGTCCGGCGACATCGGCGCGCTGCCCTTCCTGCTGACCTTGCTGTGTTCGGCAATCCCGGCCCTGCTGCTGGCGGCCTTCGCCAGCTGGCGCATGAAGAGCGAGCGCTACGTGCTGGCGGTCTGAGGCCGCCGTCGCAATGATGTACCGAGGGGGCGCCGGCAAGGGCGCCCCTTCTGTTTTACAATGCTTCGGCAACAGACCTCAGCGGAGAAAATACATGGAAGTGAAAGTCAGCTGGAACGGCCCGTCGGGCATGAGTTTTCGTGCCGAGACCGGCAGCGGCCACATGGTGACGATGGACGGCGCGCCCGAAGGCGGCGGCCACAACCTGGCGCCGCGCCCGATGGAGATGGTCCTGGTCGGCACCGGCGGCTGCACCGCCTATGACGTGGTGCTGATCCTCAAGCGCGGGCGCGAGGACGTGCGCGGCTGCGACGTGACCTTGCAGGCCGAGCGCGCGGAGACCGACCCGAAGGTGTTCACCAAGATCAACTTCCACTTCACGGTCACGGGACGCAACCTGAAGCCGGCGGCGGTGGAGCGCGCGGTCAGCCTGTCGCACGACAAGTACTGCTCGGCGTCGATCATGCTGGCCAAGACGGCCGAGATCACGCACACGGTGGAGATCGTCGAGGTCTGAACCCCGTTCAGATGCGATAGGCCGTCGTCGTCATCACTTTCGACATCGCCGTCATCAGCATCCGCACCGGCAGCGGCGTCTCCGCCGCTCCCAGCGCCTGCGCCGATGCGCCGTGTGCGATTTCGTCGACCCGCATCTGTTCCACGATCGCACGCGATTTCGCGTCCTGCGGCGGCAGGTCTTGCAGGTGGCGGTTCAGGTGGGCCTCGACCTGGCGCTCGGTCTCGACCACGAAGCCGAGGCTGTGCGGATCGCCCAGCTTGGCAGCGATACTGCCCAGCACGTAGGAACCCGCATACCACAGCGGATTGAGCAGGCTCGGCTGCGAGCCGAGCTCGGACAAGCGCTCGGCTGTCCAGGCCAGGTGGTCTTCTTCCTCGCGCGCCGACTTCTCGAACTGCTTGCGGATCGCCGGGCTCTTGCCGAAGCGCGCCTGCGAGTCGTACAGCGCCTGCGCGCACACTTCCCCGACATGGTTCACGCGCATCAGGCCTGCGCTGTGGCGCCGCTCGTCGTCGCTCAGTTCACAGTCGGTGGCGTGGACGCCCGGGTTCGGGCGCGAGGACGAGGCGACGCCGCCGACCACGCGCAGGGCCTTGTCGAAGCCGGCGATCAGGCCGTCGAGGGAGGAGTTGGAACGGTATGCGCTCATGATGCTCGTGATTTTATCAATGCGATATTCGAAAACATCATTATAGGCCCAGCGACGGAAGTTCAGGCGTCCGGCGCCTGGGGTGCGGCCTTCCTGCGGACGATCCAGTCCGCCAGCGGACCCGTTGCCTCCAGCCCCGAGATGTTCTTCGCCACCCCCAGGTTCAGCTCGAGCAGGAAAGGAATCGATTCGATCGGGATTTCCGGGCAGTGGCGCTGGAACGCGTCCATGAAGCGCCCCGACTCGACGGTCGGCATCACTTTTTCGCCGCTCATGAACTGCAGCACGCTGGTGATGGTATGGCCCTTGCCGAGCGTGTGATAAATGAAACGGTTGAACTCACGGTCGACCTTCTTGAAGTCGATCGCTTCCTCCGTCATCAGCGCCGCCAGGTAGAACAAGCCCAGCGACACCCGGAACCAGTCGGTCGACTCGGTCCGGTCACGTCCCTCGCGCATCAGCGCCAGCAGCTTGTCCTGGATGGCCTTGTTCATGCTGCCATTATCCATGTTTCCAGAATTTACGCGAGTAATGTTCATTAAGGGAAACTAGTGGTGCGTGGCGTCATCCGCTCTGTCACCGGATTATGCAGTCTGGACCATCAAAGCACCCGTGCGTCGCAGAGAACCCACGCATTCCAAGACAATTTAATACAATGCAAGTGTTGAAAAAGGTTTATATGCACGCTTGAGGACATGGCATGGAATTAAAGATCCGCAATTTGTCGAAGACGTACGCCAATGGCGTGGTCGCGCTCGACCGTGTCACCCTGAACATTCCGGCCGGGATGTTCGGGCTGCTCGGTCCGAACGGCGCCGGCAAATCGACGCTCATGCGGATTCTTGCCACCCTGCAGGAGTGCGATTCGGGGTCGGTCTTCCTGGACGACATCGATGTCCTCGACGAAAAGGACGAGGTGCGCCGCATGCTCGGCTACCTGCCGCAGGATTTCGGCGTCTACCCGAAAGTGACTGCTTACGAACTGCTCGACCATTTCGCCCAGCTCAAGGGCCTGTCGCACAAGCACCGACGGCAGGAGGTGGTCGACGGCCTGCTCCAGCAGACCAACCTCTGGGATGTGCGCAACCAGCGCCTCGGCACGTTCTCGGGCGGCATGCGCCAGCGCTTCGGCATCGCCCAGGCGCTGCTGGGCGACCCGCGCCTGATCATCGTCGACGAGCCCACCGCCGGCCTGGACCCGCAGGAGCGTGTGCGCTTCCACAACCTGCTGTCCGAGATCGGCGAGGACAAGACCGTCATCCTGTCGACCCACATCGTGTCCGACGTGGCCGACCTGTGCGCCAACATGGCGATCATCCACAAGGGCCACGTGCTGCTGTGCGGCGACCCGCAGGAACTGACCTATGAGGTCGAAGACTATATCTGGGCGCGCTTCGTCACGAAGCAGGAACTGCCGGTGTTCCAGAAGCGCCACCAGGTCATCTCGACCCGCCTGCTCACCGGCCGCACCCTGATCCACGTGTATTCCGAGACCGACCCGGGCGACGGCTTCGAGCCGGCCCGCGCCAGCCTGGAAGACGTCTATTTCGCCACCATCGCCGGCAAATTCAACGCCGCCGCCGGGAACTGCTAGCCGATGGCCCCGCTCTTTGCCATCGCCGGCTTCGAGGCGCGGCAGCGGCTGCGGCTGCTGTCGACCTGGATCTACTTCGGCATGTTCCTGGCGCTGGCGATGCTATGGATGGCGGCGGCGGGCGGCGCCTTCCGCGACGCCATCGTCACCTTCGGCGGCCGGGTCCTGATCAATGCGCCGCGCCAGATCGCGCTGACCGCGTCCTTCCTCGGCTGCTTCGGCGTGGTCGTGGTGGCGGCCGTGATGGGCCGCTCGGTGCAGCAGGACTTCGAATACGAGATGCAGCACTTCTTCTTCAGCGCGCCGATCCGCAAGGCGGACTACGTGCTGGGGCGTTTCCTCGGCGCCTTCGCCGTGCTGGCCGTCATCCTGTCGAGCATCGTGCTGGGCGCCTGGCTCGGGACTTTCATTCCCGGCATCGAGCCCGACCGCCTGGGACCGAACGGCCTGGCGAGCTACCTGCTGCCCTACCTGCTCACGCTGCTGCCCAACACCTTCATCTTCGGCGCCCTGTTCTTCGTGCTGGCCGCGCTGTCGCGCCGCATGCTGCCGGTCTACGTGGCCAGCATCGTCATGATGATCGGCTACATCGTCGCGCCCTCGCTGGCGCGCGACCTCGACTACAAGACCCTGGCCGCGCTGATCGACCCCTTCGGCACCACGGCCCTGATCCGCCTCACCGAATACTGGCCGATCGCCGAGCGCAACACGCGCCTCCTCACGCTGGAAGGCGTGTACCTGGTGAACCGCCTGGTCTGGGTGGGCTTCGGGCTGGTGGTCCTGCTGCTCGGCTACTGGCGCTTCCACACCACCGGCAATCTCGACCTGCGCCACAGGAAAGGCCTGGGCCAGCAACTGAGCGATACCCTGGCTGTCCCTGCTCCGCAACAACTGTCGCACGCTGCCGTCGATACCCGCGAGCCACCCGACTTCGAGCGCCGCAGCCTGGCCGCGCTGCTGGGGAAGTCGGTTCTGTACAATCTGCGCGAGTCGAGCAGGAACGTCTACTTCCTGGCGCTGGCCATCGCCGGCGCCCTGATCCTGGTCGCCAGCTCGCTCGACCTCGGCTCGATCTACGGCACCAGCACCCTTCCCGTTACCTACATGGTGCTCGACCTGATCCGCGACGTGTTCGAGCTGTACATGCTGGTGGTGACGACCCTGTTCGCGGGCGAGATGGTGTGGCGCGAGCGCGAGGCGCGCATGTCGCAAATGCTCGACGCCATGCCGGCGCCGACATGGCTGCCCCTGGTGGGCAAGACCCTGGCCCTGGTCGGCCTGCAGGCCCTGCTGCTGGCCATGGCAATGCTGGTCGGTATGCTGATCCAGCTGTTCAAGGGCTACTTCGGGCTCGAGCCGGGTCTCTACCTGCGCTTCCTGTTCACGGTGCTGCTGCCGCAGTATGCGCTGCTGGCGGTGGCGGCCATCGCGGTGCAGGTGATCGTCAACAACCGCTACCTGGCCTACTTCATCCTGATCGCCGTCTACCTGGTGTTTGGAACCGCGCGCGGCTTCGGCTTCGACCACCCGATGCTGGTGTACGGCAGCACGCCGTCCTTCACCTATTCGGCCATGAACGGCTTCGGCCATTTCCTGGTACGCGAGCACCTGTTCCAGCTGTATTGGAGCGGCCTGGCCCTGATGCTGATGGTGGCCGCGCGCGTGCTGTGGGCCCGCGGCGTCGACAGCGGCTGGCGCGAGCGCCTGCGCCTGGCGCGCCGCAACCTCTCCCGGCCGGTGCTGGCCGGCTTCGGCGCGGGCCTGCTGGTCTTCGTGGGCACCGGCGCACTGCTGGCCTACGAACTGCACGCCGGAGGCTACCGCACCAGCGCGCAGCAGGAAGTCCTGCGCGCCGAATACGAACTGCGCTTCCGCCGCTACGCCAAACTGCCGCAGCCGCGCATCACCAATGTCGACCTGCAGGTCGACATCCGCCCCGAGGCGCGCACCCTGGCCGTGAAGGGTTTCTACCAGCTGGAAAACCGCACCGGAGCGCCACTGCGCGACATCGTCCTGTACCAGCAGCGTGGCGCCGAACTGGCCGTCCGTTTCTCGCAGGCCGCGCAGCAGGTGAGCGCCGATCCGGAACATGGCTTCTACCTTTACCGACTGGCCCGGCCCCTGGCGCCCGGCGAACGCCTGGCACTCGAGTTCAGCGTGCGCTACCAGCCGGGCGGCCTGCTCGGACTCGGCCGCGATACACCGGTCGTCAAGAACGGCACCTTCTTCACCAACGAGGTCATGCCGCGCATCGGCTACCAGCGGTCCGTGGAACTGGTGGATGACCGCGACCGCAAGCGCCGCGGCCTGCCGCCCAAGGACCCGCTGCCGGCGCGCGAAGACCCAGCGGCACGTGCCAACAACTTCCTGGGCCCGGACGCCGACTGGATCGGCTTCCAGGCCGTGGTCAGCACAAGCCCGGACCAGATCGCGATCGCCCCGGGCACCCTGCAAAAGGAATGGATGGACAAGGGACGGCGCTACTTCCACTACCGGATGGACAAGCCGATCCTCCACTTCTACGCGGTCCAGTCGGCGCGCTACGAAGTGCGGCACGACCGCTGGCAGGACGTGACCATCGACGTGTTCTACCACCCGGGCCACGACACCAATGTCGAGCGCATGATCCGCGGCGCCCAGGCCGGCCTGGACTACGCCTCGCGCCGCTTCGGCCCCTACCAGTTCAACGAGCTGCGCATCGTCGAGTTCCCGCGCTACGCCACGTACGCGCAAGCCTTCCCCGGCACCATCCCGTTCTCGGAAAGCGCGGGCTTCATCGCCCGCATCGACGACGATTCGCCGAAGGACATCGACTATCCCTTCTACGTCAGCGCCCACGAAACCGCGCACCAGTGGTGGGGCCACCAGCTGGCGGGCGCCCACGCGCGCGGTTCCACCGTGCTCTCGGAGAGCCTGTCCGAGTACACCGCGCTGATGGTCATGAAGCGCGCGGTCGGCGGCCAGAAGATGCGCCGCTTCCTGCGCTACAACCTGGACGCCTACCTGAGGGGCCGCGCCACCGAGCGCCGCAAGGAGCTGCCGCTGGCGCAGAACGAGAACCAGGACTACGTCCACTACCGCAAGGGCAGCCTGGCGCTCTACCTGCTTGCCGACCTGCTGGGCGAGGATGTCGTCAACCATGTACTGAGCAGCCTGCTGCAGGAATACGCGTCCAAGGGCGCGCCCTACCCGACCGTGCTGGCGCTGGTCGATCGGCTGCGCGCCGTGACACCGGCGGACAAGGCCTACCTGATCGACGACCTGTTCGAGCACATCGTACTGTACGAAAACCGCACCGACAGCGCCACCGTCCGCCAGCGGCCGGACGGCAAGTTCGAGGTGACGATACGGGCACATGCGGGCAAGGTGCGCGCGGACGAGCTGGGCGGCGAGAAGCCGGCGCCGCTCAGGGACTACATCGAATTCGGCGTCGACGACCGTAACGGCAATCCGCTGGCGCGCGAGCGGCGCCTGGTCGACAAGGCCAGCCAGACCGTGACGCTGGTGGTCGGCGGGCGTCCCGCGCGGGCCGGCATCGACCCCGACAATAAATTAATCGACAGAAAACCCACGGACAATATGGTTCCTGTCGACAACCTATAAAAGCCAAGTTATTATTTCAAAACTATTACCTGAAGGAACATCATGTCGAACCTGGTTGCCGAGATCGCGGAAAAGATCCAGATGCTGAGCACTGAGGAAAAACACGCGCTGGTGCGCCTGCTCCTCCAGGATAGCGATGGTCTCGACGAGGATGCCGACGAAGCCTGGCACAACGAAGTCGTGCGTCGCGTCAAGGCGATCCGCAACGGCGAAGCGGCCATCCGTTCACTGCAGGAATGGCAGGAATAGGCCCCTGCCCTCACGATGCACACCGAGAAACCGCGGCCTGGCCGCGGTTTTGCATTTCAGACTCCCGCGGTATGTACGGAACCGATGAAGCATTCGTTCGCTCTGCTCCTGTTCGGTCGGCAGACCGTGATCGGCGTGGCCATCGTCAGCGCGGTTGGCCAAGCCGACCGCGCTACGGAAAGCCACCGTTTCAAGCCTGGGTCCAGTAATCCACTACGAGCGAACGCTCCAGGCAGCTGCCCAGGGTGCCCACGAAGCGCTGGTGCGCCGGGTGCACCAGGTAGGCGTCGCGGTCGGCGTCGCTCATGAACGTCAGGGTGAAGCAGTGGGTGAAGCCCTGGTTCAAGCCTTCCGGGCTCACGTTCGTGCCCCACTCGTAGGCGTTGATGCCGGGAATCTCGGCGGGCAGCCGGCCGAAGTCGGCGACGACGGCGTCGACCGCCTCCTGGCTGGCGCTTTCCTTGAATGCGAACAGCACGACGTGACGCAGGGATGGTGTGGCTGGCATACGACTCCTCTATGGTTGGTTGCGCTTGGTTGTCCCTTGCTTCGCTCATTATTTTGCCCACTGGAGCGAAGGGATGTATTCGGGACTCTCGGAAATCGAATTGTGCCCCGTCCCGGCGAGCACCCGCAGTTGCGCCACGCCTCCAGGGAAGCGCGCCAGCAGGCGCTCGCTGCTTGCCGCCGGGATGATCTCGTCATGCTGGGCGGCGATCAGGAGCGTGGGCGCCTGCACGCGCGGCGCATACTCGGACGAGGCATATGTGTCCCGCAGCAGCCAGCGTACCGGAAAATACGGAAACTGTCGGGCAGCGATTCCCGCCAGGCTGTCATAGGGCGTGACCAGCACCAGCCTGCTCACCGGCCGCTGGCTCGCCACCTGCACCGCCACGCCGGTGCCAAGGCTGCGCCCGACCACCACGACGTCGCGGTGCTCGCGCGCCACCCGGTCGAACAGGGCCAGCGCATCGCCGACCAGGGCCCGTTCGGATGGGCTGCCGGTGCTGCCGGTATAGCCGCGGTAATGCAGGAGGTAGAGGGCGCGCCCGGGAAAGGCGCGCTCCAGGATGGGCAGGCTGCCCGTGACGTCCTCGGCATTGCCGCCAAGGTAGATCAGAGCCCGCTCACCAAGCAGCGGCCGCTCCGACACCTTCACCGATGCCCCGTCCACCTCGAGCGTCCAGGTCTCTGGCGCCTGGTAGGCGGCCACTGCCGGAGGGTAATAGATCAGCGAGCGCTGCAGGAAAAACAGCGCCAGGCAGGCGGCCGCGTAGACGGTCATGGCCAGCAGCAGGATAACGATGAGGGCCTGCTTCATGCAGCCACTTGCCCTCGTGTGCCTAGTTCAGCTTTGTGAGCTGGAGCGTGAATTCCTGCTCCTTGCCGTCCGCCGTCCAGCGCTGCCGGGCTTCCAGGGTCGCGTCATCGAGCCGGCGCCAGATGAACTGGCTCGGCGCATTCACGGGTTCGAAGGCGGCCGAATCGGCGCCGATGCTCGACGCCTTCCAGGTGAATTCCCCCCACTGCGAGATCACCTCGCCATCCTTCAGGCTGATGGTGGCGCCGTCCGTATGCCCTGTAAAAGCGCTGTCCGGGAAGCGGTGCGACTGGAACACGGCGGGATCCGGCCGGGTATATTCTTCGAAGAACTCCTTGCCGTCCGGGGCGACGCCCTTCCAGCGACCTTCCAGGAACTGCAGCTGCGCGAAATCGTCGAGGCTGAACATACCGGTCTCCTTGTCGGGTGCAGGCCATCGATCTTACACGCAGATGCTGCAGCATCCGCGTTCGCCACGAGACAAATCCGGGACGTTCAGGTTTCGGCAGCCTCGGCCGGGGCTGGCGCACTTGCGTGTGACTTGCCGGCACGCGCCGGCTGGCGGCCGCGCGGCAAGGCGGCACGTGCCGGCGGCCGCGGCAGGGCCTGGGCAGGGGCTTGCGCATTGCCCTGTGCATTGCTTTGATCCGCGAGCTGGAAGGTATCCACCAGCCGGGCCAGCCCGGCGGCCTGTTCGCGCATCGCGGCCGCGGCGGCGGCGGCCTGCTCGACCAGCGCCGCGTTCTGCTGCGTCACCTGGTCCATCTGCACGAGCGCGCCGTTCACCTGCTCGATGCCCTCGCGCTGCTCTTCGCTGGCCGCCGCGATCTCGCCGATGATGCCGGAGACGCGCTTCACGCTCGCCACCACCTCGTCCATCGTGCGACCGGCCTGGTCGACCAGGCGCGAACCGGCTTCCACGCGCGACACCGAGTCGCCGATCAGGCCCTTGATCTCCTTCGCCGCCGCGGCCGAGCGCTGCGCCAGGTTGCGCACCTCGCCCGCCACCACCGCGAAGCCGCGGCCCTGCTCGCCGGCCCGCGCCGCCTCGACAGCGGCATTCAGCGCCAGGATATTGGTCTGGAAGGCGATGCCGTCGATGACGGTGATGATGTCGGCGATCCTGCGCGAGGCTTCGTTGATCGATCCCATCGTGGTCACCACCTCGGCCACTACTTCGCCGCCGCGCGCTGCGGTGTCGGCGGCGCTCGCGGCCAGCTGGTTCGCCTGGCGCGCATTGTCGGCGTTCTGGTTGACGGTCGAGGTCAGCTCTTCCATCGACGACGCGGTTTCCTCGAGCGAGGCGGCCTGCTGTTCGGTGCGGCTGGAGAGATCGTGGTTGCCGGCCGAGATCTCGGCGGCTGCAGTCGCCATGGTTGCGGTCCCGGCGCGCACCTTCGAGACGATGGACGCCAGCGAGGCGTTCATGTCCTTCAGCGCGGCCATCAGTTCGCCCGCTTCGTCCCTGGTGCGGACCTTGACCTCGGCGGTCAGGTCGCCCTGCGCCACCTTGCGCGCCAGGCCGACTGCGCGGTCGAGCGGGATGCTGATGTTGCGGCCCAGCTGGTAGGCCATGAAGACCGCCAGGATACCGGCGACCACGCCGCCGCCGATGAGGGTGTGGCGCATGGCGGACTGCAGTTCGGCGATTTCCCGGGCGTGCTGGGCCAGTTCCTCGGCTTCGGCGCGCTTCAGCTGCTCGACCATGGCGCGCATCGCATCCATGCCGGCCTTGCCCTTGCCCGCCTGCTCGTCGGCTACCACCGCCGACAGGTCGGCCTCCAGGGCGCCGCGGCGCAAGGCAATGGCCGGGTCGATCGCCTGCGCCAGCCAGTCGCGCTGCTGCCGCGCCAACTGCCTCAAACGGTCCTGCTGCGCCTGGTCGCCGGCGGTGAGCAGCAAAGCCTTGTCGAGGTGCTGCTGGAAGTCGCGCTTGCCGGCCGTATAGGGCTCGAGCGACGCCTCCTTGCCCGTCAGCGAGAAGCCCCGCTGGCCGGTCTCGATGTTCACCAGCGCCAGCATGGCCGCGTCCACTTCGGCGGCGGTCTGGTGACTGCGGATGTTCGTTTCGTCGGCCTCGCCCAGTGCGGTGAAGTTGGCGTAGGCCATGGCGACCACGATGGCGGTGATGCCCATCAGGATGCCGTAGCCGAGGTACAGGCGGGTCGCGATTTTCAGGTCGGAGAGCTTCATGGGTTCGGACGGGTCTCGATATCGTTGTAAGTGTTATGCCTGTGGTCAGGCGACCGAATGAAGAAACTTCAGGGGGAATACTTGTTCGATTATTACCGGAACATATGATTAATGAAAAGCAAATTTTTATGATCTGGGGAATGGAGACACTGGGATATGCGCGGGAAGTATGCGGACCCTTGGCGCAAAAAAAAAACGCGAACCACAGGTTCGCGTTTTCCACTGACGGGAGCGCAGCGCTTTTACTTCTTTGCCGCCGCCGATGCGATCTTCTTCGCCGCCGGCTTGCGCACCGCCGTCTTGGCAGCCGCTTTCGCTGCGGTCTTCGCCGGCGCTTTCTTGGCAGCCGGCTTCGCCGGTCCCTTCACGGCCGGCGAAGCCGCGCCATCGGCGCCATCGGCAGCACCATCGGCGCCGTCAGCCGCTGCCGCCTTGCCCTTCGCGCCTGGCTTGGCCTTGCGCTCCTCGAACTCGAAGCTGATCTTGCCGTCCTTGCCGCGCACCAGGAAGGCCTTGAAGGCACGGCGCGTGCGCTGCGAAACGAAGCCCGGCAGCAGATCGGTCTTGCCGTCGCCCAGCAGCTTGGCCATCTGCTCCGGCAGGATTTCCTGCTGCAGGATGATGCGGCCGCTGCGGAAGTCGCAAGCCTTGGGCTTGGCCACCGTCTTCTCGCACACGTAGGCCAGGCCCATCTCGTACACGCCGCTATTGCACTTCGGGCAGGGGCCGAGCGCGGTCTGGCCGGTGAAGTCGACGCCCTCGCCTTCCTCGCCTTCGTCCTGGTCCTGGCCGAAGTCGAACTCGAGCTTGAAGTTCTGGATGTCCTCGTCACGCACGATGCGCAGGATCGCCGCGAACGGACGGCCCATCTTCGAGCGGAAGCCCTGCAGCGGGCCGATGGTGCGCTTCTCCAGCAGCTCCTCGACTTCCTCGATCTCGAACTGGCGGCTGCCCGGCGTCTTCGACATCGAGAAGTCGCACTTGGTGCAGGCGAAGCGGCGGTAGTTTTCCTTGACCACGCCCTGGCAGTTCGGGCAAGGGGTCTTCAGGGTCGCGTACTCGCCCGGGATCGTCTCGTTGTCGTATTCCTTGGCGCGCTTGACGATAATCTGCGTCATCTGCGCGATCTCGCGCATGAATTCGTCGCGCGAAATCTTGCCCTTCTCCATCTGGGAGAGCTTGAACTCCCATTCGCCGGTCAGCTCGGGCGCGGTCAGTTCGTTCACACCCAGGCCGCGCAGCAGCGTCATCAGCTGCGATGCCTTGGCGGTCGGGATCAGCTCGCGCCCTTCGCGCACCAGGTATTTTTCGGTCAGCAAGCCTTCGATGATGGCCGCGCGCGTCGCCGGCGTGCCCAGGCCCTTGCCGGCCATGGCGTCGCGCAGCTCGTCGGAGTCGACCAGCTTGCCAGCCCCTTCCATCGCCGACAGCAGCGTCGCTTCGGTATAGCGTGCGGGCGGCTTCGTCACCAGGCCGTTCGGCGTGACCTTGTCGGCCAGGACCTTCTCGCCCTTCTGCACCGGCACCAGGTTGGCGCCGTCCTTGTCGTCGCCGGTGGTGTCCTTGCCGTACACGGCCAGCCAGCCGGGGTTGGTCATCACCTTGCCCTCGGTCTTGAACTGGTGGCCCGATACTTCCGTGAAACGGGTCGTCACCAGGAACTCGGCCGGCGGGAAGAACACGGCCAGGAAGCGGCGCGTGACCAGGTCATAGAGTTTTTGTTCCGGCTCGGTCAAATTCTTGGGGATGACGCCGGTCGGGATGATCGCGAAGTGGTCCGAGATCTTGGTGTTGTCGAAGATGCGCTTGTTCGGCTTGACCCAGCCGTTCTTCAGGACCTGCTTCGAAAACTGCTGGTAGTTGTTGGTATCGTTCAGCGACTCCATCGTGCTCTTGACGGTGGCGATGTAGTCTTCCGGCAGATGGCGCGAATCGGTACGCGGGTAGGTCAGCACCTTGTGCTTCTCGTACAGTGCCTGCGCCAGGCCGAGCGTGTTCTTGGCCGAGAAACCGAAGCGGCCGTTGGCCTCGCGCTGCAGGCTGGTCAGGTCGAACAGGGCCGGCGCCATCGAGGTGGTCGGCTTCGATTCTTCGGTGACAATGCCCTGCTTGCCGCGGCAGGCGGCGACGATCGAATCGGCGGCAGCCTTGCTCCACAGGCGCTCGGCCCGCTTTTCCGGATCGTTCTCGTCCTTCTTGAAGTTCTGGTCGAGCCAGCGCCCTTCGTAGACGCCGGCGGCGCACACGAACTCGGCGCGCACTTCCCAGTAGTCGCGCGGGACGAACTTCTTGATCTTCTCTTCGCGCTCGACCACGATCGACAGGGTCGGCGTCTGCACCCGGCCCACGGTGGTCAGGTAGAACCCGCCTTCTTTCGAATTGAAGGCGGTCATGGCGCGGGTACCGTTGATGCCGATCAGCCAGTCGGCCTCCGAGCGGCAGCGCGCGGCGTCGGCCAGCGGCAGCATCTCTTCGTCGCTGCGCAGGTGGGCGAAGCCTTCGCGGATCGCGGCCGGCGTCATCGATTGCAGCCACAGGCGCTTGACCGGTTGCTTGGCCTTGGCGGCCTGTGCAATCAGGCGGAAGATCAGTTCTCCTTCGCGCCCCGCGTCACATGCATTGATCAGGGTGGTGACGTCCTTGCGCTTGATCAGCTTGTTGAGCACCTTAAGGCGCGATTCGGTCTTGGCGATCGGGTTCAGCGCAAAGTACGGCGGGATCACCGGCAGGTGGGCGAAGCTCCATTTGCCGCGCTTGACGTCGTACTCCTCGGGCACCGTGATCTCGAGCAAGTGGCCGACGGCGGACGACAGGATGTATTCGTCGGATTCGAAGTACTCATCGTGCTTGGTGAAGCCGCCCAGCGTCTTCGCGATGTCGTTCGCGACCGACGGCTTCTCTGCGATGATGAGGGATTTGGTCATAGTGTTTCTCAGGTGCTCTATATATAAGTGGCTTTTGCCCGCGCATCATACATGCTCCCGGGCTGGACGGTTGTCAACAACCGTAGTGTCTGAATAGTAACAATTGGATTGAGCGGCCAATGATAAGCGCGATGACAGCCGCACCGCAAGTGTGCGTATCGGCGCAGGCAGCAGCTTGCGGCCTCGTCGGCTTGGTGCGAAACGGCTCGTTTGCCCCTTCGGCGTCAAGGAAAAACAGTGCGCAGCCATCCAAGAAAAATAAGGCTTTCAAAATTATATAAGCGCTTATATGATTAGGTCGTCGTCCGACAACACCCTTTTCCCGGGAGCGCTCATGAATGCCACCACTGCCTCGCCCGCCCTGCCCCCCGCCGCCCCAGGCACCGGCATCGCCCGCTTCACGTTTGTCCGCATCCTGCTGGCGCTGCTGGCCGTCTGTGTGCCGGTCGCGCTGGTGCTGGTGCTGTCCAGCCAGATCCCCGACAAGGCCTTGCGCGCCTACTGGCCGCCCCTGCTTGCGGCCCTGGCCGGGTATGCCGGCTACGCCTTCTACGTGCGCCGCATTGAACGGCGCGCGCTATCGGAGCTGCGCGGCCCCACGGCCGTGCGCGAACTCGGCGCAGGCCTGGCCATCGGCGCCGCGATGTTCCTGGCGGCGGTCGGGATCCTGGTTGCCAGCGGCAGCTACGCGCTCACCGGCACCGGCGACTGGACGATCCTGGCGAAGTCGTTCACCGACATGGTCTTTGTCGCCCTGGTCGAGGAAATCCTGTTCCGCGGCGTACTGTTCCGCCTGCCCGAGCGCTCGCTCGGCACCTGGTGGGCCCTGCTCGTGTCCGCGGCGATCTTCGCGTTGGCGCACCTGCCGAACGCCGACATCACCCTGCTTGCGGTCCTGAACACGGCGCTGGCCGGCCTCGTATTCGCCGCCGCCTACCTGGCCACGCGCCGCCTGTGGCTGCCGATCGGCGTGCACTTCGCCTGGAACTTCATCTCCGACGGCGTGTTCTCGCTGCCGACCTCCGGGCATCCGGCACGCGGCGTGCTGCAGGGCCGGCTCACGGGCCCCGAATGGCTGACCGGCGGCGCCTACGGGCTGGAAGGCTCGGTCATCACCTTCACCGTGCTGGCCCTGGCCACCGCGCTGCTGCTGCGCCGTGCCGTGCGCGCAGGCCACATCCTGCCGCGGCCATGAAGCAGGGTTTGGGCACGCAGTTGCGCCACCTGATCGAACTGCTCGATGGCGCGGTGGGGCAGTCCTACGTCGAGGCGGGACTGGCCTACCGGCCGCGCTATACGCCGGTGATGCGCGCCCTGCTCGCCTCGGCGCCGTTGACGATCGGCGAGATCGCGGCGCGTGCCGGCATCACCCAGCCGGCAGCCACGCAGACGGTGGCCCTGATGATCAAGGAAGGCCTGCTGGTGGCCGACGCAGGCAAGCTGGATGGACGCCAGAAGATGATCAGCCTGAGCGAGGCCGGACGCGCGATGCTGCCGCGCCTGGAGGGGTGCTGGAAAGCGACGGCCTTGGCCGCAGCGAGCCTGGATGCCCAGCTGCCTTATCCGCTGTCGCAAGTGCTGGCCGAGGCCATCGACGCATTGAAGCAGGAGTCGTTCGGGGACCGGATTCGCGCGGCACGCAAGGAGCAGGACGGCTGGTAAGGTTTCCAAAACGGTCGAATCTGTCATGCCGTCGTCATTCGCGGGTGTCACCATGCCGGCACTTTTCAATGACCGGAGCAATGCATGTCCCGTTACCTCCCCGCGTTCGCCAGCGCCGCCGTGCTGGTCCTGCTGTCCGCCTGCGGCAGCGATGATCCGTCCACGCCGGTGCAGACCGCGCCGGTGGTCCAGCAGCCGGCGCCGCCGGTGGCCGAGACCGCTACCGCCGTCGCCTTCATGTCCGACGTCCACTTCCACAATGTGTACGGCGACTTCAAGAGTCCCCAGTTTGCCGGCATCCCCACGAAGGACGGCAAGAACGCGACCATCCGCACGATGTATGCGCAACTCACCTCGACCCGCCTGTTCAACGAAAACTACTTCGCCTTCCGCGCCGCGCTCGACGATGCCTACGCCAAGGGCATCCGCCACGTCGCCTTCCCCGGCGACTATTCCGACGACGCCCAACCGATGAACATCGACGGCATCGCCGAGGTGCTGAAGGAGTACCAGGCCAAGGGCATGCGTTTCTTCCTGGCGCCGGGCAACCACGACCCGAACGAGCCCTTCGACGACCTGGAGGCGGGCAAGAACGACTTCCTGACCAAGGACGGCAAGGAACAGAAGGTGTACGCCACGTCGAATCCGGCCTGCCTCGCCAAGGACCCGACCGTGGTCTGCACCGACCAGCTGATGGAACAGGGCTACGACAAGCTGCTGGCCAAGCTCGGCGAATTCGGTTTCAACCCGAACAAGGCCGACCTGCACTGGGAAACCCCGTTCACGAAGTACACCAACAACAAGTACAGCTACGACGAAGCGCTGGCACAGTCGGCCGCGAACAAGCGCGAGTTCGAGATCTGCGCCGAAGGTTCGGGCGGCAGCTACAAGGCCGCCGGCGAGGCGAAACTCGGCAAGCCCTACACCAGGTGCGCCACCATGGTCGACGCCAGCTACCTGGTCGAACCCGTCAAGGGCCTGTGGCTGCTGGCGATCGACGCCAACGTGTTCGTGCCGAGCGCAAGGTTCGATCCAAGCAATCCGAAGAAATTCAGCGGCTACGACGGCGCCGGCAACGCGGGCTGGAACAAGGTCCTGACCCACAAGATGCACCTGGTCGACTGGATCAAGTCCGTCACCGCGCGCGCCAAGCTTGAGGGCAAGCAGCTGATGGCCTACTCGCACTATCCGACCATGGACTTCTATGCCAACCAGACCGAGGCCATGAAGGCCGCCTTCAAGCCGGGCGCCTTCCAGACCGCGCGCGTGCCGGATGCGGCCACCGCGGCCGGCGTGGCGGCGACCGGCCTGCGCTGGCACGTGGGCGGCCACATGCACTTCAACGGCACCAACGACTATGCGGACGCCAACGGCAACTACCTGGTCAACGTGCAATCGCCTTCGCTGGCGGTGTACGGTGCAGCCTACAAGATCATCAGCTACAAGGACCTGGACACCGTCGAGGTGCAGACCGTGGCGCTGAACTCGGTGGCCCGCTTCAACGAGCTGTTCCCCTACTACCAGGTCGAGAACGATTACCTGAAGGCGAGCACGCTGCCGGCCGACGTGGCCAAGCGCTGGGACCGCGCGATCCTCGACACCCGCTCGTACGGCGAATACACCCGCAACTACTTCGGCGAGCTGTCGCGCCTGCGCTTCATGGACGAATACTGGCCATGCGAGATGAAGGAAGCGGCGATGAACCTGAACGGCAGGCAGATGCTGGTGCTGTCGCAGCTCCAGACCCGGGTCACCCTGGCCCAGTTGAAGGATAACGCGAACGTCGTGCCCTTGAGCGCGAACTGCGCCGCCGCCGGCACGGCGTCGAGCATGCCTGTGGCCGCCGTACAGCTGACCGCCGACTGGGCCGAAGCGACTGCGCGTGCCGAGAAGCTCGCCGCCGCAGCGGGCCTGAGCCTGGACTCGTTCGCGAAGATCACGCCATATGATTTCTACGGCGACTTCCACCGCACCGTGTATGCGGGTGAGCTGGCCCTGCGCGACATGGGCAGCGAGCGTGTCAGCCAGTACAAGGTCCTGATGTCGGCCTTCCCGGCGGCGACGAGCGCTCCCGTGAAGATCGGTGACAAGCTGTCGGACCAGAACCCGGTACACCTGGCTTTCCAGCACCAGTTCAAGCAGGTGTTCTCGATCTTCAAGGGCCTGGGATCTGCCAAGCCGAGCGACCGCTTCACGATCGACCTGAAGGGCAAGAAGATCAACAACGCCAATGGCGCGGGCCTGAGCTTCAACTAGCGTGATCCGGCGGCGCCTGCGGGCGCTGCCGGATCACGCACATGAAACGGGGCTTTGTATGAGCTGGCCCCGTTTTCCTGTTCCGGATGTGACCCCGTGTTCAGTTGCCTTACAGCTGGTTCAAGGGAATGGCGATGCCGACCACGCGGTATTGGTTCGGGAAACTGCCACGCAAGCTAGCCTTGCCGCTCGGCAGACTGATGCTGTACAGGCTGTTCATCATGCCGGCGCTGTATACGGATGCCAGCGCATGGGCATTGGTGGCCGCCCCCGAACGAATCGTGCTGTGAATGTCGAAACCGACTGCCGCGCCGGCATCGACGCCCAATTTGCCGGTGGCGGCCAGCGTGCCGTCGTTCGGCGGCGACTGCAGCGCAATCTGGTCCAGCATGGTGTCGAGTGCGTACAGCGTGGTCGCGGTGCTTGGGGACAGGTCGTTGTTGGTGTAGGCCGAACCGGTGACCCAGGTGGCCGTCGGCCCGATAGCATTAAGCGCCGTGGCGGGCGGGTAATCCAGGGGATCGTCGACGATGGTGGTGCCTCCGGCATTGACGTTGTGCCGCAGGTTCTGCCCGGTATCGCTGACGACGCGCAAGCGGTCCGCCGCCGGGTTGAAATCCACGCCGAACGAGGTCCCTTCGAGCATCACCGACAGCTGGCTGACCTTGCTGGCCATGGCATTGCGCAGGTCGAGCATGTACACACCACCCATCTTGCTGACGCCGTAGAGCTTGCCGTCCTGGACACGGTAATCGATGCCGACCAACATATCGCCGCGCATCAAGCCGCTAATAAAGCCGATGCTGCGCGCATTGCCGGGGCGGTTTTCGTTGAAGCAGAGCAGTTGCATGTCGTCGGTCAAGCCGACCACCCAGAGTGCGCCGGGATGGCCGCGGCGGTCGGGGTCGGCGCAATGCGATCCTGCGCGCTTGCTGCCGTTGTTGCCGGCATAGTTGTCGGAAGAAAGGCTTGGCAGGGATGCGACGGCAAGGCCGGCGGCAACGGCGATAGTGACGATTTTTTTCACGATACTTCTCCTGAGAAATGCGGTCTCATGGGTCGAAACCGCGGTACTCCTGTGAACGAAAATGTCGAACCGGATGATTCGATGCCAGTACTACGCAGCGCAGGGCCGGATGGATGCAGCAAGGCCTAAATATATTTCGAGCATGTTGCCCCAACGGTGCCGATCGGCTTGCCGCACGGTGACAACAGTCAGCTTGTAGAGAAAAGCCGCTCGTCCGCGTGAACCCGACCGTGAATGGCAAGCGACCAAGGGCACGCCCTGCCCCCATCCACCCGACCATGGACTGCCGTGCGGACAGCACCCGACCAGTTCGACTATGAAGCAGCATTACGCGCCTGCGCCAGGGGGACCGGCAAGCCTTGCGCGGCCTGTACGACCAGGAGGGTGCACGGCTGCTGGGCGTGGCATTGCGCGACATGGTCGTGCTGGCAGCACCGCAGGATATGGCGCCCGGATGGGTGCTCGAACTGGACGACGGGCACGCGCTGCGCCTGCAGCCGCTGGCCCGAACCGCCGTCCCCGACCAGCGCGTCTTGCAGTTGTGGACCAAGGCCGAGGGCTGGAAAGGACCGGTATCCTTGGGCCTCGTCACGCCTGGCCAGCCAACCCGGGTACGGCTCGACAAGCTGCTGCTGCCCGTGCAGCCGAACCAATTGTTCGAGATCACGCTGGAGCCGCGCGGGGGCTCTCCGATCGGCCGTCCGACCGGCCCGATCCTCTATATCGGACGTGCAGCGAAAATGTCTGAAAAATGAAAAACGGGGCTCGTGGCCCCGTTGGTGTTTTCTGGTTCAGAACTCAGTGCAGCAGGCGTGGTTCCTGCTCGTCGTCACCGAAGAGGTCGTCGAACATGAGCGCATCGGGCTCCTTGCCCTGGCTCCACAGGACCATCAGCACGATAATCTTGAGCTTGCCCAGCGCCACCGGCGATTCGTCGCAGGCCAGCGCGCGTTCGATGACGATCTCGCGCTGCACGGGGCTCAGCACCTTGGCGCTTTCGAGGAACTGGATGAAGCCGATCGCGGCGCTACCCAGTTCGATGTACTCCTCGTCCACATAATAGCGGATGCCGGTGCATGCATCGATGGCGTCGGAAACTGCCGCTTCGGTCAGCCCGGACAGCCAGTCCAGCGCCTCGGAAATCTCGATGTCATCGAAACCGACGGCGGACAGCTTGCGTGCCAGGGCCGCCGGCTCGGGGCAGGCGTCAGGACGATAGTACGTCTCGTAGAGGTAGACCAGGATGTCGAACATAGTGACGCTACTGTAGCAGCTAAGCTCGCCGAGGCACAAGTGTGGCACGCGACGTGGCGTCCTCCGCGTAAAAAACGTTGTTTCGCGGCCTTGTTCGTTCGCTCAGTTTTGTCGATATTTAACAATTTACAGGCCAAACATTTCACAAAAATATCTCAAGAAGAATACTCTTTCCTGCATTGCCCCATGCGGCATGCATACGCTAGCACAGGCATACTTCAGGGTTTACGCCGTTCGAACCACGCGCTGCACCCGGCCATCGGGCAAGCGTTCGAGCAGCCCTGCAAGTTCGCGCGCCAGCAGTTCTCCGGCCAGTGCGCCGGCATCGATGCCCAAACGATCGAGCAGCGCATCCGGTTCGATTGGATCGTGGCCGAGTACATCCAGCAAGGCGTCGTTGCCGCGAGCGACCGGCCTGGGCATGGCATGCCGCACGAGCGGTGAAACACGCAAGGCCTGCAGCACTTCGTCGACGGTCTCGACCAGCTGTGCGCCTTCACGGATCAACTGGTGGCAACCCTTGGCCAGTGCCGAATGGATCGACCCGGGCAATGCGAATACGTCGCGCCCCTGCTCGGCCGCCATCTGCGCCGTGATCAGCGAGCCCGACTGCGCCGCCGCTTCGACCACGAGCACGCCGGCCGCCATGCCGCTGATGATGCGGTTGCGGCGTGGGAAGTTGCCGGCAACGGGCGGTGTGCCGAGTGCATATTCACTGAGGATGCAGCCTTCGTCGGCAATGCGGTGCGCCAGTAGACGGTTGCGTGCCGGGTAGACACGGTCCGCTCCGGTGCCGATGACCGCGACGGTCGATCCCGGGCCGCGCAGGGCACCTTCGTGTGCGGCGGTATCGATGCCGAGCGCCATGCCCGACACCACGCACAGGCCCGCCTGCGACAGGCTTTCGGCAAAGGCTTCCGCGTTGGCCCTGCCCTGCACGCTCGCATTGCGGCTGCCGACCACGGCGATCATGGGCGCGGACAACAATGCCCGCTGTCCATTTAAATAAAGCAGGAGCGGAGGATCGGAGATGTGCCGCAGGGCTTCCGGATAATCGGCGTCGTACAGCGTGAGGAGGTGGTGGTTCGCCTGCGACAGCCAGGCCAATGTGAGCTCGACCTGCCGTGCCAGTTCGGACGAGATGGGCGCGCACAGCGCGGCGGCCTGCGCGGCCGGCACGTGGGCGGCAAGGGCCGCATGGCCGGCGCGGAAGATGGCCGCGGGGGAACCGAATGCAGCCAGCAGCAGGTTCGCGGTCCGGCACCCCACCCCGGCCGTCTGCTCCAGTCGGATCCAGTCGGCAATGGCGCGGGTGTCTGGAGGGCTGGATGGGTGGGGGGCCGTGTCCTGCACGGTAGGATTTACTCCGGTGAGCGCGCCACGTCGCCGACTTCCACCGGCGCCGTCACTTGCATGATCAGGCCGTACGAGACGTTACTGAACACGCGGAAAATGAACAGGCTGCCGTATTCCTCGTCGGGCAGCTTGATGGTCTGTCTGCCGAAGCCGAGCACGCCTTTCTTGGCGGGGTCCGGCACCGTCTTCCCGAGATGATAGAGCTGCAGCACGGAACCGACATCGAGTCCGTCAATACTCCCTCGATTGACGGTGACCACCTGGCTCTGGCCGGCGTAGCTCACGCCTGCATGGATCGACATCACGCGCGCGTCGACCGCCTGCGCCGGCGCATGCGGCATGTAGTTGCGCACCGGGGTCGGCGGCATCGGGATCAGGAGATCGCCGACGCCCATTTCCTGGCGCGTCTCGGCAACGCGGAAGGTATGCGCATCCACGCCAGGCGCCGCTTCGCGGTCGAGCGTGACGGTGCCCAGGTAGGCGGCTTCGTGCGCCAATACCTTGCCGGTCTGCGGATCGCGCAAGGGGCCGCTCGGACGGAAGACCTGGAAGGTCTTACCGCCCTGCAGCTTGCCTTTGACATAGACACGGTCGCCGGTGCCGAGGTAGACGCGTCCTTCCTGCGACGCGACGATGCGCGGGGCGGCGGCCAGCGCGCTGGCTTCGACCAGCAGCGGCTGGGTCAGGTAAGGCTCGATCATGCCTGCCGGGATCGATTGCACGGCGTCGCGCTCGAGCGATTCGCTGCGCAGTTGCGGCGACAGCTTGGTGAGGGGCGGCTCGTTTGGCCCGTCGCCACGGCGGCCGTCGCTGCCCGGGCGGGTCAGGGACAGGCGCCCGCGCGTACGGTCGAAATAAATGACCTGGCCGGGATAGATCCAGTGCGGGTTGCGGATCTCTTCGCGGTTCATGCCCCAGACCTGGGGCCAGCACCAGGGGTTCTGCAGGAAAGTGCCGGAGATATCCCAAAGGGTATCGCCCTTGACCACGACATGCTGATCAGGGGCGTTCGGGCGGAACGCGCAGCTTGCGGCTGATGCTGGAGCGGCCTGGACCGGGCTTGCCACGGCACACGCGACGAGCGCCGCGGCAGCAGCGCGGGTCACGACTGTGCTAAAATTTTTCATTGAAACGTCCGTCATTGCGTCCGTAAATTCTCGGCTTTGACACCGGATGGCTGGCAGCGCGCATCGTCTGCTGGAAATTGACAGCACGATGACCCGCTCCTGATCGACAAAAGGTTGCCGTACTGAATCAAATTCTGCACATAAATCCCTGAACTAGCAAGACAAACCGCGTCCTGCCGGAGCGGCGATGTGTTGCATTTCCGTACGCCCTCCGCGTTTGCCAGACCTCTTATTGAACTGATATTCCCTCTTACTATCCGACCATGGCCTTACTGAAGATCCTCCGCTACCCCGACCCACGCCTGCACAAGGTTGCCAAGCCGGTCACCGAATTCGGCACCGAGCGCCTGCGCCAGCTGGTCAGGGACATGGCCGACACCATGTACGATGCACCGGGCGTCGGCCTGGCCGCGACCCAGGTGGACGTGCACGAGCGCGTGATCGTCATCGACGTCAGCGAGACCACCGACCAGCTGATGGTCTTCATCAACCCGGAAATCACCTGGGCCAGCGAAGAGAAGCAGGTCTACGACGAAGGCTGCCTGTCGGTGCCCGGCATCTACGACGGCGTCGAGCGTCCGGCGCGCGTCAAGTGCAAGGCCTATGACGTCGAAGGCAAGGAGTTCGAGGTCGAGGCCGACGGCCTGCTGGCCGTGTGCATCCAGCACGAGATGGACCACCTGATGGGCAAGGTCTTCGTCGAGTACCTGTCGCCGCTCAAGCGCAACCGCATCAAGGCCAAGCTGCAGAAGGAAGAGCGCAGCATGGAGCGCGACGCCGCGCTGCGTAGCGCCCGCCGCTGATCCGCCGATGAAAGTCGTTTTTGCCGGCACCCCCGAGTTCGCCGCCGTCGCCCTGCGTGCCCTGCACGAGGCCGGCTTCGAGATTCCCCTGGTCCTGACCCAGCCCGACCGCCCCGCCGGGCGCGGCATGCAGCTGCAGGCATCGAGCGTCAAGCAGTACGCGCTGGCGCACGACATGGAAGTAGCGCAGCCGCTGTCGCTGCGCATGGACGCGAAAGACCCGCAGCGCGCCGAAGAAGCGCATGCCGCCCATGAACGCCTGCTGGGGCTCGATTACGACGTGATGGTGGTGGCGGCCTACGGCCTGATCCTGCCGCGCAGCACGCTCGCTATCCGCCCCTGCATCAACATCCACGGTTCGCTGCTGCCGCGCTGGCGCGGCGCCGCACCGATCCACCGCGCGATCGAAGCCGGCGACCTTGAAACCGGCGTGACCATCATGGGCATGGAAGAAGGCCTCGACACCGGGCCGATGATGCTGATCGAGCGCGTCGCCATCGAAGACACGGACACCACCGGCAGCCTGCACGACAAGCTGGCCGCGCTGGGCGGCCGCATGATCGTCGAGGCGCTGCGCAAGATGGAAGCCGGCCAGTTGGAAGCCGTGCCGCAGCCGGAAGAAGGCGTGACCTACGCCGCCAAGATCAGCAAGGAAGAAGCCAAGCTGGACTTCGGCTTGCCGGCCGAGCTGCTGTGGCGCCGGGTGCGTGCGTTCAATCCCTTCCCGGGGGCGCACGGGCTGGTCGACGGCGTGACCGTCAAGGTGTGGAATGCGGAACTGGCCTCCGGCGATGGCGAACCAGGCCAGGTGCTGGCGACGGGTCCGGATGGCATCGTGGTCGCCTGTGGCCAGGGTGCACTGCGCATGACTGAACTTCAAAAGCCTGGCGGCAAGCGCCTGGCTGCGGCGGAGTTTCTCAAGAGCTTCCCGTTGACCGGAAAAAGCTTTTCGTAGGTCGGCAAGCCGGCCACCCTACGGCAAAGCGCTCTACAAAAGAAAATCGGGGCATCCGCCCCGACCATTCACTTCATCACTTCTCTTGCGATGCTACCGCGCGCTGCGCTTCCATGTACTCGCGCAGTACCTGGTTGATACGGGTCTGGTAACCCGGACCAGCCGACTTGAACCATTCGAGCATGTCCACGTCCAGGCGGATCGTCACGATCTGCTTTACGCCATTGATCGTTTGTGGCTTTACGGCGACAGCCGGTTCTTCGATGCGGTTCACCGGCTGATCCCAATCCGGCTCATATTCTTTGTTCATGCAATCATCCCGTTAAAAGCTCCGCCAACACTGTGGCGACGGCGTTAATTGTCGTCCGTGTATGTAACGTAAAGATTGCGGATGTGTGAGGTTTTGTAACGCCATGTAACAGTTGGGGAAATCCATACATAAAGATACATACACGGATCGGCAATTCCGGCCTCGGCAGAGCGATGCCGCGTCATGACGTATAATCGTAGACCGCCCAACAGTAAACGGCCAGTAAAGCCGTTTTTCGAGAAAGACGCCAACATGAACGCCCCACTTCGCCCCATCTCTCCGATCGACTCGCAGCTGCGCGACATCCTGAAGCGCCGCATCATGATCCTGGATGGCGCGATGGGCACCATCATCCAGCAGTACAAGCTGGACGAAGCGGCCTACCGCGGCGAACGATTCGCGGACTTCAGCGCGCCGCAAGGCGCCGGCCGGCGCGAGCTTTTTGTGAAGGGTAACAACGAACTGCTCACCCTCACCCAGCCGCAGGTGATCCAGGAGATCCACGAGCGCTACCTCGCTGCCGGTGCCGACCTGATCGAAACGAATACCTTCGGCGCGACAAGCGTGGCGCAGGAGGACTACCACATGGCGCATCTCGCCTACGAGATGAACGTGCAAGCCGCCAGGCTCGCGCGCGCCGCCTGCGACAAATACAGCACCCCGGACAAGCCGCGCTTCGTGGCCGGCGCCCTCGGCCCGACCCCGAAGACCGCCTCGATCTCGCCCGACGTGAACGACCCGGCCGCGCGCAACATCACCTTCGACCAGCTGGTCGAGAGCTACCACGAACAGGTGCGCGGCCTGGTCATTGGTGGCGCCGACGTGCTGCTGGTCGAGACCATCTTCGACACCCTGAACTGCAAGGCCGCGCTGTTCGCGATCGACCAGTACTTCGACGAGCATCCGGAAACGCCGCGCCTGCCGGTCATGATTTCAGGCACCGTCACCGACGCTTCGGGCCGCATCCTGTCGGGCCAGACCGTCCCCGCCTTCTGGAACTCGGTGCGCCATGCCAAGCCCATCACCATCGGCCTGAACTGCGCCCTCGGCGCCGCGCTGATGCGCCCCTACGCCGAAGAGCTTGCTAGAATCGCCGACACCTTCGTGTGCATCTATCCGAACGCCGGCCTGCCCAACCCGATGAGCGACACCGGCTTCGACGAGCTCCCCAGCGACACCTCGTCCCTGCTGGCCGAATTCGCCGACGCCGGCTTCGTCAACATTGCCGGCGGATGCTGCGGCACCACGCCCGAGCATATCGCGGCCATTGCGAAGGTCCTCGAAGGCCGCGCTCCGCGCCAGGTGCCGGAGATCCCGGTGGCGATGCGCCTGTCGGGCCTGGAGCCCTTCACCATCGACGACAGCTCGCTGTTCGTCAACGTCGGCGAGCGCACCAACGTCACCGGCTCCAAGGCCTTCGCGCGCATGATCCTGAACGAGCAGTTCGACGAGGCGCTGTCGGTGGCGCGCCAGCAGGTCGAGAACGGCGCCCAGGTCATCGACATCAACATGGACGAGGCGATGCTCGACTCGCAGGCGGCGATGACGCGCTTCCTGAACCTGATCGCGTCCGAACCGGACATCTCGCGCGTGCCGATCATGATCGACTCCTCCAAGTGGAGCGTGATCGAAGCCGGCCTCAAGTGCGTGCAGGGCAAGGCCATCGTCAACTCGATCTCGATGAAGGAAGGCGAAGAGGAATTCATCCGCCAGGCCAGGCTGTGCCGCCGCTACGGCGCCGCCGTCATCGTGATGGCCTTCGACGAGCAGGGACAGGCCGACACTTTCGCCCGCAAGACCGAGATCTGCGGCCGCGCCTACAAGGTGCTGACCGAGCAGGTAGGCTTCCCGCCGGAAGACATCATTTTTGATCCGAACATCTTCGCGATCGCCACCGGCATCGAGGAGCACAACAACTACGCCGTGGACTTCATCGAAGCCACCGCCTGGATCCGCAAGAACCTGCCGCACGCGAAAGTCTCGGGCGGCGTATCGAATGTCTCGTTCAGCTTCCGCGGCAACGACCCGGCGCGCGAGGCGATCCACACCGTCTTCCTGTACCACGCGATCAAGGCCGGCCTGACCATGGGCATCGTCAACGCCGGCATGATCGGCGTCTACGACGACCTGTCGCCGGAGCTGCGCGAGCGCGTCGAGGACGTGGTGCTGAACCGCCGTCCGGACGCCACCGAGCGCATGATCGAATTCGCCGGCACCCTGAAGGCCGGCGGCGGCAAGCAGGAACAGAACCTCGAATGGAGGGAAAGCCCGGTCGAGAAGCGCCTGGCGCACGCGCTGGTGCACGGCATCACGCAGTGGATCGTCGAAGACACCGAAGAGATGCGCCAGCAGGTGGCCAACAGTGGCGGGCGCCCGATCCACGTGATCGAAGGCCCGCTGATGGACGGCATGAACATCGTCGGCGACCTGTTCGGACAGGGCAAGATGTTCCTGCCCCAGGTGGTGAAGTCGGCGCGCGTCATGAAGCAGGCCGTGGCCCACCTGGTGCCCTTCATCGAAGAAGAAAAGGCGGAAGAAGAACGCCGCACCGGCGTGGTCGCCAAGCCGAAGGGCAAGATGGTCATCGCGACCGTCAAGGGCGACGTGCACGACATCGGCAAGAACATCGTCTCGGTGGTCCTGCAGTGCAATAACTTCGAGATCGTGAACATGGGCGTGATGGTCCCGGCCGCCGACATCCTGGCCAAGGCCAAGGAAGAGAACGCCGACATCGTGGGTCTCTCCGGCCTGATCACGCCTTCGCTGGAAGAGATGGCCCACGTGGCGCGCGAGATGCAGCGCGACCCCTACTTCCGCGAGAAGAAGATTCCGCTCCTGATTGGCGGCGCCACCACCAGCCGCGCCCACACCGCCGTCAAGATCGCGCCGCACTACGAAGGCCCGGTCGTCTACGTGCCGGACGCCTCGCGTTCGGTGTCGGTAGGCCAGTCGCTGCTGACCGAGGACACGCGCGACGCCTACATCATCGAGCTCGCCCAGGACTACGAGCGCATCCGCGTGCAGCACGCCAACAAGAAGGCGCTGCCGATGCTCACGCTCGAACAGGCGCGCGCCAACAAGGCGCGCCTGGAATACATCCCGGCCAAGCCGAAATTCATCGGCCGCCGCGTGTTCAAGAACGTCGACCTTGGCGAGCTGGCGCGCTACATCGACTGGGCGCCCTTCTTCCAGACCTGGGACCTGGCCGGCCCCTACCCTGCCATCCTCACCGATGACGTGGTGGGCGAAGCGGCCACCAAGGTGTTCGAGGAAGCCCAGGCGATGCTCAAGAAGATCATCGAAGGCCGCTGGCTGACCGCCAACGGCGCCATCGCGCTGCTGCCCGCGAACTCGGTGGGCGACGACGACATCGAAATCTACACCGATGAATCGCGCGAGGCGGTCGCCTTCACCTGGTACGGCCTGCGCCAGCAGGGCGTCAAGCCTGTGGTCGACGGCGAACAGCGCCCGAACCAGTGCCTGGCCGATTTCGTGGCGCCGAAGGAATCGGGCATCCCCGACTACATCGGCATGTTTGCGGTCACGGCCGGCTTAGGGATAGAGAAGCACGAGCAGCGCTTCGAGGCGGCCCACGACGACTACTCCTCGATCATGCTCAAGGCCCTGGCCGACCGCCTGGCCGAGGCCTTCGCCGAATACCTGCACGAGCGCGTGCGTACCGACCTGTGGGGCTATGCGGCCAACGAGGACCTGTCGAACGAGGCCTTGATTGCCGAGTCCTACCAGGGCATCCGTCCGGCGCCGGGCTACCCGGCCTGCCCGGAACACACGGTGAAGGCCGAGCTGTTCCGCACCCTGCAGGCGGAAGAGATCGGCATGGAACTGACCGAGTCCTTCGCGATGTACCCGGGCGCGGCGGTGTCGGGCTTCTACTTCGCGCACCCGGAATCGAAGTACTTCGTGGTCGGCAAGATCGGCGAAGACCAGCTCGAGGACATGGCGCGCCGCCGCGGCATGGACAAGAGCGAACTCGAGCGTTACCTGGCGCCGAACCTGTCGTAATCCCTGCGCCGCCGCGCTGCCATGAAGATGGCGCGGCGGCCTGTCTTCCGCCTTCAAAAAAACTTCTTTCTGGCGACACTGTCTAAGGCAGTGTGTGCGATCCTGCTTGAAAGGAGGACATCATGGCTCTTGCGTCCAAGCGCTGGCAGGACCAGCTCATGGTCCTGATCGGGGTCTGGCTGTTCGTCTCGCCGTGGGTACTCGGCTACCCTCCCGACTCGCCTCCGGCCATGAACGCCTATATCGCCGGCGCGATCATCGCGCTGCTGGCCGCATTCGACCTGGTCAAGACCCGTGTCTGGGCGGTGCTGCTGAATATCGTCGTGGGAGTGTGGGTGGCGGTATCCCCCTGGCTGGTCGGCGTCGTGCGTGACCCGGCCATGACATGGAGCCTCGTCATCGCGGGCGTCGCCACGATCGTGCTGGGAGTGTGGGAGCTGCGCAGCGATCCGGAGCTGCACAGGCAGTGGACGCACTCCGGCACGACCGGATAATCCGCTGACGCGCTGTTGTAGGGTGGGCAGGAAACCTGCCCACCCTACGTTGACACGGCCAATCCGACGCTACGAAATCGCGAATCAAATCGCATAGCGAACGACCTTGTCGCTCCATTCGAAGGCCGATATCTCGAGTTCGGCCAGGTCATCCCCATCCATCGACAGTTCCTGCAACGCAGGCATCACTTCGTCCTGCGCATCGTCCATGCGCTCGATCGCCTCCGCCAGGCGCAGCAGCTCGCCGAAGAAGCCGCGGCGCACCAGCAGCGCATGGCGCACTTCGTCGATTACGGGAATCTGTTCGACGATGTCCTGCATCGGGATGCAGAACAGCGTATCCATCAGCGACATCATACCCACCGTGAAGGCGACGTCCGAGACGTTGCGCTGGCCAGGGCGCAGGCGCTGCGCCAGCAGTTCCATCAAGCGCGCACGGGTGGTGGCCAGCATCAGGAGCGGGCTCATGTTATGGCCGCGCACGCCGGGTTCGGCATACAGCAGGATCTGCAGCCAGCGCTGCAGCTGGCGGCGGCCCAGCAGCATCAGCGCCTGGTTGACCGACTCGATTCTCCGCCCTGCCCCGGCCGCCGGCGTGTTCACCAGTCGCAGCAGGTTCAGCCCGAGCGTCACGTCCTTTTTCACGGCATGCTCGATCTCGGCATTGTCCGCGTCCGAGGTCACCAGGTTCATCAGGTCCATCACCGCCGCCTGCGACGGCGACAGTTTGCGGCCGGCGATGACGGTCGGCTTGGCAAAATAATACCCCTGGAAGTAGTCGAAACCGATGTCCAGGCAAGTGCGGTACTCGTTGTGGGTTTCGACCTTCTCGGCCACCAGGCGCTTGCCGGTGCCGCGCAGGCGCGGCGCCAGCGACAGCAAGGTCACTACCGGCAGTTCGCGCAAGTCAATCTTGACGTAGTCGATCACCGGCAGCAGGCGGGCCAGGCTAGCGCCGTGGGCCGAAGCCTCGGCCGCGAAGCGAAAGCCGTGCTGCGACAGTTCGGTCATGCGTTGGATCACGGCATCGTTCGGCTCGACCGAGCGCACGATCTCGAGCACGGTGCGTTCGCGCGGCAGGAAGGCGAACATGTCGCTGTTCAAGACGTCCGTGTCGACGTTCAGGAAGGCGGTGGCGTCGCCGATGGCGCGCGCCAGGCCCAGTTGCGAGGCATGGTGGATCACGCTGGCGCTGGCCGACAGGCCGGAATCGATCTCTGCCTTCCCCTGAGCGCTGCCGCGGAACAGCAGTTCGTAGCCGAACAGCGCCTGGTTACGGTCGAGCACCGGTTGGCGCCCGAGGTAGAAGTTGCGCAGTGTCAGAGGCTGGGAAGCCTGGTCATGGCTGGCGGTATCGGTCATGTCGTCTCGGAAGGCTCGCGAACATGGTTACTTTACCGTATCCGCCCCTGTTAGTGGATTAGTAGCATTAATTAATCGGTGGAATGTTAGCCCTTGTCATTATTGAGGCAGCCCATCCACGAAGAGCTTCAGTTCGCCGGGCGCGAAGTGGGTCCAGGTTTCGTTGCTGGTCAAGGGTTCGGTCACGATGATGGCGACCCGGTCGTTCGGGGTGGTCACCTGCGAAAAGTCGACCGACAGGTCTTCGTCCGACAGGTGCGCTGCGGCGAACGGGTACTGGCGCACGATGTAGCACAGCTTGGTCGAGCAGTGCGTGAACAGCGCGGTGCCGTCCGAGAGCATCATGTTGAAGGTACCATGGGCGGCGACTTGCGGCACCAGTTTTTCGAGTGCGGCGCGCAGCTCGGCAAGCGAGGGCGCCGTGCCCGACGAGCCGTCGCCGAACTCGTCGCGCAGGCTTTGCATCAGCCAGCAGAACGCCAGCTCGCTGTCGGTATTGCCCACCGGGCGGAACGGCCCGTGCAGCGCGGGTGCGAAGTCCTTCAGGTCGCCGTTGTGGGCGAACACCCAGTAGCGGCCCCACATCTCACGCACGAAGGGATGGCAGTTCTCGAGCGCGACCTGGCCTTGGGTAGCCTTGCGGATATGGGCGATGACGTTGGTGGACTTGATCGGGTAGCGCTTGATCAGTTCGGCGATGGGCGAGGCGATGGCGGCCTGGTGATCGACGAAGTGGCGTACACCCTTGCCTTCGAAAAAAGCGATGCCCCAGCCGTCGTGGTGGGTATCGGTGCGTCCGCCGCGGTGGGCGAAGCCGGTGAAGGAGAAAACGATGTCCGTGGGGACGTTGCAGTTCATTCCGAGGAGTTGGCACATGCGCGCAGCTTACCACGCCAGAGGTGCCGGAGGCAGCGACACTGCCCCACGAAACGGCGAGTCACTGTCCCTGGATGGGGCAGTGACGCCTTTCTGAAGATCAGTGCAGCACTACAGGCTGGCTCATCAGGGTGTCATAGGAACCCAGGAAGTCGTCGATTTCTTCCATGGTCGGCTCGCTGGCGATGAGGTTGTTCACATCGCGGCGGAAAGATTGAGCCAGTTTGCCGCCGATGAACGCTTCGCGCCGGCCGGCCTTGTCGACGATCTCGTACCCGCCAAAGCGCAGGGCTTCGAGGTCGCGATCAACGCCAAATTCGACGACGCTGTACTGTTCGCTGTTGTAGATCATGTTCATGATGACTCCTTCTCTCGATCAGAGTGGTTGTGCGATCAACCGCTTGGCGGCAGGCGGTTGATAGATCACTTCGGTTAAGAGGTGGGGCTCGCTGAACCGATTTCAAGTACACGCAAGGTCAAACAAGGATGTCAGGCGTGGACGGTCGGACCCAGGGCCAACAGCTGATCGTATGGCGCTGCTTGCAGCCACGATCGCAACTGATCAAGATGCTCACTGCTCGCCACACCGATGAACAGGCGTTCGGGGCCTTGGCGCAACAGTCGATTCAATGTTACACGCAAAACCAGGTTCCCGGTACAGCACACGCACCCGGGTGCGAGTCGGATAAGTCTTACGGAAGGAAGATCGGGGATGGGCGTGCTGCCTGAGGCAAGCCCTTCGAGGATGACGGCGCTGAAGAATTCAGCCTCTGCCGCCCGACCGACTGCCGGCACGGGGCCATCGAGCAGTGTGGCAATGGCGGCCTCGCGCGCGCCCGCGCTGGGGCCGGTGACCAGGGTAACCGGAACAGGTCCGGCCAATCAGACGCCCTTCTTGGCGAGCTTGCCCGGCTCGACGCCGAGCTGCTTGAGCTTGCGATACAGGTGGGTGCGTTCCAGGCCGGTCTTCTCGGCCACGCGCGTCATGCTGCCGCCTTCGCGGCCCAGGTGGTGTTCGAAATACATGCGCTCGAAGGCGTCGCGCGCTTCGCGCAGAGGCAGGTCAAAGGACAGCGTGTAACCTGTTCCTTCGCCCTGCGAAATCGCATGCACCAGGCGCGAGCCGTTGGCCATCTGCGGCGCCGCCTGCGCGAACATCGGGCTAGCCGCGGCGCTGGCCATGCCGGCGCCGCCGCTGTCCGCCACGGGAATGGTGGCGGCCACGACCGGGCGCGGCGGCACCAGGGGAGCGCGCGCCACTTCCTGCGCGCGGGTCAGGCCCTGCTGCACGGCCTTGAGCAGTTTCTGCAGGGCGATCGGCTTTTCCAGGAAATTCAGGGCGCCGATGCGGGTCGCTTCGACGGCGGTGTCGATGGTGGCGTGGCCGGACATCATGATGACCGGCATGGTGAGCAAGCCGTCGCGCTGCCATTCCTTGAGCAGGGTGACGCCGTCGGTATCCGGCATCCAGATATCGAGCAGCACCAGGTCGGGGGCGCCGGCGGCGCGCGCCTCGCGCGCCTGCTGCGCATTCTCCGCCAGCGTGATGGCGTGGCCTTCGTCGCCCAGGATTTCCGAAAGCAACTCCCGGATGCCCATTTCATCATCAACTACGAGTATGTTCGCCATCTGTTTGCCTTCCTGATCTCTTACCCGTCTTGGAGCGCCTGACAAAACCTCCATAGCCGCGCTGCAGCTCCTTGCCGTACAAGCGTACCGTCTTGTTCGCTGCGTCGGAGGGCCGAATCCCTTGCTCTGAAGGTGTTGTCAGGCGCTCTTGGCGTGATTGTATGCCTCTATTATATTTCGGCCAAGTTCGCCTCGGGAGCTAACTTTAACAGCAAAATGAATACTGACGCGCCACATCCGTCCGGACGGTTTCCGATATCGATCCGGCCACCGTGTTCGTCGATGATCTTTTTGACCATCGGCAGGCCCAGGCCGGTGCCGCGCGCCTTCGAGGTGACGTAGGGTTCGAAGGCGCGCGCCAGGATGCGCGGCGAGAAGCCGGGGCCGTTGTCCGTGATCGCCAGGCGCACCGCGGTGCCGGCGGCGCCGTCCGCGCCTTCGTAGTGGATCGCCTCGGTGGTGACGTCCACCCGCGGGGCCGGCGCATCGGGCGCGCGGTCGACCAGCGCATCCTGGGCGTTCTGGATCAGGTTGTGGATCACCTGGCGCAGCTGGGTGGCGTCGCCCATCACTTTGGGCAGGTCCGGGGCCAGCGCGGCGTGGATGATGTCGGAGCCGTCCTCGGCCAGGTAAAGCTGCAGGATCTCGTCGATCAGGCCATTCAGGTCGAGCGGCTCCAGCACCGCCGGCGGCGTGCGCGCATAGTCGCGGAAGTCGTCGACCATGCGTTTCATGGCGTCGACCTGGTTGACGATGGTGCTCGTGCTCTTCTTCAGCAGTTCGGCTTCCTGGGGCGGCAGGCTCGATTCCAGCTTCATCTGCAGGCGTTCGGCCGACAGCTGGATCGGGGTGAGCGGGTTCTTGATCTCGTGCGCCAGGCGGCGCGCCACCTCGCCCCAGGCCACCGAGCGCTGGGCCGAGATCACGTCCGAGATATCGTCGAACACCACGATGAAGCCGCTGCCGGTGCCCACCGGCAGGCGCGAGCCGCGCGCCAGCAGCGTGATATCGTGGTCGTGCTCGTCGCCGCTGCCGCGGCGCGGGATCTCGATCTGCTGCTGCCAGTGGGCGCGTTTGCGCCCGCTGCCGGCCGCCGACTGCGCGCTCTGCGCCGAGATCGCGCGGGTGACACAGTTGTAGAAGGTCTCCAGGCCCGGGATGCTGGCCAGCGGACCGGCCAGCGCACCGGGCTCGACCTGCAGGATGCGATAGGCGGCGTCGTTCGAGTTCACCACCCGCCCTTCGGCGTCGAGCACGATCACGCCCGCCGACATATTGGCCAGCACCGACTCCAGGTGGGCCTTGGCGTTCTGCAGCGCCATGCGGTTGCGCTCGACCGCGCTGCGCGCCTCGAACAGCTGGCCGGTCATGGCATTGAAGGAGCGCGTCAGGGTGCCGAGTTCGTCGTTGGTTTCGACGGTCGGGCGCGGCGACAGGTCGCCCTCGGCCACCGCCTGCGTACCCTCGGCCAGCACCAGCAGCGGCTGCGCCAGGTTGCCGGCGATGAGGAAGGCGCTGCCGATTGCCCCGAAGATCGCCAGCAGCAGGGTCAGGGTCAGGGTCACGACGTACATCTTGCGCAGGCCGCGCCGGGCCTGGTCGCGCGAGCGGTATTCCTCGGAGGCGCTGCGCAGCACCACTGCATTGGAGGCCAGGTTCACCGGCACCGACTGCAGCAGCTGCAGGTAGCGCGGCTCCATGCCGGACGCTTCGGGCACCGCCAGCACGACCCGCAAGCGCAGGCCGGTGGCGGCGTCCAGCGCGTTCTGGCCTGGCGCCCCCGCCTGTGCGGACGCCTCGCGGTCGATCGTGCCTTCCGGGCGCGCATAGCCGCCCGGAAGTGCCGCCGACTTGAGCATGTCAGGCGTCGGGCGGTCCAGTTCGAGCTTGGCGTTGCGGTCCTGCGCGCTCGATGCCAGCACCGTGCCGTCGGCCGTGAGCAGCATCGCACTCTGCAGCCCGCTGATGTCGTTCACCAGGCCGGTCAGGACGCCCTGCACCATCACCGCATCCTGGCCCGCGAGCGTGGCGGCCGCGGTCTGGCCGGTGGCGCCCAGCTCGGCCACGGCTTCGTCGAGGGCGGCGCGGCCCAGGTTCAGGCCGGACTCGATGGCAGCTTCGATCTTGACGTCGAACCAGCTCTCGATCGAGTGCGAGACGAACTGCACCGACACCATGAAGATCACCAGCCCCGGCAGGATGCCGATGCCGGCAAACAGCAAGACCAGCCTGGCGACCAGGCGCGAGCCGAACTTGCCGGCCTTGTAGCGTGAGTACAGGCGCGCCAGCGCGACGATCACCAGGATCAGCAGCAGCCCCGCAATGCCGGCGTTCACGCCCAGCAGCCAGGTGTAGTAACGGTCGAAGAAGCCCGAGTTGTCGGATGCCGAGGCGAGCAGGAACAGCAGGATCGAGCCGATGGCGCAGCCCACCACCAGTGCGTAGCGCAGCGCCCGGTTGAACGATTTACCCCGCATTGCGTTACTCCGCACGGTAGGTGAAGGTCTTCCGGTTGGTGCTCAGGCGCCAGCTTGAGTCATTGATGGCGTTCACCTGCAAAGGCTTGTTCAGGAAGTCGCGGTCCATGAACATGCGCACCGACACGTTGTAGACCTCGCCCTTCTTGAGGGCGTCCCTGGGTGCGATCAGCCAGCGCGCCGGGCGCCGGATCAGCGACAGGGCGTCGTCGAGGGTATTGAAGGGCTGCGGTACGCTGCCGCCGGTGGTGACGATGTACTGGCGCGTGAGCATGTCGTAGGAGATGCCGATGGTGCGCCTGGAGAGCACCGCCTTCTCGTCGCGCCACCACCAGCGCGGGCGCGTCATCTCGATCTCGGTGGTGAAGTGCAGCTTGATGCCGTGCTGGAGCGCGTCCTGCAGTTCGTGGTTCAGGTCGAAGGCAAACGCGGTGTTCAGGCGGTAGCCGTCTTCGCTGGCCTGGATTTCGACCTTGGTGATGTCGATGACCTCGGCCGCCCGTGCCTGCGTGCACGCGAAGACCAGCAGCAGCTGGCAAGCGAGGAGGCAAAGAAAACGTAAGGTCACAGGTACGCCGGAGCCTAAAAATTGAAAGCCGAGGTTGTCTAATGGATCATCGCGCCATTTATTTTTTTTGGAATAGCGCATAGAACAAGCCGTCATGATCCTGCCCGGCACCGCTGGCTGGCAGCAGCTGGCCCGGCGCGTCGAGGCGGAGGGCGTCGTGGCGCGCCGCGAACGCGGCAGCCTGCGCCTCCGATTCCTGGGGCCAGAGCGAACATGTCACGAACAGCAATTTACCATTGGGCAGGAGCATCTGCCAAAGATTGTCGAGTATTTTCGTGGAAAGTGTTGCAAGTTGGAGCGTGTCGGACTTGCGGCGCAGCCAGCGGATGTCCGGGTGGCGGCGCACGATGCCCGAGGCCGTGCACGGCACATCGGCCAGGATGCGGTCGAAGGGACGGCCATCCCACCAGTCCGAAGTCTGGGCCTCGGCCGCAACCAGCTTCGCACCCAGGCCCAGGCGGCCCAGGTTGTCCTTGATGCGCGCCAGGCGCTGCGGATCGGCATCGACCGCGGTCAGGTCGACGTCGGCGGTCTCGAGGATGTGTCCGCTCTTGCCGCCCGGCGCCGCGCAGGCGTCCAGCACGCGCATCCCATCATGCAGGTCGAGCAGCGGCGCGGCCAGCTGGGCGCCGGCGTCCTGGACCGACACCACGCCCTCGTGGAAGCCCGGGATGTGGCTGACGTTGACAGCCTGCGCCAGGCGCACGGCGCTCAAGCCCACCTGCGCCGCCTCGATACCGGCATCCGCCAGCGTCTTCAGGTAGGTCTCGACGTCGAGACGGCGGCGGTTCACGCGCAGGGTCAGCGGCGGATGCACGTTGCCGGCCGCGAGGATGCGTTCCCACTCGGACGGGTATGCGGCACGGGTACTGTCGATCCACCATTGCGGATAGTTCCAGCGCGCCAGCGGCTGCTTCAGCGCTTCCGCCACCAGGGCCTCGCGCTCGCGCAGGAAGCGGCGCAGCACGGCGTTGACCATGGCCTTGGCGTGGGCAAAGTCCGGATGGCTGGCGGCGGCCCCCACGGCCTGGTCCACCACGGTGAAGGCTTCGTAGGGCGCACTCGCGCCCGGCGGCGGGTCGAGCAGGGCCAGCGCGGCGCACAGGAGGCCGCCCAGCATCGGCGGCTCGGGCGCCTTCGTCGTCATCATGCCCAGCAGGGTTTCGCTGCGGCCCAGCTGGCGCATGCTGCGGTAGGCGATGTCCTGGATCGCGCCGCGGGCTTGCGGGGTCACCTCGTAGGCCGTAAACACGGCGGCAAGCGCCTGCGGCAGCGCGGTGCCCCCGCGCACGCGCGCCACGGCATTGGCCGCGCCCAGCAGGGCCAGGGCCAGGGAATCCGCCTTCAGGTCAGGTCGGTAGTCGCGCTGCGGCGCCACCTTGACTTCATGGCTCGGGCGCAAACCCGCCGTGCCGCGCGGTGCGGCGTGCTCGGGCCGCTCGCGGCGGGCGACGGCCGCCTCGCGCTCGGGCGAAGGGCGGTACGTCGGTTTCGAACCCGCTGGCGCGCCACGCTCCTGGCTCGGCTTGGCAGCCGGTTGCGCCCCGCCCCGCGGCGCAGGGGAACGCGCCGGCTTGGCTTTGGGTTTCAGGGTGAGCGTCGGGCGCTTGTCGGTCATGGCGAGGTCAATATACGGTCGAAAAAGGCCCTCATTGTAACGGCTTAGGCTTTGGTACCGCTTAAGCAATGCATGAGCGGTGCATCAGCAGCGCATCAGCAACGCATGAGCCGGATACGCGCAAAACACGGCAACTTGCCGAGGTGAACATATTGCGTGCTGCGCCAAACCAGTATAATGATTGCTGTTTGCCTGCCCGCAGGCCCGCCATTTTTATCAGACCGACATCCCATGCTCGCCCAACAAAAACAACAAATCGTTGCCCTGTTCCAGGCCGCCCTTGCGCCGATCGTCGCCGGCACCGATCTCACCCCGAACGTCGTCCTTGAGCGTCCGCGCGACCCGAGCCACGGCGACATCGCCTGCAACATCGCGATGCAGCTGGCCAAGCCGCTCAAGACCAACCCGCGCGAGCTGGCTACCCGCCTGGTCGCCGCCCTGCTCGCCGAGCCTGGCGCTGCCGGCCTGGTCGAATCGGCCGACGTTGCCGGCCCCGGCTTCATCAACCTGCGCGTGGCCCCCAAGGCCAAGCAGGCGGTCGTCAAGACGGTGCTGGAGCAAGGCGATGCGTTCGGGCGCGGCACTTCGGGCCATGGCCACCACGCGATCATCGAATTCGTCTCGGCCAACCCGACCGGCCCGCTGCACGTCGGCCACGGCCGCCAGGCCGCGCTCGGCGATGCGCTCTCGTCCCTGTTCGAATCGCAGGGCCACCAGGTGACCCGCGAGTTCTATTACAACGATGCCGGTGTCCAGATCGCCACCCTCGCCACCTCGGTGCAGGCACGTGCGCGCGGCTTCAAGCCGGGCGATGCCGAATGGCCCGAGTCGGCCTACAACGGCGACTACATCGCCGACATCGCTAGCGACTTCCTGGCCAGGAAAACCGTCGCGGCCAGCGATGGCGAGCCGGCCACCGCCTCGGGTGACGTGAACGACATCGAATCGATCCGCCGCTTCGCCGTGACCTACCTGCGCAACGAGCAGGACCAGGACCTGCAGGCCTTCGGCGTCAAGTTCGACAACTACTACCTCGAGTCCTCGCTCTACGCGGACGGCAAGGTGGAAGCGGCCGTGCAGGCGCTCGTGGATGCAGGAAAAACGTACGAGCAGGAAGGCGCGCTGTGGCTCAAGACCACTGACTACGGCGACGACAAGGACCGCGTGATGCGCAAGTCCGACGGCACCTATACCTACTTCGTGCCGGATGTGGCCTACCACATCCAGAAATTCCGCCGCGGTTTCGACCAGGCCATCAACGTGCAAGGCAGCGACCACCACGGCACCATTGCGCGCGTGCGCGCCGGTTTGCAGGCGGTGGACATCGGCATCCCGCAGGGCTATCCCGACTACGTGCTGCACAAGATGGTCACCGTGATGAAGAACGGCGAAGAGGTCAAGATCTCCAAGCGCGCCGGCTCCTACGTCACCGTGCGCGACCTGATCGAATGGTCGGGCAACGGCGACGTCACCCGCGGTCGCGACGCCGTGCGCTTCTTCCTCATCTCGCGCAAGGCCGACACCGAATTCGTGTTCGACGTCGACGTCGCGCTCAAGACCTCGGACGAGAACCCGGTGTACTACGTGCAGTACGCCCATGCCCGCATCTGCTCGGCGCTCGCCAACTGGGGCGGAGATGAAGCCCAACTGGCGCAGGCCGACCTGTCGCTGCTCGACACGGCACACGAAGCAAGCCTGCTGGCGAAGCTGGCTGCCTATCCGGAAATGCTGGAGCGCGCCAAGCTGGAACTGAGCCCGCACCACGTCGCCTTCTACCTGCGCGAACTGGCCGGCGAGCTGCATAGTTACTACTTCGCACACAAGTGGCTGCTCGACGACAACGAGCCGCTGAAGCTGGCGCGTCTCGCCCTGGCCCTTGCTACCCGCCAAGTGTTGCGCAACGGCCTGGCCCTGATCGGCGTGTCGGCACCAAGCAAGATGGAACGCGCCCCGACCGAAGCCCAAGAGTAACCCTCCATACCCAGCGCAACATGACCGCCATCCGTACCTTCTCACCGCTGCGCCAGCGCGGCAGCACCCTGACCGGCATCATCATCGGCCTGATCATCGGCCTGGGGATCGCGGTGGCGGTCGCGCTCGTGATCACCAAGGGCCAGTCGCCCTTCACCGACCGCTCCAACAAGATGGGCCGTCCGGCCGACCTCGAGCCGAGCCAGGCAAGCGATCCGAACAAGCCGCTGTACGGCAAACGCGACGCCGCACGCGAAGCGAACCGCGAAATCGCCGAGCGCGCCAGCCGGCCGGCGCCGGCAGCAGCGCCCGCACCGGCACCGGCAGCGGCAGATGCCGACCCGCTGGGCCAGGCCATCGCAGGCATGCAGGGTGCCGTGGCGCCGGCCGCTCCGTCCACCGCGCCCGCCCCTGCCCCGGCAGCCACTGCAGCAGCACCGGCCGCCGGCAGCGACGGCTACATCTACTACCTGCAAGCCGGCGCCTTCCGCGAGATGTCCGATGCCGAGAACACCCGCGCCAAGCTGGCCCTGCTCGGCTTCGAAGCCGCGATCACCGACCGCAGCACCGACAGCGGCGTGCTGCACCGCGTGCGCGTCGGCCCGTACAGCGGCCCGGAAGCCATGAACAAGGCGCGCGCCAAGCTGCTCGACAGCGGCATCGACGTCGCCATCGTCCGCAACCAGCGCTAACCCGTTCCCATCGCACTGAAGGAACCGCATGAACCCGCTTCGCCGCCTGATCTGCTCCGCCGCCATGCTTGCCGCCCCCGCGCTGGTGACCGGTACTGCCGCAGCCTCGCCCGCAGCACCGAAGGAAGGCGCCGAGTATCAGGTCCTGCCGGAAGCGCAGCCGACCGACAGCGGCGGCAAGGTCGAGGTGATCGAGTTCTTCGCCTATTACTGCCCGCACTGCTACGCCTTCGAGCCGCACCTGGCTGAGTGGGTGAAGAAGCAGGGCGACAACATCGTGTTCCGGCGCGTGCACGTGCCGCGCGGACCACAGGTTCAGGCGCAGCAGCGCCTGTTCTTCACGCTTGAATCGCTCGGCCTGCTCGAGCAGTTCCACGGCAAGGTGTTCAACGCCTACCACGTCGACCGCGTGTCCTTCGCCCAGGACGAGCAGGTGTTCGACTGGGCCAGCCGCGCCGGCATCGACCGCGCGAAATTCATCGACGCCTACCGCTCCTTCGGCGTGCAGGCCAAGGTGCGCCGTGCCCAGGCGATGATGGAAGCCTACCGCATCACCCACTGGCCAATGATCGCGGTCGACGGCCGCTTCCTGACCTCGCCCGGCATGATCGGCGAATCCGGCAACGTCAGCGGCAACGAGGCGCTGCAGGGCACCCTCCAGGTGATGGACAAGCTGGTCGCGCGGGCGAAAGCGGACAAGAAATGACCGTAGGGCCGGCCCGCGCGGACCGGGTGTTCATCACCGGCGCCTCGAGCGGTATCGGCGCAGCGCTGGCGCGCGAATACGCGGCGCGCGGCGCCTCACTCGGCCTGCTGGCGCGGCGCCGCACTGTATTGGAAGAGCTCCAGGCCAGTCTCCCCCATCCCGGACGCCACCGCATCTACGCAGTGGACGTCACCGACCGCGAGGCGGTGGCCGGCGCAGCGGCCGACTTCATCGCGGCAAACGGCGGCGCCGACATCGTGATCGCCTGCGCCGGCATCTCGCACGGCACCCTTACCGAGCGCCCCGGCGACCTGCCGGTGTTCGACGCCGTGTTCGCCACCAATGTCGGCGCCACCATCTCCACGTTCGCGCCCTTCATCGCCGGCATGAAAGCCCGGCAGGGCCCGCGCCGCCTGGTCGGGATCGGCAGCGTGGCGGGCATCCGCGGCATGCGCGGCGCCGGCGCCTACTGCGCCTCCAAGGCCGCCGTGCACAGCTACTGCGAATCGCTGCGCCTGGAACTGCGTGCTTCCGGCATCAAGGTGGTGACCATCGCCCCCGGCTATATCGATACACCCATGACCCGCAACAACCGTTTTCCCATGCCTTTCCTGATGCCTGTCGAGCGCTTCGCGGCGCAGGCAGCCGACGTGATCGCGCGCGGCGCCAGCTACCGCGTGCTGCCCTGGCAGATGGGCGTCGTGGCCAAGCTGCTGCGCCTGCTGCCGAATGCCTTGTTCGATCTTGCGTTCTCGCGCGCTCCGACAAAACACAGGATCGATGAACCGCGGGGGCAAGCATGAACGCGGACCGTATCGCCTCGCTGTCCCGGGCCGGCGTCGCCGTGGAGGTCGTGCCCGAGACCGGCTCGACCAACGCCGACCTGCTGGCGCGCGCCGCACAGCTGACGCAACCGGTACTGCTGGTCGCCGAGCACCAGACCGCCGGGCGCGGCCGCGCAGGCCGCAGCTGGCTTTCCTCCGCCGGGAATTCGCTCACCTTTTCGCTGGCCTGGAAGTTCGACGGTGGCCTGCAGCAGCTCAGCGGCCTGCCGCTGGCGGTCGGGGTGGCGCTCGGCGACGCGCTGGGCCAACTGGGCGTGCAAGTCCAGCTCAAGTGGCCGAACGACGTGCTCAAGGACGGCGACAAGCTTGCCGGGATCCTGATCGAGACCCAGTCCGCCTCGGTCGACAGCGGCGGCGGCACCTGGGCCGTGATCGGCATCGGCCTGAACCTGATCATGCCGGACGAGGTGGAAGCGCTCCTCGGCCGCAGCGCCGCCGGCGCGCCCTGGCTGGCGCGCATGGAGCGCGACGTCCTGATGGCCGCCCTGCTCGACGCGCTGGCCGACGCGCTGCGCCTGTTCGCGCAGCAGGGTTTTGCCGCCTTCAGCGCACGCTGGAACCTGCGCCATGCCTGGCAGGGCCGCCCGGTCGTCATCCTCGACGACGGTCAGGTGCTGCAGGAAGGCCTGGCGGCGGGCGTCGACGACTCAGGCAGGCTGCTGCTCGACACGGCCGAGGGACGCACTACGGTGCTGGCCGGTGACGTGTCATTGCGGCTCGGTGAGTGAGACAAGAGAATGAATCTGCTGCTGATCGACGCGGGCAATACCCGCATCAAATGGGCGACCGCTGCGCCGGGCGCTGCGCTGGGCGCCTGGACGCAGGCCGATGCGGTCTCGCACGCCGGGCTCGATGGGGCGGCCGATGCCTGGCGCCGGGCCTGCGTGGCGCGCGCCATCGTCTCCAACGTCGCCGGTGCCGCCCTGCGCGAGCGCATCGCCCAGGCGCTGCCGGCCGGGATTGCCGTCGAATGGTTCGCCTCCACGGAGGCGCGCGCAGGCCTGCAGAACGGCTACCGCACCCCCGGCCAGCTGGGCTGCGACCGCTTCGCCGCCGCCATCGGCGCCCGCGCGCTGGCGCCCGGACAGGACGTGGTCGTGGCAACCTGCGGCACCGCGACCACGGTGGACGCCGTCACGGCGGACGGGCGTTTCATCGGCGGCATGATCCTGCCGGGCCTGGCCCTGATGGCCGGCTCGCTGGCCCGCAATACGGCCCAGCTGCCCCAGGTGGCGCCGGGAGCAGCGCCTCCTCCGGTCTTCGGCGACAACACCGACGACGCCATCGTCTCCGGCGTCCTGTCGGCGCAGGCCGGCGCCATCGAGCGCGCCTGTACGGCGCACGGCGCCACGGCATGCATCGTCTCCGGCGGCGCGGCGCCCTATATCGCGCCGGTCCTCAAGTTCCCGCATCGGGTGGTCGATAACATCGTGCTGGTCGGCCTGCACGCGGCGGCCGCCTGAGGATGGAGGAGCACACTTGGTGAAATTCGTATTCTGGGCACTGCTGGCGCTGAACGCCCTGCTGCTGGCCTACGGCCAAGGCTACCTCGGCAGGCTCGAGGGCGGCGAGCGCGAACCGCAGCGCCTGAAGAACCAGCTGGCCGTCGAGCGCATGGTGATGCTCACCGCGGCCGAAGCAAGGGCAGCCGCCGAGACGGCCGCGCCCCCGGCCGCACCGGAACCTGCCGCACCCGAGCCCGCACCTGCGCAGGCGCCTGCGCCGGCGGTTGCGACCATCGCCTGCACCCAGGCCGGCGCGTTCACGGTCGCCGACGCGCGCCGCTTCGAGACGCGCATCGCCCGCCTGGGCCTGGGCGGGCGTGTGTCCCGCACCAGCGTGCCCTTCCAGGAAGTCACCAGCCACCTCGTCTACCTGCCGCCCAACGGCGGCAAGGAAGGCGCCGACCGCCGCGTGGCCGAACTGAAGGAACGCGGCGTCGAGAACTTCTTCGTGATGCAGGGCGAATCGCCGCTCAAGTGGGCGGTGTCGCTGGGCGTGTTCAAGACCGAGGCCGCCGCGCAGAGCCTGGTGGCAGCGCTGGGCAAACAGGGCGTACGCGACGTGCGGGTGCTGCCGCGCGGGCCGCAAGGCACGCGCGCGGCATGGCAGTTCCGCGATTTGACGCCGGACGAGCGTGCACGGGTGGCGGGCATCGCCGACGATTTCGCCGGGGTGCACGTGCGGCCTTGCCCGTAAGGTAGGCGGATTTCCGGCCACGCGGCGATACCCGCAAATCATTCAGCCGCGAATCTGCTGGCGGCCGTCGACCGCGGAGCCGGGACGCCCCGCCCCCCGTACCAACACCCGTTGAGTGAGCTCAGCGCTTGACGACGATCGGCTTCAGCCCGAACGAAGACGGCACTGCACGTGCCGCCGCAGCCGCATCCTCGCGGCTGGCGAAGGGGCCGCCGTACAAGCGATTCACCGATCCCACCTTGACCACTTCCAGCTTGCCGACTTCGACACCGGCACCGATCAGCTTTTCGCTCATGGCTTCGGCGGTGCCGGAACGGCCGTAGGCGCCGAGCTGGACGTAGAAACTGCCTCGCGGGACCAGCTTGGCGACCACATTGGACACCTCGGCCACCGCCGCGCTATCGGTCCGCACGCGGTCTTCCAGCATCAACGCAGCGATTTCCGGCGGGGCCGACTGCGCTTCCGAGGTGGCGCTGCGGCGCTCGGACGCCATCCGGATTGGATCATCGGGGAACAGGCGCTCGACCTCCACCTCATGGCTGCCCCTGCCCAGCAGGCCGAGCTTCAGCGCCGCCGTGTACGAGACGTCGACAATGCGGCTGGCGTGAAAGGGACCGCGGTCGTTGATGCGCACCACGACCGATTTGCCGGTCTCGACGCTGGTGATGCGGGCGTAGGAAGGAATCGGCAGCGTCGGGTGCGCCGCCGTCATCTTGTACATGTCATAGAGCTCGCCAGATGAGGTCTTCTGGCCGTGGAACTTCACGCCGTACCAGCTGGCGACACCACGTTGCACGAAGGGATCCCGGTGCAGGATCGGGGTATAGGTCTGGCCGAATACCGAGTAAGGACGGTTGGCCCAGCGCGAATAGGGTTCGTCCTTGACCACCGCATCGGGCAGGTCCATCAGGCCCGGCGGCGGATTGAGGCCGGGGCCGTCGTCCTTGTAGTAGCCGCCGCGCCCGGAATTGGCGGGCGGCAGCTTGGGCACATCCGTGTGTTTCGCCGCGGGATGCTTCCACGGCAGCGGAATCAGGCTTTTACGTTCACCGGAATCGGTGGTGCCGCAGCCCGTCAGTTGCGTTGCGAGCAATGCCAGGGTGATGACCGCAGCAAGTTGTTTTCTTGGAACGGCCATGCACGGTCCCTATTAAATTACGTCTGCACTAGTTTACGATGTCTTTGAATACTCATCAATATACCAGCGCCGAGGCCGAGCGTAATGAAGGCTGTTCCGCCATAGCTCATGAAAGGCAAGGGAACGCCGACGACGGGCAGGATACCGATCACCATGCCCATGTTGACGAAAGCATAAGTGAAGAACATCATCGTGATCGCGCCGGCCAGCAGGCGCGAGAATGTATTCGGAGCATTGGCCGCAATCATCAGCCCGCGCCCGATCAGGAGCAGGTAGACGAACAGCAGGAACAGGTTGCCGACCAAGCCGAACTCTTCCGAATACACGGCGAACACGAAGTCCGTGGTCTGCTCGGGGACGAATTCCAGAGCGCCCTGCGTGCCCTGCAGGTAGCCCTTGCCGAACATGCCGCCGGAACCGATCGCGATCTCGGACTGGATGATGTGGAAGCCCTTGCCCAGCGGGTCGGAGGTGGGATCGATCAGGGTCATCACCCGCTCGCGCTGGTAATCGTGCAGCATCGACCAGGCGATCGGCAGCGCCGCGGCGCCCGACACGGCCAGCGCGATGATGGCCTTCCACGGCAGGCCGGCCAGGAAGATCACGTAGAAGCCCGAGGCGCCCACCATCAGCCCGGTGCCGAGGTCCGGCTGCTTGGCGATCAGGGTAAACGGAATCAGGAGGAGTACGGCGGCGATGACGTAGGTCTTCCAGGTGTTGGCATTGGCGCGCTGCTGGAAGTACCAGGCCAGCATCAGCGGTGTCGCGATCTTCAGGATTTCGGAGGGCTGGATATCGACGCCCACGTAGAGCCAGCGCCGTGCGCCCTTCTTGATAATGCCGAACATCGCCACCGCGATCAACAGCCCCACCCCGACCGTGTAGATCGGCACGGCGAGCCGCATCAGGGTTTGCGGCGGCACGTTGGCCGCGATCCACATGACGGCGAAGGACAACATGAAATTGCGAATCTGGTGCTCGACGCGGTCCGGGTACTCGGCGCCGGCCGAGGTCATGGTGATCACGCTGGTCATCATCAGGATGAACAACACGAGGCCGAGCGGCCAGTCGAAGACCGTGAAATAGGGACGCAGGCGGCGCCGCAGCGAGCGGCGTTCTGGAATGTGCGCCATGACTTATTCCTTTCGAGTACTGGGTACGCCAGGCGTCGCCGGAGCTGCCGCGTGGACGATCGGTGCGGCAGCGGGTACCGCCGGCTGCGCGGCTTTCGGGGTCGCGACCGCGGTGCCGGTAGCCTTGGCGACGCCGGCCCCTTCTTTCGGTATCGGCGGCGCCGGACGCTTGCCCAGCAGGTAGTAGTCAAATGTCTTGCGCGCGATTGGCGCCGCGGTCGAGCCTCCGGAGCCGACGTTCTCGACGATCAGTGCCAGCGCGATGGTCGGCTTGTCGGCCGGGGCGAAGCCGATGTAGAGCGCGTTGTCGCGGTGGCGCTCGTCGATGGCGTTGGCATTGTACTTGGCGCCCTTCAGGCCGATCACCTGGGCGGTACCGGTCTTGCCACCAGAGACATAGCCGGCATTAGCGAAGGCGCGGAAACCCGTGCCGTAGGATTCCTGGGTCACGCCGACCATGGTGTGCTTGATGAAGTCGATGTTCGCCTGCTTGAGCGGGATGCGGCGGGATTCCTTCGGCACCGTCTGGGTGCGCTGCTTGGTGGCGCCGTCCTCGATCAGCTTGACCAGGTGCGGCTTCATCACGATCCCGTTGTTGGCCAGGGTCGAGACCGCGTGCGCCAGCTGGATCATGGTGTAGTCGTTGAAGCCCTGCCCGATCGAAACCGAGATGGTGTCGCCGCCAACCCATTTGCCGGCACGCGGGTTCTTGGCGAAACGCTTGGCCTTCCATTCCTTGGACGGGCGCACGCCGGTCTTTTCGTGCTCGAGGTCGATGCCGGTCAGCTCGCCGAAGCCGAACTGCTTCATGAAATTCGAGATGTTATCGATACCCATCTCGTTGCCGAGCTGGTAGTAATAGGTATCGCAGGATTGCACCACCGACCTGTACATGTCGACCACGCCGTGGCCGCCCGGCTTGACATCGCGGAAGCGGTGCCCGCCCAGGATGTAGAAGCCGGGATCGCGAATGGCGTCCGAGGGCTTGCGAAAACCCATTTCGAGCGCGGCGAGCGACATGAAGGGCTTCAAGGTCGAAGCCGGCGGATAGGTGCCCGACAGCGCGCGGTTCATCAGCGGCCGGTCGAGCGAGGTGTTCAGCTCGTTCCAGCTCTGGGTGTCGATGCCATCGACGAACAGGTTGGGGTCGAAGCCGGGACGCGAGACGTAGGCCAGCACGTCGCCGGTGGAGGGCTCGATCGCCACCAGCGCGCCGCGGTTCTCGCCGAAGGCTTCCTCAACCACCTTCTGCAGCTCGATGTCGATCGACAGGATCAGGTTGCTGCCCGGCGTCGGCGGCGTGCGCGACAGCGTGCGGATGGCGCGTCCGCCGGCGGTACGCTCGACCTTTTCGTAGCCGGTGGTGCCGTGCAGGTAGTTCTCGTACTTCTTCTCGACGCCTTCCTTGCCGATATGCTCGGTGCCGTTGTAGTTGGCATTCAGGCCGTCCTCTTCGAGCTGGGCCTTCTCCTTCTGGTTGATGCGGCCGATGTAGCCGATCACGTGCGAGGCGGTCTCGCCCAGTGGATACTGGCGGAACAGGCGCGCCTGTACTTCCACGCCCGGAAAGCGGAAGCGCTGCGCGGTAAAACGCGCCACTTCGTCGTCGGTCAGCCGGGTACGCAACGGCACACTGGCGAACGTGCGCGACTCTTCCAACAGGCGTTTGAAGCGGCGCCGGTCGCGTGCGTCGATCTCGACCAGCTTGGACAGCTCGTCGATCACCGACTCCATGTTGGCCTGCAGCTTGGACGGCGTGATCTCGAGCGTGTAGGCCGAGTAGTTGCGCGCCAGGACCACGCCGTTGCGGTCCACGATCAGGCCGCGGTTGGGCACGATGGGCACCAGCGCGATACGGTTGCCCTCGGCCTGCAGCGCGAACTGGTCGTGGCGCAGCACCTGCAGCCAGACCAAGCGCGCTACCAGCAGGCCGAAGCAGATGAAGACGAGCGCCACCAGCGCCGTGAGGCGCATGCGAAACAGGTGGATCTCGCGGTCGTTGTCCTTGAATTCGGTCACAGCGGAGAACTCGGTAAATGCGGTCGGATTGGTCAGATCGGCCGGGTATGGTCGCGGTCGACGGCGCGGCGCTGCGGCGCCAGCAATAGCCAGGTAATCACCGGCCACAGGGCGACAGCGACCAGGCTCTCGGCGAAGTGCAGGATGCCGGGGAAGCGGCCCGAGGCAGTAAAGTGGACGAAGGCCTGCACCGCCTGCGCCAGCAGCAGCAGCGGGAACACATGCATGGCCTGGGTCACCAGGCGGAACCACAGCACGCGGCGGTGGATCATGATGGCAAGGTAGGACAGCAGCGTGTAGGCGAGCGCGTTCTCGCCCAGCAGGCTGGCGTCGTGCACGTCCATCAGGAGGCCCATGACGAAGGCGACGCCGATGCCGACCTTGCGCGGCTGGTGGATGCCCCAGAACACGAGCACCAGCGCGACGAAGTCGGGGGCGCCGACCCAGCGGCCCATCGGCAGCAGGTTGAGCATGAAGGCACAGACCAGGCTGAAGGTGATGAACAGCGGGCTGACGGGCAGCAGGATGTAATGCGGACGGTTACCGGGCATTATTGGCCCTCCCTGGTGGCCGGGCTGAGTTTGTTGACCGCAGTCGCCGCGGCGTTGCCGGCAGGCGCCGGCGCTTGCGCGGACGGCGGCGTGCCCCCCCCTGCCGTGACGGCCGGGGTGCCGCCCGGGTTGACGGTGGCGGCCTGCGGCTGGGCCGCGGGCGTGCGGGACGGCGCGGCGGCGCGCGGTGTGGCAGGCGTCGTACCGGCCTGCTGGGCGGGAGGGGCAGCGGCCGGCACGCCTGCGCCGGCCGCGGGCTGCGCCGGCACGCCCTGTGGCGGCAGCGGCGAAGGCGCCAGTGGCGGAGCGGGAATCGGCGCCATGTCCGGCAGCTTGCGGCGCGCGGTGGTGGCGCCCGGCTTGGCTCCGGCCTGGGGCTTCGGCGGCAGGTTCGACTGCGACATGATGATCAGGAGCTGGCGGTTGCGGTCGATGCCGCCCAGCGGCTGGCCGACCACGCGGCCGAAGGTGCCGCCGGCCACGCTCTCGACCTGCACCACCTTGGCCACCGCCAGGCCGGCCGGGTACATGCCGTCCAGGCCCGAGGTGACGAGCACGTCGCCGACCTGGATGTCGGCATTGGCCACCACGAAGCGCAGGTCGAGCAGGCCGGACTGGCCGCGGCCATAGGCGATGCTGCGCAGGCCGCTGCGCAGCACCTGGACCGGGATTGCCTGGTCCCTGTCGGTCAGGAGCGTGACTTCGGAGGTGAACGGGTAGACGCGCGTGACCTGGCCGACCACGCCCGCATGGTCGATCACCGGCAGGCCGGGCACGACATCGTGGCGCGAGCCGCGGTCGATCACGATGCGGCGCGTCGACGGGTCGCGCGCGTCGTACAGGATCTCGGTCATCTGCGCCTGGACCGGCAGGTGCTGTTTCGCATCCATCAGGCGGCGCAGCTGCGCGTTCTCGGCCATCTGGAGCTGGGCCTGCTGCAGCAGGCGCGCCTGCGCCAGCTGCTGGGTCTTGAGCTCGTGCACTTCCTTCTGGAGCGAGGAAATCGAGGAAAAGTAGCCGGCCATGTTGCCGAGCGCCTCGCGCGGCAACAGGGCGGCCATCTGCAGCGGATAGAGGACCGTGGCGGCGACCTGGCGCACCGAGGCCAGGGTCTGGTAGCGCGCGTCGACTACGAGGAGCATCACCGAGATGAGCGCAAAGACGATCGCCTTCACCCGTGCGGGGGCACCCTGTTTGAAAAGCGGCGGAGGACTGTATTGCATGCCCTGTTGGCGTCCTGTCTAGTCGGCGCGCGCTGCGAATGTCAACGCGGGCAGACGCGCGCGGACTGATCCGCACGCCCTGCCCGCTGCAACATCGGCCGCGCCGCTGTTATCGGTGAATTTATTCGTAGGAGAAAATCGAGCCCAGCTTGTCCATGCGCTCGAGCGCCATGCCAGAGCCACGCACCACGCAGGTCAGCGGGTCTTCAGCCACCAGCACCGGCAGGCCGGTCTCTTCCATCAGCAGACGGTCGAGGTCGCGCAGCAGCGCGCCGCCGCCGGTCAGCATCATGCCCTTCTCGGCGATGTCGGCGCCCAGCTCCGGCGGCGCCTGTTCCAGCGCGTTCTTGACGGCCGAGACGATGTTGTTGAGCGGGTCGGTCAGGGCTTCCAGGATCTCGTTGGACGAGATGGTGAAGGAACGCGGGATGCCTTCGGACAGGTTGCGGCCCTTGACTTCCATTTCCTTGACTTCCGAACCAGGGAAGGCCGAACCTATTGCCTTCTTGATGGCTTCGGCGGTCTGCTCGCCGATCAGCATGCCGTAGTTGCGGCGGATGTAGTTGACGATGGCCTCGTCGAACTTGTCGCCGCCCACGCGCACCGAACCCTTGTAGACCATGCCGCCCAACGAGATGATGCCGACTTCGGTGGTACCGCCGCCGATGTCGACCACCATCGAGCCGGTCGCGTCCGAGACCGGCAGGCCGGCGCCGATCGCGGCCGCCATCGGCTCTTCGATCAGGTAGACCTGCGAGGCGCCGGCGCCCAGCGCCGATTCGCGGATCGCGCGGCGCTCGACCTGGGTCGAACCGCAGGGCACGCAGATGATGATGCGCGGCGACGGGCGGAAGAACTTGGAGTCGTGGACCATGCGGATGAACTGCTTCAGCATCTGCTCGGTGACCGTGAAGTCGGCGATCACGCCGTCCTTCATCGGGCGGATGGCCTCTATGTTGCCCGGCACCTTGCCCAGCATCTGCTTGGCTTCCTTGCCGACCGCCTGGATCGTCTTCTTGCCGTTCGGTCCGCCTTCCTGGCGGATCGCGACGACCGACGGTTCGTCCAGCACGATGCCCAGGCCGCGCACGTAGATCAGGGTATTGGCGGTACCGAGGTCGATCGCCAGGTCATTCGAGAAGTAGCTGCGTAAAAAACCAAACATGTGTGTCCTGATTGCGCGGTCCAGCTGCGCGTCAAAAGATTGATCGGGATTGTTCTCGCCGTGCGTGCCTGGCATGAGGGCCACGGCACCGCGGTCTTTCCTGCGGCGGGCAGCCTTTCAGCCCGACAGCGCATTAGCCCGCCATTCTACCTTATAATTCGTCGATTAAATGCTGAAAACGGGTGGTTTTACCCCCCATTTCCGAAGCGAGATCGACGGTGTTTCCAAGGTTTTATCGGACGTAGCGCGCCGTTCGCTGACCGCTTGCCAACTTTCGTTATTAGCCCAACCACATTTTGCACGCGGCGGCAGCCGCGCCCTTTGCCATGTCCCTGACACTTTCAGACGTAAAACGCATCGCCAACCTGGCCCAGCTCGAGATGGACGAAGCCCACGCGGAGACCGCGCTGGCCGAACTGAACGGCATCTTCGCCTTGGCCGAGCAGATGCAGGCGGTGGACACGACCGGTGTTGCGCCCTTGTCGCAGCCGCTGGCGGCCATCATGGCGCTGCCGCTGCGCCTGCGCGACGACGTGGTGACCGAAGAGAACCGCCGCGAGGACTACCAGGCGCCGGCGCCCAAGGCGCAGGACGGCCTGTACCTGGTCCCGAAAGTCATCGAGTAATCCCGCACCCGAGCACCCGCTCCTGCCTCCAGAATCGACACGCACATGCACAACAAGACCATCAAAGAGCTGTCCGCGCTCCTGCAATCGAAGCAGGTCTCGAGCGTCGAACTGACCAGCCACTACCTCGACCGCATCGACGCGAGCAGCCACAACGCCTTCCTGCACCTGGACCGCGAACGCACCCTGGCACAGGCTGCCGCGGCCGACGCGCGCATCGCCGGCGGCACGGCCGGCCCGCTGACCGGCGTGCCGATCGCGCACAAGGACATCTTCGTGACCCGTGGCTGGCGCACCACAGCCGGCTCGAAGATGCTGGCCAATTATGAAAGCCCCTTCGACGCGACCGTGGTCGAACGCTTCAACCGTGCCGGCATGGTCACCCTGGGCAAGGTCAACCTCGACGAATTCGCGATGGGCTCGGCCAACGAGAACTCGGCCTTCGGCGCGGTGAAGAACCCCTGGGATCCGCTGGCAGTGCCGGGCGGCTCCTCGGGCGGCTCGGCCGCCGCGATCGCCGCGCGCCTGGCGCCGGCCGCCACCGCCACCGACACCGGCGGCTCGATCCGCCAGCCGGCCGCCTTCTGCGGCGTCACCGGCATCAAGCCGACCTACGGCCGCGTGTCGCGCTTCGGCATGATCGCCTTCGCTTCCTCGCTGGACCAGGGCGGCCCGATCGCCCAGACCGCCGAGGACTGCGCCCTGCTGCTCAACGAGATGATCGGCTTCGACGAGCGCGATTCGACCAGCCTGACCGTCGAGCAGGGCAACGTGACTGAAGACTACACCCGCGACCTGAACAAGCCGCTGACCGGCCTGCGCATCGGCGTGCCGAAGGAGTACTTCGGCGAAGGCCTGGCGCAGGACGTCGAGCAGGCCGTGCGCGCCGCGCTGGACGAATTCGTCAAGCTGGGCGCCTCCCTGGTCGAGATCTCGCTGCCGAAGACCGCGCTCTCGATCCCGACCTACTACATCATCGCCCCCGCGGAAGCCTCATCGAACCTGTCGCGCTTCGACGGCGTGCGCTACGGCCACCGCGCCGCGGAGTACAAGGACCTGCAGGACATGTACCGCAAAACCCGCGCCGAAGGCTTCGGCCGCGAGGTCCAGCGCCGCATCATGGTCGGCACCTACGTGCTGTGCCACGGCTACTACGACGCTTACTACGTGCAGGCGCAGAAGATCCGCCGCCTGATCGCGGACGACTTCCAGGCCGCGTTCAAGGACCAGTGCGACGTGATCATGGGCCCGGTGGCGCCGACGGTGGCCTGGGACCTGGGCAGCAAGGCCAACGACCCGGTGGCGAACTACCTGGCCGACATCTTCACCCTGTCGACCAGCCTGGCCGGTTTGCCGGGCATGTCGATCCCGGTCGGTTTCGGCCAAGGTGAAAAGAACGGCAAGCGTCCGGTCGGCCTGCAAATCATCGGCAACTACTTCGCCGAAGCCAAGCTGCTGAACATCGCGCACCAGTACCAGCAGGTGACCGACTGGCATACCCGCGCGCCGGAAGGCGTCTGAGCCCGGACCGATAGAAAAGAGAGAACACACTATGCAATGGGAAGTCGTCATCGGTCTTGAGAACCACGTGCAGCTCACGACCAACTCGAAAATCTTCAGCGGCAGCTCGATCCGCTTCGGCGCCGAGCCGAACACCCAGGCCAGCCCGGTCGACCTGGCGCTGCCGGGCGTGCTGCCGGTACTGAACCGCGGCGCCGTCGAGCGCGCGATCCGCTTCGGCCTGGCCGTCGGCGCCAAGATCGCGCCGCAGTCGGTCTTCGCCCGCAAGAACTACTTCTACCCCGACCTGCCGAAGGGCTACCAGATCAGCCAGTTCGAGGACCCGGTGGTCCAGGGCGGCACCATCAGCTTCGCCTACGAAAAGGACGGCAAGCTGGAGACGAAGACCGTCAACCTGACCCGCGCCCACCTGGAAGAGGATGCCGGCAAGTCGCTGCATGAGGACTATGCCGGCATGAGCGGCATCGACCTGAACCGTGCCGGCACGCCGCTGCTCGAGATCGTGTCCGAGCCGGAGATGCGCAGCGCCGCCGAGGCCGTGGCCTATGCCAAGGCCTTGCACTCGCTGGTGGTGTGGCTGGGGGTCTGCGACGGCAACATGCAGGAAGGCTCCTTCCGCTGCGACGTCAACGTCTCGGTGCGCCCGGTCGGCCAGAAGGAATTCGGCACCCGCTGCGAGATCAAGAACCTGAACTCCTTCCGCTTCATGGAAGAAGCGATCCACTACGAAGTGCGGCGCCAGATCGAGCTGATCGAAGACGGCGGCAAGGTGATCCAGGCCACCCGCCTGTGGGACCCGGACAAGAAAGAGACCCGCTCCATGCGCACCAAGGAAGACGCGCAGGACTACCGCTACTTCCCGGACCCGGACCTGCCTCCCCTGGTCATCGGCCAGGACTGGATCGAGCGCATCAAGGCCGACATGCCGGAACTGCCGGGCGCCCTGCGCGCACGCTTCACCGGCGAGTACGGCCTGCCGGAGTACGACAGCCTGGTGCTGACTTCCTCCAAGGCCATGGCGACCTACTACGAAGCCGTGGTGTTAGCTGCCGGCAAGGAAAACGCGAAAGCCGCCGCGAACTGGATGATGGGCGACGTTTCGTCGACCCTGAACCGCGAAGGCGTCGAGCTCGACCAGTCGCCGGTGAGTGCCGCCCAGTTGGCCCTGCTCCTGAAGCGCATCGCCGACGGCACCATCTCGAACAAGGCCGGCAAGGAAGTCTTCGCCGCCATGTGGGAAGCAAAGTCGGATGACGTGAACCTGGCCGACACCGTGATCGACCAGAAGGGCCTGAAGCAGATCTCGGACACGGGCGCGCTGGAAGCGATCGTCGACGACGTGCTGGCCGCCAACGCCAAGTCGGTCGAGCAGTACCGCGCCGGCAAGGAAGCCGCGATCAACGCGCTGATCGGCCAGACCATGAAGGCATCCAAAGGCAAGGCCAACCCGGCCCAGGTGACCGAGCTGCTGAAGAAGAAGCTGGCAGGCTGACGAAGCTGCTTGAACAAAAAAACCGGAGCATGCTCCGGTTTTTTTACGCTTTCAGATTCAGACGCCGTAGCGCGTGCGGTAAGCCGCAACGGCCTCTTTATGCGCACCCAGGTCGGCGCCGGCCTCGTTCGAGAGATAAGTGAACAGGTCGTCCAGGTTGGCGATCGAGATCACCGGGATGCCGAATTCCTGCGACACCTGCTGCACCGCCGAGTGCTCGGACAGCGCGCCGTCCTTGCCGGAACGCTCCATGCGGTCGAGCGCGATCAGCACGGCGGCCGGCTCGGCGCCGGCGGCGCGGATCATGTCGACCGATTCGCGCACCGAGGTGCCGGCCGAGATCACGTCGTCGATGATGACCACCTTGCCCGCCAGCCTGGCGCCGACGATGGTGCCGCCCTCGCCGTGGTCCTTGGCTTCCTTGCGGTTGTAGGCAAACGAGGTGTTGCGGCCCTTGGCGGCCAGCGCCACGGCGGTAGCGGATGCGAGGGTGATGCCCTTGTAGGCCGGGCCGAACAGCATGTCGAACTGCACCCCCGAATCGAGCAGGGTCTGCGCATAGAACTGCGCGAGCTGGCCCAGGGTCGCGCCGTCGTGGAACAGGCCGGCATTGAAGAAGTACGGCGACTGGCGCCCGGCCTTGGTGGTGAATTGACCGAACTTCAATACCTCGGCCTTGACCGAAAATGCAATAAATTCCTGGCGCAGGTCGCTCACGTGCTTCTCCTGAAGATTCAAAAGCCCGTATTGTAAACCGCGCGCCTGAAGCCGCGCAGCTTAGGTCGACTCACTCCTGGCGCGGCTGGTCTCGGGCCTGTCCGGCAGTTGCTTGCGCTTTCGAGGGCTGCAGGATGCCCAGACGACGGGTGCGCACACTCCCTGTGACGTCGACTACCACGGCCATCACTCCATGGCGCTTGCCGCTAGCCTGGTACAGGGCCTCCAGGTCAATCTTGAAAAAGCGCTCCTCCGGCATGCCGTCCGCATTCGGCAGCACCAGGCCCAGCTCCCTCCCGCACCAGGGCTGGCCGGTCTCGAACACGTGCTCCAGCGCCGCTTCGACCTCGCTATATCGCAGTTGCGGCAACGCCTCGACCAGCCGCTTGCCGACCAGTTCGCGTCGGCCAAACAGGTCGCAGAAGTGCCGGTTGGCGAGGCGAAAGCGCAGATCGGGCGCCATGAAGAGGGCCACGGCTATCGGAGAGTTGAGCAGAAGCCGGTCGCGTTGCGTCAGTACTCCGGCACTCTCGTTGCGCTTGGTGTCGTCCCGTGTGATACAGGCGCTGTAACGTAGCCTGCCATCCTCGAAACAGCTGCTCGAACACATCTGCACGTGGCGGATCGTGCCGTCCTTGCACCTCAGCCGTGCCGGCTGGTCGACCAAGACGCCGCCCGACAGCAAGGTGTCCAGAATCAGGTCGACCATCTCGACGTCGACATGGAAGTTGGCGATGTGGCGACCTACGTACTCTTCCCAGCGGTAGCCGAGCATCTGCAGTTCGGCGCGGTCGGCCCAGAGAATAGTGCCGTCGGGACCCACGTGGTGCATGCCCTCGACGGCGTTACCCGGCCCCTGTTCCTGCCGATACCCCGACGCCTCCCCCCCGAGCGCAATTTCCATCTGTTCGCGACGCGCCTGCTCGAGCGAGCGTCCCTTGAGATCAAGATTGACGCCGTGCACCGTGCTGCCACAGGCATGACCGTGCTCGCCGCAGATGTCCTCAAAAACCTGGGCCTGGGCCGCATCCGGGAACACGCGCCAGGGATAAGCGCAGAAGAAGGTCAAGCGGTAGTCCGCGCACAGGCAGTTCAACAGCTGCTCGAGCCGCAGTGCGGCTTGGTATCGGCCCTGGGCGCACAGCAGCGCGGCCATCTCGACGAAAATATGTATTGGGCCGGCGCTCGCTGAGGCGTTGGACAACAACGGCCCCAACACGGCGCGAAAACGCGGCTCATCGGGCCAGCCATCGACCAGCAACTGCGCGAGGGTGTCTTTGGCGTCGAGAAACACCACGCCGCTTGGGGCAGCCAGCAGGTCCCGGATCCCCGCGCAATGGCTCGCGGTAGCGATCACGATGCCGGTGCCAGGCGCAGCCAACGCCCTGTCGATGAAACCGGCGACTTCGGCCAGCAAGGGGGCGTCGTCGGCATAGAACCGAACAATGTGGGAAACATCACTGTCGGGAAAAACACTGTGCGTATCGATCTTCATGGGTCTTGCTTAGAAAGTGAAGTAACAACACACATCCTAATTTCCAAAAACTTAGAATCGTGCGATGACGTAGACCAATAGTCTAGCATGGTGCAACGCAGCAATTTTTCACTTTACTTCGACAAGGATCAAGTTCCTGATGGATACAAAACGCGCTAAACTGTGGATGTATTTGGCCGTAAGCCGGCTATCATTTCCATCCCAACACGATCCATGCCAAGAATCATCTCTGCTAATCTGAACGGTATTCGTTCTGCGCACAAAAAAGGTTTCTTCAACTGGCTCGCCACCCAGTCCGCCGATTTCATTTGCGTGCAGGAACTGAAGGCGCAGCAGGCCGACATGACCGAGGAATTCCTCTCGCCCCACGGCTACCACGGCCACTTCCACTACGCCGAGAAGAAAGGATATTCGGGCACGGGCGTCTACAGCCGCGTCGCGCCGGACAACAGGCGCATCGGCTTCGGCTGCACGGAATTCGACGCCGAAGGCCGCTACACCCGCTGCGATTTCGGCAACCTGACCGTCATCTCGGTCTACTGCCCGTCCGGCTCCTCGTCGCCGGAGCGCCAACTGGCCAAGTTCCGCTTCATGGAAGTGTTCCTGCCGCACCTGCAGGAGCTAAAGGCGGAAGGCCGCGAGGTCGTCATCTGCGGCGACTGGAACATCGCGCACAAGGAAATCGACCTCAAGAACTGGAAGGGCAACCAGAAGAATTCCGGCTTCCTGCCGGAAGAACGTGCCTGGATGACCCGCATCTTCGACGAGGTCGGCCTGGTGGACGTGCACCGCGTGGTCCACCCGGACGCAGAGCATTACACCTGGTGGAGCAACCGCGGCCAGGCCTATGCGAAGAACGTGGGCTGGCGCATCGATTACCACGTCGCCACCCCGGGAATGGCCGCATGCGCCAAGAATGTGTCGATCTACAAGGACGAGCGCTTCAGCGACCACGCCCCGCTGATCATCGATTACGATCTCTAATACTTCATCTAGGATTTAGAAGCTCAGCTTCTAAATCCTGACCTGCGCCTGCCCCCATTCCGGGGGGATTCGCTGTCGAAATGATGCGAAAAAGCATTATTTCGGCTGCTTTAGCGAAATGGCATGTCTGTTTGTTGATACTATCCGCGTGGCAACTTTCAGACCAGAATGTTCCATTGACGGAACAACAATACGCGCAGGCCATGTCCACGACCACAACTACTTCCTCCACCTTCCCGACCACCACAGCACGGACAGTCGACGGGGTGACCCGGATCGACCTGAATTTCGCGACGACGATGGGCAAGGGCAGCGGCTCGATCTTCGTCACCGACGGGGCCGTGCAGACCGTGATCGACCGCGTCAGCGGCGAGCCCAAGCTGCGTGTGGTGGGCGCTACGTTCACGAAAGAGATTCCGCTCGACCAGGTCAGCGTCAGCGGCACCCACGTGAGCTTCAACGCGGCCGGCCTGCCGGCGGGCGCCACCCTGAACGTCTATATGGCTGCGGGCACGCTGCTCAGCGGCGGGAAGGCGCTAGGGGCCATCACGGTGCCGGGCAGCGCCGCCTTCACCATGCCGGTGGGCGAGCCGGTCCTGGCCTTGAGCGCGACGGTGTCGATTGCGGACGGCGTGTTGAAGGCCGGCGCGCCGCTCGAGATGGTCGTGCGCTTTTCACATGCGGTCAATGAAGTTCCCCTCTCCGTCTTCGACGCCGAACATGCGCGGGTGGAATACGTATCGCGCAGCACGGACGGCCTGACCTGGCGCTTCCGCCTGGTGCAGGACGACAGCGTCGATTCCGCGGCCAATGTCGTGCGCCTGAACCTGGCCGGCGTGCAGCCGCGCGACACGCTGCCGCACAGCGGCACTGTCGCATCCTCGCCCTATGCGGTCGACACGCTGGTCGACTCCCATGTCGGCGCCCAGATCCTGCTTATCCATGACAACGGCGCCAGCGCGAGCGACGGCATCACCAACGACCCTCGCCAGGTCGTTTCCGGCACCCTGGTCGGCACCATCGACGAAGGCGAGCACCTGGAACTGGTCATCAACGGCCGCACGGTCAACCCATCGAAGATCAGCTTTGCCACCAAAGGCGGGGTCACCACCTGGCGCTACGACAGCGAGAGCGAGCGCGCCGGGGACGAGCCGCCCCATCTTTTCCGTGACGGACCCAACAAGATCGAGGCACGCGTCATCGGCAATGGCCATGCCAGCCCGACGGCGACACGCATCATCACGGTGGACACCGATGCGCCCGGCGTGGACAGCGCACCCGTCGGCGACGTTGCCATCGACCTCGATGCCGACCTGGTGATTACCTTCACCGAAGCCGTGTACTGGTTCGCCGATCTTGAAAGCAGCGACCCCGACTACAAGGAAGACGTGCTGACGATCTGGATCGGCGACGGCCACCGCCGCATCCCCTTCGACACCGGCTGGCTGTCGGAGGACGGCCTCACCCTGCGCATTCCGGCAGCGGTGCACCAGCTCATGCTCGACACCGGCTACAACATCGTCCTGCCGCGCACGCTGGCCGACATCGCCGGCAATCCCTTCGGCGAGTACGAGATCTACTTCCATACCGACGACGGTTTCGCGCCCAGCGCCGACCGCGTGACCGTGTACGGCTCCGACGCCTACTACCGTGCCGGAGAAGAGATCCAGTTCTACGTCAGCTTCAGCGAACATGTGGACGTGGCGGGCGACACCGCGCCTTCGCTCATCCTCAGCAACGGCAAGCGGGCCGTGTTCGAGGGCGCGTACGGCAGCGAGATGCTGTTCACCTACAAGGTGGAAGCCGGCGACGACATCGCCAGCCTGCGCATTGCCGACACCTCGCTCCTGGCGGGCAGGGTGGCCGACCTGTCGGGCAAGCTGCTGGACGCGGCCCATATCGACTTCAGCGACGGCATCTACAACGGCAGCGGCTATGGAGGCAAGATCGACCTCGTGGTCGATACCGTCGCCCCCACGGCCCCGACCGCCGCCACCCTGGCTGCGGCAAGCGATTCCGGCACGCTGGGCGACAACATCACCAACGACGCCTCCCCCGCCCTGCACGGGAAAGGCGAAGCCCATGCGCGCATCAGCATCTACAAGGGCACGGCCTGGCTCGGCAGCACCACCGCCGACGCCGCCGGCGTGTGGAGCATCGGGTCGATCTTCCCACTCGAGAACGGCGTGCACGCGCTCACCGTCGTCCAGCAGGACCGCGCCGGCAACAAGAGCCCCGCTTCCAGCGCGCTGACGCTGACGATCGACACCGCGATTCCGGTCGCGCCGGCGGCGCCGCTGCTGGATGCCGGCAGCGATTCCGGCACGCCGGGGGACGGCAGCACCAGCGACAATACGCCCACCTTGTCCGGCACTGCGGAAGCCCATGCCACGGTCGAGATCTACGAAGGCAGCACCCTGCTCGGCAGCGCCACCGCGAATGCTTCCGGCGCCTGGAGCGCGACCGTCGGATCGGGCACGCCGCTGGCGGATGGCCTGCACAACATCACGGTCAGGCAGGTGGACCGCGCCGGCAACAGGAGCGACGCCTCGCCTGCCCTGGCGCTGACGATCAACGGCGGCACGACGGGCGGGCCGACCGCACCGGCGGCGCCGGCCGCACCGGTGCTGGCCCCGGCCAGCGACTCGGGCATGCTGGGTGACGCGATCACCAACGACAATTCGCCGACCCTGTCCGGCATGGCCCTGGCCCATGCCACGGTCGAGATCTACGCAGGCAGCGTCCTGCTCGGCACCACCACTGCGAATGGCGACGGCGCCTGGAGCGCGCTACTTGGCAGCGCGACGGCTCTGGCGGACGGCGTGCGCGATATCACGGTCAGGCAGGTGGACGGCGGCGGCAACCGCAGCGCCGCTTCCGCGCCGCTGACGCTGACGATCGATACCGTTGCGCCGGTGGCTCCCACCGTTCCGGCGCTGACACTCGAAAGCGATACGGGCAACTACGGCGATCGCGTCACCAGCGACAACTCGCCCACGCTGTCCGGCATCGTCGAAGCCTATGCCAGGGTCCAGCTCTACGAAGGCACGACCCTGCTGGGGACGGCCGATGCCGATGCCGACGGCCTGTGGTTCGCGACCCTTGGCGCGACGACGCCGCTGTCAGACGGTAAACACGGCATCACGGTGAAGCAGGTCGACCGCGCCGGCAACGTCAGCGCCGCATCGTCGCCACTGGAGCTGACGATCGATACCAAGGGGCCCGGCGCCCTGCCCAATGCCATCCTCGACAGCGACACCGGCATCTCGGACAGCGACGGCATCACGAACGAGCGCTACGCCGTCCTGCGCGGCAGCGGTGCGGAACCGTACACGCAGGTCAAGATCTTCGCCGGTTCGGCCGAACGCGGCAGCGGCTACAGCGACGGGACCGGCAACTGGATTGCCTATGTGAGCTCGCCGCTGGCGGAAGGCGAGCACACTTTCACGGTGCGCCAGGTCGACGTGGCTGGCAACCTCGGCGCCGAATCGCCCCCGGTCCGCTTCGTGGTCGACCTCACCGGCCCGGCCAGCGCGCCGCCCAAGCCGCTGCTGGCGACCGCGAGCGACACCGGCGCCTCGAGCAGCGACGGCATCACCAACGACACGACCCCGACCTTCATCGGCAGCGGCGCCATGGCCAACAGCGTCGTGGCGCTGTTCGTGGACGAACGCAAAGTGGGCGAGACGGTCACGGACGCCTTGGGTAACTGGACGATCACCAGTACCGTCCTCGGCGAGGGCTATCACAGCGTCGGCCTGAAACAGTTCGACGTCGCGGGCAACAAGAGCGGCTATTCGGAATCGTTCAACCTGCAGATCGATACCACAGCACCGGCCAAGCTCGCCGCGCCGGACCTGGCCGAGGCCAGCGACACTGGCAGTTCGACCATCGACAACATTACCAACGCCACCACACCGACTTTCACCGGCAGCGGCGCGACAGTGGGCGGCCAGGTCGCCCTGGTCGTGGGGAACAGCGAGGTCGGCCGCGTTAGCGTGGACGCCACCGGCAACTGGTCGATCACCAGCAGCGCGCTGGCGAACGGCGTCCACCAGGTACGCGTGCGCCAGTTCGACCTGGCCGGGAACCAGGGGCCCGATTCGGATCCGCTGAGCGTGACCATCGACACCGTGGGCCCGTCGCTGACCATCCTTAACGGCAGCCTGATCGGCCGCCGCTTCGACCTGAGCTTCAACGAAGCAATCCGCTTCCACCCGAGCGGCCGGTTCGAACTACAAGGCACCAGCAGTTCCGAAGTCTACGACGCAGGAAACGGTGGCAATGGTTGGGAGATCACTGGAGGCAATGTGCTGAGCTTCAACATCTCGCTCACCGGGCTGCTGCGGATGCAATGGGAGAGCAACACCGTGACCGACCTCGCGGGCAACGCCGCCGTCATTGGGGTGCCGGAATGGGAATTCTCGATCTTCTGACCCGATTCAGGGCCAGTCGAGCCGGAAGCCGCTTTCGAAGCGGCGCGGCTCGCCGCTGAGCGGATCCTCGAAAGCGATCGAGCGCGCCAGCAGCTGCAGCGGCGCGCTGAAGTCGTCGCCCTTGCACGGCAGCGCCACCGGATAAAAGGCGTCGTTCAGGATCGGCGCGCCGAGCGCGGACAGGTGCAGGCGCAGCTGGTGCTTGCGGCCCGTATGCGGGTGCAGCCGGTAATGCGCCACCTCGCCGCGCTGCTCGATCAACTCGATCAGGGTCTCGGAATTCGGCTCGCCCGGCACTTCCGCGCTGACGAAGAACTGCTCCGCATCCTGCATGCGGCTGCGGTAGGTGAAGGGAAAGTCCCGGCCCACGAGCGGGCTGCCCTCGAGCGGGCGCGCCAGCGCCTCGTAAACCTTCCTCACCACGCGTTTCTGGAACATCGACTGGTAGGCTCCGCGCGACTCCGGATTGTGCGAGAAGATCACCACGCCCGCGGTCTCGCGGTCGAGCCGGTGGATCGGCACCAGGTGCGGCAACCCGAAGCGCTTCTTGAGGCGCACCAGGAGGGTCTCGTGCAGGAAGCGGCCGGTCGGGATGGTCGGCAGGAAGTGCGGCTTGTCGGCCACGAGCAGGTGCTCGTCCTGGTACAGCACCTGTTCCTGGAACGGGATCGGGGTTTCGGGCTCTTCCAGCTCGCGGTAGTACCAGATGCGCATGCCCTGGCGCACGTGGCTGTCGGCGCCCAGGGCCACGCCCTTCGCGTCGACGATCTCGCCGCGCGCCAGACGGCGCGCCCAGGCGGATTCCGGCACGTCGGGAAAGCGTTCGGCGAGGAAGCGCAGCATGCCGCCGGCGCGGGTCTCGGTCAGCCACAGGTAGCTGGGCGCGACACCGTCGCGGGTCGGCAGCGGAACATGGGCGTTGGCTTCGGCCTGGTGGCCCTTCCTGGTCCTAGCCATCAACCCCGCTCATCAACGCAGGGCGACATTGGTCTGGTAGGGCGGCAGCTTGTTGACGGTGGTGCCCTTGCTGCGCGCATACAAGGGCAGCAGCACGTCCATGTGCGCCTGCATGTCCCTGATGCGGGTCTCGCCGCCCGGGTGGGTCGAAAGCAGCTCGATCGGGGCGCGCTGGTTCAGGGCCGCCATCTTGCGCCACAGGGCGATGCCGGCACGCGGGTCATAGCCGGCGCGGGAGGAGATGTCCAGCCCGACCAGGTCGGCCTCGCGCTCGTCGTCGCGCGAGAACTTCAGGCCGGCGAACTGGGCACCATAGCTGGCCACGGTGCCGGTGATGTTCGGATCGATGCCGAAGATGCCCGAGATCAGGGCGCCGCCGACACGCGCGCCGAGATTGGTCAGGCCCTGCTTGGCCATCTTCTCGCGGCTGTGCTCGCGCAGCGCATGGGCGATCTCGTGGCCCATCACGGCCGCCACCTCGTCGTCGGTCAGCTTCAGCGAGGTCAGGATGCCGGTGAAGAAGCCGATCCGGCCGCCCGGCATGCAGAAGGCGTTCACGTCCTTCGAGTCGATGAGGTTGACCTGCCATTGCCATTGGGTCGCATCCTGGTTCCAGCGCGTGGTGTGCGGAATGATGCGCTTGGCGATGGCGCGCAGGCGCTGCACTTCCGGGTGCGACTGGGGCAGCAGTACGCCTTTCTGCTGCGCCTGGCTCATCATCTGCGCGTATTGCTGCGCTGCCGCTTCGTTGAGCTGTTCCGGGGGAATAAGTTTGCTCAGGCGCGACAGCGGCCTGACCTCGATCCCATCCTGGACCGTCGTGTTGCGATCGTTCTGCGCGATGGCGTCGCCGATGCCCGCCGTACCGACTGCGGCAAGCAGGGAAAAGCAGGCCGCCAGATGCTTGATTTTTTTCATTTCGTCACCGATAGGCTGTTCTTAGCAGCACTATCTCCAAAGAAAGTAACTCGGTGGAGACTCACTATGAGGCCGATCATCGTGGATCGTAGCCGGCTCTTCAAGCCGCCACCGCACATAAGCCAGGCGAAATCAGGCGACCACGCCCGATTTCTTGCGCAGACGAAACACCGCCAGGCTGCCCCGCAGGTTCGGCAGGAAGCTCACCGGCCTTCCTTCGGCCAGGGCGACGTATTCGAGCACTTCCAGCCCGCATTTCTCGGCCAGGTCCTTGAAGTCGTGGATGGTTGCATAGCGCACGTTCGGCGTGTCGAACCATTGGTAAGGCAGCGAACGCGACACCGGCATCCGCCCGCGGATCAATGCTACCCGGTGCGGCCAGTAGGCGAAGTTCGGGAACGAGACGATGGCTTCCTGGCCCACGCGCACGATGTCGCGCAGGCGCGCCTCGACATGCTGCATCATCTGCAGCGAGGACAGGCACAGCACCATGTCGAAGGCATTGTCGCGGAACAGGTCCAACCCTTCCTCCATGTCGTGCTGGATGACGCTGATGCCGCGCTGGGTGCTCTCCAGCACCTTGTCGTCGGCGATCTCGACACCGTAGCCGGTGCAGCCCTTGCTCAGTTCCAGGTAGCGCAGCATGGCGCCGTCGCCGCAGCCGACATCCAGCACATGCGCGCCCTGGCGCACCCAGTCCGCAATGAAGGCCAGGTCGGGACGCAGCGCGTTCAGGTCGTTCAGGTTCATGCTGCCTCCTTGCCGGCGAGCTCGAGAGCAATGCGATCATAGTAAGCGCGCACTACGCCCATGTAGCGCGGATCTTCCAGCAGGAAGGCATCGTGGCCGTGCGGGGCGTCGATCTCGGCATAGGTCACCTTGCGCCGGTTGGACACCAAGGCCTCGACGATCTCGCGGCTGCGCTCGGGCGAAAAGCGCCAGTCGGTGGTGAACGAGGCGATCAGGAACTGCGCCTGCGTGCCGCCGAGCGCCTTGGTCAGGTCGCCGCCATGGGCACGCGCGGGGTCGAAGTAGTCGAGCGCCTTGGTGATGATGAGGTAGGTGTTGGCGTCGAAGTATTCCGAGAATTTGTCGCCCTGGTAGCGCAGGTAGGATTCGATCTCGAAGTCGATGCCGAAATCGAATTTGTAGTCGTCGTTCTCGGCGGCGTTGCGCAGCTTGCGGCCGAATTTCTCCGCCATGTCGTCGTTCGACAGGTAGGTGATATGGCCGACCATGCGCGCCACCTTCAGGCCGTTCTTCGGCACCACGCCGTGTTCATAAAAATCGCCGCCATGGTAGTCGGGGTCGCTCAGGATGGCCTGGCGCGCCACGTCGTTGAAGGCGATGTTCTGGGCCGACAGCTTGGGCGTGGAGGCGATCACGATGCAGTGGCGCAGGCGTTCCGGAAACATGATGCTCCAGGAGAGCGCCTGCATGCCGCCCAGCGAGCCGCCCATCACGGCCGCGAAGCAGTCGATGCCGAGGCGGTCGGCCAGGCGTGCCTGCGCCGCCACCCAGTCTTCCACCGTCAGCAGCGGAAAGGCCGCGCCATAGGGCTTGCCGGTGGCGGGATTCGTGTGCATCGGGCCGGTCGAGCCGAAGCAGGAGCCGAGGTTGTTCACGCCGATGACGAAGAAGCGGTTGGTGTCGACCGGCTTGCCCGGTCCCACCATGTTGTCCCACCAGCCCTGGCTCTTGGGCTTGTCGGCATAAGTGCCTGCCACGTGGTGCGAGGCGTTCAGCGCATGGCAGATCAGGACGGCGTTCGACTTGTCGGCGTTCAGGCTGCCATAGGTTTCATACATCAGCGTGTAGTCGCCGATGCTGGCGCCGCTTTGCAGGCGCAGCGGCTCGGCGAAGTGCATCGCCTGTGGTGTGACTGTTCCAATCGATCCCATGGATGGTGTTCTTGTCGTTCTTGTAGGGCGCGACCGGGAGGCCGCGCCGGGTGAAACTTCAATGCGTTATCAGAGGGTTTGCAGCTGCTCGACCGCGGCGGCGATCTCGTTCGGCTCGATCGAGCGCAGGATGCGGCGCGTGCGCGTGGTGATCGCCGACAGGTCGCTGTTCAGGATTTCCTGCTTCACCGACAGCAGCTGGGCCGGATGCATCGAGAATTCACGCAGGCCCATGCCGAGCAGCAGGCGGGTGAGCTTGGTGTCGCCCGCCATCTCGCCGCACACGGCGACATCCAGGCCGGCCTTCTGGCCGGTGGCGATGGTCTGGGCAATCAGCATCAGGACCGCCGGGTGCAGCGGATTGTACAGGTGCGCCACTTCGTAGTCGACGCGGTCGATCGCCAGCGTGTACTGGATCAGGTCATTGGTCCCGATCGACAGGAAGTTCATGCGCTTGACGAACATCGGCAGCGCCAGCGCGGCGGCCGGAATCTCGATCATGGCGCCGACTTCCACGCCCGGATCGTACTTGACGTTCTCTTCGCGCAATTGCAGCTTGGCCTGCTCGATCATGGAGAGCGTCTGGTCGATCTCGAAGGCGTGCGCCAGCATCGGGATCAGGATGCGCACTTTTCCATACGCGGAGGCGCGCAGGATCGCGCGCAGCTGGGTCAGGAACAGCTGGGGCTCGGCCAGGCAGTAGCGGATCGCGCGCAGCCCCAGCGCGGGATTGAGCGCGGTGTGCTCGGTCGGGTCGAGCGGCTTGTCGGCGCCGACGTCGAGGGTGCGGATCGTCACCGGGCGCCCCTTCATGGCCACCACCGCCTTGCGGTACTGCTCGAACTGCTCGTCCTCGCTCGGGATCCTCAACGCGTGGCCGAGGCCATGCGACCGCCCCATGAACAGGAACTCCGAGCGGAACAGGCCGACGCCCATGGCGCCGGCTTCCAGCGCCGCCGGGCAGTCTTCCGGCAGCTCGATATTGGCCAGCAGCGTGACCGGGGTGCCGTCCCTGGTCACCGCCGGGGTCTTCTTGAGCTTGAGCAGGCGCTTGCGCGCCTTGAGCAGCGCGGCCTGGCGCGCCCGGTACTGTTCCAGCACCAGCTGGCTCGGGTTGCAGATCACCACGCCGGCATCGCCGTCGATGATCACCCAATCGTCCTGCTCGATCAGCCGCGAGGCCGAGCTCATGCCGACCACCGCCGGAATGTCGAGCGAACGCGCGACGATCGCCGTGTGCGAGTTCTGGCCGCCGACGTCGGTGACGAAACCGATGAAGGAACGGGTTGCGCCTTCGCGGTCGCGGAAGGCCAGCATGTCGGCCGGCGAGATGTCGTGGGCCACCACGATCATCTGCGGGGCGGCCTGGTCCTCGCCCGCCAGCGGCGGCGGGATCTCCAGGGCGGTGCCCATCAGGACCTTCAGCACCCGCTCGGCCACCTGCTGGATGTCGTGCTTGCGCTCGCGCAGGTACTCGTCCTCGATCTCGTCGAACTGCGCCGACAGCTCGTCGATCTGGGTCACCAGCGCCCATTCGGCGTTGTAGTGGCGGGTGCGGATGATGTCGAGCGGCGCTTCCGAGATCATCGGGTCGGACAGGATCAGCGCGTGCACGTCGATGAAGGCGCCCAGTTCGGTCGGGGCATCCTTGGGCAGTTCGGTCCACAGGGCCTGCAGGCCGCGGTGCACTTCGGCGATGGCGTGCTGCAGGCGCTGGACCTCCGCCTCGACCTGTTCTTCGGGGACCAGGTAGTGCTTGACGTCGAGCGCGGCCGGCGTGAGCAGGTGCGCGCGGCCGATCGAGATGCCGCGCGAAACCGGAATGCCGTGGAGCGTGAACGATGCCATCGATGGTCCCGTATGGCGGGGAGCTGCCGCTTCGCGCGGCATTACTCGCCTTCGCCGAACTTGTCGTTGATCAGGCCACTCAGGGCGGCGACGCAGGCCTGTTCGTCCGGGCCGTCGGCCTCGAGCAGGACTTTGGCGCCCTTGCCGGCGGCGAGCATCATGACGCCCATGATCGATTTGGCATTGATGCGGCGTCCGTTACGGGTGAGCCAGACGTCGCTCTGGAACTTGGCGGCCAGTTGGGTGAACTTGGCGGAGGCGCGGGCGTGCAGGCCCAGCTTGTTGATGATCTCGAGTTCCTGTTGAATCATGTTGTCGCTTATTGTCCCGTTCTATGCCCGCGGCCAAAATAAAGTTCGTCGTTCAGCTGGACCCGACGCGGATCCGGTTATCCACCCGCACGGCGCCGTTCTGGGCGCCGGCCAGGGCCATTTCCACCACCACGTCGAGGGTGTCGCGGCGGTAGGTGATCGCGCGCAGCAGCATCGGCAGGCTGATGCCCGCGATGACTTCCACGTGACCGGCCTCAAGCAGCGAGTTGCAGCAGTTGGACGGCGTGCCGCCCTTGATGTCGGTGATGACCAGCACGCCGTCGCCGTCGTCCAGGCGCGCGATCGCCTCCTTGGCAAGGCAGTTCACCTCGTGCAGGTCCTGGTCGGCGGTCACGTCGATCGCCTCGAAGCGCTCGGTGGGGCCACGGAATACGTGCGCCACCGCGGAGATGAATGCCTGGCCCAGCGGAGCGTGGGTCATCAGCAAAATGCCAACCATGTCAGTGTTTTTCGAAGGTGTTGCCAATGAGCTTCAGTTCGACCGCGTCGATGAACATCGCGGCCACGTCGAATCCGGTCTGGTCGGTGATCTCCTGGAAGCAGGTCGGGCTGGTGACGTTCACTTCGGTCAGGAAATCGCCGATCACATCCAATCCTACCAGCAACAGGCCACGCGCCGCCAGTTCCGGGCCGATGGCCTCGGCAATCTCGCGCTCGCGCTCGGTGATCGGCTGCGCCACGCCCAGGCCGCCGGCGGCCAGGTTGCCGCGGACTTCATTGCCCTGCGGGATGCGGGCCAGCGTGAACGGCACCGGCTTGCCGTCGATGACCAGCACCCGCTTGTCGCCCTGCTTGATGGCCGGGATGAATTTCTGGGCCATGATCGTGTGCCTGCCGTTGCCGGTCAGGGATTCGATCACCGAACCCAGGTTCATGCCGTCGTCCTTGACGCGGAAGATACCGGCGCCGCCCATGCCGTCCAGCGGCTTGAAGATCACGTCGCCGTGCTTCTCGTGGAAGGCGCGCAGGCGCGCCGGGCTTGAGCTGACCAGGGTCGGCGAGGTGTACTGGCTGAATTGGCCGATGGTGAGCTTCTCGTTGTGGTCGCGGATCGCACCCGGGCGGTTGAACACCCGCGCGCCCTGGCGCTCGGCCAGCTCCAGCAGGTAGGTGCCGTAAACGTATTCCATGTCGAAGGGCGGGTCCTTGCGCTCGATGACGGCGTCAAAAGCCGACAGCTGCACGATCTCGGGCTCGTCGGCGCGGTACCAGGCCTCAGGCTCGCCGGTCAGGTGGATGCGCATGACCCGGGCCGTCACGATGCCCTCTTCCAGCACCATGTCGCGCTGCTCGAAGGCGTAGACGGCGTGGCCGCGTTTCGCGGCTTCGCGCATCATCGCGAAAGTCGAATCCTTGTAGATCTTGAACGTGGAGATCGGGTCGGCGAGGAAGGCGATTTTCATGGGGCATCCATTACAGGCAATGCGTCGATTTTAGCCGGAAACGCGAAACCTCGCGGACGGGCCTGCAATGACGCCCCATTCGGGTGCAAAGCGAAAGTGCGGTGATCGCTGTGTGAAAACTCGATCGTGCAGCCTGAGTCACCTCACACCTTCGAAGTCCTCTTGCGTGACCATGGCTTCATGAGTACACGCACCAGTAGGCAGACTGAACTGGAGCGCACTATGGATGTCTACCGGCAGTGGCATGGTGGCACCGCACTCTCGCGCTATGCGTGGCCGACCTGCTGGCCGCGGCGGCGCCGCTGCGTTCGCACTTTGTGTACATGCTGCAAAAGGGCGGATAGCCCAGCCGGAATGGTGTTATCGTCCTGCAAACGATTTCGGGGCATGGCATGACACCAGAAGACCGCAGGACAGCAAACGAAGACTTGTTGCGGGAGCGCGGGATTCCGGTCAATCCCCATTTGCCGATGATCGAAGCCGAGGACTCCGTTACGCTGCGTTCCGAAGATGCGCTATGGCGTCGCTTGGTCGCCCTGTGGGGCGTGGTCGGCACGGCCATGCTGCGCGAGAACGGCTACTTCAAGGAGTATTTCTCGGTCAGCAACCGCCGCGGCTGGCTGTCGAGCGACGAAGCGGCCTTCCTCTTCAATGATGCGCGGAGCGAGGGCGACATCGTCCGGTTCTCGTGGCGGCTGGAGGCGATGGTCTTCCTGGCCTGGTGCGGCGGGCTGGTCGACGCGCTACCGATGCCGGAACATCCTTCGAGCGTGGAGGCCGTGCTGCCGCTCTACCCGCATGACCTGGGCGACGCCACCATGCTGCGCCAGGCGCTGCGCCTGCGCAGCAAGGCCGAGATCCTCGACTGGTCCGATCGCCTCTACCGCCTGCACTGGGCGGTGCGCGACGCCCAGCTGAACGGGCGCGAGCCGCCGCCCGGGATCAACCCGGGCATGGTGCTCGAATGGCACCATGCGGCAAATTGGATGACCGGCTACGGCGATGAGGAAGACTGGGACGCCGTCTCTACCGACACCTGAGCGCGGGCGCTTTCCTCTTTAATAGACTTCAGGGTTGGGGTCGGTGCGCTCGAGTTCGAGCGAGGCCGCCAGCAGGCCCAGGCGCGCGACCACGCCGTACACGTAGAAGCGGTTCGGCGCCGCCGTGCCCGGCTTGGCCTTGGGGTCCGGCACCGCGTGCTGCTGGGCGAAGGCCAGCGGCACATACTGGGAGCCAGGCGCGTTCAGGTTCTGGTCGACGCCGCGCTCGGCATGCACGCGGTAGAAGCCGCCCACCACGTAGCGGTCGATCATGTACACCACAGGCTCGGCCACGGCATCGTTGACGGTTTCGAAGGTAGGCACGCCTTCCTGCACGATCATGTCGGTGACGGCCACGCCATCCTTGATGACGGTCATCTTGTTGCGCTGGGCGCGGCTCAGGTCGCGCACCTCGCTGGCGTCCTTCACCGTCATCACGCCCATGCCGTAGGTGCCGGCGTCGGGCTTGACGATCACGAAGGGCTTCTGCTCCTTCATGCCGTATTCCTTGTACTTCTTCTTGATCTTCGAGAGCAGCGCCGAGACGGCATCGGCCAGCTGCTCGGTGCCGACGTCCTGCTGCAGGTCGATCTCGCCGACCTTGCTGTGCAGCGGGTTGACCAGCCAGGGATCGATTTCGATCAGCTTGCCGAACTTCTTGGCCACTTCGTCGAAAGCCTTGAAATGGTTGCTCTTGCGGCGCAGTGCCCAGCCCGCGTGCAGCGGCGGCAGCAGCGACTGCTCGTGGATGTTTTCCAGGATCGATGGAATCCCGGCCGACAGGTCGTTGTTCAGCAGGATGGTGCAGGGATCGAAATCGGCCAGGCCGACGCGGCGGCCGTTCGGCGAGCGCACCAGCGGCTCGACCACCAGCATGTTTCCGTCCGGCAGCGCCAGCGGGGTCGGCTGGGTGACGTCCGGCGACAGCGAGCCGAGGCGCACGTGCAGGCCGGTCTGGCGGAAGATCTGCATCAGGCGCGCCACGTTCTGCAGGTACATCGGGTTGCGCGTGTGGACTTCCGGGATCATCAGGAGGTTGCGCGCATCCGGGCAATACTTGTCGATCGCGGCCATGGCGGCCTGCACCGTCAGGGGCAGCATCTCGGTCGACAGGTTGTTGAAGCCGCCCGGGAACAGGTTGGTGTCGACCGGCGCCAGCTTGTAGCCGGCGTTGCGCAGGTCTACCGAGCAATAGAAGGGTGGCGTATGCTCCTGCCACTCGAGGCGGAACCAGCGCTCGATGGCGGGGGTGGCTTCGAGGATCTTCTTTTCCAGGTCCAGGAGGGGACCGGTCAGGGCAGTGGCGAGGTGCGGAACCATGGTATGGACGTCCTAGTGGTGGCTTATTCGAATTATATCGGTAGCCTCAGATATGGACGAATATCCTTATTTAAAGTCCGCATACTTGTCATAAACGTAAAAAGCGCCCACGTGGGCGCTTTTCTTTGTACGGCGGACTGCTTACAGGTGGTAAGCCGACTCCCCATGGCTGGTGATGTCCAGGCCTTCGCGCTCGGCATCCGCCGGCACGCGCAGGCCGATCACCACGTCCACCAGCTTGAAGGCGACGAAGGCAACGAACGCCGACCACACGATGGTGATGCCGACCGCCTCGGCCTGCACCAGCAGCTGCCCGGCGATCGAGTAGTCCGGCGAGGCCTTGTTGGCCACGTAGTCCCACACGCCCTGACCGCCCAGCTGCGGCGCGGCGAACACGCCGGTCAGCAGCGCGCCCAGGATGCCGCCCACGCCGTGCACGCCGAACACGTCGAGCGAGTCGTCGGCGCCCAGCAGGCGCTTCAGGCCGGTCACGCCCCACAGGCAGACCACGCCGGCCAGCAGGCCCATCACCATTGCGCCCATCGGGCCGACGAAGCCGGCGCCCGGGGTGATCGCCACCAGGCCCGAGACCGCGCCCGACACCGCGCCCAGCAGCGAAGGCTTGCGCTTGAAGGCCCACTCGCCGAACATCCACGACACGGCGGCCGCGGCGGTTGCCAACAGGGTGTTGATGAAGGCCAGCGCAGCGATGTCGCCTGCTTCCAGCGCCGAGCCGGCGTTGAAGCCGAACCAGCCCACCCACAGCAGCGACGCGCCGATCATGGTCATGGTCAGCGAATGCGGGGCCATCGATTCGCGTCCCAGGCCGATGCGCTTGCCGATGACGTAGGCGCCGACCAGGCCGGCCACCGCCGCATTGATGTGCACCACGGTGCCGCCGGCGAAATCGAGCGCGCCGTGCTGCCACAGGAAGCCGGCATTCTCGGTGACGGTCGCCAGGGTGGCGGCGTCTGAAATCGCGTCGGGGCCGGCCCAGAACCAGACCATGTGGGCCACCGGCAGGTAGCCGAAGGTGAACCACAGCACCATGAACAGCAGCACGCTTGAAAAGCGCACGCGCTCGGCAAAGGCGCCGACGATCAGGGCGCAGGTGATGGCGGCGAAGGTGCCCTGGAAGGCGACGAAGATGAACTCGGGGATCATGGTCTCCTTGCTGAAGGTGGCGGCCTGGCTGAAGGTGCCGGCCGCGGCATCGTAGATGCCGTTCAGGAAGACGCGGTCGAATCCACCGATGAAGGCATTGCCCTGGGTGAAGGCCAGCGAGTAGCCGTACAGGCACCACAAGACGATGATCAGCGAGAACACCATGAACACCTGCATCAGCACCGACAGCATGTTCTTGGCGCGCACCAGGCCGCCGTAGAACAGGGCCAGGCCCGGGATCGACATCATGATGACCAGCAGCGTGGCGACGAACATCCACGCGGTGTCGCCCTTGTTGATGCTGGGCGCGGCGAGCGCCGGCAGCGCCAGGCCGGCGCTGGCCACGCCGGCGAGGACTTTGGTAACGGTATGCTTCATTCGAATTCCCCTTACAGTGCTTCGTTGCCGGTCTCGCCGGTACGGATACGGATGACCTGGTTGAGGTCGGCCACGAAAATCTTGCCGTCACCGATCTTGCCGGTGCGGGCGGCGCCCGAGATGGCGTCGATCACCTGGTCGACCACGGCGTCGTCGACTGCCGCTTCGATCTTGATCTTCGGGAGGAAATCGACCACGTACTCCGCGCCGCGATACAGCTCGGTGTGGCCTTTCTGGCGGCCGAAGCCCTTCACTTCGGTCACGGTCATGCCCTGTACGTTGATCTCCGACAGCGCTTCGCGGACTTCGTCCAGCTTGAAGGGCTTGATGATGGCGGTAATCATTTTCATGGTGATGCCTCTATGGATATCAGAAGGTTTTGGACAGGGTCAGGACGGCGCCTGACTTGCCGAGGTTCTTGCCCTGCGGGCTCAGGTAGGCATCCGTGTTGGCCTTGATCCAGGCCAGCGACAGGGTCGCCACACCGAGGTCCTTGCTGACGCCGACCTTGTAGTCGTTGTACGAGAACGCGCTGTTGTTGTTCACTTCCTGGCGTCCGGCATGCAGGTTCAGGATGAAGCCGTTGCCGACGTCCAGGTCGGCGCCGACGTCCAGGTAGCCGCTGCGCTTGCTGTTCGCGGTGCCGAACAGATTGGTCGTCGAGTGCGAGTATTTGACATAGGCCGGGCCGAAGCCCAGGCGGCCGTACACCTCGAAGGTGTTGGCACGCGGGTTCAGGCTATTGTCGGGGTACCAGTAATACAGGCCGCCGACGTCATAGGTGAGCGTCTCGCCGAGGTTGCCGCGCTTGCCGGCATACAGATCCCATTCGATGTTGCCGTCGCCGCCGAGATCCTTCGTCCATTTGATGGTGGACAGCCAGGTGCCCACGTACAGGCCGGTCGGGCCGTGCACGTAGTCGACGCCGCCCTGCAGCGCCGGGTCCAGGCGGGTTTGCGACAGGCCGCGGTAACGGTAGTCGCTGGTGATGGCGGCGTTGTAGCTGATTTGATGCTCAGTTGCTTGCGCTTGGGCAGCTTCTTGCGCAAGCGCCGGGATGCTGGAGAGGGCCAGCACTGCCCAGGTGACTGCTGCACTTGTGTTGCACTTCATGACATTCCCCTTATTTTCAACGGCTGCGTTCGACGGCTGAACCGTGCCGCAGGCCGTTGCGGTTTACAATCTGGTTTGCTACACGCCTGACAACTCTTTAGCAGGATGCGTGCCAGCTCAAAAAAACCATCGGAACGGTGGCGGCGTGCCCCATGAATGCTTGTTTTCTCAGCCATCCGCCCCATTTGCGATTCGAATAACCGGGCAAACCTCTGCGCCAGGCATCCGCCACGGCGCGGCGCACCAAAGCGGAGTGCAACGCACTGTCGTGGTGCAGTGCGATCCGACTGAAAGGAAATGGACATGAACAGCTTCTTCAACGACATCCAGGGCAAGATCAACCAGGCGCTGGAAAGCTCGCCGGCCAAGGACATCGAGAAAAACGTCAAGGCGATGATGACCCAGGGCTTTTCGAAGCTCGACCTCGTCACCCGTGAAGAGTTCGACATCCAGGCCCAGGTGCTGGCCAAGACCCGCGCCAAGCTCGAAGCGCTCGAGCTGCGCGTGGTGGAGCTCGAATCGCGCCTGGCGGCGCAGGGCGGAACCGGCGGTACGGCGGCAGCGTCCACGACGATTGCTTCGGCCGCTTCGGCCAGCACGGCGGCCGCCTCCAGCGATCCGCTTCCCGGCGCCACCGATCCGGCCGCGCCGCACATCATCATCGACAAGCCCTGATCAGGTGGCGGAATCCATGCCAGGGCGCTGCGCACCATGAATGCGGTCGACCAGCCGGCAGGCAGCCCCGTGGCGCCGCAGGAAGTCTCGCTCGACGTCCTGCGCGAGAAATACGCCAAGGGTGAGGAAAGCAGCATCCTGGATGTGCGCCGGCGCGTGGCACGCGCGCTGGCGGCCCTCGAGCCGGAACACCTGCGCGAGGAACTCGAGGCGCGCTTCCTTTGGGCCCAGGAGCACGGCTTCGTTCCGGCCGGACGCATCAATTCGGCCGCCGGCCTGGGACTGCAGGCCACCCTCATCAACTGCTTCGTCCAGCCGGTCGGCGATTCCATCTCCGGGACGGACGAGGACGGCCTGCCGGGCATCTACACTGCGCTCGCCGAAGCGGCCGAGACCATGCGCCGCGGCGGCGGCGTGGGCTACGACTTCAGCGCGATCCGCCCGCTGGGCAGCAAGGTCCACGGCACCCGCTCGCGCGCGTCGGGCCCGGTGTCTTATATGGAAGTGTTCGACGCCTCCTGCCGGACGGTGGAGTTGGCCGGCGCCCGGCGCGGCGCCCAGATGGGCGTGCTGCGCATCGACCATCCCGACATCGAACGCTTCATCGCCGCCAAGGACGAAGGCGGGCTCACCAACTTCAACATTTCGGTCGGCGTCACCGATGCCTTCATGCACGCGGTGGAAAGCGACGCGCTGTTCGAGCTGGTGCACCGTGCCGAGCCGGGCATGGATGACGCTCCGAACGCGTATCGCCGCGAGGACGGCCTCTGGGTCTACCGCCAGATCCGCGCGCGCGAACTGTGGGACAAGATCATCGCCTCGACCTATGACCACGCCGAGCCCGGCGTGCTCTTCGTCGACCGCATGAATCTTGAAAACAACCTCTGGTACGCGGAAGAACTGCGCGCCACCAATCCCTGCGGCGAGCAGCCCCTGCCCAGCTACGGCTGCTGCGACCTGGGCTCGGTCAACCTTACCGCCTTCGTGGTCGACCCGTTCGGCGCCAATCCGCAATTCGACTTCGATCGCATGTGCGAGGTCGCCGCGGTGGGCGTGCGCATGCTCGACCTGGTGCTGGACGCGACCGAATGGCCGTTGCCGCAGCAGGCCGCCGAATCCCGGGACAAGCGCCGCATCGGCCTAGGCTTCCTGGGACTGGGCAGCGCCCTCGTCATGCTGGGGCTGCGCTACGATTCCGACGAAGGGCGGGCCATGGCGGCGCGCATCGCCGAGACCCTGCGCGACGCCGCCTATGCCACCTCGGTGGCGCTGGCGCGCGAAAAAGGCGCCTTCCCGCTGTTCGATGCGGACGAGTATCTGGACAGCCACTTCGTGGGCCGCCTGCCGGGCTGGCTGCGCGACGCGATCTACACCTATGGCATCCGCAATTCGCACCTGCTCTCGATCGCGCCGACCGGCACCATCTCGCTGGCCTTCGCCGACAATGCCTCGAACGGCATCGAGCCGCCCTACGCCTGGACCTACCAGCGCAAGAAGCGCATGCCGGACGGGTCGATGCGCAGCTACGACGTCGAGGACCATGCCTGGCGCCTGTACCGCCGGATGGGCCATGACATGTCCTCGTTGCCGCCACAGTTCGTGACGGCGCTCGAGATGCGCGCGATCGACCACCTGCGCATGGTGCAGGCGGTGCAGCCCTTCATCGACACCGCGATCTCGAAGACCGTCAACGTACCGGAAGACTATCCCTTCGAGGACTTCCGCAACCTGTACAGCCAGGCCTGGCATGCCGGCCTGAAGGGGCTGGCGACCTACCGGCCGAACACGGTGCTGGGCAGCGTCCTGTCTACCGCGCCGCAAGCACAACAGACCGCGCCACAGGCCGCTCTCCCGGACGATGACCCGCTGCGCAAGCGCTTCGAGCGCCGCCCGCTGGGCGAGCTGGAATCGGTCACCTCGAAGATCGAATACTCGACCCAGGAAGGCCGCAAGAGCGCCTACCTCACCGTCAGCTTCCTCCGCGCCGACGGCGTGCACGAAGGCCGGAAGGTCGAGATCGAACGGCCCTTTGAATTCTTCATGCCCTCGAACCAGCGCACCGGCGGCCAGCAATGGATCACGGCCTCGATGCGCCTGCTGTCGATGGTGGCGCGCGCCGGCGGCCCGATCGCGCGGGCGCTCGCCGACATGCGCGACGTGGTCTGGGAAAAAGGCCCGGTGCGCTGCGGCCATCTAACGCGCGAGGACGGCACCCAGGTGCCGGTCTACCACGACTCGGAAGTGGCGGCGATCGCCTTCATGCTGCAACGCGTGCTGATCCGGCGCGGCTTCCTCGACGCCTGGGGCAACCAGGTGCCGGTGCCGGAACTGGCGCGGCGCTTTGCAAGCCGTGGCGAGCTTGTGGTGCCGGAGGCCGAGCCGCAGCCTACCAGCGCTGGCGCCCTGCCGGCCACCAGCGGCGCCAAGTGCCCGGAATGCGGCGCGCGGGCGCTGCGCAAGGTGGACGGCTGCACCCGCTGCGACGAATGCCATTACGTGGGGGAATGCGGCTGAGGCAGCGAGAACGCCTTCCGAGAACATGCGAAAGTTTGCGCTAACATTTCACTGAGATAATGTGATATGGTTGGCAGCCCAACATAATGGTTGCGCAAACATGTTCAATCGGAAGATCAGAGGGCTACGCTGGTGGATGATCGGCCTGGTGATGCTGGGGGCGGTCATCAACTACCTCACCCGCAGCAGCCTGGCGGTTGCCGCTCCCACCGTGCTGAAGGAACTGGATATCAGCACGGCCGAGTATTCCTATATCACGGCGGCCTTCCAGGGCGCGATCATGCTGCAGCCGCTGTGCGGCTATGTGCTGGACGTGATCGGCCTGAAGTTCGGGTATGCGATGTTCGCGGTGGCCTGGTCGATCATCTGCATGCTGCACGGTTTCGCCACCAACTGGCAGACGCTGGCCGTGCTGCGCGGCCTGCTGGGCCTGGCGGAAGGTTCGGCCAATCCGGCCGGGATGAAGGCGGTGTCCGAGTGGTTCCCGGCCAAGGAACGCGGCATGGCGGGCGGGATCTACAACATCGGCGCATCCTTCGGGTCGATGCTGGCGCCGCCGCTGGTGGTGTGGGCGATCCTGCACTACAACTGGCAGTCCGCATTCGTGATCACCGGCGCGCTCGGCCTGGTGTGGGTGGCCATCTGGCTGCTGCTCTACGACGCCCCGGCGCGCCACCGCCGCTTATCAAAAAGCGAGGCCCAGCACATCGCTGCCGGCCAGGAGCAGCACCTGCAGGGCGACGGCAAGCGCCCGTCCGTGTCCAGCATCCTCAAGCAGCGCAACTTCTGGGGCATCGCCCTGCCCCGCTTCCTCGCCGACCCGGCCTGGGGCACCCTGGCCTTCTGGGTGCCCCTGTACCTGACCACGGTGCGGGGCTTCGACCTGAAGCAGATCGCCATGTTCGCCTGGCTGCCTTTCCTCGCGGCCGACCTAGGTTGCCTGTTCGGCCCGACGGTGGTGCCATGGCTGCAGAAGCGCGGCGTACGCCTGATCAATGCACGGCGCGGCGCCTTCACCGTGGGCGCCGTCATGATGATGGGCGTGGCTTTCGTCGGCTTCGTGGACAATGCCTATGCGGCGATCGCCCTGCTCAGCGTCGCGGGCTTCGCGCACCAGACGCTCTCGGTCACCGTGATCACCATGTCCTCCGACCTGTTCCGTCGCAATGAGGTGGCCACCGTGGCCGGCATGTGCGGCACCTTCGGCAACCTGGGCCTGCTGATCTTCTCGCTGCTGATCGGCGGCCTGATGAGCAGCGTGGGCTACACGCCTTTCTTCGTCAGCCTGGCAGTGCTGGACCTGGTCGCTGCCGTGCTCCTGTGGACGCTGGTGCGCGAACCGCTGCGTGCCGACTCTCCCGCCGACTCTCCCGTCAAAGAATCAGCATGATCCATAATCCGATCCTCCGCGGCTTCAATCCCGACCCGTCCATCGTGCGCGTGGGAGAAGACTACTACATCGCCACCTCCACCTTCGAGTGGTACCCGGGCGTGCAGATCCACCATTCGCGCGATCTGGTCAACTGGCGGCTGGCGGGCCGCCCGTTGAACCGCGCGAGCCAGCTGAACATGCTCGGGGCACCCGACTCCTGCGGCGTGTGGGCGCCCTGCCTCACTTATGCCGATGGCCTGTTCTGGCTGGTCTACACCGACGTCAAGCGCTACGGCCGCACCTCCACCGGCGGCGCGACCGGCAGCGCCTCCTTGCGCGACTTCCACAACTACCTGGTCACCAGCCCCGGCATCGACGGCCCCTGGTCGGACCCGGTGTACCTGAACAGCAGCGGCTTCGACCCGTCGCTGTTCCACGACGACGACGGGCGCAAGTACCTGCTCAACCAGCTATGGGACCACCGGCCCGGCGGCAACCGCTTTGCCGGCATCGTGCTGCAGGAGTATTCGGTCGACGGGCGCAAGCTGGTCGGACGGCGCGAGAACATCTTCAAGGGCACGCCGCACGGGCTGACCGAGGCGCCGCACCTGTACAAGCGCAACGGCTACTACTACCTCCTGACCGCCGAAGGCGGCACCGGCTGGAACCATGGCGTGACGATGGCGCGCTCTTTCCAGCTGCGTGGACCCTACGAGCTGCATCCGGACGTGACCATCCTCAGTTCCCGCAACCGGCCGGATGCGCCGCTGCAACGCGCGGGCCATGCGGACCTGGTCGAGACGCCGGACGGCGACACCTGGATGGTCTACCTGTGCGGTCGCCCGTTGCGCAACCGCGGCACCTGCACGCTGGGCCGCGAGACCGCGATCCAGCCGATGGTGTGGGGCGAGGATGGATGGCTGCGCACGCGCGACGGCCTCGGCACGCCGGAACTGCAGGCCGAGGCGCCGCAACCGGCGGAGCATCGCTTCCCGCTCGAGCCCGTGCGTGAAGACTTCGACGAGCCGCAGTTGCCGATCGCCTTCCAGTGGCTGCGCACGCCATGGCCCGAGGAGATCTTCAGCCTCGGTGAGCGTCCGGGCCACCTGCGCCTGTTCGGGCGCGAATCCATCGGCAGCCAGTTCCGCCAGGCCTTGGTAGCGCGCCGGCAGCAGGCGCATTGCTACAGCGCCGCCACGGTCGTCGATTTCGAGCCGCAGCACTACCAGCAGCAGGCAGGCCTGGTGTGCTACTACGGCGCGGCGAAATTCCATTACCTGTACCTGACGCACGACGACGAGGTGGGCAGGCACCTGCGCGTGATGAGCAGCCTGCCGAACCACATGCAGTCGGATGCCTTCAGCGCGCCGATCCCCGTGCCGGCAGGCGTGCCGGTCGAGCTGCGCGTGGAGGTGGACGAGGAACGGCTTCTCTTCGGCTATCGGCTGCACGGAGGCGCATGGCAGTGGCTGCCACAACAGTTCGATGCAAGCATCCTGTCGGACGAGGCATCGGCGCCCGGACAGCCTAACTTCACCGGCGCCTTTGTCGGCATGGCCTGCCAGGACATGGCCGGCACCGGCCTGCATGCCGACTTCGACTACTTCGATTACCGCGAACGGCCCTTCGTTACCGATCCGCGCGCGACCACAGTCGAGCACAGCTGAGGCATACTGCGCGGGTTACCAACTCGTGAACCCGCCATGCCCTATATCGCACTCAAGCACCTGCACGTCAGCTTCGTGGCCCTCAGCGGCCTGCTGTTCCTGGTCCGCGGCATCTGGATGATGCGCGCGTCGCCGAACCTAGGACAGCGCTGGGTGAAGATCGTCCCACACGTGGTCGATACCCTGCTGCTGGCAAGCGCCGTCGGCCTGGCGGTGGTGAGCCATCAGTATCCAGGCCAGATGCCCTGGCTGACGGCCAAGCTGGTGGGGCTGGTGGCCTACATCGTACTCGGCACCATCGCGCTCAAGGGCGGCCGGACCAAGGAAGTGCGCAGCGCCGCCCTCATCGGCGCGCTGGCCAGCTTCGCCTACATCGTGGCGGTTGCGGTGACGAAGAACCCGCTGGTCGTCTTTTAAAGCAGGTCGTAGCCGACGTGCTGGCGCGCCTCGCGCAGCACGGCCTGCGGCGGCTTGCCCAGCGTGCGCACGAAGGCGCGGCTGAAATGGCGCGGGCTCCAGTTGACGTGCTCCGCCAGCTGCTCGACCGACAGCGGCGTATGCAAGTTCTCCTTCGCGTAGCGCAGCGCCAGCCGGATGCGGTCGGAGCCGCCATCCATCTCGGCCAGTGAGGAGAACTGCGACTGGCCGCCGGTGCGCCGGTGGTAGACCACCATCTTGCGCGCCACCGCCTTCGCCACCGCCGTTCCCAGGCCGGCCTCGACCAGCGCGATCGCCAGGTCGATGCAGGCCGTCATGCCGGCCGAGGTCCACATCGGGCCATCGTTTACGAAGATCTTGTCGTCGTCCAGTTCCAGGGCTGAGAGCCGGCCGCGGGCGTGAACACGGTAGTGTTCTTGATGTTCGCTGCCCGCGTAGATCCACATGGGCTCGGTCTTGCCGGCCCGCTCGAAACCCAGCGCCTTGTAGAAGTCGATCGCGGCGCCGCCGGCGGTCGGCATCATCTGGTGGAAGCCGGCATACCTGGCCAGCATCGGCCCCCTCATCAGGCGCCCGACGCCCTTCCCCTGGTGCGCGGGTGCACCAGCATGTGGGGAAAATAGACGTCCAGGTGGCCATCGGAAATCGCGTTGCCGAGTCCGGCCAACTCGCCGCCGATGCGCGCCGTCACCAGCGCATGCAAGTTACGGAGTGCCGCCATCAATTGCACCGGCTTTTCGGCCGACGACCAGCCGTTGGCGCGGTACAGCCGGATCACCTCGTCCTCTTCGATCGGGTCTGCGAGTGACACTGCAATGTCCATGATGGTCTTGTTGTGGTTGCCAAATCGTCCATGGTGGCACGCTTCGAGACAGGCTGCACAAGCTGCTCCCCTGACGCAGCGCGGGCAGCCTTTGCGCAGACCGGCGATAATCGTCGCTCACCCACCTATTCGCTTCACCACACGAACTCTTATTTCCCATGAACGATTTCAACAGCGTTCCGCTGGAGTTTTTCCAGGATTACCCGGAGCCGGGCGTCAACTTCATCGACGTCGGCTGCATCTTCGATAATCCGGAGCATTGGCGCCTGGCCATCGACACTCTGAACGAAAAGACCGATGCACTGCACTTCGACTTCATCCTGGCCATGGACGCGCGCGGATTCATGATTGCCGGCGCCCTTGCCTTGAAGCACAAGGTCGGCTTTGCCATGGCACGCAAGGCCGGTAAATTACCCGGCAAGGCGATCAGCATCGATTACAAGCGCGAATACGGCAACGCGACCATCGAGATCCAGCCGGAACGCATCAAGGGCCAGCGCGTGCTGATCGTCGATGACGTGCTGGCCACCGGCGGCACCATCGAAGCGGCGGCTTCCCTGCTGCGCCAGCTGGGCAAGGAGGTGGTCGGCGCGGCGGCCCTGTTCGACATCGCTTTCTTCAAGGACAAGCGCGCGTTGACCATGCCGGTGGTGACCTTGCGCGACGTTTAACGCTTCCTGCAGGCGCCTGAGCCCTGAAACGGCGCACGCTTGGGTGCGCTCAACGAGCCTTCTGCGAAGCGGTGTCACCATCCTGCGAGTCCTCAATCGCCAGGAAGCCCATGAGTCTCGCCGTCTTACGAAGCCGCGCCCTCGCCGGCATGGACGCCCCCGCCGTCAGCGTCGAAGTCCACCTGGCCAACGGGCTCCCCGCGTTCACCATTGTCGGCTTGCCCGATGCGGAAGTACGCGAAGCCAAGGACCGCGTCCGCGCAGCACTGCAGAACTCCGGCTTTACCATTCCCCCGCGCCGCATCACCGTCAATCTGGCCCCGGCTGACCTGCCGAAGGAGTCCGGCCGCTTCGACCTGGCGATCGCGCTGGGCATCCTGGCGGCATCGCAGCAGATCCCGGGCGAGGGGCTGGCGCGCTACGAGTTTGCCGGCGAGCTCTCGCTGTCCGGCGAACTGCGCCCTATCCGCGGTGCGCTGGCGATGAGCTTCGCCATGCAGCGCGAACGCGAGGAAAAAGCGCGCGCCTTCATCGTGCCGTTGGCGAATGCCGACGAGGCCGCACTGGTCAGCGAGGCCGCCATCTACCCCGCGCGCACGCTGCTCGAGGTGTGCGCCCACTTCGTACGCGGGGCAGGCAGTGTCCAGCTGGCGCGCCACCAGGGCAAGGCGCCCGCAAGCCCTGTCGACTATCCGGACTTTGCGGAAGTGAAGGGGCAGCAGACGGCCAAGCGCGCGCTCGAAGTGGCGGCTGCAGGCACGCATTCGGTCTTGCTGATCGGTCCGCCGGGCGCCGGCAAGAGCATGCTGGCCTCGCGCTTTCCGGGCCTGCTGCCGCCGATGGGCGAGGACGAGGCGCTGGAATCGGCCGCGGTGCAGTCGATTGCCGGGGGCTTCTCGCCGCAGCGCTGGCGCCGGCGTCCGTTCCGCAGTCCGCACCACACTACCTCAAGCGTGGCGCTGGTCGGCGGCGGCAATCCGCCGCGTCCCGGCGAGGTCTCGCTGGCCCACCACGGCGTGCTGTTCCTGGACGAGCTGCCGGAGTTCGACCGGCGCGTGCTCGAGGTGCTGCGCGAGCCGCTCGAATCGGGCCAGATCACGATCTCGCGCGCGGCGCGCCAGGCCGATTTCCCGGCCCGCTTCCAGCTGGTGGCGGCGATGAATCCCTGTCCCTGCGGCTGGCTCGGCCATGTGTCCGGCAAGTGCCGCTGCACGCCGGAGGCGGCCCAGCGCTACCAGGACCGCGTCTCCGGCCCGCTGCTCGACCGCATCGACATCCAGCTGGCGGTGGCGGCCATGCCGGCGGAAAGCATCGGCGCGCAGGCCGATGGGGAAAGCAGCGCCGCGATTGCGGCGCGCGTGGCGCAGGCGCATGCCTGGCAGCTGGCGCGGCAGGGCAAGCCGAACCAGCGCCTGGCCCCGCGCGAGATCGACCGCTACTGCCGTCCGGACGCGGCCGGCGACCGGTTGCTGCGCGCCGCGATGCAGCAGCTGCACTGGTCGGCGCGCGCCTACCACCGCGTGCTCAAGGTGGCGCGCACGATCGCCGACCTGGGCGGCGCGGAGCACGTGGCGCCCGAGCATATCGCGGAAGCGATCCAGTACCGGCGCGCGCTCAGGGAGCATTGACGGCCGAAAGTATGCGCGCGCCACGCGTCCTGCTAACATCGTGGCATGCACATCAAACAACTCTTCCTTGCTTCGCTGTCCGCGATCATACTGGCGGGCTGTTCGCCGACCTACAACTGGCGCGACTACACCAGTGCCGACGGCGCCTTCCGTGTGCTGTTCCCTGCCAAGCCGGCGACGCACACCCGCGGCATCGACCTGGGCGGCATCAAGGTCGACATGACGATGACGGCCGCCGAGGTGGAAGGAACGACCTTCGCCGTCGGCACCGCGGTGGCGCCGGATGCGGCCCTGGCCCAGGCCACCCTGCCCGCAATGCGCCGGGCCCTGCTGCGCAATATCGGCGCCGGCGATACCGAAGAAAACAAGGGCGCAGCACCCGGCAGCGCGGCGCTGGAGGTCGACGCGCTCGGCAAGGGCAACAATGGCCCGGTACGCCTCGTGGGCCGCTTCTTTGCCAAAGGCACGCGCATGTACCAGGTGATCGTGGTGGGCACGCCCGGTGCGATGCCGCCCGAGCAGACCGAGCAGTTCCTGTCCTCGTTCAAACCGCAATGATGACGGATACCGCTCCGGCACTGCGGACGAGCGGACTGTCCAAGTCCTTCGGCCGCCCTGCAGTCGATGGACTGGACCTGGAAGTGCGGCGCGGCGAGCTGTATGCCCTGCTCGGCCCCAACGGCGCCGGCAAGACCACGACGCTGCGCATGGTGACGGGCCTGGTGGCGCCGGATGCCGGCCGCATCGAGGTGCTCGGTATCGACCTGGCGCAGGCGCCGCTCGATGCCAAGCGCAAGATGGCTTACCTGCCCGACGACCCCATGCTGTACGGGAAGCTCAAGCCCACCGAATACCTGGAATTCGTGGCCGGCCTGTGGGGCGTGGAGGCGCGCGAGGCCGAACCGCGCGCACGCGAGCTTCTCGACTGGCTGGATCTCAGCCCGCATGCGCACGCGCTCACGGAGGGCTTTTCGCGCGGGATGAAGCAGAAGCTCGCCCTGGCCGGCGCGCTGATCCACGCGCCCGAACTGCTCATCCTCGACGAACCGCTGACCGGGCTCGACGCGGCTGCCGCGCGCCAGGTCAAGGACCTGCTGCTGTCGCATGTGGCCAGGGGCGGCACTGTCATCCTCACCACGCACATCCTCGAAGTGGCGGAACGGCTGGCGCAGCGCATCGGCATCATCCGCGACGGACGCTTGATCGCCGAAGGCACGCTGGCCGAACTGCGCGAGCGCACCAGCGGCGGCAGCCTCGAGGATGTGTTCCTGCAGCTGACAGCGCGACCATGAAGGGCCTGCCAGGCAGCATCGGCTGGCTGCTCCGGCACGAGATCCGCCTCGCGTGGTACAACGCGGCGGCAGGCAAGGCGACAGGAACGCCGCGCCGACCCGGCATGGCCGGGCTGGCGATCGCCGCCGCGGTGTGGCTGGTCCTGCATGGCATTGCCTGGTTCGTCCTTGCCCGCAGCACAGCCATTGACACCGACGATCCCCGCGTCCTGGTCGCGGTGACGGCACTGCTGTTCGGCAGCATGACCTTCATGCTGTCGAGTGCACTCAAGTCCAGCGTGGTGGTCCTGTTCGAGCGCGGCGACCTGGATTTACTGCTGTCGTCGCCACTGCCCTCCCGCAGCATCTTCACCGTTCGCCTCGGCGTGGTAGCCGCCGGCACCTCCGTGCTTTACCTGTTCCTGCTCACACCATTCGCGCATGCGGGCGCGCTGCTCGGCTACGGGCGTTGGCTGGCGGTCTATCCTGTCATTCTCGGCTGCGCGACGATCGTCGCCTGCATGGCCATGCTGGTTACCTTGGGCCTGGTGCGCGTGCTCGGTGCGCGCCGCACGCGGGTCATCGCCCAGCTCATCGGTGCGCTGGCAGGGGCGCTGCTGTTCATCCTGGCACAGCTGCTCAATGTCATGTCGCAGTCCCGGGAAGCCGAAGCGGCGGCCGTCTTCGAACGGGCCTTTGCCTCGCAAGGCCTGCTCGGCGCAGCGAGCCTCCTGTGGCTGCCCGGCCGCGCCCTGCTGGGCGAAGCGCTGCCCGTAGTGGGGCTGGTGGCGCTTGCCGTCGCAGCGTTCATGCTGACCACCGGGCTTACCCACGGTTTCTTCGTGTACGGCCTGCAGCAGGCGGCTTCTTCCGCCAGTGCCGGGCGGCGTCCATCGGGCGGCGTGCACTACCGGTTCGGGCACGGACTGTTCGACACTGTCGTACGCAAGGAATGGCGGCTGATCGTGCGCGATCCGCAACTGATCTCGCAAGTTGCACTGCAGTTGCTGTACCTGCTGCCGCTGTGTCTCGTCATGTTCCGTCGCAGCGACGTCCACGTCCCGGCCCTGATCGCGGGATTGACGCTGCTGTGCAGTTCGCTGACGGCATCGCTGGCCTGGATCGTGGTATCCGCCGAGGAGGCGCCTGATCTGCTGGTCCTCGCCCCCGCGCCTCAACCCGTGGTGCGGCTTGCCAAGCTGGCGGCGGGAGTCATGCCCGCGCTTCTCATCGCATCCATCCCCCTCGCCTGGCTCGTACTGACGGTGCCGATCCCTGGTCTGCTGGCCTGCTTCACCGTCAGCGGCGCGACTTGCACCGCCGCCTTGATCGTTCACTGGTGTGGAAAGGCCGGTTCTCGCAGCGATTACAAGGCGCGCGGCCGTAGCGATACGCTGACTTCGATATTAGGAATGCTCAATAGCCTGTCGTGGGGCGGACTCGGGTGGTGCCTGGCCACGGTCGCCGGCGGTGCAGCCTCGGGTGCCTACATGGCGGGGGGCGCATTCGCCGGCTTCTTCGCTAGCGCCACCTTAGTGACGGCCTGGCTGTTGCGGCGCCGCGCGGCATCCTGAATGTGTGCGAGGGATGACCGGTTCTCCAACTCGTGTTATCGTTTAAGCACTAACAAAAGAACGGAATAGCCATGTTGATCACATTTAAATGCAAGTCCTATCCTGAGGTCCTGATGTACCAGGAACATGCCAAGCGCATCCTCGACCTGCTGCATAAGGATATGGAACGCGGTGTCATTACCGCCGAAGAAGCCCCCCGCGCTGTTGCCCTGCTCGAGGGCGAAATCGAGGAAAGCCGCAGGCACCAGATCTCGGAACAGGTGGAACGCGACGTCCAGGCGCACCACGGCGACACCGAGGACAACGAACACGAGCCGATCGAAGTCGTCAGCTTCCCGACACGTGCCTTCCCGCTGCTCGAAATGCTGCGTTCGGCGCGTGACAACAAGACCGACGTGCTGTGGGGCGTGTGACGGTTTTCTCTGTACGCATCAAGCAAAAGCCCGCTTGACGAAAGCGGGCTTTTTTCATAAGGCACTGTAAAGATTCGCAGTGCGAATCCGAAAGCAAAAAGCCCGCTCAGTCGATACTGAGCGGGCTTTGCTTATAACTAGCCTGACGATAACCTACTTTCACACTGGTTGCAGCACTATCATCGGCGCAAAGTCGTTTCACGGTCCTGTTCGGGATGGGAAGGGGTGGGACCGACTTGCTATGGTCATCAGGCTTTGACTTGTCTGAGCTTTTACCGATCGGTAAAAAACTCACAATCCGGGAAGAAGTATCGTTTTTTTATTCTTGGGGTAGCAGTATCAACAAACTGCAGCTGTATTCCTGACTTGTCTATAGCCTACCAAGGTTATAGGGACAAGCCGTACGGGCAATTAGTACTGGTTAGCTTAATGCATTACTGCACTTCCACACCCAGCCTATCAACGTCCTGGTCTCGAACGACCCTTCAAGGAGCTCAAGGCTCCGGGAAATCTCATCTCAAGGCAAGTTTCCCGCTTAGATGCTTTCAGCGGTTATCTCTTCCGAACTTAGCTACCCGGCAATGCCACTGGCGTGACAACCGGTACACCAGAGGTTCGTCCACTCCGGTCCTCTCGTACTAGGAGCAGCCCCCTTCAAATTTCCAACGCCCACGGCAGATAGGGACCAAACTGTCTCACGACGTTTTAAACCCAGCTCACGTACCACTTTAAATGGCGAACAGCCATACCCTTGGGACCGGCTACAGCCCCAGGATGTGATGAGCCGACATCGAGGTGCCAAACTCCCCCGTCGATATGAACTCTTGGGAGGAATCAGCCTGTTATCCCCAGAGTACCTTTTATCCGTTGAGCGATGGCCCTTCCATACAGAACCACCGGATCACTATGTCCTACTTTCGTACCTGCTCGACTTGTCGGTCTCGCAGTTAAGCACGCTTATGCCATTGCACTATTAGCACGATGTCCGACCGTACCTAGCGTACCTTCGAACTCCTCCGTTACACTTTAGGAGGAGACCGCCCCAGTCAAACTGCCTACCATGCACTGTCCCCGATCCGGATAACGGACCAAGGTTAGAACCTCAAACGAACCAGGGTGGT
>NZ_JPXI01000029.1 GCF_000740675.1 Massilia sp. BSC265 | reverse complement strand
CCACGTCGGCCCGACCATCAAGCGTCCCTACCTGAACGCCATTGTCAACCGGGTCAACAAGCTGGGCGCCGACGCCATCGCCATCACCGGCGACCTGGTGGACGGCAGCGTGCACCGCCTGGGCCTGCATACCCAGCCGCTTGCGCGCCTGGCGGCCCGCGACGGGGTGTTCTTTGTCACCGGTAACCACGAATACTATTCTGGAGCGGACGAGTGGATTGCCGAGGTGCGCCGGCTGGGCCTGACCGTGCTGCTGAACCAGCACGTGCTGCGACACCGCGACGACGCCACCATCATGATTGCCGGCGTGCCCGACTATACCGCCCACCATTTTCATCCGGGACACAAGAGCGACCCGCGCGCTGCCGCGGGCATGGCCGGCGAGCAGGCGGACGTGCGCATCCTGCTGGCACACCAGCCGCGCAGCGCGCCGGCAGCGGCCGAAGCCGGCTTTCACCTGCAGCTGTCCGGACATACCCACGGCGGGCAGTTCTTTCCATGGAACCTGTTCGTGCCGCTACAGCAGCCCTTCGTTGCCGGCCTGCACCGGGTGCGCGACATGTGGGTGTATATCAGCCGCGGCACCGGCTACTGGGGCCCGCCCAAGCGCTTCGGGGCGCCCTCGGAGATCACCCTGGTGCGCCTGGTTCCGGCGGTGTAAAGACGCCAACATTTCGTACCAAAAATTTCTCGGATGCGCTATCGTTGGGATCCCTTGAACTGAAGAAGGATTCGACGCATGAACCGCAGCATCCGCAGTTTCCCTGTCCTGACCGTTCTCGCTGCTTCGCTAGTCAGCGGCGCAGCCCTGGCAGCCAGCCCCGGCAACGATCCTGCCGCGCTCGCGAAGATCCGCGATACGGCGATGCAGAGCGATTACGCCTGGGAGCGCATGGCGGACATGACCGACCTGATCGGCCCGCGCCTGTCCGGCTCGCCGGGCGCCGCCGCGGCGGTGACCCAGGTGGCGGAAGCGATGCGCAAGCTCGGCGCCAAGGTGACCCTGCAGCCGGTGAAGGTGCCGCACTGGGTCCGCGGCCTCGAAACCGGTGAGCTGGTCGAGTACGCCGGACGCCCGCAGGGCATCACCCAGCGCGTGGTGCTGACCGCGCTTGGCGGCTCCGGTGCGACCCCGACCAGCGGCCTGACTGCGCCCGTGATGGTGGTGAAGAGCTTCGACGAACTGAAGGCGCGCAGCGCCGAAGTGAGGGGCAAGATCGTCCTGTTCGACGTCGCCTTCGACCAGCACCAGGCCGACCGCGGCCTGGCCGGCCAGGCCTACGGCCAGGCGTCGGCTTTTCGGCGCAGCGGCCCGCCGATGGCGGCGGAACTGGGCGCGGTGGCGGCGCTGGTGCGCTCGGTGGGCGGCGCCAATTACCGCCTGCCGCATACCGGCTCGACTGCGCTGCAGGACAATGCGCGCATCCCGGCCGCCGCTGTGACGGCCGAAGACGCCATGCTGATGGGCCGCCTGGCCAAGCGCGGCCCGCTCAGCATGAAGCTGGTGCTGACGCCGAAGACCCTGCCGGATGCCGACAGCTACAACGTGATCGCCGACCTGCCGGGTACCGACAAGCCCGACGAGATCGTGATCGTGTCGGGCCACCTGGACTCCTGGGACTTGTCGCCCGGCGCCCACGACGATGCGGCCGGCGTCGCCAGTGCGATGGCCGTGCTCGACACCCTGAAAAAGCTCGACTACCGTCCGCGCCGTACCATCCGCATGATCGCCTGGATGAACGAGGAGAATGGGATGCGCGGTGCGCGCGGCTACCTGGCCGCCGAACAGGCCAACCTTGAGCAGCACATCGGCGCCATCGAGAGCGACAACGGCGCCGGCCGCCCGTTCGGCCTGCGCGCCAGCGTGCCGGCGACCTCGAGCAAGCTGTTCGCGCCGCTGCAGGCGGCGCTGCAACCCATCGGCGCAGGCATCTTCCGCCGCGAAGACGCGCTCTCGACCGGTGACCTGTCGGGCCTGGAACGCGCAGGCGTGCCGAGCTTCGCGCCGCTGATCGACACGTCCAGCTATTTCGACTACCACCACACCCCGGCCGATACGCTCGACAAGGTCGACCCCGACCACCTGCGCCGCCATGTGGCAGTGATGGCGGCCACGAGCTGGTTCCTGGCCAATATCGAGCAGCCGATCGGGCGCGCGAACGTACCTGAACGTTGACCGCAGTCGAGCCTTGACGGCAGGCGGCGCCCATGCCCGCCTGTGCGATGCGGGGGCGCTTGCCTGTCCTGCGCAGCCGGCCTCAGGGCACGGCGATACGCCGTACCGCTCGCGCATGCCCCCGGTAGGGGCGCCCGTAGATGGTCTGGATGCCGCTGGCGAAATTCTGCCCCCAGACCAGCTGGGTGCGCGTTTCGTGCGGCTCGCTCGACCAGTACCAGTTGCGCTCGAAGGCTTCGCGCTGGTTGGCAAACAGCAGGGCCAGCTCGCGCCGGGTCGGCAGGACCCCGCCGCGCGTCCGCGCCCAGTCGACGGCGGTCGGCCAGCTGACGTCGACCGCCTCGTCCGGCAACAGCACCAGGTGGTAATCAGGATCCTTTTCCTTGCCGAGGATTAGTCCCGCATAGGCCTCGCCTTCTTGCAGCATGGCCCGAACTTGCATGTACTCGCCCATATAACATTTCCTCAAGGTTGGTATCAGTCTTTTAAGACCGTCCAAACCGAGCTTTGGTTGCGTGCCGTCGTTCGATCTAGCTCATGCAAGTGTTTGATCTTAAGCAGATATTTACCCACAGCAATCTGGGATCAGGAAAATTGCTCGTGCACAGGCAAGCGTGCAGAATGTTTACCATCCGGTAAAAAATTCAGTCGGCCAGGGGCAGGGCCATTTGCGGATCCTGCGCGCCCGGGCGGTTCACGGCGTTGGTCACCTTGTACCATTCGAAGGCATCGACGGGCAGGGCGACGCGGCGCGCCAGGTCCAGGGCTTCCTCGGGCGAGAGATCGGGGTTGAGCCATAACGCGGCGTCGGCGGCTTCCAGCACCACCGGACGGCGGTCGTGGATGTCGAGCATGCCCTCGTCGGCCGCGTCGGTGACCAGCACGAAGCCGGCCTCGGCGCGGTGCTCGGCGCGGTCTTCACCAAGGCTGCCGAAGTTGGCCAAGGCCAGGAAGAACAGGGGCGCACGGTCCTTGCGGTGGATATGCCATGGCTGCTTCTTGCCCTTTTCGCCGGTCCATTCGTACCAGCCCTCGGCCGGCACGATCGCGCGCCCCTTCTTGAGCAGCGGTTTCCAGTAGCGGTTGCTCAGCTTGTCCATGCGGGCGTTGACCATGATCGGCACCTTGCCCTCGGCCCAGCGCGCGCGGTAGCTCCAGAACACGTCGTCGATGCGGCGCTCGCCGTCCTGCAGGTGCATCACCGGGCGATAGCTGCCGGGCGAAACGTTCCAGGCAGGCGTGGACTCGCTGTCGTAGACCGCGTCGGTCCAGCCGAATACGCTGGCGTAGTAGCGAGCCGTCTGGCTCTGGTCAAATCGTCCACACATGGGTCCATGGTAGCGCAGCCGCGCGCGGGGGGCAGCACGGTAGAGACCGGATGAGTTCGTATACCGGTCGCGCGCAGTGGTATGCTCCCGGCTAGACATCGATCGATAGGGGAGCAAGATGGCCAGTGGCTGGTGGAGTATGTTGAAAACGGTACCGTGGAGCGAAGTGATCCACGCCGCGCCGCAGGTTGCGGGAACCGCGCGCAGGCTGTGGGACCAGGTGGCGCGCAAGTCGGGCGGCGCTGCCGGCATGGCTCCGGACCCATTGACGCCGGACGAGCCGCAGGAAGACTACTTCGGCACGCTCGTCATGCGCGTCGAGAAGAACGAGATGAGCCTGGCGGACCTGCGTACCCAGATGCTCCAGGCTTCGGAGATCATCGCCAACATGGCCGACCAGAATGCCCAGCTGATCGCCAAGATGGACGTGGCGCGCAAGCGCATGCTGTGGCTGGGCGTGGCGACCGGGGTGTCGTCGATCCTGGCGCTGGTGGCGCTGGCGCTCGTTGTTGCACGCACCTGAGGCACGTACCTGAATCTTCATGAAAATCGTCCTGATCCTGGCGACGCTGTTCGTCTTCGTTTCACTGCTGTTGAATGGCGCGCGGCGCAAAGGAAAGCTTGACAGCAAGGCCAGCCGCGCCGTCGCCGAGCTGGCGACCTCGATGCGCATCTTCGTCTACGGCCTGCTGTTTTTCGTGGGCCTGGTCTGCCTGGCAGTGGCCTACGAGTCGATCTACTGAGCCTTTACTGAGGTTTTGCCGCAAGCTTGTGCGAACACGCCGACAAACGCGTGGGATGAAACGGCGCTTGCAGGTCCCGATAGCGGACTTATGTCGGTGCTGTTCTCTGGTGGATGGTTCCACCTTTCTCCGCGTGTCTCCAGCTCAGTGTTGACTGAGTTCTCGGCCGCTGCCTTCACCTGGCAGCGGCTTTTTTTCGGACGAGCGGTCCACGCGCCGAGGTGTTTCTTCGCGTATGTGCGAACAGGCTGACAAACTGGCGAGGAAAAACTGAGCTTGCAGCTCGGGGAGACGGACTCAAGTTGGTTACGTGTCTGGTGGATAGTTCCACCGTTCTTCGTGTGTCTCCAGCTCAGCATTGACTGAGTTCTTCGCCGCTGTCCTTACGGGACAGCGGCCTCTTTTTGCTCTCTTTCGTGCGAAACACGTTGTTGCCGATCGTTTGGAGAACGGCCGTAACGGTCGCCAGGCTTGCAAGTCGTGCTTCAGGCCGCTCAGGCAACCCCCAAGTAGCTCAACTACTAACACTCTGGCTGCCGCACGTAGTACAATCCCCGCCGGCGCGGGCATGGCGAAATTGGTAGACGCATCAGACTTAAAATCTGCCGCCGCAAGGCGTGCCGGTTCGATTCCGGCTGCCCGCACCACGCTTTTACAATGGTTCCAGCACGGCATGTGAAGCCTTTTCGGGCAGCGGCGTCGCCGCCTGTCCAGGCGGCCGGCGACGCACGCCGGCTACGCGGCAACGCATCCATTCAGGGCGCCACTGATAGCGGCCCTACTTCGCGCGGTCCCGCCTCCGGCGGCGGTGTTTCCCGGCGCGCCGCGATCTCCCGATCCGCCCGTTCATACACACGCGTGCTGTGGCGCCACCACATGACCCCGGCCTCCACCCCGGCGGCCTAACGAAGCCGTGCGCCAGCGCAGCGCCATGGCTGAGGAATGTCATGCGAGGTGAATAGGTGGGGAACTCCATGCCGGTACATGGCAACGGCATCGACTCCCACTCATCCATTGGTCGTTCCGGCCTGATGGTGTAGCATGCCGGACGGCGGTTTATTGGTTGCCGCCGCTGCAAGAGGACAAGAATTGAACATCATCATCAATGACGAATTGCGTGCCTTCGTCGACCCGCTGACCGACATCGAATACGCCGCGCTCGAGCGCAGCCTGCTTGCCGAGGGCTGCCGCGATGCGCTGGTGCTGTGGCGCGACACCCTGATCGACGGACACAACCGCTACGAGATTTGCCAGAAGCACGGCATTCCCTTCCGCACCGTCCACAACAACAACTTCGCGTCGATCGACGACGTGATGCTGTGGATGATCGACAACCACCTGGCGCGCCGCAGCGTGTCCGACTTCCAGCGCGGCGTACTGGCGCTCAAGAAGAAGGAGATCGTCACCGCGCGCATGGCCGAGGAGATGGCATTGGCGCCGCCCAAGCCGGAGGCCGACGACATGGATGCGCGCCCGCCGCCGCCCTGGAACACCCGCGAGGAAGTGGCCAAGGCCGCGCGCGTGTCGGCCAATACCATCAGCCAGATCGAGCGCATCCAGAAGGCCGCGACGCCGGAGCTGCGCGAAGCCGTGCGCACCGGGACCATCTCGATCAATGCCGCCGCCAACGTGGCCCAGCTGCCGATCGATGCGCAGAAGGCCGCCGTCGCCGGCGGCCGCAAGGAGCTGCAGCAGGCTGCGCGCCAGGTGCGCGAGCAGAAGATGGCGACCCGTCCGAAGAAGGAGGCCGCGCCAAGCGACCCGGCCGACGAACTGGCCGCCGCGCGCGCCGAGATCGCCTCGCTGAAGGACCGGGTGGCGACCCTGCTGACCGAGAACGAAGTGCTCAAGCAGCGCCTGGTCCACGCCGGCGTCACACAATAAGACGACGATAGAACGAGAAGAAGGAGACACGCATGACCACCACCCGCATCATTTTGCCGTCCATCCTGGCCTGCGCCTTGGGCGCGGCCGTGCCTGCACTCGCTGCGCCGGCGACCGCCCCCGCGGTGAAGCAGGCCCCCAGCGCCGCCGACCTGGCGCGCTGGAAGAAGACGGCGGCGCGGGTGACCATCATGCGCGACAAGTGGGGCATCCCGCACGTGTTCGGCAAGCTCGATGCCGACGCGGTGTTCGGCCTGCTGTACGCCCAGGCCGAGGACGACTTCAACCGCGTCGAGCTCAATTACATCAATGCGATGGGCCGCCTGGCCGAGGTCGAGGGCGAAAAGGAAATCTGGCGCGACCTGCGCATGAAGATGTACATCACGCCGAGCGACATGCAAGCCAAGTACGCGGCCAGCCCGGCCTGGCTGAAACAACTGATGAACGCCTTTGCCGATGGCCTGAACTACTACCTGTACACGCATCCGGAAGTGAAGCCGAAGCTGATCACCCGCTTCGAGCCCTGGATGGCGCTCAGCTTCAGCGAAGGCAGCATCGGCGGAGACATCGAGTCGATCGACCTGAAGGACCTGGAGCGCTTCTACGGCAAGCGCAACGAGGCGGCGGCGGCCGACAAGCTGGCTGCGCTGGACAAGGGATTCGACGCGGAGCCGCGCGGTTCCAACGGCTTTGCAATCGCTCCCAAGCTCTCGCGCACCGGCAATGCGCTCCTCTTGATCAACCCGCACACCTCGTTCTACTTCCGCCCCGAAGTGCACATGGTCAGCGAAGAAGGCCTGAACGCCTACGGCGCCGTGACCTGGGGCCAGTTCTTCATCTACCAGGGCTTCAACGACAAGGCCGGCTGGATGCATACCTCGGGCGGCGGCGACGTCATCGACGAATACCTGGAGACCGTGGTCGAGCGCGACGGCAGGTTCTTTTACAAGTACGGCAGGGAAGAGCGGCCGGTAAGGGCGCGGCAGGTCACGCTGCCGTACAGGACGGCGTCGGGCGCCATGGCCAGCCGCACGGTCACGGCCTATTTCACGCACCACGGCCCGGTGGTGCGCGAAGAGGGCGGCAAGTGGGTGTCCGTGCGGATGATGGACGAACCGCTCAAGGCGCTCACCCAGTCGTACACCCGCACCAAGGCGCGCGACTACAAGGCCTTCTACAAGGCGATGGAGCTGCGCACCAACTCCTCGAACAACACCGTGTATGCGGACGCGAAGGGCAATATCGCCTACTTCCACGGCAACTTCATCCCGAAGCGCGACCCGCGCTTCGACTGGACCAAGCCGGTGGACGGCAGCACGCCCGCCACCGAATGGCAGGGCCTGCACGCCATCAAGGAAACCATCACGCTGTTCAACCCGGCCAGCGGCTACATCTCGAACACCAACAACTGGCCGTTCAGCGCGTCGGGCGCGAGCAGCCCGAAGCGCGAGGACTGGCCCAGCTACATGTGGTCGTTGCCGGAAAACGCGCGCGGACGCCATGCCGAGCGCGTGCTGAAGGACGCGAAAAGCTTTACGCTCGACAGCCTGATCGCAGCCGCCTACGACAGCCACCTGACCGCCTTCGAACCGCTGGTGCCGCTGCTGCTGAAGGACTACGACGCGCTGCCCGCGAGCGATCCCCGCAAGGCGGCCTTGTCCGCGCAGGTAGCGAGCCTGCGCGGCTGGGACCTGCGTTTCGGCGTCGATTCGAAGCCGACCTCGCTGGCGATCTACTGGGGCCAGGACATGGTGGCCCAGCACGCGGCGCGCGCCCGCGCACAGGGCACGCCGGTGGTCGACTTCGTCACCGGCAGCCTGAATGCCGAAGAGCGCCTGGCCTCGCTGCAGCGTGCATCCGACAAGCTCACCGCCGACTTCGGCACCTGGCAGACCCCGTGGGGCGAGATCAACCGCTTCCAGCGCATCAGCGGCGACATCGAGCAGCAGTACGACGACGGCAAGCCGAGCTGGCCGGTGGCGTTCGCTTCGGCCAACTGGGGCTCGCTGGCCTCGTTCGGGATGGTGGCCAAGCAGAAGACCAAGCGCATCTACGGCGACCGCGGCAACAGCTTCGTCGCGGTGGTGGAATTCGGCCCGCGCGTGCGTGCGAAGAGTATCCTTGCAGGTGGCAACAGCAATAACCCGGCCTCGAAGCACTTCGCCGACCAGGCCGAGATGTACAGCCGCGGCGAGTTCAAGGACGTGCTGTTCTACAAGGAAGACATCGAGAAGAACCTGGAGCGCAAGTACCACCCGGGCCTGTAAAGGAAACCTCATGCGCATGAGCGAGCGGCACAAGATGCTGGAGGGCCAGCCCTACCACGCCAGCGATCCCGAACTGGTGGCGGAGCAGGCCGTCACCGCCGCCTGGCTGGCGCGCTACAACGCCGCCCTCGGCCAGCCGGTCTCCGTCTGGCGCACCCTGCTGGCCGAGCGCCTGGCGGGCGTGGGCGAGGGCAGCATCGTGCGGCCTCCCTTCCATTGCGACTACGGCTGGAACATCCGCCTCGGCAACCGGGTGTTCGTCAATTTCAGCTGCGTCATCCTCGACGTCGCGCAGGTCACGATCGGCGACGATACCCGCATCGGCCCGGCCGTGCAGATCTATACCGCCGAGCATCCGCTCGACCCGGCCGTGCGCCGCAGCGGGCTGGAATCCGGCCGGCAGGTACGGATCGGCAGCAACGTCTGGATCGGCGGCGGCGCCATCATCCTGCCGGGCGTGACGATCGGCGACGACGCCGTGGTGGGCGCCGGCAGCGTGGTGACCCACGACGTGCCGGCGGGCGCCCGCGTTGCCGGCAATCCGGCCCGCCTGCACGAGGGCTGAACGGCCCCGGAGGCTGGTGTCCGGACACGCCTGCTTGTTATAATCCGGCAATTATCCATATCGACGCAGTCGACTCCGTTTCAGGGCAGGGCCGTGGCAAAACTTTATTTCAGGTACTCGGCGATGAACGCCGGCAAATCGACCTCCCTATTGCAGGTGGCGCACAACTACGAAGAGCAGGGCCAGCAGGTCAAGCTCTACACGGCCGCCATCGACGACCGTTATGGCGTGGGCGTGATCACCTCGCGCCTCGGCCCGCAGCGCCAGGTCGACCTGTTCGACAGCAATACCGATTTCCTCGCCAGCGCGCCGCCGGTTTCCTGCATCCTGGTCGATGAAGCCCAGTTCCTCACGACGCTTCAGGTGCAGCAATTGCACCAGGTCGCCCAAGTGCGCGGCGTCCCGGTGATCTGCTACGGCCTGCGCAGCGACTTCCGCGGCGAGCCCTTTCCGGGCTCGGCCTATCTGCTGGCGCTGGCCGACGACATCGAGGAGATCAAGAACATCTGCACCTGCGGCAAGAAGGCGACCATGAACATCCGCGTCGATGCCGCAGGCCGCCGCATCCGCGAGGGCGAACAGGTGAGCATCGGAGGCAACGAAAGCTACCGCCAGGCCTGCGGCCGCTGCTTCTACTCGGGCTCGCATTGATGGCCCCGGCGGATCGCAGGGCCTGCCTGCCGTCCACCGCATCCGTATGAGCGACATCCTGCTGTACCTGCTGCCCTCGGGCGCGCTCGCGCTGCTGCTGTGGATCGCTTCGGGCGCGCATCCCTTTTTCTTCGTGTTTACCGCCGCCGGCACCCTGTGCCACGAGCTCGCGCATTTTTCCGTCGGCCTGCTCACCAATGCCGAGCCGATCGGGCTGAGCGTCATTCCGAAACGCATCAAGAAGCCAGGCAAGGGACACAACTGGGAGCTCGGCTCCGTTACCTTTGCCAACCTGCGTTGGTACAACGCGGCGCCGAGCGCCCTGGCGCCGCTGCTGGTCCTGGGCCTGCCGTTCGCGGTGGCCTGGTGGCGCACCCGGCACGGCCTCGTGTTCGAGCCGCTCGACCTGGCGCTCGCTTTTTTCCTGGCCCCGCAGTTCCTGTCCTTCTGGCCCTCGCCGGTGGACTGGCGGCTGGCGGCGCGTTCCTGGCCGTGGATTCCGCTCTTGCTGTTTGGCGGCGTCGTCACGATATACCGCGCTGAATTGCTCCAGCTTGTCAAAGGATGAATGCCTGGCTTATGCCAGCCTTAATCCAGCACTGCGCTCAGGCGAAAATAGGAGGATGCCGGCTCTGCCTTCCTCCGGCTTCCTGTAGAATGGCCCACAAAGGGCGTATTGACCGGCCTGCTTGATTGCAACGATCGCCGGTCGCGCCGAGGCAAGTAATTTCGTTTCGGAGAGACGACGAATGAAGAAGCACCACCTGTTCATGGCCGCGATGGCCTTTGCGATGTCCGCCCATGTGGTGACTGCCCAGCCGGAGAAAGTCAGCGCGGTCGCCGCCGTCGCACCGGCCAAGGCTGCGGGGGCGGGCGCTGCGGTGGGGGCAAATGCGGCCGCCGCCACGCTGCAGATGAAACCGCTCGCCGAGCAGACCCAGGCGGCGCTGTGGGCGTCGCGCGTGCTCGGCCGCTACCACTACAAGGCGGTGCCGCTCGACGACGCAATGTCGGTGAAGATCTTCGATAAGTACTTCGAGGGGCTCGACAGCGAGAAGCTGTATTTCGTCCAGTCCGACATCGACGGGTTCGCGTCCTTGCGCACCAGGATGGACGATGCCATCAACAACGAGGACCTGAGCGGGCCGTTCGCCATCTACAACCTGTACCAGCAGCGCTTTACCGAGCGCATGAACTACGCGCGCCAGCTGCTCAAGACCCGTCCGGACTTCACCCTCGACGAATCGATCGAGCTCGATCGCGAAAAGTCGCCCTGGGCCAAGAACGAGGACGAGGTCCGCGAACTCTGGCGCAAGCGCGTCAAGAATGACTGGTTGCGCCTGAAGCTCGCCGGCAAGGAAGAAAAAGCCATCCGCGAGACGCTCGACAAGCGTTACGAGAACTACATCTCGCGCATCCGCAAGCTGAACAACGAAGACGTGTTCCAGATGTTCATGAACGCGTATGCCACTGCGATCGAGCCGCACACCAATTACCTTGGCCCGCGCTCGGCCGACAACTTCGACATCGCCATGCGCCTGTCGCTGGAAGGTATCGGCGCCGTGCTGCAGTCGCGCGACGAGTACACCGTCATCCGCGAAATCGTCCCGGGCAGCCCGGCCGCGCTGTCGGGCAAGCTGAAGGTGGGTGACCGTATCGTCGGCGTGGCCCAGGGCAACGGCCCGTTCACGGACGTGCTCGGATGGCGCATCGACGACGTGGTGCAGCTGGTGCGCGGCGAGAAGGGCACCACGGTGCGTCTCGACGTGCTGCCTGGCGACGCCGGCCCGGACGCCAAGCACGTCACCGTCTCGATGGTGCGCAAGAAGATCAGCATGGAAGAGCAGGCCGCGAAGAAATCGATCATCGAGGTCAAGGACGGGGCCTTCAAGCGCCGCATCGGCGTGATCTCGCTGCCGACCTTCTACCTCGACTTCGAGGCGCGCCGCCGTGGCGACAAGGACTACCGCAGCGCCACCCGCGACGTCGCCCGCATCCTTGGCGAGCTCAAGAAGGAGAAGGTCGACAACGTCCTGATCGACCTGCGCAACAACGGCGGCGGCTCGCTGACCGAGGCGATCGAACTGACCGGCCTGTTCATCGACAAGGGCCCGGTGGTCCAGCAGCGCGACGCGCAAGGCCGCATCGAGGTCGAATCCGACCTGCAGCCGGGCCTGGCCTGGGACGGCCCGATGGGCGTCCTGATCAACCGCGGCTCGGCGTCGGCGTCGGAGATCTTTGCCGCCGCCGTCCAGGACTACGGCCGCGGCCTGGTCATCGGGGAACCGAGCTTCGGCAAGGGCACCGTGCAGACCCTGATCAACCTGGACCGCTTCTCGCCGGCAGAGAAGGTGCGCTACGGCGAGCTGAAGATGACCATCGCGCAGTTCTTCCGCATTAATGGCGGCACGACCCAGCTGCGTGGCGTGACCCCGGACATCAAGCTGCCGGTGCTGTCCGACCTGGAGAGCTTCGGCGAGTCGTCCTACGCCAATGCGCTGCCCTGGGTGGCCATCAAGCCGGCCAGCTACTCGGCTGCGGGCGACCTCAAGGAGCTGATCGGCCCGCTGCAGAAGCGCCATGAGGCCCGTATCGCGAAGGACAAGGAGTTCCAGTTCCTGCAGGAAGACATCGCCGAGGTGCTGAAGATCCGCAAGGAGAACTCGATCTCCCTGAACGAGGCGGTACGCCGCAAGGAACGCGACGCCCAGGATGCCCGCGCCAAGCTGCGCGAAGCACGCCTGGCCGGGGCTAGCGGCACCAACAGCGACGAGCCGGCAACAAGCCCGGCAGGCAAGGAGGCGCGCGGCAAGGTGCCGGAGCCCACCAAGCCGGCCAAGGCGGTGACTGCGGTACGCGGCGCCCCACGCCACGACGACGGATTGCAGTACGACGAGCGCGACCTGCAGGCGGAACTGGCGGCCGAGAAGGCGGCCAAGGATGCCAAGGACATCCTGTTGCAGGAAGCCGCCCATATCCTGGCCGACGAAGTGGGCATGCTGCGGACCGATGCGCGCCTGGCCTCGCGCGCCATGCCCTACATGGCGCTGCCCCGTAACGGCAACTGACGCCTGGCGCGCTGTACGCCACGGGAACCGGTGACATGGCCGGGCCTTGCTTGCAAGGCCCGGCCTTTTTCCTTCCTGCCCAGGAGGTGTGTCGCGTTGCAATATTGGCAATCCTGGAGATATCGATGCGATGTTTCGAAAGCAACATTGCTTGCTGTCATTTGTTTATAAATTCCTGTGAGACACTTTGCTTGGGTGGACTCCTACGGAATTCCAGGCGCTTTTCTGGAGGAGATACCCCGCGCACTGTTGAGCTGCGCCAAAAAGTTGCTTTTATTTTAGCTATGGTAGGATAACTCTACGGTTGTAATAACAACAATTGAACGTCAACTAAGGAGTTATCGTTATGCTAATTCGCCGCCTTGTCATTGCAAGTCTCATCGCCGGCGCAGCTTCTGCCCACGCCGACACCATCCCCACCTCGGCTGCCCAGTCGACGAACGTCGTCAACGCCTGGACCACCGGCAACGGTACCGACGTCCTCGGCTCCGGCGTCCTGAAAGGTAACGTGAGCCTGGTCGCCGGCGTAGCCCATGGCGCCAACGCGAGTCTCTCCGACATCTTGTACGGCAAAGTGGCAAGCAGTGTGCAACAGGTCGACGGCCAGACCAAACTCTTCTTCCAGCGTGGTATCGAGGCCAACTACCTGCTGGCATCCGGATACGGCATCCTGGCGGCAAGCGCCGGTCTCGGCAAGTCGGTGGTCGGCTCGGCCGACGGTGCGATCATCTCGGATGGCAAGGCCACGGCGCCGGGCTTGACGGGTGGCGGCAACAACACCGCCCCGTCGACCGGGGGTACGACGAGCGGTAACTCGCCGGCCCAGGGCGCGACCGGCGGTCAAGTCAGCAACCCGAACACCAGCATGCCGGCCCCGATTTCCGGCAACGGCAACGGCAACGGCGACGGCAACGGCAACGGCAACGGCGACGGCAACGGCTCGTCCAATGGCAACGGGAACGGTAACGGCATTGGCAATGGCGCCCTCAACGGCAATGGCAATGGGATCGGCAACGGTAACGGCAATGGTCTCGGCAACATCGGCAACCAGGAAGGCCCGGCGGCCGAGGTTCCGGAGCCTTCGAGCATCGCGCTGATGCTGCTGGGCATGGTAGGTGCGGGCGCGCTGTCGCGCCGCCGCAGGCACTGATCCGGCATGCGGGGTGGCTTCCACCCTGCATCGATCTACGTACTCAACCAGGCAACAAATTTGTCGGGTACAATCCTTGTGAACGACCGTGCTTTTTCAGGCGACCGGGCGATGAACAACAAGGAGACGACATGGACCTGCACTACTCGGACGAGGACCTGGCCTTTCGCGACCAGGTCCGCGCCTTCCTCGATTCCCATTTGCCGAAAGACCTGCAGGCCAAGGTGCTCAAGCACTTGCGGCTGAGCAAGGACGATTTCGTCCGCTGGCACAAGATCCTGGCCAGGCAGGGCTGGGTGGCGCCGGGCTGGCCCGTCGAATTCGGCGGACCGGGCTGGACACCCGTGCAGCGCCATCTCTTCGAGGAGGAGTGCGCCCGCGCCGGGACGCCTCGCGTGATGCCCTTTGGGATCGACATGGTGGCTCCCGTCATCATGGCCTTCGGCAGCCAGCAGCAAAAGGAGTATTTCCTCCCGCGCATCCTGTCCTGCGAGGACTGGTGGTGCCAGGGTTACTCCGAGCCGGGCGCCGGTTCCGACCTTGCTTCGCTCAAGACCACGGCCGTGCGCGGCGTGGATGACGAGGGCGAGCACTACATCGTCAACGGACAGAAGACCTGGACCACCCTGGCCCAGCACGCGGACATGATCTTCTGCCTGGTCCGCACCGATCCTTCCGTGCGCAAGCAGGAGGGCATTTCCTTCCTCCTGATCGACATGCATTCGCCGGGCGTCACGGTGCGGCCGATCATCATGCTCGATGAAGACCACGAGGTGAACGAAGTCTTCTTCGACAATGTCCGGGTGCCTGCCGCCAACCTGGTCGGCGAGGAAAACCGCGGCTGGACCTATGCCAAGTACCTGCTGGGCCACGAGCGCACCGGCATCGCGGCGGTCGGCCGCAGCAAGCGCGAACTGGCCTTTCTCAAGCGCCTCGCGCGGCGCGAGCAGAAGAACGGCCGCCCGCTGCTCGAGGACCCGCTGTTCGCCGCCAGGGTTGCCGACCTGGAGATCGAACTGATGGCGCTCGAGATGACGGTGCTGCGGGTGCTGGCCAAGGCCAGCAAGGCTCCCGGCCCCGAAGCCTCGGTGCTGAAGGTGCGCGGCACCGACATCCAGCAGGCGCTTACGGAACTGATGCTGGAAGCGGCTGGTCCCATGGCCCTGCCTTTCGATCCGGCCTACCTGGAGGGCGAACATGAACACAGCGTCGCCGGCGACGACGATGCCGCGCCGCTGGCGTCCTATTACTTCAACTACCGCAAGACCTCCATCTACGGAGGTTCGAACGAGATCCAGCGCAATATCATCTCCCAGATGATCCTGGGGCTGTAAGGAGAAACCATGAACTTCGACTTCAACCCGGAGCAGCTCCAGTTCGCCGATGCGCTCAAGCGCTGGATCGGCCGCGACTACGGCTTCGAGCAGCGCCGCGCCATCGTCGCATCAAACCAGGGGACATCGGACGCCGCATGGGCCAGGCTCGTCGAACTGGGCATGACGGCGCTGCCGGTGCCGGAAGAGCAGGGCGGCTTCGACGGCACCGCAGTCGACCTCTTCGTCGTGATGCGCGAGCTTGGCCGAGGCCTGGTGGTGGAACCGTATTTCGCCACCGTGCTGGGCGCCCGGTTCCTCAAGCTGGGCGGCGCGCACGGCCACTTGCTGGAACAGGTGGCCGAAGGCAGGCTGAAGCTGGCTTGTGCGCTCGGCGAGCGGCAGGCGCGTCACGACCTGCACGACATCGCGACGCGTGCGGAAGGCAACGCCGGCGGCTGGCGCCTGGACGGCGAGAAGACAGCAATCGTGCATGGTGCCGGGGCGGGCGTGCTGGTGGTCCCGGCGCGGAGCAGCGGCGGCCAGCGCGACCAAGCCGGCATCACCCTGTTCGCGGTGCCGGCAGATGCCCCGGGAGTGCAGTTGACCGGCTATCGTACCCTTGACGGCTTGCGCGCCGCGCACCTGCGCCTGGACGGCGTGCAGCTGGCGCCGCACGCCGTGATCGGCACCCCGGGGGCTGGCTGGGACATCCTGGAAGCGGCGGCGGACTACGGCGCGGGCCTGCTGTGCGCCGAGGCGCTCGGTGCGATGGAAGCGCTGTTCGAGGCCACGCTCGACTACCTCAAGACGCGCCAGCAGTTCGGCGCCCCGATCGGCAAGTTCCAGGCACTGCAGCATCGCATGGCCGACATGGTCATCCACCTGGAACAGGCGCGCTCGATGGCCCTGCTGGCGGCCGTCACGCTCGACGGTCTTGATGCCGGCGAGCGCCGCCGCGTGGTGTCGGCCGCCAAGTACCGCGTCGGCCAGGCGTCCCGCTTCATCGGCCAGCAGGCGGTGCAGCTGCACGGCGGCATGGGAGTGACCGACGAGCTGGCCGCCGCGCATTACTTCAAGCGCCTGTCGATGATCGAGCTCACCCTCGGCGACCGTGACCACCACCTGGCGCGCTTCGTCGCGCAGCCGGGCTTCCAGCAAGCCGCGTAAGGAGCAGGCGATGATCCGTCGATGGTATTTCGAAGATTTCCATCCCGGCCAGGAGATCGAACTCGGCGAGCGCACCGTGAGCGAGGAGGAGATCATCGCCTTCGCCCGGCAGTTCGATCCGCAGCCCTTCCACGTCGACCGCGAAGCGGCTGGCGCGTCGATCTACGGGGGCGTGATCGCCAGCGGCTGGCATACCTGCAGCCTGATGATGCGGATGGTGGTCGACGGCCTGATGTGCTCGGCCTCGAGCATGGGCTCGCCCGGCCTGGACCGGGTGCGCTGGCTGCGCCCGCTGCGTGCGGGCGATACGCTCAAGGTGCGCTATCTCACCACCCAGGTCAAGGCATCGAACTCGAAGCCGGACCGCGGGGTGGTCTGGTCCAGGTGGACCGCGACCAACCAGCATGGCGAAGAGATCTGCACCATCGACGGCATGGGCATGTTCGGGCGCCGTCCCGCTGGAGGGGACGATGCCTAGGACGATTGCGCTTGCCGAGCTGCCGCGACTGGTGGGGAGCGAAGTTGCCCTCTCGGGCTGGTTCGAGGTGGGGCAGGAGCGTATCGCCGCCTTTGCCGAGGCGACCGAGGACCGGCAATGGATCCACGTCGATCGAGAACGCTGCGCGCGCGAGTCCCCCTTCGGCGCACCGGTGGCGCACGGCTTCCTGACGCTGTCGCTGCTGCCCGCGATGCTGGAGAGCGCACTCGTCATCGAGGGCATGCGCATGGGGCTGAACTATGGGCTGAACCGGGTAAGGTTTCCGGCGCCGCTGCCGGGCGGGAGCCGGGTGCGGGGAAGGTGGATGCTGGCGGCCTGCGATGCGATCGAGGGTGGGGTGCAGTTGACGTGGAACGTGGCGGTCGAGCCGGAGGGGCAGGGCGTCAAGCCGGTGTGCGTCGCCGAGTTCCTGGTGCGGGCCTATGCCTGAGTTGACGTAGGGTGGCCGGCGAAGCCGACCACCCTACGCTTCACCCCGACGCGTACTTCGCCAGCTCCAGCTTCGCCACCGCATTGCGGTGCACCTCGTCGGGCCCATCCGCCAGCCGCAAGCTCCGGTTCCCCGCCCACTGGTAAGCCAGCGGGAACTCGTCCGACACGCCGGCCGCGCCGTGCGCCTGGATCGCCCAATCGAGCACATCCTGCGCCACGTTTGGCGCCAGCACCTTGATCATCGCGATCTCCGCCTGCGCCACCTTGTTGCCGACGGTGTCCATCATGTAGGCGGTCTTCAAGGTCAGGAGCCGCGCGGTGTCGATGCGGATGCGGCTTTCCGCGATGCGCTCGCGCCACACGCCCTGGTCCGACAGCTTGCGGCCGAAGGCAACCCGCGCTTCCAGGCGCTTGCACATCAGCTCCAGGGCGCGCTCGGCGACGCCGATCGCACGCATGCAGTGGTGGATGCGGCCCGGGCCCAGGCGTCCCTGGGCGATCTCGAAGCCGCGCCCTTCGCCCAGCAGCATGTTCGTCGCGGGTACGCGCACGTCCTCGAACAGGATCTCGCAGTGGCCGTGGGGCGCGTCGTCGTAGCCGAACACGGGCAGCGGGCGCACGATGGTGATGCCGGGCGTGCCGGCCGGGACCACGATCATCGACTGCTGCCGGTGGCGCGCTGCAATCGGATCGGTCTTGCCCATCACGATGAAGACCTTGCAGCGCGGGTCGCCGGCGCCGGAGATCCACCACTTGCGGCCGTTGATGACGTAGTCGTCGCCGTCGCGTTCTATACGGGTCGCGATGTTGGTCGCGTCCGATGAGGCGACTTCCGGCTCGGTCATGGCGAAGGCCGAGCGGATCTCGCCGCGCAGGAGCGGTTCCAGCCACTGGCGCTTGATCTCTTCCGATGCATAGCGCTCCAGCGTTTCCATGTTGCCGGTGTCGGGGGCCGAACAGTTGAATACTTCCGGCGCCCAGGGCACGCGCCCCATGATCTCGCACAGCGGCGCGTAATCGAGGTTCGACAAGCCTTCCGGCGCGCGGGTCGAGCGTGGCAGGAACAGGTTCCACAGCCCGGCCTCGCGCGCCAGCGGCTTGAGGCGCTCGACCAGTTCGAGCGGCAGCCAGCGCGTGCCCTTGTCGCGGGCATTGGCTGCGATCTCTTCGTTGAAAGCGCGCTCGTTGGGGTAGATGTGCTCGTCCATGAAGGCGAGCAGGCGCGCCTGCAGCTCCCTGCAGCGCGCCGAATAGGCGAAGTCCATGCGTTTGTCCTTTCCTTGTCCCTTTGTTTGATCAGCGGCTGCGGGTGGCGAACTGCCACGCCATCTCGGCCATCGGGCGCGCCGCCTTGCCGTTCTCGAGGGCCTGCGCGCTGGACGCGGTGCCGTCCACGTAGCGCTTCATGATGCCCTGCATGATGCCGGCCAGGCGGAACATGTTGTAGGCCAGGTAGAAATCGAAGTCCTCGGCGCGGATCGTCTTGCCGGTGCGTTCGCAGTAGCGCGCCACGTAGTCGTCCATGGACGGGATGCCCAGCGCCGCCAGGTCGAGGCCGGCGATGCCGCGGAAGCGCCCCGGCGGGATGTGCCAGCTCATGCAGTGGTAGGAGAAGTCGGCCAGCGGGTGGCCGAGGGTGGACAGTTCCCAGTCCAGCACCGCCAGGATACGCGGTTCGGACGGGTGGAAGATCATGTTGTCCAGCCGGTAGTCGCCGTGCACGATGCCGGTGTCGTCGCCGGGCGGGATGTGCTGGGGCAGCCATTCGATCAGGCGGTTCATCGCCTCGATCGGCTCGGTAACGGATGCCTGGTACTGCTTGGTCCAGCGCTCGATCTGGCGCGCGAAGTAGTTGCCAGGCTTGCCGAAGTCGCCGAGGCCGATGCTGGCATAGTCGATCGTGTGCAGCTGCGCGATCACGCGGTTCTGCTCGTCGTAGATGGCGGCCCGCTCGCTCGGCGTCATCCCCGGCAGCGACTGGTCCCACAGCACCCGGCCCTCGACGCATTCCATCACGTAAAAAGCGCGGCCGATGATGGCTTCGTCCAGGCACAGGGCGTACTGGCGCGGTACCGGGAAGCCGGCGCCGTGCAGCGCGCCCATCACGCGGAATTCGCGGTCGATCGCATGTGCCGAGGGCAGCAGCTTGGCGGCCGGCCCCGGCTTGGTGCGCAACACGTAGCGTCGGCCGCCCGCAGAGAGCCGGAAGGTCGGGTTGGACTGGCCGCCCTTGAATTGTTCCACCTGCAGCGCACCGCCGGGGTAGTCCTCGACGTTCTCCGCGAGCCAGGCGCCGAGGGTGTCGACGTCGAAGCGCTGGCGTTCGGACACAGGTTTGGTGCCCATCATTTCTTCGTACATCGCGTCTCCATTGTTTTTTTCGTACTGCATTCTAGCGCTGAAGCGCACGGGCGTGCTATTTCTTTGCGTGCACATGCAGTCAGCGGCCTTTGCGGTATTGTTCGAACAGCTGCTCCATGGTGGTGGTGCGCGCGTCCGGCTGCAGCGGACCAGCGGGCACGAAGTTGACGAAGCGGACTACCCAATCGCGCGGGTCGTCGCCCACGTCGAGCGCATTGATGCAGCCGGCCGCCTGCGCCAGTCCGCCGAGGAAGAAGCGCTGCCCGCGCTCGGGGCCACACAAGGCCAAGGAGAGGATGGCGCAATTGACGCCCCCGTGCAGGACCAGCAGCACGGTGTCCCAGTCCTGCCGGGCGCGCAGGCGAGCGATGGCGGGATGGACGCGGTCCATCATCTCGCCGACCGATTCGCCGCCGAGGAAGCGCTGATCCTCGTCCACCACGCCCTCGAAGGCGCCGGTGAAGGCGCGCCGCAGGTCATCCTTCGGGATGGCGGACAGGCGTCCGCCGCGGATCTCGTGCAGTTCCGCCCAGACCTCGGGTTCGATGTCCTGGCCGCTGGCGGTGAGGACCCGGCGCGCCGTTTCGACGGTGCGCGGCAGGCCTGACGTGATTACGCGGTCGAAGCGCACGCCGGCCTCGCCGAAAGCGCGGCCGGCGGCGTCGGCCTGGGCCTGGCCGGCCGGGTTCAGGGCCACGGTCTCGGGAAGGAAGGGCTTGCCGCTGTCGTCGAAATAGGTGACGCTGCCATGTCGCATCAGGTAGACGCGGCGGCGCAGGCTGCGTGTGGCTTCCATGGGGCTCCTTGTCGTTTTTTTCCGGTCATCTTACACGCGATGCCATTTCATCATGGCGAAACGGCGACACTTTGCCTATCGACAGTTAATTCCGTAGGTCAATTCCTACAGGTTCTGGCATAAAATATTCGCTGCAAGCAATAACTACAAGGGATGTCCATGGCAAGGCCGGAAAAAATTCGCCTCGGCGAGGTGCTGATCCAGCAGAAGCTGCTGTCGGAAGAGCAGCTCAACCAGGCGCTCGCGGACCAGAAGCGCACCGGGCGCAAGCTGGGCCGCGTGTTCGTCGAAAGCGGTTTTGTCACCGAAGACCAGATCTCGGGCGCGCTGGCGCGCCAGCTGAACATCCCTTACATCAATCTCAAGTTCTACAACATTAACGCCGAGCTGGTGCGCCTGCTGCCGGAAACGGCGGCGCGCCGCTTCCGTGCCCTGGTGCTGGAAGACCGCCGCGAGACCCTGCTGGTGGGCGTCTCCGACCCGACCGACCTGTTCGCCTACGACGAGATCGCGCGCCTGCTCCGCAAGACCGTCGAGCTGGCCGTGGTCAACGAGACCGAGGTGCTGGGGGCGATCGACCGCATCTACCGCCGCACCGACCAGATTACCGACTTCGCGCGCGAGGTCGAGCAGGACCTGGGCGACACCTCGATCGACTTCGGCGCGCTGGCCGCCAATCCGGGCCTGGAAGAAGCGCCGATCGTCAAGCTGCTGCAGTCGGTGTTCGACGACGCCGCCCAGGTACGCGCCTCGGACATCCACATCGAGCCGCAGGACGGTCGCCTGCAGATCCGCTTCCGCATCGACGGCGTGCTGCACCTGCAGACCGAGGCCGACATCAAGGTGGCCACGCCGCTGGCGCTGCGTCTCAAGCTCATGGCCGACCTCGACATCTCGGAAAAACGCCTGCCGCAGGACGGCCGCTTCGCGGTCAAGGTGCGCAACCAGCGCATCGACGTGCGTATCTCGACCATGCCGACCCAGTACGGCGAATCGGTCGTCATGCGTCTGCTGAACCAGGGCGGCACCACCCTGCGCCTGGATGCGATCGGCATGCCGGCGCGGATCGTCGAGCGCTTCCGCGCGCTGGTGCAGCGTCCGAATGGCCTGGTACTGGTGACCGGGCCGACCGGCAGCGGCAAGACCACCACGCTGTACAGCGCCCTGTCCGAGCTGAACTCGGTGGAGAAGAAGCTCATCACGGTCGAGGACCCGGTCGAATACCGCCTCAAGGGCGTCAACCAGGTGCAGGTCAACGACAAGATCGACCTGTCGTTCGCACGCGTGCTGCGCTCGGCGCTGCGCCAGGACCCGGACATCGTGCTGGTCGGCGAGATGCGCGACCAGGAAACCGCCCAGATCGGCCTGCGTGCCGCCATGACCGGCCACCTGGTGCTGTCGACCCTGCACACCAACGACGCCGCCTCGACCCCGCTGCGCCTGATGGACATGGGCGTGCCGCGCTACATGGTGGGCGGCTCGCTGCAGGCCGTGCTGGCCCAGCGCCTGGTGCGCGTGATCTGCGAAAGCTGCTCGTCGCCTTACCAGCCGACGCCGCTCGAGGTCAACTGGCTGCGCGCGGAGCTGGGCGAGCGTGCCGAGACCGTCCAGTTCTTCCACGGGAAGGGCTGCTCGCACTGCAACGGCACGGGTTTCCGCGGCCGTACCGGTGTCTACGAATTGCTCGAGATGACGCGCGCCGTCACCGAGGCGGCCAACCATCCGGACCCGTCGCACTTCCTGAAGGTGGCGCATGCCGAAATGGGGGGCGAGACGCTGCGCCGCCACGGCGTCGCCCTGGCGGTGCAGGGCAGGACCACCGTCGCCGAAGCGATGCGCATCAGTAACCAGTACGAAGACTGATGCCTTATTTTTCCTACAAGGCGCGCAACGCCGGCGGCGAACTGCTGCAGGGCATCCTCGAGGGTGCGGACAGCGGGGCCATCGCCGACCAGCTGTTCGGCAGCGGCGCCACGCCGATCGAGATCAGCCCCAGCCGCAAGGGCCCGGTTTCCGGCGGCGGCGGCGGCCTGCTGGCGCGCCTGCGGGAAAAGAAGGTCACCTCGATGGACGTGCAGCTGTTCAGCCGCCAGATCTATACGCTGCTGAAATCCGGCGTGCCGATCATGCGCGGACTGGCGGGCCTGCAGGAATCGGCCATCAACAAGTCCTTCGGCAAGGTGATCAAGGACCTGCGCGAATCGCTCGATTCGGGCCGCGAACTGTCGGCCGCGATGACGCGCCACCCGAAGGTCTTCGATACCTTCTACCTGTCGATGGTGCGGGTGGGCGAGATGACCGGCCGCCTGGAAGAAGTGTTCCTGCGATTGTTCGACCACCTCGAGTTCGACCGCGACATGCGCCAGCGCGTCAGGACCGCGATGCGCTACCCGACCTTCGTGGTGATCGCGATGGCGATCGCGATGGTGATCGTCAACGTTGTCGTCATTCCGCAGTTCGCGTCGGTGTTCAAGTCCTTCAATGCCGAACTGCCCTTGATGACGCGGATCCTGCTGTCGACCTCGAATTTCACGGTCGCCTATTGGCCTGCCATGGCGGCGATGGTGGGGGGCGCCGTGTTCGGTTTCCGTGCCTGGGTTGCCACCCCGAAGGGACGGCTGGCCTGGGACCAGCACAAGCTGCGCCTGCCGATCGCGGGCAAGATCATCCACAAGGCGACCATGGCGCGCTTCGCGCGCAGTTTCGCGCTGTCGACCCGCAGCGGGGTGCCGATCGTGCAGGCCCTCACGGTGGTGTCGCAAACCGCGGACAACGCCTACCTCAGCTCGCGCATCGAGGGGATGCGCGATGGCGTCGAGCGCGGCGAGAGCATCCTGCGCACCTCGATCGCCGCCAATGTGTTCACCCCGATCGTGCTGCAGATGATCGCGGTCGGCGAAGAGTCCGGCTCGCTCGACGACCTGATGGACGAGATCGCGCAGATGTACGAGCGCGAGGTCGATTACGAGCTGAAGACCCTGTCGAGCCAGATCGAGCCGATCCTGATTACCTTCCTGGGCATCATGGTGCTGGTGCTGGCGCTGGGCATCTTCCTGCCGATCTGGGACCTGGGCAAGGCGGCGCTGCACGGAGCCAAATGATGGGGCCGGCCCGCTGCCGCGGGGCAACCCGCTTCGAGTTCGCGGTCTGCATCGTCGTGACGGGGCTGCTGGCAGGCATGCTGCTGGGCAGGCTGCTCGAGTGGCGCGTGCAATCGGAACGTACCGCCGCCTACCATGTGGTGGGCGCGCTGCGCACGGCGCTGGCGGTGCGCGAGGCCCAGCTCGTCATGTCGGCGGGCCGCGACGCCGCGTTTACTTTGTCGCAAGAAAACCCGATGACTTGGCTTATCAGGCGGCCAGCCAATTACCTCGGTGAATACTATTCGCCCGACCCGGCGACGCTGCGCCGCGGCGCATGGTTTTTTGACCGGACCGATCACACTGTCAACTATGTGCTAAGTAGCGACACTTTTTCCTCCGAGACATCTAAATTGCTTAAGTTCAAGGTAGAATTGTCCAGTTCGACTCATCCGGCCGAAAGCGGGCGGAGCGGCAACCATAGGACACTGGTCATCGACGAAGTCGGGGCCGGGTCCAGATAACCTCAAGACCGCGGGCTCACCCGCACTACTTCAACGGAGAGAATTAATGAACACGTATTCCAGCAAGAGCGCACAGGGCGGTTTCACCCTGATCGAACTGATCGTCGTGATCGTCATCCTGGGCATCCTGGCGGCCACCGCGCTGCCGAAGTTCGCCAACCTGGGCGCCGATGCCCGTGCCGCCAGCATCGCGGCAGCCAAAGGCTCGATCAGCTCGGTGGCGGCCATGGGCCATGCGCGCGCGCTGGTGAAACCGTCGGAAACCAAGATCAACTTCGAAGGTACCGAGGTGGATCTCGCGAATGGCTACCCAGACGCCAACGACGCCGACTTTGTGACCGCAGCGGGCCTGGACGCCGAGTCCTATGAGTTCGACACCACCACCAAGGGTACGATCATCGTGTCGCCCAAAGGCGTTGCCTCGAATACGAACTGCCGGGTCACCTACGTCAACGCTGCAGTAGGTGCGGCACCAGGCATCACCCTGCTGAATTCGGACTGCAACTAATTTCGCCAATTCGATCACACAGTCCGGGCTGCGCATTGCGGCGACGCATGGCGGCTCGGGCCTTGGACGCAGGGCGGCATCGCGGTGGCCCCAGGGCGCCGGGATGATGGTTGTGCCATACGGCCCTGCCTGCTGTACCTGATGGAGCTTGTTTGACCTCCCCACCCACATGGACCCGTCTCTGCCCGGCACAGCCGGAGCGCGGCTTCACGATGGTCGAGCTGATCATCGTGATGGTCCTCGTCGGCATCCTGGGGGCGATCGCCGCCGGCCGCTTTTTCGACCGCCGCGGCTACGACGCCGACGCTTTCGCCGAGCAGTCGCGGGCCATGCTGCGCTACGCGCAAAAGCTGGCGGTTGGCCAGAACCGCATGGTCTACGTGCATTTCGAAGACGACAGGATCGCCCTGTGTTACGAGAGTGATATGCCCTGCGCCCCTGGGGCGCAGGTGCATGCACCCAGCAGCAGTGTATCCGGCGCCGATGGCGCCTGCGGCACCTCTGCCTGGTATTGCCTCACACGGCCGAGTGGCATAGAATATTCGAATAGTTTGCCTTTTTACCAAATTTCATTCGATGCCTTGGGCCGGCCTGACAATCCCTCTAGCAAGGACGAGTTCGCCGGCTTCAGGTTCGCGATCACCGGCGACGGCACGACCCGTTCCGTCGGTGTCACACTCGAGACCGGCTATGTATTCTAGACGCGCGCGTCGCCAGTACGGCCTGACGCTGATCGAGGCCATCCTGTTCATGATGATCGTTGGCATTGCCCTGGCTGGCATCGTCGGCGTGCTGAACTTGACCACCAAGGGCAGCGCCGATCCCTTGCGCCGCAAGCAGGCGCTGATGATCGCCGAGGGCCTGCTGGAGGAGGTCCAGCAGGCGAAGTTTTCCTATTGCGACGCCACCGATCCGAAGGCGGACAACGACAAGATTACCTCCAGCGCCGAATGTACGGTGCCGGAAAACTGGGGTCCCGAGCCGGGCGGCAGCCGCCCCTTCGACAATGTCAACGACTACGTGGGCGCCGCTAACGTGGCACAGAGCAGCTTCAACGATGCCAGCGGCGGCCTGCTCGATGCCAACGGCGAGCCGATCGACGTGGAAGGCTATACGGCGACGGTCACGATCACGCCCGAATCGATCGGCGGCATCCCCGTTTCCAGTGCCAGCTCGGCGGATGCCGAGGTGCTGCGCATCCGCGTCGAGGTGCGTTACGATGGCGCGTCGCTGGTGCTGGACGGCTACCGCACCCGCTACGCGCCGACCTTCCTATGAGCGCCGGTTTCAAGCCCTCGCGCGCGCGCGGCTTCACCCTGGTCGAGGCGATCGTGGCGATCGTCATCATCGGCGTGATCGGGGCCGTCGTCGCGGTTTTCATTCGTGCGCCGGCCCAGGCCTATGCCGACACGGCCGCGCGCGCCGCCGCCAGCGACGAAGCCGATCTGGCCCTGCGCCGCATCGCCCGCGACCTGCGCCTCGCCTTGCCCAACAGCGTGCGCGTCAACGGCGACGGCAGCGCCGTCGAGTTCCTGCTCACCCGGACGGGCGGCCGCTACCTGTCGGTCGACGACGACGTCGACAGCTTTCCGGTGCTCGATTTCGATAACAAAGACAAGAAAAAATTCACGGCGGTGGGCGGCACCATGCGCGACATCGAGCCGGGTGACTACATCGTCGTCTACAATCTCGGCGAGGAGACAGTACCCTCCGACGCCTACCAGTACAACGAGCCGGGCACGGAAAAGAACATCGCGAAAGTCACGGGCCGGGACGACAGCAAGCCGAATCACCCGATCGTCGAGATGGAAGGCAATCCTTTCGCCGCACAAAAAAATCCCATGCAGTCGCCCAGCAGCCGCTTCCAGGTCGTGACTGGTCCCGTCAGCTATGCCTGTGAACCCGCGTCCGATGGCGGCAACGCGCTGGTGCGCTACTGGTCGTACCCGATCAGCAAGACCCAGAAGAAGCCGCCCGCGGGCTCCCCGAAGCGCGCCGTGATCGCCACCCGTGTGGCCGAATGCTCCCAGATTTTCCGCTACGGCAGCGATGCCACCCGCCGCAGCGCGCTGGTGATCATCAGGCTCGCGCTGCGCCTGGATAACGATCCCGCGGCGCGGGTGCGCCTGGTCAGCCAGGTCCACGTGGACAACACGCCATGAGCCGCTTCCTCGCCCGTTCGCGCCAGGCCGGCGTCGGCCTCGTCACCGCGATCTTCCTGCTGGTGGTGCTGGCGGGGCTCGGCGCCGCCGCGGTCTCCCTGTTTACCGCGCAGCAGGCCGCATCGAACCTGGATATCGAAGGCGCCAAGGCCTATCAGGCGGCACGCGCCGGGATCGAATGGGGCTTGTACGAGCAGTTGCGCCACGGCCGCTGCGCGGGCAGCTCCTTCGGCTTCCCGGCCACCAGCGTGCTGGGCAGTTTCCGCGTGACGGTGGGCTGCCGCGCGATCGACGACCTGAAGAATTCCGATGGCGATCCCTTGAAGCGCTGGCGCATCAGCGCCGTGGCGTGCAACCAGCCGGTGGACGGCGTCTGTGGCGAGCCGGCCACCAACAGTCCCGATTACGTACGACGCAAGCTCGAAGTGGAGATATGAACACACTGCTGAACTTCCCCCGCCTGGCCCTGTTCGCGTGCATGGCCGCCACCGTATGGGCCGGTACGGCCGCCGCCACCCCGCTGGCGCTGACCAAATCCTTCGAAGGAAACATCAACTTCGTCGGTACCCAGGCCAGCCTGCAGTCCAGGAACGGCGGGGCCAAGGCCTGCGAGCTGATGTCGAGCGCGCGGGCAAGCATCGCGCTGCCGGCGAACGCCACTGTCGTGTCGGCGATCCTGTATTGGGCGGGTACCGGCGAGGTCGACCCGGAGGTGTCGCTCAACGCCGCGACGGTCACCGCGCCTCCGGAGCGCCGCTACGCTTCCACGATCGATGGCCTGCGCTATTTCGCCGCCGCCGCGGACGTCACCGCGCTGGTGACGGGCAGCGGCAGCTTCAGCTTCGGCGGCCTGAGCGTGTCGACGGCCGACATCTATTGCGCCAAGCAGCAAAAGGCAAACGCGATGATCGCGGGCTTCGCGCTGGCCGTGGTGTATGCCCACGCAAACGAGAACTACCGCGTAGTGAATTTCTACGAAGGCATGCAGGCGATCAAGAACACCAGCATCACGGTACCGATGCGCGATTACACGCCGCCCGCGAACAAGGGCGGCAGCGGGCGCTTCGGCTACCTCGTCTGGGAAGGCGACAAGACCGGGCAGCAGAAGGGCGACCATGTCAGCTTCGCGGGCCAGCTGCTGCACTATGCGCCATTCATACAGAAGAACGACGCCTTCAATTCGAAGAGCAGCGCCAACTCGGACGAGGTGTCCAACGGTATCGACTTCGACATCGTGGACGTGGCTCCGCCTGCATCAAGCACGAATGCGGACGCCGTGTTCACGACGGCGGATGACCGTGTGCTGCTGAGCATGGCTGCGATCGCCTTGCCTTCCAAGCCCGCGGACTTGAGCATCAAGAAGACCCAGTCCGGCGAATTCAAGCTCGGCAACGAGATCGCCTATACGCTCACGGTGACGAACGAGGGTCCGCGCGCCGACAACAAGGTGGCGGTCAAGGACACCCTGCCCACCGAGCTGGATTTCGTGTCGGCGAGCGGCCCGGACTGGACCTGCATGCGCCAGGGGCAGCTGGTCTCCTGCAGTTACGGCAAGCCGCTGGCGCCGGGTGCGACGGCCAGCGTCCAGATCAAGGCAAAGATTATTGCCGAAGGAAAGATCGTGAATACCGCCGAGGTATCCGGCACCGGCGATGGGGTTCCCCAGAATAACAGATCGACGGTCGAGGGCGATACGCGCGGGTTGCCTGACGCCAAGGGACCGTTCGCATTCACCGTCGGCGCCTGCGCGCCGAACGAGCGGATCAAGGCCGCGGGGGAGCAGGGATGCGCGCTGTTCAAGGGGCCGGTGTATGCCGGCAGCAAGCCGACGATCTACGTGACGTCCGTGCTCGATGGCGTGGCCAAGCCGCCCAGTGCGAGCAGCGTGAAGCTCCGCTTCAGCCTGGAGTGTCACAACCCGGCCACGACGGCTTCGAAAGAGGGAAGCTATGCCGGGAGGCTGCTTTCCACCTGCCTGGACGACGGCTCGGCCGTCACCGCCGCCGGCGGCGTCGAGGCTGCGCTGGAATTCAAGGCGAACGAGGCCTCGGTGGCGGCCCAGTTCCACTACCCGGACGTGGGCATTGTCAGCCTGCGCCTGCGCGACGGCGCGGGCAACGTCGCCCGCGCCCGCTTCGCTTCCCTGCCGACCAGCCTGCGTGCCGCATATGAAGGCCCGGACGGCGCCGCCAATCCGGGCAAGGCGGCCTTGACCGACCCCGCCTTCGTCGAGGCGGGGGAAGCCTTCCTCGTCACCGTCAGCGCCCATGGGCCGGATGGCGCGGACCTGCCGAATTTCGGCAGGGAATCCGGTGCGTTTGCCTTGGGTGAAGCGCTGGCGCTGCGCGCACACGGCGAGGATGACCGGGAGCAGAATCTGTTGCAGGCGCAGGACACATGGACCCTGGTGCAGGGCCAGAACGGGAAGCTGCGGCGCCCGCACGCCTGGAACGAGGCCGGGCTGGCCAGGCTCGAGCCTGTCCTCACCGGTTACCTCGGCGAGCGCAATCCGGACACGGGCGAGCCCTTGAAGATCGGTGGCGCCGTGACCGAAGTCGGCCGCTTCTATCCCCATTACTTCGTGACCGAGACCAGCCTGGGCTTCGGCTGCTTGCCAAAGATGAATTGTCCGGTGGACCTGATTTCGCGCGCGACCTTCTCCGGCCAGGCATTCGGCGCCAGCATCCGCGCCCACGGCCGCAACGGGGCGCCGCTGCAGCGCTTCGGCGACGCGCTGGTCCCGGCCATCACCCTGAGCGCGGTGGCGGCGCCCGGCGGCACCGCGGCGGTGCCCGGCAGCTTCTCCGACAAGGGGCCGGCGCTGGCCAGCGAGCGCGAGCTTGGCTTCCGGCTGCCGGTGCCCTTCGATGCCAAAGCCGGCACCCGGGGCTGGACCGCCCCGACTGCCGTCCACGTGCGGGCCGAGGCCAAAGAGTCGAGAAAGACCCCGGACGGCGCCCAGGAAGTCAAGATCAGCTCGCGGCGTCCGGCCGGCCTGGCGTCGCGCGAAGGCGGGATCATGGTCATCAATGGGCGGCTGATGGTGGCAAACGCCATCGGCTCGACCGCGTCGACCACCCCCGTGCCCCTGCGCGCGCAGTTCTGGACGGGTACGGCATGGGACCATCAGAGTCTCTTCGATGAGCCGGAAGCCTTTGTCGGAACGGTCGAATTCGTCGCCTGCCGCCGGGGGCTGCGCGACCCGGACAACACCTCGGCCTGCCATCCGGTCCTTGTCAGGATCGACGGCGCCAGCCGGGGAAGCGACCCGGTCGCTTTGCCGATCCTGGAAGACGGCAAGGCGTCCCTGATCCTGGCGCCTGTGATCGGAAAGAGCGGCAGTGTCGATATCTTTGTCAAGGGCAGGGACTATCTGCCCAGCACCTTCGGACGCGTCACTTTCGGGCAGTTCAAAAGCCCGGTAATTTACATCCGTGAAATCTATTGATCAGGGGAGCGTGGCAAAGCAGCCGAAAACGCAAACGATTTGGAGCCAACGCGATTTTTTATGATCAATTCCGGCAAGGCTTGAATATAATCAAGCCTTTGCGCAACGGAATGACTTTCGCGTCCATCGACTGCTTGCATGCGTTTTTTTAAGAGATCCAAGAAAAAGGATGGCTGGCTGGCGATTGCCCTCCTGGCGGACGGGATCGCCGCCGCCGGCGTCAAGCCAGCCGCGGAGGGCAAGCCCTTCGTGCATTTCGCTCGTTTCCTGGATGGCAAACCCGACGTCGAATCGCTGGAGAAAGCGGCGCGCGAAGGCCAGGCCAACGCCTGCCGCTGCGTGACCCTGCTTGCACCCGGCGAATACCAGGTGATCAACCTCGAGGCGCCGAACGTGCCGCGCGAAGAGATGAAGACGGCGGTGCGCTGGCGCCTGAAGGACATCCTCGATTTCCCTGTCCTTGATGCGACCATCGACGTGCTCGACATCCCGGTGGACGCCGCCCAGGTGCGCGCCCAGCAGTCGGTGTTCGTGGTGGCGGCGCGTGACACCGTCATCAGGCCACGCCAGCAGCTCTTTCTCGATGCGAAGGTCGGGCTGGAAGTGATCGATATTCCGGAAATGGCGCAGCGCAATATTTCGGCACTGATCGCGCCCGAGAACCGTGGCGTGGCGATGCTCTCGTTCGGCCAGGAGGGCGGACTGCTGACCGTGACCTACCGTGGCGAACTCTACCTGACGCGCCGGATCGACATCACGCTCGACCAGCTGCTCGAACCGGACCACGACCGCAAGCATGCCAGCTTCGACCGGATTACGCTGGAGCTGCAGCGTTCGCTCGACAACTTCGAACGCCAGTATTCCTTCATCAGCATCGCCAAGCTGGTGCTCGGGCCGTCGGCCGTGAGCGGGCTGGACGACTACCTGTCGAGCAACCTGTACACGCCGGTGGAGACCCTCGACCTGGCCACGGTGTTCGACCTGGAACGCACCCCCGAGCTAAAGGACAAGGCCGTGCAGCAGCGCTTCTTCATCCCGCTGGGCGCGGCCCTGCGCACAGAGGCGGCGGCATGAGCCAGCAGATCAACCTGTTCAATCCGGCATTCCTGCCGCAGAAAAAAGTCCTGACAGCAAGCACGATGGCGCTGTCGCTGCTCGTGCTGGTGGGCGGCATCGCCGGCCTGGCCAGCTACGGCCGGATGCAGACCGCCAGCCTCAAGGCGCAAGCCCAGGCCGGCGCGGCGCGCCTGGAGCAGAAGCAGGCGCGGCTGGCCAGCGTGAATGCCGAGTTCGCGCCGCGCCAGAAGAACAAGGAACTCGACGTCGAGATCGCCGAGGCCCAGGCCCAGCTGGCGGCGCTGCGCAACATCTCGCGCGTGATCGAGCGCGGCGAGCTGGGCGACACCACAGGCTATGCCGGCTACTTCAAGGCCCTGGCGCGCCAGAGCGTGACCGGACTGTGGCTGACCGGCGTCAGCGTCTCGGGCGGCGGCAGGGACATCGGGATCCGCGGCCGCACCATGGACCCCGCCACGATTCCCGGCTACCTGGCGCGCCTGACCGGGGAGCCGCTGATGCAGGGTAAATCCTTCGCCAGCCTGTCGATCGGCCAGTCGGCGCCCCTAAACACGGCCAGCGCCGAGGGCGGGCAGGTCACGGTCGCCGCACCCTATGTCGAGTTCAGCCTCCAATCGGTACCCGAGGAGCCGCGCAAATGAAGGGGCGTCTTCTCGAGCTGATGGCGCGCGTCGATGCGCTCACGCTGCGCGAGCGCGGCCTGCTGTTCGGCGCGGCCGCCACCCTGATCGTGTTCGTCGGCCATGTCACCGTGCTGGGCCCGATCTACCGCGAGCATGACGCCTTGCGCCGGCAGATCGGCCAGCAACAGAACAACCTGATGGGGATGGATGGCGAGATCGCCGCCAAGGTGCAGGCCTACCAGGTCGATCCGGATGCGCCGGCGCGCGAGAAGCTGGAAGCCATTCGCCGGGAAACCGCCGCGCTGGGCGATTCGCTGCTGGCGATGGAACACGGCCTGGTGCCGCCGGAGCGCATGGCCCCGCTGGTCGATACGATCCTGCGCGCCAACGCCCGACTCAAGCTGGTGTCGATGCGCACGCTGCCGGTCGAGTCGATGTCCTCGCTCGCCGGCGTGGCGGGCGCACAGTCGGGTGGGATAGCGCCGGCGGTCACCGCTGCGGCTGCGCCTGCCGAATCCCCGGCGGCCGCGCCCGGGCAGGCACCAAGTCCTGCCTTGCTGTACCGCCACGGCGTCGAAGTCACCGTGCGCGGCAATTATCTCGACATGGTCGATTACATGAGCGCGCTCGAAGCGATGCCGACCCGCCTGTTCTGGGGCAGGGCGCAGCTCGACGTGGAAGAGTACCCGGCGTCACGGCTGACGCTCACGCTCTATACCCTGAGTCTGGACCGCAAATGGATGAAGCTGTGAACAAACCGACCCTCGCCCCGCGTTGGGCCACTCCGCTGGCCACCCTCTCGGCAACCCTGCTGTTGGCAAGCCTGCCGGCCGCCGCGCAGACGCTTGCCGACCCGACCCGCCCGCCAGCCGCGCTGGACACCAGCCGTCCCGCGGGCGCCGGCGACGGCCTGGCGCGCCTGCAGTCGGTCCTGATCGCGCCACGCGCGGGTGGACGCCACGTGGCCGTGATCGACGGCGAGACGGTGCGCCTCGGCGACAGTTTCCGGGGCGCCCGCGTGGCTCGCATGACCCAGACCGAGGTCGAGCTGGTGCGCGGCCGCGAGCGCCAGGTGCTGCGCCTCGATCCACCCGAGGCCACGACCGCAGGCATGACGCCAGCCGCCCAATGACGAATCGCTCCATGCCACGTACCATGATGAACAAACTCTCCCTGACGTCCGCCGCCGTCGCCGGCGCGCTGCTGCTGTCTGGCTGCCAGACCACTTCGCAGCACGAGACCTATGACGCAATCGGCAAGGAGATGGCCAAGGCACAGGCCAAACCCGCGGCCGCGCCGGCGGTCGACGATGCCGTCGCCAACGCGCTGCTGCCTCCGGCCAGCGCGCTGGCCAGCCAGTTGCCGAAAGCCAGGCCGGCGCTCGAGGAACGCTTCAACGTGTCGTTCAATAACGTGCCGGCGCAGCAGTTCTTCCGTTCGATCGTGGCCGGGACCCGCTACAACATGCTGGTCCATCCCGATGTCTCGGGCAACATCAGCGCCAACCTGAAGGACGTGACCATCGGCGAGACGCTCGAAGCGATCCGCGAGATGTACGGCTACGACTACAAGATCGACGGCACCCGCATCACGATCCGCCCGCTCACGATGCAGACCCGGATGTTCCAGGTGAACTACCTGACCGCCAAGCGCCGCGGCACCTCGAACTTGCGGGTCAGCTCGACCTCGGTGGCAGACGCGGGCCGGGACGGCACCGGCAACCGCGGCAATCCCGGCACCGGACAGGGCAACACGGGCGGCGACAGCACGTCCAACCGCACCGGCAGCAACAACGTGCAGCTCGACAGCACCGATATTCGCACCACCTCCGAGAACGATTTCTGGAGCGAGCTGAAGGCTGCGCTGGAAGCCATCGTCGGCTCGAAGGAGGGCGGGCGCAGCGTGGTGATCAGCCCGCAGTCGGGCGTGCTGGTGATCCGTGCCATGCCGGAAGAACTGCGCAGCGTCGACGCCTATCTGAAGGCGACCCAGCTGGCGGTCGACCGCCAGGTGATCCTGGAAGCCAAGATCCTCGAAGTCGAACTGAACGACAGCTTCCAGAGCGGCATCAACTGGGCCTCCTTCGCCTCGATCAGGAGCTCGCACCCGAACCGGGTCTCCGGCGGCATGATCGCGCCGGGCGCCAACCTGGCGCCGCTGCCCTATACCGGCGGCCAGCCGGCGCTCATCAACAACGGCCAGGGCCTGGCCGCCAGCACCGGCTTCTCTCTGTCGAACGCGGCTTCCGCGGCCGGTTCGCTGTTCGGCTTCGCCTTCCAGACCAATAACTTCGCGGCCCTGATTTCCTTCCTGGAGTCGCAGGGCCAGGTCCATGTGCTGTCCAGTCCGCGCGTGGCGGCGATGAACAACCAGAAGGCCGTGCTGAAGATCGGTACCGACGAATTCTTCGTCACCGGCGTGACCAACACCATCAACACCAACGACAGCGGCACCACCAATACCCCGAGCGTGATCCTGCAGCCATTCTTCTCGGGCGTGGTGCTGGATGTGACCCCGCAGATCGACGACAAGGGCAATATCCTGCTGCACGTGCACCCGTCGGTGAGCCAGGTCTCGACCGTCACCAAGAACGTCGACCTCGGCTCGGCCGGCACCCTGACCCTGCCGCTCGCGGCATCGTCCACCTCGGAGCTGGACAGCTACGTGCGCGGCCAGAGCGGCCAGGTGGTCGCGATCGGCGGCCTGATGCGCCAGGTGTCGAGCGGCGACGTCGACCAGCTGCCGGGCGCCGGCAAGGTGCCCGTGCTGGGGGCGCTGTTCCGCAACAAGACCCGCACCAGCCAGAAGCGCGAGCTGGTGGTCCTGATCAAGCCGACCATCGTCGAGGGCGCCAACGACTGGAGCCAGGACTTGCTGGACGCGAGCCGCCGCATCGAGGCGCTCGATCCGCGCAGCCGGGAGCGGCGCTGATGTACGCCGCCCACTTCGGCCTGCGCGAGCTGCCTTTCGGGATCACCCCGGACACCAGCTTCTTCTTCGGCAGCGCACGCTCGCAGGAGGCCCTGAACACGCTGCTGGTGGCGGCGCGCAGCGGCGAAGGCTTCATCAAGATCACGGGCGAAGTCGGCACCGGCAAGACCCTGCTATGCCGTAAATTCATGGCCACGCTGGGCGAAGGCTTCGTCACCGCCTACATCCCGAACCCCTACCTGGAGCCGCGCACGCTAATGCTGGCCCTGGCCGACGAGCTGGAGATCGCGCTCGAGCGCGACGTCGACCAGCACCGGGTGCTCAAGGCCATCAACCTGCGCCTGCTGGAACTCGCGGGCCAGGACCTGCGCGTGGTGCTGTGCCTGGACGAGGCGCAGGCGATTCCCGTGGAAAGCCTGGAAGCCCTGCGCCTGCTCACCAACCTGGAAACCGAGAAACGCAAGCTGCTGCAGATCGTCCTGTTCGGCCAGCCGGAACTGAACCGCAAGCTGGAACTGGAATCGATCCGCCAGCTCGCCCAGCGCATCACCTTCCACTACCACCTTGGCGCGCTCAGCCGCGACGACCTCGATTACTACGTGGCGCACCGCCTGCGCGTGGCCGGCTTCACCGGCGCGCGCCTGTTCTCGCGCGCCGCGATCCGCGGGCTCTACCGCGCCAGCGGCGGTGTGCCGCGCCTGGTGAACATCATGGCGCACAAGGCCATGATGCTCAGCTACGGCGAGGGCAAGCGCGAGGTGGCCGGCAGCCATGTGGCCACGGCGGCGCGCGATACGATCGGCGTACACCGCACCATCTGGACCTGGCTGGCGGGCGGCGCCGCGGTGTTCTCGGCAGCTGCCGGGCTGGCATGGGTGTTTGCACGATGAGCCTGATCAATCGGATGCTGCAGGACCTGGACGCACGCGCGGGACAACCCGGGGCCGTGCCGCTTCCGTCCGACGTCAGGCCGGTGCCGCCGTCCGCGCGCGGCTGGCCGTTGACGCGCGTCGCCGTCGTTGCCGGCGCCTCGGCGCTGGTGACGGCCGCCGGCTTTGCCGCCTGGCGCTTCTTCGGGGCGGAGCCGGTTTCCGCCCCGGCCGCGCCCCCGGCTCCGGTCGCGGCGCCGGCGCCCGCCGTGGCCACGCCGGTCGTGGCGTTCGAGGTGCCGGTGCCGCCACGCCAGGACCTGAACGCCCCGGCAGCAGCGGCTGTCGCGACCGAAAAAACGCCGGCGGCATCGAGGCACGCAAGGCCTGTGACGCCGGAGGCACCGGAACCGGTGGCGCAGGCTGCAGCGCCTGTCCAGGCCGAGCCCGCCAAGCCGGCCGCACCAAAGCCGGTTGCGACAAGAAGCCAACCCGCTGCGGTGGCGCCAGCCGCCAAGCCTGCCAGGTTCGTGACGCCGAAGGCCCCGGCGCCCGCCAAGGGCGGCAGGGAAGAAACGCCGGTGCAGCGTGCCGAGAACGCCTATCGGCGCGCCCTGGCCAGCCTGGAGGACGGGCGCGTGACCGAGGCCATCGCCGGCCTGCAGGCAGCCTTGAAGGTGGACCCGCGCCACGAGCCTTCGCGCCAGACCCTGGTCAGCCTTCTGATCGAGGCCAAGCGGCCGGACGAGGCGATGCGCGAGTTGCAGGCCGGGCTCGCGCTCGACGCGGCCCAGCCGGCGATGGCAATGCTGCTCGCACGCCTGCAGATCGAGCGCGGCGGTTCCGGTATCGAGACCCTGATGCGCACCCTGCCGCATGCCGCGGGGAATGGCGACTACCATGCCTTCCTGGCCGGTGCGCTGGCCCGCGATGGGCGCCACCGCGAGGCCGCCGAGCACTACCAGGCCGCGCTGCGCACGGCGCCGCAGCACGGGGCGTGGTGGATGGGGCTGGGCATCTCGCTGCAGGCGGAGAAGCGCAACCCGGAAGCGGCAGGGGCGTTCCAGAAGGCGCTGGACAGCGCTTCGCTGTCCGGCGAACTGCAGGGCTTCGTGGAGCGCAAGCTCAGGCAGCTGGCGCGATGAACGCATGCTGACGCGCTTGCTTGCATGCCTCGCGTGTTGTTCCATCAGCTGCGCCGTGCTGGCGCAGCCGGCCCCCGTCGATTCCTCCGTGCAGGCCCGGCTCCAGGCGGCGGCGCGGCTGACGGAACTGGCGGCCTCGGTGGAGGAAGGCATGGACCGTGAAATGGCCGCCGTGGAGGCGGCCGTCCGCGAGGCCAAGGCCCGCGCCAAGGGGAACGAACAGGAAGTCGGCAGCGTCTTGCGGGCGGCGCTCGCGTCGAGGACGAACCAGGAATTCGACAGGCAGATCGGCGCGCTGACCGGTGAGCTGCGCGGCATGTTCCGGGCCTTGAACCGGGGCGAATTCATGGGGGCGCAGGCCGACGCGCGCTTCATGGCGCGCGCGCACGAACTCCTGCTCCAGCTCAGGTCGGTCTGCGAGCGGCAGACGGCCTATCTGGTCCAGCAATTGCGTGCGGTGAAGCCATCCCCGCGCCCCTAGCGCGGCACGCGCCGTCGTCCCGCGGCCTCACAGGCGGCTCAGCGTCTCGAGCGCCTTCCTCAGCGTTTCGTCTTTCTTCGCAAAGCAGAAACGCACGATGCCCGATTCGGTCGGCCGGCTGTAGAAGGCCGACACCGGGATTGCCGCCACGTTGGCCTCCACCGTCAGCCATGTTGCGAATTCCGCTTCCGGCAGACCCGATATCGCGTCGTAGCGCACGCACTGGAAATAGGTGCCGTTCGAAGGCAGCAGTTCGAAGCGCGAACCGGCCAGGCCTGCGCGGAACAGGTCGCGCTTCCTCTGGTAGAAGGCAGGCAGCTCCAGGTAGGGTCTTGCGTCCTGCATGTAGGCGGCGATCCCGTGCTGCATCGGCGTGTTCACGCTGAACACGTTGTACTGGTGGACCTTGCGGAATTCCGCCGTGAGCGCGGCCGGGGCGGCCACGTAGCCCACCTTCCAGCCCGTGACGTGGTAGGTCTTGCCGAAGCTCGACACCACGAAGGCGCGCTCGGCCAGCACCGGATGGCGCGACACCGAGGCATGCTGTTCGCCGTCGTAGACCATGTGTTCGTAGACCTCGTCCGACAGGACCAGGATGTCGGTGCCGGCCACGACGGCGGCCAGCGCGTCGAGGTCGGCGGCGCGCAGGATCGAGCCGGTCGGGTTGTGCGGCGTGTTCACGACGATCATGCGGGTGCGCGGCGTCACGGCAGCGGCGACCGCATCCCAGGGCACGCTGTAGCCTTCGCTGCCGATGTGCATCGCCACCGGCACCGGCACGCCGCCCGCGAGTGCGATCGCGGGAAGGTAGCAGTCGTAGGCCGGTTCGATGACGATGACCTCGTCGCCCGGATGCACGCTGCACAGGATGGCCGACTGGATCGCCTGCGAGGCGCCGTTCGTGACCGTGATCTCGGCGGCATCGTCGTAGCGGCGGCCGTACAGCTTCTCGACCTTGGCGGCGATGGCGGCGCGCAGCGCGGGGATGCCCGTCATCGGGGCGTACTGGTTCTGTCCCGCGCGCATGGCCTCGCCCACGAGGTCGACCAGCTTCGGGTCGCAGCCGAAGTCGGGGAAGCCCTGGCCGAGGTTGACGGCGCCGTGCTCCAATGCGAGCTGCGACATCCGGGTGAAGACAGTGGTGCCCACGGCGGGCAGGCGGGTATGCAATGCGGGAGTGCTCATGGTGGCGACACTGATGTGGATGGTTTTATTCTAGCGCGGCAGCGGCCCTGGCCTTGAGCCAGGCTTCCGGCAGCATGATCTTGAACAGGCCTTCGCGCGCGGTGCGCCGGCCCAGCTTGAGCAGGGCCTTGTCCTTGGTGACCAGGACTTCCGCTCCGGCGTCGCGTGCGATTTCCAGGAATTTCTGGTCGTCGCGGTCGGTGCAGACCGGCAGGCGCACGTGTTTCGCGTCGGGCGCCACCACCCGCAGCAGGGCGTCGAAGCGCGCCGCAGCCTGTGCACGGCTGCTCCCGTCGAGCGGCAGGTGAGGGTAGTTCAGCACCGCCAGGTATTCATCCCGGCAGTCGGCGCGCGTTACCGCGACCGTCTCGCCCGACTCCAGGGCTGCCAGCAAGGGCAGGAAGCGCGGGTCGCGGAACACGAACAGGTCGAGACAGACATTGGTGTCGATGACGATGGGTTTGCTTGGAACGGGTATCATGTAGGAAATTATTTTAGTAAAGCAGTTTGAACCGATGCTGATTGTCCTGTCGCCCGCAAAATCCCTCGACCTCGAATCCCCAAGCACCACGAAGGAACACACCACCCCCGATTTCATCCACCGTGCCGCCGAGCTGATCGAGGTGCTGCGCACCTATTCGCCCGCTGGAATCGCCGAACTGATGGACCTGTCGGACAGCCTTGCCTTGCTCAACGTGTCGCGCTATGCGCACTGGAGCGAAGACCATGCCGAGGCGCGCCAGGCCATCATGTCCTTCAACGGCGACGTCTATGCGGGCCTGGATGCGCGCACGCTCGGCCCCGGGGAGGTCGATTACGCCCAGCGCCACCTGCGCATCCTGTCCGGCCTGTACGGGCTCCTGCGCCCGCTGGACCGCATGCATCCCTATCGCCTGGAAATGGGTACGCGCCTGAAGAACCCGCGCGGCAGCAACCTGTACGCATTCTGGGGCGAGAGCATCACGCGAGCGCTCAATGCCCAGCTCGCGGAAACGCAGGCGGCGGCACTGGTCAACCTGGCCTCGGAAGAGTATTTCAAGTCGGTCAAGCCGAAGCTGCTGGGCGCGCCGGTGGTCACGCCGGTGTTCGAGGACTGGAAGAACGGCAAGTACAAGATCATCTCGTTCTTCGCCAAGCGCGCCCGTGGCCTGATGGCGCGCTATGCGGCGCAGAACGGCGTCACCGATCCGGAACAGCTCAAGGACTTCGACGTCGACGGCTATGCATACGATGCCGCGGCATCGAATGACGCCACCTGGGTGTTCCGCCGCAGGGAAGCGGCGTAAGCGCCACGCGGTTTCAACGAGCTGGCGCGGCCGATCGGTCAGCCGCGCCGCTCACGCTTATTGTACCGCGTCCTTCGGCGACGGCTTCGGGCCCGACTTCGACCAGAAACGCCACCAGGGCGCGTCGCCCAGGGCGTTCGGATTCAGGAAGCGGCTGGTCGGGTAGTTCAGCACCAGCACGCGCTGGGCATCGTCGCGCAGCACCGGCATGCCGAGCTTGTCGTAGCAGCGCATCATGAGGAACAGGGCTTCTTCCCGGGCCGGCGCGTCGCTGTATTCCTGCACGGCGAGCTGGGCACGGTTGAGGGCGGCCAGGAAGGCGCCACGGCGGAAGTAGTAGTTCGCCACATGCACTTCGTACTGGGCCATCGCGTTGACCAGGTAGTTCATGCGCGCGATCGAATCTTCGCGGTACTTACTGTTCGGGAACTTGTCGACCAGGGCCTTGAAGGCGGCGAAGGCTTCGCGCGTGGCTTTCGGGTCGCGTTCGGTCGGGTCCTGCGCGTAGATGAAGCTCAGGAAGCCGATCTGGTCGTTGAAGTTGATCAGGCCGCGCAGGTAGTACATATAGTCGACCTGGGCGTGGTTCGGGTGCAGCTTGATGAAGCGCTCCACCGCGGCCAGCGCCTCGGCCTGGTCGCCCGCTTTGTAGTGGGCATACGCAATTTCCATCTGCGCTTGAGCGGCGTAGGTGCCAAACGGGTAGTTCGATTCGAGCTGCTGGAACAGCTTGATCGCCGCTTCATAGTGGCCGCCGTTCATCTCATCGCGTGCCTCAGCGTATAATTTCTCCGCTGTCAGATTTTTAGCCTTGTCATCCGCCTTCGGCAGAATGTTGCATGCGGACAGACTGAGGGCGCAAGCGACGACCAACACAGACAATTTTTTTTGCATAGCTCTTTGCAAGAAAGTTTTACCTAGATTCAACGAACGGCTGATTATAGCCGATGGGACTCACGTGATATTAACTCCTGCGCCGAATTCGGCGGAAATGCCTTTTGACTCTGACCTCGACGACGAAGCCGGGTTCGAACTCCCCGCCGGTCCGGACCTTTCTCCGATCACCCTGCACTTGAGCCCCGAGGTGTGCGGCCAGCGCCTCGACAAGGTCATCGCCGGCCTGGTGCCGCAGTTCTCGCGCAGCCGCCTGCAGCTCTGGTTCGAAGGCGGCTTTGTCAAGGTCGACGGCAAGCCGGCGCGCGGCAAGGACACCGCCTACGGCGACGAAACGGTCCTCATCGAACCGCAGGCCGCGCCGGAAGACACGGCCTTCGCGCCCGAGCCCATCGCGCTGGATATCGTGCACGAAGACGACGACATCATCGTGATCAACAAGCCGGCCGGCCTGGTCGTCCATCCGGGCGCCGGCAACTGGTCGGGTACGCTGCTCAACGGTTTGCTGCACCATTGCCCGCAACTCGTCGGCGTGCCGCGCGCCGGCATCGTGCACCGGCTCGACAAGGACACCAGCGGCCTGATGGTGGTAGGCAAGACCCTGGCCGCGCAGACCGACCTCGTGCGCCAGCTGCAGGCGCGGTCCGTCAAGCGTGAATACTTCGCGCTGGTCTGGGGCACGCCGCAGCTGTCCGGCACCATCAACGCCGCGATGGGCCGCCACCCGCGCGACCGCGTCAAGATGGCGGTATCGACGGGCATGTTCGGCAAGCCGGCCATCACCCATTACAAGCGCGTCGCCGTCGGCAGCCTGGACCGCCGCCCGGTGAGCCTGGTGCGCTGCAGCCTGGAGACCGGCCGCACCCACCAGATCCGGGTCCACATGCAGCACCTGGGCTTTGCCCTGGTGGGCGACTCGGTCTACGGCAAGCAGCACCTGGTGCCGGTGTTCCACCGCCAGGCCCTGCAGGCGCGCCGCCTCGGCCTGGTACATCCGGGAACGGGCGAGTCCTGCGAATGGACCGTGCCGCTGGCCGCCGACTTCGCCGAACTGATCGCCAGGGCCGGCATCGAAGAACCGGGCGACGACGACAGCGACGACGGCGAGGCGTAATGGACCGCTCCGCTTTGGTGTGGCCGGACTGGCCCGACCTGCCTGCCAACGTCGGCGCGCTGGCGACGGGCCGCGACGGCGGCGTGAGCGGCGGGCCTTATGACGACGGCAAGGGCGGGGGCGGCCTGAACCTGGGCATGCATTGCGGCGACGATCCCGAGGCCGTGCGCAGCAACCGCGAGCGCCTGCTGGCGTATGTGCCGGGGCGCCCGGCCTGGATCGCGCAGGTGCATGGCGCCGACGTGGTCGACGCCTGCACGGTCGGCCCGGACCAGCCGGTGGGCACCGGCGACGCCAGCGTTGCTACCCGGCCGGGCGTGGTATGCGCCATCCTCACCGCCGACTGCCTGCCGGTGCTGTTCGCCGACCTCGACGGCAAGGTGGTGGGTGCGGCCCATGCCGGCTGGCGCGGGCTGGCGGGCGGCGTGCTGGGCGAGACCGTGCGGGCGATGCGGGCCGCCGGGGCAGGCGAGATCACCGCGTGGATGGGGCCGGCCATCGGGCCGGAGGCCTTCGAAGTTGGCGAGGACGTCCGCGATGCCTTCCTTGCTGCCTTGCCGGGCGAGCCGACGCTGGCGGCGTTCAAGCCGCGCCAGGCCCGGGATTTTGACCAACCGGTAAAATTTTTGGCCGATATGTTCACGCTGGCGCGCCTGATGCTCGAGCGCGATGGAGTAACGCGCGTGCATGGCGGCGGCATGTGCACCTTCAGCGCACCGGGACGCTTCTATTCCTACCGCCGTGACCGCGTCACCGGTCGCCAAGCCAGCTTGATCTGGCTCAAATGAGCCCTCTGGCGCAAGGCCAGAATGGTCAGCTGCGTTCGCCGCCGTCAGGCGAGGCTGCATCCGCGTCCGCCTTCGCGGCTACTGCCGCGTTGCTCCGTGCCTGCGCATCGCGCCGCACGCGACGCCGTTTTGACCCTGTGAGATAAAAAACAAGGGATAATGGCAGGGCGCAATAGAACAGGAACGTCATCACGCCGTGCACCACGGTCGGTTCGGTCGCTGCCATGAGGGCGACCACATAAATCCAGGCGACGGCGACGATCCACATGAGCTTTTCCCAAGGTTCCATTCTGTACCCCGATTCTAAACAACGGACGCTGACATGAACATGCCTGACCCCCAAGCTTTTGCCGCCTCCTGGATGAACCAGTTCACCGACCCAAGCGTCTGGCAAGGCTGGATGACGATGCCGGCCATGACGCCGCCCGCTGCCGCCACCTCCTTGGGCGCCAACCCGCTGGCCGGGGTGCTGAAGGATTTCGGCGCCGGCATCGCTCCGGCCAAGCTGGAGAACATCCGTGACGACTACCTGAAAAAGGCCGGCCAGCTGTGGCAGGACTTCGTCAGCGGCAAGACGCCCGAGTTCCACGACAAGCGCTTCTCGGCTTCCGAATGGCGGGAAAACCCGCTCTCGAGCTTCTCGGCCGCGTCCTACCTGCTGAATTCGGAATTCATGCTGGCCCTGGCCGACGCCGTCGACGCCGGCCCGCGCGAGCGCCAGAAGATCCGCTTCGCCGTCCAGCAGATGGTCGACGCCATGTCGCCGGCCAACTTCTTCGCGACCAATCCGGAAGCGCAGAAGAAGATGCTCGAAACCAAGGGCGAAAGCCTGACCAAGGGCTTGACCAACCTGCTGTCCGACCTGCAGAAGGGCCGCATCTCGCAGACCGACGAGTCGGCCTTCGAAGTCGGCCGCAACGTCGGCACCACGCCGGGCCAGGTGGTGTTCGAGAACGAGCTGTTCCAGCTGATCCAGTACACACCGGCCACGCCGACCGTGAAGGCGGTACCGCTGCTAATGATTCCGCCGTGCATCAACAAGTTCTACATCCTCGACCTGCAGCCGGAAAATTCGCTGGTGCGCTACGTGGTGGAGCAGGGCAACACCGTGTTCATGGTGTCCTGGCGCAACCCGGACCGCGAGCTCGGCAACATCGGCTGGGACGATTACGTCGAGACTGGCGCCATCAAGGCGATCGAGGTAGTGCGCGAGATTACCGGGCAGGACAAGACCCACGTGTTCGGCTTCTGCGTCGGCGGCACCATCGCCGCCACCGCACTCAGCGTGCTGGCAGCCCGCGGCCAGCAGCCGGCCGCCAGCCTGTCCCTGCTCACCACGCTGCTCGACTTCGATAACACCGGCGTGCTGGAAGTCTTCGTCGACGAAGCCCAGGTGGCGCGGCGCGAGCAGAGCCTGGCCGGCGGCGGCCTGATGCCGGGCCGCGACCTGGCCACGACCTTCTCGGCCCTGCGCCCGAACGACCTGGTATGGAACTATGTGCAGCAGAACTACCTCAAGGGCAAGGAACCGCCGGCCTTCGACCTGCTGTACTGGAACGCCGACAGCACCAACCTGCCGGGCCCGATGTTCTGCTGGTACCTGCGCAATACCTACCTCGAGAACAAGCTCAAGGTGCCGGGCGCCCTGACGGTGTGCGGCGTGCCGGTGGATTTAGGCAGGATCGATTGCCCGGTGTTCCTGTACGGCTCGAAGGAAGACCACATCGTGCCCTGGGAAGCGGCTTTCGCCTCGATGAACCTGCTCAACCCGAAGAACCCGAAAGCGAACCGCTACGTGCTGGGCGCCTCGGGCCACATCGCGGGCGTGATCAACCCGGCCTCGAAGAACAAGCGCAGCTACTGGGTCAATGACAAGAACGGCAAGGCCCGCCCGAAGACGGCCGAGGCCTGGTTCGCCGGCGCTACCGAGCAAAAGGGCAGTTGGTGGCCCGAGTGGGCCAGGTTCCTGGCGCAGAACGGCGGCGCCGACGTGCCGGCGCCCGCTGCGTTCGGGAATGCGCATTACCAGCCGCTTGAAGCGGCACCGGGGCGTTATGTGAAGGCGCGCGCCGACTGATCGGCGAGTGTGCATTCGTGATCTGGTCCACCGGACCGGATCACCCCGACATATCAAAATCACCACGGAAGTTTGTAGTCTAATAATTGCTGCACCTGCGCGCAGGTCGTGGTATGGTGTTGGCTTGTCCGTCCCGCAAGGCAATAAAGCTGCTCGGCGGAATGACCCATGGGCCGGGTTTGTGTTTACGAATCAAGAAGAATAGCGTGCGGTCCACGCTACCGCAACGCACAACGATGAGACATGAAATGAGTAGTGTGAAAAAGAGTGCTGAACGCCTGATCAAGAAATACCCGAACCGCCGTCTGTACGATACCCAGACCAGTTCCTATATCACCCTGACCGACGTGAAGCAACTGGTGCTCGACGCTGACGAATTTACGGTCGTCGACGCCAAGACCAACGAAGACCTGACCCGCAGCATCTTGCTCCAGATCATCCTGGAAGAGGAGGCCAACGGCATCCCGATGTTCTCCAGCTCGGTGCTGGCCCAGATCATCCGCTACTACGGTCACGCCATGCAGGGCATGATGGGTTCCTACCTGGAAAAGAACGTGCAGGCCTTCACCGACATCCAGAACAAGTTCACCAGCAACGCCGCCGGCGCCCTGGAAGGCAAGCCTTTCAGCCCGGAAATGTGGACCCAGTTCATGAACGTGCAGGGCCCGATGATGCAGGGCATGATGAACAACTACATCGACCAGTCGAAGAACCTGTTCCTGCAGATGCAGGAGCAGATGCAGAACCAGAGCAAGGCGATGTTCGGCGCCTTCCCGTTTCCGGGCATGACGCCGCCGCCGACCGACAAGAAGTAAGCGGGCCGCTGGCAAGTCGCGGTTTCGCGACAGCCGCCGGCCCCGCAGTGTCCATTCGAGGGCCGGCAAACCACCCCCCCAGATTCCACCGGCCCACCCGGTTCGGGTACAATCGCGGATTGCCCAGATTCCTTGTCGTCCGCCCATGACCGAACTTCGCCGTATTCCCGCAGTTGCGTCCACCTCCGCCAACACCGCTGCCGCCCTCGCCGAGCCAGCCGCGCCGTCGCTCGTCATCCCGAGCCCGGCCGCCGGCGTGGCGGCGCCCAAGGTCGGCTTCGTGTCGCTCGGCTGCCCGAAGGCGCTGGTCGATTCCGAGCAGATCCTGACCCAGCTGCGTGCCGAAGGCTACGAAACCGCCAAGTCCTATGACGGCGCCGACCTCGTCATCGTCAACACCTGCGGCTTCATCGACGCCGCGGTGCAGGAATCGCTCGATGCGATCGGCGAGGCCCTGGCCGAGAACGGCAAGGTGATCGTCACCGGCTGCCTCGGCGCCAAGAAAGACGCGGCGGGCGACGACATCATCACCAAGGTGCACCCGAAGGTGCTGGCCGTGACCGGCCCGCACGCCGTCGCCGAGGTGATGGAATCGGTCCACCTGCACCTGCCGAAGCCGCACGACCCCTTCGTCGACCTGGTGCCGGACCACGGCGTCAAGCTGACCCCGAAGCACTACGCCTACCTGAAGATCTCGGAAGGCTGCAATCACCGCTGCAGCTTCTGCATCATCCCGTCGATGCGCGGCGACCTGGTCTCGCGCCCGATCCACGAAGTGCTGCAGGAAGCCGAGAACCTGTTCAAGGCGGGCGTCAAGGAGCTGCTGGTGATCTCGCAGGACACCAGCGCCTACGGTGTCGACGTCAAGTTCCGCACCGGCTTCTGGAACGGCCGCCCGGTCAAGACCCATCTCACACAGCTCACCGAAGAGCTGGGTAAATTGGCGCGCCAGTACGGCGCCTGGGTGCGCATGCATTACGTCTACCCGTACCCGCACGTCGACCAGGTCATCCCGCTGATGGGCGACGGCCACGTGCTGCCTTACCTCGACATCCCGATGCAGCACGCGCATCCGGACGTCCTGAAACGCATGAAGCGCCCGGCCAGCGGCGAGAAGAACCTCGACCGCATCCTGGCATGGCGCAAGATGAATCCTGAGCTCACCATCCGCTCTACCTTCATTGCGGGCTTCCCGGGCGAGACGGAAGAAGAGTTCGAATACCTGCTGGACTTCCTGCGCGAGGCGCAGATCGACCGCCTGGGCTGCTTCGCCTACTCGCCGGTCGAGGGCGCGACTGCCAACGAGTTGGCCAACCCGGTGCCGGAAGCGGTGCGCGAAGAGCGCCGCGCCCGCGTCATGCTGCTGCAGGAGGAGATTTCGCTCAAGCGCATGCAGGCCAAGGTCGGCAAGACGGTGCGCGTGCTGGTCGACGAAGTCGGCGCCCGTGAAGCGGTCGGCCGAACCGCCGCCGATGCGCCGGAAATCGACGGCGTGGTCCACATCAAGCGCGCGCTTGCCCCGGGCAAGGCCAAGCCGCAGGTGGGCCAGTTCATCGACGTGGTGATCACCAAGGCCGACGCGCACGACCTCTGGGCCACCGTCGCATGAGCCGCAAGACCGTCCAGACTTCCCTGATCCACAGCGACTACGAAGCGCCGGCCGGCTTCGACGCTTTCCCGCCGGGCGTGCACCGCGCCTCGACGGTCCTGTTCGAGAACGTTGCCGCCATGCGCTCGGGCCAGTGGAAGGACAAGACGGCGTACACCTACGGCCTGCACGGCACGCCGACCACCTTCACGCTGGAAGCGCGCCTGGCCCAGGTCGAGGGCGGCAATCACTGCCTGCTGGCGCCATCGGGCCTGTCGGCGATCGCGATGATCAACTTCGCCCTGCTCAAGAGCGGCGACGACGTGCTGCTGCCCGAGAACGTCTACAACCCGAACCGCGAACTGGGACGCTGGCTGTCCCAGGACTTCGGCGTCAGCGCCCGTTTCTACGACCCGATGATCGGCGCCGGCATCGCCGGGCTGATCCAGCCGAACACGAAGCTGGTCTGGGCCGAGGCGCCCGGTTCGGTGTCGATGGAAGTGCCGGACCTGCCCGCCATCTGCCGGGCCGCGCAAGCGCAGGGCGTGCCGGTCGCGCTCGACAACACCTGGTCCGCCGGCCTGGCGCTGCGCGGCTTCGACGTCGGCGCGGACATCGTCATGCACGCGCTGACCAAGTACCAGTCGGGCGGGGCGGACCTCCTGATGGGCGCCGTGATCACGCAGGACCGGGCGCTCAACGATTGCCTGGCGCAGGCGCACATGCGGCTCGGCCTCGGTGTCGGCGCGGACGACGCCTACCTGGTGATGCGCGGCCTGCCGACCATGAAGCTGCGCTTCGAGGCGCACGACGCGAGTGCACGCAAGGTGGCGGCCTGGCTGAAAGCGCGGCCGGAAATCGCGAAGGTGCTGCATCCGGCCTTCGAGGACTGTCCGGGCCACGAGCATTGGAAGCGCGACTTCAAGGGAGCAGGCGGCCTGTTCTCGGTGCTGTTCGACCCGCGCCATACCGAAGAACAGACCGACCGCTTCGTCGACTCCCTGGCGCTGTTCGGCCTCGGCTACAGCTGGGGCGGTCCGAACAGCCTGGTGATGCCCTATCGAATCAGGGCGATCCGCAGCCACTGGGAGGAACAAGGCATGCTGGTGCGCTTCAATATCGGGCTGGAAGAGACGGACGACCTGATCGCCGATATCGAGCAGGCGCTGGGCAAGCTCTGACCAGCGGGGGCGCGTCGAAGGACGTGACGTCCTTCGACGTGCGGCTGAGCGCGACCGACAAGGCGGCAGGCAGCAGCGGCAACCTGTCGCTGTCGGACGTGTTCGGCGGCAACGGCGTCGATGCGGCGCCCAACGGCCAGCAGACCGGCGCTGACAGCCCGCCGGTGGACCATCCATGGGAGCTGCGCATGGCCTGGATCTGCTGATCGGCTGACAGGAAGGGCGCGCGCCAGTAGAGAGGGACGTCCGCATCGCTGCGGACGTCCCTTTTTTTCATGCCGTGTTCAAGCTGAATACGGCGTCAGAACGGACACGCCGCCCGGACCATCAGGTTGGCATCGGCCGGTTGCTGTTCAGGTCCAGGAAGCCGCGGATGATGCGGTAGGCCGCCCACAGCCAGGCGGCGCCCCAGACGATCAGGGCGATCGGAATGCCGATGATGGTAGCCGCCAGCACCCAGGCAACGACCGACCATGCCAGGTACCACCAGAAGGCGCGGATCATCCAGGTGTGGTGCGAATAGACGATGGTGCCCTGGGTCTCCGGACGCTTGACGTAGTTAACGATCAGCACCAGGAGCGACAACAGGCCGGCCGAGAACAGGAAGGTCAGGGCGTGTGCGATGTACAGGATGCGCGCGAACTGCTTGGCGTCCTCGGTTCCGCGATCCATTACCAGGTCTTGCGACATTAGTTTTCTCCTCAGAGGAACACGGGAGCGTCCCGTACGCGACGATTGTAGCAGCCAGTGCTGCCGTTTTGCCAACATGAGGCCTGCTGCCGCTTTCTTCAAGACCGGCTCTGCGGTCCCCGAGCCGGTCCGAGCGGTTCCTGAAGCTCATTCCAGCTGCGACTGGACCCAGGCGACCAGCCGGCCCGCATCCATGGCCCCGGACTGGCGCGCGACTTCGCGTCCGCCGCGGAACAGCGCCAGGGTCGGGATGCTGCGGATGGCGAACTGTCCCGCCAGGTCCTGGCTGCGTTCGGTATCGACCTTGAGCAGGCGCACCGCCGGCTCGAGCCGCAGCGCGGCCTGGGCAAAGTGCGGCGTCATGATCTTGCAGGGGCCGCACCACGCGGCCCAGAAATCGACCAGCACCGGGATGTCGTTGCGCCCGACGTGTTTCAGGAAGCGCGCGCTGTCGACGTCGAGCGGGCGGCCGCTGAACAGCGCCCCGGCGCACTTGCCGCATACGGGGGCGTCGCGCAGGCGCGCCGGGGCTAGGCGGTTGACCGCGTCGCATTGCGGGCAGACGATATGGATCGGGTCGCTCATTGGCTTCTCCTTCGATGGCACACGTGCATATTCTAAGGCGGTCGTTGCGCGTCTGCCTGGAGCGGGGCAGCCATGCGCCGCCGCGGCGGCGCGTTTCGTAGAATGAAAGCATTGCCATCTTTGCCAGACTTATGACAAATCACGCGACTACGCCCGGCCGCCTGCTGGTCGGCTGTGCCGGCTGGAGCCTGCCCAAGGCCGACGCCGCTTCGTTTCCCGTCGAAGGCAGCCATCTCGAACGCTACGCTGCCGTGTTTCCGATGGTCGAGATCAACTCGTCCTTCTACCGCCCGCACCGTCCGGCAACCTACGCCAAGTGGGCCGCCTGCACCCCAAGCGACTTTCGCTTCGCGGTGAAGGTCCCGCGTGCGATCACGCATGACGCGCGCATGGAGGGTGTCGAACAGCAGCTGGTGCAGTTCGCCGCCGAGGCGGGCGAGCTGGGCGAGAAGCTGGGCTGCCTGCTGGTGCAACTGCCGCCCAAGTTCGGCTTCGTCGATGAAACCGCCCGCATTTTCTTCCGCCAGCTGCATGGCATCTTCGGCTGTACCGTGGCCTTCGAGGCGCGCCATCCCAGCTGGTTCTCGGAGGCCGCCACCGAGCTGCTGGTCGACAGCCGCGTCACCCGCGTGATCGCGGACCCGGCCGCCGGCCAGCCCGGGCCGCACGTGCCGACCAGTACCGAATCGGTCTATGTGCGGCTGCACGGCACGCCGCGCATCTACTACTCGCGCTACCCTCCGGAGTATATCGAGTCGGTGCGGCGCGAACTCGGCCGCCAGACTGCGGCAGGGCGCACCTGCTGGTGCGTCTTCGATAATACCGCGGCCTTCGAGGCCGTGCCGAACGCGCTGCAGCTGCTGCACGGACCCGACGGGCAGCAGCCGGAAGAAACTGCGATACTGTCGCCACCATGGTGACCGCCACCTTCCGCTTCTACGACGTGCTGGGCGACTTCCTGCCCTACGAGCGGCGCGGGCGCGAGTTCAGCGCCCCCTGCGCGCGCGAGGCCACGACCAAGCACATGATCGAAGCGCTGGGCGTTCCGCACACCGAGGTCGAGCTGGTGCTGGTCAATGGTGAGTCGAGCGGCTTCGACCACTTGCTGCGCGAGGGCGACCGGGTCGCGGTCTACCCCGCCTTCGGCCGGCTTGGCGTAGCCTCGTTGCAGCGGCTACGCACCTGGCCGGAAGGCCGCCCGCGCTTCGTGGCCGACGCCCACCTGGGTGGGCTGGCGCGGCTGCTGCGCATGGCCGGCTACGATTCGCTTTACGACAACCATTACCACGACGACGAGATCGCGCGCATCGCGCGCGAGGAGGGGCGCGTCCTGCTGACGCGCGACCGCGAGCTGCTCAAGCGCCGCACCGTCGAATACGGCTGCTACCTGCACGCGCTGAAGCCGGAGGAGCAGCTGCGCGAACTCTTTGCGCGCCTGCGCCTGGGCGCCGGCATGCAGCCCTTCTCGCTGTGCCTGCATTGCAACCTGCCGCTGCGCCCGGTGGCCAAGGCGGCAGTGCTCGACCGCCTGCCGCCGCGGGTGGCCGAGGTCCAGGACGAATTCACGGGCTGCGCGCATTGCGGCCGGGTGTTCTGGAAGGGCTCGCACCATGCGCGCATGCGGGCCCTCCTAGAGGGCGTGGCGGCGCCCGGGCCTGATGTAGAATTGCCGCCGACTCCTGACTCCCTTCCATGACAGCGTGACCGAGCCCGTTTCGCCGTTTCCTTTCCCTATCCGCACGGAGTGCCCGCCGGGCGCCTGCGTGTGCGAGCGCGACCGTGTCATGGCCGACCCGCAGGCCGACCGCCGGCCGCTGGCGCTGACCCGCCAGCAGGAGCAGAAGCTGGTCGAACGCATCGAGCGCGTCGACAGCTACGAAGACCTGAAGCACGTACAGGCCTTGATCCGGAAGAACCTGGGCACCGAGCTGCGCATCGAGCCGGGCCCGAACGAGGTGCGCACCGTGCGCGGCATCATCATCGTGCTGGAAGAGAAGCCGGGCCTGTGCAAGAAGGCACGCCAGTCGGTGCCGGCGGCGGTGCGCCGCTGCCTGAGCGAGCGTCCGGCAATCGCCTATGCGCTGCTCGACGCCCACGACCTGTTCGGCTCGCGCTAGGCGAAGCGGCCGCGTCGCGCGTGTTCTGCTTGGCTCTTATACAATGTGGACGAGGCGGCAACAGCCGCATACGTTTCGTTTTCAGGAGAAAAACAATGTCGGGCTACAGCATTAACATCGAAGAGAAAACCCTTGCCGGAAACAACTTCCGCGAAGTGCTCTACACCACCGGGCGCAGCCAGCTCGTCATCATGACCCTCCAGCCGGGCGAGGAGATCGGGCTCGAGCACCACGAAGGCCACGACCAGTTCATCCGCGTCGAAGCGGGCCAGGGCATCGCGATCCTGGACGGCGAAGAGCACAAGCTGGAAGACGGCGTGGCGGTCGTGATCCCGGCCGGCACCGAGCACAACGTCATCAATACCTCGCAGACCGAACCGATGCGCCTGTACACCCTGTACACCCCGCCCGAGCACCCGGACGGCATCGTCCACGCCACCAAGGCGGAGGCGGACGAGTACGAGCGCCAGCACCACGGCCATTGAGGCCTTCGCTGCGGGCATGAAAAAGGCCGGCATTGCTGCCGGCCTCGTCGTTTGCTCGTCCAGTATGTCAACGGCGCCAATGGTAGGGGAAACGGGTGCCGACGTGTCCGCCCCAGCCACGATGGTGCCCCCAGCCGCGGCCGAAATTGAAGCCGAGGCCGATCGAGACCGGCGGGTAGTAGTAGCGCGGCTGGTACACCGGTTCGGGCACATAGTGCGGCACATGGTGCTGCACATACGCCGGCTGCGGCACGTACACCGGCGCCGGCTGCACCACCCATGGCGTGCTGTGCACGACGACCGGCCGTTGCGGCGCCGGGCTGTAGGTCGTGGTCGTCCGGGTCTCACCCGCTGCGGCGGCACGCGCGCCAGTGCCCAAGGGCACCGGCGTTACCGACACGACTTGCCACTGGCCCGGATCACCCGAGCGGGCATCAGCCTGGCTGCCGTGGTAGTTCGGGCCAGGCGCAGCGCAGCCGGCCAGCACGGCCAACGATGCGCTCACGATGATAAGTTTCTTCATGACGGTCCTCCTGATGCCACCATGATAAGAAAAACCAGGCATCGTGCCGCGCGGTATTACAGCTTGTTACACACGCCCGATCCCGAAACATTCACCCCGCCCCGGCTTTCGCGGCCAGCGAAGTGAGCTGTCTCAGCGGTACCGCGGCGGCCAGGGCCTGGTAGCCGGTATCGTTCGGGTGCAGCCCGTCGCCGCTGTTGTAGGCACTGCGCAGGTAGGTTGGTGCGCCCGGCTCGCCCAGTACCCGGTCCCAGTCGATCAGCGCGTCGAATGCGTTCGACGAGCGCATCCAGCTGTTGACCTGCTGGCGTACCGCCTCGCGCGCTTCCGAATTACGCCCGGAACCCTGGATCGGCGGCAGCGTCGCCCCCAGGATCCGGATGCCGCGCGCCCGCGCCCGGTAGATCAGCTGGCGGTATCCGGCGATCAGCTTATCCCGCATCTGGGTCAGGGCGGAACCCGATGCCAGGATGATGTCGTTGATGCCGCTCGCCACGATCACGGCTCGCACGCCCGGGGTCGCCAGCACGTCGCGATCGAAGCGCTCGAGCACGTCGTGGCCGGCCAGCAGCGCGTTCGGGTCGTCCAGCAGCAGCCGGTTGCCGGCAATCCCCCGGTTCACCACGCCGATGCGGCCCGCGGTGCCGAGTTCGGCCTGCAGCCGCCGCGCCAGGTAGTCCGGCCAGCGCCGGTGCTGGTTCACCGTGCTGCCCTGGCCGTCGGTGAGCGAGTCCCCGATCGCCACGATGCAGGGCGCGCCACCGTCGACATGCACTTCGGTAAGGAAGGGCCAGGAAGCGAAGCTGCGCGTGAACGAGAAGGTGGTGCTGGCCGCGGCATTGCCCGAGGCGACATAGGTCGACGACCAGGAGTCGCGGTGGAGCGTGGTGGCCCTGGCCGGTGCGCTGGCAGGGAAATACAGGCTGATGGCCAGGTCGGCAAAAGGGGCGACCTGGAAGAACAGGGGATCGGACAGCACATGGGCGCCGGCCGGGATGGTCACCGTGCTCCTGCCGCCGAAGGTCAGGGGATGGTTCGATCCTGTCACCACGGCCTGGGCGCTGCTGCGCAGGCCGATCTGGGCCGCACCGATGGCAAGCGGCGCATTGCCCATTTCGTTCGACAGCCGCACGCGCACGCGGTTGCCGCCGATGCTCGCGCGCACGAACATGCGGATCGTTTGTCCGCTGAAGTTAAAGTCGTAGTAGCTGCCGGCAGGAGCCGGCCCTGCCGGTGCGCATCCCCAGGTCGGGCACCAGCCGGACGGTGACTGGGCGAGCACACCCTGTGGTGCGAGGGCAAGCCCCCCCGCAAGCGCCGGGACGCCGAGCAGGAAGCGCCGTCGGCGGTGGTCCCTCGGGGTACCTTTGTCGGCAGGATCGTGGGAATGGGAAAGGATAGGAAGGGAGGTGCGGAAGGCCGGAATGGACATGACATGCTCCTGTCTAGTAAGGGGCAGCCGCGGCGCGGCCGCCCCATTAACATAGACCAGCGGCGCTGCTCATCCAATCGTGCGCATTAGCGTCCTTGAGCTAGCTCTTGGGTTCGCAGGGAACCAGCGAGCGATGGGAAACTTATATCAACGAACAAGGTTCCGCCAAGTCATCACATTCTGGGCCGGACATCATTGCAGGATGGTGAGCAGGCCGTCCAGGCCCGAGAAGTTCAGTGCCACGCAGGCCTGCGCGCGTACCACCGGCTTGGCGCGGAAGGCCACCGACAGGCCGGCGATGCCCATCATCCTGAGGTCATTGGCACCGTCGCCCATCACGATGGCCTGGCGCGGGTCCAGCCCATATCCGGCGCAGACGCGCTGCACGGTACGCATTTTCTCTTCCGCGTCGACGATGCCGCCGATGACGCGTCCGGTCAGCTTGCCGTCCGCCACTTCCAGCACGTTCGCGTGGGCGACGTCGAGCGACAGGCGATGCTTCAGGCGCTCGGTGAAGAAGGTGAAGCCGCCCGACACCAGCAGGGTCTTCAGGCCGGCGGCCCGCACTGTTTCCAGCATCGCTTCGCCGCCCATCGAGATGCGCAGGCGCTCGTCGTAGACGCGCTGCAGGCTTGCCGCGTCGAGCCCCTCGAGCAGCGCCACGCGGCGCGTCAGGCTGGCGCTGAAATCGAGCTCGCCGCGCATGGCCGCCTCGGTGATCTCCGCCACCTGGGGTTTCAGGCCCTGCATGTCGGCGATCTCGTCGATGCACTCGATGGTGATCAGGGTCGAGTCCATGTCCATGGCCACCAGCCCGAAATCACGCAGCGTGCGCCCGGCCTCGATGAAGCAGGCATCGACCTGGGCATCAAAAGCGGCGGCGTCGACGCGCTCCTTCAGTTGCGCGGAGAAGGGGACGTCCTCGCAGCGAATGGCATGGTCGCCGAGGCGAACTACGCGGGCGGGCGCGGCCAGCGCGGCCAGGCGGTCGAGCGTATCGTGGGAGGCCTGCGGCCCCTGGAGCACCAGGTTCATCGTCATTGTGATTATGCGAGCAGTTGTTTGATGGTCTGTTTTACCTGCGTCACGCGCGCGGCCAGGTCGGGCATGCTGGCGGTGATGCGCAGCTTGTCCTGGCCGGCGAGCTTGACGTGGCGGTTCTTCTGGATCAGCGCGATGATCTTGAGCGGATCGATCGGCGGCTTTTCCATGAACTGCAGGTTGGCGGCTTCGCCGTGGGCGTCGATCTTGATGATGCCGACCGATTTCGCCGCGATGCGCAGGCGGTGGGTTTCGATCAGGGCCTTGACCTGGTCCGGCATCTTGCCGAAGCGGTCGATCAGCTCTTCCTGCATGGCGTCGATCTTGTCCTGGCTTTCGCAGTTCGCCAGGCGCTTGTAGATCGACAGGCGCTCGTGCACGTCGCCGCAGTAGTCCGAGGGCAGCAGGGCCGGCACGTGCAGGTTGATTTCGGTGGTGGACGACAAGGGCGCGGCCAGGTCGGGCTCCTTGCCGGCCTTGAGGGCCTTCACCGCTTCGTTCAGCATGTCCGAATACAACTGGAAGCCGACTTCCAGCATTTCGCCCGACTGGTTCTCGCCCAGCACCTCGCCGGCGCCGCGGATTTCCAGGTCGTGCATCGCCAGGTAGAAGCCGCTGCCCAGTTCCTCCATGGCCTGGATCGCGTCCAGGCGGCGCTGCGCCTGCTTGGTCAGGCCGGAAACATCGCTGACAAGGAGGTAGGCATAGGCCTGGTGGTGCGAACGGCCGACGCGGCCGCGCAGCTGGTGCAGCTGGGCCAGGCCGAAGCGGTCGGCGCGGTGCATGATGATGGTGTTCGCGGTCGGCACGTCGATGCCGGTCTCGATGATGGTCGTGCACAGCAGGATGTTGTAGCGCTGCTGGACGAAGTCGCGCATCACCTTTTCCAGGTCGCGCTCGTGCATCTGGCCGTGGGCCACGCCGATGCGCGCTTCCGGCAGCAGCTCCTGCAACATGGCGCGGCGGTTCTCGATGGTCTCGACCTCGTTGTGCAGGAAGTAGATCTGGCCGCCGCGCTTCAGTTCGCGCAGGCAGGCTTCGCGGATCACGGAGCCGTCCTCGCTGCGCACGAAGGTCTTGATCGCCAGGCGCTTCTGGGGCGCGGTGGCGATGATCGAGAAGTCGCGCAGGCCTTCCAGGGCCATGCCGAGGGTACGCGGGATCGGCGTTGCGGTGAGCGTCAGCACGTCGACCTCGGCGCGCAGGGCTTTCAGTGCTTCCTTCTGGCGCACGCCGAAGCGGTGTTCCTCGTCGATGATCACGAGGCCCAGGCGTGTGAACTTCACGTCTGTAGAGAGCAGCTTGTGGGTGCCAATGACGATGTCGAGCGTGCCGTCGGCCATGCCCTTGATGGCATTGTTGATTTCTTTTCCTGTCCTGAAGCGCGACAGCTCGGCGATTCTGACTGGCCAGTCGGCGAAGCGGTCGGCGAAGGTCTGGGCGTGCTGCTCGGCCAGCAGGGTGGTCGGCGCCAGGATCGCGACCTGCTTGCCGCCCATGACGGCGATGAAGGCGGCGCGCAGGGCCACCTCGGTCTTGCCGAAGCCGACGTCGCCGCACACCAGGCGATCCATCGGGCGGCCCGAGGTCATGTCCTTGATGACGTTATGGATGGCTTCACGCTGGTCCGGTGTCTCGTCGAAGCCGAAGCTGGCGGCGAAGTTCTCGTAGTCGATGCTGGAATATTCGAAGGCGTGGCCCTGGCGCGCGGCGCGGCGCGCGTACAGGTTGAGCAGTTCGGCGGCGGTGTCGCGCACCTGCTCGGCGGCTTTGCGCTTGGCCTTGTCCCACTGGCCGGAGCCGAGGGTGTGCAGCGGCGCGTCCTCCGGCGAGGTGCCCGAGTAGCGCGAGATCACGTGCAGCTGCGATACCGGCACGTAGAGCTTGGTTTCCTTTGCGTATTCCAGGTGCAGGAACTCGGTCTCGCCTTCGCCCAGGTCCATGCTCATCAAGCCCATGTAGCGGCCGATGCCGTGGTTGATGTGGACCACCGGGTCCCCGACCTTCAGCTCCGACAGGTCGCGCACCATCGATTCGACCTGGCTGGCCGCTTCCTGCTTCTTCTTGCCGGCGCGGCGGCCCGAACCCGCGTACAGCTCGGTTTCGGTGATGAAGACCAGGCGGCCGGCCGCTTCTTCGCTCAGCTCGAACCCTGCCTGCAGCGGCGCTACGCCGAGCGTCAGTTTCGCATCGGTGGCGCGCAAGCCCTCGAAGCCTTCGACCGGCGCCAGCTCCAGCTGGTATTCATGGAAGTACTGCTGCAGGGTCTCGCGGCGGCCGGCCGAATCGGCAACGATCATCACGCGCGCATCCTGGCGCAGCAGATAGGCACGCAGGTTGGTCAGTGGGTCGTCGAGGCGGCGGTTGACCGAGATATCGGGCAGCGGCGCCGACAGCTCCGAAGCCGGGGCGGCCGGGTCGCGGCCGATGGTCCAGCGGCCGTGCGGCTTGGCGCAGCTGAAGAATTGCTCGGCGCCCAGGAACAGCTCGCGCGGCTCGAGGATCGGCCGTTCGCGGTCGCTCTTCAGGAACTTGTAGCGCGATTCGGTATCGAGCCAGAAGCGCTGGATGGCAGCCTCGATGTCGCCGACCAGGGCCAGGGTGGCGTCCTGGGGCAGGTAGTCGAACAGGGTCGCGGTCTCGTCGAAGAACAGCGGCAGGTAGTACTCGATGCCGGCCGAGGCGATGCCGTTGCCGATGTCGCGGTAGATCGGCGAGCGCGAAGGATCGCCCTCGAAGCGCTCGCGCCAGCGGCCGCGGAAGCTTGTCCTGGCTGCTTCGTCCATCGGGAATTCGCGGCCCGGCAGCAGGCGCACTTCCTTGACCGGATACAGCGAGCGCTGGGTGTCGGCGTCGAAGGTCCGGATCGATTCGATCTCGTCCCCGAACAAATCGAGGCGGTAGGGCAGGGCCGAGCCCATCGGGAACAGGTCGATCAGGCCGCCGCGCACCGAGTACTCGCCCGGCGACATCACCTGCGACACGTGGGTATAGCCGGCCAGGGTCAGCTGGGCCTTCAGCCTGGCTTCGTCCAGGCGTTCGCCCTGCCGGAAGAAGAAGGTGTAGGCTGCAAGGAAGGACGGCGGGGCCAGCCGCACCAGCGCGGTGGTAGCCGGCACCACCAGCACGTCGCACTGGCCGTTGCGGATCTCGTGCAGCGTGGCGAGGCGTTCCGACACCAGGTCCTGGTGCGGCGAGAACGCGTCGTAGGGCAAGGTTTCCCAGTCCGGCAGCAGGTGGCAGGCTAGTCGGCCGTCCGCAAACCAGGGTATTTCGTCGAGCAGACGCTGGCCGTCGCTGGCATTGGCCACGATCACGGTCAGTATCTGCTTGTTGGCCTTCAGCGCCAGCGCGGCAGTCGCGAGCGCATAGGCGTCGCTCGAGCCGTGCAGGGCCGGCAAGGCAAAACGGGTTCCTGGCTTGGGAAGATTTTTCTTGAGATCGAAAGGCATTGAGCGCGCAGTGACGTTCGCAACAGTGACTGGCCATTATAGACGAATGGTCTGGCCCGCGTAGGGGTGGCGCAGGGCAGGACGCCCTGGCGTCGCGGCCCCGGCCTCGGTGCCGCCAACGTGAACGAGGTGAAGCATGAGAAGTGCAATGAGGCATTTTTCCGACCCGGGTGCGGTCGCCCATTACCATGAAGGACCGCCGCGCCTGGTGCCGGGTTTCCGCGACCTGCAGCGCATGGCGCAGGTGCTGCTGGCCGAGCGGTCGCCGCCGGATGCGCGGGTGCTGGTGCTGGGCGCGGGAGGCGGGCTGGAACTGAAGGCCTTTGCCGATGCCCAGCCGGGGTGGAGCTTCGACGGCGTCGACCCCTCGCACGACATGCTGGAGTTGGCCCAGGACACCGTCGGCGAGCACGCCGGGCGGGTCAGGCTGCACGAGGGCTACGTGGATGCCGCACCGCTGGGGCCCTTCGATGCCGCGGCCTGCCTGCTGACGATGCATTTCATGCCGCTGTGCGAGCGCCGCCATGCGGTGCGCGTGATCCGGCAGCGCCTGCGGCGCGGGGCGCCCTTCGTGGCGGCCCACATGAGCTTTGCCCAGGACGAGGACGAGCGCGCGCTGTGGCTGGCGCGCGACGAGGCCTATGCGGTGGCCTCCGGTGCGCCGCCGGAGGAAGCACGGCGCCGGCGCGAGCTGATCGAACGCGTGCTGCCGGTGCTGGCGCCGGAGCAGGACGAGGCCTTGTTGCGCGAAGAAGGCTTCAAGGAAGTGAGCATGTTCTACGCGGCGGGCGTGTTCAGGGGCTGGGTCGGGTACGCCTAGACGTGCCGCCTGCAAGCCAGCGAAAAAAGGCGGACCGAAGGCAAAGGCTAGTGGCGAATTTACAACGCCGGCGCCGGCTCGACCGGCTTCAACGAGCGTCACGACCTTGTGGATGGTGCCAGGCCCGGGAAGTCGATGTGGCCGATACCGGGCGCGACTGCCGGAAAAGCAGCAGCCCGGCAGTGCGGCCGGGCTGCAGGGCCGGTTGCCCGGCCGGAAGTTCGCGGACAGCGCAGGGGGAGCGCGCGCCAGGTCCGCGAGGCCGCTTAGCGGCCGGTACCCGAGGTCGACGAGTTGGTCGCCGGCGGGGTGTTGGTGGTGTTGGTGGTGCCGGTGTTCATGCCGCTCTGGCCCGAGCCGCTGGTGGTGCCGCTGCTGGAAGTACCGGAAGTGCCGGTGTCGGAGGTGCCGCTGGTGGCGCCGCTGCCGACGTTGCCGGAGGCGCTGGAGCTGCCCTGGCCGGTCGTGCCCATGCTGCCCGAGCTCATCGACGAGCCCGAGGTGGAACCGGAGGCGCCGGGATCGGTGTCGGCGCCCGAGCCGGTCGTGTTGCACGCTGCCAGGGACAGGGCCATGATGCTGCCCAGCAGGACGGTGTTGAGCTTGTTCATTCGTATTCTCCTCGGTTTGGATGGGTCAGATCATCATGCGAGGTGCACGGTGCACGTGAAATAGGAACAAGGCGTCAGTCAGTGTAGGACCGGGCGTACATATACTGAAGTGTATGGGCGGGCGACGTCGACTGTGTTCACACTGGAAACGGGAGCCGGTCCGGCGGGGCCGGCCGGCTCGGGTACTGCTGCGCCGGGACTTATTGGCCGCTGGTCGGCGGGATTTGCGAGCTGACGGCTGCCGGCGGTGTGGTGACCGGACTGATCGAACCGTTTCCGGTGGCGGTGCCGATGCCGGTGCTGGGGTCGGTGCCGGTGCCGGTGGCACTGCTGCCGGTGGTGCCGGTGGTGCCGGACGCGCCGGAGGTCGTGCCGGTATCGGTGGTGGTGCCGGTCGAGCTGCAGGCCGCCAGTGCAAACGCCATGACACCGCCCAGCAGTGCGCTCTGGATTGCTTTTTTCATCGCTTTCTCCTTGGTTTGTTCGGGAATGCGCATCATGCGAAGACAGCCGCGTGTCCAGAATAGGAGCGCGGCGTCAGCTCATGTAGGAGGAGGCGTACGAACTGTTCAGGCAGTGGCTTCTTCGTGGCTGGCCAGCCAGTCGAGCAGGGCGTCGGACGGCAGCGGGCGGCTGTAGAAGTAGCCCTGCCCCTTGGCGCAGCACTGGGCCCGTACGACGTCTGCCTGGGACTGGGTCTCGATGCCTTCGGCCACGGTCTTCATGCCCAGGCTCTCGGCCACCTTGACGGTCGCTTCGATCAGCACCTGGTGGTGGCGGCTGGTGTCGGCCTGGCTCACGAAGGAGCGGTCGATCTTGACCGTGTCCACCGGCAGCAGGTGCAGGCTCGACAGCGAGGAATAGCCCGTGCCGAAATCGTCCAGCGCCAGCTGGATGCCGAGCGCCTTCAGTTCGTGCAGACGCTGCTGGATGCCCTGGTCCTGCGCCGCCAGGCTTTCGGTGACTTCGAGCTGGAGCTGCTCCGGCGCGATGCCGGTGACCTGCAAGATGCGGCGCACGCTGTCGATCCAGCCCGGCTGCCCGAGCTGGGCGCGCGACAGGTTCACCGCGAGCAGGCGCGGCGCAGCTTCGCCCAGGCGAGTGCGCCAGTCCATGAAGTCGCGGCAGGAACGTTCGAGCACGAAGTCGCCCACCGCGCCGATCAGGCCGCACTCTTCGGCGACGGTGATGAATTCGATCGGCGGCACGACGCCGCGCACCGGATGGCGCCAGCGCACCAGCGCCTCGACGCCGGCGGCGTAATCGGTGCCGCCGTCCGGCAGCAGGCCGACCACCGGCTGGTAGACCACGAACAGCTGTTCTTCGGCCAGGGCCTGGCGCAGCTCGGCTTCGATGCCCGCGCGGCGCGCGGCCCGTTCGCGCATGGATGCCTCGAACACCAGATGGCGGGCCCCGCCGGCGCGCTTGGCCTCGACCATCGCGATGCCGGCGTCGCGCAGGATTTCGTCGGCGTCGCGCGCGCCGCAGTGGCTGGATTCGGCTCCCCAGGCCAGGCCGAGGCTGGTGCCGCACACCACCTCATGCCCCTGCACCCGGTAAGGGCGCGCCAGCGCATCGAGGATGCGGCCGGCGACCCGCTCGGCATCCTCGCGCGCGCGCATCCCGTCGAGCACCACGACGAATTCGTCGCCGCCCACCCGCGCGGCCAGCTGGCCGGTACTGCTGTGCGCATCGATGCGGTCGCTGGGCGGGCGCAGCGCGCCGCGGATACGGTCGGCGATCTGCACCAGCAGTTCGTCGCCGGCGGCCTGGCCGAGGGTATCGTTGATCTGGCGGAAGCGGTCGCAGTTCATGAACAGCACCGCAAACTCGCCGGCCGCGAGCGGCCGCGCGACCAGGTGCTGCAGCTGCTCGCGCACCGCTTCGCGGTTCGGCATGCGCGTGAGCGCATCGGTACGGGCGGCATTGCGCAGCCGGCGCAGCAGGGTTTCCTGCTCGCGCTGCACCTCCAGGGTGGCGTCGGTGACGACCGCCATCAGGCGCTCGCCGTCGAGCTTCATCAGGCTGATTGCCAGCACCTGCGGGCTGCCCGGCGCCGTGAGTTCGGGCGGCAGGGGCGCGCGCAGGCCTTCGCAGATGACGCCCGAGGCGTCGCGGAACTCGGCGGCGAGCTGCGGCAACTGGGGCGCGATCGGCGCCAGCACGGCATACAGATTGTCCAGGCCGCCGTCGCGGGCGATCGGCATCAGGAGGTTCGACGCCATCGGGTTGAGCATGTCGACGGTGCCGTCGGGCGCGATCTGGGCCAGCCCAATCGGCGCACGGTACAGGAACTGCACCAGGGCTTCATAGGCATCGCTCGGGTCATGCATGCTTGCGATCTCCTTCGGGTTGGTGGACGGGGCCGGACGCCATTTCGGGGCGCCAGCGCTCGACGCGGTTGCGGCCGGCGCGCTTGGCGGCGTACAGGGCCTGGTCGGCACGCTTGAGCAGCAGGTCGATGCCGCCATCGCCATCGAGCAGGCTGGCGACCCCGAGGCTGACAGTGTAGCGGATACGCTGTCCATCAAAGTGGACGACTTGCGAGGCCACGCTGGCACGCAGGCGTTCCGCCACCACCGCCGCGCGCGGCAGGTCGGTGGACGGCAGCAGCACCGCGAACTCCTCGCCGCCGATGCGCGCGACCACGTCGACCTCGCGGAAGGTCTCGACCAGGATCGCCGCCAGGTGCTGCAGCACGGCGTCGCCGGCCGGATGGCCGTAGCGGTCGTTGATGGCCTTGAAATGGTCGGCGTCGAGCGCGATCACGGCGGTCGGGCGCGGCACCGACATGCTGCGGGTGAGTTCCTGTTCGGCCGCCTCGAAGAAGGCGCGGCGGTTGGCCAGCCCGGTGAGGTAGTCGCCGAAGGCTTCGCGGCGGCGCCGTTCGCTGGCCTCGCGCTTGTCGGTGATATCGCGCAGGATCAGGCAGTAAGCCGGACCGTCCGCTTCGAGGCCGCAGGGCGGATCGCGCTCGGGCAAGGGCGCGATCAGGGCGCTGCCCCAGAAGCTGCTGCCGTCGGCGCGCACGCGCTTGCCCTCGTCGAGGCTCCAGCCGTCGCGTTCGGCGTCGCGCAGGCGGTCGAGCAGGCGCTCCGGCGTCGTCGCGTCCGGCGGATAGAAAATGGAATAGGGCTGGCCCACCACATCCTGGCCGAAGCCGGTGACGCGGCCGACGCTGGCATTCCATTCGGTGATCGCGCCCCTGGCATCGAGGCCGACGAGGGCGTAGTCGGCAATGCCGGTCAGGATGGCGTTGAGCCAGGCGTCGTTCTGGCGCAGCTGGCGCTCGCGCCGCACCTGCAGGGTAACGTCGTCGATCACCGCCATGATGCGCTGCGCGTCGAGCTTGAGCAGGGTGATGGCGAGGATCTGCGGGATCTTCCTGGCGGCGCCGCCGGCGTTCAGGTGCACGTGCAGGCCGTCGCAGATCTTGCCTGCGACACTGGTGAAATCGCTGCACAGGTGGCGCAGTTCGGGCGCCACGCCTTCCAGCGCCGTGAACAGGTTATCCAGCCCCCCGTCGCGCGAGAGCGGCATCAGGAGCTGGGCCGAGATCGGGTTCATCATGACGATCCCGCCGTCGAGGTCGGCCTGTACGAGGCCCACCGGGGCCAGGTACAGGAACTGGATCAGCGCCTCGTGCTCGGCACGCAGCTGCTGGTACGTCTCTTCGATACTGTTCACCTGGTCTCGACTTTCGCGTGCGGTGCGGATCAGCGCGCTTGGCGCTGGACCAGCACGTAGCGCCGGCTGCTTGCCGGACTGGCCAGCAGGCGCAGGGCCACCTTGACCGGGCGCATGCGCAGGGTCAGCACGTAGTCGATGGTATCGTCCAGGGGGCTGCCTTCGGCCATGGCGTCTTCGAAGCGCTGGGCCACCATGAAATTGTTCAGGCAGGGGGCAACATTGGTGAACAGCGGTTGGCCGATCACGCGCTGCGGCGACAAGCCGGCAGCCTGCGATTCGAAGGCGTTGTAGCGCTGCACGCTGGTATCGGCGTCAAAGGCGATCACGCCAAAATCGAGCTGGTCGAGCTGTTCGGGCGTGCACTGGTCAAGCTGCGCGGCCAGGTCGGCGGTCGAGAACGACAGCGTGGTCATAGTTAACTCCGGGGAAATTGATTGACTTGAGGAAATTGATGTTGGCATGCCGACAGCCTTGCTGTCAATTGTGCGTCGCCTACTTTTGACAGTTTACCTTGTCGAATTCCATTTCCATCGGAATTCCCGCCACAAACCAGGCACTGGATTGACAGCGGCCCTGCCGCCCGGCACCATCAAGCTCCTCTTTGTACATTGTCCCGAGATGTCTGTCTTGACGAGCCCCCAGTCCTGGTGGACCCACCGCCCCACACTATTCCGGGTCGTCTCCGACCTCCTGGCCGGCGAACTGGCGCTGATGCGTCCGGGCCACGCCCGCCGCCCCTTGCCCTGGCCGCCCGGACTAGACCTGGCGGCCGACCTGGGCGCCGACTCGCTCGAGCTGCTCGGCTTGGCCACGGTAATGGAGCAGGTGCTGGCCATCGGCTGCATCGGGGAGGACCGGGTGCTTGCATTCCCGCGCCTGGACGCCTGGGTGGACGCCGTCGCGGCCGGCCTGGATGGTGGAGGTGACATCGTCAGCTTCCGCACTTCCGGCAGTTCGGGCGCACCCAAGACCTGCAGCCATGCGCTGGCCGACCTGGAGCAGGAGGTGCAGGTGCTGGCCGGCCTGTTCGCCGGCACGCGGCGCATCGTGGGCCTGGTGCCCTCGCACCATATTTATGGCTTTCTGTTCACCGTGCTGCTGCCGCGCGCGCTCGGACTCGCTCCGGATGCCGTGGCCGACCTGCGCGGCATGTCGCCCGGCGGCGTGGCGCGCCAATCGCAGGCGGGCGACCTGGTCGTCGCCTACCCGGATTTCTGGCAGGCTTTCGCACCCGTCGCGGGGGAGTTGCCGGACGGCGTCACTGGGGTGAGCTCGACCGCGCCTTGTCCGGACGAGGTGGCGCGCGCCGTCGCGGCCGGCGGCCTGGCGCGCCTGGTGCAAGTCTACGGCAGCTCGGAGACGGCCGGCGTCGGCTGGCGCGACAGCCCCGACGATGACTACCGGCTGTTTCCTTACTGGAGCCCTGTTGCAGGCCCTGCCGAGGCTGGCGCGGTGCTGACGCGCGTGCGCAGCGACGGCAGCCGCGCCGACTATCCGCTGCAGGACAAGCTCGCCTGGAGCGCCCCGGGCAGCTTCCGCCCGGCGGGCCGGATCGACCGCGCGGTGCAGGTCGGCGGCATGAATGTCTTCCCCGGCTACGTGGCCGACGTGCTGCGCATGCACCCGATGGTGGAAGACGCAAGCGTGCGCCCCATGCGCCCGGACGAGGGCCAGCGCCTGAAGGCCTTCGTGGTGCCGCGCGCCGGGGTGCCGCTCGAGGGCAGCCAGGAAGCGGCAAGGCTGCGCGCCGAGCTGGGCGCATGGATCGCCGAGCGCCTGTCGGCACCCGAGCGGCCCGCTGCGTATTCGTTCGGCCCGGCGCTGCCGCGCCAGGCCAGCGGCAAGCTGTCCGACTGGATCATCGACACCGGCGCATGAGAAGCGCGACCGCTGCGCCCAACGGTCTGCGATCAGCGGTCAATGATCAGCGGTCGATGAACATCTCGAACCCGCCCCAGAACATGCGCTTGCCGTCGAAAGGCAGGCCGTCGGGCGACATCATGGGCGCCAGGCGCGGATCTTTCATCACCTTGTCGTTGATCTCGTCGCGCTGCGCGCGCGATTCGTAGACGATCCATGCCAGCACCACGGTTTCATCTGCCTGCAGGTCGACGCTTTGCGGGAACGAGGTCAGCGTGCCCGGCTTGACGTCGTCGGCGATGCACTCGCGGTACTCGAGGGCGCCATGCTCGCGCCAGACGGTGGCGGACAGGTTCGCGAGCTCGCGGTAGCGTTCGATATTGGCTTTGGGGAGGGGAAGGACGAAACCGTCGACGTAGGCCATGCTGATCTCCTCAGGGTGTGTGAAGGGGGAACTGCCCAGTGACAGACCGCTGGCGCTTGGCGCGGTTCCCGCAGCATTGCGGGAGCCACGTCGGCGTCGCATCAGAAAATCGTGCTTGGAGGAGGCGGTGGCGGGGGCGGCTGGGGCGCCGCCGGTGCGGCCGGCGCCGCCTCGCCCGTGACCGGATCCACTTCCACCGGCGGATTGTCCAGCCCCGGGTCGATGTCGATCGCGCGCAAATCCGGCCGCTCCACGAATTCCTCGAACACCCAGTCGTCGTTCTCGCGCACCACGCCTTCCGGTTCCAGTTGTTCCTCCTGCTGCGGCGCCTTGCCGAGTGCGACGCGCATGTAGTCGATCCAGATCGGCAGGGCCAGGGTGGCGCCGAACTCGCGTCCGCCGAGCGAGCGCGGTTCGTCGTAGCCCATCCAGGCCACCGCCACCACCTTGCCGCCGTAGCCGGCGAACCAGCCGTCGATGGCGTCGCTGGTGGTGCCGGTCTTGCCGGCGATGTCCGTGCGCCCGAGCTGCTTCACCGCGGCGGCCCCGGTGCCGTAGCGGGTGACGTCGCGCAGCATGGAATCGAGAACGAAGGCATTGCGCGCGTCGAGCACGCGGTCTGTTTCCTGCCGCGCCGGCGGCCTGTTGTCCTGCAGGATGTTGCCGTTGCCGTCGCGGATCTGGGCGATCAGGTAAGGCCTGACGCGGTAGCCGCCATTGGCGAACACCGCATAGGCGCCGGCCATTTGCAGCGGCGTCACCGCGCCGGTGCCGAGCGCCAGCGTCAGGTTCTTCGGGTGCTTCGCCAGGTCGAAGCCGAAGCGGCCCAGGTAGTCGTGGGTATAGCCGGTCTCGAGTGCGCGCTGCAGGCGCACCGTGGTGACGTTCTTCGAATGCGCCAGCGAGTAGCGCATCGTGATCGGGCCGTCGAAGACGCCGTCGTCGTTCTGCGGCGACCAGGTCTCGCCGGCGTTCTCGCCCGGCATGTCGAGCGGCTCGTCGAGGATGCGGGTGCCCGGCGAGTAACCCTTGTCGAGCGCCGCCGCATACACGAAGGGCTTGATCGCGGAGCCGGGCTGGCGCCAGGCCTGGGTGACGTGGTTGAACTTCTGCAGGTTGTAGTCGAAGCCGCCCACCAGCGCGTGGTAGGCGCCGGTGTCGGCGTGGATGGCCACGAAGGCCGCCGCCACCTGGGGCACCTGGGTAATGGCCCAGCTCTCGTTTTCCTTCTTCTGGCTGACGCGCACCACCGCACCGGGCGTGATACGCAGCGTTTCCTTCGCATTCGCTGCGAGCGCGCGCGCGGCGAACTTCAGGCCGGCGCCTTCGATCGTCACCTCCTCGCCGCTGAGCAGCTCGACGCGGACCTGCTGGGGCGAGGCCGCCAGCACGACCGCCGGCAGCAGGCCGTCGCTCGGGGTGCGCTTCTGCAAGGCCTCGATGATCGCTTCCTCGCGCTCGGCCGGGTCCTGCGGCAGCTCGACGCGCGCTTCGGGGCCGCGGTAACCGTGGCGCTGGTCATAGGCCAGCACGTTGCGGCGCACGGATGCGTAGGCGGCATCCTGCTCGGCCTTGAGGATGGTGGTGGTCACGATGATGCCGCGCTCGTATGCCTCCTCGCCGAACTGCGCGTAGACGGCCTGGCGCGCCAGTTCGGCGACGTAGTCGGCCTTGGTGTCGAAGACCTGGCCGCCGCGGCGGATGCGCAGGGGTTCGGCCAGGGCCTGGCGGTATTCGAGCTCGCCGATCTGGCCGAGCTTGAGCATGCGCTCGAGCACCACGTGCTGGCGCTGCTGCGCGCGCTTGGGATTGGCGATCGGGTTGTGGCGCGAGGGGTTTTGCGGCAGGCCGGCCAGCATCGCGGTTTCGGCCAGGGTCAGCTCGTCGAGCGTCTTGCCGAAGTAGCTGCGCGCGGCGCTGGAGAAGCCGTAGGAGCGGTTGCCGAGGAAGATCTGGTTCATGTACAGCTCGAGGATCTGGTCCTTGGTGAGCGCATCCTCGATGCGGTAGGCCAGCGCGACCTCGGTGATCTTGCGCGACAGGACCTTTTCCTTGGAGAGGAAGAAGTTGCGCGCCACCTGCATCGTGATGGTCGAGGCGCCGCCGGAACCGAAGCCGCCGCGCAGGTTGGTGTAGACCGCACGCAGCGCGCCGCGCCAGTCGATGCCCTGGTGCTGGTAGAACTGCGCGTCCTCGATGGCGAGCAGGGCCTGCTTCATGCGGACCGGGATCTTGTCGATGGTGACGAAGTCGCGCCGCTCGACGCCGAATTCGCCGATCAGGTGATTATCCAGGGTGTAGACGCGCAGCGGGATCTTGGGCTGGTAATCGAGCACTGCGTCGATCTTCGGCACGTTCGGCAGGATCACCGTCGTGGCATAGATGGCAATGGCGGCCGCCAGCCCGACCACTGCTGCGAGCGAGAAGAACAGGAACATCCGGAGGCGGCGGGGGCGTTTGGCTGGCGGCTGGGAAGGCTGGGTCACTACGAACTCTCGAAGATGGCCGTAAAGGATGGCCGTCACTACAGAAGGTCACGGCGCATTGTATCTGTCGCATTGTAAACCTCCAAACCGCTTTCATTCCATTTCGGCATATGCCATAGTCTCGCCTTCAGCTCTACCTAAGCATTGCAACCGCGAGGACCATCCATGCCCGACGATTCACCTTCCAAAACGAGTGCGGCCGGCTTCAAGCCCTATATTCCGGCGGGCGCGAATCTGCCCGAATTCACGCTGCGCGCCCTCGTCATGGGCACGGTGCTGGGCATGGTGTTCGGTGCCTCCTCGCTCTACCTGGTACTGAAGGTCGGCCTCACCGTCAGCGCCTCGATCCCGGTGGCGGTCATCGCCATCACCCTGTTCCACACGGCGAAGCAGTTCGGCGCGCGCGAGTCGACCATTCTCGAGAACAGCATTGCGCAGACCGCGGGTTCGGCCGGGGAATCGCTCGCCTTCGGGCTCGGCGCGACCATGCCGGCCATCCTGATCCTCGGTTTCGACCTCGACATCGCGCGCGTGATGCTGGTGGGCGTGCTCGGTGGCCTGCTCGGCATCCTGATGATGATCCCGATGCGCCGTACCATGATCGTCGATGCACACCGCGAACTGAAGTACCCGGAAGGCACGGCCTGCGCCGAGGTGCTCAAGGCCGCCGCCACCGAGACCTCGCGCGCGGCAGCCGGCGAGATCCGAGAAGAAGGTTCGGATGCAGCCAGGGACGCCCGACGCCGCGCCATGCTGATCTTCGGCGGCTTCGGCATCGGCCTGCTGTACAAGACCCTGAGCGTGTCCTTCAAGGGCTGGCGCGACTACGTCAACTTCGAGTTCGGCAATCCGCTCAAAGGGGGCTCGGCCGGCGCAGAGGTGTCCCCGGAACTGCTCGGCGTGGGCTATATCATCGGCCCGCGCATCGCCTTCACGATGGCGGCGGGCGGGGTGCTGTCCTATCTGCTCCTGATCCCGATGATCAAGTTTTTCGGCGATTTGCTCACCGTTCCGTTGGCGCCGGCGACCACCTTGATCCGCGACATGGGGCCGGATGACATCCGCGACGCCTACGTGCTGTACATCGGCGCCGGCGCGGTTGCCGCCGGCGGCCTGATTTCGCTGGCGCGGTCGATGCCCGCGATCTGGAAGGGCCTGAGCGGCGGCCTGGCCGGCTTCGGCAAGGGCAAGGGCGCCGGCGCGGCGCGCGCCGAGGTTCCGCGCACCGACCGCGACATCCCGCTCAAGTGGGTCCTGATCGGCTGCCTGGCCATCATCGCCATCATCACGGTGGCGACCCCGTTGCACATGAACCTGCTGGGCGCGCTCCTGATCCTCGTGTTCGGCTTCCTGTTCGCCACCGTGTCCTCGCGCCTGACCGGCGAAATCGGCTCGTCCTCGAACCCGATCTCGGGCATGGCCGTGGCGACCCTGCTGTTCACCTGCCTGATCTTCCTGCTCATGGGCTGGGCCGGCGGGCAATACTACGTGACGGCGCTGTCGGTCGGCGCCATCGTCTGCATCGCGGCCAGCAATGCCGGCACCACCTCGCAGGACCTGAAGACCGGCTTCCTGGTCGGCTCGACGCCACGCATGCAGCAGTACGCGATCCTGTGCGGCGCGTTCGCCTCGGCGCTGATCCTGGGGCCGATCCTGCTCAAGCTGAACGAAGCGGGGACCGTGTACGTCCCCGCAAGCCAGGTGGCGCCGGGCCTGACGGTCGACGCGTCGAAGCTGACCGAGACCGCGCGCCTGGTGGGGCCGCAGGCGGCGAGCGACGGCAACACCTACAAGGTCTGGCGCAAAACGGGCGTCGAGGGCGGACCGGCCGGCAAATACCTGGTGGCGGAGGACGGCAAGCTGGCCTACCTGGTCGACCCGGGCATCAACGGCACCCACCATGTCCGTCCGGACGGCACCGAGGTGAAGAAGTACGATGCGCCGAAGGCGGTCCTGATGTCCTACATCATCAAGGGCATCCTCGACCAGGAACTGCCGTGGACCCTGGTGCTGTTCGGCGTGATGATCGCGGTGGTGCTCGAGATGACGGGCGTGCATGCGCTTGCCTTCTCGGTGGGCGTGTACCTGCCCCTGCTGGCAACGCTGCCGATCGCGGTGGGCGGCTCGGTGCGCTGGCTGGCCGACCGCCGCAACAACAGGCTGCCGCAGTACGAGAAGCTGAACGCGGAAGAGCGCCAGGCTGCCGGCGACCGCAGCTCCGGCACGCTGCTGGCCTCGGGCTATATCGCAGGCGGCGCGCTGGCCGGCATCGTCATCGCCATCACCGCCGGCGTGCTGACCGACTTCGACAGCACCATGGCCAAGTGGGCGGAAGCGTCGAATCCCTTCTTCGCGGGACCGAACGCGAACCTGCTGACCCTGATCCCGTACGGCCTGATCATCGCGTTGCTCTACTGGGTGGCGCGAGAGAACGTGAAGAAGTAAGGCGAATGGCCCGGATGTTTCGGGCCATTTTTTTGGGGGGCCGCATGGCAGAACGTTCGCTCGACGCGAACGGCGCCGTGAAATCAGGCTTTCGGAATGCCTCTGTTCGGCTGCGCAGCGGGGCGCCCCGCGCTACAGCATCGCGCATCCGCTCGTCATCGGCTGGGGACGCCGCGGCCGGGCCGGCTTCCCGCGCCGGTGCAGCACGCCGATGCAGGCGCGATGCGCCCGCACGTGCCGCAGCGGCGCGTCAGCGCCCAGGGTCAGGCATGTGGAACATTGAACTTTGACAGGTTATTGAAGCCTGGTCCGTGCTCAGGATGGCGCCGCCTTTCGGGTTCCATCGGAACCCGTGTCGACATAAATCGAAAATCGAAGCGCCAGAATGAATAAATTACTGTGGATGCATTGCTTCGTACGGGCGGTCGAAACGGGCAGCTTCTCCGCCGTGGCAAGAGAGCTGCGGATTGGCCAGCCGAATGTCAGCAGGCATATCGCGTCGCTCGAAAAATTGCTGGATACCCTGCTGCTGCATCGCTCGACACGCCACCTGGCAAGCACGCCGGAAGGGCAGAAGTACTATGCGCAGGCCCGGCATGCGCTCGATGTCATCGCACAAGCCGAATCCGATGCGCGCGGCGAGGAAAAACCGCATGGCTTGCTGCGCGTGGCATGTGCGGAAAGCCTGGGCGGCGAGGTGCTGATGGCGGCCATGCCGCAGTTCCTGTCCCGCTATCCCGATGTGAGGTCGAGTTCAAGCTCGGCGATGGCTATGTCGACCTGGTGGCGGATGGCGTCGACGTCGCGATCCGGGGCTCGCGCGGCGTATCGGCACCTCCGAGCGCATCTGCGTTGCCAGCACCACCTATCTCGAACGGCATGGCGCGCCGGCTGGACCGGCGGACCTGATGCGGCACCAATGCATCGTCTACACCTTGCTGGGCAGCGGCTATCTTCCGTCATGGATGCTCGCAGGCGAACTCGCGCGCGGCGAGGTCAGTGCACTGCTGACCGATTACACCGCGGCAGCCACGCCGTTGAACGCGCTGTATGGGACCGAGCGGCTGTTGCCGCGACGCGCATCCGCGTTCATCGAATTCGTCAGCGGCGTCTTTGCCGAAACACCCGGGCTTAACGGCGTGCCCCTGGCCCTCTCGAAACGATGAGGCCTGGCCTGCGCAAGCAGCGGATGCATTCAGACGTAGGCCAGGTCGTGGTGCCGGATCGCATCGTCCAGCCACTCGTCGGTATGGCCGAACCGGTAGCCGAGCGCCCGAGCGCGCGAGGTGTCGAGCGCCAGGGGGGTGGCGAAGTCGAATGGCGAGAGCAGGCCAGGGGCCGCCGGCGCCACCTTGAGGGTGCGCGGCGTTTCGTCGAGCACGGCGGCCACCTGCGCATGCAGCTCGAAGGCCGAGAGCGCGCCGTCGGCGGCCCCGTTCACCGGGCCGCGGAAATCCTGCATGCCCGCCCACATCAGGAAATCGGCTGCTTCCTGGGCTTCCATGAACGAGACCTTGGCCGCCGCGTTGGCATAGCGCAGGGTGGCCCGCATCCGCACCAGGTCGACGTAATGGGCCAGCCGGCCGGTGAAGTCCTCGGGGCCGCCCAGCACGTGGGCCAGGCGCACGGTAGCCAGCGGCAGGCTGCCGTCGCGTTCCAGGTAGGCCTCGGCCTGGACCTTGCCCGACACGTAGCACTCGATGGCGCGCGCCGGGTCGTGCCAGGGGTAGACGGTGTCGATCCGCTGCGCCAGCACCGGCAGGTCGCTTTCCCTGAAGGCCGCCTCGCGCGGCGGCAGCGCGCGGTAGGCGTCGATGGTCGAGGTCATGACGTAGCGGCCCACCTTGCCGCCAAACACGCGGGTAGAGATGGCGGCGTCCAGCGGCGAGTAGCACATCTGGTCGAACACGACATCGAAGCGGGTGTCGCGGAAGGCGTTGCGCATCGCGGCTTCGCTTCGACGGTCGACGCGGATGCGGGAAAACTGGTCGCGGAAGCGCGCGCTGAAGGGGTCGGGCGCGTAGCCGCGGGTGGCAATGGTCACGCGGTGGCCTGCGCGCAGCAGGCGCTGGACGAGGAGTTTGCCGAAATAACGGGTCCCGCCGATCACCAATATATTCTTTGGCATGACTTTTCCTTGTAGGATCGCGTATATTTTCTGCAAAGCAGCAAAAACCATCAAACGAGAAAAAGTACGGACGTTGAATAAGATAAACTTATGCATGGAGGCAGCATGAAGCCCTTGCGCAGCCTTTCGGGCCTGATCGACTTCGACTGCGCCGCGCGCTGGGGCAGTTTCAAGCTGGCCGCGCGCGAGCTCCACAAGACGCCGGCGGCGGTCAGTTTGCAGGTCAAGCAGCTCGAGGAAAACATTGGATTCCCCCTGTTCGTGCGGCACCCGCGGCACATCTCGCTGACCGAGAAAGGCCAGGAGCTGGCCATTGCCACGAGCCGCATGCTGGCCGACCTGCGCGCCAAGGTGGCGGCCTTGCAGCGCGGCGACGAGGAGGCAGTGCTGCGGATCTCGACGACGCACTCGTTCGCCATCAAGTGGCTGGTGCCGCGCATGCACCGCTTCACCAAGCTGTACCCCGAGCTCGACATCCGCATCGATTCCAACGACGCGCCAGTGGACTTGCATGCCGACAGCACCGACGTCGCGATCCGCTATGGGCAGGTGCTTGACGCCGACCCGACGGTGTTGTTCCGCGAGCGCCTGGTGCCTGTCTACAGCCCCGAGCTCCTGGCGCCGGGGCAGGACGCCTTGAGCCTGGCCGACCTGCCGCAGCACAACCTGCTGGTGGTGCAGTCGCCCGAGGCCTGGCTGCAGTTGTTGAACGAGAACCGGGCGCTCAAGGGCAAGTACGATTTCTCGCGGGTGTACACGCACTGGGGCGTGCTGGTGCAGGCGGCCGTGGCGGGGCAGGGCGTGGCGCTGGTGCCCTACGGGATCGCCTACGAGGACATCAAGTCGGGCGCGCTGCGCCAGATCCCCTGCAAGAGCGCGCGCTTCAAGAGCGGCTACCGCTTCCTGGTCAATCCGCACAAGGAGCACATGCTCAAGGTGCAGCGCTTCAGGGAATGGATGGTGGCGGAGATGCGCGAGATGGAAGCAACGCTGGACCGGCGCTGAGCGGCTTGGCTTGGTGCGTCTCAACGACAACGGCGGCCCGCAGGCCGCCGTTGTCACATGAAGCGTTCGACGCTTACTTCACGCCGTGCATCAGTTTCTGGATGAGCGGGGCCAGCAGGAACAGCAGCACGCCGCCGCCCAGCAGGATCCAGAAGCCGAAGGTGTAGCCGTCCAGTGCGGAGGCCACCGACATGCCGGTCTCGCCCGACACGTGCGAGGCGAAGATGCCCGACAGGTTGTTGCCGATGCCGGTCGACAGGAACCAGCCGCCCATGCCCAGGCCGACCAGGCGGGTCGGGGCCAGCTTGGTGACCATCGACAGGCCGATCGGCGACAGGCACAGCTCACCGATCGACTGGATGGTGTACACCATGAACAGGGTCCAGAACGGGATCTTGCCCTGGTCGTCGATCAGCTGGGTCAGCGCGTACATCAGCAGGCCGAAGGCCAGGCCGTTGAAGATGATGCCGAGGCCGAACTTGCGCGGGATCGACGGATTCACGTTGCGATGGCCCATGGCGACCCAGATCGCGGCGATGATCGGTGCGAACACGATGATCGCGACCGAGTTCACGGACTGGAACCACGCCACCGGGAAGACCCACTCGCCGAAGTTGCGGTTCACGATCTGGTCGGCCAGGAAGGTGAACGAACTGCCGGCCTGCTCGAAGAAGCACCAGAACAGGATGTTAAAGAAGAAGATGATCATCATGGCGATGGTCTTGTCGCGCGACACCTTGCCTTCGCGGACACCTTCCACGATCAGCATCAGCGCCAGGATGATGAACAGGACGCTCAGCACGATCTGCAGGTTCTCCGCCCCGGCCTGCAGCAGCAGGTAGATGCCCGGGATCACCACCAGCGAGCCGACCACGACGCCGATCAGGCGCTTCGGGCTGGCCAGGTCGCCGACCGGCGCGCCGATGCCCTTGAGCTGCTTGCGGCCGATGTAGAACCAGACCAGCGAGATCAGCATGCCGATGCCGGATGCGAAGAACACGATCTTGTAGGCCGGGGTGTCGCCGGTGTTGAACACGTTCTGTGCCAGTTGCTGGGTCAGGATCGGCGAGAGGAAGGCGCCGGCGTTGATGCCCATGTAGAAGATGGTAAAGCCCGAATCGCGGCGGGTGTCGTTCAGTGCGTACAGCTGGCCGACCATGGCCGAGATGTTCGGCTTGAACATGCCGTTGCCCACGATGATGGTCGCCAGGCCCAGCTTGAAGATGTCCTGGTTCGGCAAGGCGATCATGAACAGGCCGGCCGCCATGAAGATCGCACCGACGAGGATCGAACGCTGGTAGCCGATGACGCGGTCGGCGATGTAGCCGCCGAACACGGCGCCGGCGTACACCAGGGCAAGGTAGGAACCGTAGGTCAGGTTGGCGTCGGCCTGGCCGACGGCGTTGCCATCGTAGAACTGGGCGACGATGTAGAGCACCAGGGCCCAACGAATGCCGTAGAACGCGAAGCGTTCCCAGAATTCGGTCATGAAGAGCATCCACAACGGAGCTGGATGGCCCATGATCTGCTTGAATTCTGGGATCGGTCCCTTGGCTGAAGTAGCTGCACCGCTCATGCGGTTCCTCCCGAAATAGTTATATGTAACGACGATTTTTTTAGCGGAATATCTGTATGCCTGAAATTCCAGCAGGCACGCATTTTAGTGTAAATCCCTCATCGCCAGCGAACTTTTTCGGCTTGTGGTAATGACCTTCGCCCGTGACGCGCGGCACCTTAGGGGATGCCCTCAATCGGGGCGCAAAATGTTGCACTTTGGCGTATATTGGCGACAGGCCAATCCGTATCACCGATTGAAAGGGAAAATAAAACCATGACCCATGAAGTTGTCGATGTCCTCATCTCTCCGGAAGGCCGCCTCGAAGTCCTGTCGAAAGCAGAGGTCGCGAAACTGCTCGACACCAGCAAGAGCGGCCTTTACGACGTGTTCCGCAAGTGCGCGCTGGCCGTGATCAACACCGGCAGCTCGATCGACGATGGCAAGGAATTGCTGGAGCGCTACCGCAATTTCGAAATCAGCATCCTGCAGCGCGAGCGCGGCATCAAGCTCGATATCCGCGGCGCACCTGCCCACGCCTTCGTGGACGGCAAGATGATCCGCGGTATCCATGAGCACCTTTTCTCGGTGCTGCGCGATATCGTCTATGTCCATTTCGAAGTCACCGATAACCCCAAGTTCGACCTGAACCGCCCCGAGGGCATTACCGACGCGGTATTCCATATCCTGCGCAATGCCAACGTTCTGCAGCCGCAACGCAATCCGAACATGGTGGTGTGCTGGGGTGGCCATTCGATCAACCGCGTCGAATACAACTACACGAAGGAAGTCGGCTACGCGCTCGGCTTGCGCGAGCTGGATATCTGCACCGGCTGCGGTCCGGGTGCCATGAAAGGTCCGATGAAAGGCGCCGCCATCGGCCACTCGAAGCAGCGCATCCATGGCGGGCGTTATCTCGGCATTTCCGAGCCGGGCATCATCGCGGCCGAATCGCCGAATCCGATCGTCAGCGACCTGGTGATCATGCCGGATATCGAGAAGCGCCTGGAAGCCTTCGTGCGCACCGGCCACGGCATCATCGTGTTCCCGGGCGGCGCCGGTACGGCCGAGGAAATCCTGTATATCCTCGGTATCCTGCTGCATCCGGAAAACGCCGAAATGCCTTTCCCGCTGATCTTTACCGGCCCGGCGACGGCGCGCGCGTATTTCGACCAGATCGACCAGTTCATCGGCCTGACCCTGGGCGAGGCTGCCCGGAAGCGCTACAAGATCATCATCGACGATCCGGAAGCGGTGGCCAAGGAAATGTACGCCGGCATCAAGGCGGTGCGCGAATTCCGCAAGGCGCACAGCGACGCGTATTACTTCAACTGGCGCCTCAAGATCGATCCGGAGTTCCAGAAGCCGTTCCGCCCGACCCACGAGAACATGCGCAACCTGAAGCTGCACCGCAACCAGGAATCCCACATGCTGGCGGCGAACCTGCGCCGCGCCTTCTCGGGCATCGTTGCGGGTAACGTGAAGGAAGAGGGGATCAGTGCGATCGAACAGTACGGCAAGTACGAGATCCAGGGCGAAAGCGCGATCATGGAACCGATGGATGCGCTGCTGGCCTCGTTCGTGGAGCATAGCCGGATGAAGCTGCCGGGCAAGGCCTACACCCCTTGCTACACGATCGTCCAATAAACGCAGGTGTTCCCGCAGGGTGGGCGGCGCAGCCGCCCACCCTGCGGAAAACAGAAAAGGCGGCTTCGCTTGCGCGGGCCGCCTTTTCTATTCGAGCAATGACGCTCAGTCTTCCTTGCGCAGGTGCGGGAACAGCAGCACGTCGCGGATGTTCGGCGAGTCGGTGATCAGCATCATCAGGCGGTCGATGCCGATGCCGCAGCCGCCGGCCGGCGGCATGCCGTATTCCAGCGCGCGGATGTAGTCGGCGTCGAAGTACATCGCTTCGTCGTCGCCTGCTTCCTTGGCGGCCACCTGCGACAGGAAGCGCGCGGCCTGGTCTTCCGGATCGTTCAGCTCCGAGAAGCCGTTGGCGATCTCGCGGCCGACCATGAACAGCTCGAAGCGCTCGGTGATGCCTTCACGGGTGTCCGAGGCGCGCGCCAGCGGCGACACTTCGACCGGATAGTCGATGATGAAGGTCGGCTCCCACAGCAGGGCTTCGGCGGTTTCTTCGAACAGGGCCAGCTGCAGCGCGCCCAGGCCGGCGGTGGCGAAGGGCTTGACGCCGAACTTGAGCAGTTCCTGCTTCAGGAAGTCCATCGAGTTCAGCTGCTCCGGGGTGTAGCCCGGCGCGTACTTGTCGATCGCCTCGACGATGGTCAGGCGCTGGAAGGGCTTGGACAGGTCCAGCTCGCGGCCGCCGTAGGTGAGCACGGCGCTGCCGTGGGCGTCGACGGCGGCCTGGCGGATCACCTGCTCGGTGAAGTCCATGATCCACTTGTAGTCGGTGTAGGCCGCATAGAATTCCATCATCGTGAATTCCGGGTTGTGGCGGACCGACACGCCCTCATTGCGGAAGTTGCGGTTGATCTCGAACACGCGGTCGAAGCCGCCCACCACCAGGCGCTTCAGGTAGAGCTCGGGCGCGATGCGCAGGTACATTTCCATGTCGAGCGCGTTGTGGTGGGTGATGAAAGGCTTGGCCGCGGCGCCGCCCGGGATCGGGTGCAGCATCGGGGTCTCGACTTCCATGAAGCCGTGCTTTTCCATGAAGCGGCGCATCGAGGACATCGCTGCGGTACGCGCCTTGAAGGTGCGGCGCGTCTCTTCGTTCATGATCAGGTCGACGTAGCGCTGGCGGTACTTGGTCTCCTGGTCGGCCAGGCCGTGGAACTTGTCCGGCAGCGGACGCAGGGCCTTGGCGATCAGGCGCAGCTTCGTCACCTTGATGGTCAGCTCGTCGACCTTGGTCTTGAAGAGCGTGCCTTCCACGCCCAGGATGTCGCCCAGGTCATAGCTGCGCAGCGCGTCCATCGCTTCCTCGCCGGCGCTGTCGACGGTGATGTAGATCTGGATGCGGCCGCTGGCCATCGGGCCCGAACTGTCCTGCAGCGTGGCGAAGGCGGCCTTCTTGCCGGCTTCGCGGCGCAGCATCATGCGGCCGGCCAGCACCACGTTCACCGGTTCGGCTTCCAGCTCTTCGCGGGTCTTGCCGGAGTAGGTCTCGACCAGGTCGGCGGCCTTGTCCTGCGGAACGAAGTCGTTCGGGAACGGGTTGCCCTGCTGGCGCAGCGCGGCCAGCTTGGCGCGGCGCTCGGCCATGATCTTGTTCTCGTCATGCGCCACGACGGGCGACTGGTCTTGGTTTTCCGTAGTCATGATTGGATGGTGTTTCTTATTGGCTTATTTGGATGAACTCAGGCGAACAGGGGTTCCGCCTTCAGTTCGGAAAAGTCGCGCACGATCGCGATGACGTTGTCGAATCCGGCGAAGCTGGCGGCGGGCAGGGTGGTCGTCAGCACGATGCAGCGCATGCCCGCGCGGCGCGCCGCTTCCACGCCCAGCGGGGCGTCCTCGAACACGATGCAATGCTCCGGCGCCACGCCGCACAGCTCGGCCGCCTTCAGGAACACGTCCGGATGCGGCTTGCCGCGTGCGACATCGGCGGCGCCGACGATCGCATCGAAATGCGCGCGCAAGCCCAGGCCGTCGAGGGTGAAAGCGACATTGGCCGGCGGCGCGGCCGTGCCGACGGCGAGCTTCACGCCGTTCGCTTTTGCCTGCTGGATCAGCTTGTCGAAGCCGTCGACCGCCTTGAGGTGCGGCGCGTACAGCTCGCGGTAGACCGATTCCTTTTCGTGGTTCAGCGCCGCGACTTCCTCGTCGCCGAGACCTTCGCCCAGGTAGGTGCGGATGATCTCGCCGCCCTGGCGGCCTGCCGTCGCGCGGAAGAATTCGTCCGCGTCGATCGCTTGGCCGCGACGCTCGAAGAAAGTGACCCACGAGCTGGTATGGAAGGCCATGTTGTCGACGATGGTGCCGTCCATGTCGAACAGGAAGGCACGTTGCGGGGTCGTCGTCATCGCTTACACGCCTTGCTTGAGCGAGGCCGAGATGAAGTCGTCCAGGTCGCCGTCCAGCACGTTCTTGGTGTTGCCGGTCTCGAAGCCGGTACGCAGGTCCTTGATGCGGGACTGGTCCAGCACGTAGGAGCGGATCTGGTGGCCCCAGCCGACGTCGGTCTTGGAGTCTTCCAGCTTCTGCTGCTCGCTCATGCGGTTACGCAGCTCGAGTTCGTACAGCTTGGCGCGCAGCATGTCCCATGCCTCGGCCTTGTTGCGGTGCTGCGAGCGGTCGTTCTGGCACTGCACCACGATGCCCGACGGGCCGTGCGTCAGGCGCACCGCGGAGTCGGTCTTGTTGATGTGCTGGCCGCCCGCGCCGGATGCGCGGTAGGTGTCGATGCGCACGTCGGCCGGATTGATTTCGATCTCGATCGAGTCGTCGACTTCCGGGTACACGAACAGCGAGGTGAACGAGGTGTGGCGGCCGTTGGCCGAGTCGAACGGCGACTTGCGCACCAGGCGGTGCACGCCGGTCTCGGTGCGCAGGTGGCCGTAGGCGTACTCGCCGTCGACCTTGATGGTGGCGGTCTTGATGCCCGCGACCTCGCCCTCGGACTGTTCCAGGATCTCGGCCTTGAAGCCCTTGCGTTCGCAATAGCGCAGGTACTGGCGCAGCAGCATCGAGGCCCAGTCCTGGGCTTCGGTACCGCCGGCGCCGGCCTGGATGTCGATGAAGCAGTTGGCGTGGTCCATCGGGTTGCTGAACATGCGGCGGAATTCCATCGCCTCGATGATCTTCTGGATGGCTTCGGCGTCACCGCCGATCGATTCCAGGGTATCGTGGTCGCCTTCTTCCTTTGCCATCTCGAACAGGTCGCTTGCGTCGGCCAGGTCGGCCCGGGCTTTCTCGAGCGTCAGCACGACGGCTTCGAGCGCCTTCTTTTCCTTGCCGAGGTCCTGGGCCCGTTTCTGGTCGTTCCAGACGGTCGGGTCTTCGAGTTCCTGGTTGACCTGTTCTAGTTTCTCTGACTTGCGATCGAAGTCAAAGATACCTCCGAAGTTCGGCTTCACGGCTGGTCAGGTCGTTCAGCAGGGCGGAAATGGCATTGATGCGTTCAGCTTCCATGGTCTTGGCAGTCTCGTGAATTGGTTGAATCGAACCCTAGATTATACCCCAAGGCGCGTTAGGAATCGGCTGGCAGCGCCCCTTTGCTTGCCTCCTCCCTTCTTGCTGCCTTATCATCGTCCGGTTTCGTACTCCGGATTCGTCATGCTCATTCGCTTTTCCCGCAAACTCTGCATCGCGCTGGTCCCGGCGCTCGTCAGCCTTCCCGTCGTCGCCGCCAAACCACCCAGGGCCGGCACGACCGCGACGCTCGCCGTGCTGGAAACGACCGACCTGCATTCGAACCTGGTCGGCTACGACTACTACAAACTGGCGCCCGAGCCCTCGCATGGCCTCGACCGCACCGCCACCCTGATCCACCAGGCGCGCAAGGAGTTCCCGAACACTTTCCTGCTCGACAATGGCGACACCATCCAGGGCACGGCGCTGGCCGACTACCAGGCACAAGTCAAGCCGCTGCGCTGCGACGAAACCCTGGGCATCTACAAGATCATGAATGCGCTGAAGTATGACGGTGCGGGTGTCGGCAACCACGAATTCAACTACGGCCTCGGATTCCTGAGCCAGGTGACGGGCAACCGTTTCCAGGTGGCCAGCGTCGACCAGCCCAAGCGCTGCGCCGGCCCTGCCTTCCCGATGGTGCTGGCGAACGTCTACAGCGCCAGGACGAAGAAGCCGCTGTTCAGCCCCTATGCCATCGTCGACAAGCAGGTCAGCGCGCTGGACGTCAAGGGCAGGCCGGTCAAGGCGACCGTGCGCGTGGGCATCATCGGCTTCGCCCCGCCGACCATCATGGAATGGGACAAGCGCTGGCTCGAGGGCCGCGTCTACACCACCGGCGTGCTCGAGGCCGCACAGAAGTATGTGCCGGAGATGCGCAGGAAGGGCGCCGACCTGGTGATCGCGATCTCGCACGGCGGCCTGGATGCCGCCCCGTACACGCCGACCATGGAAAATGCCAACTGGTACCTGGCAAAGGTGGAAGGGGTCGACGCCATGCTGCTGGGCCACTCGCACCAGCTGTTCCCGAACGCGGACAGCACCGCGCCGCAGTTCGACCTGCCGGGCGTGGACAAGGCCAGGGGTATGGTGCATGGCGTGCCCACCGTGATGGCCAGCCTGTGGGGCAAGCACCTTGGCGTCGTCCAGCTGCACTTGAAGCACGACGGCAAGCGCTGGGCGGTCGAGAAGGACAAGACCCGCGTCGAGACGCGCGCTGCCCAGCTGGGTGCCAAGACCTATGTCGAGGCCGATCCGACCGTGATGGCACTGGTGAAGGACGAGCACGAGGCGACGATCCGCTATGTGAAGACGCCGGTCGGCAGTACCGACTTCCGCATGTCGAGCTATTTCGCCGATGTCGGCGACATCTCGGCCCTGCAGGTGATCAACCAGGCGCAGACCGACTATGTGGTGAACTACGTGGCCGCCAACCTGCCGCAGTACAAGGACCTGCCGGTGCTGTCGGTGACGGCGCCCTTCAAGAGCGGCGTGGCCGGCCCGGCCGACTACACCGACGTGAAGGCGGGCGACCTGGCGCTGAACAATGCGGCCGACCTCTACCTGTATCCGAACTCCCTGTACGCGGTGAAGGTGAACGGAGCTGGGCTCAAGGCCTGGCTGGAGAAGGCGGCGCAGCGCTTCCATACCATCGACCCGGCGAAACCCGAGCCGCAGGCGCTGGTCAACCTGGCCGTGCCGAGCTACAACTTCGATACCGTGACCTCGCCGGAGGTGTCGTACGAGATCGACGTGACGCGCGCGCCGGGCGAGCGGATCCGCAACCTCACCTGGCGCGGCAAGCCGGTCGTGACGGAGCAGGAATTCCTGGTGGCGACCAACAACTACCGTGCCAGCGGTGGGGGCCACTTCCCCGGCCTGGACGGCAGCAGGACCGTGATCGCCTCTCCCGATAACAACCGCGATGTCATGATCGCCTACGTGCGAGACGCGAAAAAGCTGACGCGCGCGGCGCATTCCTCGCACCGCAGCTGGCGCTTCACGCCGGTCAAGACGGCGGGCAGCGTGGTGTTCTCGTCGGCGCCCGGCATGGTCGAACTGGCCCATGAGGCGGGGCTGCACAACGTCACCCAGGTGGCGGCAGACGACGGCCGCGGCAAGGGCACGGCGCTGTACGCGATCGACCTGTCGCAATGAAGCGTGTGATCGCGGCGGTGCTGGCCGCCTTCCTGATGGTCCAGCCGGCCATGGCCCAGCACGGGGACGAGGCCGACATTGCCCTGCGGCGCGGGATGATGCACCGCGACGCCGGCGATGCGGCGCTGGCGGCGCACTGGCTTGCCGTCGCAGCCTCGCGCGGGATGCGGGAGGCGATGTTCTTGCTGGCAAACATGCTGCTCGAAGGCGATGGCGTGCCCAAGGACGAGGCGGCCGCGCGGCGCTGGCTGGAGCAGGCCACGCAGCTGGATTATCCGGAGGCGTGGCAGCAGCTGGGGATGATGGAGAAGGATCCGGAGAGGGCGGCGCAGTACATGCGCCGCGCGGCCCATGCGCTGACGCACCGGGCCGAGGGGAAACGCTAACTGCCGACTATGACAGCTGTTGATTAATGCAGCTGCTTTTTCTCCGGCTGCACCAGCACGAACGGACTCACCACCGACGCCCACAGCGTCGCATCTGCCGCAGTCCAGGTCTGCGCTTGCACGTCGCTGACCTTGGCCACCGTCCCCGCCGCCATCCACTTGCCCACGCTCGCCTTGTCGTCGTGCGCGATGCGCAGGGCCACGTCGATCAGGTCCAGTTCCTCGCTCACGTAGATCACCGAGCCGCTGGCGAAATGGCGGGCCAGCTCGCTCCATTTGATGCGGCCGGTTTCGCGGTTGATCTTGTCGTGCAGCTCTAGGTCTTTTTCGGGATTGGTCTTCATACGCATGTCATAACTAAGTGATCTCGACCGCCGGTTGCGGCGAGCCCGCCCATGTTAACCGATAGGTCTGCGCCTTGCGCACATTGCCCACCAGTGCGGGGCGGAAGCAGGCGAGGTTGGTGCCGCCCGGGTGGCGCACGCTCGGGTAGATGATGCCCATCGAATCCTGTTCCATCAGCTCGGCCGCCAGCGCCTGCGAGGCGATGTAGCTGTCCGGATCCAGGCAGCTCTTGTAGGCATCGACGCCCCGCAGGTCATGGAAGCCGGCGCTGAAGTCGGCCAGCAGCATCTGGTAGCTGACGCTATCGTCGAAGCGCTTGATCTCGGAATACTCGACCGTCTTGTGGAAGATGACTTCGGCCAGGGCGGTCTCGGCGGCGAAGGCGCAGTACCAGGCGCCGCGCTCGCCGTCGTTGAAGCGGCTGCCTTCCGGACGCGCATAGGTAAAGGCGGCATTGATGATGCGGAAATTCGGCACGCCGAACACCAGTTCGTCCATCCCGATGCCCGGCAGCAGGCCGGACTCGCCGCGCAGCCGCTCGTTGGTGGCGTTGTCGAGCTCGAACAGGTCGCGCAGGACATCGTTGTTCTCGGCCAGCGGCGCCAGCACCGAATCCTCGACATCGGCGAAGCGGGAAGGAATCAGGCGGCAGGTGTCGTACTGGCGCAGCTCGGTGATTTTGTGCAGCGGCAAGGTCAGAGGCCTCCGCGGCGTGCGTCCAGCAGCTTGCGTACCGTCTGCATGGCGATCAGGCCGCCTGCCAGCATGTAGGCCAGCGGGGTGCGGCCGGCGAACACCGGGTTGGTATTGGGCAGGTGGACCCATTCATCGGCCAGCTTGTCGCCGTACAGGATGTGCAGGGCCTTGTAGATGCCGAGCAGATAGGAGATGCGCGTGATGCGGTCGACTTCCAGCACCCGGTCCGGGTTCTTCTTCCAGTCGTAATAGGTGGACGAGGACAGGCCGCCGAGCAGCTCGCGTGCATCGTCGTCGCGCACCCCCCAGGCTGCTGCCAGCTTGAAGAAACCCAGCAGGGCCGAACGTGACAGGCGCTCGCGTTCGGACCGTGAATTCAGGTCGACCAGGACCGCCGGCTCGAAGCGGCTTTTTGGATAGGAGTAGGCTAGGCTCATCGTATTTCTCCGTAGTTGGATTCGTTATACTCCGATTTCGGACCGATTGCAACGATCGGTTGTAAGGAATGCGTGCCCATGACAGAATTCCTGATCTTGCTATATAGAAAAAAGCTCAATAGAAAAGCTTTTGCAACAGATGAGGAGACTTTACCGATGCGCTTGCGTTCGCTTTCCTTGCTTAGCGCATGCCTGATGCTGGCCGCTGCGGCCGGCAATGCGCGTGATTCCAATAACGACCTCAAACGACAGGTCATCGAAGCCGAGCGCGGATTCGCCGCCACCATGAGGGCGCGTGATTTCGAAGCATTCAAGCGCTTTATCGCGGACGAGGCGATCTTTTTCGGCGCCGAGGGGCCCTTGCGGGGAAAGCAGGCCATCGCCAGGGGCTGGCGCCAGTATTACGACAAGCCGCAGGCGCCGTTCTCCTGGGAGCCGGAAGAGGTGGAGGTCGTGGAATCGGGGACGCTGGCCTATAGCGGTGGGCCGATCTATAACGCGGCGGGACAGCGCATTGGGCGCTTCAATTCGATCTGGCGCCTGAAGGCGCCGGGACAATGGGAGGTGGTGTTTGACCGCGGGTCGGATTTCGGGCCGCCGCCTCCGAAAAAGTAGGAGGCGGCAGCGACGCTCACGCAGGTTCGGCGTGCTCGACCAGCAGCTGCACCTTGGTGACGCCGTTGTACTCGTTCGCATCCAGCCGGAACGCCACCCGCGCCCGTTCCGGCAGGCTGTCGGTATGCCCGAACCAGATCGCGTCGTAGCGCCGGCCATTCTTCTCCAGCAGCAGCTTGAGGTGGCGCTCCTTCAGGATGCGCTGGCTCACCACCCGGAACTCGTCGCAGAATACCGGCGGCGCAAAGCCCTGGCCCCAGACCTGGCCGTCCATCTCCTCGATGAATCGGGTGCAGTAGAACTCGTCCTCGAGCGGCCCGTCGGTTTCGATGATCCGCTCCAGTTGGGCCTCGGTCAGCCAGGCGCGCCCCACCGCCTCGAAAGCCTGCTGGAAGCTGTCGAAGTGCTCGCCGCGGATGGTCAGGCCAGCCGCCATCGCGTGGCCGCCGAACTTGTCGATCAGCCCGGGCACGCGCTTGGACACCAGGTCGAGGGCGTCGCGCAGGTGGAAGCCCGGGATCGAGCGGCCGGAGCCCTTGATCCAGCCGTCGTTGGACGGGGCGAAGGTGATCGTCGGCCGGTAGAACTTTTCTTTCAGGCGCGAGGCGACGATCCCGATCACGCCCTGGTGCCAGCCTTCGTCGAACACGCTGATCGTGCTCGAACCGGAAGGCTCGAAGCTGTCCAGGTGGAGCAGGGCGGTGTCCTGCATCTCGGCCTCGATCTCGCGCCGCTTCAGGTTGATCTCGTTGAGCTGCTGGGCGATCGCCCAGGCGCGGCCGACGTCGTCGGTCACCAGGCACTCGATTCCCAGCGACATGTCTTCCAGCCGGCCGGCGGCGTTCAGGCGCGGACCGAGCGCGAACCCGAGGTCGAAGGGCGAGGCGCAGCGCGCTTCGCGGCCCGCCACGCGGAACAGGGCGGCCACGCCGGCGTGCATGCGTCCGGCGCGCATGCGCTTGATGCCTTGCGCAACCAGGATGCGGTTGTTGGCGTCCAGCTTGACCACGTCGGCCACGGTGCCCAGCGCCACCAGGTCGAGCAGGCTGTCGAGCTTGGGCTGGCTCTGGGCATCGAACACCCCGCGGCGGCGCAGTTCGGCGCGCAGCGCCAGCAGCACGTAGAACACCACGCCGACGCCGGCCAGGTGCTTGCTCGGGAAACCGCACTCGGGCTGGTTCGGGTTGACGATCACACGCGCCGGCGGCAGCGCGTCGCCCGGCAGGTGGTGGTCGGTGACCACGACGTCGATGCCGCGCCGGTTCGCCTCGAGCACACCCTCGATGCTGGCGATGCCGTTGTCGACGGTGATGATGATGTCCGGCGACTTCTCGCGCGCAGTCAGTTCGACGATCTCGGGCGTGAGGCCATAGCCGTACTCGAAGCGGTTCGGGACGATGTAGTCGACCTGGCCGCCCATCATGCGCAGGCCGCGCAGGGCGACCGCGCAGGCGGTGGCGCCGTCGCAGTCGTAGTCGGCGACGATGGTCATGCGCTTGTTCGCGGCGATGGCGTCGGCCAGGAAAACGGCGGCCGCGTCGATCTGGCGCAAGGCGCCCGGCGGCACCAGGGCGGCCAGCTCGCTGGAGAGCTCGCGCACGTCGAGCAGCCCGCGCGCGGCATAGATGCGCGCCAGGACCGGGTGGACCCCGCCCTGGCGCAGCATCTCGGACGTGCGGAAGGGGCAGGGGCGGGTGGTGATGCGGGTCGTGATACTCAAAGTATGCTCAACTCAGTCGTTCCAGTGTCGGCCGCCGCCAGAATTTACGCTGGGCCATGGCGGTCGTGGTGATTTCGGCAAGGGCTTCGCGGCTGCTCAGGACAAGCTTGAGCTCTTTGATGCGGCCCCGCACCAGCGCCGCATGCAGCGGGCTAAACAGTTTGTCTTCCAGGTGCTGGACCTGCTGCACCCAGGTGCCCCAGTCGGCGGCGATGGCCGCGTCGGAAAGAATGCCGACCACGAGCAGGCCGTCCTGCGCCAGGGCGCCGTCCAGGCCGTCGAGCGATGCCAGCGACTCGCTGGACAGCCCGCGGATCCATCCAGGCACGCCGATGCTGCTCATGCGTCCGGCGGGCCGGGACGTGTTGCTGGAGGCGCCCCACAGCCAGAAGGAATTTACGCCAGGGAGACGGCGCGTTTCGCGCGCGGCGTTCACCGGGTGGGTGTGCCACAGCATCTGCACTTCGTTCTGCAGCCGGCGCAGGGGCAGGGCCTGCTTTCCGCGCGGGACGAAGTCGGTCAGGTCCATGCCGACCACGGTGTCCGGGGTGGCCGCGTCGATGCCGGCCCAGTCGTCGGCGCGCAGGAACCATGTCTGGGCATCGCCGTACAGCAGCGGATGGCCGATTTCTTCGCACAAGGGGCGGGCAGCGTCGTAGAGCGCCCGGCTTTCATCCTCGCTTAAGCCCAGGTGGCGCAAATCCGCCATCATCGAGTGGCTGCGCGCAATCTGGATATGGGCCGGATTGACGATGAACCAGGTGCCGGTCGCCGGGTCGAGGCCGAAGCCGCGCATGGCGGCCGTGGCAAAGGCAGGCTGGCCATCCTGCGACAAGCCGAGCGTGCGAGCCAGCCACTGCTCGTGCGGCAAGGCGTGCGCGATGTCCGCGACCTTGCTGCGTTCGTAGGCGCTGGTACGGCTGAGCAGGGCGGCCAGGGCCGGGGTCTGCAGGGCACGGGCCAGGTCGGGCGCGAATTCGGGAAGCGGCAGCAGGTGGGGCAGGACGAGGGTAATGTGCGACATACCGCTATTCTAGGGCAAATACGCCTCCGGCGAACGGTCGTGCAGCTCTCAGCCGCACCCTGTCTCATGCGCAGCGCTTTCTTTTGCGCCACAAAAGTCCGATGTCTGGCAAACTGTCGGGTTGGCAAACCAATAATGTCGATTTACTGACGCACTGACTGAGACATGAGCATCACCCACAAGCTGCCCTATGAATGGCAGGTCGGAATGCGCTACACCCGCGCCGGCAAGCGCAGCGGGCGCAACAGCTTCATTTCCTTCATCTCGATGGCCTCGGTGACCGGCATCGCGCTGGGCGTGGCGGCCCTGATCGTCGTGCTGTCGGTAATGAACGGCTTCCAGAAGGAGGTGACTGCGCGCATGCTGTCGGTGCTGGCCCATGTGGAGGTGTTCGACGGGCGCGGGGAGATGCCGGACTGGCGCAGCGCCGTCCAGGAAGCCTTGCGCAACCCGGAAGTGCGCGCCGCCGCGCCCTTTGCCGAAACCCAGGCGATGCTGCTGAGCGACGGCGTCATGAAGCCGGTGCTGCTGCGCGGGATCGACCCGGCGCAGGAGGCCAAGGTATCCAGCGTGGCGCAGCACATGCGCGCAGGAGGCTTCGACAGCTTGCAGCCGGGCTCGTTCAACGTGATCATCGGCCGGGCGCTGGCGAAATCGCTCGACGTGGGCGTGGGCGACCGGGTGACGCTCCTGATGGCATCCACGCCGGAGCAGGCCCAGGGGGCGGCGCAGGGCGCTCAGGCTGGAACGCTGCCGCGCACCCGGCCCCTGACCGTGGCCGGCATCTTCGAGGCCGGGCATTTCGAATTCGATTCCACGCTTGCCTTTGCCAATATCGAGGACGCCCAGGGCCTGGCGGGCGTGTCCGCGCCGGCAGGCATCCGGCTGCGCCTGGCCGACATGCACCAGGCGCCGCGTGTGGCAAGCGAGCTGCATGGCAGCATGTCGGGCGAGCTGTTCATCCGCGATTGGTCGAAGGTGAACGCGATCTGGTACGCCGCCGTGGAGTCGCAGAAGCGCATGATGTTCATCATCCTGACCATGATCGTGGCGGTGGCGGCCTTCAACCTGGTATCCACGCTGGTGATGACGGTGCGCGACAAGCAGGCCGACATCGCGATCCTGCGCACCCTGGGCGCCTCGCCGCGCTCGATCATGAGCATCTTCATGGTGCAGGGCACCCTGGTCGGCGTGCTCGGCGCCGCGCTGGGCGTCACCCTGGGCGTGGTGGTGGCCCTGAACATCGACGTCATCGTGCCCTTCATCGAGCGCGTCTTCAAGGTGCAGTTCCTGTCGCAGGAGGTCTACCTGATCAGCGAGATGCCGTCACAGCTGCGCTGGGGCGACGTGGGCTGGATCGGCGGCGTGGCCGTGCTGCTGGCTTTTGTCGCGACGCTGTACCCAAGCTGGTCGGCCGCGCGCGTGAAGCCGGCCGAGGCATTGCGCTACGAATGAGGGTGACGCAATCGATGATGACAATCTGGCCACGGCCGTGCCCCGTATGGCACACTGCGGCCTCGCAACAACGACGGAGACCATGAGACTCACCGAGAATTTGCCGTACGAATGGCTGGTCGGCCTGCGCTACACGCGCGCCGGCAAGCGCGGCGGGCGTAACAGCTTCATTTCCTTCATCTCCCTGATCTCGGTCGCCGGCATCGCGCTGGGGGTGGCCGCCCTGATCATCGTCCTGTCGGTGATGAACGGCTTCCAGAAGGAAGTCACCGACCGCATGTTGTCGGTGCTGGCCCATATCGAGGTGTTCGATCAAAGCGGCAGCATGCCCGACTGGCGCGCGGCCGGGCAGGAGGCGCTGAAGCACCCGGCGGTGCGCGGCGTCGCGCCTTTCGTCGAGACCCAGGGCCTGCTCGAAGGCCAGGGCGCGATGCGCCCGTCGGTGATTCGCGGGGTGCTGCCGTCGGAAGAACCCAAGGTCTCCGACGTCGCCAGGCAGGTCACCCAGGGCAGCCTCGATTCGCTCAGGCCGGGTTCGTTCAACATCGTGCTGGGCTATGCGTTGGCGCGCTCGCTGGGCGTCGGCATCGGCGACAAGGTGACGATGTTGCTGGCGCAGGGCCAGATCACCCCGGCCGGCCTGCTGCCGCGCAGCCGCAGCTTCACCGTCTCCGGCATCTTCGAGGCCGGCCACATGGACTTCGACGCGGCGCTGTCCTTCATCCACGTCGAGGACGCGCAGCGCATGGAGCGCTTGAGCGCCCCGATGGGCCTGCGCCTGCGCATCGCCGACATGCGCCAGGCGCCGATCGTGGCCGGCGAGCTCGAGAAATCGATGTCCGGCGACCTGGAAATGCGCGACTGGTCGAAGCTCAACGCGACCTGGTTCGGCGCCGTACAGACGGAAAAGAAGATGATGTTCATCATTCTCACCCTGATCATTGCGGTGGCCGCCTTCAACCTGGTGTCCACCCTGGTGATGACGGTGACCGACAAGCAGGCCGACATCGCGATCCTGCGCACCCTGGGCGCCTCGCCGCGCTCGATCATGAAGATCTTCATGGTGCAGGGCGCGCTGGTCGGCATCATCGGCACCGTGCTGGGTGTTGGCGGGGGCGTGCTGGTGGCCCTGAACATCGACGTCATCGTCCCGTTTATCGAAGGTTTGTTGGGAGTGCAGTTCTTGTCGAAAGATATCTACCTGATCAGCGCGGTGCCGTCCGACCTGCGCTGGCCGGACGTTTTCAGGATCGGCGGCGTATCCGTGCTGCTGGCGTTTGCTGCGACCCTGTACCCGAGCTGGTCGGCGTCGCGCGTAAAACCTGCGGAGGCGCTGCGTTATGAATGATCGATCGAACAATCCGTCCACCCCCGTCCTGTCCTGCCGCGGCCTCGGCAAGACCTTCAAGCAGGGCGACTACCTAGTGAAGGTCCTGGAGGGCATCGACTTCGCCATCGGTCGCGGCGAGCGCGTCGCGATCGTCGGCGCTTCCGGCTCCGGCAAGTCGACGCTGCTGCACCTGCTGGGCGGCCTCGACACCCCGTCGACCGGTTCGGTCACGCTGCTGGGCGAGGACTTCGCGACCCTGTCCGAGACCCGCCGGGGCGAGCTGCGCAACTCCTCGCTCGGCTTCGTCTACCAGTTCCACCACCTGCTGCCCGAATTCTCGGCGCTCGACAACGTCATGATGCCCCTGATGATTCGGCGCGAGGCGCGCGAGCCGGCCCTGAAGAAGGCGGAGGCGATCCTCGGCCGCGTGGGCCTGGGCAAGCGCGTGGTGCACCGCCCTGGCGAACTGTCGGGCGGCGAGCGCCAGCGCGTGGCCCTGGCGCGCGCGCTGGTGACCGAGCCGGCCTGCGTGCTGGCGGACGAACCGACCGGCAACCTCGACCACAGCACCGCCCAGTCGATCTTCGACCTGATGCTGGAACTGTCGCGCACCCTCGGCACGGCCTTCGTCATCGTCACCCACGACATGGAACTGGCGCGCCGCTGCGACCGCGTGTTCCGCCTGACCGAGCACGGGCTGCAGCCGGTGGAAAGTTAGCGATGTGGATCGACACCCACTGCCACCTCGACGCGCATGAGTTCGGCCAGGGATCGCTGGACGTGGCCACGCAGGCGGGGCAGGCGGGCGTGTCGATGATCGTCGCAATGGCGATCGAGCGCGGCAACTTCGACGCCGTGGCCAGGCTGGCCGCGCGGGCGCCGAACGTCACCTATGCGCTAGGCATCCACCCGATCTACGTGCCGCAGGCGAGCGACGATGACCTGCTGGTCCTGCGTAGCGCGGTGGAAGCGGCAATGGACGACCCGAACTTCGTCGGTGTCGGCGAGATCGGCCTCGACTTCTTCATCCCGATGCTGTGCGAGCCGGCCATGCGCGAGAAGCAGGAGCGCTTCCTGCGCGAGCAGCTGCGCATCGCGCGCGACTTCGGGCTGCCGGTGATGATGCACGTGCGGCGCTCGCAGGACCAGGTATTGAAACACCTGCGCCAGATCCGTCCCCCGGCCGGCATCGCGCACGCCTTCAACGGCAGCTTCCAGCAGGCGCAGAACTTCATCGACCTCGGCTTCCACCTCGGCTTCGGCGGGGCGATGACGTTTACCAGGGCGCTGCAGATCCGGCGGCTCGCGGCCGAGCTGCCCCTCGCGTCCATCGTGCTCGAGACCGACTCGCCGGACATCGCTCCGTCGTGGATCCACCCGGGGTGCAATACGCCGGACCAGCTCCCCGGCATCGGCGCCGCGCTGGCCGAACTGCGCGGGACCGGCGTGGATGAGGTAAGGGACGCCGTCCACCGGAACACGCTGGCGGCCATCCCGCGCCTGGCGGACTACGGGCGCAATTAGTAAATTACCACTAAATATTTTCCCTGGTAGCGTGCCACGCGCTTTCCGGTAGCGCCGACCGTGGCCATTCTGCTTAGTTCACCCTAAGCATGATGACCGCACTCAATGCTGCGATTCAACCCTTCTGCCAAGATGCACTCTTCGCTGCGACTGCAGTTTAGCCATACGGGAGAGTGATTTGGATAGCGCGAGCGAATTCCTGCGGATGCTACGGCACGAGAAGTCGCTGACCACCGCCCACCGGCCGATCCGGCTGCGCCTGGGCCATGCCGACCACCTGGCCGACGAGCTGCTGCTGCCGCAGCGCGTGCAGGGCCACGAATCGGTGTGCGGCGGCTTCGAGTACGTCGTCACCTGCGTGGCCGACACGCCGCGCCTCCCGCTCAAGGAACTCATCGCACTGCCCGCCGAACTGCAGCTGGTCACCGACCGCGGCCAGCTGCGCAGCATCTGCGGCATCGTCGCCGAAGCGCGCGCCGGCGACCACGACGGCAGCCTGGCCGTCTACCAGCTGGTGCTGCGCGACGCTCTGGCCGTCATGGAAAAGCGCGTCAACAGCCGCGTGTTCCGCTACCAGAACGAACTCGAGATCGTGCAGGTCCTGTTCGACGAATGGCGTCACTCCAACAGCATCATGGCCAGCGCCTTCGACTACGAGCTGGATCCGCTGTTCGACATGCGCCTGTACCCGCCGCGCGAACAGACCATGCAGTACAACGAATCCGACGCCGCCTTTGTCCGCCGCCTGCTCAAGCGCCGCGGCATCGCCTGGACCTTCCGACCCGGCCGCGCCCGCGCAGGCAGCGCCGACCAGGAGGCCGACGACACGCCGGTCCACACGCTGGTGCTGTTCTCCGACCCCGCTTCGCTGCCGCGCAGCGCGGCCGGCAGCGTGCGCTACCATCGCATTGATGCCACCGAGGAGCGCGATACCGTGGTCTCCTGGTGCGCCGCACGGCGCCTGCAGCCGGGCAGCATCACACGCCACAGCTGGGACTACCGCAACCCTTCGGGCACCCAGTTCATGACCACCACCGCGCGCGGCATGGCCGACCAGGGCCGCAGCGGCAACGCGCTGGCGGCCACGCTGGACGACTACCTGGTCGAGATCCCGCACGCCGGCAATGACGTCGAAGACCACTGGCGGCTCGGCCAGGTGCGCATGAACCGGCACGAATTCGACACCAAGTGCTTCCACGGCGAAGGCAGCGTGCGCGACCTGTGCGCCGGCGAATACTTCACCCTCGCGGGCCATCCCGAGATCGATGCCCATCCGGAGGCCGAGCGCGATTTCGTCGTGACGGCTGTCTGGCTCGAAGCCGAGAACAACCTGCCGGCCGACCTGTCGGCCCGGGTGCGCCGCCTGATGGGGCCCTACATCCCGGAGGCAGCGATGCTGGCGCCAAACGAACACCCGGTGGCCGGCGACGGCGTGCGGGTGCGGATGCGCTTCGATTGCGTGCGGCGCGGCGTGCCGCTGGTGCCGGCTTTCGACCCGGGCATCGACCTGCCGCATCCGCAGCTCCAGAGCGCGATCGTCACCGGCCCGCCGGGCGAGGAAGTGCATTGCGACGCACTGGGGCGGGTGAAGATCCGCTTCCCGGGCATGCGTACGACCGACCACAAGCATGCGCACGGCGCCGGCGCCTCGGACACGCCTGCCGACTCGGCGTGGGTGCGCGTGGCGTCGAACTGGGCCGGCAACGGCCCCGGCGCCAGCCAGCAGTGCGGCACGCTGTCGCTGCCGCGGGTCGGCAGCGAAGTGCTGGTGGCTTTCCTCGGCGGCGACCCGGACCGGCCGGTCGTCCTGGCGCAGGTGTTCAACCAGCGCGGCGAGCCGCCGGCCCTCAGCGCGGCCGGCGGGCTGCCCGGGAACCGCTACCTGTCGGGCACCCGGACGCGCGAGATCGGCGGCGGGCGTGGCAACCAGCTGCGCTTCGACGACACCCGCGGCGAGATCAGCGCCCAGCTGGCCAGCGACCATGGGGCATCCCAACTGAACCTCGGCTGGCTGACGCAGCCGAAGGCGAACGGCACGGCGGCGCCGCGCGGCGAAGGCGCCGAGCTGCGCAGCGACCACAGCGTGGCCATCCGCGGCAAGGAAGGCGTGCTCCTGAGCGCGGAGGCGTCGCCGGCGGCCGGGGGCGAGCAACTCGCGCGTGCCGGCCTGCTCGGTCTCGCCGAATTAATGCAGAGTATCGCGGACGAGGTGGCCAAGCTGGCGGAGCAGCACACGGAGGACGAACCGAGCGGGCAGCGCCTGGCCGAGCTGTCGCAAAAGCTGCGCCGCTGGGACCAGGGATCCAACGTCGCCCCGGGCGACAAGGCCGCAGAGCCGATCGTGGCCGTGACGGCGCCGGCGGGCATCGTGCTCGCCAGCCAGGACAATGTCGCGCTTGGGTCCGAAACCCAGCTCGACGTCGTGAGCGGGGGAGATGCGCGGACTTCTGCGGGGAAGAACATCTTCCTGCGTGCCGCGCGCGGTATCAGCGCGTTTGCCCAGGCGCTGGGTGTCAAGCTGGTGGCGGGGAAGGGCAATATCCTGCTCGAGGCCCACCAGGGGAAGGTCGAGGTCAAGTCCTCGGGCAAGATCAGCCTGATCTCGGCGGAAGCCATCCATATCGAAGCACCGGTGGTCCGGATCATCTCGCAGGGCGCGCAGACGGAATGGACCAAGGGAGCGATCACCCAAGAAAGTGCCGGCGAACACACCATCAAGGCGAGCAGCCTCAGTCGGGGCGGGCCGGGTGGCGGCGATCCTAGCAAGCCCGAGTTCGCCAAGTCATCGTTGAGGACAAACGAAAGACTTGTCCTGCGCCATCTCCAAACGCGGGCACCAATCCCATTCCAAAATTACATTGCCCACCTCAGCGATGGCAGGACCATCCAGGGCACCAGCGACGAGGAAGGACGTACGGCGCTGGTGCAGAGCGATATGCTGGGGCCGGTGCGATTCGAGCTTCTTCCGTCGACTATTTAAGCTGTCGGGAACCGTCATGCGTGAACCGACCAGGCCGTTGCCTTCGCTCGTCCCTTTGCCGCACGGCGGCTGGGAAGTGGATTCATATATGTCTTCGGCGGACTATACGATCCGTGGGCTTGGGCTTGTGCCGCCAAATACGATCGTTCCAGTCATCGTTGTGCCCGGAATCATGGGTACCAACTTGCGCGCAAAAATGAAGCCGCGCATAGGAACGGTGAACGATGAGCGAAACGAGAAACTAACGCCAGCTGCCGTTGCTTGGCGTCCGCCCAATGACGCCGCGTCGGCAATGCGCGATGCGAAGGTTTGGGACAAATTATCGCCGCGAGATCGTCAGAAATGGTTTGATCGGCACACATTGGAGGTGGACGACCGCGGTCCCGTAATTGTGCCTGATACCAACGACGGATATGTCGTTACAGAGGCCGAGTTGCGCTCGCGTGGTTGGGGTGAGGTACATGCTGGATCTTATGGTCTCCTTGTGTCTTCACTGCAGAGCCAGCTAAATCAAACCTTTGAGACGGACGATAAGACGCATCGTCGGTGCGTCAAGCCACACTGGAAGCGGGTCATGGGATATGACCCCCGCAAGTGGGGCGTTCGTGAAATGACGCCGCTGACCGAAGCGCACTTGGAAAGATATGCAAAAAACTATTATCCAGTGTACTGCTTCGGATACAACTGGCTGGATGATTGCGATACGTCGGCGAAGCTGCTGGAGAAACGGATCACCAACATCATCGACTCCTGGCGTGAATTAAATAGAACTTGCGAAAAGGTCATCGTTGTCACCCACTCGATGGGTGGTCTGGTCGCAAGAGCGTGTGCCAAGCGGATACCTGGGAAGATTGCGGGAGTAATCCACGGTGCAATGCCTGCGTATGGTGCACCGGTTGCGTATCGGCGGATTGCGTGTGGAACTGAAGCATTTAGTCCTAGCAATGGTGTGAAAGACAACGTCACCGGGTACGTCATCGCTAAGATTCTTGGCGACTCGCCCGAGAAAACCACGCCTGTGCTTGCGACATCTCCTGGTGCGCTCGAATTGCTCCCGAATCATCTGTATCCGGGGCCTTGGCTTCATGTTCGCGTCGTGAAGGTACGCGGTCAGGCGAATCCAGCGGACCATGAAAGAAAAGGGGCGATCAAACCGATGGAAGAGGCGCCGACGGACTACTTGAAGTTGCCCAGTTCAATCGCGCCGAATCCCTACGATTTGTATCGTGATATGCGTCGCTGGTATCGACTCATCGATCCACATTTGGCCGATCCCGCGAAGAAGCACAAGAAGGGTGTGTTGAAGGCGATTACCGACGCCATTGACATAGCGGAAAACTTCCATCGTTCTCTTGGCGACTACTATCACCCGAACACGTATGTGTTTTACGGCGATGATCGTAACAAGTTGTCGTTCGGACAGGTCCGTTGGGTCGCGCGCCAATGGGGCAACTCCCCGACAGCTCTGACTACTTCAAACATTTCTACCGCACAAATGCTGGACCGTAGCTATGACAAAAGCCGCCGTGTCGTAGTCGAGGGTAGGACGGAGCTGAGGTTCGAGCCTGACTTGCAGGACACACGTGGGGATGGCACTGTGCCATATCAGTCCGGTGCAGGCCCCGCGGGCAAGGTCAAACAACTGTTTGCAGCAGAAGGATTCGATCACCAGAGTTCGTATAACAATAGCGACATACTAATGTTGACGCTTCGACTGATTGCGAAGATTGTCCAGGAGATGTCGTGAGGCGCCTGTTTCGGACCGGGCTGGCCGTGGTGCTAGCCGGGGTTGTTATCGCGGGGTTGGCGAGAACCTGGGACACGGGCGCCGAACAGGACAAGCACAGGGTGGCGCATATGACCGAGAAGATGAAAACTGTTTGCGTCGGCAGATTCCTGGTCGACTTGCCCGCAGAAGCACAATACGAATTCCAACGGCCTCGCGTTGACGGCTTTGATATTAGCGTCTTCGATGAATCGGAGGAGGATTTCGAAAGACGTGTCGTGTCGCGTAAAAGTCAGTTGGAAGCAGTGCCCAATAGACCAGGCAATCAGAAGAACCTCGAATTGATCAGGGAGGTAGGCAACGATCATGGCGTCAAGGGCCATGTTTTCGTCCATGGACGGGATATCACCGAGGGCCAGTCTTCCGACGGGTTGACTATGGAGCGCTACCGATATGAAAGCGTTTCAGTCGAAGCACTGGTACGCGCTAACGGAGTGAGTATCGATTTCTCGGCGCCCAGCTATGACCCCGAACAAGTGACGAATCTAACGAGACTGATTACGCAGTTAGTTCCAAATCCGGACAATCGCATCCCGACTGAACCCGGCTTTTGCATCAATCGCGCCTATATTCGGGATCCGCTGAGTGCTGACCAAGGCGAAGAGATCATGATGGCAGCATGGCTTCCGAACCGCCCGGATATTCTATTTAGGGTAATGTTGGCTGCTGGTACGGAACCCGATCGGCAAGGACTCCTTGAAAGGGGAACGGAATCGGATTCGAGGATGACTACCGATGAAAGGACGCGTGTGTCCAGATTACGTGCGGACAAGCGCACCGTCGGCGGAGTCGAGGGCGAAGAACTGGTTGAACGTTTTGTCGAAAATGATGATGCAGTCGTCTATAGCTTTTGGTGGGAAGTAAATGGCACGGTTGACAATGTGTATATCCCGCATATCGTATTCAAGATGGACACCGGATACAGTGAGCATGGTCCGGTGCCTTCCTCATTGTCGGAAAATGCGGCGACGTGCTTGTGGGATACCGTGCTATCGAGTCTTCGCGTCCGACCCCTGGAAACAGCGGCAGTGCCGATGTCTGACTCATCGTCAATAGCAATAGGAAGCCAAGCGCTCGCTGGAGACAAGTGCCCCGCGAGCGGCTGGTGGGAATGTACTGAGGGAGGCAGGGATATCGGGGTAATGGGAGGGCGGCGACAGTACGTCAAACAGGGGGAGCGCATGCCGCAGGCATTGTTGCTTTCTCGGCCAACCCTGTGGGAACGGCTGAGGGGCCTGCAGCCAAGTTTTGAGTCAACAGTACCCACGTCCTGGCAGCTCGTGGACAAACGTGCTCGGAAGCGCGTCCCGAATGCCATCCCGTTAGCGAAACCAATAGTCGGTTCTGGCAACGGCGCTTCGTCGATGGCTGAGTTCCACCAGGCGCATGGGCAGGATGTTTTGGCCGGAAGCTTTGTCACGACCGGCTTTCCTTGTCCGGCGAGCGGGTGGTGGCGCTGTGAGGATTCCCATGCTCTCGATGGGACGCGCTGGTTTGCTCAGGGTAGCTTGTTGCCGCCAGCGACATTCGCAGTTCCTTCCAGCGTATTCGGGCACTCGGATAACGCTCCAAAATTTATTCAACGCCGCGCGGGATGGCGCCTCGTTCGGCTCGCTCAGGCGCCTGAGCATGCGTTAGCAAATAGTGCATCAGGAGTTGCCGACACGTAGGAACTCTATCTGAATGCAGCGGCAGTCAGATACCGCCTGATCTTTGCATACTCCCTAGTATGCTCATTCAGCACCCCGCAGTTTTCGGTCATTCGTCTTCCGCACCGCAGGCATCCAGCACCGCAGTGCATGGCGCCTGATGCGACTCGCAGACGCCCCGCGCCAAGCGGATGGCGATGCTCCGGGAGCGCGTGATCTGCCGTCCCTCGATCAACAGGCATAACATCTTCGTCAGGTCCGGCCAAAGCTGCCGGCACGCTCATCGCCAGCAGGTATGCACTAGGTGAGTTGATATGAGGCCTCTAGCTCGGGCAGGGGGTGCGATTGCAGTGGCAGGAATGCTGATCGCTGGTTTGGCAAAGCATTGGGACCTCGCGACCAGGCTGAGCTTCCGCAAAGCAAATCAACCCAGCTCAGCTACATTCCAGCTTTCCACAGCAGGTGAAGGAGAGCGGAAATGCCCCACAAACGTTTCTACATCCGCGCCGGCGCCACCACCACCGCAGGCGGCACCGTCAGGGCTTCCAGCACCTTCGCCATCCTCGACGGCATGCCGCTCGCCCGCGAAGGCGATCCGGTCGACTGCCCCGAGTGCGGTGAGCAGGGCGTCATCCAGTGCCTCATGCCGCGTCTGCCGGACCAGTCCGAAGGGAAGGCGTGCGCGCTGAGCGACGACCTGTGCATCTGCGGCTGCAATCCGCCGCCCGAGCTTGTCGCCGACCAGTTCCACGACTTCCAGCTGGTTGCCGATAGCCCTACAGCCTAGCGCGGCCAAGCCGAAACCCAGCCCGCCGCCCGGCCATGCGTTGCGCGATCCTCGCCTTCCTCGCCGGGGTATGCTGGCTCCAGACACGCGCCGAACTTCTGTCCCCCGCTTACCTGGCCTGTGCGCTTGCCGTGGCGCTGCTCCTGTTCGCACTGCGCAAGTACGCCGCGACCCTGCTCGCCGCCGCCATCCTCGGCGCCGCATGGTCGGCCTGGCTCGCCCACATCGCCCTTGCCGAAGCGCTGCCACGCGAACAGGAGGGCAGGGACGTCACCGTTGTCGGCACGGTCGACAGTCTGCCGCACGAATTCGACGGCGGCGCGCGCTTCAACCTGCGCGTCGAGCGCGTCCTGACGCCGGAGGCCACGGTACCGAGCCGGATCGCCATCTCATGGTAGGGCCAGGCTGCGGGCGCGGACAGCCAGGTCGCACCCGGCGAGCGCTGGCAGCTGGTCGTCCGCCTGCAGCGCCCCCACGGGAACGCCAACCCCTACGGATTCGACTACGAGGCCTGGCTGCTCGAGCAGGGCGTGCGCGCCACCGGCTACGTCCGCCCTGCGGGACCGCGCAATATGCGCCTCGACGCCTTCGTGCCGCGCGTGGGGCATGTGGTCGAACGCGCCCGCGCCGCACTGCGCCGCCACATCCTGCAGCAGCTCGAGGGCAAGCGCTATGCCGGCGTGATTGTCGCCCTCGTGATCGGCGACCAGCGCGGTATCCCGCAATCCGAATGGGATGTCTTCAACCGTACCGGCATCGGCCACCTGGTATCGATCTCGGGCCTGCACATCACGATGATCGCGGCATTGGCGGCATGTGTCATGTCAAGCCTGTGGCGCCGTTCCTTCTACGTCGAAGGCGCCGCCTTGCCCCTGCGCCTGCCGGCCCAGAAGGCCGCGGCGCTGGCGGGCGCCGTGGTGGCCTTGCTGTACGTGCTGCTTGCCGGTTCCGGCGTGCCCGCGCAGCGCACCTTCTTCATGCTGGCGGCGGTGGCCGCGGCGCTGTGGTTCGGCCGGGTGGTGGCGCTGTCGCACATATTGTGCCTCGCGCTGGCAGCCGTGGTGCTGATCGATCCCTGGGCCGTGCTGGGTGCCGGCTTCTGGCTCTCGTTCGGCGCGGTGGCCGTGATACTGTACGCCAACCTGGGGCGGGTGCAGACCAGCACCGGATGGCGCCGCACGCTCGGCGCGGCCGTCCAGACCCAGTATGCCGTGACCATCGGCCTGGTGCCGCTGACCATGCTGCTGTTTGCGCAGGTATCCCTGGCCAGTCCGGTCGCGAATGCCATCGCCATCCCGGTCGTCAGCCTGTTCGTCACGCCGCTGGCGCTGCTCGGGGCCTTGCTGCCGGCGCCGCTGGCGGGATGGGTGCTCGGCCTGGCGCACGTGGCGATCGAACTGCTGGCGGACGGATTGCACTGGCTGGCCGCCAGTCCGCTCGCGGTGATGAACGCCCCGGTGCCCCAGCCGTGGATCTTCGTGCTGGCGCTGGCCGGCACTGCGTGGATGCTGGCACCGCGCGGCTGGCCACACCGCTGGGCCGGGATGGCGGCCTGGGCGCCGATGCTGACGCAGCTGCCGGCGGCGCCGCCCGGGGGCAGCTTCACGGTGACCGCCTTCGATGTCGGCCAGGGCATGGCCCTGCTGGTCGAGACCGAGCGCCACCGTCTCCTCTACGATGCGGGCCCGCAGTACGCGCCGGGCGCCGACGCGGCCGGCCGGATCCTCCTGCCTTACCTGCGCGGCCGCGGCATCGGCGCGCTGGATGCGCTGGTGGTCTCGCACAGCGATCTGGATCACGCCGGCGGGGCCCGCACGCTGCTCGAGGGCGTGCCGGTCGCCCAGCTGCATTCCTCGCTTGCCATCGGTCACCCGGTGGTGCGTGCCGCCAGGCGTCACAGCCGTTGCAGCAGCGGCCAGGGATGGACCTGGGACGGCGTGCGCTTCGAGCTCCTTGGTCCGGCGCCGCAGTCGTACCAAGAGGAGGGGCTGAAGGCGAATGCCCGCAGCTGCGTGCTGCGCGTGAGCGCCGGCGGCAAGGCGATGCTGCTGGCGGCCGACATCGAGGCGGCGCAGGAAGCGCAGCTCCTCGAGCGGGCGCCCGGCCGACTGCGCGCCGACGTGCTGCTGGCTCCGCACCACGGCAGTGGCACCTCGTCGACCGCCGCTTTCCTGGCCGCGGTCGAGCCCAGGCTCGGCATCTTCCAGGTCGGCTACCGCAACCGCTACCGCCACCCCAAGAAGGAGGTGGTCGAGCGCTACGCCAGCCTGGGCATCCGCCGCCTGCGTACCGACGAATCGGGCGCGGTCACGCTCCGTTTCGGCGAAACGCTGGCCGTCGGCGAGTTCCGCGCCGAGCGCCGCCGTTATTGGCACGGCCGCTAGGCATCGCGGCTTCCGGGATAGACCCAGCCTCATCTCCGGCCCGCCTTCTCTGCGGTTCGCAGCAGCCCCAGGCCATGGCCGTCGACATTGCTATGTGGTATCCAACCGTGCGCTCTGGTGTAGGCATTCCCCTCTAAACGCCGTTCGTGCGCCGCGCTCTTTCATTACAATGGCCCGTTGACATTCACACCATAGCGCCTCATGAGCAAACCGCTGCTGCATTTCTCCCATGGGAACAGTTATCCGGCCGGCACCTACGGCCGGCTGTTCCAGGCCCTGGGTACGGACTACGAGGTACGTGCCCACGACATGTACGGCCACGATCCACGCTTTCCGGTGGGCGACGGCTGGCACGGACTGGTGGACGAGCTGATCCACCAACTGGAAGGCTATGCGCAGCCGCCGATCCTGGTCGGGCATTCGCTCGGCGGCATGCTGAGCATGATGGCGGCCAAGCAGAGGCCCGAGCTGGCGCGCTGCGTCGTCATGCTCGACTCGCCGGTAGTGGCCGGCTGGCGCGCCTTCCTGTGGAAACTGGTCAAGCGCCGCGGCCTGGGCTCGCGCTTCTCGCCGGCGAAATTCTCCGAGCGCCGGCGCAACGTCTGGCCGGACCGGGAGGCGGCCTACCAGCATTTCATCTCGAAACCGATGTTCCAGGCCTGGGCGCCGGGCGCGCTCGACGACTACCTCGACCACGGCCTGAAGCCCCATCCGGACGGGGTGCAGCTGCGCTTCGACCGCGGGGTCGAAACCATGATCTACAACACGCTGCCGCACCACATGGGCAGCGTCCTGCGCGAGCCTTACCCGGTGCCGGTCGGCTTCATCGCCGGTACCAGCTCGGAGGAGCTGCGCCAGGCCGGGCTGGACGCCACGCGCCGGCTGGTGGGCAAGAACCTGGTGATGATCGAGGGCGGCCACCTGTATCCGCTCGAGAAACCGGAGGAAACGGCGCGCCTGACGCACGCAATGATCGAGCGCTTGCTGGAGCCGGCGGCGGCGGCATCCCAAACCGTGTCGGCGGCCGCGGTTTAGCGTAAAATCGCGGGATTGATTTTTTGGAATGTCACCGATGGCTATCAAGAGCGATAAATGGATCCGCCGCATGGCGGAAGAGACCGGAATGATCGAACCCTTCGAGCCGCGCCAGGTGCGCGAGTCGGATGGCCGCCGGGTCATTTCGTGGGGCACCTCGTCGTACGGCTACGATATCCGCTGTGCGGACGAGTTCAAGGTGTTCACCAACATCAACAGCACCATCGTCGACCCCAAGAATTTCGATTCGAATTCGTTTGTCGACGTGAAGAGCGATGTCTGCATCATCCCGCCGAATTCCTTCGCGCTGGCCCGCACCATCGAGTACTTCCGCATCCCCCGCAACGTGCTGACCGTCTGCCTCGGCAAGTCGACCTATGCGCGCTGCGGCATCATTGTCAACGTCACCCCGTTCGAACCGGAATGGGAAGGCTACGTGACCCTGGAGTTCTCGAACACCACGCCGCTGCCGGCCAAGATCTACGCCGGCGAGGGCTGCGCCCAGGTGCTGTTCTTCGAGAGCGATGAAGTCTGCGAGACCTCCTACAAGGACCGCGGCGGCAAGTACCAGGGTCAGCACGGCGTCACCCTGCCGAAAACCTGATTCATTTTTTCGTGGTAGCCTATCGAAAATGAATCATATTGATGGGTTGACGCATCATGGCTGATTGCTGCAGCGGCGGCTGCTCATCGAACAAGCCGCCGGTCGATTCTCGCTACCGCCGCGTCCTCTGGATCGCGCTCTGGGTCAATGCCTTGATGTTCGGCGTCGAGATCGTCGGCGGCTGGGCCGCCGGCTCGGTCTCGCTGCTGGCCGATGCCGTCGACTTCCTCGGCGACGCCGCCAACTACGGGATCTCGCTGTTCGTTCTCGGCCTGGCGCCGGTCTGGCGCGCGCGCACAGCGCTGGTGAAAGGAGCGACCATGGGCGCCTACGGAGTCTTCGTGCTCGGCACGGCCCTGTGGCATTGGCAGACGGGCACCGTGCCCAAGCCGGAGACCATGGGTTTCATCGGTTTTCTTGCACTGGCCGCCAACTGCTTCGTGGGGATGCTGCTGTTCGCCTACCGCGACGGCGACGCCAACATGCATTCCGTATGGCTGTGTACGCGCAATGACGCGATCGGCAACGTGGCCGTGATGCTGGCGGCGCTCGGGGTGTTCCACAGCGGCAGCGGCGTGCCGGACCTGCTGGTGGCCACCGTCATGGGCCTGCTCGGCCTGTCCGCGGCGCGGTCGGTGTTCGCGCGCGCGCGGGCGGAGTTGCGCGAAGCGGCGGCGCCGGTGCTGCCAGCGCCATTCGTATCGAAACGCGACGGGCTTGGCTGGGAGCGGAAAAAGGGGAGGTGAGGCCGCAGACCTTGTTCCTGCGGCCGCCGCCGGCCGCCGCCGAGGGCGGATGATCCCGCCCAGGCAGCGAAGCCGGCAAGACAGTATCCCTGCGTGGATGCTACGCCGGGAAGCCGTTGGTCAAGGCCAGTTCCACTTCTTCAGCACCCGATTGACAGTGGTTTGCAAATTTACCAGAAACGGCACGCCCACCGCGCCTTTATCGGTGCGCTCGTACATGCCGCCGCTTACCTGCTTTACTTCTTTTTTATCAACACACGCATTTCGATCTCCTGGATGTGACACATTGACGAGGAAGGCGCCGCGGCGACTTCCCGGCGGGGAGCATCCGCCATTCGCACGCGCGCAGCAATCATCATTAGTGAGGGCTAATCATTCGCCCTGGCAGGGGGTCCCCGGGCGCCGGCGCTCGCCGCCGGCGCAATGGAGCACCGGTTCCACCGCACTTCAACGCAGGTCGACCCCGCGCCGCGGTCCACCGATGCAATGCGCTTGCAACATTGCCTTAGAACCATCGGCATGCGGCGCGCTTAATGTCCGCTAATTTTGTTCGCCCCTCCCAGCCTGGCCGCGGACAATGTGGTTCGCATGCGCTGCCTATGCCGCGGCGGCGCCGCCGCGCCGTGTGAGCTCTGCCTGGGGCATAGGCGCGCCACATCGATACGATCCGGTACGGGTTCAGGAGAAAAATATGACAACCCAACAGGCTGTGGGCGTGGAAATTCGTTCATCCCGCCGCTTCCCTCATGTAACCAGGCACCTCGGCCTGCTGCTGCTCTTCGGCGGCCTGACTGCCTGCGGAGGCGAGGGGGCGCCTGACGATCACCGGCAGGAAGGCGCTGCGGCGCAAGGACTTTCCTCGGTAAGCGCCGGCAGCGGGCAAGGGGCTTCGCTTTCCGCTGCCGGCGCCGGCAGCGCCCATATGGCGGGCCGGTCGGCAAACAGTGCCGCCGGTGCAAATACGGTCGGCGCTTCCCGCTTGTTAGCCCAAGCCACGTTTGGCGCGACCGACGCCGAGATCAACTATGCAACCCAGAACGGCTATGCTGCCTGGGTCGAGCGGCAGTTCACGCTGCCGCAGACTTCGCATGTTGCCTACATTAATAATCTTCGGAACGTGTTGCCCCAGGGGACCGTCCTGAACCAGGGGCATTTCCTCGAATCGTTCTGGAAGCAGGCCGTCACTGCCGACGATCAGCTGCGGCAACGGGTGACCTTCGGACTCTCACAGATCTTTGTCGTCTCTTTCGTTGACGGAACCGTGGTCGACCATCCGCGTGGCGTCGCCAGTTATTACGACATGCTGGGAACGCACGCCTTCGGAAACTTCCGCGATTTGCTCGAGGCCGTCACCCTGCACCCAATGATGGGCCTGTATCTGGGAAGCCTGCGCAACGAGAAGGAATCCGGAACGCGCATGCCGGACCAGAACTTTGCGCGCGAGGTCATGCAGCTGTTCACCATCGGCTTGTATGAGCTGAACCAGGACGGCACCCGCAAGCTGGTCAACGGCAAGCCGGTCGAGACCTATACCAACGATGACATCGTGGGGCTGTCGCGGGTATTCACCGGCTGGAGCTGGGCTGGTCCCGACAAGAGCAATCAACGCTTCCACGGGGGGAATGCGTGGGCCGACAGGGACATCACGCCGATGCAGCAATACCCCACCTTCCATTCGACCCTGGAAAAATCCTTCCTCGGCCTGCACTTGCGCGGCGGTTCAAGCGGCGAGGCCGATCTCAAGGCGGCATTGGACCGCTTGTTCATGCATCCGAATACCGCACCCTTCTTCTCGCGCCTGCTGATCCAGCGCCTGGTGACCAGTAATCCCAGCCCCGCCTACATAGCCCGGGTCGCGAGCGCGTTCGCGGACAACGGCAAGGGAGTGCGTGGCGACATGAAAGCAGTCATTCGCGCCATTCTGCTGGATCCGGTGGCCCGCCAAAGCGGCGATACCACCATGCGCGTGCGCGAGCCGGTGCTGCGCTACGCGAACTGGATGCGCAGCTTTCATGCAAAGTCGACATCCGGGCGTTTCCTGGTCGGGGTGAGCGACGATGTGACGACGTCGATCGGCCAGACGGCGATGCGCTCGCCATCGGTGTTCAACTTTTACCGCCCCAACTATGTGCCCAGCAACAGCGCGACAGCGCGCGTTGGTCTCGTGGCGCCTGAGATGCAGATCGTCTCCGAAACGTCGGTGGTCGGCTACCTGAACACCATGCGCGAGGTGATCGCCAACGGCGCCGGCGCGGGACGCGACATCGTCCCGGACTACCGGACGGAGTTGGCGCTGGCCGGGTCGCCCGCCGCACTGGTCGACCGTCTCGACCGCCTGCTGACCGGACAACGCATGTTGCCGGAGCAGCGCAACAGGGTCATCGGCGCGGTGAACGCGATAGCGCTGCCTGCGCCGACCGCCGCGAACCAGGCCCTTGTGGAGGCCGCGCGCAGGAACCGGGTGCACCTCGCCATTTTCCTGGTGATGGCATCCCCGGAATATGTGGTGCAAAAATAAGGACGCCAGCAATGTCGAAGTACCTGAATCGAACCATCGTCACCCCCGCGCTTAGCACGTCGCGGCGCCAGTTCCTGCGCGCGTCCGCGGCCTTGTCGGCTGCGGGGGTGGCCGGCGCGCCGTTCGCGCTCAATCTCGCCACGGTCGCCTCCGCCGCAGCCCAGTCGGCGCCGACCGACTACAAGGCCCTGGTCTGCATCTTCCTGAGCGGAGGAAACGACCAGGCGAATACCGTCCTGGCGACGGACAGCAGTTCCTGGAGCCAGTACCTGGCGGTGCGCAATGTGGCGGGCAGCGCGCTCGCCTTGCCGCCACCGGGGATGGCGGGCGGCGTCTTGCCGATCACGCCCGCCACGTCGCAGCCGGGCCGCGCGTTTGCGTTGCATCCGGCGCTGGAGCCGCTCAAGGCATTGTTCGAGGCCGGACACGCGGCCGTTGTCGCCAATGTGGGACCGATGCTGGCCCCCATGACGCTCCAGCAGTTTCACAACCGGAGCGTGCCGCGTCCACCCAAGCTGTTTTCACACAACGACCAACAGTCGCTCTGGCAATCGTATGGGCCGGAGGGTGTGACCGTGGGCTGGGGCGGGCGCATGGGCGAACTCCTCATGGCCAACAATGCCAACCCGGCATTCACAGCGGTCTCCGCTGGCGGCAATAGTGTCTTCCTGATGGGGCGACAACTTCACCAGTATCACATCAGCGCGGCGGGTGCGGTGCCCATCGCAGGCCTGGGCGACCTGTACGGCCTCCCGGCGGCGCTCAATCCGCTGCGCGACATCATCACGAACGAGAGTACGAACGTCTTCCAGAAGGACCACGCGGCCGTCGTGCAGCGCGCCATTTCCACCCGCTCGCAGCTGGCGTCGGCCATGTTGCCGGCATCGGGCGTGGCACCCATCCCTCCCTATATCCACCCGGTCACGAAGCAGGCCGCCGTCAATCCCCTGGCCGTGCAACTGCAAACCGTCGCGCGCATGATCGGGGGACGCGATACGCTCGGTGTGCGCAGGCAGGTCTTCTTCGTCGCCTTGGGCGGCTTCGACACCCACGACTTCCAGCTCAAGACGCAGCCGGATCTGCTCGCCAAACTCGCGCACGCGGTGGCCTATTTTGACGCTGCGATGTCGAATCTGCGCGGCGTGGATCTGCGTACCAGCGTCACCAGCTTTACCGCGTCCGATTTCGGCCGCACTTTCAGCAGCAACGGCGATGGCACCGACCACGGTTGGGGATCGCACCACTTCGTCGTGGGTGGCGCAGTCAAGGGTGGGGACATCTATGGCATGTTTCCGCAGCTCGGTCTCGGGCACGCCCACGATGTGGGCGCCGGCTCGCTGCTGCCGGACATTTCGGTGGACCAGTACGGCGCAACGCTCGGGACCTGGTTCGGGCTGTCGCCGATCCAGCTCGCCGATGTCTTCCCGAATCTTCGCTACTTCGCCAGCCGCAACCTCGGTTTCATGCGCCAGTGAACCCGGCCGGGGCGCCGCGCGGTCAGCCGCTCTCCGCTGTTTCTCGGGCGGGGTCTGGTTTCCGGCCCGAGCGGCCTGGCGGGGCGGCCGTCCGGTGGCGACGCCGACGCTCCGCAGGTGCGCGAGCCGGGACGATGCGACCGCGTGCGGTCCCGGACGCGCCCTTGCGGCGGTCCTGCTGTGCAGGACGCCACATGCGCGCACTTTCTGAAGAATTCCGCCTTACAGTCACCCCAGTGCATGACCACATCCCCTTTGTTTCGACCGGATGCGAACGCCTCGCGCCAAACCAGGCTACTCGGCGATATCGTCGTCAACCGGCCCGTTTCGATGAGCCTGCTGTCCTTTTTTGCGGTTCTCGCGATGGCGCTGGTGCTCGGCTTTCTCGCGTGGGGAACCTACACCAGGCGCAGCACCGTGCCGGGCCAGTTGATCCCGAGTTCCGGCATCATCAGGGTATTCGCCCCGCAGCAGGGACTGGTCGTGCGTAAGTACGTGGCCGAAGGACAGGTGGTCAGGCGTGGCCAGGCGCTCTACGCCCTGTCCAGCGAGCGCCAGTCCCCGGTGCGGGGTGGGGTCGTGGCAGCGGTCGGCGCGGATGTGAGGCGGCGCCATGCGCTCCTGCAGGAAGAGCGGAGCAGGACCGCCCTGCTGCAGGAGGCGGAGCGCCGCGCCGCGCTGGCCGAACTGGTCGGCCTTCGCGCCTTCGCCGCGACCATGCGGGAACGGGTGGACAACCAGAGGAAGCGGGTGCGCCTGGCGGAAGAAGCGGCCGCGCGTTACCAGTCACTGGTGGCGCAGCACTACGTGTCGAAGGAGCAGGCGCTTCAACGAGAAGAGGCCCTGCTCGACCAGCGCAGCCGGCTGCAGGCGGACGAAGGCGAACTGCTGGCCGCGCAGCGGGACATCGAGTCCAGACAGCGGGCGCTGGCCAGCCTGGCCCTGAGAGATGGGAATCAGCTTGCCCGGCTCGACCGTGAGATCGCGGGCACGCGCCAGGAGTTGAACGAGAATGAGGCCAGGCGCGAAGTCATCGTCAGCGCACCCGAGGACGGCGTTGCCACGGGCATGTTGGCCGAAACGGGCCAGGCCGTCGATTCCAGCAGGCCGCTACTGACCATCGTGCCCCGGAGTGCCCCCCTCCAGGTCCACCTGTTCGCCCCGAGCAGGAAGGTCGGGTTCGTCAGCCCGGGCGACGAGGTACGCGTCCGTTTTCAGGCGTTCCCATATCAGAAATTCGGACATGGAAGGGGCAAGGTGCTTTCCGTCTCGCAGTTCAGCCTTCGGGGAAGCGAATTGGCCGAGGCCGGCTACGCCTTCGGCCAAGCCATGCAGGACGAACCGGCGTATCGGATCACGGTCGCACTGGCACGCCAGTCGGTCGAGGCGGGCGGAAGAAGCCATCCATTGCAGGCTGGCATGCTGGTCGATGCGGAGATCTTCCACGAAACACGGCGGCTGTATGAATGGGTGTTCGAGCCGCTGTACGGTCTGTCGGCAAAATTGAGGTAGAGCAGCATGCACCAAGGATGGTACGAACGCTTGACGTTCGGATTTGGCAAAAACCTGCCGATGATCTTGCAGACCGAGGCGGCCGAGTGCGGTCCGGCCTGTCTTGCGATGCTTGCCGCCTACCACGGGCGCCGCATCGACCTGCCGACGCTGCGGCGCCGCCACTCGGTTTCGCTGCGCGCGGCCACGTTGGGCGACCTGATGGAATTCGCTGCCGAAATGCACCTCGGTACGCGTCCGCTGCGCCTCGACCTGCATGAACTGCGGCAGCTCAAGTTGCCCTGCATCCTGCACTGGGATTTCAATCACTTCGTGGTGCTGAAGTCGGTGGGTGCGCACAGCGTTGTCATCCACGACCCGGCGCTTGGTGTGCGCGAGATCTCGCTGAAGACCGTGTCCGAACGGTTTACAGGCATCGCACTGGAACTCTGGCCAAAGCCGCAGTTCCAACCCAGGCGGGAACGGCGGCGGGTGAGCATTCGCGACCTCGTCGGCACAGTTCATGGATTGCGGCGCTCGCTGGCCCAGATCCTGCTGCTGGCGGCAGCCCTTGAAGTGTTTGCCTTGACCAGCCCCTTGTTCCTGCAGTGGGTAATGGACGAGGCTGTCGTCGCCGCCGACCTGGACTTGCTGACCACGCTGGCGCTGGGCTTCGGCCTGCTGATGCTGTTGCAGCAGGTGATCAGCAGTGCCCGGTCATGGGCCATCGTTTACCTTGGTACCGTGGTCAACGTCCAGTGGCGCGAAAGCGTGTTCGCCCATCTTCTCCGGCTGCCGGTGCAGTATTTCGAGAAACGCCATCTGGGGGACGTGGTTTCCCGCTTCGGCGCCATCGATCGCATCGAGCAGACGCTCACGACCTCCTTCCTGGAAGGGGTCGTGGACGGCCTGATGGCCATCGCGACCCTGGGCATGATGTACCTGTACAGCCCGCTGCTAAGCGGCATCTGCGTCGTCGCCATGGCGCTCAGTTTCCTGCTGCGCAAGGCCTGCAACCGGCCGATCATGACGTCGGCGGAGGAAGCGATCGTGCACGCGGCGAAGCAGGAATCGCACTTTCTGGAGACGATCCGGGGGATCAAGACCGTCAAGCTGTTCCAGCGCCAGGAACAGCGCCGACTTGCATGGATGGCATTGATGGCCGACCAGATCAACGCCGAGCTGCGCGGCCAGCGCTTGCAGCTCGCCTACAAGCTCGCCAGTGGCGTCCTCCTGGGTATCGAGCATATCCTCGTGATCTGGCTCGGCGCCCGCTTGGCGATCGACGGCACGATCACGCTTGGCATGCTGGTCGCCTTCAACGCATACCGCCTGCAGTTCGATGCCCGGGTCGGCGCCTTCATCGACAAGCTGTTCGCCTTCAGGATGCTGGGTCTGCAGGCGGAGCGCCTGGCCGATATCGTGCTTTCCGAGCCGGAAGCGGGTCCGGCGCCGTCTCCGAGGAGGTCGCCGGTGGCCCCGCCGCTGGCGGCCACGATCGAGGCGCGCGGGCTGGCTTTTCGATTTTCCGAGCGCGAACCGCATGTGCTCGAGAACGTGGATCTCCGGATCGAGGCGGGCGAGGCGGTGGCCATCGTGGGCAGCTCGGGCTGCGGCAAGACAACCTTGATCAGCCTGCTGTCCGGCCTTCTGGCGCCGACCGCCGGCGAGGTACTCATCGGCGGCCGGGACATCGCGACGCTAGGGATCGACGCTGTGCGCCAGATGACCGGAACCGTGTTGCAAGACGACGTCCTGTTCGCCGGATCCATTGCCGACAACATCAGCTTCTTCGATCCGCAGCCGGACTTCGGCTGGATCGCCGAATGCGCCAGGATGGCCTCGATCGCGGACGAGATCGATCAGATGCCAATGGGATACGACACCCTGGTAGGGGATATGGGGACGGCCTTCTCGGGTGGGCAAAAACAGCGCCTGCTGCTCGCGCGGGCCTTGTACAAACGGCCGCAGATACTGTTTCTTGACGAAGCGACCAGTCACCTCGACGTGGCGCGCGAGCACCAGGTCACCGCTGCGGTGGCGGCCTTGCCGGTTACGCGCGTCATCGTGGCACATCGTCCGGAGACGATCGCCGGCGCGGACCGGGTGCTCACCTTGTCCGGCGGGCGGGTCCTCGTTCCCGAGTCTCCTTGGGCGCGCCGCCGCAACGGCGGCGGCTGGCCGGCCGGGAGCCCGACAAGCCCTGCGGCGCGCCCCCCACGCGCCCGCCCGGACGGTGCTATTCGTCGTGCTTGACGCAATCCACGAAGTAGCCGCGCTTGCCATCCACTTCACGCTTGACCAGCCCGTGCACGTCGGTCTCGAAGCCCGGGAAGCGCTCGTTGAAGTCGCGTGCGAAGCGCAGGTAGTCGACGATGGTCTTGTTGAAGCGCTCGCCCGGAATCAGGAGCGGAATGCCCGGCGGGTAAGGCGTCAGCAGGATCGCGGTGATGCGGCCTTCCAGCTCGTCGATCGCCACGCGCTCGATCTGGCGGTGCGCCATTTTCGCGAAGGCGTCCGACGGCTTCATGGCAGGCACCATGTCCGACAGGTACATCTCGGTGGTCAGGCGCGCGACGTCGTACTGCTTGTAGAAGTTGTGGATGTCGGTGCACAGGTCGCGCAGGCCGCGGTTCTCGTAGCGCGGATTGGCGTTGGCGAACTGCGGCATCACCTGCCACACCTGCTTGTTGCGGTCGTAGTCGTCCTTGAACTGCTGCAGCGCCGTCACCAGGGTGTTCCAGCGGCCCTTGGTGATACCGATCGTGAACATGATGAAGAACGAGTACAGGCCGCACTTCTCGATGATCACGCCGTGCTCGGCCAGGTACTTGGTCACGATCGAGGCCGGGATGCCGGTCTCGCCGAACTTGCCGTCCAGGGACAGGCCCGGGGTCACGATGGTCGACTTGATCGGGTCGAGCATGTTGAAGCCCTCGGCCAGCTTGCCGAAGCCGTGCCAGTCGTCCTCGGCGCGGATCATCCAGTCCTTTTGCTCGCCGATGCCTTCCTCGCCTTCGACGTCCGGACCCCAGACCTGGAACCACCAGTCGTCGCCGAACTCGGCGTCGACCTTCTTCATGGCGCGGCGGAAGTCCAGCGCTTCCAGGATCGACTCTTCCACCAGGGCGGTGCCGCCCGGCGCTTCCATCATGGCCGCGGCGACGTCGCAGGAGGCGATGATCGAGTACTGCGGCGAGGTCGAGGTGTGCATCAGGTAGGCCTCGTTGAAGGCATCCTGGTCGAGTTTCACGGTCTCGGATTCGCGCACCAGCACCTGCGAGGCCTGCGACAAACCTGCGAGAAGCTTGTGCGTCGACTGGGTCGAGAAGATCATCGACTGCTTGGCGCGCGGGCGGTCCGCGCCGATCGCGTGCATGTTCTTGTAGAAGTCGTGGAAGGCGGCGTGCGGCAGCCAGGCTTCGTCGAAGTGCAGGGTGTCGATCTTCCCGTCCAGCATCTCGCGCAGGGTCTCGACGTTGTACACCACGCCGTCGTAGGTCGACTGGGTGATGGTCAGGATGCGCGGCTTCTTGTTCACTGCCTCGCGCGCGAACGGATTTGCTTCGATTTTCCTGGCGATCGACTCCGGGGTGAACTCTTCGAGCGGGATCGGGCCGATGATGCCGAGGTGGTTACGGGTCGGCATCAGGAACACGGGGATCGCGCCGCACATGATGATCGAGTGCAGGATCGACTTGTGGCAGTTGCGGTCGACGACCACGATGTCGCCCGGCGCCACCGTGCTGTGCCAGACCATCTTGTTCGAGGTCGAGGTGCCGTTGGTGACGAAGTAGCAGTGGTCGGCGTTGTAGATGCGCGCGGCGTTGCGCTCGGACTTGGCCACCGGGCCGGTGTGGTCGAGCAGCTGGCCGAGTTCCTCGACCGCGTTGCAGACGTCGGCGCGCAGCATGTTCTCGCCGAAGAACTGGTGGAACATCTGGCCGATCGGGCTCTTCAGGAAGGCGACGCCGCCCGAGTGGCCCGGGCAGTGCCACGAGTAGGAACCGTCATAGGCGTAGTTGACCAGGGCGCGGAAGAAGGGCGGCGCCAGGCTGTCCAGGTAGGCCTTGGCCTCGCGGATGATGTGGCGCGCCACGAATTCCGGGGTGTCCTCGAACATGTGGATGAAGCCGTGCAGCTCCTTCAGGATGTCGTTCGGGATGTGGCGGCTGGTGCGGGTCTCGCCGTAGATGTAGATCGGGATGTTGGAGTTCTTGTGGCGGATCTCCTTCACGAAGGCGCGCAGGCCGGTGAGGGCGAAGTCCGTCTCCTCCTGCGAGCCGCCGCCGAATTCCTCGTCGTCGATGGAGAGCACGAAAGCGGATGCGCGCGACTGCTGCTGGGCGAACTGGGACAGGTCGCCGTAGCTGGTCAGGCCGAGCACCTCCATCCCTTCCTGCTCCATCGCGGCCGCGAGTGCGCGAATGCCGAGACCGGAGGTGTTCTCGGAACGGAAGTCCTCGTCAATGATGACGATGGGGAAACGAAATTTCATGGACAGCTCCAAAGCGAAGCGCCGTGGAAGCGGCCGGCCCGGGTGGGTAGGTCCGCCGGCCACGGCACCGGAAAAAAGAGGAAACGGATTTTCGCAGAAATTACGCGCGCCGGTGCAATTTTTTTAAAGCTTGATCTACGCAATCACTGCAAGGGTAGCTACTCCGCGCCATGTCTGGCGCACTTTAGCTGACCTGTTCCGCGCCAGCTCGGTTGAGCACTCGCTTGAGCGCTCAGTTGACAATCCGTCTGCCGACCCGCCGGAAGGCCTCGGTCAACGCCGCCGCGCCGAAGGCGGCCAGCAGCGGCCCGGCCGAGAACGGCATCGGATCGGCCTGGATGGCGGCGAAGAAGGCAAGCGTGAGACCGAAGGCGGCGACCGCGCTGGTGAGCGTCAGCAGCCAGGTGCGGCGCGACAGCAGGGTGACGGCGGCCAGCGAGATCGCGATCTGCTGCGCGACCGCGGCGGCGGCCCACTGGCGGTGGCGGTGCAGCTCTTTGTCGGACAGGGCATTCCACTCGTTCGAGCTGGCCTCGAAGCGCTCCGCTTCCTTGCGGATCGCGTCCTTCTCGATGCCGTAGCGGCGCATTTCCTCGCGAAAGTGGGACTGGTCCACGCCGGGGATGGCGGCGGCCACCTCGGCCAGGTTCTGGCGGTTGGTCTTGGCCTGGTAGTGGCTCCAGGCATTGGCCGCGCTGGTCTTGTCGATCGCCGCGTTGCTCTTGTACAGGGCGGCATTGTTGTGGGAAGCGCTGCCGATGAAGCCGAACATGGTCCCGAGTGTGGCCAGGATGGCGATCAGGACCGCCACCCTGCCGGCAAAGCCGTCGCCGCCGCGCGTGCCTGGAGTGCGATATGCCTGGTCCGACATCGGGTCAGCTCTCTTTACGGACGTAGGTGACGTAGGCGAAGCCGTAGCCGTTCGCCTCGGAATGGTGCAGCTCGCGCGCGCTTTCCTGCCACACGGCCGGGTCGATCGGCGGGAAGAAGGTATCGCAGCGGAACACGTGGTCGATCTCGGTGACGATCATGCGGTCGGCCAGGCGAATCGCCTCGTTGAAGATCTGGGCCCCGCCGATGATGCTGGCCGGCTCGCCGTCCAACAGCGCGATGGCGGCCTGGAGGGAGCCGGCCACGTCTACGCCTTCGTGCGACCAGCCTGGATTGCGGGTGATGACGATGTTGCGGCGCTTCGGCAGCGGACGGCCGATCGAATCGAAGGTCTTGCGGCCCATGACGATCGGCTTGCCGAGGGTGACGCGCTTGAAATGCGCCAGGTCTTCCGGGAGGTGCCAGGGGAGCCGGTTGTCGACACCGATGCCGCGCTGGGCGTCGAGGGCCACTACCAGGGTAAGGCGAGCGTCGGACGTCACTGCAGTTTCCTGAAGAATGATGGGTACAAAATGTTGTTGCCTTGAAAGCAAAAAGTCAAGGAATATGTACGCCTGGTTCAGACAGCCACCGGCGCCCGGATCGCCGGATCCGGATCGTAGCCCTCGACCTCGAAATCCTCGAAGCGGTAGTCGAACAGCGACTCCGGCTTGCGGCGGATACGCAGGCGCGGCAGCTCTTTCGGCGTGCGCGACAGCTGCAGCCCGACCTGTTCCAGGTGGTTGCTGTACAGGTGGCAGTCGCCGCCCGTCCAGATGAATTCGCCCACTTCGAGGCCGGCCTGCTGGGCCATCATGTGGGTCAGGATGGCGTAGGACGCGATATTGAAGGGAACGCCCAGGAAGATGTCGGCGCTGCGCTGGTACAGCTGGCAGGACAGCTTGCCGTCGGCCACGTAGAACTGGAAGAAGGCGTGGCAGGGCGGCAGCTTCATCTTGGGCACGTCGGCCACGTTCCAGCTTGATACGATCATGCGGCGCGAGTCGGGCGTGTTGCGGATCTGGTCCAGCACCTGCGCGATCTGGTCGATGTGGCCGCCGTCGGGAGTCGGCCAGCTGCGCCACTGGTAGCCGTAGATCGGGCCGAGGTTACCGTTCTCATCCGCCCATTCGTCCCAGATGGTGACCCCGTTTTCCTTCAGGTAGGCGATGTTGGTCGAGCCCTGCAGGAACCAGATCAGTTCATGGATGATCGACTTGAGGTGGACCTTCTTGGTGGTGAGCAAGGGGAAGCCCTGCTGCAGGTCGAAACGCATCTGGTAGCCGAAGACGGACAGGGTGCCGGTGCCGGTGCGGTCGGTCTTGACCGCGCCATGCTCTTTCACATGGCGCATGAAGTCGAGGTATTGGCGCATTGGGTATGACGATAAGTGACAGTCCGTCATTGTAACCGAGAGCGCCTGCTCGGCGGTCAAGACGTCCGGAGCGCCGACCTTGGGCCGACCGGCCCGGCAAGCAGCGACTCCTGTCAGCCACGGCGGCCGGAATCGCCGTGCAGCCGTGCGAAGCGCCGCAGGCCGCTGCGCTAGAGTAGCGCGATGCCGAACACTAGCAAGTATCCCGCTACCCCGGACGGCCGCTACTTCGTCGTCGCCGGCCGCCTCTGGCGCAGCAGTAATCCGGCGCTCGCGCCGCAGCTGCGGCAGGGACTCGTCGACCAACTGATGGACGCGCGCCGGCAGGTCGCCAATGCGAAACGGGCAGGCGATGCCGGGGGGGAGCGCCACGCCCGCGCCGCAGTCGATGCGGCCAAGCGTGCGCTCGGCGAGCGCGGCCCGGTCTGGTGGACCGACGGTGCGCCGGATTACAACCGGCGCATGGTCGCCAATACCCCTTACGCCGAGTGGTACGCGGCGCTGCCGCCGCACACCGGTGCCTAGCTGTCCGCTTCCACCAGGGCACGCGCGAACAGCGCGAGCGCCTCGCGCACCCGCTCGTCCGGCGCGCTCAAGAGGTTGTCGCCCACGTACAGCTCGAAGGAACTGGTGCCGGGCAGGGCGGCGCTGGCGATGCGGTTGAACATCCAGACGCCGTGCCGTTCGGCCAGCTCGCGGCGGATCGCCAGCGCGCGCTCGGGCGTGACGGGCAGGTGCAGGTGCAGCATGTTGGTCTGCGGCGCCGCCGGGTTGACGCGGATGGGCGGATGCGCCGCCAGCGCCTGGTACAGGAAGCGCGTACGCTGCAGGTAGGCCGGCATCGCGGCCAGGCGCTCGTCGAACCCCATCGCCGCCGCGACCACAAAGGGCGTGCGGTGGATGAGGTTGCCCCCTCCGCGCCGGAACCATTCGGCGGCGCGCTCCACGAACTCGCGGCTGCCGGCCAGCATGGCGCCGCCCAGGCCGCCGATGCCCTTGTACAGCGAGACGTAGACCGAATCGAAGCCGGCGGCGACCTCGTGCAGCGGCTTGCCGTAGCCGGCAGCGGCTTCCCACAGCCGCGCGCCGTCCATGTGGAGGTGGGCGCCACGTGCCCGGCAGTGGTTCTTGATCGCTTCCAGCTCGTCCCAGGGCGACAGCTGGCCGCCGATTTCGCGCAGGGGCAGCTCCATGCCGACGGCGCCCAAACGGTCGGGGATCGCGGCGAGGTCGGCTACCGTCCAGGGACGGTAGCGGTCTCCGGCCTGCAAGGCCTTGAAGTGGCCCAGCAGCTGGTAGTTCGAGCGTTCGTGCACGAAGATGTGCGAGGTCGGGTGCAGCGCCACCAGGTCGCGTCCGCGGTCCTGGCAGGCCAGGCGCAGCGCGGTCGCTTGTGCCATGGTGCCGCTGATGCAGAATACCGCCGCTTGCTTGCCGAGCAGGCGCGCGATCCTGTCTTCGAATTCCTGCAGCAGGGGACCGGCGCCGTAGACGTCGTGCTCGACGTCGTTCGCTTCGCTCCATGCCGCCATGGCCGCGAACAGTTCGGCTGGCGTGCGGGCGCGGTGGCCGGGGAAGAGGGTGGTGCAGCGGCGCTGCAGTTCGGTGTCGCGATTGGTCGAGGTCAAGGCAAGCTCCTGGCGAAGCCTGCCACTCTACACCGAACTGCGCTTCGGGTAAAAGGCCTTACTCCGCGCCGAGTGCGAGGCGGCGCGGGGCGCCGGCGGCGATCGCCGTCGCACCCTGGTCTTCGGCCAGGCGGAACAGGCGCACGGCGCGCGCCAGCTGGTCGGCCTGGTCGTGCATGGCCTGCGCTGCGGCGCTGGCCTGCTCGACCAGGGCGGCGTTCTGCCGGGTCGCCTCGTCCATGGCGCCCACCGCGCTGTTGACGTGCTCGATGCCGCCGGTCTGCTCCTGGCTGGCGGCAGTGATCGCGGCCATGATGTCGGTCACGTGCGCCACGCTCGCCAGCACGTCGTTCATCGTGGCGCCCGCTTCGGCCACCAGCTTGCTGCCCACGTCGACTTCGCCGTTGGAGGCCTCGATCAGCTGCTTGATCTCCTTGGCCGCCGCGGCGCAGCGCTGGGCCAGGCTGCGCACTTCGTTGGCCACCACGGCAAAGCCGCGCCCCTGTTCGCCGGCACGGGCTGCTTCCACGGCCGCGTTGAGCGCCAGGATATTGGTCTGGAAGGCGATGCCGTCGATGACGCTGGTGATGTCGGAGATCTTGCGCGACGACTGGGTGATGGCGTCCATGCGCTCGACCACCTTGGCCACGGTGGCGCCGCCCTTCTGCGCCACGCTCGATGCGCTGACGGCGAGCTGATTGGCCTGGCGCGCATTGTCCGCATTCTGGCGCACGGTCGCAGTAAGCTGGTCCATCATCGATGCGGTGCCGGCCAGGCTGGCCGCCTGTTCCTCGGTGCGCCGGCACAGGTCAAGGTTGCCGGCCGAGATTTCCTGCGAGGCATTGGCGATCTGCTCGGCGCCTTCGCGCACCTTGCCGACCACGGTCGACAGGCTGGTGCCGACGCTGTTGATGGCCTCGGTCAGCAGGCCGATCTCGTCGCGGCGTCCGCTTTCCATGCGCGCCGTCAGGTCGCCTTCGGCGATGCGCCTGGCGACGTCGCGCACCTGCGCCAGCGGACGCGCCACGCTGGCGCGCACCACCGCGTACAGCAGCGCGGCCAGCAGCGCCAGGGCCAGCAGGCCCACCAGGATGAAGCGGTTGCGCAGCGCGGTGGCGGCCGCGGTGATCTCGTCGCGATAGGTGCCGCCCGCGATGACCCAGTTCCAGTCCTCGATGTGGGTGTAGGCGACGAACTTCTCGCGCGCCGTGTTTTCTCCCGGGTTCTTCCAGTCGTAGACGATGCTGCCCTTCTTCTTTTCCAGCATCTCCCGAATGAACAGGCGCCCGTCCGCGGACTTGCTGTCGAGGATATTGCTGCCTTCCTTGGCCGGGTGCACCAGCAGATCGCCGTACTGCTTGCCCGGAGCGGAGTTCAGGACGTAGAAGTAGCCGGTCTCGCCGACCTTGATCGCGCGGATGCGGTCCTTCAGCAGCTTCAAGTCCTCGGTAATGTCGACGCCGACGTAGAGCACGGCGACCACCTTGCCAGCCGCGTCGCGCGCCGGCTCATACTGGGTGATGTACTGCTTGCCGAACAGGGTGGCCAGACCGATGTAGGTGCGGCCTTCGCGCAGCACGGCGTAGGCCGGGCTGTTGCGGTCGAGGGTGGTGCCGACGGCGCGTTCGCCGTTTTCTTTCTTGACCGAGGTCGTCACGCGCACGAAGTCCTCGCCGCTGGCGGCAAAGATGGTGGCGTTGCCGCCGGTATGCGCGGTGAAGTTGTCGGGCGCGCTAAAGTCGAGGTTCAGTACCTTGCCGTCGAGCTTGAGCGTGGGCGTGGCCTTGCCGCCGATGTCCACCGTCGTGGCGGCGTCGAGCTCGAAGCTGCCGGGCAGGGCGTTGCGGAAGACGTGGCCGAAACTCCTGGCCGAGCTGCTGACGGTCTTGTTGAACATTTCCACCGTGCTGGCAACGCTTTGCATCTCGTTCGTCACGCTCTGGATGGCGCGTTCCTCGAGCATGCGCGAGGTGGTGAAGGTCAGCGTGAGGACCAGCGCGGCGATGATCGCGGCCGTCAGCACGAAGGTGATGGCACTGATGCGGGTGCCGACATTCCAGTTGGCGGGATGGTACGGAGAGGAGGACATAGGGAACCCTGGAGCTGTAACCAGGGCCCATCATACCGCTGTGATTTTCCGTAGCACAATAATGATTGCAGTAAAACAGCCACCGCCGCGTTGCGCGGGCGCAACACCCATGCTGTTTTGGCAAGCCAGTCCGTGTGCTTCCGCGACTGGCGCTTCTGTTATGCCAATGGGACGCGGCGGGCAGCGCAGCGGTTCAGGACGCCTGCCGTTCGAGCGGGGCGTGACCCTGGAACTGCAGTGCCGCGAGATTGGCGTACACGCCGCCGTGCGCCACCAGCGAGGCATGGGTGCCGGACTCCACCACGCGGCCTTCGTCGAGCACGATGATGCGGTCGGCGCGCTGGACGGTTGCCAGACGGTGGGCGATGATGATGGTGGTGCGGCCGACCATGGCCGCTTCGAGCGCGCGCTGCACCAGGCGTTCCGACTCGGCATCGAGGGCGCTCGTGGCTTCGTCGAGCAGCAGCAGGGGCGGGTTCTTCAGGAGGGCGCGCGCGATCGCGATGCGCTGGCGTTGGCCGCCCGACAGGCGCACGCCGCGCTCACCCAGGAAGGACCCGTAGCCCTGCGGCAGGCGCTCGATGAACTCGTGGGCGGCCGCCATCTTCGCCGCCGCGATCACTTCCTCGTCGCTGGCCTCGGGCCGGCCGTAGCGGATGTTTTCCAGCGCGCTGCTGGCGAAGATGACGGTGTCCTGCGGGACGATGCCGATCGCGCCGCGCAGCGTGTGCAGCGCCAGGTCGCGGATGTCGATGCCGTCCAGGCGGATCGCACCCGCCTGCGGATCGTAGAAGCGCAGCAGCAGCTGGAACAGGGTGGTCTTGCCGGCGCCCGAGGGACCGACGAGGGCGACGGTCTCGCCGGCCGCGATGTCGAGCTTCAGGTGCGACAGCGCCGCCGCATCAAGGCGCGAGGGGTAGCTGAAGCTGACGTCGTCGAGCGTGACGCGGGCGCCGTTCGCAGTCCTGGGCGGCAGGGGCCGCGGGTGCGCCGGGTCCTGGATGTCGGAGCGGGACGCGAGCAGTTCCAGCAGGCGCTCGGTGGCGCCGGCGGCGCGCTGGGCCTCGCCCATCACTTCGGACAGCGCGCCGACCGAGCCGGCCACGATCGACGCGTACAGGATGAACTGACCGAGGTCGCCCCCGGTCATCGTGCCCTCGAGGACGGCGTGGGCCCCGAGCCAGAGCACGAAGACAATGGCGCCGAACACCAGCACGATGGCCAGCATGGTGAGCGTCGCGCGTGCATGGATGCGCCGGATCGCGGTCTGGAAGGCGCCTTCGACGCTAGCCCCGAAGCGGCCGGCCTCGATGCCTTCGTGGGTGAAGGATTGCACGGTCGGCATGGCATTCAGGATCTCGCCGGCCAGGGCCGAGGCGTCGGCGATGCGGTCCTGCGAGTCGCGCGAGAGCTTGCGGACGCGGCGCCCGAACAGCACGATCGGCAGCACCACCAGCACCAGCAGGCCGAGGATGATGGCGGTGAGCTTCGGGCTGGTCACGAACAGCATCACCAGGCCGCCGGCGAACAGGAGGGTATTGCGCAGGGCCAGCGAGATGCTGGTGCCGACCACGGTCTGGATCAAGGTGGTATCGGTGGTCAGGCGCGACAGCACCTCGCCGGTGCGCGTGGTCTCGAAGAACTCGGGGCTCTGGTGGACCACGTGGCGGTAAACGGCGGCGCGCACGTCGGCCACCACGCGCTCGCCCAGCCAGGACACCATGAAGAAGCGCGCGGCGGTGGCGACCGCCAGCACGGCGGCGACGCCGAACAGGGCCAGGAATACCGCGTTCACGTGCTCGATGTTCTGACTGCCGGCGCTGGCAGATGCGGCGCCGAAGCCATGGTCGATCATTTGCTTGAAGGCGGCGGGAATGGCCAGGGTGGCGCCGGCCGCGAACAGGAGCGCGATGCCGGCCAGGACGAACTGGCGGCGGTATGGACGCAGGAACGGCAGCAGGCCCTTGAGTGCGGCGAGGCTGCTCTTGCGGGATGTGTCGGAATCGGTATTGCTGGTGGAGCTGGAGGTCATCGTCTCGGTTGCGGTTCTTGTTCGTATTTCTTGGCGTTCAAAGCTTCATCGGGCGCACGTAACCGGTCATTTCCAGGTAGCCGCGGCCCAGGCGCTTGCCTTCGCGGCTGACCGTCACCGCGCCTTCCCAGTAGACCGCGCCGGTCGAGCGGCGCGAGTCGAGTTCCTGGTCCTGCTGCAGGGGAGTGAGCTGCCAGCGCAGCGCACCGGTAGCCACTTCCTGGGCCACCGGATACTCTGCACCGGTGCGCGGCGACTTCCAGCGCGCGGTGGGAGTGAAACTCACCTGGCCGGGCGCGTAGCGGGTCACCTTGCCCGTTCTATCGCGCACGGTGGCGTGCGCCCATAGTTTACCACCTCCCTTGCTGCGAATCTGGAAAGCCATCAGGGCGCCGCCGTCGTCCAGGTTCACGCCGATCCAGTCCCAGCCGGTAGCTTCCGGTTGCAGGGCTTCGCTCGACCATTCGTGATCGAGCCAGGCGCTGCCCGACACCGCCACCGGCGTGCTGCCGGCGCGCCCCACGTTGCCGCTGACTTTCAAGTGCGGCTCGCTGTAGTAGTGGCTGGCGTGCTGGGGGCTGGCCCCCTTGCGCGAATAGCCGCCTTCGCCCTGCACCAGCACCGGCTGGGTCGGCTGCAGGCGCAGTTCCAGCGTCAGTTCGCTCGAGCGGATGGTGACGCGGTAGTTGCCCGAGCTTTCGCGCACCATGCGCCAGTCGTCGAGCTTGAGGTCGGTATTGCCGGTGCGCGCCCAGGCCAGGCCGAAGCCTTCGCGCGCGCTGCGCTGGTCGTGCACCAGCCGTCCGACTGCCGGGTCGGACAGGGCGGCATGGCCGATCACCAGCTGGCGCGGTGCGAACGCGCTCGGGTTCTTCGGATCGTGCTCGGTGCGGCTGCGGAAGAACGTGACCTGGAAGCCGAGCGGCTTGCCCTCGGGCGTTTCGACCCAGCCGGTGACGTACCACCACTCGGTGCGGAATTCCGGATGGGCGCCGAAGTCGCGCGGGAAGGAGAGGGTGGTGCCGGGAACGACGGACGCGAATTCGGGCGGCGCTGCCCAGGCCAACTGCGGGCGCCACTGCGCCAGGAACAACAACAAAGCAAACACGACTACCCGCATTACCAATCCTCCCTGACCGCGCGTACCGGACCACCCGACAGCGCATAGCGTCCCGATACCAGTGCCGTCAGGCTTGACGTCCCGACCAGCACCGCGGCCACGCTCCCCAGCAAGGTCCACGGCAGGTGCAGCTGCATCGTCCAGTGGAAGGACTGGGGGTTCACAACATAAACCAGGATCAGGCTGATGACCAGTCCCAGCGCGAAGCCGCAGGCGACGCCCAGCAGTGTGAGGAATCCGCCTTCGACAGCAAGGATGCCCAGCACCTGGCCGCGGGTGACGCCGACGTGGCGCAGCATGCCGAATTCCCTGGAGCGCGCCAGCGTCTGCGCCGAGAAGCTGGCGGCCACGCCGGATAGCCCGATGGCGATGGCAATCGCTTCCAGCAGGTAGGTCACCGCGAAACTGCGGTCGAAGATCCTGAGGCTGGCGGCCCGGATTTCGCCGGCCGACATGGTCTGCAGCGCTTTGCCGAAAGGCAGGGCGCGCACCGCTCCCTCGAGCTGCTCGGCGCTGCTGCCGCGCGCCGCGAACAGGGCGGCGTCGCTCACTTCTCCTTCGCCGGTCAGGGCGCGGTAGTCGCGCAGGCGGATCACCACCGATCCGGCCTGGTTGGCATAGTCGCGCCACACGCCGGCCACGAAGAACTCCGCCTGTCCGCCCCCAAGCGGCAGCCTGAGCGTCCGGCCGACCCGGGCGCCGTACAGGTCGAGCATCGCTTCGGATACCCACGCCGGGCGCGCCCCCGGCGGCACCGGCACGCTGTCGCCGACCAGGTAGAGCAACCGGCCGGGATCGCGCGCATCGATGTCGCGCGCGATCACGACCACGTTCGGGCGCTCGGGCGCGAGCGACACGGGACGGGTGCGCAGGAAGTGGGCCTGGGCGACGCCGGGCGTCGCACGCAAGGCGGCCTGTTGCTCGGGCGTGAGAAAGCCGGTATTCCCGCTGCTCGCTGCCCGGACGTACAGGTCTGCCGGCAGGATATGCCCCATCCACTCGTCCACCGAGACGCGGAAGCTGGCTACCATGATGCCCATCGCGACCATCAGGCTGAAGCTGGCGAGCACGCCGCCCAGCGCGATGGAAGCCTGCCCGGGTGCATTGGCGAGGCGCGACAGGGCCAGCGACAGGATCGGGGGCGCACGGCGGCTGCGCGCTACCTGCCTCTCCATGCGCCGGAAGGCTTCCGCAGCCAGGCGCGGCATCAGGCCGATGCCGCCGATGAGCAGCAGGGCGATCGACAGGTAGCCGAACAGCGGCAGCTCGAACACCGGCGGCGCGAAGGCCAGCGCGGCGGCGAGCAGCAGGCAGAGCAAGGATGGCCAGACCCGCGCCAGCCGCGACAGCGCCGCCTCGTCGGCGCCCGACTTGATCGCCACCGCCGGACGGGCGCGCGCCGCTTCCACTGCCGGCGCCAGGCAGCCGAGCAGGGCCACGCCGAAACCGAGCAGGAAGAACACGGTAGCCGCCAGCGGGGTGAACTGGACCTGCGGGCGGATGCCGGGGAAGTAGCCTGCGCCCAGGTCGCCGCCGAAGAAGTGCAGGGCGAGGGCCGCGAGGGCGTAGCCGCCCAGGATGCCGAGCGCCGCGCCGACGATGCCCAGGCTGGCCCCCTCGAGCAACACCTGGCCGAGCAACTGGGACCGTTCCAGGCCCAGCACGCGCAGCAGCGCGAACTGGCTGCGCCGGCGCATGACCGACAGTGCCTGGGTCGAGAACACCAGGAAGGCACCGGTGAACAGGGCCACCAGTGCCAGCACGGTCAGGTTGACGCGGTATGCCCGGCTCAGGTTGGCATTGCGTTCTTCCTGGTCGCCGTCGTCGGGCTGGCGCACCGCGAAGCGGCCGGGAAAGTCACGCTCCAGCTCGCCCGCCAGCGTGCGCTGGAAGGCGGCGCGGTCGACGCCGTCGCGCAGCTTGAGGTCGACACGCGAGATGCGGCCGAGCTGCTGGAAGCGCCACTGCATGGCGCCGATGTCCATGACGGCGATGCGCTGGCCCGCACGTGCCCGCTGTACCGGCCCTGCCACGCGCAGCACGACGTCGACCGTCCCCGCGCGCAGCACGATGGTATCGCCGGGCCGCTTTCCGAGCCAGCTTTGGGCGGCAGGCGACAGGAACAGGGCGTCGTCGCCCAGCACGTCCATCATGCGGCCTTCCTGCGGCACGCCGGTGAGGTCGGGCGAGATATGGCCGGCGCGGAAGGCATCGATGCCGACGATGCGCAGCGCGCCCTGCCCACCGGCAGGACGGGCTGCCAAGCCGGCCGACAGCTCGAGCACCGGGGCGGCCACCGCGACCTGGGGATGCGCGGCCAGGCGCGCGTAGATGGATTCGTCGACCAGGGGTTCGCGTCCCGCGACCTGCACGTCGGCCTGGCCGGAGAGACTCTTGACGGCGGCGGAGAACTCGTTGAAGGCGGCGGCGTTGATGAGGTGGATGGCGAAGCCCATGGCGACGCCGACGGCAATGGCTGCGATGGCCAGCAGCGCCCGCACGGGATGGGCGCGCCATTCGCCGAACAGCAGCCAGCGAGACAGAATGCCGGGTGCGAGGCTCAGGCCGGGCATTCCACCGCCAGTGCCTCGGCCTGCCGCGTCGCCTTGGTGCGGGCGCGCTCGGCCTCGTCGCGGCCGGCGCGCCGCGCGTCTTCGTCGGCCCATTTGCGCTGCAGGCGCAGCTTGTCGCAGCGGCGTTTCATGGCCGCGGCCTCCCGTTGCACGCGTGTACGTTCGCGTGCCGCATGCGCTTCGCGTGCTGCGCGCGCGTCCTCGATTTCCTGCAGGATGGCACGCTCGCGGGCCAGGCGCTGCAGGGCTTCCGGGGAAGGCGCCGGCGCGGCCTGCGCCTCGAGGGCGACCGCGGCATGGCCGCAGGGCCGGTCGTGGTAGCTGACCGTGCCGCCTTCCTTGCATTTGTAGATCGTGCCCGCGGCCGCCGCCCCTGAAGCCAGGCAGAGGATTGCCATCGATACGTGCTTGCGCATATGAATGTCCCCGGTCATAAAATTTTGCCAGGGTTCATAATGCCGAGCGGGTCCAGTGCAGCTTTGATGGCACGCATCATGTCCAGTTCGACCCTGTCCTTGTAGCGCGCCAGTTCGTCGCGCTTGAGCGCGCCAATGCCATGCTCGGCCGAGATCGAGCCGCGGTGGGCGGCGACGCTGTCGTGCACGATGCGGTTGACCGCCTCCTGGTGCGCCAGGAACTTGTCGTGACCAATCCCTTCCGGTGGCGCGATGTTGTAGTGCAGATTGCCGTCGCCTAAGTGCCCGAAGCATACGACCTGGCAGCCGGGAAAAGCGGCCTGCAGCGCCTTGTCCGTGTGTTCGATGAAGTCGGGAATGCGCGACACCGGCAGCGAGATGTCGTGCTTGATGTTCTTGCCCGCAGCCGCTTGCGCCAGCGAAATATGCTCACGTAGCTTCCACAGCCCGATCGACTGGCCGACCGAGCTTGCCAGCACGGCGTCGATGGCGATGCCGGCCTCCAGCGCCGCGCCGACCGCGGACTCGACCAGGCCGGCGGCATGCTCGGTGGATTCGTTGCTCGACAATTCGACCAGGGCATACTGGGGATAATGGCCGGGAAAGGGCTTGGGCAGCTCGGGGAAATGGGTGTGGACCAGGCGCAGGCAGAAGTCGGACATCAGCTCGTAGCCGGTGAGGGCGGCGCCGCAGCGCTCCTGCATCAGGGACAGCAGCGCGAGGGCGGCCTGCGGCGAGTCGAGCGCGACCAGGGCCGTCAACGCCGCCTTCGGCTGCGGATACAGCTTGAGCACGGCCGCGGTGATGACGCCGAGGGTGCCTTCCGCGCCGACGAAGAGTTCGCGCAGCGCATAACCGGTATTGTCCTTGCGCAGCCCGCGCAGGCCGTCCCACACCTGGCCCTGGGCGGTGACGACTTCCAGGCCCAGGCACAGCTCGCGGGTATTCCCGTAGCGCAGCACCGCGGTGCCGCCGGCATTGGTCGAAAGGTTGCCGCCGATGGTGCAGCTGCCCTCGCTCGCCAGCGACAGGGGGAACAGCATGCCGGCTTCCAGCGCAGCCTGCTGCACGTCGTACAGGAGGCAGCCCGCCTCGACCGTCATGGTACGGTTGGCCGCGTCGATGTGGCGGATGCGGTTGAGGCGCCGCAGCGACAGCACGATGGCGCTGCCGCTGGCATCGGGCACGCTGCCGAGCACGAGGCCGGTGCCGCCGCCCTGCGGCACGATGGGCACGCGCGCCGCGGCGCAGGCAGCGACCACCTGCGCCACCTCGTGGGTATCGGCGGGGAATACGACGGCAAGCGCGCGTCCGGTGAAGCGGCCGCGCCAGTCCGTCAGGTAGGGCGCCATCGCGGCGGCGCTGCTTGCCAGGTGGATATCCCCGACGATGGCGCGGAGCCCGGCGACGAACTTGGCCAGCTCGGCGCTGGCCGGCTGTGCTTCAGTCATGCGGTACTTTGACCTTGTCGAGCAATTCCTTGGCGAGGCGCTTGGCTTCCTTCTTGTACGGGTGCAGGAACAGCAGCGCGCAGGCGTAGTAGACGACCACCAGCACGATCTCGCCGATCGCCATGCCGCGCGAGGCTTCCGAGGTGTCGGCCCAGGCGCGCACCACGCCTTCGGCCAGATAGACGAGGATGACCATCGACGACCACTGCAGGGTGTAGAGGTCGCGCTTGATCACCCCGCGCAAGGGCAGCAGCAGCGGCAGCGCCTTGAGCGCGAGCAGCGAGCCGCCCGGGTGCAGCGGTGCGACGTACACTTCCCAGGCCACGAGCCAGCCGATCAGCCAGATCAGGCTTGCGATTGCGCCGGCATGAAAGACTTTTGCGGTATCCATCATTGCATTCCGTGGAGTTTGACCGCCGCCAGGGCAAGACGTTTCCCGAGTGCGATGGCGAGCACGCGCTCGTCCTCGGTCAGGGCGCGCTTGCCGTCGGCACCGGCCCAGTGCGAGGCGCCGTAGGGGCTGCCGCCGCTGGCGGTATTCATGAGTTCAGGATGCGAGTATGGCAGGCCCATCACCAGCATGCCATGATGCAGCAAGGGGATCATCATCGACAGCAGGGTCGATTCCTGGCCGCCGTGCAGGCTACCGGTGGAGGTGAACACGACCGCGGGCTTGCCCGACAGCGTGCCGTTGACCCAGTCGGCGGCAGTGCCGTCGAGGAAGTACTTGACCGCGGACGCCATGTTGCCGAAGCGGGTAGGGGAGCCGAGCGCCAGGCCGGCGCATTCGCGCAGGTCGTCCAGCTCGACGTAGGGCGCGCCGTCGAGCGGGATGTCGGGCGCGGTGGCCTCGGTGACCGTGGACACGGCGGGCACGGTGCGCAGGCGCGCATCAAGCCCGGGCACGCTCTCGATGCCCTGGGCGACCAGTTCGGCCAGCTTGCGGGTGGCGCCGTGGCGCGAGTAGTACAGCACGAGAATAGTCAGGTTCGGGGTCAGGGTCGGCTTCATCGTTGGTATTATAGGGCGCTTTGTTCAAATGACATGACGCCGATCGGCGAATCGTATACCGTTTTGATACCTGGATGCTTCCCGAGACCCCTTATTTGCCGCCACCTTCGCCCAGCAGCACATCGTCCACCGAAGAGGTGGAGCACACCCGCAGCCTGAGGTTGTCGGAGCTGGGCGGCCTGCTGGGCTTCGCACGGCGCCGCCTGCGCGAGGTGCATCTGCCACAGGTGGCCGGCAGCCTGACCTTCACCACCACGCTGGCCCTGGTGCCGCTGCTCACCATCGTGCTGGCGATCTTCACCATGTTCCCGGCCTTCGGCCAACTGCGCGCGGAACTCGACAGCTGGTTCGTCCAGGGCTTGATGCCCGCGGGGATCGCCCGCACGATCAGTGCGAACCTGAACCAGTTCGCCAGCAAGGCCGAAGGACTGTCCCTGCTGGGCGCGGTCCTGCTCCTGGTCACCACCACGACCATGATGGCCACGATCGAGCGCGCCTTCAACGGGATCTGGGGCGTGCGCCGGCCGCGGCCCTGGTCGCAACGCATACCGGTCTACTGGGCCCTGATCACGCTCGGCCCTGTGCTGTTCGGCCTGTCCCTGAGCGCCACCACGCAGCTGTTCACGGCCACCGGCGGGCTGGTGCGCCAGGCGCCCTTCGTCGGGGCCCTGTTCTATACGCTGCTGTCGGTCGCGCTGACCACCGGCGCCTATACACTGCTCTACATGGCAGTGCCCAACCGCAAGGTGGCCTGGCGCGACGCCGCCTGGGGCGGACTGGCGGCGGCAGTCGCCTTCGAGCTGGCCAAGCGCCTGTTCGCCCTGTACATCACGCGTTTCCCGACCTACGCGATCATCTATGGCGCCCTGGCCGCGCTGCCGCTGTTCCTGGTCTGGATCTACGTGTCGTGGATGATCACCCTGGCCGGCGCCGTGCTGGCTGCCGCGCTGCCGGTGGTGAAGTACGAGCGCTGGTGGCAGGAACCGGCGCCGGGGGGCGCCTTCGTCGATGCCATGGCAGTGCTCAAGGTGCTGGCCGGCTCGGGCCGGCTGAGCGGCACCGCCCTGGTGACCAGCGCATCGATCAGGAAGCACACGCGCATCGGCTATGACGAGATGTCGATGCTGCTCGAGAAAATGGTGACGGCCGGCTGGGTCGGGCGGGTCCAGGACGACGCGCCGGTCGGCCTGCGCTGGAGGCGTGTGCGGGAGGGCGCCGACGCATGGGTCATGCTGGTCGATCCCGGCAGCATCCGCCTGGCCGACGTGTACCGCCTGTTCGTGTTCGATCCCGCCAGCACGGACGGGGCATCGCCCGCGACGCCGCTCGCGCTCGATACCGGGGCGCTGGCGCGCCAGGTCGAGGCCGCGGTCGAGGGCGGCCTGGGGCAGACCCTGGCGGAGCACTTCGGGACGCTCCCGCCAAAGTCCCCCCACGGGTGATGGGTTACGGCCGGAAGGCTGCGCACTACACTGCGCGGCATCAACATCCTTCTGTCCGTACCATGAAAAAACTCCCGCTCGTTCTCCTCCTCGGGGCCGGCCTTTCCCTGAACAGCCATGCCCAGTCCTTCGGGGACTTCCTGAAGAATGCCGCCGCCGATGCCGCCCGCCAGGCGGTGGCCGGCAATGTGCGCCAGGCGGTGAGCAGCGCGGTGGACTCGGCCGCAAGGGGCGTCACCCAGCCGGGCAGGCCCGGTGCGCCGGTACCCGAGGCAGCCACCCAGGCAGCGCCCGCGCCGGTGGCCGCCGTCCCGGCGAAACCGGCCTTCCCGCCCGGCTGTGTGCGCATGAAAGGCACGCCGCTGGCGATCGGCGAGCGACCGGCATCCTACCAGCCTGAAACACTGTGGCCGGATACCGGCTGCCCCGTGTACAACTATTCGGACCTGAAGTTCGAGAAGGCGACGGCGGCCAAGCACGCTTTTGTGGAGGCCAGCAAGGTGCGCTGCAACGATTGCGAAGGCGGCTACTGGCCGGATGCCTGGGGCTGGCGCGGGCTGGTCAAGGACAGCCGCGGCGGAAACTACGGCGACGAGTTCGCGAAGATGCTGGTGGCACTGAAGCAGGGCGAGAGCCTGACGTGGAAGGGCAACCAGTACGACGGCACGGTCACCGCGACCGGCGCCCACCCGATCGGCGAACTGCCGTGCAGGCAGTTCCACTACGTGCTGTCGGAAAAGGGCAAGCCGCTGGCGGAATACGACAGCCTGTTGTGCGAGTACGCCGGGCCGTATGCATCGAAGGCCACGTGGCACGAGAAAGTCTGAGGATGGCTTACCAGCTGAGCTTGCCCGTCAGCATCTGCCAGTACATTACCCAGTCGGCGCGGAACGAATACCAGGGCTGGGAGAACGAAGCCGGTTTGTTCTTCTCGTAGAAGAAGTGGCCGATCCAGGCCCCGCCGTAGCCGCTGACCACCGCGAACAGCAGCCACCAGGCGTTCAGGCTGTCGATGTACTGGGCGATCGAGGCGATCGCCGACGAGGTGCCGATGAAGTGGGCGCGCCGGCAGCGCCGGTCGGCATGCTGGGTGAGGTAGTAAGGATAGAACTCCGCGAAGCTGGCGAAACGTGCCGTCATGGCGTCTCCTCGGTTTCCTGTGTTTCCTGTGGTTCCTGGTATCGGACGGACGCGGCGAAGCATGCCAACGCATCGAGCACCGCGTCGGGCGCTTCGGCCATCATCTGGTGGCCGGCATCCACGTTGACGATTTTGCCATGCTTGATCGCAGCGGTCAGCAGTTTCGTCGAACGGGGCGGCGTCATCACATCCTTTTTGCCGAATACGAACAGGGTAGGGCAGCGAACCGCGGCGGCGGCCGCTTCGCCGTTGGCGTAGCCGTTGCAGGCGCTGAAGTCGGTGTAGAACAACTGCGCCGGGTTGCGCGCCGACATCCGTTGCATCAGGCGCCGCGCGCCGCCCATCACCGAGAAGCCCGGCCCGGGGCAGGACGGCTTGTGCGCGATCGACGAATGCGACCAGATGTTGACCATGTCGATGGCCGCCGCTTCGTCGGTGCGTGCCGTTTCGAGCAGGGCGTCGGACACCTTCATCGGCCAGGTCGTACCCAGCAGGGCCAGCCCGGCCACCGTTTCCGGGGAGCGGCGGCTGGCCTCCAGCGCAATCAAGGAACCCATGCTGTGTCCGGCGAGCAGCGCGCGGCTCACCCCTGCCGTTCTCAAGAGGGCCAGGATCCAGTCCGCCATCGCTTCGACGCTGGCGAGTGCCGGGCCGCTGCTCCTGCCGTGGCCCGGCAGGTCGACGGCCAGCACCGCATGGCCGTGGTGCGCCAGGTAGCGGCTCTGCAGGGCCCAGACCGAATGGTCGTTCTGGGCGCCGTGGATCAGCACGATGGCTGGCAGCGACCGATCGAAGGCCTTGCCGCCGGTGTAGGCGTAGGCGCTGGCGCCATTGATTTCCAACTGCATCTCAGCTTCCCTTCTGGGCCAGCTTGAGCCCGCGTTTCAGGTCCTCGATCAAGTCGTCCGGGTCTTCCAGCCCGACCGACAGGCGCATCGTGCCTTCCAGGATGCCGCTTGCTGCCAACTGGTCCGCCGGGACGCGGAAATGCGTCGTCGAGGCCGGGTGGATCACCAGCGACTTGGCGTCGCCCACATTGGCAAGGTGCGAGAACACCTGCAGGCTGTCGGCGAAGCGCCGCCCCGCTGCGCGGTCGCCTTTCAGGTTGAAGGTGAACACGGCGCCGCAGCCCTTCGGCAGCAGGCGTCCGGCGAGCGCATGGTCGGGGTGTGACGGCAGTTCCGGATACGAGACCGATGCGACCGCCGGATGGGACAGGAGATACTCGACCACGCGGCGGGTATTGGCCACGTGGCGGTCCATGCGCAGGCCCAGCGTTTCGATCCCTTGCAGGATGGCGAAGGCGTTATGGGGGCTCATGGCCGCGCCGAAATCGCGCAGGCCTTCCCGGCGCGCGCGCAGGGCGAACGGCGCGACGGTCGACTCTTCCGCGAAGACCATGCCGTGGAAGCCCTCGTAGGGCTCGCACAGTTCCGGAAAGCGCCCGCTGCGCGCATGGGCGGCCTCCCAGTCGAAGGTGCCGCCGTCCACCAGCAGGCCGCCGATCGCGGTGCCGTGGCCGCACAGGAACTTGGTGGCCGAATGAAACAGCAGATCGGCGCCCAGCTCGAAGGGACGCTGGAGCCAGGGCGTCGTGAACGTCGCGTCGACCATCAGGGGCAGGTCGTGCGCATGGGCGATGGCGCCGACCGACGGGATGTCCAGCACCTCGAGGCCGGGATTGCCGAGGGTCTCGCCGAACAGGACCTTGGTATTCGGGCGGATCGCGGCGCGCCAGGCGTCGAGGTCGCGCGGATTCACGAAGGTGGTCTCGATGCCGAAGCGGCGCAGCGTGTAGTGCAGCAGGTTGTGCGAGCCGCCGTACAGCGCGCTCGATGCGACGATGTGCGCGCCGGCCCCGAGAATGGTCGCCAGGCCCAGGTGCATTGCGGCCTGGCCGCTGGCGGTGGCAATGCCGGCCACGCCGCCTTCGAGCGCGGCGATACGCTCTTCCAGCACCGCATTGGTCGGGTTCGAGATGCGCGTGTACACATGGCCGGCGCGCTCCAGGTTGAACAGCGCCGCCGCGTGCTCCGAATCCCTGAAAGCGAAGGAGGAGGTGAAATGGATCGGCGTGGCGCGCGCGCCGGTGGCCGGGTCCGGCGCGCTGCCTGCGTGCAGGGCCAGCGTGTCGAAGCCGGGGTATTGGGGACCGCTCATCGTCTTGACCGTTTTATCGAATGCGCCTAATAACGCGATGGCCGGCATCCTAGCATTGATTTCCGCTTTCGCAACATTGCGCTTCCCTAAATTGGTGCAAGGCTGGATTTTTTGGCGGGCATCGGCTACAGTCAGAGTTATGAGTTATACAAATATTGCTGCAATCGCAAACCAACCGGACGGGGTGGCCACCATGAAAGTCTCCGAGATCCTGCAGGTGAAAGGCGAAATCCTCTATACCGTCACACCCGACATGCCGCTGCTACAGGCGGCCGCGACGATGGCGGAAAAGGACATCGGCTCGCTGGTCGTCATGGAGTACGGCGACCTGGTCGGCATGCTGACCTTCCGCGAAGTGATCAAGGAGCTGCACGCGCAGGGCGGAACGCTCGGCAACGGCACCGTGCGCAAGGTGATGGACGACAGCCCGATCACCGTGACCCCGGATACCGAAGTCAACGAGGTGCGCCGCATCATGCTGGAAAAGCACGCGCGCTACTTGCCGGTGATGAATGCCCGCACCCTGCTGGGCGTGATCTCGTTCTACGACGTGGCCAAGGCGGTGCTGGAGGCGCAGAGCTTCGAGAACCGGATGCTCAAGGCGTATATCCGCGACTGGCCGGCCGAGCAGGTCGCCGAGGATTGATGTCGCAGGGTGGGCAGGACGCCTGCCTACCCTGCAAAGGCGTCATGCGGCCTCGATCAACGCCTGGTTGCCCAGCCACGCGATCAGCGCCTCCGGCGACAGCGGCCGCGAGAACAGGAAGCCCTGCGCCAGCGGGCAGCCCAGCGTGCGCAGGATGTGCGCCTGGCGCTCGTCCTCGACGCCTTCCGCGATGACCGACAGGTCCAGGTTGCGGCCCAGTTGGATCACCATTTCCGCAATGCTGCTGCCGCGCGCCGAGCCGGTGATCTCGGTAACGAAGGTGCGGTCGATCTTGAGGCGATCCACCTGCAGGCGCTGCAGGTGCGACAGCGAAGAGAAGCCGGTGCCGAAGTCGTCGATCGCGATCGACACGCCGGTGCGCTTGACCTGCGCCAGTTTTTCGATGAGCAGCGCCGGCTCTTCCATCGCCATCGATTCGGTGATTTCGAGTTCCACGAACTCGGGCGGCGCGCCGGTCGCATCCAGCGCGCGGCGCAGCATGTCCACGAATTGCGGATGGCGGAACTGCACCTGCGAGACGTTAACCGACATGGTGAAGCCGAGGTAGCCGACGGCGCGCAGGCGTACCAGTTCGGCCAGGGCCTGGCGCAGCACCCATTCGCCGATGTCGACGATCAGGCCCGAGTACTCGGCGATCGGAATGAAGCGGTCGGGCCCCACCAGGCGCCCGTCTTCAAGGCGCCAGCGCAGCAGTGCCTCGGCGCCGAAGGGCCGGTTGGTAGCCAGGTCGACCTGCGGCTGGTAAGCCAGGAACAGTTCGCCGCGCTGGAAGCCGCTGCGCAGCGCGTGCATCATGCGCACCCGCTCGCGGATCTCGATGCCCATGCTGCGCGAGAAGTAGAAGTGACCGGCGCGCTGCTGGGACTTGGCCCGCTTGAGCGCGATGTCGGCATCCTTGAGCGCATCGGCTCCGCTGCCGTCGTGTTCGCCAAGACGCACCAGGCCGAGGGTGGCCGACACCTGCACGTCCTGGCCGTCGATGTGGAAAGGCACGCGGAACAGGGCCTGGATCGCGGCCGGTTGCACTGCGCCCGCATCGCCCAGCACGCAGAAGATGTCGCCGCCGATGCGCGCCACTTCGAGCTGCCGCCCCTTGTCGTCCTTGAGCCGGGACTTGAGGCGCTTGCCGACGGCCACCAGCAGCAGGTCGCCGAAATGGTGGCCCAGCGCGTCGTTGGTCTCGGCGAAGTGGTCGAGGTCGACGAGGGCCAGCGTGGCGGCGTCGCGTTGCGGGCCGGCGAGCAGGGCGTCGAGCAGCTCGACGAGGCGGGTGCGGTTCGGCAGGCCGGTGAGTTGGTCGCGGAAGGCCGCCTGGTGCAGGTGCGTGACCAGTTCGACGTTGTCCAGCCCGACGGCCACCACGCTGGCGAAGACGTCGAGCAGGCGGCGCTCGATGTCGCCGACCTGGCCTTCGAAGGGGATGCAGGCGACGAAATCGCGGCCCGCCTTGCCGGGGAAATGCAAGGACAGCCAGCCATCGGCCTCGAGGCCGGCGCGCGCGCCCAGGGTGCGGGCGGCCACGTCGGCCAGCCTTGGGTAGCGCTGGGGACTCAGTTCGCGGCCCTCGAGGCGGGCATGCTCGCCGGCCGCCGCGACCACGTGCAGGATGTCGGGGCGGCCCTGGCCGCTTTCGCGCACGCACAGCACGCCGGCGGGAGCCAGGCCGAGCAGGGCGGCGGCCTGGCGCAGCACGCCCTGGGCCACGTCGCGCACGCCGTGCAGGGCCATCAGCTGGGCGCCGGCCGAAACGATCTGCTCGAGGCCCGAGCGGCTGGCGTCGAGCGCGCGCAGCTGCTGGTAGGAGCGCACCGCGGCGGCAACCGCCGTGTACAGCTTGGTGCGGGTGAGTTCCGATTTGGTACGGTAGTCGTTGATGTCGTAGCCGCGGATGGCTTCGATCTCGGGCGCATAGCCCGGCTGGCCGGTGCGCAGGATGATGCGCACTTCGATCAAGCCGAGTTCTTCGCGGATCTGGCGCACCAGTTGCAGGCCGGCGTCGGGCCGCTCCATCACGACGTCCAGCAGGACCACGGCGATGTCGGGCTGCTGCTCGAGGATGGCGCGCGCTTCGCGCGCCGAGTACGCGTGCAGGAATTCCAGCGGCCGGCCCTGCATCTCGACGTTCTTCAATGCGAAGCTGGTGGTCGAATGGACGTCGGCGTCGTCGTCCACGACGAGGATGCGCCAGGTGGCCGCGCCCGCCGTGCGGATTGGCGAGGGCAAGGACAGGTCGGCCTCGTCGGCGAAGATCAGGTCGTCTCGGTCGCCGCTTGCTTGCGTCGGTGTGCCTGAGGGCGGCGTCGGGGCAGACATGCGCTACATCTCCAGTTGGCTGGTCTCTTGATGCATCAGTATATATGCAATTGCTTATTAGGAAGTCTTCAAACTGGCTGAGTCGACAAAAATGTATCTGTGTGGCAACCATCTCCGGCGGGGCCGAACAGAATTGCGAGAGTCATCCTGGCCTGGCGCTCTTCTGCCATGCAGCCGCCATGCTGGTAGAATGACAAACCCACCATTTTGAAAACCGACCCACCATGTCCGGCAACTCCTTTGGCAAGCTGTTCTCCGTAACCACTTTCGGCGAGTCGCACGGCCCGGCCATCGGCTGTGTCATCGACGGCTGCCCGCCCGGCATGGCGCTCTCCGAAGCCGACATCCAGCCCGAACTCGATCGCCGCAAGCCCGGCACTTCGCGCCACGTGACGCAGCGCCAGGAAGCAGACCGGGTGCAGATCCTGTCGGGCGTGTACCAGGGCGTGACGACGGGCACGCCGATCGCGCTCCTGATCCAGAACGAAGACCAGCGCAGCAAGGACTACGGCAACATCACCGAGACTTTCCGCCCAGGCCATGCCGACTACACCTACTGGCACAAGTACGGCGTGCGCGACCCGCGTGGCGGCGGCCGCTCCTCGGCGCGCCTGACCGCGCCCATCGTCGGCGCCGGTGCGGTCGCGAAGAAATGGCTGCGCGAGCAGCACGGCACGGAGTTCTTCGGCTGCATGCGCCAGCTGGGCGACATCGTGGTGCCGTTCCAGTCCTTCGAGCACGTGCATGCGAATCCCTTCTTCGCCGCCACGGCGGACGCGCAGCTGCTGGCGCGGATGGAAGCGGCGATGGACGAGCTGCGCCGTGCCGGCGACTCGATCGGCGCGCGCATCGACGTGGTGGCGCGCGGGGTGCCGGTCGGCTGGGGCCAGCCGATCTACGACAAGCTCGACGCCGACATCGCGTACGCGATGATGGGAATTAATGCGGTCAAGGGGGTGGAGATCGGCGCCGGTTTCGCCTCGGTGGCGCAGAAAGGTTCGGAGCATGGAGACGAACTCACGCCCGAAGGCTTCGTCGGCAACAATGCAGGCGGGGTGCTGGGCGGTATTTCGACCGGCCAGGACGTCACGGTGTCGATTGCGATCAAGCCGACCTCGTCGATCCGTACGCCCCGCCGTTCGATCGACAAGGACGGCAATCCCGTGATGGTCGAGACCTTCGGCCGCCACGATCCCTGCGTGGGCATCCGTGCGACGCCGATCGCCGAAGCGATGCTGGCGCTGGTGCTGATCGACCATGCGCTGATGCACCGTGCGCAGTGCGGGGATGTGAAGGTGGGGACGCCGAAGCTCGGCTAAGGCTCTGCCAGGAGCGGGTTCGGGCGCCATGGGCGCCCGCGATCCGCATCTCACACCCGCGTCGCGACCGCCTCCACCTGGTGGCGCCTTTCCACGGTCCTGACCACCAGTCCGCGCAAATCGTTCAGCAGTGAAAACTCGGTCTGGCTCAGCACCACTTGCGGAAAGCTGTCGTCCCAATCGCCATAGATGAAGCCGGCCGGCTGGCCGTGCGCGCACAGCGGGATCACGACGAAGCAGCGCGCTTCGTTCAGCGTGCCTTTCCACCAGCCCGGCAACTTGGCCGTAAACTTGGCGTCCCGGGCGTTCTCGATGAAGATCACGCGATCGCTCCCCAGCGCCGCGTGGAACACGTTCGGCTCGTAGGCGTCGTCGAACACCAGGTTCGGGAGCAGCGCCTTGCTGCCTTCGCCCAGGCCCAGGCGCGCTGCGTAGCGGCCCTCGCGGCGGTTGCGCAGGAAAGCGAAGGAACGGGTGAAGGACAGGCCCTTGTGCATCGTCTCGAGCGCCATCGACATCATCTGGCCCGGCGTCGCCTTCACGCCGGCGTCGCGCATGTCGGCCACGCCACTCATCAGGACCTTGTTGCCGGCCATGCGCTTGCGTGTCGCGGCCGCCAGCTTGGCGCGCTTCTCGGCCGGCTTCGCGAGCGGGGCGATGGTCAGGTCCGCGGCGGCGATCTCACGCGCCTTGTCGATCGCGCCGAGCAGGCCGGTCGGCTCCACGCCCAGCATCGGCGCGAAGCTCTCGGCCAGGGCCGCCACGCGGCCGGCCGCCGCTTCATCGTCGTGCCACAGGGCGTCCGCGGCCCGGGTCGACATGGTGCCGAGCGCGGCGAGCCAGTCGTCATGGCCGAATTCTTCGCCGCGCTCGCCCGGTTCGACCCGGCGCATGCCGGCGACCAGGTTGCCCGGCAGGCCCCAGTGTTCGGCCGTGGCGCGACCGATGTCTTCCAGCGACAGGCCGAGCAGGGCCACGGCCGCCAGCTCCTCGCGGCCGGCGCCGCCGGCCTCGAGGAGCTGGACCCAGCGTTCCGGCATGTAGAAGGTGATCATCATGCGCCCCAGGGAATGCAGGATCGAGCACACCACGGCTTCCTCGGGGTCGCGCGACACCGCGCTTGCCGCCACCTGCTGGGCCACCATGCCGGCCAGGACCGCTTTCTCCATCTCGATGTGGGCGCTTTGCGTGTCCGGCGTGGACTTGCTCAACTCCTCGATCAGTTTCAAACCCAGCGCCAGGTGGCCGATCGCATCGGTGCCGAGCACCAGCACCGCCTTCGACACCGTATTGATGCGCTGGCCGAAAGCGGAGTACATGCCGCTGTTGGCCAGTCGCAGCACCTTCTGGGTCAGGACCGGGTCCGACAGTACCGTCTGGGTCATCGAGAATTCGCGCTCGTCTTCGCCGCGCATCGAGGCGAGGATGGCGTTGATGGCCTTGGTGAAGCCCGGCATGTCGCCCTGCCTGCGGATGCGCTCCCACAGCAGGGAGAGGGTGGCTTCGGCCAGGTGCGAGCGCGGGGTGTCGGATAGTAGCGTCATGATTGGACCGCCCGTAAGTCGTGCGGCAGTAATTCGGTATAAAGATTCTCTTTCAGCGCCGTCAGGGCCACGTGGGCCGGCATCGGCTTGCCGGTCAGGTAGCCCTGCACGTACTGGCAGCCCAGCCGGTCCAGCCAGGCCAGCTGCGCCTCGGTCTCCACCCCTTCGGCCACCACCGAGAGGTCGAGGTGCTTGGCCAGGTCGAGCACCGCGTTGCAGATTGCCGCGTCCTTCTCGGCGCCCGGCAGGTCCTTCACAAAAGCCCGGTCGACCTTCAGCACCGAGATCGGGAAGCGCTTCAGGTAGGCCAGGCTCGAATAGCCGGTGCCGAAGTCGTCGATCGCGATGCGCGCGCCGCGCTCGGCCATCTTGCCCAGCACCGATTCGGCGTGCACCGGATCGACCATCAGCGTGCCTTCGGTGATCTCGAGGACCAGCTTGCTGCCCGGCGTGCCGGACAGGGCCAGCGCATCGTCCAGCACGGTGAGGAACTTGTCGTTCCTGAACTGGCGCGGGCTGATGTTCACCGAGATGTAGAGTTCGCGGCCGGCCGCTTCCTCGAACTGGCGGATCTGCATGCAGGCCGCCTTCAGCGCCCAGGCGCCCAGCAGGTTGATCAAGCCGTTGGTTTCCGCGATCGGGATGAAGCGGACAGGGGGCACCATGCCGAGGCTCGGGTGCTTCCAGCGCATCAGGGTCTCGAAGCCTTCGATGGTGCGGTTGCGCGCATCCACGATCGGTTGGTAATAAAGCTGGAATTCGCCCTCGCGCACCGCATTGAACATCGCGGCCTCGAGCGAGATGTCGTGCTCGGGCGGGCCCTGGTCGCTGGGGCTGTAGGTGACGGCGCGTGCCTTGCCGGTTTCCTTGGCGCGCGACATGGCGGTGTCGGCCAGGGTCACGAGCCGCACTTCGTCTTCGGCATGATCAGGATACAAGGACACGCCGATCGAGCCGGCCAGGTAGATGGTGTGGCCGTCGATCTCGAAGGGCGACTGCAGCGCGGCCATCAGCCGTCCCGTGACCAGCTTGATCTGCGCCTCGCTGGCGGACCCCGGCAGGACGGCGACGAACTCGTCGCCGCCGACCCGCGCCAGCGTGTCGCTGTCGCGCAGGGTGCGGCGCAGGCGTCCCGCGGCCGTGCGCAGCACCGCGTCGCCGACCGCGTGGCCGAGGCCGTCATTGACTTTCTTGAAGCCGTCCAGGCCGATGGTGGCGACCGCGAAGCCCTGGCCGGAACGGCGCGCGTTGGCGATCACCATGCGGATGCGGTCGGACAGCAGCACCCGGTTCGGCAGCTCGGTGAGCGAATCGTGGGTCGCCATGTGGCGCAGGCGTTCTTCGGTGGCGTGCTGGGCCGACAGGTCGCGGCCGACGACCAGCAGCGGGGCGTCGTCGCCGGAGGCGACCAGGCCGATGCGCAATTCGAACCAGATGTCGCGTTCGTTGCAGCGGAAGCGTGCCTCGACCAGCTCCGGGCCGCCGCCGCTGGTGCCGGCGTTGAGGAGGGCAGTGCGCAGGGCCTGCTGGTCGACGTCATGGACCAGCGACACCAGGGGCCGGCCGCCGGGTGCCACGCCGGTGAGGGTCAGTGCCCGACGACTGGCGGCGCGCACCTGGCCGCCGAGGGTCACGCGGAACACGATGTCGCCGGCCGCTTCGAGCAGGCTGTCGAGCAGCGAGCCTGGCTGCTTGCTCGGCGCGAATTTGGCGGCGGTGGAACTGGTGTGCATTCTTTAATGTCTGCCTTGTTGTTGCTGGCACGTGCTGACAGGCTACGTGTAAATCGTGCAAGTCTACCAAACCCAGTGTGACTGTAGCATCGAAAGATTCCGAACAGCATTAGAAATCACAAGAGCCCGTTCGGTAGTTTCCGTTCTTGCGCTGTCGCAGTGGCTTGCCGTCCCAAAGCTTTGCGTTAGCGTTGCTGCTGAGGCAATTTATATCAGCTGCTATTGTCGCCGATTATTGCTTCGCAGCAAATTATTCGGTGATTCCTGGTCTTGCGATGAGGCTCGGTTGCAACACTTGGCCGCAGTGCCCGTGATCTATAACGGAAGAGAGAGCTAGAAATGAATCGCTTCGACACGCACGAGGTGCTGAATCAGGCCGCTCCCTTCGCGGACGTGAACCTGTTCCGCTGCGACACAGCCCTGCGCGAGGCAGTCGAGCGCGAGGGGGCGGGCTGGGCCGGCGCCGGGCTGGACGCGCTGGGCGCCGAGCTTGGCCGTGCGGAGACCCTCGACCTGGCCCGCTTGGCAAATGCCCACGGACCGCGCCTGGTCACCCACGACCGCATGGGCAACCGGGTCGACGACATCGAGTTCCACCCGGCCTGGCACCAGCTGATGCGCCTCCTGATCGGGGCCGGCGCCCACTCCGCCCCCTGGGTCGATCCGCGCCCGGGTGCCCAGGTCGCACGCGCGGCCCAGTACCTGCTCTTCGGGCAGGTGGAGAACGGCACCCAGTGCCCGGTAACGATGAGCTTCGCCTCGGTGCCGGCCCTGCGCCGCGCGCCGCTGCTTGCGGCCTCCTGGCTGCCGAAGATCCTGTCGAGCGAATACGATCCGCGCTCGTTGCCGGTGGCACGGAAGCGCGGCGCCCTGGTGGGCATGGGCATGACCGAAAAACAGGGCGGCAGCGACGTGCGGACGAACACGACCCGCGCCGAGCCGATGCTGCCGGACGAGGCAAGGGAGCGCTTCGGCGCCGAGGGCGAGGGCGCCTGGCGCATCGTCGGCCATAAATGGTTTTTCTCGGCGCCGCAGTCGGATGCCCACCTGGTTCTGGCCCAGGCCGACGAAGGCGGGAGCGGGGGGCTGAGCTGCTTCTTCGTGCCGCGCTTCCTGCCGGACGGCAGCCGCAACCCGATCCGGGTGCAGCGCCTGAAGGACAAGCTGGGCAACCGCTCCAACGCCTCCGCGGAGGTCGAATTCCAGGGCGCGGTCGGATGGATGCTCGGCGCTCCGGGGCGCGGCATCCCGACCATCCTCGAGATGGGCGGCCATACCCGGCTCGACTGCGTGCTCGGCAGCGCCGGCATCATGCGCGCGGCACTGTGCCATGCGCTGCACCATGCGCGCGGCCGCAGCGCCTTCGGGCGCTTGCTCAGCGAGCAGCCCCTGATGCAGAACGTGCTGGCCGACCTGGCGCTCGAATCGGAAGCCGCGACCGCGTTCGCGCTCAGGCTCGCACGCTGCTTCGACCAGGACGGCGATCCGGCCCAGGCCCTGCTGGGGCGCATCCTGACCCCGGCGGGCAAGTACTGGATCTGCAAGCGCGGCCCGGCCTTCGGGGCCGAGGCGATGGAGGTCATGGGTGGCAACGGCTATGTCGAGGATGGGCCGCTGGCGCGCATCTACCGCGAGCTGCCGGTCAACTCGATCTGGGAAGGCTCGGGCAACGTCATGTGCCTGGACCTGCTGCGCGCGCTCGGCAAGTCGCTCCCGGAAGCGCGCGAGGCGCTTGCCGCCGAGCTGGAACCGGCCGCCGGGCTCGACGGCCGATTCGGCGCCTATGCCGCGCAGCTGCTCGACGAACTGCCGGCCCTGGCCCGGAACGAGGGTGGCGCGCGGCGCCTGGCCGAACGGCTGGTGCTGGCGGTGCAGGCGGCGCTGCTGCTGCGCCATGCGCCGGGCTACGTCTCGGGTGCCTTCGTCGCGTCGCGCATCGCCAGCGAGCCGGGCGGCGCCTTCGGCCGGCTGCCGGCGTCGAGCGACTGCGGGGCGATCCTGGCCCGGGCGCTGGACTGCGGCTGAAGACAGGCCAGGGAGGCGTAGAACCCACCCCTGCGCGGTTTCTTGTCGAAATGTGCAGAAAAAAAGGACAAACCGGCGCGCGGCTGGGATAATGCCGGTCCAGGCTTCACACAAAATCAGTTTGCTACCGACCATGAAACAAGATCCGCGCTTTCCCAACCTCTTCATCCTGAACCACCCGCTCATCCAGCACAAGCTGTCGCACATGCGCGAGCACGATACGTCCACGCGCACCTTTCGCGAGCTGCTGCGGGAGATCACGCTCTTGATGGGGTACGAGATCACGCGCGACCTGCCGCTCACCACCCGCACCGTGCAGACGCCCCTGGTGACGATCGAGGCGCCGGTCATCGCCGGCAAGAAGCTGGCGATCGTGCCGATCCTGCGCGCCGGTATCGGCATGAGCGACGGCCTGCTCGAACTGGTGCCCTCGGCACGGGTCGGCCACATCGGCGTGTTCCGCGACCCGGAAACCCACGAGCCGGTCGAGTACCTGGTGCGCCTGCCGGACACCAACGAGCGTACCTTCATCCTGTGCGACCCGATGGTCGCCACCGGCAATTCGGCGGTCCATGCCGTCGACGTGCTGAAGAAGCGCGGCGTGCCGAGCGAGCATATCTTGTTCCTGGCCCTGGTGGCCGCACCCGAAGGCGTGGAGGTGTTCCAGAAGTCGCATCCGGACGTGAAGGTCTACGTCGCCTCGCTCGACTCGCACCTGAACGAGGATGCCTACATCGTTCCGGGCCTGGGCGACGCCGGCGACCGCATCTTCGGCACCAAGTAAAAACAAGCGCGAGGAGGGTGGGTATGCACGCGGCGGACCGACATTTCTTCTCGCGCCTGGCGTCGGCGAACGCCGGCTTCTCCAGCCGGCTGCCCGCCACCCTCGAGCGGCTCGCCGGGCTCGGCGCCCAACTCGAGCCCGCGCAGCCCGCGGCGACCGCAGCCGAGCTGCAGGCGATGCTGCATACGGTGGCCGGCTCCGCCGTCACCTTCGGCTACCGCAGCCTGGGCCAGCGTGCGCGTGCGCTGGAGCAGCGCCTGCGCGTCCTGACCACCTTCGACGCCGTCGCGGCCAGCGAATGGGCCGCGTGGGTCGGCGAACTGCATCTCTTCGTCGAGGCGGCACGGCGCGATCCACGCAGCATGGCCTGATGATTGTGCGAGGCGGGTCGGGGCGACGAAGCAAGGCGCTAGCTTGTTCGCGTTCGTGCCGCAATGCAAGAACGCAATAAATCATTGCCGGATCGTTTGATGTCGCACAAATTTCCAGCCACTCGATGCCCTATATTTTCCTTACTGCCGAATCAAAAACACGACCATAAAAGTTGAAAATGAGAATTTTTATGGAAAATGTTGTGGATATCTGCTTTTTTATAGCGCAAAGTGGGTGTCCCGCCGGTTTTATTCGGTATAATGCGGGATCGTTGGGTTGTAGGTGGTAGTGCAGTCTGTCTGTCATTCCTTTCTTGCTTCTTCAAACGATCTTAAACGGGCGCAAGCCCAACTTAACTGAAATAGGAAATTGTAATGGCAACTGGCATCGTTAAATGGTTCAATGATTCGAAGGGTTTCGGCTTCATCACTCCTGATGAAGGCGGCGAAGATCTGTTCGCACACTTCTCGGCAATCCAGAGCACCGGCTTCAAATCGCTGCAAGAGAACCAGCGCGTTTCGTTCGACGTGACCACCGGCCCGAAGGGCAAGCAGGCCGCGAACATCCAGCCGCTGTAATCGCTCTCCAGCGATGGCAAAAAATCCCCGGATAGCCGGGGATTTTTTTTGCCCCGATTCTGCTCTTCCTTGGCTGTTCCCCGTCGGTTTCTGCCCATGCTGCATGCATGGTCGTCAAATCCGCCAGTATTCCGGCTGAGAATAGCTGCGGCGCAGGAAGTCGACAAAGGCGCGGATCCGTAAAGGCAGGTGCCGTCGCTGAGCAAATACGGCGTAAATGTCGTTGCCGGGCGCGGCAAACTCATCCAGCACCGTGCACAGTTCACCCGCCGCGATTTGCGCTCCCACTTCCCACATCGAACGCCATGCCAGGCCCTTGCCGGCCAGTGCCCAGGCGTGCAGCACCGCGCCGTCGTTGCACTCCATGTTGCCGCCGACCTTCAGCGTGACCGGCTTGCCGTTGTCGAGAAAGGTCCAGCCACGCTGGCTGCCTTCGCTGCTGATCGCCAGGCAGTTGTGCTTCGCCAGGTCGGCCAGCACCCGCGGCCGTCCATGGCGTTTCAAGTAGGCGGGCGTGCCGACCACGACGCGGTGGTTGTCTGCCAGCTTGGTGCCGACGAGGTTCGAGTCGGTGAGGCTGGCGATGCGGATCGCCACGTCGACGCCTTCGCCGACGACGTCGACCAGGCGGTCGGTGAGGTTCAGGTTGACGGTCACCTCGCGGTGCTCGGCCAGGAAGGAAGGGAGCAGGGGCGCCACGTGCTGGCGCCCGAATCCGGCCGGGGCCGACACGGCCAGGCGCCCGGTAGCGCGCGCACTGCGCTCGGCAGTGGCGGATTCGGCCTCCTCGAGTTCGGTCAGGATGCGCTGGCAATCTTCCAGGAAGGCTGCGCCCTCGTCGGTGAGCGCCAGGCGGCGCGTGGTTCGCTGCAGCAGCTTGACGCCGAGCCGCGCTTCCAGCGCGTCGATGCGCCGCCCGATCATGGCCGGCGCGATCCCTTCGGCACGCGCTGCCGCCGACAGGCTGCCGCGTGCCACCACTTCGACGAAGGTCGAGATCTGCCTGAACTTGTCCATTGCCTGTCACCGCTCCTGATTTGATACAAAAAGGCACAGATGTAGTGAGAAAATGTATCGTTTAGCTATCTGTAAGTGAATATACTTGATGCTATGACAAACGCCAAGGCGCCCGTTGCTGTACCGACGCGCGGCCTGAGGCGTGCAAACGGTTTCCCACCTACAGGAGTTGAGCAATGACGATCGCCACCCCCGCCGGCATGCAGATCACCGCCGAGATCAAGCCTGGTTACGAACAGATCCTGACGCTAGAGGCCCTCGACCTGGTCGCGAAGCTGTCGCGCGCCTTCGAGCCGCGCCGCCAGCAGCTGCTGGCGGCCCGTGCCGAACGCGCGCGCCGCCTCGATGCTGGCGAACGGCCGGACTTCCTGCCCGAGACTGCCCACATCCGCGAGGGGGACTGGAAGATCGCGCCGATCCCGCAAGCGTTGGAGTGCCGCCGCGTGGAGATCACCGGTCCGGTCGAGCGCAAGATGGTCATCAATGCGCTGAACTCGGGCGCCGACAGCTACATGACCGACTTCGAGGATTCGAACACCCCGAACTGGGACAACCAGATCACCGGCCAGCTCAACATGCGCGACGCGGTGCGCCGCACCATCTCGCTCGAGCAGAACGGCAAGACCTACCAACTGAACGAGAAGGTGGCGACGCTGGTGGTGCGTCCGCGCGGCTGGCACCTGGACGAGAAGCACGTGCTGGTGGACGGGAAGCGCGTTTCCGGCGGCATTTTCGACTTCGCCCTGTTCATGTTCCACAACGCAAAAGAACAGCTGGCGCGCGGCGCCGGGCCGTACTTCTACCTGCCGAAGATGGAATCGCACCTGGAAGCGCGCCTCTGGAACGACATTTTCCTGATGACCCAGGAAGAACTCGGCCTGCCGCGCGGCACCATCAAGGCTACCGTGCTGATCGAGACCATCCTCGCGGCCTTCGAGATGGACGAGATCCTGTACGAGCTGCACGAGCACAGCGCCGGTCTGAACGCGGGCCGCTGGGACTACATCTTCTCGTGCATCAAGAAGTTCAAGCTGGACAAGGACTTCTGCCTGGCCGACCGCGCCAAGGTGACGATGACGGCGCCTTTCATGCGCGCCTATGCGCTGCTGCTCTTGAGAACCTGCCACAAGCGCGGCGCGCCGGCGATCGGCGGCATGTCGGCACTGATCCCGATCAAGAACGACCCGGCCAGAAACGAAATCGCCATGGGTGGCGTGCGCAACGACAAGGCGCGCGACGCGACGGATGGCTACGACGGCGGCTGGGTGGCGCACCCGGGCCTGGTGGACCTGGCGATGGCCGAGTTCGTGAAGGTGCTGGGCGAGCGCCCGAATCAGATCGACAAGCAGCGGCCGGATGTCAACGTGACGGCAGCCGAGCTGCTCGACTTCAAGCCGGAAACGCCGATCACCGAGGAAGGCCTGCGCTACAACATCAACGTCGGCATCCACTACCTCGGCGCCTGGCTGGCAGGCAATGGCTGCGTGCCGATCCACAACCTGATGGAAGATGCGGCGACCGCCGAGATCAGCCGCTCGCAGGTGTGGCAATGGATCCGTACGCCGAAAGGCGTGCTGGAGGATGGCCGCAAGGTGAGCGCCGAGATGGTGCGCGCGATGATTCCGGAGGAACTGGCCAAGGTGAAGGCGGTGGCACCGAATGGGGATAACCCGAGCTACCAGCGCGCGGCCGAGATCTTCGAGCAGATGTCGACCTCGGATACGTTTGCGGAGTTCCTGACCTTGCCGCTGTACGAAGAAATCTGATGTTCATGCGCGTGATCCGGTCCAGTGGACCAGATCACGCCATGCCGGCCACTGTCCACATTCAAAACACGTTCTTCCACTCGCGCAGCGCCGCGAATGCTTCGACCGGCGACGCGCCTTCCTCCAGCCTGCCGGCCTGCACCAGGCTCTTCATGATTCCCGGCTCGGTATAGCGGAGGAAGGGATTTGTCCCACGCTCCAGCCCGATCGTCGACGGCACCGTCGGCAGCCGGGTGCCGCGCTTCTCGCTTGCGTCCCGCATGCGCAGTGCCAGGCCCTGGTTATCGGGCTCGACCGCCTGCGCAAAACGCAGGTTCGACACCGTATATTCGTGCGCGCAATAGACCAGCGTGTCGTCCGGCAGCGCCGCCAGCTTGGCGAGCGAGTCCGCCATCTGTCCCGGGCTGCCTTCGAACAGGCGGCCGCAACCGCCGGCGAACAGGGTGTCGCCACAGAACAGCCAGTGCGCGCCCGGCGTGCGCCGCACGTAGGCGATGTGTCCCAGGGTATGGCCCGGCACGTCGAGCACCTCGAATTCCAGCTCCAGTCCGGGCACGGTGATGCGCTCGCCTTCGCCCAGTGCCTGCGTGATACCTTCGATGCCATCGTTGCGCGGCCCGAACACCGGTACACTATCCTGCGACCATTCCAGCAGCGCGGAGACGCCACCGATATGGTCAGCATGATGATGGGTGAGTAAAATGGCAGTCAGGGTAAGATGGTGTTCGGCCAGCGCGTCGCGGACCGGGCCGGCATCGCCCGGGTCGACCACTGCCGCATGGGCGCCATCATGGATCACCCACAGGTAATTGTCGTTGAAGGCGGGAACGGTGAGGACCGACAGGTCCTGGCGCGGATGGCTCGTCATGGTGGATTCAGGTGAACAAAGGGAAGGCTGAAGGGGTGGCATGGACAGCGCAGCATCGGAAAAATCCATTATAGCGCTCGACCACTGGCTGCAATCGCCGGCGGGTGCCTACGTGCGCGCCTTCGAGCAGGCCTGCCTGGATGAGCTTACGGTGGACATCTTCGGCTTCAATGCGCTGCAGATCGGCGTACCCCAGCTGGACGCGCTGGCGGCCAGCCGCATGCCCAACAAGTGGCAGGCGGCGATCCGCACATCCAGCGCGGACGAACTCGCCTTCGCCGCCGGCGGCAAGCAGATCGCGGTGGCCCTCGACTTCGAAGAGCTGCCCTTCGCCTCGCACAGCATCGACTTGGTCGTGCTGCCGCACGTGCTCGAGTTCGCCGCCGAGCCGCATCAGGTGCTACGCGAGGTCGAGCGCGTCCTGATCCCGGAAGGGCAGCTGATCATCTGCGGCTTCAACCCGGCCAGCCTGTGGGGCATGCGCCAGGGCGTGGGCAAGGTGACGCGCAACGGCTACCTGCCGGCCTCCGGCGAGTTCATCTCTATGCCGCGCCTGAAGGACTGGTTAAAATTGCTGAATCTCGGCGCCACGCGTAGTCACTTCGGCTGCTATGCGCCGCCGTGCCGGACGGCCCATTGGCTGAGCCGGTTCTCGATGATGGAGTCGGCCGGCCGGCGCTGGTGGCCTTACCTGGGCGCCGTGTACGTGGTCCACGCCATCAAGCGGGTCAAGGGCATGCACATCATCGGACCTGCATGGAACAAGAAAACGAACAAGCGGGCGCAAGCAGTGCCGGCGGCGAACAGAGAATGAGCGAAACACAAACGAATCCAACGAAGGTGGAAATCTTCACCGACGGCGCCTGCAAGGGCAATCCCGGCACCGGCGGATGGGGCGCCCTGCTGGTCTCGAATGGCCATGAAAAGGAAATCTTCGGCGGCGAGCCGAACACCACCAACAACCGCATGGAACTGCGCGCCGTGATCGAAGCTCTCGGCGTACTGAACCGGCCATGCGAGGTCGTCTTGCACACCGACAGCCAGTACGTACAAAAGGGGATCTCCGAATGGATCCACGGCTGGAAGGCGCGCGGCTGGAAGACCTCGACCAGGGAACCGGTGAAGAACGACGACCTGTGGAAGGCGCTCGACCTGGCGCAGCAGCAGCACGCGGTCGAATGGCGCTGGGTGCGCGGCCACAACGGCCATCCGGGCAACGAGCGCGCCGACGTGCTGGCCAACCGCGGCGCAGCCTCGGTGCGTCGCTAATTCGCGTCAAGGACCGACCGAGGCCTTCGACGGGCGCTGCGGTTTGCTATACTGCAATCCGCTTCAACTCACTCGTCATGCCCATGCGCCAGATTGTCCTCGATACCGAAACCACCGGCCTGAATCCCCGCACGGGTGACCGCATCATCGAGGTCGGCTGCGTCGAGATCGTGAACCGCAAGCTGACCGGCAATAATTTTCATCGTTACATCAATCCCGAACGCGATTCGGACGAGGCGGCGCTGGCGGTCCACGGCCTCACCACCGAATTCCTCAGCGACAAGCCGAAGTTCCATGAGATCGTCGAGGAGCTGCGCGAATACGTGCAGGGCGCCGAAGTGATCATCCACAACGCACCCTTCGACCTGGGCTTCCTGAACCACGAATTCCAGCGCCTCGGCCTGCCGCCGTTCACCGACCATTGCTCCGGCGTGATCGACACCCTGGTGCAGGCCAAGGAATTGCACCCGGGCAAGCGCAACTCCTTGGATGCCCTGTGCGACCGCTACGAAATCTCGAACGCCCACCGCAAACTGCACGGCGCATTGCTCGACTCGGAGCTGCTGGCCGACGTCTACCTGGCGATGACACGTGGCCAGAACTCGCTGACCATGGACGTGGCGGTCGAGACGAGCTCCGGAGGCGAACTGGTCGATGCCGGCCCGCTGGGCGAGATCATTGTGCTGGCAGCCAGCCAGGATGAACTCGCGGCGCACGAGGAGGTACTGGCCGGCTTGGACAAGAATGTCAAAGGCAGCTGCGTCTGGCGGAATTATTCGCCCGCAGGGTCGACGGCCGAGTGATCCTGTGGCATAATACGCCTCGCTTCGGGAGGTTAGCTCAGGGGTAGAGCACTGCATTCACACTGCAGGGGTCGCAAGTTCGAAACTTGCACTTCCCACCAGGAATTCACATGAGAAAGACGTCGATCGCGGGAGCGATCGACGTCTTTTTTGTTTTCAGGCCTGCCCCGTCGCATATGCCCTGAGGTCGGGCGTAATGGTCCAGGCGTACAGGGTCTTGTCGCGGAGCCGCACGATCTGCTCGGGCGGCCACTGCGCGCCCATATGGAAGTCGTGCGACACCACGCGGCTGCCCGGGCGCAGCTGGCGCCACAGCTGCGGCATCAGTTTCAGGTTCACCTCGAACAGCAGGTACAACATCACCACGGTGGCTGAACTGAAATCGGTCGAGAACAGGTCGGCCTGGCGAAAGCTGACCCGCTGCTCCACGCCCGCGCGCCGCGCATTCTCGCGCGCTTCGCGGATGCGCACCGGGTCGAGGTCGATCCCGATGCCGCGTGCGCCACGGCGCCGCGCCGCCTCGATCACGATGCGGCCGTCGCCGCAACCCAGGTCGTAGACCGTGTCGCCGCGGCCGACCCGTCCCAGGGCCAGCATGCGCCGCACCACGTCTGGCGGCGTGGACACATAAGGCACGGTCGGCAGCCGCACGGCGCAAGCGTGCGTCGGGAGGATCAGCGCGGGCGCCAGCGAGGCGCCGGCAAGGGCGGCCGTGCCCCGCACCAGGCTTCGCCGTAGTGGCGAGGCCGGAATGCCTGCGGCCGCAGCGGACGTGGATTGATGCTCGGTCACGGTGGCTTCCTGTTGGTGGAACGATAGCTGCAAGCTTACCCCATCCGCGCCGAGCAGGCGCGCCTTGAGATGTACGATGACTTGGCGACGCAAGCGCTGTGCCTGCGGCTTGTCGCTTGAGTTTCAGGGGCGGCTCTGCTATGTTCCACTGATGAGTCATCGTACAACCTCAGCAGGAACAACAATATGAGCATCCCTATCCATCACGGCGCCAGGCTGCGCAGCCTACTGGCCGGCCTGCTGGTCGTCGTGCCGGCGCTGGCGGCGCAGGCACAGCCAACCACGCTGCGTTTCAACTTCACGAACAAGGCCACGCCCGGCGCCGTCCAGGTCAAGTGGAACGAGCGCACCGGCGCGCCCCTGTACGACTCCGCCCGTGGCTACGGCTTCGTCGACCTGACCGGCGCCTTGCCCGCGCGCGCCGTGCACACGAGCGGCATTCGCAGCGACGGCAAGGGTTTCTTCATCAGCGAGCCGGCCTTCGAAGCGGAGAAGGGCTTCGAGAAGGACCATTACAACAACTTCGGCATGGCCTTCCGGATCAAGGCCGCCCCGGGCGCCTACGCGATCCGGGTCAGGACCACGTCCAGCGTCGACGATGCCATCGTCTCGGTTACCGGCATGCAGGCGAGCCGCCTGGCGCCCGGCGTGTTCTGGGACGCCGCCAGCCTGCTGCCCAACCGGACGGCGGTGTCGGCGCAGGGAAGGGAATGGAGCTACCGCTACGTCAACGGGCGCGGCTTCCTCGATATCGAAATCGAGCCGAGGCGGACCAACACGCCGGTCGGGATCGAGGAAATCGCCATCACGCCGATTGCCCCGAAGCCGAGGGCCGCCGGCACGCTGCCCACCATCTACACGCTGGGCGATTCCACCGTCAAGTCCTATACCTTCGACGAGGCACCGATGAGCGGCTGGGGCCAGGTCTTCGACAAGCTGTTCGACCCGCGCAAGGTGAGGGTGCTGAATTATTCGATGGGTGGCAGGTCATTCCGCAACGCCTATGCCGAAGGCCGGCTGAACGACCTGCTGATGGATGGCCACGTCGGCGACGTCGTGATGATCCAGTTCGGCCATAACGACGAAAGCCTCGACGAGGCGCGCCGCTTCGGACGCGGATCGACCGAGGCCATGGTCGAGACCTTCATTACCGAGTTCTACCTGCCGGCGATCCGCGCGCGCGGCATGCTGCCGGTATTCGTGACGCCCATGTCGCGGGTGAACGGCAATGCACGGCCCGGCGAACCCTACGTCAATTCCTTCACCAAGCGCCGCATCCCCGAGCTCTTGAAAAGGCTGGGCGCTGCGCATGGCGTCACGGTACTGGACCTGAACGCGGCCAGCCTGGACTATTACAACCAGGTGGGCAGCACCGGGATCATCCCGATGGTCATGGCGATCGAAGCCGGCGAGACGCCAGGCAAGACCAACGACGGCAGCTACGCCAACGGCCATCCGGCGAACAAGATCGACGGCACCCACTTCCGCGAGTCGCTGTCGAAGCAGTACGCGCGGATGGTCGTGGGCGAACTGGCGCGGCTGGCGGCGCAGGGCAACAAGCTTGCATCCGGCATCGCTGGCCAGCTCAGGACCGAGGTGCAGGCAGCGATCGCCTCCGGCGACTGGTCTGCGATCCATCCGGAGATCGCGCGCGACATCGTGGCCGGCGAGGACGCGTATTACCGCGACCAGATCGAGAAGCTGCTGCAGCTGGGCGCCTTGCGCACCGATGCGCAGGGCAGGTTCAATCCGCAGCAGACGATGGGGGTGCGCGAATTCGCCGCGGCGCTCGGCACCGTGATGCGGCTGCCCCAGGGCGCCCTGGCGCAATATGCCGACGGGCCGCTCTCGCGCGAACTGATGGGCGTGATCCTGCTCGACGCTTACCGGGCGCGCTTCACCGACAGGCCGGCATACATGACCGACTACAATGGCAAGACCGTGGTTCCCGGTGCGCCGGGCTACGACCCCAACCTCGACAGCGGCGCGCAGGGCGCGATGTACTACCCGCTGGTCGGCTGGGCGCGCCTGCTCGACACCGGCGAGGTGTCAGCCCAATACGTCGCCCGGCTGCGTGAGGCCTACGAACTCGGACTGCTCCGTTCGGAAGCGGGCATCGAGCGCGGCCGCATGGTCAACGGCCGCCTGCTGGAGCCGAAGGCCCTGGTGAGCCGCGCGAAGGCCGCCAAGGCCCTGTACTTCATGTGGGTGCTGGGGCAGCCGCCGAAAACGGAGAGCGATAATCCGGTTTGATATTGATGAATCTCAATAGAGACCGTATAATATGCGCACTCGGGAGGTTAGCTCAGGGGTAGAGCACTGCATTCACACTGCAGGGGTCGCAAGTTCGAAACTTGCACTTCCCACCAGGACATGAAAAGGCCCGCGACGGAAACGTCGCGGGCCTTTTTGCATCCGGCTCGGCGCCGGCGGCGCGCGATGCGCGCCGTCCGCAACACCTAAGCGTTCGCCTGTCCTTCGCGCAGCCAGCTGAACAGCACGGCCATCATGAAGGGACCCACGAACAGCCCGATCACGCCCATCGTCGACACCCCGCCCAGCAAGCCGAACAGCACGGCCAGGAAAGGCAGGTTGACGCGGTGGCCGATCAGTTTCGGCCGGATGAACTTGTCGACCATGAACAGCTCCACCGCGCCCCAGGTGAACAGGCCGAGCGCGGCGCCCGCATTGCCCTGGCCGAGCAGCAGCAGCGAGACCATGGTGAAGGAGAGCGGGGCGCCGCCCGGGATCAGGGCCAGGTAGCCGGTGATCACGCCCAGCAGCGCCGGTGCCGGGGCGCCGGCGATGTAGTAGGCCACGCCGAGAACGATCCCTTCGAGCACCGCGATCGAGCACAGGCCGAGCGCGGTGCCGCGCACCGACAGTGGCAGGATGCGGCGCAGGTTGGGGTAATGCTCGGGCAGCAGGCGCTCGCCGGCGCCGTCGACGTAGCGCACCACGGCCGGGCCGTGCAGGTAGAGGATGAACAGGGTCAGCAGGGTCAGGAACAGGTACAGTGCGTTGGCGAGGATCACCGAGCCCCAGAAGCGCGCAGCGCCGGTGAGGTGCGGCATGACGCCGCCCAGCGTGGTCTGGATCAGCGCATTCAGCCCGCCCGGCACGGCGAGATGCTCGTCCCACCAGGCGAGGATGCGTTCCGCGACCAGGGGAATCGCCTTGAGCCAGGCCGGCGCCGGCAATCCGACTTCGTTCAATTCGGCCAGCAGGCGCTGGATGCCGACCAGCTCGTTGCCGAGCGCCTTGACCAGGAGGAGCGAAGGGCCGACAAAGCAAAAAATGAGCAGTCCGAGCAGGACGCTGGCGCTGGCCATGCGCGGCAGTCCGCGCGCCTGCAGGCGCTCATGCAGCGGCCAGGTAATGACCGCCAGCAGGCCGGCCCAGGCCAGCGAGCCGAGGAAATGCTGCAGCAGCAGCGCCAGCGCGATTGCAAACAGCGCCGGCAGCACGAGTGACGAGTAGCGCATCCTGGCCCGGTCCCCTTTTTATGGTTTGATTGTCAGGCGTGCTGGAGCGCGGCAATACGCTCTTCGCACGACGGGTGGCTGCTGAACAGCGACATCACGCCGCCACCGGCGATGCCGGCTGCGGCCATGTTCTTCGGCAGCGCGCCGGGCGCAAACCCGCCCAGGCGGGCCAGCGCATCGATCATCGGGCGCGGCGTGCCCATGATCTGCGCGGCGCCGCGGTCGGCGCGGTATTCGCGCTGGCGCGAGAACCAGGCCACGATGATGCTGGCCAGGATACCAAACAGGATATCGCAAACGATGGCAGTGATGGTGTATGCGATGCCGGGACCGCTGCTTTCCTCGTCCTTGCGCAGGAAGCTGTCCACTGCATAGGCTACCACGCGGGCCAGGAAGATCACGAAGGTGTTGACCACGCCCTGGATCAGGGTGAGCGTCACCATGTCGCCGTTGGCGATATGCGCGACCTCGTGCGCCAGCACGGCCTCGACTTCGTCCTGCGTCATCGAGGCCAGCAGGCCGGTGGACACCGCCACCAGCGAGGCGTTCTTCGAGGCGCCGGTGGCGAAGGCATTCGGCTCGCCGTCGTACACCGCGACTTCCGGCATGGCGATGCCGGCGCGCTGGGCCTGGGCCGCAACGGTGGCCAGCAGCCAGGCTTCGGTGCCGTTCGAGGGCTGCCGGATCACGCGCGCACCTAGCGACCACTTGGCCATCGGCTTGGAGATCAGGAGCGAGATGAAGGCGCCGCCGAAGCCCAGCAGGCCGGCGAAGGCGAGCAGGGCCCCGAGGTTCAGGCCGTTGGCGGTAAGGAAGCGGTTCACGCCCAGCAGGCTGGCCGAAATGCCCAGCACCAGCATGATGGCGAGGTTGGTCGCGATGAGAAGGACGATGCGTTTCATGGTTCCGGTGTGCGTTGATCGATAGCGGCAGGACGGCCGGGCGGCCAGTCCTGCTCAGCCATAAGGATAACGCACCCGGCTGGTCCGGGAAAAGCGAAGAAATTCGAAACCTTACTTCAGGAATCTGGGAGTCACGCCCTCGACAGGGGTTTTTGCGGCCCTGCGGAAGGGCCGGGTGGTGCGGAAAACGGCTCAGCCGTGCAGGTCTTCGTCCTTGAGTGTGCCGTTGACGTACAGGCGCAGCAGGATGGCGACCGGCGGCGGAATCACGACGCCGGTCTCGAAGCGGCTGCCGCTGGACTGGGTGACGCCGAAGCGGCTCCAGAATTTCTCCTGGCTTTCGCGCTTGCGGATACGCAGGCGGCGCAGTTCGTGCGGCGCGGCCGGCCAGGGCGCGTTGTGGGCCACCTGCTGCGCCGCCAGGTCCATTACGCCGGTGTCCACACTGAATTCTTCACCCATCTTGCCAGCCATTGATTGTCCCTCTCGTTCGCCCATGTCAATCTCGCTTGCGGCCTGGTTGACCGCACCAAAGACCTGATCGTAGCCGGAAAGAGAGGCTCCAAGGCTCACGAAAAATCACGGAGATGCACTTTTTGTAAATTGAACTTTTGACACAGGAAACTTCCTGAAATGCTAGGCGGCACGGCGCTCGAGGCGAACCGCCAGGCGCTGGCGCCGTGCCAGTTGCCGCGCGAGGACGTGGTTGGGCGCCCGCTGTGGGAGGGACGCTGGTGGCGCGGCGCAGCCGCCATGGTCGACACGGTGCGCGGCGGCGTCGCGCAGGCTGCAAGCGGAGAGGTGTTCCGCTGCGACCTGGCGTATCTCGCCGCCGATTCCTTGGCCACGCTCCGGGCGGCCGCAGCGGCAGCGAAGACGGCAGCGTGACGGGGATAGGAGAAGGCCAACGGACGCGCAAACTCGGGTATGATCCGGAAGTTTCTTTCTGTTATCATTTTGAGATCCTACCTGCCCGGCGATGAATAACAAGACCGATCCGGCCAGCGCCGTTGCGAGCAGTTTCGCCGCGCGCGCCGTCAACCTCGTCAACTCCGGCCTGGTCGTGCTCGACGCCGGCCACGGCATCGTATTGTGGAACGGCTGGATGGTGCCGCGCTCCGGGTACGCGGCCGCGCGCGTGCGCGGCCGTTCGCTGTTCGACGTCTACCCCGAACTGCGCGGCTCGCGGGTGGAGTCGGCGGTGCTGGCGGCCTTGACCGAGGAGACCGGAACCACCATCCCGCCGTCGAGCGGCCGCGCCCCGTTTCCGCTGCGCGAGGCGGGCAGCTTCGACGGCGCTCGCATCGAACAGGCGGTGAGCGTCACGCCCTTCAGCGAAGGCGGCGAGCGTTTCTGCCTGATCGAGATCCGCGACGTCAGCGGCGCGAACGACCGCGAACGGCGCCTGCTCGACCATGCCGAATCGCTGCGCGCCCGTTCCTATGTGGATGGCCTGACCGGCATCGCCAACCGCCGCCACTTCGACGTCGCCCTCGACCGCGAGCTGCGCCGCGCCCAGCGCAACGGCGGCGCGCTGGCGCTGCTCTTGATGGACGTCGATTCCTTCAAGGCCTACAACGACCATTTCGGCCACCAGGAGGGCGACGCCTGCCTGACCGCGGTGGCGCAGGCTCTCGCTTTCATGTGCAAGCGGCCCGCCGACGTGGCCGCGCGCTATGGCGGCGAGGAGTTCGCGGCGATTCTGCCGGACACCACGGCGGAGCAGGCGCGCGCCCATGCGAACGCGATCCGCGAGCACGTGGCCTCGCTCGGCATGCCGCACGCGCCGGCGGCGCTGCGGCCCTACGTGACCCTCAGCATCGGAGTCGCCGCCTTCGAGCCCGAGCGCCTGGCCGAGCCGGCGCAGCTGATCGAGGCGGCCGACAAGGCATTGTATGCCGCCAAGCGCGGCGGCCGCGACCGGGTGGTGGTCGACGGCGACGTTCCGGTCGCCGCGTAGTGCAGCCGGCATCCTGCTTGTACAAGCCGCTTATTCCCCGCCGGAATCCTGTGGGACCTGTGGATCGCCGCAGCGCAAGCGCGCAGGCTTCCAGTAAAATTGACGTACGGAATCGAACCCCGGGCCCGGACGGTGTCACGGGCGGGCTTGCCGAACCCGTCGGATTCAATAGCGGCAAGACCGGCTTGCGTCGTGTACACTCGGATCGCCAGTCTTGCCGCTGCGCTGGTGCGGACACGAAGGGATTCCATTGCCTCCTATGCTGATCGGCCATTACCAACCATCGCTGGTGCTCCTCTCGATCCTGGCTGCGATCTTCGCCTCTTATACGGCGCTGAGCCTGGCGATGCGGGTCAAGCGCTCGCACGGCTACGCGCCGCATGCCTGGATGGCCGGCGGCGCCTTCGCCATGGGCAGCGGCATCTGGGCCATGCACTTCATCGGGATGCTGGCCTTCCGCCTGCCGATGCCGCTGGCCTACGACCCCTGGATCACCTTCATCTCCTGGCTGCTGCCCGTCATCGTGTCCGGCCTCGCGCTATGGCAACTGCGCCACCGCGAACTGGCCGGGCGCCACCTGGTCTGGGGCGCAATCCTGATGGGCCTCGGCATCAATGCCATGCACTACACCGGCATGGCGGGCATGCGCATGGATCCGGCTATCCGCTACGATCCCGTGTTGTTCCTGGCATCGGTGGCGATCGCCATCGGCGCTTCTGCCGGGGCCTTGTGGATCGGCTTCCGCCTCAACGAGAGTGTGCGCCACCCGCGCCTGGTGCAGCTGGGCGCTGCCATCGTCATGGGCGGCGCCATTGCCGGCATGCACTATACCGGCATGGCGGCGGCCCACTTCGACGCCGCCAGCGTCTGCCGTGCTGCCGACAACGGCGTCAACCAGGACCACCTGGCGATCCTGGTCGCGGTGGCCGCCTTCGCGGTGCTCAGTATCGCGCTGCTGGCGGCTGTCTTCGACACCCGCCTGGAGGCGCGCAACCGTACCCTGGCAGCCTCGCTCGAGACCGCCGCCGAGCGCCACGAACTATACCTGCGCGAGCAGAAGGCGCGGGTCGAGGCCGAGCACCTGAGCCAGCTGAAGGACGAGTTCCTGGCTACCCTGTCGCATGAGCTGCGCACGCCGCTGAACGCGATGCTGGGCTGGTCGCAGCTGCTGCTGCAGGGCTACCGCGACGAGGCGATGCTGCGCCGCGGCCTGGAGACCATCGAACGCAACGCGCGCGCCCAGTCGCAGCTGATCGAGGACATGCTCGACATGAGCCGCCTGATCGCCGGCAAAATTCGAGTAGAAGCAAGAGCCGTGACGCCGGCCGAGTTTGTCAATGCCGCGCTCGAGACCGCGCGTCCGGCGGCGCTCGGCAAGCAAATCCAGCTGGTGGCCGAGGTCGACTATGACGCCGGCCCGGTGCTGGGCGACCCCGGGCGCATGCAGCAGGTGATGTCGAACCTGGTGTCGAACGCCATCAAGTTCACCGAGTCGGGCGGGCGGGTGGCTGTCAGCGTGCGGCGCGAGGGCGACGAGGTCGCGATCGACGTGGCCGACTCGGGCATCGGCATCGATCCGGAGTTCCTGCCCTATGTGTTCGACCGCTTCCGCCAGGCCGATTCCTCGTCCGCGCGGCGCCATGGCGGCCTTGGGCTGGGCCTGGCCATCGCGCGCCAGCTGGTCGAGCTGCAGGGCGGCACCATCACGGTCGCCAGCGGCGGGGCGGGGCGCGGCGCCACCTTCACCGTGCACCTGCCAATCCACCAGGGCGGCCCCCTGGCCGAGCAGCAAGCGGCGCCGACGGCCGCCCTGGCCGAAGACGCTCTCGTCCCGGCCCACGGCAGCCTGGCCGGCTTGACGCTCCTGGTGGTGGACGACGAACGCGATTCGCTGGAGCTGGTACAGCAGGTGCTGTCGGAAACCGGGGCCCGGATCGTCACCGCGACCAGCGCCGGCGACGCGTTGCGCATGGCCGAGCGCCACCGTCCCGACCTCCTGATCAGCGACATCGGCATGCCCTTGATGGACGGCTTCGAGCTGATCCGGCACATCCGTGCCGAGCGCGACAAGAGCCTGGCCGGCGTACCGGCGATCGCGCTGACCGCCTTTTCGCGCCGCGAAGACCAGCAGCGTGCGCTGGAGGCCGGCTTCGACGAATACCTGGCCAAGCCGCTACGCCCGGCAGTGCTGCTGCAAACGGTGGTCGGGATGGCAGGGCGCGCAGCGCTGGGCGTCGGGTTGGCGGCGACGCCGCCCACGCGGTGATAGTTTGCAGAAAGATCATCCGGCGCGAAAACGAGCCGCTGGCGATCACCGCGTGGGCGGAATCCGAGACGGTATCTACCGGGCCGGCTGCCAGAACATGTCCGGCAGCACCAGATGCAACTGGGGCTTGCGTTCCTGTTCCTGGCCCTGGCCGATGGCCGAACCGTCGACACCCTCGACGATGAAGGCGCGGTTGCGGCCGGCTTCCTTGCCCTTGTAGAGCGCGCGGTCGGCCAGCGCGATCGCCTGCTCCCAGCCAAAAGCTTCGCCCGAACCCGCAGTGGCGTGGATCGGCAGCGGGACCGCGCCGGCGGTGGCGCTGACCTGCAGCGCCGTGCCGTCCTCCAGCACCACCGGCGCGCCGGCGATCGCGTTCAGGATGCGCTGCACCAGCAGGGGACGCTGGGCCTCGCTGACGCCCTGCGAATACACGAGGAATTCCTCGCCGCCCCAGCGCAGAACCATGTCCGACCCGCGCACCACCTCGTTCAGGCGGCGCCCAACCTCGACCAGCACCGCGTCGCCGGCGGCATGGCCGTGCTGGTCGTTGATGCGCTTGAAGTGGTCGATGTCGAGCAGGGTAAAGCAATCGTCCGAGGCCGCCTGCTTGGCGCGCATGCGGTCCACGAAAGAACGACGGTTGAACAGGCCGGTGAGCGGATCGTGCGCCGAGCGGTGCGCCAGCTCGGCGTTCAGCTCTGCCAGGCGCAGGCTGGTCCGCTGCGACTTCCGGTACAGCATGAACACGAAGCCGGACAGCAGCAGAGCGATGCCGGCGCCGAGCGAAGCCAGGGCCAGGCGCAGGTTGCGGTTGTCGATCTCGGCATCCTTGACCGCGTTCTCCTGGCGCAGGCGCTCGATCTGGGCCGCACGCTGCTTGGCGTTGAACTGTTCCTGCAGGGCGGCGAAAGCCTTGTTGCGGCGCTCCAGTTCGAGCGATTCCTGGATCTTCTCGCGCTCGCGCACCGTCTGCAGCGCCTGCTTGTGCAGGCCGGCCCGTTCCAGGGCCTCGCCTTTCTCGGCCAGGATGTTCGATACGGCCAGCATGGCGCCGGCCTTGCGCAGCTCCTGGGTGGTGCGGTCGATGTAGCCCGTTCCTTCCGTCATCCGGCCCTGGCCGAACAGGGCGAAACCCAGGTTGGCATAGACCATCTGGATGATGCTCTGGTCGGTCACCGCTTCGGACAGCGCGACCGCGGTCCGGGCGGCGTGTTCGGCCTCGACGTAGCGCTGGGCTCTCAGATATGCATCGGAGACGTTGCCCAGCACATTCGCCTCGATCCAGCGCAGGTCATGCTTGCGCGCCAGTACCAAGGCGCGCTCGAAAGCAGCGTGCGCCTGGGCCAGCTGGTGCAGCGTCACGTAGGCACGCCCGTCGAGGAAGTAGGTCAGGGCTTCGACCCGCGGCGGAAGCGCCGCGGCGGTGCGTGCTTCGCGGTAGGAACGCGTGGTCTCGAGTGCCTTGAGCGGGTTGCCGCTGTTGACGTACAAGCGCGCCAGCGCGAGGCGCACGTCGGCCTCGCGCGGGCTCCACAGGCTGGGCGTGTGCTGCACCAGTTCGAGTGCGCGCAGGTAGTGGGCCAGGGCGCGGTCGTGCTGGCCGGTGGCGTTGTAGATCGCGCCATAGGCCATTTCGGCATTGGCGGCGAACTCGGTATTGTGCTGATCGCGGTACTGGTTGTTAAGCCCTTCCAGCAAGGCCATCGCGGCGGGCGGGTCGTTGTCGTTCAGGCGCTTGTGCACCCGCCCGAGGCTGGCCAGCGCCACCTGCAGGGTATCGCCCTCGGCAGCGGCAAGCCGGATGATGCGCTCGTCGACCGCATAGCCGTCCGCCAGCCGGCCGGCGTCGAGGTGGATGCGCCGCAGGAGGCGCAGGTAGGCGACGTGGACGGGGTAGGGCGCCCCCACGGTGAACGCGGGCGCTTCTTGCAACAGGCGTGCGCGCGCATCGGGATTGCTGCGCTCGGCAGTTGGCCCAGTTCGCCCAGGCGCAGTTCAGCCGTGAGCGGTCCGGCATTGCCCGCGCGCACCCCAGGGGGCGCCGTGACGCACGCCAGCGCCAGCAGCAGGGCTGGCAGGCGCCGCCGCCTGGTGCGCACCGCCGAGTGGGATGCCTGTCGAGTCGTCATGGTGCGCAGCTGCAGAAATGGTCGGGAGGTGTGAAACGCGGCTGGGAGGACGCGCCGATCCGGGCCGCTGGGTGCGGCAACAGGACGATTATGTTCTGTTGACTTGTGGAAATCAAGCAATGGAGAGCGGCGGTGCTGTATATACGACGGCCGTCGTTTTTGAGTTGAAATAAAAGAATTGATCGGTTTTCATCACTTTACTTTGATTCCGACCAGCAATCTGGTGATAATGTCAGGTCTGCGGCTTTCGGCAGAGCAGGAGCGGCAGTAGGCGACAGTCGGTTCACGGGTCAGGCATGCGGTTTATCGGCCGGATGGCCAGCGCGCATGGCATACGGTGCAGCGCAAACACAAGACGCGGAACCAAACTATTTTTTGATTGGAGAACAAGTAGTGAGTCTTTTCAGAACCAAAAATCTTGACACGATGGTCGCGGCTGCCCAGAAGCCGGGCGGCCTCAAGAAAGTGCTTGGCCCGCTCGACCTGGTCATGATGGGCATCGGCGCCATCATCGGCACCGGCATCTTCGTCCTGACCGGTACCGGCGCCGTCACCGCCGGCCCGGCACTGACCCTCTCCTTCGTCGTCGCCGCGCTGGCCTGCGCGTTCGCCGCGCTCTGCTATGCCGAATTCGCCTCGAGCGTACCGGTGGCCGGCTCGATCTACACCTACAGCTACTTCACCCTGGGCGAAATCGTCGCCTGGATGATCGGCTGGGACCTGCTGCTCGAATACGGCCTTGCCACTTCGACCGTCGCGGTTGGCTGGTCGGGCTACTTCCAGTCCCTGATGGGCGGATTCGGCTTCGTGCTGCCGGAAGCGCTGCGGGCAGCGCCAGGCGCGCAGCCGGGCGTGGACACCGTGTTCAACCTGCCGGCCTTCCTGATCATGCTCTTCCTCACCTGGATCCTGTCGATGGGCGTGCGTGAGTCGGCGCGCATGAACAACGTCATGGTGGTCATCAAGACCGGCGTCGTGATCCTGTTCATCGTGGTCGGCATCGGCTACGTCAAGCCTGACAACTGGCAGCCCTTCATGCCCTTTGGCTTCGGCAGCGTGATGAGCGCCGCTGCCCTGGTCTTCTTCGCCTTCATCGGCTTCGACGCCGTCACCTCGGCCGCCGAGGAAGTCAAGAACCCGTCCAGGGACCTGCCGATCGGCATCCTCGGTTCGCTGGCGGTCTGCACCGTGCTGTACGTGATCGTCGCTGCCATCATGACCGGTATCGTGCCGTACATGAACTTCAAGGGCGTCGACCACCCGGTCTCGCTGGCCCTGCAGTATGCCGGCCAGAACTGGGTCGCCGGCTTCGTCGACCTGGCTGCGATCCTGGGCATGAGCACCGTGATGCTCGTGATGGCCTACGGCCAGACCCGCATCCTGTTCGCGATGTCGCGCGATGGCCTGCTGCCGGCCAAGTTGTCGGAAGTGCATCCGAAGTACGGCACCCCATACTTCGCCACCTGGATGGTCGGCATCGTGTTCGGCCTGATCGCCGCCGTGGTGCCGCTGGGCGTGCTGGCAGAGCTGGTCAACATCGGCACCCTGGCGGCGTTCTCGCTGGTCTCGGTGGCCGTGATCATCCTGCGCAAGAAGCGTCCGGACCTGCCGCGCGCCTTCCGTTGCCCGGGCGTGCCGGTCATCCCGGGGCTGGCCGTCGTGTTCTGCCTGACCCTGATGTCCTTCCTGAGCTGGCACACCTGGGTGGCCTTCCTGGTCTGGATCGCGATCGGACTGGCCGTGTACTTCCTGTATGCGCGCCAGCGCTCGCTGCTGAACAAGCAGTAATCGCGCGCCAGCAGCATCCCGGAACGCCCGGCCCCGCAAGGTGGCCGGGCGTTTCCGTTCCGGCGCGGGACCATCCGCCGTGTTAAGCTTGGCCCGACTCGCTGGCCCATCCCGGGCCGCGGCTTTCACGGAGACTGTTTCCATGAGCGCCATCGTGCTCGGCAAGGGCGACGCCCTCCTGATCGTCGACCTCCAGAACGACTTCCTTCCCGGCGGTGCGCTGGCCGTGCCGCGCGGCGACCTCGTCATCGCCCCGACCAACGCCCTCATCGACCTGTACCACGGGCGCGGCTTGCCCGTGTACGCCTCGCGCGACTGGCATCCGGAGGATCACTGCTCGTTCACGGCCCAGGGCGGGCCCTGGCCGCCGCATTGCGTGGCGGCCTCCGAAGGGGCCATGTTCAGCCAGGCCTTGCGCCTGCCCGAGGAGGCGATCGTGGTCTCCAAGGCCTTGAGCGCTGGCGAGGATGCCTATTCCGCTTTCAACGGCACCGGCCTGGCACGCAGCATGCTGGCCGACGGCGTCACCCGGCTGGCCGTGTGCGGCCTGGCGACCGACTACTGCGTGCTCAACACGGTGCTGGACGGGATCGACGCCGGCTTCCAGGTGCTGCTGGTGCCGGAGGCGACCCGCGCCGTCGAAGTGGCCCCCGGCGACCGCGACCGGGCCATTACGCGCATGCTGGCCAAGGGCGCGGTGCCGGTTCGGCTGTCCGCCGGCCAGCTGGTGGCCGACGTGGAGCTCGGTGCCCAGCCCTAGGCAATCTGACTGGCCATGCTATGCGCGCCAGCGTACGCTGCGGCCCGGCCGAAGGCCGTAGCCTGCCCTTGCTTGCTGGTTTCCTTGCCCGCCACCCGGCGGGCCGGTCCATCGGGAGGATTGCATGGCAACAGTCGGTGACTTTCTGCTCGAACGCCTGCGCCAATGGGGCGTGCGGCGCATCTTTGGCTATCCGGGCGACGGCATCAACGGCATCATGGCTGCCTTCGGGCGCCAGCAGGCCGTCGAGTTCGTCCAGACGCGGCATGAGGAGATGGCGGCCTTCATGGCCTGCGGCCACGCCAAGTTCACCGGGGAGGTGGGCGTGTGCCTGGCCACCTCGGGTCCCGGCGCGATCCACCTGCTCAACGGACTGTACGACGCCAAGCTCGACCACCAGGCGGTGGTCGCCATCGTCGGCCAGCAAAAGCGCGCCGCCCTGGGCGCACACTACCAGCAGGAAGTCGACCTGACGACCCTGTTCAAGGACGTTGCCGGCGAGTATGTGCAGATGGCGGCGTCGACCGGACAAGTGCGGCACCTGGTCGACCGAGCGGTGCGCATCGCGCTCAGCGAGCGCTGCGTTACCTGCATCATCCTGCCAAACGACCTGCAGGAAGAAGACGCAGTTCCATGCCCGCCGCGCGAGCACGGCTACACCTTCAGCGGCGTCGGTGCGGCCAGCCGTGCGCTCGTTCCACCCGAGGACGCGCTGCGTTGCGCGGCGGCCATCCTGAACGCCGGCAGCAAGGTGGCGATCCTGGCAGGCGCCGGCGCCCAAGGCGCGCACGACGAACTGGCCGAGGTGGCCGAGCTGCTCGGCGCGGGCGTGGCCAAGGCCCTGCTGGGCAAGGCGGTGCTGGCGGACGGGCTGCCCTTTGTTACCGGCTCGGTCGGCATCATCGGCACCCGGGCCAGCAATGCCATGCTGCAGGACTGCGATACCCTCCTGATGGTGGGGTCGAGCTTCCCGTATGCCGAATTCCTGCCGCCGGAAGGGCAGGCGCGCGCTGTCCAGGTCGACATCGACGGCCGCATGCTGGGCCTGCGCTATCCGATGGAGGCCAACTTGCAAGGGGATGCCAAGGCCACGCTGCGCGCCCTGATTCCCCATCTCGAACGCAAGCAGGACCGCTCCTGGCGCGAGCGGATCGAGCACGATGCCGCCGCGAGCCGCCGCGAGCTGCTCGACAAGGCGCTGGAACCGGCCACACCGGTCAATCCGCAGCGGGTGTTCACGGAGCTGTCGCCGCGCTTGCCGGACGGTGTGGTCCTGGCCGGCGATTCCGGCTCGGTGGCGGCCTGGTATGCGCTGCACCTGGAGGTGCGCCCAGGCATGCTGGCTTCGCTGTCCGGCACGCTCGCGACCATGGGCTCGGCCGTGCCCTATGCGCTGGCCGCCAAGCTCGCCCATCCCGATCGCCCGGTGATCGCGCTGGCGGGCGACGGCGCCATGCAGATGACCGGCATCAACGGCCTGATGTCGGTGGCCTGGCATTGGAAGCAACGAGGCTGGACCAACCCGGCCTTCGTCGTACTGGTGCTGAACAACCGCGACCTGAACTTCGTCACCTGGGAGCAGCGCGGCATGCAGGGCGAGCCAAAGTTCCAGCCCTCCCAGCAGTTGCCCGATTTCTCTTACGCCGAGTATGCCCGGATGCTCGGCCTGGACGGCGAGCGGGTCGACGACCCGGAGCAGCTGGGCGCCGCTTGGGAACGGGCCCTGGCGTGCGACAAGCCCTTCGTGCTGGAAGCGGTGGTGGATCCGAACATCCCGCCGCTGCCGCCGCAGACGGTCGAGCAGCAGCGCCGGCAATATGAGGAAGCGATCGCGAAGGGGGATGCCGAGGCAGGGGACGTGCGACGCGGCGCGGACGCGCAGGGTGGATCTTGACCAGTTGATAAGTTTTTTTCTGTCCTGCTTTTGTAATTTTGTAATCCCTATCTTACATACTCACAGCGCTGCTACCGATTTTGTGTAAATAGTTCAGGCTGGATAATGTTGCAATCGTCCCATGAGACTAACAACAGGGCGGCTCGAAAACCGCTGCGAGCGGCAGCACTGACGGTCGAGAAGCGCAGCTGTACAGGTGTACAGCGAGCATCGCAGACCGTTAGTGCAACGCGCAGTAGGTTTTCGAGGTGCCCGATACGATCCGAGACCATGAATTCGATGCTTTTAGAAGGCGCCACCAACGTCGCGGTACCCGGCGTTCCCGCCACCCGGGAACGCTCGAAGTCGCTGTACTTGTCGCTGTACGAGAATCCGCGCGCGCATGCGGACGAGGCGCGTGCCTATGTCGCCGACCAGATCGCCGCCGTGCAGGCGCTGCCGGTCGACCTGCCGTCCGATCCGTCGTCGAACCTCGCCGCGCTTGCGGCCTGGGTCGAGGAGCGTACGGATGCCGTCGGCGTCCAGTACCGCGAGTACCTCGCCGCACGCAAGAACGGCGCGCCGCGCCGCTACTTCACCTGCCGCGCCCACGCCCTGTACTTCATCAAGGCGGTGGCCCCGACCAAGCTGGTCGACGGCGCCTGGCTCTACGGCCTGCTCAAGCACTGGGACAACCCGGCCTACCATGAGCTGATCAAGACCTACCTCGAGGAACTCGGCGAAGGCGTGCCGGACAAGAACCACGTCACCATCTACCGCAAGCTGCTGGCCACCCACGGCTGCGAAGGCTGGGAGGGGCTCGACGACGAACATTTCGTGCAGGGCGCCATCCAGCTCGCGCTCGGCCACAACACCGAACACTTCCTGCCCGAGGTGATCGGCTACAACCTCGGCTACGAGCAGCTGCCGCTGCACCTGCTCATCACCTCGTACGAGCTGAACGAGTTCGGCATCGACCCGTATTATTTCACGCTGCACGTCACCGTCGACAACGCCGCCACCGGCCACGCGCAGAAGGCGGTCCAGGCCCTGAGGAAGCTGATGCCGCGCGTGGGCGACCGCGATGCCTTCTACCGTCGCGTGCTCGACGGCTACCGCCTGAACGACATCGGCACCAGCACCACCTCGAGCATCGCCGAGTTCGACCTGCAGGCCGAACTGGTGGACATCCTGGCCGCCAAGAGCGGTGTTGGCAAGAACATGCACTCGGATTACTGCCGTGTCGCGGGCCGCTCGGTCAACGACTGGCTGGCCTTGCCTTCGCAGATTCCGGACTTCCTGGCGGCGCTCGAGAAGGCGGGCTGGATCAAGCGCGGCGAAGAGGTCGAGCACAGCCGCTTCTGGCGCCTGGTGCACGGCGAGAAGGCCGAGATGTTCGGCGTCTTCAACGCTTACGAGCAGCAGGTGCTGCGCGACTGGATCATGTCGGCGCCCGACGGCAAGCGGGCAGAGGGACCACGGACCCTGACCTGGCGCGCACGCCAGCGCACCCTGGACAACCTGGGCCAGCAGCTCGACCGCAGCGCCGCTTTCCCGGAGCGCGGCCTGATCCGCCGCCATCCGCGCCTGGAGGCGCCCGACAACGAGCTCCGGCTGCTGGAGGAGCGAGTGGCTGCAGTCGCCGGCAAGCAGGAGGCGATGCAGCTGCTGGGGGGGCTGATGTCGCCCGAGATCCACCACACGGCGGTCGGCCTGATGGCCACCCGCATGTACACGCGGCTGTTCGAGGCCTGACCGCAAACCGCTTTTCCGCGTGCCGCGCCTGCGCTCGGCACGCTTACAACTATTACAAGGATCTACTCGTGCAAATCCTGGAACAGCGCTTCCTGCGTGGACCCAACGTCCACGCCGACTCTCCCTGCCTGCTGAGCGTGATCGACCTGCAGGACCTGTACGGCATTTCGTCGAAAGACATCCCCGGTTTCAACGATGCACTGCTCGCTGCGCTGCCTTCGCTGCAGGGCGAGCTGCTGCCGATCGGCCAGCGTGGCGGCTTCGCCCAGCGCCTGCGCGAAGGCACCTACCTCGGCCGCGTGATCGAGCAGGTGACACTCGACCTGCAGACGCAGGCCGATGCGCCAGCCAGCTACGGGCGCACGCGTCCCGTGTCGGGCCGTCCGGGCGTGTTTCGCATCGTCTGCGCCTATCAATCCGAGAAACTGGTCCAGCCGGCCTTCCAGCTGGCGGTGGACCTGGTGACGGCCCTCGGCCGCGGCGATGCCTTCGACCTGGCGCCGCGCCTGGACGAGCTGCGCGGCATTGCTGCGCGCCACGCCATCGGCACCAGCACCGCGGCGGTGCTGGCCGCGGCGCACGAGCGCGGCATCCCGACGCAGCGCATCACCGAGGACGCCAACCTGTTCCTGCTGGGCTGGGGCGTGAAGCAGAAGCGCCTGCAGGCCACCACCACCGGCGACACCAGCTTCATCGCAGTGAAGATCGCCAGCGACAAGCAGCTTACCAAGACCCTGCTCAAGGAAGCCGGCGTGCCGGTGCCGGAAGGCTCGGTGGTCTCGACCGTGGAGGACGCCTGCCGCGCCGCGGCCCGCATGAAGGCGCCGGTAACGGTCAAGCCGCTCGACGGCAACCAGGGCAAGGGCGTCACGGTCGACTGCCGCGACGACGAACAGGTGACGCGCGCCTTCGAGTTCGCGCGCCAGTATGGCCGCCGGATCATCGTCGAACGCTTCGTCGAAGGCCGCGACTACCGCGTGCTGGTCGCCGGCGGGCAGGTGGCGGCAGCCTCGATGCGCCGCCCGGCCCACGTGGTCGGCGACGGCGTCGCCACCGTGCGCGAACTGGTCGACCGCGAGAACCAGAACCCGGCGCGCGGCGCCGGCCACACCAACATCCTGACCAAGATCGCGCTCGACGACCATGCCGCCGACATGCTGCGCAAGCAGGGCTTCGAGGTCGATTCCGTGCTGCCGGTCGGCGTCACCGCCGAACTGCGCGGCAACGCCAACCTGTCCACCGGCGGCACCGCCGAGGACGTGACCGACCTGCTGCCGGAATCGACCCGCCTGCTGTGCGTGCGCGCAGCAAGCAAGATCGGCCTGGACGTGGCCGGCATCGACATCGTCTGCCGCGACATCGCGCTGCCCCTCGAGGCCCAGCGCGGCGCCGTCATCGAAGTGAATGCGGCGCCCGGCATCCGCATGCACCAGTACCCGAGTGCAGGCGAACCGCGCGACGCGGGCGACGCCATCGTGCAGGGCCTGATGGGCGATTCGGACGGTCGCATCCCGCTGATCGCGGTGACCGGAACCAACGGCAAGACCACCACCACGCTCCTGATCGCGCACACGGTGCGCCTGGCGGGAAAGGTGACCGGCGTGACCACGACCGAGGGCGTCTTCATCGACGGCAAGCAGGTCGCCAAGGGCGATTGCACCGGCTACTGGTCGGCGCGCACCGTGCTCGGCTCGCCCGATGTCGAGGTTGCGGTGCTGGAAACGGCGCGCGGCGGCATCCTCAAGCGCGGCCTGGCCTTCGACCGCTGTGACGTCGGCGTGGTGCTGAACATCGCCGCCGACCACCTCGGCCTGGACGGTGTGGACACGGTAGAAGACCTGGCCCAGGTCAAGGCGGTGGTGGCTACCTCGGCATCGCGCGCCGTCGTGCTCAATGCCGAGGATCCGCTGTGCGTGGCCATGGGGCGCCGGGCCAAGCCGGAAGCGGAGATCGTGTACTTCTCGATGGACCCGGAAAACCCGGTCTTCCTGCAGCACCTGGAAGACGGCGGACGCGGCGTCTACCTGCAGGACAATGCCGTGGTGGTCGCCGACGGCAACCTGCACCAGGAACTGGTGCGGGTCGAAAGCATGCCGGTCGCTTTCGGCGGCCGCGCCCGCTTCAATATCGCCAACAGCCTGGCAGCGGCGGCGGCCCTGATGGCTGCCAGCTTCACCAACCTGCAGATCGCCACCGGCCTGTCGACTTTTGTGTCGAACGGCCGCACCAATCCGCTGCGCACCAACATGTTCGACATCCGCGGCGTGACCGTGATCGTCGACTATGCGCATAACCCGGCTGCCTACAAGGCGATGGCCGAGATGGCGCGCGCCTTGCTGCCGGGACAGCTGGTTGGCATCGTCACCGCGCCGGGTGACCGCCGCGACGAAGACCTGCGCGATGTCGGGCGCGTGTGCGGCGAACGCTTCGACGAACTGGTGGTCTACGAGTCGCAGAGCCGCGGGCGCGAGGTGGGCGAGGCGGTGGACTTGATCCTCGGCGGCGCGGAAGAAACGGCCGGGATGAGCGACACGCTGCACCGCGTGATCGACGTGGGCGAGGCGATCCGCCACGGACTGAGCCTGTGCCAACCGGGCGATGTGCTGGTATTCGCCTGCGGTTCTTCGCTGCAGGTGTTCGTGGACGCGCTGCGGGTGAACGACCCGGAGAGTGCGGACCTGGTGGCCGCGCAGGTGTGATCGTCGCTGTTGTAGGGTGGGCAGGGTAATGCCGGGCAATGCCCGGGATGACAAACGCCCACGCGGTGATAGTTAAGATACGAAAATCGTACGGGCTGCAGTACTGTGATTTGACCGCGTGGGCGGGAGACCCGCCCACCCTACGGATGAGCGGCGCCTCTTAAGTGACCGGCATTAGCCTGCGGGCCGCTTCTTTTTCAGGCTGTCAGAAGAAGAACTGCAGCGCCAGGGTGAAGACGTTCGGCTTGAGCACGCTCGGCTTGTCCCTGGGCAGGCGCTCGTACTCGACCGTGACGGCGGCGTTCGGGGTAATCGAATACTGCAGGCCGAAGGCGCCGTAGGCGCCGGTTTCGCTCTTCTTGCCGAGCGCGCTGGGCGCCGGAGGAGGCAGGGCCGGACGGCGGGTCTGCGCCACGCCGACCTTGCCGTAGGCGCTCAGCTTGTCGGTCAAGGGGATGCTGGGCTTGACGGCGATGTACATGCCGTAGCCGTTCTTCAGGTCGACGGCGCCGCCCTCGACCGCCAACTGCTTGCCGAACTGGACACCGCCGAACACCTTGGGGCTGGCCTTGGTCGCTGCGCCGACATAGTCGACGCCGGAGACGCCGACTCCGGCATAGGCTTGCGGCGTGCCGCGCACCGGCTCGACAGCCTGGGCGCCGCCCGCGAATGCCATGCCTGCGAAGAGAACAGCCAACACTTTCTGCATACCTTTTCCTTCCGAATTCGATCCGGTCCACTGTCGTGAGCAGCGGGCCAGGTTACGGATGAGCAAGGTATCAGTTGAACGAGCGCATTAACATAGCAATTTGTAACGAAATGCAAAAGTCGGACGGATAAATGGCCAAGAGATCATCAATTTAAGACCAGCTTAAGAAAAAGCGCCCGGTGCAGGGCGCTTTTCGTGCGGAGACAGGGAGGAATCAGATCGCTTCTGCCTCGATCCTGCGCGCCAGCTCCGGCTTGTCCGGACGCAGCGCATCGGTCAGTTCCGACAGCGTGGTGCCGCAGCCGAACACCAGCACGTCGCCCGGCTGGCACAGCGACAGCCCGTGTCGGATCGCCTGGTGCGAGGCCAGGACGACGCTGAGCGAATCGTCGGCCAGCTTGCCCAGCTTGGCGCCGCGCACCAGCAGCGCGGCGGTTTCGCCGTCGGGGCGCCCGCGGTTCTCGGTCTCGAACACCACCAGGTCATCGAATCCGGCCGCACAGGTGCGCCCGATGTCGACCAGGTCGGCGTCGCGGCGGTCTCCGGGCGCCGCCACCACGCCGACCAGGCGGCCGGGCGTCATGGCGCGTGCGCTCTCGGCCAGCGCTGCGTAGGCGGCGCAGTTGTGCGCATAATCGACGATCACGGTGACGCCATCGACGTCGAACACGTTCGAGCGCATCGGGTTGTGCTTGGCGTCGGACACGAAGCTGCGCAGGCCGTCCGCGATCTCGAGGTTACCGAAGCCGTGGGCGGTAAGGGCGGCGGCCGCCGCCAGCGCGTTGGCGATGTTGTAGCGCGCCGCGCCGCCAAGCGAAACCGGCATCTCGCGCGCGTCGACCAGCGCCTCGTGGCGGGCGCCGTTGGCCAGCACCAGGGTCATGTTCTGCGCGTTGTCCTGCAAGTAGACGGCGCGGCCGCCATTTTCCAGGTGGCGCAGCAGGGTCGGGTTGTCGGCGTCCAGGGAGAAGTAGATCACTTCCACGCCGTCGCGCAGCTCGTCGGCCATTGCCACGCAGTAGTCGTCCTCGGCATTGAGCACGACGGCGCGCGAGGCACGGTGGGCCACCACCGCCTTGACTTTGGCCAGGTCGTCGAGGGTCTCGACGCCGTCCAGGCCCAGGTGGTCGCTCGAGACGTTCAGCACCACCGATACGTCGACGCGGTCGTAGGCCAGGCCGCGCTTGAGGATGCCGCCGCGCGCCGTCTCCAGCACCGCGAAATCGACCTCCGGGCTCGAGAGCACGCTGCGCGCGGAGCGGTAACCGGTACAGTCGCCCTTCGTGGTGAGAACGCCGTCGACATACACGCCTTCGGTGGTCGTCACGCCGGTTCGCAGGCCGCTCTGGCGCACGGCATGGGCGATCAGGAGCGAGGTCGTGGTCTTGCCGTTGGTGCCGGTGATGGCCACGGTCGGGATGCGCCCGTCGCATTCGCCGAACAGCGCGTCGACGATGGCCGCGCCGGCATCGCGCGGCGTACCGCGGCTCGGGTACTGGTGCATGCGGATGCCGGGCGCCGCGTTGACCTCGATGATGCCGCCCTTCTGCTCGCGCAGGGGCCTGGAGATGTCCTGGCAGACGATGTCGATGCCGGCGATGTCCAGGCCGATGGTGCGCGAGGCACGGATGCAGATGTCGCGCGTTTCTTCCGGCAGCAGGTCGGTCACGTCCTCGGCGGTGCCGCCGGTGGACAGGTTGGCGTTGCCGCGCAGGTCGGCCGTCACGCCGCTGGCGAGCACGGTGTCGAAGGTGTAGCCCTGCTTGGCCAGGGTTTCCTCGGCCAAGGCATCCATCGGGATCTTGGTGAGGATGTTGGTGTGGCCTTCGCCGCGCGCCGGGTTGCGGTTCTCTATCTCGACCAGTTCGCGGACCGTCGCCTGGCCGTCGCCCACCACGCAGGGCGGACGGCGCCACGAAGCGGCGGCCACCTTGCGGCCGGTGACCAGCACGCGGTAGTCGCGGCCCTGCAGGTGTTCCTCGACAATGATTCTCCGGCCATACTTGCGGGCGTGGGCGAAGGCGCGGGCCACTTCTTCCGGCGTGCCGCAGTTGGTGGTCACGCCCTTGCCCTGGTTGCCGTCGAGCGGCTTGACGGTGGCCGGGCCGGACAGGCGGCGGGCGGCGCGCAGCGCTTCCTGCTCGGTGGAGACGACGCTGCCCGCTGGGACCGGGACGCCGGCCACCTCCAGCAGCGCCTTGGTCAGCTGCTTGTCGCTGGCGATGCCGACGGCGATCGAATTGGTGGCGCCGGTGATCGTTGCTTGAAGCCGTTTTTGGCGGCTGCCCCAGCCGAGCTGGAACAGGTTGGCCTCGTCGGTCAGGCGCAGGGCCGGGATGCCGCGCCGCAGGGCCGCCTGCACCACGGCATTGGTGCTGGTGCCGATCGCATAATCCTCGGCAATCTCGTGCAGCTCTTGCACGGCCTTGCCCAAGTCGTAGGGGCGGTCGTGCGCTGCCGCCTGGACCAGATCGACCGCCACCCGCAGGGCGGCCTCGGCCACCTGCTCGGTGCCGTAGCCGCAGACGACGCGGCGGGTACGCGGGGCGCCGGCCACGGCCAGGGTGGCGCCGAAGCTGCCGGGTGCGCCGGCCAGGCGCTGCAGTTCCATGACCACCGGCTCGATCGCCTCGACCAGCAGGGCGTCGTCCGCCAGGCGCACGGCGGCGTCGGGCGGCAGGGCGGGCAGCAGGTCGAACAGGCGCGCCGCGAAACCCGCGTATTTGCCAGATTCGTTGGTGATACCATCGTCGATGACTGCCATCAGGCAGGGGCTGGCGGCGTACAGATTCGGGCCACGCAGCAGGCGTTTTTCCTTGATCTTCATGAAAGCGGGTTCCGTTTCGTTACATTTTCCAAAAAATCGAGCAGCGGCGGCGGCAGGCCCTTGCCGGGCTCGGTTGCGCCCGTGGGCAGCTGGTAGCTGCTGCCGGCCGGTAGCAGGTGCAGGCGCACGTCGATCAGTTCCGGCGTGTCGCGGTCCTTGATGTCGGCAACGTTGGTGATCATGGTGCGTCCGTCGACGATGGTCACGGCGCCCTGGCCGAGCACCTCGATGCCGACGCCGATATCGACCACCAGGGCGGTGTCCTCGTCGATGCCGATACCTTGCAAATAGGGGTTCTGCGCGACGACGCTGAGCAGGCGCGAGAGTCGCTGCCGCTCCGAGAAATGCTGGTCCACCACCACGCGGTGCAGGAAGCCGAGGCCGGCGCCCAGGCTGACCGATCCTTTTTCCGGGTGCAGCTCGACGCGGCCGGTGGCCAGCATGTGGCCGGACATGGCGGAGGCGCCAGCGCTGGTGCCGCCGATGGTCACGCCGCGCACCTTCAGCGCGACATGCATCGCGGCGTCGAGGGCGCTGCCGCCGATCAGGGCCAGCAGGCGCTTCTGGTCGCCGCCTGTCATGAAGATGCCGGTGGCGTCGTCGACCTGGCGCACGAACGCCTCGCTGTTGGCGTCCTGGCGGCTCTCGATCATCAGGTGACTGCGCCGCGTCACGCCGAGCGTGCCGAAAGCCTCGTCGTAGATGCTCCACATCTCGTCCGCGATGGTGCTGGCCGCGGTGATCACGACAATGTTCGCCTCCGTGCCGCCGGCAAGCTCGACGAAACGCTTCAGGATTTCCATGTCGTGCTTGCGGTCCTCGCCGCCGCCGATGATGACGAGGTGGCCGTTTCTGTATTGGTGTTCGCTCATCGTTGGGTCATTTTGGAATAGGGCATGCCCTGGTTGTCATAAGATGCGGCCTCGGTGCGGGTGACGCCGATCAGTCCTACTTCCACGTTCTTGTCGAACAGGTCGACGCCGCGCTTGAGTGCTTCGTCGAGCGCCATCCCGTGTTCGATCCAGCCGTAGACGGTGCGCGCCAGCAGATGGCGAATGATGTGTTCGCCGACGCCGGTTGCGGCGATGGCGCCGAGCGAACCGGCATAGAAGCCGCTGCCGATGATCGGACTGTCGCCCACCCGGCCCAGCAGGCTCGGTGCCGAGCCGCCGGTGGAGACGGCCACCGCGAAGTGACCGCTTGGGTCGCGCACCACGGCGCCGACCGTGTCGCAGGCACGCGACTTGGGCAGCTGCAGCGGTGTCTTGTAGTTCCAGAGGCGCTCGAACATGCGGTTGTCGACGCCGGGCATTGCCGGGACCGAGCCGGCCAGTTCTTTCATCAGCTCACGATGCTGGGCACGCTGGTGCTCGGAAATCGGCGCGCCGCCCGGGATGCCGACCGAGCGTGCGAAGCGCTGCGCGCCTTCGCCGGCCAGCATCACGTGCGGCGTGTCCGCGATGGCGCGCGCCAGCTTGACCGGGTTCTTCACGTCGCGCACGCAGGCGACCGTACCGAGGCGCCCGCGGGTGTCCATGATCGCGGCATCCATCTCGATGGTTTCGCCATCGAGGCCGAGCGAAGAACCGCTGCCGGCGTTGAAGCGGCCGTCGTCCTCGAGCGTGGTGACGGCGAGGATGGCGGCATCGAGGGCGTCGCCGTTGGCTTCCAGTTGCGCCAGCGCGCGGCGCGCGGCCAATACGCACCCGTCTTCGTTTTCCTTCGGTGCGCCTGCGCCGCCGTGCACGACGACCGCGCCAGCCTGTTGGGGATTGCTCATGGGGTTCGTGGTCCTTGGTATTGTGCGTTGCAAGATGCGCGTTGTTGTCACGCGGTTAATTCCAGCATTATCCGCACGGGCGTGCGTGCACCAAATCGGTACAGTTGCCGTGCTTGTGTAAGAAGTAACTTACAGAAAATTAGCGGGAACGCCCGGGAGCGGCGTACAGGAGGGACGCCCCGCCCAGTGCCGCGCGCAGGGCGTGGACGAGTTCCAGGCGCGCGGAGGGTGTCAGATAACGCCCAATCTCGACACGCACCCCGCGCGCTTCGATCACGACCAGGGTGCGCATGCCGGCGTCCGGCAGGCTGACGCGGGCGTGGCTGGGGTCGAGCTGGACCGTCGAGAGCCTGGCGCCGTCCGCCTGTTCGACCAGCAGGCATCCGCGCTCCAGGCGGATGCGCTCGTGGTCGAGCGCATGGCGGCAGTAGTGCAGGAGGGCGGCGCCCACCGCCCCGGTCTCGAGCAGCGCGAAGGCAAGCACCATCCAGGCGCCGCGCCAGGTAAAGACCAGCGCGATGCCGAGCGTGGCCGCGCACAGCAGTGCGTAGACCAGCAGCGCCTGGCGCGGCGTCATCGAGCAGTTACGCTTCATCAGCCATTCGGCCGGTGCACGGTCCATGGTCGTCGCTGTCGTGTTGTACATACCGGTGTGTACGAGTTTGCCACAGCCAGGAAAAAGGCATCGCCCGGACGGGGAAAACCGTCGCATATCTGTTACCATACCGCCCCCTCCATTGATAAGTTTCCTATGGCGCTCGCATGCGGCCTTGATTTCGGCACCTCCAATTCCACCGTCGGCTGGCTCCCCGGCGCCAGCTTCCAGCCAGGCGGCGGCAGCCTGCTGGCGCTGGAAGACGGCAAGACGACCCTGCCCTCGGTCGTGTTCTTCAACGCCGACGACGAACAGGTGACGTATGGCCGCGCCGCGCTGGCCGAGTACCTGGAAGGCTACGAGGGCCGCCTGATGCGCTCCCTGAAGAGCCTGCTAGGCACCAGCCTGATCGACGGCCAGACCGAAGTCGCGGGGCGTGCGCTGCCGTTCAAGGCCCTGCTGGGGCAGTTCATCGGCGAGGTCAAGCGCCGCGCCGAACGCCAGGCCGGCCGTCCATTCGACAGTGCCGTGTTCGGCCGCCCGGTGTTCTTCATCGACGACGACGTGGAAGCCGACCGGCGCGCCCAGGACACCCTGGAGGAGGTGGCGCGCTCCGTGGGCTTCCGCGAGATCTCGTTCCAATACGAGCCGATCGCCGCCGCCTTCGACTACGAATCCCAGATCGACCGCGAGGAACTGGTCCTGATCGCCGACATCGGCGGCGGAACTTCCGATTTCTCGCTGGTGCGCCTCGGTCCCCAGCGTGCCGGACGCATCGAGCGGCGCGACGACATCCTCGCCAACGGCGGCGTGCACATCGGCGGGACCGACTTCGACAAGTACCTGAGCCTGGCAAGCGTGATGCCGCTGCTCGGCTACGGCAGCAGCCTGCTGTCCGGCGCCGCCATCCCGTCCAGCTACTATTTCAACCTGGCGACCTGGCACACCATCAACCAGGCGTATACGCGCAAGAGCGTCGCCCAGCTGGCCGACCTGGTGCGCGACGCCGCCGAGCCGGCCAAGCTGGTGCGCCTGCAGAAGCTGATCGACGAGCGCGCCGGCCACTGGCTGGCGATCCAGGTCGAGGCGGCCAAGATCGGGCTGTCCGGCAGCCCGGTATTCACACTGGCCCTCGATCGCCTGGCGCCAGCGGAAACCCTGAGCGTCACCCGCGAGGGCTTCGAGGCCGCCATCGGCCAGCTGGTCGACAGCGTCGGCGCCACGGTGCTGCGCCTGTTCTCGGAGGCCGGCGTGGAAGCGGGTGCGGTGGACACGGTCTTCTTTACCGGTGGCTCGAGCGGCGTGTCGCTGCTGCGCGAACGGATCGCTGCGCTGGTGCCGGGTGCGCGCAAGGTCGAGGGCGACCTGTTCGGCAGCATCGGCGCGGGCCTCGCGCTCGATGCGCTGCGCAAGTTCGGATAAGCTGATAGATACTGAGGACGCAAGATGAGTGTGTTTGAACGCCCGATCGTGATGCTCGACTTCGAGACCACCGGCCTGTCGCCCGAGATGGGCGACCGCATCACCGAAGTGGCGGCGCTGCGCATCGTCGGTGGCGAGATCCGCGAGCGCTATGTCTCGCTGGTGAACTGCGGCGTGCGCATCCCTTCGTTCATCACCCAGCTCACCGGGATCACCCAGGAAATGGTGGACAGTGCACCGCCGAACCAGAGGGTGGTGGCCGAGCTGCTCGACTTCATCGGCGGCGACACGCTGTCGGCCCATAACGCCAGTTTCGACGAGAAGTTCCTGAAGGCCGAAGGCTGGCGCATCGGCCGCCCGACCGGGCACTGCGGCCTGGTGTGTTCGCTCAAGCTGGCGCGCCGCCTGTTCCCCGGACTGCCCAGCTACAAGCTCGGGAACCTCTCGAACCGCCTCGGCATCGCGTTCAAGGGCGCGGCCCACCGGGCCGAGGCCGACGCCGAAGTGGCGGCCCACGTGCTGCTGCACGCGGCGCGCCACCTCGGCACGGCGCACGGACTGGCGCAGGTGGCGCCGGACCTGCTGGTTTCGGTGAACAAGCTGGCCGCTGCCAAGGTGCCGGTCTTCCTCGAGAAATACGCCAGCCTCGAGCGCGAGCGCGGCGCCGCTTGAAGCAGCGGCGCAACAGCGCACGCGCGACAGGCGCTGTCCTAATACCACATCCTTGCACGCATGTGACGTCCCGACGATTGTGCGGACGCAAACCACGCGCGCGACGCTATCCTTAAAATTTTAACAACGGCGGGGGCTTCTCCATCCCGCCGATGTTGAACGGCGCCGAGGGCCGCAAGGGGGTAGTGATGAACCGTCAGAACGCCGCCCGCGAGGGACACGAAGTCTTCCAGTGGTTCCTGCCCGCCGCCGAACGCGGCGATCCCTACGCACAGTTCAACCTCGGCCTGCTCTACAAGCACGGCGAGGCCGTCGAGCGCGACGACGTGCGCGCGCTCGAATGGATGCAGCGCGCCGCCCGCCAGGGCCTGGCCACCGCGCAGAACCACCTGGGCGCCATGTACTGCAACGGCCGCGGCGCGGCGCGCAGCGACGAACTGGCCGCGCTCTGGTTCGGCCGCGCCGCCGCGCAGGGCGATCCGGCAGCCCAGCAGAACCTCGGGCAGCTCTACCGCAAGGGGCGCGGCGTCCAGCAGTCGCACGAGGTCGCCTTCGGCTGGTTCTACCGCGCCGCCGAGCAGGGCCTCGCCAGTGCCCAGAACCTGCTGGGCGAATGCTACCTGCAGGGACTGGGGGCCCCGGTCAGTCATCCGCTGGCGATGGCCTGGTTCCGCAAGGCCGCGCGCCAGGGGCACGGGCAGGCCCAGCTCAACCTCGCGCTGATGTACCGCCGCGGCGACGGCGTCGAGGCCGACGACGCCCAGGCCGTGTGCTGGTTCCGCGAGGCGGCGGCGCAGGGCATCACGATGGCGCAACGTTTCCTCGGCCTGGCCTACGCCCACGGGCATGGCGTGCCGAGAGACCCTGCCCGTGCCATCGCCTGGCTCGAACGGGCCGCCGCCCAGGACGACGCCGAGGCCCACTATGGGCTCGGTACGCTGCTGGCGGCCGGCCACGGCTCCGGCGGCGACGAGCGGGCGCTGGAATGCTTCCTCCGGGCGGCCGCGCGCGGGCACGTGCAGGCGCAGTACTGTGCCGGCGTCATGTATGCCGCCGGGCGCGGCAGCTGCCGGGATGCGGGCCGCGCGCTCGAGTACTACCTGCGCGCCGCCGAGCAGGGCGCGGCGAATGCCCAGTTCAGCCTCGGGGTCATGTATGCCAAGGGCGACGGCGTGCCGCGCGACGAAGCGCGCGCCGCCGAATGGTACCGGCGTGCGGCCCAGCAGGGCGACGCCAGCGCCCAGAACAACCTCGGCGTCCTGTACGCCAACGGCCAGGGCGTGCCGCACGACGACACCCTCGCCACCTATTGGTACCGGCAGGCCGCGGAGCAGGGCCATGCGCTGGCCCAGTACAACCTGGGCGGCATGGTCAACAGCGGGCGCGGCGTGGAGCGCGACCCCCTGCGGGCCTATATGTGGATGCTGCTGGCCGCCGGCGCGGGCCAGGAAAACCGCCGCTCGCGCGGCAGTGTCGCGGGCCGCTTGGCCGGCACCGGTGGAACCTGGGCGCGTGCGCTGGCCTCCCGCGTCCGGGCTGCGCGCCGCCAGCAGCGCGGCATGGCTTCCACGCGCCAGGGTAGCGTTCGCCAGGGCTCGCCCAGCCAGGGCTTGCCGCGCCAATAGGCGCGGTAGGCTGCCGGCGGTGCTGAGTCACCGACGAGCGGTCCGCGGCATGTCGTTCCGGCCCCGTCGGTCGCATATCCGAGCCCGGCAATTCGCGTTATGATGGCCGTCGGCGCAAGCCGACCCCCATGAATAACGCGAACATGAGAACGACATGACCCTGAGACACGCAACGCTCGTCGCCCTGCTGGCCGCGGCCTTCGGCGCCAATACGGCGCTGGCACAAAGCTGCCCGGCAAATGGCCCTTCGCTGACCTACCCGGTTTCCAAGAAGGTCGACCATACCGACAACTACCACGGCACCACGGTGGCCGATCCCTACCGCTGGCTCGAGGACGCGAACAGCCTTGAAACCAAGGAATGGGTGACCGCCCAGAACAAGGTGACCCAGGCCTACCTGGCGCAGATCCCGCAGCGCGCGGCGATCCGCGAGCGCCTGACGAAGTTGTGGAACTACGAGCGCTACAGCGTGCCGGGCAAGGAGGGCGGCCGCTACTTCTATTCGCGCAACGACGGCCTGCAGAACCAGTCTGTCCTGTACACCCAGAAAAGCCTGACGGACAGCCCCCGCGTGCTGCTCGACCCCAACACCATGTCCAGCGACGGCACCGTCGCCCTGGCCGGCGCCGCCGTCAGCCCGGACGGCAAGCTGCTGGCCTACAGCACCGCGGCCTCGGGCTCGGACTGGAACGAGATCCGCGTACGCGACATCGAGACCGGCAAGGACCTCGACGACCATGTCAAGTGGGTCAAGTTCTCCAGCACCGCCTGGACCAAGGACGGCAAGGGCTTCTTCTACAGCCGCTACGACGAGCCGAAGGAAGCGACCAAGCTGGCCGACGTGAACTACTTCCAGAAGCTCTACTTCCACCGCATCGGTACGCCGCAAAGCGCCGACACCCTGGTCTACGACCGCCCGGACCAGAAGGAATGGGGCTTCGGCGGCAGCACCACCGATGACGGCCGCTACCTGATCATCACGACGACCAAGGGTACGGCGCCGAAGTACCGCGTGTCCTACAAGGACCTGTCCAAGCCCGATTCGAAGGTGGTCGACCTGATCGACAACTTCGACGCCGGCTACGACTTCATCGACAACATCGGCAGCGTCTTCTACTTCAGCACCGACCGCAAGGCGCCGCGCAAGCGCATCGTCGCGATCGACGTGAACAATCCGGCGGAAAGCAACTGGAAAGAGATCGTGGCCGAAAGCGCCGACACCCTGGCCGGCGCCGACATCATCAACAACCAGCTCGTGCTCGAATACCTGAAGGATGCACGCAGCGTCGTGCGCGTGCATGACCTCAAGGGCAAGCTGGTACGCGAAGTGAAGCTGCCGGGCATCGGCACCGTGGGCGGCCTGTCGGGCAAGCGGGGCGAGACCGAGACCTTCTATTCGTTCGCCGGCTTCACCACCCCGACCACGATCTACCGCCTGAACCTCAAGACCGGCCAGAGCACCGTGTTCAGACAGCCGAAGGTCGACTTCAACCCGCTTGATTACGAGACCCGCCAGCAGTTCTTCACCAGCAAGGACGGCACCAGGGTCCCGATGTTCATCGTCTCGAAGAAGGGCCTGAAGCTGGACGGCCAGAACCCGACCTACCTGTACGGCTACGGCGGCTTCAACATTGCGATGACACCTGGCTTCTCGCCGGCCAACCTGGCCTGGATGGAGATGGGCGGCGTCTACGTGGTGGCCAACCTGCGCGGCGGCGGCGAGTACGGCGAAGCCTGGCACCAGGCCGGCACCAAGCTGCAGAAGCAGAACGTGTTCGACGACTTCATCGGCGCGGCCGAATGGCTCGTCGCCAACAAGGTGACCTCGCCGAGCAAGCTGGCGATCGGCGGCGGCTCCAACGGCGGCCTGCTGGTGGGCGCGGCGATGACCCAGCGTCCGGAGCTGTTCGGCGCGGCCATCCCGGCTGTGGGCGTAATGGACATGCTGCGCTTCCACAAGTTCACCATCGGCTGGGCCTGGACCTCGGACTACGGCTCGTCGGAGAATCCGGAAGAGTTCAAGGCCCTGGTCAAGTACTCGCCGCTGCACAACCTGAAGCCGGGCACCTGTTATCCGGCGACCATGGTGACCACGGCCGACCACGACGACCGCGTGGTGCCGGCGCACAGCTTCAAGTACGCGGCGGCGGCCCAGGCTGCGCAGGCGGGTGCGGCGCCGATCCTGATCCGCATCGAGACCAAGGCGGGCCACGGCGCGGGCAAGCCGACCACCAAGCAGATCGAGGAAGTGGCCGATCGCTGGGGCTTCCTGGTGCGTGAGCTGAAGATGGGCGAGGCGACTGCCCAGGCGGTTGGCGGCAGCAAATAAGCCATAGGCTGACCAAACGACAACGGCCGCTCGGAGCGATCCGGCGGCCGTTGCCTTTTTTGTCCGGTGGGCGGGATAATTTCGGGCAATGTCCGGAATTACAAACGCCTACGCGGTGATCGTCGCAGCACGAATAGCCGTACGGGCAGTACTACCCGGGTTTGAACGCGTGGGCAGGAAACCTGCCCATCCTACCGTTGCACGACTACCAACAGCGCCTTGGCCTCCGTCTTCCCCGCATTCCTGATTACATGGTCATGATCGGCCGGGTAGCGCGCCGTGCCTCCATGCTTGATCTTCTTCTTCTCCGTCCCCACTTCCAGCTCGATCGACCCGCTAATGACGGTCAGGTGCTCGCTGGTCCCCGGATCGTGGGCCTGGGACTTCAATTCGCCCCCCGGCGCCAGGGTCAGTTCATACCACTCGTACTTGCCCGCCAGGTCCATCGGTCCCAGGATGCGCAGCGAGTAGCCGGCGTGGGCGCCGGGCAGGGTGGGGGTCTCGTGGGCGTCCACCACGCGGATCAGGTCCACGGACCGCACCTCGGACGAGAGCAGTTCGCCGATCTCGACGCCCAGGGCATTGGCCAGGCGCCAGGTGATGGCGATGGTGGGATTGGCCTTCTCGCGCTCGATCTGGGACAGCATCGACTTCGACACTCCCGCGATCCGTGACAAATCTTCAAGGGTCAGGCCGCGCGCCAATCGCAGGCGTTGTAGCGTGGCGCCAACTTCGGGCGGGGCGTTATTTGTTAGAGTTTTGGTCATTGCCTGTTTTGAGCCTGTGTGGAGCCTGTATAGATGCCGGTGCTGGCGCCTGTACTGCGGCGATGGCTTGCCAAGTTCAGTTGCCAGGCGTAAGATTCAATATATTGAATTTTCGTTCGACATATAGAACTCAGTTTTGCACATCGAACGGATCCAACGGTACAACATCCGCCGACCAGCGGTCAAGCCGGCGCAGTCTAATCACATTTTCTGGGAGTAGGGACACATGAGCGACCAAGCATTCTATAGCGGCCTGCAATCGAAACTCGAGACGCTGCGCAGCGACGGCCTGTTCAAGCCGGAGCGCGTGATCGCCTCGCGCCAGGGTTCGGAGGTGGTGTCCCAGGACGGCCGCACGCTCATCAATATGTGTGCCAACAACTACCTGGGCCTGTCCGGCGACGAGCAGACCTCCCAGGCCGCCGCCGCGGCGCTGGAAAAATACGGCTACGGGCTGTCCTCGGTGCGCTTCATCTGCGGCACCCAGACCGTGCACAAGGAACTGGAGCAGAAGCTGTCCGAATTCCTCGGCACCGAGGACACCATCCTGTACGCCGCCGCCTTCGACGCCAACGGCGGCGTGTTCGAGCCGCTGTTCGACGAGAACGACGCCATCATCTCGGACGCCCTGAACCACGCCTCGATCATCGACGGCGTCCGCCTGTGCAAGGCCGCGCGCTACCGCTACGCCAACAACGACATGCTTGATCTGGAAAAGCAGCTGGTCGCCGCTACCGAAGCGGGCAAGCGCCACAAGATCATCGTCACCGACGGCGTGTTCTCGATGGACGGCACCATCGCCCAGCTGGATAGAATCGTCGAGCTGGCCGAGAAATACGGCGCCCTGACCATGATCGACGAATCGCATGCCTCGGGTTTCATGGGCAAGACCGGCCGCGGGACGCATGAACATTGCGGCGTCATCGGCAAGATCGACATCATCACCGGCACCCTTGGCAAGGCCCTGGGCGGCGCGATGGGCGGCTTCACCTCGGGCCGCAAGGAAGTCATCGAAACCCTGCGCCAGAAGTCGCGCCCCTACCTGTTCTCGAACACCCTGGCGCCGATGATCGCCGGCGCTTCCCTAGCGGTGCTGGAGCGCATCTCGAAGTCGACCGAACTGCGCGACCGCCTGATGGATAACACCGCATACTTCCGCAAGGAGATCGAGCGCATCGGCTTCACCATCAAGCCGGGCACCCATCCGGTGGTGCCGGTCATGCTGTTCGACGCGCCGGTCGCACAGAAATTCGCGGCCCGCATGTTCGAGCTGGGCGTGCTGCTGTCGGGTTTCTTCTACCCGGTGGTGCCGATGGGCCAGGCGCGTGTGCGCGTCCAGCTGTCGGCGGCGCACACCCGCGAACAGCTCGACAAGGTGTTGGCCGCCTTCGAGCAGGCTGGCCGCGAGCTGGGCATCCTGAAGAGCGCGCGGTAAAACCGCGCGCAGTAATAGGCGCAGTAATACCAATAACAAGATAGAACGGAACACACATGGAACGCATCCTCATCATCGGCGCGAACGGCCAGATCGGCAGCGAACTGGTCACCGCCCTGGCCGAACAGCACGGCCCGGACAGGGTGATCGCATCGGACATCGGCGGCACCAACGTCTACGGCGCGGCGCGCTACACCCAGCTCGACGTGCTGGACCGCGAGCGCCTGGCCGCGCTGATCGACAGCGAAGGCGTCACGCAGGTCTACCAGCTGGCGGCGCTGCTGTCGGCCACCGGCGAAAAGGCGCCGCTGAAGGCATGGACGCTGAACATGGATGGCCTGCTCAACATCCTGGAAGTCGCGCGCGAACGTGGCGAGGCGGGCAAGCCGCTGAAGGTGTTCTGGCCTTCGTCGATCGCCGCCTTCGGCCCGAACACGCCGGCCGAGTCGACCCCGCAGTACACGGTCATGGACCCGACCACGATCTACGGCATCAGCAAGCTGGCCGGCGAGCGCCTGTGCGAGTACTACCACAGCAAGTACGGCGTGGACGTGCGCAGCATCCGCTACCCCGGCATCATCAGCTTCAAGTCGCCTCCGGGCGGCGGCACCACCGACTATGCCATCGCGATCTTCCATTCGGCGCTCAAGGGCGAGACCTATGAGTGCTTCCTGGGCCCGGAAACCACGCTGCCGATGATCTACATGCCGGACGCGATCCGCGCCACGATCGAGCTGATGGAGGCCCCGAGCGAGAAGGTCGCGATCCGTTCCTCGTACAACGTGGCCGGCGTCTCCTTCAACCCGCGTGAACTGGCCGCCGCCATCAAGCGGGCCGTGCCTGGGTTCGAGATCGCCTACAAGCCGGATAGCCGCCAGCAGATCGCCGACAGCTGGCCGAAGAGCCTGGACGACGGCCGTGCGGCCGCTGACTGGGGGTGGAAGGCGCGCATCGGCGTGGAAGAGATGGTCGCCGATATGCTGAAGAACATCGACGTCGGTGTCACCGCATAAGCGGACCGGCGTTTGCAATCACCACAATAATAAAAAACTGAAGAGTCGAGACAAAAGATGGACATGAGTGTTTTTGATCTGTTCAAGATCGGTGTCGGACCGTCGAGTTCCCACACGGTAGGCCCGATGGTGGCGGCGCGCCGCTTCCTGTTGGAGTGCGGTTCGCTGGAGGAAGCGGTCGGCGTCGAGGCGCACCTGTACGGTTCGCTCGCGCTGACCGGCGTCGGCCATGCGACCGACAAGGCGGTGATCCTGGGGTTGATGGGCGAGACGCCGCAAGGCGTCGACCCGGAGTCGGTCGAGGACACGCTGGCCGAAGCCGAGATGGATGGCGTCCTGAGGCTGCTGGGCACGAAGGAAGTGCCGTTCCAGTACCGCACGGGCCTGGTGTGGCACAAGCAATCGACCCTGCCCGAGCATCCGAACGGCATGAAGTTCGTGCTCAAGCTGGCGGACGGCAGCATCGTCGAGCGCATCTACTACTCGGTTGGCGGCGGCTTCATCACCGCGGCTGGCGAAAGCCAGCACCGCGCGGCGGAACCGTCCGCGCTGCAGGTGCCTTTCCCGTTCAGCACCATGAGCGAGCTGCTGGCCCTGGGCCGCGAGCACGGCCTGTCGATTCCCCACATGCTGCGCGCGAACGAACTGGCGCGCATGAGCGAGGCCGAGCTGGACGCGGGCCTGGACCGCATCTGGCAGGTCATGCGCGATTGCATCGCCCACGGCCTCGTCACCGAAGGCCAGCTGCCGGGCGGCCTGAACGTCAAGCGCCGCGCCGCGAAGCTGTGGAAGCAGGCGCACTGTACGGAGGGCAAGCGCGTCAACGAACTGCCGCATGATGCGACGCACCACGTGACCCTGTACGCGATGGCCGTCAACGAAGAGAACGCCGCAGGCGGCCGTGTCGTCACCGCGCCGACCAACGGCGCGGCCGGCATCATCCCGGCAGTGCTGCGCTACTACGCCGAAGACTGCCGCCCGAGCGATCCGGCCAAGGGCATCCGCGACTTCCTGCTCACCTCCGCCGCCATCGGCATGCTGTGCAAGAAGAACGCGTCGATTTCGGGCGCGGAGGTCGGCTGCCAGGGCGAGGTCGGCGTGGCCTGCGCGATGGCGGCGGCCGGTCTGGTGGCCGCACTCGGCGGCTCCAACGAGCGCATCGAGAACGCGGCCGAGATCGGCATCGAGCACCACCTCGGCATGACCTGCGATCCGATCGGCGGGCTGGTGCAGATCCCCTGCATCGAGCGCAACGGCATGGGCGCGATCAAGGCGATCACCGCGGCATCGCTGGCCATGAAAGGCGACGGCACCCACTTCGTCAGCCTCGACAACGTGATCGAGACCATGCGGCAGACGGGGGCGGACATGCAGGTGAAATACAAGGAGACCTCGCTCGGCGGCCTCGCCGTGCACGTGGTGACGGTGAACCACGCGGCGTGCTGACCTGAGCGTCAAACCGGGGTGGGGTGCCGGCGGCACCGCATCCCGGTTCCGCATCGCAGCCCCCCGCTTTTTTTGCACCACAGCATACAATCCGATTCGGGCGCTATAATAAAAGTTCAACTTTGGCCCCAACCGGATCCCTACCCGTATGCATTACGTCTCCACCCGCGCAACCAGCGCGTCCGCAGCACGCAATCCCCAGCGCTTTTCCGACATCCTGCTCGCGGGCCTCGCCCCGGACGGCGGCCTGTACCTGCCCGCCGAATACCCGCAGGTCAGCAGTGAGGAGCTGAACGCCTGGCGCAAGCTCTCCTACGCCGAACTCGCCTACGAAATCCTGCGCAAGTTCGCCACCGACATCCCGGACGAAGACCTGCGCGCCCTGACCGCGAAGACCTATACTCCCGAGGTCTACCGCAACGCCCGCGCCGACGAGTCGAGCGCCGACATCACCCCGCTGCGCGTCCTCGAAGATGGCGAAGGGGGCAAGCTGGTCCTGCAGGCCCTGTCGAACGGCCCGACCCTGGCCTTCAAGGACATGGCGATGCAACTGCTCGGCAACCTGTTCGAGTATGCGCTGGCCAGGAACAACGATGAACTGAACATCTTCGGCGCCACCTCGGGCGACACCGGCAGCGCCGCCGAATACGCGATGCGCGGCAAGCGCGGCGTGCGCGTGTTCATGCTGTCCCCCCACAAGAAGATGAGCGCCTTCCAGACCGCCCAGATGTTCAGCCTGCAGGACCCGAACATCTTCAACATCGCCGTCGAAGGCGTGTTCGACGACTGCCAGGACATGGTCAAGGCCGTCTCCAACGACCTGTCCTTCAAGGCGCGCCACAAGATCGGCACCGTCAACTCGATCAACTGGGCGCGCGTCGTGGCCCAGGTGGTGTACTACTTCCGCGGTTACCTGCTTGCTACCACCAGTAACGACCAGAAGGTGTCCTTCACCGTCCCGTCGGGGAACTTCGGCAATATCTGCGCCGGCCACATCGCGCGCATGATGGGCCTGCCGATCGACAAGCTGGTGGCCGCCACCAACGAGAACGACGTGCTCGACGAATTCTTCCGCACCGGCGTGTACCGCGTGCGTAAACCTGCCGAGACCTACCACACCAGCAGCCCCTCGATGGACATTTCGAAAGCCTCGAACTTCGAGCGCTTCGTCTACGAACTGGTGGGCCGCGATGCGGAGCGCACCCATGCGCTGTTCCGCAAGGTCGACACCCATGGCGGCTTCGACCTGTCGGGTGCTCCGGGCAGCGATGGCGACGAATGGAAACTGGTCGGCCAGTACGGTTTCGCGTCGGGCAAGTCGACCCACGCCGACCGGCTTGCGACCATCCGCGACGTGGCCGACGACTACGGCATCACGATCGACACCCACACCGCCGACGGCATCAAGGTCGCCCGCGAGCACATGCAGCCGGGCGTGCCGATGATCGTGCTGGAAACCGCGCTGGCGGCGAAATTCAACGAGACCATCCTGGAAGCCCTGGGCCAGGATGCCGAGCGCCCGGCCGGCTTCGAGGACATCGAATCGCTCCCGCAGCGCTTCGTCGTCATGCAGCCAAGCGTGGATGCCATGAAGTCCTACATCGCTCAGCATACGGGGCTGTGAGATGAAGCCGCCCATGCTGTCCGTGCGCGAGGCCCTCGGCCAGCTGCTCGATGCGGTGCGGCCGGTGCTCGGCAGCGAGACCGTGCCGACCCTCGAGTCCAACGGCCGGGTGCTGGCCGAAGACCTGCACGCGACCATCGATGTGCCTTCGGCCGACAACACCCAGATGGATGGCTATGCTGTGCGCGCGGCAGACTGCGAAAGCGGCAGCGCCACCCTGCGCGTGACCCAGCGCATCCCCGCCGGCAGCGTCGGCGAGCCGCTCGAGGCGGGCACGGCTGCCCGCATCTTCACCGGCGCCCTGATCCCACCCGGGGCCGATGCCGTCGTGATGCAGGAGCAGTGCGAGGCGATCGGCGATAGCGTCACGGTGCGCCATGCGCCGCGCGCCGGGGAATGGATTCGCCGTATCGGCGAGGATGTCTCTGCTGGCTCGGTCATCCTGCCGGCCGGCACCCGCCTGCGCAGCCAGGAACTGGGACTGGCCGCGTCGGTGGGCCTGGCCAGCCTGAAGGTAGCGCGCCGGGTGCGCGTCGCGGTCTTCTTCACCGGCGACGAACTGGCCATGCCGGGCGAGCCGCTGGCGCCCGGCGCCATCTACAATTCGAACCGCTTCACGTTGCGCGGCCTGCTCGAGAACTTCGGCTGCGAATTCACCGACTACGGCATCGTGCCGGATTCGCTGGAAGCAACCCGCGAAACGCTCCGCAAGGCAGCGCAAGCACACGACCTGATCATCACTTCGGGCGGCGTGTCGGTGGGCGAAGAAGACCATATCAAGCCGGCGGTCGAAGCGGAAGGGCGCCTGGACATGTGGCAGATCGCCGTCAAGCCCGGAAAGCCGCTGGCATTCGGCGAGGTGCGAAGAGAAGAAGGCGCTTGCTTCTTCATTGGCCTGCCGGGCAACCCGGTGTCGAGCTTCATCACCTTCCTGCTGTTCGTGCGGCCCTTCCTGCTGCGCCTGCAGGGCGTGAGTGGACCGGTGGAGCCGCGCGGCTACACCATGCGCGCCGACTTCACGCTGGCGAAGGGCGACCGCCGCAACGAATTCCTGCGCGTACGCGTGAACGCGGCCGGTGGGCTCGACCTGTTCCCCAACCAGGGCTCGGGCGTGCTGACCTCGACCGTCTGGGGCGACGGGCTGGTGGACAATCCGCCGGGCCAGACGATTGCCGAGGGCGACCTGGTGCGCTTCATCCCGTTCGCCGAACTGCAGCATTAGAATGCACATGAAAATCACATTGAAGTATTTTGCGTCGGTACGCGAGAAGCTGGGCGCCAGCCAGGAGAGCCTGGAACTGCCGGAGGGCGTGGCGACGGTCGGCGGGGTACGCGAGCTGCTCGCCGCGCGTGGCGGATCATGGGCCGAGGCACTGGGCCATGACCGTGCGGTGCGCATGGCGCACCAGCAGGTGATGTGCGGTCCGGACACGCCCGTGCTGGACGGTGCCGAAGTGGCGTTCTTCCCGCCCGTGACGGGCGGGTAGGCTGGTCGGCTAGCGTGATCTGGTCCACTGGACCAGATCACCCCTACGAACAGCGACTAGATCATCGCGATCGACTGCTCCGCCAGTTCCATCAGCCTGGCGCAGTTGGCACTGCGCTCGGCATACTCGCGCCATGCATTGGTGCGCGCCACCGCCTGCCACTTGCGCAGCGTTTCCGCATTCAGGTCGACGATCTGGGCGCCGCTCTTCGCATACACCGAGGCCACCGCCGCATCGTCGGCGCGCGCGGCCTTGAGCGCGAAACCTTCCAGTTCGGCGCCCACGGCCATTACCGCGGCCTGCTGCTCCTTGGTGAGGCGGTCGAACACGGTGCGCGACATCATCAGCGGCTCGAACATGAACCAGTAGGCGCCGCCGCGTGCCGTGGTCAGGGCGCGCGTCGATCCCTGCAGGCGGAACGAGATCAGCGAGGTCGACGAGGTCAATGCCGCATCGAGCCTGCCGTCACGCATCGCGGCCGCGATGTCGGTGGACGGCATGCTGGCCACCGTGGCGCCGGCATCGAGCAGCAGGCGGTCCATTTCGGGCGAGCCGCCGCGCACCTTGAGGCCGGCCACGTCTTCCGGATGCACGATCGGCTTGCCGCGCGAAGCGACGCCGCCGGCCTGCCAGATCCAGCTGACCACCACCAGGCCCTGTTCGTTCAGGATGCGGGTCAGCTCGCGGCCGACCGGCGCATTCTTCCACGCATAGCCCTGCTGGTACGAGGTGACCAGGCCTGGCATCAGGCCGATGTTGGCCTCGGGCGCCTCGGCGCCGGCGTAGGACAGCGGCACCAGGGCCATGTCCAGGCCGCCGCTGCGCAGCGCGCCGATCTGGGCGTTGGGGGCCATCAGGCTGGCGGCCGGATGGATCGAGAACTTCAGGCCGCCGCGGGTGCGCCGTTCGACGCTGGCCGCGAACATGCGGCACAGGCGGTCACGGAAATCGCCTTCGGCAAGACTGGCGCGCGGGAACTGGTGCGAGATTTTCAGGTTGTTTGGCTGCGCCCATGCGGACTGCATCCAGAATGGACTGGACGCGATTGCGCCCAGCATCGTTCTACGGGTCATTGCTGCCCTTGTCATTACCGACATACACATCCTCCAAGATGTTGAAACGGAGCCTAGACGAATCGTGGCCGACCTCGTCGAGCGGGCGCCATCGTTCGTTATAGCGTGTACAAGAATATTCCTGTTACATGTATTGTCAAGCAGAATCTTATGGATATGACAAATGCATGCATATCCCAGGGCGGCAGTATGGCTTTACCATCCCGGGTCCGTCTTGATACGGCTTGGAGGTCGACGAATCAGCGTTTGGTGTCGGGATGGCGGCACATCGCGCAGGTCGCGTCGCGCTCGGCCCTGTAGTAGCGCGAGCCGATGAAGATGGCAGCCGCCAGCACCGACCAGGCCAGCGATTCGCGCCAGCCGGTTTCAAGCGCTTCGCCGCGCAGGAACACATCGATACACACCAGCAGCGCGAACATCGAGCTGGCCGCCAGCAGGTACTGCCCGCTCCAGTAGATCAGCTTTTGCATCACTCTCTCCTTGTGGTTCACAACTGTTTGAGGAAACCGCGGACGGCGTCGGCTACCGCTTCCGGCTGGTCGATCATGGCAAAGTGGCGTGCCTTGTCGATGGCCTCGACCTGCAGGCGCGGGGTGCCGCTCATCAGCTCCCGATAATACGCCAGCTTGTCGCCGATGGTGATGTCATTCAGGACCACGGCATCGGGCGCGAAGTAGGGCACCAGCATCAGGACCGGCGCCTTGACGCCTGCCAGGCCGGGCCGCAGGTCGCGCGACAGCACCGCGCCCATATAGGCCGCCACAGCCGCCGGATCGCTGCGCGCGGTGAGCTTTGCCGCATCGTCGGCCTTGGCCAGGTCGACCATCCCGATGCTGCGCATGTACTGGTGCTGCTGGGATGCGAAAGCCGGCCCGGCGAGCGCCGCCATCTGCTTGCGGATGCCGTCTGCCATGGCTGTGCGCTGCTCCGGCGACATGTCCTCGGTGCGCGGGAACACCGGCAAGCCGTCGATGGCGACGACGCCGCCGATCCTCTCCGGCAGGTCCTGGGCCAGCGCCAGCCCCAGCGTCGCGCCCAGGCTGTGCCCGATCAGCACCGGTTTCGACAGCTTGCGCAAGGCGATGAGCTCCGTCAGCGCGCCCCTGGCGGCGTCGAAGGGATCGCCGAAGGTGTCACCGCCGAGCGGCGGGCGGCCATCGAAGCCGGGCAGGGTCACGACGTAGACCGTGTGGGTCGGGGCGAAATCGCGCACCATCTGTCCCCACACCCAGCCGCCGCTGGACAGGCCCGGGACCAGCACCAGCGCACGCGGGCCGGTACCGTGGCGCTCGACCAGCATGCCCTTGATCTCGAAGCGTTCGGCCGGTGCCGGCTGGGCGGCGAAGCGGTTGGATGCTTCCACGGGAACCGGCGCCTGGGCGGCGGCCATGGGGGCGAGGCTGCTGCCGGCAAGGCCGGACAGTGCTGCGAACATCAGGGATGCTTTCATGCTGACTCCTGGTCTGGAATGAAGATCGATTCGATCGGTCGTTGGAACAGCCTGGCGATTGCGAAGGCCAGGGGCAGGCTCGGGTCGTAGCGACCGGTCTCGATCGCATTCACGCTCTGGCGGGAGACGTCGAGCATGTCGGCCAGTTCGGCCTGGCTCCATCCGCGCTCGGCCCGCAGGGTTCGGATATGGTTGTTCATCGGTCGAGCAGCTTGCGTGCAAGCTGGACCACGACCACGGAGCCGCACAGGACGCACCACACGGTAAACATGGACAGCTTCGGGTACCCGGCCGTCTCGAGGAAGCCGTAGGAGAAGGTCAGACCGGCGGTAATCGCAGCTGCGAGCGCGATGGTTTCCAGCAGGCGCATCCGCACGTATTCGTCGATCCGCCCGAAATGACGCGCGATGGCCCACAAGGCCAGGCCGAAGCCGATCATCGGCGACAGCAGCACCAGGGTACGCGCCACGCCTTCCTCCATCGGGCGGCCCCAGCGGATGGCGGCAAACAGCAGCACCATGTAGAGCGCCAACGAGCCCATCAGCTCGCGCATATAGGCCTTGCCGACCCGCTTTTCATGCATGACATCCTCCATGAAGTAAAGTATGCTTTACATCGTAGTCAAGCAAACATGACATGTCAAGCTCCCTTTACATCGGGGCCCGCATTTTATGCAAGGCGCAAACTCGACTACAATGCCGCTCCTCCCCGTTCGCCGCATGCCTTGAATCACGATGACCCAGCCCACCCAACCACAACGCGTCGCCGTGATCGGCGGCGGCCCCGCCGGCCTGATGGCGGCCGAAACCCTGGCCGCGGGCGGCGTGCGGGTGGATGTGTACGACGCGATGCCATCGACCGGCCGCAAGTTCCTGCTGGCCGGGAAAGGCGGCATGAACATCACCCATTCGGAAGCGCTGCCGGCTTTCCGCAGCCGCTATCGCAGCCGTGAGCGCGAGGTCGGACGCTGGCTGGACGGCTTCGACCCGCAGGCGGTGCGCGAGTGGATCCACGGCCTCGGCATCGGTACCTTCGTCGGCACATCCAACCGCGTCTTCCCCCTTGAGATGAAGGCCGCGCCCCTGCTGCGCGCCTGGCTGCACCGCCTGCGCGAAGCGGGCGTGCGCTTCCACATGCGGCACCGTTGGCTCGGATGGCAGGACGGCCGCCTGCGCATGGCGACGCCGGAAGGCGAGCTCCTGGTCGATGCCGACGCCACCGTGCTGGCCCTGGGCGGGGCCAGCTGGGCGCGGCTCGGGTCGGACGGCGCCTGGGCGCCGCTGCTGGCGGACCTTGGCGTCGAGGTGGCTCCGCTGGTGCCATCCAACTGCGGCTTCGACGTCGACTGGAGTGCGCATTTCAGCGAGAGGCATGCGGGCGCGCCGCTCACCACCGTCGCGATCGCCTGGCGTGGGGCCGGTGGCGTCATGGAAAAGCGCCAGGGCCAGTTCGTCGTCACGCAAGGCGGGATCGAAGGCAGCCTGGTGTATGCCGTTTCGGCGCCGCTGCGCGACCAGATCGCGGAGCAGGGCGACACCACCATCTGGCTCGACCTGTTGCCCGACCTCGACGCGGCGCGCGTCGCGCAAGAGGTGGCGCGTCCGCGCGGCTCGCGTTCGATGTCGAGCCACCTGCAGAGCCGCCTCGGCATCAAGGGCGTGAAGGCCGGCCTATTGCACGAATGCCTGCCGAAGGAAGCGTACGCCGATCCGGCGAAGCTCGCGGCCGCGCTCAAGGCCTTGCCGCTGGTGTTGCGCGGCCCGCGCCCGATCGATGAGGCGATCAGCAGCGCAGGCGGGGTGCGCTTCGAAGCGCTGGATGGGGACAGCGCGATGCTGCGCGCGCTGCCGGGCGTGTTCGTGGCGGGGGAGATGATCGACTGGGAGGCGCCGACTGGCGGCTACCTGCTCACCGCCTGCTTCGGCAGCGGCCGCGCCGCCGGGCGCGACGCGCTGGCCTGGCTCGGTCTTACTCGGTAAAGGTAACCGCGCCGCTGCCGGTGCGGCTGACGCTGCGCTCGGCCGGATTGCCGCCCACTTCGATGTCGCCGCTGCCCGAGATCGAGGCCGCGACCCTCTCGCGGGCATGCACCGTGCTCTGGCCGGAGCCGGTCTGGCTGACCTCGACCTTCTCGGCGCGCAGGTGGCGCGCATCGAGTTCGCCCGAGCCGCTGGCATTGGTGTGCAGTTCGCGCGCGCCGCCCACGATGGTCATGTGCCCGGAGCCGGTCAGCACCGCATCGAAGCGTTCGATCGAGGAGCCTGCATTCAGGTCCAGTTCGCCGCTGCCGCTCAGGGCGGCATCGACCTGGCGGAAGCGGCCATTGAAGCGCAGGCTGCCCGAACCTTGCATGCGCACTTCGATGCGCTCACCCGAGAATCCGTTGACCGTGCTGTCGCCGCTGCCGTCGATCTTGACGCTTGCCAGGCTCGGGAGCACCAGTTCGACTTCCAGGGGGCGGCGGTGGCCCAGCACCATGCCGCGGATGCCGATGTGCAGGACTTCGCCGTCCGCGCTCACGTCGACGTTCTTCAGCAGGCGCGCCTCGCCGCGCACCGCGAGCGAGGGCGCCGCGCCGTAGCGGACGGTGAGGTCGATCGGGCCGTCGAGGTCGATTGCGGTGACGCCGGCCGGGACTTCGCGCTTCTCGCTTGCCATCTGGCGCCCTTCGCTGGCCGCGGCCACGCCGTTGGCGCGCAGCACCGCATAGCTCAGGCAGATCAGCACGAAGGCCAGCATCAAGAGGCTGAATCCGACTTTCAGCAATGCCCGCATGCTCAGGCTCCCTTCAACAGCGACAGGTTCATCTTCACGTAGCGCCTCAGGCCGAGGAAGGTGTACTTGGTGACGACGAGCGACAGCAGGAACAGCAGGATCCCGCCCAGCACCATGGCGAAACCGACCAGGGTCTGGGTGGTGCGCGACTCGCCGTCCATGTCGGTAGTGATCTGGATGCCGGCGCCGGCGACTTTCTCGGCGCGCCGGATCACCCTCTCTGACTTGGCGACGTCCTTCGGGCTGTCCTCGAGCCCGGTGTCTTCCGGCGCCTCGTCCTCGTAGACGTGGATGCCCTGTTTGCCGATCGAGACCCGGGTGCGGCTGTTCTCGATCCTTTCACGCCGCTCGCCGTTCTCCATGATTTCGATCCGGTGGAGTGGATTGTTCAGGACCAGTTCGCTCGCTCCTGCCAGGCCGCTGGCCGTGACCGCGATGCCCGAAACGTAGATGCCGAGGGCGGTGCCGTAGGCCGCGACCAGCAGCGAGGCAAACACGGCTGCCGGAATTGCCATGAACAGGTTGAACACCAGCAGGCCGGCGCCGGCAAGCAGCATGCGCAGCCCATTGGCCGGGGTCTTCTTTTCCTTGAACGCATCCATGTGGGCGTTTGCGCGCAGCGTCACCGCGATCTTGCGCGGGTCGTCCAGTTCCTCGGCAATGCTCGCTTCAGTGCGGCCCGCGGCCACGCCGTCCACGAAGCGCTGCTCGTACCAGGCCAGGGTCTTGGCCTGGATCTCCGGCGGCAGGCCGCTCATGGCCCGCTTGAGCGCGTCGAGATATTCCAGTTTGCCCATGTGCTGCCGTTCCAGTCAGTGATGCGTAATGGCCGGAATCGAGCCGATCGCCAGCGCGGTCGCCGGCGCGGAGCCGCCGATGAGTTCAGGCTGGACCAGCACGGCCGTGCTGAAGGCCACGACGGCCACCAGGGCCAGGGCGCGCAAGCCGACTTCGAAGTTGCTCATGTGCTTCATGTTGATGTTCAATCCGTAAGACCTGTTTCGATGCTGTTAGCTTACGGAAGGACGCGCCGGCGCGCTGCCCGTGTGCGACAGTCTGCGTTTTTCTGGGGGCAGCTTGTCGTAGGAACGGATAAGCGCGGCGGCCGCTACCCCGCTCTGCACGGCGGTCTCGAGCGTCGCCGGGTAGTCGCTGGCCGTGTAGTCACCCGCCAGCACCAGGCCGGGCAGCGCCGTTTCGTTCCCGGGGCGAACCAGGTCCGGGGTGCAGGAAAAGGTGGCGCGCTTCTCGGTGATCACCCGCGACCACTGCGGCGCCGCCAGTTCCGGCCGTCGCAGGTCGCGGGCCAGCTGGGCGGCAATCAGGCCGGCCAGGTCTTCCTGGTCGTGCCCGGCGGCGGCGGCGGCGGCGCTGATCACGACCGCCAGCAGGCCCTGCTGGCCGGCGTCGAGCTGGCCGCGGTCGAAGGCGAACTGGCCCCAGCGGCCGTGCGCCGGGTCGTCGAGCAGGGCGTAGAAGGGCAGGGCGAGGCGCACCGACGGGTCGTATTGCAGGTAGCAGGTGGCGATCGGTTCGTAGGCCAGCGCGGAGAGCTGCGCCGCCAGTTCCGGCGCGTGCGGCGCCAGGATGGTGGCGGATTGCGTGGCGGGCGTGGCCAGCACCAGCGCGTCGAATTCCTCCGCTCCGCCGGACAGGGCGAGCCGCCAGCCGGTCGCCGTCGGGCTGGCGGCCGTCAGTTTCACGCCGCTGAGCACCTTGCCGCCATGGCCTTCGACGAAGCGCGCCGCCGCCTGCGGGAACAGGGCGCCCATGTCCATGCGCGGCAGCAGCATGTCCGAGGCCGCACGGCGTTTGGCGCCCAGGCTGTCGCGCAGCACCGCCAGGAAGACCTTGGCGGAGGCACGCTGCGGCGGGGTGTTGAGCGCGGCGATGCACAGCGGATGCCACAGCAGGCGCTTCAGGCGCGCGGGCTGGTCGAAGCGCTCGAGGAGCTCGTCGACCGTGCAGTCGTTGTAGAGCACCCAGCCCATCCAGCGCGCGGCCGTGGTGAAGCGCGCCAGGGCCATCTTGTCTTCGCGGGCCAGGCCTTTGGCGCGAACGAGGGCGGCGGCCAGGTGCAGCGGCGCCGGCCAGCGCGGCGCGACGAAGTCCATGCCCTCTCTGCCCTCGGGATAGCGCATCTGCACGGGCAGGCGCAGCAGGGCCCGGCCCGGATCGATGCCTACCAGGCGCAACAGGCGCAGGGTCTCGCCATAGGCGCCCAGCAGGATGTGCTGGCCGTTGTCGAGCATCTTGCCTTGTACCGCGACGCCGCGGGCGCGTCCGCCGAGGCTGCGTGCGGCTTCGATCAGCGTGACCCGGGCGCCCCCGGCCGCCAGTTCCACGGCAGCGGCGCAGCCGGCCCAGCCGCCCCCGGCCACGGCAACCCGCAAGCCGCCCTCAGGTGCGGACATAGGTCTTCCAGGCCAGCCACAGCTTGCGCAGCGGCGTGAGCGAGATGCGCTGGTTCAGCACCTGGAAGTTGTCGCGTGCGATCTCGTCGAGCAGGGTGCGGTAGATCGCGGCCATCATCAGGCCGGGACGCTGGGCGCGGCGGTCTTCCTTGGGCAGCAGGCCGAGTGCCTCGTCGTAGGTGCGCTGGGCGCGCTCGTTCTGGTATCGCATCAAGGCCTCGAACTTCTCGCTGTGGCGGAAGTTCAGGATGTCGGCTGCGGTCACGTTGAACTGCTGCAGCTCATTCACCGGGATGTAGATGCGGCCCTTGCGCGCATCGTCGCCGACGTCGCGGATGATGTTGGTCAGCTGGAAGGCCAGGCCGAGCTTCTCGGCATAGGCCAGGGTCTGCGGGTTGGTGTAACCGAAGATGCTGGCCGACAGGATCCCGACCACGCCCGCCACCCGCCAGCAGTATTTCTGCAGGCCGGCATAGTCCAGGTAGCGGCTCTGGTCGAGGTCCATCTCCATGCCGTCGATGATGGCCTGCAGGTGCTGCTCTTCCAGCCTGTAGGACGCGATGTGCGGCTGCAGCGCCTGCGTCACCGGGTGCGTCGGCGTGCCCTTGTACATGGTCGAGACCTCGGTGCGCCACCAGGCCAGCTTGATGCGCGCGACCGAGGCGTCCGAGGTCTCATCGACGGTGTCGTCGACCTCGCGGCAGAAGGCGTACAGCGCGGTGATCGCACGGCGGCGCTCCGGCGGCAGGAACAGGAAGCTGTAGTAGAAGCTGGAGCCGCTTTGGACCGTCTTTTGCTGGCAGTATTCGTCGGGGGACATGTATTTGTTGGTGCGAAATGCTATTGGTATGCGATGCGAATCCGCTATCTTAGCCGATGCGCAGTGCTCGTAGGGTGAAGGGATCACATCCGCAGCGCGCGCCACCCGACCACGATCCAGTCGGCCGGCGCCAGCGTCGGACGGCGCCGGAACACGTCGTACTCGGCCTTCTCGATGGCTTCCAGGATGCGCAAGCCGCCCTGCACCATGAGGCGCAGTTCCCAGCCGATGCGGCCCGGCAGGCGGTGCACCAGCGGGCTGCCGCTCAGCATCAGGGCGCGGGCGCGCTCGACCTCGAAACGCATCAGGGCACGCCAGGCCGGCGTGGAGGGGCTTGTGGCCAGTTCCGCTTCCGAGACGCCGTGGCGCTCCAGGTCTTCCAGCGGCAGGTAGATGCGGCCCTTGGGCAGGTCGATCGCCACGTCTTGCCAGAAGTTAATCAGCTGAAGCGAGGTGCAGATCGCATCCGAATCGCGCAGGTTGCGCTCGTCGACGGCATCGTACAGTTCCAGCATCAAGCGCCCCACCGGATTGGCCGAACGCCGGCAGTAGTCGAGCAGGGCGGTGTAATCGGCATAGCGGGTCGTGGTCACGTCCTGGCGAAAGGCCGACAACAGGTCGTGCATCGGCGACACCGGCAGGCGGAATTCGCGTACCACGCCGGCCAACTGCCTGAACATCGGGTCTGCGGGTGTATGGCCACGTTCGATGGCCTCGAGCTCACGTCCATAGCGCTCCAGTTCGGCCAGCCGTTCGGGCGGCGCGGCGTCGCCTTCGTCGGCGATGTCGTCGGCGCTGCGCGCGAAGGCGTAGATGGCCTCCACCGCCGGCACTAGGCGGCGCGGCAGCAGGATGGAGGCAACCGGGAAGTTCTCGTAATGCTCGACTGGCATAGTTGACTGTTGACTCTCATGTCGGGTTTCTGGCTCTTCCGGTGATTATAATTGCTTGATTACAATTGCCCCAACTTGGCACAATCGACAAGGGACTACACGTGTTCGCACTTCCGAAGTTTCGCCCTACCCGCATTGCATATGCCGCGCTGTCGCTGTCCCTGCTGTCCCTGCTGTCCCTGCTGGCCGGCTGCGACAAGCCGGCCCCCAGGCCCGAGGAGGTACGTCCGGTGCGCGTCATCCAATTGGCCGCAGGCAATGGCGGCGAGCGCGTCGAGTTTTCGGGCGACGTCCGTGCGCGCTATGAATCGCGCCTGGGCTTCCGGGTGGGCGGCAAGATCGTCGAGCGCAAGGTGGACGTGGGCGCCAACGTCAAGGACGGGCAGGTGCTGCTGCGTCTCGATCCGCAGGACCTGCGCCTGGCCGAGGCCCAGGCGCGCGCTACCCTGCGCGCTGCGGAGACCGAACGCGACCTCGCCCAGGCCGACTACCAGCGCCACCAGAACCTGCGCGCCCAGAATTTCGTCAGCCAGGCCGTCCTGGACGCCAAGCAGGCGGCCCTGCGCGCCGCGCAGGCGAATGTCGATGCGGCGCGGGCAGGCTTCCGCGGCCAGTCGAACCAGGCCGCTTATGCCAACCTGGAATCGGACACCGACGGCGTGGTCACGGCGGTCGACGCCGAAGTCGGCCAGGTGGTCGCCGCCGGCGCACCGGTGGTGCGCGTGGCCCGCACCGACGAGAAGGAGGTCGTGATCGGCATCCCCGAGGACCGGGTCGAGGAGCTGCGCCAGGCCAGCGAGGTCAGCGTGCGCTTGTGGGCCAAGCGCGACGAAGCCATTCCCGGCAAGATCCGCGAGGTCTCGCCGGTGGCCGATCCCGCCACCCGTACCTATACGGTCAAGGTGTCGATCCCGGCCCGTCCCGACATCCGCCTGGGGATGACGGCGACCGTGGAGATGACGACCGGCGGCAGGTCCAATGCGTCCACGCTGCGGGTGCCGCTCAGCGCGCTGGTGCAGGACAAGGGCGCGACCAGCGTCTGGGTGGTCGAGAACGGTCGGTCCGCCGCAGCGGTGGTGCGGCTTCTCCCCGTGCAGGTGGCGGGCCAGTCGGGCAACGACATTCTGCTCTCCGGCGGCGTACAGCCCGGGCAGACCGTGGTAACGGCCGGCGTGCACCTGCTCAAGCCGGGCCAGAAGGTGCGGATCCTGACGGCCGACGTTGCGCGCCGCGGCGATACCGAGGCCGCCGCAGTCGGCGCCGGCACCGCCGCCGGCAACGACGGGGGCGGGCAATGAGGGGTTTCAACCTGTCGCGCTGGGCGCTGGAACACATCCCGCTCATGCGCTACCTGATCGCCGCCCTGCTGATCGGCGGCATCCTCAGTTACCAGCAACTGGGCCAGGACGAAGACCCTCCCTTCACCTTCCGCGCCATGGTGGTCAGCGCCGTCTGGCCGGGTGCGACCGCCGTCCAGATGGCCGAGCAGGTGACCGACCCCCTCGAAAGGAAGCTGCAGGAAACGCCCTACATCGACCGCATCCGCAGCTTTTCCAAGCCGGGCGAGACAACCATCATCCTCGAGTTGCGCGAGTCGACGCCGCCCCTTGAAATCGCGCCGACCTGGTACCAGGTGCGCAAGAAGATCGGCGACATGCGTGCAAGCCTGCCGCAGGGGGTGGTCGGCCCCTTCTTCAACGACGAATTCGGCGACACCTACGGCTCGATCTTCGCGCTGTCCGGCGACGGCTTCACCCAGGCCGAGATGCGCGACTATGCCGACTTCGTGCGCCAGCAACTGTTGAAAGTGCCGCTGGTCTCGAAGGTCGAGCAGTTCGGCGTGCAGGCCGAGAAGATCTATATCGAATTCTCCAGCAAGAAGTTCGCCCAGCTGGGCGTGCCTTTCGAGCAGATCGTCAACCAGATCGCTACCCAGAACGGGGTCGAGGCCAGCGGCGTGCTGGTAACGCCCACCGACAACCTGCAGGTGCGCGTCACCGGCGCCTTGAAGAGCCTCGATCTGTTGGAAAACCTGCAGCTGCGCGCCGGGAACACGACGTTCCGGCTGGGCGACTTTGCGGCGGTAGTGCGCGGCTACCAGGATCCGCCACGGGACAAGATGCGCTTCAACGGCAAGGAAGTCATCGGCCTGGGCGTGTCGATGGAGAAGGGCGGTAACATCATCAGGCTGGGCGAGGGCCTGGACGAGACCGTGGCGCGCATCCGCTCGCAGCTGCCGGTCGGTATCGAGCTGGAACGGGTGTCGAACCAGCCGCAGGCCGTCACCGCCTCGGTCGACGAATTCATCAAGGTGCTGGCCGAAGCGGTGATCATCGTGCTGGCCGTGTCCTTCATCTCGCTCGGCCTGCACACCAAGCCGAAGCTGCGCATCGACGTGCGCCCCGGCCTGGTGGTCGCGCTGACCATTCCCCTGGTGCTGGCGATCACCTTCCTGTTCATGCGGGTGCTCGACATCTCGCTGCACAAGATCTCGCTCGGCGCCCTGATCATCGCGCTCGGCCTGCTGGTGGACGACGCCATCATCGCGGTCGAGATGATGGTGCGCAAGATGGAAGAGGGCCTGTCGCGCTTCGAGGCGGCCACCTTCGCCTACACCTCGACCGCGATACCGATGCTCACCGGGACCCTGATCACGGCGGCCGGCTTCCTGCCGATCGGCCTGGCCAAGTCGGCCGCAGGCGAATACACCTTCACCATGTTTTCGGTGAACGCGCTCGCCCTGCTCATTTCCTGGGTGGCGGCGGTGGTGTTCACGCCCTACATCGGCTACGTCCTGCTGAAGGTGAAGCCGCATGATCATGGCGAATCCTCGCATGACGTATTCGACAGCCCGGCTTATGCACGCTTCCGCCGGCTGGTCAACTGGTGTGTCGAGTGGCGCAAGACCACGATCGCGCTGAGCCTGGGCGTGTTCGCGCTCGGCGTGTTCGGCTTCAACTTCATCGAGAAGCAGTTCTTCCCCGATTCCAGCCGTCCCGAACTGATGGTCGAGATGTGGTCGCCGGAGGGCACGAGCTTCGCCGCGAACGAGGCGGTCGTGAAGCGCTTCGAAGCATTCTTGCAAAAGCAGGAGGGCGTGCAGAGCGTGACCAGCTATGTCGGCACCGGCAGCCCGCGCTTCTACCTGCCGCTGGACCAGATCTTCCCGCAGTCGAACGTTTCGCAGCTGGTCGTCCTGCCCGCGGACGCCGTCGCACGCGATGCGCTGCGCCTGAAGATCGAGGAAGCCTTCCGCACCGACTTCCCCGAGGTCCGCGGGCGGGTGAAACTGCTGCCGAACGGGCCGCCGGTGGCCTATCCGGTGCAGTTCCAGGTACTGGGGCCGGACATCGGCATCGTGCGCAAGGTGGCCGACGGGGTCAAGGAGGTCTTGCGCGCCAACCCGAACACGGTCGGCGTCAACGACAACTGGAACGAGGCGGTCAAGGTGCTGCGCCTCGACCTCGACCAGGACAAGCTGCGCGCGCTCGGCGTCACCTCGCAGTCGGTGCGGCGCGTCATCAACACCACATTGAGCGGCACCCCGGTGGGACAGTTCCGCGAGACCAATCGCCTGATCGACATCGTGGTGCGCCAGCCGATCGAGGAGCGCTCGACCATTACCCGCCTGTCGGAAGCCCTGGTCCCCACCGGCAGCGGCGGGGCCGTGCCGATCGGGCAGGTGGCCCGGGTCCGGTTCGCGTGGGAGCCGGGCGTGGTATGGCGTGAGGGGCGCGAGTGGGCGATCATGGTCCAGTCGGACGTGGTCGAAGGCATCCAGGGGCCGACCGTTACCGCCCAGGTGGACGAGAAGCTGGCGGCGATCCGCGCCAAGCCGCCGGCAGGTTACCGCCTCGAGGTGGAAGGCGCAGCGGCCGACAGTTCCGATGCGGAGGCGTCGATCATGGCCAACGTGCCGCTGGTGCTGTTCATCGTGTTCACGCTCCTGATGCTGCAGCTGCACAGCTTCTCGCGCTCGCTGCTGGTCTTCCTCACCGGGCCGTTGGGCATCGCCGGTGCGGCGATGGCGCTCCTGGCGTTCGACCGGCCCTTCGGCTTCGTCGCCAACCTGGGCGTGATCGCGCTGTTCGGCATGATCATCCGGAATTCCGTGATCCTGGTCGACCAGATCGAGCAGGACATCGCCGCCGGGGCGGAGGCATGGAATGCGATCGTCGAGGCGGCGGTGCGGCGCTGCCGGCCGATCCTGCTGACCGCCGCGGCGGCGGCCCTGGCGATGATCCCCTTGTCGCGCTCCGTGTTCTGGGGGCCGATGGCGGTGGCCATCATGGGTGGATTGCTGGTGGCGACCGCGCTGACCTTGCTGTTCCTGCCGGCGCTGTATGCGGCGTGGTTCCGGGTAAAGAAGCCGGCGGGGCCGACAATCGCGCAGGGGTGAAGCAGGGTTCCTCCATATAGATGAGCTGCCATCCCCGCACGCAGAGCAAAAAACGCCCCAATAGTGTCAGAAAATCCAGTAAAATAATTGATTGAAGTTGTAGCCCCTAAACAGAGGAGTGCAGGGCGGCCGGTTTCACTGTCGGGCGCCCTTTGTTTTTGTGGCAAAAATGCAATCCTGCGCGAGGATGGCGAAATTGGTAGACGCACCAGGTTTAGGTCCTGACGCCAGCAATGGTGTGGGGGTTCGAGTCCCCCTCCTCGCACCACGAATAATTATTTTTTTGGACGATTTTTACAATGGCAACTGCAGTCGAAACCCTGGGTAAACTCGAGCGTCGCTTGACGATCACTTTTCCGGTAGCTGACGTCCGTAGCGAGGTCGAAAAGCGCCTCAAGAAGCAGGCCAAGACGGCAAAGGCCCCGGGCTTCCGCCCAGGTAAGGTGCCGCTCAAGATGGTCGCTGCGCAATACGGTTACCAGATCGAATCGGATGTGCTGAACGACAAGGTCGGCCGTGCGTTCAACGACGCCGCCAACGAGAACCAGTTGCGTGTTGCCGGCTTCCCGAAAATCGAGCCGAAAGAGGACGCACCGGAAGGCATGCTCGCTTTCGATGCGACCTTCGAAGTCTACCCGGAAGTCGTGATCGGCGACCTCGCCAACGTCGAGGTCGAAACCGTCGCTGCCGACGTGACCGACGCCGAAATCGACAAGACCATCGATATCCTGCGCAAGCAGCGCGTGCACTACCACACCAAGGGTGAAGAGGGCGAGCACGGCACCGGCGGCGAGGCCGTGGCTGCCAACGGCGACCGCGTCACCGTCGACTTCGTCGGCAAGATCGACGGCGAAGAGTTCGCCGGCGGCAAGGCCGAGAACTACGCATTCGTGCTGGGTGAAGGCCGCATGCTGCCGGAATTCGAAGCCGCGACCGTCGGCCTGAAAGTCGGCGAAGCCAAGACCTTCCCGCTGCCCTTCCCCGAGGATTACCACGGCAAGGACGTGGCCGGCAAGACTGCCGAGTTCACCATCACCCTGAACAAGCTCGAATGGGCCCACATGCCGGAAGTCGACGCGGAGTTTGCCAAGTCGCTGGGCATCGAAGACGGTTCGATCGAGAAGATGCGCGAAGACATCAAGACCAACCTGGAGCGTGAAGTCAACGCCCGCATCAAGGCCCGCAACAAGGAAGCCGTGATGGACGCGCTGGTCAAGGCCACCGAGTTGGACGTGCCGAAGGCCATGATCCAGCAGGACTCGGAGCGCCTGGCCGAAATGACCCGCCAGGACATGATGCAGCGTGGCATGGACGTCAAGGCCATGCCCTTCCCGCCGGAGATGTTCGCCGACAAGGCCGAGCGTCGCGTGCGCCTGGGCCTGATCCTGTCGCAGCTGGTATCGGATAACAACCTGCAGGCAACCCAGGAGCAGGTCAAGGCCCAGATCGAAGACTTCTCGCAGAGCTACGAAGATCCGAAGGAAGTCCTGAAGTACTACTACAGCGACCGCCGCCGCCTGGCCGAAGTGGAGGCTCTTGTATTGGAAGAAAACGTCGTTAACTACGTCCTCGGCAAGGCGAAGGTCAGCAGCAAGACTATCGCTTTCGATGAACTGATGGGCGGCAACGTCCAGGGTTAATGAATGCCAGCCAGCAAGGCTGTTGTGGTCTAATCGTAGGGTGGGCGGCTTCGCCGCCCGCGCGGTGATAGTTAGCGGCAAGATCATCGAAACCGAGATCGGAGCCGGCAGCGATCACCTCGTGGGCGGGGGACCCGCCCACCCTACGTGTCTGTGCAAACCACGCGCACCTGCTAACATTGGATTTCTGAACCCCTATTTACAAGGAACGAGACAGGTATGATTCGTAATCCGGCATTGGATACCCAAGCACTCGGCCTCGTGCCGATGGTGGTCGAACAAAGCGGCCGCGGCGAGCGCGCCTATGACATCTACTCGCGCCTCCTCAAAGAGCGCGTCATTTTCCTGGTCGGCCCTGTCAACGACCAGATGGCCAACCTGATCGTGGCCCAGCTGCTGTTCCTGGAGAGCGAGAATCCGGACAAGGACATCTCGCTCTACATCAATTCGCCGGGCGGTTCCGTCTCGGCGGGCCTGGCGATCTTCGATACGATGAACTTCATCAAGCCGGACGTCTCCACCCTGTGCACCGGCCTGGCCGCCTCGATGGGCGCCTTCCTGCTGGCTGCCGGCGCCAAGGGCAAGCGTTTCTCGCTGCCGAATTCGCGCGTCATGATCCACCAGCCGTCCGGCGGTTCGCAGGGCATGGCCTCGGACATCGAGATCCAGGCCAAGGAAATCCTGTACCTGCGCGAGCGCCTGGCACGCATCATGGCCGAGAACACCGGCCAGAGCATCGATCAGATCCACAAGGACACCGACCGCGACCGTTTCATGTCCGCGGAAGAGGCCGTCGAGTACGGTATGATCGACCGCGTGCTCACCAACCGCGCGTAAAGAAAGACGTTGCGACACCGCCAAGGTGTTGCCAAAAAACGCCCGGGCGGAAGTACGTTCGGGCGTTTCGTTTTTATTTCGGGTAGCATGTTCGTGTGCGCACTTGTTGCGTACCCGTATTAGCGATATATTCATTGCAATTCATTAAATTACCTGCCCCATGTCTGACAAAAAATCCTCCAGCGGCGAAAAACTTCTGTACTGCTCGTTCTGCGGAAAGAGCCAGCACGAAGTCAAGAAGCTGATCGCGGGACCGTCGGTGTTCATCTGCGATGAATGCATCGACCTGTGCAACGACATCATCCGCGACGAGACTTCCAATGTCGAATCGGTGGCGGGCGCCAAGTCCGATCTGCCGACGCCTCACGAAATCACCGAACTGCTCGACCAGTACGTGATCGGCCAGCAGACGGCCAAGCGCATCCTGTCGGTGGCGGTGTACAACCACTACAAGCGCCTCAAGCACCTGGGCAAGAAGGACGACGTCGAACTGGCAAAGAGCAATATCTTGCTGGTCGGCCCGACCGGTTCCGGCAAGACCCTGCTGGCCCAGACCCTGGCGCGCATGCTCAACGTCCCCTTCGTGATTGCCGACGCGACCACGCTGACCGAAGCCGGCTATGTCGGCGAAGACGTCGAGAACATCATCCAGAAGCTGCTGCAAAGCTGCAACTACGAAGTCGAGAAGGCCCAGCGCGGCATCGTCTACATCGACGAGATCGACAAGATCTCGCGCAAGTCGGACAACCCGTCGATTACCCGCGACGTGTCGGGCGAGGGCGTGCAGCAGGCCCTGCTCAAGCTCATCGAAGGCACGATGGCCTCGGTGCCGCCGCAGGGCGGCCGCAAGCACCCGAACCAGGACTTTGTCCAGATCGACACGACCAACATCATGTTCATCTGCGGCGGCGCCTTCGACGGCCTGGCCAAGATCATCCAGAACCGTTCGGAAAAGAGCGGTATCGGTTTCGCGGCCACGGTCAAGAGCCAGACCGAGCGCGCCAACAGCGAAATCCTGATGGAAGCCGAACCGGAAGACCTGATCAAGTTCGGCCTGATCCCGGAACTGGTCGGTCGTCTGCCTGTCGTAGCCACCTTGAGCGAGCTCACGGAAGAAGCGCTGATCCAGATCCTGATCGAGCCGAAGAATGCTTTGATTAAACAGTACTCGAAGCTGCTTGAAATGGAAGGCGCCGAACTCGAAATACGTCCTGCGGCCTTGCACGCGATCGCGCGCAAGGCGCTGGCGCGCAAGACCGGCGCCCGCGGACTGCGTTCGATTCTCGAGCACGCTTTGCTGGACGTGATGTACGAATTGCCGAGCCAGCAGAATGTGGTGAAAGTCGTGATCGATGAAAATACGATCACGAATGCTGCAAAACCTTTGTTGATTTACAGCGAAACGCCGAAAGCATCCGGCGAAAACTGAAAAAAGCGCGCACTCTTGCCACAAAAGTCTTGCCCTACGGATTCTTGAAGGTACAATTTACTTCAATAAAAGACGCAGGCTTCAATCGAAAAGCCACTCGCCGGGGAAGCCCAGCGGTGGCTTTTTCATTTGAAACGCGGGTTTTATTGGAACGGCCATTGATATTTTTTTACTCGTAGAAATTATTTACTGCAGCGCTCTTGAGATTTGGCGTTGCGGGGCCCAAGTTCAGCAACACGCTTTCTATAAGGTATGCCATGACAACTTCGAAATTAACCGAGCAAACGACGCTGCCTCTCCTGCCGTTGCGCGACGTGGTCGTGTTCCCGCATATGGTGATACCTCTGTTCGTCGGCCGTCCGAAATCCATCAAGGCCCTCGAAGCCGCAATGGAGCAGGGCAAGAGCATCATGCTGGCCGCTCAAAAAGCCGCCGCCAAAGACGAACCTTCCGCCGCAGACATCTACGAGATCGGCTGCGTGGCCAATATTCTTCAAATGCTCAAGCTCCCTGACGGTACCGTGAAGGTGCTCGTCGAGGGCGCCCAGCGCGCGCGCATCGATCACATCCTTGACGGCGCCACCCACTTCACGGCCGAGCTGACCCCGGTTGCTTCGGAAATCGGCGACGATTCCGAAGTCGAGGCCATGCGCCGCGCCATCGTCCAGCAGTTCGACCAGTACGTCAAACTGAACAAGAAGATCCCGCCGGAAATCCTCGCCTCGCTGGCGGGCATCGACGACGCCGGCCGCCTGGCCGACACCGTCGCCGCGCACCTGCCCCTCAAGCTCGAGCAGAAGCAGGTCATCCTCGAGATCTTCAATGTCGCCAAGCGCCTCGAGCACCTGCTCGGCCAGCTGGAAGGCGAACTGGACATCCTGCAGGTCGAGAAGCGCATCCGTGGCCGCGTCAAGCGCCAGATGGAGAAGTCGCAGCGCGAGTACTACCTGAACGAACAGGTCAAGGCCATCCAGAAGGAACTGGGTGAAGGCGAAGAAGGCGCCGACATCGAAGAGCTGGAGAAGAAGGTTATCGCCGCCAAGATGCCGAAAGAGGCACTGGAGAAGGCGCAGGCCGAGATCAAGAAGCTCAAGCTGATGTCGCCGATGTCGGCCGAAGCCACCGTCGTGCGCAACTACATCGACACGCTGGTGTCGCTGCCGTGGAAGAAGAAGTCGAAGGTCACCATCGACCTGGAAAAGGCCCAGCAGGTGCTGGAAGCCGACCACTATGGCCTCGACAAGATCAAGGAACGCATTCTCGAGTACCTCGCGGTGCAGCAGCGCGTCGACAAGCTGAAGGCGCCGATCCTGTGCTTCGTCGGTCCTCCAGGCGTCGGCAAGACCTCGCTGGGCGAATCGATTGCCCGGGCGACCAACCGCAAGTACGTGCGCATGGCACTGGGCGGCGTGCGCGACGAGGCCGAGATCCGCGGCCACCGCCGTACCTATATCGGCTCGATGCCGGGCAAGGTGCTGCAATCGCTGGCCAAGGTCGGCGTGCGCAACCCGCTGTTCCTGCTCGACGAGATCGATAAGATGGGTGCGGACTTCCGCGGCGATCCTTCCTCGGCCCTGCTCGAGGTGCTCGACCCGGCGCAGAACCACACCTTCAGCGACCACTACGTCGAAGTCGACTTCGACCTGTCGGACGTGATGTTCGTGGCGACCTCGAACTCGTTCAATATCCCGCCGGCGCTGCTCGACCGTATGGAAGTGATCCGCCTGTCGGGCTACACCGAGGACGAGAAGACCAGCATCGCGCAGCGCTACCTGCTGCCGAAGCAGATCAAGAACAACGGCCTGAAGGAAGGCGAGATCAAGGTCGAGGAATCGGCGATCCGCGACATCATCCGTTACTACACCCGCGAAGCCGGCGTGCGTTCGCTCGAGCGTGAAATCTCGAAGATCTGCCGCAAGGTCGTCAAGATGCTGCTTCTCACCAAAGGCGAGAAGCGCATCACGGTCGGGGCCAAGAACCTGGACAAGTTCCTGGGTGTGCGCCGCTACGACTTCGGCGTGGCCGAGAAGGAAAACCAGATCGGCCAGGTGGTCGGCCTGGCATGGACCGAGGTGGGCGGCGACCTGCTGACCATCGAAGCCGTCAACGTGCCGGGCAAGGGCGCGGTGATCCGCACCGGCACCCTGGGCGACGTGATGAAGGAATCGATCGAAGCAGCCCGCACCGTGGTGCGCAGTCGCGCCGCGCGCCTGGGCATCAAGGCCGAGGTGTTCGAGAAGACCGACATCCACATCCACGTGCCGGAAGGCGCGACCCCGAAGGATGGTCCGTCGGCTGGTATCGGCATGACGACGGCGCTGGTCTCGGCCTTCACCGGCATCCCGGTGCGCGCCGACGTGGCGATGACCGGCGAGATCACGCTGCGCGGCGAAGTCCTGCCGATCGGCGGCCTGAAGGAGAAGCTGCTGGCGGCGCATCGCGGCGGCATCAAGACGGTCCTGATCCCCGAGCAGAACGTGAAGGACCTGGCCGACATCCCGGACAACGTCAAGAACAAGCTCGAGATCGTGCCGGTACGCTGGATCGAGAAAGTCCTTGAAATCGCGCTGGAACGCCAGCCGGAGCCGGTGGCGGAAGTGGCGGCGGCACCTGTTGCCGTGACCCCGACCGCAGCCGCGGAAGGCTCGACCGACGTGGTCAAGCACTGATCGCAGCAGCGTTCAACCGAGTCGATCGATAGAGCAGGCGCTTCGGCGCCTGTTCTTGTTTGCGCGCGCACCAGCAAGCGAGCGGGGCAGCCGAACGGTGGCATCTGCACACAACTGATACCACCCACCACGGATGTTGCTTGACAGACCAATGTTGCCCTTGTTTAATACCGGCTTGCACTTTTGCAGGAAGGCGCTCCGGCGTCCAACGTATAAACGAGGGTTAGAGTGAACAAGACAGAACTGATCGAAGAAATCGCGAAGTCCGCGGACATTACCAAGGCCTCGGCGACGCGTGCTCTCGACGCCATGATCGGAGCCGTGACCGAGTCGCTGAAAAAGAACGACAGCGTCACGCTGGTCGGCTTCGGCACCTTCACCGTGGGCGAGCGCGCCGCACGTACCGGCCGCGACCCGCGCACCAAGGAACCGATCAAGATTGCAGCTGCAAAGGTTCCGAAATTTAAGGCTGGTAAAGCTCTGAAAGATGCTGTAAACTAATGCCTTCTCTGCGGTGACACGCAGAGGCACTACCTGCAAAGGTAATGCGATGTAGTGAATTCTTGTTGGAGCGGTAGTTCAGTTGGTTAGAATACCGGCCTGTCACGCCGGGGGTCGCGGGTTCGAGCCCCGTCCGCTCCGCCAACATCCACAACATATGTCTGGAGCGGTAGTTCAGTTGGTTAGAATACCGGCCTGTCACGCCGGGGGTCGCGGGTTCGAGCCCCGTCCGCTCCGCCAGAATTCAGTAAGATCCAGAGACCTTGAAAGGGCTTCGGAAGACGAGAAGAGGCGAACGCGAGTTCGCCTTTTTTTTTAACCTGTGCTGTTAAAGCATTCTCAAACTTGAATGGCTGACCATGTTTGAAATTATTCGGAACCACAAGCGATGGATGTACGGGATTCTGTTGCTCCTGGTTATTCCTTCATTCGTGCTTCTCGGGGTAGAGGGCTACCAGAACAATGACGCCAATACCGCCGTGGCCACCGTGGCGGGCCAGAAGGTCTCCCAGCAGGAGTGGGAAGAAGCCCAGCGCCGCCAGATCGACCAGGCGCGCCAGATGATGGGTCCGCAGTTCGACCAGAAGATGTTCGAGACATCGGAAGCCAAGCAGGCGATCCTGAACAACCTGGTGGCCGAACGCGCCATCAACGCCGAGCTTGCGCGCAGCCACATGACCGTGGGCGATGCCGCGCTGGCCAAGCGGATCGGCGAGTTCCAGCAGTTCCGCAAGCCGGACGGCAGCTTCGACATGGAGCAGTACAAGGCCGCCCTGGCCGCGCAGGGCATGACCCCGGCGATGTTCGACCAGCGGCTGCGCCGCGACCTGACCCTGGAGCAGCTCACCGGCTCGATCCAGGCCACCGCTTTCGCGCCGCGCTCCGTGAGCGAGCGCCTGTCGAGCATCAGCGACCAGGAGCGCGAAGTCCAGGAGATGCTGTTCCCGGTCGCGCAGTTCCTGCCACAGGTCAAGGTCACGGACGCGATGGTCAAGGCCTACTACGACAAGAACGCCCAGCTGTTCACGATTCCCGAACAGGTGAAGGCCGAGTACGTCGTGTTCGATGCCGCCGCGGTCGAGAGCCAGGTGCAGGTGAGCGATGCTGAAATCGCCGAGTACTACAACAAGAACGTCAAGAGCTACACCACGCCGGAACAGCGCACCGCCGCCCACATCCTGATCAACGTGGCGCGCGACGCCAAGCCGGCCGACCAGGCCGCCGCCAAGGCCAAGGCCGAAGCGGTGCTGCTCGAGGTGCGCAAGAACCCGGCGAACTTCGGCGAAATCGCCAAGGCGCAGTCGCAGGACCAGGGCTCGGCCCAGGCCGGCGGCGACCTCGGCGTGGTCGAGAAGGGCACCTTCGTCAAGCCGGTGGAAGACGCGATCTACGCGCTCAAGCAGGGCGAAGTGAGCGGCGTGGTGCAATCGGAATTCGGCTACCACATCATCACCGTCACCTCGCTCAAGCCGGCCGCGCAGAAGCCGTTGGCTGACGCGAGGGAGGAGATTGCTGCCGACCTGAAGAAGCAGAAGATGTCGAAGCGCTATTCGGAAATGGCCGAGACCTTCACCAACATGGTGTACGAGCAGGCGGAAAGCCTGAAGCCGGTGGCCGACAAGCTGGGCCTGAAGATCGAGACCGTCGACGGCCTGACCCGCAAGCCGAACCCGCAGCTGGGCCAGGCGCCGTTCAACAACGAGAAGTTCCTCGCCGCGCTGTTCGGCACGGACGCCGTCAAGAACAAGCGCAACACGGAGGCCGTGGAAGTCTCGCCGAGCGTGCTGATTTCGGGCCGCGTGGTCGAGTTCAAGCCGGCCACCAAGCGCCCGCTGCCTGAGGTCGACGCCGTGATCCGCCAGCGCGTGACGCTGGAAGAGGCGGCGCGCCTGGCACGCGCCGCCGGCGAGCAGAAGCTGGCCGCAGCCAAGGCATCGGGCGATGCGGCCGGCTTCGGCGAGCCGAAGGTCGTGACCCGCAGCCAGGAACCGACTATCAACACCACGGCTGCGATCGCGGTGCTGAAGGCGGATACGACCAAGCTGCCGGCCTACGTCGGCGTGGACATCCCGGGCCAGGGCTACGGCGTGTACCGCATCAACAAGGTGTCGCAGCCGGCCAACCCGGACCTGAATCGCCGCAAGCAGGAAGCGCAGCAGATCTCGGGCCTGGTGGGCCAGGCGGAGCTGTTCAACTACGTCGAAGCACTGAAGACCAAGGCCAAGGCCAAGATCAACGTGAACGCGTCGCAGCTTGGCACGAAGACCGACGGCGAGTAATCCTGACCAAGTGGTAAAAAAGCCCGGCTGTGCGAGCAGTCGGGCTTTTTGTTTGTTGCCCCGAATCGGGCGGTTTCCGAGTTATCAATCGTAGGGTGGGCGGGGAACCCGCCCACCCTACCGTAAAATCAACGGCATGACGGATGCGTGCGGCTTGGGCGATTCAAGCTGCGTGCAATCGGCGCGCCGCCCCGACGAAATCATCCTCGCCGATATCGTTCAACTCGAGCACCTCCGCCTTTGGAAACTGCACGAAATTGCGGTCGATCGAACGCAGGTAAGCGGGATCGTAATGCTCCACCAGCAGCTGGTCCACCAGCTCCGGCATCAAGCCGTTGTTGGCCATGTCGTGCCAGGCCCTGATCTTGTCGTTCCCGTGCAGCTGCACCAGGTGCGCCAGCTGGCCGGTAAGCGCGTCCGGGTTCTTGCAGAAATGCTCGTAGTCTTCCATCAGCAGCCGGACCCGGTTCTCGCGCGACAGCGACAGCGAGATGCAGGGCGAGGCGCGCATGCGCGCCATTACCGCTTCCGGCACGCGCAGGTTGCCGACCTTCTTGCTTTCGGATTCCACGAACACGGGGCGGGACGGGTCGAAGTGGCGCAACTTGTCCCAAATCTGGCTCTCGAACATCTTCTGGGTCGGCTGCGGTTCGTCCGGCAGGTGGCCCAGCACCGAGCCACGGTGTGCCGCCAGCTTTTCCAGGTCGAGCACCTGCGCGCCCAGGCGGTCCAGGGTTTCCAGCAGGCGGCTCTTGCCGCTGCCCGTGGTGCCGCAGACCACGCGGAAGTCCACCTCCGGCGGGTTCTCCAGCGCGCTTGCAACGTGCGCGCGGTAGGCCTTGTAGCCGCCATCCAACTGCACCACCGGCCAGCCGATCTTGGCCAGGATGTGCGCCATCGAGCCGCTGCGGTTACCGCCGCGCCAGCAGTACACCAGCGGCTTCCAGTCGCGCGGCTTGTCCGCCCACAGTCCCTCGATGTGGCGGGCGATGTTTGCGGCCACCAGCGGGGCTCCGACTTTCTTCGCTTCGAAGGCGCCGACCTGTTTGTACAGGGTGCCCACCTTGATGCGCTGCTCGTCGTCCAGCACCGGCGCGTTGATCGCGCCGGGGATGCGGTCGAGCGCATATTCCGACTCGCTGCGCGCGTCGATGATGGTGTCGAAGGTATCGAGTTCGGGAAGGATGTCGGCGAAGCTCAGGACGGCTGGGTATTTCATTGTTTTTTCAGGAGGGCCGCCAGGTGCGGCCAGATGTTGTTCAGGATGATGGGCTGGGCCGCCGAGGTCGGGTGCAGGCGGTCGGCCTGGAACAGGGCGGGCTTCTCCGCCACGCCTTCCAGCATGAAGGGCACCAGCGGAGATTTGGTCTCGAGCGACAGCTTCTTGAACATGTTGAAGAAGCTCTCCGTGTAGGCGCGGCCGTAGTTCGGCGGCATGCGCATGCCCACCAGCAGGACTTGCGCGTTCTTCTGCTGCGCCATGTCGACCATCGCGCGCAGGTTGCCCTCGGCCGAGGCCACCGGCAGGCCGCGCAGGCCGTCGTTGGCGCCCAGTTCGAGCACGACGATGTTCGGCTTGTGCTGGTCGAGCAGGGCCGGCAGGCGGGTGCGGCCGCCGATCGTGGTCTCGCCGCTGATGCTCGCGTTGACCACCTTGGCGGGAATCTTCTCGGCCTTGAGCTTCTGTTCGAGCAGCGGCACCCAGCCGGTGCCGCGCGTGATGCCATACTCGGCCGACAGGCTGTCGCCCACCACGAGGACGGTTTTTGGTGCAGAATAGGCGCTGCCCGACGCGGCCAGCGTCATGAACGCTACGAGAGACAATTTTTTAAGAATGGCTAGCATGCGTGATAACCCCGAGGTGTTCAAGAATGGTGCGACGAATGGTTCGACATCGGATGCTGCGCCGGCAGGCCGGCCAGCGGCGATCGCGGTCAGCGGCCTGTCGAAGCGGGTGGCGGACGCCAGCGGCGAACTCACCATCCTGCAAAACATCGATTTTACCGTGCAACCGGCCGAGACGCTCGCGCTCGTCGGAGCCTCCGGCTCGGGCAAGTCGACCTTGCTGGGCCTGCTGGCCGGCCTGGACACCCCTTCGAGCGGGACGGTCGTGCTCGACGGCACCGATATCTTCGCGCTCGACGAGGACGGCCGCGCCGCCTTCCGCAAGGCCAAGCTGGGGTTCGTGTTCCAGTCTTTCCAGTTGCTGGCCCACCTGAATGCAGTGGAAAACGTGATGCTGCCGCTGGAACTGCGTGGCGACAATGACGCGCGTGCAAAAGCCGAGGCCATGCTGGGACGCGTGGGCCTGTCTAGCCGCCTGCGCCATTACCCCAAGTATCTGTCCGGTGGCGAACAACAACGCGTGGCACTCGCGCGTGCCTTCGTCACCGAGCCGCCGCTGCTGTTCGCGGACGAGCCGACCGGCAGCCTCGACGCCGCCACCGGCGAAGCCATCATCGGGCTGATGTTCGAACTGAACCGCGAGCGCGGCTCGACCCTCGTGCTGGTCACGCATGATCCTGCGATGGCGGCCCGTTGCGGCCGTACCATCACGATTGCGGCAGGCCGCCTGGCCTAGTCGGGTGGGCGGGGCAATTCCGAGCAATGCGAGGAATTGCAAACGCCTACGCGGTGATCCGGATTGCTTCCGATCTCGCGCTCCATGATCTCGCTACGCACGCTCACCGCGTGGGCAGGAAACCTGCCCACCCTACATTAACCCAGGTTCTCGGCAACCAGCAGGTTCAGCACCGCCCGTGCCGCAGCCGGCAGTTCACCGGCCGTCATGCCGATCGGTCCCACGCCGTGCGCGACCAGCAGGTCGGCCGCGGCGCCGTGGATCCAGGCGCCGCCTGCCGCCGCTTCCCAGGCCGGCCAGCCCTGCGCCAGCAGCGCACCGCACATCCCCGCCAGCACGTCGCCACTGCCCGCAGTGGCCAGGCCCGCATTACCGGTCGGGTTGATCAGCAAGGCGCCATCCGGCCGCGCAATCACCGATCCCGAGCCCTTCAGGATCACCGCCGCATTGGTCCGCAAAGCGATTTCGCGTGCGGCCTCGAGGCGGTCGGCCTGGATCGCCGCCGCCGTCATGCCGAGCAGGCGCGCGGCTTCGAGCGGGTGGGGCGTGAGCACCGCCGGGGTGCTGCGCTGCGCCAGGCGTCCCAGCAGGTCGGGGCTGGCGCCGATCAGTGTGATGGCGTCGGCGTCGATCACCAAGGGGCTGTCGCTGTCCAGCGCCTTCGCGAGCAGCCGCATGGCAGTGGCCGAGCCCCCCATGCCGGGCCCGATCACCAGGGTGCGCTTGTCGAATTCGAACTCGTCCGCCAGCCGGAACATGATCTCCGGCTGCACGCTGTCGAAGCCGGGGCCGGGATCGATCATCGCGACAAAGGTGCGGCCGGCGCCGGCGAACAGGGCGCCGCGCGCGGCGAGCACGGGCGCGCCGGCCATGCCGTGGGCGCCGCCGATCACGGCCACGTCGCCGAAGCTGCCCTTGTGGCTGTTGTGCCGGCGTGGCGCCAGGCGATGCGCGAATGCGTCTGCCGAGCCGAGACGGGCAATGGGGGCGGGGAAGTGTTCCGGTGCAAGCCCAAGCGCCTCGACCCGCACCTGCCCGGCGTGGTCGCGTCCGTCGGCCGTGTGCAGGCCCGGCTTGTCGCCGAGGAAGGTGATGGTGTGTGTCGCCCGCACCGCGATACCGTCCGGGCCGATGACGGTGCCGGTGTCGGCGTCCAGCCCGCTGGGCACATCCAGCGCCAGGATCGGGCAACGCAGGCTGTCGAGGGAAGCCACCAGCTCGCGGTATTCGCCGTCGATCGGGCGCGCCAGGCCGATGCCGAACAGGCCGTCGACCACCAGGCCCCATTGCGCACCAGGGGGCAGCATGTCGATGAAGCCGACCGAGCCGTCACGCGCGCGTTCGTGCGCGCTCGCAGCTTCGTCCGATGTTTCACGCTGTCCAGGTAGGTGCAGCACGGTCGCATCGACGCCGGCGTCCGCCAGCACCGCCGCCATTTCCAGCGCATCGCCGCCGTTGTTGCCGGGGCCGGCCAGCAGCAGCACCGGCAGGTCGCGCTTGCCGCCCAGCAGTTCGAGCGCGAATTTCGCTGCGGCCTCGCCGGCGCGCCGCATGAGTGTTCCAGGTGCGAGCTCCGCATAGGCCGCGCGTTCGATCTCGCGCAGCTGCGCGACGCTATAGAGCTGATTGTCGAGTTGGTTTTCCATGATCGTATTGTCATGCATTTTCGCCAAAACAGTCGCGCGCCCGGACTACAATAGATGTTTTGGATGAAGCGGCAAGGGGTATGTACATGGACTGGCAGTTCTGGATCGATCGCGGCGGCACCTTCACCGACATCGTGGCACGCAGGCCCGACGGGCAGCTGGTCACGCACAAGCTGCTCTCCGAAAACCCCGAACAGTACCGCGACGCGGCCGTGGCCGGCATCCGGCACCTGCTGGGTGTCGCGCAGGGCGAGCCCGTACCGGTGGCCCTGGTGGAAGCCGTCAAGATGGGCACGACGGTGGCCACCAACGCGCTGCTCGAGCGCAAGGGCGAGCCGACCGTGCTGGCCATCACCCGGGGCTTTCGCGACGCGCTGCGCATCGCCTACCAGAACCGTCCGCGCCTGTTCGATCGCCACATCGTGCTGCCGGAACTGCTGTATGCCGAGGTGATCGAAGTCGACGAGCGCATGGGCGCGCACGGCGAGGTCGTGCAACCGTTGGACGAAGCGGCCACCCGTACAAGCCTGCGACAGGCCTATGACCGCGGCCTGCGCTCGATCGCCATCGTCTTCATGCACGGCTACCGCTACACGGAACACGAGGCGGTCACCGCCCGGATTGCGCGCGAGATCGGCTACACGCAGGTATCGGTATCGCACGAGGTCAGCCCGCTCATGAAGCTGGTGGCGCGCGGCGACACGACCGTGGTCGATGCCTACCTGTCTCCCATCCTGCGCCGCTACGTCGACCAGGTCGCGGGCGAGCTGCCGGGCGTGAACCTGCAGTTCATGCAGTCGAGCGGCGGCCTGACCGATGCGCGCGCCTTCCAGGGCAAGGACAGCATCCTGTCCGGGCCCGCCGGCGGCATCGTCGGCATGGTGCGGGCCAGCCGGCTGGCCGGCTTCGACCGCGTGATCGGCTTCGACATGGGCGGCACCTCAACCGACGTCTCGCACTTTTCGGGTGAGTTCGAACGCGTCTTCGAGACCCAGGTGGCGGGGGTGCGCATGCGTGCGCCGATGATGAGCATCCACACGGTGGCCGCCGGCGGCGGTTCGATCCTGCACTTCGACGGCACGCGCTACCGTGTCGGCCCGGACAGCGCCGGCGCCAATCCGGGCCCGGCCAGTTACCGCCGCCGCGGCCCGCTGGCGGTCACCGACTGCAACGTCATGCTCGGCAAGATCCAGCCGCAGCACTTCCCGCGCCTGTTCGGCAAAAACGGCGACGAGCCGCTCGACCTGGAGGCCGTGCGCGCCGGATTCGCCGCAATGGCGCAGGAAATCGGCCGTGCCACGGGCAGCGTGCCGACACCGAAAGCAGTGGCCGAGGGCTTCATCCAGATCGCGGTCGGCAACATGGCCAACGCGATCAAGCAGATCTCGGTGCAGCGTGGCCACGACGTGACCGGATACGCGCTGACCAGCTTCGGCGGCGCCGGCGGCCAGCATGCCTGCCTGGTGGCGGACGCGCTGGGCATGAAGACGGTGTTCATCCATTCGCTGGCCGGGGTGCTGTCGGCCTACGGCATGGGCCTGGCCGATCAGACCGCGATGCGCGAGCAGGCCGTCGAGCTGCGCCTGAAGGATGCCGGCAGCGACGTGCTTGCGGTTCGTCTCGATGCCCTCGGCGCCAGTGCGCGCGACCAACTGCTGCGGCAGGGCGTGACACCGGACCGCATCGAACTGGTACGCCGGGTGCACCTGCGTTACGAGGGGACGGATTCGGCCATCGTCGTGCCCTTCGGCGCGGACGATGCCATGCATGCCGCGTTCGAGCAGGCCTACAAGCGCCGCTATTCCTTCCTGATGCCCTCGCGCGGCCTGGTGGTGGAAGCGGTGTCCGTAGAAGCCATCGGACGTTCCGACGCGCCGCTCGAGGCCGCCGCGCAGCAAGGGCCGGAAGGGGGCCGGCCGGCCCCGGATGAGCTGGTACGCATGTTCAGCGGCGGGGCGTGGCTTGATACCGGTGTGTTCCTGCGCGAGGCCATTCGAGCGGGCGACATCGTGCGCGGGCCGGCGATCATCGCCGAAGCGAATGCCACCACGGTGGTGGAGCCGGGCTGGCAGGCACAGGTCACGCCGCACAAGCACCTGGTCCTGCGCCGCGTGGAAGCGCTGCCCGAGCGGCGCGCCATCGGCACCACGGCCGACCCGGTGATGCTCGAGATCTTCAACAACCTGTTCATGTCGATCGCCGAGCAGATGGGCCTGCGCCTGCAGAACACGGCCTACTCGGTCAACATCAAGGAGCGCCTCGACTTCAGCTGCGCGATCTTCGATGCCGACGGCAATCTGGTAGCCAACGCGCCGCACATGCCGGTGCACCTCGGGTCGATGGGCGAGAGCATCAAGAGCGTGATGCGCAGGAATGCGGGCCGGATGAAGGCGGGCGACGTCTACGTGCTGAATGATCCGTACCACGGCGGCACGCACCTGCCGGACGTCACCGTGATCTCGCCGGTGTTCGACAAGGCGGGCGAGCAGATCCTGTTCTACGTCGGCTCGCGCGGCCACCATGCGGACATCGGCGGCACCACGCCGGGCTCGATGCCGCCGGATTCGGATCACATCGACCAGGAAGGCGTCCTGATCGACAACTTCAAGCTCGTCGACGGCCTTGACGGCGTGTTGCGCGAGCAGGAAGCGCGGGAATTCTTGAGCAGCGCACGCTACCCGGCGCGCAATCCGGACCAGAACATGGCCGACCTGCGCGCCCAGGTGGCGGCCAACCAGAAGGGCGTCGAGGAGCTGCACAAGATGGTGGGCTACTATGGCCTGGATGTGGTGCGCGCCTACATGGGTCATGTGCAGGACAACGCGGAGGAAGCCGTGCGCCGCGTGATCTCGGCGCTGAAGGACGGCCGGTTCAGCTACGAGCTCGATAACGGCGCGCGGATCGAAGTGGCAATCCGCGTCGACCGCGACAGCCGCAGCGCGGAGATCGACTTTACCGGCACCTCGGGACAGCTGCCGAACAACTTCAACGCGCCCTCGGCGGTGTGCATGGCGGCGGTGCTGTATGTGTTCCGCACCCTGGTGGACGACGACATTCCGCTCAACGCCGGCTGCCTCAAGCCGCTCGAGGTCATTATCCCGCCGGGTTCGATGCTGAACCCGCATTATCCGGCCTCGGTGGTGTCGGGGAACGTCGAGACCTCGACCTGCATCACGAATGCGCTATACGGCGCGCTGGGCGTGATGGCAGCCAGCCAGGGCACGATGAACAACTTCACCTTCGGGAATGCGCGCTACCAGTACTACGAGACGATCTCGGGCGGTTCGGGGGCGGGCGAGGGTTTCGACGGCACGGACGTGGTGCAGACCAACATGACGAACTCGCGGCTGACCGATCCGGAGATTCTCGAGTTTCGCTTCCCGGTGCGGCTGGAGAGCTACGCGATCCGGCACGGTTCGGGCGGGGCGGGACGCTGGCGCGGTGGCAACGGAGGGGTGCGCAAGCTGCGCTTTCTGGCGCCGATGACGGCGGCGATCCTGTCGAATAACCGGATCCATGCGCCGTTCGGCATGGCCGGCGGCGAGCCCGGCGAGCGTGGGCGGAACGAGGTGCAGCGAGCCGACGGGACGGTCGAGGTCCTCGGTCACGTCGGCAAGGTGGGGATGCATCCGGGTGACTTGTTCGTGATCGAAACGCCGGGAGGTGGAGGCTACGGCCGGTCCTAGCACGGCGGCCTGGTTCGGCGACGGACGCATCCGGTCGCGCGGGTGTTCATGTGTTCATGCGGCCCGGCCGCATGTTCGCCGGTGCGGCTCCGAACCTGGTGACGATGCCGGGCAACTCAGCGTGGATGGCGAAACTGTCCGGACAGGCGCGCCATCGGAAACAGCCTGGCGTCTGCGGGAATGCAGGTACGTCGATATCGCCGCCGGCATCCGGTTCACGCCACGCTTCACGCAGTTCGTCGCATGGCCCGTGCGGGACGTGGACGAAAACGGTATTCTTCGCGGCATTCCCGAGACAACGGGCGATTTGCCCACATCCGGCCAACCGATGCAGACCTTGACCCCTTCTTCCATTGCACCCCCGCGCCCTACACGCCTGCTGCTGGTCGCGGCCGTGCTGGTCCTGTCCTACCAACTGCCGCAGGCCCTTGGGAACCCCTTCCTGCTGCTCCTGTTCCCGCCCCTTGCCTGGTGGGGTTCGCGTTGGCTGGGTTTCGACGGCATGCGTGCCTGGTACCTGGACGCACAGCCGGGCTGGCTGCGCTTGCTTGCGCTCGGGCTAGTTCTGGCGATCATGGCGAAGCTCGCTACGCTCACGGTCGGCACCTACGCCGGCGTCTACACCTTTGCATGGGTGGACCTCCAGCCCGGCACGGCGCTGCTCGGTACGCTTGCCTTCCTCGCCTTCTCGACCTTCATTGCGTCGACCGCGGAAGACATCCTGACGCGCGGGCTGGTGCTGCGCGCCTTCCCGCAGTTGGGGCAGCACTGGATGTTCGTCGTGGTTTCGGCCGGGCTGTACGTGCTGAACCACATCTACCGCCTGCATGAGGGGCCGGTGGAGTGGTTCAGGCTGTTCTGCTTCGGACTCGCATACGCGGCGGCGCTCTACCGCACGCGCACCCTGTGGGCCGCTGTGGGCCTGCACTGGGGCTGGAACCTGGCCAACGGCCTGCTGGATGCCTTCGCCCGGACCGACGTCGCGCAGCCGGCGCTGGCGCCGTTCTATTCGAGTACTGCCCACCTCGTCCTGTTGGCCTGCGCTGTGATCGTGATGCGGCCTGCCCGGATGCGCAGCTAGCGGCACGGCCGGCGCCACCCACGGGCTGGCGGCGGGATACGCGTCGTGCCTAGGTCGAGATACCGTACTTGCGCTTGGCCTGCTGGAATTCCTCGGTAAGCGCCGCCAGCCGGGGATGCCCGGCATCCATGGCCCTCAGCCGCTCGATCTGCTCGTTCGCCACCTCGGCGAGCGCATGATCCCAGCCCAGCTCGTTCACCTGCCGCAGGATGCCCCCGGCAACGGCCACCATCACCTGCAGGTTGCCCGGCGCCATGTGCAGCGCTTCCAGCAGGGTCTGGACCGCGCCGCGCACGTCGCCCATGTTGCGCTTCTCGTCCGCCACGCCGAGCAGGATCTGGGCCTGGGCGCGCAGTTGCTGGCCCATGCCGTCGGCGAGGTCGGGACGGCCCGCACGCACGAAGACGCCCATGGCCTGGTCCACCGTCACCTGGCCGGTGGCATCGCCCATCACGCTCATCATGACGTTGGAAGCCTGCTCGTCCATCCGGTGCTCTAGGCAAGCCTGGGCCAGGCCGATCTTCAGGTTCGGCGACAGGCTGCTGCTGGTGCGCGCCGCGCTCACCGCAGTAGAGAGCTCGGCGATGGCGGCGCTGACGTTGCCCATCTTTTCCTGCAGCAGGGCGTTCGAATAGGCCTTGCAGGCATCGATGTTCGCGCTGCCGCGCATCGAGCGCTCCATGTCGCGGATCACGCCGCCGGCACCCGCCACGTCGCCGCGCGTGACCATCGCCTTGACCAGATTGACATGGTCTTCCGGGTTGCGGAATTCGGAATAGCGCGCCTTGCTCACCACCTGCTTGAAGGACTTCTCGGCCGCGTCGGCGTCGCCGTTTTCCAAGGCGACTTCGCCCAGCTTGCGCAGGCGGCGTACCATGTGCGGCGAGATCGACACCGCTTCTTCCAGCACCTTCTGCGCATCGCCCGTGCTGCCCAACCGCTCGTGGCAGCGCGCCAGCAGGTCGTAGGCGGCCATCAAGCGCGGATTGGCCTGCACCAGCGCCTCCAGCGTGTCGCGCGCGTCCCCGACCGCTCCTTGCGCGAGCATGGTGCGCGCCAGCCCCAGGCCGGCCCAGCCCAGGGGGCGCTCGGCCAGCACGTCGCGGTAGATGGCGCCGGCTTGTGCGTGTTCGCCCACCGAGACGTGCAGTTCGGCCTTCAGGCGCAGGAAGTCGAGCGCATGGCGCGGACTGGCGATGGCGGCGCTGCCGCAGGCGCGGATGGCCTCGATCGGCTTGCCTTGCGCGGCCAGCTGCCAGACCGGGAGCAGGGCGGTCCGGCGTTCCAGCGCTCGCTTGATCCGGGTGCTCAGCATCTCCACCGTGAACGGCTTGAGCACGTAGTCGGTCGGGGTCAGCTCGGCGGCGCTGACGACCTTGTCGTACACGCCTTCGGAGGTGAGCATGATGAAGATGGTGGAGGCCGTGATCAGCCGGTGGTGGCGCAGGTCTTCCAGCAGCTGCTGGCCGTCCTGGCCGTCGCCGGAAGGGCCGGCCAGATCGTACTCGCAGAGAATGATGTCGTAGCCGCGTTTGGCGAGCTGCTTGATCGCGGTGCTCGCATTGATCGCCGACTCGACCTTGGTGATGCCGGCCTGGTTCAGCATGTTCTGCAGGCTGGCGCGCATGCCGCCGTTGGGGTCGACGATCAGGACCGTCAGGTTCGCATTCTCTTGCATCTCGCTCTGTTCCTGTTTGGTGCCCATGCACCTCTTTGCCGTGATGTAGCCCTTACAATACCGATAAGTTCCTGCTGGATCAAGAAATGTCCGTTCTACAAGGTCTCGACTGGTAGGAATGCAACGCTGCTTGGTGACACTGTATAATAGCGGGCTATCTTCCACCCTAGCAGCGACGCTGCATCAACCAACTTCTCAGCCATGTTGATTCTGCCGGGTTCCAACGCCCTGTCCGCCTTCCGTAGCCAACGCCTCCTGTCGCAACTCCAAGCCGTCGCACCATCGATTGCTGCAGTCCAGGCCCGCTTCTTCCACTTCATCGACAGCAGCGCAGCGCTGAGCACTGACGATACCGAGCGCCTGAGCGCCATGCTCACCTATGGCGAGCCTGCAGCGCAGACGCTGTATGAAGGCGTGACCGAAGAGTTCTTCGTCATCCCGCGCCTGGGCACGATCTCGCCGTGGGCCTCGAAGGCCACCGACATCGCCCACAACTGCGGCATGCAGCACGTGCACCGCATCGAACGCGGCGTCGGCTACACCGTCGTGCTCAAGGGCGGCATCCTCGGCACCGGCATTGGCGCGCCGAAGAAGCTGGGCGAGCAGGAGGTGCAGGCGGTCGCCGCGCTGCTGCACGACCGCATGACCGAGACCGTGCTGCGCAACGCCGACGAAGCGCAGCGCCTGTTCGACGAACTCGCCGGCCGTCCGCTCGAGACCGTGGACGTGATCGGGGAGGGGCGTGCGGCGCTGGTGCGCGCCAACCTTGAGTTGGGCCTGGCGATGTCGGTCGACGAGATCGACTACCTGCACGACGCTTTCACCCGCGCGCAGCGCAACCCGACCGACGTCGAGCTGATGATGTTCGCGCAGGCGAACAGCGAACACTGCCGCCACAAGATCTTCAACGCCGACTGGATCATCGACGGCGTCAAGCAGGACCGCTCGCTGTTCCAGATGATCAAGAACACCCACCAGCTGAACCCGCGTGGCACCGTCGTCGCCTACAGCGACAACTCCTCGATCATCGAAGGCGCCAATGTGACGCGCTTCTTCCCGCGCCAGGGCCAGGAGTATGCGCCTTCGACGGAGCTGACCCACATCCTGATGAAGGTCGAGACCCACAACCACCCGACCGCGATCTCCCCGTTCCCGGGCGCCTCGACCGGCGCCGGCGGCGAGATCCGCGACGAGGGCGCGACCGGCCGCGGCGCCAAGCCGAAGGCGGGCCTGACCGGCTTCACGGTCTCGAACCTGCTGCTGCCGGATGCCCAGCGTCCGTGGGAGAACGCCTCCGACGTCACGCTGGGCGCCGCCGGCCGTGTGGACGCTGCCTACGGCAAGCCGGAGCGCATCGCCTCGCCGCTGCAGATCATGATCGACGGCCCGCTCGGCGGCGCCGCCTTCAGCAATGAGTTCGGCCGTCCGGTGCTGGGCGGTTACTTCCGTACCTACGAGCAGAACGTCGGCGCGGCCGGCAGCGTCTACGGTTACCACAAGCCGATCATGATCGCCGGCGGCATCGGCAACATTTCGAGCGAGCATACCCACAAGGACGAGATCCCGGTCGGCAGCCTGCTGATCCAGCTGGGCGGCCCGGGAATGCGCATCGGCATGGGCGGCTCGGCCGCGTCCTCGATGGCCACCGGCACCAACACCGCCGACCTGGATTTCGACTCGGTCCAGCGCGGCAACCCGGAGATGGAGCGCCGCGCCCAGGAAGTCATCAACGGCTGCTGGCAGATGGGCGCGGACAACCCGATCATCTCGATCCACGACGTGGGCGCGGGCGGCCTGTCGAACGCCTTCCCGGAAATCGTCAACGACGCCAAGCGCGGCGCGCTGTTCGACCTGCGCAAGGTCCCGCTCGAAGAGTCGGGCATGGCGCCAAAGGAAATTTGGTCCAACGAGTCGCAGGAGCGATATGTGTTGGCAATTTCGCCGATGGACCTTGATAAATTTGCATCGATTTGCGCGCGCGAGCGCTGCCCATATGCAGTCGTGGGCACTGCGACCGAGGAGCGTCAGCTGCGTGTGATCGACCCGCAGGCCAACAATTATCCGGTCGACATGCCGATGGACGTCCTGCTCGGCAAGCCGCCGAAGATGCTGCGCGAAGTCGAGCACGTCAAGTACGACTTCCCGGCCATCGACCTGACCGGCATCGAGCTGGCGGAAGCCGCGCGCCGCGTGCTGCTGCTGCCGACCGTGGCGGATAAATCCTTCCTGATCACCATCGGCGACCGCAGCGTGGGCGGCATGACCGTGCGCGACCAGATGGTCGGTCCGTGGCAGGTGCCGGTGGCCGACTGCGCCGTCACCGCCATGTCCTATGAAGGCTTCGTGGGCGAGGCGATGGCGATGGGCGAGCGCACCCCGCTGGCCGTGATCGACGCCGCAGCCTCGGGCCGCATGGCCGTGGGCGAGGCGATCACCAACATCGCTGCCGCGCCGATCAAGGAGATCGGCGACATCAAGCTGTCGGCCAACTGGATGGCGGCCTGCGGCCAGCCGGGCCAGGACGCCGCGCTGTTCGACACCGTCAAGGCGGTCGGCATGGAGCTGTGCCCGGCGCTGGGCGTGTCGATCCCGGTCGGCAAGGATTCGCTGTCGATGCGCACCACCTGGAACGACGACGGCGCCAACAAGTCGGTGATTTCGCCGGTGTCGCTGATCGTCTCGTCGTTCGCGCAGGTAGAGGACGTGCGCCGTTCGCTGACCCCGCAACTGCGTACCGATGTCGGCGACACCGCCCTGGTGCTGGTCGACCTCGGCCGTGGCAAGAACCGCCTCGGCGCCTCGAGCCTGGCCCAGGTATTCCAGCAGATCGGCGACAGCGTGCCGGACGTCGATTCGGCCGACGACCTGAAAGCCTTCTTCAACGCCATCCAGCGATTGAACAAGGAGGGCAAGCTGCTGGCCTACCACGACCGTTCGGACGGCGGCCTGTTCGCCACCCTGGCCGAGATGGCTTTTGCCGGCCGTGCCGGCGTGTCGGTCAACCTCGACATCCTGACCATGGAAGGCGAGCACGCTTCCGACTGGGGCGATGCCAAGAACTGGACCACGCAGGTGGGCGAGCGCCGCAACGAGATGACCCTGCGCGCCCTGTTCAGCGAAGAGCTGGGCGCGGTGCTGCAGGTGCGTCTCGATGACAAGCAGGCCGTGATGGCGGTGCTGCGCGAACTGGGCCTGGGCGCCTGCAGCCATATCATCGGCAAGCTGAACGACCGCGGCGTGATCGAATTCACCCGCGACGCCAAGGTCATCTACAGCGAGAAGCGCAGCGTTCTACACCGCCTGTGGAGCGAGACCAGCTGGCGCATCGCGCGCCTGCGCGACAACCCGGACTGCGCCGACCAGGAATATGCGCGCCTGCTGGACGAGACCGACCCCGGCCTGTCGCCGAAGCTCACTTTCGACCTGAGCGACAACGTCGCGGCGCCGTTCATCGCAACGGGCGTGCGTCCGCGCGTGGCGATCCTGCGCGAGCAGGGCGTGAACTCGCACATCGAGACCGCCTGGGTGATGCACCAGGCCGGCTTTACCGCCATCGACGTACACATGAGCGACCTGATCGCCGGCCGCGCCAGCCTGGCGGACTTCCATGGCGTCATCGCCGTGGGCGGCTTCTCCTACGGCGACGTGCTGGGCGCGGGCGAGGGCTGGGCCAAGACCATCCTGTTCAACCCGCAATTGTCGGACCAGTTCGCCGCCTTCTTCGCGCGCCAGGACACCTTCGGCCTGGGCGTGTGCAACGGCTGCCAGATGCTGAGCAACCTGAAGTCGATCATCCCTGGCGCACACGCGTGGCCGAAGTTCACCCGCAACAAGTCGGAGCAGTTCGAAGCGCGGTTCGGCATGGTCGAGGTGCTGGATTCGCCGTCGATCTTCTTCGACGGCATGGCCGGTACCCAGGCACCGCTGGCGATCGCGCACGGCGAAGGTTTTGCCGACTTCTCGCTGACCGGCGACATCGACGCGGTGGTGAAGTCCCTGCGCTACGTCGACAACCGCGGCCAGGCGACCGAAACCTACCCGTTCAACCCGAACGGTTCGCCGGGCGGCCTGACCGCCGTCACCACCGAAGACGGCCGCTTCACCGCGATGATGCCGCACGCCGAGCGGGTGTTCCGCACCGTCGTGCATTCATGGGCGCCGGCGGGCTGGCCGGACGAGTCGCCGTGGATGCGCATGTTCCGCAACGCGCGCAAGTGGGTCGGCTGATTGGCTGTGGGCGGGTAGTTGGGATGCGAACAATCGCACGGGCCGCAGCACTGTGATTTGACCGCGTGGGCGGGACACCCGCCCACGCTACTGCATGAGCCGTCGGGCTCATGACTTAGAGCGCCTCCGCGAAGGCGCTTTTTTCATGGCCGGGACGGATTCAGGTGGCCCAGACCGGCTGGTCCGGAGTCCCGTTGCCGACCGGGGCAGGCTGGCCGCCGCCGGCGCCCGAAGCCTTGTCGTTGGATGACCCGCCGCCGCCGGATTCACCGCCGCCGCTGCCTCCCGGCATGCCGTCCCGATCGGTTCCCGGCGCGCCCGCACCCGGACCATTGCCGCCCTGGGTATCGACGCCACCGGAGCCCATCGCACTGCCGCGACTCGTCTGCGGCGCACCTGCCGGCATCGCGTTCTGTTCCAGCGAGGACTTCAGGAAGTCGCCCTGCTGGCTGTCGCCGCCATGGGCGCCACCGGTGTAGTGCGCCGAGTTCGACTGCACTGCGCCGGCGCCCGGGTCTTGCGGCGGCGTCTGGTACTGCCACAGTCCGCCTTTGGACGCGTTGTCGGCCTTCTGGCCGTCCCGGCCGCCCGTGTCCTGGTTGGCCGCGGCCCCTTTCGATTGATCCTTGTCCATGCTGTCCTCCTGTTAACGTATCGGCTCGATGGTAGTCGTCTCCGCCATGACCTCAATAGGACGCGCGACCAGGCGTGCGTAGGAGAGGACGCAGGTCGTGGTCGCAACGGCAGAGCTGAAAGCTAGTCCTGGTCGGTCTCGCCGGAACCGCCCGGCTTACTGTCGGCATTGGCGGCGCTTGCGCCGGGATTGCCGCCGCCCCCTGCACCGCCCATGGCTTCGGCGTCCCTGCTCGCCTGGATACCGCCGATGGTGCCGCCGGCCGGGTCGGCCGCGCTGCCGGCGCCGCTCAACGGGCGGCCGGGCGCATTGACATTGCTTTCGGCCGGGGCGCTGACGATCCCGCCACCGTGGCCGGCCGCATTCGGTGTGTAGTGTCCGGCATTCGATTCGCCGGCAGGCGTTCCGCTACCGCTGCCGGGAGGGGGCACCTGGTAGCGCCACACCGGCTCGGCCGACTGGTCCGCGCCCGCGCTGCCGCCGGCCGGCGGCGTTCCACCCGCACCGGGCAGGTCATGTCGCCGCCCGGGCCCTCACGTCCGCCGTCCAATGCTGGTCCGTGTTCGGTGCCTTGTTCTTTGCTCATGGTGGCCTCCTTGTCGGTTGGTCTTGCTGACCATCTTAGTCAACCCGACAGCGGGCTGAATAGGCGCACGCTCCGCGCCGCCGTAGGAGAGCTCCGAAATGCCGCTACCTGATTTGCCAGCACGGCGCCCGGCACCTGCCCGCTGCAGCGCTGCATCCGCGTCCCGCTGCTGCACGCGCATGCATAAAAAAAGCGCTCCCGAGGGAGCGCTTGTTTTATCCGGCAAGACCCGATTACTGGATCTTGGCCTTCTTGACCAGGCTTTCGCGGTACTGCGCCAGCTGACGCTGCTGCAGGGATTCCGCGACCTGCTGCTTGACTTCGTCCAGGGCCGGGATCTTGGCCTGGCGCACGTCTTCCAGCTTGATCACGTGGAAGCCGTACTGGCTCTTGACCGGGGTGTCGGTGACGGCGCCTTTTTGCAGGGCAACCATGGCCTTCGAGAACTCGGGCACGTAGTTGGCCGGGCTTGCCCAGTCCAGGTCGCCGCCGTTGGCTGCCGAGCCGTCCTTCGAGTGCTGCTTGGCCAGCTCTTCGAACTTGGCGCCGCCCTTCAGCTTGGCGATGATGCCCTTGGCTTCGTCTTCGGTCGGGACCAGGATATGGCGGGCGTGGTATTCCTTGTCGCCTACCTGTGCCTTGTAGCGGTCGTACTCGGCCTTGATCTGGGCGTCGGAAATCGGGTTCTTCTTGACGTAGTCGGCCAGCATCGCGTTGATGATGATGCTCTGGCGGGCATTGTCGATGGCTGCCTTGACCTCGGCGCGACCGCCGATGCCCTGCTTGTCGGCTTCCTGGATCAGGACTTCACGGCCGATCAGGTCTTTTTTGATCGCGTCGCGCAGCTGCGGCGAATCGGTGGCACGGCCCTGTGCAACCACCTGCTTGACCAGCTGGTCAACCTTTGCCGCCGGGATGGGCTTGCCATTGACGGTAGCAACGTTCTGCGCGAATGCAGGCGCGGCGATCATCGCGGTCACGGCAAAGCTGATTGCCAAGGACAGGCGGGCTGGCTTCAAAATCATTGTTAAGGTCCTATCTAAACACGAAAAAGTTCGCCGCGGGCGGCAAGAACCGGTGCCCCAAGGCACCGGCGGTGATACATCTTACTGCACCTTTGCCTTTTTGACCATTTGGTCACGGTAGTCAGCCAGTTTCTTCTGGGCCAGGGCATCCTGGATCTGCGGCTTGACTTCTTCCAGCGACGGCAGCTTGGCCGGGCGGGTGTCGTCCAGCTTGATGACGTGGAAGCCGTTCGCGGTCTTCACCGGCTTGTCGGTGACGGCGCCTTTCTGCAGGCCGGTAAAGCCGGCGGCGAACTCAGGCGGGAACGAAGACGGGGTCGCCCAGTCCAGGTCGCCACCGTTGTTGGCGGTGCCGGTGTCCTTCGACTGCTTGGCCATTTCCTCGAACTTGGCGCCGCCCTTGATCTTGGCGATCACGGCGTTCGCTTCGGCCTCGGTGTCGAGCAGGATGTGGCGTACGTGGTATTCCTTGTCGCCGGTCTGGGCCTTGAACTTGTCGTACTCGGCCTTGACCTCGGCATCGGTCACCGGGTTCTTCTGGATGTAATCGCGGGCCAGCTGGTTCACGACGATGGCCTGGCGCGCGTTGTCGAGCGCGGCGCGGACTTCCGGCTTCTTGTCGTAACCCTGCTTGATGGCTTCCTGCATCAGCACTTCGCGGGCAATCATCTCTTCCTTGATTGCCAGGCGCGTCTGCGGGTTGTCCTGGGCCTGGCCAGCGGCGACCAGCTGCTTGACGGCTTCCTCGACGCGCGAGGTCGGGATGGCTTTGCCGTTGACGACGGCGAGGTTCTGCGCGAAGGCTGGTGCTGCGGTAACGGCGATCAGAGCTAACAGCAGGCGTGCTGGCTTAAAAGTCATTTCTGGAATTCCTGTGGGAAGAGATACTTGGACAGAGATTTGATTAGTTTTTGTACTTCAAGTTCTGGTACTTCGCGTTACATATTGTCGGCCACTATTCTTAAAGCTGACTGAAGATGAGTAGGGACGGCAGGCCTTCAGGATTGCTCCGAAGGTGCGAGGGCCGTAATGGCCAGCGCATGGATTTCCGCCTTGTTGATCATTTCGTGAACGGCATCATACACAAGACGATGGCGCATGACCAGCGTGAGGCCCTGGAACTTGTCCGACACGATTTTCACGCTGTAATGGCTGCCGCCGGAGGCAGCGCCGGCATGGCCGGCATGCAGGTGCGAGTCGTCGGTGATTTCCAGCACGGACGGGGCGAGTTCGGCCTGCAGCCGCTCGCGCAGGCGTTCGGTACGGTTAGCTTCCATTTTGAGCATCCTCCTGGATATGTTTGGACAGGAACAGCGATTGGATAACGATAAAGGCGAACAGGATGCCGGTGATTCCGAACAGCTTGAAACTGACCCAGGCGCCGGTATCGCTACGGAAGACCACGAAGGCCATCAGCAGGTTCAGCAGGCCCAGCCCGACGAAGAAGGCGGCCCAGGCATACAGGACGCGGTTCCAGACGGCGTCCGGCAGGTTCATCGCCCCGCCCAGGGCCGAACGCATCAGGTTCTTGCGGTACACGAGTTGCGCCACCAGCAGGGCGACGCCGAAGGCCCAGTACAGGATGGTGGGTTTCCACTTGATGAAGGTCTCGTCGTGGAAGTAGATCGTGGCGCCGCCGGCGACCACCACCACGCCCAGCGACAGCCACAGCATGCCGTCGACCTTGCGCCGGCGCGCCAGCAGGTAGACGATCTGCAGCACCGTGGCCACGATCGTGACCGCGGTCGCCAGCAGGATCGGCGACTGCGCGGCCGGCACCGCGCCGCCCGAGATCAGGAAACCAAGGTAGTCGGTGACCAGGCCGTGGGCCCATTCCTGGTTGTTTTCCCCATACTTGAAGATGCCGAAGAACAGGATCACCGGCAGCATGTCGAACAAAAACTTAATCATTGAGTTTTCCCGGCCTTTCCTTAAGCGGGTTCGAAGCGCATGGCGGCGGAATTGATGCAGTAGCGCAGGCCGGTCGGCGGCGGGCCGTCCTCGAATACGTGGCCGAGATGAGCGTCGCAGACGGCGCAGATGATCTCGGTGCGGACCATGCCGTGGCTGCGGTCCACCTTCTCGATGACCTTGGCCGGGTCGAGCGGCTTGAAATAGCTCGGCCAGCCGCAGCCCGAATCGAACTTGGCGTCGGACTCGAACAGCGCGGTGTCGCAGCAGACGCAGTGGTAGATCCCGTGCTCGTGGTGGTCCCAGTACTTGCCCGTGAAGGCACGCTCGGTGGCGGCGTGGCGGGTTACCTGGTACTCCATCGGGTCGAGCTGGGCGCGCCACTCGGCGTCGCTCTTGGTCACTTTGTCGTTCATGGCGGTTCTCTCTTGCGTTTCTTGTTTCTCTTGATTCATGAAGAACAGCTCACCTCGAGGTGGGCTGCCCAATCGGGCGGCAGGGCCGCATACGATTCGTTTTCCGGCTGCTCGTCGAAGGGACGTTCGAGCACGGCCAGCAGTTTGTGCACGCCGCCGAAGTCGCCGTTCTGGGCCTGTTCGATGGCGGTCTGCGCCAGATAGTTGCGCAGCACGTATTTCGGGTTGCTGCGGTGCATCGCGGTGCGGCGCAGCGCGTCCTGGCTGTGCTCCAGGCGCAGGCGGGCCCGGTACTGGCCGGCCCACGCATCGAAGGCTTCGCGGTCGATGAACAGGTCGCGCAGCGGGGCGTCCTGTTCCACCCCGCCGTCCAGCTGCAGGTCGCCCAGGCGCCGGAAGAACAAGGTGAAGTCGGCATGGTTGGCCTGCAGCAGCTTGAACATGTCGTCGAACAGGGCGCTGTCGCCGTCGCGCGCGTCGAACAGGCCGAGCTTGGCATGCAGCAGTTCGTCCAGCTTGGCGCCGAAGGCGGGGCGGTAGGCGTCGAGCGCTTCCTCGGTATCTTCCGGGGTGCCGATCAGCGGCAGCAGGGCATTGCCGAGCGCGTAGCAGTTCCAGTGGCCCACCGGCACCTGGTTGGCATAGGAATAGCGGCCACCCTGGTCGGTATGGTTGCAGATGTGGTTGGCGTCGAAGGCTTCCATGAAGCCGAAGGGGCCGTAGTCGAGCGTCAGGCCAAGGATCGACATATTGTCGGTGTTCATGACGCCATGCATGAAACCAACCGCTTGCCAATGCGCGATCATGTGCGCGGTACGGCGCGTGACCTCGGCCAGCAGTTCCTTGTAGGGGTTCGCACTGCCAAGGAATTCCGGATACCAGTTCTTGATGACGTAGTCGGCCAGGATCTTCAGCTCATCGCCTCCGCGCTGGGCCTGCTTGCCGCGGTAGAGCCAGTGTTCGAAGGAACCGAAGCGCACGAAGGTCGGCGCCATGCGGGTCACGACGGCGGCAGTCTCGACGGTTTCGCGCATGACGCGCTGGTGCGAACCGGTCAGCATCAGGGCGCGCGTCGTCGGGATGCCGAGCGCGGCCATGGCTTCCGAGCACAGGAATTCGCGGATCGAGGAGCGCAGTACCGCACGGCCGTCGCCCATGCGCGAATACGGGGTCAGGCCGGCGCCCTTGAGCTGCAGTTCCATCGGGCCGTTCGCCGTCGGCAGGTCGCCGAGCACGATGGCGCGCCCGTCGCCGAGCTGGCCGGCCCAGACGCCGAACTGGTGGCCGGAATACACTGCCGAGAGCGGTTGGGAGCGCACCGCGACCTTGTTGCCGGTGAAGACGGTGACGAAATCCTCCTGCGCCAGCGCCTGCGGGTCGAGGCCGACCAGCGCCGCGGCGGGTGTGCTGGCAGCGATGAAATAGGGCGACGGCAGGGGCGTCGGCATGAGCCGGGTATAAAAAGCCGGCGGCAACTCGGCGAAGGAGTTGTTGAAGGGGAGTTCGTCGGCAGTGATGGCAGCTCCTTCGGTGGTTGGTCACGCTGATGCAGGCGGTATTGGCAGGATTCTACCGTACCGGGCCCATTCTATCGGCGCACGGCTGCATCCGGCCACCGCCCTTACAGACGGTAACAGGCGAATACGCCATGCTGCGGCGCGCAATCGAACTGCATTGACGTCGGTTCAACCGGGGCGCGCACCCGAAATGGACCGAGCGGCCTTTGCTGGTGGTAGTGCGGCGCCCCGGCGCCGAAGCCGCGCAGTCCGGCCTTCAGGCCGGCGGCACCCGGTTGAGCAGCGCTTCGCCACGCTCGAAGGCGGTGATGCTGTCGATGGTGGTCTGCATGATCTGCCCAACCGCCTCGACGGTGAAGAAGGCCTGGTGGCCGGTGACGATCACGTTCGGGAAGGACACCAGGCGCTGGATCACGTCGTCGCAGATGATGGTCGAGGACAGGTCCTGGAAGAACAGGTTCGCTTCCTGCTCGTAGACGTCGATCGCCAGGCCGCCGAGCTGGCCGCTCTTGAGCGCCGCAATGGCGGCCTCGGTGTCGACCAGGCCGCCCCGGCTGGTGTTGACGAGGATGCTGCCGCGCTTGGCGCGCGCGAGGTTGCCGGCATCGATGATGTGCCGGGTAGCTTCCGTCAGCGGGCAGTGCAGCGACACGACGTCGCTGCGCGCAAGCAGTTCGTCGACCCCCACGTAGCTGCCGCCGGCCTGCCCGAAGGCCGGGTTCGGCCAGGGATCGTGGCCGAGGATGGTGCAGCCGAAGCCGGCCATGATGCGCGCGAAGATGAGGCCGATCTTGCCGGTGCCGATGACGCCGATGGTCTTGCCGTGCAGGTCGAAGCCCATCAAGCCCTCGAGGTCGAAATTGCCGTCGCGGGTGCGCGCGCTGGCGCGCGCGATCTTGCGGTTCACGCCCAGCAGCAGGCCCACCGCGAACTCCGCGACCGAATGCGGCGAATAGTCGGTGACACGCACCACCTCGATGCCATGCTGCCGGGCCGCGGCCACGTCGATCTGGTTGTAGCCGGTGGAACGGGTGGCTACCAGCCGGGTCCCCTGCCGGGCCAGCACGCCGAGCACTTCGGCATCGACGCAGTCGTTGACGAACACGCAGACGGCTTCGCAGCCCTCGGCCAGCCCCGCGGTCGACAGGGTCAGGCGGTCTTCGACAAAACGCAGCTCGTGGCCGGCATCCCCGTTGGCGCGTGCCAGCAGCGTCTTGTCGTAGCGGCGTGCGCTGAATACCGCAGTCTTCATCTTTCCTCCTTTTTCACTCAGGTGCTTTTCCATGCCAGCCAGGCGGATTGCCCGCGCGGTACAAGGCTTCCAGCTGCGCGGCCGGCAAGGGGCGGGACAGCAGGTAGCCCTGGATTTCGTCGCAGCCATGCTGCTGCAGGAAATTGGCCTGGCCCGGTGTTTCCACGCCTTCCGCATTGACCTGCATGCCGAGCGTCCGGGCAAAGGAGATCACGGCCAGGGCCACTGCCGCGGCGCTCTGGTCGCTTTCGATTTCCTTGACGAAGGAGCGGTCGATCTTCAGCTTGTCGACGCGGAAGTAGCGCAGGGCGCTCAGGCTCGAGTATCCGGTACCGAAATCGTCGATCGAGATGCGTATCCCCAGGGCTTTCAGTTCGTGTATCAGGCTCGATGCGTACTCGAGGTCGTGCATGATCGAGCTTTCGGTGATCTCCAGCTCCAGGCAGCCGGGGTGCAGGCCGGTGTCGCGCAGCACGGTGGCGACCACGTCGACGATGCGCCGGTCGCGCAGCTGGCGGGCAGCCACGTTGACTGCCACCGACTTGCCCGCCAGGCCGGACCGGTGCCAATGCGCGGCCTGGCGGCAGGCCTGGGCCAGGACGTATTCGCCGAGAATGACGATCAAGGACGACTCTTCCGCCAGTGGAATGAACTCGCCAGGGGGCAGCAGGCCACGCTTCGGGTGCTGCCAGCGCACCAGGGCTTCGGCGCCGTACCAGGCGCCGGTCTGCAGGTCGAGCTTGGGCTGGTAGTGCAGCACCAGCTGCCCGCCGGGGATGGCTTCGCGCAGCTCGGCTTCCAGTTCCATGCGTCCGGCCACGGCGGCGTCGCGCGTGCTGGCGTAGAACTGGACGCTGTCCTTGCCGGAACGTTTGGCGCGGTGCATGGCCGAATTGGCGCGGCGCAGCAGGAGTTCCGGGTCTTCACCGTCGAAGGGGTAGACGCTGGCGCCGATGCTGCCGGTGACCACGACGTCTTTTCCTTCCAGCCGGACCGGTTCGCGCACGGCGGCCAGCATCTCGTGCAGCCAGTGGCCGCTGCGCTCGACGCTTTCCAGGCCGGACAGCAGGATCACGAACTCGTCCGAGCCGATGCGCGCCACCGCGTCGCAGTCGGGAACCACGCGGCACAGCCGGTGCGCCGTCTCGCGCAGGAAGGCGTCGCCGCAGGCAATCCCCAGGCCGGTATTCATGAAACTGAAGCTGTCGAGGTCGAGGTAGACGACCACGAGCACGCGTGCATCGCGCCGGGCGTGGGAAATGGCCGCGTGCAGGCGGTCGATCATGAGCGGCCGGTTGGCGAGTCCGGTCAGCAGGTCGTGGGTGGCGTGGTATTCGAGTTGGCGGGTGCGCTCGGCCACCCGCAGTTCGAGCTGGTCGCGGGCCTGGCGCAGTTCTTCGTTGAGCTGCTCCAGCCGGGCCTGGTACACGCGCGTCGCGAGCACGCGGCTGATCGTGCTCGAGATATTGCCGAGAAAATCGCGGTAGGGGCGCAGGGCCTGTTCGTCGGCGATCTGCACGACGAGGCAACCGAAATGCTGGTCGGGTGTGCGGATCGGGAAGCAATGGCCCTCGCGGCCGATGTTGCGCTGCAGGTTGGGTACGGGAACCGGGCCAGCGCCGCCACCGCAGCGCTCGAGCAGGGCGGCGATGGCCCCGGTCGGTGCTGTCGTGCGCCCCTCGAGGTGGACATGGGCGTCGGCGATGCCGGGGATGCCCCCCAGCGCGCGCCTGACAAAGTCGGCAAGGCGCGCATCGTCAGGCAGGGCATCGATGGCCTGCTGGATGACCAGCAATCGTCCCATCACGGTCGCGCTGGGCTGATCTCCCTCACCGGCCATGCTGGTGCCCTTGTCTTGCCGCCGGATGCTGGTGGAAGGGATTGCGCAGGATATAGCCGCCGACAATGATGACCGGATGCACGCTCATGACGTCGAACATCGTCGCGCCGTCGAATCGGCGCAGGTCGTACTGGCACATCACGGTCACCGGTACTTCCCTGACCAGGTCGTTGATCCGCGATTCGCACTCGACGATCCGGTCGGCGCCGGGAATGCCGCGCAGGGCCCAGCACATTTCGCCGGTGACCCTGGCGCCGGCATGGCCGGCAGCGAGACACTGTGCGTAGGCGGCACGCAGGCGTGCCAGCATCGCATCAGGATCAAAGCAGCCATCCGGAAAATAGCCGTCGCTCGCGGTCGTGATGTCGATGCAGCCCGGAAGGCCGCGCCCGGCGCTGTCCAGGTCGAGTTCCTCGACGATGCGCGCCAGTCCGGCGCCGTCCGTAGCGTCGGCGATATACTTGAAGCAATCGTGTTCGAGCAGCGCATGACGTGCGAACAGCGGCAGGATGCGGCGCCGCTCCTCGTCGTCGTTGTAGAGGTAGCAGATGTGCGTCCCCTCCGGATAGCGCTCATCCGTGAAGCCGAGGCAGATGTGGCGTCGTTCGTCGTTCATGCGGCACCTCCAATGTCCGGTCTGCACAGGATACACCCCTGGCGGGCAAGGGGCTGCTCGCTTGTAAGGAATGGTCGTCCGGAAAAATTAACCGCGGCAGGGCAGGACATGGCGGAAGGTCGGCTCGATGCCGAGCGCATGCAGGTGGCGCACGATGTCTTCCAGCGTCGCATCCTTCAGCAGCAGCCCATCGGGCGGGGCGGCCACCGGAGCGTGCACCGGCGCCGCCGCGCGCGGACGGTGCATGGCCGCCATCGCGTCCTCGAACCGGGCCGGGGTGATGCTCTGCAGTCCTTCCAGGAAAGCCAGCTGTGCTGCGGCCGGTGGCGGCACGTCCAGTCCGGCTTCGCCGGCGAACGCGGCCCCCATGCCCGGATGGATGAACGCAGCCCATTTGCCGGTTTCCCGGTGCTGGCAGGGTGGCAGCTCGACGGCGCCGCTGGCGTGCAACGGCAGGTCCGGGAAGTATGCCGCGCGCAGCAGCGACAGGAAACGGCCCACCTCGGCGATCGGTACCGGCTCGTACAGCGACAGCCACAGGCGGAAAGCGCTTCCTCCGGTAATGCTCACGGCGGGCGCCGGAAAGTCCAGCTTTTCCTGCAGCGCATTGGCGACCTCGCAGAGCTGGGACCAGTTGCGCGTCTCGTCCTCGGCCGCGCGCGGGAAGTCGATGACGATCGCGCGCGTGAAGCCGTCTTCCGAGACCAGGGGCGTGCTGACCGTCTGCTGCCCGAGCAGGTGCTGCGCCAGGCCGTCCGGTTCGGTACCGGACATGAGGTAGAGCCGGATCAGTTGTGCAATCAGTTTTTCCATAGATGCAGCGTGACGTGAGGACAAGGCCAGTATTCTGGCACATCCCGTCGCGCCAGAAAATAAGACGAACGTTCTTTTAGTTGAGGTATAGTTAAGAGGATCTGCCGGGCCCGAGCCTGGCTCTTGCAAAAAAGGAGAAGGAAGAGACATGAGCGCCGACTACACCGTGCAAGGCAGCGTTGCCATTGTGACCTTGAATAATCCGCCGGTGAACGGCCTGGGCCTGGCGACCCGGACCGCCGCCGTGGACGCGATCCGCCAGGCCGAAGCCGACGCATCGGTCAAGGCGATTGTCCTCACCGGCGCCGGCAAGGCCTTTTCGGGCGGCGCCGACATCCGCGAGTTCAACTCGCCGAAAGCCCTGACGGAGCCGACCCTGCACACCCTGATCCGCGTGGTCGAGAACTGCAGCAAGCCCGTGGTCGCAGCCATCCACAGCGTCTGCATGGGCGGCGGCCTGGAACTGGCCCTGGGCTGCAATTACCGTGTCGCGCTGCCCGGCGCCCAGATCGCGCTGCCGGAAGTGAAGCTGGGCCTGTTGCCGGGCGCCGGCGGCACGCAGCGCCTGCCGCGCGTGCTGGGCCTGGAAATGGCCCTGAACATGGTGGTGTCGGGCACGCCGGTGCCGTCCGAGAAGCTGGCCGGCACGGCATTGTTCGACGACGTCTTCCCGGCCGGGACCGACCTGACCGCAGCAAGCGTCGCGTTCGCGAACAAGGTTGCCGACGTGCGCCCATTGCCCAAGGTGCGCGACCGCGATGTCGATTACCCGAACCCCGACGCCTTCATCCAGGCTTCGCGCGACCGCGTCAAGGCGATGGCCGGCCCGTTCCCGGCGCCTTTGGAATGCGTCGAGACCGTCGCCGCTGCCGTGACCAGACCCTTCGAGGAAGGCCTGGCATTCGAGCGCGAACGCTTCCTGCACCTGATGCAGACGCCGGAATCGAAAGCCCTGCGCCACGCCTTCATGGCCGAGCGCGCGGCCAGCAAGGTGCCGGACATGCCGGCGGACACGCCGGCGCGCAGGATCGAACGGGCGGCCGTGGTCGGCGCCGGCACCATGGGCGGCGGCATCGCGATGAACTTCGCCAATGCCGGCATCCCGGTGACCATCCTCGAAACGAAGCAGGAAGCGCTGGACAAGGGCCTGGCGACCATCCGCAAGAACTACGAGAACACGGTCAGGAAAGGCAAGCTGACGCAGGAGAAGTGCGAGCAGCGCATGAACCTGATCGCCGGCACCTTGTCCTACGCCGACATCGCCCAGGCCGACATCGTGATCGAAGCCGTGTTCGAAGACATCGGCGTGAAGGAATCGGTGTTCCGCCAGCTCGACGAGACCATGAAGCCGGGCGCGATCCTGGCCTCGAATACCTCGACGCTGGACCTCAACCGCATCGCCGCGTTCACCGGCCGCCCACAGGACGTGATTGGCCTGCATTTCTTCAGCCCGGCGAACGTCATGAAGCTGCTCGAGATCGTCCGCGGCAAGGAAACCGGCAAGGACGTGCTGGCCACGGCGCTGGCCCTGTCGAAGAAGATCAAGAAGACGGGCGTGGTGTCGGGCGTGTGCGACGGCTTCATCGGCAACCGCATGCTGGAACAGTACCTGCGCCAGGCCTTCTTCCTGCTCGAGGAAGGCGCGCTGCCCGAGCAGGTCGACGGCGCCATCGAGCGCTTCGGCTTCGCGATGGGGCCGTTCCGGATGAGCGACCTGGCCGGCAACGACATCGGCTGGGCCATCCGCAAGCGCCGCGCCGTCGAAACACCCCACATCGCCTATTCGAAGACGGCCGACCTGCTGTGCGAGCAGGGCCGTTTCGGGCAGAAGACGGGCGCCGGCTGGTACGACTACCGGGCGGGCGACCGCAAGGCTTATCCTTCGGCGCAGGTAGACGACATGATCGTCCGGCATTCGCGCGATATCGGGCTGGAGCGGCGCGACATCGCGGATGCCGAGATCGTCGAGCGCCTGGTGTATGCCCTCGTGAACGAGGGCGCGAGGATCCTGGAAGAAGGCATCGCGCTGCGCGCCTCGGACATCGACATGGTCTACCTGAGCGGCTACGGTTTCCCGCTGCACCGTGGCGGCCCGATGTTCTACGCCGACAGCGTCGGCCTGCCGCAGGTGCTGGACACCGTCCGCAAGTATGCGGCCGGCCGCCATGGCGAGGCGTGGAAGCCGGCGCCGCTGCTGGAACGCCTGGCCGCCGAGGGGAAAGGCTTCAACGGCTGACATGAAGAAGAAAACCACCGCCATCGCCGCCGGAGTCGCCATTGCCGCGCTTGCCGTGGCCACCTGGGCCAGTCCGCACTGGCAGCTGTACCGCATGCACGCCGCCGTCGAGGCGCGCGACGTCCAGTCGCTGTCGGGCTACGTGGACTTTCCGAAGCTGCGCGAGAGCGTCAAGGTCCAGGTCATGCGTCGGCTTGGTGCGGACGGCGCGCTGGCGCAGCCGCGTTCCAACCCGTTTGCTGCTTTCGGCAGGGCGATGGCACTCGCCGCGATCGACCCCGTTGTCGATGCCGCCGTCTCCCCCCGGGGCGTGATGGCGATGCTCGAGGCCGGCGATATCCGCGTCCAGCCGAAGCCGGACGGACCGCCTCCGGCGGCCAGCGACGCGCCGCGCGAGAAGCGCAACTACGACCTGTCCTACCGGTCGTGGAAGCAGGTGGTGGTCGAACGGGCCGAGGGCGGCGGCGTGGCCTTCCTGCTGGACCGGCACGGGCTGTGGAGCTGGAAGCTGGCAGGTGTTGAGCTGCGCGAGGAATGACTGCGGCGATTCGTGAGTTTATTGAGGCGCGATGGCTGGTGTATTTCCTGTGCATCGCTGCCGTCTGGCGCTCCCTGGAGTTCATCGGCTGGTTTGCGGTCCTGCTGGTCGTGCCTAGCAGCAAGCTGCTGGACCGGCCCAAGCGCTAGACCTCGTCGCCGGACAAAGAAAATGCCGCTGGGGTGCACTGCGCCCCAGCGGCATTTGTCGTCCGGCTGCCGGCCGGTCAGTCGTCGGCGTAGATCTGGTTGTCCTTGGTCTCCCGGACGAACAGGCCGCCGATGACCACCGTGATCAGCGCGATGATGATCGGATACCACAGGCCGTAGTAGATGTCGCCCTTGAACGCCACCAGGGCGAAGCTGATGGTCGGCAGCATGCCGCCGAACCAGCCGTTGCCGATATGGTAGGGCAGGGACATCGAGGTGTAGCGGATGCGGGTCGGGAACATCTCGACCAGCATCGCCGCGATCGGGCCGTACACCATGGTCACGTAGAGCACCAGGATGAACAGCAGCAGCACCAGCATCGGCTTGTTGATCGCCTCCGGGTCTGCCTTGTCCGGATAGCCTGCGGTTTTCAGCGCGCCGGTCACCTGTTTCTTGAGCGCGTCTTCCTGGGCCTTTGACGCAGCGTCGAAGTTCAGGTTATCCGGCGTCATGACCGCGTTGAAGGACTGGTAGGTGGTTTCGCCAACCTTGATCGAGGCGACAGTGCCGGCCGGTGCTTCCTGGATGTTGTAGCTCACCGAGGCTGCAGTCAGCATGCGGGTCGCGATGTCGCAGGAGGACGGGAATTTCTTGGTGCCGGTCGGGTCCACCTGGAAGTGGCAGGTTGCCGGATCGGCCACGACCACGACTGGCGAGGTCTGGATGGCGCGCTCGAGGGCGGGGTTGCCGTAGTGGGTAATGGCCTTGAAGATGGGGAAGTAGGTTGCCGCCGCGATCAGGCAGCCGCCCAGGATGATCCACTTGCGGCCGATCTTGTCGGACAGGATGCCGAAGATGATGAAGAACGGCGTCGCCAGGGCCAGCGCGATCGCGATCAGGATGTTCGCGGTGGCGCCGTCAATCTTCAGAGTTTGGGTGAGGAAGAACAGCGCATAGAACTGGCCGGTGTACCACACCACTGCCTGGCCCATCGTCAAGCCGACCAGGGCCAGGAAGACGATCTTGGCGTTCTTTGCCTTGAGGAAGGACTCGGTCAGCGGCGCCTTCGAGGTCTTGCCTTCGGCTTTCATTTTGGCGAAGGCTGGCGATTCGTTCATGGCCAGGCGGATCCAGACCGAGATCGCCAGCAGCACGACCGAAATCAGGAAGGGAATGCGCCAGCCCCAGGCTTGGAACTCTTCTTCGCCGATGACAGTCCTGGTGCCCAGGATGACCAGCAGCGACAGGAACAGGCCCAGGGTCGCGGTGGTCTGGATATAGGCCGTGAAGTAGCCGCGTTTGCCTTCCGGGGCGTGCTCGGCCACGTAGGTGGCCGCGCCGCCGTACTCACCGCCAAGTGCCAGGCCCTGGAGGATGCGCAGCGTGACCAGGATGATCGGCGCCGCGATCCCGATCGTCGCGTAGCTGGGCAGAAGGCCGACCAGGAACGTCGACGCGCCCATGAGCAGGATCGTCACCAGGAAGGTGTATTTGCGGCCGATCATGTCGCCGAGCCGGCCGAACACGAGGGCGCCGAAGGGACGGACGATGAAGCCGGCCGCGAAGGCCATCAGGGCGAAGATGAAGGTGGTGGTGGGGTCGCCGATGAAGAACTGCTTGGCGATGATCGCGGCGAGCGCGCCGTAGAGGTAGAAGTCGTACCACTCGAACACCGTGCCGAGCGAGGAAGCCAGGATGACTTTCCGTTCTTCCTTGGTGAGCCCGCCGGAGGAAGGTGCAGCCTTCCCTCCGGCGGTCATGCCGGGTGTGATTGCCATGTGTGTCTCCGTGTAGGTATTAGTGTCACCGGAAATGCTGATTGTTTGTCAGCTGTCGCGGAGTGTGTTCCGCTTTCCTTACACGATAATTACTCCAAACTTACACGAGCCTTACAGTTGAGCTATGCAACTTCAGCAACTCAGCAGCGTTTGGTGTGTTTACACTCTGGGGCGGACGTGCTGCGGCGCGCAATATGACTTGTCAACATATTTACGAACGACCGTACTTATCATGCTATCCTCGATTACCCAAATGAAGGAATGGAAGAATGCTCAAACATATCGTGATGTGGAAGTTGAAGGATGAGGCCGAAGGCGCGGACAAGCTGTCCAATGCGCGCGAGATGAAGCGCCGCCTGGACGAGTGCGCGAACATCGTGCCCGGTCAGCTGAAGTTCGAAGTCGTGCTGGCGCAGCCGGGGCTGGAAGCGACCTACGACGTGGTGCTGTATTCCGAGTTCGCCGACAAGGCGGCGCTCGATGCGTACATCGACCATCCGACGCACAAGGCGGTGGTGCCCTTCATCGGGGCGGTGCGGGAAGGCAGGCAGTGCATGGACTACGAGGTGTAAAAATGCGCACCACCCAGGAACTCTTCTCCCTCCAGAACAAGACCGCCATCGTCACCGGCGGCTCGCGCGGCCTCGGCCTGCAGATGGCCGAAGCCCTCGGCGAGCAGGGCGCCCGCGTCGTGATCTCTGCGCGCAAGCAGGAAGAGCTCGACGCGGCCGTCGCCCACCTCCAGAAGCGCGGCATCGAGGCCAGCGCCATTGCGGCCGACCTCTCCGACGAAGCGCAGGTGCAGGGCTTCGTGCAGGAAGCCCTCGCCCGCCTCGGTCATGCCGACATCCTGGTCAACAATGCCGGCGCCAGCTGGGGCGCGCCGGCCGAGGACTACCCGCTCGAGGCCTGGGACAAGGTGATGGACCTGAACGTGCGCAGCATCTTCCTGGTGACGCAGGCGGTCGGCAAACTCTCCATGATCCCGCGCCGCTACGGGCGCATCATCAGCATCTCGTCGATCGCCGGCCTGGCCGGCAATCCGCCGGGCACCATGCAGACCATCGCCTACAACACCTCCAAGGGCGCGGTGGTGAATTTCACCCGTGCGCTGGCCGGCGAATGGGGCCGCTATGGTATTACTGTGAACTCGATCGCGCCGGGCTTCTTCCCGTCCAGGATGACCAAGGGCGTGCTGGCCGCGTTCGGCGCCGAGAACCTGGCCAAGGATGCGCCCTTGATGCGCCTGGGCGACGACGAGGACCTGAAGGGCGCGGTGGTGCTGTTCGCGTCCGACGCGGGCAAGCACATCACCGGACAGACGCTGGCCGTCGACGGAGGCGTGTCGGCGGTCTGATCGGATCAGAAGCAGGGGGAAGGGGAGAACATGAAGGACTTTCGCGGCAAGGTTGCCGTCATCACCGGCGCTGCCAGCGGCCTGGGGCGCGAGTTCGCCAACACGGCCGCCGGCTTGGGGCTGAAGCTGGTGCTGGCCGACGTGCAGCCCAAGGCGCTCGAGCACGCCACCGAAGAGCTGCTGGCGCGCGGTGTCGAGGTGCTGTCGATGGTGTGCGATGTCAGCAAGGGTTCGCACGTGCAGGAGCTGGCCGACTCGGCGATGGCACGCTTCGGCGCGGTGCACCTGGTATTCAATAATGCGGGCGTGGGTTCCGGGGGGCTGATCTGGGAAAACTCGGAAGAGGACTGGGAGTGGGTGTTGGGGGTCAACCTGTGGGGCGTGATCCACGGGGTGCGCATCTTCACGCGCGCGATGCTCGAGTGCGCCGCACAGGACAGCGATTACGAGGGGCACATCGTCAACACGGCATCGATGGCGGGCCTGCTGACGCCGCCGGCAATGGGCGTCTACAACGTGTCCAAGCATGCAGTGGTCGCGCTCACCGAAACGCTGCATCACGACCTGCAGCTTGTCGGTGCGCCGATCGGCGTGTCTGTGCTGTGCCCGTATTTCGTACCGACCGGGATCCACGCGTCGCACCGCAACCGGCCAGAAGAGCTCGAGAGCAGCGAGGAGGTCACTGCGAGCCAGGTCGCTGCGCAGATGCTGACCGAGAAGGCAGTCGCGTCCGGCAGGGTAACGGCGCAGGATGTCGCGACGCTGACCTTCGACGGCATTCGCAACGGCCAGTTCTATATCTATTCGCATCCGCAGGCCCTGCAGACGGCAGCGGAACGCTTCGATGTGCTGGTGCGGGCGCAAGCGCCGGCCGATCCGTACGCGGCCACGCCGCAGGTGAAGGACCTGCTCAAGGCCGGCGTCATGCCTGCCGGCGACGGACGCGCCAGGCGGCGTTGAACGGGTCGAGGCGCCAACACGCGGCCGCTTTGCCGGCCGCGTGTTCAGACCAGGTCAGGCGCTCAACGGCTCGCGCAGAAGCCTGGATCGCTGTTGGTCGCGCCCGGCGCCAGGTCCGGATTCCAGTCCGCACCCTGCAGGGTCATGATGCCGTTCTCGAGCGTGTACTTGCCGTTCCACAGTCCGCTCGGCGTGCCCTGGACCGGCAGCTGTACCGACCAGCGCACGGCCTTGACCGCGCTGTTGTTGGTCACCGCTACCTTGGCGCAGTAGCCGCTGCCCCAGTCGCCCGTGATGACCAGCTTGGCGGTGAGCGCACCCTCGGGCAGCTGCTGCGGCGGCTCCACCGGCTTGGCCGGGCGGGTCGCGCACAGGCCGATCTCGGTCGCGTCACCCGGACGCAGCATCTTGTTCCAGTTCATGCCTCGCACGACCAGCTTCTTGTTCTCGAGCGTATAAGTGCCGTTCCAGAGCGAGGTGATGGTATCCGGGAAGTCGGTTTCGGCCACGAACCAGCCGGCCACGTCGCCGATGTTCTTGACCGTCATGGTGCCGCACCAGCCGCTGCCCCAGTCGTTCGGCTTGGCGAAGGTGACGGACACGGTCGGGACAGGCGCCGGCGGCAGCGGGTTCGGGTACGGGCCGGGCTCGGCTGCGTTCGGATCGAGGAATGCCTTCTTGGTGGCGGTGAGAAGCGGGTTGTTGACGCCGTTCGTGGTGCCGTAGTTCACCAGCCAGATGATGGTCCCGGCCGCGCCTTCGCCCGCGCGGGTCGAGTGCGCCCACGCGCCCTTGGCGGCGATGGTGGCCGGTTCCTCGTAGCTGAGGTAGCCGGTCGCCCAGTCGAGGCGGCTAGGCGGGGTGAAGCCGCCCGGGTAGGTGCGGTAGCTGGTCTGGGTCGCATCGTCCCAGGCATAGATGCCGTTGTCGAGGTAGCCGTGCTTGTGCAGTTGCGCGTAGTTCCAGCGCACGTCGAGCACCGACCACTTGCTCAGGTCGCCGTCGGTTTCCTCGTCCGGGCCGGCGTGCGGCGGCGCATAGTTCATGCCGTAGAAACCCAGGCCCATGCCGAGCTTCGAGCGCGGGATGCCGGCATCCTCGTACATCTGGATGGTGCTGGCGATCGACATCGGGCGCGATTTCTTGTGCCCTGTCAGTGGGGCGAAGGTGGTGGAGGTCCAGCCCTGGCCGAACCAGCCCATGCCGTAGCTCATGAAGTTGTACTGGTCGACCAGGTTGGCCACGCGCTTGTGGTGCTCCGTCACCTTGTCGAGGTTGGTGTTCAGCATGCCGGCCGGGAAGGTAATGATCACCGGGTTGGCCTGGTACTGCGGGCGCGCGTTGGCTTCCTTGCGGATGTCGGCGATCAGGGCTTCGAGCAGCGCCTGTTCCTCGACAGCCTTGTCGGGGATGCCCTCCCAGTCCACGTCGACGCCGTCGTAGCCCTTGGCCACCATGTAGTCGACCAGGTTTTTCACGAAGATCGGGCGCACTGCGGGCTGCGAGGACGCGATGAAGCCGGCATTGTCGCCTTCGCCGCCAAGCATGATCAAGGCCTTGGTGCCGACCTGCTTGGCACGCATGATCAGGTATTCCTCGACGCTCTTGTCCCAGGCCGCACCCGGACCGAGGTCGCGGCGGTCGTGGGCGGTGCCGGCGCCGAGCACGATCTCGCCCGGCTTGCCGGTCTTGCCGCCGCCCGGGCCGATGCGCGCGAAGACGAAGTGGGTCATCGCCGTCATGTCGACATGCTCGGGGGCCTGGTAATCCTTGTTGTCCCAGAAGTAGGCGCCATAGTAGCCGGTCACCCACTTGTTGGCCGGAGCGGGAGGCGCATCGCTTGCGTGCACGACAAACGGGCTGCCTGCGGCGGCCGCCAGCAACGTCAGGACGGCCAGGCGTTTCAGTGAAGTTTTCATCTTCTTTCCTTATGAGGTTGCCACAAGGAAACAATGTATCACCGGGCCCGGTCGACGATATGTCTCGGAAATGTAATGACCCCACGCGTGGGGGAAGCCGGGCGAGGACCGGGCCGCAGCGTGAGCGACCTCAAGCCGCCTGGCCGGCAGGCTGCACCACGCGCTCGTGCAGTTCCGGCTCGCCTTCGCCGTACAGCTTGACCACCGTCGAGGTGCGGGTGCCGTAGCCTTCCATCTCGATGCACACAGGGGAGAGCATGCGCTCGACCTCGATCGGCATCCCGGTTTCCGGCAGTCGCAGGTCGGGGGCGCGGGTGGTGTCGGCCAGCATCTCGAAATAGGCGTCTTCCGGCGCGCCCTGGCACAGCAAGCTGGCGAACTGCGCCTTGGTGCGCAGCACCTTGGGCCAGGGCGCATCCAGCAGGCCGTTCGAGATGCCGTAGATGCGGCCCGGATCGAGCGGCTTGCCGTTGCGCGGATCGGCGCCGCCGCGGTTCGAGTACCAGTACAGGGTGTCGCGGTCGCCCAGCACCAGGTTGTAGCCGTTGTAGACGTCGCCGCGCGCGATGATCTGCTCCAGATACTCGGCAGCGCTCGTCGAACCGGTAAGGAAGCCGGCCACCAGCTCGCCGCGCGAGGGGACGTTGTCGCGGCGCTCGGCGGGGCCGCGGATGTTCGTCAGGGCGGCGAACCTCGGGCCGTTCGGGCCCGTCGTGGTCACACCCATCCAGCTGCCGCCCCCCTGCAGATCGCGGCCGGCGATCACGTGCGGATGCTCGGGCCACGGGGCGGCCGGGGTGGCCGGGCGGTCGTAGAATTCGTCGCGGTTGGCGGCGGCGATAATCGGCACCCCCGGCAGGACATGCCAGGCAAAAACAATCAGGCACATGTGTCAGGTCCCAGGTAGGAGGTCAATGAATGCTTCGGCGCGGCGCGGTCCCTGGATGCAGGCGCCGAGTCCGGCATCGTGCACGGCCCGTTCGAGGACCGCGCCGAAACCCTCGTCGACGCCGGGATAGACTTCCATCCAGGTCTGCAGGCCGTCGCGCGCTTCAGGGCGTCGCTGCAGCAGCGGTTGGCCGTGCCCGTCGCGCGCGCCGCTCCCTTGCAATTGCATCTGCATGGCGCGCACGCGCGGCGCCAGCGCTGCGGCGTCGTCGATGCGCACCTTGTAGTAGACGTACAGGTCGATCATCGTCGCTCAGACGTCAAGCGCGTCGAGGTGGTAGGGCATGTGCTGGAAGCCGAGGGCCGGACCGCCGGCCGCGCCATGGCGCACGTCCTGGCCGAGCGCATCGAGTTTCATCTCGACCAGCAGGTCGGCGCCGCCCAGGCCGTTCGCGGCGGCATTCACCACCATGCCGCAGGGCTGGCCCGGGTCCGCCATCGCGTATACTTCGTCGCCGGCGCGCGCCGCCGGGTTGGCCACCGTGGCGAGCGCGGTACGGCGCTTGAGCTTGCCAAGGTACTGGCTGCGCGCGACGATTTCCTGGCCCGGGTAGCAACCCTTCTTGAAGTTCACGCCGCCCAGCAGCTCGAGGTTGATCATCTGCGGCACGAACTGTTCCTGGGTCGCGGCCGTCACTTGCGGCACGCCGGCGTGGATCGCGGCCAACTGCCAGGCCTGGTTGCCGCCCAGGGCCAGCTCGCCCACCAATCCCGGCAGCGCGGCGCTCGCCGTCTCGGTCGTGGCCAGCCACAGGTAGCGCGGCGCGCCGAAGGCATTTGCCAGGCGGATCACGGTCCCGGAAGGGCTGTCGACCTTGCCATAAGGAAAGGCGGGCAGCGCGGGAACGTGACGGCGCAGGGCGGTTTCGGCCCTGGCGCCGCCCAGGCCCAGGACGGCGGCGAAGGGCGCTTCGAGGGTGGCGTCGCGCAGCTTGGCCTTTGCCCGCAGCACGAACATCGTCAGGCGCTTCTGCAGCGGCGCCTGGATGGCGCGCGGCAGCTGCAGGTAGACGGTGTCCGGTTCGGCCGCGCTGCTCCTCCAATACAGCAAGGTCGCCTGCAGGCGGCCCTTCGGGGTGCAGTACCCCGCCAGCCGGGCTTCGTTGCGGCCGAGGTGTTCGACGTCGTTGGTCAGCTGGTTGTGCAGGAAACTGGCGGCGTCCGGGCCTTCGACGGCGATGATGCCGAGGTCGGTGACCGGGGCCACGAAACCGTCGGCCAGCTCGCCGGCGGCCAGCGAGCGGCCGAAATCTTCGACTTGCGAGGCTTCGTCAATATGGAAGCGGGCGCCGAGCGAGGAAAGGGTATCTGTCCAGTTGAGCATAAATCCAGTTAGTATTAGCAATTCAGATAGCAAATAAGCTTTATCATTACGGGCTCATTATAAAGATGTCGGCAAAATCGCGCCGAGGGCGTCCAAACCCACGGTCCAACCCACGGCGAAACCCAAAACAAAAAAACATGGCATTCATCAAAAAACTCCTGGTCACCGGCGTCATCGTCTCGGTGGCCGCGGTCGCCGGCTTCTCGTACTGGGCCAAGAGCCCGCTCGATACCGGCGGCAAGGTGGTCGAATTCAGCATCGCCCCGGGCAGCGGCGTCGGCGCGGCCGCCCAGCAGATGGCCAAGGCCGGCGTGCCGGTCAATCCGCAGTTGTTCAACATCCTGGCGCGCGTGACCGGCGAGGCCGGCAGGATCAAGGCCGGCAGCTACGAGCTCAAGCAGGACACCTCGCCGCGCCGCTTGCTGGCCCAGCTGGTGCGCGGCGAGTTCGCGCAGGAAGCGATCACCATCGTCGAAGGCTGGACCTTCCGCCAGATGCGCGCGGCCATCGCCGCCCATGAACGCCTGCGCCACGACACCGTCGCGCTGTCGGACGAAGAACTGATGCAGAAGATCTCGAGCGAGTACAAGGCGCCCGAAGGCCTGTTCTTCCCGGACACCTATTTGTTCGCCAAGGGCTCGTCGGAGCTCGAGATCTACAAGAAGGCGCACCAGGCCATGCTGAACCGCCTGAAGAGCGCCTGGGAAGGACGCGACCCGAGTCTGCCGTACAAGACGCCCTACGAGGCCTTGATCATGGCCTCGATCATCGAAAAGGAAACCGGCCAGACAAGCGAACGCAGCATGATAGCGGGCGTGTTCGTGAATCGCCTGCGTACCGGCATGATGCTGCAGACCGACCCGGCCGTCATCTACGGCATGGGCGAGCGCTTTGCCGGCAACATCCGTAAGAAGGACCTGCAGACCGACACCCCCTATAATACCTACACCCGTGCCGGCCTGCCGCCGACCCCGATCGCCCTGCCGGGCATCGGATCGCTGCAGGCGGCGCTGGCGCCGGCCAAGACCCAGGCCCTGTATTTCGTGGCGCGCGGCGACGGCACCAGCCAGTTTTCCGACAACCTGAACGACCATAACCGGGCGGTCAACCAGTACCAGCGGCGGATCAACCAATGACGGAGCCGGGCAAGGCGGGAAAATTCATCACCTTCGAGGGCATCGACGGGGCCGGCAAGTCGACCCATATCGGCTTCGTCGCGGAGTACCTGGCCGCGCGCGGCAAGACCGTGGTGTCGTCGCGCGAACCGGGGGGCACGCCGCTGGGCGAAAAGCTGCGCGAGCTTCTGCTGCACGAGAAGATGCACCTGGAAACCGAAGCGCTCCTGATGTTCGCCAGCCGCCGCGAGCACATGGCCCGGGTGATCGAGCCGGCATTGAGCCGCGGCGACTGGGTGCTGTCGGACCGCTTCACCGATGCCAGCTTCGCCTACCAGAGCGGCGGGCGCGGCCTGGATCGCGCCAAGCTGGAAGCGCTGGAAGGGTGGGTGCACCCGGAACTGCAGCCGGACCTGACCCTGCTGTTCGACGTGCCGCTGGCGGTGGCGCGCCAGCGCCTGGACGCCACCCGCACGCTCGACAAGTTCGAGCGCGAGCAGGCGGATTTTTTCGAGAAGTGCCGCAACGAATACCTGCGCCGCGCCGCGCAATTCCCGGAACGCATCGTGGTCGTCGATTCGACCCGGTCGATCGCGGCGATCCAGCTGCGGCTGGCTGAAATTTTGGAGAAGTTGTCGTGACGATGTACCCCTGGCAGGGAGCGGCGTGGACGCGCCTCCAGCAGATGCGCGAGCGCCTGCCGCATGCCATCCTGTTCCACGGCCCGGCGGGCGTCGGCAAGGCCGACTTCATGGAAACCTTCGCCCAGGCCCTGCTGTGCGAGAACGTGCGCCCGGACGGCCACGCCTGCAGCAGCTGCGCTTCCTGCGGCTGGTTCCTGCAGAACAACCACCCGGATTACCGGCGCGTGCGACCGGAAGCCCTGGAAGACGAGCCGGCGGCGGACGCCGAAGAAGGCGCGGAACCGGCCGCACCCGCAACCGCCAAGGCCAAGTCGAGCAAGGCGCCATCGAAAGAGATCAAGATCGAGCAGATTCGTGCGCTGGCCGACTTCATGAACATCTCGACCCACCGGCAGGGCCTGCGCGTGGTGGTGCTCTACCCGGCCGAAAGCCTGAACATGCCGGCCTCGAACGCGCTGCTGAAGACTCTGGAAGAGCCGCCGCCGGGCACCGTGTTCCTGCTGGCCTCGAACAGCCTCGACCGCCTGCTGCCGACCATCCTGTCGCGTTGCCGCAAATTTGCGCTGTCGATGCCGGCCCATGATGAGGCCTTGGCCTGGCTCAAGGAGCAGGGCGTGCAGGACGCCGACAGCTGGCTGCGCGAGCAGGGCGGGGCCCCGCTGGCGGCGCTGCTTCAGGCGGAGGCGGGCAGCCGCGAGGACATGGAGGCCTTGCTCCATTTCCTGGCCAACCCGGCCGTCGACGGCGCCCTGCGCACGGCCGAGAAGCTGTCGAAGGCATCCTTGTCGGCGCTGGTCGCTTGGCAGCAGCGCTGGCTCTATGATGTGTTCTCGGTGAAGCTGTCGGGCAGGGTTCGCTACTACCCGCGCTACCGGAACCAGCTCGCGGCGCTGGCGGGCAGGGTGTCTGCCGGCAGCCTGAACCGGGCGATCAAGGCCGCCAACGAGCGCCGCGCGGTCGCCGATCACCCTCTGTCGGCAAAATTGTTTGTCGAGGATATGTTGCTTGAGTACACTTCGTGCTGCGCATGAAAGGAAACCGATGAACGCCACCTCCGTAGAGCCGAGCGTCCCGCAGCCGCCGCGGCCGTCCGTGCTGTCGCTGGCGATCAAGGAAAAGGCCGCGCTGTACGCGGCCTACATGCCCTTCCTCAAGAATGGCGGCATGTTCGTGCCCACGACCAAGCCCTACAAGATCGGCGACGAGATCTACCTGATCCTGTCGCTGATGGACGACCCCAACAAATACCCGATCGCCGGCAAGGTGGCCTGGATCACCCCGGCGGGCGCGAACAACAACAAGGCGCAGGGCATCGGCGTGCACTTCCCGGCCGACGAAGCCGGGCAGCGCGCCAAGCTGCGCATCGAGGAAATCCTCGGCGCGGCGCTGCGCTCGGCGCGCGCCACGCACACCCTCTAGTTCAGTTTTCTTCATCTTTGCTGACTTTGGATCAGCTTTGCTTAACTTATGCCGTCCTACGTCCACCGCCTTGCCACCCGCGATGACCTGCCGGTCATTGTCGACATCTACAATTCGACCGTCGCCTCGCGCGAAGTCACCGCCGACACCGAACCGATCACGGTCCAGTCGCGCGAACAATGGTTTGCCGACCACACGCCCGAGCGTCGTCCGCTGTGGGTGATCCACGCCGCCGACGACACGGGCGCTCACCCGGAAGTGCTGGGCTGGCTGTCCTACTCGAATTTCTACGGGCGCCCGGCATACTCGGGCACGGCCGAGGTGTCCATCTACATCGCGGAGGCGGCGCGCGGCAAGGGGATCGGGCGCTACTGCCTGGAGCTGGCGATTGCCCACGCGCCGAACGTGAACGTACACACGCTGCTGGGCTTCATCTTCGGCCACAATGCGCCGAGCCTGGCGCTGTTCGGCAAGTATGGCTTCGAGAAGTGGGCGCATTTCCCGCGCGTGGCCAACCTGGATGGGATCGAGCGCGACCTGATCATCCTGGGCAAGCGGGTGGCCCAATAGGCCTTAAGCCCGGCTTAATCGTTGTTCACTATCTTGCGAGCTAGACTCGCCCCAGCCAGCCGAGTGAGCAGGCCAACACTTACCAAGAGGTTCCAATGAAATCGAAGTTCACCAAAATCGCTGTCGGCGCCGCCATGGCACTGGCGTCCGCCGCTGCCTTCGCAGCGAGCACGAGCTGCTGCAAAACCCTCGCGTGCTGCCTGGAGATGCTGGGCTGCTGCTAAGCGCCGGTAAAGCGTCAGCTGGGCTTCGGTCCCGTTTTCGCAGGGAGCAGCCGGCGGTCCCGGTCGCGATCGGGCAGTCCCGCTGACATGACCCGGAAGAGGGCCGGCACCCGCTCGGGTACAATATCGGGATGTTTATCGATTCCCACTGCCACATCAATTTCCCGGAGCTGGCTGCCCGGATGCCCGAGATCCTGGCCAGGATGGCCGAGAACAAGGTGACGCACGCGCTGTGCGTCTCGGTCGACCTGCCGGACTTCCCCCAGGTGCTTGCCCTGGCCGAACAGCATCCGCACATCTTCGCCTCGGTCGGCGTCCATCCCGACTACGAAGACACGCCCGAACCCAGCGTCCAGCAACTGGTCGCGCTGGCCGACCACCCGAAGATCGTCGCCATCGGCGAGACCGGGCTCGATTACTACCGCCTCGAGGGCGACCTCGAATGGCAGCGCGAGCGCTTCCGCACCCATATCCGCGCCTCGCGCGAGACCCGCAAGCCACTGATCATCCATACCCGCGCCGCAAGCAGCGACACCATCCGCATCATGAAGGAAGAGGGCGCCGGCACCGATGCGGGAGGCGTGGCGGGCGTCATGCACTGCTTTACCGAATCGCTGGAAGTCGCCCAGGCGGCCATGGAGCAGGGTTTCTACATCTCCTTCTCCGGCATCGTCACGTTCAAGAGCGCGAAGGAACTGCAGGAAGTGGCCAGGGCCGTGCCGCTCGAGCGCATGCTGATCGAGACCGATTCGCCCTACCTGGCCCCGGTACCTTACCGCGGCAAGATGAACGAGCCGGGCTACGTGGCCCACGTGGGCGAGTTCATCGCCAACCTGAAAGGCGTGTCGCTGCGCGACGTCGCCCTGCAAACCAGCGAAAACTTCTTCACGCTGTTCAATACCGCAAAGGCCTGAGCCATGACCCGAACCCGCCGCGCGATCCTCTCCGGCTGCCTGCTTGCCGCAGCCGTTCACCTTGGTACCGCCTCGGCGGCAACACCCGAGCAGGTCGCCAACTTCTTCCGCGCGGTGCAGGTCGACAATGTCTCCGCGGTCAAATCGATGGTGGGGAAGGAGATCAATCCGAACGCGATCAACCCGGTCGGCGGCGAACCGGCCCTGGTGCTGGCCGTGCGCGAGGGATCGATGCGCGTGTTCGACGCCTTGCTGCTTCACCCCGGAACCGACCTCGAAGCCGAGGCCATCAACGGCAACACGGCGCTGATGATGGCCGCCTTCAGGAACAACCGCCGCGCGGCCGAGGCCTTGCTCGCCAAGGGCGCGAAGGTGAACCGTTCCGGCTGGACGCCATTGCACTATGCGGCCGCCGGCGGCAGCGAAGACATCGCCCGCCTGCTGATCGCCCGCAAGGCCAGGCTGGACGCGCTGTCGCCAAAACAGAGCGGCGCCTACACGCCGCTGATGATGGCTGCGCGCGAAGCCCAGTCCGGCATGGTGCGCCTGCTGCTGGAGCAGGGCGCCAACCCGGCCTTGAAAAACACCGAGGGCCTGACGGCGGCCCAGATCGCCGAGCGCGCCGGCCAAACGGACATCGCAGCGACGATTTCCAACTTCAAGCGCTAAGCGTTTCACATTTTTGCTGGGAACTAGGCGGTAAACACCCCGCAGCTCGCCGCTTGAAGCGCCTGCATCCTTGGCCATAATGCCTCCACGGATAACGACCATGAGGGAGATAGGGCCAATTATGCTGAACGAACGCGAAATCGAAAGCTGCTACCTGGGGCAGTTCATTCCAGTGCACTACCATCACAACATGCTGATGGACCAGAACCGGATGCACAGCTTCAAGTCCGCCATCCACTATGCGGTCAAGCCGGGCGCCAAAGTGCTGGAGCTGGGCGGCGGCACCGGCGTGCTGTCCTTCTTTGCGGCCCAGAAGGCGGCGAAGGTCTACTGCGTCGAATTCAACCCCGACATGGTGCGCGAGGCGCGCAAGTTCCTGGCGATCAATCCCAACGGCCACAAGGTCGAGGTGATCCATGCCGACGCCTTCGATTACCTGCCGCCGGAGCCGGTCGATGTCGTCATCTGCGAGATGATCCACGTCGCCATGCTGCGCGAAAAGCAGGTCGAGGTGATCGAATCCTTCAAGCGCCGCTACCTGGCCAGATTCGGCGGCCCGCTGCCGGTGTTCCTGCCCGAGGCGGTCATCATGGCGGCCCAGCCGATCCAGCAGGAGTACGATTTCGAAGGCTTTCATGCGCCGATCGTGCAGTTCCAGGAGACCGGCGTGGTCCATTCGGGCACCGTCGAGCTGGGCCAGCCGGCCGTGTACAGCCTGATCGACTTCAACCAGCCGGTCGACAATGTGTTTTCCTGGGAAGGCGGGATCGTGGCGGAGAAGAGCGGCCTGCTCAATGCGATGCGCTTCATTACCAAGAACGTGCTCGCGATCGTGCAGGAAGAGTCGACCACCATCGACTGGCTGAACCACTACATGACGCTGCCGCTGGCCCAGCCGGTGCAGGTGGAGGCGGGCGACCTGGTGCACGTGGCCTTCCAGTACCGGGCGGGCGGGTCGATTCCCTCGCTGCAGGCCTCACTGAGGGCGCAGGTGGTGAACCAGCGTGTGAGGGAGCAGCTGGCGGCGTTTGCCTGATTTTTCGGGAAGCTGCTCAGGGATCAATCTAAGGTCTCCCAATCCATGAACGCCTGATAGACGTCTTCGTCGGGCAGGGTATTGAAGTATTCGATCTCGGCCATCGCCAGTCGGAATGCATCCGCGCCCTTGGCTGTTTCGTTCATTTGCGGATCGACGTAAACGGCGTCGAGATGCTCGGCCTGGGCCATGCAATCCGCCTGGCCGAGCTTTTCCCCCATCCACCCCGTCATTTCTCCCATTTGTCGCAGATCCGTTGCCTGGATGGCCCCGGCAGCCTACCCTTCTCCTGCGCCGTTATTTTTCAGAGGAGCGAGACAATGTTCGGTTTCCTGCTATGGTTGCTGCTGCTGTTCCTGTGCTGGCCCATTGCCCTGCTGGCCCTGGTGCTGTACCCGCTGGTCTGGCTGCTCCTGCTGCCGTTCCGGTTGCTTGGTGTCGGGGTCGAGGCCGTATTCGAGTTGCTGCGCGCCATCGTGATGCTGCCGGCACGCATACTCGGGGCATCGCCCGGCCGCTGAGCCCTGGTGGCAGGCTGCGCGGCTGAGTGTGGGCCAATTAACAGACGACAGCGTTTCGATCTTCTACTGTGGAACTGCCCGCTTTCATCGGGAAAGCGGGCTTTGACTTTGAGGAAACGACTATGCGCCTGGATATTTACCGCAGACCAGAAAACGAGGGCAAGCTGTCTTACCTGGCAGTCCCGGAAGCACGCAACATCCCTGAAGAAGCCACCAACACCGACTGGGAAATCGAAGTCCGTGCGATCGAAGTGCCCGACGACGCCGACCGGCTCGAGGACTACGATCTCGACAACGTCGCCGGCCAGATCAGTGAAAAAGGGTATGCGATCACCTCGGTCCAGCACTAAGAACGCATCTCGGTAGTCTTTCCTGGACTGGCTTGCCCCAGTCCCAGCAGCAAGACGCCGGCGCTCCGCTGAGGAATTGCCGGCGTGACATAGTTTCCCAAAATTACGACCCGGCCACCGACGGCCGTCTGGCCGTTGTGATATCCTGCGTCCCTCATCAGGTAAGCCAGCACGGACGGAGGTCGCAATGAAATGGGTAGTGGTCGGTTTTTACGTTCTCTCGATCCTGCACATCCACTTCCGGGGCCGCGTGCGCCTGCCTTTCCGGCGCCAGCTGTTCGACCATTCGTCGTTCATGGCGCCGATCAACATCTTCATGCACAAGTTCTCGCGGGTCCCGAGCACGCCCTTCATCCCGGTGAGCGCATTCCCGGAGCTGGCGCGCCTGCAGGAGAACTGGCCGGTCATCCGTGCCGAAGCCGAAAACCTGCTGGCACTCAAGAAGATCAAGGCGGCCGAGCAGAACGACGACGCCGGCTTCAACTCTTTCTTCAAGAACGGCTGGAAGCGCTTCTACCTGAAGTGGTACGACGCCAGCCACCCGTCGGCCGAGCGCCTGTGCCCGCAAACCTATGCGCTGCTGCAGTCGATCCCCTCGGTGAAGGCGGCCATGTTCGCGGAGCTGCCGCCGGGCGGCAAGCTGAACCCGCACCGCGACCCCTTTGCCGGCTCGATGCGCTACCACCTCGGCCTGGCCACGCCGAACGACGACCGCTGCTTCATCGAGGTGGACGGCGAACGCCACAGCTGGCGCGACGGCCAGGGCGTGGTCTTCGATGAAACCTATATCCACTGGGCCATCAATGGCAGCGAAAGCGACCGGGTGATCCTGTTCTGCGACGTCGAGCGTCCGATGCGCTATCGCTGGATGGGGGCATTCAACCGCTGGTTCGGCCGCACCGTCATGACGGCCGCCGCCTCGCCCAACGAAACCGGCGACCAGGTTGGCCTGGTGAGCAAGCTGTTCCGCATTTCCTATTACATGGGCCAGTACCGCCGCCGTCTCAAGGCGTGGAACAAGACGGCCTACAACATCACCCGCGTGGGACTGGTGATCGCGTTGGCCGCCTTCATCTACTGGATCTGACCGGGCGAGGCAGCCTCCTCGGCCGGCAAACCGCCCGAGGAGGCCACCATGCCCGACGCACGTCTGGGCGCGCGACCCGCGCCCGCCGCCGTATTCCCCCTTGAGGCCCCGACAGGCCTGCACAAGCTCGACGTGGGCGGGACCCGCGACAGCTACGTCTTCGTTTCCAGCCAATACCGCCCGGATAGGCCGGCGCCGCTGGTCCTGCTGCTGCACGGGGCCGGCGGCCATGCCCACGATGGCTTGCGGGTGCTGCTGCACCTGGCCGACCACGCCGGCCTGATCCTGGTGGCGCCGGCATCGACCCGCCATACCTGGGACATCATCGCCGGACGCAGCTACGGTCCCGACCGCGACCTGGCCGACCGCGCGCTCGCCGACGTCTTCGCACGCTACCACGTCGACGACACGCGCGTGGCGGTCGGAGGCTTTTCCGATGGCGCCTCGTACGCGCTGTCGCTGGGCCTGGCCAACGGCGATCTGTTCACCCACGTACTGGCGTTCTCGCCGGGCTTCATCGGGCCGATGACTCCTCGCGGCGAACCCAACGTGTTCATCTCGCACGGCACCGACGACCCTATCCTGCCGATCGATCCCTGCAGCCGACGCATCGTGGCCCAGCTGCGCGCCGCCGGCTACCCGCTGCGCTACGAAGAGTTCGAGGGCGAGCACGTGATCCCGCCCGGCATCGCCGAGTCGGCACTGGACTGGTTGGCGAAAACCTGACTTCTGGCGGGTGACGTGAAAATGCCTTTCGAAGCAGAATAGGATTTTTCCAATCACGTGGAGGAAGGTATGTCGAAAGTCCTGGTGCTGTACTACTCGACCTATGGCCACATCGAGCAGATGGCCAATGCAGTGGCCGAAGGCGCGCGCGCGGCCGGCGCGACGGTGGACGTGAAGCGCGTTCCCGAAACGGTGCCGGAAGAAATCGCGAAGCACGCCCACTTCAAGCTGCAGCAGGACGCCCCGATCGCGACCGTGAATGAGCTTCCGGACTACGACGCGATCATCATCGGCGCGCCGACCCGCTACGGCCGCATGCCGGCCCAGATGGCAGCCTTCCTCGACCAGACCGGCGGCCTGTGGGCCCGCGGCGCCCTGAACGGCAAGGTGGGCGGGGCCTTCACCTCGACCGCCACCCAGCACGGCGGCCAGGAAACGACCCTGTTCTCGATCATCACCAACCTGCTGCACTTCGGCATGACGGTGGTGGGCCTGCCGTACAGCTACGCGGGCCAGATGTCGCTCGACGAGATCGTCGGCGGCAGCCCCTATGGCGCCTCGACCATCGCCGGCGGCCAGGGCCAGCGCCAGCCGAGCGAGATCGAGCTCGGCGGGGCACGCCACCAGGGCGAGCTGATCGCACGCACGGCCAACAAGCTCTTCGGTTGAGGGGGGGAGAAAAGGACTGGCGTCGGCGGGCCGGCCGGAAGTTTGCTATCGTTGGCAGTCCCGCAATCCGACGGAGGACCGCCATGTTGGATCTCAGCGCTTTCGGCATCACCGCCAAGTGGCCCGCGCGGCACCCCGACCGCATCCAGCTGTACCCGCTGCCCACGCCCAACGGCGTAAAGGCATCGATCATGCTCGAGGAAACCAGGCTGCCCTACGAGGCGCACGAGGTCAGCTTCGCGACGGATGACCGGATGTCGGCGGCTTTTCTTTCGCTGAACCCGAACAACAAGATCCCCGCCATCCTCGACCCGAACGGGCCGGGAGGCAAGCCACTGCCCCTGTTCGAGTCCGGCGCGATCCTGATCTACCTGGCCGTGGCGGCGGGCCTGAAGATACCCGGTTGAGCCAAAGGCCCAGGTGCCGCGCGAGCGGCGCAGCCCTCGCTTTGCGGCCGCAGGGGCGGCAATGCGTGCACAAACTACGTATTTCCACGTAGCGCGCCGCCCGTCTTCCAGTGTGACGAATAGGATAAACTGTCTGCGCAATACCAGTTCATCAACTAAGCATCAACAAAGGGTGGAGACTATGCGACTATTTTTCGGCACGGCTGGGGGTACTGCTCTCAAGCTGGCATGTGCAGCGGCGGCATCGGCGATTTCCTTCAGTGCACTGGCGCAGAACTGGCCGGGCTCGACCGTGACTGTGGTGGTGCCATGGCCGCCGGGCGGACCGTCGGACATTGCCGCACGCCCGCTCGCCAAGGGCCTGACCCAGGGGCTGGGCCAATCCTTCGTGATCGACAACCGCGCCGGCGGCGGCGGCAACATCGGGACGGCGGCCGTCACCCGCGCTAAGCCGGACGGCACGACCCTCCTGATCACCTCGAGTGCACCGATCGTGATCAACCCGAGCCTGTACAAGAGCATGAGCTTCGATCCGCTGAAGGACCTGGCGCCGGTCACCAACCTGCTGCGCGTGCCGCTGGTGCTGGTCGTCCATCCCTCGGTGCCTGCCAACAACCTCAAGGAGCTGATGGCCCACATCCAGTCCAAGAAGGGCCAGTTTTCGTACGGTTCCTCGGGCAACGGCACCCCGCAGCACCTGACCAGCGAACTGTTCGCCAGCGTCACCAAGCTCTCGATGACCCACGTGCCCTACAAGGGTTCGGCGCCGGCCATCTCCGACCTGCTGGGCGGCCACATCCCGATGATGTTCGACAGTACTATCGCGATCATGCCGCACATCAAGAGCGGCAAGGTCAAGGCGATCGCGATCTCGGGCGCCAAGCGCTCGCCGCTGCTGCCGAACGTGCCGACCTTCGCCGAAGCCGGCCAGCCGCAGATCGAGTCCTACGCCTGGTACGGCATGTTTGCACCTGCCAAGACGCCGGCAAACGTGGTCGCCAAGATCAATGCCGAGGCGATCAAGGTGATGAAGGGACCGGAATTCCAGAAGGTGTTGGCCGATACCGGTTCCGACTTCGTGGGCGATACACCGGCGAACTTCGGCAAGTTCGTACAGGCCGAGCATGCGCGCTGGTCGAAGGTCGTGAAGGACAGCGGCGCGACCGTCGACTGATCCTGCCGGCTGCTAAATAGAAACGCCGCCACGGGCGACCGGGCGGCGTTTTTTACCGATTGGTCAAATTCAGGCGCGCGGGCGCTGCTTGTGGAAGACCAGCGGGCTGTAAGGGACGGCCGAGGGTGGCGGCTGCTTGAGGATGTTGTCCTTCATCGCCCCCACCACGTGCATCTCGCAGGGCTTGCAGTCGAAACGCAGGGTATAGCGCTCGTTGCCGCTCACCAGGGTCATGGGCTCGGCCTTGACCTGGCCCTGCACGCCCTGCACACCCTTGGCCTGCTTCGGGCACAGGTTGAAGGAGAAGCGCAGGCAGTGCTTGGTGATCATCAAGGAAACTTCGCCCGGCTCCTCGTGCGCCTCGTAGGCCGCATCGATCAGCTGGACGCCGTGCTTGTGATAGAAGGCACGCGCCTTTTCGTTGTAGACGTTGGCCAGGTAGCTCAGCTGCTGCTCGGGATAGATCGCCGGCGGCTCGCTCGGGGCCTTGCGCGGCGGACGCTCCCAGCTGGCCAGGCGCGCCGCTTCGTGGGCGGCGATCGCATCGCGGCGCAGCGCATTGATGGCGCTCGATGCCACGAACCAGGGCTGCGACAGCTGCAGCTCCACCGAGCCGGCTTCGAACATCGTATTGCCGAGCTTGGCGATGCTGGTGCGCAGCGATGCTTCCGCCTGGGCCGCCTGCTGGGCCGGCTGCAGGGCAATCGCCGCGCTTGTCGCGGTCTCGATGCCGTCCTCGTCGCGGATGGCGAGAACCAGGCCGTCCGGCCGCTCGGCGAGCAGCAGATCCACGCGGACCTTGCGTTCCGAGGATTTCTTGCTCAGTGCCGATTCCCACTGGTGGTCGCGGTTGCGGTGGACGATGGTGCCCACCTTCAGGCCCGCCAGGCTCTTCACCACCTCGTTCGGGAACACGCGCCAGCGCTGGCCATCGTCGTCTTCGCCCAGTTTTTGAACCGTGTTGGCGTGGATGCCGACGGTATCGCGCTTGTTCATGTAGTTCAGGCCGTCGCCGTTGGCCATCGGCGCATTGGTGGCGAGGTCGATGAAGTCCGGGCCGATGCGGGTGACCGTGCCCAGTTCGACGCCGATGTACTTGGGCGAGTCGAAGGCGCCGATGTCGTCCTGGCGGCCGAGCGCGAAATAATCGGTGTGGCCGCGGTGGAAGTTCTTGTCCACGTCCGGAGTGAACAGCACGCGGGTATCGCCGCTGGAGGCGCGTGCGAATTCCGGGCGGCGCTCGAGCAGCTCATCCAGCAGCAGGCGATAGTGGGCCGTGATGTTCTTCACATAACCCATGTCCTTGTAGCGACCTTCGATCTTGAACGAGCGGATGCCGGCGTCGACCAGGGCTTCCAGGTTGCGGCTCTGGTCGTTGTCCTTCATCGACAGCAGGTGCTTCTCATACGCGACCACGCGGCCCTGGCCGTCGCTCAGGGTGTACGGCAGGCGACAGGCCTGCGAGCAGTCGCCGCGGTTGGCGCTGCGGCCGGTGTCGGCATGCGAGATGTAGCACTGGCCCGAAAAGGCCACGCACAGGGCGCCGTGGACAAAATACTCGAGCGGGGTGTCGACTTCGCTTTTGATCTTCCTGATCTGCTCGACGGTGAGCTCGCGCGCCAGCACCAGCTGCGAGAAGCCGACCTCGCCCAGGAACCTGGCCTTCTCGGCGGTGCGGATATCGCACTGGGTCGAGGCGTGCAGCTGGATCGGCGGCAGGTCCATCTCCAGCAGGCCCATGTCCTGGATGATCAGGGCATCCACGCCGGCCTCGTACAGCTGCCAGATCTGCTTGCGGGCGAGATCGAGCTCGCTGTCGTGCATGATCGTGTTCATGGTCACGAAGATGCGCGCGCGGTAGCGGTGGGCGAATTCCACCAGGGCGGCGATGTCCTCCAGCGGATTGCTGGCGTTGTGGCGCGCGCCGAAGGCGGGCCCGCCGATGTACACCGCGTCGGCGCCGTGGAGGATGGCCTCGCGGCCGATCTCGGCGGTTTTGGCGGGCGACAGCAGTTCAAGCTGGTGGTCGAGCAGTGACATGGCGGGAATCCTTGATGCGAAGGGCGAAATTATAGCGAGATCAAGGCCTTAAGTCATTCGTGGGCCGTAGATTGACGCGTCACATGTATCGCAGCAGATCCAGTAGCTGCAGCCGAAGGGGCCGTCGCCGCAATCGCCGACCACGACCCCATCCGCGACGATGGTGTCGTCGCGGTATTCAAGACTCAGGTGTTCCAGCCCGACGCCGTCGACGGGCTGCCAGCGGTATGCATGCGCCATGGTCGCCTCCGATCGCGCCCCAACGATAGCACGGCGCGCAGGGCGCTGCAGGTGTGGCGCCGACGGACGGCTGCAGGAGTCAGTCGTTGCGGTGATGGCGGCGCCGTTCGCCCTTGCGCCGGCGCTCGGGCTGGTCGTAGGCGCGCAGCAGGATGTCGCGCGGGAGGTGGCAGCTGTCGAGGTAGTCGAGGGCGAAGCGCAGTCCCCGGGTTTCCGCCAGAAAGAAGGCGTACTCGGCGGTCACTGCGCTGTCTTCGTCCCGTCGTCGTTGCGGCATAGTGTGCTCTCTGCGAAATGGCGGCTGCTCGCCGCGCGATCCCGCTTTGTCCGGTCGGCGGAGAAACAGTTCCCCGCCTGGCCGGTACCCCCGATATCGTACCGACGTGTTGTCAATAGTACATTACTCGCCGCTGCGCACGATGTGAATGTGTTAGTGTTTGTTACATCGGAACGACTGGAATGCATTTCGCGTTGACAGCGCATATGCGCGGCGACACCGGCCTCATGGATATCGCCTTCCCCTCGTGCGTGAGGCCGACTTCGGCAGCCGGACCCACCATTTGGTGGCCAGTGCCCTCACCAGCCTGGGGGGGCCGCGCTGGCCGAGGCCGGCCAATTGCAGGAAGGCGAGGCCAGGCTGGTGGCCGGACTGGCCATGCCGGAACAGTTGCTGGGGGACGGCCATGTTGACGTCGCCTACAGCCTGACCGAACTGGGCAGGCTCTACATCGCGCAGGGCCGCAAGAGCGAAGCGCTCGCGACCTGGCAGCGCGCCCCGGCGATCCGGCTGCGCACGCGCCCCGGTCATCCGGCGACCAGGGAGACTGCCGACCTGCTCATCGCCCGGTACCGCGAGGGGGGCGCGGCGCGCGCCGCCGAACAAGTGGAAGCGAACGTGGCTGCGGCAGCGCGGGAGACGTCCGCTTCCGGCGCTGCCGCAGTGTCGTCGGACTGATTTACTGGCGCAGGACGCGGCGGATCGTATTCGCCAGGTCTTCGGCCGAGAACTTGGCCACGTAGGCGTCCGCCTGCACGTTCTTGACGTGCTCTTCATTGGTCGTGCCCGACAGCGACGAGTGGATGATGACCGGCATGTTGGCGAAGCGGCCACTCTTCTTGATGCTGCGGGTAAGCGTGAAACCGTCCATTTCCGGCATTTCGAGGTCGGTCAGCACCAGGGCAACCTTGTCGTGCACGCTTCGACCTTCGCTTTCGGCGGCATTTGCGATGCTGTTGAGCTGGTCCCAGGCTTCCTTGCCGCTCTTGGCCATGATGAAGGGCAGGCCCATGGCCTCGAGGCCTTGCTCGATGAGCGCGCGCGCCACCACCGAATCGTCGGCCGCCAGCACCACCGAACCGGGCTTGATCTGGATTGTCGCGCCAACCGTCTGCCGGTTGATCTCGGGGCCCGCGTCCGGGTTCATGTTGCGCAGGATGGTCTCCACGTCCAGCACCTGGGCCAGGCGGCCAGGCTGGCCGTTTTCTTCGGGCAGGCGGGCAATGCTGGTGACCATGCCGCTGCCGGCGCTGTGCTCGGCCGACATCACCTGGTTCCAGTCCAGGCGCACGATCTCCTCGACGCTTTCGACGGCGAAGGCCTGGGTGGTGCGGGCGAATTCCGTCACCAGCATGATGTTCAGGCCGGTTTTCGGCTTGACGCCGGCGATCGCGGGAAGGTCCAGCACCTGGATGATCTGGCCGCGCAGGTTCACCACGCCCAGCACGTGCGGCATCGCACCGGCAACAGTGGTGATTTCCGGCATCGCGACGATCTCGCGGATCTTGAACACATTGATGCCGAACAGTTCGCTGCGCTCCCCGTTCTCGTCGCCGCCGAGGCGGAACAGGAGGAGCTCGAACTTGTTGGTGCCGGTGAGGTTGCTGCGTTCGTCGACTTCTTGTTGGACCGAGTTCATATTTCGCCGTGAGAAAAGTAATGCGGAAAGTAATGCAGATAGGCAAGCATTTTACGTGGGAAACATCGTCGAGCGTAAAGACTGCGGCAAAACGGAGGTGGTTTTTCGCCCGTTGATGGACGGAAAACAACAACTTTGACGGCTGTCTAGCCTTGGCGCACGAACTCCGGCGTAGCGGCGGTCCTGGCCTGGGCATTGCGGTCGGGCGCCACGAAGGCCAGCCCTTCCTCGAAGGAGCGCAGGATCATGTCCACATAGGCTTCGACCAGCGCGCGCTTGGGCAGCTGCTCGTCGTAGGGCAGCAGGACAGTGACCATCAGTGCCTCCGGCAGGCTGGCGCGCAGCTCGGCCACCGCGGCCCGCCACGCTTCGAAATTGTCCTGGCGCGGATAGGTGATGAACACGGTCGACACCAGCTCGGGCGTGCCGCCTTCCGGACGCTCGAATGGCGCGCCGGCGATCAGGCTGCGCGCATCGACGTCGCCCTCGCGCAGCGCGCGCACCAGCAGCTCCGTCAGGAACTCGTCGCGCTCGGACGGCAGCCCGGCGCACAGCACGATCGAGCCGGCCGGCACGTCGAGCGAACCCTGCCAGCGGCCGAACCGGGCCTCGCGCATCTGGCGCAGGTGGGCGCCGATGTTCGCGTCCAGCAGCGCGACCTGCTTGCGCCGTCCGCGCGCGCCGATGTCCGCAGCCGTGGCCACGGTGTCGGCGATGTTGGCGATCACGGCGCGCATGCGCGCCTCCTGGGCCTTGTCGATGGCGCCGGTGCCGAGATCCGACACCGCCATGCGCAGGCCGGGCAGCAGCACGTGGTCGCAATAGCGCGCGAAGCTGTAGCGGCGCACGTAGGCGCGCGCATCCTTGGTCAGCTCGGCGGCCTCGCCGGCCAGCACGCGCTGGTGGAAGCGTTCGGCGTCCGACATGTTGGGAGCATCGCCCAGCAGGATGGTGATCGGCGCCAGCGCACGCACGTGGCGCCCGGCCACCACCAGGCACAGGGTCAGCGGCGTCGACAGCAGCAGGCCGACCGGACCCCACATCGCGCCCCAGAACAGCGCCGAGACGACCACCGCCAGCGGCGACAGTCCGGAACTGTGGCCGTAGACCTTCGGCTCGATGAAGTTGGCCAGCACCAGCTCGAAGGCCAGGAAGATCGCCATGCAGGTAAGCGCCAGCGACCAGCCGGGGTCGATGGCGGCGACGAACACCGCGATGATCGTCCCCGCCAGCAGCACGCCGAGGTAGGGCACGAAGCGCAGTACGCCGCTCAGCACGCCCCACAGGATGGCGTGCGGGATCCCGGCCAGCCACAGCGACAGGCCGATGACGACGCCGAAGGTGGCGTTGACGATGAACTGCGAAAGGAAGAAGCGCGACACGCCCTGGGCCGCATCGCCCAGGGTACGGATGGTGCGGCTGACTTCGGCCTGGCCGGCCAGGCGCACCAGCCGGTCGCGCAGCGAGCCTTGCTCCAGCAGGATGAAGACGAGCAGGATCAGTACCACGCCGGCTTCGCCGATCGGTCCCCAGACCAGGTTGATCACGCGTCCCAGCGTATCCTTCATGGTGCGCGGGGTGCGCACCTCCACCGGCAGCGGCTGGTTGGGCGTGACCACCAGGTTGCCGCGCCGTACCCGCGCCGCCTCGCTGGCTGTGACCGGTGCCACCGCACTCAGCTCGGCCTCGATGCGGCTGATCGGGCGTTCGACCAGCTCGCGCACGTTGGCGACCTTGGTCTTGATTGCCTTGCGGTACTGCGGCAGGTCGCGCGTGATCGTCACCAGCTGGTCGAACAGCACCGCGCCGATCCCGCCCACGCAGGTGGCCACCAGGGCCACCGACAGCAGCACGGCCGGCATGCGCGGCAGGCCGACCCGCGTCATGCTGCGCACCAGCGGCGCCAGCACCAGGCTCAGGATCAGGGCCAGGGCCAGCGGTTCGAGGACTTCACGGCCAAAATACAGCAGGGCGACGACGCAGGTGGCGCTGACGACGGTGCCGGCCGTCAGGCGCAAGGTGGGTGGCAGGACATTCATGCGGTCGTCGTCGGCTCATGAGAATGGAAACCGGCTATGTATAAAGGAAAATCCCGCGTTCGCCAAGGGGCCAATCCTGGCCGGACGACTTTGAACCGTTTTTCGAACGGCGGCAGGGGCATTTCCGGCGAATCTGCTCGTCCGGCGTCGCTACTTCGATTATCATTGCTGCAACAGTTGTCTGTCCTGGAGTCTCCGATGCATCAGCGACGTCCCGCATGAGCACCGCTGCGGATTTCGATTATGAGGCGGCGCTTGCCGCTTGCGCCCGTGGCGAGCAGGCGGCGCTGCGCCGCATCTATGAGCGCGACGCCCGACGCCTGCTCGGCGTCGCCCTGCGCATCGTGCGCCACCGCCAGATCGCCGAGGAGGTGCTGCACGACGCCTTCCTGAACATCTGGACGAAGGCGGCCAGCTTCGATCCGGCTCGCGGCGCGGGACGCGGCTGGATCTACAGTGTGGTGCGCAACCAGGCCTTGAGCCTGGCGCGCAGCGGTGAACACGAGGTGGCCGCCGACGAGGATGAACTCGACCGTATCGCTACGGCATCCGGGCAGCATGCGGGGATGGAAGACGCTTTCGCGCTGCGCCAGGACATCGGGCGCCTGCATGATTGCCTGGTCGGGCTGGATGTAGCCAAGCGCAACAGTATCCTGTATGCCTACGTCGACGGCTGCTCGCACAGCGAGATCGCGGAGCGCCTCAGGTCGCCCCTCGGTACGGTCAAAGCCTGGATCAAGCGCGGGCTGAGCGCGCTGCGGGAGTGCATGGGATGAGCGCCGAGGCGAAGCGCGATCCGCATGACCTGGCCGGCCAGTACGTACTCGGCACCCTGCCGGCCCGCGCACGGCGCGAACTGGAAGCGGCCTTGCCCCACGATCCGGCATTGCGCGCCGCCGTAGCCGAATGGGAAGCGCGGCTGCTGCCGCTGACGGAGCTGGTCGAGCCGGTCGAGCCCTCGGCGCAGCTGTGGCCGCGCATCGCCCGTTCGCTGGCCCAGCAGGGAGGGGCGTCGCCGCAGGCGCCGCGCCCCGGCTGGCGGGAGCGGCTCAACCTCTGGCGCGCCCTGGCGGCGGCCGGCTTTGCGGCGGCTGTCGCGATGGCAGTCTTGACCGTGCAGCCGCCGGAGCCGGCGGCCCCGCGCTACATGGTCGTGCTGGCCGCGCCGCAGGACATGGCGCCGGGCTGGGTGTTGCAGTCCGCCGGCGACGACAGACTGCGCCTGGTTCCTCTGCGTCCGACCGCGGTGCCGCCGGCGCGCGCGCTGCAATTATGGACCAAGGCGGAAGGCTGGGCCGGGCCGGTGTCGCTGGGCTTGGTCGAGCCTGGCAAGGCGGTCGAGGTCCCGCTCGGCAAGCTGCCGCCGCTGCAGCCGAACCAGCTGTTCGAGATCACCCTCGAACCGCCGGCCGGGTCGCCGATCGGGCGCCCGACCGGACCGATCCTCTTCATCGGCCGCGCCGTCAAGATGATCTGAGGCCCCTTGCGAGAAGGCGGCGCCGTTGCTTACCTGAACGAGATCGCGATGTCACGCAGGCCCAGCTTGGCGCCCGCTACCGACAGCGCCGGGTTCGCAGTGCCGGCCGCCAGGGTGGCGGCGCCGCTTGCCAGGTCGACCCGGTACAGCGAGGACGGCCCTCCGGCCGTCGTGCGCAGCGCCGCCAGTGCGATGCCATTGGCGCCGCCGGCGATGTCGAAGCCGGCATCGCCCGCCACCGCCACGCCCAATGGGCCGACGTTGACCAGGCTGCCCTCGTTCGGCGGGTTCTGCAGGGCCAGGCTGTCGCTCTCCAGGTCGATGTCGAACAGCTGGGTCGTCGCCGCATTCGGGATACTGTTGGTATAGGCGGCCGCGGTCACCATCGGCATCGCCCCGGTCCGGTTGATCTCGCCGTCGGTGGTGGTCGCGCCGGTGTCGACATTGATGCGCAGGTTCTGGCCGCGGTCGCTGATCACGCGCAAGCGGTCGGCCACCGGGTTGAAGTCGACCGCGAACATGCCGCCCACCATGCCGGCGTAGGGCTGGCTGGTGTCGGCCGGATCGGCGGCCAGGGTCGCCTTGACCGTCGTCGCGCCGGTGACAGCGTCGATGGTCACGATGCGCGCCGCCGACGTGATCCCGTACAACAATCCGTCGCGCGGGCGGAAGTCGATGCCCACGACGGTCTCGTTCGCGTTCAAGCCGGCAAGCGCGACATCGGCGCTCAGCGTGTTCGGGGTGGCAGGCCGAAAGGCCACGATGCGGCCGTTGTCCGTCAGGCCGAGCACCATCGGCGCCGGTGTCGCCCGCAGTGCCAGTCCGCGCACATCCTCGGTCAAGGCCAGCGCGCCGGCGGCAGTGGCGGCATTCGCCGTGGCCGACAGGCTGATCGTATGGAGCACGCGCGCCCCGGCGACCGTCATCACCGCATAGCCGACGTTGGTACGGCCATCGATGTCGAATCCGTTCACGGCCCCGGCATCGACGCCGAGCCCTACCGGCGTCGCCAGGGTGCCGTCGTTGGGCGGGTTCTGCACGTACAGCGTGTCGGTCGCGCTGTCGAGCGCGTACAGCGTGGTGCTTGTCGTGCCCGCGAACGAATTGGTGTAGGCCGAGCCGGTGACCGCCGTGTTGGCAGCCCCGCCGTTGATGTTTCCGTCGGTCGTGGTCGCACCGGTATCGACATTGATGCGCAGGCTCTGCCCCGTATTGCTGACCAGGCGCAGGCGGTCGGCGGCTGGGTTGAAGTCGACGCCGAAGTCCGTTCCCGCCAGTGCAGTGTAAGGGGCGCTGGCATCGGTGGCGTCGGCGGCCAGGGTGGACTTCAGTGTGGCGGCGCCGGTTTCGGGGTTGAGCGTATAGATCCGCCCGCCGCTGCCGACTCCATAGAGCATGCCGTCGGCCGGCCGGTAGTCGATGCCGAGCAGGTTCTCGCCGGCCTGCAGGCCGGTGACGGCGACCGAGGTGCGCGCCGTGCCGGGGGTGTCGCGGTTGAACGAGACCAGGCGGTCGCCGGACGTCAGGACCACCAGGTCGCCCGCCGTCACGGCGGCCGGTGGCGGGGGCGCGGCCGGAGGGGCGGCCATCTTGTCGTCGTCGCTGCTGCCGCAGCCGGCAAGTGCAGCGGCGATGCTTGAAGCAAGGATGAGTTTGGCAAAGCTGTGCTTGTTCATGTCGCGTCCTGTCGTAGAAGTTGAAGATGGGTGCTGCCTGTTTCCACTGCGCCAGCCGGAACGACACGGCGCAATGCGGATACAGGCACTACGATGGACGCAGCGTTTTGGATGCACTTTCGCCAAACTATTCTTTTGGCACGGTGCGAACGCATGGCTGCCGCACGCTGTTCGGCGGCGCCATTCAGGTAGCTTGGGAAGAGCGTATGCGCCGGCGCCGGGCTGCCGCGAGAACGGCGGTGCCGGCGGCGAACAGGAGGGCGTGTGCGGGTTCCGGAACCGCCGGCGGCATGAAGCCATCCTGCAAATGGACCCGCCAGAAGTTGCCGGGGCAATTGTCGCTACCGAAGCAGTTGTTCAGGTTCAAGGCCGGATAGAGGGGATCGTCGAAACGAAAGCCATCCGCGAGCAGGCTGCCATTGGCGAAGTTGTTGAAGTTGGTAATGGTCAGCAGATAGTCGCCCGCTTCCAGTGTGCCCAGGCGCAGCCCGGAATCGAACCAGCTCTGGCCCGGCATCAATCCCGGCCCGTCGTCGTTCTCGCCCAGCAGGACGCCATCCCGCCACAGGGCCGTGATCGGATCGAAAGCCTGCCCGCCCGCGTAGGAATCGGTCCAGACGATCACGCCGGAGAGCGGGTTGGCCAGTGTGATGGGAATCCGCACTACGGCGCGAGACGATGGGATCCTGCCTTCGAAACTCAGCGTTTCGGCGCCGGCAATGGGCGGAAGGGATAGCAGCGCCAGGGACATCGCTGCTGCGGAAATACGTTTCATCGCGGCCTCCTCGATTGGATGCCCAGTGCCCTGGACGTGAATCGAGTATAGGCGGGCCGCGTCGGCGCACGATTGGCGGACCCGACAATCGGCGTGGGTTTACCAACGGTGCAACAGGATGAGCTGCCGAAAGGACCCGGCGATGGGTGGGAAAACCAAGCCTGCACGAACAGGCCACATACATATTTCAGGCAATCGCATGCAGCCGCCGCGGAAGACGGTACGCCTACGGCTGTCGACATCTTCGGCGCGGTGCTTGCTCGACATATGTGCGGCGTTTCAGGAACCTGTGGGCTGCCCTTCAGCCTCGGCGCGGGGGCACGGCCGCTGGCGCGACCGGGCACGCCGACCAAGGAACGATGTGCGCAATGCATCGGAACATGGCGGACGCGCCCAACGAGGGAGCGGGGCAGGCGACGTTGGAGCGGCAACCGGGCGGGATGTCGCCCGGTTGCCGCCAGCATAGGGAAGCGATGCGCCGGCACTGCCCGTAACGGGCAGGCGCAGGATCGCTGGACATCGGTTCCGCCGTTCTGGAGCATGGCGGCCAGGGCTTGACCTTCCCATTATTGGAAGGTTTACAGTGTTACTCAAGCATTGTTCATGAGGTTCACCATGGTCCAGCCACCTACCGCCGTCCCCGACCCAGCCCGAAACTCCTCGTCCAGCGCCGGCGCGACGACATCCGCGCGCCCGCGACCGGCAGGAGCCGGCGTCCCGCCACAGGCCTCGTTCGCGTCCGGCCCGGCTTCGCCGGCCGCTACCGGCTGCCTGTTCTGTCGCTACCGCAAAGTACAGCGGCGCAGCGCGGCGCGGAGCGAGCCGGTGCCGGAGCCTACGGGGAGAACCGGACCGGCAGCCTGTGCCGCGCGTGGAGTGGCATCCGGATCGAAGCGGCGCGTGCCGGGGGACCTGCGCCGGCAGGCGTTCGACGCCGAGATGGCGGCAGCCGGCCGCTTGTATCGCGATGGACTGTTGATACAGGCCTTCCGGCACCTTGAAACAGCCCATGTGCTAGGCCAGCGGCAGCTTGTCCCGCACGTGCTGGCGCATTACTGGATGCTGAAGATCGGCTTGAAGCGCCGCTCGGTGCCGGAGGTCTGGGGACAGCTCGTACGCATCGTGCTTGGCGCCCTGGGATCGGCCGTGGGGATCGTCCCGACCGGGAATACCGGAGGCACGGACATCGGCATGTTCAAGCGCCTGCCGATCGCGCCCGCTATCCGTCGACTGATCGGGGAATGACCCTGCACCCAGGGGGAGGCCGACGACACCGTCACCGGCGGCGACGCCGACCTCGTACTGCTCGGGCGGGAACTGCTGCGCGAGCCGTACTGGGCGCTGAAAGCCCGGCATGCGTTCGAGGAGGAGCCGCACTGGCCGGTACAGTACGGGTATGCGGTAAAGCGGCGGGCAAAATACGGTATCAGCTTCCGGCATCCGGCTTGACACGCGCGAACTTGTAGTCCGCAGCGGACCGCTCCAGCGCCAGGCCGAGCGTGTCCTTGAGCTCGCTAGGCGCCGCGCCCTCGGCCAGTTTCCGGTGGGCGAAGGTATTCCGCAAGGTGCGTCCGCCCGCCCGGGACGGGTCGATGCCCGCACGCTCGAAGGTGGCCCGGACCTGCATGTACACGGTCTTCTTGATCATCCTGCGCCCCTCCGTATTGGCAGGGAAGACGAAATCGCCCGGAATACCCATCTCGGCGCGCTCCTTCAACCAGGCCTGCAGCTCGACGGCGCCTTCTCGCGGGAGGAGGGTGACGTGCTCATGGCTGGTGTCATGCTTCTGGCTCGGGGTGATGGTCAGTTCGATGGCGCCGTCGAGATCGGCCTGCTGCCCGACCTCGGTGAGCAGCAGGCCGATCGCCTCGGACACCCGCAGCCCGGCCAGCGCCATCACGAGCTGCATGGCGCGGTCGCGCCGGCGCTTCCAGCCGTCGAAGGGAGTCGTGCGGCGCAGGCGCACCGGCGCCGAGGGCAGGGCGTCGAAGAACCGGCGCAGCTGGTCCTCCGACAGTGCCCGGCCGGGGTCGTCCCTTTTGAACTCGGCCGGTCCAGTCGCCAGGATCGCCTGCCGCGCCGGGTTCGGATCGGCGCCAAGGTGCTGGTAGCAGCGCTCGAGCAGGCGCAGGTAACGGTAGGCGATCTTGCTGTTGATGACCTGGCCATGCTCGTCGGCGCGGTTGATGAACCGCTTGATATCGGCCTGGTCGATCGTGGAGAAGGTTTTCCCTTGCTCCGTCATCCAGTTGCAGAAACTCCGGAACATGTACGCGTAGATCGCGACGGATTGCTTCGAGACCGTCTTGAGCTTGCCGTCGGCCGGCAGGCGTTTGGCGGTCTCGGCAAAGTCGAGGCTGACGACAAAGGCATCGAAGGCCTTGGTCGGGTTGTCGTCCCAGGATGAAAGCGTGGCCATGATGGAAACGGAATTGGGTGTGCGGAGACTATAGCACGAAAAATGTAACTAACCCACGCATTGCCTCGATTAGCTACAAAACCGGCCACCAAGGACGGCGGCCGGGGCAGTCCAAGCCGAGCAGATCAGTCGCGTTCGCCGGCCATGTACGGCGCGCGGTGTCGCACCGCGACCTGTCTGCCAGGATGTCGCTGGTGGAGTTTGCGCCGGAAGGGCGGGTATCCCGGCTGGACGCGGTTTGACGCACGGCCGGTGGCCCGCCGCGCGGAGCCTATTTGATGAGAGTGACCGGAACGTCGACGTAGCACACGACCCGGGATGCGACAGAACCGATCACCAGGTTTCCCATGAGGCCCAGCCCGCGTGTCCCCATGATGACCATGTCGCAGCCGGACTCGCGCGCCTGTGCGGCGATCTCGCTCGCCGGATCGCCGGCCCGGCAGTGCAGGCGGTAGGGTATTGCCGCCGCATCCAGGATCTGCCGGGCCGCGTCGGTGGCACGTTGGAAATCGTCAGGTGCGAGCCGGGCGAGCTCATCGGACGACAGTACGGATGCCTTGGCGCGGTGGCGGTGCGGGTCGAGCACGTGTACGAGATCGACCCGGGCGGGACCCGACCGCCGGACATAGGCGACGGCATGGCGGAGTTGCCCGTACCGCGTTCTCGGATCCATCGCTTGGGACGAGTATTTTCTTCATGCTCCCACCGCAAGGCGAGTCGGGGTCGATGCTACCTGACCAGGGTGACCGGGATATCCACGAGGCGGACTACCTGGGTCGCGATGGACCCCATCACCAGGCTGGCGAGCGCGCCCCTGCCGCGGGTGCCCATGATCACCTCCTCGCAGCCGTGCTCCTGCGCGTGGGCGGCGATCTCGGGAGCGGGATGCCCCGCACGCCAATGTAGGTCGTAGGCAACGCCGGTCTGCTCGAGGATGCCGGTAGCAGCGTGCAAGGCCTGCGTGACGGCGGGCGGGGACGGCGTGTCCGGGCTTGCGGCCGTCTGCGACGCGGCAAGCGGATGCTGTTCCACAAATTTCGCAGCCGCTTCGGGCTCGATGACATGCAGCAGTTCGAGCCGTGCCGGTGTGGAGTGGGACTGCGCCTCGGCCGCGGCGTGGCGGACTGCACGCAAGGCACTGTCGGAACCGTCACAAGGCACAAGGATCTTCTTCACCGCGCCTCCCTGGGAAGTTGTTCGGTGCGTGGCGCACCATGGTGCTCGGCTGCGTGCGCGAGGATCGCGTGTGCTTCTGCCTGCCAATCGGCACCAGACCAAGGGCATCATCGAACGATACCGCGTAGTAGGGCGCCATCGCATGGAGCAGATGGTCGACACCGGCGCATGGCGGTAGAAACCGCTCCACCTTGCCCCAGGGTGGTGGCGTCACCATCCTTTGAGTCGATTCCGCTGGTTTGGTTTCCGCACCCTGCCGCCGGCTTCGAACACTGGTCAAGCCAACTTCAGGGTCGACTGGGTTCCCAGGAATTGTGCGTTGGTGGCGAGCCAGCGGTTGGCGGCGCAGTATCCGACCCCGTGCAGGTACTGGAGGAAATTCCAGTCGGCGTTGAACTTGCTGGAGACGCTCAGACGCAGGAGTTCCTCGTCGGCGTCGATCTGGTGCAGGCGCATTTCCGTGAAACGCGCGCGGTCGATCCGTTCTTCATCGATGAGTTCCTTGAGCAGCACGATCGACGCGATTTCCCGGACCAGGCTGGCGTTGAAGGTGATCTCGTTGAGCCGGTTCGTGATCTCCACGGCCGTACGCGGCAACTCCGGCCGCAGCACCGGATTGACCTGGATGATGATCAGGTCGTGTGCGGCGGTTTCGTCGATCAGCGGAAACAGTGCCGGGTTGCCCATGTATCCGCCATCCCAGTACGCCTCGCCGTCGATGTCGACCGCCTGGTACAGCTGGGGAAGGCAGGCCGAGGCCAGCAGGTGGTCGATGCCGAGCTCGGCGCGCCGGAAGATGCGCGCGCGCCCGGTTCGCACATTGGTGGCGGAAATGAACAGCTTCAGTTCTTCGCAGCTGCGTACCCGGTCGAAGTCGACCAGGCCCACGAGAAGTTCGCGCAGCGGGTTCAGGTTCGCCGGATTGAACTGGTAGGGCGACACCAGATTGCTGGCGAGTTGGAACCACAGGTAAGCGATCGAGCCGTCCATCGACCAGCGTCCCATCATGCTGTCCAGCGGCGAGCGCTGGAGCGGACTGAAGCGTGCCATGTCGCTGACGGCGCGCCAGAACCGCTGCAGCGCGCGCTGCGCCCCGGCCTTTCCGCCGCCGCGCGCGTAGCCGTCGGCCAGTACCACGGCGTTCATGGCCCCGGCGCTGGTGCCGCTGATCCCGTCGAATACCAGGTCCTCGTCTTCCAGCAGGCGGTCCAGCGCGCCCCAGGTGAAGGCCCCGTGGGCGCCGCCGCCCTGCAGGGCGATGTCGACCCGTACCGGTCGGCTGGATGGGGTAGATTGCGCGTTCTGCATGCGGGCTCCTTGGCTGGTTCCGGGATCGGGGCAGGGAGGACAATACGGCGTGTTTCGCTACTTGACGAGCGTGACCGGCACGCGCACCAGGCCCACCACCCGACTCGCAACCGACCCCAGCACCAGGCTGGCGACCGGGCCGAGGCCACGTGTCCCCATGACGATGCTCGCGTGGCCGTGCTCGCGCACATGGTCCGCTATTTCATCGGCTGGCTGCCCGATCCGGCAGGACTCGCGGAAGGCAATGCCGGCTTCTCCCAGCATCGCGCGTGCCGCTTGCAGTGCGCGTTCGGCTTCCCTCGGGTGCAGTCGGCGCAGACCCTCGGACGACAGGACGGCGTCGGGCGCGCGGAAGCTGATCGGATCGAGCACGTGCAGCAGGTCCACTTTGACGGGGACGCAGCTGTCCTGGACCTTCAAGGCGGCATGCATGAGAGCCCGAAGGGCGTTTTCGGAGCCGTCGCACGGAACAAGCAATGTTTTCATGATTCCTCCTGCAGTGCGGGTGGCGCCTGAACAAGCCGAGGCCGCGCAGATGGCATGCGGGGCGTGCAACTTGGGTCGGCGGGACTTGGCTGCGAATGGCAGGCCAACCGTGTCTCCGGTGTTGGACATGTTCAGGACCCGAAGGAGTAGTGCTCTTACCTAAAACTACTCACTGTAAGCTGAGCTAAGCCCTTGATTTATGGCCCGTGGAGTATCCGGGATAGGTTTTAGGTAAAAAGCCGACGGAAGTTTTAGCGGCGATGTACCTAAATATACCCACTCGGTGAAGGTGGCCAAAAGTTTACCTAAATACGGTCACTCAGTGCATTCGTCCCTCGCACGAGGGCGAGAGCCTACTTGAATCATTGCTAGAAGGGTGCGCGGGTTACCAGCAATTGCAGTCGAGCCCACAGCCCCCTGGCAGATAACATTCGAACGCGACCGGCGGATTGCTATGATCTAGCGCTTGGTAAGGCGGTAAATTACCCCTGACAAGCGGATTGTGCCAACCATGGATGACACCGATATCACGATCGGGACAGTAATAGCAATACATGCTACTGCTGTAGTGTTGATAGAGAAATTCAGATACGACCTCAGCCATTTCCTCTGGCGACAAAAGTAGCCTTCCAGGCCGAGCCTTGAACCACTCGGATTTCTTATTCGAGCCCCAATGTGTGACCCGGTCGTATTGGCCGTCTAACATTGCGAAAGTTGATTCCTCGATGGAACCAATTATGTGCGGCGCGAGGCCTTCTTTCACCTTGAACGCGTGAAAAAGCGTGTAGTACGGATTTTGCGTGCTGCTCGCTCTGGTCCCAAGCTCACCAGTGGTCTTGCCAACCTTTACTTCACCCGGTCTCCGCGTATCGATGCCAATATAGATCCATCCAATCAACGAGTTCGATTGACGCAGTCGGTCGTGTTCGACCCAGGCTTCCTTGTAATCGTCGTATGCATTCCAGTCGAACTTCGCTTGCCAGTTTCTGTCGATCTTCATGATGTCAATGATGCGTTGAACAGCACAGGACGCCGTTTCCCTGAATTCGCTGCCGGAACGCTCAAGTATGCCGCACTACTGGAGTCTACTCAACTACTGGGTCGCCATATCGTCGCCCCCTCGCGCTCATACTTCCGGATCTTATCAAGTGCGCTCTGCCTGGTGTAGCGCATCGTGGCCGTCACGCTCGCATGGCCGAGCGACTGCGCCACCACGCGGATATCGTGTCCCTTCGCGATCAACGCTTTTGCGAACGTGTGGCGCAGCCAGTGCGGCGACACTTCTTGTACTGAGCCGCCTCCGCATCCGTCCGTTGCAGGAAAAATGCATCAGGTTATGAAGCAAAATTGCCACTCGGCGGCGGCAAGAATCCGTGTCAAGCGCCGTCGGCAAACGGCCGAAATCGACCCATAGCAGCACTTGTCCGCCTTTCGCAGAAAGCTCGCTGGCGAGAGTTTAGCTTTGCGCCCAGACTTCTCCAGCCGGTTTCAGGATCCCCAAGATATTAGCGCTCGAGACATCGAAACGGAGAGCCAGCTTGCTGGCTAAGACGGCGGCGGCGTCGTAGGCCGCGATCTGGCAGCGCTTTTCCTCAGTTGTTTTGGATAGCTCATGGCTTCAACAGATCGAAGATGGATCCGCTTGATCTAACTCCTGTCGGGTAAAACTGTTGGGTATAACCTAAATGAACAACAAGGGCTATACAAACCAAATAAATTTACCATGCAAACATATTCAGACTTGAGTTTAATTGAATGCGCTAAACGTGGCGATCTAACAGCCTTTCTGCAATTTGCCAATAGACACCAAGCACAAGTATTTCATTTCATAAGTCTTATTGTCAGTAATTATGAGGAGGCAGAAGACTTGACACTGAAAATCTTTGCAGATGCTTATCAAGAACTACAGAACCTCAGTGTAAATATGGAGGTGAAGACGTGGCTATTTAAAATCGCAATTGAGCGAATAACTAACGATGACAACTTGCGCGGATCAATTGCAACCGCGTGTCAAAAGGTGCTCGCAAAGCTACGACGCAGACTTGACGAGCCGTTATTCGTAGAGAGATTTGCAGGTGATGCCCCGATTGAGGCACGAAAAATCACGTTGCGCTCATATTTAGCTCTTGTACTTCTCGAAGCTGAACGATGCGATTACACAGAGATTAGTGAAATAATGGCTTGCTCAACAGGAGATGTAGCCAAGCACATATTCCAGGCTAGAGAAGAGATAGTTGCGCTCATGTGAGATTTGACTTCAATCAGGCGAGGGCAGGAATCGAACCTGCGTGTGCGGTTTTGCAGACCACAGCATATCCTCTTTGCTACCTCGCCATTAATGATCTTATATGCTGTCGCGAGCCTTAGCTTGATGTTAGTCAGAACTGCTCGGTGGAGCTTTTTCAGCGAAACGCTTCTCAATTTCGAATATCGCTTCCCTAGCTAAGGACAGCACGGTGTCGGAGTACTTGCTGCGCCGGTCAGGGTAGATTATTAGCTCGACTGCAATTGCTAAGACTGCTGGATGTAAGGCAACATGCTCGATGCGTTCAATCAACATTTCATGTCCTTAATCAACTTAGTTTCCATTGCGAAATTTCTCGGTGAAGAGATGGTGTTCAATCTCTCTTAAGCATGAGTAGACAACTTAATCTGCTCCGCCGTATTATCAAAGATCAAGTTTCTTATTTCCAGAAACGTTGAAATTGAGTTAGATTTAGTTAGATTCCTAATGTCATATATGCATCGAGGATATAAATGCAAATTCTACTGGCCGACAAATGCGCAGCTACTAGATTAGGTATCCGTTCAGTCCTTGAAAAGGCTAATATTGGAGCTTGTTTGACTGATGCCGGGACGAGGCCCGAATTGTTCCAAAGACTCGCGAGTGAAAATTATGACATTTTAGTTCTTGATCCTATGCTAGAACGCGCGAATAATAATAATGATCTGATCGCCCAGGCACGAGCCGCGGCTCCGTGCACCAATGTTATAGTATTTGCAGAACGCGACGAAATCAGGTTTGGCGAGAAAGCTTTAAGAGATGGCGCGCGAGGCTTTTTGAAGAAGAACTGCCAACCAGACGAGTTTGTTCAAGCACTACTGAACGTCAACTCGGGTAGGGTACACATTAATCAACAACTTGCCGAAGAATTTGCGATTTCACTTCCTAATAAAAGCAAGTGTTTACACAATTCGCTCAGCAAGCGTGAAGCCGAGATTTTTTCGCTGCTAGTGTGTGGATGGCGTATAGGAAAGGTTGCGGATCACTTAGGACTTAGCGTGAAGACCGTAAGTAGTCACAAAACACGCATATTGATTAAGCTCCGATGCGCCAACATGAGTGAACTAGTGCAATATGCGATAGCTCAAAAACTGACTGCGGAATGTGCGAGACGATTTGAGATGGTGTGATCTGGCGCAGTTTGTACAGATCACACCTACTTTGCACATTGTGCTCTACCGGAGCCGGCGGTCGGGAAATATACCGGCACCGAACGACTACAACCATCACCTCTAAAACTTCAGCTGGCCTTGGAGGTTCAGACTCCCTGCTTGTATTCGTTTTATCTCAGCTTTTGCCCGCTTTTTATCTGTAGCTGAGATTTTTTCTCCAGTTGCAAGCGAAACACTCTTGCGAAGTTCAAGCTCATATTCCTTCTGGGCTAGCCGGACAAGTGCACGGAGCGACTCCCTCAAAACAAATTCGTTGCGCCCGTGAACGCGTGGCTTTGTCGTTTGAACGATTTCTTCAATCTGCCGAGCTGTTGTGTACATGTCCGTCTCCAGTCTTATATGAAGTTGCCTTTGCGAAAAGCGGTGTTAAATTGGAGAAACATCTTGATCGTAGCGAACAGCACAGCAACATACAAATAAGTTCCTGCGGCGACTTGATTTACCTCAACATCGAACTGATGGGTGCCGAGTCATGAAGCGCTTTATGTTGCAAGAAAGAAATTTTTTCTTGGGCGCGAGATCCCTGATCAGTATCAACCTAGCTTGCAGACGGCTTGATAATTTAGGCTAAAGGTTAGCTGGGCGAGAGCACCTCATCATGCCGGAAGACCTCGAGCTGCCCCCCACGACGACGCCATCGTCCGGCGTGACGGCCTCAATCATTCGCACGGCAGGGCCGAGCGCCCCGTCATTTGGAACAGCCTGACCAAGTGCGACAACAATATTAGCCAGGCCGCGCGCGACCCCTGTTTCTCACGCATGACGCTCTATCGCCTCATGACTAAGCATTCGATCGTTCCATAGTTGCCTTATTTGCGGAGTTACCAAGGAGGGAAGGATGAGCGGCACTCTTCCAACTTCTGCGGCACTTTATGTACGCGCTTCAACCGAGCACCAGAATTACTCTACAGACCATCAAGAAGCTGTACTTAGAGAATATGCGGCGTCCAAGGGCCTTGAGATTGTTCGGATCTACTGCGACAAAGGGCGAAGCGGACTGACCATTGATGGGAGAGCAGGCCTTCTTCAACTACTGAGCGATATTCAATCTGGTCGAGCTAACTTTCAAGTCGTCTTAGTCTACGATGTTAGCCGATGGGGACGTTTCCAGGATGTTGACGAGAGCGCTTACTATGAATTTGCGTGTCGTCGGGTAGGTATAGCAGTTGCCTACTGCGCCGAGCCTTTCGCGAACGATGGGTCGCCATTGGAGACGATCCTCAAGGGAATAAAGCGAGCAATGGCCGCTGAGTACAGTCGAGAACTGTCTGCTAAGGTGTTTGCTGCTCAGGTGCGTCTCACTGAGGCAGGCTTCAAGCAGGGAGGAACAGCAGGCTACGGTCTGCGACGCATGGTGCTCTCGTCCACTGGGCAACCAAAAGGTGTTCTCAGATTAGGTGAGCGCAAGAATATGCCAAGCGATCGCGTCACCTACGTTCCAGGGCCGGCCGAAGAGCTGGCTGTCATTAATCGAATCTATGGGATGTACTTAGATGAGCGCTTACCCGATGTTGGCATTGCGGCTAGGCTCAACAGTGAAGGTATTGCCACCGGACTTGATCGACCTTGGTCTGCTCATCTGGTAAAGCAGGTTCTGACTAATGAGAAGTACGTTGGCACGATGGTCTTCAACCGCGGTACACAACGTATGCATAGCGTTCGAAGGGCAAATAATCCTCTCAAGTGGATCAGGCGGGAAAGCGCCTTTGAAGGCGTAGTGTCGCGCGAACGCTTTGAACAAGCTCGCGCAGAACGCAGACGTCGCCGTAAGCACTGGACTGATGACGAGATGCTGGATGCGCTCCGTGACATTATGGTTGAGCACGGTAGAGTGACACCGGACTTGATCAATGCCAGCAACGTGCCTTCGGTGAAATCGTATGCCTTACGCTTTAACGGCCTCGTGTCGGCCATGGGACTAGCTGGTGTCAACTGGCCGTCGCTGTCTCGAGCCACCATCACTAGGTATCGCCTTCGCTGCGTTACTCGAGATATGACAAATGAGCTTAAACGATGCATCAGTCTAGCGTGCGCCCAGGTCGAGTCTCTCACGCCGCGCACTTGGAGAATCAACGGCGTCATGGTTCGTTTACTATGCACGCGGTGCAGATACGAGCGCAGTCATCCATGTTGGAAAGTAACACTCACACATACCCCAGCAGTTGATTTCGTTATTTGGGTACGTATGGATCAGAGTAATGATCACTCTGAGCAGGTGTACCTTATACCAGTCGCAGAGTTCCCTGGGCATCAGTACCTATGGCCCTCAACGCGAACACTCAAGAAGTACGAGCGGTATGCCTACCCGACACTGCTAGCGTTGTTCGGCCTCGGTTAGCTGAAGACCGTGCCTACGGCGCAGACCTTAGCTTCAGATCAAAGTTAACCACCAGGATAAATAGATTATTAACCTGCTTCTGAAGTAGTAATGTTTTTGGACTAGTAGTTCTTGTGCTTGCAATCAACGACGGTACGGATGAGATATGGACTTCCATGCATTTACTTCTCAAGGTAGTGGCCACATCTGCACAGTGCATTGTCAGCCAGATGACAAAAGTCCATTGCAAATTATTAGTGCTGAGCAGCTCGCTTACTACCAACGGATAGAAAGAGCTTATCTAGAGTTAGAGCGCGGACTATGTACGCTAGTAGCAAATACATCCCAAGGCTAACTCACGAGCCACACGGTAATCGCAACGAACTCTCCCTGTGGACTGTGCGGGTCCCTGTGCCAATATCCTAGGCGCGCAGGCTTTGCTAAACGTTCCTTGCTTAGCTGTTAACTTGCGTGCAACACTGCAGTAAGCTGGACAAATCTAGGCAAGAAAATGAGATATAACTAGACAGCCGTTTGTTTCCGGGGCCATGCGCTAGGAGAGCAAATGTCCGCTTTTGGTCAATTTTGTTGAAAAACTCGACCCTAGGGTCGGTCGGAAACGAACGATCGATATCTCGACTGTCGAAAACGGCCACCACGGCACGAGCGTAAGTTAGTTGGACTGTCAATGCCATCGAAATCCGCTATAAAAGTTGCCGTCCGACTTTTTAACAATAGGCCGATTGCTGCCGTTCAGTATACGTCAGCAATCGACCCGAAGCGGTCCTTCGCCGAAGTTGGCCGGACTAGCGATGGACGACTTGGACCGAATGAGGCACTCGCGTTTCGAAGGCTTCGGCGAACGCCACAACTTCGGCGAGAGATTCGTCTTTGTGCGCTGTCGTGACGATTACATATTCGCCGAGTTCGTCCTCCCCAATACAGATCCAATCGAGAGCGTCTTCCCACTTCTCCGCGTCTACGCCCACCGCACAGAAAAGCTCAATGCGAGCCGCGAGCAGGTCACGTAAAAACACATCGTCTCGCTCCGGCCTGTACCCAGACGCAGAGAACAACACAATTTTTCCAGAGTAGCTCATGCACGCCTTTCATCAGTCCGCTCTTGGCCGAAGCCGACCGTTGAACTCAGCATAGCACTTAGGAAGGCGGAAAAATCGCAGACTGTCACGAAGGGCAGGAACCGACCCAAAGCGGACCACCCCTACATTTACAATTCGTAGCGGTTCCTCTTTGGATGTATACGCTTAAATTCCATAAGGCTGAATATTGCGGTCATGCCGAGGCCAACGCTTACGACGATGCGGTCCATCACGTTAAAATGCATACCAGCTAGCATCATTAAGATCGTGCCGATGACATCGTACCAAAGCACCATTTTCCAACGCCGCCGCCAGGCGAATACAAACACGCAGAAAGCAATGGCAAGCATGCCCCACCCGACAAGAATGGCCGGTGTTCCTGCAATTCCCATGTGTCATCTCCAACGAAAAGTAAATGAGCCAATCCTGTTGGCCTTCTAGCCAAGGCGAAACCTCATTCGCGCGCGCTCACTCCACAGGACTGATTGTGTGTAGGCCGACATTCTAGGGGCGGTGAACTGTACGAAGATCCGCTTTTGTCGAATCCAGCCGCTCGACCTAGCATAGCAGCGTGCTCGCCTGCAAAAGTCACGGACTATCACGATAGGCAACATTCAACTCGAGCGATGAATGTCCGCTTCTGGCCGATAGCAGACGGTCGAGCCAGCATAACATGTTGCCGAGCCGACAAACTCTCGGACCATCACAACAAGCTGCTTCCGACCAAGAGCCGTCCTTCGCAGTAGTACATCAAACTTGGTCCTGCTGACGAACGAGGCACCCTGTCTCGACCTGCCAAGCATTACTAACGTATGCGGTTCCTGAGCGGCGTTGTATCTTTCGATTTCTCAAGCCAGCACAATCCGTTCCGAGTTCAACACGACGGAGCCGCGCATGGACAAGCTGGAATCTCACACATGGAAGGAGGCCATCTGGCGTAACCGCTGACAACGGCAGGCGTAAAGCGGCAGGACCATCGCTGCCTTCTGCCACGATGAATCGGTGTCGACAGCGAGCTTCCACATTTGGCGAGTAAAACTGGCCGCTGCCAGCGGGCATGCAGCCGCTCTCGCGCAGCCGACGGCATTCATCGACCTGGGCGCTATCAGGGATGTAGTCGGGGCTTCGGCAACGGCAGATGGACCGGCCTCAGTGCCAACACCTGCTGGCGGAATCGGCGTCCGGATCGATCTTGACGGTGGGGTCGCTTTGACGATCACGAGACGCTAATGTTCTTCCCTAAAGGCCAGGTGTGCGTCTTTCTGTACGGGCAGCTGGAGTTCCTTCGCGCCGAAGCGGGCGCTCGGAATAGCGCGCAGAGTACGCATAATCTATATTATGTCAAATACAACCTGTATCCGCGGGTCGGTCTTGCGTTATCCAGCTCCTCCCCGGCCTGCACCGGCAAGAAAAAAGCCGCGGACTTGCATCCGCGGCTTCCGTCACACAAGCACCCTGAAGCTTAGAACTTGTGGTTGTACTCGACCGTGAAGCGCGCATAGCGCGGCGTCTGGGTCGACAGGACACGGCCGTAGCTGTCCAGCAGGGTCTGGGTCGAGCCGCTGTTCAGCAATTCCGATACCGATTGCACGGTCTGGCGGTTCGCAACGTTGAACACGTCGACCTTCGCCGACAGGCCCGGCAGGAACGACGGCATGTAGGCCACGTTCAGGTCCAGGCGCGTGGTCCACGGCAGGCGGCCTTCGGAGCCGCGCGGCGCCGGACGGCCGAAGCACGTTGCGTAGTACGAACCGTAGCTGTGGGCGGCCGGCACGGTCGGGTCGGCACCCAGGCAGTTCTTCGGACGGCCCGACTGCGCCAGCAGGTTGCCGCCGACCATCCATTCAGGCGTGACCTGATAGAAACCGAAAGCCTTCAGCTGATGCCGGCGGTCGTTCGGCAGCGGGCCGTACTTGCCGCGCATCAGCTCGGGCTTGTCCCAGCTGATGGTGTGCGACACGTCAAGCTGGCCGATGTCCGACTGGGTCTGGCCTTCGGTATTGCCCTCGTTCTTCGACCAGGTGTAGTTCACGCGGCCGTACCAGCCATTGCGGAACGGATGCTCGAGGAACAGGTCGATGGCCTTGTACGTACGCTTGGCGTCGTCGAAGCCCAGGTCGGCCTTGCTCAGCTTGACTTCCGTCAGGTTGCTGCCGGTGTTGGCGAAGTCGACCAGGAAGGTATTGTCCTCGCCCGGATTGAACGCGGCGCAGCCGAAACCGGTCCACTTGCTGGTGTTGACGCTCGGATTACGCGCCAGCCAGGCCTTGAATGGGCGGTCGTCGCACATGTCGTCGATGGTCGAACGCAGGGTACGGTAGGTTGCGCGGGCGCCGAAGGTCATGTCACGCGAGAGTGCGCGTTCGAAGCCGAGCGTGATCTCGTCCTGGTAGGTCGGACGCAGGTTGGTCGCGGCGACGGACTGCGGATGCTTGAACTGGAAGTACTCGTTGTTGGTCGAGAACGGCGCCGGCACCAGCGGCACCAGGCCCTGCGGGGCGCCGGTGACCGGATCGACACCGGTATAGGTGAAGGACTGGGTGGTGAACAGGGAACGCGACGCGCCGCGCACCGAGATGTTGGTCGGCACCTGCACGAAGTAGCGGCCGGCGGTACCGAACACCTTGAACGAGGAATCGCCGTTCACGTCCCAGGATGCGGCGAAACGCGGCGCGATCTGGTCCTTGATGTCCATGAACTTCTGCTTGTCGCCGTTGCGGTTCTCGAACTGCTCGTTACGCACGCCGATAGTCAGCAGCAGGTCCTTGGTGACCTGCCAGCGGTCTTCGATGTACTGCGCCGACTGGTCCGAATAGGCGTCGGTAATCGAGGTGAACTTGGTCTCGGTCACGTAGTAGCCCTGGAGGCCGTAACCTCCCCCGCTGGCCGGTGCCACGACCACGTTTTGCAGCGCAATCGGGGTAGTAGGCGATTGCGAGCTGCGCGAATAGGTCCAGAGGCCGCCGCCGGCGCGATACACGCCTGCATCCTCGGAGCTCAGGCGGTTCTCGTCGATACCGGCGCGGATCGTATGGTTGCCCAGCTTGTATTCCAGGTCCAGGCGGGCCGATTCGACCGTGTCGCGGCCGCCGGTCACCGGCACGTTGCCGCTGATCGGGTTCGGGTTCGGATACGACAGGCCTGGAACGCGCGCAGCCGGCGTGGAGGATACCTGGTACACGTTCGGGTTCACGCCCGGATAGGTACCGTAGGTATTCTCGTGCTTGGTCGTCGATTTGCCGTACAGGGCCAGCACCGTCAGGTTCTCGGTGATGTTGCCGGTGTACTTGGCGATGTTGACGATGCCGCCGACCGGGGTCTCGCCCGAGAAGTTCTTGTAGTGTTCGCTCGCACCGATGGTGCCGTTGCGTGCACCGGTGGCGTAGTTGTAGCCGGACAGGTACTTGTCCTTCTTCGACGTATCGCCGAAGCCGGTGTACTCGAGGCGGTGGTTGTCGTTGATGTTCCAGTCGAGCTTGACCAGGTAGCGGGTGGTGTCGGTTTCCGACTCTTCCCAGCCACGGATGCCTGCCGAGGTATTGGTGCGCAGGCCGTTGACGGCGTTGGTGCCCGAGAAATCGGTACGCAGCTGTTCCAGCGAACCGAAGAAGAACAGCTTATCCTGGATCAGCGGGCCGCCGACGTTCACGCCCACCAGCTTGCGATCGGTCTCATTGACCGAGCGGCGGCGGTACAGGGTGCCGTCCGTGGCAGCCGTGTTGCTCGCGCCAAGGACCGGGTAGTAGATGTCTTCCTGGCTGGCCTGCAGCTTCTTCGGATCCCATTGCACGATGCCGCCCACTTCCCAGCGGTTCGTGCCGCTCTTGGTCGTGATGTTGGCGACGCCGCCGACCGAGCGGCCGAATTCCGCGCCGAAGCCGCCGGTCAGGATCTGTGCCTGGCCGATCGCTCCGTACGGCAGTTCCATGTAGCCCAGCTGGGTCAGCGGGTTGGTGACCGGGAAGCCGTTGACGTAGTACGCGTTTTCCGACACCGCGCCGCCACCGAAGCTGTTGGCGCCGTTCGGGTAGCGGCTGTCGCCCTGGGTCGTGTTCGGGGCGATCAGGATGATCGATTCGACGTTGCGCGCAATCGGCAGGTTCTGCAGCTGGGCGGCAGTAAAGATGGCGCCGTTATTGGTATTGGTCACGTCGATCGACTGGCGGCGGCCGACGACCTGCACTTGCTGGGTCGTGAACAGGGCTTCCGCGCCCTGGCCCACCAGCACCTCGACTTCGCGGGTCTGGACTACGCTGCCGTTGCGCACCAACTGCACCGCATAGCGGCCCGGCGGCAGCGAGGTGGCCAGGAAGCGGCCGTTGCTGTCCACGGTGGCGGTACGGCGCAGCTTGGTATCCAGGTTTTCGACGACGACGGTCGTGCCGGCAGGGCTTTCCACCGCACCGTAGACGTTACCCGTGGTATTCGATTGCGCCAGTACAGTCGAACTCATGCCTAGCGTCAGTGCCGTCGCTCCGAATGCGAGGGCAAGTGCACGCGCCAGTTTTGTTTTTACTGCCATGAACTATCTCCTATGGTTTGACTCTGCTGCCGAGGGGGTGCAGACGAAACCTCCGCCGACCTTACGCAACATCGCTGTTTCGCTTGGAGGAAAGAGGATTCAACGATTCTATTTAGTAAATACTTCGATGGGAGATAATCGCTAGCAGAATAGAAATTCTGAGCTGAACGTATGGATGGCATGCCGCACCCCGGGTTTCGTAAATATGCAGGAGATGCCGACGCATGCGGTACTGTTGGCCGGAAATCCTGCATTGTTGCTTAATGACTCTCGGGCTACTAAAAAAAGCAATTGTTGTACCGTTACAACTATCTGCTCATAAACAGTTCGCTTGCTCTACCTTTTGGTAGAGCGACGGTGCCCGTGTATCTCCGCCAGTCCTGGATGGCGTCACCCGGTGCAAGGCCGGATGGTCCCGGCATGCCACAGGATGGCAGAGGCGTCGTCGGCCTGCTTCACCGAGCCCGACGCGCTTGCGCGCGCCGTCGCCTCGTAGGCGCGCAGCTGCGCGATTGCCGCCGGCAGGCCATGGTCGCTGCACAGAGCGAACAGGCTCTGTGGCGTGTGCAAGCCGTAGGTGTCGACCAGGCGGTAGAATCCGTCGGTCATGGCGAGGATGGTGGCATCGGCTGGTGCATCGACCGCCGTCGTACGGGCGCCGAACCCGTCGGGCGGCCGCAGGCAGAGGGAATTGGTGGCGGCGGCGGTGTTCTGGAATTCACGCCGTGCACGCAGCATCGGCATGAGACGCTCCAGCCGCGCCGCCGGATCGCTGATGCCTTCGGCCTGGAGCCTGGCGACTTCGGCGCGCACGACGGCTTCCTGTGGATTGACGAAGGGATCGAGGTCAACGATCGCGCCATTGGAAGTTTGCATCAGGACCTTGCAGTCGCCGAGGCAGTACAGTTCCAGCCGGTAACCGCACCCCGTGGCGCGCGCCCGTACCCAGCTCAGCGCCGCAACCGGCCATGCATACAGGGGCACGTCCCGTCCAGCGCTACGCTCGCAAAATTCCGCGTACGCCGCGTCGACGGCGGCATCGATGGCCGCGTCCTGCGCCAGGCCCTTGTCGATCGCAGTGCCGAGCGCGGCCGCGAACCGCGTAACGAACCAGCCCACGTCACCCTGCACCGGGTCGATGTAGTCACGGTCGGCGACCGAGGTAGCGCCGTCGATGATCACGAGGTCGGCCTGGCCGGATGTGCTGAAATGCCCGGCCCAGTCTTCGTTGCGCTGCGCCGTCGCGCCGGATGAAACGAGGTCGATCTGCATAGTTATTTTTTGCGGAAGCCGTGTTTGGCGAGTTGAACAGGCAACATGATACTGCTTCCTCGGTCTAGCCCGAACTCGACATTATATATGCTAATGTCGAGTTGGATTCAGAAGCCGGATGCTATTTACGCGTCTCATGTAGCATGTACGTGCTGGTAGATTCGGACGCCGACGCTGCGCCGCTGCTGCCTCCAGACGCCCCGGCGAACTCCCGAAATAGAGCGCGCACCTGCCGGTTTGCCATCGCGGGACTCGGGTCACGACGGCTACGCCAATCAGGATCGGGCGCCCCCGTCGACACACGTCCGCACGCACTGCCCTCGCCCGCCGTACGACCGCGCCACGGATGATGGGGCCGCGTGCCGTCGCCGACCCCGCGCACGGCTGGCTGCGGGCCGTTTGCGCCCTTCCCTCGCGTAGGTAAGAATGCATTATGCGAACTGATCGCTCGAAAGGATGAGCATGGGCATTACCGTGAAGAATACGACGCCGGATACGGCCAGGGTCACGCTGGTCGGCGAGATGATGGATGGGAGCTTCGACGCCAAGGTGATGGCGGAGACTGACGTGCCGTACACGAAGTACTGGGACCAGGAGCTGGAGCAGCGGATCGTCTATCTGAATCCGGACCCCGAACAGCTCGAGGCAATCGTCGCCGCCCTGAACGAGCGCCGACTGTCGCTCGACGACCTGCAGGATTTCGGCAGCTCCGCGGGCGGCGAGTCGGAACTGCCGATCTAGGCCTGCCCTTCCCTGCGGGCCGTCGTTCAGGGCACTAGCTTGACGCCCGACCCGACGATTTCGTCGTGACGCTCGTGGTCGCGCTTGTGCAGGTAGGCGGCCGTGGTCGCGATGTTGGCGTGACCGGCCGTGTCCTGCAGCGTCTTGAGCTGCACGCCGTTGTTGGCGTGGTTGGTCAGCATGCTGTGGCGCAGCCAATGTGTCGAGGCCTGGCGCAGCGCGCCCGCGCTGTCGGCGTCGCCCTGCGCGCCGGCGCGCTCGGCTGCCGCCAGGAACACGGCCTTCAGTGCTTCCGATGCCGCTTCGTCGGTGATGCGCACCGCCTCCTTGCTGCGGCTGGACAGCACCAGCGGCGTGCGGTCGGCGCGGCTGGCTTGCGGCAGCAGGCCGAAGGCCTGGCGGTAGTCGCGGTAGGCGGCCAGCATCGCCGGCGGCACCGGCAGGCGGCGCGGCTTGGCGCCCTTCCCCATCACGTCCAGCCACCAGCGACCGTCGCCTTCGCTGTAGATGGCGCCCATGTGGGCACCGACGATCTCGTTCAGGCGTGCCCCGGTCTGGGCAAAGGCCACCAGCAGGAAGCGGTCACGTTCGCGCTGGCGGATACTTGCCGGCGTGTCGGCTGCCCGGGAGGCGACGGCGTCGAGCGCATGCGCGATTGCCTGCGGCGTCAGGTAGCGGGTGATGCGGCTGCCATGGGCGGCGCGCACGTTGCGCACCAGCCGGGCAGGATTGCGCCGCAGGTAGCCGGTCTGCTCCGCATAGCCAAGCAGGCCCTTCACGGCGATCATCGCCTGGCGCCGGCTGGCATCGGACAACGGGCCCGAGAACGGCCGGTAGCGCGGGTCATTGCGCGGCCACTTGGTGGTGGAAATCCATTCGGGCGGCGGGTTGCGGATGAATTCCTTGTAGGCGTTCAGGTCGGCCACCGTCAGCTGCTGGAAGGTCTTGCGGGCCTCTTCACGGCACCAGGTGAGGAAGCGGTACAGCTCCTTCTGGGTATTGGCGACGGATTTCGGGCTCAGTTCACCCTGGCCGATGTATTCGCGCGCCAGTTCGGCATCGCTGCGCGCATCGGTCACCGGCTCGTCCCCGACGCCGCGGAACACGGCGCCGCGTGCGCTGGCCGCCAGCCGCAGGGGCGAGTCACTTGGCAACGGGTCGAGGTCGATCGGGAGGAAGTTGGGCATGGAGAAGGGGTGGGACAGCAGCGCTACTGTGTTTATGTACAGTATAACATCGGCCGGCCGGGGCACCAAGTGTTCGACTGGGGCATAATGCGGGTTTGTTCCCACCGCTCCCGGAGTCACCATGTTCCTCTTGCGTTTCCTTCCGCATTTTCTGGGCAAGCTGCGCCAAGCCGGCGCCGCTACCCTCCTCTCCCTGCCGCTCGTGGCCAGCGCCGCGCAGCCGGTGGCCAAGCCCGTGATCGAGGTGTACAAGACCGAATATTGCGGTTGCTGCAAGGAGTGGATCAAGCACCTCGAAGCGAACGGCTTCCAGGTCAAGGCGCAGAATGTCGCCAACCCGTCCGACTACCGCGAGAAGTTCGGCATCCCGGCCGAATACGGCTCCTGCCACACCGGTCGCGTCGGCGGCTATGCCGTCGAAGGCCACGTCCCGGCCAGCGACATCAAGCGCCTGCTCGCCGAGAAGCCGACAGCACGCGGCCTGGCCGTGCCCGGCATGCCCATGGGCTCGCCCGGCATGGAGGGATCGCGCAAGGACCCCTACGAGGTGCTGCTGGTAAAGGATGGCGGCAAAACCAGCGTCTACAAGCGCTACGAGTAGAGCGCCTGACCCGGGGTGTTGATCGGCGCTCCATGTGCGCCGGCCTGGGGCGATCGCCGGCATAATGGGTTTCCAGCATCGAGGGAGACCGACATGAGCAAGCAGCATCCGCAGCAGGACCCGTCGACGACACTCGGCGTCGGCGGTACGACCAGCGGCCAGGAAGGCGCCACGCCGTCCCACGAAACCCAGCAGGAAACCGGTGGCAGCGGCGGCGATGGCCTGACCCGCAACCAGTCAGGAGAAACCACCAATGCGCCAGGCGGCGCCACTGCCGGCGGCGGCCACGTCGAAGCAGCGGAAGGCAGCGCGATGACCAACATTGGACGCGGTCCGCAGGACACCCGTCCCGACCAGGCCTCCAAGCCCAGCCCCACCGGCACCGGTCTCGGCACCCCGGAGACCGGCGGCAACCAGGACGAGCGCGACCTGCCTCCCGCCCGCTAGGCCACTTCCGCGATCCGCATCCGACTTGCCGCGGCAACGCGCGCGGCAAGCTCGCCCTTACATGCGGATGGTCCCGTGGTCGGCGTCCATGTCCGGCGTGGTGCCCGTCACGGCCGCCTTGGCCATCGCGAACATGCGCACCATCTTGCTGTCGTTCGCATCCCAGTACTCGGCAGCGTGCGGCATCACCCGCACCAGCACGACATGCTCGTCCTCGGGGCCCGTCGGGAACCAGGCCTGCACCATGGGGTTCCACAAGGCGTGGATGCGGGCGCGCTCGACCACGCGTTCGGCAATGCCGCTGACCGAGACCCAGGTGCTGTTGTCGGGGTCGGCAAAGCTCACGTTCACCTCCGGTTCGTGGGCGATGTTGTCCCACAGCTCGGTGGTGCTGCGGGTGTAGAACCACAGGCCGCCTTCGTCGTCGACCTGCTGCTTGGTCATCGGCTGGCTGACCAGGTGGCCGTTCTGGTCGCGGGTCGTGAACATGGCAAAGCGCATCGGGCCGATCTTGTCCTGCAGCGCCGCCGCGTGTGCCTGGGCGTGTTGAGATGACATGGCATTCCTCTCTGGTAGCTGGAATGCGGATCCTAGCTCCGCATGCTCGGCCCATCCGTGCGCCCGCGAACAGTGACCCGGTCTTGTCCTACCGGCCGCACCCTGACGCGACCCGCGCAAATCGACTATAGTGATGCCTCTGTACAAAAATGACATTCCCATGAAATTTGACGTCGCTATTGTCGGCAGCGGACTGGCCGGCCTGTCGGTGGCCCTGCACCTGGCGCAGACGCGCAAGGTTGCGATCATCTCCAAACGTGCGCTGCTGGACGGCGCAAGCAACTGGGCCCAGGGCGGCATCGCCGCGGTGCTCGATTCCAGCGACAGCCACGACCAGCACATCGCCGATACCCTGGTGGCCGGCGCCGGGTTGTGCGAAGAAGCGGCCACCCGCTACATCGTCGAAAACGGGCGTGCGGCCATCGAATGGCTGATCGAGCAAGGCGTGCCCTTCACCCGCGACGCATCGGCGGAACTCGGTTTCCATCTGACCCGCGAGGGCGGCCACAGCCAGCGCCGCATCATCCACGCCGCCGACGCCACCGGCCACGCGGTGCAGGTGACGCTGGAACAGAAGGTGCGCGCGCACCCGAACATCGCCTTGTTCGAGCACCACTGCGCGATCGACGTCATCACCTCCGACAAGCTGACCGGCAAGGGCGTGCATGGCGGCGCGCCCCATCTGGTGGGCCAGCCGCGCTGCTACGGCCTGTACGTGCAGGACGAGGAAAGCGGCCAGGTGCTCACTTTCGAGGCCGAACATACCGTGCTGGCCACCGGGGGCGCCGGCAAGGTCTACCTGTACACCACCAACCCCGACACCGCCACCGGCGACGGCATCGCGATGGCCTGGCGCGCAGGCTGCCGCGTGTCGAACATGGAATTCATCCAGTTCCACCCGACCTGCCTGTACCACCCGTATGCGAAATCCTTCCTGATCACGGAAGCGATCCGCGGCGAAGGCGGCCTGCTCAAGCTGCCGCCGGAAGCCGGCGTGGCCGCCGGCACCCGCTTCATGCCGGCGCATGACGAGCGCGGCGAGCTGGCCCCGCGCGACGTGGTGGCGCGCGCGATCGACTTCGAGATGAAGAAGCGCGGCCTGGACTACGTCCACCTCGACATCAGCCACCAGGATCCGGAATTCCTGAAGGAGCACTTCCCGACCATCTACGCGCGCTGCCTGGAACTGGGGATCGACATCACGGAAGAGCCGATCCCCGTGGTCCCGGCCGTGCACTTCACCTGCGGCGGCATCGTGACCGACCTGGCGGGTCGCACCGACATCCCGGGCCTGTACGCGGTCGGGGAGACCGCCTGCACCGGCCTGCACGGCGCGAACCGCCTGGCGAGCAACTCGCTGCTGGAGTGCGTGGTGATCGGACGCGCCTGCGCGCACCAGATCGCGGCCGCTCCCCCCATCGAGAACCCGTCGCTGCCGCCCTGGGACGAGTCGCGCGTGACGAATGCCGACGAAGAGGTGGTCATCGCCCACAACTGGGACGAACTGCGCCGCTTCATGTGGAACTATGTCGGCATCGTGCGCACCACCAAGCGCCTCGAGCGGGCCCAGCACCGCATCGCCCTCCTGAAAGAAGAGATCGACGAGTATTACCGCAACTTCCGCATCACGCATGACCTGCTGGAGCTGCGCAACCTGGTCGAAGTCGCTTCGCTGATCGTCAACAGCGCACTCTCGCGCCACGAAAGCCGCGGCCTGCATTATTCTCGCGACTTCCCCGACACCCTGCCCAAGGCCCTGCCGAGCGTGCTGACGCCGGAACGCCGTTGAGCTTCACCCGGGCGGCCCGCGATCGCGGGCCGGTCGCGACGTCCAGAATCCCTCCATGCATCGCCCTGCCCTCACGCCTTCCACCACCCTGCTCCTGACCGTCCCCCCGGTGCTGTGGGCCGGCAACGCCATCGTCGGCCGCCTGGTGCGCGACGCGGTGCCGCCGATGACGCTCAACCTGATCCGCTGGACGATCGCCCTGCTGGTCCTGGTGCCGCTGGGGCGCGCGGCCCTGAAACACGGCAGCGGCGTGCTGGCCAACTGGAAGCGTTATGCCATGCTGGGCCTGCTCGGCGTGGGCCTGTACAACTCGCTGCAATACCTGGCCCTGCAGAGTTCCAGCCCGATCAACGTGACCCTGGTGGCCTCCGGCGTGCCGGTCTGGATGCTGCTGGTCGGGCGTCTGTTCTACGGCGTGCCCGTCAAGCGCAAGCAGATCCTGGGCGCGGTCCTGTCGATCGGCGGCGTGCTGGTAGTACTGTGCCGCGGCGATATCCACGGCTTGCTGCAGCTGCGCCTGGTGGCGGGCGACCTGTACATGATTCTCGCCACCATTGCCTGGTCCTTCTACAGCTGGATGCTGATGCAGCAGAAGGATGTCCCCGCCCTGCGTGCGGACTGGGCGGCTTTCCTGCTGGCCCAGGTGGGGTACGGCGTGTTGTGGTCGGCGGCGCTGGCCGGCAGCGAGTGGGCGCTGGGGGGCGTGGACATCGTCTGGAGCTGGCCGCTGGCGGCAGCGCTGCTGTACGTGGCCATCGGCCCGGCAATCCTGGCCATGCGCTGCTGGGGTGCGGGCGTGCAGCGCGCCGGTCCCAGCATCGGCGCCTTCTTCATCAACCTGACGCCGCTGTTCACGGCGCTGTTGTCTTCGGCCTTTTTGGGCGAGGCGCCCCATCTCTACCATGTGTTGGCCTTTGGCATGATCGTTGGCGGCATCGCGGTCTCTGCGCGCTAGGCTTCGCTATTGCGAAAGCCGGGCGGCGCATCCACCTGCTCCCTGTTGCAAAGAAGATGCAACGCATTCACGCCGAATGCGCTGCATCTTTAGTCAGGGTATCGTGTTTCTGTTTGCGCAAGGCGGATGCTACGATCCCAGCCAATGGAGGATCACGTCACATGGCAGAAGGTTTCACCGTTCAAGACCACGCAGGAGCGCTGGCGGAATTCCTCGAACGGTATCCGCGCGCGCTGGTGCTGACGGGCGCAGGCCTGTCCACCGCCTCGGGCATTCCCGACTACCGCGACCGCGACGGCACCCGGCGCGGCCGCCAGCCGATCCAGGGTCCGGAATTCCGGCGTTCGACCGACATCCAGCGGCGCTACTGGGCGCGCAGCATGGTCGGCTGGCCGATCATGGCCAGGGCCAGGCCGAATAGCGGCCATCATGCACTGACGCGCCTGGAAAAAAACGGCAATTTCGGCTACCTGCTGACCCAGAACGTCGATGGCCTGCACCAGCAGGCAGGCAGCCTCGCGGTGCTCGAACTGCACGGCAATGTGCACAGCGTCGCGTGCATGGCTTGCAAGGCCCGGTTCCCACGTGCCTTCGTACAAACGCAGCTGGAGGAAGCGAACCCCGAGCTGGCCAACGTGCTCGCGACACCCCTGCCGGACGGCGACGCGGCCATCGAACCGGATTCGCTGCTGGATTTCAATCTGCCGAGCTGCGTCCACTGTGGCGGCGCGTTGGCGCCGGATGTCGTATTCTTCGGCGACGGCATCCCGCTCGCGCGTACCGCCTGCGCACTGGCGCAGATGGAAGCGGCGGATGCGCTGCTGGTGGTGGGTTCCTCGCTGATGGTGTACTCGGGTTTCCGCTTCTGCCGCATGGCCGATGAGACCGGCAAGCCGATCGCTGCGGTGAACCTGGGGCGTACCCGCGCCGACCACCTGATCACACTCAAAATAGAAGAGTCGGCCGAGCGGCTGCTGCCGCGCGTCGCCGACCTGCTCCACGCAGAGGAGCCGGAGGAGTCACAACCGTTATTCGACCACAGGGGGATTTTGTGACCAAGAGCTACCGCACTATACGCAATACAACGACGGGGACCATGGGTTCGACCGGCCTCAGCACGGGCGCCATCCTCACGGCCATCGGCCTGGCGGCATCCTTCTTCTATGTCCGCGCCAGGACGAAACAGGCGGAGCGAGAGAATCCCCCGCTGGGCAAGTTCGTCGAGGTCGACGGCGTGCGCCTGCACTACCTGGAGCGTGGTACCGGTCCCACCCTGGTGCTGCTGCATGGGAACGGCGTGTATTCAAAGGACTTCGAGACCAGTGGTATCCTGCAGCGGGCGGCAGAGCACTACCATGTGATCGCCTTCGACCGCCCGGGCTTCGGCTACAGCGAGCGTCCGCGCAGCACGGTGTGGACCCCGGACAAGCAGGCGGCCCTGCTGCACCGCGCCCTCGGACAGATCGGTGTGGAATCCGCCATTGTCCTCGGCCATTCCTGGGGCACGATGGTGGCGCTGGCGATGGGGCTGCAGCAGCCCGGCTTCGTGCGCGGATTGGTACTGTTGTCGGGTTATTTCTATCCAAGCATGCGGCTCGACGCATTCACGCTGACCCAGCCAGCCGTACCGATCGTTGGCGACCTGTTACGCTATACGGTGTCGCCGCTGATCACCAGGGCGCTATGGCCGGGCATGACGAAGCGGATGTTCGCACCAAAGCCGGTCGACAGCCGCTTCAATGCATTCCCGGTGTGGATGGCCCTGCGGCCCAAGCAGCTGCGGGCTGCGGCGGCCGAGACGGCGCTGATGATTCCCTCGGCGGCATCGCTGTCGAAGCGCTATGCCGAACTGAAGGTACCGTCGGTCATTGTGGCTGGAACGAAGGACAGGGTCGTCGATGCGGGCCACAATTCCGAGCGGCTCAACGAGCGACTGGCAATGAGCCAGCTTGAGCTCGTGCCCGGCGTGGGGCACATGTCGCATTATGCGCATCCTGACAGGGTGATGGCCGCCATCGACGATATTGCGGCCCAGGTCGGTGAACCAGCGCATATGCGCACGCCCGAGGCCGAGGCGCTGGCCAGGGCGAGCGAGAGCGGCGTCTAGGCGGGCGACTCCCAGGCGCGGGCGGCAGTGGCGGCGTAAAAAAACCTCATCCCGGGCCAACCGCGATGAGGTTTTTTCGTGCACGAATAGTCCGGGATATCGCGGTGTTCAGCCCTTGAGCACGTACTTGATGACGATCCCCGCCATGAGCGCAGCGAAGATCACCAGCGACAGGCCGCCATGCAGCATCGGCGACCCGATCGACACTTGCGAAGTGCGCGGGTCCATTTCCATCCGTACGGCCTTGCCGAACATGACCGGCCGCAGGAATCCGCGGACCCCCACCAGCACCATGCCGATGCCGAAGCACAGGTCGGCAGTGTTGTTGGTCTGCACGCCATTGGCCAGCGTCGGCAGGCCGAGCACCAGCCCGAAAACCAGCCAGAGGATCCGGGCGCCGGTCGATAGTCGCAGTCTGCTCCAGTCCATCATGCCGCCACCCCGCGCACTGCATCGACAATCCGCAGCGAATAATCGGTGGCGCGCACGTCCTTGGTGAGGCTGCCGATCGAGATGCGGTCCACCCCGGTTTCGGCGATGGCACGCACCGTGTCCATGTTGATGCCGCCGGAGGCTTCCAGCAGCGCACGACCGGCGTTCACCTTCACCGCTTGACGCATCATGTCGAGGTCGAAGTTGTCCAGCAGGACCGACTTCACGCCCGCCGCCAGCGCTTCTTCCAGCTGGGCGATGGTCTCGACCTCGATCTGCACCGGCGCGCCCGAACCCAGCGCTTGCGCAGCCTGCAGGGCCTTGGTGATGCCGCCGGCCGCTGCGATATGGTTTTCCTTGATCAGGATGCCGTCATACAGCGCCATGCGCTGGTTCTGGCCGCCGCCGACGCGCACCGCGTACTTCTGCGCCATGCGCAGGCCGGGCAGCGTCTTGCGGGTGTCCAGGATCGCCGCCCTGGTGCCGGCGACGACGTCCACGTACTTGCGGGTGGCGCTCGCCACGCCCGACAGCAACTGCATGAAGTTCAGCGCCGCACGCTCGGCCGTCAGCAGCGAACGCGGGCAGCCCTCGATGGTGCACACGGTCGAATCCTTGGCCATCAGGTCGCCTTCGGCGTACTTCCAGTCGATCTCGATGTCCTGGTCAACGGCCAGCATCACGCCTTCGAACCAGGGCGCGCCGCACAGCACGGCTTCTTCGCGCACGATCACGCGGGCCTGCACGCGCGGCTCGACGGGCACCAGCATGCCGGTCAGGTCGCCGGTGCCGACGTCTTCCAGCAGGGCCGCCAGGATGTTGGCCTCGAAAGCCGCTTGCAGCTTTTCGTCGGAACGCTCTTCGGAAATAAAGGGATTATGCAGGGTGGTCATGCCGGGCCGACTCCATTGAACAGCTTCGCGTTCTGCTCGAGCGCACCGCTCGGCAGGGCCTGTGCCTTCTTGGCGGCGGCGAAATCGAGCATGCGGTCGATCGCGCGCTTGGCCTGGCGGCCGATTTCCGCATCGACGTGGACTTCGTTTTTGCTGGATCCTGCGCCGGTTTCCAGCACCTCCGCCAGGTTCTTGAGGCCGTTCATGGCCATCCACGGGCAGTGGGCGCAGCTCTTGCAGGTGGCGCTGTTGCCGGCGGTCGGCGCTTCGATGAAGCGCTTGCCAGGGGCGGCAGCGCGCATCTTGTGCAGGATGCCGTTGTCGGTGGCGACGATGAAGGTCGTGGCCGGCAGGTTCACCGCGGCGTTGATCAGCTGGGTGGTCGAGCCGACCACGTCCGCCTGGGCCACGACGTTCGCCGGGGATTCCGGGTGCACCAGCACCTTGGCGTCCGGGTATTCGCCCTTGAGCAGGTCGAGCTCGATGCCCTTGAACTCGTCGTGCACCAGGCAGGAACCCTGCCACAGCAGCATGTCGGCGCCGGTCTGCTTCTGGATGTAGGAACCCAGGTGGCGGTCGGGCGCCCACAAGATCTTCTTGCCCTGCTCGTGCAGGTGCTTGACGATGTCCAGGCCGATCGACGACGTCACCATCCAGTCGGCGCGCGCCTTCACCGCCGCGCTGGTGTTGGCGTACACCACCACGGTGCGGTCCGGATGCTGGTCGCAGAAGGCGGCGAATTCGTCGGCCGGGCAGCCCAGGTCGAGCGAGCAGGTCGCGTCCAGGTCCGGCATCAGGATGGTCTTTTCCGGACTCAGGATCTTGGCCGATTCGCCCATGAAGCGCACGCCGGCCACGACCAGGGTCTGGGCCGGGTGGTCACGACCGAAACGCGCCATTTCCAGCGAATCCGAGACGCAGCCGCCGGTCTCCTCGGCCAGGTCCTGCAGGTCGGCATCCACATAGTAGTGGGCGACCAGTACCGCATTGCGTTCTTTCAGAAGGCGCTTGATGCGTTCCTTCAGTTCCGCCTTCTCGCTTGCTGTCGGGACCGCGGGCACGCGCGCCCAGGCTTCGGCCGTCGCCGGGTTGATGGTGCAGGCGTCGGCGACCTGCGGGCGGTCGTATTCGTAGGTCTTGATCGGTGCTGTAATCATGCGGAAATCGTCTCCGGATGGAATCAGAATCGGGAATCAGGCAATGCCCTGGCTCGTCAGATACTCTTCGTAGTTGCCGCGGAAGTCGATGATCTCGTTCTCGCGGATCTCGAGGATGCGGGTGGCCAGCGACGACACGAATTCGCGGTCGTGCGACACGAAGATCATGGTGCCGGCGTATTTATCAAGTGCAATGTTCAGTGACTCGATCGATTCCATGTCCATGTGGTTGGTCGGTTCGTCCAGCAGCAGGACGTTGTGGCGGCCCAGCATCAGCTTGCCGTACATCATGCGGCCCTTCTCGCCACCGGACAGTACCTTGACCGACTTCTTGACCTCGTCGCCGCCGAACAGCAGGCGGCCCAGGATCGAGCGCACGGCCTGGTCGTCGTCGCCTTCCTGGGTCCACTGGCCCATCCAGTCGGTCAGGTTGAGGTCGCTCGCGAACTCTTCGGTCGGATCCTGCGGCATGTAGCCGACGTTGGCGTTCTCGGCCCACTTCACGCGGCCGTTGTCGGCCGACAGACCAGTGATTTCCTGGCCGCCGATGCAGCGCAGCAGCGTGGTCTTGCCCGCACCGTTGGCGCCGATGATCGCAATGCGCTCGCCGGCCTCGACCATGATCGAGAAGTTCTTGAACAGCTGGCGGTCGTAGGCTTTCGACAGGCCCTCGGTCTCCACCGCCAGGCGGTGCAGCTTCTTCTCGCCTTCGAAGCGCACGAAGGGATAGGCGCGCGAGGATGGCTTGAATTCCTCGATCTTGATCTTGTCGATCATCTTGGCGCGCGAGGTCGCCTGGCGGGCCTTGGACTTGTTGGCCGAGAAGCGGCGCACGAAATCCTGCAGTTCGGCAACCTTTTCCTTGGCCTTGGCATTGTTGGCCAGCTGCTGGTTGCGGGCCTGGGTCGAGGCCAGCATGTAGTCGTCGTAGTTGCCCGGGTAGATCTTGAGCGTGCCGTAGTCCATGTCGGCCACGTGGGTGCAGACCTGGTTCAGGAAGTGACGGTCGTGCGAGATGATGATCATCGTCGAGTTGCGCTGGTTCAGGATGTCTTCGAGCCAGCGGATCGTGTTGATGTCCAGGTTGTTGGTCGGTTCGTCCAGCAGCAGGATGTCCGGGTTCGAGAACAGGGCCTGGGCCAGCAGCACGCGCAGCTTCCAGCCCGGGGCCACGGCGCTCATCGGGCCCTGGTGCAGGTCGCTGGCGATCTCCAGGCCGAGCAGCAGCTCGCCGGCACGCGCTTCGGCCGAGTAGCCGTCGTATTCCGCGACCTTGCCTTCCAGCTCGGCCGCGCGCATGTAGTCCTCGTCGGTCGCTTCCGGGTTCGCGTAGATGGCGTCGCGCTCCGAGATGGCGTTCCACAGCTCGGTGTGGCCCATCATGACGACGTCGAGCACGCGCACGTCTTCGTACGCGAACTGGTCCTGGCGCAGCTTACCCAGGCGCTCGCCCGGGTCGAGGCTGACGTTGCCGGCCGACGGTTCCAGGTCGCCGCCGAGGATCTTCATGAACGTCGACTTGCCGCAGCCGTTCGCGCCGATCAGGCCGTAACGGTTGCCTTCGCCGAACTTGACGGAGATGTTCTCGAACAGCGGCTTGGCGCCGAATTGCATCGTGATATTGGCAGTAGATAGCACTAGGAAACCTTTAGAAGCGTGATGAGCAACGGTGTTGCTGGATAACCCGCGATTTTACCATTGTGGGCGCGCAGGGTGACATCGCGGCGTTGGAAAAGAAAAACGGCGCACTCCGGTGCGCCGTTGCGGTGCAGTGCGTGCAGGATCAGTTGCAGCCGTCGGCTTGGCGCAGCGTCGGGTAATCGGACAGCGTGAGCGTGAATCCGCCGGCGTGTGACACCAGCCTGCCCTGCGCCCCGAAGGGGATCGTTACCCGCCGCGGAATGTGGCCGAACGAGAGTCCGTCGATGACCGGCAGCGGCAGCGTGGCGCGCAGGTGGGCCAGCATGGCGGCGAAGTCGTAGCCGTTGTCGTTCGGCGCCAGCTTGTAGCCGGAAAAATCGCCCAGCACGAGCGCGCGCTGGCGCGCCAGCACGCCGGCCTGGTGCAGTTGCAGGAGCATGCGTTCCACCCGGTACGGGTGCTCGGCAATATCCTCCAGGTACAGGATGCCGCCATCGATGCGCGGGAAGTACGGCGTGCCCAGCAGCGATACGACCATCGCCAGGTTGCCGCCCCAGACCGTGCCGGCTTCGTCGATGCACGGGTTCCCCGATACGCACTCGGTGATGGTATGCGTCGGGCCCGCCAGGCATTGCCAGAAATTGTCGAGCGTGAACTGGACCGGTTCCGGGATGCCGAAGTCCACCGCCGCCATCGGACCTGCATAGCTGAGCGCGCCGGTGCGCGCCATCAGGCCCATGTGCAGGGCCGTGACGTCGGAAAAGCCGACGATCAGTTTGCCACTGGCGGCGATCGCCTCGAAATCGATACGCGGCAGCAGGCGGGTGCTGCCATAGCCGCCGCGGATCGCCATAATGATCTGCACTGCCGGATCGGCAACCGCGGCCTCCAGCTGGGCCAGCCTCCCTTCGTCGGTGCCGCCGAAGCGTTCGTGGATGCTGGCGTGGTCGTAGTAGTTATGGACGAGGCAGCCTTGCTGCTCGAGGCGGGCGATGCCGCGGTCGACCGCGCACGGGTCGAGCGCCTGGCCGGCCGGGGCCACGATGGCGATGCCGATTTGTTGGGTGATCACTGTTTGACAAAGAGCCTGGGTGTTGAGTCTGGCAACATCTTACCCCTGGCATGGGCGTCGATCAAGGCAAGGATCCGCTCGACCAACTGCGGCGGGAGGTCATGGCCCATGCCCTCGATGATCTCGAGGCGGGCGCCGGGGATGCGGCTGGCCGTGTCCTCGCCGCATGCGAACGGCACCAGGGGGTCGGCGGCGCCATGGATCACGAGCGAGGGGGCGGTGATCGTGGCCAGCTGTGCGCAGCGGTCGCCGGAGGCGGCGATCGCCATCATCTGGCGCGCCACGCCGCCCGGGCAGTAGCCGCGGCGCACGGAGCGTGCGACGCGCTTGCGCAAGGTTTTCTCCGGCGTCGGGTAGGACGGGCTGCCGATGGCACGCATGAGCATGACGCCATGGTCAATGACGCTTTCGATGTCGCTCGGGTTGGCGGGACGGCGGGCCAGCAGCTTGCTCACTTTCTTCTCGGGGCCGGGCAGGCCGCGGCGGCAGCTGCTCGACATGATCGAGGTCAGGCTCAGGATGCGCTGCGGATAGCGCGCCGCCAGGATCTGGGCGATCATGCCGCCCATCGCCATCCCCACCACGTGGGCGCGCGCCACCCCGAGCGCCGACATTACCCCGATCGTGTCCTCGGCCATGTCGTCCAGCCGGTAGGGAGCGCGCAGTGGCCAGCCCAGTTTCGACTTGATCGAGGCCAGCATCAGGTTGGGGACGCCGGCCTGTTCGAACTTGCTTGACAGGCCGCAGTCGCGGTTGTCGAAGCGGATCACATAGAAGCCGAGCTCGACGAGACCTTCGACGAACTCGTCGGGCCAGGCGGTCAGCTGCATGCCGACCCCGTGCACCAGCAGCAGCGGTGGGGCCTTGGGGTCGCCTGCGGTGTCGAAGGCGATGCGGATTCCGTTGGCGTTCAGCGTAGGCATGGCGGCATGTCGGCGCCGCGCAGGACGCGGCATCGGCTCTTCTAGCGACAGGGTTTGCGTACCGGCCAGGGAAGCTCTCCTGACGGCTTGCAAACAGCATATCACTTTCGACGGGGACAAGGCGCTCGTGCGGGCGTACGATTTGTCTGACGCCCAACAGCAAGCCCTGCCATCAATCCGGTGCGGGGAGCTTGCGCGCAGCGGCCCGTCGCTCGGCGAAGAAGGCCTTGAGCAGGCTGCTTGCTTCCTCGGCCATCACGCCCCCCAGGACCTCGGCATGGTGGTTCAGCCGCTCTTCGCCGAAAAGGTTGACGACGGACCCGCAGGCGCCGGTCTTCGGGTCGACTGCGGCGTAGACCACGCGCGACAGGCGCGCGTGCATCATCGCGCCCGAGCACATGATGCAGGGTTCGAGGGTGACGTAGAGTTCGCACCCCGGCAGGCGGTAGTTGCCGAGTTTTTCGGCGGCCGCGCGCAGGGCGACGATCTCGGCGTGGGCGGTGGGATCGTGGCGGCCGATCGGCTGGTTGTACCCGGTGGCGATGACTTCGCCGTCCCTGACCACCACCGCCCCCACCGGGACCTCGCCCTCGGCCCAGGCCAGCCTGGCCTGCTCCAGGGCCAGCTGCATGTACTTCACGCCGGCAGGGTCAGGCATGCCGGAGTCTGGCTTCGGAAGATCAAACATCCCTTACTTCTGCCCAGCAGTTCGGGGTTTCGTGCAGTACCAGCTTGTGCAGGCGCAGGCCGGTACCGAAGCGGTCGGTGAACACCGTCTTCAGGATGTCATAGGCGACGCGCGCCAGGTTTTCCACCGTCGGGATGCAGTCGATCACGACGGTCTTGTGGCCGGGCAGCGAGGCAAGGAACTCGCGTACCTTGTCATCCTTTTCGTACACGAGGAAGGCATGGTCCCATACATCGACCAGATGCTGCTTCGCCAGGGTCTTGACGTCGGAGAAGTCCATGATCATGCCATTGTCCGAATTCCCTTCGGCGTCGATGACGTCGCCGGTCAGCGTGATCTCGAGGGTATAACGGTGGCCGTGCAGGTTGCGGCACTGGCTCTTGTGGTCGGGAATGCGATGGCCGGCATCGAATTCCAGCTTGCGGGTGATAGTTAACATCGGGTCGGCAGTGCAGAAAGTGCAGGTTCAGGGAATCTGGAGGAGTTTGTGGGTTTGCAGGCTCAGCTTCCACTTCGGATTGCGGCGGCAGGTCTCGATCGCCAGGCGGGTATTCTGTGCGGCGAGCGGGCCGTCCATCGGCTGGACGTAGAAGTTCTCGAAGTCGAGATCCTCGTAGGTGGACAGGTCCTGGCCCGCCTGGGGAATCACGACCTTGATCTCGTTGCCCTTCGCAACCACCAGCCTTGACCCCATCTTGGGGCTGACGCAGATCCAGTCCACCCCTTCCGGCACCGGCAGCGTGCCGTTGGTTTCGATCGCGATCATGAAGCCGCGTGCGTGCATGGCGTCGATCAGCGGTCCGTCCAGCTGCAGCAGCGGTTCGCCGCCGGTGAAGACGACGTACTTGCTGGCGGCGTGGGCAGACGGCCACAGGCTGTCGATCTCCGCCGCCAGTGCATCGGGCGCGCGGAACTTGCCGCCGCGCTCGCCATCGGTGCCGACGAAATCGGTGTCGCAGAAGGTGCAAACGGCGTTCGCACGATCAAGCTCGCGGCCGGTCCACAGGTTGCAGCCGGAAAAACGGCAGAAAACGGCCGGGCGCCCCGCATGGGCACCTTCGCCCTGCAGGGTGTAGAAGATTTCTTTGATGCTGTAGGTCACGGTAAGCCTCTCGTCAACCTTCCATTATAACCCGCCGGGGGCGGACCGTGGGCAGCGTCGCGGCCAGTGGCGGCAGCGCTCATGCGTTGAGGATGAGCAATATTGCCTATCGGGCTCAGGTGTACCTTCGTACGGAATCTTCCGAATGTTGTCAGAAGGATGCCATGAACAAGCCCACATCATTCCTAGTCCGAATTTCAGCGTTTGCCTCAGCGCTCGCCGCCACGGCCGCCAGCGCCCCTGCCGGCGCCGCCATGCCGCTGCCGCTGCGCGGGGCGCCGCCCGAGACGATGGCTGCGGCGATGGTGACGATGGCCGCGATCGCCCTCGCCGTGCTGCTCGAGCGTCGCTCCCAGGCTGCCCAGGAACGCAGCCGCGCCCTGGAACAGCAGCTGGAGGCCGAACGCGGTGCCCATGCCGACGTCGAGGAGGCCCTGGCCGGCAGCCATGAAGTCCTGTGCCGCCTGGTACGCCAGCAGGAAACCGTACGCGAAGCCGAGCGTGCCCGCATCGCGCGCGACCTGCACGACGAGCTGGGGCACCGCCTGCTGTCGCTGCGGGTGGAACTGGCGCTCCAGCAGGCGGCGCTGCGCGGCACCTCGCCTGGCGCGCACGACAAGCTCACCGCCGCCGTCGCCAGCCTCGACACTGCGATTCGCTCGGTGCGCGCGATCGTGACCGGCCTGCGCCCCATCGCCACGGGCCAGAGCCTGCGCCAGGCCGTCGAACGCCACCTGGCCGACTTTGCCCGCTTGCATGGCCTGGACTACCGCTTCGATGCCGGCCGCTCCGGCGAGGACGATGAGCGGCGTGACCAGGAGCAGGACGCGGTGCTGTTCCGCGTGCTGCAGGAATCGCTGTCGAACGTGGCGCGCCACGCCCAGGCCACCATGGTCTGCATCACGCTGGTCGAATCGGCCGGCGAGGCGGTGGTGACGATCGAGGACGACGGCGTCGGGCCGGCCGCGCTCGACCATCTCGACGTACGCGGCTGTGGCGTCGACGGGATGCGCGAGCGGACCGAAGCATTTGGCGGCACGCTGACCGTCCAGCAGGGGCGCCGCGGCGGAACGGTCGTCTGCGCCAGACTGCCGCTGGCCCGGACACCGGCCCAGGCGTGACCCCGGCCGGGGCCGGTTGCCGGGACCGTCGCCAACAACGAATCTTGCTGAAAATCAATAAGATCACCCCTGCGCGGTAGCAGAATCGTTTCCTGTTGGCAGTCAATTCAGCTGCCGGACCGGAACCGCAGAGGACGATCATGATCAGCCTACCCAGCTCCACCGCCAGCGCACCTGCCCCGACCAGTCTCGTGAAGGATGGGGCATTCGTCGGGCAGCTGGTGGCGTCACTGTCGATTCCCGTCTTCGTCCTCGACACCGAGGCCCGGGTCATGATCTGGAACCGCGCCTGCGAGCAGCTCACCGGCGTGCCGGCCCACGAAGTGCTGGGCACGGGCGACCACTGGCGCAGCTTCTACGAGCAGCGCCGCCCTACCCTGGCCGACCTCGTGCTGCAGAACCGCAGCGAGGACGTGCGCCGGATCCTGCCGCGCGCCGCCTCCGACACTTCGCCGACGGGCCTGAGCCTGGAGAGCTGGTTCGACATGCCGCGCGCCGGGCGCCGCCGCTACCTGGCTGCCGACGCTAGCCCCATCTTCGGGACCGACGGCGAGCTGGCGGCGGTCGTGGAGACCCTGCGCGACCTGACGGACGAGAAGATGGCCCAGGTAGCCCTCGAACAGCTGGCGACCCGCGACGGGCTGACCGGCCTGGCCAACCGCCGTTGCTTCGACGATACCCTGCACGCCGAGTGGGCGCGCGCCCTGCGCCAGCAGCAGCCGCTCTCGCTCCTGATGGTCGACGTCGACAACTTCAAGGCGTACAACGACGCCAATGGCCATCTCGGCGGCGACGAGTGCCTGAAGCGCATTGCGCGCGCAGTGGCCAGCGAAATGCGCGTCAACGACCTGGTCGCCCGGTATGGCGGCGAGGAGTTCGCAGTGATCCTGCCGAACCAGTCGCTCAAGGGCGCAGCCATCGTGGCCGAACGCATCCGCTGCCGCGTCGAGCAGCTGCAGCTGCCGTCGACGGCCCCGACCCGCCATGTCACGGTGTCGATCGGGGCGGCGACCGCCATTGCCGGGCCGGAGAACAACGCCAGCCAGCTGGTTGCCACCGCCGACGCCGCCCTCTACCGCGCCAAGCACCTGGGACGTAACCGGATCAGCCTTCCGCTGAGCGAGGCAGCGTAAGCAAGCTTTTGTCCGGGCGTATGCATGCCTGAATCTGCTGTTCTTTCCTTGTTGAATATTCTATCCTTCGCGGATAGTAATATTCCTAAAAGGAGAGAACGTGTTGAAACTTACCCTTGCGCGGGCCGCCCTTGCGCGGGCCGCACTGCCGCGGACTGCACTCGCGACCCTGGTTCCGGCCGCATTACTAGCCCTCGCGCCTGCCGCCGTTGCCGCTCCGGCAGCGAAAGCCGCCAGCGCCAAGTCGTCGGGCGGCGACGTTCTGCCCTTCAAGGCCACCGAAAAGACCTTGGCGAACGGCCTGAAGGTGATCGTCGTGCCGACCGGCTTCCCGAACCTGGTCTCGGTGCACATCCCGGTGCAGACCGGCTCGCGCAACGAGGTCGAGCCGGGCAAGTCGGGCTTCGCCCACTTCTTCGAACACATGATGTTCCGCGGGACGCCAACGTATCCCCCCGAGAAGTACCAGGCGACCATCACGCGCGCAGGTGCTCGCCAGAACGCCTACACCAGCGACGACCTGACCAATTACTACACCACCTTCGCCAAGGAAGACCTGGAAACGGTGCTGAAGGTCGAGGCCGACCGCTTCCAGCACCTGTCCTATCCGGTCGAAGCCTTCAAGACCGAATCGCGCGCCGTGCTGGGCGAGTACAACAAGAACAGCGCGAACCCGATGCAGAAGCTGTTCGAGACCCAGCGCGAAGCCGCTTTCACGACCCACACCTACCGCCACACCACGATGGGCTTCCTGAAAGACATCGAGGACATGCCGAACCAGTACGAGTATTCGAAGGTCTTCTTCGACCGCTGGTACCGTCCGGAGCGCACCACCGTGATCATCGCCGGCGACGTCGATCCGGGCAAGGCGGTGGCAATGGTCGAGAAATACTGGGGCGGATGGAAGCGCGGCAATTTCAAGTCGAACGTACCGGTCGAGCCGGCCCCGAAAGGCGCGCAGTACCGCCACGTGGCCTGGCAGACCCCGACCCTGCCCCTGGTGACGGTCGCCTTCCGCGCCCCGGCCTTCTCGGACACCCGAAAGGACCAGGCCGCGCTGTCGATGCTGCTGTCGCTGTCGTTCGGCCGTACCTCGCCGCTGTACAAGCGCCTGGTGCAGGACGAGCAGAAGGTGGACCAGCTGTTCGACTTCGTGCCGAACCGTGTCGATCCGACGCTGGCCACGATCGGGGCGCGCGTCAAGAAACCGGCCGACGCACTCTACGTGCGCGACGCCATCCTGGAGACCGTCGCCAGGCTGCGCAATGAGCCGGTCGCCGCCGCGGCGCTGGCGGACGCCAAGTCGGCCAACAAGTACGGCCTGATCCGCACGCTCGACAACACCGAGGCGATTGCCTCGACCCTTGCCTCGTATGTGCACTTCGACCGCTCGTACGATACCCTGAACCGCTATTACCGTGTCGTCGACAGCCTGACCCCGGCCGACCTGCAGCTGGCTGCCCGCAAGTACCTGGTCGACGAGTCGATGGTGGTCACCACGCTGTCGCACGAAGCGCTGCCGGCGGACATCAGGAACCTCCCGAAGCTCGCAGACCTTGCGCCGAAGGCCGGCGAGGCCAATATCGACGTGCTGGTCCAGAAATCCGCCCTGCCGCAGATCCGCTTCAAGCTCCTGTTCGCCGCCGGCTCGGCGCACGACCCCAAGGGCAAGGAAGGCCTGGCGGCGCTAACCGCGGCCATGGTCGCATCGAGCGGCTCGCGCGAGCGCAGGATCGATGAGGTGGCCAAGGCCCTGTTCCCGCTGGCCGGCAGCTTTACCGAGCAGACCGACAAGGAAATGACCACCTTCACCGGCTCGACCCACAAGAACAACTGGGACCAGTACCTGGGCATCGCCCTGCCGCTGCTGGTGGAGCCGGGCTTCCGCGAAGAAGACTTCCGCCGCCTGAAGGACGCGCAGAAGAATGCCCTCGTGCTGGACCTGAAGGACAACAACGAGGAGGAGTTCGGCAAGGAGCGCCTGCAGGCCAATGTCTTCGCCGGCACGCCCTACGCCCATCCCGTGCTCGGCACCGTGCAGGGGATCGAGTCGATCACGCTGGACGACGTCAAGGCCTTCTACCGCCAGGCGTACACCCAGGGCGCGGTGCGCGTCGGCATCTCGGGCGACGTCTCCGATGCGATGGTTGCCTCGCTCAAGAACGCGCTGGCGCGCCTGCCGGCATCCGACGGCCTGGCACCGACCGCCGGCATCCGCGGCCACATGCCGAACGGCCTGGACATCGAGATCATCGAGAAGAACACCCGTGCCACCGCGATCTCCTTCGGCCTGCCGATCGAGGTGACCCGTTCGCACCCGGACTTCCCGGCCCTGTGGCTGGCCAAGACCTGGTTGGGCGAACACCGGGCCTCGAGCGCGCGTCTGTACCAGCGCATCCGCGAAGAGCGCGGCATGAACTATGGCGACTATGCCTACATCGAAGCCTTCCCGCGTGGGATGTTCCAGTTCTTCCCGAACCCGAACCTGGGGCGCAAGGCGCAGCTGTTCGAGGTCTGGATCCGCCCTGTCGCGCCGCAGAACGGCCACTTCGCCCTGCGCGCAGCGCTGTTCGAACTGGACAAGCTGATCAACGACGGCCTGTCGCAGCAGGACTTCGAGACCACCCGCGGTTATCTGGAGAAGAACGTGTTCGTGATGACGGCTACCCAGGACCAGCAACTGGGCTACGCGCTCGACGCCCAGTGGTACCGCACGCCGGAATTCACGCGCATGATGCGCGAGGGCCTGGCGAAGCTGACCGTGGCGGACGTGAATGCAGCGATCAGGAAGCACCTGTCGTCGAAGAATCTGTCGGTGGTGATCATCACCAAGGACGCGGCCGGGCTGAAAGAGAAGCTGGTGACCGATGCGTTCTCGCCGATTTCCTACGATGCGAAGAAGCCGCAGGCGCTGCTGGACGAAGACCAGCAGATCGGGTCGATGAAGCTGGGGATCAGGCCTGGGGCCGTCAGGATCACGCCGGCGGTGCAGGCGTTTGCGGAGTGATGTTTCCGTTCGGCTGGCCGCAACGATGAAATCGGCGCCCGCTCAGGGGCGCCGATCTTTGTCAGGACGCCAGCCGGTTCCAAGCATGGCGCACCGCCGGCATCACATTCTCCCAGGTCGACTGGCCACCGCTGCCGTAGCGCCTTTCCCAGTCCGTGCGCAGGTCGTTCTCGACCTCCGGCCACCGGCGCCCACGGTAGCGTTCGTCGCGCGCCATCGCCGCGCCATAGGCATAGGCTGGCTGGTACTGCTCATAGGTGGCGTCGGTCGAGCCGCCGTAGCGGGTTTTCCAGTGGCTGCGGAATTCACGGTCGTCGTCGTCGGCGGTCATGCGCTCCCAACCGTGGCGGACCGCAGCCTTCATCCGGTCCCAGGCGCCTTCGATGACGACGCCGCTGCGCGCATCCCAGGCGCGTGCCAGGTCGCCCTCGACGTCGTCCCACGGACGGTTGCGATACAGCGCGCTCCTGCGCATCTCGGCGCCATAGGAATACGCCGCCGTGTACACGCCCTCGAGCGGGGAAGCATGGGCCGCATTCTCCCGTTGCGCCTGCTGCATGCTGCCGGTTCCCATGGCGCTGGCCTGCGACGCCTGCGCATCGATGTCGGAGGGACCGAAGGGCTCGACGATATCGGCGGCGCGCTCGGCTTCCGACAGCGAATCGGCGCGCACGATCAGGACGTGGTGGCCCCGGGTCACCGTGCCCGCGTACCTGCTGGCGCGGATGCTGTTGTCGGCGCCGAACAGGTCGGTGAAAACGCGTCCGAGGCTAGCGACGCTCCCGGCCCCGGTAGCGCCGGACGGCGCGCTACGACGGCCGCCGGTCGTGCTGTCAGTCATGCCAGTCGGGTCGGCGTCGGAGAGCTGGATTTCCTCGCGCGGGAAACCCGAGGAAATCAGCGCGTTCATCGCATCCTGCGCCTCGGTCCGGTTCCCGAACACGGCTAGAAGAGTATGGTGCATGGTCATTCCTCCCAATCGGTGAATCCCGGGGCGCGCCAACTGGCTCCCGAACCGACCCGGCCCGTCCCGCGCCGGCGCATCGCCCCGGTGCGTGAAACAGCCTACTCCAATTTATGCCCGGGCGCACCGCGACCCGACATACGACTCCGGAACGAACAAAGCCTCCCGGGTTCGACCCCGGGAGGCTTTGCGGGAGCAGCCGTGTCGCAGGCGATGGAGGGGCGCCCAGCGCGGTTCCATCGAGCGCTACCGGTTGCTGGCCGACGCCAGCCCGATCAGGACGTCATCCGGTCCCAGCCATGGCGCACCGCCGACTTCATCTTTTCCCAGGTCGACTGGTCGGCGCTGCCGTAACGGGTGTCCCAGTCGGCGCGCAGGTCGTTCTCGACCTCGCCCCACTGGCGACCGCGGTACTTCGGATCCTGGGCCATCGACGAGCCGTAGGCATACGCAGGCTTGAAGTCGTCATAGCTGCCGGCGTCGGTCGAGGTGCTGTAGGTGGCGTTCCAGTGCTTGCGGTATTCGCGGTCGCTGTCGTCGTCACCGGTCATGCGGTCCCAGCCGTGTCGAACGGCGGACTTCATCTTGTCCCAGGTCGACGCCCCTCCGGCATTGCGGGTGTCCCAGTCGCTCTGCAAGTCGCGTTCGACCTGGTCCCACTGGCGGCCGCTGTACTTGCCGCTGCGCGCCACCTCGGAGCCGTAGCTGTAGGCCGGCGCGTAGTCGTCGTACGATGCGCCGCTGGTCCCGAAAGTGCTGTTGAAGTGGTTGCGGAAATAGCTGTCGTCGTCGCGCAGGTCCGACATGGCAGTCGTGCCGTCCAGGCGCTGCACGTCGACCTCGGTATGGCGCACGGTGTCGTGGATCTGTTCCTGACGTTCGGTCACCTGCTTGCCTACCGTGACTTCCTCGACGATCCGCGCCGATTTCTCGACCACGGCCTCCTCGGCGGTCTCGCGCATTTCGATCGATTGCTCGCGGAAGGCGGTGTCGGCGTCGCTCAGGGGGCGGTCGACCGGGCGGCGCTGCACGTCCACGTGTTCTTCGCGCAGGCTGAGGCTTTCGTTGACCGGGGTCTCGACCATGCGCGAATAGATGCGCACGCCGCCGCGCTGCACTTCGCGCTTGCCGACCCTCAGCTGTTCTTCCACCACAGGAATCGATCGGGCCACGTCGGGCTGGGTGCCCGCCGCGTGCATCGCATCGGTGCGCAGGGTGTCGGCACGGCTCGTTCCCTGCTGGTAGCCGGTGTCGAGCTGCTGCGACGAGCCGCCGGCGCCTGCCAGGTTGCCGCTGTCGAGTTGCTGCGAACCGAGGTGCGAGTGCACAGGGCTGCCAACCGGGTCGCCGCCCAGACCGGAGCCGGGCGTCTGGATCGAGCCGCTCGGCGACGAGCCCTGTAGCGTGCCGCCCTGCTGCCCCGAGCTCAGGAAGGAAGTATCGCTCTTCTGGGTACCTTCGAGCGCGGACGCCTGCACGGAGTTTTCCTGCAGGGTCGTGCCCTGCAGCGAGGTGCCGCCGGTCGCGCTCAGGCCACTTTTGCCCATCGGTTCCTGGTAGGTCTGGCCCATCGGCTCGGCCTGGTTAAGCGATTGCTGGGCGAACAGCTTGCGATCGCCCGCATTGTCGAGTTGGAGGTTCGGGGCGCCGCTGGACTGGGCAGCGCTGGACTGGGCCGACATCGCGCTCGACTGCTGCATGCCGCCGGCGCCGCTCATGCGCATCGATTCGGACATGCCATCGACGGCACCTGTACCCATCATCCCTGCCGCGCCGCTGCCCGATGCTTGTTCGTCGATGTCGGTCGGGCCGTAGCGCTCGACGATGTCGGCGGCGCGCTCGACTTCCGGCAGCGAGTCTGCGGTGACGGTCAGCACATGGTGACCGCGGGTGACGGCGCCCTCGTAGCGGCTGGCGTGTTCGCTGTTATCTGCACCGAACAGGTCGGTGAAGAAATTCTTGATGCTGGCGCCGATACCCTGGCCGTCGTCGGCGTCGGTGTTGGTGGCGCTGGCGCCGGTCGTACTGTCGGTCATACCGGTGGGGTCGGCGTTCGACAGATATACGTCCTGACGGGAAAAGTTCGACGACAGGAGTTCATTCATCGCATTCTGGGCATCGGTCCGGTTATCGAACACCGCGACAAGAGTATGTTGCATGGTGGTTCCTCCGTAAGAGTGAATTCAAAGGCCTCGTGGCCGCCAGGCTAGTGAGTTGAGATTACATCAATCCCGACAGCACGCGCGCGCGCCTGCCGGACCAACGCGCCGGCAGGATTGGTCTCTTTTCGGAAGGAAATCAGGGCAATGAAAAACGGCGCCGCAGCGCCGTTTTTCATTGCCGCCGGAAGGCGGCGCCGGTGTCAGGCGATCAGGAGGTCATGCGATCCCAGCCATGGCGCACGGCGGACTTCATCTTGTCCCAGGTCGAGCCGCTGGCGCTGCCGCCGCGCGACTCCCAGTCGGTACGCAGGTCGCTTTCGACGTCGTCCCACTGGCGGCCCGCATACTGGCTGCGCATCTGCGAGCCGTAGGTATAGGCCGGGGCGTAGTCGTCATACGCCGCGCCGCTCGACGCGAAGTTGGTCTGGTAGTGGGTGCGGTAATAGCTGTCGTCGTCCATGCCGCCCAGGCGCTCGACCTCGACTTCCGTGTGGCGCACGGTGTCCTGGATCTGTTCCTGGCGCTGGTTCACCTGCTTGCCGACCGTGACTTCCTCGACGACGCGGGCAGACTTCTGGACCACGGCTTCCTCGGCGGTCTCGCGCATCTCGATGGTCTGCTCCTTGAAAGCGGTGGCGTCGGCCGGGCTGATCGGCTGATCGACGACGCGGCGCTGCACGTCCACGTGCTCTTCGCGCAGGTTGACGCTTTCGTTGACCGGGGTCTCGACGACGCGCGAGAAGATGCGCACGCCGCCGCGCTGCACTTCGCGCTTGCCGACCTTCAGCTGCTCTTCGACAACCGGAATGGACTGGGTAGCGCCGATGCTGCCGGTGTCCATCGCGGTGTCGCGCTGCAGCGAAGCGCCGGACAGGTTGCCCTGCTGGGTCGTGGCCGACTGCGCGGAAGTCGAGTACGACTGCATGCCGCTCTGGCTCCCCTGCAGCATGGCGCCGCTCGACGCCATCTGGCCGACGTTGTCCGAGTGCTCGTCGATGTCGATCGGGCCGAAGCGCTCGACGATATCGGCGGCGCGCTCGACTTCAGGCAGGGAGTCGGCGGTCAGGGTGACCACGCACTTGCCGCCCGAAACGGCGCCTTCGTAACGGTTGACGCGGCGGGCGTCGTCGTCGTCGCTGCCGAACAGGTCGCTGAAGAAGTTCTTGATGCTGCTGCCGATGCCGGTGTCAGTGTCGCCGGTCGTGGTCGTGGTCGTGGAAGTCGCGCTGCCCGACATGCCGGCGCTGCTCGCGCCGGACATGCGCACGTCCTGGCGCGAGAAGCCCGATGCGAGCAATTCGTCCATGGCGCCTTGTGCGTCGGCGTGGTTATCGAATACGGCTACCAGAGTATGTTGCATGGTCGTTCCTCCATCATTGGTGGGTATCGGATGCTGGCGGCAAACCGGTTTCGTCGAAGCGCTCGACCTCGACCCGCTCGGCCTTGAGCGAAACGGTGTCGCGGTAGTGCTCCTCATGCCGGACGCGGGTGATATGCAGCTCCTCCTTGATGCGCAGGCGGCGTTCTACCACCAGCACTTCCTCGAGGACCGGCACCACCAGCGTGTCGCCTTCATAGCGGCTTGCAGGTGCCTCTTCCAGCGCGACGATCCGGTCAACGGGAACATGCCGGACGTCCACTTCCTCGCGCATCAGGCGCTCGTCGATGGTGACCGGCTGTTCCGAGACCGTCTTGTGGATGCGTACGCCGCGACCGGTTTCAACGACGCGGGTATCGACGGCCAGCTGTTCCTCGATCACGGGAATGCGCAGGCTTTCCTGCTGAGTGTTTTCGGGGATATTGCTCGACATCGGGATCGCTCCTCGCATCGCTGGTTTCAGAGCGAGCGAGAATACTCCTTTCCTGTCGGGGCATGCGCACCCTTGACGCGCGGAATGTCAAGGCCCTGTCGCAGGTGTCTGCTTCCGGGCTGATCCGGCATGGAGCCGGGATGGAGGATCAGGCGAAAGGGTTGTCGACGGTCTTGACGTCGGGCGGCGGCAGTCGCTCGGGCAGCTCGCGTGCCTCGAGCGCGTCGACCACTGCCCCGAGCTGGGCGTGCAGCCGGCGCGCCAGCTCGAGCCCGGCCTTGTCGGCGGTCAGGTCGACATCGCCGGAAATGGTAATGCGGTCGATCCGGTTCTCCAGCATCAGGTTGCCGATCTCGAGGACGTCGGCCTCGTTGGCAAAGGGCTTGAACGATTTCTTCGCTGGCATGGAATACTCCTCTCTGGCGCTACGGTCTTCAGGCGGCGATCGTGGTGTCGCGATCAGTTGCGCGACTTGTTCTGGCGGATCTTCGGCAGCGCAAGCATGCGCTCCTTCTGCTGCCGGCTCAGGGAAGGCAGCAACTCGATGCCGACGATCCGTTCCAGCTCGGCGACCGGGATCACGTGGATCGGTGCGTCGCCGCGGTTCTCGACGAACCAGGCGGCCGCCGCCTTCTGGCGGGGACTGTACACCACCTTGTACAGGTGGCTCGGCACGATCACGTTGCCGACCTTGCGCAGGCTGGTGCCAAGAAAGGCCGGGCCGGTGATCACGTACAGCGAGCCTTCGCGCTTGGCCATCTTGCGCACCGCGCCTTCGATCGGGGCCCAGATGTGGCGGTTGTGCTCGCGGTCCTGGGGCACCATGTTGGCCAGCGAAAAGCTTTCGCGCTGGGCGCGGCGGTCGGGCATGTTGCCGTTCGGCGCCAGGTGGCCGCGGTCGAAGCCGCTGCGCGCATAGTCGGACAGCTCGGCGCGTTGCCCGCGCGGCAGGCGCGGCTCGGGGTGGAAGGAATTATCGCGGTCAAGGTCCTGGGCGGCCTCGAGTTGGGCAGGCGCGAGGTGCTCGGCCGACCACAGCGCGGTGCGGGTCACGCCCGAATGCATGATTCCGAATTCGCTGTAGCACAGCTCGCGGGTGGCGGCAGCCAGCTTGGGGTTGCGGATCTCGGGCGCGCGGCCGTCGAGATAATGGTCGGGGCAGCCCGCGGCCCGGGCGGCGCCGGCGGCCAGCAGCACGGCAAGGAAGGAAACGCGGCCGAGCCGGGCCAGGATGGTACGGTACATGATGGTAGGCGGGCTAAAACAAGAGAATCGATAGCGCGCATTGTAGCCGAGCACCGTTGAGCAAAGTCAAACAATGCGTTGCTCAAGACGCGCACGATTGAAATGTCCTTTCCTTTAAGAATGGTATAAACTTCCGGCTTTCTCAACAAAAGATTCCTTTTGGGAAAGTATACCCGAAGCGAATGAACCGTCCGCCCATCCCAGAGGACTTGCGCCGTTTTATCTTGACGAGCATCCCCTCCGTGCCTTTCCTCGAAGCGCTGCTGCTCATGCGCGCCGCCCCGGCCCAGCAATGGAGCGGGGCGATGCTGGCTGGGCGGCTCTACACCAGCGAGCGTACGGCCCAGGGCCTGCTCGACGAACTGTGCCGCGCCGGCATGGCCAAGACCTGCCCCGCGCCGCAGGAACACTGTTACTGCTATGCGCCAGGTTCCGATGCGCTGCGCGAACGCATCGATGGCCTGGCCGATCTTTACGCGCGCCACCTGGTGGACGTTACCAATCTCATCCATTCCACACTCGATCGCAAGGCGCAGCAGTTCGCCGACGCCTTCCGCCTGCGAAAGGATTCCTAATGGGCGAACTCATCTACACGTTGTGCATGCTGACCTCGCTGGCCTGTACCTGGCTTCTGTTTGCCAGCTACCGGCGTACGCGTTACCGTCTCCTGTTCTGGAGCAGTTTGTGCTTTGCGGTGATGACCTTCAACAACCTTTTCCTGATCTTCGACAAGATTGTGTTCCCGAATGTCGATTTCATGCCGCTGCGGGTCATCAGCGCGCTGACGGCCTGTGTGCTGCTGCTGTACGGCCTGATCTACGAGAAGGAGTGAGGCAATGATCCAGATGATGTACGGTGCGATCTCGATGGCTTCGCTCACGATCGCCCTGTTCTTCCTGCGCTTCTGGCGCAATACCGGCGACCGGTTCTTCCTGTGGTTCGCCCTGTCCTTCTTCATCGAAGGCCTGCACCGGGTGTATTCCGCGGTGCTGAACGAAGCCGGCGAGGATTCGCCCCTGCACTACCTGATCCGCGTGGTGGCGTACGGGATGATCGTGTGGGCGATCGTGGAGAAGAACTTGCCGCGCAAGGAAAGGCGCGACTGAGTTGAATCCTTAGCGTGCGCCGGGCCCTTGGGCGCGGCGCGATAATGGGCCATGAAAAACCGTCGACAGGAGGACAGCATGGCCCCAGCTACCCAACCCGATAACGACCAGTCCGCCGCGCAGCAGAACCCCATCGCCGGCGGCGGCCAGGACCAGCGTTCGGAAAACCTGCTCCCCGGCGAAGAAGGCGCCGAAGACGGCCGCTTCGACGTGGCCGAAGAAGTGAGCCTCGACCAGCATTCCGACGAGGCACGCCGGGTTGGCCAGATGCCCGAGAACGGCATCGCCGACGCCGTTCCGGACGCGCTCAAGACCCCGGTGCCCTCGCAGGGCGTGCCGGACAAGCAGTAAGCTCCCAGGGCCGCCGGCGGCGGCCCCTCCCTTCCCGCTCCCTCACCCACCCATCGTCACGCCCATCTTCAGGCCCTCGATCGTATGCGCCTGCTGGATCGGCACGAGTTGCTCGACCACGCGGCAGTTCAGGTGCCGGCGCACCTCCTCCGGCAGGCCGTCGAAATAGGCGCGCGACAGTTGCAGGTCGTGCTTGATGGCGTTGGTCGCATCCGGTGCGTCGGCCCCTATCACCAGCACCGGGCGCGAGACGTTCGCGTGGTTGGCCGTGCCGCGGTGGATGGTCAGGGCCGAACGCGCCGAAATGTCGCCCACTTTCGGCAACTTGCGCTGCGCCAGCGCCTCGTAGCGCGGATACAGCGCCTTGTCGGGGAACATCGGGTCGCCGTCGTACAGGTCCCACTGGGTGCCCGGGGCGATCTCGAACGGGCCCATCTCCTCGGTGACGTCGACGGTGGTGATGTTGAAGGCCAGCGAACTGAGGCGCCGGCCCTGCACCGTCTCCGGCGGCGACGCGAAATCGCGGTGCCAGGGCTGGTGCATGGCGCCCGGACCGGGAACGTCGAAGCCGACTTCGACGAAGCGCCACTCCGGTCCCAGCACGGCGCTGCAGACCGCCCTCACCCACGGATGGCTGGCGATCGTCACGAAGGAGCGCAGGCGCTCCGGATGCACCTCGACGTAATAGCGGTTCGGGCCCCGGTTCAGTGCTCCCCCCTCGCGTGCCAGTGCTTCTTCGAACAACATGTCGATGTCGGCGCGCAGTTCCCCGATCAGCTCGCGGCTGAAGGCCCCGCGGCACGCTATGATGCCGTCCCCGTAAATGCCGCGCATGATGTCGGCCACTTCGTATCGTGCGGTGCTTGCTCCGCTGTCCATGCTCCGTTCCTCCCTTGTCCGTGCCTACGGCCGTGTGGCCAACATGTGGTCAACATGTGGTCAACCTGAGGGAAATACTACTGGCAATTTCCAGAGTGCGGCGCAAGACCGGCGTCGCGTGCCGGTAGACGTTGACAGGGAAGCATCCGGACCGTAGATTGACGCCACAACCACAACAGGATCCGACCATGAGACGCGTAGCGGCCAACGGGGGTAGGCCTTGACGCCTGGCGACGCCAGCGTGCTGTTCATCTGCGAGCGCCCGGTGCCGGATCCGGTGCTGGGGCGGGTCGCGGACGAGCTGGGCGAGACGATCGTGCATGCGCGTTCCGCGTCGGCGGGAATCGCGCATGCGCGCCACCACGACTTCGCGCTGATGCTGGTCGGCTATGCAGGCGACCCCGAGACGCTGGCCGCCACCATCCGCCAGGTCAGGGCCACGCGGCGCTCCGTGCATACGCCGGTGGTCGCGGTGGGCGTTCCCGGCCAGGCGCCGTTCCCGGTCGAACCGCTGTATGAAGCCGGCGCCGTGGCGGTACTGACCGAGCCGCTGTCTCCGGTCATCCTGCGCGCCAAGCTGCGCTTCTACATCGACGCCTTCCGCGCCGCTGCCGAACGGCGCAGCGCGGAAGCGGCCCTCACCGACGCCAGCGCACGCCTCGAGGCCATCATCGCCGCGGCCGAGTTGGGGGTGTGGACCTGGGACATTGCGCGGGATCGGGTGACCGGCGACGCCCGCATGCGCGCCCTGTTCCATATTCCCGAGGCCATGCGCGACTGTGCGCCGGTGGCGCGCTATTTCGATGCCGTCCATCCCGACGATGCGGCCGCCGTGCAGACGCTGTTGTCCGATGCCGTCGCGCGCGGCGCCCCTTATGACGCGACCTTCCGTGTCCGGCGCGCCGGCGGCGGCTGGCGCTGGGTCATCGGGCGCGGCAGCGTGGTAGGGGCCGCCGACGGCACGCCGCGCATGCGCGGCGTGGTCATCGACGCCTCGCGCCAGTTCGAGGCCGAGCAGCAGCTGCGCCTGAGCGAGGAACGTTACCGCACCCTGTTCGACTCGATCGACGAGGGTGTCTGCGTCATCGAAATGCTGTACGACAATAGCGGACAGCCCTGTGACTACCGCATCCTCGAGACCAACCCGGCCTTCGTCAAGCAGACCGGCCTGGCCGATGCGATCGGCCGCACCATGCGCCAGGTTGCGCCAGGCCACGAGCGCCACTGGTTCGAGATCTATGGCCGCGTAGCCGCGACGGGCGAGCCGGTCCGCTTCGTCAACGAGGCGCGCGAACTGGGGCGCTGGTACGACGTGTATGCGGCCCGCATCGGGCCGCCGGAACAGCACCGGCTTGCCGTCGTGTTCAACGACATCACGGCGCGCCGCAAGGGCGAGGACGCGCTGCGCTCGATGGCGGCCGACCTGGGAGAGGCGAACCGCATCAAGACCGAGTTCCTGGCGACGCTCGCCCACGAGCTGCGCAATCCGCTGGCGCCGCTGCGCAGCGGCCTGCAGTTCATCCGGCGCGCGCCCGACGATCCTGCGGCCGTGGCACGCATCCACGACATCATGGAGCGCCAGCTCGGGCAGCTGGTGCACCTGGTCGACGACCTGCTGGATGTCGCCCGCATCACGCGCGGCCAGATCGCCCTGAAGCGCGAGCGCATCGACCTGGCCGGCGTGCTCACGGCGGCGGCGGAGACCAGCATGCCGCTGATCGAGGCGGCGCGCCACCACCTCGACCTGCGCCTGCCGCAGGAAACCCTGATGATGGAGGGCGACGCCACACGCCTGACCCAGGTGGTGTCGAACCTTCTCAACAATGCGGCGCGCTACACGCCGCGCGGCGGCAGCATCGTGCTGGCGGCCGAGCGCGACGGCAATGATGCGGTCATTGCCGTGTCGGACAACGGCATCGGCATCGATCCGGAGCGGCTGGAAGACGTCTTCGAGATGTTCACCCAGATTGGGGAAGGCCGCCGCCACGCGGCGGGCGGCCTCGGCATCGGACTGTCGCTGGTACGCAGCCTGGTGGAGCTGCATGGCGGCACCGTACAGGCGAACAGCGCCGGCACCAATGCCGGCAGCGTGTTCACCGTGCGGCTGCCGCTGGCCCCGGCGGAGGTCCCGGTACCGGCCGCCGGACCGGGACACTCCGCCACGGCGCCGCGCCCCGCCCGGCGCGTGCTGGTCGTGGACGACAACCGCGACGCCGCCGAGACGCTGTCTGCGGTTCTCGGCCAGCTCGGCCACCAGGCCCTGGTCGCAAACGACGGCCACCAGGCGCTGCGCATGATGGCCGGCTTCCAGCCAGAAGTGGTGTTCCTCGACCTTGGCATGCCCGGCATGTCGGGTTACGAGGTGGCGCAAGCCATCCGGCGCGAGCCGTGCCATGCCGGCGTCCGGCTGGTGGCCCTGACGGGCTGGGGCGCCGAGGGCGACCGCGAGCGCAGCACACGGGCGGGCTTCGACCAGCACCTCACCAAGCCGGCCACCACCGCCGCCATCGAGGAGGCGCTGGCCTGAACGGCCGCGGGACCGCGGCCGTGCCGCCCTACCAGGCGATCGACAGCAGCACCTCTCCCATCCGCGGCCAGCACAGCCCGGCCACCTCGTCCCGGGTGGCCCAGCGGTAGCCGTCCATCTCGGGCAACAGGACGCCGGTCACGTGGTGCGGGAAGCGCGTGCTGCAACGCAGGTGGGCAAGGCTGTCGAGGCCCCGGCCCGGCTCCAGCATGAACAGGTGCAGCCCCTTGTCGCGCCGGTAGGCGAAAGGCCCAAGGTCGCGGAACAGCGTCGCATCGGACACCAGCCCGGTTTCTTCGCGCAGCTCGCGCATCGCGGCTTGCAGTTCGCTCTCGCCGGCCTCGCGCATGCCCTTCGGGATATCGCACTTCCGGGTGTTCGTGACGTGGCACAGCAGCAGCTCGCGCCGCGGGTTGACGACCAGGGTACCGCACGAAACGCCGTGTTTTGCCATGCCCTCCACCATCCGGCTCGGGTCCCACCAAGCCTTGTCGAGCCAATGTATCGGCGAAGCCGAGCCATTGTCAATTGTGCGCGCCGCAGGCTGCCCGGACCGCACACTGCTTGTTTGCAGTGAGTGATCGAATGGAGTGGCGGATGGAATATTTGTTGCATAACAATGACCTGGAAAACTGGATGCTGGCGATCGGCGTCTTCGTCGGCGCGACCGCCGTGATGCTGGCATTGCGCATGTTCTTCCTCCACCGCGCGAGGGGCGTGGCAGGGCGCACCGCGACCCGGCTCGACGATCTGCTGCTGCGGATGCTGAACCGGAGCTACCTGGTCTTCAAGCTGGCCATCGCCTTCTACCTGGGCAGCATCTTCCTTGTCCTGCCCGAAAGCTGGCGCATGGTGGTGTCGCGGGTGGCAGTCGGGTCCCTGATCCTGCAACTGGCCATCTGGGGCGACACCGCGCTGCGCGGCTGGCGCAGCCAGCTGCTTGCCATCCCGGGAGATGGCGCCCGCAAGGCCTCCAGCACGATCCTGTTCTTCATGATGCGCCTCGTGGTGTGGACAGTGGCCTTCCTGATGATGCTGGACAACTTCGGCTTCAACATCACCACCCTGGTCGCCAGCCTCGGAATCGGCGGCATCGCCGTGGCCCTGGCTACCCAGAACATCCTCGGCGACCTGTTCGCCTCGCTCTCGATCATGCTCGACAAACCGTTCGAGGTCGGCGACTTCATCATCGTGGGCGATGCGCTCGGTGCGGTCGAATATATCGGCTTGAAGACCACGCGCCTGCGCGGCCTCGGCGGCGAGCAGATCGTGTTCTCGAACGGCGAGCTGCTCAAGAGCCGGATCCACAACCACAAGCGCATGGAGTCGCGCCGGGTGGCCTTCGTCCTGCGCGTGGCCTATGGCACCAGCGAAGCCAAGGTGACCGCGATCCCATCGATGATCCGCGAGATCATCGACGCGCGCCCGGATGTCGACTTCGAGCGCGCCCACTTCTTCCGCTACGGCGACTGGTCGCTCGACTATGAGGTGGTGTACCACTTCAAGAGCCCCGACTACATCCTGCACATGGATGCGCAGGAGCAGATCCTGCTGCAGGTCTACCGCGCCTTCCAGCGCGAAGGCATCCAGTTCGCCCACCCGCTGTCGGTCGTGCGCGTCGCCGGCGCCCACGATCCGGTGGGCGGCTGGCCTCCTGCCGATGGCGTGGCGAGCCATCTGGTGAAGCACTAGCCCGCCGGACGCCCCGCGGTATGCGCCGGAGCGGTCCTACAGTCGAGGGCCGGACAGTCCTATTCCGCGGCCGAGGCCGGCGGCCTAAGATGGACTCGCCTCTTCCGGCAGGACGCCCCCGCAGGACGCGGCAGCGCAGGCCGGACGAGACTTCAAGCAACCCTGTCATCGATAAAGGAGACCATCATGGCATCGAACAACCAGGGAAACGGCAAGCGCGGCTTCGCCTCCGTGGACCAGCAACAGCAGCGTGAGATCGCCTCCCACGGCGGCCGTGCTTCGGGCGGCGGCAACCGCGGCAGCTCGCAAGGCGGCAGCGGCGGCAACTCGCAGAGCGGCGGTGGCGGTAACGGCACCAGCAACCGCGGCTTCGCCTCGATGGACCCGCAACGCCAGCGCGAGATCGCCTCGCAGGGCGGCCGTGCGGCCCACGCATCCGGCAATGCCCACGAGTTCACTTCCGAGGAAGCACGCGAAGCCGGCCGCATGAGCCACAAGAACGACGGCAACCAGCAGAGCGGCAACCGTGGTAATTCGCAAAGCGGCGGCAACGGCGGCGGACGTGGTGGCAAGCGCTAAGCGGAAGGCCTGATCCTCGCAACATGGCCGGAAAACGGCGGCGCCGTCGCAAGACGCGCCGCCGTTTTTCTGTGTCGATCCCGAATGCCAAAGCCGCCCACGCGGTGACAGCTCGCGGCTCCGATCTCGGCCTCGATGATCTGGCTGGTAACTATTGCCGCGTGAGCGGCCCATACGGTATCGATGGGCATGCACCCGGGTGAAGCCGCCCACCCTACGAACCGGCACGGCCTGCCCCCCAAAAAACACGGCGGCGGCACCCGCAAGGGTCCGCCGCCGTGCCGTCGCCAGCCAGCGCTGCCGGTACCCGACGCGCTGGCCGCTTACCCTGTCAGGCGGTCTTTGCCACCGCTACCTTGGTGGCCTTGACCGGCAGTACGTCCGCCTTGGCGGTCTCCGGATTGGCCGGCAGGCGCGCGTGGCGGCCCGGCACGGCGCTTTCGATCAGCGCGTGCATGCGCTGCGCAGTCAGGTCCCACGAGGTGTTCGCGACCACTTCGCGCATGCGCTTGGCCATGGCCTGGCGTTCGCTTTCGGTCAGGGCCAGCTGGCGTTCGCAGGCGGCGATGAACTCGTCCGCGGTAGCGGCTACCGCCACCACGTCGCCATACGGCACCTTGACGTCGGTGATCGGGGTCGAGACCGCCGGCAGCTCGGCCGCCATGTATTCGAGCACCTTGGTTGGACTGATGAACTTGGTCGAGTCGTTCATCGCGAACGGCAGCAGGCACACGTCCCAGCCGGCCAGGAACTTCGGCAGCTGGTCGTAGCTGCGCTGGCCCATGTAGTGGACGTTCGGCTGCTTCGGCAGCGTGGCCGGGTCGATCTTCACGACCGGTCCCACCATCACGATCTGCCATTCCGGATGGGCGTCCGCCATCTTCGACACCAGTTCCACGTCCAGGCGCTCGTCGATCACGCCGTAGAAGCCCAGGCGCGGATGCGCGATATGGGCCTGGTCGGGATGCGAGATCGAGCGGTCCTGGGCCTGGCGGAAGTGCTTGGCGTCGACGCTGCTCGAGAAGCAGTGGGCGTTCGCATGGCGGTCGCGCTTGGACTGGTACAGGCTGGGGCCGCCGGTGAAGACGACGTCGGCCATGTTCAGCAGCGCGCTCTCGCGCTGCAGCAGCTGTTTCGGTGCGTTCTTGAACATCGCCAGTTCGTCCATGCAGTCGTAGATGACCTTGGACGGGTTCAGGCCCTGCAGCAGCGGCAGCGCCATCGGCGTGTAGAACCAGACGACCGGCTGCTCGCCTTCCGGCACGAGGTCGGCCAGCAGGGTGTGCAGGGTCGGGATCTGGTCATCGTGGAAACCTGGTGCATGGATCGCGGTATGCGGTTGGCACACCGTGATGTTCGGCGCGACGGCCGTCTTCTTCAGGTATGCCTGCCCTTCGCTATACACCGGTTCCTCGACAAAAAGGATGTCGTAGTGTTCCGCCAGGCGGGTCATCAGGTGCTGGGGACGCTGAAAGACAAAGTCCCAACGCAGGTGGCAAAACACGATCAAGGTCGGCATATTCATTTCCTTTCGCCGTCGTGGCGCTATAGTTGTTGGCAAAGCCTGGCGTTTTCTCTCTGTGCCAGTTCCCAGGGTGTGGACAATATCGGTTCAAACCCACACCGAACCTGCCAATCGTAACATGCAAAATTGCCATTATTTTCATTTATGCATTGCAATATTTATTTATGGAAATGTTGCAAGCAGATGTTACAAAGCCCTTTCATAGGAGAGCCCTTCCGGCTGAGCGCACTCATGTAGGGCTGTTCCTACAGCCATACAAGAAAATCCACTACGAAAAGTTATCGCACTTTTTACCGTGCACGGCCGCGCGCACGCCGGCTGCCGTGCCGGCAAGCGATTATCATTCGGGCGAGACGACCGTGGAAGGCTTTCCACAGCCGCCGGATCTGCCGCCGAGGTGGCAGGAAAGCGGCGTGACGGCAAGTATCGTCAACCCGGCTGGTAGGGTTCGGCTCCTTCGGCGTGCCCGTCCTCGCTGAAGCCGGTGGCCACGGAAACGCCCTCGAGGCCAAGCGACAGCAAGGCGTCGCACAGGGTGTCCATCTCGGCGCCGAGGTCGGCAGCCAGGTCGACCGGAGTCTCGACGCTGCCCCAGGGGGTGCCGCCGTCGAGCGCATACAGGTTGATGCGCAGGACGATGTGCTCGCCTGCGTCGAGCGGCGCCACGGCGGCATGGACCTGGTCGGGCGCCAGGTCCTTGGCGGACAGCGTGCGCGCGATTTCGGACAGGATGCCGAGGGTGGTCAGTTCGCTCACGCCCTGTTCCTTGGCGCCGTAGAACAGGTCCTGGTACAGGAAGTCGACGTGGATACCGTCGGGCTCGCGCGCCAGCAGACGCCGCACCAGGGGCGCGGCCTGGAAGGTCCAGCCGCGGTAGCGCTCCTCGCGCGCCGCGTACCAGGCCTCGGCACCCGCCTCGTCCCTTGGCACCGCATAGAACGGGTCGTCGGCGCGCTTGAGCGAAAAGCCGAGCAGGAAGCGCAGTTCCAGGGCCGACTCGTCCGGAGCGAACCGCTCGCCGGTCCAGCCGCGGATGCTGGCTTCGATGGTCGGTGCCGGCTGCAGCTTCTTTTCCAGCAGCGATGCAGCCGCCTCGCGCAGCATTTCCTGCAGGGCCGAATAGGAAACGTGATCGATCTCGGCCAGGTCGTAGGCATGCTGGACCAGTACCAGCTTGGCGCCCGCGCTTTCCAGTCCGGCCGGGTGGAAGCTGTTGGCAAGGGCTTCGAAGGCCTCCTCGTCCTGGAAGGTCTGGAGGGCTTGCAGTCCGCCCGTCGTGCGCACGAACAGCGGGATCAGGAAGGCATCGATCTCGTACTCAACGTCCTTGCCGTCGCCCTCCGCGCGGCGCAGGCGCAGGTTGGCGGCTTCCTCCTCGATGCGGCTGCGCAGCAGGCGGCAGGCTTCGGGATCGGTATAGCGCGCCACTTCGATCGCTTCGTACAGCGCCTCGTCGCGCTTCTTGCGCAGCAGCTTGCGCACCGCGGCCAGGAGTTCCTCCTCGCGCTCGGAGGCAGAGCCGAAACCGGGCGCTTCCTCGCGTTCGGCGATCGCCAGGGCCAGGTCGGCCAGCTCCTGCGCCAGGGACGCATTGTCCGGCTCGCGCGGATTATTGGAGGTACGGGGCAGCGGACGTTTGTTCTTCGGCATGACATTGGTTGGTGATGATGGAGGTGCCATGTTAGCGCATTGGCATGGATGCGCGGTGCTGCTTTGTGTTTCGGTGGCGCCGCTGCTCCCTTCACCAGGCTCCGGGGTGTTATGCTTCAGTCAAAACGCGCATGGAGCCCAACAATAATGCTAGACCGATTCTTCAAACTTACCCAGAGCGGCACCAACGTCCGCACCGAACTGCTGGCCGGCCTGACCACCTTCCTGACGATGGTCTACATCATCTTCGTCAATCCCTCGATCCTCGGCGACGCCGGGATGCCGAAGGAATCGGTGTTCGTCGCCACCTGCCTGGTGGCCGCCCTCGGCACCGCAGTGATGGGCCTGTACGCGAACTATCCGATCGCGATGGCGCCCGGGATGGGACTGAACGCCTATTTCGCGTACGCCGTGGTGCTGGGCATGGGCATTCCGTGGCCCGCGGCGCTGGGTGCGGTGTTCATTTCGGGCTGCCTGTTCATCCTGGTTTCGGTGCTGGGCCTGCGCGGCATGATCGTCAACGGCATCCCGAAATCGATGCGCGTGGCGATCACGGTCGGCCTCGGCATGTTCCTGGCCCTGATCGCACTGAAGAATGCCGGCATCGTCGTGGCCAATCCGCCGACCCTGGTCAAGGCCGGCGACCTGCACAAGCCGGAAGCCATCATGGCCATCGTCGGCTTCTTCGCCATCGTCGCGCTCGACCGGTTGCGCGTGAAGGGCGCGATCCTGATCGGCATCGTGCTGGTGACGGTGCTGTCCTTCTTCTTCGGCGGGAACACCTATAACGGCATCTTCTCGGCCCCGCCCTCGATCGAGCCGACCCTGTTCAAGCTCGACATCGCCGGCGCCCTCTCGGTCGGCATCATGAACGTGGTGCTGGTGTTCTTCCTGGTCGAACTGTTCGATGCCACCGGCACCCTGATGGGCGTGGCGCGCCGCGCCGGCCTGCTGGTCGAAGGCAAGATGGACCGCCTCAACAAGGCCCTGCTGGCCGACAGCGGCGCAATCGTGGCCGGCAGTGTGCTGGGCACCTCGAGCACCACCGCCTACCTCGAGAGCGCCTCGGGCGTACAGGCGGGCGGGCGGACCGGCCTGACCGCCCTCACGGTGGCGGTACTGTTCCTGGCCTGCCTGTTCATTGCGCCGCTGGCCGGCGTAGTACCGGCCTACGCCACCGCACCGGCCCTGCTGTTCGTCGCCTGCCTGATGCTGTCCGACCTGGGCGAAGTCGAATGGGGCGATTCCACCGAAAGCATTCCGGCCGCCGTGACTGCGCTGGTGATGCCCTTCACTTTTTCGATTGCGGAAGGCATCGCCTTCGGCTTCATCAGCTATGCGGTACTCAAGCTCCTGACGGGTCGGGCGCGCGAAGTGGCGCCGGTGGTGTGGATCATTGCCGCTCTGTTCATGTTCAAGATTGTTGTGGTCGGCACTTGATGCCAGACATCCAAGGGGCAAAAGTAAAATGCGCTAATTGTGTCCCAAAGCATCGTTTTGCGCTTTCTTTGCGTTACAATGTCGCGCATCTTGCTGGCAATACAGTGCTTATGAAACACTTCAAATTCCCTGCATACCTGCTTCCCCTCGGTCTGCTCGCCTTCCATGGCGCTGCGCAGGCAGAGTTCGACCTGCCTGCGGTTGGCAACGTCCACGCGCCGATCAGCGTCGCCAAGCCCGAGATCATTCCCGAAGGCAGCTGGTTCACCTCGGCCGAGCTGGGCGCGATCACGACCTCGGGCAACACCACCGGTACCTCGGTCACGGGCAAGATCGATGCCCGCCACGAGACGGCCAACTGGAGCCACGAATTCATCGTCAGCGGCTTCTTCAAGGAAGACGAATACGAGAACGAGGACGGCAACACGGAGCGCAGCAAGTCGGCGGAGCGCTTTGCCGCCTCGGCCAAAGCCTCGCTCAAGCTGCTGGGCGAGCACAAGCGAGCCTTCGTGATCGGCTCGCATGTCATCGACCGCTTCGGCGCCTATACCCGCTATTCCTCGGTCGCCGTCGGCCACGGTTCGCGCTGGCTGAACAGCAGCGACAAGTCGCTCGACGTCGAGCTCGGCCCCGGCTATTTCGCGGGCGAGCGTGCCACCGGCGAGGACGAAAGCGGCCTGACCGTGCGCGGGGCCGCGCAGTTCCGCTGGCGCGTCAGCCCGTCCGCCTTCTTCGCCCAGACGGTCAGTGTCGAGAAAGGCACGTCGAACACCCGCTCGGTGGCCGAGACCTCGCTCAGCACCAAGATCAACTCCACCATGCAGATGAAGGCCGGCTTCAGCGCGCGCAACGACACCAGCGTCCCGGACGGCAAGAAGAACACCGATACCCAGACCTCGCTGACGATGGTCTATTCGTTCTGACTGCCGCAGCACGAAGCCTTGCCCCCGGCGCAGAAAGGGCCCCGTTTCGGGGCCCTTTGCTTGTCAGCGCGAGGCAGGCTGCAAGGGACCGGTAGCGCCCCGTTTACCGATGGCCACCAGGGCCAGCAGGCTGAGCAGGGCTGCCGCCGTCAGGTAGTAGCCGACCCAGGCCAGCCCGTAGGTCGTCGCCAGCCACATGGCGATGTAGGGCGCCAGCGAAGCGCCCAGGATGCCGGCGAAGTTAAAGGTCAGCGAGGCCCCCGTATAGCGCACCTCGGCCGGGAACAGCTCGGCCAGCAGGGTGCCGAGCGGCCCGTAGGTGAAGCCGACCAGGCACATGCCGAGCACCATGAATCCGCCTACCGCCGGCAGGGTGCCGGCGCCGAACAGCGGCCCGAACAGCAATCCGAACAGGGCGATCGCCCCGCTCACCAGGATCATCGCCATGCGCCGGCCATGGCGGTCGGCCAGCAGCGCCGACGGCGGGATCGTCAGCCCGAAGAACACCACCGCCACCAGCTGCATGGTGAGGAATTCCTGGCGCGAGTAGCCCAGACGGGTCGTGCCCCAGCTCAGCGCAAACACCGTCATCAGGTAGAACACCACAAAAGTAGCCAGCGCGATGACCGTGCCCAGCACCAGTGCGCGCGTATGGTCCTTCAGCACCGCCAGCGCCGGCACCTTGACCCGCTCGTCGCGGTCGAGCACCTTCTGGAAGTCCGGCGTCTCCGTGATCTTCAGGCGCACGTAGAGGCCGACCAGCACCAGCAGCGCACTGGCCAGGAAGGGAACCCGCCAGCCCCAGCTGAAGAAATCCTCGTCCGTCATCACTGTCCCAAGCAGCAGGAAGGTGCCGCCCGACAGGAAAAAGCCGATCGGCGCGCCCAGTTGCGGGAACATGCCGTACCAGGCGCGCTTGCCCGGCGGCGCGTTCTCGGTTGCCAGGAGCACTGCCCCGCCCCACTCGCCGCCCAGGCCCAGGCCCTGTCCGAAGCGGCACAGGGCCAGCAGCAGCGGCGCCAGGGTGCCGATCGACGCATAGGTCGGCAGCAGGCCGATCAGCACGGTAGAGATGCCCATGGTCAGCAGCGCCGCCACCAGGGTGGCCTTGCGCCCGACGCGGTCGCCGAAGTGCCCGAACACGGCCGAGCCGACCGGCCGGGCGAAGAAGGCAATGGCAAACGTGGCGAGCGACTGCAGTGTGGCGGCGGCCGGGTCGCCGGCCGGGAAGAACAGGCGCGGGAACACCAGCACGGCCGCAGTGGCATAGATGTAGAAATCGTAGAACTCGATGGTGGTGCCGATCAGGCTCGCGAACAGGACGGTGCGCGGCTTGTTGGCTGGGGGCTTGCCGGATGCAGCGGTGGCGGCGCCGCTCATGCGGCACCGGCCTGGGCCAGTGCAACGCGCACTTCGTCGGCAGAGACCGGCCGCACCACGCGCGCCACTTCCTGGCCGTCCCTGAGCACGACCACGGTCGGCCACAGCTTGATACGGAACGAGCGACCCAGCGGGCGGCCCGGCCCGTCCTCCACCTTCAGGTGGCGCACACCCTGGCTGCCCGCAAGGGCCTGGTCGATCAGCGGTTCGGCGGCGCGGCAGTAGCCGCACCAGTTGGCGCCGAAATCGAGCATCACGGTGCCGGGCATCGCGTCCACGGCGCTGCGTTCCGGCTGGGCGGTTTCATAGGGTGCGGACATGCGGGTCTCCTCCTTCTGGTGCCATTGGTGTCGATGTTGCAAGCGTACCTCAAAAAGTTGCTGCCGGCACGGTCGGGTGGGTCGATTCCGGGTCGAGAATGCGGCGCTAGGTGAAACAGCGTACGGAACGCCTCTGTCGTGGCTGGCACTCTGGCAGCAAGCAAAGTGATCAAGGAGGCAATCATGTCTGACAACCTGCAGGACCGTGGCGCCCAGGACCGCGCCCGCATCAACGTCAACGAGGAATGGGAAGTGCGCCACTGGACCGAAGCGCTGGGCGTGAGCAAGGAAGAGCTCGAGCGTGCCGTGCAGCAGGTCGGTCCGAGCGCCAAAGCCGTGCGCGAGCACCTGAAGCGCCACTGATCCCGCGGTGCGGGCCAGGATCACGTGTCCTGCCCGCGCCGCCCGGCCGGGCCCCGATCCGGTGCGCCGCCGGCGTCCCGGTTGATTCGTCATCTACGCAGTTCGCGCGCGCGGCCGGCGCCGGCTCTCGCGACAAGGCCCGGTTCGAACAATCTCCCTCGCGTTTTCGCATCCCTCGGCATCACCCGGCCGAACGCCCAGTTCGCCACCGCTGCGCCGTCGCCAGCTGCACGCTGATGCCCGGCGCCCCGATCCTGTTCCGCGGCCGCCTCGGTCAGCCGAGCGAAGCAGGCCGGCACCGGCGACTTCATCATGGTGAAGGATTTCAGCCGTACGGTCGGGCACCTTGGACTGAAGAGGACTCGCGTGCGCGCCCTCGGCGGCGAACAGGCCATCATTGCGCATCCCGAACTGCTCCGGAATACGGCCTACAAGTACCGTCGCATGTGCACACGCCGGATCGTGTTCACCCTGCGCAACAGCCCCTCGACCCCGCGCTTCCTCAAACACTGAATCGAAAGGACGAACATGAACCAGACGCAGCAGCCACCACAGCAGCAGGAAGCGCCGGGAACCGAGGCGCAACTGACCCCGCAGGCAGACCATGGCGAGTCGAGCTACCAGGGCTCCGGCAAGCTGAAGGACAAGGCCACCATCATCACCGGCGGCGACAGCGGCATCGGCCGTGCGGTGGCGATCGCCTTTGCGCGCGAAGGCGCCGATGTCCTGATCTCCTACCTGAACGAACACGAGGATGCGCAGGAGACCGCGCGCCTGGTCGAGGAAGCCGGCCGCAAGGCGGTGCTGGTGCCGGGCGACCTGGCCGACCCGGCCCACTGCCGGGCGATCGTCGACCGTGCGGTACAGGAATTCGGGCGCATCGACGTGTTGGTGAACAACGCCGCCTTCCAGATGACGCATGACTCGCTGGAAGAAATCCCCGACGAGGAATGGGAGTACACCTTCAAGGTCAACATCACCGCGATGTTCCACATTTGCAAGGCGGCGGTGCGGCACATGCAGCCCGGGGCCTCGATCATCAACACCACCTCGATCAATTCGGACAACCCGAAGCCGACCCTGCTCGCCTATGCCACCACCAAGGGCGCCATCGCCAACTTCAGCGCCGGCCTGGCCCAACTGCTGGCCGAGAAAGGCATCCGGGTGAACTCGGTGGCCCCGGGCCCGATCTGGACGCCCCTGATTCCGGCCACCATGCCGCCCGACCAGGTCGAGAGCTTCGGCCAGCAGGTGCCGATGAAGCGGCCCGGGCAGCCGGCCGAAGTGGCGCCGGTCTACGTGCTGTTGGCATCAAGCCAGGCCAGCTACATCTCGGGGGCGCGCATCGCGGTGACCGGCGGGACCCCGATCCTGTAGGGAGCCCTTCAGTCGGCGCCGCCTGCGTGTCCTTGTGCCGAGGCGCCCGCGCCAAGCGAAAGCGAGGCGGAGGCCGAGGCACCACCCTGCGCCGACGCCGACCGATCGGTGCTGCCGGCGCCGGATACGTTGCCGAAGCCGGAGGCGGCCCCGGAAGCACCGGCGCTTCCCGAGCCCCCCTGCTTCAGCGAAGCCATGCCGCTGGCGGCGGCTTGCTCGCCCTTCTTGAGGCCGGCGTGCGCCCCTTCCGAGGTTCGTGCGGCGGCCCGCTGGCCGGCGGCCTGCATCCGGCCGGCCTGCCCACGCAGCGCATCGCCGGTCCCGCTTGCGGCCTGGTGCGCACCCGATGCGGCGCTAGCGGCCAGGCTGCCCGCGCCAGCCGCGTCCAGGCCCAGGCGCCCGGCGGCTTCGCCGGATGCGGACGAGCGTGCGCCACCCGTCTCCCCGGCGCCTGCACGCTGGGACAAGGAGCCCGTGGCCGTTGCTGCGCCGGATACCGATCCCGAGGAGTTCGCCAGCACCGGCCGGAGCTCACCGGCTGCCTGTGCGCCGCCGCGGATCGCTGCGCTGGCCCTGCCTGCGGCATCCTGGCTGGCCGCGCGCAGTTGCCCGTCGCGCTCGCTGGCGGCATCGGCCGCGCCGCGCAGGCCGGAAGCCGCCTGCCCCGCAAGACCTGTGGCGCCGCTGGTCCCGAGTTCGAGGACGCCGGCAGCACTCGCCTGGCCGCCCGCCTGGGCTGCACGGCGAGCGGCGAGTTCGCCGTTGGCCCTAGCGTCCGACGATACCGCGCCCGACAGTGCCCCGCTCACGCTTCCAGCCGCCAGGCTTGCGCCAGCTGCCTCAGGTTGTGGTCGCACTTCTCGCACGCGTTCGATGCTGCGGCCGGCTACGCCGCCTGCCGGACGCGCCATCTCGGCGTCCAGGCGGCCGGCCCCACGCATCATGCCGCCGGCATCGATGCCGCCCATGCGGCCAAGGCCGCCACCACCGATCATGCCGCCTACCGAACCGCCGAGGCCGCCGCCCAACAACTGGGCATGGGCAGACGCGGCGACACCCAGGGACAGGGCGATGGCGAGTTGCTGGACGATCTTCTTGGCATTCATACTGTTCTCCTTGTCAGTGGCACGAGTGATTTCGCTGCCGATACAAGGAAAACGATGCGTTGTGGTGATTTATTCCATCGATGCTAAAAAATTTTTCAGCGCAGGCGCGCAGGGTCGACGCGGACCGCAGAGCCGACCACGCCGTGACCGGTCGCATTGCTGATGTTCCCGGCCTTGCCCCCAGTTGCATCGCGCACCAGTGCTTCCACCGCGCGGGGGGCGGCGTCCCGGTCCGGACGCGGCAGTTGGCGTGCGAGCAAGCCCGCCACGATCGGCGCTGCATACGAGGTTCCGCGCACCTGCCGATATGGCGGACTGCCGGGCACGGCGCTGACCATGTGGCTGCCCGGCGCCGCGAACATCACCTGTGACCCACGCCCTGCCTCCGGCAAGGGCTCGCCGCGGCGGTCGACCCCGCTCACGCCGACAACGCCCGGATAGCTGGCCGGGTACAAGGGGGGCGCTGCCGGGCCGTCGTTGCCGACTGCTGCCACCAGCAGGTGCCCGCGCCCCACCATCGCCTTTACTGCCCCGGCAAGTGCGCCGTTGCCGGGGCCGACCAGACTGATGTTGACCACGCCGACCTGTTCCCGCGCCAGCCAGGCCAGTGCGCCGACGATCCTGTCGACCGAACCGCCCGTCGGTTCGTCGCAGTAGACGTCCGCTGCATACAGGCTGCCGCCGGGTGCGGCCCCGCTGAAGTGGGCGGAGCGGCCGACCATCAGCGCGGCCACGGCCGTTCCATGCGGCGCAGGCCGCTGCGCGCCGCCGCACCCCCAATGGCGAATCTCGACGTCCTCGAACACGGCGTGGGACCGGTCGACACCGCTGTCCACGAGCCCGACCCGCACCGGGCCAGCAGCTAGACGCGAAGCGGGCCCGCCACTCGCGCCCGCCTGTGTCCCGCTTCGGGTGAACAGATGGTTGAAGTCGTACACACCGTCGGGGTCGGCCGTGCGCAGCATCTCCAGCATGCCGGCGATGGCTTGGCCCTTCTCCTCCTGCACGCGAAATACCACCAGTCGCTGGCCGAGTTCCGGATAGTCCTGCTCCCGTGCGACAGCGAGGCCGGCGGCAGCGGCCGCCTGCAAGCCCGCCGGGCTGGGCGACCAGGCCAGCAGCTCGCCGCGCAACACCACGTTTCCGACGGGATCCCGTTCCAGGCGGTCCGGATGGCGCGCCAGCAGGCCGCCAAGCTGGTCGGCGCGCAGGCGGCCGAGGTCCGGAAGCGGCGTCCGGTCGAGCAGGCGGTCGAGCGGTCCCCGCAGTTCTCCCAGTCCGGCTGGACCGACACGGTCGGGCAAGGGCAGGGACGGCAGGGAGGGCAAGCCGAGCTGGGCACGCGCAGGCGCGGCGGCAAGCAGCATCCCCATGAGGGCGATACGGCAAATAAGACGAACTGACTTCATGCGTGGATCATATATCATGGCACGACGATTGCACCCAGGAATATGTATGAACGTTCTAAGCAGGGAAGAAAATCCCTGCGCCAAACGTTATATGTGAAGAGACCGACGAAAATGCTTGCCAGCGAGATTGCTTCCCTGCTGCCGCGAATGCGCCGTTTTGCGCGTTCGCTCACCTACCATCGCGAAGACGCCGACGACCTGGTGCAGATCGCCATGGAACGTGCGCTCGGCCGCAGCGAACAGTACACGGCGGGGACGCGCCTCGACAGCTGGATCTTTCGCATCATCAAGAATGCATGGATCGACGAGGTGCGCAGCCGCGCCCGGCGCGACGAGCTGTTCGTCCCGGAAGAGGCCGGCGAGCAGGTCGGCGACGACTTCGCCCAGGCGCACCAGCAACGCTTGGCGATCCAGAAAGCGGTAAGCCTGCTGTCCGAAGAACACCGCCTGGTGGTCGGCCTCGTGCTGGTGGACGGGTTGGGCTACAAGGAAGCCGCCGAGGTGCTCGAGATTCCCATGGGCACCCTCACCAGCCGCCTGGCCCGCGCCCGCGAAGCCTTGCAGCAAATCCTCTCCGACCAGACGAAAGCACGACCATGAACTACGACGACGACACCCTGATGGCCTATGCCGACGGGGAACTCGATCAGGCGCAGCGCGCCGCCATCGCCCAGGCAATGCGGGACGACCCCGCGGTGGCGGCGGCCGTCGCACGCCACCAAGCGCTGCGGCAGGATATCTTCGCCGCCTTTGCCGGCACACTCGACGAGCCGGTCCCGGAGCGGCTGCAGCCGCCGGCCGCGGCCCGGGTGCACGATCTGGCAGCGGTTCGGGCCGCGCGCGACGCAGCCGGACGCCAGGAGGACGAACGCCGGCAGAAACGCGTGGCATGGCCGCAATGGGGCGCCCTGGCCGCCTCGCTGGCCGTTGGCGTGCTTGCCGGCAGCCTCGGGACCGGTTGGCTCGGCGGGAGCAGCGAACTTGCGCTGGCCCGGGGTGCCTCCGGCGAGTTGACCGCCGGCGGCACCCTGGCGCAGGCACTCGACCGGCAACTGGCCCAGGACGCCGCGTCGGGCGAGGTGCGCGTGGGGCTGAGCTTCCTGTCGCAGTCCGGCGCCTATTGCCGCACCTTCCAGTTGGGGCGCTCCGGCGGGCTGGCCTGCCGCGAAGGCGGCCACTGGCGCATCCCGGTGCTGGCCGACAGCCCGGCGCCGGCGGGGGAGTACCGCCAGGCGGCGGCACCATTGCCGCCGGCCGTACTCGATGCCATGGACGCCCGCATCGCCGGCAGCACGCTCGACGCCGCGGCCGAACGGGCGGCGCGCGAACGGGGCTGGGAAGCGGGCGCCGTCAAGGGAGGCTGAAAAAGCGCGCAGCACGGCAATCAAACCTGTTAAGCTAGCAATATTTGCCATGACACACATGGCGCCCTCGCACTCGAAGCCGCCTCCGACGCCCGCATGAAGACGCGCACCTACCTGTACCTCATGGCGGCCGCCATCCTGATCCCTGTCGCCCTGGCCTTCTGGTTCGGGGTCTTCATGCTGCTCGACTGGGAACGCGAGTCGCGCATCCAACGGGTCCAGGAAACCGCGCGCTCCACTGCGCTGCTGGTCGACCGCGAGATCGCCGTCAAGGAAGCGCTGCTGCGGGTCATCGCCAACTCCGAATCCCTCGAAGAAGGCAATTACGGCCGGGTGTACCGGCTTGCCAGCCGCCTGAACGGGGACGATCCCATGTCCTGGACGACCCTGGTCAACGACCGCCACCAGCCCCTCTTCAATACGCTCAAGCCCTACGGCACCGAACTGAAGGGTTCGGCCAAACACTATGTCGATGAAGTGCTGAGCACGGAAAAAACCCGTGTATCCGGCTACTTCCTCGGCCCGACCTCGCAGCGGGCCGTGGTCTCCGTCGACGTTCCCTCGCCGGCTGGACAGTCGCCGCGCTATGTCGTGAGCCAGATCTTCGACGCCCGCTACTTCGAGCGGGTGTTTGCGAACAACGCGCTGGAAGCCACCTGGCTGGTCGGGGTCTTCGATGCCAATGGCGTGACCATCGCGCGCAACCGGCATGGAGCAGCCTCCGCCGGGAAGCCGATGCACCCGGAAATGCGCACCGCGGCCCTGCACGCCGGCAGCGGCGTGCTGCGCCACGTCACCCGCGAAGGCACCGAGGTCTACGGGATCTACACGCGTTCGAAGCTCAGCGGCTGGACGGTCGTGATCGGCGTGCCTGTCGCGGAAATCGAATCGGCGGCCCGCACCGCCGCCGCCTACGCGACGCTCGCCCTGCTCCTGCTGATGGGCGTGGCGGTGCTGACCGCCGTCTTCTTCGGAAACAAGCTGTCGAATGCGCTGCATCAGGCCGGCAGCGTGGCCAACGCGCTGGCGCGCGGCGCCATCGCCCGGCCGCGGCCCACCAAGGTGGACGAGGTCGATGCCCTGCTCGACGGCCTGCACTACACCAGCGAGGCCCTGACGCGCGAGAGCGCTGCCCGCCAGGCGCTGCAGCACGAACGCGAGCAGCTCCTGGTGAGCGAACAGCGCGCGCGCCGCGCCGCCGAGGCGCAGAGCCAGTCCAAGGATACCTTCCTGGCCATGCTCGGACACGAGCTGCGCAACCCGCTGGCCGCGATTTCGGGCGCCATGAGCGTCCTCGACATGCCGAATGTCAAGCCGGAGCTGGCTGCCAATGCGCGCGAGATCAGCCGGCGCCAGATGCGCCACCTGACCCGCATTGTGGACGACCTGCTCGACGTGCAGCGTATCCTGTCGGGGAAGATTGTGCTGCAGCGCGCGCCGGTGAACCTGGGCGAGGTGCTCCACGCCTGCGTCGAGGCGAAGCGCCTGGTCGATGCCGGCAACCACCACTGGGAAGCCGAGCTCGCGACCAGCTGGGTCGACGGCGACCGCACCCGCCTCAAGCAGATCGTCGACAACCTCCTGCACAACGCCATCAAGTACACGCCCGCCGGTGGGGGCATCACGGTGCGCTGCAGGAGCAGCGGCAAGGAGGCCGTGGTGGAGGTCTGCGATACGGGCGTCGGCCTCGCACCGGAACTCCTGCCCGTCATCTTCGACGTGCTGGTGCAGGGCCCGACCAGCATCGACCGCGCCCAGGGCGGCCTCGGACTGGGGCTGGCACTGGTGAAGGAGCTGACCGTCCTGCACGGTGGCAAGGTTTCCGTGCACAGCGCCGGTGCCGGCCAGGGATGCACCTTCACGCTGGTGTTGCCGCTGCGCCAAGACCCGACGACCGACACGCCCACCGTCCAGAACGCGGGCGAGGCAGTGACACCCCGTCCCACGCTCGACCCAGCCTGAGGCTGTAAATCCAGGGGTTCGCCCATACGTGTCCCGTATCGGACACTCATGGACCACCTGCCATGCGAATCTTCCTGCGCAGCCTGATACTGGCCGTACTCCTCGTCGCCGCCTGGGGCTTGCTCGAGCCCTGGGTGCGGCACGTCGTCTATGCCATGCGCCTGGCCTCGATGCCGGCCCCGAGCGCACTGGCCATGCCGGTAAGCGGCGTGCGCCCGACAGCGCTGCGCGATACCTGGCACGCGAGCCGCAGCGAAGGCCGCAAGCACGAAGGCATCGACATCTTTGCCAAACGCGGAACGGCGGTGCTTGCCGCCACCGAAGGGATCGTCTTGCGCGTAGGAAGCAACCGCCTTGGCGGCCAGGTGGTGTGGGTACTGGGGCCGGGCGGCCAGCGGCATTATTATGCCCATCTCGACCGGTTTTCGGACGTCGTTCCCGGCATGCGCGTCGAGGAAGGACGGGTACTGGGCTACGTCGGCAATACCGGCAATGCCCGGACCACGCCGCCGCACCTGCACTATGGCGTGTACGGGAAAGCCGGGCCGGTCAATCCCTATCCGCTCCTGCGTGAAGGCCCGCCGGCCCGGCCGGACGAGGAGGCGCCCGGGCGGACGGCGGCTAGATGATCTCTTCCTCGCCGGAGCTCGGCGGCGGGGGCGGGACATCCGGCAACTGGGCTGGCGGCGGCGCCGTCTGCACGGGCGCTGGCCGTACCGGGGCGAGCGGCGCCTCGGCCGGCTCGTCGTCTTCTCCGATCGGAGCCGGGTCGGGCACCTCTCCCTCGGACATGCCCTCCTCGGTTTCCAATTCGTCCGGACCTTCCTCGACGTATTCCGGCTCCTCGTACCGGCGCGGGGCTGGCGGGCGCCCGCCCGGCAACAGCGCATTCGGATCGAGCTTGCCGCTGTCGAAGGCGCTGCGCATGAAGTCGCCCACCAGCAGCAGGGCGTTGTGGCCGCCCTGCCCCCAGTAGCTGCTGCGTATCGCAACCCGGTTGTCGTTGAAGCCGACCCAGGCGCCGGCAACCAGGTTCGGGTGCATCAGGATGAACCAGCCGTCGGTGTTGTTCTGGGTGGTGCCGGTCTTGCCGGCCAGGTCGCCGTGCACGCCGAATCGGTAGCGCACGCCCCCGCCGGTGCCGCGGTTGACCACGCCGCGCAGCATGTCGATCAGGTTCAGTGCAGCGTCCTGCGACAGGGCGCGCTCCGGGGCACCCGGCGCGAAATCGGCAATGGTCTTGCCTTCCCGGTCCGTGATGCGGCGCACGAATACCGGCTTGCGGTACTCGCCCTGGGCAGCGATGGTGCTGTAGGTGCTGACCATCTCGAGCAGGGTCACCGGACTGGTGCCGAGCGCCAGCGAAGGCACCGCCGACAACTTGCTCTGTCGGATGCCCATGTTCTGGGCCAGCCTGACGATCGGGTTCACCCCCACCTGCTGCATCACCTGGGCGGTAATGGTGTTTTTCGAATAGACCAGGCCGTCGCGCATGCTCATCATGCGGCCACTGTTGCCGGACATGTCGGTCGGACGCCAGACCGTGCCGCCCATGCGGATATCCTGCACCACGTCGCGGTAGGTCTGGTCGGGCGGTATGCCGTTTTCCAGTGCCGCTGCGTACACGATCGGCTTGAAGGTCGAGCCAGGCTGGCGCGCGGCCTGCGCTACGTGGTCGAACTGGTCGCGCTCGAAGCTGCGGCTGCCGACCCAGGCGCGCACCTCGCCGGTGTGCGGGTCCATCGCCACGAAGCCGGCCTCCAGGCGCGACTTGCCGGTCTTCAGGTCACGCATGAATTCCCGGTCGGCCTTCAGGCGCTTGAGCGCGGCGGCAGGCGCTTCGCCGTCCTCGACGGCGCGGCGGTACTCGGCGCTTTCGCGGACGAAGGCTTCGAGCGCGCGCGGGTGGGATTTCCAGTAGTAGGCAAAGGGATCGACCTCATTTCGCATCGCCATGTACATGCCGGTCGAGGTCGAACGTGGCATGCCCTGGTAGGCCCACTCCACGTCGGCGATCGCCTGCAGCGTATTGGTCTGGCGCTCGACCGCGCGCACCGCGGCTTCCTGCAGCGCCAGGTCGAGGGTGGTATGGACCACCAGGCCGTCGAGCTGGAGGTCGTAGTCGTTCTGCTCGGCCCAGTCGAGCAGCCACTTGCGCACGTAGGCCGTGAAATGGTCGTCCTTGCCGCTGCGGTCGTTCAGGCGCGCGAAGCGCACCCGCAGCGGGCGCTTGGCAAGGGCGCGGTAGCGCTCCTCGTTGAAGGCGCCGTGCTTGGCCATCTGCTTCAACACCACGTTGCGGCGCGCCTTCGAGCGCTCCGGGTTGGCGACCGGGTTGTAGTAATGGGTGCCCTTGAGCATGCCGACCAATGTGGCCGCCTCCAGCACGTCCAGCTTCGCGGCCGTCTTGCCGAAGTAGGTGCGCGCCGCCATCTCGATGCCGTAGGCGTTGTACAGGAAGGGCACCGTGTTCAGGTAGGCCTCGAGGATCTCGGTCTTGCTGTAGGTATTCTCGATCTTGATCGCGGTGATCAGCTCCTTCATCTTGCGGTTGATGCTGCGCGCCCGCCCGATCTCCTCGGGGAACATGTTGCGCGCCAGCTGCTGGGTAATCGTCGAACCGCCCTGCGGGTCGCCCCTGAGGGTCGCGACCAGCGCGCCGGCCACGCGGCGGAAGTCCACGCCATGGTGGTCGTAGAAGCGGTGGTCCTCGGTCGAGATCAGGGCCTTGAGCACGTGCGGCGAGATCTGCGACAGCTTGACGCGCTCCTGCAGTCCTTTCTCGAAGGAGCCGAGTTCCTTGCCGTCGGCGGACAGGATCACGCTCGGGCGCGCGGTGCTGGCCTGGCGCAGGTCGTCGATGCCGGGCGTGAGCGGGATCAAAATCACCAGGTAGAGGAAGAAGGCCATCAGGCCGGCGGCCAGCGCCCATAGCCCGACCAGCAGCACCTGTTCGGGACGCGAACGGTCGCGCAGCCGCGCCTGGGCCATCGAATACCCCGCCTGGGCGCGCCCGCGCGCGCCTTTGAACAAGCGCTTGCCGTGCTGGCCCAGCGCGGCGCGGCGCGAGCCGGGGCCGCCATCGGCACGATGGTCCAAGCCGTCGCGGGTGCCGCTTTTCTCTTCCTGGTCCACTATAGAAATCCTTGCTGCAAATGCCGGTGAAGCGCACTCTGCCGTACGCCATGTGAATGTGGCAAGTATAGCCGACCGGCGCGGCAACCCCGGTCCGGTTTGCCTGCGCGGCTTCGTCGCCGGAAATGCCTTCAGGCATGCTCCGGACTGGGCTCCACCCTGCCCTTGCGCAGCAGCGCTTCGACCGCGTGCACCGGCTCGGGACGGGCGTAGATATGGCCCTGCACCTCGTCGCAGCCGCAGCCGCGCAGGTAGTCGAGCTGGTCGAGGGTTTCGACTCCTTCGGCAATCACCTGCATGCGCAGCCCGTGCGCCATCGAGATGATGGCATCCACCATGGCCGCGCCATCCGGGCTGACCATGTCGTGTACGAAGGAGCGGTCGATCTTGAGCACGTCCACCGGAAAGCGCTTCAGGTAGGCCAGGCTGGAATAGCCGGTGCCGAAATCGTCGATGGAGAGCTTCACTCCCATCGACTTCAGGCAGCGCATGGTGTCGATCGCCGCTTCGACATCGGCCATCATCATGCTCTCGGTGAGCTCGATCTCGAGCGAATCGGCGCCCAGGCCGGTCTCGGCCAGCACCGTGCGCACGGTCTGGACCAGGTCGGGCTCGGAAAACTGGCGCGCCGACAGGTTGACCCCGACGCGCAGGTGCCCGAGGCCGGCGCGCTGCCAGTCACGGTTCTGGCGGCAGGCCGCACGCAGGACCCAGGCGCCGATCGGCACGATCAGCCCGGTTTCCTCGGCCAGTGCAATGAAGCGCTCCGGCCGCACGGTGCCGAAATGCGGGTGCCGCCAGCGGATCAGGGCCTCGGTGCCGACCACGCGTCCGCTGCCGAGGTCCACCTGAGGCTGGAAATACAGTTCGAACTGGTCTTCACGCAAGGCAGAGCGCAGCGCCGCTTCCAGCGCGAGCCTGTCGGCGGCATGCGCGTTCATGTGCGGCGCGTAGAAGTGCACGGCGTTGCGGCCGGTCTGCTTGGCGCGGTACATGGCAACCTCGGCGTGCTTGACCAGGGTTTCCGAGTCCTGGCCGTCGGCCGGATAGCCGGCCACGCCGGCACTGGAGCCGAACACCAGGGTGCGGCCGTCCAGCTCCAAGGGCTCGGCAATGGCCTCGCGCACTGCCTGCAGCTGCGCCGCCGCCTGGCGTTCGTCGCTGCAGCCGGTCAGTACCAGCATGAAATCGTCGCCGCCCGCGCGCGCGGCAGTGTCGGCCTGGGGGATCGCACCGGCAATCCGTGTGGCAAGGGCGCGCAAGACTTCGTCACCGAGGCGGCGTCCGAGCGTGTCGTTGATCAGCTTGAAGTGGTCGATGTCGAGGGCCACCGCCCACACCGGCGTGCCACCCGCGGTGGCGATCGCGCGTTCGATGCGGTCGGCCAGCAGGGCACGGTTGGCCAGCCCGGTCAGCGTGTCGTAGCGGGCCCGGTGCGCCAGTTCTGCCTCGTAACGCTTGGCGACCGTGACGTCGTAGGTGGTGACCACGAAATGTTCGGTTACTCCCTGCGCGTTGTTGACCGGGGCGATGTAGACCTCGCTGAGCAGCTCGCGGCCGTCACGGGTGGCCTGGCGCACCAGGGCATGGCCCTCGCGGCATTCGTGGAGCGCCTGGCGCAGCTCTTCCAGGCCCGGTTCGTCGCTGCCGGTGAGCGCCAGGCTCGCCAGCGGCTTGCCCACCAGTTCACCCGGTTCGTAGCCGAGCGTGCGTTCGCAGGCCGGGTTGGCGTATTCGATCGGATAGCCGTGGCGGGGCGCGCTGATCAGGAGGATGGGGTTGGCGGCGGACTCGATGGCGCGCTGGTGCAGGCGCAGCGCGCCGGCGGTCAGCGCCAGGTCGGCGGTGCGGCGTTCGACCAGCGACTCGATGCGCCGGGTGCGGGCGCTGCGCTGTTGGACCAGCGCGGCGGCGGCCAGGGTCAGCACGAAGCCGTAGCCCAGGATCGACAGCGACCCCACCTGCTTGTCGAGGCCGCGCGCAACGGGCACGGTGGTCAGGTCCCACTGCGACCCGGCCACCACGAAACTGCGCGTGATCGGGCTCGGGACGCCGCCGAGCCAGCGCTCCCAGGCCGCCCGCGTTACCGCCGCACCCGGGTGGCTGAACACGGCGACCCGTTCGCCGCTATCCGTTCGTCCATACAGCGTAAGCGCATAGTCGCTGTTGGCCAGCAGCCGCGCGGCGTCCAGGCTGCCGCCGACCAGCACCCCGGCATCGATCGCTACCGCCATGGTGCCGAGCACGGCCGCCCGCCGCGCCGGCGCGCCTGCTGCGTCGGTCCCGGCGCGGTAGACCGGCATCACCACCAGCATGCCGCGCAGTGAACCGTCACCCTGCACCAGGCGCATGAGGGGGCTGGCGGTCGCTTCTCCGGTATCGATCGCGCGCTGCGTGAATGCGCGCTGCTCGGGTCGGGACCAGGCGTCGTAGCCGAACACGCTGGCGTTGCCGGCGACCGGAACGACGTAGTCGTTGACCAGGTAGCGCGCGCGCTGTCCCGCAGGGGCTAGTACGCCGCCGGGACCGCGCTCGGTGATGGCGAAGCCCGGCCAGAATTGGCGGCGCTCGGCCTCGAAGGCTGGCCGCTCGGCCGCGCTCACGAAGCGCTGGTACACGAGCGCCTTCAGGTAGCCGTTCCTGGCCGCCAACGGCTGGGCGAAGGCGTTGAAGGCCTCGCGCGAGACCTCGCCGCCGCCGGCCGTGAAAAGCAGGTTCAGTGCACGCAGGTCGTGTACTGCGTCGGCAAAAGCGCGGGTGACCGCAGCGGTGCGAACGGCTGAGCGTTGCGCCAGTTCGGCGCGCGCTCGCTCCGCCTCCAGCTCGCGCGCCACGCCGAACAGCAGCGCCGTCAGCGCGAACCCGGCCAGAAGGGTTGCCACGGCAGCGCGCGAGACGAAGCGCCGCTGCTGGAACAGTGGATGGGCGAGCAGCCGATTCATGCCGCCTATCCTAGCAAATGCGGACCTGCCCCGCGCCACGTTTCGGCTGCGGACAGGCCGGGAACGCCTGCACCGCAACGTACGACCCGTGCGGATTTCCGTTATGATCGCGCCATGCCAGAGAATCCCGCCATCCTTCCAGAGAACGAGCAGCCGCAACGTGTACTGAGGCAGTTCCGTATCGTTTTCAACGCAGTCAAGAGCCATTTCCGCCAGGTCGAGCGCGAAGCCGGCCTGGGCGGCGCCCAGCTGTGGGCCTTGTCGGTCATCGACCGCCATCCCGGTATCGGCGCCACCGGCCTGGCGCGCGAGCTCGACATCCACCAGTCGACCGCCAGCAACCTGGTGCGCGGGCTGGCCGAGCGCGGTTTCGTCACCGGCAGCCGCGAGGGAGCGGACCGGCGCAACGTCGCGCTCCATCTCCAGCCGGCCGGGCGCGAGGTGCTGCGGCGCGCCCCGATGCCTTTTGCCGGCGTGCTGCCCGACGCCCTGGCCAGTCTGGACGAGCAGACCCTGCAGCAGCTGGAGGAGAACCTCGCCCGGCTGATCGCACGGCTCGACGTCGACGAGACGGCGGGCCGTACGCCGCTGTCCCAGCTGTAGTCCCGTCTTCGGCTCAGTTGCCTGGGCGCGGCGGCGCCTCGAAGATCTCGCTGGCGATCCGCGCCAGGTCGTTCATCCCGCCACCGCCGGCGAGGTGGCGGCGCAACAGCCCGGCCTGGCCGCCGTCCTTCATCAAGCCTTCGATCACGGCGCACGCCTGGCCGAATCCCGGATCGGTCGAGCGCCGTGCCAGGCGCTCCAGGTCGGCGCGGATGACTTCGGCCACCGGCGCCGACACGCCGGTCTCGGGGTCGATCCAGCTGGCATCGACGCCGTCGCGGGCGGCATTGAAGCGGTTCCAGGTGTACAGCTCGCGGCTGCCGTTGGTGGGCCAGGCCCCTGCCCGGTCCGCGAAGTCGAGGCAGAGCTCGCGCGCGTAGCAGGCCAGCGCGGCGGCGTATTCCGGCCGCAGCGGCGTGTCCAGCACGCGCAGCTCGATGGTGCCGTACTCGGGCTTGGGCCGCACGTCCCAATAGAAATCCTTGATGCTGTTGACGATGCCGAAGCCCGCAAGGCGATCGAAATAATCGCGGAAATCCTGCCAACTGCGCAGGCCGGACGGCTGGATGCCGCTCATCGGGAAGGCGCCGACCACGTTGCTGCGTGAGCTGCAGAAGCCCGACACCTCTCCCTGCCAGCACACCGAATTGGCGGACAAGGCAATGAACAGCGGCGCGCGCTGGGTCAGCCAGGCGCACAGGCGCACCGCTTCGTCGGCCGTGCCGGCGCCGATGTGCACGTGCATGCCGAACACGGTGAACAGCTTGGCCAGGTAGCCGTACTTGCGTTCGGACTCGAAATAGCGCGCCTTCGGGAAGATGCGCTGCTCGTTCCAGCGCTGGAACGGATGGGCTCCGCCGCCCGAGACCGAGGCGCCGACTTCGAAGGCGGCGCGCTGGACCGTACTGCGGATATGCTCCAGCTGCTCGCTGGCTTCGCCGTAGGACTGGAGGATCGAGGTGGCCACTTCCAGCATCGAGGTCGTGATCTCGGGCGTGTGCACCCAGGGCTTGTCATGTTTGTCGAGCACCCGCAGGATGTCGGGTGCGGCCGGGAACAGGTCATAGGTCAGGCGGTCGAGCACCATCAGTTCCAGCTCGATGCCCATCGTGCCCACGGTCGAGGTCTTGAAATCGGGCAGGAAGGCCGGCCCCTTCCCGGCCACCGCCTGTGCCTGTGCCCGGGCCAGGCGCGCTGCTTCGTCCATGTTCAAGGGTGCGCTCATGCTTCCACCTCCTCCTTCTTGCCGATGCCGCGTTCTTCGTGGGGTGCTGCGTGCCGGTAGGTCTCCCCGGCCATGCGCAGGCCGAGCCAGGTCAGGCCGGGCGCCAGCAGCACGTTCAGGGCCAGCAGCGCACCCATCATCTCGCTCGATGCGGCATCCAGGCCCGTGTAGGCATTCAGCGTCGTGTCGACCACCAGCCCGCCATAGCTGACCAGCGAGCACATCGACAGGGCCATCGCATGCTTCTTGGTGCGATCCCAGGCCGTGGCCGGCACCAGGGCCGCGCGGGTGGCGGCGATGCGCACCGCGAACACGGCGAGCGCCGCCAGCAGGGTCCAGCCCTGGGCCAGCTGCTGCAGGTCCACCAGCGCCGCCGACATCAGGAACAGCAGCACGTAGCCGATGTCCTGCGCGGTCTTGAGCTGGGCCTGGAACACGTTGTCGCGCCGCTCCGCATTGCGCAGCAGTAGCCCCATCAGCAGCAGCGACAGCAGCGAGCTCGCCGCCGACACCGAGCACAGGCCGAGGTCGATCAGCAGCGCGGCCAGCAGCATGCCGGGACGCATGGTCGCGGGTACCTTGCACAGCCGCGTCGCCGCGGCATACAGGCCGTAGGACAGCAAGGCGATGGCCGCGCCCAGCACCAGCTTGCCGCCCTGGCGCATCAGTTCCTCGCCCAGGCCAGTCGTGGCATTCACGCCCTGACTACGTGTCCACGCCAGCGTCAGCGCCAGCATCAATAACGCGACCAGGCTGCTCAGGCCGACCATGTTGGCGGTGGCGAAGGTGCTGGTCCCGCTGGCATTTTCGTCGGCCACCATGGAGTTGACGATGACCGGGTTCACCGCGATCAGGATCGAAGCGATGAAGATGGACGCGCCCCAGGGTAAGCCGACCAGGCGCAGCGTCACCGCCACCGCCACGCAGCGTGCCAGCGTGGCCAGCAGCAGGCTCCCGCCCTGGCGTCCGCTGCGCAGCAGCCAGGCCAGGTCCATCTTGCGGCCGACCTCGAACAGCACCAGGGCCGAGGCGGCGTTGAGCAACTCCTGGAACTGCGCCAGCAGCGGGCGGTCGATCAGGTTGCCGCCGGTCGCGCCCAGCAGCAGGCCGGCCAGGACGGCCCCATAAAGCTTGGGCACCCTGAAGCGTTGCAGCAGCATGCCGAGCACCAGTGCCAGCATCAGGCCGGCGCCCAGCACGGCAAGGGGCGACAGCAGCCACAGGGGCGTCGAGAGATCTTCATTCATGGCGGGCCTCCCAGGCATGGGCAAGCTTGCCCAGTTCGCGCTCGAGCAGGACCGCGCGCGCCCTGGCGGCTTCCTGCAGGGCTGCGCCGGTGGCGGCGGGCAGCTCGCTGGAGATACGCGCGCGCACGATCCCGCCCTCGTCGCGCAGCGGAATCCACAATTGCCCGGAGACCGTGGCGCCTTCCCGCCAGACGGCCAGGAACTTGGCGCCGGTGCGGTCACCGGAGATGGCCGGTTCGATCAGGCTGAAGTTGCGCAGCCATTCGGCGCCCGGGAAGCGGCGCGCCAGCAGCAGTTGCATCGCGCTGCGCTGCTCCAGTCGGGCGTCGTCGCGCGAATGCGGCAGGTGCATCTGGGCCTGCCCGAGGCTGGCGCTGCGTAGGTCCAGGCAGGCGCCGTCGCTGACCCAGCGCCAGCTATCGGCAGCCAGCAGGCGCGGCTTGCCGTTGGTGGCGTCCAGCCACGCAGTCATCAGCGGCGTACGGCTTGGTTCCGGATTGGCGGCGTCGATGGCGCGCACCGCCCCTGCGATGTTCTTCCAGTGGCCGGCCTGCCAGTGACGGGTCGGAATGCGATCCGATGGACGCCAGCGCCACAGCACCACCGACCACTGCCCGCCTTCCTGGCGCCAGACCATTCCGGCTTGTACCATCCCCCCGGTCTGGACCAGCAGGGACTGCCCGCTCCAGGCCGCGCTCCACGGGCGCAATACGGCGCCGACACCCGCGCCAAGGCGGTGCCAGGCGATGGCAGCCGCAGGCAGGCAGGTGTTCGGGTTGGCCGGTACATCCTGCCAGTACAGCATTTCCAGGCGCTGGCTCCAGGCGCAATGGCGCAAGGCGGGCGTTCCCATGGGGGCCAGGGCGGGCTCGACCGGCGCCGCGCAGGTGCCGGCACGCGTACCGCTCAGCTCGGTGAAGTCCGCGACTGCGGGAGCGGCCGGCGTGCGGCCGGCCGCCGCGACTGGCGGCGCGTGAAGCGCACCCAGCACGAGGATGCCGGCGAAGATCGGCGCCAGGCTGCGTTGGGGTGATATCGTCATGACGATCCGGGACACGCGGGTCGTCGGAAAAAACATTGCGTTCAAGTTTCCTCCGGTGGGACGCACAGGGGAAGCCTGGGCTTCGGCCTGGCGGTGGGCCGGCCGGCGCCGCGATCGCGCCAGCTGCGGCAAGCTGGGCCGCGGCACCGAAAAAAGTCCCCCGACACAGTGCGGGGGACGAAAAGAAACGGACTCAACCGCATCATCGCTGATCGGGTGCCAGGCCGTTGCTGGCCGGCACCACGCAGCTATGATGGACTAAAAATAGTGCGAAGGCAACCCAATTTGTCCAAATGTATTTACTTGAAGCCTGAAGAAGGACCGCTTCTACTATGGCTGGCGCATGTGCAGCAGAGGATATGGACGTCCCGCATCGTCGGTTGGCGAGCGTCCGGTCGGCTCGAAACCCATATGGCGATAGAACCCGACCGCCTGCAGGTTTTGCTCGTTGACGTCGACCGTCAGGCGTCCGGCAAGGCTTTCGGCATGCGACAGCAACCGGCGGCCCACGCCATGGCCGCGGCTGGCAGGGTCGACGAAGAGTGCGTCGACGTGGGCACCGCTCAGCCCCAGGAAGCCGCGCGCCTTCCCTGCGTCGTCGAGCGCGACCCATACCCGGGTAGCAGGCAGGTAGTGCTCGGCGACGAGGACTTCGATCTCGCGGAAGTCGGCTTCGGAAAGGAAGTCATGGGTGGCGCGGACGCTGGCGCGCCAGATGTCCGCCAAGGGGGCGGCGTCGGAAACGGTCGATAGGCGGATCGGATGCATGGTGTCTTCTTCGTGTTGACACCACAATTGTGCCTTAAAGCACGCTTTCGGTGTGCGGGACCGGGTCAAGGCACAGGACGGGTAATGGTTGGCGCTGCCGGTCCGTGTCCTAGGATTCGCTGAGCGCGTGGAAACCGCTGCCGTCCCAGCGCGGCAGCGCAGCGCCGGCGCGCGCCGGCGCCGCTTTCGCCGCATGGGCAGGCCCGAGCCGCGCGAGCAGGCGCGGAAAAGCACGGCAATAGCTCGACTGTACGCCCGCAACAAAGGCCAGGTCGGCATAGCCGATCACCTGTCCCGGCGGCACCGCGTGGAGCACCTGCGCCACCCGCTCGCGCCAGTCTTCCGGCAGTGCCGGCAGCCGCCCGTCGAGCAGGGTCACCGGATCGCCGACACGGATCTCGCCCCCCGCCAGCACCCGCGCCAGCACGCCGCGCCGTCCACCGATGGCGCGTGCCAGCCCGGCCGCATGCTTGTCCAGGCTGCCGCATGCCTCGCACTGGAAGCTCAGGCGCAGGCTCGCTTCCCTGCCGATGCGCAGCACGGTGCCGGAGGCCATGCCGGCGGTGTCGATATCGAGGAGCAGGTTCTCGCGCAGGGCGTTCGGCGGCAAGCCCAGCGCTTCGTAGGCGGATGCGCCTGCCACCAGTACCTGGCGCGGCGAGCGTGGATCGGCATGGATGTCCCCGGCCAGGCCGCACCCGGCCATTGCCTGGGCCCGGTCGCACTGCGTGGGCGCGGCGGTGACGGCGCTGCGCACCGCGATCCCGAGGACTGTTCCGACTTGACGTGCCATGCGAGGAAGCCAGCGCTGCTCAGCGCCGGCCGCCGGTAGCAGTCGAGGGCGGCGCCGGATGCGCGCGCAGGAAGGCCGCCAGGTTCTGTTCGTTCCAGGTAAAGCCGGCTTTCTTGAGGGCGGGCGAATAGTCGAAATCGGGTGCGGAGCCGGCGCGGCGGCCGATGATGCCGTTGAGTTGCGGGCCGAAGTTGCTGCGCGCGCCTGGCCCCACCTGGTGGCAGTTGACGCAGCGCTTGAAGGCCGCACGGCCGGCGGCCAGCGAATCGGCGTGCAAGGCCGGTGCGGAGAGAAGCAAGGGCAAACAGGCCAGCAGTGCGCGCAGCCTCATCGCCGCTCCCCTACTTTACCCGCTGCTTCTCGAGCTTGCGCGCCAGCGTGCGCCGGTGCAGCCCGAGGCGGCGCGCCGCTTCCGAGATGTTGAAGTCGGTCTCGGCCAGCACCGCGTGGATGCGCTCCCATTCCAGGGTCTTGATGGAGGTGGAGCGGTTAGTGACCTCGACATCCGTACTGCCGGCCACGTGCCCGAAAGCGGCTTCGATGTCGTCGGTGTTGGACGGCTTGGCCAGGTACTGGACCGCACCGAGCTTGATCGCCTCCACGGCGGTGGCGATGCTGGCAAATCCGGTCAAAACCACGATCAGCATGTCCGGGTCGTGTTCGTGCAGCAGCTGGACGCAGGCCAGGCCCGAGCTGTTGCCCTTGAGTTTCAGGTCGACCACGGCATACCCGGGGGACTGCGCGGGAGGAAGCTGCGCCAGCAGCGCAGCCGCCTCGTCGTGGCCCGGCGCGACCAGCACGCGGTAGCCGCGCCGTTCGAACGAGCGGCTCAGGGTGCGCGCAAACGCCTCGTCGTCTTCGATGAGCAGCAGCAGGCGCGAAGTAGTTTCTGTCAAGTGCCTTCCTTTTCCAGTTCGATGCTGCCCAGTGGCAGCGTCAGGCTCACCTGCGCCCCGCCCTCCGGCCGGTTGGCCGCGACTACCGAACCACCCAGCTTGCGTGCCACGTTCACGGCCAGGAACAGGCCCAGGCCGCGGCCCGGCTTGGACTTGGTGGACTGGTAGGGCTTGCCGATCTGGCCGAGCATGCTCGGCGCGAAGCCCGGGCCGCGATCGGTGACCATCACATGGAGGGTGCCGTCCTCGATCCAGGTGTCCAGGCCGACCCAGTCGGGCGAGGCCTCGAGCGCGTTGTCGAGCAGGTTGTCGATGGTCTGCTTGAGCGCGGAATCGGAGGCGACGGGCCGGTCCTCCAGGATGCGGTTATTGTACTGGAAGGCGCCGACCTGCCGGCTCGCACGCCAGCCGCTGACGACGCCGTCGAGGAAGCTGCGCACGGTCGTGCGCACCGCCGATTCGCCGCGGGCTTCGCCGGCAGACAGCAGGATGCCGCTGACGATCGTCTTGCAGCGCTGCAGCTGGGTCTGCATCTCGGCGATCTCTTCCAGCAGGGCCGGATCGTCGCGGAACTGCGGCATGCGCTTCCAGTCGCCCAGGATGACCGATACGGTGGCGAGCGGCGTACCCAGCTCGTGGGCCGCGCCCGAAGCCAGCAGGCCCATGCGCACAATATGTTCTTCTTCAACAGCCTGCTGGCGCAGCGCCGCGAGTTGGGCGGCCTTGTCGCGCAGGGTGTCGGAAATGCGCGAGATGAACATCACCAGCAGCGCGGCGTTGAGGCCGAAGCACACCAGCAGGCCATGGATGTACAGGCTCGAAATGCCGCGCGCATGGTCGAAGGGCAGCGCGAGCGGTTGGGCGTACATGGCCAGGCCCGCCATGCAGGCGATGGTGATCAGGACGATGGTCCAGGTCCACATTACTTCCAGCAGCACCGCCGACAGGATCACCTGCAGCAGGTAGAGGAAGGCGAAGGGATTGGTGATGCCGCCCGACAGGTAGAGCAGCACGGTCAGGCTGGCGACGTCCACCAGCAGGGCCATGAACATTTCGGTGTTCGAGACCGGCCGGCGCTCGTGCCAGCGCAGGTGGCTGGCCACGTTGAAGGCGATCAGGCAGGCCAGTACCTGCAGCATCGGCAGGAGCGGCAGCTCGATGCCGAAGACGAGGATGGCCGAGGCGATGGTCGTGACCTGGCCGATGACGGCGATCCAGCGCAGCTCGATCAGCTGCAGCATGTTCTTGTGCCCGGCGGCGAATTCCACGTTCGCGGCGGCCGCCTGGGGCGAGCTGCGGCCCGCCTTGGCGAAGAAATCGAGGGGGTTCTGGATCATGCCCGTGCGGTGTTGTCAGTCATCGCCACGGATCAGTCGTCGGACACTGCAGCGCCGTGCCGGCTGACCCACCACCACGCAGCGCCGACCATCAGGGCCAGCGCGTACCAGGTCAAGGCATAGACAAGGTGATTGTTGACGAAGGAGATGACGGTCAGCCCGCCGACCGCACGCTCGGGCGCGCCGGCAGGATCCTGGCCCTTGCCGGCGTCCACAAAGAACGGTGCGACATTCGACAGCCCGCGTGCGGCGCCGAGCGCCTGCACGTCGCGCGAGAACCAGCGGTTATTGGCCGGATCGTTTTCGCGCAGGAAGCCGCCGCCCGGCTCGCTGATGCGCAGCAGGCCGGTGACTTCGACCTGTTCTCCCCCGTTCGCGCAGGGATCGGCGGCGGCACGGCGGGCAGGATAGGTCCCGGGTTTGTTGTCCGCAGCGGGAATGAAGCCGCGGTTGATGAAGACGATATGGCCCTCAGCCGTACAAAGCGGCGTGAGCAGCCAGAAGCCCGCGCCAAGCTCGGAGACGGCCTGCACGGGTGCGGTGTATTCGTAGAGGTAATGCCCGGCCAGGCGTACACGCCGGTATTCGTCGGATTCTTTGGATACCTGCGCCCAGCGGGCAGGCGCGGGCGCCGCGACCGGAGCCGCATGCACGCGCGATTCCACGCGTTCGATGAGGTCCAGCTTCCACTGCAGGCGAACCACCTGCCAGGTGCCGAGACCCAGAAAAAGCGCGACCAGCAGGAGGGCTGCCACCGCCAGCATCCGCCGCGCAAAAGCGCTGCGTGGAGGATGGGCGGCAGGTCCTGCCTGCTGGTCGCGTGCTTGCTGCATTGACGAGCGGGTACTATCGATTACTGCATGTCGTGCATGCCGTGGGTGGTGTCGCTGGCCCCACCCATGGACGGCATCATGTTGGCGTTCATGTGGGTCATGACCCAGATCGAACCGGCCAGCACGATGACAAGCAGGACGACGGTCAGGATCAGCGCCATCATGTTCCAGCCGCCTTCCGACTTCGAGTTCATGTGCAGGAAGTAGATCATCTGCACGACGAACTGGACGCCGGCGAAGCCCATGATCACGAACTTCGTCGTTTCCGGCGGCAGCACGTTGCCCATGACGAGCCAGAACGGGATCGCGGTCAGGATCAGCGACAGCACGAAGCCGATCGCGTAGTCCTTCATCGCATAGTGCGTGACGAAGCTGGTGTGACCGTCGTGGTCGTGCTCGTGGTGGTGGATGTGGTCGCTCATGGCAGCACTCCCATCAGGTAGACAAAGGTGAACACGCCGATCCAGACGACGTCCAGGAAGTGCCAGAACAGCGACAGGCACTGCAGGCGGCGGAAGTTCTCGGTGTTGATGCCGTGCTTGGCAAGCTGGACCATCAGGGTCACCAGCCAGATTGCGCCGAACAGAACGTGCAGGCCGTGGGTACCGACCAGCGCGAAGAACGCGGTCAGGAAGCCGCTGCGCTGCGGACCGGCACCCTGGTGGATCAGGTGCAGGAACTCGTAGATCTCCAGCGACAGGAAGGCCACGCCCAGCAGGCCGGTCACGCCCATCCAGAGCAGGGTCGCGCCCAGCTTCTTGGCCTGGGCCGAGATCATCGCGACACCGAAGGTGATCGACGACAGCAGCAGGAAGCCGGTGTTGATGGCGATCAGCGTCAGGTCGAACAGCTCGGCGCCGGTCGGACCGCCGGCGTAGTTACGGCCCAGCACCGCATAGGTGGCGAACAGGGACGCGAAGATGAGGCAGTCGCTCATCAGATAGATCCAGAAGCCCAGCAGCGTGCCCTGCTCCGGATGGTGCTCGCGCACCATGTAGCGCGCGGTCACCTCGTCGGCGGACAGGCCGCCGGGAATAGTTGCATTATTTGCCATATTGTTTCAGACGTAGCTCTTCAGCAGACGGGTATGCGCTTCCTCGGTGCGGGCCACTTCCTCCGCCGGGATGTAGAAATCGCGCTTGTAGTTAAACGTGTGGACGATGATCGCGGCCATCATGGCGACGAAGGATACGGCGAGCAGCAGCCACATGTGCCAGATGATCGCGAAGCCGACCACGGCCGACAGTGCCGAGATGACGAAGCCGGCCCAGGTGTTCTTGGGCATGTGGATCGCCACGAAGTCCTTCAGCGGACGCTGGTAGCCGTTCTTCTTCATGTCGGCGAAGGTGTCGTTGTCGTGCACCACCGGGGTGAAGGCGAAGTTGTAGTCCGGCGGCGGCGACGAGGTCGCCCACTCCAGCGTACGGCCATCCCACGGGTCGCCGGTGACGTCGCGCAGCTTGGCGCGGTCTTTCCAGGTGAAGAAGAGCTGCAGCACCAGCGCACCGATACCGGCGGCGATCATCAGGGTACCGAACAGCGAGATCTGGAACAGCGGCTGCAGTTCCGGGTCTTCGAAGTGGCTGGTACGACGGGTCACGCCCATGAAGCCCAGGATATACGGCGGAATGAAGGCGAACCAGAAACCGATCGACCACATCCAGAACGACACCTTGCCCCAGAACTGGTTCAGCTTGACGCCGAACATCTTCGGTGCCCAGTAGTTGAAGCCGGCGAACAGGCCGAACACCACGCCGCCGATGATCACGTTGTGGAAGTGCGCGACCAGGAACAGCGAGTTGTGCAGCACGAAGTCGGCCGCGGGAATAGCCAGCATCACGCCGGTCATGCCGCCGATGACGAAGGTCAGCATGAAGGACACGGTCCACATCATCGGCAGTTCGAAGCGGATACGGCCGCGGTACATGGTGAACAGCCAGTTGAAGATCTTCGCCCCGGTCGGGATCGAGATGATCATCGTGGTGATGCCGAAGAACGAGTTCACGCTCGCGCCGCTGCCCATCGTGAAGAAGTGGTGCAGCCAGACCAGGTAGGACAGGACCATGATGACGCAGGTCGCGTACACCATCGAGGTGTAGCCGAACAGGCGCTTGCTGCAGAAGGTCGAGACGACTTCCGAGAAGATGCCGAAGGCCGGCAGGATCAGGATGTACACCTCGGGGTGGCCCCAGATCCAGATCAGGTTCACGTACATCATCGCGTTGCCGCCACGGTCGTTCGTGAAGAACGCGGTGTCGAACAGGCGGTCCATGCCCAGCATGGCCAGCACGGCGGTCAGGATCGGGAAGGTGATCACGATCAGGATGTTGGTGCACAGCGAAGTCCAGACGAAGACAGGCATCTTCATCAGGCCCATGCCCGGTGCGCGCATCTTGACGATGGTGACGATCAGGTTCACGCCGGACAGCAAGGTACCGACACCCGCGATCTGCAATGACCAGATGTAGTAGTCGACGCCGACCCCGGGACTTGCCAGGATGCCCGACAGCGGCGGATAGGCCAGCCAGCCGGTACGTGCGAATTCACCCACGAACAGCGAGGCCATGACCAGCACGGCGCCCATGGTGGTCATCCAGAACGAGAAGTTGTTCAGGAACGGGAAGGCCACGTCGCGTGCGCCGATCTGCAGCGGCACGACGTAGTTCATCAGGCCCGTCACGAACGGCATCGCCACGAAGAAGATCATGATCACGCCGTGGGCGGTGAAGATCTGGTCGTAGTGGTCCGGTGGCAGGAAGCCCTTGTTGGCGCCGAAGGCGAAAGCCTGCTGGGCGCGCATCATCAGCGCGTCGGCAAAGCCGCGCAGGAACATGATGATGCCGAGGATCATGTACATGATACCGATTTTCTTGTGGTCGATACTGGTGAACCAGTTGTTCCACAAGTTGCCCCACTGGCGGAAGTAGGTGATCAGGGCCACCAGGCCCAGGCCACCTGCGATCACGCCGGCGAAGGTCGCGATCAGGATCGGCTCATGGAAGGGAATTGCGTCCCAGCTGAGCCGACCGAAGATAAGCTTCGTCAGGTCGAGAGAGTCTTGCATGATTACTTCTTCACAGAATTGTTAGGGGTGCCGACCGAGGTGACCAATGCTGGGCCACCGGCTTCCGGCGTGACGCACATTTCCGCTTCCGCCAGCTGGGCAACGCTGCCCTGCTTCGGCAGGCGCTTGGCCGCCGCGGCGATCGCGTTGCGCTTGTGGTCCTGGGCCATCTGCTCGTTCATGCAGACATTGCCTTCGGCCACGCAGCGGTTCAGGATGCGGTTGAACAGTGCGGTTTCGACCTGGCCGTAGTAGCGCACCGGCTCACGCACGGACGGCTTTTCCAGGGTCAGGTAGCCGGCGCGGTTCAGCTGTTCCGGATTGGCCTTCATCTTTTGCACCCAAGCATCGAACTCGCCCGCGGTCACGCCCTTGTAGGCGAAGTGCATGTGCGAGAAGCCCTCGCCGCTGAAGTTGGCGGACAGGCCCTTGTAGTCGCCCGGCTTGTTCAGCACCGCGTTCAGGGTCGTCTCCATGCCCGGCATCGCGTAGATCATGCCGGCCAGCGTCGGGATGTAGAAGGTGTTCATCACGGTCGACGAGGTGATCTTGAAGCGGATCGGGGTGTCGATCGGGGTGACCAGTTCGTTCACCGAAGCGATGCCCTGCTCCGGATAGATGAACAGCCATTTCCAGTCGAGCGCCACGACCTGCACTTCCAGCGGCTTGGTCGACGCCGGGATCGGACGGTTCTCGTCGATGCGGTCGAGCGGACGGTACGGGTCCAGCTTGTGGGTCGAGACCCAGGTGATCAGGCCGAGGACGATGATGATGAGGAGCGGTGCACCCCAGATCACGAGTTCGAGCTTGGTCGAGTGGTCCCAGTCCGGTTCGTATTTCGCATTCGCGCTCTTGCGATAACGCCATGCGAACAGGACCGTCAGGATCATCACCGGGACGATGATGATCAACATGAGCAGGACCGAGATGGTGATCAAGTCTGCCTGCTGTCTTGCAATATCGCCGGTGGGATTCATCACGACCGTGTTGCAGCCAGCCAGCGCTGCAAGCGGGAGTAACGGGAGTCCGCGGCGGACAATTTTAGGAATCATGCTAGGTATCTAACGTTACATGGGAATAAGAACATGCTACTGTAACGCCAACGGCCTTCGGCAACCATTGGACACTTTGTCCCACCCTTGCTATATTGCAATTGCGACATTGCTGCTTTTTTATTATCGCCTTGTCGTAAAACACTATAGAAAACAGGGTGCAACTTCAGGCTGCTGCAGGCCGGGCTGACCCCAAGGAGACGAAGATATGCAAAGCACGACGACGTACGGCGGCGCAGGTGCCGCTCCCATCACCCATCCAACCAGCGGGGCTCGCAACATCAATGCCCGGGACGGCGAAATCCACCCGGGAGAAATAGCCGTCGGCGTGGTCATTGGCCGCGCCTCGGAATATTTCGAATTCTTCGTCTATGCAATTGCTTCGGTACTAGTATTCCCTGCGGTTTTTTTCCCGTGGGCTGACCGGCTCGAAGCGACACTCTACTCGTTTATCGTTTTTTCGTTCGCATTCATCGCGCGCCCCTTCGGCACGGTGATCTTCATGTGGCTGCAGACCCGGTTCAGCCGCGAGATCAAGCTCACCATTGCGCTCGTCATGATGGGTACCAGCACGATCGTGATTTCCTTCCTGCCCACGTATGACCGCATCGGCATGACTGCCGTGGTGATCCTGGCCCTGATGCGCATCGGCCAGGGCATCGCCCAGGGCGGCTCCTGGGATGGCCTGCCCTCGCTGCTGGCCTTGAGCGCCCCCGAAAACAAGCGCGGCTTTTATGCGATGCTGGGCCAGCTCGCGGCACCGGTCGGCTTTCTGATCGCGGCCGGCCTGTTCGCCTTCCTGCTCACGAACCTGACGCAGGACGACTTCCTGGTCTGGGGCTGGCGTTATCCGTTCTTCTGCGCGTTCGCGATTAATATCGTGGCCCTGTTCGCCCGCCTGCGCCTGGTTTCGACGAGCGAGTATTCGCGCCTGCTGGATTCGCACGAGCTCGACCCGGCCCCGGTTGGCGAACTCGTCAAGTCCCAAGGTAGCAACATCGCCATCGGCGCCCTCGCCGCCCTGGCGAGCTACGCCCTGTTCCACCTGGTGACCGTGTTCCCGCTGTCCTGGATCCAGCTCTACGATACCCGCCCGATGGACGAGTTCCTGCACGTCCAGATGTGGGGCGCGGGCCTGGCGGTGCTGGCAATCCTGGCCTCGGGCTTCATCGCCGACAGGGTCGGCCGCCGCACCACCCTCGGCACCCTGGCCGTGTTGATCGGCCTGTTCTCGCTCGCGGTGCCTTCGCTGATCGACGGCGGCGTGACCGGCCAGAACACCTTCATCCTGGTCGGCTTCGCGCTGCTGGGCCTGTCGTACGGCCAGGCGGCCGGCGCGGTGACCGCGAACTTCAAGCAGCAATACCGCTACACCGGCGCAGCACTGACCTCGGACCTGGCCTGGCTGGTCGGCGCGGCCTTCGCACCGCTGGTCGCACTGGGCCTGTCGGCGCACTTCGGCCTCGGCTATGTGTCGCTGTATCTGCTGTCCGGCGCAGTCGGTTCGCTGGCGGCGCTGAGCCTCAACCGCGCCCTGGAGATCCGCGACTAAGCTTTTCCTGTCGCACAGGACAACGCCCCGCGGCGCATGGCGCCCGGGGCGTTTCTGTTTTCCGCAACACTTGCCGTGGCGGCGGCAGCCACAGCTTCCAGCCATAGACCTGCTTCGCGCCGCGGACGAGCGCCTGCCGGGCGAGCGCAGCGGAGGCCGTGCTGGCGCCGACAGCGTGGGCAGCACGATTCTGAATGGGCGCTCATGCAGCTCTTTCAGGAGTGAGGGACAAAAGGAAAGCCGGCAGGAAAATATGATCCAGATAATATGACGCCTGTCATATTGCGGATGATGATGCGCGTAATATGACGAATGTCATATTTGCGGTCGGTGCGGGCCGCCTCTATAGGCGGCCGGCTATTCAAACGGACCGGGAGGCAAATTGCGACACCAAAGCCTGGCGAGCGGCGCCCAGTGCCGCCCTGCCCTCGGCATTGTCGCCATGGATTCGCGCCAGCTGCAGGTTGCCCACGAGGGCGCCGGCAATCACGCCGGCCAGTGCCGGGTCGGCATCCTCGGGCAGGGTCGACGCGACACGGCGCACCAGCCGGTCGACGCGCCGTGCCGATGCAATGCGCACGACTTCCTCCTGGCGCGGCATCTCGCTCGCCAGCGCGCCAACCACGCAACCGTCCTCGGGATGCGCCAGGTGCTCGTCGGAAAGATAGAGCTCGATCAGTGCCTGCAAGGCGTTACCGGTCTCAAGCGTGCGTGCCGCGATCCCCTCGTCCAGCACAGCACTGCTGATGGCGCCCGCATGTTCGATCGCCGCGACCAGCAAGGCATCGCGGGATTCGAAATGGGCGTAGAAGCCCCCATGGGTCAAGCCGGCTTCCTTCATGACCTCGGCCACGCCGACGCCGGCGTAACCATGGCGACGCACTGCCCTGCCGGCAGCCTCGACGATCCGGTGATGGGACTGCTCGCGCTTGCTGGCCTTGGCCGATGTAGTCATGACACCCCCTTATATGACGCTTATCATATTACGCGCGTCATATTTCTCCGTCAAGCGGGTGCTACTACAGACCGCTGCGAATCTTCGAAGGCGCGCGATCAAGGCAATGGCAGGAATTGGAGGCACGACTACCCAAAGGAATCTGGTCCGCATTGCTGCCGGCCAGGTCACCATGGAGGGCGTGCTCGAGGTGCCGGCGACGCCGGCCCCACGCTCAAACGCCAGATGGGCGCCCCGAGCCGCGAACTGGGCACGCGTTTCGACATCGCGGGCCTGCCGTTGACGATCAGGCCGGGCTAGGCCAATGCCGTGTCGAGCACCGTCATCAGGATGAAACCGAACACGAGTGCGATACTGGCAAAGGTGCCGTTGCCGTTCTGGCGGTACTCCGGAATGACGTCGTTGACGATCACGAACAGCATCGCACCACCCGCAGCGGCCAGCGCGAATGGCAGCAGCCCCGCCGCGATGCCGATGAGCGCCACGCCGAAGGCGGCGGCCACCGGTTCGATCAGGCCGGAAACCACGCCCATCCCGACTGCCACCAGGCGACTGCAGCCGACCGTCCGCAGCGCGAGCGCCACGACCAGCCCTTCGGGCACGTCCTGGATCGACACGCCCGTGGTGAGCGCATTGGCCTTTTCCAGGTCGATGCCGGCATGCGCGACCCCGATTGCCAGTCCTTCCGGCAGGTTGTGCAGGGCGACGGCCCAGACGAAGAGCCAGGCGCGGCGCACCGATACGACGTTTTCGTCACCTTCAAGGATGCCTTCGGCGCGGACGGCACGTCCCAGCAACAGGATGGCCCCTGCTCCCGCCATGATGCCGGCGCCGGCCATCAGGCTCGCCTCCCAGCTGCCGGCCCCGGCGGACTTGGCCGCGGCGATGGCCGGGATGACCAGCGAAAACGCGGTCGCGCCCAGCATCACGCCGGCGCCGAAGCCGAGGAAGCAGTCGTAGGTGCGCTTCGAGAAATTCTGTGCGAACAGGACCGGCAAGGTGCCCAGCGCCGTGGCGGCAGCGGCGGTGGCGCCGCCGATCAGGGCCCGGTGCATCTTGGGATTGGCATTCATGATCTGCTCCGCAAGGCTGCCAAGCAGGAGGATGCAGCCGACGCTGCAGATAAGGAAGCCGACGACGTGGCGGAACGTCAGGGCGCGCAGGAACCCGCGGGCCGCGAGCAACCTGTTGTCATGCGATTTGTCCGTGTGTGAGTCCATGCAGTATCCACGATGGTCGCCGCGCCGCCGGATCCGGCGGCGCGGCACTGCCTTACTTCTTGGTTGGTTTCATTGCCTTCATCGACTTGGCCACACCCTTGTCGACCGGGTGGGACAGGCCGGTGTCGTCCAGCTGTCCGCCCTTGTTCATGGTGGTCGGCTGGCCCATCGCATTGCCCGAGGACCCGCCCATCGTAGCACCACTATCCGATTGCATGCTCATGCCGAGCTCCGCACCGGTGCGCGGCGAGGACATCGGGTCGGACATGGTGCGCATCGCCATCTGCTTGAGGATGTCGATATCGCTGCCCGGCAGGGCCACTTCGGCCTCGCCGGTGCCGCCGTCCACCGCCATCTGCTTTTCACGGTCGGTGACGAAGTCCCAGTCGGCGCCCTGGTTCCAGGGGCCGCGCATCTCGCCCGGGCCTTGCGACATGTTGTAGTACACGCTGGCGAAGCGCGGATCGGCCGGCATTTTACCGGCTGGGAAGTTCGGCTCGATGGCGTAAAGCGCTTTTTCGAAGGACTTCTGGTGCGCCACTTCGCGGGTCATCAGGAAACCCAGCGCTTCCTTCACACCCGGATCGTCGGTCAGCGCGATCAGGCGCTCGTACACGATCTTGGCGCGCGCCTCGGCGGCGATGTTCGAGCGCAGGTCGGCGGTCGGCTCGGTGATCGAGTCGATATAGGCTGCGGTCCAGGGCACGCCGGCCGAATTGATCAGCGGGGTACCGGCGCCATACAGCACCTGGGTGATGTGGCTGTCATTGCCCGGGCCGGTGATGGCCCGGTACATGTCGGCTTCGCTGTCGATGGCTTCTGCCAGGCGGCCCTTGGCACCCTTGTTCAGCATGGCGACGATGTGGCCGATCACCTCGAGGTGGCTGAGCTCCTCGGTCGCAATGTCGAACAGCATGTCCTTGCGGCCCGGATCGTCTTCGGCGACGGCCTGGGTAAAGTAGCGCATGGCCGCGGCGAGTTCGCCCTGCGGACCGCCGAACTGCTCCAGCATCAGGTTCGCCAGCGCTGGGTTCGGTTCGCTGACGCGAACCGTGTACTGCAGGCGTTTGTTATGTGCAAACATGGACAATTCCTCCGATCATGAGTCATTGGGCGCGCCAGGGCGTCGCCGTCCAGTGGCACCGGACGCGGCCGGTTACCGTGAATCACATGTTGGCAGGATGACCCGACAGTGTGGATCAGGTGTTCGCGCATAACTTTGTAGGACTAGAGCGACAATTAATGAACTTGATGGAAATGTTGGAATTGATAAATAAGAGTATGTACGAGGTGCTGATGCGCGCGATGCGGAGACTGAGGGCCTGGACGTGCGCCGCCCTGCGTTCGACGCCGACAAGGGCGCGGCGCGTACTCCTACAGTAAAGACGAGCGGCACGGCACTACCATGTTAGCTATATGACCACAAAGGGGGTAACACATGTTCAACCTGAATAAGCTGAGCCCGACGATCACCAACATGATCCGTTTCGACCATTCGCACGTCATGGTCACCTTCCACCAGTACGAGAAGGACAAGCCGCCGCGCGTGAAGAAGGCGCTGGCCGATACCATTTGCGACGCGCTGGAAATCCACGCCACGCTCGAGGAAGAGATTTTTTATCCAGTGATGCGCCAGCGCGACGCGGGCGAGCCCTTCATGCACAAGGCCGAGCCGGAGCACATGGAGATGCGCCGCCTGATCGCCGAGCTGCGCCGTACCAGCGGTTCCGACCCGCGCCACGACAAGCTGGTGATGGAACTGATGCGCGACGTGATGCATCACGTGGCCGACGAGGAAACCACCCTGCTGCCGCACGCCGAGGCCAAGCTGAGCCGCGAAATGCTGTCGGACATGGGGGCCAAGATGACCCGTCGCCGCATGGAACTGGTGGGGCCGAAGGCCGGCAAGCTGGCCAAGGAACATGCGGTCGGCTTCGGCGGCAGCGGTGCCGCCCTGGTGGTCGGTCTGGCCAGCGCGCTGTTCGCCGTCAAGGCCTTCGGTCCGAAGAAGACCTGGAAGTCGACCCCGGCCTGATTTTCCTTCCTGCCTTCCCATGCCGGCCGCCTGGCTCTGCCAGCGGCCGGTTCCGTTTGCGGCAGCGCTTTTCAGGGACGGAAGACCAGCGCCGGGTCGATCGTCGCGCACAGCCCGACGTCCTCGAGGTTCTCGGCCAGCCAGGCCTCGGCCGCGGCCACGCCGCGCTCGTGCAGCATCTCGAGGAAACCCGGTTCGGAATTGAACTTGCTGGAGATGCTCAGCTCCTTGAGCCCCTCCAGCGCACTGATCATGTGCAGCCGGACCGGTGCGAAGGTGACCGCCTCGCCGCGCTCTTCGTTCGGGACCGCGCGGTTGTGCAGCAGGGCATTTACCTCGCGCACAAAGCTGATGTTGAATGCCACCTCGTTGGCGCGGTTGCTGATATCGGCCATGCTGCGCGGAACCTCGGTGCGCGCGATCGGGTTGATCTGCACCACCAGCAGGTCCTGCCCAAGGTTCGCATCCACCAATGGCGCCAGCGGCGGATTGGCAGTGTAGCCGCCGTCCCAGTACAGGGCGCCGTCGACTTCGACCGACGCGAACACGGTCGGCAGGCAGGCCGATGCCATCACGCGCTGCACGTCGAGTTCGGCCCGCGTCCATACCTTGCCGCCACCCGTGTTCAGGTTGGTGGCATTGATGAATACCTGCAGTTCCTCGCAGGCGCGGACCCGCTCGAAGTCGATGTGTGCAGTCAAGAAGTTGCGTAAGGGGTTCACGGTCAGCGGCATTTCGCGCACCGGGCCGACCAGCGCCCCGGCCATTTCCATCAGCTGGTAGAACGGCGAATGGCTCATCGTGAAGCCGCCGGCCAGGTGATCCATGGGGGTGCGCTGCAAGGGGCTGAAGACGGCGGTCAGGCCGAGCGCCCGCCAGAAGCGGGCCAGCGCGGCGCGCGCCCCTTCGCGTCCGCCGCCGCGCGCATAGCCGTCGGCCATGACGGCGGCGTTGATGGCGCCCGCGCTGACGCCGCTGAGCGCCTCGATCTCGAGGCTTTCCTCCTGCAACAGGCGGTCGAGCACGCCCCAGGTGAAGGCGCCGTAGGACCCGGCGCCCTGCAGGCCCAGGCTGATTTTTTTCTTAGGCATTGACAAAGCCAGACTCCATGGAAAAAGACAGCGGCCGGAATGGCCGCATGAATGCCTTCGAGTCTAGCAATTTGAGTGAATTGACGGCGCGACGCTGAGCGATGTCCATGGACTGCCCTACAGGCAAGTGCCTGTAGGGCAGCTGGTCCGCCGTGGTGCCGGACGTACACCGGTTCCGTTGGACCCTCCTCGCGCCGCCTCAGCCCAGCCATCCGATCGCGACCGGCACCAGCCATGGCGCCACCAGCGCGGTCAGCGCACCGTTCAGGCCCATCGCGAGGCCGGCAAAAGCGCCCATCTCGGCATTCACCTGGAAGGCGCGGGCGGTGCCGATGCCATGGGAAGCCAGGCCGAGCGCAAAACCACGCGCCAACGGAGACGCGATGCGCAGGCGGTCGAACAGCCACGGCCCCGTGATCGCGCCGAAGATGCCGGTGGCGATCACTGTCGCAGCGGTGAACGCCGGGATGCCGCCGAGCCGTTCCGACACCGCCATCGCGATCGGCGACGTGGCCGACTTCGGACCCAGGGTCGCGGCCAGCTGCGGACTCGCGCCCAGCAGCAGGGCGATGGCGACGCTGGAGACGATCGCCGTCACCGATCCGAGCACCAGGGCCAAGGCCAGCGCTCGGCCTGCCTTGCGCAGACGCGGCAGCTGGCGCACCAGCGGCAGCGCCAGGGCCACCGTGGCCGGGCCAAGCAGGAAATGGACGAACTGGGCGCCGGCGAAATAGCGCTGGTAGGACATGCCGGACAGCCAGAGCCCCCCTGCGACCAGGGCGATCGAGATCGCCACCGGGTTCGCCAGCGGCGCCCCCTTGAAAAAGGTGGTGATGCGGTGGGCCGCCAGGTAGGCGCACAGGGTCATTGTCAGCCCCAGCAGCGGCGAAGCCGAGAGGTAGACCCAGAACTGGGAGAGTCCGCTGAGATTGCCAATGTCAGGCATCGCCGTCCTTCCCGGGTAGTCCGCGCAGCAGCAGGCCGGTGACGGCCAGCGTCAGGGCCGTGCTGGCGACCAGCGAGGCAAGGATCGCGAGCCAGTGTCCGCTGCCGCTGGCTGCAGTGGCATAGATGCCGACACCGGCCGGGACGAACAGCAGCGACAGGTGGGACAGCAGGGTGTTGGCGGCCTCCTCGATCCGCTTCTCCAGCGGCGGCCAGGCCAGCAAGGCTGCCATCAGGAGCAGCATGCCGGCGACCGGGCCGGGAATGGGAAGCTTGAGCAGGAAGACGATGCCTTCGCCGAGGCACTGGAACAGCAGGAGAATGGTGAAGGCGGCGAGCATGAGGCTTTGTTGTTTGCAAAGCGCTCAGAATAGCAAAATGGGGCGGGCGGCGTGCTCCGCACCGCCCCTGATCCGAAACTCAGGCCTCCACGCTCGCGCCGGCGATGGCGCCCCGGCGCAGCTGGTCCCGCTCGATCGACTCGAACAGCGCCTTGAAGTTGCCCTCGCCGAAGCCGTCGTCGCCCTTGCGCTGGATGAACTCGAAGAACACCGGTCCCAGCTGGGTCTCCGAGAAGATCTGCAGCAGCAGGCGCGCATTGCCGTCCTTGACGGCGCCGTCCAGCAGCAGGCCGCGCGCCTTCAATGCGTCGGCGTTTTCGCCATGGCCTGGAACGCGCCCGTCCAGCATCTCATAATAGGTGTCGGGCGGGGCCTTCATCAGTGGCACGCCGGCCTCGCGCAGGCTATCCACGGTCTTGATCAGATCATCGGTGAGCAGCGCGATGTGCTGGATGCCCTCGCCATTGAACTGCATGAGGAACTCCTCGATCTGGCCGCCGCCTGCCTTGCCCTCTTCGTTCAGCGGGATCCGGATCATGCCGTCCGGCGCGGTCATGGCCTTGGAAGTCAGGCCGGTGTACTCGCCCTTGATATCGAAATAGCGGATCTCGCGGAAGTTGAAGAGTTTCTCGTAGAAGCCGGCCCAGAAGGCCATGCGGCCGCGATACACGTTATGGGTCAGGTGGTCGATGATCTTCAGGCCGTGACCCACCGGGTTGCGGTCGACGCCGTCGATGAATTCGAAGTCGATGTCATAGATCGACTTGCCGTCTTCAAAGCGGTCGATCAGGTACAGCGGCGCACCGCCGATGCCCTTGATGGCCGGCAGGCGCAGTTCCATCGGGCCGGTCGGGATCTCGACCGCCTGGGCGCCCAGTTCCAGCGCACGCGCGTAGGCTTGATGCGAATCCTTGACGCGGAAGGCCATGCCGCAGGCCGACGGGCCGTGCTCGGCGGCGAAATAGGCGGCGTAGCTTTTCGGCTCGTTGTTGATGATGAAGTTGATGCCGCCCTGGCGGTACAGGCTCACCTGCTTGGAGCGGTGCACGGCCACCTTGGTGAAGCCCAGCTTCTCGAACACTTCTTCCAGCACGCCCGGCGTCGGGGACGCGAACTCGACGAACTCGAAGCCCATCAGGCCCATGGGGTTCTCAAACAGGTCTGCCATTTTTCTATTCCTTGTCAGTCGTTGGTCAAGCGGCCATGTGTCTCGGCATGGCCGGTAAGTCTCTTCTACTCCGCAAATACTTCCGCCAGCAATCCACGCAACCACTGGTTGCCCGGGTCCTGGTTGTAGCGCCGGTGCCAGAACACATTGGTCTGCAAGGACGGCAAGGCCAACGGCGGCGTAATCCATTCCAGGCCGAAGGGCAGGCAGGCCCGCTCGGCCAGTTTCTGCGGCACGGTGACCACCAGGTCGCTCGTGCTCACCATGTAGGGCACCGCCGTGAAGTGCGGCACCCGGAAGCGCACCGATGGGCCGATGCCCGCGCGCGCCAGCAGCGCGTTGATGCGGTCGTATGGACTCTCGCTCGCATCGACCAGCATGTGCTCGGCCTTCACGAAACGCTCCAGCGTCACCTCCCCCTTCCCGAGCGGATGGCCCTTGCGGAACATCGTTACGTAGGGCTGGCGGAACAGCTGGCGCTGGTACAGCGCTTCCGAGATGTCCTCGAAGGGCCCGACCGCCAGGTCCACCCGCCCGCCTTCCATTTCCTCTTTCAGCGCCAGGGCGCCCGCGCGCACCGAACTGATCTCGAGCAGCGGAGCGAGTGCCTTGCAGCGTTCGATCAGCGCCGGCATGAAGTAGATCTCGCCCACGTCCGTCATCGCCAGCACGAAGCGCCGGTGGCTGGTGGCCGGGTCGAAGCGGCTGCGCTGGTTCAGCGCCAGCGCGACCTGGGCCATCGCCACGCCGATCGGCTCGGCCATCTGCGTCGCCAACGGCGTCGGCTGCATGCCGGCGGCCGTGCGCACGAACAGCTCGTCGCCGAAAGAGCGGCGCAGGCGCGCCAGCGCGTTGCTCACCGCCGACTGGCTCAGTCCCAGCTTGCGCGCGGCCGAGGAAATCTGGCGTTCCCGGTAGACTTCCTGGAAAACCGAGAGCAGGTTCAGGTCGATGGTGTGCGGTTCGATCATGGCGCGTTTTGCATGGGCTGCATTGTGGGCGCGGCACCCGCGCACGAACAGCAATATTTAGATGGTGAATAGTCTACATTTTTCTATTCACCTCGTAAAACATGGTGATTTCTTCTAGAGTAGCGCCCAATGCAACCCACGTCCTTACGCCAGGAGAGACCGCCATGAGCCCAACCGTCGACCGCCAGCCTGCTTCCACGGGCGCCTACATGAGCGGCTTCGGCAACGAGTTCGCCACCGAGGCCCTGCCCGGCGCCCTGCCCCAGCACCGCAATTCGCCGCAGCGGGTGGCCTATGGCCTGTATGCCGAGCAGATCTCCGGCACCGCCTTCACCGCGCCGCGCAGCCACAACCGCCGCTCCTGGCTGTACCGGATCCGCCCGGCCGCGGTGCACGGGACCTTCACGCCGATCGACGCAGGCCGCATCGTGTCGCGCTTCGATACCCCGGCGCCGCCCAACCAGCTGCGCTGGAGCCCCCTGCCCATGCCCGACGTCCCGACCGACTTCATCGACGGCTGGGTCACCATGGCCGGCAACGGCTCGCCGGAAGCCATGACTGGCTGCGCCATCCACCTCTACGCCGCCAACAAGGACATGGAAGGGCGCTACTTCTACAGCGCCGACGGGGAGCTGCTGCTGGTGCCGCAACTGGGCCGCTTGGCTGTTGCCACGGAGCTCGGCTTGCTGGAAGTCGAGCCGCAGGAGATCGCCGTGATCCCGCGCGGGGTGCGCTTCCAGGTCAAGCTCCCCGACGGCCAGGCGCGCGGCTATATCTGCGAGAACTTCGGCGCCCTCCTGCAATTGCCGGACATGGGGCCGATCGGCTCGAACGGCCTGGCCAATCCGCGCGACTTCCTCACCCCTGCCGCGCGCTACGAAGACCTGGAAGGCGACTTCGAGCTGGTGGCGAAGTTCTGCGGCGGCCTGTGGCGCGCTCGAATCGGGCATTCGCCGCTCGACGTGGTGGCCTGGCACGGCAATTACGCCCCGTACAAATACGACCTGCGCCACTTCAGCACGATCGGCTCGATCAGCTACGACCATCCGGATCCGTCGATCTTCCTGGTGCTGCAGTCGCCCAGCGACACCCCGGGCGTGGACACGCTCGATTTCGTCATTTTCCCGCCCCGTTGGCTGGTCGGGGAGGACACCTTCCGCCCGCCCTGGTTCCACCGCAACGTGGCGAGCGAATTCATGGGCCTGATCCACGGCGCCTACGACGCCAAGGCGGAAGGCTTCGTGCCGGGCGGCGCCAGCCTGCACAACTGCATGAGCGGCCACGGCCCGGATGCCGCCACCTTCGAGAAGGCCAGCGAAGCGGACACCAGCCGCCCGCACAAGGTGCCTGATACGATGGCCTTCATGTTCGAGACCCGCCACGTCATCGTGCCGACGCCGTATGCGCTGTCTTCGCCCCAGCTGCAAGCCGACTACCAGCAGTGCTGGGCGGGCATCGCCAAGCATTTCCGGCCGGTAGCGTAACGATGTCAGCCTGACAATCCGTGTGGCGCGAAAGGGCCCCGCCATGCGATGATGCGGGGGTACGCCACTTTCGCGCGTGCCCGGACCCGGCCCGGATAGTCCGACGGAGGCCCCGCGCCAGTGTTGACCGACATATTGATCATCTCCTTCCTCATCCTGATGAACGGAGTGTTCGCCATGAGCGAGTTGGCACTGGTCTCGGCCAAGCGCATGCGCCTGGAACGGCGCGCCGAAGAAGGCAGCCGTGGGGCGCGCACCGCGCTCGGCCTGGCCGACGATCCTAGCCACTTCCTCTCGACCGTGCAGGTGGGGATCACCTTGATCAGCATCTTCAACGGCGCATTCGGCGAGGCCTCGCTCGCCAGCAGCCTGACTACCCACCTGCAGACCGTCCCGGCCATCGCCCCCTATGCGCGCGAAGCCGCTACCGGCCTGGTGGTGGTGTTCATCACGATCGCCTCGATCATTTTCGGTGAACTGGTCCCCAAGCGCATCGCGATGCGCTATCCGGAAGCGATCGCCACCCTGTTCTCCCAGCCGCTGCGCTTCCTGTCCATGCTCATGGCCCCATTCGTGAGGTTCCTGGCGCTGACGACGAACGCGATCGTGCGCGTGCTGGGCATCCGCGAAGCCAAGGAAGAAGCGCCGACCGAGGAAGACATCGCCGGCATGATCAAGGAAGGCGCCAATACCGGCGTCTTCGAGAAGACCGAATACGACATCGTGCAGCGCGCCCTGCGCCTGGACGACCAGCACCTGAAGTCCCTGATGACGCCGCGCGTCGACCTGGTGATCCTCGACCTCGAGGAAGACCGCCAGCAGAACCTGGAAATCATCGCGTCCAATCCCTACAGCCGCTTCCCGGTGTGCCGCGGCGACCGCTCGCACATCCTCGGCTACGTGATGGCGCGCGACCTGTTCGCCCAGGCCGTGCGTACCGGCTCGCTCGGCGCCGTCGACCTCGACGGCGCCGTGCAGGACCTGCTCTACGTGCCCGAGACCGTGAGCGCGATGGCCCTGCTCGAGATGTTCAAGAAGAACCGTGCCGAACTGGCCCTGATCGTCGACGAGTACGGCGACATCCAGGGCATGGTCACGCTCAGCGACGTGATGAGCGCCCTGGTGGGAGACGTCACCGTGGCCGGCGAGGAGCACGAGGCCGACGCCGTGCAGCGTCCGGACGGCAGCTGGCTGGTGGACGGCGGCGTCTCGCTCGACCGCTTCCGCGACCTGCTCGAAACCGGCGAAGTCTTCCCCGGCGAGGACGAAGGCGCCTACCACACGCTGGCCGGCTTCATGCTCTACCAGCTCGGCTACATCCCGAAGCCCGCTGAGATCGTCGACTGGGAAGGCTTCCGCTTCGAGGTGATGGACATGGACGGCAACCGCATCGACCGCATCATGGTCTCGCGCTACGTGAAGATCGAGCAGGAACCGGACCGGGATTAATCTTCTGCTAAGGCTGATGCGGTAAGGTCGCGCCAACTCAACAAGGAAAGGCGCGCTTTGGATGTCGTCACACTAGGACCCTTCGTCCTGCCCACCGCCGTCCTGCTGGTCCTGGGCGGCATCCTTGCCGCCAACCTGCTGGCCGACTGGTTCCGGCGCCGCCGCGATACCGATCCCGGGCCGGTCATCTGGAAAATGCTCCTGGCCGGCTTCGTCGCCGCACGCGCGGTATTCATCCTGCGCCACCACGACCTGTTCGCCGACCGCCCGTGGACCATGCTGGACTTCCGCGACGGCGGTTTCGACGCGACCGCCGGCCTGCTGGTCGCCTGCGTGGTGGGCGCCGAGCTGACCCGCCGCGAACCCGCGCTGCGCCGCCCCTTGTTGGTATCGAGCCTGTCCGGAATCGCGATCTGGCTGGGCGGCACCCTCGCCTTGCAAGCCTTCGCCCCGCCCCATGCGCCCATGCCCGAGCTCAGCGTGCGCCGGCTGGACGGCGCCGAAGTCCCATTGCGCAGCTTCCAGGGCAAGCCTCTCGTGGTCAACCTGTGGGCGACCTGGTGCCCGCCGTGCCGACGCGAGATGCCGGCCCTGGCGGCGATGCAGCGCAAACGGCCGGACGTCGGCTTCGTCTTCGTCAACCAGCGCGAGTCGGCGGCGACGGTACAGGCTTTCCTGGCGGCGCAGGGGCTGCGCATGGAGAACGTGGTGATCGACCCCGCCGGGCAGCTGGGCGCGCGGACCGGATCGGTGGGCTTCCCGACCACCCTGTTCTACGACCCGCGGGGCGTGCTGCGCTTCCGGCATGTGGGAGAGCTGTCGGAGGCGACGCTCGCGGAGAAGCTCGGGGCGCTGGGTCGCTAGGCCCGTCACTGCGCTTCCCCCGCCTTGCATCCTGTGGTACAACACGGGCCGCACACAGGAGAGCCCATGCAAGTCAACCCGATCCAGCTGTTCGACGCCGAATCCTCGACCTACACCTACATCCTGTCGGCTCCGGACAGCCGCGATGCCGTGATCATCGATCCGGTCGACCGCCACTGGCAGCGCGACCTCGCCCACATCGAACGCCTCGGCCTCAGGCTGACCCACGTGCTGGAAACCCACGCCCACGCCGACCACGTCACCTCGGCCGGCAAGCTGCGCGCCCTCACCGGCGCCAAGGCCTGCGTGCCCAGCGGCTGCGGCATCGGGCCGGCCGAAGTCCAACTGCAGGACGGCGACCTCATCGTCTTCGGACAGCGCGAGCACATCGCCGTCATCCACACCCCCGGCCACACCGCCGGCAGCATGTGCTACCTGTGGCGCGGCAACCTGTTCACCGGCGATACCCTGCTGGTGGACGGCTGCGGCCGCACCGATTTCCAGGGCGGCTCTGCCTCCGCCCTGTACGACAGCGTCACCCGCAAGCTGTTCGCGCTGGATGACGCCACCCGGGTCTGGCCGGGCCACGACTATCGTGGGCAGTCGGTGTCCACCATCGGCTGGGAAAAACGGCACAATGCCCGCCTCGCCGGCCGCTCGCGCGAGGACTTCGTGGCCCTGATGGCCTCCCTCAACCTGCCGCCCCCGACACTGATGGACGTGGCGGTGCCTGCCAACCGCAAGCTCGGCCTGGCACACGGCGCATAACCGACAAGTAGCGTTGTCTGAAAAGCGACATTCTCCAGGGCCGCCGACGCAAATTCGTCATTTCCCGGTATAATCTTGCCTTAATAGAAATTTTAGTGCGCACAGGAAACTTTTGTGAGCCGGCGTACCGGGCTGAAGCATGAAACAGTTTGACGATCTGGCGCACTGGCGCGCGCGCATTTTCTCGACACTGATGTCGGCGGTGCTCCTGCTCGGCGTCGTGGCCGCCCTTCCCAGTGCCGTCCTGGCCATGGCCGACGGCCTCTGGCAGATCGCCGTGATGGACATCGTTGCCCTTGGCTGGGTGTTCGCGATCTGGCGGTTCGACCGCCTCCCTTATACGCTGCGCGTCCTGAACTTCCTGGCGATGCTGTTCCTGGTCGGCGTCGGCCTGATGCTCGGCGTCGGCGCAGTGAGCCAGATCTTCCTGCTGGCACCCCCGGTGCTGGCCGTCGTCCTGCTCGGCACCCGCCAGGCCCTGGCCGCCCTGTTCCTGAGTGCCTTCACCATCCTCGGCCTCGGCCTGGGCGGCCACGCCCAGCTCTATGTTGCCGGCCTCGCCCAGGATGAACTGCTGGCTTCGCTGATCGTCACGCTCAACTACCTGTGCGTCGGCGCGCTCATCACTATCACCTGCGGCGCCCTGGTCAAGGGCCTGGCAGCCACGCTCGGCGAAGTGCATGGCTTTGCCGAAACCCTCGAGATCAAGCAGGAAAAACTGCACGAGCTGAATGCGGAGTTGCGCCTCACCTCGGCCGCCGTGGCGCGCCTGAACGACATGGTGCTGATCGCCCACGCCATCGACGCGCCCGGCGCGCAGCAGCCGATCATCTCGGCCAACGAGGCCTTCGAGTACCGCACCGGTTACCGCCGCGACGAGATCATCGGCCGGAGCATGCGCCTGCTGCACGGTCCGGACACCGATCCGGACGAGGTGGCGCGCATCCTGTCCGCCGTCGCGCGCAACGAACCGGTCAAGGCCGAGCTGCTGCTGTATACCAAGGCCGGCGAGGCTTTCTGGGCCGAGATGGAAATGGTGCCCTTCGCCAGCGACGGCGGGCGCAGCACCCATTGGGTGGTGGTCGGCCGCGACATCACCGAACGCCGCAACTCCGCCAAGGCCATCCATCACCTCGCCTTCTACGACGTGCTTACCGGCCTGCCGAACCGCCGCCTGTTCACCGAGCGCCTCGACGCTCTGGTGGACGCGCGCAATGCCGGCGGCGCGCTCGGCGCCGTGCTGTTCATCGACCTCGACAATTTCAAGTACGTCAACGACGCGCGTGGCCACGCCACCGGCGACGCCCTGCTGCGCAGCGCGGCCGAGCGCCTGGTCGCGACCGTGCGTGCCCGCGACACCGTGGCCCGACTCGGCGGCGACGAATTCGTGATCCTGCTCAACGACCTCGGCGATGACCCCGACACCGCCGCCGCAGCCGCCCTGAAGGTGGCGCACAAGGTGCAGGCCGTGCTGGGCGAGGAAGTCACGATCGACGATCACGTGTACCGCTCGACGGGCAGCATCGGCGTGGCCCTGCCGCTGCGCGCCGGCCAGACCGCCCACGACCTGCTGCGCGAAGCCGACACCGCGATGTACCAGGCCAAGGCGAGCGGGCGTAATGGCGTCGCCCTGTTCGAGACGACCATGCTGGCCGAGGCCGAGCGGAAACTCACGCTCGAACGCGACCTCGCCGTGGCTCTCGAAAACGGCGAACTGGCCATGCACCTGCAGCTGCAGGTCGACCGCGCCCAGCAGCCGGTCGGCGCCGAGCTCCTGATGCGCTGGCGCCGCGCCGACGGGATCCTGGTCCCGCCCGACGTGTTCATCCCGATCGCGGAAGCCACGGGCCTGATCGTCCCGCTCGGGACCTGGGTGCTGCGCCAGGCCTGCGAAGCCTGGCTGCGCCTGGATGCGGCCGGCCACCCGCTGCCGCTCTCGATCAATGTCAGCCCGGCCCAGTTCCGCCAGCCCGACTTCGTCGAGACGGTCGCCAGGGTCCTGCAGGAGACCGGCGCCCCCGCCACGCAGTTGATCTTCGAGGTGACCGAGGGTCTCCTGGTGTCGGACCTGGACCAGACCATCGCCCGCATGCACGAGCTGGCGGCCCTGGGCATCCGCTTCTCGGTGGACGACTTCGGCACCGGCTACTCGAACCTGGCTTACCTGAAGCGCATGCCCCTGTACGAGCTCAAGATCGACAAGAGCTTCATCCGCGACACCCCGAACGACGTCAACGGCACGGCGATCGTGCAGTCGATCCTGTCGATGGCCGACCACCTCGGGCTGCGCGTGGTGGCCGAGGGCATCGAGACCGCACAGCAGGCTGACTACCTGTCCGGCAACGGCAGCCCGCTGATGCAGGGCTACCTGTTCTCGCGCCCGGCGCCGCTCGACGACCTGCTTGCGACCCTGGACGACCTGCAACCGGCACGCGCCGCGGCCTGATTCTGCTAAGCTTCGCGCATCAAGAGCGGGAGCATCATATGGCGCACCAGTCCATCCTCGACATCCAGACGACAGGCCGCGGCACGCGCGAGATCACCGACGCGGTGGCAGAGGTGGTGCGCGCTGCCAAGGTGCAGTGCGGATTGGCCCACGTCTTCGTCCAGCACACCAGCTGCTCGCTCCTCATCACCGAGAACGCCGACCCCGACGTGCGGCTCGACCTCGAAACCGTATTGAGACGGCTCGCGCCCGACGGCGACCCGGCCTACCGCCATGATGCCGAGGGCCCGGACGACATGGCGGCCCACGTGCGCAACATGCTGACGGGGTCCGGCCTGAGCGTGCCCGTCGGCGGCGGCCGCCTGCTGCTCGGCACCTGGCAAGGCATCTACCTGTACGAGCATCGCAGCGCACCGCACCGCAGGCGCGTGGTGGTCACCGTCTCGTAGGGTGGCGCCGGCGGCGTCCGCTCGATTCCCCCTGCCGTGGGGGCAGACCGGCGCAGGCCGATTACCTACACTGCATCCAGGCCGTGACGCTGCACCCGCGAGGCGCAGGGAGAACGGCCGCAAGATTCCAGTATTGCGTTGCCAGCAGCTCCACCAAGGAAACGACTCGCCCATGGACTTCCTCGACGACATCCTGGAGGCGCGCAAGGCGCGCCTCAGCCAGTCTCTACTCTGCGCCGACATGGCCGACCGGAAGGTCGACCCCTGCCAGCGCCTGTCCTTCGTTCCCGCCATGATCTTCTTCACGATGGGCTTCAAGGACATCCTTGCCGCGCTGCGCGACAACAACGACAAATCCGCACTGCAGGCCTGCGTGCACCAGCACTGCGACGAAGACGCCTTCCACTGGCAGTGGTACCTCGAAGACCTGGAAACGATCGAGCACGGCCGGCGCCTGCTGCGCCTACCCGCGGCGCAAGCCCTGACCGACGTCTGGTCGCCCGCCAACCACGCCACCCGCGAAGCGGTCTACCACACCATCCACCTGGCCAAGACCTGGGGCACCCCGTTCTACCGCATGGTCCTGATCGAAGCCCTGGAAGCGACCTTCGCCTGCTTCAACGAGCCGATGTACAAGCTGGTGCGCGAGCTCGGCATGGCCGAGCGCCTGCACTATTTCGGCCAGGTCCACCGGCACGCGGAAACAAGCCACGCCAAGGACCAGGGCAGCGCCCGGCATCCCGCGTACACCCCGAGCGAAGATGAACGCACCACCGCCGGCTTCCTTGTCAACCAGGTCTTCGATACCTTCAAGCGCATGTTCGACTGCTGGCACGCGGCGCGTCTGACCAGCCAGGCCATGCGTCCGGCAGCCTGAGCACGCCGCTCCGCCATGGCGGGGGATCCACCGCATATGCATCCATTTGTCGTGGACAGCGCGGGCGGCACCCGCTAGTCTGAAGCCTCGTTCTTTCACCCGAGGTGTCGCCATGTCCCGCGTACTGGTCAAACTGCGTTTCAGCGCCGCACTGCTGCTTGCCCTGCCCGTCGCCGCGCTCGCGCAACAGGGCGCACGACCGGCAGCACCCGCCGCGATCGCCGCCGCCGACCACCACCAGCACCTGTTCAGCCCGGGGATCATCGCCTTCATCGCGCCCAAGCCGGGACCCGATGCGCTGCGCGAAATCCCCGTCACCGGACTGATCGCACTGCTGGACGAAGCCGGCATCCGTCGTGCCGCCGTCATGTCGGCGGCCTACATGTATGGCCGTCCATCGCGCGTTGTCGAGGACGAGTACGCCAGGGTGAAGGCGGAGAACGACTGGACCGCGGCCCAGGTCGCGAAATATCCGGGCCGCCTGCGGGCCTTTTGCGGCTTCAATCCGCTGAAGGACTATGCCCTGGCCGAACTGGAGCGCTGCGCGGCCCATCCGCAGCTGCGCACCGGGATCAAGATGCATTTCGGGAATTCCGACGTCCAGCTGGAAAAGCCCGAGCACCTGGCCCGCCTGAAGGACGTATTCCGCGCCGCGAACCGGCACCGCATGGCGATCGCGGTCCACCTGCGCGCATCGATCTCGCTCGGGCGCCCGTACGGCGAAGCGCAGGCGCGCGCCTTCCTGGACGGGCTGATGCCCGAGGCAACCGACACCATGGTGCAGGTGGCGCACTTCGCCGGCACCGGTCCCGGCTACGAAGACCCGCCGGCCAACGAAGTGATGCGCGTCTTCGCCGACGCTGCCGCGCGCAAGGAGCCGAACACACGCAACCTGTACTTCGACGTCGCCTCGATCGCCACGCCCGACATCAGCCCGGAGCACGCCCGCGAGATGGTCGAGCGCATCCGCAAGGTGGGCCTCGACAAGATCCTGTACGGATCGGATGCGGCCACGCCCACCAACATGAAGCCGCGCGAGGCCTGGGCGGCCTTCCGCGCGCTGCCGCTGACCGAGGCCGAACGCAGGCGCATCGCGGGAAACGTGGCCCCTTATCTAAAATAGGCTGAAATCAGCTGGAATAGGCGTCGCCGGGGCCGCGCCGCTGCTGGGCGCCGGCGCGCGCGGGTGCATGCTATCTTTACCCGGCAATATCGCACGCCGGCACAGGGTAAGCTCATGCATCCGACCAACATCGTCCTCCTCGAATTCCACCCCGAGCGCGACGAACTTTGCTACGGCAAGGAACTGCGCGACGGCCTGTCCGTGGCCCTGCGCATGGGCAGCTCGCTCTGGCTCGCCAACGACGAATCGGTCAGCCTCGAGCGCCTGACCGTGTGCGCGGAGGACAGTACCGGCCGGAGCAGCTTCACGCGCGAGCACCGCCAGTACGCGCTGCACGACTACCTCGACCTGCCGCTGCCGCCGCACGGCGAATCGAAGGACGACATCAACGAAGCCGACATCGAGGGCCTGGCCTGCGACGGCAAGTACCTCTGGCTGGCTGGCTCGCACAGCCTGCGGCGCAAGCAGCCGAAGCAAGGCGATGGTGTCAGGAAGGCCCACAAGCGCCTCGCCACCGTCAGCGCCGACGGCAACCGCTACCTGCTGGGGCGCATCCCCGTGTGCAAGGATGGCGACGGCTATACGCTGGAAAAGGAAACGACCCACAAGGACAAGACTCAGGGTAAGCAAAGGCGCGCAGCTGTGCTGCGCGGCGACGAGCACGGCAACGAATTGACGGCCCTCCTGCGCCAGGACGAGCACCTCGGCCCCTTCCTCGCCATTCCGGGCAAGGACAACGGCTTCGACATCGAGGGCCTGGCGGTGGCCGGCAAGCACCTGCTGCTCGGCCTGCGCGGGCCGGTGCTGCGCGGCTGGGCACTGGTGGTCGAAGTGGCCCTCGTCGACGACGAGCAGCCCGGCCGGCTGCGCCTGGCCCCGGTGGACGACGAGGGCCGCCTGTACCGCAAGCACTTCCTCGACCTGCGCGGGCTGGGCATCCGCGACCTGTGCGTGCACGGCAAGGACATCCTGGTGCTGGCCGGGCCGACCATGGACCTGGACGGCCCGGTGACCCTGTTCCGCTGGCGCGGCGCGGCCGAGCCGGGCAAGGAGTGCGTGGTGGCTGCGGAGGAACTCGAACGGGTGCTGGAACTGCCCTTCGGCCACGGCGTCGACCATCCGGAAGGGATCGCGCTGTTTGCCGTCGACAAGGATGGGGTCGAATCGCTGCTGGTGGTGCACGATTCGGCCTCGCCGAGCCGGCAGATCGGCGACAGTACCCTGGTGGCGGACGTTTACACGCTGCCGCAGCGCCAGCGCATGAAAGAAGCAAAACCGGGAGCAAAGCCGGCAACATAGATCGTGAACAGTGCATATTTCCGCACGCTCGTGATTTTTGTTGAATTTCATGCCCGGTCCCGGGTGCTATTCTCGCGGCCTCGCCTCTGGTTCGACGCAATGACACCCAAGAATACCCTGTGGGCGCTGCTGGCCCTCATGTTCGCCTGCGGCATGGCCGACGCCCTGTACGCCGCTGCCCACGTCCGCATGCCCGTGTGGTGGATGTTCCTCTCCGCCTTCCTGATGAGCTTTCTGCCCTACTACTGGTATCGCCTCGACAGCGAGGCGCGGCTGTACCGGCGTTCGCGCTGGATGAGCATGGCCGTGGTGGCGATCGCGCCGATCGGCATTCCACTTTACCTGCTGCGCAGCCGTCCGCAAGGCGGACGCCTGGGTTCGCTGGCGCGCATGTCGGGCTTCCTGGTGATGATGCTGGGCGCCGGCGTAGCCGGCGTGATGGCGTTTTTCGTCATGCCAGGCTAATCAGGATGCGAGTGCACTCAGCGTCGATGGCATCGTCGTGTGTACTGCCGTTGCTTCCAGTGATTATTGACGAGAATTTCGGACGAGAATTATTGTAAGCTGCCTGCTTCCATACTATCGGCATTGCTCCTGGAGCAAGCGCCCTGCTATCGTGAAGCACGCTATCGATATCCATCGGACGGGACTGGCATTCGGCTGGGTCATTCTCGGCTTTTTTCTGTCGCATGCTGGGGCGTCGGCCCAATCGCAGCTGCCAGCACCGAGTCGGACGATCTACAAGTGCGTGGTTGGAGGCTCTGTCAGTTATTCGGATGAGCCATGCGTGGGGGCGCAGCGCCTTGATGCTGTTCCGACTCGCGGCGTGGACCGCTTATCCGGATCTGCTAAGACAGGCAAGGACGTCGCAAACGAAATCCGTTCCGAACAGTTCGCGCAAGCCACCCGGCCTCTCACTGGAATGAGTGCCTCAGCGTTCGCGACCACTACCCGGCGTCACCGCCTGGACGCAAGGACTCAGCGCGAATGCAGCCAGCTCGAACCAGCTATCCTGGAACTGGAACAGGCGGAGCGGCGTCCTCAGGCCGGCATGGCCGAATCGGTTCGGCAGAACCTGTTTATCTTACGCAAGCGCTACAAGAAACTGGAATGCTAAGTAATCGTGGCTGAACCTCTGCCTCAACGACACCCAGGCGCTGGTGCAGACATGCTAATCGCGTGTTAAGGAAGGACTATGGAACTGAATTCGCGGGCAGTTTATGAGGTACTCAAAGGGAAGGGAATCGACACGTTCCATCACGCAAATACAGTGCAAACCGCTTGCGTATTCCTGCAGCACGGTCGGCTTCTTTCACGTGGCACCGCGGACGAGCGCGGCATTGAGCAGACCGCCCAGAAATCGGATGAGATCGACCGGAAATACGGAATCTGGTACGACCTGTTCCTGGACAGTGTTGATATCCATGAACGAGCGAAGGGTAGGAATTTCTACGGCCCGGTCCTTTTCCGCTTCCGCATGGATCTTTTGCTTGAAGACTGGCTGCCGTCCGTGTGGATTACCAAGAAGAATCCAACAGACTGGGTAGAGGGCGAGAGCCACGCTGAGCGCTACTTCCAGTCAGTGGAAGAGTTCGACAGGAACTATCGCAAGGGCAACTTTGGATCGATGTTCATGCTTCGTCACGCTGGAGGCGTACTACGCCTCCAGCCACATTTGCTGGATGTCGTGGTCGATGACCCCGGGTGGGAATACAAGGATATCGATATCTATAGTCAGACAGTCGGTGCGCTGAACGCCTCCGCCTGGCAGGGTGGAATCAAAGACTTGGTGATCACTAAACGGGTCTGTGCAAGTGCATGCAAATGCGCGAACCAATATACGCAGTTTCTCAACAATGAGGAGACGCGTAAGAAATATGGCAAGCAGACAGCGAAACTGTTCTTCTTCATGGCGGATAATGCTTAGTGCTCTTTCTTTTACTGCACTTGGACAGAACGGTGGTACAACTGTCGGCTCACGGCAGCCTGCCGCAGCCCTGCGCCGCCCGCCTTCCATTTTTGCTAAGGTAGAACCGATGCCGCGCGCCGCGCGGCCGGCCCCTACACGAATGGAGGACAGCATGCGCAAGATGATCATGATGGCCATTGCAGGCCTGCTCTGGAAAAAATTCGGCGGCAGGATGGCACAGCGCTATCCGCTCGGCCGCCGCACCTACCGCCGCTTCTGATCCCGCCGGCGGCTACCGGAGAAGTTTCGCCGGTGAGCCGTCCACGGCTGCGCTCCATGCAGTAGAATCGCTGGCTTTAAGGCAACGCATTTGCCAAAACCTTAAGGCCGACGATGGACAACGCCAAGCATGAACTCAAACGTGGCTTAAAGAACCGCCACATCCAGCTGATCGCCCTTGGCGGCGCCATCGGCACCGGCCTGTTCCTGGGCGTCGCCCAGACCATCCAGCAGGCCGGCCCCTCCGCCCTGCTCGGCTACGCGATCGCCGGCCTGGTCGCCTTCCTCATCATGCGACAGCTCGGCGAGATGATCGTCGACGAGCCGGTCGCCGGTTCCTTCGGCTATTTCGCCAGCAAGTACGGCAGTCCGATGGCCGGCTTCGTCTCCGGGTGGAACTACTGGGTGATGTACATCCTCGTCAGCATGGCCGAGCTGTCCGCGCTCGGCATCTACGTGCAGTACTGGTTCCCCGAGATCCCGACCTGGGTCTCGGCGCTCGCCTTCTTCGTGCTCGTCAATTGCCTCAGCCTGCTCAACGTCAAGGCCTTCGGCGAACTGGAATTCTGGTTCTCGATCATCAAGGTGGCGGCCGTGGTCGGCATGATCGTGTTCGGGCTCTACCTCCTGATCAGCGACACCGCGGGCCCCCAGGCCGGCGTGGCCAACCTGTGGCAGCACGGCGGTTTCTTCCCGAACGGCTTTGCCGGCCTGGCGCTGTCGATGGCGGTGATCATGTTCTCCTTCGGCGGTCTCGAGATGATCGGCCTCACCGCGGCCGAGGCCGACAATCCCGGCCGCACCATCCCGCGCGCCATCAACCAGGCGATCTGGCGCATCGCCATCTTCTACGTGGGCGCGCTGGCCGTGCTCCTGATGCTCTACCCGTGGCAGAAGGTGGTCACGGGCGGCAGCCCCTTCGTGCTGATCTTCGCGGCCCTGGACAGCAATGCCGTGGCCAACGTCCTCAACCTGGTGGTGCTCACCGCCGCCCTGTCGGTCTACAACGGCTGCGTCTACGCCAACAGCCGCATGCTGTTCGGCCTGGCCGAGCAGGGCAACGCGCCGCGTGTCCTGCTCACGCTGAGCAAGCGCGGCGTGCCGCTGGCGGCCCTGGGCGTCTCGGCGGTGGCCACCGGCATCTGCATCTGCATCAACTACTTCCTGCCGAAGGAAGCCTTCGGCATGCTGATGGGCCTGGCCGTGGCGGCGCTCGTCATCAACTGGGGCATGGTGTGCTGGAGCCACCTGCGCTTCCGTCGCGCCAAGGAGGCCGCCGGCCAGGCGACCGCCTTCCGCAGCCCGTTCTTCCCGCTCACGAACTATCTGTGCCTGGCTTTCCTGCTAGGGATCGTGGTGGTGATGTACCTGACGCCGGGGCTGCGGCTGTCGGTGTGGATGATCCCGGCCTGGCTGGCCCTGCTGGCGTTCGGCTACCGGCTGCGCCAGCGCAACTCGGCCGCGGCCGCCCCCGTCTCCGCCTGATCCTGGCCCACTAGCCGCACTGTTGATGAAGTAGTACTCCAGCTTCCAGATCCCCATGAGCCGAAGGAGTCAGCTTGAAAAAGATTGTCGCCAGTATCGTCGCGGTCGCCCTGTTCGCGGCCGACGCGTCCACCCTCGTTGCGGCGCAGGACTATAGCAAGTACAGCCAGGAAGCCCTGGAAAAGGAACTGGCGCTGCTCGCCACGTCCCGTCTCAGCGTGATGGTGCCCATGCGCGACGGCGTCGGGCTGTCGACCGACATCTACATGCCGAAGAATGCCTCCGGCCGCCTTCCCGCCATCCTGTGGAAGACGCCCTACAACGAGGGCAAGCTGAAAGGCTCGACCCAGCGCTACGTACTCGAATCGGTCAAGCGCGGCTACACCTTCATCGTGCAGAACGAACGCGGCCGCTATTTCTCCGGCGGGACATGGGAAATCCTCGGCAATCCGCAGACCGACGGCTACGACACGCTGAACTGGATCGCACGGCAAGACTGGTCGAACGGCAAGGTCGGCACCCTCGGCTGCTCGTCCTCGGCCGAATGGCAGCTGGCCCTCGCCGGCCTGAACCACCCGGCGCACGCGGCGATGGTCCCGATGGCGGCCGGCGCCGGCATCGGCAAGGTGGGACGCTTCCAGGAACAGGGCAACTGGTACACCGGCGGCGTACCGCGCAATCTGTTCTTCGTGTGGCTGTACGGCGTCGACAATCCGCTGCGCGCCCAACTGCCCGCCATCCTTGACGACAAGCTGCGCGCGCGCATCGAAGCCTACAACGATCTGCATCCCGCCAAGCCCCAGGTCGACTGGAACAAGCAGATCAAGCACCTGCCGGTCGACCAGCTGCTGTCCTCGCTCGGCGAACCGCCGGGCACCTTCGAGGCCCTGATCAAGCGCACACCAGGCGACCCTGCCTGGCGCCGGGGCGGCCTGTACCACGAAGGCATGGGCTGGGGCGTGCCCGCGCTCTGGTTCAACAGCTGGTATGACGTCTCGATCGGCCCGAACCTGGAGCTGTTCAACCATGCGCGCAGCGCCGGCACCGACAAGGAAGCCAGCGCCAACCAGTACGCCGTGGTGGCGCCGAACCCGCACTGCGCGTTTGCCAAGCTGGGCCCGAACATGACCGTGGGCGAGCGCAACATGGGTGACACCAGTTTCGACGTCGACGGCGCCATCTACGGCTGGTTCGACCGTTGGCTGAAAGGCGACGCCAAGGCCTTCCCTGCCGACACCCCGCACGTGCGCTATTTCGAGATGGGCGCCAACCGCTGGCAAAGCGCGGGCACCTGGCCGCCGGAAAAGGCCAAGCCGATGCGCCTCTACCTGCGCTCTGCCGGCCGCGCGAATTCGCTCTACGGTGACGGCCGCCTGACGGCCGAAGCGCCGCCGGCCAACGAAGCGGCGGACCGTTACCGCTACGACCCGATGAATCCGGTGCAGACCATCGGCGGCGGCGACTGCTGCAACGGCGGCATCGTCGTTCCCGGCGCCTTCGACCAGCGGCCGGTGGAAGCGCGCAACGACGTGCTGGTCTACACCAGCGACCCGCTGCCGAAACCGGTGAGCGTGGCCGGCTTCGTGGACGCGGTCCTGAAGGTCTCGTCGAACGCGAAGGATACCGACTTCGCCGTCAAGCTGGTCGACGTGGCCCCGGACGGCACCGCCTGGATCATCGGCGATACCATCTTCCGCGCGCGCTACCGCAACGGTTTCGACAAGCCCGAGCTCCTGAGCCCTGGACAGGTCGTGACGATCCGTCCAACGCCGATCGCCACCGCGATCCAGTTCGGCGCCGGCCACCGCATCCGGGTCGAAGTGACTTCGTCGAACTTTCCGAAGTTCGTGCGCAACCTGAACACCGGCGGGCCGAACGAAAGCGAGAAGACCGGCGTGGTGGCCGACAATGCGCTGCACCATGACGCGGCCAACCCGAGCTATATTGAACTGCCGGTAGTCCACTGAAGCGGTATGGCAAGAATCGGGCATCTTCATCTGCACTCGGTGCCCGACCGGCCAAGCATCTCATCGCACCGACTCGGAGCAAGATGGCAGCAAGCTGGGACCTGGCGCCGTTCGCCGCGCCGGCCGGGTGTATCCTAGCCCGATACCTGCAGCGCGTCTGATTCCTGCTGCACCATGTCTTCCATCCGCCGCACGATCTCCGCGAAAGGCATGGACCGCCCGTACAGCCAGCCCTGGGCATACTGCACCCCGCGTTCCAGCAGGAACTCGGCCTGCGCCTGGCTTTCCACCCCTTCCGCGATCATCTTCAGTCCCAGGTCCTTGGCCATGCGAATGATGTGCCCGACCACCTGGCTGGTCGGCGCGCCGGTGCCGATCGCCTCGATGAAGCTGCGGTCGATCTTCAGGTAATCGAGCTCCAGGGTTTCGAGGTAGGACAGGCTCGAGTAGCCGGTGCCGAAGTCGTCGATCGCGATGGCGAAACCATGGCGCCGCAGTGCTCCCGAGGTCTCGCGCGCAACGACCGGGTCGAGCAGGCCGCGCTCGGTGACTTCGAGGATGATGCTCGATGGCCGCGCCCCCATGCGCTGGAGCGTGTGCTGCAGGCTGTCGAGAAAACCGGGCGAATGGAAATCGCTTGGCGCCACATTGATGCCGATATGGAAGTCAGGATGGATCTCGAGGTAAAAGCCGGTGTCGCGGCAGACGAGTTCCAATACCTGTCGCGTCAACTTGTCGATCAGGCCATTCTGCTCGGCGATCGGGATGAACAGCTCGGGCATGACGATCTCGCCGGTGGGCCGGCGCCAGCGCACCAGCGCCTCCACGCCGATCCAGCGTCCGCTGTGCAGCTCGACCACGGGCTGGTATTCGAGGAAGAGTTCCCTGCGCCGAAGAGCGGTCTTGACGGCCGCCGGCAGGGCCAGCTGCTGGCGCGCCAGCACCAGGATGGCCAGCGTCAGCACGACGCCGGCGAGCACGCCGGCCGGCACGAGCTCCGTGGCCAGCGCGTCGGAGCGGGCTTCCAGGTAGGACAGCGGCACCGCCGCGACGCCGACGGTCAGGTTCTGCGGCGAGCGCACCAGCGCGATGACATGGCCGTCTTCGAGGAACACCGCCTCCGGGGCATTGCCCAGGCGCGCCAGCCAGCGCCCGTCGATGTGTCCACGTGCCGCCAGCGGCACCGGCGAGCGCAGCGACAGCAGGGACAGCGACACGTCCGGCTCGCCCTTGGCGGTGTCGATCACGGTCGCCTGGTGGATGATGGCGGCGAACTCGCCGACCTGGATCACGCCGAAGCTGACGTCCGGAACGGACGGAAAACGCACGTCCGGCCGCAGCAGGGCGCCGGCCGTGCCGAGCAAGGCCGGCGGTCCGAGCTCGAGTGCCTGGGAGCGGCCGGCGATCGACGAGCAGACCATCCGGTTCCCGCGCACGTGGCCGACCGCCTGCAGGTAGCTCGACGCCAGGTCGATCTGGCGCATCAGGTCCAGGCTTGCGGGCGAGCATGGTGCGCCCGCATGGCGCGCAACCAGCCGCTCGAGCCCCGACCGGACCTGCCTGGCGGTTTCGTCCGCGCGAATGACGACGTCGCGGGCGTAACCGAGTGCACGGTCGCCCTCGCCCTGGAAGGCCTGCCGCTTCGATTCGGCAAGCGCAAGCCAGAGCGGCAGCCCGATGCAGGCAATCGCCACCAGCAGCGTCAACAGGACGACGACAGTTTTTTTCATGGTTTTCTGCGGACGGGCATGAACCGATCCGGCCCCAGTCCCATACTACAGACGCCGTCCGTGCCCCGCAATCGGCACCGGGCGCTTGCCGCGGATTTGTCCCGCCTCGCGCCACATGCGGGGCCCGCAGGCAGGGTTCGGCGCCACGCGCGGCCCCCTATGCTGCATAGCAATATGAAAATAGTTCGCCAAAGCCTTCGTGTGCGCGGCCGTTCGTCTTATCATGCTTGCCGCAAGTCACCTTACAAAGGGGAAGCGTTTATGAGTCAGAGTAAGCCTCTGTCGCTGCATGTACCGGAGCCTACCGGCCGCCCGGGCTGCAAGACCGATTTTTCGTACCTGCAATTGAGTCCCGCCGGCGCCATCCGGCGTCCGCCCATCGATGTGGCGCCGCTCGATACGAGCGACATCGCCACCGGCCTGATCCGCGTCCTGGACGAGAACGGCGACGCCGTCGGTCCCTGGGCGCCCGAGGTCGAGCCCGAGCTGCTGCGCTTCGGGCTGCGCACCATGATGAAAACCCGCATCTTCGACGCCCGCATGGTCATCGCCCAGCGCCAGAAGAAGATGTCCTTCTATATGCTCTCGCTCGGCGAGGAAGCCCTCGGCACGGCCCAGGCGCTGGCCCTCGAAGACGGCGACATGCACTTCCCGACCTACCGCCAGCAGAGTCTCCTGATCGCCAAGCAGGTGCCGCTGGTCGAGATGATCTGCCAGCTGCTGTCCAACGAAAAAGATCCGCTCAAGGGCCGCCAGCTGCCGGTGATGTACTCGGTGCGCCGTGCCGGTTTCTTCACCATCTCGGGCAACCTCGCCACCCAGTACCCGCAAGCGGTGGGCTGGGCCATGGCCTCCGCCATCAAGGGCGATACCAAGATCGCCTCGGCCTGGATCGGCGACGGCGCCACCGCCGAATCCGATTTTTCCACGGCCCTGACCTTTGCCCACGTGTACCGCGCGCCGGTCATCCTCAACGTGGTCAACAACCAGTGGGCGATCTCGACCTTCCAGGCCATCGCCGGCGGCGAGAGCGTCACCTTCGCCACCCGCGGCATCGGCAGCGGCATCGCCTCGCTGCGCGTGGACGGCAACGACTTCCTGGCCGTGCTGAGCGCTTCGCGCTGGGCGGCCGAACGGGCCCGTTCCAACCTGGGCCCGACCCTGATCGAATGGGTCACCTACCGCGCCGGCCCGCACTCGACCTCGGACGACCCTTCGCGCTACCGCCCGGCGGACGACTTCCAGCACTTTCCGCTCGGCGACCCGGTCGCGCGCCTGCGCCAGTACCTGACCAAGCAGGGCTGGTGGTCGGACGAAGAGAACGACCGCGTACAGGCCGAACTGGAGGCGGAAGTCCTCGCGGCCCAGAAAGAAGCCGAGTCCTACGGCATCCTGGGCGACGAGCGCGCCCCGAGCGCCGCGACCATGTTCGAGGACGTATACAAGGAAATGCCGGAGCACCTGCGCCGGCAGCGCCAGGAGCTGGGAGTCTGATGATGGCACGTGACGATCAACCAAAAGACACGGCCACGATGCCGATGACCATGATCCAGGCGCTGCGCTCGGCCATGGACGTGATGATGGAACGCGACGACAATGTCGTGGTGTATGGCCAGGACGTCGGCTACTTCGGCGGCGTGTTCCGCGTCACCGACGGCCTGCAGGCGAAGTACGGCAAGTCGCGCGTGTTCGACGCGCCGATCTCGGAAGGCGGCATCGTCGGCACGGCGGTGGGCATGGCGGCCTACGGTCTGCGCCCGGTGGTCGAAATCCAGTTTGCCGACTATTTTTATCCGGCGACCGACCAGATCGTGTCGGAAGCGGCGCGCCTGCGCTACCGTTCGGCCGGCGAGTTCACCGCCTCGATGGTGATCCGCATGCCCTGCGGCGGCGGCATCTACGGCGGCCAGACCCACAGCCAGAGCCCGGAAGCCTTCTTCACCCACGTGTGCGGCCTGCGCACCGTGATGCCGTCCAACCCGTATGATGCGAAAGGCCTCCTGATCTCGTCGATCGAGAACGACGATCCGGTGATCTTCCTGGAGCCGAAGCGTTTATATAACGGCCCGTTCGACGGCCACCACGACCGTCCGGTAGTGCCGTGGTCGGGCCATGCCCTCGGCAACGTGCCTACCGGCCACTATACGGTGCCGCTGGACAAGGCGAATATCGTCCGTCCGGGCAACGACGTGACGGTGCTGGCCTACGGCACCATGGTCTGGGTCTCGGAAGCGGCGGCGCGCGAGAGCGGCGTCGACGCGGAGGTGATCGACCTGCGCAGCATCTGGCCGCTCGACCTCGACACCATCGTCGATTCGGTCAAGAAGACCGGACGTTGCGTGATCGTGCACGAAGCGACCCGCACCAGCGGCTTCGGCGCCGAACTGGCGGCCCTGGTGCAGGAACACTGCTTCTACCAGCTGGAAGCGCCGATCGAGCGCGTCACCGGCTGGGACACCCCCTACCCGCATGCGCAGGAATGGGCATATTTCCCCGGGCCGGACCGCGTTGCGGCGGCCTTGAAACGCACGATGGAGGGACGCTGAACATGGGCATTCATGTCATCAAGATGCCGGACCTGGGCGAAGGCATCGCCGAGGTCGAAGTGGTGGCCTGGCACGTGCAGCCGGGCGACACGGTCAAGGAAGACCAGGTGCTGGCCGACGTCATGACGGACAAGGCCACGGTCGAGATCCCGTCGCCGGTGGCGGGCACCATCACCAGCCTGGGCGGCGCGGTCGGCCAGGCGCTGGCCGTCGGCGCGGAGCTGATCCGCCTGGAAGTCGAGGGTGCCGGTAACTATTCCGGCGAGAAGGCCAGGCAGGAGCCGGCCAAATCAGCGGCCCCGACCGCGCCGGCCGAGGAAATAGGCGATCCGCAGCTGGAAGCGGTGGCCCATGCCGAAGCCGCGTCCGGCGCGACTGCGAAAGCAGCTGCTCCGGTCGCCCCCCCGCCGCCGAAGGCCCCGGCTCCGCAGCCCCGCAGCTACCAGAATGGCCCGGCGCCGATGCGCGCCGAAGGCGAAAAGCCGCTGGCGGCGCCGGCCGTGCGCCAGCGCGCCTGGGACCTCGGCATCGAACTGCAGTTCGTGCACGGCACCGGACCGGCGGGACGCATCACCCACGCCGACCTCGACGCCCACGTGGCCGGCCGCCGCGGCGCCGGCCAGGGGGGCGGCAGCGACAACCGCTATGCCAAGCTGGAAGGCGAGCACGCGGCGCCGGTGATCGGCCTGCGCCGCAAGATCGCCGAGAAGATGCAGGAAGCCAAGCGCAACATTCCGCACTTCACCTACGTGGAAGAGATCGACGTCACCGAACTGGAATTGCTGCGCGCCCAGCTCAACGCCAGGTATGGCGCCGAGCGCGGCAAGCTGACTCTCCTGCCGCTCCTGATGCGCGCCGTGGTGCTGGCGATCCGCCAGTACCCGATGATGAACGCGCGCTACGACGACGCCAACAACCTGCTCACGCAGTACGACCCGGTCCACCTCGGCATCGCGGCCCAGACCGACGCCGGACTGATGGTGCCGGTGGTGCGCCACGCCGAAGCGCGCGACCCATGGAACAGCGCTGCCGAGGTGCTGCGCCTCGCCGAAGCCGCACGTACAGGCAAGGCCACGCGCGACGAACTGACTGGCTCGACCATCACGATCACCAGCCTTGGCCCCCTGGGCGGTATCGTCACCACCCCGGTCATCAACCGGCCCGAAGTGGCGATCATCGGCACCAACCGCATCGTCGACCGTCCGGTGATCAAGGATGGCGCGATGGTGGCGCGCAAGATGATGAACTTGTCATCCTCCTTCGACCATCGCGTCATTGACGGCCAGGTAGCGGCGAAGTTCATCCAGACCATCCGGGGCTATCTCGAAACCCCGGCCACCATCTTCGTGGAGTAAAGGCATGGAGACCATCAACACAACCCTGCTGATCATCGGCGGCGGCCCCGGCGGCTACGTGGCCGGCATCCGCGCCGGCCAGCTGGGCGTCCCGACCGTGCTGGTCGAAGGCGCTTCGCCTGGCGGTACCTGTCTGAACATCGGCTGCATCCCGTCGAAAGCCCTGATCCACGCCGCCGACGAATTCTGCAAGGCGCGCAGCTATGCGGCCGAGACATCGCCGCTGGGCATCACCAGCAGCGCGCCGCGTATCGAGCTCGACCGCACCGTGGCCTGGAAGGACGGCATCGTCAAGAAGCTCACCGGCGGCGTCGGCGCCCTGCTCAAGAAGAACGGGGTCAAACTGGTGAATGGCTGGGCCACCGTCCTCGACGGCAAGACGGTCGAGGTCAGGCCGGAAGGCAGCAGCGAGGCAACGGTGCGCATCCGCTGCGAGCACATGCTGCTGGCGAGCGGTTCGGAAGCGGTGGAACTGCCCTTCATGCCTTTCGGCGGCCGCGTGGTTTCCTCGACCGAAGCGCTGTCGCCGGGCGAGATCCCGCAGCGCCTCGTGGTCGTGGGCGCCGGCTACATCGGCCTGGAGCTGGGCACCGCCTATCGCAAGCTGGGCAGCCTGGTGACGGTAGTCGAAGCGGCGGACCGCATCCTGCCTGCCTACGACGCCGACCTGGTCAAGCCGGTCGCCGCCTCGCTGGCTCGCCTGGGCGTGGAGCTGCGCCTGGCCACCTCGGTGCTGGGCATGGATGAAGAAGGCCAGCGGGTGCGCGTGCGCGACGCCTCCGGCGTGGAGTCCCTGCTCGAAGCCGACCGGGTGCTGGTGGCCGTCGGCCGCAAGCCGCGTACCACGGGCTGGGGCCTGGAAAACCTGATGCTCGACATGGAGGGGCGCGCGGTCAAGGTCGACGACCAGTGCCGCACCTCGATGCGCAATGTCTGGGCCATCGGCGACCTCACCGGCGAGCCGATGCTGGCCCACCGCGCCATGGCGCAGGGCGAAATGGTGGCCGAGATCGTGTCAGGCAAGCGCCGCCACTTCGCCCCGGCCGCGATTCCGGCCGTGTGCTATACCGATCCCGAGATCGTCGTGGCCGGCATGTCGCCGGCGGACGCGGACAAGGCCGGCATCGAGATCGTCACCGCGAATTTCCCGTTCAGCGCGAACGGACGCGCCATGACCATCGAGAGCACGGACGGCTTCGTGCGCGTGGTGGCGCGCAAGAGCGACCATCGCATCATCGGCTGGCAAGCCGTCGGTGGCGCGGTGTCCGAGCTGGCGGCGGGCTTCACCCAGTCGATCGAGCTGGGCGCCCAGCTCGAGGATATCGCCGGCACCATCCATGCCCATCCAACCCTGGGCGAAGCCGTCCAGGAGGCCGCCCTGCGGGCACTGGGGCACGCGCTGCATATTTGAGCCGAGCCGAGCGCCGCCCTCCTGTCGAAGCCGCCCATCCGGGCGGCTTTTTTCATTCTCCTGTACCGTAAAAGCTTTGCCGAATCGGGCTAACGAGCAAACGCGATGTGCATACATGGTTACATTTGCAAACAATATTTGCAAAATTGTGCGTAATGAAAAATTGCAGTTTGTGTATCCCAACTGCAATAATCGCTCCGCGCTCGGGAATCAACCCCAGCGCATGACTACAAGAAAGAGGCACCACCATGTTCAAGAAATTCGCAACCGTTACCGCCCTGATCATCGCTTCGTCGGCAGCCTTTGCCGCGCAACCGGACACCTTCTACGCCGGCGCGGATGTCGGCCGTACCAAGATCAATGACATGTCGGGCCGTGACACCAGCTATGGCGCTTTCGTCGGCTACAACTTCCACCAGAACTTCGCCGTGGAGGCCGGCTATCGCCGACTGGCCGACTACGACTTCCTGGTCGCAGGCGCGGGTTCCAGCATCATCGGCGGCAGCGAAAGCGTCAATCAGGCGCACCTCTCGGTAATCGGCAGCCTGCCGGTCGGCGAAGGCTTCAGCGTGTACAGCCGCCTCGGCGTGAACCACCTGCGCGTCAAGGCCAAGGCCGGAAACTACAAGTATTCCGGTTCGGAGAACAAGGCCTTGTACGGCGTCGGCGTCAGCTACGCCTTCAGCCCGGCCGTGTCGGCACGCCTCGAAGTGCAGAAACCTGCCAGCGACGCGACCAACCTGAGCGCAGGCGTGGCTTTCCAGTTCTGATCGGCGTTCACCTCTCGCCAGGGTCGCCGCCTGCTGCGGCGGCCCTGGACTACTGAAAAGGCAATCATATGTTGAAGAAAATTGCAGCCGCAACTGCCCTGTCGATCGCTTCGTCGGCAGCCTTCGCGGCACCACCGGACACCTTCTATGCCGGCGCCGACGTCGGTCGCACCAAGATCACCGATGCGAGCGGCCGCGACACCAGCTTCGGCGGCTTCGTCGGCTACAACTTCCATCCAAACTTCGCCGTCGAACTGGGCCACCGCCGCCTGGCCGACCGCGACTACCGCTTTGCCGGCTTCAGCGCCAACGAGCGCGCAGTCCAGACCTCGCTGTCGCTGATCGGCAGCCTGCCGGTCGGCGAGCGCCTGAGCGTCTACGGACGTCTCGGCGCCGCCCGCATCCAGAGCCGCTTCAGCAGTGAAGGCCACACCGCCAAGGATTCGACCACCAAGGCGCTGTACGGCATCGGCCTGAACTATGCAATCACGCCCGCCGTCTCGGCGCGCGTCGAAGTGCAAAAGATCTCCCAGGCCGCAAGCAACCTGAGCGCGGGTATCTCCTACCAGTTCTGAGCGCTTCCGCGCTCCCCAGGCCCGGCCCCCGCCGGGCCATTTTCATGGCGCGGCGCGGCCGCGGCTCCCTGAGCCGAAGAGAGCACCGCGCCGAGCCGCAGCGCCGTATCGACCACCGCATCGATGTCCGGCGCATAGCCGTTGTCGATCCAGCGCAGTGCGATGTGGATCACGCCGCCGACCACGCCGGCCTGCAGCAGTTCGTCGTCGGGGGCGTCCGGCGGGGCCACGATGCGGGCCACCTCGCGGCCGATGGCGCGCAGCGCTCCGTCGAAGGTCAGGTCCACGGCCCGGCTGACGCCGCGGATCTCCACCAGGAAGACCCGCGCCGACTGCGGCTGGCGCTGCAGCGCCGCGAAGTAGGCGTGCAGCATGGCGCGCGAACGCGCGATGCGCCCGCGTCCGGCTTCCGTGGCTGCGCGGGTGATTTCCCCCAGCACCGAATAGGTGACGGCATTGAAGGAGTCGATCAGCAGCGCTTCGCTGTTAGGGAAGGATTCATAGAAGTAGCGCTCGGTCAGGCCGGCAGCCTCGCAGACCGCCTTCACGGTGGCCTGGTGGTAGCCGCGTTCGCCATAGACGGCAATTGCCGCCGCAATGAGGCGCGCCCGGCGGTCGGCGCGCCGCTCTTCCTGCGACAGCCCGCGGTAGGACCGGGTAGTGGTGAGCTCTGCTTTCATGACCACATTCTACACAGAAACTTGTTTCCAAACTCTTCATCGAATTTGTCATCGAACTTGTCACCCCACTTCTGACAATGTAGAGTGTCAACATAAGACATGTTCAGGAACCCCGAGACACCATGCATCCATCCGCATCATCTTCCGGGACGGACGACGTGCCGCAGGAAGAGCCGCTGGACGTCCTGATCGTCGGCGCCGGCCTGTCCGGCATCGGCGCTGCCAGCGCCCTGCAGCGCGGCTGCCCCGGCAAGCGCTACGCCATCCTCGAGGCGCGCGACGCCATCGGCGGCACCTGGGACCTGTTCCGCTATCCCGGTATCCGTTCCGACTCCGACATGTACACCCTGGGCTACGCCTTCCGGCCCTGGCTGGATGCCAAGGCGATCGCCGATGGTCCGGCCATCCTGGACTACGTGCGCAGCACCGCGCGCGAGCACGGGATCGAGCCGCACATCCGCTACGGACACAAGGTGATCGGCGCGAGCTGGTGCTCGAAGCAGGCATTGTGGACCGTGCAGGCGCGCTTGAACAGCGGTGAGACGCGCATGCTGCGGGCCCGCTTCCTCTACCTGTGCAGCGGCTACTACAGCTACGACGAAGCCTATCGTCCGCGCTTCGAGGGCGAGGACGGTTTCGCGGGCCGCATCGTGCAGCCGCAGTTCTGGCCCGAGGACCTCGACTACGCTGGCCGCCAGGTGGTGGTGGTCGGCAGCGGCGCCACGGCGGTGACGGTGGTGCCGGCGATGACCGACCGTGCCTCTCATGTGACCATGCTGCAGCGCTCCCCGACCTACGTCGTCGCCCGTCCTTCGCGCTACCGCTTCGCGCACCGCATGCGGCGCCTGTTCCCGGAAAGGCTGGCCTATGCCCTCACCCGCTGGCGCGTGATCGGCGAGAGCATGTTCCTGTACTGGCTGGCGCGCAGCAAGCCGCAACTGGTCAAGCAGAAGATCATCGAGATGGCAGGCCAGCAGCTCGGCTCCCCGGAGGCGGCCGCCGCCCACTTCACCCCGGGTTACAAGCCCTGGGATCAGCGCGTCTGCGTGGTGCCGGACGGCGACCTGTTCGAGGCGATCCGCTCCGGCCGCGCATCGGTGGTCACCGACCATATCGCGCGCTTTACCCGCAACGGCATCCTGCTGCAGTCCGGGCGCGAGCTGGCGGCGGACCTGGTGGTGATGGCCACCGGCCTCACGCTGAAGCTGTTCGGCGGCGCCACCCTGGTGGTCGACGGCCGCGTGATCGACCCCAGCCGCGCCATGTCCTACAAGGGCATGATGCTCAGCGGGGTGCCCAACTGCGCCCTGGCTTTCGGCTACACCAATGCGTCCTGGACCCTGAAGGCCGACCTGACCGCCGCCTGGGTGTGCCGCCTCCTGCGCCACATGGACGCGCGCGGCCAGGCCATCGCGGTGGCGCACCGCGACCCGTCGGTCCCGGAAGCGCCCTTCCTCGATTTCAATTCCGGCTACGTCGAGCGGGCCCGCCACCTGCTGCCCAAGCAGGGCGCGCGCAAGCCCTGGCAGGTCTACCAGAACTACCTGCGCGACCTGCTCACCATCCGTGTCGGACGCATCGACGACGGCGTCCTGCGCTTGGGGAGCAAGGGAGGCATGCCATGAAGCTCGCCAACCGCGTGGCGGTCGTCACCGGCGCCGGCGGCGGGATCGGCCGCGCCACCGCGCTGGCACTGGCCAGGCGCGGTTGCCACCTGGCCCTGGCCGACATCGACGGGACGGCCGCCGCCGACGCCGCGCGCGAAGCGCGGGCGCTCGGCGTGCGCGTTTCCAGCCACCGCCTGGACGTGGCCGACCGCCTCGGGGTGCGCCTGTTGCCGGCCGAGGTGCTGGAGGTGCACGGCCGGGTCGACCTGGTGGTCAACAACGCCGGGGTCGCGCTTGGCGGCAGTTTCGAACAGGTGATCGAGGACGACTTCGACTGGCTCATGGAGATCAACTTCCACGGCGTGGTGCGCATGACGCGCGCCTTCCTGCCGCACCTGCGGCTGAGCGACGACGCCCGCATCGTCAACGTATCGAGCATCTACGGCATCGTCTCTCCGCCGGGCCAGAGCGCCTACTCGGCCAGCAAGTTCGCGGTGCGCGGATTCAGCAATGCGCTGCGCCATGAGCTCGAGGGCAGCCCGGTCGCGGTCAGCGTCGTGCATCCCGGCGGCGTGGCGACCTCGATCGCGAAGAACGCGCGCGTTCCGGATGGCGCGCCGCAGGACGAGATCGACCGTGGCCGTGCGGTCGCGCAGCGCCTGCTTCGCATGCCGCCCGACCGGGCCGGCGAGATCATCGCGCAGGGCATCGAGCGCCGCCAAGCGCGTATCCTGGTGGGCGGCGACGCCAGGTTCGTCGCCCTGCTTGAGCGCCTGATCCCCGTCCATTACTGGAAACTCCTGAAGAAAGCGACCGGAAGATGAACCTGCACCTCCTCCTATTCGTCCTGGGCGGCCTGGCCTTGCTCTTGTTGCTGCTGGCCGTGTTCAGCCGCCGCACAGCGCGCCGCATCGAAGCCTTCCTGCCGCCGGCCGGCAGTTTCGTGGAAACCGAAGGCGTGCGCCTGCACGTGCGCGACGAGGGGCACGGCCCGGCCATCCTGATGATCCACGGCCTCGGCGGCCAGATGGCCCACTTCAACTACGGCGCCGTGCGCGAGCTGTCGAAGCGCTACCGCGTGGTGACGCTGGACCGGCCCGGTTCCGGCCATTCGACCCGGCCGGATGGCATGCCGGCCGACCTCGCGACCCAGGCGCGCGCCATTGCCGCCCTGGTCGAGCGTCTCGGCCTGGAACGTCCGACCGTGGTCGGCCATTCGCTGGGCGGCGCGATCGCCCTTACCCTCGCGCTCGAGCACCCGCAGCAGGTCGGCGCGCTGGCACTCGTGGCCCCGCTGAGCCATACGCCGCAAACGGTGCCGCCGGCCTTTCGCGGCATGACCATCGAAAGCGGCTGGCTGCGCCGGTTGTTCGCCGCCACGCTGGCGGTCCCGCTCGGCATCATCGGGAGCAAGGGCATCCTGCGCCAGGTTTTCGGACCGGAAACCGTGCCGGACGACTTCGCGACCCGGGGCGGCGGCCTGCTCGGCCTGCGCCCCGGGGCTTTCCTTGCCGCCTCGGCCGACCTGCAAGCGCTGCCCGGGCACATGCCGCAGGTCGAAGCACGCTACGGAGAACTGCGCGTGCCGGTGCGGGTGCTGTTCGGCCGCGAAGACCGCCTCCTCGACTGGCGCGCCAACGGCCAGGCGCTGGTCGACAAGGTGCCCGGCGCGCAACTGGAGCTGGTCGACGGCGGGCACATGCTGCCGGTGACGCAGCCGGAGCGCACGGCGCGCTTCATCGAAAGCGTCGTCGCGGCGCGGCTCGCACTGGCCAGCTGAGGGGACGGACATGGAGGTGATCAAGACTCCACGGCTGGTATTGCGCACCTGGGAAGCGGCCGACGCCGCGTCCTTCTGGGAACTGAACCAGGATCCACGCGTGACCGAATTCCTGCCCGGGCCGCTCACGGTGGCGCAGGCAGAGGCCTTCATTGCTTTTCAGCAGGATCTGTACGCGCACAGCGGCGCCTGCTACTTCGCGGCGACGGTCGCCGCGACCGGCGAGCTGGCCGGCTTCGTCGGCTTGAAACGGCACGAAGCCGGACAGGCCGGCGCCCTGCCTTTCGCACCCTGCACCGACATCGGCTGGCGCCTGGCAGCCCGGCATTGGGGCCTGGGCTATGCGAGCGAGGGCGCGCGCGCCTGCCTGCGCTTCGGCTTCACGGAACTGGGGCTGGAAGAGATCGTCTCGTTCACCGTTCCGGCCAACCTGCGTTCACGCGCCGTCATGGAAAAGCTGGGCATGCGCGAGGACGCCGGAAGCGCTTTCGCGCACCCGGCCCTGGCTCCCGGCCATCCGCTGTCGCGCCACGTGCTGTACCGCCTGCGGCGCGAGGACGCGGCCGCCGTCGCCTGAAGACGGCCGACTATTCGCGCGGCGCGGTACCCTGGTCGTACTGGTCGGCGTCGGTCTGGCCGCTGGGCATGCTCCCCTGTTGTCCAGCCTGCTGGCTCGACTGCTGGCTGGACTGCTGGCCCGACTGCTGGCTGGCCCCTGCGCCACCGCTACGCTTGCCGATTCCTTCCATCCCGGTCTGGATCTGCCCACCCTGGCTACCGCCGCTGAATGCCTGGTCGGCTTCCTGGTGGGTGGTATCGCCGGCGAGCAGGTCGTCGGTCCGGCTGGCCGATTGCTGGCTGCCCGGGTTGTCGCTCCCCATCGCCCCGATGTCACCGGTGCCGCCGGCGCCCATGCTGCCTGCGCTGCTGGTGCCGTCGCGGGTCACCTGGTCATAGTTGCGCCCCTTGGCGTCCTTGCCTTCGCTCTGCATCGACATGCTGGCCTCCTTGTCATGGTGTGTGTTCCCATGATAGTCCGGCCGCGGCCCCGCACGAATAGTCCCCGGGCGGAGCCGGCTGTAGGAACGCGCTGGCGGTTCAGGCGCCGAGCGCCTGCCGTCCCAGCACCTGCACCAGGCTCTGCAGGTCATACGGCTTGCGCAGCACCACGGCATCCGGCCAGTTCGCCACTTCTCCGTTGCCGGTGGCAAATACGATGCGCACTCCGGGCGCACGGCTGCGCGCCCGGGCCGCCAGCGCATCGCCCCAGATGCCGGGCAACTGCACGTGTCTACCCCTATGACAAGAACCGCGAGCAGTACGCTTCGATGGCGCGCCGGGCGCGCGAGGAACTGCACGCGATGTTCGAACGCGACTTCGTGGCCATGCGCAAGCAGGACGACGATCTAGACGGAAACACCAAGCCGAGCGGCAAGCGTGGCCAGGCTGGCATCGAATAGCAGCCGGGATGTCTCGACAGTTGCGGAAAGTTGCCTATACAAGTGTCGTAAATTAGGCTTTGCAGCTGCTGTTGCCACACGGAAATGGCTATACTTGGCCGCCGGGCGCGTTGGAACCGGCCCTTCCCATCCGCTGCGGCGAGACCGCGACACCTGTGACTATGCTGGACATCCCCACTGCCTCCCCTGGCGGGCTTGCGCTGCTCGCCGAAGAGAATGCGGCCCTGATCGAGAACGCCCTCGACCTGATGGTCGTGCTCGACGCCGAGGGTTTCATCCTGCGCGCGAATGCCGCCTCGCGCACCCTGCTCGGCTACCAGCACGACGAACTGATCGGGAAACATTACAACGACGTCGTTCATCCCGAGCAGCACGACGAGGCGTCCGGGATCCGGGACAGCCTCCAGAACGGGCACCCGCAACATCCGGACATCCCGATCCGCGTGCGCCGCAAGGACGGCCAGTTCATCCTGATGTCGGTGTCCGCGCACTGGTCGGGTTCGCACCGGCGCATATTCCTGACCGCGCGCGACGTCACGGCGCATCACCAAGCGCGCGAAGCCCTGCTGCGGTCCGAAGCGGCCCTCAACAGCATGCTCGATAGCATCGGCGATGCCTTCTTCGCCATCGACAGCGGTTGGCGCCTCACCTATGCCAACCAGAAAGCGGGCGATTTCGTCGGCGTGCGGGTTGCGGACGCCATCGGCCACCCGCTGCTGGACATCGCCCCCGACCTGCAGCATTCGCCATCGCTGCAGCGCTACCGCAACGCGATGGAGACGCGCCAGCCCGCTACCTTCGAAACCTTCTGGGAACCCCGCCAGGTCTGGCTCGAGGCGCGCGTCTATCCGCACGCGGACGGCATCTCGGTGTACTTCCACGAAATCACCGCACGGCGCGAGGCCGAACAGGCGCTGCGCAAGAGCGAGAAACGCTTCCGCAAGCTGTTCAACCAGGCCGGCGACAGCATCATGATCGTCGACGGCGCACTGCACATCGTGGCGGTGAACGACCAGGCCTGCGCGCGCTTCGGCTACAGCCGCGAGGAATTCATCGGCATGGTGGCCACCGGCGTGAACAACGGATTCAAGGAGGGCCCTGCGCTGCTGGAAGCCTTGCGCGCCGGGCACGCCCAACTGCTGCGCACCGACAAGCGCTGCAAGGATGGCACCGTGTTCCCCGCCGAGGTGCAGATCTCGCGCTTCGACGACGAGGGCGAGGAATTCTTCCTGGCCGTCATCCGCGACCTGAGTGACCGTGCCGAGGCCGAGCGCCAGCTGCGCGAAAGCGAGCAGCGTTTCCGCGAAGTGATCGAAATGACGCCGGCCGGCTACCTGCTGGCTGGCTGCGACGGCGCGCTGCTGGACGTGAACCCGGCCCTGTGCACCCTGTCGGGCTACCCGCGCGAGATGTTGCTGGCCCTGCGCCTGCCCGAGCTGTTCATCTGCTTCCCGCTGGCCTCCCTCGACACCGGCGAGGACGGACCGGCCACCGTGCAGGGCGTGGAGGCGGTCCTGCGGCACCGCCACGGCCAGCCCATCCATGTGCTGTTCAACGGCAGCATCAAGCGCGACGCCGCGGGGCGCGCAATCTCGCTCACCGGCCTGATGACCGACATCACGGGGCGCAAGGCGGCCGAGAGCCGGCTGCAGGAACTGGCGACCCACGACACCCTCACCGGCCTGCCCAACCGCGCCTTGCTGGGCGAGCGCGTGCAGCAGATGCTGGACGACTGCCCCTACGGCTCATCGGTGGCGGTGATGTTCCTCGACCTCGACCGCTTCAAGGAAGTCAACGACTCCTTCGGCCACGAGATGGGCGACGTCCTGCTGTGCGAGGTCGCCGCACGCCTGCGCCGCGTCGTGCGGCCCACCGACATCATCGCGCGCCTCGGCGGCGACGAATTCGTGGTGGCCGCCCATTGCGCCAGCGGCCAGCCGGCCGCGGCAGTCATCGCCGACAAGCTGCTCGACGTGCTGACCGCGCCGGTAAAGGTAGGCGGCATCGACGTGATCGTCGGCGCCTCGATCGGCATCAGCATGTACCCCGGGGATGCGCAGACCCGCGAAGCCCTGTTCCAGACCGCCGACACCGCCATGTACCGCGCCAAGAACGCGGGCCGCAACCGCTACCGCTTGTTCGAACCGGAAATGACGCTTGCCACCCAGGCGCGCATGGCGCTCGAGGTATCGCTGCGCCCGGCCCTGGCGCGCGAAGAATTCGAGCTGCACTACCAGCCGCGCTATTCGCTGTGCCCCGCCGCCCCGGGCGGCACGGCCCTCTACGGCATGGAAGCATTGATCCGCTGGAACCACCCGGAGCGCGGCCAGGTCCCGCCGCAGCAGTTCATCGGCATCGCGGAGGAGACCGGCTTGATCAATGCGATCGGGCGCTGGGTCATGGAAGAAGCCTGCACCCGCACGCGCGAGCTGATGGACGCATGCGGCCGCAAGGTCGTGGTGTCGGTCAACGTGTCGGCGCGCCAACTGGCGCAGGCCGGTTTCGCGGCCGAGGTATGCGCAACGCTCTCGAGGTCGGGCTTGCCGCCCGATTGCCTGGAGCTGGAACTGACCGAAAGCGCGCTCATCGAGGACATCGACCACACTGCCACGATGCTGCGCGAGCTCAAGAGCCTCGGCATCCAGGTCGCGGTGGACGATTTCGGCACCGGGTATTCGAGCCTGGCCTATCTGCGCCGTTTCCCGATCGACGTGCTCAAGCTCGACCGCTCCTTCGTGATGCAGCAGGACGAGAACGTGACCACCGTCGATTTCGTGAAGGCCTTCGTCGACATGGCGCATGCGCTCGGGATGGCCGTGGTGGCCGAAGGCGTCGAGACCGCCGAGGTGCTGGCCTTCCTGCGCTCGGCGCGCTGCGACCAGGCCCAGGGCTACTACCTGGCGCGGCCGATGCCGCTGGCCCGGCTGCGCGCGCTGGTCTGCTCCACCGAGGACGCAGCGGCGCCGTAGGCTGGATAGCGACTCCCGGCCCGGCGGACTGCCGGCTAGCGCAGCCCGCCGTTTATAATCAGGCAATTTCAACTGCGGAGGCGCGCGTGGGCTTGCAGAGGTTTTCCGGAATTTCCCCAGCCGAGGTGTTCGACGAGGTGTTCAGTGAGACCTATCAATGGCACCTTCGTCACCACGCGCTGGTCCACTTCATCGGATTCAGGACCGTTTGCGGCGAAGCAGAGTTCTATCGGCAACTGCTGATTGAAAGCTTCCAGCTCCGGGCGAGGGGCGATCACCGGGTGAGCTTCTTTTTGGCCTATGCTGCCCTCGAAAGCTTTATCAACCGCAAACTTGACGCCGGCACCAGGAGGGCCTCGCTCCAAAAAAAGGCAGACGAGCTAATACTCCTGAGCTTTCCCGATACGGACCTGGGCAGCCACGAGATCTTCGAACGGGTCGTGGCTGACTTCAGGACGACCTTGACCGACATGCGCAACGGCATCGCCCACGGCCGCCTTGTCGACATCGGCAGCCGGCAGTCGCGTCACATGCTGCTCGCGGCCTTGCTGTTCATTTGCGCGATCGAATTCCGGGCCACGCAGTTCGGCCAGCTCTTTTCGGCAGAATAGGCAGGCAAACGGCCCGCGCGGCAGCCTGCACCGGCGACGCCAGCCTTCGACACTGAGCTGTCGTCTGCGTCGAACCATTCCAATTTCTGGCTCACTTTACACGATGAAACCGCAAATCGCTGTCTTTGGCAACATCTGGCCCGACGATGCGCTGCGCACGCTCGAGGCGCCTTTCGCCTGCCACCACCTGGCGCGCATGTCCGCCGACGAGCGGAGGACCTTCCTCAAGGGGCCGGCCGTGCAGGTGCGCGGCGTGCTGACCACCGGGACGATCGGCCTCGACGCCAAGACGGCGGCATCCTTCCCGGCGCTCGAAATCGTTTCGGTGCACGGTGTCGGCGTCGACGCCGTGGCGCTCCAGCCTCTGGCCCGGCGCGGCGTCATCGTCACCAACACCCCGGACGTGCTGACCGAGGACGTGGCCGACCTCACGGTCGCCCTGCTGCTGGCAAGCGCGCGCCGCCTGCCGCTGCTGGACCGCTATGTACGCTCCGGCCACTGGCAGGAGGCACGCCCCCTGCAGCTTGCGCGCAGCCTGCGCGGGAAGGTAGCCGGTATCTACGGCTATGGCCGCATCGGCCAGGCGGTCGCCATGCGCCTGCGCGCCTTCGGCATGGCGATCCGCTACTTCCAGCGCAGCGCAGGGCCGGAGCCGAGCCTACGCTGCGCATCGCTGGCCGCGCTGGCCGCCGAGAGCGACTACCTGGTGGTATGTACGCCCGGAGGCGTCGCCACCCGCCATGTCATCGACGCGGAGGTGCTGGACGCCCTGGGCCCGGAGGGCACACTGGTGAACATCGCGCGCGGCTCGGTGGTGGACGAAGCGGCGCTGGCCGACGCACTATCCACGGGAAGGCTGGGCGCGGCAGCGCTCGACGTATTCGAGGACGAGCCGAATGTGCCGCCCGCCCTGCGCGCACTGGACAATGTGGTCCTCACGCCGCACGTCGGCAGCTTCACCGTGGAAGCGCGCCAGGCCATGCGCGACCTGGCAATCGGCAACCTGCTCGCCCATTTTGCGGGCAAGCCGGTCTTGAGCCCTGTCGCGGTCTGAGCCGCCTTACATCACCAGCCCCGCCGGCGCCGGCTGGCGGGTGAAGGTCGGCCCGATGGTAGTTGGCCGGCCGTTCTCCCACACCAGCCGGTCGATGCACATGCGGCGTCCCGTCATGGCCGTGTCCCAGGCGTGGTAGACGATCCAGTCCTGGCTGCCGTCCGGCGAGGTGGTGAAGGAGTTATGGCCCGGGCCGATCACGTTACCCTGCCGCGAGCGCATGAGGAGAGCCTCGTGGCTTCCCTCGGGCCGGGTGAACGGTCCGAGCGGATGGTCGGCCACGACGTAGCTGACCCCATAGTTCTCCTTTTCCCAAGCGCCGCCGCTGTAGAAGCAGTAGTACTTGCCGCCATGGACCAGCACGGAGGCGCCTTCCACCGTGTGCCAGTCGTAGACCGCGTCGTACATCGCGCGCTGCTTCTTGAACAGGTGCCAGTCGGCATGCGGGCGCGCCACCGTGCGCGGCTCGCCCGCCAGGCGGTCCATCGTCACCAGCCGGTCGACCACGATGCCGGTGCCGATGCGGTGGTCGTCCCCAAGCTCGAGGAAGTCGACGCAGTAGTACAGGTACCACTGGCCGTCCTTGTCGCGGAAGGGGTGGGCGTCGATCGAGAACTGCAGCTGCGGCACCAGCAGCACGCCTTGGTCGACGAACGGCCCGACCGGATTGTCGGCCACCGCGACCCGCAGCTTCTGGTGCTTGCCCTCTTCGTCGCCACGCGAGTAGTACATCCAGAACCTGCCATCGCTGTAGGCGACTTCCGGCGCCCAAAAATGGGCTTCCCCCGGGTCCACGCCCGGCGCGGAGATGGCGTAGCCGGCCCGGTGCCAATCGACCAGGTCGTTCGACACCAGCACCGGGAAGCGCCCGCCCCCGGGGCCTGCGGGGGCGGTGCCGTAGGCGTAGTAGCGGCCCTCGTGCTTGAGCACGAAGGGGTCCGCCATGATTTCCGGATAGACCGGATTACAGTAAGTCTTCAGCATCTGCCCTCCTACATTTGATAGCGCAAGCTCAGGCCGTACGTGGTCGGGTTGTAGCGGATGTCGCGCGGGCGGATCGGATCGCCCAGGTAGCTCTCGTAGCGCTCTTTAGTCAGGTTGATCGCGTCGAAGTTCAGCGTCAGGTTCGGCGTGAGGGCGTAGCCGACGCTCAGGTCGACATAGGTCGAGGCCTTGACGATGCGGTCCTGGCCGAAGCGCGGCTCGGCGATCTGCTCGACGTACTTGCCGCGCCGGGTCGCCGCCAGGCGGCCGGTCCAGCCGCCGCGCTCGTAGAGCAGCGCGAGGTTGTAGCTCTGGCGCGCCACGCCGATCAGGTCGGTGGTGGCGTAGGCGCCGGTGTTCAGGCCGGTTCGGGTCTGGTTCTCGCCGTCGATCCAGGTGTAGTTGAACTGCGCGCCCAGGCCGCTCCAGGCGCCCGGCAGGAAGTCGAAGAACTTCTGGATACCGAACTCGGCGCCCCGCAGCTTGCCCTTGCCCGAGTTCTGCGGGCGCGTGACGCGGTAGTTCACGCCGTTGATGCTTTCCTGCTGCTCGAAGTTCTGCAGGTAGCCTTCGATGTCGCGGTGGAACAGCGCGATCTGGGCGTAGCCGTTGTCGCGGAAGTAGTACTCGAGCGTGGCGTCGCTGTTGATCGACTCGGTCGGCGACAGCTCCGGATTGCCCGCGGAGCCCGTGCCCGGCGCATTCACGGTCGGCGGTATCAAGGAAAGGGCCGGATTGAGCTGCGAGAACTCGGGCCGGGTGATGGTCTTGCCCACGCTCAGGTGCGACTGGATGCGGTCGGTCCAGTTCACCACCGCGGACACGTTCGGCAGGAAGTTGGTCTCGTCGCTGTCCTCGCTGATCGGGGTGACGACGTCGCCGATGCGGCGGTTGCCCTCCAGCTTGCGATCGACTTTCACCAGGCGCCCGCCGACGCTGCCGGTCATCCCGACCGTGCCCAGCTGGGCCTTCCAGCGCGCGCCAAGGTGCAGCGTGGCGGTGCGCTCGCGCTGCTCGAACAGGCGCATCGGGTCGTCCGGCACCCGGCCTGCCGGCTGGCCGTAGAAGGCGCGCACGCGGTCGGCCTGGTAGATCAGGAAGTCGCGCGACGGCGTCATCCAGGGGCCGCCCAGGCGGTCCAGGCCCGGCACCAGGCTCTGGAACGACGGGCCGAAGGCAGCGATCGGGGAAGGACGCACGGTGGCGTTCGGCAGGTCGCTGGCCCGTTCGCCGCTGTGGTAACTGACCTCGCGGTTCGACAGCCGGATGCCGCCGGTCAGCGCCGTGATGAAGGCGTCGCCGCCCAGGCGATAGACGGCATCGGTGCGGAACTGGGTCTGCTCGCCGCGCGACTCGCCCCAGTTCTGCACCATGCCGCGCAAGACGAACTGGTTGGGGTCGCGCAGCGCCGCCGTCGAAGTGGGCGTGGTGATGGCGTTGTAGCCGCCGTGGCCGTCGCGCCCGTAAGTGTAGACCGAAGCGCTGGCCCCCGGAATCTGCTGGTCGACGATCACGGTGTCGTTGATGAAGTCCGAGCGGGTGAACGCCAGGTTGCTGTCGACCGACAGCGGGCCGTTGCGGTACTTGCCGCCGAAGTTCAGGAAGTGGGTATCGGTACGCTCCTTGACGCCCCAGGTACTGGTCGCGGTGTACGGATCCCAGTCATAGGGGCCGCGGAAGCGCACGCCCGGGACGCTGGCCGCCTGGATCGGGCAGACCGACCCGACCGGGGTGTTGCAATACGCGCCCTGCGGCGCCATCACCACGTTGGTCAGGCGCGGGCCCCAGGTGGCGATGTTCAGGATGTAGTCGACCTCGCTCCTGCCGCTGTAGCCGGTGCCCAGGTACTGGGCCGAAAGCTCGGTCCATGCATTTGGCTTCCACTGGACGGCGGCGTGGATGCTGCCGCGCTCGCGATCGCCGGCATTGTAGATGCCGCCGATGTTGGGCAGTTCGCCGAGGCGGTCGCCCGGACGCAGCGGCGCGATCGGCCCGTCGTACAGGCGCTGCGCGGTGCCGTCCGGGCTGACCGAGTAGATCCCTTCCGGCCGGTCGACCCATTGCACCGGCATCGCCCAGTGCTCCTTGTTGTAGGCCACGTCGACCAGCACGCCGATCTCGCCGATGCCGGTCTGCCAGCGGTTGCTCAGCAGGAGCCCGCCGCCCGGCTTGGTTTTCTCCTTGCGCGCTTCGCTGCCCTCGACATAGTTGCGGCGGCCCTCGACGAAGCCGGTGACGGTATAGCCCTTGAAGTCGAAGGGGGCGCGCAGGCGGATGTTGACCGCGCCGGCGATGCCGCCCTCGAACTGGTTGGCGGTGGCCGACTTGTACACGTCCAGGCCGCCGATCGACTGGACCGGCAGGTCCTGGTAGGACAGGCGCCGGCCGGTGCCCGTGAAGATCTCGTTGCCCTCGATGGTGGTCGCCACGTCCGGCAGCCCGCGGATGATGACGGTGCTGGTCTCGCCGCGGTCGCGGCCCACCTGCACGCCGGCGATGCGCTGCAGGGCGTCGCCGGCGGCGCGGTCGGGGAACTTGCCGATGTCGTCGGCATTGATCGAGTCCACCACCTGCTCGGCGTCGCGCTTGATCTGCTCGGCGGAGCGGATGCTGCTGCGGATGCCGCTCACCGTGACCGTGGCAAGGCCGCCGCCTGCCGAGGTGGGACCGGATTCGGGCGCCGCCGTGGCGCCGGGCGCGCCCTGCTCCACCGACGCGCGTGCACCGCTCTGGGTCGCATCCTGGGCGGCGGCAAGGCCGATGTGGGCGCACAGCAGCATGACGGCCGCGCAGACTGGCCGGACTTTCAAGTTGCTCATCGAGGTCTCCTGGGTCGATGGCCGTGCCTGCGTCGGCAAGCTGCCTTGTCGGGCTTGCGGACGAGCCGGCCGATATTGGAATCGTTATTGGTCATAATTTATGACTAATACGAAAAAATTATCCGATTTCGCACCGGTATGGCGCACTCAAGGATGGCTCAAAACAGGCCACGCGAAGCCACCGAATCGCGCGCCACCAGAGGGCAATCCATCTTCATGGCGGTGCGCCGGGTGATGCCACTGTTCACTTGCGCGATTAAACTTTCTGCTGCCCAGCGGCCCATTTCGTAGTTTGGTAACAACACTGTGGTGAGCGGTGGCTGGGTGTAGCGGGCGATATCCTGGTCGTCGTAGCCCACCACCGAGACTTGCCCCGGCACGTCCATGCCAAGTTCGCGCACCGCTTCGATGGCGCCGACCGCCATCAGGTCGTTGGCGCAGAACAGTGCCGTCGGCGGATCCCGCAAGGCCAGCAAGGCCTGGGCGTGCGCATGGCCGCTGCTGACCTGCCAGTCGCCCTCGCGCACCAGTTGCGCTTCGAAAGGGATGTCGCGGCTCGACAGGGCCTGGCGGTAGCCCTTCAGGCGCTCGGCCGCGGCCTCGATCCAGCCCTCGCCGTTGATGAAGCCGATGCGGCGGTGGCCGGCCTCGATCAGGTGCATGGTGGCCGCATAGCCGCCCAGCACCTCGCTCGGCACCACCGAGGAGTACAGCCTGTCGCGCCGCTCCTTGACATGGCAGTTCAGGAGCACGGTCGGCACGTCTGCCAACTGGGCCGGCACGGTGACCGTGCGCGTGAAGATGGTGGCGTAGACCACCCCCAGCAACGCCGGATCCGCCAGGACCCGCGCCAGGATCGCCCCCTCGTACTCCGGGTCGTTGCGGGTGGCGTACACCGAGAGCAGGCAGTCGTGCTCCCAGGCGCCGTCGCGGGCGCCGTCGATGGTGGTCATCGCATGCGGGCTGGTGGACAGCTCGTCGGTCAGGTAGACCACCAGGTTGCGTGCCAGGGCGGGCACCGCATGGCCCATGCGCTCGACCGGGTAGCCCAGTTCGCGCGCGATGCGCAGCACCTTGTTGCGCGTCGCGCTGGATACCTTGGCGCCGCTCATGTGGTTGATCACCAGCGACACCGTGGACTGCGACACCCCGGCCAGCTTGGCGATGTCGGTCATGGTAGGCCGGCGCGTGCGGCCCGGCTCGCTCATGGCAGCGCTCCTCAGCCGAGCCGCGCGCGCGGCAATGCCGCGCCGTCGGCATCGAACAGGTGGCCATGGCCCGCGTCGAAGGCGAGCGTGACGCGGGCACCCCGCTCCGGGCAGGGGGCATCGGGACGGCACTTCAGCGACACCATCTCCGGCACGCCCTCCACCTGGGCGTAGACGATGGTGGAGTCGCCCAGGTACTCGACGAGGGCCACCGTGGCCGGGAGTCCGGCCTCGTTCGCTTCCGCGACACGCAGGTGTTCGGGGCGGACGCCCAGCGTCACGCCCGCGCCCGGCGCCGCACGCGAGGCGTCCGCGGCCACGTCGACGATCGACCCGCCGGCCAGGCGCACGTGTACCGCCGGTCCCTCCTCGCCCGCCAGCATCCCCGGCAGGAAGTTCATGCGCGGCGAGCCGAGGAAGCCGGCCACGAAACGGTTGGCGGGACGCTCGTACAGCTCGAGCGGCGTGCCGGCCTGCTCGATGCGTCCGGCATTGAAGACGACGATCTTCTGGCCCAGGGTCATGGCCTCGACCTGGTCGTGGGTCACGTAGATCATGGTGGCCCCGAGTTCCCGGTGCAGGCGCGCCAGCTCGACCCGGGTCTGGCCGCGCAGCGCGGCATCCAGGTTCGACAGCGGTTCGTCGAACAGGAAGACTTCCGGCTTGCGCACGATGGCGCGGCCGATCGCCACGCGCTGGCGCTGGCCGCCCGACAGCGCCTTCGGACGGCGCTCCAGCAGGTGCCCGATCTGCAGGATCTCGGCGGCGCGCGTCACCCGCTCGGCGATCTCGGCGCGCGGCACCCCGGCCAGCTTCAGCGCGAACCCCATGTTCTCGGCCACCGTCATGTGCGGATACAGCGCATAGCTCTGGAACACCATGGCGATGCCGCGCTTGGCAGGCTCGACGTCGTTGCAGACGCGGCCGCCGATCTCCACCGTGCCGGAGCTGACGTCTTCGAGTCCGGCGACGATGCGCAGCAGGGTCGACTTGCCGCAGCCCGAGGGGCCGACCAGCACCACGAACTCGCCGTCCGCGATTTCCAGGTCGATGCCCTTGATGACGGGGTTGTCCTCGTACTGTTTGGTGATGCCATGCAGGCGCACAGATGACATGGGGTATCCGCTCTCTTTTTTTGTCCGGTATCAGCCGGGTTTCATCCGGGGTTCATCCGGGGTTCATCCTTTTAGGCCGGTGGCGGCCAGGAAGCCGTGGGTCACGCGGCGCTGGAACAGCACGTAGGCCAGCGCCACCGGCAGTGCGCCGATCAAGGCTGCAGCCATCAGTTGGGCATAGATGACGCCATAGGCATCGTAGGTCTGGGTCAGGCCGAGGGGGATCGTCATCATCTCGTTCTCGGTGACGATGATGAAAGGCCACAGGAAGTTGTTCCATGCCGCGATGAACGTCACGATCGCCATGGCCCACACAATGTTCCCGGATACCGGCAGGTAGACATTCCACAGGATGCGCAGCGGCCCCGCGCCATCCATCACCGCGGCTTCACGAAAGTCTGCCGGCACCTTGTCGAAAAACTCCTTGAAGACGTAGATGACCACCGGCGCCACCACTTGCGGGAGCACGATGCCGGCGTAGCTGTTGATCAGGCCGAGCTGGTTCATGATCCGGAACAGCGGTACCAGCAGCGCTTCGAAGGGCACCAGGAAGGCCAGCATGGTAAGCAGGAACAGCAGGCTGCGGCCGCGGAACCGCAACTGGGAAAACGCATAGGCGGCGCCCAGGGACAAGGCCATGGTGACGACGGTGACCAGCAGGGCGACCAGTGCGCTGTTGAACAGCCAGCGGCCGACGCGGCCGGCGCCCAGCACCTTGGCGAAGGCTTCCACGGTCCAGGTCTGGGGCAACCAATGGAATACGGCGGACACGGTCTCGTGCTCGGGCCTGAGTGCGGTGCTGGCCGCCCACAGCAACGGCGCCACCCACAGCGCGGCCAGCAACAAGGCCGCCAGCGCGCCGATGGCGCTCCAGGCCAGGTTGGCGCGCGCTCTCATGCCTTGCCCCGCGAGAGCCAGCGCGACAAGCCTGCCTGCGCCAGCGACAGTGCGATGACGATGGCGACAAAGGCCATCGCGATCGCGGCGGCGTAGCCGGCGTCGCTCTGGATGAAGGCGGTTTCGTACATGTAGTGCAGGGTCATCCTGGTCGTGTTGAAAGGCCCGCCAACGGTCAGGATGTAGGTCTGGCCGAACACCTTCATCGAGGCGATCAGCTGCAGGACCAGCGCCAGCCCGACCACCGGGCGCAGCGCAGGCCAGGTGATGTTCCTGAACAGGGTGAATCCGCGTGCCCCGTCCAGGGCTGCCGCCTCGTACAGGTCTGCCGGGATGTTGCGCAGTCCCGCCAGGAACATCAGCATGTTGAAGCCGACGGTCCACCAGATGGTGGCAATCGCCACGACCGGCAAGGCCCAGGTGACGTCGGCCAGCCAGGCGCGCTCCAGGCCCAGCGCCTGGTTGACCACGCCCGTGGAAGGCTGCAGCATCCAGTCGGCGATCAGGGTCATCACCGAGATCGGCAGCACGTAGGGCAGGAAGAAGGCGCCCTGCAACCAGCTGCTGGCGCGGGTGAAATGGTCGACCAGCAGGGCCATGACGAGACCGAGCGCGGTCAGCGGAACGACCGTCAGCAGCGCGAAGTAGAAGGTGTTCCCGACCGCCGACCAGAACGAGGGATCCTGCACCAGCGTGACGTAGTTGGCGATGCCGATGAAGGCATTGGTCCGCGTGAGGCTGCTCTCGGTCAGGCTCATGTAGAAGGTCTGCAGCGTGGGCAGCAGGAAGAACAGCAGGAAGGTGATGCCGAACGGGGCCAGCAGCATCAGCGCCGGCAGCGCGTCGCCGCGCCGCGCACGGATGGCGCGCGCGGCCTGCGTGGAATGGAAGTCCGCCATTCGCCGTCTCCTAGTAGCGCGGCGCGCGCTTGCGCAGGAGCAGCGCCGCTTCCGTCTCGAACATGCGCAGGGCCTGCGCCGGTGTCAGCTGGGACGACAGCGCCGCCGGCAGGTATTTCGAGGCCATCGCCTCCAGCGGGCCGGCCGCCCCCATGTACCAGGCGTCCGGCGCATAGACCACGTGGCGCGGGACGTCCGCGTACAAGCGGTTCGGCATCAGCGCGAGCGCGGCTGGCGATTCGGCCGCCGGGCGGTAGGCCAGCACGTGGCCGCCCTGGGCCCAGCCGAGCGAATTCCTGGAAACGAAAGCGATGAAGCGCATCGCCGCGCGCAGCTTCTGCGGCGGCATCGGCTTGCCCTCGCTGGCGGGAATGGCGAAGGCATGCGAGTCGGCCCACACACTCTGGTTGCCGTACATGCGCGGCATGGACACGATGCCGTATTCGAAACCCAAGGTGCCGTTCGCGGTGGCGCGCAGCATTTCAGGGACTTCCCACACGCCGTTGATCATGAAGCCGGCGTTCCCGCCGATGAACTGGCTGGTCGATGCCGCATAGTTGAGGCCCGACTGGGCGTAGCCCCTGGCGAACCAGCTGCTGATCCGTGCCAGCGAATCGACACCCGCCGCGCCATAGGCGAAGCGTCCGTTCTGGATCAAGGGCGCATTGCGCTGCGCCAGCATGGTCAGCCACAAGCGCCATACGGCGTACGAGCTTTGATTGCTCTCCATCGTCATGCCCGGGCGGCCGGTGGCCTGGCGTACGGCACGGAAAGCGTCGGTGAGCGCGTCGATTCCTTCGATGGGTTTCAGCTGGCCGTCCTGGCCGAGCAGACCGGCTTTCCCGACCAGCGTCTTGTTGTAGTACAGGACCAGCGGATGCAGGTCGAGCGGAATCGCATAGGTCTTGCCGGCATGCTGGGACTTCTCCCACTGGCGCGGATAGAAATCGGCCGGGTTCAGGCCCGCCTCGGCCAGCTCGCCGGGGGCGATCGGGCGCAGCACCCCGCCGCCTGCCAGGTTGGTCATGCGCGACAGGTGCACGGTTGCGATGTCGGGGCCGGCCCCGACCACCGAGGAGGTGATCACCTTGGTATAGAAGGGCTCACCCCATTTCAGCGTGGTGCTGGTGACGCGCACCTCGCGCTGGCTGGCATTGAAGCGCTCGACCAGGGCCGCCATCCGGGCACCGTCGCCGCCGCTCAGCAGCGTCCACATGCGCACCTCGATCTGCGCATGGGCGGATGTGGGCGCGCATAGTACGGCTGCAAGCGCGGCTCCAAGCGCCGCTGCACGAGCCGCGCCGGCGAGGCGCACGGTGAATGGGGGCAATCCTGTCTCCTGGGGTGTGATGGCACCTCGTCTATCGCGTGCCACGCTTTTATCATTAATACTAGCAAATATTTATTAGCCGGGGCTGTCCTGTAGGCATGAAGCAGGACAGCCGCCTTGCGCGGTAAAATCGCCCCTTTGGCTGGTGCATCGGTATGTGGATCGGAGTGTTGTGCGGCCTGCTGGCCGGGGCGATGTGGGGCCTGGTGTTCATCGTGCCTGAGATGCTGGGCGCCTTTTCGCCGCTGGAACTGGCGGTCGGCCGCTACCTGGCCTACGGCGCGATGGCTTTCGCGCTGCTGCTTCCGCGCCTGAAACCCCTGCTCGCCACCCTCGTCCCCGCCGATTATGCGGCGCTGCTACGCCATGCGCTGGCTGGGAACATCGTCTACTACATGCTGCTCGCAACCGGCGTGAAATACGCCGGCGTGGCCCCGACCTCCCTGATCATCGGCATGCTGCCGGTGGTGGTGACGCTCATGGGCCGCAAAGACCATGGCGCCCTGCCGCTGGCGCGCCTGGCGCTGCCGCTGCTGCTGGTGGCCGCGGGCATCGCCTGCATCAATGTCGACACCTTCATGCACGCAGGCCCAAAGGCGTCCCTCCACGACATCGCGCTGGGCGTGGCCTGCGCCGCCGGCGCCCTGCTGTGCTGGAGCTGGTACGCCCTGGACAATGCGCGCTACCTGAAGCGCAATCCGCAGTTTTCCAGCGCCCAGTGGTCCGCCCTGTATGGACTGTCCACGGGCGCGATCGCCCTGCTCGTCGGCCTCGGCGCCTGGCTGTTCTCCGACGCCGCACCGGCCGCGCCGGTGCGAGACTGGACGCTGTTCTGGACCTGCAATGCCCTGCTCGCCCTTGGCGCCTCGGTGATCGGCAACCAGCTGTGGAACGTGGCAAGCCGGCGCGTGCCGGTCACCCTGTCCGGGCAGCTGATCCTGTTCGAGACCCTGTTCGCCCTGCTGTACGGCTTCGTGTACCGCGGCCTGGGGCCGCGCCCCCTGGAACTGGCGGCGATCGTGCTCTTGGTGTCGGGCGTGACCTGGTCGGTGCGCGCCCATGCCGGCCAAGGCGACGAATCAGCGCTGCAGCCGCTCGATCCTGACCTCGTCGAAAGTGACGGCATGGCCGGCGCCGCCCATCGCCACCAGTCCTAGGCGCGCCTTGGCGCCCAGCCGATGGGTCCAGGTCGTGCCGCCAACCCAGCCGCCGCCTTCCTGCATCGACCACGCGGTATAGCGCTCTTCGGGACCGTCGCGCCGGATGTCGATGCGCAGCCAGGTCCACTCGCCCGGCGTGCCGACGACCGTGTTGCCGTAGCGCGGATAGCCGCGCTCCACAGGGGCGAGCTCCTTGCCGAATTCGACCTGGCGCAGGCCGTCGTGGGCAAGCTCCACCAGCTTGACGTAGTTATCGTCGTCGCGCATCACCACCACGCCGGCCTGCACCGGCTTCGCGCAGCAGTCGAGCGGCGCATCGAGCCGGATGCGGGCCACGATGCGCAGGTCGCCCTCGGGCAGCGGCGTGGCCAGCACTGCGGCGCTGTTGGTGTCCACGTGCAGGTCGGTCTGCTGGGTGGCCATGCGCAAGCCCGGGTGGCCGCTTGACCAGCTGCCGGCAGCCAGCGGACGGATCCAGCTCCAGCGCGGATCGGGCTGCTTGCGCTCGAAGCGCTCGGTCCAGAGCGGCCTCGCGGCGGCCGGCGCGGCCGGCGTGGGGGCCGGCGGCGCAGTCGTCGGCTGCCCAGCCAGCACCGCCGGGCGCCACTGGGGCGTATCCGACGGCCCCTCGCCGCCGTTGATCACCGGCCAGCCGTCGATCCAGTCGATCCGGTCGAGCAGCAGCGGGCGCCGGGTCAGCTTGTCCTCGGCGCTGAAATAGCCCTGGTTGCGGTCGACCGCGTGATAAAAAGTCCACCATTGGCCGGCGGCATCCTGGAACACGGTGTTATGGCCGGCGCCCACCCAGCGGTTGCCGTTCTGGACCAGCACCGGCGTGCCGCCGACCCGGGCGGCGGCCATGTCCTTGCCCTCGCGGTCGAGGAAGGGACCTTGTGGACTGGCGGCGCGGCCCACAAAAAGCGCATAGCCGGTCAGCGGGCCGCGGCAGCAATCGGTGCTCGAGGCGAACAGGTACCAGTACTTGCCCACCTTGACCACCTCGGCACCCTCGTAGCGCTTGGCCGCGCCGACCCGCACCGGGTCGCCTTCCACCCGCAGGCCGTCCTTCGACAGGCGCTGCACGAAAATGCCGCCGCCGTAGCTGCCGTAGTACAGGAAGCGATCGCCCTGGTCGTCCTCGACCACGTCGGGGTCGAAGGTCCAGTGGAAGTTGCATCCGGCGCCGGCGCGGCGCGGCGGCACCACCAGGCGTTCGGCCGGCTTCCATGGGCCGGCGGGCGACGCGCTGGTGGCGACCGCGATCCCGCTGTCGGACTCGCAACCCGCCTCGGGACTGTGACGGTCGGCGACGTCGGTGACGGTGAAGTACAAGTAGTAGCTGCCGTTCTGGTAGACCGGCTCCGGCGCCCATAGTCCGGACTTGGGACCGGCCAGTCCGGCCGGACGCCGGTCGAAGGAATCGCGCACGAAATACCAGTTGACCAGGTCCACCGAGCGGTAGACCGGCATCATCCGGAACTTCCAGCCCCTGCCCTCGCGTTCCTTGCGGCTGACAGGATCCATCGTACAGTACATGTACCAGACCGTCGGGGAAGAGCTGCGGTCACGCAGCAGCGAGGGGTCGGCGCAGCTTTCGGCCAGGCTGCCGTCGGCAAGCCGCAGCGGCAAGGGGTTGGTGTAGGTGGCAGACGGGGTGGCCGCAGGCTGGGCATCGACAGCGGCCGTAACAGCCAGCAGCAAGCCTGCGCCGGCGGAAAGCGCGCGTGCTCTCATTCGGTCTCCTTCATTCGGTTGCTCCTGCGCGGGGGCAGTTGCACCAATGTTATTGTCCAAAAAATAATTCAACCGGACTGGGCGTGGCGCACGCATGGATTTCGCGCCGCTTTGTCACATCGACCTGCAAAGTAGTCACATTTTCCATCAACTCCGGGAGATGTTGTAACAGCGCGCTATTTTTGTTCAATTATCTTTTGTAGGACTATTGCCTATGATCACTACCTGCTAGACTGCCGAGGCCACATCCCACGAGACACAGTCGTTGACAAAAAAGAATAATGTGGGAGCGGTTCAGCATGATGCAGTAACAAGAAAAACCAGGGGAAGTCCTACATGAAAGAAACGCAGGCCCGTCGCCCGGCACGAAAGCTGCTGGTCGTCGCCGTATCGGGTATTGCCTGGAGCGCGGCCTCCATGAACGCCGCTCAGGCGCAGGAAGCGCCAGCCGCCCAGGAGCAGAACAACGCCGTGCCGGAAGTCGTGGTCACGGCCCAGCGCACCCTTTCCACCGTGTCGCGCACGCCGATCGCCATGAGCGTGCTCAAGGGAGAGCAGCTGCTCGAACTCGGCGCCGACAATCCGGCATCGCTTGGCGCGCGCCTGCCCAACGTGCACGTCGACCAGGCCTTCTCGGGCTTGCGCGTGACCATTCGCGGCATCAGCAACAACGACACCACCGACAAGGGCGACCCCTCGGCCGCCTTCATGCAGGACGGCGTGTACATCGCGCGCCCCGCCGGCCAGGCCGCCAACTTCCTCGACGTCGACCGCATCGAGGTGCTGCGCGGACCGCAGGGCACCCTGTACGGCCGCAATACCACGGCCGGCCTGGTGAACGTGATCTCGAACGCACCCAGTGGCCGGCTGGAAGGCCGCGTCGCCGTCGAAGCGGGTACCTACGGCAACCGCAAGCTCGAGGGCGTGATCAACGTCCCCGTGAACGATGCCCTGGCCCTGCGCGCCGCAGTCAGCACCCGCAAGCAGGACCCATTCCTGCGCAATGGCCAGGGCACGGGCCTCAAGCCCGGCATGGACCGTGACGACCGCGATGCGCGCCTGAGCGCCAGACTCGCCATCGGCCGCGACGCCTCGCTGCTGGTACGCTACGACCATAGCAAAGCCGCCAACAACAACGACCGCTTCGTCCCCGACACCAATTTCTACACCGGCGCCGCTGCCGGGGCGCCGGCCTGGCGCGACACCACTACCGACGAGCGCCTGACCATGGGCTTCCGCCCCGTCAACATCGCCCCGGTGCAGGGCATGCAGGACCGCCGCTCGCACGGCTTGCTGGCCGACCTGAGCTGGAACCTGGGCCCGGCCACCCTCTACTACCTCGGTTCGCACCGCGAACTCGACCAGCAGATGGTGAACAACTACTACTACCGGATCTCGCCGGCCCTCGCCCTCGGCGTGATCAATACCTACATCGGTGCCAACACCCAGGACTCGCACGAGCTGCGCCTTGCCAGCAAGGGCAATGGTCCGCTCAGCGCCCAGGGCGGCCTGTATTACTTCGCCGAGGAATCCGACACCAGCTACGCCTTCCAGGGCCTGCGTCCGGTGGGACTGCCGCCGTATTATTCCTTCCCGCTGGTAACCGAAGCGCGTAGCAAGGCTGTGTTCGGCCAGCTGACCTGGCGCATTGATGAAGGCCTGCGCCTGAGCGCAGGCGCGCGCCGTACCCTCGACCACAAGTGGCGGGTCGGCTCGACCGACTTCCAGCAAGGCCCCGCCTTCAATCCGGCTACCGACCGCCGCCTGCTGAACGCCGCCGACCTGTCCACCTCGCGCACCACCTGGCGCCTGGGCGCGGAATTCGACCTGGCCCCATCCACCCTTGCCTACCTCAACCTGGCAACGGGCTACAAGGCCGGCGCCTTCAACGACGGCTGCGTGGCCGGCACCAGCGCTCTCGGCATTCCCTGCCCGGCAGCGGCGGCGGTCGCGCCCGAATACCTGTACTACCAGCCCGAGGAGCTGCGTGCATGGGAAGCCGGCCTGAAGTCGCGCCTGCTCGGCGGCCGCCTGACGGTGAACGCCGCCGCCTTCCACTACGACTATACCAACCTGCAGCTGACCGGGAATGCGATCGTGGCCGGCGCCCCGCGTCTGCTGACCCGCAATGCCGGCGTGGCGCGCAGCCGCGGCATCGAGCTCGATGGCGACCTGCGCGTCGGCAGCGGCGGCAGCCTCAACTATGGCCTGACCCTGCTCGACGCCCGCTACGTCACCTATATGCCCACGCCGACCGTGTCCTGGGGGGGGCGCAAGCTGGACCGGGCACCGAGCCACGTGTTTTCCCTCGGCTACCAGCAGCGCATGCCGTTCGCGGGCGGCCAGCTCGGCGGCGGCGTGTTCGCGCGCGCCAGCGGCGCCTACGAGCTGTCGATCCCGACCCAGCAGCTGACCTATCGCGTGCCATCGCACACCATCACCGACCTCACGTTGTCGTGGGCGCCGGGAGGCAGCAACTGGAGCGTGCTGGCGCGCGTGCGCAATCTCGAGAACAAGGTGCGGCCGTCACTCGTCGACAGCTTCGGCATGACCACGCCGAGCGCACCGCGCACTGCCGACCTGCGCCTCGATCTTCGTTTCTAGAGATGGCCGGGCGTTTGCCCGGCTTTCCGTTTTCCGTGAATCTTTCTGCTGGAGGCTGAATGAAGCGCGACGCTGTGCCCTTGACGTCCCCCTCGATGCGGGCCGACCCGCCTGCCGACGATGCCGTCGCCCGCATGCTCGCCGGCGCCGATGGGCCGCATGCGCTGGCCGCGCGGGTTGCGGCAATCAACCGCGAGATCGTGCGCTGGGAAAGCAACGGCGGCCTGGCCCGCTGGGCACCGGGGCCCGATCTCGATCCGCAGCTTGGCGCCGCGCTGAAGGACTACCTGGCGCGCTGTCCCGCACTGCCCGACTGGGCCGATGCGGCGAAGATCGAACGCGCCGAACGCCTGTTCATGGACATGAGCATGCTGTCCTGCACCCTGCTGTTCTGCGCCAGCCTGCCCGAGTGCTACGTGCTGCCCGACCTGTCCGCCGTGCTGCACGCGGCCGGCCAGCTGGAACGGCACACCGACTACCGGATCCGCTCCACCGCGGCCATGATCTTCCCGGTCATGATGCGCGGCGGCCTGACCACGCCCGAGGGCTTCGGGGTGGCCCAGGCGCTCAAGGTGCGCCTGATCCATGCCACCATTCGCTACCTGATCCTGCGCGGCACCCAGCCGCAGGTCGGACCGGAGGCGATGCCGCCCCTGCCGCCGCTGGCCCCGGCCGGCGGCGGCGTGTACCACGTGCTGTATGCGCACGGCTGGGACAGCGCGCGCGATGGCCTGCCCTGCAACCAGGAACAGCTGGCCTACACGCTCCTGACCTTTGGCTTCGTGTTCCTGCGCGGCCTGCGCCGCCTCGGCCTGGGCTTGAAGCGCGCCGACGAAGAAGCCTACCTGCATGCCTGGAACGTACTCGGCCACCTGCTCGGCATCGAGCGCGAGCTCATGGCCTGGACCATGGAGGAGGCCGAGGCACGCTTCGCCGAGCTCCAGACGCGTGGACGCAGGCAGCTGCGCCAGCCCGACCCGCGCCCCGCCCTGGCCGCGGCCCTCATGAAGGAAATGGAAGACCAGATCCCCTTGCGCGTACTCAAAGGCATGCCGATCCTGCTGACGCGCCGCCTGTGCGGCCTGGACGCCAGCGTCGACCTCGGCCTGAACAGCCGCGTGTCTTTGCCATCCCGCATGCTGTTCAAGCTCGGCTTCGGCGCCGTGCGCGCATTCGACGCCGTGGTGCGCCTGTTCGTGCCGGGCTTTTCGATCACCCGCATGCTCACGCGCGTGGCCGGCTACCGCCTGGTGACGCGCTTCCTGATGGACCAGACCCGCCCGCTGCGCCTGCCCGACGCCCTGCTCGGCCAGGTGGGCGACACCCTGGACCACTGGCGGCGCGACCCATGCGCGCCGGGCTGGCTGAACCGGGTCGAGGCCGGCCTTGCCGGCCGTTCCGCCAACGCCGAAAGAAGGTCCACATGATCGCTCCGGTCAACGCGCTGCGCGCGGCCGTTCGCAGGTACGTCCCGCTCGCCGTGCCGGCGCTGCTGGCCCTCGTGCTGCTCCTGTCTTCCCAGGCCGCACGCGCGGCCGCTACCGCGCCGCTCGAGCTCGGCCAGCATACGACCAGCATCGATACCTGGCCCGCCACGACGCTGCTGGTCGACGAGGGCGGCAAGCTCGACGCCGCCGCCGCGCTGGCTGCCGGCCACCGCTACGCGCCGCCGGACACCGCCCGCGGCGTCCTCAAGCTGGTCAAGGATCCTCACTGGGTGCGCATCCCCCTGCGGACGGCTCCGGATGCGCCGCACGACTGGGTGGTGCAGATCGACTTCGGGATGCTCGACCGGGTGGAGTTCTACCTGGAAGGCGGCGGCCACCTGCGCAAGATCGCCAGCAGCGGGCGCCTCCTGCCAGAGGACGGGGCGCTCAAGGGCCGGGTGCCGGCCGTGCCCCTGAAGCTGCAGCCGGGCGCCGAGTACACGCTGCTTGTGCGGGTCGACACCACGAGTTCGCGCATTGCGCCGATCAGCATCATGCAGCCTGACACCTACAACCGCACTGCGCTGGGCGAACAGATGCTGCAAGGCCTGCTGCTCGGCATCGCCCTGTGCCTGGTCGCCTACAGCCTGGGCCAATGGTTTGCCCTGCGCGAGTCGCTGTACGGCAAATACGCCATGTACGTAGGCGGCCTGACCGTCTATTCGCTGGTCTGGTTCGGCCTTGGCGAACAGTTCCTGTGGCGCGGCCACGAATGGTTGAGCAAGCACCTGCTCGGCATCGCGTCGCAGGTCGCCTCCGCCGGCGCCTATCTGTTCGTCGAACAGATCCTGGCGCGCCCCGGCAGGGGCCGCCACTTCAGCCGCATCATGAAGGCCGGCGCGGCATTGTGCCTGCTGGCCGGGCTGCTGTGGGCCGTGGACTTGATCAACCAGCGTACCCTGATGCTGTTCACCATGACGGTCGGCGCGGCCCCGATGTTCCTGGGCCTCCCCGGGGCCTGGCGCCGCATGCGCGCCGGCGACGAGATCGGCTTCTACTTCCTGTTCAGCTGGTTCTTCAGCTTCGGCGGCGCCGCGGTGCAGGGCCAGCTGGCGCTGGGTTTGTTGCCAGCAAACTTCTGGACCCTGCATTCGCTGCAGCTGGGCGTCACCATCGACATGCTGATGTTCATCCGCATGATCAGCCTGCGCAGCAAGGTCACCCGGCAAGCGATGCTGCGCGCCGAAGCGGAAGCGCGCATGAAGTCGCAATTCCTGGCGAACATGAGCCATGAGATCCGCACCCCGTTGAACGCCATCATCGGCATGAGCCGCCTGGCCCTGATGGCCGAGGCGCCGCCCAAGCTGCGCAACTACCTGAGCAAGATCCTGGGCGCCGGCGAGCACCTGCTGGGCCTCGTCAACGACATCCTCGACCACGCCAAGATGGAGGCCGGCAAGCTGACCATCGAAAAGGTCCCCTTCGACCTGAACGAGATGCTCGACCACCTGTCGAGCGTAACCGGCGTGAAGAGCGACGCCAAGGGCGTGGAACTGATCTTCCGCATCGGCGCCGGGGTGCCGCAACGCCTGGTGGGCGACCCGCTGCGCCTGGGCCAGGTGCTGGTCAACCTCACCGGCAATGCCGTCAAGTTCACCGAGCGCGGCGAGATCGTCGTGGCGGTCGAGCTGCGGGAGCAGGATGACAGTGGCGTTACCCTGGAATTCTCGGTCACCGACACCGGTATCGGCATGACGCCGGACGAGGTCGGCCGCCTGTTCCAATCCTTCACCCAGGCCGACAGCTCGACCACCCGCAAGTACGGCGGCACCGGCCTGGGCCTGTCGATCTCACGCCAGCTCGTCGAACTGATGGGTGGCCGCATCGCCGCCACCAGTGCACCAGGCACCGGCAGCCGCTTTGCCTTCACGGTGCCCCTCGGCATCGCCGATGGCCAGGCTGCCGTCGCCTTGCGCCGCGGCACCCTGCTCGACGTGCGCGCGCTGGTGGTGGACGACAGCGCCACCGCCCGCGCCGCACTGGCCGAGATGCTCGACAGCCTCGGCGTCCCGGCCGACACCGTTGCCTCCGGCGAGGAATGCCTGGCCGCGCTGGCGCGGGCCCGGGATGCCGGGCGGCCCTACGGCATCGTGCTGATGGACTACCTGATGCCGGGCCTGGACGGGGTCGAGACGATCCGCCGCATTCGCAGGACGGTGCGCGACAACGCGCCGCCGGCCATCCTCATGGTGTCGGTGTGCACCCGCGACGCCGTGCTGGAACAGGAAGGCGAGCTCCCGGTCGACGCCTTCCTGCACAAGCCGGTCGGTCCCGCCCTTCTGTACCACAGCATGCTGCAGGTGCTGCACCCGCAGCACGGGCTGCTCCACCCCGGCGCCGTCCCCGCGCCAGGCATTCCCTCGCTGGCCGACATCCCGCGCCTGGACGGCGCGCGCATCCTGCTAGCCGAGGACAATGCCAACAACCGCGAAGTCGCCCTGGACTTCATGGCCGCCGCGCGCATGCAGGTGGACGTCGCCTTCAATGGCGTGGATGCGGTGCGCATGGCACTGGCGGGCGACTATGACCTGGTACTGATGGACATCCAGATGCCGGGACTCGATGGCCTGGATGCCACCCGCGAGATCCGCAAGGATCCGCGCATGCGGGGGCTGCCGATCGTGGCCATGACCGCGCACGCCCTGCCGAGCGACCGCGTCAAGAGCCTGGATGCCGGCATGAACGACCACGTCACCAAGCCGATCGATCCCGACCTGCTGTTCTGTACCCTGCTCAAGTGGATCGACCCGGCGCGCCTGGCATGCCGCCCGCTCCCGGCCCCCGCCCAAGCGGCGCAGCCCGAGCCCGGGGCGGCCATGGGCCCATCCGCGCTGACAGCGCTGCCGGCAGTGCCGGGCCTGGATTGGCGCCAGGCGCTCGAGAGGGTCGACGGCCAGCGCAGCCGCCTTGAGAAACGCGCCCGCAGCTTCGTGCGCGAGTATGCCGAGGTCCCGCGGATCCTGCGCGAAGCGCTGGGCGGCGGCGACCACCAGAGCCTGCAGGCGCTGGCGCACAACCTGAAGTCGAGCGCCGCTTACGTGGGCGCCTTCGCGCTGGCGGCTGCCGCGCACCGCCTCGAGCAGGACCTGCGCAACGGCCAGGCCGAGGGCCTCGCGGCCCAGGTTCCCGAGCTGGTCTCGGCGGCGGAAACCGCGCTGGCGGCCCTGGCCCAGCTGGCCGATGCGGCGCAACCGCGCCGGGCCGACCCGGGCGCGCTGGCCGAACTGGTGATCCGCCTGCGCGGGCTGCTGGAAGCCGACGACGCACGCGCCGAGGACGCGCTGGGCGAACTCGAAGCGCTGCTGGCAGGCGACGCCCACGGCGAACAGTTGGCCATCATGCGGCGCGCCGTGCAGGAACTGGAATACGAGGCCGCGCTGGCTCCCCTGGCACGGTTGGCTGCCGGTCTTGAACTGAACAAGGAGGATGTGGCATGAACGGGGTCGAGATGCAAAAGGTGCTGGTGGCCGACGACGATGCGCTGAACCGCGACGTGCTGAGCGAACTGCTCAAGCCCGAGTACACCGTGCTGCTGGCGAAAAACGGCGCCCAGACCCTGGAACGGGCGATGCGCCACCTGCCCGACCTGATCCTGCTCGACGTCATGATGCCGGACATGGACGGCTACGAGGTGCTGCGCCGGCTGCGCGCCGACCCGCTGACCGAACACATCGCCGTGATCTTCATCTCGGGCCTGGACCTGCCCGAAGACGAAGCCAACGGCCTGAAGATGGGCGCCTCGGACTACATTACCAAGCCCTTCAACCAGACAGTGGTGATGGCGCGCGTGGCCCTGCACCTGCAGGTAGTGCGCCAGCGCAGGATGCTGGAACGGCTGGCCAACGTCGACGGCCTGACCGAGCTCGCCAACCGGCGCCGCTTCGACGAAGTCTATGCGCTCGAATGGCAGCGCGCGCGCAGGTCCCGCCACCCGCTGTCCCTGGCCCTGCTCGACGTCGACGCCTTCAAGCAGTACAACGACCGCTACGGCCACCCAGCCGGCGACCGCGCGCTGCGCGCCGTCGCGCGCCTGGCTGCCGGCACGATGCGCCGGCCGGCCGACCTGGCGGCCCGCTACGGCGGCGAAGAACTGGTGCTGCTGCTGCCGGAAACCGGCGCCGCCGAGGCGTGCCAGGTGGTATCGCAAATGCTCGCAGCCGTGGCCGGCCTCTCGATCGCACACGAAGCATCGAGCGTGGCGCCGGTGCTGACCGCCAGCGCCGGCGGCGCCACCCTGGAGCCCGGCGGGACGGAGACGGCCTCCGGGCTGTTCGACGCCGCAGACGCCGAGCTGTACCGCGCAAAACAGTCCGGGCGCAACCGCGTTTCCTGGCGCGAGCGCGGCCCCGACGGCGCCGGATACGCCCACCATCAACGCGCACTGTAGCGCGCACTACCGAAAAGCATCGTTTGCGCTTCCTTATCCCCCGTACGCCGGTCCTTACGCGAGCCGCATACCGCGCCATCGTGGTGCTGCACCCGCATGCCGGCGCCGGCCCGGTCCAGGCCAGAGTCCCGGTCATGGCCGAGCTGCCTCACCGCGGCGCGTGAAATTCGCGCCCCACCCCGCCTGCGCGCGCTGAGCCGCCTGGCCGGCATGCACGACCACGTCGCCAAGCCGATCGACCCGGACCTGCTGTTCCGTACCCTGCTGAACTGGATCGATCCGTCCCGGCTGCAGGGTCGCCCGATGCCGTCCGCGCCTGCAGCGCTGCCCGCGCAAGTACGCGACGGCCCCGATCGCCCTGCGTGAATCGCTCGGGGCTCGCGACAGCCAGCGCCTGCACTCGCCGGCACACGGGCTAGATGTATCTTTATTTCAACATTCGTCGACTACCGCTCTTCCAGTCGTTGCGAAACTTGGTTCTTTACTTTATTCTCCGGAAACGAGACTTGCACCTTTGTTAATAACGCTGACGTCATGTAGCGCCTCCTGCAGCCCGCGGACTTCCTGCACGGGCTTCCGTAGACTGGATCGGTATGCTTTTCAATTCCTTCACATTTCTTCTGCTGTTCTTGCCGATCACCGCAATCGTTTATTTTGTCTTGGCACGCAGGACTCGTGAAGGCGCCGCCGCATGGCTGGCACTAGCGTCGCTGGCATTCTACGGCTGGTGGAGCCTTTCTTATATCCCGCTGCTGCTTGCCTCGATCGTGTTCAACTACTCGGTCGGGCAGCGGATCAGCGCCGCGACCGGCCCCGCCCGCAAACGATGGCTCGTGTTCGCCCTGGCGGCCGACCTGGCCCTGCTCGGCTATTTCAAGTATGCCGATTTCTTCATCTCGGGTGTCAACCAGTTAACCGCCACCGAGTTCCCCGCACTCCATATCGTGCTGCCGGTCGGCATTTCATTCTTTACGTTCACCCAGATTGCGTATCTCGTCGATACCTACCAGGGAAAGGTAAACGAAACCAATTTTCTCCATTATCTGCTGTTCATTACCTATTTCCCGCATTTGATAGCAGGCCCGGTGCTCCACCATGCAGAAATGATGCCCCAGTTCGGGGCGGCCAGCAGCGCCCGTTTCTCGAGCAGGAACCTGGCGGTCGGGCTGAGCATCTTCACCATCGGTTTGGCGAAGAAAGTACTGATTGCAGATAACCTCGCTCCGCACGCGACCTTTCTTTTTGATCAAAGCGACATGTTTTCGCTCATTGTCGCCTGGGGAGGCGTGCTGGCTTATGCCTTCCAGCTCTACTTCGATTTCTCCGGATATTCCGACATGGCGATCGGTATTTCCTTGATTTTCGGCATCCGGCTTCCGCTGAACTTCGACTCGCCTTATAAGTCCGCCAATATCATCGAGTTCTGGCGGCGCTGGCATATGACCCTGTCCCGCTTCCTTCGGGACTACCTGTACGTGCCGCTGGGAGGCAATCGCAAGGGACCGGTACGCCGCTACGTCAACTTGTTGCTGACCATGCTGCTGGGAGGCCTGTGGCATGGCGCAGGGCTGAACTTCGTCATCTGGGGTGCGCTGCACGGTCTCTACCTCGTCATCAATCACACCTGGCATGCATTGGCAACAGCATTGCGTTTCCCCCGCACCTCACCCGCCTGGACCGTCTTCAGCATCGGGCTGACGTTCGCATCCGTATGCGTCGCCTGGGTATTCTTCCGCGCTTCGGATGTCGGCAAGGCATCCACCATCCTGCGGGGCATGGCCGGTGGCTTTGGAATCGGTCTGCCGGAGGCGATCGGCATGCAGCTCGGATCGCTGAGACCGCTCCTCGAACAATGGGGGATCACCTTCTATCTGGGAGGCGGCTCGCGCTTCCTGGAAACCTGGCAATGGATTGTCGTCGCCTCCGTGATCGCCTTCCTTTTTCCAAACACGCAACAAATCATGGCGAGATACGAAGCTGCGCTCCAGGGCGCAGCACGCCCTTATCCCGGCACCTGGCATATCTGGCGGCCTTCCCGGCGGTGGAGCCTGTACATCGGCGCCATCCTGTTCGGAAGCCTGCTATCGCTGAGCAGGCCTGCCGAGTTCCTTTATTTCCAGTTTTGAGAGACGCCGATGAACCAGATCCAGTACCTCGACGAGGATGCCGTCTACCTCGGCGACGCTACCGCGACAACTGACGAGCTGACGTTCGCGAAGTACACCGCATGGGCTGGCGCCATCGTCGCCGCCGCTTCCCTGCTGGTCATGCTGTTCGTCGCCATCGTCGATCCTTATCGGCTGTTCGGCCTGGTCGACGCGGAAGGCTTCAACCGCACCAAGCCCCTGCCTGAACAATATCGGGAGCAGATCAAGCTGGCCCAGGCCAAGGCCTTGCGACCGAATGCCTTGTTACTCGGGAATTCCCGCATCGAAGTCGGCCTCGACCCGGCAAGCCCATACCTGAGCGCGCACGGCTATTCAGCCTATAACCTCGCATTGGCCGGCACCACCTTGACCGTGGCACAGCGCATGTCCGATCAGATGCGTAGCCAGACCGCGCCGCCCGCATTGGCGCTGGTCGGCCTGGAGTTCCTGGACTTCCTCGTCAGTCCGTCTGCCGTGAAGCCGGAGCCAGTCAAACCGGAGGGCTGGCTGCATGCGTGGCAGTGGCGTTTCGACACGCTGTTTTCGATGAAATCCTTGTCCGATGCCTGGCGCACGCTGCGCCTGCAGACGACAACCAATCCCGAGACCATGACACCGCGCGGCCAGACTCCTTTGCATGAGTACAAGAACCATGCAGCCCGTGAAGGTTATCACCTGCTCTTCCAGCAGCGTGCGCAGGAAAACGCCAAGAACCTGGTGCGCAAGCCGCATCACCTCTACGGCCCGGACGGAACTTCCCCAAGCATCGACCGCCTGCGCCAGATGCTGGCGACGATGGCACGGGACGGCACCGAGGTCCATCTGGTGATCTATCCATATCACGCTCAATTGATGGCGATGTTCGAGGAAGCTGGACTGCAAACCGCACTGGAAGAGTGGAAGGCCCTGCTCGTCCGTGAGGTACAGGCAGTGCGAACCCGTCACCCGGGTGCGCGTATCCGGGTCTGGGACTTCAGCGGATACGGTTCGGTCCAATGCGAGCCGATTCCGGCACCGGGAGACACCCGCACCGCGACCCGGTTCTACTGGGAGGCCGGTCATTTCAAGACCAGCGTCGGCGAGCTGATCCAGCAGCGCATCCTGGGGGGAGCAGCCTCGTTCGGCGTTCCGCTGACGGCGGCCAGCCTACGGCAGAACGAGGAGCGCATCGCTGCCGAACGCGCCCAGTGCGCCGCCGCGCATCCGGAAGTGTTCGCCGGCGCCCGTTCGTTGATGAGCGCGGCTCGAAACCGGGTTCACTAGCACGATTCCGAGGTACACACGGCACCCTCCCCGCGTACGCATCCTTTGCGATGTTGCCGCCGCGTGCAATGCGGTGGACAGAGGGCCGTTGCGGGGGCCCCTCAACCCCGGCAGACCAGGCCGAAGCGGGTCGCCTCGCATCCGCGCTTGAGGCAGGCGGTCGCATGATAGCCCGCCGCGCGGCACAGGCGCAGCGTTTCGGCCAGCGGGCTTTCCGGATCGGGCTGTTCCGCGGGCACAGTGCGTGCCGGCGAGGCCGGCGCACGGGCGGCTACCTGTTCGCGCGCCGGTTTCGGCGCCTGCTTCTTCGTCTCCGCTCGGGTCCGTTTGGCGGGCGCCGCAGCGGCGACGCGGCGCTCCGGCACGCGCTTCGCCGCAGTCTGCTTCGGTGCTGGCGGCGTGACGGCTTTGGTACTCGCCGCCGTCGCGGCTGCGGCTGCCGCACCGGTCGCCGCCGGCGCCACGTCGGCCGGCCCTGCAGCATCCTGGCCTGCGCTTTCCTGCCCAGCACTCGCCAGCGGAGCGTCGACGTTTTCCGCACTCGCAGGCGCTGCTTCGGCCGGCGCCGCGGCCGCCGGTTCGGGCGGCAGCAATTTCAGCGGCGGGGGAGTTTCCATCTCCGGTTCGAAAACGGGTGCGGACGCCGGCAGCGGCGGAGCAGGCTGACTGGTCTGCGCCGGCGTATGGTCGGCCACCACCGCCAGCGTCGATTCCACCCTGGTTTCCTGCACCACCCACGCCGCCGTTCCCGCCACCGCCACGACAGCCGCCAGGCCCATCGTCCAGCCCAGCGCCTTGCGGCCCCAGCGTTCGGTCCAGGGCGGCGCTTCGGACTGCAAGGGAATCGACCAGTCCGGCTCAGGGCTGGAAAAGGAGCCGATCCCGGGAGCGATACGTGGTTCCGCGCGCGGCGTCTCGGGCGCAGGCGATGGTGCCATGCGAGGCGCGACATGGGGCGGGACGGACGGCCAAGGCTGTTGGGCGGTGCGCGGGGGCGCAGGTGTCACAACCGGCGGCCGGCTGCGCCAGACGCCGGCACGCTGGCGCACGGGCGCCTCCTGCACATCGGCCGGCGTTGTCGAATGGGGTGGCGCAAGGCCGGCCTGCGGCTGCGGCGGAGCAGCCTGGACGCGGCGTACCGGAGGCACGGGCAGACCGGACTGGCTGTCGCCGATGTCTTCCAACAATCGGTTCTTCATGGGTGGGACCTGCTGACGGACAGAACGAGTTTAGCCGAATCGCCGAAAACCTGCGTGCTGCGGTGCGCCACGCGCACCACAGCGGCACCTGCGACTTGACTCAGGCCTTGGCAGGACGGTGGGTGACGACCCGGTAGATATACCAGGCCAGCAGGATCCCGAAGATCCCCTTCGACACCGGATCGACGTACCTGCCCACCTGTTCATAATTGCTTTCAAGAAGGAAACCGGCGCCCGTGAGGACCCCGGTCCAGGCCAGCGAGCCGATCGTCGAGTACAACAGGAACTGGCCCCATGACATGCACGCCAGCCCGGCCGGCACCGAGATCAGGGTACGGATGGCCGGGATCAGGCGCCCGAACAGCACCACCGAGCGGCCATGCCGGTCGAAGGCGGCGATCGCCTGGTCGATGTCCGCGCTGCCGACCGTCATCCAGCGCGCGTGACGGTCGGCGAATGCCTTCAGGCGTTCCTTGCCGTACTTGCGTGCGCCCCAGTACCAGGGCAAGGCGCCCGAGATCGAGCCAGCCGTGCCCGCGGCCAGCACGCCGACCAGATTCAGGTCGCCACGTGCGACGACGAAGCCGGCAAAAGGCATGATCAGCTCGGACGGGATCGGCGGAAAGATGTTCTCAAGCGCCATCAGCAGGAAAACGCCGATATAGCCGCTCTTTTCCAGGAAGCTGGTGATGAACTCGAACATGGCGATCACGATTGACGGTAGCGATTCCACCTTACCATGTTGTCAAGAACGCTAGCGCTCGCCTGCGATACCTGGGTCCGACGTGGCGGCGGGCGCGCCGCTCCGGTACCATGCGGAAACCCGTCATTGAAATTCCGACAACAGGGAAAAGGAACGCAATGCTGAAGCTCAGCCTGGACGCACTCGAAATCGTCGACACCATCGCCCGCAAGGGTTCCTTCGCGGGCGCTGCGAAGGAGCTGTTCCGCGTGCCGTCCACCATTTCGTACACGGTCTCCAAGCTCGAAGACGACCTCGGCGTGCGCCTGTTCGACCGATTCGGCCCGAAGGTGGCCCTGACGGCGGCCGGCAAGGAACTGCTCAAGGAGGGCCGCTACCTGCTGCGCGCCGCGGGCGACCTGGAATCGCGCGTGCGCCGTGTCGCCTCCGGCTGGGAGACCGAGTTGGCGATCGGCATGGATTCGATGCTGGCACCAAGCGGTCTGCAGTCCGATATCGAAGCCTTCTACGAAGCGGCAGACCACACCCGGCTGCGCCTGGTGAGCGAAGTGCTGTCCGGCACCTGGGACGCGCTGCTCGACCGCCGGGTCGACCTGCTGGTGGGCGCTGCCGGCGAAGGCCCGTCGGGGGGCGGCTATACCGCCGAGCCCCTCGGTAGCAGCCGCTTCGTGTTCGCAGTGGCGCCCGGGCACCCGCTGGCCGCCATCGACCGTCCGCTGGAGAAGGCCGACCTGCTCGACTATCGTGCCGTCGCGGTATCGGACTCGGCGCGTCAGCTCGGTGCCCGCACGGTGGGTCTGCTGTCCGGCCAGGACACGCTGGCGGTGCCGGACATGGAAACCAAGTACGCTTTCCAGCTGCGCGGCATCGGGTTCGGCTTCCTGCCCGAAGCCTGGGCGCGGCCCGCCATCGAAGCCGGGCTGTTGGTGGAGAAGGAAGTCGTCGAGCCGAAGCCGGACGAGACCTTCTACCTGGCCTGGCGCAGCGGCGAGGAAGGCGCCGGCCTGGCCTGGTGGCTGAAACGCATGCGCGAAAGCGCGCCCTTCGAACGCATGATCACCCGCCACTGCCACGAGGCACAGCTGGTTCAGGCGGGGCGCGCAACGTCATCGAAGGTGCTCCCCGGATACAAGGTCGTGCCCGGGTAGTTCAGACCGCCTCGGTCACGATCGCGATGCTGCCCGACAGGGTCTTGTGGACAGGACACTTGCTGGCAATGTCGGTAAGGCGCTGGCGGTCGTCAGGCCCGAGTGCCCCAACGTAGTCGATGTAGCGCCGGAAAGCGTAGCCGCCCCCTTCCGGACCATGGGTGATGCGCACCCGCACGTCATCCAGCGGCATGCCCTTGCGCCTTGCATACATCGTCACCGTCAGCGTGGTGCATGCTGCCAGCGCAGCGGCCAGCAGGTCGTGCGGCTCCGCACCCGTGTCCTCGCCGCCGAAGGCCTCCGGCGCGTCGCTCAGCAGCCGGTGCCGGCCGATCGTGATCACCTGCTGCAGTTTGCCGCTGCCTTTTTGTGCGGTCACCTCCATCGCATTCCCCTTGTCTCTGGTGGCGCGGGTTCCCCGCGCCTTGTTCCTGGCTGCCCGGATTTACTGCGGCAGATCGAAAAGCAGGATTTCGGCCGCATCCGCCCGCTCCAGGCGTACCGCTTCCTCCTCGGTGATCTTCAGCGCGTCGCCGCCCCGCAGATCGACGCCGTTGACCGTGGCGCCGCCGCGGACCACGTGGACGTAGGCCTGGCGGCCCGTTGCCAGCGGATGGGTCAGCGCGTCGTCGCCGTTCATGATCGTGGCGTAGATCGACGCGTCCTGGCGCATCGACACCGAACCCTCGCGTCCGTCGTTCGAGGCGATCAGGCGCAGGCGGCCCTGCTTCGAGGCGGTGTCGAAATGCTTCTCTTCATAGCCCGGCGGCTCGTTGGTGGTGTACGGCTCGATCCAGATCTGCAGGAAGTGTACGCCCTCCTCCTTCGAGTGGTTGTACTCGCTGTGGACCACGCCGCTGCCGGCGCTCATGCGCTGCACGTCGCCGTAGCGCAGCACCGAACCGTTGCCCATGCTGTCCTTGTGCTCCAGCGCGCCTTCCAGGACATACGAGATGATCTCCATGTTGCGGTGGCCGTGCGAGTCGAAGCCGCGGCCCGGCGCGACCCGGTCCTCGTTGATGACGCGCAGCGGACCGAAACCCATGTGCTTCAGATCGTAGTAATGGCCAAACGAGAAGCTGTGCTGGGATTTCAGCCAGCCGAAGCTGGCGGCGCCGCGTTCATTGCTTTTACGTACGTCCAACATCGTGTTCTCCTTGTAATGAATTAACATCGAACGTTTCGAACTTCGCGCATGCCTTCTTGCTCACTGTTGCGTCGCCGTCGTTCGATGCGATGGAGCCATTATGCGCGCCGGCTGCAGCATCAAAAAACGAGTAATTTACCGCTTATTCATCGAAATTTTCGAACATCAATCGCCGGCGCGTGCTCCCCATGTTCGCGCCCTATGGTCTAATCGCGGGGAGCACAAGTGATGGAGCCGACAATGCAGCCTGTCCCGCCCGACCCGAGCACGCTGGACGAAGCAACGCTTGCCTTCGTGCGCACGGTCTTCCAGCATGCGCGCGCCGGCGAGACTGCGGCGCTGGCCTCGCTGCTGGCGCAGGGCCTGCCACCGAACCTGCGCAACGAACGGGGCGACAGCTTGCTGATGCTGGCCTGCTACCATGGCCACGCCGACACTGCACGCGTGCTCCTCGAGCACGGCGCCGACCCGGAACTGATGAACGATGCCGGCCAGACACCGCTGGCCGGTGCCGCCTTCAAGGGCGACCTGGCGATCGCAACCATGCTGCTGGACCATGGCGCCGGTGTCGCCACGGCCGGCCCGAACGGCAAGAATGCCCTGATGTTCGCCGCCATGTTCAACCGCACCGAGATCGCCCGGCTATTGCTGGAACGCGGCGCCGATCCGCATGCGCTCGATGCGGACGGCGTCAGCGCCCTGGCGGCGGCCCGGCGCATGGGTGCACAGGATACGGTGGCCTTACTGGCCGGCCTGGCCTGAGGCTTGCGCCGTTCGTTTGCTCGCAGCAACGTTGCAAACTAGTCGTGGTTCTGGCGTAATACCTTCTAGGAACCCATCGGTTCGGCAAGGCAAACACACATGGAACGACCCCGCATTCCGCTCGACGAAGCACAGCGTCTCGCCGCCCTGCACGCCACCCGGCTGCTCGGCAGCGCACCCGAAGAGACTTTCGACCGCATCACCCGCACGGCGGCGCGCCTGCTCGGTGTGCCGATCGCCCTGGTGTCCCTGATCGACAAGGACCGCCAGTGGTTCAAGTCGCGTACCGGCTTGGACGCGTGCGAGACCACGCGCGAGATTTCCTTCTGCGGCCATGCGATCCTCACCGATGAGCCCTTCGTCGTGCCGGACGCGGCCCAGGACGTGCGCTTCCACGACAATCCGCTCGTGACCGGCTCCATGCACCTGCGCTTCTACGCGGGCGTGCAGCTGTATTCGGTGGACCGCAAGAAGATCGGTACCCTGTGCGTCATCGACAGCAAGCCGCGCCAGCTCGGCTCCGGCGACCTCGACGCCCTGCGCGACCTGGCCCGTATGGTCGAGCAGCTGGTCTACCACCGCCAGCTCGCCATGGCGGCGCAGTCGCTCAGCGAGCGACTGCACGACGCGCCCCGGACGCCGGGCGGCAGCGCCCCTGCCAACGGTGAACTGGCCTGGCTGGTCGCCCACGACCTCCTGACCGGGCTGCCGAACCGGCAGGCCATGCTGCGCGCTATTCAGGGCAGCATTGCCGGATGGCGTACCGATGGCACGCCGGCGCTGGTCGCCTGCATCAACGTCGACCGCTTCAAGCGCTTCAACGAAACGCTCGGCCATCGTGCCGGCGACGACATCCTGGTGGGCCTTGCGACCAGCCTGCAGTCGCTGCTGCGCGAAGGCGACATGCTGGCACGCGCCGGCAGCGACGAATTCCTGCTGCTGCTGCATGCGCGCGGCGAACATCCCGAGCCCGAAACTACCCTCCCACGCGCACTGGATCGCATCATGGCGGCGGCCAACCGTGCGGTGCCGACGCCCGACGGCGAGATCGCCTTGACTTGCAGCATCGGCACCACCCAGCTTCCGCTGGACGGGGACGATGCCGACGCCCTGCTCAACAATGCCGTCACCGCGATGCGCCACGCCAAGGCCCAGGGCCGCGGCGCCATCCAGCGCTTCACGCCCGACCTGCGTACCGAGCACGGACGCCGCCTTACTCTGGAAAGCCACTTGCGGCGCGCCATCGCCCAGGACGAGCTGTTCGTGCAATACCAGCCCAAGGTCGACCTGCGCAGCGGGTTGCTGGCCGGCTTCGAGGCCCTGGTGCGCTGGCGCCATCCGGAATTCGGCGTCATCCCGCCCGACGAGTTCATTCCCATTGCCGAGGAAAGCGGCATGATTGTGCCGATCGGCGAGTGGGTGCTGCGCAGCGCGGTGACCCAGCTGGCCGCCTGGCGCGCCGAGGGCCTGACGCTGGCCCCGGTCGCGGTCAACCTGTCGGCCCGCCAGTTCCTGCAAAGCGACGTGATCGCGACGGTCGGCGCGCTGCTCGAACAGTCGGCGTTGGCGCCGGGGCTGCTGGAACTCGAGCTGACCGAAAGCGTGTCGATGGCCGACCCGGAACGCAGCGTGGTCGTGATGCGCGGGCTGGGCAGCCTTGGCGTGATGCTGAGCATCGACGACTTCGGCACGGGCTATTCGAGCTTCGGCTACCTGCGCCGCCTGCCGCTCGACAAGCTCAAGATCGACAAGTCCTTCGTGCAGGACATGGCGCACAGCGCGGAGTCGTCCGCGATCGTGCAGGCGATCGTCGCGATGGCGCACCGCCTGCAACTGGCCGTGATTGCCGAAGGCGTCGAGACGGCCGACCAGGTGGCCGCCCTGCGCAAGGCCGATTGCGACCAGATCCAGGGCTATTACTATTCCCGGCCGTTGGCGGCGGCCGATTGCGCTGGCTTCATCCGACAGTACGCGGCCGGCCCGGGCTTCGGATTGCCTGCCTGCCGGGCCGAGGCATGAACGCGCCAGGCTTGCCGATATAATCCTGCGGTTGCGTAACCAACCCGAAGGATGACGATGAAAGCCTTGCCCCTGTTTTTGCCGCTGTTCCTGCCGCTGTTCCTGCTGTCGCATGCCGCCGTGGCCGACGATTCCGGCACGCCGGACCACGCTATCCTGAAATGCCGCGCACTTGCCGATACCGGCGCACGCCTGGCCTGCTACGACGCGATCCAGCTCCGAGCCAGTCCGCAGCTGGCGGCCACCGCGGCGGCGCCGCCGGCCGCGCCGCTGCGCACCAGGGAAGAGAACTTCGGCATCGAACTGAAGAAGCAGCGCGAGGACGAGCCGAAGTCGATTACCTCGACCGTCGCGGGCGACTTCCAGGGCTGGGGGCCGTCCTCGCAGATCCGCCTCGCCAACGGCCAGGTATGGCGCATCGTGGACGGCAGCGAAGCGGTGCTCCCGCCCATGCGCAACCCGAAGGTCACCATCGAGCGCAACATGTTCGGCACCCTGTTCCTGAAGGTCGAAGGGACTAACAGCTCTGCGAAGGTGCGCCGGGTGCAGTGAGCACGCTCACCATATAACGCGCCCCGCCCGCATAACTCGCCAGGGCGGCGCGCGCCTCCGGGCAGCTGGTCCCGGCGGCTTCGTAGCCGAGCGCCGTCCAGAAGCCGGCGGTATCCTGCACCGAGACCAGCGCCGACGCGTTCAGGCCCTGTTCGCGCGCCTGCGCCAGCAGGTGGCCGACCAGCCAGCGCGCCAGCCCGCGTCCATGCGCACGCGGCGCAAGCGCCAGGTCGTGCAGGTAGAGCGTGTCCGCATCGGGCGCAGCGTCGAATTCCGCGCCGAGCGGTGTCACATGGCCCCGCCTGCTGGGGCAGGCGAACAGGTAGCCGCATAGGCCCTCCCCATCCTCCACGATGACACAGGTTTCTCCGGCGGCTCGCATGCGCGCCAGTAGCACCTCGGCCGCTTCCTGCATCGCCGGCGGGTAGCAGGCCGCCTGCACGGCGAGGATGGCATCGAGGTCGTCGGGGCGCATGGCGCGGATGTGGTGGGCGTACGCACGCTGCATGATTCGGACGGACAAAGGACGGGATGGTAGCACGCCGGCGGCCGCCTTCGTCGTTGATGCCCGGCGTTTCAGATTCGGCCTGCTAGTAGGCGGTGTAGGTGTCTGGTTCGATTCGGGTCGGTCCTTCAAGAACATGCGCCGCTTCTTGCTCGGAGCGCTATTCGGTGTGCTGGGCGCATTTGCCGGCATCGCGCCAGGCGACGCGCGGCCCTCGGCAGAACAGATGCCCATACTCATGCGCATCGTCCCGCTAGTGGCAATCGTCGGCCTGCTGGTTGCCGTGCCGCTACTGATCCTCGGGCTCTACCGGCGCCGCCGGCATGCGGCACTCATGGAGCTGCTGAAGCGGGATGCCGAGCGCGAGCGCCTGGCGCGCGAGCTGAGCGAATCGAAGTTGCGCATGCTGCGCGGCATGCTGGCCAGGTGCTGGCCCGAAGCGCAGGTCGTGCTGCAAGCCGAGAACGGCAACGATGCCTGGGATGGCTTCCTGGAACACGAGCCGGACGTGTATTCCTCGACATCCGCATGCCGGGCCCGTCGGGCCTGGAAGTGGCCGAACGCATCGGCCATTGCGCCCATGTGGTCTTCGTCACGGCCTACGACCAGTACGCCGTCGACGCGCTCGACGCGCTCGACGCCGGTGCGGTCGACTATCTCCTCAAGCCGGAGCAGCTGGACCGCATGGAGCGGGCCGTTGCGCGCATCCGCGCCAAATTCCGAGAGGCGCCGGCCGACCTGGGCGACCTGCTGCGTCACCTGAAGAACGCCCTGCCGGGCGTCCGTGCCGGGAAGATGAAGTGGATCAAGGCGACGGTCGGCAAGCAGATCCGCCTGATCGACGTCGACGAGGTACTGTACTTCCCGTCGGACAGCAAGTACACGCGGGTGGTGCTGCCCGGTCCGGAAGCGCTGGTGCGCATCCCGCTGAAGGACCTGCTGGGAGGGCTCGACCGCGACCGTTTCGGGCAGATCCACCGGACGACACTGGTCAACGTCGGCACCATCGCCGCCGTCGAGCGCCTGGACGCCGAGCGCATGCAGGTGCTGCTGCGCGGATGCGCCGAAAAGCTGCCGGTGAGCCGGACCTTCACGCACCTGTTCGGGGACTGAAAGCCGGCGTCATTCCGGTGCGTTCCCTGCATGGGCGCTCAAGGCCTGCACCAGCGCGTCGAAGGTGACGCGGCAGCGCGGGCTGTGGCGTAGATCCTCATGCATCGTCACCCAGGTCTCGAGCGGCAACGTGAAATCGTCTGCCAGCACCCGTACCAGCCCGGGCGCACGGCGCGCCAGCGGCACCTGGCAGATGCCGATGCCGGCGCCGACGCGGATCAGCGCCAGCTGGGCCGCATCACTGTCGGTACGCAGCGCCAGGCGCGCGTGTGCGAATTGCGGCCAGCGCTTCAGTCCGGCGCGTACGAAGGGTGACGGGCGGTCGTAGCCGATCAGCGCATGCCCGGACAGCTCCTCGACGCTGGCAGGCATGCCGTGGCGCGCGACGTAGCCCGCGCTGGCGTACAGGCCAAGATCGACCGCGCCGACGCGGCGCGCCACCAGCTGCCCCTGGCTCGGGCGCGCCATCCGTACCGCGACGTCCGCTTCGCGCTGCAGCAGGTCCTGGATCTCGTTCGACAGCAGGAGCTCGACCTTCAACTCCGGATAGCGGCGCCGCAAGTCCGCCAGCACCGCCGGCATCACTTCCAGGCCGATCACTTCGCTCGCGGTGACGCGAACCACCCCGCGCACGCCATCGCCATAGCTCGCCGCGGTACGTTCCAGCGCGGCCACCGTGCTCTCCAGAGCCCGGGCGTGCGGCTGCAGCGCCAGTGCCGCTTCGGTCGGCAGCAGGCCGCTCTGCGAGCGCGTGAACAGGACGAGCCCGAGCGCCGCCTCGAGCGTGGCAATGTGCCGCCCGACGGTCGGCTGGGCCATGCCGAGCACGCGCGCCGCGCCTGACAGCGAGCCCTCGCGCAGCACCGCCAGAAAAGACCTGTACAGCTCCCATTCGATCATCCGCCCCCTATACATAAATGCATAGCCGCTACGTCACGTTATGCAATTCCATTTTGCCCTAGCTTGAACGAGGATGTTGACATGGTCAACACAGGAGGCAAACATGGAAAAAACGGAAACGGCGCTGGTTCTCGGCGCAAACGGGGGGATTGGCGGCGAGGTCGCGCGGCAGTTGAGGGATGCAGGCTGGAAAGTGCGGGCACTGACGCGCCGTCCGGCGTCGCACACCGCGCCCGGGGGCCTCGACTGGCTGCGCGGCGACGCGCTATCGGCCGCCGACGTGCTGGCCGCCGCGCGCGGTTGCGCCCTGATCGTCCACGCGGTCAACCCGCCCGGCTACCGCAACTGGGCTGGCCAGGTCCTGCCAATGCTGCGCAATACGATCGCCGCGGCGGACGCGGCCGGCGCCACGGTGCTCCTGCCGGGTACCGTCTACAACTACGGCCCGGATGCCTTCCCCAGCGTGGCCGAGGACGCACCGCAGCAACCGCAGACCCGCAAAGGAACCCTGCGGATGCAGATGGAGGCCGAACTGGAAGCCTGGTGCCGGCGCGGCGGCCACGCGGTGGTGCTGCGCGCCGGCGATTACTTCGGGCCGCGTTCCGGCAACAGCTGGCTTGCCCAGGGTCTGGTCAAGCCCGGCCGCCCGCTCGCACGCATCGCCAATCCGGGTACGGCCGGTATCGGCCACCAGTGGGCCTACCTGCCTGATGTCGCCGCCGCCATGATTGCCCTCGTCAGCCGGCGCGACGCGCTCGCTCCGTTCGCGCGCTTTCACTTCGGCGGGCACTGGGATCCGGACGGCACGGCGATGGTAGCCGCGCTCCAGCGCGTCGCCGCGCGCCACGGGCTGGAGGCGCCGGTCCGCGCCTTTCCCTGGTACCTGGTGCGCCTTCTTGCGCCGTTCAATGAGACCATGCGCGAACTGCTGGAGATGCGCTACCTGTGGCAACAGCCGCTACGTCTGGACAATTCCCGCCTGCTGGCGACGCTCGGCTACGAGCCGCATACACCGTTGGAGAAGGCAATCGAAACGACACTGGCAGGCCTTGGCTGCCTGCCTGAACGTTCGCCCGGGATGGCGCATGCAAGCTGACGATGCGATCCGGATTTTCCGGCGCTGGTAAGCCAACACGCGATTCCGTCATTCCGGAGCTTGTGAAATTGCCTCTGTTATATAATTCACACAAAAGGGATCCGTCCTTGGGCGTCCGCCTATTTTCGGACAGAAAGCCATATGACAACTGGCAGCAACAAGGAGGTGCGGGATCGCCTCCCGCGCGACGACGCGGACAGCCACGGTCAAGTCCAGGGCGTGCCCAGCGCCGGTTCGGTCGAGGGCAACAGCTACCATCCGCTCGGCGAGTCCGGCGTCCGCCACTGGCAGGCCAGTCAGACCTCGCGCCCCGGCTACGAGGAAGAACAGGTGCTGGGCCGCAACTGCCGCTTCCTGCAGGGCGAGCAGGCCGATCCGCACACTCTGGAAGAAGTCCGGAATGCCCTGCGCGAACGGCGCTCGTTTCCCCCTCGCTCATCAGTCGTGCGCTCCTTGACGGGGACGACCGTATTTGCCATGCTGATAGAATAGCAACGTCTGCATCGTCCACAAGGCTTGCACGGCGGCGCCACCGGCATGCGGCCACCCATCGCACTGCCGTTCCCCGCCACCGGCTACAGCGCAGGCGTCACACCTACCGATCGCTTCATTGCACGCAAAGACAGGACGACGCATGACCCCGCACTTGACCCCGAACTCGACTCCGAACGAAAGCGCCAGGGCGCCGCACGCGCCGACCGAGTACATCCTCAACGCCAGCTGCCGCGCCGGCATCGGCATCGTGGCCGCCGTCGCCACCTTCCTGGCCGAGCGCGACTGCTACATCTGCGCGCTGGAACAGTTCGACGACGATTCCACCGAGCGCTTCTACATGCGCGCCGTGTTCCGCCTGCAGGCGGGCTCCCCCAGTATTGCAAACATCCGCGAGCAGTTCGGCGAGGGCTGCGCCGCCCGCCTCGAGATGCAGTGGAAGATCCACGACCCGGCCGACGCGGTGAAGACCGTGATCATGGTGTCGAAGGACGACCACTGCCTCGACGACCTGCTCTACCGCCGCCGCAACGGCGAGCTCAACATGTCGATCACGGCGGTGGTGTCGAACCACCTCGACCTGCGCCCGATGGTCGAGCGCGAAGGCATCCGCTTCATCTTCCTGCCGGTCACGAAGGAGAACAAGGCGCAGCAGGAAGCCCGGCTGCTGGAAGTGGTCGAGGAAACCGGCGCCGAACTGGTGATCCTGGCACGCTACATGCAAATCCTGTCCGACGAACTGGCGCGCCGCCTGGCGGGACGCTGCATCAACATCCACCACTCCTTCCTGCCCGGCTTCAAGGGCGCCAAGCCCTACCACCAGGCCTTCGACCGGGGCGTTAAGCTGATCGGCGCCACCGCCCACTACGTGACGCCGGACCTCGACGAAGGCCCGATCATCGAACAGATGGTCACCCGGGTCGACCACAATTTCCGGCCGGAGCAGCTGGTGCGCGTGGGACGCGACAACGAATGCATGGCCCTGGCCGCGGCGGTGAAGTTCCACATCGAGCGCAGGGTCTTCCTGCATGGGAACAAGACCATCGTTTTCAGAGGTCCGTAAGTCTACCGCCCAGCATCCTTGTCCATGCGCTGCTGCAGCAGCCACAGTCGTGCATACGCCCCCTTGCGGCGCAGCAGCTCGGCGTGGTTGCCCTGCTCGACGATGCGGCCACGGTCCATCACCACGATCGTGTGCGCGTTGACGATGGTCGACAGACGGTGCGCGATCACGAGCGTGGTGCGGTTCCGCGAAAGCCGGTCGAGCTCGCGCGTGATCGCATGCTCCGAGTCGGCGTCGAGCGCCGAGGTGGCTTCATCGAAGATCAAAATCGGCGGATTCTTGAGCACCGCGCGCGCGATGGCGATGCGCTGCTTTTCGCCGCCCGACAGGTTTACCCCGCGCTCGCCCACCGGCGTCTCGTACTTGTCCGGCAGCGAGTCGATCACCTGGTGCAGGTGGGCGGCGCGGCAGGCCGCCTCCACGTCCTCGCGCGTGCTACCGCTGCGCCCGTAGGCGATGTTGCTGCCGATCGTGTCGTTGAACAGCGCCGTTTCCTGCGGCACCACGCCGATGGCCATGCGCACGCTGGCCACAAGGCACTGTCGGATGTCCTGGCCGTCCACCAGGATGCGCCCGTTGGCGGGGTCGTAGTAGCGCAGCAGCAGGCGCGCCAGCGTCGACTTGCCCGAGCCGCTGCGCCCGACCACGGCCAGCGTCGTCCCCGGCGCGATGCGCAGGCTGACGTCGACCAGCACCGGACGGGCCGCCTCGTAATGGAAGCTGACATGCTCGAATACCACTTCGCCCGCGGTGGCCCGCAATGGCGGCGCGCCCGGCGCGTCGGCGATCTCGGGACGCTCGCGCAGCAGTTCGAACAGGCGCTCCGCATTCACCCAGGCGTCGCGCGCCTCCCGGTAGACGAAACCCAGCGCGTTGAGCGGCAGGCAGACCTGCAGCGCATAGGCATTGATCAGGACCAGGTCGCCCACACTCATGCTGCGCGCCAGCACCGCCTGGCCCGCCAGCACCATGATGGCGGCCACGCCCAACGCGATGATCGCGCTCTGCCCGACATGCAGGGTGAACAGGGCGCGCTGGTTGGCCCGGCCGGCATCGGCCCAGTCGGCCATGATGGCGCCGAAGCGCTGCGTCTCGCGCGCCTCGCCGTTGAAATACTTGACCGTGTCGTAGTTGATCAGGCTGTCCGCCAACCGACCCTTGGCGGTGGAATCGAGCTTGTTCACGCGCCGCTGGTAAACCACGCGGCGCGCCGTGAACACCAGCGTGAAGCCGGCGTAGACCAGGAAGGTCGCCAGGATAATTCCTGCAAAGCCTGCGGCATAACGGTTGAGCATGATGGCCAGCACCAGCCCGATTTCGACCAGGGTCGGCACGATCGTGAACAGGCCCACGCCAAGCAGGAAGGCGATGCCGCCGGTTCCCCGGTCGATGTCCGGCAGCAGGCTGCCGAGCTTGCGCTGCGCATGGAAGCGCGGGCCCAGCGCGTGGAGGTGCGAGAATGTCTTTTGAGCATAGGCCGATACCGCGGCAAGGGTAACCCGCACGAACAGCAGGTCGCGCCACTCGTTGAACAGGGTGGACGAGAAGCGCAGCAGCGCATAGCCCACCAGCAGGTAGAGCGGCAACGCGGCGGGCAGGCTTGCCTGGGAAAAGGCGTCGATGATCCGCTTGAGCAGCAGCGGCACCGCGACCGTGGCGAGCTTGGCAACCAGCAGCAGGACCACCGCCCCCGCGATGCGCCAGCGGTGGCGCTCCAGCACCTGCCACAGCTCGGCGCTGATGCGGCCGCCATGCCCCGCTTCTTCGCTACTGCCTGCCATCGCTGCGTCTCCTGAACACCTTGGCGATTGGACCCGGCACAGGCGAGCAACGTTCAATTTCCGCCGCGCCGACATCGACCCGCATCGTTCCGACCAACAAAAAAAATTTCCTTGAGTTACATTGCGTGACTATGTTGGAGCCTTGCAAATGCGACAATCGAATTGTGCAGTTTGCAACCCGCAAGAGATCACCGTGCTTCATCCCTCCGCTCCCAACTCCCTGTCCATCGCCCCGCTCAGCGCCGAGTTCACCGACCGCAGCACCGAAACCGCCTATCACGCCTACCACCGCGAACGCACCCGCGTACAGCTGGCCTCTACCTTGCTGTTCTGTAGCCTGTACTTCCTCGGATTCTTCGCGACCGACCTGGCGGCGCTCGGCATGGTTGCGGACGCGGCGCTGCTGCTGGGTGCGCGCCTCTTGGTAGCCGTGACCGCGGGTAGCTGCGCCTGGCTGGCCTGGCGCAGTCCCCTCTCTACCGGAGCGGCCTGGCGGGCGGCCACCGTGGCGGAAGCCGTGGCCCTGGCCTGCTTCATGTTCATCGCCTTCCACCGTCCCGGCGAGTTCCATTGGCACGCGATGTCGCTGGGCGTCATGCTGCTGGTAATCTACCTGTATATCCCCAACCGCTTCGCCCACGCCCTGGGCATCGCCGCGGCGGCGACCGCGGGCTTCCTGGCGCTGACCCTGGCCCATGCGGACATGGGGTTCGCCGACCTGCTGACCATGGGCATGCTGCTCGCGCTTGTGAATACCTTCGGGGCACTGGCGGCGCGCCGCTACCACATCGTGGCGCGCGAGGAATACCGCGCCCAGCGGGTCCTGCAGCACGCGGCCGAGCGCGACTACCTCAGCGGCTGCTACAACCGGCGCTACCTGCACGAGCGCCTGATGGGAGCCGGCTCGCACCAGGCCGGGCCCGTTGCCGTGATCCTGTGCGACATCGACAACTTCAAGCAGGTCAACGACACGCATGGCCACGCGGCCGGCGATGCCGTGCTGCTCCAGCTCTCGAAGCTGCTGCAGGCCGTGGCGCGAGAGGGCCACGACAGCGTGGTGCGCTACGGCGGCGAGGAATTCCTGCTGGTGCTTCCCGCTACGGGGCTCGATGCCGCGGTCCACCTGGCGGAATGGCTGCGCGCGCGCTTCGGCGCGACACCCATCGATACCGGCGCCGAAGGCACATCGGTCTTTGCCACGGCCAGCTTCGGCGTGGCGAGCGGCGCGGACGCGTCCCTCGCCATCCTGATCGACGCCGCCGACAAGCTCATGTACGCCGCCAAGCGCAACGGGCGCGACCGCGTCGAGGCCCTGGCGCTTCATGCGCATGGCATGGCCGCCGCCGCTTAGGTATCGGGAACCGATACCGCGGCGTCAATCCGATGCTACTCCGTCGGCCATTCTTGCACCCTTGGCGCGGGCTGCGGATGATGCCTGCACATTCACAACGGAGCTCACCATGAAACGGATGATCCTTTCCGCGCTGCTCGGCCTGGCCTGCACCACCAGCCAGGCGAACGGCCACGCCGGCCAGTCGGAACTGTCCAATGCCAGCGCCAACCTGTCCGGCGTCGTCGTGGGCGGTTCGATCCTCACCCTGGCGGCTGCCGGCAGCGTGGTGGTCGCCAGCGTCAGGACGGTGGCCGATGGCATCGAGATCGTGCTGGTGGGCGCAGCCGACGCCAGCCGCGCCACGGTACGCCTGTCCGGCCAGGCTGCAGGCGGCGTCTCGATCGCCGCCGGCACCACGCTCGCAGTCGTGACCGCATCGACCGGCTACGTGCTGGTCATGTCGGGCAAGGCCCTGGCCTTCCTGCCGAACGAAGCGGGCAAGGCCCTGCTGCACCATTCGAGGGCGGGCTGATGGATCGCTGCTTCCTGGGTGCGGCCGCCTTGGCTCTGGCCTGTGCCGGCAGCACGCCGGCCATGGCAGGCCGGCCCTGCGAGGAACGCCCCCTCGCCCCGCACGAAGTCGTGCTGTCGATGGACCTGGCCCAGCGCACGGTACAGGCGCTCGACGCCAGCGGCGCCCAGGTCGCCCTGCTCTCGCGCGCCGGCCAGGACCTGAGCCGCTACCGCCTGCGCTACTCGCACATGGGCATCGTGGTGCGCGACCACCCCAAAGGGCGCTGGACCGTCGTGCATGCCCTGAACGACTGCGGCACTGCCGTATCGAACCTGTACGACGAAGGCATGGGCAACTTCTTCCTGACCGACCTCTACCGGCACGAAGCGCAGCTGGTGATCCCCGGTTCCGAACTGCAGGCCAGGCTGGCCAGGGTGGCGTCCAGCCGCACACCGATCCGCCTGCACGAGCCGAACTACAGCATGCTGTCCTACGTGTATTCGACCAGGTACCAGAACTCGAACCAGTGGGTGCTGGAGACGCTCGCCGCCGCGGCCGCTCCGGCAGGCCAGGTCGAGACCCGGCAGGAGGCCCAGAAATGGCTGCGCTCGATCGGCTTCCAGCCGCCGACCGTGGAAGTCCCGGCGGCAGTGCGCCTGGGCGCCCGCATGTTCCGCGCCAACGTGGCCTTCGACGATCACCCCTTCGACCGCCGCATGGCCGGGCAGATCGATACCGTCAGTACCGACGCCGTGCTGCGTCTGGTCCGCATGGTGGACCCGCAGGCCAGGACGCTGACCGTCGATTGACCTCGTCGAGCTCGATCGTACGTGTGTAAACTAACCGAACAGCTTGGGACTGGCGGTTAAGGTAGTGGCTTCGCTCACGCATTCTGACGAAAAGGACGGCCATGGACCACTACCAGGAATACCCGATCCGGATGCGCATCAACGGGCAAGACCGCGAATTCGCGGTCGGCGCCTGGGTGACGCTGCTCGACCTGCTGCGCGAGCGCGCGGGCCTCACCGGCACCAAGAAGGGCTGCGACCACGGCCAGTGCGGCGCCTGTACCGTCTTGCTGGACGGTAAGCGCATCAATTCCTGTCTGACGCTCGCGGTGATGCACAACGGCCGTGCGGTGACCACGGTCGAGGGCCTGGCCAAGGGCGACGAGCTGCATCCGCTGCAGCAGGCCTTCATCGAATGCGATGCCTTCCAGTGCGGCTACTGTACGCCGGGCCAGCTGTGCTCCGCGGCCGGGCTGATTGCCGAAGGCCAGGCGAAGAGCGTCGACGACGTGCGCGAGCTCATGAGCGGCAACCTGTGCCGCTGCGGCGCCTATCCGCAGATCACCCGGGCGGTGATGCAGGTGATGGGCATCGAAGGCAAGCCAGGAGAGGGGCAGAAACCCTTTACGACCGGTCCGGTGCTCGCATGAACCCGTTCACCTTTATCCAGGCCAGCGACGTGGACGCCGCGCTGGCCCGCCTGGCCGCGCCGGGCGCGCGCCCGATCGCGGGCGGCACCAACCTGCTCGACCTGATGAAGGAAGGCGTGATGCAACCGGGCGAGCTGGTGGACATCAACGGGCTCGGGCTCGACCAGATCGAGGATGGGCCGGGCGGCGGCCTGCGCCTGGGAGCGCTGGCCCGCAACGCCGATACCGCCTACCACCCGAAGGTAGCCGAGCGCTACCCGCTGCTGAGCGCCGCCATCCTGGCCGGCGCCTCGCCGCAGCTGCGCAACATGGCCACCAACGGCGGCAACCTGCTGCAGCGCACCCGCTGCTATTACTTCTACGACGTCGGCACGCCCTGCAACAAGCGCGAACCGGGCAGCGGCTGCCCCGCAAAGGACGGTCTGAACCGACTGCATGCGATCCTCGGCACCAGCGAGCATTGCATCGCCACCCACCCTTCGGACATGTGCGTGGCCCTGCGCGCCCTCGACGCCGTGGTGCACGTGCGCTCGGCGCGCGGCACGCGCGAGATTCCCTTTGCCGACTTCCACCGCCTGCCGGGCGACCGCCCCGAGCTGGACAGCACCCTCGAACCGGGCGAACTGGTCACCCACATCACGCTGCCCGATGCCAGCCGCTTCGCCGCCCACTCCACCTACCTGAAGGTGCGCGAGCGACTGTCGTACGCGTTCGCGCTGGTGTCGGTGGCCGCGGCGCTCGACATGGAGGGCGGCACCATCCGTGCCGCCCGCATCGCGCTGGGCGGCGTCGCCCACAAGCCTTGGCGGGTCGAGGAAGCCGAGGCTTCGCTGGAGGGCAAGGCGCCCGGCCCGGACGCCTTCGGCGCCGCCGCCGACATCATGCTGCACGGCGCCAAAGGCTACGGCCAGAACGACTTCAAGCTCACGCTGGCGCGCAATGCGATCGCGCAGGCCTTGACCACCGCCGCGCGCGGCCTTGAATACGCGAAGGGAGAACGACCATGACCGACCTGATCCCGGAGCTGCGCACCCCGACCGCACCCGACGGCACCGGCCGGGTACGCATCGGCATGCCGGTCTCGCGCGTCGACGGCCGCGCCAAGGTGACCGGCGAAGCGAGATACGCAGCCGAACACCCGGCCGAGGGGCTGCGCTACGGCGTGGTCGTCAGCGGCACCGCGCCCAGGGGGCGCATCAAGGCCATCGACACCCGCGCGGCGCTGGCCACGCCGGGCGTGGTCGACGTCCTCACCCACCTCAACCGGCCCAAGGTGCGCGGCTGGGACCTGGCCTACAAGGACATGACGGCTCCCGCCGGCTCGCCCTTCCGGCCCCTGTTCAGCGACCGCATCTTCTACAGCGGACAACCGGTCGCGCTGGTCGTGGCCGAGACCTTCGAGGCCGCGCGCCATGCGGCCCAGCTGGTGGAAGTCAGCTATGAGGAAGAAGCGCACGAGACCAACCTGCTGGCCTCGCTCGACCAGGCCTACAAGCCGCGTCCGCTGAAGGCCGGCTTCACGCCGCCGAGCTCCACCGGCGACGCCGACAAGGCGTATGAACAGGCCGAGGTCAAGATCGAATCGCAGTTCTACCACGGCGTCGAGCACCACAACCCGATGGAGATGCACGCCACCACCGTGGTTTATGGCGAGGATGGCCACCTGACGATCTACGAAAAGACCCAGAGTTCGCAGAACAACCGCTGGTACGTCTCGCGCGCCTTCGGCATTAAGAAGGAAAAGGTCACGGTGCGCAACCCCTATGTCGGCGGCGCCTTCGGTTCCGGCCTGCGCCCGCAGTACCAGTTGCCGCTGGCGGTAATGGCGGCGCTCAAGTTGAAATGTTCGGTGCGGGTCATGCTGACGCGCCAGCAGATGTTCACCTTCGGCCACCGCCCGGAAACCTGGCAAAAGGTGAAACTTGCCGCCAACCGGGACGGCAAGCTTGCCGCCATCGTCCACGAGGCGATCCAGGAGACCTCGCGCCTGGAAGACTATGTCGAGGTGGTGGTCAACTGGTCCGGCCAGCTGTACGCCTGCGACAACATCAAGCTGGGCTACAAGCTGGTTGCGCACGACCGCCATTCGCCGATCGACATGCGCGCCCCCGGCGCCGCCCATGGCCTGCATGCGCTGGAAGTGGCGATGGACGAGCTGGCCTACAAGTTGCGGATGGACCCGCTGGAGTTCCGGCGCCTGAACTACGCCGACCGCAATCCGCTCGAAGACAAGCCCTACTCCTCCAAGGAGCTGAGCCAGTGCTACGACAAGGGCGCCGCGCGCTTCGGCTGGAAGGACCGTCCCATCGAGCCGCGTTCGATGCGCGACGGCGAGGAGCTGGTCGGCTGGGGCATGGCCACCGGCATGTGGGATTCGCTGGTCATGCTGGCGCGCGTGAGCGCCGTGTTCCACGCGGACGGGCGCCTGGTGGTGAGCAGCGCCGCCTCGGACATCGGCACCGGCACCTATACCGTCATGTCGATGATCGCCGCCGAAAGCCTGGGCCTGCCGATGGAGCGTGTCACCTTCCAGCTGGGCGACTCGACCCTGCCTTTCGCGCCGGTCGAAGGCGGCTCCTCGCACGTGTCGACGGTGGGCAGCGGCGTGCACGGCGCCTGCGACAAGCTGAAGAAAACCCTCATCGAGATGGCGAGCAAGATGCCGGGCTCGCTTCTCGCCAAGGCACGCACCCAGGACCTGGAATTCGCCGATGGTACGGTGCGCCTGCGCAACCGCCCGGAGACCGCGATGCAGTTGCGCGAGGTGCTGGCCGCCGCCGGCCTCGACCGGGTCGAGGAAAAGTTCTTCATGAAGCCTTCGCTGCTCAGGCAGCGCAAGTACACCCGCGCCGTGCACTCGGCGGTGTTCTGCGAGGTGCGGGTCAACGAGAAGCTGGGCATCGTGCGCGTGACCCGTGTCGTGAATGCCGTGGCGGCGGGCCGCATCATCAGCGCCAAGACCGCGGCCAGCCAGGTGATCGGCGGCGTGGTCTGGGGCATCAGCCAGGCGCTGCACGAGGAGAGCTACACCGACCACCGCTTCGGGCGCTTCATGAACCACAACTACGCCGAGTACCACGTGGCGACCAATGCCGACGTCCACGACATCGAGGTGATCTTCGCCGACGAGGACGACCGCGTCGTCAGCGCGCAGCTGGGCGCCAAGGGCGTGGGCGAGATCGGCATCGTGTCGGTGGCGGCCGCGATCAGCAATGCGATCTTCCATGCCACCGGCAGGCGGCTGCGCAGCACGCCCATCACGCCGGACAAGATCCTGCTGGGCGAACACGAGATCCCGGTGCCGGAGCCGGGGCAAACGCGGTAAGACTGCCTGGCGCCCGCCTCCCCACGGGCGCCGGCAGCGCCAGCGGCCACCGTACGTTTTTGTCGACACTGTTCTCGCCCACCGGCAAAGCCATGCGACACGCATTGCGGCCGGAGACGCATGGCTGGGAAATCTCCGCATTGTTCAGCATCTTTTTCGCTACGCCATACGGGTTTCCACGTAGTTGCAAACCTGTATATTTACTGGTACAACGGGTCCTGCGTATGCACGCGCTCCATGGGAGCTGGCTGGATTCGTCGTGGCCTGCATCGTGGTTGTCCTTGCGTCGCCCATACTGATAAATCGAAACCAACGAGGTTAGAGGAAGACACCGATGAAAACCACATTCCTGCGCTCCGTCGCGGCCATCGCCCTTGCCGGCACCGCCTTCAGCGCTTCAGCCCAGAATTACCCCACCAAGACCGTCACGATGATCGTGCCCTTCGCCGCCGGCGGGCCGACCGACACCGTGGCGCGTTTGGTGGCCCAGTCGATGGGCAAGACCCTGAAACAGCAGATCATCGTCGAGAACGTCGGCGGCGCCGGCGGCACCATCGGCGCCGCGCGCGTGGCCAAGGCGGCGCCGGACGGCTACACGATCTTCCTGCACCATATCGGCCACTCGACCGCGCCGGCCCTGTACCGCAAGCTGAGCTACAACGCGATGACCGACTTCGAGCCGATCGGCCTGGTCACCGACGTGCCCATGACCCTGATCGCCAAGGCGGACTTTCCGGCCAAGAACTTCCAGGAACTGCTGGCCTACGTGAAGGCCAACAAGACCAAGGTCACGTACGCCAATGCCGGCCTCGGCTCGGCCTCGCACCTGTGCGGCATGCTGTTCCAGACCGCCATCGGCGTGGACCTGACCACCGTGCCCTACAAGGGCACCGGACCGGCCATGAACGACATGCTCGGCGGCCAGGTGGACCTGATGTGCGACCAGACCACCAACACCACCAGCCAGATCAAGAGCAACAAGGTCAAGGTCTACGGCGTGACCACCAAGCAGCGCCTGGCCTCGATGCCGAACGTGCCGACCATGGCCGAAGCCGGCCTGCCTGGCTTCGAGATCGCCGTGTGGCACGGCATGTACGCACCGAAGGGCACCCCGAAGCCGGTCGTGGAGACCCTGTCGAACGCCCTGCGCGTGGCCTTGAAGGACCCGACCGTCAAGCAGCGCTTCGCCGACCTCGGCACCGAACCGGTGGCTGAAAACCGCGCCCGTCCGGAAGCGCTGCGCGCCCACGTGAAGGCGGAAATCGATCGCTGGGGGCCGATCATCACCAAGGCCGGTCAGTACGCCGACTGATTCCGCAGCACCGATGCTGCCGGCTGCGCGCTCCAAGCGACGCGCAGCCTGTTTCAATACCTGACAACAACAAGCAACAAGGGGTTCGCCGTGACTTCCATCGTTCGCCATCCGAAGAATTTCTGGATCGGCATCATCTTCGTTACCTTCGGGCTGGCCGCCGTGTATTTCGGCCGCGAGCTCGGCATGGGTACTACCGGCCGCATGGGGGCAGGCTATTTTCCGACCGTGCTCGGTTACCTGCTGGCCCTGATCGGCCTGGTCGCCATCGTGCGTGCCTTCATCGGCCGCACAACCGGCGCCCGTGACGAGATCGGCACCTTCCATATCAAGGACATCGCCATCATCCTGGGGTCGGTACTGCTGTTCGGCGTGCTGATGCGCGGCGCCGGGCTCGCCATCGCCGCCTTCGTGCTGATCATGCTGAGCGCGTATGCCAGCCCCAAGTTCCGGCTCGGCAGCACGCTGCTGCTCGCGGTCGGCCTGACACTGTTCGCCGTGCTCCTCTTCGTCAAGCTGCTCGGCTTGCCGATGCCGATCATCGGCCCCTGGCTGACCGGAGAGTGAGCACATGGAGATCTTTGCCAACCTCGCCCTGGGCCTCGAAACGGCCTTTACCCTCAACAACCTGTTCTACTGCCTGGTCGGCGTCTTCGTCGGCACCGCCGTCGGCGTGCTGCCGGGCCTGGGCCCGATCGCGACCATCGCGATGCTGCTGCCGGCCACCTTCGGCCTGCCGCCGACCTCGTCGCTGATCATGCTGGCCGGTATCTACTACGGCGCCCAATACGGCGGCTCGACCACGGCCATCCTGGTCAACCTTCCGGGAGAATCATCCTCGGTGGTCACCGCCCTCGACGGCCACCAGATGGCACGCAGCGGCAACGCCGGAAAGGCGCTCGCCACCGCCGCGCTGGCGTCCTTCTTTGCCGGCAGCGTCGCCACGGTCCTGCTCGCCTTGTTCGCGCCTCCTCTGGCCGAACTCGCGCTCAAGTTCGGCTCCGCGGAATACTTCTCGCTCATGGTGCTCGGCCTGGTGGCCGCCGTGGTGCTGGCCAGCGGCTCGCTGCTCAACGCGATCGGCATGGTGCTGCTCGGCCTTCTGCTCGGCCTGGTCGGCACCGACGTCAATTCGGGCGCCCAGCGCTACACCTTCGACCTGCCGGAACTGGCGGACGGCATCAACTTCGTGATCGTGGCGATGGGCATGTTCGGTATCGGCGAGATCATCCGCAACCTGGAGCACGACGAAGACCGCAGCCTCATGATGAAGAAGGTCACGGGACTGATGCCGAGCATGGCCGACCTCAAGCGCATCGCGGCGCCGACGCTGCGCGGCACCGCGCTCGGCTCCGCCCTCGGCATCCTGCCGGGCGGCGGTGCCATGCTGGCCTCGTTCGCATCCTATTCGATCGAGAAGAAGGTCTCGCCCAATGCCGCGCAATTCGGCAAGGGCGCGATCGAAGGCGTGGCGGCCCCCGAGGCCGCCAACAATGCCGGCGCCCAGACTTCGTTCATCCCGATGTTGACATTGGGTATTCCATCGAACCCGGTGATGGCACTGATGATCGGCGCCATGATCATCCAGGGCATCCAGCCTGGCCCGGCCGTCATGACCGAACAGCCGGCCCTGTTCTGGGGCCTGATCGTCTCGATGTGGTTCGGCAACCTGTTCCTGGTGGTCCTGAACCTGCCGATGATCGGCCTGTGGATCAAGATGATCATGGTGCCCTACCACCGCCTGTTCCCGGCCATCCTGATGTTCTGCGCGATCGGTGTGTTCAGCCTGAACAACAACCAGTTCGACGTCTACCTGATGGCGCTGTTCGGGCTGTTCGGCTACATCTGCGCCAAGCTGGGCGCGGAACCGGCGCCGATGCTGCTCGGCTACATCATCGGCCCGATGATGGAAGAACACCTGCGCCGCGCGCTGCTGCTGTCGCACAGCGACCCGACGGTGTTCGTCACCCGTCCGATCAGCGCCACCCTGCTGGGCATGGCGGCCCTGTGCCTGATCGTGGTGCTCTTGCCGTCCCTGCGCAAGAAGCGGGAAGAGGCCTTCCACGAGGAGGAGTAAACGTGCCCGGCAGGCACGACCAGGTCAGCTGCCGGCTCACATGATCTCGAGGCTTGCATGCCGAAAGCCGCCCTTCGACGGGCGGCTTTTTTTTCGTACGTGTCCCGTCCTGGAATGTGGGACGGCATGCCGGTCATGCCGGCGACACGCCGTGACCGTCTCCTTGGTCGCACCGTGTCCGACACGGCAGTGGCGCCCTGTCGACACCGCGGTGCGGCTGGCGCGCTTCGGCTGCTGGGCGGTACCACATACGCTCACCCTTTACTCTTGCCTCGGTATCGTTTTGAAATACGCAATGCGATATCCCTGGACAGACTCTCCATGTAGCCCTTGCCACGCTTGGACTCGATGCGCGTGACGACGGTCTCGTTGAACTCGGCGCGGTATCGTTCGAACGCGTGTTCGTAGACGTCCCCGGTAATCACCCACTCGATGCCGTGCCGTGCGTACAAACGTACGCGCTCGATGGCCTCCTTGCCTGGCGGCGGCCCCGGGACCAACAAGGCCGGCGTCTTGTTCGCCAGGCAGAGCCTGGCCATGGCGGCACCCGTCTTCCTGTCGGCGGGAACCCCTTCTCTCATGACCGTCAAATCGCTGCAGGGAACCCGGGCCCGGGGATCCCTGAAATCGGTCAGGCTCAGGCATGCAAGACGGCTGTCGAAATCATCGGGCGTAGCCGACCAGCAGCGGGCAGCAGCGGGACTCCTCTTGAACCCGAAGGCGCCCCGGCCCAACAGGTCCGCCAACTGCAGCATGGACTTGCTTCGTCCGCTGATGGCTGCGCGGACCAGGAAATGGCTGCCTTCGGACCGGCCGGCTTTGTTCGCACGCGCATGCGGGTCAAGAAGAAGCGCCGCAAGCCCTTCCTGTTTGGCCGCATCGCCGGCCAGCGCGTCGATGCGCCAGACCCTGAAGGTTTCGGCATCGTCCAACCGGGGCAGCGGGCCGGCATGGCCTGCATTTGCACCGGGGCCTGCACCACACGACAGGATAGTCGCCAGGGCCGCAGCAATCAGCCTTGCTCTCGCTTGCATGATCGCCTCCAGATAGTGAATGCGCGCCTACGGAACTGCGCCCCGCCTGGCGGCTTGAGCATACCGGCGCAGCGCTGGACGCCGCCCCCCGCGCTGCTGGCCAGGGAGGATCGATCATCTCTTCCGCGCGGCGGGAGGAATGCCGTGGACATCGCCGCTGAACGTAGTGGAAGCGCGAGTTGTTCGACAGAACAGGCCGATCCCGGCCGGTCAACTCAACAGTGCTCCCGAGATACTACTGTCATGCTCCGCGCTGTCTGAATTTGGCGTTGAATGCTTGCAGTTGATCCGACTCGAAAGCGCCGACAATATTTTGATATTCGTGTCCGCTGGCGACGTGACGGAACATGACATGGTAGGAATCGCTCGGGTCGTGCAGATTACAGACGTCGTCTGCTCCGACAGCATACAGGTAGGGAAAAACACTGCGAAGGAAATCGAAGAAATCAGGCACCGAGGTTCGCTGGAATACGTTAAGGCACCAGTGGTTCAGTTCGAGCGTCACGATCGGTCTCGATGTTGAAATGGTCTTGCCAAGTCCTTCGATGACATCGCGTTCGAAGCCTTCGACATCGATCTTGATAAAATCAACCCTGGTGATGCCCAGTTCCTCAAGGAAAGCGTCACCTTGTACAATCTCGATGGACTCCACCTGATGGCCGGCCGATGCCTGCATCTTGTTCGATACGAAGCCGCCTGCGCGGTTGTTCGCGGCGAACGTCAGTTCAAACCGACCCGCGCTCTTGCCTAGTCCGACGTTCTTGAGTTCGACATTGTTCAGCCCCGATGCCTGGACGTTTTTCTCGAGAAAGCGATAGGTGCTTGGCGAGGGCTCGAAGGATACAACCTTGTTGGCACGACTACCGAAGAGGATAGCCGTGCAACCGATATTCGCACCGATGTCGAGCACGGTATCCGCCGGCTTGATCAAGGAGTCGAACAGCTCCACCATATGTGGCTCGAACACGCCACGGATATGTTCGAGATAGTCGTCATCCGACGCGATGTTGTATTTCTTTCCCCCAATATCTGTGACGATGTGTCGAGACCCGCCGAGGCCGCCGATTTGCTCGGTGCTGTCCGCATGCTGTCCCGCCACAGGATCGAGCAACACTGCAGGCGGACGCCGCCCAAAAGATTGCTTGAAATAACTGAGAAGTGTTTTCAACATCGTCCTTTCATGAAGATACGGAACCGATGATGCCTTGGAAAAACTCGATAGCGCCTGAGCGGTTCTGGCGCAACCGTTCTCGGCACCGGCCTGCAGGACTAGCGGGCCAACGCTTGCCGCCGGCAGAACCTGACCGTTGAGGCCAGCATAACAGCTTACACACTTTCAAAAATCACGCACTGTCACGACGCGACAGCCCGGCGCGTGGGGCTTGTATCAGAACAGCGCGCCCTGGGGGCTCGTCAAGCGGGCAAAGCTGTCACCCAGGAAGGGCAGGATCGCATCGGCAATCGGTTCCAGCTGCTTCGTCAGGTAGTGCTCGTAGTCGATGGGCGCGCGGCGCAGTTCGAGGGGTTCGGGCCCGGCGGTCGTCATCACGTAGCGGATCCAGCCGCCATGGCGGTACTGGGGTGGCCGCCCCTGCCCGGTGTGGAAGGCATCGGCCATGCGCGCGGCGCGCACGTGCGGCGGCACATTGCGCTCGTAGTCGTCGAGCGGGCGGCGCAGGCGCTTGCGATAGACCAGCAGTTCGTCCAGTTCCCCGCGCAGGGTGCGCGCCACGTAGTCGGCCACCCAGGCTTCATACGGCTGCCCCTTGAACACGCGCAGGTAGAGCGCCTGCTGGAACTGCTGCGCCAGCGGCGACCAGTCGGTGCGCACCGTCTCCAGGCCCTTGTACACGACCTCCTCGCTACCGTCCACATTCAGCACCATGCCGGCGTAGCGCTTCTTGCTGCCTTCGTCGGAGCCGCGCACGGTCGGCATCAGGAAGCGGCTGTAGTGCGTGTCGAACTCCAGTTCCAGCGCCGAATCGAGGCCGTACTCGGACTGCAGGCAATCGCGCCACCAGCGGTTGACGCGATCGACCAGGGCGTGCCCGATGCGCTCCGCTTCCGCCTGCGGATGCGCGCGCCCGAGCCACACAAAAGTAGAATCCGTGTCGCCATAGATCACCTGGTAGCCCTGCTCCTCGATCAGCGCCCGGGTGCGGTGCATGATCTCGTGCCCGCGCATCGTGATCGAGGACGCCAGGCGCGGGTCGAAGAAGCGGCAGGCGGTGGTCCCCAGTACGCCGTAGAAGGCGTTCATGATGATCTTGAGCGACTGCGACAGCGGTGCATTGCGTTCGCGCTTGGCGGCCTCGCGCCCTTCCCACACCTGGCGCACGATGCCCGGCAGGCAGTGGCGGGTACGCGAGAAGCGCGCGCCGCGAAAGCCCGGCACGGTCGATTCCTCCGGTTCGGCCAGGCCCGCCACCAGGCCGACCGGGTCGATCAGGAAGGTACGGATGATCGAGGGGTACAGGCTTTTGTAGTCCAGCACCACGACCGAGTCGTACAGGCCGGAGCGAGAGTCCATCACGAAGCCGCCCGGGCTGTCGGCCGCTGCCACGTCGCCGATGTTGGGCGCGACAAAACCCTGCCGGTGCATCAGCGGCATGTAGCGATGCTCGAACGCCGCCACCGAGCCGCCGCTGCGGTCCACGGCCAGCCCGGTGACGCTGGCACGCTCCAGCAGGAAGCGCATCAGTTCGGTCTTCTCGAAGATGCGGGTGACGAGCTCGCAATCCTTCAGGTTGTAGAAGGCCAGCGCCGGCTTGTCCTCCGCGAACATGCGGTTGATCTCGTCCATCCGGCTGTAGGGGTTGTCGATCGCCTTGCCTTCGCCCAGCAAGGTCTGCGACACCGATTCCAGGCTGAAGGATGGAAAGCTGTAGGTGGCCGAGCGCAGCGCCTCGATGCCGTCGATGACCAGCCGGCCCGCGATGGACACGAAGAAGTGCTCCGAGCGTCCGTGCTCGCGGGTCTCGATGGCGCTGCCGTCGCGCCCCAGCCGCAAGGAACGTCCCAGGCGTTCGGCGGCCTGCACCAGCATGCGCAGGTCGAACTGGACCACGTTCCAGCCGATGATGGCGTCCGGGTCGTGTACGCGGACCCATTCTTCCAGCCGGTCCAGCAGTTGGGCGCGGCTCGCGCAGTACTCCAGCGCGAAGTCCATCTCGCGCACGGCGCCGTTCGGCTCGCCCAGCATGTAGACCTGGCGCTGGCCGCAGCCTTCCAGGCCGATGCAGTACAACTCCCCGTGCTGGTTGGTCTCGATGTCGAGCGAGACCATCCTCAGCTGCGGACGGTAGGCGCCGTCCGGCTTGAGTTGCGCGTCGCGGATCAGTACCGGGTCCTGCGGGTCCGGCGTGCCATGCACCAGCACCGGCGCGGTGATGAAGCGCTCCATCAGGTAGCGCTCCGGCGGGCGGACGTCGGCTTCGTAGACGTCGACGCCGAACTCGCGCAGGCGCTTTTCCAGGCGCAGCAGCTGGCGGTACTGGCGGCAGTACAGGCCCAGCACGGGCCGGTGATGGAAATCGCAAAGCCCCAGTTCGCGCAGTTCCCAGCCGCTCTTCTCGCCATGCAGGGCCAGCTCGGCCGCGTCGCGCTGTTCGAGGGGAAGGAAGGCGACCGGCGTCTGCGCCGGCAGGCGCACCCGGCGCGGTCCTGCGGCCGTGGCGATCCAGAATTCGACTTCGGTGCCAGTGTCCGTGTCACGCCAATGGCGCGTCAGCAGGAAGCCCTGTATCGGTGCGGTATCCATGCGGGGGTCAGGAAAAGCGCGCCAGCTCCGCTTCGCTGAAACCGGCCTGGCGCCGCGCCTCGATGTTGAAGGGCCCTTTCAGTACCGGCGCCTTGTACTGCACCGTCAGCTCGCCGTAGGTGGACACCGGCTCCAGCCCGCGCAGGCCGCACAGGTGGAGGTACCAGCGGTTGCCGATCTCGACGTGCCCCACTTCGTCGCGCAGCAGCACGTCGAGGATGGCGGCTGCCTCCGTGTCGCCGGCCTGGGCCAGCTTGGCGCGCAGCGGCGGGATCGCGTCGAGCCCGCGCGCCTCCAGCGTGCGGGGCACCAGCGCCATGCGCGCCAGCACGTCGCCGCGGGTCTTCTCGACCATCTCCCACAGGCTGTCGTGGCCCGGGAAGTCGCCGTAGGCAAAGCCGAGCGTGCCCAGGTGGGCGCACAGCATGTTGAAATGCAGCGCTTCCTCGCTTGCTACGCGCAGCCAGTCCGTGTAATAGTCCTGCGGCATGCCGGGGAAGCGCCACAGCGCGTCGAGCGCCAGGTTGACCGCGTTGAATTCGATGTGGGCGAGCGCGTGGACCAGCATGGCGCGGCCCTCGACGGTCGCCATCGAGCGGCGGCCGACCAGCCGCGGCGGCACCAACTCCGGCCGAGCGGGACGGCCGGGAATGCCGGCAGGCGCATCGGGCGCCGCGTCGAGGTCGACGCGCCACGCGCCGGCGCGATGCGCAGCGCTCATTGCCGCCACCCCCGCGCTCTTGGCGGCAGGATCGGTTTCAAGCAGGGATTGCAGAGCGCATGCGCGAAGCTCCAGCGGTTGCGCCATCATCAAGCCTTCGGTGATTCGAAAAGCGCTAGTGTACCAAAGCCGGCACGCTCGCATGGGCTGGGTTACCATGATGGCATTGCCATCCACTCAAGCACCGATGCGACCCGACCACCCTGCCCTCCTGATCATCGACATGCAGCAGTGCATGGCCCGCCCGGACGCGGGCGCACGCAACAACCCGCAGGCGGAAGCCAACATCGATACGCTGCTCGACGCATGGCGTGCACGCGGCGCGCCGGTGGTCCACGTGCGCCACATCTCGCGGTCGCCGGATTCCGGCTTCGCTCCCGGGCAGCCGGGCGCCGGTTTCCAGCCGGTGTTCACGCCGCGCCCGGGGGAGCACGTGGTGGAAAAGAACGTTCCGGATGCCTTCATCCTGTCGGGGCTGGAACGCTGGCTACGGGTGCGCAGCATCGAGCGCCTGGTCGTGGTCGGCGTCAGCACCAACATCTCGGTCGAATGCAGCGTGCGCAGCGCCGGCAACCTCGGCTTCCAGGTGAGCGTGGCCGGGGACGCCTGCTTCGCCTTCGCACGCCGCGACCATGCGGGCGCGCCGCGCAGCGCCGACGAGGTGCATGCGATGTCGCTGGCGAACCTCGCTGGCGAGTACGCGGAGGTCGTCACGACAGCCGGTGCCCTCCGTCTGCTGGGTTGAGTCGTCCGTACCACACTCTACCCGTTTAACATTGTGGCAACATGGGCAGGCTTGCTACACTGGTCGGCCGGACTTTTCCTCCATCGCCAGGCCCACCGCAAAGGAACCGTGCCATGTTCGCCCGTCCTGACCTGCAGTCCCGCCTCATCCTCGCCACCTCCGCCTTCGCCGCCGAAGTCCTCCACCTCGGGTGGGAATATACCCAGGGCGGCGTGCCTGCGCACCACCTGCTGAACAATCCCGACCTGCCCGCCGTCTCCAACTGGTGGGGGCTGCTGGTCGTGCCGCTGCTGGTCTGGTTCCTGGTGGGACGCATCCAGCGCCGCGCCGCCACCCTGGTGCAGACCGGCAGCCGGGAACGATTCCGCACCCTCGCCCAGACCCGCTTCGCCGTAGCCTTCCTGTGGGCGGCGGCACTTGCGCTGGCCTTCACCTTCGGGCATCCGGCCGTTACCTGGATCTTCTTCGGCGCCTTCGCCGCGGCCCTGATTGCAGGCGCCTGGCGTGCCGAATACGTTCTCGGCTTCGCGCTCGGCATGACCCTCACCTTCGGCGCCGTACTGCCGGTGCTGGTGGCCTCGACCATCGCTGCATGCGCGTTCGCCGTCCACCTGCTGTTCGGCGCGGCCATGCGCCTGACGCGCGGCGGCCGGGCGCGCGGGGCCGGCCTACCGTAGGCCCGAATCAACTCGTCCGACACGGCGGCCGCCGGCCTGTGGCCGACGATTGGCCTGGCTGCCGGCAGCGCTCGACCCAGAGCGAACGGCCATCCGACATGCCGATCGCATCGTTTGGCCACTTACTGAAAAACAACATGTTGCAATAACAGACTCAACATTTCTTGCAGTCACCAAGATGGCAAGGTAAATTTCTGGATTGTAATAAATGTTGTTTTTTGTTAATTATGTCAGCGTCCTCTTCGGAAACTTCATTCCAGCCTCTTGTCCGGCTGCTTGGCTATGCTCACTATTTCTTCGGCGGGCTGCTGATCATCACCGCGGCCTTGCTCGGCTGGCAGCATTACGGCATGGAAAGGGTAATCGATCTGACTGGCGATCAGTTCCCCGTATTTATTGAAGACGACCGCAACAGTGGTGGCGCTTCCGTTGGGTCGATCGAGCGGCGCGGGGAAGACCTGATCGTGCACTGTCACATTTCGCGGAAGATCGAGTGGCCTTACTGCAAGCTCGGCTTCAGTCTTCTCAAGGGGGCGACGGGGCTCGACATGTCCCGCTTCGACTACATGACCATCGAAGGGCGCTATGCCGGCCCAGGAACGTCGCGCTTCGCGCTGGTACTTGCCCAGGCAGAGGAAGGCCTGACGCGGCTCGACCAATGGCAGACCTACAAGATCAACCAGATCGACGCGCTCGACCTCCCACCCGACGGCGGCGAGCTCATGGTTCCCCTTAAATGGTTCGGGGTGGCGCAGTGGTGGAAGGATATGGCCAAGCCAGCGCTGGAGCATTCTGCCGTCAATGTCGACAACGTGGCCCGTACCGAGGTGGTGATCAGCGGTGGAGCCAAGGAAGGCAACCATGTTTTTACTCTGCACCGCATGCGCTTGCACGGCAAGCTGGTTACCCTGGATGCGTTGCTGTCGGGGCTGGTCACCACGTGGGTACTGTGCGCCGTCGGTTGGCTGGCGATCCTCACGCTGTCGCTGCGTTCGCAGCTCCGGTACAGCCGCACGGCCGTCGCGCTGCTCAGGACGGTCAACAAGGCGCTCGAACTGGAAGCGCGTGATCTAGCCGGGCAGGCGCACATCGATCCGCTCACGGGTGTCCTGAACCGGCAGGGCCTGCGTGCGGCGCTGATGAGCACGTCGAGCCTGTTGGCCGATCCGATGACCGTGATCTTTATCGACATCGACCATTTCAAGTCGATCAACGACACGCATGGCCATGACGCGGGCGACGAAGTCCTGCGACAATTCGCCAAAGTCATCGCGTCCGGCATCCGCTCGTCGGACCGCCTCGTGCGCTGGGGTGGTGAGGAATTCCTTATCGTCTGCCCAATGACCAACGTGTACCAAGGACGGATTCTCGCGGAGAATCTGCGCCATGCGTTGCACCGGGAGACGTGGCCAGTCGGCCTGCATGTCACCGCCTCATTCGGCGTGGCGCAGCATCATGAACGCGACGAGGTCGGCGTCGTCATCAAGCAAGCCGACGCGGAGCTGTACCGCGCCAAGCAGGGCGGCCGCGACCGAGTGTGCGCCTACATCACGGCCGACATGAGCGCGTACGCCGAGACGGTCTGAGCATGGCTAATTCTGTGGAACACAACTAGATTACGCAACCGTGCACGACCGTTTCGGAAATGGACGCGGCATGCGCGTGAAATCTTGGCTTGTGCAGTAAAAAAGTGCCCCGCATCGCTGAGAACAGACGGTCCGATTGGCTCAGTTTGACGCCTTGTCGCTTTTAGGACTAGCTAGGGCACTTGTAAAGCTGTCTCAACACGGGCAACCGGCTTACATCTGCCGGAACAGGTGGGCGTAGACCGGACTGACGCGCGGTTTCTCGGACCGGTTGCGCAGGTTGAGCATCACCTTGCCCGTCGTGTCGCGGCCAGCGCTGGCCACGCAGCCCATGTTCACGACGGTGCTGCGGTTGACCTGGCGGAACTGGACTGGGTCGAGCTGGGGCAGCAATTCCTTGAGCGGCACCCGGATCAGCGCTTCGCTCTCGGCCGTGACGACGTTGACGTACTTGTCGGCCGCCTGGAAGAACACGACATCGGTCACCGGAATCATGCGCACCATGTTCCCCACCGCCGCGCGCACAATGCTCAGGCGTTCCGGGTTGGGCGCTGCCGGCAACAGGGCTTGCAGGCGGCCGACCAGGTCGGCCAGGGGGTCGCTGCCCCCCTGCTCCGCACTTTGTCGGTGCTCCAGCAACCCCTGCAAGCGCTCGACCGTGCGGGCCAGGCGTGTCTCGTTCACTGGCTTGAGCACGTAGTCGGCCGCCGCTTGCTCGAAGGCCTGCACGGCATAGTCGTCGTAGGCGGTCACGAACACCACATGCGGGAACGGCGCCGGACCTTCCCAGCGCTCGGCCAGTTCCTCCGCCGCCTCGATGCCGGTCTGGCCGGGCATCTTGATGTCCATGAACAGCACGTCAGGCCGGGCCGACAGTGCCTGCTCGACGGCGGCCATGCCGTTCGGGGCGGTCGCGACGATCTCCAGGCCGGGCCACAGCTTGGTGAGCAGGCGCGCCAGGGTCGCCGCCAGGATCGGTTCGTCTTCTGCAATCAGGGCGCGGATGTTCATGCGGTCTCCAAAGGTAAAGTGAGGCGGACGAGCGTGCCTTGCGGCTGCGCGGGCGCGAGCAGGACACTGGCGCGCTCGCCGTACAGCACGCGCAGGCGCTCGCGGGTGGTGGCGACGCCGACGCCGCCGCCGGTGCTGCGGCTGGCCTGCCCGAGCCCCAGGCCGGTGTCGCAGATGCGGATGTCGAGCAGGCCGTCGCGTGCTTCGGCCGCGATATGGACTTCGCCGCCCTCGATCTTCGGCTCGAGCCCATGCACGATCGCGTTCTCGACCAGGGGCTGCAGCAGCATCGGCGGCAGCTTCACCTGGCGCAGGGCCGCCGGCAGCTCCAGGCGATAGGCCAGGCGCTCGCCCATGCGCACGCCCATCAGGCCGAGGTAGGCTTCCATGGCGGCGAATTCCTCGGCCAGCGTGGTGCTCTCCGAGCGCGAAGCGCCCAGCGTGGCGCGCAGGTACTGGATCAGCTGGTCAAGCATCGCATTGGCACGTTCAGGGTCGATGGCGATCAGCCCCTGCAGGTTGGCCAGCGTATTGAACAGCATGTGCGGCTCGATCTGGGCCTGCAACAGGCGCAACTGTGCCTGCAGGGCCTGGCGCTCGACGGTCTCGGCGCGCAGACGTGCTTCGTTGTGCACCTGCTCCATGCGCTGCACCCGTTCGCGCTGCAGCACCATGAGCGTCATGGCAACCATGCCGAGGAAGGTGAACAGGATGTAGCTGACCCGGCCCACCGTCGGATAGGCGGCCAGGGATGGCGCCGTCTGGCCCAGCACCGCCGCGCCGATGTGGATGCCGATGAAGTGGGCCGGGCCCGCGACCAGCAGCATCAGGGCGACCAGGGCCAGCCAGTGCCGTGGATGCCCGTCGAGCACAGGGCAGAGGCGCAGCCGCGCCGCATCCACCACGGCGAAGCCGGGCACGCCGATGCACAGCGAATACACCAGCTGCTCGAGCAAGGTCTCGGGACGGGCGATCGTCAGCACGATCGTGACGGCGGCGAGCACGCTGGCCAGCGCCGCGAGGCGCAGGTCGCGCAGCCAGGTGGCCAGGAAAGACGCAGCAGATACCTGCGGCGGAGAAATCGCGGGATGGGTCAGGCTGCTCATGCGGTCTCGCTGATGTTTGTTGCTAGGATGGCCAGCATTCTGCCCAGCCGATGTCGCCTCGGCAAGCCGGTAGCGATGAACCCGCATTTCGTGGCCGTGAACCGGCGTGCAGGTCGACCGGATTGTGGCGCAGGCGTCGCTGGACCGCCCAAGGATGTGTCAGCGGCGTCCCTTTGCTGTAGGATAACGCCTTTGCTCGGTAACAGCCCAGCTGGTTCCCTCTTGAAAGAGATGGCGGAATCGCGATTCCCCGCCGGCGGCCCTGCCCTGCAGCTCGTCACGATAACAATCAGAGTCGCGGACCGGCCTTGTCCGGCTCGCCCGGAGTTTATGGAACGTTCCCCGCAAGCGCGTCATCTTGCGCGCAGCCGTAGCGCGATTGCCTGTGCCGCCGTGGTGCTTGGCATCGCCGCCGCCGAGACCGTGCGCTGGACGCGGGCCCGCGCCGCCGCAGCCCCGACCACGGTGCAGGCCGTCCTGCCGGGAAGCGTGGCCCTGTCCGAACTGTCCCGCTCGCTGATTCCCATGCCCCGCAATACGCCCTCGGCCCATGCCAGCGCGATGGCGACGCTGCCGGGCGACCGCATGCTCACCTTCTGGTGGGCCGGCAGCCGCGAGAGCGGGCCGGATGTCAAGGTCTACGCCTCCCAATGGCGCAACGGCAAATGGGGCGCTCCCTGGATGGTGGCCAGCCGCGAAACGCTCGGCAAGGCATTGGGCTTCGGCGTGCGCCGCATCGGCAACCCGGTCGCCTGGACCGGCCCGGACGGCAAGATCCACCTGTACGTGGTCGCCACCGGCCTCGGCGGATGGGCGGCGTCGCGCGTCGCCCACATGGTCTCTTCCGACGAGGGCGCCAGCTTCGCCATGAAGCGCGTGCTGCCGATGTCGCCGTTGTTCAATACGAGCGTGCTGGTGCGCACCAATGCAGTCGGCCTGGTCGACGGCGGCTGGTGGTTGCCGGTCTATTTCGAGATCGGCATCAAGTACCCGATGATGATGGCCTTCGGCCCGGACGGCGAGCCTACCGGCCTGGGACGGATCGGCAGCCGCACCACCACCCTGCAGCCGGCGATCGTCCCGGTCTCCAGCCGGGAAGTGCGCGCCTGGATGCGCGATGCCAGCGGGGAGCGTCGCGTGCAGCACGCCCTGAGCCGCGACGGCGGCACCAGCTGGGAAGACCTGCCGGCGCTGGAACTGAACAACGAGAACACCTCGATGGCCGTGCTGCGCCTGGCCAATGGCGAGTTCCTGATGCTGCACAACCACATCGTCGAGGGCGGCGGCTCGCGCAGCCTCCTGCGCCTGTCGCTGTCCAGGGACGGCCACACCTGGCGCACCGTGGCCGACGTGGCCAGCGGGGGGAAAAGCGACGAATTCTCGTACCCCACCATGCAGCAGGTCGGCGAGGAGCTGCACGTCACCTATACCTTCCAGCGCCAGGCGATCGCGCATCACCGGTACCTCGTCAAGTTTGGAGAGAAGATCTGATGGCCCTGCCTGAGCTTTCGCTGCAGTTCGTGTATGCCCGCCTGGCCTGGGCGCTGGTGCTGGCCGCCCTCGTCATCGGCCTGTGGCCGGCGTCCTGGCGCCTGCCCCGGCGTGCGTTGGGCGCCATCGTTGCCGCCTGCCTGCTGTTGATGGCACTGCCGGGCGCGGCCTCGCCGGCGTGGCACCTGGGCCTGGCCTTCCAGTATCCGAGCGGGCTGCTGGCCGGTCTCTGCGTGGTCATGCTGCATGCCCGCTGGCGCCGTGCCCCGGGTCCCGTGCCGGCCGCGCTGCCGGTCCCGCTGGCCGCGCTGCTTGCCGTCGCCGGCGTGCTGCTCTACCTCGACGCCTTCGGCCTGATCGCGGGCGGGTATTATTACGGCGGCTTCGGCGGACGCGCGGCGCTGGCTGCGGTACTGCTGGCCGGCGCCTGCGCGGTTGCCGCCGCACGCGGCCGCTTCAGCTTGCAGGCCGGCGCCATCCTCGGCGCGCTGGCCCTGTTCTCGTTCGCCCGCCTGCCGAGCGGGAACCTGTGGGATGCGCTGATCGACCCGCTGCTGTGGGGCTGGGCCCTCGTCGCGCTCGCCGGCGCCGCCCTGCGCGTCCTGCGCATCCGGCTGTTGCGTCCTGCGGACCGGGCTGCAGCGGCCGGCGAAGCGGAGCTGCCGGCGCTGCAGCCGGCCGGCGCCGAACAGATTTCATCAAACAAGGAGTAGTCTTTGGCAAACAAGAAGTGGTATCTCCATCCCGCAATCGCCACCGGGATCGTCATCAATGCGTTCATCCTGCTGCTCGCGGTGGCCTGGTCGGGCAACCCGGCCGGGCTGGACCGCCTGCTGGTCGAAGACGGCATCGTCGAATGGATGCAGTTCCTCTGCTTCAGCGCGATTGCCGGCCTGCTCGGCTTTGCGTTCTTCGAGCGGCTCAAGCGAAGCGACCGCGGCGTGCTGGAACTGCTGGCCCTGGCCGGCCTGAGCCTGCTGTGTGCGCTCGCCGCACTCGAGGAGATCAGCTGGTTCCAGCGCGTCCTGAACATCCAGTCCTCGGAATTCTTCCTGCAGAATAACCGGCAGGGCGAGACCAACATCCATAACCTCGCCATGGGCGACGGCAGCCTGCACAAGAACGTGCTGCTGAAGCTGATCTTCATCACCGGCATCACCCACAACCTGATCCTGCCGCTGGTGGCCCGCTTCAAGCCGGGCGTGCAGGACTGGGTCGAGAAACTGGGCCTGTACCTGCCGCCGCTATCGGCCTCGGTGCCTTACCTGGTGCTGGTCGCGCTGTCGCATATCCTGATCGACCACCCGCGCAAGGGCGAGCTGGGCGAGCTGTTCGGCGCCGTGCACTACATGGCGACCGTGTTCGGCGCCTACTACGCGGGCGTGGCCTACAGGCGCGCGACGCTGTTCGAGAATCCGGCCGACATCGCGCGGCTGTCGAAGCTGTTCGCGCTGTGGATGCTGTTCCTGCTGCTGAACGGGTGGATGCTGAGCGCCGGCGCCGGCGCCGTCGTCAAATAAACTGTCGGGTGGTCGGCTCAGCCGACCACCCGACATGATCCAGGCGGCAGTTCCGCCTACCCCCATCAGAACCCGTAGTTCATCCGGGCATAGATAAAGCGGCCGGCACGACCGAACGGCGCATAGTTCGCGAACGGCGTATTGCCGGTCGTGTTCAGCACCGGCGGCTGGGTCTCCGGATACTGGTCGAACAGGTTGTCCGCCCCCAGCGCCAGGCTCAGCTTCGGCGTAAAGGCATAGCGGGCTTCGATATCGACCAGCGTCTTGGGGCTCATCCAGAAGTCCAGCGCCGCCGTGGTGCCCGGCGACAGGGTCTTTCCATAGCGGGTCGCACGGAAGGTCGCGCCCCACTGTCCGAGTTTCCAGTTCACGTTCGCGCTGATCTTGCTCTCCGGCTGGCCCTTCTCGAGCGACAGCACGTTGAGGCGGTCGAACAGCACCGGCGCCGGATTCAGCGCGCTGAGCTGCGCCGTCACCGGCACCTTCGTTACCTTCGTGTCGGTGAAGTTGCCGGCCACCGTGAAGTCGAAGTTGCCCGCGCCGGCGGTCTTCATCGGCCAGCTCACCACCACGTCCACGCCCTGGGTGCGGGTATCGACGCCGTTGATGAAGAAGCGCCCGCCGCCCACGCCGGTGATGCCTTGCGAGATGATGTAGTTGCGGACGTTAGCCTGGGTCAGGTTCTCGGACAGGATGATCCGGTCCTCGATGTCGATACGGTAGGCGTCGATCGTGATGCTGAAGGGATCGAAGCGCATCACCGCGCCCAGCGAGGCGTTCACCGATTTCTCCGCTTCCAGCGGCTTGGCGCCGAGCGCCACCGCCACCCGGTCGGTCGGGCGGAAGGTGGTGATCTCGAAGGGGATGCCGTTGATGAAGTTGGTCGAGGTCGCGGTGAAGTTCTGCTGCTGCGGCGACGGGGCGCGGAAACCGTTCTGGATCGCGCCGCGCAGGGCGAAGGCCTTGCTGAAGTCGTAGCGGCCCGACAGCTTGCCGGCCAGGCTGTTGCCGAAGTCCGTATAGTGCTCGCCGCGCACGGCCACCGAGGCCAGGAACTGGGGCGTGATGTTCGCTTCCAGGTCGACGAAGGCGCCGATCGCGCTGCGGTGCGCGTCGACTTCATTGGTGGGACGGAAGCCCGGGAACACCTGGGCGCCCGGCGCCGCCGGGGTGCCGTTCGGCAAGATCTCCGGGCCGGCGCGCCAGGAGTCCGACTCGCCCGCGAACAGCTCGTAGCCTTCGCGGCGCGCCTCGGTTCCGATGGCGATGTTCAGCGGCGAGGAGAAGCCCGCCACGTCGAGCGTACGCACCCCGGTCAGGTTGAACACCAGCTGGTCGTAGGCGTAGCCGCCGGCATAGAACTTGCGCTTGCTGCTCGGGCCGATCGAGCGGTTCAGCGTGTTCTCGATGTCGTACTCCATCTTGTTCCTGCCGTAGCCGAGCGAAGCATCCATGTCCCAGCTGCCAGCCAGCCAGGTCACGCCCCCGGTGGCGGAAAAGTCGTTCACGGTCGGCGCGATGATCGGCAGGAAGCCGTTCGGGTAGATCGAGATGATGTTGCGGGCATCCTGGGCCGGGCGGAAGAAGCCACCCGAACGCGCGAAGCGGTTCTGGTAGCTGGCCCAGCCGTACAGCTTGACGCCGCCGCCAAGGTCATTGCCGGCGTTGGCGAAGAAGGTCACCTGCTCCATCTCCGGCTCGCCGTACCAGGCATTGAAACGGTTGATGGTGAGCTCGCGCGGATCGAAGGCGCCATTGGCCAGGCGCGGGTACTGCTGGCGCATGTCGTAGCCGCTGCGCTCGGTGCGCTCCTGCTTCTTGTATTCGCCGGCGACGGTCAGGTAGCCGGTCTCGCCCAGGGCCAGGCCTTTCCAGATGCCGAGGGTGCCGGTCTGGCCGTCGGTGCGTTCGCGCTTGGCGGGGGCGGTCCAGGTCGAGCCGGCCGGGCCCACGTCGTTCCACAGGTCGTATTCGGTCTTGCGCGCGCCGTAGGTGACGCTGGCCTCGCCGCCCTCGCGGTCGGTGCGCAGGCGCAGGTTGACCACGCCCGAGATGGCGTCGGAGCCGTACTGGGCGGCGGCGCCGTCGCGCAGCACCTCGACGCTCTTCACGATGGCGGTCGGGATGGTGTTCATGTCCACCGCCGCCGAGCCGCGCCCGATCGAGCCGTTGACGTTGACCAGCGAGGATGCGTGGCGGCGCTTCGAGTTCACCAGCACCAGGGTCTGGTCCGGCGCCATGCCGCGCAGGGTGGCGGGACGGATGGTGTCGGTGCCGTCGGTGATTGCCGGGCGCGGGAAGTTCAGCGAGGGCAGCGCGATCGACAGGGCCTGGTTCATCTCGGTCGTGCCGACGTTCTTCAGCGTTTCCGACGAGATGATGTCGACCGGCGCCGCAGTATCCAGGGCGGTGCGGTTGGCGACGCGGGTGCCGGTCACCACCACCGTGGCGGAGGCCGCCGGGTCGGTGGCGGGAGTCGCGTTCGCCGCGGTGTCCTGTGCATGCGCGCTGGAGAACAGCGACGCGATGGCAAGTGCCAGGACCGTCTTTTGCGTTAGGTGTTTCTGCATCTTGGGTTTCCTCTTGTTGTTGTTCCGCGCCTGGGTGAAAGGGCGCCACGCTTGTTACCGTTCGATACTGCTGGGCGCACAATTCGATGTCAATTCGTAAAACTTGCACTTGGGCATATTTACAACAAACGGCGCACGCCAGGGTCCGCCGTCAGGCTCGTGTAAGCCACGGATGGCGCAGGCTGCTACACTTTCCGCTTCACCAGCCCGTATCCTCGTATGGATGACTCCCTGTTTCCCGGCTTCCGCGCCTTCAGCACCGAGCCCGCCGACGGCGTCACGATCGCAGGCGTGATCGGCGGCGCCGGCCCGCCGCTCCTGCTGCTGCACGGCCACCCGCAGACCCATGCGATCTGGCACAAGGTCGCGCCGACCCTGGCGCAGCACTTCGCGGTGGTGGCCTGCGACCTGCGCGGCTACGGCGACTCGTCCAAGCCCGCCGGCGCACCCGACCACGCGAACTACAGCAAGCGGACCATGGCCGCCGACATGCTCGCAACGATGTGCGGGCTCGGCTTCGACCGCTTTCGGGTGATGGCCCATGACCGCGGCGCGCGCGTGGCGCACCGCCTGATGGCCGACCACCCGCAGGCGGTTGAGCGCGCGGTACTGCTGGACATCGCGCCGACCCTGGCCATGTACGAAGGGACCGGCGAGGCGTTTGCGCGCGCCTACTGGCACTGGTTCTTCCTGATCCAGCCGGCGCCCTTGCCCGAACGGCTGATCGAGGCCGACCCGGCCGCCTATGTCCGCGACGTCATGGGCCGGCGCAGCGCAGGCCTGGCGCCGTTCGATGCGCGTGCACTCGCCGAGTACGCGCGATGCCTGGCCCTGCCCGGCACCGCCCACGGCATCTGCGAGGACTACCGGGCCGCCGCAGGCATCGACCTGGAACACGACCGCGCCGACCGCGACGCGGGGCACCGCGTCGACATGCCCTTGCTGGCCTTGTGGGGCGAACAGGGCGTGGTGCGGCGCTGCTTCGATCCGCTGCATGAATGGCGCAAGGTTGCCACGCAGGCCGAAGGCGAGGCCCTGGACTGCGGCCACTACATCCCGGAAGAAGCGCCCGAGGCACTGCTGGCGCGCGCGCTGCCATTCCTGCTGGAGGACACGTTCCAGGACGACCGCATGGCCGGCCTCGCCTCCAAGTAATGTCGCGAAAGATGGCCGGCGGCGCGGCCGGATAACCAGGCAGACCCGCCGTTTCAGGCGCGCGCCACGCTCGATACCGCTTCCATATAATCCACGCCGCAGGACCACTCGCCCAGCGACGCGGCCCTGTACACGATGCTCCACGGGCCGGTACGCGCTTCGCCGGCAAAGTTCCCTCTATCACGTTGATCGGCACCATATGGACCGTACCGATGAGGAAGTGTTTGCATTAAACGGCAAGGGCGGCGGCAAGGACAGCGAGCCGCGCCGGCTCCTCGGCCTGCGCCAGGCCGTGGCCCTGATCGTTGGCGTCGTCATTGGCGCCGGGATTTTCAAGTCTCCCTCCATCGTCGCCGGCCTCAGTGGTAGTGCCGAGTGGATGTTTGCCATGTGGATCCTCGGGGGCCTGGTCTCGCTGGTCGGCGCGCTGTGCTATTCCGAACTCACCACCGCCTATCCCCATCCCGGCGGCGACTACCATTTCCTGCACCGTGCCTACGGCCGCTCCACCGCCTTCCTGTTCGGCTGGGCGCGCTTCGCGGTGATCACCACCGGCTCGATCGCCCTGCTGGCCTTCGTGTTCGGCGACTACATGCAGCAGGCCGTGCCGCTCAGCATGCTGCCCGACGGCTGGGGCAGCACCGCCTACGCCTGTGGGGTGATCGTCATCCTGTCGCTGGTCAACCTGCAGGGCCTGCGCACCGGGGCCGGCACCCAGATGTGGCTGACGCTGGCCGAGATCGGCGGCCTGCTGCTGCTGGTCGTGGCCGCCGCCTTCTTCACCGAGGCCGCGCCGGCCGCGGCGCCCGTCCAGAGCGCCGCGGCGCAGGCCGGCACCCTCGCACCGACCTCCTTCGGCATGGCCATGGTCTTCGTGCTGCTCACCTATGGCGGCTGGAACGAAGCGGCCTACATCAGCGCCGAGATCCGCGGCGGCGCCGCCAGCATGGTGCGCGCCCTCACTTTCTCGATCCTGATCATCACGACCCTCTACCTGATGGTCACCTGGGCCTGCCTGCATGTACTCGGCATGCAGGGCATGGCCAAGTCCGAGGCGCTGGCGGCCGACGTCATGGGCGTCGCCTTCGGCGCCTCCGGCCAGAAAGTGATCTCGGTGCTGGTCGCCATCTCGGCCCTGACCTCGATCAACGCCACCATGATCGTCGGCGCCCGTACCGGCTTCGCGATGGGCCGCGACTGGCGCTCGCTGCGCAAGCTCGGCCAATGGAACGACGAAAACGGCACCCCGACGGTGGCGATGTCGATCCAGTGCGCCGCCGCCCTGCTGCTGGTCGGCGTCGGGGCGGCCTTTGGCGGCGGCTTCAAGGCCATGGTGGAATTCACGGCGCCGGTGTTCTGGCTGTTCTTCCTGCTCAGCGGGGTATCGCTGTTCGTGCTGCGGCGGCGCGAGCCCGACCTCCCGCGCCCGTTCCGCGTGCCGCTGTACCCCCTGCTGCCCCTGCTGTTCTGCGCCACCTGCGCCTATATGCTCTGGTCCAGCCTGTCCTACGTGTACAGCCAGTCGCTCGGCGGGCTGAACGCGGCCTGGATCGGAGTTGCCGTCCTCGCCAGCGGATTGCTGCTGCTGTTCTTCCTCGACCGGAAGGACGGCGCCGATCCTGCAGCAACAAGGTCCGTTCTCTAACCAACCCGAGCCACCTGAAGGAGTGCACATGCATACCGACGAACGCCGCCGTACCCTGCTGCTGTCCGCCGCCGCCGCGGCGGGCTCCATCCTGCTCCCGACCCGCGCGCTGGCGCAGGACCTGGCCGAGCCTTCCCGCCTGGACGTGCCCTACGTGCCCACGCCCCAGGAAGTCGTCGACCGCATGCTCGAGATGGGCAAGGTCGGCAAGAACGACGTGCTGTACGACCTCGGCTGCGGCGACGGCCGCATCGTGGTGACTGCCGCCAAGGTGCGCGGTGCGCGCGGCACCGGCATCGACCTGAACCCGGTGCGCATCGCCGAGGCGAAGGAGAACGCCAAGACGGCCGGGGTGGCCGACCGGGTCAACTTCAAGGTCGGCGACCTGTTCCAGGCCGACGTGTCGCCGGCCACGGTGGTCACGCTCTACCTGCTGCCCTCGGTGAACGTCAAGCTGCGCCCGCGCCTGTGGCAGCAGCTCAAGGTCGGCACCCGCGTGGTGTCGCACGCCTTCGACATGGGTCCGGAATGGCCGCCCGAGAAGAAGGAAGACGTCGACGGCCGCACCATCTACTACTGGACCATCACCCAGGCCAACAAGAAAGCCGTGCAGGCCTGAGCGGCCGCGCACCCCTCGGTCAGGGGCGCGAAGCTGCGGCGCCCGCAGTTGCGCCTGCCGCAACCGGCGCACCCGCCTGCGCCGGACTTGCCACAGCCTGCGGCGGCACACGGTAGGTCTCGCCGATGCGCAGCACGCGGAAGGCCTCCTCCGCCACGCCTTGGGCCCGGCGCGCCACGGCCAGGTCGCGTGGCGCCTGGTCGATGCGTTCCCGACCCATCGGGAACGTACCCCAATGCATACCGACACTGTGCCGCACGCGCAGCTCGCGGTGGATGCGCACGGCCTCGTCCGGGCTGACGTGGGAATTGCGGTACCACACCGGCTGGTAGGCGCCGATGCCGATCGCGGCCAGGTCGAAGCCGCCTTCATAACGCGCAGCGATGTCCTGGATGTCCTTCGAGTAGCCCAGGTCGCCCGAGAAGAAGAAGGAGAAGCCGGGACGCGTCACCGCCCACGCGCCCCACAGGGTCCGGTTGCGGTCGTAGAGTCCGCGTGCGGACCAGTGGTGGACCGGCAGCAGCTGCAGCTGCAGCCCGCGCAAGCTGGTCTTGTCCCACCAGTCGAGCCTGGTAATGCGCGAGCGCTCGCCATCCGTCACGTTCTCCGCCAGCCACAGGTCGATGCCCAGCGGCGCATACAGCATCGGCGCCCCGCCCTTCTGGCGGTACAGGGCGCGCAGCGAATCGCGCGACAGGTGGTCGTAGTGCGAATGGCTGATCAGGATGGCGTCGATGTGCGGCAGATCCTCCATGGCCACGCCGGGCGCCTGCAGGCGTTTCGGGCCGGCGAAGGACAGCGGCGAGGCCCGCTCGTCGAAGACCGGATCGGTGAGGATGTTGACGCCGTCGCCGGTCTGCAGGAGGAAGGTCGCGTGGCCGATCCAGGTGAGGGCCGGCTCGGTCCTGTTCGCATGGATATAGCTCAGGTCGGGCCGCACGGTCGGCACCGGCGCCAGCGGCGCGCGCTCGGCGCCGTCCGAGGTCCAGTTCCTGATCCGAGCGGCCCAGCCCTCGAAGAAGCCGGTTTTCGGCCGCTGGTAGGCCGGATTCGGCGGGTAGTTGTTGGCAAAGCCTTCCGGCCGGTGGTGCGGTTGGCCCGGGTCATAGTAGGGATTGACATGCGCGCAGCCTTGGAGCAGGGAGGCGGCAATGACGATGCTCGGTACGGCAACGCGGGCGAGATATCGCATGAAAGACGCGGGAAGATTGAAAACGCCGAGTATAAGGCATCGGGTGCGGCGCATCCGGCGCAGTATCAGAGCGGCCCGGAAGCGTGCAAAGAAAATATGACCCGGAGGCGCAACTTGCAAATTCTATTTGCACAAACGGCAATAAGAGCAAATTTCCTGTGCCACGCCGCGTACCCGGTACAGCCTGGCCCGGAGGGCCATCGCGCATTTTGCCATTTCCTTATTATTGCTAAGGATGTAAGCTACAGGGCCCAGCGCGAGCGCTGGCGACGCCCGCGGCCCATCCCTGCCGCGGGCGCTCCCGTCTGGCCACGAGCAGGACGTCCCGTGCGCATCCGCTGTCATTCTGCTACCGTATCGAGGGCGGCCACGGCGGAGCATCCCGTGCCGGTGCAGCAGCGACCTCTTTAACTTATTTGGCTTTTTACTTTGGCTGGCAAAATGACCCCTTCGACAGATACTGATACCGGTCTCCCCCTCGACATGATCATCTTCGGCGGCATGGGCGACCTGGCGATGCGCAAGCTGCTTCCCGCGCTTTACATGGCCTTCCTGCACGGCAACCTGCCGTCCCACACCCGCATCATCTCGACCGGGCGCCAGGAGTTCGACCGTGAAGCCTACCTCCGCTTCGTCGAAGACAACTCGCGTTCCTTCATCGCGGGCGCCAACTTCAACGAGAAGACCTGGGACGGCTTCCTGCAGCTGCTCGAATTCGTGCGCCTCGACGTCCAGGCCGCACCCGACTTCAGTGCCCTGGCCAAGGCGTCGGAGCCGGGCGCGCAGCGCGTGTTCTACCTCTCCACCTCCCCTAGCCTGTTCACCACCATCTGCGAGAAACTGGCCGGCGCCGGCCTGGTCGATGCCAACGCGCGCGTGGTGCTGGAAAAGCCGCTGGGCCACGACCTCGCCTCCGCCATCGAGATCAACGAAGCGGTCGGCAAGCACTTCGCCGAATCGCAGATCTACCGCATCGACCATTACCTCGGCAAGGAGACCGTGCAGAACCTGATGGTGCTGCGCTTTGGGAACTCGATCCTGGAACCGCTGTGGCGCGCGCCGAACATCTCGAGCGTGCAGATCACGGTGGCCGAGGAAGTCGGCGTCGGCAGCCGCGCCGGCTTCTACGACAGCACCGGCGCCATGCGCGACATGGTCCAGAACCACCTGCTGCAGCTGCTGTGCATCGTCGCCATGGAGCCGCCCACCTCGCTGTCCCCGGACGCGGTGCGCGACGAGAAGCTCAAGGTGCTGCGCTCGCTGCGCCGCCTCAAGCTGGCCGACATCGCGCGCGATACCGTCCGCGGCCAGTACGTCCATGGCGTCAGCGGCAACCAGGAGGTGAACGGCTACCTCGAAGAAAAGAACGTTCCGCCGGACAGCAAGACCGAGACCTTCGTGGCCCTGCGCGCCCACATCGACACCTGGCGCTGGTCGAAGGTGCCGTTCTACCTGCGCACCGGCAAGCGCATGGCGCGCCGCTCGTCCAAGATCGTGGTGGAATTCGCCAATCCGCCGTTCCCGTTATTTCCGGATATGCCGGGCGGCGTCGCCAACCGCCTCGTGATCGAGTTGCAGCCGGAAGAAGCGATCAAGCTGCAGATCATGGCCAAGCAGCCCGGCAGCGGCATGCAGATGCAGCAGGTGGCCCTGAACCTCGACCTGCAGTCGGCCTTCCAGCAGCGCCGCGCCGAAGCTTACGAGCGCCTCCTGATCGACGTGGTGCGCGGCCGCCTGACCCACTTCATGCGCCGCGACGAGCTCGAGGCGGCCTGGGCCTGGGCCGATCCGATCATCGAAGGCTGGGGGCTGCTGGACGAGAAGCCACACCCGTACGCGGCCGGTTCCTGGGGTCCGGCGGAATCGTTCGCGCTGCTGGCGCGCGACGGCTTCGCCTGGGTCGAGTAATCCTGTTACGAAGCCAAGGTCCTGCGCCGCGTGCGCAGGATCCAGGCGTACAGCACACCGTTGATGATGAGCACGCCGGCCGCCAGCCCCAGCTGCAGGCCGCGCGTCATCTCTCCCGGATAAATCAGGGGCAACAGGTAATGGTCGATGAAGCCGCCGCTGTAGCCGGACCCGCCTGCGAGCAGGCGCATGTGGTTTTCCACGTAGGTGAGCGGGCAGATGGCGCCGAGCACCTCGATGCCGAAGCCCCAGGCCGCGGCAAGGAGGTGCAGGGGCAGCAGGCGCGGCCGGCGCAGCACGAGCAAGGCGCCGAACACGACGAACAGGATGAAGCCGAGGTGCAGGAGCAGCACGGCATCCGCTAGGAAACGATAGACCATGCCTGAACGGTCTTGCAGGAAACGACTGGAAGCACCAGTTTAATACGTCGCAAAATCCCGCGCCATACGCCCCACGCACGATTGAAGCCCGGGGCCGGGGGGCGTACAGTAGCTGTCTTCGAACCCGATGAGAACGCCATGGACGCACCGACTCCGCACGCCTTTGCCCTGCCTTCGTTTGCTTCGCTTGGAGCAATTGCACTCAAGAACATGGACCGCAGCCGCCAGGCGCGCGGCAAGATGCTGGAGCGGGCCGGTTACGGTCCGCAGGAAACCCCTTTCACCGTCCTCCATAGCGAACCGGGCCTGAACCTGCGCCGCTTCGGCGGTTCCAACGCCGACGGTCCCGCCGTGCTGCTCGTTCCCGCACCCATCAAGCGCTCCTACATCTGGGACCTGTCGCCCGAAATCAGCGTCGTGCAGCGCTGGATGGAGCGTGGCTACCAGGTCTACCAGGCCGAGTGGACGCCCCTCCCGGACGATGGCGAAGACGACGACTTCGGCCTGGACGACTACGGCGACCGCCTGCTGGCCGCCAGCCAGCGTGCGATCGAGGCCGACAGCGGCAAGACGACGCTCACGATCGCCGGCCATTCGCTCGGCGGCATCCTGGCCGCGATCTACAGCTGCCTGCACCCGGACAAGGTCGAGGCGACCATCCTGCTCGAATCGCCCCTGCATTTCGAGAGGAAGTCCTGCTGCTTCACGCCGCTGATCGACTCCACGCCCCATGCACGGCCGATCGCGGATGCGTTCCACCAGGTGCCCGGCGTGTTCCTCAACATGATGAGCGCCATCGCCGAGCCCCATGCCTTCCAGTGGGAGCGCATGATGGACCGCTACCTGTCGCTGGGCAACCCGCAGCTGCTGACCACCCACATGCGGGTCGAGCGCTGGACCCACGACGAGTTCCCCCTGCCGGGCCGGCTGTTCACCGAGCTGGTCGAGCAGCTCTACCGCAACGATGAATTCATGCAGGGAAAGCTGGCCATCGGGGGCCGCCGCATCGGCCCGCAAGACCTGCGCGCGCCGCTGGTGAGCGTGGTCGACCCGCGCAGCAAGGTCATTCCGGAGGCGGCGCTGCGCCCCTTCCACGAGGCCGCGGCGAGCGAACGCAAATGCCTGCTGCACTATGCGGGCGATGTCGGGGTCAACCTGCAGCACGTGGGCGTGCTGGTCGGCGCCAGCGCCCATGCCCGCATTTGGCCCGCGATCTTCGACTGGCTTGCAGGCGCCCGGCACTAAGCTCGGTGCGTCGTGATCCCGGTGGGGCCGCCGACGGGAAACAATATTGGCGACAGAGTTTTGCGGTGACGCCGTCGCCGGCCGCACACCGGCCTGCGATCATCGCACACCAGTCCTCCGACCGGGACCAGCGCGAGGGAAGAGCATTGAACAGGGAAGACGCCGCAGGACCGCCCGGGCGCGCGCCCGGAATCGAAGAAGTGTCGCGCGAGCTCGGCGCCGACGCGACGCTGCAGCGCGCAGCATGGATCCTGCTGAGCGTCCTGCTTGCCGCGGTCGCGCTGGGCCTGTTCGGCCGCGGCGGGCCGCTGAGCGATGTGGAGCTTGCCGCTCCCGACGGATCGCTGGCGCTCGGCTACCAGCGCTTCATCCGCTACCACTCGCCCGACGAATTGACCGTGAGCGTTCTCGCACAGGGCCAGGAGACGAGCATATGGCTGGATGCGCAGTACGCCGGCCAGATCCAGATCGAGCGGGTGACGCCCGAGCCGGCACAGGTCGTCAGCGAAGGCGGCGCACTGCGTTTCGTCTTTCACACGACGCCGGGCGCCCGGCTGCGCGCCACCTTCCACTTTGCTTCCCAGCACTACGGGCCCCTCGAAGGCTGGGCTGCCGCCGGCCGCGGACCACGCGTGCCGATCCGCCAGCTTACCTATCCCTGAGCTATCCCTGAGCTATCCCTGAGCTATCCCTGAGGAGCCCGCCATGGAACTCATCCTGCGCGCCGCCGCCATCTACATCGTGCTGCTGGTACTGTTCCGCGTGCTGGGCAAGCGCTCGCTGGCCCAGTTGTCGGCGTTCGACCTGGTCCTGTTCCTGATCGTCAGCGAAGCCATCCAGAATGCACTGGTGGACGAAGACAAATCGGTCGTCATGGGCCTGACGGTGATCCTCACCTTCCTGCTGCTGGACCGCGGCCTGTCGGCACTGAAGCGCCGCTACAGCGGCTTCGAGCGCCTGACCGAAGGCACGCCGCTGCTGCTGGTGGAGCGCGGCAAGGTGCTCGAAGAGAATGCGACGAAGTCGCGCATCACCCTCAGCGACATCCTGCAGACCGCGCGCGAGACCCAGGGCCTGGAAAGCCTGGAGCAGGTCAAGTACGCAGTCATGGAAACCTCGGGCGCGATCTCGATCATTCCCATGGACGCCAGCCCGGAGCCGTCCGCCGGGCGCCTCGACGCGCTCGAGCGCAAGCTCGACACGCTACTGGCACGGATGACCGACAGCCCGGATCGCAGTGCCTGAGACGGCGGGTGCAGCAGACCGGTGTGGGCCCGCACGCCAGCGCAGCTGCAGGACCACGGCGTCCTCCGCCTCGACGGCAAAACCCAGTGCCGCGTACAGCCGGCGCGCGCCGGCATTGTCCCTGCGCACCGCCAATGTCACATCGCGCCCGTCGAGCGCGGCCTGGCGCTGCAGGCGGCGCAGGGCCTCGCCTGCGACACCCTGCTTGCGCGCCTGCGGCAATACGGCGATATCGACCACCCGGACTGCGCCGGCCACGGCAGCCGTCACCAGCCGGCCCACCGGCCTGCGGTCCAGTTCCAGCACCTCGTACAGCGCCTCGGGATAGCTGCTGCGGTAGCCGGCCACCTGCATCTGTTGCTGCATGGCGATGAGCCCATCGACGTAGCGCGGATCGGCAAGCAGGCCCAGCAAGTCGTCACGCGTGGAGCGATACAGGTCGGCGAAGAAGGGCTGGTCGGACGGCTCGGCGGGACGGATGTGAAGGGCGGCAAGCGACATGGTGACTGGGATCGATAGAGTTTGCCTCACAGTATATCCGCCGGGCGGCAGGCTGGTCCACGGCGGCGGCATGCCGCGATCTGCGGTACCATGCCGGGTTTCTCTCCCATCTGGAATCAAGGATCCACGTGTTCGCCGTACTCGCTCTCGACATGGGAGCTGCCATGAAAACCCTGGTGCTGACCCTCGACCTGGTCGGCACCTTCGTGTTCGCCCTCAGCGGCGCCACCGCCGGCGCCCGGCGCCGCCTCGACATCTTCGGCGTGCTGGTGCTGTCTTTTGTCGCCGCCAATTCGGGCGGCATCGTGCGCGACCTCCTGATCGGCGCCACCCCGCCGGCGGCCATCAGCGACTGGCGCTACCTGGCCGTGTCGATCCTGGCGGGCCTGGTGATCTTCTTCTGGTATCCCGTCATCAACCGGCTGCGCAATGCGGTCCTCATCTTCGACGGCGCCGGCCTGGCCTTGTTTTGCGTCGCCGGCGCGCAGAAGGCGCTGGTGTTCGGCGCCGATCCATGGGCCGCCGCCCTGCTCGGCATGCTCACCGGCATCGGCGGCGGTGTCGCGCGCGACGTGCTGCTGAACGACGTACCCGCGGTGTTTCGTTCCGACATCTATGCGCTCGCCGCACTGGCCGGCGCCAGCGTCGTCGTCCTCGGCGACGCCCTGCGACTGCCCACCACGGCCACCGCCTGCGCCGGTGCCGCCCTGTGCTTCGGCCTGCGCCTGGCGGCGATCCGCTTCGGCTGGCACCTGCCCACCGCCCGCCATCCTGAGCAGGCGGAAGAGGAGGCGAAAGACCAGAAACGCGGCGAATACCGCTAGGGCCTGCGCAAGGCGTGTTGACGGGGCCTTCGCGCAAGCACGGCCCCGGCACGCGAGAACCCTCCGTGTCCTGCAGTTACTCGAGTGCACGCCGGCGCGACTCCAGGTCGACGCACGCGATCGCGATCGCGCCGATCACCAGGAAGCCTGCCAGCATCGCCAGCGCCAGCGTGAAGTGCGTCGCCATCACCGGCGCCACGATGCTCGGGGCGAACAGGCCGCCGAACCGGGCCACGGCGCCGGCCGTGCCCATCCCGCTCGCGCGCAAATCGGTCGGGTAGACCTCGGGCGTGAACGCATACAGCGCGCCCCAGGTGCCCAGCAGCGCAAAGCTCATCAACAGCGTCGACCCGACCACCAGCCAGGTGGCGTTGCCCAGGCTATAGGCCATGCAGCCGGCGGCGCTCAGCAGCAGGAAGCCGACCAGGGTCGGCTTGCGTCCCCAGCGCTCCACGCCGTAGGCCGACAGCGCGAAGCCGGGCAGCTGCACCAGCGCCAGCAGGATCAGGAATTCCTGCCCGCGCATGAAGCCGAACCCCTCGGCACTCAACTTCACCGGCAGGTAGACGAAGACGCCGTAGTAGGCGACCGAGATCAGCATCCAGGCCACGAACAGGGCGATGCTGCGGCGGCGCAGCTTGCCGGCGAACAGCGCGGACATCGGCTGCTTGCCGCCGGTGTCCGGCTCCAGTTGCGGAATCTCGACCTGGCGGCCGTTGACCGCGGCCACGCGCGCCAGCACCGCCCGGGCCTGCTGCCCCATGCCGCTCCGGTTCAGGTACATCGGCGACTCGGGCACGAACAGGCGCAGCACGACGCCGATGAGCGCCGGCAGGCCGGTCACCAGGAAGATGACGCGCCAGGCATCGTCTCCCCAGCGCAGCGCCACCAGGGCCAGCACCGCCAGCAGGATGGTGCCGACGGCCCAGAAGGATTCGAGCAGCACCAGCCAGCGGCCGCGCCGGTCGCTGGGCAGGAATTCTGCCATCATCGTGTAATCGACGGGCAAGGTGCCGCCCACGCCGACACCGGTCAGGAAGCGCAGGACCAGCAGCCAGGCCAGGTCCGGCGCGAACGCGGATGCGACACCGAAGCAGGCATCGACCAGCACCGCCGCCATCAGCACCGGGCGCCGCCCGATCCGGTCCGCCAGACGGCCGAAGCCGAAGGCGCCGACCAGCATCCCCACGAAAAACCAGGTGCCGGTCTGGAGCGCTTCCGGCAAGGGCACGCCGAAGGTACTGGCAATGGATGGGGCGCTGAAGCCGATCGACAGCACCTGCATGGCGTCGGCCATCCAGACCAGCCCGAAGATGGCGAACAGCCGGTACTGGAACCGGCCGACGCCGGCCGCCTGAAGGCCCTGCTCTACCGTCGCCGTCATGGTGGACATCGTCGTTTCCCCTCAATGAGCCCGCGAGCTCGCGTCGACGCAGTTTGCCCCAACGATCAATACCGGACAGTGCAATGGAAAACAGATGCGCATAAAAAATGCCCGCCGGAGCGGGCATCCGTATGCGGCAATCCTGCCCTTACACGCCGACCATGGAAATGGCCTTGGTGTTGAGGTAGGACTCCAGGGCTTCCGGACCACCTTCCGAACCGTAGCCGGAATCCTTGATGCCGCCGAAAGGCAGCTCGGCGCTCGGGGTGGCCGGCTGGTTGATCCACAGCATGCCGACTTCCACGCTGTTCATCAGGAGCTGGGCATTCTTGATCGAACGGGTGAAGGCATAGCCGGCCAGGCCGTACGGCAGGCGGTTGGCTTCCGCGATCGCCTCCTCCAGGCTGGCGAAGCCGCGCACCGCCGCCACCGGGCCGAACGGCTCGTCGTTGAACACGCTCGCCCCCAAAGGCACGTCGGCCAGGACCGTCGGCGCGAAGAAGTTGCCGGCGTCACCGACACGCTCGCCGCCGGTGGCGACGACCGCACCCTTGGCACGGGCATCTTCAACGAACTGGGCCATGGCGCTCAGGCGGCGCGGATTGGCCAGCGGGCCGAGGGTCGTCCCTTCCGCCAGGCCGTCGCCCAGCTTCAGGCCTTCGGCGTGCGCCACCAGCGCGCGGGTGAATTCGTCCTTGATCGCGTTGTGCACCAGGAAGCGGGTCGGCGAGATGCACACCTGGCCGGCATTGCGGAACTTGGCCGCGCCTGCCGCCTTGACGGCCAGGGCCACGTCGGCGTCCTCGGCGATGATCACCGGCGCATGGCCGCCCAGCTCCATCGTGACGCGCTTCATGTGGGCGCCGGCCAGGGCGGCCAGCTGCTTGCCGACCGGGGTCGAACCGGTGAAAGTCACCTTGCGGATGATCGGGTGCGGGATCAGGTAGCCCGAAATCTCGGCCGGGTCGCCGAACACCAGGCCGACGACGCCCGGTGGCACGCCGGCATCGACGAAGCACTGGAACAGGGCCGCCGGCGAGGCCGGGGTTTCTTCCGGCGCCTTGCACAGGAACGAGCAGCCGGTGGCCAGGGCCGCAGCCAGCTTGCGGACGACCTGGTTGATCGGGAAGTTCCACGGGGTGAAGGCGGCAACCGGGCCGACCGGCTCCTTCAGCACCAGCTGCTGGGCAGCCGGATTGCGCGACGGCACGATACGGCCGTAGACGCGCATGCCTTCCGCGGCGAACCAGTCGATGATCTCGGCGCCGGCCATGGCTTCCATCTTGGCTTCGGCCAGCGGCTTGCCCTGTTCCTGGGTCAGCAGGCGGGCGATGTCGCCGGCGCGCTCGCGCAGCAGGTTGGCGGCGCGCCGCATGGTGGCGGCGCGCTCGGCGGCCGTGACCTTGCGCCAGGTCTCGAAGCCCTTTTGGGCGGCCGCCAGGGCGCGGTCCAGGTCTTCGGTGCTGGCGTGGGCCACGGTGCCGATCGTCTGGCCGGTGGCGGGATTCACCACCGGGATCGTCTTGCCGCCCGTGGCGTCTTGCCATTCGTTGGCGATGAGGAGTCGGGTATCGGGGTAGCTGGAAGTCGTCATGGAGCCTCAAGTCCTGTGTTGAATGGATCGTAAATCATGATCATAACCGTTGTTTGCGTACACTGCAGGCTGGCACAGGCGCGGGCCTTGCCGGGGCGCCAGGTCCTCCGTGCGCATCGGCCAACAAGAAAGCCCGCCGGAGCGGGCTTCCTGCTCGCACACGGTCGGGCCATGAATCGGCACATCCATCGGATAGCTGCTGGTGATTCCGGTAAGGAATCGAACGACCAGCCCCTGTTCCTATCGCTTGGGTGGATGTCCATTGTTGATTAGAACAAGCATCAGTAACACGACAGCTGCGAAATGATTGCTGTTCAGAACCGTCAGAAACTGGGTAAGAACTTCGATGGTTTGCATGAATGTCTCCTGTCGAATATGCATGTGCGCCTGTCGCTGTCCCTCCCCCGCAGGGATCAGGCCAGCCTTTTCTTGGGAGGCAGTCATTCGACACGCACCGGGCTCAGCAGTTTGGGAGGTTTGCTTGCTTGCTGAGGCTTATCAACGGTACTAGGTATAGGTCCTAGGTACCTAGCGTTAGAAATGAGGAAAGAGACAGACGACAGGTGATGGAGCTCAAGTGGACGCAAAGACAGCGAAACTCGGTGCGTTTGATTCCATACAATCCTTGGAGCGGTAATGTCGAGCCAAAGAATGTCGAAAAGCCAATGAAAAGCGTCATCGTCTATACGGGGAAGGATTTGCGCCGCATGCGGGAGGAAGGCGGCTGCGGCCATTGGACCGCCAGCCCGATCCGCGTCGAAGCGGCCGAATACCTCGTCTGTGTCAGGAACCGTCGCGAGCAATGGGCCGCGATGGACTACCCCCATGGCGTCGCTTTCCTCATCGCGCAGATCACCCGTACCAAGCCCTCGACGCATGCCGCCAGGATTACGATTGAATTCAGCAGCTATGCCATGCTCGATATTGCCGATGCCTGGCAACTCCTCGCCAAGGGTCAGCGCTTTCCCGTGGCTTACCTCGAAACCGACGAACTCTTCCGCAGGCTGCAACTGAAGCAGGACGAACTGGTCTGGCAGCAGCTGACGGGCGATCCGGTCTCCCTGCAGGTCGCAGAGCCGGCCGTTTCCTACGCGGCGGCACCGGCTCCCGACCGGGGAAAAGCGCCGAGCTTTTCCAACACGATCGCCGAGGCCAAGAGCAAGCTGGCCGAATCCCTGGGCATAGCTTCCGAGAAGATTGAGATAACGATCCGCCTGTAACGCAAAGCGGAAAGCGAACCGGGACGGCTATGGCAGCGCCAGCACCGTATGGGGCAGTCCTGGCGTATCGACACGGAAGGCGAACAGGCCGCCGGCCAGGGGCTGTTCGTGACGCTGTGCGGGCGTCAGTCCCTTCCAGGCCGTGGTCACATACGCCGTGCACAGGTCCTCGCCGCCGAAAGCCAGCTTGGTGATGTTCGTGCATGGGAATTGGACAGTGCCCACCAGGCGTCCCGCGGCCGTGTAGCGTTCGATCCGGCCGGCGCCGAACAGGGCGATCCACAGGTGGCCGTCACTGTCGACCGCCATGCCGTCCGGGCGGCTGCCTTCCGGCAGCTGCAGGAAGACGCGCTTGTTGGCGAGCACGCCGTCGTCGCGCAGGTCGAATGAGTACACGCGGCGCAACGGCGTATCCGTGTGATACAGGGTCCTGCCATCCGGGCTGGTCGCCGGTCCGTTGGTGATGAAGTAGCCACTGTCGGCGCGCGCCAGGCTGCCGTCCCGCCCGAGGCGGTACAGCGAGCCAGTCGCCTGTACCTGCGCATCGTCCATCGATCCGAACCACAGGTTGCCGCCTGCGTCGACATGGCCGTCATTGAAGCGGTTACCCGGCAAATCTTCCTTGACCTTGCGCAGCGGCGCGAACTCGCCGCTCGTCTCGTCGAACCGGTACAAGCCGTCTTCCAGCGCGCAGACCATGGCGCCGCAGGACGCGGGGACGACGAAACCGACCTGGCCGGGCGCATCCCAGCTGTGTCGCTCGCTGCCGTCGGCAGCGCAGCGGTGGATGCGCCGGCCCTTGATGTCGACAAAGTACACCGAGCGGGTGGCGGCATGCCAGAGCGCGCCCTCGCCCAGGTGGGCGCCTGCGGCCCAGATGCATTCGGGAGTCATCAATGTAGTCATCGGCGCATTGTAGCGCCGAAGCGGTGTCCGCAATGGACCGTGAACGATGCAACCACCCAGCGCCGACGGCTCAGTCGAGCGTCACCCCCATCAGACCCATCACGACATCATTAGCCAGGGTCCGCAATTCCAGGCTCTTCAAGGTCTTGCCGCGCTCAAGCGGCATCTCGAGCACGGTGGCGGAGCCGCCGTCGATCTTCCCACGCAAGTCCTGCGCAAGCGTCGCCGGGTCCGGCACCCGCGCCCGGGCAGTCTTCAGGTCGACGCGCACCGGCAGGCGTCCGCAATACGGGAACTGGTAGTCGTCGATGAAGTAATCCTGCTCGACCGGCCACCAGCTGTCGGGATTGTGCAGCGCCAGGCGGGTGCGGGTGCCGTCCGCGTAAGTGACGAGCACCTCGCCGTTGTCGATCCGGCTCTGCATGGCGTTGCTGGAACCGACCAGCAACAGGAACGCCCGCCCGGCCCTGCCCTGCAGCGGCACGCTGGCCTGCTTCGGATAATTGTCCCACTGCGAGGTGAACAGCACATTGGCCGCTTGCGGACCCGATGGCGTGGCAAAGCTCAAGCCGTTCGGCAGGCGCAGGACGCCGCCCTGCGCACGCAAGCCGCCGTCGTCGACCGTGGCCATGGCGTTCACGTGCCCGGCCCAGGCGCCGATGCCCTGAGACGGCAGGGACAGCGAAACATAGGGCGAGCGCGGTGACAAATACTTGCCCGGCTTGAACAGCTCGGTGACGCGGTCGTTGAACCAGGGCCCCAGGTCCACGTGGCGCGGCTTCACCGGTGCACCCGTGGTCCACGACGCGGGCTGCAGACTGCACGCCGGCTGCGGGGCAGCCTGTGGCACGCTCGACGCCTCCCACCACGTGAACGCGCCCTGGCGGACGCGCCGCAAGCCTTCTTGGGCCGGCGACGTCGCAACGGCCTGCGCCTGCGCGCCGATCGGCCGGCCGCGCCACCGGACGGTGACCTTGGTCTGCCTGCCGAACGGCAGTTCGACCCGCAGGCGCGGCGCAAACGCTTCGTCGCTGCTCGCGCTCCAGCGCGCCGGCTTGCCGTCGGCGAGGACGGATGCGACGGCGTCGCTCGCCGCGGGCAGCTCGAGCACCAGGCGACCGAAGCGCGCCGCCGGCTGTTCGACCGTCCAGCTTTCGATCGCGCCATCGCGGCGGAAGGCCAGCGTCACGCCCGGATGCTGCAGGCGCGCGTGCCGCCAGTCGCGCGGAAAGCCAGGACGAACCAGCAGCGTCCCGGCGAGGGCGTCCGGCCGCACACCAAATAAACCTTCCACCAGCGTGCGCGCCATCACGCCGGAGCCGTCGGCAAAGTCGCGCTGGGCCTCGCGCCGGTAGACGTCGAGGTAGTTCATGCTGCCGATGTTCCCTGGCGAGATTCCCATGTACAGGCTGGCCAGCAACGCCCCCTTGGCCAGCTCGAAGGCACTGTCGCTGCGCCCCGCCTGCCATGCCGCGAGCGCCGTGTGCAGCACCTCGCCCATCACCACGTTGTTGATGGACCAGGAATACGGCATCCAGTCCGTGGTCGGCAGCACGCGGTAGGGCCGGTCTGCGGGCACGCCGGGTCCCGCAATCGGGATCGGCCGCCGCTGGCGCTCGAGGTCGAGCACCATGCGCGCCGCCTCCAGGCGATCCGGCACGCGCGAATCCACCGCATGGTAGAAGCTCCACAAGCCGTAGCTGGGGTGCAGCAGCTGGCCGCCGAGCAGGTCGCGGTATTCGCCGAAGGCGCCGCGCTCCGGCATCCACAGGTAGCGGCGCATGGCGGCCCGGATACGCCCGGCCTCGAGCCGGTAAGGCGCCGCGTCCTTGCCGATCAGGCCGGCGATGCGCGCGGCCATGTCGTTGTGCCAGGCGTTGTAGGCCGAGGTATGGGTGGCGCCGCCGCCGTTGTAGTACAGGTCGTCGCTGGCCCAGATCGCGGCATAGCCTTCGTACAGGGGCAGCTTGCTTGGCCCGTACTCGCGCCGGAACAGGCGCCGCTCCCAGGCCAGGTGGCGCTCCAGCACCGGCCACACGGCTTTCGCGTAATCGAGGTCGCCGGTCCAGAGCAGGTGGCGCAACATCGCGTCGATGAAGCCGATGTTCATGTCGTAGTGCGACTTGCTCATGTCGCCGTTGCTGTGCAGGCCGGCTTCGTTGCGCGCCAGGTTGGTGGCCTGGTCGGCGGGAGGCAGCCGTGCCGGCACCGGGGACGTGTTTTGGCGCGCGGTCCATTCCATCAGGTTGCGGCGCGCGCGATCGTGCCAGCCCAGCGCATCGAGCGCGTACGGGCCGCGCCAGCCCAGCAGCTTGGTCCGCCAGGCGATCGCGCCGTGCATGATGGCGCCCTGCTCCTCGTCCCAGACTGCGTCGGCTGCGACGTTCAGCGCGCCCATGGCAGCATTCAGGTATGGATCGGGCGTGTCGATCCTGACCTGGCCGCGCAGCTGCGCGAAATGCCGCCCGGCCGCGGCGAAGCGCTCGGCCAGTTCATCGGGCCGGAAGGCGGCAGCACCGCTGCATTCGGGTGCAGGCCGGGCGTCGAGGGTGCTGCCGGCCTCGCGGTACACCGCCAGTTCGGGCGCCTTCCTGCTCCGGGTGACCTGGAAGGCCAGGTGGATGGGCTCCCCGCCCAGCGGCAAGCGGCCGACCGCGACCTGGCCATCCATGCCGGCGCCCAGCAATGCGGGCAGGTCATTCCACGCGGCTGCGTCGGCGCTGCGCACGGTAACGGGCTGCGCCGCCGTCGCCGTGATCGCCGCCCTGTCGTTGCTGACGGTGAAACCATAGGCGTGCAAGTCGACCGTGCTGCCGCGTGCGTACTCCGGCGCGAACTGAAAATACTGGCTGATCGGCACGGTCTCGGTACCAATGTCGCCGCCGCGGCGGCCCTGCGCCCCGTTGCCGGGGGCAAAAGCGAACACCAGCTCGGCCGCCTCCGGCAGGTCCTGCCCGCGCACTTGCAGGCCGAGGCCTTCCACGCTCGCGTAGGCGACTGCGGCCAGGTGGATGCGGCCGGCCGTTCCCAGCAGCGGATCGGCGATCTCGTAATGCAGCTCGCCGGGCCGGTAACGGGTGACGATGCTGCGGGCCGCGTGCAGCCACAGGACCCCCGCCGGCGTCTTGAGCCCGAGGCGGACATTGCCGCCGCGTCCGGGCAGGTAGAGCAAAAATTCGGGGCGGTCACCGCCGTCGACACGGAAGGCGGTGTTCCCGCCATACAGGGGCCGGTTGAAGAATTCGCCGCCATTCTCGATGACGAAGTCCTCGCCCTCGGGACGATAGCGCAGCGGGCGCGCCACCTGCCCGGCCAGGTTCGGGCGCGCCACCTCCACGCCTGGTTTATACGCTGCGGCCTCGGAAGCATGGCCGCCGGCCGACAAAGAACCGAGCGTCAGCAGCACGGCGGCGGGCAGGATGGGCATACGAATCTTCCTCATGTGGTCGTCCCTCAAGCATTACTTCGGCAGATAATATAGAGAAGGCAATCACTTCCATCGCGGGGCGGCGGCAAATTCTCAATGGCGTGAGTGAGTGAGAAATAACCGAGAAATAAATCGCTGAATCTTGAGGAAAAAAATTTCGTGCTCGTCTTAACAAGGGGAAGCACGAATGGGCGAGCTTATGGACACTGAAGTAGTTGATTGGCTGACAATAAATTTTCTGCCGCACGAGGCGGAGTTGCGCAGGATGCTGCGCCGCGTCTGCAGCGGCCCCGCCGAGATCGACGACGTCGTGCAGGAGACCTGTTACCGGATCCTGTCGATGCCCAGCCTGGACGGGATACGCGACCCGAAGCCCTTTGTCTTCCGCACGGCCAAGAACCTGGTCCTCGACCGCATCAAGCGCGACGCGGTAGTCAGGATCGAAGCCATGGCCAATCTTGAAGACCTGGACATCGCCGACTCGGCGCCCTCGCCGGAACGCGTGGTCTTCGCCCGCTCGGAACTGAAATGGGTGATCGGACTCGTCTCGCAACTGCCCGACCGCTGCAAGGCCGTGTTCCGGGCGCGCAGGATACACGGCCTGTCGCAGCAGGAAACGGCGGAAAGCCTGGGCCTGACCGACGGCGTCGTCGAACACGAGATGATGAAAGGGATGCGATTGATGTCGGAGATGATTGCCAGTCATGGCATGAACCAGGAAACCGCCGACATCCCATCCACCGCAAGAAAACGCCCTGGTACGAAACGCCTTATCAAAAAGAACAATGTCAACGATCGATAACGAAGCCTTCGAGTGGGTGGCGCGAAAATACGCGCGCGGCCTGGGCGCCCCCGAGAGCGTGGAGTTTGACGCATGGTATGCCGCCGACGTGCGGCACCAGGGCGCCTATGCGCGCGCCATGGCAATCTACAATGCGATCAACCTCGCGACCGCCCCGCAATCGCTGGCGCCCCAAGCCTCCATCGCGGGCGAACAGCCCTCGAGCCGGCGCGGATGGTTCAAATTTGGCGCCATGGCCGCCTGTGTGGTAGCGGCGGTCGGCGCCGTGAGCCTCACGGCCCTGCGCGAAGACCGGGTCCTGACCACGGCCAAGGGCGAGTTCCGCAAGGTGCCGCTGCAGGACAAGTCGATCGCCACGATCAACAGCGGCAGCCAGATCGAAGTCGCCTTCACCGAGAAGCAGCGCACGGTCAACCTGCGCAAAGGCGAAGCCTGGTTCGAGGTCGCCAAGGACAAGTCCAAGCCTTTTGTCGTCGAAGCCGGCGAAGCGCGCATCCGCGCGGTCGGCACGGCATTCTCCGTGCGGCGCTTCGCGAACGGCACCGAGGTGCTGGTCACCGAAGGCAAGGTCGAGGTCTGGGGCAAGGAGCGCACGGCCCAGCGGCGCCTGCTGGTCGAAGGCGATCGCGCTTTCCTGGCGCAGGACGCCGGCGCGATCACCGTGAGCCGCCAGCCTGTCGAAGTACATCGCAAACTGGCATGGAGAGAAGGCAAAGTGATCCTCAAGAACCAAACCCTGGACGACGCGGTGGCCGACTTCAACCGCTACAGCCCGAAGACGATCGTGATCGTCGACGCGGCGCTCAGGGAAAAGCGCTTGTTCGGCCAGTACAAGCTGGACGCCCCCGAGCTGTTTGCCCGCGATGTCAGCACGGTGCTGGACGTGCCGGTGGCCATCACGGCCGACACGATCTTCATCGGCCGCAAGGAAGGCGCGGTCCCGGACGGAAGCTGATGCCGGCCGGCCGACATCACGCCGCCCCGACCCTGTCCCATCGAACCGGATGCGCTTCCGAGAGCGCGTCCGGTTTTTTTTCATTCATCCCGCATCACCGACCACACATAGCACGGAAGCCGGCATGGCGCACCTGTTCATTCGTAGGGGTGCCCCCGTTCAGTCAGTTTCTTGAGTAATTAAGGCTAAGGGCGGCACGGCTTGATATTTGGAGGAACATTCAGCTTCGGTCATATTTTTGAGCGATTGGGTATTTGCATAAAGCAGCCTGAGGAAGACGCCGTCGCCGGCAGTCTTTACATACACGGAGCAGCATAGTTCCGACGAAAACAGATTAGAGGAGACGTGCATGAACCCCATGCACCCATACGCCAGCGCGGCCGGAATCATCCTGGCCGTGAGCATGGCTGCGCACGCGGGCGCCTCCAGCGCCCAGGAATTGCCGCGGCCCTTCAATATTCCTGCAGGCCCTGCGACGGAATCCATTCCGGAATTCGCGCGCCAGGCCGGCATCAACATATTGACCTCGGCGGACATCCTGGATGGCGTGAATACCGAGGCATTGAACGGCACATTCGTCATCTCCGAGGCGGTCGATCGACTTCTCGCCTGCACTAATCTGGTCGGACGGGTCAGCTCCGGCGGCACCGTGGTGATCCTGGCGCAAGCGCCCGGGTTACCTGGGAAACCCAATGACTCGAAAATATCGGAAGAGACAATGACCAAAAATACCCTCCCTGGCCGGCGCAAGGCGACATGCGTCGCGGTGTCGGCAGCCGTACTCATGATGGGCGCGCCGCTGTCGAATGCACAGGAACAGACGGCCGGCACGCAGGTGCAGATACCGGAGGCGAAGGCCCAGGCAGCCGGGCAGACGGCGCCCGCAGCAAACGGGAAAGCCGGCGACAGCGTGCAGCAGGTGAAGGTGGTCGCCACCCGCGCATCGCAGCAATCGAGCATCGACCGCAAGAAGAATGCCGCCACCGCGATCGATTCGATCGTCGCCGAGGACGTCGGCAGCCTGCCGGACCGCAATGTGGGCGAGGCGATCTCGCGCATCGCCGGCATCGCGCTGGACCGCGGCGACTTCGGCGAAGGCGTCACCGTGTCCGTGCGCGGCAACGGCCCGGACCTGACGCGCGTCGAACTGGACGGCCAGGCCGTGCAATCTGCCGGCGGCAGCGACATGGCCGGCGGCGGCGACGGCCGCGCCGTCGAATTCCGCCAGCTGTCCGCGGACCTGATCAAGAGCGTCGACGTCGTGAAGGGCTCGACCGCCGACATGACCGAGGGATCGCTCGGCGGCGGCATCCAGATCAAGACCCGTACCGGCCTCGACTTCAAGAAGCCGTTCGCCTCGCTGCGCCTGGCCGGCAGCCAGAACAGCCTGAACAAGAAGTGGCAGCCGGACGCCAACCTGATCCTGGCGAACAAGTACATGAACGGGCGCCTGGGCCTGCTGCTGAACGCATCGACCACCACGCTGGACAACGAAGGCCACAAGACCGAGGTCTCGGGCGGCGGCAACAACGGCTGGCAGGGTTACTACCGCCTGTTCGACTTCGACAACTCGCCGGAGAAGACCTTCAGCTTCCAGCCGGGCACCGTCAACACGGCCGACGCGACCAGCACGACTCCGCTGCTGCGCTCGCCCCTGACGAACGGCGGCTTCTTCAATGCATCCACGCCGCTGGAACTGGTCACCCGCTCGGGCGGTGCGCGGAGCAAGGACGAATGCCGCGCGATCTTCGCACCGATTTCGTCGACCCAGCTGAATCAGATTTCGGCGTCGGCACGAACCGCCGCGCAGAACCAGCGTACCAACGAGCTGAACACCTGCCTGAACCAGTGGAACGACTACACCCCGTCCGGTCCGCGCTACGTGATCCGGCGCGAAATCGACCGCCGCAAGAACCTCGACCTGCGCGCCGACTACAAGCTCACCAACGAACTGACCGTCTACTCGAAAGGCAGCTACAACAAGCGCCACAACGACATCAATACGCTGGCCTACTCGCTGGGTAATTTCTCGGTGCAGAACGGCAGTGCGAACGTGCGCCCCGGTTCCGCCGTGGTCGACGCCAACCACCACGTCTTGTCGTACACCTTCGACAATACCAACAGCAATGGCGTCGCAAGGACCAACCAGAGCCATGGTATCGGCGAGACCACCGCGCGCTACCTGCAACTGGGCGGCAACTTCAAGCGCGGCGGCTTCAACGTCGACTTCTTCGCGGGCGACGCCCAGTCCGACTTCAGGAAGGGCATCAAGGAGCTCTCGCTGAACGACTACTACGGCAGCGGCACGCTGAGCGTCATGCCGAACGGCCTGTGGACCTACAGCTTCCCGGGGGTCAATCCGATCACCGCAGCCGACGCCTCGCGCTTCGCCGCACTGTTCCCGCGCGGCGCCAGCGCCGCCATCGTGCCGACCGTGTACACGACGAACTCCGCGCCCGCCTACACGGCGGCCCAGCAGAATGCCGGCACCTCGTCGCCGAACCTGACCTGGGTGCCGACCGAGTACCATACCTCCGAGCGCACCGCGAAGGTGGACGCGACCTGGATCACGCCGGACGCCGTCCCCTTCTTCAAGCGCTTCAAGGCCGGCTACAACATGCGAGACAATCGCAACGACAACTGGAACATCAACAACGGCGGCTACAACCTGCGCGACCCGCAAGGCAGCTTCGGCACGCCGGGTTTCGTTGCGCCGATCGTGATGCCCTCGCCGACCTTGCGCAGCACCATGTATGCCTGCGCCGACACGCCGGGCTCGCTGGCGCCGGGCGGCAACAAGTGCGTGTACGGCTGGATCCCGAAGGGCGACATCCGCCAGTCGCTGGACGGCTCGATGGTCTACACCGTGCCCCAGTTCGTCGACATGCTGAACCAGGTCATGACGCTGAAAGCCACGCCGACCCAGTTCTTCCATGGCGCCAAGGACCGACCCTCCGGGCTGATCGAGAACTGGACCCAGGTCGACGTCGAAAAGCTGTTCGCAATTTCCCAGGTCGGCAACACCAACTTCAATTGCGTGAAGGAGTGCACTGCCAATGACGGCAAGGTCTACAAGCAGCCGGCCCAGCACCTGAAGGAGCGCACCGACGCCTTTTACCTGATGGGCGACTTCGGCCTCGACCACCTGCCGTTCACGGACCGTTCCCTGCCCTTCGGCCTGGAACTGGAAGGCAACGTAGGCGTCCGCTACGTGCGCACCAAGGTGCACGGCACCGGCATGATGAGCTTCACGGCCATCACCAAGACGCCCAGCTTCGACCCGAACTTCCCCGATGCCGTGGGTGGCACGACCACGATGCGGGTGCAGCAGGCCACGGCCACCAGTGCGAAGACCACCGATATCCTGCCGAGCCTGAACCTGGCCACCTGGCTGGTCCCGGACAAGCTGGTGCTGCGCTACAGCGGCGCCAAGACGGTGGCCCGGCCGCCGGTCTCGCGCCTGCTGGCCTCGGGTTCGTGCACCTACAACCAGGTGCAGGACGACCTGGGCGAGGACGCGCAGTCGTGCTCGGGCACGGTCGGCAATCCGGAACTGGCCGCGCAGAAGAACTTCAACCAGAACCTGTCGATCGAATGGTATCCGAACCGCGACACGATGCTGACGGCGACGGGCTTTCGCCAGGACGGCAAGATCGGCGGCGCGATCGCGCAGGGCGTGTCGCAGTCGCCGCTGTTCGCCAACTCGGACATGACCAATCCGGCGACCGGCGCCTCGCTGGCCGACCAGCTGTTCAACTACTCGACCTGGATGAACGGCGCCACGACGGGGCGCCGCGGCGTCGAGTTCAGCGGCAAGACGGCGTTCACCTTCCTGCCCTGGCTGCTGCGCTACACGGGCTTCGACGCGAACTACTCGAAGATGCACTCGACCACGTCGACGGCGAACATCGTCGACCTGCTGACCGGCACGCCGCTGCCGCCGCAGAACGAGCCGAAGTACACCTACAACGCAGCCTTGTGGTACGACGATGGCAAGCTGTCGGCGAGGGTCGCCCTGCAAGCCGTGGGCTCGTACTTCAACTGCATCGCGGCCTGCGGCAGGACCACCAGCATGTTCAACTACCCGAACGTGGGCGGCGGCCGCACCGGCGCGACCTACAACCCCGGGTCGCCGAACTTCACGGACGCCACGCGCTTCATCGACGCCAAGATCTCGTACAGGTATTCGCCGCAGATCGAGGTGTTCGTCGAAGGGCGCAACCTCGGCAATGCGATCGTCTCGCACAGCCAGGGTCCGTACGCGCCGTTCGCCGACGGCACGCCGAACATCCTGGACTACTCGTATTCGGGCCGCCGCATCATGTTCGGGGTGAACTTCCGCACGATGTAAGCCTCGCCATGCAAGAACAGCCATTCCCGCGCGAGCCGGAATGGCTGCTTTTTCGTAGGGTGGGCGGCTCCACTCTGGAAGACGATTCACACCCAGCCTCGAAGCCGCCCACCCTACGCGTCACAGCGAAGGCAGGACACCTTCGACCTTTACCTTCCACCCGGTTTTCGGGAAGCCCGGCGCGCCGCCGGCCTGCCCGTCCCAGCCGGCCGCCATCAGCGCCACCGCCAGCAGCAGGCCGCCGTTCGACGGGAAGTAGGTTTCGGCCGCGCGCTGGTAGCCCGGACCGTCCGGGCCGGCGCCGTTCTCGACCCTTGCGCCTGCCCCGGTCGCGGTCGGCACGAAGTGGGCAGCGTGGGCGTCCAGGTGCACGCGCGGGGTCATGCCGGTCTTGCCGAACTGGTTGTTCCTGGCATCGAAGAACAGCCAGCCGACGGCTTCCTCCGGCGCGCCCAGCCGGGCGGCGGTCATGGCCATCATCGGATAGTCCCAGCCCCAGGTCTGGCGCAGGTCCCAGTCGCGCTTCATCCGGTCCAGCGTCCGGCGCATGGTCGCCCGGTCGACATCCCGGCCCGGCAGCCAGCCGAGCGGCATCAGGAAGGACATGTGGTCGCGGTTCTGGCAGCCGTCGTCCAGCGCGTTCGCGCGGCAGCTGCCGGCGGCATTGTCCCAGAAGGCCGGCACGGAGCGCACCGGCAGGTACAGGCCATCCTTCTGCGGCAGCGCCGGCCACTTCGCCAGCAGCGCGTCCCAGTCGGCACGGCGTCCCTTGCCGGCGCGCTCGCGCCAGGACTGGGCCGTCTCGATGCCCCAGCGGTAATAGGCGAGCTCGAAGGCCGGGTCGAAGGTGCTGAGGGGCGCGAAGTTCTCCTGCACCGGGATGATGGGCGGGCCTAGGCGGACCTTGCCGCTTGCCGCATCAAGCTGCGGAAACGAGGCCAGCAGGTCGGCGGTCTCCTCGACCAGTTCGCCGTAGGTCTTCAGTACGCGCGCGCCTCCGCCCGCGCGCCACAAGAGCTCGCTCATGTAGATCGGGTGCGGCTGCTGCCACATGATGAAGGGCGAGACCTTGGAGGGGCTGTCGACGCCATCCGGGCCTATCATCTTGGGCCACCATGCGCCCTTGACGCCCTGCTCCGCCGCCCTTGCCTTGGCTTTCGGGAGGAAGCCGACATACCAGCCAAGGCTGCGTTCCAGCAGCTGGGGCCGGCCCCACAGGGCAAAATGCGCCGCGTGCCAGGGGTGCATCTCGAGGTGCGACTTGCCGTTCCAGCTGTTCGAGAACAAGCCCTCTTCCTGCGGCGCGAAGCTGCCGGCAGCGTTCACCGCCATCAGGTACTGTGACAGGATTACGCGGCGCTCGAGTTCCGCCGCACGCGTATCGAGGGAACCCGAGAAATCGACCATGCCTCCCTGGGTCCAATAGCCGGTCCAGTGACGCGCCACAGCTGCGGCGCCGGCCGCCGGTGTCGGCAGCGTGGCGCCGGCTCGTTCCGAGAACTGCAGCATGACGCTCAGGGAGGCAGCTTTCGTCGCGACGCGGTAGGCATGCGGGCCGGCCAGCTCGATCGTCGCGCCCGGCGCCCCGATGGCCGCCTGATAAGTCGTCGTATCGATCTGCCGCCGCAGGCGCAGTTCCCCCGCCTTGCGCGACAGCTCGGTGGTCGCGTGCGCACCGGGATTGCTCCAGTCCGAGGGGTCGGGATTGAGGGTCTTCGAGACCCCGGGGAAGCGCACCGCCACGCCCAGGCGCCCCTGCGCCAGCAGCGCGGAACTCAGCTCGGCCATGACCGTATCCTGGTCCGGCAGCACACGAGTGACCACGGTGACCGGCACGCCGTCGTACACGAAGCGGCTGGTGAGGGTGCCGGTCCACAAGTCGAGCGTTTGCCGCGTGTCGCGGATGTCTTCGAAGCGGGCAGGCGAACCGTCGCGGGCGCGCAGGTCGAGCGCCAGGCGGCCCAGCGAGAAGCGGTGCGGGTTCTCGCGGATCCAGGCGACCGCCGGGTTCTTTGCCGCGTCGGCCCAGTCCTTGATGTAGCCGTAGCGGCGGGGATAGCCGGCTACCGCGATCTCCACCTGGGTGTCGCGGACCGTATGCCCGTCCGGGTTCGGGAAGCTGTGCCAGGCCCATTGCGCCTCGGTCAGCAGCGGGGCGATCTTGCTGTACGGCTCAGTGAAAGTCTGCAGCCCGGTGATGTCGGCGGTGAAGCCGATGTTCCCGTTGCCCAGCATGAGCGGCGCGTGCGGGTCGACCTGCGTCAGGACCGGATTGTGCCGCCGCACGAGCGCCTTGCGATCGATCCGGTCTGCCGCGAGCGTGAAACCAGGGACCGCGAGCGCCGCGCCGGTGGCGGCCGTGGCGAGCATCATGCGGCGGCGGGAAAACAGAATCGGACCCATGGCGGTGAACTCCCCTTCGTTGAATGGCGTGGCGGGAAATTCAACCATACGCAGCGCCAAAAAGCGACGCATTCCATGCCCGGCGCTCCCATTCAATCATCCGCTTGCGCGTTTTTGGTTTTTACCGATCCGGCCTGAGGAAACCGCCTCGTCAACAGTCATAGTCTTTACGGGACAGCGCAGTCCCGATAACACCAACGATGATGGAGACAGCATGAACACTACCAAGAGGACGGCCCTGCTCGGCGCCGTCTGTCTCGCGCTCGCCGCATCCGCCACGCCCGCTTACGCCGCGGTCATCGGCACCAACACGCCCGCGCTTGACGTCAGCCTGGAACGGCTCAATGAGCTGCCGGCGGCGCAGCGTGCTGCCTGGGTCGAGTACATCGCCCGCTCGCAGAAGCAGCGCCAGTACGACCGCGACACCCTGGCCGCCGAGCTGAAGCCGGGCGAAACCGCCCCGCCGGCGCCGACCGCCGGCAGCGGCAAGATGCCGCTCGACAAAGACGCCGCCTGGTACGGTACGCCCGAGGCGCGCGCCATCGCCGACACCATCGTCAGCTTCCAGACCCCCTCCGGAGGCTGGAGCAAGAACCAGGACCGCACCAAGCCGCCGCGCCTGCGCGGGCAGCGCTATGCCAACGACGCCGAGACCATGGTCGCCGACCCGACCAACTTCGACGTGCCGCAGGACCGCTTCTGGACCTTCGTCGGCACCCTCGACAACGGCGCCACCACCACCGAGATGCGTTTCCTGGGCCGGGTGCAGGCGCAAATCCCCGGCAAGGAAGGCGACGCCTACCGCGCCAGCATCGCCAAGGCCATCCAGTACCTCCTGATGGCGCAATACCCGAACGGCGGCTGGCCGCAGAACTACCCGCTCGAAGGCGGCTTCCACGACGGGATCACCTTCAACGACAACGCCGTTGCCGAAGCCGCCATGATCCTGGAAGACATCGCCGAGGGGCACTCGGACTTCGCCTTCGTGCCCCAGGCGCTGCGCCAGCAGGCCGGCGCCGCCAGCGCTCGCGCGGTGCGGCCCATCCTCGACGCCCAGGTGGTCGTGAACGGCAGGAAGACGGTCTGGCCGCAGCAGGCCGATGCCATCACCCTCAAGCCGATCTCCGCGCGCAACTACGAGATGCGCTCGCTGGCCAGCGCCGAGAGCGCGGAAGTGCTGATGTTCCTGATGCGCCAGCCCGGGCAGACGCCCGAGATCCGGGCCGCGATCGAAGCCGGCATCGCCTGGCTGAAGGCGAGCGCCATCTACGGCAAGGCCTTCACCAAGCTGAGCGAGGAAGAGGGCCGCAAGCTGGTCGACCGTCCGGGCGCCGGACCGATCTGGTCCCGCAATTACGACATCCAGACCGGCAAGCCGATCTTCGGCGACCGCGACAAGTCGATCCACGACGACGTCAATTTCATCTCGAAGGGGCGCCGCAACGGCTATTCCTGGTACACCAACGCGCCGCAGAAGGCGCTCGACGCTTATGCCGAATGGTCGCGCACAGGGAAGCTCAGCGCAGGCGCGCGCGGCGCCGCCGCACTTGAAAGCGCACAAAACGTTACCGGCAAGCCCTGAACCGCCATGCCACAACTTCCAGGATATTCATTCATGTGCTACCCCCCATTACGCAAGACCGCCCTGCTGGGCGCCTTCTGCAGCCTGCTGGCCCTGCCCTCGACGGCGGCCGAGCCGTCCCAGGTGGCCGGCATCGAAGCCAGCTGGCTCACGCCGCCGCCCCGCCCCGACCTGAACTTCGCGCCCGACCGGCTGCCCGCGCGCGCCTCAGTGCTCCCGGTGCTCGACTATGTCGCCATGTCGCAGATCGCCGACATGAGCCGCCGGCCGATCCAGCTGGCCACCGGTTCGAACCTGTCCGAAATCTCGTCCAACTGGGTGGCGGCTACCTTCTATGTGGGTGCGGCCCGGCTGGCGCGGGTCTCGCAGAACCGGGAGATCCTGCGCTTCCTGACCGCCGTCGGCGAGCACTACAATTACTCGCTGCGTGGCGCACGCTCGGAACGCACCCTGCTCAATGCCGACGAGGTGGCCATCGGCGACCTGTACCAGGAGCTCTACACCCGGCGCGGCCAGCGCGGCGTGCTCATGCCGCTGCAGCAGCGCCTCGACTTCAGCCTCCCGCACCTGAACCGCCCGCAGGAGACCAAGGCCCTGGTCTGGTGGTGGTGCGACGCCCTGTTCATGGCGCCGCCGGTGCTGGCCCGCCAGGCCAGCCTGAGCGGCAATCCGGCTTACCTGGCGGCGATGGACAAGGAATGGCGCCGCGTCGCGGCCCGCCTCTGGGTTGAACAGGACCGCCTGTTCCTGCGCGACGAGCGCTTCAAGGACGGGAGCCACCTGGGCGCCGGCGGGAAATCGGTCTACTGGGCGCGCGGGAACGGCTGGGTGATGGGGGGCCTCGCGCGCACGCTCGAGTACATGCCGGCCAATTTCGAAGGGCGCGCCTTCTACGTCGACATCTTCCGCAAGATGGCCAGCCGCGTCATCGAACTGCAGCAGCCGGACGGCCTGTGGCGCAGCGACCTGAACGACCCGAAGAGTTTCCCGGAACCGGAGACCTCGGGCTCCGGCTTCTTCGTATATGCGCTGGCCTGGGGCATCAACCATGGGCTGCTGGACCGCGGCACCTACCTGCCTGCCGTGACCCGCGGCTGGGCGGCGCTGAACCGCCATATCCTGCCGAATGGCCTGGTCGGCGCGGCCCAGAAGACGGGCGACCGTCCGGTGCCGACCAAACCGGACGACGTCGGCCCTTATGCCACCGGTGCCTACCTGCTGGCCGGCCTGGAAGTGATGGACCTGCACGGCCCGGTGCAAGCGCTGCCCGAGCCTGCCCAGCCCAGGGACGACGAGACCACCATCGCCGCCACCACGCCGACGCCGCCACCGCCGAAGACCATCGTCGGCGAAGCCGAAAAGGCCCGCCGCGAGCAGGAGGTGCGCGCCTCGCGGGTGCTGGCCTACGACCCGGCCACGCTGGAAGCACCCGCAGGGAGCGGCAAATGAGCGCCCCGACCAGCCGCCGCGCCGTCCTCAAAGGCCTGTGGGGCGCTTCCGCCCTGCTCCCCTTGGGGATCTCCTCCGCCCAGGCCCAGGGGCCTGCGCCTGCCGCCCCCAAACCCTTCACCGGGCCCGTCCCGAAGGAATGGACCGATCCCAGGACCGGGCGCCGCATCGTGCGCATTTCGGAAGAAGCCGGTTCGGGCGTGCTGTACTTCTATCGCCATGCCTTTACCCCTGAGGGCGACGTCATGGTGATCAAGTCGCCGTCCGGCATCACCGGCGTGCGCCTGAAGGACTGGAACAGGACGCTGCTGGTGCCGGGCCGCGAGAACGACCTGCTGTTCATGCTGCGCACCACACGCGAGGCCGTGTATTCGGTGACTGATCCGGGCCCGGGCGAAGCGGCCGACCGTCCGAAAACCATCTACGCCGTCCATGTCGACACAAAAAAGGTACGCCGGCTGGCACGCATCGCTGCCGGCGGCGTCACCGCCTCGAATGCCGACGACAGCCTGCTGCTCGGCCAGGTCGCCTATGGAGCCAAACCGCTGCAGCCGAAAGACCCGGCCAGCGTCGCGAAGTTCGGCAATACCGAATATGCCGCCCTCGGCCCGGACGGCAAGCCGCTGAATTTCGCCAAGGCCAAGGGTGTGCGCATGCTGGAGCGCTGGTCGGCGCGGGTGCCGGCGGAACTGTTCACCATCGACCTGCGCAGTGGCGAGCGGAAAGTGCTGTACAAGACCGAGGAATGGATCGGCCACGCCCAGTTCTCGCCGACCGATCCGAATCTGATCCGCTTCTGCATGGAGGGGCCGTGGCACCGCGTCGACCGCATCAAGCTGGTCCAGGCGGACGGCAGCGGCCTGCGCAGCGCCCATACCCGCACCATGAACTTCGAGATCTGGGGCCACGAGTTCTTCAGCCATGACGGCAAGTGGCTGTGGTACGACCTGCAGACCCCGCGCGGCCAGGTGTTCTGGATCGCGGGCCTGGAGCTCGCCACCGGCCGGCGCATCTGGAAGCGCATGGAGGCGAACGACTGGGGTGTACACTTCAACATCGCGCCGGACAACAAGACCTTCGCCAGCGACGGAGGCGATGTGGACATGGTGGCGCACGCCGCTGACGGCAAGTGGATTTCGCTGCTGCAGGCGGAAGACATCGTCGACGCCGACCGCCCCTCTTACGACGACAAGCTGATCACGGTCGAGAAATTCAAGTCGACACGGCTGGTCGACCTCTCAAACCATGATTACCGGTTGGAGCCGAACCTGCGCTTCACGCCGGACGGCAAATGGCTGGTCTTCGCGTCCAACATGCACGGCGCCCAGCACGTGTACGCGGTCGACGCGACACTGGCCAATTCATAAGAACCAGGAGGAGACATGGATGCAACCGTAACACCCGGCCGGGTGCGCCGTATCGCCCTGGCCGCGGCCACCCTCGCCGCCGCGGCCCACGCACAGGCCCAGACCCAGACTGCCAACACGGAGCCTGCGGCCGAGAACACCGTCGTCGTCACCGGTTTTCGCGAAAGCCTGAACAGCGCGCTGAACATCAAGAAGAATTCCGACGGCATCATCGACATCATCAAGGCCGAGGACATCGGCAAGTTCCCGGACGCGAACCTGGCCGAGTCGATGCAGCGCGTGCCCGGCGTGTCGGTGGCCCAGGGCGATGGCGGCGAAGGCAAGCAGATCACCGTGCGAGGGCTGAACGCCGGCTTCACCCGGGTGCGCATCAACGGCATCGAAGGCACCACCGCCACGGGCGCCTCCGACATCAACGGCAGCACCAACCGCGGCCGCGCCTTCGACTTCAGCGTCTTCTCGGCCGAACTGTTCAACAGCCTGGCCGTGCGCAAGACGTCCGAAGCGAGCGTGGAAGAAGGTTCGCTCGGCGCCACCGTCGACCTGCGCACCGCCCGCCCCTTCGACTTCAAGGACCGGACGGTGAGCTTCGGCGCCGAGGGGCTGTACAACACGGTCTCGGAAAAAGCCCAGCCGCGCCTGACCGCCCTGTACTCGAACCGCTGGGATACCGGCATCGGCAAAGTCGGCGCCCTGGTCTCGGTGGCCTACGCCAAGCGCGCCGCGATCGAGGAAGGCTACGAGGCCGTGGACATCGTCGCTTCGACCGTCAACGGCGGCTTCTGCTCGCCGGTCGGCGCCGCCACCCAGTACCCGGCCAACAATCCCGCCAAGGGCATTGACGCGCGCAACTGCGGCTTCGGGGTGCCGCGCTCGGGCGACCTGGGCGTCTACAACGGCATCCTCGGGCGGCGCGACGACTTCGGCGGCACGGTGGCCAACCCGCTGGCCGGCTCCGGCGCCTTCCATCCGCGCATTCCGCGCTACCGCCGCTCGCAGACCGACTACGAACGCGCCGGCCTCACCGGCACCCTGCAATGGCGCCCGGACCGCGACACCGAGCTTAATCTCGACCTGATGGGCGGCCGCTACAGTAACAAGCGCTACGACAACTACATCCAGGCGATCTCCTTCGGGCGCGACATGGTCGAAAACGGCAAGGGCCAGACCTCGATCGTGGACGCGCGCTTCGACGACAAGGGCAGCTGGACCTACGGCAAGTTCAACGGGGTCGACATCCGCAGCGAGGGCCTGCTCGACGTCTACACCACCCTGTTCCGCCAGGGCGTGCTGTCGGCGCGGCGCGAGATCGGCGAGCGCCTCACGGTGGATGCCATGGTCGGCGTATCCGACTCGCGCCTGAACAACCCGCAGCGCACCACGGTGCAGATCGACGCACCCAACGTCAACGGCTTTGCCTGGGACTTCTCGAAAGGGGGACTGCCGGTGCTGGACTTCGGCATGGATGTCTCCGACCCGAACCGCTTCTCCTTCGGCCCGCAGGATGCCGACGGCACCGTGCACGGCAACTTCGTCGGCCGCTACCTGCGTACCTCGAACCGACTGAAGACCAGCGCGGTGAACCTGAGCTACCAGCTGAGCGACAATTTCACCGTGCGTACCGGCCTGTCGGCGCGCCGCAACAGCTGGTTCAACTACGAGGTTCCCTCGGGCGGCATCCCGACCAAGGGACTGCCAGCTGGCGTGAGCCTGGCCAGCCTCACGCGCCAGCTCCCCGGCTTCGACGGCGCGCCCGCCTCCTGGACCGCCATCGACCTCGACAAGTTCCTGAGCGTCTACAACATCGAATGCCACTGCGGCGAGGTGCCGCTGTCGGAATACGTGCTGGCGAGCCAGGTGAAGCGCCAGGTCGACGAGAGCATCGATGCGCTCTACCTGTCGGGCGACTTCAAGTTCGATGCCTGGGGCATTCCGCTGCGCGGCAATGTGGGCGTGCGCGGCGCCGATACCTCGACGCGCGCCATGCAGCTGATTCGTGACCCGGCCGGACAGCTGGTGCCGCGCGTGGTCGATCATTCCTACCGCGACTGGCTGCCGGCCTTTAACATCACGGCCACGCTGCCGAAAGATCTCTTGGTGCGCTTCTCGGCCAGCAAGAACCTGTCGCGCGCAGAGTACGTCGACCTGTCACCCTCGGCCTCGATCAACATGACCGCGCAGTCGGTCTCGGTCGGCAACCCGACCCTCGACCCGATCCGCGCCAATACCTTCGACCTGCAGGCCGAGTGGTACTACGCGAAGAACGCGATGATCTCGGTGGGGTACTTCCACAAGGACATCAAGACCTTCATCCAGCGTACCAACGAGTTGATGCCCTACACGGAGACGGGCCTGTCGAACGCCTACCTGACCGCCACCGGCTGCTCGATCACCGGCGGCACCCCGGCATGCGCCATCCAGCCCGACACCCAGGTGAGCGTCAGCCGCATGGTGAACACGAAGGGGGGACCGCTGGACGGCGTGGAAGTAAACTGGCAGCTGCCGTTTACCTTCCTGCCGGGCTTCTGGAGCAATTTCGGCGCGCTGGCTAATTACACCCACGTGAAGTCGCGCATCACCTACATCACGCGGGTGGACAACCCGCGTACACCGGCCAACGAGCAGCTGACCCAGGAAGCCAACTTCATCGGCCTGTCGCCGGATGCCTACAACCTGACGGTGTATTACGAGGACAAGAAGTTCAGCGCACGCGTCTCCGCGACGCACCGCTCGAGTTTCATCCGCGACGTACTGCGCAATGCGAACGGCAGCGACCATTCCTTCGCCGTGCCGATGACGCGCGTGGGTCTGTCGATGTCGTACAACGTGACGCCGCATCTGCGGGTGTCGTTCGAGGCGCAGAACCTGACCGACGAGCCGCTACGCTACGGCAAGGACACGGAGCGCGACGATACGCTCCTGTACGGGAAGTCCGGGCGGACCTATGTGCTGGGGGCGAACTACAAGTTCTGAAGCTTTCATCACTGCGTGCGAACGCAGTCTCCTTTGGTGCGCCCCGCGGGGCGCACTTTTTTTACAGGTAGCGGTAGCCGATGTCGCTGTACGGGGCGCCCGACAGTTCCATGGCGCGGCGCAGGAAAGCGCCGAGGCGGCGGACCAGGTAGCCGAAGGCGTCGGATGCGTCCGGACGGGTGGCGTTGATGGCGATGGTGTTCATGCTGGTTCCTTATTCATCGTGCGTTTAGCGATGGTGACAGCTTAGGCCAGCATGAGATATATATCCAATTTAGTTTTTACATCTCAACGATAAATATTCATAATATCTCAACATCACAGCCCTTGTTCTCCCGAATGCAAGGTATTCGCCGGGCTTATATGAGTGAGCTGATCGGGCCTAGGCCACGTGGTGCATCCGGCGGCCCCGCGCGAAATCACGCAGCACCTCGCGCGCCGCGTTGTGGCCCGGGGCGCCGGTCACCCCGCCGCCGGGATGGGTACCCGACCCGCAGGTGTACAGGCCGGCAACCGGGCCGCGGTAATCGGCATACCCCAGCATCGGACGCGCCGCGAACAGCTGGTCGAGGCCCAGCGCGCCGTGGAAGATATCGCCTCCCACCAGGCCGAAGGTGCGCTCCAGGTCCAGCGGACTCATGATCTGCCGGCCGAGCACCGCGCGCTTGAAGTTGGGCGCGTAGCGGTCGACGGTATCGACCATCAGGTCGGCCACCTCCTCGCGGTGCGCGTCCCAGCTCGCGCCGTCGGGCAGCTGGGGCGCCACATGCTGGCAGAACAGGCTGGCCACATGCTGACCCTCGGGCGCGAGGGTCGGATCGAGCGTGGATGGGATCAGGATTTCGATGATGGGTTCGCGCGACCAGCCGTGGGTGCGGGCGTCGAGATAGGCGCGCTCCATGTACTGCAGGCTCGGCGCGATGATGATGCCGCTGCCGTGGTGCTCGGCTGCTGCCGTGCCGGGCAGGCAGCTGAAGCTCGGCAGTTCCGACAGCGCCACGTTCATGCGGAAGGTGCCGGAACCGCAGCGCCAGGCCTGCATGCGCCGCAGGAAGTCGTCCGGCAGCGCCGCCGGGTCGACCAGCCGGGTGTACAGCAGGCGCGGATTCAGGTTCGACACGAGCACGCGGGCGTCAAGACGCTCGCCGCCGGCGGTGACCACGCCGCGGGCGCGCCCCTTGTCCAGCAACACCTCCTCCACGGCGCAACCGGTGCGGATCTCCACGCCCAGCGCCTGCGCCGCCTTCGCCATTGCCTGGGTGATGGCGCCCATGCCGCCAATGGCGTGGCCCCAGGCGCCCTTCTTGCCGTTCACCTCGCCGAACACATGGTGCAGCAGCACATAGGCGGAGCCCGGGGTGTAAGGGCTGGCGTAGTTGCCCACCACGCTGTCGAAACCATAGGCCGCCTTGATCGGCGCGCTTTCGAACCAGCCGTCCAGGTAGTCGCCGGCCGATTTGGTGAAGAGGTCGAGCAGCTCGCGCTGGCTGGCCAGGGATAGTCCGCGCATCCGGTTGCCGAGCCTGCCGGCCTTGATGAGCTCGGGCAGTACCGTGAGCCAGCTGCCCTGCACCCGGTTCGGCGGGGTCTGGAGCACCAGGTCGCGCAGCAGGTCGGCCGCGCTGTCGAGGTGGCGGTGGTAGTCCTCGAGGCGGTCCGCATCGCGCTGCGAGAACCTGGCCACTTCCAGCGCAGTCTTGCCGGCGCCCAGTTTCAGGTAGCGCGTGTCGTCGAGGGGAAGGAAGTTCGAGAGGGGCCGCTCGACGACACGCAGGCCATGCGCGGCCAGGTTCATGTCCTTGACGACCTTGGGGTTGAGCAGCGACACCGTGTACGCGGCCACCGAGTTGCGGAAACCGGGGTGGAATTCTTCGGTGACCGCGGCGCCGCCGACGACCGCGCGCCGCTCCAGCACGGTCACCTTCAGGCCGGCACGGGCCAGGTAGAAGGCACATACCAGGCCATTGTGGCCGCCCCCGATGATGATCGCGTCGCGCATCTGGTGTCTCCTCGGATAACACGAGCATTATGTCCCAAGGATCCGGTGAGTGCACCTGACAGGAATGCAAGGATTTGCCGAGGGTCGAAGGCGTTTCGGTTGCCGGATCGGCATGCTAAGCTCCATGCCTGTTTATCCATGGAGCGGAGCATGATTGCAAGACTGGGCGTGGCGGTGGCTGGATTGTCGATGCTATTTCCATCGATGGCGCAGGACCGGCCACAGCCGGATCCCAAGGCAACGGAAGTATGGGCACCGGAGCCCAGGCGCGTCGTTCCGGGCTCGTCGGCTTCCGCACCTTCGGACGCGATCGTGCTGTTCGACAGGAAGGACCTGCGCGAATGGGTCTCGGCGGCGGATGCCCACAAGCCCGCCGGCTGGTCCGTGGACGGCGGCACGTTCACCGTACGTGGCGGAAGCGGCGACATCCAGACCAGGCGCCTGTTCACGGACTTCCAGATCCACCTCGAATGGCGCGTGCCCGCATCGCTCCCCGGTACCGGCCAGGCCAGAGGGAACAGCGGCCTGTTCCTTGCTTCGACGGGCAGCGGCAGCGGCTACGAAATCCAGATCCTCGACTGCGCCGACAACAAGACCTACGTCAACGGGCAGGCGGGCAGCATCTACAAGCAGCACGTCCCCCTCGTGAACGCCTGCGCTGCCCCCGGAGAATGGCAGACTTATGACGTCATCTGGACGGCGCCGCGCTTCGCCGCCGACGGCGCACTGGTCTCGCCCGCCTACGTCACCGCCTTGCACAATGGCCTCGTGGTACAGAACCACGTCGCCCTGCCGGGCGAAACCGTGTACGCGGGCAAGCCGTCGTACCGCAAGCACGGACCCGCGCCGATCAAGCTGCAAGACCACGGCGACCCGGTGAGCTTCCGGAACATCTGGGTGCGGCCACTCTGATGTGGCCGGTCGTGCGCGCGCCGCATTCGCGAGCGCCGGACAGGATCAGGCGACGAACCCGGCAATCGTACGGGTCAGCAGCGCCACGCCCGAGGCGATCAGTTTCGCGCCGACCGCAGCCAGCACGATGATCGCGGCCAGCTGGACGATCCGCAGTGCCAGTTCGTGCCCCCGCCAGGCCCGCCCGAAACGCAAGGGACCATGGAACCGTGCCGCCAGGTGCGGGGATGCCAGTCGAAGTTTCATGATTGTCTCCGCTAGTATGCTTTGTTGTAGATCCAGCATACTCCTCGGCCACCCTGCCTGCAAATCGGCGGCATCATGCGCGTGCGCGGCTTCCTGCTGGAGTGACTCGCCGCAGGAAGCGCTTGCGGAGCTAGCGGCTTAGGCGGCCGCGCGCGCGGCATTGGCCCGCGCCTTGTGCAGTTTCCGGTAGCTGTCGATCAGGCGCTGGTGCCGCTCCAGCCCTTCCAGCTGCATGCTGGTCGGGGTCAGCCCGAAGAAGCGCACGCTGCCCTCCACCGAGCCGATCACCGCATCCATGCGCGGATTGCCGAACATGCGGCGGAAGTTCGCCACGTAGTCGTCCAGCGCCAGCTCCTCGTCCAGCACCACCGACAGCACCGCATCCATCGCCTGGTAGAACAGCTTGCGCTCGACGGTATTGTCGTTGTACTGCAGGAAGGCGCCGACCAGTTCATGCGCTTCGTCGAAGCGTTTCAGCGCCAGGTTGATCAAGAGCCGCAGTTCGAGGACGGTCAGCTGGCCCCAGTCCGTGTTCTCGTCGAACTCGATACCGATCAGGGTGGCGATGTCCGAGTATTCGTCCAGCTCGTTGTTTTCCAGGCGGTCGAGCAGCGCGGCGAGGGCGTCGTCGTCGAGGCGGTGGATATTCAGGATGTCTTCGCGGAACAGCAGCGACTTGTTCGTGTTATCCCAGACCAGGTCTTCCACCGGGTAGATTTCCGAATAGCCGGGCACCAGGATGCGGCAGGCATTGCTGCCCAGCTGGTCATACACCGCGGTATAGACCTCCTTGCCCATGCTTGCCAGGATGCCGAGCAGGGTCGCGGCTTCTTCGGCATTCGAATCCGCGCCCTGGGCCGAGAAGTCCCATTCGACGAAATCGTAGTCCGACCTGGCGCTGAAGAAGCGCCACGACACCAGGCCGCTGGAATCGATGAAGTGCTCGACGAAGTTATAGGGCTCCGTCACGGCCTCGCTGGCAAAGGTCGGCTGCGGCAGGTCGTTCAGGCCCTCGAAGCTGCGTCCCTGCAGCAGCTCGGTCAGGCTGCGCTCGAGCGCGACCTCGAAGCTCGGATGCGCGCCGAAGGAAGCGAACACGCCGCCGGTGCGCGGGTTCATCAGGGTGACGCACATGACCGGGTAGGCGCCGCCCAGCGAGGCGTCCTTGACCAGTACCGGGAAGCCCTGCTCTTCCAGGCCCTGGATGCCGGCCAGGATGCCGGGGTATTTCGCCAGCACTTCCTGCGGAACGTCGGGCAGTGCGATCTCGCCTTCCAGGATCTCGCGCTTGACGGCGCGCTCGAAAATCTCGGACAGGCACTGCACCTGGGCTTCGGCCAGGGTATTACCGGCGCTCATGCCATTACTGGCGTACAGGTTTTCTACCAGGTTGGACGGGAAATACACGGTTTCGCCATCCGACTGCCGCACGAATGGCAGCGAGACGATGCCGCGCTCCACCTTGCCGGAATTGGTATCGACCAGGTGCGAACCGCGCAGCTCGCCGTCGGGATCGTAGATATCCAGGCAGTATTCGTCGAGGATTTCCTCGGGGAGCGCATCGTCCGGGCCGGGCTTGAACCAGCGCTCGTTCGGATAGTGGACAAAAGGCGCGTTGGCGATATCCTCGCCCCAGAACGCGCCGGCGTAGAAGTGATTGTTGTTCAGGCGCTCGATATATTCGCCCAGGGCCGAGGCCAGCGCGCTTTCCTTGGTCGCGCCTTTTCCATTGGTGAAGCACATCGGCGAGTGCGCATCGCGGATATGCAGCGACCACACGTTCGGCACGATGTTGCGCCACGAGGCGATCTCGATCTTGATGCCCCAGGAGGCCAGCATGGCGGACATGTTGGCGATGGTCTGCTCCAGGGGCAGGTCCTTGCCCGGGATGTAGGTGCGCGCCTGCGCATCCGGCTGCAGCGCCAGCAGGGCCTGCGCGTCGGCATCGAGGCTCTCTACTTCTTCGATCACGAATTCGGGGCCCTGCTGGACGACCTTCTTGACCGTGCAGCGCTCGATCGAGCGCAGGATGCCCTGGCGGTCCTTCTCGGAAATGTCCGGCGGCAGCTCGACCTGGATCTTGAAGATCTGCTTGTAGCGGTTCTCCGGGTCGACGATGTTGTTCTGCGACAGGCGGATGTTCTCGGTCGGGATGTCGCGGGTGTTGCAGTACAGCTTGACGAAGTAGGCCGCGCACAGGGCCGACGAGGCCAGGAAGTAGTCGAAGGGACCGGGCGCGGAGCCGTCGCCCTTGTAGCGGATCGGCTGGTCGGCGATCACCGTGAAGTCGTCGAACTTGGCTTCGAGACGAAGCTTGTCGAGAAAGTTGACCTTGATTTCCATAATAAATCCTCAATACCTGCTGGGTGACATGGCCAACGCTGATGTTTTCTGCGACTGGGCGCCCGCCCGACCATCCAAATAACAAAGCCCTGTAAGAACAGGGCCTCTCACTAAACCGCCTACTGTCGAACTGCTGCTGCCACCTGCCGCGGTGACGTCGACGATGCCATTATCCGCGACGATCAGGGCGCGCGCAATCGACGTTGACGCCGCCTGACGCCGAACGGTATGATGAAATCGATTTCACGACAAACAGGAGACAGCATGCACCACCCCGCGTACCCGTCGGCAACTTACGTGCCACCGCATCGGCTCCGCCTCGCCGCCGCCTGGGCTGCGCTCCTGCTTGCCGGTAGCGCCGGCGCCGCGCAGGGGACCATCAAGCTCAACCAGGTCGGCTTCTTGCCTGCGGCCCAAAAGCTGGCGGTCGTGGCCGGCGATGCTCAGGCGCGCTTCGAGGTGGTCGATGCGGCCAGCGGCAAGCAGGTGTTCGAGGGTAGCCTGGCCGGCGCCGGCACCTGGGACGCCTCGGGCGAGCGCGTGCGCCTGGCCGACTTCTCGGCACTGCGCGCCCCCGGCAACTACCGCCTGCGCGTCGCCGGCCTGCCCGAGTCGGCGCCCTTTGCCATCAAGCCCGGCGTCTACCGCGAGCTGGACATCGCCGCCCTTCGCAACTATACGCTGAACCGCAGCGGCATCGCCCTCACCCCGGCCGTGGCCGGCCCCTATGCGCGCCCGCTGGCCCACCCGGACACGGGGGTCCTGGTGCACGCCTCGGCCGCGTCGAAAGCGCGTCCCGCCGGCACCGTGCTCTCGAGTCCGAAAGGCTGGTACGACGCCGGCGACTACAACAAATACATCGTCAATTCCGGCATCAGCACCTACACCCTGCTGGCCGCCTACGAACATTTTCCGGAGTGGTTCGCTAAGCTCCCCCTGAACCTGCCGGAATCCGGCAACGGCCTGCCCGACCTCCTCAACGAGACGCTGTGGAACCTCGACTGGATGCTCACCATGCAGGATCCGAACGACGGCGGGGTCTACCACAAGCTGACCAACAAGTCCTTCGACGGCATGGTCATGCCGGAAAAGGCGACGGCGCCGCGCTACGTGGTGCAGAAGACCACCGCGGCGACGCTCGACTTCGCGGCCGTGATGGCCGCCGCCAGTCGCGTGCTGGCGCCCTTCGACAGCCAGCAGCCGGGCCGTTCTGCACGCTACCTGGCCGCGGCCGAAAGCGCCTGGCGCTGGGCCGAGGCCAACCCGAAGGTCCTGTACGCGCAGCCGGCCGACATCCAGACCGGCGCCTACGGCGACGGGAGCGTGGACGACGAATTCGCCTGGGCGGCCGCCGAGCTCCTGATCAGCACCGGCAAGGCGGCCTACCGCACCCACGCCTTCGCGCATGCGGGCGCCGCCGCCAAGGGCACCGAGCCGGGTTGGGCCGATGTCGGCATGCTGGGCTGGATCTCGCTCGCTCAGCACGGCAAGCGCCTGCCTGCGGGCGTCGATGCCGCTCCCGTGCGCAAGCAGCTGCTCGCAAACGGCGACCGCCTGGTCGAGCGCTGGCGCGCCTCGCCCTACCGCGTCACCATGGGTAGCAAGGACTTCGTCTGGGGCAGCAGCTCGGTGATCCTGAACCAGGCCATGATGCTGGTGGCGGCCTACCGCGTCGAGCCGAAGCCCGACTACCTGGACGCGGCGCAGTCGGCGCTCGACTACGTCCTCGGCCGCAACGGACCCGGCATGTCCTTCGTCACCGGCTTCGGCCAGCGCTCTCCGATGCACCCGCACCACCGCCCGTCCGAAGCGGACGGCATCGAGGCGCCGGTGCCCGGCATGCTGGTGGGCGGCCCCAACCCCGGCCAGCAGGACGCCAAGGACTGCCCGGCTCCCTATCCATCGAAGTTGCCGGCGCTGTCCTACCTCGACCACGTGTGCAGCTACGCCAGCAACGAGATCGCGATCAACTGGAACGCCCCGCTGGTGTACGTGGCCGCCGCGGTGGAGTCGCTGCAGCGCTGAAACAGCAAAGCAACACCAGTTGTTGTACGCAAACATTTTCATTGCCCGGCAATCGGGACCTGCTCTACACTTCCTGTCGTATTGACGCGTCTCGGGCGGGCATACGACAGGAACAGGAACGGGAGACACTATGAATGACAAGCCGATCCGCCGGATCGTGATCGTGGGGGGCGGCACCGCCGGCTGGATGACGGCGGCCCCGCTGGCCCAGCGCCTGGCGCGCCGCGCCGACGCCCCCTGCGAGGTGATCCTGGTGGAGTCGCCCGAGATCGGCACCATCGGGGTCGGCGAGGCGACCCTGCCGACCATCCGCTTCTACAATGCCGCGCTCGGGCTCGATCCCGACAACTTCGTGCGCCAGACCAAAGCCAGCTACAAGCTCGGCATCGAGTTCACGGACTGGGGGCGCGTCGGCAACCGCTTCTTCCATGGTTTCGGCGACTTCGGCCCTTCGCTCGGCAAGCATCCTACCTACATGTACTGGCTGCGCATGGCCGCGCAGTTCAACAACATGCCGGCACTGGAGAACTGGTCGGTGTCGTCGATGATGGCGCGAACGAACAAGTTCGTGCCGCCGGACGAGCGCACGCCCTCCCCCGTCCTCGACACCTACTCCTACGGCTACCATTTCGATGCCGGCCTGTACGCCAACCACCTGCGCGACTACGCGATCGCACGCGGCGCCCAGCGCATCGAGGGCATGGTGGTGGAAGTCGAACAGCACCCGGAAAGCGGTTACATCACGGCGCTCAAGCTGCGCGACGGACGCCGGATCGAGGGCGACCTGTTCGTCGACTGCTCGGGGTTCCGCGGCCTCTTGATCGAAGGCGCCTTGAAGGCGGGCTACGAGGACTGGAGCGAGCAGCTGCCCTGCAACAGCGCGCTCGCCGTGCCCTGCGCCAGCGCGGCGGCGCTGACACCCTACACCCGCTCCAGCGCAAAGGAGGCCGGCTGGACCTGGCGCATCCCGCTGCAGCACCGCACCGGCAACGGCCACGTGTACAGCAATGCCTTCACCAGTGACGAGCGGGCACGCGAGGTATTGCTCGACTCCCTCGACGGCGACGCGCTCGATGAGCCGCGCCAGCTGCGTTTCGTCACGGGCCGGAGGAAGAAGTCCTGGGTCAAGAACTGCGTTGCAGTGGGCTTGTCCGCCGGCTTCGTCGAGCCCCTGGAATCGACCAGCATCCACCTGATCGAGACCGCCGTGGGCAAGCTGGTCGAGCTGTTCCCGGACCGGGAATGCCGTCCCGAACTGGCGGATGAATTCAACCGGGCCATGGGCGTACGCTATGAATCGGTGCGCGACTTCATCATCCTGCACTACAAGCTGACCGAACGCGACGACTCGGAATTCTGGCGCTATTGCGCCAACATGCCGATTCCGGATTCACTGCGCCACCAGATCGAGCTGTTCCGCGAGACCGGACGGGTCGCCATCCTGGACCGCGACGGCTTTGCCGAGCCTTCTTTCGTTGCCATGCTGATGGGGCTGGGCGTGGTACCCAAGCGCTACGATCCGTTCGTGGACGGCGTGGACATCCGCCAGGTGCACGGGCACTTCGCCGGCGTGCGCGACATGATCGCGCAGGGCGTGAACCGCATGCCCGCGCACGACGCCTATATCGCGGGCCAGGTCAAGGGGGCGAGTCCACGCGCCGCCTGAGCGGTGCCTGGGCTTACCAGCCCATCCGCGCCCGGACCAGGGCGGTCAGCTTCGCCGCATTCGCCCGATGGTGATGCACCCGCGGATGCTGGCCGTAGCCTGTATAGTCGAAGAACAGCGTGTCGATCCGCTTGTCGCCGTCTTCCTTGCGCATGCGCTCCACCGCAGCCATGACGTAGCCCGGCCAGGGCGAGCCGGGCCGGGTCGCGTCCATGCTGCCGAGCGCGCAGACGATATAGGCCTGCGGGTAGAGGCGGCGGATCCGCTGCACGAAGTTCTTGTAGGCCTCGACGCGCTGGGCATCATCCGGTTCCGGCTGCAGCTTGTGGTCGCGGCCGATCAGCCAGCTGTCGTTCTGCAGCAGGTTGACGACCACCACGTCCGGCGTCCAGCGCTTGAAATCCCACTGGCTGTCGTTGTCGCCGACCGCGCTCAGCTGGTCGTAGAAGTCCGGCATGGTGAAGGGGAACCAGCTGATCATCACGCCGATGCCGCTCTGCGAAGTCATGTGCACCTCCGCGTTCAGCTGCCGGGCGGCGATGGCGGCATAGGACAGGAAGCTGTTCTTGTCCTTGCCCGCGTCGTCGCGGCCGTTCACTGCGCCCTCGTTGCCCATGCCGCTGGTGATCGAGTCGCCGAAGAACTCGATCCTGCGCTTCGGCCGCGGCGGTGGCGGCAGCAATTGGGCACCGTGGTCCAGTTCCAGGCCGCGGAACACCGTCGCGCCCTCCTCGCCCTCGGTGCGCTTGGTGATCAGGAAGCTGTGCGTGCCGGGCGCGAGCTTTTGCGCCACCACGTACGTCGCCTCGCCCTGCTTCGCTTCCACGACCAGGGGCGCGGACAGGTCGCCGTCCAGGAAGACGTTGAAGTAGTTCCGTCCGCGCTGGTCGTCCAGCTTGATGGCCAAGGAGGTGCCAGTGAAGCGCCCGGCGATCGAGGTGTTGGGCCAGGAGATCACGGGCGCGGCCGGCTGCGAAAAGTCGACGCGGCCCGTGTACTGCAGCTTCGCATCGTCGGGCGAGACTGGCGTGGCGGCGATGGCCGGGCCGGCGTGCAGCAGGCCTACCAGGGCCAGGCCCAGGGAAAAGGAAAGTGGTCTCATTGCGGAGCTTTCAGGAATACCGGCGGCGCGTCCAGCGTGATGACCTTCGGATGGTGATAGACCCTGTTCTTGTGCTCGGCCGTATTGTAATCGTCGCCGGTCCAGAACTTGCTCTTGTCGGCCGCGCCGGAGCCGGCGTTGCGCCGGGGCGCCGCGAACAGCGGCAGGCTGGCCGCCGCCCCCGACAAGGCGGCCATCCCCTTTGGCGGCTTGCTGCCCGAGATCACAGCTTGATCGTCACCGGACGGCCATCGTAGCTGACCGACTTGTCGTAGGCATCCAGGTCCTGCGCAGCGGCGGTGCCAGGGCGCAGCACGCGCACGCGGAACTCGCGCTGCACCGGCATGCCCTGGTACTTGCCCTGGCGCGCGCCGATCGTCACCGTGCCCTTGCGGTCGTCGTAGCTGAACGGGATGCGGCTGTACTCGCCGCGCGCATAGGCATTGCTCACGCCGTCGTCCTCGTAGAGGCTGGCCTGGCCGTCGGCCCCGGCGACCACCTGCAGCACCAGCGGCGCGTCCGGCCTTTCGTCCACGTACTGGGTGACCGGTCCGGTCGTGATCAGCGCGCCGGCGCGCAGGAACAGCGGCATGCGCTCGCGCGGCGCCTGCACGGTGATGGTCTTGCCGCCCTTGTAGCGTTCTCCGGTATCGAAGTCGACCCAGTCGCTGCCCGCCGGCAGGTAGACCTGGCGCGAACGGGCGCCGTAGACGGTGACCGGGGCGACCAACAGGCTGGGGCCGAACATGTACTGGTCCTTGATGTTCTTCACGCGCTCGTCCTGCGGGAAGTCCATCGCCAGGCCGCGCATCATCGTCCCGGAATGGTAGTGGGTGTCAGCCGCCATCGTGTAAATATACGGCATCAGGCGGTAGCGCAGCTTCAGGTAGCCGACCATGGCGTCGCGCATTGCGTCGTCCCCGAGCGACAGGTTGTAGATCTCGCGCTTGACCACCTCGCCGTGCGAGCGGAACAGCGGAGAAAAAGCCCCGAACTGGAACCAGCGCAGGTTCAGCTCGCGCCATTCCTTCATGTCTTCCGGATTGGCGCGATTCGTGCCGGTCGCGCGGTTTTCCTGGGCCGAGCCGACGTCGCCTGCCTGGTACCGGGTCTCCTGGGCATAGCCGCCGATGTCATGCGTCCAGTGCGGAATGCCCGACATCGAGAAGTTCACGCCCGAGGCGATCTGGTCGGCCAGGTTGTTCCAGCGGCCCACGGTGTCGCCGCTCCACACCGCCACCGAATTGCGCTGGATGCCGGCAAAGCCCGAGCGCGACAGGATGAACTGGCGCTTGTCCGGCTGGTCGCGGCGCAGGTTCTCGGCAAAGCCTTGCGAGTGCACCAGGCTATAGGGATTGAAGGTAATCTCGCCGGCGCCGTAGACGGTCGGGCCGATCAGCTGCTTGAAGTCCTCCAGCCGCGCATTCGACAGGATGTCCGGCTCGGTATTGTCCATCCACCACGCGTCGAAGCCCAGGTCGACCAGCTTGTGCTTCATCTGGCGGTAGTAGATGTCGCGCGCTTCCTTCGTGTACGGGTCGTAGTGGCTGTTCTTGTAGCCGGGGCCGACCCAGTCGAGGTCGCCGTTCTCGACGTTCCTGGTCCACATATGGCCCTTGGCGGCCAGTTCCTTGTAGTTGTCGGTATTGGCGTAGAATTTGCCCCAGATGGACAGCATGATGCGCGCGTTCTGCTTGTGCACCGCGTCCACCATGCCTTTCGGGTCCGGGAAGCGGGCCTTGTCCCAGTCGTGCGAGCCCCAGCCGTCTTCCGGCCAGTAGAACCAGTCCTGCACGATGTTATCCAGCGGCCAGCCGCGCTTGCGGTATTCCGCCACGGTGTCGAGCAGCTGCTGCTGGGTCTCGTAGCGCTGGCGCGACTGCCAGTAACCATAGGCCCACTTGGGCATCATCGGCTGCTGCCCGGTCAGGTGGCGGTAGCCGGCGATGACCCGGTCCATGCTGTCGGCGCTGATGACGTAGTAGTTGATCGCCTCCGCGATTTCCGACGACATGGTCAGCGAGTGGCGCTGCGGCGTCGGCAGCGGATTGTTGTGGGTGATGGCGATCATCCCGCTGGAAACCTTCCAGTCGAGGTGCAGCTTGACGGGCTTGTTCTTCTCGAACTTCACTTCGAAGTTGTGGTACCAGGGGTTCCAGCCCATGCGCCAGACATCCATCACCTGCCTGCCGTCGATGGAGAGGCGCGCGTAGTCGGACGAATACAGCTGCATCTTGTGCACGCCCGGCTTGTCGCTCACCATGCTGCCTTCCCAGACCACCCGGGCGTCCTTGATCTCCTTCAGCGGCGGCAGCTCCTTCGGCCAGTTTTCCGCCACGTCCTTCAGGTACTGGTAGGCGATGTCCTTTTCCCGCCGGGTCAACGCCAGCTGGCCGTCGATGTAGTAGCGGGCGGTCAGGCCGCCGGGCTTGCCCTGTGCATCGAGCAGGGTCAGGTCGCGCGACATCCAGGCGTAGGGCGTCGGATCGCCGAAGCGCGAGATGCTGTTGTTATCCCACAGCAGGCCATAGTTCTTGTCGGAGACAACGAAAGGTACCGAGGCGATCATGTTGTGCTGGGCCAGCAGCACGTCTTCGCCGTTGTAGTTCATCTGCGAGTTCTGGTGCTGGCCCAGGCCGTAATAGGCGTCGCGGGTGCCATGGTTGAAACCTTGGGTGATCGCGAAGAAGGGCTTGCCGCCGACCGTAACCGGCTTCATGCTCTCCGCGTCCTGGCGCAGGATCGGCTTGCCGGACGCGTCGAAGAAGGCAATCCGCCCATCCTTCAGCGACACCGTGGCCGAAATTTTCCCCGCCTTGAGCAGCACCGCCTGGTCCTTGCCGGCCCGGGTGTCATCCACGCTGAAGCTGCAGGCGCAAGGCGTGGCAACGGTCATCAAGGAGGGCGTGAGCGCCTTGCCGGGCGTATCGAACTTCAGGACCTGGATGATGTTGTCGCTCATCAGGTTGAGGCGCACCAGCTTCGCGGCCCCGCCGTCGGGCCGGACTTCGATGCCGGTGGCGGTCTTCTGGTAGCTGCCGGCAAGGGCCTGGGTGGCTGCGCACAGCAGCAGGACGGCGCTCGCCATTCGTGTGATTTGCATTGCTGGGTCTCCCGGTCTTGTTGTGTGTCTGCTTAATGTTCGTAGGTGCGCATCCTGACCTTGAGCACGGTCGGCGCGGCGGGCAGGTTCAGGCCGTAGTCGGTCTGGTCGCCGTTCCAGTTGCGTTCCATGACCCATTTGCCGGCAGCGTCGAAGCGTCCCTCCTCCACCCGCGCGTACATGGCGGGCGCGTCGGCGCTTGGCGCCAGCTTGACGCGCGCCCGCTGGCCGACCAGCACGAATTCGCCGGGGCCGATCTGCGCGATCGCTACCCCGCCGCCGGGCAGTTCGGTGCCCTCGGCGTACTCGCTCTTGTCGCGTAGGTACCGACGCTCGCCGAACTGGAACTCGCGAAAGGAAACCGTCGCCTTCCAGCCATCCATCGCGACCGTTTGCGGCATCCGGTCGTCGCCCTCGGCCACACCGTGGGTACGGCCTTCGAAGGCCCAGCGTGCCCACAGCCGCGACATCGGCGCAAACGTGGCGTACACCTGGGCGAAGGGCTCGACCATGCGCCGGTCGGTGTATCGGGAGCCGAGCGGATAGTTGCTGTAGCTGGCATAGTCGATGCCGAAGGGGACGACGCCGAGCGCGCCCTTGCCGACGATCTGGTACACATAGCGCGCATAGCCGGCCGCATTGCCCATCTCCGCCACCATCAAGGCGTTGTCCGGGCGCTGGAAACCCGCCAGCACGGCGCTGACCTTGCCGGATTCCGGCATGTAGATGTCGGGCGCCGCGAAATCGATATGGGGCGCGGCTGCCTTGTAGATACCGATCACGTCCCAGGTCGGGCCGCCGCTGGCAAAGTCTCCGCGCCAGGCCGTGGCGGCTTGGCCGGGCTGGCCGGGTTCGCGCAGCGCGTTATTGACGAACATCGGCAGGTCGTACTCTGCGCGTCCGGCCTTTGCGATTTCCTCGATATAGCTGGCGATTGCCCAGCTATGGAAATACTGCTCGGCATAGCCGCCGTATACCTCGCCCCAACTCCCCTGCGCCGGGTGCCCCGCAGGCGCGGGCTGGCGTGCCAGCACGGCCGCCGGCACCCGCTGGCGGAAGGCGGCCTCGGCCCGCGCGCCGTAGTCGCGCACCAGGCCGTAGGTGCCGACCTCGTTCTCCACCTGCACCATGATCACGGTGCGCTTGCCGGCGTCGATCTTGCGGATGTGCCGCATCAGGGCCACGAAGGCCGCCTTGTCGGCCGCCAGCGTGGCTTCTCCGAAGGGCGACAGGCAGTAGCTGGCCTGGCCGTCCTTGTCGCGCATGCGCGGAAAGCGCCCGTTATCGAACTTCACCCATTCCGGCGTGTAGGCCGGGCCGGTGTTCTTCCAGGTGCCGAACCACAGCAGGACCAGGCGCTTGCCATGCTCGCGCGCCTGCGCCACGAGGGTGTCCACGTAGCTGAAATCGAACCTGCCCTCGCTCGGCTCGAGCTGTTCCCACGCCACCGGGATTGCCAGGGTGTTCGCGTGCGCGTCCTCGAGCGCGGCCCACACCTTGGGCAGGGCCGCCGGGTAGTTGCTGGAGTTGTGGGCCTGGCCGCCCAGCACCAGGAAGGGTGCGCCGTCGACCAGCAAGGCGTGGCGGCCCTCGCGCTCGACGACGCGCGGCAGTGCCGGTTCGCCGGCGCCGGCCGGCACCGCCTGTGCAGGCTGCACCAGCAGCATAGGGACGACGAGGGCAAGACGCCGCATGCCGCGGCGGCGGGAAGGAAGGCGCATGGTCTCCTGCTGCTTGTTGTTGGTGTCGGTGGTCTCGGCACTTCTCGCCTGCATCGTAAGCCAGCAGGACGCGTCATTGCAAGGGAAATGTTCGCGCTAACATGCGGCTGTACCGGCGCCCGGCCCCGTCCGCCGCGGGAAGTCACCCGCCGGTAGCGAAAGGCTTGCACCGTCCGATTCGCCGGTCCACCATCGTCCCGGGCTGCCCGCGCATGTCCAATCTGCTAGGGGACCCGATACGCGTCGAATTACAATGACGTGACTGCACCAACACTTCCAAAACAAAAAACTACAACGCTATGAAATCGATTTCTTGACCTTGCACAATCTATTGCGTACTGTAGAGAATCAGTGAGGTCGGTGGCAGCAATTCCCTCTGTTTTCGACGCCAAGCTCCCTTGAATGCAGGGACGAAGGCTGAATCCGACTGTCACCGCAACGGTCTCCGGGCCCATTGACTGTTGTGCATAAACAAAACCCGCAAGTTTGTAAAGTTTGTTGCGACAGTGTATGGTAGCGCATGACAATCAGTGTTAGCGGCGGCCCGAAGCAGCGCTGACGCATGATGGTGTAACACATAAAAAAATTACCTATATCAGGAGACAACGTGAGGAAGTTCCAGAAAACAGCGATCGCTGCAGCGGTCGCGCAGATTGCCGTCATCTATGGCGGCGCAGCTTGGGCCCAGACCACCGACACCACCTCCGCCGATCCCGCCGCATCCAAGGCGGCCGTCGTCACCGTGACCGGCCAGCGCGCCGCGATCCAATCGGCCCAGAAGCTCAAGCAGGAGGCCGATGAAGTCGTCGACTCGATCGTCGCCGAGGACATCGGCAAGCTGCCGGACCGTTCGATTACCGAAGTCCTGAGCCGCGTGGTCGGCGTGACCATGGACCGCAGCGCGCCGAACGATCCGCAGCACTACGCCGTGGAAGGTTCGGGCATCGCGATCCGCGGCCTGACCTACGTCCTCTCGGAGCTGAACGGCCGCGAAGCCTTCTCGGCCAACGGCGGCCGCTCGCTCAGCTTCAGCGACGTTCCGCCCGAGTTGATGGCCGGCGTCGACGTGTACAAGAACCCGTCGGCCGAGCACATCGAAGGCGGCATCTCCGGCATCGTCAACCTGCGCACTGCCATGCCTTTCGACTTCAAGGGCTTCAAGGGCGCCGCCACGGTCAACACCAGCTACTCCGAGCTGCTGAAGAAGCGCTCCGACCCGAGTGGCTCGGTGCTGTTCTCGAACCGCTGGACCACCCCGCTCGGCGAAGTCGGCGCCCTGATCGACCTGGCGTCCTCCAAGACCAATACCCGCAACGACGCGATGAACATCTCGCCCTACTATCCGCACGTGAACGACATCGTGCCGGGCAAGACCATGTGGGTACCGAAAGGCGCGGAATGGCGCTCGCAGACCTTCAACCGCAACCGCAAGGGCGATTACGCGGCCTTCCAGTGGCGCCCGGTGCGCGACCTGACCGCCGGCCTGACCTACTTCCGCTCGCGCTACCGCGAAGACTGGTCCGAACAGGCCTTGCTGACCCAGGAGACGAACCCGTACGAGATGCAGGTCCAGAACGGCGTATGGTCCAATACCGGCGCCTTGCTGGCCGGCACCTGGTCGAATCCGGAAAACGGCGGCGTCAACTACAACTCCGACCGCCGCGTCTCCGACCGCCACTCGAGCACCCAGGACATCGCCCTGAACATCAACTGGCGCGTGTCCCCTGCCTGGACCGTGGTCTCCGATTTCCAGCGCATCAAGGCCCGCACCCAGGGCTTCGATTCGGACGTGGCGACCGGCATCCGCGTGCCCAGCCAAGCCGTCGACTTCCGCGGCGACCGCCCGGTATTCAGCTTCACCCCGGCCGACCTGGCCTACTTTGCCGACCCCAAGAATTACTACTGGGCGTACACGATGGAGCACCTCGACAACTCCACGGCGGACAGCAAGGCCTGGAAGACCGACGTCAAGTACGACTTCGACCATCCGGTGCTGCGCGACATCCGTTTCGGCGTGCGCCTGCAGAACCGCGACACCCTCAACCAGAACACCAATCCGAGCTACAACTGGCAGGGTGTGACCCAGCCGTGGATGGTGGGCTGGCGCATCCCGCACGAAGCCTTCCTGAGCGACCCGCGCTTCGCCGGCGGCGCCTCGCTGGTCGGCCAGCCGAACTTCTTCGGCGGCGACGTGACCATTCCGGGCGTGTGGTTCCCGGACGACGCCGTGGCGCGCGGCTACCCCAACAGCTATGCCAAGCTGCACGGCTATAGCCTGGCCCTGTGCGAGCAGCAGAAAGCGGCCCAGGGCTGGGGCGATTGCGTCGCCTGGAAGCCCGCCGGCTTCGCCGACGACCCGGCCAGCATCAACCAGCAGAGCGAGAAGACCCGCGCCTTCTACACCCAGGCACGCTTCAGCTTTGACGACTGGGGCTATCCGATCGACGGCAACATCGGCGTGCGCTACGTGAAAACCACGTCGAACGCCTTCGGCTACACCGTGTTCGCCCCGAACCTGCCGACCATCCCGGAAGGCGCCAGCGTGGTGGGCGCGAACCTGATCCCGAACATCCCGGCCTTCTCGAAGCGCCAGGATTACGAGAACACCTACCACAATTGGCTGCCGAGCCTGAACCTGCGCTACAAGGCCGCGGACAACCTGCAGTTCCGCTTCGCCGTCGCCAAGTCGATGTCGCGCCCGGACTTCGGCCAGCTGGCCGCCTACACCTCGCTGTCGCAGTCGGTGCGTTCGACCACGACCGGCGGCGGCGATACCGGCCTGCCGACCACGGTGACCTTCAACGGCGTGAGCCTGACCGGCACCGGCCAGGGCAATCCGAACCTGCGTCCGGCCACCGCCACCTCGGTCGACCTGACCGCCGAGTGGTACTTCGCCAAGGCCGGCTCGCTGACCTTCGCGATGTTCAACAAGGACATCAAGAACATCATCGTCAACCAGAACTACCAGTATGCGGTGAAGGATGCCGCCGGAACGGATCGCCAGTTCCTGGTCACCGGCCCGACCAACGGCGCGCACGGCTACGCCCGCGGCGTCGAGGTCGCCTACCAGCAGTACTTCGACTTCGTGCCGGACTGGCTCAAGGGCCTGGGCACTCAGCTGAGCTTCACCTTCGTCGACAGCGAACGCAAGCTGAACAATCCGGTGTACTCGGAATGGTGCAGCGGCGGCGAAGGCGCGGACAACCTGAACCTCTCGATCAACGGTTGCGACGTCGACATGCGCTCGTTCGGCAACCTGCCTCTGCAGGGCCTGTCGAAGCGGACCATCAACGTGGCGCTGATGTACGAACGCGGCCCGGTCCAGGCGCGCCTCGCCTACAACTGGCGTTCGCGCTACCTGCTGGGCGTCAACCAGTGGGGCACCCGCGGCACCGACGCGCGCGACATGAACCCTGCCAGCCCGGCCTACGGCACCTACAACGGCGACAACAACCAGGCCTACGGCCTGCCGCTCTGGATGGACGACTACGGCCAGCTGGATGGTTCGTTCTTCTACAACGTCACCCCGAAGCTGCGCATCGGCGTGGAAGCGACCAACCTGACCGACACCACGGTCAAGCAGCTGATGCAGCAGCACATCGGCATGCTGGGTCGCGCCTGGTTCAAGACCGGCCGCAGCTTCGGCGTCCGCGCGTCGTACGACTTCTGATGTAAGCAGCAGGCAAGATCGTCTCTCTTGAAGTCGCGGCTCCGTCATGCGGACCGCGGCTTTTTTTTCTCCCTTCATCCGTTTTTTCACCAGACAAGGAGCATTCCATGTACATCCACGGCGACATGATCATCGGTAGGCAGAGCGTGCGCGGCGCCGCAGGCGTCGTACACGCCGTCGACCCGGCGCGCCATGCCACCCTCGAACCCGCCTTCGGCCTGGCGTCCGGCGCCGAGCTGGCGGCGGCCTGCGCGCTGGCCGAGCAAGCCTTCGACAGCTACCGCGCCCTCCCGCTCGAGCGGCGCGCCGCCTTCCTCGAAGCCATCGCGGCCCGCATCCTTGACATCGGCCCGGCCCTGATCGAGCGCGCCGGCCTCGAATCGGGCCTGCCGCAGCTACGCCTCGAAGGCGAGCGCATGCGGACGGTCAACCAGCTGCGCCTGTTCGCCAAGGTGGTTCGCGACGGCCACTTCCTCGGAGCGGCCCTCGATTCCGCCCTGCCCGAGCGGACCCCGCCGCGCCCGGACCTGCGCCTGCGCAAGATCCCGCTGGGGCCGGTCGCGGTCTTCGGTGCCAGCAACTTCCCGCTCGCCTTCTCGGTGGCCGGCGGCGATACCGCCTCCGCCCTGGCGGCCGGCTGCCCGGTCGTGGTCAAGGCCCACAATGCCCACCTCGGCACCTCCGAGCTGGTGGCGCGCGCGGTGCAGCAGGCCGCGATCGACTGCGACATGCCGGAAGGCGTGTTCTCGATGCTGATCGGCGAAGGCAGGACCATCGGCGCCGAGCTGGTGGCGCATCCGGCGATCAAGGCGGTGGGCTTTACCGGCTCGCGCCAGGGCGGCCTGTCCCTGATGCGCATCGCGGCAGGACGTCCGGAACCGATCCCTGTCTATGCGGAGATGAGCAGCATCAATCCCTTCTTCCTGCTGCCGGGCGCGCTCGAAGGCGGCGCGGCCAAGCTCGGCCAGGGCTTCGTCGACTCGCTCACGCTCGGCGTCGGCCAGTTCTGCACCAACCCGGGCCTGGTGATCGGGCTGGAAGGAGAGGCGCTCAATGCCTTCTCGGTGGCGGCCGCCGAGGCCCTGCAACAGAAGGCGTCCGGCACCATGCTGACCCCCGGCATCCATCAGGCCTATGTCGAGGCGATCGAACGCCGCTCCGCAATCTCCGGCCTGCAATTGCTGGCGCGCGGCGCTGCGGCTGATTCGGAAGGCCCCGCGTGCGCCGCGCAGCCGGCCCTGTATGGCTGCGATGCGGCCACCTTCCTCGCCACCCCGGCGCTGGAAGAAGAAATCTTCGGCCCGGCGGCGGTGATGGTGCGCTGCCGCGACGAAGCCGAACTGCTGGCGATGGCGGAACACGTGGAAGGCCAGCTGACGGCGACCGTGCATGCGACGGCGGCGGACAACCGGCTGGCGGGAGCCCTGCTGCCCCTGCTCGAGCGCAAGGCCGGCCGCATCCTGTTCAACGGCTTCCCGACCGGCGTCGAGGTATCGCACGCGATGGTGCACGGCGGCCCCTTCCCGGCCACCTCGGACAGCCGCACCACCTCGGTCGGCGCCACCGCGATCGACCGCTTCCTGCGCCCGGTGTGCTACCAGGCCGTGCCGGCAGAGCTCCTGCCGGAAGCGCTGCGCGACGACAATCCCCTGGGCCTGGCCCGCGTGGTCGACGGCGTGCTGAAGACCGTCGGCTGAGTAATGCAAGTCAGTTAGTCGGAATTGTAGGGTGGGCGGGGTCAATGAGGTCAGCGGCCTCATTGACGTACGCCCACGCGGTCGTAGTTGGGATACGAACAGTCGCACGGGCTGCAGCACTGTGATCTGACCGCGTGGGCGGGAAACCCGCCCACCCTACGGATGAGCGGTGGCTCTTAGGTGACCGGCATTAGCCGGCTGAGCGCCCGGCGGTAAATGAAAAGAAGCCAGGCGCTTGCGCGCCTGGCTTCTTTTTGTTCGAAGACGACGTAGGGGCGCCGTCCGTTTCTTATCGGCGGCCCGTACGGGTCGCCACGTCCAGCCACACCGCCAGGGTCAGGATCAGGCCCTTGACGATCATCTGCCAGTAGGTGTCGACGTCCAGCATCGACATGCCGTTGTCCAGGCTCGCCATCACCAGTGCGCCGACCAGGGCGCCGTGCACGGTGCCGGCGCCGCCGCGCATCGAGGTACCGCCGATGAAGCAGGCGGCGATGACGTCCAGCTCGGCCGACATGCCGGCCGAGGGCGAGCCGGCCGCCAGGCGCGCGGTATTGATCAGGCCGGCCAGCGCGCACATCAGGCCCATCAGGCCGAAGATCCACAGCTTCACGGCGCGCACGTTGATGCCCGACAGGCGCGTCGCTTCCATGTTGCTGCCGACCGCGTAGATGCGGCGCCCGAACACGGTCTGGCGTGCGATGTAGCTGAACACGCCCAGCAGCACCAGCAGGACCAGTACCGGCAGTGGAATCCCTTCATAGCTGTTGAAGGTGCTGATCAGGCCGGCCAGCACCACGCCGACGATCGCCACACGCGCCACGCTGCGCCACAGCGGCAGCACGGGCAGCTTGTGGCGGGCCTGGGCGGCCCGCTGGCGCCAGGCCAGCACGCAGGCCAATACGAACAAACCGACGCCGAGCGCCACGCCGAACGCGGGCGGCAGGTAGGCCTGGCCGAGCTGCTCGAATTCCGGCGAAATCGGTGCGATGGTGGTGCCGTCGGTCAGCCCCAGCACGATGCCGCGGTAGGCCAGCATCCCCCCTAGCCCGACAATGAATGAAGGTATCCCCGCGTAGGCTGTCAGGTAGCCGTTCAGGAAGCCGAGCAGCATGCCGCCCGCGAGCACGATCGCCATCGAGATCGGCAAGGGCAGGTGGTGGACGACGTCGAGCACGGCCGCCAGCCCGCCCAATAGGCCGAGGAGCGAGCCGATCGACAGGTCGATCTCGCCGGCGATGATGACGAACACCATGCCGCAGGCGAGGATGCCGGTGACCGACATCTGGCGCATCAGGTTGGACAGGTTGCGGGCGGAAGTGAAGCCGCCGTCGGTCTTCCAGCTGAAGAAGGCCCAGATGATGGCGATCGCGACCAGCAGGGCCAGGATTTTATACTGCGTGAAAATCTGCTTGAAGCTGATTCCCGTGTTGGTGCTCAATCGTGCCGGCCCCCCTTGGGCCGCCACCGGAGCATGTACCTTGTCTAGCATCATTTCACCTGTCCAATTGCAGCGGCCAGCACCATTTCCTGGGTCAGGCCTTGATTAACAAAATCGCCCCGCAGCTTGCCCTCGCCCATCACCAGCACGCGGTCGGAAACCCCGAGCACCTCGGCCAGCTCGGACGAGACCATGATGATCGAGATCCCTTGCGCAGCCAGTTCGAGCATCAGCTTGTAGATCTCGAACTTGGCGCCGACGTCCACGCCTCGCGTAGGCTCATCCAGGATGAGGACTTTCGGATTCGTCAGCAGCATCTTGGCCAGCACGGCCTTCTGCTGGTTGCCGCCCGAGAGCGCCGTGATCGGCAGCGCCGGGCTGGCCGTCTTCAGCGCCAGGCGGCGGATCTGCTCGCCCACTTCGCGCGCCTCCAGGCCGTCGTCGATGCGGGTCAGCTTCGAAAAGCGGTGCAGCACCGACAGCGTGATGTTCTCGCCCACCGAGAGGTCGCGCACGATGCCGTGCTGCTTGCGGTCTTCCGGCACCAGCGCGAAGCCGGCCTCGATCGACTTCAGCGGCGTGGAAGTGTCGACGCGCCGGCCTTCCAGCCAGACCTCGCCCTCGTAGGTCCCCTCGTAGGAACCGTAGATGGCGGTCACCAGTTCCGTGCGGCCCGCGCCCACCAGGCCGGCGACGCCGAGGATCTCGCCGCGGCGCAGCTGGAAGGAGACGTCGTCGACTTTTTTCCGCTGCGGCTGGTCCGGGTCCCAGCAGGTGACGTGGCGCGCTTCCATCACCACCTCGCCCACCTCGTGCGGAAGCGACGGATACAGCTGGTTCATCTCGCGCCCGCACATCTGGGCGATGATGCGTTCGACGTTCATCTGGCCCATCGGGGTGGTGGCGATGTGCTTGCCGTCGCGGATCACCACGATGGTGTCGCAGATGGCCGCGACCTCTTCCAGCTTGTGGGAGATGTAGACGCAGGCCACGCCCTTGGCCTTGAGGTCGCGGATGATCTCGAGCAGGACCTCGATCTCGCTTGCCGTCAGCGAGGCCGAGGGTTCGTCCAGGATCAGGAGGCGCGCCTGCTTGTTGAGCGCCTTGCCGATCTCGATCAGCTGCTGGTGGCCACCGCCGTAGTTCTTCACCGGCAGCACCACGTTCACGTCGGGGAGCTTCAGCTCGCGCAGGATTTCCTCGGCACGACGGTTCATGGCCGGGTAATCGAGGCGGCCGCCCGGCAGGGTCGGCTCGTTACCCAGGAAGATGTTCTCGGCGACCGACAGCTCGGGCACGAGCATCAGTTCCTGGTGGATGATGATGATGCCCGCCTCTTCGGTCTCGCGCACCGAGCGGGCGCGCAGCGGCTGGCCGTCGAGCAGGATCTCGCCGTCCCAGCTGCCGTGCGGGTAGACCGCCGACAGGACTTTCATCAGGGTGGACTTGCCGGCGCCGTTCTCGCCGCACAGGCCGATGCACTCGCCGGGACGGATCGCCAGATCGATCCCGTCGAGGGCCGGAACACCGTCGAATCGCTTCGCGATGCCCTTCATTTGGAGGAGATAGCCGGACATTCGGTACTCTGTTTCACGTGTTGGAGCGCGCAGGCGCCCCCCGCCCCGGCCGACCTCGAGGACGGACCCGGGTGCGGGCGCCTGCCGGGGTCTCGGATGTTTTACTTGCCGGCCAGCTGGGACTGGGTGTAGAAGCCGTCCTTGACCAGCAGGTCGACGTTCGACTTGTTCAGCAGGACCGGCTTGAGCAGCAGGCTGTCGACATTCTTGAAGCCGTTGTGCATCTGGGCGTTGTAGCCCGGCTTCTGGTTGCGCACCAGTTGCACCGCGACGTTGGCCGCATTCGAGGCCAGTGCGCGCAGCGGCTTGTAGACCGTCATGGTCTGGGTGCCGGCGATCACGCGGCGCACCGCCGCCAGGTCGGCATCCTGGCCAGATACCACCACCTTGCCAGCCAGCTTCTGGGCCGACAGTGCCTGGATTGCACCGCCTGCGGTGCCGTCGTTGGAGGCGACCACGGCGTCGATCTTGTTGCCGCTCGCAGTCAGCACGTTCTCGACGATGGCCATCGCCTCGGAAGCGCTCCAGTCCTTGACCCACTGCTTGCCGACGATCTTGATGTCGCCCTTGTCGACCAGGGGCTGCAGCACCTTCATCTGGCCTTCGCGCAGGATCTTGGCGTTGTTGTCGGTCGGGGCGCCGCCCAGCAGGTAGTAGTTGCCCTTCGGCTTCAGGTTCACCAGCGACTGCGCCTGCAGCTCGCCGACCGCCTTGTTGTCGAACGAGACATAGGCGTCGACGTCGGCATTCAGGATCAGGCGGTCGTACGAGACCACCTTGATCTTGGCCTTCTTGGCCTCGCGGATGGCGTTGTTCAGCACCGTGGCGTTGTAGGGCACGATCACCAGCACGTCCACGCCGCGCGAGATCAGGTTTTCGATCTGGGCGATCTGGCGCTGCTCGCTGGCGTCGGCCGATTGTACGTACACCTTGGCGCCCAGCTTCTGGGCCGCCGCGGTGAAGTAGTCGCGGTCGCGCGCCCAGCGCTCCAGGCGCAGGTCGTCGATCGAGAAGCCGATCTTGGGGTTGGTGGCATCCGCGTGCGCCACCCCGACACCGCCGGTGAACAGCATGGCGCAGGCCAGGCTGACTGCCTTGATCATCTTTTTCATTCTTGCGTCTCCTGTTGATTTCTTATGTTGTCTAGCGGTCCAACGCTGCAGCGGCTCTGCCATTCCGATCAAGATCCCGCCGCCGCGCCAGTCCGCTCCGTCTATCAGTGGTTATGCCGCGGCATGTCGTGTCCCACGCCGCGGTAAGGCAGCGCCAGCTCCATGCAGGCCCCGGTATGCAGCTGGCCGACGGTGGCGCGGTAGATCTGCTGCCACGGGGTCTGGTTCGGCGGGATCGCGGGCGGGTCGTCCTTGCGGCGCGCTTCCAGCTCCTCGTCCGAGACGAGGACGTCGCAGCGCCCCGCGTTCAGGTCCACGCGGACGACGTCGCCGGTACGCAGCAGCGCCAGGTTGCCGCCGGCCGCGCTCTCGGGCGACGCGTTCAGGATCGACGGGCTGTCCGAGGTGCCGGACTGGCGGCCGTCGCCCAGGGTCGGCAGGGCCGTGATGCCGCGCTTGATCAAGGCATCGGGCGGCTGCATGTTCACCACCTCGGCCGAGCCGGGCCAGCCAAGCGGGCCGGAACCGCGGATCACCAGCATGGTGCGCTCGTCGATCTCCAGGGACGGGTCGTTGATGCGGTGGTGGTAGTCGTCCGAGCCGTCGAAGACGACCACGCGGCAGTCGAAGCGGTTTTCCGCGCCCGGTTCCGACAGGTAGCGCTCGCGGAAAGCCGGCGAAATCACACTGGTCTTCATGATGGCGAAGTCGAACAGGTTCCCCTTCAGGACCAGGAAGCCGGCGCTGTGCTTGAGCGGATCCGCGAACGGGCGGATCATCTCGCGATCACTGCTTTCCTTGCCTACGAGGTTCTCGGCCATGGTCTTGCCGGTGACGCTCAAGCGCTTCGAGCGCAGCAGGCCCTGCTGCTCCAGTTCCCACATGATGGCCGGCACGCCGCCGGCGCGATGGAAGCGCTCGCCCAGGTATTTGCCGGCCGGCTGCATGTTGAGCAGCAGCGGCACGTCGTAGCCGTATTCCATCCAGTCCTCGGGCGTGATTTCGACGCCGGCATGGCGCGCCATCGCCACGATGTGGGGCTGGGCATTGCTGGAGCCGCCGATCGCCGCGTTGACCACGATCGCGTCGAGGAAGGCCTCGCGCGTCAGGATGCTCGACGGACGCAGGTCTTCATGCGCCATCTCGACGATGCGCCGGCCGGTGTCGTAGGCCATCTGGCCGCGCTCGCGGTAGGGCGCCGGAATCGCCGAGCAGCCAGTGAGCGACATGCCGAGCGCCTCGGCCACGGCGTTCATGGTCGAAGCGGTGCCCATGGTGTTGCAGTGTCCCGCGGACGGCGCCGAGGCGGTGGCGATCTGGATGAACTTGTCTTCATCGATTTCCCCGGCAGCCAGACGGCGCCGGCCCTTCCAGATCGCGGCGCCCGAGCCGACCAGCTCGCCCTCGAACCAGCCGTCGAGCATCGGGCCGCCCGACAGCACGATGGCCGGGATGTCGACCGTGGCGGCCGCCATCAGCTGGGCCGGGGTGGTCTTGTCGCAGCCGGTGGTGAGCACCACCGCGTCGATCGGGTAGCCGTGCAGGATCTCGACCAGGCCCAGATAGGCCAGGTTGCGGTCCAGTGCCGCGGTCGGGCGGCGGCAGTTCTCGAAGATCGGGTGCAGCGGGAATTCCATCGGGATGCCGCCGGCATCGCGGATGCCGTCGCGCACACGCTTGGCCAGGTCCAGGTGGATGCGGTTGCAGGGTGCGATGTCGCTGCCGCTCTGGGCGATGCCGATGATCGGCTTGCCCGAGCGCAGTTCGTCCGGGGTGATCCCGTAGTTCATGAAGCGCTCCAGGTAGAGCGCGGTCATGTCGATCCGCTCCGGGTTGTCGAACCAGTCCTGGGACCGGAAACGGCGTGGCTTCTGTTGTTGGTCGTCGTGATTCATGGTGTCATTTCCTAAGGCGCAGCAGGCGCTGCGGCAGTCCGGGCGCCTCGGCCCGGAAGGTGAACAGGCCGCCGGCCAGCGGCTGCGCTTTCAGCTCCTCGCTCGACAAGCCCTTGCGGGCCGTGGTGGCGTAGACCGTGCGCAGGTCTTCCCCGCCGAAGGCCAGCTTGGTGACGTTGGCGCAGGGGAATCGTACTTCGCCGACCTTGGCGCCAAGCGCGTCGAAGCGGTCGATGCGCCACCCGCCGAAGGTGGCCACCCACAGGTGCCCTTCCGCATCGACTGCCATCCCGTCCGGGTAGCCGCCGTCCTTCAGCTCCACGAAGGGGCGCTTGCTGGACAGGCTGCCGTCCGCCGCAAGGTCGAAGGCGTAGACGCGCTTCGCCAGGGTGTCGGTGTGGTACAGCGTGCGTCCGTCAGGGCTGACGGCCGGGCCATTGGTGATGATGTAGTCCGCATCCATCCGGTCAGCCCCGGCGCCGTCGAAGCGGTACAGGGCGCCGGTCGGCGCCTCTTCCGCGTCGTCCATCGAGCCGAACCACAGGATGCCCTGCGCGTCCACGTGGCCGTCATTGAAGCGGTTGCCCGGAACCTCGGCCTCGACGTCCAGCAGGGGCTCGAAGGCGCCGGTCGCTTCGATGAAGCGATACAGGCCGTCGTCCAGCGAGCACACCATGCTGCCGTCTTCGGCGCGCACGATGAAGCTGACCTGGCCGGGGGCGTCCCAGCTGCGCTGCCCGCCGCCGTCGGCGTCACAGCGGTGGATGCGCCGGCCCTTGATGTCGACGAACCAGACCTGCCCGGCCGTGGCGTCCCACAGGACGCCCTCGCCCAGCGTCGCCTGTACAGGCCACAGGCACTGCGGGGCGCTCGCGATGGTGGGATGGCCGCTCATGCGCCGTACCAGCCCGCGTCGACGAAGTATTCGCGGCCACTGCAGTGGCGCGCGTTGTTCGAGGCCAGGAACAGGGACAGCGCGGCCACGTCCTCCATCTCGACGCGCTCCGGAATGCACTGACCGGCCAGGATGCGCGCCTCCTCTTCCGGGGTATGCCACAGCGCCTGCTGGCGCGGGGTGCGCACCGCGCCCGGCACCACGGTGTTGGCGCGGATGCCGTACTTGCCGACCTCGCGCGCCAGCGCACGGGTCATGCCCTCGATGCCGGCCTTGGCCGTCATGTAGAGGTGCAGCTGGGTATGCGGCAGGTGCCAGGAAATCGAACCGAAGTTCAGGATCACGCCCTCGCGCCGTTCCTTCATGCCCGGCAGCACGGCCTGGGTGCAGAAGAACTTGTGGCGCAGGTTGACGTTCATGCGGCTGTCCCAGTACTCGGGGGTGACGTCCTCGATTTCGTGTCGGTTGTCGTTGGCGGCGTTGTTGAGCAGGATATCGACGCCACCCAGCTCTTCCTGGATGCGGGCGAAGACGGCCTTGAGTTCGTCCAGCCTGGTCAGGTCGCAGCGCATGAACGTCGGCGGGTGCTGGGAGCCGGCCAGGCTGGTTTCCAGCTGGCGCGACGCCTCCTCGGCGATATCGAGGAAGACGACGCGCGCGCCCTGGCCAGCGAAGGCCCTGGTCAGCTCGCTGCCGATGCCGCTGCCGCCGCCGGTGACGACGACGCGCTTGCCCGCCAGGTCCGGATAGGACGCATAAGCGAATTCTTGTTTCTTATTGTCAGACATGAGATTCTCGTAAACTGATTGCGTCCTAGCGGGCGCCGGCCGCGGCCAGCAGGCCGCGTCGCGCCAGGTTGTTGTACAGGGCCCGTACACCGAAGGTCCAGGGCTCGATGCCGTCGCTGCGCTGGACCGTGTTGACCAGCGTTCCCAGCGACGGGGTGGAGATGCTGACGCGGTCGCCCAGGTGGTGGGTGAAACCCTTGCCCGGCGCGTCGCGGTCCTTGATCGGCGAGAACATCGTGCCCAGGAAGAGCATGAAGCCGTCCGGGTACTGGTGGTGGGCGCCGCAGGTCTGGCCGACCAGGTCGAGCGGGTCGCGGCTGATCTCGCGCATGCGGCTGCGGCCTTCCAGCGTGAAGCCGTCATCCTGGCCTTCGATCAGCATGCCCACTTCGGCTTCGCGCAGGGTGTCGAGCGAGAAGCCGCCGTCGAACAGGCGGATGAAGGGACCGATGGCGCAGGAGCCGTTGTTGTCCTTGGCCTTGCCCAGCAACAGGGCGCTGCGGCCCTCGATGTCGCGCAGGTTGACGTCGTTGCCGAGCGTGCCGCCGACCACCAGGCCGCGGCTGTTCACCGCCAGCACGATCTCCGGTTCAGGATTGTTCCAGTGCGAGGCCGGGTGAAGGCCGACTTCGGCGCCGTGGCCGACCGCCGACATCGGCTGCGACTTGGTAAACACTTCCGCATACGGGCCGATGCCCACTTCCATGTACTGCGACCACAGGCCGCGACCCGCCAGCTCGTCTTTCAGGCGCAAGGCGGCCTCGGAGCCAGGTTCGATCTGCGACAGGTTGGTGCCGATCGAGGCCTGTAACTGCGCGCGCAGTTCGCCCGCCCGTGCCGGATCGCCCTTGGCCTGCTCCTCGATCACGCGCTCGAGCAGGCTGACCGCGAAGGTGACGCCGCAGGCCTTGATCGCCTGCAGGTCGCAGGGGGCGAGCAGCTCGATTGCGCCGGTCGCCTCCCCGCTTACGGCAGCCTGCACCAGCGCCAGCGCCGCGCCCAGGTCTTCGCCTTCCGCGCCGCGCACGATGGCCAGCATGTCGTCGCGTTCGAACAGCTCCGCCACCGTGGCGGCGTGCTGCGTGATGTCGACCAGTCGGCCGCGGCGCACCGCCACCACCGCAGGTCCGTCGATAGGCGCGCCACGCCAGACGCGGCCGACCAGCAGGGCATCCATCAGGTCGGCGGGCAGCAGATTGCTTTCTTGTGTCATGATCTTGTCTCTTTCCTTATGCCACGGTGAGGGTTGTCTTCTTGAGGTCGACGCTGTTCGGTCCCACGAGAATGCTGAAGGTGCCCGGCTCGACGACGCGCTTCATGTCGGCGTTGAAGAACCACAGGTCGCTCGGCTCGATGTCAAAGCTGATGCTGCGGCTTTCGCCCGGCTCCAGGGTGATGCGCTGAAAGCCCTTCAGTTCCAGCAGCGGCCGGGTCACCGAGCTGATGTCGTCGCGGATGTAGAGCTGTACGACTTCGTCGCCGCGCATGCTCCCCACGTTGCGCACGTCCACCTGCACCCTGGTGCTGCCGTTCACACCGATGCGCGCCTGGCTGAGGCGCGGCGCCGAAATCTCGAAGCGGGTATACGACAGGCCATAGCCGAACGGGTACAGCGGCGTGGTCACGCCGTCGATGTAGCCGCGCCGGGTGCTTGGCTTGCGGTTGTAGTACATCGGCAGCTGGCCCGGGTCGCGCGCAATCGTCACCGGCAGCTTGCCGCCCGGATTGGCGCGCCCGAACAGCAGGTCGGCCACCGCGTGGCCGGTTTCCTGGCCCAGGTACCAGCATTCGAGCAGCGCGTCGGCCTGTTCCGCGAGCAGCTTGGCAGACAGCGGACGTCCGTTCAGCAGCAGCACCACGGTCGGTTTGCCCAGCGCGAAGATCGCGCGTGCCAGGTCGTTCTGCTGGCCCAGCAGGTCCAGCGTGATGCGGTCGCCCAGGTGGTGATCGGCCCAGGCTTCGCGCGCGGTCATCTCGTTGTCGCCCAGGACCATGACGATGGTGTCGGCCGACCTGGCCGCTTCCACCGCCGCGGCGATCAGGCGCGCATTGACTTCCGGCTTGGTGAATTCGATCTCGTCCTTGCCCCAGATGCGCTGCTCGGTCAGGCGCACGCCTTCCGAGTAGGCGAAGGAGAAGCCCTGGGCGCGCGCTTCCTTCTCGAGCGCCTCGTGGATCGAGACCACATGGCGGGGAATGTCCGAGTACCCGCCGATCGGGGTGTCCTTCGCATGGGTACCGAGCAGCAGCAGCTTGCCGACGCGGCTCGGCTGCAGCGGCAGCAGGCCCACGCCTTGTTCGTCCACCTTGTTTTTCAGGAGCACGGCGCTGCGGCGTGCCGCCTCGCGCGCCAGCGCGATGGCATCCGGCGTGGCGGTCAGCGCGTCGGCCCTGGCCGGGTCGGCATATGGATTCTCGAACAGCCCGGCGTCGAACTTCAGCCTCAGGATGCGGCGCACGGCGGCATCGATCTCCTTGACCGAGATCTTGTTCTCGCGGACCAGCTCGCCCAGCGTCAGGTAGCCCGCGGGGTCCGGGGTCTCGACGTCGACTCCGGCCTTGATGGCGCGCAGCGCCGCTTCCTTCGGGTTCGCGACCAGCTTGTGGCGCGAGACCAGCTCGAGCACAGCCATGTAGTCGGCCACGGTGACGCCCTTGAAGCCCCACTCCTTGCGCAGCACGTCCGTCAGCAGCCAACGGTTGGCGTGTGAAGGCAGGCCGTCGATCTCGTTATACGAGGGCATCACGGCCGCGATATTGGTTTCCCTGATGATCTTCTCGAAGGGCGGGAAGAAGTCTTCGCGCAGGGTGCGCTCGCCGACGTTGGCCGGGCCGATATTGGTGCCGCTCTCGGGCTGGCCGTGGCCGGTCATGTGCTTGAGCGTCGCATGCACCTTGTCCGCGGCCAGCGGCAGGGTCTCGCCCGAAAAGCCGATCACGGCGGCCTTGCCCATGACGCCGCACAGGTGCGGGTCTTCGCCATAGGTTTCCTCGATCCGGCCCCAGCGCGGATCGCGCGCCACGTCGACCACCGGCGCCAGCGCCAGGTGGGCGCCACGCGCCCGCATCTCGCGCGCCGCAACCGAGAATACCCGGGTCACGAGAAGCGGGTCGAAGCTCGAGGCCAGGCCGATCGCCTGCGGGAAGCTGGTCGACTCGCGCGCCGTGTAGCCGTGCAGCGCCTCCTCGTGCATCAGGACGGGAATGCCCAGGCGGGTCCGTTCCACCGCCCACTTCTGGACCGCGTTGACGTATTCGGCCGTCTCGCGCGGGCCGCGGTTGGCCGCTTCGCCCGTATTGCCGGCCACGTCGGCGACCTTGCCCACCAGGCGGTCGGACGGGCGCGCAAGCATGCCGATGCCGTTCGGGTAGGCGGCCACCGCCTTCTCGCCCGAAAAACTGCTGTCCGGATTCTGCACGCCCGGCTTCTTCTGCCACACGCACTGCATCTGCGCGATCTTCTCTTCCAGCGTCATGCGCCGCAGCAGGTCTTCGACCCGCGCATCGACCGGCGCGCCGGCCTGTTTATAAAGCGGCACGCCCGCCGGCCTGCCTTGCCCGCCCTTGGCTGCCGCCGTGGCGACGGCCGGAACGCTGCCCAGGCCGGCCATGCCGGCCATGCTGCCCACCGATGCCAGAAATTCCCTGCGTTTGATACCCATCGACTGTTGTCTCCGCTGCTTGTAGCGCTGTGTATTGTTCTGTCCCGCTCGTGACGGCGGGTGGCTGCGTGTCGTGCGGTAGCGCCATCCCCGGACAAACATTCGCATAACAGAAATGTTACCGCAACCATTCCAGTCTAAACGCCGGAATAATCCGCTGTCAATCAAATACTTGCCGAATGTTTAGTGTGGGCGACGAAACCGTGCGCGGCTGGCGCACGGACGGGGATAGGAGGGACGGAGACGCCGCAGCGGCGCCCTGCGAAGCAGGCTGTGGAGGGAAATCTCGAGGAAAAGACGGCGCCGGCCGCACTGCCGGCGCACATGCATGGCTGGGTGCGCCGTGCGCGCGGCTCAGCTCGCCGCTTGGGTGCGGCGTGCGCCGGCGGGCGTGGACTTGGTGCCGGACTTGAGCACCGGCAGCCGCGCCGGCGGCCGGATGCGCGGGGCGGCATCCGACTGGCGGCGCACCAGTTCGAATTCCATCGGCACGCGTTCCGGCGGCGCTTCCTCGCCTTCGCGCAGCCCGCGCACGCGCCGCACCAGCGACTGCACCGCCTGGCGCGCCATCTCGGCAATCGGCTGGCGCACGGTGGTCAGCTCGGGCCAGATGGTCGTGGCCAGGGCCGAGTCGTCGAAGCCGGTGACGGTCAGGTCGCCCGGCACGTCGAGGCCAAGGCGGTGCGCGACGGCGACGGCAGCCGCGACCATGTCGTCGTTGCTGGCGAAGATCGCGGTCGGGCGTTCCTCGAGGGCCAGCAGGTGTTCCGCCGCATCCAGGCCGGAGCGGTAGGTGAACATGCCCTGCACGACCAGGTCCTCCGACTTGTCGGCGCCCTTTTCTTCGATCGCCGCGCGGTAACCCGCCAGGCGGCGTCCGCTGGCGGACTGGTTCGGGTGGCCGACGATGAAGCCGATGCGCTGGTGACCGAGGGCGATCAGGTGGCGCGTCATCTGGTAGGCGGCATCGAAGTCGTCGATGCTGACGGCGCCCACGCGCTCGTCGGGCGCGCCGCAGGCGACCACCACGGCCGGGATGTCGGCCTCGGCCACGCAGGCGATCACGGCCTCGCTGTCGCACAACGGCGGCGGGAGGATGATGCCGTCCAGCCCGTTGCCGATCAGGCGCCGGGTCTGCTCCTCTTCGTGCTGGCCCGCCTCGCACTTCTCGACGAACAGCTGGACGTTGTTGAGGCCCGACTGGCTGAGCAGGCCCACCAGGAATTCGCTGAGGTAGGCGGCACTCGGATTACTGTACAGGAATCCCACCCGGATCGGCTTGGAGCCGGCAAGGTTGCGCGCCTCCTGGTTCGGGGTGTAGTTCAGGGCCGCGACCGCCTCGGCGACCTTGCGCCGGGTACTCTCGCGCACCAGGCCCTTGCCGTTCATGACGCGCGACACCGTCATCGGCGAGACGCCGGCCAGCTTCGCGACGTCGGCCATGGTCGGCTGACCGCGGCGCTCCACGTCTTCCTGGACGGCTTTCACGTTGGCTTTACTCATGTTCTCGCGGACCCCTGTTGGAATTTGACCCTGTTGTTTGCGCTATCTTAGCACATTCGCAAACGGCAAAGTGCCCCCTTCCTCGGGCATCGGAAAAGCTGAGACTGCTCCGAAATCGATTTCAATATCGAAAAGTTTGCGCTAACATTCCCGCACCAGACGAGCTCGCCGAAGCAGCGGGCACAGGACAACGACAACCGGAGACAGAAACGACATGACGACACGACGCACCATGCTGCAGGCCCTCGCGGGCGCCGCCCTCCTGCCCCCGGGCTTGCCCGCGCTCGCGGCCGCCCCCAACGGCGAGGCGCTCAAGGACATTGCCGGACGCAAGGGCTTGCGCTTCGGCACCGCGGTCGGCGCCGGCCGCAACCAGTTCGGCGACCCGGCCTACCGCGCCCTCGTCGAGCGCGAGTGCAACATCATCGTCGCCGAGAACGAGATGAAGTGGCAGGCCCTCGCGCCAAGCCGCGACGCCTACCGTTTCGAAGCGGCCGACGCGATGCTGGCCTGGGCCGGCAAGAGCGGCATGGCGATGCGCGGACACAACCTGTTCTGGCAGGCCGAGCGATGGCTGCCGACCTGGGTCGCGCAAGAAGACTTCGGCAAGGACAGCAAGCGCGCCGAAGCCCTGATGCGCAAGCACGTCAAGACCGTGTGCGACCACTACGGCAAGCGCATCGGCAGCTGGGACGTGGTCAACGAAGCGGTCGACCACGCCGACGGCAAGATGCGCCAGAACGCCCTCACCCGCGCCTTCTCGGGCCAAGGCGCCGGCTCGAACGGCGCGATCGAGCAGGTCGACCTGGCCTTCCGACTGGCCCACGAATACGCGCCGCACGCCCAGCTGGTCTACAACGACTACATGCGCGAAGACAGCGGCAGCGCCAAGCACCGTGCCGGCGTGCTGAAGATGCTGGCCGAACTGAAGAAGCGCGGCACCCCGGTCCATGCGCTCGGCCTGCAGGCCCACATCGGTTCCTGGGACGAGAGCAAGAAACGCGGCAGCGAAGACATGCGGGAATGGCGCCGCTTCCTGGACGAAGCCACCGCCATGGGCTACGACCTCCTGGTCACCGAGTTCGACGTGAACGACCGCGCGCTGCCGGCCGACATCGCCAAGCGCGACGCCGGCGTGGCCGCCGCCGCGCGCGAGTTCCTCGACGTCACCCTGTCTTATCCGCGCCTGAAAGATTTCCTGCTGTGGGGCATGGCCGACCATGTCAGCTGGCTGCAGACCTGGGACGAGGCGCCGCGCAAGGACAAGCTGCCGCAGCGCCCCCTCCCCTATGACGCCCAGCTGCGCGCCAAGCCCCTGCGCCAGGCAATCGCGGACGCCATGCGGGCGATGCCGGCGCGCCAGGCCTGACCGGCCACGATGCGGTAGCGGAAGGTGCCTACTTCTGGAGGGCGCGCACCGACTCCCGCACCACCAGGGTCGGTTCCGGCACTTCGAGCTCGAGCGGCTGCTGCCGGATCATGCGCAGGATCGCCCGTCCCAGGCGCTGGCCGACGTCGAACAGCGGTTGGCGCACGGTGGTCAGCGGCGGGGTCGTGTACATGGAGCTGTGCAGGTCGTCGAAGCCGACCACGGAGACCTCGTCCGGCACCCCGATGCCGCGCCGGAACAGGGCCAGGCGGGCGCCATAGGCGGTCAGGTCGTTGGCCGCGAAGATGGCGCTGAAGCGCTTGCCGGATGCCAGCAGGCGTTCGACCGCCTGCAGCCCGCCCGACTCGGAGAAGTCGCCCGGCAGCACCAGCTTGCGTTGCGGCTTGATCCCGTGTTTGGCCAGCGTGTCGCGGTAGCCGGCCAGGCGCGCCAGCGCATCGCGGTGGTCGGAGGGACCCGCGATGAAGGCGATGTCGCGGTGGCCATGCTGGACGAGGTGCTCGACTGCGTCGCAGGCGCCCCGGTAGTTGTCAAGGCAGAAGCCGAAGGTGCGCGGACCTTGCAGGTCGCGCCCGAAGGCGACGATCGGCACCTGCTCGGACAGGGCCAGGATCTGCTCGTCCTGCAGCTTGCCGCTCAGGATCACCAGGCCGTCCACGCGGCGCGCGATCAGGAGTTCGATCCGTTCCGCCTCCTCGTCCGCATGCCAGTGGCCGGAAACGATCAGCGGCGCATAACCGGTGCCCTGCAGGGCATCGTCGACACCGGCCATGGCATCGGCAAAGTAGCCGGACGCCAGCGACTGGGTCAAGATCCCGATGGTGCGCGAGCTGCCGGTCTTCAGGTTCTGGGCCAGCACGTTCGGCTTGTAGTTCAGCCTTTCGATCGCCTGCTCGATCGCCTGGCGCTTGTCGTCGGAGACCTTGGCGGTGCCGTTCAGCAGGCGCGATACGGTGGCCGCCGACACCCCGGCCACGCGGGCGACTTCATGGACAGTGGCCGTCGGCCTGTCGGATGCTTTTCTCATGCATGCATTGTGCCGGAACGGCAGCTCTCGGCCGCGGCCAGGGTGGAAAATTGCCAGTATAGCATCAGCACCCGCGCCGGGTGCCGCTCGCCGGCCGGCCACACCCGCCCGCCGCCATGCCCGGAGCGCCAAAATGTCGTTGACACACGGTCTGGCGCGCGCATAATATGAAATCGATTTCATAAACCCTGGTTAACCCTTACCGGCGGACCGCGCATGCATGCCGACAGGACCTCTCCGCCCACATTACATCCATCCGCCATGACCGATTCCACGCAATTCCCGCATGACTTTACCTGGGGCGTCGCCACCAGCGCCTTCCAGATCGAAGGCGCCGCCGACGCCGACGGCAAGGGCCCCTCGATCTGGGACACTTTCTCGCGCAACGCCGCCAACATCAAGGACGGCAGTAACGGCGACGTCGCCTGCGACCATTACCACCGCTACCGCGAGGACGTCGGCATCATGGCCGGCCTGGGCGTGGACGCGTACCGCTTTTCGATGGCCTGGTCGCGCGTGCAGCCGGACGGCAAGGGAGCATGGAATGAGAAAGGCTTCGACTTCTACGCCCGCCTGCTGGACGCGTTGCAGGAAAAAGGCATTGCGCCGCACCTGACCCTGTACCACTGGGACCTGCCGCAGGGCCTGCAGGACGGCGGCGGCTGGCTCGCGCGCGATACGGCCTACCGCTTTGCGGACTATGCGGAAGAAGTGACGCGCCGCTTCGGCGACCGCCTCGCCGGCATCGCGACCCACAACGAGCCCTGGTGCACCGCCAACCTCGGCTACGGCAATTCGCAGTTCGCCCCCGGCGTCACCGACGCGCAGCAGGCGGTCCAGGTGTCGCACCACCTGCTGCTCTCGCACGGACTGGCAATGCGTGCGATGCGCTCCTTGAGCCCGCGCGCCAAGCTTGGCATCGTGCTGAACCAGTGGACCTCGGACCCGGCCACCGATAGCGAAGCCGACCGCGCGCTTGCCGAGCTGGAGTGGGGACGCTCGGTGCAATGGTTCATGGACCCGATCTTCAAGGGCCGCTATCCGGAACTGGCGCTGCGCGCCCACGGCGCCAACGCCCCGCACGTCGCGGACGGCGACCTGGACATCATCCAGGGGCCGCTCGACTTCCTGGGCGTGAACTACTATTTCCGCCACTACGCCAGCGCCGAGACGCCGCCGCGCACGGCGCCCGCAGTACTGGGCACCACCGACATGGGCTGGGAAATCTACCCGCAGGGCCTGACGGAGCTGCTCCTCAAGCTCAAGGGCGAATATACTCTGCCCCCGATCTACATTACCGAGAACGGCATGGCCTCGCCCGACCGCGTCGAGGCAGGCCAGGTCAACGATACTGTCCGGATCCGTTTCGTCGAGCAGCACCTGGCGGCCCTGAAGGCGGCCATGGACGCCGGCGTCGACGTGCGCGGCTACTTCATGTGGAGCCTGATGGACAACTTCGAGTGGAACTCGGGCTATGCCAAGCGCTTCGGCATATTCTATGTCGATTACGCTACGCAGCAGCGCATCCCCAAGGCCAGCGCCCACTGGTACCGCGACTTCGTCGCCGCCCAGCGCGGGCGGCGCCGGGCCGCATGAGCGGCACGAGGCGCAGATAAAAAAAGCAGTCACGGAGGAGACAATGAGTGAAGAACAATACCGGGACGGCGCGCGCCTGGTGGCCGACATCGGCGGCACCAACGCACGCTTCGCCCTCGAGCGCGGCCCGGGCTGGATCGAGGAGACCGAGACCCTGGCCTGCGCCGACTACCCGCGCTTCCAGGACGCGGCGCGCGCCTACCTCGAGCGCCATGGCGCTGCCGGCGCGCCCGTGCGCCATGCCGTGATCGCCATCGCCAACCCGGTCGAAGGCGACTACGTCAAGATGACCAACCACCGCTGGGAGTTTTCGCTGCAGGCGGCGCGTACGGAGCTCGGGCTGGTTACGCTGCTGGCGGTGAACGATTTCGCCGCACTGGCGATGGCGCTGCCGCAGCTGGCGGCGTCCGAGCTGGTGCAGGTCGGCGGCAGCGCGCCGGCCCTCGACGGCGTGATCGGCCTGGTCGGCGCCGGTACCGGCCTGGGTGTGGCGGGACTGCTCCCCACCAATGGACGCTGGACCGTCCTGCAAAGCGAAGGCGGCCACGTGGCCTTTTCGCCCGCCGACCGTCGCGAGCAGGAGATCCTGGCGTATTGCTGGCAGCGCTGGGACCATGTCTCGGCCGAACGCCTGGTGTCCGGCCCCGGCCTGGCGCTGATCCACGAAGCGCTAGCCGCGCGCGCCGGCAGCAAGATCGCCGCGCTCGAGCCGGCCGACATCGTGGAGCACGCCCTGCTCGGTACCGACCCGCTCTGCATCGAGACCCTCGACACCTTCTGCGGCATGCTCGGCACGGTGGCGGCCAACCTCGCCGTGACCCTGTGCGCGCGGGGTGGCATCTACATCGGCGGCGGCGTGGTGCCGCGCCTCGGCGAATGGTTCGCCCGCTCGTCCTTCCGCGCCCGCTTCGAGAACAAGGGGCGCTTTTCGAGCTTTGCGTCGCGTATCCCCTGCTTCGTGATCCACGCGCCCTACCCGGCCCTGGGCGGCGCCGCCGCCATGCTGGCCGAGCACCTGGAAGCGCAGCAGACGGAGTGCGCCATCCAGCAGCCGACGATGGAGGTGCGCCATGGCCACGCATTATCGTCGCAATGAGCGCACGCGCCACCCGCTGCTCTGGGTGCCAACCGGCTACTTCACGATGGCGCTCGGCTACGTGATGCTCACCAGCGTCACCGCGATCATGTTCAAGAACCTCGGCATGGACAACGGCCGCGCGGCCCAGTATTCGAGCCTGCTGATCCTGGCCTATACCATCAAGCCGCTGTTCGCGCCCCTGGTCGAGATGTACCGCACCAAGAAGTTCTTCGTGCTGTGCGCCCAGGTGGCCATCGGCCTCGGCTTCGCCGGCGTCGGCCTGGCGCTGGGGCTGCCCGGCTACATGGGCATCCTGATGGCGGTGTTCTTCGCGCTGTCCTTCATCGGGGCCACCCAGGACATCGCCAGCGACGGCGTCTACGTCACCTCGCTCGATTCGCGCGCCCAGTCGCTCTACTGCGGCATCCAGAGCCTGTCCTGGAACATCGGTCCCATCGTGGCCGCCGGCGGCATGGTGTTCCTGAGCGGCTACCTGCACACCAACGTGTTCGGCCACGATCCCAAGGTGTTCGGCCCTGGCTGGGTCGAGTCCTGGCGCGTCATCTTCTTCCTGGTCGCCGGCATCACCCTCCTGATGGCGCTGTGGCACGCCCGCGTGATGCCGGAAGGCGCGCGCGCCGCCGATACGCCCTCGAGCGTGCGCGACGCCGGCCGCATCCTGGTCGACGCCTTCGTGACGCTGTTCCAGAAGCGCGACGTGTGGAAGATGATCGCCTTTGCCTTCCTGTTCCGCCTCAGCATCGGCTTCCTCGAGAAGATCGGCCCCTTCTTCATGGTCGACCCGAGCGCGAAAGGCGGGCTCGGACTGTCGAACGAGATGCTCGGTCTGATCTACGGCACCTACGGCCTGGCCGCCGTGCTGCTCGGCTCCCTGCTGGGCGGCTGGTACGTGGCGCGGCGCGGCCTGAAGTCGACCCTGTTCGTGCTGTGCTGCGCGGTGAACATCCCGAACGCTACTTTTCTGCTGATGAGCATCTACCTGCCGAGCAGCCTGATGGCCATCACGGCCGGCGTCGTCGTCGAGAAGTTCTTCTTCGGCTTCGGCGCGGTGGGCTTCATGATCTACCTGATGCAGCAGCTGGCTCCGGGCAAGTACACGACCACCCACTACGCCTTCGGCACCGGGCTGATGGGACTGTGCAACATGCTGACCGGCGTGGTCAGCGGCCACCTGCAGGAAATGATGGGCTACGTCGGCTACTTTAGCTTCGTGATGGTGGCGACGATCCCGTCCTTCCTGGCGACCTGGTTCGCGCCCTTCCACCATGACGACGGCAGGGAGTCTGCCGGCGCGGTGCAGGAGGACGATGCGCCTCCGGCCGGTTCTCCGCATCCTGCCGCCTGAGCGGCGTAACGGCCGGGCCCGACGGCCCGGCTGTCTGTTCTTCTCTCGAGCATTAGCTGAGAATGAATAAGAGGTTCGCCGCAAGCTCTCCTATCGCTACTTGCAACCGGAAAACCCAGAGATTGTCGAAGAAGCTATTTCCATCACCGCGATACCTCCCACGGATTGATGAGGGGCACCCTGGTGGAATCAAAATCGGCGGTGTTTCGAGTGACCACCGTCATGCCATGCACAAGCGCGGTTGCGGAGATGAGCGCATCGCGCTCGCCGCGCTTGTCGGGGACATGCAGCCGGGCGCAGCGTTGTGCGACGGCGGTATCGACAGGCAGCGTGCGTCCCGAGAACTCTGGCAATACGTGCTGCTCCAGCCAAGAACGCAACATGGCCCCCTGGGTGGCATCCTTTCTCTCAATCGACAGAACGCCAAGCTCCAGTTCCATGATAGTGATAGCCGACACAAAGAGGTCTGCTGCATCGACGCTTTCCGCCCACGCCGTGACATTTGTATCGGCCATGCCTGCGCGCACCTTGCGGAGTTCTGACACCACGTGGGTGTCGAGGACAAACATCATGAGAAATCAGCCGGCCGTGCCCCGATGGTCACGCGCGCAGGCTCAAACTCGATGTCGGCACTGCCCGGCATTGCAAGCGCATCGGCAATGTTGCGACGTTGTTTCGTCAGCCGCTGATAATCCTCGAAGCTCATCAGCACATGGGCCGGTCGGCCGCGGTCCGTGATGAACACCGGCCCCTTGCTTGCAGCACGCTTTGCCTCGCTCGCGCCCTGGTTGAACTCGCGGCTTGATATGGTGGTAATGGTCATGGCGACGCCTCTTGGACCCGAATGAATCTAGCGCGGTTACTACATCGATCGAGCGGGTGCAAGCGTCGTGGACAAACCTGGGGTGTGGGCGCAGCCTCCGGGCCGTGTGTTCCTTTGCCTGCCCGAGCACGCCTGCAGCATGTCGGCGAATCCGGCCGACGGCGCGTGCTGGGCGGTGCCGCACCGAATCACACCGCTGCCCGTGCCTTCACGCAATCTACGCTATGCTTACCTGTTCGACAGTTCGGATACAAGGCATGATGCGTATTTTCCTCTTATTACCTGCGGGCGCCACCACACCCCCGCACGGCAACCCCGCCGACTCCAGCCGCGACCGGAAACGAATGGGGCGCAGCTGATGTTCCATCTGATGTTCAGTTTGCCCTGCGTGGTCGTGCTGGTGCGCTGGTTATTGCCGCTGCCCTTGGCCGGGCACACAAAGCTGGCTGGCGCCGTGGTGTTGGTGCTGGCCTCGCAATATCACCTGTGGTCGCGCTTTTCTTCCGGCAGCGTGTTTTCGCCGGAATTTCCGAGAGCCCTCATCATCCTGTTCAACTGGGCGTTTGGCGCCATATTGCTGCTGGCTGTGTTCCAGCTGCTGCTCGATGTGGGCGCCCTGCTCGTCGCACTGGCCCAGCGTCGCCGCGTGCCGATCGCTGCGCGCCTGCGCGGTGCGATCGGCCTCGCAGCCATGCTGCTGGCCGCGCTCGGCGTCATGCAGGCGATCAAGCCGCCGCCGCTGAAGGAGGTACAGATGACAGTCAAGGACTTGCCGCGCGAATTCGACGGCTACCGGGTACTGCACCTGACCGACCTGCACATCAGCCGCCTGTTCGACGCAGCATGGACGCGCCAGCTCGTCGATGATGCCAATGCGCTCGGAGTGGACCTGATCGTCATCACCGGTGACCTCATCGATGGCAATGTCGCGCAGCGCGAAGCCGACGTGGCCGCGCTGCGTGACTTGCGCGCTCCGGACGGCGTCTGGGTCATTCCCGGTAATCACGAATACTTTTTTGACCACCGCGCATGGATGGCGTATTTTGCGGGGCTCAACATGAGGCCTCTGGACAATAGCCATACCATCATCAGTCGAGGTGCAGGGCAACTGGTGCTCGCCGGCGTGAACGACGTGACCGCCCCGCGCACCGGCGCTCCCGCGCCCGACCTCGATGCGGCGCTGCGCGGCGCCCCGGCCGGCGTGCCGGTCGTGCTGCTCGATCACCAGCCCAGGAATGCCCGCTTTTCAGCCAGCCGTGGTGTTGCGCTGCAGTTATCCGGCCATACGCATGGCGGCATGATCATCGGGCTCGATCGGGTAGTGGCACGGGCCAACAATGGCTTCGTGTCTGGCCACTACGACGTCGACGGCATGACGCTGTACCTGAACAATGGCACCGCTCTGTGGCCCGGCTTCGCGCTTCGGCTGGGCGTGCCTGCCGAGCTGACGCGCATCACGCTGCGGCGTCAGACGCCTTGAGCGCGCTGCAACAGCAAAAGCGCAACCGCAGCGTCGACTGGTACCCCGAATCGGTAGCAGCGTCTTGAATCGGGCACCGCAGACGGTTTCGTGGCTGTGCGGCGGCCCGGCGCTTGTCGCGCGCTGCTTGCTTGGCCGAAGGCGCTCCCGGCCAAGATGAATTACACAAGCCGGTCACCGCCGAACATCATCCGCCAGGGTCGGAAGCCCAATAACGAAACGGGCCCCAACAAGGGGCCAGTATCGTTATTCATTGGAGCGATGACGGGAGTCGAACCCGTCCAGACGGCTTTGCAGGCCGTGGAGTACCACCAATCGCTCACGCTTGTGGTGGCAGACGTTTCTGGTTCGTGGCGAACTTTATCGGTTCGCCACACGAGGCGTCACCAGCGTTTGACATCCATCTCGAAGGGCACCGCTGGCAGGCCGGACTTGCCGTCATAGAGCGTGCAGGTCGGCGCATCGCCCCAGCAGTAGCGGATCTTCTTAGCATCGGCAGCGCCCGGCAGCACCACCTGCGCGCCCGAGACACGCGCCTCGGTCCAGCGGCAACCGCCATCCGTGCAGACCTCGAAACCGATCGGGCCCGCGGCGCCATACGCGACCAGCGCGCCTTCCACCCCATCGAACTCCACTGCCACGCCATCCCCCTGAGCGACGGCCGACTTCACCATCGGTCCGTTGGCGCTGCCGGGCTGGCCATACAGCTTGATCGCGAACGCGCGTGCCAGGCGTTCGCCGACGCCCTGCTTGTTGGCGGGATGGATGTCGGCCGGGTCGCCCAGGTCGATCGCCGTCGCCAGCACCGCATTCGGGTCGGCCAGCACCGCGCGGCGCTGGTCCTCGCGCAACCGCGCCCAGCCCGACTCGACCGGCTGCGCCGGTCGGGCGCCGAAGTTCGCCAACTGGACCACGCCGAAGGCCATGCTGTTGCCGAACTGCCCGCGCCAATCCTGGAACAGGCGGGCCAGCAGGCCCTGGTAAGGCGAACCGACATTGCTCTCGCCCTGGTACCAGAGCGCGCCCTTGAAGGGGAAGCGGCCGAGCGGCGCGATCATGCCGTTGTACAGCACGCTGACCCCGGCCATCGCATCCCAGGGCGCGCGCGGCGGATAGCGGTTCGCGCCTGGGGGCAACTGCCAGCGCCAGCCCTGCAGGGGCACGACGGCGCCGTCGGCAAAGCGCAGCTGGCGCGGCTGGTCGCCGTACAGCCCGCCGTAACTCCACAAGTCCAGCACATTCAGCACGACCGTGTTGTCCCCTGCCTTCAGGGTGCCGGCTGCCAGCGGATACGCGCGCGCCGTGCCGGCGCCGGCGGTGAAGCCGACCGGCTTGCCGTTCACCCAGGTGGTATCGACTTCATCGACCAGCCCCAGTTCGAGCGTCGCCCCCTGCGCCGCCTGCCCTGGACTCAGGCTGGCGGTCGCGCCGTACCAGATGCTGCCGTCATACCCGGACAGCTCGGGCACGCCCCAGTTCTCCCAGTTCTTGGCCACATCCGGCGCCGCACGCCAGCTTGCCAGTTCCGCCGGCGCGGCAGCCCAGGGCCGGCCCGGGCCGCCGGAGGTTTGCCACCAGTGTTCGACCTCCTTGCCGAAGGCAATGCTCGCCTTGGCCGGGTCGCCCGCGTACAGCTTGAGTAGTTCCTGCTCGCGCGCATAGTCCGGCAGCGAGGCCGCCGGCGACAGCCAGGCCGTGAGGTTCGAACCACCCAGCGAGGCATGTACCAACCCGATCGGCTGCTTGAGCCTGCGCTGCAGCTCCTTGCCGAAGAAATAGCAGGTTGCCGACCAGTCCCCGACAGTCCGGGGTGACGCGGCCTGCCATGCCACCGGCTTGGCGAGGCGCGCGCGCGGCGCCGGGGAAGGGTCTTCCGCCACCGTTGCCATGCGCAGGTCCGGGTTGCTCGATGTCCCGATCACGGTGTCCGCATTCAGGGCGCGGTTGATCGCGAGCTGCATGTTCGACTGGCCCGAGCACAGGAAGACGTCGCCGGTGACGACGTCGCCCAGCGAGACCCGCTGGCCGCTGCCGCTCGCCACGACGAGCGTATCGGTGCGCCCTGCGGGCAGGCTGGGCAAGGTCACGCTGAAACGCCCGGCGGCGTCGGCGGTCGTCTTCCAGGCGCCGCCAAAGCCGCTCACGGTGATCGCCACGCGCGGCGCCGCACGGCCCGACACGACCGCGCCCTGGCGCGGCAGAACCATGTGGTCCTGGAACAGGCTGTCCAGTTGAAGGGATTGGGCGTCGGCGGCCAGCACCGGCAGCGCCTGCGTCAGCAAGGCTGCGGAGAGGATGAGTAATCGCATGCGTTTTCTTCTTCCGCCAGGATCAGCGTGCACGCGGGCGACCGCGGACATCCAGCGTGCTGGCGGGCAGGTCGACCGTCACGCTGGTGGCGCCCGTGCCGGCGGCATCCTCGGCCAGCGTCAGGCGGACCTTGCCCTGCGGCCGGCGCCAGGTGCGCGACTTCTCGTCGAACATGGCCAGCACGCGCGGCTCCACCGCGACCTCGACTTCCTTCGTCTCGCCCGGTTGCAGCGCCACCTTGCTCCAGGCCGCCAGGCGCTTCGGCGCTTCCCACTTGGTGGACAGCGGCGCGGCATACACCTGCGGCACGTCCTTGCCCGCCAGGTTCCCGGTGTTGGTCACCTTGAAGCGCACGTGGAGCCGGCCGTCCTTCACCTGGCCGGCTAGGGCCGAGTAGGCGAAGGTGGTGTAGGACAGGCCGTGCCCGAACGGGAACAGCGGCTTGTGGCCCTTCAGGTCGAACCACTTGTAGCCGACCGCCGCGCCTTCATGGTAGTCGACGGCAAACTGCAGCTCGGGGACCTTCGGGTCGCCGTCGAGTTTCGGGCGCGGCAACTGCTGCTCGGAGGCCGGGAAGGTGGCCGGCAGGTGGCCGGAGGGGTTGACCGCGCCGAACAGCACGTTGGCGATCGCCTCGCCGCCGCTGGTGCCCGGATACCAGGCTTGCAACACGGCCGGGACGCGAGCCAGCCAGGGCATGGTGACCGGGCCGCCGGTCTCGAGCACGACGACGGTGCGCGGATTCGCGCCCGCCACCGTGCCGATCAGCTCGTCCTGGCGGTCCGGCAGTGCCAGGGTCTGGGCGTCGTTGGCCTCGCCGATCCACTGGGTGGCGAAGACCAGGGCGACGTCGGCCCCGGCTGCCACGCGCGCGGCGCGGGCAGGATCGGTACCGTCGTCGAACACGACCTTCGCGTTCGGCGCCTGGGCCTGGATCGCACGCAGCGGCGAGGACGGATAGTAGACCACCGGGCCGGGCCAGGTATCCGGCTTCAGGCCCTTGACCGCGATGCCGCCCACAGGGTACACCTGGGACGAGCCGCCGCCCGACAGCACACCGACGTCCGCGTGCCCGCCGATGACGGCGATGGTGCGTACGGTCTTCGCGAGCGGCAGGATGCGGCCTTCGTTCTTCAGCAGGACCATGCCCTCTTCCGCCGTCTGGCGGCTGACCGCGCCGTTGGCGGCGAAGTCGATGACGCCGCCCGGCTTGACGGGATGGTCGACCACGCCCTTGGCGAACATGGTGCGCACGATGCGGTAGGCCATGTCGTCCAGGCGCGCCTGCGGCACGGCCCCGGTCTTGACGGCTTCTTCCAGCGCGCCGCCGAAGTACGGCGACTTGTCGAATTCATGGCCGGACTGCTGGTCCAGGCCCGCGTTGGCGGCGGCCACGGTGCTGTGGGTGGCGCCCCAGTCGGACATCACGTAGCCGCGGAAACCCCAGTCGCGCTTGAGCACCCCGTTGAGCAGCCAGGGATCCTCGCAGGTGTAGGGGCCGTTCAGGCGGTTGTAGGCGCACATGACCGAGCCGGCGTCGGACAGTTCCAGCGCCAGTTCCATCGCCAGCAGGTCCGACATGCGCAGCGCCGCCTTGTCGATGCGCGCATCCAGTTCGAAGCGGCCGGTCTCCTGGCCGTTCAGCACGAAGTGCTTCAGCGTCGAGATGATCTTGTTCGACTCCACGCCCTTGATGGCGTGGCCGGCCATGGTGCCTGCCAGCAGCGGGTCCTCGCCCAGGTACTCGAAGTTGCGGCCGTTGCGCGGCTCGCGCTGCAGGTTGACGCCCCCTGCCAGCATCACGTTGAAGCCGGACGCGCGCGCCTCCGAGCCGATCATGGCGCCGCCCGCATAGGCAACCTTGGGGTCCCAGGTCGAAGCCGTCATCAGGCCGGACGGCAAGGCGGTGCGCTCGCGCACGTTCGGGCCGGCCTGCGACGCCACGCCCTGGGCCGCGTCGGTTTCGAACAGGGCCGGCAGGCCCAGGCGCGGCGTTCCCGGGATATAACCGGCCGATTGGTGCAGGGCGTCCGGATGCTTCTTGCTCTTGCCGCCGAGGTCGTTGCCGAAGTAGCCGAAGACCCAGCGCAGCTTCTCCTGCTGGGTCATGGCCTGCACGGCCAGGCGGGCGCGCCGGTCGGCGTCCAGGGAAGGATTGAGCCAGGGCTTCTGGGCAGGTTCTGCCGGCTCGGGCGCGGCAGAGGCGCCCGGGGCGAACAGCGGGAAGGCGGCGGCGATGGCCGCGACGAGGGCCGTGCGCGCGGCGGCAACGGTCGGGTTCTTGCGATGCATGATGTCTCCTGATTGATTTCTTGTTGTGTGCTGCGCGCCGGCCGACGGGCCGGCGTTCGATGCTTATCTGTTCCCCTCGACCGGCCGGTAGTCGAACCAGTCGAAGTCCGCCGGCGGCATGGGGGAGCCGTCGGCACTGTGGGCCACCATCCCGAGCACCACGCCGGTGAAGCCGCCCGCGTCTTCGGAACTGAGCGGGCTTGTCGGGGCGCTGCCGAAGTCGGCGACTTCACGGCTGCCGCTCCGGTAACCGAAGACATAGCGCTCCGGCGAAGCGCGCACGATCAGCTCCACCTTGCCCGCGCCCAGGGGCGCTTCGCGCACCACCGTGCTCGCGCCTTTCACCCGCGTGACGAGCCGGACCACGCGCCCCTTGCCGGTCCCGGCAACGAGCAGCTGATAGTGGTTGTCCTCGTTCATGCGCAGCGCCAGCCCGGCCTGCTGGCCGTTCCCACGCGGCGTGAAGTCGAGCAGCGTGGACGCGCGCATGTCCAGGTGCGCCTGGCGCTTGCCGACGAAAGCGGGCGTGCCGATATCAAGCAGCGACAGCTTGCTGCCCTTCAGGCGCAGGAAGCCCGGCCGCTCCCGGAGCGACCACAGGTCCTCGGCCGGTCCGCGCAGGAAGATCCACTCGCCGCCCAGCTTGCGGGCACCGAAATCGTCACGCGCTGCCGGTGCAGGCCATGGGTGCGGCGCAGGCAGGCCCGCCGCCGTCATCTTCTCTGCCAGCGGCGCGCCGCCATTGATCCTGAGCCAGCCGTCCCCGGTCCATTCGACCGGCGCCAGCAAGGTTTCCCGCCCGAGGTGGTGCTTGTGCTTCAGGTGGCGCACCCCCAGCAGCACCATGAACCACTTGCCCTCGGGCGTCTGCACCAGGTCGGCGTGGCCGAGCGCCTGCAGGAGCAGGTCCGGGCGGTCGCGGTGGGTCAGGATGGGGTTGTCGGGCGCCCCCTCGAAGGGCCCCCAGGGCGAGCGCGAACGGGCCAGGATCACGACGTGACCGTAGGAGGTGCCGCCTTCCGCATGCAGCAGGTAATACCAGCCCTTGATCTTGTACAGGTGCGGCCCTTCGGGCCAGACACCCCCGAGGCCGTTCCAGATGCGGCGCGGCTTGCCCTTGAGCTGGCCGGTGGCGACGTCGATCTCGACCTGGCCGATGCCGCCGCGCTCGCCGCCATCCTGGTAGGTCAGATAAACCTTGCCGTCGTCGTCGAAGAACAGCGAGGGATCGATCCCCTGCACGTCCTTGATCCACACCGGCTCCGACCAGGGGCCGGCCGGATTGGTGGCGTGGACGATGAAGTTGCCACCACCCGTGACGTTGGTGGTGATCATGTAGAAATGGCCGTTCCCGCAGCGCAGCGTCGGGGCGAAGATGCCCATCGAACTCTTCTGGCCCGCGAGCGGCAGCTGGCTGGGGCGGTCGAGCGCATGGCCGGCGAGGCGCCAGTTGACCAGGTCCTTGCTATGGTAGATCGGCACCCCCGGGAAGTACTCGAAGGTGCTGGTGGCGAGGTAGTAGTCCTCGCCGTCCCGGCAAATGCTGGGGTCGGGATGGAAGCCCGCGATGACGGGATTCCTGTACTCGCCCGCCGCGGCGGTGATTGCGCAGGACAGACCGATGGCCGCCCACGCTGCGATACCGAAGCGCATCCCAGCTCCTTTCGTCCGTATGTTAGCGCAACCAGTATAAGTTACAAAATGGTTACGAGCAACGAAAAGAATCTGGAGAACACGCGCCGGAAGGAAACCGGCGCGCGGCTGCCCACCGCTTAGCGCACGCCTGCCACCGCCAGCGCCGTCATGTTGACGATGCGGCGCACGGTCGCACTCGGGCTGAGGATGTGCACCGGCTTGGCTGCACCCAGCAGGATCGGGCCGACGGTGACGCCCTTGCCCGCCGCGACCTTGAGGACATTGAACAGGATGTTGGCGGCATCGAGCGAGGGCATCACCAGCAGGTTGGCACTGCCGGCAAAGCCGCCTGCGCCCTCGCCCGCCGGCTGGTACAGGCGCCGGATCTCTTCGGACAGTGCGGCATCGCCGTGCACCTCGCCGATCAGCGCCAGCTCCGGAGCACTTTGCGCCAGCAGCTCGCGCGCTTGGCGCATCTTGCGCGCCGAGGGGCGCTCGGACGAGCCGAAGATCGAATGCGACAGCAGCGCGGCCTTGGGCTCCAGCCCGAAATGGCGCAGTTCGGTCGCGGCCAGGCGGGTGATGTCCGCCAGTTCCTGCGCCGACGGGTTGTCGTTGACGTAGGTGTCGGTGATGAACAGGGTCATCTTGTCCAGCACCAGGGCGTTCATCGCCGCCAGCACGCCGGCGCCGGGCGCAGTGCCGATCACGTCGCGCACGTGGACCAGGTGGCTGTCGTAGCCGCCCGCCATGCCGCAGATGAGCGCGTCGACCTCACCCGACTGCAGCAGGCGCGTGCCCTGCAGGGTGGCGTGGCCGCTGCCGTCCGGCTCGGACAGCACATAGTCGACGTCGCGCTGCAGGCGCAGGCCGGACTGCTTCACCGCCGCCTCGACCGCGGCCGCTTCGCCGATCAGCACCGGCTTGGCAAGTCCCTCGTCGACCACGGTCTGCACCGCGCGCAGCACGCGCTGGTCGGTGCCTTCGGCATAGGCGACGCGGCGCAGGGTCGCCTTGGCCTTGGCGAACACCGGCTTCATGAAGAAGCCGGTGTGGTAGATCATCTCGCCCAGGCGCGCGCGGTAGGCGTCCATGTCGGCGATCGGGCGCACTGCCACGCCGGAGGCGGCTGCGGCTTCGGCAACCGCCGGGGCGATCGCCGCCATCAGGCGCGGGTCGAAGGGCTTCGGGATGATGTAGTCGGGTCCGAAGCTCAGGTCCTGGCCGGCGTAGGCTTCGGCCACCGTATCGTTGGCCTCGGCCTCGGCCAGGCGCGCGATCGCGCCCACGCAGGCCAGCTTCATCTCGTCGGTGATGCGGGTCGCGCCGCAGTCCAGCGCGCCGCGGAAGATGTAGGGGAAGCAGAGGACGTTGTTCACCTGGTTCGGGTAGTCCGAACGGCCGGTGGCGACGATGCAGTCCGGCCGGGCTGCCTTGGCCACCTCGGGGCGGATTTCCGGTTCCGGATTGGCCAGCGCCAGGATCACCGGCTTGTCCGCCATGGTCTTGACCATCTCGGCGCTCAGGACGCCGGCCGTGGAGCAGCCCAGGAAGACGTCGGCATCCTTGACGATGTCGGCCAGGGTGCGTGCGGGGGTAGCCTGCGCATAGCGCGCCTTGTTGGCTTCCATGTCGGCCTCGCGGCCCTGCCAGATCACGCCTTTCGAGTCGGTGACGTAGATGTTCTCCTGTTTCACGCCCAGGCTCACCATCATGTCGAGACAGGCGATCGCCGCGGCGCCGGCGCCGGAAGCGGCCAGCTTGATCCTGCCGATATCCTTGCCGACCACCTTGAGGGCATTGAGCAGGGCCGCGCTCGAGATGATGGCGGTGCCGTGCTGGTCGTCGTGGAAGACCGGGATGTTCATGCGCTCGCGCAGCTTCTTCTCGATGTAGAAGCATTCCGGCGCCTTGATGTCCTCGAGGTTGATGCCGCCGACGGTCGGCTCGAGCATGGCGATGGCCTCGACCAGCTTGTCCGGATCGTTCTCGGCCAGCTCCAGGTCGAACACGTCGACGCCGGCGAATTTCTTGAACAGGCAGCCCTTGCCCTCCATGACCGGCTTGGATGCCAGCGGGCCGATATTGCCCAGGCCGAGCACGGCGGTGCCGTTGCTGATCACGGCCACCAGGTTGGCGCGCGAGGTGTACTCGGCGGCCATGTTCGGGTCCGCGGCGATTTCCTCGCAGGCGTAGGCCACACCCGGCGAATAGGCCAGCGACAGGTCGCGCTGGTTCGACAGCGGCTTGGTGGCCACCACCTCGATCTTGCCCCGCACGGGGTTGCGGTGGTATTCCAGCGCGTCGGTGCGCAGTTGGCTGTCGTCGTTTCCGCCCAGGCTGCTCTCAGTGCTCATGGTTTCCTCTTTCTTGATGTGATGCTGAAAAAGGATAGGATACTGCACTGTGCGGATCGCGTTGTGTCCGGCAGCCAATTGCGCACATTGTTGCTCTGCGCGCGACCGGATCAGCGGGGCTGCGCGGTCCGGGGCCTGTCCGCAACCGGAATGCCGAAGTCGGGCGTCCCATCGGCGCGCCACGTGATGACCTGCGCACGCGTATGGCGGTTCGGGTCGAACAGCGAGTCGCCGGTGATCCTTTCGTAGTTGCGCGCGTGGTAGACCAGGATGTCCTGCTTGCCGTCCGGCGTGGTGGTGAAGGCGTTGTGGCCCGGCCCGTACTGCCCGGTCGCGGTGCTGCTCCGGAACACCGGCACGGGCGACTTCTTCCATGCCTTGGGGTCGAGCAGGTCGGCGGACGCCGAAGCGGTGAGCATGCCCAGGGCGTAGCTGGCATCGGTAGCGCTGGCGGAATACGTCATGAAGACGCGGCCGTTCTTCACGAGTACCGCGGGGGCTTCGTTGACGTGGTGCGTCATCTTCTCCCACCCGTATTCGGGCGCGGTCAGCATGGTCGCCGGCCCCGTGATCGAGAGCGGCGTGTCCATCTTCGCGATGTACACCGCCGTCACGTGCCGGTTCGCCGCCGGGGGCTTCTGGGTCCAGGCCAGGTAGCGCTGCCCGTTCAATGCGAAGGTGGTGGCGTCCAGCGCGAAGGACTCCCAGCCGGTCTTGAGCTGCCCGCGTTCGATCCACTGCCCTTCGAGCGGATTGCTGGACGCGTTCTCGAGCACGTAAAGGCGGATGTCGAAGGGCGCATCCTCGCGGCCTGCGGTGAAGTACAGGTACCACTTGCCGTCGATGTGGTGCAGCTCCGGCGCCCAGATATGGCGGCTCATCGGACCGCTGGCATGCTTGCGCCAGACGACCTTGGCTTCGGCCTTGCCCAGTTCGTTCAGGGAGCGGGTGCGGCGCAGCTCGATCCGGTCGTATTCGGGAACGGTGGCCGTGTAATAGTAATAGCCGTCGCCATGCAGGGTGACGTGCGGGTCGGCCCGCTGCAGCACCAGGGGATTGGCGAATTCGGCGGCGCCCACGACGGGCAGGGCCAGGGCTAAGGTCAGCGCGAAGCTCAGGCGGGCTGCGATCATGTTCGGGGTCCTCCGTTCAGTAGATCTCGGATGCCGCCAGCCTTACCTGCTTCAGCAGCAGGTCCGCGCCCGGCGACAGCAGGTGGTCCTGCTGGCGGATGATGCCGAAGGCGTCCATCTTGCAGGGCAGCTCGATCGGCAGGATGCGCATCACGTTCAGCGAGGCGTAGTACTGCGCCACCTCCTGCGGCATCACGTGCAGCGAATCGGTCTGCTGCAGCAGCGTGGTGATGAGCAGCAGCGCCGTCGTGTCGACCACGTTGACGGGCGGCGGCAGGCCGGCGCGGCGGAACATCATGTCGAAGCGGTGGCGCAGGATGCTGCCGGGCGGCGGCAGGATCCAGGGCCTGCCGGCGATGTCGTCCAGGCGCAGGTCCTTCGCCTCGAGCAGCGCATGGCCGGGGCGCGCCACCGCGCAGACCGCTTCCTCGGTCAGTTCCTCGTACACCAGGCCGCTCGAGTCCTCCTTCTCCAGGATGCGGCCGATCATGAAGTCGAGCGTGCCGCGCTGGAGCTTGTCGAGCAGGACGTTGCTCGACTCCAGGTGCACGCCGATCCGCAGCAGCGGTGCCTGTTCCTTGATGCGCGCGATCGCGCGCGGCAGCAGCGCCATCGCGGGCGACATGATGACGCCGACTTCCACCTGCCCGGACAGGCCGGCCTTCAGGGCCACCAGGTCGTCGTGCGCCAGCGCCAGGCTGGTGAGGGCCATGCGCGCGTGGCGGATCATGGTCTCGCCGTAGATGGTGGGTTCCATCCCGCGCGGCAGGCGCTCGAACAGGCGCACGTCCAGCATCTCTTCCAGGTCCTTGATCTGCTTGGACGCCGCCGGCTGCGTCATGTGGAGTTCCTCGGCCGCACGGTGGATGTTGCGGTAGTCGTCCAGCGCGATCAGGAGCAGCAGCTGGCGCGTCTTGAGGCGCGCCTTCAAGAACCAGTTCGGGTTTGTCGTATCCATCAGGAAATCATATCATTTGTGATATCAATCCAATGGAAATGCTGCTGAGCGCTTATCACTTGCAGCCCGGCGACGGGTTTGCAGCCGGACCCTCGGCCGTTTGCTTGACCGGCAGGATCTTGCCATCCGGGGCGTAATGCAGTTCCTCGACGGCCACTGAGCGGCGGAACTCGCCACCGGTCGGCAGCTTGCCGTTGTGATAAAAGATATAGGACTTGCCGTTGAATTCGACGATGGCCTGGTGGATCGTATTGACGTTGCTGTTCTTCTCCATGATCACGCCGCCGAAGGTCCAGGGGCCGGTGGCCGTCGGGCCGCTCATGGCCACGGTCTCTTCCGGGAACTTGCGCGAGTACGTGAGGTAATACGTGCCCTTGTGCTTGTGCAGGTAGGCCGCTTCGACAAAGTTGTCCAGGCCGACGGTGTGGATCGGGCCGTCGAGCTCGATCATGTTCGGCTTGAGCTTGGCGTACTTCATCACCGTATTGCCCCAGTAGAGATAGGCCTGGCCGTCGTCGTCGATGAAGACGGCCGGGTCGATGTCGTCCCAGGGAATGTCGGTTTGCTTCGTCATGTCGTTGGTGACGAGGGCCGTGCCGCGTGCGTCCACGAACGGTCCGGTCGGGCTATCCGAGACCGCTACGCCGATCGCCTTGCTCTTAAGGGTGGCGTGGTCCACGGTCGAATAGAAGTAGTACTTGCCGCCCCGCTTGACGATGTCCGAGGCCCAGGCGTCGCGGCCGGCCCAATTGAAGGTGCTGTAGCGCAGCGGCGAGCCGTGGTCGACCCACTTCTTCATGTCGCAGCTGGAGTACACGCGCCACTCGTTCATCACGTACTCCTTGCCGCCGACCGGCGCCTCGTCCCTGCCGACGTAGACATAGACGCGGCCGTTGTCGACCAGCGCGGCCGGGTCGGCCGTGAAGACGTCCTTCACGATGGGGTTGGAAGCGAAGGCCACCGGCGCAGACAATGCAGCGGCCAGTCCGGCCACAAGTACGGACATCTTATTCATCACGTCTCCTTATATTTTGCTTGTATTTATTAGCTTTGCTTCTGACGGAAGCCCATCAGGCGTTGCACCACGCAGAACACGAACAGCAGCGCACCGATCACGATCTTGGTCCACCAGGAGCTGAGGGTGCCGTCGAAGGCGATCAGGGTCTGGATGGTACCGAGTACCAGCACGCCCGACAGCGCGCCTGCGACGTACCCGTAGCCGCCGGTAAGCAGCGTGCCGCCGATGACGACCGCCGCGATGGCATCCAGCTCAGTGCCCTGCGCATGCAGGCCATACCCCGACAGCATGTAGAACGAGAACAGCAGGCCGCCGAGCGCCGCGCAGAAACCGCTGAAGGCGTAGACCAGGACCTTGGTGCGGCCTACCGCCAGGCCCATCATCGCGGCCGACCCTTCGTTGCCGCCGATGGCGTACACGGCGCGCCCGAAGGACGAGTAGTGCGCCATCCAGACTGCGAGAAGCAGCATGCCGATCGCGATCAGGGCGCCCGGCGACAGGAAGCCGCCCAGGAAAGGCAACTGGGTCTGGGACATCGCCACGAATAGCGGATCCTCGATGGTGATCGACTCGATGCTGATCAGGTAGCACAGGCCGCGCGCCAGGAACATGCCGGCCAGGGTGACGATGAAAGGCTGCAGGCGGAAGAAATGGATGATCCCGCCCATCGCGCCGCCGAATGCGGCGCCGCCCAGCAGCACGACCGCGACCACCGCCAGCGGCGGCCAATGCGCCACCTGCAGCAGCCAGGCAGCTACCATGGTGCCAAGGGCCAGCACCGCGCCCACCGACAGGTCGATGCCGCCGGACAGGATCACGAAACCCATGCCGATCGCCAGCACCAGGAGAAAAGCGTTGTCGATCAGGAGATTCAGCATCACCTGCAGCGACAGGAAGCCATCGTAGGCCTGGCCGCCGGCCAGCAGCATGGCCACCAGCAGGACCACGGTGGCGGCCGAGGTGAACCAGGGCGCATTGGTGATGTGCTTCATGCTGCCCTCCTCTTCCACAGGTTCTTGAACTGGTCGGACTGCGAGATACAGACCAGGAAGACCACGCTTGCTTTCACGACCATGTTGACCTCGGGCGGGACGCCCAGCGAATAGATGGTGTAGGTGAGCGTCTGGATGATCAGCGCCCCGATGATGCTGCCCATCAGCGAGAACTTGCCGCCCGCCAGCGAGGTGCCGCCCAGCGTCACCGCCAGGATGGCGTCCAGTTCCAGCATCAGGCCGGCGTTGTTGGCGTCCGCGCTCTTCACGTTGGAGCTGATCATCAACCCCGCCATGCCGGCGCAGGCCGCGCTGAACACGTAGACGAACACGACCAGGGCCGCGGTGCGGATGCCGGCCAGGCGCGCCGCGACAGGATTCACCCCGACCGCCTGGATGAACAGGCCGAGCGCCGTGTGGCGCAGCAGCAGGCTGGTAATGGCGAACACCGCGATCACCACGAACAGCGCGAACGGCAGCCCGAGCAAATAGCCGCTACCCAGGAAGAAGAAGGGCTGGTAGTAGACGGTGACGATCTGGCCGTCGGTGAGCAGCTGGGCCAGTCCGCGCCCCGCCACCATGAGGATCAGGGTCGCGACGATCGGCTGCAGGCCCAGGCCCGCCACCAGGGCGCCGTTCCACAGCCCGCACAGCACGGCCGCCCCCATGGCCGCCAGCAGCGCCAGCGCCATCGGGGTCTGCGCGACATATTCCGGCACGCCGTTGTTGATCACCATGGTGCCGCCGATCAGCATCGAAGCCACCGTCCCGGACAGGGCCACCACGGCGCCCACCGAGATGTCGATGCCGCGCGTGGCGATCACCAGGGTCATGCCGATCGCCGCCAGCATCAGCGGCGCGGCGCGGTTGACGATGTCGACCAGGCTGCCGTACAGGTGGCCGTCCTTGATCTCCAGGCGGAAGAACCCCGGAATCAGGAGGAAGTCGATCAGCAGCAGCAGGGCCAGCGCCGCCAGGGGACGGAACAGCGGATGCTGGAACACCGAAGCGCGGGCCGGCCTGGCGGGCGCCAGCACCGTCTCTTTCACGGCGACATTCATGCCGCGCCCTCCCCGGCAATCACGTGCAGCACCGAGCTGTCGTCCAGCTCACCGCGGCCGTACTCGCCGCAAGCCTTGCGGTCGCGCATGACGACGATGCGGTCGCTCGCGCGCAGCACCTCGGGCAGTTCGGACGAGATGAACAGGATAGCCATGCCCTTGCGGCACAGGGTCGTAACGTAATCCATGATTTCCTGCTTGGCGCGCACGTCGATGCCGCGCGTCGGTTCGTCGAGGATCATCAGCTTCGGCTCGGTGGCCAGCCAGCGCGCCAGCAAGACCTTCTGCTGGTTGCCACCCGAGAGCGTGCCGATCGGCGTCTCGATGCTCGCCGTCTTGATCCCCAGTTGTTTGACATAGTGGGCGGCCAGCTCCTGCTGGCGGCGCATCGGGATGGCGCGCAGCAGCCCCTGGCGCGCCTGCAACGCCAGGATCAGGTTCTCGCGCACGGACAGGGCGAGGATGGCGCCCTCGTGCTTGCGGTCTTCCGAGCAGAAGCCGATCCCCTCGCCGATCGCGTCGCGCGGCGTGGAGAAGCTGCGGCTGCGGCCATCGATCTCGATGGCGCCGCTGTCGGCCTTGTCGGCGCCGAACAGCAGGCGTGCGGTCTCGGTGCGGCCGGAGCCGAGCAGGCCGGCCAGGCCGAGCAGTTCTCCCTTGCGGATCTCAAGGTCGATCGGGTTCAGCACACCCTTGCGTGCCAGCGCCTTCGTGCGCAGGAAGGTTTCACCAGCCCCGCCTGCCTGGGCGCACGCGCTGCCGCTTTCCTCTTGCGCTTCGGCCGGCGCGCCGATCATCTTGTTGACCAGGGCAAGGCGCGACAGCGCGCTGCACAGGTATTCGCCTTCGCGCTCGCCGTTGCGCATCACCGTGATGCGGTCGGAAATGGCATAGGTCTGGTCGAGGAAGTGGGTGACGAACAGGATCGCCATGCCCTGCTCGCGCAGCGAACGCAGCACCGAGAACAGCAGCTGGACTTCGTTCTCGTCCAGGCTGGAGGTGGGTTCGTCGAGGATCAGCACCTTGCTTGATATGTTCAGGGCGCGCGCGATCGCCACCATCTGCTGGATGGCGAGCGGGTAGTGCGAGAGCGGCTTGCTGACGTCGACCTTGATCTGCAGGCGCGCCAGCAGTTCCGCGGCCTGGCGGCGCATGGCGCGCCAGTCGATCATGCCGAAGCGGCGCGGGTAGCGTCCGATGAAGATGTTTTCGGCGACCGACAGGTTCGGGCACAAATTCACCTCCTGGTAGACCGTGCTGATGCCGAGTTCCTGCGCATCCTGGGTGGAAGTGGGCGCAATGGTGTGACCGTCGAGGACGATGCTGCCGCGCTCGGGCTGGTAGACGCCGGTCAGGACCTTGATGAGGGTCGACTTGCCGGCGCCGTTCTGGCCCATCAGGGTGTGGACTTCGCCGGGGAACAGGCGCAGGCCCGCATCCGACAAGGCCTTCACGCCCGGGAATTGCTTGTGGATGCCGGTCACTTCCAGGACCGGCGCCACGGTGGTCGAGGCGAGCATGGCCGCCTCAGTATTTGCGGTTCGGGAATTCCTTGGCCGCGACTTCAGCTGGGAACACACCCTCGTCCACGGTAATGCGCTTTGCTACCTGCTTGCCTGCCTTGACCAGTTGCGCGGTCTGGATCAGCTGCGGCCCGAGCAGCGGGTTGCACTCCACGGTGACGTTGAGCTTGCCCTGCAACATGGCCTCGAAGGCGCCGCGCACCCCGTCGATCGACACCACCAGGATGTCCTTGCCCGGCTTCAGGCCGGCTTCCTCGATGGCCTGGATGGCGCCGATGGCCATGTCGTCGTTGTGCGCGTACAGCACGTTGATGTTCTTGCGGTCGGACTTCAGGAAGGCTTCCATGACTTCCTTCCCCTTGGCGCGGGTGAAGTCGCCGGTCTGCGAGCGGATGATCTTCAGCGTCGGATGGTCCTTGATCACTTCCGCAAAGCCCGCCTTGCGGTCGATGGCCGGCGCCGAGCCGACGGTACCCTGCAGCTCGACGATGTTGTAGCTGCGGTTCGGGTTCTTCTTCTGGTGCTCGACCAGCCAGCGCGCGGCGCGGCGGCCCTCTTCCACGAAGTCGGAACCGATGAAGCTCACGTACAGCGAGGGGTCGCTGACCTTGACGGCGCGGTCGGTCAGGATCACCGGGATCTTGGCGGCCTTGGCTTCGCGCAGCACGGTGTCCCAGCCGGATTCCACGACCGGCGAGAAGGCGATCACGTCGACCCGCTGGGCGATGAAGGAGCGGATCGCCTTGACCTGGTTTTCCTGGCGCTGCTGGGCGTCGGCGAACTTCAGGTTGACGCCGGCCTGCTTGGCGGCGCTCTTGATCGAGGCGGTGTTGGCGGTGCGCCATTCGCTTTCGGCGCCGACCTGGGAGAAGCCGATGGTCAGGGGTTTGGCGTGGGCGGGGATGGAGGTAGCCAGCGCGAGAGCGGCGGCGCTACCCAAAAGGGTTCTGCGTGTGAGTGTCATCACCTTAGTCTCCGGTATTGTTGTTTCGCAATCCTAAGACAAAGTGCGATGCTGATCCAATCATATTTGTGTCTGATCAGATATCCAATTCGATATCACCTGTTGTTCAGCGTCCTCTGCGGTATGCAGGGCGCATCAAAACGCTGCCTGCGCCTGCCTCCGTGAGACACAAACCGCATCCTGGGCTAGAATTTATTTCCGCACGACAACATTGGGGCATTATGGGACGCGGTAGAAATCCAGTTCGAGCAAGCGACCTCATCGCCTTGCCCTGGCAGTTCAGCGCCGTACTGGCGCTTGGCGCTTTCGTCGGCATTCGCTGGCTACTGCCGGGTTTCCTCCCGCAGCAAGGGCCACTGTCGGCATTGAAGGCGGATATCCCGGCGCTGTCCTGGATCGCGGTGACCGCCTTTGGCACATTGGCACTGCTGGCGGCACTCCGGGCACGCATGCAGCGCTCGCAACAAGGACAGAAATTCCGGTCCGGCCGGCAGCGCGCGCGCATGCGCGTCGTACCGGAAGCGCAGCCAGCCGCGGAGCCGGCACCAGTGTCGAGACCGGCCGCCGTCGCATTGCGACCGGGGGCGTGGTCGGCCGAAGCGCTGCGGATGCTGGAATGGAAGCGCTTCGAGCTGCTCTGCGCCAGGTACTACGAAGCGGTGGGCTTCACCACGGCGACCCTCGCCGCGGGGCCGGATGGCGGCATCGACGTCAAGCTGTTCAAACTCGACCCGGCGAAACCGCTGGCCATCGTCCAGTGCAAGGCCTGGAACACGCATCCGGTCGGGGTCAAGGAAATCCGCGAACTGCTCGGCGTCATGGTCCACGAGGGCGTCGGGCGCGGCATCTTCGTCACCACCGGTACCTATTCTCCGGATGCGCTGCAGTTCGGTGCGGCGAACCCGATCCAGCTGCTCGACGGCGACGCATTCGCGAAGAAGCTCCTCGACCTGCCTGTCGAGAAGCAGAAGGCGCTGCTCGGCTTCGCGTTCGAGGGCGATTACCGCACGCCGACCTGCGCCTCCTGCGGCAGCAAGATGGTCGCGCGCGACAGCAAGCGCGGACCATTCTGGGGTTGCGTTCAGTACCCGCGCTGCAAGACGACGCTGGCAATACGCGGCCGAGCGGTGCTAGCGCAGCAGGCGTAGACCGTAAAGCCCGCCCGCGATCGATCCCGGCTTCGCCGCGAAGCGTACCGACAGCGCTTGCGGTTTCTCTTGCAGGATCGATTTCGGCAGCGGGTAATCGACGGTATAGAACTCCTCGGCGGCGTCGCCAGTAAGCGCCACTTCGGCCAGCAGCACGCCATTGACCTCGATATCAAAGCGGCGTCCCGCATCGGCTCGGGCAAAGGTCAGCCGCAGCATCCTGGCCTCCCCTTTCGGATCCTTCAGGGCATAGCTGAACCACTTCGTCGCATGCCGCCAGTGCCGCCCGCCATTCACGCCGGCCTCGATGCCCTCGCCCGTGAAGAAGTGATCCGACTCCGGCTGCTGCTCGCCAGGCGCCACCTGGTCAATTGTCCGGGCGTCCAGCGCCAGCCGCTCCGCCTCGCGCGCCGCATTGTCGGCCCGCATACGCTGGAAATTCGCCGGCGTCGCATGCTGCCAGTACATCGTGTAGCGCGACTCGTGCAGGCGGAAAAAGGGGATGAACTCGGTCGCGCTGCCGGCGGCGCCATGCACCAGCCCCGGCGCCGTGAAGGTCAGCGGCTTGCCCTTGACGGGCTTGAACCGGCGCAGGAACGCAAGCGAGTCGCTCACCAGCATCGGCGCCGCCTCCAGCGGGCACACCGGCCCGCCCGCGATATGGCCCATGCGCGACTCGTCGGCCAGGAAGCTCAGCCCCTCGTCGCCGAACAGGCGCGTCTTCGCCGCCAGCACGATCGGGCCGTGCAGCACCGCGTAGTAGTTCGACCGGTCCGGCATCTGCTCCAGGTGCGTGCGCATCGGCAGCTGCACGTCCACCCGGTCGCCACGCTTCCACGCGCGCGCCACGCTCACGTAGCCCCCGGGCCCTGCATCGAGCTTCACTGTCCTGCCGTTCACCTTGACCATCATCTTGCCGGCCGCGACCCAGGCCGGATAGCGGATCTTCATCGTGAAGCTACCCGGAGCATCGACGGTGAGGCGTGTGCTTCCCTCATCCGGGAAGCGCGTCGACTGGGTGATCTGCACCCCCTTCTCGCGCCAGTGCAGCGTCGAGGGAATGAACAGGTTGACGAACAGCGCATCGCCCTCGTGGGCGTAGATGAATTCGCCGTACTTGGCGTGGCTCTCGATGCCCGAGCCCACGCAGCACCACATGCCCTTGTCCACCTGCGAATACACCCGGTAGTGATTCGGCCGCATCGGCGTGAAGTAGACGAAGCCGCCGCCCGGGCGCTGTGAAGACAGGATGTGGTTGTACAGCGCGCGCTCGTAATAGTCGCCGTAGCTGCCCTTCTGCTCCGTCCGGAACAGCATGTGGGTCAGTTTCAGCATATTGTAGGTATTGCAGGTCTCCGGTCCCTCGACCTCGCCGACCATGGAACTGAAGTCCTCGCTGTCGTGGAAGTGCTCCTTGACGCTGTTGCCGCCGATGGCCACCGAGCGGCGCTCGACCACCGTCTGCCAGAAGAATTCCGCGGCCTTGTCCAGGTCCTGCCGCCCGGTCATGTCGGCGATGCGCTTGAAGCCGATCACCTTCGGGATCTGCGTGTTGGCGTGCAGGCCCGTGAGCTTGTCCTGTCCCTGCGCCAGCGGCTGCAACACCGCCTGGTGCGAGAAACGCAGCGCCAGGTCGAGGTATTTGCGGTCGCCGGTGATCTCCGCCACATCGGCGAAGATCTCGTTCATGCCGCCATGTTCGGCGCGCAGCATCTGCTGCATCTGCTCCTCGTTCAAGTGCGCGCTCAGGCGCAGCGCCCAGTCCGACAGGGCGATCAGCATCGCACGCGCATCCTTGTTGCCTGCATAGCGATGGGCATCGCGCAGGCCTGCGTACACTTTGTGCAGGTTGTACCAGGGTACCCACTTGCCGTTGACCGAGAAGTTGTCGGCCGCAAGCTTGCCGGCCGCGATGTCGCGCCAGGCCTGGCGCCCGCCGGGAATGCCGCCCAGGTAGCCGTCGCCGTTCGCCTCCTGCACGCGCTTGAGCTCCGCCACGAAATAGTTCAGGCGGCGCAGCACCTCGGCGTCGCCGGTGGCGGCGACCATCAACGCGAGCGCCGACAGGTAATGGCCGCCCATGTGGCCGTCCAGCCCAGTCGATTCCCAGTTGCCGTAGCTCGGCTGGCGCGGGGGCAATCCAGCCTCGCGCAGGAATGGTGCCAGCAGCCGGTCGGGCTCCATCGCCATCATGTAGTTCAGGTCGGTGGTCTGGGCGTCGAGGAAGGGACCGGATGTCAGACGCACGTCGGCCAGCGGGAACAACTCGGCGGCCTGGACCCAGGCGGATGAGACGAGCAACGCAAGTGCGGCAAGACGGAGCTTCATGGCAGCCGGACGCTCTGGTAACGGTTGAGATCCGCTTGGTCGACCGTCGGCCAGCCATCCTTGTCCCACTTCATCTCGAGCACCTTCAGCTTCTGCTTGTACTGGTCGGCGCTCTCGTAGGCGTGCAGCACCATGACATCCTTGCCGTCGAAGGTGTAGGCGCTGTTATGGCCGAGCGCCTTCCAATCGCGGTCGCCCTGGATCACCAGCGAGCCGCCGCCCTTGGCCATATCGACTCCCTCGCGGTCGAGGTAGGGGCCGGTGATGGCCTTGGCCCGGCCGACCACCACCTTATAGGTGCTGTCCTTGCCCTTGCAGCACAGGTCCCAGGAAGCGAACAGGTAGTACCGGCCGTTCTTGCGCATGATGAAAGGCGCCTCGATCTGGGCCGCGCCGCCATGCAGATCAGGTGTGAAGGCCGGGCGCTCCCGGCGGGCGATGGTGTGCCACTCCTGCGGCTCGGCCAGCTTGGTGCGGCTCGCGTCGAGCTTGACGAGCTTGAGGCCGCTCCAGAAGGATCCGAAGGCCATCCACGGCGTGCCCTGTTCGTCGTCCATGACGTGCGAGTCGATCGCGTTCCACAGATCGCGGCCCGGGATCGATTGCAGCACCATGCCCTGGTCTTCCCAGTTGTAGTTCGGCGAGCGCGGGTCGAGCGTGGTGTTGGTGGTGACGCCGATGCCGGAGGTGTTCTTGCCGAAGCCGGAGACCGAGTAGTACAGGTAGTACTTGCCGTTGTGGTGGTAGATGTCCGGCGCCCAGATGTGGCCGTCGAAGCTCGGCGCGGCCTTCCTGGCCCAGGTGGGCTCGCCGGCGAAGACGCGCCCTTCCGGCTTCCAGGACTTCATGTCGCTCGAGCTGTAGAAGGTGATGCCGGGGCCGGTACTGAAGAGGTAGTACCTGCTGCCCTCCTTGGCCATCACGGGGTCGTGGACTTCGACCTGGGCGGCGAAAGCAGGCAGCGCGGTTGCTAGCGCCAGCGCGCAAGCAGAGAGACGAGAGAATAACATTGCGGACTCCTGAATAGTCGCGATCCGTAGGGTGGGCGGCTTTGCCGCCCACGCGGTGATCGATGACGGCTCCGATTTCGAGTTCGTTGACCTTGCAGCTAACTATCACCGCGTGGGCGGGAGACCCGCCCACCCTACAAAAGCTTAGGCGTCGACAGCGACCACCACCACCGACTTGGCCGGCACCTTCAGCGTCAGCTTGCCATTGACCGCCTTGGCGCTGTACGGCGCCGGCTTGATGGCCTGCGGCTTGTCGAAGGTGTTATGCGCATCCATGGCCTCGGCGGTCAGCACCTGTCCCGTTGCGCCGGAGACTGCCTGGCCCTGCAGGTCGACGGTCACGTCGCTGGCCTGACGCGGGTTGGTGTTCACCAGGGCCACCCAGACCTTGCCGTCCTTGCCGCGCGCGCTCGACGCGCTGATGCCCGGGATGCTGCTGTTGTCCATCGAGTAGGCCACGTCGTTGTTCACGGCCGTCGGCAGCGAGGTCGCATCCTGGAACGGGATGTACATCTTGTAGGCGTGATAGGTCGGCGTCAGCAGCATCTTGTCCTTGTCGGTGATGATCATCGCCTGCAGTACGTTGACCATCTGCGCGATCATCGTCATGCGGACGCGCTCGGCGTGGGCATGGAAGATGTTGAAGTTCAGCGCCGCCACGACCGCGTCGCGCAGGGTGTTCCGCTGGAACAGGAAGCCAGGGTTGGTACCCGGCTCGACGTCGTACCAGGTGCCCCATTCGTCGACGTAGAAGCCGAGCTTCTTCTTCGGATCGTTCTTGTCGAGGACGGCGACGTTACGGCGGATGAAGCCATCCATGCGCATGGTCTGCTGCAGGGTCTTGAACCATTCCGATTCGGTGAATCCGGTCGCGGCGCCCTTCTTGTCCCATTCGCCGGTCGGCAGCGTGTAGAAGTGGAAGCTGATGCCGTCGGTGAACTTGGCGTTCTCGCGGCTCAGGACGTCCGTCCAGGTGGTGTCGTCGCTGTGGCCGCCGCTGGCGACCATCTTCGGGCGCGCGTTCGCTGGCGTCTTGAGGAAGGTGGCGTAGTGGTTGTACAGGTTTGCGTAATATTCCGGCTTCATGTTGCCGCCGCAGCCCCAGGCTTCGTTGCCGATGCCGAAAAAGGCCACCTTGTACGGCTCCTTGCGGCCGTTCTTGCGGCGCTGCTCGGCCAGGGTCGACTTGGTGTCCGAGGTCATGTACTCGAGCCACTCGGCCATCTCCTGCGGAGTGCCGGAGCCGAGGTTGCCGTTGACGTAGGCTTCGGTCCCGAGGATCTCGACCAGGTCGAAGAACTCGTGGGTGCCGACCGCATTGTCCTCGGCCACGCCGCCCCAGTGGGTGTTGACCTTCACCGGGCGCTTGTTGCGCGGGCCGATGCCGTCGCGCCAATGGTATTCGTCGGCGAAGCAGCCGCCCGGCCAGCGCACCAGCGGCACCTTCAGTTCCTTCAGCGCGCCGACCACGTCATTGCGCCAGCCGCGCGTGTTCGGGATCTTCGATTCCGGGCCGACCCACAGGCCTTCATAGATGCCGGTGCCGAGGTGTTCCGCGAACTGGCCGTACACGTTCTTGTTGATGACCGGACCCGGCTTGGTCGCGTCGATGGTGACGTTTACCTGGGCGAAGGCCGACGCGGATGCAAGGGCAACGCCCAGCGCGAGGATAGTCGGTTTGAATACGTTCACTACTGTCTCCTGGTTTTACTGAACTCTTATTGGAATACGGCGACGAAGCCGCCGTGCGCTTTGATACTGATCTTGTGCTTGCCGCCCTTGAGGGGCGACTGGCGGAAGGCGCGCTCGCCTTGGCCGTCGGTGATGAGCGTGCCGTTGGCCTTGCCGATGAAGGACAGGTCCAGCTCGAGGGGCTTGTCGGTATCCTCGGCGTTCAACCCCGCGACGTACCAGGTCTGCCCTGCCCTGCGTGCGATCACGACATGACGGCCAGGGTAGCCATCGACGAAGCGGGTCTCGTCCCAGCTGCGCGGCAGGTCCTGCAGGAAGCCCTTCACATAGGCCGGCGCGGTGGCCATGCCTTCCGGCGTCTCGGCGAAGTGCTGGATCCCGGACAGGAACAGCACCGACTCGGCCAGCTCGAAGCCGTTGCGGGTCTTGCGCTCGATCTTCGGGATGTCGCCGAAGACGGTGGGGGTGAAGTCCATCGGGTCGAACAGGTTGCGCGTGAACGGCAGCATCGCAGCGTGGGGCGCGACCACGTCCTGGTCGCTTTGTTCGAAGGTGGTGAACTCGAAGCCGCGCACCGCCTCGACGGTCATCAGGTTCGGATAGGTGCGCGACCAGCCGCGCGGCAGCGTGGCGCCGTGGAAGTTCACCAGCAGCCCGGCCTTGGCGGCATCGTTCAGGATGTCGACGTAATAGGCAATCATCGATTTGCCGTCGCCGGCGAAGAAGTCGATCTTGACGCCCTTGATGCCCATGTCGCGCAGCTTCGCGAATTCGCGCGCACGCGCTTCGCGGGTCAGCAGCGCACTCTTCGGGCTGTACGGGGTCTTGTTCCAGTCGCCGGAAGAGTTGTACCAGACCAGGATGCCGATATTCTTCTGTGCGCCATACGCGACCAGATCGCGCATCTTGGCGTCGCCGATCTTGCGGTCCCAGTCGGCGTCCACCAGGGTGTAGTCCCAGCGCATGTCGGCGGCGTAGTCGATGAATTTCTTCTGGATGTCGAAGACCGTACCGTCATCCTTCAGGATCGCCCAGCTCCACGAAGCGTGGCCGGGCTGGATACGCGCCTTCTCGAAAGGGATGGCCGGCGCCGCCAGGTCGGTGCCGAGCGTCGATTCGACCAGGGTCTTCAAGGAACCCAGCACGATGATGCGCCAGGGCGTCACCAGTTCTCCCCTGCTTTCCGCCAGCAACGCGCCGTTGGTGAACACTTCGGCTGCGGCTGGAGGCGCGAGCCGGTAGCGGCCGTTGGGCGATTCGGCGTCGAGGCGCGAGGCATGGAAGCTGCCGTCCATGCTCGCCTCGGTCAGCGCCACCCAGGTGTCGCCGCTGCGGAACAGGGCCGGGAACACCCACCCGGCGGGCAGCGGGGACCTGGTGCCGACGGGGATTTCGCGCTGGTAGTGTTCTTCGTAGGATGGGTTGGTGTTCGACCAGCCGGTCTGCGCCACCGCCATCGGCTGCAGCCAGGCCATGGCGGACTTGTCGAAGTTGAAGCCCGTTGCCTCGGACACGAACTTCTTGTGCGGCAGCGAAGGCTCGCGCACCAGGTAGCGGAAGGCGACGCCGTCGTTCGACACCCGGAAGGCAAGGTCCATTACCTGCCCCCGGGCGTTACGGACGGTGTAGACCTGTTCGTTGGCTGCGTAGGTGATGTTGCGCTTCTTGCCGGTGGCAAGCTGGTAGCTGTCGCGGACGGGCTTGAGCGCCGAGGTCGAGGCAATCGTCAGCCTGCTGGCGAGGTCCGCGCCCTGCAGCTGCAAGCCGAGCGGCGAAGGGAGAATGACGGGCTTGCCGTCGCGGGCAACGGCATAGCTGAGCGTGCCGCCAGGGGCGGCGCCGACGGTCACCGCGATGCGGCCGTCGGGGCTGGTCAGGGCGGCGGCGTGCGCCGGGGTGCTGACGATGGCGGCGAGCGCCAGGGTCGTGCGGGTCAGAGTAATCATGGCGTTCCCGGAACGTCGCTCCCACGCAGGCGGGAGTCCAAGTCCGTGGCGTGCAGGGAGCTTGGATTCCCGCCTGCGCGGGAAGTCATTTCTGCCAGTGGCAGGATTGACGGTCTTGAAGGAAAAGGCGAACGGAGGCCTAGCGGCTCAGCCGCTACATCACGTCCAGCCCGCGTCGACGACGAAATCCTGCGCCGTGCACATCTTGCTGTCATCGGCGCCAAGGAACAGCACCATGGCGGCGATATCGTCCGGCATGAGCTTGCCTGGCAGGCACTGGGCCTTCTTGATCTCCGCTTCGGCCGCCTCGTCCACCCACAGGTCGATCTGGCGCTGCGTCATGACCCAGCCCGGGGTGACGGTGTTCACGCGCACGCCGAAGGGTCCGAGGTCGCGTGCCAGGCTGCGCGTCAAACCGATCACGGCCGCCTTGGTGGTGGCGTAAACCGGGTAGCCGGCGCCCTTGGCATGCCAGGACATCGAGGAGAAGTTGATGATGGAACCGCCGCCCATCCGCTTCATGCCCGGCAGGACGGCCTGCGCGGTGAAGAACATCGGGCGCTGGTTGATGGCGATGCGCTCGTTCCAGTAGTCGAGCGAGACCTTCTCGATATCGTGGCGCTGGTCGTTGGCCGCGTTGTTCACCAGCACCTCGAAGTCGCCCAGCTGTTCGGCCAGCTCGGCCATCGTGCGCTGCAGCGCGGGGATGTCGGTGATGTCGCAGTAACGGAACACCGGTGCGCGGTGGCCGGCGTCGGCCACGCTTTTGGCCAATTCGGCGCACAGGGCTTCGCTCGCTTCCTTCGCAATGTCGACGAAGGCCACCACCGCGCCCTGCTCCACGAACGCCTTCACGATCGCTTCGCCGATGCCGGTGCCGCCCCCCGTGACGAATACCCGCCTGCCCTGCAGGCTGGGATAGCTAGCCAACTTTGTCATGCTTGTCTCCATCCGTTCTTATTGTGCTGCTGTCTTACTCTTTGGTCAATGCACCGTCCTTGCGGCGCCAGATCCCGCGCGGGTTCCCGTCGCGCAGCGCTTCCGGCAGCAGTTCCTGGGGCAGGTTCTGGTAGCACACCGGGCGCAGGAAACGCGCGATCGCGCCGGTGCCCAACGAGGTGCTGCGTCCGTCCGCCGTGGCCGGGAACGGGCCGCCGTGGACCATCGCGGTCGAGACCTCGACGCCCGTCGGGAAGCCGTTGGCCAGGATGCGGCCGGCCTTGCGTTCCAGCAGCGGCAGCAAGGCCCGCGCATCGGGATAGTCTTCCCGGTCCATCTGCAGGGTTGCCGTGAGCTGGCCTTCCAGCACATCGACGACCTCGCGCATCTGGACCGCGTCCGTACACACGACCACGAGCGACGCGGGGCCGAATACTTCCTCGTGCAGTTCATGGCGCTTCAGGAATTCGTCCGCGCTCACGCGGAACAGAGCGGCGGCGCCCTTCCCTTCGCCGTGCTCGAGGCGCGCCAGCGTGCGCACGGCCGCGTTGCCTGCCAGGGCCTCGACCCCCTTGCGGTAGCTCTCCGCGATATTCTGGTTCAGCATGACCGCCGCTTCGGTTGCGCTCAGGGCGTCCTGTGCGGTCTTGCAGAAGGTCGCCAGGCCGGGGCCGTCGATCGCCAGCACCAGGCCGGGATTCGTGCAGAACTGGCCCACGCCCAGCACCAGCGAAGCGGCGAAGCCCCTGCCGATTTCTTCGGCGCGGTGCTCCAGCGCGTGCGGCATCAGGAACACCGGGTTAATGCTGCTCATCTCGGCATAGACGGGAATCGGCTGCTTGCGCGCCGCGGCAACCGCCATCAGCGCGGTGCCGCCTCCGCGCGAACCGGTGAAGCCGACGGCCTGGATCGCGGGATGGCCCACCAACGCCTGGCCGATGCGGCTGCCGGTGCCGGTCAAGAGCGAGAACACGCCGGCGGGCAGTTCGCACTGCTGCACGGCCCTGGTGACGGCGCGCGCCACCAGTTCCGAAGTGCCCGGGTGGGACGAATGCGCTTTCAGGACCACCGGGCAGCCGGCGGCAAAGGCCGAGGCGGTATCGCCACCGGCGACCGAGAAGGCCAACGGGAAGTTCGATGCGGCGAACACGGCGACCGGGCCGACGCCGATCAGGTGGTAGCGCAGGTCGGGACGCGGTGGGCTGCGCTCCGGCAATGGCGTGTCCAGGCGCGCATCGACCCAGGAACCTTCGCGCAGCAGCTCGGCGAACAGGCGCAGCTGGTTGCAGGTGCGTCCGCGCTCGCCTTCCAGGCGTACGCGCGGCAGGCCGGTCTCGAGCATCGCGCGCTCGATCAGCGCATCGCCCAGCAGCATGATCTGCTGCGCGACGCTGTCGAGGAAGCGCGCGCGCTGCTCGTCGGTGGTGGCGCGGAAGGCATCGAAGGCCTCGCCCGCCAACCGGCAGGCACGGTCGATCTGGTCGGCGCTCACCATGTGGAAGGCGGGTTCCAGGACATCGCGCCTGCTTGGGTCCCAGGCCTTGAACGATCCCTCGGTGCCGCGCTCGTGGACGCCGCCGATGATGGCTTCGCCGCTGATGCTCATAATGCCTTCACTTTCGCAAACCCGGTCTCGCCTACGGCCAGGCGGTTGCGCAGGGCCGGGCCGAACTGCGGCGACTCGACTTCGAAGGTCTCGCCGGGCTGCACCTGGATACCGTCTGCGAAGCTCAGCGTTGCGGTGCCGAAGAAGTGGATGTGCACGTCGCCGGGGCGCTTGAACAGCCCGTACTTGAAGTGGTGGTACTCCAGGTTCTCGATGGTGTGCGACATGTTCTGTTCGCCGCTCACGAATGCTTTCTCCCAGCGCACCTGGCCGTCCTTGCCGAGGATGCGCGAGGTGCCCGATACGTGTGCAGGGAGTTCGCCCACCAGCAGCGCGGGACCGACGCTGCAGTTGCGCAGCTTCGAGTGGGCCAGGTAGAGGTAGTTCTGGCGTTCGGTGACGTGGTCGGAGAACTCGTTGCCGATGGCGAAGCCGAGGCGGTAGGGCTGGCCGTCGTTGCCGATCAGGTAGAGGCCGGCGATCTCCGGCTCTTCGCCGCCGTCGAGCGCGAAGTCCGGCATCTCGATGTCCTGGCCGGTGGCGCGCACGATCGAGCCGTCGCCCTTGTAGAACCATTCCGGCTGCACGCCGGGGGTGCCCGGCGCCGGCTTGCCGCCTTCGACGCCCATGCGGAACATCTTCATCGAATCGCTCAAGGAGTCGACCTCGCCGCCGATCTTCTTGTGCATGGCGTCACGGGTGTCGGCGCTGCCCAGGTGGGTCAGGCCGGTGCCGGTGACGTAGCAGTGGGCGGCGTCCGGGTGGTCGAGCGGCAGCAGGATGCGGCCGGCCTGGGCGACATCGTCGTAGTTGACGTGCTCGCTGGAGGCGGCGCTGTCGGCCAGTTGCGCCAGCCCGGTGCCGGCGGCGACGGCGGCGCGGGCCAGGTCCAGGGTCGTGGCGTAGCCCCCGACGACGCGGATGGTATTGTCGTGCAGGATGCCGATGCGGCGCTCCTGGGATTCGGTGATGAATTGTACGAGCAGCATGGCCCGGTCTCCCATTAGTGTTTGTTTGACGTTTCGGGGTTTAGCCGATGGTTGACCGCGTGGGCGGGAAACCCGCCCACCCTACAGATGCCACGTACCGTAGGGTGGGCAGGTCCCCTGCTAACGCGGCCAACGCACGCATGAATCAATGCGAATGCTTCGGCACGGCCGAACCGCGGCAACCGACGAGGAAGTCGAAATCACAACCTTCGTCCGCCTGCATCACGTGGTCCAGGTAGAGCCGCTGGTAGCCGCTGTGCTGCACAGGCTTGTTGTTCTCGGCACGATCGGCCAGGCGCTTGCGGATCTCTTCGTCCGACAGTTCGATGTTCAGGCCGCCGCCGGCGCAGTCCAACTGGATCCAGTCGCCGTCCTGCACGATGCCCAGCGGGCCGCCGGCCATCGCTTCCGGCGCCACGTGCAGCACCACGGTGCCGTAGGCGGTGCCGCTCATGCGCGCATCCGAGATGCGCACCATGTCGGTGATGCCCTGGGCCAGCAGCTTGGGCGGCAGGCCCATGTTGCCCACTTCGGCCATGCCCGGGTAGCCCTTGGGGCCGCAGTTCTTCATCACCAGGATCGAGTTGGCGTCCACGTCCAGGTCGGGATCGACGATGCGCTGCTTGTAGTGATCGAAATCCTCGAACACGACGGCGCGGCCGCGGTGCTGCATCAGGTGCGGCGAGGCTGCGGACGGCTTGAGCACGGCGCCGCGCGGCGCCAGGTTGCCGCGCAGGACACGGATGCCGCCGTCCTCGATCAGCGGCGTTTCCAGCTTGCGGATCACCTCGTCGTTGTAGATCGGTGCGTCCTGGCAGTTCTCCCACAGGGTCTTGCCGTTGACGGTGAGCGCGTCCTTGTGCCTCAAGAGACCGCCCTCGCCCAGGCGGCGGATCACGCCCGGCAGGCCGCCGGCATAGTAGAACTCCTCCATCAGGTATTTACCCGACGGGAGCAGGTCGACGATGGTCGGGGTACCCTTGCCGATGGCGGTCCAGTCTTCCAGCTCGAGCGGCACGCCGACGCGGCCGGCGATCGCCTTCAGGTGGATCACGGCGTTGGTCGAACCGCCGATGGCCGCATTCACGCGGATGGCGTTTTCGAAATTCTCGCGCTTGAGGATTTTCGACAGGCGCAGGTCTTCGTGCACCATCTCGACGATGCGGATGCCCGACATGTGGGCCAGCACGTAGCGGCGCGCGTCGACGGCGGGAATCGCGGCATTGTGCGGCAGCGAAGTGCCGAGCGACTCGGCGATGCAGGCCATGGTCGATGCCGTGCCCATGGTGTTGCAGGTACCGGCCGAGCGCGAGTGGCCGGCTTCGGCGGACAGGAAATCGTGCATGGTGATTCTCCCGGCCTTGGCCTCTTCGTGCAGTTGCCAGACGGCGGTGCCGGAACCGATGTCCTTGCCGTTCAGCTTACCGTTGAGCATGGGGCCGCCGGTGACGACGATGGTCGGCAGGTCGACGCTGGCGGCGCCCATCAGGAGTGCCGGGGTGGTCTTGTCGCAGCCCACCAGCAGGACCACGGCGTCCATCGGGTTGCCGCGGATGGATTCTTCGACGTCCATGCTGGCCAGGTTACGGGTCAGCATGGCGGTCGGGCGCAGGTTCGATTCGCCGTTCGAGAACACCGGGAACTCGACCGGGAAGCCGCCGGCCTCCAGGATGCCGCGCTTGACGTGTTCGGCCAGCTTGCGGAAGTGGGCGTTGCAGGGGGTGAGTTCGGACCAGGTATTGCAGATGCCGATGATCGGCTTGCCCTGGAATTCATGGTCGGGAATGCCCTGGTTCTTCATCCAGCTCCGGTACATGAAGCCGTTCTTGTCCTGGGTCCCGAACCACGCCGCCGAACGCAGCGTGGTCTTTTTCTTCGTCTCGGACATGCCTTCCTCCTCGTTATTTCCGCCACGGGAGGCTGCTCGCCCCCTCTCATGTCGTATTGTTCAGCAATGAGGAAAGTCTAAAATGGGGCCAGATAACTTTCCAATCAAATATTTCGCAATATTGATACCGAATTCGTTATCTGAGCGATCCGAGAAACCGCGATTCGGGCAAGCCGCGCACCGCGAGCTGCCGGCTGAATATCGCGCCAGACAAGGGCGCGGCAGACCGCTCGTCATCGCCCATGCCGAGCCAGGCGCTAGTGACATACAGCGTGGACAGGTCGGGCCCACCGAAGGCGGGGCAGCTCGGTTGTGGCGCTGGGAGCGCCAGCACCCGGTCGAGTCGGCCATCGGGTGCGAAGCGCATGACCTGCCCCGCTCCCCAGCGCGTGGTCCACAGGAAGCCGTCGGCATCAATGCAGGAGCCGTCGGGCTCGCCAGGGGCCGCCTCGGCGCGGACAAAGACGCGGGAGTCGCCGATCGCGCCGCTGTCCGGGTCATAGTCGCAGCAGCGGATCTCGCGCGTCACCGAATCCGCGTAGTACATACGTTGCCCATCCGGGCTGAAGCAGATGCTGTTGGCAATGGCGGCATTCCCGAGCGGCAGGCGCTCGAGCGTCAAATCCGTGTTCAGGCGATAGAAGCCGCCTAGCGCGCGCTTCGGGCTGTCTTCCTGGTTGAACATCCCGAACACGAAGCGTCCCTGGCGGTCGCAGCGGCCGTCGTTCAGGCGCGTGGCCGGGATGGCGGCTTCGACCTCGGCAATGCGATCCACTTCGCCGGTGGAGAAGCGGAAGAAGGCCAGGCCTGAGGCCAGCCCCAGCAGCAGGCAATCGTCGCTGTTCGTCAGCGCGAACGAACACAGGCGCTCCGGCATCCGCCAGCGGAAGCTCCGTCCACTGGACGGCGAATACGACCACAAGGTCGCGGCCGGGATGTCGGTCCACAGCAGGCGTCCGGTGCGTTCGCACCACAGCACGCATTCGCCCAGTTCGTGGCGCTCGTCGAGGAAGGGCTCCATCATGCGTTCGTCCCTCCACCCTGCACCGAAAAGCGGAAGCGCGATTCGGTCTGGTAGACCTGGCCCGGGCGCAGGATCACATTCGGGAAGCGCGGCCGGTTCGGCGAATCCGGGAAATGCTGCGGTTCCAGGCAAAAGCCGCTGCGGTGTCCATAGCTGCGGCCCTTGCCGCCCAGCGACCCGTCCAGGAAGTTCCCGCTGTAGAACTGCACGCCGGGCTCCTCGGTAAACAGCTCGAGCACCCTTCCCGAGCTCGGCTCGAGCACGTGGGCGGCGCGCGTCATCTCCCTGCCGTTCGGCTTGTTGAGCACGAAGTTGTGGTCGTAGCCCTGGCCGTGGCGCAACTGCTTGTCCGGCTGGCCGACGCGCTCGCCGATCGGGCGCGGCGTGCGGAAGTCGAACGGCGTCCCGGTCACCGGCGACAGCGTCCCCAGCGGAATCGATGCCGCATCGATACCCACGAAAGTGTCGGCATCGATGGTGAGCAGGTGGTCGAGGATGTCACTACCGCTCTCGCCACCCGCGGCCAGGTTGAAGTAGCTGTGCTGGGTGAGGTTGACCGGCGTGGGCTTGTCGGCGACGGCTTCGAAACGCACGATCAGCTCGTTGTCGTCGTTGAGCTGGTAGCTCACGGTGACGTCGAGGTTGCCGGGGTAGCCCTGCTCGCCATCGACACTGCGGTAGGCCAGGCGCAGGATGTCGCCCTCCACGCCGGCCTGCCACTTCACCTTGTGGAAGCCCCCCGGCCCGCCATGCAGGTGATTCGCACCGTTGTTTGCCGGCAGGACGACTTCGCGGCCGTCCAGCGTGAAGCGCCCGTTCGCGATCCGGTTGGCGTAGCGGCCGATCAGGGCGCCGAAATACGGATTGTCGCCCTCGTAGCCGTCGAGCGAGTCGAAGCCCAGCACCACGTCGGCGAAGCGGCCGTCGCGGTCGGGCGCGTGCAGCTCGGTGATGATGCCGCCGAAATCGATGATCTTCGCCACCAGGCCGTTCGCGTTGGCCAGCGTAAACTGGGTGATGGCTTGGCCGTCCGCCAGCCGGCCGTAGGGCGCCTGTGTGACGCCGCGCGTGTTCAGGTCTCTCACCTTGTCCATCCTCTGCGGCTCAGTTCGTGGATGGGCGGCCGAACACCGGCATGCCGTCTTCCCCCCAGCGCAGGGTTTTCACGAAGGTATGGCGATCCGGATTCCAGAGCGGATCGCCCACGATCTCGGTATAGGTACGGGCGTGGTAGACCAGCATCACGGTATCGTTGTCTTCCGCATAGGTGAAGCTGTTGTGGCCCGGACCGTAGATGCCGTGCTCGTAGCAGGTGCGCAGCACCGGCTCGGGCGACTTGGTCCAGGATGCCGGGTCGAGCAGGTCGGCGTCCTCGTCCGCCCACAGCAGGCCCATCGCGTAGTTTTCGTCGGTGGCGCTGGCCGAGTAGCTGATGAAGATCCTGCCGTTGCGGCGCACTACCGACGGGCCTTCGTTGACCCAGAAGCCGCGCGTCTCCCACTCGAACTCCGGCTTGCTCAGCATGATGGGCTTGCCCTCGATCTGCCACGGGGTCTTCATCGGGGCGATGTAGAGGTTCGAGTTGCCCTCGATCTGATGGTCTTTCTGCGCCCACAGGTAGTACAGCTGGCCCTTGTGGGTGAAGGTCGTGGCATCCAGGCAGAAGCTGTCGATGCCGGTGTCGACCTGGCCCATGAACTCCCACTCGCCCTCGAGCGGGTTCGCATTCCGGTTGCGAATCGCGTACATGCGGTGCTGGAACAGCTTGTGCTTGATCTCGCGGCTCGGCGCGGCGGCGAAATAGATGTACCAGGCACCCTGGTTGAAGTGGATCTCCGGGGCCCACACCAGCTCGCAGTATGGACCGGTGTCGGGCTTGGTCCAGACGTCCACGGTCTCGGCCTGCGCCAGGCCCCCGATGCTGGTGGCGCGGCGCAGTTCGATGCGGTCGTACTGGGGCACCGAGGCGGTGAAGTAATAGTAGCCGTCGGCATGCTTGTAGATGTAAGGATCGGCGCGCTGCTCGATCAGGGGCTTGAGGACGGTTTCCTGCATTGCTGCTTCTCGTTGGTTCATCTTGTTCTCCGTTAGCCGGCGACGTAGCCGCGGGTAGCCATGTCGGCCTTGACGCTGTCGTAATACCTGTCGCTGATGCGGTACTTGAACATCAGCACGCCCATCAGGAAGTGGAAGAAACCCGGGATCACCGACAGCATCAGGGCGATGCCCTGCAGCGCCAGTGCCGACTGCTCCTGGTTGGGCTGGTAATGGAAATAGTCCAGCAGGATGCCGACCATGCCGCCCGCGATCGCCATGCCGGCTTTCTGGCACACCGAGATCCCGCCGAAGGCGAATCCCGAGACCCGCTTGCCGGTTTTGACCTGGCCATAGTCGATGGTCTCGGCGATGGCCGACCAGAACACCGGCGCGTGCAGGTCCACTACCAGCGACAGGATGAAATACAGGACGAAGGCCAGCACCATGTCGCCCGGCTGTACCAGGAAATAGATCATCAGGCTGATGAGGGCCACCGCGATCTGCGAGTTGCGGAACAGCTTGACCTTGCAGTAGAACTTGGTGGTCCAGGTGGACACCACCATCGCCAGGATCGCCGCCGCCACCCCGGTGGACAGGAAGGCCGAGACGGTGGCGGTGTCGCCGCCCAGGTAGTACTTGGCGTAGTAGATCGCCACCGATCCGCGGATCACGTAGCCGATCGTGCCGGTCACGCACACCGCGCACAGGATCAGCCACTGGTCGTTCTTCATCAAGACGCGCACCTGGTCCATCAGCGGCTGCTTCTCGACCTTGTGGATGACGCGCTCGGTGGTGGTGAAGAAGCACAGCAGGAACAGCAGCACGCCCATGGCGGCCATCACCGCCATTGCGGCCTGGTAGCCGCTTGCCGGGTTGCCGGCATCCCACCAGCCGGCGAGCAGCGGGACGATGATGGTCACCATGAAGGCGCCGATCTTGGCGAAGAACAGGCGGTAGCCGTTGGCGGACAGGCGCTCCTGTGGGTCGGAGGTCAAGCCGCTGATCAGGGAGATGTACGGGATGCCCACGCCCGCCGTCATCAGGGTCATCAGGATGTAGGTCGAATAGGCCCAGATCAGCTTGGCATCATAGGTCCAGTCGGGCGTGGTGAAGACCAGGAACACGCTCAGGCCGTAGGGCACGGCGAGCAGCAGCAGCCAGGGCCGGTAGCGTCCCCAGCGGGTGAGGACGCTGTCGGTCACCTGTCCCATCGCCAGGTCGGCCACGGCGCCGACCACCTTCACGGCCACGAACAGGGCCGCCAGGTCGGCGGTATGGATGCCGTAGATGTCGGTATAGAAGAAGGTGATGATCAGCATCATCGACGAGATCACCACGTTGAGCGCCATGTCGCCGGCGCCGAAACCCGCTTTTTCGAGGGTGGAGAGTTTTTGTGTGCTGTGTGTGTGCATAGTGCCTTCCCATCAGAACGACCCGGGGGCACTGCCGGATACGACCGTGCAGTGCCCCTGTCTGGCTAGCGGAATAGTCTTGGGCGTCGGGAATTACATCTTCCAGCGCAAGGCGACCGAGGCCGAACGTCCGACCTGGACCGTACCGAAATTGGTCAGCTCTCGATTACCCGCATTGCCGAAGTGGTAGTACTGCCGCTGCATTTCGTTCGTCAGGTTGATTGCTGCGATATCGACCGACATCCTGTCGTTGATCTTGTAAGAGATTTGCATGTCCACACTCTTTTCCGGATGACGCCAGATACCGATCGGATTTGCGAACAAGGCGGCCTCGTTGGCGGCCAGGAAGCCGGAGCGCCAGACATAGGACAAGCGCGCGCTCACCGGGCCCTTTTCGTAAGCCAGGGTGGCGTTGTAGGAGCGGTCGGACACCCCGAAGAACGGTGTCTCCAGCTGCGCGATGATCTCGCCGGCGCTATTGGCCTCGGGAACGTTCTGCGACGAGCTGAGTCGGGTATAACTGCCCTGCAAGCCCAGACCTTCCAGCGGGCCCGGCAGCCACTTCGGGAAGTAGATCAAGCCGAGCTCGATGCCTTTGATCGTGCCGTCGGAAGCGTTGACCGGCGAGTTGATCACGTAGTCATAACCGTTCGTATGGTCGCCGCCCGAGGTCGAGTTGCGGAAGGGGTCGTCCGCCGGATCGACGTGAATCCTGCGACGCAGGGGCACGACCAGGCCATCGATCTTGCGCTTGAACACAGTGCCGTAGACTGCGCTGTCCTTCTGGAAATACCACTCACCCGTCAGATCGAAGTTCGTCGAGAGCGTCGGTTGCAGGTCCGGATTGCCGCCCGTGCCCGAGCCGTAACCCACCCGCGAAATGTCGTCGGCAAGTTGCAGGACAGGATTCAGATCGCCGAAGTTCGGGCGGCGCAGGGTTTTGCCAAAGTTGAAGCGCGCTACGACGTCCTTGGTCGCGTCGTAAGCCAGGGTCAGGCTGGGCAGCATCTTGCTGGCCGACTTGCCGGCGCCGGACGCCGTGACCGCCCTGGTGCTGGCATCGACCTGATAGAAGCGCATGTCGGTATCGACCTTGGTGTAGCGCACGCCGACATTGGCGCGCAGGCGATTGCCGAACAGCTCGCTCTGGAAATTCCCCATCAGGTAGAGATTGCTCGTCTTTTCCTCGACCTCGAAGGTCTTCTGCAGGCTCAGTTTGTCCGTGGTGAGGAAGTTGCTATTGGCCGAGTTATAGAGCTTGCGCCAGTCGTCGAGATGGTCGCGGATATAGTAGGCATTGGGTACCACCCATGAGCGCGGAACGTCCGAGATGTCCGTGCCAAAATTCGCGTTGGTAATGGAATAATTCGGCCCCAGCGAGGCCAGGTTGCGGCCCAGGGCGGCCGATTGCGTCCGGTTGGCCTCCGAGGCCTTGCGTACGTCGTGGCGCAGGCCGAACTGGAGCGTCTGCAGCGCACCCCAGCCGGCATCGAAGACGCCCGACAGGGTGGCCGTCGCGGCGCTGCCCTTGTTGCGGTTGGCGTTATCGTAGAACTCCGCCACGTTCCACTTGCTCGGGTCGGCCAGGTCGGCATTGTTATTGAAACGGAAGGCCGTATCGCCGCCCGCATTGAAGTCGACGTCGATGCCAGGTGCCACGCGATCGATCCGGGTGGCCGTGAATTGCGTGTCGAACTCGCTCGTCTGGTACGACAGATCGCCGTCCAGCTTGAGGCGCTCGCCGATATCCCACTTGCCGTTCAGCGCATACACGAAGGAATCGGTTTTCGACGTGGTGTAGTCGCCGCTGTTGAAGGCATAGACGTTATTGACCTTGCGGGTCTTGATGACGTTCGTTCCCGGGAAGGTCGTGATCGTCCCGGCAGGGTTACTGCCGAGATCGCCCCACCAGTCGGCAAAGCTGAACAGCAGCTGGTTGAAGGCCTTGTCGCGATAACCGCTGTACATCGATTCGAAGGTATACACCGCATCGCTGTTCGGCTTCCACTGCAAGGCGAGATTGGCGGCGGGACGCTTGCGTTCGCCCTGGACGTCGCTCTGGAAAACGGCGTCGCGCGCCAGGTAATAAGGATGCGCCTTGCCGTTGAAGTTCAGCGTCGAACCCGCCGCCATCGGCAAGCCGCTACGGGTACCGGGCGTCCAGATATTGTTGTCGAAGATGCGCTGCAAAGGCGTGTAACCTGCCGGCACTTCGGCGGCATTAGGGCTGGTGAACGGCACCATGGCGCCCGGCGTCACGCTTTCATTGCGGTATCGCGTCTGGGTGGCCGCCAGGTTGACCAGGGCGCCGACTTCGCCGATCCCGGTTTCCCAGCGGTTGCTGAACATGGCGCTGAGCTGCGGATTCCACTTTTTCGCAGGATCCAGATAGGTCTCGCGCGCCGAAATCGACACTTGCGGCCCCTTGAAATCGAACGGTCGCAGCGACTTGACGTCAACCTGGCCTGCAATGCCGGTTTCCAGTTGGCTGGCGTCGCGCGTCTTGTAAACGTCGATCTGGCGAACCAGGGTCGAAGGAATGTCCTGGAGCGCGACCTGCGTGCCCGACGCGGTAAAGATATTGCGGCCGTTCCAGGTGGTCTGGACGTCGGGCAGACCACGGATGGACAAGGTGCCGACTTCGCCGCCGGCGCGGTTGGTGACCTGGATCCCCGTCACGCGCTGCAGCGCTTCGACGACATTGTTATCGGGCAGCTTGCCGATGTCTTCGGCAACGACCGATTCCACGACCTGGTCGCTGATGCGCTTGATCGCCAGGCTCTTGATGAGCGATGCCTTGACGCCCGTGACGACCACGGTCTGGGTATCACCCGGCGCCGTCGTTTCGGCGGCCGCGGCGGGAGAGAATTCCTGGGCGCCGACTGTGGCGCTGCTGATCAGCCCTGCTCCGGCGAGTGCGGCCACCGTTGTGCGGAGTGCGAAGGCGTGATGGGTACTGGCCGCGGCGCGGCCGAATGATGTGCGTTTCATACGTCTCCTGTGTCGTCGTTATTGCCGCTGTGCCGCGGCTTTGCTGTTATTACATGCTCGACAGGGATGGTAGGCGTACGGGTGAGATCATTCCAATCAATTTTTTGGCTATTCCGATACCAAATTATGTATCGGCCTTGGGACCTTGTATCGGCGCGCTATACCTGTACCGGCTTGCCGTTGACGACGACGTTCTCCAGCCGGAGATTGGCGACGTCCGCCGTGTCGAGCTTCTCCCGGTCCAGCTGCACGTCGAAGTCCTTCAGCAGGACGTCGCTGATCGTGGTCTGGCCGGGATTCGGCTTGATGGTGCCGAAGGCGTTGAGCCGTCCCCGGATGCCGACCAGGCTGATGTTGCGCACGATCGACTTCGGCGGCGGCGCGCCCTTCAGGTCGAAGTACTGGGTCCAGGGCTGGATCGTCACGATCTGTCCGCCGGAAGAATCGACCGTGATGTTCCGGAAGTGGATGTTCTCGTAGTGCTGCGGCGTGTCCGGCCGCAGCTTGAAGACGGCCAGGCTGTCCACCTTGCCCGTCACCCTGCAGTCCTCGATGAGCACGTCGCGCACCAGGGTCGCTTCGCTGCCGAGGGCCAGCATGTGGTGGCCGCGCCGGAATTCGCAGTTGCGCACCCGCACGTCCACCACGGGTGGACTGTCCTTGTCCTCCATCGCGAACGGCCCCTTCGAACCCTTGGCCGCGATGCAGTCGTCCGTCACCGAGAAATAGCAGCCCTCGACCAGCACGTGCTGGCAGCTGTCCAGGTCGATGCCGTCGGAGCTTGGCGCCTGGTGATAGTCCTCGGGCACCTGGAAGCGCGCATTGCGCACCGTGACCTGCTGGCAGCGGTACAGGTGCAGGTTCCAGAACTGCGAGTCCTTGAAGGTGACGCCCTCGATCGTGACGTTGCGCGAGCGCTCGATCAAGGCGAGCCGGGCGCGCGGGATGCCGATGTTCTTGAAATTGTGCGGATCCGGTGCCGCATTGCGCAGCTTCCAGAACAGGTCCCAGATCGGCCGGCCGGCGCCATCGAGGGTGCCGGCGCCGCTGATCTTCAAGCCGTCGCAGCCGTTCGCATTGATCAGCGCCGGGTTGAAGTTCTCGGCGAAATGTCCTTCGATGCGGGTGCGGCCCGCCGGGAAGTGCTTCAGGTCCGTCGAGCAGCGCAGGACCGCGCCCTGCTCCAGGTGCAGGTTGACCTTCGGTTTCAGGAACAGCGCGCCGCTGACGAACACGCCGCCAGGGACGACCACGGTGCCGCCGCCCTGTGCGGCCGCGTGATCGATGGTCTTCTGGATGGCCGCGGTATTGACCGTGGTGCCGTCGGCGCGGGCGCCGAAATCGGTGATGGAGAAGCGCTTGGATTGCGCGGCCGATGCCGGCAGCTGGACTCCCCAGAGGGGGGCGGCCAGCATCGACAGCGTGATGGCGCGGCGGCGTTGTGAACGGTCTGGGTCTGGCATGCGTGTTCCTTGAGCTAGTGTTGGCTGATGGTCGGGCGGCTTTGCACATATATAGACGAAGAACCGCCGCTCATCCCTGGGGCAGGCAAGGATAATCACAATCTTGATTGCTTTCAGCGCCCGGCGCACGCGTTGCCGCGACCCGATACCATGGAGTAGCTCATCCATCCGAAGAAAAAGGACGTCATGCTGAAACTCATCGCTGGAGCGGCCACGCTCGCCGTTTCGGCCCTGCCCCCGGCGCATGCCGAACCCGGCCAGGCCATCAGGGTACTGGTGGTCAGCGGCGGCTGCTGCCACGACTATCCGCGCCAGCGGGAACTGCTCGAACGGGCCCTGAAGGAGCGGATGCCCGCAGAAGTCAACCACGTCTACTACGACCCCAAGCCGGGGGAAAAGGCGACGCGCCCGGCACTGCCGATCTACGCCAACCCGCACTACGCGGACGGCTATGACGTGGTGATCCATCACGAGTGCGCAGCAGACGAGGACAGCGCCGAGGCGCTCGACGCGGTGCTGGCGCCGCATCGCAAGGGCATCCCCGCCGTGAACCTGCACTGTGCGATGCACTCGTATCGCTCCGGCGCCTGGAAGCAGCCGGTAAAGGCAGGCGACGCGAACGCGCGCTGGTTCGAGTTCACCGGCATCCGGTCCACCGGCCATGGGCCGCAGTCGCCGATCCGGTTGTCCGGCGCCGGCAACGGCCACCCGATCGCCGACGGCTTCGTCTCGTATTCGACTGGCCGCGACGAGCTGTACAACAACCTGACAAGCTTCGACGTGACGCCGGTGTTGACCGGCGTGCAGCCGGAATCCGCCGTCGAAGCGGAGCGCGCCAAGGTGTACACCGTGGCGTGGACCCACACCTACGGCCCGAAACGCGCGCGCGTGTTCAGCACGACGCTGGCCCACAACGCGGCCGTGATGGCAGACCCGCGCTATCTCGACCTGGTCGCGCGGGGCGTGCTGTGGGCGGTCGGGAGACTCTGATCACGAGACTGCGCCCGAACCAGGCTGACGTCGTCCAGCATCAGCCTCTGGCCGCCCCTGCCTTCCAGCAACCCGGGTCGAGGACGTAATGGATGCCCTTGCGGAGCGGCCAGCTACCCGTGGCGGCGTCCAGGCTGGATTCGCTGAGCGACGCCTCGGCAGCAGGCAAGGCCATGAAGAATCACGCCCTGCGCGGAAGCGCCGGGAAGGAAGGAGCGTCCCGCAAGTTTGAGGGGTATCAAGATGCTCGCAGTGGGAAACCCGAATCCTGTGTGCACACCAACACAGGGCCGACCACCATGTTTCTCGAGCGCGTCTGCATTGCCACCGACGGTTCCGACCTCGCCGTGCGCGCCGCCGAGATGGCGGTCCTGCTGGCTCGCGCAGGTGCCGGGCGCGTGGTCGCGGCCTCGGTCGCGCAACCGCAGTTCTGCATGCCCGCGCAGTGCGACGCCGCACCCTCCCCGCAAGCGGCACAGGCAGAATTCGAGCGCGCGCTGTGCGCCGCGCACACCCATGCCGATACCGTGCGGCGCATCGCACAGGCAAGCGGGGTCAGCTGCGACACCGCGATACCGCTGGCCTCCATCCCGGGCCCGGAGATCATCCGGGTGGCGGAAGCCCATGGTTGTGATCTCATCGTGATGGGCGCGCACGGCCCGAACGACGCCAACCGCCTGTTCACGGGCAGCGTCGCGCAGTACGTGCTGGCCAATTCGCACATCCCCGTGCTGCTGCTGCGCGATCCGCGCGAAGCCGCGCGCCCCGACTACACCGAAGACGTGGCCGCCTGAAGCGTTTCGGGGTTCTCCTGTTACGCGTGGCGGTCTGCTTACCGGGCACCCTGCGCGGCCGGCCGCAGCACCATGACCGGCACAGGCGCGCTTGCAAGCACGGCCTGGGTGACGCTCCCGGCCAGCAGCCGGCTCAGGCCGCGTCGTCCGTGCGAGCCCATTACGATCAGGTCGCACTGCTGCTCGCGCACGGTGTCCACGATCGCCTCGGCGGGGTCGAGTGCGCTGCACGTGATGGGCGTGCAGCGCACGCCGGCATTCTTGCAGCGCGCGGCGATTGCGTCGACGTAGTGCTGGGCGTGTTCCAGCAAGACGTCCACCTGCAGGCCCGGATCGTAGGGCATGGCGCCTTCGAGCGACTGGAAAGCAGGCGCGGGCACAGCGACGGACAGCGCGACGATCTCGCTGCCGGCGGGCCCCTGCGCAAAGTCGATGGCGGCAGCAACCGCTGCTTCGGAAAGCGGGGACCCGTCGGTCGGGACCAGGATACGTCGGTACATGGCAGAATTCCTCCCTCGCCGGCCCTAGCGGTGCACCACAACCGGGATGGCGCTGTGGACGAGCACCTTCTGGGTTTCGCTGCCCAGCAGCAGTCCCTTGATCCCGCGCTGGCCGTGCGAGGCCATCACGATCAGGTCGCACATGTGCTGGCGCGCCGTGTCGATGATCGCCTCGTAGGGCTCGTCGGACACGACCTGCACCCCGGTGCAGGAAACCCCGGCGTCGCGCGCGACCGCCATCACCTCGTCCAGCAGGCGCTGGGCGCGCGCCCTGCTCGCTTCGGCATACTGTTCCGGGGTCTGCTCCAGCATCTCGCTGTCGGCAGTGAGGGTGTGGAATACGCGCGTGGCCGTCATCGCGACCACGTCGGCGCCGATGCTCCTGGCAAAATCGACGCCGTACTGGATGGCACGCCGGGAGGCGTCCGATCCGTCGGTGGGCAACAGGATGCGCTTGTACATGGCAACCTCCACAAGGTAGTGATCAAGCGGTTCGATGCTTCCCCGTTGAGAGGAACAGGCCTAGTCTGTTCTCGCGAGTGCCGAAAATCTTTGACCCGCATCAAAAGCGGCGCCGTCGCGCACGATCCTTTCGCGGTCCGGTCCGGTCGCCCTCCGCACGCGGCTAGGGTAGTAGCAACACAGCCAATTGAACCGCCATAACAGCCCGGCCATGTGCAGTGGCTAAGCTGATGAAATTGTACGGCGGTCCGCCCGGCAGCCGGCCCGACACGGGGGGACATACGATCTCGGGAAACGTACTGGACACCATTACCAGCAACCTGTTCGCCGGCACAACCGGCGGCGGGATCCATCTGGACGCGAGCTCGTCCGACGTCGTCGCGCGCAACAACATCTATCGGGGAACGCCCTTCGCGCTGACCGGGGCCGCAGCGGACGAAGCACAGGTGCAGCCCCACCAGCCTGGCGGGAGCAGCCAAGTGCAGGAGGCCCAGCGGCAGACACGGACTGGCGTGATGCATACGGACGCAAAAAAGCCCGCTTGAGATCACTCAAGCGGGCTTTCGCTTATAACTAGCCTGACGATAACCTACTTTCACACTGGTTGCAGCACTATCATCGGCGCAAAGTCGTTTCACGGTCCTGTTCGGGATGGGAAGGGGTGGGACCGACTTGCTATGGTCATCAGGCTTTGACTTGTATGAGCTTTTACCGATCGGTAAAAAACTCACAATCCGGGAAGAAGTATCGTTTTTTTATTCTTGGGGTAGCAGTATCAACAAACTGCAGCTGTATTCCTGACTTGTCTATAGCCTACCAAGGTTATAGGGACAAGCCGTACGGGCAATTAGTACTGGTTAGCTTAATGCATTACTGCACTTCCACACCCAGCCTATCAACGTCCTGGTCTCGAACGACCCTTCAAGGAGCTCAAGGCTCCGGGAAATCTCATCTCAAGGCAAGTTTCCCGCTTAGATGCTTTCAGCGGTTATCTCTTCCGAACTTAGCTACCCGGCAATGCCACTGGCGTGACAACCGGTACACCAGAGGTTCGTCCACTCCGGTCCTCTCGTACTAGGAGCAGCCCCCTTCAAATTTCCAACGCCCACGGCAGATAGGGACCAAACTGTCTCACGACGTTTTAAACCCAGCTCACGTACCACTTTAAATGGCGAACAGCCATACCCTTGGGACCGGCTACAGCCCCAGGATGTGATGAGCCGACATCGAGGTGCCAAACTCCCCCGTCGATATGAACTCTTGGGAGGAATCAGCCTGTTATCCCCAGAGTACCTTTTATCCGTTGAGCGATGGCCCTTCCATACAGAACCACCGGATCACTATGTCCTACTTTCGTACCTGCTCGACTTGTCGGTCTCGCAGTTAAGCACGCTTATGCCATTGCACTATTAGCACG
>NZ_JPXI01000028.1 GCF_000740675.1 Massilia sp. BSC265 | reverse complement strand
TCCATGGAACCGGGCCGATGAACAAAAGGCGCTGGATGGCCTCTTCACCGGAAATCATATTCGCGCCCGCTTGATCGTGAATGAATGGCACCGCTTGTGCGCAAATCCGCGTGAGAGCCGGGCTATCGCTTTCTGTGTAAGCGTTGATCACGCACGTTTCATGACAGGGCAATTCGTTCGTGCTGGCTTGCCCGCCCTGTGCGTTACCGGACAATCGAGCCGCGAGGAACGTATGGCCGCTCCGCGCAAGCTGGCCAGTGGTGAGGTTTGCGTATTGGTGACGGTCGATCTCTACAACGAAGGCATCGACTTGCCGATGGTGGATACCTTGCTGCTGCTGAGGCCAACGCAGAGCCCAGTGATATTCCAACAGCAGATTGGCCGCGGACTACGCCTCTTCAAGGGGAAAGAAAGCTGTCTGGTGCTCGACTTTATCGGCCAGTACCAGAAGGAATTCCGGTTCGACCATTTACTCGGCCAGCTTACTGGACTGAGTCGGCGCGAATTGCTGGACGGGGCTGCAAACGGGTTCAGTAAATTGCCCACAGGTTGTTACATGCAACTGCAACAGCGTACGCGCGACCAAGTGCTGGCCAGTTTGCGTAACCTGATTCAGCAAAACTGGCGCCGGCTGATTCGTGAGTTGCAGACCTTCGTCAGCTTGCATGGCCGGAATCAGCTCGGCCTATCCCGTTTTCTGCACGAGCAGGCGCTGAATGTGAGCGACGTTTATCGCAGCACTGCGCGCAGCGGCTGGACTGCGCTCCAGCGTTCTGCTGAACTGCTGGCAGGGCAAGAAGATCCGGAAGAAGAGTACTTTGGACGCCGCTTCAGCGCGCTGTTGCATATTGACGACCCGGAGCAGATAGCGCTGATGCAGGCCTTAGCACATCCAGATGTGGAGGCAGTGCTCAATGATCCACGCAATGGCCGACGTCTCCAGATGCTGGCTTACCAGGTCGATGGGACTGCCAGTCGCGTAGGAAGTGGAAGCGACTTTTTGCGGCGACTCCAGCAGAATCCGCACAGCTTGAAAGAACTGACTGAACTTGCTCAAGTCCTGGAAGTGAGCGCGGCAGTGCGGAGCGTCCCCATCCCTGGGCTTGAGGATGTGCCGCTTTGCCTGCATGCACATTATCGAATCAATGAAATTCTCACTGCAGTGGGATACCTGACTGCAGAGAAGCGACCACGCTTTGGCGAAGGCGTCTTAAGGCTCAAGGAGCGCAAGACCGAACTCCTGTTTGTGACTCTCGACAAGCGCAGTGGTTTTCACGATGCGATTGCTTACCATGACTACGCGCTTAGCCATGAGCTGTTCCATTGGCAGACGCAGAACAGTTGTAGCCCGCAGAGTGCGGCCGGGCAGCGGTATTTGCAGAGCGTGGGGGCGGAGAGAAATGGCTGGCAGTTCCAGTTATTCGTGCGAAGTGATCAAGACAGCGCATACCTGGCATGCGGACCAGTAGTCCTAAAAGATGCTCATGGAGCTCAACCGATGAGCATTACCTGGCAGTTGGAGAGGGCGCTCCCGGCTACTGCGTTTGCTCAATTCAGCATCTTGCGCGCTGCTTGAGGCGAACAATATGAGACATGCAAAAACTCAATTCACATGAAATCGCTGGATTGCTTGCACTGAATGAGTGTCCATTTGGTGCACAGGCTATGCTTAGCGCATGACGGCCAGCTTAACGCTAGTCGTGGTGGTTAGACGATGCTCACGCAGACCGATTGTCCGGTGGTAAGCTATTTGATGTTGTCACTTCTCACCTGAAGGAAACCTATGAAACCGCTGTTCACCTCCGACGAAGAAGCGAACGCAGCACCCCCGGTTCCCGCGACGCCGGCGTTTCCGCCCTTGCTGAATCCAGCCCCGACGTCGGACACGCTGCCGGCCGCACGCCCGGAGGCCAGCGCGGCGCCGCTGGTGAGGGTCGACATTTCCGGTATCGATGACAAGGCCATCGAAGCCCTGGGTGGTTCCACCGGCGCAGGCGTGGCGAAAGTGTCGGCCAAGCTGCTCGGCACGGTGCGTGCGTCGGATGCGGATGTGTTCGGCACGCAGCTGAACGAACTGATCGCGACCTCGAAAGGCCTGGACCCGGCCAAGCTCCGTTCGGGCGGCCTGCTGTCGCGCCTGGGGAACATGTTCGGCTCGGTCAAGGAAAAGATGCTGTCGCAGTACCAGGTGGTCGAATCGCGCATGGATACCCTGATCGCGGAGATGACGCGGCATGCCAACGTGCACCGTGGGCGCATCCAGGATTTCGACGAGATGTACAAAAGCCTCGAACTGTACTACCAGGGCCTGGATGCCGATGTGAAGAAGGGCGAAGCCTGGGCGGAGCGCCTGCGCCAAGCGCTCGCGCAGCAGGCCGCGGCTGCCAATGCCTTCGAGGCGCAGCAGGCGACTGAGCTCAAGCGCCGTCTCGAGCGTCTCGAGAAACGCATCGACGACCTGCGCCGCGCCATGCTGATGGCCACGCAGATGGTGCCGCAGATCCGCCTGTCGCAGGACAACGCCCGGGCCCTGACGGACACCTTCACGGATATCGTCAACGTGTCGATTCCGGCCTGGCGCAACGTGTTTTCGCTCTACCTGCTGCAGCTGGAGGCCAAGCAGAGCGCGGCGGTCGCCAACGCGGCCTACGACGCCACCGACGCGGCCTTCCGTGCCCAGGCCGACATGTTGCTGGACAATACCGAGACGGTAGCCCGTGCCAAGCAGCGTTCCCTGGTCAGCCTGGAAACCGCCCAGCACGTCCAGACCCAGCTGATGACCGCCTTCGACAAGCTCGAACAGATCTCGAACGAAGGCCAGCAGCGCCGCAAGGATGAACTGCCCAAGCTGCAGGAACTGGAGCGCGAGCTGATTGCGCGCTTTTCGCCAACCGGCGCCTGATCGTCATTTTCACCTTATAGGAAAAAGGAAAGTCCATGTCGACGACGCTCCACACTGGCCACCGCATCAACCTCGAAAAAACCGCGCCGGGCTTGAAGCGCGTTCGTGTCGGCCTCGGATGGAAGGTCAACCCGGTCGAAGGCCAACCCTTCGACCTCGACTCGTCGGTCTTCCTGTGCCGGCGGGATGCGAGCGATAACCCGGTCATGATCAGCAATGCCCACTTCGTCTATTACAACCACACCACTTCCCCGGATGGGGCTGTGGTGCACTCCGGCGACAACCGCACGGGTGACAAGGATGGCGACGACGAGGTCATTACCGTCGACCTGGGCAAGGTCGAAGCCGAGGTCGTGGAGATGCCGATTGTCGTGACCATCCACGACGCCGAAGTGCGCAAGCAGACCTTTGGCCGTGTCACGGACGCCTACGTCAAGGTGTACAACGACGAGACTGGGGAAGTGCTCGCGGAGTATGACCTGGACGAGGACTATTCGGACAAGACCGCGCTGCAGTTCGGCTCGCTGTACCGCAAGGATGGCGAATGGCGCTTCCAGGCCGTCGGCGCCGGCTTCAAGCTGAACCTGGCAACCTTCGTCCGCAAACTCGGCGGTACCGTCTGAGAGCGGGCACGCGTGTCTGCCGCGTCCTTGTTCCATGAAGCGGAAATGGCGCGCGATGCCAGGTAGCCGATGACAGACCAGACGCCCAAGGCATTCGATTTCGGCGGAGAGCCGGAAGCCCCTTCCGATCCGGCCAAGGGGCCAGCCGTGCCGCGGGCCTTCGACTTCGGTGACGCGGAAGATGCCGCAACCCCGCAGGATGCTGCGCCGCTTGCCGGCGACAGCCCGCCCAGGGCGCTGTCATTCGACGAACTTCCCCCGGCACCGATATCGCCGGGCGCGACCGCGAAAGCTGCGCCCGGCGCGCTGTTCGACAGCGAAGACCATCCGGCGGTACGCGACGCCCTGGCGATCGCCCGGGCCGAGCATCCGGTAGTGTTCACGCACTCGGAGCAGCGCCTGGCCGCCTTGTTCCGCCGCCTCCTGCCGCTCAAGCTGCCACTGGTCACGCAGTGGGCGGAGGAGCCCTTGATGGAGCAGGCCGCGCTGCTCCAGCCGGTGACCGAGCTGGTGATGAAGTTCGCGCAAATGGGCGTGCCGGCCATCCTCGACGCCGCGCTCGAAAGCACCAGGGCGCCAACGGGCGTGTTCGGCAAGCTGCTGCGCCGCCCGGCATCGCCTGCGCAGTACAAGCCCGCGCTGACAGCGTCCCGTGCGCAGCTCCTGCAACTCGTGGCGGACAGCGAGGTGGCCACGCGCAAGCTGGCGGAATCGGCGAGGAACCTGGGCCTGCACCTGGCGGCGCTTGCCGTCGTGTCGAAACTCGCCGGCAGCGCGTCGGATGCGAGCTTGCTGGATGCCCTCATGCAGCGCCGCACACTGCTCCAGCAGGCAGTTCGCCAGGCAGAGCTGTCGATCCAGCAGATGGAGCAGGTGCGCCAGCAAGCGGTTGACCTGATCGGTCAGGTGTCGTCCTTCCTGACGGTTACCTTGCCCGCGCTCGAGATGGCGCAGGCGAAGAACGCTCCCTGACCTCGCCGGGAGCGATGGCCGCCGTCATGGGCCGGTCATATTCCGCGCTTACATTCCATGCATATCCTTAGCGGGGGACGTGCATGGACAAGCGGATGGCAGCGCCATGAGGGAAGGTGACATCCAGCGCGGCCTGGCCGGGAAAAAGATCCTCGTGCTCAGCGTGCCGGCCGGCGCCGGTCATACCCGGGTGGCCGAAGCCATCCGTACCTGCGCGGCCGAGGAATATGGCGATGCCAGGGTGGTCCACCTCGACGCAATGGCCTTTGGCACGCCGTGCCTGCGCAAGGTCTATACCGACTTCTACCTGTGCCTGGTCAAGCGCGCGCCAGGCCTGTGGCGCCATGTCTACCGGCTCACGGACCAGGCCCGTCCGGACGGCTGGTTCAACCGCCTGCGGCGCTGGATCGAAGGGCGCGACTGCCGGCCGCTGCTGGCACAAATCGCCACGCTGAAGCCCGACGTGGTGGTATGCACCCATTTCCAGCCGGCTGAACTGCTGTCCCGGCAGATCGCGGCCGGCGCCTTGCACTGCCCGGTCTGGGTACAGGTGACCGACTTCGACCTGCACCGCATGTGGGTGCACCCGCATATGGCCGGCTACTTCGCCGGCAACGACGAGGTGGCGTTTCGCATGCGGGAGCAGGGCATCCCGGCAGGGGCGATCCATGTTGCCGGCATCCCGACCATGCCGGCGTTTTCGCGTCGGCACGACCGCGCCGAATGCGCCCGTGCGCTGGGCCTCGACCCAAGCTTGACGACCTTTCTCCTGATGGGCGGTGGCGCCGGCCTGGGCGACTTGAGCCGGGTGGCGCAGCGCCTGCTGGCCATCCCCGGCGATTTCCAGCTGATCGTTCTGGCGGGGAAGAACCTTGCTGAACTGAGCGCACTGCACGTGCTGGCCGAACGCTTCCCGGGCCGGCTGGCGCCCCAGGGCTATACCGACCAGGTCGAGCGCCTGATGGCTTGCGCCGACCTCGTCGTCACGAAGCCGGGCGGCTCGACGCTTGCCGAATGCTTAGCCATGGGCCTGCCCATGATCCTGCATGCGCCGATTCCGGGGCAGGAAGAGCACAACGCGAATTTCCTGCTGGAGCAAGGGGCGGCGCTCAAGGCCTCCGACCTGCCGACCCTGGATTACCGTATCCGTTACCTGATGGCGCGACCGGCCAAGCTGAAAGAGATGGCTGGCCGCGCGCGGACGCTGGGACGTCCGCACGCGGCCAGACAGGTACTGGAAACCGTCCTGGTTCGATCAGGTCAGGAAAGTGAAGAGGCGTATGCTTGAGTTGTCGGAGGCGGGCCGGGTTGTGGCGACAGTGTGTGCCGTGTTGATGTTGGCCTACCTGTTCGCGCGGGTCGAGGTGGAGATCGAGGGCGAGGCCGGCTGGGCGGCGAACCTGCCGACCTGGCGTATCGAACAGCATCCGCTGCTCGACATCTTCTGGGGTGGCCGCGCCCTGACCGGCTACCACCTGTGGATGTTCTCCTTCATTGGCCTGGTCTTCCACTTCCCGCTGTTCTTCATCGGTCAATGGTCGCTGCGGCTCGAGGCCATGGTGATGGCCTCGATCATGCTGTTCTGGATCGTCGAGGACTACCTCTGGTTCGTCGTCAATCCGGCCTTCGGCTGGCGGCGCTTCAGGCAGGAATGCGTGCCCTGGCATAGGCACTGGGCCTTCGGCGCGCCGGTCGATTACTGGATGTTCGGCGCCATCAGCATGCTGCTGTTCTGGTACGGCGCCTGAGCGAGCACGCCGAGGTCGAGCGCGTGCCGGATGCGGCAGCACAGCTCGGCGGACGTGCGGGAGATCAGTTCCGGCGGAATATCGTAGTTGTTGGTCAGCCGCTCGTGGTCTTCGAAACCATACGAGACCATGAAGGGATGCATGCCGGTGTTGATCGCCGCGGCGAAATCCTTGTGCTCGTCGCCGCAGACATAGGCCCGCGCCGGGTTGATGCCGAAGCGCTCGCGCAGCACGCGGAACTGTGCGGTCTTTTTCTCTTTCAGGGGAATATGGACCAGGAAGTCCAGCTCGCCGATATCGATGTCGTGGCGGCGGAACAGCTGGCGCAGGGTTTCCAGCGGCTCGATGGTCACGTTGCGCGTCACGATGCCGACCAGAATGTCGGGCGCGGCGATCAGTTCGCGGATCAGCTCGGGAATGCCTTCATACAGGCTGGCCTCCTGCCGGTAGATGCCGGTCAGGGTGTCAACCAGCCGGGCGCGGCTGTTCTTGCGCAGGTTTTTCCGGATGATGGCGGGGAATTCCTTCAGGCCGCCGACATACTTGAGCAGGTGGTGCCGTTTCTGGAAATTGGTTTCCGCTCCGATCGCCATCCCATGGCGGGAGAAGGCGGCTTCGATGGCGGAAAACGCATCGATGGTAGTGCCGTCCGCATCGAGGATCAACAGCCGCTTATCGCTTGTGTACGCGCTTGTGTACATGAGGCACCATCCGAATGTCCGAGCCGGCACGGACAACGCGCCGGAGCTCGTGTTGTCCCATCATCAGGTGCGCTCATGACCGGCGTATGACAGGAAAGGCGGTGGGGATGGACTGTGCCGCGCGGACGACAACATTCACTGGAACAGGATCTGTGCAGGGCAGAAAGCAAAAAGACGCCAATCTGCATGGATTGGCGTTTCCCCAACTCAGATCACACCTTGCGCCAGCATCGCGTCGGCCACTTTCACGAACCCGGCAATATTGGCGCCGTCCACATAGCTGATGCCGCCGTCGGCACGCTTTCCGTACGCCAGGCAGGCTGCGTGGATCCCCTTCATGATTTGCAGCAGCCGGGCATCGACCTCCTCGCTGGGCCAGGACAGGCGCGCCGCGTTCTGGCTCATCTCCAGGCCGGAAGTGGCGACACCGCCGGCGTTGCTGGCTTTTCCCGGGGCGTACAGTACGCCGGCGGCCTCGAAGGCTTTCGCGGCATCGATGGTCGAGGGCATGTTGGCTCCTTCAGCCACGCACAGCACGCCATTCTGGATCAGGACGGCGGCATCCCCTGCGTCCAGTTCGTTCTGGGTCGCGCATGGCAGCGCCACATCGACCGGCACGTGCCAGGGGCGCACGCCGGCTTCGAAACTGCTGCCGGTGCGCTGGGCATAGTCGCTGACGCGGCCATACAGATGGTTCTTCACCTCCATCAGGACGGCCAGCTTCTCGGGCGTAAAGCCGTCCATGTCGATCACGGTGCCGCTCGAGTCGGATACCGTCACGACCCTGGCGCCCAGGGACATGGCCTTTTCCACGGCGTATTGCGCTACGTTGCCCGAGCCGGACACGCTCACGCGCAGGCCATCGAAGGAGCGGCCGCGGGTCTTGAGCATTTCTTCCGCAAAATACACGGTCCCGTAGCCGGTCGCTTCCGGGCGTATCAGCGAGCCCCCGTAGCTCAGCCCCTTGCCCGTGAACACGCAGTCGGCCCGGTTGCTCAGCTTTTTCATCATCCCCACCATGTAGCCGATTTCGCGGCCGCCGACGCCGATGTCGCCGGCCGGAACATCCGTGTCGGCGCCGACATGGCGGAACAGTTCGCTCACGAAAGCCTGGCAGAAGCGCATCACCTCGCCCGGGCTCTTGCCTTTGGGGTCGAAATCGGAGCCGCCCTTGCCTCCGCCCATGGGCAGGGTGGTCAGTGCGTTCTTGAACGTCTGTTCGAAGGCGAGAAATTTCAGTACCGACAAGTTGACCGAAGGGTGGAAGCGCAAGCCTCCTTTATAGGGACCGATCGCCATGCTGTGCTGGATCCGGTAGCCGCGGTTGACACGGACCTGGCCATGGTCATCCACCCACGAGACGCGAAACATGACCACGCGCTCGGGCTCGACCAGACGGTCGAGCAGGCCTTGCTCGGCGTAGCGGGGATGCTGTTCGATGAAGGGCCACAGGCTTTCCATCACTTCGGTGACAGCCTGCAGGAACTCGGGCTGGCCGGGGTTTCGGTCGGCAACGTGCTGCAAGTACTGGTGTACGGAAGGATAGTTCATCGCAGATCCCAAGTTCGAAGATGTCGAAGTCCGCTACTTTGCCATCAATGGCGGTTTTCCGGCGTTTGTATGGAACGGCAGGCGCCACACCTCGCTACCGGTTGAAAAGCCTGACACGAAGAGTGCTGCTAGAATTTGCAACAGCCTTCCAATGCCCATTGCAGGAGTGTACAAATCCTAGCTTTTCTACTCACCACGGCGATTCGTATGCCAAAGCGAACGATCGCTGTCGCGTTATTCGTGCTGGCAGCCTTGGCCAGCACGATGACCTATACCGGTTTCCTTGTCATCGGCGTTCTGGCCGAGTATCTCGGCACGGGCCGGGTCCTGGCAGGATTGCTGCTTGGCGCTCTTTTGGCACGCTTCCCGTGGATAAGAAAAGGCAAGCTGCGCATTGTCGGTCTGCTGCCTAAACCCGTCCGTCGGCCATTCATGGTGAGCTTGCTGGCACTTTGCTTGCTGCACTTCTTGTGGCGAGGCGAATACGTGCCCGCGGCGTTTACAGGTTTCACGACCGCTTTCATTCTCACATTCCCTTGGCTGAGGCGAGCCATGTTCGACCGAATGCTAGCGTCGTTCTTCAAATTCACTGGCCGAAACCCTCCCAACAGCGTCGACGACAGGGTGATCGATGCTGAATTCAGGGAAAAGAAGGATTGAGGCTTTGCCTGGGCGAGGGTTTCGCGTTTTGGAAGCTTTCTACAAAGGCCGTTCTTTCCGCCCATCCGCAGTACGCAGCCAGGCCGCGGCAAATGCCAGTCCGCCGATGAGGTAACAGGCGCCCATGGGAATCCACATCAGCAGGCCGGCCAGCTGCTGGTCTTGTAGTGCCCTTTCCACGCTGCCCTGCGTTGCGATGTAGGTGGCATAAATGGGACGTGATGCGAAGGTGAACAATGCGCCCAGCAGGCCGGTATGCATCAGCGTGGACAGCACGGACAGCGCAGCCGATCCATAGCCTTCGTTCTCGCTATGGCGTATCAATACTGTCCAGTACCAGTAGCCGGCAATCAGGAAACTCAGATGTTCCAGTATGTGAATCCACTCGACACGCAGCGCGAGTTCGAACAGTTGGGGCGTATGCCAGATCCAGATTACCGCGCCGTGCAGAATGAACGCTACGGAAGGCATCAGCAACAGGCGCAGCCATTTGCGTGGAAGGGACAGTGCGGCGGCTGCGCCAGGCGATACGGCGGCAATGGCGGCATTGATGGGAATGCCGATTCTTCCAAAGGCGAGCAGCGGACCGGCAACCACGATCAGCAGCATATGCTGTGCCATGTGTACTGCAAAGCTGAATTCCGAAAAGGCGTCGAATGGCCAGATCAGCGCGAGGAAAAGCGCGATTGCTCCGAGTACGGCACTCGACAGTGTCAGGGGCCGCATTGAAACGCCTGCGTGCTTCCTGCGGCGCAGCCAAAGCAGGCCGCCGAGATAAAGCGCGCTGAACAGGACCATCGGCGTGACGACCATCGGGTCCAGCGTCCACCAACTACCGTGGTGTTCCCCGGCGTGGGCGAATGCCTGCGTCGGTAGCAGGGCGATAGCGGAATACCGCCAGAAATAAGGATTCAGGAAGCGCATGTCGGCAATATTGAGGTTGGAAACGCGACCCATAGCATGGACAGCAGCGATATCGCGCACAGCAACAGGGTAGCGATGGCAAAGAAGCGGCTGATGTCCGGATCGGGGCCCGGAGGATGACGCCAGCGGTGCTGGCTGGCGACAGCGATACCGATGATGAGCGCCCCGGCAAGCAAGGTGGAAGCGGCCACACCCAGTTCCACGGCATTCAAGCCGATGAAGCGGGATTCATCGAGTTGCGATGCGCATGCGAGCGACACGATGACGTAGCAGACGACGAAATGCACGATCCAGATGAGCGGCGCACCTACCAGCGTGAGCAGACGCTTCAAGGTCGAAGAATCCATCGACTAGCCTCCTACGACCGTGGGAAATACATGGATGGTGGCGAACCCCAGCATCCATTGCAGCACCGTGTATTGCCAGAACAGTGACACCACCTTGCCCTCGCCAGGCCTGGTGCGATGCAGGTAGCCATGCCGCACCCGCAGCAAGGCAAACAGGGCCATGATGATCGCAATAACGACATGCACGATTTGGAATCCGCTGATGGTATGAATCAACGCGCCGTAAGCATGCTCTTTCGCGGACACTCCGCTACCCTGCAGCGTCAGGACCTGCAGCACGATGAACAGCACACCAGACACCGCCGCAGTGACATATAGCGCCTGTGCCCAGCCGCTGCGCAGCGCACGGATGCAGAATTCCGCCAGAATCGCCGCCAGTCCGCCCAGCAGCAGTACCGCGAACGCCGCAAGCGGCAGGCCCAGGCCGGTCTGGCGATATTCTGCTGGCGGCCACTGCGGCGACACGGTCCACAGGTAAAAATAGGCAAAGAGCAGTGAAATGAAGAGTGTACCGTCGGCCAATAAGGCGAATAGGGTGCCCCACCATCCAGGCGTCAGCGAAAGCTTGTTATGCACCGGGAGCAGGCCATGCGCGCCCCCATCGATGTCGCTCAGGTCATGACGCGATCCGTTTTGCCAGGCCCATACGAGCAGGGCGCCCAGCGATGCCGCCGCACCCAGGGCAGCGAGCCAGTAGAGCTTCGCTAGGAAGCCGATAAAGAACAGGGAAGTTAAACCGGCGGCGACGAGCGGCACCACGGTATTGCCAGGCAAAATTACCACGGCTTGCGGCTTGGCATGCGTGATACTGGTCATCAGGATTTCGCGGCGGCTGACATCGGCATGGCCCAGCAGATGGCGTCCTTCTTGTATCTCCTGTGGCAGATCGGGATTCTTCCATAGCGGCTCGCGGTCATCGACGTGCGGCTGCGACACGAAGTTGTAGGGCGGGACCGGCGTCGGCATCGCCCATTCGAGCGTGCCTGCATTCCAGACATTGGGTCTGGCTCGTTTGCCCGCAACAAAATGCATGATCACGTCGACCGCCAGGATTGCCACACCGATGGCAGAGATAAATCCGCCCACGGTGGAGATGAAATTCAGCGCATTCCATCCCAGCTCCGGCAAATAGGTGTACACACGCCGCGGCATGCCCCACAGCCCGGTCAAGTGCATGGGCAGGAAGGTGACGTTAAAGCCGATGAAGATGGTCCAGAAGGCGATGCGGCTCAAATACAGGGACGGTTCGCGTCCCGACAGCAGAGGCAGCCAGTAATAGAAGGCCGCAAACATCGGGAAAACCATACCGCCAAACAAAACGTAGTGCAGATGGGCGACGACGAAATGCGTGTCATGTACCTGCCAGTCGAAGGGCACGAGCGCCACCATCACGCCCGTCAACCCGCCCAGGACGAAGATGAACAGGAAACCAAAGATATACAACATGGGCGTACTCATTACCGCCCTTCCGCTCCACAGCGTGGCGATCCAGGCAAAAACCTGTATGCCGGTCGGGATGGCGACTGCCATGCTGGCCGCCGAGAAAAAAGCGAGCGACAACAAGGGGATGCCGACCGCAAACATGTGATGCACCCACAGGCCGAAACTGAGGAAGCCAGTGGCGATCACCGCCATGACCACCCAGTTGTAGCCCACGATGGGGTGCCGCGCAAAGGTGGGGAGCATCGTCGTGACCAGGCCGGCGGCCGGCAGGAAAATGATGTAGACCTCGGGATGGCCGAATATCCAGAACAAGTGCTGCCACAGCAAGGGATCGCCGCCCAGCGCGGTGTCGTAGAAGGGCAGGCCGAATGCGCGTTCTATTTCTAGCAGGATGGACGCCAGGATCAGCGGCGGAAAGCCGAACACGATCATGAACGCCATCACGAGGATGTACCAGGCGTAGAGCGGCATGCGGTTGATGGCCATGCCGGAAGTGCGGGTTTTCAGTATGGCGACGATCAGTTCCACGCCGGCCGCCACTGCCGAGATCTCTGCGAAGGTCACGCCCAGCAACCAGAAATCCACGTTGCTGCCAGCCGAAAATTGCGCACTGTTCAGCGGCACGTACATGAACCATCCGCCGTCCGGCACTGCGTCGAACAGGAAGCTGGAATACAGCAGTATGCCGCCGAAGAGATAACACCAATAGCCAAACGCCGACAGGCGCGGATAGATCAGGTCACGCGTGCCGATCATCTTGGGCAGCAGGTAGACCGCAATACCTTCCATCATGGGCACCGCGAAGAAGAACATCATGGTGGTGCCATGCATGGTGAAGGCTTCGGCATACGTCTTGTGGTCGAGCAGATCGTTGCCAGGGAAGGTGAGCTGGCTGCGTATCCACATCGCTAGAATGCCGCCGATCAGGAAGAAGACGAAGCCGGTGATAATGAAGCGCAAACCGACGGTCGAGTGATTGACCACCGTGAACATGCCGAGTCCGGACGGGTTCTCCCAGACTGACTGCATGCGTGCCGGATGGGACGTACGGTCTTGTGCTGGAGAGGAGGGCGAAGCTGGCGATGTCATCAGGGTGATCCCTCCAGGTAAGCAGCCAGGGCCTCGAGTTCGTCGGCGCCGAGGTCGGGAAAAGAGGGCATGCGACTGCCGGGCTTCACGCCCTGGCTGTCTGCGATGATGCGTATGAGGTTGTCACGATTATTCTTCAGCGTGCCGCCGGCCAGATGCGTCCGGCTGGCAATATGGGTCAGGTCCGGCCCCTTGCGCGTATCGATGGCCATCCCGTCGATCGCGCGTACGGCATGGCATTCCATGCAGCGATTGTTCCGAAAGAGTTCCAGACCGCGCCGGGCGAGGTCACTGGTGGGTGCTGCGGCTGGCGTGCGCTGCTGCACCATCCAGGCATCGAATTCGGCACGTGGCTGGGCAATGACGAAAAACGCCATGCGCGCATGTTGCGCGCCGCAGAACTCGGCGCACTGGCCCCGAAATACCCCTTCGTTGTCAGCCTGGATCACCAGGGAGTTGACACGGCCCGGCATCACATCCATCTTGCCTGCCAGGTTGGGCACCCAGAAGCTATGGATGACATCGTTCGAATGCAGCCTCAGCTGCACCTGCACGCCGACCGGGATGCGGATTTCGTTGGCCGTGGCGAAGCCTGCGCTCGGCACGTCGCGCTGGTATCGCACTTCCCACCACCACTGGTTGCCAGTCACATCGATGGTCAGAGCCGGCTGGGGATCGCCGCGTAATGCGCCCATGCTCCACACGCCATAGACCAGCAGGGCCGTTAATGTGATTACCGGGAAAGCGACGCCGCCTGCAATAATCAGTTTATTTGCCGCGACAGGAACACGCTTTTCCGGAGCCCGGTACATTGCATACAGAGCCAGCACCATCACGAGCAGTAGGATCAGCGCTGCGCCGATGAACATGATCCAGCTGATGTGCGCGATTTCCGCGGCGGCCGGACCCTTGGGTGCAAGGGAAGACTGCACGCCCCCGCATCCCGTCAGCAGCGTTAACCCTGCTGTCATGCAGGTTCGGTGTTGACGACTAATTAGTAAAACGTCATGCATGGCGCCGATTCTATGTTAAAAATAATAATATCCATGGCATGGCCCACGTCATGGTCTGGCTCGCGCTGATCGTTTTCTACGGCACTGCTTTAAGGAATGAACGCTTATGTTGCTCGTGCTCACCCTGCATATCGCCTTCCTGTTGCTATGGTCCGGCACACTGCTGTATTTTCCGCAACTCCTGGCTCAGCAAGCTTCCGCGCAAGATGACGAGGATAGGCAACGTTCGCTCAAGATGCAGCACACGCTCTACGCTTTCGTCATGACACCCTCGGGGCTGCTCACCATCCTGTTCGGGGGCTGGCTGCTGTTCGCGCGGGGTTTTTCCGGCGGCTGGCTGCCTGTCAAGCTCACTCTGGTTCTGATGATGGTGTTCTTCCATGTCTATTGCGGGAACCTGATGGAGCAACTCAAGGAACAGGGCCCCATGCATTCGACATGGTTCTATCGCATGCTGCTGCTGGCGCCGATGCTGCTCATTCCCGCAGTCCTTGTCCTGGTGGTACAAAAGCCATTCTGAGCACCAAGCGAATGTCATTCATTGTCGCTACCTATGCTGTGATGGAACACGAGCTTGCCGCCAAACCAGCCAACCACGCTCAATGACACTGCACTGACCGCCGACATGAACAGCCCCCAAGGCAGCACCGCTGCCTCGTAATCACTGACGCGATACCACCAATTCGCAGCCAGGAGCGAGATCAGCATTACCGCAGCAATGAAGTGGCTCCAGCTCGCCACATGCCGGCGTATCTTGTGCACCATCATGAAATCCATCGTGCCGGCCAGGCCTGCCAGACTGCCCATGATGAACGAAGCGCCGATGATCCAGACCGAGAGGCGCGCCCAGAAAACATCGCCGGACCACCAGTACGCCAGGTCACTGGCCAGCCCGCCCAGTGTGAAGGCGACTGGGAAGGACACCAACATCGCGTGAACCGGATGGCCGGCAATGGCAAATGCACTGCGCGTGCTTTCTGGCGCTGGCTTCAGCAGCGGACTTTTGATGGTCATAAGCTAGGGAAAGAAGCTGGCATGCAAATCAGATTTGGGCTGGACAGGATGCTTCTTTCGGAATACTTGCGTTAGCTCAGCATCCTGGCCGGTCTTAGCCGCATTTTTGGAAGGTAGTGTAAATTTCTTTGAATTAACACTGCATTCCTGGCAACGTTGACAGAATAGCTTGCTCACCGGATTGGTAGCGCATGATTGCCGCCACGTGACTGGGTGCCGGGTGTCTGGGAAGTAGGCAATATTGCATATCCGCACGACGATAGGGACCGGACCAGTTGTACGAATCGGTCGGTTTGCCGCCGACGCGCCAGTCCGCTTTGTAACGGAGCCAAGTCGGACACGCTGAGTTGGATGCCAAAAACAAAAACGCCAACCGGTGAGGGTTGGCGTTTTGTTTGACACTGTTCTTGGTGGCCCGGGGCGGAATCGAACCACCGACACAAGGATTTTCAATCCTCTGCTCTACCAACTGAGCTACCAGGCCAAGGGCTCGCATTCTAGCACAAGGCGTGACGCAACGGTAGTGCTTCCGTGAAATCGGGCAAGACCCTTATTCGGCCTGCCTGGTCGGCACCAGGCGGTTCATGTCCAGGCCCTGGGCCTTCAGGCGGCCCAGCAGGGCGTCGTAGACGGCCGGGTCGACCTTGGGCGAGCGCGACAGGATCCACAAGTATTCGCGTTTCGGTTCGCTGACCGCCGCCAGCTGGTAGTCCGGGTCGAGGTCGATCACCCAATAGTCGCCCCAGACCATCGGCAGCCAGGACACGATGGCGGGCGCGAAGCGCACTTCCAGCTTCGGCGAGGTAGCGCCGCCCGGCTGGCGCGCCACGCCCTTGGCGTCGTCGGTGCTGCCGTCGGCGCGCCGGCAGCGGTTGAGCACGTCGACGCGGCCGTCCTCGCGCAGGCTGTAGGTGGCGGTGGTGAAACCGACGCACTTCTTCTGGAAATCATTCGGAAACTTCGCGATCTCGTACCAGGTGCCCATGTAGCGCTTGGCGTCGAGCGAAGGAATCGTCGCAAGCGGTGTGGCGCCGCCTGCCTGGTCCGCTCCCTGGGCAGGGGATGCGGACAAGAGCAGCAGGGGCAGCAGCGGTGCAAGCAGGGCAGTGTTCATGCGCGCTCCCGGGAATGGTCGAGCCTCGATGTTAGCCGAAGGGGCGCAAGCCCGCCGCACGCCGCTGCCCGCAAGACGTGCTGGGTCAGGTGCGCGCGGCGGCGCGCTCGGCGTGGCGGCGTTCGAGTTCCAGGCGGGCGGCCTTGCGCGCCTTGGCTTCCTCGAAGCGGCGATGTTCGTCTTCCGTCGCCGGCTGCAGGGGCGGCACCGCCACCGGTTTGCGGTCGTCGTCCACGGCCACCATCGTGAAGAAGCAGCTGTTCACGTGGCGCACGGCCTGGGAGCGGATGTCCTCGGCGATCACCTTGATCCCGATCTCCATCGAGCTGCGTCCCGCGTAGTTCACCGAGGCGAGGAAGGTCACCAGTTCGCCGACGTGGATCGGCTGGCGGAAGGTAACCTGGTCCACGCTCATCGTGACCACGTAGCGACCGGCATAGCGGCTGGCGCAGGCATAGGCCACCTGGTCGAGCAGCTTGAGGATGGTGCCGCCGTGGACGTTACCGGAAAAGTTGGCCGTGTCCGGAGTCATCAGGACCGTCATCGACAGCTGGTGGGAAGGCAGGTTCATGCAGGGCTCGACAGAAGTAAGGATGGCGCTATGGTGCGCCAGAATCGCCGGACCGGCAATGCCGGACGGCACCAAAGCGCCCGGGCGATCAGAACTCTTCCCATTCCTCTTCGGCGGCCTTGCGTGCCGCGCGCGGGGCTGGGGCAGGGCGGGCGACGGGCTTGGCGGGTTGGGCAGGCTTGGCGGCAGCCGTGGCGATGCGCGGCAGACCGGCATGCGCCTCGTCCTTGCGCGGCGCGGTCTTGGCGGCCTTGCCGGACATCGTGCGCGCCGGCTTGTCGGCCAGCTTGAAGACCGCCACCAGCTGGCTCAGGCGCGCAGCCTGTTCCTTCATCGACTCGGTCGCGGCCGCCGATTCCTCCACCAGGGTCGCGTTCTGCTGGGTGACGTTGTCCATGTCGGCCACCGCGCGGTGCACCTGCTGGATGCCGCTCGCCTGTTCCTTGCTCGAGTCGACGATCTCGCCCATGATCGCGGTCACCCGGCCGATGCTCTCGACGATGCCGTTCATGGTCGCGCCGGCGCGGCCCGCCAGGTCGGCTCCCTGCGACACGCGCAGCGTGGAGTCGTCGATCAGTTCCTTGATTTCTTTTGCCGCTGCCGCCGAGCGCTGGGCCAGGCTGCGCACCTCGCTGGCCACCACGGCGAAGCCGCGCCCCTGCTCGCCGGCGCGCGCCGCTTCCACCGCGGCGTTCAGCGCCAGGATATTGGTCTGGAAGGCGATGCCGTCGATGACGCTGGTGATGTCGACGATGCGCGCCGACGAGGCATTGATCGCGCCCATGGTGTCCACCAGCTGGCCCACCATGGCGCCGCCCTGCTGGGCTACCGTCGAAGCGGTCAGCGCGAGGCCGTTCGCTTCTTCGGCGCTGGTGGCGCTGTGCTGGATCGCGTGCGCCAGCTGGTTCATCGAGGAGGCCGTCTGCTCCAGCGCGGCCGCCTGGCTCTCGGTGCGGCGCGACAGCTCCTGTGCTTCGCTCGCCATCGCATCGCTTGATGCGCCGATGCTGGAGGTGCCGTCGCGGACCTGCCCGACGATCCGCGCCAGGCTGTCGCGCATGCGCAGCAAGGCATGCAGCAGGCTGGACTCGTCGCCCGGCCGCAGGTCGATCCGGACGTCCAGCTTGCCGGCGGCGATCTCGCCAGCCACGCGCGCCGCTTCGGCCGGCTCGCCGCCCAGGCGCCGGAACAGCGCACGCGCGAACAGCATGGAGGCGACGATGCTGCCGGCGAGGCTCAGGAGGCACAGGCCGACCAGCATGGTGGTGCTGGCGGCCGCGCCGTCCAGCACGTCCTGCGCCATGGCGTCGATGGTCTTGTGCTGCAGCGCCTGTAGTTCGGCCACCTTGTCCAGGTAGTGCCGGGTGGCCGGCACGAAGTCGCGCTCGAACTGGGCCATTGCGTCAAGGGCCTGGCCTTCGGCTTTCAGCTTCATCACCCGGTCGCGGGTTTCGATATAGCGCCCGCGCGCCTCGCCGATGGCATCGAACAGCGCCTTTTCTTCCGGCGTGTCGAGCAGTTCGCCGACCTTGTTCTGCAGGACGCTGGTGCGCTGGCTCGACTCGGTACTCTCGTCAGCAAAGACCTTGGCCAGTTCCGGGTCGCTCGACCGCGCGACCGCGGCGGTGCGCTTGGCCGACACCGAGGTGTTGAGCAGCCATTGCGAGGCCAGGCGCTCCTTGGACAGCGGGCGGCGAGTGAGCGCTTCGGTTTCCTCGGACATGACATGCAGGCGCCAGATGGCGACGGCGGTCGCGAGGGTCGAAATGATGATGACGAACGCAAAAACGATGCGTAACTGGGATCGGACACTGGACATGGCGTTGAACACTGCGGCTCCCGGGGTGGGTGGTGGGTTCCATGCCGGTGCGGCCCGTCCCGGAATGGGGCGGCCGGCGGCACCTCCTTGGAGCGTGCCCTGGTCTCAGGGACGCAATCCATTAACTTAAAGCAAAATGTGGACCAGAAGTAATGAAATCGATCAAAGTATGCGCGACCAATGTTTCATAGCGGTTTCCGCATATCGACCTGTGATTTAAATCGTTTTCCGAAGCAGGCAAAGCAGGTAGGCTCGGCACATGAACAGCGAATTTCCCACCTCATCCGGCTCCGTGCAATGGCACCTGGGCCCCATCATCGACGCGCTGCGCACCTCGCGCGAATCGACCCACAACATCCGCCACCAGGGCCGCGTGCGCGAACTGCCCTCGCGCGAGGTCCTCACCCAGGTGGTGAATGGCGTCTCGGCGGCGCTGTTCCCGACCCATTACGGCCGGCCCGACCTGAACGACGAGAGCATCGATTACTTCGTCGGCGACACGCTCAACGTGACGCTCGACCGGCTGGTGGGACAGGTGCGGCGGGCCCTGCGCTTTTCTCCCCAGTTCGAGGAGGCCGACGAAGCGAACCTGGCAGAGCGTGCGCAGGCGCTGACGCGCGAATTCGCCGCCGGCCTGCCGGCCATCCGCGCGCTGCTGGTGTCCGACGTGCAGGCCGCGCTGGCGGGTGACCCGGCCGCCAGCTCGGTGGCCGAGATCATGCTGTGCTACCCCGGCACCATCGCCATCCTCTACCACCGGCTGGCGCACTGCCTGCACCGACTCGGGGTGCCCTTCCTGGCGCGCCTGATCGCCGACATCGGCCACTCGCTGACCGGCATCGACATTCATCCGGCGGCGCAAATCGGCGGCAGCTTCTTCATCGACCACGGCACCGGGGTCGTCATCGGCGAGACCGCCATCATCGGCGAACGGGTACGCCTGTACCAGGCTGTGACCCTGGGCGCCAAGCGCTTCCCGGTGGATGCCAGCGGCGCCCTGGTCAAGGGCGCGCCGCGCCACCCGATCGTCGAAGACGACGTGGTCATCTACGCGGGCGCCACGGTGCTGGGGCGCATCACGGTGGGCGCCGGCTCGACCATCGGCGGCAATGTCTGGCTCACCCAGAGCGTTCCGCCGGGCAGCAACGTGTCGCAGGCGCAGTCGCGCAATACCTGACGCAGGGTACCTGACGCAGGGTACTTGACGCAGGGTGGGCGGAGGCGCCTTTGTTATCATGGCGCGATGTCTATCCTGCTCGTACCCGGCTACATGGCCGACGAAACGCTCTGGGACGACGTGCAGCAGCCGCTCGAGAAGTACGGGCCGGTCAAGCACGCGGACCTGCGCCACGATTCCTCCATCGAAGCGATGGCCGGCCGCGCGCTGGCAGGCGCGCCTCCCGGCTTCATCCTGGTCGGCTTCTCGATGGGCGGCTATGTCGCCCGCGAGATCGCGCGTCTGGCGCCCGGCCGGGTGCGCGCGCTGGTGCTGATCGCCACGTCCACGCGCGCCGATACGCCTTCGATGCGCCAGAGCCGCGGCACTGTGGGCAAGGCTGGGGCCTCGGTGGCCTTCTCGGGGCTGAGCAAGACCGCGATCGCCACTTCCCTGCATCCGAAGCAGGCCGGTAACGAGGCGCTGATCGAACGCGTGCGCGCGATGGGCGTGCGCCTCGGCGGCGAGGTGTTCCGCCGCCAGTCGGCGATCGTGCGCACGAGTGACCGCGAGCGCTTGCACGAGATCCGCTGCCCGACCCTGATCGTCGCGGCGGGCCAGGACCGGCTGCGTTCGCGCGAGGAATCCGAAGAGATGCAGGCCGGAATCCCCGGCTCCGAACTGGCCGTCATCGAGGACAGCGGCCACATGGTCCCGATCGAGGCCCCGCAGGCGCTGCTGGCGATCGTCGAACCCTGGCTTCGGAAAGTGGCGGCAGCCTAAGCGACTGCGGACGCCGACCAGCCGCGCAGGCCGCGGATCGCTTCTTCCTTGAGCTTGGCCTCGATCTCGATGTAGGGCGCGGCCAGGTAGGACGAGGGCATGGCCTCGATCAGGTCGGAATGCTGGCGGTCGTTGAAACCTTCGCGGCCGTTTGAAATGTGTACCAGCTGGTGGTCGGGATCGGCCCAGGTCTCGCGCGCCTTGAGCAGCATGGCGCCCACGCTGGGGTCTTCGTAGCTTGCCAGCTTGTCGTGCACCACGTGGTGGTGGGCGTCGAAGACCATCGGCACACCGGCGCGCATGCAGATCTCGTAGATTTCCTGCGCGCCATAGGCGTATTCGTCGTTCTCCAACCCCAGGCGGCAGCGGATCGCGTCGGGAAGCAGGGCGATGCGCTCGACCAAGGCGTCGGCGCGCTTGCCCTTGCCGCCATGAATCTCGAGCAAGGCCCAGGGCGAGCGCGGCTGCTCCAGCAGGTCCATGATGTCGGCGTGCATCTGCAGGATCTTGATGCTGTTTGCCACCACCCCTTCCGAATCCGAGTTCAGCACCACGAACTGGTCCGGGTGCATCACCAGCCGGATGCCGCGTTCCAGCGCGCGCCGGCCCGAGCGGCCCAGTGTGGCGGCAAAGGGCGCCAGCACCTCGCGCCCGATGTCTTCGTCGGCGAAGGGGAAGATCGAGGAGGGCAGGCGGTACAGGCGGATGCCCTCGGCCTCGCAGTAGCGCAGCGCCTTGTCCAGGGTCTGGATGTTGTCGCGGTACAGATCTTCCAGCAGTTTGCGTTGGGCATCCAAGCTGTGCTCGAGCAGGCGCTTGCGCGTGACCGTGCGGTAGCGGACGTCTTTCGAGGCGGTAATGCAGACGAGGCCGAGGTTCGGTTGCATGGTGTCCTGTGGTGTGGTGATTGCTCGTCCCAGTCTATCCAAATCAGGCTTCGCGGAGCGTTCGCTTAGGGCTTCCCGTACATGTTCCCGGGACAGCTCAGGGACACGCTGGCGAACGCCCCCGATATCGGAACTTGGGCAGAATATTCCGACTGGCGGCCGGCATGGCTGGCCGTACATCGGAACACCAATGCTCAACAGGAGGATTCCATGACCGATCAGGAACGCAATCAGCAGAACGCGCAGAACCAGCAATCGGCCCAGGGCGGGCAGCCCGGCAGCCAGCAGTCGGCAACGCGCAGCGACACGCTGGCGGAAGGCGGCGCCGTGCCGGTGAATGCACCGGCACGGCCGACCGGCTCGGAGATCGTCGGCGCCGCCGGCGGCACCGATGCCTCGGCAGCGGCGGCGCAGTCCGGCGGCCAGGGGCCGGGCGGGGCAGGCATGCGCCAGCAGGACGTGGCAGAGGGCGTGCCCGGCGCGGCAGGTGGCTCCCTGGGTGGCGGCGGCAGCCCGGCGGCCGGCGCCTCGGCTGCCGGCGGCAATGCGATGGGCGAGGCGGCTTCCGCGGACGATACCCGCACCGGGACCGGCACCTCGTCCGGCCACGGCACGTCGGTGGCGGGCGGCGATCCGAGCAGCGGCGCGACGCTGAACCCGACCAAGCAGGGCGGTGGAGGCGGAGCGTCGACCTCCTGAGACAGGACTTAGCGCGGGCGGCCGAACACCTGGGTCCAGTAGACGATGCCGCTGCGTTTTTCCGCAGCGACACCGTAGGCCGCACCCATCTCGGTAAAGCCCGGGTTCATGATGTTGGCGCAATGTCCCGGGCTGTCGAGCCAGCCGGCCACGGCTTCGTCGGGCGTGCTCTGGCCAAAGGCGATGTTCTCGCCGACCCGCTGCCAGGCATAGCCGGCGCGCGCCGCGCGGTCGGCCGGCTGGCTGCCGTCCTTTGCACGGTGGCTGAAGTAGCGGCGTGTTGCCATGTCGCGGCTGTGGGCCAGCGCGGCTTCGCCCAGTTGCGGGTTCCAGCTGACCGGCGGCGCCGGGCCGAAGCGCTGGTTGCCGCAGGTACGGGCGCTGGCACGTGCCGCGTTCACCCCGGCCAGGATGGCCTTCCCGGCCTCATGCCAGTCCGGAAAGGATTCGGAAGGCAAAGGCGGCGCTGGACGGGCCAGGATCACGGTCCATTCGTTCCCTTCGCGGTAGCTGCCGACGGTCGAGAAGCGGGTGTCGAGCAGGGTACGGCAGTATTTTTCCTGCAGTACCGTCATCGCTTCCGCTGGCGTTTGCGGACCGTTGACGCTGACCGAGACGGCGCGCTCGGCGGCAAAGCCGGCGCTCTCGAGTGCGAGTTCGATGAAGGTCCCTGGCCCGATCCGTACCCGTGCCAGCGCCGGGTGCGCCGTCAGCGCCGCGGCCGGCGCGGCGGCGCGGCCCGCGCAGCTGCCCGGCGCCGTACGGTAGGCGTTGACCAGGGTGGTGAGCTGCTCGGCGCCATAGCTTGGAGCGGGCCTTGCTGCGGCCATGCCGGGCCAGGCGGCCAGGGCAAGCAACAGCGGCAGGGCGGCGCGTTCCGCGGCGTGCGCAGGCCGGCGCAAAAGGAATGGCAGAGTCAGGATGTTCGTTAGCAAGATCAACCCCAGCCGCGCAAGCCGCGGCCATCCAATCGTATTGCACCGTGCTGCGTCATTGCACCGGTGACCGTGATTCGGAAATTAATTGACAGGGAACTAAGTCGGCCCCAAAGCAAAAACGCCGACCACAGGTCAGCGCTTTTCGAGGCGAGGCAGAAGGGTGACGCATCTGTCGCGCATCCTCACTATAGCAGCGCCGCCCGCCACTGCAAAGCGCTGCACTGTAACAAGCCACTACAGGCGCGTCAGCGGCGGACCGCCCGGCTCGCCCAGCCAGGTCGTTTCAAAACGCTTTCGCGCTGCTGCCAGCGCAGGCTTGTCTCCCCGTTTCTCGTAGACCTCGATCAGGCCGCGCAAGGCCCAGCCCTCGAAGCTTCCATCGCGTGGATGTAGTAATGGGCGGCACCCGGATGGCTGGGCTTACGCTCCAGCACCCGCTCGAGCGCGGCCACCAGGTCGGCGGTCCGGTTCTTGGGCTGGGTGCCGCCGGCCTGCCAGTAGTCCCAGGGCGACAGGTCCATCAGCGCTTCCGCATACAGCACCTGGATGGTCTCCTTGTTGGAGAAGGAGCGCGCGGCCTCGGCCATGGCACCGGCATACGCCTTGTCGAGCGGCGCGCGATCCGCCGGTGGCTCGGGCTGGTAGCGGCGCGAGACGGCGCGGATCAGGGCCTGCTCGGGCGGCGTGGTCTTGCCTGCCAGCGATAGCGCTCGCGCGGCCGCTGCCGCGGCAGGCCCGGCGGCTGGGCGAGCACCAGGCGCTCGAGCAGCGGCGGGCGGCCGGCGCGCGCCGGGGTGCAGATGGCGCCGGGAGCGAACAGGGGATCGAAGGCCTGGCCGCCAGTGCCGCGCGCCTCCGGATTGGGGCCGGCCGTGGCCAGGGAGTGTGCTGCCAGTGCTGCAAGCGTTGCTGCCCCCGCTGCGCCGAATGCTGTAAGCATGCGTACGGGGCTCATCATTACCTCCGACGGCGTCACTGGCGTTTTGCTAGGACGCTGTGTCTTGGCCTCAGGTTCTGGAGGACGGGCGCGCATGGACTTTCGTTTGGGCGGGATCAACGTTCATAAACGTGTCATATCTGACTGCTAAGATAATTTTCTTAATTACAATTTTCCTTGGGCTGTGTTGTTGGCACCGCGCTTTTTCAAGCCGGGACCTAAGCAAGTTGCCTTTTGCAGCGGACCGGAACACAATGAGATTCCTGCAATAAACATAACATCGGGAATCGCGCAGCACGCACCGCATCCAGCAAGGAAGTCGAGGCACCATGACGCAAGCCATGCCGTTGTACAGGAATCATGTCTTTTTGCTATCGCAGAGTTTCTTCATCAAGGACAACCGGGCCGAGCTGCTCCTGCACGCCCATAAGTACGACTTCGATATCCAGTTCTTCGACGACGTGTCGCGCTTTGTCGAGGGGGTGGCCCGCGGCGGCGGCGACAACCTGTACGTGATCGACCTTGACGCCCTGCACAACATGCAGGCCGACATGCCGGAGCGGCGCCGCACCCTGATGCTGGGCGAACTGCTGCAGCGCCTGCCCGCCGACCGCCGCTACGTCTACCTGCAGAGCGCGCGCCAGGGCAGCCGTTTCCTGCTGCAGCAGCGCCTGGTCGACAGCAACTGCCTGGCCTATGCCGAAAAGCCGATCCCCAACGACGTGTTCGTCGACAAGTTGTTCAACCTGTTTGTGCAGAACAAGCACGGCGACCTGGTACGCATGGTCGTCCTGGGCGAGCTGGCTGGGCTGGACGAGGGGCTGCTGCTGCAGCGCGGCGTCGAGGTGATCCGCCACCCGGAGGCGCAGACCCTGCACCTGCGGGTCAAGGAGCTGCAGCCCGACCTGGTGCTGGTGACCGACGGCGAATACCTGCGCACCGAGGCCATCGTGCGGGTGCTGCAAAGGAATATCGAGGCCGATCCGACCCGCGAGATCGCCCTGCTGCAGTGCCGACCGGATCCTGCGCTGGCCCGGCGCGCGCTGGCGGATGGTTTCGATGCCGTGCTGGGCACTGGCGAGCCCGGGCTGCTGGAAGCCCAGCTGGTGAACCGCAGCAACAAGATCCGCATCAACAAGGACCTGATCGGCAAGGACCGCGCCACCGGCCTGCTCAACAAGGTCGGCCTGCAGAAGAAGGCCCAGGGCCTGGTCCGGCGCGCCGCCCAGGAAGGCTGCGAACTGGCGCTCGGCGTCATCGACATCGACAAGTTCAAGACCATCAACGATACCTGGGGCCACCATTTCGGCGACATCGTGATCAAGCGCCTGTCGCTGACCCTGGCGCCGCAGCTGGGTGAGTCGGACCTGCTGAGCCGCTTCGGCGGCGAGGAATTCGTCGTGGTGTTCTGGGACTGCAGCCTGGAAGAGGGCAGGCGCCGGCTGGACGCCATGCGCCAGGCATTCTGCGCGATTCCCTTCGAGGTCGCGCCCGGCGACCTGCGCCATTTTTCCTTCAGCGGCGGGGTGGCGGCCTATCCGGAGTACCGCAGCGAGAACGAACTGTTCCTGCGCGCGGACGCGATGCTGTACGTGGCCAAGCAGGGCGGGCGCAACCGGATCTGCGCGGAGGACGCTGCCCTGCAACACGCCGCGGCGCACTGAGCGAAAAAAAACGCCAGCCGCAGCTGGCGTTCGGGCCTGTCCCGGCTACTGCTGCCGGCTTACTCGGCCTTGGCCTGCTGGGCGTGCAGCTGCTCGCGCAATTGCTGCGCATTCGAGTGCGTGTAGTCCTTGTTGAACTCGGCCTTGATCAGCTGTTTGACCTGCTGGTTCAGCTCCTGGCGCAAGGTACCCAGGAATTCAGGCGAGGCCGAGATGACCAGCTGCTGGTAGCGGCCTTCCTGCTGCGCCTTCAACAGGTACTGCGACACGTCCTTGGCAAACATTTCGGTTGCACGTTCAGCGGGTGTCTGGTTGGGTTCGTATTGCTTGTTCGGCGCACCGGCCTTGGCGTTATGGGCCATGCCGGGACCGGCACCCCCGGCGTGACCGATGTTGTGGCTGCTACCCGCTGCCGAGGTTGGGCCCAGGCGGTCGGTTTCGCTCTCCGACGTGCGCAGCTGCACCGCGGAATTGACCATGTCTTCGATTTCCTGCAGCGGTTCCGCCGGATCCGACTCCTCGAAGAACCTCGCACGGCCTGCATTGGCCGAAAGAATCCAGGTTGTTGGCATGCTACCCCCTGTTAGTAGTGAATCGTTAGTGTCGTTCGCAAGCGGCCAGGAATGGCACTTGGGAAAAAAGGTATGGCGCGGCAATCGGCATGCGGTTTTCATGCATGTCGATCAGGCTATGAACCCAGTATATCGCCGCTTCCGGATACCCGGCGCACCGACGCAGCTCTGCCGTGCGCACGGTTGAGCACTTGGGAAATTCCTGCGGCTAGGCTGGACTTCCGCGTGTCGCGGCTTAAGCTGGAATGGCCGGCAGGGAGCTGCCGAACACTGTTTTTCCTGGCTTATCCAAGCATGCACCCGCTGCCGGGTATTTCTGAGGAGACCTGTCATGAGCCAACCCAGCACTTCCGCACCGTCGCCGCGCCAGCCGCCCGATGCCGCCATCGTTCCGGACTACGCGGCCATCAAGCAGCGCCAGCAAGCCACATGGGCGAGCGGTGACTTCGCCATCATCGGCGTGACGCTGCAGATCGTCGGCGAGTCGCTCGCCGAAGCCGCCGACATCCGCGCCGGCGAGCGCGTGATCGACATCGCGGCCGGCAACGGCAATGCCACGCTCGCCGCCGCCCGTCGCTTTGCACGCGTGACCTCGACCGACTACGTGCCGTCCCTGCTCGACAAGGGCCGCGCGCGCGCCGCCGCAGAAGGCCTGGACATCGAGTTCCGTGAAGCGGATGCCGAAGCATTGCCCTTCTACGACGGCAACTTCGACGTCGCGCTCTCGACCTTCGGGGTGATGTTCGCCCCCGATCATGCGCGCTGCGCGAGCGAAATGATGCGGGTGGTGCGCGGCGGCGGGCGCATCGGCATTGCCAGCTGGACGCCGGAGGGCTTCATCGGCCAGCTGTTCAAGACCGTCGGCCGCCGTGTCCCGCCACCGGCCGGCCTGGTGTCGCCGGCCATGTGGGGCAAGGAAGACTACCTGCGCCAGTTGTTCGGCCTTGATGCGGCCAGCATCCGCGCCCAGCCGAAAATGTTCAACTTCCGCTACGCTTCGGCGGCGCACATGATCCAGGTGTTCCGCGATTACTACGGACCGGTGCACAAGGCCTTCGCCGCGCTCGACCCGGCCGGCCAGCAGGCGCTGGAGCAGGACATGATCGCGCTGTTCGACCGCCATAACACGGCGGGCGACAGCTCGCTGGTGGTCCCGGCCGAGTACCTTGAAGCCGTCATCATCAAGCGCACGCCTGAAGTCCTGCATTGACCTCCATCCTGCCAGCCGTCGTGCGCACGCATGGCGGTTGGTCGCAGGCCGGCACGGCAGTACAATCGAAGGCATCCAACCGAGAAAGGGTGCCATGCGTTCTGCCGCCGCCTTATCCTCCCTCCTGCTCGCCGCCGTACCGGCCAGTGCCCAGACCGACGTCAGGATCGGCACCGCCTCGCCGCTGTCCGGACCCGGCGCGCACCAGGGCAAGGACATCGAGAACGGCGCCCGCATGGCGATCGACGAGCTCAACGCCAAAGGCATCGCGATTGGCGGTAAAAAGATCAGGTGGGTGCTGCAGGCGGAGGACGATGCCAGCGACCCCAAGACCGGCACCGCCGTGGCCCAGAAGCTGGTCGACGCGCGCGTGGCGGCCGTCGTCGGGCACCTGAACTCGGGGCCGACCGTGCCGGCCTCGAAGATCTATGCCAGTGCCGGCATTCCGCAGATTTCGCCGGCCGCCACCACGCCGGTGTATACCAGCCAGGGCTACAAGACCGCCTTCCGTGTGGTGGCCAACGACAACTTGATCGGGCGTACGCTGGCGCGCTATGCGCTCGGCACGCTCAAGGCGAAAAAGATCGCCGTGATCGATGACCGCACCGCTTTCGGCCAGGGCCTGGCGGACCAGTTCGCGCGCGAAGTGCGCGCCACGGGCGGCGCAAGCATCGTCAGCCGCCAGTTCACCCACGACAAGGCAACCGACTTCAGCGCCATCCTGACCCAGATCCGGGCACAGCGGCCGGACGTGATCTTCTATGGCGGCATGGACGCGGTGGCCGGTCCCATGCTCAAGCAGATGAAGACCCTGGGGCTGCAGGCGAAGTTCGTGTCCGGCGACGGCGTCTGCTCGGAAAAGCTGCCGCTGCTGGCAGGCGACGCGCTGGGCAACGACAAGCTCTTCTGCGCGGTGGCGGGCGGCGTCACCGGCGCCCAGGAAGCCAGCTTCAATGCCTTCACCGAGCGCTTCCGCCAGCGCTACGGCACGCCGGTCGAAACCTATGCGCCCTATGCCTACGATGCGGTGATGGTGTTCGCCGCCGCAATGCAGAAGGCGCAGTCGACGGAACCCGCACGCTTCCTGCCGGCCCTGGCATCCATTCGCCATGAAGGCGTCACCGGCAGCATCGCCTTCGACCCCAGGGGTGATCTGCGCGACGCCGCAATGACCTTGTACACCTACCGGCAAGGCAAGAAGGTCAAGCTGCAGGTGGTGCGCGGCAAGTGAGCTTGGCAAGTGAGCTTGGCAAGTGAGCTCGGCAGGGCAGGAGGCCCGTATTGACGGGCATTCTGAAACAACATGCATACAAAATTGGCCTTGGCATTGCTCCTCCAGTTCGATTAGGATCGCTCGGTTCCCAATATCAACAATCTGGAGAGAGAGATGAAACGTAGCCTGTGCAGCACCCTGATCGCGGGCCTGTTTGCAGTGGCGGTCCAGGCCGGCGCCCACGAGACAGCGGCCACGCCCAATACCGTGGCGCCGTCGGCGGCGGCCGCTGCTTCGGCTTCCGGCATCGATGTCGCGGCCATGGATACCAGTGTGCGCGCACAGGACGACTTCTTCCGCTACACCCAGGGCAAATGGCTGAAGGACGTCGACATCCCGTCGGACCGTTCCAGCTGGAGCGCCTTCAGCATCGCCCAGGAGCGCGTCGAGCAGCAGGTCAGCACCATCATCGGCGAAGCCGCGGCCTCGACGAACGCCAAGGCCGGTTCCGAAGCCCAGAAGATGGGCGACTTCTACAACAGCTACGTGGACGAGAAGCGCCGCAATGAACTCGGCCTGGCGCCCTTGAAGGGCGAACTGGCCCGCATCAAGGCGATGAAGGACAAGCGCGACATGGCCGCGCTGATGGCGCATTTCGAGCGCATCGGCGCGGGCGCGCCGTTCGGCATGGGCGTTGGCCAGGACAACAAGGATTCGACCCGCTACATCGTCGGCATCTCGCAGTCCGGCCTGGGCATGCCCAACCGCGACTACTACCTGCAGGACGACGCGCGCCTGAAGGACACCCGCAGCAAGTACCAGCAACACGTCGGCAAGATGCTGGCGCTGGCCGGCCATCAGGACGCCGAGGCCAAGGCGGCCCGGATCGTCGCCCTGGAAACCGAGATCGCGCGCGTGCAGTGGAGCGCGGTCGAGAACCGCGATCCGGTCAAGCGCTACAACAAGATGAGCGTGGCCGAGCTGCGCAAGCTGGTGCCCGGCATCGACTGGGACGTCTACCTGAAGGGCGTAGGCGTGGCCGGCAAGGCGGACAGCGTGATCGTCAGCCAGCCGAGCTACATGGCGGCCGTGGACAAGCTGATTGCCGCCACCCCAATGGAAACCTGGCAGCCTTACTTCGAATTCCGCCTGTTGAGCGCCTACGCGCCCTACCTGTCGAAGCCTTTCGTGGACGAGAGCTTCGCCTTCCGCGGCACGGTGCTCGGCGGCGCCACCGTCAACCGTCCGGTCGAGAAGCTGGCGATCGCCGAGATCAACCGCAATCTGAGCGAAGTGGTGGGCAAGGCCTATGTGGCCCAGCATTTCCCGCCCGAGCGCAAGCAGCAGGTGCTGGACATGGCGAAGAACTTCATCACCGCCTTCGGCGAGGGCATCGAGCAGCTCGAGTGGATGTCGCCGGAGACCAAGAAGCAGGCGCAGGTCAAGCTCTCCAAGATCAACGTCAAGATCGGCTATCCGGACAAATGGCGCGACTACACCAAGCTGAAGATCGTGCGTGGCGACCTGGTCGGCAACGTGATGCGCTCGCGCGAGTTCGGGCATGAATACATGACCGAGCGCCTCGGCAAGCCGGTCGACCGCAGCGTCTGGAGCATGTCGCCGCAAACCGTCAACGCCTACTACAGCCCGACCCTGAACGAGGTCGTGTTCCCGGCGGCGCGCCTGCAGTACCCGCTGTACGACGCAAATGCCGAACCGGCGGTGAACTACGGCTCGGTGGGCATCTCGATCGGCCACGAGATCAGCCACGCCTTTGACGACAAGGGGTCGCAGTACGACGGCGACGGCAACCTGCGCAACTGGTGGACCGAGGAAGACGCGAAGCAGTTCGCGGCGCGCGGCAAGGTGCTGGTGTCCCAGTACGCCGGCTACAGTCCGCTGCCGGGCTACAACGTGAACGGCGAGCTGACGCTGGGCGAGAACATTGCCGACAACGCCGGCGCCATCATGGCCAGCCGCGCCTACAAGATCTACCTGAAGGGCAAGCCGGGGCCGGTGATCGACGGCTTCACCGCCGAACAGCGCCTGTTCATGGGCCTGTCGCAGGCCCGCAAGGGCAAGGCGCGTGACGCGGCCCTGATCTCGCAGGTGAAATCCGATCCGCACTCGCCGTCGGAATTCCGCGTCAACGGCAGCCTGCGCAACCACCCGGGCTTCTACGAAGCCTTCGACGTCAAGCCGGGCGACAAGATGTACCTGGACCCGAAGGACCGCGTGATCTTCTGGTAATGCCCGGGGTTGCTGGAAACGCGGCACCGGCCAGCCGGTGCCGCCCGCGTGCGAACGCCACCTATCGGGTGGCGTGATTATTTGGCAGCCGGCGCTGCAGGCCGCGTCTCAATGTGGCGCAGGGGGAGCCGCCCCGGTCCCTTCCGTGAGCGGGAAGCGCTGGAACGCATCGACCGCGACATGGACGTCAAGGAATTCTCGGAATGCGGTGATCTGGCCGCCTGCCAGGGTGAAGACGTGCACCCAGTCGCTTTCGAAATCCCTGCCGGTTTCCCTGACCGTCCAGGCGCCATGTCCCAGCACGACCACCTTGTCGCCCTGGGCGATGAATTCCTTCGGACTGAACTCCCGCACATCCTGCAGTTCACCGTTCATCCGGAAATATTCCGCAACCTGTTCCCGTCCGTGGCGCTTGCCGGTGAAGCAGAGCTTGGGAACGGCAGGGATTTCCCATTCGACCTGCGGCGCCACGCACATCAGGACGTGCTCGAGGTCCTTGTTGGCAAACGCCGCGTAAGCCTGGCGGACCAGCTCGACATTCTGCTGCTCGTTCATCGTCGTCTCCTGGAAGGAAGGGATGGGACTTCCAGTATGATCCGGGCCGGGGAATGCGCAAGCTGCCCGAACAGGGGCGAGGCGCAAAAGCGACATCAGGGGCGTGCGGCTGCGATCAGCTCGACGCGGTTGCCGAACGGGTCCTCGATACCGGCACGGCGCCGGCCGGCGACCTGCACTTCCTCCCGCACTTCGACCCCGCGTTCGCGCAGCAGCGCGCAGTAATCCTCGAAGTCCTCGATGACGAAGGCCGGATGCGCCTTCTTGGCCGGCACGAAACCGGCTTGGCCGCCGATGTGCAACTGGCCGGCGCCGGTCAAGAACCACAGGCCGCCCGAGGCATTCAGAGGGGCTGGCTTGGGAATTTCGGTCAGGCCCAGCACGCCCCCGTAGAAGGCGCGCGCCGCATCGTCGGCGCCGGGGGGAATGGCGACCTGGACGTGGTCAATGCCGGTGATATGGGGCATGGCGTTCTCCGCAGTGGTTGAGGATGCGGCATTATCGCATCCGTCCGCCGCCTTCGTTCGTATGCGCCGTTGGCGCCACTGGCTGGCTTGGAACCATGGCGTTGGGCCGCGGTCATAATTTAATTACCTTCGATGTAGCGACGTCGATTCCGGCATGTCTGCAAGGAGTGGAAGAGCATGGGCGTACATGACGACACCATTCCGGCGGAACTGGAAAAATCCTGTGCACAGGAGCCGATCCACCTGCTGGGCACCGTACAGGCCTACGGCTTCCTGATGGCGGTGGACGTGGCAAGCCGCTGTATTGTCCAGGTCTCCGCCGGGATCGTGCGCCATTGGCCCGGACTGCAGGAGGCGAATGCACTGATTTCGACGCAGCTCTCCGATTGGGTGGAAGCCGCCGGGGGAACCCAAACGCTCGATATCGCATCGCTGCCGGCCACGCATCCCGCCTTGCCCTGGCGCCCCCGGTTCGAGCAGACCGGCCCCGCGCCGCAGCATTTTGTTGCGCAATGGGAATGCCTCGGTCACCGGCGTGGCCAAGTGGCAGTGCTCGAATGGCTGCCTGTGAATGGCAGCGCGGATGAACTGCTGCGCCAGAACCAGATATTTGCCGAATTCGGAGAAGTGATTGCCCGCCTGCGCCGCGCCGCGGGCCTCGAGGCATTCTTTCGCGAATGCGTAAACGTGATCCAGGAAGTCAGCGGCTTCGACCGGGTGATGATTTACCGCTTCCTGGCTGACGGGTGCGGCGAAGTCGTCGCCGAGCATACTGCCCCGGAGTATCAGCAGAAATACCTGGGATTGCGCTTTCCCGCTTCCGACATTCCCAGCCAGGCCAGGACGCTTTACCTGACCAACAAACTGCGTGTGCTGGCGGATGTCGAAGCCTCGATGGATGCCCTCATTCCTCCCGCATTGCCCGATGGAGAACCGCTCGACCAGAGCTACTGCATATTGCGTGGCCTGTCCCCGGTACACCTGGTCTACCTGCGCAACCTGGGCGTGCGTGCCACGCTGACCTTGTCAATTGTGCTCAACGGCAAGCTATGGGGGCTGGTCGCATGCCACCACCATCGCCCCAGGACGCCTCCGCTCCAGCTCAGGGAAGGCATACGCCAGCTGTCGGAACTGCTGGCGGAAATCGCCAACATGCGCATCGAGACCTTGTTGCGCCTGGAAGCGGTCGAGCATCGCCTCATGCTGGATGGGTTGCTGAACGAGTTTCACCAGGCATTGATCCAGGAAGGCGACATTCCCAATCTCCTGGAGCTGTGGATGCCCAGGCTGCTGCCGGCATTCCATGCCAGCAGCATGGGTGTGCAGATCGGTACGCTCGCCTGCGTCGGGGGACCGGGAAAGCGCCAGGGTTCCAGCCACCAGATCCTCGACGAGGTGGCGTCACGCCTGGATATCCAGGACCGCAGCCCGCACGAGTTCATGTGGAATGACCTGCTGGCCTCCAGAAAACGTGCGCTGAACTTCCTGCCGGAGGCGGCGGGCCTGTTGCTGGCCCAGCGGTATGAGGATGACATCATCTTCTGTTTCATGACCCGGCAGGAAGTGGTGCAGGAGGTGCGCTGGGGCGGCGAGCCCGTCAAGGACATCGTTCCTCTTCCCAATGGGCGCGTGCGCCTGGAGCCGCGGCGCTCCTTCGCGGTGTGGCAGCAGTCCGTGCGGGGCCACTCGGACCCCTGGCTGGAGGCCGATGCGGAAGCACTGCAGAACCTGCTCCGGATGCTGAGCGAGGTGAACAAGCTGCAGGTCAACCGCAAGATGCAGGAAACCCTGCACTGGCGCGCCCATCATGACCATCTCACCGGGCTGTACAACCGCCGGGCCATGGAGGACGAGGTCTCGCGGCGCCTGGAGGACGGCCAGTACGGGACCGCGCTCATGTTGCTGGACCTGGACCACTTCAAGAAGATCAACGACACCTACGGGCATGAAACCGGCGACCAGGTGCTGCAGCAGCTGAGCCTGAGGCTGAAGGCGATAATGCGCGAATTCGACCTGGTGGCGCGCCTGGGCGGGGATGAATTCATATTGTTGTTGCAGATTCCCCATCCGAATGCCGCCACGGCCCTGACCTTCGCCGAGCGCTTGCATCAGGCGGTCGCGACCCCGTTCGACATCCGGGGACAGCAGTTCCGCCTCGGAATTTCCGTCGGCATCGCCATCCCGCCCGGCCATGGCCGCACCGTCAGCGAATTGCTGCGGCACGCGGACCTGGCGCTGTACCAGGCCAAATCCCAGGGCCGCAGCCGCAGCGTGGTGTTCGAACTGGCGATGGCGGCCAACCAGCGCGACCATTACCTGCTCGAACGCGACCTCGACGAGGCCGTGGAGCGCAACCAGCTGTCGCTGGTGTTCCAGCCCAAGGTGGATCTCACCAGCCGCAAAGTGGTCGGGCTCGAGGCGCTGGTCCGGTGGAATCACCCGACCCGGGGTCAGAGCAGTCCCGGCGCTTTCATTCCGATCGCCGAACACAGCGACCAGATCATCCGCATCGATCGCTGGGTCATGCGCCATGCCATTGCCGAACAGGCCCATTGGTTTGCCCACGGCCTGGCGAAGCTGCCGATCGCGATCAACCTGTCGATCGCGGACATCCTGTCGCCGAATCTGGTGGACTACCTGACTGGGCTGCTGGACGAATACCAGGTTCCGCCGGCCGGCCTGGAAATCGAAGTGACCGAATCCTGCTTCATGCGCCAGCTCGACGAAACCCGGAGCGTGTTGCGGGCCCTGAACGAGGCCGGCATCGCCACCTCGCTGGATGATTTCGGCACGGGCTTTTCCTCACTGAGCTACCTGCGCCAGCTGCCCCTGCAGTGCCTGAAGATCGACCAGTCCTTTACCCAGAACATGTTGCAGGACCCGAATGCGGAAAAGCTGACCCAGGCCATCGTTGCCATGGGCACGGCACTGAAGATGACGGTTGTCGCCGAGGGCGTGGAAAGCAGGGAACAGATGAACTGGCTGCTTGCCCATGGCTGCCATATCGGCCAGGGCTACTTCTTCAGCCCGCCGGTGCCGCCCGAAGACGTGCACCAGGTGATCGAGCGGATCGAGGTGCGCCTGAGCGCTTGAGGACTGGACTGCAGCCGGCCCGGCGCCGGAGGTCATCGTTTTTCCTTTTTGACCGCCGAGCTGCTGTGCTACTCTCGCAGTTTGTCCAACCGACAACAGGCCACGATGACCTCTTTGCTTCCCGCCCTCGCAGCCGCATGCCTGCTTGCCGGCTGCGCCGCCGCACCGGCGCCTGCCGACACGCGCGACCAGTTCATGGCCACGCTGCAAGGCATGTGCGGCCAGCGCTTCGAAGGTGCGCTGTCGTATGCGATCGACCCCAACAGCGAATTTGCCGACAAGAAGATTTCGACCGAGGTCGTCTGTACGGCGGACGGGGTAAGGATGCCGGTCCAGGTCGGCGAGAACCGCTCGCGCACCTGGATCTTTACCCGTCCGGCGGCCGGACTGGAACTGCGGCATGACCATCGCCACCCGGACGGCACACCGGATGCGGTGACCATGTACGGCGGCATGGCGAAGGAGGGCGGCACGGCGCGTTCCCAGGCCTTCCTCGCCGATGCCTATACCGCCAGGCTCGTGCCTGGTGCCGAGACCAACGTCTGGACTGTCAGCCTGAGCCAGGATGGGAAGGTGCTGACTTATCGCCTGGACAGGCATGACAAGCCACGCGCGGAATTCGTCCTGAAGCGCGTAGGCGGCTGATTTTTTTTCACATCACGACATTCGTCGCCTGAACACAAGGGTATGCAATGGCTGAACAAACGCAAACGCAAAAGCAAGCGCCTGCCGCGAAAGCTGGCGGGCTGAACCGAATCCTGAACGTGATCGAAGTGGTCGGCAACAAGCTGCCCGACCCGGCGATCCTGTTCGCCCTGCTGCTGGGCGTGGTCTGGCTCACGTCCTGGGCCATGTCCGGCATGGTATTTACCGAGGTCGACCCGCGCTCGGGCCAGGCCATCCAGGTCAAGAACCTGCTGGCGCCCGCGGCCCTGACCGACTTTACCTCGCGCATGGTCAACACCTTCGTCACCTTCCCGCCGCTGGGCGTGGTGCTGGTGGCGATGCTGGGACTGGGCGTGGCGGAATATACCGGCTTCATCAATGCCGGCCTGCGCAAGATCCTGTCCGTCACGCCAAGGCTGATGCTGACCCCGGTACTGGTCGCCGTCGGCGTGCTGAGCCACATTGCCGTCGATGCCGGCTACGTGCTGGTCATTCCGCTGGGTGCCGTCATTTTCTACGCGGCGGGACGCCATCCGCTGGCCGGTATCGCGGCCGCGTTCTTCGGCGTTTCCGGCGGCTTCTCCGCCACCTTCTTCCTGCCTTCCAGCCTCGATCCGCTGCTGTCCGGCCTGACCCAGGTCGCCGCGCGGCTCTCGTCCGATCCGGCCGCCGCGTCGATCGTCATCAATCCTCTGAACAATTACTATTTCACGACGGCGTCGCTGTTCCTGGTCGTCCTCGTCGGATGGTTCCTGACCGACAAGCTCATCGAGCCGCGCCTGAAAGCGACGGCGATCGATGCCGATCCGGCCGGCCTGCCCAAGATGGATGACCTGCAACCCAATGAGCACAGGGGCCTGCGCTGGGCCGGTATCGCGATGGTTGCCAGCCTGCTGCTGCTGGTCCTGTCGATCGCGCCCGAAGGCTCCGCATGGCGCGCGCCGGGTACCGGCGAGATCACGCATTCGACGGCGCCCCTGATGCAATCGATCGTCCCGCTCATCTTCATCTTCTTCCTGATTCCGGGCGTGGTGTACGGCTACGTCGCCGGTACCGCGAAGAACCACCGCGACATCGTCAAGGGAATGAGCCATGCCATGAGCGGCATGGGCTACTACATCGTCATGGCCTTCTTCTGCGCGCTGTTCATCTTCTCCTTCGGCCAGTCCAACCTGGGCGCGCTGATCGCGATCAAGGGCGCCCTGTGGCTGAAGGAGATGGCCTTCCCGATGGGTGTCACCCTGGCGGGTATCGTCTTCCTGACTGCGACGGTCAACCTGTTCGTCGGCTCGGCTTCCGCGAAGTGGGCGCTGATCGGCTCGGTCATGGTGCCGATGCTGATGGAGCTGGGCGTGTCGCCGGACTTTACCCAGGCCGCGTACCGCGTGGGTGATTCCTCGACCAACATCATCACGCCGCTGCTGCCTTACTTCCCCCTGATTATCGTGTTTTGCCGAAAATATGTGCAGACGACCGGTATCGGCACCCTGATTGCCCTGATGCTGCCGTATTCCATCGCGATGCTGGTGCTGTGGACCTCGTTCCTGCTCGGATTCTGGGCGCTGGACATCCCGCTGGGTATCGGCTCGACCTATACCTATCCGGCGGCAAGCTGAAACGGCGCAAGCCGCGACCTGTGCTACTGTTTTGATTGCTACTCGTTACACAATGGAGACTGTGTTGAAATACGCTACGTTTGTTCTGATGGGCCTGGCCGCGGCCGCCGCGCAGGCCGCCGAAGGTCCGCGTTTCGATCCCAAGCGCCTGGCGCAGGACGTCAAGGTATTGTCCTCGGACGAATTCGAAGGCCGCGGCCCGAATACGGCCGGCGAGACCAAGACCGTCGACTATCTGGTGCAGCAGTTCAAGGCTGCCGGCCTGCAGCCGGGCGGCGACCTGAAGGACGGCAAGCGCGCCTGGACCCAGGACGTGCCGCTCGGCCGCTTCGAGATCAAGGGACCGGTCAAGCTGACCCTCAACCAGGGCGGCGCCAGCCGCGAACTGAAGCAGGGACCGGACATGGCCGTGCGCGCCTCGATGAGCGGCCTGAAGCAGGTATCGTTCAAGAACGCACCGCTGGTCTTCGTCGGCTATGGCGTCACCGCGCCGGAACGCAAGTGGGACGACTTCAAGGGCGTGGACTTGAAGGGCAAGCTGGCCGTGGTCCTGATCAACGACCCGGACTTCGAGACCGGGCAGGGCGAGTTCGGCGGCAAGGCGATGACCTACTACGGCCGCTGGACCTACAAATATGAAGAGATGGCGCGCCGCGGCGCGCTCGGCACCATCATCGTGCACGAAACCGCGCCCGCCTCCTACGGCTGGCCGACGGTGCAGAACTCCAATACCAACGTGATGTACGACGTGGTGCGCAAGGAGCCGCACAAGTCGCATGCGCCGATGGAAGCCTGGATCCAGCGCGACCTGGCAGCTTCCATGTTCAAGGCGGCCGGACTCGATTTCGACGCGGCCAAGAAACAGGCCCAAACGCGCGACTTCAAGCCGGTCGAGTTGAAAGGCGTCAGCCTGTCGGCCGATTACACGACCGATTCCCAGGTCGTCACCTCGAAGAACGTGGTCGCGATCCGTGAGGGTAGCAAGCAGCCGAAACAGGTCGTGATCTACAGCGGCCACTGGGACCACCTGGGCGTGGGCCAGCCGGACGCCAAGGGCGACCGGATCTATAACGGCGCGATCGACAACGCCACCGGCATCGCCGCCATGCTGGAACTGGCGCGCGTCTACGGCAAGCAGCCGGCGCCGCAGCGCAGCGTCGTGTTCCTGGCGGTGACGGCGGAAGAGAAGGGCCTGCTCGGCTCCGAATACTACGCGTCGAATCCCCTGTATCCGCTCGAATCGACGGTGGCCGTGATCAACATGGACGCGCTGAACCCACGTGGCCCGGCACGCGATTTCACCATCTCGGGCAGCGCCAAGCTGGAATTGCTGGACCAGCTGGTGGCCAAGGCGAAGAAGTGGAACATGAGCTATTCGCCGGATCCGAAGCCGGAAGCCGGCTACTTCTTCCGTTCCGACCACTTCCCGTTCGCCAAGCGTGGCGTGCCGGCGATCTCCTATGGTTCGGGCAAGGACTGGATCGAGGGCGGCACCCGTGCCGGCCTGGCGGACGAAGCGGCCTACACCGAGAAGAACTACCACCAGCCTTCGGATGCCTTCGACCCGGCCTGGTCCTTCACCGGCATGGCGCGCGACCTGGAACTGCTGTATGCGCTGGGCGCCGACCTGGCGAATTCCACCAGCTGGCCGAACTGGGCCAAGGAATCGGAGTTCCGCGCGGCGCGCGACAAGTCGGCGGCGCAGCGCCAATAAACCGCACCGCAAATAAAATCGCCACCGCATGTGAACTGCCCCCCAAAAGTTGGACACAACTTTGGGGGTTTTTCTATGGCGAAGTACGACGAGCAGTTCAAGCTCGCGGTTGTTCAAGAGTATCTGTCGGACGGATCAGCTGGCTACCATGCGATGGCGAAGCGGCACGGGCTTTCGAGTCATGCCATGCTGCAAAGATGGGTCATGGCCTATCGGCTGCATGGGAGCGCGGGGCTCAGCAAGAAGTCCAGCACATACAGTGCCGAGTTCAAATTGTCGGTACTGCGGCACATGTGGGAAAATCAAGCTTC
>NZ_JPXI01000027.1 GCF_000740675.1 Massilia sp. BSC265 | reverse complement strand
CCAATACGCAACCCTCACCACGGGCCAGCTTGCGCGGAGCGGCCATACGTTCCTCGCGGCTCGATTGTCCGGTAACGCACAGGGCGGGCAAGCCAGCACGAACGAATTGCCCTGTCATGAAACGTGCGTGATCAACGCTTACACAGAAAGCGATAGCCCGGCTCTCACGCGGATTTGCGCACAAGCGGTGCCATTCATTCACGATCAAGCGGGCGCGAATATGATTTCCGGTGAAGAGGCCATCCAGCGCCTTTTGTTCATCGGCCCGGTTCCATGGAACTTCCTTCAGGTCCGTTTCATCATCACAGGCAAAATACTCAAACGGTGCCAACAGTTGCAAGTCGAGCGCATGCCATAATCGCATCTCCACTGCCGGGCTACCGTCAGGACGGCAGTCGAAATACTTGAGAATGGGCCTGCCGTCGCTGCGTTCCGGCGTCGCAGTCAGCCCCAATAGAATCTGGGCTTGGATGCGGGTCGCTACCTCGTCAAAGCTGGCAGCAGCCATGCGATGGCACTCGTCGAATACGACTGTATGCCAATAGCCTTCGCCATAACGACCGAGCAGATCCTGAGACTGCAGACTGTCGATCGTCACGAACAGGTGGTCTGGGCTGTCGAGCTGGATACCGCCCGCCAGCAGCTGACCAAACCCGGGGTCCCTGAGCACTTCACGGAAAGTGCGTATTGCCTGCTGCAAGATCTCAAGCCGGTGTGCGATGAATAAAAGACGTGGGCGACCGCCATTCTGGGCGCAGGTCCGCTGGTAATCAAATGCTGCGATCACGGTCTTGCCGGTGCCGGTTGCTGCTACGACCAGGTTGCGCTTGCGCCCATGCTCACGCTCGGCTTGCAGCTGCTCCAGCATCTCGCGCTGGTAGTTCTTTGGCTGCAAATCGAAAAAGCTCAGCACTTGTGGTGCAGCGTCGTCCCTATACGTGCCACGCTCACGTGAAATGGCTTGATCGAGGGCGGCACGGTGACCCTCGTTGTCAGGGTGATACGGGAAAAACTCGCTGTCATGCCACAGGGTCTCAAAATGCGCGCGGGCCTGCGTGTACATATCGGCCTGGCCGCGCTCGGTAAATTTAGCCGTCCACTCCAATCCACCGGCCAAGGCCGCCTGAGTCAGGTTGGCACTGCCAACGTACGCCGTACCAAACCCGCTGTCGCGTTCAAAAATCCAGGCTTTCGCATGCAGCCGCGTGCGTCGTCCGTCCAGCGACACGCGTACTTCGCAACCAGGCAGGCGTGCCAACTCATCGAGTGCCTGCGCTTCGGTAGCGCCAATATACGTTGTGGTAAGTACCCGCAACCGTGTTGTGGACTGTCCCTTGCCGCCGGTGGCGGTAATGCTCTGCAGGATGTCCCGGATCTTGCGCATGCCCGAGACAGTGATGAAACTCATCAAGATATCCACGCGATCGCTGCTACTCAATTCGTGCCGCAATTCACTCAGCAACGAAGGCGACGATTTTGATGCGGCAAACAGCCAGGGTGTCGTTACGCCAATATCAGGCATGACAGGCGCCGGGCGTTCGCGATGGATAGATGTCAGGTGTCGCGCAGGGCTGGTCAGCAGGCGAATGCTGTCGGCATGGTCCCGTTCCGGATAGCGCTGGTCTAGCTGAGCACGCAGGCTTACCAGCAATCCATTGATGAGCTCAAGCTGCGCATTGACACGTGCATGACGCCCCTCCTGCTCGTCGTCTTCGCCAGTTTCTCTCGGTATGTCTTGCAAAATCTTGCCAAGTTGCTCGGACAACGCATCGATCAACTTCTGCGGCGCTGCCTGAACACCAAGATCACTGAGCGTCAGCTGGTCCGCCCGATACTGTCCAATTTGTTCCGATAGCTCATCAGTGAGCAACAGGTCATAAAGGCCATTGGGCAGCAAGTTTGCCATCGTAGAGCTTCTAGGGAAAAAGAAACTCAAGTATATCTTGCACAGAGGACCACATTGCCTCGGCGCTTAACGGTGCCTCAGCTGCTCAGGAGGCTGGTACACCTCGGGCGTCGCGCATCATGCGCCGGATCGTCACGACATTCACCGCCGCGATCACCACCTCCAGCGCGGTGCCGCCGACCGAGCCGGCGATGATGTTGTTGATGATCCAGAGCACGGTCCCGCACAGCATCGCCACGCGCATCCGCACCCCTTCCAGCAGGAACAGCGCCAGCGTACCGATGCAGGAAGCGCCCAGCGGCAGCCAGTCGCTGGCGCGCGTGGCCAGGGTCAGCCCGAGCGCGAGGTTGGCGGCGACGACGAGGAAGGCCACCCATTTGGAGCGCGTGTACAGCGAGAGCACCGAGCGCAGCAGCGACATGGTCGAACTGGCGACCGCGGTCGGCCTGCCGAGCAGCGCGAAATGGATGATGTAGGCGAGGCACTCGGCCGCCATGAAAATCTTGAAGCGGCGGTCATCCTTCTGCAGGAAGGAACCGACGCCGAGGACGAAGGCAGCGTAGCCGACGTACTGCGCCGGAGAGAACCAATCGATTGTCATCAAGCAGGAAGGTGGAGCACCGCGGGGCACCGCCGGGTGCCATGGACCGGGTCAAAAGAGAAGGATTATAGCCGCCCCATCCATTTCATCCGGGCGCTGCCCGGACGTCACGCCTTCTTGAGCGCGTCCGCCTTGTGCGCCGCTTCGGCGCCGGTCTTGTCACTGACGACCAGGTATTCGGGATGGTCGCGCGAGGCGGCGACGTGGTGTCCCTCGATCTCGGTGGGGGACGTCAGTTTTTTCTTGACCGTGCCGTGCACCGTACCTTGCGACGATTGCCATTGCACCTTGTCGCCGGCTTTGAAAGTGTCTGCCATGCTGGGCTCCTTCGGAGAAAAGGCCAGGCTTGTCCCGACACTGTACCGCGCCGGGATAGGCTTGAACCGGGATCCGTATTGGAACACGGATCACTGCCCTCCTCCACACCTTACCGCGACGACCGTTCCAGATAGGTTGGCTCAGGCGGGCTTGCCCGGCAAGGGCAGGCCTTCCGCCAGCGCCAGCCTTTCCATCGCCGCTTCCAGCACCATGCGGGCACGGCCCGAGGCGAGCTCGAGCTCGCGGTGCAGGCGTGCATCTTCCTGGTTGCGCGAGGCGCACTGCGCGCTGTAGCGCTCGAAGCTGCCGACCATCATCAGGATGTCCGACAGGTGGCGCGGGCATTCGCAGGACAGGCGGTTGCCGGCGGCCGTGATGGCGGCCAGCGCCTGCTCGTCGAAGCGGCGCGGGGCCACCGGCTCCGCGGCCGGTTCGGGCGCGGGCAGGCCCTGCCCCGCCAGGGCCGAACGGCACAGCAGTACCAGTTCGCCGATCTCGGCCGGCACGCGCGCCACCAGGCAGCCCTGGGCACGCAGCGCGCGGATGGTGGCGCTGCCGCAGAAGCGGTACAGCACCACGGTCGTGGCGGGACGCGTCATGTCGCGCGCCGCCACCACCTGGGCCACGGCGGCTTCGTCGAGTTCCGAGGCTTCGATCAACAGCACGTCCAGCGCCGTGCCGTCCGCCAGCGAAGCCACCTGGTCCAGCCGGGCGCAGTGGCGCTGGACCTGCAGCGCGCGTCCGTCGCGGCCGCTGGCGGCGATGCGGCGCACCAGGCTGTCGCCGACCACCAGCACGCGCATCGGTCCGCTGACATCGGCGGCACGCGCCGCGTTCGGCGCGATCATCTCTTCCAGCCGCTCGACCGGTAACCCGGTCAGCACACCGATCGGGTGTCCCAGGTCAACCAGCTGCTTCAGCAGGCCGAGGCGCCGCACCTGCTCGGCCGTGTAGAGGCGCTGGCCGTGGGCCGAGCGCTGGGTTTCCGACAAGGCATAACGTCGTTCCCAGACGCGCAGCGTCTCCACCGGCAAACCCGCCAGCCGTGCGGCGACGCCGCTACGGTAGGTGACTTCGCGGCTTTCGCCCCGCTCTTGATCCATTCTGTCGTTCATTTGACCCGCCCCTGAACCAGTTCATCCAAGACATTCCCGCGACATTTGCGAGACATTGTGAGTGTAACTCAGAATCGTCAAATATAGCTGTTCAGTATCGTTTCAGGCACTGGCCGCAGGGCAGGATCTGCTTACCAGGTGAAGTCGTCCGGAATCTTGAAGTCGGCGTAGGGATCGTCCGCATCGGCGTCAAGCGTGGACTGCTTGACCTGGATGACGCTGGCCGGGTCGCGCTCGGCGATCTTCTCACCGATCACCTTCGGCACCAGCTCATAATTCCCTTTCAGGAACACAATCACCAGCCGGCCCGCGACCAGGTGCTGCTGCACCTGTTCGGACACGTAGATGCGCTCGATCTTGGTACCGTGCGTGAAGTTGTAGGCGATGTCGCCCTTTCCGCTCTTGGCCCGCGGCTGGCGGTTCTGCTCCACCAACTGGGCGATCTGGGCCTTCACTGCCTTTTCGGCGGCGGCAGCGTCGCGCTGGGCATTCAATTCGCGCGCCCGCTCGGCATTCTTGCGCTGCATTTCCAGCGCAGCCTCGCGCGCTTCGTTGACCGACTCGGCACCGGTGCGGCGTTCGATCTTTTTCTGCTTGCTCTTGTCCTGGTTGACCTTCTGGACCTTCTTCTTGTCCACCAGGCCGGCTTTCAGCAACTGCTCCTGCAGCGAGACCATCGTTCTGCTCCTTCGTACTTGCATGGGCCGGGCGGCACGGCGCCGCCCGGCGAAGCCGCTAGCATAGCAAACCGCGCAGGCAAAGGAAGACCAGCTCGCACGCACATCCCATGCCTATGCGCCAGGCAGGTATTGCCGAGTCGTGCAGTGCGTTGCGCGGACAGCACATATTTCGCCACGACATCAGGTTTGGCCGCATAATCGCTGTAATAACAGCAAGCTCGTCACGCGATGTCCTGTCGTTTCCTTCCGCCGCTGCTCCCTGCATCATGACCGCTAAGGAAGCATCGCGCACGTCCCGCATCTCGCGCCTGTATGAAGTCATGGACCTGATGCTCGACTCGGTCGGCGAACCGCTCGCCCTCGACGGCCTGGCGGCGTCGGCCAGCTATTCCAGCTATCACTTCGACCGCATCTTCCGCGAACTGACCGGCTTTTCGGCCGTGGAATACCAGCGCAAGCGGCGCCTGCGCCGCGCCGCCCACCAGTTGCGCCACGAACCCGACGTGCCGATCGTGCGCATCGCCCAGGATTGCGGCTTCCCCTCGAACGCCGCCTTCGCCAAGGCCTTCAAGCAGCAATTCTCGATGTCGGCCAAGGCCTGGCGGGAAGGCGGCTGGCGCGCCTACATGGACCAGCAGGTCGGGCGCGAGAGCGACGTCAGCTTCTTTGTCGCCGAGCCGTCCAACCTGGACGTGATCCTGGCTCCCTACAGCCCGCCCGAACCGGGCAGCATCGCCGCCCGCATCGAAGTGCGCAGCCTGCCGGCCGTGAGCTTGCGCTACCAGCGCTTCTTCGGCCAGTCCGGCGCCGCGCTCTCGATCGCCTGCAATACCTTCATCTGCGAACGCGAACGCCTGGACGGCATCGCCCACGGCGCACCCTGGTACGGCGTCTTTGACGAGGATCCCGGCTTCACCGGCGAGAGCGAGTACTGCTACGACTTCGGCCACACCGGCGCCGCCTCCGACCAGGCCCTGGGCATGCGCGTGCTGCCGGCAGGCACCTATGCCTGCCTGGATTTCCGCCACGAGTGGCCGCGCTTTCGCTCGATGTACGAGGACTGGCTCGACAAGCAGTCGGTGTGGCGCTTCGACAGCACGCGTCCGCACATCCAGCAGGTCGCCCGCGATTGCGACAGCAAGTGGCGCGGCCTGCTGGCGCTGCCGATCAAGAAGCGCTAGCGCTTTCCCGCCAGACGAAGCGGCTCAGCACCAGCACCGGCAGCGCCGCCACCAGCACCCACAGGAAGAAAGCCTGGTAGCCCAGCGCCGCCTGGATGTCGCCGCTGATCATCTTGAACAGCACGAAGCCGAGCTGCATGAAGCCGGTGCCGAGGGCATAGTGCGCGGTCTGGTAGGGGCCGCTGGCGACCACCTGCATGATGAACAGGATCACGCCCACGAAGCCGAAGCCATAGCCGAACATTTCAACACCCAGGCCGGCCGCAATGACGCCGAGCGATTCGGGCTGCGCCACGCCCAGGCCCCAGAACACGGCGTTCGGCAGGTTCATGGCGACAATCAGGAAAGGCATGGCGCGTTTGAGCCCGAGGGCGGCGGTGAAGTAACCGCCGGCGATGCTGCCCGCCAGGAAGGCGATGGTGCCGGCCGTCCCGTACACGGCTCCCACCTGCGCCGTGCTCAAGCCCAGGCCGCCGACTGCGCGTGCGTCGCGCAGGAACAGCGGTCCGATGGTCTGGATCTGTCCTTCCCCTGCGCGGAACAGGATGATGAACAGGATCGCCATCCAGATGCCGGGCTTGGCGAAAAAGGCGCGGATCACGTCGATCAGTGTGGCAGCCACGCCGCACGCCCCGCCCTGCGGCCGCGCGCTTGCCGGCGTCTCGGGCAGCGCCCACAGGTGGTACAGGCCGAGGCCCGCCATCAGTGCGCCGAGCAGGCCAAACACCGTGGCCCAGGCCGGCCCCGGCCCCATGCGGTCCTCGAGGAAACCGGCCAGCATCACCAGGCCGCCCATCGACAGGAACTTGGCGGCGTTGAAGAAGGCGCCCTGCCAGCCGGCGTAGGCAGCCTGCTGGCGCTCGCTCAGGCTGGAGATATAGATGCCGTCGGCGCAGATGTCGTGGGTGCTCGATGCCAGTGCCACGATCGCGAACAGCACGAGCGATGCCGTGAACCAGCCCGGCAGCTGCAGGGCCAGGGCCATCGCGGCCATGGCCAAGCCGCCCGCCAGCTGGAAGCACACGACCACGCCGCGCTTGCTGCGGGCCAGTTCCAGGAAGGGGCTCCACAAGGCCTTGAATACCCAGGCCAGGCCGAGCAGGCCGGTCCAGCGGGCGATCTGCTCGTTGGGCACGCCCATCGATTTGTACATCAGGCCCGCCACCAGTGCCACCGCGTAGAACGGCAGACCCTGCGCCAGGTACAGGGTCGGCACCCAGGCCAGAGGATGGCGGGTTGCGGCGCCAGGGGCGGCCTTGATGAGGTCGTTCATCGCTGTCATGGCTGTTCCACGTTCAGGGTCACAATGCGGCTGGCACGGCCGCGGGTATCGAGGCTGGCGAGCTTTGCTTCGCGTACTCCGTCTACCGGCACGGGCGCATCGTAGCGCGGGCTGTGCACCGAGGGTTCCAGCCCATCCAGAGTGTAATGCACGGCCAGGCCAGGCAGGGCGACATTCACATGCAGCCAGCCCTCGCGCAGCACCGCGCCGGGCGGCGGCAGGCGGTAGTCCCAGGGGCGGGGCGCGCGGTCGAGGCGTGGCAGTTCGCGCCGGCCGAGGCGGTTGGCGAACTCGTTCCAGTCGCGCAGCGCCGCGCCGGCGCGCTGCTGCGGGTCGGGGATGTCCTGCCAGCCGGGGTCCGGCGCCCAGGCCCGCTCGCTCAGGGCGATCAGGCGCGGCAGCGCCAGGTACTCGAGGCGCGCCCGCGAGCGCGCGTTCTCGCCCCACAGCTGGCCCTGCAGGCCGGCGATGCGGTTCCTCCCCGCGCCGTCGAGGGCCTGCAGCGTGCCACCCTCCAGCGTACGCCCCATCGGATCGACGGAGGGGATCGCTCCCACGTCCAGCGGACAGAAGCCGAAGGCATTGCGGGCACCCACGAAGCCGGCCCAGTAATAGCCCGGTTCCTGCGGGTGCTTGGCATAGGCCAGGTCGAAGTACAGGTTGGCGGCGTTCGACAGCACCACGTCGTAACCGGCATTGGCCAGGCGGAAGGCGCAGTCTTCCTGCCCCGAGCCCCAGGCATTGTTCCAGACGTAGACGTGGAAGTCGGGTCCGGCAAAGCGCGGGTTCGGCAGCAGGCGCTCGCCTTCGCGGACCAGGGCGGTCTCGTCCCAACCGGCGAATTCCACCCCATGGCGCGCCAGGATCGCCCGGCAGCGTTCCAGGAAGTCGTCGTGCAGCTGCTGCACGCTGCTCCATCCGCGTTCTGCCATCAGGGCGCGGCAGCGCGGGGAGCCGAGCCAGGCCCCCGGGGGCACTTCGTCGCCGCCGGTGTGGATCACGCGCAGCGGCACGCCCGCTTCGCGGTACAGCATGCAGACTTCGCCCACCACGGTGTCGATGAAACGGTCTACCGAGGACAGCGCGATGCAGATCACGTTGTCGTGCCACAGCTGCACCGATTCGTAGCTCGACGTGTCGTCCGGGTCGCTCAGCAGGTAGGCTTCGGCCCCTTCCCTGTCGCCGGCTGCCAGCAGGCGTAGGTAGCGTGCGCGCATCGCGGTCACGGCGGCGCGCGCATGCCCCGGCATGTTGAATTCCGGGATGACCTCGATGTGGCGCGCATGGGCGTGGCGCAGGATGGTGATGAACTCCGAGGCCGTATAAAAGCCGCTGCCGGCGGAAGCATCGATGTCCGCGCCCGAACCGAAGGAAGGCGGCAGGCACGGGCTGCCGTCGAGGGACACCCCGCGACGCGCCCCGACCGCGGTCAGCTCCGGCAGCGCGCCGATCGCGAGGCGCCAGCCTTCGTCGTCGGTCAGGTGGAAGTGAAAGCGGTTCAGCTTGTAGCTGGCCATGCAGTCGAGCAGGCGCAGGACCGTGCCGACGCCGGCGAAGTGACGGGCGACGTCGAGCATCATGCCGCGGTAGGCGAAGCGCGGCGCATCCACGACCCGGCCGGCCGGCAGCTCGCCCTGCGGCGACAGCAGCTGGGCCAGGCTCTGGATGCCGTTGAAGACGCCGTGCGGGCTGGCGCCGCGGATGCGTACCCGGCCGGGCGCGATATCGAGCAGGTAAGCCTCCATGCCCGTCATGCCTTCGACCTCGCCGATCTCGAGCCTGACTGCGGCGGAGCCGTCGGACGCCGTGCCGGGCAAACCGGCCAGCATGGAGGCCAGCAGCGACGCCTCGTTCCACAAGGCCGGCTCGTAGCTGAGCGGCGCGTGGCGCGACAGCAGGCAGCTGCGGCCATCGAAACGGGCGGACTGCGGGCGTGGGGTGATGCGGCCCACCTGGCTGTCCGGCAGCAGGTGGAGCGACGCGTTCTGCTCGAAGCGCCAGGCCGCGTCGGCGGTCGGCAGCAGGTCGCCGCGCATGCGGTGGCGCTGCTCGGGACGCGCGAAAGGAGCGATCTCCGGGTCGCCCAGATCGCAAGGGGCGCCGCCTTCGGCCGGCAGCAGGTAGAAGCCGAGCGGCGCGTCGGTGATGCTGATCGCCCAGTGCAAAGCCTCGTACTCCACCGTATGCGTCTCGCCCGGCAGCCAGGCGCTTGCGCCCGGCATGGTCAGGCGGAACAGATCGCCGTTGACGTGTTCGACTGCATAGCCGGGACTGACGCTGGAGGCGATGACCTTGCGGCAAGTGTTGAAGCACAGCGCCCAGCCGGGCGCGATGGCCTCAAGCGAATCGTTGCGCAGCGTGAGGCGTGCGCTGAACGCGTCGTCGCGCGTGTAGTTGCTCAGGCATTCCCAGGCGATGGCGATCGCCGGTCCGCCTGGCCTGCGGTCCGTGTTCGGGATCATGTATGTGTTCCGCTGCTGGGGAAGGACGGGCACCGCCCTCCCCTTGGGTGAAGCTTACAACTTGCCGCGCAAGCCGATGTAGAAGGTCCGGCCATTCGAGTAGAACGCACGCGGGCGGTCCTCGTTTTCGGCGTACATCTTGATCGTCTCGTTGGTCAGGTTCAGCGCGTCGAAGGTCAGGGTCAGCTGCTCGGTGAGCTTGACGTTGAGCGAGGCCGCCAGCGAAGGCTGGCTGTCCACGTGCTGGCTGGCGCCGCGGTCCACCCCGGCCTTGTACTTCGACCGGTAATTGTAGGCCAGGCGCGCCGAGAAGCGCTCGTTCTCGAAGTAGCCGGTGAGGTTCCAGGTGTTTTTTGAAGAGTTGAGCAGCTCGCCGCCGTCGTCCAGCTTGCCGTCGGCATGGGTGTAGTTGACCAGGGTGCCGAAGTTGTTCCACAGCGGCTGCTGCCAGCTCACTTCGATACCCTTGTTGCTGCCGGTGGTGTTGTAGGGCGAGGTGATCTGGTACACCGTCTGGGTCCCGCGCTTGTTGTTGTAATACGTGCCGGTCGAGGTGCCCTGGGCCACGATGGAGCGGAAGTCCATGTAGAAGAAGCCGGCCGACAAGAGCGCCTTGGGCGCGTAGTACCACTCCACGCCGACGTCGAAGTTGGTGGCGCGCACCGGGTCGAGGTTGACGTTGCCGCCACTGCCGCTCAGGGCGTCGTCGTTGAGCGAGACCGAGCCGCCCAGCGCGCTGTAGTCCGGACGGGCGATGGTCTTGGCCAGCGCCGTGCGCACTACCAGCGAGGGCGACACTTCGTACTTCAGGTTGGCGCTCGGCAGGTAGTCGCGGTAGCTACGCTTGAAGGTGGTCGGGGTGTAGGGGCCGAAGGCGGATCCGGTAATCGGGTTGGGGCCGCCCGGCAGGTTGACGACCGTGGTCTGGCGCGTCTCGATGGCGCGCAGGCCGACGTTGCCGCTCCAGTTGTCGCCGCCGAAGTCCGCCATCGCATACAGGGCGAAGGTCTTCTCGCCGACCTGGAATTCGTCCATCCAGTTGTGCCGCAGGGTGTAGTCGAGCAGGCGGTTGCCCGGGGCGGCGCCCCACACGCCGAGCGCGGCGCCGTCGTACTTGAAGTAATTCGAGGACAGGTTGCCGCCCAGGTTGCTGGCGAAATCGCGCGGGTACATCTGGCCGCTCCATGCCGGACCGGGCGCCGTGAAGCCGTTCGGACCCGGACGGGTTTCGAGCGGGTGCTCGGCGGTGCGGTGGTGGTCGGTCCAGCGCGCGCCGAAGCGGACTGCCTGCACGCTGGGGTGCTGCAGGCGCCATTCGCCGTCCACCTGCGCGTATTTTTCCTGGTCGACCGACTGCGCCTCGCCGCCGCCGGCCCAGGCAGTGCTGCCGGGCGACGTGGTGTTCCCGCCCGGGTAGCTGACCGACGCCGGCGCCAGGCCGTTCAGGGCATAGACCATGCCGCCGTCGACGTTGTTCTGGTAGAAGACGTCGTCGCGGTCCCAGCCCACGCCGTGGGTCTTGCCGACCTTGCCGGAGAGGGTCAACCGCTCGCTGACGCGGGTCTTGCCGTTCAGGTCGAGATACCAGGATTCGCCGCCGGCGTCCGGGCGGTAGATGTTGTCGACCTCGCCCGCGTTGCGGATGAAGGCGGCGCCCACCAGGGTGCCATTGCGGACAACCGGGTTTTGCGGAATCAGGTTCAGGCTGTTGATCGAGTTGGCCGGCGCCGCCAGCCAGTTGGTGTTCAGGTGCGGGGCGTCCAGCTTGGAATAGAAGCCGTTCAGGTCGATGCTGGTGCCGCGCTGCGGGCGGAACTCGATGTCGAAGGCGCCGCCCTGGCGCTTCTTGGTCTGCTCGAACAGGCTGGCGCCGATGAAGGTCGGCAGCACCACGCCGACCAGCGACGGATCGGCGAGGGCGGCCGCGCTGGTCGGGCTGATCGGGGTATAGCCGAGGATCTCCTGGCCGTCGCGGCGCACGGTGGCTTTTTCGGAGAAGCCCTGCAGCAGCACGCCGAAGGTGTTGGCGGGATTCTTCCAGCTCACCAGGGCCGACAGGTGCGGCTCGGCCTTGTCGGACAGGTCGTTGTAGTTGGCCTGGATCGAGCCTTCCACCGTCAAGGGGTTGCGGAAGTCGAGCGGGCGGCGGGTGATGACGTTGATGGCGCCGGAGACGCCGCCCTCGACCAGGTCGGCGGTCGGGCTCTTCTGCACCACGATCGAGCCCACCAGTTCGGAGGGCAGCAGCGAGAAGCTGCTGGAGCGGCCGACGTTGCCGCCGATCTGGTTCAGCAGGAACCAGTCGCCGGTGCTGATCGCGTGGCCGTTGAACAGGGTCTGCTGCAGGCTCGGGCTGGTGCCGCGCAGGCTGACGCGGTCGTTCTCGCCGAAGCCGCCTTCGCCGCCGGCCGAGGACTGGGTGTTCACGCCCGGCAGGCGCTGGATGGCGTCGGCCACGTTCTTGTCCGGCATCTTGCCGATGTCCTCAGCGGTGACCACCTCGACCACGGCATCGGCATTGCGCTTCTGGCGCAGCGACTGTTCGAGGGCGGCGCGCACGCCGGTCACCACCACGGTCTGGGGCTCGACGGGTTCCTGCGCTGCCACCTGTGCGGACATGCCCATCACAAACACCGAGACGCCCGTTGCGATTGCGGTGCGCCTGACCTGCTTCCCTGCCATCATCTTATTCATGTTCTCTCCAAAACTGAATGGTGATTCCGCGACCGCCGGAACCGCGTCTCTTGTTCACATCGGCCTTCCGGTCTGCTGCCGTGGACGTTCGGGCGTCTCTCGTGTGGAAGGCATTGTGGAGGGAAGTGTCAGGCGATGTTTGTCAAATCTTGCTATGCCAAACAGATTCATGAAGCGGACATATGGGCGTGCTAGCGCACGCCCTGGCCACCAAACAGGAGGGATTTAGAAGAACAGCCTATAGAACCATATTCTTCTATAAGCAATGCTAATAGTTCTATAGAGGGAAAGGCGTGCGCGCGATGGCGCTCTTCAGGGCGGCAAAGCAGGCCGGATCGAGCGCGCTGCCGACCGTCTTCTCCATCATGCCGAGCGCCTGCTCCAGCGGGATCGCACCGCGGTAGGGCCGCTCCGCCGTAATGGCATCGAAGATGTCGGCGGTGGTGATGATGCGGGTCTCGAGGGAGATCGCCTCTTCCTTCAGGCCGCGCGGATAGCCGGTACCGTCCAGGCGCTCGTGGTGGGCGCCGGCGATCGCCGCCAGTTCGGCGAAGGCGTTGATGCGGCCCAGGATGGTCTCGGTAAATGCGGCATGCTGGCGCACCGCCGCCCATTCGTCGCGGTCGAGCGCGCCGGCCTTGTCCAGCACGCTGTTGCTGACGCCCAGCTTGCCGACATCGTGCAGCAGCGCGCCGCGCCTGAGCCAGCGCCGGCGCTGCGCGCTCAATCCCAGCGCCTCGCCGATCATGTCGGTGTACAGCGCCACCCGGGCACTATGGCCGCTCGTATAGGGGCTCTTGGCGTCCACGACCTGGCCGAAAGCTGTCGCAATGTCGTCCAGGTAGTCGTCGTCGAGCACCACTTCCCGCCCGGCCGGCTCGAGCGCGAACACGGCCCGGTCGACATCCTTTGATGCCAGCACGCGCCAGAACCCGGGATCGGCCGCAATCTCTTCGAAGACACGCACCAGGCGCGGGTCGAACCAGCTGCCGGCGCGCCTGCGCACCTCGACCAGCGCGCTGTCGCGACCCGCGGCCGTGTGGAACACGTCGACCACCTGGGCCAGCAGCGCGATGCGCGCGTACACGGGAATCGCCTCGCCCGCCAGCCGGTCCGGCTTGCCCTTGCCGTCGAAATGCTCGTCAAGTGAGTAAATGCCGCAGGAGACGGCGGTTGGGAAGCGCAGCAGGCGCGCGATCTCGGCGCCGCGCTGGCAGCGGGTGGCGATCAGTTCCCGGGCGATCGCGGGACCGTCGCGCAGGATCGTCATCACGCTGCGGAAGCGCTCGGCCAGGCCCGCCTTCAGTCCGGTGTGGCTCAACACGAAGGACAGCACCTGGGGCAGGCTGTCGCCCACAAGCTTGAAGTCGCGCTTGAAGCCCAGGTCATCGGTCAGGTAGAGCTCGCAAATGCGCGCCGCATTGCTGCTGCAGCCGAGGTCCTTCAGCAGCAGGGTGTAATACAGCTCCCACAGCTGTTCATCGGGCAGGCCGGCCGCGCGGCCGATGTGCATCCCGATCCAGCACGCGCGCACGCAATGGCCGGCCGGCTGGCCCTCGGTGATGTCGAGCGCATAGCTCAGCGCACCGATGAGTTCGGACAATTTCATGGCGCTCGGGGCGCGTACCTGCGGCGGGATGGTCAAATCCATGTTCGGGCTCCGGATGCGCAATTCTTTTAGGCAATTGAAGTTGATTCTACGCCACGTAGACGCCTTTGCAATGGGAAATTGACGGTTTTGCTGAAGACGCGGCGACAATGCCACAGACCTGCGGCGGCATCGTGCTCCGGCCTTTTGCACGGCACAGTAGACTGTCCCCAGATTGATGGACGCGCGCCGCCGTTATCCCTTCCTGCGGCGCCCCTGCTCAGAAAGGATGCGACATGACTGCTTCCACCAACGGCACTTCGGTATCGGTCTGGCTCGACACCGCCGAAGTCCCCGCCTACCCTCCCCTGTCCGGCGACCTCGATACCGAGGTCTGCGTGATCGGCGCCGGCATCGCCGGCCTTACCACCGCCTACCTGCTTGCCAAGGAGGGCCACAGCGTCGCGGTGATCGACGCCCTCGGCATCGGCGCCGGCGAGACCGGGCGCACCACCGCACACCTGTTCCCGCCGGACGAGTGGTACACCTTCATCGAAGACAAGTTCGGCGCCGACAGCGCGCGCCTGGTGGCGGACAGCTACGCGCGCGCCATCGACCTGGTCGAATCGATCTCGAATGAGATCAACGTCAAGGAGAACATCGACTGCGAATTCGAGCGCCTCGACGGCTACCTGTTCGCCTTGCCCGGCAACGGCTTCCAGGATCTGGAGAAGGAATACCAGAGCGCCAGGCGCGCCGGCGTGGCGGTGGAATTCCTGCCCGGCGTACCCGGCCTGTCCTTCGACAGCGGCCCCGCCGTGCGCTATGCGAACCAGGCCCAGTTCCATCCGCTCAAATACCTGGCCGGCCTGGCGCGTGCCATCGAGCGCCTCGGTGGCCGGATCTTCTGCGCTACCCACGCGCACCGCGTGCGCGGCAACCAGGAGCAGCAGACCGTCTCCACCGACCGCGGCGAGATTCGCGCCCGCCACGTGGTGCTCGCCACGCACACCCCCTTCAACGACCGCGTCGTGATGCACACCAAGCAGGCCGGCTACCGCACCTACGTGGTCGGCATGCAGGTGCCGCGCGGGACGGTGCCGCGCATCCTGCTGTGGGACACCGGCGACCCCTATTACTACATCCGGCTCGAGACCCCGGACCCTACCTTGGACCACGATATCCTGGTGGTCGGCGGCGCCGACCACAAGACCGGCCAGGACGACCATCCCGAGCACCGCTACGACGAGATCGAGCGCTGGACCCGCGAGCGCTTCCCGATGGCGCAGGCAGTCGCCTACCGCTGGTCGGGCGAGGTGATGGAGCCGTCCGACGGCCTGGCCTACCTCGGCCGCAACCCGATGGACGACGACAACGTCTACCTGATCACAGGCGACTCCGGCAACGGCATGACCCATTGCACCATCGGCGCCATGCTCGTCACCGACCTGATCGGCGGCCGCGACAACCCCTGGACCGCGCTCTACGACCCTTCGCGCAAACCCGTGCACGGCCTCGCCGATTTCGCGCACGAGCAGGCCAACGTCATGGCGCGCTATGGCGAATGGCTGACCGGCGGCGACGTCGACTCGGTCCAGGAAATTCCTGCCGGCGAAGGCGCGGTGGTGCGCGACGGGCTGCGCAAGATCGCAGTCTACCGCGACGCCCAGGGCGGTCTGCATGCGGTGTCGGCCAAGTGCACCCACCTCGGTTGCGCCGTGCACTGGAACTCGGCCGAGCGCTCGTGGGACTGTCCCTGCCACGCCTCGCGCTTCGACATCGAGGGCAAGGTGCTGCACGGTCCGGCGCCCGAGCCCCTGGAAAAGGTCGAACTGGCCGACCAAACTCCGCCGCCGCGCTCGCCCCGCACCGGCTCACGCGGCCGCAGCGTGCGCTGACAACAAGCACCGCGCGCCCGGCTGACTCCCGGCTTGGAAAAAGTAACCGGGAGTCGTTAACGCCTCGCTAATCAAGCTTGATGTCCCGCTAACGAAATGTTGTATATTTCACGCATCTTTGATGTTTTTGTGACAAAAAGGTGGAAATGCGTGGACATTCCGCACAGAAACAACATACTCGTCAATACGAATCGGCCATCCAGAGCCGACGTGTGTGTACGCCTGTGCGTGTTTTGTTGAATAGCGACGAGAAATCCCATGAAGCTCGAGAAGATGAAGATCCGCAGTCTGCTGGCTCTTGGTTTTGGCGCCGTGCTGGTCTTGATGCTGGCCCTGACCGCCGTGACGCTCTACACGATGCATACTGCGAACGAGATGACGCACGCGTTGACCCGCGACGGCATCCGCAAGTCGAACCTGCTGCAGGAATGGAAGTCCGTCATCGAGGTCAACGCAGCGCGCACCATCGCTGTCGCCAAGGCTACCGACCCGGCCACCGAGCAATTCTTCCTCGACGCCGTCAACAAGGCATCGGAACGCGCCAACGGGCTGCAGAAAGAAGTGCAGGAAGCGATGGCCAATGACCCGGAAGGCAAGCGCCTGTTCGAGCGCATCGTCGCCAGCCGGGAAGCCTACCGCAAGGCGCGCGCCGAAGCCTTCAAACAAAAGAAGGACGGCCAGCTGGAATCGGCCGCGCGCTTTTTCGAGACCGACATGATGCCGAAGGTGAACGACTACGTGGGCAGCCTGGAGGCCATGGTCAACTACCAGAAACGCGCCGTCGCCACCCAGGCCGAGGCGATCGACGCTTATGTCGCAGCCAGCCGTACGCTGCAGCTCGGCCTGAGCGTGGCGGCCCTCGCCACCGGCATCGCCTTTGCCTGGCTGATCATGCGCGCGGTCACCGCGCCGCTGCAGCGGGCGCTGGGCGTTGCCCAGCTCGTGGCGCGTGGCGACCTGTCCGGCCACATCGAGGCCGATGCACGCAACGAAACCGGCCAGCTGATGGCAGCGCTGAAGGACATGCGCGATAGCCTGCGCCGCATCGTCGGCGAAGTCCGGCGCGGCACCGACACCATCGCCAGCGCCGCGCACCAGATCTCGGGCGGCAACCTGGAACTGTCCTCACGCACCGAGCAGCAGGCCAGCTCGCTGGAAGAAACAGCAGCGTCGATGGAGGAACTGACCTCGACCGTGCGCCAGAATGCGGACAATGCGCAGCAGGCCAACATGCTGGCGCGCGCGGCATCGAGCAGCGCGGCGCGCGGCGGCGAGACCGTGGGCGAGGTGGTGCGCACCATGGCCGACATCAGCAGCGCCTCGCAACAGATCGGCGACATCGTCGGCGTGATCGACGGCATCGCCTTCCAGACCAATATCCTGGCGCTGAACGCGGCGGTGGAAGCCGCACGCGCCGGCGAGCAGGGCCGCGGCTTCGCGGTGGTGGCCGCGGAAGTGCGCGCATTGGCGCAGCGCTCGGCCACTGCGGCCAAGGAGATCAAGATCCTGATTGCCAATTCGGCCGGCAAGGTCGAGGAAGGCAGCCGCCTGGTGGCCCAGGCCGGCGCCACCATGGAAGAGATCGTGGCGGGCATCGCCGGCGTCTCGACGATCATGGCCGAGATCGCGTCAGCCAGCGGCGAGCAGTCGCTCGGCATCGAGCAGGTCAACCAGGCCGTGACGCAGATGGACCAGGTGACGCAGGAGAATGCGGCGCTGGTCGAGGAAGCGGCAGCAGCATCGGACGCGCTGCGCGAACAGGCGCAAGCCTTGTCGCAACTGGTGGCCACCTTCCGCCTCGACGAGCGCGAAGCCGCAGCGGCGCCGGCGACCAAGGCATCGGCGGCGCGCCGCATCGCAGGAGCAAAGCCGGCACTGGCCGCCTGACGGCCGGAGGCGTAAACGACGACACCAGCCCGGAGGCTGGTGCCGCGTGCGGCCGCACGGGCCGCATGGAGGCAGTTCCGTGGAACCGCGCGGATCAGTAGCCGCGGCCGGTGGTGCCGCCGCCGGTGCCGCCGCTGGTGGTGCTGGAACCGGTGGTACCGCCGGTGGTACCACCGGTGGTGCCGCCGGTGCTGCCCGAACCGGTGGTGCCGCTGCCCATTGAACCGCTGGTGGTGCCGCTGGTGCCCATCGAGCTGCCCGAACCCGACGAACCGCCGGTGCCCATCGAACCGCTCGAACCCGACGAACCGCTGGTGCCCATCGAACCGCTCGAACCCGACGAACCGCCGGTGCCCATCGAACCGCTCGAACCCGACGAACCGCCGGTGCCCATCGAGCCGCTCGAACCCGACGAACCGCCGGTGCCCATCGAGCCGCTCGAACCCGACGAACCGCCGGTGCCCATCGAGCCGCTCGAACCCGACGAACCGCCGGTGCCCATCGAGCCGCTCGAACCCGCCGAGCCGCCGGTGCCGATCGAGCCGCTCGAACCCGACGAGCCGCTTGTGCCCATCGAGCCGCTCGAACCCGACGAACCGCTGGTGCCCATCGAACCGCTCGAATCCGACGAACCGCCGGTGCCCATCGAGCCGCTCGAACCCGACAAACCGCTGGTCGAGCCACGGGTTTCCGGCTCGCTCGAACGGCCGGTACTGGTGCGGCCCGCTTCGACGCCCGAGCTCGAACCGCTCCAACCGCTGGTGCCCGACGCGCCGCTCTGGCCCGCGCCGCTCATGCTGCCCGACGCGCCGCTCTGGCCCTCGTTCATGCTGCTCGAGCTGCTGGTGCCCATCGCGCCGCTGCTGCCCGAGGAACCGCTGGTGCTCGTGCCCTCGTGGCCCTTCTTGGAACGCTTGTGGCTCGCGCTGTCGCTGGTCGCGCCTGCCGCCGAGCTGCCGCTGCTCTGGTCGCTCATGCTGCCACTCTGGCTGCTGGCGCTGGTGCCCGATCCGGTGGAGCCCTGGGCGCTGCCCGACGACTGTGCGTGCACGGTGGTGGCGCCGAACATGGCGGCAGCAACGGAAGCGCCCAGCAGGCCTTTCAGTAGCTTATTCAGTTTCATGGTCGATCTCCTCAATTTGTCTTCGGGGCTGAAATGCTCAACAATATCAATAAGATATTGAATTCAGGATTCCGAGTTTAGAGAGGCCGATTGGCGGGAGGCGCACGGTAGCCGCCCGGAAAACACCGGGCGTTACTTGACTGCGGCGGCTGCCGGGGGGGCCGCCGCTTGCGCCCCGACCTGCGCGGTGACACCGGCTGCCCGTGCCGACAGCGTGCCGAGCTCGGCGTACAGTGCCAGCACATTGCTCTTGTCGTCCGGATAGACGCGGTTCGACAGGAGCACATAGAAAGTCCGCGACTGCGGATCGACCCACAGGATGCACCCGGTAAAGCCGGTATGTCCATATGATCCGACCGGAAACACGGTGCCGCGCGGGCGCTGCGCATAGGGCGAGTCGATGTCCATGCCCATGCCGCGCAGGGCCAGGCCGGCTGGCGACTGCACGGTGGTCAGCAGGCGCACGCTCTCAGGGCTCAACACGCGCACGCCATCGAGCTCGCCACCGCCGAGCAACATGCGGCCGAAGCGCGCCACGTCGCGCGCAGTGGAGAACACGCCGGCGGAACCGCCCACGCCCCCCATGCGCCGCACGGTCGGGTCGTGCACGGCGCCCTGCAACAGCTGGCCCGGCCCCAGGTCGCCATGCAGGGCGGCATCTGCCGTGCCGTCGCCGCGCCGGGTCGGCGCGATGCGCGCAGCCGCCATGCGCTGCAAGGGAAGGTAGCCGGTGTCGCGCATGGCGAGCGGCGCAAAGATGCGCTGCTGCGCGAAGCGGTCCAGCGGCATGCCGGCCACGCGCTCGACCAGCTGGCCGAGCAGGACATAGTTGATGTCCGAATAGCGGAACAAGCTGCCCGGCGCATGGGTCACCGCCTGGGTGCAGGCCAGCAGGTGCGCCGCGTCCTTGCCCTCCCACGCCGGCTTGGCGGGCAGGCCTGCCGGCAACCCGGAAGAATGGGTCAGCAGCTGGCGCACCGTGATCGTTTCCTTGCCACCGTTGGCGCACTCCGGGAAGTAGCGCACCAGCGGCGCTTCGAGGTCGAGCTTCCCTTCCTCGGCCAGCAGCAGCACCGAGGGCGCCGTCGACAGCACCTTGCTCAGCGAGGCCGCATCGAACACGGTATCGGGGGTGACGGGGGTGGCCCCCTCCTCGTAAGTGGTGCGGCCGTAGGCTTTCTCGTAGACCGCGCCGTCGCGCTCCAGGTGGAACACGGCCCCAGGCAGCCTGCGCGCGGCGATGCTGCCCTGGATGGCGCGGTCGATCTCCGCCAGCCGTGCGGCGTCCAGCCGTGCTTCAGCGCGCATGCTGCTTCCCTGCCCCGGCAGCTGTGCGCAGCCCGTGCCCAGCAGGGCGATGCAGAGGGCGCTGAGGAGGGTCGTGCGGCGGCATGGCGAAGTCGGGAATCTGGACATGGACGTGTCAACGGTGGATTGGTCTTTCCGCCCGATCATAAGGATGGGCCGGCCATGGGTCAATCTTTACGTCATGCAAGTTTGTAGCAGCCGCGCACGCCAAAATTAACATCGGCGTATGATCAATGGATGATTCCATTTTCGATCCTCGACCTTTCGCCCATCGTTGAAGGCAGCGATGCGGCAACTTCTTTCCACCGTTCCTTAGACCTTGCCCAGCACGGCGAGCGCTGGGGCTACGGGCGTTTCTGGCTGGCCGAACACCACGGCATGCCGGGCATTGCCAGCGCGGCTACCGCCGTGCTGATCGGCCATGTGGCGGCCGGCACCCGCACGATCCGCGTCGGCGCCGGCGGCATCATGCTGCCGAATCACTCGCCGCTGGTGATCGCCGAGCAGTTCGGCACGCTCGAATCGCTGTACCCGGGGCGCATCGACCTCGGCCTGGGCCGCGCGCCCGGTTCGGACCACACCACCGCGCGCGCCCTGCGCCGCAACCTGGCCTCGGATGCCGACGAGTTCCCGCAGGACGTCGTCGAGCTGATGGACTACTTCGCCGATTCGCCGCGCCGTCAGGTACGCGCAGTGCCGGGCGCCGGCCTGGACGTGCCCATCTGGATCCTCGGATCCAGCCTGTTCGGCGCCCAGCTGGCGGCGGCGCTCGGCCTGCCGTACGCGTTCGCCTCGCACTTCGCGCCGCAGATGATGATGCAGGCGATCGAGCTCTACCGCTCGACCTTCCGGCCTTCGAGGCAGCTCGACAAGCCCTATGTCATGCTCGGCTTTAACGTATTCGCGGCGGAAACCGATGAGGAGGCGCAGTTGCTGGCGACCTCGATGCAGCAGGCTTTCGTCAACCTGCGCACCGGCCGCCCGAGCAAGCTGCAGCCGCCCGTGCCGGGCTACCTGGAGAGCCTGGGAACAGCCGAGCGCATGATGTTGGAGAGCGTGCTGTCCTGCAGCGCGATCGGCTCCCCGGCCACGGTGGAAAGCCAGCTGCGCAGCTTCATCGCGCGCACGAAACCCGACGAGCTGATGATCACCTCGCAGGTCTTCGACCACGCGGCGCGCCTGCGTGCCTACGAGATTACCGCCGAGATCAAGCGCAAGGGCTGAGGCTACAAACCCGTAGGGTGGGCGGCTATACCCGGCAAACCGATATGCCTGTAGCTCTTGAGCCGCCCACGCGTTCAACCAGAATATGAATAACCGTGCCGCCTGTTCGGCAGGGAGTTGAACGCGCGGGCGGCATCCATGGCACCGACATACCGCGCTATCCGGTGGAGCCGCCCACCCTACGAACCCTGCGGCGCCAGCGCGGACGCATCGGGGCGTCGGCCAGCGGCGGCAGCATGCTGTTTTCCCGTCAGGTATTCATCGCAGTATTCCTGAATTGCGCCCTCCCTGGCGCACAGGGCTACAATGCCCCGAAGCCATCCATCTGGAGAAAGCATGCAACGTCGCCAGTTCATCCATTTATCTTCCCTGGCCCTTGGTACGGCCCTGCTGCCCGGCTGCGCCGCGGTAGCGAACCTGACCACCGGTCCCCTGATCGAACGCCACCTGCCCGCAAACTACAGCGGGGTGGCCGCCGTGCGCAAGGATGCACGCGCGACCCTGGTGACCCGTGCCGGCGGCCTGGCCCTGCGCGAGGAGAAGCAGCCCGTCACCAAGGACACCCGTTTCCTGATCGGCTCGATGACGAAGTGGATCAGCGCCGTCACCGTGCTGCGCCTGGCCGACATGGGGATGCTCGACCTGGATGCGCCGATTGCCCGGCACCTGCCGGAACTGCCGGCAGCCAACGGCGCGGTGACGCTGCGCCAGCTGATGTCGAACCGCAGCGGCATCCCGAACGGCCTGGCGGAAGCCTTGAAAAAGGACCGCGCGGTCGAGAAGCTCGAGATCGGCCCGGTCGAGGCGGCCCAGCGCTTCGGCGCCGGCACGCCGACGTCGAAGCCGGGCGAACAATGGGATTACTCGTACACGAACTGGATCCTGGTCGCCGCCGTCGTCGAGCGTGCCAGGAAGAAGCCCTTCACCGAGACGGTGGAAGAACTGGTGCTGGCGCCGAGCGGCGTGAAGGACACGAGTTTCGCCGCCACCGGCTACGAGGACGAAGTCGGCATGGCGGTGGCCTACAACGACGCAGGCCAGCGCAAGACCTCGGCGGTGCCGCCGATGATCGCCGCCAGCGGCACCATGTACAGCACGGCGCGCGACCTGGTTGCGATCGCGGACGCGGTCTACTTCGGCAAGCTGTTATCCGACAAGGCACGCAGGGAGCTGTCCACCATCGTGGTGGCATCGGAAAGCTATGCCCTGGGGGCGCGCGTGAAGACGCTCACGACGAAGGAAGGTGCACGCAGCGTGGCGTGGGTGACGGGCGGCATCGGCGGCTACCGGAGCCTGCTCGCGTATGACCCGGCAGATGGCCGGGCCGTGGTCTTGCTGAACAATACGGATATGGCGCAGGCGGAGCTGGCGAAGATTGGCACTGCATTGTTCGAGAATATGTAGGGTGGGCGGCTCAATCCAGGCCAGTGGCCTGGATTACGAGCCGCCCACCCTACGGTTTACTGCACCGGCTTGCCGTCCACGTCGATCCTGCGCACTTCGCCGATGTCCAGCGCACGGATGCCCGGCTCGATCTTGCTCAGGTCACCCACCACCACCCACACCAGGCGGTCGGGCGTGAAGCTGCGCGCCGCCAGGGTGTTGGCCTGCTGCGGCGTGAGCGACAGCACCTTCTGGGTGTAGGTGTTGTAGTAGTCGTCCGGCAGGCCGTACTGCACGATGTTGGTGTAGGCACTGGTCAGCTGGCCGGCCGTCTCGAAGCCGCCCGGCAGGCCGAGCGTGTTGTTGTCGACCGCAGCCTTCAGCTCTTCCGCCGTGATCGGCTTGCCGCCCGTGATGTCGCGGTACTCGCGCACCAGTTCCTGCAGCGATTCACGAGTCTTGTCGGTCTGCACCGGCGAGACGCTCATGAACGCGCGCTGGCCGATGGCCGGCTGCAGCGAGCTACGCACGCCATAGGACCAGTGCTTGTCTTCACGCAGGTTCATGTTGATGCGTGAGTTGAAGGAGCCGCCGAACAGGTGGTTGACGATCTCCAGCGGCAGCGCGTCCGGATGCTTGCGCGGCACGGCCAGCTGGGCGCCGACGATCACGCTCTGCAGCGCGCCCGGACGGTCGACCAGGTAGACCATGCTCTTCGCGGGGGCGGCGACGTCAGCCAGCACCTTCTTCGGCACTTCGCCTGCACGCCAAGAGGCGAAGGCTTTCTCCAGCATCGGCTTGACCTCGGCCAGCGTGGTGTCGCCCACCACCAGCAGGGTGGCGTTGTTCGGCTTGAACCAGGTGGCGTGGTACTTGACCAGGTCGTCGCGGGTCATGCGCTGCACGGCGTCTTCGGTACCGGTGCCGGTGAAGGGCTTGGCATACGGGTGCCCCTGGCCGTACAGGATGCTCGGCAGGACGCGCAGGGCCATCGTCTGCGGCACGGTCTTCTCACGGGCGATCGCGGCCAGGCGGTCCTTCTGCAGGCGCTCGAACTCGTTCTGCGGGAAGGACGGGTTCAGCACCAGGTCCGAGTACAGGTTCAGCGCTTGCGGCATGGTGGCCTTGAGCGTGTTCATGTAGACGATGCCGCTGTCGAGGTTGGCGCCGGCGCCGAACTGCGCACCCAGGCTCTCGAAGGCTTCGCCGATCTCCAGCGACTTGCGGGTCCTGGTGCCCTCTTCGAGCATGCGCATGGCCAGGCTGGCAACGCCCGGCTTGTCAGCTGCGTCCGAGGCGTAGCCGCTGTCCACCAGCAGCTGGAAGTTCACCACCGGCGCGTCATGGCGCTCCGCCAGCACGACCTTCAGTCCATTCGACAAGGTCATCTTCTGCATTTCCGGCAGCTTGAGCGCCATCGGCTTGCCAAGCGCCGGTTCCTTGCTGCGGTCCACGCCGGGCTTGCCCGCGGCCAGGCCGGTCGGGTACGGGTCGACCTGCAGGACGAAATCGCCTGTGCTCAGCCAGTCGTTCATGGCCTTCTTCACGGAAGCCGGGGTGGCGTCCTTGATGCGCTGCAGATAGACCTTGTAGCAGTCCGGATTGCCGGTATAGGTCTGGCACGAGGCCAGCAGGTCGCTCTTGCCGCCGAAGCCGCCGACGCGCTCGATCATGCGGGTGTACTGGGCCAGGATGGTGGTCTTGGCCAGGCGCAGCTCATTCTCGGTCGGGCCGTTCTTCATCAGGGCCTGCAGCTCCTCGTCGGCGATGCGTTCCATCTTCGCCACGTCGGCGCCCGGGCGCGCGGTCAGGGTCATGTCGAACTGGCCGCCGATTTCCGAGCCGTCGGCGCTGGCGCTGGCGCCGGTCGCGATCTGGTCCTTGTACACCAGGCGCTTGTACAGGCGCGAGGTCTTGCCGCCGCCCAGCACCAGGCCGGCCAGGTCGAGCTGCGCCTGTTCCGGCGTGTTCGCGCCCGGCACGTTCCAGGTGCGGTAGATGCGCGACTGCGTCACGCGGTCCTGCGCGGTCGTGCGGTGGGTGCCGGTGCGCTTGGCGATCCAGGCTTGATGCTTGGCCAGCGGCGGACCCGGAGGAATGTGGCCGTAGTACTGCTCGACCTTCTGGCGCGCCACTTCCGGCGTGATGTCGCCGGACAGCACCAGCACGGTGTTGTTCGGACCGTAGTTGGTCTTGAACCAGTCCTGCACGTCGGTCATCGAGGCCGCGTCCAGGTCTTCCATCTTGCCGATCACGGTCCAGGAATACGGGTGGCCGACCGGATAGGTATTGGTCACCAGCAGTTCGTAGGCGAGGCCGTAGGGCTGGTTCTCGCGCTGGCGCTTCTCGTTCTGCACCACGCCGCGCTGCAGGTCGAGCGTCTTCTTGTCGACGGTGCCGAGCAGGTGGCCCATGCGATCGCTCTCGGCGAACAGCGCATAGTCCAGCATCGAGGTCGGCACGTTCTGGAAGTAGTTGGTGCGGTCCTGGTTGGTGGTGCCGTTCAGATCGGTCGCACCGATGCCCTGCAGCGCGCTCAGGTAGGTCTTCTTGAAGTTGTCGCTGCCGCCGAACATCAGGTGTTCGAACAGGTGCGCGAAGCCGGTCTTGCCCGGCTTTTCATTCTTGGACCCGACGTGGTACCAGGTGTTGATCGCCACCACCGGCGTCTTGTGGTCTTCGTGGACCAGCACCGTGAGCCCGTTCTTCAAGGTGAACTTGGTGTACTTGATGTCGGGGATGGGAATGTCGGGCGTGCTGGCCGAGGACTTGGCCGAAGTCGGGGCCGGGGCCGCGCTTGCGGCGGATACCCCAGTGGCCAGCGCGAGCGCGACGGCCATCTGGAGAGTGCGACGAACGGATGCTGCCATGCTGCTCCTCCAAAGGATCATCCGGATGGGATGGGAAACGGCGGGTTGCCGTGAGCCGGCCGTTCCGTGCGAGCGAAACGGCCGATCCTTGCATTCTAGGCAGCTTTTGTTATTGCAATAAAGAATTAATTGCCCATGGAGGAGGAATCCATGCGCACTGCATCGCCTATGTGGTTTTCGTGGGTGGAGTTACTGGGGAACGATCCGCAGCAAACTGCCTTTCGCCTCATCGGTAATCGCGTACAAGTGCCCGTCCGGCCCCTGGCGCACGTCGCGCACGCGCTTGCCGATCTCCAGGCGCTCCTGCTTCGCCACCTTGCCCTGCGCATCGAAGGCCACGCGGCGAATATCCTGGGTGGCCAGCCCACCCGAGAACAGGCTGTTGCGCCAGGCCGGGAAGGCTTGACCGGTGTACCACGTGAGGCCCGAGGCACCGGTGGACGGCGACCAGACGACCAGCGGATTCACCATGCCCGCGACCACGCGCTTGCCGATCGGTTCGCGGGTCTTGTAGTCCAGGCCATAGCTCTGCAGCGGCCAGCCGTAGTTCTTGCCGCCTTCGATCACGTTGATCTCGTCGCCGCCGCGCGGGCCGTGCTCGCTGGCCCACACGCGCCCGTTCGGGTCGACGGTCATGCCCTGGATGTTGCGGTGGCCGATGCTCCACAGCTCGGGCAACGCGCCCTTCTGCGCCGCCAGCGGGTTGCCCGGCGCCGCCTTGCCCTCGGCGGTCAGGCGCAAGATCGAACCGTTGTGGCTGCCCACGTTCTGGGCCTGGTCGCGTGCCAGCATGTTGCCCACGCGCGCGGGCGGGTTGCCGCCGTCGCCGATGCTCATCAGGATCGTGCCGTCCTTCATGAACACGATGCGCGAGCCGAAGTGCTGGCCGCCGCTCTTCAAGGGCGCGGCGCTGAAGATCTTCTTGATGCCATGGACGCGCTTGCCGTCGAAGACGCCCTGCACCAGCGCGACGGAATTCGCGTCCTCGGTGCCGCTGGCCATGGTCATGTAGACGCGCGGGTTCGGGCCCTTGTCGTCCGGATGGATGGCGATGTCGAGCAAGCCGCCCTGCCCCTCCGTGAACAGCGCGGGCAGGCCGTCGACCGGGATGTTCTGGACGCGCTTGCCGTCCACCAGATGCAGTGTGCCCTTCTTGCCGGTGACCAGCATGCGGCCGTCGGCAAGCCAGGTCATGCCCCAGGGCTGTGGCAGGTTGTCCACGACGGTCTCGACTTTCCAGCCCTTGGCCACAGGCGGCTCTGCCACCGGTTCGACTTCCTGCACGGCCTGCGCGCCGGCAGAGGCTGCAAGCGATGTAAGCAAAGCGGCAAGTCCCAGCTGGCGAAGCGTCTTCATCCCTTGATAACTCGTCATCTAAACTCTCCCGTAATTGGTCAAAGCATTAATAAAGTGGCCTTTTTACCGCATTTTCCTGCATTTTCTCTGCACGTTTAACACAAGAGGCGTAGAATTTACATTTGAGAGAAACTATCGCAACCATAAGGATCTCCTACGATGATTCAACGCCGCGCATTCCTGAAGTCCTCCCTCTTCCTTGCAGTACCCTCTCTCAGCATCCCGGTATTTGCTAAAACGGCACAGCCCGCTACTGGCGAACGCGTCCTGCGACTGTACAACACGCACACCGGCGAAAAGCTGAAGACCACGTTCTGGGCCGAGGGCCAGTTCATCCCGGATGCCATGAAGGACATCAACAAGGTGCTGCGCGACCACCGCAACAACAAGGTCGCCCAGATGGATCCCGAACTCCTGCTGCTGCTCACCCAGCTCAACGACAAGCTGGAGAACAGCAGGGAACTGCACATCATTTCCGGCTACCGCTCGCCGGAGTCGAACGCCAAACTGCATGCCGCCAGCGGCGGTGTCGCCAGGCGCAGCCTGCACATGGATGCCAAGGCGATCGACATCCGCCTGCCGGGCAAGGACCTGAAGATGCTGCACAAGGCAGCCATGTCCCTCCAGGGCGGCGGCGTCGGCTATTACGCCAGCTCGCAGTTCGTCCACATGGACACCGGCCGCGTCCGTTACTGGTGATGCCATGGCGCGGCTCCTGGTCCGCGTCATCCTCGGCCTCGCCGTCCTGGCCGCTGGGGTCCATTCTCAGGCTGCCCACGCCCAAGCCGGCGGGCAGCCGGCGACCGTCAAGGTGCAATCCACGCGCGACCCGGTCGATAAATCCTACCGAAAAATGATCAAGGGCATGGAACGCTTCGAACGCGAGCGTGCCCTGGCGCCCACAGCGCCCCTGCGCTTCCAGCTTCTCCCGCGCCTGCCTACCGTCGACATGAGCGGCATTACCCTGCGTATCGCGGGCGACACGGTCAGCGTGCCGGTACCGGTCGCGCCCGATAACAGCTTCGTCCTGCCGCGCGTCGATGCCGCGCTGCGCGAAGACGCGGCCGTGGTCGCCAATCGCAAGACCACCAGCATGACCTGGCGTGCGCAGATCATCACGCCCGGCCTGCCTCCGGGCACGCGGCGACTCGGCGATATGCGCCTGGAGTGCCTGGTAGGCGTGGAGGCCGGACTGGTGTCGAATAGCTCCCCGTTGTTTGGCTGGATCTCGAATGCCCTCACCACGCCCGAGCAGGTGTGCAATAGCCCGAATGGTAACTATCTGTTCTTCGCCGAGAGACCGGTATTTTCCGTGCGCCTGCGTGCCGGCGAGCGGGTCGAGACCCTGCCTTTCAACATGCTGTACGCAGGTGGAGAACTGAGCAAGGCCGACCTGCAGTTCTGCGACTGCCAGGTCATGCTGGATCGCACCTTTTACGCGCCGATCTGGGACAAGTCCTGGCCGGACGATACGCTGGTCGAGTTCGACTACATGGAGGATGCGCCATGAAGCAAGCGCTATTTGCAGCCTTGCTGCTTGCCGGCTGCGCCACCGGCTCAGCGCCGCCCGGCACGCAGGTGGCGGCCGAGCGGCTCCAGCAAACCATCGTCCCGGGGAGCACGACCAAGGCGCAGTTGCTGGCGGCCTTCGGCCCGACGAAGAGCGTCGTGTTCGATAGGGGCTTCGAGGCCTGGGTGTACCAGGCGCCTGCGGGCGGCGGGCGCTTCGCCGAGTTCGTCGTGCTCATCAATCCTGCGGGCCTTGTTGCCAAGACCCGAACACGGGATCCTGCCTCGCCTTGACCTCACGGACACCTCCCTCACGCACGCTGCCATCCCTTCCGGGATAGGACTTCGCCATGCCTGACGTGCTCCGGGAAGCTCAGTGCGTTTCCAGAAACTGGACCATCCGGGACAACGGGAACAAAGCACAAGCGACCATTCCGAGACACACGCACGCTTGCCTGAACTGCCATCCTCTGCTGGTGAAATCATCCTGTTCGCCTTTGCGATGACCGACAACGCGATGGCACATGCGATCGAGACGTAGAGCAGGTGGGCGAGGACGATGCAAGACGCCATGGTTACCCGAGACTGCGCTTGAACACAGCGACGATTTCACGCGTTGCGCCATGCGCCAACATCGTCGTGTCGAATACGGAAACCACTATTGACCCGCTCTTGTTGTTTTACCCATTAGAATTTCCGTCGAGAAATTAGTTTCTCTTGATAAAGTCTTGCCGATTCAAGCCGGTTAATTATTCCCAACAACCACTTCAGGCAGGACTTATGTCAATCAACCAACTCGTCTATGTTAGTCAAGCAGTGCGCAAGATGTCGGTCGACGACCTCCGCGATATCCATGCCCAGGCTCGTTCGAATAACGAGCTGGTCGATGTAACGGGCAGTCTGTTCTACAACGGCGGGTGGTTCCTGCAGGTGCTCGAGGGTCCCGCGCCAACGCTGTCCAAGCTGTATCAAAAAATCGAACGCGATCCCCGCCACAAGAACTCGCGCGTGCTCTACAACGAGCCTGCCAGCTTCCGCACTTTTCCTCGCTGGAACATGAACATGACTAACCTGGATGAACGCCAGGCGGACAAGTATGATGAGCTCGTCGAAGTCATGGAAGCGGTCCGCGCCAATCGAAAAATTGGTTCCGCATCGCCAGCAGTGACTTTATTGAAGATCTTTAAGGGCTGAGCTGAGGTTTTCTGCCTGCGCGTGCCGTAGTAGAGTTGCGCATCTTCATTGCACAGGATGCCGACATGCCGCGCAAGCTCGTCCTTCCCCTCGTCTTGACAGCCCTGCTCGCCACCGCTGCGCAGGCGCAAAGCCTGTCTCCAACCGAGCAACGCATCGCCGACGAGGTCAAGGCCTGGCAGCCGGAAGCGATCAAGCTGCTCGAGCGCAGCAGCCGCATCAACAGCGGCACCTTCAACCTGGCCGGCGTGCGCGCGGTCGGCGAAGTCTATCGCAGGGAGCTGGAAGCGCTCGGCTTCAAGACCGCCTGGATCGACATGCCGCCCGACATGAAGCGTGCGGGCCACCTGGTCGCGAACCGCATGGGCAAGCAAGGCAAGCGCCTGCTGCTGCTCGGCCACCTCGACACCGTGTTCGAACCCGACGCGCCCGCCCCGCTGTGGGAACGCGAGAGCGAGACCACGGCGCGCGGCCAGGGTGTCGGCGACATGAAGGGTGGGAACGTCGTCGCCATCGCCGCGCTGCGTGCACTGCACCATGCCGGGGCACTGGAGAACACGACCGTCACCGTGGTATTCACCGGCGACGAGGAAGAAGCCGGCCACCCGCGCGACATCTCGCGCCGCGACCTGATCGAGCTGGCCAGGCTCAGCGACGTGGCGCTCAGCTTCGAAGGCGCCGTCACCGGCCCGGACGGCCAGCCGATGGCGACCGTCGGACGCCGTGCCACCGCTTTCTTCGACCTCGACATCAAGGGCCGGCAAGGCCACTCGCAGGGCGTGTTCGGCCCTGCCGGCTACGGCGCCGTGTACGAGGCCGCGCGCATCCTCGACGCTTTCCGCCAGCAGGTGGTCGAGCCGGGCCTGACCTTCAACCCGGGCGTGATCCTGGGCGGCACCGACGTTACGTTTGACGAGGCCAATGCGAAAGGCACGGCCGCAGGCAAGACCAATGTCGTGGCCAACACGGTGACGGTGCGCGGCGACCTGCGCTACCTCGACTATGCCCAGCGCGACCGCGCCCACGCACGCATGCGCGAGATCGTCGCGCAAGGCCTGCCGGGCGCCAGCGCCAGCATCGGCTTCCGCGACTCCTATCCGCCGATGGCGGTCACGCCGGGCAACCTGAGGCTGCTCGAGCTGTATTCGCAGGCCAGCAGCGACGCCGGCCTGGGCACGGTCGGCGCGGTGCCGGCAACGATGCGCGGCGCCGGCGACATCCAGTTCGTCGCGCCCATCGTCGACAGCCTCGACGGCCTGGGCGCGAGCGGCGGCGGGGCCCATTCGCCCAACGAGCACGTGGACCTGACCTCGCTGGAGCGCTCGGCGATCCGCGCCGCGCTGCTGATGTATCGCCTGACGCGCTAGCTGCTGAGGACTTCGAGACGGTTGGCGCCTTCCCGGTGGCCGGACGTTCCGGCGGGGCGGCGCGCGAAATGTCCTCCAGCGTGCTGTCGACCGGCGCGCCCTGGCGCACGGCGAGGCCGCCCAGCGAGACCATGCCGGCCAGCGCCATGCTGTCGCGCTCGACGACCGGGATCCTGCGCAACTGCTGGTCGCCCATCTGCTGCAGCACCTCGCCCATGGACTGGTCGGCGAAGCACCACGACACGTCCTTGCTCATCACCTCGGCCATCGTGGCATCAAGCGGGGCGATGCCGCGCGCCACCGCACGCGCCGCGATGTCACGGTCGGTGACCATGCCCATCAGGCGCCGGCCGTCGCATACTGGCAACGCGCCCACATCCATGTCGCGCATCAGTTGCGCAGCTTCCTGCAGTTTGGCGTCGGGCCCGACGGTGCGCACGTTCATGATTTCGGAAATGGCTTGCGTGACATTCTCCCTAAAACATTGAACGGAATCCCTCCACGGAGATGCTTAGACCGCGCACGGTAGGCCGAATTTCAATGGCAAAGCCCGCAATCGCTGGCAGAATGGGGGTACCGATGTGCTGGTCGACGATGTGCTGGTCGACGATCTACTGGTCGACGATCTACTGCTCAATCACTGCGAAGCTGTTGATTTCCAGGAGTTTGTCATGCGTACGTGGACTCACTTGCAGGCCCTGCTGCTGATCCTTGTTTCCCTCGGGCTGACGGCTTGCGGCGGCGGAGGCGGCAACCCGGGCAATGTCGGCACAACGGGCCCCACCCCGGCGCCGCCGGCGGCCACCACCGGCTCGCTGGCGGTCACGGCCAGCGGCCTGCCCGCCGGCGTGAACGCTGCGATACGCGTCAACGGCCCATCCAATTACCAGCAAGACCTGACTGCTTCGCAGACCCTGTCCGGCCTGGCGCCGGGCAGCTACAACCTCAGTGCGGCGCCGGTCACTGCCGGGGGCATCACCTACACGCCCTCGCCCGCCTCGCAGGGCGCGGCGGTCACCGCAGGCGCCACGGCCAGCGTCACCGTGGCCTACGCCAGTGCGCCGGTGAGCATCGCGCTGAGCCAGGTAGCGGCCAACCTCGACAACCCGACCTACCTCACCGCCCCGTCGGGCGACGCGCGCCTGTTCATCGTCGAACGCGCCGGACGCATCCGCATCGTCGACAACGGCAATACCCTGACGGCGCCCTTCCTCGACATCAGCAGCCGCGTCTTCACAGGCGGCGAAGGCGGCCTGCTGTCGATGGCCTTCGACCCGCAGTTCTCCAGCAACCGCCACTTCTACCTCTACTATACCGACCCGCAGCAGAACATCGTCATCGAGCGCTTCAGCGTCGGCAGCAATCCGAACCTGGCCGATCCGACGTCGGGCCTGGTCATCCTGCGCATCCCCCATCCGGGCTTCACCAACCATTTCGGCGGCCAGGTCGCCTTCGGCCCGGACGGCAACCTCTACCTCGCCACCGGCGACGGTGGCGGCGCGGGCGACCCGAACCGCAACGGCCAGAACCTGAATTCCCTGCTCGGCAAACTGCTGCGCATCGACGTGCGCAACGCCACTGCCGCGCAGCCCTACGCAATCCCGGCCGGCAACCCCTATGCCAACGAGGCCGGACGGCGCGCCGAGATCTGGGCGGCCGGGCTGCGCAACCCGTGGCGCTTTGCTTTCGATGGCAGCCAGCTCTACCTGAGCGACGTCGGCCAGGACCGGCGCGAAGAGGTCAACATCGGCGCGGCCGATGCGGCGGGTCTCAACTACGGCTGGAACACGATGGAAGGCACGCTGTGCTACAACGCCGCCACCTGCGACCGCAGCGGCCTGACCCTGCCGGTCTTCGAATACGACCACGGCAGCAACGACGCCAACGGCTGCTCGATCACGGGCGGTTTCGTCTACCGCGGCAGTGCGATTCCCGGACTGCAGGGGCGCTATTTCTATTCCGATTTCTGCCGCGGCTTCCTGAAGAGCTTCCTCGCCGGCGGCGGCAGTGTCAGCGAGCAGCGCGACTGGAGCGTGGGCGACATCGGCAACGTGGTCTCCTTCGGGCAGGATGGCCAGGGCGAGTTGTACCTCATGACGTCGCGCGGTATCGTCTATAAAATTGGACGTTCCGCCAACCCCTGAAGCGCATCGTCGACGTAAAATAGAGAAATGGCACGCTTACAACTTACCTTCCCCGAAGACCAATTCTACTATTCCACCCCGATGTCGGTGCGCGTCACCGACATCAACGCGGGCAACCATCTCGGCAACGATTCGATGATCTCGATGATCTCCGAGGCACGGGCACGCTTCCTGTTCGAGTTCGGCGTGGCCGAGACCGAGCGCGACGGCACCGGCATCATCGTCACCGACCTGGCCACGACCTACCGCGCCGAAGCGCATGCGCGCGACCAGCTGCTGTTCGAGGTGGGGGTCATGGACTTCAACAAGTACGGCGGCGACATCATCTTCCGCATCACCCGCCCGCGCGACCGCAAGCTGATCGCCATGGCCAAGCAGGGCTTCGTCTTCTTCAACTACAAGACCAGCCAGGTCGTGATCATGCCCGAGGACTTTCGCGGCAAGTTCGACCGGGTGAACTGGGTCGACTGAGAGCGCCTAACAATTCCCCCTATGGCTGCGTTGCATCGTCTCGCCGTACTAGCGTACTGTCTTCGACGCTGCCCCTTGCCCTAGGGGTTTTGTTAGGCGCTCCAAGGCGGATAGCGCCGGCACACGAACGCCGGCTTAGCGGCCCGGTTCTTCCCGGCGGTGTCCACTACCAGCTCCGGTTCGATCCGGCAGCCTTCGAGCTTTACGTCGCCGGCATCGACCGGCCGTACCACTCGCGCACGCCGGCAAAGCCGCCGGGGATTGGCGTATCGAAGCCGGAAAACGAGATCCCGTAGCGCTTGGCCAGCGTGTCCGACACCGGGCAGGCGAAGGCGTCCGTGACGCTCATCGTTGCCGCGATGGCAAGGAAGATCACTTTCATCGTCTGCTCCGCTCCAACTCCTGTCATTCACCCCGGACGATAGCAAAGTTTCGCTCGTCAAAAACACGCGGATTGTTCCATCCCGCACTGCGCATTTCACGAATTCGTCCCTATATCGCTGAGCGAGCTGATTTTCCAAAATTAGTTGGAACTTTTCGGCCCCGTCATCGGAATCCAGGTAAAGATGACGACCATGACCACGATCACCCTCGACACCGCCGACCACGAACTGCTGCGCCTGACGCATACCGGCCGCGCCGATGCCTTCACGGCGCTGTACCGGCGTCACCAGGGCCCGCTGTACCGCTACGCGCTGATGCGCTGCGGCTCCCCGGAGATGGCCGCGGACGTGGTGCAGGAAGCCTTCATGGGCCTGCTGACGCAGCGCTTCGGTTTCGATCCGCTACGCGGCCAGCTGCAGCACTTCCTGTTCGGCGTGGCGCGAAACCTCATCTTGAAGCTGGAGGAAGCGCGCCGGCGCCAGGTGGCGCTGCCGGAGCTTGACGAGGATGGCGAGCTTGACCTCGACGTCGCCGGCGAGGGCGTTGAGCCGCTTGCCCGCCTGCTGGGCAACGAGGCGGCCGAGGAAGTGCGGCGCGCACTCAGCCTGCTGCCGGCGCACTACCGCGACGTGGTCATCCTGTTTGAACTGCATGAACTGTCGTACCAGGAGATCGCCGCAGTCTGCCAGGTGGATATCGGCACCGTGCGCTCGCGCCTGTCGCGCGGCCGGGCGGCCCTGGCGAAGCGGCTGCAGGCGCATGCACCGGCGGCATGCCTTGCGAATTGATGGCGAATTGATGGAATAGATGATGGATACCAAGGACAACCAGGACGAACTGACTCCCTGCTTCGCTGCACTGCGCAGCGAGCTGGCCGGCATCGACACCCCGCGCTGCGTCGAGAAGGAACTGCTGCAGGCCTTCCAGCGCCAGTTCACACCGGAGCGGCGCTGGTACCAGGCCCTGAGCCTGCCCCAATGGGGCACCGCCGGCGCCCTGTGCTCGCTGACCGCGGTCGTGCTGCTGCTGGCGCAGTCGCCGCACGAGGCGGTGAGCGTGAGCAGCCGGCCGCTGGTCGGCTTCGACGGCGGCGGCGCCTTCGTCGCCCTCGATTCGCTCGAGCGCATCGAAGCCGAACCCGGTGCGCAGCTGGTCGAGGCCGAGGTGCCGCGCACCGTGCTGGCGCCGCTCGGCGTGCCGGTCAGCCCGGAAAACGCGGCCGACACCGTGCGCGCGGAAATGCTTGTCGCCGCCGACGGCCACCCGCTGGCCGTGCGGCTCAGTTCCACCAACTAAGTAACATACTCACCCACAAGAGGAAACGACATGAACAAGAAGATTCTGCTTGCAGCACTGCTGGCCTGCGCCTTTGCCCCGGCCCTGGCCGGGGAAATGGGCTTCGAAGAAGAGCCGCGCGTCCGTATCGTCACCCGCGAGCTGCACGGCGACGGCATCAACTTCGCCGACGGCGTGGGCGCCGGCGCCGCGATGGTGCACATGTCCCGTAACCGCCTGGTCAAGAATGCGCCCTACAGCGCCGAGATGGTGTCGGAACGCACCCAGACCCTGGGCGACGGCAACCAGATCGTGCGCAAGACCAGCACGATGAGCTACCGCGACAGCGCGGGCCGCACCCGCACCGAGGTGCGCAACGAGGGCGGCGAGGTGCTCACCGTGATGATCCACGATCCGGTGGAAGGCGTGCACTACGTCCTGCGTACGCGCGACAAGACCGCGATCAAGATGCCGATGCCGAACGCCACGGCCATCGTCGCGCGCGAACAGGCCCGCGCCGCCGCCGCCCAGGGCCGTGTCGCCGCCGACCAGGCGCGCATCAAGATCGAGGAGCTGCGCCGCGAAGGCAAGCTGCCGGAGGGTGAGCGCTTCATCATCAAGCAGGTCGAGCGCTCCGGCGGCGCAACGGGCGAGCACAAGGACGTGCAGATCCGCATCGCCCAGGCGGCAGGACCGCAGGCCGCGGCGCGCGTGGCCCCGGTGCTCGCCGGCGCGCTCGGCGACCGCAAATGGGCCAGCAAGACGGAAACCAAGGACCTCGGCACCCGCGAATTCAGCGGCCTGAAGGCGACCGGCGTGCAGCGCAGCTACGAGATCCCGGCCGGCGAAATCGGCAACCGCAACCCGATCGTGGTCAGCACCGAGACCTGGACCTCGCCGGAACTGCAGGCCGTGGTATACCAGAAGCGCAGCGATCCGCGCAGCGGCGAAGTCGTCTACCGGGCGGAGAACCTGAAGCGCGAGGAACCGGCGGCCGCCCTGTTCACCGTGCCGTCCGACTATACGGTGAAGGACTCGGCGGCACTGGCCAGGGAGGCAGCCGAGAAGGCGGCGGCGCGCGCCAGGGTCGACAAGAACGGCTGATCACCGACAAAAAACCGGCGCCTCAGTTCACTGGGGCGCCGGTTTGCACTGGTGCGTCACAAGAGATCAGGACTTCTTCTGCAGGATGGTCTTGTTGAACCACTCTTCGATCATGCGCTTTTCGAAGCGCAGCCGGCCGCTGTCGTGCAGGCGGCTGCTGCGGTGCAGGTAGTTCATGTCGGACAGCTTGGCATTGCCGCTGCTGAGAACCTGACCATTGGCGCTCAGGGTGTAGCGCAGCTCCATGACCGGCCAGTCCGCCATGCCTTTCAGCACGCGCAGGTCGTTCGCGCCACGTGCGTTAGGGTATTCACGGCCGGCGAGGTCGATGTCGGTGACCTCCACCTTCAGCTCCTGCCCGGCAGGCAGCTGCTTGCCCAGTTCGGTGAAGTAATCCGCCAGGTCGTCCAGCACTTCCTGCCGTTGCCATGGCGCGAATGGCAGGTCCGAGAACTTGTCGGACTCCACATAATTGACGGTCACGCCCGCCGAGGCGGCGCTGGCACCCAGCGCGAGCAGGCCCGCGAGGGCCATCTTGCCAATCACCGTTTTCATTGCTTTCCCTTTCATGATCCGGACTGCCTGATGTTCCGAATATACGCCCTTTGCGCCGCCTTTCCAGTGCTAACTTGTCGACGTTTTGTATCGAATTGTTAGGCGGCACCCGCTTGTGTCGCCTCGTTTATCGACCTTTTGCATCCGAGCGTTAGCTTACGCACAGGGCATATTCCGGGCTCGGCCGACAATGGCAGCGAGGAGGTCGAATCGTGCCCGAAGGACCGTCGCTATATATCCTGAAGGAGCTGGTGAAGGATTTCACCGGCCAGCAGATCGTCCGTGCCGACGGCAACGTCCGCGCCATCGATCCCGCACGCCTCGTGGGCCAGCAGATCGAGGCCATCCACACCTGGGGCAAGCACCTGCTGATCGAGACACCCGCCATGGTGGTGCGTGTCCACTTCCTGTTGTTCGGCACCTACCGGATCGACGAGGGACGCGAGGGAAAGACGCCTCGCCTGTCCATCGAGGCGGCCAACGGCCATGTCCTCAACCTCTACGCCTGCCAGGTCAGGGAGATCGACCGCGCCACCTATGCCGCCTACGATTTCAGCGCCGACGTCATGTCGGACGCCTGGGACCCGAAGAAAGCGCGCAAGAAGCTGCGTGCGCAGCCCGACATGCTGGCCTGTGACGCCCTGCTCGACCAGGACATCTTTTCCGGCGTCGGCAACATCATCAAGAACGAAGTGCTGTTCCGGATCCGCGTGCATCCGCTGTCAACGGTCGGCGCCCTGCCGGCGCCCAAGCTGCGGCTGCTGGTCGACGAGGCCCGGCAGTACTCTTTCGATTTCTTGGAATGGAAGCGTCAATACGTGCTCAAGCAGCACTGGCTGGCCCATGCAAAACGCATATGCCCGCGCTGTCAGATTCCCTTCCTGAAAGCCAAGCTCGGCCGCACCAACCGCCGCAGCTTCTACTGCGAGCGCTGCCAGAAACGCTATACCTAAGTGTGTTTATCCCTCATCCATGTTACATCGCCTGGCGCTATGTGACATCATTAACCAACACTTTTAATGTTGCCTGTTGTTAAGGACTGATGGCCGTACTACAATCGATTTGACTTGCGGCTATGTCTCCTGCGTTATTCGCCGCTTAATGTTGCGATTGATCAACCAAAGCCAACGGTAAGCCTATGTCCTTCCTCTCCAACGCGGCTCCAAAGCTGGCTCCATGGAAAGTCCTGCTGGTGGACGACGAGCCCGACATCCATGACATTACCAAGCTGACCTTGTCCCGCTTCCGCCTCGATGGCCGCGCGCTGCAGTTCCTGCATGCCTACAGCGGCGAGGAAGCCAAGGAAGTGCTGGCGCGCGAGAAGGATATCGCACTGGTGTTCCTGGACGTGGTGATGGAGAGCGAGGACAGCGGCCTCGAAGTCGCACGCTGGATGCGTCACGAGCTTGATAACCAATTTACCCGCATCGTCCTGCGCACCGGCCAGCCGGGCCAGGCGCCGGAAGAACGCGTGATCGTCGACTACGACATCAACGATTACAAGGAAAAGACCGAGCTCGATCGCACCAAGCTGTTCACCACCACCTTCGCCGCCCTGCGCGCCTACCGCGACATCATGAAGGTCGAGGATGCCCGCCGCGCGCAGCAGACCTACCGGGAAGGCCTGGAGCGCGTGATCGCCGCTTCGACCCACATCTTCCAGCAGCGCAACCTGAAGGATTTCGCCAACGGCCTGCTGCAGCAGGTGGTGGCGCTGCTGCGCCTGGAGCAGAGCATGCTGCTGCGCCTGAAGGGCGCGAGCGTGATCACGGGCGAGAGCCAGTACGAAGTGCTGGCTAGAATAGGCGACATGGACGGCGACGAGATAGGTCCCGAGCTGGTGGCCCAGCTCGACGACGCGCGCCATAACCGCATCTCGCGCCTGCATGGCGACACCTATGTCGGCTACTTCCCGAACCGCACCGGCAAGGCCTCGCTGCTGGTGCTCAAGGGGGTGGAAGAGATCGCGGAGATCGACGCCCAGCTGCTCGAAGTGTTCTGCTCGGGCGTGGCGGTCGCCTTCGACAACATCCTGCTGAACCAGGAGATCACCGACACCCAGGCGGAACTGATCCTGCGCCTCGGCGACGTGGTGGAATCGCGCTCGAACGAAGCCGGCAACCACGTGCGCCGCATGGCCCAGGTCTGCCACCTGCTGGCCCAGGCTTCCGGCATGCCGGAAGACGAAGTCGCCACCCTGATGCACGCGGCGCCGATGCACGACGTGGGCAAGATCGCCACGCCGGACGCGGTGCTGCTCAAGCCGGGCAAGCTGACCGAGGAAGAGTGGGAGATCATGAAGCAGCACCCGACCGTGGGCCTGCAGATCCTCGACGGCTCCCAGCGCCCGATCCTGAAGGCCGCGGCCGTGATCGCCCACCAGCACCACGAAAAGTTCGACGGCAGCGGCTATCCGCAGGGCCTGCGGGGCCAGGCCATCCATCCCTACGCCCGCATCGTGGCGGTGGCCGACGTGTTCGACGCCCTGAGCCACAAGCGCTGCTACAAGGACGCCTGGCCGGCCGAGAAGGTCACCGAACACCTGCGCGAGGTGGCGGGGCACCACCTGGATCCTTACTACGTGGACCTGCTCATCAAGAACATGGACAGGGCGCTCGAAATCAACGCGGCTTGGCCGGATTGATTCGGTAGGGTGGGCAGGTTTCCTGCCCACGCGGTCAGTCCGAGCGAGATCTGCCGCACCGGCTGCTATGCCTTCAGCTATCACCGCGTGGGCAGGAAAACCTGCCCACCCTACAATTGCATTACCTCTTCAGCGAGCGCGGGAAGCGCAGCCGATACCGCAGCCCCTCCCCCGGCGCGCTGTCCGCCTGCACCGTCCCGCCCAGCGCCCCCGTCACCAGGTTGTACAGGATGTGCGCCCCCAGCCCGCTGCCCCCGGTACCGCGCTTGGTGGTGAAGAAGGGGTCGAACAGCTTGCCCAGGGATTCCTTGTCCATCCCGGCGCCGTCGTCGGCATACTCGAACACCACCTGCTCGCCTTCCTGCGCCACGCGGATCGTGATGCGGCCCGCCTGGTCGCGCTCGAAGCCGTGCAGCAGGGAGTTCATGACCATGTTGGTCACGATCTGCGACACCGCGCCCGGCGAGCTGTCCAGTACCAGGTCCGGCGGGCAGTCCACTTCCACCGCCACCTTGCGCCCCTTGAGCCTGGGCTGCAGCGACAGCAGCACTTCCTGCAGGTAGGCGTGCAGCTTGAAGCTGCGGACGTCGCCCGAGGACTGGTCCACCGCTACCTGCTTGAAGCTGCGCACCAGGTTTGCCGCGCGCTGGGTGTTGGTGGTCATGATGCGCAGCGACTGGTCGACGATGTCAAGGAAGGCATTCAGGCTGTCCTCGGTCAGCTCCCCCGCCGCCATCTCTTCGCGCGTGAGCTTGAGTTCCTGCACCAGGTGGCTGGTCGCGGTCACGCAGATACCCAGCGGCGTATTGATCTCGTGGGCCACGCCGGCCACCAGTCCGCCCAGCGACGCCATCTTCTCCTGGCGCACCAGCTCGCCCTGCGCCACCTGCAGCTTGTGCAGCGCTTCGTTCAGCGCCGCGTTCTGCACTTCCAGCGCTTCCTTGGTCTTGCGGATCTTGCGGTCGGCCTGCATGCGCGCCAGCGCCACCGCCACGTGGCTGGCCATGAAGGCCAGCAGGTCCAGTTCCGCCTTGGTGTACATCACCGAAGGGTCGTAGCTCTGCACCACCAGCACGCCATAGGGCTGGTCGTGCACCAGCATCGGCGCCCCCATCCAGCTGGCGATGCCGGGGTTTCCGAACGGCTCCTGGACCAGGCCGTTGGCGACCAGGTGCTTGGCACTGGTGGCGTCGTGGAGCTGGGCCTGCTTGCTCGCCAGGACATAGGAACACATGCCCTTCCCCACCGGGAAGCGCGCCACCGGTGCCGTGCTGTCCTTCTCGTCCACGAAATAGGGAATGCTGATTTCCCGGGTGTCGGGGTGGTGCAGCGCGATCAGGAAGTTCTTCGCCACCATCAGCTCGCCGATGATGCCGTGCAGGCTGGCGGTGAGGGTGGCGGTATCCAGCGCCTGGGCCGACAGGCTGGCAATCTGGTACAGCGCGTGCTGCACCTGCTCGGCGCGGCGGCGCTCCGCCACTTCGACCGCCAGCGCCGCGGTGCGCTCCTGCACCGCGCGCTCCAGCCGGTCCATGCTCTGCAGGCCCTGCAGCGCGTTCGACACGTGGTTGGCGATCTGCGAGAACAGCGCCTGGTCTTCCTCGCTGTAGGTGACGCCCTTGGTATAGCTCTGGATGACCATCGCGCCCAGCGCTTGCTGGTGGCGGTCGAGCAAGGGCGCGCCCATCCAGTGCTCGGCAGCGGCACCGTGTCCCCACTGCATGCCTTCGCGCTCGCGCGCCTCGAAGTCGTTGGCGGTAATCATCAGGCGGCGCTTGTTCACCACCACCCAGGACGTCGGCGATTGTTCCGGAGCCGCCAGCGGCACCTTTTGTCCCGTTACCGGCACTTCGGCGTCGGCTTCGTCGACGAAATACGGGAACCAGATCGTCCCCTCCTCGCGGTCGCACAGGGCTACATAGAAGTTGGCCGCATACATGATGCGGCCGAGCGCGCGGTGCACCGCGCCGATGAAGTCGACGATGTCGCTGCAGGTGGCCGACAGCTCCCCGATTTCGAGCAGCATCGACTGGACCGCTTCCAGCCGGGCGAGACGTTCCATTGCTTCCTCAAAAGAAATTAATTCTAAGAGGAAATATTAGCAGCTCGGCTCCCGCAGCCGAAGCCTTATTCGAGCGAAGTGTGGCTTATCCGCGCGGGGCGCGGAAATCGTTCTCGATCCAGGCGTAGGCCGAGGCCGGGGTCAGCTTGAAGCTGGCCGGCACCCGCACCTTGGCCACCTGCTCGCCCATCTCATCAAGGGCGGCCAGGATGGCATAAGGGTCGTCATCGTCCGGCACGATGTCCAGCGTCACCTTCAGCTCGCCGTTCTCGGTGGAGACGATCGTGTTCTTGTGCAGCATCGCGTGCAGGTGCTGCTCGTGGCGGCGGATGACTTCCGATGCGGTCTTGACCAGGGTATTGAAGGCGTTGACGTCGAGCGGCTTGGGGTTCTTCTTGTCGCGGCCCATGGTCCAGGGACCGACCAGCGCCGGTTCCGGCTCGCCGTCCTTGTACATGGCGACGGCCCAGCCTTCGTCGTCCTCGTTCTTGATCACGCGCGCGGTCCAGCCGTTGGCCTGCCACAGGCGGGCTTCCTGCACCAGGGCGTTCTCTTCGCCTTCGTGCTCGTGTTCGTCGTGTTCGTTCATGGTCGTGTTTCCCTATGCCTCAAAGCAGAGATCATAGAGGAAACCGGCCACAGGAAGAAGCCCGTTTTCCTTAAACCTCAGGCGTAACGCGGGCAGCGCCAGTCCGGACCGCGCGGCGGCCGTACGGGCGGACGCACCGGGGTCGGGCGTGGATCGACCGCGGGAGACGGCATCTCCCGATTGAACGGATTGATGATGATCGGCGGGATGGTAGGCGGCGCCGATGGCGGGCCTTTGGGACCGCTGTTGGCCAACGCGGGATGCAGGACGGCCAGGTGGTCCCCCAATTTCTGGATGACAGCGTGCATAGGATCCCCCTGTTTCAGAACAGGCTGTCAGTATAGGAAAGGATTCGTTCATTGCAAGGGCAAATCGACCACGTTCGTTGCCTCGTGGTTGCACTGCCTTTCGGCACGCTTTCTCGCCCATTCATCGCGTCTGCACGCGTCCCGGCGCGCGGAATGTGCAGCCTGTCGCAAAGCCGTGGCCGGTCCAGGCGTGGGCACTTACAGTTCCACCATGCCGCATTGAGACGCGCACCCGAAACCTAGCCTATTGAAGAGGACCACCATGAAAACCTTCGCCAAGATCGCCCTCCTGTTCGTGTTCGCAGTCCTGCTGCTGGACATCGCCTTCGATGCCGCCGATTTCATGCGCTTCCATCTCGATGGCGAGGAGTTCGACGGACCGCTGGGGGCCCTGCTGGGCGTGCTGTTCGCGGGCGGCGGCATCGTCATCGCCGCCATCGTGACGGTGGTGGTGGGCGTGGTGCTGGCGGTGGTATTCGCCGGCGTCGGCGTGATCGTCCTCGGTGCCCTGGGCTGTGCTGCCGTCGCCGTCGCGCTGGCGCTGTCGCCGCTGCTGCTGCCGCTGCTGGTGCCGGTGGCGATCGTCTGGTACCTGGTCAGCCGTAGCCGCAAAGCACATGTGGAGCAGCCGATGAAGCCGGCACAGCCGGCGGTTTGAACCCGCAACGCATGTCCAGAACGGCCGGGTCTTCCCGGCCGTTTTCGTTTGCCGCAGGGCTTGATGCGGAACAGGTAGAATCGGCGCAAGACCACTGAACCCATTGCGACATGCAAGCCCCGCCTCCGCCAGCCGTGCGCACGATTCGCCCCACCCCGCTGTCGCGGCTCGTGATCGTCACGGCCGGGCTGATCGCGGCGCTGGGCCTGATTACCGGCGCGATGCTATACGCCAGCTACCAGGATGCGCTGCGCGGACAGCAGGTCACGCTGCGCAACGTCGCCATCGCCTTCGCCGCGCAGACGGCCGGCGTGGCCCAGGCCATCGACAGCGCGGCGCAACAGGCCGCCCGCATGGTGCTGACGGACGACAGTCCGCCCTCGTCCGGGCTGGTCGGCGGCCGTGATGGCCTGGCCCACCCCTATCTGCTGCGCATCGTGTTGTTCGACACCGCCGGCAACACGATCGGCAGCATCATGCCGGGCAGCAGCTCGCGCGACCTGCCTGCCATCAAGCCGCCCGCGGGCGATGTTTCGCGCCATATCACGATGACCGACATCGACCGCGCCACCGGACGCGGCATCCTGAATTTCGTGCACCCGGTGCGTGACCGCAGCGGCCGCCGCATCGGCACCGTGGTGGCGCAGGTCGACTCGGTGCGCTTCGAGCGCCTGTACAACCTGGTCGAACTCGGCAACGGCGGCTCGGTGACGCTGCTGCACCGCGACGGCACCATGCTGGTGCGCGGCCCAGGTTTCCCGGCCGGCATTGGCCGCTCCTTCGCCGATACACCCCTGTTCCGCGAGCAGCTGCCGCGCGCCAGCCGCGGCGCATTCGAGGCAAGCAGCCCGATCAACGGCGCGCCGGGCCTGTACGGCTACGACGTGGTGGAAGGCTTCGACCTGGTCATCATTACCGGCATGGCGCGCTCGGTCGCGATGGAGGCCTGGTACGGGCGGCC
>NZ_JPXI01000026.1 GCF_000740675.1 Massilia sp. BSC265 | reverse complement strand
CGCTTATTAGGCGATGATCTTGGCAACCACGCCGGCGCCGACGGTACGGCCGCCTTCGCGGATTGCGAAGCGCAGACCTTCTTCCATCGCGATCGGAGCGATCAGCTTGACGGTGATCGACACGTTGTCGCCTGGCATGACCATTTCTTTGTCGGCCGGCAGCACGATCGAACCGGTCACGTCAGTCGTACGGAAGTAGAACTGCGGACGGTAGTTGTTGAAGAACGGGGTGTGACGGCCGCCTTCGTCTTTCGACAGGACGTACACTTCGCCGGTGAAGTCGGTGTGCGGCTTGATCGAGCCCGGCTTGGCCAGGACCTGGCCACGCTGGACGTCTTCACGCTTGGTACCGCGCAGCAGCAGGCCGACGTTGTCGCCAGCTTGACCCTGGTCCAGCAGCTTGCGGAACATTTCCACGCCGGTGCAGGTGGTCTTGACGGTGTCGACGATACCGACGATTTCGATTTCTTCGCCGACCTTGATGATGCCGCGCTCGACACGACCGGTCACCACGGTACCGCGGCCCGAGATCGAGAACACGTCTTCCACCGGCATCAGGAAGGCGCCGTCAACGGCACGTTCCGGGGTCGGGATGTAGCTGTCCAGAGCGTCGGCCAGGGCCATGATCGCATCTTCGCCCAGCTCGCCAGCCTGGCCTTCCAGGGCCATACGTGCCGAACCCTTGATGATCGGCAGGTCGTCGCCCGGGAACTCGTACTTCGACAGGAGCTCGCGCACTTCCATTTCGACCAGTTCCAGCAGTTCTGCGTCGTCGACCAGGTCGCACTTGTTCAGGAACACGATGATGTACGGAACGCCAACCTGACGCGCCAGCAGGATGTGCTCGCGGGTCTGCGGCATCGGGCCGTCGGCGGCCGAGCACACCAGGATCGCGCCGTCCATCTGCGCCGCACCGGTAATCATGTTCTTGATGTAGTCGGCGTGGCCCGGGCAGTCAACGTGGGCGTAGTGACGGTTTGCGGTTTCGTACTCGACGTGCGCGGTGTTGATGGTGATGCCGCGTGCCTTTTCTTCCGGAGCCGCGTCGATCTGGTCGTAGGCCTTGGCTTCGCCGCCGAACTTCTTCGACAGAACGGTTGCGATTGCAGCCGTCAGGGTGGTTTTGCCGTGGTCAACGTGACCGATGGTGCCGACGTTGACGTGCGGCTTGGTCCGTTCGAATTTTTCCTTTGCCATTTCAGACTCCTAAGATCTAACGATTTTTTTGAGAATTACCAGGCACACCTGACGGACGAGTACTACGGACTGCCGTGCAAAATTCTGGTGCCCTTGACGTGGATTGAACACGTGGCCTCTCCCTTACCAAGGGAGTGCTCTACCACTGAGCTACAAGGGCTTATTTTTTGCGGTTAGAAACACCGCACTAACTGGAGCGGGTGAAGGGAATCGAACCCTCGTCGTAAGCTTGGAAGGCTTCTGCTCTACCATTGAGCTACACCCGCGAGGTACAACCTTTCAATTCCTTCGACTCTTCTTTTTGGTGGTGGGGGCTGGATTCGAACCAGCGTACTCAGAGAGGGCAGATTTACAGTCTGCTGCCTTTAACCACTCGGCCACCCCACCGCGAAGAACCGCAGAGTATGAAGCAAGCTCAACGTATTGTCAACTAAGTTTCAGCGGGCTTTGACCGCTTCGCATAGCAGCGTTGCTTCGGGGCGTGATTGTAACGGGAGGGATGCAAAACCACAAGGGTGATTTTGTGCGAATTGCAGGGAATCGCGAAAAGACCGGTTTTCACGGCGCGAGCGCTGCGAGAACCTGCCCCTTGAGCGCCTTGATCAGCGCCGTCTCATCCGGCGGCACGCCCTCTTCCGCCGTCAGCGTGCGGTCGGCATAGAACAGGCCCAGCTGCACCTTCCCCACCACCAGCGGCAGCACGATGAAGCTGCGCGCATCCGGCAACAGCCTGCGGTGCCACTCCGGCAGCAGGTCGCGGATCTTCGGGCTGGATGCATCCGAGATCATCAGGTCGGCGTCGTTTTCCATCGCCAGGTGGAACAGGTCGCGGTTCGGCGCCACCGCGAAGGCAAAGCCGGCCTGCTTGCGTGCGCTGTCCTCGCCCAGCGCCGCACGGGCGCGGTACTGGCTGCTCTTCGCGTCCTTCAGGCACACGGTCGCGAAGCGGAAGCCCAACGCGCCGTACAGGGTCTCGAGCACCGCCAGCACCACGTCGTTGACCTTGCTGCCCGAGGCGCGCATCTGGGTCACGTCCTGCACACCGGCCAGCAGCAGGTCGCGCGCGTTCCTGGGCTTGCCGCTCGGGTGGGTCCCCTCCTGCTCTTCCTCGCCGGCGTCGAGCGTGGCCAGCATGAGCACGTTCGGCAAGCCGGTACCGGCCTCCTGCACCTCGCTCCTCGGCGCAGCTTGCATGTTCATGCTCTCCAACAGGCCGCGCATGCCTTCCTGTACCGCACCCATCAGCTCGTCCATCCGTGCGCGGTCCAGGTCGAGGGCCTCGCCGTAGCGGCCCAGCAGCGCCAGCGCTTCTTTCGAGCCGGCAGGTTCATGGGTTTTCGCCAGCAGGCGCGCCACGTCGAGGCCGAAGGCCGCCACCTGGCGCATCCACTCGCCGCGGTTGGCCGCCACCCGCACCGCGGTGGGCGCCAGCGCGACCTGGGCGCGCACGATCATGTCCGGGATCTTCCATTCGGTCAGCACCGCTTGCGACAGCGCATCGTAACTGCAGCCCAGGATCATCTGCGAGGCCTGCCCCACCGTGTGCTTGCCGCCCGCGACCAGGGCCGCGATCTCGCGGTAGCGGTCGTGCTCGTGGCTAGCCACCAGCAGCGGGCCCAGGTTCTTGAACAGCGCGCAGATCGCCGCTTCCTCGGCGCCCTGGAAGAAACTGTGGCGCGCCATCTCGCGTCCCACCAGGCTGGCGCACAGGGCCGCTTCCAGCTCCATGCGCACGCTGCCGGCGTGCTCGGAGCTGTCGAGGGCATCGACCAGCAGCATCGCCAGCGCCGTGGTCTTGACGTTGTCGAAGCCGAGCAGCGAGATCGCGCGCGAGATCGTCGTCACCGGCGTGCCGCCCGCGGTGCGGTACTGGATCGTGTTGGACAGGCGCAGGATGCGCTGGGTGAGCGCCGGGTCCGAGACCACGTAATAGGCCAGGTCGTGGGTGCCCTGGTCCTCGCTCGAGGCCATCTCGACCACCCGGGCAATCGAGGCGCCCAGGGCGAACATCTCTTCGTCCCCGCAGACCTTGTGCATGAGGGCGGCGCGCACGCGTCGGGTCGTGCCTTCCGGCGGGGCGGAGTCAAACATGGCAGCCATCTTTCATTATCTTTCTTATGCTGCTTTCCCCGCGGGGGCCGCTGCCGGTTGCGTCTTCTGGGCGGGCTTCACCGCGCGCCCGTGCGCGTTACGCTCGTATTTCCTGAGTACCTGGTGGTGCAGGGCCGACAAGGCGCCCAGCTTCGGATTGCCCGGGTCGAGCTTGCGCACATTGCCGATCAGGCCGACGGCTTGCTGGCCGAGCTTGTCCTCCCAGCCCTCGTGCTCGAGGCAGCGCAGGGTCGCCAGCGCGGCATTGAAGGCCACCGCCGGGTTGTTCGGCAGCTTGGCCGCGGCCTCCAGCATCATGCCCACGGCGCCCTTGTAGTCGCCGTTGCGGGCGCGCGCCGCGCCGTCGGCGACCAGGTCGACCACGTGCTGGCGGCTTTCCTGCGCCAGCGTGCGCGCCAGGTCGGGGAAGCCCGCCCCTTCCAGCACGCTCATCGCGCGCAGCACGGCGGCGTCGTTCGATGCATTGCGCATGACCTCGCGCACCAGGTCGGCGCCGCCCTCTTCCATGTTGTTCTCGAGGCAGGTACGCGCCAGTTCCAGCTTCAGGTCGGACGACAAGGCCGGCACGTCGGCGCAGGCCGCCAGCGCGGTGTGCAAGGATTCGTTCAGGCGCGCTTCGTTGCCGGTGTATTCGTGCAGGAGGGCCGAGGAGATCGCGCTGCACAGCAGGGTGGCGGGACGGCCGCCCATCGAGCGGTCGAGGTCGCGGATGACGGATGCCGCCGCCACCGGATCGCCCTTCTTCACCAGCGTGCGCACCAGCTTGACGTGGTCTTCGGGATCGCGGAACTCGGAGTACTTGGCCTTGGCGACCACCTGCTTGAGCGCCCTTTCGGCCGCCGCGGTATCGCCGGCCTCGAAGGCGGTCTCGCCCAGCGCGCGCAGGCGCCGCACGGCATGCGGCGACACCGCCACCGCGTCGCTCAGCACGGCCTGGGACTTGGCCAGGTCGCCCACCGCCGCGTGGGTGCGCGCCAGCCAGTCGTAGGCGTCGACGAAATTGCGGTTGGTGTCGACCAGCTCTTCCAGCATGCCCTTGGCTTCGTCGAACTGCTTGCGCAGGAACAAGGTCTTGGCCAGGCCCAGCCTGGCCCAGGCGATCGCCTTCATGTCGATGAGCTTGCGGTAGATCGGCTCGGCCTGGTCCGGTTCGCCGAGGAAGACGTGCAGCTCGGCGCGCAGGCGCATGAAGTCGACCGCATAACGCGGATGCAGGCGCTCGCCCGCGATGCAGGCCTCGATCGCTTCGCGCTGGTCGCCCGCTTCCATCAGGGTATAGACGGGCATGAAGGCGCTGCGCCGGTCGAGGGCACGCGCGATGCGGTCGAGCAGGCGGTCGGCGGTGAACGGCTTGAGGATGTAGTCGGTCGGCGCCAGCTCGGCGGCGCTGACCACCTTGCTATGGTTGCCCTCGGCGGTGACCATGAAGAACATCGTCGAGAGCGGCATCAGCTTGTGGTGGCGCACGTCCTCGAGCAGCTGCTGGCCGTCCTGGCCGCCCTCGAGGTCGTATTCGCACAGGATCATGTCGAAGCTGCGCAGGCCGAGGTGCTTGACCGCCAGGTTGGACGAACTGGCGTGCTCGATGCGCGTCAGGCCACACATGTTGAGCATGCCGTGGATGTTGGCGCGCATGCCCGCGTGGGGCTCGATGATCAGGGCCGTGAGGCCTTCCAGTTCGTTCATGGGTTCTTGTCTAGCCTGCGTTGGGCGTGCGGCAGCGCTGCATGGGCACTGCATTAGGCCAGTATATTACGGCGAGGGAACAAATTACTTAAATTGGGTAAGACGCAGCGCAACTGTTGCTTGTTGCGGAGAAAAAACGACAGCTTATGGAGCAAAGGCAGCCGCCTGGCGCAGCTGCACGCGGCGGCCGTTCAGGCATTCGGTACTGCTGCCGCCGACGACGATGTTCTGGTAGCGGACTTCGTATTTTCCAGCGCTGAGCTTGTCGATCAGGAAAGTCGCGCGTGCCTGCACGTAGGCATGGCGCACGTTCGAGCGGCGGTCCAGGTCGTAGAGCTTGACGAAGATCGGCGAGGCATTGGCGCTGTTGTCGATCAAGAACTGCATCTCGCTGCCGCTATTGCCCACCGGGTAGCCCGGCAGGTAGCCGGACTCGGCCGGCCATGGATCGCCGCTGGGGGCGGTCAGGGTCTGCAGGTCGGTGCCGCAGTCGGGTGCCTTTGCCGGCACCACCAGCTGGGTCACGGCGAGCGCCTTGATCTCCGGCGGCGGCTCCTTGCCCTCGCCGCCGAAGCGGCGCGCCCAGCCTTCGGTGCTGGCATCGGTGCCCAGCTCGTCGGGACGGTCATTGGACACGCTCGGGGCCGGATCCGGCTTGCCGGCCCAGGCCAGTGCCGGGGGCAGCTTGCCTTGCGGCGGTTCCACCAGGTAGACGGCGGCGGCCGCACCAAGCACGAAGCAGGTGGCCAGCCCCAGCCACCAGCGCGGATCCCGCATCAGGCGCGGACGTGGGCGCGAGGACGTGTCCGGGACGCGCGGTTCCCAGGCGTCGGGGCGCGGCTGGCGTCCCGCATGACTACTCCCTTCTTCGGCGCCGCTGCTTTCCAGCCATTCGACTTCCCACTCTTCCGACGCGATCCATTCGTCGTGTTCCTTGCGGCGCACCGGATCGGACAGGGTGTTGTAGGCGGTATTGACGATCGCCATGATGCGGGCGGCCTTTTCGTCGCCCGGATTCTTGTCGGGATGGTACTTCTGGCTGAGGGCCTTGTACGCCGCACGAATGACTTCCGCCGGCGCGCCGCGCGCGACCTTCAGGTTGTCATAGTGGGTATGGATCTTGGCCATGTTCTCTCAGGTGCGCGGTTCCGTCGGCGCTGCTCCATTGGCAATCTGCGGACGCTCCGGGTTGTACAGCTTAGCCGGATTTGTATCCAGAGCGCAAGATGTCAAAAATTCTACAGGCGGTGGGCCCGGTCGGCTCGCACGATAGCGTCAAGCAAGTCCACATCCTGCCCCACCACCAGCACCTTGAACAGCTCTCCCATCTCGGCCGGCGACACCAGTTTCTGTACCGCCCTCGACTGCGTCAGGTAGCGCATCGCATCGGCAGGGTCGGTTTCCAACAGCATGTCGCCGATGCCGCAGCCCAGCAGGAAAGACGCCTGGTTCATATAGGCCAGCACCGGCAGGCCGGCTTCCTGCGAGGCCAGCGCCATCGCAGTGAAGTCCACGTGGGCGGTGATGTCCTGCAGGCCAGGCAGGTAGAACGGGTCCGGGTGCGCATGGTGGCGGTAGTGGCACATCAGGGTGCCGCCCATGCGCTGGTCGAGGTAGTACTCGTGCGCCGGGAAGCCGTAGTCGAACAGGAAGGCGGCGCCGCGGCCGCCCTTCATCATCGTTGCCAGCGAGGCCATGAAGCCTTCGGCCACCGGGTGGATTTCGGTGACATAGCCTTCCGGCAGGTGCTCGGCGTCGGGAATCTGGTGCGCCACGTGAAGCGCCAGCGCCTCCGGCAGCTCCGCCTGGACGAAGGCGAAGGCGCCGTTCTCCACGGTGACCATCTGGCGCTGCCAGCGGCCGTCCTTGCGGATCACGAGCTCGACCGGCATCGCGTCGAGCACCTCGTTGGCCAGCACCACGCCGCTGAAGGTGTCGGGCATGCCGTCCAGCCAGCGGACCTGCGGCAAATCCTTCAGGGCCTCCTGCTGGCGGGCGCGCAATTCGCCTGAGAGTTCGATGATGGTGTACGAACGCACCTGCACGCCCAGTCCGTCCAGCGCGGTGAGCACGTCGCGCGCCAGCTTGCCGGTGCCGGCGCCGAATTCGATGATGTCGGGCGCGCTTTGGGCGATAATAGCGGCTGCCGCGCGCGCCAGGCACGCTCCGAACAGGGGCGAGATCTCGGGCGCGGTCGTGAAATCGCCGCTCGCCCCCAGTTTGGACGCGCCGCCGCTGTAATAGCCGAGCCTGGGCGCATACAGCGCCAGTTCCATGAACCGTGAAAACGCCATCGCCCCGCCGAGCTGTTCGATCTCGGCGGCGATCAGTTGTTGCAGGGATTGGGACGCGGCAAGCGCGTCGGGAGCAGGTGCGGGCAGGGACATATTCGCATTCTAATGAATTCACGATCATATCGTGAATCTCATCACATCAATGCCGCTTTGATACCAATGAGATCTTCTTTCAATAATCGAAAAACCGCGCTCGTTACGGGTGGTGCCAAACGGCTAGGACAGGCGATCGCGCTCGGCCTTGCGGAAGCCGGATGGGACATCGTTGTACATTTCGGCACCTCGCGCGAGGAAGCTGAATCTACTGTGGATCAGATTCTCGAACGAGGCCAGCGGGCCGTCGCCATGCAATGCGATTTGTCGGACGAAGCTGCCGTACGCGACTTGTTGCAGAATGCAAACAGCGCCTTGGGAAAGGTCAGCTGTGTCGTCAACAATGCATCGTTGTTCGATTATGATGCGGTGGCCAATTTTTCGGTGGAATGCCTCGAGAGACACATGCGGGTCAATCTTGCTGCTCCAATCCTGTTGGCCAAGGCTTTGCACGATGCGACCGACGAGGGCCAACAGGCTGTCGTCATCAATCTGCTGGACCAGAAACTGTACAACCTGAATCCGGACTTCCTGTCCTACACCCTGTCCAAAGCGGCGCTCGACAGCGCTACCGTCATGCTCGCACAGGCGTTGGCTCCCAAGCTGCGGGTGCTGGGTGTGGCGCCAGGATTGACCATGATCAGCCATCTGCAAACGAAAGATGAATTTGCCGCTACTCACGCGATGTCGCCGCTTGGCGAATCCAGCCGGCCGGAAGACATCGCACAAGCCGTTGTGTTCGCGGCAGGAAACCGCGCGATGACCGGGACCACCTTGCTGGTGGATGGTGGCCAGCATCTCGTACGCATGACCCGCGACTTCAGCTTCATAAACAGGAATAACTAATGTACATCCATCCCCGTCTGGAAAACTGCCGCCGCATCTTCATTCGTGACTATCGTCTCGACATGGAGATCGGCGCCTATCCTCACGAGAAGAACAAGTCGCAATATGTCGCTGTGAATATCGAATTCTGGGTACCGCTGGAATGGAATACGCCGGTCCATGACGATATCGAGGAAATCGTCAATCACGACTTCGTACGTCCCGGAATTCAGCAGATCGTCAGCCGCGGCCATATCAATCTTCAGGAAACCTTGTGCGACGCCATTGTCGACTTGGTGCTCTCGCACCCCAAGGTCATCGCCACGCGCGTATCGACGGAAAAACGCGAAGTCTATGCCGATTGCGCCTGCGCCGGCGTCGAAGTGTTCAAGTTCAAAGAGCAGCGGGCATGAGCGGGGACGGCCCGCCGCGCTATCTCGACGCCAACCAGATCGTCTACCTGCCGGCATGGGCCCGCTATGCGGTCATGGTGGTATTGGGCGCACTGGCGCTGTCTGCCTGCATCGCCGGACTGGCCTTCTTTTTCTTCCCTGCGAATTACGACAAGATCACCCCGACACTGTCGATCGCGCAAACCGCGGCCGGTGCCTTCGCGCTTGTGCTGTTCGTCCTGTTTGCCGAACGTGAGCTCAGCACTGAAAAACTGTTGCGCAAGACCGATGTGTTCCTGGAACAGCAAATGGCCGATGGCCTGAGGAAGATCGAGATTCCACAATTGCGTCCAGGTGTCACGGTCGACGTCGATGTGGTGCAGCGTGCCAGTACCGTGCATGGTGGACGCAAAGACATTTTTGGCGCAAATTATGAAATCCGCCTCGGCGAATTCAAGATGCGGATGTGGGTGGGCATTAACGTCAAGCGTCTCAGCGTGATTTATTTCGTGAACGCTGCAGATGAATCGGCCGTGGATTTTTATGAAGAAAAATTCCACTTCACCTTTGCAGGGGCTGCGAAACTAGGCTACGACACCAACTTCCAATACGCAGAAATCAACGGCGAACGTTTTGTTTCCATCTGGTCGACCGTCATGGCCGACAAGGTTATTCTCGGAAACCCCTCCGAGCAGCTTTTCTGGATCCAGGACGTCGCCATGATGACGCAATCATTCATTCGAACCGCTGTCCGCGAACGGCTGGACGCGTACACGAGCATTGAACCTGGACCATTATGAACAGCATGACCATTGAATCGGCCGTCGAACTGGAGACGGCAAAGGACAAGAAGGCGGAAAAGATCGCTTACGAGAACAACAAGCTGCACAAGCGCCTGTGCCGCCTGGTGGGCCAGGCGATCGGCGACTTCAACATGATCGAGGACGGCGACAAGGTGATGGTTTGCCTGTCGGGCGGCAAGGACAGCTATGCCCTGCTGGACATCCTGATGACCCTGCGCGAGCGCGCGCCGATCCATTTCGACATCGTCGCCGTCAACCTCGACCAGAAGCAACCGAACTTCCCGGCCGAGGTGCTGCCTGCTTATCTGGAAAAGCTCGGCGTGCCGTACCACATCGAGAACCAGGACACCTACAGCATCGTCAAGCGCCTGGTCCCGGAAGGCAAGACCACCTGCTCGCTGTGCTCCAGGCTACGGCGCGGCATCCTGTACCGCGTGGCGGACGAGCTGGGCTGCAACAAGATCGCCCTGGGCCACCACCGCGACGACATCCTGGAAACCTTCTTCCTGAACATGTTCTTCGGCGGGAAGCTGAAGGGCATGCCGGCCAAGCTGGTCTCGGACGATGGCAAGCACATGGTGATCCGCCCGCTGGCCTACGTGAAGGAGGAGGACACCGAGCGCTATGCCGAGGTGAAGGGTTTCCCGATCATCCCGTGCGACCTGTGCGGCTCGCAGGAAAACCTGCAGCGCAAGCAGATCAAGGCCATGCTGCGCGAGTGGGAGAAGAAATATCCGGGCCGCGTGGAAAACGTGTTCTCGTCCCTGAGCACCGTGGTGCCCTCGCACCTGCAGGACCGGAACCTGTTCGGCTTCGTCGACCTGAAGACCGATGGCGTGCCGAATCCGAACGGCGATATCGCCTTCGACGAGGAGCCGTGCTCGACGCCGGCGGCGAATACGATCTCGCTCACCCAGCTGTAGGGCGGTCGGCAAAGCCGACCACCCCACGAAGGCCAGCATTAACAGAGTGGCAGGGTCGTGCTACCCTGCCTTTTTTCGTCCCTGCCCATACGAGGATTCCATGAGCCTGCCCGCCCGCCTGTTCCGCTGCCTGTCCTTCAGCCTGGCTATCCTCGCCCCCGGCGCGGCACTGGCCGAACCCAGCGCGATCTACCTCGTGCGCCACGGCGAAAAGGCGAGCGTGGGCCAGGACCCGGAGCTGACCTCGCAAGGCCAGGCGCGGGCACAGGCGATTGCGACCATCCTGTCGCGGACCGGCATCACGGCTGTCTTCAGCACACCTACCCAGCGCACGCGCCAGACCGCCCAGCCGCTGGCCCAGCGCATCGGACTCGAGGTGCAGCTGTATGACGCGCGTGCGCCCAAGGCGCTGGTCGAGAAGGTGAAGACCCTGTCCGGGCCGGTGCTGGTGGTGGGCCACTCGAACACCCTGCCGGAACTGGTGCGCCTGTTCGGCGGTGCGCCGGGCGCCGACATCGGCGACGACGAATACGACCGCCTCTACCAGCTCACGCCAACAGCCGGCGGCGCGGTCAGGACGGTCCTGCTGACTACCCCGGGCTCCAGCGCCCCCTGAGCCGGCGCGCTACGTTTCCGTATTGACGGCACCCACGTATTGATCCTTTGGCATAGCTCACGGACAACCAGTAGTTTCAATGCTCCGCAGCATCAGTTAGGATGCATGGAATTACCGAATGGAGCACATGGTGGATTTGTCGCAGGCGCGCTTCGAGCACGTCGTCAACCTGATTTACGAAACCCTGGAAAACCGGGCCGGCTGGCGTGCTGTACTCCAAGGCATTCATGAAGCGATCGGCGGCAGGGCGATCCACCTGACCGCGTATGACAGCAGGCGCGGTGCCCTGTCGTACAGCGAGGGCGCCGACATGGCGCCGCAGATCGATCTGGAATACATCCAGAAGTACCAGTTCATCGATCCGCGCGTGGGTTTGATGTCCTCGCAGACGCTGGACAGTTGGCTGCACTGCCACGAGCACCTCGACGATCGCTTCGTCTCCACCGACCCGTTCTACCAGGAGTTCCTGATCCCGCACGGGGCGCGCTACGTGTCGGCCTGCAAGCTGGCCGAGAGCGAAGACGCGACCGTGATCCTCGGCTGCCTGCGCCGTCCCGCCGATGGCCCGCTTCCGCCCGAGGCACTGGTCTTCCTCGATCGCCTGCGGCCGCACCTGCAGCGCGCGGTGCGCCTGAGCCAGGCGCAGTTCGTCTATTCGGCGCAGGCGCTGGTCGGCCATGCGCTGGTCGACAAGCTGCGCCAGCCCGTGATGCTGCTGACCACGGGCGGCGAGCTGGTGCTGGCGAACGAAGCGGCACGCGGCCTGCTCGTCTCGACCAGCCTGGTGCAGGTGACGGACGGGCGCATCGTGCTGCCCGAAACCTACCAGCGCGGCTTCCTCGACCAGTGCGCCGACCTGGAGCACCAGGTGCGCACCGCGGCGGAGCATGGCACGCCGGTGGACAAGGATTTCCGTTCGCTGCACATGCGCAGCGGACCGGGCGCCGCCCCCGACACCTTGTACGGCTTCTTCACGATGCTGGCGCCGGAGCGCACCATGGGGAGCTTCGGCCTGCGGCCCCTGGTCATGCTGTTCTTCTACCACCCGACCTCGGCCCAGGAAATCGATTCGGCGCTGCTGACGGCGGCCTTCGGCCTGTCGCATGCCGAATGCCGCGTCGCCTCGCTCCTGGCAGACGGCATGCCGCTCAAGAGCATCGCCGAAGCATTGGGGGTGCAGTACGACACGGTGCGCAAGCAGCTGTTGTCGATTTACCAGAAGACCGCGACCAACCGCCAGCCGGAACTGGTGCGGCTCCTGATGAACCTCCCTGCCTCGGCCGTGCAGCGTGCCATCAAGGCCGACGGCAAGGCACTCTAAGGATGTGCCGCACCATGCCGACCACTTCCCCGACCATTTTCATCAGCATCGCGTCCTACCTCGACCCGATGCTGTTCTTCACCCTGAACGACGCGGTGGCGAAAGCGGCCCGCCCGGAACTGCTGTCGCTGGGCGTGGTCGACCAGCACGTGGACGACCAGCGCGCGGCGATCGCCGCCCTGCCCTTCGCGCGCCAGGTGCGCTACGTCCACCTGCACCCGCAGGACACGCTGGGCGTGAGCTGGGCGCGCAGTACCGCCTTTTCGCTGTACGACGGCGAAGACTTCCTGCTGCAGGTCGATTCGCACACCCTGTTCGAGCCGGACTGGGACGAGCAGCTGTGCAACCTGCACGCGAACCTGCGCGAGCGCTCGGCCAAGCCGATCATCAGCACCTATCCCTACCGCTTCGACATGGTCGACGGCAAGCCCCGGTACACCCCCGGCGAAGGCCGCACCGCACTGGTGCTGCGTCCGCATCCGGAAAAGAACCTGGCGCCGGACGACGCCGTACTGCGCTTCATGGCGCGCCACCTGGTCACCAACGAGCCGGTGATGGGCTGCCATGTGTCGGCCGGCTTCCTGTTCGCGGCCGGCAGCTTCGTGGAAGAAGTTCCCTACGATCCCTACCTGTACTTCCATGGCGAGGAGCAAAGCCTGGCGGTGCGCGCCTTCACGCGCGGCTGGGACATCTTCCATCCGCTCACGACGCCGGTCTACCACCTGTACAAGACCGAGGGCACGCCCTACGAGACCCATCACTGGCACGGTGCAAGCGACGCGCGGCGCGCCTTCCAGTCGACCTACCTCACCGAGCGCGCCAAGCGGCGCCTGAACCGCCTGCTGATGGGAGACGGCCTGCCCGGCGCCTATGGCCTGGGCACGGCGCGCAGCATGGCGCAGTACGCCGAGCTGAGCGGCATCGACTACGCCAGGCAGACCATCAGCGATCCTTTCGGCGGACAGCTTTGCTAGATCATGTCACCGGCGGATTGCGACTGGCGACGTCGATCGCCACTCCTTCTTTCGTGGGCGGGAGGCTGCCTAGCGCCCGGGCATTGATGCGTTCGCGCTCCTCGTCGAACCACCAGCCCCACTTGTTGAAGTAACGCACCGCGGAAGCGGTGTGATGGCACAGCAGCCGCCAGTCATGGTACGAGCCGCGGCCATATTCGTGCACCACCGTCACATGCGGATAGAACACCGTGCGGCCGATCCGGGCCAGCCGCCGCGACAGGTCGACGTCCTCGAAATACAGGAAGAAGCGCTCGTCGAACAGCCCGGCCTTGGCCAGCGCATCCATGCGGATCAGCATGAAACTGCCGGACAGGACCGGCACGTCCATAATGCGGTCGTAGCCGCTCGCATGCATCTCGTAGTCGCGCTGGTGTCCTGTACGCCGGTGCAGCCACGGCAGGAAACGCCGCATCGCCAGGCCGGCCGGTGCGGGCAGCAGCTTGCATAGCGGCTGCAGGCGACCGTCGGGAAAGCAGATGCGCGGGGCCAGCACCGCCACATCGGGCTGGCTTTCCATATAGGCCAGCAGGCGGGCAAAGGTATCGTCAGGAAAATATATATCGGGATTGAGCACGAAATGGTAGCGGCTGCCGGCTTCCATCGCGGCACGCATGGCCCGGTTGTGCGCACGGCCGAAGCCCGGATTGTCCGGCTGGTGCCAATACAGGGTCTGGTAGCGCGGCGCCAGGCTGCGCAGGCTGTCGTCGGGGGAGTTCTCGATCAGGTAGGTCAGCAGCCGCGGCCAGCTGCCGCTCACCCCGCGCAGCAGGCGCTCGATCTGCTCCGGGGGATTGGCGTACGCCACCACCGAACAGCTGGCCAGGACCGGTGCCCGCGTCATTTCTTCGGCCCGCGCAGGTGGAAGAAGGCCATGTGCGCGAACCAGGCGTCGTCCCCGCAATGGCAGTTGGAATGGACTTCGGGCAGGACGCGCTGGCGGCCGCCGCCACGCCCGTCCGGCCGCCCCAGCGAGATGTCGTGGAACCAGACGTCGGCCTGGCGGAACCAGCGGCCGAAGTCTTCCAGCACGCGCGGGATGTCGTCGGTGCCGAAGGCAACATCGCAGGCGCTGTCGGTGCCGGCCGCGTCCCAGCGGTTCTCGGTCCAGCGTGCGTGCAAGCGGTCGATATGGTGGATGTCGGCCAGGAAGGCCTCGTTGGCGGGCGGCGGTGCAGTGCGGCAGTACGGGTAGCGGCGCGAGAAGAGGAGCTGCAGCGTGGCGCAGCCGTCGGAACGCAGGATGCGCGACATGCGCCGCACCATGCGGCCTTCGCCGCAACCGATCTCGAAGCCGCGCGCCGATGATGGGTCGGGCAGCACCGGCTTGCGGATGTCCCCGTACAGGTGAAGCAGGTGAGTCTCGTACGGGAAGTTCTCGTGGTAATCGACATTGCCGACGATCTCCTCGACGTTCGCAGGCGAGTCATCATAGAAAGCCTTCTGCATGCGCGCATTTTGCTTGAGGAAATTGTCCATCGACGTCTCCGGCACCGGCCCGCGGCCGCATGCAGACTCAGACGGCACGACAGGAGATGCAGTTGCATCGGGATGGCGCTCGATTGCGCAAGATCAGGCGCACGCAGCGACGACAGGCCAGAATCGCCCCTCATGACAACCACCGCCACCACCACCGTGAATGGCAGCGTGCGTAAGGTCCTGGGCGGACCTGCCCTGACCGACCTGCGCCATGCCTGGGGATTGCTGCACGTGATCGCCTTCATCGCGGCCAGCGACCTGCGCGCACGCTACCGGCGCAGCGTGCTCGGCCCATTCTGGATGACGCTCGGCACCGCAGCGGGCACGCTCGGCCTCGGCCTCGTATGGAGCGAGCTGCTGCGCATGGAGCGTTCCAGCTTCGTGCCTTCGCTCACCTGCGGCCTGATCCTGTGGCAATTGCTCAGCGGCTGCATTCTCGAGTCCACCACCACCTATTGGCGGCAGGCGGCGCTGATCCGCAACCTCAGCATGCCGCTGTCGATGCCGCCCATCCAGATGGTGCTCAAGCACCTGATCAACTTCGCGCACAACCTGCCGGTGCTGGTCGCGGTGGTGCTGATGTTCGGCGTGCCCGTCACGCGCGACACCCTGCTGGCCCTGCCCTGCCTGCTGCTGGTGGCGGCCAACCTGCTGTGGCTGGCCCTCCTGCTCAGCATGCTCGGCGCGCGCTTCCGCGACCTCGAGTACGTGCTCGGCGCCGCCATGCCGCTGCTGATGTTCCTCAGCCCGGTGTTCTACCGCCCCGACTACCTGCCGTTCAGCGCGGAGTTCATCTGGCTGAACCCGTTCAGCCACCTGATCGAGCTGGTGCGTTATCCGATGCTCGGCACGGCGCCGCCCGGCTTCGTGGTGCTGACCAATGCCCTCATGTGCGTGGGCGGCTGGATGGGCACCCTGTGGCTGTTCAACGCCAAGCGCAACCGCATCGCCTACTGGGTCTGACCATGGCCCGCCTCGAATTCGACCGCGTGACGGTCCAGTATCCGGTCTATGACGTACGCGCCAAGTCCCTGCGCCGGCACCTGGTGCGGGTGTCGACGGGCGGGCGCATCGAGTCCGACGGAGGCGGCATCCAGCTCATCACCGCCTTGCGCGACGCCAGCTTCAGGCTGCGCGATGGCGACCGCGTCGGGCTGCTGGGGCACAACGGCGCAGGCAAGAGCACCCTGCTGCGCACCATGGCCGGGGTGTACTCCCCGTCGGCCGGCACCGTGGTGCGCGAGGGTCGGGTAGCCACGGTGTTCGAGCTGGGCGCCGGCATGGAAAGCGAACTGAGCGGCTACGAGAACATCCGGCGCATGGCGATGCTGCTCGGGATCGGCAAGCGCGAAATCAGCGCGCGCATGCCCGACATCGAGGAATTCACCCAGCTCGGCCCCTTCCTGCACCTGCCGGTCCGCACCTATTCCGCCGGCATGGCCACGCGCCTCATGTTCGCGGTGGCCACCTCGACCAGGCCGGACATCCTGCTGGTCGACGAAATCTTCGGCGCCGGCGACGCCGAGTTCCAGCAGAAGGCCGCCAGCCGCATGGAAGAGCTGATCTCCTCGGTACGCATCTTCGTCTTCGCCTCGCACGACATCGCGGCCCTCAAGCGCCACTGCCGCCGCTTCTTCCGGCTCGAACACGGGCTGTTGTGCGAAGTCGACCCCAGCCTCTTGTGACACCGTGAGCACGATAGACATGGATCATGAATCCTCTCCAGGCGCCGCCTATTCTGGTCGCATGAAACGCCTGATCATCGACCTCGACGACACCATCGCCTTCCGCGCGGAAGCAGGCTATGCCCATGCGTTGCCCAACCTGGCCCTGATTGCCCGCCTGCGGGACTACCAGCGCGACGGCTACGAAATCGTCATCAGCACCAGCCGCAACGTGCGCACCTACAGCGGCAACATCGGCAAGATCAACCTGCACACGCTGCCCCTCATCGTCGAATGGCTGTCCCGGCACGACGTGCCCTGCGACGAACTCCATGTCGGCAAGCCATGGTGCGGCACGCAGGGCTTCTATGTCGACGACAGGGCCGTGCGGCCGTCGGAGTTCCTGCGTTATTCCCTTGCCGACATCTCGGCCCTGCTGGCGGACGAGCGGCGCGAGGCCTAAATGCTGCTCATCACTTCCGGCGCCTACGTCGACAGCGAGCTGTACGCCGAGTTCGGCCGAATTCCTCCCGCCTTTCTCCCGGTAGGCAACCGGCGCCTGTTCACCTACCAGGCCAGGCGCCATGGCGCCCGCCATGCGCAGGTGGTCATGACGGTCCCTGGCGACTTTGCGCTCGACGAAGCAGACGCCGCCTGCCTGCAGGCAAGCGGCATCACCCTGTACCGTACTGAAACCGGCGCGTCGCTGGGCTGGGCGGTGCACGACTTCCTGTCCACGCACGGCGTGACCGGGCCGATCGAGATCCTGTACGGCGACACCCTGATCGACGACCCGCCGCGCGCGGGCAGCGACTGGCTGGCGGTGGGCCAGACCGACGAATACTACGACTGGTACCACGAGGTACCCAGGCATGGGCAGCCGGGCGGCATCTGGACCGGGATGTTCGCCTTCTCCGATGCCGCGCGGCTGCGCGAACTGCTGGCCGAAGGCGGCGATTTCATCGCCTCGGTCGTCGCCTACGAGCGCCAGGTCGGCCTGGCCCACTGGCCGGTCGCGCACTGGCTGGATTTCGGCCACGTGCACACCTATTTCGACTCCAAGCGCACCGTCACCACCCAGCGCCACTTCAACCAGCTGCGCGTGTCCGACGGCGTGGTCACCAAGACCGGGGATGACACCGGCAAGATCGCGGCCGAGGCGGAATGGTTCGAACGGGCGCCGCCCGCCATCAAGCCTTTCCTGGCCCCCTACATCGGGCGCACGGATGAAGCGGGTGCTTGTGGCTACCAGCTCGAATACCTGCACCTGGTGACCCTGAACGAGCTGTACGTCTTCGGGCGCCTGCCCGAGCGGGTCTGGGCACGCATCTTCCGTGCCGCCGACGCCTTCCTGCGAACCGAGCATGCGGTCCCGCTGGACCAGCCGCCCCCCCTCGACGCCATCCGCCAGGCCTACCGCGACAAGACCCTGTCCCGGCTGGAGGCGTACTCGGCGGCGACCGGGTGCGACCTCGACGCCGACTGGGCCCTCAACGGCGTACGCACGCCGTCGCTACGCGTCATTGCCGAACAGGCCAGCGCCGCGGTCGAAGCCGGCACGCCCGAACCGAGCTTCCTGCACGGCGACTTCTGCTTCAGCAACATCCTGTTCGACTTCCGCGCCGGGCGCGTCAAGACCATCGACCCGCGCGGCACCGACGCCAGCGGCCGCCCGTCCCGCTTCGGCGACCTGCGCTACGACATCGGCAAGCTCGCCCATTCGGTGCTGGGGCTGTACGACCACATCGTGGCCGGCCACTTCATGCTGGAAGAGGAAGAAGACCCCCTCGAGGACGAGCAGCTGCATAACCAACTGCACAAGCGCCTGCACGAACAAGCGCTCCAACGACCAGGCTGCCGAATGGGGGGGCCTTCCGGCGAACGGCTGGGCATGCAGATGAGCAGTCCGGGAAGCGCACAGTTCAGTGAACAGGGCAACATGCAGCTGAGCGGGGGCCTCGACGGGCAGACGGAGCTTCCATGGCAGGGCGCGACGCCATCCGGACGGCTGCGTCCCGGCCACGCGTTGCGCTTCCGTGTGCTGGCCCAGCGCACCGGGCCGATCCGCGAGCTGTTCCTGTCCACGCCTTTCGCCGGCCGCCTTCCTACCGCCTGGGACTGCTACCCCGTCATGGTGCTGCTGTTCCTGTCGATGTTGCCGCTGCACGCCGACGCCCCGCAACGCCAGCGCGCCCTGCTGGCCAATGCCATCCGCGTTTACCTCGAATGGAGAGCGCATGATCGTGATTCCGATGGCGGGAATGAGCCGCCGCTTCTTTGATGCCGGCTACTCCCGGCCCAAGTACGAACTGCCGCTTGACGGGCAGACCCTGTTTGCCTGCTGTGTGCGCTCGTTCGAGCACTATTTCGGCAGCGAGCGCTTCGTGTTCGTCCACCGCCATGCCTTCGGCGCCGACGACTTCATTGCACGCGAGTGCGACATGCTGGGCCTGGAAGACTACGTCACCGTCGGCCTCGGCGAGACCACGCGCGGCCAGGCCGAAACCGTGCTGCGCGGCCTGGAAGGGGCCGGCGCCGGCGGCAACGAGGCCCTGCTCATCTTCAACATCGACACCATCCGTCCGCATTACCGCTTTCCCGAAGGCATGCAGTCCTGCGACGGCTACCTGGAAGTGTTCGCAGGAGAGGGCGAACACTGGTCCTTCGTGCGTCCCGCCACTTCGCTCTGCCCCCTGGTCGCCGAGACCACGGAGAAGCGCCGCGTTTCTCCGCTGTGCAGTACCGGGCTGTACTACTTCGCGCGCGCAGCCGACTTCGGCGCCAGCTGCGAGCATGCGCTCGCCGATGGCGGCCACTACCTGCGCCAATGGGGAGAACTGTATGTCGCGCCCCTGTACAACCACCTGATCCCGGCCGGCAAGCGCGTCATGTACCACCAGGTCGGCGCAAACGAGGTGCACTTCGCCGGCACGCCGCAGGAGTACCGCGCCTTGCAGGACAGCGCACGGAGCCTGTTTTGATCTACATATCGCTCCCCGTGCACACGCAGGCGCGGGTAGTCGCAGGACAGGCCAGGAATTTCGCCGCCTTCTTTCCCGAGGCGCGCCTGGTGCTGCACGTCTCGGCCAACGCCCGCTTCAGCCTGCCCGAGCTGGAAACGGCGCTGCAGGACGCCGGCTGCCGCAACGTCGTGCTCAATCCCGCGCGCCATGCGACGCGCTGGGGCGGCATCCTGCACGCCCACCTGGCCAATATCGCCTGGATCCGCCGGGCCGGCGGCGCCAGCCGCATCTGCCTGCACGCTTCGAACGACATGCTGGTGCGTTCGGGCCTGGCCGGTTGGCTCGGCGGTGGTGGCAACTGCGGCGGCAACGGTGGCGGCAACTTCCTCCATACGCGGCCCATCCGCGCCGGCAGTCGCTGGCGTTTCGCCGCGCCGGCGCTGGCCGACCAGCAGCTCGCAAGCCTGTGCCGGAAACTCGGCAGCGCCAGCCTGGTGGGGTCCCAGGTCGAGGGCGCCAGTTACGAGGCGGCGCTGCTGTTCGAGGTAGCCGCCCTCCTCGAGCGCCACCTCGACGACAGCGCCACCGCCTATCCACGCGAGGAAGTCTGGCTGGCCACCGCGGCCCATGCGCTGGGTGCGCCCATCGGAGGCCGTCCCTACGTGCTGTCCGAAGTGCACCGTTTCGACCGCGCCTTCTGGGGTGTGCTGCGCTATGCCGATCCGCTGATCGGCCGGCCGGGCGATCCCCTGCACTTTCCACGACGCCTCATCGAATACCTGATGATCCACAGCGGCTTCCACCGGATCGGACGGCGCCTGGTCGACCGCATCGCGGCCGACGATGCCGAGGCGCTGGCGCGCGATGAGTGGATGTCGGACGGGAACAACACCTGGCGCCTGTTCGACCGCCACGGCCTGTTCGGGGTCAAGCGGGTGCCGCGTCGTCCGGACCACCCGCTGCGCCGCTACATCGACATGCTGGCCCCGGGGCCGCAGCCCGAGCCGGAGCCCGCATCCCACAATCCGCCAGTCGCCCCATGAAGACTTCCGATATCACCCTCGTGTTCCAGGGCGCGTTCAAGCCTTACGTTACGCGCGAGCGCGACGCCTTCCTGCGCAACATCCGCATGACGCGCCAGGTGCTGCCCGGCGCGCGCATCGTCCTGTCGACCTGGGAAGGCTCGGACCTGCCGCGCAACCTGGGGGTCGACACCGTGGTGCTGAGCCCGGATCCGGGCCCGCTGGCGCCGCTCAAGCTCGACGACGACAAGGCCAACAACGCCAACCGGCAACTGGCCAGTACCCGCGCCGGCCTGGCAGCCGTGCGCACGCCCTACGCCGCCAAGCTTCGCACCGACTGCTTCCTGGAACATGCGGGTTTCCTCGATTTCGCCGCCGAGCAGCGCCGGCGCGACGGAGGCCGCGAACGGCTGCTGGCCTGCGGGTTCTTCACCCTCGACCCGGCCATGTTCGAGCGCCTGCCCTACCACCTGAGCGACTGGTTCCATTTCGGTCCCACCGAGCTGCTGCAGGAATACTGGTCGGCCGCGCCCATGGACCCGATTGACGCGCGCCATTACGAACACCGTGCGCATCCGCCCGGCTCGTCGATCTTCGAGCGCCGCTTCCGTGCCCGCTTCGCCGTCGAGCAGCACCTGTGCATCCAGTTCGCCGCCGCGCGCGGCTACACCTGCCCGCGGGTGCTGAACGACACATCCGAACCGGTGCTGCGCGACCACGCACGCTTCATGGCCAACGAAGTGATGCTGCTCGATCCCTGGCAGATCGGCCTGGTCTTTCCCAAGTATGCCTGGGTGGGCGCCTCGCGCTTCCAGTGCATGAACAACCTGATGCACCTGGACTGGCTCGCGCTGCAGGGACCGGAGCTGGCCGGCTTCCAGGATTCGGCCGGCGTGCGCCGCCTGATCCGGGAACGGGAGCGCAGCAAGCGCCTGAACGCCCTCGCCTTCCGCCACAGCCGCATGCTGCATTCGCTGCTGTTCGATCCGCAGCGCAGCAACGAGCCGGTACGCCGCATGGTGAGCCGGCTGGCGCGCCACCTGTAGCCGCTCATGCGCATCGTCGCCGTCGTCGTCACCCGCGACCGCCCCAAGCTATTGCAGCAGGTGCTGGCGGCGCTGCAGTCCCAGCACCGTCCGCCGGAACACGTCATCGTGGTCGACAACGGCAGCGGGCCGGAGACCGGCGCCGTGCTGGCATGCTGGCCCCGCCTGGAAGTATTGCGGCCGGGCGGCAACCTGGGCGGCGCCGGCGGCTTCGCGCTCGGCATGCGCCACGCCCTTGCCGGCGGCTGCGACTGGATCTGGCTGCTGGATGACGACGCGGTGCCGCGCGCCGATGCGCTGGCCCGGCTGGCAAAGGCACTCCTTTTGCAGGCCGGCGCCGGGATGGCGCCAGGGGCGGTGGCGCCGGCCGTCTTCGAATTCGGCGGGCTGGCGCTGGCTCACCGGCGCCGCTACAACCTGTTCAGCGGCATCGAACGCATGATCGCGCCCGCCCACTACTGCCGCGCCGCGGTGCCGGTCGATACCGCCTCCTTCGTCGGCCTGCTGGTGTCGGCCCGCGCCGCCGCGGCCTGCGGACTGCCCGATGCGGCCTTGTTCCTGTCCTACGACGACACCGAGTACTGCCTGCGCCTGCGGCGCGCCGGCTGGCCGCTGTGGCTGGTGCCCGGCAGCATCATCGATCACCTGCGCTCGCCCGCCGGCAGGATGCGCGCCGGACCGATCGGCTCCCGGCACTACTACAACCTGCGCAACCGGGTGGTGGTGGCGCGCCGGCACGCACGGCTGCCGCTACTCGCGGGAACCGTCGCGACCCTGACCGGGGTAGGACTGTGGCTGGGCTGCCGGGGACGCTTCCGGAAAGGCGCCTGGCGCATCGTCAGGCAGGCGCTGGCCGACGGCTGGATCGGGCGGCTGGGGCCTTGCCCCGTGGTGCTCGACGAAGGTCCGGTGGGCACTGCGCCGGCGCCGGTGCCGGCGGCAAGCCGCGAGCGGACCTTGAAGGACGACTGGCGCAGGACGCGATAGCGAACATCAGGGCTGCTCATGACGTGCGGTCGGGAGCGCGGTCCGCCCCCGCGGAGCCTGCAGCCTCCATGCAGCAGGCCATGAAGGCGAACACCAGCGTGGCATACAGCAGGCTCGCCTTCATCGACCAGAACATCACTTCGCTCAGCCCTGCCATGACATAGGTGACCACGACCAGCAGGCCGGCAAGCGCCGGTGCCGCCTCTTCCCCGGTGGCGGCATGGCGCAGGCGCCGCCCGAACCAGCACAGCGGCGCCAGCATGATCGCCAGCCAGCAGGCCAGTCCGGGCAGGCCCCGCGTTACCAGCGCCTGCAGGGCGTCGTTGTGCAGGTGCGGCGGCTCCGGTGGAGCGAAAACGGCCGGGCTGAGCCTGCCCTCGGCAATCCAGGCCCGCATCTGCGCCTTGTAGGCCGCCGTGTCGATGCCGGCCAGCGGGTGTTCGCTTGCCAGCATGCCTGCCGCCTTCCACAACTCGAGGCGTATGCTCAGCGAGGTCGGCAGGGGATTGCCGTCCAGGTACAGCGCCAGGTCGCTGAGGCCGACCTCGACCCGCGCCCGCACTCCGCTGGCCGGCACCGCATACGCCAGCACGACCAGCGCGGCGATGGCCAAGGCGAGGCCGCCCGGCAAGCCACGCGGCATGTGGCGGCGCTGGGTCCACAGCAGCAGGAAGGCCGGCGGCAGGGCCAGCCAGCCGCCCCGGCTGCCGGACAGCAGCGAGGCGAACGCTCCCGCCAGCACGGCGGCCGCCACCCACCACCAGTGCCGGCGCACGCGCCGGTCCGGCAAGCCGGCCAGCGCCACCAGTGCCAGCAGCAGCGCCAGGTTGCCGAATACGATGGGGTTCAGGAAGCCGCCGGCACGTTCGAACCCGGCGCCCCAGCGTTCCCAGGCGGCGAGCCCGGCCGCAGCCAGTGCGCCGGCGCAGGCGCCATGCCACCACGGCCGCGCGTCCAGCGCGGCCATCCGCAAGACGGGCACGACAGCCAGGGCGAGCAGCATCCGCAAGGGCGCATCGACCGTGTGCCAACCGGTCGCGCGCGCCAGGTGCAGGAACAGTACATAGCCGGCGTAGGCGGCAAAGGCGAGCACCACCGGACGGAGGTCCGGCCAGTCGCGCACCAGGACCTCGCGGCTGGCATGCCAGTGCCAGAACGCAATGCCGAGGAACAGGAAGCCGGCCAGGCCGATACCGAAGCCGGTGACCAGGCTGGACAGGAGGAAAAAGACGGGCAGCGTCGCGATCGAGGCGCGGATGCCGGGCTGGAGGGAAACACGGCAGGCACGCATTGCAGGGCGAAGATTGACGGCGATCCTGGCAGTCTAGTGGATCGCCGCCGCCCGCGGGACGGCGCACGCCCTGCACTTGATCCGCATCGCATTCGCGGATCAGGTGCAGGCGGAAAAGCTCAGGGAGCGGTGGCGGTGCGGTAGACCGGGTACAGCTTGTAACGCTCGTCCCACGAGGCGTGGCGCTGGTAGAAGAAGTCCAGGCGCGCGTGCGGGTTCTTGGCGAAGGCCGGATCGGTCTCGACGCGGCGCTTGAATTCCGCAGCCAGCGCCGGATCGGCCGCCATCTGCTCGCGCGCCACGTCCTCGGCCACATATTCCTCCATGTACTCCTTGCGCTCGTAGGCGTTGTTGAAATAGCCCCAGGCCAGCAGCGAGTCCGGCGCCTGCGGCTCCAGCATGGCCACTACCAGGCGCGCCTTCGGTTGGTTCACCGGCACGTACAGCGAACCCGGCAGCACGGCACGCGGCTCCGCTTGCCAAGCGCCATCCACCGTCAGGCGCTGGTGCGACTCCAGCGAAGTGGCGCCGAAGGTGGCCTTGTCGGCGCGGAAGGTTTCGACAGGCGCCTGCGCGATCGACTTGTCCAGCTTGCGGAAGCTGATGCCGTGCTGCGCCAGCTTCTTCGCCACGATATCGGCCCAGGCGGCCGGCACGATGTAGCCTGCGCGCGGCGCCGTCACCACGCGGTCAGGCACCACTTCCTCGCGCAGCGGCACGCGCCACACCTGCGGCTTGCTCTCATCGTAGCGGGTCATCAGCATGCCCGATACTTCGGACTGGGTGCGGGTGTACGCGTAGCCCTGGAAGTCGACCATCTCGGTCTTGTCGGTGGTGCGGTAGGTCAGGGGGACCGGGCTGCCTGCCAGCTGGGCGGCGCGGGCGTCCGCGGCCAGTGCGGCCTGCTGCCAGGCCTTGCCGTTCTGCGCGACCTGCTCGAGCACCGAGATCACGGTGTTGTGGGTGACGCGCACGCGGGTCGGGTAGTCCTTCCAGGAATGGGTCTCGACCAGCACCGCCATGCGGTTACGCAGCGGGAAGTAGCCGGTCGAGAAGCGCGGGTCCGAGACGCTGTCGATGAAACCCGATTGCGGGTCGTCGGTCTTGGCGAAGGACATGTAGTAGGACTGCGGCATCGAGCCCTGCTTGGCGATGTCGGCGATCACCTTGCTGCGCAGGTCCAGGCCGGCCTTGCGGAACTCCGGGTCGCCCGAGTACACCGGCTCGACCTGGATCGAGACGTCGTGCTGGAACTTGGCGCCGTCGGTGACGTGCAGGTCGACGTAGGTCAGCGGGTCCCAGGCGTTGACGAGGGCGAGCATGGCCTGCATCTCGGGCGCGTCGGCCTTCACGTAATCGCGGTTGAGGTTGTAGTTCTGGGCGGTGGTGCGCCAGCCCATCTCGACCGGCCCGCGCTGGTTGGGGCGGTTCCACTTGCCGAAGCGCTCGTGGCCGTCGACATTGAACACCGGAACGAAGATCAGTACCTGCTTGTCCAGTGCGCCTTTGGCCAGCTTGCCGTTCAGGGTTTCGCGCAGCGCCAGGAAACCGGCGTCCTTGCCGTCGATCTCGCCGGCGTGGATGCCGCCCTGGATCAGGGTCACCGGCAGGCCCTGCTTCCTGGCCGCCTGGGGCGTGAAGGCGCCGGTGTTCGAGACGATCAGTGCCTTCATCGGGCGGCCTTCCGGCGTGCGGCCGAAATCGATGCACTTCACCTGCTTCGGATAGGCTTTCTGGAAGCCAGCGCATAACGCCATGACTTCATCGTAGCGGCCGGTGGTCTGGAAGCCCGAGCGTTCAGAGACGGTCGTCAGGTCGGGGGCGGCATGGGCGAGTGGAACGGCAGCCAGCAGGGCCAGCAGCAGGGCGGAACGCATCATTGGACAACTCCAGCAATCGATCGGATGGCAAAGCCGAGGATTATAGACCCGTTTCCATAATGAAAAGAGCCCGGCAGCAGTGCTGGCCGGGCTCTTTTTCCGCGAAAGCTTACGGTTGCGGTTTCGTGTAGATCGAGATCTCCCTGGCCGGGTGGCGCACGATTTCCATCGGTAGCTGGCGTGCACGGGTGGCAGGCGGGCAGGTGCCGGTTTCGCGGTAGGCCAGCGCCGCGGCCAGCAGGCCTTCGCTGCGGTCGCCGAGCGGGCGCGAGAGGTCGTCGGCGACCTGGCAGGTCGGCGCCAGGCCGTCCGAGAAGTCGCCGAAGCCCTTGTTGTTCACGCCCTTGAACTCGATCGAGAAGTAGGTGGTACCGCAGTTCGGCACCGGCGTGAAGCCATAGGGCTTGCCGCAGGTCTGGCTGCCGATCACATCGACCTGGACGTCGGCGCCGCGCAGGCCGTTGATCACCGCCTCGCTGGCCGAGCAGGTGCCCGCGGTGGTGAGCACGGTGACCCGCTTCAGGCCCAGGTAAGGCAGCGGCGTGCCCGCACGCACCGGATTGGGCGAGTTGAAGCCGTAAGCCGTGTTCCGGAACGGGATGGCCGGCTGTTGCGGGGTCTTGTCGTTGTACTGCGGGCGCTCGAAGATCTTGCCGTTGGTCTGCTCCGGCCCGGCGACCATGTAAGACAGCTGGCTAGCGATGTACAGCAGGCCGCCGCCGTTGTAGCGCATGTCGAGCACCAGGTCGCTCACCGCGGCTTGCTTGAAGGTGGTAAAGGCATCCACCAGTTCCTTTTCCGACACCTGGTTGTGGGTCTCGAAGCTCAGGTAGCCGACCTTGCCGCTCGGGGTGTCGAGCACCTGCACGTTCTTGACCGGATCGACGCGCACTTCCGCGCCCGTCATCGACACGTCGAAGGTGGTGCTGCCGCGCTGCAGGGTGAACTGGTGCGCCACACCGGCCGTCTCGGGGAACAGGCCGGCGTTGATTCGATTGACCTGGTCGGCGCTGCCGCCGTTGACGAAGTCGACGCCGTCTACCTTGAGCAGCATGTCGCCGCGGCGCAGGCCGGCGGCATCAGCCGGAGAGCCCGGTTCCACCAGGGTGACCAGCCAGGTGCGCGGCACGGTGGCGCTGTTGCGTTTCCAGGTCACGCCATAGCCCAGGTTGATCCCGGAGCTCTGCAGCTTCTCCCACTCCTCGGTGGCGTAGGTGAAGTGGTACTTGTCCTTCGGCTGGCCCGACGGGGTCAGGGCCGAGGTCTTGAGCACGTTGAAATAGTCGATCGGGTTGCTGAAATCCGCCATCCTGTAGGTGTTGGGGATCTCGTTGTACCAGAGGTAGTACTGGTTCGACCAGGCGCGCAGGAACTTCAGCTCGTCGAGCAGCGTGCCCTGCTTGTCCGGGAAGGGCTTGCCATTGATGTCCACGCCGGTGCGCGGCTTGGCGCACAGGTTCCAATAGGTGCTGAAGGCCTCGCCCAGCAAATTTGGATTGAGGTCCTCCGGCGAGGCCGTGCCCGTCGGCGGGGTCGGGTTGGTCGGCGGGGTCGGCGTGGGCGGCTGCTGCGAGGTCTGGTCCGGGCGGGTGCCGATACCGGGCGAACCGCCACCACCGCCGCATCCGGCGAGGACGAAGGCTGCGGCGCACAGCGACGCGATCAGGCGGGGGGCGGTCGTCAAACGACCATGTGCATATGACGGTCTCATGCGATCGATTATAGACGCGCCTATCGGGCCGAAGTGCAACCAACTGTAACAGTTGGATCTGATGGACAACAAGAAATGCTAGGGAGAATTTTAAAAGAGCAAGGCCGGTTGCCCGCAATGCCTGTCAGTCAGGAAGAACTGTAGGGTGGGCGGGGTAATGCCGGGCAATGCCCGGAATTACAAACGCCCACGCGGTGATAGTTAAGATACGAAAAATCGTACGGGCTGCAGTACTGTGATTTGACCGCGTGGGCGGGAGACCCGCCCACCCTACGGATGAGCGGCGCCTCTTAAGTAACCGGCATTAGGTTTGCCCGGCCTTGTTCCCTCCTGTCGAGCGTTGCGCGTTTATGCAGCGCGCGGGGTGCCCGCGGCCGGCGCATGGAAGGCGGCGACCAGGGCCGCTTCCTTCTGCTTGGCCGCCTTCAGGTGGCGCTCCTTCACGTGGCCGTAGCCGCGGATGTCTTCCGGGATGCTGGCGATCGCCACGGCCTGGGGAAGATTCTCAGGCGATAGTTTCGGCAGCAGCGCTTCCACGGTCTGGCGGTACTGGCCGATCAAGGCACGCTCGGTGCGGCGCTCGGCGGTGTAGCCGAACACGTCGAACGGGGTGCCGCGCAGGCGTTTGAGTTTTGCCAGCACGCCGAAGGCGCCCATCATCCAGGAACCGTATTCCTTCTTCAGCGCGCGGCCTTCCTTGTCGTGCTTGGCCAGCAGCGGCGGCGCCAGGTGGAACTTCAGCTTGATGTCGCCTTCGAACATGCCCGCGATCTTGGCCTTGAACGCCGGATCGGTATGCAGGCGGGCGACTTCGTACTCGTCCTTGTAGGCCATCAGCTTGTAGAAGTAGCGCGCCACGGCTTCGGTCAGGCGGGTGCCGCGGTTGCCACCTTCCAGTTTCGCTTCCGCCGCGCGCACCTGGTCCACGAAGGCCTTGTACTTCGCGGCATAGGCGGCGTCCTGGTAGGCGGTGAGCAGTTCGACCCGGCGGGCGATGATATCGTCGAGCGTCTCGATGCGCTTGAACTCGATCACCTGGGCCGGGATGGCCAGCTTCTTCACGGCGGCCAGGTCGTGGGCGGCGCTGCGCCCCCAACCGAAGGCCGCCTTGTTGAAAGCCACCGATACGCCATTCAGTTCGATCGCCTTCAGCAGCGAGGCTTCCTGCAGCGGCACATGACCCTTCTGGAAGGCATAGCCCAGCATGAACATATTGGTCGCGATCGCGTCGCCCATCAGGGCGGTGGCAATCTTCCCGGCATCGACGAACTCGACGTTCTCCTGGCCGCAGGCCTGGACAATCGCGCCGCGCGAGCCTTCGGCCGGGAACTGCCAGTCGGGGTTCTTCACGAAGGCCGCAGTGGTGGCGCCGGTGGAGTTCACCGCGGCCCAGGTGCGGCCCTCGCCCATGCGCGAGAGCGCATCGCGGCTGGCAGTGACGATCTGGTCGCAACCGATCACCAGGTCGGCGCTGCCGGTGCCGACGCGGGTCGAGTGCAGGTCGGCCTGGTGCTCGGCCAGGCGCACGTGCGACATCACCGGGCCGCCCTTCTGGGCCAGGCCGGATTGGTCGAGCACGAGGGCACCCTTGCCTTCGACGTGGGCCGCCATCGCCAGGATCTGGCCGACAGTGACGACACCGGTGCCGCCGACACCGGCGATCAGGATGCCGAAGGGCGATTCTACCGAGGGGATGCTCGGCATCGGCAGTGCCGGCGGGGCTGCTTCAGACGTTGCTGCTTTCTTGGGCTTCTTCAGGCCGCCGCCTTCGACGGTGACGAAGCTCGGGCAGAAGCCGGAGACGCAGGAGAAATCCTTGTTGCACGAGGACTGGTTGATCTGGCGCTTGCGGCCCAGTTCCGTTTCCAGCGGCTCGACCGACAGGCAGTTCGACTGCACCGAGCAGTCGCCGCAGCCTTCGCAGACGGCTTCATTGATGACGGCGCGCTTGGCCGGGTCGGGGAATTCGCCTTTCTTCCTGCGGCGGCGTTTTTCCGAGGCACAGGTCTGGTCGTAGATCACGGCGGAGACGCCCGGCATCTCGCGCAGTTCCTTCTGCACGTCCATCAGCTCGGAGCGGTGGCGCACGGTGACGCCTTCGGCCCAGGCATAGTCGTCCGGGTATTTTTCCGGTTCGTCGGTGACGACGATGATCGGGCGCACGCCTTCGGCGGCGATCTGGCGGGTGATCATGCCCGGGTCGAGCGGGCCGTCGACGTTCTGGCCGCCGGTCATCGCGACCGCGTCGTTATAGAGAATCTTGTAAGTGATGTTGACCTTCGCGGCCACGGCCGCGCGGATCGCCAGGATGCCCGAATGGAAATAGGTGCCGTCGCCCAGGTTCACGAACACGTGCTTCTCGTCGGTGAACGGCGACTGGCCGATCCAGGTCGTGCCCTCCGCCCCCATGTGGGTGAAGGTGGAGGTCTCGCGGTCCATCCACAGCACCATGTAGTGGCAGCCGATGCCGGCCATGGCGCGCGAGCCTTCCGGCACTTTCGTGGAACTGTTGTGTGGGCAACCCGAGCAGAAGTAGGGGATGCGGTCGGTTTCCGGGTTCGCCTTGGCCGGGATGTTCTTCAGCACCAGCTCTTTCTGCTCGAGGTAGGCGATGCGCTCCTTCACGCGCTGCTCGACCGGATGGCCGGCGCAGTAGTGCGAGATGCGCGAAGCGATGGCGCGCGCGATCTGGGCCGGGTTCAGCTCGTAGGTGGCCGGCAGCAGCCAGTCGCCGTGGCCCATTCGGTCCTTGTTGCTCCACTCGCCGGTATCGTCGAACTTGCCGACCACGCGCGGACGCTCGCCGTCCGGCAGGTTGTACAGGGCTTCCTTGAGCGCGTATTCCATCACCTGGCGCTTCTCTTCGACCACCAGGATCTCGTCCAGGCCGCGCGCGAACTCGTGCACGCCTTCGGATTCGAGCGGCCAGGTCATGCCGACCTTGTACAGGCGCAGCCCGATGTCGGCGGCCGCCTTTTCGTCGATGCCGAGGTCGGCCAGGGCCTGGCGGGTGTCGAGATAGCTCTTGCCGGCCGTGATGATGCCGATCTTCGGCCGCGGGCTGTCCCAGATGATGCGGTTGAGCTTGTTAGCGCGCGCATAGGCCAGCGCGGCATACCACTTGAAGTTGCTCATGCGGACTTCCTGGTCCAGCACGGCGTCCGGCCAGCGGATGTTCAGGCCACCCGGCGGCAGTTCGAAGTCGGTCGGGAGCGCAATTTGCACGCGGTCCGGGTCGAGATCGACCACGGCGCCGGATTCGATGATGTCGGTAACGCACTTCATCGACACCCACAGGCCGGTGTAGCGGCTCATGGCCCAGGCGTGCAGGCCGTAGTCGAGGTATTCCTGCACGGACGAGGGATACAGCACCGGAATGCCGCAGTGGGTCAGGATGTGGTCGGACTGGTGGGCCGTCGAGGAGGACTTGGCCGCATGGTCGTCGCCGGCCAGCACCAAGACGCCGCCGTGCTTCGAGGAGCCCGCATTGTTACCGTGTTTGAAGACGTCGCCGCAACGGTCCACGCCCGGCCCCTTGCCGTACCACATGGCAAAGACGCCGTCGTACTTGGCGTCCTTGTACAGGTTGGTCTGCTGGGTGCCCCAGACGGCGGTGGCCGCCAGGTCTTCGTTCATGCCCGGGTGGAACTTCACGTGATGGGCGTCGAGGTGCTTCTTCGCCTTCATCGCGGTCTGGTCGACGGCGGTGACCGGCGAGCCGCGGTAGCCGGTGATGTAGCCGGCGGTGTTCAGGCCCGCCTTGACGTCGCGCTCGCGCTGGAGCATCGGCAGACGGACCAGGGCCTGCGTGCCGGTCATGAAGGCACGGCCGCGTTCGAGCGTCCACTTGTCGTCAAGGGTGATGTCGTGCTGCGGCAGCGCCAGGTTGGCGCGCTCGAGGGGTGCGTTCATGCGGTGTCTCCGGGTTGTGTACCGTTATTGTCGCCAGGATGCGGGGCGCGCCAGACTCTTGCCGGTCATTCGGTCGCGCGGGGCTTGGCTGGGCCAGCCTGATCCATCAGGCGCACAGTATATTCCTGGGCCTCCGGCATTAAATTCCAAACAATTCCCCCCGCCGAAGGATTTGCGCAATAAAATTGCTGGGTTCGCGAATCCACCGAGGAAAACATGTCAAAAATCGAGCTCGACAAGACCGACCGCAAGATCCTGGCCGTGCTGCAGACCGACGGCAGGCTGTCGAACCAGGACGTTGCCGAGCGTGTCAACCTGTCCCCTTCCCCCTGCCTGCGCCGCATCAAGCGCCTGGAAGAAGCAGGGGTAATCCGCCAGTACGTGGCCCTCGTCGATCCGGACAAGATCGGGCTCGGGCTGCTGGCCTACGTGAACGTGCGCCTGGAAAAGCACAGCGAAGTGGCCGGCGGCGCGCGCGGCGCGCCAGGGCTGCCGGCGACGTCGCCGCGCAACGACTTCGCGGTGTCGGTGGGCACGTGGCCGGAAGTGGTGGCCTGCTACGCGATGACGGGGGAAATGGATTTCCTGCTGCGCGTGCACGTGGAAGACATGGACCACTTCTCGCGCTTCATGATGGGCACGCTCCTCAAGCATCCGGCGGTGCTGGATGTGAAGTCGAGTTTTGCCTTGCAGAGGATCAAGGAGACGACAGCGTTGCCAGTGGCGGGGTAGCACTCACTTCTTCGGCGTCAGCCATTTCACCGCTGCCCGGGCATTCGCCTTCATGGTGTAATCGATCACCGCCCACTGCTCTTCCAGCGCCTCCGCCATCACGCTCGCCGGGCTCGGCGGCGGCAGCTGCAGGTAGGCGTCCGCCTCGCCGTACTCGCGCTTGATCTCCATGCCGGCCTTTTTCGCGATGTGCATCATGGTCTGGTTCGAGGTCAGGCACTGCATGTAGAGGGTGTCGACGTCGGCATTGCGGCAGTGGATCGCCGCGCGCTGGAACAGGCGCGAGCCGATGCCCTGGCCGCGCGCCGACTTCGAGACCGATACGCCGAACTCCGCCACCCGTTCCTTTTGCGTCGGCTTGCCCTTGTCGGCCTTGGCGAAGGCCAGGTGCCCCACCCCGACCAGCTGGAACACGCGGTTCACCACGCCGAACACGATGTCGTGCCGGAAATCGAGTTTGTTGACGTACTTGGTGATCGCGTCGTCCGGGATCACGCTGCCGAAGCGCAGCAGGCGGTCGTTGTCGTCCAGCCCCAGGAAGTGGCGCAGGATGCGGCGGCGGTCGCGCTCGCCCAGTTCCTTGACGAGCACGGTCGGGCGGCCATCCTTGGGGCGGCCGCCGAGGCCCTTCAGCCAGCGGAACAGGGAATTCTCGGTCATGTCATCACTCTTTTGTGCAGTGCAGCATCAGTCCGGATTGTAGCGGATTCCGTTATTGCGTGCGCTGTTGCGCCGCTTCGTGTGCCGGAACGATCCACTGCGATGCCGGACTCACCACGAACACGCCCTTCCCTGCCTGCTTGGCCTCGTACATGGCCTTGTCGGCCTCGGCCAGCAACGCGGCCGAGCCGCGTGCCGCCCCCCCGGAGCCGCGCGCGCTCGAGATGCCGATACTGGCGGAAATGCGCACCGGATTGCCGTCCGCCTCCGTCACCGACTTGATCTGGTCGAGCGCCAGCTGGGCCACGCGCAAGGCGCCTTCGCGCGACGCGACCTCTTCCAGCATGATGACGAATTCGTCGCCGCCCAGGCGTGCCAGCGCATCCTCGGCGCGCAATTTTTCCTGCACCCGGCGCGCGACCATCTGCAGCACCAGGTCGCCGGTGGCATGGCCGTAGGTGTCGTTCACCGCCTTGAAGCCGTCCAGGTCGATGAACATGACGACCACCACCGAATCGCGGCGCGTGGCGCGGGCCAGGGCCCGCTCGAGCAGGCGGGTCAGCTGGCGGTAGTTGATCAGCCCCGTGAGGCTGTCGTGCTGGGCCAGGCGTTCGAGCTGCTTCGACTGGGCCTCCAGCTCTGCGGTGCGCTCGGCGACACGGTGCTCGAGGTTCTCGTTGGCCGCCTTCAGTTGCTGGTTGACCGCGCCGATGATGCGGTAGCTGCGCCGCAGCCGCATGCCGGCATAGGCCAGCAGCATCAGGAGGATGGCCGAGTAGGCGAACAGGTAGCCGCGGTAGCGCTCGCGCACCGCCAGGGCGGCGTCAAAGGAGCGGTCGAACTCGCGGCCCAGGCGGTCGAGCGCGGTCCCCAGGGCGGTGGCGGCAATCTGGGCCTCCAGGCGGTTTTCAAGGGGCCGCTTCTCGAGGATCACGCGTGCGGCCTTGATGATCGCGTCCATCTTCTCGACCACGGCCGGGGAGAAGGCGATTTCCTGGGCCGAGATGTCGCCCAGGATCTCGTCGATGTGCGCCGCCAGCGGCGGGCTGGGCGCGACGTTGTAGCGCAGGATCTCGCTCAAGAGGTCGTTCAGGGAAGCATCCAGACGAATCACCAGGCGTGCCGGCGCCAGCGCGCCTTCGATGCCGCCCAGCTCGGTCTTGAGGTCGGCCACGGCCGGCGGCAGGAAGCCCAGGGCCTCGCGCAGCGGCGGGTTGTGGCGCGCGAACTGGGCGGTGATCAGCTCCTTGCGCTGCATGGCGTCGCGCAGCTGGGTATAGGCGCTTGCCACGGCCGGGCTGGCGGTTTCCGGCACGGCTTCGCCGAGGCGCGTCGACAGCTCGCGCATGCGCGGCAGCTGGGTGGTCAGTTGGGCGGTGGCCGGCGCGCGCCCGATGTGGGCGCGGAGGATATTCGCATCCCATTCGGCGTCGAGCTTTTCGAGCTCGCGCAGGTTGAGCATCACGTCGTTGCGGACCTCGGGATCGGTCCCTTCCGAGCGGATATAGAAAAAGGCGAGCAGCAAGGCCAGCACCAGCACCGCCAGGCCGGCAAGTTGCAGGCGGCGACGCGGTTTCAAGCTCGCTACGCGCTGCGCCAGCACGGCAACCATCTTGTCCTCCGTTACATTGTTACAAACTGCCCGTCGTTATCCAGGGAAGGATAGCAAAACCTTGCCGAACAGTCGTGCACCGTAGGGGGTGATCTAGTCCGGTGGACTAGATCACGGTCCGGTGGACTAGATCACGCGAAGCCGACCGCGCGTTCAACCAGCAGCAAGATCATCGTGCACGAGAGTGGAGCCGGCAACAATCACCGCGTGGGCGGGAGACCCGCCCACCCTACGGCTCCCTCAGCGCCGCCTTGACGGCCGACACCCGCGCCGCGTGCACGGCCTCGGGAATCTTGTCTCGCCTCTCGGCGTAGCGCGCAGCGATCTCGCCGGCATTCACGCCGCGCGCCGCATCCAGGGCACGCAGCAGCCAGGCTCGCTGCGGATACTCCTGGAAGCGCATCGGATGTTCTTCGTGTCCGCGCCCGCGCGAATCGCATTCGGAGGCAAGCAGCATCTGGGCGAAGCGCTCCGGCTTGCGGAAGGCGTCGCAGCGCTCGAACAGGGTGACGATGGTGTTGGCCCGCAGTTGCAGGGCGCGGCTGACGTTGCCGTGCTCGCGCGCCGTCATCAGGGCCAGGTCGCGGCATTCGTTGGGCACCTTCAGGCGCTTGCACACCCCTGTTACCAGCTTCATGCCGGTGAATTCGTGGCCGTGGTGGGCCGGCCAGGTCTCGCTCGGGGAGACGCCCTTGCCCAGGTCGTGCACCAGGGCAGCGAAGCGCACCTCGAGCGGATGGCGCTGCTCGGCGGCATAGTCGATCACCAGCATGATGTGCACGCCGGTGTCGACTTCCGGATGGTGCAGCGGCGGCTGCGGCACGCCCCACAGGACGTCGAGCTCGGGCAGGATGCGCGCCAGCGCGCCGCAGTCGCGCAGCACGGCGAACATGCGCGATGGACGTTCTTCCATCAGCCCGCGCGACAGCTCCTGCCAGACCCGTTCCGGCACCAGGGCGTCGACCTCCCCTGCCTCGACCATGCTGCGCATGAGCGCATTGGTGGTCTCGTGGACGCGGAAGTCCGGGAAGCGCGCGGCAAAGCGCGCCAGGCGCAGGATGCGCACCGGGTCTTCGGCGAAGGCCTCGGACACGTGGCGGAAGATGCGGTTCTTCAGGTCGGCCTGCCCGTCATAAGGGTCGATGATGCTGCCATCCATGGCGCGCGCCATGGCGTTGATGGTCAGGTCGCGCCGCACCAGGTCGTCCTCGAGGGTGACGTCGGGCGAAGTGTGGAACACGAAGCCGTGGTAGCCCGGCGCAGTCTTGCGCTCGGTGCGCGCCAGCGCGTATTCCTCGTGCGTGTCGGGATGCAGGAAGACCGGGAAATCCTTGCCGACCGGGCGGAAGCCCTGCGCCAGCATGTCTTCCGGAGTGGCGCCGACCACGACGTGGTCGCGGTCGGTGACGGGGCGCCCCAGCAGCTCGTCGCGCACGGCGCCGCCGACCACATAGCTGCGCATCGTCATTCCCCAGGCAGCTCCAGGTCATGTTGCGGGGTCGGATCGTCCTCGCGCATCGCCTCGTCGACCCAGCGCGCCACCGCCGGGTGGGCCAGCACGCGCTCGCAGTAGGCCTGCAGGGCCGGCGCCAGCGCCACGCCGTAGGTCTTGAAGCGGCACACCACCGGGGCATAGAAGGCGTCGGCAATGGAGAAGTCGCCGAACAGGAAGCTGTGGTGGCCGAAGCGCGACAGGCAGTCTTCCCAGATCTCGCAGATGCGGCCGATGTCGGCCTGGGCCCCCGGCGTGCGGCCGCGGCCCGGCAGGCGCGCCTGGATGTTCATCGACATCGCGCTGCGCAGCTCGGAAAAGCCCGAGTGCATCTCGGCCACGATCGAGCGCGCCATGGCGCGCGCGGCCACGTCCTGCGGCCACATGTGCTTGTCCGGAAACTGCTCGGCCAGATATTCGACGATGGCCAGGCTGTCCCAGATCGTCATCTCGCCGGCCAGCAGCACCGGCACCCGGCCCGCGTGCGAATAGCGGGCGATGTTGGCGGCGCTATCGGGCTTGTCGAGCAGGACGCGAATCTCGGTAAACGGAATCCCGAATGCGACCGCGGCCACCCAGGGCCGCATCGACCACGACGACACGTTCTTGTTGCCGATGACGAGGGTCAGGCCCGGCTGGCGGGCTTGCTCGAGGGTGGAAGACAGGGTCGGGTCGAGTTCGATGGTCTGCATGGTGTCCTGTGGTCGATTCGTGGTCGAAAAACTGCGCAAAAACTGAGAAATCAGCGGCCGGCGTGCTCGCGGTGGTCGTCCAGGCCCCTGGGTGTCGCCAGGTAGTGCGGCGCAGCGGCTTCGAGCGACGTCAGCTTGATTCCGAGCGCGTCCGCTGTCAAGGCTTGTGTTTGCGGACTGACCACATTATCCACCTTCATCGAATCGAGGTTGTCACGGCTGATCATCGGGTCGCCCGGCAGCATCTCGAACAGCCGGGCCTCCAGGCGCGCGGCCCAGTCGGGCAGCGCCAGCACGCGGCGTTCATGGCCGGCATAGCGCCCGGCCAGGTGGACCAGCTCGGCCAGGGTATATACCCGGGGACCGCCCAACTCGATGTCGGCGCCGCGCGTGCGCGGCTCGCGCAGCGCCAGCGCGCAGGCGGCGGCGACGTCTTTCACGTAGACCGGCTGCAGGCGCCACTGCGCACAGGCGAGCGGCATCACCGGAAGATGGCGCTGCAGGCTGGCGAACACGGTCAGGAAATGGTCGCCCGGCCCGAACACGATCGAGGGGCGGAAGATGGTGGCGGCCACCTGCGGCTCGCTGCGCGCGGCCAGTTCGCCGTCGGCCTTGGAGCGCTGGTACATCGACGCGCCGCTGTGGCTGGCGCCGAGGGCGCTCATGTGCAGGTAGCGCGGCACGCCCAGTTCGGCACAGGTACGGACGATGCGGCGCGGCAGCTCCACGTGCAGGTGCCGGAACACGGGGCCGTAGGGATCGCCGTGGCCACCGTGCAGCACGCCGACCAGGTTGATGACGGCGTCGCGCCCCCTGAGGAGGCGGCGCAGCGCGGCATCGTCGTGGATGTTGGCGACCTCCAGGTCGAGGTAGGGCAAGGTGGTGAGCTGCTTGGCGGTCTCGTAGCGCCGGGTGGGCACCGTCGTGCCGACGCCCTCCGCCGCCAGGCGCGCCAGCAGGTGGCTGCCGATGAAACCTGTCCCGCCGATGACCAATACGTTCCTGTCGCGCATGGCCTTCTCCTTCAATGAGCCTCGCCGGGCCCGTGAAAACTCAGGGAAGGATGGACGCCCTTTCGCGCGGCTGCACGGGACGCAGGCGCGTCCGGATCGACTGCGGCTTGTTCTCGAACACGGCGGCGTAGTTGGTGGCGTTGGCCAGCACGTTGCGCACATAGCCGCGGGTTTCCGAGAACGGAATCGATTCGACGAAGATGGCGCCTTCCATCGGCTGGTCCAGCAGGCCGCGCCAGGCGCGCGCACGGGAAGGCCCGGCATTGTAGGCCGCCGTGGCAAGGATTTCGTCGCCGTCGAAGTTTTCCAGCACCATGTTCATGTAATTGGCGCCGAGCGTGATATTGGTCCGCAGGTCGTTGAGCATGCTGTGCACGAAGTTGTTCATCCCGATCTTGGCCGCCACCCACTTGCCGGTGGCCGGCATCACCTGCATCAGGCCGGAGGCGCCGACGCCGGAACGCGCGTCAAGGATGAAGCGCGATTCCTGGCGGATCAGGCCGTAGACCCAGGCCTTGTCGAGGCCCAGGCCCTGCGCGGTCGGGTGCAGGAGGTCCAGGTGCGGCGCCGGGAAACGCTGTGCGTAGTCGAGCTCGGTACGCGTGCGCAGCGACGTCTCGATGGTACGGTCGAGCAGGTCGTTGCGGCGAGCGAGTTCGCCGGCGGCCAGCAACTGACGGTCAGACATGCCGCGCAGCGCCCAGTTCCATTCGCGATTGCCGTCCGCACGCAGGCCGAGGGCATAGAACTTCAGGGCGCGCTGCAGGCTCGGGTTGGCGTTGCTTGATGCCAGTTCTTCGTTGCTGATCGGCTGTGCAGGCGGCGGCGCCACCACCTGGCGGCCGAGGTCGTCCAGTGCGAGCTGGCCGTAGAAATTGTGCTGGCTAGCAATGCGCTCGAAGCCGGCATTCGCCTCCACCATCTTGCCATCGTGCTTGTCGGCGCGTGCCAGCCAGTAGACCCAGGCGCTGTCGGCGCGCAGGCTGGGCGGCATCGCCTCGATGGCGGCACGCACGGTTTTCCAGTCGCCGCGGCGCAGGGCGATGCGGGTCTTCCACTGCAGCTGTTCGTTGGTGAGCCGGATGCCGCCCGTGCGCTGCCAATAGGTGGCCGCATCGGGCGACAGGGCGATCGAGGCAGCGTGTGCGACGCTGGCCCAGCCGGTCGCGCGTTCTTCCGCGCTCAGCTGCGGGCTGTTCTTCTCCAGCGCGACCGTGGCCAGTTTGAGGCTGGTGCGCGCCATGCGGCCCACCGCCATCAGGTAGACGGCGCGCTCGGCGCGGGTCTTGCCGATGCCGCGCGCCATCGCCACCGCCGGGGTGTCCACCGCCTGGGCGGCACGGACGTCGGAGGCGCCGAGCAGCGCGGCGGCACGCCGTGCCGGGCCGGTGGCGTTGGCCTCCCCGGCCAGGCGCAGCTGCCATAGAAGGTCGTCCTCGCCGAACTGGCGGCTTTGCGCCAGCTGGGCGATCAGGGCGGAGCAGGCCTCGCCGTAGTTGGCTGGACTGAGCAGGACCCCGCGCGCTTCCTGCGCCACCGCTTCGCCGCGGCTGGCCCGCGCCAGCAGGCCATGGCAGCGCAGTTGCAGGTTGCTGCCGGCCAGTTGGCCGACTTCGCGCTCGAACGTGGCCCAGTCGCGCCGCCGGCCCAGGTCCAGCAGCCACTCGCTGCGCATCAGCTCGGCGGCAGCCGTGCCCTCGTGCCGGCGCAGCACCTCGCGGACTTCCTCGGCCGTGGCGTCGCGGCCTATTCTGGGTTTCAGACGATAATAGTCGACATAGGACGCCAGCGGATAATTGGGCGGCAGGCGCGATGCCAGGGCATTGGTGCGCGCGGCGTCGTTCTGGCGCGCAGCCTCGCGCAGCAACATGAAGGTGTCGTCGTCGGCCCGGTTGTCAGGCGCTCCGGGCGCGGCAGGCGCGCTTGGCACCGTCGGCGCGCCGGCCGGCACCGGCGGAACGACCTGGGTACTGGGCGCGGCCTGGGGCGCGGTTTCGGCGTGGACTATGCTGGAAGGCAGCGTCCATAATGCAAATACAAGGGCAAGGGCGACCGGCAGCGAGCCGGTTGTCAAACTCAATTGAAACATCCACAACTCTCAATGTACGCTGCATTCAAACCATGACCGGCGAATCAAGAATACCATGTGCCCCCGGGCTCCTGCCAGACGCTGGCGCAAGCGCCATGCCCGATAAGCCACAGTTGCGCCGGACGCTCAAGGAGCGGCGCCGCGCCATCGACCACGACACGAAACGCGCCTGGGACGACCGCATCGGGGAGCGCGTGCTCGCACGGGTGTTGCCTTGGCTGCGGACCAATCCCGGGAAAGCGCTGGGCGTCTACTGGCCGCTCGCGGGCGAACCCGACCTGCGTCCAGCCTACGCGGAATTGGCGGAGGCAGGCGTACGGCTGGCCTTGCCCGTCGTGCTGGCACGCGATACGGCGCTCGGATGGGCCGAGTGGGTGCCGGGCGAGCCGACCGTAGCGGACAGCCTGGGCGTGGCGGTGCCGGCCGCGTTGCGGATGGTGGACAGGCCGGATGCGCTCTTGGTGCCCTGCCTGGGTTTCGATGCGCGCGGCTACCGGCTGGGGTATGGGGGCGGGTTTTATGACAGGACGCTGGCGGCGGAGCCGCGTCCGAGGACACTGGGCATCGCATATGCGTGCCAACTGGCGGAATTCGAGATCGGGGAATATGACATTCCGCTCGATGAGATCGTCACTGAACTGGAATAAATTTCGGCGCAGCCAAATCGTAGGGGTGGGCGGCTCCCCCCGAGCGGGCGAGCAGCCTTCACTTTGATGCCGCCCACCCTACGGGGCGCGGTCGATCCAGCACCGCGTCCGTCATGCCAATTACTTCACCAGCCGTTGCCAGATCGCGGTCGTCGCCACGGCCTGGTTCATGCTGTAGAAATGCAGCCCCGGCGCGCCGCCGGCCAGCAGGCGTTCGCACAGGCCGGTGACCACGTCCAGGCCGAAAGCCTTGATCGAGGCGGTATCGTCGCCGAAGCTGGCCAGCTTGTTGCGCACCCAGCGCGGGATCTCGGCGCCGCACATGTCCGAGAAGCGCATCAGCTGCGTGTAGTTGGTGATCGGCATGATGCCCGGCACCACCGGCACGTCCACGCCCAGCTTGCGGGCGTTATCGACGAAGTCGAAGTAGGCGTCCGCGTTGTAGAAATACTGGGTGATCGCGGCATTCGCGCCAGCTTGCACCTTCCGCGCGAAGGCCTGCAGGTCGTCCTGGGGAGAACGGGCTTGCGGGTGCATTTCCGGATAGGCCGCCACTTCGATGTGGAACCAGTCGCCGGTTTCCTTGCGGATAAACTCGACCAGCTCGTTGGCATAGCGGAACTCGCCGCCGCCGCCGTAGCCGCTCGGCAGGTCGCCGCGCAGCGCCACCACGCGGCGGATGCCGTTGTCCTGGAACTGCTGCAGGATCGCGCGCAGCGATTCGCGGCTGCCGCCGACGCAGGACAGGTGCGGGGCAGCTTCGTGGCCCGCGGATTTGATCTCGAGCACGGTTTGCAGCGTGCCCTGCTGGGTGGTGCCGCCCGCACCGAAGGTCACCGAGAAGTACTTGGGCTGCAGCTCGGCCAGCTTCTGGCGCACGACGCGCAGCTTCTCGGCGCCTTCCTCGGTCTTCGGGGGGAAGAACTCGATACTGAAATTAGGAGTTTCCATCGTTGTCCTTGAGGAGCAAGGTAGAAAGCGCCCACGAAATGATGCTGTACAGGATGGCTGCCAGGAAGGCGGACCAGAAGCCGGTCACTTCGAAACCCTCGATCCAGCGCGACACCAGCCAGAACAGGAAGGCGTTGATGACGAGGATAAACAGGCCCAGCGACACCACGGTCACGGGCAGGGTGAGGAGCACCAGGATCGGGCGGATCAGGGTATTGACCAGCCCGAGCACGAGGGCCGCGATCAGCGCCGTCGTGAAATTGGAGACCGCCACGGAAGACATCAGGAACGGCAGGGCCATCAGGGCCACGGCATTGATCAGCCAGGTAATGAGCAAGCGCATCGCATCGACTTTCGTGGTACGCGGGCATTCCCACCGCTTGCATGGAGAAGAACGCCCGGCTGTTGAAAAAACGGGCGCTGGTTCGTATGAAACGCAGCGCCCGCCTGCCTACCTACCGATTAGTAACGGTAGTGGTCCGGCTTGTACGGACCTTCCTTCTGCACCGAGATGTAGGCGGCCTGCTCGTCGGTCAGCGTGGTCAGCTGGGCGTTGAGCTTCTTGAGCTGCAGGCGGGCGACCTTTTCGTCCAGATGCTTCGGCAGGGTGTACACGCCGACCGGGTATTTGTCGGTGTTGGCGAACAGTTCGATCTGGGCGATGGTCTGGTTCGCGAACGACGAGCTCATCACGTACGACGGGTGGCCGGTGCCGCAGCCCAGGTTCACCAGGCGGCCTTCGGCCAGCAGGATGATGCGCTTGCCATCCGGGAAGATCACGTGGTCGACCTGCGGCTTGATGTTTTCCCACTCGTACTTCTTGAGCGCGGCGACTTCGATCTCGTTGTCGAAGTGGCCGATGTTGCAGACGATGGCCTGGTCCTTCATCTTGAGCATGTGCTCTTCGGTGATGACGTGGTAGTTGCCGGTGCAGGTAACAAAAATGTCACCGTGTTCGGCAGCGTAGTCCATGGTCACGACGCGGTAGCCTTCCATCGCGGCCTGCAGTGCGCAGATCGGGTCGATCTCGGTGACCCACACCTGCGCCGACAGCGCGCGCATGGCCTGGGCCGAGCCCTTGCCCACGTCGCCGTAGCCGGCGATGACGGCGATCTTGCCGGCGATCATGACGTCGGTGGCGCGCTTGATGCCGTCCACCAGCGATTCGCGGCAGCCATACAGGTTGTCGAACTTCGACTTGGTGACGGAGTCGTTGACGTTGATCGCCGGGAAGGCCAGCTTGCCTTCCTGGTGCATCTGGTACAGGCGGTGCACGCCGGTGGTGGTCTCTTCGGTCACGCCCTTGATGGCCGGCAGGCGCTTCGAGTACCACTGCGGGTCACGCGCCAGGCGGCCCTTGATGGCGTTGAACAGGCAGATTTCTTCTTCCGAACCCGGCTTGTCCAGCACCGAGATGTCCTTCTCCGCGCGCACGCCCAGGTGCAGCAGCAGGGTGGCGTCGCCGCCGTCGTCCAGGATCATGTTGGCGTGGTTGTCACCCGGCCATTCGAAGATGCGGTGGGTGTACTCCCAGTACTCGTCCAGGGTTTCGCCCTTGATGGCGAACACCGGGGTGCCGACCGACGCGATGGCGGCGGCGGCGTGGTCCTGGGTCGAGTAGATATTGCACGATGCCCAGCGCACTTGCGCGCCGAGGGCTTCCAGGGTGCGGATCAGGACCGCGGTCTGGATGGTCATGTGCAGCGAACCGGCGATGCGCGCGCCCTTCAGCGGCTGGCTTGCTGCGTATTCCTCGCGGATCGCCATCAGGCCCGGCATTTCGGTTTCTGCAATGCGGATTTCCTTCTCGCCCCAGGATGCCAGGGAGATGTCGGCGACAAGGTAATCGGGAGTTTCTTTGAGTACGGCGCTCATCACGCCCTCCTTTCAATGGTTGAAAAAAGTAACGTGAGCGCGGTTGCTGATATCCGAGCCTGGCGAAGATGGGAATCTTCGTCGCAACGCTCCTCGGAATCGGTGAGTTTACCACGAGTGGCGGCGCCTGTGGGCCGCCACTGTTGTTCACCTGCCCCACCCGCAACCGTGAGGCGCGGGCGGAGAGGCCTGGCCGCAGGCCAGGCCGGCTTAGGCCAGGCCGGCTTCGGCGCGCAGCAGCGCCGCCTTGTCGGTGCGCTCCCAGGTGAACTCCGGCTCTTCGCGGCCGAAGTGGCCGTAGGCGGCGGTCTTGGCGTAGATCGGGCGCAGCAGGTCGAGCATCTGGACGATGCCCTTCGGGCGCAGGTCGAAGTGCTCCATGACCAGCTGGGCGATCTTCTCGTCGGAGATGACGCCGGTGCCTTCGGTGTACACGGTGATGTTGATCGGACGGGCCACGCCGATCGCGTAGCTGACCTGCACCTGGCACTGGCGCGCCAGGCCGGCGGCCACGATGTTCTTGGCGACGTAGCGTGCGGCGTAGGCTGCCGAGCGGTCGACCTTGGACGGATCCTTGCCCGAGAACGCGCCGCCGCCGTGCGGCGCTGCGCCGCCGTAGGTGTCGACGATGATCTTGCGGCCGGTCAGGCCGCAGTCGCCCTGCGGGCCGCCGATGACGAAGCGGCCGGTCGGGTTGACCAGGAACTTGGTGCCTTCCAGCCATTCGCGCGGCAGGACCGGCTTGATGATCTCTTCGATGACGGCTTCTTCGATCTGCGAGTGCGAGATTTCCGGTGCGTGCTGGGTCGACAGCACCACGGTGTCGACCGACACCGGGCGGCCGTCGACGTAGCGCAGGGTGACCTGCGACTTGGCGTCCGGGCGCAGCCATGGCAGGCGGCCATCCTTGCGCAGTTGCGACTGGCGCTCGACCAGGCGGTGCGAGTAGTAAATGGCGGCCGGCATCAGTTCCGGGGTCTCGTCGCAGGCATAGCCGAACATCAGGCCCTGGTCGCCCGCGCCCTGGTCGAGGTCGAGGCCCGCGCCTTCGTCCACGCCCTGGGCGATGTCCGGCGACTGCTTGTCGTAGCAGACCATCACGGCGCAGCCACGATAGTCGATGCCGAAGTCGGTGTTGTCGTAGCCGATGCGCTTGATGGTATTGCGCGCCACCTGGATGTAGTCGACGTTGGCGTGGGTGGTGATTTCACCCGCCAGCACCACCAGGCCGGTGTTGCACAGGGTTTCGGCAGCGACGCGCGCGCGCGGATCCTGTTCCAGGATGGCGTCGAGGATGCTGTCGGAAATCTGGTCGGCGACCTTGTCGGGATGGCCTTCCGAAACCGATTCGGAAGTGAAGAGGTAGTCGTTGGACATGTAGGCTCCATTTTACTGCTGTGTTAAGTACGTGCCGCAGCAAACGGTTGCCTGCGACGCTTTAGCGACATTTATATTCCGCTTCGCAAGTTGTCTATTAACTCGGCGGATCCTGCATAAAGTGGTATTTTACGCTTCCTTCGAGAATTTTGCTCTACCGAGCAGCGCTCTTTCAACCCTGGTCAATCGCATGTTAGTTCTTTTATTTCGTGCACTATCGGTATTTCCATTGCCGTTTTTGCATGCCCTCGGCGCGGCCCTCGGCTGGCTCGTCTATGGCTTTTCGCCCTCCTATCGCCGGCGCCTGCGCGCCAACCTGGCCCAGGCCGGCTATGAACGGCACCTGGATGCCGCCGTCGCCGAAGCCGGCAAGGCCATCATCGAACTGGCCTTCGTCTGGTGCGCCGATCCCAAGCGCGTCGCCCGCCATGCCAGTGTCGAGGGATGGGAACTGGTGCAGCAGCGCCTGGATGCCGGAAAGGGCATCGTGTTCCTGACGCCACACCTGGGCTGCTTCGAGATGACGGCCCAGCAGATCGCGCTGCAGACCGCACTGACCGTCATGTACCGCCCGCCGCGCAAGAGCGCCCTGAAACCCCTGGTCGAAGGCGCCCGTGCGCGCCACAACCTCAAACTGGCGCCGGCTACCCTGGCCGGCGTGCGCGTGCTGGCCAAGACCCTCAAGGGCGGCGAGCCGATCGGCCTGCTGCCCGACCAGGTGCCACAGGAAGGCGAAGGCGTGTGGGCGCCGTGGTTCGGCCGCACCGCCTACACCATGACCCTGCCCGCCAAGCTGGCGCAGTTGGGCAAGGCCGACATCCTGCTGGTCTACGCCGAGCGCCTGTCGCGCGGCCGCGGCTACGTGGTGCGCTTCGTGCCCTTCGAGGGCAGCCTGGAAGGCAGCGCGGCGGACCAGGCGGCGTCCATCAACCGCGCCATGGAGCAACTGATCGCCCGCTGCCCGGCGCAGTACTTCTGGAGCTACAACCGCTACAAGCAGCCGGAAGGCGTGGCCGGCCCGGAAAGCGAGGTTGCAGCATGAGGATCCTGCTCGGACTCCTGTGGCTGCTGCACTTCCTGCCGCTGCCCATCCTGGGACGCCTGGGTGAAGCCGTCGGCAGCCTGATGTTCCGCATCATGGGCAAGCGCCGCCGCATCACGCTCACCAACCTGCGCCTGTGCATGCCCGAAAAATCGGAGAGCGAACGTGACGCGATCGCGAAGCAGCACTTCCGCGCCTACGCGCGCAGCATCGTCGAACGTTCGATCCTGTGGTGGGCGCCGGAGGCGCGCGTGCGCCGCTATATCCAGGTCGAGCCGGCGGTGCCGCAGGCCGCGATGGAGGCGGGCCCGACCATCCTGCTGTGTCCGCACTTCGTCTGCCTCGACGTGGCCGGCGTCGCAGCACGCGTGATCCCGGTGTGCAGCATGTACGTGCCGCAAAAGAACGAAGCCTTCGACAAACTGCTGCGTCACGGCCGCGAGCGCTACGGGCCGGTGCGCCTGGTGACGCGCAAGGAAGGCATCAAGCCGATCCTGCGCGCGCTGCGCGACGGCCTGCCCTACTTCATGCTGCCTGACATGGACTTCGGCGAAAAAGATGCCGAGTTCGTGCCCTTCTTCGGCATCCCGGCCGCCACCCTCACGGCGCTGGGCCGCATCGCCGCCGCCACCGGCGCCAAGGTGATCCCGGTGGTCGCCACCTACCTGCCGAACTACCAGGGCTGGCGTGTGCGTTTCTATCCGGCGTGGGAGAATTACCCGGGCGACGACATGGTCGAGGCGACCCGCCGCATGAATGCCTTCATCGAGGAGCGCGTGCGCGAGGCGCCGGCCGAATACTTCTGGACCCATAAACGCTTCAAGACCCGGCCGCCGGGCGAGCCGTCGTTCTACGACTGATTAAGCCGCGCTAATCCAATTCGGATTTAATTAAGTTGAACTGAAACAGACATGAAACTGAAATTCACCAAGATGCACGGCGCGGGCAACGACTTCATCGTCGTCGATGCGATCCACCAGGACGTGAACCTGAACGCGGAACAATGGCGCCGCTTGGCCGACCGCCGCTTCGGCATCGGGGCGGACCAGATCCTGGTGGTCGAGCGTCCGGTCACCGAAGGCGTTGATTTCCGCTACCGCATCTTCAACAGCGACGGCGGCGAGGTCGAGCAATGCGGCAACGGCGCGCGCGCCTTTGCCCGCTTCGTCAGCGACAAGGCCCTGTCCGACGAACGCAGCATCCGTGTCGAGACCATGAAGGGCATCATCGCCCCGCGTCTCGAGGACGACGGCAGCGTGACGGTGGACATGGGCGCGCCGCGCCTCGACCCGCTCGATATCCCGTTCGACGGCGCCGGCCTGGAAAGCAGGACCGAGGACGAAGACACCACCTGGCCGCTGCCGGTGGGTGGCAAGACCGTGTTCGTGTCGGTGGTCTCGATGGGCAACCCGCATGCGGTGCAGGTGGTCGAGGATGTCGACACCGCACCCGTGGAAACGATGGGGCCGGCGATCGAAACGCACCCGCGCTTCCCGCAGAAGGTGAATGCAGGCTTCATGCAGGTGGTGGACCGCCGCCACATCCGCCTGCGCGTGTTCGAACGCGGCGCCGGCGAAACGCTGGCCTGCGGTACCGGCGCCTGCGCGGCCGTGGTGGCCGGCATCCGGCGCGGCCTGCTCGATTCGCCGGTGCGCGTGTCGGCGCGCGGCGGTGAACTCAGCATTGCCTGGGATGGCCCCGGCCAGCCGGTCTACCTCAGCGGGCCGGCGATGACGGTGTTCGAGGGCGAAGTCGAGATTTGAAGGACTGAACCGGAAACGCCGGGGGTCGGTCCGGATGCCGGCAAGCGGCACACCGCGAGGACCACATCACGGGTGCTTGATGCAGGCAAATCGCTAAAGGTGGAAGAACGGACTCGCTTCAGGATGCACTGGGCCGGGACACGCGTCGCACATGGTTCGAATCCCTCGTCGAGCGTACAGTGCTCGCGCCCTCGAGCCACAACACCCAGCCCTGGCTCTTCCGGATGGCGGAGTCTTCCATCGATCTCTTCGCCGACCGAACCCGTGCGCTTCCTGTCAACGACCCCGATGATCGGGAATTGACGATCAGTTGTGGTTGCGCCCTGATGCATCTTCGTATTGCTGCCGCCATGGTCTCCGAAGGTGATGCCGTCCAATGGGCCAACCCAAGCTGGCGCCGCGAACTCGCTGCCTGGATGCATCCACGCCGTCTTGGCGATGGATTCGGCGTGCCTGGCCTTGCCGCTCGCCCAGTTGGTCGTGCGTTCCTTCGACATGGGAGGAGGAGTCGGAGCAAGGGACAAGGCGCTGGCGGAAGCGTCTCCGCTACTCGCGGTGCTGGGAACGGACAGCGATGGGGTGCGCGACTGGCTGATTGCCGGGCAGGCGCTGCAACGCGTTTTGCTACTCGGATGCCAGCATGGATTGCAAGCTTCGTACTTGAATCAACCGATTCAGCTCGCCTTCTTGCGAACCAAGCTGCATGCGCTGACAGCAACGGAATGCCACAGGTTCTCCTTCGCCTGGGTTATCCTGCCAACGCGCTGCCGCCTGTGCCCAGGCGGCCCGTATCGGATGTCATCGTTCAGGAAGGCACCACCCTGCTGCATCGCTGACTGCCTGTATGCCGACGCCGTTGCACATCCAGCACGCCGCCGGGACGGAGGCTGTCCATGCGGCGTGGTCCGAGGAAAATGCATGAGACAGAAAATGCTATTGATATCGCTCGCCGCCTTGTCGGTCCTGGTCCTGATCGCGTTGCTGATGCTGGCATGGCGTATGAGCGAAGCGCGCACGATGGCGTCTGCCTGGAAGCAGCTCCAGGGCCCGGCATCCGCATCCACTGAACTGTTTTCACGGCAGATGGTAAAGGACTTGCCGGATGCCGCGCGCCGTTACTTTCTCTTTACGATCGCGGAGGGCACCGCGCTGCGGCAAGTCAGCGAAATTCGGATGAGCGGAGAAATTTGCCTTGGCAGCAAGGCTGATCCAGCCTGCCGTCCGATGCAGGCAAGCCAGATTCTGGCGTCGCCACATGGTTTTATCTGGTCCGTTGAGGCAGGCACCGGCATCATGCACATAGTGGGATCCGACGGCATGCTTGCCGATCGCTCCTGGACCAGGTTCTGGTTGGGCGGCATCCTGCCCGTCGTGCGAGCCGGCGGGGACAGCAACCATCTTCGTGCATCGTTCGGCCGCGTCGTCGCAGAAGCCGCGTTCTGGGCACCCGCATCGCTCTTGCCCGGCAAGGGCGTCGATTGGGTCGAGGGGAACACGCCAAACCAGGCGCGCGCCATCGTCAGGCGAGGTTCGCTGACGCAGACGCTCGATATCGACATTGCAGACGATGGACGACCGCTGCGGGTGCTGATTCCGCGATGGAGCAATGTGAATCCGGAAAAAGAATGGCGCCTCCAGCCATTTGGCGGGACGCTTGCCGAGTTCCGCAGCTTTGGCGGATTCACCCTGCCGACCCGCGTCGATGGCGGCAACCATATGGGAACCGCCGACTATTTCCCTTTCTTTCGTGCGCGAGTCGAATCGATCACCTTTCCGTGAGCTCGGCAGCGTGACGAATGTCACGGCTCCGGCAACATTCTGGCGCGTCCAGAGACGCTCTCAACCATGGCAACCATGGCCTTGATCCTTGCCCTCCAGCTAGCGGCGCCATTGCTGCTCATCTTTTGCATCGCATTCCTTCCACTACGGGGCCGCGTGGGCTTTGGAATCCAGGCGACCGCCACAGCTGCCGTACTGAGCGCCATTGCACTTGCTGGTCTATGGACGGTGATTCCATGGTGGACACCCTATGCCTATGGGGTGCTGCTCGTGCTGGCGATCGCTTTTTCCCGGGGGCGGGCCGCGGCTCGAAGCATTGCGTCGCGCTCCAGCCTGGTCCGCCGGGCAGCACTCGCTTTCTATGTTTGCGCAGGCGGGTTCGGGCTGTACCAGGCAGCCACTGCCCTGTACGGGCGTATCCCGCCGCGCGAGGACGTGGTGGACCTGGCTTTCCCTCTTCGTGCCGGCAGATACGTGATCGCCAATGGGGGCGCCAGCATCAATATCAATGCACACATGCGCACGCTGGATCCGACGGTACCGCGCTTCCTGGCATGGCGGGGCCAATCATACGGCGTGGATATTGTCCAGGTTGACCCGATCGGGTTCCGGGCGGACGGCCTGCTTCCCTCTGCCCCCACGGCGTACAGGATATACGGTGCGAAGGTGTTCGCTCCCTGCAGCGGCACCGTCGTTTTCGCCATAGACGGCGTGCCGGATATGCGGGTTCCCGAGACCGATCGCGCCCACATGCTCGGCAATGCTGTGATATTGCGTTGCGCACAAGCCGATGTCGTGCTTGCCCATTTGCGTCCGGGCAGTATCCGGCTTGCCGCAGGAGACCGGGTCGACGTCGGCGCGCTCATCGGCGAAGTAGGAAATTCGGGCAATAGCGATGAACCGCACCTGCATATCCATGCACAGTCGCCGGGGTCTGCCCGTCAACCGATGTCGGGCAAGCCCTTACCCGTCAGCTTTGGGGCCGCTTATCTCGTCCGCAATGACCGGGTGAACCCGCCTTAGCGCCTGGCAAAACTCCATGACTGCTTTGCACCGTCTCGCCGTACAGGCGTACTGTCGTCGACGGCGCGTCGGTGGGCCGCATCCCTTGCCCTGAAGGTTTTGTTGGACGCTCTTAATCGGTTCCTTGGGGCGCTCGGCCTGTAGGCAAGGTTGCCTGCCGAACTTCAGGCCGGAATACACTGTCTCGTCGAGCGAACTGCCCTTGACGGTACTTCGGCGACGGTTCCTGATGCGGGAACCTGGCCCGAGCTCAGGCCGCCAAACCGATTGGCGATACCGGATCGCCTTCGTCGTTTTCTTTCGCCGGCGCCCCCAGCAGCGTCCGCAGCCGGTACAAGCGCTGGCGGTAATTCCCCTCCGGACCCGACGGGCCGCAGTCGATTCCTTCGAACAAGCGCACGATGCGGTCGAGCGCATGGCGTTCCTGCGCCGTCTCGACCAGCACCAGGCGACGCTTGCTGCGCCCATAACTGGCGCGGATGTCGATCACTAGGCAGTGGCCGTGGTCGGCGGCGGGCACGTCCAGCAGCAGCGCTTCGGCCCGTGACAGACTGAACAGCGAAGCAAGTTCCAGCCGCGCGTGCAGCAGCGGGTGCGCATGCAGCGTTTCCTCGTGCCCCGCGAGCAGCTTGCCGGTCTCGACATAGGGCGGCGTACCCAGGCGCGGAGCGATCCTGCGCAGCAGTGCCGACGCTTCGCTACTGCCCTGGCCGGCCGCCTTCTGCAACCAGTAAGCCGCGGCTACGTCCTTGTTCTCGTTCTCGCGGCGCGCGCGCCAGGCGTTGTGCCCGCATTCGAGCTGGGCGTCGCGGTAACCCATCTCGGCCGCCCGCTCGAGGTAGCGCTGGGCATCGGCGACATTCCGTTGCGAGAATTCGGGCTTGATATAGATACGCGACAGGGCATACCAGGCCTGGGCCAGACCCTGCTCGCCCGCCAGGGTCAGCCAGCGGATCGCCTTCTTGAAATTGGCGGCTCCGCCGCCGGCGGTGCGGCGGCCGCCGACATCCATGCGCGCGCAGCGCAAGCCCATTGCCAGCTGGGCATGGCGGTCGTGTTCGGCCGCAGCGAGCTCCCAGAAGCACAGGGGTTCGCCTGGTGCAAGCGTAAGCCCATGCCGGGCCAGCCCATGTTCGCCCTTCCCGCCTGGGTGGGATGTGCTGTCGTCGAGCAGGCGCGCGACGCGCGACAGCAAGGCGATATCGCCAGGCGCCAGCCGATGCACGCCATCCTGGCTGGCGGCCGTGCGCACGAGCTCGCGTGCCAGCGGCAGCGCGCGCGCCAGGTAATCGTCCCAGTGCCCGGCGTCCCAAGCCTGGTCGAGCACGGCTGACTGGGCTTCGGCCACGCCGCTGTCGGCCGCGCGCCGCAGCCAGCCCTGGGTCGAGACCGGCGCCGGCACCGCCCCAGCGCCGGCCGGCCGCACTGGTGCGGCATCGCGCCGGCGTGCCAGCAGCCACTGGGCTTCGGGAAAGCCGGCCCGGGCAGCATCTTCGAGCGCACGCAGGGCCTTGGCAAATCCGGGGGAGTCGGCCGGGGCGGCGATGGCGCCAGGGCTTGTACCGTCGCCCAGTACGAGCTGCGCAAACACGAGGCCTGCATGCACGCTGCCGTCGTCATAGGCACGTTCGTACCAGGGCACGAGCGCCTGGGCGCTGGGCTGGGCCAACGCGAGCGGAATGTGGTTGCCGATCAGTTGCCAGGCCTGCTGGCATTCCTGCCGCGCAGCGCGCTCGAGCCAGTGCAAGGCAGTCGGCAGGCTCTGCGGCAAGCCGGTACTGCCGAACAGGTAGAGCTTGCCCAGCTCGAGCTGGGCAGCGGCCTGCCCGGCACGTGCATTGCGGATGATCGCCAGTTCTTCACGGTTAGCCATTATTGCTTGTCTTGGTATGGAATCGGCCAGTGCGGCCAAGCGGACTTCACCGGGGAATCACGCTCGAAGACCGCGCTCGAGCGATGGCAACGGCGCCGCCGCCAGTACCACGGCCTCACGCCAAGAGTAGCCAATATATAAGAAATCCCTGACTTGCCGTCGCTACGCACTTCGGTTTGACGCAGAGTCTACGGCGTCATTGCTGCCGCTCCGCTCGAATTCCCGGCTTCCTTGAGGCCGCGCAAAGTATCAAAAAGATGAGTTCGTTTGTGTCCTTGAAGCAATTTGTTACACCTTGCTGCCGCGCGTTTCAAAAATACAACAGCACGATTGGAATTATTGGCTTTCGACCAACTGCCCCCTTCATAATTGACAAAACCGATAATCTTGACGAGTCAAGCATTTAAGGTGCAGTTATCCCGGCATTCGGCTTCAATGTCTCAATGCCAGGATAGCTGAGTTTTATTCAAGAAAAAAAGGAAACACAATGAAACACTCCCTCCTGGCCGCCGCACTGCTTGGCGCATTCGCTGCCGGCACCGTGCATGCACAAACTTCGGTCCAGATCTACGGCACCATCGACGCCGGCGTCATCAAGCGCAGCGGCGAAAGCCTGAACATCGGCAAGCGTGCCTCGAACACCCTCGGTTTCAAGGGTACTGAAGAACTGGGCAACGGCCTCAAGGCACTGTTCCAACTCGAAATGCGTTACGAGCCGGACACCGGCACCAATGAAATCGGCAGCAACGGCACCCAACGTCCGCTGTTCCAGGGCCAGAGCCGCGTCGGCCTGCAGGGCGACTTCGGCATGGTTCGCATCGGCCGCGGCCTGACCCCGTTCCACGAAACCGTGGGCGCCTTCGAACCCTTCCATGCTTCGCCGAGCCCGGCAGGCTTCTGGACCGACCTGGCCGTCGCAGGCTACAGCTCGCAGCCGCTGGACGTGCAGGGTTACACCGCCAACCGCTTCTCGAACGCCATCTGGTACAACTCGCCGGTGAGCAGCGGCTTCCAGCTGAATGCCGCCATCGCCACCAAGGAAGGCGGCGGCGGCCCGGCCGTCATCGGCCGCGGCACCCCGGCAGCCCCGCAGTACCCGGTGGGCGCCGAAGCATCGGCCAACCCGTTCTCGATCACCGGCACCTACAACAACGGTCCGGCAGCCTTCATGGCCGGCTACGAGCGTAACGCCGTCGAATCGAAGGTCTGGTCGATCGGCGCATCGTTCGCCGCCACCCCGGAACTGAAACTGATGGGCCTGTACTCGAAGCAGGACCAGGAGCACAACCGCTTTGCCAATGCCAATACCAAGGCATGGGTGCTGGGTGCGAACTACACCATGGGCCCGGGCAAGTTCCTGGCTGGCTATGGCCACAAGGACGTCGACGGCCTGCAGAAGGTCAAGCAACTGTCGCTCGGCTACGAATACAGCCTGTCGAAGCGCACCTACCTGTACGTCGATGCATCGCGCAAGAAGGGCATCAATGCCCTGCAGTCGACCGTCAATCATTATGACGTGGGTGTGAATCACTCGTTCTAAGCCGTATCCGGAGTGCGGGCCCACGGGCCTGCCCTTCCACGGGGCGGGCATGGGCGACCATGCCCGCCTTTTTTGCCCCTTTTTTTGTAGTTTTTAAGCAACGTCTGCCAAGACGCCGTGGCCTCCCGCATCGGGGGCCTGTACAGTGCACTGAAGCAATGGCATATTGGCAAGGCGCGTAACAAAACGCTCGTTCGCAAAATTAATGGAGACCCAATGAAGAAAAGTATCCTGGCCGCGCTGCTCGGCACCTGTTTCGCAATCCCGGCCTTCGCGCAGACCAGCGTGCAGATCTACGGTATCGCCGACGCCGGCGTGATGTGGCAAAAAGGTGGCCCGACCAAGATCTATAGCGGCGGCGCCGATGGTTCGCGCATCGGTTTCAAGGGCACCGAGGATCTCGGCAACGGTTACAAGGCAATCTTCAATCTCGAAGCGCGCGTCGAACTCGACACCGGCACCCAGCAGCCGACCCTGATGAACGACAATCCGGGCACCTACCTGCTGCGCGGCATGAACGGCATCCCGCCGGCGGTCCTGACTCGCCTGCAGTCCCTGATCCAGCCGCCGAACGGTCCGGCCGTCAACCAGGAACGTGCGCTGTTCGACCGCACCGCGATGGTCGGCCTGATCACCCCGATGGGCGCCATCCTGCTGGGCCGCATGTACACCCCGGGCTATGAAGTCTTCAACAAGGCCGATACCTTCGAATCGGGCACCGGCGGTACCTGGGGCCACGTGACCGGCGGCACCGCCGGCTTCACCGCGCTGGGCGCGGACATCCGCTCGCAGGAAGCCATCCAGTACCGCATCGCCCTGCCGAACGGCATCGGCGGTTCCCTTATGTACGGTCCGAAAGGTTCGGGCTACCTCGGCCGCTACAACAAGTTCCGCGCCGCCGCCGTGACCTACGCGGCCAACGGCTTCGACGTCGGCATCGGCTACAACCACGGCTACGACCAGCAGAATCGTCCGAGCCTGCGTACCACCACCGTGGGCGGTTCTTACCAGCTGAACGAGACCTGGAAACTGTTCGCCGGCTTCCACAGCCAGCGCAACAGCAACTCGGTCCTGATCGCCGACTACACCGCAGGCTGGGACACCGGCGTCGCGCCAGCCCTGACGCAACTGGGCATCCCGGCAGCTACCCAGGCTGCGCTGCGTAACAACATCTTCCTGCCCGCGCTGCGCAACAACACCCAGCAGGACGCCAACAGCTACCAGGTGGGCGCGCACTACAAGGTGGGCAGCGGCCGCATCATGGCCCAGTACGCGCACCAGAACGACCGTACCCCGACCAACAGCGACGCCAACCTGTACGCGATCGGCTACGACCACTTCCTGTCGAAGCGCACCGACCTGTACACCGTGGCGGCCTTCATCAAGAACAAGGGCCTGGCGCAGTACGCACCGGGCACCGCGGGCAACCCGGGCGGCTTCACCGAGACCCCGGGCGCAGACGGCCGCGCACTGCAAGTCGGCATCCGCCACCGCTTCTAAGCTTCTGCCGCTCTCAAGAGACGCCCTCCGGGGCGTCTTTTTTTATGTCCCGTCGATATATGGCTGTCAGGTAAAATGACGGACGAACTTTTTCACCTAGTATTTTCATGACCACCGATACGCTCGACGCCAAGGCCGTCGCCCAATACCTCATCGACCACCCGCAATTCTTCGAGGAGCACGCTGGCCTGCTGGGCGAAGTGAAGCTGTCGAGCCCGCTGACCGGCCGCGCCGTGTCGCTGCAGGAGCGCCAGATGGAGGTCATGCGCGACAAGTACCGCGTCCTCGAGCTGCGCCTGGCCGAGCTGACCCGCCGCGCCGAGGAAAACCATGCGATCGCCAACCGCTTCCACGCCTGGAACCAGGCCCTGCTGGCATCCACGGGCGGCAGCGCCATTGCGCGCGACCTGGTCGACGCACTGCGCACCGAATTCATGGTGCCGCAGGTGACGCTGCGCCTGTGGAACCTGAAGCCGGACTATGCCGATACCTGGTTCACCAATGGCGTGTCGGACGATGCCAGACTGTTCGCAGCCAGCCTGCGCGCGCCCTACTGCGGCCTGAACAACGACTTCGAAGCGGTGCGCTGGCTCGACGACCCGGCCGCGGTACGCTCGACCGTCCTGATGCCGCTCGTCGCCGACGGCAAGACCTTCGGCCTGCTGGTGCTGGGCGCCCCCAACGACGACCGCTTCACCTCGACCATGGCGACCGACTTCCTGGTCCACATCGCAGCCACCGCCAGCACTGCGCTGGCTCCGCTGCGGGCCTGATCCCATGACGGCGGCGCAGGCTGGGCAGATGAGCTGGCCGACCCGCTACCTAGGCGAACTGGCCACCCAGCGCCAGCTGTCGCCGCACACGGTCGCGGCCTACCGCCGCGACCTGCAGGAACTCGCCACCCTGGCCGGGCACGAGGACTGGCCGCGGCTGACCCACCACGACATCCGCCGCTTCGCCGCGAAAATGCATGCCGGCGGCCAATCGGCACGCTCGATCGCGCGCAAGCTGTCCGGCTGGCGCGGCTTCTATGCGTGGCTGTCGGGCCAGGTCGCCTTGAGCGCCAACCCGGTCGAGGGCGTGCGCGCCCCGCGCCGGCCGAAAACCCTGCCCAAGGCCCTGTCGGTCGACGACGCGGTGCAGCTGATGGAGGCCCATGCCAAGGGCCACCCGGAACCGGCCGAGCTGTGCGACCGCGCCATGTTCGAACTGCTGTACTCCAGCGGCCTGCGGGTGTCGGAACTGGCCAGCCTCGACATGGTCTATACCGAAGCCGGCAATGGCATGCATGGCAAGCCCGCCTCGTCGCTCGGTTGGCTCGATTTGCAGGCCGGCGACGTGGTCGTCACCGGCAAGGGCGGCAAGATGCGGCGCGTGCCCGTCGGCGGGCCGGCGCGCTCGGCGCTCATCGCCTGGCTCGCTGTGCGCCCTGTCGCGCGCGACGGCAGCGCCGCCCTGTTCTTATCAAGCCGCGGCACGCGCATCACGCCGCGCGTCGTGCAGACCCGCCTGAAAGCGCACGCGCTGCGCGCCGGAACGCCGGTGCACGTCCATCCGCACGTGCTGCGCCACTCCTTTGCCTCGCACGTGCTGCAGTCATCGGGCGACCTGCGCGCGGTGCAGGAGCTGCTCGGGCACGCGAGCATCACCTCGACCCAGGTTTACACGGCGCTCGACTTCCAGCACCTGGCTGCCGTCTATGACAAGGCCCATCCGCGGGCAAAGTCGAAATAAGCAAAACCTGGCAAAACTGTGACTTACGTCAAGACGTTGCACAGTTGATTCATGGTGATGTTGCACGAAATCCGGCATAATCCCCCGATTCTCCCGCCCGATGCGGACGCAACCGACACTAAAGCGAACATGATGGAACCCATCCCAAGCACGATCCTCACCGGCTTCCTCGGCGCAGGCAAGACCACCCTCCTCAACCGCATTCTGCACGAGGAACACGGCCTGCGCATCGCGGTCATCGAAAACGAATTCGGCCAGGAAAACATCGACAACGAGATCCTGGTGCGCGATACCGGCGAGCAGATCGTCGAGATGAACAATGGCTGCATCTGCTGCACCGTGCGTGGCGACCTGATCGTGGCCCTGACCAACCTGGCCCAGAAGCGTGCCGCCGGCGAGATCGCCTTCGATCGCGTGGTGATCGAGACCACCGGCCTGGCCAACCCGGGTCCGGTGGCGCAAACCTTCTTCGTCGATGAAGAAGTGGGCGCTAACTACATGCTCGATGCCGTGGTGACCGTGGTCGACGCACGCCACGCCATGGACCAGCTGGACCGCCACGAGGAAGCCCAGCGCCAGGTCGGCTTTGCCGACAAGATCCTGCTGTCGAAAACAGATCTGGTCGATGCCGCCGCCGTGGATGCCTTGACGTCCCGCCTGCACCGCATCAATCCGCGCGCCCCGATCTCGCTCAGTGACTTCGGCCGCGCGCCGATCTCGGAAGTGCTGGACCTGCGCGGCTTCAACCTGAACGACAAGCTGGAACTGGACCCGGACTTCCTGCGCGCGGAGGAAGATCATGATCATGAGCACGGCGAGCATTGTGGCCATGACCATGCCCACGGCGAGGCCTGCACTCACCACGACCATGGACACGATCACCATCGCAGCCACCACACCGACGACATCGCCGCCTTCGTCTTCAAGAGCGAGCGCGCCTTCGATCCGGAGCGCCTCGACCAGTTCCTGGGCAGCATGGTGCAGGTCTTCGGCCCGCAGATGCTGCGCTACAAAGGCGTGCTGTCGATGGCGGGCGCCGACCGCAAAGTCGTGTTCCAAGGCGTGCATCAAATCATGGGAAGCGACCTCGGCGCAAAGTGGGGCGAAGGAGAAATCCGTGGCAGTAAAATGGTTTTTATTGGTAAAAATTTACTAAAAGACGTATTTATCCGCGGACTCGAACAATGTTTGGTATAAACTACATCAGTTTTGCGGGCAGGTCCGGGCTCGCTGACGACCTGCCATGATAGTTGGCAGGCCGGGCACCAGCGCTAGCGCGCCGGCGCATCCGGGCATCGTCCCACGCCAGCTGCATGCCGGGCCGGGACAGGCAGTGAAGGACGGCGATCGCCGTCCGGGGCAGCAAGCGCGACATGCATCCGTTGCAAAGGTGTCAATGCTGAGTTTGCTGCTAAAATGAAAACCTCTGTCGTATCGAAGGCATCATGACTAAAACAACGAAACCGAATACCGCCGCGCAGCTCGAAGAACGCCTTCTGACGGAAGAAGAAATTCGGGCGATGAGCGACGATGACTACATGAATCCGGCACAGCTCGCGTTCTTCCGCAACCGCCTGCAGGAGCTCGAGAAAGAACTGCTGAAAAATGCTGGCGAGACCACCGAACACCTGCGCGAAACCGTGCTGGTGCCGGACCCGGCCGACCGCGCGACCATCGAAGAAGAACACGCGCTGGAACTGCGCACCCGCGACCGCGAACGCAAGCTGCTCAAGAAGGTCCAGCAATCGCTGCAGGCCATCGAAAACGGCGAGTATGGCTGGTGCGAAGAAACCGGCGAGCCGATCGGCATCCCGCGCCTGATCGCCCGTCCTACGGCAACCCTGTCGCTGGAAGCCCAGCAGCGCCGCGAACTGAAGCAGAAGCTGTACGGCGACTGATTCATCCAATACCCCACCGAAAAAGCATGCCCGCAAGGCATGCTTTTTCTTTTGCACGCTAGCTACCGTGCATATGTTTTATTTCCCATCGGATACACTAGCGGTGCTGCGCAGGCGCATACGCGTGCGCGCAGCACGTGCCGCCTTCAGCCGTGCTACCGTCATGCTCGTGCAGGGGCTTGTTCAATTATCCATTGGGGACCATGGGGCTGTTCTCCTTCCTGAAGAAAAAGAGCGACACGCCAGCCGAGGACGCATCTGCTTCATTCGTCGTCGTCGACACGCGCCTGCGCGCCGGCGAACCCTCGCGCCTCGACAGCGAAGCTGAGCGCGAACGCCAGCGCGCCATCGCACGCGCCACTGCCGCCAAGATCGACGAGATCGAGCTGGAGATGACCTCCGCCATCTTCGACGACGAGCCGGCCTGGGGCAGCGCGGCGCGCCGCCCGGCCGCCGCACCCGCCGCCCTTCCCGACCCTGAACCCGGTGTCGACGAGCTGCCCGACGCCGCGGCCGTGCCGGCCACCGCCCCGGCCGTCGAGGAAGGCGCCATCCTCTACGCCAACGGCCAGGCCGCCGCCGCGGAAAGCCTGCTGCGCGACAGCCTGGCGAACTTCGGCCGGAACGAACGCCTGCCATGGTGGATGCTGTTCGACCTCTACCAGGCTACCGGCCAGGAAAGCCGGTTCGAGAGCATCGCCATCGACTACGCCAGCCATTTCGAGACCTCGCCGCCGGCCTGGCAGCCGCCGCCCCCGGCGCAGGACGTTGCGCAGCTGACCGGCGTGGCCGCCACCGAAAGCTTCGGCCCCATCCTCGACAGCGGCATCGCCCCACGCCTGCAGCGTCTGCTCACCGCCAAGGCTCCCCTGGTGCGGGTCGAGGTCGGCGCGGTGCGCAGCGCCGTTCCCGAGGGCTGCGCCCTGTTATTGAAAGCGCTGCAGACGCTGCGCAAGGAAGGACGCCAACTGGTGCTGGCCGGCGCCGACACCCTGATGGCGACCCTGCGCCCCATGCTGGCGGTGGGCGACCGGAGCTCGGGCGAAGCCCCCTGGCTGCTGCTGCTCGAGCTGCTCCTGCTGTCCAACCGCGAAAAGGATTTCGAGGAATCGGCGATGGATTATTGCGTTACCTTCGAGGTGTCGCCGCCCTCCTTCGAGGCCTTGACGCATGTCTCGACCGCCGCGCCGGCCCCGGTGGCGGGCGACCGCTTCCTGCTGCCGCCGCTCGCCCTGGGAGACTGCGCGGCGCTGTTCGATGCCATCGACGCCTATGCCGATGGCCGCGAGGTGCTGGTGCTGGACTGCTCGCGCCTGGCGCGCATGGACTATGCCTGCGCCACCGCCCTGCAGGGCCGCTTGCGCGTACATACGGAACAGCAGCGGCGGGTCGAGCTGCGCGACCTGAACCACCTGGTTGCCGCCCTGCTGCGCCTGCTTGGCTATACGCACGACGATGCCGGCAGCGGTAAGCAGATTCGTCTTTATCCGCACCGCTACTAAGCTGATTTCCTGCGCGACAGTTTTTAGCCGCGCTCGTCTTGCAATTTAATGCAGCCACCCCATCTGCGGGGGGCTAGACAACCACGAGGCTAAAAATGGAACAATTTCACGGCACCACCATCGTCAGTGTGCGGCGCGGCAGCCAGGTCGCGCTGGGCGGCGATGGACAGGTCACGCTGGGCAACGTCGTCATGAAGGGCTCGGCGCGCAAGGTGCGCAAGCTGTACCAGGGCAAGGTCCTGTGCGGTTTCGCCGGCGCCACCGCCGACGCCTTTACCCTCCTCGACCGCTTCGAAGCCAAGCTGGAAAAACACCAGGGCAACCTGCTGCGCGCCTCGGTCGAACTGGCCAAGGACTGGCGCACCGACCGCATGCTGAGCAAGCTGGAAGCCATGCTGCTGGTCGCCGACCGGGAGTCGACCCTGATCATTACCGGTAACGGCGACGTGCTCGAACCGGAGGACGGCCTGGGCGCCATCGGCTCGGGCGGCGTGTATGCCCACTCGGCGGCCAAGGCCCTGTACGAGAACACGGACATGTCGCCTCTGGACGTCGTCAAGAAATCGCTCACCATCGCGGGCGAGCTGTGCATCTACACCAATCTGAACCACATCATCGAGACCCTGGAATGAACCAGTCCCCCATCATGAACATGACCCCTCCCGAGATCGTCTCGGAACTGGACAAGCACGTGGTCGGCCAGGGCAAGGCCAAGCGCGCAGTCGCGATCGCGCTGCGTAACCGCTGGCGCCGCCAGCAGGTCGCCGAGCCGCTGCGGCACGAGATCACCCCCAAGAACATCCTGATGATCGGCCCGACCGGCGTCGGCAAGACCGAGATCGCGCGCCGCCTGGCCAAGCTGGCCGATGCGCCCTTCATCAAGATCGAAGCGACCAAGTTCACCGAAGTCGGCTATGTCGGCCGCGACGTCGACACCATCATCCGCGACCTGATCGACATCGGCGTCAAGCAGACCCGCGCCAGCGAGCAGAAGAAGGTGCGCCAGCGCGCCGAGGATGCGGCCGAAGACCGCGTCATCGACATCCTGGTGCCGCCGGCACGCGACTTCGGCTTCAACGTCAGCAATGGCAGCGACGGCAAGGAAGGCGACGCCACCCGCCAGACCTTCCGCAAGCGCCTGCGCGAAGGCGCGCTGGACGACCGCGAGATCGAGATCGACGTGGCCGACGCCATGCCGCAAATGGAAATCATGGCGCCGCCTGGCATGGAAGAAATGACCGAGCAGATCAAGTCGATGTTCGCCGGCGTCGGCAACGCGCGCAAGAAGCCGCGCAAGATGAAGATCAAGGATGCGATGAAGCTCCTGGTCGACGAGGAGGCCGCCAAGCTCGTCAACGAGGACGAGCTGAAGCAGAAGGCGATCGCCAACGTCGAGCAGAACGGCATCGTGTTCCTGGACGAGATCGACAAGATCGCCACCCGCTCCGAGCATGGCGGCGCCGACGTCTCGCGCGCCGGCGTGCAGCGCGACCTGCTGCCGCTGGTCGAGGGCACCACGGTGAATACCAAGTACGGCATGATCAAGACCGACCACATCCTGTTCATTGCTTCGGGCGCCTTCCACCTGTCGAAGCCGTCGGACCTGATCCCGGAGCTGCAGGGCCGCTTCCCGATCCGCGTCGAACTGGAATCGCTGTCGATCGAAGACTTCAAGAGCATCCTGACCTCGACCGACGCCAGCCTGACCAAGCAGTACGAAGCGCTCCTGGCGACCGAAGGCGTGAAGGTCGACTTCACGATTGAGGGCATCCACCGCCTGGCCGAGATCGCGTTCTCGGTCAACGAGCGCACCGAGAACATCGGCGCGCGCCGGCTGTACACGGTGATGGAAAAGCTGCTCGAGGAAATCTCGTTCACGGCCGGCTTTGAAAAGGACCAGACGGTCACCATCGATGCGGCTTATGTCAACGCACGGTTAGATGCGCTGTCGGTCAACGAAGACCTGTCGAGGTACGTGCTGTAATGTTGAAGAGGAGGATTTGGTGATGGCGAATAAAGCACTGGCAACGCGGCAGAAGATGCGGCTGCGGGTGGAGCCGTCCCAGAACTTCGGCAAGCCGCGCAACCCGACCGCGGCGCTGGCCAAAGCCAGGTCCGCCGGGCCACATGCCAAACCGCTCTCGAGCGAGCGGCAGGAGGCCAAGCGCATGCTGAAGAAGGCCAAGCTGGTCGCGGACGAAGACGAGTAAGCCGGTCCTTTTCCAGGCTCTTTCCCCTTGGCGGGCCGCGCAAGCGTGCCCGCCTTTTTTGCGCCCGCTTCCTCGGCATGCCGCTCTCGCAAGGTGGCGCGGCGCCACCTTGCAATATGCATATGGCTGCCGCGGATGCCGCCCACGCGTTCAAACACTGGTTGAACTACCGTGCGTCCATTCATCCTGTTGTTGAACGCGTGGGCGGCGCCATCGTTCAGGCTGCTCACATGACCGGGTGGAGCCGCACCACCCTATATATTGCTCAACTCAGCATTCACAGGTACATTCAGTCGACATGACATATCGACCACAGGAACACCATGAGTTCACCGGAATTGGTCCTCGACGTCCTGCGCGCCGAACTGCGCACCGCCAGCATCACCTATAAAGACCTGGCCGGACGCATCGGCGTGAGCGAATCCAGCGTCAAGCGCATGTTCGGGCAGAAGGACATGGCGCTGTCGCGCCTCGCCCAGATCTGCCAGGTGACCGGCATCGCGCTGGAAGACGTGCTGCGCCGCGCCGCCGACTCTCGCCCCCAGGCCGACTTCCTCACCCTGCCGCAGGAAACCTCGCTGGTCGCCAATCCGCGCCTGCTCCTGATGGCAATCTGCTGCCTCGGACACTGGTCGCTGGGACAGGTGACCGAGACCTACCGCCTGACGGAGCCGGAATGCATCACCCTGCTGGCCGAGCTCGACCGGCTCGGCCTGATCGAGCTGAAACCGCTGAACCGCTACAGCCTGCGCGTTTCGAACGCCTTCCGCTGGCTGCCGGACGGCCCGGTGCAGCGCTTCTTCCGCGAGCATGTGGTGGAAGACTATTTTGCAGGCAGGTTCGACCGTCCCGGCGAGGCGCTGATGTGCCTGCCAGCGCGGCTGTCGAGCGCCAGCGCGCAGGAGCTGGCGCAGAAGATCGAGCAGCTGGCGGGAGAACTGGCGCGCCTGCACCGCAACGACCGGCGGCTGGCGCCGCAGGAGCGCGATGGCTATACGCTGCTGGTGGGCTTCAGATCCTGGGAGTTTGCGGCATTTACCGCGTTGCGGCGCGGATGACGGCGGTGGGCGCGGTATGCTGCTGTATGATGCGCATCCTGAAAACGAAAGCCGCGCATGCTCACCATTACCATCAAGCAGGGCAAGGAAAAATCCATCCTTGCCGGAGACCCCTGGATTTATCTCTCGGCCATCGATAGGGTCGAGGGCAAGCCCGCGGAGCGCAACAAAGCGGGCGCCACGGCCATCGTGCAGTCCTCCTCGCGCCAGTTCCTGGCGCGCGCGGCCTACAACGCCAAGTCGCAGATCGCCGCCCGGGTCTGGACCTTGCGCGAGGACGAGCCGGTCGACCACGCCATGATCAAACGGCGCGTCCAGGCCGCCGTGCTGCTGCGCGCCCGTGCGCTGCAGGGCGCCGATCCGCAGGCACTGGTCCAGCTGGTCGACGGCGAGAAGGACGGCTTGCCGGGCCTGCTGGTGCACAGCTATGGCGGTGCCATCGGTTATCTGGTCTGCCAGTTCAATGCCGCCGGGGTCGACCTGTGGAAAGTGCCGGTCGTGCAGGCGCTCATCAAAGCCACGGCTTGCCCCAACGTGTACGAGCGCAGCGACGAACTGGTGCGCAAGGCCGAAGGACTGCCCATCACGCGGCGCGTGCTGGCGGGTGAGGAACCGCCCCAGCGCTCCATGGTGCGCGAAGGCGGCCAGCTGCTGCCGATGGATATCCGTACCGGCTTCACCTATCCGCGCTGAGCCTCGCCTGCGCCTGTCTCATGCCGCTGCCGGGGCGGCGGATGCGGGCAATCCCTCGGGTTCGCGCTCTGCCAACACAACACGGTTGCGCCCACCCTTCTTGGCCGCATACAGCGCACGGTCGGCTGCCTGCAGCAATTCCTGGTCTCCGTTCGCCTTGCCCGGCCATTGGGCGATGCCGAAGGAAGCCGAGATGCCCGCGATGACCTGGCCCTGGTGCTGGATCAGGAGCTCGGTCAGGGAAACGCGGATCGACTCGGCGCACTTCGCCGCTTCCTCGGCGCTGCAATCCGGCAGCATCAGGACCAGCTCTTCGCCGCCATAGCGGCACACGACATCGCTCGCACGCACCCGGTCGACCATCGTCCGCGCGGCGGCTTTCAGCACCAGGTCGCCGCCATCGTGTCCATAGGTGTCGTTGATCCGCTTGAAGTGGTCCAGGTCCACCATGATGACCGAACAGGCGCTCCGGCTGCGCTGTGCACGCGCCAGTTCGCGCTTGAGCGATTCGTCGAAGAAGCGCCGGTTGTACAGGCCCGTCAACGGATCGATGGTCGATTGATGGCGCAGGGTTTCCCTGAGCGTGACGTTGCTGATCGCCAGGCTGAGCTGTTCAGCAAGGGTCGTGACCAGCGCGCTTTCGAGCAGGCTGCCGTCGTGCTTGTCCGCCGCGATGACCAGCACGCCAATGACGTCTCCCTGGGAAATCATGGGAACGCAGGTTTGCGAGTCGTGGGCGGCCAGCCAGGCGCCGCCATGATCGCAGCACAGGCTGTGCTCCGGGCTGGCGACATGCATCTTGCCGAGCCGCAGGCCCCAGCAGTCCTCAGGCGACACCATGTCGGGCACCTCGCCCACCGTCCCCCATGAGGCCTTGAGTTCCAGCAGGTCGCGCGAGTTGCGATAAATGTAGACCGCACCGGACGTGGCAGGCATCAGCTTGCGCAGGAACACCGGAAGGACGCGCGCCAGTTCGGCCGGCGTCTTGACGCTGTCCAGCGCCTGCAGCATGTCGGCCGTGATCGACAGCCGCTCGGCCCGGGTTGCCGCCAACTGCGCCAGCCGCGCATTGCTGTCGGCGAGCTCCTGGGATTGCCGGGCCGCTTCCGCCCGCTCATTCAAGCTCCTGGTGACAACGAAGACGGCGCAGCAGATCAGCACAAAGCTGGCCAGGCTGGCGCCAATGCCGAGCGCCGTGTTGTAGCGCAGGGCGATCGTGATGTCCTCGCGCAGCACATTGCGATGCTCGGCCAGCACGCGCAACTGGCGACCCAGCAGCTCGCGCAGCTGGTCCATCAACTGCCTGCCGCGCTGGCTTGCCACGATGTCGAGCGCCGCCTGGTTGTCGCCTCGCTTCTTCACCTGGATGGCGCGGTCCATCTCCCGTACCTTGGCACGGCTCAGCTCGGCAATGCGCGCCACCAGCGCCTGTTCCTGTGCCGACGTGGCATGGCGTTCGAGGTCGTCGATGGCGGCGGGTAGCCCCGCAACGCCCGCGTTATAAGGTGCCAGGAAAGCTTCGTCGCTGCCGATCAGGTAGCCGCGCTGGCCGGTTTCGGCATCCTTGAGGAGACTCAGCACCGTATTGTAGGCACGCTCCTTGGCAGCGCCTTCCTTGAGCGCGTCCAGGGTGAGATTGGCCTGGTGGCTGCTCATGTAGGGCAAGGTCGCAAGGCAAGCGACGATGATGACGATCAAGGCGCCGAAGAGCTTGAGGCTGGAGTCGAGTCGGGCAAACATGCAGAAGATAGATTGACGGATTTGCCGCAATCTTGCCTGAAATTGCCCGCCAGGTCAGCAGGAACAGGCCCGTCATTACCCGCCAAATCGGCGCATTAACGCGTTTCAGGCGCCAGCCACAGTATCGCCAGCAGCACATGGATCACCGCACCGAGCGGCGCATACCAGAGCGACAACACGATCGCCAGCGCGTACAGCGCGATCGACATCCGGTTCTTGCGGCTGCCCCAGGAGTGCACGCGGCCCGTCTCCGCTTCCACGTCCAGCCGCCACGACAGCAGCATGAACGAGACCGAGCACAGCAGCAACACGACGCCATACAGTGCCACCGGCACGGGCGCCATCGGGTTCTCGCCGGCCCAGGCGGTCACCCAGGGAATCAGCGACATCCAGAACAGCAGGTGCAGGTTGGCCCACAGGACGGCGCTGTCGACCTTGGCCACGCGGTCAAGCAGCGCATGGTGGTTGACCCAGTAGATGCCCACGTAGACGAAGCTGAGCGCATAGCGCAACCAGCCCGGCAGCACCTCCGCCAGGCTTGCTACGGCCGTGCCGTGCGGCGGCTCCAGTTCCAGCACCATGATCGTGATGATGATCGGGATCACGCCGTCGCTGAAGGCTTCCAGCCTGTCCTTGCCCAGTACCGTTGTTCTTCAGGGTCTGGCGGTCGATCGACTGCACGCCGAGAGCGCAGCGACGGCACCTGGACAGGCAGGCGCCAGACAAGCTCGAGCAAGTGAATGGACGTGAAAAAGGCCGCGCGATGGCGGCCTGCAGCGGACGCATGGGTCCGCTTTGGATGACGCCGGTCCTGCCGGCTTTCCTGCTCAGGGAGCGTTGCGCTTGACCACGGTGCCGCCCTGGATCACCACGGCCGGGGCTTCCAGCAGCTGCACGTTCTCCAGTGGATCACCCTGCACCGCCACCATGTCGGCGTAGCGGCCCGGCTCGACGATGCCGACGTCCGCCCTGCCCAGTGCTTCGGCCGAATTGATGGTAGCGGCCTGGATCGCCTGCAGCGGCGTCATGCCGTACTTGACCATGACCGCGAACTGCCTGCCGTTGCCGCCATGCGGATGGACGCCGGCGTCGGTGCCGTAGACCATCTTTACGCCGGCCGCGTGGGCCTTCCTGAAATTCTGGCGCTGGATCTCGGTCACTTCGCGGTCCTTGCGCAGGTTATCCTCCAATACGCCGTTCTTCTTGCCTTCCAGCGCCGTGTAGTCGCCGTTGTAGATGTCCATCGACAGGAAAGTGCCATGCTTCTTGGCGAGCGCGATGCCTTCGTCGTCGATCAAGCTGGCGTGCTCGACCGTGGTGATGCCGGCGCGGATCGCGTCCTTGATGCCGGCCGCGCCATGCGCATGGGCGGCCACCTTCAGGCCCCACTGGGCGGCCTCTTCCACCGCAGCGCGCAGCTCGGCGTAGTTCATCTGCTGCTGGCCCGGCTCGGTATTGCGCGAGAACACGCCGCCGGTGGCGCACACCTTGATGACCTGGGCGCCGTACTTGCGCAGCGCGCGCACCGACTTGCGCACTTCCTCGGGGCCGTCGGCGTTGTACGGGTTCTTCTCTTCCATCGATGGCGGGAAGTAAGTGCTGTCGCAGTGTCCGCCGGTCGCGCCGAAGGACCACCCGGCGGGAATGATGCGCGGCCCGCGCACCTTGCCGGCGGCGATGGCCTGGCTCAGGCCGACGTCGTTCCAGTCGGAGGCACCGACGTTGCGCACGGTGGTGAAGCCCGCGTCCAGGGTTTTGGAGGCGTGGGCGACAGCCAGCGCCGACCAGAAGCGGTCGTTGTACTCGAGGTAGCTGTAGCCGCCGTAGGTGGGGTCGGAATCGAGGTGGACGTGCATGTCGATCAGGCCGGGCACCAGCGTCATCCCGGGCAGGGCGATGCGGGCACCGGCCGTGCCGGGGGCTGCGGCTGCCGGAGCGCCGGCCGCCGGCTTGACGCTGACGATGCGGCCGTCGCGCACCAGGATCTCGGGGTTCTGGACCATGCGGCCGGTGCGCACGTCCAGCAGGCGGTCGGCGGTAATGGTGACCTCGGCGGCCTGTGCGGACCAGCTCAGGGCGGCCAGGCAGAACAGGACAATGCGCGAGACCAGGGGGTGGATGCGCAGGACGTTCGGGCGATTCAAGGTGCTACCTCCGGCATTGTTGATTTAACAGGATGCAAGCTTATACCGGGATATGCCGTTGCCGTCCAGACAGCCGCGGCAACCGGATGGGACGGGCAATAAAAACGCCGCGTTGTGAACTGACCCCATAAAGTTGGACGGTTAGTTTGCTAAGCGGCCAAGGCCTGAGTCCTGTACTGAACGGGACTCAGGCCTTTTAGTTTGAGCTTGATGCGGTCGTGATTGTAATAGCGGATGTAGTCAGTCAAGCCATCGCGCAACTCATCGACGGTGGAAAACTTGTTCAGGTAGAAGAACTCGGACTTGAGGACTGCGAAGAAACTCTCCATGGCCGCGTTGTCGAGGCAGTTGCCCTTGCGTGACATGCTCTGCACGAGCTGGCGTTCACGC
>NZ_JPXI01000025.1 GCF_000740675.1 Massilia sp. BSC265 | reverse complement strand
AAATGGCAAAGGAAAAATTCGAACGGACCAAGCCGCACGTCAACGTCGGCACCATCGGTCACGTTGACCACGGCAAAACCACCCTGACGGCTGCAATCGCAACCGTTCTGTCGAAGAAGTTCGGCGGCGAAGCCAAGGCCTACGACCAGATCGACGCGGCTCCGGAAGAAAAGGCACGCGGCATCACCATCAACACCGCGCACGTCGAGTACGAAACCGCAAACCGTCACTACGCCCACGTTGACTGCCCGGGCCACGCCGACTACATCAAGAACATGATTACCGGTGCGGCGCAGATGGACGGCGCGATCCTGGTGTGCTCGGCCGCCGACGGCCCGATGCCGCAGACCCGCGAGCACATCCTGCTGGCGCGTCAGGTTGGCGTTCCGTACATCATCGTGTTCCTGAACAAGTGCGACCTGGTCGACGACGCAGAACTGCTGGAACTGGTCGAAATGGAAGTGCGCGAGCTCCTGTCGAAGTACGAGTTCCCGGGCGACGACCTGCCGATCATCAAGGGTTCGGCACGTATGGCGCTGGAAGGCCAGGCTGGCGAGCTGGGCGAAGATGCGATCATGGCCCTGGCCGACGCTCTGGACAGCTACATCCCGACCCCGGAACGTGCCGTTGACGGCGCCTTCCTGATGCCGGTGGAAGACGTGTTCTCTATCTCGGGCCGCGGTACCGTGGTGACCGGTCGTGTCGAGCGCGGCATCATCAAGGTCGGCGAAGAAATCGAAATCGTCGGTATCGTCGACACCGTCAAGACCACCTGCACCGGCGTGGAAATGTTCCGCAAGCTGCTGGACCAGGGTCAAGCTGGCGACAACGTCGGCCTGCTGCTGCGCGGTACCAAGCGTGAAGACGTCCAGCGTGGCCAGGTCCTGGCCAAGCCGGGCTCGATCAAGCCGCACACCGACTTCACCGGCGAAGTGTACGTCCTGTCGAAAGACGAAGGCGGCCGTCACACCCCGTTCTTCAACAACTACCGTCCGCAGTTCTACTTCCGTACGACTGACGTGACCGGTTCGATCGTGCTGCCGGCCGACAAAGAAATGGTCATGCCAGGCGACAACGTGTCGATCACCGTCAAGCTGATCGCTCCGATCGCGATGGAAGAAGGTCTGCGCTTCGCAATCCGCGAAGGCGGCCGTACCGTCGGCGCCGGCGTGGTTGCCAAGATCATCGCCTAATTTCGGTTAGCGAGATCCGCCGGCGGGGCGTGTGTCCCGCCGGCACAACGGATGGGGACAGACTTTTTGGTCTGTCCCCATCTTTATGAGAGGGAACGGTGATATACTCCCGCCTCTTGAGCAGTACCGAAGTACCTTTTACACATTGCCGGCTACCCGCCGGAACGTTCTTTTAAAGGAAATAGCATGTCCGCTCCGAACCAGAAAATCCGCATCCGCCTGAAAGCGTTCGACTACAAGCTGATCGACCAGTCCGCTCTGGAAATCGTCGACACCGCCAAGCGCACCGGCGCAGTGGTCAAGGGCCCGGTCCCGCTGCCGACCCGCATCCAGCGTTTCGACATCCTGCGTTCGCCGCACGTCAACAAGACCTCGCGCGACCAGTTCGAAATCCGCACCCACCAGCGTCTGATGGACATCGTTGATCCGACCGACAAGACCGTGGACGCACTGATGAAGCTGGACCTGCCGGCTGGCGTCGACGTCGAAATCAAGCTGCAGTAATCGCATCCATCGCAAGCGGATCAATCCGCTGCGGTAGCAAGGGCCGGGAGTTCGCAAGGACTCCCGGCCCTTGTCATTTGCGCGCGCCGCGGAAGCGGATCAGCCGAGCAGGGCGGCCAGCACCGGGGCGAGCAGGCTGAAGAAGACGGCGCCGCCGCCGAGCAGCAGCACCAGCAGCGCGTAGCGGCCGATCCAGCCGACCAGCGTCGGATGACCCGTGAGATGCGAGCGCAGGCTCGCGGTGCTGAGGCGCGTTGCATCGTCCGGCAGGTGATCGAAGCTCGACATAAGGCCTCCGTGCAAAAGCCCATTGTCGAGTGCGCTTTTGGTACACACCTTGTGCTGCCGCAAGCGCAAGAAGAGGATCGCCGCCGGTGGCGGAACTTCCTCGAGTGTCGTTATCCCGAGGGCAGGCAGCGGTTTATGCGAGGCAAATTGTCCGGGCAAGTTCCCGCGTGTTGTAATCGTCGCGATTCAACAAAGCGAAACACACATGCTCGTCGCACACAGCTTCCAATCCGCAGCGTTCACGCTGCGCCGCACGTCCTGGTCGCAGCTTGCTGTCTACGCCTACCTTGGCTTCTTCAGCCTGGTGCTGGTGCGGCTGGCGGCGCCGGAAGCGATCGGGCCCGCACTACGCAAGCTGGCCCTGGCCGTGCCACTGGTCCTGTTGGCCGCCAAAGACCTCGCACACCTGCCCGACGCGCTGCAGCGCCTGCGCAGCGCCACCGGGTGGCATCGCCGCATCCTTGCGCTGCTGCCGCCGGAACTGATCGGCATGGCCCGGCTCGATCGCCTGATGTGGGCCGGCTGCCTGCAATGGTTGCGCCGCCACGCCCCGCTACCGCGGCCGGAAGGAACGGCGCTGACTTACCTGCAGCGCGGCGCCTACGGGACCGCGATCGGATACGCAATGTTCGCAGTGTTCCTCGAATTGCCGCTCGACTTTGGCATCATGCACCTGTTCATCGAGGATCCGGACACCCGCCTGCTCATCCGTGTGGTCGGCGGCATCGGGGCCTTGTACACGCTGGCATGGGTGCTGGGTGATCGCTGGCATGTGGCGGAAGGCTGCCATGTGCTGGCGGACGATGTGTTGCACCTGCGCGTCGGCGTGCGTACCCAGGGCAGCATCCCGCTGTCGGCCATCGAGCGTGTCGATGCCGTGACCGAAACACTCGACCGCTGGCGCCGGCGCCATGGCATCCACGCTGCCGACACGATCACGGTGACGCCCTTCGACAAACCCAATTGCGTGCTGGTCATCAAGCCGGAGGCCGGCGTGACCTTGCTGCATTGGCAGGTGCGCCGCGGCGCGCCGCGCTACGTGCTGCTCTACCTCGACCGTCCGGAACTGCTTGCCAGCAGCGTCGGGCAGGGCGGATGACGCGCCGCCGCAGGATCCATAACGCAGGATCCATAACCGTCGCTGCAGCGGGTGTGCCGCGACACTACCGCCTTAGCGCAAGCGCCGGCGCAGCTCGATGATGCCGCGTTCCAGCGCCATGACCACAGCATGGGTCCTGTCTCTGGCGCCGAGTTTTGCCAGCACGCTCTTCATGTGCATCTTGACGGTCTCCTCGGATATGGAGAGCTGCGCGCCGATCAGCCGGTTGGTCTTGCCGGTTGACGCCAGTTCGAGCACCTGTGCTTCACGTTCGGTCACGGCGCTTGCTTGCAGGTTGCTGCTGATCGAAACCGCCACCGACGGGGCGATATAGATCTTGCCGGCGTGAACAGCCCTGATGACGTCGACCAGCTCGTCGCCGACCGCGCTCTTGAGCATGTAACCCGATGCGCCGGCCTTCAGTGCCCGTCGCGCATGGATATCGCCATCGAAGGTGGTCAGCACGATGACGCGTACGAGAGGGTGATCGCGCTGCAGGATGGCAGTCGCCTCGATTCCGTCCAGTTCCGGCATCTGCATGTCCATGATGACGATGTCCACGGGCGTACTGCGATAAAGCTCGACTGCCTGGCGGCCGTTCGACACCGCACCCGCGACCAGCATGTCCGGCGCGTCAGAAACGATGCCGGCCACGCCATGGCGAAACAAGGGGTGATCGTCGACGATCAGAACGGAGATGGGTTTCATAATCGGGCACGCTTATCGGGACGTTCGGCACAGGAACGCCTCTTGCACGGATTGCAGCAGCGTATCATGAAGGGCATTGAGCGGGCTTCACTGGCGGCACATGCTGTTTCAACGCGTACTCGTCCAGTTGCGCATGGCTGAGTGGGCCGCCGCTTTTGTCGACCAGGACGCAACTGGCAACATAACCGCGCGCGAGCGGACAGATGCCCAGTGCCATACGCACGATGCGCGGCAAGGACAGCAGGTTTTTTGCCTTTTCCGACACGCCGAAACTGCCGCGAATCGCGGCGCCATCCGTGAACAGGATTGAGAAGTCGCAGCTGTCCGACAGGCGCCTTGCCTGCTTCCACGCGACCAGCGCCCGATCGGCATCCGTGAATTCGGACACGACGGCAGTCATGCCGCAATGGGGCAAACGAAGGAGTATTCGCACGATTCCGATTCTCTCGTCGGGGTCGCGGGCAGGCGCGACAGCCGGGCGTGCACTGTTCGTCGCATGGCCGGAAGATTGGAAGGGGATCGGTGTCGTTTTCATCTGCCTCTCATGTGCGTGCATGTCGCGGAATACTGGTCGGTACATCCTGCATGGAGGCGAAGCGGTTGCGATACTCGCTCGGCGAAATCCCTGCCACTTCCCGGAACACTTGCGAGAAATGACTGGGACTCCGAAAGCCCACCGCCATGGCGATGTCGATGATGGATTGGTCGTCGCCGGACAGCATGCGCTTGGCCTGTTCAATGCGCAGGCGCTGGAAGTAACGGGATGGCGCCACGCCACTCGCTTTCTTGAAAGCGCGGCTGAAGTGAAAGGTGCTTAATCCGGCGAGTCCGGCCAGGTGCTCGAGGTCGAAGGGCTCGGTCAGCCTTTCGCGCATGGCCCGCGAGACGAGGCGAAATTTATAGGGGGCCAATCCATGGTGATGGCATTCGGGCTCGCTCGGCGCACTGGCGGGATAGCAGGCAAGTTGCGCGAGCACGGCTTGTGCGACACCGTCGACGAAAGGCGTGGACAGCGACGTAGTCCGGCTGCGCGGCGGGCAGAGCAGCTCGAGAAGCGCGCGTAGAGTAGGGTCTGCGTTACCCCTTAGCTCAAGTCCTTGCGATGCCACGACGGCACTGCCGCCGTCCTTGGCGCAGCGGCTCAGTACATGCCTGCCGATGTGCAAGCGGATGCCTTCGAAATCCGATCGGCACTGGTGAGTCCGCCGCAGCTGCAGCGATTCCGAGGTGGATAGATAAAAATCACCATCGCCCAAGGGTAATGGCTCCCAGCCGCCGCGCTCCAATCGGCGTTCGAGGCTGACGGCGCCGTGTGCAATCCAGAGGAGTAAGGGCCCTGACCCACTCCAGACCTTGGCACCTGCCGTGAGACGGCATGGGTCGAGCACGTCGACAATACCGCCATTGCTTGGAAGCGCAGCCGCGACCAGGGAGTCGTGCTGAAGCTTTGCATCCTGGGGCGAGTTGAAGCTCATCGTAATCAATCTGTCAGAATAGCAGTAGAGCTATTTTGCTGGCAGGGCATACCGGAGTCGATCTCGTCAGGGTGTAGCACCCATAACTCTTTCGGGGTATGTTCAACGGGCTGTGCCGCGGTTTCTACTTCCGAAACCGGTTTTCCAAATCGCCAAAGCGCTTATAAAGCGCTATTGTTTAGTTTTCGACGGACACATTTCGATGAGCACACCCGCCAAAAACAGCAGCGCCAACCCGGCGAGCCAGTTGGGGCTGTCGCTGCGCAGTTGCGCAAGCAGCGTGGTCTTCCGCCAGTTGGCCGGCGTGGCCCCGAGCGCCTACCGCGACCGGGTGGCCGGCGCCGGCGCTTAGATCACCGACAGCAGGCCGCCGTCGACCACCAGCGCGATACCGGTCACGTAGCTCGACATGTCCGAGCCGAGCCATACCACCGCGTCGCCGATCTCGGAGGGCTTGCCCAGGCGGCGCAGCGGCGTGCGCTGGCGGAAGCCCTCGGCCGCTTCCGCGATGCCCGGACTGGTGCGCAGCAGGTGGGTGTCGATGGTGCCCGGCGCCACGGCATTGACGCGAATGCCATCCGGTCCCAGCGCATCGGCCAGCGCCTTGGCCATCAGGACGACACCGCCCTTGCTGGTCGAGTAGGCCACCGTCATTCCGGCGCCGACCAGGCCGCCCATGCTCGCCATCAGGATGATGCTGCCTTCCTTGCCGTTCGACTTCATCTGGCGCGCCGCGGCCTGCGCCGAGAACAGGGTGCCGTCCAGGTTCACCGCCATCAGGCGCCGGTAGCTTTCTTCGCTGACGTCGGCGCCGTCGTCACGCGCCGTGATGCCGGCATTGGCGACCATCACGTCGACGCCGCCGAAGGGCGCGGCCGCCTCGATCAGGGCGTCCACGTCGGCCTTCTTGCTGACGTCCGCCTTCACGAAGCGGGTGGCGACGCCCAGCGCCTCGATTTCATGGGTGGTGGGGGTGCCGCCTTCGCGTGGGATCTCGGCGATGTCCGAGACCAGCACGGCGCGCGCCCCATGCTGGGCGGCGGAGATGGCGATGGCGCGGCCGATGCCGCTGGCGGCGCCGGTGACGATGACGACTTTGTCGTTCAGCAGGGTGCTCATGGTGTCCTCTTTCAGTCAGTGTTGTAAGGTCGAAGGTGATTCAGGCGGCCGGCAGCATGGCGGGCAGCACGCCGACCTGCTGCAGCAGCGAATACAGGTGGGCCACGCCCCAGTGTTCGGTGATGCGGCCGTCCTGCACGCGCATCACGTCGACCGTGTCGAACTGCACCTTGCGGCCGATCGGCGCCACGCCGAACAGGGCGCCTTGGTGGGTGCCGTGGTAGGTCTTGTAGGTGGTGACGCGGTCGCCCTCGGCCGCCTGCCAGTGGATCACGGCGTGGAAGTCGGGGAAGGCCTGGCGCAGCGCGCCGTACAGCAGGCGGGCGCCGGCCTTGTCGGGCGTGCCGCCGGGCTGCGGCGTGTGGTCGACGAAATCGTCGGCGAACAGGCGGTCGAACAGGGCGAAGTCGCCGCCGCCCTGGACTTCCTCGGTGTTCCTGCGGACGATGGCCTTGGCGGTTTCAGCGATGGCGCGGGTGTCAAGCATGGTGTTCATGGTGTTCTCCTTCAGGTTGCGGGCTCAGCCCAGTTTGACGAGGTTCACGGCCGGCAGCGGGCCGCCGGGAAATTGCTGCAGGGTGCCGCCGACTTCCAGGCTGCCCAGGTCGATGGTGGCGAAATCGAGGCGGTCGGCCAGGCCGGCGACCACGCTTTTCGCCTCGCGGTCGTCCCCCGACAGGAAGACGACGCGGCGCCCGCCCGCCTGTTGCGGTTCGCTCGCCAGTACCGAGGCGAGCAGGGTATTGAAGCCCTTGACGACGCGCGCGCCCGGCACGAGATCCGTCAGCACCTGGCTCGAGTTGCGTCCGCCGAGTTCGGCCAGGCGGTAGCCGGGCAGCAGCACCGGGTTGTTGGCGTCGATCAGGATGCGGCCGTTCCAGTCGATCCCGTCGAGGGCTTCTTCGAGGCGCGACCAGTTCACGCTCACGAACACGATGTCGGCGCTGGCGGCTTCCTGGCGGGTGCCGGCGCGGCTGCGCGGGCCGAGCGCATCGACGACCGGAGCGAGCGTCTCGGGGGCACGGCTGTTGCTGAGAATGACGTCGATGCCGGCCGCGACGAGGCGCTTGGCCATGGCCTGGCCGATGGCGCCGGCGCCGATGATGCCGACGGTGCCGGTGTTGATGTTGTTACTGACGCTGTTGCCGATGGTGGTGCTGGACATGTTCTTCTCCTTTGATAGTGATGGCACTCGGTGCCGCCTCGTCGAGCGTGTCGTTGTGAACGCCTGATGAAGTCAGTGTAGGTGTGCCGGCTTTGGTGATAAATCCGCTTTTGTGTGCGGCACTATTCCTGCTGGCGTGATAATCACGACAGCCATGGCCGCGGCTGGGCAGGAAAAGAAAAGTCCTTGTAGGGAGTGGGCTGGACGGCATGCGACGCTTGCTCCGTCTCGCCCGGGCAGAGCGCGGCTTTCATGCGGTGCGCTTCCTGTGTCGGCGTACGGCCGAACAGGCGCTTGAACTCGCGGCTGAACTGCGAGTTGCTTTCGTAGCCGACCAGCTGCGAAGCGTGGGCCGCGCTCACACCGTCCCGCATCATGAGCAGCCGGGCCTGCTTCAGGCGCGTGGTTTTGAGGAACTGGATTGGGGTGGTGTGGGTGAGCGCCTTGAAGTGCGCATGGAAGGCGGCAATGCTCATTCCCGCTTCATTCGCCAGCGCGGCAACGTCGACGGCGTCGGCATATGCTTCGCGGATGCGGCGCAGGGCTTTTCCGATCCTGCGCATGCTGCCCTGGTGGCCGAGGGCTGCACGCACTGACGCGCCCTGCGGGCCGGTGAGCACCCGGTAGAGGAGCTCGCGCGCGATGCCGGGCCCCAGTACTCGGGCGTCAAACGCGCACGACAGCACCTGGAGCAGGCGCAGCACGGCGTCGGCCATGTGGTCGTCAAGCGGGAGCCAGGCCTGCATGCTGCTTGCAGGGGGCGGACCTGGATGCGCGTCATCGAGGGCGAGAATCAGTTCGGCCACGACCTGGAGGTCGAGCTGCACCGACAGGCAGGCCGCCGGGCCGGTTTCCGGCTTCCAAGCCAAGGGCTCGAGCGGCGCCAGGGCGGTCTGCACGCGATAGCACGGCTGGAAGACTGCGGACGCACTGTCGACATGACGGGTGCCCCTGGCCTGGCCGCACAGGATGACGATGCATGCCGCACCGCAGACTGCCCGGGCGTTCCAGGACGCGGCTTCAAAGAGACCGACGCCGTCGAGGAGAGGCTGCGCGGGCAGGCCTGCCGGGTCGAGCGCCGCCACGAGCTGGGCGATCCGCGCGCCGTAGGAGGCGGCTGTCGGTTCGTCGGGGCGGCGCAGGGCTGTCATAGGGCGATCCGGTGCTGGTGAATGCTTCATGGTGGCCGGCTCGCGCGCTGTTGTCTGTCACGGCCTTGCTGGACCTGTCAGGCGATTGCTATTTTTTGCATTGCAACGCCGGCACATGCCGGGCCCGCCCAGGCGTCAGCAAAAACTTATACGAATAGGCAAGAGATAAAGACAATTCGGTCTTTTCCCTGAAACAATCGCCACCCATACTCGTTTCGTTGTTGCAATGGTGCCGGTCCGACGCTGGGCGATGGACGGTGTTTTTTTATGTAGTTCGAATCTCTTTATTCCGGAGAAGTCATGTCCAAAGTCCTCGTCCTGTATTACTCGTCCTATGGCCACATCGAGCAGATGGCCTATGCCGTCGCCGAAGGCGCACGCGCCGCAGGCGCCAGCGTCGACGTCAAGCGGGTGCCCGAAACCGTGCCGCAGGAAATCGCGGCCTCGGCCCATTTCAAGACCAACCAGGATGCGCCCGTCGCCGCCGTGGCGGAACTGGAGCAGTACGATGCGATCATCATCGGCGCCCCGACCCGCTACGGCCGCATGCCCTCGCAGATGGCGGCCTTCCTCGACCAGACCGGCGGCCTGTGGGCGCGCGGCGCCCTGAACGGCAAGGTCGGCGCCGCCTTCACCTCGACCGCCACCCAGCACGGCGGCCAGGAACAGACCCTGTTCTCGGTGATCACCAACCTGATGCACTTCGGGATGGTCATCGTCGGCCTGCCGTACAGCCATGGCGGCCAGATGGCGATCGACGAAATCGTCGGCGGCAGCCCGTACGGCGCCAGCACCATCGCCGGCGGCCAGGGCCAGCGCCAGCCGAGCGAGATCGACCTGGCAGGCGCCCGCCACCAGGGCGAACTGGTGGCCCGCACCGCCAACAAGCTGTTCGGCTGATTCTGCGTGCAGCCTTGCCGGCCATGGCCGGCAAGGTGCATTCAACGCTTCGCGCCCGCCCTGCGCAGCGCTCCCTCGCTGTAGTTCACCGGCAGCCAGTCATACGATCCCCCGCGCACGGCAACCCTGCCGATGCCGGGGAAGCTGATGTGCGCCGCTCCCACCAGATAGCCCTTCGATGCCGCGTCGGCCATGGCCGCCTTGCGCTGCTCGACCGCCGCCGCTTCGTCCACATCGAAACCGATTGCAATGCCGGGCGCATGGAACTGCGCATCCTTGCCGTGGATGAGGTCTCCCCACAGGACCAGCTTTTGCCCCGCTCTCGACTTCGTAGAACGCATGCCCTGGCGTGTACCCGGGCGCCGGCGAGCTACCGTCCTGGTGCCGACACCACGTCCTGCGTCGGATGCCGTTCAAAAGCGTGTTCGCGCCGGCGGGCGTGCTCAGCGCCCACAAGCTTTCGCTGGAAGCCTACCTGGCGCGCACCCACCTGATCGCCACCTACCGCAACGCCTTCGAAGGCCCGGCCGACGCCTGGCTTGCCGCACAGGGAAAACGTCGCAAGGTGATGTTCGCCAGTACCCGCTTCGCCGTGCTGCCCTCCCTGCTGCGCGAGCCGGGGACCATTGCCACGGTGCCGGAAGCTGTATGATGTGATTCGAATGGCGGTGCAAGACCAGGATGCAGCAGCAAGGCGGCTGTAAACGCAGAAAGGCCGTGCTGTCGGGGACATGCACGGCCGTGTTAGTGTCCGCTAGTCAGTCTGTTTGGTTAGCGCCAAGAATTAGCGGAGCTCTTAGCTGATTTGGACGCTCATGCCGCCATCGGCCATCACGATCGAGCCGACAATGAAGCTTGCTCGATCCGACGCGAGGAACGCGGCAATTTCGGCGATCTCTTCCGGCGCGGCAGCGCGACCGATTGGGGCTGACTTTCCATGCTCGGCAAGAAATTCCCGCCCATCCGCACGGAAATGATTCAGCAGGTTGGTGACGACGTCTCCCACGCCAATTGCGTTGACGCGGATACCATGTTCGATTGCCTCGAGTGCTTGCGTTCGCGTCAGCTGAGCCAGCGCACCCTTGGACGCCGTATAGGCTGCAATGCCGGGAAAGGCAAAATAGGAAGCGTAAGAAGCAATGTTGACGATCGCGCCAGATCGTTGCTTCATCATCGCCTTCATCGCTTCGCGCGAATGCAGGAATGCCCCGGTGACATTTGTCTCCATTTGCCAGTTCCAGTCATCCCGGCTCATATCAACCAGATTCTTGTACACGATTCGTCCGGCGTTATTAACGAGGACATCGAGCTTGCCAAAGTGCTCGATCGCCAGAGTCACCGCATGCTCGGCGGTTCCATCTTGCGTGACGTCGGCGACGACAGGAATAACCCCTTTGCGTGCCAACTCGTTGACCGCTGGATCGATGTCCTCTGCGATAACGGATGCCCCTCGCGCATGAAACAGCTCCACAATAGCCCGACCAATGCCGCTGGCCGCGCCAGTCACGATGACGGACTTACCTTCAACTTCATTGATGTTTGCAGTACTCATCACAACCTCCTTGTAGCAAATGAATGTAGGTCTTCAAGCGGGATCGGTGCTCTGAATGGCAATGAAATCCGACCCGTCATGGAGCGCATTCTGGCTCTCGGAAATCGGGTTGTCGCATGGGTGCTTGCTCTGACTGTCGTGATTTTGCTGTTCCAATAAAGCAGTGAAGAGCGTCATCGTTCGATAGACCGCCCAGCCCTGTCGGCGAAGCGCGCCGTCGCACGGCGGTTAACGCGGCAAGGCCGTGCAGCCTCGCGGCATGCACGGCCTTGCTGGCAGATGGAGCTCAGGCTGCCTGGCGGATCGCCGGGCGGCTGATGCGCGCATCGATACTGAAGGCGCCGGCTCCGAAAGCCGCCACTTGGAGCAGGCCGCCGGCCATCGCGAAGTTCTTCAGCAGGTGGATCAGCTGGTTCTGGTCGCCCAGCGCATTGTGGAAGGCCAGGCCGGTGACGATCGAGAAGGCCGCCAGCGCCGCAGCTACCCAGCGCGTCTTCACACCGAACACCAGCATCAGGCCGCCGCCGAGTTCGACCGCCACGGCGATGGCGAAGCCGAGGGTGGCGAAGGGCAGACCGACGGACTCGATGTAGCCGATCGTGGCGGCGGGTGCGGCAAGCTTGCCGAGTGCGCTGAAGATGAAGATGGTTGCCAGCAGGAGGCGGCCGGCGGCGGCAAAGAGGTTGTTGGTGTTGTCGGTTGCGGTTTTCATGGTAGTTCCTTTCATCGGGGTTGTTTGAGTGGGCCGTCAGTCGGCGGCATGGAAAGAATCTTAGGCCTGCCCGACCCATCGCGGAAGCCTATATAAATCGATGATTGGCATCGAAATACTAGATAGGTGTTCGCGAACGTTGCCGGCGTGGCGCCCTGCCGCGCGAGAGGATCAGGCAATCAATGGACAGGAAAGGGCATTGGCCGCCGCCAACGCCCTGGCTACGATGAAGCCTTCAATGTTCAACGGAGGAGCCCATCATGCGTACCGCAATCGCAGCCGCCATCGCCACCGCGACGGCAACCGCCATCGCCACCGCCAGCGATACCCGTCAGGCCAGCACACCCCATCCCTACGTCGGCATGTGGGTCACGGCCGACGGCTACATCCGGCACGAGCTGCTGCCGAACGGGCGCTATGACGAGGCACGCGGCAAGCGCCGCAGTGCCTACCAGGGGCGCTATTGGATCAAGGGAGACCATATCGAATACCTGGACGACACCGGCTTCACGGCGGACGGGGATTTCCGCAACGGCGTGCTGTACCACGCCGGGATGGTGCTGTACCGTGAATCCGCCCCGCCGGCGACTAGACGGTGACGTAGGCCGTGGGCTGCGCCGGCAGCTGGATCAGCGCGTTCTTCATCACCGCCGCCTCGGTGGCGGGGGTGCGCCCGAAGAAGCGCTTGAACTCGCGGCTGAACTGCGAGCTGCTCTCGTAGCCCACCAGGTGCGAGGCGGTGGCCGCGCTCACTCCGTCCTGCACCATCAAGAGGCGCGCCTTGTGCAGGCGTGTCGTTTTCAGGTACTGGATCGGCGTGGAGCGCGTCACTGCCTTGAAGTGCGCGTGGAAGGCCGCCACGCTCATGCCGGCGTCCCGGGCCAGCGTGGCCACGTCCACCGGACGGTCGTAGCTGGCGTGGATGCGCCGCAGCGCCTTGCCGATCCGGCCGAAATGGCTCTGCTGGTTCAGGGCCGCATGCACCGCCGCTCCCTGCGGGCCGGTCAGCACCCGGTACAGCAGCTCGCGCACGATGCCCGGGCCGAGGATCAGCGCCTCGTCGCGTGAACTCAAGGCCGTCAACAGGCGCAATAGCGCATCGCTCATCTCGTCGTTCAAGGGCGTCGAACAGATTCCCGCGGCAGCCGACGGCTGCTGCCGGTGCCGTGCGTCGAGCGCGAGCACCAGTTCGGCTGCGAGTTTGAGGTCGATCGAAATCGCCACCGCCAGCATGGGCTCCTCGCGGCTGGCCAGAGTATCCGATTCGAAGGGCAGGGGCACCGACAGCACCAGGTAATGCTGCGGGTCGTAGACATAGACGGCGTCATCCAGGAAACCGCGTTTGCGGCCCTGGCACACGATCACGATGGAAGGTTCGTACAGCACCGGTACCCGCGCGATCGGGGCATTGGCACGCATGAACCGGACACCATCGAGGACAGACAGGGTATAGCCCTCGCACGGCGCAAGCGCCTCGAGCAGGCCGACGATACGTTGTTGGCGTGGATCGCTCATGATTTGTAGGATCAGGCAATCCGCCAATAATATCCGATATTTTCCACGCAGCGCAGCCGGACCATACTTCTCCCATCGACAACCCACACAGGAGAAGCACCATGAACGCAAGCACCGAACAAAAAGTCGTCCTCATCACCGGCGCCAGCAGCGGCATCGGCGAAGCCACCGCGCTGCACCTGGCGGCGCGCGGCATGCGCCTGGTCCTGGGCGCGCGCCGCACCGATCGTCTCGACGCGCTGGCCAGCCGCATCGTGGCCGAGGGCGGCTCGGCCGCGGTGGCCCGCCTGGACGTGACGAGCCTGGACAGCATGCAGGAATTCGTCGACCTCGCCCTGCGCCTGCACGGCCGCGTCGACGTCATCATCAACAATGCCGGCGTGATGCCGCTGTCGAAGCTGGAAGCGCTTAAGGTGAACGAGTGGAACCAGATGATCGACGTGAACGTGCGCGGCGTGCTGCATGGGATCGCCGCCGCGCTGCCGGTGATGCAGCGCCAGGGCAGTGGCCAGGTGATCAACATGGCGTCGATCGGCGCTTATACCGTCAGCCCGACGGCCGCCGTGTACTGCGCCACCAAGTTCGCCGTGGCCGCCATCTCCGAGGGCTTGCGCCAGGAAGTCGGCGGCGACATCCGCGTCACCGTGGTGTCGCCGGGCGTGGTCGAGTCGGAACTGGCCGAATCGATTTCCGACCCCGCTGGCCGCGAAGAGATGCGCTCCTTCCGCAAGATCGCCATCAAGCCGGATGCGGTGGCGCGTGCCATCGCCTTCGCCATCGAGCAGCCGGCCGAGGTCGACGTCAGCGAAATCATCGTGCGCCCGACCGCCAGCCCCTACTGAGACCCTGACGCAAGGACGGCCGGCATTATCCCCGAAACGGGAATACTGCCGGCCGCTTTTGCGTCTTTATCGCCGGGACGGGAATGTCTACGATGGTCCTGTCAACCAAAGGAACAAATCATGCAGAACGATTTCAAGGACAAGGTAGTACTCGTCACCGGCGCTGGCTCGGGAATCGGACGCGAGGCGGCGCTGCTGTTCGCCGCCCGCGGCGCGCTGGTGTATGCGGCGGACCTGAACCCGCAGGGCCTGGACGAAACGCGCGGCCTGGCGCGGGAGGCAGGAGCGCAGCTGCATACCGCCACCGTCAACGTGGCGCAGGAGGGCGAGATCGCCGCCCTGCTGGTGCGCATCGACCGCGAAGCCGGCCGGCTCGATGCGGCCTTCAACAATGCCGGCATCACCGGCGGCACCCATCGCATCGAGGACTACCCCGCCGACGACTTCGACCGCGTCATCGGCGTCAACCTGCGCAGCGTCTTCCTCGGGATGAAATACCAGATTCCGCTGCTGCTGCGCCAGGGCGGCACCATCGTCAACACGGCCTCGGTGGCGGCAGTCACCGGCCCCGGCGGCATGAGCGCCTATGCCGCCTCGAAACACGGGGTGCAGGGCTTGACCCGGGTAGCGGCGATGGAAAACGCCGCGCGCGGCATCCGCGTGAATGCCATCGCACCCGGCTGGACCGAAACCCCGATGGTGGTCGCCAACAGCGCCCAGAACCCGGCCTTCGCTTCGCTCGCCAAGCAGGCGATCCCGGCCAAGCGCGGGGCGCATCCGCGCGAGATCGCCGAGGCTGCGGTATGGCTGTCGTCGCCGGTATCGAGCTACGTGCACGGCCAGCTGCTGGTGGTGGATGGCGGCATGACGATCGGCGGCTTTGAACCATAACGCGCTACCCGGCACAATGGTCCCAGTTGAGTTCAAGTCTGCCAGATACCCATTTTCTGCATCAGGCATAAATAAACTACACTAAGCGCTCGAAAGTGCCGTGCTCGTCTGCTCGACTGTTTGGCCCGACAGTATCGCTAGTCCATTCGGCCTCATTCTTCCTATCGGTGAATCATGTCTCGTCGTTCCTTGGCATCGCGTTACCTGGCCTGGTTGAGTTTATTGTTGGTGTGCTTGACCTGTGGCGCCGAGGGTCTGAAGTCGTCGCAGTTGCATCACAAGGCATGGCGCGCTGCCGATGGCGCTCCAGGCGATGTGAGCGCACTGGCGCAGACCAGGGATGGCTTCCTCTGGTTGGGCACTAAAACGGGGCTGTATCGCTTCGATGGCGTACGATTCGAGCCGGTCGAATCCGCCCATCGCGTCGAGCTGCTATCGAGCGGGATCAGTGCCCTGTTGGCAAGTTCCGACGGCGGGCTCTGGATTGGTTATCGCTTCGGGGGTGCCAGCTACCTCCGTTCTGGAAAGATCACGCACTTTCCACCCAATCTGAAAGGCGAGCAACGGCTTTATGGCGGGTCGCTAGACTTTTTTGCAGAAGAAAAAGACGGCACGATTTGGGCTAACAGCAATTACCTGAATGTCTTTCGAAACAAGAAATGGCAACTTGCAGACCCGGCGCTGCCGCCTGCCGGTCTGTCGGGCGTGTTCGCAGACAGCCGTGGAGGGGTGTGGGTTGGTCTATCCGATGGACTGTATTGGCGGGCGAAAGGATCCGCCAGCTTCACCAGGGTAAGCGATCAAGCCGGCATCACCTTTTTTACCGAGGCACCGGATGGAATAATCTGGGCAAGCACCAACAGGCTAGGACTCTCGCGTTTTGACCCTGCGGACGGGCGCCAGCTGGATGTGGCGCCGCACCTCAAACGGGCACGTTTGGCGGGAGTTCCGATCTTTGATCGTGATGGCAACCTTTGGTGTGCAACGAACGATCACCTGCTTATGCGCGTACCGAAGGCTGCGCTCACCCAGGACATTGGTACGGGCGACGACGCAATTGCGATGTTCACTGAAAAGAACGGCCTGAGCGGCGGCCTGGTCACGAACGTTCTACAGGATCGCGAAGGCAACATTTGGGCTTCCACCAGTGGGGGCATCGATCGATTGCGCGACAGCCGTGTCTCCCCGGTCTCGATCCCTGCTCCCGAGGGAACAGTGGTGTTGACGATGACGGCTGCAGAGGAAGGAACGGTATGGGTCAGCGACTGGGGCAGCGGACTTTATCTGGCTGGACGTGGCACAGAACTTGTGGACAAGAATTTGCGCCACATGACCCTCATGTATCGCGCGCCATCGGGCAGGGTGTGGATGGGAGGGCGGCGTGAACTATGGATGCGGGAAAAAGCCGAGCTAAAACGTATCAGCTGGCCGGTTGACACTACCCGAACATTGCCGCAGGCCGCGTTCGAAGACCCGGACGGCGGATTGTGGGTATCCCTGGTGGGCCACGGCTTGTTCAGGCTGTTCGAGGGAGCATGGGAGAACAAGTCGTCCCTGTTCGGAAAGAAGAGCCGGGCAATCAACGTCATGGCACATGACGCCGCTGGAGCATTTTGGGCAGGATATGGGCCGAACCTTGCCCGGGTCAGCAGCGGGAAAATCCAAGAATTCGGTGCCGCGGACGGCGTGAACGTGGGGCCGATCCTGGCAATCACAGCGAACCAGGAACGTGTGTGGGCGGCTGGCGTTAACGGCGTACTGGGTCACGACGGACGGCGCTTCCACCAATTGAGGGGGCGTAACGCGCATGCATTCAAGGGCGTATCTGGAATCGTGGCAAGCAGGAATGGGGATTTGTGGATGAATGGCAATGACGGATTCATTCACGTCCCATCCGGCGAACTGGCCAAATGGGCTGCTGACAGGAGCTACGGCGTCACGTACGAAGTGCTGGATTATCTCGATGGCGTAGTAGGCAAGCCCATGCAAACGCGGCCATTACCCACGGCCCTGGAAGCCAGCGATGGCCGTCTATGGTTCACTACCGGAAGTCATCTCACAACGGTCGATCCAACAAGGGCGATTCGTAATGCGCTGCCTCCACCGGTTGTCATCACCCGCGTCGATATCGATGGCATCGAGGTCGACCGCGCAGTACCCATCGTCGTCAAGCCAGGCGCCCTGCGTATCGAGATCGGGTTTGCCGCGCTCAGTCTGACGATTCCGGAACGCAACCGCTATCGCTACCGCCTGGTCGGCGTCGACCGCGAATGGTTGCCGGCAAGTTCCAGCCGCTCGGTGAGTTACACGAACCTGGCACCGGACAGCTACCGTTTCGAAGTCAGTGCCAGCAACAACGACGGGGTATGGGCCACCAGTCCAGCACAACTACGCTTCGATGTGATGCCGATGTTCTACCAGACCTGGTGGTTTCGTTGCACCCTGGGCTTGCTGCTTGGCCTGGCCTTGTGGCTTGCATACCGTATGCGAATGAACGTCATCACCAGGCGCATTTCGGATCGCCTCGAGTCGCAGCAAATGGAGCGCATGCGGATCGCCCGTGAATTGCACGACACCCTGCTCCAGGGCGTGGGCAGCCTGTCGCTCGTGATACGCAGGGCAATCAACAAGGTCGACCATGAACACCCGGTGCGGCCTTTCCTCTCCGACGGCTTGAAGCAGGCTGAATCCGTGATCGAAGAAGGGCGCATGCGGGTGGCGCGCCTGCGTGTCAACGTGGCCGCCGGCGATGTACTGGTCGACGAACTCGGCAGTCTAGGGCTGGAACTGACCGCCGGTAGCACGACGCGCTTTTCCCTTGCCGTCCAAGGCAACATTCGTGCGCTGGAAACGGCGGTGGCGGACGAATGCTGCGTCATCATGCGCGAGGCGATCTGGAACGCAGTGCAGCACGCGAATGCGCAGACCATCACGCTGACTGTGGAATTCGGCCGCCGTACACTGCTTCTGCGGGTGCGTGACGATGGCGATGGCCTGCCGCCAGAGGTACTGGAAGCCGGTTCGAGGGACGGGCACTGGGGACTCCCCGGCATGCGGGAACGGGCATGCCGTATTGGTGGGCGGCTCGATATCATCGCCACCAAGGGCACGACGATCGAGTTGCAGGTGCCCGCCCGCCTGGCGTACAAACAGGTCGAACGGACAGGGCAGCTCGCTTCTAGTCCGCCGTAGCGGGACGGCGCGTGCCGGCCTCGCTGTAGTTCACCGGCAGCCATTCGTAGCCGCCGCCGCTTTCCAGCACGCGGCCGAGACCGGGGAAGGGGATATGGGGCGCGCCCATCAAGTAGCCTTTGGCGGCCGCATCGCGCAGCGCGGCCTTGCGCTGCGCCACGGCGGCGCGGCTGTCCAGGTCATCGCGGATGGCGATGCTCGGCGTGCGGAACTGCAGGTCCTTGGCGTGGATCAGGTCGCCCCACAGCACCCGCACCTTGCCTTCGCTCTCCACCCGGAAGAAGCTGTGTCCCGGCGTATGGCCCGGCGTGGCGATGGCACGCCCGGTACGATCTCGGCGTCGGCCGCGAAGCTGCGCACCCGTCCGAGGGCCTGGTAGGGAGCCAGGTCGCGCGCCGCCTGGTCGAACACGTGCGCATGGTCGGGATCCGCCCCCTTGTTGCGCGGCTCCAGCCAGAACCGGGTGTCGCTCTGGTGGACGTGGACCACGGCCTTGCCGAACACCGCCTTGCCGTCGAGCGTCAGCCCGGCCGAGTGGTCGGGATGCAGGTGCGAGATCAGCACGTCTCCTTGATTGGTGGGGTGGGAAAACGGGTGTGCATTCCGGCTCAATCCATCAGGTAGCGCCATTTCGTCATGTGCCGGCGCATGTCGACGGTGTCGCCGTCCACGATGAAGGCGCCGTCGCCGGCGTGGTGGATCAGGCGGCGCTCGCGCCTGGACTGGTCGACCCAGATCTTGTTCACTTCGAGGATGAACATGTTGTAGCGCTCCACCATCGCGGTATCGGCGACCTGGCATTCGAGGTTGGCGATGCACTCCTTGATGAGGGGTGCGTCAACCGTGCTGGCCGGCAACGCATGCAGACCGAACGTGGCAAACTTGTCGACGTCCTGTCCCGAGCAGTTCCCGATGCGGGTGACCTGTTCGGCCAGGTCGACGGTCGGCACCGAGATCACGCACTCGCCCGACTCGCGCAGGGCGGTGTAGCTGTGGTCCCAGGGACCGATCACGCAGGCCACCAGCGCCGGCTCGTGCTGCACCATCATGTGAAAGCCCATGGTCATCACGTTGTGGCCCCTGGGTCCGGAGGTGGCGACCAGGACGATCGGGCCCGATTCGAGCAGGGTGTAGGCTTTCTTGGCAGGGAGTTCCTTGAACATGGCTGTTCCTTTCGATGTCAACGTTGGCCGTATGTTCGCGCCGCCGGCGCATGCCGGTCCATCGGACGCTTGCGCCGGCTGTCGCAGGTTTGCTGTTTCTTGATTCAGGGAGGCGAGATGACGGAGGTGAGGACGGAAGTAACCTCGGCCGAAGGCATGAAGGAGTACATTCCGGGACAGATGCTGCGCGAACGGCGCGCCCAGGCGGACGACGATATCTACGTCGAGATCGCCACGCGCAATGCGGTCCAGGACGAGATCCTGGTGCCGGCCGTGCCCGAGCCCCTGCTGGTCTGGATCGCTTCCGGCGAAGCCGTGGTGGAGGAGCGCCCGCCTGGCGGCGAGTGGCTGGCGGTGCCGGTGCGCAAAGGCGACTTTTACCTGACTACCTCGCCGATACCGGTCGAGATGCGCTGGCGCAGCACCTCGCCGGCGCCGTTCACGGTCATGCACGTGTACGTCGGCTTGCCGCTGTTTACACGCGTGGTGCACGCGGCGACCGGGCGTGCGCTGGGAGACTTCGCGCTGCGCGAAGTCTCGGGCGAGCGCGATCCGCTACTGTGCGGCGTGCTGGAGCTGCTCTACACCGCGCTTTCCGCGCCCGCCCAAGCATCCAGTGGCTTCATCCAGGGCATGGCGCAGGCACTGACTTACCATCTGGTCGAGCACTACGAAGTGGCGCTGGACGGCCGCAAGATCGTGCGCGGAGGACTGCCGGCCCATAAACTGCACCGCATCCTCGACGCCATGCGCGGCCGCCTCGCCGAGCCCTTCGAGCTGGCGCCGTTTGCCGACATGGCCGGACTGAGCGTCTTTCATTTCAGCCGGGTGTTCAAGCAGGCCACCGGCATGGCCCCGTCGCGCTACGTGGCCCGCCTGCGCCTGGAAGAAGCGCGGCGCCTGCTGTGCGAAACCGAGCGCTCGATCATCGACATCGGCCTGGCGCTCGGCTACCAGAGCCCCAGCCACTTTTCACAGATATTCCGCCAGGGAGTCGGGGTGTCGCCGAGCGTGTATCGGCGGGAGCTCGGCATCACCCGGTAGCAACATTCCGACAAGCGCGGCAAATCGTCGAAAGACCCGGGCGCTGCGCTGCTTGATCATGGTCCCGTGCTTCAACACATCGAAGCCAAGCCTTCAAACTCTTGAAAAGGACCTGATCATGGAACTCAAAGGCAAAATCGCACTTGTCACCGGCGCATCGAGCGGCATCGGCGCCGCTACCGCCAAGAAACTGGCACAGGCAGGTGCCAAGGTCGGCGTGGCCGCGCGCCGGATCGACCGTCTGGACGCGCTGGTCGAGGAGATCCGCGCCGCAGGCGGAGAGGCATTCGCCATCGAGATGGACGTGACGAATCCGGAGGCTGTGTGCGGCGGCGTGGCGGCGCTGGTCGACCGCTACGGCACGCTCGACATCGTGTTCGCCAACGCGGGCCTGATGCCGGCGTCAAGCATCGCCAGCCTGAAAACCGACGAATGGAACCAGATGGTCGACGTCAACATCAAGGGCGTGTTCAATACCGTCGCGGCGGTCCTGCCGATCCTGACGGCGAAGAAGTCCGGCCACATCATCACCACCTCCTCGATCGCCGGCCGCAAGACGGTGCAGGGCCTGGGTGTGTATTGCGCCACCAAGCACGCCGTGGCCGCCTTCTCCGACACCCTGCGCATGGAAGTGGGCGCGCCGTACAACATCCGCGTGACCTGCCTGCAACCGGGCGCCGTGGAAACCGAACTGTTCGAGCACGTGTCGGACAAGGGCTACCGCGACCAGATGGAAGGCCTGAAAGACCAGATGACCTTCCTGAAGGCCGAGGACATCGGCGATGCCGTGGTGTATGCGCTGCAGGCACCCGCCCACGTGGACATCGCCGAACTCTTCATCATGCCGACCAACCAGGCTTGGTAATTCCTGCTTTACGGGCAATGACGGCACCGCGCGCTCCGTGAGGAAGCGCGCGGCTTTTTCAATTGAACAGTCGCCAGGATCAGAGCACGCCGGCAGCGCGCAGTTCGGCCCCCAGGCGGGCAATGCCCGCTTCGCCTTTTTGCAGCGCCGCCTCGCTGGTATGCACCGAGTAGTAGCCGGTCACCAGCGGATGCGGGTGGGTGGCGGACGAGCCCAGCACGAACTGGGTGTCGCCGCGGGCCACGAAGTCGAGCCGGCTCTCGCCTTTCTGGAACACCCCGAGTTCAGCCGCCAGGCGCGCCCCGGCCGTTTCCAGTGCGCCGTCGGCCACCGCTACCCAGGCGACGTCGTGTCCGGCGGGCGGCGTATAGCTCCAGTGTTCGCCATCCTTCAAGCTCACGTGCAGGTAGTTGATCGGCGCACGGGTCCGGATGTCGCTGCCGGCGCCTTCGTGGCTGCCGATGACGACCCGCGCCGGTCCTGCCTGCTGGACGTGATCGGGCGCCAGGTACAGGCTGTGCGACGGCCCGTTCTCATCTTCCGGCGGCAGGGCGAGCCACAGCTGGAAGCCGCGCACCGAACCGTTTTCGACCGGTCCCCCTTCGTGCCAGACGCCGCCGCCGGCGCTCATGTATTCGATGCCGCCGGTCGGCAGCGTGCCTTCGCTGCCGGTGGTCTCGCGGTAGTCGAGCGCGCCGTCCATGATGACGGTGACGGTGGCGATGCCGGAGTGCGGGTGCATGCCCATCTTGTGTCCGCTGGAGCGCAGGTCGAACAGGTCGAGGAACACGAAGGGTTTGATCAGCCCATCCGCGCCGCTCGGGCTGATCAGGCGGGTGACGCCGCCGCGGGTCGTGCCCTGGGTGCGGTAGACGAGCGGGCGGTGCTCGGTGGGATGTTGGGACGTTTTTTGGAAAGTAGGGGCCTGGCTGCGTTCGATGACGGTATTCATGGTCGGATCCTTTCGTGGGTTGCCGGTGGCGGCATTCGTTGGCCGTTCGGTATGGAAGGATCTTACGAAGGATGCAGCGATCCAGATAGCCTATATAATTCGATAAATACCATCCAAGGAGTAGATAGATGCTTGACGGGATGTCCATGGACCAGCTGCGCACCTTCGTCGCGGCGGTGGATGAAGGCAGTTTCTCTGCCGCGGGGCGCAAGCTGCGGCGTGCGCAATCGGTGGTCAGCCACACCTTGGCCAACCTCGAGCTTCAGGTTGGCTTTCCCTTGTTCGATCGCAGCGGCCGCTACCCGGTCCTGACCGATGCCGGCCAGGCTTTGCTGGAGCACGCCAGGATCGCGGTTGGGAGCATGGATGCGTTCAAGGCCCGGGCACGCACCCTGGCCGAGGGACTGGAGCCCGAGCTGGCGGTGGCAGTCGACGTGATGTTCCCGATCGCTAACCTGACCGCGGCGGTGCAGGCATTCCAGAAGCAGTTTCCGACCACGCCCTTGCGCCTGTACGTGGAAGCGCTGGGCGCCGTGATCCAGCCGCTGCTGGCAGGCCAGTGCCGGATCGCCGTCATCGGCTCGCTCCCCGAGGTGCCGCCCGACTGCCATTCGGAATACCTGCTCGACGTGCCCTCGGTCACCGTGGTGGCTCCGGGACACCCGCTGGCAGCCAAGCGCGGGATGATCCTGCGCTCGGTGGTGGAGAAGCACGTGCAACTGGTGCTGACCGACCGCTCGACCCTGACCGCGGGCCGTAACTTCGGCGTGGTGTCCCCCAATGTCTGGCGCCTGGCCGACCTGGGCGCCAAGCATGCCTTCCTGCGCGCAGGTCTCGGCTGGGGGCACATGCCCCTGCATATGGTGCAGGCCGACCTCGACGCCAAGGCGCTGGTGCGCATCAAGCTCGAGACCAGTCCGACCGCAGGGCCGGGCTTCGCGATGCACGCCATCCACCGCAAGGAGCAGCCGCCCGGCCCGGCGGGACGCTGGTTTGTCCAGCAGCTGCGCCAGTATCAGGAAGCGGGACCGGGCGGCAGCGTGTAAGGGCTGTTGCGGAACAGTTCCAGCATCCAGTCGACGAAGACCCGCACGCGGGCGCTCAGGTGCCGGTTGGCCGGGTACACGATGTAGATCGGCACGGCGGGCGCCTGCCAGTCGCCCAGCACCTGCACCAGCGCGCCGCTGTCCACGTGGCGTCCGGTGATGAAGGCCGGGCCGTGCATGATCCCGAGGCCCGCCAGGGTCGCCGCCAGCATCGCGCCGCTGTCGTTGACCGAGACGAAGTGGCTTCCTCGCACCGTGACCGATTGCCCATCGCGGGCCAGCACGATCGGCAGCTGCCGGGTCGAGCCGGCGTAGGTGTAGCGGATCAGCTGGTGGCCGGTCTCGAGATCGCTCGGGTCGCCCGGCACGCCATGCGTTTCGAGATAGCCGGGCGTGGCAACGGTTGTCTGCGGCAGATTGCCGAGCTGGCGCGCAATCAGCGACGGGTCGCTCACGGTGCCGGCCCGGATCACGCAGTCCACCCGTTCGCCCACCAGGTCCACCGGACGGTCGCTGGCGCCGATGTCGAGCTGGACGTCGGGATAGCGCACGTGAAACTGCGCCAGCGTGGGAATCAGGAGCAGCGACGCGATGGTGGTGCCCATGTCCACCCGCAGGCGTCCGCGCGGATGGCTGCGCGCGCGCGCCAGTTCGTCCTCGACCTCGTCCCATTCTTCCAGCAGGCGCGCCATGCGTTCATAGTAGGCGGCGCCATCGCTCGTCATCGAGACTCGCCGCGTGGTGCGGTTGAGCAGCTTGATGCGCAGGTGGGCTTCCAGGGACTGCACCAGCTTGGTCACCGAGTTGCGCGGCAGTTGCAGCGAGTCGGCTGCCCTGGCAAAGCTGCCGCTCTCGACCACACGCACGAAGGCGCGCACCGCGGTGAGGTAATCCATGGACGCTTCTCCTTGTCGTTCGTGCGAGCGAAGCAGATTATCACCGAATCGGGAATAGTGCAGCCTCGATCTGCCGGTTTATCCACGACGCGTGATTGCCTAAGATGGACTCATCCAACCACCACCCAACAAAGGGGTCCACCATGAACCAGCAGATCCGCATCACCGAAACCGGCCAGTCCTCCGTCATGCGCCTCGAAGCAGCACCCGAAGTCAAGCGTCCAGGCCGCGGCCAGGTGCACCTGCGCCACCAGGCGATCGGCGTGAATTTCGTCGACACGCTGTTCCGCTCCGGCGCCTTCAACGTACCGCTGCCGCTGGCCATGGGCGTGGAAGGGGCGGGCGAGGTCGTGGCCGTGGGCGAAGGCGTGACCCACGTCCAGCCGGGTGACCGCGCCGCCTACTTCTTCTCCTTCGGCGCCTACTCGAGCGAACGCCTGATCGAGGCACAGCACCTGGTCAAGCTGCCGCGCGAGATCGCCTCCGACACCGCCGCCGCCACCTTCACCAAGGGCCTGACGGCCTGGATGATGCTGTTCGGCGCACACCGCCTGCAGCCGGGCGAAACGGTGCTGGTGCACGCGGCAGCCGGCGGCGTCGGCTCAATGGTGGCGCGCTGGGCCAAATCTCTGGGCGCCACCGTGATCGCCACCGTGGGCAGCAGCGACAAGGCCGGGCTGGTGCGCTCCTGGGGCATCGAGCACGTGCTCGATGCGAGCGACCCGCAGCTGGCCGACAAGGCCCGTGCGCTGAACGGCGGCCGCGGCGTCGATGTCGTGTATGAACTGGTCGGCAAGACCACCTTTGCTCAATCGGTACTGGCGCTGCGCGACGGCGGCCACCTGGTCCACGTCGGTAACGCATCCGGCAACCCGCTCGTGGACAAGGCGGCGCTCGCCGTGCGGGGCATCCGCTACGTGCAGCCCAGCACCGGCCAGTACGTGGGCGAACGCCAGGAACTGGAACTGGCCAGCGCGACCCTGTTTGCGGCGATGAAGGACGGCGTGTTCGGCGAGACGGTGCCGACACGCTACCGCCTGCAGGACGCCGTGCTGGCCCACGAGGACATCGCGGCACGGCGCCTGAGCGGTGCAGCGATTTTGTTGCCGTGATATCGTAGCCGGCATGCCGGTAGGGGACGACTGTTCTCCTGCCGGCTTCGTTCGTTTCCGTACCAGGTTTTACTTTATGCCCGACATCCAGTTCCGTCCCTTGCGTCCCGATGAATGGGAAGCCTTCCACGCCCTGCGCCTGCGCTCGATCGCCGACATGCCCGAGGCGATCTATCCGACCTATGAAGAAGAAAGCAGCCGCAGCCCCGAACAGGTGCGGGCGCGGATCACGGAAACGACGCACGGGGTGGTGTTCGGCGCCTACCAGGACGGGATACTCGTCGGCATTGCCGGCCTGCGCCGTGAAGCCCTGGTGCAGGTGGCGCACAAGGGAATCCTGTGGGGGGTGTTCGTGCACCCCGAACGGCGCGGCGGCGGCATCGCACGCCGCCTGCTGCAGGCCCTATTCGACCATGCGCGCTGCGCCGGCGTCAGGCAAATCCACCTCAGCGTCAACGTCGAGAATCCGCGCGCCGCGGGCTTGTACCGTGCAATGGGCTTCGAGACCTATGGTCGCGAGCCCGATGCCATGCAGGTTGGCGGCAGGTTCTACGACGAAGCGCTGATGGTGCTGCGCCTGTGATCCTGGGCCGGCGGCTGCCATTGCCGGCTGTCGGCATAGGCGCCGTCGGTGCCAGTCGACAGCTCGCGCCAGGCGTCGATGTCGGCGCGCATCCGGTCCAGCTTTGGAGGGCGGCATCCGATGCCGCCGTGCCGGCCAGGAAGCGCAGGGGCGGTTGCGGATTGTTCACCAGCGTGACCAGCGCGCGCGCCAGCCGCTCCGGGTCGCCCACCTGGCGCCCGTTGCGCGCTTCGAAGAACGCACGGATCCGGTCGCGTGCGGGGGCGTAGTCGGACAGGGCCGCGGCGCCGATGCGCAGCGAGCGCGGGGACAGGAAGTCGGTGCGGAAATAGCCCGGTTCGACGATTGTCAACCTGATGCCCAAGGGGGCAATTTCCTGCGCCAGCGCCTCGCTCAGGCCTTCGACCGCGAACTTGGATGCGGAATAGGCCGAGGCGCCGGCAAAGCCCGCGACGCCGGCCGCCGAGTGGTGCATAAATGAACCGTGGCGACCTGGATGACCTGGCGGCCCTCGCAGTCGTGGCCGAGGAACGCAGTTTCACGAAGGCGGCTGCGCGCCTGGGCATGTCCCAGTCCGCGCTCAGCCATGCGATGAAAGCGCTCGAGGCGCGGCTCGGCGTGCGCCTGCTGGCCAGGACCACGCGCAGCGTGGGCACGACCGCGGCGGGGGAAGAGCTGCTGGACACGCTACGCTCCGCTTTCGCCGACATCGATACCGGACCGGCCCTGCTCGGGACGCGCCGGGACACGCCTTCCGGCACTGTGCGCATCACCATGGGCCGCCTGGCGCTATCGGTCGTACAGCCCAAGCTGGCGGGTTTCCTGACCGCGTATCCGGATATCCAGGTCGAGATCGACATCAACGACCGCTTCGTCGATATCGTGGCGGAGCGTTTCGATGCCGGCATCCGCTTCGGCGAACAGGTCGACAAGGACATGGTGGCCGTGCGCATCGGGCCGGACGTGCGTGTCGCCGTGGTGGCCTCGCCGGCTTACCTGGCGCGCCACCCGGCGCCGCGCACGCCGCGCGAGCTGGGGGACACCGCTGCATCAACTACCGCCTGCCCAGCACGGGCGCGCTGTATGCGTGGGAATTCGCCCAGGAAGGACGGCGGCTGGAAGTGCGCGTCGACGGCCCGATCGTGTCCAACGATGCCGACCTGATGCGGCTCGCGGCGATCGACGGCCTGGGCATCGCCTACCTGTTCGAAGAGCATGCGCGCGCCGAGCTGGTGGACGGGCGCCTCGTACGGCTCCTCAAGAGCTGGTGTCCCGCGGAGCCCGGCTTCTATCTCTACTTCCCTGGGCGGCGCCAGCTTGCGCCGGCAGTCGCGGCGCTGATCGAGGCGCTGCGCTGGCGCCAGCCTTCGCCTGCCTGAGCAAGACGGTAGAGGATTAGGCAAGAACTGTCGATGATCCTGATACCTCTCCCAGAGTAAGAATTCCTATACTTCTCATCACGGCAGCGGAATATCAGGCAAGGCTCTGCAAGCCGGCCGGTTCCGCTTCCAAAGTGAACCCATTGATAGAGAGGTGGAAAAATGTTGAAAAGCGCACTCGCACTGGCCCTTGGTATTGCCTGCTCCTCGACGTTTGCCGCAGACGTCCGCACCGATTGCGCGAGCACCGGCAAGGAAGGCGTCGCCCAGCTTCACCGCGACTGGCTGATGATCGGCTGGGAACGCGATGCCGGCGATCCGGACTTCAATTTCAGGAAAGACCTCGGCAAATACTATGACTTCGACAGCCGCGACCTGAACCTGTTCGACGATTTCGATCCGGAGCTCAAGGTGCGCCACACGGCGGACGACTACGGCAAGGTCTGGTATGGACTGGTTCCCAAGTTCAAGAGCGTGCACCACAAGATCACCGAACAGCCGGGCGTGATTGCCGCGGGCCCCGGCTACAGCCACTCGGTGATGGAATTCGTGTTCGAAGTGACGCCGAAGCAGGGCGATGCCATGTACCTGATCTCGCGCACCTCGATCCTGTGGCGCTGCACGGCCGATGGCTGGAAGATCTTCAAGGAGCACAACTCGGCGCGGCCCACCACCGCAGCGGCCTACCGTAACGCACGCTGAGCGCCGGATGCCAGGCCCGCGGCGGCAGGCCGCCTGTCGACGCGTTCAGCCCTTCGTTCCGGTCTTCCAGCGCAGCCCGAAACCGAAGTGGCGGTCCATCAGCTCGTGCGCGCTGGTGCCGCCCTGCTGCTGGAAGTATTCGGCCAGTTTGGTGACCACTAGGGCCCCGTTGCGGTTCTCGATCAGCGCGATCGCGCACATCATCTGGTTGCCGCCGCCGTCCAGGCGCACCTCGATCGGCGCCTGGTCGGGTGCGGAAATGGTCACCACGCCGTCGGTCGCCGCCCAGTTGGGCACGCCTTCGTAGATGAAGGAAAAGATCAGCGCGCGCCGGATCGCGTCGAAGCGCTCGCCGTTGATGTACAGATTCTCGCCGCCGGTTGCCGCGCCGGTGCGGTCGTCGGCATCCAGGCGGATGAAGGGCTCGCGTTCGAAGTCGCCCCAGGCGTTGCCGAGCGCCTGCACCAGTCCGCGCCGGCCGTCGGCCAGCTCGTACATGCAGCCGAGGTCGAGGTCGATGCCGCCGCGGCCCTTGCGGCCGGCGCCAATGCCGCCGCCGATCAGCTTGTCGAAGAAGCCGGTTTTAGCGGGCTGTGGCGGGGCGGCGGCCGCCGACTGGTTCCAGTTCAGGTTCACGTGGATGCGGCCGAAGCCGCGGCCGGCGCGCTTGTCGAGCGAGACCTTGTCGCCGCGCTTCTCCAGCGTTACCTTCGACAGCGAGACCCTGGGCTGCGCCGGCGCGGCCGGGGGAGCCGGGATGGGAGCAGGAGCGGCGGCAGGCTTCGCCTCGGTACCACCGAAATGCGCCAGCAGCGCGGACAGCCCGCCATTGAAACCCTGGCCGACCGCGCCGAAACGCCACGATCCGTCGCGCCGGTACAGCTCGGCCACGATGACCGCTTTCTCGTCGCCGAAGTCGGCGCCCGACCAGGGGAAGCGCACTACGCTACCGAGATTCAGGGCGCAGGCGCCGAGCGAGCGCATGGTCTGGGTGCCGTCGATGGCGGCGACGAAAACCAGCTTCGCGATCGTCGCCGGCAGCGAATCGAGGTTCACGGCGAAACGGGCCAGCGACCCGGCCAGCTCGAGCCGCACCGCGCCTTCGGGGCTGGCCAGCTGGTTGTAGAACACCATGTAGCGCTCATCCGACAGGCGCTCCGCTACATCGAGCCCGAAGCAGGACACGTCGACCGACAGGCCGGGGGCCTGGATATCGACCTCGACGGTAAAAGCGCTGCCGGTGCCGAGGTCCGCCAGCTTGCCTTTCTGGCCACGCGAAAACAGGTTCATGAGGGTTCTCCTTCCATTGAGCGCGAGCCGAAGCGGTGCGATTGTTCGACCAGGCGTTCGGCCCAGGCGCGGTGGGTGGCGACTTCGCACATCGCGTCGTTCATGCGGAACACGGCGGGGCTGGCGTCGTCGAGGATGGCGCGCGCCACCGCCAGGTCTTGCGGGCGCACCTGGTAGTGCCGCTCGATCGGGCCGATCTGGGTCGGGTGGATCGCGGTCTTGCCGACCATGCCGTGGGCGAGGTCTTCCAGCACCTCCTGGTCGAGCAGCTCGGGCAGGTCGAGGTATTCGAACACCGGCGCCGTCAGCGCGAAGCCCCAGGGGCGGAAAGTCGTTACCAGGCGTGCGATGACTGGGCCGAGCGGTGTGCGGTAGATCGTCATGCCGCGCGGCCGGCGCAGGCCCAGCAGGGCGAGCAGGTCGTTGCCGCCGATGCGCAGGGCCAGGATGCGGTGGCGCACGCCCGGCGCTTCGAACACGGCGCGCAGTTGCTGCATCTCGCTGTCGCTGAACACTTCCGCCGTCTCCAGCGTCGGCATCAGCACATGGCTTGTGTCGCGCACGAGGCGGAAATAGGTCTCGAAGTTGTGGCGCGTGATCTTCGGCAGCACGAAACCGGTCAGCTTCTCGGCCCCCGGCATGGCCAGCACGCGCGCCATCACGTCCGGATTGCGCACCCGGACGAAACGCTCGGCCGTGACGTCGCTGCGCATGTTCGCCAGCACCACCGAGAGGTTGAACAGGGACCAGCTCAGCTCGCGGTCGGCGATGGCGTCCTCGAGGCAGAAGATGAGGGAGCGCGCGTCCGGCAGCTTCTCGCCGTTGGCGATACCAGCCAGGTCCTTGTGATTGGCAGGCACGTACAGCGACGCGCCCAAAGACTTAACCATCTGATGCACTCCTGATCAGGGAAACTGCGTGATAGGGGAGAAGCGGGTCGATCGCGACCGGCACCTGTTTTTCTTCGGCCAGCACTTCGAGGTGGGCCACGTCCGGGCCGCCGGGCTGGCGCAGCACCAGCAGGCGCGGCACGCGGCGCAGCAGCACCCGGGTCGCTTCGCCGATGCCGGGCTTGATGAGGTTCACGTCTGCAATGCCGTAGCGTGCCATCGCACCCTCAAGATACACACGCGAGCGCTCGGCGGCCGCCTTCGCGTCCAGCGGCTCGGCGCCGGCCGGCTGGCTGCCTGCCTGCTCGAGCGCGAGCGCCACCAGCGTGTCGACAAAGCGCTGCGACCGGTCATGCGGCGCGAGTTCACTGTAATAGATGCAGCCGTGGAAGTCGTCCGGCCCGATCCGCTCGTCCAGCACCGTGCGGCTTACCAGCCCGGATACCGTGGCGTTCAGGATGCTCGAGGGGATCAGGTAGTCGTCGCCCGAGGCCGCGACGGCAGCTGCGCCGGCCAGGTCCGCCAGCACGTACAGGCCGTTGTCGATGCCGGTCGAGTGCGCCGCATTGAAGGCCGATACGGACAGCGCCAGCTCGCGCGCGATCACGCCCTTGCCGGTCCAGCCGTCCACAAAAGCGATCGATTCCGGCGCATGGCCCTTGGCCAGGATGTGGCGCAGGGCGGCCCGGTCGATACCGCGGTCGCGCACGATCGATACCGAATAGTGGATCGTCTCGCGCTGGAACACCTCGCGCAGCAGCCGCGCCACCACCACGCCCACCGGCGTGCCCGCGCGCGCCAGCGAGACGATGGTGATGGGGCCGGTACGCCGTTCGTCGACGAGCGTGGCCAGCCGCAGGCAGTCCGCCGCCATGCGCGTGTTGTTGGCGCGGCAGGCATCCTCGAACACGGCCATGTAGCGCGGCGAGGGTGCCGATTCCGGCGACAGCATCTGGCTGTAGTGCCGCAGGCCCGACTGGATCAGGCGTTCTTTATCCGCCACGCTGGTGAATTCCTGCGCCTGCAGACGCGTGAGCAGGAAGTCCACCTCGCCGGGGCGGTAGCTGCCCGGGAAGCTCACAGCGCCTCCACGGTCAGGCGCGCCAGCTGGGTGGCGCGCGGGACGATGGCGTAGTCGCAGGCGGCCATGAAGCGCGCGTCCGAGCGGCTGTCGCCCATGCCGAAGGTGACGATGTCGCCGTGCTCGGCGCGCAGCAGCGCCGTGACATGGGCCACGGCGTTGGCCTTGTCGAGCACCTTTGGCAGGATCGCCAGGTTGTTGCCGTTGCGGTGCACGACGTAGTCGGGATGGCCGTCCGCGATCCAGGGGCGCACCACATCAATCTCGACCGGCGCCAGGCGCTCGTGGCGCTTGTCCGGGTCTTTCACGACCAGGAAGAAGGGCGTGGCGAAATCCTCGATCATGCGCGCCCGGCCCTTGAGGCCGGTACGCTGCGCATGGTCGTCGATGTGCCGCGCCAGTTCCTGCAGGCCGGGCAGGGCTGCGTGCATGGCGCTGCGCATCCCTTCCAGCCAGGGCATGTCGGCGCCGCCGCCGGGCTGCAACACGACGCCGCCGTAGTTGATGACGGCGTAGCTGTCGAAAGGCAGGTGCACGCGGCGCAGGCCGTCATGGTCGCGCGCGGTGGTCGGGATCACCGTCATCCCGTCCTGCACGAAACTCAGGAAGGCGCGCTGGGCGCGCGTGGTGTAGGAGCAGATGCTGCCGTCCTTGTAATAGGCGGCCGGCTCGAGGGCGTCCGCGGCAGCGCACTTCTCGAAGGTCTGGAACAGCGTATCGTCCAGGTCAGCGAACAGGAACTTCTTCAACGTCAGCCTCGGACAGGAAGTGGAACAGGCGCGCACCGAGCAGCCCGGCGAGCTCGCGCAAGGGGGCGTTGGGCGCGGTCTCGTGGCAGACCAGCACATGATCGTACTGGCCGGGCGCGATGTTATAGATGAAATTGGCGATGCCCTCGCCATAGTTGTCGGGGAAGGTCAATGCATGGCCCACCGCACCCCAGTTCAGGATCGGCGAGCGCGTGGTCGACTGCACCCGGACGTCGACGCCGCGCCGTTCCAACGCTGCTCCCAGCAGCATGGCGGCGTGCATGAATTCGCCGGTGCCCAGCACCGCGACTTTTACACCGGGGGCGAATTCGCCTGCCAGGCGGGCCGCCAGCGCCTCGGGCGCGGGCAAGGCGGCGCGCAGGCCCAGGCGCCCGAAGCGCGTGCTGGCGCCGCGGTCCGCATCCGGGTCGAAGCGTTGGGCCGGAGTGTTCGGCGCCACGTAGTCGCCGGGCGTGAAGCGGTATTCGCCGCTGAGCAGCGCGCCCATCGTCACCGGAAGGCCGAAACGGGCGGACAGGCCGCTGGTTGCCTCCGCTCCCATGAAATTCGTGATCGTCGCCAGATGCACGCGCGCGATGCCGGGGTTGAGGCGGCGGCAGGCATCGGTCAGGTTCAGGAAGGTGTTGCCCGTGCTGGCCTCGTCGTCCACCAGCACCAGGGTAGAGGCCGCCAGCAGCAGCGCGCGCAGGGCCGGATCTTCCGGCATGTGCAGGAACTGGCGCGGCGCATGGCTGTGCGCTTCCTCGAATTCGATCAGCTTACCGCTGCCCACGCGGTAGCGGGTGGTGTGGATGAACAGCGCGTCACGCTCCGGATGGGCGCGCAGCCAGGCTTCGAACACGCCCTGGCCCAGGCCGATCGCGGTTTCGGCCATGGCGATGAAGACAACCGGGCCATCGGCCGCCGGCACGGTGGCGGCAAGGCGGTCGTGAACCGCGATCATGTCGGCGGGCTTCACCGGCCAGTGCTTGCCCAGCACCTTGCTCAGGAACAGGAAGCCGCGCTTGGCATTGGCACGCGCGGCGAAGCCGAGCAGCGCCTCGAGCTCATCGGCGCCGTCGGCCAGCTTGACTTCCAGCGTCCCGGTCGGCAGCGCCACGCTGCGCCGGGCCAGCACATCCAGCTCCGACTTCGCGTTCATGCCAGCTCCAGCGCGTCGGAAACCTCGATCACGCGCATGCCGTTGCGTACCTCGGCCACCTCGACCGTGTCGAAGCCGTCGGCAAAGCCCTTCAGCGCGATCCAGGGCAGGTTGGGGCCGGCCGCGCAGGCCATGCCGATCCCGCCCGACATGCGCGGGTTGATTTCCAGCAGGCGCGGCTTGCCGGCCGCTTCGCGGAACTGCACGTTGAAGATGCCGTTCAGGCCATAGTCGGCGGCCAGCCTGGTGGTCGCTTCGATGATTTCGGGCCGCATGTCGATCAGCTGGCCGCTGCTGGCCTGCAGCTTGCGCCGCGCCACTGCCGCCACCAGGCGGCCGTTGTCGCCCACGCAGTCGACGCTGTACTCGGCGCCCTCGAGGAATTCCATCAGCAGCATGGTGCGGAACTCGCCCAGCTCGACCAGCCCACGGCGCAGGTCCTGGTAGCCGATGTGGTACTCGACGCCGGCCAGGAGCAGGGCGGCGCTGCTGCGTTCCTCGTCGACGATGGCGAAGCCGATGCCGTAAATGCCGCGCGAGGGCTTGATGCACAGCTTCGCGTGGCGCGGACGCAGTTCGGCCCAGGCGGCATCGAACTGTTCCAGGTTGCCGAAGCGGCGGAACTCGGCCACCGGCGCCTGGGGCAGCACCGTCTCCGCATAGAAGCCGGCCTTGTCGTGCATGAGCTGGAGCTTCTGGGGCGAGGCCGCGCTCAGGACGCGCGTGCCGGCTTCCAGGAAGCGTGCATGGTGCGCGGAAAGCAGGGTGGCCTCGCGGCCCGGCACGAAGATGTCGATGCGGTGCGTGCGGCAGAATTCCAGGCACCAGTCGACGTAGGCCGCCGGCTCCAGGCCGACGGGCTCGCCGTAAAACTCATGGGCCAGGCGCGCCGCCGGGGTATGGCGGTTCGCATTGCTGTGGATGATGGTAAAACGGCCGGCGGTATCGGCCTCGCGGATCAGCCGGATCGCGGCGTAGATGGACGAAAACGTCCTGTTGTACCAGACGCGCATGAAGCCCTTCAAGACAGGTGGACGTACGCGCCCGCTCGACAGCGGACGCGTGGATTGTGTGCCTAGACGTTGACGCCGAATGAGCGCGCGAGCGGACCCAGGCCGCCCTTGAAGCCCTGGCCGACGGCACGGAACTTCCATTCGCCGCCGTGGCGGTACAGCTCACCGAAGATCATCGCAGTTTCCGTCGAGCTGTCCTCGGACAGGTCGTAGCGCGCGATCTCGGCTTCGCCGTTGGCGTTCAGGCAGCGGATATAGGCCTTGGCGACCATGCCGAAGTTCTGGCGGCGGGCATCGGCGTCGTGAATGGTGACGCAGAACGACACTTTCTCGACCTCGGCCGGGACGCGCGACAAGTCGACCGCGATCTTCTCGTCGTCGCCTTCGCCCTGCCCGGTGGTGTTGTCGCCGGCGTGCACTACCGAGCCGTCGCTGGACTTCAGGTTGTTGTAGAAGATGAAGTCTGTATCGCCGCGCACCTTGGCGTCGGCTTTCAACAGGAATGCGCTGCCGTCCAGGTCGAAGGCCGCGCCGTCGGTGGAACGCGGATCCCAGCCCAGGCCGATGATCACCTTGGTCAGGCCTGGTGCTTCCTTGCTCAGGTTGACGTTGCCGCCTTTCTGCAGACTGATTGCCATATGAACTCCTTACGTGGTCAGGTTGATCGGCCGCCAATGACGGCGTTAATTATTCGATTGTACACGCTCCGAATTTCACATTACTCACTCTCGTAATGTCCATACGCTAGTGGCCGCTTCGTAACATTCCAGTCATAATTACCGCTGGAAGGAGACAAGATGGCAACAATGAAGCAGGTGGCGGAGCGTGTCGGTGTATCGACGTCGACCGTTTCGCACGTGATCAACGGGACCCGGGCAGTGAGCGAGGACGTGCGCAGGCGGGTGCTGGCGACCATCGACGACATGCGCTACATCCCGAACGCGATGGCGCGCAGCCTCAAGAACGACAAGAGCCATACCATCGGCGTCTCCATTCCCGACAACACCCATCCCTGCTTCGCCGAGCTGCTGCGCGGGATCGAGGACGCGGCCTTCGAGGTCGGCTACAACATCATGCTGTGCAACGGCTACGGGGATGCGCGGCGCCAGGCCGCCCAGCTGCGTGGCCTGGTCGAAAAGCGCATCGACGGCCTGATCCTGGTGGCCGGCACTGCGCGCAACGAGCTGGCCACGCTGCTGGCCGGGCAGCGCGTGCCGATCGTGCTGGCCGACCACGAGGTGCCGGCCGTGGAGACCGATTTCATCGGCCTCGACCACGAAGCGACGGGCTATGCCGCCACGCGCCACCTGATCGAGCTGGGGCACCGCCGCATCGCCTGCGTGGCCGGGCCGCAGGCCGAGCCGCACAGCCTGGAGCGCATTGCCGGCCTGCGCCGTGCCTTGGAAGAGGAAGGTCTGCCTCTGCCCGATGCCTACCTGGTGTACGTTACGCCGGATTGCGCCGGCGGCCATGACGCCGTACGACGCCTGCTGGCGCTGGACGCCGCACCGACGGCGGTGTTCGCCTGCAACGATTTGATGGCGCTGGGTGGCCTCTGCGCTGCGGCGGAAGCCGGCGTGGCGGTGCCTGGCCAATTGTCGGTCGTCGGAGGCGACGACCTCGGCATGGGGGCGTTCGCAACGCCGCGCCTGAGTTCCGTCGCCCAGCCCACCCATGCGCTGGGCCGCCAGCTGACCGGCTTACTGGTCGGAAGGATTCGCGGCGACGGCGGGCCGCGCCGTCATCAGCGGCTGCAGGGCAGGCTGGTGGTGCGGCAGTCGACTGGCGCGCCGCAGCCACGGTAATTCCACCTACGCCGCGGCACGGATATCGGCCGATGCCTCCCTGGCGACCTGCAGATCATTCACCGCACCCATGTGCACGGTCTGCGCCGGCAGCGCCAGGCGGACACCCTGCTCGTCCAGCATCGCCACGATACCAAGGTAGATTGCCTGCTGCACGTCCATGTAGACGGTGTAGTCGGCGCTCTCGACGTAATACACGACTTCGAAGGCATACGCGGGCGCCGCCAGCGAGGCCAGGTGGGCACGGTCGAACCGCACCTGCGGCTGGGCCAGCACGATCGCCTTCAGCAGTTCCGGCAGGGCGCGCAGCATTGGCTCGGGCGTGCCGTAGGTGACGGCAATCCGGAACGCCACGCGCCGGGCCTCCATGCGCCGCAGGTTGCGGATGCGGCTCTTGAGCAGGTCGGCATTCGAGAACACGATCTGTTCGCCGTCCAGGCTGCGCACCCGGGTGGTCTTCAGGCCGATGTGTTCGACCGTGCCCAGCATGGTGTCGACGATGATGAAGTCGCCCACCACGAAGGGCTTGTCTACCACGATCGACAGCTTGGCGAACAGGTCGCCCAGGATGCTCTGCACCGCCAGTGCCACCGCAATACCGCCGACACCCAGGCTGGCCACCAGGGCGGTGATGTTGACACCCAGGTTATCGAGGGTCATCAGGCCAACTACTGCCCACAGGACGACGCGCGCCAGGTACGCGATCGCGATCGACGAGGTGACGCGGTCCGGGTCAGGCGCCTGCTGGACGCGGGTACCCGCCAGCCAGGCGCGCAGCGCATGGTCGCCCCAGGTGGCGCATTGGATCAGTACAGAGGCGACCGCCACGCGGCTGATAAACAGCTGGGTACGCTCGGGCAGGGCCAGCAGGCTGGCGCCGGCATACAGGCCAACCAGCACCAGTACCGCCAAGCGGGTCGCAGACAGCGCGGCCACGGCGGCCCCCAACGGGCGCGAGCCGCCCGGATTGACGGCCACGATGGAACGCAGGCGCCGCAGCAGGATCGCCTTGGCCGCGTCGAGGCCGGCCGCCACCACCGCGACCGCCACCAGCGCCAGCAGCCAGTCGGCCACCGGGTTCCCCAGGAAAACGGTATCCATTCTGTGCTCCTGTCAGGCGGCGGGACGCTGGTCCACGGTAGCGACGAGCACTTCCTGCCGCGCTTCCTCGCGCTCAAGCGCAGCCAGAAACCCCTCGCCCCAGCGCGTCACGTCGTGCTCTTCCACGATCATCGCCAGGCGCTGCGAGCGGTAGGCGATCTCGTCCGCGCCCATGGTCAGCGCCTGGTACAGGGTCTCGGTCATGGCGTTGGCGTCGTACGGGTTGACCAGCACGGCGCCGTGCAACTCCACGGCGGCGCCGGCGAACTCGGACAGGATCAAGAGCCCGGGCCGTCCCAGCGCATGGCGGGTGGCGATATATTCCTTGGCGACCAGGTTGAGGCCGTCGCGCAGCGGCGTGATCCAGGCGACGCCGGCGGCCGCGTAATGGGCCAGCACGTCCTCGAAGGGCAGCGAGCGGTAGAAGTAGCGCACCGGCACCCAGTCGAGCGTCGAGAAGCGGCCATTGATGCGGCCCACCGTGCGGTCGAGTTCCTCGCGCAGGCTGTCGTAGATGTCCATGCCGCTGGCGGCCGGGGTGACGATGTTCAGCAGGGTCACCTTGCCCTGCATCTCCGGATGCCGTTCCAGCATGCGCTCGAACGCTTCCAGTTTCTCCAGCGAGCCCTTGACGTAGTCGAGGCGTTCGATCGAGACGATGCCGGTGCGTCCCTTGCCGGCATCGCCGGCCAGGTAGCTGTCGAGCTCCTTCAGCTGGCGCTGCACGGCATCGCCCGAGGCCAGGCGCGCAATCAGCTTGACGTCGGTGCCGACCGGGTGCGCACCCAGCGCCACCCGGCGCTCGCCGACCTCGATCGCGGTCGTCATGCGGTCGACCCCGAGCGCGCAGCCATAGGTCAGGAAGCGCGGCGCGCAAGGCTCGCTGCCCGCGATCTCGACCGGCGCAAACGAGCGCACCGCGTCGACGAAGTTCTCGACGTAGCGCGGCACGTGGAATCCCACGTAGTCGCACTGCAGCAGGCTGCCGATGATGTCGCGGCGCCACGGCAGGATGTTGAACACGTCGCTCGAGGGGAAAGCCGTGTGGTGGAAGAAGGCGATGGTCAAGTCGGGACGCAGCGGACGCAGGAAGGCCGGCACCATCCACAGGTTGTAGTCGTGGATCCAGGCGGTGGCGCCATGGGCCGCTTCGCGCGCGGTCTGCTCGGCGAACAGGCGGTTGACTTCCAGGAAGCGGTCCCAGTGGGCCTGGTTGAACTCGGCCTTGTCCGGGAAGGAGAAGATGATCGGCCAGAAGGCCTCCTTCGAAAACTTCTTGTAGAACAGGTCGATGTCTTCCGGCGTGAGGGCGATCCGCGCTGCCTTCAGGTTCGGGTAGCGGGCGGCGTCCACCGCAACGTGCGATTCGAAGCCCTCCGGTGCGCGGCTGTCCTGCTGCGACCAGGCCACCCACGAACCCCTGCGCCCGCCTGCAAAGAAGCTCAGCAGGGTGGGCATGATGCCGTTCGGGCTCTTCGGGCGGCGCTGCAAGGTGATGCCGTCCACGACCAGTTCGTCGTAGGGCAGGCGGTGGTAGACCATCACCAGGTCGGCATCGCCGCATGCCGGGGCGACTTGGGTGCCGGCATCCATACCGAGCGGCATGCCGTAGTGCGCCAGGGCTTCCAGGATGCCGCCGCAGCCTTCCGCGGCGGCCACGTAGACGCGCGCGTTCTTGCGTACGCGCTCGACCAGGGCAGGCTCCGAACCGCCCACCGCCACGCCGCGGAAACCGGTCTCGAACATCGACAGGTCGTTGAGGGTGTCGCCGGCCACCACCACGCTGGCCGGGTCGAAGCCGGCCGCGACCACCAGGCGGCGCAGCGCGGCGCCCTTGCCGACGCCCCGCGGCAGCACGTCGAGGTAGCGGCCGGCCGAGAACAGCAGTTCGCAATCGAGCGACTCGACCACCGACTTCAGCAGCGGGGTCATCGCGTCCTCGGACGCAAGGAAGGAGCAGCGCCGTTCCTGCGGTACGCTCTGGCGCACCAGTTGCGGGAAGCCAGCCAGGGCACGCAGCACGGCCTGGCTGCCGGGCCAGTGGGCGGTGAGTTCGCGCTGGATCTGCTCCACCGGCCGCAACTCGCTGTCGACCACGGTGGCGCCGACATCGGCAATGATGTAGTCCGGACGCGGGATAGTCGGGTCACTCAGCAGGGGCATGACGGTTTCGAGGCCGCGTCCGGTGACGAACACCAGGGTCGGGCGGGCGCCGGCGGGCGCGTCGGCCACGTCGGAAAACAGGTCGCGCACACGGCGCCGCGCCGCATGGGTTCCGGCCAGCAGCGTGCCGTCGAGGTCGGTGGCGAGCACGAGGCGGGAAGGATCGAGGGGGCGGGACCAGCGTTGCGAGTCGATGACGGTCATGAATCATCCTTTTCTACGATGCGTCCGCGCGCGCGGGGCGGCGGACCGGGTCGGGGCACGAAGAATCCGCCGGGAGGCGGCATGCCAGGAAAGGGCAGGCGGCGCGTGGGATGGACTGCCGCCTGCCGGCGAAGGAGTACTGCCACGGGCAGTACGGGAGAAGCGGGAGGACCGGCCGGCTGCAGGGGCACGTCGTGCGGTCTCGCTGCAGGCGCCTGTTCCGCTAGATACATTTGTACAATAGCATTTCAATCGGGCATCGACAACCCGTTATCGGCCAGCGGACGGAGCGGGCCGTTGAGGCATAGCAAAACAAGATCGAAAAAAAGCTATTGCAAAACTGTTGTGCCGCTACGTATAATGCGGCTCCCCGGGCGGTTAGTTCAGCTGGTTAGAATACTTGGTCGACATCCAAGGGGTCGCAGGTTCGAATCCTGCACCGCCCACCAGACTTCCAGATCGCAGGCTCCCAGCAATGGTCGTAGCCTGCAGAGAAAAGGCGCAGCGGTGTGCCTTTTCTGTGCTGACCAGCCAGGTCAGATTCCTTGCTCTCTCCAGCTACTGCGGAAAACGCAACAGGCCGAGGTCACCTCGTCAATCCTGTTGCGCCGTTGCCGTTTGCGCGTTATACTAGCCGGCTTCGGTATGGGCACGTCTTTTTAGCCTGTACTTTTTTAGTAGTACTAATTAGCCCCGCCCAATCGTAGGTGGGAATGGAGAAAAAATGAGCCTGGGCCTCCTCGGTCGCAAGGTTGGCATGATGCGTATCTTCACGGATGACGGCGATTCGATCCCTGTCACCGTGCTGGACGTGTCCAACAACCGTGTTGCGCAAGTCAAAACCCCTGAAACTGACGGCTACACTGCTGTGCAAGTCGTCTTCGGTCAACGTCGCGCTTCCCGCGTGAACAAGGCCGCTGCCGGTCACTACGCCAAAGCTGGCGTCGAAGCTGGCACGATGCTGCGTGAATTCCGCATCGATTCCACCAAAGCCGCTGAACTCAAGGCCGGCGACACCATCAATGCTTCGATGTTCGAAGTGGGCCAGAAAATCGACGTGCAAGGCACCTCGATCGGTAAGGGCTACGCCGGTACCATCAAGCGTTACAACTTCGCCTCGGGTCGTCAGACCCACGGTAACTCGCGTTCGCACAACGTTCCTGGCTCCATCGGTATGGCGCAGGATCCGGGCCGCGTGTTCCCAGGCAAGCGCATGACCGGTCACATGGGCGACGTTACCGTCACCACCCAGAACCTGGAAATCGCCCGCATCGACGCTGACCGTCAGCTGCTGCTCGTGAAGGGTGCCGTTCCTGGCGCCAAGAACGGCCAAGTGATCGTCAAGCCGGCTGTCAAAACCAAAGCCAAGAAAGGAGCTTAAATATGGAACTCCAGCTCCTGAATGAGCAAGGTCAAGCTGGCGCCGGCGTTGCAGCTGCCGACACCGTGTTCGGCCGCGAATACAACGAAGCCCTGATCCACCAGGTCGTGGTCGCCTACGCCGCCAACGCGCGCAGCGGCAACCGCAAGCAGAAAGACCGTGAAGAAGTCAGCCACACCACGAAGAAGCCATGGCGCCAGAAGGGCACCGGCCGCGCTCGTGCTGGTATGTCGTCGTCGCCTCTGTGGCGTGGCGGTGGTCGCATCTTCCCGAACACCCCGGACGAGAACTTCTCGCACAAGGTCAACAAGAAGATGTTCCGCGCAGGTATCTGCTCGATCTTCTCGCAGCTGGCCCGCGAAGGCCGTCTGAACGTTGTCGAAAACCTGTCGATCGAAGCTCCGAAGACCAAGCTGCTGTCGCAAAAGCTGCAGGGCATGGGCCTGGAATCGGTCCTGGTGATCACCGACACCATCGATGAAAACCTGGAACTGGCATCGCGCAACCTGCCGAACGTGCTCGTCGTCGAGCCGAAGGCAGCTGACCCGATGTCGCTGGTGTTCTACAAGAAAGTCCTGGTCACCAAAGCTGCTCTGGCCAAGATCGAGGAGATGTACGCATGAGCACCGCTATCAAATTCAGCGAAGAGCGCCTGATGAAGGTGCTGCTGGCTCCGGTTATTTCCGAAAAGGCGACCTTCGTCGCTGAAAAGAACGAACAGATCGTGTTCAAGGTTCTGCCGGATGCAACCAAGCCGGAAATCAAGGCTGCCGTCGAACTGCTGTTCAAGGTCGAAGTGGAATCGGTGCAAACCGTCAACCGCGAAGGCAAGGTCAAGCGTTCGGGCCGTTTCACCGGTCGCCGCAACCACACCAAGCGCGCTTTCGTGGCCCTGAAGCCGGGCCAGGAAATCAATTTTGTCGAGGAGGCTAAATAATGGCACTCGTTAAGATGAAGCCAACCTCCCCAGGCCGCCGCGGCATGGTGAAGGTTGTGAACAGCGACCTGTACAAAGGCCGTCCGTTCGCAGCCCTGGTTGAGAAGAAATCGAAGACTGCTGGCCGTAACAACAACGGTCACATCACCACCCGCCACATCGGCGGTGGCCACAAGCAGCACTACCGTCTGGTCGACTTCAAGCGCCAGAAGGACGGCATCCCTGCCAAGGTCGAGCGTATCGAATACGACCCGAACCGTACCGCGCACATCGCTCTGCTGTGCTACGCGGACGGCCAGCGTGCGTACATCATCGCTCCGAAGGGCGTCGCTGTCGGCGACACCCTGATGAACGGTTCGGAAGCGCCGATCAAGGCCGGTAACTGCCTGCCGATCCGCAACATCCCGGTCGGTACCGTGATGCACTGCGTCGAAATGCTGCCTGGCAAAGGCGCACAGATGGCCCGCACCGCCGGCGCCGCTGTCGTGCTGATGGCCCGTGAAGGCACCTACGCCCAGGTTCGCCTGCGCTCGGGTGAAGTCCGTCGCGTGCACATCGAGTGCCGTGCAACCGTGGGTGAAGTCGGCAATGCCGAGCACAGCCTGCGCAAGATCGGTAAAGCCGGTGCGATGCGTTGGCGCGGTGTCCGCCCGACCGTCCGCGGTGTCGTCATGAACCCGATCGACCACCCGCACGGTGGTGGTGAAGGCCGCACGGCAGCAGGTCGCCATCCGGTGTCGCCATGGGGCCAGCAGACCAAGGGCAAGAAGACGCGTTCGAACAAGCGCACTTCGTCGATGATCGTCTCGCGCCGCGGCAAGAAATAAGGGATAACACATGACTCGTTCATTGAAAAAAGGGCCGTTCATTGACGCCCACCTGGTGAAAAAAGTCGAAGCCGCGCAAGCGACCAAAGACAAGAAGCCAGTCAAAACCTGGTCGCGCCGCTCGACGATCACTCCTGACTTCATCGGTCTGACCATTGCCGTGCACAACGGCAAGGTCCACGTGCCGGTGTACGTCTCGGAGAACATGGTCGGCCACAAGCTCGGCGAATTCGCGCTGACCCGTACGTTCAAGGGCCACGCTGCTGACAAGAAGGCGAAACGATAATGGAAACTAAAGCAATCCTCAAAGGCGTTCGCCTGTCGGAACAGAAGGGCCGCCTCGTTGCGGACCTGATCCGCGGCAAGAAAGTTGACGCAGCACTCAACATTCTGCAGTTCAGCCCGAAGAAGGGCGCGACCATCATCAAGAAGGTTCTGGAGTCGGCAATCGCCAACGCGGAACACAACGATGGCGCGGACATCGACGAACTGAAGGTCGTGCAGATCTACGTTGAAAAGGGCCCGATCCTGAAGCGCTTCACCGCACGTGCGAAGGGCCGCGGCGATCGCATTTCGAAACAATCCTGTCACATCTACGTGACTGTCGGTAACTAAGGGGTCACACGATGGGTCAGAAAATCCACCCAACCGGCTTCCGCCTGGCGGTCACCCGTAACTGGGCGTCGCGCTGGTATGCTGGCAACGGCAACTTCGCCGAAATGCTGAAGGAAGACCTGGAAGCTCGCGCTTTCCTGAAGAAGAAGCTGAAGAACGCTTCGGTCGGCCGTATCGTCATCGAGCGTCCTGCCAAGAACGCACGCTTCACGATCTACTCGTCGCGTCCTGGCGTCGTGATCGGCAAGAAGGGCGAAGACATCGAAGTGCTGAAGTCGTCGCTGACGAAGATCATGGGCGTGCCTGTGCACGTCAATATCGAAGAGATCCGCAAGCCGGAAATCGATTCGCAGCTGATCGCCGATTCGATCGCCCAGCAGCTCGAAAAGCGCATCATGTTCCGTCGCGCCATGAAGCGCGCGATGCAGAACGCCATGCGCCTGGGCGCTGTCGGCATCAAGATCATGTCGTCGGGCCGCCTGAACGGCATCGAGATCGCACGTACCGAATGGTACCGCGAAGGCCGTGTGCCTCTGCACACCCTGCGCGCCGATATCGACTACGGCACCAGCGAAGCATCGACCACCTACGGCATCATCGGTGTCAAGGTCTGGGTCTACAAGGGCGATCGTTCGGCAACGGGCGAAGCACCTGTGATCGACGTGCCGGCCGACGAGAAGAAGCCGCGCGGCCCGCGCCGTGATGATGGCAAGCCAGCCGGCCGTGGCCGTCCGGGCGCCAAACCAGGAGCCGCTCCAGCAGGTCGTCGCGCCGCTGCCAAGCCGGCTGAGAAAGCAGGAGAATAAAGATGCTGCAGCCATCCCGCAGAAAGTATCGTAAAGAGCAGAAGGGCCGTAACACCGGCATCTCGCACACCCGCGGCACCTCGGTGTCGTTCGGCGAATTCGGCCTGAAGGCAGTTGCCCGCGGCCGTATCACCGCACGCCAGATCGAAGCTGCACGTCGTGCGATGACCCGTCACATCAAGCGTGGCGGCCGTATCTGGATCCGTATCTTCCCGGACAAGCCGATCTCGAACAAGCCGGCTGAAGTCCGTATGGGTAACGGTAAGGGTAACCCGGAGTACTACGTCGCTGAAATCCAGCCAGGCAAAGTCCTGTACGAGATGGACGGCGTCGCTGAAGAACTGGCGCGCGAAGCGTTCCGCCTGGCCGCTGCCAAACTGCCGCTGGCGACCACGTTCGTGGTCCGTCAAGTCGGCCAATAACAGGAGTTGAATATGAAAGCATCGGAACTCCGCGGCAAGGACCAGGAAGCGCTGCAGAAGGAGCTGAATGAGCTGCTGAAGGCCCAGTTCGGCCTGCGCATGCAAATCGCTACCCAGCAGCTGGGCAACACCGCGCAGCTCAAGAAAGTACGTCGCGACATCGCGCGTGTGAAGACTGTGATGAACTCGAAGGAAGCCAAATGAACGACACCACTAAAACGGCGCTGAAGCGTACGCTGGTCGGCAAGGTCGTGTCCGACAAGATGGACAAGACGGTTACCGTCCTGATCGAGCGTCACGTGAAGCACCCGCTGTACGGCAAGATCATCGTGCGCTCGAACAAGTATCATGCGCACGACGAGACCAACCAAGTCAAGGCCGGTGACACGGTCGAGATCACGGAAGGTCGCCCGATCTCGAAGACGAAGGCCTGGACCGTGACCCGTGTTGTGCAGCAAGCACAGGTCATCTAAAGCCTAAAAATTTGTCTTGCGTGGCCCGCTGGTATCTGTGATACTAGCGGGCTTCGTTCATGTGTTGCCGCAGTTTGTATTCCTCGGTAACTGCGGCCTGTAACGAATGGAAAGTCCATCACCCAAACGTATTGCTCCAGCAGGGGCGGTGCGGCGGGACCAAGACTGACCGCAGGCCCACGGTTTCCGTGGGGTTTTCTACGGCTTAAGTTGGGAAAGAAAATACTATGATTCAAACCGAAAGCCGGCTCGAAGTAGCCGACAACACCGGTGCCAAGGAAGTTCTGTGCATCAAGGTGTTGGGCGGCTCGAAGCGCCGTTATGCGAGCATTGGCGACATCATCAAGGTCACCGTCAAGGTGGCTGCGCCGCGTGGTCGCGTCAAGAAGGGCGAAATTTACAACGCCGTGGTTGTGCGTACCGCTAAAGGTGTGCGCCGCCAGGACGGTTCCCTGGTCAAGTTCGACGGCAATGCCGCTGTCCTTCTGAACGCCAAGCTGGAGCCGATCGGCACCCGTATCTTCGGACCGGTCACGCGCGAACTGCGTACCGAGAAGTTCATGAAGATCGTGTCGCTGGCACCTGAAGTTCTGTAAGGAGTCGACATGGATAAGATTCGTAAAAACGACGAAGTCATCGTTTTGGCCGGTAAGGACAAGGGCAAGCGTGGCGTCGTTCAGAAGCGTGTAGACGCTGAACACGTCATCGTTGAAGGCGTCAACGTCGCTAAGAAAGCGACCAAGCCGAACCCGATGACCGGTGTTACTGGTGGTATCGTCGACAAGACTATGCCGATTCACGTGTCGAACGTCGCGCTGTTCAATGCTGCGACCGGCAAGGCAGATCGCGTTGGCTTCAAGGATGTGGACGGCAAAAAAGTCCGCGTCTTCAAGTCGAACGGCGAAGTAGTGAAGGGGTAAGATAAATGGCCCGTCTCCAACAAATTTACAAAGACAAAGTCGTCGCCGAGCTGACCGAGAAATTCGGTTACAAGTCGATCATGGAAGTCCCGCGCCTGACCAAGATCACCCTGAACATGGGTCTGTCGGAAGCAGTCGCCGACAAGAAGATCATCGAGCACGCAACTGGTGACCTGACCAAGATCGCCGGCCAGAAGCCGGTCGTCACCAAAGCCCGTAAGGCAATTGCAGGTTTCAAGATCCGCGAAGGCTACCCGATCGGTGCAATGGTTACCCTGCGCGGCAACCGCATGTACGAGTTCCTGGACCGTTTCATCACCGTGGCCCTGCCGCGCGTGCGTGACTTCCGTGGCGTGAACGGTAAGTCGTTCGACGGCCGTGGCAACTACAACATCGGCGTCAAAGAGCAGATCATCTTCCCGGAAATCGATTACGACAAGATCGATGCGCTGCGTGGCATGAACATCTCGATCACCACGACCGCTAAGACCGACGAAGAAGCCAAAGCGCTGCTCGCCGCATTCAAATTCCCGTTCAGGAACTAAGAGCATGGCAAAACTTGCACTGATTAACCGCGAACAGAAGCGTGCAGACCTGGTGGAGAAATTCGCCGCAAAGCGTGCAGCTCTGAAAGCAATCATCGACGACCAGTCGAAGTCGGAAGAAGAACGTTACGAAGCACGCCTGAAGCTGCAGGCCCTGCCGCGCAACTCGGCTCCGACCCGCCAGCGTAACCGCTGCGCCATGACCGGTCGTCCACGTGGCACCTTCCGTAAATTCGGTCTGGCCCGCACCAAGCTCCGCGAATTCGCCATGAAAGGCGAAATCCCGGGTATGACCAAAGCCAGCTGGTAATAGGAGAATAAGCAATGAGTATGAGCGATCCTATCGCCGATATGCTGACCCGCATCCGCAACGCACAAACTGTTTCGAAGACCACCGTCAACATGCCGTCGTCGAAAGTCAAGGTTGCGATCGCCAACGTCCTGAAGGACGAGGGTTACATCGAAGATTTCGCCGTGACCACCGAAGGTGGCAAGGCTGAACTGAAAATCGGTCTGAAGTATTACACCGGCCGTCCGGTCATCGAGCGCATCGAGCGCGTGTCCCGTCCTGGCCTGCGCGTCTACAAGGGCAAGAACGAAATCCCGTCGGTCATGAACGGCCTGGGCGTGGCAATCGTCTCGACCCCGCAAGGCGTGATGACCGACCGCAAAGCACGTGCTACCGGCGTCGGTGGCGAAGTGCTGTGCTACGTGGCTTAAGGAGTAGACATGTCTCGAGTAGCTAAGATGCCAATCGCCGTCCCGGCAGGTACCGATGTCGCGATCACCGCGTCGTCGATCACCGTCAAGGGCCCGCTCGGCACCCTGACCCAGTCGCTGAACGGCCTGGTCAAAGTGGAAAACAACAACGGCACGCTGACTTTCGACGTGGTGGACGATTCGCGTGAATCGAACGCCATGTCGGGCACCCTGCGCGCCCTGGTCAACAACATGGTTACCGGCGTCACCAAGGGCTTCGAGAAGAAGCTGAACCTGGTGGGCGTGGGCTACAAGGCAGCTGTGCAGGGCAACGCCCTGAACCTGTCGCTGGGCTTCTCGCACCCGGTGCTGCACGCGATGCCGGAAGGCGTCACCGCGACCACCCCGACCCCGACCGAAATCGTGATCAAGGGTATCGACCGTCAGAAGGTCGGTCAGACGGCCGCTGAAGTGCGCGCTTACCGCTCGCCTGAGCCTTACAAGGGCAAGGGTGTCCGTTATTCGGACGAAGTGGTGAAGCTTAAAGAAACCAAGAAGAAATAATCGGAGCTGACATGGACAAGAAACAATCGCGTCTGCGTCGCGGACGTCAAACCCGCATCAAGATCGCCCAGCTGGGCGTGAACCGTCTGTCGGTTCACCGCACCAACCTGCACATCTATGCGAACCTGATCAGCCCGGACGCTAAGGTGCTGGTGTCGGCCTCGACGCTGGAAGCTGAAGTGCGTGCTGAACTGGCTGGCAAGACTGGCGCCGGCGGCAACGCTGCCGCGGCTGCCCTGGTCGGCAAGCGCGTCGCTGAGAAAGCACTGAAAGCAGGAATCACCGAAGTCGCATTCGACCGTTCGGGTTTCCGTTACCACGGCCGTGTGAAGGCGCTGGCAGAAGCCGCGCGTGAAGCCGGTCTGAAGTTCTAAGGAAGAATCGTCATGGCAAAAATGCAAGCAAAAATGCAAAGCGACAAGCCGGATGATGGCATGCGCGAAAAGATGATCGCGATCAACCGCGTCACCAAAGTGGTGAAGGGTGGTCGTATCATGGGTTTTGCAGCGCTGACCGTTGTCGGTGACGGCGATGGCCGCATCGGCATGGGTAAAGGCAAGTCGAAGGAAGTTCCTGTCGGCGTGCAAAAAGCGATGGAAGAAGCCCGCCGCAACCTGATCAAGGTGCCCCTCAAGAACGGTACGCTGCACCACACCGTGACCGGTCGTCACGGCGCCTCGCGCGTCATGATGTCGCCGGCCAAGCCGGGTACCGGCGTGATCGCTGGTGGCGCAATGCGCGCTATCTTCGAGGTGATGGGCGTGACCGACGTGGTCGCCAAGTCGACCGGTTCGTCGAACCCGTACAACCTGGTTCGCGCGACCCTCGACGGCCTGTCGAAAATGAGCACTCCGGCTGACATCGCTGCCAAGCGCGGCAAGTCGGTTGAAGACATCCTGGGTTAAGGGGAACAAACATGGCAAACACTGTCAAAGTCAAGCTCGTCAAGGGCCTGATCGGTACCCGTCAGGATCACCGTGCTACCGTCCGCGGTCTGGGTCTGCGTCGTGTCAACTCGGTTTCCGAGCTGCAGGACACCCCGTCCGTGCGTGGCATGATCAACAAAGTCGCGTACCTCGTTAAAGTTGTTTCGTAAGCCGCGGCTTACGTACGGAGAAATCAATGGAACTCAATACCATTCAACCAGCTGACGGCGCCAAGCACGCGAAGCGTCGCGTTGGCCGCGGTATCGGCTCGGGCCTGGGCAAGACTGCCGGCCGCGGTCACAAGGGTCAGAAATCGCGTTCGGGCGGCTTCCACAAAGTCGGCTTCGAAGGCGGTCAGATGCCTCTGCAGCGTCGCCTGCCGAAGCGTGGCTTCAAGTCGCTGAACGCAACCTTCAAGGCGGAAGTTCGCCTGTCGGACCTGAACAACCTGGCTGTCGGCGAAATCGACATCCTGGTGCTCAAGCAAGCAGGCATCCTGCCGGTGGTGGCACGCGACGTGCGCGTCATCCTGTCGGGCGAGATCACCAAAGCGGTGACCCTCAAGGGCCTGAAGGCAACTGCCGGCGCGAAAGCGGCGATCGAAGCAGCTGGCGGTTCGGTCGCTTAATCGCGGCCCTGCCTGATCGGAGCAAAAATTGGCGACTAATTCACAACTTGGTAAAAGCGCCGCTTCCGGCTTCCCCTGGGGTCGGCTGTGGTTTTTGCTTGGCGCATTGGTCGTGTACCGCATCGGTGCTCATATCCCGGTCCCCGGGATTGACCCGGTGCAGCTGGCAGCGCTGTTCAAGCAGAACGAAGGCGGCATCCTGGGCATGTTCAACATGTTCTCGGGTGGCGCCCTGTCCCGCTTTACCGTGTTCGCCCTCGGCATCATGCCTTACATTTCGGCTTCGATCATCATGCAGCTTGCATCGATCGTCTCGCCGCAACTCGAGGCGCTGAAGAAAGAGGGCGAAGCCGGCCGCCGCAAGATCACCCAGTACACCCGTTACTTCACGGTTGCGCTGGCTCTGTTCCAGGCGTTCGGTATCGCGGTAGCGCTCGAAGCGCAGCCCGGCCTCGTGCTCGATCCGGGCATGGGCTTCCGCTTCGTCACGGTGACGACGCTCCTGACCGGCACCATGTTCCTCATGTGGCTGGGCGAGCAGATTACCGAGCGCGGCATTGGCAACGGTATCTCGATCATCATTTTTGCCGGTATCGCAGCAGGTCTGCCGTCGGCCCTGGGTGGCCTGTTCACCCTGGTCTCGAACGGTTCGATCAGCAGCATCGCCGCGATCATCATCGTAGTCCTGGTGGCGGTCGTGACGTATGCCGTCGTGTTCGTCGAACGCGGGCAGCGCAAGATCCTGGTCAATTACGCCAAACGTCAGGTCGGCAACAAGATCTATGGTGGCCAAACCAGCCACCTGCCCTTGAAGCTGAACATGGCAGGCGTGATCCCGCCGATCTTCGCCTCCTCGATCATCCTGTTCCCGGCAACGATCGTCGACTGGTACACGCGAGGCAAGGACGCCAGCGGCCCGTTCATCGGGTTCCTGAAAGACCTGGCCGCTTCGCTGACGACCGGTGAGCCGATCCACGCGTTGCTGTATGCGGTGGCGATCATTTTCTTCTGCTTCTTCTACACGGCGCTGGTATTCAACAGCAAGGAAACGGCGGACAACTTGAAGAAGAGCGGCGCATTCGTTCCGGGCATCCGTCCGGGCGAGCAGACTGCACGCTACATCGACAAGATCCTGATGCGCCTGACCCTGGCCGGTGCGGTCTACATCACCCTGGTGTGCCTGGTGCCGGAGTTCATGACCTCGCAGTGGAAAGTTCCTTTCTACTTCGGTGGCACGTCGCTCCTCATCGTTGTTGTGGTGACGATGGACTTCATGGCACAAGTGCAGAACTACGTCATGTCGCAACAGTACGACTCATTGTTGCGGAAGGCTAACTTCAAGGGCGGGATTCCGTCGCGTTAAGCGGGGAAGGCATAGACCGAATGGCAAAAGACGACGTCATCCAAATGCAAGGGGAGATTCTGGAGAATCTCCCGAACGCAACATTTCGCGTGAAGCTGGAAAACGGGCACGTGGTTCTGGGACATATCTCGGGTAAAATGCGCATGAATTACATCCGCATTCTCCCGGGTGACAAGGTGACGGTGGAGTTGACCCCGTACGACCTGTCCCGGGCCCGTATCGTGTTCCGCACCAAGTAAAAATCATTAAAGTAAACGAACCGAAGAGAGTGCAAAATGAAAGTTAACGCTTCAGTCAAGCGGATCTGCCGCAACTGCAAGATCATCAAGCGCAAGGGCGTGGTCCGTGTGATCTGCGTCGAGCCGCGTCACAAGCAGCGTCAAGGTTAATTTCGAGGAATAACGAATGGCACGTATTGCAGGGGTTAACATCCCAAATCATCAGCACACCGTGATCGGCCTGACGGCTATCTACGGTATTGGCCGCCCACGTTCGCAGAAGATCTGCGATTCGACCGGCATCGCTACCAACAAGAAGGTCAAGGACCTCGACGATAACGAACTCGAGAAGCTGCGTGACGAAGTTGCGAAGTTTGTCGTGGAAGGCGACCTGCGCCGCGAACTGTCCATGAACATCAAGCGTCTGATGGACCTGGGCTGCTACCGCGGCATGCGTCACCGCAAGGGCCTGCCAGTGCGCGGTCAGCGTACCCGCACCAATGCACGTACCCGCAAGGGCCCGCGCAAGGCAGCTCAATCGCTCAAGAAATAATCTAGGAACCGACCATGGCCAAGCAACAGAGCAGCGCAGCAGCAGCCCGCGTGCGCAAGAAAGTCAAGAAGAACGTCGCCGAGGGCATCGCCCACGTCCACGCGTCCTTCAACAACACCATCATCACGATCACCGATCGCCAGGGCAATGCCCTGTCGTGGGCAACCTCCGGCGGCGCCGGCTTCAAGGGTTCGCGCAAATCGACACCGTTCGCAGCGCAGGTTGCTGCCGAAGCTGCAGGCAAGGTCGCTCAGGAATCGGGCGTGAAGAACCTGGAAGTGCGCATCAAGGGCCCAGGCCCGGGCCGTGAGTCGGCTGTGCGTGCACTGAACAACCTGGGCATCAAGATCACCGAGATCCAGGACGTCACCCCGGTTCCGCACAACGGCTGCCGTCCGCCGAAGCGTCGTCGTATCTAATCAGTACGCACGCTGACGTGGGGCAGGGCGGTCCTCGGATCGCCCTGCGTCGCGAAAAGCCAACGACGGGGCCTTGTGCCCCGTTGTGTTTTACGAGATTGGCCGGCGCAGTGCCCTGAAAATGGGTTATACTGCCCGGCTCTTGTCGTCTGCCGTTTTCACGGTGGACGTTTTTTCAAGCCACGTCCGCTCTCCCGAGAAGCGGACTAGCGCCTGCCGCATCGCGCGCGATGCCTCTGGGGCGTGATTTAATTTATAAAGGTATTCAACGTGGCACGTTATATCGGACCAAAAGCAAAACTGTCGCGCCGTGAAGGCACCGATCTGTTCCTGAAGAGCGCACGCCGCTCGCTCGACTCGAAGTGCAAACTGGACGTCAAGCCAGGCCAGCACGGCGTCAAGTCGGGTGCCCGCACCTCGGACTACGGCAACCAACTGCGTGAAAAGCAGAAGGTCAAGCGTATCTACGGCGTGCTCGAGCGCCAGTTCCGCCGCTACTTCGCAGAAGCATCGCGCAAGAAGGGCAACACCGGTGAGACCCTGCTGAAGCTGCTGGAAGCCCGCCTGGACAACGTCGCTTACCGCATGGGCTTCGGCTCGACCCGCGCTGAAGCACGCCAGCTGGTGAGCCACAAGGCCTTCACCGTGAACGGCAACGTCGTGAACATCCCGTCGTACCAGGTCAAGACCGGCGACGTGATCGCTGTGCGCGAAAAGGCCAAGAAGCAAGTGCGTATCGCTGAAGCCCTGTCGCTGGCCGAGCAAGTCGGCTTCCCGAGCTGGGTGTCGGTCGATGCCAAGAAGTTCGAAGGCACCTTCCGTTCGTTCCCGGAGCGTAACGAGATCGCTGCTGACGTCAACGAAGCGCTGATCGTCGAACTGTACTCGCGTTAATGACGACTGGGGACGGCTTGCCGTCCCCTTGTCGCCAACCCCGCCCCGGGCGGGGGCGATGGCGGGGCAGAGCGGCTGCAGCAAGCGCGGCTTGGCAACGCAACGGATCCCCGATCCCTGTCCCCCTTCGCATCCGAATTCGTATCACCGCCTGCTCCCCGAGCAGGCGCTTTCTATTAATGCCATCAGCCTTATCGGTGTAACGAGCCGAGGGTATTGAAAAGGACATTTCATGCAAAATAGTCTGTTGAAGCCACGTATCATCGATGTCGAAGCAATCGCTCCTGGTCACGCAAAAGTCGTGATGGAGCCGTTCGAGCGTGGTTATGGCCACACCCTGGGCAACGCGCTGCGCCGCGTGCTGCTGTCGTCGATGATCGGCTACGCGCCGACCGAAGTGACCATCGCCGGCGTCGTGCACGAGTACTCGTCGCTGGACGGCGTGCAGGAAGACGTCGTCGACCTGCTGCTGAACCTGAAGGGCGTGGTCTTCAAAGTCCACAACCGTGACTCCGTCACCCTGACCCTGAAGAAGGAAGGCGAAGGCGCCGTGCTGGCATCGGACATCGACCTGCCGCATGACGTGGAGCTGATCAACCCGGATCACGTGATCGCCCACCTGACCGCCGGCGGCAAGCTGGACATGCAGATCAAGGTCGAGAAGGGCCGTGGCTACGTTCCTGGTAACGTGCGCCGCCTGTCGGAAGACACCAACAAGACCATCGGCCGCATCATCCTGGACGCATCGTTCTCGCCAGTCCGCCGCGTGTCCTACGCCGTGGAATCGGCCCGTGTCGAACAGCGTACCGACCTGGACAAGCTGATCATCAACATCGAGACCAACGGTGTCATCACCCCGGAAGAAGCGATCCGCCAGTCGGCACGCGTGCTGGTCGACCAGCTGAACGTGTTCGCCGCTCTGGAAGGCACCGAAGCCGCCGCCGAAGCGCCGTCGCGTGCTCCGCTGGTCGATCCGATCCTGCTGCGTCCGGTGGACGACCTGGAACTGACCGTCCGTTCGGCAAACTGCCTGAAGGCCGAGAACATCTACTACATCGGCGACCTGATCCAGCGTTCGGAAAACGAGCTGCTGAAGACCCCGAACCTGGGCCGCAAGTCGCTGAACGAGATCAAGGAAGTGCTGGCATCCCGCGGCCTGACCCTCGGCATGAAGCTGGAAAACTGGCCGCCCGCAGGCCTCGAGAAGTAATTGCTGTACCTGCCCCGACAATGTTGTCAGGGCAGCTTTAAAACCCTAGAACCGGTCCGCGGACATGCGCAAGCATGAACGATCGAAGAACTGGAAATTAAACACTCGAAAGGAAGTACCATGCGTCACCGTCACGGCCTCCGTAAACTGAACCGTACCTCGTCCCACCGCCTGGCAATGCTGCGCAACATGACCGTCTCGCTGCTGCGTCATGAAGCCATCAAGACCACCGTGCCGAAAGCCAAGGAACTGCGTCGCGTCATCGAACCGATCCTGACCCTGGGCAAGACCGACACGCTGGCCAACAAGCGCCTGGCATTCGCTCGCCTGCGCGACCGCGAAATGGTGCAGAAGCTGTTCGCCGAACTGGGCCCGCGTTACGCCAACCGTAACGGCGGCTACCTGCGCATCCTGAAAATGGGTTTCCGCGTGGGCGACAACGCGCCGATGGCGTACGTCGAACTGCTGGACCGTCCGGAAGTCACCTCGGCTGAAGAAGCTCCGACCGCCGAGTAATCACGGTCACCCCGAAAAACCAGGCTTCGAGCCTGGTTTTTTTTCGCCCGCGTGTTTGCCAATTTCCCGATCCGTGCTGGCCGTGCACCTGGCACACGCATACCGGGATCGCGGATAGCGTCCACCTCGCACCACGTCTCACTGACTACGCCCCGTATTTAAGCATGGCCACAGGCAAGGATGGGCGGGCCGGTGTACCATTCCGGCGGGCACCAACACTCATCCGACACCATGCTTTCGATGTTCTACCGTCTTTCCCGCTGGCTGCTGCAGGGCTGCATGCTCCTGTTCGCACTCTATCTCCTGTTGGGCGCGGTGAGCGCCCGGGCTGCCGACGACTTCCTCGATCCTGCCATCGCCTTCCGTTTCGACGCGCGCATGGTCGATCCATCCACCCTCGAAGTGCGCTACCAGATCGCCGAAGGCTACTACATGTACCGCGAGCGCTTCGCTTTCCGCGCGGATGGCGCCAGGCTCGGAACGCCCGAGATCCCGCCCGGCAAGGTGAAGTTCGACGAGACCTTTCAGAAGGATGTCGAAACCTACAAGGGCGAGCTCGTCATCCGTATCCCCGTCGAGGGCAACGGACCGTTCACGCTGACGGCGGGCAGCCAGGGCTGCGCGGACGCCGGCCTGTGTTACCCGCCCCAGGAGCACAGCGCCCAGCTGTCCGCCGGCAGCGGCGGGGCCGCGCCCGCGGGCGCCAACGCACCGCAGATGTCGACCGCGCCGCTCTCGCCGGCGCCTGGCACGGACACGGCGCCCGCAACCACGGTGCAGGCACCCGACGCACCGGCGGCCGCCGGCGCCGCGGCCCAGCCTTCCGAACTGGCCGGCATCGCCGGCATCCTGGAAGGCGGCCGCCTGCTGGCGATCATCCCCGCCTTCGTCCTGCTCGGCCTGGGCCTGGCTTTCACGCCCTGCGTGCTGCCGATGGTGCCGATCCTGTCCTCGATCATCGTCGGCGAGGGGCGGCAGGTCAGCCGCTCGCGCGGCTTCATCCTGTCGGCCACCTATTCGCTTGGCATGGCCATCGTTTACACCGCGCTCGGCGTTGCCGCCGGCCTGGCGGGGGAGGGCCTGGCCGCCGCCCTGCAGAACCCTTGGGTGCTGGGCGCGTTTGCCCTGTTGATCGTGGCAATGGCGATGTCGATGTTCGGCTTCTACCAACTGCAGCTGCCGGCGGCGCTGCAGACTCGCCTGGCCAATACTGCCGGCCGCCAGTCGGGCGGCAAGCTGGCCGGCGTCTTCGCGATGGGCGCCATCTCGGCGCTGATTGTCGGGCCCTGTGTGGCTGCACCCCTGGCCGGCGCCCTGGTGTACATCAGCCAAACCCGCGACGTCGTGGTCGGCGGCGCCGCGCTGTTCGCGATGGCGGTCGGCATGAGCATCCCGCTGCTGCTGGTCGGCGTCTCGGCCGGTTCGCTGCTGCCGCGCGCCGGCACCTGGATGGAATCGGTCAAGCGCCTGTTCGGCGTGCTGATGCTGGCAATGGCCCTGTGGCTGGTGTCGCCGATGCTGCCCCCTGGCGTGCAGATGCTGGGCTGGGCCGCGCTGCTGTTCGGTTATGGTTTTTATCTCCTGCGCAAACATCGCCACTGGGCCTCGATGGCCGCCGGCGCCGCCTTTGCCCTGCTGGGTGCAGTGCAACTGGTCGGCGCCGCGACTGGCGGGCGCGATGCGCTGGCGCCGCTGGCGCACCTGACAGGCGAGGCGCACCAGGGCCTGGTGTTCAAGCGCATCAAGACGGTGCAGGACCTTGACCGCGAGCTGGCCGGCACCGGCGGCAAGGCCGTCATGCTGGATTTCTACGCCGACTGGTGCGTCTCGTGCAAGGAAATGGAGAAGCTGACCTTTGTCGATCCAAGGGTGCAGGCGAAGCTGGCCGACACGATCCTGCTGCAGGTGGACGTCACGGCCAACGATGCGCAGGACAAGGCGATGCTGAAGCGCTTCAAGCTGTTCGGGCCGCCGGGGATCATCCTGTTCGGGCCGGACGGGCAGGAAATTCCGGATAGCCGGGTGATCGGCTACCAGGATGCGAAGAAGTTCCTGGATTCGCTGGCCAAGTTGCCGTGAGTTGATTCTCAACGAAAAAGACGCCCGGCATGGGCGTCTTTTCACATCGATGCGAGCGATCAGCCGCGCATCATCTTGCCGTGGCCGCCATGATGGCGACCGCCGCGGCGCTGCTGCTCGTCGAACACCTTGCGCTGTTCCGGCGTCAGAGCGGCGTACAGGCTGTTCAGGGCCGACAGGCGGGCTTCCATGCGCGCGGTGCGCTCCTTCTGCAGGGCGATGCGCCGCTCCATGCGCTGCGGCGCGCTCAAGGCGGCGCGCTGCTCTTGGCTCAGGCGCTGGCTGGCGCGTTCACCCTTTTGCGGCGGGGTCATGCTGGCCACGAAAGCCTGCCACACCGGCTGCTGGGCCGGGGTCAGTTTCAGGGCTTCGGCCAGCTTGGCCTGGCGCGCGGCGCGCTGTTCAAGACGCTTGGCGCGGAACTCGGCCATCCTGGCCTGGCGCTGTTCGGGAGTCAGGTCATGGAATTCGGCGCGCTTGGCTTCACGCTGCTCCTTGCTCATGGCGTCGCCGTGGCGGCCCTCGCCGGGGGCGCCGGCCTGTGCCTGCACGCCCAGCGAGGCGCCGGCGATGCCGAAAGCGGTCAAAACGATCAGGACGTTCTTGCGGACGGTGTTCATGTGGTTTCCTTGTGTGAGAGTCTGGTGGATGTGCACCCAGCTCACCTAGCTGCTCGCTGCACGGTTCCCATCATCGCCAGAAACTGTAACCGTTGAATTTCCCCTGTCCGATACTTTGTATCAATATGTTTCGTGCCCATCGGCATATACAAGCCGATACAAAAACGGTGTCCATGCTTGCTGTAGATGCGGATAATTGAGGCTATGGACAATCCCTCTACGATTTTGATCGTCGACGACGACCGCGACATCCGCACCCTGCTCGCCGACTACCTGGAATCGAACGGCTACCGGACCATTTCGGCCGCCGACGGTACCGGCATGTGGAAGGCGCTCGACGACGCGCGCCCGGACCTGATCGTGCTCGACCTGAACATGCCGGGGGACGACGGCCTGACCCTGTGCCGCAAGCTGCGCGCCACCTCGAGCCTGCCGGTCATCATGCTGACCGCCCGCAACGAGCCGCTTGACCGCATCCTCGGCCTCGAGATGGGTGCCGACGACTACCTGCCGAAACCCTTCGAGCCGCGCGAGCTGCTGGCGCGCATCCGCAGCGTGCTGCGCCGCTCGCACGCGATGCCGTCCAATGCCCCGTCCGAGAACGTGCAGCAGATGCGCTTCTCCGGCTGGACCCTGGACCTGACCGCGCGCCATCTGGTCAACCCGCAGGGCGTGGTCATCATGCTGTCGGGCGCCGAATTCCGCCTGCTGCGCGTGTTCCTGGAGCATCCGAACCGCGTGCTCAACCGTGACCAGCTGCTCAACCTGACCCAGGGCCGCGACGCCGACCCCTTCGATCGCTCGATCGACATCCAGATCAGCCGCCTGCGCCAGAAGCTCGGCGAGGATGCGCGCATGCCGCAGATCATCAAGACCGTGCGCAACGGCGGCTACGTGCTGGCCGGCCAGGTTACCGTGGAGCCGCCTGCGTGAAAGCCTTCCTCGGATCGATGACCGGGCGCGTGTTCATCACGCTGCTGCTCGGTATCCTGATCTCGGCAACACTCACCCAGCTGGCCGCCGACCTCGAACGCCAGCGCGTCCTCGAGCAGCACCGCGACCAGTTCCTGCTCGAGCGCGCCGAACAGCTCATCATGGCCACCGAGATCGTGCCGGCCTCGGCGCGTTCGGTCTACCTGTCCGTCGCCAACCGCCCCGGCCTGCGCCTGGAGGTCGGCGCGCCCCAGCCCTTGGCGGAGATGCCGAGCTGGTTCGCGCGCTCGCTGGCCACGCGCCTCGGCGACGGCTACGGCATCAGTTCGGCGGCAGCGCGCCCGGCCTCGTGCGACATGCCGCACCAGCAGACCGTGCTCTACGGCCTGATCCGCACGCAATACAGCGGGGCCTGTGAAAGCCTGAACGTGCGCCTGCGCGACGGCGAGGAACTGCGCCTGTCGGTGCTGCCTCCGCGCTCTGCCTTCACCGGCCCCGAAACCGATTACCGCGTCACCATCGGCCTGTTCCTGCTCAGCATCGCCGCGCTTGCCTACGTGGTGGCGCGCATGACCACCCGGCCGCTGAAGGTGCTGGCGCGCGCCGCCCAGGACCTGGGCCAGGACATCAACCGCGCGCCGCTCGATCTGAACGGCGCCAGCGAGATCCGCCAGGCCAGCGCCGCCTTCAACGCGATGCAGGCGCGGATCCGCCAGTACATCTTCCAGCGTACCCAGATGCTGGCGGCGATCACGCATGACCTGCAGACGCCGCTGACCCGCATGCGCCTGCGCCTGGAAAAGGTGTCGGACGCGGAACTGCAGGAACGCCTGATCGGCGACCTGTCGGCCATGCAGGAGATGGTGCGCGAAGGCCTGGTGCTGGCGCGCAGCATGGACACCACCGAGAACATGCAGATGCTGGATCTCGACTCGCTGCTCGAAGCCGTGTGCGCCGACGCCGTCGACGCCGGCCAGCAGGTGGCGCTGAAGGGGCAGGCCGGCATGGCCCTGCTGGGCCGGCCGCTGGACCTGCGCCGCTGCCTCGGCAACCTGATCGACAACGCGGTGAAGTACGGCCGCGACGCGCGGGTCTGCGTCGACCGCATCAACGGGGCAGCGCGTATTCGCATCCGCGACAGCGGCCCCGGCATCCCGGTGGGCGAGTTGGGCCGGGTGTTCGACCCGTTCTACCGTGTCGAGACCTCGCGCTCGCGCGAGTCGGGCGGTACCGGCCTGGGCCTGACCATCGCCCGCAATATCGCCGAACAGCATGGCGGCAGCATTGCACTGGCCAACCATCCGGAAGGCGGCCTGGAAGTGACCCTGGTGCTGCCCGAGTATTACCCGAACAAATGAGGGGAAAAACGCAAAGTTGTGACTACAACATAGCGAATACACAATCCTGAAACACGGCCGTGCGAGAATGCAGCGCCGCTTACTTTTTGGGGCATACGCGGAACCTGTGCTGGGCGCCGGATAACACAAGAGAAAGAGCCGCACGGACTGGCGGCAAGGGACGAACATGAAAAAGAAGAACGCGGGATTCATCGTAGGTGTCGTGGCGCTGGCCGTCGCCGGCGCCTGGTACCTGAACAAGGGTGACGGCGCCCATGCCGAGGGTGGCATGGGCGGCCAGGGCAAGGGCCCGGGGGCCAGGGGTGGCATGCCGCCGACCACCGTGAACGTGGTGGCGCCGCAGCGCCAGGACGTGGGCGTGGAACTGTCCGCCAACGGCACCGTAACCCCGGTACGCACCGTCGACCTGCACCCGCAGACCACCGCCACCATCCGCCAGGTCCACATCCGCGAAGGCCAGTTCGTCAAGGAAGGCCAGGTCATGTTCTCGCTCGACGACCGCGCCGACCGCGCCAACGTCGCCCGCGCCGAAGCCCAGGTCGCGCAGAACCGCGCCACCCTGGCCGACCTCGAGCGCCAGTACAAGCGCAGCCAGGAACTCGCCGCCCAGGGCTTCCTGTCCCAGAGTGCGGTCGATTCCCTGCGCAGCCAGGTCGATGCGGCCAGGGCCCTGGTCCAGAGCAATGCCGCAGCCGCGCGCGCCAGCCAGGTCAGCGCCAGCTACACCACCATCCGCGCGCCGATGTCGGGCCGCGTCGGCGCCATCGATATCCACCCGGGCGCCCTGGTGCAGCCGACCACCTCGCTGACTACCATCACTCAGCTCGATCCGATCGACGTCTCGTTTACGCTGCCGGAATCCGCGCTCGGCGCATTGCTGGCGGCCCAGCGGGCGGGAAAGGTGGCGGTGCAGGCCAGCACCGGCCATGAGGCCCGGTCGCTGACCGGCGAACTGAAATTCGTCGACAATGCCGTCGATCCGGTCGCCGGCACCATCCGCGTAAAGGCCCAGTTCGCCAATCCCGAGTCCAGCCTGTGGCCGGGCCAGTATGTCGGCACCCGCATCACCGTGCAGACAATCCGCGATGCCGTCGTGATTCCTCAGAATGCCATCATCACCAGCACCCAGGGCACCTTCGTGTACGTGGTGGGCGAGGGCAACGAAGCGCGCCAGGTCAAGGTGGCGCGCCTGCACGGCTTCGGCGAGTATGCTGCCGTGACCGGCCTGGCCGGCAACGAGAAGGTCATCACCGAAGGCAAGCAGAACCTGCGGCCGGGCGGCAAGGTCAGGCCGGCCGGTGCCGCTGCCGGTACACCCGCTGCCGAAGCGCCTGCAAAGAAAGGTGAGAAGGCATGAATCTGTCCGAGCTGTGTATCCGCCGTCCGGTGATGGTGGTGTTGATGTCGCTGTGCCTGATCCTGGTCGGCGTCCTTGCCTACATGCACATCCCGGTCGCGGCGCTGCCGAGCTATAACACGCCGGTCATCAACGTCAACGCCAACCTGGCGGGCGCCAGTCCGGAGAACATGGCCTCGTCGGTCGCGCTGCCCCTGGAAAAGCAGTTCGCGACCATTGCCGGCATCAAGATGATCAGCTCGACCAGTACCCAGGGGAATACCTCCCTGACGCTCGAGTTCGACGAATCGATCGACGTCAATCAGGCCGCCGTGGACGTGCAGGCCGCGCTGCTGCAGGCCCAGCGCCAGCTGCCGCAGGAGATGACCGACCTGCCGTCCTACCGCAAGATCAATCCGGCCGACGCCCCGATCCTGTTCATGCACATGACCTCGCCGTCGATGGACTTGTCGGAGCTGAACGACTACGCGGAAAACCTGGTGTCGCCGGCGATCTCGACCCTGCCGGGCATTGCCCAGGTGACGGTCAACGGCGGCAAGCGCTTCGCCGTGCGGGTACGTGCCAAGCACGACCTGATGAACGCACGTAACATCTCGATGTCCGAGCTGGCCACGGCGCTGCGCTCGGCCAACTCCATCACCCCGCTGGGCATCCTGGACGGCCCGACCCAGAGCCTGACCATCCAGGGCGGCGGCCAGCTGATGCGCGCCGCCGACTTCGCCGGCCTGATCGTCGCCACCCGCGACGGCCAGCCCGTGCGCCTGCGCGACATCGCCGAGGTCGAGGACAGCTACCAATCGGTCAAGGCCATGGGCAGCCTGAACGGCGAACGCTCGATCGTGCTGATGGTCCAGCGCCAGCCCAATGCCAATACCGTGCAGGTGGTCGACGCGGTGCGCGCGCTGATGCCGCGTTTCGAGGAGCAGCTGCCGCGGTCGATCACGATCCACCTGGTGAATGACCGCTCGGAATCGATCCGCGAAGCAATCCACGACGTCAACCTGACCCTGGCCGGCACCGTGTTGCTGGTCATCCTGGTCATCTTCCTGTTCCTGCATCGCGTGACCGCTACCTTCATCCCGGCCGTCACCGTGCCGATCTCGCTGCTGGGCGCGCTTTCGCTGCTGTATGCCTTCGGCTATAGCCTGGACAATATTTCGCTGCTCGGCATCACGCTCGCGGTCGGCCTCGTGGTCGACGACGCCATCGTGGTGCTGGAAAACATCGTGCGTCATATGGAAATGGGCAAGAATCCGCTGCAGGCGGCACTCGTCGGCTCGCGCGAGGTGGCCTTCACCATCATCTCGATTTCGATCTCGCTGGTGGCGGTGTTCATTCCGATCTTTTTCATGCCCGGTGTGATCGGTCTGCTGTTCCGCGAATTCGCGGTGATCGTCGGCCTGGCGGTGCTGGTCTCGGCCCTGGTGTCGCTGACCCTGGTACCGATGCTGAGCTCACGCATGATCAAGCACGGCGGCCACGTCGATCCGAAAGAAATGTCCTGGATCGGCCGCCGCTTCGAAGCGATGTTCACCAATGTGCGCGACGGCTATACCCGTACCCTGGACATGGCATTGCGCCACCGCTTCCTGGTGTTGATGCTGGCGCTCGGTACTTTCGTGCTCACCGCGGTACTGTATGTGACTATGCCAAAGGGCTTTTTTCCGGAAGAAGACATCGGCCAGCTGCGCGTGACGGTCGAGGCGGCCGAGGACACATCCTCGCTGGCGCTGCAGAAGCTGCAGGCCCAGGTGGTGGACATCGTGCGCGCCAACCCGCACGTGAAGGACGTGACCTCGTTCACCGGCGGCGGCAATAGCGGCCGCATGTTCCTGGTGCTCAAGCCTAGGAGCGAGCGGCCGGCGATGCCGCAGGTGGTCGACGAGCTGCGCAAGGCTACCCGCGGCATTGCCGGCGTGCAGGTGTTCATGTCCCCGGTGCAGAACCTGCAGCTGGGCGGCCGCCAGAGCAAGAGCCGCTACCAGTACACGCTGCAGAGCGTGTCGGGCGGCGAGATCGGCGGCTGGGCCGAGCAGTTCCTCGAGCGCATGCGCGCCGACCAGCGTTTCCGCGACGTCACCAGCGACTCGCAGAACAAGGCGCTGCAGGCCACCCTCGACATCGACCGCGACAAGGCGGCGCTGCTGGGCGTGGAGATGGCCGACATCCGCACCGTGCTGTACGCCTCGTTTGGTGAGCGCCAGGTCTCGACCATCTACTCGACCGCGGCCAGCTACTATGTGATCCTGGAAGCGGCAGCCACCGACCGCTACTACGACGAGGCGCTGTCGCGCGTCTCGGTGCGTTCCAAGAACGGCGACCTGGTCAAGCTGTCGAGCTTCGCGACCGTCAAGCGCACGGTGGGCCCGCTGGCGGTCAACCACCAGGGCCAGCTGCAGGCGATCACGCTGTCCTTCAACCTGGCGCCGGGCGTGCCGCTGGGCGACGCCACCGCGGCCATCGAACAGATGGGCCGCGACATGAAACTGCCGGCCTCGATCATCACCAACTACGGCGGCGATGCCCAGGTGTTCAAGGACACCCAGTCGAGCCAGCTCATCCTGATCATCGCCGCCATCGGCGTGATCTACGTGCTGCTGGGCGTGCTGTACGAGAGCTATATCCACCCGATCACCATCCTGGCCGGCCTGCCGTCGGCGGCAGTGGGGGCGTTGCTGACGCTGTGGATCTTCGACATGGACCTGACCCTGATCGCGATGATCGGTATCCTGATGCTGATCGGTATCGTGAAGAAGAACGCGATCATGATGATCGACTTCGCCCTTGACGCCCAGCGCACCCAGGGCATGAGCCCGCAGGAAGCGATCCGCGAGGCCTGCATCCTGCGCTTCCGCCCGATCCTGATGACCACGCTGGCGGCGATGATGGGCGCGCTGCCGATCGCGCTGGGCATCGGCGCCGGCGCCGAGCTGCGCCAGCCGCTGGGCCTGGCCGTTGTCGGCGGCCTGATCTTCTCGCAAGTGATCACGCTGTACATCACCCCGGTGATCTACCTGTATCTCGACAAGTACAGCGGCACCGGTCCGATGACGGACCGCCAGCTGGGCAAGCTGGAGACGGCGCACTGAGGGTACTTGAAGGCGAAAAGCAGGCGGGGCTGGTCCCGCCTGCCGGTTTTCGCAGGCCTGAAACATCTCGTAACATCGTTCAGGGGACGCCCGGGTAAGCTGTGTTGCTATTTAAGCGCCCTCAAAGTGCGCCGCCGCTGCAAAACGGTTAGACTGCGGGCTCTCGCAGTATTGATAGACGCCGATCAGGAACCGTTCGACCTTGCGTGACCATTCCCACATCTACGACGAGCACAGCGACATCTGCACACATTGCGGCCAGCCGCTGCCGATGCAGGGCCGCCCCGTGCTCACGTACGGCCGCCAGGGACCGAACCGTCCGGCGCTGGTCGGCACGATCCTGCTGCACCTGCTGCTGGTCCTGATCTGGCTGTTCAATCCCGACAAGGACGCCAAGCAGGCCAAGCCGGCCTCGGGCGACGAGGGCGAAGTGGTCTACGTCGCACCGATGAAACAAAAGCCGACGGAAGCCGTGCGCGAGCAGGCGCCCAAGCCGCTGCCGATGCCTTCGATTCCGGTGCCGCAACAGGAGCGCATCGAGATCGCCCGCCTGCCGGACACGATCACTACTCCGCCGGAAGCGCCGGTCAAGGAAACCAAGCCGCCGCAGAAGTTTGACCAGGAAAAGCCGGTCGACATGCAGGCCTTCATCGAAGCCCGGCGCCGCCAGCGCGGCGCGGCCACGGGCAGCGAGCAGCCGGCCGCCGAGGAAAGCGAATCCGCCAAGGGCATGCGCAATGCGCTGGCCAACATCGCCGCCATCAACGGCCGCGGCCGCGAAGACCGCAACGAGTCCGGCGGCGTGTTCTCGGTGTCGAACAAGACCTTCCACAGCATGGACCTGAAGTTCCGTGGCTGGAACCCGAACTTCCAGCGCCGCTGGCTGACGCAGGTGACGGTGGAGCAGGGCAACGAGCCGGACATCGAGATCGCGGTGGTCAAGAAGATGATCGAGCTGATCCGCCGCGAAAAGACCGGCGACTTCGAATGGGATTCGCACCGGCTGGGGCGCATCGTCAAGCTGAGCGCGCGGCCGCAGGATACGGACCAGCTGATGACTTTCCTGTTCAAGGAAATGTTCCCGGAGTACAAGCCGCCGCCGCAGTGGCGCTAGCGCCCTCCAGCAAGCCTCCAAGGTGCGGCGTCCGCCGCATCCACAATCAGCATTTCTCTTGGCAAACCTGGCCTGCCTTGCAGACAGGCTGGCTTCTCTCCGCATAGCTGCACTCAAGAAACGCGTTCAACCTGGCGCAATAGCCGGGCGCTCAGCATTGTTGTGCTTGTCCAAATTGCAAGCGAACCCGAGCGTTTAGGCTACGTCTACGCCTACCAATCGAGATAGGCGCAACCGTGCCCCGGCAACTGCCTGCGGGCACCGTTCACACTTTACCGGAGAGCACGTCATGATCGACAAGCCATACGAGGTGTGCGACCAGTCGCGCCGCGCCACACTGAAAGCGGCCAGCCTCGCCCTCTGCACCACCATGCTGCCCCTCGGCGGCCTGGCCCGCGCCAATACGCCAGCCCCGCGCTTCCGCCGCTACAATGCGTCGGGACCGCATGGTGCGCGCATGCTGAAAAGCTATGCCAAGGCGGTGCGCGCCATGCTGGCCCTGCCGCCCGAGGATCCGCGCAACTGGTACCGCCAGGCCATCATCCATACACTGGACTGCCCGCATGGCAACTGGTGGTTCCTGCCCTGGCACCGTGCCTACCTCGGCTGGTTCGAGCAGATCTGCCGCGAGCTGAGCGGCGACCCGCAATTCGCCCTGCCGTACTGGGACTGGACCGCGGAGCAGAAAGTCCCGGACGGCATGTTCGACGACGTGCTCGACCCCAACCACCCGGCCTATACGGCAACCGCCCAGGATTTCCAGCGCGTCCTGACTGGTGTGATCGAAGGCGCCGGCTACTGGTCGCTGCCAGGCGGTGGCTTCAACCCCCGTTCGCAGCTCAGCCAACTGCTGACACGCCGCATCCGCTTCGAGCAGGACCTGATGTACGACATGGTGACCGATCCGCGCGGCGGCATGTTCTTCAACCAGCCGGGCGCACGCGGCATCCGGCGCGAGCAGCCCGGATTCTCGCTGGCCACCGCCGACGCCTGCTCCCCGGCTACCATCCAGGCCGCGTTGGCGGCGCCGGATTTCATCACCTTCGCCAGTGCGAAGACTTCGAACCACAGCACCTCGGCCGGTTTCGGCATCCTGGAAGCCCGGCCCCACAATTCGGTCCACCGCTGCGTCGGTTCGCGCGACTGCAATTTCGTCGAGACGCGCGGCTTCATGGCCGACATGCTGTCCCCGGTCGATCCGATCTTCTTCCTCCACCACGGCAATGTCGACCGGCTGTGGGAGGTCTGGACCCGTCGCCAGATGAAACTGGGACTGCCCTACCTGCCGGCCGGCGTCGAGCTGCGCACCGACCTGCCTGACGCACAGAAGTCAGCAGCGGAACGCGCGACCGATTACTACCGCTGGGCGCGCCAAACCTTCCTGTTCTTCGTCGACAAGGAAGGCAAGCCCGTGACCAAAACCCGGACCGACGACTACGCCTCGATGAGTGCGTTCGACTACGGCTACGAGCAAGGTTCCGGCGACGACGCGGTGCCGTCCGCTGTTCCCGTCCCGCGCGGGAAGCCGAAGCGCGGGCAGGTGATCGAGGGCACCGTGCTCCGGCGGCGGGTGAACCGCACGCAACCGGCCAACGCGAAAGTGAACCTGCCCGGCACCCTGGTCGATGCGGTCAAGACGAGTGGCCAGGTTCTGGTCGCCAACGTCACCCTGAACTTCCCCGAGATGTCCCACGACGCCTACATGGTGATCCTCAACGGGCCGGAAGACCTGTTGCACGTGGACGCATCCAGCCCCTATTACCTGGCGACCATCATGATGTTCGGCCATCGCGGCGCACACGGCGCACTGACCTATACCTTGCCCCTGAGTGACAAGCTGCGCCAGCACAGCACGGCGCACTCGCTGCCGGCGGACGGCAGCATCCATCTGCGCATCGTGCCGATGTGCGGGCCGGATTGCCACGAGCATGGCCATGACCATCATCATCACGATACGGCCCATGGCGAGCCGGTCGAGCTGCTTGCGGTGAGCGTCCAGGCATATTGAGAGCGCTCCGGCGGCAAGCCAAAAAAAACCGCGCTCGGTTCACACCCGGCGCGGTTTTCTGACGAGAGGGCCGGGGCTCAGCCCTGCGCCTTCAGCTTGCGCGCCACTTCCAGCGCAAAGTAGGTCAGCACGCCGTCGGCGCCGGCCCGCTTGAAGGCCATCATCGACTCCATCATGACCTTGTCATGGTCCAGCCAGCCGTTCTGCGCCGCCGCCTTCAGCATCGCGTACTCGCCGCTGACCTGGTAGGCGAAGGTCGGCACCTTGAATTCGTCCTTCACGCGGCGCACCACGTCCAGGTAGGGCATGCCCGGCTTGACCATCACCATGTCGGCGCCTTCGGCCAGGTCGAGCGCCACTTCGCGCAGCGCCTCGTCGCTGTTGCCCGGGTCCATCTGGTAGGTGTTCTTGTCCGCCTTGCCCAGGTTGGCCGCCGAGCCGACCGCGTCGCGGAAGGGACCATAGAAGCTCGATGCATACTTGGCCGAGTAGGCCATGATGCGGGTATGGATGTGGCCATTCGCTTCCAGGGCGTTGCGGATGGCGCCGATCCTGCCGTCCATCATGTCCGACGGCGCCACCACGTCCACGCCGGCCTCGGCCTGGGCCAGCGACTGGCGAATCAGCATCTCGATGGTCTTTTCGTTGACGATGTAGCCGTTCTCGTCCGGCAGGCCGTCCTGGCCGTGGGTGGTATAGGGATCGAGGGCCACGTCGGTCATGATGCCCAGTTCCGGGAACTGGCGCTTCAGCGCGCGCACGGCGCGCGGCACCAGGCCTTCCGGATTGGTCGCTTCGACGCCGTCATAGGTCTTGAGCGAGGCATCGACCACCGGGAACAGCGCCAGCATCGGGATGCCCAGCGCCACGCATTCCTCGGCCACCGCCAAGAGCAGGTCCACCGACACCCGCTCCACGCCCGGCATCGAGGCCACCTGCTGGCGCTGGTTCTCGCCGTCGAGGATGAAGACGGGGTAGATCAGGTCTGCGCTGGTGACGACGTTTTCGCGCATCAGGTCGCGCGAGAACGGGTCGCGGCGCATGCGGCGCATGCGGGCAGCTGGGTAGGTGGCAGGAACGATGATGGTCATAAAGTGGCCCCAATGAGTCCTAGAATGGATTACTGTGCGTCGTCGGCTTCCGAGGCGGCATCGTCGGCTTCGTCGTCGTCCAGTCCCAGCAGCTCGAGGATCTTGGCGTCCGCTTCCTCGATGCCGATGCGCTTGAGCGCCGAGAACAGCTGCACCGTGAAGGGAAAGCCTTCGCCTTCCTCGTCCACGTAGCTGTCGAGGATTTGCCGCGCCTGGCGCAGGGCGTTGGTCTTTTCGTTCTGGTTGAGCTTGTCGGCCTTGGTCAGGATGCAGTGGATCGGCTTGCCGGTGGGGGCGAACCATTCCAGCATCTGCACGTCCAGGTCGGTGAAGGGACGGCGCGAATCCATGATGAGGACCAGCGCGGCCAGCTGTTCGCGGCGCTGGACGTAGTCGCCCAGCAGCTTCTGCCAGTGCAGCTTGGCCGTGCCCGACACTTCGGCGTAACCATAGCCCGGCAGGTCGACCAGCAGGGCACGAATCTCTTCGACGATGGTCGGGTCCTTGCGGTGCTGGGCCACGTGGGCGCCGCCGATCGAGAAATAATTGATGTGCTGGGTGCGGCCGGGCGTCTTGGACGCGAAGGCCAGGCCCTTCTGGTTGGTAAGGATGTTGATCGCCGTGGATTTGCCTGCGTTCGAGCGCCCGGCGAAGGCGATTTCGGGAACCTGCGTGCCCGGGAGATCGCGCAACTGGTTAACGGTCGTGAAGAACCGGGCCTGCCAAAGTTTGGACATAAGGGGAAGGTGTAAATGACAACGAAATGGCGATGGGGAAACAAAGCTATTGTACAATAAGGGGTTAATTGATGTTCCGCTTAGCGCGTCCAACAAAACCTCCACGACTGCGTTGCCCGTCTCGCCGTACAGGCGTACTGTCTCCGGCGGCGCGCCTTGTCCTGAAGGTTTTGTTAGACGCTCTTGAGGGGGCGCCAGTAAGGCCGCTGCACTGTTAATTCCAAAATCTGTTGTTGACTTTTTCAGGGTGCTTGTATGAATCGTTTGACGTTTCCGCTTTTGAAGTCCTTGTTGGTTGCAACCCTGGCTGTCTCCGCTGGCGTGACAGCGGCCGAAGCACCACGCGCCGCCCCGAAAGCCGACCCGGCCAAAGGCGGAACCCTCTACGATTCGGGCGATGCCGCGCGCGGCCTGCCGGCCTGCATGTCCTGCCACGGCGCCGCCGGCAACTCGACCATCGTCGCCAACCCGAAGCTGGCGGGCCAGATCGAAGCCTATACCCACAAGCAGCTGGTCGATTTCACCACCCCGAACCGCCAGAACCCGATCATGACGCCGTACTCGAAGATGCTGACCGAGGACGAGAAGCGCCACATCGCCGCCTACCTCGCTACCCAGCAGGTCAAGCCGGGTGCCGCCAAGAACAAGGACACCGTCGAGCTGGGGCGCAAGATCTACCGCGGCGGCATCGCCGAGAAGGGCGTCGCCGCCTGCGCCAGCTGCCACGGCGCCACCGGCAGCGGCATCCCGGCCCAGTACCCGCGCCTGTCGGGCCAGCACCAGGACTACACCTACGCCCAGCTGGACGCATTCAAGAACGGCGCCCGCAAGAACAGCATCCAGATGACCACGCTCGCACAGCGCATGTCGGCGGAAGAAATGAAGGCTGTCTCCGACTATATCGCGGGCCTGAAATAAGCAGCGCAAGCCAACGAACGCGCACCTGCGCGTCGTTCAATACGCCAAAAAAGAAGGGCGGCGGCGTCGAGCTGGCTGCCCTTTTTGCTGTATGCTCGGCAGGTTTGCCCGGTTTCCTGGGCGCTGTAGAAAATAGAACATGAGTACCACCGGAATTGAACTGAACACCCGCCGCCGCGGGTTTGCCGAAGCGGTCGAGCTGGTGTCGTCGATGCGCTTCGCCATCAGCCTGCTGACCATTGTCTCGATCGCCTCGGTCGTCGGCACCGTCCTCAAGCAGAACGAGCCGATGCCGAACTACGTGAACCAGTTCGGGCCCTTCTGGTTCGAGGTGTTCGCCAAGCTCGGCCTGTACAACGTGTACACGAGCTGGTGGTTCCTGCTGATCCTGGTCGCCCTGATCGTTTCCACCGCCCTGTGCGTGGTGCGCAATACGCCGAAGATGGTGCGCGACATGCGCAGCTGGCGCGAGCATGTCCGCGAGGAATCCCTGCGCAACTTCCACCACAAGGTCGAATGGACCGCGCCGGTGGCCCGTACCCTTCTCGCTGCCCAGACCGCCGAACGCCTGCGCCACGCCGGCTATGCGGTCAAGATGGTCGACAAGGAGGACGGCATGCTGGTGGCTGCGAAGAAGGGCGCCGGCAACAAGTTCGGCTACATCTTCGCGCACACGGCCATCATCGTGATCCTGCTGGGCGGCATGCTCGACTCGGAACTGCCGGTCAAGTTCCAGCAGTGGTTCCTCGGCAAGACGCCCTTCGGGGGCAGTGGCGTGATTGCCGACATCCCGGCCCAGCATCGCCTCGGCATCTCGAACCCGACCTTCCGCGGCAATACCTTGATCGCCGAAGGCCAGACCAGCGATACGGCGCTGCTGCCGCAAGCCTCAGGCGTGCTGGTGCAGGAACTGCCGTTCTCGATCAGGCTCGATAAATTCCATATCGATTTCTATTCGACCGGCATGCCCAAGCTGTTCGCCAGCGATGTCACGGTACGCGACCATGAAACCGGCAAGACCTTCCCGGCCACGATCAAGGTCAACCACCCGCTGATCTACAAGGGCATCGCCGTCTACCAATCGAGCTTCGACGACGGCGGTAGCAAGCTCAAGCTCACCGGCTTCCCGATGAGCGGCACGGGCGACAAGCCCTTCCAGATCGAAGGCACGGTCGGCTCGGCCACCGAGCTGAAGCAGGGCAACGAGACCTGGTCGGTGGAGTGGTCGGGCTTCCGTCCCTTCAACGTCGAGAACATCGCAGCCAACCAGGATGCCCGTGCCGTCGCCAAGAACGTCTCGTTCAACGAACAGCTCAGCGCCACCCTTGGCAAGGCGTCCGGCTCGGCAGCCAGGAACGATACGGCCAAGGACCTGAAGAACGTCGGCCCGAGCGTGCAATACAAGCTGCGCGACAAGACCGGCCAGGCACGCGAGTTCATGAACTACATGCAGCCGCTGACGCTCGACGGCGCCCAGGTCTACCTGGCTGGCGTGCGCAGCAACCCGTCGGAGAACTTCAGCTTCCTGCGCATCCCGGCGGACGCCGAGTACAGCGTGCGCACCTGGATGCGCCTGCGTGCGGCGCTGGCCGACCCGGTCCTGCGCCTCGATGCCGCGAAGCGTTACGCGGCGCGTGCGCTGGCGCCGGAACAGCGGGCCCAGGGCGGCCTCACGGGCCAACTGGAGGAGTCCGCTGCACGTACCCTGGCCATCTTTGCCGGCGAGGACGGCGGCCGCGGCGGCTTCATCGGCGTGTCGCAATTCCTCGAGAAGATCCCGCCGGCCGAGCAGGAAAAGGCAGCCAACATCTTCATGAAGATGCTCAACGGCGCCCTGTGGGAGTTGTGGCAGGCCGCCAACGCGCGCGCCGGCCTGCCGCCGATCGAGCCGACCGAGGCCAACGGCCGCTACCTGCAGCTGGCCACCAACGCGCTGTCGGACAGCGTGTTCTACGGCGCCCCGGTCTACCTGCAGCTGGAAGAGTTCACCGAAGTAAAAGCTTCGGTGCTGCAACTGACCCGTTCGCCGGGCAAGAACATCGTCTACTTCGGCTGCCTGCTGCTGGTAGCCGGCGTGTTCGCAATGTTTTATATTCGTGAACGGCGCATGTGGGTATGGGTACGCGACCAGGACGGCGGCGCCCATGCGCTGATGGCCATGAGCACCCAGCGCAAGACGCTCGACTTCGAGCGTGAATTCGACGATTTGAAAGCAAAACTGCCGCAGCCGGCATGATGCCGCGGCAACAGGAGAGTACGATGGAACTGTCGCAAGCCCAAACCGGCAAACCTGGGGCCTATGTCCAGCAGCCGGGCTTCTTCCGCAGCCTGAACGCGATCGATTGGCTGTACGGCGCCGCCCTGTTGGCGGCCGCGCTCTTCGCGCTGAACCGCTACGCGCACCACATGGACATCTACGAGAAGGTGATCCTCGTCCTGAGCGCGCCCACCTTCGCCCTGCTGGGCTGGTACTGGAAGCCGATGCGCTGGCTGCTGCCGCTGGTGGGTGCGCTGTCGCTGTGGGCGATTTCGCTGTACGGGGGCGCCATCGGTGCGGCCGACCAGAAATTCTTCCTGAAATACATGCTGTCGAGCCAGTCCGCCATCCTGTGGATGAGCGCGCTGTTCGTGTTCTCGACCGTGTTCTACTGGCTGGGACTGTTCAGCCGCTCGGAATTCGGCGGCTCGGTCGGCAGCAAGCTGTGCTGGGCCGGCGTGGTGCTGGGGTCGGTCGGCATGATGGTGCGCTGGTACGAGTCCTACCTGATGGGCCCGGACGTGGGCCATATCCCGGTGTCGAACCTGTACGAAGTCTTCATCCTGTTCGCCATCATCACCGCGATGTTCTACCTGTATTACGAGGGGCGTTATGCCACCCGCCAGCTCGGCCCCTTCGTGCTGCTCATCATCTCGGCCGCAGTCGCCTTCCTGCTGTGGTACACGGTGTCGCGCGACGCCGCCCAGATCCAGCCACTGGTGCCGGCGCTGCAGAGCTGGTGGATGAAGATCCACGTGCCGGCCAACTTCATCGGCTACGGCACCTTCGCGCTGGCCGCGATGGTCGGCTGCGCCTACCTGCTGAAATCCCATGGCATCCTGGCCGACCGCCTGCCTTCGCTCGATGTGTTGGACGACGTGATGTACAAGTCGATCTCGGTCGGCTTCGCCTTCTTCACGGTCGCCACCATCCTCGGCGCCCTGTGGGCGGCCGAAGCCTGGGGCGGCTACTGGTCCTGGGACCCGAAGGAAACCTGGGCCCTGATCGTCTGGCTCAACTACGCGGCCTGGCTGCACATGCGCCTCATGTCGGGCCTGCGCGGCCGCGTGGCGGCATGGTGGGCGGTGGTGGGCCTCCTGGTGACGACCTTCGCCTTCCTGGGCGTGAACATGTTCCTGTCGGGGCTGCATTCCTACGGCGAGCTGTAATCCTGCCCGGCATGCGTACGGGCGAGATCCTGTTCCGGCTTGGCGGCGCAATCATCGGGATCTGCGTCGCCCTGGCCGGCGTTTCCGTCATGCTGTCCTCTCAATCTCTGATGAGCATGTGCCGCCCCCGGGAATGCGGCTTGAATGCAGTGTTTTCGTTGCTGGGGGAAGATGCCGGCAAGCTGGCCTACGGCGGCGGGATAGGGGCATTCGGCCTGTGCTTCCTGTTCACGGCATTGCGGCCGAATAGGGCCGGGCGTGACGCGAACGGCGACGCTGCCGACTGAACAGCATTTGTCCAGATTAAGCTGAGCAAAATAAGTGGGCTAACCTTCATTTAAGCCAATCCGTGTAAGCTGACATGTATTCAGCCAGCGGGGGCCACATGCTCATCAAATCCAGCCGGGACCGGATCATCCTTCCGTCCGAAATCACGCCGCGCGAGGTCTACGAAGGCCGGCGTCAGTTCATCGCCCGCATTGCCGCCACCGCCGCGGTGGGAACCGGCATCTGGGAGATGGCCAACCGCGAAGCCTTCGCGCAAGGAGCGAAACTCGCCGCGACGCCGAACGCCGCGCTGTCGACGCAGGAAAAGCAGACCGCGTTCAAGGACGCCAGCTCCTACAACAATTTCTACGAATTCGGGACCGACAAGGGCGACCCGGTCGAGAACGCACACACCCTGCGCACCCGGCCGTGGCTTGTCACGATCGAGGGCGAGGTGAAGAAGCCCGTCACGCTGGATATCGACCGCATCATGAAGCTGGCGCCGCTGGAAGAACGCATCTACCGCCTGCGCTGCGTCGAGGGCTGGTCGATGGTGATCCCCTGGGTCGGCTATTCGCTGTCCAACCTGCTCAAGCAGGTCGAGCCGACCGGCAATGCGAAATTCGTCGAGTTCACCACCCTGGCCGACCGCAGGCAGATGCCGGGCCTGCGCAGCGGCGTGCTCGACTGGCCCTACGTGGAGGGCCTGCGCATGGACGAGGCCATGCATCCGCTCACGCTGCTCACCGTGGGCATGTACGGCCAGGTGCTGCCGAACCAGAACGGCGCGCCGGTGCGCCTGGTGGTGCCCTGGAAGTACGGCTTCAAGTCGGCCAAGTCGATCGTCCGGATCCGTCTGGTGAGCCGGCAGCCGCGCACCGCCTGGAACGATTCGGCGCCCAGCGAATACGGCTTCTATTCGAACGTCAACCCGAACGTGGATCACCCGCGCTGGTCGCAGGCCACCGAGCGCCGCATCGGCGAGGACGGCTTCTTCCAGCGCAAGCGCAAGACGCTGATGTTCAACGGCTACGACCAGGTTGCGTCGCTGTACAGCGGCATGGACCTGAAGAAGTTCTACTGACGATGAGCTTTAACCCCTCCAGCAAACAGGTCGGCACGATCAAGGCGGTCGTCTTCGTGCTGGCGCTGCTGCCTTTCCTGCGCATGGCCTGGCTGGTGTTTCAGGGCGTGCCGGTCGAGCCGCTCGAGTTCCTCACGCGCGGCACCGGCGACTGGACCCTGTACTTCCTGTGCATCGCCCTGGCGCTCACGCCGCTGCGCCGCCTCACCGGTTGGAACTGGATCGCGAAGCTGCGGCGCATGCTGGGACTGTTCGCCTTCTTCTACGCGCTGCTGCACTTCACCTGCTTCTTCTGGTTCGACCATTTCTTCGACATCGCGGAAATGCTGAAGGATGTCGTGAAACGACCCTTCATCACGGTCGGCTTCATCGCCTTCGTGCTGCTCATTCCGTTGGCGGCGACCAGTACCAATGCGATGATCAGGCGCCTCGGGGCCAAGCGCTGGCAGTGGCTGCACCGCTTGATCTACGTGGTCGCGCCGCTGGGCATCCTGCATTTCTGGTGGATGAAGGCGGGGAAGAACGACTTCCAGGAGCCGATCATTTTCGGCCTGGTCGTGGCGGCGCTGTTGGGATTGCGGGTGTACTGGAGCGCGGCCAGGAAATCGCAAAAGGTCGCGGTATCGTAGGGTGGGCGGCTTCGCCGCCCACGCGGTCAAACCCGGCAAGATCTGCCACTGCGGCACTTCATTCGATAACTACCACCGCGTGGGCGGGAGATCCGCCCACCCTACAGCATCGATTCCAGCGCAAACAAATCGGCCGGATTCTCGCGCTGCCGGATCACGTGCACCCTGTCGCCGTCGACGATCACCTCGGCCGCGCGGCCGCGGGTATTGTAGTTCGAGGCCATCGTCATGCCGTAGGCGCCGGCGGTCATGATCGCCAGCAGGTCGCCCGGCTCGACGGCCAGGTCGCGCTCGCGCGCCAGCCAGTCGCCCGATTCGCACACCGGGCCCACCACGTCATAGGCCAGCTTGGCGCCTTCGCGCGGCGTCACCGGCTGCACGCCCATCCAGGCCTGGTACAGGGTCGGGCGCATCAGGTCGTTCATGGCCGCGTCGACGATGGCGAAGTTCTTTTCCACGCCCGGCTTCAGGAATTCGATTTTCGTCAGCAGTACGCCGGTGTCGGCCACGATCGAGCGGCCGGGTTCGAAGATCACCTTGACCGGCTTGCCCTCGTACTTCTCGGCGCGCCAGGCGTCGATGCGGGCGAACAGGCGGCCCAGGTAGTCGCCCACCGGGACCGGCGGCTTGTCGCCTTCGGCGCCGTAGTTCACGCCCAGGCCGCCGCCGATGTCGAGGTGGTGCAGCACGATGCCCTCGCCGGCCAGGGTGTCGATCAGCTCGATCAGCTTGTCCAGCGCTTCCAGCAGCGGCGCATCGTCCAGCAGCTGCGAACCGATGTGGCAGTCGATGCCGACCACGTCCAGGTGCGGCAGGCTGGCCGCGGTGCGGTAGGTGGCGAGCGCGTCATCGAACGCCACGCCGAACTTGTTGGCCTTCAGCCCCGTGGCGATGTAGGGATGGGTCTTGGCGTCCACGTTCGGGTTCACGCGCAGCGACACCGGCGCGCGCTTGCCCATGCTGCCGGCCACGTCGTTGAGACGGTGCAGTTCGGGGATCGATTCGACGTTGAAGCACAGGATGCCCTTCTCCAAGGCGAGGCGCATCTCTTCGACGGTCTTGCCGACGCCCGAGAAGATGGTCTTGCCCGGGTCGCCGCCGGCGGCGATCACGCGCAGCAGCTCGCCGCCCGAGACGATGTCGAAGCCGGCGCCTTCGCGCGCCAGCAGGTCGAGGATGGCCAGGTTGGAGTTGGCTTTCATCGCGTAGCACACCAGTGCGTCGCGGCCGCGGCAAGCGTCGGCATAGGCGCTGAAATTCTCCAGCAGCGCCGATTTGGAATAGACATAGGTCGGCGTGCCGAACTGTTCGGCGATGGCGGGCAGGGCAACGCTGTCGGCGTGCAGGACGCCGTTCTGGTACTGGAAGTGCGACATGAAGAGTGCTTTTACTTGGTTGGGGCCGGGGTGGAGGCGTTATTCGACGGAACAGGCTGGGCGGGCTGCGGATTGGCCGCGGCGGTGGCCGCGGGGGAGGGCTTGGCCGGCGGGTTCGGCATGTAGAGCGGACCCGTCTGGCCGCAGCCAACCAGGGCGGCGGCTACGAGGCCGGCACCGGAAAGACGTGCGATGGTGGAGTTCACGATTAGAATGAGGGTTTGATTAGCGAACTTTGGAGTGTAGCATGACCGAAACCGAATTTTTGGCGCTGGCCGAAAGCACCCTGGACCGAATCGAGGCCTGCCTCGACAAGCTGAACGACGACGACGTGGTCGACGTCGAGTGCAAGCGCAGCGGCAACGTGCTCGAAGTCGAATTCCTGTCCAACGCGTCGAAGATCATCATCAACAGCCAGGCCCCGCTGCAGGAAATGTGGGTGGCGGCGCGCTCGGGCGGCTACCACTACAAGCGCGTCGGCGACCAGTGGCGCAATACCCGCGACGATACCGAGCTGTTTGCGTCGCTGTCGCAGTATGTGACGGAGCAGGGCGGGGCGCCGGTCTCGATGGGGTAAATCACCGCTTCTCGGTAGGGTGGGCGGGGTAACTTCGGCAAGCCCGGAATGACAAACGCCCGCGCGCTCAACCAGCAGCAAGATCATCGCGTGCGGTTTTTCGATCGCACACTATCACCGTGTGGGCGGGAAACCTGCCCGCCCTATAAGAATGGCGACCCGAGGGTCGCCATTTTTTTACCAACCGGTCAAAATCAGAACAGCTCGTTCCTGACCGCATCGCGCTGCCGTTGCTCGGCCGGCGCCGGCGGTGGTCCCACGTCCAGCGTCGCCACCCCGGTGCCCGGCGGCGTCTCGGCATAGTAATACTCGCCGTTGGCCAGGATCAGCCCCGGAGGCACTTCGCGCTCGACGTTTTCCTCGCCCTTCAGGGCCTTGCCCATGTAGCCGATCCAGATCGGCAGGGCCAGGCCGCCGCCGGTCTCGCGGTTGCCGAGGTTCTTCGGCTGGTCGTAGCCGATCCAGGCCACGCCCACCAGCTTCGGGTTGTAGCCGGCGAACCAGGCGTCGACCGAATCGTTGGTGGTGCCGGTCTTGCCGGCCAGGTCGGTGCGCTTGAGCGACAGCGCCTTGGTCGCCGTGCCGAAGCGCACCACGTCCTTGAGCATGCTGTCGACCAGGAAGGCGTTGCGCGCGTCGATCACGCGGTTGGCCTCGACGCCGGCGCGCTCCGGACGCGCCTCGGACAGCACCTTGCCGTCGCTGTCGGTCACCTTCGAGATGATGTAGGGACTGACGCGGTAACCGCCGTTCGCGAACACCGCGTAGGCGCCGGCCAGCTGCAGCGGCGTGGTCGAGCCGGCGCCCAGGGCCAGCGTGAGGTAGGCCGGGTTGCGCTCGGCGTCGAAGCCGAAGCGGGTCGCGAATTCCTGGCCGTAGCGCGCGCCGATCTTGTTCAGGATGCGGATCGAGACCATGTTCTTCGACTGCGTCAGGCCGCGCCGCATGGTCATCGGACCTTCGTACTTGTTGTCGTAGTTCTTCGGTTCCCAGGCCTGTCCGCCGGTCTGGCCGGCGTCAAAACTGATCGGGGCGTCGTTGACGATGGTCGCTGGCGACAGCCCGCGCTCGAGCGAAGCCGAATAGATGAAGGGCTTGAACGAGGAACCCGGCTGGCGCCACGCCTGCGTCACGTGGTTGAACTTGTTGCGGTTGAAGTCGAAGCCGCCCACCAGCGCGCGGATCGCGCCGTCCTCGGTGCTGGCCGCAACGAAGGCCGATTCCACTTCCGGCATCTGGGTGATCACCCACTTCGACTCGTCGTCCTGCATCACGCGGATCACGGCGCCGCGGCGCAGGCGGCGGTTCGGCGCGGCCTTTTCCGACAGCCAGGCCCTGGCGAAGGACAGGCCCGCGCCGGTCATCTTGATGGTCTCGCCCGAGGCGATGGTGGCGGTCACCTCGCTTGGGGAAGCCTTGAGCACGATGGCGGCGACGATGTTGTCGCTGTCCGGATGCTCGGCCAGCTCGGCCTCGATGGCTTCCTCGGCCTCACCCTTGCTGCTGGGGATATCGATATACGATTCGGGCCCGCGATACGGATGGCGGCGCTCGTATTCCATCACGCCGCGGCGTACCGCCAGGTAGGCCGCGTCCTGGTCGGCCTTGGTGATGGTGGTGAACACGTTCAGGCCGCGGGTGTAGGTGTCTTCCTTGAACTGTTCGTAGACCAGCTGGCGCGCCATCTCGGCGACGTACTCGGCATGCACGCCGAAGGCGGTGCTGTCGGTCTTGATGGTGAGGCGCTCTTCCTTCGCCTGGGCATACTGGGCGTCGGTGATGTAGCCGAGCGAGTGCATGCGCTGCAGGATGTACTGCTGGCGGGTCTTGGCGCGGGTCGGGTTGACCACCGGATTGTAGGCGGACGGCGCCTTCGGCAGGCCGGCCAGCATCGCGGCTTCGGCCACGCTGATATCGCGCAGGTCCTTGCCAAAGTAGATCTGGGCCGCCGACTGGAAGCCGAAGGCGCGCTGGCCCAGGTAAATCTGGTTCATGTAGAGCTCGAGGATCTGGTCCTTGCTCAGGTTCTTCTCGATCTTCCAGGCCAGCATCGCCTCGTAGGCCTTGCGCTTGAAGGTCTGCTCGGACGAGAGGAAGAAGTTGCGCGCCACCTGCTGGGTGATGGTCGAGGCGCCCTGGCGCGTGCTGCTGGTGGCGTTGCGGAACACCGCGCGCAGGATGCCCCAGTAGTCGATGCCGCTGTGCTCGTAGAAGCGGTCGTCCTCGATCGACAGCACCGCCTTCTTCATGACGTCCGGGATGTCCTTGAAGCGCACCAGGGTGCGGCGCTCCTCGCCGAACTCGCCGATCAGGACGTTATCGGCGGTGAAGATCCGCAGCGGCATCTTGGGCCGGTAGTCGGTGATGGTGTCGAGCGCGGGCAGGTTCGGGTAGGCCATCGCGAGCGCGAACACGAGCACCAGCACGCCGATGACGGCCAGGCCGGTGATGGCCCCGAAGGCCGTCAGGACCAGGCGCTTGGGACTGTACTTCGATGCGCCCGATTTGGGCGATTGTTTCTCTTTCATGCTGGTTTTTACTCCCTTGAACCGTCCCATTATAAGTCAGCCCTTTCAATGCCGACACACGCCCTGCTGAGCGGGAACTTAAGCTAAAGCAAGCAGAACAATGGCAAGCTGGAAACGGTCGTGGCAGGGCTGATAACACTCCGTCTCATAGTGTGGCGCGGACGCGCCGGATTGGTGTGTTCCCTCATAGAAATATCTTGTCGGGGTGCATCCTTTTCAGTACGATCTAACGCGGTGCCTCATAAATATGCACCAAGTCAATGATTTGACGACGTGATTTAACAGGACATACCCCCTAAGCGGGCGTTCAACACAGATCCTGCATCGCGCGGGAAGGGCAGCCGAGGAGTACGCTCGTGATCAATCTAGGTTCCTTGTTCGGGAAGTCCAGTCCGCCTCTGGCCGGGCTCGATATCAGCACGTCGGGCGTCCGCCTGGTGGAGCTGGAGGACGCCGGCAAGGGTGAACTGCGCCTGGAGCGCTATGCCGCCGAACCCTTGCCGCGTGGCGCGGTCGTGGACGGCAACATCGAAAACATCGACCAGGTGGCCGAGGCCGTGCGCCGGGTCTGGAAAAAGAGCGGCACCAAGGCCAAGCACGTTGCGTTGGGCATGCCGCCGGCCGCCGTCATCACCAAGAAGATCATCTTGCCTGCCGGCCTGTCCGAAGACCAGCTGGAAGTGCAGGTGGAGTCCGAAGCCAGCCAGTACATCCCGTTTGCGCTGGACGAAGTGAGCCTGGATTTCGACGTGATCGGCCAGGCCCCGAACTCCGCCGAAGACATGGAAGTCATGCTGGCCGCCGCGCGCCGCGAAAAGGTCGAGGACCGCGTGGCGATTGCCGAAGCGGCCGGCTTGAGCGCCACCGTGATGGACGTCGAATCCTATGCGGCGCGCGCCGCGCTTGCCCGCGCCGCCAATGCCAGGCCCGACCAGATCGTGGCGCTGTTCCAGATCGGCGCCCAGGCCACCCACGTGTCGGTGCTCCAGGACGGCGAGACCATCTACGAGCGCGAGCAGCCGTTCGGCGGCAATACGCTGACCCAGGACATCGTGCGCGCCTACGGCCTCTCGTTCGAGGAAGCGGAAACCCGCAAGCGCGCCGACGACCTGCCCGAGAACTACCGTGCCGAGCTGCTCCAGCCCTTCCTGGAAAGCGCGGCGCTGGAAGTCACCCGCGCGATCCAGTTCTTCTTCACGTCCACGCCCTACACCCGGATCGACCAGCTCTACCTGGCCGGCGGCTGCGCCGCGCTGCCGGGACTGCTCGAACTGATCGGCAGCCGCACCCGCATCCCGAGCAGCATCGTGGCGCCCTTCCAGGGCATGTCCTACGGCCCGCTGGTGCGTGAACAGCAGCTGCGCCAGGAAGGCGCGGCCTACCTGGTCGCCTGCGGCCTGGCCCTGCGGAGGTTCGGCTGATGATCCGGATTAACCTGTTACCCCACCGCGAAGCCAAGCGCAAGCAGAAGCAGGCAGCGTTCGTGGCCATGCTGGCGGCGGGCGGCATCGCCGGCGCTGCCGTGGTGCTGCTGGTCGGCGCCTGGAATGCCAGCCGCATCTCGGTCCAGAACGAACGCAACCTGGTGCTCAAGCAGGCCAGCGCCGAACTGGACAAGAAAATCGGCCAGATCAAGACCCTGAAGGAAGAAATCGAAGCCCTGAAGGCGCGCCAGCAGGCGGTCGAGGACCTGCAGAGCGACCGCAACCAGCCGGTCTACGTGCTCGACGAACTGGTGCGCCAGACGCCGGAAGGCGTGTACCTGAAGTCCTTCCGCCAGGACGGCCAGCGCGTGACGCTGAACGGCTACGCCCAGTCGCAGGAGCGGGTCGCCGAACTGCTGCGCAACGTGTCCGGCGCCTCGCCCTGGCTGGAGCGCCCAAACCTGACCGAAGTGCGGGTCGCAGCCCTGGGGCAGGGCAAGACGACGGGCCGCAAGGTGGTCGAGTTCCAGATGAACGTAGCGATCAAGCGCCCGCGCGAGCAGGAGGACGGCGCTGACGGCGCGAAGCCGGGCGCCAAGTTGGCCAAGGCGGCAGGAACACCATGAATATCGATCTCAAAGACCTCGGCGCCCAGCTCGCCGCGCAGTTCCAGGACCTGCAGGGCCGCCAGCCCGGGCAGTGGCCGCTGGCGCCGCGCCTGCTGTGCGCGGCCGGCGTGATGGCGGCCGTCGTTGGCCTCGGCCATTTCTTCTACTGGGATGGCCAGTTCACGGAACAGGAGTCGCTGGCCGCGCAAGAAGCCAACCTGCGCGACGAATACCGCATCAAGATGGCCCAGGCCATCAACCTCGACGCCCTGCGGGCCCAGAAGGCCCAGGTCGACCAGTACGTGGTGCGCCTCGAGAAGCAGTTGCCGAGCAAATCGGAGATGGCGGACCTGCTGTCCGACATCAACCAGGCCGGGGTCGGCCGCGGCCTGCAGTTCGAGCTGTTCAAGCCGGGCCAGGAAGTGATCCGGGATTACTACGCCGAACTGCCAATCGACATCAAGGTAAGCGGCAAGTACAACGACGTCGGCGCCTTCGCCGCCGACATGGCCAACCTGCCGCGCATCGTCACGCTCAACAACATGGTGCTGACCACGAAGGAAGGCGCGCTGCAGCTGGAAGCGGTGGCCAAGACCTTCCGCTACCTCGACGCCGACGAGATCGGCGCGCAGAAGAAGGCGCGCAAGGACAAGAAAGCCAAGGAAGGAGCGGCGAAATGATGCGCGAAGCGAAGCACATCCTGTGCGCATTCGGCGTGGCGGCCCTCGTCACGGGTTGCGGCGACGGCGACGTGCAGCAAGTGCGCGACTGGATGACGCAGGTCGAGCGCGAGACCGTGCCGGCGGTGAAGCCGCTGCCGGAGCCGAAGGAATTCGTCCCCTATGCCTACAACCCGGGCGAAGCGGTCGAGCCCTTCAGCGAGGCCAAGCTGCTCAATGAAATGGCGCGGGTGGCGGCGGCGAGCACCAATCCGCTGCAGCCGGACGAGCGCCGTCCGCGTGAGGTGCTCGAGAACTACCCGCTCGACGTCATGCGCATGGTCGGTACCCTGCAGAAGGGCGGCGCCAGCTATGCGCTGGTGCAGATCGACGCGTCGATCTTCCAGGTCAGGGCGGGCCAGCGCATCGGACAGAATCACGGGTTGGTCACGCGCATCAGCGAAGGCGCGATCGACATCAGGGAAACAGTGCAGGACGCCACCGGCGACTGGGTCGAGCGCAAGGCGACGATCGAGCTGGCGGAAAGCAAGGAGACCGGGAAATGAGCCCAGGCATGAACACGCAACACATTCGCACCCTCCGCATCACCGTCCCGGCCTGGCTGGCGCGCGCTAGCGGCGCGGTGCTTCTCGCGCTGGGCGCAGCCGCAGCGCAGGCTCAGTCACCGGTGAACGCGATCGAATCGATCACGGCCAACCAGCAGGGCGCCAACGTGGTCCTGAACATCGCCATGCGCGAGGCGCCGGCCAAGCCGCCGATCGGCTTCTCGATCACCAACCCGGCGCGCATCGCGCTGGATTTCGGCGCCACCAGCAATGCCACCGGCAAGACCTCGCAGGACATCAACCTCGGCGACGTGCGCAGCCTGAACGTGGTGCAGGCAGGCGAGCGCACCCGCCTGGTGCTGAACATGGCGCGCGCGCTCAACTATGCCACCGCCGTCGACGGCAAGTCGGTGATCGTCACCGTCGAAGGCTCGGGCGGCGTGGCCCAGGCCGTCAATGCGTCCGGCATGCCGGTGCACAGCACGGCGCAGCCGGCGTCCCGCCAGGTGTTGCGCGGCCTCGACTTCCGCCGCGGCAGCAACGGCGAAGGGCGCGTCGTGGTCGACCTGCCGAACGGCCAGGTCGGCGTCGACGTGCGCCAGGCCGGCAACCAGGTGATCGTCGACTTCCTGCGCACCGGCCTGCCGGAGACGCTGCGCCGCCGCCTCGACGTGACCGACTTCGGCACCCCGGTGTCGCGCATCACCACGGCGGCCCAGGGCGAGAACGTGCGCATGACCATCGATGCACAGGGTGCCTGGGAACAGTCGGTGTACCAGAGCGACACCCAGTTGGTCGTCGACGTGCGTCCGCTCAAGGAAGACCCGAACCGCCCCGGCGGCAATGCTAGCGGCTACCGCGGCGAAAAGCTGTCCTTCAACTTCCAGAACGTGGAAGTGCGCGCCGCGCTGCAGGCGATCGCCGACATCTCGGGCCTGAACATCATCACCAGCGATTCCGTCACCGGCAACCTGACCCTGCGCCTGCGCGACGTGCCCTGGGACCAGGCACTGGACGTGGTCCTGCAGGCCAAGGGCCTGGACATGCGCAAGAACGGCAACGTGCTGTGGATCGCGCCGCGCGAAGAACTGCTGACCAAGGAAAAGCTCGAGCTCGAGCAGCGCGCCCAGATCGCCGACCTCGAGCCGCTGCGCTCCGAGATCTTCCAGCTGAACTACCAGAAGGTCGAGGCCTTCCGCACCGTGTTCGGCCTGGACGAGAGCGGCGGCGCCACGGCCGACGGCGGCGGCAGGAACCGCGTGCTGTCCAAGCGCGGCAGCGCCATCATCGACCCGCGCACCAACCAGCTGTTCGTGACCGACATCGCCGCCAAGATCGAGGACATCCGCAAGCTGATCCAGAAGACCGACGTCGCCTCCAAGCAGGTGCTGATCGAGGCGCGCCTGGTGGAAGCGAACGACGGCTTCTCGCGCAACCTCGGCGCCAAGCTCGGCTTCGCCGACCTGCGCACCCTGCGCGGCGGCGATTCGGGCTGGCAGGTCAAGGGCAACGAGCGCGTTGCGATCGGCGGCAACCTGACGGGTGTGGGCCAGATCACGGGCCAGACCCCGGACACCGGCGACGGCTATACCAATTCCACCATGGTCAACCTGCCGGCCGCGGCGATCGGCGGCTTGCCGGCCTCGTCGCTGGCGTTCAGCCTGTTCTCCTCGGCCGCCAACCGCTTCCTCAATTTGGAACTGTCGGCGCTGGAAGCCGACGGCAAGGGCAAGATCATCTCGAGCCCGCGCGTGGTCACCGAGGACAAGCAGGTCGCGGTCATCGAGCAGGGCGTCGAACTGCCGTTCCAGGTCGCCACCAGCAGCGGCGCAACCTCGATCACCTTCAAGAAGGCCAACCTGCGCCTGGAGGTGACGCCGCAGATCACGCCGGACGGCAACGTCGTGCTTGACGTCGACGTCAACAAGGACTCGAAGGGCGAGGAAACCCGCGCCGGCCCGGCGATCAACACGCAGCACGTGAAGACCAAGGTCATGGTCGAGAACGGCGGCACGGTGGTACTGGGCGGTATCTACCAGCAGACCGAGCGCAACAACGAGAGCAAGGTCCCGCTGCTGGGCGACGTGCCGGTGCTCGGCTACCTGTTCAAGACGACCGGACGCGAAAGCACCAAGACCGAACTGCTGGTGTTCATCACGCCGAAGATCGTCACCGACGCGGCGGCCGGACGCTGAACTGCAAACTCCCATCAATAACCAAAAACAACGGGCGTCACATGAAAGAGAAAAACAACTACGTACGCGGCAGCCTGGCGCTGCTGCTGTCGGCTGCGCTGTCGGCCTGCGGCGGTGGCGGCGGCAATCCTGGCGCCACGGGCGGCAGCGGCTCCGGGGGCACCGGCGGCAGCCCAGGCACCCCGACCGTACCAGCCACGCCGACGGTGGCTGTCAGCTTCGTCGACGCGAGCGGCCGGGCCAGCAACGCGCTCACCGGCGCCACCCCGCTGACCGTGCGCGCCCTGGTGCGCGACCAGGCCGGCAAGCCGGTACTGAATGCGCTCGTCTCGTTTGCCACCGATCCCCAGCTGGCGGTGTTCTCGCCGACAGCGGGCACCAGCCTGACCGATGCAAACGGCGTCGCCACGGTGACGCTCCGCTCCGCCAGCCTGTCGGCGGCCGGAGCCGGCAAGGTCACCGCGACGACGGCCGTCGCCGGCGCCACGATCACCAGCGAAGGCAATTATTCGGTCGGCGCCACCGCGCTCACCTTCAGTACGCTGCGCCTGTCGCAGGCGAGCATCGCCGCCTATGGTTCGACCGAAGTGTCGGTCGATGTGCTGGCGAACGGCGCGCCTTACAGCGCCCAGTCGGTCAACGTGCGTTTCAGCTCGGCCTGCGCCACCGCCGGCAAAGCCACGCTGGCGGCAACCGCGCCAACCAACCAGGGCAAGGCCATGGTGGTCTACCGTGACCAGGGCTGCGGCAACGACGATACCATCACCGCATCGGCCGATGGCGTCACCGCTTCCGTGAGCCAAACGCTCAAGATTGCCCCGCCGGCCGCGGCGTCGGTCCAGTTCGTCTCGGCCGCGCCGGTGGAAAAGTCGATCGTGATCCGCGGCCAGGGCGGCATCAATCGCACCGAGACCGCTACCCTGCGCTACCGGGTGTTCGACATCTTCGACCGCCCGCTGGTGGGCCAACGCGTCGACTTCTCGGTGGTGCCGAGTGGCGTCGTCACCCTCAACAAGACTAGCGACACGACCGACCAGAGCGGTGAAGTCATCACGACGGTCAATTCGCTCGACACGGCGACCACCTTCCGCATCCAGGCGACGCTGCCCGGAACGGCCACGGCAACGCGCCCCAACATCTCCACCCTGTCCGACTCGATTGTCGTTACCACCGGCTTGCCGGTGCAGCGCTCGCTGTCCTTGAGCACGTCGGTGGCCAACGTGGAAGGCTGGCTCGACAGCGGCACGACCACGCCCGCAAGCGTGGTCAGCATCCTGCTGGCCGACCAGTCCGGCAACCCGGTCGCGGACGGCACGCCGATCGTGTTCCAGACCAACCTGGGCGCAATCGGCTCCTCGGACAAAGGCGGCTGCACGACCCTCAACGGCGGGTGCTCGGTGAATTTCCGCGTCCAGGAGCCGCGTGTCGCACAGCCGAATACCCCGGCGACCCCATGCAACACGCTTGCAGGTGGCAGCCCCGACAGTCCGCGTCCAGGCCTGGCAACGATTTGCGCCAGCACGACCGATGGCACCAATACGCAGTTCGGGAAAACCTCCATCTTCTTCAGCAGCGGCTATGCCGAGAATATCTACATGAACGGATCGGCCACCGCGTTGCCGAACCGGACGGTGGAGATCGGCCCGGTCCCGTCAGCCGATCCGCTCGTCTTTACGCTGCAGCTGAACGACCTGAACCTGAACCCGCTGCCGGCCGGATCGACCGTCCAGGTGACGGCCCCCCTCAACGCCACCGCGGTCGGCGTGGTCCCGGCGACCGTGCCGAACATCCTGCCGCACAATGCAGCAGGCGTGGACGACCATACCGGCAACACGGTCAGCGGCGCCCAGGGTTCGACCCACCGCTTCACCATCAGCAGCACCGCACCAAAGCCGTGCACCGCCGCCAGCGTGGCCAGTTTCGACGTGACCGTCACCACGCCGAAAGGCCGCACCACCTCGATCCCGTTCCGGGTCACGTTCAGCTGTCCGTGAGCATTTGACACGGCGGTTTGACGCAAAAAGAGGCGGCCAGTCTATACTGGCCGTCTTTTTTCATTTCTGCGGACCTGGCAGTGCCTCATCCCAAGAACAACAACATCTTCCTGGTCGGCCTGATGGGGGCGGGAAAGACCACCATCGGACGCCAGCTGGCGCGCAAGCTCGGCATGCGCTTCGTCGATTCCGACCATGAGATCGAAGCCCGCACCGGCGCCTCGATTCCCTGGATCTTCGAGATCGAGGGCGAGGCGAGCTTCCGCCGGCGCGAAGCGGACATGATCCGCGAGCTGAGCGCGCAGGACGGCCTGGTGCTGGCCACCGGCGGCGGCGCCGTCATGAACCCCGCCAGCCGCGCGCTGCTGGCCGAGCGCGGCACCGTGGTCTACCTGCGCGCCTCGATCGGCAGCATCCTGCAGCGCACCGCGCACGACAAGAACCGCCCGCTGCTGCAGACCGCCGACCCGCGCGCCAAACTCGAGGAGCTGCTGGCCCAGCGCGACCCGCTGTACCGCGAGATCGCGGACCTCGTCATCGATACCGGCCGACCTAACGTACAATCGATGGTACAGATCATTTTGGACCAGCTCGCCGCCCAGGAAGCCGCTCATGCGGCTGCTCATGCAGCCTATCTTGCGCGTCGGCTGGCAAGCGACCCCATGAACGCAATGAACCAACCGGCACCCACCATCCTCAACGTCGAACTGGGCGAGCGCAGCTACCCGATCACGATCGGCCCCAAGCTGCTGGACGACGGCGCGCTGCTCGCGCGCCACATCGACGGCGGCAAGGCCGCCATCGTCACCAACACCACCGTCGCGCCGCTGTACCTGGCGCGCGTCGCCGGCGCCCTGAGGGCTAGCGGCCGCGAAGTGGTCGAGATCATCCTGCCGGACGGCGAGGAGCACAAGACCTGGCAGTCGCTGAACCTGGTGTTCGATGCGTTGCTCGAACATAAGTGCGACCGCAAGACCACGATCGTGGCGCTGGGCGGCGGCGTAATCGGCGACCTGGCCGGCTTCGCCGCTTCCAGCTACATGCGCGGCGTGCCCTTCGTGCAGGTGCCGACCACGCTGCTGTCGCAAGTCGATTCCTCGGTTGGCGGCAAGACCGGCATCAACCACCCGCTCGGCAAGAACATGATCGGCGCGTTTTACCAGCCGCGCGCCGTGATCGCCGACACCGCGACCCTCGACACCCTGCCGCCGCGCGAGCTGGCGGCCGGCCTGGCCGAGGTGATCAAGCACGGGGCCATCCTGGATGCCGCCTACTTCGACTGGATCGAGGCCAATATCGCCAAGCTGGTGGCGCGCGAGCCGGAAGCCATGGCCTATGCGATCGCGCGCTCCTGCGAGATCAAGGCCGAAGTGGTGCGCAAGGACGAACGCGAAGGCGGCCTGCGCGCCGTGCTGAACTTCGGCCACACCTTCGGCCATGCCATCGAGGCCGGCCTGGGCTTCGGCACCTGGCTGCACGGCGAAGCCGTCGGCTGCGGCATGGTGATGGCGGCCGACCTGTCGGCGCGCCTGGGCCTGATCGACGCGGCGACGGTGCAGCGCGTACGCAAGCTGGTGGAGGCCGCCGGCCTGCCGACCGTGGCGCCCGACCTGGGCGCCGAGCGCTGGATCGAGCTGATGGCGGTGGACAAGAAGAACGAGGGCGGGGCGATCAAGTTCATCCTGCTCAAACCCCTGGGCAGCCCGTCGATCACGACGGTGCCGCCGGAAATCCTGAAGGCCACGCTGGCTGCCTGCGTGGATACGACAAAGGAGTGAACGCCATGGACTTCGACGCACGCCTTGCCCCCTATGCAGCCCATTCGTCGAAGTCGCGCGGCCGGACGCATATCGAGCCGCCGGCAGGTTCGCGCAGCGAGTTCCAGCGCGACCGCGACCGCATCATCCACTCGACCGCCTTCCGCCGGCTCGAGTACAAGACCCAGGTCTTCCTGAACCACGAGGGCGACCTGTTCCGCACCCGGCTCACGCATTCCATCGAGGTGGCCCAGATTGGCCGCACGCTGGCGCGCAGCCTGGGGCTCAACGAAGACCTGGTCGAGGCCTGTGCCCTGGCGCACGACCTCGGGCACACGCCCTTCGGCCACGTGGGCCAGGACGTACTCAACGAGTGCATGAAGGACTATGGCGGCTTCGAGCACAACCTGCAAAGCCTGCGCGTGGTCGACGAGCTGGAAGAGCACTACGGCGCCTTCAACGGCCTTAACCTCACGTTCGAGACGCGCGAAGGCATCCTCAAGCACTGCTCGCTCGCGAACGCCCGCCAGCTGGGCGAGCTCGGGCGTCGTTTCATGGACCGCAGCCAGCCCAGCCTGGAAGCGCAGCTGACCGACCTGGCCGACGAGATCGCGTACAACAACCATGACATCGACGACGGCCTGCGTTCGGGCCTGCTCACGATGGCGCAGATGGAAGAGGTGGAGCTGTTCGCGCGCCACCGGCATACGGTGGAGACGCAGTATCCGGGGCTGCCGGGGCGGCGCGCGCTGTACGAGACGATCCGCCTGATGATCACGGCGATGACGGCCGACCTGGTCCAGACCTCGGCCGCCCTGCTGAAGGAGGCCGCGCCGAAGAGCATCGACGACGTGCGCGCCTCGCCGCCCCTGATCCGCTTCTCGCCGCAGATGCGCGCAGAGACCACGGCCCTGAAACGCTTCCTGTATGCGAATTTGTACCGCCACTTCCGGGTGAACCGCATGCGCGTGAAGGCCAGCCGCATCGTGCGCGAGCTGTTCGAGGCGTTCTTGACGGACCCGGTGCTGCTGCCGAACGACTACCAGGTGGAAGGCGATCCGATGCGGCAGGCGCGGAAGATTGCGGATTACATTGCGGGGATGACGGACCGGTATGCGATTCGGGAGCACCGCAGGATTTTCTCGCTCGATCATTTCTGAACCGGGCGATTGTCGGTAGGGTTGGCGGCTCCACCCGGGAAGATGCCGAACCGCTCCGTTAGCGCCGCCCACGCGGTCAGACCACGCGGAGTGGCCCCTACGTCTGTTCTTCTGCCTGCTGAACGCGTGGGCGGCGGCACTGTTCGTGCTGATCGCATTATCGGATGGAGCCGCCCACCCTACGAGAGCGGTTCGGACCGCGGATTTACCCGAACAGGCCCGGCGTCCCCAGCTCCTGCAACAGCTTCTTGACCGGCGCCGGCAGCGGCGCCGCGCCGATGGCATGCAGATCCCACCACAGGTGCCTGCCGGTCGCCCCGCCACGCGCCGACAGCGTCACCTGCCAGGGCGCGATATGCAGCTTGTAGTGCGTGAACACGTGCACCAGCGGCCTGAGCGCCTGTACCTCGTCCACCGTCCCGAATTGCGCCGCGGCGGCGGCGGCCTCCGTCGACGAAACGGCATCCACGTCCACCCCCAGGTGCCCGTCGACTTCCGGCAGCGACAGCAGCCCACCCCAGATGCCAGTGTTCGGCCGCTGCTCCAGCAGCACCTGGCCACGGTCGATCACCACCAGCATCGCGGCGCGCTTTTCCGGGTTCGTCTTCTTCGGCTTGCGCACCGGTAGCTCCGCCGTGCGCCCGGTCGCGTAGGCGACGCAGCGCGCCTGCAGCGGGCAGCGCGGGCAATCCGGGCGGCTGCGGGTGCACAGCGTCGCTCCCAGGTCCATCAGGCCCTGTGTGTACGACGCGATGCCCTGTTCCGGCAGCAGCGCCTCCGCGCGGCGCCACAGCGCATCCTCGACCCGCTTCTCGCCCGGGTACTGGTCGATGCCGAATACCCGCGCGAACACGCGTTTGACGTTCCCGTCCAGGATCGCGGCGCGCGCGCCGCTGGAGAAGGCGGCAATGGCCGAGGCGGTCGAGCGGCCGATGCCGGGCAGCTCGGCCAGCAGCGCCGGGTCGCTCGGGAACGCGCCGCCGTAGTCCTGCACCACGCGCTTGGCGCAGGCGTGCAGGTTGCGCGCCCGGGTGTAGTAGCCGAGGCCGCTCCAGTGCGCCATCACATCCTCTACCGGCGCCTCGGCCAGTGCCTGTACGGTCGGGAAGCGTTCCAGGAAGCGCGCGTAGTAGCCGAGCACGGCCGCCACCTGGGTCTGCTGCAGCATGATCTCGGACAGCCAGATGCGGTAGGCATCCGTGGTGTTCTGCCAGGGCAAGGTGTGACGGCCATGGTTGCGCTGCCAGTCGATCACCGCTTGCGAGAAGGTCGGGTCGGCCAACTGGTCGAATTCGCGCGGGCCAAATTCAGTCAAACGTTTCACGTAGCTTGTTTCTCCAATACTGCGGCGAGCTGCTGCGCCATGCCTGCCAGCTGCGTGCGGGTGTCGTCCAGCGCTCCCCGGGTGCTTTCGAACGCGGCAATCTTTTGCTCCAGGCTGTCGGTGGCGTCATGGATGCGCTGGATCGAGGCCTGGCGGTGGCGCAGCTGGTCGCGGTGCTGCCGGATCGCCATCTCGAGCGGGGCCATGATCACCTTCAGCCAGGCTTCGGCGTCGGTGTTGGCGGCGCGGAAGATGTGGCGCAGGCGCGAGGCGATCGAGTCGAAGAAGCGCTCGAGCAGGGTGGCGCGGCTGGTCATGAGCAGGGTGGCGGTGCCGAACTGCTTCAGGAACAGCTCCTCGACTTCGTCGATCTCGCGGCGGTAGCGGTCGAGCGACAGCGACATCGGACTGCTCAGGGACAGGCCGTGTTCGGCCGAAAACTTGCGATACATGCTGTCCATCATGGCGCCGATTTCAAGGACCTTGCCGGCGGACGCCTCCAGGTTGGACCGCATGGCCTCGAAATAGCTGCGCACCGGCGCCCGCATGCCGGTTGCAAAGCGGGCCGCCTGCATGGCCGCGCGGACCGCGTCGGTTTGTTCCTGCACGGCGTCCATGCCCAGCGTCGAGTAGAGCTCGGTCGACAGGCGCGCAAATACCGCGCGCGTGCCCTGCAGCTTGAACAGGCTGGCGTCGAATTCCTTCTTCTCCATCTCGACGCGGCGCACCATGTGGGCGATCACGCCCTGGTTCTTGCCGCGCAGGCTTTTCAGTTCCTGCAGCTGCTCCACCAGGTCGCGCATGCGGGCCGCGCCCATGGCCTGCTGCCCGGCCGCCAGCTGCGCGAGATCGTCGCGCAGCTGGCGCGCGATGATGGCGCGGCGCGCCGGGATCAGGTCGTGGAACAGTGCGGCCTCCAGCAGGCCCAGGCGGCTCCGCTCGAACAAGGCCATGTCGCCATTGATCTTGCCGACCAGGGCCTTCTGCGCCGACACCGGGTAGACGCGCTTGGCATCCAGGCCGAGCAGCTGGGCCGCGTCCTGCTGCTGGCGTGCGATCTCGGCCTCGTTTTCCTGCGGCGAGCGCAGTTCGTCCCACATGGCGTCGATCTTGTTCAGCACCGCCAGCCGGCCCGGACCGGCGCCGATGTGGGTGCGCCAGACCTCGATGTCGCTCTTCGTGACGCCGCTCTCGGCGGCCAGCACGAACAGCACCGCGTGCGCGTTGGGGATCAGCTTGAGGGTCAGCTCCGGTTCGGTACCGATCGCATTCAGGCCGGGCGTGTCGAGGATCACCAGGCCTTGTTTCAGGAGCGGGTGCGGCAGGTTGATGATGGCGTGGCGCCATTGCGGAATCTCGACCGTGCCGTCCGGCCCCAGGCTGGACGCCAGGTCCTGGTCTTCCGGATCCCACAGCCCGTACGCCTGCGCCTCGGACGAGGGTACGCGGCGGGTCTGGCTCACCTGGCGGAAGGTCTCGGTCATGCGCTCCGGCGTGTCGAGGTCGAGCGGCAGCACGGTCCAGGCGCTTGCGTTCCCGCCGCTTTCTTCCTCGCTTTTTTCCTTGTAATCGCTGGTGGACAAGTGCGAGCGTCGGGTCTCGATCGGCAGCAGGCGGATGCAGGGCGGCAGCGCCGGGTCGTACAGCAGCTCGGTCGGGCACATCGTGGTGCGCCCGGCGCTGGACGGCAGGATGCGCTGGCCGTAGTCGGCGAAGAAGATCGCGTTGATCAGCTCGGTCTTCCCGCGCGAGAACTCGGCCACGAAGGCCACCGACAGGCGGTCGTCGCGCAGGCGCGCCAGGGCCCGCTCGAGTTGCTGCTCGCCTGCACCGTCGATCAGCGCAGCCTCGCGCAGCGCGGCGCCGTAGCCCTCCAGCTGCTGCGCGACGTCAGCGCGCCATGCGCCATACTGTTGAAAATCCTGCATCGTTGTAAGCTGTGAGTAGGGTGGGCGGGTCTCCGCCCACGCGGTGATAGTTGGCGCCAATATCGCTGAATCCTATATTGGGGCCGTTTCCAATCACCGCGTGGGCGGACAAGCCGCCCACCCTACAGATTCATCGCTGGCACTGCACGCAGTAGAAGGTCGACCGCTGGCCTTGCTTGATCTGGCGGACCGGCGACCCACAGTTGCGGCAGGGCACTCCAGCTCGATCATAGACGAAATATGTCTGTTGGAAATACCCAGATTGCCCGTTTACCGCAATAAAGTCGCGCAGCGTGCTGCCGCCCTGCACGATGGCGGCGGCCAGGATGTCCTTGATGGCCTCGGCCAGCCGGTCGTAGCGGGCCCGGCTGATACGCGCAGCGGGCGTCTTCGGGTTGATCCCGGCACGGAACAGGCTCTCGCAGGCGTAGATGTTGCCGACGCCGACCACGATGTCGCCCGCCAGCAGCACCTGCTTGATCGGCGCATTGCGCTTGCGCGTCTCGCGCCACAGGAGTTCGCCAGAAAAGCCCTCGCCCAGCGGCTCCACGCCGAGCCCGCGCAGCAGCATGTGCTCTTCGAGTTCGCCCTCGTCCTTGCCGTGCCAGAGCACTGCGCCGAAGCGGCGCGGGTCGTGCAGGCGCAGCACCTGCCGGCTTTCCGCGCCCGCATCTGTCCCCACCACGACGAGGTCGAAGTGGTCGTGCTTGCGCGGCTCGATCCCCGGCGGCAGCACGCGCAGGTGGCCGGACATGCCGAGGTGGACGATCAGGGTGCCGTGCTCGAATTCGATCAGGAGGTACTTGCCGCGGCGGCTGGTCCCGGTAATGCGGCGGCCGGCCAGCAGTTCGGACAAGCCGGACGGGAAGGGCCAGCGCAGGCCTTCGCGGCGGAACACCGCCCCCTCGACGACGCGGCCTTCGATATGGGGCGCGACACCGCGCCGGGTGACTTCTACTTCTGGCAGTTCAGGCATGGGAAAGGGGAGTGGTGTAAATTCTTAGGCAGCAATTAAGTAAAACGCGCTGCAGTGCACGCGGGCGCATGCTTGAGCGTAGAATCAGACAACATCTCAGAATGGACCTGCCTTGAAAAACGCTTTCGTCATTGTAACCCTCTCCAGCATCCTGGCGGCATGCGCTGTCGCGCCCGGACAGCAAACTGCGCAACAGGCCGCAGCCGGGGCCGGCGCCGCGTCGGACACGCCTTTGGCTGCCGCCGAGGCAGGGTCCAGTGACGCCGACACCGCGCAGGCGGCTGCCGACGAGGAGGAGCTGGAAGCGAAGGCCCGGGCCGAGGTGGAAGCGCGGCTGCCGAAGGTCGAGATGACCAGCAGCATGCTGAACCAGTTACTTAAGGCCGAGTTTGCATTCCGCAAGGGCGACTGGCAGGGCCCCTATCTCACCATGCTGTCGCTGGCCCAGCAGACGCGCGACCCGCGCCTGGCGCGCCGCGCGGCCGAGATGGCGGTGGCCGCGCGCCAGGCCGACGACACCCTGGCTGCCGTGCGCCTGTGGCGCGAGCTCGACCCGCAGTCGGACGAGGCGACCCAGTACTTCGTCGGCATGGTGGTCACGTCGGACAATATCGCGGACGTCGAGCCGATCTTCGTGGAGCGCCTGAAGGAAGCGCCGCCTGATAAGCGCGGGATGCTGCTGTTCCAGATCCAGCAGCTGCTCGGCCGCGCCAAGGACAAGGAAGCGGCCAACGCGATGCTCGAGCGCGTCGTCGCCCCCTACAACAACACGTTTGAAGCGCATATCGTGCGCGCCCAGGCGGCGCTGGGGCGCAGTGACAAGGGCGCGGCCCTGCAAGCGGCCCACGCCGCCATGGTCGCCAAGCCGGATTCCGAAATCGCGGTGCTGATGATGGCCCAGGTCATCGAGGACGACGCCAAGGTCGCCCCGATGCTGGAAGCCTTCCTGAAAACCCACCCGGAGGCGCGCGAAGTGCGCGCCGCCCACGCCCGGGTACTGGTCAACCAGAAGCAGTACCCGCAGGCGCGCGCCCAGTTCGAGGCGCTGCTCAAGGGACGCCCCGACGACGCCGGCAACCTCTACGCACTGGGCGTGCTGGCGACCCAGATGAACGACGCCAAGGCCGCCGAAGGCTATTTCACCCGCTTTGTCGAAGTGCTCGGCCGTAACCCCGAGGACGAGCGCGACCCGACCCGCGCGCTGCTGATCCTGGCCCAGATCGCGGACGAGCGCGGCGACGTGCCGGCCGCGCTGGCCTGGCTCGACAAGGTTCCTGCCGGCACCGACCCGCAACTGCTGCTTAGCGCCCAGCTGCGCCGCGCCCAGTTGATGGGCAAGGGGGGCGACCTGGCGGGCGGGCGCAAGCTGCTGGCCGGCCTGAAGCCGGCCGAGCCGGCCCAGCAGGCCCAGGTGGCCGTGGCCGAAGTGCAGCTGCTGCGCGATGCCGGCCGCATGCTGGAGGCTTACTCGCTGATGGAGTCCGCCGCCAAGCGCTTCCCGAAGAACCCGGACCTGCTGTACGACTTCGCCCTGCTGGCCGAAAAAGTCGGCCGCGTCGAGGTGATGGAAAAGCTGCTGCGCGAGGTGATGGCGCTGGCGCCAGACAACCACCATGCCTACAATGCCCTCGGCTATTCGCTGGCCGAGCGCAATGTCCGCCTGCAGGAAGCCTACGCATTGATTGCCAAGGCCCTCGAGATGGCGCCGGGTGATCCCTTCATCATGGACAGCATGGGCTGGGTGCAGTACCGCCTGGGCAAGCTGGACGAGGCCGAGAAGTACCTGCGCAATGCCTATGCGCTGCGCAACGACCCGGAAATCGCCGTGCACCTGGGCGAGGTGCTGTTCCAGAAGGGGCAGCAGGCCGCCGCGCAGGCGCTGTGGCGCGAGGCGCGCGCCAAGGACCCGCAGAACGACACCTTGCGCAGCACACTGGCGCGCCTGCGCCAGAGCTTGTGAAATAATCCAGCCCGCCGCAACCATTTCGATTACCGATGCCGATTACCAGACGCCTGTCCCTGTCCGCCTGTGCCGCCGCGCTTGCCTTTCTAACCGGCTGTGCCACCACCAGCACCAACCTCGCCACCGTGGGCGCCTACCGCGATACCATCGACCTGAGCGGACGCCTGTCGACCAACTACCAGAAGAGCGGCAACCGCGAATCGATGACCGTCAATTTCGACTGGACGCAGCGCCCGGGCCAAGTGGATGTCACCATCGCCACCCCGCTGGGCCAGACGGTCGCGACCATCGAAGTCACGCCGCAGTCGGCCACGCTGACCCAGGCCGGCCGCGCGCCGGTGACGGAAGCCGACGTCGACGCCCTGAGCCAGCGCACGCTGGGCTGGCCGCTGCCGGTGTCGGGCCTGCGCGACTGGCTGCAGGGCTATGCCGTGGACGGGCAAGGGCAGCGCTTCAGCGCTTCGCCCGCACGCAACGAGATCGTCACCCAGGATGGCTGGCGCCTGCGCTTCGTCGAATGGCAGGACCCGAATGCCGCCCAGCCGGTACCGCGCCTCATCCATGCCACCCGGGCCGCGGTGGGAGATATCCAGGACCTCGAAATCCGGATCGCCATCAACCCGGCAGGGCAGGGCTGAGGACAGGACTGGAATTCATGCGTTCGCTTCACAACTGCCCGGCTCCGGCCAAGCTCAACCTGTTCCTGCACGTGACCGGCCGCCGCGCCGACGGCTACCACCTGCTGCAAAGCGTGTTCCAGCTGATCGACCACGGCGACACCCTGCATCTCGACCTGCGCATTGATGACCGCATCGTCCGCACGACCGAGGTGCCGGGCGTGCCGCAGGACCAGGACCTGATCGTGCGCGCGCTGCGCCTGCTGCAGGCGGAATATGCGCGCCGCCATGGCCGCATGCCGCCGGGCATCGATGTCGCCATCGACAAGGTCCTGCCGATGGGCGGCGGGCTGGGCGGGGGCTCCTCGGATGCCGCCACTGCGCTGATGGCCGCCAACCACCTGTGGCAGGCCGGATTGACGCAACAGGAGCTGATGGACCTGGGATTGCCGCTCGGCGCCGACATCCCCTTCTTCCTGTTCGGCGAAACCGCGTTTGCGGAAGGCGTGGGCGAGACCCTGCAAGCCGTGCCTGGCCCGGATTGCTGGTACGTCGTGCTCGAACCGGGCGTGGCAGTGCCGACCCCAGCAATTTTTTCCGCACCGGATTTGACGAGGGATACAAAGCCCGTTACAATAGCGGACTTTTCCAGCAGGCTCGCTGCTTCAGGCAAGCAGATTGGCTTCGGAAAGAATGATTTGCAGGACGTGGCTGAGCGCCTGTTCCCGCCGGTAGCAGAGGCGGTGAGCTGGTTGAGCGGTTACGGCGATGCCAGGATGACTGGCTCGGGGGCATGTGTGTTTTGTGCCTTCTCCGGCGAGCGTGAAGCGGACCAGGTAGTGGCGCAGGTGCCAAAACGATGGAAGGCTTGGAAAGCGCATTCGCTGGCGAGCCACCCGATGAAATCGCTCTTGCAAATCAATGAGTTGTAGAATAAAATTTTGCCTGTCGCGACGTTAGACGTTAAAATACGTAGAATGTAACGGCAAGCAGTTCAGTCGTGTAGGGGAATCGCCAAGCTGGTTAAGGCACCGGATTTTGATTCCGGCATACCAAGGTTCGAATCCTTGTTCCCCTGCCAAAGTTTTCCCGGCTGTCGAGGCGTGATCCTCCAGCGGGATAAACCAAGGTGCAGCGCCCATGCGCGCATCTACAAGCTAATCAGCCGGTTCATCCGGCTGATTGTTTTTCCAGACTCAACAACGCATTTCTTGGGACTCCCTCCATGGCTTACGAAAACCTGATGGTTTTTACCGGCAACGCCAATCCGGCACTAGCAGAGGGGGTCGCTAAGAACCTCGGCATTCCTCTTGGAAAAGCAGTCGTCTCGAAGTTCTCGGACGGCGAAGTCATGGTCGAGATCAACGAGAACGTGCGCGGCAAGGATGTCTTCGTCCTGCAATCGACCTGCGCACCGACCAACGACAACCTGATGGAAATCATCCTGATGGTCGACGCGCTCAAGCGCGCATCGGCAGGTCGCATTACCGCCGCCATCCCTTACTTCGGCTACGCCCGCCAGGACCGCCGCCCGCGCTCGGCGCGCGTCGCGATCTCGGCCAAGGTCGTCGCCAACATGCTGGAAGAAGCCGGCGTCGAGCGCGTCCTGATCATGGACCTGCACGCCGACCAGATCCAGGGCTTCTTCGACATCCCGGTCGACAACATCTACGCATCGCCGATCCTGCTGGGTGACCTGCAGAAGCGCAACTACGACGACCTGCTGGTCGTGTCGCCGGACGTCGGCGGCGTGGTGCGCGCCCGTGCGCTGGCCAAGCGCCTCGGCTGCGACCTGGCGATTATCGACAAGCGCCGCCCGAAGGCGAATGTGTCGGAAGTCATGAACATCATCGGTGAAGTCGAAGGCCGCAACTGCGTCATCATGGACGACATGGTCGACACCGCCGGCACGCTGTGCAAGGCTGCCGAAGTGCTGAAAGAGCGCGGCGCCAAGAAAGTCATCGCTTATTGCACGCACCCGGTCCTGTCGGGTCCGGCAATCGAGCGCATCCAGAATTCCCCGCTCGACGAGCTGGTCGTCACCGACACCATCCCGCTGAGCCCGGCCGGCGCCGCCTGCACCAAGATCCGCCAGCTGACCTGCGCACCGCTGCTGGCCGAGACCTTCAAGCGGATCGTGAAGGGCGATTCGGTCATCTCGCTGTTCGTCGATTAAGCAACAACACGTCGTTTTTTGCGGCGCGCCTGGCTGAAAAGCCGGCGCGCCGTTGTAACATCTTGGGTTTTCCGCATTCTTGAGCGCGCAGTACGGCGCTTGTTCACGACTGCCCTGGTCGCGGGGCAGTCACCACTGGGTTGCCGGGTCGGCATTCGTGCCGGCATTCGGACCCGTTTATTTTTGGAGTTTCACATGAAAGTAGTCGCATTCAACCGCACTCAGCAGGGGACCGGAGCGAGCCGCCGCCTGCGCAACGCCGGCCAGACCCCGGGCATCATCTACGGTGGCGCCGCAGCCCCGCAACTGATCGCCCTGGACGGCAACGCGTTGTTCCACGCGCTCAAGAAAGAAGCTTTCCACGGTTCGGTCCTGGACCTGGAAATCGAAGGCCAGACCCAGCAAGTCCTGCTGCGCGACTTCCAGATGCACGCATACAAGCAACTGGTCCTGCACGCTGACTTCCAGCGCGTCGACGCATCGAAGCCGATCCACACCAAGGTCACCCTGCACTTCGTCAACGCCGAGATCTCGCCGGCCGTCAAGCTGAGCAGCGCCGTGATCTCGCACGTGGCCAACGAACTGGAAGTGGCTTGCCTGCCGGGCAAACTGCCGGAGTTCATCGAAGTCGACCTGAGCAAGCTGGAAGCCGGCCAGTCGATCCACGTGAACGACCTGACCCTGCCGGAAGGCGTGACCGCGCTGACCCACGGCCAGAACCTGACCCTGGTGACCACTTCGATCCCGCGTGGCGCCGCTTCGACCGAAGCTGCACAGTAATATCTTTCTTTGCAAGCCGCTTCGGCGGCTTGCTGGAGTCGAAACCCGCCGTGGCCTAGCCCGGCGGGTTTTTGTTTTTCGTAGGGTGGGCGGCTGCACCTGTATCGGGTGCGATGTCGTGACATGGTTGCCGCCCACGCGTTCGAATGACGGAAATGTGCCGTGCGCGTCTGTTCATCTGCTGGTTGAACGCGTGGGCGGCGTACCTGTACCGGTTGATCCCATTGCCGGGTAGAGCGTGATCCGGTCCACTGGACCAGATCACCCCTACGAACGACACAAGGTCACGCCACGTTTTTCGGCGATAATCCTGTTTTTCCCAGAATCAAAGTAGACAGCGCATGTCCATCCGTCTGATCGTCGGCCTCGGCAACCCGGGCCCGGAATACGAACAAACCCGCCACAACGCCGGCTTCTGGCTGGTCGATAACCTGGCCAATTCCTTGCCGGGCTGCCGCCTGCAGCGCGAGTCGCGCTTCAATGCCATGGTGGCAAAGACCCGGATCGCGGGCAACGAGGTCTGGCTGCTGGAACCGCTGACCTACATGAACCGCTCCGGCCAGTCGGTCGGCGCGTTGGCGCGCTTTTATAAAATCAATCCGGACGAGGTGCTCGTCGTGCACGACGAACTCGATATGCTGCCCGGCGTTGCCAAGCTGAAGAAGGGCGGCTCCTCGGGCGGGCACAACGGCCTGAAGGACATTACCTCCGCCCTGGGCACCCAGGAGTACTGGCGCCTGCGCCTCGGCATCGGCCATCCGCGCAGCCTGAACCTGCAGCAGGCCGTGGCCGACTTCGTGCTGCACCGTCCGCGCCGTGAAGAACAAACACTGATCGAGGAATCGATCGACAAGGCCCTGCGCATCATTCCGCTGTGCTGCGAAGGCAAGATGGATGTGGCGATGATGCAGTTGCATACCGCCTGAACGTATCTGGCGGTCGATCAGTACGAAGGTCCCCGCACCACGACCTGCCCGCGCAGGTCGCCCATCATGCGCTCGAGTGCCGGCCGCATCCGGCGGTAATCCTCCGGCGTGCATGTCGCCGCCGTATGCCGGAACTGCAGGCGGCGCTTCACCACCACCTCCTTGCCCTGCCGCGCATACTGCGAGCGGTAGAAGAACCTGCCGTCATCCACTACCAGCCCTTTGGGCAGGGCGAGCACGCGGGTGCGGGGCGGCAGCGCATAGCGCAGTTCGTCCTCGGCATCGACGGCGGGGCAGACGAATTCCTGGCGCCGCTCCGGCTCGCGGCCCAGGTCGAATACCGCGTCGCCCAATCCGCCCCAGAAGTTGTAGGTCGTCGCCAAAGCGACCGGCCCCGGCAGGCGCAGGAAACCATCGGTGGCGCCGGAGAACGCCAGCGTGTAGTCGTCCGTCGGCGCGGCCTGGCCCGGCGTATCCGCTTCGCCCGGTTCGAGCAGGCCATCCCCCGTCTGCCCGAGCCCTGCCAGCATGCGCCGCACGAAGCGCTCGCGCTCGGCTTGTGGGGTGGCGCGGACGGCCTGGCGGTAGGGTTCCGCGATGGCACCGCCGCTGGTGCGCCGCACATGGAAGCGGCTGCTGCCGTCGCGCGCGATATCGAAGCGCGTCAGGGTGCGGCTGCGCGCCGGCTGGTAGGTGGGCGTGACCGCGAACCCGCCGGAATCCGCCAGCAGCACCGGCTTGCCGAGCAGGCTCGGTGCCAGGAAGCCGCCCGCCACCGTGCCGGCGGTCGGGTCGAGGAAGAGCTGCAACTGCGGCACGTAGACGATCACGTGGTTCAGCACGCCCAGCGTGGGCACCGCAGGCAGGCGGTAGGCATCGTCGCCATTGACCAGCGCGGCGCTGGACGGGATGCCGCTTGCAGCCAGCAGGGCTTGGAGCAGCACGACGTGGTCCTTGCAGTCGCCGTAGCGGTTGGCCAGCACGGACGATGCAGGATGCGGCACCACGCCGCCCGGTCCGAGGTAGACGGCGACGTAGCGGATATTGCGCCGTACCCAGTCCGACAGCGCGACTGCCCGCGCCTGCGTGCTGTCCAGCCCTTGCGTGACTTGGCTCGCCAGCGCCGCGATGGCAGCGTCCGGCTTCGCCGCCACGACGGCGCGTTCGTGGTAGGCACGCGCAAAGGCCGGGTAGTCGGGGAAGGTGGAGACCGCCAGCCGCCGGCCGTAGTCGAGGTAGCTTACCGATCCCGATTCGATGCGTTCGTTGTGTCCGTCCACGTAGCGGAAGGCATGGCGTCGCCGGCCCGGCAAGCTCTCGGATGCCACCGGCTCGAAACCGACGGCATCCGCCTGCAGCGTCATCGCGGCCGGCAGGTCGTAGGTGAGCCGGAAATCCTTGTGGCGGTAGGGGCGGGCCACCGTGAAGTCTTCGAACTGGCCGGGGAACAGCGGCGTATGGCGCCGGATGGAATAGCGCAGGGTAAGCGTGTCGCCGGCCTGGACGCCGGGGAAGATGACGACTTTCAGGCGCGTGTCCTGGAACATGGGCGCATCGGCGGATGCGGCTTCGTGCTGGTCGCGGATCTGCTGCGGCCCGACCGGCACGCGCCGTCCGTCGGGCTTGGTGGTCCAGGCTTCGACGGACACTACCCTGTCGAGCGAGCCGTTGAAGCTGATGGATTGTTCGGCATGCCGTTCGACGGCGCTTGGCGTGGCGATGGTTTTCACCAATTCGACATCGAGGGTGTAGGCGCCGTCGGCATCCACCGTGAAGTGCTGCCAATGGCGCTCGATGACGACCGAACGGTCGGTCCCGCTGTCGGCCGCCGCCGGCCGGCCGCAGGCGAACAGCAGCATCAGGAACAAGGCGAGTCGGATGGACATGGCGGGCTCCGCGAAAGCGATCGGTCCATGTTACGCAGCGCGTCCATGCCACCCTTGCGCCTGCGCAAGCACGCTCTTCCTGCGATAATTTCGGCCCATGAAGGCACTCACATTCCACGCCGGGCCACTGGCCCTGGCCCAGATCGGCGCGCAGGGCTTGCGCGCGCAGGACATCGCCATCGTGCCGGCCGCGGCCGGCGGCCCCAAGGGCCTGATCTTCCAGGCGCTCGACGGGTGGATGTTCGGCGAATGGCTGCCCGGTGCGCCGCGCGAGCGCGTGCTCATCGGTTCCTCGATCGGCGCCTGGCGCATGGCCGCCGCCTGCCAGCGCGACCCCGTCAAGGCGTTTGCGCGCCTGGGCGAGCTGTACGCGGGCCAGCGCTACACCAGCAAGAAACCGACCCAGCAGCAGATCGACGAAGTGGTGCAGGGATTATTGGGCGAGTTCGTGCGCGGCCACGAGGACGACATCGTCAGCCATCCCCACCACCGCCTGCACCTGCTGGCCGTGCGCGGCAAGGGCGCCCTGGCCGCGCCAGGACACGCGCGCGCCGAACTGCGCGGTTTCGCCGCGGCCGCCCTGCACAATGCCTGTTCGCGCGCCTGGCTCGGCCGCATGATGGAACGCGTGGTGATCGGCGACGCCCGTGCCCATGCGCCGTGGCTGCGCGAGCGCTTCGATGCCTTCACCACCCATTTTTCATCGCTCACGCGCCAGAACCTCGCGGCCAGCCTGCTGGCCTCGGGCACGCTGCCCCTCATCATGAAGCCGGTCACCGGCATCGCGGACCTGCCGCCGGGCAGCTACTGGGATGGCGGCATCATCGATTACCACCTGGCCTTGCCCTATGCAAAAGCGGCGAACGCCGCAGGGGAGGGGACCGACCTGGTGCTGTACCCGCATTTCACGCAGCACATCGTGCCGGGCTGGCTCGACAAGGGCTTCCCGTGGCGCCGGGCGGGACGCGCCCACCGCCACTGGCTCGACAACGTGCTGATCGTCGCGCCATCCGACGAATTCCTGCGCACCCTGCCGCGCGGCAAGCTGCCGGACCGGGCGGACTTCAAGTTCTACGGGCTGGACCATGACGAGCGCATCCGCAACTGGACGCGCGCGATGGGGGAAGGGCAGCGCCTGCGGGATGAGCTGGCCGCCTTCGTGGCCAAGCCCGACCTGTCGCGGATCAGGCCGATCTAGACGCGCAGCCCTCGAAGTCGGTATCGAACCATCCGCCGGGCTCGCACCTGCCGAGCAGCAGTGCCTGGATACGCGCGGCGCGTTCGGCCAGCGCCGCCGGGTTGCGCGACGGATGGTAGTGGTTGGGCGCCTTGATCATCGCCACCAGCCGGATGAATTCCTCGTCCGTTGCCGCCTCGAGCGGCTTGCCCAGGTAGCTGCGCGATGCCTGCGCCAGGCCCGTGAGCTGCCGGCCCTGGTGGGTGCCCATGTAGACCGTGGCCGTGTAGCGCGCCAGCTGTTCCGCTTTGAACATCCGTGCGTCCAGCACCAGCGCCATCACGTCGCGGCCCAGGTCGATGCGCTTGCAGCAAGCGAACACGCCGCGGTAGACGGCCTGCAGCATGCCCGGCACGCCGTCGAGCCGGCCATCGCCGAGGAACAGGTCGCGCGCCACCGCCGATGAAATGGTTGCCACGCCCTGGCCCTGGCCGAGGCTCAGGCCCGCATGATCATAGAAGGTCGGGTCTTCCACGCGCAGCAGGACCACGGCCTGGCGTTCGGAAAGCATGACCGTTTCCGTCGGCACGGCCAGGCTGAGTGCGTCGTCGAGGACCATCCACGCCCATGCAGCTGCGACTGCCAGGTAGGCTACCAGAACCAGTGCCAGCAACGTGGGCAGGCGCCGCCAGGTCTTGCGTTGCAATGCATTCGAAGTCATGGCTGTCCAGGAAATGTGGGAATTGCGATCTTAGCAGCAACAATCCCGGCCAAAATGCACACTTTTACACCTGGGCGATGTGCAAACGGACACAACAACCGGGGCGGCGCACGCCGTTTTTTTCGGCAACCCGGCGCGTCCGAGGTTACAATGTGGGGTTTTGGAGCAGGCTGCATTCACGCTCCGCGTTCACCGAATAGAAAGAGTTCCCATGAGCCTCAAATGCGGCATCGTCGGCCTGCCGAACGTCGGCAAGTCCACCCTGTTCAACGCACTGACCAAGGCCGGCATCCCGGCTGAAAACTACCCGTTCTGCACCATCGAGCCGAACGTCGGCGTGGTCGAGGTGCCGGATCCGCGCATCGACCAGCTGGCCGCCATCGTCAAGCCGGAGCGCGTGGTGCGGGCCATCGTGGAATTCGTCGACATCGCAGGCCTGGTGGCCGGCGCCTCGAAAGGCGAGGGCCTGGGCAACCAGTTCCTGTCGCACATCCGTGAAACCGACGCCATCGTCAACGTGGTGCGCTGCTTCGAAGACGACAACGTCGTGCACGTGGCCGGCAAGGTCAGCCCGCTGGACGACATCGTCGTGATCCAGACCGAACTGGCGCTGGCCGACCTGTCCACCGTCGAGAAGGCGATCCAGCGCGAGCAGAAGAAGGCGCGCTCGGGCGACAAGGACGCCGCCAAGCTGGTGGCCCTGCTGGAAAGGGTGCTGCCGCACCTGAACGAAGGCCTGCCGGTCCGCACCCTGGGCCTGGACGCCGAAGAGATGGCCCTGATCAAGCAGCTGAGCCTGATCACCGCCAAGCCGGCCATGTACGTGGCCAACGTGTCGGACACCGGCTTCACCAACAACCCGCTGCTGGACCAGCTGACCGCCTTCGCCAACGAGCAGAATGCCCCGATCGTGGCCATCAGCGCCGCCATCGAATCGGAAATCGCCGAGATGGACGACGCCGACAAGAAGGACTTCCTGGCCGACATGGGCATGGAAGAGCCGGGCCTGGACCGCCTGATCCGCGCCGGCTTCAAGCTGCTGGGCCTGCAGACCTACTTCACCGCCGGCGTGAAAGAAGTGCGCGCCTGGACCGTGCCGATCGGTGCCACCGCACCGCAGGCCGCGGGCGTGATCCACACCGATTTCGAGCGCGGCTTCATCCGTGCCCAGACCATCTCCTTCGACGACTACATCGCCTACAAGGGTGAGGCGGGCGCCAAGGAAGCGGGCAAGATGCGGGCGGAAGGCAAGGAGTACATCGTCAAGGATGGGGATGTGTTGAACTTCTTGTTCAACGTCTAACCTGTTCCGCTGGAGCACATGCCAAGCCCCGCCTTCGAACGGGGCTTTTCTTTTGGATCGCTTTCGTCCCAGGTAGATGGCCGTTCGTCCCACAACAGTTTTCCAATTGCCACTTCCATGTTCAACTACGGTCGAGTATCAGTTCCGATAACAACCGATCAATGAGCACATCATGAAAACAAGCCTGATGACTGTTGCCCTCTTGCTGGCAACGAACGGCGCCCTGGCCCAGGACGCGATCAACTGCGGTTCCTGCGCCGAATGGAACCAGCCCGCCAAGCCCTTCAACATCCACGGCAACACCTACTACGTCGGCACCGCCGGCCTGTCCGCCATCCTGGTCACCAGCCCTCAGGGCCACGTCCTGCTCGACGGCGCACTGCCACAGTCCGCCCCGCTGATCCAGAAAAACATCGAATCCCTCGGCTTCAGGATGAAGGACGTCAAGCTGATCCTGAACTCGCACGCCCACTTCGACCACGCCGGCGGCATCGCCGCGCTGCAGAAGGCCAGCGGCGCCACGGTCGCCCACAGCCCGCACGGCGCCCAGGTGCTGCGCGACGGCACCCCGGGCACGGACGATCCGCAGTACGACCCGAAGGAGCGCGCCCACATCCCCAAGGTCGCGCAGGTGAAGGAAGTCGCGGACGGCGAAACCCTGTCGGTCGGCCCGCTGCGCTTCACCGTGCACTACACCCCCGGCCACACGCCCGGCGGCACTACCTGGACCTGGCAATCCTGCGAGGCAGGGCGTTGCCTGGACATGGTCTATGCCGACAGCCTGACCGCGGTGTCCACCGACGGCTTCTACTTCACCGGCGGCGCCAACTACCCGGACCGCTCCGCAGCTTTTCGCAAGACGATCGACCGGGTCGCCAACCTGAAGTGCGACATCGTGATCGCCGCCCATCCGGGCTTCAGCGATGCGTTCAACAAGGCGGCGGCGAAGACGGCGCAATCGAACCCGTTCATCGATCCGGAAGGCTGCCGCAAGCTGGCCGCCGGCGCCGTCAAGAGCTTCGAGGCGCGCCTGCAGCGTGAACGCATTGAAAAGGCCAAGGCCGCCGGAGGCTGAGGACAAGGACCTGGATTGCTGCCATACTGTCGACCTTCTTTCGCGAGAGCTGACAGCATGGCCACCGTTACCGAACTCCTCATCTATCCGATCAAGTCCTGCGCCGGCATTGCGGTGCCGGAGGCGCAGTTCCTTATCTCAGGTTTGGAGGCGCAGGGCGTGCACGACCGCGAGTGGATGCTTGTCACCCCCGAGGGCCAGTTCCTGACCCAGCGCGAGTATCCGCGCATGGCGCTCGTCACCCCGCGTATCGACGGCGATGCCGTCGAGGTGACGGCCCCCGGCATGCCGCCGCTGCGCCTGCCGCTGGCGCACGATCCCGCTGCAGCGAAAATGACCGTGCAGATCTGGGACCACAGCGTGGAGGCCGCCGACTGCGGCGATGCCGCTGCCAGCTGGTTTGCAGATGCGATAGGCGGCGCTTGCCGCCTGGTGCGCTTCCGCCCGGATGTGCACCGTCCCACCAGCACCAAATGGACCGGCGGCGTGCCCGCCGAAACCCGCTTCGCCGACGGCTACCCGATCCTGGTCATTGGCCAGGCTTCGCTTGACGACCTCAACGCCAGGCTGCAAGCCGCCGGCCGCGCGCCGTTGCCGATGAACCGCTTCCGCCCGAACCTGGTGGTCGACGGCATCGAGGCCTTCGAGGAAGACTACGTGGAGGCGTTGACGGCGGATGGCCTGGCGATCCGCCCGGTCAAGCCCTGCGCGCGCTGTCCGATCCCGTCGATCGACCAGGCCACCGGCATCATGGGCCCCGATCCGCTCGACATCCTGCAAACCTACCGCGCCAATTCGCGCATGGAAGGCGCGGTCTGCATGGGCATGAACTGCATCGTCACTAGAGGCGAGGGCGCGTCCTTACGCGTCGGTCAGCAGCTCGACGCCGCCATCGCGTTCTGATTCGATGCAGCCTGCATCAGCCTTGCAGTGTCGTTAAATCGCCCATCCGGGCGATTTTTCGTTTGCAAGGTAGGAAAGATGGCGTAATGTTACGGTTATTGCTGAAAGGAATTTTCAATGCACGAGCCGGATGCGCAGACGCGAGAACTGATGCTGGAGAACGAGGCCCTGCGTTCTCGCATGGCGTACCTGCTCGAGCAGGCCGAGCGCAACCATGCGATCATGACCCGCCACCAGGCTTTCGACCTGCAGATCGTGGGCGCGGGTTCGTTCACGGAACTGGTGTCGACCATCTTCTGCACGCTGCCGCTCATCTCCGAACTCGATGTCGTGACGCTGTCGCTGGTCGATCCGGAAGCCGACATCTATACCGTCATGCACAAGCTGGGCGTGGACTACGAAGAGCTGCCCAACCTGCTGTTCTGCGAACATGCCGAGGAGCTCGGGTTCACGGCGCCGCAGGGGCATCTTCCGCGTCCGGTGCTGGGCCCGTATGCACCGTCCCGCCATGCTGCGATGTTCCCGCAGCCGCCCAAGGACCTGCAGAGCGTGGCCCTGGTGCCGCTGCTGCGCAACACCCGCCTGATCGGCAGCCTGAACCTGGGCAGCGCGGACCCGAACCGTTTTACGTCGGCCCTCGGCACCGACTTCATCGAGCACATGGGCTCGATCGTCGCGATCTGCCTCGAGAACGTCATCAGCAACGAGATGCTGAAGTTTATCGGGTTGACCGATTCGCTCACCGGCGTCTACAACCGCCGCTACATCGACCGCCGCCTGGTGGAAGAAATCGCGCGGGCGCGCCGCCAGGGCTACCGTGTCTCGTGCATGTACATCGACATCGACCATTTCAAGCAGGTCAACGACAGCATGGGACACCAGGGCGGCGACGAGGTGCTGCGCGAGGTGGCCAACCGCATCAAGGCCGAACTGCGCATCTCGGATGCGCTGGCGCGCTTCGGCGGCGAGGAATTCGTGGTGCTCCTGATCGATGCGGACCTGGAAAGCGCCAGCATGGTGGCGCAGCGCATCCGCGCCAGCGTGGCCTTGAGCCCGGTGCACCTGAACACGGGCGAGCGGGTAGAGGTGACGGTCTCGATCGGGGTGGCGACGCTGGATGATTTCGAGCGGGATCATGCGATCGAGGGCGTGGCACAGGACCTGGTGGCGCAGGCGGATACGGCGCTGTACCAGGCGAAGGCCAATGGCCGCAATCGCGTGGTGTCGCTGTCGTAGGGTGGGCGGCTTGTCCGCCCACGTAGTGGTAGTTTGCAGCAAGATCATCGAGCACGACAACGGAGCCGGTAACAATCACCGCGTGGGCGGGAAAACAGTCCACTGGACTGTTTTCCCCCGCCCACCCTACAGTAAACGGCTTTCGGCGTTGCTAACGGCTTCGCCTTCACCCCGCAGCACCAGCACATCGCCGGCCAGCAGGGTCGTCTCCGGATCGAAGTTCAGGCTCTGCCCATTCCTGCGCAGCGTCGTCACCTCCGCCCCGGTTTCCTCCAGCGCCAGCTCGCGGAGCTGCCGGCCGATCGCCGCCGCGCCGCTGTGCAGCGTCACGGAATGCAGGCGCACGTGGGTGTGCTCGAGGTCGTCCGACACGTCGCTGGCGCCGTGGAAGTAGCCGCGCAGCGAGGCGTACCGTTCGTCGCGCACCACCTGAACCCGGTGCACCACGCGGCGCAGCGGCACGCCCATCGTCACCAGCGCGTGCGAGGCCAGCATCAGTGAACTCTCCAGCGCTTCCGGCACCACCTCGGTGGCTCCGGCTTGCTTGAGCACGTCGAGGTCGCTGTCGTCGTGGCTGCGCACGATCACGGCCAGGTTCGGCGCCAGCTCGTGCACCAGGTGCAGCACCTTCAGCGCCAATCTGGTGTCGGCGAAGGTGATCACCAGCGCGCTGGCGCGGTTGATGCCGGCCGCGATCAGGCTTTCGCGGCGCGCCGCGTCGCCGTAGGAGACGTTGGCGCCGGCGGCCTGCGCTTCCTGCACCCGCTCCGGGTCCAGGTCGAGCGCGTACCAGGGCAGCTTTTCTTCGCTCAGCAGCGTCGCCAGGCTCTGGCCGCTGCGCCCGAAACCGGCAATGATCACGTGCTTCTGGGTCTTCATGGTGCGGCTGGCGATCTGGGTCAGCTGGAGCGACTGCATCATCCATTCGTTGGCCGCCAGCTTCATGACGATGCGGTCCATGTTGTCGATGATGAAGGGCGCGAGCAGCATCGACAGCACCATCGATGCCAGCACCAGCTGGATCAGGAAAGGGTCGACCAGCTTCGAGCCCATTGCCAGGTTCAGCAGCACGAAGCCGAACTCACCCGCCTGCGCCAGCGCCAGGCCGGTGCGCATCGCGACGCCGTCCGACGATCCAAAGGCCTTGGCCAGCGCCGCGATGATGGCGAACTTGAGCAGCACCGGAAAGATCACCAGCGCCAGCACCACCCACCAGTGCTGCAGCACCAGTTGCAGGTTGAGCAGCATGCCCACCGTGATGAAGAACAGCCCGAGCAGCACGTCGCGGAAGGGCTTGATGTCTTCTTCCACCTGGTGCTTGTACTGGGTTTCGGAGATCAGCATGCCGGCCACGAAGGCTCCCAGCGCCAGCGACAGGCCGGCCTGCTCGGTGATCCAGGCCAGGCCGAGCGTCACCAGCAGCAGGTTGAGCATGAACAGCTCCTGCGAGCGGCGCTTGGCGACGATGGTGAACCAGTTGCGCATCAGCTTCTGGCCGAACTTCAGGAGCAGGGCCAGCACGAAGGCCGCCTTGAGCGCCGCCCAGCCGAGCGTGATGGCGAGTTCCTCGGCTGGCCGCGCCAACGAGGGAATCATGATCAGGAGCGGCACCACGGCGAGATCCTGGAACAGCAGGATGCCGATGATGCGGCGCCCGTGCTCGCTTTCCAGTTCGAGCCGCTCGGTGAGCATCTTGACCACGATGGCGGTCGACGACATTGCCAGCGCCCCACCCAGGGCAAACGCGGCCTGCCAGCTCACGTGCAGGGAAGCTGCCCACCAGGAAATTAACAGACCGAAAACCATCGCCGCCGCGATTGTCAATACGACTTGAGCCAGACCTAGTCCGAACACGATGCGCCGCATCGATTTGAGCTGGGCGAGGGAAAATTCGAGGCCGATGGAAAACATCAGGAAGACGACGCCGAATTCGGCCAGCGCATGGGTGGCGGGACTGTCGTCTGCCAAGGCCAGCGCATGGGGGCCGATCAATACGCCGACGGCCAGATAGCCGAGCATCGGCGGGAGGTGAAGCATCCGGAATGCGACCACGCCCAGCACGGCGCAGCCCAGCAGGAGCAGGGTCAGTTCAAGTCCGGAATGCATCTTCCCCAGTGTATTTTGTTGTCGTTGTTATATTCGTTGTCGCGTGCTTTGTCGCGCTCAGTGTCGTAGTTTGTTACGACTGGCAAGTTTTTTGCTTACCCAATTCGTTTATACTGCCGTCATGAGTGTAACCCATGAAAAAATAATGCTGAAAAGTTTTGACGCGGACCAGGCCCGCCGTGTGCTGGAGCTGGGCCGCGAGACCCTTGCCATCGAAGCCGACGCGATCCGCGCCCTGCATGCGCGCCTCGGCGACGACGATACTTTCGTGCGCGCCGTCCAGCTGCTGTACGGCTGCACCGGCCGCGTGGTCGTTTCCGGCATGGGCAAGTCGGGCCACATCGGCCGCAAGATTGCCGCTACCCTGGCCTCGACCGGCACGCCGGCCATGTTCGTGCACCCCGGCGAAGCCGCCCACGGCGACCTCGGCATGGTGACGTCGCACGACGTGTTCATTGCCATTTCGAATTCCGGCGAATCGTCCGAGCTGCTGGAAATCCTGCCGGCCATCAAGCGCATGGGCACGCCGGTCATCTCGATGACCGGCAAGCCGCATTCGCGCCTGGCCAAGCTGTCCGAGATCCACCTCGACATCTCGGTGGCCAAGGAAGCCTGCACCCTGAACCTGGCCCCGACCACCAGCACCACCGTCACGCTCGCCATGGGTGACGCGCTGGCCGTGTCGCTGCTGGATGCGCGCGGCTTCCGCGAGGAAGACTTCGCCATGTCGCACCCCGGCGGCGCCCTCGGCCGCCGCCTCTTGACCCACGTGCGCGACGTGATGCGCAGCGGCGATGCCATCCCTGCGGTGTCGCCAGATACCCCGCTGACGCGCGCGCTGCTGGAAATCAGCCAGAAGGGCATGGGCATGACCGCCATCGTCGACGAAGAGCGCCGCCCGGTCGGCGTGTTTACCGATGGCGACCTGCGCCGCCTGATCGAGCGCGTGACCGACTTCTCCAACATCACGATCCGCGACGTGATGCATGCCAACCCGCGCCGCGTTCATCCGGAACAGCTGGCGGTGGATGCCGTCGCGGTCATGGAAGAATTCCGCATCAACCAGATGCTCGTCGTCGACGGCGAAGACCGCCTGGTGGGCGCGCTCCACATCCACGACCTGACCCGCGCCAAGGTGATTTGATGACGCCAACAGAGTTTATGCAACGCGCGGCGCGCGTGAAGGTGATGATCTTCGATGTCGACGGCGTGCTTACCGATGGCAGCCTGACGTACGGCCCGGACGGCGAGGTCACCAAGACCTTCAACGTGCTCGACGGCCTCGGCATCCAGCTGCTGAACAAGACCGGCGTCAAGACCGCCATCATCAGCGCACGCAAGTCGCCGATCGTGGTCAAGCGTGCGGCCGATCTCGGCATCTCGCACGTCTACCAGGGCATCCACGACAAGCGCGTCGGTTTCGCAGAATTGCTGCAAGCAACAGGTGTGACGCCGGAAGAATGCGGGTACATCGGCGACGACGTGATCGACCTGCCGCTGTTCACCCGCGTCGGCTTCGCCGTCACCGTGCCCTCGGGCCATCCGGAAGTGCAGCACCGCGCGCATTACGTCACCAGGAACGCGGGCGGCCGCGGCGCCGTGCGCGAGGTCTGCGACCTCGTCATGCGCGCGCAGGGCACCTACGAACAGGCGCTTGCGCCGTATTTTGCATAACGACGCAGCATGGTCAATTACAAGCGCACCGCCCACCGCTGGAAGCTCCTGACGATCATGATGATCGCGACCTTCTGCGCCTTCGGCAGCTTCTGGCTGGTGCAGGTGATGGAACAGCAGGATGGCGACGCCCGCCTCGGCGGGCCACAGGACGAGCCGGACTACATCGTCGAGAACTTTTCCTTCGTGCGCATGACGGAACAGGGCAAGCCGAGCTACGTGGTGTCGGGCAAGCGCCTGGCGCACACGCCGCTGGGCGACGTGTCCCAGGTCGAGGCGCCGGTGATGCAGGGCATCACGCCCGGCCGCCCGCGCATGACCATCGTCGCCAACCGCGCCCAGATCTACCACGAGGAGCACCGCGTCGAACTGCTCGGCAACGTCGACATCCAGCGCCCGGCCACGCCGACCAGCGAAGCGCTGCGCGTGCAGACCCAGGCCCTGACCGTGCTGCCCGACGAGGAAATCCTCAAGACCGAGCGTCCGATCCGGATGCAGCTGGGGGCCGCCACCGTGACCGGTACCGGCATGGTCGCCAACAATGCGACCCAGAAGCTGCACCTGGCCAGCCGCGGCCAGATCGTCTATCCGCCACGCGCGCGCCAGTAAGACCAGGGCGCCGCGTCAACCCAGGACAAAGCAAGAACATGAAAAAACTCATCGCAGCCGCATTCCTCAGCCTGGCCGCCTTCGGCGCCTCGGCGGAGCGCGCCGATTCGCTCAAGCAGGCCGTGATCGACTTCGATTCGCTCGACGTCGACGAGGTCACGCAAACCCGCATCCTGACCGGCAACGTCGTGCTCACGCGCGGCACCTTGATGCTCAAATCCGACCGCGCCCTGGTGAAGGAAACGCCGGAAGGCTACCTGAGCGTGACCCTTACCGCCAACAGCGGCAAGCTGGCCACCTTCCGCCAGAAGCGCGACGGCGGTGCCGATCTGTGGGTCGAGGGCCAGGCCCAGCGCATCGAATACGACGAGCGCGCCGAACTGGTCAAGCTCTTCACCAACGCCGAAGTGCGCGAACTGGAGAGCGGGCGCATGACCAACGAGATCAAGGGCCCCTTCATCTCCTACGACAACCGCCGCGAAGTCGCGCAGGTGCGCAACGACGCCAGCGGCGCCAGCAAGGTGGGCGGCGGCCGCGGCACCCTGATCATCGCGCCGCGCCGCGCCACGCCGGCCGCGTCTGCAACCGAGGGCGGCAAGCGATGACGGCATCATCGAGCGCAGAAATGGCGACCGCGCGCGAAGGCTGCAGCACCCTGATCGTCAATGGCCTGCAGAAGAGCTACGGCAAGCGCCTGGTGGTGCGCGACGTGTCGCTGCAGGTGGAGTGCGGCGAAGTGGTCGGCCTGCTCGGCCCGAACGGCGCCGGCAAGACCACCTCGTTCTACATGATCGTCGGCCTGGTGCCCTCGGACGCCGGCACCATCGACATCAACGGCACCGACATCTCGAGCCTGCCGATCCACCGGCGCGCGGTGCTGGGACTGTCCTACCTGCCGCAGGAAGCCTCGGTGTTCCGCAAGCTGACGGTGGAGGAGAACATCCGCGCCGTGCTGGAACTGCAGCGCGTGGACGGCAAGCCGCTCACGAAGGACCAGATCAACGAGCGCCTCGACACCCTGCTGGCTGACCTGCAGATCGAGAAGCTGCGCGAGAACCCGGCGCTGTCGCTGTCGGGCGGCGAGCGGCGCCGCGTCGAGATCGCGCGCGCGCTGGCGACCAACCCGCGTTTCGTGCTGCTCGACGAACCCTTCGCCGGCGTCGACCCGATCGCGGTGATCGAGATCCAGCGCATCGTGCGCTTCCTGAAGGAGCGCAACATCGGCGTGCTGATCACCGACCACAACGTCCGCGAGACGCTCGGCATCTGCGACCGCGCCTACATCATCAACCAGGGCGCGGTGCTGGCCTCTGGCCGCCCCGACGACATCATCGCCAACGAATCCGTGCGGCGTGTGTACCTCGGTGAGCATTTCAGAATGTAGTCACGAACATCTGGCATGAAACAGTCTCTCCAGCTTCGCACCTCGCAGCACCTGGCGCTCACGCCGCAACTGCAGCAGTCGATCCGCCTGCTGCAGTTGTCCACGCTCGAACTGCACCAGGAGATCGAGCAGATCCTGCATGATAACCCGCTGCTCGAACGGCTCGACGATCCGCTCGACCGCTCGGTGCGCCTGCTGGCCGACGGCGCCATCAATACCGCGCCGCCGAATGGCGAAGCGCCGGCTGCCCAGCCCGGACAGGAAGGGCCGGACGGCGCCAAGGCCGAGAACGGGGGCATGGATGGCGAGGACCATGGCGAGCGTGGCGATGCCGACATGGACTGGGGCGGTGAAGGCGGCGGTGCGCGCAGCGGCGACGACGAGGACGGCCGTCCGCAGCTGGAAGCCGATGGCATCACGCTGCGCGAACACCTGGGCGAGCAGATTCGCCTGACCGGCTGCAGCATGCGCGACCGCGCGCTGGCCGAGCTGGTGATCGATGCGCTCGACGACAACGGCTACCTGGAAGAACCGCTTGACGAGATCCATGCGCGCCTGCCGGAAGAACTCGAGGTCGAGATGGACGAGCTGCGCTGCGCATTGGCGCTGGTGCAGAGCCTGGACCCGACCGGCGTGGGGGCGCGCAGCGCGGGCGAATGCCTGGCCCTGCAGATCCGCCGCATGCCGGGCGTGCCGCTGGTGACGCGGCGCCTGGCCCTGAAGATCGTCGAAGGATATTTGACCTGGTTCGCCCAGCGCGAATACACCAAGCTCAAAAAAGCGCTCGACTGCGACGACGAAGACCTGCGCGAGGTGCAGGCCGTGATCCGCCAGTGCAATCCGCATCCCGGCGCGGCCTTTGGCTCGGGCGTGTCGGACTACGTGGTGCCGGACGTGATCGTGCGCCGCGCGAAGAACGGCTGGGCCGTCTCGCTGAACCCGGAAGTGATGCCGAAGCTGCGCGTGAACAGCCTGTACGCCAGCCTGCTCAAGCAGGGGAAGAGCGAGAGCCAGATGGGCGCGCAGCTGCAGGAAGCCAAGTGGCTCATCAAGAACATGCGCCAGCGCTTCGATACGATCCTGCGTGTTGCCGAGGCGATCGTCGAGCGCCAGCGCAATTTTTTCAGCCACGGCGCGGTTGCCATGCGCCCTCTTGTTTTGCGTGAGATAGCTGATACACTAGGCCTACACGAGAGCACGATCTCACGTGTAACCACTCAGAAATACATGCTGACCCCGCACGGCATGTTTGAGCTGAAGTACTTCTTCGGAAGCCACGTCGCCACCGAAGCGGGGGGAGAAGCCTCCTCGACGGCGATCCGCGCGCTCATCGCGCAATTGACAGGAGCAGAAGACCCTAGGAATCCTCTATCCGACAGCAAGATCGCGGAGATGCTCGGGGAACAAGGTATGGTCATTGCGCGCCGGACGGTTGCCAAATACCGCGAAGCGCTCAAGATTCCGCCCGTCAGCCTCCGCAAATCCCTGTAAAGCACCTGCCCACTCTCACCTTGTGGCGCGGGCAGGGCACCTTCCCAAAGGAGTGTGTATGAACCTCACAATCAGCGGCCACCATCTCGAAGTTACACCCGCCATCCGTGAATACGTTCAGAATAAGCTCGAGCGCATCACCCGCCATTTCGACCACGTGATCGACACCCACGTGTTCCTCGCCATCGATAACCTCACCGAGAAAGAAAAAAGGCAGAAAGCCGAGATCAACCTCCAGGTATCGGGCAAGATCTTGCATGTGGCCAGTGCCGCGCAAGACCTCTATGCGGCGATCGACATGCTGATGGACAGGCTGGACAGGCAGGTTCTGAAACACAAATCCATGCTGCAAAACCATAATCACGTGGCGCACAAGCGCCTGCCGGACAACGGAGAAGCCGCCGCCGCGTAAACATACGGGCAGCCGCACATACAGCAAGGGCGTCTGAGGGGACGCCCTTTTTGCATTTCGCGCGCGTCGGGTCGGTGTTTCCGTCAATAATTCAATGTTACTGCGCTTGTTACTTTTCGACGCTTCCAGTTTTACGCCGTAGTTCTGTAGAATGCATGTCTTTTCGACCACAGAACATCACCATGACCGACACCGTCCTGACCCGCGTTGCCAACCGCACCGGCGTCATCACGCTCGACCGGCCGAAAGCACTGAACTCCCTGTCGCTCGACATGGTGCGTGCCCTGACCGCCATCCTGCTGCAATGGAAGGATGACGCGGGCATCGACGCGGTGGTCATCACCAGCAGCAGCGAAAAGGCCTTGTGTGCGGGCGGCGATATCCGCTTCTTCCACGAGAAGGGCCGCGTGGGTCCGACGGGTGGCAGCGCGCTGCTCGAGGATTTCTTCACCGAAGAATACGCGCTGAACCACCTGATCCACTTTTATCCGAAGCCGTATATCGCCGTAATGGATGGCGTCGTGATGGGCGGCGGCATGGGCATCGCCCAGGGCGGCCCCGACTGCGGCCTGCGCATCGTTACCGACCGTACCAAGATGGCGATGCCGGAAGTGAACATCGGCCTGTTCCCGGACGTGGGCGGCAGCCACTTCCTGTCGCATGCGCCGGGCCAGCTGGGCCACTACCTGGGCTTGACCGGCCTGACCATCGGCGCGGCCGACGCGCTCTACGTGGGGCTGGCGGACGTGTTCGTGCCGGGCGGGGGGCTGGACGGCCTGATGACCCTGGTGGAATCGACGCCGGGGGCGCAACTGCCGGCGGCGATCCGCGCGTATGCCGCGCAGTATGCGGGCCAGATCGGACCGAGCGAGCTGCAGACGCAGCGCGGCGTGATCGATGCGCACTTCGGTGCAGCCAGCGTGGAGATGATCATGGCCTCGCTGGGGCGTGACGAGAACCCGTTCGCGCAGAAGGCGCTGAAGGCGATGCGCCAGCGTTCGCCCCTGATGATGTGCGTGACGCGCGAGCTCTTGCAGCGCGGCGCCTCGCTGGGCGTGGCCGACTGCCTGCGCATGGAGCGCAACCTGGTGCGCCGCAATTTCGAGCACGGCGAAGTGCTGGAAGGCGTGCGGGCGCTGGTGATCGACAAGGACAATGCGCCGAAGTGGAATCCGCCGACGCTGGCGGAGGTGACGCAGGAGATGGTGGACCGGTTCTTCGAACCGGTGTGGCCGGAGTATGCGCACCCGCTGCGGCATCTGGTTTGATCGTAGGGTGGACGGCTTCGCCGTCCGCGCGTCCAGCTAAAAAATGAGTTCTCGCAAGCTTGCGTTAGTTGAACGCGCGGTCGGCATAGCCGACCATCCTAGGTTTCAGGGCGAATTAGCAGCCGCAGGCCGTTATCAAACCCCCGCGTGCTTCGGCTGCTCCCGATGCCGCACAATCACGCGCTCGGTCTGCCCGAAGTAGGCGCCCAGCCTCTCCGCCATGTACACCGACCGGTGCTGCCCGCCGGTGCATCCCACTGCAACGGTAAGATAGGAGCGGTTGTCCGTCTTGAACGAAGGCAGCCACTTTGCCACGAAGCTGCGGATATCTTCCAGCATCGCCAACGCGCTCGGCTGGGCGTCGAGGAAAGCGATCACCGGCCCATCCTTGCCGGTCAGCGGGCGCAGCGCCAGGTCGTAGTAGGGGTTGGGAACCGCGCGCACGTCGAATACGAAGTCGGCATCCAGCGGCACGCCCACCTTGAAGGCGAAGGATTCGAAGAACAGGGTCAGCGGCGCATGCTCGAGGTCGGCCAGTTCCTTGACCCAGGCGCGCAGCTTGTTGGCGGACAGTTCCGAGGTGTCGATGACGTGGCCCAGGTTCTCGATCGCCGACAGGCGCTCGCGTTCCTCGGCGATGCATTCGATCAGGGTGCGGCGCGAAGCCGGATTCTCGCCCGGACGCAACTCGTGCGACAGCGGGTGGCTGCGGCGGGTTTCGGAAAAACGCGCCACCAGCGAGTGCGTGCTCGAGGTCAGGAACATCACCTTGACGTTGTGGCCTTCCTCTTTCAGGTGGCGCACGCTCACCGGCAGCTCGACCAGCGATTCGGCACTGCGCGCATCGACCGCAACGGCGATCTTCTGCGTGCCTTTCTCACTGACCGTATACACCAGGGCCGGCAGCAGGGCCGGCGGCAGGTTGTCGACGCAGTAGTAGCCTGCGTCTTCCATGACATTCAGGGCAACCGACTTGCCCGAGCCGGAAATACCGGTAATGAGGACGATGTGCATGGTCGGAATGATACTCCAAATGGCGGATCAGTCGCTGCTCATCGCCTGTCTCTGCCGCTCCATGAACTCCTGCAAGGTGTCGATGCCGCGCAGCTGGAGGATGGTATTGCGCACGGCGGCCTCGAGCAGCACCGCGATGTTGCGGCCGGCCGCCACCGGAATGACGACCTTCCGGATCGGCAGGCCGAGCACGTCCTCGGTCGGGTGGTGGAAGGGCAGGCGTTCGACTTCCTCGTCGAGCGCGCCGCGCTTGACCAGGTGGACGATGAGCTTGAGGCGCATCTTGCGGCGCACCGCGGTCTCGCCAAAGATCGCCTTGATGTCCAGCAGGCCCAGGCCGCGCACTTCCAGCAGGTTCTGCAGCAGCGGCGGGCAGCGGCCCTCGATCATGTTCGGCGCGATGCGCGAGAATTCCACCGCGTCGTCGGCCACCAAACCGTGGGAACGCGAGATCAGTTCCAGGCCTAGCTCGCTCTTGCCCAGGCCCGAGTCGCCGGTGATCAGGACGCCCACGCCCAGCACGTCCATGAAGACGCCATGCATGATGACGCGTTGCGCCAGCTTCTTGGATAGATAGACGCGCAAGAAGTCGATCACCTGCGCCGCCGGCAGCGGGGTCGAGAACAGGGGGATGTTCTGATCGTCGCAGATGGCGAGGATGTCGGGCGGGGTCTCCAAGCCTTGCGCGATGATCAGGGCCGGCGGGCCGCCGCCGATCAGCTCGCCGATCACGTGGGTGCGCGAACCGGATTTCAGGCGGTGGTAGTAGTTCAGTTCCTGGTGCCCGAACACCTGGATGCGGCCCGGGTGGATCAGGTTCAGGTGGCCGACCTGGTCGGCGGCCGAGGCCGCGTCGCCCGCGATCTGCCGCTCGCCGCCGGGGAAGCCCGCAAACCAGCCCAATTGAAGGCTGTCGCGGTTGTCATCATACAAACGCTGGATGGTCAGCGGGGTCTGCAGCATGGGCATGTCATTCCGTACGCGGCGAATTGCCGCGTAGACAGTTTAATACAAAAGACGCCTCGAAAAACCGTCGCGAGCGGCGGCAATGGTGGCCGTGGAGCGGAGCTGTACGAATAGTACAGCGAGCACCGCAGGCCGCCAGTACAACGCGCAGTAGGTTTTTCGAGGCGCCTTAGCCCAAAGCCTGCAGGCTGGGCTGCCAATTGATAATGCGCTCGTGCACCGATTTCGGATCCGGGTCGGTGGCCAGCGCATTGCGCACGGCTTCGTCCGAGAACAGCTCGGCGATTTCGGACAGGATCTCGAGGTGTTGCTGGGTCACGTGGTCCGGGATCAGCAGGAAGAACAGCAGGCTGACCGGCTGGCCGTCCGGCGATTCGAAGGGAATCGGATCCTTCAGGCGCACGAAGGCCGCCAGCGGCGACTTCAGGCTCTTGGAGCCCTTGATCCGTCCGTGCGGCACGGCGACACCATGGCCGAGGCCAGTGGAGCCGAGGCGCTCGCGTGCGAACAGGTTGTCCGACACGGTCGAACGTGCGATGCCGCAGTTGTTCTCGAAGATCAGGCCGGCCTGCTCGAATGCACGCTTTTTGCTGGAAACTTCCAGGTCCAGCTGCACGTTCTCGAGCGAGAGGATTTTGCTAAGGTTCGTCATAACTAGTGTGCCCTGCACAGGGGTAGGGTGCTTGCGAGGCGGAATTATAGGCCTGTTTCAGGGCGCTGACATTCGAATTCGCATCTGTACAGGCATACAGTCACCTACGTGGGGACGGTATGGCGAAAACGTAGTGTTTTGCCATGAAATCGGCTTGGCAATTAAACGCAATTTCCTAAGCGAAATCGCCTGGAAAACGCCGCAAATGGAGGTGCGAGGGCATTCGCACCATCTTTTCCATGCATTGTGCCCGTTTTTTGAGCAAGGCGTTCGGCTGCCGTTTTTGCATCAAAAACTTGCGCCAAGTGTGGCTGAAAACGCACAGCTTCCTTGCATTCGTGCACGATTCTAGGTTAATGAGCGCTTATTGACGTGCCGTACGCAGGTTGCCTGGCTTGCTGGTGCTGAAATTGGCGCGCCAGGGGTTGATGTCGAGGCCGCCACGGCGGGTGTAGCGGGCATAGACCGCCAGCTTGGTCGGCTTGCACTGGCGCAGCACGTCCATGAAGATGCGCTCGACGCATTGCTCATGGAACTCGTTGTGCTCGCGGAAGCCGATCAGGTACTTGAGCAGGCCTTCCTGATCGATCTGCGGGCCGACATAGCGGATCTGCACGGTGCCCCAATCCGGCTGGCCGGTGACCAGGCAGTTCGACTTCAGCAGGTGCGACACCAGGGTTTCCTCGACCGGCGCTTCATCCATGTTGGCGCTCAGGAGTTCGGGCGAGGGGACGTACTGGTCGATCTCCACGTCGAGGCGGTCGAGCAGGGTGCCTTCCAGCTCGCCCATCGTGAGGCTGCCGAAAGCGTCCGGCGTCGTGACCGTCACGTGCACCGGCGCGCCAAAGGCGGCGGACAGATCCTGGCGCAGCAGTTCGACCAGGGCATCGGTACCGGCGATGCGAGTCTGGTTGAAGGAGTTCAGGTAGAGCTTGAACGACTTCGATTCGACGATGTTGGGCGAATCGGCGGGCGCCGTGATGGTGGCGATCGCCACCTGCGGCTTGCCGCGCATGTTCAGCCACGACAATTCGTAGGCGTTCCAGATGTCGACGCCGAAGAAGGGCAGGGTCTTGCCCGCGCCCAGGCCGATCTCTTCGCGCTTTTGCAGGCGCGGGATCGGGAACAGGAGCTCGGGGGCGTACTGGCTCTGGTACGCGGAGGATTTGCCAAGTGGCGATTGATCAGGAGTATTCATAGGAAACTGAACGCTTTTGACGTTCGTAGGGTGGGCGGGGTAATTTCGGCCAATGGCCGGAATTACAAACGCCCACGCGGTCAACGAAAAGTTGCGTACCTAAAGCGTTGATAACACTGCGGTACGAGAAATTGGGCTCCGGCCTTCGCCGGAGGTCGTAGGCGCCAGTGGCGCGTACGACGTGCCGAGGGCGCAGGCCAGTTCAGGTTGTTTCTAGGCGCCCAAAAAAAGCTTGTACACCGGATTCGCACTCTCATCCCAATACCGGTACCCCAGGGTCGCCAGGAACTGCCTGAATTCATCCATCTCCGCGGCCGGCACCTGCAGTCCGACAAGGATGCGCCCTACGTCGCCGCCCTGGTTCCGGTAGTGGAACAGCGAGATGTTCCAGTTCGGCGCCATGCTGTCGAGGAAGCGCATCAAGGCCCCCGGCCGTTCGGGAAACTCGAAACGATACAGCAATTCGTCCTGCGCCTGCGCGCTTTTTCCGCCCACCAGGTGGCGGATGTGCAGCTTGGCCAGTTCGTCGTGGGTCAGGTCGAGGGTGCGGAAGTCGTGTTCCTCGAAGGTGCGCGCCAGCAGGCCGGACTCGCTGCGGCTGCCCACCTGCACGCCGACGAAGATGTGCGCCTCGCGCGAATCGCCCATGCGGTAGTTGAATTCGGTGACGTTGCGCGGGCCGACCAGCGCGCAGAAGCGGCGGAAACTGCCGCGCTGCTCGGGGATGGTCACCGCGAACACGGCTTCGCGCGATTCGCCCAGCTCCGCGCGCTCGGCAACGAAGCGCAGGCGGTCGAAGTTCATGTTGGCGCCGCAGGCCACCGCCACCAGGGTCTCGCCCTTGACCGGGTTGCGCGCCATCTGCGAGCGTTCCACGTAGGCCTTGGCGCCGGCCACCGCCAGCGCGCCGGCCGGCTCGAGGATGCTGCGGGTGTCCTGGAACACGTCCTGGATCGCGGCGCAGATCGCGTCGGTGTCGACGATGATCACTTCGTCCACCACCTGCTGCGCCACGCGGAAGGTCTCTTCGCCCACCAGGCGCACCGCGGTGCCGTCCGAGAACAGGCCGACGTCCGTCAGCGTCACGCGGTGGCCGGCCTTCAGACTCCTGGCCATCGCATCCGAGTCGATGGTCTGCACGCCGATCACCTTGATGTCCGGCCGCACCGCTTTCACGTAGGCGCCCACGCCGGCGACCAGGCCGCCGCCGCCGATGGCCACGAAGATCGCATGGATCGGGGCAGAGTGCTGGCGCAGGATCTCCATGCCGATGGTGCCCTGGCCGGCGATGACGTCGGGGTCGTCGAAGGGGTGGACGAAGGTCAGGCGCTGCTCCTTCTCCAGTAGCAGGGCGTGGTTGTAGGCGTCGGTATAGGAGTCGCCGTGCAGCACCACCTCCACGTTGGCGCCGCCGCGCGCCTTGACCGCGTCGACCTTCACCTGCGGGGTGGTGGTGGGCATCACGACCAGGGCGCGGCAGCCCAGGCGGGCCGCGGACAGGGCGACACCTTGCGCGTGGTTGCCGGCCGAGGCGCAGATCACGCCGCGCTTCAGCTGCTCGGGCGTCAGGTTCGCCATCTTGTTGTAGGCGCCGCGCAGCTTGAAGCTGAACACGCTCTGCATGTCTTCGCGCTTGAAATAGATGCGGTTGCCGAAGCGGTTCGACAGGGTGGGCGCGTATTCGAGCGGGGTTTCTTCTGCGACGTCGTAGACGCGGGCGGTCAGGATTCTCTTGAGGTAGTCGGTAGTCATGGTCGGCAATCGGCGTTGGTGCAATGCCGGCAGGGATGGGCCGGCGGTCCGGACGACGCACACTGTTCTGCTCGGAGGATGACCGGGAGCCTGGTGGCGATACGATGCGCTGGGTGGCAGGCGCGGCGTATTGTGTCGTTACGTTAAGTGATCCTCATTATAATGGACCATGATCTCAACCGCTCAAGCCTGTTGCTGGGGCCCCGTTTTTTAGAATTCACCACTCGATGATCGAAAATGCCGTCCTCTGGCTGCTGAACGTCCTTGCGGCACCGACTGTCGGGCTGACCTCCATCTTCATCATCAGCTTCGTCTCGGCCACGCTGCTGCCGCTCGGCTCCGAGCCGGCCGTCTTTGCCGTGGTCAAGGCGAATCCGGCGATGTTCTGGCCGGCCATCTTCGTCGGCACGCTGGGCAATACGTTGGGCGGGGCGGTCGATTACTTCATCGGCTACCGCGCCAAGATCGCCTTCGCCAAGGAGCGCCAGAGCCGCTGGTTCGGCTGGCTCAAGAAGTATGGCGCCAAGACCATGCTGCTGTCCTGGATGCCGGGCGTGGGCGACCCGCTGTGCACCCTGGCCGGCTGGCTGCACCTGCCGTTCTGGCCGAGCGTGATGTACATGGCGATCGGGAAGTTCTTGCGCTACGTAACCATGACGGCGGTGCTGCTGTACATCCCCGACGGGTTCTGGAAGACGGTGGGGGACTTCTTCGAGCGGCTGATCGGCTGAAAGAGCGGGACGGTCGCGGCAGGTAGAATGCTTGCTTTCCACTGCCATCCCGACCACGACATGGACCGCACCAGCCTGCAGCCTTATCTCGCCGCCAGCATCCATGTCGATGCCGGCGATCCGGACGTACGGGCCACCGCCTTCCACCTGGCGGGAGGGGCAAGCTCGCAAGCGGACGTCGTGCGCGCATGTTTCAAATTCGTCCGTGACCAGATCGCGCACAGCGCGGATTTCCGGCGCAATCCGGTGACTTGCCGCGCTTCCGATGTCCTGCGCCACCGGACCGGCTTCTGCTATGCCAAGAGCCACCTGCTGGCGGCCCTGCTCAGGGCCAACGGCATCCCGGCGGGCCTGTGCTATCAGCGCCTGGCGACCGGCAACAAGGAAGCGCCGTATTGCCTGCATGGGCTGAACGCGGTCTGGCTGACGGACTTCGGCTGGTACCGGATCGACCCGAGGGGCAACAAGCCGGGCATCGACGCCCGCTTCGACCCGCCGCGCGAGGCGCTCGCCTTCAGCCTGAGCGACCCGCAGGAGCGCGACCTGCCCGGCATCCTGGCCGAACCGCTGCCGCTTGTCGTCGAGGTGCTGGAGCGCTGCGCCAGCATCGAGGAGGTGCTGGCCGGTTTGCCTGACCTTGCCCCCGGGCCGGAAGAGAGGCAGCCTGCCTGAGCTTCCGGCGCTTCGTTTTCCGGTGGGTCGAGTATGATGCGAGGCTATGAACAAGCCACCCAGCCTTCTTTCCCTGTTCCTCGTCCTTGCCGCCCTGGCGCTGTTCGGTTTCATCGGTGCCCGCTATATGCTGAGCTCGCATACGGAAAACACGAACCAGCAACTCGGTATCGTCTGGCCGGGCCTCGCCACCATGCCCGAAGCGGATCGCGCCTTCCTTGTCGAGCTCGCGCATACCTGCAATCTCACCACCCGCCAGCCGGTGCGCGCGGAAGTCGTCGATTGCCTGCGCTCGGTCCAGATGACGCCGCAGGCCAGCGCGCGGCTCGATCGCTTGATCGGACAGGCACCGGCACAGCAACGCTGACCGGCATCCCGCCGGCATATTGCATCCTTATGCAATATGCCTTTCTTGCCCGGGATGCAAACGAATGATGCACGTAGGCAGCTTTTTGCAAACGTAATTTGCATCTTTTGCCACCTATTGGCATTTTCTTGCGTTCCCTTTCCTTTAATTCTAGCCCTCGTCCAGCGTGGTGCAGCGCAATAAGCTAGAATGAACGTCCTTCGGACCCGTCCGACTGACGCCCTGCATCTCATGAACGCGCCCGCACACATCCATACCCTGCTCGCCGACAATGCTCCTGCACGCCTACGCGAGATCCCCTACAACTACACCTCGTTCTCCGACCGGGAGATCGTGATCCGCCTGCTGGGCGAGTCCTCGTGGCGCCTGCTCGACGAACTGCGTGGAGCACGCCAGACCGGCCGCTCGGCGCGCATGCTGTACGAAGTGCTGGGCGATATCTGGGTGGTGCGCCGCAATCCCTACCTGCAGGACGACCTGCTGGACAACCCGAAGCGCCGCCAGAAGCTGATCGACGCCTTGCACCACCGCCTGGGCGAAGTCGACAAGCGCCGCCTGAGCGTCGACGCGCTCGAGGGCGATGCGCAAGCTGCGGCATCGCGCAGCAGCGCCGTCGAGCAGCTCCTGGGGGCCGCGCGCAAGGCGGTCGACGATTTCGCGCGCGAGTTCCGCGAGACCTACGACCTGCGCAAGCGCGCGAAGCAGGTGCTCGGTGCCTACACCGACAAGCGCAACATCCGCTTCGACGGCATGCACCGGACTTCGCACGTCACCGACGCCACCGACTGGCGCGTCGAATACCCCTTCCTGGTCCTGCTGCCCGACAGCGAAGAGGAGATGGCCGGCCTGGTCAAGGGCTGCATCGAACTGGGCCTGACCATCATCCCGCGCGGCGGCGGCACCGGCTACACCGGCGGTGCGATTCCGCTCACGCCGATGTCGGCCGTGATCAACACCGAGAAGCTGATCGGCCTTGGTGAAGTCGAGATGACCCGCCTGCCGGGCGTGGACCGTGAGTACGCGACCATCCACACCTACGCCGGCGTGGTCACCCAGCGCGTGTCGCAGGCGGCGGAGAAAGCGGGCTTCGTGTTCGCGGTCGACCCGACCTCGGCCCACGCCTCCTGCATCGGCGGGAACATCGCCATGAACGCGGGCGGCAAGAAGGCGGTCCTGTGGGGCACCGCGCTCGACAACCTGGCTTCCTGGCGCATGGTCGACCCGAACGGCGACTGGCTCGAAGTCACGCGCATGGACCACAACCTGTCGAAGATCCACGACGCCCCGGTCGCCACCTTCAAGCTCGAATGGACGCACCCGACCCCGCGTGGCGCCGCGAAGGGTGCGCCCTTCCGCACCGAGACGCTGGTCATCGAAGGCCGCCGCTTCCGCAAGGAAGGCCTGGGCAAGGACGTCACGGATAAATTCCTGGCCGGCCTGCCGGGCATCCAGAAGGAGGGCACCGACGGGTTGATCACCTCGGCGCGCTGGATCCTGCACAAGATGCCGAAGTTCACCCGCACCGTGGCGCTGGAATTCTTCGGCCAGGCGCGCGACGCGATTCCGTCGATCGTCGAGATCAAGGATTACCTCGACGGCCTGCCGAAGAACGGCGACCCGGCCTTCTCGACCATCCGCCTGGCCGGCCTGGAGCACCTGGACGAGCGCTACCTGCGCGCGGTCGGCTATGCGACCAAATCCAAGCGCGGCGTGCTGCCCAAGATGGCGCTGTTCGGCGACATCGTCGGCGACGACGAGAACGCAGTCGCCATCGCGGCCTCGGAAGTGGTGCGCCTGGCGAATACCCGCGTCGGCGAAGGCTTCGTTGCCGTGAGCCCGGAAGCGCGCAAGAAATTCTGGCTCGACCGCGCCCGCACCGCCGCGATCGCGCGCCACACCAACGCCTTCAAGATCAACGAAGACGTGGTGATCCCGCTGAACCGCATGGGCGAGTACACCGACGGCATCGAGCGCATCAACGTCGAGCTGTCGATCAAGAACAAGCTGCAGCTTGCAGACCAGCTGCACGGGTACCTCGCCAACGAGCACCTGCCGATCGAGAAGAGCGACGACGCCACCGGCGACACCGTCGACCGCAACGAGATCCTGGGCGATCGCCCGCAGCAGGCGGTGGCGCTGGTGGAGCTGGTCCAGGCACGCTGGGGCTTCATCCTCGCCAACCTCGACCAGCCCCTGCGCGATGTGAAAGGCAAGCTGGACGAGCTGGGCCTCGACCACCTGTCGGCCACGCTGGACGGCCGCATCGGCACCCAGCCGGATGCCACCTTGTTCGACGTGGTGCAGGACCACACCATCCGCGTCTCCTGGAAGCAGGAGCTGCGCGCGCAACTGCGCCAGATCTTCAACGGCGCCGCCTACAAATGCATCCTCGACGAATGCACGGCCATCCACAAGCGCGTGCTGCGCTCGCGCGTGTTCGTGGCCCTGCACATGCACGCCGGCGACGGCAACGTCCATACCAACCTGCCGGTGAATTCGGACGACTATGCGATGCTGCAGGATGCGCATGCCGCGGTCGAGCGCATCATGCGACTGGCCCGTTCGCTGGACGGCGTGATCTCGGGCGAGCACGGCATCGGCATCACCAAGCTCGAGTTCCTCACCGACGACGAGATCCGCGAATTCCGCGACTACAAGGAACGCGTCGATCCGGAAGGCCGCTTCAACAAGGGCAAGCTGCTGAACACGACGGCGGTGTCGGCCGACCTGCGCAACGCCTACACGCCGTCGTTCGGCCTGATGGGCCACGAATCGCTCATCATGCAGCAGAGCGACATCGGCGAGATCGCCAACAGCATCAAGGACTGCCTGCGCTGCGGCAAGTGCAAGCCGGTCTGCACCACCCACGTGCCGCAGTCGAACCTGCTGTATTCGCCGCGCGACAAGATCCTCGCCACCTCGGCGCTGATCGAAGCCTTCCTCTACGAAGAGCAGACCCGCCGCGGCGTCTCGATCCGCCACTGGGAAGAATTCGAGGACGTGTCCGACCACTGCACCGTGTGCCACAAGTGCGTGACGCCATGCCCGGTCAACATCGACTTCGGCGACGTCTCGATGAACATGCGTAACCTGCTGCGCAAGATGGACAAGCGCAGCTTCAAGCCGGCCAACCGCGCCGCCATGTTCTTCCTGAACGCGACCGACCCGACCACCATCAACCTGACCCGCAAGGCCATGGTGGACCTCGGCTACAAGGCCCAGCGCATGGGCAACCAGCTGCTGCGTGGCCTCGCCAAGCCGCAGGTCGAAGCGCCGCCCCCGACCACCGGCAAGGCGCCGGTGCGCGAGCAGGTGATCCACTTCATCAACAAGAAGATGCCGGGTAACCTGCCGAAGAAGACGGCGCGCGCGCTGCTGGACATCGAGGACGACAAGGTCATCCCGATCATCCGCAATCCGAAGGCGACCAACGCCGACACCGAGGCGGTGTTCTACTTCCCGGGCTGCGGCTCGGAGCGCCTGTTCTCGCAGGTGGGCCTGGCCACCCAGGCCATGCTGTGGGAAGTGGGTGTGCAGACCGTGCTGCCGCCGGGCTACCTGTGCTGCGGCTACCCCCAGCGCGGCGCCGGCCAGTACGACAAGGCCGACAAGATGGTGACGGACAACCGCGTGCTGTTCCACCGCATGGCCAACACGCTGAACTACCTGGACATCAAGACGGTCGTGGTGTCGTGCGGCACCTGCTACGACTCGCTGGCGAACTACGAGTTCGACAAGATCTTCCCGGGCTGCCGCCTCATCGACATCCACGAATACCTGATGGAGAAGGGGGTGAAGCTGGAAGGCGTCACCGGTACCCGCTACATGTACCACGACCCCTGCCACACGCCGATGAAGATGCAGGATTCGCTCAAGACCGTGAACGCGCTGGTCTCGACCGTCGACAACGTGAAGATCGAAAAGAACGACCGTTGCTGCGGCGAGTCGGGGACGTTTGCCATCAGCCGTCCGGACATCGCGACCCAGGTCCGCTCGCGCAAGCAGGGCGAGATGGAGAAGGGCGCCGATAAACTGCGCGACGACGGCTTCAAGGGCGACGTCAAGATCCTCACCAGCTGCCCGTCCTGCCTGCAGGGCCTGTCGCGCTACAACCATGATTCCGGCACCACCGCCGACTACATCGTGGTCGAGATGGCGCGCCACCTGCTGGGCGAGAACTGGATGCCCGACTACGTGGCCCGCGCCAACAACGGCGGCATCGAAAGGGTGCTGGTATGAAGGAAGTGCAGCGCCAGCCAGGTTGCGAACTGTGCGATCTCGCGGTCCCCGTCGTCTGGCAGAATGAAAAATTCTCGGTCATCCTGGTCGATGACGCAGCCTATCCCGGCTTCTGCCGCGTGATTCTCCGCGCCCACGTGCGCGAGATGAGCGACCTGGCGCAGGAAGACCGCCTGCTGCTCAACGACGCCGTGTTCCGGGTCGAGGAAGCGGTGCGCGAGGTCATGCAGCCGCTGAAGGTCAATGTGGCCAGCCTCGGCAACGTGGTGCCGCACCTGCACTGGCATATCATTCCGCGCTATGCGGACGATGCGCACTTCCCGGCGCCGGTGTGGGCCCAGGCCGCGCGCCAGACCGAGGAATCCGTCCTGGCCGCGCGCCGCGCGCTGCTGCCCGACCTCGCCGCCGCGATCGCAAAACGCTTCAACGAATAAGAGGAGGAGATTCCATGCCCAACCCTACTGACATTGCCGTGCGCCAGAAATCGCGCGTGCTGGAAATCGCCTTCGACGACGGCAGCAGCTTTTCCATTCCTTTCGAGCTGATGCGCGTGTACTCGCCTTCGGCCGAGGTGAAGGGCCACGGCCCGGGCCAGGAAGTCTTGCAACTCGGCAAGCGCGAGGTCGGCATCACCGGCGTGGAGCCGGTCGGGAACTACGCGATCAAGCCGCTGTTCGACGACGGCCACGGCAGCGGCATCTTCACCTGGGACTACCTCTACAAGCTGGGCAGCGAGCAGGCCACGCTGTGGCAGCAATACCTCGACCGCCTGCATGCGGCAGGCTTCGAAGGCGACAGCGGCCGCGAGCCGGGGACGGAGCTGCCGGGGGCAGCGCCAAAATCGGGCTGCGGGCACCACCATTGAGGTAGGGTGGGCAGGTTTCCTGCCCACGCGGTGATAGGTAGTGGGTGAACAGCCGCACGGGCAGATCTAGCGTTAGTTGACCGCGTGGGCGGCAAAGCCGCCCACCCTACAAATCCCACCCGCGAAAACAAAAGAGCACGTCGATGACGTGCTCTTTTGTTTTTCGCCTGCGCCCCCGGACGAAGACCGGGGCAGCGGCGAATTACGCCTGCGGCTGGATGTTCGCAGCCTGCTTGCCCTTCGGGCCGGCAGTGATGTCGAACGTCACACGCTGGTTTTCCGCCAGCGACTTGAAGCCTTGGGTGTTGATAGCCGAAAAGTGTGCAAAGATGTCTTCGCCACCGCCGTCCGGGGTGATGAAGCCGAAACCTTTTGCATCGTTAAACCACTTTACAGTGCCAGTCGCCATGGTAATTCCCTCAATGAAGTTATCTATGTTATTGCTTTGTCGGACGTCAGGAGGTCTTGGATCCAGCGGCGTGCTCAACATTGCAAAAATGATTATAGAGACAAATTTTTAAAAGTGAAGCAACTTTTTCAATCGTGCGCTGTCACCTTCTTACATTGTGGCCGCCGGTCTCCGGCGGCGGCCCAATAGCTAACAAAAACCTAGCAGAAACCTATCAGAAACTGAGCGGCATCCGTATCGTCAGCGACACGTCCGGCGTATCGCGCGTCACGCCGGCGCCCACCGCCACCGACAGCGAGCGCTTCTCGTTGAAGCGGTAGGAATAGCCGAGCAGCAGGGTGCCGAGCTGGGTCCGTACCGAACCCGGCACCGTCCTGCCGTTCTGCTTCATGCGCGCCACCGTGCTGTGGTCGTAGCCGAGGCTGAGCGAAGCCTTGTCGTTCAGCGCCAGGCCCATGCCGAAATTGAAACCGATGATCGCGCCCGGTTCCAGCTCGCCCAGCGGTTCGCGGATACCGTTGCGCACCAGGCGTTGCACGTTGCTGCGCTTGAAGTTGTGCAGGTAGCTCAGGTTGCCGAAGAAGACCGCCGGGTCGGACGGGAACAGCCAGGTCAGGCTTCCCTGCAGCGAATGGAAGCCGGAGCCGGTCGGCAGCGACAGCGGCAGGCCGGTGCCGGTCACGTTCTCGCCGATGCAGCGGGTCTGGCAGTCGGTGACGACTTCGAACGAGTCCTTGCCGGTGGTCGACTTGTAGCGCATGCCGCCGATCCAGTAGGCCTTGTCCGGGCCGCCGTTGTTCAGCTGGTAGCGGCCGGCGATTTCGACGTCGCCCAGGTCCTTGCCGCTGGTGTCGAATACGCGCTCGACCGCGGTGCCGGTGAAGATCTCGCGGCTGACGGTGGAATCCGAGCGGTACACGTAGGGCACCTTGACCTCGACTTCCATCCGGTTGTTCAGGCCGGTGCGGCCGGTGAGCGAGCCGGTGAAGGTGTTGCGCTTGACCTCGCGCACGTCGACCAGGCCGATCAGCAAAGCCGGGATCACTGTATAGCCGACCAGGGCCACCCGGTTGCTCGACGAGTAGCCGAACTGCAGGGCGGGCTCGAGGATGTACTTGCCGCGCGGCGTCAGCACGCCCGGGGCCTCGAACAGCGGCGCCACTTCGGGCGGGCGCTCGTCCTTCTGGTTGTTCTGGATACGGCTGGCCGTGTTCGCCTGGGCCGGCGGCCGGGCAGCCGGCTGGGCCGGCGCAGGGCCAGGGATAATCGGCCCTGGGGTCGAAGGCGGCCGGCCGTTGTTCGGCGCGTTGTTGTTCTGCGCGGTCCGTGGCGCGCTGTTCTGTACCGGGGCCTGCTGGGTGTTCTGGGCGGCGTTGCTTTGTCCACCGCCGTTCTGGCCGCCGGTGCCGCGCTGTTCGGACAGCAGCAGGTCGTCGACACGCGGAGGCAGTGCCAGGTTCTCGGCCAGCACCGGCCGCGCGTCGTCGCGCGTTTCCTCGATGCGTTCGATCTTGGCGCGCTGCGCCTGCAGTTCGCGCATCAGACGGTCGACCAGTTGGCGCTGGGCGGCCAGCTCGGCCTTCAGCGTGGCCAGTTCGGCTGCCTTGTCGGGTTCGGCGCTTGGGCTTCCCTGGGCCTGGGCCACAGGGGACAGCAGCATCGCCGCCAGGCTCGCGGCGCCTAGGCGCGCGACGTGAGTGGGCATGCGTTTCTCCATCGGCAAATTAATAATATTGCAATGCTACAGGCTTCCTGCCGAGCGCACGATTGCATCACGAATTGTTGAGTGAAAATTGAGGTCTTTGATGAGCGCCATGCTGTTGACCGTCGACGTAATGGTGGTCTGGGCCATGATCGCCTGGTGGTCCAGGCTGTTCTGGACCAGGGTGGCGCCGCTGCCCAGGGCGAGATCGTTGGGCGCGAAGTTGTTGCCGCCGATCTGGATCAGGCGGGCCGTGCCGAGGGCGTCGCGCGCCTGCATCAGCTGCTCGGCATTCATCGAAGCCACGTCGGGAATGGCGACGTTGGTGCGCGACAGGATCTCGCCGTTGACGGACACCACCCGCTCGATCCCGAGCGAGATGTTGAGGCCGCCCGGCGTCTCGAAGCCGCCGCGGTTGGCGTCGAGCGTCTGTTCATCGACCGGCGCCCATTCTTCTGCAGCAATGGTCGCCACCTTCCCTTGGGCGAGCGCTGCACCGCAGGCTCCGGCCAGCAGCGCGGCAACGAGGGCGCGGCATGGGTGTGTGAGCCAGTCCATGGCATTCCTTTCAAAAATCGCCGGGGCCGAACTTCGGCAGGCTCTGGCTGTACTGTTCCTGGTTGATGCCGGTGCCGAGCGGCGCACGCGGGGCGCTGCGCCAGTCGTCGGCGCCGTTGAAATCTGCCTTGGCGATCGTGCTCGGGTACCTGTGCACGACGAACAGCAGCCTGTTGGCCCACAGTTCCATGAAGCGTTCGCGCGTCACCGAGCGGGCTCCGCTGGACGGGTCGCCCAGCAGGATGCGGCCATCCTCGGCGCCCTTGATCACCACGAAGTGGTTGTAGCCGCGGTCGCTGATCAGGACGATCGCCGGCAGCTTGGCCTCGAGCAGCTTGTCGAGCGGCTGCTGGAACCCGTCGCCGACAAAGCCGCGGGTGGCCAGGTAGCGCTTCATGTCGAGCATGGAAAAGCCCTGCTGGCGGATCTTGGCCTGGTCGCCGGTCAGGAACATCTTCTCGAAGACTTCCTTCTCGCTCACCGGGGTGTCGTAGTGGTAGGTCAGCAGCGTGGCCAGGGCGGCCGAGCCGCAGCTGAAGTCGAACTGCTGGCGGGTGGTCTTGCGAAACTTGATGTCCTTGAGGGAGGTGACCGGCACCGTGGCGCGCTGCCCGACGGCCAGCTCGATGCTCGATGCCGGGCACCCGGGTGCCAGCAACATGCCGCCCACGGCGGCAGAGATGGCGACGACCATTTTCATAATAATTTCATGCCTATTGCAAGCGCAGGTTGATGACGGTGGCGCTCTGGATCAGCACGTTCGAACCGCTGTTCTGGATCACCATCGGCAGGCCTTGCGCGTTCGCGAACGAACCGCTGTCGATGATGTTGTTGCCGCTGACCGTGTTGATCGCGGTGTTGTTGCCCACCGTACCGCCCAGCACCGCTTCGGTGTGCACGGTGTCGTCCTTGCCGGAGGTGCGTCCCAGGCGTTCGCTTGTAACGGCTTCGCTCCAGGCGCCGGCTTCGCTGCGTGTGGCAGCCGCCACGTTCACCTCGGACAGGAAGTCGAGCTTGATCGGCAGCTTTTCCGGTTCGGCGGCCTGGACCGCCAGCGGGAGCGCGACAAGCGCCGCCAGCACGAATCGGTTCACAGGTTTCATAGCATTTTCCCCTTAAGTCGGAAAAACCGCCGCGCGGCAACTGCCACGCGGCGGTCCTTGCAGGTCTTACTGGCCGCTGCCCACGTTCATGTTCGACTGAACGTTGACGCTCTGCTGGATCAGCGACGAGAAGCCGTTGTTCTGGCTGATCACCGAGACGCCGGCTGCCGACTGGGCGATGTTCGACATGGTGTTCGACATGTCGAAGGCGCCGGTGGTCACCGACTGGGTGCCGCCGTTGCCGCCGGTGCCGTTGCCGCCGTTGCCGGCCATTGCGTCGCCAGCAGTGTTGGCGCCGCCCATGCCGCCTTCGCCGCCGGTCGAGGTGCCGCCCATGCCGCCTGCGCCGCCGTTGCCGCCGGTGCCGGCGCCCGAGGTGCCGCTGCCGCTGGCCGAATCACCGTTGGTGGCGGTGCCGCCTGCTGCACCGTTGCCGCTGGTGTTCGACGCCGCGCCGCTGGCTGCGCCCGAGCCGCCTGCGCCGCCTGCTGCACCCGAGCCGCCCGCTGCGCCCGAACCGCCGTCGCCGCCCGAGCCGCCTGCGCCGCCCATGCCGCCTGCGCCGCCTGCTGCGCCGGCGCCGCCGGTCGAGGTGCCCGAGGCGCCTGCGCCGCCGGTCGAGGTGCCGGCTGCGCCAGC
>NZ_JPXI01000024.1 GCF_000740675.1 Massilia sp. BSC265 | reverse complement strand
ATCATGAACTACCTGCACCAATTCACCTTCGGGATCTATCCCTACATCGCGCTCGCCATCTTCCTCCTCGGCATCCTGACCCGCGTCGACCGCGAGCACTACACCTGGAAGTCCGAGTCCACCCAGGTGCTGCACCGCGGCAGCCTGCGCTGGGGCAGCCCCCTGTTCCACGTCGGTATCATCGGCCTGTTCTTCGGCCACGCAGTCGGCCTGCTGACTCCCGTCTGGGTCTGGGACACCCTCGGCGTGCCGCACGGCGCCAAGCAGCTGTTCGCGATGGTCGCGGGCGGCATCATGGGCACCCTGTGCCTGGTCGGCATCCTGATGCTGCTGGCACGCCGCATCGCCAACGACCGCCTGCGCCGCGCCACCACCTTCAAGGACAAGATCGTCCTGCTGTGGATCCTCGGCACCCTGCTGCTGGGCCTGTCGTCGATTTTTGTCTCTGCCGGCCACATGGACGGCCACATGATGGTGCTCCTGATGACCTGGGCCCAGCACATCGTCACCTTCCGTGGCGACGCCGCCGGCTTCATCATCGATGCGCCGCTGGTGTTCAAGCTGCACCTGTTCATGGGCATCTCGCTGTTCGTCATCTTCCCGTTCACCCGCCTGGTGCACGTGTGGAGCGGCTTCGGCGCCGTCACTTACCTGGGCCGCGCATTCCAGCTGGTCCGTCCTCGCTAAAGGAAGCATCATGGGACTCTCCGTCAACGGCGTCGACATCGACGACAGCGTCATCGAACGCGAACTGCCGCACCACCAGCACGCGGCCAATCCGCTCAAGGAAGCGGTGCACGAGGTCGTGCTGCGCACCCTGCTGCTGCAGGAAGCCGCGCGCCTGAACATCGAGGGCACGGATGATGACGAGCGCGTCGAAGCCCTCCTGGCGCGCGAAGTGCGGGTGCCGGAAGCCAACGAAGCTGCCTGCGCCCAGTTCTACCGCAACCATCCGCAGCGCTTCACGAACGGCGAGATGGCCGAGGCGCGCCACATCCTGTTCCAGGTCACGCAGAGCGTGCCGCTGGAACTGGTGCGCGACACGGCGGAAGGGATACTCGATGCCTTGCGCGCCGCGCCCGAGCGTTTCGACGAACTGGCGCGCCAGTACTCGAACTGCCCGTCCGGCGCGGTCGGCGGCAACCTCGGCCAGCTGTCGCGCGGCAAATGCGTGCCCGAGTTCGACAAGCTCCTGTTCCGCCTCGGCGAGGGCCAGTTGGCCGAACGCCTGCTCGAGACCCGCTTCGGCCTGCATATCGTCCAGGTACTGCGCAAGGTGGAAGGCCGCCTGCTTCCCTTCGAGGCGGTGCGCGCCCAGATCGCCGACTACCTCGCGACCTCGGCCTGGCAACGCGGGGTGCACCAGTACCTGCAACTGCTGGTGGGGCGGGCCGACATCACCGGCGTGACGCTGGAAGGTGCCGACACGCCGCTGGTGCAGTAAGGCGATGGCCGGCACAGGACAGCCCATCGGCGCGGGCAGCGTCCCGCACTCGGTGCTGGACGACCTGCAGGCACTGGTCGGCGGCACCATGCTGGTCTCGCTCGGCGTCACCCTGATGAGCAGCGCAGGCCTGGTCACCGGCGGCGTCGCCGGACTGTGCCTGCTGCTCCACTACGCCACCGGCATCGCCTTCGGCAAGATCTTCTTTGTGCTGAGCCTGCCCTTCTATGCGTTCGCCCTGCGCAAGCTGGGCTGGCGTTTCACCCTCAAGACGCTTGGCGCGGTGCTGCTGTTCTCGCTGAGCACCGAGATGCTGCCGGGCGCTCTGCAGCTGGCCCGGGTGCATCCTCTCTACGCCGCCCTGATGGGCGGTATCCTGGTCGGGGTGGGCCTCTTGATGCTGTTCCGCCATCGCGCCAGTCTGGGCGGCTTCAACATCCTCTGCATTTACTTGCAGGAGCGCTTCGGCTGGCGGGCCGGCCTGGTGCAGCTCGCAATCGACGCGCTCATCCTGCTGGCCTCGCTCGCACTGCTCCCCCCATCGGCCTGGCTGCTTTCGCTGGCTGGCACCGCGGTGCTCAACCTGACACTGGCGATCAACCACCGTCCCGGGCGCTATCTCGCGCATTGATCCGGCCCGGCATGGCAGACTGGTGTTTTTTACGATCTCATATCATGCAACTCAACGACTTTTCCGATTTCCTTGCTGCAGCCCGCGCGCAGGACGAGCCGCAGCAGCTGCTGTTCGTGTTCGCTGCGGCCGAGCTGCCGCAAACGCATTCTCCCGGGCAGAAGAAACGCTTCGATGCCGGCCGCGGCGGTGCGCTGACACCCGTGATGTGCGTCGACAAGACGCCTGCCGAGCTGGCCAGCTTCGCGTCCCTGGCCGAGGAGTCGCGCCGCACGGGCCAGCCATGGGACATGGTGTTCGTGGCGGCCCTGCCGGGCCGCGACGGCCAGCCGCCGGCCGGCCAGGATGTCGAACGCGCCTTGAAGATGATGATCGACGCCGTGCACCGTGGCGCCATCGATCGCTTCGTGGCTTTCGATCCGGACGGGCAGCCGGTGCGTTTTCTCTAGCAGCTCCTTGCCCGGTACTTAAACCAGTTTAAGGACGGCGAGGTACCCCCTCGCTATAGTCGTGACATGGGAAGACGGACGTTTTCCCGGAGCGCCGGCGCGATGCCGGCACCGATCGACAGCACGGCCCCTGGCCGGCATTACTCGTCTCGCTATCCATGTCATTTACCCTATCCGATGAAAGCCGCGCGGCATCGGCGCGCGCGCCGGTCGAACTCGTCTGTCCTGCCGGCAGCCTCCCCGCGCTCAAGGCCGCAGTGGACAATGGTGCCGATTGCGTCTACCTCGGCTTTCGCGACGCCACCAATGCGCGCAACTTCGCGGGCCTGAACTTCGGCGATGCGTCCATCGCCGATGGCATCCAGTATGCCCACCGGCGCGGCCGCAAGGTTTTCCTGGCACTGAACACCTACCCGCAGGCCGGCGCCTGGGATACCTGGCGCCAGGCCATCGACCGTGCGGCACTGGCAGGAATCGATGCCGTGATCCTGGCCGACCCCGGGCTGATGGAATATGCGGCCCGCGTGCATCCTGAACTGCGCCTGCACCTGTCGGTACAGGGCTCGGCCACGAACGTGGAAGCGATCAATTTTTATCACCGCCATTTCGGAATCGCACGCGCAGTGCTGCCGCGTGTGCTCTCGCTCGCGCAGGTAGAACAGGTGATCGGCAACACCCCGGTCGAGATCGAAGTGTTCGGCTTCGGCAGCCTGTGCGTCATGGTGGAGGGGCGCTGCCAGTTGTCGTCCTACGCGACCGGGGAGTCGCCGAATACCCACGGGGTGTGCTCGCCTGCCAAGGCGGTACGCTGGCAGCCTACGCCGGCCGGCCTCGAGGCCCGTCTGAACGAGGTACTGATCGACCGCTACGACCCGTCCGAGCACGCCGGCTACCCGACGCTGTGCAAGGGCCGCTTCGACGTGGGCGGCGATATTTACTATGCGGTCGAGGAACCGACCAGCCTGAATACCCTGGAGATCCTGCCGAAGCTGATCAAGCTGGGCGCGCGCGCCATCAAGATCGAGGGCCGGCAGCGCAGCCCGGCCTACGTTGCGCAGGTGACGCGCGTCTGGCGCGACGCCATCGACCTGTGTACGTCCGAACGACAGCGCTATTCCGTTCGGCCGGCCTGGATGGCCGAACTCGACAAGGTGGCGGAGGGCCAGCAGCACACGCTGGGTGCCTATCACCGTCCCTGGAAATGAATCATCCGGAGTCCCCATGAAGATTTCCCTCGGTCCCATCCAATACTACTGGCCGCGCGACACCGTCTTCGCCTTCTACGAGGCGATGGCGGCAGCTCCGGTCGACATCGTTTATCTCGGTGAAGCCGTCTGCTCGCGCCGGCACGAACTACGCCTGAGCGACTGGCTGGCGCTGGCCGCCATGCTGGAGCAGGCCGGCAAGCAGGTCGTGCTGTCGACCCAGGTCCTGATCGAATCGAGCTCGGACCTCGGCACTCTGCGCCGGATCGCCGGCAATGGCCGCTACCTGGTCGAAGCGAACGACTTCGGCGCCGTGCATTGCATGAACGGACTTCCCTTCGTCGCCGGACCTCACCTGAACCTGTACAGCGCGCCGTCGCTGGCGATCCTGGCCAAGGCCGGCGCCATCCGCTGGGTCATGCCCCTGGAGATGTCGCGCGCCGGCCTGGCGGCCCTGCTTGGAGAGAAACCACCTGCATTGCAAACGGAAGTATTCGCCTACGGCCGCCTGCCGCTGGCGTTCTCGGCGCGCTGCTTCACGGCGCGCCACCGCAACCTTCCCAAGGACGACTGCCGCTTCAGCTGCATCGAGCATCCCGACGGCCTGCTCATGGAAACGCGCGAGAAACAGCCCTTCCTGATCCTGAACGGAATCCAGACCCAGTCGGCCCTGGTCTACAACCTGCTCGACCAGTTCGACGCCATGCGCGCCATGGGCGTGGACGTGGTGCGCCTGAGTCCCCAGTCAGCGCACATGATCGATGTCGTCGCCCTGTCGCGTGCAGTACTGGAAGGCAGCCTGAGCGGGAGCGCCGCTGCGGCGCACATGGCACGCCTGATGCCGGCGGCGGCCTGCGACGGCTTCTGGCACGGCAGGCCCGGGCTTGACAAACAGGCCGCATGAGCGCGGCCGGAACGACGAGGATATCCATGCACCATTCACCACGACACCTGCCGGCGCCTGCCGGCCGCTTGCTGTCCCTGCTGCCCGCGTATCCGGGTTCATACCTGTTCGCGGCGGCGCTCAACCGGGTATTGGCCCGGCACTTGCCGGACGACGTGCGCACCGGACTCACCGGCAAGCGCCTGCGCCTGCGCGCACTGGACGCGGGGATTGCCTTCGACTTCCGCTGGAACGGGCGAGCCTTCTCGGCCACGAGACGATCCGAAATTGCCGACCTCAGCATCAGCGCCAGCATGCGCGACTTCGCATTGCTTGCCGCACGCAGGGAAGATCCCGATACGCTGTTCTTCAGCCGCCGGCTCCTCATGGAAGGCGATACCGAACTGGGCCTGCTGGTGAAGAACACCCTCGACGCGATCGAGCAGCCGCTGTTTTCGCTGGACGGTCTGTTGCCGCGCCGCCCGGTCCCAGTCCGTCCGTCACCCCGGGGAGACACGCATGCCCAAGGATAAGTCCACGTTCCCGCTCGTGTATTCATGCTCGGGCTGTTCCAGCGCCGCACAGATGGCCAATCACATTGCCCTTGCACTCGACCGCCTCGGAACGGCCGAGATGTCGTGTATCGCCGGAGTCGGTGGCGACGTGCCATCGCTGGTGAGGCTCGCCAGGTCCGGGCGGCCGGTGGCGGTGATCGACGGCTGCCCACTGCTTTGCGCAAGAAGCTGCCTGGCGCGCCACGGTGTCGATCCCGACATGCACTGGCAGCTGGGCGAGCACGGCGTCAGGAAGCGTTACCACGCCGGCTTCGATCCGGAACAGGCTGAAGCGATGGTAGCCCGCGTTGCGGGAGAACTGGAAAAACTGGACCGCAAGCGCGGTCCCGCCCCCGCCGCTGCACCGGTGTGCGCAGCCGGGGCTGATAGCGGCGCCCGGGCTCCCGCCCTTTCTTAAACCAGTTTAAGGCAGCCTCGTGGCTTTGCGCGGATAGTTGACGGCGTTCTAGATCAACCAACCGGATCCCATGCGGATCCCTCTATCCCGAGAACCATGAACGCCAATGACCACATGTTCGCAGCAACCATGCCTCCCCAGGAGGTGTCGGTCGACGTACTGCGCGAGAAGTACGCAAAAGGACCCGAAACCAGCATCGACGAGGTGCGCGCGCGTGTTGCGCGTGCGCTGGCAGGCCACGAGGCCGAGTCCTTGCGCGAGGAGATGGAACAGCGCTTCCTCTGGGCCCAGCAGCATGGTTTCGTCCCTGCTGGCCGCATCAATTCGGCGGCGGGCCTGGGGATCAAGGCCACGCTGATGAACTGCTTCGTGCAGCCGGTGGGGGACTCGATCACCGGCAGCCACGACGGCTTGCCCGGCATCTACACCGCCGTGGCGGAAGCGGCCGAAACCATGCGGCGCGGCGGCGGTGTCGGCTACGACTTCAGCCCGATCCGTCCGGCCGGCAGCGTCGTGCGCGGCACCCGTTCCCGCGCTTCCGGACCGGTCTCGTACATGGAGGTGTTCGACGCCTCATGCCGCACCGTCGAGTCGGCGGGCGCACGGCGCGGTGCCCAGATGGGCGTGCTGCGCATCGACCATCCCGACGTCGAACGCTTCATCGCCGCCAAGGACGGCGGCGCGTTCAGCAATTTCAACCTGTCCGTCGGCGTGACGGACGAATTCATGGCGGCGGTCCTCGGCGACGGCGAGATCGAACTGCGCCACCAGGCCGAACCCGGCCCCGACGCGATGGCCGACGGCGCCTGCCAGCGCGACGACGGCCTGTGGGTGTACCGACGGGTGCGCGCCCGCGACCTGTGGGACAAGGTAATGCGCTCGACCTACGATCATGCGGAGCCGGGCGTCCTGTTCATCGACCGCATGAACGCGGAGAACAACCTGTACTACCTCGAACGCCTGGCGGCCACCAATCCATGCGGCGAGCAGCCCTTGCCGCCCTACGGATGCTGCGACCTCGGCTCGCTGAACCTGACACGGTATGTGTGCCACCCATTCTCCCCCGATGCGCGCTTCGACTTCGATACCATGCGCGAGGTCGCCGCGATCGGCGTGCGCATGCTCGACCTGGCGCTCGATGCAACCCAGTGGCCGCTGCCGCAACAGGCCGCCGAGGGCCGTGACAAGCGGCGGGTGGGGCTGGGATTCATGGGACTGGGCAGCGCACTGGTCATGCTCGGGATACGCTACGACAGCGACGACGGCCGCGAGATGGCGGCCCGTATCGCCCGCGAGCTGCGCGACGCAGCCTATGCCGCGTCGATCGCGCTGGCCCAGGAAAAGGGCCCGTTCCCCCTGTTCGATGCGCAGCGCTACCTGGGCGGGCAATTCGTGCAACGCCTGCCTGATGCCTTGCGCGCAGAGATCGCCCTCCACGGGATCCGCAACTCGCACCTGCTGTCGATCGCGCCGACAGGAACGATCTCCCTGGCCTTCGCCGACAATGCCTCGAACGGTATCGAGCCGGCCTTTTCGTGGGTCTACCACCGCAAGAAGCGCATGCCGGACGACACGACCCGCACGTACGAGGTCGCGGACCATGCCTGGCGCCTTTACCGCCACCTGGGCCACGATGTCGGCGAAGGCTTTTTGCCACGGCAGTTCGTGACGGCGCTGGAGATGTCTGCGCACGACCATCTGCGCATGATGGAGGCGGTGCAGCCCTATATCGACACCGCGATTTCCAAGACCGTCAACGTGCCGGCCGATTATCCATACGCCGAATTCAAGGACCTGTACACCGAAGCCTGGCGGGCCGGCCTCAAGGGCCTGGCCACCTACCGGCCGAATAGCGTCACCGGCAGCGTCCTGAGCGTCGCGCCGGGGCCCTCCGCTCCCGCCCCCTCCTCCGTCCCGCCCAACCCGGCCGAGACGGATCCGCTGCGCAGGCGCTTCGAAAGCCGCCCGATCGGCGAGCTCGATTCGGTCACTTCCAAGGTGGAGTACAGCACCCAGGAAGGCAAGAAAGCGGTCTACCTCACGATCAGCTTCATCCGTGTCGACGGGGTGCTCGACGGGCGCGAGGTGAGGATCGAACGCCCCTTCGAGTTCTTCATGCCGGCCAACCAGCGCAGCGACGGCCAGCAATGGATCACTTCGACCATGCGCCTGCTGTCGATGGCAGCGCGGGCCGGAAGTTCGATTGCGAAGGCGCTCGGCGACATGCGCGAGGTGGTATGGGAAAAAGGACCCGTGCGCTGCGGCTTCCTCACACGCGAGGATGGTGTCCAGGTGCCGGTGTACCACGATTCGGAGGTGGCCGCGATCGCCTTCATGCTGCAGCGGATCCTGATCGGGCGTGGCTTCCTTGACGGCTACGGCAACCAGGTGCCGGTCCTGGAACTGGACCGCCTGCTGAGGCTGCGCAGTGCCGGACACGCCAGCCCGGAGGGGGTGCTTGCCACGGCAACCGGCATGGCCGCCGCACCTGCGCGTCCGGCTGAAAAATGCCCCGAGTGCGGCGCACGTGCCTTGCAGAAGGTCGACGGCTGCGCACGCTGCGCCGAGTGCCATTACATCGGCGGCTGCGGCTGACGACGGAGGAGCGCAATGCGCAAAACGTGAACTGCTTTAAGGAAGCCGTCGCACGGCACGGATACGATGGAATACACCTGATATCAATCCCAAGGAGCAAACATGGAACATTCTCTTCAACTGAACGCAGTACTCGACCAATCCAGCGTCGACAAAATGCTCGGCGTGCTACGGACGATGCCTGGCATCCGCACCGTCGAAATCGCTGCGGGCAGCAGCCGGGTCGAGCTGCGCTACGATGACGACCTGACCTCGCCCCAGGAAATCGACACCACCATTTCGCGCTCCGGTTTTCCCTTGCTGCGGCGTCCCGCCCGGTCCGGGGGCTGCTGTGGGTCGTGCGGCGGTGTGTAGAGACCGTCTTGCCGCACCCTGTCGCATACTCAGAGTACCGTCAGGTATTGTCCGGGCTGCGGCCGCGGGCGCGGAGCCTTGAGCCGCTCGGCGGTGCCGAAACCAATGAAGCACACGGCCTGCTCGCCCGACTCGAGTCCCAGCAGGCGACGCATGCTGGAACCCGCCAGCGACGCGCCGCTGGCCAAGCCGCTTGAAATGCCAAGCGCCTGGGCCGCGGTCAGCATGTTCTGGAGCGCGCACCCCAGTGAAACCAGGCGTTCCGCCGGCGGCACATCCGTCAGGACCGGATCGTCGCGCAGGATCGCGACCAGCAGGCAGGGTGCATGAAACGCCTTGTCGTAGGCTACCTTGCGGGCCGGTTCGTCGGCGGCAGGTTCGCGCTCTGCGAGCGCGTCCACGAACGCCGATCCCAGTTCACCGCGCTTATGTGCCGGAATCATGATGAGGCGCCACGAGCGCTGCTTCGCATGATCAGGCGCATGCCCGGCCGCTTCGCAAATGCGCAGCAAGCTCTCTTCGTCGGGACCGGGCGCCACCAGGCGGCGCAGCGAGGTGTTGCGGCGTGCTGCCAGAACCGACCACAATTCCTCAGTAAACGATCGAAGCGCTAAATCAGTTGAGACTTCCATGATGACCTCTGTTGCCTGGGCTCGGCCGGGTGGTGGCCGCCATGCGGGCAATGCGCCACGCCGGCATGCCCATTGTCGCACGCGTCGATCACGTGCGAACTCGACCATTCGGCCTGGGTCATAGCTCGGAATGACTAGACCGAAGTAAGCCGTCATGCCGACAGCCACGCGCCAGCGAGACCACTAGAATTTCGCTGTGACAGAAAGTGCTGCTCATGGACTATTTACTGCTGAAACATTTCCACATGACCTGCGTGGCGCTCTCCGGAGGGTTCTTCCTGCTCAGGGGCACATGGATGCTGGCTGGCTCAGGCCTTCTGCAACGCCGCTGGGTGAAGACACTGCCGCATGTCGTCGATGCTTTCCTGCTCGCCTCGGCGTTCGGCCTGGCTGCATGGTCGCATCAATATCCGGGTCAAGCACCGTGGGTAACAGCGAAAGTGAGTGCCCTTGTCGCTTATGTCCTGCTCGGCACGATTGCCCTGAAGCGCGGTAAAACCCTCGGCGTGCGCGCCATTGCGTTGGCAGGGGCGCTACTCACCTTCGTTTACATCGTCGCCGTTGCCGCCACGAAGAACCCGCTTCCGTTCCTGCCGACCTAGCGCAAGGACTGGGGCAAAACAGTATCAATCCGCTCCATCGATTTCCTTCGATTCTCACCTGACAACCATGCAAATCAAACTGCGACTCTTCGCTGGCCTGCGCGAAACACTTGGGGTCTCTTTCGAGAACCTGACGCTGCCAGACAACATCCGTACTGCCCAGGACGTGCTGCAGACGCTGCGTGCACGTGGCGGCGCCTGGGCCGAAGCCCTGTCCGACGCAAGCGCGTTTCGCGTAGCGGTCGACCAGACCATGGGCAGCATCGACAGCCCCGTGCGCGATGGCGCAGAGCTTGCGTTCTTCCCCCCTGTGACGGGAGGCTAGCATGCAGGTACGCGTACAGCGCGAGGACTTTGATCTGTCTACCGAAATCGCGGAGTTGCGGGCGGGCCAGCGGGACATCGGGGCCGTGCTTGCGTTCGTCGGCACGGTACGCGAAATGAACGGCGCGGGCGCTGTGTCGCACATGGAGCTCGAGCACTATCCAGGCATGACAGAGGCGGCACTCAAGGCCATTGCCATTGAAGCCAGCCAGCGCTGGTCGATCACCGACATCCTGGTCATCCATCGAATCGGCAGCTTGCAAGCTTGCGACCAGATCGTGCTCACGGCCGTTGCAGCACGGCACCGCGGCGAGGCGTTTGCGGCGTGCGAGTTCGTGATGGACTACCTCAAGACCAAGGCGCCTTTCTGGAAAAAGGAAACGACGGAGCGAGGTGCGCAATGGGTGGAAGCACGGGCCTCCGACGAGGCCAGCCTGGCGAAGTGGCACACGACCGCTTAGCCTTGCCACAAGAGCATGGTGCAGCTGTCACCAAGAGGAACCGATGAAAAACATATTTGCAACGCTGCTGTTGGCACAGGCATGCGTCACCATGGCTACCCCCGCTTGCGCCGCTGAGGTGCACGTGGCGGTCGCTTCGAATTTCTCCGCGCCCATGAAGGAGATTGCTGCCGCATTCGAGAAAAAGAGCGGGCACAAGACAATCCTTGCCTTCGGTGCTACCGGAAAGTTCTACGCACAGGTCAGGAATGGCGCACCGTACGGGCTCCTGGTGTCGGCTGACGCTGCGACCCCCGCCAGACTCGTGTCGGAAGGCCTCGCTGTGCCCGGCACCGCGTTTACCTATGCTACCGGACGGCTGGTGTTATGGTCGGCCCAGAGCTCATTCGTCGATGGGCAGGGCGCCGTGCTCAGGAACGGTGCGTTTGCGCATCTCGCCATTGCCAATCCAAGGACGGCGCCATACGGTGCAGCGGCCGTTGGCGCACTTGAAAAACTCCGGCTTCTCGGCGGTTTGAAGAACAAGCTGGTTCAGGGGGAAAACATCGCCCAGACCTACCAATTCGTCAAGACCGGCAACGCGGCGCTGGGATTCGTTGCGATGTCCGACGTCTACCGCGGAGGCAAATTTGTCGGTGGATCGGCCTGGGTCGTGCCCGCCGATCTCCATGCGCCGATCCGTCAGGACGCTGTCGTCCTTGCCAGAGGCGCCAGCAACCCGGCAGCCCGGGAACTGGCGGCGTATCTGCAATCCGACGAAGTGCGCCAGATCATCCGCTTCTACGGCTACGAGCGATGACGCATGGAAAACATCGACCGATTTGCCGGTGACATCGCCGCCGTCTGGCTGACCGTAAAACTCGCGACAGTGGTCACCTTCCTTCTGCTGCTGATAGCCACGCCGCTTGCATGGTGGCTTGCGCGGACCCAATCGCGCCTGAAGCCGGTCGTCGGGGCCCTGGTTGCACTACCGATCGTCCTCCCGCCCACTGTGCTCGGCTTCTACATGTTGCTTGCGCTTGGTCCGGAGGGCCCGCTCGGACGTATCAGTGCGACGCTCGGGATGGGCATCCACCCCTTCACTTTCGAGGCGCTGGTGCTGGCCTCGGTTCTGTATTCCATGCCGTTTGCTGTACAACCCCTGCAGAATGCGTTCGAAGCGATTGGCAGACGCCCCCTCGAGGTGGCAGCGACGCTGCGCGCGGGCCCTTGGGATAGTTTCTGGACAGTCGTCATGCCACTGGCGCGTCCGGGATTCCTTTCCGCGGCAGTTCTGGGCTTTGCCCATACTGTCGGGGAATTCGGCGTGGTGTTGATGATCGGAGGAAATATTCCGGACAAGACGCGAGTAGTCTCCGTCCAAATTTATGACCATGTCGAAGCCATGGCCTATACACAAGCACACTGGCTTGCTGGAGGTATGCTCGTGTTCAGCTTCATGGTCCTGTTCGCCCTTTACACGCTCTATCCCCAGTCGATACGGAGTCCGCGCTCATGAAAGGCTTACGCGTACAGTTTAATGTTGCGCTACGTACACGCGCAGCCGCGGAGCCGGACGGCTTTGCGCTCGATGTCGACCTCGATCTGCCGCAGGCCGGTATTACCGCCTTGTTCGGGCATTCCGGATCGGGCAAGACGACCTGCCTGCGTGTGATTGCTGGCCTCGAGCGTATCGCCGGCGCCCGCGTGTCCTTCGGTGACGAAGTCTGGCAGGATGACGGGCGCGGTGTGTTCGTCCCGGTACACAAGCGTGCACTCGGCTATGTGTTCCAGGAAGCCAGCCTGTTCGACCACCTGACGGTGCGCGGCAATCTCGAATTCGGGCTGAAGCGGGTTCCCGTGCACGAGCGGCGCTTCACGCCTGAAGCGGTTGCAGAACTGCTCGGCATCGCTGCGCTACTGGAGCAGCGTCCCGCACGCTTGTCCGGCGGAGAACGTCAGCGGGTCGCCATTGCACGCGCCCTGCTGGCATCGCCGCGCATCCTCCTGATGGACGAGCCTTTGGCCGCCCTCGACTTCAGGCGCAAGCGTGAGATTCTTCCTTATCTGGAACGCTTACGCGATGAGTTGTCGATTCCGATCGTCTATGTCAGTCATGCGCCGGATGAGGTAGCGCGACTGGCCGACCATCTGGTACTCCTCGACGAAGGGAAAGTACTGGCATGTGGCCCATTAGGAGAGACACTTGCGCGAGTCGACCTGCCGCCCAATGTGGGCCCCGAGATCGGCGCCGTATTCGATGCTGTGCTAACCGGACACGAAACTGGAGACCTGTCCTGTCTGGCCTTCCCGGGGGGGACACTGACGGTTGGGCGTCGCGCAGAATCGATCGGGAGCCGCCTTCGATGCCGCATCGATGCGCGCGACATCGGTCTGTCGCTGACCGGTCCGCAATCGCCCGGCAGTGCCAATTCCCTTCCAGCAGAGATTACGGCAGTAGCTGCTGCAGAGTCCTCTACGGATGAGGTACTGGTGCAGTTGCGAGTCGGGCCGACACCATTCCTGGCGAGAATCAAAGCCCGACTGTTACGAGAGTTCGGTATCGGGCCAGGCCGACAGGTGTGGGTGCAGATGCAGCACGTAGCATTGCTGTCTTAGACAGGAATTTCCACTACTCTCATCGGTCATCGCCTACGGCGCTGCGGTCCAGTCTCCGGATTTTCCGCCATGTTTTTCCAGCACCCTTACGTTTGTCATCACCATGCCGCGGTCGGCTGCCTTGCACATGTCGTAAATGGTCAATAGCCCAATTTGTACAGCCGTCAACGCTTCCATTTCCACGCCAGTCTTGCCATGAGTTTCAACCCGCGCTCGACAGTTAATACTGTGAGCTGCACGATCGATATCAAAATCGACAGTCACTCTGGTCAAGGCTAGCGGGTGGCATAAGGGAATCAGATCACCCGTGCGCTTCGCCCCCATGATTGCAGCGATGCGGGCAATTCCGATAACGTCTCCCTTTTTTGCAGACCCCTGCTCCACGAGTGCAAGCGTTTCCGGCTTCATGCGAATTGTGCCTTCAGCCAGCGCAATCCGGTGAGTATCGGCTTTCGCACCGACGTCGACCATATGCGCCTGTCCGACAGGATCAAAATGGGTCAGGGGCGAGTCGGAAAGCTCATCAGTCTCATCACGGTGGTTCATATTACGGGTTCCCCCAATGTAGTTCAGCAATAAATTATGGAGCCACGATCGGTTGTAGAGTCGAGAAGAATGCCTCGCAGATAGCTTGGCTGATTCAGACTCCCCGATCATATCGCAACTCCTAAGCCCGAAGATGGAAAATATGGCAGATAAAGCATCAAGTAGACAGAAAACCCGGCGCCTAAGAGAGCGGCTGAGAGTATCGCCAACTGCGTGTTAAACACCGGCATGACTGACGCGGAGAAATATCCCTACAACGCAGCCTGTACTAACGTGAGTATCGTAAGCTTCCCCTTCGCCGACACCGCTGATCGATCGGTCTCGCTAGATACGATACTCGTCAGCATCTTTAACAGGACCGCATTCCAGCGCAAGAATAATAAGGTGCGGAGCCGCACTTTCTCTCACGATCCCTGATTTCACGAGCCACAGCCAAAAATTGCCGCCCACAATAATGGTGCAACAACCGCAAAGCCCGAACCCATCAGATAGAACGGACGGAACCCCGCGTCGAGCCACGAGCGCTGGCTGTTCGCTGTATTGTCCGAAGCGAGGTTATCGCGTATCGTTGACATCGTTTTTCCTGAATGCGGTTGCGCATACATCGTACGGTACATGGACGCATTCGGGCAATCGTTCAAGACGCCTATAATTCGATATGACTAGCCAGCCTCTGTAGTTAGTAGTAGCGTGCGACGATAGGATGGGACGAATGAGTGGGCTTTTTTACATACCAGTGATCGCAAATCTAATGGCATATTCGGTGAAGCATGTTCAACCCTGTCACTATCCCAGACGCACCAGCATTAAGTCCGCTTGTGCAGGGCCTTTTTAAAACAGCGTTAGAGGTTGAGGATAGATTTAAAAGCATCAGTGAAAAGTCCGAGGCCGGCGCGTCGATTTTTCAGAATCGAACGACGAGGAGTATAGTAATTCCGTACCCCGGACCACCATTATCATGCAGCGAGACTTTCACAGAGCTGGGGCGCATATGGCTATTTCCCGGTACGAGAAAAAGAAAAGCTCGCCGAAACGAGCTTTTCAAACACTCCATATAATTTCGGAAGGGAAGGTCATTCCCACTCGATGATCAATGGCTGAGGTAAGCCTATGAATTGCTTAGCAATTTAATGGCACACCTGGCCCAGTACCATTCGCGATACCATGCCAAGCTCATCGATCCGCGTACCGGCAACAAGGGGGATCATCTCGATTTTGCCCCTACCGCAAACACCCTCTCCGCCGTTGAGCCCGACTTGCATGGTATCGGGAACGATCTGCTACTGGCCAGACTCACACTAACCAGCCCCCACGAAAGCCGGGACGGTTCATATTGCGCCTTGCGGATATGGAGGACGGGCTTCGCAATGGAAACCGGAACTCTATAGCATCCGACAACAAAGATTGCCTCACGATCTTGGCATGCAAGGTGCGCGGCTTACATGCGACACTCCTTGTCGTCCGACACTGTATCTTGTGCTGACCCGAAACGGGCTCATCCACCCGACGTCTGGAGAACAATGATCACTCCCTACTGGTATCTTCCGCTCGAAGTCTGCGTCACCCTCGACGATATCCGCGCGCAATGGCGGGCGCTGCTGGAACTGCATGGCATGGGGCCATCGTACGAACCGCCGCGCTATTCCGACGCCATGCTTGCCTTCGTCGGCGCCTGCCGCCTGCCGGCCCGACTCAGGCTGGCGGCCGTGCTGGCGCTCGGCTCGTCCTTCGACTTCGACCTGCGCCTGGCGCTTGGCGCGCTCGACGAGGAGATCATGCTGGACGAAGCGCCCTGGCCGGACTCCGTGGTCGCCGCGGTACTGGACAACGGCTGCGCACTGCGGGTGGAAAGCGCTGACCCATGGCTCGCTGCTTTCGTCGCCGGCCGTCTGGCGGGCGTGAGGGGAACCATGTCGCACGACGGCACCCGCCTCGAGAACTGGCGGGCCGCGTTCTGGAGCGCGTTCCTGCGAATGGCCTGCCGCCATGCCTGGATCGAAGGGGTAGCGCTGGCCTTGCGCCAAGGTGCCGACCCGGGCGCCGACGGCCACGAGGCGCTGGCCATTACTGCCCGCGGCGCCCATGCGCACGGCATCGACACGTCCGCCGAGTGGGCTCCGCAGCTTGCCAACCGCGATTTCCAGCGGATCCTGCTGCAGCTACTCGACGGCGGAATTGCCGTAGACCGGCTGGCCGCGGTGGCGCTGCCGGCTGCGGCTTCGGTCGACAACACCGCCATGCTCGACTTCCTGCTGGCGCACGGTGCGCTAGGTGTGCAGGTTCAGGCCGGCCGCGACCGCGCGCTGGCGGTAGCCGCGCGCAGCATGGCCTTTGGCGCCTTCGCGTGGCTGCTCGCGCACGGCGCCGACATCCACGCCGATGGCGAGGCGGTGCTGGCCGCAGCGGTGGAGACGCTGGACGAGACCATGGTCGAGACCGTGCTCGCGGCCGGCGCCGACCTGCGTGCAGGGGCCGCGCGCGCCTACCGCGCCGCGCAGGAGGCCAAGCCCTACGACCTCTATTCGGCCGAGGCGGATCTGGAGGAAAAGCGCGCCGGCATGGCCGTCTTTCTGCGGCGCATCGCGCGCGATGGCCAGCTGCTTTCGCCGGCCGGTCCCAGCGCATGAGCAACGTCATCATGGAGCGCCTGCAGGCCGGTGGTATGGCCTACACGATCGATGCGTGGCCGCTCGAATCGTACTTGGCCACCTTGCCAACGCGGCCTGCCACACAAATCACGCCGTTCTGCCAGCACGGGTATGTCGCGAGCTGGACGATCCATGAAGGGACCTTGTATTTGACGGCCGTCAGCACCGAACCGTTCGCACGGCTGTTTGCGGACCATCCCGGACCGGTCGCGGCCACGTGGTTCAGCGGGATCATCCACGGCTGGCATGGAGACAGGCGCTACAACGGCTATCGGGCGCGGAAATTTTCAAATGACGAAATCGTACTGGAAATCGCCGCCGGACAAGTGGTGCGCGAGTGGGTACTGGACCTGCGTGCGGTGCCGGACCAGACCGACGACGAACTGCGCCTGTCGCTCCCTGCGTTCCTGTGGCCGGCGCGCCTGCGTGACTAGCGCGATGTGAGTTGATCCCTTCGTTCGCACGCCGCTGCCGGCGCGCCACGACAACATCAATAAAAAAAACTGTTGATCATTAATCCGAATGATCAACTGCTCTCGAGTTCCACTGCATACACTGGCCGCCAACACGAAAGCTGTAAGCATCAGGTGCTGTCATCATTATGTGTTGGCGTCCTTGAACCGCTTACGACAGTCCAGTCGACATTGAGGCAGCAAGCCATGGAACTGCGCCCAACAGCCAGCGCAGGCCGGGTTTGGCGCTCAATGGCAACCACCATACAGCGCTGAGATGCCGCCATCCGGGAATGATGGACCTGTACGGTGCGGCCACAATTGTTGATAATAGGCAATCTCGCGTCTTGCTCCAACTATCATTCCGTTGCCATGGCCAGCCTCTCTCCACAACTCCTTCCCCCGCTACGCATGGATGCGGGCCGCTACCGCGAGCTCGAAGTCCTCGAGCGCCTGCGCGACTACCTGCCAGAGGGCTTTGAAGTCTTCCACAACATTCCGCTCCATACCCTCCAGGGCGACCGCGACCGCTACGGCGAAATCGATGTCGCGGTACTGTCGCCCGAGGGCTGCGTGCTGCTGATCGAAGTGAAGGCCGGCCCGGTCCTGCTGCGCAATGGCGATATCTTCAAGGTCTACGGCGACGGCGAATGCGACGTAGCGCGCCAGGGCCGCCTGCAACGCGTCGCGATGCAGAATCGCCTGCAGGAAGCGGGCCTCGAGACGGTCGTGCTGAGCTGCCTGGTCCTGCCCGATTACGAACTTGGCGACAGCCAGGTGATCTCGATCCCGCGCGAGCGCATTATCGATGCGACCCGCTACGGCAACATGGTGTCGACCGTCCAGGAGTGGTTGCGCCCCCTGCACGGCAAGGCCGACCACACTGCCCTGCGCCGCCTGCTGCTCAACCAGTTCGAGGTCACGCCCAATCTGGAAGTGATGCGCGACCAGTTGTTTGGCGCGGTGCGGCGCCTGGCGGATGGACTAGCCACCTGGGTTCCGCGCATGGGATCCCCAACCGGCGTCTACCGCATCCAGGCTACCGCCGGCTCGGGCAAGACCCAGCTGGCCCTGCAATTGCTCGACTCGGCCGCCGGCACGGGCCTGGACGCGTACTACGTCTGCTTCAATCGCAGCCTGGCCGATCATGTGCGCCGCCTGGCCTCGCCGAAGGTGGAGGTGGTGAACTTCCATGAACTATGCGTCGAGCATCACCGGCGCAGGCATGGCGACCCGGCGTTCTCGCCACAGGCATTCGAGCACATGGCCGACGCCTACGTCGCCGCCAGCACGGAATTCGCGCAGAACCTCGACCTGCTGGTCATCGACGAGGCGCAGGATTTCGACGCAGCCTGGGTGGAAAGCTTGTGTAACCGTCTCAAGCCGGACGGCAGGCTGTACGTGCTCGAGGACGATGCGCAGCGCCTGTACCAGCAAGAAGGCTTCGAGCTGGGCGACGCGGTGACCGTGCAGTGCAGCGACAATTTCCGCAGCCCCCGTGTGATCTGCGACCTGATCAATGCGCTCGCCCTGGTGCGGCCGCCGGTGCGGGCCCTGAACCCCTACCGCGGCGAACTGCCCGGCATCCGCACCTACGCATCCGAGCAGGAACTGCTGGCACAGACCGAGGCCGCAGTAGCGGCGCTGCGCGCACGCGGCTTCGCCCTCGCCGATATCGCCGTCGTCAGCGGACGCGGCCGTGAAAAGTCGGCATTGCTGAACCGGGTCACGATCGGGTCGCATGCCACCCGCCGCTTTACCGGCGAATACGATGCCGCCGGCGAGCCGCGCTGGAGCAAGGGCGAACTGCTGCTCGAATCGGTCTACCGGTACAAGGGCCAGAGCGCCCCGGCCGTGGTCGTGACCGAGATGGACTTCGCCGAACTCGACGACGCGGCGCGGCGCCGCCTGTTCGTCGCCCTGACCCGGGCCCAGATGGCGATAGAACTGGTCCTGTCGACCCGGGCGGAGCGCTGCCTGGCTGACGTCCTCGGCTAGGCCGCCTGCAACAGCTGCGGCGCCTCGTCGCCGGGGGCCGGGGCCGTCAGGTCATAGCACCACATGAAGAGCGCCGCTTCCAGCCTGCGGCTTGCGGCAGTGCACGAGCCAAATACGGTGCCGGGTGGGCTTCCAGCAATGCACGGACGATCCAGCTGGCCCGCAGGTTCCACCTGGCGTGGGCATGGGGGCGGCTTCCCAGCGTGGGGAAACCGGTGGTGCCGGTCTACGGGTTGCGCAGCTTGCGCCGCGCGGCCTCGGCATCCTCCTTGGCCGGCATGCAGGGAAACCTCAGGCTTTCGGGAACGCGTTGCCCGCCCCAGCGCACCACTTCCACCGCCGCATCACATGACGCGGCGAACCGGCCTGAAGCCGTTGGCCCATCCAGGCGAGGAAGGGCTTGACGTGCTCGTCGTTCAGGTAGTCTTGCTTGTGCATGGGGCAGCGCCGTAACGGAGGAAGCGGGACTGGCCGGATTCAGAACAACTGGTCGCTGACCTCGCGCGGCCGGTATCCCTGGCCAGCGGGCCGGATCACCGCGGTCAGCGAGTGGCGCAGCGCCACCGGCTTTTTCTTCTTGTCGTGGCCGATCGTGAAGTCGCCGTCGAACAGTGAGAGCGCCTCCTTCAGCGTAGCGGTCAGGCAGTCCGGGGCGCGATAATCTTCTTCGTCCAGGTCGCTCATGGCGGACAGGATCGCGCAATCGATCAGCGTACCCTCGAGCCACGTAGCGGCCGACGCATAGCCGGCACACCAGCGGATGGCGCCGCCCTCGATGCAGACCTCCATCGTGACCGTATCCGAACCGGTATAGCAGGCGCCAAGCAGTACGCCGGTGATGTTGTAGTCGCGCGACATGGCATTGATGTGGACCAGCGCTTCCAGCAGGTCGACGCCGCCGATCTTGCGTTTGCTGCCATGGGCTGCGATGTAGACGATGGTGTTGCTGTACCTGGTCTTGCACAGGCATTCGAGCGCCTGCTCGAAACTCTTCTTGTCATAGAAGTTCACATGGAACACTTCCGTGTCCCCTGCAAACTTCGCCACGCCTTCGACGAAGGGCAGCACGCTGCTGCGGTTGGCGTCGGCGTCGTCCAGCCCCCAGGGGGACTCGAGTACCAGGATGGCACGGTGGGCGTGTCGTTTGGTCATGTACTGCTCTTTCAATGATTGCAAGTTCGATGAGGTTCTACAGGGCACTGGCGGCAGACCGGCTACATCAGGGCCAGGGCGCGCTCGACGGCCCGCGCAGCCGCGTCGATGCGCTGGAGGGCCGCCTCGCGGTCCGCCCGCTGCTCGCGCAGATTCTGCAGCCCCGCCTGGATATCGCGGCTCATGTCGGTGACGAAGCGTTCCGCCGAGCGCTGAAGGCTGGCTTCGATCTCCGTGGTCTTAGAATCGACCTGCCGGCCGATCTCCTTCGCCACGCTCATGATGGCGGCCCGATGTGCTTGTTTCAGACCGTTGATCGCGTCATCGGACACCTGTCCGGTCCCGAATTCCTTGACGATGTTGGCGGTGAAATCGGTTTTGCCGAAATCGACCGAGGGAATCGTGATGCGGCGCAGGCTCTTGTTGATCCCGCTGAGCATCAGCTCGCCATCGAAGTCGGCGCTGCCGGTGTCAAACAGCGCCATCGCAGCCGCGCTGAGGTTCCGGCGCAGCTGCTCCAGGTCTAAGGAGCCAAGGATCCGCTCCTGGAAGCGGGCCATGCATTCGTGGGCATAGCGGTCGATCTTCTCAATCGCATCCTGCACGCTCGCATACACGGTGTCGACGTCGCGGTAGCGCGTTTCCCATGTGTGCCCGAAGAACCCTCCGAAGATCGAGGTGTCTTCCTTGTAGGATTCGCGTCTGGTGCCTTTCACCGATTCGATCTGGGCGTAATCGCGCGACAGGCCGGCCAGCTCGTTCTTGAGCATGGCGAACTTCTTCTTTGCCGCGACAGCCTGTTCGTCGAATACATCCTCCAGCTTCAGCCTGCCCTTCTCCAGGCGCGACACCGCCTGCTGCTCCAGGCGTTCGAGTTCGGCGATGGTGCCGCCCTGGATCTGGCGACGCTGGTCTGCCAGGGCGCGCCGTGCGTCTTCCAGGCAGCGCTTCACCGCCGTGTGCAGGCTGTCGGCCAGCTGCCGTTCCTTGGCTGCCAGCAGCTCGCGCTTGCGCTCCCCCTGCGCCACGATCTCGTTGGCCAGCAAAGGAATGTTGGACAAGGCTGTCAAGCGCTCGACGTCGAAGCTGATGCCGGTCGAGCGGCACAAGTCCGCATAGTGGTTGCGGTCGTCCGGGGACAGGTTGTCGGGATCCTGGGCCACCAGCCACGCCCACGAGGAGATGAAGCGTGGGCTCCTGTTCTTGAGCTCTTCCAGCAGTCGCAGGCTGCGCGGCTCGCCGCGTACGCCCTGCACCTGGCGCGCGAACGCCTCTTCGGCAAGCCCCGACATCTTCCGGTCCAGCAACTGCAGCATGGCCTGGAGCGTGGCGTTCTCGCGCGCTTCCGGCGGATAACGCTCGGCAATGCGCGCCGCCTGTCCCGGCAGCTTGCCGTCCTGGCGCAAGGTGAGGTCACGCTGGGTACCGACCAGGAATACCGCTTTTTCCCCGAGCCCCGCTTCGGGGAGCTGTTCCCGGAACACCTGCATGTCGCTGGCGCCAAGGAACTGGCCGAGCTGGGACAGCAGGAAAATCACGTCGCACCGGGCCAGGTAGGAGCGCGTGATGGCGCCGCGCGACACCACCGGGTCGTTGAAACCCGGCGTGTCGATCACTTCCAGCCCTTTCAGCCGCTCGTCGTTCAGGTGCAGCGTGGTCATTTTGGTGATCGGGGTGTAGTGCCCTCCGGCGCCGACGTAGTCCTGCAGCGCGTGCGCGAGCTCGCCGACGTCCTGCATGCTGTCGATGATCCTGGTCTGGCCGAAGTAGGCGTCGGGGTCGAGCCCCTTCTCGCGTGCCTTGCGGACTAGCTCCGCGCAGGCGGTCAAGGCCGGGTCGATGTGGCTCTCGATTTCCGCGGGCGTGGGCGCGACCGGCGCCGCGAACGGGCCTTGCGCTCTGCGCAAGCGTTCTTCTTCCTGGACATAGCGCGCCGCGTACTCGTCGGCCCTGGCCTGGATCCCGGCCCAGTCCTCGCGGCTGTAGAACTGCACTTCGGCGCGCGACTGGCTGCCATACACAATGCTGGTCAGCGCCGCCGTCATCGGGGTCTCGGCCTTGGGCAGCACGACCTGGTTGAACAGCGCGGCGTTCAGGAAGGACGACTTACCGGACTTCATTTGCCCGATCACTGCAATCCTGAGATTGCGCCCTTCTTCCCGGGCCGACGCCAGGTCCTTGCTGAACTTCTCTTCCATGCCTTGCAGCTCGGTGAGTGCTTCGGCTTCGATGACCTCGGCATGCGGGTCGAGCAGGTTCAGTATCTGCTGGAGTTCTTTCATTGGCTTGCTGTGTAATTGTTGTACTGGTAAATGACTGAATTCATGCAAACACGCGGTCGCCAAGGTCGCACTCGGCGACGAAGCCCTGTTCTTCCGCCAGTTCCATCATGTGCTGCGCGAGGTTCCTGTTCTTGCGCACGCCATCGCCCGACAGGTAGCACTCGCCCAGGCGGTAGCGGGCCTCGGCGTCGCCCTGCTCGGCGGCCTTGCGGAAGCACTGCGCAGCCAGCTCGGGTTCGTCGGCCTGGTAGTGGCAATATCCCAGGCCGGTGACGGCCGGCACGTGGCCGAGCCGCTCGGCCTTGCGGAACCAGCTCGCCGTATGCGCGCGGTTCACCGACACGCCGCGCCCATTCAGGTAACAGTGGCCGAGGTCGGTCTGCGCCTCGGGATAGTCCTGCTGCGCCGCCAGCCGGAACCACTGCACCGCCATCGCATCGTCTTCCGCTCCTTCCGAGCCGTGCAGATAGGCCAGGCCGATGGCATGCTGGGCCGCCGCGTAGCCCTGCTGGGCAGCCCGCAGCTGCCACTCGCTGGCGGTGCGGCGGTTCTTCGCCACCCCGCGCCCTTCGATATGGCAGACGCCCAGCTCGTACTGCGCCTCGGCGTCGCCCGCCTGGGCCGCCCGCTTGAGCCAAGCGATCGCTTGCGCCAAGTCGAGCCGTCCCGCCAGCTCCGCTGCGTGGCCGGCGTACAGCTTCATCTGCGCACGCACGTGTTCCTGTTCGGCAGCGGCCTGGTACCAGCGCAGCGCGGCGTCCGGATCGGCGGCCACGCCATGGCCCTCCAGGTAGCTGTTGCCGAGCACGTACTGGGCCTCGGCCAGGCCATGGCCGGCTGCCTTACGACACCAGCTGAACGCCAGTACCGGGTTGGGAGCAGCTCCGGTCCCCAGCCGGTAGCATTCGGCGATCGCGAACTGCGCCTGTACGTGCTCGTGGCAGGCGGCATCGAGCAACTGCGAGAAAGCGGCAGCATGCTGGCCGCGGCCCAGGCGGCCACGCAGCGCCCGCACCGCGTCCTGGTACTGCTGCTCGATAACGGCCTCGGAGCGGGCGTCGGCCAGCGAAATGGCGTCCAGCGCCGCCGCCAGGGCGGTGTCGAGCGAACGCGCGAATGCATCCAGGCTGTCGATGCGGGCAGCCAGTGCGCGCTGGCTTGCGCGGCGCGCCCCAAGCAGGCGCTGGATGCCGGCATTGGTGTCTGCGGACAGCTGCTGGGCAACCGGCCAGAACGCGTTGAGCAGGACCAGTTCCTCGCGTCCCGCGGCCACCTGTTCCTGCAGGTCCTCGCGCAGCCTGTCCATGACCCGGGCGGCAGTGCGCCGCTTGTCCGTCAGGCGCGGCTGCAGGTCGAGCGCATCGAGCCAATGGCTGATATCCGACCCGCCCGCGATCCGGCCCTGGCCGCAGCCCTGCGGCGCCGCCCATGCCATCACCCCGGCACAGGCGATGCCGGCGTTGATGGCCGCGCTTTCCACGGCGCGCATTAGGCCCGGCAGTGCGGACGCCGCCTGCAGGTCGGACTGTGTCAAGACGAAGTACACCGGGCGCCGGTGCTGCAGTGAACGCAGGAAGCGGATGTCGTCGCTGCGCAGCGTGCCGTTTCCGGCATTGACCAGCCAGACGACATGGTCGGCCTGCCGCAAGTGCTGGCGCGCGATCTCCTCGTCGGTCAGGGAGTGCGTCTCGCCCTCGGGCTTGTCGTAGCCCGGCGTATCCATCAGCACCAGGTTATTCCAGCGCATCGCGGGTTGCTGGATGACGAGGAGCTTGATCAGGTGCGCCAGTCCAAAGGTGTCGCCGTCGCCTGCCCTGTACTGGCGGTCGAAGCCGTGCGCCAGCGCCTGCAGCTCCTCCTCGTTGACCGGCACCATCCGGTTCATCATGTTGCGCGCCCGCACCGCCGGGCCGCCATCGGCCAGGCAGGTGGGAATCGCGGTCGTCGGGCCCAGGCCCTCGGGCAGCATCGACATGCCCAGCAGGGTATTCAGGAAACGCGACTTGCCTGCGCTGAAGCCGCCGCCGATGCCCACCGTGATCTTGTTGGCCAGGTCGGGAAACAGCGCCAGTTCCTCGACCGAGTCGACGATCTCTGCCAGTTCGCGCCCTCCCGCCATCGCCGCCGGGCCACGGTCCGGGGCCACCGAGGCGAAATCGTCCAGCACCAGCTTGCGCAGCTGCGCCAGCGGGCCAGATGCAGCCGAGGCAACGAGGGGCGCGGCCAGCAGGCGCGCAATCAGCCCCATCGCAGCGGCCGGATCGGCAAGATAGGGATTGGTGTCCGCGGCTTCCACTTCGTCGAGCAGATCGTCGGGAATGACAATGTCGTGCAGGTTCATCATGCCTCCGTTCCCGCGCCGGCGGCGACGTCGCCCAGCCGGTCGAGCGCCGCCGTAGCGCGCGCCTGCAGGTCGTCCTTCTTCGCCGCGTGCTCCTGCAGCAAGGCTTCGATGCGCCCCACCTGCTCGCGCTCGGAATCGAGTCGTGCCCGGAGCTGCCCGTGCAGGCTATCGAGCGCCGTGCGCGCCTGTGCGTCGAGCAGGGCGGCAGCCTGCATGTCGACCTGCCCGCAGATCAGCTCGATCGCTTCGGCTGCATGGTCCTCGGCCGACACGCGTTGTCCCTTGCCGATCAGGAAGTGACCCAGCAGGCCGCCGAGCGCTGCACCGATCAGGGTACCGAGGCCCGGCAACAGCGATCCTGCCGCCGCGCCGAACAGTGCGGCCGAACCGCCGATGCCGGCGACCGGCGCCGCCGCGCCCAGCAAGGCCCCGGCGGTTGCACCGGCGCCCGCTCTGGCGACGCCCGCGGCCAGGTCCGACAATCCGGACTTGTGCTCGCCGTCCGCGCCGGCGCCGAGTTCGAGCGTACCGATCTGCCCGATGTCGACGTCGTGCGCGAGCACACGTGCGAGGCGCTCGAGGCGCGCCGTGAAATGGGTGCCCGTGGCAAGCTCGAAGGCATTTTGTGCATCGGCCAGCACCAGGCTGCGGAATTCCTGCTCGGCGGCGATACGCTCCGCGTAGGCCGAGCGGCGATTGCGCATGGAACTGCGCACGTCGGCCACGACGGCGCGTGCGACGATACCGGTGCAGTCCGCCAGGAATGCCTGTTCCTCGCGGCGGAAACGGCTGTCCAGGCTTTCCATGGCGGCACCGATCTGCGCCATGCGCTCGCGCAGCGCGGCGTCGTCCGACGCGGCGAGGGTCTGGGCCAGCAGTTGCCGGGCGCGCTGCACCAGCGCCTCGACCAGCGGGCCGTGGCGGCGCACGAACAGTCCCGCCTTGCTGCGGTCGACGTGGGCAAGCAGGTCGTCGAAGCCGGCGAGCCTGCGCTCCTTGGCCGAGCACCCGCGCACCAGCTGGTCCTTGGCCAGCCCGGCTTGCTCGGCCAGGCTGCGCTGCAGCGCTTCACGCTCGCTCGCGTTGTTCAGGTCCTCCTGGCACACCAGCAGGGAAAACGCCTGTCCCAGCTGCTTCTGGCGCTCGACGAACGCGCGCTCTTCGTTGCCGATCTGTCCGCGGTTGGCGCACAGGATGAACAACACGCCGTCGCCGAGGTAATGGGCCAGGGCCGCATCGTGGTCGATGTTGACCGAACCGATGCCGGGCGTGTCGACCACGACGAGGTCGGGATAGCGCTCCAGTGCCGGCATGTCGAGGTGGCGTTCGACATGCAGAATGCGGCGACCATGCGCAAATGCGGCAAGGCGGCTTTCGGCCATGTAGGGGTCGGGGAATTCCTCGCGCGCCGGCACCGATTCCGGCGCCACCGCTGCCCAGCACACGACCAGCTTTTCCTGGTTCGGCGCCGCGCGGTGGAATTCGACCGGCGCCGAGGTGCAGGCGCCGAGGTCGATCTCCTGCACTTCGCGGTCGAGCCAGCTGTTGATGAGGCTGGATTTGCCTGCACTGAACTTGCCGACCAGGGGCACCTTCAGGCGGAAGCCCTCGATCGCCGAACGTACCGGCGCCATCTCGCGCCGGAAGGCCGGCGGCAACAGGCCGTCCTTGACCAGGTCTTCCAGCACGTCGAACTGGCGGGCCCATGCCGCCTTCAGTGCCGTCATCTCGCTGCCATGCTTGACCGGAGCCAGTCCCGCCGCGCGCATGTGGTACAGCATTTCGACCAGCAGGTCCCACGCCTTCAGTTTGGTATCGGGACCATAGTCCCAGCATGCCACGGCATGCTCCACGCCGCCAGCCGTGCGTTGGTTGCGCAGGTCGAGCAGCCAGGCAGCTGCACCGCGGGGGTGCGCGGCCGACGGCCCGGTCACCAGGCCGGTCGTCAAGGTGCCTGCGCTCTCGCGGTCTTCCAGCAGGTCCTGGAAGAAGCTGCCGACCCTCAGCGTCGCTTCGCCCAGTTCGGCGCGATAGCACATCTCGTGTGCGCTCATGAGCTCGTCCAGGGTCCACGCGCCTTCCGTGCGATGGAAGAAGTCGTTCGCCAGCGTCACCAGCCGCAGCGTCACGGGAAGCTGGGCGAGACGGCGTCCCCGGTAGCGCGGCACGCTGGTATGCGCCAGCCAGCTCAGCAGGCGTCCCTGGCGCTCCAGGCGCTCCACGCGCTCGTCCACCTGCATCAGGCGGTCGCGCAGTTTTCCATACACCTGCGCCATCGAACGATAGACCCGTTCCAGGTCCTCGTTTTGGCGCTGGCCCTGCCGGGCCATCTCCTGCAGCGCATCCTGCACCCGGTTCTGCAACACGCAGCTGAACTCCAGGCTCAAGGCGCCCTGCTTCTGCACCGCGTTCACCAGGCGCAAGAGTGCATACTGCCCCTCCGCCAGGGCCAGCTCGTTGTCGGCCGAGAGCTTCTGGGTACGCCCGGTCAGGGCCCCGACCAGGCGCGACAGCATGCCTTCGTCGCGCAAGGCGCCGGCGCGGCCGGCGACCGGAGCGAGCGCCGCAATGGCATCCATCACGCCCTCTTCCACTGCCTTGCGGTCCTTCCCGCAGCGGGCCAGGAACTGGTCGACGGCAGTATGGATGCGCTCGCGGTCGAGCTGGGACAGCAGGGCTTCGCCGGCGAGCGCGAAGGCCGACCGTGGCGAAGTATCTGCTTCTGCCGCGTTTTCCGCTTCTCCCGCGACGCCGAGCGGACGATCGAAACGGTCGTCCGCGACGATTCTATCGAAATCGGCGATCTTGCCGATGGTCTTTCCGTGCGCTGCCTCGACGCCGCCGATGGCGCTGTCGGTCTGCGCTTCGCGGGCGGCGTTGCGCGCCACCTCGTCCCACAACTGCTGGTAGCGCTCGCCGGTGTCGAGGTACATCTCGAGCTGGCGCAGGACGGCCTTGGCGTCGGCGTAACCCAGTTCCATGCGCGCCGCCGCTCCCTTGTTCGAGAAGTCGAGCGTCGCCATCACGCTGCCCAGCGCGTGACGCGGGACGATCGGGATCACCCGCATGCCAGGGAATTGCTGCGGGCTGATGGTCAGGTCGGTCTGCGACAGGCAGACCACGATCACGGTATCGCAGCCGGCTTCCTGCAGCGCGCGTACCGGCACGTTGTCCAGCCGGCGACCGGGGAGCTCCCAATAGAAACCGCCGTCGCTGTACAGCTCGTCCTCGATGCGCACGGCGTCGAAGATCAGGGGCAGCGCAGCCGTTGCCAGCAGGCCGTCCGCGACGATGGCCGGGTCGCGCAGGGTCCGGTAAACCACACGGTTGCCGTCGTCATGGTGCCAGGCGACCGTCAGCGGTATCGCCGAGCCGGCCAGCAGCGCCGTATCCACGCCTTCGGCAATCATCGATTGTAAGCCTTCGCGCTTGAACAGGCCCTTGCTGGCCGCGGAATCGAGCACGCGGTTCAGTAGGCGGCCAGGCGGCGATTTTTGCGCCAGCGCCTCGGCCAATCCGGCGACGCCTTCCAGCGTGAGCAGGTTGTGGCGCTCAACATTGAGCCACATTTTTTCGGCAAGCTCGTACTTCCCCTGCGCCATCATTGCGCCGTTCAGCCCGCCGACCGAGGTGCCGGCGACTGCCGCGATATGCCTGTCGAGGCCAGTTTCCCGCAACGCGTTCCAGACGCCGATCTGGTACGCACCTTTGCCGCCGCCTCCCGCGAGGACGATGCCGAGCTTTTTGAAATTCATGGGTTGTGCGGGCCGTTCAGCCCTGGTCAGTGATGGATAATCGCGGGCTGGGTTTTACAACGCTCGCCGGTACGCGGATTTGTTCTATTGATGGGTACAACTGTAGACCATATTGCATTATGGCATCAAGTGTTGTTTTTGAACACACGCCGCTTGCCTCATGCATAGGCCCTGCTCATGCGCTGCGCGATGCCCGCCAGTTCATCGCGCAGGGTTGCCGGCTCCTGGACCACGACCCCGTCCCCGAAACCGAGCAGCCACCACACCAGCGAGCGGGTATGCGGGACCGTGGCCGCCAGGTGCAGGCGTCCCGCCTCATCGAGCGCCAGTAGCTGGTCGCTACTCAGCGGCGTCTCGAACAGGTGTTCGCCGGCGGCGCGGCTGAACACGGCGCGCAGGGTGATCGGCGCGCCCGCGATCACGCCGAACTGGCCGGAAGCGATGTAGGCGTCGACGTCGAAACCGGGCTTGCGGCGCGCGGGTTCGTACAAGGCCTCGGCCTGCTGCACGCGGTGCAGGGCGATGGTGCGGACGTCGTCGTAGGCGCCAAACATGCACACCAGGTAGACCAGGCCGCCGCGCTGCACCACGGCCAGCGGGTGGACCGCCGGATAAACCGTCGGGGCGTCCGTGTCGCGCTTGCGGTAGTGCAGCCGGAGCTGGCGGTCCTGCATCAGCGCCATGTAGACGATGCGCTGGCATTCCTCGTCCATGCGCGGCGGGAGCAGCGGCTGCTGCGGCGGCACGCTGCGCACCTTGTCCAGCCAGGCCCGCGACGGCGCCGTGTCGTCCACCGCCGACAAGGTGCGCGCCGCCGACTGGAAGTGCGGGCGCAGCGCATCGACCGCGTTCGGCGGCAGGTGGTGCTGCAGGTGCTGCTCGACCAAGGTCAGCGTCAAGGCCTCGGGCAGGGTCAGCCCGGGCAGGTCGAAACTCGACGCATCGCGCAGCCAGCTCCATCCGAACGGCTTGTCGCGGCTGTCGACCACGATCGGGAACACCGCCGACAGTTCCTTCAGGTCGCGCTCGACCGTCCGCTTGGTCACGTCGAAGCCGGCCGCGCACAGGCGCTCGCACAGCTCCCTGGCGGTTACCTTGCCCGGCGCGCGCGGGACCATGCGCAGCATGTGCCACTGGCGCAGGAGCGACTGCTGGTTGGTGGCCATCAGAAGTCCTCCGCCCAGCGTTCCCAGAAACCGGGTTCGTCATGCGAAGCATTTTCCATTGCGTAATCAAGCGGCATGACGTAGAAACGTACGCCGGCATGGCGCATCGTGCCATCCGGATGCTCCAGGTAGTCGCGCAACACGCAGTACCCGGGCAAGGCCTCGTCGTAGGCGACGTCCAGGTAGACCTGGCCGAGATAGGGAAGCATCCGCGCAGGATCGGCGAACGGCCCGCAGCGGGTCCAGGGCACGCCGTGCGCGTCGAGCCAGGACAGCACCTCGGCGCGCACCGGGTCGTCTTCGAACCGGTATTCGCGCCACTCGCTGAAGGGCTGCGGGTGGAACTCGAGGTAGAGGACGTCGCGTCCCTTCTTGCGCGCGATCGCGTCGATGTGCTGGATCAGTACAGGCATGTGCGTGGGGGCCGCCGGCGGGTGGCCACGGAAATCGAATCAAAATGTCATCTTAGCAAAGATATTGCCAACAAGAAATATCGCCGGAATCTGTTCGCGGCGGTGCGCTGCCGTAGACGAGCGTGTGCGCCGCCGCAGGGGACTGCGCATGCACCAGTTCCCCGATCGCAGCGGCGATTTTCTTTCCGCCCTGCGCGGACGGCTCGATCGGCGACGAGGACGCGTAATCACCCGCGTCTGCGCACACCACCCGCAGGTCGAGCACAGGCAGGCGCCGCTGCACCGCCTCGCGCAGGATCACGTCGTTGAACGGCGCCAGCGCGGTGCGCAGGCCGGGCGAGAGGCCGGGCACGGCGTCGTAGATGGTCGCCACGGCCACCGGAGTGCCCTGCGCCAGCAGCAGGTCCAGCATATCGCGGTAGGCACGCCGGAAGCCGGCCTGCCACGCCGCCAGCAGTTCGGCCGCCTCGATGACCGTGCCTACCGGCGAATGCATCGCGCCGACCAGCCCCAGCACGTCGTTGCCGCCGCAGCTCACCACCAGCCAGTCGGCCGGAGCGGGCAGCGCGCGCAGGCGCGCCACCTGCGCCGCCATGTCCGCGAGCACGTCGCCGTCGCGCGCCAGCAGCGATACGCGGTGCGGCCGGCCCGGCAGCGATTGCAGGCAGGCCTGGACTTCGGTCCCGGCCGGGACATACGCTGCGTTATCGAAGATCGAATCCCCGAGCAATACGATGTGCACCATCTGCGCCTCCTTCGTTCAAGGTTTGTGGGACCGGCCGGCGACAGGATCCGGCTGCACGGCCTGCGACAGTACCTGCCGCACCAACTCTCCAATGCCGGGCGCCGAGGACTCGCGCTTGCCGGCCACGTTCAGGGTCGTGACGCCGTGGCGCGCCAGAAAACGCGCCACGTATTTCGAATGCACGCCGGGACGCACATGGAGCCAGGGCTTGCCCAGGCTGTCCGCGAATGCGGCGGTGCGTTTCGAGCCCCCGTCGAGCCGGTCGTCAAGGGTGAAGATCAGGGTCGCGTCGCTATCGCGCACGTTCCACTCGGTGCGCTGCAGGTAGCCCGCGGTTGGGGTTTCCCGCAGCAGGTAGCAGTCCGGCAGCACGCCGTCCTCGGTCTTGCGCCCGCGCGGGCACCAGCCGCCGTGGCGCACACCCTGCGCGATCGCCCAGTCGAGCGCCGCCCGGTCGGCGCCCGTCTGCCCGCCGGCCATCAGCATGAAGCCGGGGCCGGGCACGAACACTTCAATCATCCATCCTCCGTATCGATTCGACGAAGCGCCAGTCTAGCCACGGGCCGCGACAAGGATTGTCGCATGAGCGCTGCGACACCGCCTGTCGCCAGAGTCCCTACACTGGCTGCCGGATCAACGCCAAGGAGAGCGCATGAAAAGACAGCGACTTACCGATGCACGCTACCATACCATCGGCTACATCGACACCGCCGCCGACGGCAGGCAGACCGCCAGGGACGCGTGCCTGCATGTCGTCGGCTACTACGATCCGCAGGCTGACATGACGCGCGATGCCCGCCTTCACACGGTCGGCCGCGGCAACCTGCTGGCATCACTGATCGCCTCATCCTGAAAGGAGCACGACAATGAGCAAAGGACTGGTGCATTTCGTGCACGGGAAGGAAAGCGGCCCGAATGGCAGCAAGATCGCCGCGCTGGCGCAGGTGGCGCGGCAGCACGGCTGGGACGTCGCCAGCCTCGACTACTCGCATACGGTCGATCCGGCAATCCGGCTGGAACAGTTGAGGCAGGCTTGCCAGGACCTGGATCAGACCCTGCTGCTGGTGGGGTCGAGCATGGGAGGCTGGGTCGCGGCGGAAGCATCGGTAAGGGTCGATGCCTACGGCGTGTTCCTGCTCGCCCCCGCCCTGTACATGCCGGACTATCCAACGCCGGCCCCGGCGATCTTGGCTTACCAGGCCGAAATCGTGCACGGCTGGGACGACGAGGTCATCCCTTGCGAGCATTCGATCCGCTTTGCGCGGCTGCGCGGCTGCACCCTGCACCTGGTGCCGGGCGACCACCGCCTCAACGCCCGTATTCCCCTGCTGTGCGAGCTGTTCGGCGCTTTCCTGTCGCGTTGCACGGAAAGCACTTGAGCCGCTGTCCCGGGATCCTCTGCGACAAGACGGCCGATACGCTCGGCGTGCTCTCGTCGGGAGCGATCGCGGACGTGCTGGCGCTGCTGCTGGACCTTCCGGCGCACGAGGTCCGTCGCGCGCTCCTCGGGCACGGCGTGCTTGCGCGCTTCGGCCTGTTGAACGTGGACCGCAGCGGCACGGCGCTGCTCGCCGCCAAGCTCGCCCTGCTGTCCAGGCAGTTCGCCGAATCGATCCTGGGTTCAGAGACCGACCCGATCGCGCTGCTGCGCGATCCCGTCGTCCCAAGCACGCCGCCGCGCCTGCAACTGGCCGACTTTCACCACCTGAACGAAGCCCTTGCGATCCTGCGTCCCTACCTGGCCCAGGCGGTGGCCGGCAACCGCCATGTCGGGCCGCGCAGAGCTTCTTCGACCGCCGCCATGCGCTGCTGCTGTTCGAAGAGGTCGAAGACATCTTCGAACAGCAGCAGTCCGTTCGGCTCGCGCAGCACGGCGCAGCCGCGCAAGGCATGGCCAACCTGATGGGTGACATCGACCCTGCCGCGTTGCGGCGCTTCACCTGAAGATCCGCTTCGACGACTTGGAACCGGACCAGGCCGCGCTGATGCTTGCCCGCCAGTGCGCCTGCCTGGGCCTCGGTGCGCCGCTACCTGGGGACTTGGACCGCGTGCGGCGGCTGGCCAGGCCGACGCCGGGCGACTTCGCAGCGCTCGCGCGCCGCCACCGTCACGCCCTTCAGCGGCGGTGCCGGGCTGGTGGCGCCCCCCGGCGAGGAATGCGCACTCAAGCAAGGCCGGCAGGCTGCCATCGGCTTCCTGGTGTGAAAGCCGGCGAATTGGCATGATGACATTTTATTTCAAAAAGGCAATAATATTGAAATAATCTTTCTCATTGTTAGGCTCGTGACCATGCTCTGCCTGTCCAAGTCCAAGCTGCTGGCCTTCCGCCAGTGCGAACGCCGTCTCTGGCTCGAACTGCACCGTCCGGGCCTGCGCCAGGATGACGACGCCAGCCTGGCTGCGTTTTCGGCCGGGCACCAAGTCGGCGACCTGGCTCGCCGGCTGTACGACCCCGACCGGTATGGCGTCCTGCTCGACCCCATGGCCGACGGCATCGAGGCGACGCTGGCGCGCAGCCGGAGCCTGCTCGCCACCGCGCAGCCGGTCTTCGAAGCCGGTTTCGGCGCAGGCGGCGCGTTGGCCTTCGCCGACATCCTGCTGCCGGTCGATCCTGAAGCGCGGCGCTGGCGCATGGTCGAAGTCAAATCCGCCACCAGGCTCAAGGACTACCACCGGGAGGACGCGGCCATCCAGGCCTTCGTCGCGCGCGCGGCCGGTGTCGCGCTCGATCGCATCGCGCTGGCCCGCATCGACAGCACCTGGGTGTATCCCGGGAACGGCCATTATCGTGGCCTGCTCGTCGAAGAAGACCTGAGCGCCGAGGCGTTCGGACGACAGGCCGAGGTCGCGTCCTGGATCGCCCGCGCGCAAGCGGTGGCGGCGCAAGAGAACGAGCCCGACATCCGGCCCGGGGACCACTGCAGCAGTCCCCATGCTTGCGGCTTCACGACGCACTGCGGTGCCGGCCTGCCGCACGCGGAGTATCCGGTACGCTGGCTGCCGAGAATCGCCAGCAGCGCCCTCAAGAAGTGCATCGAGGAGGGCGCCGCCGACATGCGCGACGTACCGGACGAGCTCCTCAACCCGATCCAGTTGCGCGTCAAGCGCCACACCCTCTCCGGCGCGATCTACTTCGATGCCGGGGGCGCCGCAGCCGACCTCGCGCCCTACCCGCCGCCGGCCTGTTTCATCGACTTCGAGACCATCGCATTCGCTGTGCCGATCTGGGCAGGTACCCGTCCGTTCCAGATGGTCCCGTTCCAGTTCAGCGTGCACCGCCTGGACGAGGCGGGCAAGCTGGAGCACCGCGACTTCCTCGACCTGTCCGGCAACGATCCCTCGCGCCCCTTCGCCGAAGCGCTGATCGATGCCTGTCACGGGCCAGGTCCGGTCTTCGTGTACAACGCCGGTTTCGAGACGGCGCGCATCGCCGAACTGGCGTCGCGCTTCGCCGACCTGGCCCCGGCCCTGCTCGCAATCAAGGAGCGGGTGGTGGACCTGCTGCCGGTAGCCCGGCAGCGCTACTACCATCCCGGGCAGCAGGGTAGCTGGAGCATCAAGCGGGTGCTGCCGGCGATCGCGCCCGACCTGCGCTACGATGGGCTCGACGGTGTCCAGGACGGCGGCGGCGCGATGCACGCCTTCATGGAAGCGATCGCTCCGCATACGGACGCCGGGCGCAAGCGGCAGACCGAAGGCCAGCTGCGCGCCTACTGCCATCTCGATACGCTGGCCATGGTGCGGCTGTGGGAATTCTTCACGGGAACGGAGGAACCATGCGACCTGGAGCGGAGCATCCTGCAGAACGGCGAACTGGTACAGCGCATCCTCGAGTCGGCGCAGGACCCGGGCGAACCGATGTCTGCCGAGGAGTTCATCGCCTGGCTCGACCAGGTGAAGGACGAGGCCCGTCCCGAGGACTGAACAGCCGCGCGGCGCCACGGCGCCGCCTGCGACGCCCCTTGTCGCCATGCCACCTATCATGACGCCGTCGCGCAGGGCACTGCGCGCGCATTGTCGTGAAAAGGAAACAGCATGCATACCGAATCATCCGGCGCCGGGATTGGCGCGGTGGACCCCTTGCTGGCGCAGGCCTGTGCTTGGATCGGGCAGCTCCGCTGCGCCGGCGAAGAAATCCTCCTCTACCCCGTATCGCGCCTGCAGCGCCAGTTCAGGGTCGGCTACTCCCGCAGCTGCGCGCTCGCGCAGGCCCTGGCGCGACGCGGAGAATGGGTGATCGGCTTCACCGAGGACGGGACCCGTTTTGCACGCCTGGCGCTTCCGGCGCCGGAGGTACCGGCATGAGCGTGGCCGCACCTTACGCACAGGCCATCGAGCGCGCCGCTGCGCTAATCGCCGCCGCCGATGCACTGGTCATTGCAGCCGGCGCAGGGATGGGCGTCGATTCCGGCCTGCCCGACTTTCGCGGCAACGCCGGTTTCTGGAAGGCCTACCCGGCGCTTGCCGTCGAAGGGACTGCCTTCATGGACATCGCCAGCCCGACGGCCTTCCACGCCGATCCGCGCCGCGCCTGGGGGTTCTACGGGCACCGGCTCGCCCTGTACCGCCGCAGCCTGCCGCATGATGGCTACCGGCTCCTGCGGCAATGGGGCGAAGCGAAGCGCAAGGGCTATTTCGTGTTCACGAGTAATGTCGACGGCCACTTCCAGAAGGCCGGCTTCGACCCGTTGCGCATCGACGAATGCCACGGTTCGACCTATCGCATGCAGTGCCTGGTACCGTGCTCACCCCTGCTGTGGCCGGGCTCCGGCCTGCAGCCGGCGGTCGACGAGGCGCGCTGTGCGCTACGCGGCCCCCTGCCTACCTGCCCGCACTGCGGCGCTCTCGCACGGCCGAACATTCTCATGTTCGACGATGATGGCTGGATCGAGGAACGACGCGCGCTGCAGGCGGCACGCTGCAGGGGCTGGCTGGAACAGGTACGCCGTCCGGTGGTGATCGAGGTCGGCGCCGGGCTGAACATCCCGACGGTGCGCCATTTCGCCCGTCGGGTCGTACTGCGGCACGGCGGCGCGCTCATCCGGATCAATCCGCGCGAACCGCAGATCGGCGAGCTGCCGGGAATCGGCATCGCCGGCGGCGCGCTGGCGACGCTGGCCGCGATCGGCGCCGTGCTCGGCGAAAATCCCGTCTGACCATGTCGACCGTCACCAGGGACCAGCTCGACGTCGACGGCGCGGCGCCGGCGGCGTGGTTCAGCGGCTTCGTGCCGGGGCGGCGTGGCAAGCGGCGTGACACAGACTTGACGTGCCAGAACCAACACCGGCATCCAAACATGCGGATGGTCGACCTGGACGGATCGTCTCAATCCGGCCGCGCCCTCTCGTACGCATCCAGCAGCGTCCGGGCACGCTCGGTCACCGGGATCAGTGTCGGAAGCAAGCCAGCTGCCTCATAGCGCATCAGAGGCCAGAAACGGAAAGGCACCTGGTTCCACTCCCGAAGGCCCTGGTTGAGCAACCTCGATGGAAGGACAGACGGGAGCTTGCTCTTCAGCCCATACTCGACGTCCAGCAGGTAGGCATCGGTCGCGTTGTTGCCGGTGCTTTTGCGCTTGGTCCCGGAAACAAGCGCGCGAAAGCTGAGGGCGTCGAGCACCGGCAGGACCGGCGCGTCCGGCTTCAGCCCGCAAACCGCGTGCAAGACCGCGGTGCCTGGCACCATATGTTCGTGAGTCAGCTCGTCCCAGTTCTTCAGGTGCCCGATCAGCGAACGATCCCCGCTCGCGCGGCGCATGCCGTCGAGCCGCTCGTATGCGTCATTGGTGATGAAGTCGACGGTCGCGTAGAAATCGACCGACTCGCTGGCTACGCGAATCAGATGCTTGGCAAGAAACTTCACTTCGGCCAGGCCGGCCTGCCTCGCCCTTGGCTTATCGAGGAGCGGCCAATTCGGCCCCAAGGTGGTGCGCAGCATCTCGAGCTGCGACGCGCACACGGCCAACTGCTGCGCCGGATCGAAGCTCCGGTTCCACGCCAGCCACTGTACATTACGATGACGGACATCGAATCGATCGTTCATACGCGTCCCGGTTCAGTCAAGCCCGCGGAAAACGCCGCGTCCGGATCGACGCCGCGTTGGATGAGACGAATGATGGCATCCTTCGGCGCGTTGTCGATACGGTCCGGGTAACGGCGCGGAACCGCGGACAGGTCCGCTCGCCACGTCGCCACAAAGATCTTTTCGGCCTCTTCGCGGCTGTACCTCGATGTCGGCGTACGCCCGGCGCCAGTCCTGGGCGGCCTGCGCTTGGCCGGCGCTTCCCCGCGCGGCATGCGAAGCCGTGCCGTCCAGACTTCCACTGCCGGCCAGCGACGCTCGAAAGACTCCGCCTCGCTCCGTGCCGGAACCGCCTGGTCGCCGAGACGCTCTTTCACCGCTTCGTAGATCTCCTTGAGTCCTTCGCCGTCCTCGCCTTCGAGCTTGATGGTGATGCCGAACTTCTCTTCGGGTTCCTGTCCGAACTTGACGAGCCAGATGTCGAGCAGACGGTGGACGGAGGGCACGGAGACATGAGGCGCGATCGCCGCAGCGAGGACGTCGGCACGGTAGAGTACCTCGCTGACCACTGCGCTATCGGTATACACCTCGAGGACCTGCTTCTGCGACGCATCGGCAGGCAAGGTCATCAGCCAGCCCAACCGGGAGAACAGATAGGTCAGGACGCGGTCCGGCTTCACGGTCTTGAAGCCGAGGTCCATCATCAGATGCAGCGACGTGATCTTCCCGAAATGCTCTGCAAAGCGCGCATGCACCTGCTGGAAGCGGGTGCGCTCCAGCAGGTAGGACTCGCCGCTCTGATGCGCAGGCATATGCTCGTAATCGGCTCCGGTATAGTACTCGAGCACATGCCGGCCCTTGAAGTGCTTCAGAAAATCTGCAACCGCAAGGTACTTCACCATCTTCTCGTGATGCGCCGAAAAGCTGATGCCTTCGTAGCGTCCGCTCTTGGTCATGATCGCGAGCGCTTCGGATCGGGGATGCGCGAACAGGGCAAGGCTTTGTTCCCACAGTTCGTGCTGGGCCTTGGCAAACGAGAGCCAATCGGTGAACCCGGCACGGCTGTCGGCCCACCTCCGGGTCAAGGCCAGCCAGTCCTCGGCGCCCTCCCCCCACAAGACGGCATCCATTCCCTTCACCAACTCGTCCGGGGCCATGCTGGTCAGCAGATCAAGGTCTGCAGACCCGATATCGGGGGCCAGCCGGGCACGGTGACGACGCACCAGCTTGAACCAGGCGAAGCGGCGTTTCCAGTGCCCGGAGAAGTGCTTCCACTCGTTCTTGTCGAACTGGTACGCTTCTCGATCATAAGCCCGGAAGTCCGCGAACAGCGGGATCTGCTCGGACATCAGGTCGATTTCCTTCGACGCTTTGTCGGCGCGCGTGCCCTGGTAAGCAATGCGCCCCCACGCCAGCCCCCAGAAGGCTGCGGCGTCGATTTCCGGTCGCCAGTGACCGTGAGCGCACACGCTGTCGACGGTCGCGAGAAGGACGGACTGGTTGGCCCGGTGGGCCGCCGCGTCATATGCGCCCAGGGGAACCGTTGCCTTGTCGAGGACAGCCTGCTTGACTGCTTTGAACAATGCGGGCCCCTGCCGAAAAATCTGCGCGTTGATGAGATCATTCTGTTGCCAGTATTCTGCCGGGGATACCATTGAGTAGCTCGCAATTATTGCAATAGGGAAAATAATGATACATGAACGGATCTTGTCCGACTACCCACGGGTCCATGGCTTGCGACGCCAGTTGTCGCCTGACGCCACGAAGCCGACATGAATCGATTATGAATCGCCACGAGTTCACTAGATACTCCTGAGCCCATAATTGTAGGTTCAAGGAGAAGTTACGAGCGGCAAGCGGTACACGAAGAATTCAAGATCGAAGCAGTCAAGCAGGTGACGGAGCGCGGTCACCCGGCCACTGTGGTTGCAGCACGGCTGGGCGTGAGTTCGCACAGCCTGTACCAGTGGGTCAAACGCTACAGCGCACCGCCAGCCGAGCGACAAAAGGCCGACGACCAGCAGACGGAAATGAAGCGCCTGAAGGCTGAGCTGAAACGCGTTACCGAGGAGCGCGATATCCTAAAAAAGGCCGCCGCGTATTTTGCCAAGATGTCCGGGTAAGGTACGCCTTCATTCGCGATGCTCGCCATGAGCATTCGATTCGGAGGCTTTGCAAAATGATGGCGGTGCATCCCAGCGGTTTTTATGCTTGGTGTGCCGAGCCGGAAAGCGATCGGGCCAAGGAAGATCGGCGCCTGCTTGTACACATCAAGCAGTCCTGGCTGGAAAGCGGAGCAGTGTACGGCTACAGGAAAGTGTCAGACGACCTGCGCGACCTGGGCGAGCAATGCGGGATCAATCGCGTTCACCGAATCATGCGTGCAGCCGGCCTGCGCTCTCAAACAGGCTATGGCAAGCGTCGTTTCGAACGCGGCGGTCCTCCTTCGGTAGCACCGAATCATCTGCAGCGGCAGTTCGATGTGACTGAGCCAAACAAAGTCTGGGTCACGGACATCACTTACATCCGTACCCATGAGGGTTGGTTGTACCTAACTGCGGTGCTTGACCTGTTTTCACGTCAGGTCATCGGATGGTCGATGGGGTCGAGAATGGATCGTGAACTGCCTTTGAACGCCTTGCTGATGGCTGTCTGGCGTCGTCAACCTAAGCAAACGGTCATGGTGCATTCGGATCAGGGAAGCCAGTTCAGCAGCTACGACTGGCGCGATTTCCTGAAGGCGCACAACCTCGAACAGAGCATGAGCCGACGAGGTAACTGCCACGACAATGCTGTCGCAGAGAGCTTTTTCCAGTTACTAAAACGGGCGCGTTCGTCGTCGAATCTACGCTACCCGAAACGAAGCCAAGCAGGACATCTTCGACTATATCGAGATGTTCTACAATCCGAAGCGCCGGCACAGCTTCACTAATGACTTGTCGCCGGCCGAGTATGAAAGGCAGTATTTCCAGCGGCTCTCGAGTGCCTAGAAGAGCTGTGGCGATTCAACTCGCCCCTTCAGGCAATAAAAAAAGCCGTTGATCATTCTCCCGAATGATCAACGGCTCTGCAGTTTTCATTTCAAATCAGTGAGTTGGAGAACTCCTGTCACTCCCACTCAATGGTCGCCGGCGGCTTTCCCGAAATGTCATACACGACGCGGTTCAGTCCGCGCACTTCATTGATGATCCGGTTAGACACCTTCCCCAGCAACGAATGCGGCAAATGCGCCCACTGCGCCGTCATGAAGTCCAGCGTCTGCACCGCCCGCAGCGCGACAACGTACTCATAAGTACGGCCGTCGCCCATCACCCCCACCGACTTCACCGGCAGGAACACGGCGAAGGCCTGGCTGGTCGCCTCGTACCAGTTGGTCGGCGCCTTGCCCGGATCGATGCCCGCGACGGCCGGCAGCTCGAACGGGGTGTTGCGCAGCTCTTCGATGAAGATCGCATCCGCTTCACGCAGCAGGTCGGCGTATTCCTTCTTCACCTCGCCCAGGATGCGCACGCCCAGGCCCGGACCCGGGAAGGGGTGGCGATACACCATGTCGTGCGGCAGGCCGAGGGCGACGCCGAGCTTGCGCACCTCGTCCTTGAACAGCTCGCGCAGCGGCTCGAGCAATTTGAGGTTCAGGGTTTCCGGCAGGCCGCCCACGTTGTGGTGGCTCTTGATGGTCTGGCCTTTTTTGCCTTTGCCGGCCGATTCGATGACGTCCGGATAGATCGTGCCCTGCGCCAGCCATTTCGCGTTGGTCAGCTGCTTGGCTTGTTCCTGGAACACCTCGACGAACTCGCGGCCGATGATCTTGCGCTTCTGTTCCGGGTCCGTGACGCCGGCCAGGTGGCCCATGAACTGGTCCTCGGCATCGATGCGCAGCACCTTCACGCCGAGGTTTTTCGAGAACATGTCCATGACCATCTTGCCCTCGTCCTTGCGCAGCAGGCCGTGGTCGACGAACACGCAGGTCAGCTGGTCGCCGATGGCGCGGTGGATCAGGGCTGCGGCGACGCTCGAGTCGACGCCGCCGGACAGGCCGAGGATGACTTCGTCGGTGCCGACCTGCTCGCGGATCTTCTGGACCGCTTCGCCGATGTAGTCCGGCATGTTCCAGTCCGACTTGCAGCCGCAGATCTCGTGCACGAAGCGGCCGATGATGGCCTCGCCTTGCGTGGTGTGGGTCACTTCCGGGTGGAACTGCAGCGCGTAGAAGCGGCGGTCCTCGTCGGCCATCGCGGCGATCGGGCAGCTGTCGGTCGAACCCATCAGCTTGAAGCCCGGCGGCATGTCCAGCACCTTGTCGCCGTGGCTCATCCAGACGCGCAGCATGCCGTGGCCCTCGCCCGTCACGAAGTCGTTGATGCCGTTCAGCAGCGCGGTATGGCCGCGCGCGCGCACCTCGGCGTAGCCGAACTCGCGCACCTTGCCGTTCTCGACCTTGCCGCCGAGCTGGGCGGCCATGGTCTGCATGCCGTAGCAGATGCCCAGCACCGGTACGCCGGCTTCGAACACGGCCTGCGGGGCGCGCGGCGAATCGCCTTCGAGCGTGGAGTTGTGGCTGCCCGACAGGATGATGCCGCTGGCGCCGTAGTTGCGCACGAACTCGTCGCTGACGTCATACGGGAAGACTTCGGAAAACACGCCGGCATCGCGCACGCGGCGCGCGATCAGCTGGGTAACCTGGGAACCGAAATCGAGGATGAGGATTTTGGAGTGCATGTAGAAGGCAACGATAGAGGATGAATCGGGACCGTAGGGTGCACGGCGCTGCCGTGCGCGCGTCCAACTCCCGGCAGCGCTGCGGTAAGGCATGCCCTGGTCGAACGCGCGGTCGGCAGAGCCGACCACCCTACAAAAACGCGGCCGTACAAGGGCCGCGTTTCGTAGATGTTTATTCCGAACGGTAGTTCGGCGCTTCCTTGGTGATCTGCACGTCGTGCACGTGCGATTCGCGCATGCCGGCCGAGGTGATCTCGACGAACTCGGCTTTCTCGCGCAGTTCTTCGATGGTGGCGCAGCCGCAGTAGCCCATCGACTGGCGCACGCCGCCGACCAGCTGGAAGATGATCGCCAGCACGCTGCCCTTGTAGGCGACGCGGCCTTCGATGCCTTCCGGGACGAACTTGTCGGCCTTGCTCGACGCTTCCTGGAAGTAGCGGTCGGCCGAGCCCTCTGCCATCGCGCCCAGGCTGCCCATGCCGCGGTAGGACTTGTAGCTGCGGCCCTGGTACAGGATGGTTTCGCCAGGTGCTTCATCGGTGCCCGCGAACATGCTGCCCATCATGACGGTGTGCGCGCCTGCCGCCAGCGCCTTCGAGATGTCGCCCGAGAAGCGGATGCCGCCGTCGGCGATGCAGGGCACGCCGGTGCCTTCCAGGGCCTTGGCCACGTTCGAGATCGCGGTGATCTGGGGCACGCCCACGCCTGCCACGATGCGGGTGGTGCAGATCGAGCCGGGACCGATGCCGACCTTGACCGCGTCCGCGCCGTACTCCACCAGCGCCTTTGCTGCGGCTGCGGTAGCGATGTTGCCGCCGATGACGTCCACGTGCGGGAAGCGCTCCTTGATCCACTTCACGCGGTCCAGGATGCCTTGCGAGTGGCCGTGCGCGGTGTCGACCACCAGCACGTCCACGCCGGCCTGCACCAGCAGTTCGATGCGCTCTTCGTCGCGTGCGCCCACGCCGACAGCCGCGCCGACCAGCAGCTTGCCCTGCGAATCTTTCGAGGCGAGCGGGTGCTCGTGCGACTTCTGGATGTCCTTGACGGTGATGAGGCCGCGCAGTTCGAAGTCGTCGTTGACGACCAGCACGCGCTCGAGGCGGTGCTTGTTCATCAGGCGCTTGGCTTCTTCGGTATTGGCGTCCTCCTTGACGTAGACGAGTTTTTCGCGCGGGGTCATCTTGGCGCGCGCTTCCGCGTCCAGGTCTTCCTCGAAACGCAGGTCGCGGTTGGTGATGATGCCCACCACCTGCTTGCCTTCGACCACCGGGAAGCCGCTGATGCCGTGCTGTTGCGACAGCGCCAGCACTTCGCGGATCTTCATGGTGGGAGGAATCGTGATCGGGTCGCGCAGCACGCCCGATTCGTAGCGCTTGACGCGCGCCACCTCGCGCGCCTGGTCGGCCGGGCGCAGGTTCTTGTGGATGATGCCGATGCCCCCCTCCTGTGCCATCGCAATCGCCAGGCGTGCTTCGGTCACGGTGTCCATCGCCGCCGACAGCAGCGGGATATTCAGCGTGATATTCCGAGTCAGTTTGGTGCGAAGGGAAGTTTCGGCCGGAAGAACATTGGAGTAGGCCGGGACGAGCAGCACGTCATCGAAGGTGAGTGCTTTTTGGAGGAGACGCATAGTGTTTTCCTATAGGCGCAAAAGTGAATTATACAGAAACGGCGAAAAACTGTCGCAGCCATGCCTAAATTTCCCCCTGAAACCGCGGTTCCGCCCCCCTACGATTGACAGCATCTGCGAAGCGTGGCGAAATCCGTTTGTTACTCAAGGAAAACTTTATGCCTCGCTACAGCGCTTCCCTCCGCCTGATTGCCGCCTTCGCCCTGGTGCTGGGAAGCAGCCTGGCCCATGCACAGTATTCCTGGACCGACGCGAACGGCGTGCGCCATTTTTCCGACCGCCCTCCCCCGCCAGCGACGCCACCGCACAAGATCCTCGAGGCGCCGGGACGGGCCGCGCCGCCGGTGCAGACCGCCCCTGTGGAACCGGGGCCATCTGTAGACGCACCCGCACCGGCCAAGGGCCCGAAGACGCTGGCGCAGCGTGAAGAGGAATACCGCGCACGGACGAAGATGCGCGAAGAACAGGACAGGAAGGACGCCGCCGAGACCCAACGCCGGCGCGACCTGGCCCAGCACTGCCGGGACGCACGCGAGATGCGGGCGCAAATGCAATCGGGCGTGCGCATCGCCAAGTTCGATACGAAAGGCGAACGCAGCTTCATGACGGACGAGGAACGGGCGGCCCAGCTGGCCCGCGTCGACAAGGCACTGGCGCAGTGCCGCTAAGGCTTAGGGCCGCAGGCGGATCACCTGGGCGCCGGCCGACTGGTTCGGCGGTTCGGCGCCGATCCGCGGCGCGCACTCTACCCGGTTGCGCCCGCCTTCCTTGGCCGCATACAGGGCCGCATCCGCACGGCGCATCAGGCCGGCAAAATCTTCTCCCTTTTCCAGCATCGCGAGGCCGATGCTGACCGTATAGGCGACGCCAGGCGCTGTCGGCACGCTCTGTGACGAACGGTCGAGCGCGGCGCGCAGCCGTTCAGCAACGTCGCGGGCGGCTTCCAAGGGAGCGTCAGGCAACAGCACCCCGAACTCTTCGCCGCCGAGGCGGGCGAAATAGTCGATCTTGCGGATTTCCTCGCGGGTGCGCCTGACCAGGTCGCGCAGGACCTCGTCGCCGACACCGTGGCCATAGGTATCGTTGATGCGCTTGAAATGGTCGGCATCCAGCAACAGCAGTCCCAATCCATTGCCGTGCCGCCGGGCGCGCGCCAATTCGCGTTCCGCCATGTCGAAAAAGGCTCGGCGCGAGGGAGCGCCGGTCAGGTGGTCGTGTTCGGCGGCATAGGCGGTCTCTTCCAGCACGCGTGCATTGGCCAGCATCACGCCACCCAGGCTGAGCGCCGGCAGGGCCAGCGTGCCGATAGCGAAGAAGATCAGGTTGGCAATGACTGGCTCCAGCAGCGAAGCCGGCTGGTAGGCATCAAATGCATAGAATGCGCCGCGGCAGAGGTGGCCTACCCCGAGCAGCAAGGCCGCCATGCGGCTGAAGGCATTCGGATAGCGCAGGCGGCCGTCCGCCACCTTCGGCAGGCTGGCATAGATGCCGAAGCAGATACCCACATGGAAGGCCGACATCGCGACGACACGCAGCGCCAGCGAATCGTGGAGATGATGGAATACCACAACGCCGGCGAAAGCTGCGAGACCGCCGGCCGCGAGCAGGCGCCACGGCACAGGCTGGCCCACGTAGCGCCGATAACCGGCCAGCATCAGGCTGGCTGTAATGAGCAGGAGCGCATTCGCGACTTCGATGCTGAGCAGGTCAGGCAACACGCCGCGGGCCGCGAACAGCAGCAGTGCGACGACCGCCACACCATTGGCCGTTCCCCACTCGCGGATGCCTGCCACCTTGCTGTCAGCAAGCGACGTCAGGACAAGCAACATGACCGCCGACATCGCGGTGGTGACCAACAGCAGGCTTACGGTAATCAGCATGGGCGGGGCGGGCAACGGAGGGGAGCGTCGAAGCGAACGCTATGATACCCCGAAGAACACTGGAGAATTTGCTCGGTCGGAATTTTACAACTGAGCAAACCGACCAGCCTCAGGCGCTTGCCGGCGCCGCTCCACCGGTCTTCTTGGCCGCGCGCTTGCGGCGCGAATCCTTGGGATCGGCCACCAGCGGCCGGTAGATCTCAATGCGGTCGCGCTCGCGCAGCACGGTGTCGAGCGTTTTCTTCTTTGCATAAATGCCCACCGCTTGCGTTGCCAGGTTGATGTCCGGGTAGGCTTCCAGCACGCCGCTCATCTCGATGGCCTGGCCGATCGTGGTGCCGGACGCGACTTTCATCGGACGCAGGAATTCCTCGCGCGCGGTCGCGTAGCACACATACACCTGCACACCCTCATCCATAGATCGCCTCGGCGCGCTTGCTGAAGGAATCCACCATGGTGTTGGCGATCATGCCGAACACGGGGCCGATGATCTGCTCCAGGATGATGCTCGAGAACTCGTAGTGCATGTCGAGTTCGACCTTGCAGGCGTCGGCGCGCAGCGGCTTGAAGGTCCAGGTGCCTTCCAGCATCTTGAAAGGACCGTCGACCAGGTGCATCTTCATTTGCGTGGGCCGGTTGTTGTGGTTCGCGGTCGTGAAGCTCTGCTTCACACCGTGGAAATTGATTTGCAGGCTGGCCACCAGCTTGTCCTCGCTTCGCTCAATCACTTTCACGCCGCCGCACCAGGGGAGGAATTTCGGATAGTCTTCGACCTTGGCCACGAGGTCGAACATTTGCTCGGTGCTATAGCCGAGAAAAACTGATTTGTGCACTACTGCCATTGGTCAACCGTTTGTTATGATGTTGGACGAGTTGCATTTTGCGCCATGCAATCTTTGCATTGGCGCCACAGCAGTAGTTTAACCGAGACGCGGATTTTCGCTATTTCATGAGTATTGTTGACAATAAAAAAGCATTTTTTGACTACTTCATCGAGGACCGGTACGAAGCCGGCATCGTGCTGGAAGGATGGGAAGTCAAGGCCATCCGCGCCGGCAAGGTACAGATCAAGGAGGCCTATGTCGTCGTGCGTAACGGCGAACTGTTCCTGTTCGGCGCCCATATCAGCGCGCTGAACACGACATCGAGTTTCAGCCATCCGGAAGCCCTGCGCACCCGCAAGCTGCTGCTGCACCGCGCCGAGCTGGACAAGCTGGTCGGCAAGGTCGAGCGTTCCGGGTATACGCTGGTGCCGCTGAACCTGCACTTCAAGGCCGGCCGCGTGAAGTGCGAGATCGGCCTGGCCAAGGGCAAGAAGCAGCACGACAAGCGCGCCACCGAGAAGGACCGCGACGCCAAGCGCGAAGTCGCGGCGGCAATGAAGGTGCACCGCCGCTGATCGCGCGCGGCGCGGGCACTGCCGCAGCCCGCACCCTTCCCTCTTACGCCGCCGGTGGTGCGAAGCGCCGGCTCAGGCGCCATACCAGGAAACTCAGCAGGACACTCACGGCCGCGCCGCAGGCCAGCTTGAGCGCGCTGCCGAACAACAGCGGGGCCACCAGGCCGGACACCAGCGCGAAGGACATCATCTGGATGAAACCGACCATCGAGGCCGCCAGGCCGCGGTTGTCCGGGAACAGGCCCATGGCCGAGAGCTGGATACCCGGCATGGCCACGGCCAGGCCGAAGGTGAACACCGCCAGCGGCAGCACCGCCCAGGGCACGACGGCCGGGAACATGGTGTTGTAGCCGACGTTCAGCACCGAGGCAAGGGCCATCACGGCATAGCCGGTCCACAGCAGGCGTCCTGGCGGGGCCTTGTGGGCACGCTTGCCGCCCCAGGCCGAGCCCGCTACCATGCCGCCGATCAGGGGGATGAACATCCAGGCGAAGGCGGTCTCCGGCAGGCCCAGGATCTCCATCACGAAGTTCGCGGCCGCGCCGATGTACAGCGACAGACCTCCGAACACCAGGCCGAGCGCCAGCGACAGCATCACGAACTGCGGGTTGCGCAGCACCATCAGGTAGTTGCGCGAGATGGTCACCGGGTGGAAGACCTGACGCTTTTCAACCGGCAGGCTTTCCGGCAGCAAGCGCGTCACCAGCAGGATCATGGCGGCGCCGAAGATCGCCAGGAAGATGAAGGTCGAGCGCCAGCCGAAGGTCACGTGCAGCCAACCGCCCAGCACCGGCGCGATGGCCGGCGCCAGGCCGAACACCATCATGATGTGCGACATCATCTTCTGCGCCTGGGCGCCGGAGAAGCGGTCCTGCACGATGGCCTGGCCGATGACCGAACCGGCGCCGGCCGACAGGCCCTGCAGCGCCCGGAACACCAGCAGCCAGCCGAAGGTCGGAGCAAGAGCGGCGCCCACCGAGGCCAGCGTGTACACCGCGAGCGCCCCCAGGATCACCGGGCGGCGCCCGAAGGAGTCCGACAGCGTCCCGTAGAACAGCATCATCAGCGCGAACGTAAACAAGAAGACGCTCAGGGTCTGCTGGACCGCGACCGGCCCGACCCCGAATTCGGTGCCGATGGCCGGCATCGAGGGCAAGTACGTGTCGATCGCGAGGGCCCCGATCATGCCGAGGCAGGCGAGGATGGTGGTGAGGAGTCGTTGCATGGCAGTGCCTGGTGAAAAAATACCGGCACTGCGAATGGCGAGCGTCCGGGGGGACGCAATTGTACTGGTTTCTGTGAAACAATTCTGACGGCCCCTCGACAGCGGGAGACCGTCCGGCGGCCCGCCGTTCAGCGCAGCGACTGTCCGAAACGCTCGGTGCGCGGCATCCAGTTGCCCTGGTAGTCGGCCGAGACCAGGATGCGTTCGGCGCGCCCGATCAGGAGGTGGCGCGGCACGAAGCCGATGGCGCGCGAGTCGGCGCTGTTATCGCGGTTGTCGCCCAGCATCAGGTAGGCATCCTGCGGCACCGATACCAGGCCGAAATCGCGCGCGATCAGGCGCTGCGGCAGGACCTGGATGCGGTGGCGGCGGCCATCGACGACTTCATCCATCCTGAGCGCTTCCATGCTTCCCTCGGCGGTCGCCTCCTGAACCACTTCCTCGACCGAATACTGCGACTCGACGCCGTTGATGACCAGGCGCTCATTGCGCATTTCGACCCGGTCGCCCGGCAGCGCCAGCACGCGCTTGATCAGGCGGGTGCCGTCCATCGGCGACGAGAAGGTGACGACGTCGCCGCGTTGGGGCTCGCCGGTGCGCGCGATCACGACATCGGTCAGCGGCACCTTGACGTGATAGGCCAGGCGGTTGACGAACACGACGTCGCCTTCCAGCAGGTTGGGCCGCATGGATCCGGAGGGAATCGGGTTCCAGTCGGCCACCGCGGTGCGGAAGACGCCGAACAAAAGCATGAACAGCAGGAAACCCTTGTTGGCGCGCACGAACGCTTTCATCTCGCATCCCTCCTCTTGTTATGATGACGATGAGAACGTTATACGCGCTCAGCCTTTAACGATGCTTAAAAGTCAATCGCAAGACCGCGTGTAACAACATTGTCATATTCGCCAACTACACTGCCTGCGTCGCCACTACGACGCAGACCAATGGACATGAAACACAAGGCCCTGGAAATCGAGGCCAGAAGCATTCCCGAAGGCGGCGCCTTCCTGAACCGCGAGCTGTCGCTGCTCGAGTTCAACCGCCGGGTACTGGCCCAGGCCGAGGATCCCGCCATCCCGCTGCTCGAGCGGCTGCGCTTCCTGACCATCGTGTCGGGCAACCTCGATGAATTCTTCGAGGTCCGCGTGGCCAGCCTGCTGGCCCAGCACCGGATGGAGGCCGGCCACAACGGTATTCCGCACGCGCTGGCCAACGACCTGGACCGCGCCAGCCTCGAATGCCACAAGCTGATCGAACGCCAGTACAAGCTGTTCAACCACGAGATCCTCCCGCGCCTGGCGGAAAACGGCATCCACATGCTGCGCCGGAGCGAGCGCAACGCCGCCCAGCGCGCCTGGGTCAAGCAGTTCTTCGACCGCGAGGTCCGCCCGCTGCTCACGCCCATCGGGCTCGACCCGGCCCACCCCTTCCCGCGCGTGGTCAACAAGAGCCTGAACTTCATCGTCGAACTGGCCGGCAAGGACGCCTTCGGGCGCGGCACCGGCATCGCCATCATGAAGGCGCCGCGCGTGCTGCCGCGCGTGATCCGCCTGCCCAGCGAGCTGTCGGACAAGAAGGGAGAGTCCTACTGCCTGCTCTCTTCGGTGATCCAGGCCCACATGGCCGACCTGTTCACCGGCCGCGAGGTGCTCTCGTACTCGCAGTTCCGGGTGACTCGCAACAGCGACCTGTGGGTCGACGAGGACGAGGTCAAGAACCTGCGCCAGGCCCTGCAGAGCGAACTCCATAGCCGCAACTACGGCTTCGCGGTGCGCCTCGAGGTGGGCCACGCCTGCCCGCCGCACCTGTCGAACTTCCTGCTCGACCAGTTCGGAATCGACCGTTCGCGCCTGTTCGCGGTCGACGGCCCCGTGAACCTGGGCCGCATGCTGGAGATCGTCAACACCCACGACAAGTCGGAACTGAAGTTCAAGCCCTTCACGCCCGGCTTCCCGGCCAAGCTGGTCGGCCCGGACATCTTCGCCGTGCTGCGCAAGCAGGACATGCTGCTGCACCATCCGTTCGAATCCTTCCAGCCGGTGATCGACTTCATCCAGTCCGCCGCAAGCGACCCCTCCGTGGCGGCGATCAAGCAGACCATCTACCGGGCCGGCATGAACTCGGACCTGATGGAGGCGCTCATCGCCGCCGCGCGGCGCGGCAAGGAAGTCACCGTCATCGTCGAGCTGATGGCGCGCTTCGACGAGGAAGCCAACATCAACTGGGCCGAGCGCCTGGAGCAGGCCGGGGCGCAGGTGGTCTACGGCGTGGTCGGCCTCAAGACCCATGCGAAACTGGCGCTGGTGCTGCGCCGCGAAGACAATGGCCTGCGCCGCTATGCCCACCTCGGCACCGGCAACTACAACTCGACCACCGCCAAGTTCTACACCGACTTCGGCCTGCTCACCTGCGACGACGAAATCACCGCCGACGTCAACGAGGTCTTCATCCACCTGACCAGCCTGACGCGCCCGAAGCAGCTCACCAGCCTGTGGCTGGCGCCCTTCTCGCTGCAGAAGGAGATCGTGCGCGCCATCAAGGACGAAGCGGCGATCGCGCGCGAGGGCAAGCCGGCGCGCATCATCGCGAAGATGAATTCCCTGACCGACGATTCGGTCATCCGGGCCCTGTACGACGCCTCGCAGGCCGGCGTGCGCATCGACCTGATCGTGCGCGGCGCCTGTTCGCTGCGCCCCGGCGTGCCGGGCCTGAGCGAGTCCATCCGCGTGCGTTCGATCGTCGGCCGCTTCCTGGAACACACGCGCATCTTCTACTTCCGCAACAACCTGAAGCACGACATCTACCTGTCGAGCGCGGACTGGATGAACCGCAACCTGTTCCGGCGCGTGGAAGTGGCCTTCCCGATCCGCTCGCCGGCGCTCAAGCGCCGCGTGCTGCGCGAGGGCCTGCATCCCTACCTGAAGGACAACGTCAATGCCTGGGAGCTGGGCAGCGACGGGCACTACCGCCGCAAGAAGACGCGGAGCGGCCAGAAGGCCATCAGCGCGCAACAAGACCTGATGGAGACGCTCGGCGCGAACACCCACCCCAACAAGGAGAACGAGCATGGACCTGATCCTGTGGCGGCACGCCGAGGCTGAACCGCACGCCGCCGAGGGGGAGGTCGAAGCAGACCTGCGCCGCGCGCTGACGCCGAAGGGCAAGCGCCACGCCGCGCGCGTCGGCGCCTGGCTGCACCGCCAGCTCCCGGACGACGTGCGGGTGCTGAGCAGCCCGGCCAAGCGCTGCGTGCAGACGGTGGAGGCGCTGGGCCGCAACTACAAGCTGGTGGATGCGCTGGCTCCGGACTCGAGCGCGGAGGCGATCATCGAGGCCGCGGGCTGGCCGGAGCACCGCCAGCCGGCGCTGATCGTCGGGCATCAGCCGCTGCTGGGGCAGATTGCCTCGCTGGTGCTGGGAGGCAGCAAGCAGGACTGGCGCATCCGCAAGGCGGCCGTGTTCTGGATCACGCACAAGAACAGCGACGGGATGCCCTACCTGAAGCTGGTCGTCGGGCCGGATTTCATCGGGCAGCTGCGTTAACCGCTGCCGTTCGTAGGATGGGCGGCTCCACCTGACGATGAGAGCAGCCGCATTGCAAATGCCGCCCACGCGGCCAACCAGACCTTGACAAGCCTCAGCGGCTGTTCGGGATGAAGTTGAACGCGTGGGCGGCAATCGCGGCGCGTCAACACACATGTTCAGGTGGAGCCGCCCACCCTGGCGCGATTCAGCCGGCCCTGGCCTGGAACGGAATCCCGATCTCGCCCCACGCCCCCTCTTCCTTCTGCAGCCACGGTCCGAGCGTCGGGTGCTTCGCCAGCAGCCCCGCCGGCAGATCGAGCTCGATGCGCGCCGAGTCCAGGCGCGTGCGCAGGCGGGTCTGCATGCGCAGGCCCAGCCCCAGCAGGTCTTCGTCGGCACGAGCGTGCATGAACACCACCGCCATGCGCAGCGCCAGCACCGCCTTGGCGACATCGGGGTCGGCCAGGGCGTCGCGGATCTTGCGCAGGTTGCCCTTCTGGCCCAGCACCAGGCAGCTCATCAGGCGCTGCTCGCGCGTGGTGAAGCCCGGCAGGTCGGCGTGCTCGACGATGTAGGCGCCGTGCTTGTGGGAGCCCGTCATCGAAATTTGCAGCCCGACTTCGTGCAGCATGGCGCTCCAGCACAGGTAGTGCTGCGCATCGGACGGGTTGAGCTTCTCGTACAGTGTCGAGGCGATGCTGGCCGTGCGCAGGGCGCGCTGGCTGTCCACGCCGAAGCGGCGCATGCAGGCGCGGATGGCGGCGTCGCGGCGGTCGCGCCGGTTGGCGCGCAGCTCCAGGTCGGACAGCACGCCCAGGCGCAGGCCGGCATTGATCGCGGTGAGCTGCTGGATGCCCAGTTCCTGCATCACGCCGATCAACACCGTCAGGCCGCCGACCATCACCGGTACCCGTTCCTTCTTTATACCGGGCATGTTGAAGGCATCGACATGCCCTAGCTCCAGCAGGATGTCGCGCAGCGCGTGCAGGCTGGCCTGCGACATGCGGCCGTCGCCGATGCTGTTCTTCGAGATCACCTCGTTAATGGCGCGCATGGTGCCGGACGAGCCATAGGCGGCGTCCCAGCCCTGCGCCTGGTACAGGCCGGCGGCATCCTCGAAGCGGGCGCGCGCCTCGGTGACGGCGGCATCGAAGCGCTGCGGCGTGATGCGGCCGTCCGCGAAGAAGGCGGCGGTCTGCGGATGGGTGCCGATGCCGAAGGATTCGACCAGGTTGATGTCGGGGCCGATGGCGGCGATGACTTCGGTCGAGCCGCCGCCGATGTCGACCACCAGCCGGCGCTCATCGGGCTTGTCGATGGCGCGCGCCACACCCATGTAGATCAGGCGCCCTTCTTCCTCCCCCGAAATGACCTCTACGGAATAGCCGATGGCATGCTCGAGCTGGGGCAGCAGCAGTTCGGCATTGCGCGCCACGCGCAGGGTGTTGGTGGCGACGACGCGCACGGCGTCCAGGGTGTATTCGTCGAGGATGGCGCGGAAACCTTCGAGGGAGCGTACGGCGCTGCGCATGGCCGCCTCGGTCAGCATGTTGTCCTTGTCCAGGCCGGCGGCCAGGCGGATCGGGTCGCGCGCGGTGCGCACGATGTGCATGCGGCCGCCCGCCGGTTCGCCAATGTGAAGCCGGAAGCTGTTGGACCCCAGGTCCACTGCTGCAAACATACGTGCTCTCTCGCTGGTAGCCGGCCTTGTCCGCCAACCGGACTGCCGTGTTGGCGAAGTATACAGCTTCGAAGCCGGCTTTGGGGGCGTTCGGCAGCCTAGTGTCGCGCAGGCGTGCGTCGCAGGCCGTACCAGGCGCCGACTGCGACCGGGGCGCCAAGGGTAAGGCTCGAAACCAGGTCCCAGACGCCGTCGCCCAGCAGGGCCGCGACCAGGCCGATGGCGGTGAGGATGGCCAGCAGGATGGGCATGGCCCAGATCTGGGTGCGGGTGCGGATCATGGGCTCTCCGTGCTGCGGGCCAGGGCCGGGGACTCGTGCGCGGCCGGTTTGGACTGGTTGGCTGCCCTGGCCTTGCGGCTGCGTTTGAACCACAGGTAGAGTCCACTGCCCAGGATGATGATGGTCCCGATGTCCAGCAGGGCCCACAGCAGCTTCATGGGCTGGCCGCCGTAGTCGCCGAAATGCAGCGGCTGCGACAACAGCAGCGCGGTCAGGTACCAGGGCAGCTCGCGGCGGTCGGTGATCTCGCCGGTGGCGGCGTCGATCAGCACCGGCTTGTACAGGCGCGAGCTGAAGGCCTCCTCGCCGCGCATGTAGACGCCGTAATGGTGCGAGCTGGTGAAGGGCGTGCCCGGGAAGGCCACGAAGGCGACCTTCATGCCCGGCTCCGCCCTTTCCGCGCGCACGATGGCCTCGTGGATCGACGCCAGCCTGGTGGCCGGCGGCTGGCCCTCATACGGTTTCAGCATCTCGGCGATCTCGGTGTTCTGCCAGTACTTGAGCAGCAGGTCGGCCCAGGTATTGACCATCCCGGTCGCGCCGACCACCAAGACCCAGACCAGGGTGACGATGCCGAGCAGGTTATGCAGGTCGAGCCACTTGATGACGCGGCTGCGCTCGTGGCGCACCTCGCCGAAATCCAGCTTGCGCATGAAAGGCGCATACAGCACCGCCCCGCTGACGACGGCCACGATCAGCAGCAGGCCCATGAAACCAAGGAAGAGCTTGCCGTACAGGCCCGCGAACAGGTCCACGTGCAGGCGGAACATGGTGGACATGAAGGCGCCGCCCTCGAAGGCCGGCTCGGTGATCACCTCGGTGGTGCGGGCGTCGACGGCGATCGGCTTGTAGTGCTCGTCGTTCGGGTGGTCGCCGAGGGTGACGTTCCAGATCGCCGGTTCGTCGATCTCCTGCGACATGTACATCGCCATCTTGTTGGGGTACAGCTCCTTGGCCGAGGCCAGCACGGCGTCGATGTTGCCCCTTAGAGTGTCCACCGGCATGGCGGGCGCCTCGACGTCGGTGCCGAGCAGGTGGCCGATCTCGTGGTGGTAGATCAGCGGCAGGCCCGTCAGGCAGAGCAGCAGCATGAAGGCGGTGCAAACCAGGCTGCTCCACTTGTGGATCCAGCCCCAGCGGCGGAGGGAGGTAGGTGACATCGGGCGTCGCAATCGTAAAGTCTGGCAAATAATAATCGTTCTCATTTACAGGCGCAAGCCAAAACGGATAGAATGACAATCATTCTCATTAAGAAAAACGAGCTTAACCGATGAAACTGCTTCGCCTGACTCCCACTGCGCTTGCCGCCGCCCTCCTCGCTGCCAACACCCATGCCCAGGAAACCGCCCCGGCCGAACCGGTCGCCACCGTCGTCGTCAGCGCCTCGGCCGACGCGTCGGCCCAGGGCCTGCCCTCCGCCTACGCAGGCGGCCAGGTCGCACGCGGCGGCCGCCTCGGCCTGCTCGGCAACGTGGACATCATGGACACCCCGTTCAATTCCATGAACTACACGCAGGCCCTGATCCAGGACCAGCAGGCCCGCAGCGTCGCGGACGTCGTGCAGAACGACCCGTCTGTGCGCGTGGCGCGCGGCTTCGGCAACTACCAGGAGCTGTATGTGATCCGCGGCTTCGCCGTCAACTCGGACGACCTGGCCTACAACGGCCTGTACGGCCTGCTCCCGCGCCAGTTCGTGGCCTCGGAGCTGCTCGAGCGCGTCGAAGTCCTGCGCGGCGCGAACAGCTTCGTGAACGGCGCGGCGCCGGGCGGCGGCGGCATTGGCGGCGCCATCAACCTGTTGCCCAAGCGTGCGCCGAACGCGCCGCTGACCCAGGTAACCGTGGGCGTCGAGACCGGCGGCCAGGCTTATGTGGCGACCGACTTCGCGAACCGCTTCGGCGAGGAAGGCCGCCTCGGCGTGCGGGTGAACGCAGTGCGCCGCGACGGCGACACCGCAGTGGACCGCGAGAGCCGCGAACTCAGCCTGTACTCGGTCGGCGTGGACTACCGCGGCCGCGGCTACCGCCTGTCGGCCGACGTCGGCCACCAGGACCACCAGCTGCGCGGCGCGCGCCCGAGCGTGACGGTGGCGGCCGGCGTGCCGATCATCGGCGCACCCGACAGCAACGGCAACTATGCCCAGCCCTGGACCTACTCGGGCGAGCGCGATACCTTCGGCACCCTGCGTGGCGAGGTCGACCTGCCGGGCGGCGCCGTGGCCTGGGCGGCACTCGGCATGCGCAAAGGCGATGAATCCAACATCATCTCCTCGCCGACCGTCACCAATGCCAGTGGCGATGCCACCATGACCCGCTTCGACAACGCCCGCGAGGACAAGGTGCGCACCGGCGAAGTGGGCGTGCGCACCGAACTGAAGACCGGAGCGGTCTCGCACAAGCTGAGCGCGATGGTAGCAGGCTTCCATTCGGAGTCGAAGAACGCCTACGGCATGAGCGATTTCGCCGGCTTCGCCTCGAACATCTATCGCCCACGCGACGTGGCGGCCCCGTCGAGCGGCTTCTTCACCGGCGGGAACATGAACAGCCCGCTCCTGACCAGCAAGTCGATTCTGTCGAGCGCCGCGGTGGCAGACACGCTGGGCTTCATGGACGATCGCCTCCTGGTGACCGTGGGCGCGCGCCACCAGACCATCAAGTCCTTCGGCTACGACTACAACACCGGTGCGCCGAACGCCCGTTACGACGAGAGCGAAGTGACGCCGGTGGCGGGCATCGTCTACAAGCCGGTCAAGGGAGTCTCGGTCTACGCGAACTACAGCGAAGCACTGCAGCAGGGCCCGGTGGCGGCCGGTACCGACATCGTCAACCAGGGCGAGGTATTCGCGCCCTTCGTCTCGCGCCAGAAGGAAATCGGCGTCAAGTACGACAGCGGCAAGCTCGGCATGACGGCGGCCGTGTTCAGCACCGCGCAGCCGAGCGCGTACGTGGTGAACCGCCGCTTCGGCGTGTTCGGCGAGCAGCGCAACCGCGGCCTGGAGCTGAGCGTCTTCGGCACCCCCGCGCGCGGCCTGCGCCTGTTGGGCGGGCTCACCTTGCTGGAAGCGGAGCAGCGCAGGACCGCCGGCGGCCTCAATGAAGGCAAGGATGCGATCGGCGTGCCGGGCACGCAGCTGAACCTCGGCGCCGAGTGGGAAGTGCCGGGCGTGCAGGGGCTGTCGCTGAACGCGCGCGCCCTGACCACCTCGACCCAGTATGCCGATGCGGCCAACACCCAGAAGCTGCCCTCATGGTCGCGCCTGGACATCGGCGCCAACTATGTCACGCGCTTCATGGACCGCGACCTGACGCTGCGCGCGCGCATCGACAACGTGACGGACAGGAACTACTGGGCCTCGGCAGGCGGCTATCCGGGCTTCGGCTACCTGGTGCAGGGGGCACCGCGCAGCGTGGTGGTGTCGGCGACCCTCGACTTCTAAGTGTTAATGTGGCCTGGCGTCCTTTTTCAGGGCGGCCAGCGCCATCTTCTCCACCAGTCCGGGCGCGACCAGCTTGATGAAGCGCCCGAGCTTGCCCTTGGTCGTCATGACGACCTCGCGCCGGCGCGCGTTCATTCCTTCGACGATGAGGCGCGCGCATTCTTCCACGCTCATCGCTCCCTCCTCGTTCAGCGCGCTCGCGCCCATGGATTCGCCCTGCGCATTGAAGCCGCGGTAGCGGATGCGCGTGGCCACCACGCCCGGATACGCCGTCGTCACGCTGACGCCGTGTCCCTTCATTTCCGCCCTGAGCGCTTCAAAAAAACCGGTCATCGCGAACTTCGTCGCGCTATAGGCGGTCCGCCCCGGCACCCCGACCAGGCCGGCCAGCGAGGACACCGCGACGATGCTGCCGCGCGAAGCCTTCAGCGCCGGCAATGCGGCCTGCGTGCACCACACGCTGCCCCACAGGTTCACGCGCATCAGCTCCTCGTACCAGGACAGGTCTTCCACTTCCTCGAACAGCGCGTGCCCCGAGCGCCCCGCGTTGTTGACCAGGACGTCGATGCGCCCGAAATGCTCGACGGCGCTGACGACCAGGCGCCGGCACTGGATCTGCACGCCGACGTCGGTCGGCACCGTGAGCGTCTGCGCGCCCAGCGCGGCGCACTCCCCGGCGACCGCATCGAGCTGCGCCGCGTTGCGGGCGGCAAGCACCAGGGCCACCGCCGCGCCCTCCTTCTCCGCCAGCTGGCGCGCCATCTCGGCGCCGATGCCGTCCGAGGCGCCGGTGATGACGACGACCCGTGTCACCGCAGGATCTCCGGCTGCTGCGACTTCACGATCTGCAGGGCGCTGGCGATCACGCTGCTCATGTCCCCCATATTGGCCGGCACGATCAGCGAGTTATTGGTCTTGGCCAGATTGCCGAAGGCGTCGACGTAGTGCTCGGCCACGCGCAGGTTGACCGCGTCCATGCCGCCCGGCTCGTGGATCGCAGCGCCCACCTGGCGCAGTGCGGAGGCACTTGCCTCGGCCAGGGCGACGATGGCGCTGGCCTCGCCCTGGGCCCGGTTGATCGCGGCCTGGCGCTCGCCTTCCGAGCGGGCGATGGCGGCTTCGCGCTCGCCGCTGGCGATGTTGATCTGCTCCTGGCGCCGGCCCTCCGACGCCGCGATCAGGGCGCGCTTCTCGCGCTCGGCGGTGATCTGGCGCTGCATCGCATGCAGGATCTCGGCCGGTGGCGTCAGGTCCTTGATCTCATAGCGCAGCACCTTCACACCCCAGTTGGCGGCCGACTCGTCGATCGCGTTGACGATGGTGGTGTTGATGTGGTCGCGCTCTTCGAAGGTCTTGTCGAGCTCCATCTTGCCGATCACCGAACGCAGCGTGGTCTGGGCCAGCTGGGTGATGGCCTGGATGTAGTTCGACGAGCCGTAGGAGGCGCGCATCGCGTCGGTCACCTGGAAGTACAGGATGCCGTCGACCTGCAGCTGGGTGTTGTCCCTGGTGATGCAGACCTGCGGCGGCACGTCGAGCGGGATCTCCTTGAGGCTGTGCTTGTAGGCGATGCGGTCGATGAAGGGCACCACGATGTTCAGGCCCGGGGCCAGCACGGCGTGGAACTTGCCGAGGCGCTCGACCACCCAGGCATGCTGCTGCGGCACCACGTTGATGGTCTTGAAGATGAATACCAGGGCAATGATGAAAACGACGAGCGCCACTGTGCCGAACGAGAATTCCATGAGCATCCCTTATAGATGAGTAGTTAATTATTAGATGAACTTATGAATCGTTCATGCATTCGCCACGATCAGGCGGTTGCCGAGCACTTCGACGATGCGGTAGTCGCCCGCTTCGGGCAGCGCGCCCGGACCCAGTTCGACATCCCACAGCGCCCCGCGGTACATCACGCGCGCGCGGCCGTTCTGCCACTCCGGCACGACGACGCGCTGGCCGATGTCGAGGTTGACGTTGCGGTCACGCGTGGCCTCGGTCCGTGCCGGTCGGCCGAAGCGGCTGCGGTGCAGGATGGCGGTTGCGGCAAGGCCGACCGCGGCGGCGGCCAGGGTCTGCACCGGCCCGCTCGCGCCCGACAGCGCGGCGAGCGCGCCGGCGCCGAGGCCGATCGCGATCATCAGGAGGTAAAAGGTGCCGGTAAAGAGTTCGGCGATTACGAGGACGCCGGCCACCACCAGCCAGCCCATCCAGTCCGTCATTGGCGTCTCCTTGAGTGGTTCAAAAAAGTAAAAAACCCCCGCGGCCTGCAACAGGCGGCGAGGGTTCAACGATGTCGATGCGCTTGCTGATTGTGTGCTTTCTGGCAAAGAGTGTTCGACGCCAGTGTAGCAGGTATGGACAGGATTGGAAGCTGCGGCGCTGAGGTTTATCGCAGGCGCATGGGCGCGACGCCGCGCGCACGAGACCGCAAGCGGTTCCCGCGGGCGCCGTGCGGCGATATCTGCAATTTTGATCTGGGTCAATGACTTTTAGTCCAGAGGACCCGTATCGTAAGCCCGGCGCGCCCAGACTCCGCCGCCACATTCCTCAACCCATTCCGGACTCCATGATCGCCAAGCCGCACCGCCGCAGGCCCCTCCTCGCCCTCCAGCGGGCGGGCGCCATCCTGTTTTTCCTCATCCATGCATGCGCAAGCGCGGCAGCAGTGCCGGCAACGTCAGTCCCGGACGCAAGGCGCGACGCGCAAGCCTCCACCGATGCCCGCCAGCTGGCCGCGCGCCTGTATGCGGCGGGACCGGCGCTGCTGTGGCTGGGCGAAGGGCCGGCACGGGCACGCCTGGCGCTTCGCCTCCTGGGCAAGGCCCATGAACACGGGCTCGACTCGTCCCGCTACGGTCTTGACGCACTCGCACGCAGGCTGGAAGGCGCGCACGACGAGGCCTCCCTTGCAGCGCTCGACCGCGACCTCAGCGCTGCAATGCTCCAGTACCTCGCCGACCTGCGCTTCGGCCGCGTCGCATCGGCCTACCGCGACGCTACCGGCACCGCAGGCGGCTTCGATGTGGTCGAGCACCTGCGCCGGGCGCTGGCCGATGGCGGCATGGAAGATGCAGTCGAGTCCGCTGCGCCCGGGATTCCCTTGTATGGCAGGGTCAAGTCGATGCTGGCGCATTACCGGCACCTGGCAAGCGTGGCGCCCGACTGGCCGGCACTGCCCCCGGCCGTGCCGGCCGCGCTCGAGCCCGGCGACGCCTATGCCGGCTCAGCCCAGTTGTGCGAACGCCTGCGCCTGCTGGGCGATCTCGAACGGCAAGCGCCCGCCTCCTGCGAGGACGGCTACACCGCCATCCTGGCCGGCGCGGTGCGCCGCTTCCAGGCACGCCATGGACTGGCGGAAGACGGCGTCCTGGGACCCGCCACGCTGGCGGCGCTGGCCGTCCCGCCGGCGCACCGGGCAGCGCAGCTCGCACTTACCCTGGAACGCCTGCGCTGGCTGCCGCCGCTGCCGCCCGGCCGCATCGTCGCAGTCAACGTGCCGGCCTACCGCTTGTGGGCGTTCGACACGAACGCCGCTTCCCCTGAACCGATGCTGGAGATGCGGGTGATCGTCGGGACCGCCGCCAGGACCCCGACGCCGCTGTTCATCGGCCAGATGCGCTATCTCGAATTCAATCCCTATTGGAACGTCCCGCCCAGCATCCAGTCGAATGAAATCGTGCCAAAGCTGGCGCACGATCCCGCCTACCTGGTGCGGAACGACATGGAGCTGGTAGGAACGGACGGAAAGGTGCTGCAACTGGCCCCGGCGGAGGCGCTGGCGCGCCTGCGCCGCGGCCAGGCCCGGGTGCGCCAGCGGCCCGGTCCCCGCAATGTGCTGGGCGAGCTCAAGTTTGCGATGCCCAATCCGATGAACATCTACCTGCATTCGACGTCGTCGAAAGAGCTGTTCGACCGCTCCCGGCGCGACCTGAGCCACGGCTGCATCCGGGTCGCGCGCCCGGCCGATCTGGCGCAGTTCGTGCTCGCGGATCCGCGCCGCTGGGATGCCGCCGCCGTGGCCCGGGCCATGCTCCCCGGTCCCATGCGCACGGTCACGCTGGCCCGGCCGGTGCCGGTGGTGCTGTTCTATGCGACCGCGCTGGTCGACCGCCACGGCCAGGCCCTGTTCGCCCAGGATATCTACCGCCAGGACGCGGCGCTGATGCGGGCACTGCGCATGCGCTAGGCCGCGGCCCTCAGGCTGCCCCGTCCCCGAAACAGATGCCCAGGTCGCGCGCCGCGCGCACCGTCTCGCCGTCGACGGGGACGCGCCTGCTGCGCCCCGCCACCGCGGCCAGCGGCACGGTGCCGATGTCCGGCCCATCCAGCGCGACCATCACTCCCGACTGTCCCGCTGCCAGCGCCCGTACCGCGGCGGCGCCGAAGCGCCCGGCGACGACCCGGTCGAACGCGGAAGGACTGCCGCCGCGCAGCAGGTGGCCCAGCACCACGCTGCGGCAGTCCTTGCCGGTGCGTTGCGCCAGGGCCGCCTCGACCCGTGCGCCGATCCCGCCCAGGCGCTCGGCGCGGCCGGCGCCGGCGCCGGCCAGCAGCGCGCGCTCCTGCCCTGCCGGCTGCGCGCCCTCGGCGGCGACGACGATGGTGTGGCCACGTCCGGCGGCGTCGCGCCTGGCGATCGCGGCGGCCACGAGGTCGATGTCGAACGGAATCTCCGGCAGCAGGATGGCATGGGCACCGCCGGCCATGCCCGCATGCAGGGCGATCCACCCGGCGTAGCGCCCCATGACCTCCACCACCATGACGCGATGCTGGCTGTCCGCGGTGGTGTGCAGCCGGTCGATGCACTCGGTGGCGAAACCGACCGCCGTGTCGAAGCCGAAGGTCTGCGCCGTCCCGTCCAGGTCGTTGTCGATCGTCTTTGGCACGCCTACCACGGGCAAGCCCTTGCCCTGCAGGCAGGCGGCGATCTCCATCGAACTGTCGCCGCCGACCATCACCAATGCCTCGAATCCGCGCTGCCGGAACAAGGCGACCAGCTCATCGGTGCGGTCCTGCTCGAGAACGCCGGCGCCAGGCTGCCGGACCGGATAGCGCATCGGATTGCCCCGGTTCGTGCTGCCCAGGATCGTGCCGCCGAGATGGGCAATGCCGTGCACGGCCTCGGGCCGCAGCAGTGCGACCGGTTCGCCCATGCAGGCATCCGGCGCGAGCAGGCCATTGAAGCCGTCGCGGATGCCGTAGCATTCCCAGCCGATCCTTGCCGATGCGAGCACGACGGCCCGGATCACGGCGTTCAGGCCCGGTGCGTCGCCGCCGCCGGTAACAATGGCAATGCGCTTGCCGGATGGTTTCATGGTGCGGCTCCTGCAGTTGATGGAAAGGAGATGCCCGGCCCTGCCGGGCGTGCCGGTCATTGTGCGGCATATCCGCCGCCGCCAGTCCGGGATTGGAAGACATGTTGACGATCGCGCCACCGCAGGCGCGTCCCTGTTCACCCAGGCCAGAACCAGAACGGCAGCCACGCTCCCAGCAGCACCAGGGCCAGGCTGCCGATGACGCGGACGGCGAACCGGGCGCCGCCGGCTAGCGCTCCGGCCGCCTTGCTGAGCGTATTCGTCGTCACCGCAAGCAGCATCGCCAGCGTCGCATCGTGCGTCGATGCGGTGCCGCCTGCGAGGAGGGCCAGGGCGGACCCGGAGGCGGCATGCAGGTCGAAGAAGCCTGCCAGCGCCGTGCCGCCGAGCAGCGCGCCCTGCCCCACGTGCGCGTTCAGATAGGCCAGGCCGAGTGTGGCCGCGCTCAGCGCCGCCGCGAACAGCGCGGCCTGCCTGACGTCGAACACCCGGCCGTTCGCGGGCGCGGCAGGCGCCACGCCGCTTCCCCCGGCCAGGCTGATGCCGCCAACGGCCACCGCGGCGATCAGGGCGCCGCCCAGCACCGGCGCCAGCGCAGGCAGGTGGGCCGGCGCAACGGTGACTGCCACTACCCACAGCAGGACGAAGGTGGCGACATTCGACAGCAGCGCACCGGCGACACAGGCGCGGTGCAATTGCGGCTCCTTGCGGCAGCGCGCGGCCATCGCGGTCACGGTCGCCACGCTCGAGATGAAGCCGGCGCCGAATCCGGACAGCGCGAAACCCAAGCGGGGACCCGCCAGGCGCACGCCGATGTGGGCAGCCGCCTGGATCCCCATGATCAGGAGCGCCAGCGTCCAGAGCGTGCGCGGATTGACGCCCAGCAGCCAGGGATGGTCCGCATCGGGCAGGAGCGGCCGCACCACCAGCGCGGCGCCGGCAAACAGCAGCGCAGCGCGCAGCTCGGCCGGCCTCAAGGACGCCCGGGCGAAACGGTGCAGCGGGCCGCGCAGGTACAGCAGCGAGGCGAGCACGACGGAGGCGCCGGCGGAGAATGCCAGGTTGTCGATCGCGGCGACACCGATCAGGAAGCTCAGGAACAGGGCCAGCTCGGTGGTGATGCCCGGGTCGTCGGAGCGGTCGCGCCAGTAGGCGATCGCCGCAAGGGCGGCCACCAGGCCTGCGGCGGCGAGCACCAGTGCACCGCCGAGTGCCTGGGACAAGGCGCCGAGCACCGAGGCCAGGGTGAAGCTGCGCAGGCCGGCGAATCCGCGCGCGGGGCCGCTGCCTTTGCGCCGTTCGCGGTCGATGCCGATCAGCATGCCGCAGCCGGCGGCGACCGCGACCGCCGTCAGCGTCGCGGGGCTGAACACGGACGCTTCCATCAAGCGCCGGCGCCGTCACAGTCGGCCGACAGCGCGTCGGCAGCCGCCCCGATGGCGGCGGCCAGTCCGATCCGGCTGCTCGGATGGGCGATGGTGTCGGTGCAGGCCACCGCGGCGACGCCGGCCGCCAGCAGCTCGGCATAGGCCTCGCCCGCGAACACCGGGTGCACGGCGACGCAGACCGGCGCCGGCATTCCTGCCGCGCGCAGGCGCTGCACCGCGGCAATCAGGGTGCGGGCGGTGGACGCGATATCGTCGACCAGCACCGGTGTGCGGGAGCGCCAGCCTGCCAGTTCAGGGACGGAGACCGAGACGTCGCGGTCGCCGCGCCGTTCCTTGCGCAGGACGGTGTAGGGGCAGGCGGCCGTGGCCGCGACCTGCGCGACCCATTGCTCGCTCTCCTCGTCGGGACCGATCAGGAGCGGCTGCCTGACGTTCTCCATGACCCAGGCCGCGATGGCAGGCGCTGCCGCCACCACGCGCGACGGGATGTCGTAGATCTCGTCCAGGCGCTCGATGCGGTGCAGGTGCGGATCGACCGTGACCAGCCAGTCTCCGGCCCGGCCCAGCAGGCCGGCAAAGTGTTTCGCCGTCACCCCTTCTCCGCGGTGGAAGCGTGCGTCCTGGCGCATGTAGGCAAGGTAGGGCACGACCAGGCCGACACGCCGCGCACCGAGTTCACGGGCGACGGCTGCTGCCAGGCAGAGCGGCACCGTCTTCGCGTTCGGACGATCGAGGCTGCAGACCAGGATCACCTCGCGCCCGGCCGGGTCGCTCAGGTAGCGGACACGGGTTTCCCCGTCCGGGAACGCGTGCAGCTCCCAGGCGCCCGCTTCCCAGCCCCGCAAACGGCACAGCGCAGCGCCCATCGCTTCGTTGCCGGGCAGCGCAAACAGGAGCGGCCTCATGATTCCAGGATCCCGACGATGTCCGGATGCGCCGCCGCGTGGGACACTGCGCGGGCCAGCGCTCCGGGCGATTCCGCGCAGATCGTGTAGAGCACGTCGCCGACCCTCACGGGCCGTCCGAGGGGGGCGTGGAACAGCACGCCGGCCCCCGGGTCCTGCGGCGCACCTGCCAGCTTCGCGACACGTGCCAGGTGGCGGTTGTCGACCGTGGCAACCTGCCCGCTGCGCGCGGCCAGGACCGCGTAGCGGCGGGCCCCGGCTTCCGGCACGCGCATGCCGCCCTGGGCCGCGCAGATGGCCTCGAATTTGCGCAAGGCCGCGCCGCTCGCGAGCGTGGCGCGTGCCATCGCCAGGCCCGCGCCCGCCTCGGCCTTGCCGCCGAGTTCGAGGAGCTCCCCGGCCAGCGCCAGCGCGCGCTCCCGCAAGTCCTGGGGCGCATCGGGGTGGTTGCGCAGCACGGCCAGCGCATCGAGCGCCTCGAGGGCTGGCCCGATGCCGCGTCCGACAGGCTGGCGGCCGTCGCTGATCACGGTCCGGACACTCAGTCCGTAGGCGCGGCCGACCGCCAGGAACATTCTGCTCAGCGATTCTGCGGCGGCCTCCGAGCGCACTTTCGCGCTCGGACCGACCGGGATGTCGATCAGCACGTGGGTGGCGCCGGCCGCGAGCTTCTTGGACAGGACCGAGGCGACCATCGTGGCCTCGCCGTCGAAATCCAGCGGGCGCGAGACACGGATCAGGATGTCGTCGGCGGGGCTCAGGTCGACGGCGCCGCCCCAGGCGATGCACCCGCCTTCCTGCTCGACCACCCGGCGCATCCGCGCCGTATCGAGCGCCACCGGCGCCAGCGTTTCCATCGCATCGGCGGTGCCGGCCGGCGAGGTGATCGAGCGCGACGAGGTCTTCGGGATCGTCAGGCCGCATGCCGCCACGATCGGTACCACCAGCAGCGTGGTGCGGTTGCCCGGAAGGCCGCCGACGCAGTGCTTGTCGACGACAGGTGTCCCAGGCCACTCGAGCCTGGTGCCGGCCTGCACCATCGCGCCGGTCAGCGCAAAGACCTCGTCCACCTTCAGGCGCTTGCCGGCACAGGCGGTGATGAACGCCGCGATTTCGATGTCGGAGTACAGCCCGGCGGCGATGTCGCCGACGATGGCCCTGGCGGCGTCGACGCTCAGGTCCTGCCCGTAGATCTTGGAGCGCACCATGGGAAAGGAGCGTGGCGACGGCGCCGGCTGCACCCGCAGTTCGCATCCATCGAGCGCGCCGAGCCTGCGCCAGGCAAGCTCGGACAACCCCGCATGGTCCGGCTTGAGGATGCCGCCATGGACCAGGTTGAGCTGCGCGATCGTCGAGCGTCCTTGCGCGCAGACCCGGACCCGGGCCCCGGCCGAGAACCCGTCGATCGTGCACGCGGCATGGCGCGCGTCGAGGTACAGGACCGCGGCGTCGCCGCTGTCGATGCCGAGGCGCTGCGCGCTCGCGCAGAAGCTGCCGTCGACCGGTGCGTCGTTCCTCACAGCGCCACCTCCTGCAGGTGCTCGGGCACCAGGCAATCCCAACCCAGCTCATGCTTGATCCTGGCCCGCAGGGCTTCGGAGGCGGCCGGCTCGCCGTGCGTGACGAAGGTACGGCGCGGAGGGATGGCCAGCGCCGACATCCATTCGAGGATTTCCCTGCTGTCGGCGTGGGCCGACAGGTTGTCGACGTGCGCCACCTGGGCGCGCACACGCACCGTCTGGCCATGGATGCGGATCTCGCCGGCGCCGTCGATCAGCGCCGCGCCGCGGGTGCCGCCGGCCTGGAAGCCGGCGAACAGGATGGTGTTGCGGGGGTCGTCGGCAAACGCCTTCAGATGATGCAGTACCCGTCCGCCGGTCGCCATGCCGCTCGCGGAGATGATCACCTTCGACGTGTTCCTGGCGTCGAGCTGCTTCGATTCCTCGACGGAGTTGATGATGGTGGCGGCATCGCACATCGCGTGGCATTCCTCCACGCTCAGGCGGTGGTCGGCGCGGTGCTTGCGGTAGATGGCGGTGGCATCCTTGGCCATCGGACTGTCCAGGAACACCGGCAGGACGGCCGGGATTGCGCCGGAGGCCTTCATCTGGTGCATGGCATACATGAGACCCTGGGCGCGGCCCACGGCGAAAGCGGGAATGACCACGACGCCCCCGCGCGCGGCGGTATCGCGGATCGTCCGCGCCAGTGCCTCCAGCGGATCCGCGGCGGCGTGGACGCGATTGCCGTAGGTGGACTCGACCACGAGGTAGTCGGTCGCTTCGAGCCGGGCCGGCGGCAGCATGACGGCATCGTCGGCGCGGCCAAGGTCTCCGGAAAAGGTGATCCTGCGGCTGCCGTCGTCGAGCGCGACGATCGCCGCGCCGAGGATATGGCCGGCCCGGCTGAAGGTCGCGCCCAGTCCCGGTGCGATGGCGACGTGCGTCCCGAAACCCACGGTGACGAATTGCCTGAGCGCCACGTGCGCATCATCTTCGGTGTACAGCGGCATGGCCGGGTGGTGCCGGCTATAGCCATGCCGGTTGGCTGCGGCGGCGTCCTCCTCCTGAAGGTGTCCGCTGTCGGGCAACAGGATCCTGCACAAGTCATAGGTCGCTTCGCTGCAAAAAACCTTTCCCTTGAAGCCATTCTTGACGAGCAGCGGCAGATAGCCGCTATGGTCGAGATGCGCATGGGTCAGCACGACGGCATCGAGCGCGGCAGGATCGAAGGGCAGCCTTGCCCAGTTGCGCAAACGAAGCTGCTTATATCCTTGAAAGAGTCCGCAATCGACCAGGATTTTGGAGCTCTGTGTCGTGAGCAAATACTTCGACCCAGTGACCGTTCCAGTACCGCCAAGAAACTGTATCCGCATGTTCCTACCTTATTGTTAAGCGAGCGCAAAATGTAGTGCTCGCCAACATGATAGTAAGTCGGTACAAGATCTCGAATCCTTGATGTGAATCAATTTCTAATGCCCTGATCCTTGATCGCGGCGCCAGGAAAAAAGCCTGCTGTCTTTCGACAAGCAGGCTTGGTGTTGACGAGTCCTTCGCGCTTAGCTGGCGGCCAGCTTGTTCCAGGTATCGATCACCGAGTCCGGATTCAGCGACATCGACTCGATCCCCTCGCCCACCAGCCACTGGGCGAAGTCCGGATTGTCCGACGGCCCCTGGCCGCAGATGCCGATGTACTTGCCCTGCGCGCGGCAGGCCTTGATCGCCAGCGACAGCATGGCTTTCACGGCCGGGTCGCGCTCGTCGAAGTCCTTGGCCAGCAGCTCCATGCCGGAGTCGCGGTCCAGGCCCAGGGTCAGCTGGGTCAGGTCGTTCGAACCGATCGAGAAGCCGTCGAAATACTGCAGGAACTGCTCGGCCAGGATGGCGTTGGACGGCACTTCGCACATCATGATGACGCGCAGGCCGTTTTCGCCGCGTTTGAGACCATATTTGGCCAGCAGCTCGATGACCTTCTCGGCCTGGCCCAGGGTGCGCACGAACGGGATCATGATCTCGACGTTGGTCAGGCCCATGTCTTCGCGCACGCGCTTCATGGCCATGCATTCCATCTCGAAGGACTCGGCAAAGTCCTCGGCCAGGTAGCGCGCCGCGCCGCGGAAGCCCAGCATCGGGTTCTCTTCGTCCGGCTCGTAGCGCGAACCGCCGATCAGCTTCTTGTACTCGTTCGACTTGAAGTCGGACAGGCGCACGATCACCGGCTTGGGCCAGAAGGCGGCGGCGATGGTGGCCACGCCTTCGGCCAGCTTGTCGACATAGAAGGCGCGCGGCGAGGCGTGGCCGCGGGCCACCGACTCGACCGCCTTCTTCAGGTCGACGTCGATGTTCGGGTACTCGAGGATGGCCTTGGGGTGCACGCCGATGTTGTTGTTGATGATGAACTCGAGGCGCGCCAGGCCGACGCCGGCGTTCGGCACCGACTGGAAGTCGAAGGCCAGCTGCGGGTTGCCGACGTTGAGCATGATCTTGGTCGGGATCGGCGGCAGCTCGCCGCGCGAGACTTCGGTGATCTCGGTTTCCAGCAGGCCGTCGTAGATCTTGCCCTCGTCGCCTTCGGCGCACGAGACGGTGACAAAGGTACCGTCCTTCAGCGCCTCGGTGGCGTCGCCGCAGCCGACCACGGCGGGCACGCCGAGTTCACGCGCGATGATCGCCGCGTGGCAGGTTCGGCCGCCGCGGTTGGTGACGATGGCGGAGGCGCGTTTCATCACCGGTTCCCAGTTCGGATCGGTCATGTCGGCCACCAGGACGTCGCCCGGCTGCACGCGTTCCATCTCGGACGGGTCGTGGATCACGCGCACCGGGCCGGCGCCGATCTTCTGGCCGATCGCGCGGCCGGAGGTCAGTACGGTGCCCGAGCCCTTCAGGCTGAAGCGCTGCTGGGCGTCGGTGGTCTTCTGCTGCGACTTCACGGTTTCCGGGCGCGCCTGCAGGATGTACAGCTTGCCGTCGCGGCCGTCCTTGCCCCACTCGATGTCCATCGGACGGCCGTAGTGGTTCTCGATGATGACGGCGTACTTGGCCAGCTCGACCACTTCGGCGTCGCTCAAGGAATAGCGGTTACGCATCTCGATCGGCACGTCGACGGTGCGCACCGAACGGCCGGCCTTGGCTTCCTCCGTGAACTCCATCTTGATCAGCTTGGAGCCGATGTTGCGGCGGATGACCGGCAGCTTGCCCTGGGCCAGCATCGGCTTGTGCACGTAGAACTCGTCCGGGTTCACCGCGCCCTGCACCACGGTTTCCCCCAGGCCGTAGCTGGAGGTGACGAAGACCACGTCCTTGAAGCCGGACTCGGTATCGATGGTGAACATCACGCCGGCCGCGCCGGTATCGGAGCGCACCATGCGCTGCACGCCGGCCGACAGCGCCACCTCGGCGTGGGTGAAGCCCTTGTGGACGCGGTAAGAGATCGCGCGGTCGTTGTAGAGGGAGGCGAAGACGTGCTTCATGGCTTCCAGCACGTTGTCGATGCCGACCACGTTCAGGAAGGTCTCCTGCTGGCCTGCGAAGGACGCGTCCGGCAGGTCTTCGGCGGTGGCCGAGGAACGCACGGCGAAGGAGACTTCGGTATCGGAATCGGCAACCAGGCGCTCGTAGAACGCGCGGATTTCCTGTTCCAGGCGCGGCTGGAAAGGGGTGTCGACGATCCACTGGCGGATCTCGGCGCCGGCACTTGCCAACGACCGGACGTCGTCGATGTCCAGGCCTTCGAGGCGGGTGGCGATGCGCTGCGCCAGGGACGGGCCGCCGTCGCTGTGTTCGAGGAAGTCGCGGAAGGCATCGGCCGTGGTGGCGAAGCCGCCCGGCACGCGTACGCCGGCGCCGGCCAGCTGCGAAATCATCTCGCCCAGCGACGCATTCTTGCCGCCGACCGATTCGACATCGGTCATGCGCAGGTTCTCGAACGACGCGACGTAGGTCCTTGTCGCCTGATCAGGCTCCTTCAATGCTGCTACAGACAGGTTGGTCATGGTGATACACCCTTACTTGATGATAGAAACCTTTTGGCTTGCTATGACATCGTGACCTGGACGACGGTGTCTTCTTGTTATTCTGGCCGTCGTGCAGCACAATGCAGCACCGTTGCCGAGCATTTTACCCCGTGACCGGCAGACCATGCTGCAACTTTGGCAGCAAGACTTAGCATTCCGACACCATGACCGACAATACCAGCGTCCCGCCTACTCCCACTTCCCGCACCGTCTTCTTCGTCTCGGACGGTACCGGCATCACGGCGGAGACCTTCGGTCACGCGGTGCTGAGCCAGTTCGAGATGCGCTTCCGCCAGATCCGCTTGCCCTTCATCGATTCGATCGAGAAGGCGCACGAGGCGGCGCGCCGGATCAACGACAGCTTCGCGCGTGACGGTCAAAGGCCCATTGTGTTCTCGACCCTGGTAAAGCACGACCTGTCGAGCGTGATCCGGGCGGCCAAGGGCATGCACATGGACCTGTTCCAGACCTTCGTGTCGCCGCTCGAGCAGGAACTGGGCGTGAAGTCCACGCACACGATCGGGCGCATCCACAATGCAGTGGACACCGAGGAGTACAAGAACAGGATCGAAGCGATCAACTTTTCGCTCGCCCATGACGACGGTCAGTCGCACAAGAACCTGGCCGAGGCAGACGTGATCCTGGTGGGCGTATCGCGCTCGGGCAAGACACCGACCAGCCTGTACCTGGCGATGCAGTACGGCCTGAAGGCCGCCAACTATCCCCTGATTCCGGACGACTTCGAACGCGGCAAGCTGCCCTCTTCGCTGCCGCCGTTCAAAGCCAAGCTGTTCGGGCTGACCATCACGCCCGAGCGCCTCTCGCAGATCCGGAACGAGCGCCGCGCCGGCAGCAAGTACGCCTCGATCGAGAATTGCCGCTACGAGGTGAACGAGGCCGAGGCGATGATGCGCCGCGAAGGCATCCGCTGGCTGTCCTCGACCACCAAGTCGATCGAAGAGATCGCCACCACCATCCTGCAAGAAATCAAGCCGGACCGCCGGGAGTATTGACCCCAATTAAAAGAAGTGGCGCCAGTCTTCCAGCCAGCCTGGGTAGGCGGCGGCTTCCATGGGGTTGGCGATGTGGTAGCCCTGGGCGTAGGTGCAGCCGAGGTTTTGCAGGAAGTCCCAGTCCTGGCGCGTCTCCACGCCGACCGCGACCGACATGCGGTCCAGGCTGTGCGCCAGGCCGAGGCAGGAGCGCAGGACCGTGCCCAGGGGGCGGCGCTTGGAGGCGCCGTCGACGAAGCTGCGGTCGATCTTCAGTTCGCTGAAGGGAATGCGCGCCAGCAGCTGCAGGTTCGAGCGGCCGGTGCCGTAGTCGTCGATCGCCAGGCCGAAACCCATCATCCGCAGGCGCACCAGGCGCTCGATGAATTCCGGGTCGGTGTTCAGCACCGAGGATTCGGGCATCTCGAAGGTCAGGTACTCCGGCAGGATGCGGTGGCGCTGGACGCAGGCGGTGATCTGGCGGACAAACGCCGGATGCGCCAGCGTCTCGGGCGCCAGATTCAGGCTGATCGGGACGGGGATGCCCTGGTCCTGGAACCAGCGGCAGCGCTCGGCGGACAGCTCGATCATGCTCCAGTCGAGGAAGTCGACCCGGTTGTTCTGCTCCAGCGCGTCGATGAAGGCGCCGGGGCCGAGCACGCCATGCTCGGGGTGGCGCCAGCGGGCAAAGGCCTCCAGCCCCTTCACCTGCCCGGTCGCGAGCTCGATCTTGGGCTGGAAGAAGGGTTCGAACTGGCGCTTCTGCAGGCCGATGCCGATCTCCTGGAAGCTGAAGCGCGGACCCTTGGCTGGCTCGCCGCCGCGCCCCAGCGGCGTGTAATGATCGAGCAGGGGCTTCAGCTTGGCGGCGCTGAGCGGTTTGCCGATCGTGCCCAGCAGGTCGACGCCGTAGGCCTGGGCCAGGGTCTCGATCGAGAACAGCAGCCCGGCCGGCTGGGCGCCGGTAACGACGAGGCGTACGCCCTCCCCCTGTACGCCGAGCGCACCCAGGTTGCGGATCAGCTCCAGGCCGTCCATGCCCGGCAGCGCCAGGTCGACGATCGCAACGTCCACCTTCGGCGAGAAGCCGGCTTCGAGGCGCTGCAGCGCCAGGTGCCCGTCCGGGACGTCGGTCACGCGCGTCGCGCCCAATTGGCCGAGCAGCTCCACCAGCGTCCTGCGCTGGGCAGCGTCGGCTTCCGCCACGAGGAAGTGCAAATGCGCGATGTCCATCTCTATTCCATTTCCGCTTCTTAAGTCCGCCCTGCTGCCAGATTAACCCGAAGGCCGAGCCTGCGTCTATGCCCGCGTTGCGCCCAAGCCCTGGCGCAAGCCCTCGAAGAAGCACACCGCGGCACAGGCGGCCACGTTCAGCGACTCCACCTTGCCGGCATGCGGAACGGCGACGCGGTGGGTCGCCAGCTCGAGCAGCTCCTGCGAGACGCCCTGCCCTTCGTGGCCCAGCACCCAGGCGACCGGGCCGCGCAGGTCGAGCGCATACAGCTGTTCGGCTGCGTAGCCGCTGGTTGCCAGTACCGGAATCTTCGCCGCGCGCACCAGGGGAGCGAGCTCGATGTTCTCGAAGATGTCGATCACGAAGTGGGCGCCCATCGCGGCGCGCAGCACCTTGGGCGACCAGCAGAAGGCCGTGCCCGGGCTGCAGTAGACCTGCTTGATGCCGGAAGCCGCTGCGCTGCGCAGGATCGAGCCGACGTTGCCCGGGTCCTGCACGCCGTCGAGCAGCACGCTGGATTCGACCAGGCCGGGCGCCTTCGACGGCACGGGCGAGGCGACCACGAACACGATGTGCACGCCGTGCTCGACCTGGCTGATGGCGCCGAACAGCGCATCCGGCAGCGCCGTCACATGGGCATGCAAGGCCTCGACACGCGCCACGATGGCGGCGACTTCGGGATTCGCCAGGGCGCCTTCCGAGACCACGCAGTGCTCGGGCGCGCCGCGCAGGTCGAGCCAGCTCTGGCACAGGTGGACGCCGTCGAGCAGGCTGCGGCTCGCCTTGCGGCGCGCCTGCGAACTGGTGGCGAGCCCCTTCAGCTCTTTATAGAACGCGTTGTCGCGCGAGATGATGTGCTTCACGCGCCGAACCTCATGCTGCCGCAAACAGGTCCGCCTGCAGCAGCTCGCGCACCGGCGCGAACGAGCGGCGGTGCACCGGCGACGGGCCGTGCAGGCGCAGGCGCTCCAGGTGCAGCGCGGTCGAATAGCCCTTGTGCTGGTCGAAGCAGTACTGCGGGTACTGTGCATGCAATTGCACCAAGGCGGCGTCGCGCGCGGTCTTGGCCAGGATCGAGGCGGCCGAGATGGCGTGCACCTTGTCGTCGCCTTCGACCACCGCATGGGCCTTGATCTCCATCGGCGGGCAGCGGTTGCCGTCGATCAGGGCGATGGTCGGCACGGTCTGCAGCGCTTCCACTGCGCGGCGCATTGCCAGCATGGTCGCATGCAGGATGTTCAGGGTGTCGATCTCGTCGCACGAGCACTCGGCAATCGCCCAGGCCAGCGCGTGTTCCTTGATCAAGGGAGCCAGCTCGTCGCGGCGCGCTTCGGTCAGCTTCTTGGAGTCGCGCAGGCCCTCGATCGGCCGTTTCGGGTCGAGGATGACGGCGGCGGCGAACACCGGCCCCGCCAGCGGACCGCGTCCGGCTTCGTCCACGCCGCACACGATGTCGGCGTCGGTGAACGGCCGCAGCCGTGGCGGCAGGCCGGGGTAAAGATTGACCTTTTTTCTACTCATTTCTTACGTCCAATCACGCGGAGGACTGCGTCCGCGCTCGCCTCCGCGCTGTTGCGCAGGAGACTGTGGTGCATGTCGGTGAAGCGGCGCGCGAGCGCCTCCTTCCCCGCCGGATCGTCCAGCTGGCGCTGCACCGCGTCCGCGAGGGCCTGCGGCGTGGCCGCATGCTGAAGATACTCCGGAACGACGAATTCGCGCGCCAGGATGTTCGGCAGGCCGATCCAGGGCTGGTAGCCCATGTGGCGCATGATTTCCCACGAGGCGCGCATGACCTTGTACGCGATCACCATCGGCTTCTTGAACAGCGCCACCTCCAGCGTCGCCGTGCCCGAGGCCACCAGTACCGCATCGGCGGCGGCAATGGCTGCGTGCGACTGCCCGTCGATGAGGCGCACCGGCACGCTGTCCAGGCCGGCCTTGTTCACGATCTCGGTGTAATAGCCGCGCTGGCGCTCGCCCGCCATCGGCGCGACGAACACGAGGTTCGGATCGCGCGCGGCCAGCAGCTTCGCCGCGGCGACAAAAGGCTCCGCCAGGTACTTCAGCTCGCCCATCCGGCTGCCCGGCATGATCGTCACCACGCGCGCATCCTTTGCGATGCCGAGCGCTTCGCGCGCCGCCGCCACGTCGGGCGCCATCGGGATCATCTCGGCGAGCGGATGTCCGATGTAGGTCACCGGCACGCCGGCGGCGCGGTAGATCGCTTCCTCGAAGGGAAAGATCACCAGCATGTGCGAGACGGCGCGCTTGATCTTCTTGATGCGCCCGCCGCGCCAGGCCCAGATCTGGGGGCTGACGAAGTGGACGGTCGGGATGCCCTCCGCGCGCAGCTGCTCTTCCAGCCCGAGGTTGAAGCCCGGGTAGTCGGCCCCGATGAAGGCGGCCGGGCGCTCGCGCAGCAGGCGGTCGCGCAGGCTGTTCTGGATGCCCTTGATCTCGCGGTAGCGCGGGATGATCTCGAACAGACCGCGCACGGTAAGCGTCTCGATCGGCACGTCGCTTGCCAATCCCTGCTCGATCATGCGCGGGCCGCCGATGCCGTGGAAGCGCACGTTCGGCAACTGCGGGCGCAGGCCGGCCATCAGGCGCGCGGCGAGCATGTCGCCGGACACCTCGCCGGCGACCATCGCTAGCGAGACCTCAGCGGACGATGCCACGGGTAGCAAGGCCGAGGAATTCGCGCATCGCGCGGATGCTTGCTGCGGCGGCACCCGAACGGCCCTCTTCTTCCAGCAGGGCGGCCTTGGCTTCCTCGAGCGTCAGGTTCGAGCGATACACCAGCTTGTGGGCCGTGCGGATGCCGTCGATCTGTTCGCGGGTGAAGCCGCGGCGCTTCAGGCCTTCGATGTTGACGCCGCGCTGGCCGGCCGGGTTGCCCGAGACCAGGACAAAAGGCGGCACGTCCTGGGTCAGGCTGGTGTACATGCCGATGAAGGCGTGGGCGCCGATCTTGCAGAACTGGTGCACGCCGGCATAGCCGGACAGGATGGCATGGTCTCCCACGTGCACGTGGCCGGCCAGCTGGGCGTTGTTCGAGAAGATCGTGTGGCTGCCCACCTGGCAGTCGTGCGCCAGGTGCACGTAGGCCGAGATCCAGTTGTCGTCGCCCAGGCGGGTCACGCCCGCGTCCTGGGCGGTGCCCAGGTTCATGGTGACGAATTCGCGGATGGTGTTGCCGTTGCCGATCTCGAGGCGGGTCGGCTCGCCCTTCCACTTCTTGTCCTGCGGTGCGGCGCCGATCGAGCAGAACTGGAAGAAGCGGTTGTCCTTGCCGATCGTCGTGTGGCCTTCGATGACCACGTGCGGGCCCACCACGGTCCCCGCGCCGATGCGCACGTCGGAGCCGATGATCGAATACGGGCCAACTTCGACCGAGCTGTCCAGCTCGGCCTTCGGGTCGACGATCGCGCTCGGGTGAATCTTGCTCATGTTACTGTCCCGCCGCCGAAGCTGCTGCCGCACCTTCGTTCGCACGGATGGTGCACATCAGCTCACCCTCGACGGCGACCTTGCCGTCCACGCTGGCCACGGCCTTGTACTTCCAGATGCCGCGCGACACGCGCAGGATCTCGACATCCATCTTGAGCTGGTCGCCCGGCTCGACCGGACGCTTGAAGCGCGCATTGTCGATGCCCACGAAGTACACCACCGAATTCTCGTCCGGCTTGACGTTCATGGTCATGAACGAAAGGATCGCGGCGGTCTGCGCCATCGCTTCGATCATCAGGACGCCCGGCATCACCGGCTTGTGCGGGAAGTGGCCGTTGAAGAATTCCTCGTTGACGGTGACGTTCTTGATGGCGGTGATGCGCTTGCCCAGTTCGACGTCCAGCACACGGTCGACCAGCAGCAGCGGATAGCGGTGCGGCAGGTATTCCTTGATCGCGTTGATGTCGAGGGTCTTCACTTCGGCAGTGGTCTGTACTTCGTTGGTCATTTTTGTTCTGTGAGTGTTTTGATTGTTTTTTCGAGCGTGCGGATCTTCTCGCGCATCGAGGCCAGGTTGCGGACGATGGCGGCGCTGCGTTCCCATTCGGCGTTCTTGGCCAGCGGGTAGAAGCCGGTGTACTGGCCCGGCTCGAGCACCGAGCGCGACACCATGCTGCCCGAGGAAATATGGACGTTGTCGGCGATCTCAAGGTGACCCAGCACCATGGCTGCTCCGCCAAAGGTGCAACCCTTGCCGATCTTGGCGCTGCCCGCCACCCCGACGCAGCCGGCCATGGCAGTGTTCGCGCCGATGTGGCAGTTATGGCCGATCTGGATCTGGTTGTCGAGCTTGACGCCGTCCTCGATGATGGTATCGGCCAGCGCGCCGCGGTCGATCGTGGTATTGGCGCCGATGTCGACGTCGTCCCCGATCACCACGCGCCCGGTCTGCGGGATCTTGATGTACTTGCCGCCTTCGACCGCGAAGCCGAAGCCGTCGCCGCCGATCACGGCGCCGGAATGGATGACGCCGCGCGCGCCGATGGTGCAGCGCGCGTGAAAGGTCGTGTTCGCGAACAGGTGCGTGCCCTCGCCGATGCAGGCTTCGCGGCCGATGAAGCAGCCGGCGTCGATCACGGCATGCGCCTTGACCACGGCGCCCGCCTCGATGGTCACGTGCGGGCCGACATGGGCGGTCGGGTCGACGACGGCGTCGGGCGAGACCACCGCGCTCGGGTGGATGCCGGGCGCGGGCGGCGTCTCGACGAGCGAGACGAAGTATTGCGCGACGCGGGCGAAATAGGCGTAGGGATTGGTCGTGACGATGCGCGCGCCTTCGTAGGTCGCGGCAACGGTGGGGTCGTCCAGCGGCGACAGGATCAGCGCGGCGGCCTGGCTTTGCGCCGCCAGCGCGCGCAGCTTGCTGTTGCTGAGGAAGCTGATGTGCGAGGCGCCCGCGCTGTCGAGCGGCGCGATGGCCGAGACGGTGATGTCCGGGTCGCCCACAAGCTGTCCGCCGAAGCGCTCGACCAGGTCGCAGAGTCGAATGCCCATGTTGGAATGTCGGGTGTCAGTCAAAATGTGGTGCGAAAAAGAGGTACGTCCAAGGGTGATGCGGCGAGTGTTGTCCGGCGCGGTGCCGGACGGTCCTACTTGTCCAGCAGCTTGAGGATCTTGTCGGTGATGTCGATGCGCGGGCTCGACCATGCGGCTTCGGCGAGCACGGCGTCGAGACGTTCCTGCTCGGCGACCTGTTCGATGATCTTGTAGGCCCGCGTCGCGATGGCGGCACGCTCTTCGTTCTTGCGCTGCATGAGGTCTTCCTGGAACTCGCGCTGCATCCGCTGCACGTCCTTCTCCATGTTCAGCAGCTCGCGCGCACGGCGGGTGCGTTCCACGTCGCCCAGGCCCGCCGCCTCGTTGTCGAACTTCTCCGACATCTGCTTGAGCTTGGTGACGGTCTCCTCGACCACCTTCTGGCGCTTCGAGAACTCGGCCTGGATGCGGGCGTCGGCCGTCTTCGCCATCTTCGATTCGCTCATCAGGCGCTCGGTAGCGACAAAGCCGATCCGGCCGGTGCCCTGGGCCTGGGCCAGCGGCGCTGCGCACAGCGCGGCCAGCAGCAGCGCCTTGGGCAAGTACTGGGGCAACGTGGCTTTCAGCATATTCAACATCTTTCTCCGTAAATCGAGGGGACCGCCTCGGCGGTCCCGTTCCGACCGGTCAGAAACCGGTACCCATCTGGAACTGGAAGCGTTCCAGGCGGTCGCCCGGCTTGGCGTTCAAAGGCTTAGCATAACTCAACTTCAGCGGGCCGACCGGGGAAATCCACGACAGGCCAATACCGGCCGAGTAGCGCATCCGTTCCAGGCGGATCTTTTCCTCTTCCTGGTACACCTGGCCGCCGTCGACGAAGGTGAACCAGCGCAGGCTGCGGTCCTTGCCGCCGCCCGGGAACGGGAACTGCAGCTCGGCGTTGGCGATCAGGCGCTTGGAGCCGCCCACCGCGTCGTAGTAGTTCGGGTCGACCACGCCCAGCGAGGAGCTTTCGTAGCCGCGCACCGAGCCGATGCCGCCGGCATAGAAGTTCTTGAACACCGGGTAGGCGCTGCCGCCGATGCCCTTGCCGTAGTCGAACTCGCCGCGCAGCGCCAGCGTCATCCAGTTGGTGACGGGGCGCCACCACTGGTGTTCGTACACCAGGCGGTAGTACTTGGCGTCGCCGATGGCGTCGATCTCGAAGTTGGCGCGCTGGTAGCGGCCGCGGGTCGGCGTCACCGCGCTATCGCGGGTGTCGCGGCCCCAGGCCGCGGTCAGCGGGATGGCGAAGGTAGCGGCCTTGCCGACACCGTCCCTCGGGCCGCCGTTCTGGGCCACGAAGGTCTTGTACAGCGACGGCGAGGTCGGGTCGGTCTCGATCTGGGTGCGCTCCACGCCGGCGCCGAAGAACACGGTGTCGCTTTCCGAGAACGGCACGCCGAAGGTCATGGTGCCGCCGGTCTGGCGCACCGTGTACAGGCCGAGGTTGAGCGCAGGCGGACGCATGGTGCGCAGGTAGAGCTGGAACGAGCGCGAGATGCCGTCGTCCGTGAAATACGGATTGGTCTGCGAGAACGCGATCGTCCGGTTGTACTTGCTGGTATTCAGTTCCAGGCCGATGGTATTGCCGCTGCCGGCGAAGTTGGCCTGGGAGATCGAGGCGGTGAAGGTGAACTTCTCCGACTGCGAGAAGGCGCCGCCGATCATGAAGTTACCGGTCGGCTTTTCTTCGACCACCATGTTCACGTCCACCTGGTCGGTGGTGCCCGGCGATTCCGGGGTCTCGATCTTCACGTCCTTGAAGTAGCCGAGGCGGTCGACACGGTCGCGCGAGAGCTTGACGCGGTTGGCGTCGTACCAGGAGCTTTCGAACTGGCGGAACTCGCGGCGGATGACCTCGTCGCGGGTCACGGTATTGCCCGAAATGTTCATGTGGCGCACGTAGGCACGCTTGCCCGGATCGACGAAGAAGGTGAAGCTGGCTTCGCGCTTCTCGCGGTTGATCTCCGGGTTGGCGGTGACGTTGGCGAAGGCGTAGCCGAAGGAGCCGAGGCGGTCGGAAATCAGCTTGTTGGTCGCTTCCATCAGAGCGCCCGAATAGGTCTTGCCCGGCTGGAGCAGGATCAGCTTGCTCAGCTCTTCCTCGCGACCGAACATCTCGCCTTCCAGCTTCACGCCCGAGACGGTGTACTTCTCGCCCTCGGTGACGTTGATGGTCAGGTAGATGTCGCGCTTGTCCGGGGTAATCGAGACCTGGGTCGATTCGACGTTGGCTTCGAGGTAGCCGTTGTTCAGGTAGAGGGACTTGATCGCCTCGAGGTCGCCGGTCAGCTTCTGCTTGGAGTACTGGTCGGCCTTCGAGTACCAGGTAAACCAGCCCGACTTGGACAGCTGCAGCACTTCGCGCAACTGCTTGTCGCTGAAGGCCTTGTTGCCGACGAAATTGATCTGGCGGATCTTCGCGACGTCGCCCTCGTCGACGTTGAACATGATCGTCACGCGGTTGCGCTCGATCGGGGTGACGGTGGTGGTGATCTTCACGCCGTACAGGCCGTGCGACAGGTACTGGCGCTTGAGTTCCTGCTCGGCGCGGTCGACCGCGGCCTTGTCGAAGATCTTGGTCTCGCCGACGCCGATCTCGCCCAGCGCCTTGACCAGCATGTCCTTCTCGAATTCCTTGGTTCCGGTGAAGTCCACCGAGGAAATCGCCGGGCGCTCCTCGACCAGCACCACCAGCACGCCGTTTTCTTCTTCCAGACGCACGTCCTTGAAGAAGCCGGTCGCGAACAGCGCCTTGATGGCGGTGGTCGCGCGGGTATCGTCCATGGTTTCGCCCACGCGCACCGGCAGGTAACTGAACACGGTGCCCGCTTCCGTACGCTGGATGCCTTCGACGCGGATGTCCTTGACCACGAACGGCTCGGCGGCATGGGCATGGCCGGCGCAGAGAGCCAGCACGGCGGCGCCAATCATGCTGCGACGGATAAACGGCAGGGCAAAACGATCAGGTTGTAAATTCATTGGCTGGATCAAAGGGTCAGTCATTGGACAACATACATATTGTTTTTGCCGGCGTTTTGGTCGCTGCTTGGTGGCCGGCATGGGCAACCGCTAGAGCAACCGCACCAGGTCATTGAAGACGGCGAGCGCCATCAGCATGAACAGCAGGCCGACCCCGAAGCGCTGTGCGACCTCTCCGACGCGCGCAGGCAGGGGACGCCCGGTCAAAACTTCCAGCGAATAATACAGTAAATGGCCACCATCCAGAACCGGAATTGGTAACAAATTCATTACGCCTAAGCTAATACTAATAAATGCAATGAACTGCAAATAGGTGGCCAGGCCGACGCGCGCTGTCTGTCCCGCGTAATCGGCGATGGTGATCGGGCCGGTGACGTTCTTCCACGAGGCTTCGCCGGTAACCATCTTGCCGATCATCTTGATCGTCATGACGCTGGTCTCCCAGGTGCGCTCGACGCCCTTGGCGATTGCCTCGAAGGGGCCGGAGCTCACGGTCACCATCTCGACCGGCTGCGAGAGCAGCACCTTGGCCACCCCGCGGCCGCTGGCGGCATCCTTCTCCGGCGTGACCGCGAGCGCCACCACGCGCCCTGCCCGCTCGACTTCCAGCTGTATGGTGCGGCCGGCGGCGGCGCGCATGGTCTCCGTGAATGCCATGCCGTCCTCGACCGCCTTGCCGTCGGCGCGCAGCACCAGGTCGCCCGACTGCAGGCCGGCGCGCTCCCCTGCCCCGCCCGGCAGCACCTTCTCGATGCGCGCACGCGCGCGCCACAGGTCCAGGCCGAGTTCCTTGGTGACGTCGTCTTCGACGTCCAGCTGCGCGATACGCTGCGCCGGGATGGTCGCACTGTAGGTGCCGCCGCCCTGGGCGCGCAGCTCGAGGCGCGCGTCAAGCTTGTCCACGGTGGCGTGGATGATCTGCCAGCGCAGCTCGGCCCAGGACTGGACCGGATTGCCGTTCACCGCCACCACGGTGTCGCCGCCGCGCACGCCGGCCAGCTGCGCCGCCGTACCCTGGGGCGCGGCGCGCAGGCGCGCCGAGGGCTCCTCGACGCCGTGCATGAACAGGACTGCCATCAAGCCAATGGCCACCAGGAAGTTGGCGAGCGGCCCGGCAGCCACGATGGCGATGCGGCGCCACACGCTCTGGCGGGTGAATTCGCGGTGCAGCTCGGATTCGTCCTTGGGTGCGGTTTCCGGGTCGCGGCTGTCGAGCATCTTGACGTAGCCGCCCAGCGGCAGGGCCGAGATCGCCCATTCGGTCTGGTCCGCACCAAAACGGCGCGACCACACCACGCGGCCCATGCCGATCGAGAAGCGCAGCACCTTCACGCCGCAGGCACGTGCCACCAGGTAGTGGCCCAGTTCGTGCAGCACGATCAGCGGCCCGAGCGCCAGCGCGAAGGCCAGGATGGTATAGAGCAGGCTCATGGCTCAGCTCCGCAGGCGGTCGATGATGGCGCGTGCGCTGCCGCGCGCCAGCGCGTCCTGTGCCAGCACCGCCTCGATCGACGGCGCCGGGCCGTGCGGCACGGCGTCCATCACCCCGGCGATCACGCGGTCGATGTCGCGGAAGCCGATCTCGCACTCGAGGAAGGATTGCACCGCCACTTCGTTGGCGGCATTGAGCAGGGCCGGCGCGGTGCCGCCCGCACCGAGTGCATCGAAAGCGAGCTTGAGGCAAGGGAAGCGATTGAAGTCCGGCCGGTAGAACTGCAGCGCGGCCATCGCGGTCAGGTCGAGTTGGGGCACGCCCGAGGCGATTCGGTCCGGGAAGGCCAGCGCGTGCGCGATCGGGGTGCGCATGTCCGGGTTGCCCAGTTGGGCCAGCACCGAACCGTCGGTGTACGACACCATCGAGTGGATCACGCTTTGCGGGTGGATCACCACTTCGATCAGCTCGCTTGGTGCGCCGAACAGCCAGTGGGCCTCGATCACTTCCAGGCCCTTGTTCATCATGGTGGCCGAGTCGACCGAGATCTTGCGGCCCATGACCCAGTTCGGGTGCTTGCAGGCCTCGGTGGGCGTCACCGCCTCCAGGGTCTCGACGGCGCGGTGCAGGAAGGGGCCGCCCGAGGCGGTCAGCAGGATCTTGGCGACGCCGGCGGCCTGCGGATCACGCTCGTAGCCGGCAGGCAGGGACTGGAAGATCGCATTGTGCTCGCTGTCGATCGGCAGCAGGGTCGCCCGGTGCTCGCGCACCGCGTCCATGAACAGCTGGCCGGACATGACCAGGGCCTCCTTGTTGGCCAGCAGGACCTTCTTGCCGGCGCGCGCGGCTGCCAGGGTCGGGGCCAGGCCGGCGGCGCCGACGATGGCGGCCATCACGGTGTCGGTGTCCGGGCTGGATGCGATCTCGCACAGCGCCTGCTCGCCGTGGTCGACCTGGATGCCGAGGCCCGCCACCAGTTGCGACAGGCGTTCGGCTGCGTCAAGCGACCCGACCACCGCGCGCGCCGGCTTGAAGCGGCGGCAGGCGTCGGCCAGCTCCTCCACGCGGCCATGGGCGCTCAGGGCGTGGACACGGTAACGGTCGGGATGGCGGGCGAGAACGTCGAGGGTCGAGGCGCCGATCGAGCCGGTGGCGCCCAGGATGGTAATGCGCTGCATTGCGGGATTCCTTTATTTGCTGCCAGATTGCTCTAGAGCCTGGAGCCGATCAGGGCCGCCAGGGGCAGGACCGGGACGAGCGCGTCCACGCGGTCCAGCACCCCGCCATGGCCGGGCAGCAGGTTGCTGCTGTCCTTCATGCCGGCGCGGCGCTTGAGCTGGGATTCGAACAGGTCGCCGACCACGCTGGCCGCGACGATGAGGATGAGCACCACGTACAGCGCGGCCCAGCCGAGGCTGGCCTGCACCTGCGCGGCAAAGGTGCCGGCCAAGGGTGAGTCAACCGAGTCGCCACCCAGCACGATGCTGAGGGTGGCCAGCACCAGCACGGCGATGCAGCCGCCGATCGCGCCTTCCCAGGACTTGCCCGGCGAGATCGAGGGTGCCAGCTTGCGCTTGCCGAAGGCCTTGCCCGAGAAGTAGGCAAAGATGTCGGCTGCCCAGACGATCGCCATCACCGACAGCAGATAGAGCGGCGACAGCCGGTACATCTCGACGATGGCGGCAAAGCAGCCGACCACGGAGATCGCATAGATGAGGCTCAGGAAGGTATTGGCGCTGCTGTTCAGGGGCGGCAGGCCGAGCTTCAGGGATGGCGCGAAGCGCAGCGCCCAGACCAGCACGCTGATCGCGAACCAGAACACCGGATTCGGGCTCGGCGAAATGAAGAAGGCATAGACGAAGGCCGCGGTCCAGAAGACGGCGATGAGCGGCGCCTTGCCGGTCTCCGGGTTGAACAGGCGGAAACATTCCCAGATCGCCGCCCCGAAGAAGAGAGAGGCGACCACCGCGAACGCCGTGTAGTTGTTGAAGTACAGGACCGGCAGCAGGACTGCCAGGAGTGCGAGCGCGGTGATGATCCGGGTTTTCAGCATCGGTTGTCTCAAGCGTTGGACTTCTGCGCGACCTGGTCGCCGGTCTGGCCGAAACGGCGCTCGCGCTGCTGGAACGAGGCGATGGCTTCGTCCAGCGAGGCCTTGGAGAAGTCCGGCCAGAAGGTCTTGGTGAAGTACAGCTCGGAATATGCCAGCTGCCACAGCAGGAAGTTCGAGATGCGCTCCTCGCCGCCGGTACGGATGAACAGGTCGGGCTCGGGCGCATAGGCCATGGCCAGGTGCGGCGCCAGCATCTCTTCGGTGAATTCGGTCATGCCAGGGTTGGCCGCTACCATCTTGCCCGTTGCCTGCATGATATCCCAGCGGCCGCCGTAGTTGGCGCACACGCTGACCGTCAGCCGGGTGTTGTTGGCGGTGCGGCGCTCGGCCGCGCTGATCATTTCCTGGAGCTTCGGGTCGAAACGGCTCAGGTCGCCCACGACCTTGAGGCGGATATTATTGGCATGCATTTTCGCCACCTCGCGCTCGAGCGCGGTGACGAACAGGCGCATCAGGAGCGAGACTTCCTCGGCCGGCCGGCGCCAGTTTTCGGAGGAAAAGGCAAACAGCGTCAGGTATTCGACGCCGCGCTCGACGCAGTGCTCGACGACACCACGCACCGCCTCCACGCCCTTGACGTGGCCGGCCACGCGCGGCAGCAGGCGTTTGGTGGCCCAGCGTCCATTGCCATCCATGATGATGGCAATATGGCGCGGCACCTTCAGCGCTTCGGGAATGGCAGTGGTCGAACTTTTGAACATCGTTGCTTCCAGCAGGGCTGGCGGCGCATCGGCAGGAGATGCGGCGACAGCCGGTCTTAAAGGGAGTCGGACCGGCCGCGGCATGAAGCCGGGACCGGTCCGCCTGGGTGCAGGGCATTCGGAGCGCGTAACGCTCCGCATGGCCTGCATTGCCCGGTCTTACACCGTCATGATGTCTTTTTCTTTTTCGGCCAGCAGCTTGTCGATCTCGGCAACGAACTTGTCGGTCAGCTTCTGGATCTCGTCGGCGCTGCGGCGCTCGTCGTCTTCCGAGGCGGTCTTGTCCTTGACCATTTTCTTGACAGCTTCGTTGGCGTCGCGGCGGATGTTGCGCACAGCAATCTTGGCGTCTTCGCCTTCCGACTTGGTCAGCTTGACCATTTCCTTGCGGCGCTCTTCGGTCAGCGGCGGGGTCGGCACGCGGATGGTGTCGCCCTGCGACGACGGGTTCAGGCCCAGGTCGGAGTCGCGGATCGCCTTTTCGATGGTGCTTGCCATCTTCTTCTCGAAGGGCGCAACGCCGATGGTGCGGGCATCGATCAGGGTCAGGTTGGCCACCTGCGACAGCGGGACCGGCGAGCCATAGTATTCGACCATCACGGAATCGAGGATGCCGGCGTGGGCGCGGCCGGTGCGGACCTTGGCCAGGTTGGCCTTCAGGGTCTCGATGGACTTGGTCATGCGCTCCTGCGCGTTTTTCTTGACGTCAGCTAAGGACATGCTGCACTCCTGTTCTTGTGTGTTGTGAAACGAGATTCAAACGTGTACCAGTGTACCCTCGTCTTCGCCCATGATCACGGCTTTCATCGCGCCGGGCTTGACGATGGAGAAGACCTTGATCGGCAGCTTCTGGTCGCGGCACAGTGCGAACGCGGTCGCGTCCATCACCTGCAGGTTCTTGGCGATCGCCTCGTCGAAGGAGATCGAGTTGTAGCGGGTGGCGTTCGGGTCCTTCTTGGGATCGGCGGTATACACGCCGTCGACCTTGGTGGCCTTCAGCACGATCTCGGCCGAGATCTCGGCACCGCGCAGCGCGGCGGCGGTGTCGGTGGTGAAGAAGGGGTTGCCGGTGCCGGCTGCAAACACGACGACCTTGCCTTCTTCCAGGTACTGCAGGGCCTTCGGGCGCACGTAGGGCTCGACCACCTGCTCGATGCTGATCGCCGACATCACGCGCGCGGTGATGCCCACGTGGCGCATCGAATCGGCCAGGGCCAGGGCGTTCATGACGGTGGCGAGCATGCCCATGTAGTCGGCGGTGGCGCGGTCCATGCCCTGGGCACCCGGGGCGACGCCGCGGAAGATGTTGCCGCCGCCGATCACGACCGCCACCTGCACGCCCAGCTTCGCCACTTCCGCCACGTCGGCGACCATGCGGTCGATGGTGGCGCGGTTGATGCCGAACTGGTCGTCACCCATCAGCGCTTCGCCAGACAGTTTGAGAAGGACTCGTTGGTAGGCTGGTTTTGTCATGATGAAGCGGCTCCTATGTTGTGTTTCGAATTCGGGTCTGACCGCCGCCCAGCGGCGGTCTCATCTGCAATGCACAGATGGCTGTCCGGGCTGCCGCCGCGCACCTACCGACGCACACGGCACCACCCTGCAAAAACGGGCCTTACGGCCCGCTTTGTCGATTACTGCTTGTTGGCAGCCATCTGGGCTGCGACTTCTGCTGCGAAGTCGTCCACCTTCTTCTCGATGCCTTCGCCGACGACGTACATCGCGAATGCCTTGACGCTGGCGTTCGAGGCCTTCAGCATCTGCTCGATCGACTGCTTGTCGTTCTTCACGAACGCCTGGTTCAGCAGCGACACTTCCTTCAGGTACTTCTGCACCGAACCGTCGATACGCTTGGCGACGATGTCGGCCGACTGCGGCTGCTTGCCTTCGGCGACGGCCTTGTCGGCGTCTTCCTGGGCCTTCAACTGGGCAACCGAACGCTCTTTCTCGATCAGTTCAGCAGGCACTTGCTCTGCCGACAGCGCGACCGGCTTCATTGCAGCGATGTGCATGGCCACGTCCTTGCCGACCTGCTCGTCACCTTCGAACTCGACCATGACGCCGATGCGGGCGCCGTGCAGGTACGAAGCCAGCTTGGCGGTGGTTTCGAAGCGCTGGAAGCGGCGAACGGTCATATTCTCGCCGATTTTACCGATCAGTGCCGTACGCACGTCATCGAAGGTCTTGCCGTCGTGCGGCAGGGCTGCCAGGGCGGCGACGTCGGCCGGGTTCTGCTCGGCGACCAGGCGGGCTGCCAGGTTGGCCATGGCCAGGAAGTCGTCGTTCTTGGCGACGAAGTCGGTTTCGCTGTTGATTTCGACCAGCGCGCCGACGTTGCCGGAGATGTAAGCGGCGACCACGCCTTCGGCGGTGATACGCGACGCTGCCTTCGATGCCTTGCCGCCCAGCTTGACGCGCAGGATCTCTTCGGCACGTGCCATGTCGCCTTCGGCTTCGGTCAGTGCCTTCTTGCATTCCATCATCGGCGCGTCGGTCTTCGCGCGCAGTTCACCAACCATCGCTGCGGTAATAGCTGCCATGTTGAATTCTCCCAATTGTTGATTTACGGAGTTCGATGTCCATGGGACATCAGAACGATATTTTCTTGCTAAGCGTCGTGCTTAAAAAAAGGGGGGCTCGTGCCACGGCTCGGCGCCCCCTTCGTTCGTCAGGCAGGTGAGACCTGCCCTACATTATGCTTGCTCGGAAACTTCGACGAAGTCGTCGCCAGCGGCCTTGACCATCTCAACGACTTCGTTGGTGGCGTTGGCGCGGCCTTCCAGGATTGCATCGGCGACGCCGCGTGCGTACAGGGTGATCGCCTTCGACGAGTCGTCGTTGCCCGGGATCACGTGGGTGACGCCTTCCGGCGAGTGGTTGGTATCGACCACGCCGATGACCGGGATGCCCAGCTTGCCGGCTTCGGTGATGGCGCCCTTGTGGTAGCCGACGTCGACGACGAAGATTGCGTCCGGCACGCCGCCCAGGTCCTTGATGCCGCCGATCGACTTCTGCAGCTTGACCAGTTCGCGCGAGAACATCAGCGCTTCTTTCTTCGACAGCTTCTCGACTTCGCCCGATTCGATCGCCGCTTCCATGTCCTTCAGGCGCTTGATCGAGGTCTTGATGGTCTTGAAGTTGGTCAGCATGCCGCCCAGCCAGCGCTGGTCGACGTAAGGCACGCCTGCGCGCTGTGCTTCAGCGGCGATGATGTCGCGGGCCTGGCGCTTGGTGCCGACCATCAGGATGGTGCCGCGGTTGGCCGAGATCTGCTTGATGGTCTTCATCGCATCCTGGTACATCGCCATGGTCTTTTCCAGGTTGATGATGTGGATCTTGTTGCGATGACCGAAGATGAACGGTGCCATTTTCGGGTTCCAGAAACGGGTCTGGTGACCGAAGTGGATACCGGCTTCCAGCATTTCACGCATAGTAACGGACATGTAATTCTCCAGGGTTGGGTCTTGAACGTAGCCAGTCACCTCTCAGTTACTGTAGGCACCCTTTGGCGGCCACGTTCGCGATTTCATTAAAAGATGTTTTTTACAACATTGCTCGATGCGAATACGAGCAACCCGAGATTCTAGCGGGATTTCGGTGAGTTTTCAAGGGTTGCGTAGGGTGGGCGAGTCCCTCGCCCACGCCGTGACCGGCAATGGCTCCGTTTCCGTGCTCGATGATCTTGCCGCCAACAATCGCCGCGTGGGCGGGAAGACCCGCCCACCCTACGAAACCCTTATAATGGCGCAATAACCGCCCGGATTCCGGTCTACGCGACCCGGGCTCAACCACATAGCAGGATAAGAATATGGCCTCCACCCCCAAGACCCCGGAAGAAATCGAAGGCATGCGCGTCGCCTGCCGGCTCGGCTCGGAAGTGCTCGACTACATCACGCCCTTCGTCAAACCCGGCGTCACCACGGGCGAGCTGGACCGCCTGGCCAAGGACTACATGATCAACGTGCAGGGCACCGTGCCGGCCACGCTGAACTACGCGCCGCCGGGCTACCCGCCCTTCCCCGGCTCGATCTGCGCCTCGGTCAACGACGTCATCTGCCATGGCATCCCGGGCGACCGTGTGCTCAAGAGCGGCGATGCGCTGAACATCGACATCACCCCGATCACCAAGGAGGGCTTCCACGGCGACAACAGCCGCATGTTCCTGGTCGGCGAGCCTTCGATCCTGGCCAAGCGCCTGTCCGAGGTCACCTTCGAGTGCATGTGGCTGGGCATCGCCAAGGTCAAGCCGGGCAACCGCCTGGGCGACATCGGCCACGCGATCCAGCAGCACGCCGAGAAGCACGGCTACAGCGTGGTACGCGAGTTCTGCGGCCACGGCGTGGGCCGCGTGTTCCACGAAGAGCCGCAGGTGCTCCATTACGGCCGCCCCGGCACCGGCGAAGAGCTCGTCCCGGGCATGATCTTCACCATCGAGCCGATGATCAATGCCGGCCGCCGCGAGATCCGCGAGATGCCGGACGGCTGGACCATCAAGACCAAGGACCGCAGCCTGTCGGCCCAGTGGGAACACACCGTGCTGGTCACCGAGACCGGCGTCGAGGTCCTGACCATGTCGGCCGGCAGTCCGCCGCCCCCGGCCATCGTGCTGCCGCTGCTGAACCAGGGCGCCGCCGTTCCGGCCTGAACAAAGGAAGACGTCACATGGGCCAGCCCGCGCTCCTCGACAGTTCGCGCACCGGACTGCGCCAACGGCTCAAGGCCGAGCGCCAGGCCCTGATCGACGCCTTCCACCAGGACGGCAAGCCGGAAAAGCTCCTGCGCGGCCTGCGCAACTGCGTCGACGGCATCCTCACCGATGCCTGGAACGCGGCCGGCCTGCCCGCCAACACCGCGCTGGTGGGCGTGGGCGGCTACGGCCGCGGCGAACTCTTCCCCTACTCCGACGTCGACCTCCTGATCCTGCTCGGCCAGCCGGCCGACGCCCTCACCCAGGCAAAACTCGAAACGCTGGTGCAGTTGTTCTGGGACCTGGGCCTGGAAATCGGCCACAGCATCCGCACCGTGGACGAGTGCCTGGTCGAATCGCGCGCCGACATCACGGTGCAGACCAGCCTGCTGGAAGCGCGGCTCGTTACGGGCGACGGTCCGCTGTTCGACGAGCTGCGCCGGCGCTACCGCGAGGCCCTCGACCCGCAGGCCTTTTTCCAGGCCAAGACCGCCGAGATGCGGCTGCGCCACGCCAAGTACGAATACACCGCCTTCGCCCTCGAGCCCAACGTCAAGGAGAGCCCGGGCGCACTGCGCGACCTGCAGGTGATCATGTGGGTGGCCAAGGCCGCCGGCCTGGCCGAATCCTGGAGCCAGATGGCGCGCGCCAAGCTGATCACGCGCGCCGAGGCGCGCCAGCTGATGGAGAAGGAGTACGCCTTCAAGGACATCCGCGTGCGCCTGCACCTGCAGACCAAACGCCGCGAAGACCGCCTGGTGTTCGACGTCCAGACCGCGATCGCCAAGACCTTCGGCCTGGAGAACGCCGACGGGCGCCGCGCCAGCGAATTCCTGATGCAGCGCTACTACTGGGCAGCCAAGGTGGTCACCCAGATGAACACCATCATGCTGCAGAATATCGAGGCCCAGCTGTTCCGGCGCCCTTGCAGCGCGGTCCCGATCGGCGGCGACTTCAACGAGCACTTCAACGAGGTCAACGGCTTCATCGACATCGCAGCAAACGACACCTTCGAGCGCTTCCCCTCGACCGTGCTCGGCATCTTCGTGGCCATGACCGAGCGCCCCGACATCAAGGGCATGACGGCGCGCACCATGCGGGCGCTGTGGCATGCGCGGAACGTGATCGACGAGGATTTTCGCGCGAATCCGGCCAACAAGGCCCTGTTCCTGCGCATCCTGAAGGCGCCCAGCGGCCTGCTGCACGCGCTGCGCCGCATGAACGACATGGGCGTGCTGGGCCGCTACCTGCCGGCCTTCCGCAGCATCACAGGCCAGATGCAGCACGACCTGTTCCACGTCTACACCGTGGACCAGCACATCATGATGGTGGTGCGCAACCTGCGCCGCTTCACGATGCCCGAGCACGCCCACGAATACCCGTTCTGCAGCCAGCTGATCGCCAACTTCCGCGACCGCTGGCTGCTGTATGTGGCCGCCCTGTTCCACGACATCGCCAAGGGACGCGGCGGCGACCACTCCGAGCTGGGCATGCAGGACGCGGCGGACTTCTGCCGCGGCCACGGCCTCCGCGAAGAGGACACCGAGCTGGTGGTCTTCCTGGTGCAGCAGCACCTGACCATGTCGACGGTGGCGCAGAAGCAGGACCTGTCCGATCCGGACGTCATCGCGGCCTTTGCCGGCGTGGTGAAGGACGAGCGCCACCTCACCGCCCTGTACCTGCTGACCGTGGCCGACATCCGCGGCACCAGCCCGAAAGTCTGGAATGCCTGGAAGGCCAAGCTGCTCGAAGACCTGTACAAGGTGACCCTGCGGGTGCTGGGCGGCGAGCCGCACAGCGCCGACCGCGAGCTGCGTGCGCGCCAGAAGGAAGCGCTGGCCACCCTGCGCCTGTACGGATTGCAGTCCGACGCCCACGAGGCACTGTGGAAGCAGCTCGACGTCGTCTACTTCCTGCGCCACGACGCCTCCGACATCGCCTGGCAGACGCGCGCCCTGCACGACAAGGTCGACAGCGACAAGCCCGTGGTCAAGGCCCGCCTGGCGCCGATCGGCGAAGGCCTGCAGGTGGCGGTGTACGTGAAGGACCAGCCGGACCTGTTCGCGCGCATCTGCAGCTACTTCGAACGCAAGAACTTCAGCATCCTCGACGCCAAGATCCATACCACGCGCCACGGCTATGCGCTCGACTCCTTCCTCGTCACCGAGGAGAACTTCGCCGGCAGCTACCGCGACATCATCAGCCTGATCGAGCACGAGCTGCGCGCCCTCTTGCTGGCCCAGGAAGCCCTGCCGCCGCCGACGCGCGGCCGCCTGTCGCGCCTGTCGCGAACCTTCCCGGTCACGCCGACCGTCGATCTCAGACCGGACGAGCGCGGCCAGTTCCACGTGCTGTCGGTGGCCGCCAACGACCGCCCCGGCCTGCTGTATGCGATCGCCAACGTGCTGACGCGCTACCGCATCAACCTGCACACCGCCAAGATCATGACCCTGGGCGAGCGCGTCGAGGACGTGTTCCTGATCGACGGCGCGACGCTGAACAACCCGCGCAGCCAGGTACAGCTCGAGACCGACCTGCTCGACGCTCTCAAGATTTAATCCTTCAGATTCACCCCTTTTTCCTGTTTCCCGATGACCGAACCTGTCCGCCTTTCCAAACGTATGTCCGAACTCGGCCTGAGCTCACGCCGCGAAGCCGATGAATGGATCGCCAAAGGCTGGGTGCGCGTGGACGGCAAGGTCGTCTCTGAGCTGGGCAGCAAGGTGCTGCCGCACCAGAGAATCACGGTCGAGCGCCAGGCCGCCGCCGAACAGTCCAAGCGCGTCACCATCCTGATCAACAAGCCGGTCGGCTACGTCAGCGGCCAGGCCGAGGACGGCTACAAGCCGGCCGTCACCCTCGTCAAGCCGGAGAACCGCTGGCCTGAGGATCCCTCGCCGGACCAGTTCCACCCGACCCAGCTGCGCAGCCTGGTGCCGGCCGGGCGCCTGGACATTGACTCGGTGGGCCTGCTGGTGCTGACCCAGGACGGACGCATCGCCAAGCAGCTGATCGGCGAGAACACCGACATCGAAAAGGAATACCTGGTGCGGGTGCAGTACACCAAGCCCGGCAAGCTGCCGGACGCGGACCTGAAAAAGCTCAACCACGGCCTGTGGATGGACGGCAAACCGCTGCTGCCGGCCAAGGTGCGCTGGCAGAACGAGGACCAGCTCAGTTTCACCTTGAGGGAAGGCCGCAAGCGCCAGATCCGCCGCATGTGCGACATGGTGGGCCTGAAGGTGATCGGCCTGAAGCGCGTGCGCATCGGCAAGGTGAAGCTGGGCGACCTGCCGCCGGGGCAGTGGCGCTACCTGCGCCCGGACGAGCAGTTCTGACACACGCCCGGTTGCCTCGCTTGCCTTTCCGACCGCGACATCCTCAATTATCTTGATGCCTGCTCGGTATTGCTGATTGGTTTGCTCGCGGTGGAATTGGTACATTCACGTGCATAGGCCATGTGGAGCAAGCCGTATGCAAGAGAAAGTCAATATCCCCTCGGCGCTAGCCAAGCTGGACGAATTCTGGTCACAGCAAACACTGGCGCAAGCAAATGGACAATTGTTCAAGGTTGCCAAGGGGCTTGGATCGACCGGCTGGCATCAACACGACGATCAGGATGAGCTCTTCATCGTCGTTTCGGGCGTGCTGACGATCCAGCTACCTGACCGGGACGTCGAACTGGGCAAGGGCGACATGTTCGTCGTACCACGCGGCACACAACATTGCCCGAGGGCCGATGCCGAAGCCCAGTTCGTGATCGTGGGCTCGAACATCACCTCGACCGCGGCTGGCGGCAAGCCCTGACTGGAAGACAAGGTCCGGATGCCGGCGGCATCAAACGGACCGGCCGTCATAATGGTGCACCGGAATGCTGTCGAGGTCGATATCCTCGACGCAGCGCAGGTTGACCGCCGCCATCGCCTTGCCTGTCGGGTCGATGCCTTCGCCGTACGGATGCATACCGCACGTCGGGCAGAAGCGGTGCTTGATGACGTGCTTGTTGAAGGTGTAGGTGCCGGCTGCTTCCTCCGGGGTCTTGAGGCGCAGCTTGTCACGTGGGATAAACCATAGCAGCGAGCCCTTGCGCCTGCAGATCGAGCAGTTGCACGCCAGTGCGCTGTCGATCTCCCCTTCCGCTTCGAATGCCACCGCGCCGCAGTGGCAGCTTCCTTGATAGAGCATCCCTGGTCTCCTGGTTGTTATCGAGCCGGCCGTAAGCCTACCACGTCCGGATCACCGGATCGTCGATAGCCGACAGCGCTGCAGCGCGCCGCCTGCCGGGCCGGTGCGCGACAATGGCGCCGATACTGTCGAGGAGGAATGAAGCATGGACGCGGTCTACACCATCGGCCACTCCAACCGGCCGATCGAGGAATTCCTGGAACTGCTGCGCGAGCACGGGGTCAAACGCGTGCTCGACATCAGGACCGTCCCCAAGTCGCGCCACAACCCGCAGTTCGGGCAGGACCAGCTGCCGGCCTCGCTGGCGCTTGCTGGCATCGGCTACGAATACATCCGCGCGCTCGGCGGCCTGCGCAAGGCGCGCAAGGACACGCCGAACGGCGCCTGGCGCAACGCCTCCTTCCGCGGCTACGCCGACCACATGCAGACCGACGAATTCAACGAGCATGTCGAGCTGGTCGCCCGCATGGCCGGCGCGACCCGCTGCGCCCTGATGTGCGCCGAAGCCGTGCCCTGGCGCTGCCACCGCTCGATGGTGGCCGACGCGCTGGCGGTACGCGGCGTGCCGGTCGAGCACATCATCAACCGGGGCAAGACCAAGCCGCATACGCTCACGCCCTTTGCGCGCGTCCGCGGCACGCACATCCTCTACCCGCCGGAGGAAGCGCCGGCCTGAACCCAGCGTGGGCGCCGGTCAGGCGCGCCGGCGGTCCGCCAGGAACTGCCGGGCGCGCGGGTGCTGCGGGTTGGCGAAGAATTCCTCGGGCGTGGCGCGCTCGAGGATGCTGCCTTCGCTCATGAAGATGATCCGGTCGGCGACCTCCCGTGCAAAGCCCATCTCGTGGGTGACGCAGACCATGGTCATGCCCTGCCCCGCCAGCGAGCGCATCACCCCGAGCACTTCGCCCACCATTTCCGGGTCGAGCGCGCTGGTCGGCTCGTCGAACAGCATGATCGGCGGGCGCATCGCCAGCGCACGCGCGATCGCCACCCGCTGCTGCTGGCCGCCCGAAAGCGCGTTCGGATAGGCGTCGCGCTTGTGCGCCAGGCCGACCTGCTCCAGCAGCTGCATGGCATACTCGCGCGCTTCCTTCGGCGTGGCGCGCTTGAGGTTGACGGGCGCCAGCGTGCAATTCTCGAGCACCGTCAGGTGCGGAAACAGGTTGAAGTGCTGGAACACGAAGCCGATGCCGGCGCGCAATGCGTTGACATCCAGGCCCTTGGCGTGGATGTCGCGGCCGTCGACCTTGATGCAGCCGCCGTCGATTTCCTCAAGGCGGTTGAGGGTGCGGATCAGGGTCGACTTGCCCGAGCCGGACGGGCCGCAGACCACCACCACCTCGTTCTTTTCCACGCGTTCGCTGACATCGCGCAGCGCGTGGTATCTGGCAGCCCCTTCGCCGTACCACTTGTTGACATTATCGAGAACGATCATCGTTCAGTACCTTCTTATTGAACCCGCACGGTGCGACCCTGAAGGCGTCGCTCGAGCAGGAAGGCCAGGCGGGACAGGCCGAAACAGAGGATGAAATAGGTCAGCGCCAGGATCAGGTACACCTCGACCGCCTGCGTGAACACGAGGGTGTTCACCTGGGTCGCGATGAAGGACACTTCCGACAAGCCGATGATGTAGCCGAGCGAGGTCGCCTTGATGGTCGAGACCAGCTGGCTGACGATCGACGGCAGGCCGCGGCGCAGTGTCTGCGGCAGCACCACCAGGCGCAGCGCCTGGGGGTAGGACAGGCCCAGCGAGCGGGCGCTTTCCAGCTGTCCTTTCGGCAGCGCGCGGATGCCGCTTGCTACGATCTCGGCCAGGTAGATGCTGTCGAACAGCACCAGCACCATCAGCATGGTGGTCGCCTGCCCGGTCTTCACGCCGGTGACGGCGGGCAGGAAGAAGTAGACCCAGAACACCACCAGCAGCAGCGGCACCGCCCGCACCAGCTGCACCAGCGCCGCGGTCGGCCAGCGGACCGCCCGGCGGCTGCTCACGCGCGCCACGCCCAGCAGCAGGCCGAGCGGCATCGCCAGCAGCAGGGCCCCGGCGGACAGCAGCACGGTCAGCGCCAGCCCGCCCAGGGGGCCTTCCGGATACTGGCCGACCAGGAAGTACAGCCAGTAGGTATCGATGAGCTCAATGATCGAATTCAGCATGCCAAGTCACCGAGCCTCAGGCCGGACGGACCGGATAACGCCGCTGGAACAGATATGCGGCGAAGGAAATCAGGAGCGAGACGCCCAGGTAGGCCAGGGTCGCGAAGGTGAAGGCTTCCAGGCTGCGGAAGCTCGCCGTTTCGACACGTGCGGCCTGGTACATCAGTTCGGCGGCGCCGATGACGGTGGCCACGCTGGTGTCCTTCCACAGGTTGACGGTCTGCGACAGCAGCGGCGGCGTCGCTGCGCGAAAGGCCTGCGGCAGCAGCACCAGGCGCACGCTGGCAAAGCGGCCCAGGCCGAGCGAACGGGCGGCTTCGAGCTGGCTGGGCGGCACGGCGCGGATGCCGCTGCGGATGTCCTCGGCCATGTGCACGCCGCTGTACAGCGACAGCGCGATCACGGCGCACACGGCTTCCGGATTATTCGCGTACAGGAACTCGCGCGCGCCCTCGGGCAGGAGTTCGGGAAAGGCGAAGTACCAGAACAGCAGGTGCGCCAGCAGCGGCACGTTGCGGATGCCCTCGACGATGCTGGCGCCAAGGCCGCGCAGCGGCTTGAAGCCGGAGGTGCGCATCAGGGCGACGACGGCGCCGAACGGCAGCGCGAACACGAAGCTGGCCGCCGTTAGCTGGAGCGACAGGATGAAGCCCCGCACCAGCCAGTCATGGTACTGGCCGGATTGCAGGATGCTGGGGTCGAAAAACTGCAAGGCTTAGATTTTGTCGGTGCTGATCTTGAAGGTACGCTTGGCGATATTGGCGCGGGTGCCTGGGCCGTACCACTTGTTGAACAGCTTCTCGGCTTCGCCGCTCGCCTCCAGGCCGCGCAGGGTTTCGTCGACCACGGCCTTCAGGTTCTTCTCGCCCTTGCGCAGGCCGAGGGCGATCGACTCGGTGCCGATGCTGGTCGGCAGGATGGTGAAGCCCTTCGCGGCCGCGCCCAGCTTGCCGTAGTCGGCCAGCAGCGAGGATTCGTCATTGACGTAGGCGATGCCCTTGCCCTGGCGCAGGGCCTGGAAGGCCTGCTGGGTGTTCTCGAAAGTGACCACTTCGGCAGTCGGCACGGCCTTGCGGATGTTCGATTCCTGGGTGCCGCCGCGTACGGTGACGACCTTCTTGCCGGCCAGCTGGGGCAGCGCGGTGACGCCGCTGCCCGCGCGCACCATGACTTTCGAGCCGGTGACGAAGTGGGTCAGTGCGAAGTCCACCTGCGATTCGCGTTCCTTGTTGTGGGTGAGCGTGGCGGCCAGCACGTCGACGTGGCCCTGCTGCAGCTCGGGGATGCGGGCCGAGACCGACATCTGCTTGAACCTGGGTGTCACGCCGATCTTCCTGGCCACGGCGGTGGCGATATCGATCTCGTAGCCCACCAGCTGGCGGGTCTTGGGGTCGATGAAGCTGTTCGGCTCGTCGGTGCCCAGCACGCCGAACACGATCTCGCCTTTCTTCTTGATGTCCGCGAGCTGGTCGGCCTGGGCAGCGCTTGCCAACAGGTTGGCGGACAGGGCGACAGCGCCAATGAGGATGTGACGGCGGGTGAACATGTTCTTCTCCAACTGCAAAAATTCGATCACAGCAGTATAGAGCATGATCTTGCATGGCCGAACGATCAATTAGCCATAAGAAAATGCGCTTCCGACTATAAGCGCCGAGTAATGTTCAATAAGGTCCGGCCCTGAGCTTGCCGTTCCCGCATGCTAAAGTAGCAAGCATATCAAGGATAAACGCGGAGAACAGGATGCTGGTCGTTACCTACAACGTCAATGGAATCGGCGCCCGCCTGGGCGCCCTGCTCGAATACCTCGAAGAACGCAAACCGGACGTCGTCTGCCTGCAGGAACTGAAGGCCCCGCAGGAGAAGTTCCCGGAAACGGCGATCGTTGACGCCGGCTACCACGCGATCTGGCACGGCCAGAAGAGCTGGAACGGCGTCGCCATCCTCACCCGAGACGGCCCGGCCCAGGAGTTGCAGCGCGGCCTGCCGGGCGACCCGACGGACGAACAGAGCCGCTACATCGAAGCGGTCTACCAGGGCATCGTCGTCTGCGGGCTGTACCTGCCGAACGGGAATCCGGCGCCAGGGCCGAAGTTCGACTACAAGCTGGCCTGGTTCGAACGGCTGATCGCGCGTGGCGCCGAGCTGATGGCGACGGAGGCCCCTGTCGTCATGTGCGGCGACTTCAACGTGATACCGACCGGCCTGGACGCCTACAAGCCGGAGCGCTGGGTCGACGACGCCCTGTTCCGGCCGGAGTCGCGCGCGGCCTTCGAGCGCCTGATGTCGCAAGGCTGGACCGATTCCTTGCGCGCGATGCATCCGGACCAGGTGATCTACACCTTCTGGGATTACTTCCGCAACGCCTTCGGGCGCGACGCCGGCATCCGCATCGACCACCTGCTGCTCAGCCCCGCCCTGGCGCCTGCGCTGCGAGCCGCGGGCGTGGACAAGTTCCAGCGCGCGAAGGAAAAGCCGAGCGACCATGCCCCGACCTGGGTCGAGCTGGACATGGATGCGGTCGTCCAGCCTAAGGGCTGACTGTGATCGCGCTGTCAGCTTTGCGCTACCATACTGGTCAGTTTATCGACCGGTCCCCGCCATGCTCACGCCCGAACAGTTCCTTGGTTTCCTCACCGCCGCCATCCTGATCACCCTGTCGCCCGGGCCGGACAACATGATGGTGCTGGGCGTCGGCATCGCCAAGGGACGCGCGCGCGGCATCGCCTTCGGCCTCGGATGCGCCCTCGGCTGCCTGAACCACACCCTGCTGGCCGTGATCGGCGTGAGCGCCCTGATCGCGGCATCGCCCACCGCCTTCACGGCGCTCAAGATCGCGGGCGGGCTGTACCTGGTCTGGATGGGGTTCCAGGCGCTGCGCAGCCGTGGCGCAGCCCAGGCAAGGAGCGGCGTGCCTGACGAACCGGCGCGCCAGCTGTTCTTCAAGGGGCTGCTGGCCAATGCCATCAACCCGAAAGTGGTGCTGTTCTTCCTGTCCTTCCTGCCGCAGTTCGTGCTGCCTTCGCGCGGCGACGCGAACTGGCAGATCGGCTGGCTGGGGCTGATCTTTACCGTGCAGGCGGCCCTGCTGTTCGGACTGCTGGGCTATTTTTCGGGCGCGATCGGGCAGTGGTTGAACAGGACGCCGCGGGCCGGGATGTGGCTCGACCGGATTGCCGGCGCCATCTTCGTCGGTCTGGGCCTGCGGCTGATCGTCGCGCGCTAATCTCCCGACGGCTCATGGATCGGGCAGCGGTTGAAGCTCGCCCTTACCTCCCGCGACACCTTCATCACTTCCCTGCGCGCCCGGTTGATCGCTCCCAGCGGCCGGTGCGCGGCCACGCAATTCCACGGATCGAAGGCCATCTCGTCTTCCAGCCTGGGCGAGGCCACCGGATCCCAGCTCTGCTGCGGATCCAGCACCAGCCGCGCGACGGCCACGTAAGGGCTGAGCTCCTGCGGCCACTCCTTCGAGGCATCCTCGAGCGGCATCCGGTCCAGGTCGGTGCACAACTGCACGCGCAGTTCCCATTCCCCGCCCTGTTCCGCAAAGTGCGCGGCCAGTGCCTCGCGCTGGGCATCGTCGCCACTGCCCAGCTTCACACCGCCGAGTGCCAGCAGCGAAGCCGACACGGGGGCCAGGGCGAACTTGGCCATGTAGGGGCCGTACAGGAAAGGCGTCTGGCTGTAATAGGTTTCGCCGAGCGGGTGGCGCTGCGGCTCGCCGCCGATCCCCTTGATCTTCACGCTCATGCCGCCCAGCGCCTCGATCGCGCCCTCCACCCCGCGCATCACGGCGGAGAACGCTTTCTTCCCTCCTTCGAAGCCTTCGGCGCTGGCAGGCAGCAGTGCGGTGGCCAGCAGCAGGGACTGGGGATCGGGCAGCGCGAATGCGGGGGCGTTCACCAGCAGGAAGTCCTGCGAACGGCCGGGCCGGTCCTGCTCCAGGCGCTCGCCGGGCACCTCCAGCAGCTTGAGGGCGACGGCGCGCGGGGTCGAGATGCCGTCCGGGAGATGCCCCGCCGGCGGCGAGGACCAGCGCAGCAGCACCCCATAGCGGCCCGCCGCCGCAAACAGGCCTTGCGCGTAATCCGCCGGCAGGCCGTCGATCACCGTGAGGGTGCCGCGCAGGATGGCGTGCCCCTTGGCATGCACGGCACGGCAGGCGTGGCCCCTGGCTTCGGCCAGCCGGTGGGTCGACGTGGCGAAGGCGTTCTGGAGCGTCCTGATCGCTTCCACCTCGTCCTTGCGGACGGTTTCGAAAGCGGGCGAATAGGCGATGGGAGAGTTGCTGCGCATTGGGGCCTCCGTTGTCGAAGGCCCCAATCTATCGGATCGACGGAAGACCCGATGTACGGTAGGCGCTTTACGTCACTGTTTACAGTGTGATCGCCACCTGCGCCGATGGCTGCTTGCGCGCGGCCAGCGGCACTTCCAGCAGCTTGTGGCGGCTGTTCCAGCTGAAGGCCACGGCGCGCCCGTCCACCGTCACCGCGCGCGGTTTCGCCGCGACGTTGTGCACCTTGAGCGAGAAGCCGCGCTCGCTTGGGGGCTGCGCCTTGCCGGTTTCGGTCCGCAGGCCGATCTCGAGCTTGCCATCGGCGTAGCGGCTGGCGAAGCGCACGATCTCGTACTTGCCCTTGGCATAGGCGTCGGCCGTCTCGCCGTCGTCGTCGTACATCTTGCCCTCGCCGCCCGCCACGCTGGCGTCGTGGTAGTAGTGCAGGTCGATGTTCCGGGTCGAGTAGTCGCGCGTGGTCTGCACCACCTTGGCCATCGGGACGAAGGCGCCGGCGCGCACGTACACCGGGATGTGCGCCTCGACCGGCTTCACCACCTCCGTGATGCCGCCGCGGTGCTTCTCGCCGGTGTGGAAGTCGAACCAGACACTGTCCTTGCCCGGGAAGTGGACTTCCTTGCGGGTCGCGCCCGGCTCCACGATCGGGGCCACCAGGAAATCAGGCCCCCACAGGTAGGTCGACGACATGGCGGTGGCCTCGTCTTCCTCGAACAGCACCGGGCGCATCAGCGGCATGCCGGTCTGGCTGTTGTCGAAGCCGAGCGTGTAGTTATACGGCAGCATGGCGTAGCGCAGCCAGACCGCCTCGCGTGCCAGTACCTTGGTGCGCTCGGAGCGGAACACCGGCTCCGGCGGCACCTCGGCCTGCGCGTGCGGGCGGAAGATCGGCTGGAACACGCCGTACTGGAGCCAGCGCACGTAAAGCTCATCGTCCAGCACCGGGCCGGCGAAGCCGCCCAGGTCCGAGTGCATGTAGCCCAGGCCTTGCATGCCCATCTGGAGCGAGATCTCCATCTGCGACTGCAATCCGCCCCAGCCGCGGCTGACGTCGCCCGACCAGGGGATCATGCCGAAGCGCTGCGAGCCCGAATAGCCGGCGCGCATCAGGATGAAGGGGCGCTCGTCCGGGTAGTCGCGCGCGTAGCCTTCCGCGATCAGGCGCGCCCAGTCGTGGCCGTAGACGTTGTGGACCTGGTCCGCGGTTTTGCCCCCACCGTGCCGCACCCAGGACGGATGCAGTTCCGGCTCGCCCAGGTCGCCCCACCAGCCGCCCACGCCGCCGTTCTTCAGTTCCTTGTAGATGTTCCAGAACCAGTCGCGGCCCTGCTGGGTGTACAGGTCGATGAGACCCGTGTTCCCGAAGTAGAAGTCGTAGGTGGCGGGCTTGCCCGTGTCGTCCGTTGCCAGCACCTTCTGCTGCACCGCTTCCTGCCAGCGCTTCGAAGTCGTCAGGACGAACGGCTCGGTGATGACGATGGTCTTCACGCCCTTCCGCTTGAAGTCGGCCATCATCTTCTCGGCGTTCGGGAAGCTGTCGCGGTCCCAGGCCAGGTTGCCCATCGTGCCCTTGATGTCCTTGCCGAACCAGTACAGGTCGAGCACGACGGCGTCGAGCGGAATCTTCTCGGCCGCGAAACGGTCCACCACGGCGCGCGTCTCGGCTTCGGTCTTGTAGCCGAAGCGGCTCGCGAAGTTGCCGAAGGCCCAGCGCGGCGGCAGCGGCTGGCGTCCGGTCAGGCTCGTGTAGTTGGCCATGACCTCAGGCCAGCTGTCGCCGGCCACCACCTGGTAGGTCTTGCGCCCGCCGATCACTTCGTAGCGCAGCGTGCCGTCCTTGCGGCTGTCGAAGTCGAGGTAGCCGACCTGCGGGTTGTCGAAGTGGATCGCGTACTTCTTCGACGACAGCGCGACCGGGATCGTGTAGTTCAGCAGCTGCGAGGTCTTGCCATAGCCGTAGTCGGCCTTGTTGTAGAGCTGGAAGCGGTTGCCGCGGCGGTTCATGCCGACCGCGCGGGCGCCGGCGCCGTACAGGGCTTCGCCGTCTTCCAGCGCGAATTCGATGGTCTCGAGCTTGTCGCCCTTGGCGTAGCCGCCCTTCTCCGCCACCAGTGGCTTGCCCTTGTACAGGTAGCTGATGCGGAAGGGTTGCTTGTCGACGACGACGGTGATGCCCGCTGTCGCCAGCTCGATCCGGCTGCCTTCGGCCTTCAGGCTCGCCCCGACGCCGGAGGGCGGCAGCACCACCGCGTGCGAGGCCGGGTCGCGTTGCTGGCCGTTCGGGATGAAGGTGGTCTCGACCACATGGGCCGAGTAAGGCTTGATCAGGTAGCGGCCGTCGCTGGTGGCCAGCTCCAGGGTGTTCTGGTTGAGGGCATGGCCTTGCAGCTGGCGCTCGGCGTTCTGGGCGTGAGCGAGCGGGCTGGCCATGAGGCACAGGAGGAGCCGGGCGATCGTGGTTTTCGTCATTGGGTCTCGGTTGTTGTCATTGGACGCAACCGAGAGCATGACAGAAATTCGCGAGCTGAAAAAGTGGCAATGTAATTAAATTACAGCCGTGTCGGGCTGATTCAGGGGATGGTACGTCCCCGCACGGTAGCCCGCACGAGTCCGGCAATGTCGTCGTACATGCGGGTTTCGATGGCGAGCCGGGCGCGGATGCCGCGTTCTTGAAGTACTTCCTCGGCGGCGATGTAGCCGGACTTCGTCGCACCCTCCATCGTGCACGGCATCACGGTGCGGGTCCAGTCGCCCGCCAGGGTCAGGCCTGGAATCGGCGAACGGGCCGGCAGCCGCATGCCCTCGAAGCCAACGGTCGGGCACGGGATTGCCATCGGCACCCGGTGCACGTCGGCGTGCAGCAGGCGCGCGCGGGCGGCGCGCGGCGCGATCTCGGCCAGCTCGTCGACCGTGCGGCGCACGATCTCGTCGTCGCTCAGGTGGTGCGCGCGGTGGCTGTAGATGATGTTGCTGGCGATGACCGTCGGACGGCCCCGCCAGCCCTGCCGGATCTGGGACAGGTCGTAGAAATCGTAGTTCAGGCGGCCCGGGGACCACAGGTGCGAGGCGAAGCGCTCGGCCTTGATGTCACGGTCGAACCAGAGATAGACGCAGACATAGGGGCTGGGCTCGAAGCGCGGCAGCACGTGGAACGGGGCCCGCCCCCGCCAACCGGACGGCAGCGCCAGGGCGAGGTCCTGCGGCGGCACGGCGCTCACCACCTGCTGCGCCGGGATGTGCGTGCCGTCGGCCAGCACCACGCCATCGACCCGCTCACGGCCGGAAAGGTAGGCCACGCCCCTGCCCTTGATCACCCTGCCGCCGGCGCGCTCGATGACGCGCGTTGCCTGCTGCGTGTACAGTTCGCCCAGGCCGACCTTGGCAAAGCCGAAGTGCAGGCCGCGATAGCCGCTCAGCTGGGCGTGGATGCGCATCAGCGAGGCGGCCGACACGCGTTCGAGCGGCACGTTGGTGACCACCATGGACGCGAAGCGCCACCACCAGTCGATCAGGTCTTCGGTCACGCCCAGCGAGCGGAAGTAATCGAGGCCGGAGATGCGGTCGAGCCTTGCTACCTGCTCCTCGCCGAAACGCATGCCGCGCCAGCCTGTCGGCAGCATCGACAGGTAGTCCTGCATGCCCAGGCCCGGGGCGCCGAAGATGCTGGGGCCGAGGCTGAGCGGCGCCGGCAGCGGCCAGTGGCGCAGGACGGTCGGCTTCGGCTTGCTGGCCACCGTCAGTACCTTGCCAGGCTGCCAGCAGATCAGGTCGCGGGTGCCGAGGCGCTCGAGCAGCGCCAGCATGTTGTGGTATTCGGAATGGAAGATGTGCGGGCCGATGTCGACCACGTCGCCGGTGACCGGTTCGCGCCAGCAACTGGCGCGGCCGCCCAGCCGCTCCGAGCGCTCGACTACCGTCACCGCGATTCCGTGGTCCGCCAGCCCCACCGCGCAGGCCAGTCCCGCCAGCCCTCCTCCCACCACCGTTACCTGAGTCATCCGCTTGCCTCTCCGTGGACGCACATGCTGCCTGTGCACATCCAGCTAGTGTTCGGGAAGCAGGCGCGTCCTTCGGTTAGGGCGCGCACATATGGGGCAGGAAACCGGAGACAGGCCGGGTCAGCTGCGTGACGCCGGCCCGGCCCGGCTCGGCTCAGCGCAGATAGGGCATGACGTTGTTCGCCACGCGCGCCGCTTCGGCATCGGTGAGCGGCAAGCTGCGGAAGGCGGCCCAGGCCTCGCGCGGGCCCACGTCCGCGCCGATCTCGGCGTCGGAGCCGTACAGGACGCGCTCCATGCCGACCTGGCGCAGGCGGCGCACCAGGCGGCGTGCGTCCGCGGCCGACAGGCCCGGGCGGGCGAAGGCCGCGACATCGACCCAGACGTGGCGCATGCGCGGATCCTGGCGCGCCGCAGCGTCGGCCAGCACCCCCAATGCGGCGAGCTGCGGAGACGCTTCACCCTCACCCGAATACGCCACCTGCACCGGAACGCCGGGAGCATGCGGCAACAGCTGGTCGACCAGCAGGCGCGCCTCGCGCACCCCGGTTTCGCGCAGCTGCAGCACGATGGCCATGCCGCGCGCATTGGCCGAGCGGAACACGCGGCGCAGGCGCTCGACCTGCTCCGGATCATCCAGCTGGACACCGCCGGCGGCCGGCTGCAGCTTGATGCCGCGCCCGAATTCCGGACTGGCGGCGCAGCGTGCCAGTTCAGCCAGCGCATAGTCCTTGAGCGGATCGACGCTGCATAGCGCCACCAGCCGCTCCGGGTACTCGGCGGCCTGGCGCGCGACCCAATCGTTCTCGGCACGCACCCGCGCATATTCCTCCTCCAGCGTGCGCGCCGGCTGCCCGTAGACGTAGGCGACCGACAGCACCGCGGCACGTTCGATGCCGGCTGCGTCGAGCTGGGGAATCAGGTCTTGCGCGGACACCGGGCGCATGGCGCTCGTGGCCGACATGAAGGCCGCCGCCGCCGGGCTGTAGACATGCTGGTGATGGTCTGCCACCGGCGTCGCAACGGGCGTCGGAATGGGCGCGCGCGGCGCCAGCACTGCTGGCGCCGCGCCAACCGGGAGGCTCCATGCAAACGCCATGGCAGCGCAGCACAGGACGGGAAGACGCTTCATACATATACCTCGCGCGAAAATTGCCGGTGCCTTTGGGCCGGGCAAACCGCCATGGTATCTCATTGGCACCAACACCTGTCAAGATTGCATCTTGCATGCGCCTCGCGTAGGATCGCCCATCCGTGCCGCACCTGAGCAGGCCGTCCTTACAAGGGAAAGACATGAAGAACGACATGCCGCCACAAGCGGCTCACCCCGTGAGCCAGACCCGCTCCTTCCTCACGGTGGCCCTGATCGAATTGTGGGAGCGCTTCGGCTATTACGGCATGCAGGCGCTGATCGTGTATTTCATGGTGCAGCGCCTCGGTTTCGAGGACAGCCGCGCCAACCTGGTATGGGGCGCCGCGGCCGCGCTGATCTACGTGGCCCCGGCCATCGGCGGCTGGGTCGGCGACCAGGTGCTGGGCACGCGGCGCTGCATGATCCTGGGCGCCCTCATCCTCACCCTCGGCTACGCGCTGATGGCCGTGCCGACGACGAATACCTGGATGACCTTCTCGGCGCTGGGCGTGATCGTGGTCGGCAACGGCCTGTTCAAGCCGAACACCGCCAACCTGGTGCGCAAGATCTACGAAGGCGACGATTCCAAGATGGACAGCGCCTTTACCATGTATTACATGGCCGTGAACGTCGGCTCGACCTTCTCGATGCTGGCCACGCCCTGGATCAAGGACTACGTCAACGCGGCCTACGGCGGCAACCTGGGCTGGCACGTGGCTTTCGCCGTGTGCAGCGTCGGCCTGACGATCGGCCTGCTGACTGTCGGCGTGCTGCGCAAGACCGTCGCCCACATCGGCTCGCCGCCGGACGCCCGGCCGCTGCAGAAAACGAAGCTGCTGGCCGTGCTGGCCGGCGGCGTGGTCGCCGTCGCCGCCTCGGCCGTCATCCTCGAATACCGCGAGCTGGCGCGCGCCTTCGTCTACGTGGCGGGCTTCGTCGTGCTCGGCATCTTCTTCCACCTGATCCGCACCAGCCAGCCGAGCGAACGCGCCGGCCTGATCGCGGCCCTGGTGCTGACGCTGCAGACCGTGTTCTTCTTCATCTTCTACCAGCAGATGTCGACCTCGCTGTCGCTGTTCGCGCTGCGTAACGTCGACCTGGAGTTCACCATGCTCGGCGCCCATCTGTGGACCTGGTCGCCGGCGCAGTTCCAGGCGCTCAACGCCATCTGGATCATGGTGCTGAGCCCGGTGCTGGCCTGGATCTACACCCGCGCCGGCAGCAGCGGCAAAGACCTGTCGATCGCCGCCAAGTTCGCCCTCGGCTTCGCGGTGGTGGCGGCCGGCTTCTTCACCTACGGCGTGGCGGGCGCCTTCGCCGTGAACGGGCTGACCTCGTCGTGGATCATGATCGCCGGCTACGGCCTGTACTCGCTGGGCGAACTCCTGGTGAGCGGCCTGGGCCTGGCCATGATCGCCCGCTACGTGCCGGCGCGCATGGGCGGCTTCATGATGGGCGCCTACTATGTCGGCGTCGGCATTTCGCAATACCTGGGCGGCGTGGTGGCCAACCTGGCCGCCGTGCCGGAGGGCATGAGCGATCCGCTGCAGACGCTGCCCGTGTACACGAGCCTGTTCAACAAGCTGGGGATCGCGGCGATTGCGTGCACCCTGATTGCGCTGGCGGCCTTGCCGCTGATGCGCAAGCTGACGGCCACGCACCACGCGCACCAGTAATCCGGGCACGCGCGAACCCGTAGGGTGGGCAGGTCTCCTGCCCACGCGGCGATAGGTACCGGTTGAACAAGCGCACAGGCTGCTCCAGCCTGATTTGAGCGCGTGGGCGGGAAACCCGCCCACCCTACGGTATCATTGCGAATCAGCCTTCACGGATTCCAGCATGTCAGCTCTAAACTTACCCGATTCCCACACCCTGCGCGCGCTCCAGGTCGCCCAGCGCGTCCACGCCATCGAACCATTCCGCGTCATGGAAATGGTGAAAGCCGCCGGCGAAATGAAGCGCAGCGGCGTCGACGTCATCAGCATGAGCGTCGGCGAACCCGATTTCACCGCCCCCGACATCGTCGCCCATGCGGCCATGGAAGCCATCAAGGGCGGCGTGACCCAGTACACCGATTCGCTCGGCCTGCGCGAGCTGCGTGAAGCGATCGCCGGCCACTACGCGGCGGTCCACGGCCTCGACATCGACCCGCGCCGCATCGTGGTGACCGCAGGTGCTTCCGCCGGCCTGCTGCTGGCCTGCGCCGCACTGGTGGCCGACGGCGACGAGGTCCTGATGCCGGACCCCTGCTACCCCTGCAACCGCCACTTCGTCTCTGCCTTCGGCGGCAAGCCGGTACTGGTGCCCGCGTCCAGCGAAGACCGTTACCAGCTCAGTGCTGCCCACGTCAACGAACACTGGGGCGAACGCTCGCGCGGCGTGCTGGTCGCTTCGCCCTCGAACCCGACCGGCACCTCGATGACGCCCGAGCAGTTGCGCGAGATGCTTGCCGCCGTCCGCGCCCGCGGCGGCTTCGCCATCATCGACGAGATCTACCAGGGATTGTCGTACGACCACAAGCCGGTAAGCAGCCTGGCGCTCGACCCGGACGTCATCACCGTCAACAGCTTCTCGAAATACTTCAGCATGACCGGCTGGCGCCTGGGCTGGCTGGTGGTGCCCGATGCGCTGGTGTCCACGTTCGAGAAACTGGCGCAGAACCTGTTCATCTGCGCCCCGACCGTGGCCCAGCAGGCAGCCCTGGCCTGCTTCACGCCCGAAGCGCTCGGCATCTACGAAGAACGCCGGGGCGAATTCCAGCGCCGCCGCGATTATCTCGTTCCCGGGCTGCGCGAACTCGGTTTCCAGGTGCCGGTGATGCCGGACGGCGCCTTTTACGTGTACGCGGACATCAGCGCCCTTCCGCACCGGCACGCCGGCGACAGCACCGCCTTTGCGTGGTCGGTGCTGCGCGACGCGCATGTGGCGATCGTGCCGGGGGATGATTTCGGTTTTGCCGCGCCCGCAAGGCACGTGCGCTTCTCGTACGCCACGCGCCTGGAACGCATCGAGGAAGCAGTGGGTCGCCTCGAACGCATCTTGCGGTCCTGAGCCAGGGGTGGATCAGCCGCCCTGCAAGGTCTCGCGCGCCTCGCCTACCAGTTCCAGCAGGGTGTCCGGCGCGGCCGGCTTGACCAGGTAGCGGTCGAAGCCGGCGTCGAGCGCGCGCTCGCGGTCTTCGCCCTGGCCGTAGCCCGACAGCGCGATCGCGAACGGGCGCTTGGCATCCGCGTCCGTCCCCCGCACATGCCGCAGGCGCTCGATGATTTCCAGCCCATCGATGCCAGGCAGCCCGATGTCGCAGATCACGACGTCATAGTCGCGCGCCTGCGCCTTCTCCAGGCCCGCCTGGCCATCGTAGGCGATGGCGACCTCGTGCCCGGCCAGCTCCAGCAGCGTCCGCAGGGTATCGCAGGCATCGACGTTGTCTTCGACCAGCAGGATACGGAAGGCGCCTTCGGCCGCGCTTGGGCCAACGGGGATCTCGGCGACCTGCGCCTTCGCGCCCGACAGCGGCAGGCGCACCGTGAAGGTGCTGCCCTGTCCTTCCCCGGCGCTGTCGGCCATCACGCTGCCGCCGTGCATGCCGACCAGGTTGCGCACCACGTTCAGGCCGATACCGAGCCCCCCTTCCGAACGGGCCAGCGAACGCGGGCCCTGCATGAACAGGTCGAAGACCTGGGGCAGCATCTCGGGCGCGATGCCGGCGCCGTTGTCGCTCACCTGGACCACGACTTCCTCGCCCGCGCGCCAGGCGCGCAGCACGATGCGCCCCCCGTGGCCGGTGTACTTGGAGGCATTGCCGAGCAGGTTGGCGAAGACCTGGGTCAGGCGCACCGGGTCGCCTTCGATGATCATCTGCTCCTCCGGCAGCTCGACCGTCAGCGACTGGCCGCGTTCGCGGATGCGGCCGGCGACCGTTTCGACGGCCTGGTCGAGCGCCCCGGCCAGCGCCAGCGGTCGGACGTGGAGCGTGATCTTGCCGCTGCTGATGCGGGCGGCATCGAGCAGGTCGTCGAGCAGGTGCGCCATCTGGTCGACCTGGCGCCGCACGACGCCCGCTACATGGGCGAGCCGGCCGCCATGAGCCGACCCGCTGCCCAAGCTTTGCAGCAGGCTGGCCGACATGCTCAGCGGCGCCAGCGGGTTGCGCAGCTCATGCGCCAGCATGGCGAGGAATTCGGTCTGGCGGCGGTTGGTGGCCTCGGCCAGGTCGCGCAGCGACTGCGCGCTGACCGTGGCCATGACCAGGTGTTCGTTGGCTTCGCGCAGCTGGTTGACCTGCTCTTCGAGGCGCTCGCGGTCGCGCGCCAGGATGCGCGCATGTGACAGCTCGGCTTCGAGCACGGCGATACGGTGATGCAGTTCCTGCTCGCGCAGAACGCTGCCAGGGCTGCCCCCGTGACTGTTCTCGTCACCCATCAGGGAACGTTGCTCAGAGCCGGCAGTCGATTCATCATACGTTCCCATGTCATACCTTATTCGCCGTAGTTCACGCGGTCGGTGCCGCCGAACAGCACCCCGTTGACCGGCGCCGCGATCGGGTCGATCTCGATCCCCTCGTCCGTGATCCGGTATTCACGGACATCGCTGCTATGGCCGCTGCCGCGCACCTTGACCACCGCGATGTACTTGCGCACCTGGCCGTCCACTTCGGCATAGCGCATCCCGACGATGGCGTCGGTGATGTAGGCCATGTCGGGACGGGTGTAGTTCATGTTGGTCACCTGCTCGTCCAGGCCTACCGTGACCAGCACCGACACCCCGCGCCTCGCGAGGCTGGTCAGCATCCGGAACACGCCTTCGCGCAGGTCGCGCGTGCATTCCGGCGCCAGGTACAGGGTGACTTCGGACAGCGAGTCGATGACGACGCGGCGCGCGCCGGTGCGGTCGATGGCCATCAGGAGCTCGTCTTCCAGCTCTTCCAGGGTCAGGTCGATCATGCGGCTCTCGACCACGCTGACGTGGCCTGCCCGGACCATCTCCGCGAGCTCGGCGTTGCGCAGGCGCGCCGTGCCTTTCTCGAAGCACATCAGGATGCCGTGTTCGCCCTCGCGGGCCCCGGCCTGCAGGAAGCGCGTGCCCATGATGGTCTTCCCGCACCCGGTCGGTCCGATGGCGAGCAGCGAATGGCCCTGGGGGAGGCCGCCGTAGAGCAGGTCGTCGAGTCCCGGCGTGCCGGTCGGGATGCGGGCCGGATCCCGATCGAGTGGGGTTCCCTGCAGCCGGTCTTCCGACAGCGGCGGCAACAAGCGCGGATAGATGCGCAGGCCGTCGCCGGTCATCCGGAAGGTGTGCGAACCGGCCATGTGCGCCTGCCCGCGCATCTTGACGATACGGATCTTGCGCACCACCGCATGGCGCTCATGGAACTGGCTGAGCATGATCATGCCGTCGGCGACCGTCATGATCGGATTGGCTTCGATATCGGCATGCTGGTACTCGCCGATGAGAAAGGTGGTTGCCATCCAGCTCGTCATGCGGGTACCGAGTTCCTGGACGAAATGCTGCAGGTCGCTCATGCCCTCGTTGCCGTTGCGGGCCGTCTGGATGACCGAGCGGAAGGAATCCACGAACACCAGGCTCGGCGCAAAATCCTCGACCTCCCGCGTAATGCGTTCGAGCACGCCGTTGAAGTCGCCGGCGCGCAGGTCCGAGGCCAGGTTGACGTAGCGGATGCAGGTCCCCACCTTCTCCATATCGAAGAAAGAATACTGCTGCTGGTAGCGCAACATCTTCAGCGGCGGCTCGCCCAGCACCGTAAAGAACAGCGCGCGACGCTCCTGGCTGGCCAGCGAAAACATCATCTGGTGGGCCATCGTGGTCTTGCCACATCCGGGAGCTCCGGTGATCAGGTTGAACGAAAACTCGTTCAACCCACCGCCCAGGAGAACATCGAGCCCCGGCACACCGGTAGCCAATTTTCCCAGGGTTACTTTGTCGCTCATTTATTTCTGCTCCTGTGCATTCTTCTGCTGGCCTGCCGGCGTATGGCCGGCGATGGTGGCCGATGCGAGCAACTGCTGCGTCAGCCTCTCCCCGATGAGTGCGGCAAGTAATTGGGTGAAAGTCCGCAACAAGGCGTCGCTAGCCGCCGCGGCGCGCTCCGGTTCGGCCAGGGCCATCCGTTCTTCCAGCATACTGAACAGCTGCGCCGGGGAACGGCAGGACTGCTGGGGAGCAAGCCAGGCGTGATCGGGACCGATCACGTGGACGGCCCGGCCGAACAAGGCACAAAAACCGCTTTCTCCGATGAGCGGGCAGAGCTGCGTTGCGATCGTCCGCCACGGCTGTACCAGCGCGCCGTTTCCAGCGGCCGGTTCGGGTGCGCCCGTGCTATTCGTCATGTCTTCGTCGTTCAACAATGATTGCCGCTGGTGGAAGTCTGGGTCTGCGGGACCGGCGCGCGTCCGCGACAGGGGACGCCGTGGCTGGCTCCCGGTGCAGCGGGCATTATAGCGTGTCAATTCGGCAAATTGATAAGTTAACCAAGTATCTTTCTGAAACATTTCCAATCGTGCCAATCTGTCGCTGACCCGCTAAGATGCATATCGCCGAGCAACATGCTCTTCTTTTGGGATATCCATGGAAAAAAATCTGGGCGCCGTCCTGACGACGGCCTGTGTACTGCTGAGTCTGGCGGCTGCCCCTGCCGGTGCCGTTTCTGCGACTGCCTCGAGCGCTGACGCGCGTTTTAAGACAATCTACACCAAAGAGTGGAAGTGGCGCGTCTCGGAACGCCTGGCCAGGGCTGACGACGACCACGGCGTCAGCGCCGAGTTGGCCCGCGTCGATGCGCCGGCGCAGGAAGCGCGGCGCGTGTACTGGGAAGGCGTCCTGAAGGAACTCGACGGCATCAGGCCGGGCGAATTGTCCCATGGCCAGCGCGTCGACTTCGCGGTCTACCGCGCCCAGATCGCCGCCCTGCTCGACGCCCAGCGCTTCCGCGAATATGAGCAGCCGGTCAATGCCGACAGCGCTTTCTGGACCGACGTCACCTTCACGCCGCGCCGCCCGTTCAAGACCCTCGAGGATTACCGCAACTACCTGAAGCAGCTGGCCGCCCTCCCCGGGTATTTCGCGCAGGAGACCGCCAACATGCGCGCTGGCATGGCGCGCGGCTTCACGCCGCCGCAGGTGACGCTCAGGGGCCGCGACGTGGCGCTCGTCTCGATCGCCGACGCGAAGACGCCGCAGGAAACGGTGTTCTTCACGCCCTTCAAGAACTTCCCGGGCTCGGTGCCAAGCGCCGAGCAGGAAGCACTGCGGACCCAGGCCGCGACGATCATCCGCGACGGCGTGCAGCCGGCCTACGCGAAGGTACTGGACTTCTTCCGCAACGAATACGTGCCGAAGGCCCGCACCACGCTCGCCGCCGAGAGCATGCCTGGCGGGAAGGCCTATTACCAGTCGAAGATCGTCGAGTACACCACGACCAATTTAACGGCCGAGCAGATCCACGCGATCGGTCTGGCGGAAATGGCGAAGATCCGCGCCGAGATGCATGAGACCATGAAGAAGGCGGACTTCAAGGGGGACCTGCCGGCCTTCCTGGCCTTCCTGCGCACCGATCCGCAGTTCTATGCCAAGACGCCGAAGGAGCTGCTGATGCATGCGGCGTGGACCGCCAAGAAATTCGATGCCAAGGCCGACCAGTACTTCGGCTACCTGCCGCGCCGCCGCTTCGCAATCCTGCCGGTGCCGGACGACCAGGCGCCCTTCTACACCGCCGGCCGCGGCGGTCCCGGTTCGTACTGGGTCAACACCTACAATCTGCCGGCACGTGCGCTGTACAGCCTGCCGGCGCTGACGCTGCACGAGTCGGCGCCGGGACATGCCTTCCAGATGCCGGTCGCGCTGGAGCAGCAAGGCGTGCCGAACTTCCGCCGCGCCTACATCTCGGCCTTCGGCGAAGGCTGGGCCCTGTACTCGGAACGCCTGGGCGTGGAGATGGGCATCTACGAGACGCCCTATGAACACTTCGGCATGCTGAGCTACCAGGCCTGGCGCGCATCGCGCCTGGTGGTCGACACCGGCATCCACGCCAAGGGCTGGACGCGCGAGCAGGCCCAGGCCTACCTGATGGAGAACACGGCGCTGGCCAGGCATGAGGTCGAGACCGAAGTGGACCGCTACATCTCGTGGCCGGGGCAGGCGCTGTCCTACTACCTGGGGCAGATGGCGATCCAGGAGGCGCGCGCGCGGGCGGAGAAGGCGTTGGGGCCGAAGTTCGACATCCGCAACTTCCACGACACCGTGCTGCAGCTGGGATCGGTGCCGCTGCCGGTGCTGCAACAGCGGATCGATGCGTTCATTGCGGATGGGGGGAAGTCGCCGTATCCGAAAGAGTCGTAATTACCCCGCCCACGCGGTGATCGTTTGCAGCGAGATCATCCGGCGCGGCGACGCAGCCCGTTGCGATCGCCGCGTGGGCAGGAGACCTGCCCACCCTACAACAGCTTGAACTTGAGCTGGAACGACACCCCGCCGTACAGGCGGTCCTTGTACGACGGAATGATCCCGACATTCAAGCCGACACGCTGGTACTCATAGGTCAGCGTCGGAATCGCCGCCGGGAACCACCCGCCGTCGCGCATCTTCGGATAACCGTCGAAGGCCGCGATCGCCAGCCCCACGCGCACCGGTCCCAGCGCGTAGGGCTGCCAGATCACCCCCGCATAGTTCGACCACTGCCGGTCGCTGTTGTAGAAGCGTCCGACGGTGGCGGACGTGGCGCCGTTGAAGCGGTACTCCGCCCCCAGTCCCTTGTTGGCGCCGTTCAGGTCCTTGTCGCTGTCGAAGTGGGCGGTGGCGAAGCCGGTGTCGAGCCAGACTTCGCTCATCGGCGTCGCATCGATCTTCGTGAAAAGATCCTCGGCTTGCACCAAAGGAGCCACCAGCACCAGCAGCGGAAAAACGAGGGAACGCATCAGTCGTCGGCCTTTGGATCGAGATCGGGGAACATCACTTCGGTGAAGCCGAAGCGGGAAAAATCGCGGATGCGCATGGGGTACAGGATGCCGTGCAGGTGGTCCACCTCGTGCTGCACCACGCGCGCATGGAAGCCTTCGGCGTCGCGCACGATCCGTTTGCCATACTGGTCGACACCTTCGTAGTGCAACTTGGTGTAACGCGGCACGCTGCCGCGCAGGCCAGGTACCGACAGGCAACCCTCGAAGCCCTCCTCCATCTCTTCCGACAGGGGCGTCAGCACCGGATTGATCAGCACCGTCTCCGGCACCGGCGGCGCATCCGGGTAGCGCTGGTTTTTCCCGAAGCCGAAGATCACCAGCTGCAGGTTGACGCCGATCTGCGGCGCCGCCAGGCCGGCGCCGTTGGCGGCATGCATGGTCTCGAACATGTCACGGACCAGTGCGTGCAGCTCGGGCGTGTCGAACTCGAGGTCACCCAGGGGTTCGGCCACGCGCAGCAGGCGCGGGTCACCCATGCGCAGGATGGGGCGGACGCTCACGGCAGCAGGCCCCGCTCGCACAGCGATGCGAGATGGGCGCGGAAGCCGGCGGCGGTCTCCGGATGCTTCAGGCCGATCGCGGCGGTCGCTTCCAGGTAGCCGAGCTTGGAACCGCAATCGTAGCGCTGGCCGTCGTAGCGATAGGCCAGCACGCGCTCGGCCTGCATCAGCGCGGCGATGCCGTCGGTGAGCTGGATTTCGCCACCGGCGCCGGTGCCGAGGTTCTCGAGGTACTCGAAGATCGAGCCCGACAGCACGTAGCGGCCGACCACCGCCAGCGTGGACGGCGCCACGTCCGGCGCAGGCTTCTCGACGATGCCCGAGACCAGTTCCAGGTTCGGTCGGTAGCTCGATGCGCTGACGATGCCGTACTGGCGCGTGTTCTCGCGCGGGACGTCCTGCACCGCCAGGATGCTGGAGCGCTCGTAGGCGTACAGGTCGGTCATCTGGGCCAGCACAGGCTTCTTGCCGGCATCGGTATCCATGAAGTCGTCCGCCAGCAGCACGGCGAAGGGCTCGTTGCCCACCACCGGGCGGGCGCACAGGACCGCATGTCCCAGGCCCAGCGGCGCCGACTGGCGGATATAGATGCAGTTGACGTTCTTCGGGATGACGCCGCGCACCGTCTCGAGGAGGGCCTCCTTGCCCGCCGCTTCCAGCACCGATTCGAGCTCGTAGGCCTTGTCGAAATGGTCCTCGATGGCGCGCTTGTTGCGGCCGGTGATGAAGACCAGTTCGGTGATGCCCGCGGCCACGGCTTCTTCCACGGCATACTGGATCAGCGGCTTGTCCACGATCGGCAGCATCTCCTTCGGCTGCGCCTTGGTGGCGGGAAGGAAGCGGCTGCCGAGGCCGGCGACAGGAAAGACTGCTTTGCGAATCAGGCTCATGTTTTTCTCTTTCACTCGATCAGGAATTGAGCAGCGCCAGCAGGCCTGCTTCGTCAAGGATGGGAACGCCGAGTTCTTCCGCCTTGGCGAGCTTGCTGCCCGCCTCCGCACCTGCGACCACGTAGGAGGTTTTCTTCGATACCGAGCCGGAGACCTTGCCGCCGGCCTGCTCGATCAGCGCGCCCGCGGCGTCGCGGCTCATGGTCGGCAGGGTTCCGGTCAGCACGAAGGTCTTGCCGACGAGGTGGCCTTCGGCGGCCGCCTCGACGGGCAGCTGGGCCAGCAGTTCCGCACGGAGCCTCGCCAGCGCGGCGAGCTGCTCGCGGTGGCCAGGCTCCACCATCCATTCTTCCAGCGCGGCCGCGACACCAGCCGGCAGGCCAAACACACCGAACACGTTCAGGTGCGCCAGCGAGTCGAGCGTCTGGCCGGCGCCCAAGAGCTGGCGCGCCCGCGGCTCGGTCAGCTTGGGGATGCCGAGCGCCGCCAGCAGGTTCACTTCTTCCAGCTTTTCGCGCAGCTGGGCGCGGGGCGGATGCTCGCCCTGCGGCGTCACGCCGGCGGCCAGCAACGCGTCGATCTCGCGCTGGTTCTTCTCTTCTGCGAAGAATTCGGCGATGGCTTCGGCCACCGTGCCGCCGATGTCGGGCAGCACGCGCAGCAGCGCGGCCGGGGCCTGGCGCACCAGGTCGAAGCGTCCGAGCCAGTCGGCCAGGGTCTTGGCGGTCGATTCGCCCACGTGGCGGATGCCGAGCGCGAACAGCAGGCGTTCCAATGGTGGATTCTTGCTGGCAGCGATCGCAGCGAGCAGGTTATCTGCCCACTTGGTGGCGACCTTGCCTTGCTTCACAGTCTCGGGCGTGGTGCCGTCGCGCTCGTCGGCCAGCCGTTTCATCTTGAGCAGGTCGTCGAGCGTGAGCTTGTACAGGTCGGCCACGCCGTGGATCAGGTTGGACTCAACCAGGCTGTCGATATAGCGGTCGCCCAGGCCTTCGATGTCCATCATGCGGCGGCCCGCAAAATGGCGGATCGATTCCTTGCGCTGGGCGGCGCAGGTCAGTCCGCCGGTGCAGCGCGCCACTGCCTCGCCCTCCTCGCGCACCACGTGCGAGCCGCACACCGGACAGGTTTCCGGCAGCCTGTACGGCGCTGGCGCCGGGCTCGGGCGGCGTTCCAGCACCACGGACAACACTTCGGGAATCACGTCGCCGGCGCGGCGCACGATCACGCTGTCGCCCACGCGCACGTCCTTGCGCAGCACCTCGTCCTCGTTGTGCAGGGTGGCATTGGTGACGGTGACGCCGCCCACCGACACGGGAACAAGGCGCGCCACCGGCGTGATGGCGCCGGTGCGGCCCACCTGCACGTCGATCGCCGAGACGACGGTCAATGCTTCCTCGGCCGGGAATTTATGGGCCAGCGCAAAGCGCGGCGCGCGCGACACGAAACCGAGCTGGGCCTGGTCGGCCACGCGGTCGACCTTGTACACCACCCCGTCGATCTCGTACGGCAGGCTGGCACGGCGCTCGCCGATGCTGCGGTAGTAGTCGAGCAGGCCTTCGCAGCCGCTGACCACCGCGCGCTCTTTGGACACCGGCAGGCCGAGGCGGTCGAACCAGTCAAGCACCGCCGAATGCGATTCGGGCAGCTCGGCGCCTTCCAGGCGCCCGATGCCGTAGGCAAAGAAGCGCAGCTTCCTCTGGGCCGTGATGCGCGCGTCCAGCTGGCGCAGGCTGCCGGCGGCTGCGTTGCGTGGGTTGGCGAATTCCCTCGAGCCGGCGTCGCGCTGGCGCTGATTCAGGCGCGCGAAGTCGTCCTTGAACATCAGCACTTCGCCGCGTACTTCGAGCACGGCCGGCACCTCGTCGCCGTGCAGGCGCAGCGGGATCACCCTGACGGTGCGGATATTGGCCGTCACGTCTTCGCCGGTGTAGCCGTCGCCGCGCGTGGCGGCCTGCACGAACACGCCGTTCTCGTAGCGCAGGCTGATCGCCAGGCCGTCGAACTTCAGTTCGGCCGAGTAGGCCACCTGTCTCGCTTCCAGGCCTTCGCGCACGCGGCGGTCGAAGTTCTCGACGTCCTCATCCGTGAAGCCGTTGTTCAGCGAGAGCATCGGCACCGAGTGCGTGACCTGGCTGAATTCGGGGATGGGCGCGGCCCCGACGCGCGAAGTCGGCGAATCGTTCTTGACCGCCTGCGGCCAGGCGCTTTCCAGCTCCTGCAGTTCCTTGAACAGGCGGTCGTACTCGGCGTCCGGGATGGTCGGCGCGTCGAGCACGTGATAGTTGTAGATGTGGCGGTTGAGTTCTTCGACCAGCCACGCCATGCGGTCCTGGACCTCCTGTGGGACAGTCACGCCGGACCTCAGACGAACAGGCGCAGCGCGCGGGTGGAGCCGGCCGGGATGTCGGAAGCTTCCATCTCCTGGTAAAACTCGGCAACCTGGCCCTTGATCTCTTCCAGGGCCGCATCCGAGAGCGGCTGCTCGAAGTCGTCGACAATGGTGGCGTCCAGGCGCATGGTGAGCTCCTTGGCGCACTTGACCATGGCGCCGAAGCCGTCGCGGCCTGGCGCCACGCAGGGCACGTCCAGCAGCAGGGTCAGGCGCGAGGTGGTGTCGGCGCCCAGGGTGACGTTGGTCGACAGCGTGAACAGCACGCCGCCCGCCCCATCGGACATCGAGAACTTGCCGTCCGGACGCACGTCGAAACCCTGGTTTTCCAGGGCCTGGATCAGGGTGGAGATCGCCCAGGGGGCGCCGTTGGCCGCCAGGTTCACGCCCAGCTGGGCGTCGTGGCCGGCCACGAAGCGGTGCAGCGTGCGCGCCTCGCTCATCACCTCGATCATGTCCGGCACTTCCGGCTCGGCGCCGATTTCATCGGCCACGGCGCGCAGACGGGTAACGAGTTCCGAGTATTCGATCTCGTTCAGGGCCGTGGTGCGGGTGGCCATCTGCACGCCCGCCTGCAGCTTGGTATAGACGCCGCCGTGGACGATCGGCTCCCAGTCGCCGCTGACGGCGAAACCGACGTAGTGGATCGGCTTGTTGCCGACGCGCCTCAGCTTCGACAGCGACGGCAGGATCTTGTCGCCGCGCAGGGCGCCTTCGAAGTTCAGCGGGACGATGCAGTCGATCAGCGGGTCGACCAGGCTCTCGGCCAGTTCGGCGGGCGGGACGTCCGGCGGCAGCGCGGCCGGAGTCAGCGAGGCGATCGTGGTCGGGGTGCGCGGGACACTTGCCGCGTTGGGCTCCACGGGCGCCGCCGCAGGCGCGGCCACGTGCGCGGCGCCGTCCAGCTTCGTTTCGCCGGGTTCGACATCCAGCGGCGCAAGCGGTGCGAGGGAAGACTCGGCACCGAGGTCGAGCACCGGCTCCTGGCGCTCGACCGGGCTGCCCTCGAGCGGGGTTTCGCCGCTGCGCATCAGGACATCGTCATGATCCGATGCGAACGCGCGCTCGACGCTCTTGCGGGCCTTGTACTCCTGCCACTTGTTATAAGAGATGACGCCGGCGACAAACACGCCGCCCGCTGCGATCAGGGTCATTTGTAAATCAGTCATGCTGCTTGTGCCTCAGTAGCGAAATTCGCGGCGGACTCCATGTCCACCGCCACGATGCGCGATACGCCCTGCTCCTGCATCGTCACACCGATCAGTTGGTTGGCCATCTCCATCGCGATCTTGTTGTGCGAGATGAAGAGGAATTGGGTATGGTCCGACATGCGCTTGACCATGCGGCAGAAGCGCTCGGTATTGGCGTCGTCCAGCGGCGCGTCGACCTCATCCAACAGGCAGAACGGCGCCGGGTTCAGGCGGAACATCGAGAACACCAGCGCGGTCGCGGTGAGCGCCTTTTCCCCGCCCGACAGCAGGTGGATGGTCGCGTTCTTCTTGCCCGGCGGCTGGGCCATTACCTGCACGCCGGAGTCCAGGATCTCGTCGCCGGTCATCACCAGCTTGGCCTGGCCACCGCCGAACAGGATCGGGAACAGTTCCGAGAAGTGGGTGTTCACGCGATCGAAGGTGTCCTGCAGCAGGTCGCGGGTCTCGCGGTCGATGCGGTGGATCGCGTCTTCCAGCGTATTGATCGCTTCCTGCAGGTCATTGTTCTGCGAGTCGAGATAGCGCTTGCGCTCGGTTGCCTGCGCGAGTTCGTCCACCGCCGCCAGATTCACCGCCCCGAGGGCGCCGATCGCATTGGTCAGGCGCGTGACTTCGCCCTGCAGGTATTGCGGCTTCATGTCGGGCGTGAGCTTCTCAAGCAGTTCGGATTCGATCGCCCCGGTGGTGGCCAGGGCTTCGGCGAACTGTTCCTGGTTCAGGCGCGCGGCCTGCTCTTTCAGTTGCAGCTCGGTGATGCGGTCGCGCTGCGGCTGCAGGCTGCGCTCGTTCCCCATGCGCATTTCCTCGAGCTGGCGCAGCTGCTGGGTAATCTGGTCGAGCTCATGGCGCGCATCGGCCAGCGCGCGCTCCTGGGTAGAGCGGCGCTCGAGCAGCTCCTGCAGGCCCTCGTGGGCGGTGCCCGCTTCCAGCGCTTCCAGTTCCAGACGGCCGGCGCCCAGGCTGGCCGAGACCTGCTCGGCCTGGCTGGAGGCGGTAGCGATATTGCGGCGCAGCTCCTCGATCTTGCTGCGCTGCGAACGCTCGGCGAACTGCGCCTCCTGCGCACGACGTTCCAGGTCGCGCAGTTTCTGGCGCGCGTCCGCCAGCGCCTGCTCTTTCTCGATGAAGGCGGTCTGGCCGTCCTCGTGGCTGCCCTGCAGCTCGGCCAGCTCCATGTCGAGCTGCTCGAATTCCTGCTCGGCTTCCGCAGCGGCCTGGCGCTGCTCGGCTTCCTGGGCCGCGATTTCAAGCAGGTCGGCGGCGATCTGGCCGCTGCGCTGGTTGAAACGGGCTTCGATCTCGCTCTGTTTCAGCACCTCGATCTGCAGCGCATGCACTTCGCGCGTCAGGCTGCCGACCCGCTGGCGCGCATCCTGCAGCCGGCGCGCCAGCTCGCTGACCGCCGCATCGGCGCGGGTGGCGCGGCTCTTCGCCTCGTCCAGAAGCAGGGCCTGGGCGCGCAGCTGTTTGCCGATGTTGTCGATCTCGTGCTGGCGCGCCAGCATGCCGTCCTGCTCTGCATCCGGCGCATGGAAGCGCACGCTCGACGGCGTGACCAGGTGGCCCTGGCGGGTCACGAAGCAGCCGCCCTGCGGCAGGCGGCCGCGATCGGCAAACGCCGCGGCGGCATCCTGGGCCACGTAGACGTGATGCAGCCAGTCGTTCAGCACCCCGCGCACGCCGGGGTCGTTCAGGCGCAGCAGGCTGGCGAAGGGTCTCAGGCCGGGGACGTCACTTGGAGCGGGCGCCCCCGGCGCCGGCGAATACAGAGCCAGGCGGGCCGGCGGCGCGTCGACGAAGAAGGCCTTGGCCCAGTCCAGGTTCGACAGCTCCAGTGAGGCCGAGCGCTCGCGCAGCACGGCTTCCAGCGCGGTCTCCCAGCCTTCCTCGATGTCGAGCTTCTGCCACAGGCGCGGCAGACCGGACAGCTCGTGCTTCTCCAGCCAGGGCTGGACCTTGCCCTGGGTCTGGACCCGGTCCTGCACCTGGCGCAGGGCCGCCAGGCGGGCTTCCAGCTGGGCGCTTGCGCCGGACTCCTGCTGGACCCGGGCGTGCGCCTCCTTGCGCTCCTGCTCGACCGCTTCCTGGCGCGACGTGGCCTCGTCGAGCAGCATGGTCTGCTCTTCCAGCGCCAGCTGCTTTTCCTCGAGCTGCAGGCGCAGGTTGTCGAGGGTAGCGCTGTCCGGCAGGTTCAGGCCGTTGCGCTCCTGCTGCAGGCGTTCGCGCCGCGCGGCCAGGCTGCCGAGGATATTGGCCGCGTTGCGCTGGTGGGCGCTGGCCAGCTCGATGCGCTGCTGGACCTGCATGATGCGGGCGCGCGATTCGTTCGCGCGTTCCTGGGCCTGGCGCCAGGCGGCTTCGAGTTCCGGCACCCGCTCGCCGTGCGCCTCCACCGCGATCTGGGCGCCTTCGGCGCGCGCGCCGAGTTCTTCCAGCATGATCTCGGCCTCCGCCAGCTGCTCCTCGTATTCCTGGCGCTGCGCCAACCACTGGTCACGTTGGGCGCCGAGGGTGCCGAGCTGGTTCTGCAGGCGGGTGCGCGACTCGACCACGAACTTGATCTGGGCTTCCAGGCTGCCGATCTCGGAATTGGTCTGGTACAGGGCGCCCTGCGCCGTGTGCAGGCGGTCGCCGATGGAAAAGTGCGCCTGGCGCATGTTTTCCAGCTCGAGCTCGACGTTGCGCAGCTTGGCGGTCTGTGCCTCCAGCGCGGTCTGGGCCTCTTCCACCTCGCGGAAGAAGCGCAGCTGCTCGGCCTTGGCTTCGTTCTTGCGCAGCAGCCAGAGCAGCTTCTGCTTTTCCTCCTGGTCGGCCTGCAGCTGGTGGAAGCGGTTCGCCACCGCCGCCTGCGCCTCGAGCTTTTCCAGGTTGGCGTTCAGTTCGCGCAGGATGTCCTCGACCCGCAGCAGATTCTCGCGCGTGTCCGACAGCCGGTTCTCGGTCTCGCGCCGGCGTTCCTTGTACTTGGAGACGCCGGCGGCTTCCTCGAGGAAGACACGCAGCTCTTCCGGACGCGACTCGATGATGCGGGCGATCATGCCCTGCCCGATGATGGCGTAGGCGCGCGGACCCAGGCCGGTGCCGAGGAAGATGTCCTGGATGTCGCGCCGGCGCACCGGCTGGCCGTTGATATAGTAGGTGGAGGTGCCGTCGCGCGTGAGGGTGCGCTTGACAGCGATCTCGGCATACTGGCCCCACTGCCCCGCCGCCTTGCCCGCGCTGTTGTCGAATACCAGTTCGACCGAGGCGCGCCCGGCCGGCTTGCGGTAGGTGGACCCGTTGAAGATCACGTCCTGCATCGACTCGCCGCGCAGCTCGGACGCCTTGGATTCGCCCAGCACCCAGCGCACGGCATCGATGATGTTCGACTTGCCGCAGCCGTTCGGGCCGACCACGCCGACGAGCTGGCCGGGCACCTGGAAATTGGTGGGATCGACGAAAGACTTAAATCCCGACAATTTAATGGAGGAAAGGCGCACGTTGCTTCGGCTTGGGCTAGAGAGTCGTCAAAGGCCCAATCATACCATCTGTTGATTGCTTTTCGGCCAAGAAGAAGACTTGCGAACCAGGCAATGCGGCCGGAAGTGCGGCTGGATGCCGGAGGGGTGCGTCAGCCGGCCCGCGCTGCGGCCATCGGCCCGCGCGCCGGATCGTTCATGGCGCCCTGCCCGACGGCCTCGCCCAGCACGCGCCCGACCACGCCCTCGGCCGCGAGGACGCGGATACTGCCGGCGCGGAACGCCTCGGCCAGGCGCTCGGCCGGCAGCGAGAAGGCTTCCTGGCGGTTGGCGCCGGAAAAGATGAACAAGGTACGCAGCGGGCTGACCCAGGCTAGCCGGACCTTGCGCGCACCAAGCGCGCCGCTGAATTCGACCCGCATGCCCCGCTCCAGGCTGTCCAGGGCCGCGCTGGCCGGGTCGCGAGGCGCCGCTTCTTCCGCGGCACCGGCCTGCTCCTGGGCGACGCGGCGCAGCGCGTCCTGCTGGGCGGCCTCCACTGCCAGCTCGAGCTGGCGCTCCGGGGACAGCTCGATCGGGGCGCGCACGATGGCCGCATGGCACTCGGCAAGGGCGGCGAAGAACTGCAAGCGCTCGGCGTCCTGCCACTTGATCGCATCGAGCCACTTGTTGAGGGCGGCGATCAGGCCCGGCAGGCGCTGGATCAGCGCCTTGCGCTGCTCCTGGGTCGCCTTGGGCTTGACGCTCCAGATCAGGTCGTCCATGGTGCGGGTGGCATTGTCCACCGCGCCCGGACGGCTGTCCTCGATGATATAGGCCAGTGCCAGGACCGGCGTCCAGCGCTGCTCCAGGAAGGTGCCGACCAGCGCCACCACCTGCTCGCCGGCCAGGCGCAGGGAGACCGCCCTCTTCGCCGAACGGACGGCGGCCGCCTGTTTCTCCTGCCGGGTCGCCTGCGCGATCGGGCCGGCGATCGCGGCCTCTTCCAGCTGGGCGCGCGCGGCGAGGCTGGCCTCCAGGTCCGCCACCGCCGCGGCGAAGGCTTCGGTTTGCGCCCCATGGCGCACCTTGTCGACGCCACGCTGCATTGCCCGGTAGACCGGGTCGTCCGCGCCGGCAGGCCGTTCCCAGCCGGCGCTCGACAGCAGGTCGAGCATGCGCCGCGCCGGGTGCGCCTCTTCGAAGAAGAAGCTGCGGTCCTTCAGCGCGGCTTTGAGCACCGGCACCTGCAGGAAGGCGATCAACTCGCGGGTCTCCTTCGGGATCGAATCGTCGAGCAGCACGGTCTCGAAGATGCGCGACAGCAGGTCGAGCGTGGTCTCGTCCCCGCGCGACAGGCTGCCGCGGGGCAGGCTCTGCTTCAGGCGCGGCAGGTAGAACAGCTCGTGCTGGCCGGCATCCAATCCTGCCCGGGGGCGGGAAGCGGGCGGGCCGGCCAGCTTTTCCAGCACCTCGATCAGCGGCGCGGGAATCGGCGCTGCCGTTCCCGCTGCAGCTACTGTCCCCGGCTGGGCGCCGAGATGGACGCCGGGTATAGGCACGGCGCCGGCGAAGCCCGCCGCCGCGCTCGGGCGCCAGCCGCCGCTGCCGTGCGGCAGGTCCGGAATCAAGGGGATGTCGAGCTCGGCGCTTGCGAGCTGCTCGGCCGTGCCGAACAGCTGGCGCAGCTGCCGGGACACGGCCGCGTCGCGGCGTGCCCGCGCGGCCCTGGCGGCAGCGCGGTCGTCGGTCTTGGCAAAGCGCTCCTCGCGGACGCGCGCAGGCTTGAGCCTGTCGTTCAGGGCCTCGAGGATGGGGCCGAGGTCGAATACGATGCCGGGACGTAGCAGCGGCATGACCAGCGCGTGCGCCGACTCGTCGGGCTCGAACTCGCGCCAGGCCTCTTGCAGCGCGCGCAGGAAGACGTCGGGACGAAAGGGATTGTGATTGGCGCGCACCAGTTCGCGCCCCAGCAGCATGCCAAGGCGTACGCCCAGGCCGGCGAGGCGTTCCGACTGCTGGATGTCGAAGGGCCGGCTGATGGCGGCAAAGGCCAGTTGGCTGTCCATCTCCTCCATCGGGACCAGGCTCAGCGTCAGGGGCGCAGGGCTGGCCCCCTTGGCCGCGGGAGCCAGCTGGGCCACCTCCTTGTGCAGGGCTAACTCGATGCCGGTCGAGGCCAGGTGTACGAAGGCGTAGGCATTGTCCTTGAGGAGCTTGCCCGACCGGATGCGGCGTGCCGCCGCCTGTGGATCGTTTCCGGCACTGGTCATGTCCAGCAGCGCGGCCGTCATGCGCTGGACCATGTCCGCCAGCCCGTCGGCGGCCCGCGCGGCCGCGATCGCGACGAGCGCGTCCAGCGTCGCCTGCTGCGCGCTGGCGGCCTGGCGGACGGCGGGTGTCTGGGCAGTGTTCACGGCCTGCGTAGGTGGAAGGGAACGATACGTCCCATTGTGCCATAATATTTCCACATGGCAATAGGAAAGATGCATATGTGGCTTGATGCAGGCGGAACTGCCCTATCCCACGACAACGCGGCCAGAAATAAAGCCTTGAGGACGTCGGTACGTGTCCTACACTGAATCAGGCGGCGGTCTGATACCGGTTCATCAGTACGAATCGCATGATGGCGCGACCGGAAACGCTGCGGTATCGACCCACAGCTCGGCAAGCAGGCGATTTTTCCCACTCTGAAAGGAAACGATCATGGCTCAAGGTAAATCGAAGCAAGGCGGCAGCTCGCAGCAGCACGCCGAGGCAGGCCGCCAGGGCGGCAACAAGCAGTCGGGTTCCGGTTCGGGCTCGCGCTCGGGCGGCAGCGGCGGCACCCGCGGCGGCACCCCGGAGCAGCACGCCGAAGCCGGACGTCAAAGCCACAAGAACGACAAGAAGCGCTGATCGCGCGGCAGGCCCGGCCTGCCGTTCACTGCACTGTCGTCAAGCCCGTCGCACGCTGCGGCGGGCTTTTCTTTTATCAGATATTGCGCAGCATGCCTCCCTTGGGCGGGCGGAAGTCGCGGACGTCATTGACCAGTCCCGCGGCCTTGGCATCGCGAGAGTTCAGGTGCAGGTCGGAATATTGGTGGATGGCCCACTGCTCGGGCGTCAGCTCGATACATTTGCGCAGGATCGATTCGGTACGCGCGTCGTCGGCGCGCAGGCCTTCGACGATGATGTTCAAGGCGTCCGGCCGTGACCCGGGCGAGGCCGTGGCGTGCGACTTGTGCACCATGAAGCGGGCCGTCTCGCTGCAATAGCGTTCGGTGCCCGACAGGTAGAGGATGACCGCAATCGAGGCCACCGCCCCGCCGTTGTACATGACGAACTTGATCGGCGAGTTCGCCAGGAAGTTATACAGGCACAGGCCGTCGCTGACATAGCCGCCGTTCGACTGCACCAGCACGTGGGCAGTCTCGATGCCATCGTCGGTCATCATCGACACCGCTTCGAACACACGGTGCACCATGTCGCTGTTGACGTCGCCCGACAATGTGAACCAGGCCTCCTTGTTTTGATTGACCGCCTGCTGCTTTGCTTTGTCTTCGCTCATCGTTTTTCCCACTGCAAAGTGTGTAAGACAAGTGTAGCAAATCACGCCCCCAGCCCCGCTCGAAGGGGGCACCAATAGTGCGCGGCAATTCTTTTTGGCAAGCGCCACTCCCCCCTGCGGAAGCGCCCCTTTGGTTGACACCAAGCGGAGGCTGGCATATCCTCCACAGTCTTGACCGGGAGAGCGCAGAATTACCTGCCGCCGAAGGGGCACTACCCACAAACTCTCAGGCAAAAGGACTGGTCAGGGAGCGGCAGCGCAAGGCGCGGCCGGCTCACACTCTGGAGAGCGGCCTCGCACACACGGGGCCCACCGAAGGGGCAGGCGGCCCATGCCGCTATCTCTCAGGTACCAAGGACAGAGGGGATACAAGGCGCCAAAAGGCGCCGACGCACCCCTATTCACTGCCCGAGGACACCATGACGCTCAAAGCGACCCCGCTCAATTCCGCACACCGCTCCCTCGGAGCCAAGATGGTCGACTTCGGCGGCTGGGACATGCCGGTCAACTACGGTTCCCAGATCGAAGAGCACAACGCCGTCCGTACCGATGCCGGCATGTTCGACGTTTCGCACATGTGCGTCGTGGACCTGAAAGGCGCCAATGTGCGCGCGTACCTACGAGGCCTGCTGGCCAACAACGTCGACAAGCTGCAGGTGCCGGGCAAGGCCCTCTACTCCTGCATGCTCAATCGGGAAGGCGGCGTGATCGACGACCTGATCGTCTATTACTTCAGCGAAGACTGGTTCCGCCTGGTGGTCAACGCCGGGACCGCCGAGAAGGACGTGGCCTGGATGTCGCAACAGAACGAAGCCACCGGCGCGGGCGTCACCATCACCCAGCGTCGCGACGCAAGCGCAGAAAATGCGGATCCGATCGCCCTGATCGCCGTGCAGGGCCCGAACGCCCGCGCCAAGGTCTGGCAGGTGCTGCCGGCCACCCAGGCCGCATCCGAACCCCTGAAACCCTTCAACGTCGTGATCGTACCAGGCACCCCGTTCGGCGAAGTGATGGTGGCCCGCACCGGTTACACCGGCGAAGACGGCTTCGAGATCGGCGTATCAAGCAGCCAGGTCGAAGCGCTGTGGAATGCCTTCGCCGCCGCCGGCATCAAGCCGGCCGGCCTGGGCGCGCGCGACACCCTGCGCCTGGAAGCGGGCATGAACCTGTACGGCCAGGACATGGATGACAATGTCAATCCGCTGGACGCCGGCCTGGGCTGGACCATCGACCTGGTCTCGGAGCGCGACTTCATCGGGAAGAGCGCGTTGCAGGCCAAGGGCCAGCAGGCCAACTTCGTGGGCCTGATCCTGCGTGAAAAAGGCGGCATCCTGCGCGCCCACCAGAAGGTCATCGCCGCCTCCGGCAACGCGGGTGAAATCACCAGCGGCACCTTCAGCCCGAGCATGCAGCAGGCGATCGCCCTGGCGCGCGTGCCGCTGGACGTGGCCATCGGCGACACGGTACACGTGGAAATCCGCGACAAGAAACTGGCTGCCAGCGTGGTGAAGCTGCCGTTCGTGCGTAACGGCAAGGTCCTCGCAGCCTGAGAGCGCCCAACAATTCCCCTCATGGCGGCGTTGCGTCGTCTCGCCGTACCGGCGTACTGTCTTCGACGACGCGCCTTGCCCTGAGGGTTTTGTTGGACGCTCTAAACAATAGAACAACCGTTTATACTACCCGCCTCACCCTCTACCGGAGCCTTACATGAACATTCCAACCGACCTGAAATACACCGAGTCCCACGAGTGGGTGCGCCGCGAGGCCGACGGCAGCCTGACCGTCGGCATCACCGAATACGCACAAGACGCCCTGGGCGATATCGTGTTCGTCGAACTGCCGCAGGTCGGCAAGGCATTCACCGCCGGCGACGACGCCGCGGTGGTCGAGTCGGTCAAGGCCGCCAGCGACATCTACGCTCCGGTGTCGGGCACCGTCACCGCCGTGAACCAGTCGGTCGCGGACGCGCCGGACTCGATCAACCAGGACGCCTACGGCGCCTGGCTGTTCAAGCTGGCCCCGAGCGACGCCGGCGCGGTCGACAAGCTGCTGGATGCCGACGCCTACGGCAAAACCACCGGCAACTAATCTGACCTACGGGTGCGCCTTCGGGCGCACCTTTTGTTTTTCGGTTTCATCCCGATCTACCCGATCTCCTTTACCCCGGCGCTCCAGCGTATCCACGCACCCTGCGCCAGACCTCTCCAGAACCTGACCATGACCCGCATCAGCCTCACCCAACTCGAAGCGCGCGATTCGTTCATCCCGCGCCACATCGGCCCGTCCGAATCCGAACAGGCAGCCATGCTGTCGACCCTGGGCTACGCCTCGCGCGCCGCCCTGATCGACGCGGTCGTGCCTGCGAACATCCGCCGCCAGGACACGATGGACCTCGGCCCGTTCGTCGAACCGCGCAGCGAGGAAGATGCCTTGGCGACCCTGAAGGCAATCGCCTCGAAGAACAAGGTCATGAAGTCGATGATCGGCCAGGGCTACTACGGCACCCACACCCCAAAGGTCATCCTGCGCAACATCTTCGAGAACCCGGCCTGGTACACCGCCTACACCCCGTACCAGCCCGAGATCTCGCAGGGCCGCCTGGAAGCGATCCTGAACTTCCAGCAGATGATCACGGACCTGACCGGCATGGGCATCGCCAACTCGTCGATGCTGGATGAAGGCACCGCCGCCGCCGAAGCCATGACGCTGCTGCAGCGCGTCGGCAAGTCGGCATCCAAGGTCTTCTACGTGGCCGACGACGTGCTGCCGCAGACCCTGGAAGTGGTGCGTACCCGCGCCGAGCCGATCGGCGTCGAAGTGCGCGTGATCGCGGCCGGCGACATCGAAAAACTGGAAGAGACTTGCTTCGGCGTACTGCTGCAATACCCGGGGGTGAACGGTGAAGTGCGCGACTACCGCGCCGCTTGTGAGCACCTGCATGCTGCCGGCGCGATGGTCGTCGTGGCCGCCGACCTGCTGGCCCTGACGGTGCTGGAAGCACCGGGCACCTGGGGCGCGGACGTGGTCGTCGGTAACAGCCAGCGCTTCGGCGTGCCGCTCGGTTTCGGTGGCCCGCACGCCGGCTACCTGGCCACCCGCGACGAGTTCAAGCGTTCGATGGCCGGCCGCCTGGTCGGCGTCACCGTCGATGCCCAGGGCAACCAGGCCTACCGCCTGGCGCTGCAGACCCGCGAACAGCACATCCGCCGCGAAAAGGCGACCTCCAACATCTGTACCGCCCAGGTGCTGCTGGCCGTGATGGCCGGCATGTACGCGGTCTACCATGGCCCGCAGGGCCTGAAGCGCATCGCCCAACGCGTGCACCGCCAGACCGCCATCCTGGCGGCCGGCCTGAAGGCGCTCGGCGTCGAGGTGCTGAACACCACGTATTTCGACACCCTGACCATCAAGGGCGACGCGCAAGCGCTGCACGCCGCCGCCGAAGCCGCCGGCATCAACCTGCGCCGCATCGACGACGGCCACGTCGGCGTGTCGCTGGACGAAACCACCACCCGCGACGACCTGGCCCTACTGTTCTCGATCTTCGGCAATGGCAAGACCGTGGACATCGATTCGCTGGACAGCGACGCCCAAGACGACGCCTTCCCGGCGGAACTGGCGCGCAGCACCGCGTATCTCACGCATCCGACCTTCAACCGCTACCACGCCGAGCACGAAATGCTGCGCTACCTGCGCTCGCTGGCGGACAAGGACCTGGCGCTGGACCGCACCATGATCCCGCTGGGTTCGTGCACCATGAAGCTGAACGCGACCTCGGAGATGATCCCGGTCACCTGGCCGGAGTTCTCGAACATCCACCCGTTCGCGCCGGAAGACCAGACCGTCGGCTACCGCGAGATGATCGGCCAGCTGGAAGCGATGCTGTGCGCCGCCACCGGCTATGCCGCGATCTCGCTGCAGCCGAACGCCGGCTCGCAGGGTGAGTACGCGGGCCTGCTGGTGATCCAGAAATACCACCAGTCGCGCGGCGAAGGCCACCGCAACATCTGCCTGATCCCGTCGTCGGCACACGGCACCAACCCGGCGTCGGCCAGCATGGTCGGCATGAAGGTCGTGGTCACCGCCTGCGACGAGAACGGCAACGTCGACCTGGCCGACCTGAAGGCCAAGGCCGAGCAGTACAGCAAGGACCTGGCCTGCGTCATGGTCACCTATCCGTCGACCCACGGCGTGTTCGAGGAAGGCATCCGCGAACTGTGCGAGATCGTGCACCAGCACGGCGGCCAGGTGTATGTCGACGGCGCCAACATGAATGCGATGGTCGGCGTGGCCGCGCCGGGCGCCTTCGGCGGCGACGTCAGCCACCTGAACCTGCACAAGACCTTCTGCATCCCGCACGGCGGCGGCGGCCCGGGCGTCGGCCCGATCGGCGTCGGCGCCCACCTGGCGCCGTTCCTGCCGAACCAGCTGTCGACCGGCTACGTGCGCAACGAAGCGGGCATCGGCGCGGTCAGCGCGGCGGCCTACGGCTCGGCCTCGATCCTGCCGATCTCGTGGATGTACATCGCGATGATGGGCGCCTCGGGCCTGACCGCGGCGACCGAAGTGGCGATCCTGAACGCCAACTACATCGCGCGCCGCCTGGCTCCGCACTATCCGGTGCTGTACACCGGTCACGACGGCCTGGTCGCGCACGAGTGCATCATCGACCTGCGCCCGCTGCAGGACAAGACCGGCATCTCGAACGAAGACGTGGCCAAGCGCCTGATGGACTTCGGCTTCCACGCCCCGACCATGAGCTTCCCGGTGCCGGGCACCCTGATGATCGAGCCGACCGAGTCGGAGTCGAAGGCGGAACTGGACCGTTTCATCGAAGCGATGATCACCATCCACGCCGAGATCGTGAAGGTCGAGCGCGGCGAGTACGACAAGATGGACAATCCGCTCAAGGGCGCCCCGCACACCGCGGAAGTGGTGACCGCCGACGAGTGGGCCCATACCTACTCGCGCGAAGTGGCGGCCTTCCCGGTGGCTTCGCTGCGCAAGAAGAAGTACTGGCCGCCGGTGGGCCGTGCCGACAACGTCTACGGCGACCGTAACCTGTTCTGCGGTTGCGCGCCGATCAGCGACTACGAGTAGTAGCGCGGGCGGCTATGCCGCCCACCTACTTGCGGCTCGACGCGAGCCGCAAGTGCGACCGCTCCTGACGGCGGCGTTCCCTGGGGAGATCCCGGGGGACGCCGTTTTCTTTTGGCGGCGGCGCGGCGCTCTCCGGCTGCGGCGCCGCCTCCTCCGGCTCGCCGAGGTGGAAGGCTGCCACCGTGCGCGACAGCGCCAGCGCCTGCATCTGCAGGGTGCGGGCGGCCGCCGCGGCTTCCTCGACCAGCGCGCAGTTCTGCTGGGTGACCTCGTCCATCCGCACGATCGCCTGGTTGACCTCGGCCAGGCTGCCGGCCTGGCCCGCGCTCATGCTGCCAATCCGCCCCAGCACGTCCTCCATCTCGCGCGCTGCGCCGGCCGCCTCCTTGACGCCGGTGCCGGCCTGCACCGCCCAGGCCGAGCAGCCTTCGATCTCGGCCACCGAGCGCGCCGCCAGCTCGCGCACCTCACGTGCCGCGCCCGCCGCGCGCTGCGCCAGCGCCCGCACCGCGTTGGCGGCGTCGGCGAAATCGTCGTCATGGGTGCCGCCGCGCGCCGCGCTCAATGCCGCATTCAGCGCCAGGGCCCCGGCTTCGCCGGCAAAGGCATCGATTGCCGCCGCCACCTCGGCCGCCCGGGCGGCGCCCTCCTTCACCCTGGCCATGGTAGCCACGATGTGCTCGACACCCTGGCCGCCCTCGCGTGCGCGGGCGGACGCCGACTGCGCCAGCCGGTTCGCAGCCAGCGCGCTGGTGGCGGTGACCGTCGCGGTTTCGGCCAGCTGCTGCATGCTGGCTGCCGTGTCCTCCAGCGAACGGCTGCGGAACACGGCCCGGCTGTGCATGCTCAGGTTGCCCAGGCTGAGGTCGCGCGAGGCGCTGCCGATGGTGCGCGCGGACTCCAGCACCGTACGCAGGGTGCCGTTCAGGTTGCGGATGCCGGCGTCGAGGGCGCGCGAGGTCTCGCCGATCTCGTCGTCGCCATAGACCCGGTCGCCCACCGTCAGGTCGCCGCTCGCCAGCCCCCGCGCCGCCGCGCCGATGCTGCGGATTTCCAGCAGCAGCGCGCGCCGTACGGCCATCGTGATGGCCAGCGACACCCCGACCGCCAGCAGGACCACGAAGGGCATCAGCCCGGCCGTGAGCCGGAAATCCGCCGCGGCATCATTCGACGCTTCCTCGGACAGCTCGCGCTCGAGCCTGGCCAGCATGCCCATGCGCTGGACCAGCGCCGAAAACGCGGCCTCGGGCTTGATCATCGCGTTGGCGCCGATGGTCTGGTCGGCATGCGCCAGTTCGACCACCTCGCGCGCCGCTCCCACATACAGCCGATGCGCCTGGGCTGCCTCCTCGATATAGCGCCGCTCGGCACTGTCGGCCGGGGTTCGCTGCATCAGCTCGGCGAAGGCGCGCTCGATCGCGGCGTGCTGGCGGCGGATGTCGGCGATCAGGAGCTCGATGCGGGCCCGGGAGAAGCTGCTGCCGAGCCAGGTGAGCAGTTTGTAGGTGTCTGCGTGCACGCGCTGGGCCTGCCCGACGAGCTCGGTGGCGCTGCGCATCTGTACCGCGCGCGGGCCGACCACGGACTGCAGCGACTGGTGCTGCCTCACCATCGCGTAGTAGGCGCCGCTCGAGAGCAGCACCAGCAGCAGCAGGACGACACCGGGCGCGAGCAGCAGCTTGGGGCCGATCTTCAGTCGCGACAGCATGGCTCAGGCGCCGCGCGAAGAAGTGTTGGACTGGGAAGGAGTCGGATGGACCAGCATGATGCCTCCCTGAGAATAACGCGGATGTTGTCTTCAATTTCCTAAGCGCATTCAATGAATCTACGCGCTTCAATCTGGTGCCGGTTTGCGGTCGCTCAGATCGGCCGCCATCTTCGCCATCGAACCAACAAACATATGCATCGCGAAACAATCACTTACTATTTTGATATAGTTGCTCCCGTTGCACGTTGTATCCTTCCGCTCGGCCTGAATCACGGAAAGGAATAAGGATGGACGCCAAAGGCATCGTTTTTGCAGCTGCACTTCTCGCCATCGGCAGCGCGCAGGCGCAACTGGCCGACCCGCCGCCGTCACGCCTGTCGGCGGACCCGGGCGGACGTTACGGCCCCCTTGCCGAGGGCTTCAAGCGCTACCAGCCCCTCTACGGAGGCAACGAAACTGCCAATCCCAACGATCGCCTGTTCAGGGCGCAAGGCTTTCGCACCGATCCCAGGCTGGTGATCGGTTATGCCTTGAACCAGTACCTGTCGGTGGAGACGGGTTACTCGCACCTGCGCGACCAGGGTTTTCACAAACCAAATCCGTTCGATGCCCGGGAGAACGCGCAGGATGCCGCCGTCGGCGCCGGGGCGCTTGGCGCCAAGAGTTTCACGACCTACCTCGCGGCCAAGATCACGGTGCCTGTGACCGACCGCTTGACGGCCTACGGCAAGCTCGGCGTCGCACAGAGCGTCGTGAAGAACGATGGTTTCGTGACACCGCAAATGGCCGAAGCGCAGGCCGGCGGCAGGTCCACGGGCGTCTTCGGGGGCGAGACCGGCACCGGCGCGTATGGCGCGCTAGGTGCGAAATACAGGCTGAACGACAAGGCCACGATCAAGGGCGAAGTCATCATGAACGGCAGCGCCAACGACTTCCGCAGCAATTCAAACGCCACCGGCCTGCGGGGGAGCGTCGGATTCGGATTTTGAAGGGAATCGGCGCGCCGGCAGCTTGCCGGCACGCCAGGAGAGCCGCGCGGCGCCAGCGCCGCGCGGGGGCCGTCAGGCCAGCTTGGCCGCGTGCTCGCGGGTAGCGTGGAAGGTCAGTTTCGGCCAGCGTTCCTGGGTCAGGCGCAGGTTGACCCCGGAGGTGGCGAGGAAGGCCAGGTTGCCGGCGGCGTCATGGGCGACCTGATGGCCGAGCTGGTTCTCGAAGTCGGACAAGGCCTTCTTGTCGTCGCTCGACACCCAGCGCGCGCTGCTGATGCTGCTGCTCTCGAACACGGCATCGACGCCGTATTCGTTCAACAGGCGGCTGGCCACGACCTCGAACTGCAGCACGCCGACCGCTCCCAGGATCAGGTCCGAACCCAGCACCGGCTTGAACACCTGCACCGCACCCTCTTCGCCCAGCTGCTGCAGGCCCTTGTGGAGCTGCTTCACTTTCAGCGGGTTGCGGATGCGCACCGTGCGGAACAGGTCCGGCGCAAAGTACGGGATGCCTGTGAAGGTCAGCATCTCGCCTTCGGAGAAGCTGTCGCCGATCTGCATATTGCCGTGGTTCGGCAGGCCGATGATGTCGCCGGCATAGGCTTCTTCGACCTGCTCGCGGCTGGAGGCCATGAAGGTCACCACCGAGGACAACTTCACTTCTCTGCCCAGCCGCAGGTGCTTGACCTTCATGCCCTTCTCGAAACGGCCCGAGCACACGCGCAGGAAGGCGATGCGGTCGCGGTGCGCCGGGTCCATGTTGGCCTGGATCTTGAAGACGAAGCCGGAGAACTTCGGCTCGACCGGCTCGACGGCGCGCACGGTGGCGTCGCGTCCGCGCGGCGCCGGCGCCCAGTCGACCAGGGCCGACAGGATCTCGCGCACGCCGAAGTTGTTGATTGCCGAACCGAAGAACACCGGGGTCTGCACGCCCGACAGGAAACGCTCCAGGTCGAACACGTGCGAGGCGCCGTGCACCAGCTCCACTTCCATCTTCAGCTGCTCGATCTCGAGCGGGAACATCTCGGCCAGCTTCGGGTTATCGATGCCCTTGACGATCTCGAAGGCGCCGTCGGCCTTTTCCTCGCCGGCCTTGAACAGCATGATCTCGTCCTTCAGCAGGTGGTACACGCCGCGGAAGTTCTTGCCCATGCCGATCGGCCAGGTCACCGGGGCGCACTCGATCTTCAGCACGGATTCCACTTCGTCGAGCAGCTCGAGCGGGTCGCGGGTTTCGCGGTCGAGCTTGTTCATGAAGGTGACGATCGGGGTGTCGCGCATGCGGCAGACGTCGAGCAGCTTGATGGTCTGCTCTTCCACGCCCTTGGCGGCGTCGATCACCATCAGGGCCGAGTCGACTGCGGTCAGCACGCGGTAGGTGTCTTCCGAGAAGTCCTGGTGGCCCGGGGTGTCGAGCAGGTTGATCACGTGGTCGCGGAATTCGAACTGCATCACCGAGGACGCGACCGAAATGCCGCGCTGCTTCTCGATGTCCATCCAGTCCGAGGTCGCGTGGCGGCCGCTCTTCCGGCCCTTGACGGTACCGGCCAGCTGGATCGCGCCCGAGAACAGCAGCAGCTTCTCGGTGAGCGTGGTTTTACCCGCGTCGGGGTGGGAAATGATGCCGAAGGTGCGCCGCCGCGCGACTTCGCGCGCGATCACGGCGGCAGGCTTGCCTGCCGCACTGGTGCTTACGTCTGCGCTCACGTCAGAGGACAAATCGGTAGACATTTCGTCGGCGTTCTCGGTGCCGGGTGCTGCGGTATCGGTAGACATGGTCTCGGCCAATTCGGATTGATGCAAAACCGGCGATTTTACCGGGTACACGGCTGCTTGTGTGGACGGCGCGCATCATCCCGGCGCTGATCGGCGCCGTTTGTCAGCATTTTGTCAGCGTCGATTCAGCAAACTGACAGCTTAGGTGTTTATACTGGGCAACATTTGTCATTCCGTGAGGAAATAATGATTTCCCCAAATTCCAGGCGCCTGCACGGCTTCACCCTTGTCGAGCTCATGGTGGCAGTTGCCATCATCGGCATCCTGGCGGCGATCGCCCTGCCTTCGTACAACCAGTACATCGTACGCAGCAATCGCGCCGCGGCCCAGTCCTACCTGATGGAACTCAGCCAGGCCCAGGCGCAATTCATGGCCGACACCCGCAGCTACGCCGACAACCCGGACGACCTGGGCGTGACCCCGCCAAGCTCGGTAGCCGCCAAGTACGAGATCGACATTACCCTGGTGCCAGGGCCGCCGCAGGGCTATACGATCACAGCCAAACCCCGGCCCGGCTCCACCCAACTGCCGGATGGCGAACTGAGCATCAACCAGGCGGGTTTGCGCACGCCGGCCAGCAAATGGTAGATCCACGGCGCCAGCGCGGATTCACCCTGCCCGAGCTGATGACCGTGCTGGTCATCATGGCGATCCTGGGCGCGATCGCGGCGCCCGCCTATGGCAACTTCGTCGCCACCATGCGCGCGCGCAGCGCCGGCACCGACCTGCACACCGCCTTGAGCCTGGCGCGCAGCGAAGCGATCAAGCGCAACGCCGAGGTCACGCTGGCGCCTGCCGCCGGCGGCTGGCCGGCCGGCTGGGGCATCGCGGCAGCGGGCAACGCCGGCCGCCTGCTGCACAGCCACCCTGCGGTGCAGGTCGCCAGCATCACGGGCCCCGAGCGCGTCACCTACCAGGCCAACGGCCGCGTCAAGGGCGCGACCCTGCCGTCCTTCCAGATCACCGGCAAGAGCGGCGGCGAGCTGCGCTGCGTCATGGTCGACCTCTCCGGGCGTCCCAACCAGACCAACTCCGCCTGCTGATGCCATGAAACCATCGCTGCCTCCATCACTTCCTTTCGCCAGCCTGGTCCGCGCACGCGGCGTGGGCCTGGTCGAAGTCCTGATCACGATGGTCGTGCTCGCCTTCGGCCTGCTCGGCCTGGCGGCCTTCCAGGCCAAGGCCCATGTCGGCACCATCGAATCCTACCAGCGCGCTCAGGCGGCCGTGCTGCTGCAGGACATGCAGGCCCGACTGTCCGCCAACGGCGCCGCCGCCGCCGCCTATGTCACGCCCTCGCCGCTCGGCACCAACAGCACGCTGGGCACGAACTGCGCCGCCGCGGCAGCCGGCAAGGATCGCGACCTGTGCGAATGGAACGCCGCCCTGAAGGGCGCGGCCGAACAGCACGGCGCCAACAATGCCGGCGCCATGCAGGGTGCGCGCGGCTGCATCGAGCTGGTGCGCGACCAGAACGATGCCCCCGGCGTCTGCACCCCGGCCGTCTATCTCGTCACCGTGGCCTGGCAAGGCATGCACCCTACCAAGGCCCCGGCGCAAGCCTGCGGCAAGGACCAGTACGGCCCGGACACCCACCGCCGCACCGTGTCGGCACGCGTCGCCATCGGCCTGCCGGGCTGCAGCTAAGCGCGCACAGCAGAGCACAGGAAAACACCATGCGCCCCATCCCTTCCCTGCGCCGCGCCCGCGGCTTTTCGCTGGCCGAGCTGATGATCGCATCCGCCATCGGCCTGGCCATCCTGGCCGGCCTGTCCACGATGTTCGTCAAGAACACCCGCGTCCAGCAGGAAATCGAGCAGTCGCACCGCCAGGTCGAGAATGGCCGCTACGCAATCGACGTGCTGGGCGTCGACCTGCGCAATGCCGGCTACTACGCGGAATTCGATCCCACCGTCCTGCCCAGTCCCCCTGCCCTGCCGGCCCTGTGCGCCGCCAATCTGGACGAACTGAAAGCCGGCCTCGTGCTGCCGGTGCAGGGACTGGACAATGGCGCCGACCTGCCCGCCTGCCTGAGCGACGTGCGCCCGCACACCGACGTGCTGGTGGTTCGTCGCACGGCCACCTGCATCGCAGGCGTGGGCAACTGCGCGCCGCGCTCGGACGGAGGCCCCTTCTTCCAGGCCTCGCTCTGCAACAACGCGAGCGAACTCGATTCGCCCAGCGTCGCCGACTTCTACGCCCTCAGCCTGTCGGAGGTCAACCTGAACCGGCACCAGCGCGACTGCAGCCCGGTCGCCGGCAGCGGCACCCTGGCCGCCGTGCGCCGATACCAGACCCATATCTATTACGTGGCCAACAACAACCGCGCCGGCGACGGCATCCCCACCCTCAAGCGCCTCGAACTCGGCAGCACCGGCCAGGCCCCGACCTGGAGCACCGTGGTGCCGCTGGCCGAAGGCATCGAGGACCTGCAGGTCGAATACGGCCTGGACCTGGCCAAGGACGGCGTGGCGGATATCACCACGGCCGACCCCGCCACTGCCGCCGGCTGCGCCGATGCCGCCTGCGCGGTGGCCAACTGGCGCACCGCGGTCGCGGTGCGCATCCACGTGCTGGCGCGCAATACCCAGGCCAGCCCCGGTCACGTCGACCGCAAGAGCTACGTCCTGGGTTTGGATGCCGACGGCGATCCGCACACCGTCGACGCCGCCAGGGACGCCTACAAGCGCCACGTCTTCCAGACGCAGGTGGCGCTGCCCAACCCGGCCGGCAGGAGGCTGCCATGACAAACGCCATACACCGCCGCGAGCGCGGCGTCACCCTGATCACCGCCCTGATCCTGCTGGTGCTGCTGACCCTGGTCGCGCTGACCACCTTCAATGTCGGCAAGTCGAATCTGCAGGTCGTCAGCAACATGCAGCAGCGCGACGAGGCCGCCGCCGCAGCCCGCGAAACCATCGAGGAAGTGATCAGCAACACCCGCTTCACCGTCACGCCGAAGCATGTGCTGGCCTCCCCCTGCGGCGCAGACAACCAGCGCTGCGTCGACACCAACGGCGACGGCAAGGACGACGTGCGCGTGAAGATCGCACCGAGCCCGAAATGCGTGAAGGCGCCGGTGATCAAGAACACCGCGCTCGACCTGGCCAAGGCCGAAGACCAAGTGTGCAGCATGGGCAGCTCGCAGAGCTTCGGCGTGGCCGGCGCCGTCGACGGCAACTCCGCCTGCGCCGACAGTATCTGGGAAATCAGCGCGGAGGCGACCGACGTCGAGACCGAGGCCCAGGTCACGGTCACCCAGGGCGTGGCCGTGCGCGTGGCGCGCGACGACGTCACCAACAATTGTCCGACCACCTGAGCCACACCTGAGCAGCCGAGAAGGATTCACCATGTTCCGCACCCCGCGCCTCTTTTCCCGTCCGGCCATCCTGCGCCTGGCCCTGGGTTTGTCCAGCTCGCTGGCCCTCCTGCCGCTGCCGGTGGGCGCCGACGACATCGACATCTTCACTGGCGCTTCCGCCGGCGCCAAGCTCAATCCGCGCATCCTCATCGTGCTCGACAACACCTCGAACTGGGCGCGCCAGAACCAGAAATGGCCGGGCGGCGTCACACAGGGCCAGTCGGAAGTGAACGCGATCAAGCGCGTGGTGGCCGAACTCGACGGCTCGGTAAGCCTGGGCCTGATGGAGTTCGTCACCGGCGGCAACGCCAACGACGACGGCGGCTTCGTGCGTTATGCGATCCAGCCGATGGACGCGGCCAACCGGAGTGCGATCAGCACCCAGCTGACCACGATCTACAACAACATCAACAGTCCGGACGAGAAGCGCAACTCGCACACGCCGTACGGCAACCTGATGTACGACGTCTACAATTACTTCGCCGGCGCCAACGCCTACTCCCCGAGTGCAGTACTCGCAAGCAAGGCCGACAAGAACGGCTACACCACCCCCTACTCGCGCTTCAAGTCGCCGCTTACGTCCGACAACCTGTGCGGCAAGAGCTTCGTCATTTTCATCGGCAACCCGAATGCCAGCGGCCCAGCCGCGGATACGTCCGCCAACACTGCCCTGCTGAACACGCTCAACGGCCAGCCCGTCACCCAGCTCGGCCTGCCGAACTTCAGCACCAAGAGCGTGAGCACCTCCACGACCGTGGGCACGACCAGCGCCTGCTACGGCAGCCCGGCCGCGGCGGAATCCGCGCTGCCCTCCTTCGCTTCCGTTTGCGAAGGCTACACCGAGGGTTGCAAGCTCGGCACTGCGGTCCCCAGCGGTGCCGGCGTCTGCACCGCCGGCAACAGCCGCTACAACGTGGTGGCCACCGACATCGAAATCGACAATGTCCCGACCGGCACCTTCAGCACCGACACCGGTCCGCGCAATGCCGACGAATGGGCGCGCCTGCTGCACGACCGCGGCATTGCCATGCCGAGCGGCAGCATTCGCCCGAACGTGACGACCTACACGATCGACGTGCACAACGCCCAGCCGAACGCGGTGCACACCGCGCTCCTGCTGAGCATGGCGCGCGCCGGCGGCGGCAAGTACTTCCTGGCGAAGAACGAGGATGCCATCGTCGATGCGCTGAAGAACATCCTGATCGAGATCCAGGCCGTCAACAGCACCTTCGCCTCGACCAGCCTGCCGGTGAACGCCACCAACCGTTCGCAGAACGAAAACCAGGTCTTCATCGGCATGTTCCGTCCCGACAAGAAGGCCAAGCCGCGCTGGTTCGGCAACCTCAAGCGTTACCAGTTGATCGACAACAACGGCAATATCGACCTCGGCGACGTCAACGGCAAGGTGGCGGTGAATACCGTGACCGGTTTCGTGACGCCCTGTGCGGCCAGCTACTGGACCAAGGACAGCAAGAATTACTGGGAGGGCCTGGGTATCGACCCGGCGCCGCTCGGCACCTGCGACACCAGCGCGTTCAACGCCTTTTCCGACCTGCCTGACGGGCCCTTCGTGGAAAAAGGCGCGGCCGCGCAAGTCCTGCGCGAGGGCAATGGGGCGGGCACCCAGGCGGTCAACCGCAAGGTGCTGACCCATACGCCAGCCGGGCTGGCCGATCTCACCAGTGCCAACAGCGGCATGGCGGCCGACCTGGTCAGGTTCATCCGCGGCGAGGACGTCACGGGCGAGAAAGGCACCGTCGGCGCCAGCACCACCCGCCCCTCGATCCACGGCGACGTGATCCATTCACGTCCCCTGCCCATCAACTACGGCGGCAAGCAGGTCGACAGCAAGAAGTTCGGCGTGACCGTGTTCTACGGCGCCAACGACGGCACCCTGCGCGCCATGGATGCGGACACCGGCGTCGAGCACTGGGCTTTCGTGGCGCCCGAGTTCTTCCCGCGCCTGTCGCGCCTGATGAGCAACACGCCGCTGGTCGCCTATCCGGGCATGCCGGACCAGGACATCGCGCCTACCCGGAAGGACTATTTCTTCGACGGTTCGACCGGCGTCTACCAGAATGCCGACAGCTCGAAAGTGTGGATCTTTCCGACGATGCGCCGCGGCGGACGCATGATCTACGCCCTCGACGTCAGCAAGCCCCTGAACCCGGCATTCATGTGGAAGGCCGGCTGCCCCAACCTGGGCAACGACACCGGCTGCACCGCCGGCATGTCGGGCATCGGCCAGACCTGGTCCACCCCGAGCGTGGCCTTCATCAAAGGGTATAAGAACGGCGCCAGCCCGGTCCTCGTCGTGGGCGGCGGCTACGACAGCTGCGAAGATGCCGACAGCAAGGCGCCAAGCTGCACGGGCGCCAAGGGCGGCGTGATCTACATCCTCGACGCGGAGACCGGCGCGATCGTGCGCAGCTTCCCGACCGCGCATTCGGTGGCGGCCGACGTCGCGATGGTGGACATCGACAACGACGCCATGCCCGACTACGCCTATGCGGCCGACACCCGGGGCGGCCTGTACCGGGTCGACTTCATGGACGCCAGCCGCATCGCGCTGGCGAGCGCTTCCTGGACCAGCCGCAAGGTGGCGGAGACGAGCGGCGGCGGGCGCAAGTTCCTGTTCGCGCCGGCCCTGCTGGCGGCCCAGGACCATGTCTATGTGGCGATCGGCAGCGGCGACCGCGAACACCCGCTGGCCAGCCAGTATCCGTACAAGGACGTCACCAACCGCTTCTACGTGTACAAGGACACGCTGGCGACCGGGCTGGGCGCCAGTCCGGCCGACCTGGACCGGCTGGAGGACTACAGCACGAGCGCCCGCAACACCTGCTCGAATGCTGCGATCGTGCCTGGCAGTACCCTGAAGGGCTGGTTCATGGACCTGAACGGGAACGGCCAGGGCGAGCAGGTCGTGACCTCGGCGCTGATTGCCGGCGGCATGGTGACCTTCAGCACCAACCGCCCGATCCCGCCGCTGGCCGGCACCTGCTCCACCACCCTTGGCGAAGCGCGCGGCTACTGGGTCAACCTGCTGAACGGCTCGGGCGCGATCGGCGTGAACGGCACCTGCGGCGGCGAGCGTTCCTCGCCCTTCGTGGGCGGCGGCCTGCCGCCCTCCCCGGTACTGGCGACCGGCGTGCCGGTCCTGGTCAACGGCAAGCCACAGGCGACCACGGTCGTGATCGGGGCGGTACAGCGCAGCGCGGGCGCGAGCGTGGCGATCGCCCCGCAAAAGATCCGCCCGAACATCAGCTCGCGGCGCAAGCGCAGCTACAGCTATACCTCGGGCGCGGACTGAGATCAAGGGACTGTCGCTGCCAAGCGTGCGCGCCTGTCGCGCCCAGGCGCTTCATACTGTTTGCGTTCTCCTACTCGCAAGGGATTAGCCATGCCAACAGTGAATCTGGATGAGCTCGAAGGGGCGGCCATGATGGTCGAGGATGGCGGCGGCACCGTCACGGCCCTGGTGTCGCGCGAAACAGGCATGATCCACCTCTTGAACGAGGAGTACATGGACGAGGAGGCGCCAATGCCGTCGGCATCCGGCGGCGACGAGCGTTATGTGCCGGTTCCGCCCGCTGGCACGCTCGGCATCGGAGACGGGCTCGTGCTGCGCTTTGCGGCCACCCACCTGGCCGACGACCAGGATACTGTTCGCGACCTGTTCCGTGACAGGGACACCGAAGGCTTCGCCCGCTTGCTGGAACAGCGCGGCGCGGGCGAAACCTGGGAGCGTTTTCACGAAGAAGCGACCCGTACCGCCTTGCGGCACTGGTGCGAGGAGAACGGCTTGCAACTGGCCGCTTGAGTCGAGCTGCACGTCCGACGACCGCGTCCGATCCTGGCCCCTTGGTAGACGTCCGGAATGGCGCAGTGCGGGGCCTTGCCGCTCTCGCGGCAAGAAGGGGCCGTGTCAGGCGCGCCGAGGCGGTTCGTGCTCCGGGAAGCAGACTGCGACCCGCAGTCCGCGTCCGTTCGTTCCATCCCCGAGTTCCACGCGCGCACGGTGGGCGGCGGCGATCTCGCGCACGATGGCCAGGCCGAGGCCCGAGCCCTGGCTGTGCTGGTCGAGCCGCACGAAACGTTGGAACACCTGCGCCCGCTTTTCGGGCGGGATGCCGGGCCCCGAATCCTCGACCTCGAACAGCGCCCCTGCCGGCGTCGCCCGGCAGCGCACGGTCACCGTGCCGTGTGCCGGCGTATAACGCAAGGCGTTGTCCACCAGGTTGTCGACCAGGTCGCGCAGCATGTGGTGCTCGCCGGCGACCGGAGCGGGTTCCAGCTCGAAGCCGAGGTCGATGTCCTTGCGCAGGGCCCGCTCGACAAAGGCCTGGATCGACTCGGCCACGATGCCCGACAGGTCGAGTGGCGCGAGCTGCACCCGTTGGAAGCGGTCGGGCCCGGCGCGTTCGAGCGACAACAGCTGGTTGGCCTGGCGGATCATGCGTTCGTTGGCCTGCAGCAGCTGCTCGACGGTGCGCAGCGTCTCGGGATCGCCACGGTGGCGGTCGGCCAGCCATTCCAGCTGCAGGCGCAGCCCGGCCAGGGGCGTGCGCAACTGGTGCGCGACGTTCGCGCGGAAGTCGTCCTGGGCCTTGGCGCCGGCAGCGATGCGCTCCAGCAGTGCGTTGAAGGCGTTCACTACGGGGAGCAGCTCGCGCGGCATGCCGTCATCAACGAGCGGCGCCAGGTCGTGGCTGCCGCGCGCATCCAGCCGGGCGCGCAGGCGCCCCAGCGGCGCCAGGCCGTTGCCGACCGAGAACCAGACCAGTCCCACCAGGGACAGGCTGAATACCACCTCGAGCAGCACCAGCGCGCGCACGATGGCGGAACGGACCTGCTGGCGCTGGCTCAGCGTGCGCGCCACCCCGACCTCGACGGGGCCGCCGCTTCCGGGCACCAGCAGGCTGGCCACCCTCACCGCTTGACCGTGCATGCGGTCATCGCGTACCGGTTCATCGCCGGTGCGCCGGGGAAAGGCAGGATCGCCGGCCAGCGTCCGGCCTTCGGCGTCGCGCACCACGAACCAGCTGGCGTCCGGCGATCCGGCCCCCAGCACGCGGGCCGCTGCAGGTAGGTCGGCAGGCGGGTGGACGGCCGCGCCGCCGGAACGCAGGCGCGTGGCCAGGCCGGTAGCGGCGTCCAGCAGGCCCTGGTCGAAGGCGCGCTGGGCCGGGGTCCAGGCCAGCAGGTAGGTGAGGCTGGCGGCCAGCAGGTTAAAGACGAGGATGGGCGCGACCAGCCACTTCAGCAAGCGCAGGCGGATGCTGCTCATGGACGGTTCATTGGCAGCTCAGCCGCCTGCTTCGAGCAGGTAGCCGAACCCACGGATGGTGCGGATCGCCACCCCCGCCCCCTCGATTTTCAGGCGCAGGCGCGAGACATAGACCTCGACCGCATTGAGGGTCAGGTCGTCGCCCCAGGGGGCGATGGCGTCGATGATCTGCTGCTTCGACACCACCCGGCCGGCGTTCTGCAGCAGGTACTCGAGCACGCCCCATTCGCGCGCCGACACCTCCAGCACGCGCTCGCCTACGCGGGCGCGGCGGGTTGCGCCGTCGAGGCTGAGCAGGCCCAGCCCGAGCTGGCTGGGGGGCGGGGCGAAGCGCCGCGCCAAAACGCGGATGCGCGCCACCAGTTCGGCGGTGGCAAAGGGCTTGACCAGGTAATCGTCGGCGCCGCTTTCCAGCCCGCGCACGCGGTCTTCGACGGCGTCGCGGGCGGTGAGCAGCAGCACAGGGGTGCAGGCGCCGCGGGCGCGCAGGCGGCGCAGCACTTCGAAGCCGTCGATGCCGGGCAGGCCGATGTCCAGCACGATGACAGCCAACTGCGCTGCCGGCTGGCCGCCCTGCAGGCGGGCATCGGCGGCGAGCCCGTCGCGCAGCAGTTCGACCTGCATGTCCTGGGCCTGCAAGGTACGCACCAGCCCATCAGCCAGCACGGCGTCGTCTTCGACCAGCAGCAGGGGCAGGGGCATCGTCGCGTCAGGGGAAAAGAAAGCCACATTATGCGCGAAACCGCAGCAAAAACGTTTCCCCAACAGAAGAAAATAAGATGTCAGAACGACATCTCTCCAGTAGGACTGGACTTACAAAACCGGATGCGGCAAGCCTACACAGGTGCGACTGCCAGTCTTATGTTCGCCAACAGACTATAGCTTTATTGTTCACACATCGCGATGAGGAAACGAAAACAAGACCTCAGGCAATCGCAAACCGATACACGTTAGAGATAAGAGGACATAAAATGAACAACGCTCAGCTTGGTGGTACGCAGAAAGCGCAACACAAGATCCCAGCCACGAGTGAGACTGTGAAAGCCGCGTCCCGCCCCGTTGTCAGCTACAGCGGCACCCAGCAGAACGAACTGCTCGGCGCCCTGCCCCGCCAAGACCTGGAAACCCTGTTCGAGCACCTGGAACTTGTCCCGCTGCCATTTGGCAAAGAGTTGTTTGAGTATGGCAGCAAATTGGAATACGTGTATTTTCCGACCACGGCAATCGTGTCGCTGCTGTATGTGATGGAAGACGGCGCCACCACCGAGATCGCGGTGGTCGGCCACGAAGGCGCCGTCGGCGTGTCGCTGTTCATGGGCGAACGCGCCACCTGCAGCGCCGTGGTCCAGAGCGCCGGCTACGGCTATCGCCTGAAAACCCAGTACCTGCGTGAAGCCTTCAACCGCGGCGGCGCCCTGCCCCAGCTGCTGATGCGCTACACCAACGCCCTGTTCGCCCAGATGGCGCAGAACGCCGTCGGCGGCCGCCACAGCTCGATCGAACAGAAACTATGCCGCTGGCTGCTCGACCGCCTGGACCGTTCGGCCAGCAACGAGCTCAAGGTGACCCAGGAACTCATCTCGATCATGCTCGGCGTGCGACGCGAAAGCATCACCGCCGCTGCCGGCAAGCTGCAGGACGAAGGCCTGATCCAGTACCGCCGCGGCAACATCACCGTCCTCGACCGCGCGGGCCTGGAAGAATATGCCGGCGAATGCTACAAGGTCGCCAAGTCGGAATACGACCGTCTGCTGAGCGACGTGGCGCGCTAAACAATCGCGCCTGACAAAACTCCGAGGGCAAGGCGCAGCAACGCGGCCATCACCGAATTGTTGGCCGCTAGGGGTTGACCGGCGCCCCGTCGGGCGCCGCTTTTGAAGTAGTTTCCGGCACATTCGACGCCGTCCCGTTCAACAGGGACGGCGTTGTCGTTTCCACGGTATCGACACCCGGTGCGGCCTGGGCCGGGCCCTCGCCACCCGGCGCCGCTGTCGGGATCCAGGCCCGCACACAGGTGCCGACGCCATTCACGCCGCGTCCCACCTTCAGGCTCCCGCCCAGCAGCAAGGCGCGCTCGCGCATGCCCAGCAGCCCGTGCGACTTGGACTTGGCCATCGCGTCAAGCGGGATGCCGATGCCGTCGTCCGTGATTTCCAGCTCCCAGCCGTCCGGCTCGCGCGTCAGGTTCACGATCACGGTGCGCGCCCGGGCATACTTGGCGACGTTGTTCAAGGCTTCCTGGGTGATGCGGAACAGCGCGATCGCCTGCATCGGGCCGGCGCGGTCGGCTTCGTCGTCGATGAGGGCGTCGCACTCGAGCGCCGTCACGCGCGCATAGTCGGCGCAATAGCTCTGCAGCGCGGCCGACAGCCCCATGTTGTCGAGCAGGCTCGGGCGCAGGTTCTCGATGATGCGGCGCTTGAGCTGGACGGTGTCGACCAGGGTCTTGCGCGCCCGGCCCAGCATCGATACCAGTTCCGGATGAGAGCCCTTGAGCTGCTCGCTCACCGTCGTCATGTCCATGCCGATGGCCGTCAGGTTGGCGCCCATCTCGTCATGCAGTTCGCGCGCGAGGCGCGACTTTTCTTCTTCCGAGACCCGGATCAGGTGGCGCGACAGCACCGACAGCTGTTCGGTGCGCTCGGCCACGACGGCTTCCAGGCTGTCGTTGGTCTGCTGCAGCGCGCGCTCGGCTTCCAGACGCAGGCCGAAGCTGCGCTGTACCAGGCTGTGGAACAGCAGGATCACCAGGATGGCGACGGCGTTGATGCCCACCCCGAGCAGCACCGTGCGGCGCGACTGTTCATAGAATGCGGCGGTGCGGCTGGCCAGCAGTTCGTTCTGCTCGCGCGTCATGATCACGACCTGCAGCCGGATCTCGTCCATCTCGCCGCGCTCGTCGTTAGCGGCGGAAATCGCGACGATGTCGACCAGCCCGCCCCGCCGGTAGACCTCGAGCGACTGGTGCATCAGGCCGAGCTTGCGCTGGACCAGGCTGCGCAGCTGGGCCAGGTTCTTCGTTTGCGAGGGATTGTCGGACAAAAGCACGCTCAGCGCGCGCAACTGGTTGTCGAGCTGCTGGGGCGCTGCGTGCAGTGGACCGAGGTTGACTTCCGAGCCAGACAGGAAATAACCGCGCAGGCCGCTCTCGGCATCGGTGACCAGGAGATTCAGGTATTGGAGTTCGTCGGACACGCGGGCAGTCTGGGCCTGCAGGGCGTTCGCGGAACGCAGGTCGTCGAGGTTGCGGATCAGGAAGACCGCGTTGATGACCAGGATGACGACACAGGCCACGCACAACAGGGTCTTGGAGAGCGGCAGGCCGCGCAGCCGCTTGCCATCGAAGGCGGTGGAAAAGTACATGGGCTTCCTTTCGCGCAACCGATGCCGTCCGGGCCGATTATAGTCGCGTTAGCTCGACAATGCAGTGCGGACCGTGCGGTAACGAACGTTACGCGGTGCCACCCTTGTTAGTAGGTCAAATAAGGAGTACAAAATGCTGGGTGGCCGACAGGTGCAAGTGTGCGTGAGGACGCAGCGGTATGCAATACAAATGTTGCATGACCCGAAAATTTTTGTAACGTTTGGAAACAAGTGTTGGCTGGAAATATCAGCCGGAGGGGATGGCGAACGCGGCAGGAGAAGACGCACCGGCAGGCCGGCGCGTCAGGAGCAAGCTTAGTCGAGCAGGTTGTTCTTCATGGCGTAGTAGGTCAGGTCGCTGTTCGACTGCAGTCCCATCTTTTCCATGATGCGGGTACGGTAGGTGGACACGGTCTTGATCGACAGCGACAGCGCATTGCCGATGTCCGATACGGTGGCCCCCTTGGCCAGGCGCAGGAAGACCTGGAACTCGCGGTCCGAGAGCTCGGTGTGCAGGGCCGTATTCGGATCGCGGTCGAAACTCTGCGCGAGCAGTTCACCCACGGTCGAGCTCACGTAACGGCGGCCCTGGTACACGGTGCGCACCGCGGTCTTGAGCTCGTCGGCTTCGCATTCCTTGTTCAGGTAGCCATTGGCGCCCATCTTGAACAGGTTGAGCGCGTACTGCTGCGCCGGATAACCGGACAGGATCAGCACCGGCAGGTTGGGTTGACCCTGGCGGATGGTGCGCAGGATATCGATGCCGCTCTGGTCCGGCATGGCGATGTCGAGCAGAAGCACGTCGCAGATCTCGCGGCGGGCGATATCAAGGGCCTCGCGGCCGGTGGCGCCTTCGGCAACAACTTCGAACTCGCCGGACGACGAGAAAATCTGCTTGAACCCTGCTCGAACTATTTGGTGATCGTCACAAATGGCAACGCGTATCATTGTCTTCCCTTAAATTTTCCCTTGGTCAGGAAAGTGCCAGGTCCGTACACACGCCCCGGCTTGCATGCGTTGATATCAGCATGACCGCAGGTGACATTCTATCACTACGGCGCATGGCATCAAGGCACACACTTGCTGAGTTATGCGCGACATGTATAAACACGACCGCGCAATGGGCTATTCAATAGATTTGATGATTGTAGATGCATCGGGCCTCCCAGCACTGGAAACGGCACGGCGGCCGGCGCACCGCGCCCAAGCGCTCAGGCGACGCTGCTGCTGCCGTGCTTCAGGAGCGCGAGGATGTCCAGCAACTCGGCCCGAACCATCTCGATATCGACGGCAGGCGCCGCTGGCGGCAGCTCGGCTTCGTTTGCACTGGCCATGTCATGGCCGCGACCGTCGAGGCGATTGCGCGCACCGCTGATGGTGAAGCCCTGCTCGTAGAGCAGCTCGCGGATGCGGCGGATCAGCAGGACTTCGTGGTGCTGATAATAACGACGGTTACCTCGGCGTTTGACCGGCTTTAGCTGGGTAAATTCCTGCTCCCAGTAGCGCAGCACGTGAGGTTTGACGCCGCACAAATCGCTGACTTCACCGATCGTGAAATAGCGCTTCGCCGGGATCGGCGGCAGCACAACGGGTTCAGGCTTGTTCGGTCGTTCGCTCATCTACGTAGTTTGCTCAGGCGGCACGGGCCAGCGAGTTACCCGGCGGATTAGTCTCCTCGACCATTCCCTTGAGCTTCTGGCTGGCGTGGAAAGTTACGACGCGGCGCGCCGTGATGGGGATCTCTTCCCCGGTTTTCGGGTTGCGGCCCGGCCGCTGCGGCTTGTCGCGCAACTGGAAGTTGCCGAAGCCCGACAGCTTGACGGCCTCGCCGCGCTCGAGCGCGTTGCGGATCTCGTCGAAGAAGGTCTCGACCATGTCCTTGGCTTCGCGCTTGTTCAGGCCGACCTGCTCGAACAGCAGCTCGGCCAGCTCGGCCTTGGTCAGGGTCGGCAGGTCCTTCTCTGCTTCCTTCCGCATCCGCGCAACTTGCGTCGCGCGATGCAGATCGGCCGCCAGCGCTTCCTGGAACACGGCCGAATCAACGTCGTTGTTATTAATTTTGAAGCCCTACCTTCAAGAAACGATGTTTTGGAACGATGTGAGGCGCTTCAACGAAGCGCCCCGATACAGCACATCATGCACGCAGCTTTGCGCCGACTTTTTCTTGTGCCGCACGGGCCACGGCCGCCATGATGGCATCCACCGCGTCGTCCTGCAGCGTCGATTGAGTATCTTGCAAGCCAAAGCGGAAAGCAAGGCTTTTTTCATCCGTCTCCAGGCCCTTGCCGCGGTATTCATCAAACAAAACAACGGCTTGCACGATCTTTCCACCCGGATTGGCAGCGATCTCGGCCTGGAAGGCATCGAGCACTTCCTGGGCCGGGACGCCCTGCTTCACCACCAGCGCCAGGTCGCGGGTCGCGCCCGGGAACTTGGAAATCTCGGTGTAGGCCGGCACGGCACGCTGGCGCAGCGCGTCGGCATCGACCTCGAACAGGACCGGCGCCTGGGGTAGGTCGTACTTCTGCAGCCAGCGCGGATGCAGCTCGCCGATGAAACCGATTTGCTTGCCGTCGAGTTCCACAAAAGCGCTGCGGCCCGGGTGCAGTGCCGGATGCTCGCCCTTCACGAAGCGGAGGGCCGCCGGAGCGAACAGGCTTTCCAGGTCGGCCTTGACGTCGAAGAAGTCCACGGCGCGGGTCTTCTCGCCCCACTGCTCGTCGACAAACGGGCCGTAGGCGATGGCGGCGACGCGCTTGGGCTGGTCGAAACCGGCCACCGACAGCGGGCCGTCCCGGACTTCCGGATTGCGCTTGAAGACCGCGCCCACTTCGAACACGCGCACGCGGCCGGCCTTGCGGTTGACGTTGTAGCGCACGTTGGCCACCAGGCTGCCCACCAGGCTCGAGCGCATCACGCTCATCTGGCTGGCGATCGGATTCTGCAGACGGATCGGATCGCCGTTCGCCGCGAAATCCTGTTCCCACTGGGCCTCGACGAAGCTCATGTTGACGGTTTCCTGGTAACCCAGGTCGGCCAGCTGGTGGCGGATCGCGAACAGCGAGCGGGTGTTTTCGGGCGCGATCAGCATGCTGCTTGCCGCGACCGGCGGGTTGGCCGGGATGTTCTCGAAGCCGTACACGCGCGCCACTTCCTCGATCAGGTCTTCTTCGATCTCGATGTCGAAGCGGTACGAGGGCGAGGTCACCTGGAACACGCCGGCGTCAAACGTGAACGGCAGCTGCAAGCGGGTAAAGATGTCGGCCACCACCTCGTCGCTCAAGGGCACGCCGATCACCTTGGCGGCGCGCGCCGTGCGCATGGCGACCGACTTCGGCTGGGGCAGGTTCACTGCCTGGTCGTCGACCGGGCCGACTTTCGTCTCGGCAGTGCCGCAGATCTCGACGATCAGGGCGGTAATGCGTTCGATATGCTCGACGGTGGTCGCATAGTCGACGCCGCGCTCGAAGCGGTAGGCCGCGTCGGTGGAGAAATTGTACTTGCGGGCGCGGCCCTGGATGGCGTTCGGCCACCAGAAGGCGGCTTCCAGGTAGATGTCGGTGGTGTCCAGCGTGACGGCGGTGGAGTCGCCGCCCATGATGCCGGCCAGCGATTCGATTTCCTTGTCGTCAGCGATCACGCCGACCCACTCGTCGACCTCGATGGTATTGCCGTTCAGGAGTTTGAGGGTCTCGCCTTTCTTGCCCCAGCGGATATCCAAACCGCCGTGGATCTTGGCCAGGTCAAACACGTGCGAGGGACGGCCGACTTCGAGCATCACGTAGTTCGAGATGTCGACCAGGGCCGACACCGAACGCTGGCCGCTGCGTTCGAGGCGCTGGACCATCCACTCCGGGGTGGCGGCGCGCGCGTTCAAGCCGCGGATGACGCGCCCCGAGAAGCGGCCGCACAGGTCCGGGGCCGAGATCCTCACCGGCAAGGTCTCATTCAGGTTGACCGCGACCTGCTTGGTGGTCGGCACGTGCAGCGGGGTGCCAGTCAGGGCTGCTACTTCCCGCGCCACGCCCAGCACCGACAGGCAGTCCGCCTTGTTCGGGGTCAGCTTGATGGTGAACTTCAGGTCGTCCAGGCCGAGGTAGTCGCGGATGCTGGTGCCGACCGGTGCGTCTGCCGGCAGTTCCATCAGGCCGCTGCCCTCTTCCGAGATCTTCAGTTCCTTGGCCGAGCACATCATGCCCTGCGACTCGACGCCGCGCAGCTTGCCGACCTTGATTTCGAACGGCTTGCCATCAAGGCCCGGCGGCAGCACGGCGCCGGCCTTGGCGCAGATCGCCTTCATGCCCGCACGCACGTTCGGCGCGCCGCAGACGATGTTCAGGAGCTCGCCGGTGCCCACGTCCACCTGGCAGACGTTCAGGCGGTCGGCGTTCGGGTGCTTGGCCACTTCCTTCACTTCGGCCACCACCACGTTCGAGAACGGCGGCGCGACGGCTTCGACCTCTTCGACTTCCAGGCCGGACATCGTCAGCAGGTGGGACAGTTCGCTAGAGGTCATCTTCGGATCGACCATGGAGCGGAGCCAGTTTTCGGAGAATTGCATATTCTTTTTGCCTTGTAAGCGCGTGACTTATCTGGATGTATTACTGCTCGTACTGAATCGACGTGCGTATTAATTGAACTGCTTCAGGAATCGCAGGTCGCCTTCGTAGAACAGGCGCAGGTCGTTGATGCCGTAACGCAGCATGGTCAGGCGCTCGAGGCCGGAGCCGAACGCGAAACCGATGAAGCGCTCCGGATCCAGGCCGAAGTTGCGCACGACGGTCGGATGCACCTGGCCGGCGCCCGACACCTCCAGCCAGCGGCCCTTGAGCGGACCGGAGCCGAAGGCGATGTCGATCTCGGCCGAGGGTTCGGTGAACGGGAAGTAGGACGGGCGGAAGCGCACCTGCAGGTCGTCGGTCTCGAAGAAGGCCTTCACGAAATTCAGGTACACGCCCTTGAGGTCGGCGAAGCTGATGTTCTCGCCGATCCACAGGCCTTCGACCTGGTGGAACATCGGCGAGTGGGTGGCGTCGCTGTCGACGCGGTAGGTACGGCCCGGCGCGATCACCTTGATCGGCGGGGTGTGGGTGCGTGCATAGCGCACCTGCATCGGGCTGGTGTGGGTGCGCAGCAGCAGCGGTTTGCCGGTGCTGTCCTTGCCCTCGATGTAGAAGGTGTCCTGCATCGAACGGGCCGGATGGTTTTCCGGGCTGTTCAGCGCGGTGAAGCAATGCCAGTCGGTTTCGATCTCGGGGCCGTCTGCCACGTCGAAGCCGATCGAGCGGAAGATCTGCTCGACGCGCTCCCAGGTGCGCATCACCGGGTGGATGCCGCCCTTCGAGCGGCCGCGGCCCGGCAGGGTCACGTCGATGGCTTCCAGGTTCAGGCGCGCTTCCAACTGGGCATTGGCCAGGGCGTCGCGGCGGGCGGTCAAGGCCTGTTCGATTTTTTCTTTGGCGGCGTTGATCAGGGCGCCCTGCGCCTTGCGCTGTTCCGGGTCGAGCTTGCCCAGGCCCTTCATCAGGTCGGTGACCTGGCCGGTCTTGCCCAGGTATCTGGCTTTGGCGTTTTCGAGCGCGGCGGCGTCCGCGGCGGCGGTGAAGTCAGCCTGGGCCGAAGTCACCAGTTGTGACAGCGCGAGATCTTCCAGCGATTGCATCTTGTTCTTTTCCTGTTTGGGTAGTGGCAGGAGCCACAATCAAAAACGGGGCACAGGTTCTGCAACCGTGCCCCGCTCTTTTTGCGCTCCCGCTGCCGGGAGCGCTGGTCTTGCTAGCAGACTGACTGATTAGGCAGCCAGCTTGGCCTTGGCGGCGGTGACAATCGCGGCGAATGCCGGCTTGTCGTGCACTGCCATGTCGGCCAGGACTTTACGGTCCAGTTCAATCCCGGACTTCTTCAGGCCGTTCATGAAGGCGCTGTAGGTCATGCCGTGCGAACGCGATGCTGCGTTGATACGGGTGATCCACAGGGCGCGGAAGACGCGCTTCTTGTTACGACGGTCGCGGTAGGCGTACTGGCCGGCGCGCATGACTGCTTGCTTGGCAATACGGAATACCTTGCTGCGACGGCCGCGGTAGCCTTTAGCAAGTTCAAGGACCTTCTTGTGACGGGCACGTGCAGTAACCCCACGTTTTACTCGAGGCATAGTAGCTCCCTTTGTAGTTGATTAGTGAGATTAAGCGGAAGGCATCATGCGGTAGACGCTGGTCACGTCCGACGCATTGATGTTACGGGTGCCGCGCAGTTGACGCTTGTTTTTGGTGGTCTTCTTGGTCAGGATGTGACGCTTGAACGCCATACCCGACTTGACGGTACCACCCGGACGCACGCGAAAACGCTTTTTCGCGGAGCTTTTGGTTTTCATTTTTGGCATAGTATTCTGCCCTGTTACGGACAGCCTCTATACGACAGGATTGCAGGTGGCGGCAACGCCGCTCTTGGATGCCTGCTTTCACTTGTCTTGCAGCCGACGCCACTACCTGCCGACTACAACCTGCTTGTTAAAAACAGGAACCGCGGATGATAGCACAGGTTTGCGCAGAATGCTTGGGATGGGAAATGCTTTTGCCGGGAGACGATGCAATCCGGCATAAAACACACAAACGAACGCAGGCCGGGCCGGATGCAGCCTGCGCTGGCACCCGGACCCGGCCCGGCAATCCTGACGTCAGAAGAATTACTTCTTCTTCTTCGGCGCAACCACCATGATCATCTGGCGACCTTCGAGCTTCGGGAACTGCTCGACCTGGCCGAATTCTTCCAGGTCGCCGCGCAGGCGCTCGAGCATGCGCATGCCGATGTCCTGGTGCGCCATTTCACGACCGCGGAAACGCAGCGTGATCTTGGTCTTGTCGCCGTCCTCCAGGAACTTGATGAGGTTGCGCAGTTTGATGCTGTAGTCGCCTTCATCGGTACCCGGACGGAACTTGACTTCCTTGACCTGGATGATCTTCTGCTTCAGCTTGGCTTCGTGCGCCTTCTTCTGCTCGGAGTACTTGAACTTGCCGTAGTCCATCAGGCGGCAGACCGGTGGGCTCGCGTTCGGCGCGATTTCCACCAGGTCGACGTTCTTTTCCTCGGCCAGGCGGAACGCCTCCGCCAGGCTCACGATGCCCAGCGGTTCGTTCTCCACACCATTGAGGCGCATTTCGGGATAGGTGATTTCGCCGTTGATGCGATGCTGTTTGTCAGTAGCTATGTTGTTTCCTTTGAAAGTATGAAAGTAAGCCGGCGCTTGGTGTCAATCTTACTTCGCCTTGGCGGCGACTTCGCCCACCAGGCGCTCCACGAGCGCGTCGACCGGCATCACGCCGAGGTCGACATTGCCGCGGGCACGCACGGCCACGGTATTTGCTTCACGTTCTTTATCGCCAACAACCAGAATATAAGGCAGTTTTTGGACAGAATGCTCGCGAATTTTATAAGTAATCTTCTCGTTCCGCAAATCAGCGTGAACACGCAGCCCAGCCGCCCGCAGCTTTGCCTCGACCTGCTTGACGTAATCTGCTTGCGCATCCGAAATATTCAAGACCGCGACCTGGACCGGCGCCAACCACAGCGGCAATGCGCCGGCGTAGTTCTCGATCAGGATGCCGATGAAGCGCTCCATCGAGCCGACGATCGCGCGGTGCAGCATCACCGGCACCTTGCGGGTGTTGTCTTCCGCAACGTACTCGGCGCCCAGGCGGCCCGGCATCGAGAAGTCGACCTGCATGGTGCCGACCTGCCACGGACGGCCGAGGCTGTCCTTCAGGTGGTACTCGATCTTCGGGCCGTAGAAAGCGCCCTCGCCCGGCAGCTCGGTCCATGCGACGCCGCAGTTGCGCAGGGCGGAGCGCAGGGCTTCTTCGGCCTGGTCCCACACCTCGTCCGAACCGATGCGGTTTTCCGGGCGCAGGGCGATCTTGACGTCGATGTTTTCAAAACCGAAGTCCTCGTAGACCTTCATCGCCTGGGCGTGGAAGGCCACCACTTCCGGCGCAATCTGCTCTTCGGTGCAGAACACGTGGCCATCGTCCTGGGTGAAGCCGCGCACGCGCATCAGGCCGTGCAGCGCGCCCGAGGACTCGTTACGGTGGCACTGGCCGAACTCGCCGTAGCGCAGCGGCAGATCGCGGTAGGAACGCAGGCCGGCGTTATAGATCTGCACGTGGCCCGGGCAGTTCATCGGCTTGAGCGCATAGGTGCGGCTTTCCGACTCGGTCGTGAACATGTTTTCACGATAGTTGTCCCAGTGGCCGGTCTTCTGCCACAGCGACACGTCGATGATCTGCGGCGCCTTGACTTCGTTGTAGCCGGTGGCCTGGTAGGTCTTGCGCATGTATTGCTCGACCTGCTGCCAGATGGTCCAGCCCTTCGGATGCCAGAAGATCAGGCCCGGGGCCTCGTCCTGGAAGTGGAAGAAGTCCAGCTGCTTGCCGAGCTTCCTGTGGTCGCGCTTCTCGGCCTCTTCCAGCATGTGCAGGTACTGCTCCTGGTCTTCCTTCTTGGTCCAGGCAGTGCCGTAGACGCGCTGCAGCATCTCGTTCTTCGAATCGCCGCGCCAGTAGGCGCCGGCCAGCTTCATCAGCTTGAAGACCTTCAGCTTGCCGGTCGAGGGCACGTGCGGGCCGCGGCACAGGTCGGTGAAACCGCCCTGTTCGTACAGCGACACGTCTTCATTGGCAGGGATCGAGGCGATGATCTCGGCCTTGTAGTCTTCGCCGATCGACTTGAAATAGCTGACTGCCTCGTCGCGCGGCAGCACCTTGCGGGTGACCGGCTGGTCCTTCTTGGCCAGTTCCTGCATCTTCTTTTCGATCGCCGCCAGGTCGTCCGGGGTGAACGGGCGCTTGTACGAGAAGTCATAGTAGAAGCCGTTCTCGATGACCGGGCCGATCGTGACCTGCGCTTCCGGGAACAGCTCCTTGACGGCGTGGGCCAGCAGGTGGGCGGTCGAGTGGCGGATGACCTCCAGGCCGTCCGGGTCGCGGTCGGTGACGATCGCCAGGTCGGCGTCATCCTCGATCAGGAAGGAGGTGTCGACCACCTTGCCGTTGACCTTGCCGGCGAGCGCGGCCTTGGCCAGGCTCGGCGCGATGTTCTGGGCCACCTGGGCGACCGTCACCGGGCCTTCGAATTGACGGCTGGAGCCGTCCGGAAGTCGTACGTTCAACATGCTGATCTCCAATCGGCGCCACGCGCGCCCGCTAAGATTGATAAACTTGAAACTGAAAAATTCGGGACGAAAAAAAACGCGCACCAGGCGCGTTTTCTTCAGTGTTGTCGAGTTTCCTCAAGCAAAAGGCCACCGTACCGCGTCTAGCGATTCCCCCACAACCAGGTTGTAGTTCGCGGTGTCATAACCGATTATGCCTTTCTCGCTCTTACTGACGACAAGAGCGGAAAACCGTGGTTCCCCGCACTCATCTGAGATGTTCTGGTGGGCGGTGCAGAATTCGAATCTGCGACCCCTTGGATGTCGACCAAGTATTCTAACCAGCTGAACTAACCGCCCGATGCCGCCATTATAAGGAGCGCCCCCGGGTTAAGCAAGCCTTGTTCCAGTAAAAGTTTCCTGGCGAGCCCGTTCGCACCGGCGATCGCCATTGCTTTACACTGGAAGCTTGTTCAAATCACCACGTCCACGATGACTGCCGAGCAAGCCGAACCCGCGTCCGAACACCTGCATGCCCACCTCGACGGCGACGCCCGCCACGCCCACGTCATCGAGGGGCGCAGCCAGGCCACCCTGTCGGTGGCGCTCGGCCTGACCCTGCTGTTCGCGGCCGTCGAGGTCGTCACCGGCTTCATCTCGAATTCGCTGGCACTGATCTCGGACGCCGGACACATGGTGACCGACGCCGCCGCGCTGGGCCTGGCGTTGCTGGCCCAGGCCATCGCCAAGCGCCCGCCCTCTTCGCGCCACTCCTTCGGCTTCGTGCGTGCGGAGGCGCTGGCCGCTTTCGTGAACAGCCTGGCCTTGCTGGCGCTGGTAGCGTGGATCGCTTGGGAAGCCGTGCAGCGCCTGCTGCACCCCGAACCGGTGCGGGGCGGCGTGGTGCTGGTCGTGGCCGCGATCGGCGCCGGCATCAACCTGCTGGTCGCCTGGGTGCTGTCGCGCGACAACACGAGCATCAACACCCGCGCGGCCCTGGTGAACGTGATGGGCGACCTGCTCGGCTCGATCGCCGCGATCGCCTCCGGCGCCATCATTTACTTCACCGGCTGGGTACCTGTCGACCCGATCCTGTCGATCTTCGTGGCGCTCCTGATCCTGCGTTCGACGAGCGGCATCCTGCGCGAGTCCTATCACTTCCTGATGGAAGGCGTGCCGCACGAGATCGACTACCTGGAAGTCGGCGCCGACCTGAAGGCGGTCGACGGCGTGCTCGACGTCCACGACCTGCACGTGTGGGACATGTCGCCCGGCCACCCCGCTCTGATCGGCCACCTGGAAATCGTCAGCCTCGAGCGCTGGCCGGCCGTGCTGGCGGACGTGCGCGCCATGCTGCGCGCCAAGCACGGGATCGACCACGTGACGCTGCAGCCGGAAGCCGCCGGCGGCAAGTCGCTCTGATGACGGACTAGTTGCCTGGCCGCTCTTGTTGTAAGCGGCCTCTTACCCGCGGCAGGCCCGCACGCTGATATCCGGGGCGGTGCCGGATCAGCATAATCGGCCCATGGACTGTTCAACCACCGTATTCGACACCCTCATCATCGGCGGCGGCCCGGCGGGCCTGACCGCAGGTATCTACCTGCGCCGCTTCACCCGGCACATCGCCCTGGTCGACAAAGGCAACAGCCGCCTCTCGTGGATTCCCGTCTCGCACAACTATCCCGGCTTTACCGAAGGGATCAACGGCGTGCAGCTCCTCGAGAACCTGCGCGCCCAATTGGCCAACTACGGCGGCAGCGTGATGCAGGGCGAGATCCGCGACCTGCGGCTGGAAGACGGCGTCTTCATTGGCGACTATGTGCCGCTCGATGGCGGCGAGCCCTGCCAGATCCGCGCACTGACGGTCCTGCTGGCCACCGGCGTGGCCGATGCCGGCATGCCGATCGAGCGCTGGGACGAGGCGGTGCGCTGCGGCGCGGTGCGCCTGTGCCCGGTGTGCGACGGCTGGGACGTGATCGACAAGCGCATCGGCGTGGTGACCTCCGAGGCCAACCCGGTCGGCCACGCCCTGTTCATGCGCACCTTCAGCGCCGACGTGCTGCTGTTCGAGCGCGGGCCGGAATCGGCGCTGAACGACGAGGATCGCCAGCGCCTGGCCGCTGCGGGGGTGCGCCTGATCGAGTCGCCGCTGGTCGGCGTGACGATGAGCGAGGACATGAAGCCGATCCTGCACACCAAGGATGGCGAGGACTACCCTTGCGACGTGTTCTACCCGATGCTGGGCGAGAACGCGCGCTCCGACCTGGCGAAAAGCCTAGGCGCCGAAACCGTGGAGTGCGCCAAGCTGCTGGTGGACGACCACTGCCGCACCTCCGTCGCGGGGCTGTTCGCGGTGGGCGACGTCACCCACGGGCTGAACCAGATCGCGGTGGCGACCGGACAGGCTGCGCTGGCCGCCACGACCATCCACAACATGCTGCCCTGGGCGCTGCGGCCGGCGCTGGCGCCGGTCGCGTGAGGCCTTGGCCGCCTAGGTCACCCGCACGAAGCGCGCCACCGACGGCACGCCCTTGCCGTCGACCGCAAACAGCATGTAGTAGCCTGGCGGAATCAGGCCGGCTTGCGCAGGCAGCGTCACGCTCAGGCTGCTGCCTTTCCCGTTCTGCCGGAGCCGCACGGCGCGTTGGTGCATGTCATTGGCGTGCGTGGTCGCCCCGGGCGCAATCAGCATGACCGCGGAAATATTGCCGGTATCGGTGCCGAGCGTGAAGGTCTGCCCGGGCGCCACGGTGGCGGGCGCATTGGTGATGCGTGGCCGCTGGCTCTTGAACAGGTAAGGCGGAGAGTAGATCTGGACCTGGTTGTGCGCGGCCGGGCCGAGGTCGTCGGAGGTGAGCAGTACGCGCCCGTCCGGCAGCAAAATCCCGCTCGAATGGTAGGCGGCCTGGATGGTGTGCGGTGCGGCGGCGGCCCAGCTGCCGCCCACGTCGGTCGGCTGGCGGGCGTAGAGCTCGGCGTGGAACACCGGTTGGTCATACAGGTCGGCGCCGCTGGCATTGCCTCCCATCGTGAACAGCGTGCCGTCGGCCAGGATCACGGTGTGGCCGTTGCGGCGCGCATGCAGCCAGTTCGGGAACTTGCGCCATCCGGCAGCCGGGTTGAAGCCATCCATGTATTCGTTGTCGCTGGTGACGGCCGATCCCTGGGTGCCGCCGGCAAGCATTACCGTTTGCCTGAGCGTCGTCCCCGACGCATCGGTGTACGAAATGCCGTTGCCGTAACCGAAGTGGGCCGCCAGGAGGGTCGGATACCTGTTCCAGGTCCATGCACCCGGCTGCAAGAGATACGAATTGCCCGAGCCCGGACCGGCCTGCAGCATCTGGCCGTCGGGCAGTACGAACTGGAAAGGATAGAAGCCGCTAGGATCGTGCGGGCTGATTTCGCTCATCGTGCCCACCCCGTTCGGATCGGCATGCGGCGTGAACAGGCTTACCTTGGGCGTGAGCGTGTTGCTGCCGGTCTGGTCGAAGCCGCTGGTGATTACGACACGGTTGTCGACCAGCTTGGTGGTGGTCGGATACCAGCGTCCCACCGACATGTTCGGCTGGGCGACCCAGCGGTTGTTGGCGGGATTGAAGGTGTAACTGGTAAAGGCGCCCTGCCAGCCGGTCGTGCCGGACGGCGCGTGCGGGTCCGGGTAGCGCAGGTTGCCGCCCGCCACATAGACGCGGCCGTCGGCAAGGATGGTCTGGCCGCCGCACCAGATATTCTCGGGCGGCGCGATCGACTGGCCCGTGTGCGTCGCCGGATCCCACAAGTAGGCCACGCCCCGGTTGGACTGGCTGACCACGTAGTAGCTGGCCGGGTCGTAGGACCAGAACAGCACCTTGCCGGTATGGAGCAGCACGGCCGTCACCCCGACGACCGGCACCCGGATCGGCGCGCTCCACTGCCCGACCGCGCTGGCAGGCTGCGACCTGGCCTTGGCCAGCGTCGCCGGATCGGGCTTTCCGACGCTGTCGCGGCCGGCCGCGACGCGGCATTTGCGGCTGCGCGCCCGTGCATGCTCATCGGCATGGCGGGCGCCCAGCAGCGCTGCTTCCTTGTTTCTCAGTGCCGCCTCAACCGAGGGGTTGTTGCAGGCGTTGTCGGATGCGGCGGCTGCCGCCTCGTGGCCGTGGTGATTGCCGGCGGCATGCTGCGCCCATGCGGGCAGTCCCGCAGTAAGCGCCACTGCAGTCGGGCCCGCCGCAAGCCAGCAGAGTGAAGACCTGGTAAAACTTGACATGATCGTGGCTCCTGTTTCCTTCCAGATGGTAGGAACAGCCAGCTCGGGCCACGCAGCAGCGTCATGCGCAACCCGGTTGCGCTGCACTGCGGACCATCCTAGCCCTGTCCGGAGGCCAGCGCAATGCGGCGCCGGATGCGCTGGACTTCCTGCGCATCGCCTGCCGCTTCGGCCCGCTGCGCCTGCACGTCGAGCCAGGCCAGCAATGGACGGCGCCAGCCCTGGCTCGACGCGGTGTCGATCGCTTGCGTGATGCCTCCCGGCGTGATGCGCCCGGCCTTGAAGGCGGCCCCGGCGGCAACCAGGCGCGCCAGCGGATCGGCCACCCCTGAGACCTGCCCCGTGGCGAGCACGGGACGGTGCTGCTCGGGCAACCGGGCCGCATCCAGGCCCTGCCAACGGCCGTAGAGATAGTCGGCGTAGGCGCGCTGTTCCGGCGTGGCTTCGCCCGCCAGCGCCGCATAGCCGGGGCAGTCGTCGAAGTCGAGGCTGGCCACACGGGCGGCGCAGCGCACCAGCTCGACCTGGGCCACGTAGTCGGGCCGGCCGGTGGCGGTGGTCGCCAGCCGCGCGGTACGGAATCCCGCATCGGCGGCTGCCGTGTGGCCCTTGAGGTAGTCATCGACCGAACCGTCGAGGGCGCCCTTGGCATCGGCCTGCCAGTCGGGCGGCAGGGGTTTACTGGCGCAGGCTGCAAGCAAGGCGACCGCGAGGAAGGCTGGAATTCTCATGGCAGCTTGATCTCCTGGTTGCTGCGGGCGAAAGGCCACTTGCGGTTGATCTCGTCCACCAGGCGGTTCACCTTGCGCAGGCTGGCGTCGACTTCGCCGCGCAGCGCGCCCAGGTCCTGGGTGGCCACGCGCGCATTGGCGCCGACGGCCTGGGCCTCGACCAGCACCGCATCCACCTTCCTGAGCGTGGCGGAGGCGTCGGTCAGCACCACGTGCAGCTGGCGCACGGCGGCCTGGGCATCGTCCATGACCCCGTCCTTGCCGTAGACGCGCTGCTCGGTCTTGCCCAGCAGGGAGTTGATGCGGTCCAGCGCTTCGCGCAGCTTGCGCGCTTCGGCGTCGCCGCCCATCACGCCGCCCAGTACGCCGGCCGGCCCCGACATGCGCTCGGTGAGGGTGTTGATGTTGGCCAGGCTGGCGTTGATGTCCGAGCCGACGGAGGTCATGCTTTCCAGGTTCTCGAGCAGCGAGCGCGCGGTGGCGACCATGCGCGGGATCTCGGCGGAGACGTCGCCGCGCAGGACCGAGCGCACCGCGCCGGGCGGCAGCGGCGGATCGTTCAGCAGGCCGGTGAAGGCGCGCAGGCGGGTTTCGCCGACGATGCTCGACTCCAGCGTAAACACGCTCGAGGTGCGCAGCCACTTGGCGTCCTTGCTCTGCACGTCCACAAGAATGCGCACCTTGCCCTCGGGCGAGAGCTCGACCTGGCTGACGCGCCCGATCGGGAAGCCGGCGAAAGTCATGTCCATGCCGGGGATGACGCCCGAGGAATCGTCGGTTTCCAGGACCAGGCGCTGGGTCGGCTCGAACACGCCGCGCGCGTGCATCACGTAGCCGATGAAGGAGACGACCAGGATGCCGATCGCCACCAGCAGGATCATCGCCTTGAGTTCGACGTGTTTCGGTTCGTCCGGCAAGGGTTCGGTCATGGTGTTCTGGGTTTATCCGATGGTTAGATGTACTTAGATGTATTTCAGGGCAAGCGAGGCGGCCTCGATCACCAGCAGCACGAACAGCAGGCGCAGCGCGCCCGGCTGCACGGTGGAACTGACGCGGCGCGGATAGCGCTGCAGCTCGAGGATGGCGGCGGTCGGGATCAGGGCCACGGCCAGGCCGAAGAACACGGTCTTGAGCACGAAGCCGATCGTCACCGTGGGCGAGAACACGCGGCCGACGGTACGGGTGTAATCCTCGATCCCCCAGGGCAGCAGGCCATACACGTTCAGGTAGGCCAGCACCAGCACGATGGTGCTGGTGACCATGGCCAGGCTCGTCACGGCCACCGAGTTGGCCAGCAGCTGCGGCACCATGTCGCGGCGCATCCGGCGCAGGGCTTCGTCGTTCGCGGCCTGCCGCGACAGGCCGGCACGCGCCAGCCCGAGGGCCGAAGCGTCGAAGGCCATGCTGGCGCGCAGGGCGACGAACATCGCGGCAGACAGGGGAATCAGCTCGAGGACCAGCACCCGCACCACCATTTCGAGCGCGAAGTGCGACAGTCCGTAGCTCTTGGCCGTGACCAGCACGATGCGGATGATGACCAGGCTGATCAGGGCCGAGGCCAGGGAGAATCCGGGGAGCACCTGCCAGGTGCTGGCGTAGATGTGGCGCGCGGCCGCCAGGCGGTTGGCCCGGTTATAGGTCGAGGGAGACAGGGCCATCACGACGGCGATCGCGCCCAGGTGCACCATGTACCACCAGCTGCGCAGGTAGCGGGCGACAGCGAGGCCCCACAGGCGCGGGTTCGCATAGAGGTGGAGGGTTCGGCGCATGGTGTCGATATGATACAAATTTTTATGGATATGCTCGGTTTTTGAATCAAATCGATACCGACGGCACCGCCCACGCCCTCATTGGCGGCGCGCCTCCATCACGCCCTTTACCTCCGCGATCGCTCCCAGCGCCTTGTTCAGCTGTGCGGTCGAGCCGATCTCGGCCGTAAACACCATGCGCGCCTGGCCCTTGCTGCTTTGCGTGTTCACGCCGATCACATTGATCTTCTCGCGCATGAACACGTCCGAGATATCGCGCAGCAGGCCCTGGCGGTCCATGGCGAGGATGAACAGGTCGACCGGATACACCGTCTCCAGCCCGGCCGAGCCCCACTCGGTCTGGATCACCCGTTCCGGCGCCTTGGCGCGCATCTCGGCGAAGTTCTTGCAGCTCAGGCGGTGGATCGAGACACCCTTGCCGCGCGTGACGAAACCGCAGATCGGGTCTGGCGGCGCCGGCTTGCAGCACTTGGCCAGCATGGTCATCAGGCCTTCGGTGCCGACCACCAGCACGCCCGACTTGGCGCCCTGCTCCACGCTCGAGGCGCGGCTCTTGTTGACCACCGCCTCGTCGACCAGGGGCGGTGCGTCCACTTCGTCATGCAGGGCCGCCTCCACGTGGCGCAGGCTGAACTTCTCCTTGCCGACCTGGATGAACAGCTCGTCGACCTTGGCGAAACCCAGCTTGTGCGCCAGCGCTTCCAGATTGACCGCCGTCTTGCCCTCGCGCTGCAGCGATTTTTCGACCAGCGCGCGCCCCTGCGCCAGGGTCTCGGCCTGCTCCTGCGCATGGAACCACGCGCGGATCTTGGAGCGCGTACGGCTGCTGACCGTATAGCCCGGGCTGAGCCAGTCGCGCGACGGTCCCGCGCTGCCCGCCGGGCCCTTGGCGGTGATGATCTCGCAGGTCTGGCCGTTCTTCAGCGGCGTGTTGAGCGGCACCATCACGCCGTCGATCTTGGCGCCGCGGCAGCGGTGCCCGACCTCGCTGTGCAGGTGATAGGCGAAATCGATCGGGGTCGCGCCCTGCGGCAGTTCCAGCACGCGCGCCTGCGGGGTCAGGACGAAGATGCGGTCGTCCAGGGTGGCGGCCTTGAGCTTCTCGACCCATTCCTTCTGCAGGTCTTCCTGGCCGGCGACCACGTCGGCCACGTCGCTCTTCCAGGCCAGCAGCTGGCGCAGCCAGGCGATCTTCTCGTCGTACTTCTGGCTCTTGAAGTTCGACCCGCCCTCTTCCTTGTAGCGCCAGTGCGCGGCGATGCCGTACTCGGCGAAGTTGTGCATCTCCTGGGTGCGGATCTGCACTTCGAGCGGCCGCCCGTCCTCGGCGGTGACGACCGTGTGCAGCGACTGGTAGCCGTTCGGCTTGGGGCGCGAGATGTAGTCGTCGAATTCCTTCGGGATCGGCGTCCAGATGTTGTGGACGATGCCGAGCACCGTATAGCAGGTCTTGACGTCTTCCACGATCACGCGGAAGGCGCGCACGTCGTACAGCGAGGAGAAATCGAGCTCCTTGCCGCGCATCTTGTTCCAGATGCTGAAAATGTGTTTCGGCCGCCCCGACACCTCGGCCTTGATGCCGGCGTCGCGCAGCTCCTTTTCCAGGCGGTCGATCGAAGACTGCACGAAGCCTTCGCGCTGCATGCGCTTCTCTTCGAGCATCCTGGCGATCTGCTTGTAGGTATCCGGCTCGATGAAGCGGAAGGACAGGTCCTCCAGCTCCCACTTGAGCTGCCAGACGCCGAGCCGGTTGGCCAGCGGCGCATAGAAGTCGAGCACCTCGCGGCCATAGGCGCGGGTGACCTCGTCGAAGCGCTTCTGCTCGGCGAAATAGCGCAAGGTCGCGGCGCAGGAGGCCAGGCGCATCAGCACCACGCGCATGTCCGAGGCCATCGCCAGCAGCATCTTGCGCAGGGTCTCGACCTGGGCGGCGGCCTGCTGGGCGGCGTTCTTCCCACTGCCAATCTGTTCTTTGCCGGCCGTGAGGTCGCGCAGGCGGATCAGCTGGTACACGCCCTGGACCAGGCTTGATACTTCCTTGCCGAAGCGTTCCTCGAGCGAGCCGGCCACCGCCGGGTCCATCATCGCCAGCTCGAACAGCAGGCCGGCGATGCGGGTCTCGGCGTCGGTCCGCAGGACCGACAGCGTCCCGGCCACGCCGAGCGAGAACTCGAACGCGTTCTGGCCCGTGCCGGCCGTGCGCTCGCCATACATGCTGCTGGCGTAGTCGAGCGCCGTCTGGACCCGTGCGCAGTCTTCCACGCCGAGTCCCTGAGCCAGCCGGGTGCTGGCGTCACCGAGTAAAACGCTGGATACCATCTCGCTCGTGGGGTTCCGTATCAGCGCAGTGCGGCGGTGATGCAGACCTCGACCAGGCATGCGGGATTGGCCAGCTTGGCCTCGACGGTGGCGCGCGGCGGGGTGTGGCCCTGCGGCACCCACTCGTCCCAGACGCTGTTCATGCCGGCGAAATGGGCCATGTCCGAGATAAAGATCTGGCACATCAGGATGCAGGACTTGTCGCTGCCGGCTTCGTTCAGCAGGCGGTCGACGTGGCCCAGCACCTCGCGCATCTGGCCTTCGATGCCCTGGGTGGTGTCTTCGGCGATCTGGCCGGCCAGGTAGATGGTGCCGTTGTGGATGGCGATTTCGGACAGGCGCTTGCCTACGTGGTGACGTTTGATTTCCATAGCTACTTTCTTATAAAACTTGGCGGAAGCCTCAGGCTTCGCCGACTAAAAATTCTCGTGCAATCGCGATCTGCTCAAGCCGCACGAAGGTGGGCGCATGGCCCACGCCCGGGATCTCGACCAGCCGCGGTTTCGGCCCGCGCGTGCACATTTCAAGGGCCGTGTCGCGCGACAGCAGGTCGGACTGCTCGCCGCGCACCAACAGGGTCGGGCAGCGGATCGCATCCCAGGCCGACCACAGCTGCGCTTCGTCGCCGGCCGCGCGCTCAGGCGTGATGGCGCGGAAGGGCTGGGCCAGGCCGAGGTCGTAGTGGCGCACCCACTGGCCGCTCGGCTCCTGGCGCAGCACGTCGTTCGCCAGCTTGTGCCATTCCTCGTCGGTATGCGGACCGAAGGACATCGACACGGCTTTCACATAGGCCGCGCCGGTCTCGAAGTCGGGGAAGCGGATGTCCTGCCCGATGTACTCGCCGATGCGGGCGATCGCGCCCCCGTCCAGCACCGGACCGATATCGTTGATGACCAGCCGGCGCACCGGCGAGTCCTCGAGCGAGGCCAGCATCATGCCGATCAGGCCGCCCATCGAGGTGCCGAACCAGTGCACCCCAAGTGAATCGTCCTGGGTGACGCGGGCGATCAGCGTGACCATGTCGGCGACATACTGCGGCACCGTGTAGTACTCTGGATCGCGCAGGCGGCTCGATCTGCCGCGGCCGACCACGTCCGGGCAGACCACACGGTATTCGTCGCACAGGGCGCGCGCCAGGTGGTCGAAGTCGTCGGCCACCCGGGTAACGCCGTGCACGCAGACCAGCACCTTGGGGTTGAGCGGGTCGCCCCACTCCTTGTAGGCCATGCGGTGCAGGCCGGCGGGCGAACTGCACTGCACGCTTTTTAATCTGGCTTCGCTCATCCCGCACTCCGTCATGACAATATTGACCGGTTTCCTTTTGCAACGCGCCATTTTACTTGGCATTGCCATTAGAATTCTACCAATTCTGAGGAAGCAACCCGCTCGCCTACAAACTCACCCACAAAACTAGAGGACGCAATGAAATCCAATATGCTCAGCGGCAAAACGGCACTCGTCACCGGATCGACCTCGGGCATCGGCCTGGGTATCGCCCGCTCGCTGGCGGAACAGGGCGCCAACATCGTGTTCAACGGCTTCGGCGACGCCCAGCAGATCGAGAAGCTCTACCTGGAGGTCGGCGCCGAGTTCGGCGTGCAGACGGCCTACCACAACGCCGACATGAGCAAGCCGCTTGAAATCGAGGCGATGATGAAATTCGCCACCGACAAGTTCGGCGGCGTCGACATCCTGGTCAACAATGCCGGCATCCAGCACGTGGCCACCGTGGACGCGTTCCCGCCCGAGAAGTGGGACGCGATCATCGCCATTAACCTGACCTCGGCCTTTCACACCACCCGCCTGGCCTTGCCGGGCATGAAGCAGAAGAATTGGGGCCGCGTCATCAACCTGGCTTCGGTACACGGCCTGGTGGGCTCGGCCGGGAAGTCGGCCTACGTCGCGGCCAAGCACGGCCTGGTGGGCTTCACCAAGGTGACGGCGCTCGAGCTGGCGGCGACCGGCGTGACTTGCAACGCGATCTGCCCGGGCTGGGTGCTGACCCCGCTGGTGCAGAAGCAGGTGGACGACCGCGCCGCGCGCGACGGCCTCTCCAACGAGCAGGCCAAGAAGGCGCTGCTGGCCGAAAAACAGCCTTCGGGCGAGTTCGTGACCCCGGCGGAACTGGGCGCGCTGGCGGTGTTCTTCTGCTCGCCTGCCGCCGACCAGGTGCGCGGCGTGGCCTGGAACATGGACGGCGGCTGGGCCGCACAGTAAAGGACGACATGACACAGCGTCTCGACGAACAGGCACTGCGGGATGCCTGCCTCGAGCTGGCCCGCGTCGTACTCGCCGCCGGCCAGCCGCAGGTCTCGAACGACATCCTGGAGACGCTGGCGGACCGCTTCTTCCGCGAAGTGGTCGATTTTGCACCCGGCGTGGCGCGCGCCGGGCGCGATCCGAATCTGTTGACGCGGGCGGTGCACTACCTGAACGACGCCCACGCCCTGCCCCTGATGGGTACCGACATGGACTGGTTCCGGCAGGCGCTGGTGTGCCTGGTGGAGCTGGCTGTGCCGGGGATTGCGCTGTCCGAGCAGGGTGGTGCATTTCTGCGCGACGTGCAGCTGGGGATCGAGCAGTCGCTGGGGGACCTGGAGGGTTGATGCCGATCCTGGCGGAACAGCATTCCGCGTGCTGGAGCGCGTGACCGGGCTCCCGACGGCCCGCTGTCGTTAAAGGGCCAGTTGCTGGGGCGTCGTCGCTGCAGGCGTCGCCGGGCCACTATGCAGATGAGCGCAGCAAACAAGCAAAACGACCAGCAGCGCTCGTCAGGAAGCGGACGTGCGCAAGGAAGGCTGCTTTACCACCCTGCGCGACCTCGGCACCGAAGGCGCGGACTACGCCGACGTCGGCATCAAGCGCACCATCGACGAAGGCGTGGCGCCAGGCCCGCGCCTGTTCATCGCCACCAAGGCCATCGTGGCCAGCTACAGCTACGGCCCGGCCGAGAAGAGCTACCGCCCGGACATGGAGATCCCTTACGGCGCACAGCCGGCGACCGGCGAATACTTCCAGAAGCATGTGCGTGGCGGTGTGCCGACGCCTGCCATGCAGCAGGCGCACCGCGCCTTCCAACTGGCGCACAGGCTGGGGGTCACGATCGGCAACGGCAGCGACGTGGGTGTGTTCGCGCACGGGACCAATGCACGCGAACGGGAATGGATGGTACGCTCGGAATGTCGCCGATGGAGGCGATGCGCTCGGCGACCGTGCTGGCGGCAGAGATTCTCGGGCATTCGAAGGACCTTGGCCAGCTGAAGGCGGGGATGCTGGCGGATATAGTGGCGGTCGATGGGTATCCGACCAAGGACGCCGCGTCGAAGGTGACGTTCGTGATGAAAGCTGGGAAAGTGTTCAGGCAGTGATCCCCTGAAGGTCACATTATTACCGGCTTCGCCGGGGGTTCGAAGGCGAGTGGCGAGAGGGGGGCGTTCCAGAAATATCACCCGATACAGGATCAACATATCCGCGCACAAGATATAAGGCCTGCGGATATCCACAATAGATAAGGCGGCACGCTTCCACGATGATGGCAACACCACAAACTTCTCCATGAAGCCTTGCCATGAAAAAGCCATTCTATAAAGTCCTGTATGTCCAGGTGCTGTTCGCCATCGTGCTTGGCGTGCTGCTGGGGGTGTTCTACCCTGAACTGGGTGCGAAGATGAAGCCCTTGGGAGACGGCTTCATCAAACTCATCAAGATGATCATCGCTCCGGTGATCTTCTGTACCGTCGTCGCCGGTATCGCCGGCATGCAGGACATGAAGAAGATCGGCCGCGTCGGCGGCAAGGCCCTGATCTACTTCGAAGTCGTTTCGACCTTCGCCCTGGCCATCGGCCTGGTGGTCGCCAACTGGCTCAAGCCGGGCGCCGGCTTCAATGTCGATGCCAGCCAGCTCGACGCTTCCTCGATCGCCCAGTACACGTCCAAGGCCCAGAACCAGAGCACCATCGACTTCGTGATGAACATCATCCCGACCACTTTCGTCGATGCCTTCGCCAAGGGCGACATCCTGCAGGTGCTGCTGATCGCGCTGCTGTTCGGCTTCGCGCTGTCGATGATGGGCGAGCGCGGCCGTCCTGTGACGAAGTTCATCGAGGACTTCTCGCACGTGATCTTCGGCGTGGTGAACATCATCATGAAGGTCGCTCCGATCGGCGCCTTCGGTGCGATGGCCTTTACCATCGGTAAATACGGCCTGGATTCGCTGCTGCCGCTGGCCAAGCTGATGGGCTCGTTCTACCTGACCTGCTTCCTGTTCGTAGTCGTGGTGCTGGGCTTCATCGCCAAGATCACCGGCTTCTCGATCTTCCGCTTCATCAAGTACATCAAGGAAGAACTGCTGATCGTGCTCGGCACCAGCTCGTCGGAAAGCGCCTTGCCCGCCCTGATGCGCAAGCTGGAACGCCTCGGCTGCTCCAAGCCCGTGGTCGGCCTGGTGGTCCCGACCGGCTACTCGTTCAACCTCGACGGCACCAACATCTACATGACGATGGCGGCCCTGTTCGTGGCCCAGGCGACCAACACCGAGCTGACCCTGATGCAGGAACTGACGATCCTGGCGGTGGCGATGCTGACCTCGAAGGGCGCATCGGGCATCACCGGCGCCGGCTTCATCACCCTGGCCGCGACCCTCGCCGTGGTCCCGACCATCCCGGTGGCCGGCATGGCCCTGATCCTGGGCATCGACCGCTTCATGAGCGAAGCCCGCGCGCTGACCAACTTCGTCGGCAACGGCGTGGCCACCGTGGTGGTGTCGAAGTGGGAGAAGGAACTCGACACCCAGCGCATGGACGACGTCCTGAACGGCCGGGTGCCTGTCGAAGGCGAGAAGGACCTGGAGCCGGTACCGGTACCAGTGCCGGTGGCGGCAAAAGCAGCCTGAACCGAGCTGCGCCAACCCCGAACCGCGTCTCCCGACGCGGTTTTTTTTCGCGCCTACCCTGCCGGCATAAAGCAGGCGCGGTCGCAGAAAACTGTAGACACTCGTGTCTAGACAGACTATTCTAGGCCTCATCAACCAATGAGGACGCTCATGCCGCGCAAACCCGATACCCCCAAGCCGACTCCGGCCGAACTCGAACTCCTGCAAGTCCTGTGGCCGATGGCCTCCGGCACCGCCAAGCAGGTGCACCAGGAAATGCAGAAAACCAAGCCGGACGTCACCTACGCCACCGTGCTGCGCCTGATGCAGATCATGCACGGCAAGGGCCTGCTGGTGCGCGACGAAAGCGAACGCTCGCACGTCTATGCACCGGCCCACGCCCAGGACTCGGTCGAGACCAATCTGTTGAAGGATCTGATGCAGCGCGCCTTCGCCGGTTCGGCCAAGGCCTTGGTGCTCGCCGCGCTCAAGACCGGCATCTCCAGGAAGGAACGGGAAGAGATCGAAGAGCTCCTCAAGGAAGACAAACCTGCGGACCAGCCGGAGGACAAACCAGGAGCGAAGAAATGAGCGCCGCCGACATCGTCGCCAGCGTCGGCTGGACCCTGGTCCACTTCCTGTGGCAGGGAGCCCTGATCGGCTGCGCCACCGCCGTGCTCTTGACCGTGCTGCGCAACGCGCGGCCCGAGTCGCGCTACCTGGTCGCCTGTACCGGCCTGTTCCTGTGCCTGGCCTGGCCTGCCCTTGAACTCGCGCTGCGCCTGCATGACGGCAGTGGCTCCGGCGGCGACGCGATGGTGCTGTTCGCCGCCGGACTGGTGGCCGACTCGCCCGTCGACGAGGGCTGGGGCGCCCTGCTCGCCGACCAGTTGGGCTGGATCGTGGGCACCTGGGCCGTGTGCGCCGCCGCGATGGCCCTGCGCATGGTTGCGGGATTGCTGTGGATCGGCCGCGCCGCCGCACACGAACGCGCCGATCCGGCCTGGCAGGCGCGCATCGAACACATGGCGGCAGCGTTCGGCGTCGGCCGTACGGTGCGCCTGCGCGTCGTGGAACGGCTCGGCAGCCCGGTCACGGCCGGCTGGTGGCGCCCCGTCGTGCTGGTGCCGGCATCGTTGGTGTCGGGCATGCCCGCCCACCTGCTGGAAGCGCTGCTGGCCCACGAACTGGCCCACATCAAGCGCCACGACTACCTCGTCAACCTCGGCCAGAACCTGGTCGAGACCCTGCTCTTCTACCACCCGGCGGTCTGGTGGATCTCGGGACGCATCCGCGTCGAACGGGAACAGATCGCCGATGATTTCGCGGCACGGCAACTGGGCGAACCGCGGCGCCTGGCCCTGGCCCTATCCGAACTGGAAAAACTCCAGTTCTCAACCCACCACCTGGCCCAGGCGGCCAACGGAGGAGATCTTATGTCACGCATCAAACGACTGGTTCGTCCCGATACGCAAGCGTTGAACTGGAAGGCGGCCATACCCGTACTGGGACTGGTCATAGGCGCCGCAAGCTTCGCCCACGCGGCACCCACCAAGCCGGCCACGAAGGATACCGAGGCCATCGCCAACTTCGAAACCTGCAAGAGGCCCGAGTACCCGGCGGAGTCGATCAAGCAGCAGCATACCGGCACCGTCACCCTCGGCTTCCTGGTTGCCAAGGACGGCACGGTGAAGGACTCGAAAGTCACGAAATCGTCCGGCCATGTGGCGCTCGACGAATCCGCGCACACTGCCTTGACAAAATGCCGTTTCAAGCCGGCCACCTCCAAAGGCAAGCCGGTCGAGGCCTGGACCGCCGTGCAGTACGTCTGGACGCTCGAGTAGGGAAACAAGGCGAAGGCCCGCAAGGTTGCGGGCCTGGATCGGAGCCGCTGGACGGGACGCCGTCGCAGCGGTTTTTTTTGCCAAAGCCGGATTGAAAACAAGCCCGGGCGCTCGCGCGGCCGGGCCTGCCTGTCGACGGGCGGCGCAAGCCGCCCGTTTGCCTTACACCGCCGACACGTCCAGCTCGCAGCCGGTCGCGCTCAGCACCTGCTCCTTGGTCACGCCCGGCGCCAGCTCCACCAGCTTGAGGCCGGTCTCAAGGACGTCCATGACGCCCAGGTCGGTGATGATGCGGTCCACCACGCCCACGCCGGTCAGCGGCAGGTCGCACTTCTTCAGGATCTTGTGCGAAGTGGTGCCGTCCTTGGCGGTGGCGACGTGCTCCATCACGACCACCACGCGCTTGACGCCGGCCACCAGGTCCATCGCGCCGCCCATGCCCTTGACCATTTTGCCCGGAATCATCCAGTTGGCCAGGTCGCCGCGCTCGGACACCTGCATCGCGCCCAGGATCGCCAGGTTGATCTTGCCGCCGCGGATCATGCCGAAGGAATCGGCCGAGCTGAAGTAGGCGGCGCCGGGCAGCGCCGTCACGGTCTGCTTGCCGGCGTTGATCAGGTCGGCGTCGACCTCCTCTTCCGTCGGGAAGGGGCCGATGCCCAGCAAGCCGTTTTCCGACTGCAGGAAGACCTCGATATCGTTCGGGACGTAGTTCGCCATCAGGGTCGGCAGGCCGATGCCCAGGTTCACATAGAAACCGTCCTGCAGTTCCTTCGCCGCGCGCGCGGCCATTTCATCACGAGTCCAAGCCATGTTCTGTCTCCGGTGATTCTTTAGTTGGCGCGCACGGTGCGCTGTTCGATGCGCTTTTCCGGCGTCGGGTTGTGGACGATGCGGTGCACGAAGATGCTCGGGGTGTGTACCTGGTCCGGATCGATCTCGCCGATCTCGACCAGCTCCTCGACTTCCACGATGCAGATCTTGCCGGCGGTAGCGACGTTCGGATTGAAGTTGCGCGCGGTCTTGCGGTACAGAAGATTGCCTGCCTTGTCGGCCTTCCAGGCCTTCACCAATGAGACGTCGGGCAGCAGCGAACGCTCCATCACGTAGTGCTCGCCGTCGAACTCGCGGGTTTCCTTGCCCTCGGCGACGATGGTGCCGTAGCCGGTCTTGGTGTAGAATGCCGGGATGCCGGCGCCACCGGCGCGCAGCTTCTCGGCCAGCGTGCCCTGCGGGGTGAATTCGAGTTCGAGTTCGCCGGCCAGGAACTGGCGTGCGAACTCCTTGTTTTCGCCGACATAGGATGAGATCATCTTCTTGATCTGGCGGGTTTCCAGCAGCTGGCCCAGGCCGAAACCGTCCACGCCCGCATTGTTCGAAATGGCCGTCAGGTTCTTGACGCCGGAATCGCGCAGCGCTGCGATCAGCGCTTCCGGAATGCCGCACAGGCCGAAGCCGCCCACGGCGATGGTCTGGCCGTCTGCAACGATGCCGGCGAGCGCCGACTTCGCATCAGGATACACTTTGTTCATACCCGTCCCTTTTATAGGTTAAGCGAAAAGCTCTTCTGTACTACAGAGTAGAGTCTCAGCATAAAATACGCTGTACTGAATAACAATACCGTAGAAATACGGGCCGCCCCGTCCATGAGCCGAGCAGTCGATCCAAGTCAAGTGAAGCCAGCCGCGCCGCCAATCGCTTCCATCGATTACGAGATGATATTCCAGCATGCGCCGGTGGGGATGTGCGTGTCGTCCGACCGCGTGATCCAGTCCTGCAACCGGGCGCTGGCGGCGATGTTCGGCTACGCCGAGGGGGACTTGAACGGCCAGTCCTTCAGCGTACTCTACCCGACCATGGACGAGTTCCTGCGCACCGGCGACCGTATCGTGCCGATCATGAACGCCAAGGGACGCTATTCGGACGAGCGCATCATGCGCCGCGCGGACGGCGAGCTGTTCTGGTGCCACGTGACCGGACGCGCGCTCGATCCGGCGCAACCCTTGGGTGCGGGCGTCTGGACCTTCGAGGATGTGAGCGAGAAGCGGCCGGTGTCGGCCGAGCTCACCCCGAGAGAGCGGGAGATCGCCGCCCTGCTGGTCGAAGGCAAGACCAGCAAGATGATTGCGCGCGAGACCGACCTGAGCCCGCGTACGGTGGAGATGCACCGGGCCAGCCTGATGCGCAAATTTGCGGCCTCGACCTCGTCGGAGCTGGTGCACAAGCTGGTGGGGGCGCGCTGAGCGCAGGCAGTCAGGGAGAATCCAGGCTGACGAACTCGATCTCCGGCATCGCCGCCAGCGTCGCGGCGCACGCCAGTGCCCCCGACAAGCCTGCACGTTCGAAAGCGACCATGGCGCCGACAGGCGCGCCGAGCTTGATGCGGGCTTCCTGCTCGCACCACATGCGATAGAAAAGAGGCAAACGTTCTTGCGTGCCATGGGCGCGCAAGCGCTCGACCTCGTCCGGCCCGAATGCCTGCTCCGCCAGCGCCAGCAAGTCGCGCTGCGGATCGATCCGCTCGATGTCGAGCCCGAGCGCCGTCTCCGTGCTGGCGGCGCAGGCGACCCAGGGACCGGTGTGCGAGATGCTGAACCCGACCGCGGAAGCAGTCGGAGACGTCAACACAGGCGCCTGGCCCGGCCGTTCGTGCAGCAGGATCCCGGCCGGCGCGACGCCGAGCAAGCGGCCCAGCGCCAGCCGCAGCAGGACCCGTCCGGCCAGGAACTGGCGGCGCCGCTCGGCGCGTACGAACCCCGTATGGCGCCGCCGTTCGCCCTCGCCCAGCCAGGACACGTGAGCGGCGAGCGCGTCGTCCGGTAATGTACCCGTCTCCGTCAGCCACACGAGGGTGCCGCACGCTGCCGCCATGCCGGTGTTACTGCTTGATCTTGACGAACTCGCCCTTGAGCGCGACGCCGGTCATCATCGCCCCGTCGTGGCATTCGAACTCGGTCGCGCTCGCATGTTCCACGTTCTTGTAGTTGCTGACGATGTTGACGACGGCGTTCGCGCCCAGTTCGCGTGCGCGCTCCTGCAGGCGCAGCATGGCCGACAGGAAGGCCCAGTTGCAGGCGGTTTCGGCCGACTTGCCGAAGGAGTTGGTCTTCTGGCTGGTCTTGTCCGTGCCGAGGCGCTCGAGGATGGGCGGGGTCTTCTGGTCGCCGAAGTAGAACTGCACGGTGTCCCCGAGGCGGTTCTTGGCATCGTTGGCGGCCATGGCGTTGGCGATCGGCAGCATGTGCTTGGTGTCGCGCGCCTGGGCGGGGGCGATGGCGGAGATGGCGGCCGCGCTCACGGCGATCGTCAGGAGCAGTTTCTTCATTTTCTTATCCCTCTTGGTGGTTGAAAGCCTTCAGTTCGCGGCGATCGCGGCGGCGTCGGCGCCGGTCGGTCCGCCGACCGCCTTGCTGTAGTTCGCGATGATGTAGTCGCTGGCCAGCTTCGAGACGCGGGTCAGCATCAGGTTGTCCTGCGCGCCCAGGGTGAAGCCGCCGCTCATGGCGCTGGCGCGCTGGAAGAACTCCGGCGTCGCGATGACCTTGCCCGACTGGTCACGGAAGCTCACGCGTAACAGCACGCCCGAACTGCCGGCCAGCGGCCCGAGAAACACGCGCTTGGTGCTGCTCTTGAACGACATCTCCTCGACGATCGGCTCGATCGTCAGGGTGCGGCCGTTGTCGCGCGCGCGGTTCCACTGCTGTACCGACGCGCCCAGGTTCTTGTCGAGGTTGCCCGCGATCTTCGCCAGCGCGCCCGGGTCGCCCTTGTAGCCCGGCGCGAACGCCACCGGTTTGAGGACGATCCGGCCATAGGACGAGAAGGCCTCGCTCGGCGCCGGATTGTGGGAAGTCGAGGCCTTGATCCTGGTGGCGCAGGCACTCATCAAGGGAAGGACGGCGGCGATCGAGACGGCCAGCAATACACGGCGCTGCTTGTTTATGTCTTTGTTCATGTTTTCTCCTGTCAGGGACGGTGCCGTTTGAAAATCAGCGACGTGTTGATGCCGCCAAAAGCGAAATTGTTCGACATGACGTACTCGCAGTCGAGCCGGCGCCCTTCGCCGCGGATGTAGTCCAGCGATCCGCATTCCGGATCGACTTCGTTCAGGTTCAGGGTCGGCGCGAACCAGCCTTCGCGCATCATCTCGATGCTGATCCAGGCTTCCAGCGCGCCGCAGGCGCCGAGGGTATGGCCCATGTAGCTCTTGAGGGAGCTGAACGGCACGCGGCTGCCGAACAAAGAGGACGTCGCCCGGGTCTCGGCCACGTCGCCCTGCTGGGTTGCAGTGCCGTGCGCGTTGACGTAGCCGATCGCTTCCGGCGCAAGGCCGGCATCGTCGAGCGCCAGCGCCATCGCCTGGCCCATGGTGGCGGAGTTCGGCTGGGTCACGTGGCTGCCGTCGCTATTGGTGCCGAAGCCCACCAGCTCCGCGTAGACGGCGGCGCCGCGTGCCAGGGCATGCTCGCGCTCTTCCAGGATCAGGCAGCCGGCGCCCTCGCCGATCACCAGGCCGTCGCGCTTGCGATCGAAGGGCGACGGGGTAGCCTGCGGGCTGTCGTTGCGCACGCTGGTGGCGAACAGGGTGTCGAACACCGCGGCCTCGGTGGCGCACAGCTCCTCGGCGCCGCCGGCGATCATCGCCAGCTGCTTGCCGCTCTGGATTGCCTCAAAGGCGTAGCCGATGCCCTGACTGCCCGAGGTGCAGGCCGACGAGGTGGTGATCACTCGTCCCGTCAGGCCGAAGAACACGCCGATGTTCACCGGCGCCGTATGGGCCATCATCTTGATGTAGGTAGTCGCGTTGATGCCGCGCGTGGTGCGCTCCTCGATCATGCGGCCGAAATCGCCGATCGCGCTGGTGGTGCCGGCCGAGGAGCCGAAGGACACGCCCATCTGCCCGCTCTTGAGCAGCGGATGCTCGAGCAGGCCGGCGTCCTGCAGGGCCAGCTCGGTGGCGCGGGTCGCCAGCAGCGCCACGCGGCCCATGCTGCGGGTGGACTTGCGGTCGTAGCGGTTTGAGAGCTCGAAAGGCGCGGCCGGCGCACCGAGCTGGGTGTTCAGGCCCTCGTAGCTGGACCAGTCGTCCATGCGCACGACGGCGTTGCGGTAATCGCCCAGGCGGGCGCGGATGGCGGTCCAGTCGTTGCCGAGCGGGCTGATGCCGCCCATGCCCGTGACGACGACGCGCCGTTTCGTATTACCCCTCATGCCAGGCCTCCGTTCACGGAGAGGACCTGGCGGGTGACGTAGCCTGCGTCCTCGGACATCAGGTAGCTGACCGCCGCCGCCACTTCTTCCGGACGGCCGACGCGGCGCGCCGGCACCAGTTTCAGCGCCTCTTCCATCGGCACGTCGGCGATCATCTCGGTCTCGATCAGGCCGGGCGCAACGCAGTTGACGGTGATGTCGCGCTTGGCCAGTTCCAGCGCCAGCGCCTTGGTGGCGCCGATGATGCCGGCCTTGGCCGCGCTGTAGTTCACCTGCCCGCGGTTGCCGACCAGGCCGGAGACCGACGCCACGGTGACGATGCGGCCCGGCTTGCGGCGCTGGACCATCGGCATCACCAGCGGGTTGAGGACGTTGAAGAAGCCGTCCAGGTTGGTGCCCAGTACCTGGTCCCATTCCTCGCCCGTCATCGCCGGGAAGGCAGTATCGCGCGCCACGCCGGCGTTGCAGACCACGCCATAATAGCAGCCGTGCTGCTCGATGTCGGCCGCGAGGGCGGCGGCCGTCGCTTCGCGCTCGCCGATATCGAACTGGAGCACGCGCGCCGCCCCGCCCGCTTCGATGATTTGCGCGGCGACGGCGTCGGCCTCGTCGCGCCGGCTACGGCAGTGCACGACCACCCCGTAGCCGTCGCGCGCGATACGCAGCGCGATGGCTTTGCCGATGCCGCGCGACGAACCCGTCACCAGCACGCTTTTCTGGATACACCTCATACGGAACTCCGTTGCAAGAACTCTTCAACATGATCGGGCTGGAACACGGTAATGGTGGCCGTGGCCACTTCCATGCCGCTGCCGGCGTCTTCGATGCGGCAGTCGAATGCACCCAGGCCGTTCTCGCCCTGCAGGGCGTGGCGAACGTGGATCCGCAGCACGCGGCCGACCGGGAAAGCAGGCACGCTGCAGGCATACTTGCGCGCGCCGAGCAGGAAGCCGACCCGCACCGGCTCGCCGCGCTGCCGCGCGCACCAGCCGGCATGGGCGGCCACCGCCTGCGCCATGTACTCGACCCCAACCCAGGCGCCCACCTGGCCGTCGGCGCAGAACATGCTCTCAGGGGTGATGTCGACCTCGGCGGTGAGTGTCTCGGCATCGGCTTCCACAAAGCGGCCGAGCAGCGACATGGCGCCGCCGTGCGGCACCAGGCTGTGGATGTCGGGCCGGAGCAACCGCTTCGGCTGGACCATCTGATTCATCGCACCCTCCCGAACACTAGGCTCGCGTTGGAACCGCCGAACGCGAAGGAATTGCTGAGCGCATGGCGTATCGGGCGGCCCAGGCGCGCGCCCTTCTCCGCCACGTTCAGTCGCGGCAAGGCCGGATCCGGATCGCCGCCCCACAGGTGCGGCGGCAGCAGCCCTTCCGGGTTATCGTCCTGCATCGCGAGCCAGCAGAATGCCGCCTCGACGGCGCCGGCCGCGCCCAGCGTGTGGCCGGTAAAAGGCTTGGTCGAGCTGACGGCGACCCCGGCGCCGAACAGCGCTTCCACCGCGCGCGATTCCATGGCATCGTTCTGGACGGTAGCGGTGCCGTGCAGGTTGATGTAGTCCACCTGGTCCGGTTTGATCCCGGCGCGCGCGAGGGCTTCGCGCATGGCGATGCGGGCGCCGCCGCCTTCCGGATCGGGCGCCGACATGTGGTAGCCGTCGGAGGACTCGCCCCAGCCGCACAGCGCCACCGCGGCCGGCTCGCGGGTGATCAGGAAGAGCGCGGCGCCCTCCCCGATGTTGATGCCATTGCGGCTCGCGCCGAGGGGATTGCAGGGCACGCTGCTGACCGATTCCAGCGCGCCGAAACCGGCCACGGTGAAACCGCACAGGGTATCCACTCCGCCGGCCAGGACGGCGTCGCACAGGTCCATGCGGATCAGGCGCGCGGCGCTGGCCAGCGCCTTGGCGCTCGACGAACAGGCGCTCGAATGCACGTAGGCCGGCCCAAGGGCGCCCAGTTCGCGCGCCAGCAGCTCGGCCGGCGAACCCATCTCCTGCTGGCCGTAGTGGAAGCCGGCCGGCAACGCGTCCGTCGCATGTTTCGCCGCCAGCGCCGCTTCGGTCTCGCCCACGCCCGAGGTGCTGGTGCCGACGATGACTCCGACGCGGTGGGCGCCGTAGCGGGCGATGGCACTCTCCACCGCCGGACGGATCCGGACCAGTGCGGCCAGCGCCAGCCCGTTGTTACGACTGCGCAAGGGCAGCGGCAGGTGGTCGAGGGGTGGCAAGGCGGTCTTGACGCGGCCGAGCGGCAGCAACCGGCCCGGCGAGCAGGCGTCCGACAGTTCGAGGCCGCTTTCGGCATCGAGCAAGAGGCGGCGCCGGACCATGGCCAGGTCGTCGCCCAGTGCGCAGACCAGTGCGCATTCGTTCAGGTACAGGGTAGTCATCTCATTCGCTGGCCGACACCACGGTCAGCCGGTATTTGTAGCGCAGGTTGTCCAGCACGGCGGTGCCGTGCCAGCGCGGCGTGCCGCTGTAATCGATGGTCGCCACCACTACGCCCTCGCGGCGCAGCGTGCGGCGCAGGCCCTGCTCCTCGATCTGCCAGCCGCTGGGCAAGGCCTCGGCGATCCGGTCCACCGGCCACAGGGTCAGCTGCAGGTCCTCGAGCACGTCGGCGGCGCGCACCTGGCTTGGGAGCATCGGATGGCGCCATTCGCTCAGCTCGCGGCCGTCGAAGTCCAGGCTCAGCACCCGCATGCCGAGCGCCAGGCCGACCAGGCTGATGCGACTGGCATCCACCTCGAGGGCGGCGTCGAGGTCATTGGTCTTGCCGTCGCGCTCGACGCTCAAGTGCTGCTGCAGGCTGATGGTCTCGCCCAGCGCGGACGGCGCCAGGCGCAGGCCGAGGCGCGCGGGCGCGGGCGGCGTCGCCGCGCAAGCCGTAAGCATCAGGGCGCACATGATGGCGCCGCGTTTAAACCAGGACAGGCGACGCATCGATTTCTTCCTTTGTCACGATGAAGCAGGGAGCGACCAGCCAGACCAGCGCGGTCCCGGCCAGCATGGTTAGGCCGAAAGCCTGCAGCGCCGGCGTGCCGCTCAGGGCCAGCAGGCCGAAGGACAGGATGGTGCTGGCCGCCGACAGGCCCACGGCCAGCCAGGGCGCGTCCGCGTCGTGTTCCGACTCTTCCTGCAGGAAGATGCCGTAGTCGACGCCTACCCCCAACAGCAGCATCAGGGCCAGCACGTGGAACAGCTGCAGGCTCTGGCCGGCAAAGCCCAGCAGCGCCAGGGTCAGCACGGTAGCGGCCGCGGTCGGGGCCAGCACGCGCCAGGTGCGGCCGCGGTAGCGCGGCAGCAGCACCGTAAACACCACCGCGTACGCGCCCAGCACCACCCAGCCCATGTCGGCGCGGTAGCGCCCCAGCAGCGCGGAGATGCCGCCGACCTTGTCGACCCACTGCACGCCCTCCAGCCCCTCGGCCGCCTGTGCGAGCGCCGGGATCGACGCATAGCGCATACCGCGCAGACCGACGATGCTTGCATGGACTCCTTCCACCTCGCCCAGCCACAGGTGGCGCCAGGGTTCGCTGGCCGGCGTCTGCAGAAAGGCATTGAGCGTCATCGGTGCAGCGAGGGCGCGCAGGTGGGTGGCCGTGGCCGCAGTCCAGGACGGGTCTTCGCCGATCTCCTGCGCCAGCACCGCCAGCGCGCCGTGCGCGCCCAGCAGCTGGTCCTCGACCAGCTTCAGGCGCGCGGCCTGGGCCTGGCTGGACGGCACCCAGTTCGACAGTGCCTGGTAACCGGCGATGTCGCCCTGGGTCACCAGCGGGTCGAGGCGGCGCTTGAGCGCTTCCTCCCGCTGCAAGACGTCTTCGCTGGTCGCGCCGCGCACCAGGTAGTATTGCACCGGGCTCGGGGCGTCGAGCAGCTTGCCCAGCCTGATCTGGTCGCGTACCAGTTCGGGCGGCGAGGATTGCAGCGAGCGGATGTCGTCGTTGACCTGCAGGCGCGCGCAGCCCAGCACCGCAAAGCCGCCCAGCAGCGCTACCACCAGCAGCGACACGATGCCGCTCGACGCGCGCGGCCAGCGCGCCACCATGCCGCGGTAGCGCCCCGCCAGCCATCCGGAGCGCAGGCTGCGGCCGTGGACCAGCGCCGGGAACCAGCACACCACGGTAAGCCAGGCGAACACCAGGCCCAGGCCGGAGAACACCGCCATGTGGCGCAGGCCCGGGAACGGCGTCAGCGCCAGGCCCATGTAGCCGATCACGGCCGCCAGCAGGGTCAGGCCGAGGCCGGGCAGCAGGCGCCGCATCAGGCGTTGGGAATCGAGCGCCCGATCGGCTCCCAGGCGGTGACAAAGAAAATAGATGCCGTAGTCCTGGGCCACGCCGATCAGGCTGGCGCCGAACACGAGCGTCAGCAGATGGATTTGGCCGAACAGCAGCCAGCACGCCGACAGCGCGCCCAGGAAGCCGATGCCGATTGCCGTCAGGGTAAGCGCGATCGGTTTGACCGAGCGAAAGGTCAGCCAGGTGAGCAGGACGATGCCGATCATCGAGCCGACGCCGATGGTGCGGATCTCGCGGCTGGCCTGGCGGCCGGCCGCCGCCGCGTGCAGCACGACGCCGGCCTTGATCACTTCCACTGCGGGCACGGCACGGCGCGCTTCAAGCGTGGCGCGCTCCAGCAGCGGCACCACCGCCTCCTGCGCCGCCAGCGAGAATGCCGGCTCATGCAAGGTGTAGGTCAGCAGCACGTATTCACGTCCCTCGCCTGCCACGAACAGCTGGCCGTCGCGCGGTCGCACCGGGGTTTCGCCGGCGCGCTCCTGCGCCCAGCCGGCGAACAGGCCGAAGGGGTCGTCGCGGAAAGCGCCCAGCCTGGGGCCTGAGAAGGCGCTGTACAAGCCGGCCAGTGCCTTGTCGACCCAGAAGCGGGGTGGCTGCTCGCGTAATCGACCTTCGTCGGCGCCTCCTACCAGCAGGGTCGCATGCGGCAGCAGGCTCGCCAGCCAGCCCGCCTGTGCTTCTTCGCCCGGGGCATCCGGCGCCAGGAGGCCGGCATGCGGCGCCAGCGCGGACCGATACGCGTGGGCGGCGCGCACGGCTTCATCCCATTTCGCGGCGCCGACCAGCACCACCACGCGCTGCTGGGCGCTGTCGACCATATGGCTGAAGGATTGCTGCAGCACCGGGTCGCGCTCGTCCGCCGGCAGCAGGGCCAGGATATCGGTACCGGGCACGATGCGCTTGCCCAGCCACAGCCAGGCATTGTGCCCGACCAGCAGGCAGACGATCAGTGCCCAGACAAGGGCGAGGCGGCGCTGCGCGTTCACATCAAGGCCGTTTCTTCAGGCAGGACGGCCTGGGCGCCGGTCTTCAGCTCGCTGAAGACGATTTCGGTACGGTCACCGCCCTCGTCGACCATGCGGATGCTGCGCACGTAGGCGCCGCCTTCGAGCGAGATCGCCCCAACGGTGCGCACCACCGCGGGATTGCGCGCCTTTAGCGCAACGCGCCAGGAGTCGCCCGCCACGCTGCCGTCCACTTCGAACAGGCTTTCCAGCTGGCCCAGGTCGCCGCCCAGCAGCGCGAACAGTACGCCGTTGATCGTGCGCACGGTCGGCTCCTGGCTGGCCTCGAGGCGCATCGAGACCCGGGAACCCTGCATATGGACGATCTCGTCGCGCTTCAGGCGCAGCGTGTTCGGGAAAGGTTTCAGGGTGCGCCACAGCACGCCCTTGCCGGCGACGACGCAGAAGCGTCCGCTGGAGACCAGCGGCTTCTTCATGCCGGCCAGCTGCTTGGTCTGCTCGAAACGTCCGCACAGCTGCTCCGGCTTGGCCAACATGGACTGGATCTGGGCGAGCGGGGCTGCCGCCTGGGCGCATGCGCCGGCGGCGGCAAGGATCAGGGATGCCAGGATGCGTTTCACGTTGCATTCACTCCGAGCTTCTCGAACAGGATGGCCGGCGAGACGAAGCACATCTCGCCGGACTTGAGGTCGACCGCGACCTGGGTGGTGGTGGCCTTGTTGAGGCGCCTGCCGCTTTCCGCGTCGCTGATGACGTAGTCGATACGCAGGCGGTTCTCCCACTCGACGATCTCGGCGCGCAGCAGCAGGCGCTGGCCGAAGGCGGCGGGACCGGCGTAGCGCAGGTTCATCTCGATGATCGGCCACATATAGCCCGAGTCGCGCATCTGCTCGTAGTTGTAGCCGATGCTGTCGAGCAGCGCGCAGCGCGCCACCTCGAGGTACTTGACGTAGTTGCCGTGCCAGACGATCTGCATCGGGTCGAGGTCGAAGAACTGCACCTGGTGCTCGACCTCGGCCCACCATCGGCTGGGCGCCTTCACTCTACGCATACAGGCTCCAGGCCTGGTCGCGGATACGGCCCAGCAGGAGCTTCAGGTCCGGGTCGAGGCGGCGGTCCTCTTCTACCGGCGCCACGTCCTGGCCGAGCAGCGCGAGCATGCGCGCCAGCGGCGCCGGCAGCGGCTTGGCCGGGTCCACGCGCTGGCGCAGCCACACGCCCTGGCGCACCGTGATCAGGAGGCTTGCTGCGACCTGCTCGGTCAGCTCCAGCACCCGCAGGCAGTCGCGCGCGGCGATCGTGCCCATGCTGACCTTGTCCTGGTTGTGGCATTCAGTCGAGCGCGAGAACACCGAGGCCGGCATCGTGAGCTTGAGGGCTTCGGCAGTCCAGGCCGAGGCGCTGATCTGCAGCGCCTTCAGACCGTGGCTGATCGCGGCACGCCGGCCCTGCATCCCGGACAGGTTGGCGGGCAGGCCGGCGTTGTAGCGCGCATCCACCAGCAGCGCCATCTGGCGGTCGAGCAGGTCGGCCAGGTTCGCCACGGCATTCTTCATGCCGTCCATCGCGAAGGCGATGTGGCCGCCGTAGAAATGGCCGCCATGCAGCACGCGTTCGCCCTCGGCGTCGATGATCGGGTTGTCGTTGGCGCTGTTCAGTTCATTCTCGATCGCGGTACGGAAAAACGGCAGCGCGTCAGCCAGCACGCCGATCACGTGCGGGGCGCAACGGATCGAGTAGCGGTCCTGCAGGCGCTTGCCGTTGCGTTCCAGTTGGCCGGCATACTCCAGGTCCTGGCGCAGCCAGCTTGCCACCCCCTGCATGCCAGCGTGCGGCTTGACCGAGAACAGGGTCTCGTCGAAATGGTGGTCGTTGCCGTCCAGCGCAAACGAGGCCAGCGCGGTGATGCGGGTGACCAGGCGCGCGAGGTAGTCGGCGCGGTCCCAGGCCAGGCAGGCCAGGCCGGTCATGACGGCGGTGCCGTTCATGATCGCCAGCCCTTCCTTCGGCCGCAGGCGCAGCGGCGTGATGCCAGCATCACGCAGCGCCTGCGCCGCCGCAACCGGCACGCCGTCGCGCAGCACTTCGCGCTCGCCGCACAGCACTGCCGCCAGGTAGGACAGCGGGGTGAGGTCGCCGCTGGCGCCAACCGATCCCTCGCTCGGGATGAGCGGCAGCAGGCCGGCGTCGAACAGGCGCACGATCTGTTCCAGCAGGCCGACGCTCACCCCAGAGAAGCCTTTCGACAGCGAAGCCAGGCGCGCCGCCATCACGGCGCGGGTCTGCGTCGGATCCAGGTATGCGCCAAGGCCGCAACCGTGGTAGGTGTAAAGGTGGTGCGGCAGCTCGGTCACCAGGTCGAGCGGCACCGCCACCGTGCAGGAGTCGCCGTAGCCCGTGGTGACGCCGTAGATGGTGCCGTCCTCGCGCAGCAGGCGGTCGAGGAAATCGGCGCCTTTCGTGATCGCGGCGCGAAATTGCGGGTCATCCGACAGTGCGGGGCGTGCCGCGCCGCGCGCGATGGCGACGATGTCTTCCAGCGCCAGGCGCTCGCGGTCGAAGCGCACGGTGCGCCGGGGAGTCTTGAGGTCAGTGAGCTGCATGGGGACGTTCCGAATCGGGTAGATGCCAAAAATCGTAGAAGTTGAACCACTCGAGGGGCGAGCGGCGGGCGTGGTGTTCGAGGCGCGCAGCGTACTCGCCCACGAGTTCGGCAAGCAGCGCGTCGCGCCCGCGCCGCGGCAGGCGCACCTGCTCGCGCAGGCGTTCGAACCGGAGCGCATAGCCTTCACCTTCGCGGGTGGCAAACATGGTGTACAGTGGGCAGCCGAGCACCGAGGCCATCACGTAGGGACCGACGGGGAACGCGGCCGGCTGGCCCAGGAAAGGCGCGCATGCCACACGCCCGGCGCTCGACACGGGCACGCGGTCACCGGCGATAACGACGAACTCACCCCGCCCGATGCGCTCGGACAGTTGCATCGCCATTGCCGGCGTCATCTCGGTCACCTGCATCAGGTTGAGCTGGCTGCGCGGATCGAGTTTGGCCAGCATGTTGTTGAAGGCCTGGGCGTGGCGCGTGTGCACCAGCACCGTGATCCTCAAGCCCGGGGTACGCAGCGACAGCGCGCGGCACAGGTCCAGGTTGCCGAGGTGGGCGCAGACCAGCAGTGCGCCCTTGCCTTCGCGGATGCGCTGCCAGAGCGGCTCGGCCCCGACCACCTGCACGCGCGAAAAATCGAACAGGCCACCCCAGAGCAGCATCTTGTCGAGGATGGACTCGGCAAACGCCTGGAAATGGCGCAGCACGCCGAAGAAACCGGCAGGCAGGCCGATGCGGCGCAGGTAGTCGCCGGAAACACGGCGCGCACGGCCCTGGCTTGCCACGTACCAGAACAGCACAGGCACCAGCAGCACGCGAAAGGGCCAGCGGCCGAACACCCGGCAGACCCAGAACAGCAGGCGCATGCCGGCCACGAAGCTCGCTTCGTTGATGGCCGCCCAGTGGCGGGTGTCGGTGGGAGGGCTCGCCTGCATCATCTCGTGCGCCGGGAGCGGACCAGCAGCGCAGGAATGCGCGGCAGCATGCCGAAGAACAGGGCCACGTGCAGGCGCGTGATCAGGAAGTTGTCGGTCCAGGCCTTGAAGTGCGACACCCCGTCTTCCGGGTAGCCGACCCGCGTGGGCAGGTTGACGATCTCCACGCCGTCCCAGTACAGGCGCACCAGGATCTCGATGTCGAAATTCATGCGCAGCCCGAGGCGGCGGCGCGCGGCCAGCGCCAGCACGGGCGCCACCGGATAGACGCGGAAGCCGCACATCGAATCGCGGATCGCCAGCGACAGCGTATTGATCCAGACCCACACGTGGGTCAGGTAGCGCGCATACAGGCGCAGCGCCGGCACCGACTCGTCGTACATCGGGCAGCCGGCGACCACCGCCTGCGGCCGGGCACGTGCGGCCTCGAGAAAGCGCGGGATGTCGGCAACGCTGTGCTGGCCATCGGCGTCGACCTGCAGCACGTGGCTGTAGCCGTCGCGCGCGGCGCGCCTGAAGCCGCTCAGGACCGCCCCGCCCTTGCCCTGGTTGACGGCATGGCGCTCCAGCACCACGCGGTCGCGGTGCGCTGCGGCCAAGGCATCGAGCACGGCGGCGCAGGCCGGCGAGGAGCCGTCGTCCACCAGGATACAGGGCAGCCCGTGGGCAAGCACGCCGTCCAGTACCTTGGCGATGGCGTGCTCGTGGTTGTAGACCGGGATGACGACGCAGGGTTGGAATACGGCGGACTTCACGTCATGCCGCCTTCTCGAAGCGCAGCAGCGAATGGCAGTAGCCGATGCCGTCGCGCGCGGTGACCAGCCTCAATCCCGCGGTCTCGGCCAGGCGGATATAGTCCGCACTTTCGTACACCTTGCTGTTGCCGCTTGCCATGACATTGAAGTATGGCGAGGTATTGATCAGGCAATAGGCGGCGATGTCGTAGCGCTGGCGGTCCCAGAAGGTGTCGAGCACCAGCACCTGGCCGCGCGGCGCCAGCGCCTCGGCCACGCGCCGGAAGATGCCGGCGATCGCCCTTTCCGAGAAACAGCTCAGGAACTGGCTCATCCAGACCAGGTCCATGTCGCCCGGCAGTGCGGCGCCCTCGTCGAGCAGGTCCGTAGGGTGCAGGCTGGCGCGCTCGCGCAGGCCGGCCCGGCGCAGGTTTTCCTCGGCCACCGCCAGCTGGCCCGGCAGGTCGACCAGGTGCAGGACGACGCGCTCGTTGGCCGCCAGCGCGGCCAGGCTGAACTTACCGGTATTGGCGCCGATGTCCATCAGGCGGCGCGGCGCGCTCGCGAACACGTCCGGCATGATCTCCGGAAAGGAGGTGTCGGAGTAATAGTGGTCGAAGGCGAGCCAGCTGGTGCGCGCCGGTTCGGGCAGCTGCGACAAGCCCTGGTACAGCGTCGGCCAGTCGCCGAACACCTTCAGGCCGAGCGGCTTTTCGGCGTCCAGCGTGTGTTCGAGCTCGAACAGCGCCTGGTAGCAGACGTCGTGGTTGAAGTCGATGTTCACCTGGGTGATCGGGTCGGTCAGGATGACGAAGCCGGTCTTGTCCAGCACATAGCGCCCCTCCTCCAGGTACACGACCCCGGCGGACAGGCATGTCTCCAGCACCACCTTCAGCACGTAGGGCGTCCAGCGGCCTTCGGCCGCGAGCTGCTCCACCGTCAGGCCGGTACCGCCGGCATCCGCGATCGCCTGCAGCATGCCGCGCTTCCAGGCGAAGCGCACGCACTGGAACACGACTGGGGCAAATGCGATCTTCTGGGCTTCGAAGCGGGCGTCGAAAGCGCTCTGGCGCTGCGGCGAGAATTTTTTGTTCAGCATGCTCGGGTCTGGGTCAGAAGGATGCGGCCGCTGGCATGGGCGCCGGCGTCCGAGAAGTAGCGGAACTGGAGCTGGCCCTTGGCACTGTCGTGCACCAATTCCAGCCGTACCGGCTGTTCCGGCCGGATCATCTGCTGGAACTTGAGCGCATGGATGCCGCCGAAGGAAGGTCCGAGGCCGAAATACTGGCGGCCATAATGGATCGCCCAGTCCACCTGCACCACGCCCGGCAGCACCGGGGCGACGCTGAAGTGGCCGTCGAAGTACAGCAGGTTTGCCGGCACGCGCAGTTCCAGCAGTACGCGTGAAGCAGCCTGTTCCTGCGCCTGCTCCACCAGGCGCAATTGCGGGTAGCGCGGACGCTCGTCCAGCAGGGCCAGCAGGGCCGCCTGGGTGGTCTTTCCCTGCGCATTCACCGGCATGTGGTCCAGATAGCGCCAACGGCGCGGCAGGGCGACCGCCTCGATGCCGTCGGCGAGCAGCGTGCGCAGGCGCCGGCTGAGGGCACTGCGCCCCTCCCCGCCAAGCACCGCCTGCCCTGCTTCGCTGGGCACGACGAAGGCGGCCAGCACCTGGCGCCCCGGCGCGGGCACCGGCACCACCCTGGCTTCGCTCGCCAGGCCGCCGGCGAGCAGCGCGGCCTCGATGGCGTCGAGCGAGATCCGCTTTTCCTCGATCTTGACGATACGGTCGGCGCGTCCGCGCAGCAGGAAGCCGCCGCGGCCGGCTTCGGCGCGGTCGGCCAGACGCTGCCAGCCATCCGGGCCGGCATGGTCCGACTGCACTTCGAGCAGGCCATCGGCGCCGAGGCGCCACTGTACCCCCGGCAGCGCTTGCCAGACTTCCCCCAGAGGGCGCCGGCGCCAGGCAACGCCGCCGGTCTCCGAGCTGCCGTAGACTTCGATCGGCGCCTGCCCCAGCAGCGCGCCGGCATGCTCCGAGGCCTCCTGCTCGAGCATGCCGCCGGACGAGAACACGGCGCGCAGCTGGCGCACCGCGCCGCGCCAGTCGAGGTGCTCCGGCAGGCGTTTCAGGTGGGCCGGGCTTGCCAGCAGCACGCAGGGTCGCTCGGCCAGCGCCGGCGCCAGGGTTTCGGGGAATTCGTGACGCGCCGCGTGCACGGGACGGCCCTGGGCCAACGGCCACAGGACACGGAACAGCAGGCCGTAGATGTGCTGGTGCGAGACGGTCGAGACGATGGCGGCGGCCCCCAGGCCATACCCGAACTGGACTTCCAGCGCCGCGATTTCGCTGGTCAGCTGCGACAGACGCTTCGGAATCGGCACCGGCGCGCCGGTGCTGCCCGAGGTGAACACGACCAGCGCGGGAAAGTCCGGCGCCGGCGGCGCCCATTCGCCCTGCCAGTCGTCGCCGATGCCGGGAGACTGTGGCGCATGCTGCGCCGGAAACTGGCCCCAGAAGGCACCGACCCGGGCGTCGAGCGCCGTGCAGGTGGCGGACAGGACGTCGGCGCCGAGCCACACGGTCTTCCCCGACAGCCAGGCACCCAGCAGGCTGCCTGCGAACTCGAGGCTGTCCTCGTGGTACAGCGCCACCTGTGTGGCGGGCGTACGATGGCCGAGCGCAGTCCAGGCGCGCACGCGCGCCAGCAGCGCGCGATGCATGACGGGCTTGCCGTCGCGCCAGCCGGCCAAGGCCTCGGGAGAGCGGGTGGCGATCGAGTAGAACAAATCAGGCATGGTGCAGCCGCTTGAAACGCATGCGCAGCAGGTATTCCCCGCCGAACATCAGAGCCATCAGGATGTAGGCGATCACGCCGTTGTACAGCGACCAGACCGCGTCGGTTGCGAACAGCGCAGTGCCCAGGGCAAGCGCGCCGTTCAAGACGAAGAACACGCACCAGGCCAGGGTCACGCGCCGCGTATAGGCGACGCCTTCCGGGGGCAGGACAGGCTCGCGCAGGCGCGCCAGGCGCTCGGCCACCGGCATGCCGGACACCAGGCTGGCGCCGAAGACGGCCAGCAGCGCGCCATTGACCAGTACCGGGTAAAGCTTGAGCGGCAGCACGGCGTTCGACGCCACGGCCAGCGCCACCAGCACCAGGGCGCCGCCCGCGGTCCAGCGCGCCGCGCTGCTCCCCCGCATCATCGGCACGCGCGTTGCCGCCGCCAGCAGCAGCAGTCCCGCCAGCCAGCGCGGTTCGACGCTATCTTGGCCGAGCCAGATCGCCAGAGGATAGGCCAGCGTCAACGCGGCGGCCAGGACGTTCCAGAACACCGGGTCAGGCCGCCTGCTCTTCGGCCAGGCCGGCGAGCGCGACCACCACGTCCTCGATGGTGCGGATGGTCTTGAACACTTCCGGCTGCAGGCGCTTGCCGGTCATCTGCTTGAGCTTCACGGCCAGGTCGACGGCGTCGATGCTGTCGATGTCGAGGTCGGCGTACAGGTTGGACGCCGGGCTCAGGGAGGCGCGGTCGAGCTCGAACATCTCCGCCAGCAGGTCGGCGACCCAGGTGAACAGTTCGTCGCGGTTCATGTCGTTGATGCTTACCATGGCCATTCCTTCCTTACTTTTTGCGGTTCGTTTCGATCATCGCGGCCAGTGCGCGCACCGAGGCGAAATGGCGGCGGGTTTCCTGGGACTCGGCCGCCAGGGTGATGCCGTAGCGCTTCTGCAGCGCCACGCCGATCTCGAGCGCGTCGATCGAGTCGAGCCCCAGGCCCTCCACGAACAGCGGTGCTTCGCTGTCGATGTCTTCCGGAGTGAGGTCCTCGAGCTGCAGGACGTCGATGATCAGTGCTTTCACTTCCTGTTCAAGCATGGTGCTGGCCTTCTTTCATAAAGAACTGTTGCAGGTATTTGGTGAGGCGGCGGGCGGCCACGACCTCGCTCATGTCGTCGCTCCGATAGCTGTCCACGCCGATGTCGTCCCGGACCTCGATCCGGAAATGCGCCTGGCGCGGCGGGACGTGCCACCATTTGTCGCCCTTGCCCAGGGTCGGCGGTTCGCAGCGGATGAGCACCGGCGTGATCGGACGCGCGCCGCGCACCGCGACGTTCGCCGCGCCGCGCTTGAGTTCTGGCGTGCCGCTGCGCGGGGAGCGGGTCCCTTCCGGGAAAATGATCAGGTTGCCGCCCGCGCGTAGCGAAGCGATGCAGTCGTCGATCAGCTCGGGGCCGCGGTCGTTGCAGATGTAGCCGGCAGCGCGCACCGGGCCGCGCGTGAACGGGTTGTTCCACAGTGCGCCCTTGACGATGCAGTCGGCATTCGGCACGAAGGCGATCAGGAACACGGTATCGATCAGGGTTGGGTGATTCGCCAGGATCAGCTGGCCCTTGCGCTCGAGCTTGTCTAGCCCGCGCACTTCATAGCGCAGCACGCCGAGCCCGCGCATGATGCCCACGAAAGCGCGGAAGCTGGCACGGATCGTCGCGCGGGCGGCGCGCTTGCGCGCTTCCGGAGCGCGGATGCACAGGGCCAGCAGCGGAAATGCGATCACGCGCAGGAACAGGCCGCCGATGCCGAACAAGGCGAAACTCAGGCCCGTGGCGAGCACGCGCCAGGCATGGTCGAGTCTAGCCAGCATGGCGGCTCCAGGTCCAGCGCTTGCCGCCGGCGTCGCGCACTAGGGAGGCCTGGGTGCCATGCTGGAAACGCAGCAGGTCGAGCCCACCGGGCAGGCGCGAGGCCCCGGCATCTGCATGATCGCCGCGGGCGCGCCAGGAAAGGCGCAGCGTGTCCGGACCCGCGCCGGCGGACACCATGACCCAGGCGAAAGCGAAGGGCTGCTCGTCGCAGTCCTCGAACTGGCGCAGGGGCTCGGGCAGCACGGTGTCGCAGGCGACCAGCAGCACCATCGGGGCGCCATCCGCGAGCTGGCCGCAGGCGTCGATGACCGCATGTTCGATGGTGGCACTGCCGGCAGCCAGGGCCACGTGGTTGGCGCGGTCGCTGCGCGCGATCGAGAACAGGCCGGCGCTGGCGTTATGCACGGCCAGGCCGAAGGCAGTCGGGGACAGGGGCTCGCCGTGGGCGAGGTCGCCGAGCAGTTCCACCGCTCGCGCCACCTCTCCATGACGCGAGCAGAACACGGTCGGCACGTCGCGCCGCTCGCCCAGGCACTCGAAGGCCACTTCCAGCGCCATGCGGCCCAGGAAGCCGGCACGGCGGCGCAGCATGGCCGGCATTGCGGCCACCTTCGGTTCCTCGCCCGGGACCAGGGTCCAGGGCGCGCACGCCCACTCCGCCCAACGTTGCGAGCTGCCCAGGCCGGGCGCCCACGCGGCATGACGCGCGATGGAAAATACGACCTCTGACTCGACCATGACTCGCTCTAAAGATGTGAAGCGCACGATCTTGCGCTCTGGAAAATTGAATGGAAATTATAATCGCTCGATTTTCTTCCGTAGGACCGGTCTTACAAATCTCGACTGATTTGCAACAGCTCCCACACTGGTTTTGTGACCAAAAATCGACGAGGCGGCGATGATGCCACAGGACGGCAGGGGGAAATCTCTCGGAATGTCACGACAATCCCAGAAATTGCCCTGTCCGTGAGCGAGCTCAACAGAAAATAAAATGTAGGAGCTGGACTACACGAATCGCCCCGCCGCATGGGCGCTTGGAAGCAGCGTATTCATCCGACTGCTGCCTGTGGATCCCGGCCTTGCACCGGGACTTTCGTGCTATTGCAACTACGGCACTATTCTGCCGGTGGCAGCAGTGCCCTCAGGCGATCCGGCAGCGGCCTAGATTTCTCTGCCTTGAAGTCGATCCACACGACCTTGGCGCCGCCCTCGGCGTGCAAGGCGCCGGCCTGGCCGTCCGGGCCGACCAGCCGGATCTCGTGCGTGACTTCGATGCTGGAGCGCCCCGGGAGGCCGACGTAGGTGCTGACTTCGATCTCGCCCGGATAGGTCAGCTGCTTCAGAAAACTGCAGTAGGCATTGACGATGACCGGCCCCTCGGTCGACGCGGCCGGGTCCGGCAGCGCCCCGCCTTGTTCCAGCCACGCGATGCGGGCCGATTCGATGTAGCGGAAATAGACGGTGTCGTCGACGTGACCCATCGCATCCATGTCGCCCCAACGGATGGGCATGCGCATTGTATGGACTAAGCGAGGCACGAACTGCTTGTTGCTCATTGCTTCCTTGATTGCTTGTTGCTGAACCTGTACTGCTTACTGCGCCGTCATGCCGTCGTCGGCCGTGATCACGGCGCCGTTGATGAAATGGGCCTCGTCCGCCGCCAGCAGCAGCAGGAGCCCGTCGAGGTCTTCCGGCCTGCCCGTGCGCTTGCGGGGCAGCATGTCGATCAGCTTGCGTCCCTGCTCGCTGTCGAAGTAGTCCTCGTTCATCTCGGTGGCGATGTAGCCGGGGCAGATGGCGTTGACGTTGATGCCGTACTTGCCCCACTCCACGGCCATCGCCTTGGTCATCTGCACCACGCCGGCTTTGCTCATGCAGTACACGCCGATCTGCGGCAGCACCCGCAGGCCCGCCACCGAGGCGATGTTGACGATGCGGTGCTGCTTGCGCGGGTCGCCCTTGACGCGCTGGATCATGCGCTTGGCCGCCTGCTGCGCAACAAAAAAGGCGCCGCGCAGGTTGGTGTCCATGATGTAGTTGTAGTCGTCCTCGGTGACGTCGAGCAGGCGCTGGGTATTCGAGACGCCCGAATTGTTCACCAGGATATCGATCGGGCCTGCCTCGGTCTCGGCGTGCGCGATGGCCGCCTTGATCGACCCCAGGTCGGTGACGTCCAGCCGCACCACGTGCGCGGCGCCGCCGTCGGCCTCGATCTCGGCGCGCAGCTCCTTGAGCCGCTCGACCCGGCGCGACGCCAGCACCACCTGCGCCCCGGCCCCGGCCAGCGCCTTCGCGAAACGCGCACCAAGGCCGCTCGACGCGCCGGTGACCATGGCGATTTTTCCTTCGTAATTGACTTCGATGCCCACGCGGCTCCCCTTCCCCAGTCCGGTTGTGAAGGCACCATGATTACACAAATCATCAGTATTAGATTGCCGCATCTAATAATGTCCGTAAAATGGCGCCCAACGTTGCAATCGGCGGCAAAAAAGCGCACACTCGTGCTTAAATTTTTCATTCTTATTAAAATAACCATATGACTGAGCCAACCAACATCCTCGAACAATACGGACCGCGTGAAGCGATGGAGTACGACGTGGTCATCGTCGGCGGCGGCCCGGCGGGCCTGTCGGCGGCGATCCGCCTCAAGCAGCTGGCGGCAGAAAAGGGACAAGAGGTCTCGGTCTGCGTGCTCGAGAAAGGCGGCGAGCTGGGGGCCCACATCCTGTCCGGCGCGGTCATGGACCCGATCGCCCTGAACGAGCTGATCCCGGACTGGAAGGAAAAAGGCGCGCCGCTGCACACCCCGGTCACCGAGGACCAGGTGCTGTTCCTCACCGAGGCCAAGGCGATCAGGACCCCGAACTTCATGGTCCCGAAGATGCTGACCAACCACGGCAACTATGTGATCTCGCTGGCCAACGTGGTGCGCTGGCTGGGCCAGCAGGCGGAAAGCCTGGGCGTCGAGATCTTCCCGGGCTTCCCGGCCGCCGAAGTGCTGTACAACGACGACGGCTCGGTCAAGGGTGTCGCCACCGGCAACATGGGCGTCAAGCGCGACGGCGAGCCGGGGTCGGACTTCCAGCTGGGCATGGAGCTGCACGCCAAGTACACCCTGTTCGCGGAAGGCTCGCGCGGCCACCTCGGCAGGCAGCTGATGGCCAAATATGACCTGAACAAGGGCAAGGACCCGCAGACCTACGGCATCGGCATCAAGGAACTGTGGGAGATCGATCCCAGCAAGCACAAGCCGGGCCTGGTGATCCACACCGCCGGCTGGCCGCTGGATAACAGCACCTACGGCGGCTCCTTCCTGTACCACCTGGAGAACAACCAGGTGGCGGTGGGCTTCGTGGTGGGCCTGGCCTACCAGAACCCCTACCTGTCGCCTTACGAGGAATTCCAGCGCTACAAAACGCATCCGGCGATCCGTCACTTCTTCGAAGGCGGCAAGCGCATCTCGTATGGCGCGCGCGCCATCACCGCAGGCGGCCTGCAGTCCCTGCCGAAGACCGTGTTCCCGGGGGGCGCCCTGATCGGCTGCGACGCCGGCTTCCTGAACACCAGCCGCATCAAGGGCAGCCATGCCGCGATCAAGACCGGCATGCTGGCCGCGGAAAGCGCGTTTGCCGCGCTCGGCGAAGGCCGCCAGCACGACGAACTGGTGTCCTATCCTGCGGCTTTCGAACAGTCCTGGCTGCACGAAGAGCTGCACGTCGCCCGCAACTTCAAGCCATGGATGAGCAAGGGTCTGTACATCGGCACCATCATGACCGGCATCGACCAGATGGTCTTCCGCGGCAAGGCGCCCTGGACGCTGCACCACAAGCATGCCGACCACGAAGCGTTGCGCCCTGCCTCGCAGTTCCAGCCGATCGCGTATCCGAAGCCGGACGGCAAGCTGACCTTCGATCGCCTGTCCTCGGTGTTCATCTCGAACACCAACCATGCCGAAGACCAGCCGATCCACCTGACGCTGAAGAACCCGAGCATCCCGGTGGACGTCAACCTGGCCAAGTACGCGGGTCCCGAGCAGCGCTACTGCCCGGCGGGCGTGTATGAGTACGTCAAGAACGACGACGGCAAGGACCGCCTGCAGATCAACGCGCAGAACTGCGTGCACTGCAAGACCTGCGACATCAAGGATCCGACCCAGAACATCGTCTGGGTGACGCCGGAAGGCGGCGGCGGCCCGAACTACCCGAACATGTAAGAGGGCCGGAATGCGAAACCTGGCTTCGCGTCTGCGCGCCGCCCTGTTCGGCTGTGCGCTCGCCGTGCCGTTCGCCGCCGCAGCTAGCGACGAAGGCTTCCGTACGGCGGTCATGCTCGATCATCTGCACGGGATCGATGCCAACGTCACCTACCTGAAGGCGAGCGGGCAGGAGCTCAAGCTCGACGTCTTCCTCCCCGACGACCGCAGCGGTCCGCCGCAGCCGGTGGTGCTGCGCTTCCACGGCGGCGGCTGGGTGGCCGGCAACCGCGAAGGCTCCGCCATGGCGGCGCTGCCCTGGGTGCAGATGGGCTTTGCGGTGGTGAACGTGAGCTACCGGCTGGCCGATACCGCGCCGGCCCCCGCCGCGGTCGAGGACACGCTGTGCGCGCTGCAGTGGGTGGGACGCAATGCGAAGAAGTACAACTTCGACCTGGCGAAGGTGGTCACCACCGGGCAGTCGGCGGGCGGCCACCTGGCGCTCACCACGGCGATGATCCCATCGGATTCGTCCTTCACCAACCAGTGTGCGGCGAATGGGGTCACCTGGGCTGGACCGTATCAGAACCCGGCGCCGAAGGTGGCCGCCGTGGTCAACTGGTTCGGGATCACCGACGTCGCCGAGATGCTGCAGGGACCGAACGTGCGCTCCTATGCGGTGGCCTGGTTCGGCAGCATGCAGGGGCGCGAGCAGCTGGCGCGTGCGCTGTCGCCACTGAGCTACGTACGCCCGGGCGGGCCACCCGTGTTCACGATCCATGGCGACGCCGATCCGCTGGTGCCGTACGCCCATGGCGTGCGCCTCAAGACGGCGCTCGACAAGGCCGGCGTGAAGAACGTGCTGTACACCGTGAAGGGTGGTGGACATGGCGGTTTCCCGGCCGAGCAGCAGGTCGCGGCCTACGAAGCGGCGCGCGAGTTCCTCCGCGGGCTCGGCATCGCGCCGAACAGCCGTTAAGCACGCCAGGGCGCCCGAGCGCCCCTCCCAGGACAATCGGCCTAAGATGGGGCTTCCACCACATCTGACGCAAGGAGGCTGTCATGGCTGACAACAAGGTGAACGACGCGAATCCTACCGGGAGGAGCCTGACCGACGTGCAACTGGACGACTTCGACGTCGACCGCCAGCGCGAACGGCTGGAGCGCAGCCGGCCAGGCAAGCCGCAGTCCGACCGGAACCAGGACTCGCAACAGTCCGGCGAGCAGTCGCAACAGCAGGACACACGCTAGCCCCTTCCCTTTTCTACGGATGACTTTGTACGGGCTGTCCTACGACAGCCCCTTCCCGATTCCGATTGTCCCTGCCTGCGAGAGGTCTATCATCGAGCCATCGACACTCTCACAAGGAGCTTGGCATGGGTGAAAACAAAGGACATGGTATCAAGGGGCCGCGCCACGACGATGACGTGGACGACCTCACCATCAACACCGCGAGCGGCGAGATTGCCCAGGGTGGCATGCAACAGTCGAGCAACATGCATCCGGGGCAGCAGCAGGACAGCATGCAGTCCGACCAACTGCAGGGCAACCAGCAATCGGTTCAGGGCGGCAGCCAGCAGGCGGGACAACAGCAGGACCAGCAGCAAGCAGGTAACAAGCAGTCGGGACAAGGAAGCCAGTAACACCGCAATCGTTCAACCCGGGCGCAGCAGCGTCCCTTACCTCGCACGACGCGCACCGACGCGAGCCTGGCTTGCCGCGGTGCGCGTCTTCTTTGCGCCCTGCTTTTGCTTGGTGTTTCCGCACGGCGACCGCGTCCGACCGCTCCTGCGCCCGCACCGTACGGATGCCGCTTGCGGCTACCACCAGGAAGACTAAGATGATGTTCTCACTTCCCACATCGAGGAGACGAACATGAGTGGCAATCAACAAAACGAGCAGAAGCAATCCACGCCGGACAATACCGTCAATGATCCGCTGAAGGACCTGGCGGCCACCAATGGCCAGGGCCAGCAGTCGGGCGACCAGGGCAGCCAGCAATCCGGCCAGCAGCAGGACGTCGCGCAGGGCCAGGATGGACAGCAGGCCGGCCAGCAGGAGGCGGGACAACAGCAGATGGGCAGCATCGACCAGGGCAGCATGCAGTCGGAGGGAGGCGGCAGCCAGCAGTCCGGCCAGCAGGGAAGCGGCCAGCACGCCTCCGGCGGCACCCCGGCACTGGACGACTTGAGCGGCCAGAACCAGAACGAAAGCGCCCAGCAGGCAGCCGAGGCCTTCAACCAGCAAAACGACCAGGGCGGCGGCAACGAGGGCGGCGGCCAGCAAGGCAAGCGCTAAGCGCTGCTCGCGTTCAGCGCGTCACATGTGCTCTGTTCAGACGCCGCTCCGCGCGGCGCTGGATCGCCTCGAAGAACAGGCTCAATGCCCAGTAGATGCAGGCCGCCGCGATGTACAGCGGCAGCGGCTGGAAGGTCACCGCGATCACTTCCTTGGTTGCCAGCATCAGCTCGGTCATGGTGATCACCGACACCAGCGAAGTATCCTTGATCAGGCTGATGAGCGTGTTGCTCATCGAGGGCACAGCAATACGCAGCGCTTGCGGCATGATGATATGGTGCAGGGTCTGCCAGTAACCCAGTCCCAGGCTGAAGCTCGCGCGCCACTGCCCTTCGCTGACGGCGCGGATCGCCCCGCGCAGGCTCTCGGACAGGTAGGCACCCGCGTTCAGCGACAGCGCCAGCACGCCCGCCGTCACCGGCGTGAATTCGATACCGACACTCGGCAAGCCGTAATAGATGACGAAGATCTGCACCAGGAGCGGCGTGCCGCGCATGAGGCTCACGTACAGGCTCGCCGGCAGGCGCACGACGGCCCAGGGCGCAATGCGCATCAGCGCCACCGGCACGCCGATCGCCAGCCCGCCCATCATCGATGCCACTGCAAACAACAGGGTGTAACTCGCACCCGTGAGCAGGGTCGGCGCCGCTTCGCGCAGCAGCGCGATCAGGTCCACCATGTCGAGGGGCACGCCTTTACTGGGCCGGGCGGCTGGCGTCGGTGCCGAACCAGGTGAGCGACATCGCCTTCAGGGTGCCGTCGGCCGCAGCGTCCGCCAGGATCTTGTCCACCGCGGCCTTGAACTGGGGATTACCCTTGCGGAAGGGGATGCCCATGCGCTCGGGCGCGCCGACCCGGGCGCCGGCCTTGATCGGCAGCGGCGAATGCTTCAGCAGGTAAGCCACCATCAGGCTGTCGTTGAGCGCCGCGTCGATACGCCCGAAGGCCAGGTCCTGCAGGTTCTCCGGCGCAGCAGGATAGCTTTTCACCTCGACGCCCGTGACCGCCTTGACCTGCTGCTCGAACACGCTGCCCTGCCCCACCCCGACCTTCTTGCCCTTGAGGTCATTCAGGGTGGTATAGATGGCGCGGTCATTCTTGCGCACGATGAGCTGGGGAAAGGAGTAGGTATACGGACGCGAGAAATCGAAAGCCTGCTCGCGCTTGGCCGTGATGCCCACCTGGCTGACGATGACGTCGTACTTGCCGGCCGCGAGGCCGGCCAGGATGGCGGCCCATTCGGTGGTGACGAATTCCGGTTTCAAGCCCAGCTTGCCCGCGACCAGGCGCGCGACGTCGACGTCGTAGCCGGAGAGCTGTCCGGTCTTCGGGTCCTTGAAGTTGAAGGGCGGGTAGGTGCCTTCCATGGCGATGCGCAGGGTGCCGCGCGCCTTCGTCTCCGTGAGCAGGTCGGCGGCGTGGGCCGGCGCGAGGGCCGACAGCGACGCCACGAGCGCCAGGCCGAGTACGGCACGGCGTGCCACGAAATGCGAATGCTTGCCCATCAAATCGTCTCCGTCCAGGTTGAGCTGACTTTATAATCCGCCGACTTTACCCCAAAGCTGTGCCGGCGGGAAGCATTGTGGGGCCGGTCGGTCCTCAGAACCTGCGGCCGCGCGATCCGAAGGGATGGCCGACCACGAGGGTGGTGCTGGCGACCAGCGTGGAGAGGCCGAGGATCAGCTGCACCAGTTTGTCGTCCGGGAGTACCCAGACCTGGCCGCGCGGCGGCTCGGCGCCGGTGGCGGCCACGATCAAGGGTGCGATCCAGTCGGCCTCCGCTTCGACGTCGAGGATCACGGCATCGCCGGTGGTCTGCATATAGACGTCGCCGCCTTCGGCCAGCGTGAAGCAGATGCCGACGCCGCTTTCGGTCGGCTTCACCAGTTCCTGCAGGGCGCGGTTGTGCTCGTCGATCCAGAGTTCGACGTCCTGCGGGGTTTCCAGGGCGGTCCAGGGACGGGGGCGGAAGCGCGGCTGCGGCGTATCGGGTGGCAGGTTCATGTAATGCAGGCAAAAGCGGAACGAGCCCGCATTTTACGGGATTCCTGCCTGCCTGCCTTCATCCCGCCGGCCGGCCAGGATCAGCGAGGCAGGCTTGCCGCTGCGGGGGTGGAGCGGCTCGCGCATCTCGACCACGCGCAGGCCGTGCTCTTCGAACAGGGCCAGCCAACTCGAGACCGTACGGAAGTACCAGGGCGCGGCATCGGCGAAGGCGCTGCTGAAGCCGGCCCAGCTGCCGTCGCGCCAGCCGTCGGAATAGGGTGCGTCACCGCATGCCATCAGCGGGTGGACGGTCTGCACGACCAGGTGCCCGCCCGGCCGCAGGTAGGTCGGCGCGGCGCGGAACAGGCCGCGCACGGCCTCGTCGCCGATCAGGGAGAAGTTGCAGACTGCCACGTCCACGGCCAGCTGCAGGGCGCCGGCGGCGACCTCTTCGTAGCTCAGCTGCCGGAACTCGCCGCCACCGGCCGCCCTCGCCCGCTCGACCAGGCCGGCGACCGCGTCGACGCCGACCATCGATACCTCGGGGAGGGCGCGCACCAGCCAGCCTTCTCCGCAACCGAGGTCGAGGCCGGTGCGCGGCGCGTACGCCCTGACTGCCTCCACGATCGCGGCGTTCGTCACCAAGACGCGCGATGCGATCTCGCCGCCCCGCACGGCGGCGGTCCAGGGATCGGCGTTGCGCGACCAGGAATCGATGATCGATGCGTCGGACTGTGCTGGCATGGGGCTCCTCGGTTCGCCGCATTATCGCCCAGACGAGCGCGTCGCAGGGGTTTGCGAAAGATCAAGGCCCGCTCAACGGCACCAGCCTGAACACGGGCGTGTGGACCGCTTCGGACGGTAACGGCTGCCAGATCAACCTGTGCGGCTACGGCAATGCCGAGCTGCAGTACTATAGCCCCAACAACCTCTCGATCGTCAACGTGCCCTTCGAGTCCGGCACCCGTGCGCTGGCGATCCGGGCGCGATCGCAGACCGTGGGCAGCAAGGTCTTCACCTCCGGAAAGGTCGACACCAAGGGCAAGGTGCAGGTCCAGTACGGTATGATCGAAGTGCGCATGGCCACGCCGAACGTCGCCACCGGCCTGTGGCCCGCCGCCTGGATGCTGGGCGTGAGTCCGCAGACCTGGCCGCGCAACGGTGAAATCGACATCATGGAGATGGGCCACAAGGCATCAAGCCGCGCCGCCTCGGGTGCGCCTTCCGCCAACCACTTCACCGGCTCGAACGTCATCACCTACCAGCAGGCCGCCTGCGTGCCGGGCAACGAAAGCTGCGCCGCCTCGACCGCGTGGCAGACCAGGAACTGGTACATCCCGAGCACCTCGCTGGCGAACCGCTTCGTCACCTACCGCCTGTACTGGGACGAGAGCCAGATGCGCTTCACGACCGTCGACAATGGTGTCGAGCGCAACATGTACGACGCGCCGCTGCCGGTCAACTCGACCGCCCTGCAGGCGCCCTTCTACCTGCTGTTGAACCTCGCCGTCGGCGGCAACTTCACCGATGCTGCCCACCCCGGCCAGGTCACGGCTCCGCTGCCGGGCACCATGTACGTCGACTATGTGCGCGTCTACCAGATGGACGGCAAGGGCCAGGTCAAGCTCGGGAACCAGACCGTGCCGGAGGTGGCCGGCAAGTTCGGCGTCTTCACCGACAGTACGGCAGTGAACAGCAAGCTGGTGGCCGGCACCAGCTCCGACATCTTCCTGTGGAACGGCGCCTCGACAGGCGCCGGCAATACCGCGCCATACGAGGGCAGCAACGTGATCGCCTGGAACTACACGGCGCCGGGACAGTGGTTCGGCGGCGGCGTGCAGGCGCGCCAGGCACGCGACCTGTCGAACTATCGCAACGGAACGCTGCGCTTCCGCATCAAGATCCCGGCCAATGTCTCCTTCAACATCGGCGTGGGCGACACCTACACCAACCAGAACTGGGTCAACTTCCCGGCCAACACCACGACCCACGGGCTGGTGCGCAATGGCGAGTGGGCCCAGGCATCGATTCCGGTGTCGACCCTGCTGGGCAGCAAGGTGGCGGCGCAGTCGCTGCTCGACATGTTCATGATATCGAGCGATTCGAATCGCTTGCCGGCCTCGAGCTTCCAGTTCGCGATCGACGACATCGTCTGGGATGCGGGGACCACCACCCCGCCCCCGACCACGCCGACCGGCCCGACCTGGGTCAACCAGCCATCAAGCACGACGCTGCAGTTCAACACCAATACCGGCAGCTGGGCGGACGTCCACTACACCGTCAACAACGGCGCCCAGCAGAACGTGCGCATGCGCTTGGACGGCAGCACCAACACCTACATCGCCGGCGGCCTGAAGATCGGTGACGTGGTGCGCTACAACTTCACCTACTGGGATACGGCGCGGAACTACGCGGTGGATACTGCGTGGCAGAGCTACACGATGAAATGAGGATGAAGTAAGGGGTTCAAGCGAGGTTTTCCCGGGCCACATGGCGCAGCCCGGGAGTTTTTTACTACACGTCGAGCGTCACCAGGCGGGCCGTGACCCGGTCGCCGTCGACCAGCAGTTCGCCGACCGAGATCGGCAGCGTGAAACGCCGGCGCCCCGCACTGCCCGGGTTCACGTACAACACGCCGCCACGTTCGCTCCTCGCCGGCTTGTGCGAATGGCCGGAGACGACGACGCGCACGCCCTCGCGCGCCGGATCGAGCGGCAATTCCTTGAGGTCGTGGATGACGTAGATCGCGACAGGTCCCAGCCGCAGGACTGCGGTCTCGGGGATGTCGCGGGCCCAGGCGCCGCGGTCGTTGTTGCCGCGCACGACGGTCAGCGGCGCGATCGCCGCCAGCGGAGGAAGGATGTCGGGACCGGTGATGTCCCCGGCATGGATGATATGGTCGCTGCCCCGGAGGAAGTCGAGCGCCTCCGGGCGCAGCAACCCGTGCGTGTCGGAAATCAGCCCGACGCGCATGCCGCTCAGGTCGAACGCTTGCTGCCTGCCATCTTGGCAGTGGTGTAGATCGAGTACAGCGCCGCCAGGCCCACGACCACGTAGACGATGCGGGTCGCCGGGCTGCCCGGGCCGAAGATGGTGGCGACCATGTCGACGTCGAACAGGCCGACCATCGCCCAGTTCAGGCCGCCGATGATCAGGAGCGCCATCGCCAGGTAGTCGAGTGCGGACATGGCGGAACGCCCATGCGTACGCATCGAAGTGCGCCGTTCGCCCATCGTCCTGCGGTCCATCGTTGGAGTGTTCATCGTTGCCATCATTGCCTCCTTGGAAAAGCGACACCGATAGACCAGGGCGGCCGCCCTGGCCAATGACGACCCATATTAGCTGAAGTTCGATGGTGCGTTCGCACGGATACGCGCCACGCGAGGCGCGTAGCGGAAAGGGCGGAATCAGCCCTTCCAGGTGCGGTTGAGTCCGGTATCGGCGTGGATCCAGCCGCCTTTCGGGCCGGAACGGTAGTAGTAGCCGACGCCGCCCTGGCGGAAGCTGCGGATCAGGCCTCCCAGCACTTCCTCGTTCAGGCTGGCGATGCGGATGTCGGCCGCCTTGCCGACCGTGTGCAGGGACTTGCGCGCGGCCGGGACGCCCTCCTCGACCAGGCGTTTGTTCGATGCCTCGGTACGGTAGCCGGACAGGATCTCGAGCGGCTGGGTCATGCCGTAGCGGGCGATGAAGGCCTGGGTGCCCCACAGGATTTCGAACAGCTTGGGGTCGATCGGCATCGACGCGCGGCCGTTCACGTCGCGCAGGATATGGCACAGTTCCTGGTAGGCGGAATCGATGACTTCGCCATCCTTCCAGTACAGCACCTTGGCGCGCTCACCGCTCTGCGGGCGCACCAGCGACAGGGTACGCGGCTTGATCCAGAAATCGATGTCGAGCAACTGGGCGTCGAACAGGTCGGGCGGCGGTTCCAGGTCGGTGGCCTGGGCGACGGCTGTGCCCGGGGCAAGCATTGGGGAACCGAGGGCGCCCAAGGCGCACAGCCGGGCACTTTGTTGCAGGAAATTTCTACGTGAAGCCATAGCAAACGAACTCAGCCAGAATCGAGGCGCCTACTATATCGCAAGCTTCCCCTGGACAAAAGAAGAGTTCGTCAAGATTGTTGCAGGGAGCGCAAGCCTCGGATGGCACGCGCGGCCCGGGCCCAGGCGCAATGATATTGGGTGGGAGGCACCGAGCCTGCACAGCGTACTCAGCCGTTGCAGTTGCAAAAGCGTTTGCGGGCGCCGGCGTCGCGGGCAGCATCGAGCTGCTTCCACAGCAGGTCGCACTCGAGGCCCCAGCAGGACTTGTCCTTGCCGGCGTTGACATAGCCCTGGCCCTCGAAGAAGGCGCTGGCGCTCGCCGGGCTGTGCAGGTGCAGTTTCTTGATGCTCCAGGCACGTGCCTGTTCCTCGGCCGCGGCAATCAGTGCGCGGCCGACGCCGCTGCGCAGCGCTTCCGGCGACACATAGCACAGTGCAAGCTTGCCGGCTTGGGTCAACAGGCACAGGCCCAGCAGTTCGCCACGGTTGCCGTCGACCCGCTCGGCGACCAGGGCGTGGTTGCTGGAGTTGGAGAACCAGGTGGCGACGTTGGCTGCGGTCTTGTTGCCGAGCCAGGCTTCCAGCACGGCCGGCTGGTCCTGGTGGTCGGCCTTGCAACCGATCTCGATCGAGCGGCGCAGCAGGGCGCAGGCGGCGGAAGCATCACCGGGTACCGCCTTGCGAATGTCAAAACGCGTGGACATCAAACATCACTATGCATAAAAAACGATCAGACCGCGCTTGTGGCGCAATGGCTGGGCACGACTATACACCGAAAGACGCTGACCTTGCTGCGGTCATCCGTATCCGCCCCGCGGCAGCGCAAGGCCTGCTCTGCAGTACTAAGCATATGACAAAACTATTGTTCCGTATTTTGAAGAATGTGCGGATGATGCATCCTGTCACCACAAGATTCTGAAAGACCAGCCCATATGACCCTGACCTCCTCGCGCATTTCGTCGCTCCGCCGCCTGATCCTCGCCCTGTCGCTGGGCGCCGCGCTGCCGCTGTCGGCCAGCGCCGCCACGACCGAGCTGCTGAACGTCTCCTACGACGTGGCGCGCGAGCTGTACAAAGACATCAACCCGGCCTTCATCGCGGCCTACAAGCAGCAGACGGGCCAGCTTGTTACCATCAAGCAGTCGCATGGCGGCTCGAGCAAGCAGGCGCGCGCGGTCGCCGACGGCCTGGAAGCCTCGGTCGTGACCATGAACCAGGCCAACGACATCGACATGCTGGCCGACCGTGGCCTGGTGGTCAAGGACTGGGCCAAGAAGTTCCCGAACAATGCGGCGCCCTACTACTCGACCATGGTCTACCTGGTGCGCAAGGGCAATCCGAAGAAGATCGCCAACTGGGAAGACCTGGCACGCCCGGGCGTGCAGGTGATCATCCCGAACCCGAAGACCGCCGGCAACGGCCGTTATACCTACCTGGCGGCCTGGGGCTCGGTGCTCAAGAAAGGCGGCAACGACGCGCAGGCGCGCGACCTGGTCGGCCGCATCTTCAAGAACGTGCCGATCCTCGATGCAGGCGGCCGCGCCGCGACCACCACCTTCACCCAGCGCCAGATCGGCGATGTGCTGGTGACCTTCGAAAACGAAGTGAGCATGGTGCGCAAGGAATTTGGCGACAACTTCGAGGTGGTCTACCCGAGCACCTCGATCCTGGCCGAGTCGCCGGTGGCCGTGGTCGACAAGGTGGTCGACCGCCGCAACCAGCGCAAGGAAGCAACGGCCTACCTGAACTTCCTGTACTCGCCGGCCGGACAGGAAATCGGCGCCAAGCACTACCTGCGTGTGCGTTCGGATGCAGTGATGAAGAAGTATGCAGCCAACTACAAGCCGATCCAGCTGTTCACCGTGGACGAGCTGTTCGGTGGCTGGCGCAAGGCCCAGGAAGTCCACTTCAACGACGGCGGCGAGTTCGACAAGATCTACCAGCCGAAGTAAGCCAACCACGTCCCGCATTGCGGGATCGTGCCGAAGCCCTGCCTCGCGCAGGGCTTTGTCGTTCCTGCATCCGTCCTTGCAGAGGCTTACCCGCCCGGAATACGTGGCGGTTCTGGTCTGTGTCATGGACGCTGTGTTAACTGGAGGGTTAAACTGCAACTAAATTCCGGTTCACAAGGTCATTTTTGCTTGTGTGCCATAGACATGCCTCATGCTTGATGCTATCTTCCAATTGCTGTAGTTGCTCCACGGCTAGATTACTCATTGCTTGTTGACTGCGCGCCTAGCAAAGGCCGCGCCTCCCGGTCAACACAACCTATTCCTGAACCCGACAATGTTAAAAAAATTGTTCGCCACCGTATTGATGTCGTTTTCGGCTGCGGCTTTCGCCGTGCCGTTCGGCTCGCAATCGGTGCTCGTGGTAGAAGATGACACCGGCAAGATTTTGCTGGAAAAGAATGCGGATCGCGTCGCCCCGATCGCCTCGCTGACCAAGCTGATGACCGCGATGGTCGTGCTCGATGCCAGGCAGGACCTGGACGAGCTGATCGAGATCGACCGCAGCGACGTCGATACCTTCAAGCACAGCAGCTCGCGCGTGCCGGTAGGCGCCCTGATTTCGCGCCGCGACGTGCTGCAACTGGCCCTGATGTCCTCGGACAACCGCGCGGCCCATGCGCTGGCGCGCACCTATCCGGGCGGTATGCCCGGCTTCAAGCTGGCGGTGCGCCAGAAGATCGCGGCGCTGGGCATGACGCAGACCGTGATCGAAGAGCCGACCGGACTGTCGCCACGCAACCGCTCGACCGCAGGCGACCTGGTCAAGATGGCAGCCGCCTCGAGCAAGTATCCCGAGATCACGCGCATGTCCACGGAGTCGAAAGAACTGATCAACATCAACGGCCGTGAAGTCGAATACCGCAACACCAACCGCCTTGTCGGCGCGCAAGGCTGGGACATCGGCCTGTCGAAGACCGGCTATATCCAGGAAGCGGGCCGCTGCCTGATCATGAACATCAAGGCCGGCGGCAAGAACGCCACCATGGTGCTGCTCAACGCCAGCGCCTCGTCGGCGCGTATCCTGGATGCACTGAACATCCGCCGCTTCATCACCGGCGACGAGCCGGTCTCCATGGCAAAGGCATCCAGCGGCGCACCGCGCTACAAGGCGTCGTCCAGCCGTGCCAGCGTCAAGGCGACTGCCGGCAAGGGGAAGATCAAGGCGGTCAAGAAGCGCGGCAAGGTGAAGGTGGTGCCGAAGCGCCGCAAGAAGTAATCGACCCACGCTCTCAAGGGGCAGACAGGTAAAAGGGGCCGCGGGGCCCCTTTTGTTTTCTGGAGGACAGGTTCACTGGCTGCGCTGGGCCAGTTCCGGCCCGGGCGCCGGCGTGACGGTGTCCCACAGCGCGCCGCTCAGCTCCTGCACCAGGTCGTCGGTATAGGCGGCCGGCGGAGACTGCATCGCTACTACTCGCCAGGCCTTGCCGTCGACCTCGACGATACGCAACTGCACCCGCTCCGGTCCCTTCTTGTGCAGCCCCCTGCCGACCCAGGAAGGCCGGCCGCGAAATTCGGCGAAGTAACTGTCCGCCAGTTCGAAGCGGTCGGCCAGCCGGTCGGCCAGCGCCTGGGCGTCCTGGCGCAGGGCCCTGCCCCCCGTCTGCTCGTGGGCAAACAGTACCGTCGCGTGGCCGCTGTGCTGGGTGAACAGGTGCTGCACCGTGCCGTCGGCACCTGCGCGGACCTCGAGTTTCCATTGCGCTCCGATGCGCGCCATCCGTCCGGTGGCCGGGTTGGTCCAGACGCTGGAGGGCGCTTCCAGCATGGCGCTCGCCTCGCGGCTGTCTTGCCGGTCCATACTGTCCAGGATGAGGATGGCGCCAAACAGGCCGGCGAAGGCGGTCCCGAACACGCTTTTCGCCAGCCAGCCTTTGGGGCTCGCGCTGACCAGGAAATCGTTCTTGTCGTAGCTGGCCTGCAGACCCTTGCGCAGCCGCAGGCCCTGGCGCGCCATGGTGACCAGGCTGATGAGCGGCAGGCCGAGCGCGAGACCGTCGCGCCAGATCTTCATGTTGCGCCGGACCAGTTCGCCGAATCGGGGCGCGCGGCCGTCGGGCGTGATGAGACGCAGGCCCAGCAGCGCCTTGCCCGGCGTATTGCCCGCCACCGCCTGCAGGGCCGCGTCGAGCAGCAGGCCACCGGGGATGCATGCCAGGCCGAACAGCTTCCAGCCGAAGGGGGTCTCCAACCAGCGCACGAAGGCTGGCGAGACAAGACTGATGCCGTAGCCGAGCACGAGCGCCACCAGCGCGCTCTGCCACCAGACGTCGAAGGTGCGGGCGAACCAGCGGGACCAGGCGCCGGCCAGCGGGAAGGCGGGCAGGTCGGAACAAGCAGCAGGAGGGCGCGCCACCCTGCCGGGCGTGGAACAGAACAATATCGTCTGCTGGTCGAGTGGCTGCATGATCGCGCCGGGCGTGGTTGACGCCTTCAGTGAAGAAAAGGTGCGTGGTTACACGAAAAATTACACGATAAATGCGGCTGGGTCTTTGTTCTTGTACGTGAGTAAGACCGCGTAATCACGGTTGAGTTCGACGAAGCTCGGGCAGCCGCGCGCCATCCTTGGGCTCGGTCAAAGCCGGAGTCGCGGCCTCGCGACACGAAGCACTTGCATGGGCTGGCGGCAACACTGACGGCACAAGCGAGCGCTTGGCCGCCGAATCCGGGCTCAGCGCGAGGTCGGTGCAATCATGCCGCGCAAGCCGCTGGTGCGGTGGGTGCGCTGGGCGATCGCTTCGGCCATTACGGCGCCCGGCGGCGACACCAGCGTGAACATCTCGCTGGCGCGCGTGATGCCGGTGTAGACCAGCTCGCGGGTGAGGACGGCGCCGCGCTCGCGCGGCAGCGCCAGCACGGTGTGGCGGAATTCCGAACCCTGCGACTTGTGGACGGTCATCGCAAACGCCGTCTCGACATTGCGCAGGCGGGTCGCCAGTACGCTGCGGACGGTGTCGCCTTCGAGGAAGTACACGCGCAGGGTACCGGGGCGCGCCGGGTCGGGCAGCGTGAGGCCGATGTCGCCGTTGTAGACGAAGGAAGCGTAGTCGTTGCGGGTCACCATGACGGGGCGGCCGACATACCATTCGCCGTTCGGGCACAGCAGTCCCGCCTGGGCCAGGCGCCTGGCCACCGCTTCGTTCAGGCCGGCCACGCCCCATTCGCCGTCACGCACCGCGCACAGGATGCGGAACGATTCGAAACGCTGCAGCACCTGGCGCACCCATTCTTCATGATCCGTGTTCAATCCGGCCTTGGGGCCGGTATTCAACACGTCGAGGTAAGAACCGTAGCCGGACTGCGCCAGCTGCAGCACGTGCTGCTGTTGCGCATTCTCGATCCAGCGCACGCCCGCCTCCCCCGCGCGCAGCACCGCTTCGGCGCGCACGGCGTCGCCGGCGTTCACCGCCAGCGCCAGCTGGCCGATCGGGCCGCCGAAGCGGCGGCTGTGGCGTAGCATCACGGTCTGCTGGGCCAGCGCGCCGGCGTCGCCCAGGAATTCCGCCGGCAAGACCTCGCCGCTGGATGCGAGCACGTAGTCGCAGGTGGCACCGGTGTAGCCGCCGGCGCCGGCGTTGTGGCACAGGTCGCCGAGCACGGCGCCCGCCTCCACCGAGGCCAGTTGGTCCTTGTCGCCCAGCAGGATCAGGGTGGCCGTCGGCGGCAGCGCGTCCAGCAGCGAAGCCATCATCTCCAGGTGCACCATCGAGGCTTCGTCGACGATCAGGACGTCGACGTCGAGCGGGTTGCCGCGGTGGTGTGCAAAGGCGCGGGTATCGGGACGCGCGCCCAGCAGGCTGTGCAGGGTGCGCGCGGCGCCCATGCGCAGCGTCAGCTCGCGCAGCGGCAATTGCGAGCCCACCTTGTCGGCCAGTTCGTTCAGCGCCTTGTCGATCGACTGCTTCAGGCGCGCCGCCGCCTTGCCGGTCGGCGCCGCCAGGGCGATGCGCTGGCTGCCGGCTTCCGGAGCGGTAGCGAACAGCAGCGCCAGCAGGCGCGCCACGGTATAGGTCTTGCCCGTGCCGGGGCCGCCGGTGATGATGGCCACCGAGCCGCGCAGGGCGATGGCGCAGGCCAGCTTCTGCCAATCCGGCCCCTCCAGCGTCCGCTCGTTTTGCTGGGCGAACAGCATGTCCAGCCAGCCGCGCACTTCTTCCTCGTTCACCGCGCGGCGCTTGGTCGCGCGCTCGCGCACGGCCTGGGCCACCAGCATCTCGTCGCGCCAGTAGCGGCGCAGGTAGAGGCGGTCGCCATCCAGCACCAGCGGCTGGTCGTAGTCGAAGGCGCTCACGTCCCACACCTGCTGGCAAGCTGCCAGCTGCTGGGCCCAGCCCTGGGCGGTCCTGGGCAGGGGCCCGGCGGCGCGCGCCAGCAGCTTCCATTGCTCGTCTTCCCAGCCGAGCATTGCTGCCGGGCCGGCGGCCAGGTCGGACAGGAGCAGGCAGCTGTGCCCCTGCCCTTCCAGTTCGGACAGCACGCTCGAGGCCAGCACCAGCGGGGGCGTTGCGGCCCCGAGCGAGGCGATGAAGCGGGCGAAAGCGTAGGACAGACGCCGCAATTCGCCTGTTTCGCTCAGGCGCGCCAACTCGCTCCACAGCAGCGCAAGGTTCGCCTCCGACTTCGTCGCTTCATGCTTGGCCATGCCCTCAGTCCCCCTTGTCCAGCAATGCTTCCAGTCCGCCCAGCAGTTCCAGGTCCGGACCCAGCACGCAGCACCCGCGCGTGTCCCCGTTCGCGATCCCGCGCAGGAACAGGAACACGGCACCGCCCAGCTGGCGGCGCGGCTCGTAGGCATCGCCCAGGCGGCTCTTCAACAAGCGGTGCAGCGCCAGCATGTAGATGGTGGCCTGGATGTCGTAGCGGTGGTCCGCCATGCCCAGTTCCATCGCGGCCTGGGTATAGGCGGCGTCGCCCGGTCCCAGCGCATTGGTCTTGTAGTCGAGCACCCAGTAGCGCCCGTCGTGTTCGAATACCAGGTCGGCGAAGCCCTTGAGCATCCCGTGCAGGGTCCGTTCCGGCAGGGTCGGCCGGTCCAGGCCCTTCATGATGCGCGCGCGGCACAGGCGGTCGAGCTGCACCACGTCGAGGCGCTCGCTCGGGAACCAGAATTCCAGTTCGGGTACAGGATCCCGCAGGTCGCCCAGGGCCGCCCCCAGAGGCGGCAGCGTCGTGGTGACGACCGCGTGCAGCCAGGCCAGGGCATCGTCCAGGCGGTTGCCCCAGCCGGCGCGCTCGATGCGCTGGCCAAGTCGCAGCATGAATTCCGGCTCGTCGGCGCGGTGGAAGCCCTCCTGGGCCATCCATTCGAGCTGCTCGTGCATGAAGTTGCCCGGCACCGAACCGCGCGGGAAGCGGTGCCAGGGGGCGTCCTCGATGCGCGGCGGCGTGACGACCTGCGGCGCTTCTTCGAGCAGGGTTTCTTCCTGGGCGCGCATTGGCGCAGGCGGTGGCGCAGCCACTGCAACGGCATGGCGCACCAGCGAAGTAAAGGAGCCGATCGACCAGTCACGCTCGAACGAAGCTTCATAGCGCGGGGCCGCCAGCAGGTCCGGACGCACGTCTTCGCGCGCCAGCAGCGTCGTTTCCAACCCCTGCCCTTGCGCTTGCGTGAGGTCGTGCAGCACGATGCCCTCGACGCCGCCACGCAGGCGCTCCAGCCGCTCGCGCAGCAGTTCGGCCTCGATCTTCTCGCCGCCGCCGAGCAGGTAGCCGAGGGCCGACTCGTGCAGGCGGTTCTCATTCTTGCTTCGGCCGCTGACCGGCGCCGCGCCCAGCCACAGGTAATGGCGTGCACGGGTCAGGGCGACGTAGAGCAGGCGCAGGTCTTCCTCCAGGCGGGCGCGGTCGACCGCCGCCAAGGACTCCTCGCCCATGGCCAGGTCGAGGCGGCGCGAGCCGTCCATGTCGACGAACTCGAAGAAGGCGCGGTTGCGGCGGTCGGTCCGGCGCGCGCTGACCGCGAACGGCAGGTAGACCAGCGGGTATTCCAGGCCCTTCGACTTGTGGACCGTGACCACCTTCACCAGCTCGGCATCGCTTTCCAGGCGCAGCACGCGTTCGTCGCCACCCTCGCCCAGGCCCTCGAGCTGCTCGGCAAGCCAGCGGATCAGGGCCTGCTCGCCTTCCAGCTGGCTGCTCGCTTCCTGCAGCAGCTCGGCCAGGTGCAGCAGGTTGGTCAGGCGCCGCTCGCCGCCCGGCTGGCGCAGCAGGCGCGCCGGCAAGCCCAGCTCGTGCACGAAGCGGCGCAGCATCGCCAGCACGCCCTGGCGCTGCCAGGCGCCGTGCAGGTTCTTCAGCTGCTCGACGCGCGCTTCCCAGGCCACTTCGTCGGACGAGAGCCTGGCCAGCTCGCCCAGCGGCAGGCCGGCGGTGCGGGTGGCGAAAGCAGCGCGCGCAAGCACGCCGTCGAGGGGATTGGCGACCGCATACAACCAGCGCAGCACGTCGGCCGCTTCCTCGCTCTCGACCACCGAATCCTTGTCGGACAGATAGACGCTCGCCACCTTGCGCTCCACCAGCGCGCGGCGCACCGCGCTCGCTTCGCGCCGGTCGCGCACCAGGATGGCGATATCGGCCGGCATCAGGCGGCGGAAACGCTCGCCGTCCGAGAAGCCGACGCGCTCGTCGCCCAGCAGGCCCACGATATGCTCGGCGCAGTGGTGGGCAAAGTACGCGCGGTACTCCTCCTGGTTCATCGGGCCGGCGCAGCACACCGACATCGCGTGCTGCGGGCCATCGGCGCCGACCAGGCGCTCGCGGTGGCCCTTGGCCTGCACCGGTTCGAAGGGCAGCGGATTGTCCTCGCCGCGGCGGAAGCGGAAGGCGCCCGCCGGGTAGCCGGCATGCTCGCCATCTCCTTCGGCGTGGCGGAACAGCTGGTTCACCGCCTCCACCAGCTGGCTCGTGGACCGGTAGTTGACCCCCAGCTGGTAGTGGCGGCCCGCAGTGGCGCGGCGGGCCGCCAGGTAACTGTGGATGTCGGCGCCGCGGAAGCCGTAGATCGACTGCTTCGGGTCGCCGATCAGGAACAGGCCCCGCTCCGGGTCGTTGTCCGCCACCCGGTACAGCAGGTCGAAGATGCGGTACTGGTCGGGGGAGGTGTCCTGGAATTCGTCGACCATCGCCACCGGGAACTGCTGCACGATGCGCTGGCGCAGGGCCTGGCCCGCATTGCCATTCCGGCCCTCCAGCGCATCCTTCAGGCGCTCGAGCATGTCGGCAAAGCCGAACTGGCGGTTGCGCGCCTTCAGCTCGCGTATGCGGGCTGCAATGTGGCTGGCGGCGTGGCGAAGCAGCGCATGCGACAGCGGCTGCAGGCGCGCCAGGGCTTCCTTCAGCGGCGCGGTGAAGCCGAAGCAGGCCGGCACCTCCGCAGCGAAGTCCTTGCTGAAGGCGTCGACGATGCCGTCCGGGCACAGGCGGCGCCAGGCCGTGTCGTTCAGGTCGGGCAGCACCCGCGCCGGGTCATCGGCCCAGGCGCGCAGCGCCTCGAACCACTTGACCAGGGAATCGGCGCGCATCTTGTTGCCGTTGAAACACTTCGGGTTGCGCTCGCGGTGTCCGGCGATCCAGCTTTCCATCTCGTCGGCGCGCGCTGCCCAGCCTTCCTTCAGGCCGGCCAGCTCGGCGCGCAGCGCCGCCTGCACCCGCGCCACCAGCGTGCCGAGCGCTTCGGGGGCGCATTCTCCCAGCAGATGGGTACGCGTCACCAGCTCGCGCACGCCGCTCTTCAGGGCCTCGACGTCCTTCCAGCATTCGCGCACCGACGCCAGCGCATTGGCGCCCAGGGGGTAGATGTGCTGGCGCCAGTAATCGTGGGCGGCGTCCTCGAACAGGGCACGCTCGTCGCTGACCAGTTCTTCGTCGAACAGGCTGCCGGAGTCGAAAGCATGCTCGCGCAGCATGCGCTGGCACCAGGCGTCGATGGTGAAGATCGCCGCCTCGTCCATCGTTTCGGCGGCCAGCACCAGGCGGTGCGCGGCGACACTGCGCTCGGCTTCCGTCGGATAGGCATCCGCCAGCTCGCGCAGGTAAGGATCATTGATATCCAGCTGGCCGCGGAAATAGGCGGCCGCTTCCACCAGGCGCTCGCGCACGCGGTTGGCCAGCTCGCGCGTGGCGGCGCGGGTGAAGGTCATCACCAGGATCTCGCTCGGCAGCAGCGGGCGGGCGAAAGCGGCATCGCCTCCGTGGCCGAGGACCAGGCGCAGGTAGAGCGCGGCGATGGTCCAGGTCTTGCCGGTGCCGGCCGAAGCCTCGATCAGGCGCGAACCGTGCAGCGGGAACACCAGGGGTTCGAGGTACTGGCTCATGCCGCCTCCCCCGTCACGTCCGGGTTCAAGGGCGCGACCTGCACACTGGTCTCCAGCCACTCGGCCAGCGGGCCGTACAGGTCGCGCGCCACGTGCGGCCAGTCGCCGGCCGCCACCAGGGCCGCAAAGTCGGGCCACAGGCGCGCCAGGCACAGCTCCTCGACTTCGCCGGAGAGTTCATAGCTACCGTCGTAGACCAGGCGCGCATCTGCTTCGACGGCGCCCTCCTGCAGCAGCGCCAACGCGGTCTTGCAGGCCACGCCCAGCGGGCGGTCGAGGTTGGTGCGCCACAGCGTCGCCAGGTCGTGCAGCGCGGCCGCCGCCTCCGTCGGATTCAGGGCCGGCATGGTGAGAATGGCGTCGCGGGCCACGAGGTGGCCGGCCACCGGCGCGCCGGCAGCGGCGGCCGCCAGCTGGCGCAGCCAGGCGCCGATCAGCTTGTCGCCGCGGGGGCGCCCCTCCCGGTCCAGCACTTTCGAGGACACCTGCATCAACCAGGCGGTCTCGACGCCGTCGGTGCGCAGCTGGTCGATCCAGTCGTCCAGCACCACGCCCTCATTGTGTCCCCCGTCCAGGCCCAGGCTCACGGCGCGCTTCGGTGCATTGTGCGGAAAGCGCGCGCCCAGCTGCAGCCAGGCAGTGCGCACCGGCACCAGGTCGTCGACCAATTCCTGTTGCCACTGGCGCCCCATCAAGCCGATCGGCAGCACCCCTTCGCGCACCAGCCGTTCGGCGCGGGCGTTGAGGGCCGCCCGTACATCCGCAGTACTCGTTCCATGATGTCCTTCCGCCGGTCCGCCGTCGTCGAGCAGCTGGTCCTCGATGAAATAGCGCTCGAGCGCATCGAGCGAGAACGGCTCCTCGTCCTCGCCCACGACGGCGGCGTCGGCGAACACCACGCCCAGGCGGCGCCGGAAGAAGTAGCGCGCCGGCTGGCGCAGGAAGGCCGCCAGCTCGCCCAGCTTGAGCACGAAACCCTGTTCCATCTCGTAGGGCGGCAAGGCCTCGACCGCATCGGATGCCTCGGCCTCCCCCTGCCCGTGGGCGGTGCGCCATTCGCCGGCATAGGTCAGCAGGCCGCCGCGCTCGAAATAGCGGCGGCTGAAGGGCTGCAGCGCATGTTCGACCGTGCGTTCCGACAGGTCGAGGTTCCAGCCGTTCTTCAGGTAGTCGCGCAGCTGGGCCACCAGCACCGAGGCCGGCTGCTCGCTGTTGTCGCGCACGTTGCGGCCGACCCAGCTCACGTACAGCTTGTCGCGCGCCGACAGCAGGGCTTCCAGCATCAGGTAGCGGTCGTCGTCGCGGCGCGAACGGTCGCCCGGGCGCGCCATGCCGGGCAGCGCCAGCAGGTCGAAGTCGGCCTGGCTGGTGCGGCGCGGGAAATCGCCGTCGTTCATGCCGAGCAGGCAGACCACGCGGAAGGGCACGGCGCGCATCGGCATCAGGGTGCAGAAGGTCACGCCGCCCGACACGAACTGGTGGTTCAGGGTCGGCTGGTCGAGCTGGGCGAGCCAGGACTCGCGCACCACCGCCAGCGGCACCGGGTCGCTGAATTCTGCGGAGTCGACGGTCTCGAGCCAGCACTGCAGCGCTTCGTTCAACTGCGCCAGGGTCAGGCGGTCCTGCTCGTCACCGGGATGGAAGAAGGCAGCCAGCAGGCCGCGCGCCGCCTCGCCCCACTCCGCCGGAGTACGCGACTGCACCAACTCGGCGCGCCAATGGAGCAGGCTCTCGATGAACTGGGCCAGCGAGCCGGCCAGCGCGGCATCCAGGCCGCCCACCTCGGCATAGGGTTCGATGTCGCCAAAGCTGGCGCCCGCGCCGCTCGCATAGCCGAGCAGCATGCGGCGCACGCCGAAGATCCAGGCGTTCTGTTCCCCCACCGAGGCCAGGCCGAGCCCGGCGCGGTGCTCGCGGTCCAGGCCCCAGCGTACGCCCGAGCCCTCGATCCAGCGGCCCAGGATGGGCAGGTCTTCGGCATCCAGGCCGAAACGGCCCGCCACGGCAGGGACGTCGAGCAGGTCGCGCACCTCGCTCTGGCGGCAGCGCTGCTGCGGCAGGCGCAGCAGCCATTCGAGCGCCACCAGCAGCGGATTCACGCTGCGGTCGCGCACGTCGCCGATCTCGAAGGGGATGTGGCGCGGGTCGCTGCGGCGGTGCTGGTCGAACACTGCGTGGATCGCCGCCGAGAACACGTCGATGTCGGGCACCATCACCACCACGTCGCGCGGGCGCAGGCTCGGGTCATGGGCGAACCAGGACAGCAGCTGGTCGTGCAGCACCTCGACTTCGCGCTGGACGCTGTGGGTGATGTGGAATTCGATAGAGCGGTCTTCGCGCGGCGGCGGGACCTGCGGATGCTCGCCGGGCGGCAGCAGGTCGCGCACCGCGGCCTGCACCTGCTCCAGCAGGGTTTCGCCCTCGGATTCGTCGAACAGGTCGACGCGCAGGCTGTTACCAAACTGGGCGTAGCGCGATCCTTCGCCCTGGTCGAATTCGTCGAGCATGCGCACGAAGTCGCGCCCCTGCCGGCCCCAGCTGGCCAGCAGCGGATGGCTGTGCAGGTGCAGTTCCTCGACCGGCACGCTGGCCAGCTCCACGCCGTCGCGCGGCTGCTGACGCCGGCGTGCGGCCTTGAGCAGCTCGCGTCCCTCGATGATGTCGCCCCAGTAGAAGCGGCAGGGGTTCGGCACCGCGAACAGCACCTGGGTGTGGCGTGACAGCGCCGCGATGGCCTGCAGGGTCTGGTAAGGCAGGGTCGACATGCCGAACAGGATCACACGGCGCGGCAGGCGCGACACTGGCTCGCGCCCCGATTCGACGGCGTGCAGGAACTGCTGGTGGATGCTGGCGCGGCCGCTGAGGCGCTGCTCCTGGGGCAAGCTGGCGTGGATTTCACGCCACAGGCAGGCCTGCCATTTCAGGTCGGGACCGAGCGGCACCGGGTCGCCGACGGCGCGCCGCAGCTGGTCGCGCCCGGCTTCCCAATCGGCCAGCCAGTCGGCGCGGTAGACCTGGTACTGGTCGTAGAGGTCCGCCAGGCGCTCGGCCAGCTGCAGGCGCCGCTCGGGGCAACCGTCACCGAGGAATTGCATGAGCGGGGCGTAGCTGGCGTCCTGCACCAGGTCGGGCAGCAGGCGCATCAGGCGCCAGGTGAGCGGGTCCTTGTCGAAAGGCGCACGGGTGGGCACGCGCTCCCGCCCCAGCATGCCGCGGTAGGCTTCCCACAGGAAGCGCGCCGGCAGCGCCACGCGGGTGGCGGCGCACACGCCCATTTCCTCGGCCAGGGCGATCTTGAGCCACTCGGCCACCCCATTCGACTGCACCAGGATGATCTCCTGCTCCAGCGGCCCGAGCGGGTGCCCGCGCAGCCAGTCGAACATGGCGCTGCGCAGCAATTCCATCTGGTTGCCGTGCAAAATTAACAAGCCGGGGGTGATCGGGGCGGACATTGGAACGGTTGGGTTGCTCAAGGGGCAAAGCATACCCGTTTTGGCCGCCTCACGGAAGGCTTGGCGAGGCTCAGTAGCCTTCTAACAATGTCCAAAAATACAGCGTTATTGGCGGTCCTGGGCGCGCACGCCGAGGCGGGCAGCGACCTGGCGCTCGACCCGTGCCAGCTGGGCACGCAGGCGCGCCGCCAGCGCCCTGGACTGCGCCGGACGCGCGGCCTGGCCCTCGATCTCCTCGCACAGGGCGCCGAAGCCGCCGGCGCCAACCGTCCGCGCCGACGACTTGGCACGGTGCGCCACTGCCGCCACCGCCGCCATGTCGCCACGCTCCAGCGCCGCGTCGATCTCGGCCAGCGCGTCACGCGCCGTCGACACGAACAGGAAGGCGAATGTGCGCATCCGTTCGCGGTCGCCGCCGAAACTGGCGGCCAGGGTATCGAAATCGACCGCGCCGGCACCCGGCGCCAGGTGGATAGCGGGCGCCGGGTCGAGAACCGGCGCGGGCGCCGCCGCCGTGCTGCGGCCGAGGCAGCGCGCGATGGTCGCGGCCAGCAGCTCGGGCACCACCGGCTTGCTCAGGAATTCGTCCATGCCGGCCTGCAGGCAGCGCGCGCGGTCTTCCACCCCGGCATTGGCGGTCATCGCGATCACCAGGGTGTCGCGCAGCTGCGCATCCTGGCGGATGCGGCGCGTCGCTTCCAGTCCGTCCATGACCGGCATCTGCACGTCCATCAGGACGCAGTCGAAGCGCCGGCGCCGCATCGCCTCCAGCGCCTCGAGCCCGTTGCCGGCCACGCTCACCTCGGCGCCGGCCTGCTGCAGGAGCTCGCGACCGACCTGCTGGTTGAATTCGTTGTCCTCCACCAGCAGCACGGTGCAACCGTCCAGGCGCGCGGCGCGCGCCGCCGCCGGCAGCGGCGCCGCACCCAGGCCGGCACTGCCTCCGGCGGTCCCCTCTTCCAGGGCAAGGTTCAGTTCGAGCCGCGCCGTGAACCAGAAGGTGCTGCCCTCCCCCGGCCTGCTGTCGACACCGACCTCCCCGTGCATCAGCTCTGCCAGCTGCTTGCTGATCACCAGGCCGAGGCCGGTCCCTCCATGGCGCCGCGTGGCCGAGGGGTCGGCCTGGTGGAAGGGGGTGAACAGGCCGGCCAGCTTGTCGGGTGCGATGCCGATGCCGGTGTCCTGTACCTCGAAGCGCACCAGCAGCTCGGGACCGAAGGCGTGTTCGAGCCGGGCACGCAGCAGGATGCGGCCGTGCTCGGAGAACTTGACGGCATTGCCGGCGAAATTCAGCAGCACCTGTTCCAGGCGCAGCGGGTCGCCGCGCAGCGGCCGCATCAGCTCCGGGGCAATATCGGCGACGAAGCCGAGCCCCTTGCCGGCGGCCGCCTGTCCCAGCTGCTGCTCGACGTTGCGCATCACGCGGTCCAGCATGAAGCCGCAGGTAGCGAGTTCCAGCTTGCCGGCTTCGATCTTGGAAAAGTCGAGGATGTCGTTGATGATGCCCAGCAGGTGCTGGCCGGAGTGGTAGATCTTTTCCAGATAGCCGCGCAGCTGGTGGTCGGGATGCGACTGCAGCGCCAGGTGGGTCATCCCGATGATGCTGTTCATCGGGGTGCGGATCTCGTGGCTCATGTTCGACAGGAAGGCGCTCTTGGCCTGGTTGGCGGCATCGGCGCGCGCCTTGAGCTCGTGCAGCGTGGTGACGTCGGTCGAGATGCACAGCACCGCCGGCATTTCGCCTTCCGGGTAGAGGGGCACGCGCACGCTCCACATCTGGCGCACGCTGCCGTCCGGCAGGGGCAGTTCGGCCTGGCAGGCATGGCGCTCGCCCCCCTCCAGCACGGCGCTGTCGCGCTCCCAGGTCTGCTCGGCGTTGTGCGCCGACATCACGTCGAGGTCGCGCTGGCCGATGACCTCAAGCGCCGGCCGCCCGATCAGCGCCGCGCTCTTCGCATTCACATAGCGGAAGCGGCGCGCGCTGTCCTTCAGGTAGACATAGGCATCGAGGTTGTCGAGCACGGAATCGAGCAGCAGGCGCTGGTCGAGCGCGGCGCGGCGCGAGCGGTACAGGATGAAGAACAGGGCGAAGCCCAGCAGGCTCACGCCAAAGCCGGAGCCGAAGGCCAGCAGCGGAAGGTAGCGGTCGGCGCCCGCCGCCATCGCCGCGCGCTCGGCCGAGAAGTGGGCTTTCCAGCGGGTGCCGACGTAATCGATCGGCAACAGGGTCCGGAAGCGCTCCCCGGGCATGGGCTGGCCGCGCACCTCGGGGCCGATCAGCAGGCGGTCGCGCGGCTCCAGCTGCAGAAATCCGGGGCCGGCGCCAGCCCGGGCCGGCTCGGTCTCGCTGTACAGGCTGAGCGCGATCGGCCAGCGCCCCTCCGTGCCGAGCGCGCGCTGCACCAGCGCGTCGACCGAGAAGGCGATGCCGATGCTGCCGAGGTAGCGCGTCCGGCGCTCTTCCAGCGTGGCCGGCACCCCGCCGCCCAGGTAGAGCGGTTCGCGCATGCCGAGCGCGGTGTGCGGCGTGGGCAGTGCGAGCCGGATCGGGGTTCCCGAAGCGGCAATCCGCCCGCGGTCGCGCGCCATGGCCAGCGCCGCGGCCGCGAAGGGCTGGGAGGCGATGTCGAAGCCCAGCCGGTCGTTCGGCAGGCCGGCCGGCTCGAGCCAGGTGATCACTTCGTAGTAAGGGCGACGCCCGGAGGGGCGGATGTCGAAGCGCGGGTAGCCGACCGGCGCCACGCTGCGGTCATTGCGCACGGCGGCCACAAAAGCCTCGCGCCGCTCGTCCGGCACGCGGGCGGTGAAGTTGATCGCCTCGATCGCCGGGAACTGCGCCGGGAGGTCGAGGGCCTGCACATAGCGGTGGAAACGCAGGCGGTCCAAGGGCTCTTCGCCGGACGCATGCAGGGCCGACAGCCCGCGCACCACCCGGGCGTACGAGGCGATGGCGTTCGAGATCCGCTCCTGGGCCAGTCCGGCAGCCATCTCGAAACGGCGCCGTGCGTCGTCCTCGACCGCGCCGGCGGCAATCCGGTAGCACAGCGCGCCGACCGCGAGCGACAGCGCAAGCCCGGCCACCCAAGGGGCGGCGCTCCCGCCCTGCTGCGCGGCACTGTTGGCGTTCACTGCCGGACTGGCGGTCGATGAAGAATCCATGGGGCTAGAGTGCGGATCGGACTGCTCGATGTTGATAGTATAGGCATACGCAGGGCTAGCTTGCTCAACAATATTTACTTCGCCACCAATGACCTCAGCCGCCACGCTCTCTTCCCCCATCGCCGACGATCCCTACCTCTGGCTCGAAGAGGTCGACGGCACGCAGGCCGGTGCCTGGGTCGCGGAACGCAACCGGGCGACCGAGGCGGAGCTCGAGGCGCAGCCGGCCTGCGGCGCCCTGCGCGAACGCCTGCGGGCCATCCTCGACTCCACCGAGAAGATTCCCTACGCCCGCTGCCACGCCGGCCTGCTGTACAACTTCTGGCGTGACGCCACCCATGCGCGCGGCATCTGGCGCCGCACCACGCTGGACGAATACCGCAAGGAGGCGCCGGCCTGGGAACTCCTGATCGACCTGGACGCGCTGGCACGCGAGGAAGGCGAGAACTGGGTCTGGGGCGGCGTCACCTGGCTGGAGCCGGGCGGCCAGCGCTGCCTGGTTTCGCTCTCGCGCGGCGGCGGCGATGCCCATGTCGTGCGCGAGTTCGACGTTTCCAGCCACCGCTTCGTGCCTGGCGGCTTCATCCTGCCCGAAGCCAAGAGCGACATTGCCTGGATCGACCACGATACCTTGTTTGTCGGCACTGACTTCGGCCCCGGCTCGCTGACCGAATCGGGCTATCCGCGCATCGTCAAGGAGTGGCGGCGCGGCACCCCGCTGGACGCGGCCGTCACGGTGTATGAAGCGCAGCCGGACGACCTGTCCGCCTCGGGATGGCGTGACGCGACGCCCGGCTTCGAGCGCGAGTTCGTGCAGCGCCAGATCGGCTTCTACAGCAGCGAATTGTTCGTGCGCCGCGACGGGCGGCTCCTGAAAGTGCCCAAGCCCGACGACGCGAACGCCTTCGCAGTGCGCGACCAGCTTGTAATCGAGTTGCGCTCCGACTGGCAGGTCGACGGCGCCATCCACCCGCAGGGGGCGCTGCTGGCCGCCGATTTCGAGGCCTTCCTGCGTGGCGAAGCCGTCTTCGGGACCTTGTTCACGCCTTCGCCCACCACCTCGCTGGACGGGCTGACCGTGACCCGCGACGCCCTGCTGCTCACGCTGCTGGACAAGGTCAAGAACCGCATCGTCGAGCTGCGCCGCGACGACGGCCGCTGGCAGGCACGCGACGTCGACCTGCCGCACAATGACGGCGGCAATGCGGCGCTCGAATCCTGGGCCTTCGACCGGGTTGCCTCGAACCAGTACTTCCTGACCGTCACCGGCTTTACCGCGCCGTCCACGCTGTACCTCATGGAGGCGGGCGCGGCTGCAGGCGAAGCGCTGAAAACCATGCCCGCCTTCTTCCAGGCCGAAGGCGTGCAGGTCCACCAGTTCGAAGCGCAGTCGAGCGACGGCACCCGGGTGCCCTACTTCGCCGTGATGCATCGCGACACCCGGCTCGACGGCGACAACCCGACGGTCCTGTACGGCTACGGCGGCTTCGAGGTCTCGCTGAAACCATCCTACGGCGCGATCAGCGGCGCCGCCTGGCTGGAGAGCGGCGGCGTCTACGTGGTCGCCAACATCCGTGGCGGCGGCGAATTCGGTCCGGGCTGGCACCAGGCGGCACTGAAAGGAAGCCGCCAGCGCGCCTTCGACGACTTCATCGGCGTGGCCGAAGACCTCATCGCACGCAGGATCACCAGCCCGCGCCGGCTCGGCATCATGGGCGGCAGCAATGGCGGGCTGCTGGTCGGCGCCGTGCTCACCCAGCGCCCCGAGCTGTTCAATGCCGTGGTCTGCCAGGTGCCGCTGCTCGACATGCGGCGCTACCACCTGCTGCTGGCCGGCGCCTCCTGGATGGGCGAATACGGCGACCCGGACGATCCCGCCGAGTGGGCCTGGATCGGCCGCTACTCGCCCTACCACCGGGTGCGGGCCGGGGAACGCTATCCGCGCGCGCTGTTCACCACCTCGACCCGCGACGACCGGGTCCATCCGGGCCACGCGCGCAAGATGGCGGCGCGCATGCTCGAACAGGGCCACGACGTGCTGTACTGGGAAAACGTCGAAGGCGGCCATGCCGGCGCGGCCGACAATGCGCAGACCGCGCGCATGTGGGCCCTCACCTGGACCTTCCTGCGCCGCCAGCTGCGCAGCGCCCCGGACAATCAGAGCGCCTGACAAACCCCTGGGGCAAGGCGCAAGGTCGAAGACAGTACGCTAGTACGGCGAGACCGTGCAGCGCCGCCAAAGGGGAATTGCTAGGCGCTCTCGGTTTTTAACACGCCATGCGCTGGGCGTAGAGGGCTTCCCAGGTCGCGCGCACGTCGACATAGAAGGCGACCGCGTTCTCGATGCCGATCCGTTGCGGCTCCCCGAGGCGGCTGGTGACCACGCCGGCGCGCCGGGTCAGGCGTTCCATCGCAGTGGTGGTCACCGTCACGTAATGCGTCAGCCCGTTCTCGATACCGTATCGGATCACGGCCTCGAAGCATTGCATCGTCATGTCCGAGAAGCCGTAGCGGTTTTCCTTGTCGGTTTCGAGGGCAAAGCGCGACAGCTCCCAGATGCGCGGGTCGCTCGGCGCCTCCCGGCCCTCGAGCAGCTGCGGGAAGGAATCCTTGAGCATGTACGGCCCCTCGGTCGGCAGCAGGCGCCAGCATCCGAGCAAGGCGCCGGCCGGCTCGCGCATCACCATATAGGCCGGGTCCAGGGCGTCATAGCCATCGATTTCCATGCCGGACATGACCGGCACTTCCCAGCCCAGCCGGCCGCTGAACACCTTGGCGCGCAGGGTGTGCATCTCCCACAGGTCTTTGGATTTGAAGTCACGGCGTGCTGCGATTTTGATTTGCATCGTCATTTTTAGGCCCCTGGTTGATGGCACGTCGAAAAACCGGCTGCGCGTTGCACTGAAGACCTGCGCTGTTCCGCGCCGGCGGACCTGCTGTCCTCCTGTACAGCTGCGCTTCTCGGCCGCCAATGCGGCCGCTCGCGACGGTTGTTCGAGGTGCCCTTGTGGTGGATCAAGCTATGCACTTCGCATATAAGATTCATGCATGGCGGGCAAAGCCGGAACTAGCAGCTCTGCTAGGTGGCTATGCGCACCGTCGATGGAATACTTGCAGTTTGCATAGCCACCGATGGAAAGGAGCGAAGATGGGAAACGAAGTGATGTGCGAAGCACTGGCGGCGGAACTGGAAGCACAACAGGCGGCCCAGGGGGCTGGTGCGCAGCGGTCCGCACCGCATGAGCTGCGGCGCCTGCGCATCGCCAAGCGCGAAAGCCAGGAAAAGTTCTGGAGCCGTTTCGGGGTCACCCAGTCGAGCGGAAGCCGCTTCGAGACCGGCCTGGCGGTCCCTCCCCCAGTCGCCATCCTGTTGCGCCTCTACGTCAACGGACGTGTCAGCGATGGTGATCTTCAGGGGTGATCAGGCCTAGCGCAATCGCCTTGACCACCGCCTGCTGGCGGGTATTCACCCCGAACTTCTGGCGCACGTTCGCCAGGTGAAAATTGACGGTCGCCTCGGAACAGTTGGTGATCCGGGCGATCTCCCAGGACGACTTGCCGACCATGACCCATTGCAACACTTCGAGTTCGCGCCGGGTCAGGCGCGGCAGCTCGGGCTCCGCCTTGGCTTCGCGAAAGCGCGCCGAAGAGGCGAAAGCGTAGTCGCGGATCAGGGAGAGCGCCGGCAAGGCCTCGAACAGCGTGCGCTCGAAGGGCGGGTCGGGACGCAGGTCGGACGCGAAGCTGATCATGCCCAGTTCGCCGTGCGGGCCATGGATCGGCAGCGTCACGCCGCTGCGGATGCCGTGCGCGCTGGCTTCTTCATACAGGGCGCCGGGCACCCCGCTGCCGAACGTGGACGGCGCCCAGATCAGCGGCAGCGTATTCGAGACGCAATGGACCACCGTCGGATCGACATAATGGAAGCCGTTGGCTTCGTAACGGTCACGCCAATCTGCCGAATAATTGCTGCGTGTAAAGGCATTTTCAAAACGTACATGCCGGGATGGCACAACACCATAGAGCATCCGGTCAAATCCCTGGCTGCGCGCCAGCTCGAACAGGCACAGCGTCCAGGTGTGCTCGTCTCCAGCCTCTAGCAGCCCCAGCAGTAATGCGGTGTCGATCATAGGACAGTTCCGGTTCAGTACTTGTTTATGCTAAATGAATTTGGTCCGTAAATATTCACCAATTGCCACGGCTCCAACCAATGTGGGATCGGAGGACAAAGTTGTCGTCGTTCAAATACAACAACGCTGTGGCTATTGTGCGCTGCAATTAATTGATTTGCGTTATCCTCCGCCGAATGCCCACTCCAAGTTTTCTTAATTGCAATATTTCTTGGAGCTCGCCACTGATTCCACATTACGATGCTTGACTTGAATCTATACAAGAGTATCTTCTCAGCAGTTAACACTTCACAGTCGCCGGTCTCGCCGGCGCGGCACTCTTACACCACCCACGCGAAACAAGGATTGAGTCGATGAACAACATGACCGACATGGGCGAACAGTTGGACGTCAAACTATTGCTGACCACCCTGATGGCGCTGAAAAAAGGCGACTTCTCGGTCCGCATGCCCTCGGACTGGACGGGCGTTTCCGGCAAGATCGCCGACACCCTCAATGACATCATCGAGACCAAGCAGAAGATGGTGGAAACGGTTACCGACGTGTCGCGCGTGGTCGGCCGCGAAGGCCACCTGACGCAGCGTGCGGACCTGCCGGGCGTGGTAGGCGGCTGGGCCACCATCATCAGTTCGGTCAACACCCTGATCGACGACCTGGTGCGCCCGACCACCGAGATGGCGCGCGTCATCGGCGCGGTGGCGAAAGGCGACCTGTCGCAGACCATGGCGCTGGAGGTGGACGGCCATCCGCTCAAGGGCCAGTACCTGCGCGCGGCGATGACCGCGAACACCATGGTGGAACAGCTCTCTTCCTTCTCGTCCGAGGTGACGCGCGTGGCGCGTGAGGTGGGTACCGAAGGCAAGCTCGGCGGCCAGGCGCAGGTGAAAGGCGTGGCGGGCACCTGGAAGGACCTGACCGATTCGGTGAACTCGATGGCGGGTAACCTGACCTCGCAGGTGCGTAACATCGCGGAGGTGACCACCGCGGTCGCGAACGGCGACTTGTCCAAGAAGATTACCGTGGACGTGCGCGGCGAGATCCTGCAGCTGAAGGACACCATCAACGTCATGGTGGACCAGCTGCGCTCCTTCGCATCCGAGGTGACCCGCGTGGCGCGTGAGGTGGGTACCGAAGGCAAGCTCGGCGGCCAGGCCTACGTGCCGGGGGTCGCGGGCACCTGGAAGGACTTGACCGACAACGTGAACTTCATGGCCTCGAACCTGACGGGCCAGGTGCGTAACATCGCGGCGGTGACGACCGCGGTGGCGAACGGCGACCTGTCCAAGAAGATTACCGTGGACGTGAAGGGCGAGATTCTCGAGCTGAAGAACACCATCAACGTCATGGTGGACCAGCTGTCCTCGTTCGCATCCGAGGTGACCCGCGTCGCCCGTGAAGTGGGTACCGAGGGCAAGCTGGGCGGCCAGGCGGTCGTGAAGGGCGTCGCGGGTACCTGGAAGGACCTGACCGACTCGGTGAACTCGATGGCGGGTAACCTGACCGGCCAGGTGCGTAATATCGCGGACGTGACCACCGCGGTGGCGAACGGCGACTTGTCCAAGAAGATTACCGTGGACGTGAAGGGCGAGATTCTCGAGCTGAAGAACACCATCAACGTCATGGTCGACCAGCTGAACTCCTTCGCATCCGAGGTGACCCGCGTGGCGCGGGAAGTGGGTACCGAAGGCCGCCTGGGCGGCCAGGCGAACGTGCCGGGCGTTGCGGGCACGTGGAAGGACTTGACCGACGGCGTGAACTCGATGGCGGGTAACCTCACCGGCCAGGTGCGTAACATCGCGGAAGTGACCACCGCGGTCGCGAACGGCGACCTGTCCAAGAAGATTACCGTGGACGTGAAGGGCGAGATTCTCGAGCTGAAGAACACCATCAACGTCATGGTGGACCAGCTGTCCTCGTTCGCATCCGAGGTGACCCGCGTGGCGCGTGAGGTGGGTACCGAAGGCAAGCTCGGCGGCCAGGCCTACGTGCCGGGCGTCGGCGGCACCTGGAAGGACTTGACCGACAACGTGAACTTCATGGCCTCGAACCTGACGGGCCAGGTGCGTAACATCGCGGCGGTGACGACCGCGGTGGCGCGTGGCGACCTGTCCAAGAAGATTACCGTGGACGTGAAGGGCGAGATTCTCGAGCTGAAGGACACCATCAACGTCATGGTGGACCAGTTGTCCTCGTTCGCATCCGAGGTGACCCGAGTCGCACGCGAAGTGGGTACCGAGGGCAAGCTGGGCGGCCAGGCGAACGTGTCGGGTGTCGCAGGTACCTGGAAGGACTTGACCGAGAACGTGAACCAGCTGGCGGCGAACCTGACCAACCAGATGCGCGCGATCGGTGAAGTGGCCACCGCGGTGACGCGAGGCGACCTGTCGCGCTCGATTCAGGTGGAAGCACGCGGCGAGATGTCCTACCTGAAGGACAACATCAACGAGATGATCCGTAACCTGAAGGAGACCACGCAAAAGAACGCGCAGCAGGACTGGCTGAAGACCAACCTGGCGCGCTTCACCCGCCTGCTGCAGGGCCAGCGCGACCTTCAGGCCGTGACCAAGCTGATCCTGTCCGAACTGGCGCCGCTGATCTCGGCCCACCACGGCGTGTTCTACATGATGGACTCGCAGGAGACCGACGCACGCCTGCGCCTGATCGCCTCCTACGGCTACCGTTCCAGCCGCAAGCTGCCGACTTCCTTCCTGCCGGGCGAAGGCCTGGTGGGCCAGTGCGCGCTGGAGAAGTCGCGTATCTGGCTGACCGACGTGCCGCGCGACTACATCGTGGTGTCCTCGGGCCTGGGTTCGGCTCCGCCGAACAACATCGTGGTGCTGCCGATCCTGTTCGAACAGCAGGTCAAGGCGGTCATCGAGATCGCCTCGCTGGACCGCTTCACCGAAACCCACCTGTCCTTCCTCGACCAGCTGATGGAATCGATCGGCGTGGTCCTGAACACCATCGAGGCGAACAGCCGTACCGAGTCGCTGCTGACCCAGTCGCAGTCGCTGGCGCAGGAACTGCAGCAGACCAACCAGGAGCTGGCGGAGAAAGCGCGCCTGCTGTCCGAGCAGAACATCGAGGTGGAACGCAAGAACCGCGAGGTGGAACAGGCGAAGCTGGCGCTGGAAGAAAAGGCGACCCAGCTGGCCCTGTCGTCCAAATATAAGTCCGAGTTCCTGGCAAATATGTCTCATGAGCTCCGCACTCCGCTGAACTCGCTCCTGATCCTGGCGCAGCAGCTGTCGGATAACCCCGAGGGCAACCTGTCGGCCCGCCAGGTCGAGTTCGCAAAGACCATCCACGGCTCGGGTTCCGACCTCTTGACCCTGATTAACGACATTCTCGACCTGTCGAAGATCGAATCCGGTACCGTCACGCTGGACGTGTCGGAATACCGCTTCTCGAACCTGCGCAACTACGTGGACCGCACCTTCCGCCACATGGCGGAAGCCAAGCACCTCGGCTTCCAGGTCGAGCTGGCGGACAACCTGCCGACCGCGGTGATGACCGACACCACGCGCCTGCAGCAGGTCCTGAAGAACCTGCTGTCGAACGCGTTCAAGTTCACCAGCCATGGCCATGTCGAGCTCACCATCAGCCTGGTGAACAGCGGCTGGACCCACGACCATCCGAACCTGGTGCATGCCGATGCGGTGCTGGCCTTCTCCGTGCGCGACACCGGTGTCGGCATCCCGTCCGACAAGCTGCAGCTGATCTTCGAGGCATTCCAGCAGGCCGACGGCTCCACCGCGCGTAAATATGGCGGTACCGGCCTGGGCCTGTCGATCTCGCGCGAACTGGCGCGCCTGCTGGGCGGCGAGATCCGCGTGGAATCGACCGTCAACGTCGGCTCGACCTTCACCCTGTACCTGCCGTACAACCGCGCCGGCTTCATCAACTACGAGCAGACGCGCCAGCCGCAGCCGGCGCGCCTGGCCCCGCCGCCGGCCGCTCCGGCGACCACCGTGTCCTACCAGCCGGTGGCGCAGGCCGCTGCCGAAGTGGCGGCCGCCGAACCGGTCGAAGCCGGCTCGCTGGTCGAGTACTCGTCGGTATTGGACGACCGCGGCCTGGTGACCCCGGGCGACCCGTCGGTGCTGATCGTGGAAGACGACGAGCGCTTCGCCAAGGTACTGCTCGACTTCGCCCGCGAGAAGAACTTCAAGGGCATCGTCACGCAGCGCGGCGACTCGGCCCTGTCGCTGGCGCGCGACTACCTGCCGTCGGCGATCCTGCTCGACATCGACCTGCCGGACATCGATGGGTTCACGGTGCTCGACCGCCTCAAGCGCGACCCGAACACCCGCCACATCCCGGTGCACGTGATGTCCTCGCTGCGCGAGCGCGAGCGCGCGCTGCGCCAGGGCGCGATCTCGTACATCAACAAGCCGGTGGGGCGCGAGGCGCTGCAGGAAGAGTTCAAGCGCATCCAGAAGTTCCTGATGGGCGGCAAGCGCTCCCTGCTGGTGGTGGAAGACGACATGGCCCAGCGCGAGTCGATCGTGGCCCTGATCGGCAACGCCGACATCCACATGGTGACGGTCGATACCGGCGCCGCCGCGATGGAAGCGCTGGAAAGCGCGCGCTTCGACTGCATGGTGCTGGACCTGACCCTGCCGGACATCTCGGGCTTCGACCTGCTCGACCGCATCGGCGCCAACGAGCGCCTGCGCGACCTGCCGGTGGTGATCTATACCGCCAAGGAACTGTCGCGCAAGGAGGTCACCAAGCTCAAGCGCTACGCCAAGACCATCGTCATGAAGGACGCCCGCTCGCCGGAACGCCTGCTGGACGAGACCGCCCTGTTCCTGCACCGCTCGCAGGCCAGCCTGCCGGAGCAGCAGCGCCGCATCCTGGAAGAGATCCACGCCGCCGACGGCGGCCTGGCCGGCCGCAAGGTGCTGATCGTCGACGACGACCTGCGTAACATCTTCGCGCTGTCCACGCTACTGGAGCGCCAGCAGATGCAGGTGCTGTTCGCCGAGAACGGCCGCGACGGCATCGAAGTGCTGGAGAAGGACCCGACCATCGAGATCGTCCTGATGGACATCATGATGCCGGAGATGGACGGCTACGACACGATGCGGGCGATCCGCCGCATCCCGAAGTTCCGTTCACTGCCGATCATCACCCTGACGGCGAAGGCGATGAAGGGTGACCGCGACAAGTGCATCGCCGCCGGCGCCTCGGATTACATCACCAAGCCGGTCGATGTGGCCCAGCTGCTGTCGATGATGCGGGTTTGGCTCCATTAATGGCTGCGGTGATGGGTGAACTGAGCGCCTGGCCCGGGTTTGCCGGACTCGCCAACCTTCAGGCGACAGAGGAACTCGAGCTCGAACTGCTGCTGGAAGCCGTCTACCAGCGCTTCGGTTTCGATTTCCGTGGCTACGCGCGGCCCAAGCTGCGCGAGAAGCTGTGCGCACTGCTGCGCACGCGACATCTGGCGACCATCTCCAGCCTGCAGGAGCGGGTGCTGCACGAGGCCGGCGTCGCCCAGGAGTTGATGCGGGTGCTTGCGGTGCCGCCGGCACCGCTGTTCGACCTGCCGGAGGACACGCGCCGCCTGCGCACCGCGCTCGGCGACAGCCTGCGCCCGACCGCCCTGCCCAAGGTCTGGCTGGCCGAACCGGCCGGCGTGGCCGAGGCCTGGACGCTGGCGATCCTGCTGGCCGAGGAAAAGCTGTACGGGCGCACCGAAGTATTCGCCACCGTCGGCAGCGACGAGCTGCTGTTCGAAGTGCGCAACGCCACGCTGCCGGTAGCACAGCTGACCGAGTCGCAGGCACAGTACGAGGCCAGCGGGGGCAATGGCCGCCTTAGCGACTACTTCGAGATCTCGAATGGTGAAGCGCGCCTGCTCCCGCGCCTGCGCGAACGCATCACCTGGGCGCAGTACAGCCTGGTGACGGATGCCTCGTTCAACGAGTTCCACGGCATCATCTGCCGCCGCGCCCTGCCCGACTTCGGCCCGCTGCTGCGCCAGCGCGTGCTGCGGCTGTTCCGCGACAGCCTGTCGCTGTTCGGGGTGCTGGGACTGGACCGCGAATTGGGGCCGGCAGATGCGGGCGTGATGGATTATCAGCCGCTGTTCGAGGACGGCGGGTGGTATAAACGCGTTCGCTGATTCTACGGCTGCTTGACCGCGTGGGCGGACCAGCCCCCCACCCTACGACACCACGATGACCGTAGGGTGGGCAGGTTTCCTGCCCACGCGGTTAACCGGCGCATCAGCTCTTGTACTCGGCCGCAATCCGGTCCCGCCATGCCTGCAGGTGCGGCATCCCCTCTTCCCCGGGCCGGAACCTCAGCAGACCGCGCGCGAACTCGATCGTGCAGAATGCCGTGATATCGGCAATCGTGAACCGCTCCCCCGCCACGTAAGGCTGCCTGGCCAGTTCCCCATCCAGCCAGCGCGCCGTCGCGCGCATCTTTTGCCCCTGCGCCGCGCCGAATTCCGGGAACTGCGGCTGCTCCAGCACCGCCAGCCCCGGATGCGTATGGCGCACGCACAGCGCCGTTTCCAGCATCAGGTGCAGCTCCATGCGCCGGTCGGCCATCTCGATGAAGGCGCGCTCGGTAGCATCGCGTCCCATCAGGTTCGGTTCCGGATACAGGCCTTCGAGGTAGGTGCAGATCGCACGCGTCTCGCTCAGCGCGCGGCCGTCGTCGAGCACCAGCACGGGCACCCGGGCCAGCGGATTCAGGGCGGTGAATTCGGCGCTGCGGTGGCCGCCGGCGTTCAGGTCGACGTCGACCAGTTCGATCCCGTCGATTCCTTTCGCCGCCATGAACATGGTGACGCGCCGCGGGTTCGGCGCACGGGGGCTGACATACAGGCGCATGGCTGTTTCCATCGTTGGGCAGGGATGCCCATGATAGCGCGAAGCTGGCGCAAAGCGGCCAGCGCCCGGCACACAGGATCAGGCCGGCTCCGTCAGCGCGACCTCGCCGGCCTGCGGGCGCTCAGCCGCCATCCAGGCATTGATCTGGTCCGCGCAGCCCGGCGGCAGGTGCAGGCCGAGCTTGGATCGCCGCCACAGCACATCCTCGGCGCATCCGGCCCACTCGTGCCGCATCAGGTAGCGCAACTCTGCACTGTAGAGGCCGGGCGCCACCTCTTCACCGAGGTCGTCGAGGCCGGCAGCGCCCGCCAGCAGTATCTCGACACGGGTACCGTAGGCACGCGCCCAGCGCAGCGCCAGGCCGGCAGGAAGCCAGGGGTGGCGGCGTTCGAGCGCCGCGACCCAGCGGTCGAACTCGAGTACGGCACGGCTGCTTGGTGCGCTGCCGAACAAGTCTCCGCCCGGCAGCACGGCCTGTGCCGTCCACCGCGGCCCGGTCCGGCCGAGCACGCCGGAAATCCAGTCCGCCGCTTCTTCGGCCAGCCTGCGGTAGGTGGTGATCTTGCCGCCGAAAACGGACAGCAGCGGCGCGCCGGCAGTATCGCGCCCGAGCAGGTAGTCGCGCGTGGCCGCGCTGGCGCTGGCGGCTTCGTCCTCGAGCAGCGGACGCACGCCCGAGTAGCTCCACACCACGTCCGCAGGTGCGATCTGGCGCCGGAAATAGCGGTTGGCCAATTCGCACAGGTAGGCGGTCTCGGCGCCGGCGATCGCTACCCCGTCCGGGTCACCCTGGAACGCGACGTCGGTGGTGCCGATGAGGGTGAACGCGCCCTCGTAGGGCATGGCGAAGACGATGCGGCCGTCCGGGTGCTGGAAAATGTAGGCGTACTTGTGGTCGAACAGGCGCGGCACCACGATGTGGCTGCCCTTCACCAGGCGCAGCCGGCGCTTGGGGGCGCTGCCCGTGGCGACCTGCGCTACCCGCGCCGCCCACGGCCCGGCGGCATTCACGAGGCAGCGCGCCCGCACCGGTATGCTGCGCCTGCGGTTGCGCTCGCCCTGCACCAGCGTCGCTATCCAGTAATGGGGATGGCGCTCGAAGGCCGCGCAGCGCGTATGGGTGAGCACGGTCGCACCGCGCTCGTGCGCGTCGAGCGCATTCAGCACCACCAGCCGGGCATCGTCGACCCAGCCGTCCGAATACACGAAGCCGCGCGCAAAGGCCGGCTTGAGCGGGCTGCCGGCGCGGTGGGCCGCGAGCTCGACCGCTTCCGAGCCGGGCAGGAAAGCGCGCGGCGCCAGGCGGTCATAGAGGAACAGGCCGGCGCGGATCAGCCAGGCCGGCCGCTGCGCGCTATCGTGCGGCATCACGAAACGCAGCGGATGCATGATGTGCGGCGCACTGCGCAGCAGGGTTTCGCGTTCAAGCAGCGCCTTGCGCACCAGGCCGAACTCGCGGTGCTCCAGATAGCGCAGGCCGCCGTGTATCAGCTTGCTCGAGGCGGACGAGGTATGGGACCCGAGGTCGTCCTTGTCGCACAGGACCACCCGGAGCCCGCGCCCGGCCGCATCGCGCGCAATGCCCGCGCCGTTGATGCCGCCGCCCACGACCAGCACGTCGCACTGCAGCTGCGTGTCATCGTTCATATCGCCTCCTGTCCGCGGGCCGGTCCCGCCTATCCGGTCCAGTGTAGGGACTCGGTCGTGGAGCATCTTTGCTTGTATCAATTATGCGGAGAATGCGCCTGCCCGTGTGTAGAATCGCCACATGCACAACTCATCCAGCGCCGAGGTGCGTGCCTGGGTCCGCATGCCCTCTGGAAAGCGCCTGGACCTGCTCAACCCGACTCCGTTCGATTGGGACGACGCCGACCTGGCGCTGGGGCTGGCGCGCACCTACCGCTGGGGCGGGCACTCGGCTTGGCCGCTGCCCCTGTCGGTGGCGCAGCACTCGCTCAGCGTCATGCTGCTGCGCCGCGCCATCGCGCCCAGGCCCACGCCCGTGCAGGAACTGCGCGAGCTGCTGCACGACGCCGAGGAAGGCCTGCTCGGCTTCGATGCCATCTCGGTGATCAAGCCCTTCCTGGGCGAAGGCTTCCGCGCCCTGACGAAGCGCCTGGAACAGATGGTCTTCCTGCGCTATGGTCTGCCGGCCTGGACCGAAAAGGAGCACCGGCTGCACAAGCAGGCCGACCGCCTCGCGGCGGCAAGCGAAGCGGTGCACGTGACCGGGTGGACGCCCGAAGAAGTACGACGCACGCTGAAGATCCGCGCAGAGGTGCTGGACCAGGATCCGCTGGTGCCCTACTTCGCTTGCACACCATGGGAACCGTGGCCGCCAGGCCTGGCTGCAGAACGCTTTCTCGCCGAATTAGATCGCTTGAAACAGGCGAGCGGCAATACGTGTGGATGACCTTGTCACCATCCACTGAAATAGCTTGAGAATTATCAAGCTTTGCCGGCTAAGCGTTTGATTTTAAAAGAAATTCCTCAATATCCACAAGAACTGTGGATAAAGATGTGGAAAAGCACTACTTGACAAGCTGAAAGACCAGCAATGATGCGGGTTTCAACAAATTGCCCGTTCCGCAGGCAAATTAAAAAACCCGTAAAATCAATGACTTGGCGATGCTTCGGTTTCGTACAGTGTGGGTATCTAGGGCTTATTCCTACAAAATCGTCTCACGGGGGATAAGTCCCGAACGTGTGCCGATCTTCGCTCATTTCCACGTGTTCCTGGCCCGCTCCCGCACCAGCATCCGCACGCTCGCCGGCACTGGCTTGCGCAGCTGTTGCGAGTCCGCGCTGAGCCAGGTGGTTTCTTCGAAATGCCCCAACATGACCGGGGTGATGAAGCGCGTCCGCGCTGCGTAGACGTGGCGGTCGCCCATCTGGCCCTGCTGCTTGACGAAGAAACGGTTCGGCAGCACCAGCTGCAGGTGTTCCCGGGCACGCGTCATCGCCACGTACAGCAGGCGCCGCTCTTCCTCGATGTCGTCGTTGTTCCCAGTGCTCATGTCGGACGGGATGCAGCCGTCCACCACGTTCAGTACCGTTACCGACTTCCACTCCTGCCCCTTGGCGGAATGGATGGTCGACAGGATCACGTAGTCCTCGTCGAGCAATGGCGCGCCGGCGCGGTCGCTGGTGGCTTCCGGCGGGTCGAGCGTGATCTCGGCCAGGAAGCTCTCGCGGGTCGCGTGCCCGCCCGCCAGCGCGGCCAGTTGCTCGACGTCGGCGGCGCGCACCTGGGCATCGTCGTACAGGCGCTCGAGAATCGGCAGATACCATTGCTTGACCAGCTCGATGTCGGCCGGCCAGCGTAGCCCGGGAGCGCGCAGGCGCCGGTACAGCGCGCTGAAGGCCGCCCAATTATCAAGGCTCTTGCCCGGCGCGGCGAAGGCTTCGACGGCCGCCACCGGGTCGGTGGCCTCGCCCACCGCATCCAGCAAGCGGGTGGCGGTCGCCGGACCGATGCCTGGGATCAGCTGGGCCACGCGGAAACCGGCCATCCGCCCGTTCGGGTTCTGGGCGAAGCGCAGGGTCGCCAGCACGTCCTTGATATGGGCCGCTTCCAGGAACTTCAGCCCGCCGAACTTCACGAAGGGAATATTTCGTCGCATCAGTTCCAGCGCCGCGCTGTGGCTGGCTGCGCGGAACAGCACCGCCTGCGACTTCAGCGGCATCCCCGCTTCGCGGTGTTCCAGGATGCGCTTGCAGGCCCAGCGCGCCTGTTCGGCTTCGTCCGGGATCAGCACCAGTTGCGGCTTGAGGCTGGACGCCTTGTCGGTCCATAGCGTCTTGGCATGGCGCTCGCGGGCGGCGGCGATGACAGCGTTGGAGGCATCCAGGATAGGCTGGGTCGAGCGGTAGTTGCGCTCCAGGGTGATGACTTCGGCCGGCTGCGAGAACTGCTTCGGGAAGTCGAGGATGTTGCGCACGGTCGCGCCACGGAAGGCGTAGATCGACTGGGCGTCGTCGCCGACCACCATCACGCCTTCGCCGGACGGTTTCATGCCCGTGATGACGGCCGCCTGCAGGCGGTTGGTATCCTGATACTCGTCCACCAGCACGTGGTCGAACAGGGCGCCGATCTCCGGGCCGAGCACCGGGTCGCACGCCATCTCGGACCAGAACAGCAGCAGGTCATCGTAGTCGAGGACGTTCTGCTCCTGCTTGGCATCGACGTAGGCGCCGAACAGGGTTTTGAGCTGTCCTTCCCATTCGCTGCACCAGGGGAAGGTGGACTGCAGCACGGTTTCCAGGGACTCGCGGCTGTTCACGACGCGCGAGTAGATCGATAGGCAGGTGCCCTTCAACGGGAAGCGCTTCTCCGTATTCGACAAGCCGATCTCGTGGCGCACCAATCCCATCAGGTCCTCGGAGTCGCCACGGTCGTGGATCGTGAAGGACTCGTCCAGGCCGATGCGGCCCGCGTACGCGCGCAGCAGGCGCGCGCCAATGGCGTGGAAGGTCCCGGCCCAGGGCAGCGTTACCTGAGCGGCAAGCGAGCCGCCCTTGCCGAGCAGGCGCTGCAGCACACCGCTGGCGCGCTGGCTCATCTCGCCGGCCGCACGCCGCGAAAAGGTCAGCAGCAGGATGCGCTGGGGATCGGCGCCGGACTGGATCAGGCGCGCAACGCGATGCGCCAGCGTATTGGTCTTGCCCGATCCGGCCCCGGCCACCACCAGCAGCGGCCGCACGCTCGCGGCGCCGATGTCGTGCTCGACCGCGGCGCGTTGCTCAGCATTCAGGCCGGCAAAGGGATCATCGGTGGCAGGCTGTTCAAGAATGGCAGACATGGGCGATACAGGGAATTGACGGCAGCAAATGTCACACTGTACATTTATCCAGTTGTGTTGCGCAAGCCTCAAGAATTCTGGAGTCAAGCCCGCGCACGATTGGGGGCCACGAATTTCCTGGCATCAGGTCAAGGATTACATGCATAGACAGTGCTAAGTAGTTAATATTTAAAAAGTTTTCCTGATATCCACAAAGTCTGTGAATAACTATGTGGAAAAGCGGGGGCTTGACACGCCGAATGCGGCCATCCGTGCGGTTTTCAACAATTTGCCTATTGGGAAGGCAATCGCGATAGCACCTGAAATCAAGGGCTTATGCTTGACCATCGTGCAACTGTGGCGTAACAGGCACGCCAAAGCACAAAATTTTTCTTGGGATAGTATTGTGTATAAGCCCCACCCGCCTGAACCGTGCCTGAACCGCGTAGAGCGCAGGCAGCTCTCAGGCAAGGGCCAGACCGGGGCTGCTGCGCCGCCTAGCCGGATCCGACAGGACGCGCGCGATGACCCGTGCATCGACGGCATGCGACTTGAGGTACTCGAGTGCGGACAGGGTGCCTGCAACGCTCATGAGCGCGATGCCGGCATCCACGATGTCGCGCTGGCGCCCGTCGCGCCGGGATTCGGCGCCGATGGCACCGTCTGCGTTGTTCAGGAAGGTGCTGGAAGGATTCATCGCGCGCCTGGCCTTTCCGGATAAAGGGTGTTGCGGCTGCACCGAAGTATGGGGCAAGCGCAAACAATGTCAATATGAGACACAAATCAAAGCCGGACTGCCTTTTTCGTGCTTAGGGCATTGCGCCTGTCCAGCGCTGCGCCGCCTCCTGTGGACGCCGCCTACAATGGCCGCGCAACCAACCACTGCGAGGACCCCCATGAGCACCCAACCCGACCCCGACCTGAATCCCGGCGACGAAGCAGAACCCGGCACGCCCGGCGCAGGCGAAGACGTGTGCGAAGCCTGTGCCGGCAGCGGCAAGCTATCCGATGGCCGGCCCTGTTCCAACTGCGGCGGCAGCGGCAAGGTGATGCGCGGTATCGGCGGCGGCTGATCGCCTGCCGGTGCGTGGACAGGGCGGCGCAGACCCGGCGATAATCCCGGGATGTGTGCTCCGCCTCCCGCTGCCGCCGACCCGGACCGCCCCCGGCCCACGTCGCTCACCGACCTGTTCGTTTCATTCACTGTCCTTGCCCTGCAAGGCTTCGGCGGCGTGCTGGCGGTCGTGCAGCACGAGCTCGTCGAGCGCAAGCGCTGGCTGACGCGGGAGGAATTCATCGAGGACTGGACGGTCGCCCAGATCATGCCCGGTCCGAACGTGCTCAACCTGTCGATCATGATCGGGGCGCGCTGGTTCGGACTGGCCGGGGCCTTGGCCGCCGTCGCGGGCCTGCTCGCGCTGCCACTGCTGCTTGTGCTGGTACTGGCGGCTTTCCACGCACAGTACGCGGACCGTCCCGCCGTGGCCGGCGCCCTGCGCGGCATGGCGGCGGTCTCCGCCGGACTGATCGCCGCCACCGGCCTGAGGCTTTCCGCCGCGCTGGCGAGGAACCCGGTTCCACGGTCCTGGTCGGCCGGAATCGTGGCGACGGCCTTCGTGCTGCTGGCCTGGCTGCGGGTGCCGCTGGTCTGGGTATTGCCGCCGCTGGGCGCGCTGGGCTGCCTGCTGGCCTGGCGCAGGCTGCGATAATGTCGGCGCCGCTCCTGTTGGGATGGGACGACTGGGCCAGCCTGTTCGTCCATTTCCTGATGCTGTCGCTGATGCAGTTCGGCGGCGCGATCTCCGTCAGCGCCGATATGCAGCGCTTCCTGGTCGAGGACAAGGGCTGGCTGGCGCAATCGCAGTTTGCCGACGCGATCGCGCTGGCGCAGGCAGCCCCTGGCCCGAACGTGCTGTTCGTTGCGCTGATGGGCTGGCACCTGGGGATGAATACCGGCAGTCCGGCTGCCGCCTTTGCCGGCGTGGCACTGACCATGGCCGGCATCCTGCTGCCCTCCTCCATCCTGAATTATCAGGTCGCGCAGTGGGGACACCGCAACCGCGAACTGCGGGCGGTTCGCGCCTTCCGCCTGGGCATGGCGCCGATCGTGATCGGCATGCTGCTGGCCACCAGCTGGCTGATTGCCGGTGCCGGCTCGCAGACAAGCAATTGGCCGCTCTGGTTGCTGGCGGCGGTGAGCTGCCTTGTCATCTGGCGTACCCGCCTGCACCTGCTGTGGATGCTCGGCGCCGGCGCTCTCCTTGGCGCGCTCGGATTCGTCTGACTGGCAGGCTCCGACGCCACAGGGCATACTTGCGGGATTGACCACTCATCCAGTATAAACCCATGTTAGAGCTCCTCAGCGAACACGCCTGCTTCGGCGGCGTCCAGCGCTTCTACCGCTTCGATTCGACGGCGACCGGCCTGCCCATGCGCTTTTCCGTCTACCTCCCGCCGGGCGTCGAAGGCAAGCGCTTGCCTCAGGATGGCCTGCCCCAGGAGCGCCTGCCGGTACTGTTCTACCTCGCGGGCCTGACCTGCACCGAAGAGACCTTCATGATCAAGGCCGGTGCCCAGCGCGTGGCAGCGCGGGAAGGCCTGGTCCTGGTCACGCCCGACACCAGCCCGCGCGGCGCCGGCGTGCCGGGCGAGACCGACAGCTGGGACTTCGGCGCGGGCGCCGGCTTCTATGTCGACGCCACCCAGGCGCCATGGTCGCAGCACTACCGCATGTACAGCCACATCCTGGAACTGCGCGAACTGGTGCTGGCCCAGTTGCCCGTCGACCCGGCGCGGGTCGGCATCTTCGGCCACTCGATGGGTGGGCACGGCGCGCTCATGATGGCGCTGCGTAATCCGCTTCTGTTCCGCTCGGTATCGGCCTTCGCGCCGATCGCCGCGCCGATGCGCTGCCCGTGGGGCCGGAAGGCCTTCGGCGGCTACCTGGGTCTTGATGAGGATGCCTGGCGCCAGTACGATGCGAGCGCGCTGATGGCCGCGATGGACACGGCGCCCTTCCCGGGCGGGATCCTGGTCGACCAGGGCCTGGCGGACAAATTCCTGGCCGAGCAGCTGTATCCGGAAGCCTTCGAGGAAGCCTGCGCGCGCGCGGGCCAGCCGCTGACGCTGCGCCGGCACGCGGGCTACGACCACGGTTACTACTTCATCTCCACCTTCGTCGAGGATCACCTGCGTTTCCACCGCAGGCTGCTGGGGTGAGGACCAGGTCGGGACAGCTGCTTCCGGCTCCCCAGATCGCGCTCCTCTCCTCTTGAAAATTGGCCGCTCCCATCCTATAAATAATGTGCCGGCGGCCGCCGGCACATTCCAGAACTTTCATCCATGGAGGCCATCATGAATCTCATCAGGAGGGGCAGCAGCCCGCTCCCGGCCTACCGTCCGGGTGCCGTCGATGACGGGTTCGGACGCATGGTCGAGAGCATGTTCCAGGACTTCTTCGCCCCGCTCGCACAGGGCGGGCAATGGGCGGGCGACGGTGCCGCCACGCCGCGCCTGGACGTCACCGAAACCGACAAAACCTACGAAATCCAGGCCGAACTGCCCGGCGTGAACAAGGAGGACGTCAAGGTCTCGGTCGACGGCCAACGCATCACCATCGAGGCGGAATGCCGCTCGGCAAACGAACGCCGCGACGGTGAAACCGTGGTGTATGCTGAACGCACCGCACGCAGGTTCATGCGCAGCTTCGCCCTGCCCACCGAGGTCGACGACGGTACGGCACAGGCGAAGCTGGAGAACGGCGTACTGCAGCTAAGCCTGCCCAAAAAGCAGGGCACTGAAGCACGCCGCCTGACCATCCAGTAATCGCCCGGCCACGCGCCAGGCGCTATCCATGGTCCGCCGACCGCGTTGCGGCGCCCTGCCGCGGCGCGGCGCGGCCGTTTTGCGTGTCGCCATCGCTGTTTTTCGCGTTGTTTTTCGCGCTGTTTTTCATGCTATGCGTTTCACCATGCCGGACACCGAAGGCTACAAGGACCGCACCCACGCCGGCAGGCAGCTGGCGCGCAGCCTGCGGCATCTCGCCGGCCAGGCCGACCCGATCGTGCTCGCCCTGCCGCGCGGCGGCGTGCCGGTGGCTTTCCAAGTGGCGCAGGCGCTCGGTGCCGAGCTCGATGTCTTGCTGGTGCGCAAGTTGGGCATGCCCTGCAACGAGGAATACGCGATGGGCGCGATCGGCAGCGGCGGCGTATGCGTGCTGCAACCGGGTGTGCCGGGCCTGATGGGCGTGACGCAGGAACAGGTAGACCGGGTGGCCGCGCGCGAACTGGCCGAGCTCGGGCGGCGCGACCGCCTCTACCGGGGCGGACGCCCGGCGCCCCGGCTCGAGGGGCGCTGCGTGATCCTGGTCGACGACGGCATCGCGACCGGGGCGAGCATGCTGGCTGCGGTCCAGGTCGTGCGCAAGCACCGGGTGGCGCTTCTGGTCGTGGCAGCCCCGGTGGGTGCGCCCGACACCCTGAAGCGGCTCGCGCGGGAAGCCGACGAAGTCGTCTGCCCCCTTGCCCCGCTCCGCTTTCACGCGGTCGGCCAGTTCTACCGGACGTTCGGGCAGACGGATGACGAAGAAGTACAGGACCTGCTGGCGCAGGCATGGGCGACACCCGCCATGCCGATTGCCAACCAGCAGGGCAACCAGGACAACAGAAAGGAGCGGACATGAAACCAATTCCAACCGAAACGGCAACCGATGTGGGCAGCGTAGGTAAATGGCTGGGTGCGGCAGCGGCCGGCGCGTTGTTGATGTACCTGCTGGATCCCGAACGCGGCTCCGCGCGCCGTTCGCGCGCACTGTCCGCGATGCGCGCTGCCGGGGCCCGCACCGGGGCCACGGTCGACCATGCCCTGCACAGCGCCGGCGACCGGCTGGTCGGGCTGAAGGACAGCGCCACCAGCGCTCTGTCGCGCGGCGCCGACCGCCTGCAGGCGCAGGCGGCGCCGATGCTCGAGCGCGCCCACCACGGCGCCCAGGAGGCGACCCAGCGCCTCGAGGACAGTGCCGAACGCCTCCGCGATCGCGCCAGGGCAAGTGCAGACGGCAGCAGCGTGGGCAGCCATGAGGCCGACACCGGCCGTACGCTGGCCCGCTACGACGACTACGAGCCGGGCAGGTACGAGCCTGGCCACCAGTATGGCGACGAGAGCCGTGGGCGCGGTGGCCTGTCGAGGTGGCTGCGCGGCTCCCGCAGCAGCACGCGCAGTGACAACTCCGCATATAACCGCCAGGACTATGGCAGCCCGGACTACCGCAGCAATGACTACCGGGAGGCTGCCCATCCGGCCCTGGTAGGCGGCGGCGTGCTGGGCCTGCTCAGCCTGATGCGTCGTTCCCCGGGTGGCCTGCTGATCGGACTGGCCGGCCTGGCCCTCCTGTGGCAGAACACCCGGGACAAGACCTACCGCGTCAGCGACAACACGCCGGCCAAGCTGCCGCGCATGAAGAAGCACGACGAGCACGCCCAGGGCGCGATGATTCCGCCGGCCGAGCAGTCCGGCAGCCGCTACCTGCACTGACCGGGGCTTTCTGTCCATGGCGACCGTCACCGACTACGAGACCGCTGCGCTGCGTGCGGCGGCAAGGCCGCTCACCGGCGGCGCCTCCGACTACGACCCGCTTCTCGATCTCGTCGGTGATGCGCGCTTCGTGCTGCTCGGCGAAGCCACCCACGGCACCGCCGAGTTCTACGACGAACGCGCGCGCATCACACGACGCCTGATCGAGGAAAAGGGCTTCACGGCGGTGGCGGTCGAAGCCGACTGGCCCGACGCCTGGCGCGTCAACCGCTACGTGCGCGGCGAAGGCGCCGATCCCGACGGGAACGCCGCCCTGTCCGGCTTCGAGCGCTTCCCTGCCTGGATGTGGCGGAACACCTCGGTGCTGAACTTCGTCGAGTGGCTGCGCAAGCGCAACGACGCGGCGGGCGCAAGCGGCAACGCCGCCAAGGCGGGCTTTTACGGGCTGGACCTGTACAGCCTGTTCACCTCGATCCAGGAAGTATTGCGCTACCTGGAGGAGGTCGACCCGGTCGCCGCCGAGGAAACCCGGCGACGGTATGCCTGCTTCGACCACTACGACCAGGACAGCCAGCACTACGGCTATGCCGCCAGCGTCGGCTTGTCCGAATCGTGCCAGAAAGGGGTGCACGCGGCGCTGCACGACCTGCAGCAGCGTGCCTTCGACTACATGCAGGCCGACGGCGCCTGCGCCGAAGATGCGTTCTTCTATGCGCAGCAGAACGCGCGCCTGGTCAAGAACGCCGAGGAATACTACCGCACCATGTTCCGCGGCCGGATTTCGTCCTGGAACCTGCGCGACAGCCACATGGCCGAAACCCTGGACGCCCTTGCGCGCCACCTGTCGCGCCCTGGTGCTCCGGCCAAGATCGTCGTGTGGGAACACAACTCGCATATCGGCGATGCCCGCGCCACCGAGATCGGCCGCCAGGGCGAATGGAACGTCGGCGAGCTGGCACGCAAGGCCTACGGCCAGGATGCCTGCCTGATCGGGTTCAGCACCTATCACGGCCGGGTGACGGCGGCCTCCGAATGGGACGGCCCTGCCGAGCACAAGCACGTCCGGCCCGGCATGCCGGGCAGCTACGAGCACTTGCTGCACAGCGTCGGCATCGAACGCTTCTTCCTGCCGCTGCGCGACCCGGGCCCGGCCCGCGACGTGCTGATGGAGGAGCGCCTGGAACGCGCCATCGGCGTGCTCTACCTGCCGCGGACCGAACGCCAGAGCCATTACTTCATGGCCCAGCTGCCGCAGCAGTTCGACGCGGTGATCCACATCGACCGCACCAGCGCGGTGACGCCGCTGGACGCGACCAGCGGCTGGCATTCGGACGAGCCGCCGGAAACGTATCCGCAGGGGCTGTAGCTCGCAGGGTCCGTAGCTAGGAGGGTCCGTAGCTTTAAGGTGCTGTTCTACGTAGGGTGGCCGGCTTGTCCGGCCGCGCGTTCAGCTCCGATAGCAGCTGCCACGTCGCGTGCGTGAATTGAACGCGCGGTCGGGAAAACAGTCCACTGGACTGTTTCCCCCCGACCACCCTACCCTTCGAAGAAGGCGTAGCCGTTCCGCCCCTTTCCCTTTGCCGCATAGAGCGCACTGTCCGCTGCCGCCAACAACTGCTCCTGCGGCTGGCGCGGCTGCGACAGCGCCGCGCCGACGCTGGTCGATACCTGTACCAGGCCGGCGCTGGTGCGGAACGGCACCCGCATGCTCTCCACGATCTTCGCCGCGATGCGCTCGGCCTCGAGGCGCGTGCCGATCTCCTCGAAGATCACCACGAACTCGTCGCCCGACAGGCGCGCCGGCGTGTCGGTGGCGCGCACCCCCGCGGCGAGGCGGCGCGCGAATTCCGTCAGTACTTCGTCGCCGATGCCGTGTCCGAAGGTGTCGTTGATCTTCTTGAAGTGATCGATGTCGAGGTAGGCCAGCGCGAGCGGCTTGCCGCTGCGGCGCGCACGGTCCAGCGCATGATGCAGGGTCTCGCCGAACATGCGACGGTTGGCGATGCCGGTCAGGGTGTCGACCCGCGCCAGTTGCAGCAGCTGCTCCTCGACTTCCTTCACGTGGGTCATGTCGTGCACCAGCGCATACACGCCCGCCACGCTGCCCTCCGGCTGCTGGTCGGGGATGTAGGTGGCCTGCAGGATGCGCGGCTCGCCACGTACCGGAATGCGCACCTCATGCGTCACCGCCTGCCCGCTGAAAGCCTGTTCCAGGTGCGGGGAAATGTCCGCCTCGGTTCCGGTCCCCAGCAGCTTGGCGACCGGCATTCCCACCAGCTGCTCGGGCGTGATGCCGAACCATTTTTCGTAGGTGGCGTTCCCGAAGCGGAAGCGGTGCTCGCGATCGATATAGGAAATCAGGACGGGCAGGTTGTCCGTGATCATGCGCAGGCGCCGCTCGCTGGCAGCCCGGTGGTTCTCGGCCAGCTCGCGCTCGGCCACCAGCGCATGGAAGGCCCGCCCCAGTTCGCCGATTTCATCCTTGCGCCCGTCGCGCAGCACCTCGATGCCGGCGCCGTTCTCGCGGATCGCGACGACGTTGTCGCGCAGGTCCTGGAGCGGCGACAGCAAGCGGTACACCAGCACCCAGGCCAGCAGGCCGGCTGCCAGCGCCAGCCCGCCGGCGCTGAAGAAGGCGTTGCGGCGCATCCGGTCCATTGGCGCAAACGCTTCGGCGCTCGGGTAGCGCGCCGCCAGGATCCACCCGGTGGTGCGCAGGCGCTTGTAGGCATAGATCGAATCGGTGCCGTCCTTGCTGCGCGATTCCAGCCAGCCTTCGAAGCCGGCCAGGGCGCGGTCGGTGCCCCGGTTGACGCCCGGGGTACTGCCGACATGCTGGAACAGGCGCGTTTCGTCGGGATGGTCGATGATCACGCCATCGGCGGTCATCAGGAACAGGTAGCCGGTCCTGCCCGGCTTGAGGGTGCTGAGCTGGTGCAGAAAGCCGGACCGGCGCAGATCGACGCTGCCGGTCAGTACCACGGATACCCGCCCCGCCTGGTCCAGCACGGGCGCACTGAAGACCACGATGTGGCTGCCGGTGAGCCGGCTGCGGATCGGCCGTGAGATCACGCCCTTGCGCGTCTCGACTGCCCGCTCGAAGTAATCGGTTCCGCGGACATTGAGCGTGGTCGGTCCGGGCAGTGCCTGCAACGACAGGCGCATCTCGCCCTCGGCATCGAAGACGACCAGGTTCAGGTTCTCGGCGGGACTCCACAGGCGCGCCCGGTCGGCAAGAAACGCGCGCAGCGCCGCCCAGTCGGTGCGTAGCGGCGGCGGGATGGCGGCGGCAAGCGCTTCCACCTGCCCCAGCCGCTCGGCCAGGCGGTCATCCATGAAGGAGGCTGCCCCCGACAGCAGCGTGTATTGCTGGTCGCCGATCACGCTCTTCGTGCCGCGCTCGGCGACCGACAGGGTAGACAGGGTCACCAGGAGGGTTGCAGCGAACACGAGTACTGCGGCCACCGAAGCGAGCCGCAACTTGAGGTTCGCCGGTGCCAGACGTAGACCTTGATGGGTCATGACATGACAGGAAACGGATCAGCAGGATGACAAAGTATTACATACTCCTTGTATCCATACCGTCTCGTTGGAGAAAGACCCCGTCAATATTGTTGAGACCGGTCGATTCGATTAGCATGTTGCATTCCTCCTATTTCTCCCGCTAAGGACGAGGCACCGCATGAGTAAATACACGCTGCACATCAACGGCAAGGCACAGGCCGTGGACGTCGAACCCGACACGCCGTTGCTGTGGGCCCTGCGCGACAGCCTCGGCCTCGTCGGCACCAAGTATGGCTGCGGCCTCGGCCAGTGCGGCGCCTGCACCGTGCACATCGACGGCGTTCCCGCGCGCGCCTGCCTGACGCCGGTCTCCAGCATGGGCAAGCAGAAGATTACCACCATCGAAGGCCTCGATCCGAAGGCGCAGCATCCGCTGCAGCAGGCCTGGCAGGAACTCGACGTGCCGCAGTGCGGCTACTGCCAGTCGGGCCAGATCATGAGCGCCTGCCACCTGTTGAAGCAGCACCCCAAGCCGACCGACGCCCAGATCGATGAAGCGATGGCGGGCAACCTGTGCCGCTGCGCCACCTACACCCGCATCCGCGCCGGCATCCATCGCGCCGCCGAGATTGCTTCAACTGGAAAGGGCAAGAAATGAGTATGCCGACGACCGCACCGTCCTCCCCTTCCCGCCGCAGCTTCCTGCGCACCACGGCCATCGGCGGCGCCTTCATGCTCGGCATCTCGGCCGAAGGAGCGCTGGCAGCGACCGCCAACGCGGCCACTGCGCCGGCAGCGGACTTCACACCGAACGCCTTCATCCGCATCGGCCGCGACGGCCGCGTGACGCTCATTTCGAAGCAGCCCGAGATCGGCCAGGGCATCAAGACCTCGCTGCCGATGGTGATTGCCGAACAACTCGAAGTGGACTGGAAAGACGTACGCATCGTCCAGGGCGACCTCGACCCGGCACTCTACGGACCGCAGGGTGCCGGCGGCTCGACCTCGACCCCGAACAACTACGAAAACTTCCACCGCCTCGGCGCGGCGGCGCGCATGATGCTGGTGCAGGCTGCGGCCGACACCTGGCGCGTGCCGGTCTCCGAATGCGCAGCGAGCAATGGCGCCGTCGTCCACGGCCCCAGCAAGCGCCGCCTCGGCTATGGCGCCCTGGTGGCGGCCGCGTCGACACTGCCGGTTCCGGACGCGCAGAGCGTGGTACTGAAAGACCCGTCCACCTACAAGCTGCTGGGCACCCGGATCGGCGGCGTGGACAACGCGGCCATCGTCGCCGGCCTCCCGCTGTTCGGCATCGACGTGCGCCTGCCCGGCATGCTCTACGCCGTGTACGCCAAGTGCCCGGTCTTCGGCGGCAAGCCGGTGAGCGCCAACCTGGACGCGATCAAGGCCATGCCGGGCGTGAAGGACGCCTTCATCGTCGAAGGTACCAGCAACCTGAACGGCCTGCGTCCGGGCGTGGCGATCGTTGCCACCTCGACCTGGGCCGCCATGCGCGCCCGCCGCGAGCTGCAGGTGGTGTGGGACGAAGGCGAAGGCGCGCACCACAGCTGGGCCGATTTCACGGCCCAGGCCCAGGCCGCGTCGAAGAAGCCAGGGGCGGCCACGGTGCGCAAGGACGGCGACGTCCCAAGCGCGCTCGGCAAGGCCGCCAAGGTCGTGGAAGCGGCCTACAGCTACCCCTTCATCTCGCACGCGAGCATGGAGCCGCAGAACTGCACCGCCTGGTTCAAGGACGACGGCGCACTGGAACTGTGGGCGCCGACCCAGAACCCGGGCTCGGGCCAGGCCCTGGTGACCACCACCTTCGGCATCCCGAAAGAGAAGATCACGCTGCACATCATCCGCAGCGGCGGCGGCTTCGGCCGCCGCCTGAGCTCGGACTTCATCGTCGAGGCGACCGCCATCGCGAAGCGGGTCGCCGCGCCGGTCAAGCTGACCTGGACCCGCGAGGACGACCTGCAGCACGACCACTTCCGCCCGGGCGGTTTCCACTTCCTGCGCGGCGGCGTCGACGCCGCCGGCCGTGCGCTCGCCTGGCACAACCACTTCGTGACCTTCGCCAACCGCGTCGAGCGCGACGGCAAGCGCGTGCTCCAGCCGGGCAGCGGCGGGAACCTGGCGGCCGACGAATTCCCGGGCCGCTGGCTGGAGAACTGCCTGTTCGAGCAGACCATGCTCGAAACCCGCGTGCCGATGGGTCCATGGCGGGCGCCGGGCAGCTGCGTGTTCTCCTGGGTGCTGCACAGCTTCATCGACGAACTGGCGCACGCCGGCGGGCGCGATCCGCTCGAGTTCCGCCTGGAACTGCTGGGCAACAAGGACCTGATGCCGTCCAGCTCCGAACGCGGCCAGCCCTACGACGTCAAGCGCATGCGCAAGGTGCTGGTCGAAGTGGCGCAGCGCGCCGGCTGGGGCAAGAAGACCTTCCCGCGCGGCCAGGGCCAGGGCATCGCCTTCCACTTCAGCCACCGCGGCTACGTGGCCCAGGTGGCCGAAGTGACGGTATCGCGCGAAGGCAAGCTGAAGGTGGACCGGGTAGTGGTGGCGGCCGACGTCGGTTCGCAGATCGTCAACCTGTCGGGCGCGGAGAACCAGGTGGAAGGCTCGGTCATCGACGGCCTGTCGACGATGATGTTCCCGGAGCTGAATATCGAGAAGGGCCGCATCGTGCAGAGCAACTTCCACGATTACCAGCTACTGCGCATGCCGGACACGCCGACCAGGATCGAGACGCACTTCATCAAGACCGACAACCCGGTGATCGGCCTGGGCGAACCTGCCCTGCCGCCGCTGGCGCCGGCCGTGTGCAATGCGATTTTCGCGGCGACGGGCAAGCGGGTGCGTCAGCTGCCGCTGAGCAAGACGGACCTCAGCTGGAGCTGAGCCTGATAAGGGGCGCCGGATGGCGCCTGTTCCGTTTCAATGCCTGTGCGCGGGGTCGTTGTCCTTGGCGCCGTGATACTCGAGGATCGATGCGGCCTTCTCGAGCCGCGATTCATCGGCGGTAACGGTGACGACGCACTTGCCGATCTCCAGCCCCGGCGTGTACACGTCCTTGTAGTCCGTGCCGCCCTTCACTTCGGGCGAGTCGCCCACCGTGAAATTGGCCTCCGCGGGTCCGGCTTCGTCGCCGGTATGGCTGATTTCGATCCCGTCCCGGTCGAAGCCCGCGTCCAGCAGCGCCTGGCGCGCGCGCTCCGCGTCCTGGACGCTCTCGATCACACGTACGATCTGGTTGTTCATGGTGCCTCCATCGATTCCTGTTGGAGAGACCGTACCAGAAATGCGCGTGGGCTGGCGCTCACGCCAGCCGCGTCCCTTTATCGCTGCCCCTTGTTGATCTGCTGAAGAAGCTTGAACGCTTCGCTCTCCAGCACGGGTTGCGCATCCGCGAGCTCCTTGCTTGCCTTGACATAGGCGGCGCGCTTGCGCTCCTTCTTCTCTTCCGGTGGCACGACCGGCTTCATGCCCGGCATGACGATCTGCGGGCCGCTGTTGTACCTGTTCTGGATGACCTGCTTGCCGTAGGGAGTGTTGTAGAAGCGGGTCATCTCGGTCGCCGTGTCGGCGGAGATCACCTTCGCCATCGGCACCGCCAGGCGCCGGTGAACCTCCGCAGGCGGCGTTCGGTCGAGCTTGGCAAACACGTCCTTGCGCTGCGCTTCGCTCGGGTAGCGGCTGCGGGCGGCAACGCCGCGCAGTGCTTTCTCAGCCTGCATGGCGGCAAGCAAGTCCTGGACGGCCTTGACGTGTGCGGGACTTTGCGCCGCCACCTGCGCCGGGGGCGCTGCGGTAGCGGCAAAGGCAGGGTTCACGGCAACCAGCGATAAGCCGAACATGGCTTGGGCTACAAACTTCATGGCTTCCCTTTCGGATGAGGATGTCATCGCGAATAATGCCATGTCCACCTCGAAAGATATGCGTGGAAACTCACTTATCGCCGGGCTACCGGCCTGCTAGCGCCCGATACCGATGCCGATGCCCAGCCCGCCCCGTCCTCCGCTGCCGAAGCCGCCGAAGATCGAGGTCGATACGCCGCCGCGCCGGACACCCTCCCGCTCGGCCAGCTGGACAACACAATGACGCCAAGGATCTGAATTGACTGCAAAGCCGAGCTGCGTGCATGCTGGCCCGAACTCGGTCATCATGCGTTCCATCTCCGCTTGTTGCTTCATTGCCTTTTCTTGGGGTGTCGCACACCCGAGCAAGCACAATGCGCTTGCTGCCGTCACGATGAAAGCGCGCATGGCGGTTCTCCCTATGTCAACTCCGTTTCGCCAACTTACCGCGATGCGCGGCCGGAGACAAGGTGCTCAACACTTGCGTTGACGTAGGAGCGTTCCTGCGGCGGTGTCCGCCCCGGACCCGGGGTGCCTGTCCGCAATGAGCTAGCGTCGTTCGGCTTTCGCATTCTCGAGGTAAGCGCGCAGCTCGTCGAAGCTGACGGCGCCGCGGCGCCGGGTATCGATGGCGTCGAAATGCCTGGAGACGAACCCGAAACCTTTCGCCTCCTCACGCGACAAGGTACGGTCGCCATCCAGGTCGGCCGCCCGGAACTGCGCCTCCAGCTTGGCCAGCGCCTGGGCGTGCAATGCCGCCCCTGCCGCCGGCTGCGCGTTGTCCGGACGGTTTCGCAAGGCCGGCGGGAGCTGGGCGTCGGCGCCGATGGGCGCCTGCGCGGCAGCCGCGCCCGCTGTACCGAGGAGGAGGAAAAACAGAACCATGATCTTCATTGTGCCACCGATACGCTGTTGTAGAAAGCACGCAGGTCGGCCTTCTGGAGGCGGCGCACGCGGTCGTCGAGATAGCTCATGTGCCCGCTGTCGTAGTTGCGGACCTGGACTGCGGCGCCGGCGCCCAGCCGCGCCAGATCCAGCTCGGTCTGGTAGAACGGCGTCGCCAGGTCATGGTAGCCGCCCATGGCAATCACCTTCAGCGCAGGATTGAGCGTCATGGCCGCGGCCAGGTCGGGTATCGTGTCCGGCACGGGTTTGCCGTCGTGGGTGAAGACCCATTGGTTGAGTACGTTGTTGGAGCTCAGGTAGGGTGTCTTCGCGGTATAGCGCAGTTCACTCTCGAGATAATTGCGGATGGTGCCGACGACGGCGCCGCCGACCAGCGTCATCGACGGATCGCCCTCGGCCGCCAGCGCACTGCCGCTGGGCGCCCGCACCCGGGCATCGTAGCGTCCGATGACCTGCCCTGGCTGGAAGCGCGCACGGTAGGCACCCGGCACCATCGAGAAATCCTGGCGCCAGGTCTGCACCGGCAGTCCGGTATAGGCGGACAGCTGCGTCAGGGTGGCTTCGCTCGGCGGCGCGCCGTTGGCGAGAAAGGCGGCTACCTCGCTGCGGTAGGGCCCGGCGGCGAACTCGCGCACGCGCTGGAGCACCGACGTGAAATCGGTCGGCAGGCTGCCGTTCTGGTGATAGGCCGAGACGGCCGCATAACTCGGCAGATAACCCTCGCAGCTGAGCTGGCCGGGATTGAACACGCCGCAATTGGCGTTGTAGTTCATGGCAGGCGACTGCAGCATGACGCCGGCCACGCGCACCCCGGCGGATTCCAACAGGCTGGCCAGCACCGCCGCACGCGGCCCACCGTAGGACTCGCCGAACAGGTAGAGCGGCGAAGCCTGCCGGTTGTTGACAGCGAGATAGCGGCGCACGAAGTCGCGGAAGGCCGCCGCGTCCTGGTCGACGCCCCAGAACTGGGCGTTGGTGCGCGGTGCGATCGCCTGCGAATAGCCGGTGCCGACGGCATCGACGAAGACCAGGTCGGAATGGTCCAGCAGCGTTTCCTGGTTGTCGACCAGCTGCATTGCACTAGGAGGCGGCGTAGTGGCCGGGAAGCTGGTGGCCAGCCTGCGCGGCGCGAACCCGCCCAGGTGCAGCCAGACAGAGGCCGAACCGGGTCCGCCGTTAAAGAAAAAGGTGACCGGCCGTTGCGCCGCAGGCAGTGTGCCTGCCGTATAGGCGACATAGAAGAAAGACGCCGCCGCCTGTCCGGTTGTCAGGTCCGCGGCGGTCAGGTGGCCGGCCGTGGCGGTGTAATCGAACGGGCGGCCGTCGAGGCTGATGCGTGCCTGCACCGTCGCGGCGCCCTCTTGCGCACTCGCCAGCGAGGCCATGGCCGCGCCGGAGTAGGTAATGGGGTCGGCGTAGCTGCCCGGCAGCGCCGCGACCGGCGGGGGCGGCTGCACGGGCGCCGGCGCCGGGGCCGGGTCGCCGCCTCCACCGCCGCATGCGGCGAGGGTGGCTGCCAGTAGCAGGCTGCTCAAGGCAGGTAGGGAGGCAGTACGGCGCGACCGGTGCACGGAGCTTAGAGGGGCCATGACTATCCTGATGGAAATGACAGGTATGGCCGATTATGCGCCGACTGTAGAAAAACTCAACAATAATCAAGCGGCGGCCGCGCGGCGATGCGAGAAGCCGAGAACAAGCAGCAGGGTCAGCGCGAAATAGACGGCAATGGCGAATATCAGGGCACCTACGGACAGCTTGTCTTCGCCGAACGCAAACTGGCGTTCCCTGGAAACACCCGGTACATCCAACAGGTATGCGAGCGGAAAGCCGCCTGTCAAGATAGCCGTGCCAGCGTGATTGCCGAGACGAGGGCCACGCCGATCAGACTTGATTTTACCGAGCGCTTGTTCACGGTCTTTGGTATGTTGCCTTGTTGGAGTCTTCGCGGTCGATATCGACAAGGGTCTGCTGAACGCGCGTCTGGTGAGCGCGACTATTCACGGGCCGCTGTCAGGGAGCAAATAGCAAGGATAAGGCCAGTAAGCAGAATCGGGCCGATAGCACTAGTTTCTCCACAAAGGATGGAAGCAATCGTACCTCCGGCCGTCACGGCCATCACCCGCGGCCAACGTTGTTTTGGAAGACGGAAGGCAAGCATAAGCGAAACTACTCCCGCCGCCCCCAGCATGCCAACCCACGCCCAAAGTTCATCCGTCATGCCGAATGTCATATACATGAATTCCATCTCGTTGAACGACTGCTACTGGCCGAGCCCGGCCGTTCAGCTCAGCATAGCAGCTCGCCAGGCTGAATACGTCGCGGACTGTCACGAAGGACCGCGCCCGAGCCGCAGCGGACATCAGTGCATGGCGCTGCGACTCATCAAATAAATAATCAACCAGATAAAAAGCATATATAACACAATGCAGGTATTGACTATTAGGCTGAGCGTGACAAGCGGGCTAACCGAGCGCCGAGCACGTGAACGCGCATGACAGACAACCCCCGCGAGCATGCCGAGGAGGCCCGACACGCCTGGGTAAAGTATTGAGTTATGTATTGCCAACACTACCGGCAAGACCAATACGACACTGACAACAGCGATGCCTGCAGCGATCCAGCTTAAACTCCATGGGTGCGCGCTGTTGCTTTCAATAGGCAGATCGTCGGCTTGGCTCATGTCATGGCGTTTTAGTCGTGGTCGTTTATCGAGAGCTTGCGGTACGGTTCCAAGGACCGCCCCTGGCCGTAAGCAGACAAGTCAATCGGCGCCAGACAGTACTTACCGACCTGGACCATTTTCCAGCAAATTTCGCAGGCTTCGCGTGCGCTCTTTCGTCTGCTCCATTCTACGAACATTCACTTTTATGAACGCTTGAGGTCCCCAGCATAGCTGTGTATTAAAATTAGGACATGCAAATTGTGCTTTCCAATCATCCTCTCTGAAATTCATCCAGGATTGCTGAGCGCGAGCCAGTCTTTCTAACAGTAGCGCGTTGCTGGCATATTTCTCAACAATGCCTTGATAAACTGATTGCATTTCCTTCTCTGCAGCTTCCAGATCCTCGTAGGCGCAAGCATCCAAATCTGGCTGGCTGCTCGACCGATCACATGTCGGACGAGGCGAAGCCGACAAGCTGCTGGCGATGCACACGCTGAGGAATATCGACGCTCCAACACCTAATTTTTTCATGAAAACCCACACGCTTCAAAGTTTGGGACATGTCCGCTCTTGGCCTATCTCGGCCGTTCATTCTACGGCAGCACCGACCCTAAGCGGACCTATCTGTTTCTTACCCGTTGCACGTCCAAGGCAGCACAAAGGTCTTTCAACCACGCGCGCATTTCGGGATGAGAACTTGGACAGTAATAGCATCCGAAGCTCTCGATTGCCTTGGCGAGGTCGGCGTCTGACTCCGCGCTCTCAGTGAGTTTCGTGATTTGTCCGGCGAGAGAATGCGCGGCACTTTGTCCTGACTCGGCCACGAAGCGTCGGACTACGTCTTCCCAGCTGTGGTCGTCCAAGTTCCAGTCTTGATGGAAGTAACAGCCGAAAAACCGGGACAACTCGTCATGTTGCTCAGCCATATCCCGTCTCTGTACCTTCGTGATGGAAAGGGCCGCACCTGGCCGACAGCAGTCGCGGTCCCATGCCCATCAATAGAGCGATTCGCGCTGTCGCTGTGGCAAGGCACTGTCGTAAGCGCCACCGTCGATCTCGCCATGGGTGAGCGCCGCCAGCATCGCTCCGGGCGTCGGCACGCCCGACGTATCGTGCTCCTGAGAGTGCCAAAGTCGCGAGCGCAGGATGGAACGCGCGCATTGGAAAAAGACCTTGTCGACCGAAATGCGCAGGAGGCAGAGTGGCCGCTTCCCTTCGTGCTCGAAGGACGCGAGCAATGCCGGATCGACAGAGATGTGCGCGCGGCCGCGGACCCGCAGGGTCTCGCCGACGCCCGGAATCATGAAGAGCAGGCCGACACGCGGATCGGCAATCAGGTTGCGCAGGCTGTCGATGCGATTGTTCCCGCGCCGTTCCGGCAGTAACAGGGTGTACGCATCCACGATCCGCACCAGGGGGCCGGCGTCTCCACGCGGCGATACGTCCAGTCCATGGGGCCCGCTGGTGGCCAGCAGGGCGAAGCGCGCCGCCGCGATCCAGCGGGCATAGACAGGATGCAGGCTGTCGCTTTCCTTGGCGATCGATTGCGGTGCGACGTCGCCAAACAGGGCCTCCAGCGAGGGGAGATCGGTGATGAGATGCTCAGTCATCGGTAGGCTGCCTTCCTGACGCTACATCCATGGGCTCAGTCGGGCACCACGGCCGTCACCTCGATCTCGACCCGGGCGCGTTCTTCCATCAGCGCCGCCACCTGCACCGCGCTCATGGCCGGATAATGGCGCCCGATCACGTCCCGGTAAGCCGCGCCGAGCGCCGCCCCGGCAGCGAGGTATTCCTTCCGGTCGAGCACGTACCAGGTCATCCGCACGATGTGCTCCGGGCCGCCCCCCGCTTCGCGCAGCACCGCGACCACGTTTTCCAGCGCCTGGCGCGCCTGGCCGACGAAGTCGTCGGTGTGGAAGCGGCACTCGGCATCCCAGCCGATCATGCCGCTCACATAGACCTGGCGGCCACGGGCAGCGACGCCGTTCGCGTAGCCCTTCGGGCGCGCCCAGCCCGGCGGTTGCAGGATGTCCATCAGCTCTCCTCCCGAGCCAGCAGTTCGCGTGCGATGATCAGAAGCTGCACTTCGCTCGCCCCCTCGTAGATGCGCAGCGCGCGAATTTCGCGGTAGAGCGTCTCGACGGTCTCGCCGCTGACCACGCCCTGCCCGCCGAACATTTGCACCGCGGCGTCGATGACCTGCTGGGCGGTCTCGGTCGCTGTCAGCTTGGCCATGGCCGCTTCCTTGGTCACGCGTTTCCCCTGCGCCTTTCCCACGTCCTGCATCCAGGCCGCGCGGTAGGTCAGCAGCGCGGCGGCATCGATGCCGGTCGCCATCTGGGCCAGCTTGGCCTGGGTCAGCTGGAAGTCGGCCAGTGTCTTGCCGAACATCGCCCGTTCGCGGGCACGCCGCAAGGCTTCGTCCAGGGCGCGGCGCGCGAAGCCCAGGCTGGCCGCCGCCACCGAGGTGCGAAACACGTCGAGCGTGGCCATGGCGACCTTGAAGCCCTGCCCTTCGTCGCCGATGCGGTTGGTGAGCGGAACCCGGCAGCCCTCGAAGCGCAGGCGCGCGAGCGGATGCGGCGCGATCACGTCGATGCGCTCGGCAATGTGGAAGCCGGGCGCGCCCGCTTCGACGATGAAGGCGGAGATGCCGCGCGAACCTCTTCCACCCTCGCCGCCGCCGTTGCCGGTGCGCGCGAACACGACGTAGAAGTCTGCGATGCCGCCATTCGAGATCCAGGTCTTCTCGCCATCGAGCACGTAAGCATCGCCGTCGAGGCGCGCCGCGCACTGCATCGCCGCCACGTCGGAGCCGGCCTGCGGTTCGGAGAGCGCGAAGGCGGCGATGGCTTCGCCGCTCCCTACGCGCGGCAACCAGGCATCCTGCTGCTGCGCGCTGCCGAACAGCGAGATCGCGCCACTGCCCAGCCCCTGCATCGCGAAGGCGAAGTCCGCCAGGCCGGCATGGCGTGCCAACGTCTCGCGGATGAGGCAGATGGCGCGGGAGTCGATCTCCGCAGTTGCTCCCGCGGTGCCGCCGACGGCATGGCGCAGCCAGCCGCCGCTGCCGAGCCTGGAAACCAGCGCGCGGCAGGCGGCGTCGACGTCGCTGCCGTGCGCGTCCTGCAGGTGTTCCTCCGCCCAGGCATCGAGCTCCAGCGCCAATGTGCGGTGGCGGGGCTCCAGGAAGGGCCAGTCGAGGTAATCGCGGTCCGCCATTTCAATCCCCCTCGAAGCGCGGCGCTTCCCTGTCCACGAAGGCGTGGTAGGCGCGGTGGAAGTCGTTGGTCGCCATGCAGATTGCCTGTGCCTGGGCTTCGGCCTCGATGGCCTCGTCGACACCCATGTTCCACTCCTGCTGCAGCATCTTCTTGGTCATGCCGTGGGCGAAGGTCGGGCCGTTCGCAAGCAGTGCGGCGAAGGCCTGCGCTTCCGCCAGCAGCGCGTCGGGTTCGCAAAGGCGGTTGAAGAAGCCCCAGCGCTCGGCCTCGTCACCCTTCATGGCGCGGCCGGTATAGAGCAGTTCGGCCGCCCTGCCCTGGCCGATCACGCGCGGCAGCAGCGCGCAGGCGCCCATGTCGCAGCCGGCCAGGCCGACGCGGGTGAACAGGAAAGCGGTCTTGCTGCGCGCGGTGCCGAAGCGGATGTCCGAGGACAGCGCGAGGATGGCACCGGCGCCGGCGCAGACACCGTCGACTGCTGCGACGATGGGCTGCGGGCAGGCGCGCATGGCCTTGACCAGGTCGCCCGTCATGCGGGTAAAGGCGAGCAGGCCGGGCATGTCGAGCTTCGTCAGCGGACCGATGATCTCGTGCACGTCGCCGCCCGAGCAAAAGTTCTCGCCCGCTCCGGTGACGACGACAGCCTTGACGTCGTCGGCATAGGAAAGCTGACGGAACAGGTCGCGCAGCTCGGCGTAGGAGTCGAAAGTGAGCGGATTCTTGCGCTCGGGCCGGTTGAGAACGATGGTCGCGACGCGGTCGTGCACGGCGTACTGGAAGTGGGTGGCCTGGTAGCCGGCAAGACTGGCGCGGCTGCCCGGCAGCCGGTGCGTTTCGCCCGGTAGATAATGCATGCGGTGACTCCTGATGTCTGGTAAACGTCGGTTCAGCGAACTCAACCCTCAAGCAGGCGCGCGGCCAGCTGCTGCGGACTCAAGCCGCCACCTAGCGCCTGCATCTGGCGCTCGCGCTCGAGATTGCGTTCGAGCTGCAGCTTGCCCGGCCGGTACTGGCGCGGCCAGCTGGCGCCCGTGTAGCCGATGCGGGCCGCCTCGATCAGCGTCCAGGCCGGGTTGGCCAGGTGCGGACGGGCGACGGCGCACAGGTCGGCGCGGCCGGCCGAAACGATGCCGTTGACATGGTCGGCATCAATGATCGAGCCGACCGCGATGGTTGGGATGCCGGCTTCGTTACGGATGCGGTCGGCGAACGGGGCCTGGAACATGCGCCCGTACACCGGCGCCTCGATCTTGCTGACCTGGCCCGACGAGCAGTCGATCATGTCGGCCCCAAGCTCCTTGAACAGGCGTGCGATCGCCACCGCATCGCTCGGCGTAATGCCGCCCTCGACCCAGTCGTGCGCGGACAGGCGCACGCTGATCGGTTTCTCGTCAGGCCAGACAGCACGGATCGCGGCGAAGACCTCGAGCGGATAGCGGCAGCGGTTTTCGAGACTGCCCCCGTAAGCGTCCTGGCGGCGGTTGGTCAACGGAGAGATGAAGCTCGACAGCAGGTAGCCATGGGCGCAGTGCAGTTCCAGCCAGTCGAAACCTGCCTGCGCCGCTGCTTGCGTCGCGCGTACGAAATCCTCCTTGATCCGTGCCAGGTCTTCCAGCGACGCTTCGCGCGCTACCTGCGAGACGCCCTCCAGGTATTGCTGGGGCGAAGCGGACACCAGCGGCCAGTTGCCCTCGACGAGCGGCAGGTCGATCCCGTCCCACATCGGCCGGGTCGAACCCTTGGCACCGGCGTGGCCCAGCTGCACGCCGATCTTCGCGTCCGAACTCGCGTGGACGAAGTCGACGATGCGCTTCCAGGCAGCGGTGTGTTCCTGCGCGTACAGTCCCGGGCAGCCGGGCGTGATGCGCGCATCGCGCGATACGCAGGTCATCTCCGCCATCACCAGCGCCGCGCCGCCGAGGGCGCGCGCGCCGAGGTGGGCAAGGTGGAAGTCGCCGACCGTGCCGTCCACCGCCGAGTACTGGGCCATCGGCGAAACGATGACCCGGTTCTTCAACAGCACGCCGCGCACTTTATAAGGCGTGAACATCGGCGGCGTCCAGCCCTCGGGTGCTGGTATGCCGGCCTGCCCCGCCGCCCGTCCGGCGAACCAGCGCTCGAAACCGGTCACATAACCGGGGTCGCGCAGGCGCAGGTTTTCGTGCGACAGGCGCTGGCTGCGCGTCAGCAGCGAATAGGCGAACTGCTCGACCTCCATCGCCGTGTAGCGCTTCACGTTCTCGAACCATTCCATCGAATTGCGCGCCGCGCTCTGCAGCTTGAGCACTTCGACCCTGCGTACCTCTTCGTAGCGTGCCAAGGCCTGTTCCATGGGTGCGGCAGGATCGGCGAGGCAGCGCGCCAGCTCGATCGCGTCTTCCAGCGCCAGCTTGGTGCCGGAACCGATCGAGAAGTGCGCGGTATGGGCGGCGTCCCCCATCAAGACAACCGGCACGCGGCGTCCGTCGATCTCGTGGAAATGGACCCACTGGCGGCAGCCGATGCGCGGGAAGCGGATCCACATGCTCGAGCCGCGCAGGTGGGCGGCGTTGGCCATCAAGGAGTGGCCGTCGAGGTAGCGTGCGAACAGGCGCTCGCAGAAGGCCAGCGCTTCCCCCTGGTCCATCGCTTCCAGGCCCGCCGCCTGCCAGGTTTCCTCCGTTGTCTCGACGATGAAGGTCGAGGTGTCGCCGTCGTACTGGTAGGCGTGGGCCTGGAACCAGCCGTGCTCGGTCTCTTCGAAGGCGAAGGTGAAGGCGTCGAAGCGCTTGCGGGTGCCGAGCCAGACGAAGCGGCAGTGGCGGCGCTCGATCTCGGGCTGGAACACGCTGGCGTGACGGTTTCTGATCGTACTGTTGACGCCGTCGCAAGCCACCACCAGGTCGGCACGGTATGCGCGCGCCAGCTCGGCATCGTCGCGTACCTCGTGTTCGAACACGAGCTGCACACCGAGCGCCGCGCCGCGCTCCTGCAGGATGTTCAACAGGCGCTTGCGGCCGATGCCGCAAAAGCCGTGCCCGCCGGACGTGACGGTGCGTCCCCTGAAGTGGACGTCGATCTCATCCCAGTGGTTGAAGGATTGCAGGACGGCGCGGGCGCTCTCCTCGTCCGCACCGGCCAGGTGGCCGAGGGTCTGGTCGGAAAAGACCACGCCCCAGCCGAAGGTGTCGCTGGCGCGGTTGCGTTCGACGACGGTGACGGCGTAGTCCGGATGGCGCCGTTTCATCAGGAGGCCGAAATACAAACCGGCCGGACCGCCGCCCACGCACACGATGTTCATTCCCGCTCCCAGTCTGGTGTTGCCGACATCTTACATGGGCAACTACTTCAAGTGTCAAGCAATGTCGAGCACAGATGACAATCGGTATATCCGACAGCATTGTTTTAGTACAATAGAGAAACGACTGCGCCTTATTGGTGCATGGGCCACCGCCAGTTCACCGAGATGTTGATGAATCCTTTGCTCCAGCGCCTACGCCTGAACAGCCTGCGCAGCCGCCTGATGCTGCTGGTTGCGCTGGCGATCACCCCGATCGCCATCATGACGGTGCTGGGTGGCATCCGCGAGCGCGAGGCGGCGATCCGCGCTTCCGAGGAGAACCTGCAACGCCTGACAGGCATGGCCGCGGCCAACGAAGCCCAGTCGCTCGACCGCGCACGCCAGATCCTGGTCGACCTGGTCAGCGTTCCCGACCTGATGGGCCCGAGCGACCGCTGCAACGCCCTGCTGGCCGACGTCCTCGACCGCAACGAAGGCTATGCCAACTTCGGCCTCATCCAGCTCAACGGCGACGTCACCTGCAGTGCGGTGCCGATGCTGCACCCGGTGAACCTGGGCGACCGCCGCCACTTCCGGCGCGCCCTCGCCGAGCGCCGCTTCATCGCGGGCGACTACGTGTTCGGCCGGGTGATCCGCCGTCACACGATCAATCTTACCTATCCCGTCACCGACCGCGCCGGTCACGTCGTGGCCGTGGTGTTCTCGGCCATGGACCTGGCCGGCCTCGACACCTTCGTCAACGAGATCAACCTGCCGGTCGGCTCGATCCTCGAGACCGCCGATTCGAACGGCCTCCTGATCTCGCGCCGGCCCGACCCTGAGCGCTGGTTCGGCAAGAAGATCAGCGCTCCCCTGCTGGCCGCCATGCGTGACCCGGCGCTGCGCCCGGTACTGCTGCGCGGCGACGACGGCATCGAGCGCCTGCACGCGTTTGCCCGCGTGGGCGGGCCTTCGCTGTCGGAATACACGGTGACCATCGGCGTGCCGGTCGAGACCATTACCGCGGACGCCCGCGAAGCCCAGCTGATGTCGCTGCTGGGCCTGGGTGCGACCACCATGCTGGCAATGCTGGCGGCCTGGCTGGCCGGCGACATCCTGATCGTGCAGCGGGTGCGCAAGCTGATGGAGACCGCGCGCCGCATCGCCGCCGGCGAGTTGCAGGCGCGCTCGGGCATCAGTTACGGCAACGAGGAAATCGGCCGCCTGGCCGCGGCCCTCGACGAGATGGCGGCCGCCCTGCAGGCCAAGGAGGCGGCGCGCAGCCAGGCCGAGCGCGAGCTGCGCGCGGCCGATCAGCGCAAGGACGAATTCCTGGCGATGCTGGCCCACGAGCTGCGCAATCCGCTGGCGCCGATCAGCACCGGCGCCCACCTGCTCAAGCTCCTGCATTCGGACAATGCCCAGATCACCCAGACCTGCGCCATCATCGCGCGCCAGGTCGAGCACATGACCAGCCTGGTGGACGACCTGCTGGACGTCTCGCGCGTCACGCGCGGCCTCGTTTCGATCTCGACCCAGGTGCTGGACCTGCGCAAGGTGGTGGACGACGCGGCCGAGCAGATCCGTCCGCTGTTCAATGCGCGCCGCCACAAGGTAGTGCTCGACCTGCCGGCCGCGCCGGTTCGCGTGAAAGGCGACCACAAGCGCCTGGTGCAGGTGGTGGCCAACTTGCTTGGCAATGCCACCAAGTACACCCCCGAGGGCGGCCATATTCAGTTGAGCCTGCTTGAGGACGGCGACAGCTACGTGCTCACCGTCTCCGACGATGGCATCGGCATGGAGCCGTCGCTGGTGGGCCGCGTGTTCGACCTGTTCACCCAGGCCGAGCGCACCCCGGACCGCTCGCAGGGCGGCCTGGGCCTGGGCCTGGCGCTGGCCCGCAGCCTGGTCGAACTGCACGGCGGCAGCGTCGGCGCCGCCAGCCAGGGGCTCGGCAAGGGCAGCACCTTTACCGTGCGCCTGCCGCGCTACGAGCAGGAAGCCGAGGCGACGGTCGCGGAGGCGGTACGCCACGCGGCCACTGCCCAGGCGCCGCTGCGCGTGCTGGTGGTGGACGATAACCTCGATGCCGCCCATACCCTCAACCTGTTCCTGGCCGCAGCCGGCCACCGGGTGGAGATCGCGTACAACGCTTCGGACGCGATCGAGGTGGCGAAGGTGTTCTCGCCCCAGGTCTGCCTGCTCGACATCGGCCTGCCGGACATGGACGGCAACGAACTGGCGCGCCGCCTGCGCCGAATGCCGCAGACCTCTAGCGCCACCCTGATCGCCGCTACCGGCTACGGCCGCCAGCAGGACCGCGACGCCGCCCACGACGCCGGCTTCGACCACTATATGGTCAAGCCGGTCAATACGATCAGGCTGAGCGAACTGCTGGCGGAGGCCAGCACCGCTTCGGGGGGGCGCTAGGCGCCAGCTTGACCGCCAGCCCTGATGTGCAGCCGCTTACCTTATGCCTGCTTGAAAAATCGCAGTATTTCTTCGCTGGCCGCTGGTCCACGGCTATCCGTATAGCTGCCGCGCAGGCTACCACCGGACCAGGCATGTCCGCTGCCGTGCAGGGTCCATTGCTCAGCCACGATTTTTCCGCGCGCACCACGATGGACTCGCCGCGTAAAAACGCGTCCGATGCGCTCGCCCTTCTCTTCGGACACGGCGACGGCTTGGCCTTGCTGCAGTTCGTGCATGATGTAACTTGCGATTGTCTGCTGTACCAGGGTCGCGCTGTTCCTGATGTTCACCGTCGTGTCCATGTCCCCATGGAAGACGATGAGCGGAACGCCGGCGTGTTGCATGCATTCTTGCGCAAGCGCTGGCATCGCGGCACCATCGCGCATTGCCGTGAATGCCCCGGCGCTGTCGGTGGCGCTGCCGTGCGCGAGACCGGAATGGCAGCCTACCGCCGTGAAGATGTCGGGATAGGTCCTGCCGAGGATGACCGCCATGGCGCCGCCTGACGACAGGCCGGCAGCGTACACACGGGTTTTGTCGACGGCGTAGTCAGCCATGATTTTGCGGGTGAGACCCGCGAGCAGGCGTGGTTCACCTTGACCGCGACGATGATTTGCTCCATTGAACCAGTTCCAGCATCTGTTCCAATTGGCTTCACACGGCTGTTCGGGATAGGCGACCAAGAACCCATGATGCTCCGCAAGCTCGTTCATGCCGGTTCCGACTGCGAAGTCGTCGGCGTCTTGGCCGCACCCATGCAACATCACAATCAATGACGTGGGCTCGCCTGCATAACTGCTTGGAATAAATAATTTGAAGGGCAAGCTTCCGGTATCCGCATGATAGTGATCGGAGATGAAGCTAGCACCGCGTCGCGTTCGATGCTGCGGTGCTGCGCTGCAATAAACCATGTTTCCGGGTCGCGGAAACAGACAAGACGCCCATGCGTCCAGGAACACATTCAGCATAAATTGTTCCTTGTAATGGGTTGAGTTCGTGACGAGGTACGTGCTGCAGTATGGCGCGTATGCTGCGCCGCACCAAAGAGAATTGCATGCTGTCGTCATGTAGGAGAACGCGCCGTGCGATCCTTGGGTATGCTCGTTTTTGCAGAACACCGCCTGATGCAGCCACCGCTGCAGATGTTGGCTGCCGAGATGGATTTTCATCTCGTCGAGGATGCGATGCGGCAGCGTGGATCCGCGATTCGCTGGCTGCGACGGAAGCGGACCGGGCGGCCGGCCGCGACGCTTGGATCGAATGCAGCGCCAGGCATCTGCACGCCCGGGCGGGCAGTGCGACGGCAATTGCCCGTCGGACCCGCATGCTGCCCGGATCGCCCGCTAGCGCCGGCGATCCAGGCAATTGCGAATGTGGCCCCCCGATCTTACTGGCCACATCCGCTACCAGGCAGGAGGCGAACCGAGGTCCGGCCCTGCTGGTCGTGCACGATCATGCGGACTTGGCAGTTTTCGACTGTTGCGACACCTGCGACGACTGGGAGCCTTGTACATTGCCTTTGAACGTGTCGTACTCGGTGTCGGAATCGATACTGCCGCCGGCACCTTCGCCCGCCGATTGCATGCTCCCCTGATAGGTGCTTCCATTGCCGCGCTGTGCATTGGCATGCGCGAACGGATCCCGGAAGTTCTTCAGCACTTCTTCCTGGTGCCGAATCGTGCGATCCGTTTCTTCCGCTGCCGAGTTGGCCACCTGCTCGGCCAAGGCACGGGCGGTACGTGAGGTTTCGTGCACATGTTGTTCCGCTACTTTGGCAAAGTCGACTTGCGAGTCTGCGGCAACGCGCGAGAGGTGCTGCTGGTAGGCGCGCAGCTTCTCGGACGCTGGCTGTGCCCGTGTTGCAGTGGCCGACATCAGGTCCGCCGGACGCTCGGCAGTCAGCAGTTGGTGGCTGACGATGGTGCTTTCTTCGAGCATCGTTTGACCGAGCTGGATGTTGAGCTGGCACATTTCCTGGAATGAGCGCGACAAGGACTTCGACATGTCGTTCAGAAAAGCAGCCTGTGCGTTCAGGTGTGCACGGACGGCCGGCGTATCAGACTTGGAGAACAAGAACATGGCATACCTCATGGAGTGAAATATCACAAACGGGTTGGCACGTCAGGTACGAAAACCGCATCTAACGAACCTCGGGAACGGGCGCACACTGCTCAGCTGCCCATCTTCGGCTCAGGATCGGAGCGCGAGATTAGACCGTAAGCCGCATTTATGACGGGCGCGTGACGTGCCGCCTTTCCGGTCCAAGGCGTGCGTTGGCCTAAAGGATAAACATTGGCCTACCGAAACAGATCCACCTCCTATGCCTGAGTATCTCTCGAATACACGGGGCAGGGCTCGGTTATCTCCCGAACGGTGCGTGCGCCCCCGTCGGCGTACGATCGAGCGACCAGACTGGAAGGATGCCCCATGCACAGCGAAGACCACGGCAGCGCCGACAACCCGCTCAGCGATCCACCCGCCGCCGCGAAAGCCGCCGGACTGCGGTATGTCCACGACGACCGTCCCGGCATCCGGCGCGAGAAATCCGGCGACGGATTCCGCTATGTCGATGCCGGCGGCGACCCGGTCACCGACGAAGCGACGCTTGCCCGCATCAAGTCGCTGGTGATTCCACCGGCCTGGCTAGATGTCTGGATCTGTCCGCAAGCCAACGGCCACCTGCAAGCCACCGGGCGCGACGCCAAGGGCCGGAAGCAATACCGCTACCACCCGAAGTGGCGCGCCGTACGCGACGAGGTGAAGTACGAGCGCATGCTGAACTTCGGCCAGGCGCTCCCCGGCATCCGCAAGGAAGTCGACCGCGCCTTGTCCCTGCCCGGCCTACCGCGCGAAAAGGTGCTGGCGACCATCGTCTACCTGCTCGAGGCGACCATGATGCGTGTCGGTAATGAAGAGTATGCCCGCACCAACAAGTCCTACGGCCTGACCACGCTGCGCGACCGCCACGTGAAGGTGGACGGCAGCCACGTCGAGTTCCGCTTCCGCGGCAAGAGCGGCGTCTACCACAAGGTCCACGTGCACGACCGCCGCCTCGCGCGCATCATCGCCCGTTCACGCGACCTGCCGGGCCAGGAACTGTTCCAGTATGTGGACGACGAGGGCGAAACCCACAGCATCGACTCGAGCGACGTCAACGACTATCTGCGCGCGATCACCGGCGAGGATTACACGGCCAAGGATTTCCGTACCTGGTCGGGCACCGTGTTGGCCGCGCTGGCCCTGCAGGAGTTCGAGAAGTTCGATTCGGAAGCCCAGGCCAAGAAGAACATCGTGCGCGCCATCGAATCGGTCGCCGAGAAGCTCGGCAATACGCCCTCGGTCTGCCGCAAGTGCTACGTGCACCCGGTGGTGCTCGACGCCTACCTCGACGGCGCGGTGCTGGAAACCCTGCGCGAGCGCACCGAGCAGGAGTTGACCGAAGACCTGCATGCCCTGCAGCCGGAGGAAGCCGCGGTGCTGGCGATGCTGCAGCAGCGCCTGCGCCGCGAACAGGAGGAAGAGCAGAAGCGTGCGAAAGCAGCGCCTGCCAAGGCCGACAAACCCAAGCGCGCGCCGCGCCGCCGCAGCGCGCCACAAGCGATGAGAGGAGCAGCATGAGCAAGGAATCCGCATGGACCATCGAACAGGTTGCGGCCTTCGAGCATCAGGTGACCGGCGTCTCGGTGTCCGAAGATAAGCGCATCTTCGTGAATTTCCCGCGCTGGACCGAGGACACCGCCGTCTCGGTGGCGGAACTGGCCAGGGACGGCGCCTTGCGCCCTTACCCGGACGAGGAATGGAACGCCTGGCGCAACGCACGCAAGGATGAACTGTCCCCTGGGAAGCACTGGGTCTGCGTGCAAAGCATCGTGGCCGATGGCCGCGGCAGCCTGTGGGTGCTCGACCCGGCCGCCCCAAGCCAGGCCCACCTGGTCTCCGGCGGCGCCAAGCTGGTGCAGATCGACCTGGCGAGCGACCGGGTCGTGCGCTCCATCGCCTTCGACGAGGACGCCGCCCCCCAGGGTTCCTACCTGAACGACGTACGCTTCTCGACCGATGGACGATATGCCTTCATCACCGATTCCGGCGTGGTCGGCGCTGTCCTGGTCGTGGACCTCGCCGGCGGCAAGACCGTGCGTTTGCTCGACGGCCACCCGTCCACCCAGATGAAGAAGGGCCTGAACGTCAAGGCGGACGGCAAGGAGCTGCGCCGGCCGGACGGGCGCGGCGTCGAGTTCTCGGCCGACGGTATCGCCCTCTCCGATGACGGGCAGTGGCTGTACTGGCAGGCGATCAAGGGCGATACCCTGTACCGCATCGCCACGTCCAGCTTGCTGGGCAAGGGCATGCAGGGGAAGGACGTCGGCGACGACGTCGAGGAGTTCGGGAAGAACGGCGTCTCCGACGGCCTCCTGATCCCGCGCGGAACCAACAAGATGCTGCTCAGCGCGGTGGAAGACAGCGCGGTGAAAGTACGCGACCTCGACGCCGGGCCGGGCGGCCAGCCCGAGGTGCTGGTGCGGGACGAGCGCCTGCGCTGGCCCGACACCTTCACCCAGGGGCCGGACGGCACGGTCTACGTGACCGCCTCGCACATCCAGGATTCGGCCTTCTTCAAGCCGAACGCGCCCCCGGCCTTGGCCACCCAGCTGTGGAAGCTGGTCGGCGGGACGTTTTGAGCCCTACTCGGTGAAATAGCCGGACGCCCTCCGGCGGCCGTCCCCTGGCGCATTCTTGCGTCCACTCAAGCCGTCTTGGCCTGGAACTCGGAAGACGCGATATCGGCCAGGTCGCACAAGGCCTGAAGCTCGGCCGAGCGGAGGCGGCGCGGCTCGCGATCGATCACGCACAGGGTACCCATCGGCAAACCGGACCGGTCGCGCAGCGGCACGCCGGCATAGAAGCGGATGTGCGGCTCGGCCAGTACCAAAGGATTCTCGCGGAAGCGCTCGTCGGTGGCCGCGTCTTCGACCATGAAGGGGGCATCCTGGAGAATGGCGTGCGAGCAGAAGGCCCACTCGCGTGGTGTCTCCTGGGCGCCCAGGCCGACGCGCGCCTTGAACCACTGGCGGCGGGCGGTAAGGAGCGACACCAAGGCGATCGGCGACGCAGTCACGGTGGCTGCCAGCCGCACGATGCGGTTGAAGCGCTCCTCCTGCGGACTGTCGACCAGGCCGGAGGCGGCCAGCGCGGCCAGACGATGGGGCTCGTCCGCTGTGACCGGAAATTTTTCGTCGCCCTCAAGGATGAATTCAGGGTCGGTGGGCGCCTGCACCAGCGTTTCGCCGGAGAGCGCGCCTGACAAGGGGCCTGCACGGTCCAGCATGGCCTGGATCGTACTTTGACGGGCGCGCCGGTGGCCTCCCGGGGTTTTCCACGAGGGAATGGCGCCGCTTTCCATCCATAACTGAACGGTGCTGGTTGCGACGCCCAGCATGCGCGCTGCGGCACTGGTAGTGAGGATCGGGTCCTCTTCGGTGAACTTGCTCTGCATTAGCGGTCCTGGTTATCCCTTGAAGTATACCCGAAATGACGAAATCCCTCATTTAAAAAGTACCTTCTAAAGATAAGTTCTAGATATACATAAATACAGCAAATTTAATTGATTAAAAGAAACTGTTGCGACATAACCGCGCTTAATTTCCTCAACTTTCGTCACGAGCATCTCTCTCATTCACTAAAAAGGCCACCATGCACCTCTTCCAGCACGCGGGTATTGCAACGAGGCTCTATGCAGCTTTCGCTGATCCTGTCGGTCACCCTGATCCTCGCCGCGTTCTCGGTGTCGCGCGTGAACGGCATCGAACGTGCCCTGCAAACGGCCGATTCCTTGAGGAATAGCGAACTCGAATCCTTGTATGCCGCACGCGAAGCCCTGGCCCAGACCGGCATCGCGGCGCGCAACGCCGACATCTTCAAGGACGAGGCTGCCGCCCGGCGCGAGCTCGATTTTGTCGATGCGCGCAAGGCCGAATACCTTGCCGCACTCACCCGTCTCGATCCGGTCCTGCGCGGCAGCGCGCGATACGACAAGGTGCGCACCGGCATGCGGGCGATGGCGGCGGTGGACAACGTGGCACCACGATGCAGCTGATCGACGCCTCGTCACAGAAGACCGTCGACATCATCGCAGTCATCGACGGCATCGCTTTCCAGACCAATATCCTGGCGCTGAACGCGGCGGTCGAAGCGGCGCGCGCCGGCGAGCAGGACGCGGTTTCGCCGTGGTGGCGAGCGAGGTGCGCAACCTGGCGCAGCGTTCGGCCGCGGCCGCCAAGGAAATCAAGTCGCTGATCGAGGACTCGGTCGGCAAAGTCGGCCTGGGGGCGGTGCTGGTGGGCGAAGCCGGCGAGACGATCCGCCAGGTAGTCGACGGTGTGCACCGCGTCACGGACATCATGGGCGGGATCAGCACCGCCACCAGCGCCCAGCGCGCCGACATCGAGCGCGTCGACGAGGCCATTGCACGCCTGGACGAGATGACGGTCCAGAACGCGGCCCTGGCCGAAGAGGCGGCAGCCGCGGCGCATTCGCTGCAGCACCAGGCGGCGGAGCTGGCGGCGGTGGTGAACACCTTCCAGCTGGAGGAGCCGGAGGCAAGGCCACGGCGCCGTTTGGCGTCCGCTTCGGCCTGATCGACTAGCCGGCCACCCTACGACATCATCCCTCGCCGGGGTGGTTGAACACCTGCCGAAGGTAAGCCAGGAAGGTCTCGTCCGTACACATCGACTTGCCCGGCGTATCCGACAGCTTGGCTACCGGCTGCCCGTTGCAGTGGGTGAGCTTCATCACGATGTTCAGCGCCTGGTAGGGCGTGTCGTTGGTGAGCTTGGTGCCGATGCCGAAACCCAGCATGGTGCGATCGGCGAAGTGGCGGTACAGGCCGAGCGCCTTGGGCACCGTGAGGGCGTCCGAGAACACCAGGCGCTTGGTGCGCGCGTCGATGCGCAGCCGGGCGTAGTGCGCCAGCGCCTTTTCGCCCCACTCCACCGGATCGCCCGAATCGTGGCGCAAGCCGTCGAACAGCTTGGCGAAATACAGGTCGAAGTCGCGGAGAAAAGCGTCCATGCCGACCACGTCGGTCAGCGCGGTGCCGAGGTCGCCACGGTATTCCTGCACCCAGTCTTCCAGCGCCGCCTTCTGGAAATCGCGCAGGCGCACCCCGAAGGCCTGGTAGGCCTGCAGGTATTCGTGCGCCATGGTCCCGATCGGCACCAGGTTGTACTTGTGCGCGAGGTAGACATTCGAGGTGCCCTTGAAGAACTGCGGCAGCTCGCGCGCCATCGTTGCCACGACTTCGTCGTGCCAGTCGCCCGAGAAGCGCCGGCGCACGCCGAAGTCGAAGAACTCGAAGGGCGTGGCTCGCGGCGCCTCCTTTTCAAAGGCGCGCAGCTCGTCGATCTTCTGTTGCAGCCGCACTCGCGCCTCCGCAATGGCAGCCTGCTGGTCGAAGCGGCGGAAGTACAGCTCGTTGACGATGTAGAGCACGAAGATCTCGAAGCCCATCACATGCACCAGCGGACCGGTGGCGCGAATGCGCAGGTGGGGGCCGTCGGTCTCGACCCGGATGAACTTGCGCTGGAAGCGGAACAGCGTCAGCAAGTCGGCGAAGTCGCTCTTGATGAAACGCAGGCCGCGCAGGTAGGCGACTTCGTGGTCCTGGAACATCATCGAGCACAGGTGGTCGAGCTCGTGCTCGACCTCGTCCTTCAGCTCGGCCAGCGGATAGGCCGGCTGGTCCCGGCACAGGAATTCGTATTCACCGATCGCGTCGGGGTGGCTGTGCAGCAGCGCCTGCCACATGGTGAACTTGTACAGGTCGGTTTCGAGCAGGCTGCGGACGATGGGTTTCATCGGACTCCTTCAGGCAGTGGCGCTTGTCTTTTTGCTGCCGCTCCTGCTGCGCTTTTTCGGTGCCAGCATGGTGCCGGTGCAGCCCGGGGTCCCGCAGCGGCAGGCAAACAGCTTCTTGAGGGCCGGCGTGTGGCGTTCGTCGTAGATCAGCGCGTAGTTGTAGTTCAGCTCTTCGCCGGGGTCGATGTCGCGCATCGCGTGGATATAGACCCTTCCCTCGTCCTCGAAGGCTTCGCAGTTGGGCGAGCAGGCGTGGTTGATCCAGCGCGCCGCGTTGCCGCGGCTGCCGCCGTCGATCACGCGGCCGTCGGCCAGCGTGAAGTAGAAGGTGTGGTTGATCGGACCGCCCGCCTCGGCGGCCCGCTGCGTCGCTTCGTCCCAGGTGATGCGCTCGCCCCGGTATTCGATGATGCGCTCGCCGGCGCCGATGGGCTTGAGCGCGAAGACGCCGTTGCCGTGGATGGGGGACTTCCTGACTTCGTAGGCGAGGTCGGATCTGGCGGAGCGTTTGGTCGTGGTCATCGAGTGGATTGCCGGGTGAGTGTGAAGGGCGCTGCGGCACGTGGTGTTGTTATTAAGACGACCACTATTATGCGGTGAATCGGGGATGGCGTGCCGCACACCTTGGTGCGAAACGGCTGCGTCGACACAAGACCTGGCATCCCGCCGCCCCGCTCCCTCAGGCCGCGAAGTCCTCCTCGCGATATTCCACCCCTTCCCCGGCGGCCTGTCCGTCGCGCGCGGCTTCTTCCTTGCGCAGTTCCACGCGCCGGATCTTCCCGGAGATCGTCTTGGGCAACTCGCGGAACGCGATGCGCCGGATGCGCTTGTACGGCGCCAGCCGCTCGCGCGCGAACGCGAACAGCGAGGCCGCCACCTCACGGGAAGGCGGGACGCCCTGGCGCAGGGTGACGAAAGCCTTCGGTACCGACAGGCGCAGCGGGTCCGGGCTGGGCACGATGGCCGCCTCCAGGACGGCCTCGTGTTCGATCAGGACGCTCTCGAGTTCGAAGGGGCTGATGCGATAGTCCGAGGACTTGAACACATCGTCGTTGCGGCCGACGTAGAAGTAGTAGCCGTCCTCGTCCACGGTGGCGGTGTCGCCGGTGTGGTAGTGGCCGGCGCGCATGACGTGGGCGGTCTTCTCCTCGTCGCCCTCGTAGCACATCATCAGGCCCAGGGGCGCCGGGTCGAGCGAGAGCGCGATCTCGCCCTCCTCGGCGGGCTGCTCGTCGATATCGAGCAGGGCCACCCGGTAGCCCGGCAGCGGCCGTCCCATCGAGCCAGGCTTGATCGGCTGGCCCGGCGGGTTGCCGATCTGGCAGGTGCTCTCCGACTGGCCGAAGCCGTCGCGGATGCGGATGCCCCAGGCCTTCTCGACCTGCTCGATCACCTCGGGGTTGAGCGGCTCGCCGGCGCCGACGAGTTCGCGCAAGGACGGCTTCCAGGCACTCAGGTCTTCCTTGATCATCATGCGCCACACGGTCGGTGGCGCGCACAGCGAGGTCACGCCGCAGCGCACGATGGTGTCGAGCGCCGCCTTGGCCGAGAAGCGTTCGTAGTTGTAGACGAAGACGGTGGCGCCCGCATTCCAGGGCGCGAAGAAGCAGCTCCAGGCGTGCTTGGCCCAGCCCGGGGAGGAGATGTTCCAGTGAACGTCGCCCGCTTGCAGGCCGATCCAGTACATGGTCGACAGGTGGCCGACCGGATAGCTCTGGTGGCTGTGCAGCACCAGCTTGGGCTTGGCCGTGGTGCCGGAGGTGAAGTACAGCAGCAGCGGATCGGTGGCGCGGGTCTCCCCTTCCGGCGTGAAGACCGACAGGACGTCGCTGCTGTCGGCATAGTCATGCCAGCCGTCGGGTTTCATGCCCGCTGCGCCGCCGACGGCGATGCGGGTGAAGCTGCCGGCCATGCCATCGAACTTGTGCGCTTCGGAGGCTTCGGCGATGACGTGCTTCACCCGGCCGCGCTCGAGCCGGTCCTGCAGGTCCGCACCGGAGACCAGCATCGTGGTCGGCACCAGCACGGCGCCGAGCTTGATCCCGGCCAGCATGATCTCCCACAGTTCGACGCGGTTCGGCAGCATCAGGAGCACCCGATCGCCGCGGTTCACCCCGCACAAGCGCAGGTACTCGGCCACCTGGCAGGAGCGCGACGCCATGTCCGCGAAGGAGATCTTCTGCTCCAGGCCGTCCTCACCGACCACCCACAAGGCCGGCGCATGGTTATCCTTGGCCATCTGGTCGAAGTAGTCCAGGCCCCAGTTGAAGGCGTCCAGCTGGGGCTGTCGGTAGTCGCGATAGGCGGTGTCGTAGTCGAGGCGGTGCTGCAGCAGGAAGTCGCGCGCTTGAAGGAAACGCTGGGTCGGCGTCATGGTGTCTCCTGGGGGCTGGGTGGCATGGCTACTGTGGCCATTTTGCCATGTTTGCGATTGCTGGTGTGCTTGTAGTAGGGTGGGCAGGGAAGACCCGCCCACCCTGCGAGTCAGCTGCGCTTGAGAGCCGTGACGCGCATCTCGTCGCGCGGCTCCATCATGTCGATGACGCGGCAGTCGCCACACATGCGCAGGCGGTCGAGGTGGCCGCTGAAGGCGGGATGGGATGCCAGCCGGCCGAGCATGTTCTCGACCATCTGCAGGGTGCCGAAGGGCTTGTCGCAGCGAATGCAGTGGAAGGGCTGGGACTCGTTCAGCACCACGGCCTGGCCGCGCGACTCGATGAAGGACAGGCGCGGTACCAAGCCGATGGCGTTTTCCGGGCAGGTGGCGGCGCACAGGCCGCACTGGACGCAGTTCTTCTCGATGAAGCGCAACAGCGGCGCGCCCTGCCCGTCCTGCAGCGCACCTGCCGGGCAGGCGCCGACGCAGGACATGCACAGGCTGCACGCCTTGCGGTCGACCTCGATCGCGCCGAAGGGGGCGCCGGGCGGCAGCGCGACCTGCTCCGGCTGCCGGGGCGCGTGGCGGTGCAGGTGCTCGAGGGCGTAGTCGAGTGTGTTGCGCTTGTCGTTCGCCAGGTGGAACACGGCCGGCTCGCCCGGCGTACGGCCGCGCGGAGCATGGCGCAAAGCCACCGCGAGTTCGTCCGGCGCATGTTCGCATGCCCCCTCCACGCGCAGCAGCTGGAAGTGCGGGCCTTCGTAGCCGAGGCCGTCCAGCACGGCCTGGGCGATTTCCATCTGCTGGTCCAGTAGCGTGATGTACTGGGGCGCTTCCCGGCCCGTCAGCAGGACCGAGATGCCGGCCGCGCCATAGGCCACGGCAGCGAACCAGACGTCGATGCCGGTCGAGGCGGTATGTTGCAGCGCGAGCGGGATCACGCGTCCGGGAACCGACTCCCCGAGCTGGGCCAGCAATGCCGCGCCATGTTCCGGGTCGTGCAGCACGAACACCGGATCCTGCCCGCCGGCCTCGCGGTAGGAGCGCAGCGCCGCCTGCATGCGCTTGCCGGTGAGCGCCGCCGGCGGGAAGGCATAGCTGATGGCGCCGGTCGGGCAGGCCGTGGAGCAGGCGCCGCAGCCGGCGCACAGGTAGGGATTGACCCTGATCCGGTCGCCGTCGCCTTGAATCGCCTGCGCCGAGCAGATCTCGATGCAGGCGCTGCAGCCCTTCTGGCCATTGCGGCCATGGGCGCAGGTGCGCTCCTTGTACGAGAAATATTTGGGTTTTTCGAAGTCGCCCACCATGTCGAGCATGGTCTCGACGGCATCAAGTCGGGCGGCCTCGTCGTAGCCGGGTGCGTAGTAGCCGTGCGGCCGCTGGTGGCTGGGGATCAGCCGGCTCGGTGCCAGGTCGAGCACGAGGTCGAAGCGGCCCTGCTGGACCGGCTGCCCCGGGGCCTGCCAGCGCGCCTCGAAAGCCCCGAGCCAGCCGGCCACGGCGACGGTACGGGCCACGTGAACCGGATAGGGCCGGGCCGGCATCGTGTCCTGGCTGTCGAGCAGCAGCACGGTAACCGGCAGCGCGGCGGCGAGGCGCTCGGCCCACGGCAACGCCTGTTCGGCGGAGCCGACCACCAGGGTGCGGCCGCTCGAGCGGTAGTCGACGGTAACCGCCGGCTCGAACACGGGAATGGCGTCGGCCGCGAGGACGGCGGCGCTCCTGGCCTGCAGGTTGCGGCCTTCCTGGACCGGGTCGAGCGGCGGATTGTCGGTAAAGCGGATGTTCATGCGTTCCCTTGTCGTGAGGACGGCGGCGCCTGCAGGTGCTCGTGCACCGCTTCGGGCACCGCTCCCGGCACCGGCTCCTGTGCCGATGCCTGCTCCTGTGCCTGCGCTGCTGCGGCTTCGGCTTCGGCTTCCTTCTGCCGGTCGTCGAGCAGGCGCGTGACCAGGCCCTGGGCATGCTTGAGCGAAGCCAGCATGGCCGGGGTGAGCGGCGCCGCCTTGTTGTAGTCGTTCATGTAGATATCGAGCCCGTCGATCGCGTTGAAGTGCGGATCGGCGAACAGTTTTTTGAGCGCCAAGCGGCGCACCGACTGGTCGACGCCCTGCGCCACGAAGGCGGAGAAGTCGGCGTCTGGTGTCAGCCGGGCGGCGTCTTCCAGGGTCGGCAAGGGCGCACGTGCTGCGGCCTCGGACTCCGGCGCAGGGCCCGCCGCCCGCGCGCTTGCCGGTACCGGCGGCGCCGGGGAGCGCGCGGGTCCGGTCAGCGGTTCGGGCGCCGCGCCCCCGCCGGATGACTTCAGCCGCGCCCAGCGCTTGAAGAAACCTTCTTCGGACATCCTGGCCCCGCTCATCCGTGCTGGCGGCCGCGCCGCGAGCGCGGCTTGGGCTGGTAGTGCTCGCGCAAGTAGCCGGCCACCCAGGCGTAGATCTCGGCCGGCATCGTGACGCCGTCGGCCTGCTCGCCCGAGTCGAACATGCGGGTGCCCTCGACGTAGCTGACCGAGGCGCGCACGGGGATGGCTCTGCCCTCCTCCATGCGCCACAACACGAACACCTTGGATTCCGGCGCCATGCAGTTCTCGTAATAGCCCTCGTTCTCGTCGGTGTACAGCTCGAGCTCGAGGCCGGAGACCAGGTAGTAGTCGCGCTCCGGACTGCTACTGAGCACCTGCAGGCGCGGCAGCTTGCCGCGGTCCGGCACGACGCCGACCGCCTCCCAGGCCTCGTCGGCCCAGCGGTGCTGCACGGCGCGGCGCTGCATGATCACCGCGATTGGCATGCTGCCCATTTTCATTGTTTGTTCGCCGTCGTTGGGGTGTTGTCCTTCTCCACCGCCGGGGCGGCTCCTTTCGGCACGGCCCTGGTCGGCCCGCGCTTGACGTCCTCGCTCGGCGCCGCAGTGCCCAGCTTTTCGCTCTTGATCGGGACCTTGGCCGCGTTCAGGGCCTGGGGGCTGCGCGGCGCCGCGCCGGTGGCGGGCGCGTTG
>NZ_JPXI01000023.1 GCF_000740675.1 Massilia sp. BSC265 | reverse complement strand
GCGCTGTGCGCGCGCCTGGAGGCCGCCGCGCTGGAGGCGACACCCGCGACCGCCGGCAAGCTGCTGCGCGAGGCGGCTGCCGAGTGGGCGGCGATCGGACCGGTCCCGCGCGCCCATGAGGCGCGCATCGAAAAGCGCTACCACGCCGCGGTGGCGGCGGTACAGCACCATGCCGATGTGGCGCGCCGCGCCGCCGGGCTGGCCCTGGCCGGCGCCGTTCGTGACAAGCTGCGCCTGATCCAGGCGCTGGAAAACGCGATCGTCAATCCCGACGCGCATACCAACCCGGACGACTGGCGCGCGCGCTGGGAGGCCCTGGTGCCCCTCGAAGGCGGCTACGAGCCGGTGCTGCATGCGCGCTTCGAGGCCGCATTGGGTGCGCTGGAAGGGGACCGGGCAGAAGATCGTGCCGACTACGCCCGCCAGCTGGAGGCAAACCGTGAACGGCTGCTGCACGACCTGCTGCGCCTGGAGATCGCCGCCGGCATCGACAGCGGCGCCGAATTTGCGCGCGAGCGCCTCAAACTGCAGGTCGAGGTGCTGCAAAGCTCGCTCAAGTCCGGCCACAGGGCGGGACCAGGCCCGGGGCAGGGCGGCGCCGCCAGGGGAGTGCATGAATTGCTGGCACTGCCTGCGCTCGCGGATGCGCGCACCGAGACCCGCATCGAGCACCTGTTGACGCGCTACGCCAAGGACGGCCGATGAGTGCCCCCGCGACGACCGGGGTGACCGACATCCGCGTGCAGTCCGCCGACTTCGACCTGTCGCGCGAGCTGGCCGCCCTGCGCGCCGGCGACGGCCGGGTCGGCGCCGTGGTCTCGTTTGTCGGCACCGTACGCGACCTGAACGAAGGATCCACGGTGTCGGAGATGGAGCTCGAGCACTATCCTGGCATGACGGAAAAGGCGCTGGAAGACATCGTGGCCCAGGCCAGGTTGCGCTGGCCCTTGTATGGCGTAGCGGTCATCCACCGCGTCGGTCCGCTGAAACCGCTCGACCAGATCGTGCTGGTGGCCTGCAGTTCGGCGCACCGCGGCGAGGCCTTCGCCGCTTGCGAGTTCATCATGGACTACCTGAAGACCGACGCGCCGTTCTGGAAGAAGGAGCAGACACCGGAAGGAGCGCGCTGGGTCGACGCGCGTGCCAGCGACGATTCCGCCAAGCGCAAATGGGCTGAGCCTTGAGCTGGCTGGCAGTCGGCGCGGGGGCGGCGATCGGCGCCTGGCTTCGCTGGGGTTTCGGTCTCTGGCTGGGCAGCCTGCACGCCTATGTGCAGATCGGTACGCTGGCGGCCAACCTCGCCGGCGGCTACCTGGTCGGGCTCGCACTGGGATTCTTCGGGGGCCATCCGGATCTCGCTCCCGAATGGCGCCTGTTTGCCGTCACCGGTTTCCTCGGCGGCCTGACGACCTTTTCCAGCTTCTCCGGTGAATCGGTGCTGTTACTGCAGCGTGGCGAATACGGCTGGGCGCTGGTCCACACCTTCCTGCACCTGCTGGGCTCGATCCTGTTCTGCGCGGCCGGTTTTGCCACATGGCGCATCTTGCGCAGCTAGCGGTATTGCCTGCCGCTACCACTGCATAGATCAAGTGCGTCGTTTCGGGAACGTGATAAGTTTGCGGCTAGTTCATTTACATGAGGAAACTGCCATGCAAACCGTCCAGCGTCCAACCTCCGCCTTCGTCGGTGCTTCCTGGGGCGCCCTCGCGTGCGGCATTACCGCCTACCTGGCGGGTCTGTGGCTTGCCCATATGGAGCTCAACGAAAAGGGCTATTACTTCACGCTCCTGCTGCTCGGCCTGTTCGCGGCAGTGTCCCTCCAAAAAACCGTTCGCGACCGCAGCGAGGGTGTGCCGGTCACGGGTATTTATGCCGGCTTGTGCTGGATCTCGCTGGTGGCGGCCATCCTGCTCCTGGCCATCGGGCTGTGGAATGCCACCTTGGCGCTGAGCGAGAAAGGTTTTTACGCCATGTCTTTCGTCCTGAGTCTGTTTGCCGTGGTGGCGGTCCAGAAAAACGTGCGCGATCTCGGCTCCGTGCGCGATTCGGAGCCCGCCACGGAATAAGGTCGCTTGCTGCATGGGAGTCCATTGCACATCTTGAAAACCAGACAGAGATCCCTATCTTGCTCCTCAGTTAAAAACACCACTAGGGAGCAATACCATGCGGCAAGACAAATTGACGACCAAGCTCCAGGAAGCGCTGGCGGACGCCCAGAGCCTGGCGGTCGGCAACGATAACCAATACATCGATCCGGTCCACCTGCTCGTCGCCCTGTTGAACCAGGACGACGGCGGTGCCCGTTCGCTGCTGCAGCGCGCCGGCGTCAATGTCGGCGGCCTCACCAATGCGCTGAAGTCGGCACTGGAACGCCTGCCCAAGGTTTCGGGCACCGGCGGCGACGTGCAGGTCTCGCGCGAACTGGTGGCGTTGCTGAACCTGGCCGACCGCGAAGCGCAGAAGCGCGGCGACCAGTTCCTCGCCTCCGAGATGATCCTGCTGGCGCTGACCGACGACAAGTCGGACGCCGGCCGCCTGGCGCGCGAGCATGGGCTTGCACGCAAGGCGCTCGAGTCTGCCATTTCCGCCGTGCGCGGCGGCGAATCGGTGAATTCGCAGGACGCCGAAGGCCAGCGTGAAGCGCTGAAAAAATACACCCTCGACCTGACCGAACGGGCCCGGCAGGGCAAGCTCGACCCGGTGATCGGCCGCGACGACGAGATCCGCCGCGCGATCCAGGTGCTGCAGCGCCGCTCCAAGAACAACCCGGTCCTGATCGGCGAACCGGGCGTGGGCAAGACCGCCATCGTCGAAGGCCTGGCCCAGCGTATCGTCAACGGCGAAGTGCCCGATTCGCTCAAGGGCAAGCGCGTGCTTTCGCTCGACATGGCGGCCCTGCTGGCCGGCGCCAAGTACCGCGGCGAGTTCGAAGAGCGGCTGAAAAGCGTATTGAAGGAACTGGCCCAGGACGAGGGGCAGACCATCGTCTTCATCGACGAGATCCACACCATGGTCGGCGCCGGCAAGGCGGAAGGCGCGATGGACGCCGGCAACATGCTGAAACCCGCGCTGGCGCGCGGCGAGCTGCACTGCGTGGGCGCCACCACGCTCGACGAATACCGCAAGTACGTCGAGAAGGACGCCGCGCTGGAGCGCCGCTTCCAGAAGATCATGGTCGACGAGCCGAGCGTGGAGGCGACCATCGCCATCCTGCGCGGCCTGCAGGAGAAGTACGAGCTGCACCACAAGGTCGAGATCACCGACCCGGCGATCATCGCCGCGGCCGAGCTCTCGCACCGCTACATCAGCGACCGCTTCCTGCCGGACAAGGCGATCGACCTGATCGACGAGGCTGCCTCGAAGATCAAGATCGAGATCGACTCCAAGCCGGAAGTGATGGACAAGCTCGAACGCCGCCTGATCCAGCTGAAGATCGAGCGCGAAGCCGTGCGCAAGGAAACCGATGAAGCCTCGATGCGCCGCATGGAACTGATCGGCGAGGAGATCGCGCGCCTGGAGCGCGAGTACAACGACTACGAGGAGATCCTCAAGTCGGAAAAGGCGGCGGTGCAGGGCACTGCGCACATCAAGGAAGAGATCGAGCGCATCCGCCATCAGATCGAAGAGGCAAGGCGCAAGAGCGACTACAGCCGCATGTCGGAGCTGCAGTACGGCCGCCTGCCGGAACTGGAGGCCCAGCTGAAGAAGGCCGAGGAAGCCGCGTCCAACGCCGATGGCGATGCCAACAAACCACGGCTGCTGCGCACCCAGGTCGGCGCCGAGGAAATCGCCGAGGTGGTGGCGCGCGCGACCGGGATCCCGGTGTCGCGCATGATGCAGGGCGAGCGTGAAAAACTGCTGCACATCGAGGACGAGCTGCACAAGCGCGTGGTGGGCCAGGACGAGGCGATCGTCGCGGTGTCGGATGCGATCCGCCGCTCGCGCGCCGGCCTGTCCGATCCGAACCGCCCGTACGGCTCCTTCATGTTCCTGGGCCCGACCGGCGTCGGCAAGACCGAGCTGTGCAAGGCGCTGGCCGCCTTCCTGTTCGACACCGAGGAATCCCTGATCCGCATCGACATGAGCGAGTTCATGGAGAAGCATTCGGTGGCCCGCCTGATCGGCGCGCCGCCGGGCTACGTGGGCTACGAAGAAGGCGGTTACCTGACCGAAGCCGTGCGCCGCAAGCCGTACAGCGTGATCCTGCTCGACGAGATCGAGAAGGCGCACCCGGACGTCTTCAACGTGCTGCTGCAGGCGCTGGACGACGGCCGCATGACCGACGGCCAGGGCCGCACCGTCGACTTCAAGAACACCGTGATCGTGATGACCTCGAACCTGGGCTCGCACAAGATCCAGTCGATGGACACCGACGAGCCGGGCGTGGTGAAGCTGGCCGTGATGGCCGAGGTGCGCGGACACTTCCGTCCCGAATTCATCAACCGGATCGACGAGATCGTGGTCTTCCATGCGCTCGACGAGAAGAACATCGGCGCGATCGCGAAGATCCAGCTGCACGGCCTGGAAGAACGCCTGGCCAAGATGGAGATGACGCTCGATATCGACGACGAAGCCCTGCAGAAGATCGCGGAAGCCGGCTTCGACCCGATCTACGGCGCCCGTCCGCTCAAGCGCGCGATCCAGCAGCAGATCGAGAACCCGCTGTCGAAGGCGATCCTGTCGGGCCGCTTCGGGCCCAAGGATACGATCCCGGTACGGGTGCGTGGCGGGAACCTGGTGTTCGGGGAGCAGGTGGAACTGGCGAAGTAAGCTTCCCTGCACGGCGGCCTGCTCCGCAAACGACAACGGCGCGTCCTGAAAGCACGCGCCGTTTTTTCATCCTTCAGCCGTTCAGCCTTGCTTGCGCTTTCTGCGGGCCATGAATCCCACCAGGCCCAGCCCGCCCAGCAGCATCGCGTAGGTCTGCGGTTCCGGCACCGGCGCGATGGTCTGCGACAGCAGGCTGCCCACCTTGCGGTCACCCTCGCCGAAGAAGTTCACTTTCAGGTGCGGCGCTTCCAGGTCGGGCGCGCCGCCGCTGAAGCTGAACTGGAAAATCATGTTGTCCGCCAGCGCCACGCGATCACCCGAAACGCACAGGCTGCGCCCGGCATGGGAGCCGCCGCCGCAGCCGTTCGCGTTCAGTTCGTTCGACGACAGGGTCCAGTTGGCAGCGAGGCCGGGGGCCGACACCAGGGTCACGTCGGAAAAGCTGCCCAGGTCCTTGAGCTGGAGGGCGCCGATGGTGCTCGCGTCAAGCCAGTCGCCGGTGCGGTTGGCGGCGTCGATCTCCAGGGTGAGCAGGTTGCCGCTCCAGCTCGACGTGAAGGTGACGCCCTGGTAGGTGAGCTCGCCGGCCTGGCCCGATGCCGCGACTCCGATGGTGAGGGCCAGGGTGGCCACCGCTTTGCTGAACAGGGTTTTCGTTGCAGAGGTCTTCAATTCAATCTCCTCGATCATATTGAACGACCAGGCCTTCGCGTCGGCGAACGGCCCGGACTCGCGCACGGATGAGCACGCGAGTCCAGATTATTCCTGCTGTAAAGACCTTTCTGTTAGGCGATTAACCAATGGCTGAGTTAGCGACTGTACAGTCCTGCATAGCATCCGGAGCGGCCAGACACCTATTTGCGGCGGCGGCCCGCGCCCAGCAGCCAGGCGGGCAGCCATGAGGGCCAGCGAACGCGATTCAAATCCATCAGGGGAAGATCGTGGCAATGCACATTTCACATAGTGAAATGCACCTTCCGCCCAGCGAAATGCGCAGCAAACCCGGCCGGCTCCGGCATTCTCATTCTGAGAAACTTCATTCCATATCATGAAACTTGCTCCGTAAGCCATTGAAAAATATCGATAAAAAAATCTTTTGATGTCTTATATAAGAGTTGTTGTGCTCCGCACAAACTGATTTATGATTTATCCAACGGATTCCTTCGCATCGTAGTCCTTCAATCAGGAGAAATAGCATGGCAACTCGTGAACAACAGATCAGTGAACTCCAGCAAGACTGGGAAACCAACCCACGCTGGAAAGGTGTAACGCGCAACTACACGGCGGCCGACGTGGTCCGCCTGCGCGGTTCGATCCAGATCGAGCACACCCTCGCCAAGCGCGGCGCCGAAAAGCTGTGGGACCTGGTCAACAACGAGCCTTACGTGAATGCCCTGGGGGCCCTGACCGGCAACCAGGCCATGCAGCAGGTGAAGGCGGGCCTGAAAGCCATCTACCTGTCGGGGTGGCAGGTGGCGGGCGATGCTAACGTTGCCGGCGAGATGTATCCGGACCAATCGCTGTATCCGGCCAATTCGGTGCCGCTGGTGGTGCGCCGCATTAACAATACCTTCCAGCGCGCCGACCAGATCCAATGGTCCGAGGGCAAGGAGGACATCGACTACTTCGCGCCGATCGTGGCCGATGCAGAAGCCGGGTTCGGCGGCGTGCTGAACGCTTTCGAGCTGATGAAGGCCATGATCGATGCCGGCGCCGCCGGCGTGCACTTCGAGGACCAGCTGGCCTCGGTCAAGAAGTGCGGCCACATGGGCGGCAAGGTGCTGGTGCCGACCCGCGAAGCCGTCGAGAAGCTCAACGCCGCGCGCCTGGCCGCCGACGTGATGGGCACCCCGACCCTGGTCATCGCGCGCACCGACGCCGAAGCGGCCGACCTGCTCACTTCGGACGTGGACGACAACGACAAGCCCTTCTGCACCGGCGAGCGCACCGTGGAAGGCTTCTTCAAGGTCAAGCCGGGCATCGAGCAGGCCATTTCGCGCGGCCTGGCCTATGCGCCGTTCGCCGATCTCGTGTGGTGCGAGACCGGCAAGCCGGACCTGAACTTCGCCAAGCAGTTCGCCGAAGCCATCCACGCCAAGTTCCCAGGCAAGATGCTGGCCTATAACTGCTCGCCTTCGTTCAACTGGAAGAAGAACCTGGACGACGCCACCATCGCCAAGTTCCAGAAGGAGCTGGGCGCGATGGGCTACAAGTTCCAGTTCATCACCCTGGCCGGCTTCCACGCCCTGAACTACAGCATGTTCAACCTGGCGCATGGCTATGCCCGCCGCGGCATGTCGGCCTTCGTGGAACTGCAGGAAAACGAGTTCGCCGCCGCCGAAAAGGGCTTCACCGCAGTGAAGCACCAGCGCGAAGTCGGCACCGGTTACTTCGACGCCGTGACCCAGACCATCCAGCAGAACCAGAGCTCGACCACCGCGCTGCACGGTTCGACCGAAGACGAGCAGTTCTTCGACGAGAAGAAGGTCGCATAAGCTGCCTCTACCACTTACCTCCAAGACTTGCCGCAGTGCCCGCGAGGGCCTGCGGCTTTTTTTCGTAGGGTGGGCAAGTTCCTTGCCCACGCGGTAATCGCTAGTGGCTCCGCTGTCGTGTCGGATGATCTTGCTGCAAGCTATTACCGCGTGGTCGGGAGACCCGCCCACCCTACGAACAGCCCGAGAAATTGCTTTGTAGTGGATAATGGCGGCCATTGCGCCGTTCAAGAAAACACGGCACCGACTCTCTTCTCAGGAATTCCAGCTTATGTTGAGCTACCGCCACGCTTTCCACGCGGGTAACCACGCCGATGTCCTCAAACACTTTGTACAGGTGCAACTGCATTTGTATATGAACCAGAAGGACGTCGCCTACACCTATATCGATACCCACTCCGGGGCCGGCGTCTATGCGCTCGACAGCTTCCAGGCGACCAAGACCGGCGAGTACGACACCGGCATCGGCCCCCTGTGGAACGCGACCGATGTTCCCGAAGCGCTCAAGCCCTACCTCGACCTGGTCAAGGCCATGAACCCGAGCGGCAAGATGCGCTACTACCCGGGCTCGCCCTGGGTGGCCGACCAGATGGCGCGTCCCGACGACCGCCTGCGCCTGTTCGAGCTGCACCCGGCCGACGTCAAGATTCTGCACGAAAACGTCCGCAAGGCAGAGGCGCACAAGGCCGAGCAGGGCGAGCGCGCCCGTGGCAAGCGCGTCATCATCGAGCACGGCGACGGCTTCCAGAGCCTCAAGAAACTGCTGCCGCCGCCGTCGCGCCGCGCGCTGGTGCTGGTCGATCCGCCCTACGAGGTCAAGGACGACTACAAGAAGGTGCGCGACGCCCTCGAAGAAGCCCTCGGGCGCTTCCCGAGCGGCATGTACGCGGTCTGGTATCCGGTGCTGCAGCGCATGGAATCGCGCCAGTTCCCGGACAAGCTCAAGCGCCTGCCGGCCAAGGAATGGCTCAACGTGACGCTCACCGTGTCGACCCCGGGACCGGACGGCATCGGCCTGCACAGCAGCGGCATGTTCATCCTGAACCCGCCCTATACCTTGGCGCCGATGTTGCGCGAGACCATGCCCTACCTGGTGCAGGTGCTGGGCAAGGATGCCGGCGCGCGCTTCACCATCGAAACCGGCACCCAGGTGACCGGCGCCGCCTCGGCGCGCCTGGCCGGGGAAGGTCCGCGCGCGCCGGTCGGCAATGCGCGCCGCGCCAGCCCGCTGTCGGGCAAGGGCAGCCTGCGCCTGCCGGGCCAGAGCATGGTGCGCGAGGGCGAAGAAGAGACGCGCACTGCCAGGCCGAGTGGAACGGGCGCGCGCCGCGTCTGGCGTCCCGACGGGAGTGCGCAGGGCAAGCCGCAGGGCGAGCCGCAGGCGGGCGACCAGGGCGCGGCCCGCGGTGCCGGCAAGCGCCCGGCGGCGACGGGAACGGCCGGCCCGCGCGCAGCCACTTCGCGTGCGGGTGCGCCACGATCGGGTGTCCCACGATCGGATGCCCCGCGCGGCGGCCCAGGCTCGGGCGGCCCACATGGCGGCAGCAAGAACGGGCGCAAGGGAAGCGGCAATCGCTGAGCCCCAAGTTAGATATAAAAATGCTAATAGTGTCGGATTTGTAGTATAGTCTCCGGGACAGGCGTTCACGCGCCTGTCCGGCGCGTCTATCCGAGCCGCAACAGTTTCCAGGAGTTTTTCCGATGCATGCCGAAGCAACGGCAGCGGCATCCGTGCCGTCCAACGATTTTTTTCTCGCACGTCAGCCTATTCTCGGCCGTGACCAGCATCTCGTGGCATTCGAGCTGCTGTTCCGCGCCGCCGGCGAGGACGACGATGCGAAACTGACCGATAACGCTGCGGCGACAGCGGCCGTCATTTCACACGCCTCGCAGCTCGGCATGGAGCAGGTGGTCGGCGAGCAACTCGCTTTCGTCAACGTCGACGAGGTCGTCTTGATGAGCGACTTCGTGCGTTTCCTGCCTCCGCATAAGGTTATCCTCGAAATCCTGGAAACCGTCAAGCCGACCCGGCAGTTGTTGGCGCGTGTCGCCGAGCTGAAGGAACTCGGTTTCAAGTTCGCGCTGGACGACGTGGTCGAGCATTCACCCGAGCTCGACCGGCTGGTCGGGCTGGTGGACGTCATCAAGGTGGACGTCAAGCTGGTGCCGCCAGAGGAATTGACAGGCCTGGTCTCCTCGCTGAAGGCTACCGGCAAAAAACTACTGGCCGAAAAGGTGGAAACGCTCGACGAGTTCAAGCTGTGCATGGAGCTCGGCTTCGAGTACTTCCAGGGCTATTACTTCGCCCGTCCCGTGATCTTGTCCGGCAAGAAGATCACGCCTTCGGAGATGGCGATCCTGCGCCTGCTGGAGCTGGTGAGCTCGGATGCCGACGCCCGGGTGATCGAGACGGCAGTCAAGCGCGATGCGCTGATCAGCCTGAACCTGCTGCGACTGGTCAACAGCCGCGCAGCGCCGGGGCCGCAGATCGAATCGCTGTCGCAGGCGCTGAACCAGCTCGGGCGGCGCCAGCTGCAGCGCTGGCTGCAGATCCTGCTGTACACGACGGCGGGCGGGGTCGAGCTGGCCTCGCCGCTGCTGCAGCTGGCCACCACGCGCGGCAAGCTGCTCGAGCTGATGACCCAGGCCAGGTACCCGAACGATGCGGCAAAGGCCGACCGCGCCTTCACGGTGGGGATCATGTCGCTGGCCGATGCGCTGTTCTCGATTCCGATGCAGGACATCCTCGACAATGTCGAAGTGGCGGACGACGTGCACGCGGCGCTGCTCGACCGGGAAGGGGAGTTCGGAACCATGCTGCATGTGGCCGAACTGCTCGAGGCGGCCGAGGGCGGGTGCAAGCTGTATAACGCCCTGCGCAAGCTGGGACTATCCGTGGCGCAGATCCGCGAGATCGAGCTGAAGGCCTTCGATTGGGTGAGGGAGCTCACCCACGAGGTGCACTGAAGCGGCGGGAATGACCCTGGGGCCTTACTGCGCCAGGAACAGGAACACCGTCGGCTTCTTGTGAAAATCCGGCGCCTTGCCGGCCGCCAGCGCCGCCTTCCACTTCGCCGCCGTCATCGTCCTGACCGACTCGCTCGCCAGCGACAGGTCCGTCGCGACGCACACCAAGGTTCCCGGCTGGCAGGTCCCAACGAGCGCCTCCAGCATCTGCCCGTTCCGGTAGGGCGTCTCGATCAAGAGCTGCGTCTGCTTCTCGCTGCGCGAGCGCCCCTCCAGTTGCTGGATGCGCTTGGTGCGCTGCCCCGCATCGGTCGGCAGGTAGCCGTTGAAGGCAAAGCTTTGGCCATTCAGGCCACTGGCCATCACCGCCAGCAGCAGCGAGGACGGCCCCACCAGCGGCCGCACCGCGATCCCATGCTGGTGGGCGAGGCGCACCAGGTCGGCGCCCGGATCGGCCACGGCCGGCACGCCCGCTTCCGACACCAGTCCCGCATCGCGCCCGGCCAGCAGCGGCGCCAGCAATTGCGCGAGCGCTGCGGGCGGCGTGTTCACGTTCAGCTCGGCAATCTCGATTTCCTGCAGGGGCTTGGCCAGCGGGTGGTCGATGGCGATCAGTTTCAGGAAGGCGCGTGCGGTCTTGGCGTTCTCGGCGACGAAGTAATCGAGCTTCGAGGTCAGCGCCTGCACCTGCGTCGGCAGCAGGGCGGACAAGGCGCCGGGGGCGGCATCAAGGGGGCCAAGGGTGTTCGGGATCAGGTAAAGGGTGCCAGGCATTGTTTCAGTCAATAGGTGGTGTTACACGCCGAAGAAGGGAACGCCAGCGCGGCGCAGCATGCCGGTGAGGGCGATCAGGGGCAGGCCCGTGAGGGCGGTCGGGTCGCTCGATTCGATGCGCTCAAGCAGGGCAATGCCCAGGCCCTCGTTCTTGGCGCTGCCGGCGCAGTCGTAGGGCTGCTCGATGCGCAGGTAGGCGTCCAGTTCGGCATCCGGCAGGTCGCGGAAATCGACGAAGACCTGTACATTCTCGACCTGCGCCGCTTGCGCCGGGTCGGCCGCGCGGCTGTCCCACAGGCACAGTGCGGTGTGAAAAACCACGCGGCGCCCGCGCATCAGCTGCAGCTGGCCCAGCGCCCGCGCGTGGTCGCCCGGCTTGCCGATCTGCATGCCGTCGAGCGTGGCCACCTGGTCCGAGCCGATCACCAGCGCACCGGGTGCTTGCGCAGCCACCGCAGCGGCCTTCTCGCGCGCCAGGCGCAGGGCAGTGTCCTGCGGGGCCTCGCCCGCATGCGGGGTCTCGTCGATGTCGGGCGCAATGGCCTCGAAGGGCAGTTGCAGGCGCGACAGCAGCTCGCGCCGGTAGGCGGAACTGGAAGCGAGGATGAGGCGGAACGGCGCGGAACTTGGTATCATTGTGGTCTGGCGAACAAGCAAAACGATAAGCTGAGCTAATAAATCATATATCTCCGGCAAGTAAACCTCATAAATCCGCATCGCTGGATATCGGGTACAACGTGCGCGGGTCAAAAATGACGTAAGTCTTTGACTCTGCGAGGAGAAGCCTGTTATTATCGCAGGTTTTCCGGGGAAGTTTTCCAAATGAGCGCTTTTGTCATTGACGCCTTCGAGTTTTGCCGGAATAGCGGACATCGCGAGGGCGTGACCCCTGTCGCCGAGATGACCCGCCTGGCTGCCGATTGCGCCGACAAGTCTGGCGAGATCCGCTGGTCGATCGACGGCGGCCTGACCAAGCAGGGCTACCCATCGATGACCCTGGCGGTCGCCGGTCCCGTGAAGCTGGTCTGCCAGCGTTGCCTGACGCCGATGGACTACGAGATCGACTCATCCACCATGCTGGTGCTCGGCAAGGATGACGAGGACGCCGACGGGATCGAGGAAGTCCTCGACGACGAGAGCATCGACGTGATCGTCGGCAGCCGCGAGTGCGATATCCGCCAGTTGCTGGAAGACGAAGCCCTGCTGGCCCTGCCGCAGGCACCGAAACACGAGGTATGTCCGGACACCAAGCTCCTGGATGCCCTCAAGACCGAGAAGGTCTCGCCGTTCGCGGCACTGAAAAATCTCAAGTCCGAATAAAGCAGTACAGCTTAGTCAAAGAGAATTAGTAGTACCGCAGCACCCGCAGTACGACTGAAAGAACGTGTCAAACGCGTGCAGTAGTCGAGTATGGCAGTAGGCAGTTGATGTAGCAGCGTTAAAACATGTCGGCGATGGATGAATAAGAAATTGCCGCTGGGATACTCGATCTGCAAGTATTTGCAAATCGAATGTGTTAGAATTTTAGAACTTATGTATTAGGAGTCATCATGGCAGTTCAGCAGAATAAGAAGTCCCCGTCGAAGCGCGGCATGCACCGTTCGCACGATTTCCTGACCGCACCGAACCTGGCAGTCGAGCCGACCACCGGCGAGACCCACCTGCGTCACCACATCAGCCCGAACGGTTTCTACCGTGGCCGTAAAGTCCTGAAGACCAAGAACGACGAGTAATCGACGTCTTGTCCTTCCATAGAGGGTGTGAAAAAGCGGTCATGGCAAGGCGCCGAGTCGAAGACGGTACGCTAGTACGGCGAGACGAGGCAACGCAGCCATGGACGAATTTTTCATGCACTCGACCATGAAAGCGGTGCAACGTATGGTTTCTGCGTGGCGCCGCTTTTTCTTTCGCTTTTCCGTTTTCAGCGGCTGCAACAATTTTGCACTCCGTCATTTTGAATTGAGCGGACCGCGGCTGGCCATGCGCCATGCCCCATCCCATCTTGCCGCCCGCACTGTCTCCCGCTTTGCATGAGCCGGCATCCCCGAACAAATGACAATCACAATTTCCATTGACTGCATGGGCGGCGATCACGGCCCCTCAGTTACCATTCCGGCAGCCATTTCGTTTCTAAAAAAACAAGCTGACGTCCACCTCATCCTGGTGGGTCTCGAAGACGTCGTGCGCGCCGAGCTCAAGAAGCATGGCGCCGAGGCGCACTCGCGTCTCATTGTCAAGAACGCCACCGAGGTCGTTACCATGGACGATCCGCTCGAAATCGCCCTGCGCAAGAAGAAGGATTCGTCCATGCGCGTGGCGGTCGAGCTGGTCAAGGACGGCAGCGCCAACGCCAGCGTCTCGGCCGGCAATACCGGCGCCCTGATGGCCGTCTCGCGCTACGTGCTCAAGACCATGGCCGGCGTCGACCGTCCGGCGATCTGCTCGATCATGCCGAACCAGAAGGGCGGCCCGACCTACATGCTCGACCTGGGCGCCAACGTGGACTGCGAACCGCACCACCTGCACCAGTTCGCCATCATGGGTTCGGTGCTGTGCTCGGCCATGGAAAACATCCCGCGCCCGACCATCGGCCTGCTGAACGTCGGCACCGAGGAGATCAAGGGCAACGACGTGGTCAAGGCCACCGGCCAGTTGCTCAAGGCCGATCACGAGCGCGGCAAGCTGAATTTCTTCGGCAACGTCGAAGGTAATGATATCTTCAAGGGCACCGTCGACGTGGTCGTGTGCGACGGCTTCGTCGGCAATGTCACGCTCAAGGCCATCGAAGGCGTCTCGCGCTTTTTCAAATCCGTGTTCACCGAGAACTGGCTGTCGATGGCCGGCGCGCTGCTGGCCCGCAAGTCGCTCAAGAAGCTGAACCCGGAACGCTACAACGGCGCCAGCCTGCTCGGCCTGAAGGGCCTGGTCTTCAAGAGCCATGGCGGCGCCAATGCCTTTGCCTTCGAGTGGGCGCTCAAGCGCGCCTACGACGCGGCGAAATACGATGTACAAGAGCAACTGTCGGCCTTGATCGCCGAACTGATGCCGACCCCGCCCGACGCCCAGCAGCGCCAGGCGTAACCAGAACCAGCAGGATGGTGGAAGAGATGACTGTCTACAGCAAGATCACCGGTACCGGCAGCTACCTGCCGGCCAAGCGCGTCACCAACGATCAACTCGCGGCCCAGCTGGCCGAGCAGGGGATCGAGACTTCCGACGAATGGATCGTGACCCGCAGCGGCATTTCGAGCCGCCACTACGCGGCTGCCGACGAGAACGCATCCGACCTGGCCGTGCATGCCGCGCGCCAGGCACTCGAGGCAGCCGGCCGGCTGCCGGCCGACATCGACCTGGTGATCGTCGCCAGCTCGACCCCGGACTTCCACGGCAGCTTCCCGAGCACCGCCTGCATCGTGCAGCAGAAGCTGGGCATGGCGAACAACAGCGCCGCGTTCGACGTGCAGGCCGTGTGCAGCGGCTTCGTGTACGCGGTCTCGACCGCCGACGCCTTCATCCGCGCCGGCGTCTACCGCCGCGTGCTGGTGATCGGCGCCGAAGTCTTCTCGCGCATCCTCGACTTCACCGACCGCACCACTTGCGTGCTGTTCGGCGACGGCGCCGGCGCCGTGGTGCTGGAAGCCTCGGAAGAGCCGGGCATCCTGGCCACCAAGCTGCATGCCGACGGCAGCCATGCCCACATCCTGTCGATCCCCGGCAACCTCGCCCAGGGCGCCGTGGCCGGCAGCGGCTTCCTGTACATGGACGGCCCGGCGGTCTTCAAGCTGGCCGTCACCGTGCTGGAAGAAGTCGCCAAGGAGGCGCTCGAGCACGCCAAGATGCAGCCCTCCGACATCGACTGGCTGATTCCGCACCAGGCCAACCTGCGCATCATGAAGGGCACCGCCAAGAAGCTCGACCTGCCGCTGGAAAAGATGGTCGTCACCGTCGACCAGCACGGCAACACCTCAGCCGCCTCAATCCCGCTGGCGCTCGATTGCGCGGTGCGCGACGGCCGTATCAAGAAGGGCGACAATGTGCTGATGGAAGGCGTCGGCGGCGGTTTCACCTGGGGCGCAGTGCTCGCCCGCATGTAAGCATGACCCCGAATTCGTAGGGTGGGCGGCTATGCCGCCCACGCGGTGATCGTTATCGGCGAGATCACCGCGCCCGTCATCGGAGCCCGTAACGATCGCCTCACGGAGAACAATAACATGAGCAAATTCGCATTCCTGTTTACGGGCCAGGGCGCCCAGGCCGTCGGCATGCTGAACGGCTTCGCCGGCAACCCGGTCGTCGAGCAGACCGTGCAAGAGGCCTCGGAAGCCCTCGGCTTCGACATCGGCCGCTTGATCGCCGAAGGTCCGAAGGAAGACCTCGACCTCACCACCAACACCCAGCCCGTCATGCTGACCGCCGCGGTCGCCGTGTACCGCGCCTGGATCGCCGCCGGCGGCCCGGTGCCGAACCTGGTCGCCGGCCACAGCCTGGGCGAATACTCGGCCCTGGTCGCCGCCGGCGTCATTCCCTTCAAGGACGCGGTGCCGCTGGTGCGCTTCCGCGCCCAGTCGATGCAGGACGCGGTCCCGGTCGGGCAGGGCGGCATGGCCGTGGTGCTGGGCTTGCAGGCCGACGACGTGCGCGCGGTGTGTGATCAAGCGGCAGAGGGCGAAGTGGTCGAGGCCGTGAACTTCAACGAGCCGACCCAGATCGTCATCGCCGGCCACGCCGCCGCAATCGACCGCGCCTGCGAGATCGCCAAGGCCAAGGGTGCCAAGCGCGCCATGAAGCTGGCGGTGTCGGCGCCGTTCCACTCGTCGCTGCTCAAGCCTGCCTCGGACCGCCTGCGCGACTACATGGAGAACATCGTTTTCTCGGCGCCGCGGATCGACTTGATCAACAACGTCGACGTTGCTATCCTGAACGATCCGGCCGCAATCAAGGACGCCCTGGTGCGCCAGGCTGCGGGTCCGGTACGCTGGGTCGAAACGATGCAGAAGATGGCCGCAAGCGGTGTCACCCAGGTCATCGAATGCGCGCCGAGCAAGACCCTGATCGGCATGGCCAAGCGCATCGATCCGGCGCTGACCGGCGAAGCCCTGGTCGACCAGGCCTCGCTGGAGCGTGTACTGAGCGCGATCAAGCCGGCCTGAGGCCTTGCGCATAGCATCCCGAACGTCGTTCACAACAAGAGGAAAAGAATGAATCTGCAGAACCAAGTCGCCCTCGTTACCGGCGCATCGCGCGGCATCGGCAAGGCCATCGCGCTGGAGCTGGCGCGCCAGGGCGCGAAGGTGGTCGGCACCGCCACCAGCGAAGCCGGCGCCGAGGCGATCGGCGCCTACCTGTCCGAATTCGGCGGCAAGGGCGTCGTGCTGAACGTGACCGACGCGGCCCAGTGCGGCGCGGTGGTCGACGACGTGCAGAAGAGCTTCGGCAGCCTGTCGATCCTGGTCAACAATGCCGGCATCACCCAGGACAACCTGGCCATGCGCATGAAGGACGAGGAATGGGACAGCGTCATCTCGACCAACCTCAGCGCCGTCGGCCGCCTGTCGCGCCTGGTATTGCGCGGGATGATGAAGGCCAAGCACGGCCGTATCATCAACATCACCTCGGTGGTGGGCGCCTCGGGCAACCCGGGCCAGATGAACTACGCCGCCGCCAAGGCCGGCGTGGCCGGCATGACCCGCGCGCTGGCGCGCGAGATCGGCAGCCGCAACATCACCGTCAACTGCGTCGCGCCGGGCTTCATCGATACCGACATGACCAAGGCGCTGGGCGAAGGCCAGCACGAAGCCCTGCTGGGCCAAATCCCGCTGGGCCGCCTGGGCCAGCCGGAAGACATCGCCCACGCCGTGGCCTTTCTGGCCGGCCCGACTGCCGCCTACATCACGGGCACCGAGTTGCACGTGAACGGCGGCATGTACATGAACTGAGTGCACACGGAGGCGATAGCAGCCGGGGTTTCAATGCTCACGAAGAAAATCCGGCGTGTACGCTTCTTTTAGCAGTAATTTCGGTGGAAATAGCGGCAATCGCCGAAAGTAGTTTTTCATCGCGCAAACCTGATAAAATGCGCGCACTTTCCGCAACACATACCTTAATGGAGCCATAACATGTCGGATATCGAACAACGCGTTAAAAAAATCGTCGCTGAGCAACTGGGTGTTGCAGAAGCAGACATCAAAATCGAATCCTCGTTCGTTGACGACCTCGGCGCTGACTCGCTGGACACCGTGGAACTGGTGATGGCACTGGAAGACGAGTTCGAAATGGAAATCCCTGACGAGCAGGCTGAGAAGATCACCACCGTCAAGCAAGCCATCGACTACGCTACCGCGCACGTCAAGGCCTAAGCTGTCGCTTTAAAAGTTTCTGGGAGAATCGCTTGAGCCGTTCACGCAACCGCCGTGTCGTCGTTACCGGCCTGGGCTGCATTTCACCAATCGGCAACACCATTGCCGAGGCGTGGGAAGCGGCGCTGGCCGGTAAGTCGGGCATTGCCAACATTACCAAGTTCGACGCGACGCCGTTCACGACGCATTTCGCCGGTGAAGTCAAGAACTTCAAGGTGGAAGACTACCTGCCGGGCAAGGAAGGCCGTAACATGGATAGCTTTATCCATTACGGCATGGCTGCCGGCATCCAGGCCCTGCAGGATTCGGGCCTGGTCGTGACCGAGGAAAACGCGGACCGCATCGGTGTGACCATCGGTTCGGGCATCGGCGGCCTGCCGATGATCGAAGCCACCAAGGAAGAGTACATGAACCGCGGCCCGCGCCGCATCTCGCCCTTCTTCGTGCCGGCATCGATCATCAACATGATCTCGGGCGATCTCTCGATCAAATTCGGCCTGCGCGGCCCGAACCTGGCGATCGTCACCGCCTGCACCACCGGCCTGCACTGCATCGGCGCCGCCGCTCGCCTGATCGAGTACGGCGATGCCGACGTGATGATCGCCGGCGGCGCGGAATCGACCGTATCGCCCCTGGGCCTGGGCGGCTTCGCCTCGGCGCGCGCGCTGTCGACCCGCAACGACGACCCGGCCACCGCATCGCGTCCGTGGGACAAGGACCGCGACGGCTTCGTGCTGGGCGAGGGCGCCGGCGTGATGGTGCTTGAAGAGTACGAACACGCGGTCAAGCGCGGTGCCAAGATCTACGCCGAAGTCATCGGCTTCGGCATGAGCGCGGACGCCAACCACATCACCTCGCCGGTCGAGGACGGGAGTGGTGCGGCGCGCTGCATGGTCGCAGCGCTGCACAACGCCGGCCTGAACGCCAGCGAAGTCCACTACGTCAACGCACACGGCACCTCGACGCCGCTGGGCGACGTGGCGGAAGTGCGCGGCATCAAGCGCGTCTTCGGCGATCACGCGAAGAACATCGTCGTGAACTCGACCAAGTCGATGACCGGCCACCTGCTGGGTGGCGCGGGCGGCCTGGAATCGGTGTTCACCGTGCTGGCGATCCACAAGCAGGTGTCGCCGCCGACGATCAACATCTTCAACCAGGATCCGGAATGCGACCTGGACTTCTGCGCCAACACGGCGCGGGACATGAAGATCGACTACGCGGTCAAGAACTCCTTCGGCTTCGGCGGTACCAACGGTACCCTCGTCTTCGCAAAAGTCTAAGGTTTTTCAGGCCCGCGGTCTGAACTAGATCACGCCCGTTCCGGTCTAATCGGAATGGGCGCCTGACAGCCTGGACCGTTCGGTCCTGCGCTTCATGCAGCACATTTGCGCAACGCATTTGTGTAAAACACTCCCCCGTATCTCCTCCCGTCCGCCCCCAGGCGTCGGCGCCCCTCCTTTCCTCGAACAAGACCATGTCGATCGCGGTGACCGTCGTCATTGCGCCGTCCCGCTGCCTGCGCTGCCTGCTCGCCGGCTTCGGCGCCTCCCTGCTCGCGGCCGCGTGCGCCGTGGGCCTTGCCACGTCGCCGGCCTTCGCGGCCGCGCCGTATGTGGCGCTTGCGCTGCTGTTCGGCGCGGCACGCGTCCTGCATGCCGCGCTCGGTCCTGCAATGGTGCATCGCATTGATATTTCTGGACCCGGCCAGCTACGCCTGACGGTACAACAGGGTGTGCGGCGAGACAAATTCGAAGCCTTGCCGGCGAGCTTGTCGGCCGGCACGACGCTGTGGCCGCGCATGCTGCTGCTGTGCCTCGAGACGTCCTCCGGCGACGGTGGGGACGGGGTGGATGATGGTGTGCGCGGCTGGTGCATGCGCCGTTGGCTGGCCGCCCGCCGCTCCGCACCTTGCACGGTCGCCGTCTTGCCGGACAGCCTGCCGCCGGAGGCATTTCGTGCCCTGGTGGTGGCGCTCGGCGCAGGCGGGCAGGCGGCCGGCGTGTCATCGATGGAGCACAAAATACTTTGAACTTATTGCAGCCGGCCAACTCTTATGGAGGTGGACCGGTGCAGCCGATGGGGCAGGGTCCGTGACGACAGAACGCGAGGGTGATCAGGTGTTGGTGGAGCGCGTCCAGGCTGGCGACCGGGGCGCGTTCGACCTGCTCGTGGCCAAGTACCAGCGCCGCCTGATGCGCCTGGTGTCGCGCCTCGTGCACGACCCGGCCGAAGCCGAGGATGTCGTGCAGGAGACCTTCATCAAGGCCTTCCGCGCCCTGCGGCACTTCCGCGGCGATTCCGCCTTCTACACCTGGCTGTATCGCATCGGGATCAACACGGCCAAGAACTATCTGGTCACACAGGGCCGCCGCGCGCCGACCTCCACCGAGGCCGACGCCGAGCGGGCAGAAGGATTCGATGACGCAGACAGCTTGCGCGACATTAACACCCCGGAATCGGTGTTGGCGAGCAAGCAGATTGCCCATACGGTGAATGCGGCCATGGAAGCACTGCCGCTGGAATTGCGAACGGCAATTGTTCTGCGAGAAATAGAAGGATTAAGCTACGAAGAAATCTCCGAGGTGATGGCGTGTCCGATAGGAACCGTACGCAGCCGGATTTTCCGTGCACGCGAAGTCATTGCCGAGAAATTGCGCCCATTGCTCGATTTCCCGGTTGACAAACGTCGGTAGGTAGCGGGATCGTACAGATACGGGACAAATTGAACAGACCGACGCCGGCAGGTTACCAGATGGACACGAACAAAAAGATACGCGAATACATATCGGCCTTTGCGGACGGCGAATTGCCGGATGCCGACCTCGAACTGGCGCTCGCGGCCTTGCGCGAAGAGGATGGGCGACAGACATGGGGCCTTTACCACACGATCGGCGACGCCTTGCGGGACGAGGCAGTATCGGTCGAACTGCCGCCCGGCTTCGCGCTGCGCCTGGCAGACCGGCTCGCCGCCGAGCCCACGCCGCTGCGGCGCGGCACCGGGCGGCCGGCGACGCCGGTGGATGCGCTGGCAGCGATCGCACCGTCGGTCGTGGCGGGCAGCGAGGCGCTCAACGGCAGCAAGCTGGCCGGGCAGGGCGCGGTGCCGCATGACGGGCCCGCGGCCGATCCGCTCCCGGCCGCGGTCAAGCGGCTCTAGGACGGGCTGCGGGGCCGGGTAATGTCCGATGCCGATGCATTCGTCGCACGATATGCGAGGCATATCACACCATTGTGGTGATTCATCCTGCATATAAGCTCGCCCATTCTTCCCGACTCCCGTTTTCCACCTCCGATGGGGGCGCGGCGAACCCGCGTACGGCGCGACAAAGCGCGTGTTTTGGCTTACCATAAAGTCAATCTCAGCCTTCCCACGCCAAGCCCATGACCCGTCAATTCACGCATCGTTCCATCAGCCTGATCCTGCTGGCCGCCGCAAGCTGCGCCTTCTTCCCCTCTGCTTCCATGGCGGCCGCCCCGGTTCCCGTGCAGCCTCCGGTCGTCACCGGGCTGCCCGACTTTTCCGACCTGATCGACAAGGTCGGCCCGGCCGTGGTCAACATCCGCACCACCGAACGCGTCGCGCGCGGCCAGGGCATGCCGGGCGAGGAGGAGATGCAGGAATTCCTGCGGCGCTTCTTCGGCGGCCAGATCCCGCGCGGCGGCGGCCAGGGTCGTCCGGGCCGGCCCGGTGGGGCCGAAGAGCAGGTGACGCGTGGGGTCGGCTCCGGCTTCATCATTTCCGCCGACGGTTTTGTCCTGACCAATGCCCACGTGGTGGAAGGAGCGGACGAAGTCACCGTCACGCTGACCGACCGGCGCGAGTTCAAGGCCAAGGTGCTGGGCGCGGACCGCCGCTCGGACGTGGCCCTGCTCAAGCTGTCGGCCGGCAACCTGCCTTACCTGCGCACCGGCGACTCCAGCAAGATCCGCGTCGGCGAATGGGTGGTGGCGATCGGCTCGCCCTTCGGCCTCGACAATACCGTGACCTCCGGCATCATCTCGGCCAAGTCGCGCGACACCGGCGAATACCTGCCGCTGATCCAGTCCGACGTTGCCGTCAACCCCGGCAACTCGGGTGGCCCCCTGATCAACATGCGCGGCGAGGTCATCGGCATCAACTCGCAGATCGCGACGCTCTCGGGCGCCTACAACGGCATCTCCTTCGCCGTGCCGATTGACGAGGTCATGCGCGTCGCCGACCAGCTGAAGACCACCGGCAAGGTCACGCGCGGCCGCCTCGGCGTGCAGATCAGCGAAGTCACGCGCGACGTGGCCGAATCGCTCGGCCTGGGCAAGGCGCGTGGCGCCGAGGTGTCGATGGTGGAAGCCGGCGGCCCGGCCGAGAAGGGCGGCATCAAGGTCGGCGACATCATCCTGAAGTTCAACGGCCAGCCGATCGAGACCACCCGCGACCTGCCGCGCCTGGTCGGCGCCACCAAGGTGGGCAGCCGCGCCACCGTCACCGTCTGGCGCCGCGGCACCCAGCTCGACGTGCCGGTAACCATCGTCGAACTGCAGGAAGAGCGCTCCCCGACCGCCCGCGCCACGCCCAAGAAGCCGGCCCCGGGCGCCGCGCCGAACGCGCTCGGCCTGGTGGTCTCCGACATCCCGGCGGCCGCGCGCGCCGAAACCGGCATCGACGGCGGCGTGCTGGTCGAGAATGCCGAGGGCAATGCGGCGACGGCGGGCATCCGTCCGGGCGACATCATCTCCCAAGTGGGCAATACCCAGGTGAGCAACGCTGCCCAGTTCAATGCCGTGATCGCCAAGCTGGATCCGAAGAAGCCGGTGGCCCTGCTGGTGCGGCGCGAGAACGTCACCCAGTACGTCGTCGTGAAGCCACGCCAATGACGCGCACGGTTCCTTTCACGCTCTATTCGCGCAGCTACTGCCACCTGTGCGAAGACATGCTGCAGGCCTTGCTGGCCCTGCAGCAGCCGGGCGAGCACTTCGAGGTCGCCGTGGTCGACGTCGACGCCGACCCGGCGCTGGTGGCGCGTTTCGACGAACTGGTGCCGGTGCTGTACGGGGACCCAGCTGGCGAGGAACAGTGCCATTACTTCCTCGATCCGGCTGCGTCGCGCGGCTGGGCTGATGCTTGCCTGGCAAGGGCGGCCTAGAAGTAGGGTGGTCGGCCGAGCCGACCACCCTACGAGAACCGGCGCATTGTCCCGAAGTTAACCCGAAATCCGCCTTTCTGCCCCTCGGCAAGCCCAAAACCGGGCTTTCCGGCGCGGAATCCGGTAAAATGCCGGGGTCGGAAAAGCGCCGGCCGATTGCAGACCTGCCGCCAACGCTTTTCATTCGCTTGATCGAGCGCTTCGACCGGGGGCCGGCATGCCCCCCACGGAGCGCTTTTTTGCATTGCCACGCGCCTTTCGCCACCGCATTGCATCCGTTTGCTGTCGTAGCCTGCCGCGCTGCCCGCGGCCTTTTTGGTTTTGAGCTTTGTTAATGAACAACATACGTAACTTCTCCATCATCGCCCACATCGACCACGGCAAATCGACCCTGGCCGACCGCATCATCCAGCTGTGCGGCGGCCTGTCGGAGCGCGAGATGGACGCGCAGGTGCTCGACTCGATGGACCTGGAACGCGAGCGCGGCATCACCATCAAGGCCCAGACCGCGGCCCTGCAGTACAAGGCGCGCGACGGCCAGACCTACAACCTGAACCTGATCGACACCCCGGGCCACGTCGACTTCTCGTACGAAGTCTCGCGCTCGCTCTCGGCCTGCGAAGGCGCGCTGCTGGTCGTCGATGCGAGTCAGGGCGTGGAAGCCCAGACCGTGGCCAACTGCTATACCGCGCTCGACCTGGGCGTGGAAGTGGTGCCGATCCTGAACAAGATCGACCTGCCGCACGCCGACCCGGACAACGCGAAGAAGGAAATCGAGGACGTGATCGGCCTCGACGCGTCCGACGCCACCACCTGCTCGGCCAAGACCGGCCTGGGCGTGGAAGACGTGCTGGAAACCCTGATCGCCAAGGTCCCGCCGCCCAAGGGCGACCCGGACGCGCCGCTGCAGGCCCTGATCGTCGACTCCTGGTACGACCCCTACGTGGGCGTCGTGATGCTGGTGCGCGTGGTCAACGGCACCCTGCGCCCCAAGGACAAGATCCTGCTGATGGCGACCGGCTCGCAGCAGCTGGTCGAGAGCATCGGCATCTTCACCCCGCGCTCGGTCTCGCTGCCGGAACTGTCGGCAGGGCAGGTGGGCTTCATCATCGCCGGCATCAAGGAACTGACCGCCGCCAAGGTGGGCGACACCGTCACCCTGGCCAACAAGCCGGCCCCGGCGCCGCTGCCGGGCTTCAAGGAAGTCCAGCCCCAGGTCTTCGCCGGTTTGTTCCCGGTGGAAGCGAACCAGTACGACGCCCTGCGCGACTCGCTGGAAAAGCTGAAGCTGAACGACGCCGCCCTGATGTACGAACCGGAAGTCTCGCAGGCGCTGGGCTTCGGCTTCCGCTGCGGCTTCCTGGGCCTGCTGCACATGGAGATCGTGCAGGAGCGCCTCGAGCGCGAATTCGACATGGACCTGATCACCACGGCCCCGACCGTGGTGTACGAAGTCGAGATGCGCGACGGCACCCAGCTTCGCGTCGACAACCCGTCCAAGATGCCGGAGCCGTCGAAGATCGCCGAGATCCGCGAGCCGATCGTCACCGTCAACCTGTACATGCCGCAAGAGTATGTCGGCTCGGTCATGACCCTCTGTAACGGCAAGCGCGGCGTCCAGATGGACATGGCCTACCACGGCCGCCAGGTCAAACTGGTGTACGAGATTCCGATGGCCGAGATCGTGCTCGACTTCTTCGATCGCCTGAAGTCGACCTCGCGCGGCTACGCGTCGATGGACTACGAGTTCAAGGAAAACCGGGCGTCGGACGTGGTGAAGGTCGACATGCTGATCAATAGCGAGAAGGTCGACGCGCTGGCGATCATCGTGCACCGCGCCAACGCCGCCTACCGCGGGCGTCAGGTCGCCGCGAAAATGCGCGAACTGATCCCGCGCCAGATGTTCGACGTGGCGATCCAGGCCGCGATCGGCGCCACCATCATCTCGCGCGAGAACGTCAAGGCATTGCGCAAGAACGTCCTGGCCAAGTGCTATGGCGGCGACATTTCGCGTAAGAAGAAGCTGTTAGAAAAACAGAAGGCCGGCAAGAAGCGCATGAAGCAGGTCGGTTCGGTGGAGATCCCGCAGGAGGCCTTCCTGGCCATCCTCCAGGTGGAAGAAAAATAAATGGATATGCAACCCATCCTGAGCAATTTTGCTCTGATCCTGTTCGTCCTGATGGTAGTGACCGGCGTCATCTGGTGCCTGGACGTGTTCGTGCTGGCCAGGGCGCGCCGCCGCAAGGCCGACGCCGCCCTGGCCGAGTACGACGCGCGCACAGCCAAGCTGACCGCCGAGGGCATCAAGGTCGACAGCGGCAACGGGCGCGCCGCCATCGAGCAGGCGCACCTGCGCCAGCCGACCTGGATCGAGTACTCGGGCAGCTTCTTCCCGGTGATCGCGCTGGTCTTCGTCCTGCGCTCCTTCCTGTGGGAGCCGTTCAAGATCCCGTCCTCGTCGATGGTGCCGACCCTGCTGGTGGGCGACTTCATCCTCGTGAACAAGTACGCCTACGGCATCCGGCTGCCGATCATCAACAAGAAGGTGATCGAAGTCGGCGATCCGCAGCGTGGCGACGTGATGGTGTTCAAGTATCCGAAGGACATGGGTCAGGACTACATCAAGCGCGTCATCGGCGTGCCGGGCGATACCATCACCTACGAGAACAAGCGCCTGACCGTGAACGGCAAGCCGGTGCAATACACCCCGATGGACGACTACCTGGACGACCAGCATCCGGTCTACCACAAGCAGTTCACCGAGCACCTCACCAGCCTGTCGCACCGCATCCTGAACACCGACGGCAAGCGCACGCTCGATCTCGGCGCCGTGGAGAATTTCCCGAACCGTGAGGCCTGCGACTATTCGTACGACAAGTTTACCTGTATCGTACCTCCGGGCAACTATTTCATGATGGGCGATAACCGCGACAACAGTGCCGACAGCCGCTATTGGGGCTTCGTTCCGGACAAGAACATTGTTGGCAAGGCGATCGTCGTCTGGATGAACTTCGGCGATCCGAAACGGATCGGCGGCATCCAGTAATCCGGGAGATCCACGATGCGTCAACAAGCTTTCCAATCCAGGCAGCGCGGCATTTCACTGACCGGCTTGATCCTCGTGCTGGCCGCACTGGGCGTGGTCGCGGTCCTTGCGCTCAAGCTGCTGCCGACCTATTTCGAGTACAGCGCCGCCAAGGACGCGATGCAACGCGCCAAGGAAGCTGGCGGCACGCCCCGCGAAATACAGGTAGCCTTCGATAAGAACGCCGGCATGAACAACGTCACCGCCATCAAGGGACGCGACCTGACCATCACCCGCGAGGACGGCGAGACCCAGGTCAGCTTCGCCTACGAGAAGCGGGTGCCGCTGGTCGGCAATGTCAGCCTCGTGATCGACTACGCGGGCACCACCGACCCGAGCGGTGTCAACGCGGCAAAGGAAGCCACGGCTTCCGCAGAAGCGGACGCGACCGCGTCCCAGTAACAGGCAACAGACGCCGGTACTGGCTCCAGGCCGGCGAAACGACGACAGCACAATGAATCTACAGTTATTGCAAACACGCTTGGGTTACACGTTCCGGGACACCGGCCTGCTCCAGCAAGCCCTGACCCACCGTAGCCATAGCGCGCTGCATAACGAACGCCTGGAATTCCTGGGCGACTCGATCCTGAACTGCGTCGTGGCCTCGATCCTGTACGAGCGTTTCACCGGCCTCGACGAAGGCGACCTGTCGCGCCTGCGTGCCAATCTGGTCAAGCAGCAATCGCTGTTCGAGATCGCCCAGAAGCTCGAGCTGTCGCAGTTCCTGCGCCTGGGGGAGGGCGAGTTGAAGTCGGGCGGTTTCCGCCGCCCTTCGATCTTGGCCGACACCCTCGAGGCCTTGCTTGGAGCGATCTTCCTCGACACCGGTTTCGATGCCGCGCGCGACGTGATTCGCGCCTTCTATATCCCGCTGCTCGATACGGTCGATCCGCGTACACTGGGCAAGGACGCCAAGACCCTGCTGCAGGAATTCCTGCAGAGCAAGAAAATCTCGCTGCCGACCTATAACGTGGTGGCCACGCACGGCGCCGCCCACAGCCAGGAATTCGAGGTCGAGTGCCTGGTGCCGAAGCTGAACGTGCAGGTCTTCGGACGTGGCGGCAGCCGCCGCGCCGGCGAACAGGCTGCTGCCCGCCTGGCGCTGGAAGCGGCCCAGGGGGTGCTGGCCAAGGCGCCGGCAGCCCGCAAGTCCAAGCCGCGCGCCGCCCAGCTGAAGCTGGCGGGCATCGGCACGGTCCAGTCCGAAGGGGCTTCGCAAGCAGAACCAACAGGTAGCAAATCCGCATGAGCACCACCATGAACAACGACAGCATCGATACCGGCGACACCGGCACCCCAGAAAACTCCCGCTGCGGCTACATCGCCATCGTCGGCCGCCCGAACGTCGGCAAGTCGACCCTGATGAACGTCCTGATCGGCGCCAAGGTGTCGATCACCTCGCGCAAGGCACAGACGACGCGTCACCGCATCACCGGCATCCAGACCCGCGACGACGCCCAGTTCATCTACGTCGACACCCCGGGCTTCCAGACCCGCCATGCGAACGCGCTCAACAAGACGCTGAACAAGACCGTCTCGAACACGCTGACGTCCTCGGACGTGATCCTGTTCCTGGTCGAAGCCGGCACCTTCGGCCCGGCCGACCAGCAGGTGCTCGACCTGTTGCCGAAGAACGTCCCGGTGGTGCTGGTCATCAATAAATCCGACCGCATGAAGGACAAGGCGGTCCTGATGCCCTTCGCCCAGAAGGTCGCCGCGCTGCGCGACTTCACCGCCATCGTGCCGGTCTCGGCCAAGATGCGCTTCCAGGTGGATGCCCTGGAAGAAGAGATCAAGCGCCACCTGCCGCAGAACCCGCCGATTTTCGGCCCGGACGACATCACCGACCGCAGCGAGAAGTTCCTGGCCGCCGAAATCGTGCGCGAAAAGGTGTTCCGGCTGCTGGGCGACGAACTGCCTTACACCAGCACCGTGCTGGTCGAGCAGTTCCAGCAGGAAGGCAAGCTGCGCCGCATCTTCTGCGCCATCCTGGTCGAACGCGACACGCACAAGTCCATGATCATCGGCAACAAGGGGGCACGCTTGAAAGAGATCTCGACGCAGTCGCGCCTGGACATGGAAAAGCTGTTCGGCGGCCCCGTGTACCTGGAGATCTGGGTCAAGGTGAAATCCGGCTGGGCCGACAACGAAGCCGGCCTGCGCGCCTACGGTTACGAATAAACCTTCGGAGGCCGTCCCCCACGCATGCCCGACCAAGAAAATACAGACGACCTCATCGAAACACCGGAACCGGCCGTTCCGGTAGCGGCCAAGCGCAGCCGGCCGCCCGTACGCGACACCCGCGTCACCGGCCAGCCCGGCTTCGTCCTGCACAGCTATCCCTACAAGGAAACCAGCCTGATCGTGGACATGTTCACGCGCGACTTCGGCCGCGTGGGCGTGGTCGCGAAGGGCGCCAAGCGGCCGCTGTCGAAGCTGCGCGGCGTGCTGCAGACCTTCCAGCCGCTGTCGGTGTCCTTCAGCGGAAGATCCGAACTGCGCACCCTGATCGATGCCGAATGGGTCGGCGGCATGCTGCCGCTGGAGAAGACCGCGCTGCTGTGCGGTTTCTACCTCAACGAGCTGCTGGTGAAACTGCTGGCGCGCGACGACAAGCATCCGCTTCTCTTCGACCACTACGTCTCCACCCTCAACCAGCTCGCCCACGGCGAGCCGCCGCCCATCGTCTTGCGAAAGTTCGAACGGGCCTTACTTAAGGAAACAGGGGTCGCGGCAGACCTCGGGCGCTCGACCACGACACGCGGCCCGGTGGACCCGGCGCGCGACTACGTGGTCGACCCGGAAAAGGGTGCGCGCGAAGCCGTGCCCGCCGACGGCTGGCCGGTGGTGAGCGGCAAGACCCTGCTCGACATGGAGCGCGAGGACTACGGCGACCCGGTCACGCAGGCGCAGAGCAAGCAGCTGATGCGCTTCCTGCTGGCGCACCACCTGGGCGGCGCGCCGCTGAATACGCGCCAGATTTTGATCGACCTGATGCAGTTATAAGAAACGAGTACACACATGAGCTTCCTGCAACCCCTTGGCTCCGTCATCGACCTGGGCGTCAACATCGACCACGTTGCCACCGTGCGCAATGCCCGCGGCACCACGTATCCGGACCCGATCCGCGCGGCCCTGCTGGCCGAGCAGGCCGGCGCCGACCTGATCACGCTGCACCTGCGCGAAGACCGCCGCCACATCAAGGATGCGGACGTGATCGCGCTGCGCCCGCAGCTCGCGACCCGCATGAACCTGGAAGCGGCCGTCACGCGCGAGATGATCGACTTCGCCTGCCAGGTCAAGCCGCAGGACGTATGCCTGGTGCCGGAGCGGCGCGAGGAAGTCACCACCGAGGGCGGCCTCGACGTGATCCGCTACTATAATGAAGTGGAAGCGGCAGTGAAGCAACTGAAGGAAGAGGGCATCCGCGTGTCGCTGTTCATCGACGCGGACGAGCGCCAGATCGAAGCGGCAGCCGCCGTGGGCGCCACCGTGATCGAACTGCATACTGGCCGCTATGCCGAGGCCGAGGGCGACGAAGCCCTGCGCGAGATCGAGCGCATCCAGGCCGGCGTGCATGCGGGCGCGACGCGCGGCCTGCGCGTGAATGCGGGCCACGGCCTGCACTACACCAATGTTCAGCCGATCGCGGCGATCGCCGACATCCACGAGCTGAACATCGGCCATGCGATCGTCGCCCACGCGCTCTTCGCGGGCTGGGAGAACGCGGTGCGCGAGATGAAGGCCATCATGGTGGCGGCCCGACTTGGGACCTCCCTGGGCACGTCGTACCGGAACTAGACACTTGAAACGCGGGGAGCAGGCATGATCTACGGCATCGGTACCGACATTGTCCAGATTTCCCGTGTCGAGGCCGCGCTCGCACGCAGCGGCCCGCGCTTTGCCGAGAAGATCCTCGGTCCCCAGGAGCTGGAAAAATACCATGCGCGCAGCGCCAGGAGTGCGGTGCGCGGGCTGCGCTTCCTGGCCACCCGGTTTTCGGCCAAGGAAGCGTTCTCGAAGGCGATCGGGCTGGGCATGCGCATGCCCATGACCTGGCGCTCGATGCAGCTGCTGAACGCCCCGAGCGGCAAGCCGACCATCGTGTGCAGCGGCGCCCTCCAACAATTCATGCAAGAACACCGGCTCAGCGCCCAGGTGACGATCAGCGACGAGGCCGACTACGGGGTCGCCTTCGTGATCGTCACCCAGGCGCCGGGCGACACCATGGCAGAGTGATGTCCGAAGCAAAACCCGAAGACAAGCAAACCCCCGAAGTGGCGGAAGCGCCTGCCGCCTACGTGGCGGCAGCGGGCGCGGCCATGCCGGCGCCAGCCCCCGTCGCCGAAAAGCCCGCGCGCACCCGCATGGCCAAACCGAAGGCAAAGGCCGAGGCGCCGGCGCCGCGTCCTCGCCCGGACGGCTGGCAGGCCATGAAGGAAGAACTGAAAGCCACCCTGCAGGGCGATGCGCGCGAGCCGGTCAAGCCGGACGGCGAGGCGCGCGAGCAGGTGCAGGCCACGGTCGCCAAGCTGCCCGGGCTGCCGGGCGTGTACCGCTACTTCGACGCCAACGGCAACGTGCTCTACGTCGGCAAGGCGCGCAACCTCAAGAACCGCGTGTCGAGCTACTTCCAGAAGACCCTGTCGAGCCCGCGCATCGCGATGATGGTCTCGCAGATCGCCAGGCTGGAAACGACCGTGACCAACAGCGAGGCCGAAGCGCTGATCCTGGAAAACAACCTGATCAAGTCGCTCAAGCCGCGCTACAACATCCTGTTCCGCGACGATAAAAGCTACCCCTACATCAAGATTTCCAGCGGCGAGGCGCCGCGCCTGGGCTACTACCGCGGCGCGCTCGACAAGAAGAACCAGTACTTCGGTCCTTTTCCTTCCGCCTGGGCGGCCAAGGAATCGATCCAGTTGCTGCAGCGGGTCTTCCTGCTGCGTACCTGCGAGGACAGCGTGTACAGCAACCGCACGCGTCCCTGCCTGCTGCACCAGATCGGCCGCTGCAGCGCGCCCTGCGTCGACCTGATCACGCCGGACGACTACAAGCGCGACGTCGACAATGCTGCGCGCTTCCTGCGCGGGCGCCAGAGCGAGGTGCTGGAAGACCTCGAGCAGAAGATGCAGGCCTATGCGATGGAGCTCAAGTTCGAGCAGGCCGCCAGCGTGCGCAACCAGATCCAGGCCCTGTCGAAAGTGCTGCACGCGCAGAGCATGGAGACCACCGGCGACGCCGACGTCGACGTAATCGCCGTGGTGGTGCAGGGCGGCCGGGCCTGCGTCAACCTGGCGATGGTGCGCGGCGGGCGCCACCTGGGCGACCGCGCCTACTTCCCGACCCACGTCGGCGAATCGCTGGGTGAGTGCCCGATCGAGGTCGAGGTGCTGTGCGCCTTCCTGGCCCAGCACTATGCGGGCCAGTTCATCCCGGGCACCCTGATCCTGAACATCGAGTTCGACCAGCCGGAACTGATGATGGCCTTGAGCGAGCAGTGCGGCCACCGCATCAACCTGATCTACCAGCCGCAGGGACAGCGCCGCCAGTGGCTGGAGCTGGCCTGCAAGAACGCCGAGATTTCGCTGGCGCGCCTGCTGTCCGAGCAGGGTTCGCAGCAGGCGCGCACGCGCGCGCTGGCCGACGTGCTCGGGCTGGATGCCGAGACGCTCGACGAGCTGCGCATCGAATGCTTCGACATCAGCCATACGGCCGGCGAGGCGACCCAGGCTTCCTGCGTCGTGTTCCACCACCACGCGATGCAGAACGGCGAGTACCGCCGCTTCAACATCAACGGCATCACGCCCGGCGACGACTACGCCGCGATGCGCCAGGTCCTGCAGCGCCGTTACGAAAAGGTGGCCAACGGCGACGGCATCATGCCGGACATCGTGCTGGTCGACGGCGGCAAGGGCCAGGTCGAGATGGCGCGCCAGGTATTCGAGGAACTGGGCCTGGACATTGCGATGATCGTCGGCGTGGCCAAGGGCGAGGGGCGCCGCGTCGGCCTGGAGACCCTGATCTTCGCCGACGGCCGCGCCCCCCAGGAGCTGGGCAAGGAATCGGCGGCACTGATGCTGGTGGCCATGATCCGCGACGAGGCACACCGATTCGCGATTACCGGCATGCGCGCCAAGCGCGCCAAGGCCCGCCAGGCCTCGCGCCTCGAAGAGATCGAAGGCATCGGCGCCAAGCGCCGCCAGCGCCTGCTGGCGCGCTTCGGCGGGCTGCGCGGGGTGATCGACGCCAGTATCGAAGACCTGATGTCGGTAGAGGGTATCTCGAGTACCCTCGCTGAAGAGATTTATCGGCAGCTGCATTGACACAGTGTTGGCGTGTGAGAATGCGGCATGCGCTTCACGTAACTGTCGGTAAACTTTACATTACAACTCCAGATCGGATAGTTGAAGCTTTGTAAGTCTTTGTATTGACAGGAATCCTGGCTCTTGGCACGTTTTATGCATTAGGTGAGACGCACCATCCACCATAACCAGCTAGGGGTCCTGTATGAAAATTTCACTTCGCAAATGTGTCACGACTACCGTGCTCGCCGCAGCAGCCATGGTTTCAACTGCCGCCATGGCAACGCCATTCTCCATCACCTCAGTCAGCTTCTCGCACGAAGGTGGGTACGCGAATTCAAACGCCAATAACGATGGCTATCTTGGCATGCAATTCTTGAATAACGGCTTTACTACGAAGAATTTCGAGTTGAACACGGCTGGACAATACTATGAGTTCGTGTTCGGTACCGCCGAACTGATCGAGGCGAACGCCGGTATCGATGAAAATGAAACCGACCTTCTCAAAGTTTTCGCAAACTTCACCTTTGCCGCGCCCGGCGGCGTTGACCGCACGATCACTGCGACAGCCACGCCGACTCTCGGCGCAATCAACGATGACGCCGTCGACTTGCGACTGACATGGACGCCGCTCACGTTCAACTTCGGCACCACAGGGTCTTACCAGATATCGCTGAACGACCTCGTTTTCGATCAGCGCGAGCTGCTCACCGCAACCGCACGGATCACGTTGATCAACGTTGACACAACTGAAGGCGGAAGCAACGACGTACCGGAACCCGGCACCCTCGCCCTCGCGGGGCTCGGTCTGGCCGCCGCGGGCATCGCTCGTCGTCGCAAGCGCTGAGCGTTACACACACTTCCTCGAACGGGCTGCCTTGGCAGCCCGTTTTCTTTGGCGCCACGATCGCCCGCATACAGACGAGTCACCTAGTCCAAATTGCAATACCCATGTAGACTGTCGCCCAAACTTTTCAATCCCGTAACCAGTGCTTTCCCTATGCCTTTCAACATCCCGATTCTCCTGACTTGGTTACGTGTAGCGCTGATTCCCCTGGTTGTAGGCGTCTTCTATCTCCCGACCCATTGGTTGCCGCTGGCCGACCGCAACCTGGCCGCGACCCTGGTCTTCATCATCGCCGCCGTCACCGACTGGTTCGACGGTTTCCTGGCGCGGCGCTGGAACCAGACCTCGGCCTTCGGCGCCTTCCTCGACCCGGTCGCCGACAAGCTGATGGTGGCCGGCGCGCTGCTGGTGCTGGTGCAGCTGGGCCGCGTGAACGCCATCATCGCCTTCATCATCATCGGCCGCGAGATCACCATCTCCGCGCTGCGTGAGTGGATGGCCCAGATCGGCGCGACCAAGTCGGTGGCCGTGAGCTCGCTCGGCAAGATCAAGACCGCTGCCCAGATGACGGCCATCCCGATGCTGCTGTTCCATGACGTACTGCTCGGGATCGACACCCACTACTGGGGCGAGTACTTCCTGTGGGTCGCCGGCGTGCTGACGGTCTGGTCGATGTTCTACTATCTGCGCCGTGCCTGGCCGCTTATCAAGGAAAAGGCAGGGACACTTTGATTCGCTTGCAAGAAATGTTCAGTGTCATCCTTGACGTACGGAATAGAATCTCTATAATGCCTGCCTGTTGCGACAACAACGCAGCAGAATGAAAGACAAAGCGGGAGTAGCTCAGTTGGTAGAGCGCAACCTTGCCAAGGTTGAGGTCGAGAGTTCGAGACTCTTCTCCCGCTCCAGTTTTTCAAGTGACACGATCAGTTGTACGATTGAGAAAACTTGAGAAAATGTCAAAGTTCTGCGATAATCGTTGTTCTGTACGCGGGAGTAGCTCAGTTGGTAGAGCGCAACCTTGCCAAGGTTGAGGTCGAGAGTTCGAGACTCTTCTCCCGCTCCAGTTATCTTCGGACGGCTGGGTGCGACAGGCGTAAGTAAGACTCCAATGCGGGAGTAGCTCAGTTGGTAGAGCGCAACCTTGCCAAGGTTGAGGTCGAGAGTTCGAGACTCTTCTCCCGCTCCAAAGGTTTTACGGCACGCGTCTGCGTGTGTTTCACTCCTAAGCGGGAGTAGCTCAGTTGGTAGAGCGCAACCTTGCCAAGGTTGAGGTCGAGAGTTCGAGACTCTTCTCCCGCTCCAAATTCAGAGAAGAAAGTTCTTCTCGGTTGATACGGCACATAACCCGCCGGGTCAGCCCTCCTAAGATTACCTCTGGCGAGGTAGCAAAGCGGTTATGCAGCGGCCTGCAAAGCCGTCTAGACGGGTTCGACTCCCGTCCTCGCCTCCAGATCTTTTCAAGCACGGGCCCTGATGGGGCCCGTCTGCTTTTCCGGCCCGGCTTGCTGCCAACCCAGTACGGTGTCAGTTCCTGTCATGACAAGTGTGCACAGCCTTGCGGCAGCGCATAACCGAATGGCGCCATTGGCATAAGATTGGTTCTGGCGAGGTAGCAAAGAGGTTATGCAGCGGCCTGCAAAGCCGTCGAGACAGGTTCGATTCCTGTCCTCGCCTCAAGACTTCTTCAAAAACGGGCCCTTCGGGCCCGTTTGCTTCTTGGGCGGCATGGGTCCTGGCCGATGGCGCCGGACCTGGGGCCATTCCAGGACCGTCCGCCGCCAAGCACTGCAGGAACCGCCAAAACGCGCGAGAATAGCGGGTTACGCCGGCGCGGTGATCGCCACGGCGCATACGCGGTCTGGACCGCCCAGCCGCAGCTGAAGCCGCTGTCGCTGGTGAATGCCTTGGGGCTCGCGCCCGCGCTCGCCCTGAACCTGGCCGTGTTCGCGCTGATTGCCGCGATGACCGTGGCAGTCGAAAAGCGCCGCCATGGGCGCTTGGTCGCCCCGCAGTTGCAGCCGGTGGAGGGGCCGCGCTGGCTGCACGGTCCCTGGCCACTGGTGGCTGGTGCCATCGCCTTGGTCGTGCTGAACTTTGCGACCTTGGCGCTGGCAGGACGGCCGTGGGGCGTGACCTCGGCCTTCGCGCTATGGGGCGCCAAGACGGCATCGCTGCATGGCGTCGACATTGCGAGCTGGCCCTACTGGACCACCAAGGCCAATGCCGCCGCCCTGGCTGCGCCTATCTCGCGCGACGTGACCTCGGTGATGGATATCGGGCTCGTGTTCGGCGCCATGCTCGCCGCGGCGCTCGCCGGGCGCTACGCACCCGTATGGCGCCTGCCGCTGCGTTCACTTGTTGCGGCAGTGGTCGGCGGACTGCTGCTCGGCTATGGCGCCCGCCTTGCCTACGGATGCAACATCGGTGCCTACTTCAGCGGCATCCTCTCCGGTAGCGTGCACGGCTGGCTCTGGCTTGTCGCAGCGGTTGCCGGCAACGTATTCGGCACGCGCCTGCGTCCCCTGTTCGGCCTGGAAGTCGAACGCATGAAACCGACAGCCTGTTGAATCCGCCAGGCTCATGCAGCCTGGTCTCCCAGAAAGGCGCGGAGCAGGCGGTTGAACGCCGCCGCATGCGTGACGTTCATTCCGTGCGACGCCCCCGCCATGGTGCGCTTGTCCACGTGTCCCATCCAGCCTGCCAGGTGTTCGACGTTATCGCGGTACATGCGCGGGCTGCGTTCTCCTGCGACGAGCAGGGTCCTGCAGCGCACCTCGGCCGCGCTCGCGCGGGTGTAGGCGGGCAGGGGATCGCGGAACTGCTTCGGCAGCGTTGCGGCATTGGCCAGCGCCATCGTACGGAACGAGGCCGGGCTCTTGCGCCAGATGCCGGGCATGCTCACCGAGTCGACGAACAGCTCCAGGCCCGCGTCGAGCTCACCTTGCCCGATCAGGTCGGCAACACGCTCGCGAACGGCTTCGGAAGATGAAGGCAGCGGCGCCGCCGCCGCTGCGCCGGTCTGCAGCGGACCGGCGGGGTCCGCCAGGCTCAAGGTTTTCACCAGTTCGGGATAGCCGCGCGCCAGGTTGAACGCGACGGAGGCGCCGCGCGAGTGGCCGACCAGGTGTACCGGGCCGAGGTGCATCGCCCGGATGAACTCGGCCAGTTCCGCGACGTGCTGCCGCCAGCTGAAGGCACTTTGTGCGACGGCCTCGTCGACCGGCCAGTAGTGGCTGAGGCTGACCGAGAAGCAGGAAAAGTGCTGCGACAAGGCGTCCGTCTGGCTGTTCCAGTAGCGGTAGTCGCACAGCGAGCCGTGCACGAACAGCAGCGCTTCGCCGGTCCCGGATGCCACGTAAGGAATACGTACGCCGGAAGGGACGGTGGCGAAGCAAAGCTCGGGGACTGCGAAGATGCGTGGATCGGTGGGTGCGTTCATGTCTGGCCTCCTTTCCAGCACTATGCACCATGGCGCGCATTAAGAAAATCGCATAATATTGAAGGTATCTATCTGGTTTTCTGATACCTGAGCGGAGTCCCGTGAAAGCACTCGACCTGGATGTCCTGGCCATGATCGTGGCGGTGGCCGATACCGGCAACATCAGCCGCGCGGCGGAAGTCGTCCACCGCTCGCAATCGGCGGTGAGCATGCAGATCAAGACGCTCGAGACCGCGCTCGGCAAGCCGCTGTTCGTGCGCAGGTCGCGCAGCGTCACGCCGACGCAGGACGGCGAGGTCCTGCTTACCTACGCGCGGCGCATGCTGGCCCTGCGCGACGAGGCCTGGGCCGCGGTGGTCCGGCCCGACGTCACCGGGAGGGTCGTCCTCGGCGTGCCCGACGACTACGCGTCTTCGCTGCTGCCGCCGATCCTGAAGAAGTTTTCCGCCACCTATCCGAAGGTCGAGATCCAGGTGGTCGGGCTGCCGAGCGTGGCGCTCGCGCCCATGGTGAAGGACGGCTCGGTCGACCTGGTGTGTGCGACGCGCGTCAAGGGCTTGTCGGGAGAGTTCGTGCGCTTCGAACCGATGGTCTGGGCCGCCTCGCCGAGCGTGCACGAGATCTGGCGCGAGCGGCCGCTGCCGATCGCCGTTTTCCTGCCCGGCAGCGTGGCGAGGGAGAACGCGATCCGCAGCCTGGAGCGGGCGAGGATCCCGTACCGGACTTCTTACGAAAGCCCGAGCCTGATGGGACTGCTCAGCATGGTCGAAGCGGGCCTGGCGATCGCGCCGCTGGCACGCTGCGCGGTGCCGGCGCACCTGAGCCAGCTCGGGCAGGCCCAGGGCCTGCCGGAGCCCGATGCGCTGGAGGTCATCCTCGCGCGCAGCAGCAAATCGCGGCGCCCGCCCTGCGACTTCATGGCCGAGAACATCATGTCGGAGTTGCGGCGCTAGCGGCGCAGGCGCGCCTCGTTGCTGCAAACAATTGCTAAACTTATACTAACCAGGGCGGCATGTCGCCCGTGATCAATTCAGGTGTACCGTGAGCTTGTTTCAACATATCGTATTGATGATGCTTCTGGTGCTGGCCGCAGGTTTCCTGTCCCTGACGGAGATCGCATTCGCCGGGGCACGCAAGATCAAGCTCAAGCTGCTGGCGGAAGCCGGTGACGAACGGGCATTGAGGGTCATGGCGCTCCAGGAGCATTCGGCGGAGTTTTTCGCCGCGTCCCAGATCGGCCTGAACGCGATCGCGATCCTGGGCGGCATCCTGGGCGAGGGCGCGCTGCGGCCATTTTTCATCGCATGGATCTCGACGGTCTACGATGGGCCCGCGCTCGAGAACATCGGCTTCGTCCTGTCCTTCCTGTTCGTTACCTTCCTGTTCATCCTGTTTTCGGACCTCATGCCCAAGCGCGTGGCGATGATCGCACCCGAGCGCATCGCGGTCGCCGTGATCAAGCCGGTGCTGGTCTTCATCCGCGTTTGCAAGCCGCTGTCGTGGGCCCTCAACCTGATCGCGAACCTGATCTTCCGTATTTTCAAGGTCGACACGACGCGCGAAGACAACATTACCTTCGACGAGATTTCCGCCGCCGTGGAGGCAGGCGCCCAGGCCGGCGTGCTGCAGAAGCAGGAACAGCACTTCATCGAGAACGTGTTCGAGCTGGAGTCGCGCTCGGTCGCATCGGCCATGACCAATCGCGACAGCGTGGTGTATTTCACCTTGAACGAGACCGAGGAAAGCATCCGCCAGAAGATTGCCACGCATTCGAAATTCCCTGTCTGTGACGGCACGATCGACCGGGTGATCGGCTACGTGGATACGCGCGACATCCTCGTGCGGCTGCTGAACAAGCAATCGCTGCTGCAGTTGAACGAATCGAGCATCCGTACCGTCCTGATCATCCCGGACACGCTCACGCTGTCGGAACTGCTCGACAAGTTCCGCGCCACCAAGGAAACCTTTGCCGTCGTGATCAACGAGTACGCCCTGGTCATGGGTGTGATCACCCTGAGCGACATCATGTTGACCGTCATGGGGAGCTGGGGCAGTCCCCTCGACGAGGACGAGCAGATCATGCAGCGCGAGGACGGCTCGTGGCTGATCGACGGCAGTACGCCGGTCGGCGACGTGAAGCGCACCATCGGGCTCGAGAGCCTGCCGGACGAAGAGAACTACGAGACCGCGGCCGGCTTCATGATGTACATGCTGCGCAAGGTCCCCAAGCGTACCGACAGCGTGGAGTACCAGGGCGTCAAGTTCGAGGTGCTCGATGTCGATCACTACCGGATCGACCAGCTGCTCGTGAGGCACCTGGTGCCGGGAGAGGCGGAGAAAGCCGGCCATTCGGCCGCGCGCACCGGCTGATGCAGACCGGCGGCTTCACCCAGTCACTACACGGCAGGCGCACGCGTGTCGTCGGCGTCGCCGGCGACGGCCTCGTCGAGCATGCCTCCCACAGCGTCGTCGCGTCCTGCCAGCGCTTCCCGTCCCCACTCACGGTACTCGACCAGCGACGGGATGCGCTCCAGCGCCCCGAGCGGCTCGATCCCCATGTTGCTCAGTTGGGGGAGCAGCTCGGCCAGCACCGTTTCGCGCTGCAGCGACCAGGTGGAGGCGAAGCAGCGCCAGAATGTCCATCCGGCCCGTTCCAGCACGCGCTGGCGGCCCATGTCGGCTGCCCACCGGTCCGGCCCGTGGAACTCGTCGCCATCGAGCTCGATCGCAAGACGGCGGTCGTCCGCGCCCTCGACCACCATGTCGATGCGGTAACCTGCCGCCGGCACCTGCAGGATGACGCGGTAGCCACGGTTGAACAGCTCGGTGTAAACGTCGCGCTCGAAACCGGACTCGCACAGGGCGATCAGGCTGCCCGCTTCGTCGTTGCTCTCGACAGGCTTGGCAAAGTGTTCCACTAATGTGCGCCGCAGGTCGAGCGTGGACAGTTCTTCCAGCCGCACCGAGCGCACCAGATACATGCGGTCGCGCGCGCGGGATGCGGCCACGTTGAAGCGCTGGTCATACTGCAGGCCCGACAGCGCATGGTGGTTGCGGCTGTCCGCCACCATGCGCAGGAAGACGATATCGCGCTCGCTGCCCTGGAAGATGCGGGCGTCGCCACAGGCGAAGTTGCGGCGCGCAAGCTCCGCCGCCTCGACGCGGGAACGTACCAGCTTGTCGATCGACAGGGCCTGTTCCGGTCCGAGCAGGGATACGACGCCGAGCGTGCGATGGCGCATCGCCGGGTCGCGGATGATCGCTTCGATTTCGGCTGCGATGAACTCGGCTTCCGGCGGATTCTGGGACTTGGCTGTCCGGTAGCCGTTGGCGACAAACACATCGACTAGCGGCGGGTCGAGCCGCTCGAGATGCAGTTTCGACTGCTTGCGTTCGGTGAGGTCCGAGAGACCACCCACCATCCGGACGAGGGCACCAGCCGCATCGCGGAGGATGAAGGCGCGGCTCAGTACATCGGCATAACTGCCATCCTCGCGCTGGAGCCGGTATTCGGCCGACCATTCGTTTTCCTTGCCGGCGAGCGCGGCCGTGACGCTGGATCGGACCCAGGACTGGCAAGGTGGCGGTCATTTCGGTGGCGAAAAGGAAGCGTGTGGAACAAAAGGACCGCTGACGCATGGCAGCGGGCTGTACGCGCATCGTACGATGCGTGGGCCGCCTTCATCGGTGCTAGAACAGCTCGATCAAGGGCATGCTGCTCGAACCGGCGGCACTGTCGCCGTGCAGTTGCTCGGTGGACAGGTAGTTCGCGGTAATGTCGGCGATCCGCTGTGCGGCGACGTCCGGCCGGCCCGCCGCATTCCCCGAACATTCCTCGCTCAGGGCCGCGTTGCGTTGCGCAAGTGCCTGCTGCAAGCGCTCGACGCACTGGCGCACCACGTCCTGGTATTGCAACTGACCGAGGACGTCGGCACTGGCATGCGCCAGCGCTTCGCCGTGTGCAAGCATCTCGGCCAGCCGCGCATGGTAGTTGCCGCTGACCTGGTCGAAACTCGACTGCAGCGCCGCGACGGTCTCGGACGCCAGGGTGATCTGCGCCAGGTCGTCGGAGGAGTCGGCCGCATTCTGCTCGAGGCCTTCCCTGAGCATGCTGCGGATGCGCTGCAGGCTGCCGCCGATGCGGGCGGCGGCGGCATTGGAGTCGGCCGCCAGCGCACGGACTTCACCGGCGACGACCTTGAATGCCGTGCCGGCGGTGCCCGCACGGCTGGCCTCGATGGCGGCGTTGATCGACAGCAAGTGCGACTGCATGCTGATCGCCTGCACGCTTTCCGCCAGCCCCGACAGGCTCTTGATTTCCGCGGCGATGTCGGAAATGCAGGCAAGGTCGCGCCGCAGCCGTTCCGGCAGGCGCTGCAGGAAGTGCGCGGTCTGCTGCAGGGCCGCCACCCGGTCCGCGGTATCGCGCTCGAAGCGGTCGGCGTCAACGGTCGCGGCCTGCAGTCGTCCGGCCAGCTCGGCGGAACGGTCGCACAAGCCCCGTACCTCGCCCATGATAGCGAGCGCCGAGGACTCGGTGCGGCGTACCGCCTCATCGAGCCTGCTGCTGATTTCGCGATCCAGACTGCAGCTTGCCGCGATGGCCGCGCCGTAGCCCGTGTCGTTTGCTGCCGGGGCGGCGTCGTTGCCGCGTGCCTGCAGCACGCGTCCGACCAGAGCCACCAGGCCATCCCTTGCGCGCATGTCAGGCTCCCGGCAGGACTTGCTTGACGATCTTGAGCAGGTCGGCGCCGCCGACCGGCTTGACCATCCAGCCGGTAGCGCCGAGCTTCTTGGCTTCGTCGCGGCGCGCCTGCTGGCTCTCGGTGGTAAGGACCAGGATGGGCGTGAAGCGGTAGCCCGGCGTCGAGCGGACCTTGCCGATGAACTCGATGCCGTTCATGTTGGGCATGTTGATGTCGGTGACGATCAGGTCGGGCTTGGGGCCGCCCTGCAGGCGCTCCAGGCCCTTGAGGCCGTCGCTGGCCGTGAGCACGGAGAAGCCGGCGATCTCGAGGGTGTTCTTCAGGCTCAGCACCATGGTGCCGGAATCGTCGACAACGAGGATGGTCTTGCTCATGTTGTTTCCTTTGCTTGCTTGTTTGGATATCGTTCGGGGGCGCAGGCCGGCGCCGGCAGGGCGGCGCGCAGCCAGGCGCCGAGTGCGGCATCCGGCGGCCACGCCACGATGCGCACGCCCGCTGCCATCAGCACCTGCAGGCAGGCGGCGTGCACGTGGCCGCATCCCGACAGGTCGGCGCAACTGGCGGCGGAGCCGGCGCGCTGCGCCAGTTCCTGCAGCAGCGCTTCGGCATCGTCGACGGCTAGGGCGCCGTCGCAGGCCAGCACATCGTCTTTCCAGCTGAATGTCATGACAGGAGCTCCTTCGGGTTGATGACCATGAGTACCGAGCCGTCGCCCAGCAGCGCCGAGCCGGCGTAGGCGGACAGGCTGCCGAGGATGCCGCCCATGGGCTTGAGGATCACTTCCACCACTTCGCGGAAGTCGTCGATCACCAGGCCCACGTACTGCCCGTGGAGGCGCAACACCAGGGTCGCCATCTCGTCCTGCTCGTTGTGCACTTGCGGGCGGTCGAGGGCGAGCAATTCGTTGAGCGAGCGCAGGGGAACGATGCGCTCGCGCAGGACCGCCGTGCGGTACTGCTTGATCCCATGGACCGCGTGCGCGGGAATCCGCACGGTCTCGACCACCATGTCCATCGGGATCCCGACCTGCATGCCGCCAGACTCGACCAGCATCACGCTCGTGACGGCCATCGACAGCGGCAGCGACAGGCGCAGGCGCGTGCCCTGGCCAGGGACGCTCGACAGGGCAATGCTGCCGCCCAGCCGGTCGACCGCGCTGCGCACCGCATCCATGCCGACGCCGCGCCCGGACAGGTCGGACACCTGTTCGGCGGTCGAGAAACCGGGCAGGAACACCAGGTTGACCGACTGCTGGTCGTCCAGCCGCTCCAGCGCAGCTTCGTCGATCAGGCCGTTCGCATAGGCCTTGCGCCGGATCGCCGCCGGGTCGATGCCGCGTCCGTCGTCGCTCACCTCGATGACGACCCGGTCCGCCTCCTGGAAGGCGGCGATCACGAGGCGTCCGCAGGCCGGCTTGCCGGCGGCGAGACGCGCGGCCGGCCCTTCCAGGCCATGGTCGAGGGCATTGCGCACGATGTGCACCAGCGGATCGGCCAGGGCTTCGATCACGTTCTTGTCGGCCTCGGTGCTCTCGCCCTGCAGCACCAGCTCGACTTCCTTGCCGAGGCGGTGGGCGATGTCGCGCACCAGGCGCGGGAAACGCTGGAACACGAATGACACCGGCGTCATGCGCACCTGCATGATCGCGTCCTGCATTTCTTCGACGATGCGGTTGATGATCGCGTGCTGGGCCTTGATCTCGCGCGACATCTCGCGCACGCCGTAATGTTCTTCCGCGCGCGCGGCCAGGTAGGGCAGGCCGTTGCGCGCGACGACCATCTCGCCGATCAGGTTCATCAGGCGGTCGACCTTGGCCTGCTCGACCTTGAGCACGCGGTTGGCGCCCTGGTCTTCGCTGCGGCGGCCGAAATTCGGTTCGGCGTCGGATGCCCCGGCCTGTGAAGCGGCATTGGGGCGTGGAGGCGCCACGGCAGCCGGCGCCTCGTGTAGCCCCGCCTTCCCGGACACCTCGTCCTCCCCGGCGGCGGCGAGCGCATGACGTTCGATCCAGGCCAGCACGGGCGCCGCCGAGCCGGATGCCAGCGCCTCGGACGAGCAGCGCTCCAGCTCATCGAGCCCGGCGGCGCGCCCGACCGCCTGCATGCAGGCGCGGATGGTGGCAACCGCAGCCAGCAGGCGGCCCGGCACCCACGGCGCGCCATTGCTGCTCGATAGTGCCGCTCCCTGGGCCTGCACGATGCCCAGGGCCTCGGCCACCAGCTCCAAGTCGGCTGCAGGCGCAGGCGCTGCCTGTGCCGGCAGTATTCCGACCCAGACCTGCTCCGGCACGTAGCGGAAATGCTCGTCGATGGCGGCACGGGATGCGCTCGTGACGGCGTGGAACAGCAGGTTGCAGCGGTAGGGGTCGAGCTCGGGCAGGGCCGGCCAGGCTTCGGCCGGCACCACGCGTTGCCAGAGCACGCCCGGCAGCTGCATCGCCTGGTACAGCGGATCTTCTCCCTTGTAGAAGCATTCGGCTTCCGGGGCGTACTCGACCCAGTGCAGCGGGCCGCTGGCGGCCGCCGCGGCCCAACCCATGCGCAGCTCGGCCGGGGCCAGCGCCAATGCGGCTTCCATCCGGGCAGCGCGCGGGTCGGAACCGGCAGCCACGGCGCCGCCCTGCACGCCGCCGGAAGGGCAATCCGGGAGTGCCGCCTCGTCTTCGCACCGGGCACGCAGGCGCGTGGCCAGCTGTACCGATGCCTGGCCATGGCCGGCGCCGGGGACGCCGTCGACCTCGATTCCGTCGAGCTGCAGGGCAACGAAATCCATGGCGTCGAGCAGGGCATCGGCCATCGCGCGGTCATAGACCAGGCGGCCGTCACGCACGGCGGTCATCAGGTCCTCGGCCGCGTGGATGACACGGAACATGTCGGGGAAGTCGAACAGCCCGCAGTTTCCCTTCAGGGTGTGGACGACCCGGAACAGGCCGTCCATGCGCGCGCTGTCATGCGGGGCGCGTTCGAGGGCGAGCAGGCTGCCGGCAATCCCTTCGAGCGCGTCGCGCGATTCGAGGAGGAATTGCTGCAGCACGGGATTGGACAAATCGTTCATGCGGATTCTCCCAGCAGGAGCCTGACGATCCGCAGCAGTTGCTGCGGACGGATCGGTTTGGCGAGGTAGTGGTTGGCGCCGGCTTCGAATGCCTGGCGGCGGTCGCTGTCCTCGGCCTCGGTGCTGATCATGATGGCGGGCGCCTGTGGCCCTTCGCCGGCGCGCAATGCCCGCAGGAAGCCGTAGCCGTCCATCTGCGGCATGTTGACGTCCACCAGGTAGAGGTCGAATGGCGGGTCGAAGGGCGCCGAGGCCGTCTTTTCCAGGGCCTCGAGCCCGTTGACGGCCTCGGTCACGGCATAAGCCGCTTCTTCGAGGATCGAACGGTGGAACATGCGCACGGTGGCGGCATCGTCCACGATCAGGATGTGCTTGCAGGCCTTGCTCATTGCCCCTCCATGGGCTTCTGGTACACGATCGCTTTCGGAAACTTGCGTATCCTGAACAGCGATGAAATACGGCTCATCGATTCCGAATGGCCCAGGCAGATGAAGCCGCCCGGGCGCAGTACGTCGAAAAACGACTCGGCGGCCTGGCGGCGCGACACGTCGTCGAAATAAATCAGGAGATTGCGGCAGAACACCACGTCGTAATCGCGGTACGCCGCCACCTCGGCGCGTTCGTTCAGGTTGACACGGGTGAAGGCGACCGCCTCGCGCAGCGTGGGGCAGATGCGCCAGCCGCCTTCCTCGCGCGTGAAATACTTCTGCAGCCAGGCGGCAGGCAACTGCTGGACCGCGCGCTGCGAATACAGCCCGGCCTGTGCCTGCGCGAGGATCCGGGTATCGATATCCGAAGACACGATCTCGACATCCCAGTCCTTCAGCTGCGGCCAGCGCTCGAGCAGGAACATGGCGATGCCATAGGCTTCCTCGCCCGAGGACGAAGGCATGACCCAGATGCGCAGCGGCTCGCCCGGGCGCTTGCGCGCGACCAGCTCCGGCAGGATCGACTGCACCAGGCACTCGAACTGGTAGTCCTCGCGCATGAAATAGGTCTCGTTGACCGTCATTTCATTGACCAGGGCCTGCCACTCGCGGCCCGAAGCTTCGAAGCGCAGCATCGCGAAGTAGTCGCGAAAGCCGCTGCAGCCGGTGGCCTGGATCCGGTCGATCAGGCGCTTGTCGACGAAGTAGCGCTTGGACGCTTCGAACTGGATGCCGCTCCTGCGGTAGAAGTACTCGCGAAAGCGCTGGAAGTCGTCCGCGCTGATGCTGGGGGCGTCCATTGCTCAGCCCTCCAGGCGCTCGAGCACCAGCTTTCCGGCGAACGCGATGTAGGGTTCCTCTTGAAAACGCTCCATGACGCGGGTGACCGGGCCATGTGCGGCCTGGCTCGCCACTTCGGCCAGCACGTCCAGGGCAGCGCCGCAAACGTTGACGTCGCCGTCCGCCTCGACCAGCTGCAGCAGCCATTCCTCCAGGCGCTCGTGGCGCAGGGTATCGAGGATGCCGACCGCCAGGATGCGCACGTCGCGGTCCCAGTCCGCCAGCAGGTGTGCGATGGCGCCGGCTACCTGTTCCGGCAGGCCGCGCAGCACGTCGATCGCGGCATTGCGCAGCCAGGTGTCTTCGCTGCGCAGGCACTCTGCCAGCGCCGCCACCGATTCCCCGCTGGCGATGCGGCCGAGCGCGTCGACCAGGGCGCTGCGCACCGCCTGTTCCGGCTCGCCGTCCAGCGCGGCCAGCAGCAGGCCGACCGCGCCAGGAACTGTGCCGAGAGCGGCCGCGGCGCCGCGGCGTACTCCCGCGTCCGGCGAGGCCAGGCGCCGTGCCAGCACCGCGAGGGAGTCCGCTTCGGCGGGTGCGGCGGTGTGTGGGGCTGCGTTGTGTCTGATGAAAGGCATCTCAGTTTCCTTGTTTCGGCTGCGGGCGTGTCCCCAGCCATTCCACGAGCCTGGCGGCGATGTGTTCGGCGGCCAGCACCTGCTGCGCGCCGCCGCGGCGTATCAGCTCGGCGGGCATGCCGAACACGACGGCCGATGCTTCGCTTTCGGCGATGGTGCGCCCGCCGCGGCGGGCGATGTCGGCGAACGCATCGGCGCCGTCGTGGCCCATTCCGGTCAGCATTACCGCCACGATGTCGTGCGCCGCATAGTGCTCCAGCGCGCTGCGGCTGAGCAGTTCGACCGAGGGATGCCACAGATACGCGTCGTTTTCCGGCTTCGCCAGCAGGGTAGGCACGCCCGCGCGCGACGCCACGGTGACATCCGCGCCGCCCTTGCAGATGTAGATTGTCCCCGCTTCGAGCGGCATCGGCCGGGACGCCTCGACCACGCGCAGCCGGCACAGGCCGCCCATGCGGGCGGCGAAGGGCGCCGTGAAATTGGCCGGCATGTGCTGCGCCACCACCACCGGCCACGGAAAGTCGGCGGGCAGTTCCGGCAGGATGCGCTCGAGCGTGCGCGGCCCGCCGGTGGAGACGCCGAACAGCACGATGCCGGCTGCGCTTGCACCCGCGGCGCCCGGACGGGTGGCGGGTGCGCTGCGCACAGGCGCCTGGATGGCCGGTGCTTGCGGCTGCACCGATGCGGCAGGCCTCTTGGCCGGCGCAGGCAGGCTGCGCCGTACGCGGGCACGCGCCGCGCCGCGCACCTTTTCCAGCAGCGGCGCACGGATCGCGTCGAGCCCGAGCGAGATGGTGCCGCCCGGCTTGGCCACGTAGTCCACCGCCCCCAGGTTGAGCGCTTCGAAGGTAGCCAACGCCCCCTTTTCGGTGAGCGAGGACAGCATGATGACCGGCACCGGACGCTCGAGCATCATCTGCGCAAGCGCCGACAGGCCGTCCATTTCCGGCATATTGATGTCGAGCGTGACGACGTCGGGTTCGAACTCGAGGTTCGCGGCCAGCGCCTCGCGCCCGTTGCGGGCGTAGGCCAGCTGGAAACCGCCGGCCTCCCCGAACAGGGCGCCCAGCTGGCGCCGCATCAGCGCCGAGTCGTCCACGATCAGCAGCTTCATGCCTGCCTCCTCAGCCGCGCTGGTCGCCGCCCGGCCCGCCCACGGCCGCCAGGCTGGCCAGGTCGCCTTCGGCCACCAGATAGCGCGGATCGAGCAGCTGCACCATGCGCTTCTGCTGTTCCAGGTTGGCCATGCGCGCCAGCAGGCGCGACTGCTCCTGCGACAGCTGCGGCGCCGGTTCGATGGCGCGACGCTCGACCTTCAGCACCTCGGCCACCGAATCGACGATGAAGCCGGTGCACACACGGTCGATCAGGAACACCATGATGCGCTGGCGGTCGCTGCGGGCCGCCTCGGGCAGGCCGAGGCGGCGACGCAGGTCGATCACCGGCAGCACCGAGCCGCGCAGGTTGATCACGCCTTCGACGAAAGAGGGCGCGCGCGGCACGTGAGTCAGCATCTCCGGCACGCGCACGATCTCCTGTACGCTGTCGATCGGCACGCCGAACTCCTCCTGTCCGAGGCGGAACACGACCAGCTGTTCCTCGTCGTCCTTGCCGGCATCAATGGGGCCGCCACTCATGTTCATGTCGGTGTCCTGTTGCACGTGTCGGTTCTCCAAAATGTCGCGGATCGCGTCCTGGCGGAACAGGCTGTGCGCGTCGATGATCGATACCAGCCGCTTGCCGCCGTCGAGGCGGCAGATGCGCGCGATGTCGGCCATGCCGGACTGGCGCGCCAACAGCGGCGGCACCGGCTCGACCGCGGACAAGGCCACGCGCAGCACCTCGTTGACGCTGTCCATGACTACGCCGACCGCGGCGGCGCCCAGCGACACCACCACGATGCGGCTTTGCTCGTCGGCGGCGCGGGCCGGCAGCCCGAACATGCGGCGCAGCGACACCAGCGGCAGCAGGCGCTGGCGCAGGGTCATGATGCCCAGCACGTGCGGCGCCGACTGCGGCACCTGCACGATCTCGTCCGGCATCTGGACGATCTCCTGCACGTCCTCGATCGCGACGGCATACTCCTGGCCGGCCACGTCGAAGCTCACCAGCTGGAGTTCGTCGGTGCTGCGCTCCTCGTCGTCTTCCTGCGCGCCGCTATCCACGTCGAATGCACCGGCGGCGCGCGCCGCCGCAGCCGTGGCTGCGACCTGTGCGAACTCGGCGGCGATCAGGTGCGCGAAGTCGAGCACCATGATGGTGGCGTGTCCGCCCACGTCCTTCAGCAGGCCCGAGACCAGGTCGCTGCGCACGGTCGCGGCGATGCCGGAGGCGTCCTCGATCTGGCGCACGTCGACGCCGACCACGCTCGCCACGCGGTCGACCACGAAGCCGAGCGGCTGGCCGAGGTCGATGACGACGGCGCGGCTGGCGTCGTCGGCAGCGCGCTCGGCGAAGCCGAAGACGCGGCGCAGGCTGATAATCGGGAGCACCTTGCCGCGCAGGTTGGCCAGGCCGTCAAGGGTCGGCGGAGCCAGCGGCACCCGCACCACGTCCGGCACCCGGATGATTTCCTGGACCGGCGCCATGTCGACGGCGAACACTTCGTCGCCCGCCACGAAGGTGACGAACTGGCGCACTTCCGTATCTAGCTCGTCGCGCTCGGTCGGGTTGATATCGTCTCTCATTGCGGTGGTTCCGTTCAGGCGCTCTGCAGTTCGTCGGCCAGGGACGCGACTTCCTCGACCGCGCTCGACAGTTCGTCGGCGCCCTGCGACTGCTGGCGCGCGGCGGCGGCGGCTTCGCTCGACGCCTTCTCGGCTTCCTGGGCGGCGGCGGCAATCTGGTCGGTGGCGGTCTTGACCTGCACGATGGCGGCCGAGATGTCGTTGGCGGCAGCCAGGATCTCGCCGGTGCCTTTTTCGACGGCCCCGATGTCGCCTTCGATGGCAACCAGGGCGCCGGTGATGGCCCTGGCCTTGTCGGCTTCGGCCAGGGCGGTGGCGGCGATCTCGTCGAGGTCGCGGCCGACCACGCCGATCTGGTCCTGTACCGCCTTGACCAGGTCCTTGATGTTGTCGGCGTTTTCAGCCGAGTCGTGCGCCAGGTTGCGGATGTCGGTGGCGACGACCACGAAGCCCTTGCCGAATTCGCCCGCGCGCGCCGCTTCGATCGAGCCGTTCACGGCCAGCATGTTGGTCTGGATCGAAACAGTGGTGATGGCGTCGACGATCTTGTCGATGCGGCGCGATACCAGTTCCAGCTCCTTGATCTGGCGCAGCGAGGCGCGCGAGGCTTCCACCGAGCTCGAGATGCCGCTGATCAGCTTGTCGACCGCGGACTTGTTCTGGCCGAGCATGGTGCGGATGAGGCCAACCTTGTCGCCGCTTGTGGTGGCGCGGTTCTGGGCCACTTGCAGGCCCTTTTCGATCTGGTTGATGGCGGCGCTCGATTCTTCGCTGGCGACCGACTGCACCTGGGCGCCCTTGCGGATCTGCTCGATGGCGGCCATGACCTGGCTGCCGGCGCGGCTGATTTCCTGCACCGCCGACGACAGTTCCTCGGCGCTGGAAGCGACTTCCTCGGCGCTCTTGGCGACATCGGTCGAATTCTTCAGGTCTTCGGCCAGCTCGGACAGCGTCTGCGAGGTCTGCTCGCACTCGGCCAGCGCCTGGCTCTGCTCGGCGACGGTCTTGGCCGACTCCTCGGCGGCTGCCGACTGCTCCTCGGCGGCGGCGGCGATTTCCTGCGAGCCCTTCAGGGCCTGCTGGGCTGCAGCTGCCGACTGCTGGGCGCCGACGGCGATTTCGCGCACGCCCGCCATGATCTCGGCGGCATCCAGGCGAATGCGGTCGAGCTGGACGCTGATCGCCCTGCCGTTCTCGACTTCGCCCAGCACCGTCTTGGCGGAGGCGCCGATCCCTTCGGCCACCACCTTGACTTCCTGCTGGATCTGGCCAACCAGGTCCTGGATCTGCTTGGCGCTCTTTTCCGAGGTTTCGGCCAGGGTGCGCACTTCGTCGGCGACCACGGCGAAGCCCTTGCCGTGCTTGCCGGCGCGGGCGGCTTCGATGGCGGCGTTCAGGGCCAGCAGGTTGGTCTGGTCGGCGATGCGGGCGACGGCCTTGACGATGTCGCCGATGTTGGCGGCCTGCTTCTCGAGTTCGGCAACCATGGTGACCGAGGCCGCCTGGCGCTCGGCGGCGACGCCGACGTTGCCGACCAGGGCCGTGATCTCGGCGCCGGTCTTGGCGACCAGGGCCTGGGTGGCTTCCATGCGTACCGCGCTGGCGTCCGCATTCTCGAGCTGGCGCCCGATGGCGACTTCGACCTGCTGGAAGGCCGCCAGCGATTCCTGCGATGCGGACGAGGCCTGCTGGGCGCCGGTGGCGATCTGGTCGGAGGCGCGCTTGAGTTCCTCGGCGGCCGAGGACGCCTCGTTGATGCCGGCGGCCAGCTGGGCGGCAGCGGCGGCAATGCGCTCGGCGGCCTGCTGCTGCTTGGCGAGGGTGCGGGCTTTCTTGCGCTGGGCCTCGGCGAGGCGGGCGGCAGACTGGGCCGGCTTGTCGCCGGCTGCGCTGTCGTAGGGTGTGCTGTGGATGGTCTTGACGAGCGCCATGTGCGCCTCCTGGATGAGTTGATCTGCCCTTGCAGGGATGAATCAAGTCTATCCATAAGGAAACACTCTGTGAAAGTAGGAGTAGTCCTACATAAACAAGAGATTTTCCTAGAAGGTCCTAGGCATTTGGCACGATGACGAATCGATTAATCTTGCTTCCCGGGCAAGCCTTGCATGGCTTCGGGGGCCACCGATGCCGCCAGATCCCGCTTCTTCTGCGCCCTTCGGTTCTTGCGCGGCGGCTGGTGCTTGTCTCTTCGTTCACGCCAAGTTCCTAGGTACTTTCCCTAGTCAAGCCAGCATGCCGGCCACAAGGGTGTCCTACCAATTGCGGCAGCATCGGCGGTCTGCGTGGCACCACAGCCACGTTCTGTTCATGGATGCACCTTACTTGGCGCTCAATCTCATCGGTAAAGTTGCTTCGACGCGGGTACCCTGTCCGGGCCGGCTATGGACACTGAATCGTCCACCAAGCAGTTCGACCCGCTCGCGCATCCCGGCCATGCCGCTGGACGCGGTCCCGGCAAATCGCGCTTCCCAGCCTTCCGAATCGAAGCCGCGGCCGTTGTCCCGCACGATGATCTCCAGTTCGACGCCTTCGGCTCCACCATTGATCTCGACGACGACATGGTCGGCCTGCGCGTAGCGCAGGATATTCGTCACGCTCTCCTGGACGATCCGGTAGGCGGTGATTTCGAGCACCGGTGGCAGGCGTCCCGGCGGAAGTGCGCACTCGAACAGGCAGGTCGGCCCGCCGTCGAACTGACGCGCCAGCAACTGGGCGAGCGCCGGCTCCAGACCGAGATAGTCCAGTCCGGGTGGACGCAGGGAAAAGGAAATGTTGCGTACCTGGGCCACCAGTGCCGCCAGTTCACGCTCCGCGTCGCGCCAGACCTGCGCCGCAGGCGTATCGGAGACAGTCGGCTGGAGCCGGTAGAGCAGCATGTTCAGGACACCCAGGCGCTGGCCCAGCTCGTCGTGCAGTTCGCGCGACAGGTTCTTGCGTTCCTGCTCCTGGGCGCCCACCAGTTGTTCGCTTGCCCGGGCGGCTTTCCGGAGCAGGTTTTGCTTTTCGATGGCGTCCCGCTCGGCACGTGCTTGCGCGAACACGGCTTCTTCGTAGAGAAAGACTTTGTTCAGGCCGATCGCTGCCTGTGCCGCAAGCGTTTCCACCAGTTGCTCGTGTTTCGCCTCGAATACGGCTTCTTGTTCATGCCCGAAAAACAATCCCCCAATGACATTTCCGTTTCCCAGTTTGACAGGTACGGCAAGATACGAACGCACCGGCAGGTGCCCCGGCGGCATGCCATAGTAGGGGGGACTTTGGCCGAAACGGGGATCGCGTCGTATGTCCTCGCTGCGGATCGTTCCTTCTCCAGCAAACGTGGGACTGAACAGCGGGGTGTTGTGCGGAACAGGAAATTGTGCGAAGTGCTCTTCTGAAACCCCCGAAATGGCATACAGCGTCAGGGATTTGCCCTCCGGATCGCGGGCGTTGTAAAAGAAGGTGCCGAACTGGGCCCCCGTCAGCCGTGTCGCGGTATCCGTCACGGCCTGTACGATCTTCTTGTGGTCGAGCTCCTGAAGGATCAGGAGGCCGATCTGCTGGAGCGCGTCGCGCTGGCGTTGTTGTTCGTGCAGCGGTCGCGCGTCCTGTACCTCAATGACCGTTCCTACCACCTCGCCCGCGCGCCTGATCGGGCTTGCAGTAAATATTACAGGATAAAAGCTCCCATCCTTGTGGACGAAGACTTCCTCGCCACGCTCCTGCATGTTGCGGGGAGCGGCACGATCGATCGGGCATTCTTGGAGTGGATAGTGACTGCCGTCGAGTCGGGTATGATGGACAAAGTCGTGGAGCGGAGCACCCTGAACTTCTGCCAATGCAAAGCCGGTCAGCCGCTCCGCCGCGGGATTCATGTACACGCAGCGTTGTCGCTGATCCATGACAAATAGCGCAACAGTCGCGTTGCTGCACAGGTCATGCAAATTGAGCAGTTCCTCGCTTCGCAATCCTGTCGGCGTGTCGTTCATCGCTTGCGAGTTTTCTGACATGCCGGCCTTCCGCTCAATCCTGCTTCTTGACGAGGCCATGCTTCACCGCGAACAGGACCAGCCCAACCAGGTCCCTGACGCCGGTGCGCTCCATGATCTGGGCCCGGTGTGCGGCAATCGTCTTTTCGCTCAAATCAAGTTCATAGGCAATCTCCTTGGTTGACTTCCGGTTCGCGATCATCGTGAGGATTTGTTGTTGTCGGGCGGTCAAGAAGCCGAGCGGTTTCTCTGCAGCACTTTTTGGTCGCACGAACCGATCGATCATCTTTTTCGACACGGCCGGACTCAGGTAACTGTCGCCGCGCGCCACCGCCTGCAGGGCGATGTCGAGCTCTCCCGGCGCAGACTCCTTGAGCAGGTAGGCAGCAGCGCCGCGCTGCAGGGCTTCGGCCACCAGTTCCTCCGACGCGTGCATGCTGAGGATGATGACGCGGGTGCCGGGACTGGCCTCCATCGCCGGCGCCAGCAGGTCGAGGCCGCTCTGCTCGCCGATGGTGATGTCGGCCACGAGGACCTCCGGCCGGTGCTGGCGTACCAGTTCCAGGGCCTCCGTATTGGTGCTGGCTTCCCCGACGACCCGGAAGCCGTCGATCTGATTGATCAGGTTGGAAATGCCTGCCCGGACCAGCGCGTGGTCATCGACCAGAATCACGTTCATGTTTGTTCTCCGTGGAATGCAAGGGGAGGGTGGCGGTGATGCGCGTCCCGCGTCCGGGTGCGCTGTCCACCTCGATTTGGCCCTCCAGCAACTGGATGCGCTCGCGCATGCCGGCAAGACCGGCGCGCCCGGTGCGCGCGGCATGCTCGCGCCATGAGGCGGCGTCGAAACCGCGGCCGTCGTCGCGCACGATCAGTTCGATCTCGCTGCCGTCGGCGCCACCGTTGATCTCCACCACCACGTGCTGCGCCTGGGCGTGGCGGACGATGTTGGTCACGCTCTCCTGGACGATACGGTATACGCTGATCTCGATGGTTGGCGCGAGCCGGACGGGCAGGCCCGCGTACTCGAACACCCAGTCCGGCCCACCGTCGAGATGCCGGGCCAGCAACTGCCGGATCGTCGGTTCGAGTCCGAAGAAATCGAGGCCTGGCGGGCGCAGCGAAACCGACATGTCCCGCACCAGCCCCACCAGCGCCCCCAGTTCATGCTCGGCCTGTTCCCACAACACTTGTGGCTCACCCGCCTCGAAATAGGGACGGGCGCGGTGAAGCAGCAGGTTCAGGGCCGTGAGCCGCTGCCCGAGTTCGTCGTGCAGTTCGCGTGCGAGTGCCTTGCGTTCGTTTTCCTGGGCATTGATCAGGTCGCGCGAAAGATGGGCCATGTGGCGCCGCTTCAGTTCGAGCTGGTCGATGAGGCGCGCCCGTTCGCTGGCCGTCTGCGCGAGTTCGGCAAGCAGGTTCTGTTCGCGCGTCACGTCATGCTGCACGCCGACGAAATGCGTTACCTGCTCCGCGGACAGCCGGACCGGGAACAGATAAAGCTTGTTCCAGAACAGTTCGCCGGACTTGCGGTAATTCCGGAACAGGCATTCGCACGAGCTCCCTTCGTGCATGGCTCTGCGGATCAGCTCACGGTCGGGTTGGTCGCGATCTTCCCCCTGGAGGAAACGGCAATTCTTGCCGATGACTTCCTCCATGCCATAGCCCGTCATCTTCTCGAAGGACGGGTTGACGAACACGATCGCTGCGTCGTCAGCGGTGGCATCGGTAATGACGATTGACGAGTTGCTCGCGCGGGCAAACGAGAATAGCGTGCTGAACTGGTCATTCCGGGCGCGATGAGCATTCATTCCGTGCAGTGTTGGCAATACATGGCCTCATGCTAGTGAAAGCCAGGCAGTTCCGTCGCGCGCCAGCAGGAGGAGCCTGGCGCGAGCGGATGCTCGGCTCCAGCGCCGATCTTCATTGTTGCCTTTCTACTAATAAAGTGAATCTCTTTCATTAAATTGTTTCATCTGCGCAACATAAAGTGAGCTGTCGTCGTGTAAAGATCCGATCGGCCGAAGGCAATCGCAATATGGGAAGTGCTGCATGATATTCTGCCGCGCTGCAATATTTTTCCGCGAAGAATCATGCTTTCACTACTGCGCCGAGGGCGTATCGCACTGGCTCCCTCGCTTGCCATCCTGGCCGGGGCGGCCATGCTGCTCCTGACCTTGCTGACACTCCAGGTGGTCGCCCGCACGCTCGCACGCCATGTGGAGGTCGACATCGGCCGCAATCTCGCCGAGCTTGCTTTCCAGACGACGGACAAGCTCGACCGCGGCATGTACGAGCGCTACCGCGAGGTCAAGCTGATGGCCGAGCGCTACGAGATCACCAACCCCCGGGTGCCTGTCGCCGCCAAGCGCAAGGTGCTGGAAGGCATGCAGGAGACGCATCCCTACTACGCGTGGATCGGCCTGACCGATAACCGCGGCATTGTCACGATCTCCACCAAGCAGCTCCTCGAAGGCAAGGACGTCTCGGCGCGCCCATGGTTCGCGGCAGCATATGAGGGTGTCCACCTGCATGACGTGCACGAGGCGGTGCTGCTGGCCAAGCTGCTGCCGAATCCCGGCGGCGAACCGAAGCGCTTCTTCGACATCGCGTTTCCCTTCCGTGATACGAACGGCGTCATTGCCGGGGTCTTCGGGACCCACCTGAGCTGGCAATGGGCGGCGGACGTCGAGCGCTCCGTGCTGCGGCCACTGGCGCAACGCAAGGCGGTCGATACCCTGATCCTGAGCAAGGAGGGCATCGTCTTGCTCGGGCCCCAATCCTACGTGGACAAGCCGCTTGCGCTGGACAGCTTCCGGCGGGCGGCGGTCGACAACGCTGGCTCCCTTGTCGAAACCTGGCCCGACGGCAAGCGTTACCTGGTGGGCTTCAGCAAGAGCCGGGGCCACGACAGCTATGCAGGACTCGGCTGGGTCGTGCTGGTGCGCCAGCCACTCGATGAGGCGTTCAGGCCGGTCGAGGAGCTGCGCAGCAAGATCCTGTGGACTGGAATCGCTGCCGCTGTCGTGGTGTCCCTGCTGGTCTGGATGTTCTCCCGGACGATCGCCAGGCCGCTGGGAACCATCACCCGGCATGCGGATGCCTTGCGCGCCGGCTTGTCGCGGGAAATCCCGCCGATACGCAGCCGCCTGACGGAGGTGGAGATCCTGCAGCAGGCCCTGAACGCGCTGGTCGCGAAGCTGCTGGCGAACGAGCAGGGCTTGCGCGACCTGAATGCGACGCTCGAACGGCGCGTGGCGCAGCGCACGGTCGAGCTTGCCGGCGCCGTGGAGGAACTGCGCAGGGGCGAGCAGCGCGTCCAGGCGATCGTCGACACTGCCCTCGATGCCTTCGTCGGCGTCGATACCGAGGGCCGGATCACCGACTGGAATCCGCGGGCAGAGGAAATCTTCGGCTGGCGCCGGGAGGAAGTGATGGGCAAGACCGTGACCGAGACCATCATTCCGCCCCGTTTCCGCGAGGCGCACGAGGCCGGCATGCAGCGGTTCAAGGTCTCCGGCAACTCGGGTGTCGTCGGCAGGCGCCTGCACCTGTCCGCGCTGCGGCGCGACGGCGCCGAATTCCCGGTCGAGATGACGATCGGCCTGATCGACGCCGGCGACACGCACTTCTTCGGAACGTTCATCCAGGATATCTCGGAGCGCAAGCGGATCGAAGACGAACTGGCGCGGGAGCGCGAGCTGCTCAAGGCCGTGATGCAATCGATCGACGTGGGCGTCGTGGTGTGCTCCGAGGCTGGGGAAGTCCTCATGCTGAACCGCGCGGCGAAGGCCATGCATGCCCGGCGCGATGCGCCGCCGCGGCCGGAGGATTGGGCGGATCACTACAGCCTGTTCCTGGCCGACGGCAGCACACCCATGCCGCCGCAAGACGTGCCGCTGCGGAAGGTCCTGCATGGCGCCGTGGTCGAGGACGCCGAGCTGGTGGTCAGGCCGCCCGGCCACGAGCCGCGCCACCTGCTGGCGAGCGGCCGGCCCCTCCATGCCATGGACGGGGCGGGCATCGGCGCGGTCATCGCGCTCAAGGACGTCACCGCCATGAAAGAAGCGGCACGCCGCCTGGAAGCCAGCGAGCGCAAGCTGCGCACGATCACCGACAACCTGCCGGTGCTGATCGGCTATATCGACAAGGACGAGCGCTACCTGTTCGCGAACGCTACCTACGAGGACTGGTTTTCCCTGACGCCCGCCGATATCGTCGGCAAGACCGTGCGGGAAGTCATGGGCGAGGTGTTCTATCCCGAGCATCAGCGGGTGATGCAAAGGAATCTGACGGGCGAGACCGTCAGCTTCGAGATGGAACTCCCCGGGCCGGCAGGGTTGCGCACCGTCGAGGTCACGCGCATTCCCGACATGGTCGAGGGGAGCTTCAGGGGCGTCTACGTGCTGGGCGCCGACGTGTCCGCCGCCAGGCTGCATGAAGAGGAGCTGAGCAGGCTGGCGCGTATCGATACACTGACCGGCTTGCCGAACCGGCGGGCCTACCGGGAACGCCTGGAGGCGGCGCTGCAGCGCGCCCGGCGGAGTGAGCAGGGTGTCGCCCTGATGTTCCTGGACGTGGACCATTTCAAGCAGGTGAACGATACGCACGGCCATGCCGCGGGGGACACGGTACTCCAGGAATTCGCCCGCCGCGTCAAGGGAGCGGTGCGCGTCACCGACACCGTGTGCCGGCTGGCTGGCGACGAGTTCACCGTCATTCTCGAAGGCCTGAAATCGGCGGACGAGGCGTCGCTGGTCGCGGACAAGATCGTCAAGGCCTTCGCACGCCCGTTCGCGCTCGGTCCGGCGGAACGAAAGGTGTCGACCAGTATCGGCGTCGCCTTCACGACTGCATTTCCGGTCGAGATCGCAAGCCTGGAAGCGGCGGCGGACCAGGCGCTGTATGCGGCAAAGCGGGAGGGGCGCTGCCGCTTTGCGATCCTGCGCTTGCCGGCCATGCAGGCGCCTGAAATGGACGCGGCTTAGCCGTCTCCCGGGGCGCCATTCAAGCCGGTTTTCCCGAGCCGGCGCATGCCGAGCAGGGCGGCCGCGAGCGCCAGCAGCGCCAGGGCCGCGAGCGGGCCGGCGGGCAGCGATGCCGGCGCCGCGGTCGCCGCATAGGCGGGCATGCGCTTGAAGTCTTCCGTGCCGAACGGCCGCTCGTGGAAGAAATACGGATAGAAGAAGCGCCGCAGCTCGGTGTGGAAGCCTTCGATGCGTTCCTGGTAGGCCAGTTGCGCGCGCAGGTCGGTGTCGGCCAGGCGGTGCAGCAGCACTTGCACGTTGACGGGCGCCAGCAGCAAGCCGGCGCGCGCGGTCCAGTCTTCGCGCGCCAGCATGCTGGCGCGGTATTGCGCGACCTGGCGGGCCACGGCCTCGTCGCCCACCTGGTGCATGGCGAAGTACCACTTCCAGTGGAAGCGTCCGGTGACCGGCGGCGTGTCCTTCCACTCGGGGTGGGTGCGGAAGAATTTCTCGAAGGTGGCCGGCTTGGGCAGGTCCCAGCCACCGTGCACCGCCTGGCGCTGCGCCAGCGAGAGCTCGACGCCCTTCGACACCGGCAGGGAGCGCCCGATCGCGGCGTCGATCGCGGTCGGCGCGATCATCGTCAGGCCCACCAGGCAGGCCAGCAGGATCGCGGCGCTGCTGCTCGAGGTGACGGCGCGGCCCGCCACCCAGGCCGACAGGCCGAACCAGAACAGCAGGTAGAGCGAGGCCACCAGCGCCACCTGTCCCAGGGCGAGCGCACCGGCGCCGGCCACCGCTACGCCGGCGGCGAACGGGACCAGCAGGGCCAGCCACACCAGCGCATAGCGCAGGCCGACGCGTCGCCGCCACAGGGCAGTGGTGCGCCCCGGCAGGGAGGACAGCAGGCGCAGCCGGCCCGCCTCTCGCTCGCCCGTCACCAGGTCGTGCATCAGGGCGACGATGAACAGCGGCGCCAGGTACACCAGCAGGAAGGAAAAGTCGAAGCGCCCGGCCATGGCCAGTTCCGGATTGATGGCTTCGGATTCATAGAGCTGGGACTGCAGGCCGAGCAGCTTGACGCGCAGCGCTGCGGGTTGCAGGTCGCGCTGGCCGATGGCCGCGAAGGCGAGCGGCGCGGGCGGATTTGTCGTCAGGTGCGGCGTGTAATAGGCCACCGAACCGGCGTCGGCGCCGCTCGCGTACTTCTCCTGCAGGGCCTGGACCTCGGCGCCGTGGCCGGCGGCGATGCGCGCCAGGGCTTGGCGCTGGCCGGCGACAGCCTGCACTCCACTCCACACCGCCAGCGCCGACAACGCCAGCAGCAGGGCGAGCGCACCCGCCGCCAGGCGCGACTGCAGGACCAGGCGCAGTTCGAATATCAGGCTGGGCATCAAGGTTCGCATCATTGGCCGGTCCTTTCCAGTCGCCGGGCGATCAGGCGCGCTGCCACGCACAGGGCCAGCAGCCAGCCGCCCAGCAGGGCGAAGGCAGGCCATGCATGGCGTGCCGCCACGGTGCCGAAGGGCTCGGGCGCGTAGCCGAAGCGCGGGGTGTCGTCCCAGTGCCTGCGGTCGACGCGCTGGTCGCGGTCGTTCTCGTACTTGATCGCGCTCGTGTGCAGGCGGTTGAGCGACTGCACGAAGGCGTAGCGGTATTTCTCGCCTTCGAACAGGAAGCGCGTGTGGCTGTCCAGGTTGGTGCCTGACAGCGCGGTCGACATGCGGCGCAGCGCGAGCACCGGGCTGGCCAGCGCGGCGCGGTACACGACCGCGTTTTCCGCCTGCTGTCTACGGTAGTCGGCGCGCATGAACTCGTCGAACAGCTCGCTGGTCTGGCGCTCGCTTTCCTGCATCACCAGGCCGCCGTAGTTCACCGGCAGGTCCTCGATGCGGCTGACGCCGTACTGCGCCAGCACCCGCTGCTTGAAGCGGCTGAAGTAGGGGTCGTCCGGATTGTGGCTGTCGCCCATGGCCTTCAGGCGCTCGTGGACCGCCACTTCGTTCTCGATCCGGGTCGGACGTCCGATGCCGGCCATGGCGACATCGGGCATCACGCGCGGCAGCAGGATAGTGGTCACGATCCAGCCGCCCACCAGTACCAGCAGGGCGTCGCGCGCGCGCGGCAGCATGGCCGAGACCAGCACCGCCCCGAGCGCCCAGAGCAGCAGGTAGAGGGCATAGGCAGCCAGCAGCGCCAGCGCCTCCGCCGCCACCGCGCCGTGCAGCACGGCGATGGCGCCCAGGGCGATGAAGGCGGGAGCGGCGAGCAGCATGGCGATGGCGGCGTGTGCCGCCAGCTTGCCGGCCAGCAGGGTGCCGCCCTTGACGCCCTGGGTCAGCTGCAGGCGCAACTGGCCGCGCTCGCGCTCGCGCGCTACGCTGCCGAAGGCCAGGAACACGATCAGGAGGGGCGTGAGCACCTGCAGCACGAAGGCCGGCGTCAGCTGGCCGAAGCGCAGCAGCACCGAGGACTGGCCGGCGTCGCTGAAGTTGGCGCTGTTCTGGCGGTGGCCTTCGAGGAATAGCGTGTGTCCGGTGAAGGGATCGACGCCGAAGTCGAAGAAGGCGAGGGGGCTGAGCGGGCGGAACACGTAATGTCCGTAGTGGACCACGCGGTGCGGGTGGCGGTCGGGCTGGTTGTGCCACTGGCTATCGGCGCTGGACTGGAAGCGCGCGCGCTCGGCGTTCACGGCGCGGACGCGCTCGTGGCTGACCAGGATGGCGGCCAGGGTCAGCGCCAGCATCAGCACGGCGGCCGCGACCGCAACCTGGTTGCGCAGCAGGGCGCGCCACTCGGTACGGACAATGGCGGCGACGGTGCCGCGAAAAGCCGCGCTCATGTGGCCACCTCGGCTGCTCCGCGCGCCCCGGCATAGCGCCGGTACAGCTCGCGCACGTCGAAGCGTTCCACGCCGCTGGCGGAAAACTCGTGCGTGATGCGGCCATGGTCGAGAAAGCCGATGCGGTCGGCTACCTCGGCCGCGCCGAGCAGGTCGTGGGTCACCATGAAAATCGCGGCGCCCTTGGCGCGCAGGGCCTGCAGCAGCGCGTTGAACTCGGTGGTCGCCTGCGGATCCAGGCCGCTGGTCGGCTCGTCCAGCAGCAGCACCGGCACCGCGCGCGCCACCGCCAGGGCGATCGCGACCTTCTGGCGCATGCCTTTCGAGTAGCCGCCGAGGCGGCGCGTCCAGGCCGATTCGTCGAGGCGTACCGCGCGCAGGGCGTCGGCGATGCCGGCGCCGGTCCAGGCGCTGCCCGCCAGGCGCAGGAAATACTCGATGTTCTCGCACGCGTCGAGGTGCTCGTAGAGGGCCACGTTTTCCGGCACATAGGCCAGCTGGGCACGCGCCGCCAACACGTTTGCCGCGACGTCGATGCCGCAGACGCGCACCGCGCCGGCGTCCGGGCGGGTGAAGCCGAGGAAGGTGTTCAGGGTAGTCGACTTGCCGGCGCCGTTCCCGCCGAGCAGGGCGTAGATCTCGCCGCGCCTCACCTGCAGGCTCAGCTCGCGCAGGACCGGATTGCCGTGGTAGGCGACAGTGACGCCGCTCGCTTCGAGCGCCAGGGCGGATGTGGGCATGCTCATCCTGGCTCCCTCCTCAGAGTTTCACGTTGAGCGACAGGTAGGCCGCGCGCCCGATGCCGGGCGAGAAGCTGGCCTGGGCCTGGGCGGCCGGCCAGAAGAAGTTGTCGTACCAGACGTACTCGTACTTGCGGTCGGCGAGGTTCTTCACCTGGAAATCGAGGCTGGTCCGGCTGGACAGCTGGTAGCGCAGGTTGGCGTCGAACAGCACGAATCCGCCGTACTTGCCCTGGCTGTTGGCGTTGTCGATGTAGTAGTTGCCTTGCGCGCGGCCCTGCAGGCCGATGCGCCAGGCATCGGACGCGCGGTATTCCAGGCCGGCGTTCGAGATATGGCGCGGCGTGGAGAACACTTCCTTGCCGGCCAGCGACGCGCCGCCGGCAGTAAAGGCCTTGACCACCTCGGCCTTCTGCAGCGAATGCGATGCCCACAGCTGCAGCCTGTCGGTGAGGCGGGTCGCGACCTGCAGGTCGATGCCCTCGCGCCGGGTTTCGCCGAGGCCGACCGTGGTGCCGGTGGCCGGCATGTTCGCCACTTCGTCGCTTGCATCCTGGCGCCACACGGCAAGGCGCAGGTCGGCCCTGGCTGCCGGCTTGAACTTCACGCCCAGTTCCTTGCCCGTGTTGATCGAGGGCTTGAAGGCGGCCTGGCCGGGCATCAGGTAGGCCGGCGCGCCGGACCCGGTCAGGACCTGGAAGGTCCGGCCCCAGTTCGCATAGACGCTGAGGTCCGGGGTCGGGTTGTAGACCATGCTCAGCTTGGGCTGTTCGATCCAGCCGGAGTCCTGCAGGCCCGCGCTCACCCCCGTGAGCCCGTTGCGGTTGCTGCCGGTGAAGCGGTCGACGCGCAAGGCCGGAACGATCTTGAGCGCCTCGAAGGGCTTGAAAATGGCCTGCACGTAGGCGCCGACGTTGTTGAACGAATAGTCGTCGTCGTTCTGGGTAAAGGCCGGGCGGCTGAAGTCGGTCGGGCTGGCATAGGTGAAGCGATAGCGGCGGTAGCGGTTGTCCTGGCGCTCGGTGTTGATGCCGCCGTCGAGCATCACGCGGTCGCCCAGGCGCCAGGTGAGGGTGCCGAGGTAGCCGAACTGGTCCTCGTCCCACAGGCGGCGCTGGCGCGGTGCATGGCCCGCCGGGTTGCTGGTGAAGGTCACGCGGCGGTCGTCGGCGTAGCTGTTGAAATACAGCTTGTTGCTCCAGAAGGCGTCGGGCGTGATCTGCCAGTCGAGGTGGGCGCTCGCGTGTTTCATGTCGCGGTCGCTGGCGTCGTTGGCGTTCTTGGCCGGGGACTGGCGGCGGTCGGCGCGCAGTTCGGCCGCGGTCAGGAAGCCCGGCTCGCCGGCCTCGTGCCGGTAGGCGCGTACCGCCAGGCCGCCCCTGAGGGAGCGGTCGGCCGAGCTGAGGAACCATTTTGCGCCGACCGAATACTTGTCCGAGCCGCTGCCGCGGTATTCGCTTGAATCCTGTTTCGCGACGAAGTAGTTCTGGGAGAAGCCGTTCGCCTCGCGCCCGATCGCCAGCTGCACTTCGCGGGTGTCAAAGCTGCCGTAGGTGAAGCGGGCATCAAGGTAGTTGCCGCCCTGGCGGGTGCCGAAATTGATGTTGCCCCCGATGTTGTGCAAGCCGTAGCGCGGGTCGTTGGTGCCGCGCACGACCTCGATGTAATCGACTTCGAGCGGGAAGATCATGTCGATGAAGCGCTGGTTGCCGCTGTTGACGTTGCTCGGGATCCCGTCGATCAGCACCTTGATGCCGTTGATGTAGCCTTCGCCGTTGAAGGCGCGGAAGGTCGCCTTGCCGGATTCGGCGCCCATGCGGGTCTCGGTGAGCTGGATGCCCGGCAGCTGGCCGATCAGTTCCCAGCTGTTCATCACGTTCTTGTCCTCGACCTTGTCGGCGCCGAGGACGTCGACCGAGGTCAGGATGCGGTTGCTGACCAGGGGGCCGCTGCTGCGCGCCGCGTTGACGCGTACCTCGCCCATGACGATCGCCGGGTCCTCGTCGGCGAGGACGGGCTGGCTGGGCAGGGAGATGGCCGCGACGACCAGGGAAGTCAACAACTTGCGTTTCATTTCTTCAAACCTTTCCGGATTTCTTGCAAGGACAGGAGGGAGCGCTGCGGCTCTATTCGATAATGATAACGCGTTATCATTAGTGCCTGCAAGCATTTTGGCAACAGGTCTTGACCTGCCTCGACGACCGCATTGCCTCCAAGGCCGGCTTCCGGCCATTGCTGCAAATGCCAGACTCCGCGATAATCCCTGCTGCTGTCCCAGCCGTACCAACCCGTTTCCCTCACTCCCGCCAGTCGCATCGCCGATCGGCGCCCAAACGATGAAAGACCTGATGCCTACCTTTAAGCCGATGTCGCTGGCCGTCCTGGCCGCGCTCCTCGCGGCCCCGGCCGCGCTGCTCGCCACCCCGGCTGCCGACGCCGTTCCCCAGGCGAAGCCGACACAGATCGGCGTCGCCTCCTTCAACATGGCCTGGGCCGGTTCGCAGCAGGATTTCGATCGCCAGAACGCTGTCTGCAAGACCGTGTCGTGGTGCGACACGCGTCCGCGGCGCCAGCCGGGAACGGGCGTCATCACCGAAGAGGCCACGCGCGTGGCGCGCCAGTGCGTCGCCGACACCGAGCGCCTCGCCGGCGGCCCCGCGGGGGCAGCGACGATGGCGCCGTGTAACGCCTACCAGGGCCGCGGCGCCCCGGTGGCGCTGACGAGCGCCGATTACGCAGCCAAGCTGGCCGGCCTGCAGGCCACCATCGCCAGGCTGATCGAGACCGACGGCGTGCGCGTGATCGCGTTCCAGGAAGTGCGATCAAGCGAGGTGGTCAAGCAGGTACTCGGGCGCCATGCCGCGCGCTTCGGCGTCTGCGACGCCCCGCACGAGGGCTTCCAGACGGTGGCCTTCGCCTGGGACCGCAGCCTGGGTAACGAAGCCCGCTGCAGCGTGGACAGCGGCCTGGCCGTGGTCGACAATCCCGCCGACCCGGAGGCGCGCAAGGTGCGTCCGGGCCTGGCGCTCGAGCTGAAGGTAGCGGGGCGCCCCATCAGTTTCCTGAACGTGCACCTCAAGTCCGGCTGCGCCAACATCAAGCCGCACCCGATCTACCAGGCCCGCCTGCTGGACGACCAGGCTCCCGCCTGCCAGGTGTTGAACCGCCAGGTTGCGCCGCTCGAGCGCTGGATCGACGGCATGGCGCAACGCAGCCCCGACTTCGTCCTGCTGGGCGACTTCAACCGCCGCATCGACGAGGAAGCCGCCGCCAACATCCCTTCCGCGCAAGTGCGCGCCGACGGCAGCGACCCGGCCGGCGTACCGGCCCAGGACAAGGATGGCCGGGTGGCCACGCGCTACCTGTGGCAGGAGCTGAACGACGGCAACCCGACCTTGCAGCAGGTGCCGTTGACGGGCGTCGAGGCGGGCTGCAAGGGCTTCTCGGGCCTGGACCACATCGTGCTCAGCGGCCCGCTCGCGGCGCGCCAGCCGGCCAACCTCGGCTCGCGCAAGACGGCCGTGGTGCAGGCGCCGGACCAGCGCATCGAGACCAGCGACCACTGCCCGCGCAGCGTCACGCTGACCTTCTAGGCAGGCGGCGCGCCGCCAAGCGGGCATGGACCGATTCGCCGAACTCGAGGCTTTCTGTCTGGTCGCCGCCGGCGGCGGCTTTTCGCCGGCCGCGCGCCAGCTGGGGCTGGCCACGTCTTCCGTGGCACGCCTGGTGGACGCACTGGAAGGACGGCTCGGCGCTGTCCTGCTGAACCGGTCCATCAGGTCGCCGAGCGGCACGATGAAGAGCAGGCCGAGGGCATAGCCGACCTGGGTCAGGGTGACGATCAGGCCGGCCGAGACGGCGAGCAGGCGGACCATGCCGGGCGAAATGGCGGCGGTGGATGTGGCGGTCTGGCGCATGGCGTTGTCCTTGTCGAGGTGAATTCGACGGGACCGATTCTATGGGGCGACCCGGCGCCCGTTGATGCGCCATGCGCAATACTCATTTCGACATGGCGGTACGCCATGCCCGGCCGCTTCACTCCCCGTGGAACTCGTCGGCGCGCGAAAACAGGCTCCAGCACGCGATGAACAGCGCCGCGATCACCGGCCCGATCACGAAGCCGTTCAGGCCGAACAGCGCCATGCCGCCGATGGTGGACAGCAGCACCAGGTAGTCCGGCAGCTTGGTATCCTTGCCCACCAGGATGGGGCGCAGCAGGTTGTCGACCAGCCCGATGACCAGAACGCCGTACAGCGCCAGCACCGCACCCTGCCAGACGGCGCCCGTGAACAGGAAGTAGGCTGCCACCGGTCCCCAGATGAGGGCCGCGCCCACCGCCGGCAGCAGCGAAAGGAAGCTCATCACCACACCCCACAGCACCGGTCCGGGGACGTCGAGGAACCAGAAGATCAGGCCGCCCAGCGTACCCTGGGCGACCGCCACCAGCACATTGCCTTTCACGGTGGCGCGGATCACGGTCACGAACTTGTCGAACAGGGGTTTCTTGTAGTGCGCGTCCAGCGGCACGGCGTGCTTGATGCGCGCGGCGATCACGCGGCCGTCCCGGAACAGGAAGAACAGCAGGTAGAGCATGATGGTCATGCTGACGATGAAATTCAGGGCATTGCGCCCGACGTTCACCGCATAGCGAGCCGCCAGCTGGCTGGCCTGGGCGATCCCGGCACTGAGCTTGTCCCGCAGCGTGTCCATGATGGTCGATTCGTAGCGGTCGAACAGGGAGCCGGCCCAGCCGGGCAGGCCCGCTATCCCGCGGCGCAGCATCGCGTCGAAGTCGAGCTGGCCGGCGCTGACCATGGCGTACAGGCCGAGTGCCTGGTCGACCAGCGCCGCGGAGATCAAGGTCACCGGCAGGATCACCATCAGGATGATCAGCATCAGGGTGGCGAAGGCCGCGGTATTCGGGCGCTGGCCGAGCGCGGTCCGCAGCCGGTGGTGCACGGGCGCGAACACGATCGCCAGCACCATGGCCCAGAACACGGCGCCCGAGAAGGGCAGCAGGATCCAGAAGAAGGCGAGCGTCACTACGCCCAGCAGGAGCAGGAAGGAGTTTTGCGGCAGCGTGAATTGTGTCATCGGGCGTGTTCGGATTGGACGATACTGTCGATGATACTCTATCAACATTGGAGGGGCTTTGCCGGTGCCGCGCTCTTGGGAAGGCGCGTCCTCATTCATGTTGATAGTAGTCTATCAATACGGGATAATGCCGAGCTTTCCGACTCGCGCACTGCCTCATGCCGAATATCCTGAGCTCGACCGTCCTGCTGGCCCTGGTCGCGGCGCCCGCCTGGGCACAGCCTACCCCTCCCGCAGAAAGCCAGCCCGTCGGGCCGGCAACACCCGGTACCCAGCAGTTGCGCGGGCGGGCCGACGAAAACGTGATGCGCCAGGCCGAGGATGCCTTCGGCACCAGCGTCGGGCGCGAGACCATCGGCCTGTACAACTCCTCGAGCGTGCGCGGCTTCTCCCCCGTTGCGGCGGGCAACGCGCGCATCGAGGGCTTGTATTTCGACCAGGTCTGGGGATTGACGCCCCGCATCCGGCGCTCGACCAACATCCGGGTCGGCATCTCGGCCCAGGGCTATCCCTTTCCGGCGCCCACGGGCATCGTCGACTACAGCTTCCGCAAGCCGGGCGACAAGGCAAGACTGGCCCTGGTGACGGGCGGCGACAGCTACGGCGCGGCCTATGTCGAGGCCGACGGCGAGCTGCCGCTGGCACGCGGCCTCAGCATGGGCATCGGCACCGCCGCCGGCACCAACGAATACCCCAACGGTACCGATTCCCGCTACCGCAATGCCGCGCTGAGCCTGCGCTGGCAGCCCGCCGCGGCGCTCGAGATCGTCCCCTTCTGGCACCGCGCGGAAACCTACGACGACGAAAAGGCGCCGAGCTTCCTGCCGGCCGGCGCCTACCTGCCGCCGCGCATCGAACGGCGCCGCTTCCACGGGCCCGAATGGGCCGACTTCCGCACCACCTCGATGAACTACGGCGGCCTGGCGACGCTGCGCGCAGGGCAGGGCTGGACGGTGCGTGCCGGGGTCTTCCGCTCGCTGTACTACGACCACCGCGCTTTCACCCACCTGCTGACCGGCGTGACGCCCGAGGGAAGCGCCAACCGGCGCCTGATCGCCGACCCGCCGGCGGAGAATGCTTCCACCAGTGGCGAACTGCGCGTGACGCGCGTGGTGCTCGACGGCCCGCGCCAGCACACGCTGCACGCTAGCATGCGCGGGCGCGACCGCCAGCGCCGCTACGACGGCTCGCAGGCTTTCGACCTGGGCCGCACCAGGATCGATGCGCCTTACAGCGCGCCGGAACCCGCATTCGTGTTCGGCGAACAGACCCGCGACCGCACCCGCCAGTGGACCGGCGGCGTCGCCTACGACGGGCGCTGGCGCGATGTCGGCGAGATCGGCTTCAGCCTGCAGAAGACCGACTACCGCAAGCGCCTGCAGAAGCCGTCCCTGCCGCTTGCCAGGGCCGAGGACAAGCCATGGCTGTACAACCTGAGCGCCGCAACCCATCTCGGCCCGCGCCTGGTGGCCTTCGGCAGCTTCACCCGCGGACTGGAAGAGAGCGGCGTGGCGCCCAGCAATGCGCTCAACCGCAACGAGCTGCTGCCGGCGATCCGCACCACCCAGGGCGACCTCGGCCTGCGCTATGCCCTGAGCCCGGCGATGAAGCTGGTCGCGACCGTGTTCGACCTGCGCAAGCCCTATTTCAATTTCGATGCCGGCAACCGCTATGCACAGCTGGGCGACGTCCAGAACCGTGGGCTCGAAGTATCGCTGGCGGGCGCCTTGAGTCCGCGCTTGAATGTCGTCGCCGGCACGGTCCTGTCGCGGCCGCGTGCGACCGGCGAAGGCGTGCGGCTCGGGCGCGTGGGCGAGCGTCCGGTCGGCATGAGCCGGCGCAGCGCCGAGTTGAACCTGGACTGGCGCACGCCCTGGGTGGATGGCCTGTCGCTGGACATGACGGCCTCGCACAGCGGCGCCGTTACGGCCACCGTCGACAACCGGGTTGCGATTCCGGCACGTACCCTGACGTCGCTGAGCGGCCGCTACCGCTTCAGGCTGGGCGAACGTCCGGCCTCGCTGCGGGTCGCGGTGAACAACGTGTTCGATACCGACGGCTGGGAATTGCGGGGGGCTGGCGCCTACGACGTCATCAACGGGCGCGTGGCCTCGGCCTACCTGTCGGTCGACCTGTAAACGGACACCGGCACCACGCAGGTGCCGGGCAGGGAAGGGACAGCTGTCCTCAGGGCGGATCAGGGAATCTTGATCCGGATCGGCATCGGAACCGGCGCGCGCCGGTCCGGCATCGGTGCGCGGTCCGGCGGCGTGAGGCCGGCGACCAGATCGGCGATGCGCACCGTCTGGCCGGTCTCGAAGCATTTGTTGGCCGCCACTCCGACCAGGGCCGACCAGGCGCCGGCGCGCTCGTCCGAGGCGCGCTTGTACTTGTCGGCCGGGCCGTCGCCGAAGATCTCGGTGAGCATGACGTCGTCGCCGCCGCCGTGGCTGCCCTTGCCGATGATCGGCTCGATGTCGCGCGGCTGGCCGCGCAGCGGGATCACGCGGATCGAGACGGCCTCGCTGCCACTCTGGACCTTGGCTGCGCCGGCCGCGCCGCCCGATTCGACGATGCGGTGCTCGATGCGGCCCTTGGTGCCGTTGAAGGCGATGTGGTAGCCCTCCCAGGCGTCATAGGCCGACAGCGCGTAATTCAGGTGCGCGCCATTGTCGTAGCGGACCATCACGTTCATCGTGTCTTCGATGTTGATCTCGGGACGCCACACGCACTGGTCGCGGTAGTAGCCGTCGTACCGCTCGTTGTCGAGGTACAGGGCCTTCAGGCCCGGGTCGGAGGCGAGGTCGAAGTAGAAGTTGCACTTCTGCTTTTCCGGGCAGGTCAGGCAGCGCTCGTGCGGACCGGACAGACCCATGCGGCGCGCCGTTTCCGGGGTATAGAACTGGCGCGAGCCGAAGGCGTGCACGGTCTCCGGCTGGGCGCCGAGCCACCAGTTGACGAGGTCGAAGTGGTGGGTCGACTTGTGCACCATCAGGCCGCCCGACATCGCCTTGTTGCTGTGCCAGCGGCGGAAGTAATCGGCGCCATGCACGGTGTTGAGCAGCCAGGTGAAGTCGACCGAGATGACGTCGCCGATCTCGCCCGACATCAGGAGTTCCTTGATCTGGGTACGCGGCGGCGAATAGCGGTAGTTGAAGGTGACGCGCACCTGGCGGCCGGTGCGCTTGACGGCATCGATGATGCGCTGTGCCTTTTCGGCGGTGGTCGTCATCGGCTTTTCGGTGATCACGTCGCAGCCGGCTTCGAGAGCGCGCACGATGTAGTCGTCGTGGCTCGCGTCGGGGGTGGTGACGATCACGAACTGCGGCTTGGCCTCGCGGATCATGCGCTCGAAGTCGCTTGCCGCGTAGCCGCGCGGCTGGCTGGCGCCGGTCTCGGTGACGAGCTTCACGGCGCGTGCCAGGCGGCCGGCATTCTTGTCGCAGATGGCCACGACCTCGCTGGTGTCGCGGAACTTGCCGGTCATCGCGTTGGTGAACATGCGCGCGCGCGAACCCACGCCGACCACCGCGTAGCGCTTGCGCGGGGGCGCCGCAACAGCGCCGGCGCTGCCTGCGGCAAGCATCAAGCCTGCCGCGCCGGCCGTCTTCAGTACGGTGCGGCGATCGATACCCGCCGAATTCTTTTCATCCATGCTTCGTCTCCAATCTTGTTGTATCCGGCCGGTCCTCCCCGAGCGGGCCGCCCGCGCCGGCGCCCCGGGCTTAAAGCCGAGGCTGACACATGGTCACCTGAAGCGCGACAATTGGCAAGACCAGTTATGTGATTGGTTGGACTGAAGTGCCCCGGTGGTCGCGCACTTTGGTTTATCAAAAACGTCTTGTCCGGTGATTTCGTTAGAAATTTGCAACAGTACCTCGCGTGGCGCAATCGATTTCGGGGCCAAAAAGCATGCGCTGTAAATATTTGTTGCAATAAAGTGGCCTGACCAATTTATAATCCGGTCATATCAATTCTTGCAAAACCTGTAAAGGCAGGTCAAAGGATTGGCAGTGAGGTCTGCGGTTTGAAGCCGAGTGGCCTGGCCAATCAGTAGTGTGGTCATATCAATCTTAGAAAAAAAGATAGGAGACGTGAATGAACCCGTACTTTGTTCCCACCCCACGCCGAGCCCAGCTGGCAACTGCAGTGAGCCTGGCGCTGTTCCAGCTGGCGGCACAGGCGCAGGCGCAGAACACCGATGCCCCTTCGTCGACCCCGGCCGTTCAGGCAGTGGTGGTGACCGGCTCGCTGATTCGCCGTGTCGATGACGAGGGCACGAATCCCGTCACCACCGTCAAGGCCCAGGAACTGGAAGCCCGTGGCCATACCGAACTCAAGGATTTCGTGCTGGAGCAGCCGCAATCGCTGTCGCTCGGCACCAACTCCGGCGCCGCCGGTCCCGTGACCAACCTGCGCGGCCTCGGCCCGATGCGCACCCTGACCCTGCTGAACGGCCGCCGCCTGGCGAACGAGCCGCTGCAGGATCAGTATGTCTCGGTCAACGTGATCCCGCGCATGGCGCTGGAGCGCGTCGAGACCCTGAACGGCGGCGGCGCCTCGATCTATGGCGCCGACGCCATCGGCGGCGTCCAGAACTACTGGACCAAGCGCGGCTACCAGGGCGGCGCGATCAAGGCCGAATACGCCCGTCCGGAACTGAGCGGCGGTGGCCGTACCAAGAGCATCGGCGGCATCTTCGGCTGGGGCGACCTGAACGAGGAAGGCTGGAACGCCTACATCGCGATCGACCACCAGAAGAAGGATGCGCTGTTCCAGGGCGACCGTCCGGAGCAGCACGACCCGGCCGTGCTGCGCAGCCTGGGCCTGGGCATCACGCCGGACGCGCGCAACCCGAACCCGCTGGCCAACTTCGGCTTCGCACGCAACGCCAACTCCAACTACAACCCGAACTTCGGCACCGGTTGCTCCTCGCCATGGTCGCTGCCGACCCTCGGCAACAACAGCCTGGCGAACCCGCCGGTCTACGCGCCCGGCTGCATCCGCAATCCGCTGTTCTGGAACGCCGTCACCGACGGCAGCGAGATCACCACCGTCGCCGGGCGCGCCAGCTGGAACCTGGCGGGCGGCCACAAGCTCGACCTCGACGTGCTGCATTCCCAGTTCACCGTGCAGAAGTTCCGCGGCATGCAGGTGCCGAACGCAACCCAGCCGTTCACGACCTATTCGATGTCGCCGACCAGCCGCTTCTACCCGGGCAAGGGCATCACCCCGCTGCCGCAGGTGGTCGGCAGCAACACCGGCGCCAACACCCCGGCCATGTTCATCGACCCGGCCAAGACCCCGGGTACGGCAACGCCGCTGAACATGAACAACCGCACCATCTACTTCCAGTGGGGGCCAGGCGAACTGGGACCAGCCTACCGCAACGACGAGCAGGGCAACGACCGCATCGTGCTGTCGCTCGAGGGCGAGGTGAAGGGCTGGGACTACCGTCTCGGCGCGAACTACGGCCGTTCCAAGCGCGACACCCGCGTGGGCGAAGGCTACATCCTGTATTCCAAGGCGCAGGCCGGCTTCGACCAGGGCATCCTGAACCCGTTCGGCCCGCAGGACGCGGCGGGCCTGCAGTACCTGCGCAGCATCCAGGCCGAGGACTACACATACCGCCTCAACAAGGCCTTCAACAAGAGCGTCGACGCCACCGTCACCCGTCCGGTCTGGACGCTCGGCGGCGGGGATATGGTGCTGGCAGTGTCGGGCGAACTGCGCGAAGACTCGGCGCGCACCCACAATGCGCCGCTCGACTTCGTGTACAAGCGCGCCAACGGCAGCTATAACATCGACGCGTCCGGCAACGTGGTGCAATCCGACCTGGTGGGCGAGACCCCGCAGGGCGTGGCCAAGGAGCTCAAGCGCAAGATCTCCTCGCTGATGTTCGAGGTCGATGCGCCGATCACCAAGACCTGGCTGGTCAACGGGTCCGTCCGTGCCGACCGCTACGACGACCTGGACCAGACCACGGTCAACCCGGCCCTCGCGACCCGCTGGGCGCCGATGCAGGAAATGGTGTTGCGCGCTTCGGTGTCGAGCGGCTTCCGTGCGCCGTCGATCATGGACATCCAGAACCCGACGCCGGAAGTGCGCAGCCAGTTGATGGACGACCCGGTCCTGTGCCGCAGCACGCGGCCGCTGGAGCCCGGTACCGGCACCCCGTCGACGGGATATACCGCCGACCAGGTCTGCAACGTGCTGACCAACTACTGGACCAAGTCGCCCAACAACACCCACCTGAAGCCGGAGAAGTCGCGCGGCTTCAACATCGGCATCGGCCTGGAGCCGATCAAGAACCTGTCGCTGACGGTCGACTACTGGGGCCTGAAACTGCGTGACGTGCTGGGCGCGGTCTCGATCGCCGAGATCCAGCAGAACCCGGCCAAGTACGAGAGCGTGATCAACCGCCGCGCCGACGGCACCATCGACTACATCATCGCCAGCCAGGCCAACCGCGGCCAGACCCGCATCCGCGGCGCCGACATCTCGGGCAGCTACCGCTTCCCGAAGACCAGCTTCGGCACCTTCGATGCGAAACTCGATGCGACCTGGTACCACAAGTACGAGTTCCAGAGCGAGGCGGGCGGCGCATGGAGCAGCAACGTCGGCATCATCACCAACGAAGGCCGCTTCGGCAGCGCCGGTCCGAACGCAGGCCTGGCCGGCATGCCGCAAGTGAACCCGCGCTGGAAGTATACCGCGGCGGTGACCTACAGCACGGGTCCGTGGCGCGCCACCCTGTCGCAGCGCTTCAATACCGCGCTGACCGACCTGACCCCGCGTGCGGGATCGAACCTGACCGAAGTGGAGTCGTACAGCCAGTTCAACCTGAACGTGCGCTATACCGGCATCAAGAACACCACCGTGTCGCTGGGCGTGAACAACATCACGGAAGAGTGGCCACCGCTGACCGCCAACACCATCTACAGCGGCGGTTACCTGACCAGCCTGGCCGACATGATGGGACGGGTGTATCGCATGTCGGTGGAGTACAAGTTCTAAGCTGACCGCAGTCCGCGCAGGTGCAATGCCTGCGCATGACACGCCGCTGCACGGCTTTCGGTCACCGGCTGGCTGCCGCCTCGATCTTCCTGTCGCTGGCCAGCAGGTGCGCGTCCCGCCGCAGGCCCTCGGCGGCGGGCGGCGCGCCGGAGGGGCAGGGGCAGGAGCAGGAGCAGGGCGGCTAGCGCGGCAGGCGAGACCTGGCGCCGCCGGTTCAGGCAGCTGCGCCGGCGTCGATCTCGCCCGCCGCGACGATATGGTTCTCGCCGGCCGCCTTGGCCCGGTACATGGCTTCGTCGGCTGCATGCAGGAGGTCGCGGATCGACTGGCCGTCGTGCGGGTAGCAGGCGATCCCGATGCTGGCCGCAACCTGCACTTCGGCGCTGCCCAGCGAAAAGGGCAGCGACAGCCGGTCGAGGATCTTGGCCGCCACGAGCGTGGCCGGCCCCGTGCCGGCGCCGGCCAGCACCACCGCGAACTCGTCGCCGCCCAGCCGCGCCGCGAAATCCGCGTCCCGCAGGCCGGCGCGCAACTGGCGCGCGACGTGCACCAGCAGGCGGTCGCCGGCCGCGTGGCCGTACTTGTCGTTGACCGGCTTGAAACGGTCGAGGTCGATATACAGGATGGACAGCTCGGTGCCGGCCCGCGCGGCGATTGCCGCCTGCTGCGCGACGAATTCATGGAACAGGGCGCGGTTCGCCAGTCCGGTCAGCGTGTCGTGGGTCGCCTGGTAGCGTGCCTGCTCGAGCATGCCGGCGGCGCGCACCAGGGCCCGCCCCACCTCGTCGGCCTCCGTCAGGCTCAGCGGCGGGACGTCGACTTTCCGGCCCTCGCCGAGGGCGATGGCGGGCGCCGTCAGGGCCGTGATGGCGGAGGCGATCCGCCTGCCCAGCAGGCGCGCTGCGATGATGCCGGCGGAGAACAGGGCGACGAAGGCGAAGAACAGGCCGGACAGGGTCTGCCTGAGCTGGCTTGCCACGTGCTCGGTCGGGATGCCGATCGCGACCGTCCAGCCGGTCGCCTCCGAGCGCTTGAAGCTGGTATAGGTGGGGATGCCGTCCGACGTCGTGTTCTCGAGCGTGCCTTCGCTGCTCCCGGCGATCGCGGCGCGCAAGGTCCGCGAGACCGGGTTGCCGACGTGCGAGGCCGCGCCGCCGACGCGCGCGACGATGGTGCCTTTCCTGTCGGCCACCACGGCAATCCATTGCGCCGGCAAGCCCTGCTCGCGCAGCATGGCGTCGAACACGTCGGGCGACATGCCTGCGCTCAGGCTGTACGGGATCTGTCCCGAACGACGCACGGGGACGGCAACCGCGATCACCGGCCGTCCCGCTACCTTGCCCCGGAACAGGTCCGATACCAGAGAGGTCTGCGTGTCGCCGAAATGGCTGGTGCGGATGCGGGATCCGTTTTCCGGCAATGCCGCGCCAAGCGGCTGCAAGGTATTCATCAGCTGCTTGCCGTCCGGCGCGGTCAGCACGACGTTGGCGACCCGCTGGGTCGGCAGTGCTTCCCTGGCCTGCCAGTAGAAGGCGGAAATGTCGCCGGTCGACAAGGATGGCGAGGTGGCCAGCGCATGCAGCGTCGACTCCACGTTGGAAAAATGCTTGTCGACCAGGTGCGACATCGTGCGCGCCGCCGTCAGCGCATTCTCCAGTTGCTGCTGCTTGTTCTGGTGGTAGGAGTAGGCGAGCAGGCCGAGGGCGACGCTGGAAGCCGGCAATAGGCAGGCGGCAACCAGGATTGCCAGGTTGGATCGGATCGAAAGGCGGTATGTCATTGGGTGGTGAGGATCGCCAGGACCGACGCGCGGCCTGACGGTGGATGGTCGGCGCGGCCCAAAAAGGATGTACCGCAATCTATCGATTCTAGCAATTCATGATGCATTGGAGCAATCTACTCACGCCACATTATCGGTATTGTTGACCAATGCGCTCGGGCTTTGGCCGAAAAGCCGCGAGCAGAACCACAAGAGGCATTTTTGGTGGAACGCTTCCGTATATAATCGCGTGTTACCCCTTGCGCATATGCAAGGCGGCTCCCGCAGCGCCAGCGCGCTGCTCTTCATCGAGACTTTCCAGAGCAGGTATGTTTGCATCACCAATCCTGACCGATGCCGCCGGCGGGGCAGGGCCGGCGCGCGCAGAGGCAGGCTCCCGTCACGACGCGCCCGCCGAGCACCTGTTGCGCCTGGCCGAGAGCATGTTCGCCCATTCCGGGGAAGGCATCATCGTGACCGCGGCCGACACCCGCATCATCGACGTCAACCCGGCGTTCGAGGCCATCACCGGCTATTCGCGCGCCGAAGCCTGCGGACGCACCCCGGCCATGCTCAATTCTGGCCGCCAGCCTCCCGCCTTCTACGCCGCGATGTGGGCGGCGCTGCTGTCCGACGGTTTCTGGCAGGGCGACGTGTGGAACCGTCGCCGCTCGGGCGAGCCGTATGTGGAACGGCTGACGATCGTCCGGATGGACGACGCCCACGGCGCCACGCTCAACTATCTCGGCATCTTTTCGGACATCACGACGCAGACCCTGCAGGCCGAGCATCTCGAGCGCATCGCCCATTACGACCCCTTGAGCGGCTTGCCGAATCGCTGCCTGCTCACCGCGCGGCTGCAGCATTCGATGGCACAGGCGCGCCGCCGGGGCACCAGCGTGGCCGTGGTGTGCCTCGACTGCGATGACTTCAGGTCCGTCAACGACCGGCACGGACATGGCGTGGGAGACGAACTGCTGGTGGCGCTGGGCGCCCGCCTGAAGGACACGATCCGCGACTGCGACACCATCGGCCGGCTCGGCGGCGATGAATTTTTCGTGGTCATCGACGATCTGCGCGACGTATCCGCCTGCCTTCCGCTGGTGCGGCGGCTGCTGGACGCGGTCGCCGAGCCGCTGCTGGTGGGACCGCATCGCTTCCGCCTGACCGGCAGCATGGGCATCGCGCTCTACCCGGACGGCGGCGACATCGACGCCGACCAGCTCATCCGGCGCGCCGACCAGGCGATGTACAGCGCCAAGGCCCAAGGCAAGAACCGCTATGTGATCTTCGGCCATGAAGCGCTCTCCTGCCTGCCGGACGAGGTCGTCTTCTTCGAGTCCGTGGCCCACGCCATCCAGCATGGCGAATTCGAGCTGTACTACCAGCCCATCGTGCACCTGCGAACCGGCGAGCTGAACTCGGTGGAAGCATTGATCCGCTGGCGCCATCCGCGCCGCGGGTTGCTGGTGCCGGGCGAGTTCCTTCCGCGCCTCGAAGGGCACCCGTTGTCCGCGTCGATCGATGCCTGGGTACTGGACGAAGCGCTGCGCCAGCATGGGCGCTGGCTCGCGGAAGGAATCGACGTCGCCATCAGCGTCAACATCGGCAGCGAGCAGCTGCAGCAGCCGGGCTTCGTGGAGCGGCTCAAGGCCCTGCTGGAGGACACCCCGTCGTTCAAGCCGGGACGCCTCAAGTTCGAAGTACTGGAAACCACGGCGCTGGACGACCTGGCCCGGGTCTCGCGGACGATCGAGGAGTGCGGCAAGTTGGGCGTGCCGTTCGCCCTGGACGATTTCGGCACCGGATACTCCTCCCTGATGTACCTGAAGCAGCTGCCCGCGCGGCGCATCAAGGTCGACCAGGGATTCGTGCGCGACATGCTGGTCGATCCGGAGGACCTGGCAATTCTGGAAGCGGTGCTCGGCATGGGGGCCGCGTTCAAGCGGGAAGTCGTCGCGGAAGGGGTGGAAACGCTGGAGCATGCGCGCATGCTGGTGCAGATGGGGTGTGTCCTCGGCCAGGGCTATGGCATCGCACGGCCGATGCCGGCCGGCCAGTTGAGGCAATGGTCGGCGCAATGGACGCTGCCGGATCTGTCGGCGCCCTCGCCGGAAACGCACTGCGGCGGGCAGTGACGGTCTGCCCGGCAAGCCGGTTTGCGCTGGCCCGGCGCTCCGACGGGCCGATGCCGCGATCGAACCCGGCCGGCCGATAGAACCGATCGGGCGCTCACAGCGGCAAGGCCGTCTCGTACTTCACCTCGCGCAGCGCCACGCTGGTGTTCAGCTGCGACACGCCCGGCAATTTGAGCAGCACGTTGTGCAGCAGGTCGTGGTAGGCATCCATGTTCGCCACCATCACCTTGACGATGTAGTCCGAGGTGCCCGTCATTTCGTAGCACTCCATTACTTCGCGACAGGCCTTCATTTGCGCCTCGAAGGCATCGACCACGCCGGCCTCGTGCCGCGTGAGGGAGACGTGCAGCATGCACACGAGGCCGAGATCGAGCTTGCGGCGATCGAGGAGGGCGGCGTAGCGGCGGATGTAGCCGTTCTCTTCGAGTTCCTTCTGGCGCCGCCAGCAGGGCGAGGCCGACATGCCGACCCGCTCGGCCAGTTCGTTGACGGACAGGCGGGCGTCCTGCTGCAGTTCGCGCAGGATACGCATTGACGCAGCGTCAAGGGAGGATTTTTCCATTGTATGCTCTCTTGGGAAATACTTTTCCTATTCTGCCCCAACATGAGGCAAGTTAGAAAAGTTATTTCCTGTGCATTGACTATCATCTTTCACTAAGAACAAGCCCCGCAGGGGCTGGCATAGTGGAGACGACAAGATGGGATCGATGCATGAGGAGGTCGGTGGCGTTGTGCAGGACAAAGGAACGGCGCTGGCCGATCCCGGCTACCGGCTGGACGACAACCTGAAGCGTGAGCGGGGCCGCGTCTTCCTGACCGGTACCCAGGCCCTGATCCGGCTGCCGATCATGCAGAAGGCGCTCGACGAACGCGCCGGACTGAATACGGGCGGCTTCATCTCGGGATACCGCGGCTCGCCGCTGGGCGCGGTCGACCAGGAAGCCTGGCGCGCGTCGGAGATCCTGCAGCAACATGCCATCGAATTCCTCCCCGCCATCAACGAGGAGCTCGGCGCCACCGCCGTGCTGGGCTCGCAACAGGTCGGCGGCGACCCGAACCGCACGGTCGACGGCGTCTTCGCCATGTGGTACGGCAAGGGCCCCGGCGTGGACCGCGCCGGCGACGCGCTCAAGCACGGCAATGCCTATGGATCCTCACCGCTGGGCGGCGTGCTGGTGGTGGCCGGCGACGACCACGGCTGCGTGTCCTCGTCGATGCCGCACCAGAGCGACCACGCCTTCATGGCCTGGGGCATGCCGATCCTGAACCCGGCCAACATCGAGGAATACCTGGAGTTCGGCCTGTACGGCTGGGCGCTGTCGCGCTATTCCGGCGCCTGGGTCGGCTTCAAGGCGATCTCGGAAACCGTGGAAGGCGGCGCGGTCGTGGAACTGCCCGAACCTCCCAGCTTCAAGACTCCCGAGAACTTCGTGCCGCCCGCCGACGGCCTGCACTACCGCTGGCCCGACCTGCCCAGCCTGGCGATCGAGCAGCGCGTGGCCGACAAGCTGCAGGCCGTCCACGCTTTCGCCGGCGTGAACTCGATCGACAAGCTGGTCGTGCCGGCGCCGATGGCGAAGCTGGGGATCATCGCGGCCGGCAAGGCCTACCTGGATCTGGTGGAAGCCTTCCAGCGCCTCGGCATCGGGCTCGCGCAGCTCGGGGAACTCGGCGTGCGCCTGTACAAGCCGGGGCTGAGCTTCCCGCTGGAGCGAACCCGCCTGCACGCCTTCGCGCAGGGCCTGCAGGAAGTGCTGGTGGTGGAAGAGAAGGGCGACGTCATCGAGGGCCAGCTCAAGAGCCTGCTGTACAACCTGGCGCCTGACCAGCGCCCGCAGGTGCTCGGCAAGACGGATACGGATGGCCATCCCCTGGTGTCTCACCTGGGCGAGCTGCGTCCCTCGCGCATCGCGCCGGTGCTGGTGCGCTGGCTGGCGCCGAAGCTGCCCGCATTGCGCCTCGAAGAATTCCTGCCGCAGTTCTGCCGCGCCGAAGTCCTGTCCAACGGGGCCGATGCGATCAAGCGCACGCCGTACTTCTGCTCCGGCTGCCCGCACAATACCTCGACCCGGGTGCCGGAAGGTAGCCGCGCGCTGGCCGGCATCGGCTGCCACTTCATGGCCAGCTGGATGAAGCGCGATACCTTCACGCTGACCCAGATGGGCGGCGAGGGCGTGCCCTGGGTCGCGGCCTCGCGCTTCTCGCGCGAGAAGCACGTGTTCCAGAACCTGGGCGACGGCACCTATTACCATTCGGGCTCGCTGGCGATCCGCCAGGCGGTCGCCGCGTGCGCCAACATCACCTACAAGATCCTGTACAACGACGCCGTCGCCATGACCGGCGGCCAGCCGGTGGACGGCAAGCTGAGCGTGCCGCAGATCCTGCAGCAGGTGCTGAGCGAAGGCGCGGTGGAGGCGGTCGTGGTCACCGACGAACCTGGCAACTATCAGGGCGTGAGCCTGCCGGCCGGCGTGGCCGTGCACCACCGCAGCGAACTCGATGCGATCCAGCGCCGCCTGCGCGAGGTGCCTGGCGTCACGGTGCTGGTGTACGACCAGACTTGCGCCGCCGAGAAGCGCCGCCGCCGCAAGAAGAACAAGCCGGACAACATCGTCTTCCCGGACCCGCCGCGCCGCATGGTGATCAACCCGGCCGTGTGCGAGGGCTGCGGCGATTGCGGCGTGCAGTCGAACTGCCTGTCGATCCTGCCGCTCGAGACGCCGCTGGGCCGCAAGCGCCAGATCGACCAGGCATCCTGCAACAAGGATTACTCCTGTGCCGAAGGCTTCTGCCCGAGCTTCGTGTCCGTCATCGGCGGGCAGCTCAAGAAGCCGGCCGCCGCCGCGCTCGAACTGCGCCAGCTGGAAAGCATGCTGGCCGCCTATCCGCTGCCCCCGAGCTACGCGTTCGACAAGCCTTTCGAGATGCTGGTGGCCGGCGTCGGCGGCACCGGCGTCGTCACGGTCGGCGCCCTGATCACGATGGCGGCCCACCTCGAGGGCAAGGGCGCCTCGACCCTGGACTTCATGGGCTTCGCGCAAAAGGGCGGGGCGGTAATGTCCCATGTGCGGGTGGCGCCGTCGCCGAAGCTGCTCAACCAGGTGCGAATCGACCTGCAGCAGGCCGACGCGCTGCTGGCCTGCGACCTGGTGGTGGCCGCGATGCCGGACGCGTTGGCCGTGATGCGGCGCGGGCATACCCGGGTCGTCGCGAACGAGAACGAGACGCCGACTGCCGAATTCACGCGCGATCCGGATGCCGACATCCGCAAGGACGACTTGCTGGCCAAGATCACGGAGGCCGGCGGCCCGCTGCTCCGCCTGAACGCGCAGCGGGTGGCCAGCAGCGTGCTGGGCGACCCGATCGGCGCCAACATCCTGATGATGGGCGCGGCCTGGCAGCTGGGACTCGTCCCGGTCGGCCTGGACGCCTTGATGCGTGCGATCGAACTGAACGGCGTGGCCGCCGAGATGAACAAGAAGGCCTTCATGCTGGGCCGCCTGGTGGCTGCCGACGACAAGGCGGCGGCCCGCCTGGCCCAGCCGGCCAAGGTGGTGCAGTTCACGCCCCCAAGCTCGCTCGAGGAACTGGTGGCCTTCCGCGCCGACTGGCTGACCCAGTACCAGGATGCCGCTTACGCGCAGCAGTACCGTGCAGCCGTGGCGAAGGTCGAAGCGCGCGAAGTCGCGATCGACGGGCCTGCATCGAAGCGTGCGGTAGCCAAGGCGGTTGCCCGTTCCCTGTTCAAGGTGATGGCCTACAAGGACGAGTACGAAGTGGCGCGCCTGCACACGCAGACCGGCTTCCTCGAAGGATTGAAGGAGCAGTTCGAGGGCGACTTCCGCGTCGAATACCACCTGGCGCCGCCGCTGTTGGCGCGCAGGAAGCCGGGCAGCGATGTCCCGGCCAAGATGCGCTTCGGTCCGTGGATGCGCTCCGCGTTCCGCATGCTGGCGCCGCTGAAGGTCCTGCGCGGCACCGCCTTCGACGTCTTCGGCTATACCCACGAGCGCCGCGCCGAGCGCCAGCTGCGCAGCGATGTCCTGGCGCTGGTCGACACGCTGGCCGCGGAGCTGACCGCGGAGAACCGCGCGGCTGCGCTCAAGCTGGCCCAGGTGGCGGAGTCGACCCGCGGCTATGGCCACGTGAAGGCGGCGAACCTGAAGCGCGCCAAAGCCGAGACGGCGCGCCTGCTGCAAGAATTCAGGCAGCCTGCAAAGGGGACGATGAAGGAGCTTGCGCTGGTGCGCATGGATCGTTGAAACCGCGCAAGCCCACGTAGGGATGCCGGGCGGAGGATGATGCTGTCAGGCAAAACTCGCGACCTCGGTTATAATGCGCTGCAACATAACCCGAACAATCGCCGGCTTCCGCCGGCGATTTTCATTTCCGGCACCGGCTTTTCATTTTTATCATTGTCACTTTGCGAATACGATCATGGGCCACGACATCAAGACCTTCAAGGAAGCCATCGCGCTGATGCGGCGCAGCTGGCGCGAAGCATCCGGTTTTTTCCTCAGCATCGAGCTCTGGCTCATGGTATTGGCGGCAGCCGGCGCGGTCGGCGGCGCCTGGTTGGCGATGATGGGCGATGCGTGGAGCTTGCCTGTTCTGGTATTTGGATTCGGCTATATCCCTGCGCGCACGGTCCTGCACCTGAAGCGCGTCCTGGCCTGGCCCTTTATCTGAGCCGCCTGTGCCCGGCTCTCAGCGCCGGTGTTTGCCGAAGAACTCGAGCATCATCCGGCTTGCGTCCGGCCCGGCCGGTTCGTTGAACTGCAGGGCCGGATTGCCGCCGCTCCATGCATGACCCAGGCCCGCGATACGGACCACGCGCAGCAGCAGCTTGCGGCCGACCAGGTAATCGTGGATGTCATGGGCGTTGCGGCTGCCGCTCCGTCCCGCGGGCCTGGCCGTGACCCGCGTCGCCGGCCCGGCCGGCACGCCGTTCAATAGCAGCCATTGGCGCGCCAGCTGGAACTGGTTGATGGGACGGACCACCTGGTCCTCTTCGCCCTGGATCATGAGGGCCGGCATCGGCGGCATGGCGTCGGCCGCAGCCGGCAGGGTCAGCATCGAACGGCGCTCCAGCACGGCGCGGATGGCCGCATCGGCATGCAAGGGAGCGCCGTGGCGCATCACCTGAAGCGCCCCCATCTGGCTGTGGCCGGCCCCGAAGACAGGCGCCGAATGCAGGCCGACCGCGGCGATCAGGCCGGGGTGGTTCAGGGCCAGCACGGCCGCCATGCCCGCCCCGGCGGAGAGACCGCAGGCATAGATGCGGCGCCGGTCGATCCGGTACTGGCCGCACACTGCCGCGACCAGCGATGCCAGCGCCACCGTCTCGCCGGCGCCCTGCTGAGTAGCCCGGTCGTACCAGCGCCAGCAGCGCTGTGCCTGCACGGTCTCGCCTTGCTGTGGGTAGAGCAGGGCGTATCCTTTTTCTTCCGCCAGGCGGTTCATGCGCGTGCCCTCGGCAAATTGTGTGGCGCTCTGGTGGCAACCGTGCAGCATCACGACCAGGGGCCAGCCGTTCTGCGCGACGGCGCCGGGCATGTGGCGCGGCAGGTATAGCCAGTAAGGCATGGTCTGGACAAGGGTCTGCCCCGGGGGCGGCGGCAGCGTAAATTGTCCCGCCAGCCATTTGCCGGGCGCGGGTGCCGCACGAGTCCGACCTTCTTGCGCCGTCGGCCGTAGCGAAGCTGGTTTTGACGGAGCCTTGCGGGGCGAGCGCTTGCGCGCTGGCGCCTGCGGCAGCGGCGTGAAGGCGGTCAGCAGTGTTGTCGTGAGAGCACGCTGTGACTTGGCGGCGCGCGCCAGGCTGCGCAGCAAACGGGCCCCAGGAGCAAGTTTGGCCATATGCACTCTGCTGGTTATGTTGCAGTGCAATATAACGAGTCTGTTCCTGGTACTCCGTGCGCTGGCGTACGTCAGGCGGCTGATAGGTGTCTGAAGCCAGTCAGAGCAACACTGCTCAAGTAGGTACAGGTGATGCACGATGCTGCCCCGAGACCATGAGTTCTTGTATGGCGGCCGCTGCCTCTTTGGCGTTGTCCAATGTCAAGAGAACTGGTACCCCCTGGATGGCATGGCGCTTCAATGTACGTACGCATCTTCTGAAGTCACTGCCTGATGCCGAAGCCTCGGCACTCTGGATTTCATGCGAGGCGCAAGGCTGTCCGGTCCGCCGGGCTGTTCCCCCGAACCAGAGCAGACGTCATTGCTGCTGGCTCGTCAACCTGGTGCAGCAACGTGAGTCATGCGGCTGCGAAGCGATGTCGCATACTGATTGTTCAGCTCGGCTTCGCAGTGCAAACGCATATCACCAGCAGCGTTCCCGCCTGCGGCAAGGGAGGCTTCAAACTGACAGTGCGACTCGCGGAACCGTTGGAATAGTTCAAAAGATTGCTGCAAATGAGCGTGTGCCCGTCGCCGGTACACGAATTCCTCATCCCAGCTGTCGATCCGTTTGCCGAGTAATGCGAGCGCCTGCTCAAGTTCAACTCGACTCTGAGACGCCTTCCTTTCGAGGCATTCGCGATAGTCAACATGGTCTTTTTCTCTCCCGCAGCCCGCGGTGGCAGATGCAGGGCCAGTAAACGCAGAACAAAGGAGAGTGACAAGAACGCCTGTTTTCAACATGGGCACCTCACATACCGTATATGGTCATCGTCCGCTCTTGGCCGAACCCGGCCGTTCGACTCAGCATAGCATGCTGCCAAACGGTAAAGATCGTGCACTGTCGCGAGCGGCATCGGCCGATCGAGGCCGGCATCCAATCGGCCTGATCCGAGCTTCGGGTATCATGTTTGCATTCATACACCACCAAAGAACGGTTTGCCGCCTCCCTTCCCATGTCGCCACAGCCTTTACAAGATTTGCATCGCCGACGCTTGTCACTCACTCGCGTAACAGGTCTCGCCTGCGCCGCGCTTGCGCTGGTGGCGCCGAACACCTTCGCCGCATCCTGCGGCGCGCCGCCTTCCGGCGAACTGAAGGCCGAACGCGTCGCCGCGGTCACGCCCTCGCGCGCGGAGCCAGGCTTGTACGAAGGACCGGTGTGGATGGGGGACGCGCTCTACTTCTCCGACTTCAGTTTCGCCAAGGGATTTCCCTCCCGCGTGCGCAAGCTGGCGGCAGACGGCACGGTGAGCACCGCGATCGAGGACAGCGGCAGCAACGGCCTGGCCGTCGATGCCGGCGGCAGGCTGGTCGTCGCGAGCCACAAGGACAAGGCCCTCGTGCGCAGTGACCGGGAAGGCAAGCAGGTGCTTGCCGGCAGTTTCAAGGGAAACGTATTCAACTCACCCAACGACATCGCCGTCGCGCGTGACGGGACGATCTACTTTACCGATCCCGATTGGCAAAAGGCGGCGGCGCCCGGCGGGCAGCCGGTGACGGGCATCTACCGCGTCGCGACGAGCGGCGAGGTAACGCTGGTGGACGGCACGCGTTCCAATCCCAACGGAATCGCGCTGTCGCCCGCCGGAGACGTCCTGTACGTGAATGCCGCCGACGGCTTGCTGGTGGCCTATCCCATCGTCAAGGGCGTGCCGCAGGCGGGACGCACGCTGGTGGGCGGGCTGGAGGGAGCGGACGGCATGACGCTCGATTGCCACGGCAACCTGTACGTGACCGAGCATGGGGCGAAACGGGTGCGCGTGTTTTCGCCGCAGGGCAGGCAGCTGGCGACCATCCGGGTGGACGCCAACGTCACCAATGCGGCCTTCGGCGGCAAGGACGGCAAGACCTTGTACATCACCGGCGCGGGAGCGCTGTGGCGGCTGCCGCTGGCCGTGAGCGGCATGCCTTATTGAGTCACCGGCGCGCCTGTCTAGGGCGCAGCCAGGAAGGCCTTCACTTCGCCCTGGAAGCGCTGCGGCTGGTCCCACATGATGAAGTGGGCGCTGTCCGGGATGCGTTTGAGGGTCAGGTCCTTCACCGGCGCGTAGGCGCTCTTGTAGGCGAAGTCGAACTGCTCGGCCGGAATCGGCACGCTCTTCGGCTGCACGTAGAGCACGGTCACCGGCTTGGTGATTTTCCCGAGTTCCGGGATCAGGTTGGTCACGATCAGCTCGCGGTAGGCGCGGCTGCTGACGTCGAGGTCGCTCGCGGCTGAATCCGAGATGGCGCCGGCGCGCATCGCCTCGGTGTTGACCATGCCGACGATGGTGTCGCTGGTGCTCTTGGCGCGCTGCGCCGCGCTGGCGCCGCGGATGCCCGCCACCACTGCGTTCGCGACGGCTTCGACTTTCTCGGGCGGCGCCCCCGGGCCGGCGAAGAAAGTGCCGAGATAGGGATACATGTCGACCACCATCAGGCGCGACAGCGCTTCCGGATGGCGCGCGGCGAGCATCATGCCCATGGTGCCGCCCATCGAATGGCCGATCACGGCCGGCTGCTTCAGGCCGGTCTCCTTGATGTAGCGGGCGATCTCCTCGGCCACCGGCGCCGCCACATTGCCTTCCGCGTTGCCGCCCGCCGGCTGGCCGGCGAAGCCCGCGACCTGCACCAGGTGGTAGCGGTAGCCCGGCACCGCCGCCACGGTCGAGGCCCAGGCGCGCGGCGAGGAATTCAGGCCGGGGATCAGGACGACGTCGGGACCGGAGCCTTCGGTGCGCACCGTGATGCGCTTCGATTCAAAAGGCGCGGCCAGGGCGCTGGAGAGCGGCAGGACGGCGGCGAAGCCTGCTGCGGCCAGCAGGCTGCGGCGTAAAAGCGATGGTCGGCGCATGTGGATCCCCTTGTTGGTGTTGGACGTCGGGAATCATCATAGCAGCGCCCGCCGTGCATGGCGGGCTGCTGCGGGACATTATCCGAAACGCTTGAATCAGCCGTACTTCACCGAGCAGCCATAAGGCTTGGTGACGGCCTGGCTCAGCGGCTTGCCGGCCAGGGATTCGTCGATCGCCTGCACCATGTAGTTGGTGGAAGTCTTGATGTCGGCCGGGTTGGCGCTCGGCTTGCTGTCGATGGCGCCGGCATACACCAGCTTGCCGCTCGGGTCGATCAGGTACATGTGCGGCGTGGTGCGCGCGCCATAGGCCTTGCCGATCGTGCCCCCTAGATCCATGATAGTGGCGGCCGGCATGGCCTTCTTGGCCTTCACCCAGTCGTTGATGGCGGCCGACTTGCCGGCGCGGTCGCCGTCGGCGCTGGTACTCACCGACAGCCACACCACGCCCTTGTCGGCGGCGTATTTCTGTACGGTCGGCATGTTGCCGCTGTCGTAGTGCTTCTTGACGAAGGGGCATTCCGGGTTGACCCATTCGAGCACCACGTACTTGCCCTTGTACTGGTCGAGCGAGACCGGCTTGCCGGCGGCGTCGACGCCCGTGAAGGCGGGCGCCGGCTGGCCGACCACGGCTTCGGCGAGGGCGCTGCCGCCCAAGGTCAGGCCGGCGGCGAGCAGCGAGAATGCGATGGTGCGCTTCATGAAATCCTCCTGGTGGTTGGTGTTGGTCTTCTTGCTCGGTTCGAGATCAGGGCGCCGGTAGTTGAGAAAGGGCCCGCCTGACTTCGTCCACGCTCGGTAGTTCCGACAACAGCGTCGGCTGCTGGGCGCCCTTGCCGTAGAGCGCATACACCGGCACGCCGCTGCGTCCGAGTTCCTTCAGTGCCTGCGTGATCGTTTCGTCGCGCCGGGTCCAGTCGGCGCGCAGCAGCACCACCTGCCTGGCCCGGAAGTCTTCCATCAGTGCAGGGTCGGCGAGGGTGGTGCGCTTGTTGTACTGGCAGGTGACGCACCAGGCCGCGGTGAAGTCGACGAACACCGGCCGGCCCTGCTGGCGCGCCTGGGCCACCGCCCGTGGCGACCAGGCCTGCCAATCGGTGGAGGCTTCGGCCACGGCCGCATTCGCCTGCCCATACTGGAAAGCCGGCCACGACCAGGCGGCTGCCCCGCCCAGCGCCAGGGCAGCGGCGGCGATGCCGGCGACGCGCCCGGCGCTGCTGCGCGTCGGGATGCCCAGCGCCCAGACGCCGAAAGCGGCGGCCACGATCAAGCCAAGGACGGCGGCAACCGCGTCGACGCCGGCCTGCTGCCCGAGCACCCACAGCAGCCACACCACGGTGGCGAACATCGGGAAGGCCATGAAGGTCTTGAAGTGCGCCATCCACGGACCGGGGCGCGGCAGCATGCGCGCCAGGCCGGGGAACAGGCTGGCGGCCAGATAGGGGGCGGCCATGCCGGCGCCCAGCGCGGCGAACACCGACAGGGCCTGCGGCGCAGGCTGGGACAGGGCGGCGCCCAGGGCCGCTCCCATGAAGGGCGCGGTGCAGGGCGAGGCCACTGCCACGGCCAGCACGCCGGTGAGGAAATCGTCCGCCACCGGATTGCGCGCGCGCGCATTCAGGATGCGGCCCGGGAGCATGTGGCTGAACTCGAACAGGCCGGCCAGGTTGAAGCCGATCAGCGTGAACAGGATGCTGAGGGCGGCCACGAAGGCCGGCGACTGCAGCTGGAAGCCCCAGCCCAGCCCCTCGCCGCTGGCGCGCAGCGCCAGCAGCAGGGCCGCCAGCAGCAGGAAGGAAGCGATGACGCCGAGGGTGTAGGCGAAGCCGCCCGCCACGATGCGCTTGCGCTCGCCGCCGTGCTGGGCGAAGCCGAGCACTTTCAGGGACAGCACCGGGAACACGCAGGGCATCAGGTTCAGGATGGCGCCGCCGAGGAAGGCGAAGGCCAGCACCATCAGCCACGGCTGGCCGGCGCCGTCAGCGGGGGGCGGCGATGCGGCTGGCGCCGTGCCTGGCGCGGGCGCCGTTGTGCTTGCCGTTGCACCGGGTTTCGGCCATGGTCCCGCTATCGCGAAGCCGACGCGGATGCCGGGCGCCTGGTGGCCCGCCGTGATCACCGCATCCATGGACACCGGGCTATCGCTGCGCTGGCTCGAAAGCGGCGCGCGCAGTACCAGCCGCTCGCCTTGCCACTCCTGCGCCAGCGGGGCCGGGTGGTCGATCACGCCGCCGTTCGCGGGGAACAGCTGCAAGGGTTGCTTGCGGTAGGCGGGGGGCAAGCCGGAGGCCTCGATCACGAGTGCATTGTTTTCTATCCGGGCGGCGGCTTTCAGTCCGGGGGACTCGACGGGGGCGGTGTCGAAGGCCCGCTGGAACAGCGCGGCATGGGTGGACACGGGATCGGGCGAGAGCTTGGTATCCAGTTCGGCGAATTCCGGGATGCACACCTCCTCGCAGATGAGGAAGTCCGCGCGCAGCTTCACGGGCACGGGGCCGCCCTGGTAGTCGGGCGGCACCGTCAGGCGTACCGGCAGCAGCAGGTCGCCGTCGTAGCCGTAGTTCATCAGGGGGCCGAGCGGCAACTGCTTGGGCGTCGGCCAGGCGATGTCGCCCGCGGTGAATCCGGCCGGCAGGGTCCAGGCCGTGGTGGTGGGCAGGCCCGAGTCGCCCGGGTTGAGCCAGTAGGTATGCCAGTGCGGCTGGTGCTCGATGCGCAGGCCCAGCCAGACTTCGGCGCCGGGCTGGATGCCGCTCGGCGCATGCACCAGCAGGCTCGCGCGCGCATGGCCGGTCTCGGCCGAGGGCGCAGCCTGGGTCCAGCCCGCGTGGAGGGCGAGGACCAGGGCCGCCAGGGCAGCCGCGAAAAAACGCAGGAAGGCCGGGAGCCGCATCTCAGCGTCCATCCCCGCTGGAGGGCAAAGGTGTGCAGGCAATCAAGGCTGGCGTTCTGGCGTCCATCTTCTTATCCTCGGTTGGGAGAGCGCTGCATATTGCACCCGCGACGAAATAGCAAGGCCAGCGGGACAACCAATATTAGCAGGAACCCAAGCTGAATAATCAGCCGAAGACCAGCGACTTTGTTGCGGTTTTGTTTCGGGATATGTATGTCTAAGGTCCCAGCCGGTAACGCTGCTCGCGGTACAGCAGCGAGGGCAGCATCACGTGCGCCATTGCCTGGTCGACCTGGGCCCGGCTCGGCTTGCCTGAAAACGGATCGAGCACGCCGGTGGCCGCATCGTAGCGGCCGAGCAAGGGCGCCTTGCCGGGGCGCAGGATGGTAGCCGAGGAACCTTCCAGCCAGGTGAACAGGTTGTCGAACTGGATCAGGGCGCGGCCCGGCGTGGTGCTGTCACGTACGAAATCGCGCCCGATCATCGGGTGGGTGCTCGACACGCCCAGCAGCGACAGCAGGGTCGGGGCCAGGTCGATCTGGCTGGCGATGGTGGCGATCCGCTTCGGCTGGATGTCGGCGCCAAGGATCAGCCCCGGAATGTGGAACTTCTTGATCGGCACCAGCGCATTGCCGTAGACCCGGTTGTCGTGGTCGGCCACGATCAGGAACACGGTGTCCTTCCAATAGTCCTGCTTCTTTGCCTCGCGGATGAACCTGCCGAGGGCGTGATCGGCATATTTCACGGCATTGTTAACCGTCTGCTTCTCCGGGTCATGCAGCGTGATCTTCCCGTCCGGGAATTCGAAGGGCTCGTGGTTGGACGAGGTGAAGATCAGGCTGAAGAAGGGCTTCTTCGCGCTGTGCAGCTGCTTGAGGCGTTCCAGCGACTTGTCGAACAGGTCCTCGTCCGAGGCGCCCCAGCTGCCCACGAAGGACGGGCGCATCTGGGCGATGTCGACGATCTTCTGGAAGCCGTTGCCGGTGAAGAAGCTGCGCATGTTGTCGAAGTGCGCCTCGCCGCCGTACACGAACTCGGTGTGGTAGCCCTGCTGGCCGAGGCCGGCCGCCAGCGTATAGAAGTTCTGCTGGGCCAGCGACAGCTTGACCACGCTGCGCGCCGGCGTCGGGGCGTAGCCGGCCACCACGGCTTCGATGCCGCGCACCGAGCGCGTCCCGGTGGCGTACAGCTGCTCGAACCACCAGCCTTCGTGCTTGAGCTTTTCCAGCTCCGGCGTCACCGGCAGGCCGCCCAGCGACTGCACGAAGGTGGCGCCCAGGCTTTCCTCCAGCACGATGACGAGGTTCAGCGGACGCCGGCGGGTGATGGCGGCCGCTTGATGGTGCAGGGTGGGCAGCTGCAGGTTGTCGAAGCGCGCCCCGGCCAGCCAAGGGGCCGCGCGCACCTGTTCGAGCACCCTGGCGCGCGGCATGTCGCCATAGATCTCGGAGGACGCCGCCTCCTTGCGCATCGAGCCGATGGCGTCGAACACCGACCAGGCCGAGTTGATGATCAGGGAATTGACCATCGAGTCGCCGGTAAGGGCGAACAGGGCGGGGTTGGCCGGGCGGTGCCCGAGGGTCGAGCGTACCTGCGCGAAGACGATCAAGCAGAACAGGGGCCAGAGCAGCAGCAGCTTGCGCGATGGCCACATGCTCATGCCGGTCGAGGCGCGCTGCAGCAGCCGGTAGAGCAGCACGGCGAGGATCGCGGTGAAGCCCACGCCCAGCAGCAGGGCGGTGCGGAACCCGTTCCACAGCGTGGCGAACACTTCGTGCGGATAGGCCAGGTATTCGATGAACAGCCGGTTCGGGCGGACGTCGTACTGCATGATGAACTGCGGCGAGGACAGTTCCATGAAGACGATGAAGACGAGGGCGAAGGTAGCCCAGGCAACCATGGCCGTGCGCCAGAAGCGGGCCGCGAAGCGGTGCGCGAACAGGGGCGCCAGCAGCAGCGGGATGGCCAGGAAATAGCCGAGCAGGATCAGGTCGGCCCGGACGCCTTGCAGGAACAGCGCGGCCGAGATGCCGGTCGCCTGTACCCGTTCCCACTGCCAGGCAGCCAGGGCGATGCGCGACAGGGTGAGGATGGCCAGTCCGAGGAGCAGCATCTGCAGCAGGCTGGCGTACGGACCTGCCCAGCGGGTGAGGCGCGCCAGCCGTGCGGACGGCGTCTTGTCTTGCGGGGTAATGCTCGATGCTTGTGGAAACATGGAAATCGCGTTGCGACGCCTGGTTGACGTGGAACACACATCGCCAAGCGATGCCCCTTGCTTGCGACACGGATGAGCGCCGCAAGTTCATCTGCCCATATGCATATGTATGCACGGATCATAGTCGATGCTAAGGGGCAATGGATCAGTCCGGCGTTACCGACGCGTTAAGAACGCGTTAAATCGGCGCACGCCCACGACAACAGGGTGCCGGCCTCATGCCGGTCACTTAAGAGGCGCCGCTCATCCGTAGGGTGGGCGGGTCTCCCGCCCACGCGGTCAAATCACAGTACTGCAGCCCGTACGATTTTTCGTATCTTGACTATCACCGCGTGGGCGTTTGTAATTCCGGGCATTGCCCGGCATTACCCCGCCCACCCTACAGTTCTTCCTGACTGACAGGCATTCGGTGCCGGCCCGCCCTTGGGAAGACAGAGGGCCAGGGGAGGCGCAGCCGGCTGCCGGACTGCTCAGATGTGGCGTTCGCGCGCGTGCTTGTCGCACTCGGCGGCACAGTGCTCGCATGCCGCCTGGCACTCGGCGCAATGCTGGTGCATGGAGGCGTGTTTCGCGCACTCGGCCGCGCAGGCCCGGCAGATGTGGGCGCACAAGGCGCAGAAATCGCCATGGTGGGGCGAGCCGCGCGACAGCACGTTGAGGGTGGCCGCGCAGATGTCGGCGCAGTCGAGGTTGATCAGCGCACAGTTGTTTTCGCCTTCGCGGATATCCGCCGCCGCGCAGGCCTGGCAGGCACGCAAGGCCTCTGCACAGGCCTGGATACACGACTGCACGTTTGTCATTTCGGAATCGGCCATCATCGTCTCCTTGCTGTGGTGAGTGGCCATCCTAGCTGAATGGCGGTCTGCCAAGCGTCCGATTCTTCGATGAAAAAGACGTGTCGGCAGCGGAAACCGGCGATGGACGGCATAATGCCCGTCTTTACAGTTTTTGCCTTTCCATTTCATGATTCGCCGCTTTGCTTCTTTCCTCCGGCCGCTCTTCCTGATGCTTGTCCTTGGCGTGGGAGCAGCCCATGCGCACGACCACGGCATGGGCACCCATGGCATGGCCCTGTTCGGCGATCGCGACGGCCTGTACGCCTCGCACCTGCCGCTGTTCCGCGCGCCGCACGACCACCAGGTGGTGCTCAAGCTGCGGCTGACCGACCCGGAACTGGAGCGCGCACTGCGCGCCCGGCTGGACGGGAAAACTGCGTTGTGGACAATCGAGCCGGAGCGCTTCGAACTGTCGCGCTTGGGCCCGGCCAGCGCCGCGCCCCTGCGTAGCTTCGCCGCCGATGTTTTCGAGGGCCATTTTGAACGCGACGGCAAGCGTGCCCATGCCGGAGCACGGTTCATGGTGGAGCAGGTGATCGTATATCGCCGGCTCGATCCGGCCGCCGTCAGCCGCCCGGAGGCGCGCTACCTGCCGGTGGGCCGCTTCCTGGTCAAGGAGATCGACAGCCGGCCGGACTACGACCACATCGTCGCGCTGTCCGCGCCGGCGGCCGGCCCGCTCACGGTCCGCAAGGCTGGGATGGAGAATCCGCAGGACCGGCTCGAGGCGCTCGTTCCGGTGCGCGGCACCGTCTATTTCGAGACCGGCGACCTGCGCTGAGCGGAAAATCGCCTGTCTCGATGAAGCACTTGGGAGAGATGCTGCTGGTGGTAATGCGCGCATTTCGCCGGATGGCGGCAAGCTACAATCGGCATCGACGAATTCCCCGCCAACCCTGCCAGGAGTCCCATGTTTCACAGCGCCACACCATGGATCCTGTTGACCGTGAGCCTCGCCGCCGGGCCATGGCAAGCGGCATGGGCGGCGTCGCCGTTCGCGCGGGAAGTGCCAAGCACCTACGCCAAGTTCGAAGACGGTGCGGGCAGCCTGACTCTGGTTGTGGCGGAAGTCGTCGCTACCGATTGCCTGAAGGACTACGACTGCCCCGCGTCGCGGACCAACGCCGGTGGCAGCGCCACCGTGTTCCTCGTCACCACTGACAGCGTACGCCCGCGTTACGCGATGCCCGTCGGGCGCTTGCAGCAGGGCCTGAAGGACGAGCCGCTGATGGCTGCCGATTTCTCCTGCAGTCAGCCAAGGGGCGTGGCGGCTGCTTCCGGCCCGTTAGCACCCATCCACTGAACAAAGGGCCGGACGTATCCCGGCGTCCGTCCCTTCGTTCGTCCAGCTTCGGACAGGAGGGGTTTACTCGCGCAGTGCCTGCGCCGGCCGGATCTGCATCGCCGCCAGCGCGTGGCGGGCCGTCGAACCCGTCGCAACCACGGCGGCCACCACCACGGCCGCCGTCAAGGTCCAGGCGCCGATCGGGGCCTGCTCGGTGAAGCCGGCCAGGTAGCGCTGCACCGCCACGAAGGCGATCGGCAGCCCGAACAGGGCCCCGATCCCGATCAGCACCACGAACTCGCGCGCCACCAGGCGGCCGATGGCGGCATGGCCGGCGCCGTACAGCTTGCGCAGCACGATCTCGCGCGCCTTGCGCTGCACGCTGTAGGCGGCCAGCACGTAGATGCCGAAGGCGGCAATCGCCGTGGCGATCACGCTCGACGCCCCCAGGAGCTTGGCCAGGCGCAGGTCGTCCGCATAGCTGGAGGCGAACAGGGCGGACATGCGCTGCACTTCCAGCACGTCGTTCGGGAAGTAGCGCGGCCACAGTTCCTCGATGGCGCGCTGCACCGCGGCCCCGTCCTGCTCGGCGCGCACCGTGAACACGCCGGTTTGGTCACCGAGGAAGTAGACCGTGGCCTGCATCTCCTGGTGCGCCGAACGGTGGCGCAAATTCGGCGCCACGCCGACCACCTGCATGACGTCGTTGTCGTGGGGCGTGCGGACGAACTTGCCCACCGCGTCCTGGGCGCTGGCGAAACCGAACTTGCGCGCCCCCGCTTCATTGATGACGATCTTGTTCTCATCCTCGGGTTTGTCGCGCGCCGCCTGGTACAGGCGCCCGGCCGCCGGCTTGATCCGGTAGACGTCGAAGAATTCCGGGCTGACGCGGGTCCAGTTGATTTCGATCGGGCTGCTTCCATCGCGCTGCAGGGAGGTGCTGTTGAAGTTGGTGGTTACCGGCGCGTCGCTGACGGCCACGCCGGAGACTCCCGGCAGGCGTGCCACGGCGTCGCGGAAGGAGCGCACGTTGGCGCTGCGCATGTCGTCGGCGGTCGGCACGATCAAGAGCGGCCCGGCATCGAAGCCCGGATCGAGGCTGCTGGCGTAGCGCGTCTGCCAGGCCACGGCCAGGGTCAGGCTGGTCAGGCCCATGGCGGTGGCGAACTGTAGCACGGTGAGGACGCGGCGCAGGCGCAGTCCGCCGACGGTCTCGCTGTTGCCGCGGCCTGCCAGGGCCGCGGTGGGACGCACCTTGATCGCCGACCAGGCCGGGTAGGCGCCGGCCAGCAGCCCCACCAACACACCCAGCAGCAGGGTCGCGCCGATCGAGACCGGGGTGAACATGCGGTCGAGCTTGCGCTGCACGAGATCCGAGAAGACCGGCAGCAGCAGCCAGGCCAGCAGCAGGCCGATCGCCGTGGCGACCAGGCACACCAGCACCGATTCGGCCAGGAAGTGGCGGCTCACCGTGCCGGTGCTGGCGCCGAGCACCTTGCGCACCGCGATCTCGCGCTGGCGGCGCACCATGCGCACCGTCGCCAGGTTGACATAGTTGGTGGCGGCCAGCACCAGGATCAGCACGCCCACCGCGGCCAGGCCGAAGATGGTCTTGCGGTCGCCGTGGGTCGGCGACGGGTTCTTGATCAGGGGGTCGAGGTAGGCTTCGCTCAGGGGACCGAGGCGGAAGTCGATCAGGTCGCGGCCGTTGAGGGAGGCGATCTGGTCCGGGCTCATGCGCTGGTAGAAGCTGGAGGACAGCATGGCGCGCCGCACCGAATCGAGCACGGCCTGCTGGTCCGCGCCAGGGGGCAGCTTGACGTAGACGCCGCCGTGCGAGGAACCCCAGTTGGTGGTGACGAGCTGGCGGTACTCCTGCTTCCAGATGCTGGTCTTGATGCCCGCCAGTGCGGCAAAGGGCAGGGTGGTGGCGGCCGGCGGGTCTTCCAGCACCGCCGCAATGCGGTAGGGCTGGCCGGCTACCTGCACCGTCTTGCCGACGACGTCGTCGTGGCCGAACAGCCTGGTGGCGGTCTCGCGGCTCAAGGCCAGCGCATCCGGCCGCGCCAGCGCTTCCGCCAGGTTGCCCGCGGCGACCGGCGGGTTGATGATGCGACGGAAGTCGGGATCGACCACGGTCAGGCTGATCGTCTGCACCTGGCTGCCCGAATTTGACACTGAGCGCACATCGATGTCGCTCTCGATGAAGGCGCTGGCCAGCACCGGCGCGCCGCTGGCGACGACGGCGTCGCGCGCCGGCAGGCTGGACGAAGCGTTCCAGTTGCCGCTCGCCCCGGCGGTATTCCATTTCTGCATGAGGCGGTAGACCTGTTCACGCTGCGGTATGTGGCGGTCGTAGGACAGCGAATGGGCCACGTAACCGAGCAGCAGGAAGCAGGCGGCGAAGCCGACGGCCAGCCCCAGCACCACCACGGCCGAGTAGCCGGGTTCCTTGACCAGCAGGCGCCAGCCGATGCGGAAATCACGAAAAGCGTCGCGCAGGATCATGTTCGATCGCTCCTCATGCTGCCTGCAGGGCGTCGACCACCACGCGGCCGTCGACCAGGTGCAGGGTGCGCGAAGCCTGGGCGGCGTGCGCAGCCGAGTGGGTGACCATCACCACGGTGGTGCCTTCGGCGTTGATGTTGCGCAGCAGGCGCATCACTTCGTCGCCGTGCGCGGTGTCCAGGTTGCCGGTCGGTTCGTCGGCGAGCAGCATGCTTGGCTCGGCCACCAGGGCGCGCGCAATCGCCACCCGCTGCTGCTGGCCGCCCGACAGCTGGGACGGACGGTGCTTCGCACGATGCGCCACGCCCAGGCGCTCCAGCATCACCTCGACGCGACGGCGCCGCTCGGCGGCCGGGATACCGGTGTATTCGAGCGCCAGCTCGACATTCTCGTACACGCTCAGCTCCTCGATCAGGTTGAAGCTCTGGAAGATGAAGCCGACCCGCCCGCGGCGCAGCGCGTTCAGGCGCGCCTCGCTCCAGCCGGCCACGTTCTGGCCTTCGAAGAAGTAGTCGCCTTCGTTCGGGACGTCGAGCAAGCCGAGCACGCTCAGCAGGGTGGACTTGCCGCAGCCGGACGGCCCGGTGATGGCGACGTATTCGCCGGCCGCGATGTCGAGGTCGACGCGGTCGAGGGCGCGGGTCTGCACTTCGCCCGCCTGGTGGATCTTGGAGACGCCCCTGAGTTTCAGCATGGTGCTTCCTTTCGCTTTTTTTGTGTAAGTGACTTATTGATTGATCTGCAGCTGCTCGGCCTTGCCGAACGGCCCGTAACTGGAAATGACGACCTGCTCGCCGGCACTGAGGCCGGACAGCACCTCGACGTGGCTGTTGTTGCGGCGGCCGAGGCGCACGCTGCGCTTCTCGGCGCGGCCGCTGGCCTTGTCGACCACGAAGACCCAGGCGCCGCCGGTGTCGTTCACGAACGCGCCCGTCGGCAGCAGCAGGGCCTGGGCGCTTTGACCCAGGGTGAGTTGGGCATCCAGGCTCTGGCCGGGGTTGATCACCTCGGGCTGCTCCTTCGTGAACACCATCTCGGCGGTGAAACGGCCTTCGCGGATCTGCGGGAACACCGCGCTGACCTGCAGCGGGTAGCGCTTGCCGTCCTGGGTGATGCTGCCTGCCAGGCCACGCGTCACCCGGCTCAGGTAGTACTCGTCGACCTGCAGGGAAAGCTTGAAGCGCTTGGGGTCGTCGATGCGGCCGATGTTCTGGTTGGGTTGCACGGTCTGGCCGACCTGCAGGCGGAAATCGGTCAGCATGCCGGCCGCCGGGGCCCGCACGGCGAGCGCATCGACGGTGGCGCTGACCAGCTGCAGCCCGGAGGCGAAACCGTCGATCGCCGTCTCCATCTGCTGCAGGCCGCGCTGGCGCACACTTTCTTCGGTCTCGAAGCGGCGCCGTTCATTCTCCAGGTTGCGGCGCTGCTGCGCCAGCCGGTCGGCGGATTCTTCCAGCGCTACCGCCGAGATGAAGCCCTGCTGGGCCAGGCGGCTGTTGCGCACATGCTGCTTCTCGGCCTGCTGTGCCGCAAACTCGAGGTCGGACAGGCGACGGCGGTGTTCGCTGCGGCTGGTTTCCTGGGCCACGCGCAGATTGGCGAGGTTCGAGATCTGCTGCGCCTGTTCGGCCTGGCGTTCCAGCAGGGCCAGGTTGCGCAGCGGGTTCGACAGGCGGAACAGCAGCTGGCCCTTCTCGACCGGCTGCCCGTCTTCCACCAGCACTTCCTCGACCCGGCCGGATTCGACCGAGTCGAGCATGATCGAGTTGAGCGGCTGGGCGGTGGCGCGCACGACGATGTCGTCGCGGAAGATGCCGGTGGCGGCGCTGGCGACGCGCACGTCGGCGGCGTCGACCTGCAGGCCGTGCGGCATGAAGTGCCAGGCGCCGGCGCCGAAGGCGGCCAGCAGGGCGAGCGTGACGCCGGCGCGCACGTAGAGCTTGCTGCGGCGCTTGGGTAGCACTACGTCCATGGCGGCGCCGGTGACGGCCTGGGCTTGGGGAGGGAGTCGGTCCATATTGTTCCGGTACGTCGTGAAGCGGTTGAAATGCCTCAGTCTTCGCAACTTCCGTGCCACCCCGTTTTCGGCAGCTGCGGGCACCGATTCGGACAAATGTGTCCGGAACCGGACAGGTATGCATGTTCGCAGGCGGACAGGTGTCCGGCAGGCTGTCCGCAGGCCGTAGGCGCTGGCATTCGCCGCTGCTAGAATGCGTTTCTGTCATTACCGCGCACCTCACGATGTCATCATCCAATGCCTCCATCCTGATCCTCGACGACGACGAGGACGTCGCCTGCGCCGCGCAGATGCTGCTGCGCCGGCGCCATGGCAAGGTGGCGACGCTGGGCGACCCGCGAGGGCTCGACGCGGTCCTGGCGGGCGGCGTGCCCGACCTGGTTCTGCTGGACCTGAACTTCACTCCGGGCCGCATCGACGGCGCCGAAGGACTCGCGGTGCTGGACCGGCTGCGCGTGCTGCCGCGCCCGCCCGGCGTGATCGCGCTGACCGCCTACGCCGATATCCCGCTGGCGGTCGAGGCGCTCAAGCGCGGCGCCAGCGATTTCATCACCAAGCCCTGGGACAATGCGCGCCTCGCGGCGGCGGTCGACGGCGCCCTGGCGCGCCAGGCGGCGCTGGCGCTGCCGGGTTCGGCACAAAGCGCCCCCGCCACGGCGGGCTCGAGGCCGGCGTCGCCGCTGATGGGAGATTCCGGGCCGATGCGCGAGCTGCGCGCGATGATCGCCGCGGTCGCCCCCACCGAGGCCAATGTGATGGTGCTGGGCGAGAACGGCGTCGGCAAGGAGCTGGTGGCGCGTGCCATCCATGCAGCCTCGAAGCGCGCGGGCGACACCTTCCTGGCCGTGGATATGGGCGCGCTGCCGGAAGCGACCTTCGAGAGCGAGCTGTTCGGCCATCGCAAGGGTTCCTTCACCGACGCCAGGAGCGACCGCGCCGGGCGCTTCCAGGCGGCGCGCGGCGGCACCCTGTTCCTCGACGAGATCGGCAACATGCCGCTCGGGGCGCAGGCCAAGCTGCTGACGGCCCTGGAGCGGCGCGAAGTCACGCCGCTGGGGGCCGACCGTGCCGAACCGATCGACGTGCGCATCGTCAGCGCCACCAACCTGGAGGAAGCGCGCCTGTTCGATCCGTCGGTCTTCCGGCCCGACCTGCTGTTCCGCCTGAACACCATTGTGCTGCGCGTGCCGCCTCTGCGCGAGCGGCGCGACGACATTCCGCAACTGCTGCACCACTACCTGTCGCTGTACGAAACCCAGTATGGCCGCCCGGTGCGCGAACTGGCGCCGAGCACGCTGGAAGCCCTGTGCACCTGGCCCTGGCCCGGCAACGTGCGCGCGCTGCGCCATGCCTGCGAGCGTGCGGCCATCCTGGCGGCGCTGCCGGAATACCGCTTCGAAGATTTTGGATTGGCCGCGGCGCCGGCCGTGGAGACGCCGGGACCTGCGCCGACCGGGGATCTCAGTCTGGGTACGCTGGAACGCGAGGCCATTGCCGCCGCCCTCGACAAGGCCAAGGGCAACATCAGCCTGGCGGCGCGCATGCTGGGCCTGAGCCGCGCCGCGCTGTACCGCAAGCTGGGCAAGCATGGCATCTGAGCTGCGGCTCAAGACGTCCGTCCTGCTGTGCGTGGCGGGCATCGCCGTGCTCGGCTTCGGCGCCGGCATGATGAGCGGGTCCCCGCGCCTGGTGGTGCTGTGCGGACTGCCAGCGCTGGCTTTCCTGTGGACGCTGTGGCGCTGCCTCGACCGGCTCGCCATGCTGCGCCATCCGAAACCGCCCGAACCGAAGGCCGTCCTCACCATCGAGCAGCAGCACCTGGTCGGCAATGCGCTGGCGCTGGAAACCAGCCTCGAACACGCGCCGATCGCGCTGTTCCGCATCGATGGCGTGGGCGAGGAAGCCGCGGCAAGGCAGGTGAGACCGCTCAACGCCAATGCGCGCAAGCTGGTCGCGCCGGGCCGCGCCGTGGCACCGGCGGCGCTCTACGCCCAGCTGGCCGGGCAGCCGGGCGAGCGCCGCAGGATGATCCAGTTCGATACCGAACGCGGCGTCGAGCGCGCGCTGCTGGCGGTCTCGGAGCTGACGCTGCAGGGCAGGGCGCAGCGCCTGGCGGCCCTGCTGCCGGTCGAGAGCGAACTGGAGGCCGAAGCCCTGAACGCCTGGCGCCAGCTGGTGCACGTGCTGACCCACGAGATCATGAACTCGCTCACCCCGGTGGCCTCGCTGTCGCGCACCGCGCGCGACATGCTGGGCGACGTGCGCGATGCGCTGCCGCCCGACATCGGCCACGACCTGGTCACCGCGCTCGACGCCATCAGCCGGCGCGCCGACAGCCTGGCGGACTTCGTGTCGAGCTACCGCAGCCTGTCGAACGTGCCGGCGGCGCGGCCGGAGCGGATCATCGTCGCCGCCCTGTTCGAGCGGGTGCGTGCGCTGGTGGCGCCGGCCTGGCGCGCACGCGGTGGAGCGGTACAGTTCTCGGTGGAGCCTGCCTCGCTCGAGTTGGTGGCCGACCCGGGGCAACTGGAACAGGCCTTGATCAACCTGCTGAAAAACGCCTTCGAAGCCACGGCGGGGATCGACACGGCCGGGGCCCGCGTCAGCGCGCGCCTGGTCCGCGGCGGCCGCCTGCGCATCGAAGTAAGCGACGACGGCCCTGGGGTGCCGTCCGAACTGGTCAATCACATCTTCACGCCCTTCTTCACGACCAAGAAGCAGGGCGGTGGCATCGGCCTGGCGATGGTGCGCCACCTGGTCCACGAAAACGGGGGCACCGTGCGCTACGCGCGCCCGGTGGGGGCGGGCGCCCGTTTCATCATCAGCTTCTGAGCCGCACGCCGATATTGCCAGGGTGGCCGGTCCGGCCGACCGCGTCCCTCACCCGGCGCCCATGTTCGGGGGGCGATGCTGTTGCAGCTCCGGCTGGGGCTGCGTCGGCTGCACCTCGACCAGTTCGCTCGCGTCGCGCATGATCGACAGGATGGTGCGCACGCAGGCCAGGGTCGGCACCCCGGTCTGGGCGTCGGCCCCCTTGGCGTAGGCGCGCGCGATGCGGGTCGCCACCGGCGCGCCTTCCGGCACCTGTTCGCGGTACAGGCGGATCAGGGTGACCACCGTTTCGTGCAGCATGTGCTGCGCTGCGCGCGCGATGTTGCGTCCGTGGCCGGGCTCGCGAATCGAGTCGGCGACGATCTGTTCGAGCTGGCGTTCGGCCCTGCCGACGAGCATGGCGACCTGACCGGGAGTGAACGTGATACGCATGCGTCTACCTCGTCTTCCGTGTTGAATTCATGCCGCCTCCTTGGCACAGGCCACCCGGCCGGTCGCTGTTCTCGGCATGACCCGGGAGGGCCGCACCCGCGGCGGCGGCGGCGGCGGGGCGAAGGGCCGGATCTGCGTCAGGGTGCCGGAGAAGGGCGTCACCGTATCGTCGACCTGGCGGACATCACCCACGGCGCCTTGCAGGAACTGGGCAATCGCGATTCTGACAAGCGTGCGGTTGGTGAGTTCGGAGGCAAGCCCGACTTTCCGGCTGTGATACAGATACGTCGAGGTCACGCCATCCTGGCCGGTGATCTCGACCTTCTTCGGCAGCGAAAAGCCGTAGCGTCCACTGGCCCAGAGCTTCACCAGGCACGTGCCGCTGGTTGGGGTTGAAAAGCTGAAGTTCATGAATAAATCGTAATCCCGCGCGCGGGTGTGCACGATTCGAAATTGTTCCAAACCGTAACGGACGAAATAGTCGTTTCCCCGCGTTATGGATGAGCCGGTGACGTTTCCGAAAGCTAACAAGCCCTTGGCTGGCCGGCCATATCGTCCGCATGCTCAACCCGACCCGATGACGCCATCTCCCCTCAGCGGGAAACGGCGGCGTCCATCGTCGGCTCCGTCACCGCGGGGGGCGTCGTCGCACCGACGTAGACGATCCCGTCGTACTACGGCGATGGCGGGACCGGCGAGAACGGACCGGCCGGTGCCGGATCGACGCGGTTGACTGCATGGGCGTCCTTCGTGAACCGCCGGGCCAGCCGGCGAAAGGAAAGCGCCAGCATCGTTCCTTGCCACGTCTTGGGGAAATGCGTATTGCACGGGCCACGCCCGATCAAGCCTGTCTTCATGCCTGGATCGGCGCACGCTCGATGATCTCTCCCAGCGGTGCCAGATCGACCGGCTTGACGAAGTGATGGTCGAAGCCGGCCGTCTTCGCCAGCACCCGGTCATGGGCCTGGCCGTAGCCGGTCAGGGCGACCAGGGTCGCGCCGCGAGTGCCCGCACCCATGGCCACATCTTCGCGCAGCCGGCGCGCCAGGGCGTAGCCGTCGATGTCGGGCAGGCCGATGTCGAGGATGAAGACGTCGGGCCACTCGCGCCGGGCCTGGGCCAGCGCTTCGTGCGCATTGTGCGCGGTCGCTACCTGGTGTCCCAGCGAGCGCAGGACCTCGGCCAGCGACAGCGCCGCATCGACGTTGTCGTCGACCACCAGGATGCGCCGGGCGGCGCCGGCGTGGGCGGACGCCGCCGCCTGCACTGCGCCGGTGGCCGCAGCTTCGGCGCCCTCGATGGTCGGCAGCGTCACCGTGAAGGTGCTGCCCTTGCCCAGCCCTTCGCTGTAGGCCGCGACCCGGCCGCCATGCAGCTGCACCAGGCTGTGCACCAGCGCCAGCCCCAGCCCGAGCCCGCCCTGGGAGCGGTCGGGCGTCCGCTCGGCCTGGGTGAACAGCTCGAACACGTGGGGAAGGATGGTGCGGTCGATGCCGATGCCGGTGTCGCGCACCGCGATCGTCACGCTCGCCCTGTCTGTCTCGACCGACAGGGCGATGGTGCCGCCCTGGCCGGTGTACTTGGCGGCATTGTTGAGCAGGTTGACGATCACCTGCACCAGCCGGATCCGGTCGCCGACCACCCAGCAGCGTTGCGATGCCATGTGCTGGTCGAGCGCATGGCCGCGCGCCTCGATCAGCGGGCGCGCCTGCTCGACCGCGCTGGCGACGATCGTCTTGATGTCGACCTGCTCGCGCTCCAGTTCCACCAGGCCGCGCGTGACGCGCGAGACGTCGAGCAGGTCGTCCACCAGCGAGCTCATGTGGCGTACCTGGCGGATGATCACCTCGCTCGACTGGCGCACGCGCTGCGGGTCGAGCGTGGCCATCGACAGCAGCTGGGCGGCATTGCTGATCGGCGCCAGCGGGTTGCGCAGTTCGTGCGCGAGCATCGCCAGGAACTCGTCCTTGCGGCGCGCCTGGGCGCGCAGCTCGTCCTCGCCGGCCTTCTTGTCGTGGATGTCGGTCAGGGTGCCCATCCAGCGCGTGGCCTTGCCGTGCCGGTCGAGTTGGGGCAGGGCGCGGTTGAGCATCCAGCGGTACCCGCCCGAACGGTGGATCAGCCGGTGCTCGATCTCGTAAGGCTGGCCGCTGGCCAGGCTGCGATGCCAGGCCGCGAGCAGGGCCTGCAGGTCGTCCGGATGGACGATATCGCCCCAGCCGTTGCCGCGGAGGTGCTCGACAGGCAGGCCCGTGAATTCGGTCCAGCGCGCGTTCAGGTAATCGTTGGTGCCGTCTGCGTCGGCCGACCATGCCAGTTGCGGGATGGCGTCCGCGATCAGCCGGAACTTGGCCTCGCTTTCCATCATGGCCCGTTCCGCCTCGACCTGGGCGGTGATGTCCATGTTGGCCGCCACTGCGCCGAGCATGGCGCCGTCGCGGTCGCGGATGGCGGCGGCACGGATCAGGACCGTGCGGCGCCCGACAGGCTCCCCCGGGGGCGTGCCGAAGGGTTCGATCTCGACCACCGCGGAGACCTGTTCCTCGCCCAGCAGCACGCGCGAGACCGGCCATTCGTTCGCCTGCAGGCGCCGGCCGGCCAGGTGCGTCCCGGCGGGCCACCAGCCTTTCCATTCGCCGTATTCTTCCATGCTTTCGGACTGCGGATAGCTGCCCCAGATCTGGCGGTTGGCGGCATTCGCCCGCAACAGGCGACCCTGTGTATCCGCGTAGATGATGCCGACCGGCGCAGCCTCGAGCAGCACGTCGAGCCTGCGCGCGTTCTCGTCCGCATGCAGCGTGGCCGCCTGCGCCTGCCGTTCGCTCTCGATGCGGGTCTGCTCGGCGTGCTTGCGCTCGGTGATGTCCACCGCGATGCCGGCGAAGCGCCGGCCGCCGGTCTCCGGATTGACGAACACCTTGCCGCGTGCGTTGACCCACACGTCCACCCCGGAGCGCTGCGGGATCCGGTATTCGATGTCGTACAGGGTCTCGGTGAGGATGGCGCGGTCGATGGCTTCCAGTACGGCCGGGCGGTCGTCCGGATGGATCATGTCGGTGAAACGCACCAGCTCGGTGCCTTCGCGGGCGAGTGCGGCGTCGACCCGGAACAGGCGCGCGAAGCGTTCGTCCACATAGGTGGCGGCGGTGTCGAGGTCATAGGACCAGGTGCCGATGTTGCCCGAGGCTTCGAGCGAGAGGGCGAGGTGTTCTTCCGCTTCCTTGTGCCTGGCCAGCGCGCGCACCCTGTCGCTGACTTCGATCACCGTGCACAGCACCCCGCGGACGAGGCCCTGGTCGTCGCGCACCGGGCTGTAGGAGAAGGTGAACCAGGCCTGCTCGCGGTAGCCATGGCGCTCCAGCGTGGTGGCGTAGTTCTCGAAGAAGAAGGACTCGCCCGCGAGCACGCGGTGGGCGTAGGGGCCGACCGAATCCCACACTTCGTCCCAGACCTCCGGCAGCGGACGGCCGAGTGCATCGGCGGACTTGTTGCCGAGCAGGGGCAGGTAGGCGTCATTGTAGAACAACTCCAGCCGCGGGCCCCAGGCGAGGAAGGTCGGGAAGGCCGAGCCCAGCACGATGCCGAGCGTCGTGCGCAGGGCCGCCGGCCAGCTTGCGATCGGTCCGAGCGGGTGACTGTTCCAGTCGTGCGCGTGAATCCGGGCGCCGGTGGCGCCACCGTTCGACAGGAAGGCCAGCATGGGTTCGGTAGGGGTCACGGCAGTTCGAGGGGAGCTAAACTGACGATTTTACTGAAAAAACGGCAGGTGCCGCGCCCGCCATACCGATCAGTCGCCGCCGCCCCCGGGCAATTCGCCGGTTTCATGCAGTCCGCTGTCGACCACGGCCCGCATCGTTGCCAGCAGCTGGGCGCCGCGTTCCGCGCCGAACTGCTCGTCGAACCTGGCCTGGGCCCGGCGCCAGGCGGGCAGGATGGCCTCGACCTTGTCGCGGCCCGCAGCGGTCAGCTCGATGACACGCTCGCGCCGGTCCTGCTCGCTGGCGCGCACCTGCACCAGCTGCTCGCGCACCAGTGGCTGCAGGTTGCGCGCCAGCGTCGTGCGGTCCATCACCATGCTTTGCGCCAGCTGGGTCACGGTGGCCGGGTGCGGCCTGAGCCGCGAGAGGATCGCGAACTGGGTCACGCGCAGGCCGGAGCCGGACAGCATCTGGTCGTAGAACGAGGTGACGTAGCGCGAAGCCTGGCGCAGCGCGGAGCAGTAGCAAGCGGTGTCTAGGAGGGCCTGGTCGGGATTCATGCCGCGAGTATAGCTTGTGGCGGCGCCGCTGCACGCAGTGCCCGCGCCGCCCGTGCTCGGGCGGCCAGGATCGCGGCCGGGGATGGAAGGAGGACGCTGCGCACTGCTGACATGCCGCAAACGCGGCCGGGTGCCGCCTACTAATCTGGCGTGGTCGCCCATCACCAGCCGCCGCCATGAGCAGCCAGCCGTCCGCTTCCGGATCCGCCCTCGCGTTTGCCAACGATCCTCCGCGCCTGAGCGTGATCATGCCGACCTTCGAGCAGGCAGCCTTCATCGGGCGCGCCCTCGACAGCCTGTGGGCGCAAACCTATGTCGACTGGGAACTGATCATCGTCGACGACGGCTCCTGCGACAATACCGCCACTGCCCTCGCACCTTGGCTGGCCGACCCGCGCGTGCGCTACCTGCGCTTCGACAGCAATGGCGGGCTGGGGCGCGCCATCAATGCCGGCCTCGACGCCGCTCGCGGCGAACTGCTGGCCTACCTGCCGAGCGACGACGTCTGGTATGCCGCGCACCTGGCGGCACTGGTGGCCTGTCTCGAGCGCGAGCCCGGCGCGGTGCTGGCCTATGCCGGCGTGCGCCACCATTACAACCGCAGCGCCGAGGGCGTCATCCCTGGCGAGTGCCTGCAACTGGTCCAGTGCCTGCACCGCCGTACCGCGCTGCGCTGGCGCGAGCGCGCCGAACTCGAGAGCGACGACCTCGACCGGCTGTTCTGGAATGCCCTGCGCGCCGAGGGCGCCTTCGCACCGAGCCGCGCGATCAGCTGCGAATGGGTCGACCATCCCGGCCAGCGTCACAAGCGCATGCGCGAGCCCGTGGGCGGCATCAATCCCTTCCGCCAGCATTATCGGGTGAGCGGGCCGCTGCGCTTTCACACCACCACCGGCAACCCCATCGACGAGGAACGCCTGTATGCGCAGGCGCGTTCGGCGCCGATGGCGGGCACACGGACGGGCCTGAAGATCGTGCTGGCCGGCGAACTGGCCTACAACGCCGACCGCGTGCTGGCCCTGGAAGCCCTGGGGCACCGGCTGTACGGACTATGGACGCCGGCCCCGTACTGGTACAACACGGTCGGGCCGCTGCCCTTCGGCCAGGTCGAGGAGCTGCCGCGCCAGGGCTGGCGCGAAGCGCTGGCGCGCATCGAACCCGACATCGTCTATGCCCAGCTCAACTGGCAGGCTGTGCCTTTTGCCCACGAGCTGCTGATGCACACGCCGGACATTCCCTTCGTCTGGCATTTCAAGGAGGGGCCTTTCATCTGCATCGAGAAGGGCACCTGGCCCTTGCTGGCCGACCTGGTGCGGCTGGCAGACGGCTGCATCTTCAGCAGCCCCGAGATGCGCGACTGGTTCGCCACGGCCGTGCCGAAGCTTCCCGCGGGGCGTCCCGAGTACGTGCTCGACGGCGACTTGCCGCGCCGTGCCTGGTTCCTGCAGGAGTGCTCGCCCTTGCTCTCCGCATCCAGGCCGGGCGCGGGCGGGCAGGTGCACACCGTGGTGCCCGGGCGGCCGATCGGGCTGCATCCATCCACGGTTGCCGAGCTGGCAGGTCACGGCATCCACCTGCATTTTTATGGAGACTTTACGCAGGGCCAGTGGCGAGAATGGATAACGAAGGCAGGCGCGGTGGCGCCGGAGCACCTGCACCTGCACCAGAACGTCGACCCGGACGGATGGGTGCGCGAGTTTTCTCAATACGACGCCGGCTGGCTGCACGTGTTTCGCAGCCAGAACGGGGGCGACATCCGCCGCGCGGACTGGGACGACCTGAACATTCCGGCGCGCGCCGCAACGCTGGCGGCGGCCGGGCTGCCGATGATCCAGTTCGATAACGGCGGCGCCATCGTGGCGGCGCAGGCGCTGGCACGGCGCCTGGGCATCGGGGTGTTCTTCGGCAGTATCGACGGTCTGGCAGACCAACTGCATGACCGCGCCGCCATGGCCGCCTTGCGCGAGCGCGTGTGGCAGGTGCGTGACCAATTTTGCTTTGACCTGCATGCGCCGGGCCTGGTGGACTTCTTCGAGCGCGTCATCGCCCATGCCGACAGGCGGGGAAGGGTGCTGGCCGGCGGCCAGTTACGAATGCCGGTGCGGCGCGCCCGCTAGCGCCGCTGCTGTCCCTTCCAGCCGAGCAGGTCGGCCCGCGGATAGCCCCAGTCCGCCAGCGGCGCGGGGCAGGGCTCGGCCGCGCGGGCGGCATACGGCAGCGTCGAGAAATTCGGCTGGTCGGGGGCGCCGAAGCGGATGTCGGTGGCAATGCCCCCGGCCAGCGAGGGCACGCGTGCAAAGCGCAACCAGGCATCGAAGTGGCAGTTGGTCCGCTGCAGCGTGCGGAAATCGGCCAGGCTGCCGGTCTCGCTGAATTTCCAGGCCAATGCGGCGGTCGCCCTCGGCAGGGCCTGGGCTGCCGCTGCAGCCGAGCTTGTTTGCGGGCCCTGTCGGTCCCGAGCGGCCGGGCTGGCCCCCGGACTGACGTCCGCATCGGTGGCACTATCGGTCACGCCCCCGAAACGTTCCGGGCAAGCCCAGACCGGACTCAGGCCGGGCGCCAGGCTGAGCACGCCGACGCGCACGCCATAGCTGCCGGCTGCCGGGCCTGCGGACACGGTGGCAAAGGACCAGCAGACCGGATTGGCCGGGAAGGAAGACAGGGGGATGTCGAGCACGCGGCTGCCCGGCGCCACCCGTTCCAGCGCCGTGCGGATCTCCCCGCGCGCGAGCTGCCCGGCCACGGCCTGGATGCCGACGAAGCCGGCACAGGCGAGCAAGGCCGTTACCAGTCCCGCGCGCGCACCCAGTTTCAGGTTCGCGCCGGCGACCAGCAGCGCCACACCGGCCAGTCCGGCGAGCGAGCCCCATTGCAGGAAGCCGATCCAGGTGAACAGCACCGGCATGGCCGCGAAGAAGGCCAGTCCCAGCCAGCGCAGGATCGCGCGCCGCGCCAGCAGGGCCAGGGCGAAGCCGAGCGCGGTCCAGAATACCGGCTCGACGATGAAGACGAGGTCGCCGTACAGCCAGCGCGAATCGAAGGGGTGGAAAGGGTGGACCCCGTACACGTTCAACCCGTCGAAGGACAGGTGCAGCACCATGCCGAGCAGGGCGGTCGCGATGACGGCCTGGCGCGCACTGCGGTCTTCTCTCAGGAGTCGTCTCGCGGCCGGCCACAGCAGCCAGGTCAGTGCCAGCAGCAGGACCACTTGCGGCAGCGCGTACAGGAGGGTGTGCGTATGGCCGCGGTGGTGGATCAGGTAGCCCAGGGGCGCCGGCAATAGCGGCGTGAGCACCAGGTCCAGGTCGGGAAAATTACTGGCCAGCAGGCCCGTGATCAGGAGGGCGCGGCGGCGGGTGCGGCCCCGGGCAGGGTCGGCTGATGCGGGCAGGGCACGATCGACCAGTTCCCCTAGCGCCAGGCCGACGAGCGAGTGGGTCATGTTATCCATGACGAGAGCTTACACTAGTGGAAACATTTAACGAAGAGCAATAGTTCTATCTGATCGAGGGTAATGCAATCCGGGCGAGGTCTTATTCGTCGTACAAGCAAAGCGCCCTAGCTCGATGTCTATAGGGTTTCGGAACCAGACGCCCCGCATGGCGTTGCTCGGGAAGGATTTTCCGATCTCGAATAGTTCGGCCTCGTCGGTGAGGGTGGGGAAGGACCAGGTCTTGCCGTTGTCGGACGAGGCATTCTGGTACACCGCACCGACATGGTTTCGGCGCCAGGAGCAGTTCCAGGTCGGGAAGCTCGTCGCCGGCAGGCTCTGCCGGGCGGGCGCGCTCGACCAGTTCGGTAGAATTTGATGCAGGTCAAAAATTTCCCGATACGGCTTAGCTAAAATCGTGCGCTGAATTTTCTTGCCTGCGGGCAACTAGGAGTCATCGTGCGCAGCAACCTGCCGGTTACCGGCATCGAATACCTGTTAAAGGAAGGCCAGTCCATCGTCTCGAAGACGGACACCAAGGGCCGCATCACTTACGTCAATCCCAGCTTTGTCGAAGTCAGCGGCTTCAGCGAGCAGGAACTGCTCGGGAAGGCGCACAACATCGTCCGCCATCCGGATATGCCGCCGGAAGCCTTTGCCGACCTGTGGCAGACGCTGGATGCAGGCGAGCCCTGGACCGGCCTGGTCAAGAACCGCCGCAAGAACGGCGATTTCTATTGGGTAGTCGCCAACGTGGTGCCGGTCAAGGAAGGCGGCCGCGTCACCGGCTACATGTCGGTACGTACGGCGCCCAGCCGCGAGCAGGTGCAGGCGGCGAGCGAGCTGTACCGGAAATTCCGGCTAGGGGAGGCGGAAGGCCTGGCGATCCGCCGCGGGGTGCCGGTCCATCTCGGCTGGCGCGCTCGCCTCGATGCGCTGCGCTCGCTCCCGCTGTCGCGCCGCCTCGGCATCATGATGGCCAGCCAGTCGGTGCTGATGGCCGGCCTCGGCCTGGCCGCCGATGGCCTGGCGTGGAAGCTGCTCGCCGGGGGCGGCGTGGTGGCGACGCTGGCCGCCTGGGCGGAACTGCACCGCACCATCGCGCGTCCCCTGCGCGAGGCCACCGCCGCCGTCCACGCGCTGGCCGGGGGCGACCTTGCCCATCCATGCGAGCTAGGCCGGGGCGGCCGCAACGACGAGATCGGCCGCCTGCAACTGGCGCTGCGCCAGCTGAACGTCAACCTGAAGGCCATCGTCGGCGACGTGCGCCGCAACGTGGCCTCGATCGAGCATGCGACCCGCGAGATCGCCGCCGGCAACGGCGACCTGGCCAGCCGCACCGAAGCCCAGGCAACCAGCCTCGAGCAGACTGCGGGCAGCCTGGCGCAGATCGCCGCGGCGGCCGGCCACAACACGGACAGCGCCGTGCGCGCCGACGGGCTGGTCGTGGCGGCGTCAAACGTCGCGGGACGCGGCGGCGAAGCCGTGGGCCGGGTGGGCGACACCATGGGCCACATCAGCGCCTCGGCCAAGCGCATCGTCGACATCATCGGCCTGATCGACGGCATCGCCTTCCAGACCAATATCCTGGCGCTGAACGCGGCGGTCGAGGCTGCCCGTGCCGGCGAACAGGGCCGCGGCTTCGCCGTCGTTGCCGGCGAGGTGCGCAGCCTGGCCCAGCGTTCGGCGGCGGCAGCCAAGGAGATCAAGACCCTGATCGAGACTTCGGTGCAACACGTCGGCGAAGGCAATGTGCTGGTCGGCGACGCCGGCCAGACCATGCGCGAAGTCGTGGCGCAGGTAGCGGAGGCGGCCGCGATCATGAACGGCATCACCGGCGCCAGCCGCGAGCAGAACGAGGGCATCGCCGAGGTCAACGCAGCCATGGCCCAGCTCGACCGGATCACCCGCGAGAATGCGGCCCTGGTCGAGGAGTCGGCCAACGCCTCGGCCAGCGTGGCCGAGGAGGCGCGCCATCTGGTGCAGGCGCTGTCGGTGTTCAAGCTCGACGAAGGCGTTCCGGCGCGGCGATAAGCGCCTGACTCGACCGTATTTGATGCAAGTCAAGGATTTGCCAGACGCTGATCAATAAACTGCCTGTTATTCGAGCCGGTTTGCAGTTCCGCAAGCTGGCAGCAGCAGGAGTTGATTGACATGCACGCAACAGCGTTTCCGGCCGTGGGCAAGCCCGTGGTTCCCATCGCCGCCCACCCGGCAACCCGCCCGGCATCCCATCATGCAGGCGAATTTGCAACTTTTTCCACCGTCGATTTCGACGCCGACCTGATCAAGCGCCTCGGCAAGAACGGCCCGCGCTACACTTCTTACCCCACCGCCGACCGCTTCGACGAGGCGTTCGGCTACCGCGACTACCTGCACGCCGTTGCCGGTCTGCTCACCCGCGGCAGCGCCCGTCCGCTGTCGCTCTACCTGCACATCCCGTTCTGCGACACGGTCTGCTACTACTGCGCCTGCAACAAGATCGTCACGAAGAAGCGCGAGAAAGCCGCGACCTATCTGTCTTACCTGAAGCGCGAGATCGCCATGCAAGCCGCCCTGTTCGGCGGCATGAACGAGGTCGAGCAGCTGCACTTCGGCGGCGGCACCCCGACTTACCTGTCGGACGCCCAGATGGACGACCTGATGGCCCACCTGCGCCGCAGCTTCCGCTTCGCACCGGACGAGGTGGGTGAGTATTCGATCGAGGTCGATCCGCGTACCGTCTCCGCCGAGCGCGTGCACTTGCTGCGCCGCCAGGGCTTCAACCGCATCAGCCTGGGCGTGCAGGATTTCGACCCCGAGGTGCAGCGCGCCGTCAACCGCGTCCAGCCCGAACTCGAAACGCGCGCCGTGATCGACGCGGCCCGCGCCGCCGGTTTCCGTTCGGTGAGCATCGACCTGATCTACGGCCTGCCGAAGCAGACCCTGGACACCATGCGCCAGACCATCGACAAGGTGATCGCGGCGAACCCGGACCGTATCGCCGTCTACCATTACGCCCACATGCCGCACCTGTTCAAGCCGCAGCGCCGCATCGTGGAAGCCGATATGCCGTCCAGCGACACCAAGCTGCAGATGCTCCAGCTGTGCATCGAGCGCCTGGGTGCGGCCGGCTACGTGTACATCGGGATGGACCATTTCGCCAAGCCCGGCGACGACCTCGCCGTGGCCCAGCGCCAGGGCCGCCTGCACCGTAACTTCCAGGGCTACTCGACCCACGCCGACACCGACCTGGTGGCCTGCGGCGTCTCGGCCATCGGCGCGGTCGGTGCCACCTATAGCCAGAACGTCAAGACCCTCGAGGAATACTACGACCTGCTCGACCAGAACGAGCTGCCGGTGGCGCGCGGCATCCGCCTTGGCATGGACGACGCATTGCGCCGCAGCCTGATCCAGAAGCTGATGTGCCAGTTCGAAGTGTCGATCCCGGCGCTCGAACAGGCCTTCCCGATCGTGTTCAAGGACTACTTCGCGCCGGAGCTGGAGCGCCTGCGCGAAATGGAGAACGACGGCCTGGTCACCGTCGGTCCGGAATGGCTGACCGTGACCATGAAGGGACGCCTCCTGATCCGCAACGTGTGCATGGTGTTCGACCGCTACCTCGCGGCCAGGACCAAGGATGAAGGGTCGTGCCGCGACATGTCGCGGCACCACTCCCAGACCGTATGAACGTCAGCCTCTTCCCGGTATTCCTGGTCGGCCTGGCCGGCAGCGTCCACTGCGCCGGCATGTGCGGCGGCATCGTCGGTGCGCTGTCGGTCGCGCCGCGGCCGGCGTTTCCGGTTCCAGTGCGTACCGTGGCCATCCAGCGGGTGGCGCCCGTGGTCGCGCACGTGGCCGCCTACAACGCCGGGCGCATTGCCAGCTATGCCGTGGCCGGCGCGCTTGCGGGAGGCGTGGCGGGCGGCGCGGCCAGCCTCGCCGGCCTGCCGGCACTGCAGGCCGGCGCCTACGTGCTTGCCAACCTGATGCTGGTAGCCCTGGGCCTGTACCTGATGGATGCGTGGCGCGGGCTGGCCGTGCTGGAACAGGGTGGGCAGGCGCTGTGGCGCCGCATCTCCCCGCTGCTGCGCCAGCTGGGCCCGGCCGCCACGCCGGGACGCATGTTCGCAGCGGGCGCGGTATGGGGCTGGCTGCCTTGCGGGATGGTCTACAGCATGCTGGTGACGGCCATGCTGAGCGGTTCCGCGATCAAGGGCGCCAGTGTGATGCTGGCCTTCGGTCTCGGCACCCTGCCGATGCTGGCGGCGATCGGTCTGGCCGGGATGCGCCTGCGCACCCTGTTCCAGCTGCGCCAGGTGCGGCTGGCCTGTGGCCTGTTGATCCTCGGTTTCGGCCTGCTCGGCCTGTGGCGCGCGGCCGGCGGGATGTCGGCGCCCGGCACGCCGGCCGCCGGCATGGGGGCGCACTGGATCGATGTCTTGTGCGTCGCGTCCGGAGCCGCGCCGGGAGCCGGAGGATGAGCGCGGCGCTGGCAGAAGTCGTGCCGCCGGTGGAGCTGGTCAAGGACGCGCCGTCGGCAGCAGCCAACGATGCCGTCGACAGCGCCGACATCGGTGCCGCCGCCGCAGGCTGCTTTCACTGCGGCTCGCCGGTTCCGGAGGGCAGCCGCTGGCAGGCCAGCGTCGACGGTGCGCTGCGCAGCATGTGCTGCCCGGGCTGCGCCGCCGCGGCCGAGGCGATCGTCGCCGGCGGCTTCGCCGATTACTACAAGGTGCGCACCGAATACGCGGCATCGAGCGCCGCCCGGGCGGACGAACCCGAGCTGGCCTTGTATGACCAGCAGGGCATGGCGGGCGAGGGCAGCTTCTCGATCGAAGGGGTGCGCTGCGGCGCCTGCGTCTGGCTGGTCGAGCGCCGCCTGGGACAGCTGGCCGGCGTGCACGAAGTTGCGCTGAACGTCGCCACCGGGCGCGTGTTCGTACGCTGGGACCCGGCCCTGTGCCGTCCCAGCGCCATCGTGCGGGCCTTGCGCGCCATCGGCTACATTGCCGCGCCCTACGATGCGCAGCGCCACGCGGAACGGCTCGAGCGCGAGCGCCGCTCGCTGTTCCGCCAGCTGTTCGTGGCCGGCCTGTCGATGATGCAGGTGATGATGTACGCAGTGCCGGTCTACCTGGCGGAAGACGGCACCATGGACGCCGACATGCGGGCGCTGATGGCCTGGGCCTCGTTCGCGCTTACCCTGCCGGCCGTGTTCTATTCGGCGCTGCCTTTCTTCGCGGGCGCCTGGCGCGACATCCGGCGCGGCGTGCCGGGCATGGACGTGCCGGTGGCGCTGGGCATCGCCGCCGCCTTTGCCGGCAGCTGCGTGACCCTCGCTTCCGGCGAAGGCGACGTCTATTTCGACTCGATCACGATGTTCGTCTTCCTGCTGCTGGGTAGCCGCTACCTGGAGCTGGGCGCGCGCCGGCGCGCCACCCAGGCGCTCGACACGCTGCGCGGCGGCGTGCCGGCCTCGGGCCTGCGCTTGCGCGGCGATCCGGCCGAGCGCGATACCGAGCTGGTGCCGGCGACGGTGCTGGCGGTGGGCGAACTGGTGCTGGTGCCGCCGGGACGGGCGGTGCCGGCGGACGGCGTGATCGCTGAGGGCAGCACCGAGCTGGACTTTTCCCTCCTGACCGGCGAAAGCCGGACCCGCCGCATGGGGCCGGGCGAGGTGCTGCCGGGCGGCGCCGTCAATGCCGGCCAGGCGATCGTGGTGCGCGTCACCGCGGCGGCGCGCGACAGCACCCTGGCGATGCTGGTCAAGCTGGTCGAGCGCGCCGGCCAGGGCAAGCCGGCGATCGCGCTGTGGGCGGACCGCGTCGCCGCCTGGTTCGTGCTGGGCCTGCTGGTCTTGAGCGTGGCCGTCTACCTGATCTGGAGCAGCGTCGACCCGGCGCGTGCCTGGCACGCCGCGGTGGCGGTGCTGGTGGTGTCGTGCCCGTGCGCGCTGTCGCTGGCCACCCCGACCGCGCTGGCCGCGGCCACCGACCGGCTGCTGCGCCGCGGCGTGCTGGCCGTTGCTCCGCATACGCTGGAAACCTTCGAGCGCGCCACCCATGTCGTGTTCGACAAGACCGGCACCCTGACCCTGGGCCGTCCAGTGCTGCGCCAGGTGCAGCCGGTCGGCCCGCTCGACGTCGACCTGTGCCTGCGCATCGGCGCGGCGCTGCAGGCCGAGAACTCCCATCCGATCGGCATGGCGATCCGTGCCGCAATGGAAACGCATGGCTTGAGCGCCCAGCACCTGCGCGCCGAATTCGGACGCGGTATCGAAGGCAGCATCGACGGCGTCCTCTACCGGATCGGCACGGCGGATTACGTTGCCGAGCTGGCCGGCGGCGCGGCGCGCTGGGCGGGGCCGCCGGGCACCTCGATGGCCTGGCTCGGCTGCGAAGGCAGCTGGCTGGCGCGCTTCGACCTGGCGGACGGCATGCGCGAGGAGGCGCGCGACGTGGTGCGGCGCTTCCAGGACGCCGGCAAGACCGTGATCCTGCTCAGCGGCGACGACCAGGAAGCGAGCAGTGCGGTCGCGCGCCAGCTCGGCATTGCCGCCGCCTTCGGGGGACGTCTCCCGGCCGAGAAGCTGGCCTTCGTACGCGAGCTGCAGCAGGACGGCGCGGTGGTGGCGATGGTGGGCGACGGCACCAACGACGCCGCCGTCCTGCGCGGCGCCGATGTGTCCTTCGCCATGGGCCGGGGCGCCGAGCTGGCCCAGGTGCACGCCGACGGCGTACTGCTGGGCGACAGCCTGCTGCCACTGGCAGATGCCGCCGACACCGCGCGCCGTACGCTGGCGGTCATCCGCCAGAACCTAATATGGGCTTCGGTCTACAACCTGGCTGCGATCCCCGCCGCGGCGACCGGCCTGCTCAACCCCTGGCTGTCCGGGATCGGCATGGCAGCCAGCTCGGCAATCGTGGTGCTCAACGCGCTGCGGCTGCGGAAGGATTGATATGGAAGCGCTTTATCTCCTGATTCCCCTGAGTGTGATCCTGGTCGCGCTGGCGGTATGGATCTTTTTCGGAGCGGCGGAGAGCGGCCAGTTCGAGGACCTCGAAGGGCCGGGGATGCGGATCCTGGTGGACGACGATCGTCCCGCGTGACCGCCTCCGCCGGCAGCCGCGTGGGGGCCGGCCTGGATGCGCGCCTACATCGATGGGCCACGTCCGGTATGCTGGTCTTTCTCGAGCTGCGCCTGGCATTCGATGCACAGGCGCACCGTCGGCGTGGCCAGCAGGCGCGCCTCGGGAATGTCGCGCCCGCAGGATTCGCAGATGCCGGCGCCGCCCGATGCGAGCTTGCCGATGGCGACGTCGATCTCGTGCAGCAGGCTCGACTCATGCTCGGCCAGGTGCTGCTCGTTGTGGCTGATCATTTCGGCTTGCGAGCCGTCGTCGGGCTGGCCGAGGTGAGCCAGCGTGCCGATCGGCGGGGCGTCGTCACCCTGTGGTCCGGTGCGACCGCGTACGGTGTGCAGCAGGTCTTGACGCGCCTGGTGCAGGCGCTTGCTCAGTTCTTCCGATACGGATTGCGATAGAGGCGGCATGGCGGTGTTCCTTCCTTTCCGAGTGTCCGTCGAGATCCTTGAATGATCTCAAAGTCGCATCGTTGATTTTTCATTCAACACGTCCCGCGCACTCGGCCGCAAGATGCTGTTGCATAGCTCATCTGATGCTGAACAATTTGATTCACATCAAGGATTTTTGCACTGCGAGAAACGACACTCCTGATCGTCATCCATCAAGGTATTTTCAGGAGAGCATCTTGGACACCAGTCTAAACTATAACTACAAGATCGTGCGCCAGTTTGCCATCGCGACCGTCGTGTGGGGCGTGATCGGCATGGCCGCCGGCGTCTTCATTGCGGCGCAGCTGGCCTGGCCCGCGCTCAACTTCGACATTCCCTGGCTGAGCTACGGACGCCTGCGCCCGCTGCACACCAATGCGGTCATCTTCGCCTTCGGCATCTGCGGCCTGTTCGCCACCTCCTACTACGTGGTGCAGCGCACCTGCCAGGTGCGCCTGTTCTCGGACAGGCTGGCCAGCTTCACCTTCTGGGGCTGGCAGGCGGTGCTGGTGTCGGCCGCGATCTCGCTGCCGATGGGCTTCACCCGCGGCAAGGAATACGCCGAACTCGAATGGCCGATCGCGATCCTGATCACCATCGTCTGGGTGGCCTATGCGGTGGTCTTCTTCGGCACCATCATCAAGCGCCGCGTCCAGCACATCTACGTGGCCAACTGGTTCTTCGGCGCCTACATCCTCGCGGTCGCCATCCTCCACGTCGTCAACGGCGCGGTGATGCCGGTGTCGGCCATGAAGTCCTACTCGGCCTACGCCGGCGTGCAGGACGCGATGATCCAGTGGTGGTACGGCCATAACGCGGTGGGCTTCATCCTCACCGCCGGCTACCTGGGCATGGTCTATTACTTCATCCCGAAGCAGGCAGAGCGCCCGGTGTATTCGTACCGCCTGTCGATCGTGCACTTCTGGGCCCTGATCTTCACCTACATGTGGGCCGGCCCGCACCACCTGCACTACACCGCGCTGCCCGACTGGACACAGTCGATCGGCATGGTGTTCTCGCTGATCCTGCTGGCACCTTCGTGGGGTGGCATGATCAACGGGATCATGACCCTCTCCGGCGCCTGGCACAAGCTGCGCTCGGACCCGATCCTGAAGTTCCTGATCGTCTCGCTGTCCTTCTACGGCATGGCCACCTTCGAGGGCCCGATGATGTCGATCAAGACCATCAACTCGCTGTCGCACTACACCGACTGGACCGTCGCCCACGTCCATGCCGGCGCCCTGGGCTGGGTCGGCTTCATCACCATGGGCTCGATCTACTACCTGATCCCGCGCCTGGCCGGTAAAAAACAGATGTGGAGCATGCAACTGGTTGATGCCCATTTTTGGGTGGCCACGATCGGCATCGTGCTGTACATCGCCTCGATGTGGATCGCCGGCGTGATGCAGGGCCTGATGTGGCGCGCGGTGAACCCGGACGGCACCCTGACCTATACCTTCGCCGAAAGCGTCAAGGCCACCTATCCGTACTACGTGATCCGCTTCACCGGCGGCTTCCTGTACCTGTCGGGCATGGCGATCATGGCCTTCAACACCTGGAAGACGCTGAGCGGGACCAAGAGCGTGGATGTGCCGATCCCGACCGGCCCGGCCAAGCCCTACCCGCACCACGTACAGCCTGAAGCTGCCCACGCCTGAACCACCGGAGCACAGAATGAAGAAGAAGTTTACGCATGAATGGATCGAGAAGAACCCGTGGCTCCTGATTGGCCTGGTGCTGCTCGTGATCTCCTTCGGCGGCCTGGTCGAGATCGTGCCGCTGTTCTTCCAGAAGTCCACCACCGAGCCGGTGGCAGGCCTGAAACCGTACTCGGCGCTGCGCCTGGCCGGCCGCGACGTCTACATCCGCGAAGGCTGCTACAACTGCCACTCGCAGATGATCCGTCCGTTCCGCGCCGAGACCGAGCGCTACGGCCATTATTCCGTGGCAGGCGAGTTCGTCTACGACCATCCGTTCCAGTGGGGCTCGAAGCGCACCGGCCCGGACCTGGCGCGCGTCGGCGGCCGCTACAGCGACGAATGGCACCGTACCCACCTCGACAACCCGCGCGACGTGGTGCCGGAATCGAACATGCCGGGCTATCCGTGGCTGGCCGCTGCCCGCCTGGACCCCAGCGAGATCATCCCGAAGATGCGCGCGATGCGGCGCCTAGGCGTGCCCTATAGCGAGGCCGAGATCGCCGCAGCGCCGGGCGAAGTGGAGGGCAAGACCGAGCAGGACGCGCTGATCGCCTACCTGCAGGGTCTGGGCACCCAGATCAAGACGAGGAATTGAACATGGCTATTCAGCAGATCTTTGACGACGCCAGCAGCGTCATGACCGTCATCAGCTTCGTGACCTTCCTGGGCATCGTCGGCTGGACTTACGTGCTGCGCCGGAGCAGCGACTTCGACAAGGCTGCGCAGCTGCCCTTCATGGACGACGCGGCCGACAAGGCAGGGGAGAGCAACCGTGGCTGATTTCTTCAACGAGTTCTGGCACTGGTATGTCGCCGTCATCACGGTGCTGTCGATCCTCGGCTGCGGCATCCTGCTGTGGTCGCAGTCGACCTACCGCGTCAAGCTGCGCGCCGACGGCACGCCCGAGAAAACCACCGGCCACGTCTGGGACGAGGACCTGACCGAACTGAACACGCCGATGCCGCGCTGGTGGATCGTGCTGTTCTGGCTCACCATCGTGTTCGGCTTCGCTTACCTGGCGCTGTATCCCGGCCTGGGCAGCTACGCCGGCAAGCTCGGTTGGAACTCCGCCGGCGAATACAAGGCCGAGCTGAAGCAGGCCAAGGCGGACTTCGGCCCGCTGTTCGCGAAATACGCCAACCAGGACCTGAAGGCCGTGGCCGCCGACCCGCAGGCCCATGCCATCGGCGAGCGCCTGTTCCTGACCTATTGCGCACAATGCCACGGCTCGGACGCGCGCGGCAGCAAGGGCTTCCCCAACCTGGCCGACCGCGACTGGCTGCATGGCGGCGAGCCCGACGTCATCAAGCAGACCATCATGCAGGGCCGCGTCGGCACCATGCCGCCGATGGGCGCGGCCCTCGGTTCGGACAAGGACATCGAGAACGTGGCGCATTACGTGCGTGACTTGTCCGGCCTGCCGGCAGACCCGATCAAGGTCGCCTTCGGCAAGCCGAAGTTCGCCGCCTGCGTGGCCTGCCACGGCAGCAAGGGCGAGGGCAACCCGGCCATGGGTGCGCCGAACCTGGCCGACAAGGTGTGGCTGTACGGCGGCAGCCCGGAGACCGTGATGGAAACCATCCGCAAGGGCCGCACCAACACCATGCCGGCCTTCGGCGAATTCCTCGGCGAGGAGAAGGTGCACGTGCTAGCCGCCTACGTGTGGAGCCTGTCGAACCAGGCCGCGTCGAAGCCCATCGTCACGGCGCAAGCAAAATGAATGCGCCAAAGGAGGCGGTGGTCCGCTTGTACGCGGCGCGCGAGGAGATCTACCCGCGCGAGGTCAAGGGCCGCTACGCCTCGCTGCGCTGGGCCTGCGTCTGGCTCACCCAGTTGCTGTTCTACGGCCTGCCGTGGTTCGAGATGCACGGCCGCCAGGTGGTGCTGTTCGACCTGGCCAGCCGCAAGTTCTACCTGTTCGGGCTGGTGCTGTGGCCGCAGGACTTCATCTACCTGGCCGCGCTGCTCATCCTGTGCGCCTATGGCTTGTTTCTGGTGACGGCGGTGGCGGGCCGGGTGTGGTGCGGATTCGCCTGCCCGCAGACGGTCTACACCGAGATCTTCCTGTGGATCGAACGCAAGTTCGAAGGCGCCAGGAGCGCCCGCATTCGCCTCGACCGCCAGCCGTGGACGTTTGAAAAGATCGCGCGCAAGGGCGGCAAGCACGCCGCCTGGGGCCTGGTGGCGCTGTGGACCGGTTTTACCTTCGTCGGTTACTTCACGCCGGTACGCGAACTGAGTTTCGACCTCGCCTCGTTCGGACTCGGACCATGGGAAAGCTTCTGGGTGGCCTTCTACGGCCTGGCCACCTACGGCAACGCCGGCTGGCTGCGCGAGCAGGTATGCAAGTACATGTGCCCGTACGCGCGCTTCCAGAGCGCGATGTTCGACAAGGATACCCTGATCGTCACCTACGACGCCGCGCGCGGCGAGCCGCGAGGTTCAGCCCATGCCCGCATGGGGACGCCAAACACAGGAGATTGCATCGACTGCAGCATGTGCGTGCAAGTGTGCCCGACCGGGATCGACATCCGCCAGGGCCTGCAGTACGAGTGCATCGGCTGCGCCGCCTGCGTGGACGCCTGCAACGGTGTCATGGACAAGGTGAGCCGCCCGCGTGGCCTGATCCGCTATGCCACCGAGAATGCGCTGGCGGCGAAACTTTCCCCAAGCCAGGTGCGCCGCCGCGTCTTGCGCCCGCGCGTGTTGATCTACACCGCGGTGCTGGCGATCCTCGGCACCGCCATGGTCGCCTCGCTGGCGCTGCGCAATCCGCTCAAGCTCGACGTGATCCGCGACCGCGGTTCGATGGGGCGCGAGGTCGAGGACGGGATGATCGAGAACGTGTACCGGCTGCAGGTCATGAACACGACCGAGGAGGCGCAAAGCCTGCGCATTACCGTGGACGGCATCGCCTCGGCGAAGGTCGCCGACGAGGACCTTGTCGAGATCGACGCGGCCACTACGCGCGCAGTGCCGGTGCGGGTGCGCATCGCCGGCGGCGACGGGCACCCCGGATCGAACCGGATCGCCTTTACGCTGGCATCGACGGACAATGCGGCGCTGCGCGTGACGGAAGAAGCGGCATTCATCGTACCCAAGTAAAAGGAACAAGCATATGCAAGCCAATCCGAGCCTCCAGCCGGCCGCTCCCTGGTACCGGCACCGCTGGCCCTGGTTCCTGATGATCGGCCCCGTGCTGGTGCTGGTCGGCGGCGTCGTCATGATCTGGCTGGCGACGAGCCGACCGGACGCGATGGTGGTCGGCGACTACTACAAGCAGGGCAAGGCCATCAACCAGGAACTGCGCCGCGACCGCGTGGCGGGTCGTCTGGGACTGGTATTCGAGGCCGGCCACGACGCCGCCGTCGGCCGCGTTACGGGCAGCCTGCGCAGCCACGGCGAGCCGGTGCGGCAGCCTTTCCGCATCCGGCTGGCGCACCCGACGCAGCCGGAACGCGACCGCGTGCTGGAAGCGCTGCCGGACGGGCAGGGGCGTTTCGCGGCCGAGGCGCCCGGGCTGGAGCCTACGCACTGGCAGGTGGTCGTCGAAGGCGCAAGCAAGGAGGACGGCTGGCGCCTGGCGGGCAGCTGGAGTCCGGCGAAGGAGTCCAGCCTGAGGATCCGCGCGGACGCGGAGTAGCGGTGGCGCGGCGAGACAATGTGCGCATGTGAGCCAAGCCTGTTTTGCTAGGCTGTCATCGTCTCAACAGCAATCGTATGTCATGGCTCGCGGCCCGGTTGCATTGAACTCACGCGCTTTTGTTGGCGTCTGCCTGCGTGCTGCCGCAGGGCGGGGGCGCCTGCTGGTGTCTGCAGCGTCGCGTCCATGGCGTCTCGTGCGGGCCGAGCCCGAGGAAAGGATCAGTACCGGCCGTGGCACGGTAGCCGGCCACGAGGCCGGCCGCGAACGGAATGGCGCAGTTCGCGATCAGGGCGATGAGGATCGGGGCTGCCCAGGAGCGGCGCGCATAGCTTTCGCCGGGCCGGTGTCAGGAGCAGGCTCCAGAGGTCCAGAGGGCCTTGCGTTGCTTCACGCGCTACACGGGGAGCTGGAGGCCTCATTCGGCCCGGAAGCCGCGCCCCGTTGCCGCCCAGTAGATGCCGCCGTACAGGTGGTGCAGGAACACCGGATCACGGTAGGTCGCCGGCATGTGGCCCAGCGCCGTGTAGAAGGCGCGGCCACCGTCGTAGGCCTGGTACCAGCTGATGGGGTGGAAGGCGCCCATGCCCTTGCCCTTGCGCTCCGGCCAGTTGGCTTCCGGCTTGTAGGTGGACTCGTCGACGCTCAAGAGGTAGGTCAGCTTGCTGGAAGTGGCGGGACCGAACTCGTACCATTCGTCGGTGAACAGGGTGCGCGGCGCGAAGCGCTCCATGCCGGGGAAGTTGCGCTCGCGGACCTGCAGCACCGCGGTCTGCACCGCCGGGTGCACGTGGAACATGTGGCCGACCATCTTCGTGTACCACGGCCAGCCGTATTCCGTATCCGAGGCGCTGTGCACGCCCACGAAGCCGCCGCCCTTGCGGATGTAGCGCTCGAAGGCGGCCTGCTGCTTTTCGTCCAGCACGTCGCCGGTGGTCAGCAGGAAGACCACGGCCTGGTACTTCGACAGCTCGGCATCGTTCATCACACGGTTGGGGTCGGCGGTCCAGAACACCTTGAAGTCGTGCAGTTTGCCGAGTTCTTCCACGGCGGAGACGCCGGCGTGCACGGCGTCGTGGTGCCAGCCGGCAGTCTTGGTGAACACTAGAACATTGAATTGCTGGGCATGCGCGGGAACGACAGCCAGCATCGAAGCGCACAGCAGCGCTGGTGCGATGAAAGAAGATTTCATTATGGTCTCGTATTTGAATTATTATTTCACTGCCCTGGGTCATACATGAGCAGACGGGCTGCGAGCAATGATAGTTCATTAATCGAACTTATGGTGCGGAAGCGGGGGCCTGCGCTCCGTTTCGGGTCAGGGGACGGATGGCCTGCGCATCGGCGGCGGCACCGTGCCGGTGCCCGGACCGAATGCGCGCGGCCGGCCGGTCCATGCCAGGCGGGTGTGCCGCACGACTTCCATCCACGTCGCTCCTTGTCGGATGTATTTCACATCGTGGGCACGCGCGCCTGCAAGGCCGCCCCGCTCGTAGCGAACCAGCACCCTGTCCGGCCGCATCTCGGCCGATATCAGTCGTGCATGTCGGGTAGGGGCCTGGCCCAGGCTAGCATCGCGTAGCAGGCAGGTCTGTACATACTACGCGCGCGTTGTTTGTTTGACCTTTTCCATGTTAGATTCCTTGGCGGCAAGCACGGCTCACGAGGCCGTCGCCCGACACGACAACGACCAAGGAAACGAGACCAAGATGCCATCCCTCCGCCAGCGCAGCCTGCGCGCCGCCATCGGCGCACTGTTCATCCCCGCCGCCATCGCCGTTGCGAGCCTGCCCAGCGCGGCACTTGCCGCACCCGCGGCCAAGGCTGCCGCCGCCAAGCCGAACAAGGCCTTCGATGCCTGGGCCGACAAATTCGCCGAAGACTGGGTGCGCCTGAACCCGCAGCTGGCGACATCCACCCAGTATTTCAGCGGCGCCGTGCAGGCGAAGCTTGACCGCGAGCTCACCCCGGTCACCAGGGCCCACAGCCAGAAGATGCGGGCGCTGGCGAAGACCGGCCTGGCGCGCCTGGACAAATGGATGGCCGGCCCGCTGGACGAGAACCAGCGCATCTCCGCCGCCGTCATGCGCTGGTCGCTGCAGAACGCGGTGGCCAACGAGCCGTACGAGGATCACTCCTTCATCTTCTCGCAGTTCAGCGGCGTGCAGGTCGGGCTGGTCAACTTCATGAACACCACCCACCCGCTGCGCGATCCGCAAGACCTCGACAGCTACCTGGCCCGCCTGGAGCAGGTCGGCACGCGCATGGACGAAGCCCTGGCCCGCGCCCGCGAGGCCGCGGCCAAGTCCCTGATCCCGCCGCGCTTCATCCTCGAACGCGCGCAGTACCAGGTCGACACCTTCCTCAAGCCGGCGGCGGGCGAGAACGTGCTGGTGACGTCGCTGGCCCAGCGCACCGAGAAGATGGAAGGCCTGAATCCGGACGTGCGCAACGCCGCGCTGGCGCGCGCCGCCCGCATCGTCGACGAACGCATCCGCCCGGCCTACAAGCGGGTGCAGGAATTCATGCTGGAACTCCATCCGCGTACCGGCGACGTGGCCGGCATCTCGCGCCTGCCGAACGGCAGCGCAGCCTATGCGCGCGCGGTCGAGAACTTCACCAGCACCACGCTGAGCCCGAACGAGATCCACGAGATCGGCCTGCGCGAAGTCGCGCGCATCGAAGGCGAGATGGACCGCCACCTGCGTTCGCTCGGCCTCACCGAGGGCAATATCGAAACCCGCATGAAGCAGCTGGACGCGCGCTTCCAGCCGAAGGGCGAGGGCGATCCGCGCCCCGCCATCATCGCCAGCTACGGCGAGATGGTGAAGGACGCCGAGCGCAGGAGCGCCTCGCTGTTCAACCTGAAGCCGCGCGCCCCGGTCGAGGTGCGCCGCGTGCCTCCGCTGACAGAACCCTCGGCTGCCGCCCACTACACGCTGCCGGCGCCTGACGGCACCCGCCCGGGCATCTTCTGGGTGCCGTTGCGCGGCCCGAGCTTCGACATGATCCGCATGCGCAGCCTGGCCTACCACGAGGCGGTGCCGGGCCACCACTTCCAGCTGGCGATCCAGCAGGAGCTGACCGGCATCCCGAAATTCCGTAGCCAGCGCATCTTCAGTGGCGGCAGTGCCCATGCGGAAGGCTGGGCGCTGTATACCGAACGCCTGGCGGTGGAGCAGGGCTGGTACGAAGGCGACGTCCCGGGCCTGCTCGGCGCGCTCGGTTCGGAACTGTTCCGCGCCCGCCGCCTGGTGGTCGACACCGGCCTGCACTCGAAGGGCTGGACCCGCCAGCAGGCGATCGACTACGGCATCGGCGCCCAGGAAGTCGAGCGCTACGTCGCCTGGCCGGGCCAGGCCAACGCCTACATGATCGGCATGCTGCGCATTATCGACCTGCGCGAAAAGGCGAAGAAGGAACTGGGCGAGAAGTTCTCGCTCGCGGGCTTCCACGACCTGGTGCTGGGCGCCGGCTCGGTGCCGCTCGACGTGCTGGGCGAGCTGGTGGACGGCTGGATCGCCAAGCAGAAGAAGGCCTGACATGGGAAGCGCCGCTCGCCTGGCCCGCGGCGCCGGCCTGGCCCTGCTGCTCGGGCTAGGGCTGGTCCCGGCCGGCCAGGCCTGCCGTACGCCGCCTGTGCAACAGACCGTCGGTCCGGATGCGCTGATTGCAGGCGCGCAGGACGTCAGCGTCGCCAAGGTGGTGTACGTCGCCGAGCTTGGAGACGGTCTGGTGCGCTACGACTTCGAAGTCCAGCGCCGCCTGCTCGGCCCCGGGCGCAAGGAGTTCTCCCTTAGCGGCCGCGCGGTGGGCCGCTACCAGGAGCGTGAAGGTTCGCCCGACCACAGCGACGAGACGTTCTGGCAGCACGGCGGCGGCAGGCTGACGAACGAAGGCGACTGCGTCCTGCGGCCCGCTTTCCGGCTCGGCGAAAGCTACCTGATGTTCATGAACCAGACTGCCACCTGGCGCAGTTTCGAGCGGATCGGCGCGGCCGACGACAAATGGTTCGCGTACGTGGAGGAGAAGCTGCGCACGAGACCGCAACAATGAACCATGCTGGCGCGTCAGTGGACCTTGCATGCGAACGGCGGCAACCGCGGCAGCGACAACTTCCGCGGCCTGTACCACGCCTGGGGTCTGGGCACCGAGGCGCCCTTCCAGGAGCGCATCACGGATGCCCTGTACCGCGGCGCGATCGCCGCATCGAAGGAAGGAACAGATTGATGCCCGACTGGCTACGCATGCTTGCACAAGGATTGTTCTGGGTGGTGTCGATGACACTGATCATGCGTTGGCTGGCGCGCGGCAGGCACCGTGCCGCTCCTGCCGCAGCCGGCGGCCGCGTGCAGCACCACGCGCGTTTTCTCGTCATCGGCGTGATCTGCACGCTGTTCTTCGTCGGCGTGATGGTGGCGGCAAGCATCTGGCCGGACGAGGGCGTCAATTTCTGGTTCTATGCCTTCATGACCGGTTTCGTACTGCTGGGGGCTTACCTGGTAGCCGACTATCGCTTCGCGCGGCATACCGTGTCTGGAGCGGGCATGGACTTCGGACGGCCGACGGGCCGGCGCCTTGCTTTCGGCTGGGCCGACGTCCGGACCGTGCGTTTCTCGAAGAGTTGGAATTGGTTCAGGATCGAGCTGGAGTCGGGTAATGTCGTGCACGTGTCCGGAATGATGACGGGCCTGCCTGAATTCGCCGGCAAGGTGCTGGAACAGGTCCCCGCGGCGCGCATCGACAGGGACACCCTCCAGATGTTGCGGGACACGGCGAAAGGTCAGCTACCCCTGATTTGGTAATAGCCGCGGGTCAAGCGTTGGCTGGGCCCGGCGTTGCCACTACACTGGCTCCCGCACACGCTGTCTTTCACGACCTTCCACGACAGGAGCACAGCATGGAAACACAGGAAATCTACCGCGGCCGACTGATCGACCACATCCAGCTCGTGGTGCGCGACCTGTCCGCATCGCGCAGGTTCTACACCGCCGTGTTCGAGGTGCTCGGCATTCCCCTGGGCGGCTCGGGTGACGATTACTTCTGGGCGGACGAGCTCTTCATTTCCAGCCGCGACAGCGGGGCCGCGCAGGGCGTGCTGACCGGCCGCCATCACCTGGCCTTCCAGGCGCGCGACCGCAAGATGGTGAGCGCCTTCTACTTCGCGGCACTGGCCGCCGGCGGCAGGGACAACGGCCGCCCCGGGGAGCGCGCCTACCACCCGGGCTACTACGGCGCCTTCGTGCTCGACCCGGACGGCAACAACATCGAAGCGGTCTACCACGGCGAGGCGAAAAGAAACGCACCCTACGTGCGCGTCAGCTTCTGACACCGCGGCGCAGGCTGTAGCGGAAACCGCTATACTGCGCCGACCATGCGCATCCAGCTTTTCTCCGACCTGCACCTCGAACGCTACGCGGGCTTCGTTCCGCAGATCCGGCTCGACACCGATGTCGTCATCCTGGCGGGCGACATCGGTTCCTACCAGCCAGGCTCGCGCCTGACCGACGAGGACTTCGGCCTCGAACGCTTCTCGCCCCTGCGTCCTGGCGCCTCATCCGCACGCGTCCTGTACGTCCCCGGCAACCACGAATTCGACGGCCTCGAATACGACGAGGCCTATGCGCGCCTGCAGGCCAGCTGCGCACGCCTCGGCATCGAATGGCTGGACCGCGAGACCCTCGCCATCGGGCAGGTCCGCTTCATCGGCACCACCCTGTGGAGCGACTTCGACGCGCTGGCATTGCAGGAGCAAGACCTGGCCAAGCAGCTGCAGAAACGCGACAAGGCCTTCCGGGCGGCGAACTACTACCTCTCGAAGAACACCACCCTGAAGAACGGCGAGAAGGTGCTGGCCGAAGGCATCCGGGAGATGTCGCTGGACTGCCAGGACTGGCTGCGCGGCGCGCTGGCGGCGCCTTTCGACGGGACCACGGTGGTAGTGACCCACTTCGCCCCCAGCCTGCAAAGCGCCGACCCGCGCTACGGGCTCACGCCGGGCACCGCAGGCTTCTGCAATGCGCTCGACGGATTGTTCCCGCAGGCCGACCTCTGGATCCACGGCCACCTGCATTGCGCCAACGATTACGTGGCCAGCGGCGTCGAGGCAGGGCGGCCATGGTCCTGCCGCGTGGTCGCCAACCCGCTCGGCTACCTCAGCAAGGGCGAACAGGAAGCCTTCCGTCCCGACCTCGTCGTCGAGGTCTGATTCATTCCCGGTGCGCGGCGGCGCTCGAGGCCACCCCGGCCGCCAGCAGCAACAGCGCCGAGGCCTCGAGGCCGCTGGGCCAGCGCGCCTCCCACAGGAAGCCGTAGAGCGAGGCGAACACGGTCTCGAACACGATCATCTGTCCCATCAGCGCGATCGGCAGGGCGCGGCTGGCGTAGTTCCACAGGGCATTGCCGACCACGGAACAGAGAATCCCGACCGCCGTCACGACGCCGAGGAACTGCAGCCACTCGAGGGCCGTGTGCGAAGCACCGCCGCCCGGGAAGGCCGGCACCGCCAGCAGCAGGGCCTGGGCGCCCGTCATCACCCCGACCAGCAGGCTCCATTCGTTGGCCGAGACGTCCTCGAGCCGCGCCAGCCAGCGCCGGTTGACCACCGCATAGAAAGTCCACGACGCCAGGGACCCGAGCGCGCACAGCAGGCCGATGGCCGAGCCGCCCTCACCGGAGGCCAGTGCCTCCCAGCCGATGCAGGCCAGGCCGGCCCCGCCGAGCAGCAGGGAGGGCGCCAGGCGCCGCAGCGGCACCGCGCCGTGCTCGCGCAAGCCCGCCAGCGTGACGGTGATCGGCAGCAGCCCGATCACGATCGAGGTCATGGCGACGCCGCCCGTCTGCACCGCCTGGGCCAGAAACAGGTAGTACACGATGTTGCCGGCCAGGCTGAGCCAGGCCAGGCCGCGCCAGTCGGCCCCGGTGAGGCTGCGCCTGAGGCGCGGCCAGGCCCGTGCGACCAGCAGCGCGGCAGCGATGCCGTAGGCGAGGTAGCGGCCCGCCGACAACTGCAGGGGCGTGAAGCCGGGCACGAGCTCGGGCGCGAGGAATACCAGGCCCCAGAGGGCGCCCGCGGTGATGCCGGCGCCGATGCCGAGCTGGGTGGTGGGGGATGTCGTCTGAATCTGCGAAAGCATGGCCGATCTCCTGAGGTAGCGAGATTGTCGGCCGGATGCCTTTGCCTTTCTTGACCCTGGCTACTGCGGTGTTGACCGGGTCTCGCCAGACAGGTTTTCTCGATGGGCCCGCCGGTAGGCCGCAGGGGTGGTGTCCATGGCCCTGCGCATCGCCCGGGTCAGGGCGCTCTGCTCGGAAAAGCCGGTGGCCAGCGCGATCTCGGCCACCGGCCGTTCGCTGCCGGCCAGCCATTCGCAGGCGCGCCGCAGGCGGCAGTCGAGCAGCCAGTCATGGGGCGTGCTGTCGCGTTCTTCGCGAAACAGGGCGTGCAGGCGGCTGAGGCTCAGGCCCGCCGTGCGCGCCATGCTGTCGGTCGTCCACGGCAGGCCCGGTTCGGCCTCGATGCGGGCGAGCAGGGCGGCCAGGCGCGAGGCCGGCCGGGGCGCGCCCAGGTCCAGGGTGTCGAGCAGCAGCGGCGTCCAGCCCTGCAGCACGGACGGAGCGGGCGGCCGGGTGGCGGCCAGGATACCCATGAACTCGACCAGCTTGCGCGCGGCGGGACCGATGGTGCCGAACGGCCGCTCGAGCAGTCGCTGCCAGGGTCCGCGCGCAAACGTATCCGCGTCCAGGTCGACGATGAGCGACTGGTTGGAAACCGAACTGCATTCGGAGTGCCAGGCACCGGGCGCCACTACCGCGACGCACAGGGGATCGAGCCGGGCCTGGCGTCCCTCGATCTCGAGCGCGACTTCGCCGCTCACGGGCAGCACCAGTTGGCCGAACGCGTGGCGGTCCGAGGTGCGCGTCTCGCCATAGCTGCGCAGATGCAGGTCCAGATGCGGGCCGAGCAGCGGTGCAGCCATCGCGCCAGGTCTCAGCCCATCGGGCTGCAGACGTCGGTGCCGGCCGCCAGCGCCTTGAGCTTGGCCGGGTCGAGCAGGGTGACCTCGCGCTTGTCCACCTGCAGCCAGCCCTGCTTCTTGAAGCGCGACAGCAGGCGGCTGATGCTCTCGATGGTGAGCCCGAGGTAGTTGCCGATGTCCTCGCGCGACATGCGCAGCTGGAAGCTGCTCGGCGAATAGCCGCGCGCTGCATAGCGCGCCGACAGGTTGACCAGGAAGACGGCGAAGCGCTGCTCGGCCCGCATATTGCCGAGCAGTAGCATGACGTTCTGCTCGCGCGTGATTTCCTGGCTCATGATGCGGTGGAAGTGGCGCAGCAGGGCCGGCACATGGCCGAACAGATCTTCCAGGCGCGAAAACGGGATCTCGCACACCTCGCTGTCCTCGAGGGCCACGGCGTCGCAGTGGTGGGTGCCGCTGATCGCATCCATGCCCAGCAGTTCGCCGGCCATCTGGAAGCCGGTGATCTGGGCTTCGCCGGCCGCGTTCACCTGGTAGGTCTTGAAATGGCCGAAGCGCACCGCGTACAGGTTGCGGAAGGGCTCGCCCATCGCATACAGGCGCTCGTCGCGCGCGAGGCGGCGGCGGCGGCCGATGATCTGGTCGAGGCGGTTGATGTCGGCATCCTCGAGGCCCATCGGCAGGCACAGCTGGTGCATGCTGCAGGCGCTGCAGCTGGTCTTGAGGGCCTGGATGCTGACTGGCGCTTCGCCCGGGAGCGAAATGGGTTGGTTCATGGCGGGAACGTGAAAACGCGCGAATATGCTGACGCAGCCATTATAGACAAAGGCCGGGTTCGCGGCTTTCATTTCGCAGATGAAAGTAGCGTGGGCGGGCCTCCCGCCCACGCGGTGATCGGTTGCAACAAGATGCTCCGGCACGATACCGGGGCCGGTAACGATCAGCGCGTGGCGTCATCCAGGCCAGTGGCCTGGATGACGGGGCGCCACCCTACGCCGGCTGCTACAGGCGATGCCGGTGTTCCGCCTTCATCCTGTAGTACTCCTCCCGGCCCTTGGCCCGTACGGTCGCGGCGATCTGCGCCGCCTCTCGCGCCGCCTGGTTCACCGTGGCAAAGGCATCCGGATTCGCCATCAAGGCTTCGACGGCCTGCTGCGTCTGCGCGGTGCCGGCCAGCGCCAGCCCGAAGGTGGCCGAGACCGCCAGTTCAGCCGCCAGGGTGTCCAGGGTCGGCGCAACCACGTCCGGTCCCGCCTTGGCCGCGATGGCTTTTTCCTCGGTGGCCTGGGGGGCCGCCAGCGCACGGGCGAGGTCCATGTCGCCCGCGACCCTGGTCAGGAAGTCGAGCGCGGCCCGGCTGCCGGTCTGGTTGGCCAGGTCGCCGAGGCGCAGCAGGGCGGTGTTCCTGGCATTGAACACGGCGCGGCCGGCGCGCGGGCCCTGCACGAAGTCGATCAGGGGCTGGACCGCGACCTCGCTGCCGATATGGCCGAGGGTGGCCACGACCTGCGTCAGGAACTCCTCGTGCTTCTCGGGTTCGTTCACCAGCCAGTCCAGCAACAGGCGGGCATCCTTCTCCGTGTACCGCGAAGCCAGCTCCCAGGGCACGCCCTCGACCCAGTGCCGGGAGACGAAGTCGCGCACGTCGGCGGGCGCCTGCAGGCCGCCCGTGCCGCAGGAGCAGCCGCCGGCGGGCATCACCTTGCCGGTGACGCTGGCCGGGCCGGAAAGGAAAGCCGCCGACTCGGCTTCGTTGACCACATTGTGGTCGACGCCGACGGACGGGTACATGACGGCGCGCGGGTCGTCGCTACGGTGTCCGAGGCCGCAGTTGTGGCCGTACTCGTGCACCCAGATCAGGCCCTCCTGGTCGGCGGTGAAGCGTACCGCGGCCAGGTTGATCGAGGTGCTGCCGACCGGGGCGCAGCCGATGATGCTGTCGCCGGGACCGCCGCACCAGCGGATGGCCTGCACGATCTTGATTCCACTGCCTGCGCTGAGCAGGGCATTGAGGTCGGCCGAGGTCTGGATGGTCCCCGGGACCGTCGCCGGCAGCACCCGAACCGCGCCGTTGCGCACGAAACGGACCGGGGTCGCGACGTCGGGGCCGGTGTCGTCGTTCTGGAGAATCGTGCCCATGTCGGCCAGGATCCGGTCGGCCTCGGCGTCGCTCAGGGCCACGCTGCCGTGGCGGTGCACCGTGACCGAGACCGTGCGCGGGTCCGGCGGCGCCACCGGCGGGTTGACGATCAGGTAATCGGCGTAGAGCGAGATGTCGGCGCTCCATTCGATGTTCACCCAGATGTCGACGCCGCCCTCGCGCGGGGCCACGTTGTGCAGGGTGTAGCGGGCCCCGCCGATGAACTTGCCGGCGTCCGGTCCGTCCGGCAAGCCTTCGCCGATGGCCACGAACACCTGCGAGCCGGGCTGGATCTGATTCCAGTTGAGCCGCAGCAGCCACTCGCCGCGGCGGGCACCCCAGGGGTGGCGGTAAGTGAAGCCTGTCCCTTGCAGCGCCGGCTGCAGCCCGTCCGCGCCGACAGTGGCTTCGGCAACGGCCCAGGGTCCTTTTGTGTCCGAGGAGTCCGCGCGCGCTTCGGTTCCGGGGTCGAGCAGCAGGGCGGCGTCCTGGTCGAGGCGATCATTTGGTGCCATGGGAGTTTCTCCTTGTGCGCTTCAAGGGTTGATGATCAGGTAATCGACGTAGAGCGAGATGTCGGCGCTCCACGCGATGTTCACCCAGATGTCGACGCCGTTCCGGCGCGGGGCCACGTTGTGCAGGGTGTAGCGCGCCGAGCCGATCATTTTGCCGGCGGCCGTTCCGCCCGGCACGCCTTCGCCGATCGCGGCGAACACCCGGGAGGCGGGCTGGATGACATTCCAGTTCAGGCGCAGCACCCACTGCCCGCGCCGGGCACCCCAGTCATGGCGGTAGGTGAAGCCGGTCCCGCTCAGCTCGGGCTCCGGCCGGCCGGCGCGGGCAGCTGCGGTCCCGAACAATTGCCGGACGGCGGTCGGATCGGCGTCTTGCAGGAGCTCCCGGAAGCGCGTCGGCATGGCCGAGGAAGCGGCCGCTGCCTCCGACTCCCCGGCGCCCGAGGCGACCAGCGTCGCAGCCCGGTGAATGTGATTGTTGGACAAAACCATCTCCTTTCACATCGATGAACGATGGATAGCCCGTTCCACTGCCTCGCAAGGGCAGCGGCCGGGTCGCCGGATAGCGAGTCCGTATGCGTGCCGGATGCGGTCGTGGCCGCTGCCGGGCTCGAATCGTCAGCCAATATAGACGAGTGGCTAGTGATCGCAGGAACGATCTGACAGCTCGTTAATATGGATCAGTGGCTCTGGATTTTCTGATGCGAAGAAAGGTTTCAATGCCGGCAGCAGCGGGGTCGCGCATCTGCCGAAAAAAACCGCCCGCATGCAGCCAAAGTCAACGCTCCGGCGTATCAATTCGACATCGCCAACCGTGCGCCCCCATCACGCATGCTAGATTCTGGACACCACAACGGAGTACGGCCCGACAAAAGGAGCCCGCATGTTCGGTTTGTCCGCTTTGGATCTGGCACGCGTGCAATTCGCGTTCACGATGTCCTTCCACATTTTGTTTCCGGCGATAACGATCGGCATGGCAAGCTACCTGGCCGTGCTCGAGCTGTGCTGGCTCCGCACCAAGCGCCAGGTCTACGTCGACCTCTACCACTACTGGCTGAAGATCTTCGCCGTCACCTTCGGCATGGGCGTGGTGTCCGGCATCGTGATGGCCTACCAGATCGGCACCAACTGGAGTTACCTGTCCGAGTTCGCCGGCAGCATCATGGGACCGATCCTGTCCTACGAGGTGCTGACCGCTTTCTTCCTCGAAGCCGGCTTCCTGGGCGTGATGCTGTTCGGCTGGACCCGGGTCGGCCCCGGCCTGCATTTCGCCGCGACCTGTGCGGTCGCGATCGGCACCCTGATCTCGTCCACCTGGATCCTGGCGGCCAACAGCTGGATGCAGACCCCGCGGGGCTATGCCATCGAGGGCGGACGCATGGTCCCGGCCGACTGGCTGGCGATCGTCTTCAATCCCTCCTTCCCGTACCGCCTGTTGCACATGGTGATCGCGGCCTACCTCACCACTGCCCTGATCGTCGGTGCCTGCGGGGCTTGGCAGCTCTTGCGCGGCCGCGACAACCCGGCGGTGCGCAAGATGGTGTCGATGGCGATGTGGATGATCCTGATCGTGGCGCCGATCCAGGCGGTGGTGGGCGACTTCCACGGCCTGAACACGCTCAAGCACCAGCCCGCCAAGCTGGCGGCGATGGAGGGGCACTGGCAGAACGAAGGGGACAAGGCGATCCCGCTGCTGCTGTTCGGCATCCCCGACATGGAAGAGGAAAGGACCAAGTACGCGGTCGGCATCCCGCACCTGGGCAGCCTGATCCTGACCCATTCCTGGAATGGCCAGTTCCCCGGGCTCAAGGAATTCCCGCCCGAAGACCGGCCGAACTCGCTGATCGTGTTCTGGAGCTTCCGCCTGATGGTGGGGCTCGGCCTGCTCATGATCGCGCTGGGCGCCTGGAGCCTGTGGCTGCGGCGCAGACGGGGAGCGGAAGGGGGAGGGGAGGCGCGAATATGGACGACACGTCCCTTCCTGCGCTTCGCGCTGTGGATGGGGCCGGCGGGACTGATCGCGATCCTGGCCGGCTGGACCACCACCGAAGTCGGGCGCCAGCCCTGGGTCGTGTACGGAGTGCTGCGCACCGCCGATGCGGTCTCGCCGCACAGTGCCGGCACCCTGGGGCTGACGCTGGTGCTGTTCGTGGTCGCCTACATCTTCGTGTTCGGCACCGGCACCGTCTACCTGCTGCGCATGATGCGCAAAGGACCGCAGCGCTTCGAACTGCACCAGGCGCCCGAGGGCGGGCCCGGCGAGGGACGCACGCCGATGCGGCCGCTGTCGGCGGCCGACGTGCAGAACGACGACGACGACGCCGGCGCCGTCCCCGACCAGCTCGACGGGCACCCCGAGGCGCGCCGGGGCGACCCGGGCAGTGCACCTCCAGACGACAACAAGCCGGAGCGCTGACATGGGCATCGACACCACCGTCATCTGGGCGGTCATCATCTTTTTCGCCGTCTTCATGTACGTGCTGCTGGACGGCTTCGACCTGGGCATCGGCCTGCTGTTTCCCTTCACCCCGAAGAAGCGCGACCGCGACACCATGATGAACACCGTGGCTCCGGTCTGGGACGGCAACGAGACCTGGCTGGTGCTGGGCGGAGAAGGGCTGCTGGCGGCCTTCCCGGTGGCCTATTCGATCATCCTGTCGGGGCTCTACCTGCCATTGATATTCATGCTGATCGGCCTGGTGTTCCGCGGCGTGGCCTTCGAGTTCCGCTTCAAGGCCAAGGAGCACGAGCGCCACCTGTGGGACAAGGCATTCATCGGCGGCTCGGTGGTGGCCACCTTCTTCCAGGGCGTCGCGCTGGGCGCCTTCCTGGACGGGATCGCGGTCTCCGGGCGCAGCTTCGCCGGCGGGCCGCTCGACTGGATCGCGCCTTTCCCGCTGCTGGCGGGGATCGGCGTGATGATCGCCTACACCCTGCTGGGTTCCACCTGGCTGGTGATGAAGACCGAGGGCGATCTGCAGGCGCGCATGGTGCAGGTGGCGCGGCCCTGCGCGCTGCTGCTGCTCGCGGCCATCGTCATCGTCAGCATCTGGACCCCGTGGCGCGATCCGGCGGTGGCCGAGCGCTGGTTCAGCTTCCCGAACATCGTGTTCCTGGCGCCGGTGCCGGTGCTGGTGCTGGTCTTCATCGTGCTGCTGCTGCGCTCGCTCAAGCGCGACCCGCACCGGGTGCCTTTCGTCGCGGCGCTGGCCCTGATCTTCCTTGGCTACAGCGGCATGGCGATCAGCATCTGGCCCCACATCGTGCCACCCGCGATCTCGATCTGGGAAGCGGCCTCGCCACCGAGCAGCCAGCTGTTCGCGTTGGTCGGCACCTTGTTCATCCTGCCCATCATCCTGATGTACACGGCATGGTCGTACTGGGTCTTCCGGGGCAAGGTCAAGGCCGATGCGGGGTACCACTGATGGAGGCGCCGCGCGAGACCGGGCCACGAAAAGTGACCCGGCGCGAGTGGGTGCGGCGCCTGGCCTGGCTGGGGGCGCTGTGGCTCGGTGGCGTGTTCACGCTGGCGGCCGTGGCCTACGTGATCCGGACGCTCATGCACGCGCTGGGAATGCGTTGACCATGGTTTGATAACGTGTCGGCATCAACCGTGCGCGGCCTGCTGCGAGGGAGGACTACACTGCCAGTGACCCTTTGCTAACAGGAGAGCAGCACCGTGTCCCACTCCGACGCGCCCTCGATCAGCCGTCCCGCCGACTCCGCCATCGCTGTCGCAGTACCCCTGCCGCTGCTTGGCGAGGACCAGGCGCGCGCGGACCTGTATGCACTGCTGTCGCGCCTGCTGCTGGCGGCGCCGGACGGCGCGCTGCTGGACGCGCTCGGGCACGCCGACCCCATCCTTTCCGAAGGGGGCGATCCCGGCCTGGAACAGGCCTGGGAAGCGCTCACGCTCGCCTCGCGCGTCATGGACCCGGATGCGGTGGCCGAGGAATTCGACACGCTGTTCGTGAGCGTCGGCACGCCGCCGGTCAATCCCTATGGTTCGCGCTACCTGGCCGGCTACATGAACGACACCCCGTTGGCCGAATTGCGCGCCGACCTGGCCCGCTTCGGCATCGGACGGGTGCGCGGCGTCGGCGAGTTCGAGGACCACCTGGGCGCGCTGTGCGAGACGATGCGCGTGCTGATCGCCGGTGCCCCAGCGCAGTTCGGAACGATCGCGCGCCAGCCGCTCGCCCAGCAGCAGGCCTTTTTCGAGGTCCACATCGCGCCGTGGTACGAGCGCTGCCTGGCCGACATCGCGTCCGCCGAAGGGTCCAATTATTACCGGCTGGTCGCCAGGCTGGCCGGTGCCTTCCTCGCCATCGAAGCGGAAGCCTTCGTGGTCGGCGAAGCGCTCACCGAATCACTGGTTTAACGCACAGGTAGACAAGCGAGACACAGCCATGGAACAGCAAGCGCAAGGGTTGGAGCAGGAACAGGAAGGCAAGCCGGCAGCAGGGCCGGATGCCGGGAAGCCGGACCGCGCACGCCGCAGCTTCCTGAAGGCCGCCCCGCTGGGAGCGCTGGCCGTGGTGGCCGGCACTGCCGAGGCCGCCGAAACACCGGCGCCCGCGCCGGCGGCGGCGCCGCAGGTCAAGCGCGGTTACCACGAAACGGATCACATCCGCCGCTACTACGAGACCGCCGCTTACTGGTGAACTGAGGGTGAGCCCGCACGTGAGCCGCATTGATTGATCGATAGGGGAGAACCAGCATGTCCCTCGTGAAGTCCGTCCGCGACAGCGGACTCAAACGCCGCCGCTTCCTGGTCGGCGCCGGCGTCGCCGCCGGTGCCGGCGCCCTGGCCCGGCAGCTGCCGCTGAACGTGATCGAACCGGCCAGGGCCGACCAGGCGCCGGGCGCCCCGGTGCCTACCGAGATCAAGCGCACCATCTGCAGCCACTGCTCGGTGGGCTGCTCGGTGGATGCGGTGGTGGCCAACGGCGTCTGGGTGCGCCAGGAAGCCGCCTTCGATTCGCCGATCAATATGGGCGCGCACTGCGCCAAGGGCGCCTCGGTGCGCGAGCACGCCTTCGGCGAGCACCGCCTGCGCTACCCGATGAAGCTGGTGAACGGCAAGTACCAGCGCATCTCCTGGGACCAGGCCATCAACGAGATCGGCGACAAGCTGATCGAGCTGCGCCAGAAAGCCGGCCCGGATGCGCTGATGGTGATCGGCAGTTCCAAGCACAACAACGAGCAGGCCTACCTGCTGCGCAAATGGGTCTCGTTCTGGGGCTCGAACAACTGCGACCACCAGGCCCGCATCTGCCACTCGACCACGGTCGCCGGCGTGGCACAGACCTTCGGCTACGGGGCGATGACGAACTCCTTCAACGACCTGCATCACAGCAAGGCCGTCCTGTTCATCGGTTCCAACCCGGCCGAGGCGCACCCGATTTCGATGCTGCACTTCCTGCACGCGAAGGAACTCGGCGCCAAGATGATCGTCATCGACCCGCGTTTTACCCGTACGGCGCGCTTCGCCCACCATTACGTGCGGGTACGCCCCGGCACCGACATTCCCCTCGTGTGGGGCATGCTCTGGCATATCTTCCGCAACGGCTGGGAGGACAAGGAATTCATCGCGGCCCGTACCTACGGCATGGAGGATGTACGCAAGGAGGTCGCCAAATGGACACCGGACAAGGTCTCCGATATTACCGGTGTGCCCGAGGAATCGGTGCGCATGGCTGCGGAAATGCTGGCGACCAACAAACCTTCGTCCGTTGTCTGGTGCATGGGGATCACTCAGCATACCGTCGGTACCGCCAACGTGCGCGCGCTTGCGATCCTGCAACTGGCGCTGGGTAACATCGGCAAGCCGGGCGGCGGGGCCAACATCTACCGCGGTCACGACAACGTCCAGGGTGCGACCGACGTCGGCCCGAACGGCGACTCGCTGCCGGGCTACTACGGCATCGCCGAAGGCGCCTGGAAGCATTTCGCGAACGTCTGGGGCGTCGACTACGAGTGGATCAAGTCGCGCTTCGGCTCGAAGGAGCTGATGGAAAAGCCCGGCATCACGGTCTCGCGCTGGTTCGACGCCGTCAACGAGAACAGCGACTACGTCGACCAGCCGAGCAATCTGCGCGCCGTGTTCTACTGGGGCCACGCGCCGAACAGCCAGACCCGACTGCCGGACATGAAGGCGGCGATGCAGAAGCTCGACATGCTGGTGGTGATCGATCCCTATCCGAGCATGACGGCATCGATGCACGGGCGCACCGACGGCGTCTACCTGCTGCCGGCCGCCTCGCAGTTCGAGACCCAGGGTTCGTGTACGGCTTCCAACCGCAGCATCCAGTGGCGCGAACGCGTCATCATGCCGCTGTTCGAATGCAAGACCGACCACGAGATCATGTACCTGTTCGCCAAGAAGTTTGGCTTCCACAACGAACTGTGCAAGAACATCAAGGTCGTGCACAACGAGCCGGTGGTAGAGGACATCCTGCGCGAGATCAACCGTTCCTGCTGGACCATCGGCTACACCGGTTGCTCGCCGGAACGCCTGAAGCTCCACATGGAAAACAAGCACACCTTTAACCCGACCACCATGCGTGCCGACGATGGTCCCTGCAAGGGCGACTACTACGGCCTGCCGTGGCCGTGCTGGGGCACGCCGGAACTGAAGCACCCGGGCACCCCGATCCTGTACGACCTGAACAAGTCGGTGGCCGAAGGCGGACTGCCGTTCCGCGCCAACTGGGGCGTCGAGCACGACGGCGAGTCGCTGCTGGCGGCAGACGGCTCGACCAACAAGGACAGCCAGCTCGACACCGGCTATCCCGAATTCGACCACGTGTTCCTGAAGAAACTCGGCTGGTGGGCCGAACTGACACCCGAGGAACAAGCCATGGCCGAGGGCAAGAACTGGAAGACCGATAACTCGGGCGGCATCATCCGTGTCGTCATTGCCCACGGCTGCGCGCCTTTCGGCAATGCACGGGCGCGCTGCAACGTCTGGAACTTCCCGGATCCGGTGCCGACCCACCGCGAGCCGCTGGCATCGCCGCGGCGCGACCTGGTCGCCAAGTACCCGACCTATGACGACAAGGCCAACTTCTGGCGCCTGCCGACCCTGTACAAGTCGGTCCAGGACATCGATTACTCGAAGGAGTTCCCGCTCATCATGACTTCGGGCCGCCTGGTCGAGTACGAGGGCGGCGGCGAGGAAACCCGTTCGAACCCCTGGCTGGCAGAGCTGCAGCAGAACATGTTTGTCGAAATCAATCCGCGCGACGCCAGCCAGATCGGCGCCAGGGTCGGCGATTACGTCTGGGTGGAGACCCCGATCGGGGCGCGCATGAAGATGATGGCGATGGTCACCGAGCGGGTACCGATCGGCCTGGTCTGGATGCCCTTCCACTTCGGGGGCTGGTGGATGGGCGAAGACCTCGAGCGCCATTATCCGGAAGGCGGCGCGCCGACCGTGCGCGGCGAGGCCTGCAACACGGGCTGGACCTACGGTTATGACACCGTGACGATGATGCAGGAAACCAAGGTATCGCTGTGCCGGGTCGTCAAGGCCTGAGGCGTATCACGAACGAAGCGTAGAGCGGAGGAGAACGGCATGGCCGCGAGAATGAAATTTATCTGCGACACAGAGCGCTGCATCGACTGCAACGGTTGCGTAACCGCATGCAAGAACGAGCACGAACTGGCCTGGGGGATCAACCGGCGCCGCGTGGTGACCATCAACGACGGCATCCCGGGCGAGCGCTCGGTGTCGGTGGCCTGCATGCATTGCACCGATGCGCCCTGCCTGGCGGTGTGTCCGACCAACTGCATCTACCACACCGAGGACGGCATCGTCCTGCACAGCAAGGACCAGTGCATCGGCTGCGGCTACTGCTATTACGCCTGCCCGTTCGGGGCGCCGCAGTTCCCGGAAACCGGCATGTTCAACCATCGCGGCAAGATGGACAAGTGCACTTTCTGCGCCGGCGGCCCGGAGCCGGATACTTCCGAAGCCGAATTCAAGAAGTATGGCCGCAACCGCATCGCCGAAGGCAAGCTGCCGGCCTGCGCCGAGCAGTGCGGCACCAAGGCCCTGCTGGGCGGCGAGGCCAACCAGATCGCCGACATCTACCGCCAGCGGGTCGAGACGCGCGGCTACGGGCCCGAGCTGTGGGGCTGGAAGATCGCCTACGGCCGGCCCAAGGGCGGCGGCGAGATCAAGGCCAAGGGAGATTTGCCGCGCACTAACCAGATCATTGGTGACGTGCAGAACGATCCAGGGAGGTTCCCGCAATGAACAAGATCCGCTCGCGTTTACGTTACCTGATCCTGGCCCTGCCGCTGTTGCTGACCGGCTGCCTCGAGGTCGACCAGTTCCCCGGCTGGCTGCACGGAGAATACGCCGGCAAGGAAGACCAGCGCCACTTCCAGGCCCGCTTCCATGGCGACCGGCTGGCGTGGTCGGCTGCGATCCAGAACCGCGCCATGCAGCAGAACGAATACAACCGCGCCAACCCCTGAGGAGCCGACCATGCACGCCACATTCTTGCGGGCCGCGCTGGCCCTGGTGCTTGCACTGATGCTGCCGGCGGCCTGGGCCGGCGTGCCCAACGAGAAGGCCAAGCCGGCCTACGCGGAGGAGCAGACCATGCTCCAGATCGAGGGGGACTCGGTCGTGCCGGAGCCCGGGCTGCTGAACTCGTCCTCCGGCCGGGTGCACATGGACCGCCACTTCCTGGGACAGTATGGCGCCACCGAGGCGAACGTCATCGTCCAGCGCGGCGGCAATACCTGGCGCCACCTGCGCAACGGTCCGCTCGCCACCATCACCGGCTTCATCCTGCTGGCGGTGCCGCTCCTGATCTTCGTGTTCTACAAGGCGGTCGGGGCGGCCAAGGAACCGCCGTCCTCCGGGCGCCGCATCAAGCGCTTCACCGCGTGGGAGCGCCACGTGCACTGGGCCACGGCATACAGTTTCATCGCGCTGGCGATCACCGGCATCATCATCATGTACGGCAAGAAGATCATGCTGCCGTGGATGGGACACGACCTGTTTTCCTGGGTCGCCATCATCTCGAAATACGTGCACAATTTCGTCGGCCCGGTGTTCATCGTGTGTTCGGTGCTGATGTTCATTACCTATTTGCGGCGTAACTTCTTCAAGCGGCACGATTGGCAGTGGATAAAGCAGGGCGGCGGGCTGGTGTCGCACAAGCACCCGCCGGCCGGCTTCTTCAATGCCGGCGAAAAGGCCTGGTTCTGGCTGGGCGTGACCCTGCTCGGCATCGTCATGTCGGTTACCGGCCTGATCCTGGACTTCGTCACCTTCGGCCAGACCCGCTACGTGCTGCAGATGGCCAATTACCTGCACATCGCCGGCGCCGCCCTGTATGTCGCCGCCGCCATGGGCCACATCTACATCGGCACCTGGGGCACGCCGGGCGCCTACCAGGCCATGCGCGAGGGCAGCGTCGACGAGAACTGGGCTGCCGCCCACCATTCGCTGTGGGTGGAAGAGGTCCGCAACGGCACGGCGACCGACCCGGCCAACCGCCCGCCTTCCGGCGCTGCGCCGGCGCGCCCGAATCCGCGCCCCGGTCCGGCTCACTAAGCGGTTCACCAAGCGGTTCACTAAGCGGCCCATTGAGGAATACCATGAAAGCACCGACCATCCTGATCCACGGCACGCTGGCGACGCTGGCGGTGCTGGCCGCCGGCTGCGACCGCGGCCGTACCGCGAGCGAGGACGGCATTCTCCAGACCAAGTATCCCGGCCAGGTGTCGGCCGGGGGAAAAACTGCCGGCACTATCATTGCGCAGACTGCCAAGCCCACGGTCGACGCCACTTATGCCGGCGGTACGCCGGGCATCGCCGGCGGCTCCGGCGGCACCACCTCGGGTGCAGAGACCGGCGGCACCGTGCGCGAAACCGGGCAGGGACCGACTTCCGGCGTGACGCCGCCGTCCGGCACCCAGGCAGGCACGCGCGCGCCGTCGGGCGACTACGGTGAACCGAAGGCGCCGGCCCCGGGCACGGTGGAGGCGCCTGCCGCAACCAATATCGCACCGAAGGCCCCGGCGGACCAGGGCAGCATAGGGAGGCAGCAATGACCCGGCATCTTCATATCGCCTATGCGCTCGCCGGCCTCCTGGCCGGCGGCGCGGCTGCGCATGCGCAGCAGCAGGCGGCTCCGGTACGGCAGGCGGCCCCGGTGCAGCAGGCGACGCCGGGGCCGCAGGCCGCTCCCGTCCAGCAGCCGGCTGCAGGGCAGCAGGCAGCCCCCGCCCAGCAGCAACTCACCCCTGCGCAGCAGCAGGAGGCCGCCAAGAAGGCGGCCGCCGACGCCAAGGCGGCCAAGGACAAGGAGGCCCTGATGTCGTCCATGGATGCGCTCGCCGCGCGCTGGCGTACGCAGGCACCCGAGAAGGGGTGGCGCATCACGCCCCCCACGACGGTGGCGGCCGCCCCGGCCGGCGCTGCTGCGGCAGCCGGCGCCTCTCCGCCCGCGAACGCGGCAGGCATCGCCGGTCCTGGCACGACGGCTCCCGGTGCGG
>NZ_JPXI01000022.1 GCF_000740675.1 Massilia sp. BSC265 | reverse complement strand
GTCGGCGTGGCCCGGGCAGTCAACGTGGGCGTAGTGACGGTTTGCGGTTTCGTACTCGACGTGCGCGGTGTTGATGGTGATGCCGCGTGCCTTTTCTTCCGGAGCCGCGTCGATCTGGTCGTAGGCCTTGGCTTCGCCGCCGAACTTCTTCGACAGAACGGTTGCGATTGCAGCCGTCAGGGTGGTTTTGCCGTGGTCAACGTGACCGATGGTGCCGACGTTGACGTGCGGCTTGGTCCGTTCGAATTTTTCCTTTGCCATTTCCTATCTTCCTTTAAAAGAAACGTATTGTTTTTTAGCTGTTGTTGGGAGCAGGTTCTCGTGAAACCTGCCCCCGGTTTTTTTTTATTACTTGGCTTTCGCGGTCACGATAGCGTCGATCACGTGCTTCGGAGCTTCCGAATAGTGCTTGAACTCCATCGTGTAGGTCGCGCGGCCCTGGGTTGCCGAACGCAGCGAGGTCGAGTAACCGAACATTTCCGACAGCGGGACTTCGGCCTTGATGATCTTGCCGCCGCCGCCCGGGATTTCGTCCATGCCCTGCACCATACCGCGGCGGGACGACAGGTCGCCCATCACGGTACCGGCGTAGTCTTCCGGCGTTTCCACTTCCACGGCCATCATCGGCTCGAGGATGACCGGGTTGGCTTTACGGCAGCCGTCCTTGAACGCCATCGAGCCCGCCATGCGGAACGCGTTTTCGTTCGAGTCGACGTCGTGGTACGAACCGAAGGTCAGGGTGACTTTGACGTCCACGACCGGGTAGCCAGCCAGCACGCCGCTGGTCAGGGTTTCGCGAACACCCTTCTCGACTGCCGGGATGTATTCGCGCGGAACCACACCGCCCTTGATGGCGTCGACGAATTCGAAGCCCTTGCCCGGCTCTTGCGGCTCGATCGACAGGACAGCGTGACCGTACTGGCCGCGGCCGCCCGACTGCTTGACGAACTTGCCTTCGACGTCGGTGACTGCCTTGCGGATGGTTTCGCGGTAAGCAACCTGCGGCTTGCCGACGGTTGCTTCCACGCCGAATTCGCGCTTCATGCGGTCAACGATAATTTCCAGGTGCAGCTCGCCCATACCACCGATGATGGTCTGGCCCGATTCTTCGTCGGTACGCACGCGGAACGACGGGTCTTCCTGAGCCAGACGGTTCAGTGCCAGGCCCATCTTTTCCTGGTCAGCCTTGGTCTTCGGCTCGACTGCCTGCTGGATGACCGGCTCCGGGAACACCATCTTTTCGAGGATGATCGGTGCCGACGGATCGCACAGGGTCTCGCCGGTGGTTGCTTCTTTCAGGCCGACTGCAGCGGCGATGTCGCCGGCGCGGACTTCCTTGATCTCTTCACGCTGGTTGGCGTGCATCTGCAGAATACGGCCGACGCGTTCCTTCTTGCCCTTGATCGGGTTGTAGACGGTGTCGCCCGAATTGATGACGCCCGAGTACACGCGGAAGAAGATCAGCTGGCCGACGAACGGGTCGGTCATGATCTTGAATGCCAGCGCAGCGAATTTCTCGTTGTCGTCGGCCTTGCGGGTGACCGGCTGGTCGTCTTCGTCGGTGCCACCGACCGGCGGAATGTCCACTGGCGACGGCAGGTATTCGATGACCGCGTCCAGCATTGCCTGCACGCCCTTGTTCTTGAATGCGGTGCCGCACATCATCGGGACGATTTCGCCGTTGATGGTACGCTCGCGCAGCGCCTTCTTGATCTCGGCTTCGGTCAGTTCGCCTTCTTCGAGGTACTTGTTCATCAGGTCTTCCGACGCTTCCGCGGCGGTTTCGACCAGCTTTTCACGCCACTCGTTGGCGGTGTCGACCAGTTCGGCCGGCACGTCGACGTAGTCGAACTTCATGCCCTGCGAAGCGTCGTCCCACAGGATCGCCTTCATCTTGACCAGGTCGACCACGCCCTTGAAGTTGTCTTCGGCGCCGATCGGGATCTGCAGCGGAATCGGGTTGGCCTTCAGGCGGGCGCGCATCTGCTCGTACACCTTGAAGAAGTTCGCACCGGTACGGTCCATCTTGTTGACGAATGCCAGACGCGGGACCTTGTACTTGTTAGCCTGACGCCACACGGTTTCCGACTGCGGCTGCACGCCACCGACTGCGCAATAGACCATGCATGCGCCGTCCAGGACGCGCATCGAACGTTCCACTTCGATGGTGAAGTCGACGTGGCCCGGGGTATCGATGATGTTGAAGCGGTGCGGCTCGAAGTTGTTGGCCATACCCTTCCAGAAGCAGGTCGTCGCTGCCGAGGTAATGGTAATACCGCGCTCTTGCTCCTGCTCCATCCAGTCCATGGTAGCGGCGCCGTCGTGCACTTCACCGATCTTGTGGTTCACACCCGTGTAGAACAGGATGCGCTCGGTGGTCGTCGTTTTACCGGCGTCGATGTGAGCGGAAATACCGATGTTGCGGTAGCGCTCAATGGGGGTAGTGCGTGCCATAATTTTTCCTAAATCTTTGAATGGACAAAACCGGGCAACATTTTGAGGATCAAAACGCGCCCGGCCTGAACAACGGATACTGCAGGCCGCACCACCCGAAGGGGTTTGGCCATGTGCTTAGAAGCGGAAGTGCGAGAACGCCTTGTTCGCTTCTGCCATGCGGTGCACTTCGTCACGGCGCTTCATTGCGCCACCGCGCATTTCAGCCGCTTCCATCAGTTCACCACCCAGACGTTGCGGCATGGATTTTTCGCTGCGCTTGTTTGCGGCTTCGCGCAACCAACGCATGGACAGCGCCATACGACGAACCGGACGAACTTCCACTGGCACCTGGTAGTTGGCGCCACCGACACGGCGGGACTTGACTTCCACCAGCGGCTTAGCGTTGTTGATCGCGGTCGTGAACACTTCCAGCGGGTCTTTGCCCGACTTGGTCTGGATGTATTCGAACGCACCGTAGATGATGTTTTCAGCGACCGATTTCTTACCGGACAGCATCAGAACGTTGACGAACTTGGCGACATCGGTGTTGCCGAATTTCGGATCCGGCAGGATTTCGCGCTTGGGTACTTCACGACGACGTGGCATTTCGATTCCTTTATCTTCAGTTGAGTGCGGGATCCGCACTCGCGAAAGACCCTCATGATCTTTCACTTACTCGGCCTTCCGGCCGGCTCAACTTAACTTTTAAATGTGACCTCGATGTGACGAGATCGCAGCATTACTTCTTGGCGCCGGCCTTGGCACGCTTCGCACCGTACTTCGAGCGAGCCTGCTTACGGTCTTTCACGCCCTGGGTATCCAGCGCGCCGCGGACCATGTGGTAACGCACACCCGGCAAGTCTTTCACACGGCCGCCGCGGATCAGGACGACGCTGTGCTCTTGCAGGTTGTGGCCTTCACCGCCGATGTACGAAATGACTTCGAAACCGTTGGTCAGGCGCACCTTGGCGACCTTACGCAGTGCCGAGTTCGGCTTCTTCGGGGTCGTGGTGTAGACACGGGTGCAAACGCCGCGCTTCTGCGGGCAGTTTTCCAGTGCCGGGGACTTGCTCTTCACAACCGCGGCTTCACGCGGCTTGCGAATCAGTTGATTGATGGTTGGCATCGTTCAAAAATCCAACAAAGTTACTACGTTGATGACCCGGACCGTTGTTGCGCTTGTCCGGGGACTGAAACCTAGTCCCGGATTCGGTACCCACGGCAGAGGCGACGATAGCCACTCACCGAAGGAGCGGCTGCGAATGCGTATACCATGTGCAGAATAAATCGAGAACTCGCGAGTATAGACCCGATGCGCAAGTGGGTCAACCGCTTTGCCGGCCAGTCAACCCGGCGGCGGGTGTAAACCGCGATTTACCGTGATGGATGTGGCAAGCCTGCGACAAAACGGCGTCCATGCTTGTGGCCTGGATAGTGTATTTCCAGCTATAAAGACGGGATCGCCGCCGATGTTGCCGTCATCTCGTCCGATCTCCCGCCTGCCGCCGTTCCAGCGCGGTGCAGGTGGCCGATTTCATCGGGAGTGGAGAAGGCCTAACAGCCGGTCAGCGCACCGAATCTCAAGGATTGTCACCGATGCTGGCCGCCAGCCGGATGAAGGCATCCAGGTAGTCAATCCGCGCATCGTCCTCGCGCGTCCCCAGGAAAATCTGCTTCGGGATACCGGCCGGGCCGAGGCGCACCGGCAGCACCGGCATGCGCGCGGCGTACTCCTGCACCAGCCAGCGCGGCAGCGCCGCCACTCCCCGGCCGCTGGCCACCATTTGCAGCAGGATGTCGGTGGTCTCGATGGTCTTGCGCTGGCGCGGAGCGCATCCGGCCGGCAGGAAGAAGGCCTTGTAGATGTCGAGACGGTCGATGTCGACCGGATAGGTGATCAATACCTCGTCCAGCAGGTCGGAGGGGTCGACGTACTCGCGCCCGGCCAGGCGGTGGCTGCTGCCGACCACCAACACCTGTTCGTAGTCGAACACCGGCACGAAGCGCAGGCCGGCCTTGTGCAGGGGGTCGGGCGTGACAAGCACGTCGATCTCCCACTCTTCCAGCGCCTTGATGCCGCCGAACTGGAAACGCTGCTTGACGTCGACGTCGACGTCCGGCCAGGCGGCGAGGTAGGGCGCCACCACCTTCAGCAGCCACTGGTAGCAGGGATGGCATTCCATCCCGATGCGCAGGGTGCCGCGTTGGCCCTCGGCGACCTGCGCCATCAGCCTCTCGGCGTGCTCGAACTGGGGCAGCAGGCGCCGGGCCAGGTCCAGCAGGTAGAGGCCGGCCGGGGTCGGGCGCAGGCTGCGGCCGTCGCGGGTCCAGACCTCGACGCCCAGCCCCTGTTCGAGCTTGCGGATGGCGTGGCTCAGCGCGGACTGGGTCAGGTGCAGGCTGTCGGCGGCGGCCGTCAGCGAACCGCGGCGCTCGACTTCGCGCAGGATGGTGAGGTGGATACGCTCAAGCATGACTCATGAATGGAATCGATCGATATATGAAATCATATCAATTTTATTCATGAGTTGTCCGTCCTATCATGGCTGTACACATCGACAGAACCACACCATGACCATCACGCACAACCTCGGCTTCCCCCGCATCGGAACGCACCGCGAACTCAAGTTCGCCCTGGAGCGCTACTGGAAAGATCCTTCGCTGGACTCGGACCTGCAGGCGCAGGCCTCCCGGCTGCGCGCACGCCACTGGGCCCGGCAATCCGCCCTCGACTTCGTTCCGGTGGGCGACTTCTCGCTCTACGACGGCGTGCTCGACATGAGCTTCACCCTCGGGAACATCCCCGAACGCGCGCGCCGCCATGGCGGCAGCCCCCTGGACCAGTACTTCCGGGTGGCGCGCGGCCGTGCCACAGTCGACGATGCCTGCGGCTGCGTGCATGCGGGCGAAATGACCAAGTGGTTCGATACCAATTACCACTACATCGTGCCCGAGTTCGACGGCGCTACCCGCTTCGCGCTCGACACGACGCGCCTGCGCGAGCAACTGCAGGAAGCGCGCGACGCCGGCGTGCGCGCCAAGCCGGTGATCCTCGGCCCCCTCACCTACCTCCGGCTCGGCAAATCGAAGGATGGAAGCGAGCGGCTGGCGCTGCTGCCGGCCCTGCTGCCGGTCTATGCCGAGCTGCTCGACTGGCTGGGCGCCGAGGGCGTCGAGTGGGTGCAGGTGGACGAGCCGGCGCTCGTCACAGACCTCGACGCGCGCTGGCGCCAGGCCTGTGCGGACGCTTACGCCCATCTGGCAGGCCATGGCCCGAAGCTGCTGCTGGCCACCTATTTCGGCGCCTTGGAAGAGAACCTGTCGCTGGCCTGCGCCCTGCCGGTGGCCGGCCTGCACCTGGACGCCATCGCCGCCCCCCACGAAGTAGAGGCTGCGATCGCGCTGCTGCCTTCGGACCGGGTGCTATCGCTCGGCGTGATCGACGGCCGCAATGTCTGGAAGACCGACCTGCATGCGACCCTGGCCTGGCTTGAACCGGTCGCGCGCCGCCTGGGCGAGCGCCTGTGGATCGCGCCTTCGTGCTCGCTGCTGCACGTGCCGGCCGACCTGGAACTGGAGACCGGGATGGACCCCGAGCTCCGTTCCTGGCTCGCTTTTGCAGTACAGAAGCTGGAGGAATTGCGGCTGCTGCAGTCCGCCCTCGACCACGGCCGCGTCGGCGTGCAAGACGCACTGATCGCCAACGCCGCCGCCGTCGACCGCCGCCGCGCCTCGCCGCGCGTGCACCAGCCGCAGGTAGCCGAGGCCGTGGGCGCACTCTCCCCCGCACTGGGCCGGCGCGCCAGTCCACATGCCCAGCGTGCGGCGGTGCAGGCGGCCGTGCTCGCGCTGCCGCCCTACCCCACCACCACCATCGGCTCCTTCCCGCAGACGCCCGAGATCCGCCAGGCGCGCCTGCGCCACAAGCGCGGCGAACTCGGCGACGACGGCTACCGCGCCGCGATGCAGGCCGAGATCGCGCGCTGCGTGCAGGCGCAGGAAGCGCTCGGGCTGGACGTCCTGGTGCATGGCGAGGCCGAGCGCAACGACATGGTCGAATACTTCGGCGAGCAGCTCGACGGCTTCGCCTTCAGCGCCAACGGCTGGGTGCAGTCCTATGGCTCGCGCTGCGTCAAGCCGCCCATCCTGTACGGAGACGTGCGCCGCCCGCGCCCGATGACGGTGGCGTGGATCCGCCATGCCCAGTCGCTGACGAGCAAGCCGGTAAAGGGCATGCTCACCGGGCCGGTGACGATGCTCAACTGGTCGTTCGTACGCGATGACCAGCCGCGTGCCCTTACCTGCCGCCAGCTGGCGCTGGCGATCCGCGCCGAGGTGCTCGACCTGGAGCAGGCCGGCGTGCGCATCATCCAGATCGACGAGGCCGCGCTGCGCGAAGGCCTGCCGCTGCGCCGCGCAGGCTGGGACAATTACCTGGGCTGGGCGATCGATGCCTTTCGCATCGCCGCCAACGGCGTGCGCGACGACACGCAGATCCACACCCACATGTGCTATTCGGAGTTCAACGACATCATCGGAGCGATCGCCGCCATGGACGCCGACGTGATCACCATCGAGGCTTCGCGCTCGGGCCTCGAGCTGCTGGACGCCTTCGACGGCTTCCGCTACCCGAACGGCATCGGCCCCGGCGTCTACGACATCCATTCGCCCAACATCCCGAGCCGCGAGCAGATCGTCGGCCTGATGCGCGCGGCGGCGTCGCGCATTCCGCCGACGCAGCTCTGGGTCAACCCGGACTGCGGCCTGAAGACGCGCAGCTGGGACGAGGTGATGCCGGCGCTGGAGAACATGGTGGCCGCGGCGCGAACCCTGCGTGCCGCCGCCTAGCGTCACACCTGGCTGTCCGCCTGTTGTCCCGTGCGCTGTCCCGCCAACGCGACAGCCGGCAAACGTTCTCCCACATACCGCCGGCCGATGTTCTGGCACGATTTTTTATCACATCCAACCACGGTAACGAGGGAGAGCCAGGACATGAAACGCGTGACAGCGGCAGCGCTAATCGGCATGGCGGCAGGCGCCGCCTGTGTCCAACAGGGTGACGGGACCCGCTTCTCCGCCCCGTCCAATGTCTTCAAGCCGGCCAAGGTCGAGGCCACGCCCGAGCGCATGCGCGGCATCAAGGCGCCACCGGGCTTCACCGTCACGCCTTTCGCCACGGGCCTGAAGAACGCCCGCATCATCACGGCGCGCGGGACCCCGATGGTGCTGGGCTACACCGCGCACGCGGCGCCGATGCAGATGGTGTTCGGCTACCGCGGCGGCTTCCCGACGGAATACAGCGGCGACGCTTTTGTTACCATGCGCGGCTCCTGGAACCGCGCCCAGGCCTCGGGCTACGAAATCGTCCGCGTGCGCTTCGCGCGCGCCCGGTCGGCCTGGCCTGGGCCAGGGACGGCGCGCTGCTGATGGCGGACGACGGCAACGGCGTGATTTACCGCATCGCGCACAGCGCCGGAAAGCCGGGCAATTTGACAGCCATGGCGCCGGCAGGCCCGATGCGCGACCAGGCCAACGAGGGCAACGGCGTGCCGCTCGCGAACAAGCGTCCCGAGACGCAATCGACAGGCGCACTCACGGTCAGCTCGCCGAGCTTCAAGGCCGGCAGTGCGATGAATCAAAAATACAGCGAATACGCTGACGGCGTGTCCCCTGCCTTGACCCGGAAGGCGGTGCCGAACGCGAAGTCCTACGCCATCATCATGGAAGACCCGGACGCCAAACCGGTCACGCCCTTCGTGCACTGGCTGGCCTGGAATATCCCGGCGAACGTCGCCAGCCTGCCGGAAGGCCTGCAGGAGCAGCCGCGCCTGACCGATCCGGAAGGCGTGGTGCAGGACCGGAACACGCGCGGCTCGATGGGCTACTACGGGCCGAAGCCGCCGGTGGGCGACAAGCCGCACCACTACCATTTCCAGGTGTATGCACTCGACACCATGCTCGATGTGCCGTTCGGGGCCGACCGCGACCAGCTGCTGCAGGCGATGCAGGGCCACCTGATCGGCAAGGGCGAACTCATCGGTACCTACGCGCAGAAGCAGAAGCCGCAAAAGTAATTCGTAGGGTGGACGGCTTCGCCGTCCGCCCTACGACTGTCCGCGGACACTGTCCGCAAAAAGTATTGACGGACACCGCGGACACCGGACACGGCAGCAGCATTCCCCGCAGAATCAGTCACTTACCAAACTGGCACGGATCGTGCATTGACGACGCCATCCAACGTTGTCACCCGAGATGCCATGATCCGCGATACATCACAACAAGACGCTGTCCTCACCCCGGCCCCGGTCCACAAGCTCAAGCGCCGCGCGCTGTGGGTGGGCGGCGCGTGTGCCCTCCTCGCCGTCAGCGCCGCCGTGCTGGGCGCCTGGACCAGCAGCGAACACTCCGTCAGCGAAGCCCGCCTGCGCATCGCCGAAGTCACCCGCGGGACCCTGGTCCGCGACGCTTCGGTGAACGGCCGCATCGTGGCCGCCGTCAGCCCGACCCTGTATTCGACCGCCCCTGCTACCGTCAACCTGAAGGTCGCCGCCGGTGACACCGTCAAGAAGGGCGACGTGCTGGCCGTGCTGGATTCGCCCGACCTGGCCGATGAACTCAAGCGCGAGACCTCGAGCTACGAACAGCTCAAGGCCGAGGTGGCGCGCCAGCAAATCCTGGCGCGCAAGCAGAAGCTGCTGGCCAAGCGCGATGCCGACACCGCCGAGATCGAGCGCCTGTCGGCCCAGCGCACCCTGGAACGCTACGAAGGCGTGGCCCAGGTGGGCATCATCGCCAAGATCGACTACCAGCGCGCCAAGGATGCCCTGAGCTCGGCCGAGATCCGCGCGCGCCACGCGTCCCAGGCCGCGAACCTCGAAAGCGACGACGTCCAGCTGGCCCTGAAGACCAAGATCAACGAGCTGGAACGCCAGCGCCTCTCGCTGGCCAATGCCCAGCGCCGCGTCGACGAGCTGACCGTGCGCGCGCCGGTGGACGGCTTCATCGGCACCCTCAACGTCCAGAACCGCATGGTGGTGGCGGCCAATGCGCCCCTGATGACCCTGGTCGACCTGTCCAAGCTCGAAGTCGAAGTCGAGGTGCCGGAAACCTACGTGGCCGACATCGGCCTGGGCATGAACGCCGAGATCACCCTGCCTTCGGGCAAGGCCACCGGCAAGCTGTCCGCGCTGTCGCCGGAAGTCGTGAAGAACCAGGTGCTGGCGCGCGTGCGCTTCGACGGCGAGCAGCCCAAGGGCCTGCGCCAGAGCCAGCGCGTGACCGCCAGATTGCTGATCGAGGAGCGCCCCAACGTCCTGACCCTGCCGCGCGGCCCCTTCGTGGAGAGCGAGGGCGGACGCCATGCCTACGTGGTGCAGGACGGGATCGCCGTGCGCACCCCGATCCAGCTGGGCGCCACCAGCATTTCCGCCGTCGAGGTCCTGTCGGGCCTGAAGCAGGGCGACAAGGTGGTGATCGCCGGCACCGACACCTTCAACAACGCCAATCGTGTCACGATCAACTGAGCGATCAACCGCTAAAACCAATACAAACTAGGAGAATTCCATGCTGCGCATGACCAACCTGAGCAAGGTGTACCGCACCCACATGATCGAGACCCACGCGCTGCGCGGTTTCGAGATCGAAGTCAAGCAGGGCGAGTTCGTCACCGTGACCGGCCCGTCCGGCTCCGGCAAGACCAGCTTCCTGAACATCGCCGGCCTGCTGGAAGAATTCACCTCGGGCGAGTACGTCCTCGACGGCGTCAACGTGAAAGGCCTGGACGACAGCGCCCGCTCGCGCCTGCGCAACGAGAAGCTGGGCTTCATCTTCCAGGGCTTCAACCTGATTCCCGACCTGAACCTGTTCGACAACGTCGACGTGCCGCTGCGCTACCGCGGCTTCAACAAGACCGAGCGCAAGGAGCGCATCGAGGACGCACTCAGCAAGGTCGGCCTGGCCTCGCGCATGAAGCACTACCCGGCCGAGCTGTCCGGCGGCCAGCAGCAGCGCGTGGCGATCGCGCGCGCGCTGGCCGGTTCGCCCAAGCTGCTGCTGGCCGACGAACCGACCGGTAACCTGGACACCCAGATGGCGCGCGGCGTGATGGAGCTGCTGGAAGAGATCAACGCGGCCGGCACCACCATCCTGATGGTGACCCACGACCCGGAACTGGCGGTGCGCACCCATCGCAACGTGCACATCATCGACGGCCAGGTCTCGGACCTGGTGCGCAAGGGACCGACCCTGGTCGATGCCAAGGCCGCCGGCGCCGCCGTGTCGGCATAAGCAGCGGAGACCACGACATGTTCTCCTATTACTTCAAGCTCGGCGTGCGCAGCCTGCGCCGCAACCCGGCCCTGACCGCCCTGATGGTGCTGACGCTGGCCATCGGCGTGGCCGCCAGCGTCTCGACGCTGACCATCCTGCACATGATGTCGGGCGACCCGATTCCCGAGAAGAGCGAACGCCTGTTCGTGCCGCACGTGGACAACGGCCCGGTCGAAGGCTGGGTCCCGAGCGACGGTCCCAACGACAACCAGCTGGGCTACATCGACGCCGCCAACCTCCTCAAGAGCGGCCAGGGCGAGCGCCGCACCGCCATGTACGGCGTGTTCCAGCCGATCGAGCCGCCGCGCAGCGACATGCCGGCCTTTACCGCCTCCGGCCTGGCCCCGACCCGCGACTTCTTCGCGATGTTCAACGTGCCCTTCCTGCACGGCCAGCCCTGGACCGAAGGGGACGACGCGCGCGGCGCCGACGTGGTGGTGCTGGGCCGCGCGGTCGCCGAGAAGCTGTACGGCGACGCCAATCCGGTCGGCAAGCAGATCAGGATCGGCGGCTTCCCCTACACGGTGGTCGGCGTGCTCAATACCTGGAATCCGCTCCCGCGCTACTACAGGCTGATCGGCGGCAGCCGCTTCGGCAAAGCCGAGGAATTCTTCATTCCGTTCTCGACCGCGCTGCGCCACGAGATGGGCAACAACGGCAGCATGAACTGCAGCGCCAACCGTGACCCGGGCTTCGCCAACCTCCTGACCTCGGAGTGCACCTGGATCCAGTTCTGGTTCGAAACCCGTTCCGCTTCCGACCGCGCCGAACTGCAGTCATGGCTCGACAACTATGCAAGCGAGCAGCGCAAGCTGGGCCGCCTGAAGCGCAATGCGCCGAACAAGCTGTACGACGTGATGGAATGGATGGAGCACATGAAGGTCGTCGGCAACGACAGCAAGTTGTCGGCCTGGCTGGCGTTCGGCTTCCTGATCCTGTGCCTGGTCAACACGGTCGGCCTGCTGCTGGCAAAGTTCTCGGTGCGCGCCTCCGAGATCGGCGTGCGCCGCGCGCTCGGCGCCTCGCGCCGCGACGTGTTCCAGCAGTTCCTGATCGAGACCGGCGTGGTCGGCCTGGTGGGCGGCGTGCTCGGCCTGGTGCTGTCCTTCGGCGCGCTGGCGCTGATCGGCATGCAGAGCAAGGGCATGGCGGCGGTCGCCCGCATGGACTGGCAGATGCTGATGCTGACCTTCGTCATGTCCGTCACCGCCGCCATCGTCGCCGGCCTGCTGCCGACCTGGCGCGCCTGCCAGGTGACCCCGGCCATCCAGCTGAAATCGCAATAAGAACGAAAGAGACCATCATGGAAATCAAGCCCATCCTGTCCGCGCTGATGCGCAACAAGACCGGTCCGATCCTGGTCGCGCTGCAGGTCGCGCTGAGCCTGGCGATCCTGGCCAACGCCCTGCACGTCGTCAACGAGCGCCGTGAAGTGGCGGCGCGCCCGACCGGCCTGTCCGACGAGGCAGCCACCTTCTACTTTAATGTGCGCAACCTGAACAGCGACGGTCCGGAGCAGATGCTCGCCACCATGAAGCGCGAAGCCGACGTGCTGCGCGCGGTGCCGGGCGTGGTGTCGGTCGCGAACGTGTCGCAGATGCCGATCTCGGGCAGCGGCAGCACCAACAGCGTCGCGCTCGATCGCCGCCAGGAACGCGAGAGCGCGCTGGCGTCGGTGTACTTCTCCGGCGACTCCGTGGTCAAGACCTTCGGCCTGAAGATCGTCGAAGGCCGCGACTTCCTGCCGCAGGAGCTGGTCGACCTCAACGAGAACACCAGCCGCGAGCTGCCCAAGCACCTGGTCATTACCAAGGCGCTGGCAGACAAGCTGTGGCCGGACGGCTCCGCCGTCGGCAAGACGATGTACTTCGGCACCGGCGAGGAAGCCCAGGGCGCCCAGATCGTCGGCGTGGTCGAGCGGCTGCAGTCGGCCCACGGCGACGTCGGCGAGCGCGGCGAGTGGGCGGCGCTGGTTCCGGCGCGCCTGTACGGCAATCCCGGCGCCCTGTATGCCGTCCGCACCGAACCGGGCCAGCGCGACCGCGTGATGAAGGAAGCGGAGGAAGCGCTGCGCAAGTCGTCGGCAACGCCAATGATCCTGGAAGCCAAGACGGTCGAGGAAGACCGCCAGAAGCGCTACCGCGGCGATGTCGCCCTGTCGTGGATGCTGATCACCGTGAGCGTGCTGCTGCTCCTGATCACCTGCTCGGGCATCGTCGGCATGGCCAGCCTGTGGGTGACCCAGCGCCGCAAGCAGATCGGCGTGCGCCGCGCCCTGGGCGCCCGCAAGCTGGACATCCTGCGCTACTTCATCCTTGAGAACGTCATGATCACCAGCGCCGGCGTGTTCGGCGGCGTGCTGCTCGGCCTGGGCCTGAACCACCTCCTGGTGACGAAGCTCGAGATGGCGCGATTGCCGGCGACTTACCTGGTGGGCGGCGCGGTGGTGTTCTGGGCGCTGGGCATCCTGGCGGCCTACGGCCCGGCCTGGCGCGCTGCCAGCATCTCGCCGGCGACTGCCACCCGCAGTGCTTAACGACAAGTAACTAATGCTAAACTTGCCGTCATGCCCACCGTACTGATCATCGACGACAACGCCGCGGTCGCCATCGCGCTCGACGTCCTGTTCTCCCTCCACGACATCGCCTCGCTGCGCGCGGCGTCGCCCGAGGAAGGGCTGGACATCCTCGGGCGCGAGCACGTGGACCTGGTCATCCAGGACATGAACTTCACGGCCGACACGACGTCCGGCGAGGAAGGCGTGGCGCTGTTCCGCGAAATCCGCAAGCGCCACCCGGACCTGCCGGTGATCCTGCTCACCGCCTGGACCCACCTGGACGCCGCGGTGGAGCTGATCAAGGCCGGCGCCGCCGACTACTTGTCCAAGCCCTGGAACGACGAGCGCCTGCTCACCACGGTGACCAACCTGATCGAGCTGGGCCAGGCCAACCGCGCCCTGAACCAGCGCCTGCAGCGCGAGCGCAAGGCCAAGCGCGAACTGGAACAGAACTTCGACCTGCGCGGCCTGGTGTGGCAGGACCCGGCTACCGAGCGCGTGCTCACCCTGGCCTGCCAGGTGGCGCGCGCCGACGTACCGGTGCTCATCACCGGCCCGAACGGCACCGGCAAGGAGCGCATCGCCGACATCATCCAGGCCAATTCGCAGGTGGCCGACGGCCCCTTCGTGGTGCTGAACTGCGGCGCCCTGCCCTCGGAACTGATCGAGGCCGAGCTGTTCGGGGCGGAGGCCGGCGCCTATACGGGGGCCTCGAAGGCTCGGGAAGGCAAGTTCGAGGCGGCCGACGGCGGCACCCTGTTCCTCGACGAGATCGGCAACCTGCCGCTGGCCGGCCAGATGAAGCTGCTGCGCGTGCTGGAAACCGGACGCTTCGAGCGCCTCGGCTCCAACCGCGAGCGCCAGGTGAAGGTGCGCGTGATCAGCGCCACCAACGCCGATCTCGGCGCCATGATCCGCGCCGGCAGCTTCCGCGAAGACCTGTACTACCGCCTGAACGTGATCGAACTGCGCCTGCCGCCGCTCGCCGCGCGCCCGGGCGACATCCTGCCGCTGGCGCTTTCCTTCCTGCGCGGGAAGACCCTGCATTCTTCGGCCGAAGCGGCGCTGCAGGCCCACACCTGGCCCGGCAACGTGCGCGAGCTGAAGAACGTGATGGCACGCGCCAGCCTGCTGGCGCAGGGAGACGTCATCAAGGCTGCCGATCTTGGGCTGCCGGTCGCGGTGGCGCCCACCCTGGATGCGGAACCCGACCGCGAAGCCATCGTGCAGGCGCTGGCACGCGCCGGCGGCGTGGTGGCGCAGGCATCAAGCGAACTGGGCCTGTCGCGCCAGGCCCTGTACCGGCGCATGGAGCGGCTCGGCATCGCACGCCCCACATGAGCGGCATGAAGGGCACAGGGTTCCGACTCTCGCTGGTCACGCGCTGGTCGGCGCTGGTCGGCACCCTGCTGGCCCTCGGCATGCTGATCGCGCTCGGGCTGGACCACCTCTTCCCCGAGCATCCCGTCCTCGTCTTCTTCGCCTGCCTGGCGGCGATCGTCCCGATCGCCATCATCACCATCCGCTCGCAGATCCAGCCGATCCTGTCGCTGTTCCGCGCCCTCGAGGGCACGGTGGCCAGCTACCGCGACGGCGACTTTTCCTTCAGCCTGCACTGGCCCCAGAACGACGAGCTGGCCGACCTGATCGCCGCCCACAACGACCTGGGGCAGGTGCTGCGCGAACAGCGCCTCGGCCTGGTGCAGCGCGAGCTGCTGCTCGATACCATGGTCCAGAACACGCCGGTGGCCATGCTGCTGGTGACCGACTTCGCCACCAATACAGCTACTTCGGCGGGCACCATCGTCTACGCCAACCTGGCCGCGCGCCAGCTGCTGTCCGAAGGACGCAAGCTCGAAGGCCACGGTCTGGGCGACATCCTGGAAACCGCAGCCCCGGCCCTGAAGGAGGCGCTGGCGCGCGGCGGCGACGGCCTGTTCACCGCCGGGGAGTCGGAAGAAGAAGAGGTTTATCACCTGGCGCGGAGCAGCTTCACGCTGAACGGCCGGCGCCACGAATTGCTGCTGCTGCGCCACCTGACCACCGAGCTGCGGCGCCAGGAGGTGCAGACCTGGAAGAAGGTGATCCGCGTGATCAGCCATGAGCTGAACAACTCGCTGGCGCCGCTCGCGTCCCTGGCGCACTCCGGCGCGGAGCTGGTGCGGCGCGGCCAGACCGAGCGCCTGCCCCAGATCCTGCAGACCATCGGCGAGCGTACCCGCCACCTTGAAACCTTCATTCTCGGCTATGCGCGCTTCGCCAAGCTGCCCACGCCGCGCCTCGATGCCGTGCCCTGGCGCGTGTTCGTGGACCGGCTGGCCGACCAGGTGCCGTTCCGCCTGTCGGGCGACTTGCCGCAGGAGCCGGCCTGGATCGACGCCGCCCAGATGGAACAGGCCCTGCTCAACCTGCTCAAGAATGCGCACGAATCGGGATCAAAGCCCGGGGACGTCGAGCTGCAGGTGCGCCGCGTGCAGGAGGCCTTGCGCATCGACGTGCTGGACCGCGGCGCCGGCATGAGCGACACCGTGCTGACCAACGCCCTGGTACCCTTCTATTCCACCAAGCGCAGCGGCACCGGCCTTGGGCTGGCGCTGGCGCGCGAGATCGCCGAAGCCCACGGCGGGCGCATCTCGCTCTCGAACCGCGACGGCGGCGGCCTGGCCGTCACCCTCATCCTTCCGGCACTGCCGGGAACGCAAACACCATGAAAGGATGCATATGCTGAAGATCATCGGTAAGGACACGTCGATCAACGTGCGCAAAGTGCTGTGGACCTGCATCGAGCTCGGACTCCCCTTCGAGCGCGAAGACTGGAACGCGGGACATGCGGCACTCAACCCGAACGGCTTGGTACCGGTGCTCGTGGAGGACGGCTTCGTGTTGTGGGAGTCGAATACCATCTGCCGCTATCTCTGCTCGAAGTACGGCGAACAGGGCGCGGGCGCCCTGCTGCCGGCCGGTGCGCGCGATCGCGCACGTGTCGAGCAATGGATGGACTGGCAGGCCACCGACCTGAACACGGCCTGGCGCTACGCCTTCATGGCACTGGTGCGCAACAACGCCGCCTACCAGGACAGGGCACAGGTCGAAGCCAGCATCGCGTCCTGGAACCGCCACATCGGCATCCTGGACGCCCAGCTGCGCGCCACCGGCGCCTACGTTGCGGGCAGCGCCTTCACGCTGGCGGATATCGTGCTGGGCTTGTCGGTGAACCGCTGGATGCTGACGCCGATGGACAGGCCGGACCTGCGCCACGTGGCGGCCTATGTCGACCGCCTGACCGAGCGGCCGGGTTTCCGCGAGTTCGGCAGGAATGGCATAGCGTAGGGGGTGATCTAGTCCGGTGGACTAGATCACGGTCCGGTGGACCAGATCACGCTTCGCCGACCGCGCGTTCAAATCCGGCATGAACTGACGCCCGGCTGAGCATCATCCCGTTGAACGCGCGGTCGGCAGAGCCGACCGCCCTACGGTATCATTCGGCTGTCATGCCACCTTCCTACGCCCGCATCGATCCCCGTTTCGCCCAGCCGGGCCACCCGCCCGCCACCATCGACGAGTTCGACGGCGTGCGCTTCCTGCACCTGGGCACCTCCTGGGTGCAGGGCGCGATGCGCCTGTCCAAGCCGGACGCGATCGAGCTCGAGTACGTCCAGATGATGATGATGTGGACGCTGTTCCTCCAGAACCCGCGCCGCATCGTCCAGCTGGGCCTCGGCAGCGCAGCCCTGACCAAGTTCTGCTACCGCCGCTTTCCCGAGGCGCACGTTACCGCGGCCGAACTGAATCCGAACGTGATCGCCATCTGCCGCGCCTTGTTCGGCCTGCCCGAGAACGACGCGCGCCTGGACGTGCGCCAGATGAACGCGCTCGACTTCGTGCTGGATGCCGGCAACCACGGCCGGGTCGATGTCCTGCAGGTGGACCTGTACGACCACGACGCCCGTGGCCCGGTGCTCGACTCCCTTGATTTTTACCAGGGCTGCCATGACTGCCTGAAGGAAGACGGGATCATGACCGCCAATGTCTTCGGCCACTTCGACAGCTACGACAAGAACCTGCTCACCATGCAGCAGGTGTTCGACGCCGTGGTCTGGCTGCCCGAGGTGCACGACGCGAACATCGTGGTCCTGGCCTTCAAGAACGCGCCGCAGCTCGACTTCTCGTTGCTGTACGAACGCGCGGGCGAGATCCGGCGCCACCTCAACCTGCCGGCCAGGAAATGGGTCGACGGCCTGAAGGAATGGATGCGCGACCACGCGTGAGGCGGTGCTAGCGCCCCGGTTTTCCCGGCGGCGTCCTGTGGAGGAAATCCGCGTAAAACCTTGCGGTTTCCTTCGGGTCTTCCATCATCGGCAGATGCCCCATCCGTGGAAGGATACGGAGGTCGACGTGCGGCAACAATCCTTTCAGGGTCTGTGCCCCGGAGACGTCGAACACCTTGTCCCTGCCGCCCCATAATGCCAGCGATGGCACGGCCACCCTGCCGACGTGTTCCTGCAGCAGGTAATGCAGCAGATAGCGGTCTTTCAACTGCTCATCCCACATTCTCCGGTTGGATCCGGCATTGGCGATTGCATCCCGCTCTGCTGCCTGGAGGATGGGATAAGGCAGGAAAGGCCGGTCCGCAAACACCAGCTTCATCATGGCATCGAACTCCCCGGCATTGCGCGCCACCAGCGGCGCCTGGCCGGCCTCGATGAGCCTGTCCATCTCGCTGGCTGTTTCGGAACGGATGCCGTGCGGTGCGCCGATGAAAGCAAGGCTGGCCACGCGCTCCGGATAGCGGATAGCGAACAGGGCGGCGATCGTGCCTCCCATGGAGTTGCCGGCGATATGAGCGCGTGCAATGCCAAGCGAATCCATGAACTGCCTGAGTCTTTCCGTTTGCGTCGCATAATCGTAGCGCTGGCCGGCGTGACGGCTGCTCTCGCCATAGCCGGGCAGGTCGGGAGCGATCACATGGTAGTGACCGGTCAGCCTGCGTGCGAAGTCGACCCAATGGTCTTTTTCTGCAAATATGCCGTGCAAGAGCAGCACGGTCTCGCCTTGGCCGCCCTCCAGATAGTGAACGGTATGCGCATCGAATCGGCCGGTCTTTTCCTCGAGACCAGACAGGCTGCGGTTCAGGGTCAACAAGGGTTCCCTGAACATTTCCGGAACGCTGTAATAAGCGGCGGCAGTAGCGGCCAGAAGACCTGCCGCCGACCATCGCGCAATACGCTTCATGCTCAACGCGCCAGGGCCTGCTCGGCCTTGGCCAGGTTGGCGCGGTAGCCCGCCAGCACCTTGTCATCCTTGCCCTGGGCCTGGGCCAGCGTGACCGCCTTCATGAACTGCAGCTTCGCTTCCAGCGGCTTGCCCGTCGCCAGCAGCACTTCGCCGTAGCTGTCCTGCACGTTGTCCGAGGTGCTGAACTTGCCGGCATTTGCCTTCATGAGCCGTTCGGCCAGCACAGGCTGCTTGCGCGGCCCGAGCAGCTCGTAGCCGATGCGGTTGAGGTCCGCTTCGCCAAAGCCGCTGGCTTCCAGCGCCTGTGCCATCTCGGCATCGGAACCGCCCTGCTCCAGCCGGCGCAGCAGTTCGGCACGCGCCCCTTCACGCACACGCTTGATGCGCATGCTTTCGGCCGCCGCGATCACGCCTTCGACCGCCGAGACAACGAGCTGCGGCTGCTCCTGGTGGATGTTGTGGCCGCTCTCGGCGGTGACAATGTGGCTGCCGTTGCTGAAGGCCCGGAAGAAGCGCTCGTGCAGCCCGCGCCAGACCTGTACCGCCGCCGGGGTCTCGAGGAAGAGCTGTGGCTGCTCGCGCTTCTGTACCGAGGTCAGCACCGCCACCGGCACGTCCGGCAGCGTCCCGGCGAACGGCAGCTTGCCGCTGTCGAGCACCGCCTGTACGCTGCGCAGCTCGGCGTGGAATTTGGGCGGCACGAACTGCTCGGTAAGCTTGTTGTCCTTGTCCACGGCCGCGGCATCGAGCTTGCGCAGCTCGACGTTGAACGCTTCGTCGCTTGAGTCCACGAACACCATGCCCGCCACCTGCTCCGGATGGCGCACGGCGAAGCTGCGGACCAGGAAGCCGCCATAGGAATGCCCGACCAGCACGAAAGGCGGCTTGAGCCCGGCCGTGGCGATCAGCTGCTCCAGTTCGTCCGTGCGTGCCGCGATGGTCGGCGCTTCCGGCCGCGCATCCGACTTGCCGTGCCCCGCACGCGAATAGGCCACCACCTTCGCCGATTTCGCCAGCGCCGGGGCGACGTTGCGCCACACGCCCATGTCGCGTCCAAAGCCTGATTCCAGGATCACGGTGTAGTTGCCGCTACCGAGCGTGGCCATCTGCACCTGGTAATGACCGACCTTGATGGTATCCGGCGCGGGCGATGCGGCATGGATGGTTCCCGACAGCGCGAGCGCCAGCACGGCCGCGGCGATGCGACCGCCGCAAGAAAGCAAATGCGGAAGTGGATAAGACACGGACATCTCCTGAAAGTAGTTGTTATTCCAAACACATACGGTGACAATGGCTGGGGTCTCCATTCTACGGAAGGCCCGGCGGCATCGAAACTGTAAGAACTGACAGCGGAGAGGACTGGGTGGTGGTGAAGGATGAGCAACTGAGCGGCTGGCGCGAGGACTGTCTCGCAGCCATGGCGCAGGCGCCGGATGCGGCGAGCCTGCATGGATTGGTTGCCCACGCCGCGCGCGACCTCGGTTTCGATTACTGCGCCTATGGTTTGCGCACACTCCTGCCGTTCTCGAACCCGCGCACCGTCATGGTCAACAACTACCCGGCCGCATGGCAGGCCCGCTACGCACATGCAGGCTACCTGGCCGTCGATCCCACCGTGGCCCACGGCGCCGCGTCTCCGCTGCCGGTGCTGTGGAGCGAACAGCTGTTTGCCGGCGCCCGCCCGCTATGGGAAGATGCGCGCGAACACGGACTGCGGGTCGGCTGGGCCCAGCCCTCGCGCACCGCCGACGGCAGCAAAGGCCTGCTGACCCTGGCGCGCTCGCACGACGCTCTCTCGAGCGCCGAACTGCGCAACATCGAAGGCAGCATGTCCTGGCTTGCCCATGCCACACATGCCGCAATGGCGCGGCTGTATCAGCCAGCGGCGGTTGGCGTGACACTGACTGCGCGCGAAGCCGAAGTACTGCGCTGGATGGCCGACGGCAAGACCTCGTCCGAAACCGGCCAGATCCTCGCCCTGTCAGAACGGACGGTGAACTTCCATGTCGGTAATGCGCTGGCCAAGCTGGGCACGGCCAACAAGACCGCCGCTGTCGTGAAAGCCGCGCTGCTCGGCCTGATCTAGCGCCAGGCAGGACACAGGCAGGACACGTTCCGCGTGCAGCTAGCACATGCACATCATCCTTTCCATCCCCGTCTCATCAATACACGAAATTCAGTAAAACTGTTGTGTATTGCACAGTTGACACTTGTACTTACGTAAATATTTCTCCAAAATCAATTCGCAGCAGTTATAGGAGACCTGGTTTTTTGTGATGGATTAACTCTCGACAAGGGGACAAGATGGTGAATCAAACGACGAAACGGGCATTGGTCGCATCGACACTGGTATCGGCCATGGCATCGGCGTTCGCGCAGGAAGCGACGAATAGCCAGGCCCAGGGCGATACGGCGACCGTGGTCGTGCTGGGTTCGCGGACCCAGGCCAAGACCGCACTGGACACCGCCGTGCCGGTCGGCCTGATCAGCGCGAAAGACCTGCAGTCGGCCGGCTCGCTCGAACTCGGCAAGGTCCTGCAAGACCTCGACCCGTCGTTCAACTTCACCACGACTTTCATTAGCGACGGCACCGACATCATCCGCCCCGCGACACTGCGCGGCCTCGGTCCCGACCAGCTGCTGGTGCTGGTGAACGGCAAGCGCCGCCACCAGCAGGCGCTGGTCAACGTGCAGCAGACCATCGGCCGCGGATCGGCCGGTACCGACATCAATGCCATCCCCCTGTCCGCGATCCAGTCGATCGAAGTGCTGCGCGACGGCGCAGCTGCGCAGTACGGCTCCGACGCGATCGCCGGCGTGATCAACATCGTGCTGAAAAAGGGTGTTACCGACACCCAGCTCAGCGCCAGCGTGGGCACCACCAAGGAAGGCGATGGCGACACCTATACTGCCAGCGCCCACAAGGGCCTGGCCCTCGGCGCCGATGGCGGCTACCTGAACCTGTCGGTCGAAGGCCGGCGCCGCAACGAAACCAACCGCGCCGGCCCCGATACCCTGCGCGTGAACCCGCCGCGCGTCACCCAGCGCATCGGCGACAGCCTGGCCAAGGACGGCTACCTGTGGCTGAACGCCGCGCTGCCGGTGGGCGGCGGCGAACTGTACACCTTTGGCGGCGCCTCGAAGCGCAAGGGCGACGCCTCGGGCTTCTTCCGTTCGGCGGGCGATGCGCGCAACGTGCCGGCCGTGTACCCGAACGGCTTCCTGCCGAACATCATCACCACCGTCAAGGACGCTTCGCTCGGCGTCGGCTACAAGCATGACCTGAGCGGCGACTGGAGCGTGGACCTGAGCGTCAACCACGGCCGCAGCGAGCTCGGTTTCCACGAGCGGAACTCGATCAACGTCAGCTACTACTACGAAAACGGCAGCTCGCCGCTCGAAGCCGATACCGGCAAGCTGAAGTTCGACCAGACCACCCTCAACCTCGACTTCAAGGGTTCGGTCGACTTTGCCGGCGCCCCGCTCTACATCGGTACCGGCTTCGAATGGCGCCAGGATAACTACCAGATCGTGGCCGGCGACCCGGTCTCCTACCAGTACGGCCGCACCAACGACCCGCGCAAGATCATCCGCGACCAGACCGGCGGTATCGCCGCTTCCGGCATCCAGGGCTTCCCGGGCTACACCCCGGGCACCGAAGTGGACGACGGCCGCCACAACACCGCCTACTACGTCGACCTCGAACGCAAGATCGGCGACACGCTCTCGCTTGGCGCGGCCCTGCGCCACGAACGCTATTCGGACTTCGGCAACACCACCATCGGCAAGCTGAGCTTCCGCTACGACCCGTCGCGCACGATCGGCCTGCGCGCCAGCGCCTCGACCGGCTTCCGTGCGCCCGGCGTGCAGCAGAAGTTCTACAGCTCGGTGTCGACCAACCTGAATGCCGCCGGCGTGCTGACCGAAACCCTGACCGCGCGCGAGAACAGCGCCGTGACCCGCGCCTTCGGCATCGCCCCGCTGCAGGAAGAGACGTCGAAGAGCGCCAGCGTCGGCATGATCCTGCGCCCAACCCAGAACTTTTCGGTGACGGCCGACCTGTACCGCACCAACATCGACGACCGCATCGTGTTCTCGTCGAACATCGCGCCGGAATCCGGTCCCTGCCCGACGGCCGCCGCCTGCCCGATCAAGGCCATCCTCGATCCGCTGCGCGTAGGCCAGGCGCAGTTCTTCACCAACGCGATCGACACCACGACCACCGGCTTCGACCTCGTGGCCCAGCACACCACCCGCGGCCAGGGCTCGACCCTGGTGCTGTCCGGCCAGCTCGGCTTCAACCGGACCAAGGTGAAGGACCGCCATTCGCAATCCTCGGTGCTGAGCGGCGCCCAGCTGTTCGACGATACCCAGGTGACGCTGATCGAGAAGGGGCAGCCGCGCCAGCACCACGTGGTGGCGGCGGACTACACGGTCGGACAGTGGAATGCGACGGCGCGCGCGAACTACTTCGGCGAAGTGGAGGGCCAGGGCTTCACGCCGGGCTTCATCCAGACCTGGTCGGCGAAGTGGATCCTCGACCTGACCGGCCGCTATAACTTCACCAAGAAGCTGAGCCTGACGGCGGGCATCAACAACGTGTTCGATACCTATCCGACCAGGTGGGATCCCGTGAAAGCGGCGCCATTCCCGCAGCTGGGCTTTACCTACTGCTGGGAGACCTGCCCGTTCGGGATCAACGGACGTTCGTATTATGTCAAGGCCGACTACAGCTTCTGACCGGCCATAGCGGCGGGCGCGGCGTTCTCCGGGACGCTGCCTGCGTTTGCTGTCATAATTAGAACGGCAACATGCGGGACACTTCATGCACGACTGATGCGCCTCTTGACCAAGGGAGAAGTAGCCATGCAGGTATTTAATAACATTGTGTTCGTCAGCCGCGGGCTGACCCGCGACGTTGATGCGTTACAGCAAGCTCTCAGCCTCGCGCGCATCTACCGTGCGGACCTCCAGGCCCTGGTCGCCTGCCCCGACTTTCCCGACGACCTGGCCATCTACAAGGATGGCTACACGCGCTGGCTTGCCGAGCAACTGGAGAGCGCCCTGCAAGTGGCCCGCGAGGCCAGCGGCGTCGGCGCACAGGATTGCCCTGTCCCGGTAACGGTCGAATGCGGCGACACCCCCGCCGTGCGCATCATCCGTCATGCATTGAAGCAGGCGAACGATCTCGTGCTCAAGGAAGCGGAAAGGCATGACGACGGCAGGGGATTCACGGCGGTCGACATGGAACTGCTACGCAAATGCCCTTGTCCCGTCTGGCTGAGCCGCCCGCCCGGCAAACCCTGGGACCAGGTCAAAGTTGCCGTCGCGATCGATCCGCAGAGCGCGGAACCGGAAGGGCAGGCACTCTCGCTGCGCCTGCTGCAGCTGTCGCGTTCGCTTGCCGATACTTGCAACACCGAGTTGACGATCGTCTCTTGCTGGGATTTCGCGGCCGAGGAGTATTTGCGCGGCAGCCCCTGGGTCAGGATGCCCGAAGAAGAATTGCTGGAAGCCGTGCTCGGCGTACAGCGCCGGCATCGCCGCGATTTGGAAAGCGCAATCAAGCAATCCGGCATCGGCGGACCTACCCGGATCGAGCATGTCCGCGGCCGTCCCGAGCAACGCATTCCGCAGCTCACGAAAGAGCGGAACATCGACATCCTGGTCATGGGCAGCCTCGGACGGACGGGCATTCCTGGATTCGTGATCGGCAACACGGCGGAAAACCTGGTCCAGGCCCTGAGCTGCTCGCTGCTGGCGCTTAAGCCCAACGGTTTCATTTCTCCAGTAAAAGCATACTGAGCGAAATCGGCGCCGCTTCGTCATGCGATACGATGCCTGATCTCGCCTTCCTGCAGACCTCGCTGTTCTACGAGCTGACCGCGCTGCTCGCGCTGGCCGCGCTGGTCGGTTACCTGGGCCTGTTGCTGCACCAGCCGATGATTGTTTCCTACATCGCCACCGGCATCCTGGCCGGGCAGTCGGTGCTCGGCATCGTGCATTCCACCGACAGTATCGCGACACTGGCGGAACTCGGCGTGGTCGTGCTGCTGTTCCTCGTCGGGCTCAAGCTCGATCTCCACCTGGTCCGCACGCTCGGCGGGGTATCGCTGGCCACGGGACTCGGCCAGGTGTTCTTCACCTCCGCCATCGGCTTCCTGATCTGCCTGGGGCTCGGCCTGGACACGGTAACCTCGCTGTACATCGCCGTCGCCCTGACCTTCTCCAGCACCATCATCATCGTCAAGCTCCTGTCCGACAAAAAAGAGGTGGACTCGCTGCATGGCCGTATCGCCATCGGCTTCCTGATCGTGCAGGATCTGGTGGTGGTGCTGGCAATGATGGCGCTCTCTGCCTTCGGCATCGGCAGCGCGACCGGCGGCGGTGGCGAAGAAAGCGCCTGGCTGCGCATCGGCCAGGTCGTGGCGGCCGGTCTCGCCATGCTCGGCGCGACCGGGCTGTTCATACGCTACCTCGCCACTCCGCTGGTCGGCCGCATCGCGCATTCGCCGGAGCTGCTCATCACGTTCGCACTGGGCTGGGCCGCCTTGCTGGCAGCGCTCGGCGACTACCTAGGCTTCGGCAAGGAACTGGGCGGGCTGTTGGCCGGGGTGTCGCTAGCATCGACGCCCTACCGGGAGGCGGTCGTGGCGCGACTGTCCTCCCTGCGCGACTTCCTGTTGCTGTTCTTTTTCATCGCGCTCGGCTCCCAGCTCGAGCTTGGACTGCTGGGCGCGCAAATCCCCTCCGCTCTGCTGCTGTCCCTGTTCGTGCTGGTCGGGAACCCGCTGATCGTATTGGCGATCATGGGCCGCATGGGCTACCGCAAGCGTACCGGCTTCCTCGCCGGCCTGACCGTGGCGCAGATCAGCGAATTCTCGCTGATCTTCATGGCGATGGGGATGGCGATGGGCCATGTGGACGCCGATGCCCTGGGGCTGGTGACCCTGGTGGGCCTGGTCACGATCGCGCTGTCGGTCTACATGATCACCTGGTCGCATGAGCTGTACCGCCGGCTGGAGCCATTCCTTGGTCCCTTCGAGCGCAAGGTGCCTGAGCGGGAAGCTGCGCCGGCGCCGGACGCGCCGCAGAGCGCCTACGATGTCATCCTGTTCGGCATCGGGCGCTATGGCTCCGCCATCGCGCAGCGCTTGCGTACGAAAGGGGTGAGGCTGCTGGCCGTGGACTTCAATCCCGATGAACTGCGGCGCTGGCACGCCGCAGGATACGACGCGGTTTACGGCGACGCCTGCGACGAAGAGTCCGTGGCCTCGCTACCACTCGGGTCGGCGGCCTGGGTCGTGTCCGCCTTGCCACAACACGAGCTGGGGCTTACCCATGAAGATCCGCGCCTGGTGCTGATGAACGCGCTGAAACGCCAGGGCTACACCGGCAAAGTCGCTATTTCCACGCAACGCGAACAGGATGTCGAACTGCTGCGGTCGAAAGGCGCCGACCTGGTCTTTCTTCCCTTTCAGGACGCGGCGGAGCGTGCGGTCGACAGCATGTGCCAAGCCGGTCTGACACGCACCTGAAAACCTGCATCGCGATAAGATGCGACAAGCTCAGTGGGCCATCCACACCGGAACGCGCATCGACTCGAGCATGGCGCGGGTAGCTCCGCCCATCAGCATTTCGCGCAGGCGCGACCGGCCGTAGGCACCCATCACCACCAGATCGGCGCCGCAGTCCACGCTGGCGCCGACCAGCGCGGCGCCGGTATCGCCGCCGGTGATGTCGACGTCGACCTCGACGTTGACGCCATGGCGCATCAGGTAGAGTCCCATGTCGGCGCCAGGCCCGGCGTCTGCCTCGATCAGCTTGCGGTCGGCATCGACCATCACCAGGTGCACCTTGTCCGCCTTGCGCAGCACCGGCAAGGCCGTGCCGATCGCGCGGCGCGCCTCGCTGCTGCCGTTCCAGGCCACGGCCACCCTGGTGCCGACGGTTGCGAACTCCCCGCGCGCCGGCACCACCAGCACCGGGACCGGACTGTTGAGCATCACCCATTCCGGAAAGTCCTGCCACGCGGCAGGCGCATTGCCGCCGCCCCTGGTCTGCCCGACCACGACCAGATCGCTGCACAGGCCATGCTGGGCCAGCGCCAGCCCGGGTTCTTCCTCCACCAGGCGCGTTTCGACAGTCTGCACCCCCAACCGGCGTGCCTGTGCTTCGAACGCGGCCAGCGCAGCCATGCATTGCTTCCTGGCCGGCCCGGTATCGACCGGGATCGCCGGCACGATCGGCTCGCTCACGCCAGGCATGACGACCGGCGGCGACCATCCGGTCGGCGCCACGCCGATCAGGTGGGCATCGTATGCAAGTGCAAGCTGGGCTGCCAGCGCGACACGGGTACTGCACCGGTCGGTGCCGTCGATGTGCACGACAATGGTTTTCAGGGACATGGTCGATCTCCTTGGATTGGTGTGGGTTGATCATGACTGTTGTGCAGCAGCCCGGCCGCGTGCCGTGCCGCGATCCATTCCTCGTCGGTCGGTTCCACGGCCACCGTGACCCGGCTGGCCGGCGCGGAAATCAGATGGCTGCACGCCTGGTTGGCCGCGTCGTCGACCACGATGCCGAGAAAGGCGAGACCGCCGCAGACCCGTTCGCGGATGGCCGCGCTGTGCTCCCCTACGCCGGCCGTGAACACCAGCAGGTCGAGTCCTCCGAGGACCGCCACCAGCGCGCCGATCTCGCGCACGATGCGGCGCACGTACAGCGCCAGGGCATCGCGTACGCGCGCTCCCGTGTCATCGGTGCGCGCTTCGTTGGCCAGCAGGACCGGCAGCTCGGAAGACAGCCCGGACACCCCCGCCAGGCCCGATTCGCGGTACAGCATATGGGTGAGCTCGGCCACCGTCATCCGGTCGTTCTCGAGCAGATAGAGCAGCACGCCCGGGTCGAGGGAGCCGCTGCGCGTTCCCATCATCAAGCCGTCGAGTGCCGAAAAGCCCATGGAGGTGGCCACGCTGCGGCCGGCGTGCATGGCGCACAGGCTGGCGCCGCTGCCCAGGTGGGCGACGATGACCCGGCCGTGCGCCCGTTCGCCATGGCGCTCGGGAAGCACCTGCGCCATGTATTCGTAGGACAGGCCATGAAAGCCGTAGCGCCGCAGCCCCCGCGCGCGCACTGCCGCGGGCAGCGGCAGCAATTGCTCCACCCGGGGCAGGGTGTGATGAAAAGCGGTGTCGAAGCACGCGACCTGCGGCATCTGGGGGTGATCCGCCATCAGTGCGGCAATCGCCTCGAGTGCGAAGGGCTGGTGCAGCGGCGCGAGCGCGACGAAGCCGGTCAGGTCGGCCAGGACGGCGGCGTCCACGCGCACCGGCGCGGTGTATGTTTCCCCGCCATGCACCACCCGGTGACTGATGGCGTCCAACGCGCGCCCGCCCAGCCGCGCGCGTGCACATTCGAGTACATGGACCATCGCACTGCGGTAGGGATGCGCGCCGCCGGTGGCATCGATCTTGCCTTTCCACACCGGCTGGCGCGGCACGTCTGCGCCACGCGCCTCGAACAGGGCAAACTTGACGCTGGAGGATCCGCAGTTGAGCGCCAGGATCATGCGGGTGCCGGCGCTCATGGCGGCGCGCTGCGGTAATGGTGCGCCAGCAGCAGTGCGATGGCGCAGGAACCGAGCCGGGTTTCGACCGAGTCGGCGCGGCTGGTGAGCACGATCGGGACCCTGGCGCCCAGCACCACGCCCGCGCTGCTGGCATCGCCCATGAATTCGAGCTGCTTGGCGAGCATGTTGCCGCTTTCAAGGTCGGGAACCACCAGCACGTCCGCACAGCCGGCCACCGGCGAACTGATTCCCTTGACGTGCGCGGCGGCCGCCGACACCGCGTTGTCGAACGCCAGCGGACCATCGAGCAGGGCGCCGGAGATCTGGCCGCGCTCGGCCATCTTGCACAGTGCCGCCGCGTCGAGCGTGGCCGGCATGACTGGATTGACCGTTTCGACGGCCGCCAGGATGGCCACGCGCGGCTCGGCGACGCCGATCGCATGCGCCAGGTCGATGGCATTGCGCACGATGTCGGCCTTGTCTTCCAGCGTCGGAGCGATGTTGATCGCCGCATCGGTGATGATGAAGGGCCGCGGATAGGCGGGCGTCTGCATCAGGAAGCAGTGGCTCAGGCGCCGCTTGGTGCGCAGGCCGGGCGCCGCTTTCAGTACTGCGCGGATCAGCTCGTCAGTGTGAAGACTGCCTTTCATGAGTGCCTCCACCTTGCCGGCGGCGGCCAGCTCGACCGCGCGGGCGGCGGCGGCATGGCTATGCGCGGCATCTTCGATGTCCACGCCGGCCAGGTCGATTCCCGCCTGCGCGGCCACCGCTTCCAGGCGCGCGCGCGGCGCCACCAGCACCGGTTCGATCAGGCCGGCCGCACGCGCATCGAGCGCGCCGGACAGGCTCAGCGCGTCGCAGGGGTGGACCACCGCCACGCGGATCCGGCCGAGCGGGCGCACCCGTTCGAGCAAGCGATCCAGGCCGCCGCCGGTGCCGATGCGTACTTCCGGCAGGGTGGCGCTGGGGCGTTCGATCCTTTCGGTCGGCGCCAGCACCGTCGCCTCGCCTTCGATGACGGTTGCGCCATGCTGGTTGGTGCAGCTGCATGCCAGCGTCAGGATCGGCTTGTCGGTAGCGCGCGCGGTCACGGTCACGCAGATGACCAGGGTGTCGCCTACCCGCACAGGCGCCTGGAAGCGCAGGGTTTGCCCCAGGTAAACGGTGCCCGGCCCGGGCAAGCGGGTTCCCAGCACGGCCGAGATCAGCGCCGCGCCCCACATGCCATGGGCGATCAGGCCGTGGAAACGGGTCGATGCGGCAAACTCGGCATCGAGGTGCTGCGGATTCATGTCGCCGGACATCAGCGCGAACAGCTGGATGTCTTCCAGGGTCAGGGTGCGTTCGATGGAGGCGCTGTCGCCGACCGCGATCTCGTCGAAAGTACGGTTGCGAATGGTCTGCGGCAAGTCGCGCGGCGGCCAGCTCATGGCGCTATCCTTTCATGATCGGTTGCTGCGTGTGGTGGCGTGGCGTTCGACATGCGCTAGCCAAGGATGTGATACCCGGCATCCACGTACAAGGTGTTGCCGGTAATGGCCTTGGCGCCGTCGCCGGCAAGGAATGCGCACAGCGCTCCCACCTCGGCGATGTCGACCAGGCGGCGCAAGGGCGCGCGCCGGGCGGTTTGCGCCAACAGTGCCTCGAAGTTCGGGATGCCCGACGCCGCACGCGTGGCCAGGGGTCCAGGCGAAATGGCGTTGACGCGAATGCCGCGCGGCCCCAGCTCGCAGGCCAGGTAGCGTACGCTTGCTTCCAGCGCGGCCTTCACCGGCCCCATCACGCCATAGTCGGGAATCACTTCCTCGGCGCCGATATAGCTCATCGTCATCAGGCTGCCGCCTTCGCTCATCAAGGGTTCGGCCAGCCGCGCCATGCGCGCGAACGAATGGCAGGAGATGTCCATCGCGCGCGCGAATCCTTCGCGCGAACAGTCGGCGACCCGTCCGTGCAGGTCGGACCGGGGCGCGAACGCGATCGAGTGCAGCACGAAGTCGAGCCGTCCCCAGCGGGAGGCGATGGCTTCGAAAACGGCTTCGATGGCGCCGGGCTGCTCGACGTCCAGCGCCATCGCGATGTCGGCGTCGAGCCGGCGCGCCAGCGGTTCCACGTAGGCGCGCGCCTTGTCGTTGAACCAGGTGACGGCCAGCTCGGCGCCGGCATCGCGCATGGCCCGCGCACAGCCCCAGGCAATGCTCTGTTCGTTCGCAATGCCGACGATCAACCCTTTTTTTCCTTGTAAGCTTCCTGCTTGCGTCATATCTTGCCTCCGGTCGGCGGCGCCTGGGGTGCCGATTGCTGTGTCCCGTATCGGTGGTGTTCCCCGGGGGCTTGCCCTGTCTCCCGCTGAAAGGCCTGCATGCGCAGGCGGATCTGTTTTTCGGTCTCGATGACGGCGAACAGGGCCACGCCCGTACCAACGATGAGCACGCCATCCCACAAGCCGACCGCTACCGTGCCGAAGACGGATTGCATGGGCGGCAGGTAGGTGATGGCGAACTGCGCGGCGGTGACCACGGTCACGACCGTCCACACGACCCTGGTGCCGCGCACCGCCTTCCAGTTGAGCGAGGTCCCATAGATATTCCGGATGAAGAACAGGTGGAATATTTCCATGACAACCAGGGTGTTCAATGCCATGGTGCGCGCCAGCTCGACTGGATAGCCGCGCTCGGTTGCATAGAAATAGATTCCATACACGCCGCACAGGAACAGCACGGATACCAGGACGATATGCCAGACCAGACCGCCGCTGAGCAGCGCTTCGTGGCGCGGCCGCGGTGGACGACGCATGCTGCCGTCCTCGGTCGGCTCGAATGCCAGGGCCAGCCCCAGGGTGACCGCCGTGATCAGGTTGATCCATAGAATCTGCACTGGCGTCACCGGCAGGGTCATCCCGAACAGCAGCGCCACGATAATGGTCATCGCCTCGCCGGCATTGGTCGGCAGCGTCCAGCTGATCAGCTTCTTGATGTTGTCGTAGACGGTACGTCCCTCGCGCACCGCGGCGGCGATGGAAGCGAAATTGTCGTCCGCCAGCACGAGTACCGCCGCTTCCTTGGCTGCTTCGCTGCCCTTCTGTCCCATGGCGATGCCGGCATCGGCGCGCTTGAGGGCGGGGGCGTCGTTGACGCCGTCGCCAGTCATCGCCACGGTCAGCCCGTTCGCCTGCAAGGCCATGACCAGGCGCAGCTTGTGTTCGGGACTGGTGCGGGCGAAGATGTCGCAGTCGCGGGCGGCCTGGCGCAGCCGCAGGTCGTCGATGCCGTCCAGGTCGGACCCGGTGAGCACGGTATCCGGATTTTCCAGGCCGATCTGCCTGCCGATTGCTGCCGCCGTGCTGGCATGGTCGCCGGTGATCATCTTGACCCGAATGCCCGCCTGCCGGCATTCGGCCACCGCGGCGATCGCCTCCGCACGGGGCGGATCGATCATGCCGACCATGCCCAGCAGCGTCAGCGAACCGTCCACGCCCTCGTGATCGAGTACCGCATGGTGCGCGTCCACCTGCTGGACCGCGAAGGCCAGCACGCGCTGGCCCAGCGCTGCGACGGCTTCCGCCCGTGCGCTCCAGTAGGCAGGCTCGAGCGCCGCCGCCGATCCATCCGCGGCGCGCTGGTACCGGCACATCGCGAGGATGCGCTCCGGTGCGCCCTTGACGAAAACGTGTCCGCGCCCGTCGCGGTGGTGATTGAGCGTGGCCATGAAACGATGCCTGGCGTCGAAAGGGATGACATCGGTACGCGTCCACGACGCGTGCTCGGTGCGCGCATCGATCCCCATCTTGCCCGCGAAAGCCAGCAGGGCCCCTTCCATCGGATCTCCTTGTACCTGCCAGACGCCGTCCCTGCATTGCAGCGAGGCGTCGTTGCACAGGGCCGCGGTACGGGCAAGTTCGTGCAGTATTGCGTGCTCCGACGGCGCCACCGCACGATCGGCCAGGCGCAGCGCACCGGCCGGCTCATAGCCGGTTCCTTCAAGCGAGAACAGGTGCTCCCCAGTGATCACCGAGGCGACCATCATCTCGTTGCGGGTGAGCGTGCCGGTCTTGTCGGTGCAGATGACGGAAACCGATCCCAGCGTCTCGATGGCAGGCAGGCGCCGCACGATGGCATTGCGGCGGGCCATCGCCCGCACCCCGGAAGCCAGTGTGATTGTCAGTACCGCTGGAAGACCCTCGGGGATGGCGGCCACCGACAGCCCCACTACTGCCATGAACAGCTCGCCGAAGTCACGATGCGGGGTCAGGTAGCCGTACAGCAGCAACAGTGCCGCGATGATGAGGATGAATATGGTGAGCCACCGGGCGAACACCGCCATCTGCGTCACCAGCGGCGTCGTCAGGGTCTCCACCGTCGACAGCAGGCCGCTGATCCGCCCGATCTGCGTGCCGGTGCCCGTCGCCACCACCACGCCCCTGGCCTGGCCGCCCGTGACCAGCGTGCCGGAAAAGACCATGCAGGTACGGTCTCCCAGGGGAGCGTCGGAAGCGACCGGCCTGACGTTCTTGTCGACCGGGACCGACTCGCCGGTCAGTATCGCTTCCTGCACCGACAGGCCGTGGGCGCTGACCAGGCGCAGGTCGGCGGGAACCTTGTCGCCCGCTTCGAGAAGCACGATATCGCCGGGCACCAGTTGTGCTCCCTCAATACAAATGCGCTCGCCTTCGCGAACGACATTGGCATGGGGCGCAAGCATCCCGCGAATGGCGTCCATTTCCCTCTCGGCCTTGCCTTCTTGAATGAAACCGATCACTGCATTGGCCAGCACCACTGCCAGGATGACGCCGGCATCGATCCAGTGGCCCAGGGCCGCCGTGACCACGACGCAGCCCAGCAGGACGTAGATCAGGATGTTATGGAACTGCAGGATGAAGCTGAGGAGTGCGCTGCGCCGCGCCGTTGCGGGCAGGCGGTTCGGCCCGTGCCGCGCGAACTGCGCCTGCGCCTGCTGCTGGCTGAGTCCCGCCGGTGAACTGTGCAAGGCCTCGTAGACAGTCTCGATGGACAAGGTATGCCAGTCAGCCTGATCGGACCGAGGGGTAATTGCATCGGGCACGCTGTTCTCCTGTCGGGCTGCTTCGATCGGGAACCGGAATTCCGCACGGACTTCCTTCGTCGTCGGAAGTGTGCTTGCCGGTCCTGCTCATGCGTCGAATGCTAGCGCGATTCATGAAGGATGAGACGGGGTGTTAGCCAACTTCAGGCTCACGGCGTCGAAATCTGATGCATTTTTGACTTAGGTCAAAAACAAGCGCGGCGCGCGCCATATCTAATAAGGCTCGCCCTACTCACCAGCACGACGTCCTGAAAGTACACAATGCAAGGCACTGAAACCGAGAGCGGCAACGACCTGTCCAGGTCCACACTGGCGGCGGACCAGACCGTGCCGCTCAGCGAGCGGGCGCGGGAGGGCAGCAGCTGGCAAGGGGGGACGCGGCACGCCTATCCCGAATCGCATATCGAGCAGGCCGAGATCGACCTTCATCTGAATGCATGGCTTGGCCGCTTGACGGGCAACATTTCCCCAGCTGCGCTTGCAGGGGCCTGGCAGGATTGGGCATCCCATCTGCTGCTCTCGCCCAACAAGCTGCTCGAACTGGGGACGCAGGCGGCCGTGAGCTGGCAGCGCTGGCTGCATTGCGGCGCCTACCCTGTGCAGCCCCTGGCCCAGGACAAGCGTTTCAACGGTCCGGAATGGCATGCCTGGCCGTACCGTCAGATCAGCCAGGGATTCCTGCTGACCCAGCAGTGGTGGCACCGGGCTACCACCGGGGTACGCGGCGTGTCGCAGCATCACACGGACGTGGTCTCTTTCGTGGCCCGGCAGATGCTCGATAGCCTTGCACCCTCCAATTTCCTGGCTTCTAACCCGGTCGCGCAGCGGATCGCCTTCGACAGCGGTGGCCGCAGCCTGCTCAACGGTGCCATGCGCGCCGCCGACGATGCGCGCCGGATGCTGTCGCGCGCGCCGGCACCAGTCAGCTTCAGGCCTGGAAAAGACGTGGCGGTCACACCGGGCAAAGTGGTGCTGTCCAACCCGCTGATGGAGCTGCTCCGCTACGACGCGGCGACACCGACGGTCCACGAGGTTCCGGTGCTGATCGTGCCGGCCTGGATCATGAAGTACTACATCCTGGACCTGTCGCCCGAAAATTCCCTGGTGCGCTACCTGGTGAACCATGGCCACACGGTCTACATGATCTCCTGGAAAAATCCACAAGCGGAGGACCGCGACCTGTCGCTGGAAGACTACCGCCGCCTTGGTGTCATGGCTGCCATCGATGCCATCGTCGACGGCGAAGAAACCACCAGGGTCAGCGCCTGCGGCTATTGCCTGGGCGGGACCCTGCTGGCCATCGCGGCCGCGGCGATGGCACGCCATGGCGACGAGCGCCTGGCCAGCATGACCATGCTCGCCGCGCAGGTCGACTTTACCGAACCCGGCGAACTCTCCCTGTTCATCGACGAAAGCCAGGTCAGCTTTCTCGAGGCCACCATGTGGCAACAGGGTTACCTCGACACCCACCAGATGGCCGGCGCGTTCCAGCTGCTCCGCTCGAACGACCTGATCTGGTCGCGCCGGCAGCGCCACTACCTGCTCGACATTCCTGACCGCCACAATGACCTGGCCTCGTGGAACGCCGATACCACGCGCATGCCGTATCGCATGCATTCGGAATACTTGCGTAAGCTGTTTCTGAACAATAGTCTGGCCAGCATGCGCTATATCGTCGATGGACGCCCGGTGTCGCTGAACGACATCCGCGTCCCCGTGTTCGCCGTTGGCACCTTGACCGATCACGTCGCGCCGTGGCGCTCCGTGTACAAGATCGTTCATCTGACCGACACCGAAGTGAGCTTCCTGCTCACCTCGGGCGGACACAACGCCGGCGTCGTATCCCCGCCGGGAACGCCGGGGCGTACCTACCAGGTCGCAAGTCGTGCGCACGACGCCCCCTACCTCGACCCGGACAGCTGGCAGGAACAGACGCCGACGCACGAGGGAAGCTGGTGGCCAGCCTGGCAAGCATGGCTGGCAAGCCATGCGGGCGGCAGGCGCGCGCCACCGCCAACCGTTCCTGGTATCGATGCCCCCGGGACCTACGTGCTCCAGGCGTAATGCGGCCGTTCCAGCCACGAGGACCCAGCCAGGATTTCCCCGCACGCGCTCGCAGCACAGCCATGTCGCCAGCCCGGATATCCGGTACGCCGGCAGCGCCTGTGCTCCGTTCGTAAGGGAGCGATTCTCTTGGCGGCGCTCGCGTCACCAGAGCAGCAGCATCGCCAGCGTGAAGGCGAGCGCAAGCGGCCAGGCCGGGAAAGCACATACCACCCTCACCCGCATGTACACGGTTTCCTGCGTTGGCCCGGCAGCGGCAACTCTCCTGGCGCCAGCCATTCAATTGATGCGCCTGTCCAGTTGCAGTTCAAAATCTATTTCTCAAAATCATCGTGTCAAATTGCCTACTATACGACGTTATGTGCAATATAAATTTCGAAACTTAACGTCAGTTTTCCACAACGAAACACGCAATAATTGACAAAATTAATGACGTCACCTAAACCAGCGATACTTTTTTACTATAATGTAGGATGAATCCTACACCGTCCTTGCTGGCTGGATTTTTCCGAAGATAGCAAACTTTTTTCCTGATGCCGTCTGGCGATTGGCAGGAACTGCGTTCGTTCAGGATCGAACGGTGTGATCGTCCACTTCTCCATCGAATGGCATATGAAAATACTCAGCGTGTTTGGTACCCGGCCTGAAGCGATGCAAATGGCTCCCTTGGTCCAGCGCCGGTCGCAGGAACCGGGGGTGCAAAGTGTTGTCTGCGCCACCGGCCAGCTTCGGCAGGTGCTGGAACAGGTGCGCGATTTATTCGCAATCAAGTCCGACTACGACCTCGGGCTGATGACGCCCAGCCAGACGCTCAACACGCTGACGGCCCGCACCTTCGCGGGCAACACCGTCGACGTGACCGAGAGGCCGGAGGCCCTGGCCGCCGGCACCGTCAAGCTCGTCGGTACGGCGCCGTCGCGCATCGTGGACGCCATCCTTGGCCGCGAAGTCGATGAGTTGAGCGTCGACCTCCCGCTGCCTGCCCCCGCCCTGGCCGCTGCCTGAATCGTTTCCACATAAGGCCGGCGCCCCGCGGGACGCCGGCGATGTTTACCATGCCAATGCTCGAGAACCTTCGCAACACCATACACGCTCCACGAATCGCCACAACCCTTGCTTGCCTGATCGCTGTCGCGGCCTTCACCCTGCCGCCAGCGTCGGCGCAAGCGCAAGCACAAGCAATGACGCAGGGCGACACTGCGGCAGGCTTCTTCCGCAATCTCGCCGGCGATCCATGGATCCGGCGCGAGATCACGCTGAAAGACCTGGGTCTGGCCGGTCCTGTCGTGCTCGGTTCGCCGGACAATCAGCGCGACTTGTATCTGCCGGTGCCTGCCGGCGTGCCCATCGCCGACGGCACCATCAAGCTGGCCGCCAATTACATGCGCTCCGACGGCGGACGCACGTCGATGGTGGTGTCGATCGATGGCTATCCGGTTTCGTCGCGGACAGCCGTCGAGGACAAGGGTGATGCGGGCAGCGTCATCGGGGTGGACGCGGGGCCGCGCGAAAGCGGCTTCCTGCGCCTCGGCCTGAAATGGACGACGGCTGTTGCGGCCGAGTCAGCCTGCGCCGATACGCGTACGCCTGGAAACATCCTGCGTATCGAGCCGGCCACATTCTTCTCTTACCGTTTCGACAGCAAGGCCGTGAAGGACGTGAAGACCGCCTGGGGCGCCCTGCCCGGCGCCCCGGTGCTGCTGGTGGCCGGCAAAGGAATCTCCCCGGGCAGCTACGACAGCGCGTGGCGCATCGGCGTGGCGCTCGAACGCGCGAATCGCCGGGTTCGCATCGTGACGCTACCGGCAGTGGGCCAGTCGATCGATCTGGGCCAGGTATCCGTGCCCGCCTCGCTGATGTCGGTTCCCGCCTTCGCGGCAATCGCCTCGGGCGGCACGCGCAAGCTGGGCAGCCAGGCCGAGGTCGGCGCCCTGCTGGCGCTCGGCCAGCGCGGCCCGTATGCGGCGGATCTCGTCGTTGCCGACCCCGCGCTGTTGAACGCCATCCGCGGCGGCTTCGACGCCCTCGCCGAGGAACTTGGCCGGACAGGCAATCCCGAGCTGCTGGCGGCATTCATGGACTGGAAAAAGACAGCCTTGCAGGCGAACGAACGCGCGATGCAGCCGAAGGAAGTCCGTCTCGACTACTTGCTCGGCAAGCCAGTGATTGCGATCGCCCCCGATGCCGGCGAAAAGGCCGCAGCCCTGTTCGGCGATTTCTGGCGCCGGCTGGGCCATACGGCGAGCGGCATCGTTTCGGTGGTCAACGACATCAGTGGCGAGCGGGAGAAGATGACCTTCGCTGCGCTCGGCGCGAACCTGGGCAGTTTCGACGTGCTTGCCCGCGGTGAATGGGCAGTGAACTTCAGCCTTGCCCAGGTCGCGTCGGGTGGCAAGCGTCCGGCCGAACTGGTGTTCGACCTGGCAGCCACGCCCAGCCCCGGCCGCACGCCGCCGATTGCTTCGGTCATGCTCAACGGCGTACTGCTGGCGTCGGCGCAGCTGTCGACCGATGGAAAACGGCAAAGAATCATCGCCGGCATTCCGCGCTACGCCCTGGCGCCCAGCAACACGCTCCGGGTGAGCTTCGTGCGCCAGATGTTCAGCGACCAGTGCAAGGAGACGCCCGAAGCCTATCCTGTCAATGTACTGCCCTCGAGTCACATCGTCTTGAAAAAAGCGGACCCCGAGGCGAGTTTCTCGGGAATGCATCCGCAGTTCATCGCCGGCGCCGAGGTCGCGGTACCGGCGCACTACCTCGACGCGCCAGGTGCATCCCTGCCGACCCTCATCCGTGTGGCCGAAAGCGTCGGCGTCATGCCTTCGCACGCCCGATTCCAGGTTGTAGCGAAAGGAAATGCCTTGCAGCCCAGCGCTGCCTTCCTCGCCTTCGACGTAGCGGTCAAGCAGGAGCACGCCAAGGTCCGGGTCGAGGACACGCGCCTCGTCCTGGCCAGCGCCGACCGTCCCCTGCTCGACATCACGGGCCTGAACGGTGTGGCCTTGCTGGAAGTGGCGCGCACGGCAGGGCAAAACGGCGTGGTTTTCCATTCCATCGCTGCCCGTACCCCGGTCATCGAGAAGCCCTTCCAGCTTGGCCGTACCGACATCGCGGCCGTGGCGGCCAATGGCGTGGTCCTCGAGATCAACAGCGACAACCCCGATGGCCAGGACATCATCGACGAAACCGCCGAGCTGCTGAGCACGCGCGAGTTATGGACTGGGGCCGCCATCCTGCTCGTCATCGGGTTTATCGGACTGCTCGTTGCGGCCAGCCGGGCCCGCCGCAAGGCATCAGGCAATACGGAACATTGAGGCATGGATTTCGCGCTCGACTACCTTGCGGCCGATTATTACGCGGCGCTGGAACTCATGGCCGCGCTCGTCGCGATCGTGATCCTGCTCTCGGCGCTGGATGATATCTTCATCGACGCATGGTACTGGGTGCGGACCATCTACCGGCGCCTGGCGGTCGAGAAAAAAAATTACCGCCCGCTGACGTCGGCCGACCTGTGCGCAAAGGGCGAGCAGCCGCTGGCCATCATGGTGCCGGCGTGGTTGGAGTACGACGTGATCGCAGCCATGATCGAGAACATGGTGGCTGTGCTGGATTACCGGAACTATGTCGTCTTCGTCGGCACCTACGTCAACGATGCCGCAACGATCAAGGAAGTCGAGCGCATGCGGCGCCGCTACAAGCAGCTCAAGCGGGTCGAAGTGCCGCATCCCGGTCCCACCTGCAAGGCCGATTGCCTGAACTGGGTCGTACAGGCGATTTTTCTCCATGAACGCGAGACCGGCACCGAGTTTGCCGGTGTCATCCTGCACGACAGCGAAGACGTACTCCATCCCCTGGAGCTGCGCTTTTTCAACTACCTGCTGCCGCGCAAGGACATGATCCAACTGCCGGTCGCTTCGCTCGAGCGGGAATGGTACGAACTCGTCGCCGGCACCTACATGGATGAATTCGCGGAGAGCCACGCCAAGGACATGGTGGTGCGGGAGAGCGTTGCCGGCATGGTCCCCTCGGCCGGCGTGGGAACCTGCTTTTCGCGGCGGGCCCTCCAGGCCTTGTGCTCGGAAACGGACAACCAGCCATTCAACACCAGCAGCCTGACCGAAGACTATGATATCGGGACCAAGCTTTCGCGCATGGGGATGCAGTCGATCTTCGCCAAGTTCCCTGTCCAGTACAAGGTGACCCGCCGCCATTGGTTCGGCACGCGCAAAGAAGAGCAATTATTGCTGGAAATGCCTTTGTCGGTGCGCGAGTATTTCCCCGATACGTTCCGCACCGCCTACCGGCAGAAAGCACGCTGGGTCCTTGGTATCGGGCTGCAGAGCTGGGAGCAGATTGCCTGGTCGGGTTCGCTTGCCTCGCGCTACCTGCTGCTGCACGACCGCAAAGGCATCGTGACGGCCTTCGTCAGCATGCTCGCCTATTTCCTGTTCATTCAGTTCATCTGCTTCCAGGTAGCCGCCGAGTTCGGCTGGTGGTCGAACCACTACCCGTCGATGTTCTTGTCCGAAACGTGGTGGGATTCGATCCTGTATCTCAACGCCGGTGCGTTCGTGGTACGCGCCTTGCATCGCATCTATTTCGTGAACCAGCTTTATGGATGGCGGCATGGCCTCCTCTCCGTGCCGCGGATGATCGTGGCCAACTTCGTCAACTTCATGGCGGTTGCACGCGCATGGAAGCTTTTTCTGCTTTACCTGTTCCGCGGCCAGCGCCTGGCCTGGGACAAGACCATGCACGACTTCCCCACCACAGATCAGCTCAAGCGCAACCATCAACGGCTGGGCGAGCTCCTCCAGTCATGGCAGGCGGTCGACGAGACGCATCTGGAGATTGCCCTGAAGGACCAGCAAAGCAACCGCCTGCCGCTCGGCCGCCTGCTGGTTTCCAAAGGCTGGCTCGACGACGAAACGCTTGCCGAGGCCATCGCCTACCAGGCGGATCTCCCGCGTGCCACGCTCGACAGGCACAGCGTACTGCGGCTTCGGCATGCGATACCGCTCGAGCTGGCGATGCAACTCAGGGCGCTGTACATCGGCGAGGACGAAGGCGGCCAGGCATTGCTGGCAGTGGCCAGTCCGCTTGACGATTCTGCGCTCGAACGGGTCGCTACGGTGCTCGGCAAGAAGCCGCTGCAGCAGATCGTGCGCGAAGGCGAAATTGCAGAAGGCCTGCGCCTGCTGCGCGGCGACGGCCACAGCCTCGAGGTCAGCCACGGCACCGTGCCGCTGCTGGGCGACATCCTCATTGCCCAGGGGCACATCGAGCGGGCGCGGTTCGAGTCGGCCTTACTGAACTATCGACCAGCGCAGCACGGCCGCATCGGCGACTACATGGTAGACAGAGGAATGATCAGCCAGGAAATCATCGAAAAAGCGCTGGCGGAACAGCGGGCCCACAGCGAGCGTGCAAAAATCCGCGCCAATGATGACAATGCCCTTGCACACATCGTCACGACGGCCGAGGCGCCGGCCGTGCCGATGGCAGCCTGACCATGACATTGAAAACGACCATCCTGATTCCCGTGCTGTTCGCCCTGTCCGCCGCAACGCCCGCCGTGGCGCAAAGCGAACTCCCTTTGACGGGGCCCGCCTACACGATCGCTGAACAAGCTTATAAGCAATATGCGGCGGGTAATTACAAAGCGGCTGAAGAACTTGCACGCGAAGCGGTCAGGCTGCGGCCCGACCTGCCGCGATTGCGCAAGCTCTTGAATGACAGTGTTCGCGCCGGCAGGGCGGCACAGGCCGGCAAGGTCTCGGGCGCCAGGCCGAGCGCACGGGGCTTTCGCCATGCCGACGAGGCCTACCGCGCTTACGCGCTGCGCGACTATCCGGCTGCAGCGGCCGCGGCGCGGCGAGCAGTCGCCGCCGACCCCGCGAATCCGCGCTACGCCCAGCTCTTGATCGATGCCGTGGCCGGCAGCGGTGCCGAGCAAGCGCTTCAGGAAACGCTCGCCGCCGCGCTGGCGCGCTTCCCGCGGGATCCGGGAGTACATGCGGCGGCACTGCGGGCCAAGCAGACCCTGGCCCTGACATGGCGGCAACGCATGTACCTGGCTTTGCAGGCAAAGGATCATGCCGGTGCGATTCAGGCAGCGCGCGCGAGCATCCGGTTCGATCCCGCCTCGCTGGTAACGCGGACCATCCTTGTGCACACCCTTGTTTCGGTCGGCCGCTTCGAAGAAGCGGCCAGCGCGGCACAAGCTGCGCACCCGACGTCGCCGGCGCTCCTGGCACTGGCCGCATGGGCCGACATGGCGCGCGGCGAGGAGAAGCAGGCCGCTGATGGGTTCGCGAGAGCCATCTCGTCCGCCGCCGATGACGATGAACGTGCGGCGATCGGGCTTGCCGCCGCCGATGCCGGCCTGGCGCGGGCCCCGCAACATGCGGGCACCCTGCCTTCGGGGCGCCTGCCAGAGCTGCGCTGCGAGATGGAAGCCTGCCGCCTCGTGCCGGCGACAAGCGGCGCCAGTCCTGCGTACAGGGCGGCGGAGGAAGCCTACGCGGCCTATGCGCAGGGCAATTTTGCATTGGCGGTCGAGCGGGCCCGGGAAGCCGTATCCCTGTCGCCCGACAGCATTCCCTTCCGGCGCCTGCTACTGCAGGGCTTGAGCGCCGCGAAACGCCAGCATGAAGCCCTGGCGCTGGCGGACGCATTGCTGCGCGAAGTGGAAGACGATGCCTCGCTGCTGTATGCCCGTGCGGAGCTCAATCTCCAACTCGGCCGTGCGGAGCAGGCAAGGCGGGATTTCAACCAGGCCTTGACTACAGGCAAGCTCCCGACCGCGCACACCCTGACCGCGCTGATCGAAACCGGTCGCGGCATGGAGGCACGCGTCATGCTGGAAGGCGAGCCGACCAGCATGCAGTCGATCACCGCCCTGGAACGGGCATACCTGAGTTTGCGCGTCAACGACAGCGCGCTTGCGACCCGATACTTCCAGCAGGCGGATGACCTGGGTCAGATGGGAGGGGCTGCCCTGGCGGATGCAGCTTATGCCGCCGTACATAGCGGCCAGGATCTTGCGGCAATCCGCTATTTCTCGCGCGTGCTCGACGCACAGGACGCAGGCAGCCTCCCCGCCACGGCGGAGCAGCGCTTCGGCATGCAAAGAGCCATTGCCGAGCTGGGGCGCCGATGGGGAACCCAGGCCAGCCTTCGCTACGGCGCAAGCGATACGCGCGGAACGATCGGCAGCCCGGGACAGGTACGCAACGACAATACGCAGCTGGGAGTCGAGACGTGGTGGCGTCCGTTCGGTTATCGCAATGGCGAGATGGTCGAACTCTACGGCCGCCTGTTCGACACCGTGGCTGCCGAAGCAGGTGCGCCGAAAGGCGCGGCCAGCGTGCAGGGCATGCTTGGCGTCCGCTGGAAGCCGTGGTCGGCGCACAACCTGCTCTTTTCCCTCAACAAGCTGGTGGCGCTCGGTTCTGCATCGACAAGCGACTGGCTGGTCCAGGGCGCCTACTCGGCAGGTACCGGAACCGACATCGCGCCCTCGCGCACCCTTTGGTTCACCGGACAGTTTTACATCGAGGCGGGGCGCTATCTCGAGGCAGGCCGGAATTATCTGTCCAGCGAGACCCAGCTCGGACACACTTTCCGGTTCAGCAACATCTCTCCCGCGCTCCTCGTCACGCCGCACCTGAGTCTTGCTGCCGATTACAATTCTGACGCTGCAAAGAAACATTCGGCCGCCCTTGGGCCCGGCGTCCGCATGCGTTACTGGTTCAGGGGAGACCGATATGCCGCACCGCGCTCTTACATCGATGTTCTTGTCCAGTACCGGGCACATGCCGCGGGGGACCGCCGCGTGGCCGGTACCGTTTTCGCGCTCTCGACCCAGTATTAACATGAACAAGCTGCGCCTTGCAGCCGGCCTGCTCCTTGCGGCATGGCTCACCGGCTGCGCATCGCCGCCGCCAGCGGATCGACCTGCCGTCAGCGGCATCGTGTGGCAAGTCGATAACGCGACGGTCGACCCGCGCGGGAGCTGGCAGCTGCTTGGAGCGAGCGAACTGCTGATCCAGTGGACGGTGGTCGATGACACGAGCTTTGTCGCCGGAAGCGGACTGCCGGCAGCACCGGTGCTGCCTGACTGGAAAAGGATTGCTTCCGAACCGTGGGCGCGCGAGGTGATCGTCGGGCTCGCAGGGCGCTTCGATGAAGCGAGGGCGCGTGCCGACGTCGCCGAGCTTGGCCGGGCGTCGGCGCGACTGGCCCGCATCCCGATGCCGCTGAACATCTCCGGGTGGTATTTCCCCGTCGAGATCGATCCGACCTGGGCCGACGGTGGCAAGCTCAAGGCAGTGCTCGATTCGCTGCCCCGTCCTTTGTGGGTCAGCGCCTACGACAGCGCCAATCTGGGACCGGAGGAACTTGCGGCGAAGCTTGCGCAATGGCTGCCTTCCGACGTTGGCGTGTTCTTCCAGGACGGCGTCGGCGTCCATGCACGCGACGCGCACACTGCGCGGCACTATGCCGACGTGCTGGCCAAACGCCTAGGCAAGCAACGTGTCCGCATCATCGTCGAGGCCTTCCGTCCCGGTCCGGGAAGCGGTTTTCGCGCAGCGACAGCAGAGGAGATAGCCGGGCAGCTGCGGCATTACACCGGCTACAAAACCTATCTCTTCGACGGCCCTCACTACGTTCCCGATTCGACCGTCCAGGAGCTGCTGCGCTAGCAGGCAGGTCAGTGGGCTTCGACAGGCAGCCGCCAGACCGGCCCTAACGGCGTTCGCGCCACCACAGCAGCAGCATCCCCAGGGCAAAGGCGAGCGCGAACGGCCAGGCCGGGAAGGCGCGTGCGGCCCCTTCCCGTGCCTTGACCGGGGTACGGGCCGCATAACGGCCGGTGGCCTCACGGCGCTGCGCCGCCTGCCATTGCGGCCAGTCGCCGGGGGCGTAGACGTAGACCGCGTGCGTGCCCGCCTTCGCATCCTTCACTTGCAGCCAGCCCGGCTGCTCCGGCCACACCGCCACGCAGGCGGCATCGGTCCGCGGCGACCAACTGCGCGTCAGTCGAAGGTCGGGGAACGATACCTCACCCTTGACGCCACGCGCGCACAGCTCCATGCGCTGGCCCGGCAGCGGCAATTCTTCCGGCTCCAGCCATTCCACGTCCCTGGGCAGTTCCACCCCCACGCGGTCCAGCACGCCCTGCCACCACGAGGCCAGCGCCTGCGGTTCGGTGATTGCGTGGCGGTGCCATTCGCCGGCGCCCAGCCAGGCGATGCGGCCTTTCTGCCAGTTGCGGGTCCACACCATGTTGTCCGAGCCGGTCCACTCGCCTGCTTCACGCGCGGCAGGGTTCAGCGGTGCGACCGGCAACTCGAACGGCGTGCCGATCCTCTTGTCCGCCGGCTGCGCCTGCAGCCGCAGTCCCAGCGTGCGCGACCAGATGCCGGGATCGTTGGCATTCGCGCCCAGCACCAGCAGCGGCACGCCGCCGGCCACGCGGCCCAGCAGCGCGGAACGCTCGGCACCGCTGGCGCGCTCGAACCAGGCGGCGTCGATCAGCAGGAGGTTCGGCGCCTTCATTTCTTCCAAAGGCAGCTCGGTGCGCGTAATGCCGCGACCGAGCACTACCTGCCAGTCGAGCAGCGCGCCACTGCCGGCCAGCAGTTCGTTCAGGGTGCGCAGGTCGAAGGACGGCGCGCCGAAGCGGCCTTGCACCTGCAGGATGTTCGGTTCGACAATGGTCAGCGGCACCGGTCCCTCGGCTACCATTTTGCCGGCAGCATCCAGCAGGCGCGCCTTGAACACGACGCGCTCGGCCAGCGGGGGCAACCAGTTGACGACCAGGTCGCCCGTGCCGCGGGCATCCGCGATCACCTGGCCGTTCTCGGCCAGCAGCTGCAGGCGCGCGTCCGTTTTATCGTCGCGCTGTACGCGCAGGGTGAAAGTGCGGCCGAGCGCAAGCTGGCGCGGGTAGTGCAGGCGCAGGGTGCCGCCTTCCGGGCGCTGCCACTGCAGCGGCAGCGCGGGCAGGTCGTTCCACTGCGCGGCGCGCAGGCCGTCACCCTTGACGGCGAAGGCGCGTACACCCTCCAGCATTGGTGCCGGTGCGTCCGGATCGAGCGTCAGCGTCTGGCCAGCATCGCCCGGCAGGCGAATGCCGGCTGCAAACAGGCCGAGCGCGGCCGCGGCGACCAGCACCAGCACGGCGTCGATGAACTTGCGGCGCCAGGCGTACAGGCCCGCGCTGGCGAGGCCGGCAAGGCCGATCAGGGCGAGCATGACGCTTGTGCTCATCAATGTGCTCATCATTATTTCGCTCATGGCTTGGCCCCTTCGCGCCACGCACGCACGAAGGGCGTCTCGACCGTGGGCCTGGCCTGCAGCAGCACTTGCCCCTGCCCTGCTCCCTGGCGCAGCCAGGCGCGCAGCACCGGGCGGCAGGCTACACAGCCGTCAGCCACGTCCTGGATCGCCTTCTGGGCCGACAGGCGCTGGTCGTCGTCCTGCAGGCGGCTGCGCACCCAGTCGCGGGCGGCGCGGGTCCACAGGGCCGGCAGCGGACCGTCGCCGGACAGGGCCTGTACGAGCTGGCCGAGGTCTTGCGGCACGCGCTTGTCGGCGCCGCCCTGCTCGCGGCGGTAACTGGCGGTACCGTCCATGTCGCCGGTCATGCGCTTTTCTTCCTTGATCGGCGGCGGCACGAAGGCGGTCTTGTGCAGGTAGATGCGTTCGGCCTGCTGCAGTTCCTTGATCACCTCGAGCGCCTTGTGCTCGGGCGCCAGGGCCACCTTCGGCGTGATGGCGCGCAGGGCCTTCTCGGCGTCCCACATCGCCGCCAGCGCGCGGCGCAGCACCTTCTTGGTGTCTTCGTCGTACAGCGTGGCGTTCTCGGCTTCGTCGTGGGCGTGGCCGTACTCGTGCAGAATGTCCTGAGTGCTGCCTTCCCCGCCGCCATGGTCGTGGCCGTCACCCTCGTGATGCTCGCCCTCGCCTTCGCCGTCCGTAAACAGCGAGGATTCCTCGCCCAGGAACTGGCCGTAACGGCGGCGCAGCGCGCCCTGGTCGCTGGCGATCTTCTGGCTGCGCTCGACCACCTCGTCCTTGCCGATCCTGGTGCTGCGCATGTCGGCGATCAGCTGTTCGGTATCGATGATGATCTGGCGCTGGCTGCGCAGGCTCTGCGGCTTGACCAGCATCGGCATCGCGGCGCTCTCTTCTTCCGCTTCCTCCAGCGGCGCCGGCAGGCGCAGCGTGTAGGTCGGCGACTGCACGGTATGCGGACGTGCCGCGTTGTCGGTGGCACGCACGAAGAAGTAGAGCTCGTCGCCCGGCTCCATGCCCAGCTCCGCCAGCGACCAGTGCTTGGACCAGTTGCGCTGCTTCGGGTCGGGGGAGGCCGGCAGCGGCATCTCGCGGTCGGTGAAGCGGATGTTCTCGCCGCTGCCGCGCGCCAGCGTCATGTGCAGGGTGGCGCGCTTGATGAGGTAGTCGTCACGCACCTTCACACCCATGGCGGCGCTGGTGGCTGTTTCGGATAGTTCTTGCACCATCTGCGTTGGCGCGGTGATCGTGATTTCCGGCGGCTGGTCGGGAATGACCTTGACCGTGTAGCGCTTGCCGCGCCAGCGCCAGAACACGGATTCGGAGGCAGTCCAGCGCGCACATTCCTTGCCCGGCTTGAGCAGCTCGCCGTTGCTGAGTTCAATGGCTTCTTCCGCAGCCGACGGGTTCTTCAGGCACCAGCTCATGAGGGTCTGCTCCGGCACCTGCATGTCCTTCGGCGCCGATTCGATCGGCGCGACGCCGGTATAGGCCGGCGGCGCGGCGCGCACCACCAGCTGGCTCATGACCGGTGCCGCGATCGCCGCCGGGAGCTTGCCGGGTGCGGCGCTGCCACCCTGCTGGGGAGCGGATGTGGCGAACCAGACGGCGGCTGCGGCTACCACGCTGCCCAACAACCAGGGCACCCCGGCCGTCACGCGGCCGCGCGCGATCCGGCGCAGCTGCTGGCCGCTCACGCTGGCATCGAGGCGGTCGAGGATGCGGCGGCGCTGCAGCTGGGCGACCGGCGTCGGCGCGTGCTCGAGCAGCGCGCTGCTGTCTTCCATCTCTGGCACGGCGCCGTCGAGCCAGGAGGTCCATTCGGCACCCACGCGGCGGCGCAGGATGGCCCAGTCCCAGGCGCACCACATGGTCCAGGCGATCAGGCCGGGAGCCGAGCGGATGGCCAGCCAGGGCAAGGCCCCGGCAACCCACAAGGGCAGCCGGCGCAACTGGGCGGCGCGCCAGACGCGTTGGATGATCTCAGCGCCGTCTTGCATGCGTGAGTATCCTTTCAAGTACGAACAGTGCCACCAACGCGGCCATCAGCATGTCGCGCAGCGCGCCGCTCGGCTCCGGCGCACGGGCGGCGCCCGATGCCTCGAAGATGCGCGAAGGTGCGGTATGGCTCGGGGGGCCGGCATGCAGGCGCTGCCAGTTGTCCAGCAAGGTACGCGCGGCATCCGCCGTCGTCGGCGGCCAGGCTTCCGAATGCCACAAACGGCCGCGCGCGCTGTCCGCGTAGCGCAGGCCGCCCACCTGCGACGCCTTGCCCAGTTCCGGGAAGGCGGCGATATCGGCGACGAGCCACAGCGGCGCGCGCAGCGATGCCGGCGGCGCCTCCTTGCGGTCCCAGACGACCAGGGTGGTGTTCGCCCCCGGCGCCTCGTCGATGGCAATGCCCTCCAGCGTGAACACGCGGCGCCATTGTTCCGGGCGCTCGCTGGCAATGTAGACGCGGCGCTCGGCCTTTCCCGGCTGGCGCGCCAGGGTGCGCAATTCGATCCGGCGGCCGAACTCCGGCACCAGCGCCGGCATCGGCACGTCGCCCAGCACCAGCAGGCGGGCCTCCGGACGCCACTCGCGCTGGTGGGCGCGCAGCCAGCCGATCGTCTGCGCGGCCGGCATGGTGAGCCGGTCGGCCTTCGCCAGCCCGGCCTGCGCTGCCTGCGCATCTGCCCATGTCGGGTCGGTACCGGTGGCGACGATCACCGTATCGCCACGCCAGGGCATGACCGGGTCGGCCAGCCAGGCGATGGCTGTGGCCAGCATCAGGCAACGCACCAGCAGCAGGATGAGATCGTTCCAGCGCCATTCACGCGTCTGGCGCGGCTCGGCGCGCGGCAGGAAGCGGCTCGTGGCCAGCAGCTCGGCCTTGTGCTGTTCGCGTTTGCGGCGGTGCCACCAGATTGGCAGCAGCAGAATCGGTAATGCGAACCACCATAACTGGTTCATGAGCGGCTCCCGGGGCGGCGTAGGGATGTTGGACACAACATCCGGCGCAGGACTTCGCCCGGCGGCTGCTCGATACGCGCGGACACGATCGGGATATCGCTCTTGCGGCAGGCCGCGGTGACGGCGGCGAAGTGTGCTTCGCGGTTCTGGCGGTAGCCTTCCTGCAGGTCCTTGCCGAAGCGGTACACACCCTCCCCCTGCTCCGGGTCGCGGTAAGCCACATTTGCGGAAAAACTGGCATCGACTTCCGCCTGCGTCTGCAGGCACAGCACGCGCACGTCGTGGCGCATGCCGCGCAGGCGGATCAAGGCCTGGGACAGCGGCGACGGCCAGTCGAGCAGGTCGCTGGCCGCAAAGATGACGCTGGGGGATTGGGCAAAGTGCAGGCTGGCGCGCAGGGTGTCGGCATCCGGCAGGTCACCCTCCGCCTGCACGCGGCTGAGCTGCAGCAGCACCCGCTGCAGCTGGCGCGGCCCGCGCATCGCCGGTGTGAATGCTACCCTCCCGCCGTTCAGGACCACCAGCCCGAAGGCGTCGCCCTGGCGCTGGGCAATGGCCGCCACGCAGCCGAGCAGCGTGCGCGCATAGGCGAGCTTGTCGACGCCGGCTACCAGCCGGCTGGGCTCGAGCATCGAGGCGCTGGCGTCCAGCACCAGCCATACGGCCACGTGGCTGTCGCGCTCCGCCTCGCGCACAAAATAGCGGTCGGCGCGCGCCAGCAGCTTCCAGTCGACGCGGCGCCACTCGTCCCCGGGCGCATAGGCCCGGTATTCCGAGAATTCGACGCCCGCCCCGCGCTCGCGCCCGGCGTGGATGCCATGGCCGAGCCCCGCCAGCACATGGCGGATCACGAGGTCGAGCTTCTGCGTGTGCGCGATCAGCGCGGTCTTCGCCAGCGACAAGATTAATCGACCCGGATCTCGTTACGCAGGGATTGCAGGATGTCGGCGATGGCGATGCCGTCGGCCTCCGCCTCGAAGTTGCGCAGCACGCGGTGCGCCAGCACCGGCAGCAGCATGGCCTGGATGTCGTCGCGCGTAACGGCCAGGCGGCCCTGCATCAGGGCGCGGGCTTTCGAGGCCAGCACCAGTGCCTGGCCGGCGCGCGGACCGGCGCCCCAGCCGATGTGCTGCTTCACCGCCGCCACCGTCGTCAAATCCGGGCGGGTGGCGCGCACCAGGCGGGTGGCGTAGCGCAGCAGGTGTTCGCCGATCTCGATATCGCGTACCAGCTGCTGCAGGCGCAGCAGCGTCTCGACCGTCATCGCCGGTTCGGCGTCGTCCAGGCCCGCGTGGGTGGTGCGCGAGACCATCAGCACCTCTTCGTCCTCGGTCGGATAGACCACGTCGATGCGCAGCAGGAAGCGGTCGAGCTGGGCTTCCGGCAGCGGATAGGTGCCGGCCTGTTCGATCGGGTTTTGCGTCGCCAGCACGAAGAACGGGCGCGGCAGCTTGTGGGTGGTGCCGGCAAAGGTGACGGCCCGCTCCTGCATGGCTTCGAGCAATGCCGACTGGGTCTTGGGTGGCGCGCGGTTGATCTCGTCCGCCAGCAGCACCTGGGTGAACACGGGGCCCTGCTGGAAGCGGAACACGCGCTGGCGCGTGGCGGCGTCTTCTTCCAGGATCTCGGTGCCGACGATATCCGAGGGCATCAGGTCCGGCGTGAACTGCACGCGGCGGAATTCCATGTCGGTGGCCTGGGCCAGCGACTTCACCAAGAGGGTCTTGCCGAGGCCCGGCACGCCCTCGACCAGCGCATGGCCGCCCGCCAGCAGGCAGGTCACGAGCAGGTCGACCACCTCTTCCTGCCCGATGATCACGCGCGCCATGCTGCTCTTTAGCGCGCCGATTTTCTCCACCAGTCCGGCGATTTCCTGTTCACTCCACGCTACCGCATCACGTTCAGCCACCACTTACGCTCCCAACGCATATTGAATGATATTGACCGCGAAGCGGGTGTTGTCGACCGCGAGGAACCGCTTGTTGCGGAAGTCGTAGTCCCACTCGCATCCGTAGTCCTTGTTCGAGTACAGCAGGCGGATGCGCCCGCCGAACTCGATCGCCTTCAGGTACTCGTGCACCAGGTCGTCGCCCCAGCCATTGAGTTCCCCGCCGGTGGTCGGCGGCCCGTCGAACTTGAAGAAGCAGGAATACAGCGGGTGCGTATTCGGGATCTTCTTCAGTGCGGAGGCGCCGAAGATCTTGACCATTTCGGCCTCGAAGGACTTGGCGAACAAGCCGTCGATGTCGTGGTTGCAGTCGTCCACGAAGACGAAGCCGCCGCCACGCACGTATTTCTCGAGGTTGCGCCGTTCCGCCGGGGTGAACTGCACCAGCTTGTGCCCCGCGAAGTAGCAGAAAGGCGCCTGCAGCATTTTCGGATCCGACAGGGCGACGATGCGCTCGGTCGGATCCACCCGCAACGTGGTGTACTCGACGAGCGAGTTCAGCACGTTGCTGGGCATACGGATATCCACGTCCCAGTCGCCCGATTCGTAGCTCAGGCGGGTGAAGTAGAAATCGTAGGATGCCATTGCTTGAAACTCAGACCGCGTCGGACAGCGAGGTAAAGTTGAAGTCGCGGACCTTCATCGGCGGCAGCACCATCTGGAACGGCACCTCGTCGCCACCGATGATCTCGGGCTTGCCCAGCTCGTCGATGTTGTTGAGGATGGTGACCGGGCTCTCGTTGAAGCGGAAGTTCTTCACCGGGTGCTTGATCTTGCCGTTCTCGACGTAGAAGGTGCCGTCGCGGGTCAGGCCGGTAATCAGGAGCGACTGCGGGTCCACCATGCGGATGTACCAGGTGCGGGTGACCACGATGCCCTTCTTGGTGTCGGCCACCAGCTCGTCCAGCGACTTGGTGCCGCCGGCCATGATCATGTTGCCATGGCCTGCGGTGGCCTGGTTGCCGGTCTTCTGCGCCCAGAACGGCGAGTAGCCCAGCGACGCGACGCGGCCGTTCTTGATCAGGTCGGTGCGCTTGCGGGCCAGCATGGTCTGGTTGTCCCATGGAGCGACCGGCACGTCCGGATTCCACGGGTCGGCCCAGATGTTCACCTGCTCGTCGAACAGCTTCTCGCCCAGGCGATTGCCGCCGCCCTTCTTGGCCAGGAAGCTGCGGCCTTCGTCCGCGGCGCGCGCACCAAAAGAGCTGAACATGTTGCCGAGGATTTCCGAGGTTGCCGCCGGTTCCAGGATCACGGTGTAGCGGCCAGGCTCCAGCGCTTTCGCATCGACCGAGCGCAGCGCCTTGTCGATCGCGATCTCGGCCGCTTCACGCGCGTTGAAGCGGCGCGCATCGACCGCCGAGCGGGTCACCCAGCCCGAACCGCGGCCGTCTTCGGTGCGTGCGGTGCAAGTGAAGGAGAGATCGGTGAATTCCTGGAAGCCGAACACGCCCTTCGAGTTGGCGATGCAGGCGAAACGGGTGCTGTCGGTGAAGAAGCCGGCGGTGACCAGTTTCTTGGCGCGCGCCTGGCCGATCGAGGCGGCGGCCACTTCGGCGCGGTAGGCCGGATCGATGGCGGCCGTGCTCGGCACGAAGGTCTTGGTGGCCAGGTATTCCTGCTTGCCGACGGCCGGCACGAACTCCGGGTTTTCCGGCGCCAGGCGCGCCAGTTCCTCGGCGCGGCGCACGGCCTTTTCCAGCGACCTGTCGTCGAACTCGTTGACGACGGCGGTGCCGACGCGCTTGCCGAAGGCGACGCGCACGGCCAGCTGGGTGTCTTCGGTCAGGCCAGCCGTCGACACGCTGTTGCGCGCGAAGCGGATGTTACCGGTACGGTTGCCTTCGATCGAGACGCTGCACTCGTCGGCTTTCGAAAAACCGATCACGCGGTCGGCGATGCGTTTTGCTTCTTCCTGGTTCAGTTGTTTCATATTGTCCCCTCCTCAACCGATCTTGCGTGCGGTGTTGATGACGTTGATGCCATTGAAGCGGCTGGTAGAAGAGCCGTGCGAGACGGCGCTCACCTGGCTCGGCTGCCCCTTGCCGTCGAAGAACGAGCCGCCCATGCGCCAGTCGCGCTCGTCGCAGATGGCCGAGCAGGCGTTCCAGAATTCCTGGGTATTGGTCTGGTAGGCCACGTCTTCCAGTTGGCCGGTGATCTTGCCGTTCTTGATCTCGTAGAACAGCGTGCCGCCGAACTGGGAGTTGTAGCGCTGCTGGTCGATCGAGTAGGAGCCGCGGCCGAGGATGTAGATGCCCTTCTTGACGTCCGCGACCATCTGGTCCGGGGTCAGGCGCGCCTTGCCCGGCTCCAGCGAGATGTTCGGCATGCGCTGGAACTGGATGGTGCTCCAGCTGTCGGCGTAGGAGCAGCCGTGCGATTCCTTCTCGCCGATGATGTGGGCCTGGTCGCGCGTGGCCTGGTAGTTGACCAGGATACCGTTGCGGATGATGTCCCACTTCTTGGCGGGCACGCCTTCGTCGTCGTAGCCGATCAGGCCGAGCGAACCAGGAGTGGTGCGGTCGGCCACGAAATTCACGCGCTCGGAACCGTACTTGAATTTCTTCGATTCCCACTTGTCCAGGCCCACGAAACTGGTGCCGGCATAGTTGGCTTCGTAGCCGAGCACGCGGTCCAGTTCCGTCGGGTGTCCGACGTTCTCGTGGATGGTGAGGAACAGGTGCTCGGGCGACAGCACCAGATCGTACTTGCCCGGCTCGACCGACTTGGCGCTCAGCTTTTCGCGCGCCTGCTTGCCCGCCAGCTTGGCATCTTCGATGATGTCGTAGGAATTGGTGTACAGCGTGGTCACGCCGCCGGCGGCCTGCACCTTGTCGCTGGCCTTGGCGTCGAAGTATTCGTAACCCATGCTCACCGGCGAGCTCAGGCCCGCGCGCGAACGGAACTTGCCGCTGGCCTTGTCGACGGCGGTGGCATTGATCGGCGCCCACAGGCGGTGCACGTCCTGGTCGATGTAGGAGCCGTCGGTGGAGGCGAAGTATTTCTGCTGGTTGATCTGGAACAGCGACGCGGTCATGAAGCTCGCGCCGGCAGCCAGGCCCGCCTTGTTGGCGGCGATCAGCATATCGGCCTTGTCCTTGACCGGGATGGCGCGCCAGTCTTTCTTGACCGGGGTGGCCCAGGCCACTTCGCCGACGCCCTTCACGGGGGCCAGGCGCACCGGCTCGGTCTGCAGCTTGGCGTTGGCCTTGGCGATGGCGACCGCCTGGCGCGCGGCGTTGGCGATGCCGTCCGGGGTCAGGTTGTTGGTCGAGGCGAAGCCGTAGGCGCCGTTGGCGATCACGCGCACGCCGACGCCGGTCGACTCGGTGTTGCTGATGTTCTCGACGTTCAGGTCGCGCGTGATGATGAACTGGTTCAGGTAGCGGCCGATGCGCACGTCGCAATAGGACGCGCCGGCCTTGGTGGCCGCGTTCAGCGCGGTGTCGGCCAGAAGCTTCTTGGCGCTGGCCGGCATGGCGTTCATGAGCTCATCGGCGGCGATGGCATTGCCGAAGACGGGGATGAGCATGGCGCCCGCGGTGCCGGCGCCGATCTGGAGGAATTTACGACGTTCCATTTGATATCCGTATGGGTTTCGTAGGGTGGGCGGGTTCCCCGTCCACGCGGTGATAGTTGGCAGCGAGACCATCCCGCTCGAAAGCGGAGCCCTTGCCTATCACCGCGTGGGCGGCAGAGCCGCCCACGCTACGTTTTAAACAGCGTCCGACAGCGACGTGAAGTTGAAATCGCGGATCTTCATCGCCGGGATCAGCATCGAGTAGTTCGCCTCGTCGCCGCCGATCACCAGCGGCTTGCCGATTTCCTCGATATTGTTCAGCATGGTCACCGGGCTCTCGTTGAAGCGGAAGTTCTTGATCGGGTGCTTGACCTTGCCGTTCTCGATGTAGAAGGTGCCGTCGCGGGTCAGTCCGGTCACCAGCACCGACTGCGGGTCCACCATGCGGATGTACCAGGTGCGGGTCACCAGCACGCCCTTCTTGGTGTTGGCGATCAGCTCGGCCGTGCTCTTGTCGGTGCCGGCCATGATGATGTTGCCGGCGCTGCCGATGGCGCGCTGGCCCTTCTGCCTGGCCCAGTACTGCGAGTAGTTCAGCGCGTTGATGCGGCCGTCCTTCACCAGGTGGATCCGTTCGCGCGGCAGCATGTCGTTGTCCCACGGCAGCACCGGCACGTCCTTGTCCCACGGGTCGGTCCAGATGTTGACCTGCTGGTCGAACAGCTTGTCGCCCAGGCGGTTCTGGCCGCCCTTCTTCGACAGGAAGCTGCGGCCTTCGTCGGCCATGCGGGCATTGAAGCCGCCGATCATGAAGGTCAAGAGGTCGCTGGTGGCGGAAGGCTCCATCACCACGGTGTAGCGGCCCGGCTCGAGCGCCTTGGCGTCCACCGAGCGCAGCGCTTTCTCGATGGCGACGTCGGCCGCTTCGCGCGGATCGAAACGGGCCACGTCGCGCGCCGAGCGCTTGACCCAGCCCGAACCGCGGCCGTCTTCGGTACGCACGGTGCAGGTGAAGTCGAGCGAGGTGGCGACCTGGTGGCCGAACACGCCGTTCGAGTTGGCGACCGTTTCGAAAGTCTCGCGGTCGGTAAAGAAGCCGGCCGAGACCAGGCCCTTCTTGCGGCAGGCTTCCATCGCATAGGCGGCGGCCTGGGCGCGGAATTCCGGGTCGATGGCGGCGGTGCGCTGTACGTAGGTTTCGGACGACTTATAGCCGGTCTTGGCGATCGCCGGCATGAATTCCGGGTTCTCCGGCGCCAGGCGCGCCAGGTCTTCGGCGCGGCGCACGGCCTTTTCCAGCGACTTGTCGTCGAATTCGTTGATGGTGGCGGTGCCCTGGCGCTTGCCGAAGGCGACCTGCACGCTGAGGCGGGTGTCGTCGGACAGGCCGGCGGTGGACACGGCGTTACGGGCGAAACGGATGTTGCCGATGCGGGCGCCTTCGATGTTGACGATGCACTCGTCGGCCTTCGAGAGCGACAGCACGCGGTCGGTGATGCGCTTGGTCTGGTCCTGGGTAAGGATGCTCATGAGGGTCCTCTTGCCTTAGCCGATCTTGCGGGCGGTGTTGATCACGTTGATGCCGTTGAAGCGCGTGGTCGACGACCCGTGCGACACGATACTGATCTGCGGCGGCTGTCCTTTGCCGTCGAAGAAGGAACCGCCCATGCGCCAGTCGCGCTCGTCGCAGATGGCCGAGCAGGCGTTCCAGAATTCCTGGGTGTTGGCCTGGTAGGCCACGTCTTCCAGCATCGGACCGATCTTGCCGTCCTTGATCTCGTAGAACAGCTGGCCGCCGAACTGGAAGTTGTAGCGCTGCTGGTCGATCGAGAAGGAACCGTCGCCGACGATGTAGATGCCCTTCTTGATGTCCTTGACCATCTCGTCCGGGGTCAGGCGCTTCTTGCCGGCCGCCAGCGAGACGTTCGGCATGCGCTGGAACTGCACCGAGCTCCAGCTGTCGGCGTAGGAGCAGCCGTGCGATTCCTTCTCGCCGATGATGTGGGCCTGGTCGCGGGTGGCCTGGTAGTTGACCAGGATGCCGTCCTTGATAATGTCCCAGCGCTTGGTCTTGACGCCTTCGTCGTCGTAGCCGACCGCGCCCAGCGAACCCGGGGTGGTCTTGTCGGCGTACAGGTTGACCATCGGGTTGCCGTACTTGAAGCCTTTGGTCTGCCACTTGTCGAGGGTGGCGAAGCTGGTGCCGGCGTAGTTGGCTTCGTAGCCGAGCACGCGGTCCAGTTCGGTCGGATGTCCGACGTTCTCGTGGATCGTCAGCCACAGGTGTTCCGGCGACAGCATCAGGTCGTACTTGCCCGGGGTGACCGACTTGGCGGTCAGCTTGGTCCTGGCATCGCGGCCGGCTGCGCGCGCGTCCTCGATGATGTCATAGGAGCCGGTATACAGGGTGGCGACGCCGCCGGCGGCTTTCAGCTTGTCTTCCTTGCGCGCGTCGAGGTATTCGTAGCCCATGCCGACCGGCGCGCCCAGGCCCGAGCGCGAGCGGAACTTGCCGGTGGTCTTGTCCACGGCGGTGGCCTGGAACGGGGCCCACAGGCGGTGCACGTCCTGCTCGATGTAGGAGCCGTCGGTGGAGGCGAAGTACTTCTGCTGGTTCACCTGGAACAGCATCGAATTCATGAAGGTCGCGCCACCTTCCATGCCGGCCTTGTTGGCGGCGATCAAGAGGTCTGCCTTCTCCTTGATCGGCACGGTGCGCCAGTCCTTCTTGATCGGGGTGGACCAGGAGACGTCACCGACGCCCTTCACTGGTGCAAGGCGCACCGGTTCGGACTGCAGCTTGGCGTTGGCCTTGGCGATGGCGACCGCCTGGCGCGCCGCGTTGGCGATGCCGTCGTTCGACATGTCCGAGGTGGCGGCAAAGCCGTAGGCGCCGTTCGCGATCACGCGCACGCCGACGCCGGCCGACTCGGTGTTCGCCACGTTTTCGACGTTCAGGTCGCGCGTGGTGATGAACTGGTTCAGGTAGCGGCCGATGCGCACGTCGGCGTAGCTGGCGCCCGCCTTGGTGGCGGCGTTCAGCGCGACGTCGGCCAGCGCCTTCTTGGCGGCCGTGGGCATGGAGCTGAGCAGTTCTTCCGCTGCGATCGCGCGGGTGAAGGGGACGAGCGTGGAGGCGAGCGCCAGGCTGCTGAAATTGAGAAAGGTACGGCGTTCCATAAAGTCTCCTGAAATCAACCTACTTCTGGGCAGCGGTCCCGCCTTGTGGTGCGGCCCGCTCTTGTATTTACTGCGGAGGGATAGGTTTCAACCGGGGCTGGCGGCCCCGGCAAACTTGTCAACCTTAGCAGCAACTCGAGGTTTTGAATAGGCAATTGTTGTGCCAGATCAAAGCGTCGTTGAAACCCATGATTTGTCAGCCGTCCACTGTCCGGGGAAAGTGTCCGCTCAGGTGTCCGGGTGTCCGCTGCGGACACTCATCCGGACAGCGCCAGAGCGACAATATGCATACACAAGGAACGCTTGACTGTCCGCCAAGTGTGGCCGATCATCTGCGCGGCGGCGGCGTTCTGCCCGGCCGCACACAATCACTTGGAGACTTCGAACCGATGAAACGACTGATCCTGGCCGCGATGCTGGCTACCGGCATGGCGGGCGCCTCCAGCGTCGCACTGGCAGACGACGCCCTGAAAGCCGCCATCGCGGGCGAACACCGCAGCGCCGCCAACAAGGCGCGCGACGCGTGGCGCCATCCGTACGAGACACTGACCTTCTTCGGCATCAAGCCCAACATGACGGTGGTGGAACTGGTGCCGTCGGGCGGCTGGTACACCGAGATCCTGGCGCCCTACCTGCGCGACAAGGGCAAGCTGATCGGCGCAGGCCAGGCGATCGCGCCTGACAAGCGCTATGGCATGGCTTTCAAGAACAAGCTCGATTCGAACCCGGCGATCTACGACAAGGTCGCGACAGCCGTATTCGAACCGCCTGCCACCATCCAGATCGCGGCGCCGAACAGCGTCGACATGGTCCTGACCTTCCGCAACCTGCACAACTGGGTCGGCAGCGGTGAAGACGCGCTGAAGAACACCTTCAAGGAAATCCACAAGGTGCTGAAACCGGGCGGCGTGCTGGGCATCGTCGACCACCGCCTGCCGGCTTCGATGAAGCAGGACGAAAAAGCCTCGAGCGGCTACGTGCACGAAGCCTGGGTCATCAAGACGGTGGAAAGCGCCGGCTTCAAGCTGGCCGCCAAGTCCGAGATCAACGCCAACCCGAAGGACACCGCCAACCATGAAAAAGGCGTGTGGACCCTGCCCCCGGTGCTGGCCAACAAGGACAAGGATCGCGAGAAGGCCATGGCGATCGGCGAGAGCGACCGCATGACGCTCAAGTTCGTCAAGCAGTAATCCGACCGAGCGGGATGCGGCCTGCCTCTCGTGACGATTGGTGTATATCCTTCGGCGGCGAGCGTGTATATTCTTGCGATTTGTATCACAAGATTATTCGCACTGTTCGACCACCGAAGGAATCCATGAAAATCGCACGCCTCGCCGCCGCCGTGGCATTCGCCCTGAGCGGCTTCGTCCACGCACAGGACACTTCCCCGCCTCCAGCGCCGACCCCATCGACTCCGCCGTCGACGGCCGTCGCCACCCCGTCCGCCACCAAGGCCCCGGCCCTGCCGGCGGTCGAGAACTCGGTGGTCAAGATCTTCGCCACCGTGCGCCGTCCGGACCCGTACAAGCCCTGGACCAAGGCCTCTCCTAACGACGTGACCGGCTCGGGCGTCATCATCGAGGGCAAGCGCATCCTGACCAATGCCCACGTGGTGGCCTACGCCAGCCAGGTCGAGGTGCAGGCCAGCCAGTCGGGCGACCGGGTGCCGGCCAAGGTGATCGCGCTGGCGCGCGGCCTGGACCTGGCGGTGCTGGAGCTGGAAGACCCGTCCTTCTTCGACAAGCGTCCGCCGGTGCAGCGCGCCGCCGTGCTGCCGGACGTACGCGAGGCGGTCTTCGCCTATGGCTACCCGGTGGGCGGCAATTCGCTGTCGACCACCCGCGGCATCGTCTCGCGCGTGGAGTTCGTCGGCTACGGCTCGTTCAGCTCGGGCCTGCGCATCCAGATCGACGCGCCGATCAACCCGGGCAACAGCGGCGGCCCGGTGATCGCAGGCGACAAGATGATCGGCCTGGCCTTCTCGATGGCGGCCAATGCCCAGAACATCGGCTACGTGATCCCGAACGAAGAGATCGAGCTGTTCCTGAAGGACGTGGCGGACGGCCGCTACGACGGCAAGCCGCTGCTGCACGACAGCGTCCAGAACCTCGAGAACCCGGCGCTGCGCCAGTTCCTGAAGCTCGACAGGTCGGTGGAAGGCGCGCTGGTGCACCGTCCGTACAAAACCGATGCCAGCTGGCCGCTGAAGGAAGGCGACATCATCACCCACATCGGCGAGCACCCGATCGACAACCAGGGCATGGTGAAGCTGGGCTCGAACCTGCGCGTGCGCTTCCAGTACCGCATCCAGCAGGTGGCGCAGAACGGCAAGGTGCCGATGACGATCATCCGCGGCGGCAAGCCGATGAAGGTCGAGGTACCGACCAGCGGCCCGCGTCCGCTGCTGATTCCCGACCTGAACGGCGGCTACCCCTCCTACTTCGTCTACGGCCCGGTGGTGTTCACCCGTGCGACCAGCGAATTCGCATCCTTCCTGGTGGCGAATGCGGCTGCAGCGAACGCTTACGCGTTCAACGACAGCCCCCTGATGACGCGCCGCGGCGATTCGCCGGACGCGGCGCGCGAGGAGCTGGTGGTGATCAGCGGCCCGTTCTTCCCGCACCCGCTGGTACGCGGCTACAACAACCGTTTCGGTTCGGTGGTCGATACGGTGAACGGCGTCAAGATCCGCAGCCTGGCCCACCTGGTGGCGACGCTGCGCGACCTGAAGGACGAGCACGTCGTGTTCAAGTTCGACCAGCGCTATGGCGAGAACATGATCCTGCCGCGCAAGGCGACGCTGGATGCGACCGAGGCGATCCTGTCGGATAACGGGATCCGGACGCAGGGGTCGGAGGATATGATGAAGGTGTGGAACGGGAAGTAAAACGTTTCGATATCTCTACGTGTAGCCGCCCACCCTACAGGAATCGCATCGTAGGGTGGGCGGGTCTCCCGCCCACGCGGTCAGCAGGCAGTAGATCAGACCTTCCTGTCCTTCTTCACCGGCACGAACAGCAGATCCTGGAAGTCATAGCTGAAGTCCGTCTCCGTCGACACCGGCTTCATGCGCACCCGCTCGATGCTGCCGTCGTGGTCCAGCGAGAAGGTCACGTAGGCGTCCGCATTGAAGTTGCGCTCCTTCCAGCGCACGATGAAGGTGTCGTGCTGGAAGTGCTCCATCTCACCGGTCAGGTCCGGCGTCTTCGCGAACGACATCACCAGCTTGTTGTTCACGCGCTTGATGTTCGCCTTGCCGTACCACGGATCCTCATACTCGCCCTCGTACGAGGCCAGCGGCAGCGACGGTTTCGACGTCGCCGCGCGGGTGGCGGATTCGCTCTTGATGCGGGCTTGTTCCTTGGCCTGGTTCTCGCGGTCGATGTCCGCGATGCGGCCGATCCAATCGGTCGGCGCCGCGCCCAGGTGCTGGTCGAGCAGGCGGTACTGCAGCGCGTTCAGCGAGGGGCTGCTTTCCGCGTTGGTAAAGATCGCGATGCCCAGCTTCGCTTCCGGCACCAGCAGCACGCGGGTATAGAAGCCCTGCAGGGCGCCGCCGTGCATCGCCACCAGCTTGCCCTGGTAATCGCGCAGCTGGAAGCCCAGGCCGTAGGCGTAGAAGTTCGGCTTGGTGGCGGCCAGCGGCGGACGCGGCGTGCTGATCGTCATCGGGGTCTGGGCAGTCCACATCTCGCGCGCCTGCTTGTCCGACCACAGGCGCACTTCCTTGCCGGATGCATCCTTGCCCACCCGGCCGCCATCCAGCAGCACCTGCATCCAGCGTGCGATGTCCTCGGCGCTGGTGTTGATGCCCACCGCACCATCCGCATTCGGCACCGGCATGGCCTTGACCGGCACCGCCTTGCCGTTGATCTTGCTGTGCGGCGCCGAGACGTTCGTGAACTTCGCGTTTTCGACAAGGCTGGTGGTGGTGTTGGTCATGCCCACCGGCTTGAGGATCCACTCGTGCATGGTCTCGCCCCAGGTCTTGCCCGACTTGGTGGCGATGATCTTGCCGGCGACGATGTACAGCAGGTTGTCGTAGGCGTAGGCGCTGCGGAAGCTGGTGGCCGGCTTGATGTAGCGGAGGTTGTGGATGATCTCGTCGGTGGTGAAGGTGGTGGTCGGCCACCACATCAGGTCACCCGCGCCCAGGCCCAGGCCGCTGCGGTGCACCAGCAGGTCGCGGATGGTCATCTCGGCGGTGACGTAGGCGTCGTACATGCGGAAGTCCGGCAGGTGCTTGATCACCGGGTCATCCCAGCCCAGCTTGCCCTGGTCGACCAGCATGGCCAGCGCGGCAGCAGTAAAGGCCTTGGAATTCGAGGCGATCTCGAAGATGGTCTTGCCGTCGACCTTGGCCGGCTCGCCGCGCTTGCGCACGCCGAAGCCTTCGGAGGCCAGAACCTTGCCGTCCTTGACCACGGCAATGGCGATGCCCGGCACGTCGAATTCCTTCATGACGCGCTCGACGTCGGCGCGCAGGTCGTAGGCAGGCGCCACGGCGGCGCTGGAAGGCGCTGCGTCCTGGGCAAACACGGCGCCGGTGGCGGAAGCGGTCAGCGCGATCAGGGCCGCGGCTGCGATGCGATTCATGGCAAACACTCTGTTCATCCCCTATCTGTTATTTGGTCATCTGCTTGTCGACGCTGCCCTGCGTCTCCGGGTGGTAACGCTCGCGCGCAGCTTTATACACACGCTCGGCCCAGGCCCGGTCTTCGGCGTTGGCGCGCAGGGCGCCGTACAGCGGCACCACGAACTTCTGGCGGCCCACACTCATCAGGAAGGCTTCCAGATCCGGGCGGATGCCGCGATAGCCGGCGTGCACCGAGGCGCGGTAGAAGCGGAAGGCCACTTCGTTGTTGCCGGTCTTGGCCAGGCCGAAGGCCTTGTCCAGTTCTTCCAGCTTGGCGGCGTTGGCCTTGTTGTCGATGTCGTTCAGGAACTTCATCCACTCGGCGGCATTCCACTCCTTGGCAGGCAGCTGCGCGGTCTTGATGTCGCCCTTGAGCCAGCGGGCGGTGGTGTCGTTCAGCTTGGCCAGGCGAGCCGAGACCGCCTTCTGTGCGGTGGCCGGGATGCCCGGACCGTACAGCCACTCATCCAGCTCGGCGTCGCTCATGATCTTCGGGTTCTTCGCCAGCAGGTTCGCACGCAGGAAAGCGACGAACTGGTCGGTGGTCACGCTCTGGAAGGCGTGCTGGTCGAACCAGCCGCGCAGGAAGGCATCGAAAGCGGCGCGGCCGGCGCGCTGCTCCAGGGTGCGCAGGAACCAGGCGCCCTTCGGATAGGCCAAGCCTTCGTCGGTGTAGTGCTCGGAACTGGTGTCCGGATGGCGGGTGACGAGCGCCTGCTTCTCTTTCGGGATGCTATTCAACGAGTCGAGCGCTTCTTCCTGCTCGAGCTGCAGGTTCATGGTCGCCACCTCCTCGCCGTACATCTTCTCGAGGATGCGGGTGGTGACGTAGGTGGTGAAGCCTTCGTTGAGCCACCAGTGCTTCCACGAGGCGTTGGTTACCAGGTTGCCCGACCAGCTGTGGGCCAGCTCGTGCGAGACCAGGTCGACCAGGCTGCGGTCGCCCGCGATCATGGTCGGGGTCAGGAAGGTCAGGCGCGGGTTTTCCATGCCGCCGATCGGGAAGGACGGCGGCAGCACCAGCATGTCGTAGCGTCCCCAGCGATACGGGCCGTACAGCGATTCGGCCGCGGCCACCATCTTCTCGGTGTCGGCCAGCTCGTATTCGGCGGCCTTGATGCGCATCGGCTCGGCGTAGACGCCGGTGCGCGGGCCCAGGGTGCGCGCTTCCAGCTCGCCGATGCCGATCGCGATCAGGTAGGACGGCACCGGCTGCGGCATGGTGAACTTCCAGCCGCCCTTGCCGGTGGCCTTGGGGTCGTTATCGGCGCTCATCACGACGCGCATGCCCTCCGGGGCCTGGATCCGTGCGGTATAGGTGAAGCGCACCGCCGGGGTGTCCTGGATCGGCACGAAGGAGCGCGCGGCGATCGGCTGCGACTGGCTGAACATGAAGGGGTACTTGCCCGACATGGTCTGCTTGGGCGTGAGCCACTGCAGCGCCGGCGCGGTGGGCGCGGTCTGGTAGTGGATGCGGACCTTGGCCGGCTGGCCGGGCAGCGCGATCTGCAGGGCCTGGCCTTTTTCGGTATCCAGCTTGCCGAGGATGTACTTGACAGGCTTCCAGGCGCCTTTCGCGTCCTGCGCCTCGATCTTGGAGATGTTCAGCTCGCGGGTGTCGAGGTCCAGCGTGGCGGCCGACTTGTCGATCCAGTTCAGGGTCAGGTCGGCGTAGCCGGCCAGGGTCTTGCGCGTGAAGTCGGCTTTCAGGTCCAGGTGCAGGGCCGTGGTCTTGACCTGGTCGTATTTGGCGTAGCTGAGGGGGTCGAGTGCGAACGCGTAGGCGCTCCACTGGCAAAGGAAGGCGCAGGCCGTGGCGCGCAGCAGGGTGCTTGTCTTCATGGTCTCTCGCGTGGAAGGAAGCGGGCAGAATAGCATCTTCATTCGTGGCCGGAAAGCACCCGCATGGGGCTGGCGCGCGCTGTATGCACAGACGGCTCTGCTATGATCGAGACTTTCGTACCCGCCGCTTCATGGACGCCTTTCTCGTATCGACCGGCATCGTGGGACTTGCCGAGATCGGCGACAAGACCCAGCTGCTGGCCTTCCTCCTCGCCGCGCGCTTTCGCCGCCCCCTGCCGATCGTGCTCGGCATCTTCGTGGCGACGCTCTTCAACCATGCCTTCGCCGCCGCCGTCGGCGCCCTGGTGGGCGAGCTGCTGGGGCCCGAGGTAATGCGCTGGGTGCTGGGCCTGTCCTTCCTCGCCATGGCGGCATGGATCATGGTTCCCGACAAAGTCGATGCGGACGATGTGCCGCTGGCGCGCTTCGGCGTTTTCGTGACCACCCTGCTCGCCTTCTTCATCGCCGAGATGGGCGACAAGACGCAAGTCGCCACCGTCGCCCTGGCGGCGCGCTACGAATCGATGGCGGCGATCGTCGCCGGCACCACCTTCGGCATGATGCTGGCGAACGTGCCGGCGGTGGTCTTCGGCGAACGGATCGCGAACCGCGTGCCGCTCAAGCTCGTGCACGGGCTGGCGGCGCTGATCTTCGCGGTGCTCGGCGTGGCGACCTTGTTGGGAGCAGGCGAATCCCTCGGATTTCAGTAGGGTGGGCGGGTCCCCCCCGCCCACGCGGTGATAGTTAGCGGAAGAAGGCCGCATCGCGTCCGTGCTACCGCTGGCTGAACGCGTGGGCGGGAAACCCGCCCACCCTACGATCCACGGTTATTCTTGCGTCACCCACACCGGCGCCGACCACAGTACGTTGCCGTCCTCCTGCGTCACCCTCGCATAGTAGAAGTGCTTGCCCGATGCCGGCGTGAAGGTGCTCGTGGCCAGGTTCGAGACCTCGGTGACGGTGCCGTTCCGCCCCGGCACCCCTGCCAAGATCGACACCGCCGCCACCTTCTTGCCTGCGCTGGATGCAAAGTTGGCGCGAAGGGTGAGCGGCCCGCGGTTGGTGAAGCGCTCGCCCATCAGCTTGCCGTTCGCGGTGAGGATCAGCTGCGATCCCTTGTCCATGGTGGCGAACACGCGCCGCGCCTTGAGCGCCGCCACAAAACTGTCGCGCGTCAGGGCCGTCCCGTTGGGCAGCAGGACGCCGGTGCGGTTGGTGTAGGACGCGCCCCAGTTGGCGCAGTGGTTGTCCTGGTTGGTGCTGAAGGCCAGGTGGTAGCCGGCTTCCAGCAGCCGGTTGCAGGCTTGTTCAAAATTGCTGCGACGCGTTTCGGTTTCGGTGTCGTTGGTCGAGAAAGCGGTGCTGTTCATCACCTCGCACAGCACCATCGCCTCGTCGCCATCCGGCGTGTACGCGAGCGGCACGCCGTTCACCTTGAACTGCCCGCTGTGCGCGGGATGGTTGAACTGCCCCACCCAGCCGCGCTGGCGCATCAGGGCGTACAGGGCGCCGTAGTCGCTGCGCGGGGTCGGCGTATCGGCCAGGAGTTCGCCCAGGGCGTTGGTCTCCCAGCCCAGCAGCTCGTCGCTGTTGAAGATGTTGATGTGGCCGCCGTTGTTGATGACGCCCCACTCCATGCCGTACAGCGCGAGGAAGCCCGGCTTGGTGGCATTGAAGGCAGCGGCGCTGGTCAGGCCGGCCTTGTACAGTTCCTTCGCCTTGGCCGGGTCGGCGTTGGGATTGGTGCCGTCCGAGCCGTCATACATGTGGTTGTGCTCCGAGACGGCCAGGATGTCGAGGCCGTGGCCGCGGGCATAGGCGAAGGCCGCTTCGGGTCCGTAGGGCGCCTTGAGCGGATCCTGCGCGCCCTTGCATGCGTCGAGCGCGCCGCCGCCGTCGCTGTGGTTGCTCTGGCTGTGCAGGTTGCCCAGGTAGACCGTGTAAGGCAGCGAGGCCGTGGCGGGGGCCATCGCCGTGCCGGCAGCTGCGGCATCTCGTACGCCCGGCAGCGGGGCAAAGCGCGGCATGCGCTGCCCTGCCGGGGCGCCGACCGCGATCTGCCAGTCCTGCTCGACGGGGTCGTGATGTTCATCGTGTGAGACGCCGCGCAGGACGGCGCGCATGCGCACGCGGTACAGGCCGGCAGGCGCGGGCGTGCCCTTGAGCCGGCCGTCCCAGGCGACCCGGACGGAAGCGGACTCACCGGCGATGGGACTGTCGCCACGCCAGAGCCGGACGACGCGTCCTTCCGCGTTGACCAGCTCCAGCTTCCAGTAGACGGTTCCCGGCTGTTCCAGGCCGGGATAGCTGAAGTTCAGGCTGAAGGCTCGGCGCGCATCCGCCCGGTCGGCCGCCGCCGTGCCCTGGAAGGGCGCGTGCAGGGTGGCTTCGAATTCCTTGTGCTCGGCCGGAGCCGCGGCAGCGCTGTTGCAGCACAGGGCCAGCAACAGCGCACCAATAGTGGGGGGCAAGGTGATGGTTTTCATGATGCAATTTTTGCAATTGCATGGGAAAACACCTTGCGCCAATTTGACTCAAAAATTGTAAATTTATCTACAATTTTTGAGCAAATTCAAGTGCTTTGCGGACTCCTTGAAAGGCTTGGGCAAAAGCCCTAGAAATGAAAATCCGCCCGCACCATCGGGGTACTCGCCCGCTGCCCCGCCCCGCCCGTCGTCCGGCGCGAATTGCCGAACTTGTTGTTCCAGAACTGGTAACCGACGCCGACCCGGATCTTCTTCTTCGCGTAGCCCAGGCGCGGGCCGATGTCAACCATCAGCGCCATGTCGAGGTTGGTCTCGGCGCTGGTCGGGTTGCCGGTCTCGTCCAGCCCCTTCTCGGCGATGAAGTTCAAAAAGCCTTCGAAGGACCAGTGTTCGTTCACCGGAATGCCCCAGCTGGCGCCGAACATCGGGTGCGTCTCGTAGGTATAGCGCCCGCGCACGTTCGAGATCGGCGGGAAGGCGCCGCTCGGCGCGTTCGATTCGCGCAGCCACAGGATGCTGGTGTTCAGGAAGCCCGGCACGTCCCACATCAGGGTGGGGCCGGCCACCAGCATGCGCTTGCGCGAGTTGTAACCGACGTCCTCCTTGTGGTTGACGTCGAAGCCGAGCGTCAGGCCCACGCCCTTGACCTTGCCGAAGCGGATTTCCTGGCCGCGCAGCGCGCCGATGTCGAGCGTGTGGCGGTACAGCAGGTAGGCCTCCGTCGCGCCGCTGCTGCTCCCCAGCGAACGCGGGTCGGTGCTGTCGGACTTGAGCACATCCAGGTTGAGGTAGTTGCTGCCGTATTTGTAGCCGCTGGCGTGGGTGAACGCCACGATGTGCTTCTTGATGTGCTCCGGGTTGAAGGGCTCGGCGAAGCGGGTGCCGTAGCGGTAGCTGACGGCGTTGTCGCTCCAGTCCACCGCGCTTGCCGGCGCGGCGCAGCACAGCAGGGCGGCGCAGGCGGCGCCGGTCCATGTGGTCAATCGTTTGTTCATGTCCTTGTTCCTGACTCATTGTCGTGATGGCCGGCGAACGCGTCTTCCGGCCTGCGTTCCACATACAGTTCCACCTTGTGCTCGCGCCCGTCGTCGACGAGTTCGATCGTCTTTCCCCCCTGCGGCGTGCCGTCCAGCACCAGGAGTTCGCCCGACGCGGCCGGCAAAACCGTCACATGATAACCGGTCCGCCCGTTGCGGTAGCGGAAGCCGATGCTGTCCCAGCCCGCCGGCAGCTGCGGCGCCAGCACCAGGCGGTCGACGGTGCGCTGCAGGCCGAGCAGCCCGTCGGTCAGCAGCATCTGCATCCAGCCGGCGGCCGGCCCGGCTCCTACGGCATCCATCATGAAGTAAGGTGCGCAGGCCGGGCGCACGCGTGTGCCGCTATCCTCCGCAAGCGGGTTCAGGCGACGGGCCAGCTCCCAGGCCGGCGTGCCGGCGCCCTGTCCGGCCAGGGCCAGCGCCGCCCAGGCGGCCGTGCGCAGGTCGTCCGTCTCGGACGTATCCAGTGCGGCGAGCACCGCCTGGACGCGGCCGGGCGCGGCGCCCGCCATGGCGGCCCAGGCCTGGGTGGCGGCGTCGCCTTCGCCATAGGCGGTGCCGTTCCAGCCGTATTCCTCGGCCTGCGCCTTGAGCGCCAGCGCGGCGCCGCGGCAGGTGGTGGCAAAGCCGAAATCGGCGCGACGGTCGGCCACTTCGGCGAAACGTTGCAGCACGCCGGCGAGCAGGAAGGCCAGCCGCACGCTCTCGCCCCTGGCATCCAGTTCTTCTTCGTCCTCGTGCATGCGCGCATCCTGCAGCGGCATGCCGTGCAGCCCGAAGCGCAGGCAGCCGCGCAGGCCGTGCACGCAGTACTGGTACAGGTCGTCGCGCGCCAGGCGCGTGCCGCTGGATGGGTCGCCGCCGGCCGGCTCGCGCAGGATGCCGTAATCTCCGGTCACGCTGGCGTAGCGGTGCAGCGCATAGGGCAGCCACAGGAAGTCTTCCACCATCGCGCCCGCCGCGCCGATGTCCGCGCGCGCAGCGCGCAGCAGCGCATCGCGCAGGACCGCCGGGCTGCCGTGCACCGCCGCCATCGCCCCCTGCAGCTGCTGGGCCGGAGTGCCGCCCATGGCGCAGGCCACCGCGCCGTAGGACAGCCAGCCGTTGGCGAACAGGTCGAAGGCGGCATCCGGCGTGGACACGCGCAGGCTGCCGAGCAGCTCGTCCCAGAAGGCATGCACCTGGCGCAGCGCCAGCGCCGCCGCCTTGGCGCCGCCGTACTGCTGCGCGGCCCGGCTCGCCGCCAGCTGGTCCGGCCCGGCGACGCCGAGCAGGAACACGAGCTCGATGCCGGCGCCGGGCGCCAGCTCCACCCGCGTCTGCAAGGCTGCGCAAGGATCGAGGGCGGCCCCCAGCGTGCCGGCCAGGCCATTGCGCTCCAGCGCCGCCGGCCGCGCCAGGCTGCGGTGGCGGCCGACGAATTCGCGGCGGTCGCCGGTAGCGGCTACCTGGGGCGCATCGAGGTGGAAGAAGCCGACCTTGTCGTTGAAACCGTCGCCGAGGCAGTTTCCAAACGCGTTGCGCGCCACCAGTGCGCCGCTGGCCACGTCGGCGCTGGTCACGACCTGCAGGCCGGGCGTCGCTCTTATATCGTCCATCCACCACTGCACGTAGCCGGTGACGGACAGGCGGCGCGGCGCACTGGAGGTGTTGTGCAGCTTGAGCACTGCGTACTTGAGCGGCGCACCGGGCGCCACGAAGCAGCGCAGTTCGGAGCCGATGCCGTGCGCCACGTGCTCGAACAGGGTGTAGCCAAAGCCGTGGCGCGTCCGATAGGGCTCGCCCGACGGCATCGGCCAGGGCGTCGGCGACCATGCGGCGCCGCTGTCCTCGTCGCGCAGGTAGAAGGCTTCGCCCTGGGGCGCGCTCAAGGCCAGGGTGCGCCGGCCGCACCAGGTGTGGCCTGGGCTTGACTCCGGCAGCACGGCGCCGAACATGCCGTTGGCGAGTACGTTTTCCCATGGCGCCGGCAGCGCCTGGCTGCTCCGGATCACGGCCTCGCGCCCGTCCTGCGAGAAGCCGCCAAAGTCCTTGTCATGGCGAAGCGCCTCGTCATCCGGCAAGCGCGCCTCGCTCGTCCAGGGCGCGGGCTGTTCCTGCCCCACGAAGGGCGTCGGCAGCGCCGGCAATGACGGCGCTGCGCGGCGCAGCTGCTCGAGCAGGCTGCCGCGTTCTCCGAGCAGCAGCACCTGCGCCGCCGCGCGCAGCAGGATACGGTCTTCCTGCGGCACGTCCGCCAACTGGTGGACGTGGATGTCCTCCGCTTCGCGGGGTGCGAGCGCCATGACCTGGTCGAACACGGCGCGGCCCTCGCACAGCACCAGCAGGTCGGCCTCGAAGCCGCGTGCTCGCCAGTAGCCATGCGCCTGGAAAACCTCGCGCGCCAGGCTGCTGTCCGGGCCGGGCTGCAGCACCAGCAGCGGGCGGCTGCCGTCCACGCCATAGGGGCGCAGGGCGGCGCGTCCGCGCACGTTGCGTTCGATGACGCCGGCGTCCGCCCGCAGGCCGGGCACCGGGTCGAGCAGGCAGCCGGCCAGGCGGTTGTAGAGCTGGGCCTGGGCTTCGCTGATGCCTGCGGCACGCAGGAAGGCCTGGCCGTGCGTCCATGCCGCTTCCACGGCCTGTCCCACCGCCTGCGTTCCGGCGTAGCGCGCAGCCAGCTCGCGCGCGGTAGCCGGCGTCGGGGCGACGCCCAGCATCAGCTCGATGCTGACCTCCTGCTCCGGCGCCAGCGTGATGCTGCGGCGGATTGCCAGCGCGGGCTGGGATGCCTGTACCCCATCGTCAAGTGGCGGCATAGGGCCCGCCGGGTCGTGGCAGCTGCCGCTGTACTCCGGCGCGCCGGCGTCGCCGCGCACCGCCATCAGGTGCAGGACGGTCGGGGCGCCCGGCCCCAGGGTGCAGAGCATGGCCTGGGTCGGTGCGTCGATGCGCAGTTGCGGTGCAGCCCCTTCGGGCGCGAGCAGCGCTACCTGGCTCGTCACTTCCAGCGTGCGTGCCGCAGTTCCCTTGTTGCGGATGCGGATGTGGCGCAGCTCGATGTCGTCCTCGGGCGCCACCACCACCTCGCTCAGGATCGCCAGTCCGCGCTCTTCGCGGCGGAAGCTGGCGCGCCCTTCCGCGAACACCGCCTCGTAGCGTTCCGGCTCGCCGTAGAGCGGCGCCAGCGTGGGCGACCAGAGTTCACCGGATGCGCCGTCGCGCAGCACGCAGGCAAGGCCGCCGCGCGCGCCGAGCGGGTCCGGCTGCCAGCGGCTCAGGAGCAGTTCGCCCCAGCGGCTGTAGCCGGCGCCAATGCTGTCCACCATCACGTGGTAGCTGCCGTTCGACAGCAGCTGCACATCGGGCATGGCGGCGTCGGCCCGGTCGATGACCCGTCCCTGGGCGGGGCCGGCGTGCCGATGCGCCCTGTCGTCCGTTGCGTCCCTTGCCCGGGCCAATGCGCCGCAGGCCGGCAGCGGTTCCTGCAGCAGCGGCAGGGCCGCCCGCAGCTCCGGGTCGAGGCTGAAGCGGCGCTGCATCGGCGCCCCGTGGAGCACTTGGAGCAGCGCGAGCAGGCCCATGCCCTGGTGACGGGTGGCGACGGCGCGCACCACGTGGCGGCGTTCGCCGTGCGGCAGCCTGCCGGGGGTGTGGTCGACCGCATCGAAGAAGCCGTAGTCGCCGGCCAGGCCATCCTGCGCCATGCGCTCGAGGTTGGCCAACGCGAGGGCCGGCGCCACCGGCAATGCCAGCAGTGCCGCATAGGGCGCCGCCACCAGGCCGGCATCGAGGCTGCGCTCCAGGCTCGCCGCGGGAATGCCGAAGCGTCCGGACTGGAACAGCAGCTGGGCATCGACCGCGTTGCAGCTCGACTCCGAAAAGCCCCAGGGCATGTCGTGGCGCGCGCCATGTGCCGCCTGTGCCCGCACGGCGGCGCGGCCGGCATGGTCGAGCAGGGTTTCGCGCCACGTCGGCATCAGGAGCTGCGGCGCCAGGTAGTCCGACAGGCTGCCGGTACGCGACAGCAGCAGTTGTTCCGGTCCGGCGATGCGCAGCGGACGTCCGAGCGCCCACCAGTGGCCCTGGCCGAGCTGGCCCTGCGCCACCGCCAGGAAGCTGGCCATGCGGCTTTCCGCGGCCAGCAGGTCGCAACTGGCCGCATCCAGGCGCCCGTCGCGTCCTTCGCGCACTTGGCAACCGGCGGCCAGCAGGCCGGTGTCGCGGTCGAGCAGCGCGGCGAAATCCATGCCGGCGAAGCTGCGCGCCTGCCCGGCCAGGCGGGCGCACTCCGCGAGCAGCTTTTGCGCGTGCTGGCGTCCCTCGCGCACCAGGCGCGCCAGGCCGTGATGGCTGCCGGGCGGCAGCTCCAGGATCGCCAGCTCGCGCAGCGTCGGGATACGCGTCAGGCTGGCATCAAGCACGTACTCCTGTTCGGCGCGCATCCAGGGCGCCAGCGCCAGCAGCTCGTCCTGCACCGCATGGCATTGTGCGGCCAGGCGTGCCGCCCAGTCGCGCAGCGCGGCATCGACCGTCTCCGGCAGGCCGGCTTCCAGCGCATCGGCCGCGGCCGTCACGTGACGCAGGCACTCGGACAGGCCGGGCAAGGTATCGGCCGCGCGGCAGCGCTGCGGGTCGAGCGCGCGCCAAGCGGCGGCCACCAGTTCGCGCACGCCCTGCGCCTGGTGCTGGGCCAGCTCGTCGATCACGTGCAGTGCCGCACGGATCCCGTCCAGTGCCCGCGGCCCGGAGATCGGCGCATCCGGCAGTTCGTCCAGCCCGGCGGCCAGCGTGCGCATGCCGAGCGCCAGCCAGCCGCTGTCACGGGTAGACACAAACGCCGGCTCGACGGGGGCCAGGGTGGTGTTGTCGTAGGCGGCCAGGAAATGGCCCTTCCAGCGCTCGAGCAGGGCCATCGAGGCCAGCGAGACATCCAGGCGCCGCAGCAGCTCGCCCGGCGCGATGAAACCGAAATCGCGCGCCGCCAGCGTGGACAGCAGGAAGATCGACATGCCGGCGGGCGTGGTACGGGCGTCCACCAGGGGATGGGGATGTTCCTGCGCGCTTTCCGGGGGCAACCAGTTGTTGGCGGGACCGGCGTGATCCTCGAAAAAACTCCAGCTGCGGCGTGCCAGGCGCTGCAGGCCGACCAGCCGCGCCGCTGGCAGGCGCGGCTGCGCGCGTTGCGGCAGGCTGGTCCACCAGGCCAGCAATGGCGACAGGAACCATACCAGCAGGACCGGTGCGGCCGTGAACAGGGAATACGGGTTGGCAAAGGTCAGCAGCAGGCTTGTCGCCACCGCCAGCGCCGGTGCGAACCACATGGTCAGCCAGTTGTTGGCCACCACCCTGGCCGGGCGCGCCAATGCCGCCGGACGCCATTCCAGCCGGCGCCGGCGCGACACCCGGCTGCGCCAGAGCGCGCGCGCCACGGCATCGAGCTGGCACCAGGCGGCATGCGGCAGGAAGCTGGTGGCCAGCGCCGCGCGCACCAGCGGCACGCGCGCCCCGCGCGCCCAGCTGTCGAGGTGCTGGCGCCAGGGCGCGTCGTGCGGCTTGTCGGCGAGCGCCACCAGGCTGCCCAGCAGGGCCGGCAGGAAGAACACCGACAGCACCACGGCGGTCCAGAACGCCGGCGTCGCCAGCTGGCTCCAGCACAGGACCAGCAGGGCCGCCAGCGCCGGCGCCACCAGGCTGTCGCGCAGGGCATCGAACAACTGCCAGCGGGCCGCGGCGGTCATCGGGTTGGCTTCGGCGGGCTGTCTCTGGCCGCTGCGCTTTCCGCTGCCCTGGCCGCTGTCCAGGCGAACCTTGGGCTTGACCCAGCCGGCCACCTGCCAGGCGGCCCGCACCGCACGGTGGCGGCGCGCGGCATGTTCGCCGTAGCTGCCGGGCAGCGCTTCCGCAAGCCGCACGTCGCAGTCGTTCGCCGCATGCAGGCAGCCTTCATCCACGATGCCCGGCGCCGGCAGCGCGTCGTCCGGCAGGCGGCCGCGCAGCACCCGTTCATAGGCATCGACCTCGTAGATGGCGGACCAGCCGAACATGCCCTGCGCTTCGCACTCGCGCCCCGCCAGGCCTGCGGCCCAGGTGCCGTAGGCTTCGAGCCACATGCGCTGGTAGCGGCAGGCCTGCGGCCCCGGCAGCGCCGCGCCGGTGGCCGGGCGCAGCATGGCGTGGCCTTCGGCCACGCGGGTGGCGCCGGCATCCAGGGCCGGCTGGTTGAGCGGATGGGCCATGGCGCCGACCAGGCGGCGCGCCGCATCGCGCGGCAGGTCGGTGGCGGCATCGAGCGTGATCACGTAACGCATTTCGGCCAGCCCGGCCGTATTGCCGGCTACCGTCGCGAAACGCTCTCGCCCCGTTCCCGCCAGGAAGGCATTCAGGTCGGCCAGCTGGCCGCGGCGCCGCGCCCGCCCGATCCATTCGTGTTCGCCGCTGTTCCAGGTGCGCGGGCGCAGCAAGAGCAGGAAGGGCTCGACGCGGACCCTTTTCGTTGCGGGCTGGCCGTCCTCGTCGAGGGTGGCAAAGGCGTGTTCGCGTGCGTATTTGCGGTTGAGGGCATCGATGGCGGCGGCGACATGCCCCACCAGCGCTTCGTCGCCGGCCATGGTCTCCGCCGGCGCGTCGTAGAGGTCAGCCAGCAGGCAGAAGCGCAGGCGCGGGTCGCGGTTGGCGAGATAACGCACTTCGAGGTCGCGGCACAGCGCATCGGCCTGGGCGCTGTTGACCAGGCGCGCCGACACGGCCACCAGGGCCTGTGCTTCCGCCGGGATGCCGTCGCCGAAATCCATGCGTGGCGTGGGGGACGGCGACGCGAGCCAGCCGGCCATCATGTCGGCCAGCGAACGCGCCAGCCCGCTCGCGCCGATGAGGGCGAGCAGTCCGATGACGGCCTGCAGCCCCAGCCCGGCGCCCTGCTGGCGCGCAGCGATGACGACAGCCAGCGCGAACAGCAGCGTGAACATCCCCATCCCGGCGATACGCGCCGCCAGCGGCGCGTATCGCAGGCGCCGTCCCAGACCTGCCGCCAGGCCGGGTTTCGGCTGCAGCCGTGCTTCGAGTGCCGGCAGGCCGGGGCCGGCGAGGTAGTAGCCGATATGGCGTCGCCGTGCGTCGAGCCCTCCTTCGCTCGGCACGCGGTTCACGCCGGCCAGGCCCAGCGCCTCTTGCGCCACTTCGGTTTCAGGACGGCCGCTGCTGCGCGCCAGCCGTTCGATGGCGAGGCGGTACAGGTCGCGCGTCGGACCGTCCATGCGCGGATAGCTGCCGTCCGGGTCGGCGCGCAGGATGGGCTCGACGGTGCTCGCGCCTTCAGCCAGCAGCCGCCATTCGATCCCGCCAAGCAGGCGCAGGCTGGCCAGGCTGTTCACCACCCGCGTGCTGTCCGCCGCCAAGGTGTCGCGCTCGGCCGCTACCATCTGGCCGATGCTGGAACCTTCGTCCGCCAGGCGCGCGTCGATCCAGGCCAGCGCCTGCGCGACGACCGGGCCCTGCCCCTGCAGGCGGCGCGCCAGTTCCGCCACGAAGCTGCTGCCCATCGGCTCCACCTGCCGCGCCATGTCGGCCACCAGCAGGACCAGGTCGCCGGAGCGGTGCGCGGCCGTGTCGAGCAGCCTGCCGGCCCAGTCGGCGGCAAGGATGCGCTCCTCGCAGGCGCGGGCGGCGCGCACGGCCACCTGGCGCAGGCCGTCGAGCAGCGCCAGGCGCAGGGCTGCTGGGAGCAGGCGCAGTTCGGCCAGTTGCAGCGGCGCCTCCCGCCGGGACGCGTCGAGGAAGCTCGCCAGGCCCTCGCGTTCGATGCGGCCGTCGTCCCGGCTTGCCGCTTCGCGCGCCAGCACGAGGATACGGGCTTCGCCTGCGTGGACCGGCAGCACGCCGCGGTCGTGCAGCAGCTGGCTGCGCGCCTGGCGCAGCTGGGCGTCGACCAGGGGAGTGTTGTCGAGGATGGCGCCGGCGGCGGGCGGAAGCTCGCTGCCGCGCTGGCGAGCGCGGTCGAGCGCATCGCATGCGGCGTCGAATGCGCCGGCGAGTTCGGCAAGCTGCACCCGCAGGCCGGGCGCGCCGTCATCGCGCGCGTCGGTCATGACTGGGGCGCCGCCGGATTCAGCCTTCGGGTTCTTCTTTTGCTTCAACAGGGACCTCGACACAGAGGCGCGCGCTGTCGACCGCTGGCGCTGCGCGCCTGAAGCGAGTCAGTGGGAAGGGAAACGCAGGGCGCGCACGGCCACCGCCATGCTAGAAGAAGCCAGCGGTAGCCACTGTGCGGTGGCGTACACAGGCGGGGATTCAGCCGGCCAGCGCCAATCCTCCGGCGACATGCCAGGCCTGGGCATGGCCGAGGCGGCGCAGCAGGCGTGCGGCCCGGGCGCTGCGGTTGCCGCTGCGGCACAGGAACACCAGCGGACGCGGTTCGCGCAGCCAGTGCGCGGCCTGGCCGGCCAGCTGCGACAGCGGCACGTGCTGCGCCTTGCGTCCGCGCAGCTGGGCGCAGGCCGCCGCATGTTCCGGCAGCTCGCGCACGTCGACCAGCAGGGCGTCGGGGTGGGCCGCCAGGTAGGCGGCGGCCGTCGTCGGGTCGAGGTCGATGCCCTCGTCTGGCAGCGCGTCGGCGCCGGGACGGGACACCGCCGGTTCGCCGATCCGGTGGCAACACAGGGCCGCGTCGAGGCCGGCGTCCTCGGGCGCCATGCCGAACACGAAATGCACCGCCTCCGCCGCCAGCACGCCATTCTCCGGGCGTCCCAGCAGGTAGCCATCGCCGGCTTTCGCCAGCACGTCCCGGCCGAGCGCGATGGCATCGAGCGTGCTGCCGGCGAACTGCACCTGCTGGGCGCCGCCCGGCCAGCCCGGGCTCAGCCCAAGGAGATCGCACAGGGCATCGGCTCCGCCGGCGCCATGGCTGGTGTCGAAACAGGCCAGCAGGCGGCAATCGCGTGCGCGCAGGTCGGCGGCGAGACGGGCTGCCTGCGCTTCCGGCGGATCGATCGCGATGCAGTGGCGGCCGTCGTCGTCGAACAGCAGCCAGCCGCTGGCACCGCCCGACTCGAGCTGCTGCAGGGGTGCTGCGGGCCTGGCCTGCGCCAGTGCGCGGCCACAATGTTCGATCCTGGCACAGGCGGCCTCGATGAAGCCGTCGTCCACCAGCGGGCCGAAGGACAGGCGCACGGCGGAGGCGCTGCGCTCTGGATGCACGCCCATCGCGTCCAGCACATAGCTCGGCGCCGCCTTGGCGGCCGAACAGGCCGAACCCGCGCTGACGCGCACGCCCGCGGCGTCGAACAGGTCGAGCAGCTCCTTGCTGCTCATGCCCGGCACCGAGAAATTCAGCGTGGTCGGCAGGGCATGCTCGAGCGGGGCGTTGAACACCAGGCCCGGGAAGGCTTCGCGCAGGCTCCCGGCCAGGCGGTCGCGGTAGCTGCGCAGCTGCGCGCAGGTGCGGAAGGTACCGCCCTCCTCCAGCGCGCCGAGCACCGCGCCAAGGGCGGCGATGCCGGCCATGTTCTCGGTGCCGGAGCGCTGTCCGGCTTCCTGGCCGCCGCCGCACATCAGCGGCGTGTAGGGCGCACCTTCGCGCACGTACAGCAGGCCGATGCCCTTCGGCGCATACAGTTTGTGGCCCGAGAAGGGCGCGTAGTCGATGCGGGTGGCGTCGAGCGCCAGCGGAAGCTTGCCGAGCGCCTGCACGCAGTCGACCATCCACAGGGCCGGGCTGCGGGTGTCGAGGAGCACGCGCGCGATGCCGTCCAGGTCGGACACGACGCCGGTTTCGTTGTTGGCCGCCATGGTGCAGACAAAAGCGGCGCGCGGCGCCAGCTCGCGCAGCACATCCAGGCGGTGGCGCCCGTCGCCGTCGACTGGCAGCGCGCGCAGTTCCAGCCCGACGCCGAGCAGGCGGTTCCAGTGCGCCAGGCTCTCCGGCACGGCCTTGTGCTCGGTGGCGCCGTAGAGCAGCAGGTCGCCGCAGGCCTCACCCCGCGCGCGCCGCTCGCGTACCGCGCACAGTGCTGACAGCACGGCGGCCTGGATGCCTTCGGTCGCTCCGCTGGTGAACATGAGCCTCCCCTTGGGGGCGCCCAGCACGCGGCGTGCCGCGGCGCGCGTGGCATCCAGCAGGGCCTTGGCGCGCAGGCCGCAGGCGTGGCTGCTGCTCGGGTTCCCGAAGCTGGCTTGCATGCATGCTAGCGCCGCCTCGATGGCGGCCGGGAGGACCGGCGATGTGGCGTTGGCGTCGAGGTAGACTTCGTTGTTCATCATCACAATTACAAAAAAGTAATTAGTTGCTGCGGATCGTGTTATCGTTAGTGAATATGTTACAAAGTCGTGCTGGTGAACATATACTAATTTATCCGCTTTTTGGCGCGGAACTGGCATATACGTTCTCAATATATCGATACAGGGAAAATGAACTCTCTCGACAAGTTTGATTGCGCTATTCTCGCCGCATTGCAGGCGGATGCCACCCTCTCCATTTCCGGCCTCAGCGAAAAGGTCGGCCTTTCCAGCACGCCATGCTGGAAGCGCGTCAAGCGCCTCGAGGAAGAGGGGTATATCGAAAGCCGGGTCAGCATCGTCAACCGCGAGAAGGTCGGCCTGCCGGTCACGGTGTTCGTCAGCGTGCGCACCACCGAACATGACGAAAAATGGCTGGCGCGCTTCGCCGCGGCCGTGATCGCGCTGCCGGAAGTGCTCGAGTTCCACCGCATGAGCGGCGACGTCGACTACCTGCTCAAGGTCGTCACCACCGACATCGCGGGCTATGACCGCTTCTACAAGAAGCTGATCAAGACGGCGCGCCTGACCGGCGTGTCCTCGGCCTTCTCGATGGAGCAGATCAAGTGCACCACCGCGCTGCCGCTGGAGCTGATCTCGCACGGGCTGGCTGCCTGACTTCTGGATCCAACCTGGATCAGCGCTGCTTAACCAGCAGCAGGTTTCGTGTCATGATGGCGTCCGTTCGAACACAACGGAGACCCAGGGAATGCCATCCAAACTGCACATGGCGCCGCTCGCGCTGGCCGCGCTGCTCGCCATCGACGTCAATACTGCCAACGCCGCCGAACAGGTCGTTAGAATCGGCGTGAGCGGCCCGCTGTCGGGCGCGAATGCCTTCGCCGGCAAGGACAACGAGAACGGCGTACGCCTCGCCATCGAGGAACTGAACGCACAGAAGATCCAGGTCGGGGGCAATACGCTGCGCTTCGAGCTGCAGTCCGAAGACGACCAGGGCGACCCGAAACAGGGCGTCAACGTGGCGCAGAAGTTCGCCGACGCCAAGGTGAAATTCGTGCTCGGCCCATACAACTCGGGCGTGGCGATTCCCGCTTCGCGCGTCTACAACGACAACGGCATCCTGATGTCGACCGTCGGCACCAATCCCAAGATCACGGCAAGCGGCTACCCGACCGTGTTCCGCATCGTCGCCAGCGACACCCAGGTGGGCGGCTCGGTGGCGGCCTATGCAGCCAAGGAACTGAAGGTGAAGAACGTCGGCGTCATCGACGACCGCACCGCCTTCGGCCAGGGCATCGCCATGGAATTCAAGCGCCAGGCGCAGGCCAACGGCATCAAGGTCGCCGGCCACGAGTACACCACCGACAAGGCGACCGATTTTGCCGCCATCCTCACCGCCCTGAAAGCCAAGCGCGTGGACGCGGTCTTCTTCGGCGGCTACGCCCCGCAGGCCGCCCCGATGGCGCGCCAGATGAAGGCGCTCGGCCTGAACGTGCCGCTGCTCGGCGGCGACACCCTGTGCAGCCCCGAGATGGCGAAACTCGGCGGCCCGGCGGTCGGCGAGAACGTGCGCTGCGCCCAGGCCGGCGCCATCGTCGCCAAGCAGCCGGGCGGCCCGGCCTTCATCAACGCCTACAAGGCGCGCTTCAAGCGTGACCCGGACGTGTATGCGCCCTCGTTCTATGACCAGACCAAGTTCATCGCCCAGGCCATGAAGTCGGCCAACTCGGTCGATGCCGCCAAGGTCGGCGCGGCCATGCACAGCATCAGCTACCAGGGCGTGGTCGGCACCTACGGCTATGACCCGAAGGGCAACCTGAAGAAGACGGCCGTCACGGTCTACACCTTCAAGAACGGCGCATTGACGCCGCTGGCCAGCTACTGATTGACAAGGAAACGCCATGAAAGCATGCTTCAAGCTGGCAGCCTTGGCCGCGGCCGCGCTGCTCGCCTGCGGGCCCGCCGGCGCCGCCCAGGCGGACGCGGCCAAGCCCGCCTCCGCGGCCGCCACCCCGGAGAGCCGCCAGATCAATGCGCTGGCCGACGAATACTACGAGTCGCTGGCCCGCTTCGAGCCGGTGTGGGCCACCGAGAACGGCGACAGCCGCTTCAACGACAAGCTGGGCCTGTCGATCTCGCCGAAGCTGCGCGAGCAGCAGTTCGCGCTGTACCGCAGCTACCTCAAGCGCCTGTCCGGCATCCCGCGCGAGCGCCTCGGCAGCCGCGACCAGACCAGCCACGACATCCTCAAGTTCGAGCTGGAGAGCGCGCTGCGCCTGGCTCCCTTCCCGGAACACCTGATCCCGATCGACCAGATGATCAGCATGCCGGTGATCCTGGCGAACTACGCCAGCGGCCAGGGCGCCCAGCCGCTGAATACCGTACGCGACTACCGCGCCTACCTGAGCCGCCTGGCCCAGCTGGTGCCGCACATCGACCAGTCGATCACCAACATGCGCGAAGGGGTCAAGCGCGGCGTGGTGCAGCCGCGCGAGCCGATGCAGTCCGCCCTGCCCCAGTTCAAGCAACTGGTGGCGAGCAAGCTTGAAGACAGCATCTTCTACACGCCGATCAAGAACATGCCGGCCAAGTTCACGGCGAGCGAAAAGCGCAGCCTGAGGCAGGCCTATCGCAAGACGATCGGGAACAAACTCAATCCGGCGCTCAAGCGCCTGGCGACCTACCTGGAGAAGGATTACCTGCCGAAGACGCGCACCAGCGCCGGCTGGAACGCCCTGCCGAACGGCGCCGCCTGGTACGCCGCACGCGTGGCGGCGATGACCACGACAAGCCTTACCCCGGAACAGATCCACGAAATCGGCCTGAAGGAAGTGGCGCGCATCCAGGGCGAGTACGCCTTGACCGGCCCGAAGATGGGCTACACCGGCCCGGCCGCCGGCCTGCCGCGCTGGGTGTCGGAGCAGCCGAAGTTCAAGCCCTTCACCTCGGACCAGCAGGTGATCGACGTCTACCGCGAGCTGGACGCGAAGGTGCGCGCCAAGCTGCCGGCCCTGTTCACCTTGATGCCGAAGGCGCCGCTCGACCTGCGCCTGGAGCCGGAACTGTCGCGCGCCACCGCCTCGGACCACTACACCCCGCCGGCCGCGGACGGCTCGCGCCCGGGCGTGTTCTGGTCGGTGGTGAACGATCCGAAGCAGTACGGCAGCACCGGCATGGTGACACTCTACCTGCATGAAGGCCAGCCGGGGCACCACTTCCACATTGCGCTGGTGCAGGAACTGGGCCTGCCGAACTTCCGCAAGTTCGGCGGCAACAATGCCTTCACCGAGGGTTGGGCGCTGTACGCCGAGACCCTGGGCAAGGAGATGGGGCTGTTCGAGAAGCCGGAAGATTACTTCGGCCACCTGAACGACGAGATGCTGCGCGCGGCGCGCCTGGTGGTGGATACCGGGCTGCACGCGAAGGGCTGGAGCCGCGAGCAGGCCATCACCTATTTCCAGGATACGCTGGGCTACTCGGAAGCCGAGGCACGGGCACAGATCGAGCGCTACATGGTGTGGCCGGGACAGGCGCTGGGCTACAAGATCGGTTCGCTGAAGATCATGGAGCTGCGCAAGCGGGCGGAAACGGCGCTGGGCAGCAAGTTCAGCCTGCCGAAGTTCCACGAGATCGTGCTGGGGGAAGGCACGCTGCCGCTGGCGGTGCTGGAGACCAAAGTGGATCGCTGGATTGCTGAGACAAAGTAAGCGAAGCAAGACTGTGCAGGATGAGAAACCGGGGTGCGCCCCGGTTTTTTCATGCACGCTCGAGTACGGTCCTCTGTAGGACGGTCGGCATCTTCGCGCCGAAGCAGGTGCAAAGACGCCACAACGTGGCATTAATGGAAACGAAATATGCCTGCGAACCCTGCAAAAACCTTATAGTGTTGACATGCAATAAACCCCGGAGCCCGCCTGGAAATCCTCAGCTCAACAGTGCGCTCGCCGAGTCAAAAATAGTGTAGGCTACGCCAATATTGTTTCCGCACGGAAATGGAGTGGTGCTTTTGACAAATTGCATATTTGTAAGGGACAATGTTGCAGTAACTTGACACAAATGCACGAAACGCAACATTTTTCAGCAGTTGAACTGTGGCTCAGACACCTGCACCATCCGGAACGCACACATATAGTAAGAAGTAAGAGCAGATGACCCTCAAGATACTTACCGTCTTCGGCACCCGGCCCGAGGCGATCAAAATGGTGTCGGTGGTGCGCGAACTTGCCGCCGCTGCCGATTTCGAAGTCAAAGTCTGTGTCACAGCTCAGCACAGGTCCATGCTGGACCAGGTACTCGAGCTGTTTTCGATCAAGCCCGATTTCGATCTCGATATCATGACGCCCGGCCAGGACTTGTCCGACATCACGGCCAAAGTGCTGGCCGGGATGCGCACGGTGCTGCGGGACTGGCGCCCGGACTACGTGCTCGTGCATGGCGACACCACCACGACCATGGCCACCAGCCTGGCGGCGTATTACGAACGGATTGCGGTCGGCCATGTCGAAGCCGGCCTGCGCACCGGGAATATTTATTCCCCATGGCCGGAAGAGATCAACCGCAAGCTGACCGGGGCGATCGCCAAAGTGCATTTCGCGCCGACGGAGCATGCGAAACAGAACCTGCTCAACGAAGGCGTTCCTGCGAAAAATATCTGCGTGACCGGGAATACCGTCGTGGATGCCCTGCTGGATGTGGTGCGGCGCCTGGAGACTGACCAAACGCTGCGGCGCGAGATGGAGTCGCAGTTCAGTTTCCTCGACAGCAAGAAGAAACTGGTGCTGGTGACCGGCCACCGCCGCGAGAACTTCGGCACCGGCTTCGAGAACATCTGCCACGCACTGAACGACATCAGCCAGCTCGACAATGTCGAGGTGCTATATCCGGTGCACCTGAATCCGAATGTGCAGGAACCGGTACAACGCATCCTGAAGGGCAATCCCAACATCCACCTGATCGATCCGGTGGGTTACCTGCCTTTCGTCTACCTGATGAACCGTGCCTCGATCCTGCTGACCGATTCCGGCGGCATCCAGGAAGAAGCGCCGTCCTTGGGCAAGCCGGTGCTGGTCATGCGCGACACGACCGAGCGCCCCGAGGCCGTGGCCGCGGGCACCGTGCGCCTGGTCGGCACCTCGGTCCGTTCGATCGTCGACGGCACCCGCACCCTGCTGACCGATGCCGCCGAATACTCCCGGATGAGCAACGCCGCCAATCCCTATGGCGACGGCACGTCCGCTTTGCAAATCGTAAACTTTTTGAGGGAAAATCATGAGCAGCTCGTTTGATACTATTGCAATGATCGGCTTGGGATACATTGGTCTCCCAACGGCTGCAATGTTTGCTTCTCGCAAGAAGAACGTCATTGGCGTTGACATCAACCAGCACGCGGTCGACACCATCAACGGCGGCCACACCCATATCGTCGAACCCGACCTGGACATGATCGTCAGCGCCGCGGTGAACCAGGGCTACCTCCGGGCCACGACCACCGTGCAGCCTGCCGATGCCTTCCTGATCGCCGTGCCGACCCCGTTCCACGACAATCACGAGCCGGACATCACCTATGTCGAAGCGGCGGCGCGTTCGATCGCGCCGGTGCTGAAAAAAGGCGACCTGGTCATCCTCGAATCGACCTCGCCGGTCGGCACGACCGAGAAGCTGGCCGGCTGGCTGGCCGAGGAGCGCCCCGACCTGAAGATTCCACAGGGCCCGAACGACGACGCCGACATCAACATCGCCTACTGCCCCGAGCGCGTGCTGCCGGGCAGGGTCATCCACGAGCTGGTCTCGAACGACCGCATCATCGGCGGCATCACCAAGGAGTGCTCGACCCGCGCCATCGAGCTGTACCAGACCTTCGTGCAGGGCGAATGCATCGAAACCAATTCGCGCACCGCGGAGATGTGCAAGCTGACCGAAAACTCCTTCCGCGACGTGAACATCGCGTTCGCGAACGAGCTGTCGATCATCTGCGGCAAGCTGGGCATCGACGTGTGGGAACTGATCGCGCTGGCCAACCGCCACCCGCGCGTCAACGTGCTGCGTCCGGGCCCGGGCGTGGGCGGTCACTGCATCGCCGTGGACCCATGGTTCATCGTGCACAGCGCGCCGGAAGAGGCAAAGCTGATCAAGTCGGCCCGCGAGGTCAACGACCACAAGCCGCACTGGGTGCTGGAGAACGTCAAGCAGGAAATCGAACGCTTCCTCGCCGCCCATCCGGGCCGCCAGGAATCCGACGTGACGATCGCCTGCTTCGGCCTGGCGTTCAAGCCGGACATCGACGACCTGCGCGAAAGCCCGGCACTCGACATCGTGTCGGCCATCACCTCGGCGCACAACTGCCGCGTCATCGTGGTCGAGCCGAACATCTCGGCGCTGCCGGCCAGCCTGGACAAGGGCGAACTGCGCACGCCGCAGGATGCGCTGGCGCGCTCGCAGATCGTTGTCATGCTGGTCAACCACAAGCCTTTCCTGGCGCTGAAACAGGAACTGTTTGAAGGCAAGGTCGTCATCGATACCTGCGGCTTCGCCAGCACCCGCAAGTAAATCAAAGGAACAACAATGCGTGTCCTCCACGTCCTGGATCACTCGATTCCGCTGCATAGCGGCTATACCTTCCGTACCCGTTCGATCCTGCGCGAGCAGCGCGCGATGGGCTGGGAAACCTTCCACGTCACCGGATCCAAGCAGAACTCCGGCAGCGCGCTGGAAGAAACGGTGGAAGGCCTGCATTTCTATCGCACGCCGGTCGTCGACGGCTTCCTTGGAAAGCTGCCGGTACTGAACCAGAAACAGGTGATCGATGGCCTGGAGCGCCGCCTCGCGGAAATCATCCCGATCGTCCGCCCGGACGTGCTGCATGCCCACTCGCCGTCGCTGAATGCGATCGCCGCGCTTCGCGCCGGCAAGAAATTCGGCATCCCGGTGGTGTATGAAGTGCGCGCCTTCTGGGAGGATGCCGCGGTCGACCATGGCACCGCGACCGAGAACGGCCTGCGCTACCGCCTGACCCGGGCACTGGAGAGCTACGCCTTGAAGCGCGCCGATGCCGTGACCACGATTTGCGAAGGCCTGCGCCGCGACATCGTCGCGCGCGGCATCCCGGCCGACAAGATCACGGTGATCCCGAATGCCGTCGACATCGACAAGTTCGCCGTCGGCGGCGTGGCCGACCAGGCCCTGAAGGCGAAACTGGGCCTGGCGGACGCGCGCCTGATCGGCTTCATCGGTTCCTTCTATGCCTACGAAGGCCTGGACATCCTGCTGCGCGCGGTGCCGGCCTTGACCGCGGAACGCCCGGACCTGCGCGTGCTGCTGGTCGGCGGCGGCCCCGAGGACGCACGCCTGCGCCAGCTGGCCAAGGATCTCGGCATTGCCGACAAGGTCGTGTTCACCGGCCGCGTGCCGCACGACCAGGTGCAGATGTACTACGACCTGCTCGACGTGCTGGTGTATCCGCGCCTGTCGATGCGCCTGACCGACCTGGTCACGCCGCTCAAGCCGCTCGAAGCGATGGCCCAGGGCCGCGTGCTGGCCGCGTCCGACGTGGGCGGCCACCTCGAACTGATCGCGGACGGCAAGACCGGCGTGCTGTTCAAGGCGGACGATCCGCGCGCGCTGGCCGACAAGGTCGGCGCCCTGGTGGACGCCCAGGCCGAGTGGCCCAAGCTGCGCGACGCCGGCCGCCAGTACGTGGAAACCGAGCGTAACTGGAAAGCCAGCGTGACCCGCTACAAGAGCATCTACGGCCGCCTGACCGGAGCCACCGCCTGATGAAGATCCTGACGTTCTCCACGCTGTTCCCGAACAGCGAAAAGCCGGGCCACGGCATTTTCGTCCAGACGCGGCTGCGCCACCTGGTGGCCAGCGGCCAGGTCGAGGCACGCGTGGTGGCGCCGGCGCCCTGGTTCCCCTCGAAGAACCCGGTCTTCGGCCAGTATGCACGCCAGGCCAAGGTGCCGCGCTCTGAAGTGCGCTTCGGCCTGCAGGTCGAACACCCGCCTTATTTGGTGCTGCCCAAGATCGGCATGAACGTGGCGCCGCTGCTGCTGGCCCAGGCGGCCAAGCCGGCCATCGGCCGTCTCATCGACGAAGGCTTCGACTTCGACCTGATCGACGCCCACTACTTCTATCCGGACGGCGTGGCGGCCGCCATGCTGGCCCGTTACTTCAACAAGCCGCTGGTGATCACCGCGCGCGGCTCGGACGTGACGCTGTTCCCGCAATTTGCCCTGCCGCGCAGGATGATCAAGTGGGCCATCCGGCGCGCCGACGCGGTCATCACCGTGGCCAATGCGCTGCGCGACGAAGTGATCGCCCTGGGAGGCGACCCGGAGCGCGTGACCACGCTGCGCAACGGCGTCGACCTGCAGCTGTTCCGGCCGCTCGAGCGCCAGGCCAACAAGGAATTCACGCTGCTGACGGTCGGCCACCTGGTGCCGCAGAAGGCGCAGGAGCTGAGCATCGGCGCCCTGCCCCTGCTGCCGGACACCCGCCTGGTGATCGCCGGCGAAGGCCCGAACCGGCCGATGCTGGAAAACCTGGCGCGCAGCCTCAAGGTCGATCACCGCGTGACTTTCCTCGGCGCGGTCTCGCAGGACCAGCTGCGCGCCCAGTACAACGCGGCCGATGCGATGGTGCTGTCCTCCAGCCGCGAAGGCTGGGCGAACGTGCTGCTCGAATCGATGGCCTGCGGCACGCCCGTGGTGGCCAGCCGGGTGCATGGCACGCCGGAAGTGGTGGCCGCCCCCGAGGCCGGCGTCCTGATGAACGAGCGCACGCCGCAAGGCGTGGCCGAGGGCGTGAAGCGCCTGCGCGCCAGTTATCCCGACCGCGCCGCCACCCGGCGCTATGCGGAGCGCTTCAGCTGGGACGACACCACCGCGGGCCAGCTCACGATCTTCCAGGGCATCCTCCGGCAGGAGCGCAAGCTGGCCCTGGCCTGAGGGCCCTCCGCACCGCTTCGCCGCAAGGCGGGCACGGGTCGGCGCATTCCATTGGACCGCCGACCGGCCTCCGCCTAAGGTCGCTGCAGATCAAAACCGTGTCGGCACCGACACCATCAGGCGAAAGTCGGGCGTGTTGCGGGTCAGTCCCGCAGCAAACAGGATGTCGATGGCGGTGTCTGCTGTCAGCACGGCGGAGCCGCCCAGCTCGAGGAACGCATTCACGTCGTCGGTGGGAACGCGGGCGCCGTTGATCCGCGTTTTGTCGAGCACGTTGATGCTGAAGGCGGCGCGCAGCGAGGTTGCAGGTGCGGTCGCCAGCGCCGTACCGAAGCGTAGTCCGTAGATATTCCCTGGCCGGACGCGGCCAGCGTCCTTGTCGCGGGCCTGGAATCGGGTAGCCGACAGGCTGCCGAAAAACACTAATGGGTCGACGCGCTTGTTGGCGCTGACGTAGGCCTGCAGCGAAGGGAAGCCGCCGCCCAGCGCGACCAGGGGACCATTCTCGTAGCTGGTGTTACGGCCGGTCGCGGCCTGGTAGCTGAGACCGCCGATGACGCTTGGAAGCTTGTCAGATTCGGTGATGATCTGGTGCGAGGCCGCCACCGACAGGTCACCGACGCCATCCGAACGCGTCTTCTGGCTGCCGATCCTGATCTCTTCGAACACATAGGGCAGCGATGCCTCCGCCTGCCATCGCTTCGGCAGGCCGACGCGCAGCGTCACCCCCGGGCCGAAGGAGGTGCGGCGAAACCCGCCGTCGCCCGAGCTGTGCGAGGCCACGAAGTTCGGTTCGACTTCGGCCGATCCGGACGACAGCAGCACTGCGCGTTCCCTGACCAGGGCGCGTTCGAGCGCACGGTTGCTGTCGGCGGCTGCGTCCTGCGGCGCCGCACTGGCCGTCGTGTCGGTCCCGACCCGCGCCGGGGTCAGCTCACGCTCCAGCAGCTCGATGCGTTGCTGCTGGCGTTCGATCGTCGCCGCCTGCTCCGCGATCTTGCGCTGCAACTCCTGGTTGGTCTGGGCGCTGCAGGTCATCACGGCCCCGAACAACACTGCGCCGATTGTCAGTTCTTTCATGTCGTGGCTCACCGCTTCCTTGTGTGATCTCGAATCCGATGCCTTTCCACGTTGCGGCGAAGGCAGATGCTGCCATCTCATAATTCCCGAAGCTGGGGTCCCCGATGTTGACGCCCGTCGTGGTGACCCGGCGGATGACGATGAAATGCGGATAGCCGTTCAGGGTGATCGGCACGATCATCGGTGTGCGTTGCGCAAGGTCGGCCAGCCTCATGCGCGTGTAACCGTCTCCCTGCAAGCCGATCCGTGCAAGGTAGCGCTGCATGTCGAGCAAGGAAAAGCCTCCACGCACACGCACCCGCAAAGCGTCGGTCTGGCGCAGCATGCCGCGCGCGACGGCTTCCTCGTCGGTCGGCACGCCCTTGTAGTAACGCAGCACGGTAGCGAGGGCAGCGGCCCCGCAACTGTTGTCCCAGCGCTGCACAACAAGCGCTTCGCGCCGGATCTCGAGCAGCGAGCGTACCGGACGTTCGGCCCAGGCGGGCAAGACGAGCAGTTGGCAGGCCAGCGCCAGTACCAGCGTGCGCAGTCCAGGGAGAGGGAGGAAGGGGCAGGTCCAGGACCTGCCCCTGTGAGCACCACTCATCGTCCGGACGAGCCGGTCGGGTTGGTGTTAGGCCGGTCTTGTCCCGGCGGCAAATTGTCGTTGTTGGTCTTCGACGGTGCTGTCCGGCCGTTGTCGCTGCCTGGATTGCTCGGGTCGGCGCCATTGCCCCACCCGTTATTTCCCTTCTCCTTGCCCGTTGGCGGCGGACAGCCGCAGTCGGTACCGGCGACGATCTCGTCCAGTTGTGCGCTCGTCATCCGCTCGGGCGCAGCCAAGGCTGGCATGCCCACGATCGAGGCGAGTGCAATTCCTGCAGTAAGTTGTTTCAGCATGATTGACCTCCTTCAGAAACTCGCCTAAGCGAGAGGTCCACGATGCTACCTACGACGGCTTCCTATTTGATTATTCTCAAACGGGAGATGGATAACGGGGCACAGCGCACTCGGCATATCCTTTGATACTTGCCCCGGTTTTCAGCCTGGCGCATATGCGCAGGAGGAAATAAGGTTCTACTCCTTCATCGCGTTCCGGGACGAACAGGTTGACGAAGCGGTAGCCCTCCTTCTCGAGGCTGGGCAGGAAGGACTCAAGCCTTTCCCGCGACTCGTCGGTAAAGAAATAACCCCAAAGCATAGGCTGGGACGTATCCTACCCGGCTCCATCCCGGATGTTCACAAACATCACTTCCAATGGGTCTAGCGAAATCATGGCATCTCACGTCTGTTTTCGGGTATACCGTCAGCGAGATCGAGATCAGCCAATCATGAACACCGGATAGCGGCGCCATTCCGGCTCACGATAGCGCTCGCAATTCGCGAAGATAAAGTCCAGCACCGCCTCCTGGTTCCCCAGCAGCGCCGGATTGGCTTCCTTCCACGCCGCGAACTTCGCCGCCAGCGCCGGCTCGTCATTGAGCAGCTCAGCCGCGTGGTCCTCGAACACATAGTCCGAATACGCCTCCTTCTTCTCCAGCACGCTGTTGAAGAAACCCCAGCGGAAGAAACTGTCGTGGCCCAGCGGCTCGAGCGTCTCGACCGCATAGCGCGCATTGTCCTGGTCGAGCGGCACGATGACATCGCCCGCGCGCAGCTGGACCAGGCCGCGGCGCTTTTCCAGCACCACGTCGTCGTGGAACATGTGGCCCTCATACGCGTTCAGACGCGAGGTGACCGAGACGATGTGGTAGTAGTCCACCTCTTCCATGCGATCCGCCTCGACCCTCTCCATGCGCACGCCGTTCCACTGCAGGCGCTCGATCGCCTCGCGCCACTGCTGCGGCACCACGTAGGCGCGCGGCGCCGGCACGTGGACGTCGGCCGGGAAGCGGTTGTACCAGGCGATGTCGCGCTCCCACGGGCTCGAACGGTCGTACCACAGGCGCGAATAGGTGCCCAGCACGCTCGGCTTGTACTTGGCCTCGTAACCCTTGAAGCGGAAGCTGCCCGGGTTCGCCTCGTCCATCGCCCAGTGGATCGGCCACTCGGCGCGAGTGCGCCCGAGCTGCCTGGCGGCGCGGCGCAATGCCTGGATCTGCTCCGCATGCGTCACCGTGAAGTCCAGCGCGGTCTCGACCAGCGCGCGCATCGACGCGTAGCGGTCCTTGAACGGCTTGAGCATGTGCGTCTCGGGCATGAAGCCGATCGTGTGGTGCAGGGCCGCATAGCCGGTCGAGAAGCGCGCCGTTTCGAGGAAGTCGGCGATGCCGTCGTCCGGGCTGTCCTTGACCGGATTTACATACGGGCAGGTCGGCCAGCCACGCGCTTCCATGCCGGCGTACATGGCGGGCAGCATGGTCGAACGCAGGAACTCGCCCAACTCTCCGCCCAGCTTGTCCGGCTGGGTGTGGATCAGGGTCATGGTGTAGCTGTAGTCGGCGCCGTTCGAGGTATGGGTGTCGACCATCACGTCCGGGTCCCAGGCCGTGAACAGCTTGTTGAACACCTGCGCGGTCAGGCTGTCGCACTTGATGAAGTCGCGGTTCAGGTCGAGGTGGCGGCTCATGCCGCGGAAGCCGAACTGCTCGGGGCCGTCCTGGTTCACGCGCGAGGTGTCGGCGCGGTTCAGGCTGCCGTCCACGTTGTACAGCGGGACGAACAGGAACACGGTTCTACCCAGCGCGGCGAGGCGCTCGGGCTGGGTGCAGAAGTCGCGCACCAGCGCCATGCAGCTGTCGACGCCTTCCGGTTCGCCCGGATGGATGCCGTTGTTGTTGAAGAAGACCGGGCGGGCGGCGCGCTTGATCTCGTCACGGTCGAACACGCCGTCGCTGCTCACCACGCCCGCGTGGATCGGCACGCCGGCATCCGACACCCCCACCTGCTGGAAGCGCAGCACGGTCGGATAACGGCGCGCAAGGTCTTCGTACCAGGCGATGCACTCCGCGTGCGTGGTGGTCTGGTTCGGGTTGCCCCGAAGTTCACTTAATTCATAGGGCGTCAGCAGTTCAGTGGACATATTGAGTTGTATTGGGGGTTAAAACGTCGGGGCCGGCGCGACGGTCGCGGGCGTATGCAGCGGCAGCGTGATCGCCACCACGGTGCCGCCGCCGACGCTGGAGCGCACGTCCATCACACCGTGCACGGCGTAGACGCGCTCGCGCATGCCGATGATGCCGATGCCTTCCGAGGCGCTGGCCGGGTCGAAGCCGTTGCCGTCGTCGGCCACCACGATGCGCAGGGTCTGCGCGGTTTCGTCCAGCACCAGGCGCACTTGGGCGGAGGTCGCATGCGCGTGCTTCATCACGTTCGACAGCGCTTCCTGCACGATGCGGTAGGCGGAAATCGCCAGCTCGTTCGACAGGCGCGAGAAATCGCCCTCCCCATGAAATTCGAAGCTGCAGCCGGCGCTGCCGTCGTAGTGGCGCACCATCTCTTCCACCGCGCCGTGCAGGCCCAGCATGTCGAGCACTTCGGGGCGCAGGCGCCGCACCAGGCGGCGGCCGTTGGCGTACAGGTCGAGCGCGAGCTTGGTGATGGCCTGCGACTTGCGCCCGATCTCCTCGATCTCCGGGGTCGGCGGCGCCTTGGCGGCCAGCGCGCCGATCGACTGCGCCTCCAGGCGCGCGGCGATCAGGGAAGCGTTCAGCTCGTCGTGGATCTCGACCGCGATGCTCTTGCGCTCGTCCTCGATGATCGAGTTCACCTTCTGGATCAGCTTGCGCTTGTCGGCGTCGGCGCGCAGCGCCTCGTTGCGCGAGGCCAGCAGGTCGCGGGTGCGCTCGGCCACCTTGTTTTCGAGGTCGCGCTTGGATTCGTCCAGGGCCAGCGACATCTCGCCGATCGAGGCCTGCAGCTCGCCCACCTCGCCGCCCGAGTTGACCGGCAGCTGCACCCGGAAGTCGCCGTTGCGGATGCGGCTCAGCGCGCCGATCGCCTCGCGCAGCGGCACCGTGAGCGAGCGCGCCAGCACCCAGGCCAGCACGCCGCTGGCGGCCAGCGCCAGCGCGGCCATGCCCACCTCGAAGCGGAAGCGGCGGGTCTGCTTGGCCATCATGTTCGAGGGCGACATCGTCACCCGCACCCAGCCGACGATTTCGGTGGTGAGCGTCGGCGGACGCAGGTCGCTCGAGGCCGAGACGTGCGGCGTGCCGTTGTCGGTGAACAGGTTGATCCACACCACCTGCTTCTTGATCGGCGCCTCGTAGTGGTGCGGCTGGGCGTCGATGGCCGACTCGGAATCGACGCGCACGGCCTGGATGCCGTCCGTGCCGACCACCTCGATGCGGTAGATGCTGCTGTCGGACTGCACCAGACCGTTGATGGTCAGGCGCAGGTCGGACAGGTTGCCCGAGATGACGTTGTATTCGCTGGTCTCGGCCAGCGCGCGCGCCAGGGTGCGTCCGCGCTCGGCCAGTTCGTCGGCCACCTGGGCGCGGTGCGAATAATAGGAATACCACACGAAGGAGGTAAACAGGAAGGTCACCGGCAGCATGGTGATGAAGGCCATGCGCTGGCCGATGCTCCAGCCGCGCCAGAAGCGCAGCTTCATGGCTTGACCGCCTGTCGTGCGGCCAGCTTCGCCGGCAGGTTCGAGAAGCGGCGCGCGCCGTCGGTCACGCGCACGTCGAGCGAGCGCGCCACGCCCTCGTTGACCACGGTGCGGAAGTAGCGCGGGAACTGCGGCGGCGGCAGGTCGCCGGTGACGACGAAGGCGGCCGCGATCTCGGCCACCTGGGTATTGATGTCCTCGATCTCGGAATAGGTGGTGGCGAGCGCGCCGACCTTCACCATGTCGGCCGAGAAGCCGATCACGCCCTGCTTGCGGCGGTAGGTCGAGAGCAGGATGTTGCGCACGTTTTCCGGGTTGTAGACGTCGCCGTCGGGCATGGCCAGCAGCACCTCGGAGCGCGTCATGCGGTTGAGCGTGTGGTTGATGTCGTCGCCGGCGGCGAAGGGCTGCACGTCGACCTCCGACTCCAGCGCCGGGCGCAGGAAGGTCGTGTCTTCGCCGAGGATGGCGCCGACCCGCACCGGGCGGCCGTACAGCAGCGCGGCCAGGCGCAGCTGGTCGGCCGGCGCCGGCTCGGCATACACGGCGGTGATCAGGCCGGCGCGCGCGGCCGGGGTCCTGGCGGTGAGCGCGCGCCACACCTGACTGGAAGTGAAGGCGGAGATGATCACGCAGTCGCAGCGGCGCGCCACCGCGTCGCGCAGGGCGGCCGGGCCGATCGCCACGTAGAGCATGCGGCGGGGCTGGCCCAGTTCGGTGCGAAAGCCCGCGAAGGTGGGCACCAGGCGCTTGTACAGGTCTTCGGCGATGCGCCGGGTGACCTCGCTGTCGTCGCCGGTGAGGATCTGGAAGCGGAAACCGGTTACTTCCTCGTCCTTGCGTGCCAGGTCAGGCTGCGCCAGGGCGGGCTGGGCCACGCCGGCAAGGAGCGCAAGCGCAGCCACGGCCGCGCGCAGGGACGTCGGAAAGCGCATTGGTCTCAGGGTTCGATCAGGCCGTGCTTCACGGCCAGCAGGGTGATGTTGGCCTGGCGGTGCACGCCCAGCTTTTCCTTGATCGACTGGCTGATGTTGCTGATGGTCTTGGTCGACAGGTCGAGCTTCTCGGCGATCTCGGCGTTGGTCAGGCCTTCGGCCATCAGCTTGAAGATCTCCAGCCCGCGCTCGTCCAACTGCGACTGCGGCGTCACGTCGCCGCGCACCGCCATGCTGGCCAGGCGCGAGGCGATTTGCGGCAGGAAGTACAGCTTGCCGTCATGCGCATGGCGCACCGCGGTCACCAGGTCGGACGGGTCGCAATCCTTGGTGACGAAGGCGTGCGCGCCCATGCGGTAGGTTTCCTTGATCAGGCTGTCCTGGTCAAACTGGCTCAGGAAGATGATCTTGGCGCGCGGGTCGTCCTTCAGGATGCTCTGCGCAGCATCCAGGCCGGTGAGCTCGGTCCCGAAGCGCATGTCGAGGATGACGACGTCGGGCTGCTGCGACGCATACAGCGCCACCGCCTCGCTCGGGGTCTTAGCCTGCCCCACCACTTGCATGCCGGCCGCTTCGAGCGACATGGCGAACCCGGTCATGACGATCGGGTGATCGTCCGCAAGCATGACGCGGATCGGTTTTTTCTGTTCGGACACCACTTTCACTCCTGTAGATCACCCGCCTTTCGGCACACGCAATATGACGCTGCCATTCGCTTACCAATCTGTGGCAGGGCTGTGTGCCAAGGATTAGTAAGCATGCGGGTTATAAGAGGATTATTTCATACAACGGGCCGGGACGCGAGACCCCAACCGTTCCCCGTTCTTTCGGTCTGACGGCGTTCGACCGGAAGAAAAATTACCAAGAAAGCGCTTTACAGACTACCAAGCCCTAGCATATATTGATTCCATCAGCTGTCAGTTTCACATCTTTCCTTACGTAAAAAGTTCTACGATGACGTCGTAGAATCCAACAAGAAAAGGAGATCGCCATGCACTTCACGCAACTCAACGACGGAACCGGCGGCAAGGCCGGCAAGTTCGCAGTCGTCGCCGGCCTGCACGTGCTTGTAGGCATGGGCCTGATCAATGTGATGAATTCCAAGGCCATCACCCTGCCAAAGCTGATCGAGGACGCCACGGTCTGGATCCAGCCCGATACGCCTCCTCCTCCGCCATCGGTGCCGCCACAGCCGCAGGTGAGGGTCGCCAAGCCGCCGGTCGTGGTGCCGACGCCGGAAGTCGAGGTGTCGCTGCCCCCGGTCGAGGAAGCGATACAGGCCGCCCGTGACGCCGAACCGGCCGTCGAGCCCGCGCAGCCCGCCGCCATTGACGCGCCGCCGGCCCGGCAGGCGAGCGCCCACGGCACTCCAGGCCAGATGGGCAGCGCCGTACTGGCCAATGCCGACGGCTGCGCCAAGCCGGACTATCCAATGAACGCGGCGCGCAACGGCGACACCGGCACCGTGACCCTGGCCCTGCTGGTCGGCGCCGACGGCCGGGTGCAGGATGCGCGGGTCCAGAAGACCAGCGGCCACCGCGAACTGGACCGCGCCGCGCTGAATGCCCTGAGCCTGTGCCAGTTCAAGCCGGCCATGCTCAACGGCGTGGCCCAGGCCGGATGGGGGCAGATTGCCTACGTCTGGACGCTCGAATAGCCTTTCCGTTTCCCTTTTTCGCCCGCTTCCCATCGCGGGCTTTTTTTTCGCCCTGCGGCCAGGAGACCGCCACCGGCGACGCAGCAGCACCGACAACAACACGAATAAAGGAGAAAGAAGCACCATGCCGACCACTGGAATACCGACGGCGCCATCGCGCGCCCCTGCCGGGAGAACGCTGGCCGTGCTGGCGGCCGGCCTGCTTGCCGCTGCCGTACTGGCCATCCTGGCCTGGAGCGCGACCCGCAGCACCGCCCCGCCCGCCCATGCGGCTTCTGCACCGCCCGCGCTCGACCGGATGATGGGCCACGTCTCCGTGCTGGCCGCGCAGCCGCGCCCGATCGCCACCGCCGCCAATGCCCGGGCGCGCGACTACATCCTCGAACAGCTGCGCGCCATGGGCCTGCGGCCGCGGGTAGAAACCACCATGGTGCAGAAGTCGACCGTCCGCTTCTGGGGCGGCACCGATGTGACGCTCGGCGTCGTGCATAACATCGTGGTGCGCCTGCCCGGCAGCGCGCCGGACCGGGCGCGCCGCCCCGCGCTGCTGCTGGCGGCGCACTACGACAGCGGCAACGCCACCCTTGGCGCGGCGCGCGGCGCGGCCCAGGTGGCGGCCATGATCGAGACCGCGCGGGCGCTACACCTCGGCCCGGCGCATCCCGAGGCGCACAAGAACGACATCGTCATGCTGTTCCTCGATGGCGAAGAGGTCGGCGGGCTCGGCGCCAAGGGCTTCGCCGAGCAGCATCCGCTGGCGCGCAGCATCGGCCTGACGCTCAAGTTCGACGCCTTCGGCAGCGCCGGGCCGCTGCAACTCTATGCAGCCACCGGCGCGGGCAGCGGCGCGCTGGGCGGCTGGACGCAGGCGGTGCCCGGCATGGGGGGCTCGTCGCTGATGGCGCGCCTCTACAAGCTGCGTCCGGACACGCCGCGCATCGGTCCGCTGGCCGCCATCGATGCCCCCGCCCTGCTGTTCGTGAACACCGGCCGGCCCTTCGACGGCCGACGCGCGCTCGATACCGTGGAGCGCCTCGACCCGGCCATGCTGGCCAATCTGGGCGACAGCATGCTGCGCCTGGCGCGCCACTTCGGCGGGCAGACGCTCGCACGCGGCACCTCCGGCCCGCACGCCTGGTTCACCTTGCCGCTGGCCGGCAGCTTCCAGCATTCCGCGATCCTGTGCTGGAGCCTGGCGGCGCTGTCCTGCCTGATGCTGGCGCACGGCTACCGCCAGGCCCTGGGCGGGACCGACACCACGGTCGCGCCGCTGGTGCAGGGCTTCTTCGGCGTGGCGCTGATCCTGCTGGCGATGCGCATGCTGCTGTGGGAGCGACGTCACGAACTGGCCGCGCTGGCGCAGGCGCAGGAGACCGGGCCGGCCATCGTGTTCCTGGTTTCTGGCGCCTGCCTGTTCGTCGGCGCGCTCTACCTGCTGCGCAGGCTGACCGGCGCGACATCCGTGTTCCTGGGAACGATGGCCTGGCTGACGCTGGCGCTGCTGCTGGGTCTCTTGTGGGCGCCGGAGACCGCCTGGCTGCTGGCATGGCCGCTGGCCGCGGCGCTGGCCGCCTTCACGGCGCTGCAGGCGCCGCGGCCGATTCTGCTTCCACTTCCGCTGCGCGTCCTGATCCTGGCCGCCGGCCTGCTTCCTGCGACGCTGCTCATCCTGCCGGCGCTGCGCGACGCCTGGACGGAGCTCGGCCCGCAGGGACTGTACGTGGTGGCGGTGCTGATCACCGCCATTCTGCTGTGCTTTGCCAGCCTGTTCCTGCTGCTGCCGCTGGGACGCGTGGTCGGCGCGGGAGTAGCCGCAGCCTTCGCAGCCTGCATGGCGCTGCCGGGCCAGGCCTCTGGTCCTGCGCTGCAGGAGCGGCCGATCGTCGAGCCGAACCGCCTGGTCTACTTCAAGGACATGAACAGTTGGCGCGCTTACTGGCTGCTGCCGCAGGATGGGCAACAGCGCCCGCTCGACGCCTGGTCGAAGCAGCTGTTCCCGAACCTGGACAAGCCGAGTATCTACGTCGACGTGTTCGGCTGGCACAGCCCGCGCCAGTGGTTCGCGATCGCGCCGCGCGAGGACCGCATCGCCTTTCCGGAAGCGACCATGCTGCGCAACCCGCGGCTGGCCGCGCCCACGCCCAATCCGCCCTTGCGCCAGGTGGAATTCACGCTGCGCTCGAAGAACCGCGCGCCGCACATCCAGATGCATGTGACCGGCACCAAACCGCGCCGCGCCAGCCTGAACGGTCGCGTCCTGATCGCGCAGGAAACCCCGTTGTCGCTGTCGCTGTACGGGATGGAAGACCAGCTACTGCGCTTCACCATCGACGCACCGAACGACGACCCGCTGGCGGTGATCGTCGAGGAGCGCATCCCGGGACTTCCGGAACACCTGCTGCCGCCCGGCGCGCCGCCGCGCATGCCGGGAACGGGCATGACGGTCTCCGCGGACGTGCTGCGGTTTTACTGAGCTGTTGGCATACAATGGCTGGTGCACGCGGGCACGCCGTGCACCATCCATTCAACCCAAGCAGCAGGAAACCATGCACAAGATCGTCTCCTCCGTTGTCCTCACCGCCCTCGCAAGCGGCCTGGCGCTGGCCTACCCGGCACACGCGGCCCCGCAGAAAGTGTCAATGTCCAAGTCGGCGCAAGCCGCCACCGTCAAGGAAGCGCCCCTGCGCGCCCACCTCGCCTTCCTGTCGTCCGACGCCCTCGAAGGGCGAGGCACCGGCCAGCGCGGCGGCGAACTGACCGTCACCTATCTCGAAACCCAGAGCGCCGCGATCGGCCTGCAGCCTGCGAACAAGGGCAGCTACCGCCAGCCGGTGAAGATCGCCGGCGTGCGTTCGCTGCCCTCGAAGAGCAATATCGGCCTGATCGCCGGCGGCCAGCCGCTGCCTGCGGAGTTCGGCGCCGACTGGGTCTGGGGTCCGGGCGATGCGAAAGCCGACCACACGCTCGACGCCGAGATGGTCTTCGTGGGCTACGGCATCAACGCGCCGGAAGAAGGCTGGGACGACTTCAAGGGCCAGGACTTCAAGGGCAAGGTGCTGGTGATGATGGTGAACGATCCGAAGCCGACCGCCCTTGAACCGAAGCGCTTCAACGGCGAAGGCCTGACCTATTACGGCCGCTGGACCTATAAACTGGAAGAAGCGGCGCGCCAGGGCGCGGCCGGCGTCCTGCTGATCCACACCGACGCCTCGGCCTCGTACGGCTGGAGCGTGGTGCAGAACAGCTGGGCCAATGCCGAGCGCTTCCAGCTGGCCGAGGGCAAGCTGGGCACCGGCCTGCAGGGCTGGATGACCGACGCCACCGCGCGCAAGCTGTTCGCTGCCGCCGGCCAGGACCTCGACAAGCTGCGCGCCGCCGCGGAAGACAAGAACTTCAAGCCGGTCGTCCTGAACGCCCGTGTGAAGGGCGAGGCGCGCGCCGAAGTGCGTACGCTGAACGAGTTCAACGTGGCCGGCATCGTGCCGGGCACCGATCCGAAGCTGAAGGACGAGCTGGTGGTCTACAGCGCGCACTGGGACCACATGGGCAAGCAGGGTACCGAGGGCGACACCATCTTCAACGGCGCCGTCGACAATGCCTCCGGCACCGCCGCCCTGCTGGCGATGGCGCAGGAAGCCGTGCGCAACCCGGCCAAGCGCAGCCAGATGTTCTTGTGGGTCGCCGCGGAAGAACAGGGCCTGCTGGGCAGCGCGGCCTATGCCGCGGCGCCCTTGTGGCCGATCGAGAAGACCGTCGCCAACCTGAACCTGGACAGCCTGAACTTCGTGGGACTGGTCAAGGATGTCAGCACCCCCGGCAGCGAGCGCACCGACCTGGGCGCAATGGCGGCCGCCACCGCCTCGAGGATGGGCTTGACGATCGCACCAAGCAAGCCTGACCTGGGCGGCGGCTACTTCCGCAGCGACCACTTCAGCTTCGCCAAGGCCGGCGTGCCGGCGTTCTCGGTGGGTGCGGGCAGCAGCTGGGTGAAGGATGTCGAAGCGAACAACGCCAAGCGCAAGGCCTACGGCGCACGCTACCACCAGGCGAACGATGAATACGATCCGAGCTGGGACCTGTCGGGCATGGTGCAGCAGGCGCAGTTCACGCTGAACCTGGGACGCATGGTGGCGGATTCGCCGAAGGCGCCGCAGTGGAAGGCGGGGGATCCGTTCGGTAAAGCTCGTACCGCAGCCAAATAAGTCGGGTGCACGGCTTCGCCGTGCGCGCGTTCAACCGGTGCATGCGCAGCCGTTATGTCTGTTCATGCGAGCGTTGAACGCGCGGTCGGCGGAGCCGACCACCCTACGGTTCGCGGCAATTCAAGCGTCGGCATCGCCCTGTACGGCTCGGCCAGGCCGACTTCGGCAATTACATCAGGCAGAAATCGACCGGCTCCAGCGCCGGCGGCAGGTCCTCGTCTTCCAGCGCAGTGCGCAGGTCGATCTCGATCGTGCGGCAGATGGCGTCGAGCGGCAGGTCGTTGGGCTCCATGCCGAACGGTTCCTCGAGCTCGTCGCCGAGGGCATCGAGGCCGAAGAAGGTATAGGCCACGATCGCCACCACGACCGGCGTCATGAAACCGATGGTGTCGACCAGGCCGAAGGGCAGTAGGAAGCAGTACAGGTAGGCGGTGCGGTGCAGCAGCACCGAATAGGAAAAAGGGATGGGCGTGTTCTTGATGCGCTCGCACGCGGCCGCGGCGGCAGTCATCGCGGTCAGGGTGGCATCGATGTTGGCGGCCAGGCAGGCGTCGATGCGGCCCTCCTTCACGCACTGGCCGAGGTCCTGGCCCATTCTGCGCATCAGGTAGTCCGGCTTGTTGCGCACCCCTTCCATGCGCTCGAATTCCTGCGGCGCCAGGAAACGGGCCAGGCCCGGGTCTGGCGGACGGTGGCGCAGCTGGTCGCGCAAGGCGCTGCAGAAGGCGATGCCGCGCAGGACCATGCGTACCCGCAGGTCGTTCATGCCGTTGCGCGCCAGCGCCGGCCCGTCGCCTCCTATCAAGCCCGTGCACTGGCGCGCCAGGCTGCGGCTGCGCAGCACCAGCTCGCCCCACAGCTTGCGCCCTTCCCAGAAGCGGTCGTAGGCCGAATTGTTGCGGAAACCGAGGAAGATCGCGAGCGGCAGGCCGATCAGGGTAAACGGGATGGGGGTGACCGTGATCTTCAGGCCGCCGAGCACGCCGTGCGTCCAGGTGACCATGATGGCGATCGCCACGTTGACGAGGAGCGTGGGCAGGATGCGCGGCAGGACCGAACCGCGCAGCACCAGGAACAGCCTGAGGCCGGAAGGCCTGTCTCGGATAATCACGATCTCTGCCGCTTGAAAATGATATCGGCCCACGCCGATATTCGCTAATATGTTCGCAAGTTAATCACTAATATGTTAGCCAGTCAAGCTTGCCATCCTGCAGAATGGAGTAAAAGTGTCCCGCCGTATCACCAACCGCGACCTGCCGCAGCAGCTGTTAATAGCGCGCGACGTGCTGATGTCGCACTTCCGCCCGGTGCTGAACCACTTTGGCGTGACCGAGCAGCAGTGGCGCATCCTGCGCGCGCTGGACGAGCACGGACAGCTCGAGCCGCGCGAGCTGTGCGAGCTGTGCCGGATCCTGAGCCCGAGCATGGCGGGCGTGCTGGCGCGCATGGAAGAGATGGGACTGGTGCGGCGCCGGCGCGTGGCGGCCGACGCGCGCCGGGTGATGGTGCGCCTGACGCCGCAGGGCGATTCGCTGTTCGACGAGATCGCGCCGCTGATCGAGCGTCAGTACCGGCTCATGGAAAAGGCGTGGGGCAAGCGCGTGCTCGACGATGTGTCGGCCGCGCTGGCCGGCTTCATCGCGGCGCAGGCGACGCCGGTGGCCCAGGTGGAACTGCCGGAAGATGGCCGGCAGGGGCAGCAGGCCGGAGAGTGAAGCGCAGGCAGCTCAGTCGAGCCAGCACAGTGCCGGCCACGGGAACAAGTGCCGGCGCAGGGCCGGCGTCAACCCGGCGAACCCGTTCCCACGCCGCCGGGTCAAGCCGAGCACGGCGAAACCCATACCCAGCAGGCTGAGCGACAATGGTTCGGGGAGCGCGTGTCCGGCCGGCTCGGCAGCCTGCACCATGACCTGCTCCTGCGCATGGCTGGCCCCGTTTGCGGGGGAAGGTGCTTCGGTCGCCGTGGCGGCGTGGGCGTCATGGATGAAGAAAGCGAGGACGGCGCGCAGGATCTCGGCGCCTGCCGTACCCTGGATGTCCAGCCCCAGGTCGCCGTTCTGGTAGGCCCGGGCACCGGCTGCGTCGCCGGGGCTGCCGTCCTCCAGGGCTGGCACGTCTGCCGGGACGGCGGATACCTTGGTTTGCGGTGCAGGAAAAGCCTCGGGGTGCAGCAGCATGGCGCCGCTGTCGAATGCCAGCAGGAGCAAGGCCAGACTCATCAGGGAGTGAAATTTCATTTCTTTTTCTTGCCTATTTTGAAATTTAATTTCATCGCTGATGTGCCAGGGATGGCTACTGGATGACGCCGCAGGCGATCCTGCCGCCTCCGCCGCCGAGCGGTGCCGGGTGGTCGGCATGGTTGTCGCCGCCCGCATGGATCATCAGGGCCTTGCCCTTGACGTCTGCCAGCTTCAGGCGCGGGGCCAAGACCGGGTTGGTGGCGGCGCCCTTCTCGTCGACCGTCAGGGCCGGCAGGTCGCCGAGGTGGCCGTCGCCCCAGGGCAGGCCGTGCTTGCCGGTCTTGGACGGGTCGAGGTGGCCGCCGGCAGCGCCCGCAGGCACCGGCTTGCCATCCTTCTGGTTCGGACCGCAGCTGCCGTTTTCATGCACGTGGAAGCCGTGCAGGCCAGCCGGCAGCTTGGTGAGCGCCGGGGTGAACACGAGGCCGTAGCGCGTTTCGCTGATGGTCACGGTGCCGACCTCGGCCCCCTCTCCTTTTTCGGTCGCCATCTTCATGGTGACCTTCATGTCGGCGGCATTGGCAAGGGCACAAGTGGCGCCCAGCATGACGGCGCACATCCATCGAATGTTCATACAAACCTCCTTCGAGATCCGGTTGAGATGATAGAAAACCACGCAAGTGTATTCCATCCCCTTGCGTGGGGGATGTTCCGGTGAACACCCCGTTGCGCCGGATCGATTGCCCATTTCGCGCCCTGCGGCTTGCGGCGACGCGTCCAGCCGAGCGATGCCGGGCCGTTGTCGTAGAGGTGAATGAAGTCGACCGAGCCCTTCGCCGCTTCGCCGCTGCTTTCGCTTACATTCTAGAGATGGCGGGGCGCAGGATGGCCAGCAGGCCGGCCTCGGAGGTGCACCCGAATTTCTCGTAGACCGCCTTCACGCAGTCGCGCAGCACGGCATCGCTGACGTCCATGCGCGAGCGCGCGGCTTCTCGGCCGCCGCCCAGGCCCATCCAGAAGGCCACTTCCATCTGCTGCGGCGACAGCTCGACGCTGCCCAGCGCACGCCAGATCCGCAGCGGCATCGGCACCACGAACTTCAGGAAGATGCCGACGGTGCGGCTGTGGATGGCGTCATAGGAGCCGGCGCTCATCCACTGCGCGCGCGCTTCCAGCACGCCGCCGGCCAGCTCCAGCGTCCCGGCCGGTACGCGCCACGGATAGCGCTCGCCGTACACCACCGACTCCACCAGGCGCAGGCAGAACGGCGGAACGGTAGAGCGGTCGAATACCTGCTGCTCCTGCGAGGCCAGCTGGTCGAGCAGCGCGCCGGCCGAGTCGCTCAGGAACAGGATGTCGCCATTGGTCGTGGCCAACAGCATGGCCTCGTCCTCGATCACCCCCAGCAGGCCGTTGCCGCTTGTGACGGCGTTGCGTAGCGCATGGTCGAAGTAGTTGGCGACGCGTCCCAGGTCTTCCTCGTCGTCCGCATCGAAAGGCGGGCCGTCGTCGCGCAACAGGGTCAGGGTGCCGAGCGGGTTGGCTGCCTGCCCGAGGCGCACCTCGAGCACGTGGGCGGCGCGGGCGCGCGCTTCGCCTGGCGCCACGCCGAAGTCGACCGAATCGCCATAAAAGTAGCCGTTGGGCGGCGGCAGCACGCCCAGCACGCTCGCCTCATGCAGGTCTTCCGGCGTCTGTTGCGCGTGCAGGAACAGCTGGGACGCGCTGTTGGGGATCAGCTCGCGCACCAGCTCGAGCGCATCGGGGATGAGGGTCATCAGGTGCAGGCCGCCGGAACACAGGATTCGCAGGCGCGCCCACTGGCGACTGTTCTTTTTACGGGACACGGGACGATAAAGATGTCGGGGATTCAACAATATTGCTGAGTTATAGCAACAAAGTCAACTCACAATCAACTTACGTCTGCAATATCCGCTTCCCTTGCCACACCCTCTTGCGCCACATCGACCGGCTGGCACTGCGGCAGCCGGGCCAGGATGTCCGCCAGTGCCCGGAACTCCACCGGCTTGACCAGGTGATGGTCGAAGCCGGCCTGCTTCGAGAGGTCGCGGTCGCGCGCCTGGCCGTAGCCGGTAAGCGCGATGAAGCTGGCTTTGGGGTGGTCGCGGCGCAGGCGGCGCGCCAGCTCGTAGCCGGTCATGTCGGGCAGGCCGATGTCGAGGATGAAGGCGTGGGTATCCGCGATCTCGCCGGCGGCGAGCGTGCGCACGGCGCCGTCGAACACGTGCACGGTGTGCCCCTGCTCGCGCAGCAGCACCGCCAGCGACTGCGCCGCATCGACATTGTCGTCCACGATGGTGAGCATGCACGGCACCACCGGCTGCGCATCGCCCACCCGGCGCGGCGGCGCCGGCGCCATGCTCGCTTCGGCCTCGAACGCCAGGGGCAGCAGCACCGACACCGACGAGCCCAAATTCGGCCCATCGCTGTGCGCCTCGACCTGGCCGCCGTGCATCTGGACGATGGTCTTCACCAGCGCCAGGCCGATCCCGAGGCCGCCCTGCGAGCGGTCCGGCGTGCGCTCGGCCTGGGTGAACAGGTCGAACACGTGCGGCAGCAGCTTGGCGTCCATGCCGGTGCCGTTGTCGATGACCGTCATGCGCGCCTGCTCCGGGCCGGCTTCCAGGCGCAGCGTGATCTTGCCGCCCTGCGGCGTGTACTTGGCTGCATTGTTCAGCAGGTTGACCAGCACCTGCACCAGGCGCGTGCGGTCGCCTGCCACCAGCACCGGATGCATGGGCGCCTCGACCGTCAGCGCATGCTTGCGTTCCTCGATGTGGGGGCGCGCCTGCTCGACGGCGGCGCGCAGCACGCCCGTCAGTTCCAGCGTCTCGGTTTCCAGCTTCACCAGGCCGCGGGTGACGCGCGAGACGTCCAGCAAATCGTCCACCAGCTCCGTCATGTGGCGCACCTGGCGCGAGATGATATTGCCGGCCTTGAGGCGCAGGCTCTCGTCGACGCCCGGCATCTTGAGCAGCTGGGCCGCGTTGGTGATCGGCGCCAGCGGGTTGCGCAGCTCGTGCGCCAGCATGGCGAGGAACTCGTCCTTCATCTTGCTGTGGCGCTCGGCCTCGGATCTAGCGGCGCGCTCGCTGGCCAGGATGCCTTCGCGCTCCTTCGCCGCGCGCTGCGCCAGTTCGTACAGGCGCGCGTTGTCGATCGCCACCGCGGCCTGGGCCACGAAGCCGGAGATGAGCTGCTCGGTGCGCTCGTCGAACATCTTCGGCTGCGAATGGCCGAAGAACAGGCCGCCCAGCACCTCGCCCGAGCGCGAGCTGACCGAGGCGGCCAGGTAGCTGCGCACCGGCAGGTGCCCCTTCGGCATGCCGTGGTGCGGGCCCATGCTGCCGTAGCGTGGGTCCTTGGTGATGTCGTCGCTGCGGAGAGGCGGGCTGCCATCGAACGTGGGTCCGAAGATGGCGGTCGGGCGCGGATGGCCGAGGTGTTCGAAGGCTTCGCGCGGGGCGCCGCTGAGCGTGTACAGCAGGTAGGCGTCGCCGTTGGCGTCCTGGCCGTTGTAGAAGAAGGCGCCGAATTCGGCGCCGGTCAGCTCGGTGGCGGCGTCGGTGACCGACTGCAGCAGGGTGTCGATGTCGAGGGTGGAGGCCAGCACCTTGCCGGCGCGGTTGAGCAGCTCGAGCATGCGCGTCTCTGCGCGCAGCGCTTCCTCGGCGCGGATGCGGCGCAGCGCCTCCCAGGTGCGGCGCGCCAGGTCTTCGGCCAGGGTGCGCTCGTCGTCGGTCCAGCGGTAGGGATGGTCCTTGTACAGGAAGCCGGCGCCGTGCAGGCGGTCGCCATCCTTGAGCGGGATGACCACCACCGAATGGATGCCGAGCATCAGGCAAGGTTTGGCGACGGCGGCGCATTCCGGGTCGGTCGAGACGTCGTCGATGCAGAGGGTGGTGCCGGCGCGCAGCGCCTCGAGCTGGTTCGGCGACAGCATGTCCACGGGCAGCGTGCCCTGGGCGCCGCCGGTCTCGACGCCGTCCTTCCACTCTTCCTTCACGGTGAACGTGCGCTTGTGTTCGTCGAGTTCGACGTAGGCGACGTTGGAGTTGGTGAAGTATTCGCTGGTGAGGCCGATGGTGGCCTTGAGCATGGGACCGAATTCGGTCTCGCGGCGCAGGGTGTCGGCGAGCTTGACCTGGTAGGCCCGGCGCCGTTCGCCCAGCACGGCCTTGGTGATGTCGGCAAAGGTGACCAAGACGCCCTCGACCTTGCCGCTGTTGCCGTAGATCGGGCTGTACGAATAGCTGAAGTAGCAGGTCTCGTAGTAGCCGTAGCGGTTGATGGTCAGCGGCAGCCCTTCGGAGCCGAGCGCCGTGCCCTGGCGCACCTGCTCCCACATCGGTCCGATGGTCGGCCAGATCTCGGACCAGGTGACGCGGACGTCATTGCCCAGGGCCGCATCCTGCTTGTCGCCGAGGATGGGGAGGTAGGCGTCGTTGAAGAACTGGACGTACTCGTCGCCCCAGGCGAGGTAGGCCGGCAGGCGCAGGTCGAGTACGGTGCGGACGGCGCTTTTCAGGCTTTGGGGCCAACTTGCAACCGGGCCGACGGGCGTGGTCTCCCAGGGGAAGGCGCGCATGCGGCGCTCCATTTCCGTCATTGGGGCGGATGCGCTCGTAGCATCCGAAGTCGCGTCAAAGGGCCAGGGCATGTTGCTCGGAAGGCAAAATTGTGAAAAAACCGATAACTCAGCGGTGCATGATAGCAGTCATTACAAGGGATCGGCGTACGGATGAGTTAAGTGGACAACATTGTGGGAAGCTCTGCGGACAGTAGTCGACCTTGCCGACATTGACGATCTGCACAGGACGCCGTATTCGGTGTAGTACGGCCCCTTGTCGGAATGAACGCAGCATCCTGCCGCCAAATCCGATCCCCTTCTTCCGTTATCACCCTCATTCTTTCCCCACGCCAGCACATCGCGCTGGCCCTGCCCACAGCATTGCCCCACACGCCCGGCAAGTGTGACAGGCCTCAAATGCCGAGCCCGTATCCTCGTTCACACTCGGTTCATATAATTTTTACAATCATCTATAAATTTTTTGCAACAGTCTCCTGATGATGAGCAAAACCTGCTGCATCCTGTTCTCGATCTTTCCGCTCGCATGGCCCCCCGTCGCATATGCAGCGCCGGAACCGCAAGGCAGCCGCGAGACACAGCAAGACGCCTGGGGCATCATCACCAACCAGGCGGTCACGGTTGCAGGCCAGGAGTTCTGCAAACACTTCATCGCCGAATGGCGCGACAAGCCCGGCAGCGAACGCTACACCCTCGCCATTGGCGAGCGCCCCTCGGCGCGCTGGGGCAGCCAGGTCTGGGTCGAGTTTGCACAGCGGCGGCTGCTCCAGCTGCAGTTGCCGCCGGCGCGCGCCGGCTTGCAGGCGCTCGCGGCCAGCGCTGCCGACAGCGTCTACGAGTCCATCCTCGACATCGAACGCCAGCGCCAGCTGGTCCACGACGCCGATCTCGCACGCGACGAATTCTGATCCTGTCATGAAGGAGTAAGCCATGTCCCCACGAGCGTTCCTGTACTTCGCCTGCGGCCTCATGTTCTGGAGCAGTGCTGCCTGCGCCACCGAACTGGTGTATACGCCGGTCAATCCGAACTTCGGCGGCCATCCGAACAACGGGCCGACCCTGCTCTCGCTGGCGTCGGCCACCAACAAGCATGGCGCCAAGTCCGGTCTCGGCAGCTCGTCGCTGAACCAGACGCCGCTGCAGCAGTTCAACCAGACGCTCGAGCGGATGGTGCTGAGCCAGCTGGCTTCCTCCGCTACCTCCAAGCTGATGGGCCAGGACGGCAAGCTCATTCCCGGCACCTTCTCCACCGAAAACTTCGTCATCACGGTGACCGACCTGGGCGGCGGCGTCCTGCGCGTGACGACCACGGAAAAAGCCACGGGCGTCGTCACCTCGTTCGAGGTGGGCCAATGAACAGCCGCCTGCCGATCGCGCTGGCCGCCATGCTGCTGGTGGTTGGCTGCTCGCACCCTCCCTCCAGGACGCGCGAAGACGCCCAGCTCACGCCCGACACCGCCGTCACGCGCGACCTTCTTGAGCTGCCTGCGCCCAAGGGCAAGATCGCCGTGGCCGTGTATGGCATCCGTGACCAGACCGGCCAGTACAAGCCGGCGCCGGACAGCTCCTTCTCCACCATGGTGACCCAGGGCGCCTCGTCGATGCTGATCCGGGCGCTGCAGGATTCCAACTGGTTCGTCCCGGTCGAGCGCGAGAACCTGCAGAACCTGCTCACCGAGCGCAAGATCATCCGCGCGCTGGAAACGCCGCAGCCGCCGGGCACCCCGGCGGTGCAGGTCCCGCCGCTGCTGGCCGCATCGGTGCTGATCGAAGGCGGCATCGTCGCCTACGAGAGCAACGTGCGCACCGGCGGCGTGGGCGCGCGCTTCCTCGGCATCGGGCTCTCGACGCAGTACCGGGTCGACCAGGTGACCGTCAACCTGCGCACGGTGGACATCCGCGGCGGCCAGATCCTGCAGAGCGTGTCCACCACGAAGACGGTCTACTCCTACGAGCTCCACCCCAGCGTCTTCAAGTTCGTCAACGTGAAGGACCTGGCGGAGTTCGAGGCGGGCGTGACGCGCAACGAGCCGACGCAACTGTGCGTCAACGAAGCCATCGAGGCCGCCGTCGCCCACCTCATCGTGCAGGGCATCAATGCCGGCAACTGGGCGCTCCAGGACGACAAGGACCTGTCCCACCCGGTCGTGCAGCGCTACCTCAAACAGATACAGCCCCACCGTTCGGCCATGCGCATGCCCGTCCCCGGCAATGAGAAGAGCGAGGATCGGCAAATCGCAGCCGTGGGCGCAGGGAGTCTGCAATGAGTGCGGCGCCGCGCACATGGCGGCTCGTGCTGCCGGCCTGCGTCCTGCTGGTGGCGACTGGCGTCCAGGCGAACGATCTGGCCCGGTCTGAACTCGCGCTCCCTGCCCTCGTGAAGCCTGCCGCCGATACGGCACGCCTGGTCGTGGGCCTGGCCAGCCAGCAAAGCCAGGCCTCGGTCACGCAGGATGGGACCGGCAACAGCGCGAGCCTGCTGCAGGGCGGGCTGGAGAACCAGGCTTACGTAGCGCAATACGGCCAACAGAACGACGCCACCATCGTGCAGGGCGGATTGCGCAACCGCGCCGACATCGAGCAGCACGGCATCCTCAACTCCGCCCGCATCGAGCAGCACGGGCGACAAGGCATGGCGCGCATCACCCAGTACGGCAACGGCAAGACGGCAACCATCATTCAGCATTAGGGGCGCTGGGTGGAGTTTCGCTAAGCCCCTGTCCACTTTGAGGAGCAACCCCCATGAAATTCGCACTCTCGACAATCGCAGTCGGCGTGGCCCTGGCATGCGTCTGCCATGGCGCAGCGGCCCAGAATTTGCAGACGAGCGTCACGGTGACGCAGCAGGGCAATGGCAATACCCTGCAAGCGGAGCAGGTCGGTTTCGGAACACCGGATCCGTCGGGCAGGTCGGGCCCACTGGCGACCATCGTCCAGATTGGCGATAACAACCATGTTGGCGGTCCCGGCGCGACCACCGGAGGCCTGTTCCAGCGCGCCCCCAACAACGGTGCGGCGCATATCCAGCAGAACGGCTCGGGAAACAACGCTGGCATCACGCAGGACGGCACCATCAGGGCGGCCGGTCCCCTCGAAGCGCGGATCACGCAACTGGGGAATACCAACACCGCCACGATCAGGCAGGAAATCGTCACCTCGAGCACGGCCATCGTCGAGCAGACCGGCGCGGGCAACGTCGCCGCCGTGGAGCAGCTCAGCAGTGCCGATACGAGCGTGCGGGCCGTGCAGAACGGCAGCAACAACAGGGTGTCGATCCGCCAGTTCGGCGGCCTGTATGCCGGCCCGGATGTCACCCAGAACGGCGACGGGAACACCGCATCGGTGATCAGCGAGGGGGCATTCGCAGGCGGCCCCACCATCGTGCAAACCGGCACCGCGAACAGTGCAAACACGGTGCAAGGTGGCGGCGAGTTCGACAACTCTCTCTCGATCTACCAGCAGGGATCGGGCAACCGTGCCGACGCCGCCCAGCTGGGCGGCAGCCTGACCGCGCGCATCGACCAGAACGGCAACCACAACCTGGCGCGGATCGACCAAGTTGGGGCCGGCAACAACGCCCTGATTGCCCAGGTCGGCAACAGCAATACCGCGCTCGTGCGCCAGGCCGGCCAGGGGTATGTGGCCAACGTCAACCAGACAGGCTCGGGCAATTACACCAACATCTACCAGCACTGAGTTGGCCTGCCGGCACCTTGTTCCTCAGCCTTAGGGGCGCTGGGTGATCTGCGATAAGCCCCTGTTCACTTGAAGGAGTCATCCATGAAAGCGAAGGTCTTGGCTATCTCGGTCGGCACTGTCCTGGCGTGTGCCTGCCATCTTTCTTCGGCCGCGCCAACTGTCACGGTCACGCAGCAAGGCAATGGCAACAGGTCCGATGTCGAACAGGTGGAGTCGCCGCTGCTCTCTACCAGCGCCACCATTACCCAGCTCGGCAACAGCAACCTCGGGAGGGTCGTCCAGCTCAACTCGAGACCGATCGGAACGACTGCAGCGATCATCTATCAGGAAGGATCAGGCAACAGGGCAAGCGTTACGCAAGACGAATCGATCTGGCCCGTCAACGGGATCGTACGGCAGATCGGCAATGGAAACAGCGGCACGATCCGGCAAACCGGGGTCCAGTACAGTGACGCCACGGTTGACCAGAATGGCTTGGGCAACGTCACTGTCCTCGAGCAGATCAACATTACCGACTCCAGCAGCCGGGCTTCGCAAACGGGCAACAACAACCGCATCACGATCAGGCATCAGAACGCCGTGTACGGCGGGCCGAACATCACGCAGATTGGCGATGGCAACAGCGCCTCCGCCGTGACGAATTCGGTGCTGGGCTCGGGACCGCTCATCGTCCAGGACGGCGTCGGAAACAGGGTCAGCACCGTGCAAACCAATACCGATGGTCCGTTCCTGATGATCCGTCAACAAGGGACGGGTAACAGTGCCGATGCTTCTCAGGAAAACGCTATTCACTACGCCGACATCAACCAGAACGGCAACCACAACGTGGTGCGTCTTGCGCAGTCCAGCCCCACCTTGACGGTGTTCGGCAACACAGCGCTCATCGGGCAACTTGGCAACAACAACACCGCGCTGGTGCGGCAGGTAGGCAGTGGCTATGTGGCCAACGTCAGCCAGGTCGGCAACGGCAACTGGACCAGCATCCACCAGCACTGATCCGGTCATTCCATCTTTGTTATCTCAAAAAAAAACGGCACCCCTCGGCGTGCCGTCTTCATTTCAGCTAGCTACAGCGATCACTCGCCCTCGCCATGATGCTGCTCGACCGAAGCCGCAGCCTGCTGCTGGTCTTCCATCGCCTGCAGCTCGGCGGCCATGTTGGCCTTCTCCTGCTGCAGCAGTGCCTGGCGCTCTTCCGCCTCCCACACTTCCTTCTCCTTGCGGGCGCGGTGGAATGCCAGGCCGGTACCGCCAGGGATCAGGCGGCCGACGATGACGTTTTCCTTCAGGCCGCGCAGACCGTCGCGCTTGCCCATGATCGCCGCTTCGGTGAGGACGCGGGTGGTTTCCTGGAACGATGCGGCCGAGATGAACGAGTCGGTCGACAGCGATGCCTTGGTAATACCCAGCAGCACGTTCTCGTACTGCGCCGGCAGCTTGCCGACGGCATTGACCTTGTCGTTCTCTTCCAGCAGTTCCGAACGCTCCACCTGCTCGCCAACGATGTAGTCGGTATCGCCGGCATCGGTGATCTGCACACGACGCAGCATCTGGCGAACGATCACCTCGATGTGCTTGTCGTTGATCTTCACACCCTGCAGACGGTACACGTCCTGCACCTCGTCCACGATGTAGCGGGCCAGCGCTTCGATACCCAGCAGGCGCAGGATGTCCTGCGGATCGGCCGGACCGTCGACGATCATCTCGCCCTTGTTCACCACCTGGCCGTCGTGCACCAGCACTTGCTTGTCCTTGGTGATCAGGAACTCGTGCTTGTTGCCGTCCATGTCGGTGATTTCCAGGCGCTGCTTGCCCTTGGTCTCCTTACCGAATGCCACGGTACCGGTGACTTCCGCCAGCATGCCCGCGTCTTTCGGCGAACGTGCTTCGAACAGTTCGGCAACGCGCGGCAGACCACCGGTAATGTCACGGGTCTTCTGCGATTCGGTCGGGATACGTGCCAGCACTTCACCCACCGAGACCTGCTGACCGTCCTTCACCATGATCAGCGCGCCGACCTGGAAGCCGATCGTCACGGCGTGTTCGGTGCCGGCGATCTTCACTTCCTGGCCTTCTTCGTTCAGCAGCTTGACCTGCGGACGCAGGACCTTGCCCGAACCGCGGCGCTTCGGATCGATCGCGACCAGGGTCGACAGGCCGGTCACTTCGTCCACCTGGCGAGCGACGGTAACGCCCTCTTCCACGTTCTCGAACTTGATCGTACCGGCGTACTCGGTAATGATCGGACGGGTCAGCGGATCCCAGGTCGACAGCGCGGTGCCGGCCTTGACGACCTGGCCGTCCTTGACGATCAGGGTCGCGCCGTACGGCACCTTGTGGCGCTCACGCTCGCGGCCGTGGTCGTCGGTGATCAGGACTTCGCCCGAACGCGAGATGACGATCTGCGCACCCTTGCCGTTGGTAACGTAACGCATCGTGGCGGTGAAGCGCACGGTGCCGTTCGACTTGGCTTCGACCGACGATGCCACTGCTGCACGCGATGCCGCACCACCGATGTGGAAGGTACGCATGGTCAGCTGGGTACCCGGCTCACCAATCGACTGTGCAGCGACCACGCCGACTGCTTCGCCGCTGTTCACCAGCATGCCGCGGCCGAGGTCACGGCCGTAGCACTTGGCGCACAGGCCGTAGCGGGTGTCGCAGTTCAGCGGGGTGCGGACCTTCACTTCGTCGATGCCGAGGCGTTCGATCTCTTCCACCATGTCTTCGTCCAGCAGGGTGCCGGCTTCGTACACGGTTTCCTGGGTTTCCGGATTGACGACGTCGGTACCGGTCACGCGGCCGAGGATACGGTCGCGCAGCGGCTCGATGACTTCACCGCCTTCGACCATCGCCTTCATGTGCGTGCCGTTGGTGGTGCCGCAATCGTCTTCGGTCACGACCAGGTCCTGGGTCACGTCAACCAGTCGACGGGTCAGGTAACCCGAGTTCGCGGTCTTCAGCGCCGTGTCGGCCAGACCCTTACGGGCGCCGTGCGTCGAGATGAAGTACTGCAGAACGTTCAGGCCTTCGCGGAAGTTCGCGGTAATCGGCGTTTCGATAATCGAACCGTCCGGCTTGGCCATCAGGCCTCGCATACCGGCCAGCTGGCGGATCTGGGCTGCCGAACCACGGGCGCCCGAGTCGGCCATCATGTAAATCGCGTTGAACGATTCCTGGGTGCCTTCGGTGCCGTCACGCTTGGTGACCGGTTCCACTTTCAGCTGGTCCATCATCGCCTTGCCGACTTCATCCGAGGTCTTGCCCCAGATGTCGACGACCTTGTTGTAGCGCTCGCCGGCGGTGACCAGACCCGAGGCGTACTGCTGCTCGATCTGCTTCACTTCCGCTTCGGCGGTCGCGATCATGCCCTTCTTGACGTCCGGGATCAGCATGTCGTCGACGGCGATCGAGATGCCGGCGCGGGTCGCCAGGCGGAAGCCCGACTGCATCAGCTTGTCCGCGAAGACGACGGTCGCACGCAGGCCGCACTTGCGGAACGACGTGTTGATCAGCTTCGAGATTTCCTTCTTCTTCAGCGCGCGGTTCAGCACCGAGAACGGCAGGCCTTTCGGCAGGATCTCGGACAGGATGGCGCGGCCGACGGTGGTCTCGTAGCGGGTTACGGTGCGCTCGAATTCGCCTTCGGCGTTCTTCGGGAACTCGACGATACGCACGGTGATGCGGGTGGCCAGCTCGACTTCCTTGTTGTCGTACGCGCGGATGACTTCCGACACGTCCGGGAACATCATGCCTTCGCCCTTGGCGTTGATGGCCTCGCGGGTCGCGTAGTACAGACCCAGCACGATATCCTGCGACGGCACGATCGACGGTTCGCCGTTCGACGGGAACAGGATGTTGTTCGAGGCCAGCATCAGGGTGCGCGCTTCCATCTGCGCTTCGATCGACAGCGGCACGTGGACTGCCATCTGGTCACCGTCGAAGTCGGCGTTGAACGCCGCGCAGACCAGCGGGTGCAGCTGGATGGCCTTGCCTTCGATCAGGACCGGCTCGAACGCCTGGATACCGAGACGGTGCAGGGTCGGTGCACGGTTCAGCATGACCGGGTGTTCCTTGATGACCTCTTCCAGGATGTCCCAGACCACCGGTTCCTGGATCTCGACCAGCTTCTTGGCAGCCTTGATGGTGGTCGCGAGACCCATCAGTTCCAGCTTGTTGAAGATGAAGGGCTTGAACAGTTCCAGGGCCATCAGCTTCGGCAGGCCGCACTGGTGGAGCTTGAGCTGCGGACCGACCACGATGACCGAACGGCCCGAGTAGTCGACGCGCTTGCCCAGCAGGTTCTGACGGAAACGACCGCCCTTACCCTTGATCATTTCAGCCAGCGACTTCAGCGGACGCTTGTTGGCGCCGGTCATCGCCTTGCCGCGACGGCCGTTGTCCAGCAGCGAGTCCACTGCTTCCTGCAGCATGCGTTTTTCGTTACGCGTAATGATCTCCGGAGCGCGCAGTTCCATCAGGCGCTTCAGGCGGTTGTTACGGTTGATGACGCGGCGATACAGGTCGTTCAGGTCGGAGGTCGCGAAACGGCCGCCGTCCAGCGGGACGAGCGGACGCAGCTCCGGCGGCAGGACCGGGAGCACTTCCATGATCATCCACTCAGGCTTGATGCCCGAGCGCTGGAACGCCTCGAGCACCTTCAGGCGCTTGGCGTATTTCTTGATCTTCGCTTCGGACTTCGATTCCTTCAGCTCGACGCGCAGGGCTTCGGCATCGCGGTGGATGTCGATCGAGCGCAGCAGTTCACGGATGCCTTCGGCGCCCATGAATGCGGTGAAGTCGTCGCCGTACTCTTCGTACTTGGCGGCGTAGTCGTCTTCCGACATGATCTGGCACTTCTTCAGCGGGGTCATGCCCGGATCGGTCACGACGTATGCTTCGAAGTACAGCACGCGTTCGATATCGCGCAGGGTCATGTCCAGGACCATGCCCAGACGCGACGGCAGCGACTTCAGGAACCAGATGTGCGCGGTCGGCGAGGCCAGCTCGATGTGGCCCATGCGCTCACGGCGCACCTTGGCCAGCGTGACTTCGACGCCGCACTTCTCGCAGATGACGCCGCGGTGCTTCAGGCGCTTGTACTTGCCGCACAGGCACTCGTAGTCCTTGATCGGGCCAAAGATCTTGGCGCAGAACAGGCCGTCGCGCTCAGGCTTGAAAGTGCGGTAGTTGATGGTTTCCGGCTTCTTGACTTCGCCGTAGGACCACGAACGGATTTTTTCGGGCGACGCCAGGCCAATCTTGATGGCGTCGAAGCTCTCGTTTTGCTGAACTTGCTTGAATAGATCGAGCAGTGCTTTCATGTATCACTCCAGGTGATTGAATTCTTTACTTGGTACAACTTCCGCCAGCTTCTCACCGATTTTCGCCGGTGCTTGCTGAGCTGCTTCCCTTGAAAGCGTCATCCCCGCGCAGGCGGGGATCCAAGTGTGCCGGCTTTTCCACCGGGCTTAGGCCCCAGCCTGCGCCGGGGCGACGATTCAGGGTCAGCAGGCCGAGCCCGAAGGCTGGCGGCCATGCCGGCCCTGCTTAGCTGCGCTCGAGATCGATATCGATACCCAGCGAGCGGATTTCCTTCACCAGCACGTTGAACGATTCCGGCATGCCGGCATCGATCACGTGATCGCCCTTGACCAGGTTCTCGTAAACCTTGGTACGGCCGTTCACGTCGTCCGACTTCACGGTCAGCATTTCCTGCAGCACGTAGGACGCGCCGTAGGCTTCCAGTGCCCACACCTCCATCTCACCGAAGCGCTGGCCACCGAACTGGGCTTTACCGCCCAGCGGCTGCTGCGTCACCAGCGAGTACGGGCCGGTCGAGCGGGCGTGCATCTTGTCGTCGACCAGGTGGTGCAGCTTCAGCATGTGCATGAAGCCGACGGTCACCTTGCGCTCGAATGCTTCGCCGGTGCGGCCGTCGAACATCGTGACCTGGTTCTTCGACGGGGTCATGCCCAGGTGGTTCGCGATCTCGTCCGGGAACGCCAGGTCCAGCATGCGGCGGATCTCGGTCTCGTGCGCACCGTCGAACACCGGCGTTGCGAACGGCACGCCGTTCTTCAGGTTGTTCGCCAGGGTCAGGATCTCTTCATCGCTGAAGCTGTCCAAATCTTCCTTGCGGCCCGTTTCGTTGTAAATTTTGCCCAGGAAGCCGCGCAGTTCTTCGGCCTTGGCTTGTGCGCGCAGCATGTCGCCGATACGCAGGCCCAGGCCCTTCGCTGCCCAACCCAGGTGGGTTTCCAGGATCTGACCGACGTTCATACGCGACGGAACGCCCAGCGGGTTCAGCACGACGTCGGCCGGGGTACCATCGGCCATGAACGGCATGTCTTCCACCGGCACGATACGCGAGACCACACCCTTGTTACCGTGGCGGCCTGCCATCTTGTCGCCCGACTGCAGGCGGCGCTTGACGGCCAGGTAGACCTTGACCATCTTCTGCACGCCAGGCTGCAGCTCGTCGCCCTGGGTCAGCTTCTTGCGCTTCTCTTCGAAGGCCAGGTCGAACTGGTGGCGCTTCTCGTTGATCGATTCCTTGATCGCTTCCAGTGCGTTGGCGGTGTCGTCGTCGGCCGGACGGATGTCGAACCAGTGGAACTTGTCCAGGTCCGCCAGGTATTCGGCGGTGATCACGGCGCCTTTCGCCAGCTTCTTCGGGCCACCGTTGACGACCTTACCGACCAGCATACGCTCCAGACGCTGGAAGGCGTCGCCTTCCACGATACGCATCTGGTCGTTCAGGTCCAGGCGGTAGCGCTTCAGCTCGTCGTCGATGATCTGCTGGGCGCGCTTGTCGCGCTGGATGCCTTCGCGGGTGAACACTTGCACGTCGATGACGGTGCCGACCATGCCCGACGGCACGCGCAGCGAGGTGTCCTTCACGTCCGATGCCTTTTCACCGAAGATCGCGCGCAGCAGCTTCTCTTCCGGGGTCAGCTGGGTCTCGCCCTTCGGGGTGACCTTACCGACCAGTACGTCGCCGGCTTGCACTTCGGCGCCGATGTACACGATGCCCGATTCGTCCAGGCGAGCCAGCTGGTTCTCGGCCAGGTTCGAGATGTCGCGGGTGATTTCTTCCGCGCCCAGCTTGGTGTCACGTGCCACGACCGACAGTTCCTCGATGTGGATCGAGGTGTAGCGGTCGTCCTTGACCACGTTTTCCGAGATCAGGATCGAGTCTTCGAAGTTCAGGCCGTTCCACGGCATGAACGCCACCAGCATGTTCTGGCCCAGTGCCAGTTCGCCCAGGTCGGTCGAGGCGCCGTCGGCGATGACGTCGCCGCGTGCCACGCGATCGCCCACTTGCACGATCGGACGCTGGTTGATGTTGGTGTTCTGGTTCGAACGGGTGTACTTGATCAGGTTGTAGATGTCCACGCCGACTTCGCCAGCCTGCGCTTCGTCGTCGTTGACACGAATGACCACACGGCCCGCGTCGATGTAGTCGACCACGCCGCCGCGCAGGGCCTGCACGGTGGTGCCCGAGTCGACCGCCACGGTGCGCTCGATGCCGGTACCGACGAAGGCTTTCTCCGGACGCAGGCAAGGCACGGCCTGGCGCTGCATGTTGGCGCCCATCAGTGCACGGTTCGCGTCATCGTGCTCGAGGAACGGAATCAAGGAAGCTGCAACCGACACGATCTGGCCCGGGGCCACGTCCATGTACTGGATGCGCTCCGGCGAGACCAGGATGGTTTCGCCAGCTTCACGCGCCGACACCAGTTCGTCGACCAGTTGGCCTTCTTCATTGATCGCGGCGTTTGCCTGCGCAATGATGTAGCGGCCTTCTTCGATCGCCGACAGGTATTCGATCTTGTCGGTCACCTTCGAACCTTCGACCTTGCGGTACGGGGTTTCCAGGAAGCCGTATTCGTTCAGGCGGGCGTACAGTGCCAGCGAGTTGATCAGGCCGATGTTCGGGCCTTCAGGCGTTTCGATCGGGCACACGCGGCCGTAGTGGGTCGGGTGCACGTCGCGCACCTCGAAGCCTGCACGTTCGCGGGTCAGGCCGCCCGGGCCCAGTGCCGAGACGCGGCGCTTGTGGGTGACTTCCGACAGCGGGTTGGTCTGGTCCATGAACTGCGACAGCTGCGACGAACCGAAGAATTCACGGATCGCGGCCGAGATCGGCTTGCTGTTGATCAGGTCGTGCGGCATCAGATTGTCCGCTTCGGCCTGGCCGAGGCGTTCCTTGACGGCGCGTTCCACGCGCACCAGGCCGGCACGGAACTGGTTCTCAGCCAGTTCGCCGACGCAACGCACGCGGCGGTTGCCCAGGTGGTCGATGTCGTCGACTTCGCCGCGGCCATTGCGCAGCTCGACCAGGATCTTGATCACGGCCAGGATGTCTTCGTTCGACAGGGTCATGTCGCCCACGAGTTCGTCACGGCCGATGCGGCGGTTGAACTTCATGCGGCCGACAGCCGACAGGTCGTAGCGTTCCGGGCTGTAGAACAGGCCGTTGAACAGCGCTTCCACCGATTCTTCGGTCGGCGGTTCGCCAGGACGCATCATGCGGTAGATCGCCACGCGAGCGGCGGTCTGGTCGGCGGTGTCGTCGGTGCGCAGGGTCTGCGAGATGTAGCCGCCCTGGTCCAGGTCGTTGGTGTACAGCGTCTGGATGTCGGTGACTTCCGCGTCGCGCAGCTTGCCCAGCAGCTCTTCGGTCAGCTCGTCGTTGGCGACGGCGATGACTTCGCCGGTGTCCTGGTCGACGATGTTCTTGGCCAGCACGCGGCCCAGCAGGTAGTCTTCCGGAACCGAAATGCTCTTGATGCCGGCGTTCTCGATGTCGCGGACGTGCTTGGCGTTGATACGCTTGTCCTTGGTGACGATGGTCTTGCCGGTCTTCGGATCGACGATGTCGAAGCGCGCGACTTCGCCACGCAGGCGTTCGGACACGAACTCCAGCTCGCCGCCTTCATTGCGGAGGGTAAAGTTGTCGAAGACGAAGAAGTTCGCCAGGATCTGCTCCGGCGTCATGCCGATGGCCTTCAGCAGGATCGTGACCGGCATCTTGCGGCGACGGTCGACGCGGAAGAACAGGATGTCCTTCGGGTCGAATTCGAAGTCCAGCCAGGAGCCGCGGTAAGGAATGATACGTGCCGAGAACAGCAGTTTGCCCGACGAGTGGGTCTTGCCGCGGTCGTGCTCGAAGAACACGCCCGGCGAGCGGTGCAGCTGCGAGACGATGACGCGTTCGGTACCGTTGATGACGAACGAACCGTTCGTGGTCATCAGCGGCAGTTCGCCCATGTACACTTCCTGCTCTTTCATTTCCTTCACGACCGGCTTGGTCGGCGACTCCTTGTCCAGGATCACCAGACGCACCTTGGCGCGCAGCGGCGACGCGAAGGTCAGGCCGCGCTGCTGGCACTCTTTCACGTCAAACGCAGGGTCGCCCAGCACATAGGACAGGAACTCGAGGCGCGCAAAACCATTGTGCGACACGATCGGGAAGATGGAGGTAAAGGCCGACTGCAGGCCTTCGTTCTTGCGGACGGACGGAGCGGCGTCGGCCTGCAGGAAATTCTCGTAGGATTCGAGCTGGGTAGCCAGAAGATAAGGAACGTTGTGAACGTTGGCGCGCTTCGCGAACGACTTGCGAATGCGCTTCTTCTCAGTAAATGAGTAGTGCATGGACACTCCGTGAGTGACAGAAAGGATGAGAATTCAGGAATTGCCAGTGGTGGTGGCACCACACGCAAGGCCTGAAGCCTCTGCTTTCCCGCCAGGTGATTAAGACAGCCGTACTGCTGTGTTACGATATTTCTGAAGCCGGTGATGCTGGGTGCTGCATGGTCGGTCCGGCGTCCCGGTTGCTTGTGTTTGCCGCAGGGACGACAAAAGAGCCAAAGCCGCATCCCCTCCCTTTCGGCAGGTTCCGCAAGCTTTGACTCCCGCGCTGGGCACTACGAAGAGTGCCCAATGCATATGTATTACTTCAGCTCGGCCTTGGCGCCAGCTTCTTCCAGCTTCTTCTTAGCGGCTTCAGCGTCAGCTTTCGGCAGGGCTTCTTTCACGGTCTTCGGTGCGCCGTCGACCAGATCCTTGGCTTCCTTCAGGCCCAGGCCGGTGATTTCGCGGACGGCCTTGATGACGCCGACCTTGTTCGCGCCGACTTCAGCCAGCACGACGTTGAATTCGGTCTGCTCTTCAGCAGCAGCTGCGCCGCCAGCGGCGCCGCCAGCTGCCGGTGCTGCCATTGCAGCTGCCGACACGCCGAACTTCTCTTCGAAAGCCTTGACCAGGTCGTTCAGTTCCATGACCGACATTGCGCCAACTGCGTCCAGGAACTCTTCTTTGCTAATTGCCATTTGAAACTCCAAATATTGTGTGTGTGTAGTACAGGTTTGCTTCTACTTGAACAAAAAGTCGCGAAGCGATTACGCCTCGGTGGCTTCCGCTGCCGGAGCAGCTGCGCCTTCGCCTTTTTGTGCTGCGACTGCAGCCAGAACTCGTGCGAAGCCCGACACCGGTGCCTGCATGACGCCCAGCAGCTGGGCGATGAGGACTTCACGGCTCGGGATGCTTGCCAGCGCGGTCACGCCAGCGACATCCAGTGCCTTACCAGCGTAGTTACCGGCTTTCACGACCAGCTTGTCGTTGGTTTTAGCGAAGTCGTTGATGACTTTCGCTGCTGCAACGGCGTCGTCCGAGATCGAGTAGATCAGCGGACCGGTCATGGAATCAGCCAGCGCGGCAAACTGCGTACCCTCAACCGAGCGACGAGCCAGCGTGTTCTTCAGAACACGCAGGTAGACGCCCTGGGCACGTGCGGTTGCACGGAGTTTGGTCAAGTGAGCAACCTGGATGCCACGGTACTCAGCCACGACGATGGTCTGCGCGGTTGCAACTTTTGCGCTTACCTCTTCGACGACGGCCTTTTTGTCATTCAGATTAAGACCCACGGTCAATCTCCTTAAATGATGCGGACAACATGTCTGCATCGGTTCGAACACGGCGTCCGAAGTTAAGAAGTCAATCTAACGCGGATGAACTCACGCAGCGTGGACTACAAAACTTGTTCGGGTCACCATCTGCGTTGGGTGGTGTATTAACGTCCGGCTCAACCTCTGCCATCGGCCCAACGGTCTTTGATTGCCTGCCGGAGCGGCGTTCTGCCCCGACAGCCCAAAGATGCGCCTCGCGTTGTTTTGCGAGGACTTGATTCTTTACAGCTTAAGCAGCGATCGAAGCGTGGTCGACGCGGACGCCGGCACCCATGGTCGACGAGATCGCGACCTTGCGCAGGTAGACGCCCTTCGAGCTTGCCGGCTTGGCCTTGTTCAGGGCGTCCAGCAGCGCTGCCAGGTTGGTCTTCAGCTGCTCGTCCGAGAACGATTTGCGGCCGATGGTCGCGTGGATGATACCTGCCTTGTCGGTACGGTACTGGACCTGGCCGGCCTTGGCATTGCGCACGGCGCCAGCCACGTCCGGGGTCACGGTGCCAACCTTCGGGTTCGGCATCAGGCCGCGCGGGCCCAGGATCTGGCCCAGGGTACCGACGATACGCATGGTGTCCGGCGAAGCGATCACGACGTCGAACGGCATGTCGCCGGCCTTGACGCGCTCTGCCAGGTCTTCCATACCGACGATGTCGGCGCCGGCTGCCTTGGCAGCTTCAGCCTTGTCGCCCGATGCGAAGACAGCGACGCGCACGGTCTTGCCGGTGCCTGCTGGCAGGACGACCGAACCGCGGACCACCTGGTCCGACTTCTTCGGGTCCACGCCCAGTTGCACGGCGACGTCGATCGACTCGTTGAACTTGGCGGTGGCGAATTCCTTGACGATCGACACAGCGTTGTCGAACGCGTAGACCTTGTTACGGTCCACTTTTGCTTTCATTTCTTTGACGCGCTTGGACAGCTTAGCCATTACACACCCTCCACCGTGATGCCCATCGAACGTGCCGAGCCAGCGATGATACGCACTGCGGCGTCCATGTCGGCGGCGGTCAGGTCCGGCTGCTTGGTTTTTGCGATTTCTTCAGCCTGGGCACGGGTCAGCGTGCCAACCTTGTCGGTATGTGGCTTCGGCGAACCCTTGGTGATGCCAGCGGCTTTCTTGATCAGGTAGGTTGCCGGCGGGGTCTTCATCACGAAGGTGAAGGACTTGTCGGCGAACGCGGTGATCACGACAGGAATCGGCATGCCCGGCTCGAAACCCTGGGTCTGGGCGTTGAACGCCTTGCAGAATTCCATGATGTTCAGGCCGCGCTGGCCCAGTGCCGGGCCGATCGGTGGGGATGGGTTTGCCTTACCGGCTGCGACTTGCAGCTTGATAAAGCCAATAATTTTCTTTGCCATGAATGGCTCCTAGATTGGCATTGAGTAGTAGCGCCCCACCGCTACTACTCTTCGGCGGGGCTCCTCTTTCCGGATTCCGCCTTGCTGCTGCGAACGCTCCGTAACGGCGTTTTAGACTTTCTCTACCTGCCCGAACTCCAGCTCCACCGGAGTTGCGCGACCGAAGATGGTGACAGAAACACGCACCTTCGATTTTTCGTAGTTGACTTCCTCGACGTTGCCGTTGAAGTCGGTGAACGGGCCTTCCTTGATCCGGACCTGCTCGCCCACTTCGTACAGGACTTTTGGACGCGGCTTTTCGACGCCTTCCTGGACCTGCTGCATGATCTTGTCGATCTCGCGCGCCGGGATCGGCGTCGGCTTGTTCGACTTGCCACCGATGAAGCCGGTGACCTTGCTGGTGTTCTTGACCAGGTGCCAGGTCTCGTCCGTCATTTCCATCTCAACCAGGACGTAGCCCGGGAAGAAACGACGCTCGGAAACGGCCTTGGTGCCGTTGCGCATCTCGACGACCTCTTCGGTCGGGACCAGGATGCGGCCGAACTGCTCTTGCATGCCGGCGCGATCGATGCGCTCGGTGAGGGCGCGCATGACGCTCTTTTCCATGCCCGAGTAGACGTGTACGACGTACCAGCGCTTGTTGCTGACCGGGACACTCACGGGAGCCGCACCAGCGTCTTGCGCCGGGTCTTGGCCCGGCGCGTTGTCTTGCACGTTATCGCTCATTAGCTCTTCCACCCCAGGATCAGGTCGTACAACAGGAATTCGAGAATCTTATCCGTGCCCCACAGGAAGATCGCAGTAACGACCACGAAGGCGAACACGATGCCGGTGATCTGGGTAGCTTCCCGACGGGTCGGCCAAACAACTTTCTTGGTCTCGCGCACCGACTCCTTGGCGAAGCTCAGGAATTCACGGCCGGTGGTCGAAGTCCACAAAAGCAGGACAGCAAAAACTAAACCAGCCACGAGGGCGCCGGCGGCGACCAAGGCTGGTTTGTTTTGGCCTTTCAGGTAAAAGAACCCGACAACGCCTGCAATCGTGGCAACTACCGCCAGTGCGACCTTGAACTTGTCATTCGAGGTGCTGACAGTTTGCACGGATTGATTGGACATTCTTCTTTACTTTCGGTGCTGCGCACCAGAATTCGGTGGCAGGGGCGGAGGGAATCGAACCCGCGACCTTCGGTTTTGGAGACCGACGCTCTGCCAATTGAGCTACACCCCTACGAAAACTTCTCGCTGAATCCAGCATTATACACGGTACGCGCGTACCAGACAATGCTGTTTGAGGGAAGCGTTGTACGCTTCCCTCTTGCATCGCTTATTAGGCGATGATCTTGGCAACCACGCCGGCGCCGACGGTACGGCCGCCTTCGCGGATTGCGAAGCGCAGACCTTCTTCCATCGCGATCGGAGCGATCAGCTTGACGGTGATCGACACGTTGTCGCCTGGCATGACCATTTCTTTGTCGGCCGGCAGCACGATCGAACCGGTCACGTCAGTCGTACGGAAGTAGAACTGCGGACGGTAGTTGTTGAAGAACGGGGTGTGACGGCCGCCTTCGTCTTTCGACAGGACGTACACTTCGCCGGTGAAGTCGGTGTGCGGCTTGATCGAGCCCGGCTTGGCCAGGACCTGGCCACGCTGGACGTCTTCACGCTTGGTACCGCGCAGCAGCAGGCCGACGTTGTCGCCAGCTTGACCCTGGTCCAGCAGCTTGCGGAACATTTCCACGCCGGTGCAGGTGGTCTTGACGGTGTCGACGATACCGACGATTTCGATTTCTTCGCCGACCTTGATGATGCCGCGCTCGACACGACCGGTCACCACGGTACCGCGGCCCGAGATCGAGAACACGTCTTCCACCGGCATCAGGAAGGCGCCGTCAACGGCACGTTCCGGGGTCGGGATGTAGCTGTCCAGAGCGTCGGCCAGGGCCATGATCGCATCTTCGCCCAGCTCGCCAGCCTGGCCTTCCAGGGCCATACGTGCCGAACCCTTGATGATCGGCAGGTCGTCGCCCGGGAACTCGTACTTCGACAGGAGCTCGCGCACTTCCATTTCGACCAGTTCCAGCAGTTCTGCGTCGTCGACCAGGTCGCACTTGTTCAGGAACACGATGATGTACGGAACGCCAACCTGACGCGCCAGCAGGATGTGCTCGCGGGTCTGCGGCATCGGGCCGTCGGCGGCCGAGCACACCAGGATCGCGCCGTCCATCTGCGCCGCACCGGTAATCATGTTCTTGATGTAGTCGGCGTGGCCCGGGCAGTCAACGTGGGCGTAGTGACGGTTTGCGGTTTCGTACTCGACGTGCGCGGTGTTGATGGTGATGCCGCGTGCCTTTTCTTCCGGAGCCGCGTCGATCTGGTCGTAGGCCTTGGCTTCGCCGCCGAACTTCTTCGACAGAACGGTTGCGATTGCAGCCGTCAGGGTGGTTTTGCCGTGGTCAACGTGACCGATGGTGCCGACGTTGACGTGCGGCTTGGTCCGTTCGAATTTTTCCTTTGCCATTT
>NZ_JPXI01000021.1 GCF_000740675.1 Massilia sp. BSC265 | reverse complement strand
CCCATGAACCTTTACTGTAGCTTTGCATTGGACTTTGAACCAATCTGTGTAGGATAGGTGGGAGGCTTTGAAGCGGGGACGCCAGTTCTGGTGGAGCCATCCTTGAAATACCACCCTGGTTCGTTTGAGGTTCTAACCTTGGTCCGTTATCCGGATCGGGGACAGTGCATGGTAGGCAGTTTGACTGGGGCGGTCTCCTCCTAAAGTGTAACGGAGGAGTTCGAAGGTACGCTAGGTACGGTCGGACATCGTGCTAATAGTGCAATGGCATAAGCGTGCTTAACTGCGAGACCGACAAGTCGAGCAGGTACGAAAGTAGGACATAGTGATCCGGTGGTTCTGTATGGAAGGGCCATCGCTCAACGGATAAAAGGTACTCTGGGGATAACAGGCTGATTCCTCCCAAGAGTTCATATCGACGGGGGAGTTTGGCACCTCGATGTCGGCTCATCACATCCTGGGGCTGTAGCCGGTCCCAAGGGTATGGCTGTTCGCCATTTAAAGTGGTACGTGAGCTGGGTTTAAAACGTCGTGAGACAGTTTGGTCCCTATCTGCCGTGGGCGTTGGAAATTTGAAGGGGGCTGCTCCTAGTACGAGAGGACCGGAGTGGACGAACCTCTGGTGTACCGGTTGTCACGCCAGTGGCATTGCCGGGTAGCTAAGTTCGGAAGAGATAACCGCTGAAAGCATCTAAGCGGGAAACTTGCCTTGAGATGAGATTTCCCGGAGCCTTGAGCTCCTTGAAGGGTCGTTCGAGACCAGGACGTTGATAGGCTGGGTGTGGAAGTGCAGTAATGCATTAAGCTAACCAGTACTAATTGCCCGTACGGCTTGTCCCTATAACCTTGGTAGGCTATAGACAAGTCAAGAATACAGCTGCAGTTTGTTGATACTGCTACCCCAAGAATAAAAAGAACGATACTTCTTCCCGGATTGTGAGTTTTTTACCGATCGGTAAAAGCTCAGACAAGTCAAAGCCTGATGACCATAGCAAGTCGGTCCCACCCCTTCCCATCCCGAACAGGACCGTGAAACGACTTTGCGCCGATGATAGTGCTGCAACCAGTGTGAAAGTAGGTTATCGTCAGGCTAGTTATAAGCAAAGCCCGCTCAGTATCGACTGAGCGGGCTTTTTGCTTTCGGATTCGCACTGCGAGTCTTCGCTGCGTCCCAACGCCACGTCATCCTCGCAGGCATAACAAGCGGGGCTGACGCTCCGCTTGTTTAGCTCCCAGCGCTATCGTTCAGATTCTTGCGCAGGTCGACCAGCTGATCACGCAGGCTCGTGATTTCTTCCACCGAGCATTTGGTAGCGCACAGGATCTCGGGCATCAGCGCTGCCGCATCGTTTCGCAAGGCCTGGCCCTGTTCGGTGAGGGTGACAATCACCTGCCGCTCGTCGGCACGCGCCCGCGCCCGTTGCACCAGGCCCTGCGTCTCCATCCGCTTCAGCAGGGGCGTGAGCGTTGCAGAGTCCAGGAAAAGGCGCTCGCCGATATCCGACACCGTCAGCTCGTCCTGCTCCCACAACACCATCATGACCAGATATTGCGGGTAAGTCAGCCCGAGTTTCGGCAGCAGGCCGCGGTAAACACGCATCATCGCCAGCGAGGTCGAATACAGGGCAAAGCAGAGCTGGTCGCCCAGCACAGGCGTGGAAGGGGAGGGGGAAGAAGTTTTCATCAATCCAATATAGATCGCACACAAGCTATTTGCAAGCGAGGTGACCAGCAAGCGCACAAGCCCCGCCCGGCTTCATGCAATATTCATCATGCCTCTCCAAAACACGCTTTGTCATCGCTTTCTGTCGTTTCGTCGCATGAGCCCTTTTGCCGGAAGCCCTCTGGAATACGATCGCTTGACTATAAGCAGAAGGAGATGGCCATGGATAGACCAGCTGTACCGGCGGGGTTGACGCCGGTCGCGAGCCACGAACGCATCCAGTCGCTCGACGTCGTGCGCGGCTTCGCCCTCATCGGCATCCTCCTGATGAACGTCGAGTTCTTCAACAGGGCAACGGCGGACATCGGCACCGGCATGCAAACCGGTCTCGCCGGCGCAAATTTCTTGGCCAGCTACTTCGTCCAGTATTTTGTTACCGGCAAATTCTGGACCATTTTCTCGCTCCTGTTCGGCATGGGCTTCGCCGTCATGCTCACTCGGGCGGAGCGCGCGGGCCGCAGCTTCCTCGTTCCCTACATGCGCCGTATTGCCGCACTGGCCGTCTTCGGCGCCTTGCACCATATCTTCCTGTTCGCTGGCGACATCCTGTTCAGTTACGCGGTCGCGGCGACCGCCCTCCTGATCGTGCTGTATGGGCGCACCAAGTGGATCCTGCTGGCGATCGCCCTGTGTGTCGGCGGCGGCTTCATCCCCGGCGCGGACTGGCTGTACGGCGTGGCCGGCGGCCTGGCCTTCTTCGGCTTCGTCGCATGGTGGCTGCGCGGCGAGCAGCGCATGAAGCGCCTCGGCAAGGTGCCGGTCATTGCGTTCATCATGATGCTGGTCGGCGTGCTCGCAACAATCGGCGGTGCGGTCACCTGGTTCGTGCCCGCCATGCCGCCACAGGCGCGCTTCGGCCTGCCGATGCTCGGTATCGCATTGGTCACGCTGGGCTGGCTCACCGCGCGCTATCGCGCCGACAAGCCCGCCCGTCCATGGCGCATCGGTGTCGGAATCTACTGCTTCTCGTTCTTGATGATGACGGGTGCCGGGGCATCGATGTACTTCTTCCCGGAGAAGCCGCCTGTGGCAGCCAGCAAGGAGCAAGCGAAGAAGCAGAAGGAGCAGGAGGCCGCGCGGGTGAAGAATCTCAAGGAGCGCGAAGCGCGCATCAAGACGGAGACCGCCGTGCTCACCAAAGGCAGCTATGGCGACGCAGTGAACATGCGCGCCAAGCACTTCTTCGAAGAGGCGCCGGGCCAGGTCGGCTTCGCGACGGTCTTGATCGGCATGTTTCTGATTGGTACCTGGTTTGTCCGCTCGGGCATCATGGAGAAGGCGCAGGCTAATGTCCCGCTGTTCCGCAAGCTGGCGGTGTTCGGCCTTCCGATCGGTCTCGGCATGGGTGTGCTGGGCTCCGCCATCGCCATGCACCGGGTGCCGGGATCGCAGGGCACCGACGGCTTCCAACTGGCCTCCGGCCTGCAAATGCTGGGCAATCTTCCAGCCTCGCTCGGTTATGTCAGCCTGGTGATCCTGATGCTGTACAGCGCATCGCCCCTGAACAAGGTGAGCGTGCTGGCACCGTTCGGCCGCATGGCCCTGACGAACTACCTGACGCAGTCGCTGGTCGCCTCCACTTTCTTCTTTGGCTACGGCTTCGGCAACTGGGGCATCTCACGCGTCGACCAGATGCTGTTCGTGGTCGTGCTCGCGGCAGCGCAGATCGTGTTCAGCCACGTGTGGCTGTCGCACTTCCGTTATGGCCCGATGGAATGGCTGTGGCGGGCGCTCACCTACTGGACCATCCCCCCGATGCGCTTCAAGAGCCCGACCCCTGTGCCTGCAGTGGCGACGCCGGCGTGAGGGGGCTGACTCGACTCGGTGCGGCGCTGCTGGCGGGCGCCCTTGCTTCAACGCTTGCCGGAGCGGCGGCCGCACAGCCTGTGGAGGTGGCCGGCCTGGGCCAGCCGGCCCGGATCCTGATCGACCGCTGGGGCGTGCCTCATATCTACGCGGCGAGCCAGGAAGATGCCTTCTTCGTCCAGGGTTTCAACGCCGCGCGCGACCGTCTGTTCCAGATCGATTTATGGCGCCGGCGCGGGCTGGGCGAGCTGGCCTCGGTCTTCGGCCCCTCCTATGTGGAGCAGGACCGGGCGGCGCGCCTGTTCCTGTACCGCGGCAGCATGGAACCGGAATGGGCGGCCTACGGCAAGGACGCGCAACGGACCAGCGCCCGCTTCGTCGCCGGCATCAATGCCTACATCGACACCATCGCGCGCAAGCCGGAGCTGCTGCCCTTCGAATTCCGCCAGCTCGGCTACATGCCGGCGAAGTGGCGTCCGGAAGACGTGGTGCGCATTCGTAGCCACGGGCTGACGCGCAACCTCACCCAGGAAGTCGCGCGTGCACGCGTGGTCTGCAGTGCGGGCCTGGCGGCGGACGCGGTGCGCTCCCAGCTGTCGCCGGCGTGGATCACCCGCATACCCGAAGGCCTCGATCCATGCCTGCCAGACGATGCGCTCGACGTCTTCACGCGCGCGACCGAGAACGTGCGCTTCGAGCGACGCAGGCTGCAGGTATCGCGTGCGCTTCCGAACGAGGAAACGCTCGAGGGCAGTAACAATTGGGTGGTGGCGCCCTCGCGCACGACGACCGGCCGCCCGATCCTGGCAAACGACCCGCATCGCGCCTATGGCGCGCCGTCGCTGCGCTACATCGTGCACCTGAGTGCGCCCGGCCTCGACGTCATCGGGGCAGGGGAGCCAGCGCTGCCGGGCGTGTCGATCGGCCATAACGGCAAGGTCGCCTTTGGTCTGACCATCTTCAGCATCGACCAGGAAGACCTGTACGTCTATGAGATCAATCCAAAGAACCCGCGGCAGTACCGCTACAGGGACGGCTGGGAGAACTTCCGCGTGCTGCGCGAGAAGGTGGCGGTGCGTGGAGGGGCCGCGAGGACGGTCGAGTTGCGCTTCACCCGCCACGGTCCCGTGATCTACCAGGACGCTGCCAGACGGCGAGCGCTGGCGGTCCGCACTGCGTGGACGGCGCCCGGCATGGCCCCTTACTTCGGCAGCATCGATTACATGAAGGCCCAGGACTTCACCCAGTTCCGCCGCGCGATGGAGCGCTGGGGTGCGCCCACCGAAAACCAAGTGTATGCCGACACGGCCGGGAATATCGGCTGGGTTGCGGGCGGCTTAGCGCCGGTGCGACCCAACTGGGATGGCCTGATGCCTGTGCCGGGGGATGGCCGCTACGAATGGAAGGGCTTCCTCGACGGCGCGAAGCTGCCCTATGTGCTCAATCCGAAGCAGGGCTGGTTCGCGTCGGCGAACGAGATGAACCTCCCGGCGAGCTTCCCCTACCGGGAGCACAAACTCGGCTTCGAATGGCCGGACAATGCGCGCGCCCGACGAATCGCAGAGGTGTTATCGAAGATCCCTAAGGCGAGCATGGAAGACATGGAGCGCCTGCAGAACGACGTCGTGTCGCTGAATGCGCGCCGGCTGGTGGCCCTGCTCAAGCCCTTGTCGTCCCCGGACCAGAAGACCCAGGCAGCACTGCGCCTGTTATCCGCATGGGACGGAGAAGAACAGGCCACGTCTGCAGCGGCAGCCTTGTATGAGGCATGGTGGTCGCGGCACCTCGGCAATGCCTTTAAGGAGGCGGTACTCCCGCCGGCAGCAGCGCAGAGTTTCGATGCGCCGCACGCGAGTGTTCTGCTCGAATCGCTGGAAAAGCCTGCACAACGCTTCGGCGCGGATGCGGTCCGCAAGCGTAACGCGGTCCTGCTCACCAGTCTCGGCCGCGCCTGGGCGGAACTGGAGGGATTGCAGGGCCCGGATCCGGCGCGCTGGCAGTGGGGCAAGCTGCACTTCAGCCATTTCTTGCATCCGATGAGCCCGATCCTCGATCAGGCCGCCCGGGCGCAGGTGAACGTCGGGCCACTGCCGCGCGGTGGCGGCGCCTATACGGTCAACGTGTCGAGTTATCACCCCGACAGTTTCTGGCAGGCGCACGGGCCTTCGTTCCGCATGGTGCTCGACGTCGGTAACTGGGACAATTCACGTGCGATCAATACGCCCGGCCAGTCCGGCGACCCTGCCAGTCCGCATTACCGTGATCTCGCGCAGCCCTGGGCCGAGGGCAAGTACTTCCCGCTGCTGTACTCGCGGGAGGCGGTGGAGAAGGCGGCAAGACAGGTCATCGAACTGGTGCCGTTGCGTTGACGAGGGAGGGACTTGCAAGCGGGCGCGCGCTTTGCTATAGTTCGCGTCCGCTTCGTTTCGAGCAGAAAAACGTTAACGTAATCAACTGGTTACGATGACAAGCTCAAGAGAAAATCTAAAAACGAAGTGTGTGAGGGGTTGACGAGTTAAGCGAAACACTGCATAATCTCATTCCTCTGCTGCTGACGAACACAACGCTTCGCACGGTGCAGCAAGGTAGTACAGAACAACGGTTCTTTAACAATCAACAGTCGATAAGTGTGGGCGTTTGATGAAGGTGCCGCTGGCTTCGGTCAGTGATTACTTAAATTATCAAATGTTCACAAAAGTATTAACGTTGCTCAGCAATGAGCGACGGTCAGTATCTTGAGTGAGCGACTCCTGAGAAATCAGGATGACACGAAAGTGTCAACAAACAGAGATTGAACTGAAGAGTTTGATCCTGGCTCAGATTGAACGCTGGCGGCATGCTTTACACATGCAAGTCGAACGGCAGCGCGGGGCAACCTGGCGGCGAGTGGCGAACGGGTGAGTAATATATCGGAACGTACCCAGAAGTGGGGGATAACGTAGCGAAAGTTACGCTAATACCGCATACGATCTACGGATGAAAGTGGGGGACCTTCGGGCCTCATGCTTGTGGAGCGGCCGATATCTGATTAGCTAGTTGGTAGGGTAAAGGCCTACCAAGGCGACGATCAGTAGCTGGTCTGAGAGGACGACCAGCCACACTGGGACTGAGACACGGCCCAGACTCCTACGGGAGGCAGCAGTGGGGAATTTTGGACAATGGGCGCAAGCCTGATCCAGCAATGCCGCGTGAGTGAAGAAGGCCTTCGGGTTGTAAAGCTCTTTTGTCAGGGAAGAAACGGCTGCGGCTAATATCTGCGGCTAATGACGGTACCTGAAGAATAAGCACCGGCTAACTACGTGCCAGCAGCCGCGGTAATACGTAGGGTGCAAGCGTTAATCGGAATTACTGGGCGTAAAGCGTGCGCAGGCGGTTTTGTAAGTCTGACGTGAAAGCCCCGGGCTCAACCTGGGAATTGCGTTGGAGACTGCAAGGCTTGAATCTGGCAGAGGGGGGTAGAATTCCACGTGTAGCAGTGAAATGCGTAGAGATGTGGAGGAACACCGATGGCGAAGGCAGCCCCCTGGGTCAAGATTGACGCTCATGCACGAAAGCGTGGGGAGCAAACAGGATTAGATACCCTGGTAGTCCACGCCCTAAACGATGTCTACTAGTTGTCGGGTTTTAATTAACTTGGTAACGCAGCTAACGCGTGAAGTAGACCGCCTGGGGAGTACGGTCGCAAGATTAAAACTCAAAGGAATTGACGGGGACCCGCACAAGCGGTGGATGATGTGGATT
>NZ_JPXI01000020.1 GCF_000740675.1 Massilia sp. BSC265 | reverse complement strand
CGGGTTGAGCGCTTCCAGTCCGCCGGGGCTCATCGAGCGCTCGCCCCAGGCGGTTGACTGCTGTCCGACGCGCGCCAGCACCGGCATGTCCGCAAGCCGGGTCTTGCCCTGTACCCAGGCATCGCGCAGCGCGATGCCGGAAAAGCGCGACAGCCGCGGCGCTCCACTGTCCGACAGCGGCTCGCCGGCGCGGTAGCCGTTGACGACATTGCCCCAGGGTCGGCCGTCGCGCGACAGGCCGGCATCGTGCCAGGCCTTGATGCGCACCATGCCCGACCAGTTCCCCTCCACCGCCACGATGTCGAGCAAGGCATGAAGCGAGCGCGAAGCCGCATCGCCCTTGGCATAGTTGGTATTCGCGTCGTCCGCGTTGCCTCCGCTGCCATGCCCCACGAGGCCGATCGCGGTGGCGGCGTTCACCAAGGTGAGTAGATCCGGGTCACGGTCCTGGACCCGGTAGATGTTGCCGGCCACGAGGCGGCCGCTGGCCTTGATCTCGGCCGCCTGTGCCTGGCCGGCCGCCAGCGCGGCAAGCGCGATAGCCGCACCTGTCCTGCGGGCGGCGATACGGGTCGCCGGCGTCTCGTTTCGGGTCATCCCTGCCCCTTGTTTGTTCGGCCGATGGGATCACGGCCGTGGCCGATCGTACTTGATCTAGTTTTGTGCCGAAGCCATCCTAATAGCCGAATTACCCGCCGTCAATACAGCGTTGGTTTTCAGGCGCCATGGCGGCGGCCGACGAGGCGTTTCCAGGCCAACAACTCTGCAAGGCCGCCGGCGGCCATCAAGAGGGCCGCGTTGTCGCGCATGCCGAGATACCACAGCAGGGCGGCAGCCCCGAAACAGGCCAGGGTGATCAGGTGATAGCGCATCGTGTCCTCGCGGTTCGATATGGATGAGTTGCGGCAGTATCGCAGGTATTTGTTAGAAGATCGTTACGGCGCCGCCCCAGGCGCCAGTTCATCCCAGGCCATGGCGGCGCTCAGGAACAGGCGGCCGTTCAGCGCCTGCAGCAGCGTGCTGTGCCTGAGTCGGTCCATCACCGGCCCCTTCACCTCGGCCAGGTGCAGCAGTACCCCGCGCTGGCGCAGCGAGGTGTTCAGTTCGCCCAGCCCGAACAGGGCCGAGGTATCGATGGCGTTCACCGCCGACAGCACCAGCACCAGGTGGCGCGTGCTTGGCCGCGCCGCCAGTTCATCCTCGATGCGTTCGTTCACCGCCTCGACGTTCCCGAAGAACAGCCCGGCATCCACGCGCAGCATCAGCAGGCCCGGCGCGGTCTCGGTCGAATAGCGGTCGACGTTGCGGAAATGCTCGGTGCCGGGGATGCGGCCCAGTACCGCGATGTGCGGACGGCTGGCGCGCCAGATCAGCGCGCCCATCGACAGCGCCACGCCCACCACCACACCGGCCTCCACGCCCAGCACCAGCACCCCGGCGCCGGTGGCCAGCAGCGCCGCCGCATCGGCACGGTCGTAACGCCAGGCCGTGGACAGGGTCGACAGGTCGAGCATGCCGAGCACCGCGACGATGATGGTCGCGGCCAGCACCGGCAGCGGCAGCAGCGCCAGCCAGCCGGTCGGGGCCACCAGGGCCAGGGCCAACAGCGCGGCCGTGATGATGCTGGCCAGCTGGCTGTTGGCGCCGGCCGCGAAGTTCACCGCCGAGCGCGAGATGCTGCCCGTCACCGGAAAGCCGCCGCTCAGGGCGCTGCCGATATTCGCCGCGCCCAGGCCGGCGAGTTCGCGGTTGCTGCCGAGCTTTTCGCCACGCTTGAGCGCCAGCGTCTGCGCCCCCGACATGCTGATCAGGAAGACCATGAACCCGATCAGGAGCGCTGGTTGCAGCAGGGCCTGCCAGTGGGCGCTCGAGGTGGCCAGGTTCAGCCCGGGCAGTCCCGCCGGCACGTTGCCGGTGGTGGCCACGCCGAGCGCCTCCAGCTCCAGTGCAGGTACCAGCGCAGTGGCGCCGACCACCACCAGCATGGGCGCCAGCTTGGCGCCGATATCGGCCGCCGCCGGCGACAGGCCGGTACGCCGCAATGCGCCGGCCATGTATAGCCGGGCCCAGACCAGGACGGCCAGCGCACCGAGTCCCAGCATCGCGCTCGGCCAGTGGACGGCCGGCGGCATGGCGCCGAGCAGCGGCACGACCTGGCCCCAGGCGATCAGGATCGCCGAGCCGAGCATGAAGCCGCTCATCACGGGACGGGAAAAGAAGTTGGCCAGGAAGCCGATGCGCAGCAGGCCGCAGGCCAGCAGCACGCCCCCGGACAGCAAGGCCAGTTGCGCTGCCAGCACGCCGTACAGCGCGCTGCCGGGCGCGGCCAGCGGCGCCAGGCTGGATGCCGTCATCAGCGAGATGATCGCCATCGGGCCGACCGATTGGGTGCTGCTGGTGCCGAACAGTGCGTACAGCAGCGGCGGGATGATGCTGGCGTAGATCCCGGCCACCGGCGGCAGGCCGGCCACCAGGGCATAGGCCATGCCCTGCGGGATCATCATCATCGCCACGACGATGCCGGCGCTGATGTCGCCCGGCAGCATCGAACGCCGGTAGTGCTGCAGCCACTGAAGCATAAGGTATTACCTGACAGAAAGGCGCTAGCCTACCACAGCGCGGCAGGCCGGCACGCCCCGACTACCCCCTACTGCATCGCCAGCTCGACGCAGTTGCGCCCCGCCCGCTTGGCGCGCGCCAGCGCGGCATTCACCCGCACCGCCAGCGAATCGCCGGATTCAAGCTCGCCCAGCTGCGCCACGCTCAGGCTGACCGTCAGGTGGTCGCAGCCGGGAATCTCGGCCGCCTCGATGGCCGCGCGCAGCTTCTCGGCCATTTTCAGGCCGTCGATGGCGCTGGTGTGCGGCGCGATCACCTGGAACTCTTCGCCGCCCGCGCGCACCAGCACGTCGCTCGACCGCAGCAGGCCACGCGCGGTATCGGCCACGGTGCGCAGCGCCATGTCGCCGACCGGGTGGCCATAGGCGTCGTTGATGTTGCGGAAGCGGTCGATGTCGAAGGCGATCAGGGCCAGCGGCAGGCGGTAGCGGCGCGCACGCTTGACTTCCTGCTCGATCAGATATTCGCCGTGGCGGCGGTTGGCCACGTTCGTCAGGGCATCGAGGGTCGCCAGTTGGGTGACGCGGCCCAGCAGCTCCTCGTTTTCACGCATCAGCTCCGCCATGCGCAGGCCGAAGGCGGCCAGCTGCGCCAGGTCTTCGAAGGCCGCCAGCTGGGCGCGCGAAAACGGGCGCGCCTGCCCGAACAGCAAGCACAGTGCGCCCGCTGTCGGACGCCGGGCGCCGGGGCCGGAAGCAGGAATCGGCAGGCCGACCACCATCTGCACGCCCTGCCCCCGTAGCGCCCGCGCCAATTCCGGCTCGTGCGCCTTGTCGACGGCGTCCAGCAGCACGGTCTCGCCGCTGGCTGCTGCCAGCAGGCCGGGAAAGGCATGGCGCAAGGGCGACTGCAGCAGGCGCTCGCCACGTCCCAGCACGCCGGCCAGGTCCAGGCCGGCCTGGCCGTGCTGCGCTTCCAGCCGCAAATCGCCTCCCTCATGCAGCTGGAACATCGCGGCATGCACCACCCCGGGCCAGCCCAGCAGGGCTGCGCACAGGCGCTCGCCGAAACGGATGCCGTCGTCGGCCCCGGCGAGCGCCTGCTGCGCCCTGCTCCGCACCGCCAGCAGCGCCGCCAGCTCGGCCTCCACCGGAGTGGCGGCAGCCGGCGCGCGGGGTGGCAACAACGCGGCGTCCAGGCGCGCGCCCACCTCGCGGCACAACGCGTCCGGCGCAAGCGGTCCGATCACGTAGTCCAGGGGACCATGGGCCATCAGGGCGGGCAGCCAGCGCGCATTGGTGTAGGGGCAGAGGACGAGCAGCGGGCGGCCTTCGCGCTGCGCCACCAAGTGGCCCAGCGCCGCCAGGTCGATGCCGATCTCGCAATGCTCGAGGTCGAGCACCAGCACGTCGGCCGGCTGCTGCGCCAGCAAGGCAAGTGCCTGCTCGGCCCCGTCGGCCACGCGCAAGCCGTCGAACAGCCCGGCGCAGGCGCGCTGGAACTCGCCACGACGCTGCCCGGCCGGGTTGACGTACAACCCGCTATACGCCGGGCGCACGCCTTCCTGCTGAGACATCCCTTCCTCCTTTTGATTTCCTGGCCGGCCAGTTTGTTAAAAGCGATGGCAAGTTTGCCATAAAGCTATTCCAGGGCATAGTGAAGAATTGTCTCCGAGTGTGTGGAAGCGCACCGTCCGGCACGGAAGGAGCCACCGATACTCTACGGGTCGATTCGAACGTTCACGGGAGCAGGCAATGGCACACCAGGATGACGTGGCAAACAAGCAGAAGGCAATCCAGAGCCGTCAGGACCAGCAGGACGGCAGCATGCAGAAGGCGGAGAACAATGACGCTGTCCAGACGGGGATCCGGCAGCCGGCGCCGCCGATGCCTGAGCAGCACCTCGCCAAGCCGGGCATCGAGGCGCAAATGGCGCTCAAGCCGAAGTTCATGGCGGAACACTACAAGGGCAGCGGCAAGTTGCAGGGCATGGCCGCCATCGTGACCGGCGCCGACTCGGGCATCGGGCGCGCGGTCGCGGTGCTGTTCGCGCGCGAAGGCGCCGACGTGGCCGTGATGTACCTGAACGAGCACGAGGATGCCGAGGAAACCAGGCGCTGCATCGAGGCCGAAGGCCAACGCTGCGTGACCATTGCGGGCGACGTCAAGGACGCCGCATTCTGCCAGGACGCGGTCGAGAAGGTGGTTGCCGAATTCGGGCGTCTCGACATCCTTGTCAACAACGCCGCCTTCCAGGAACATGCCAGCTCGCTGCTGGACATCACCGAAGAGCGCTTGGATGAGACCTTCCGCACCAACATCTACGGCTACTTCCACATGGCGCGCGCGGCCCTGCCCTACCTCAAGGAAGGCTCGTCGATCATCAACACCGGCTCGGTGACCGGCCTGAAGGGCTCGAAAAAGCTGCTCGACTATTCCGCGACCAAGGGCGCGATCCACGCTTTCACGATGTCGCTCGCGGCCAGCGTGATCGACCAGGGCATCCGCGTCAACTGCGTGGCGCCGGGACCGGTGTGGACGCCGCTGAATCCGGCCGACCAGTCGCCCGAGGACATCAAGGAATTCGGCGCCAGCACCACCTTCAAGCGTCCGGCCCAGCCGGAAGAACTGTCGCCGGCCTACGTGTTCCTGGCCTCGCCGGTGTGTTCGGGCTACATCACCGGGGTGATCCTGCCGGTCACGGGCAAAGTAGGCGAATAAAGAGGAGACTAATATGCCGCGCAGCATGTGGAAGGGTGCGATCAGCTTCGGGCTGGTCCACATCCCCGTCGATATGTATCCGGCGGTCGACAACAAGGGGCTCGACCTGACCATGCTCGACCGGCGCGACTTCTCGCCGGTCGGTTTCAAGCGCTACAACAAGGGCAACGGCAAGGAAGTCTCCTGGGACGACATCGTCAAGGGCTACGAGTACACCAGCGGCGAATACGTCGTGCTGTCCGACGAAGACCTGCGGCGCGCCAACCCGGAGGCGACCCAGACCATCGACATCCTCGCTTTCGTCGATGCCGAAGACGTCTCCTTGCTCTACTTCGAGCAGCCCTACTACCTTGCCCCCGGCAAGGGCGGCGACAAGGTCTATGCGCTGCTGCGGGAAACCTTGCGTAAGGCCGGCAAGATCGGCATCGCCCGCGTCGTCATCCGCGTCAAGCAGCACCTGGCGGCGCTGGTGTGCGTGGGCGACACGATCGTCATGAACACGCTGCGCTATGCCGACGAGATCCGCGACGCAGGCGACCTCAAGATTCCCACCGCAGACGACAAGAAGGCCGCGATTACCGACAAGGAACTCAAGATGGCGATGGCCCTGGTCCAGGGCATGGCCGAGGACTGGGACCCCGAGCAGTACCACGACACCTACCGCGAGGATGTCATGGCGCTGATCGAGAAGAAGGTCAAGGCGCACCAGACCAAGACCATTACCATGCCCGAGCCGGGCGAAGCGAAGCGCGAAACCGGCAAGGTCATCGACCTTGTTTCTCTGCTGCAGGCCAGCCTGGGCAAGAAGCCCGCGAAAGCCGCAGCGGACGACGACGATGACGACGACGATCCGCCGCCGTCCAAGAAGCGCCGTCCTGCTGCCGACGAGGACAACGAGGAGGAAGCGCCGCCGCCACGCGCACGCAAGACCGCGGCGCACGGCACCGACCGGGTTGCGGCCAGCGGCGCCGCGCCGAAGCGCGCGGCCTCGAAAACCGCCGCCAAGACCGCGGCCAAGCCGGCGGCGAAGAAAACCGCCGCCAAGTCCACCGGCGCACCATCGACGGCCGCTCCGCGCCGCAGGAAGGCGGCGTAAGGATGGATGCATTCATCGACTTCTTGCAGTGGCCGGCGATGCTGGTCACCCTGTTCGCGGCCTACCTGATCGGATCCAAGCGCGCCGAACGCCGTGTGTTCGGCTTTTCCATGTTCATCCTCAGTAACGTGCTGTGGATCGTGTGGGGCATCCACGACGAGGCCTGGGCCCTGATCGTGCTCCAGGCGGCGCTGATGGCCATGAACATCCGCGGCATCTTCAAGAACGAATCCTGACGCCGTGCCCCCCCGGCCCGGTCAAGGTGCGGCGGCGAAGCGCGGAGCGCTTTCCTGGAGCCGGCGCCGCATCTCCTTCATGGCCACGGCCAGTGCCCTTTCCGGCGTCGCGGCGATATCGGGCGTGACGCCGGTTTCTTCCCAGTTGTGCCGGCGATGGGACTGATGCTGCGCGGGTCGGGTATCTGTACATAGAAATGTCCGCCGATGCGATGCGTGTTGAAGGGCTGGGCGCCGCCCCAGGTGCTCGCGCCGACCACCGTGGCGCGCTTCAAGGCCTGCATCGTGTACGCGAAGTCTTCGCCGACGGACGCCGTGCCGGGACCGACCAGGATCATCACCGGCTTCCTGCCGCCATAGCGTTTGCCGTCGAGCTCGTCGTAGGTCCAATGCTGGACGGTCTTGCCGGTTTCGCGCTCCCAGCGGTCGTTGAGGCGTGTACGCCCGTCGACGAAATAGCTGACCAGCAGGACCACGCCATGCAGATCGGCGGTGAGCTGTTGCACCAGCCGATAGCCGGTACGGGTGCCATCGTACATTCCCGCCTGCCGGCGCTGGCGCAAGACTGCTTCCATTTGCCTGGCCTTTTCGGGAAAGACGTAGTGGTCGTTCAGCTTCGCCACCAGCCTGTCGATCGTCTCGGAACGCATCGCACGGTCGACGACCACCTCCGGCCGCGGCTTGAAAGCCAGCCAGAGGACGGCCAGCACCAGCATGCACGCTATGGCGCTCACTATTCCTTACATTGCGTTCCTCTGATTGCGGCATCCGCTGTTGACCGTTTTGGCGACTGACCGGAAACCAACATTTCATCAGTAAGACAATCCAATGGATACAAAATAGCACAGCAATTGCTACCATATAGCAATTTTTCATGCCATGCGAGCGCAGACGATGCTCAGCGCATCCGGGTCAGGTGAGCGTCGCGCGCGGCGCGCCACCCCAGGCGCGGTCATGCAGTCTAGCTTGCCAGAGAAGCGCGCCGTGCACGACTGCGCGCACCGCGATTGTCCCGTTGCCTGCCGCCTTCAGGCGGCGCCCTTCCACAGCCGTTCGGCTTTTGTATAGGCCTGGGCGCCTACCCGCCGTCCCAGCGCCAGGCCCGCCGTATTGCCCCGCTCGAAGTGGATGCCCCCGAGGATCCGCGACATGCCGGCCTGCTCAGCCGCGGCGCTGAAGGTCGGCCAGGACAGCAGCACGTCCTGCGGCGGCATGCCCGGCTCGATCGTCACCGCGCCCGCCGGCTTCAGGTAGCTGGCGCCGAAGCTGTCGCTGCCGGTGTAGCGTTGCAGCACCTCGGCGGCCGCGGCGCTGAAGCTGCTGTGGCCGGATACGTGCTCGGCGAAGGGCGGTGTCGGGAAGCTCAGCGGCTGGTAAGGCACCCAGGATTCCCCGCGAATGGCGCGCAGGCCGGCCGCCGGCCCCTGCGGCCCGTAGCCGGTAATCAGCTGGTCGTGCAGCAGGAAACGCACCGCCGTCACCGGGCGCGCGGAGTCGTAGGCGCCCTTGCCGTCCCACGCGGCGATGGCCGCGTCCGCCAGCGCGTTGGAGAGCGCGAAGAACATCCGGATATCCTCGTCATCGCTGTGGCGGTCGCGTTCGGACACGTACACGGCGAACATCAGCCAGTGCCCGGGCGGGAGCTCCGAGCTCGGGCCGTCGGCCCAGTATTCGGCGGCGACCTTCTGCTCCGGCGTGAGCGCAGCCTGCACGTCGACGACGTGCCGGGTCTGCTCCACGAACTCGGGCGAGCCGTAGCGTGCCGGAGGGCCCGGGCGGAACTGGTCGCTGCTCCTCAGCGCGAAGGGCCGCACCTGTGCCCAGTGCGCGCCCAGGTAGCCGGGCGTGCGCGGCGCGCCGCCGGCATCGGTATAGCTCAACGGTTGCCACCGGTCCGGGTAGGGTATCGACGCCAGTGGCGTCGGGCGGGCGATCTCGATCGGTGGGTTACGCGCTACGTAGCCGGTGTAATCCGCGTAAGGCAATCCGGCGGGTGCCAGGTCGCCGAGCTGGTTGGCGCCATCGGTGTGGCAGTACGCGATCTCGGCGCGGGCACTTGCCAGCCCGAGGCCGGCGGGCGTGGCCGGGTCGAGCGTGGTCGAAGGCAGCGCGTAGCCTAGCCGCCTGAGGTAGGCGTCGAAGGCCGCCCGTTCGCCCGGATACTGGTCGGCCAGGGCCGCGTGGGCCGCATAGCTCATGGCCATGGCCTTGTTTGCGGCGGTGCGCTCCGCCTGCGGGCGCCTTGCCATGAGCCCCGACAGCGTCGGCTGCGCGGCGCCATCGTAGGCGCACCAGGCGTTGTACATGCAGGTGTACAGGATCGCGAAGGAGCGCGCAGCCATCGGCGGGCCGGGCTTCGCGCTGCGCACCGCCTGCAGCGCGGTCTCCGTCCAGCCGGTTACCGTGCCATACCCGAGCGTCCGCGTGCCCGGTCCCTCGGGAGCGGCAGCGTGATCGCCGCCACCTCCGCATGCAGCCAGCGCGCTACCCAATGCCGCCGCTCCACCCAGCTTGAAGAAAGTGCGTCGTTTCATCGTCTTGTACCTCTGTCGTGATGTGATCGGGCGAGTATGGGATCGACGACACGCGCTTCGATTGCGCGGCTTCAGAAAGACGTGCATGTGCACCAGTCTTCCGTTCCGGAAGATGTGGCCGGGTTGCTACGCGTGCTCCCGATAGCGTGCGTTCGATTCCGCGCGCGTGAGCGATACTTGGGCTATCCCGACCACGCCAGCGATCACCATGCCAGACAGCGCCATGCCCTTCCTCGTGTTGACCCGCGCAGGCTTCGACGACATCGCGGCCCGCGTCGAGCTTGGCAAGGCCAGCCTCTTCCTCAATCCGGGCCTGCTCTCGGAAACGGACATCGCGCGCCTGCGCGAGATGGGCACGGCGGTGCACGTCATGGCCACGCCGGTCGATCCGATGAAGCCCCAGCAGGTGCAGCAGGCCCTGCTCCTGACACGCAACGCACGCGGCAGCGTCTGGGTCGAACGCGGCACGCCGCGTGCCGCCACGGCGGCCAACGCCGCCGACAAGCTGCAGCAAGCCCGGCATGAGGTCGTGCCCGCCACGCCGCTGCACCGGCGCCTGGCGCACACCGCCGGCGCCTTTGCCGGCGAGGCCCTGCGGCGCCTGCGTGCCCCCGAGAGCGGGCGCCGCCTGATGGCCGTGCCCTACCTCGGCTTCGGCAACGCCGGCCGCGTGTGGCTCAAGGGACGCCTGCTGGCGGAAGCGGCCTTCCGCGAACAGAGCGGCGCCGACAGCGGCTGGCAGAACCTGATCGCCCTGTACCGCCGTCTCGAATCGGACGAAGTGGCCGGCGCCCGCGTGCTGGCCCACTTTGCCGGCACCACGCACGAAACCCGTACCGACGGCGGCGGGTATTTTTCCTTCGACTTCGCCCCCGGAGCCGAGCTCGGTGGCGGCTGGCATGCGGTCGATCTCGAATTCCCGGACCACCGGGGGCCAGGCGGCCAGCCGCTGCGTGCGACGGGCGAGATCCGGGTGCCTGCCGCCAGTGCGCGCTTCGGCATCATCAGCGACATCGACGATACCGTTCTCTGGACCAACGTCACCAACAAGCTGAACATGGCGCTGATGCTGGCCCGGACCAACCACCACACGCGCAAGCCCTTCAAGGGCGTGGCGGGCTTCTACCGCGCCCTGCGTGACGGCGTGGGCGGTAGCGAGGACAATCCGCTGTTCTACGTCTCGAGCAGTCCCTGGCACCTGTTCGGGCCCCTGCTCGACTTCCTGAGGCTGCAGGACATTCCGCTCGGCCCCCTGCTGCTGCGCGAGCTGAGCGTGCGCCAGGTACTCAAGATCAACGAGCACGGCAACCACAAGCTCGCGCAGATCGAGCGCATCCTGGACTTCTATCCGGATATGCAGTTCGTGCTGATCGGCGACAGCGGCGAGCAGGACCCCGAGATCTACGCCGAAGTCGTGCGGCGGCACCCAAGCGCGGTGAAGATGATCTACATCCGCAACGTCAATCCCGATCCCTCGCGCATCGACGCGCTCGACCGCCTCATCGACGAGGTCAGCGCCACCGGCATCCAGCTGGTGCTGTCGCCGGACAGCGTGTTCGCCGCCTCGCACGCCGCGGCCGAAGGGCTGATCGCGGTCGACCGGCTGCCGGGCATCCGCTCGGACAAGCGCGAGGACGACAACGCTCTGCCTACCAAGACGGGATTGTGAAAAGCTATTAATTCGATATAATTAATCGAATTTATTAATCCACCGCTGAGCCATAGAATCCCTCTATCGACAACGCAACGAGGAGATTCAGATGAGCCAACCCCGCCTGACCACCGCTTCCGGCATCCCGGTCGCCGACAACCAGAACTCGCTCAGCGCCGGCCCGCGCGGCCCGCTGCTGCTGCAGGATTTCCACCTGATCGAGAAACTGCAGCACTTCAACCGTGAGCGCATTCCCGAGCGCGTGGTCCACGCCAAGGGCTCGGGCGCCTACGGGACCTTCACCGTCACCCATGACCTGCGGTCCTTCACCAAGGCCAAGCTGTTCTCCGAGATCGGCAAGCAGACCCCGGTATTCCTGCGCTTCTCGACCGTCGGCGGGGAAAAAGGCAGCGCCGATACCGAGCGCGACCCGCGCGGCTTTGCCCTGCGCTTCTATACCGAGGAAGGCAACTGGGACCTGGTCGGCAACAACACCCCGGTGTTCTTCTTGAAGGATCCGATCAAGTTCCCGGACTTCATCCACACCCAGAAGCGCGACCCACAGACCAACCTGAAGTCCGCCAACATGATGTTCGACTTCTGGAGCAAGGCGCCGGAGAGCCTGCACCAGGTGACCATCCTGTTCTCGGATCGCGGCACCCCGGACGGCTACCGCCACATGGACGGTTTCGGCAGCCACACCTATAGCCTGATCAACGAGGCTGGCGAACGCGTGTATGTGAAGTGGCACTTCAAGACCCGCCAGGGCATCAAGAACCTCAGCGCCGCCGAAGCCGTGCGGATTGCCGGCACCGACCCCGACCATGCCGGCCGCGACCTGTTCGAGGCGATCGCTGGCGGCAACCATCCGCGGTGGGACGTCAAGGTGCAGGTGGCGACGAGTCAGCAGCTGGCGGACTGGGAAGCGCGCACCGGCTGGAACCCGTTCGACCTGACCAAGGTATGGCCGCACGGCGATTTCCCGATGCTGGAGGTGGGCGTGCTCGAACTGAACCGCAACCCCGACAACTACCACCTGGATGTCGAGCAGGCCGCATTCTCGCCCGCCAACGTGGTGCCGGGCATGGGCTACTCGCCGGACAAGATGCTGCAGGGCCGCCTGTTCGCCTACCACGACGCCCAGCTGTACCGGGTCGGCACCAACCACCAGCACCTGCCGGTGAACGCCCCGCGTTGCCCCTTCCACAACCAGCAGCGCGACGGCGCCATGGCGATCGCCAACGGCGGTGCTGCGCGCAACTATGCAACGATCGATGCGGAAGGCCGCGGTGCGCTGGGTATGGGCCACGGCGAGCCGGAACTGCCGATCGTCGGAAATGCGGGCCGCTACGACTTCCGCGGCATGGAGGACGATTACACCCAGGCGGGCAACCTGTTCCGCCTGATGACGCAGCAAGAGCGCGCGAACCTGTGCGACAACCTGGCGGGGCCACTGAGCCAGGTGGACGAGGACATCCTGCAGCGGCAACTGCGGCAGTTCGACAAGGCCGATCCGGCCTACGGCCGGGGTGTGCGGGCCGCGCTGAAAGCGCTTGGCCGTAACGTGGACTGATCCGGCGCCGACAGCCGAGACCGGAAACGGGGAACCATGCCGCCGGCATCGTTCCCCTTCGCCTACTCGTCGAATCCCAGGATCTTCATCGCCCTGGTCAGCCCTTTGGCGGCTTTCGCATACCCCGCCCAGGGCGCGTTCCCCCGGTCCAGCCGGGTGTGCACGTTCGCCACCGTCCACTGCGCGCTCGACTTCAGCTTCATGAGCTCGTCCCACTCGAGCGGCACGGAAATTCCCAGCCCGGGCCGGGCGCGCGCCGCCCAGGCGCTGATGGTGGTCGCCCCGCGGCCGTTGCGCAGGTAGTCGATGAAGATCTTGCCGACCCGGTTCTTCGGACCGCTCTTGAAGGCGAAGCGCTCCGGCAGCGTCGCTGCCAGGTGGCGCACGATGGCCTGGGAGAAGGCTTTCACGGTATCCCAGCCGTATTCCGGCTTGACCGGCACCACCACGTGCAGCCCCTTGCCGCCGCTGGTTTTGAGAAAAGAAGGCAGTCCCAGCTCGGCGAGGAAGGCGTGCATGATCTGCGCCGCCTCCTGCATCTGCTGCCATTCCACGCCTTCGCCGGGGTCGAGGTCGAACACCATGCGGTCCGGGGTCTCGTAGCTTCTGGCCACTGCGTTCTGGGTGTGCAATTCGATCGCATTCCACTGCGCCACCGACAGGATGCCCTCCACGCTCGCGATCTCCAGCATCGGCGGGTTGCCCGGGTCCAGCGCGGGGTCCATCTGCTTGACGCCGGGGAGCTTCTTCACGTCGGCGTGCTTCTGGAACACCAGTTCCGCGCCGATGCCGGCCGGCGCCCGCACCAGGGTCAGCGGACGGCGCTTCAGGTGCTCCATCATCAGTTCGCCGACCAGCGCGTAATAGCGGATGATGTCCAGCTTGGTGATGCCGGTGGACGGGTCGACCACCCTTTCCGGGTTGGTCACCCGCAGCTTTTCCGGCAGCTTGCGGTGCAGGCCGGCAGGCGGCGGCGAGACCGGCTCGTCGGGCGTCGCGGGACGCTCCTTGCCCTCGTCGAGGTCGTCGATGTGGCGCGGTTCCTCGCGCGTGATGCCGCGTGCCGGCTTGTCGTTGCGCAGGCCCTGGAATACCGGATGGCGCACCGCGCCCGCGCTGGTCCATTCCGAGAAGCTCACCTCGGCCACCAGCACCGGCTTGACCCAGTGGTGCTGGCGTCCCGGCACCGCGCGCGGCGGGAACGGGCTGTCGTCCGTGCGCAGCGCTTCCAGGCGCTCGCGGATGTCCTTCAAGGAAGCATGGTTGAAGCCGGAGCCGACATTGCCCGCGTAGCGCAGCACGCCTTCGCGGTCGTAGGTGCCGAGCAGGAGCGAGCCGACGCCCTTGCGCGAACCCTTCGGGTCGGTATAGCCGCCGATCACGAATTCCTGGCGCAGGCCGCACTTGAGCTTGATCCACTCGGGCGAGCGACGCGACACGTAGCGCGAATCGCGGCGCTTGCCGATCACGCCTTCCAGGCCGACCTTGCAGGCGGCCACGACCAGCTCGTCCGGGTTGTTCCCGAACTCGGCCGAGAATCGCACCTTCGCGGACCTGGTCTTCCTGAGGATCTGCTCCAGTGCGGCGCGACGCTCGACCAGCGGCACGTCGCGCAGGTCGTAGCCGTTGCAATACGGAACGTCGAACAGGAAGTACACGATGTCGGCCGTGCGCACGCCGTCGAAGGCCAGTTGCAGCAGGCCGAAGTTCGGCTTGCCGTTCTCGTCGTGGACGACGATTTCGCCATCGTACCAGCCGTCCGGCAGCTTGACGCGTTCGAGCTCCTCGCGCAGCGGGCCGAGCTTGTCGGTCCAGTCCTTGGCATTGCGCGTGATGAGCCGCACCTCGCCCTTCTCGACCCGCGCCAGCATGCGGTAGCCGTCGAACTTGACCTCGAACACCCAGTTTTCCGGATCGGGCGGCGGGCCATCGACCAGCGTGGCCAGTTCCGGCGTAAAGGCCTCGGGCAACGCAGCCTCGACCACGCCTTCCGGCAAGCCGGGCACCGAGGCCTTCCTGCGGCGCGCGGACTTGCCTGCCGCTTTCGCCGCGGCGTTTGCGCCGGGTTTTGCCGCCGGTTTTGCCGAGGATGCTGCCGCCGGCTTTTCCGTGCCTGCCGCCCGCTTGCGCGATGGCTTGCGCACTGGTTCCGACGGCGCCGACTGCGCTTCTGCAGCGGCCTCGGCTTTCAGGGCCGCCACCTTGCCGCGCGCGGGCTTGGGCATCGGCAGGTCCTTGACGCTGTCGGGCAGTTCGTCCACCACCGAAAATTCGTCCGCCGGCCGCGCGTGCTCGTCGTTTTCCTTGATCAGCAGCCAGGGTTCCTGCTTGTCGTCGCCCCGGCCCTTCATGCGCACCAGTACCCAGCGCCCATGCATCTTGTGGCCGTGGATCTCGAACTTCAGGTTGCCCTTGCGGTAGCCTTCGTGCGGATCGCCGATCGGTTCCCAGGTGCCCTTGTCCCAGATGATGACTTTGCCGGCGCCATACTGCTTGGGCGGAATGGTGCCTTCGAAGTCGGAATAGGAAATCGGGTGGTCCTCGACGTGCACGGCCATGCGCTTGTCGTGGGTGTCGTAGCTCGGCCCCTTGGGGACGGCCCAGCTCTTCATGGTCCCGTCGAGCTCCAGACGGAAATCGTAGTGCAGGCGCGTGGCCCAGTGCTTCTGGATGACGAAGGTCAGCGCCTCGGTACTGGGCATGCCGCCTTCGGCAGGCTCGGACGTGATATCGAAATTGCGCTTGGCCTTGTACAGTTTGAGCGCGTCTGGCATGTGGTCCTCCCGGCTAACGGCGTGGCGCCAGTGTAGGACGGCCGCGTCCGGCACGACTGTACGCCAGCTAACCGTGCGCATGAGTTGTAAGCAAATGTAAGCCCGTCAACCGCGCACCCGCCGCGGGCGTTGAGGAAGCAGCATCACATAACAGGCCGCTCAGGCACCACCATATCCAAAGGACAGGCTCGCCCTGTCCTTTGTTGCACTTGCCCTCCGGACGGCGTCTACAATGAGGTTTTGACCACCGCGAGCACGCCATGCCTAGAATCGTCTTCCTGGACCGCGACAGCCTGCAGGCGCGGGTCCGCGCCCCCGCTTTCGACCATGAATGGCAAGACCATGCCGGCACGTCGGAGGACCAGGTGGTGGAGCGCCTGGCCGGGGCGGCCGTGGCCGTCACCAACAAGGTGCCGCTGCGCGCCGCGGCGATCGAGCGCCTTCCCGACCTGAAGATGGTGGCCGTGGCCGCCACCGGCACCGATAACGTCGACCTCGCCGCCTGCCGGGCGCGCGGCATCGTGGTCTCGAACATCCGCAACTATTCCCTGGTGTCGGTGCCCGAGCACTGCTTCGCCCTGCTGCTCGCGCTGCGCCGCAACCTGCGCGCCTATGCGGCCGACGTCGAGGGCGGCCGCTGGGAGGAATCGACCCGCTTCTGCCTGCTGGACCACCCGATCGGCGACCTGGCAGGCAGCCGCCTCGGCATCGTCGGCTACGGGGCGCTGGGGAAAAAGGTGGCGCAGCTCGGGCGCGCCTTCGGCATGGAGATCGCCACCACATCGCGCTCGCCGGTCACGGATCCCGGCGTGGTGCAGCTGCCGCTCGACGCGCTGCTGGCAAGCTCCGACGTCGTCAGCCTGCACCTGCCGCTGACGGAAGAAACGCACCACCTGATCGGCGCCCGCGAACTGGGCCTCATGAAGAAGCAGGCGCTCCTGATCAATACCGCCCGCGGCGGCCTGGTGGACGAGGCGGCGCTGGCCGCGGCGCTGCAGGATGGCCGCATCGGCGGCGCCGGCTTCGATGTCCTGAGCAAGGAGCCGCCGCTGCCGGACAACCCGCTGCTGCGCCTGCGCCTGCCGAACTTCATCCTGACGCCGCACGTGGCCTGGGCCAGCGGCGGGTCGATGCAGACGCTGGCGGACATGCTGGTCGATAACATCGAGGCCTGGGCCGCCGGCGAGCCCAGGAACGTGGTCGCCTGAATTAGCGCCCGTCCGCCGCGACAAACGGCGCCGGCGCGGGGACCTCGCCCTGCGCCTGCGGATCCGGCGCGCGCAGCGGCAGCTCGACGATGAAGGCCGTGCCCTGCCCCGGGCTGCTCTCCACCCGTACTGTCCCGCCGAGCAGGGTGGTGACGATGTTCCAGGTAATGTTCAGACCCAGGCCGCTGCCGCCCTGCCCCATGCGCGTGGTGAAGAAGGGATCGAAGATGCGCGACTGATGCTCCTGCGGAATGCCGCGCCCGTCGTCGCGGAACACCATGCGCACGCTACCGTCGCGCAGCGCCGCCTCCAGTACCATGCTGCCGCCCGGTCCCTCGAACGCATGCAGCAGGGCGTTGTTGACGAAGTTGATCACGACCTGGCCGAGCGGTCCGGGGAAGCTGTCCATCACGATTCCCGGCGCCACGGCAAGCTCGAGCCGGTGGCGGCCAAGTCGCACCGTGTTCATCAGGGTGGCCGCGATCTCCTGGCAGGCCCGGGCCAGGTCGAAGCGGCGCCGCTGGGCGCTGGCCTGGTCCACCGAGACCTGGCGGAAGCTGTTCACCAGTTCCGCCGCATTGTGCAGGCTGCGCATGATCAGGCTGGACGCTTCGCGCGAAGCCGACATGTAGTCGGCCAGGTCGGAGCGGCGCAGGCTGGCGCTGTCGAAGCGCGCCGCGATGTCGCTGGTTCGCTCCTGCAGCGTGCTGGCCATGAGCAGGCTGTTGCCGATCGGCGTATTCAGCTCGTGGGCGAC
>NZ_JPXI01000019.1 GCF_000740675.1 Massilia sp. BSC265 | reverse complement strand
CGATCACTTGGTTGCACTCATAGCCTGACTGGTTGAGATCGTCCATCAGCTGGTTGATGCGCTTTGCGATGATTCTGGCGCTGTCCCCATTGGATTGCAGCCAGTTGTACCCGAACGCGTACACAGCAAACCAGCAGCCAGTAGCGAGTTTCTTGAGTTCGCCTTCAGTTAATGCCGACTGCTGCAAGCTGGGATCGCTTCCCCAGACACGAGGATCGACGCCCACGACATCACGCCATTCCTGCCGCAGCTTACCGTCGGAGAATGTATTGTTGAGGCGTGATTCGAGATGCTGTAACAGCTCCCCATAGCTTTTGAAAAAGACCTCACCCCAGCCTCGCGCCCGGGCCTTTTGTACGGCGCTACGCGGATTTTTCGTGGTTGGTGGGTCATCGGTTAGCAATGGCGAGCGAAAGTTCTTGTCGAGTGTCACATTGCCATGCCGACCATCTCCACTGATGTCCATTGGACCGGCAGAATCATAAATGTCCACCGTGGTTTGCATCGGATCGAGCCTCAGTTGTCGGCCTCTTGGACTGTCATTCGAGGCACTGCTTATATTCGTTGGCCCGAGAATATCTGGCCGCCATGCAATGTTGTCCTTTTTATGTAGTTCCTCTTGCCGCTGCGTGCTTATTCGCAAGTTCGATCCCATGATCCCGGGCAGAAAAACGATCGGTAAAACCCGCTTGGGGAGGAACCTGGCGCACTGCAGCTTCGTGTCCTGCTTCGGTGTAGCAAAACCTTCAGCCTTCCGAGCGGCACCATCGTTTTGTTTTGCGGGTAACAAGTATTCAGCGGTTGTCATCGCGCCCTTCAGCCTCGTTTATCGTCTTGTCTGCGATTACCGGTGTCAGTCGTCGAGCGCTTCGACCGTGTACTGTCCAAAAGGAATGGCACTCGTAAATCGCTCGGTCAGCCCGCTTGCATCAGTGCGCCCCTCGAACGTGCGGCCGTCCTCTGTCGTGATGCGATAGCGTTGATTCTTCATCGGCTCGTCCGTTCCGATCCAGCGCAGAACGGTTTGCTGATCGTGCGCCAGCTCGCTCCTGGGCAAAGTTATGCCAGCCGGACTGCCGCCTCCCGGTTTGATATGAGCGAACTTCGACGATTTGATGGTGTGCTCGCCACTGCTTTGCTGCGTGATGGTGCCACCACCAATATCCACTTGAGCACCTTGCGCGACGAAGCGCAGTTTGGGCGCCTGCAGCACAATTTCGTCGGCTGCAGTCAACACGATGCGTTTGGCGGACGTGACTTCGATGTCATCACCGTGCGTCTGCATTTCCAGCTTGCCGCTGGCGGCGATGAGTTTTATGCCGAGTCGGTGCGCGAACAGGCTAATACTCTCCGATACGCGGGCGAGCAATTTCTTGCCGACGGAAAGTTGGGTATTGCCGATACTGACCATGTCGATATGCGTTTGCGAGCCGATCGCAATATTGTCCTGGCTCGTCACTGCCACGCCGGCAGGCGCGGACAGTGCCACGACGGGTTGCCCCCCGGCGCCGGTGCTGTCGACCTCGGTGTTGCTGCCGGCTTCCCATCGCTTCAGATGAGCGATCAGTTGACTGAGTTCTTTGTCGTCGGTGCCGTCCGCATGATGCGTCGTCGACAGGTCGGACAAGTACTGCTGCACGCCTTGCAGCGCCTCCACCAAGCCAATCAACTCATCGCGGTCGAGTTGCCTGCCACTGGCTTGCTGGCGTGCAGCGGCGGTGATGAGTACGCCTTGTGCGCCGCGTACCGCAACAGCACGATCACTGCGCAACTCGGCCCCTTCGCCTCGCGCCTCGCCCTTACCGTCACTGCGGGGATGAGTTAGCCATCCCAGATTCAGCTCGCTATGCCCGTGCTGGGAGGACAGCTGCGCATTGATCTGCCCTGGCGTGTCGTCTAGCCGCAGCTGGTTGTAGCGGGTACCTTGCACTTCCTTGCTCTTGATGCCAGCCAGGTACCTGTTTCCGGGTAGTTCCCCGGTATGGCTGAATGAAGGTGGCTTGGTTGTGCCGCCGTAAACCTGCGCCACGATAATGGGCTTGTCAGGGTCCCCGCCTAGAAAATCGACGATGACCTCATCGCCCACACGGGGAAGGGTAATTGTTCCCCAGTGATTGCTGGCCCAAGTGCTGGCGACACGTACCCAAGCAGAATCCGAGTCACTGTCACTGGCGCCGGCACCTTGCGCATGGCTGTGGTCTTGCGGCTTGGTACTGGGAAAACGCACCTTGACGCGGCCATATTCGTCGCAATGCACTTCTTCGCTGGCCGGGCCGACCACAATTGCGCTTTGCAGCTGTGGGCGCGGCAAATCGGCACGGGGGTCGAAAGCGGGAACAATCGGAATGCCACGACGCACGCAAGAAAAGCGATTGGTGTAACGCATGCCGCGCTCTTCGCTGGCTTGCTGTAGAGCGTTGCTGGACGGTCTTTCGTCCCAGCGGTTGAGGGCAAACAGGCGCCGCACCTGCTCGTCGACGGTCTTGGGCAGGTTGTTTTCGGCATCAACTTCCAAGCGTGTGACGATGAACTCTCGTTCTTTCGGCGGATGGGAGTCGATTTCGTGATGGCCGGTCAGGGCAATCCACTCCCCAACACACAAGGCGCGCACACTGCCTTCGCCATAGAAGCACTTGGATTCGTACTCATGGCGCTTCATGCGCATTTCGCCGAGTTGCCGGTAGTCGTCGTGATCCTTCCCAGCATGCGGTACATCGATCAAGTAATCATCAAGACCGATCGCGAACTGGTTACCCGTCGTCCCCTGATCTATACAGGAGGGCGCGTTACTGGCCATATAGCGGGCTTGCTTGTAATCCCAGCTTTGGCGGGTGACATTGCCCGGTTTGAGTGTGCGCACCGGACTCCATGCGGTAACGGTATCCGCATCCTCCGTGCTCCCATCACGGTGATAGCGCACGGCGCCCGCGGCGTTTTGCGGTAGAGCGTATGCGTCGTCGAAAAGCACCAGGGCGTGGGCGGGGATGTTCTGACTTTGCGACTGGCTAGCTTGTCCCGGCCGCATGAACCACGCGATGCCACGCCGTTTCCATAACCGTCGCAGAAAGGCGGCGTCGGACTCGTTGTGCTGCATCGTGAATTCTCGAGTGGGATAGGTCCCCTTTACATGTGACCAGTCCACATCAAAGGCTTTGGCCAGCACCGAATTGTTCTGTCGCCACTCACGCAGAATGACTTCGGTGATATCCAGTTCATTCTGATTGCGGAAGACGCGGGTGTTGGTGCGATACTCCATCAAAGCTAACGCATCGCGCATCACCAACTCGTAGGTCGCCAGACCGCCATCACTTTGGCCGGCAGCCGCTTGCGCGACTATTCCGCACACGGCGCGCACGTCCCCGCGGTCCGTCACGAACTGGAGCTCAACCGGCAGTGCGATGAACTCCTTCAAAGGCAAATCAGAACGTGTCGATACGCATAGAAGTCGGTATTCCAGTCCGCCGCATAGCGTTTCATTTCCCGCAACGCGTTTGACCAGCAAGACATCGTCCAGCACCTGCTTCTCTTGCGATAGCCGCAACCGGATGGGACGCTTCGCTTCAGACAAGCCGGCGAATGCCTGTATTAAATCCTTCAGGTCCATTAGAAGCTTCCTGTCTGGGGTGTTGGCGCTAATCTTATTTTGCTGGTTCGTGAGCGGCGGTGCGGTGTGAACAATGATCGATGGTAAAACTCGGAGTAAGCGTGACGTTGACACGCTTCAAGTCTTTAGTTTTTTGGTATGTTGGACTACCACCACTCGGGTAGGCATTTCTGACCTATGACTGTAGGCGCCACACGCCGTTTTCATGCTGCAAGCTCAGGCAAACAGCAGGAGAGCCGCCAGCCCGCCCAGCGCACAGTACACAACGGTCACGACGACGGTCCGGCGCAGTACCTCACCTTCGCGCCCCACCAGGTTGACGGTGGCGCTGGCAGCCACGATATTGTGCGGACAGATGATGTTGCCCACCGCCGCGCCAAACCCCTGGGCCGCGCTGAGCCCCAGCACCGACAAGCCGAGCTGGCGTGCGGTGGCGACCTGGAACTCCGTGAACAGGATGTTCGATGCCGTTGCCGATCCGGTCACGAAGGTGCCCAGGGCGCCAATGGCCGGGGCGAGCAGCGGCCACAGGGCGCCGGCGCCGCTGGCGCTCGAGGCCAGCGCATCGATCATGCCGGCGTGGACCATGACGCGCGACAGGCCCAGCATCGCCAGCAGGGCGGCACACACTGGCAGCAGGCGCTTGACGACCGCGGTCATGATCGAGACCAGCGCGCCTGGCGCAACGCCCGTCAGCAGCGCCGCCAGGAGAAAGCTGGCCAGCAGCATCGTGCCCGGATGGTAGAGGATCTGCATGCTGCCGCCGAATGGCCCGGACGACCAGGCAAGGGTGACGGAACCCAGCTGGGTTTTGATGGCCGGCACAAGCCGCGTGACCAGTACCAGGACGATCAGCAGCAAGTAGGGTGCGCCGGCCTTGAGCACCGCCGCGGCGCCTGCGCCGGGCGCCTTCGGGGCGGCCGCAGGCGCCGTGGAGCGCCGGCCGATCTTGAGCGCGGCGACGAACAGCGCGGCGCCCAGCAGCGCCCCGGCCAGCGTGGGCAGCTCGGGGCCGACGAAACGCGCCAGCACATAATACGGAAGCAGGAAGCACAGCGCGGCGAACAGCGCCCAGCCCCACGATGGCGCCATGCGCGCGTCTCCAGGGAGGGCGCGCGTGGCGAGCAGCATGACGGCAAGCGGCATCATCCAGCCCAGCAGCACATGGTAGGCGGCGGTGGTGCCGGCCAGCGCCAGGCCCGGCAAGCCGCTGGCCGCGACTTGCGGCAGCAGCGGCGTACCGACCGCGCCGAAGGACACGCCGACCGCGTGGCCGATCAGGGCAATGCTGACCGCCGCAACCCGGCCGAAGCCCGCGCTCACCAGGAAGGGCGCCGCCAGTGCCACCGAGGTGCCGAACCCGGCGGCGCCTTCGACGAAGAGCACGAAGAACCAGGCGATCAACAAGGCGAGGATGCGTGGATCGCCGGTGATGCGCCCCATCGCCCCCTGCAGCACGTCCATGCTGCCGGTGCGCAGCTGCATCTCATGGATGCACAGGGCCGGGAAAATGATCCACAAGATGGTGAGCGCAGTAAACGTGGCCTCCGCCATCGCCCCGCCCACGCTGCCGACGACGCCCCATCGGGGCAGCACCGTGCTGCCCAGGCCGAACGCCGTGACCGCAATGATGACGGCGGCCACCAGTCCGGCGCTGCCCGCGCGGGCGGCGGAGGCGCGCAGGCCGATCATCATGACCAGCACCACCAGGATGGGAAGGGCCGCCAGCATCGCTCAGTCCACGGTGCCGGCAGTGGGTGCAAGGCGCTGCGCGCGGTATGCGCGCGCGCTTATCAGCTGCATGAATCTGCTCATCGGTCGCCGGATGGGTTAACGCATCGGCAATAGCATACCAAACGCGAGAGCGCACACCCATCATCAAGGGTGGACTTTCTCTTCCCGCAGTGGAAACGCCGCGCGCCGCAACCATCCGCGCGCGATGCTGAAGGTCCAAGCCCGCTCCGCCCGCGCATCCGCCGATGCCGCGTCCTGCCACGCAATCTCGGCGCGGCCTTGCAACTGCAGTATGTCACCGCTGGCAAAGTCCACCATGACCAGCGCGGCGCGCGGTTCCAGCAGCAGGTTGCCCAGGGTGTTGAAATAGCGGTTGCCCGGATAGTCGGGCACCGTGAGCACATTGCCGCCAAGGCGCAGGAAGCCGGCCTCGCCGCCGCGGTGCGAGATGTCGAGGCCGCGCGCCTGGTCCTGCGCCGCGCCGCCGCTGGCGCTGGCGACGAACATGGTCTCGCAGGCCGCGATCAGGCGCACTGCGTCCGGCGGCAGTTCGGCTCCGAAGGCCTCGACGCCACTGCGCTCCCGCTCTACGGGAACCAACCGGCGCACGCGGATGTACTTCGGGCAGTTGCCGAACGACTGGTGCACATCCGCCAGCACGCCTTCGCGATCCGCCTGCGCCACCACGCCGTTTTCCCGGTTGCGCCGCCGGGTACCCAGGTCGATGCCGAGGATGCCGATGTCCGCACCCCGGCGAAGATGCGGAGCGGCCGGGTCGCCCGGCTCGGGCAGGGCGGCGATCCGCAGCTGGCGAGGCGCCGGCGAGGACGCGAAGCCCGGTTCGCCATGCAGCAGCGTCGCAATCGGCCATCCCGCCGCATCCGCCACGGCCACGCACACGAACGGCAGCAGGGGAAAGAACTGGCGGTGCTGGTCCGGCATCTGGCTGCGGATCGGCGCGCCGGCCGGGCCGCCGCCGGCCAGCTGCTGGGCGCGCAGTTCACCGGCGTGGAAAGGCTCGGGGATGCGGTGGTCGTCCATCGCCTGTTACTCCGGCATCGGTACGAAATTCGGCAGGGCCTGGATGCGCCGAATCCAGCTGCGCACATGCGGATAGGGCGCCAGCGAGACGCCGCCTTCCGGCGCATGCGCAATGTAGGCGTAGCAGGCCAGGTCCGCCAGCGTCGGTTCTGGTGCGGCCAGGAAGTCTTGCCGCGCCAGGCTGGCTTCCATGAAGCCCAGCACCTTGTCCGCCAGCTTGTGCATGAGCTCCGCCGGCATGCCGGTGTCGCCCCAGCGTGCGCCGACGCGCGCCTTTGCCGGGCCGAAGGCGATTTCTCCGGCCGCCAGCGACAGCCAGCGCTGCACCTGCGCCGCTTCGACGGGATCGTCCGGCAGCCAGCCGCTGCCGGGAGCGTAGCGTTTCGCCAGGTAGACGAGGATGGCATTGCTGTCCGCCAGCACGAGCTCGCCGTCCTGCAGCACGGGAATCTGGCCGAGCGGATTGATACGCTGGAACTCGGCGCTCTCGCGTACCGGGGCCGGCGCGTCGATGAAGCGGTAAGGCAGCCCCAGCAGGTGAAGGAACAGTTCCACGCGGTGGGTGTGACCGGATAGCGCCATGCCATGGACGGTGAGGGAGGAAGGAGCCATGTCTGTGAAAGGAAGGGTTGATGGAGTCCTCATCGTAGACAGGTGGCGAGCATTGCGGAATGGGGCATAATCGCAATTCACTCTTTCAATTTGCGCAATAGCGATGGACCGTCTGGATGAACTGCAGGTTTTCCTCGCCATCTTCGAGGCGGGGAGCATGGCGGCGGCCGCCTCGAGGCTGCACCGCTCGCCCTCGGCGGTGACGCGTCTATTGGCCGCGCTGGAAGAGCGCGTCGGCGCGCGCCTGTTCGAACGCAGCACGCGGCGCTTGAGCCCCACCAGCGAAGGGCAGCGCCTGGCCGAGGGCGCGCGCCGCCTGCTCGCCGACTACGAGGCGGCGATCAGCGAGCACCAGCAGGCGACCCCGCGCGGGCTGTTGCGGGTGACGGCGCCGACGGTCTTCGGGCGCCGCCACGTGGCGCCCGTGGTCACCGAGTTCCTGATGCGTTATCCGGACATCCAGGTAGAACTCATCCTCAACGACCGCAACATGGACCTGATCGACGGCGGCATCGACCTCGCGCTGCGCATCGGTCCGCTCGACAGCTCCGGCCTGGTGGCGCGCCGGCTGGGCGCGGTGCGGCGCATGACGGTGGCCAGCCCGGCCTACCTGCAGCAACACGGGACACCTGCCACGCCTGAGGAGCTGGGCAGGCACCAGCTGATCCTGGGCACCGCGGTGCGCGGACTGCCGGAATGGCGCTACGGGGCGCAGGGGCGCGAGCACGTGGTGCGCTTCACGCCGCGCCTGCAGGTCAACGACGTGGAGGGCGTGCTGCACGCGGCGCGCCAAGGTTTCGGCATCGCCCGCGTCCTGTCCTACCAGGCGGCGCCCGACGTACTGGCCGGGTCCCTGGTGCCGGTGCTCGGCGCATACGAAGGCGAGGAGCTGCCCGTGCACCTGGTGTTCCCGAGCGCGCGGCACATGCCGGCGAGGGTGCGCGCCTTCGTGGATGTTGCGGTGGAAGCATTCGCGCAGCTGGAGCTCATCCATTAGGAGCGCCTGCCAAAAACGCCTGCTCATCTGGTAGGGAGGCGGGCGAAGCAGGCTCGTCTGTGTGACTGTCCTTTCGGCTCATGAACGCGCAGTCGTCGCCCTGGCGCATCGCATGACCACATTCCGTGATCATGCGATGCGCCAAGAATGCGCTGTGCCGCTGTTTCGTAGCGCACGCCGCGGGAGCGAGCGTTACTGCCCGCCGCCGGCCTTCCGGCTCTTCAGCCAGTCGCGCCCGCCGGCATTCAGCGCCCGCGCGATCACCTCGGCCGGCAGGCTGTAGACCGTCGCCCAGGTCGCGCGTCCGTCCGCGCTGTTGGACGGGAAGCTTTCGGTCTCGATCGGCCAGTGGTACTTGCGCTTGAGCGCGCGGACGATGGCGGCGAGGGTGATGCGGCCGCGCAGCGGTTCGCTACCTAACTGGTCTTCGTTCGACAACAGCACGGCGAGCACGGCGCCGCGTGCGGTATTCGGTCCGGGGAAAATGGGTGTCTTCTTGGGCATGCAAGGATTGTAGCCGGGCTCAGGGCAGCAGCTCAGTTCAGCTGATGCATGCTGCCGTCTTTCCGGAGCTCGTAGCTCGCCAGGTCGCGCGCCAGCGCCAGCGTGCCCGTGTAATGCTCGCGCGCCTCGCGCTCGATATCGTCCAAGGTGAGAGGACCTTCGCGATCCTGGTAGCGCGGGCTGAAGTGGGTCAGGATGAGGTTCGGCACCTGCGCCTGCTGCGCCACGCGCGCCACCATCGCGGCCGAGCTGTGCTGCGGCCCCGGCCCCACCTTGCGCAGGATCGCTTCCGTATAGGTCGCCTCGTGCACCAGCAGGTCCGCGCTCGCCGCTTCAAGCGCCAGCAGCTCCGGCGTGTCGTTGTCCCCCGCGATGATCACCTTGCGCGACCTGCGCGGCGGCGCCAGGTACTGTTCCGCCACCACGGCGCGGCCGTCCGGCAGCACCACGTCGCGCCCCTGCTGGATCTCGCCCCAGGCCGGCCCGGACGGAATCCCCCCAAGCTTCAGCTTGTCGATGTCGAGTTTACGCTCGACCGCCGCCTCGGTGAAGCTGTAGCCGTAGGAGTCGATCCGGTGCGACAGCTTCGTTGCGCGTACCCGCAGGTCGGGCAGGATGTCGGTGTGCGCCAGCGCGTCGACCGCCACCCATTCGATGGCATAGGGAAGGGACAGCTGCGTCGCTTCCATGATGCATTCGATCATCCCGCGCAGCGGCGGCGGGCCGACGATGGCCATCGGCTCTGAACGGTTGAGCATGCCCGCGCTGGCCAGCAGCCCGGGCAGGCCGTAGCAGTGGTCGCCGTGCAGGTGGGTGATGAAGATCGCGCGCAGGCTCATCGGCGACAGGTTCGACCGCAGCAGCCGGTGCTGCGTGCCTTCCGCGCAATCGACCAGCGACCAGTGCCGGGCGCCGCGCGTGCGGATCGCGATTGCCGTCATGTTGCGCGACCGGGTCGGTACGCCGGAGGAGGTGCCGAGGAACTGGATTTCCATGTGCTGCGCGTTTTCTCGTGGTGGGCTGCTGCGTTGCAGCCATTATCCGCAATTGCCGGTATTGCGGCGTCAGCTTGCAGGACCTCATCAAATCTGCGGCGTGTTTGATCGCGCTCAATGCGTTCAACTAGTAGCGTGACCTAGCTTGCACTCCCCGTGCATTCCGCTGTCTGAGTGACAGGACGGCCGCCGTGGAGCGGCTGCCACCATCCATCTCGAGGAGGTTTCATGCGCAGCATATATCCGCTTGTCGCGGCCGCCTGCCTGCTGGCCGCGCCGCTTGCGTCCGCCGTCGAGTGCGGCGGGGGAGGCATGGTCAACCTGGTCGCCCAGCGCGAAGGCGCGGGTGGGTCTGGCGGCTTCATTTCCACCGGCGCCCAGCTGTCCGCCGAAGTCGCGGGCACCTATGCCTTGTCGAATGGCCGCCGGCTGGAGCTGAGCGACCTCCAGCACGACGTGCTGGCAACATTCGACAACCGGCGCCGGGTCTTCCTGGAAGAGGTCGGCCCGCACCGCTACGCTTCGCACCGGGGCGATGTGCAGCTCACCTGGATGCCCGAGGGACGCCCCGATACGATCCTGCTGAGCTATCCGGCCGACAGCAAGGGGCGCCTGCGGCGCGGCTGCTCCTGATCCGCCCCGAGGTCGTCCTCAGCCGAACACCAGCGAGCGGTGCGCCCCCAGGCCGGCCATGGCGCCGTCGGCCACGGCGATGGCCACGTTGCCGGCCGGCCGCGTGGCGTCGCCGCCGGCGAACACGCCGGGCACGGTGGTCTGCTTGGTCATGTCGGTGCGGATGAAGGGGCCGAGCGGGCCTTCGTCGAACTCGCAGCCGAGCTGCTCGGCGATCGGGCTCGCCATGTGCAGGCGGCCGTAGGTGAACAGGCCCGCATGGGGGATGCGGCGGCCGTCCGCCAGCACGACGGTGGCGGCATCCTCGATGCGCACGACCGGCGTGTCGTCGATGGCGACCACGCCGCGCGCCGCCATGGCGGCGCGCTGCTCGGCGTCCGGGGTGTAGCGTCCGTTGGTGAACAGGGTTACGCTGCCCCAGTCGGGCAGCAGCATCGCCTGGTGGAAGGCCATTTCGTCATTGGCAAGGATGCCGATCGCGCCCTGCTGCAGCTCGTAACCATGGCAGTAGGGGCAGTGGAAGACGCTGCGGCCCCAGCGCTCGGCCAGGCCCTCGATGGGCGGCAGTTCGTCGCGCACGCCGGTGGCCAGCACCAGGCGGCGGGCGTGCACCTGTCGTGCGCCGTCGAGGTCGACCGTGAAGCCGTCGCCGCTCGGGCGCGCATCCAGCGCGCTGCCATCGATCCACCGGACGGTGGAGTAGGCGGCCACGTCGGCGCGGCCTGCCTCGGCGATGGCGGCGGCCATCTGGCCATCCCGGGTGAGGAAGCCGTGCGACTCGCTGGCGAAGCGGTTGCGGCGCTGGCCGGCGTCGATCACCGCTACCCGCCGCCGGGCTCTCGCCAGTTGCAGGGCGGCGGACAGGCCGGCATAGCTGCCGCCGATGACGATGGCGTCATACTGCGTTGTGCTCATGTTCATGATGGAACCTCGTGTCGTGGGGATGGGTGCGTTTGAATTCCTCGAAGCGGCGGTTGAAGTCCTGCGACAGGTCGGCCAGGCTCACGTGGCCGAGCTGGCGCAGCAGCAGGGCTTCCGCTTCGTCGAAAGCCTCGCCCAGGGCGGCGTTGACGCTCTGCTCGACCAGGCAGGAAGTCTTTTCGCTGCGGTTGCCCATGGCAAAGAAGGGGGGAGAACCGACGGCGTCGTAGATGTCGCGCAGCGTCACCCTGGCGAGGTCGCAGGTGATGCTCCAGCCGCCGCCGTGGCCGCGGTTCGAGCTGATGTAGCCGCGCTCGCGCAGGCCAGCCAGCACGCGGCGCACCAGCACGGGGTTGGTGTCGAGGAAGCGGGCCATTTCTTCCGAGGTCATCGGATGGTCGCTGTGGGCCAGGTGCAGGAGCACGTGGAGCACGGAAGATAGTTTGCTGTCGCGTCTCATGTAACTAATGATAGTACAAATTTGGACGAGGTGCAGCGCGGCGCGTAAAAACGGCGGTGGAGGCGTGACTAGCGCTGTGCGGAACGGTCCAGGCGCAGGGTGGGGAGGAAGCGCCACAGGTAGACGCTGACGCAGGCGCCCGTGAGCACCAGCACGGCGGGGATGGCCGGGCTGTCGAAACGGGGCATCGCCAGCATCAGGGACCCCCACAGCATCGTCGTGGCGAGGATCTTGGCCTTCAGCGGGATGCCGCGGCCGGCTTCGAAATTGCGCAGGTATTCGCCGAACACGCGGTGCGACAACAGCCAGCGGTGCAGGCGATCCGAGCCGCGGGCGAAGCACCAGGAGGCCAGCAGCAGGAAGGGCGTGGTCGGAAGCAGGGGCAGGAACAGCCCCAGGATCCCCAGCAGCACCGCCAGCGCACCGGCCACGTTATAAAACAGTTTCATGATGTCACTCTAGCATGTGTCATGACAGGCCGTGCAGGCATCCTGGATGAAATAGCATTTCAATTTAATGTTAAAAATGAAATATTGTTTCATTGTGGCGCGCAGCTGCCAAAATCGTCAAATTTTAAGTCAACAGTAAGTTCCAAGCGGAAACTGTAGGTATAATTGACGCGTACACAACGGGCGCGATCCATGAGTTTTGCGGGCGCGAGCAAGACGCCCGGCTTCGCCTCTATTTGCCATGTATCGGTTGCCGCAAGCTCGTCGTCCATGTCTACGTCTTCCCCCACCACCAAGCCATCCCTGCGCACACGCGTGGCGAACCTGTTTCGTCCGCGGGTTCTGCGCGACCTGGCCATCTACCTTGCCTTCATGCTGCCCCTCGTCTGGGGACTGGTGGCGGTGGAACAGTCGCGCTTTGCCTCCATTGCCGAGGCCGGCAGCATGCGCGACCTGCGCAACTACGCGCGCGTCTTCACCGAGGAAGTGCGCGCCACCGCCGGCATCATCGACCTGTCGCTGATCCAGCTGCGCTCCGCCTGGCAGCGCGACCGCGCCGGTTTCCCCCAGGCGGTCGGCGAGAACGCGCGCTACCTGCGCAACCGTGTGCCGATCTTCATTACCGTGCTCGACGCGACAGGGAAGATCGCCTATACCAACGCCGCTCCCGCGCACGAAGGCCTGGACCTGAGCAACATGGCCGGCTACCAGGCCCACCTCGGGATCAGCGACGACCGCGTCTACGTCAGCCGGCCGGTGATCTGCCCGCTCACCAATTCCTGGACGGTCCAGTTCACCCGCTCGATCCGCGACGGACAGGGGCGCCTGCAGGGCGTGATGATCGCCGGCGTCTCGCCCGACTACTTCGTGCGCTTTTACGAGGACATCGACCTCGGTCCCCATGCATCGGTGTCCCTGATCCGCACCGATGGCGCCATCATCGCACGCAGCACCCGCGGCAGCGCCAGCCATGGCATGGGACAGGTCCTGAAGGACAACCCGCACTCGCCGCACAGCCCGGTGACGGGGAGCTTCCGCCGCTTCGGGCAATTCGACGGGGTCGAGCGCCTCTACGCCTGGCACAAGCTGTCCGACTACGGCATGGTGGTGACGGTCGGCGAAGCCGTGCAGGATGCGCAGGCGCGCTTCGCCCAGCAGCGCGACGCGCTGACCTGGGTCGGCGCCGCCGTGTCCCTCGTGCTGACCCTGCTGGGCTGGGCCGCGCTGGGCGCCACCGAGCGCCGCCGCCGCGCCCTCAAGGCGCTGGCCGCGGCCGAGGCGCGCTGGAAGCTGGCGCTCACCGCCACCGGCGACGGCGTGTGGGATTGCGATGTCGTCACCGGCCTGGCCACGCTGTCGGCGCGCGCCCAGATGATCCTCGATACCGAGCGCTCGGTGATCTCGTGGTACGGCAGCGCGCTCGACGCCATCGTCCACCATGAAGACCTGCCGCAGCTGCGCGCCCAGCTGCGCAGCCACCTGGCCGGGCGCAGCCAGGACTTCGCGGCCGAGTTCCGGGTGCGCAAGCGCGATGGCCAGTGGAGCTGGATCGATGCGCGCGGCACCATCAGCGAGCGCGACGAACTGGGCCAGCCGATGCGCATGGTGGGCACCTTCTCCAACATCGACGCGCGCAAGCTCGAAGAAGTGCGCATGCGCCGCATGGCACACGAGGATGCGCTCACCGGCCTGCCGAACCGCGTGCTGCTGGACGACCGCTTGCGCCAGGCGATCCGTGCGGCCAGCCGCCACGGGCACAAGGTGGCGCTGATCTACTTCGACCTCGACAGGTTCAAGCCGGTCAACGACACCCACGGCCACGCCGTGGGCGACCGCCTGCTGCAACTGGTGGCGCGCCGCCTGCGCGCGGGCCTGCGCGATGCCGACACACTGGCGCGCGTCGGCGGCGACGAGTTCGTGGTGCTGCTGCCGCGCTGCGATGCGCCGGCCGATGCGGTCAAGGTGGCGGAGAACATCCTGTACCAGCTGAACCAGCCGTTCGAGGACGGCGAGCTGGTGCACCGCATCTCGGGCAGCCTGGGTGTGGCGATGTTCCCGGACGACGGAACGGATGCCGAGGAGCTGCTGCGGGCGGCCGACCTGGCCATGTATGAGGCCAAGTCGCACGGGCGCAACCGAGTCTCGAGTGCGCACCGGATCGAACCGCCCCTGCACAGGCAGGCTTGACGGGGCGCCCCTCAGCGCACCGGCGGCGCCACCTCGATCTGGAAGCGGCTCGCCGGCCCGGTCGGCATGCGCGACAGGTCGATGCTCAGGTCCTGCCTCGGCACCGTGTACACCACTTCCGAGGCCAGCAGGTGCAGCGCCGTCTTCACCAAGTCCACCGTCATCGCTTCGCCCGGGCAGCGGTGCCCCGTCAGGTAGTCGCCCCCGCCTTGCGGGACCAGGTCGAAGCTGTCGCTCTGCCAGGCCATGAAGCGCTCCGGCTTGAAGCGCTGCGGCTCCGGCCACAGCCGCGGGTCGTGGTTGGTGCCGTGCATGTCGAACAGCACCCAGGTACCTTCGGCGAAATGCAGGCCGCGCCACACGAAGGCATTCAGCACCCGCCCGCCCACCGCGGGAAAGAAGGGATAGCAGCGCCTCACCTCCTGGGCAAAGGCGGTAAGCGCCGCGTCGTCGCCGGTGGCGATGCGCGGGCGCCATTCGGGGTACTCGTGCATCGCGTGGGCGCCGAAGACGATGAAGCGCGCCACCGCCACCACGGGACGCAGCACGTTGATCAGTTCGTTGGCGGCGATGTCCACCCCCAGCGGCTGTTCGTCGCGATCGCGGTGGCGGGCGATCACGGCGAGGGGGCTGCCTGGTTCCGGCGCCACCTGCCCGGCGCGCACCGCCTCGATCAGGCCCTTGGCCCAGGCTTCGGTGCGGCGGCGCAGCAGCAGGCCCCGCATCGTGCGCCGGAACACATTGCCGGCGCCGTCGATCATGGCGGAGAACTCCTGCGCGAGGCGCGGACGGTCGATGTGCGAGGGCGGGATGCCGGCCCAGCGGCAGGCGGCGGCGCACAGCACGCTTTCGGTCTCGTCGAACAGGGTCACGCGCCGCAGGGTCGGCCAGCGCGCGAAGTGGGCGCGCCACTCCTCCTGCGCGATCGTCACCATGCGCGCGCGGTCGCCCGGGGTCTGCAGCGACATCATCATCGCCTTGCGGTGGCGGTGGTCTTCGCCGTCGAGCGTCTGGGCGCTGCCGACGTCCTGCAGCAGCATCAGGGTGGTCGGCGGGATGGCGCCGCGCCGCGTGAAGCGGTTCGGCTGCCAGAACATGCGCGCGGCCTCGTGGCCGCTCACGCAGACGGCGCGCCGGCCCATCAGGCGGGTGGTGAAGACGTCGGTGTCCAGTTCGGCGCAGCGGCGCTGGAAAAAGGGATAGCCTTCGGAGAGCAGCTTGAGCGTGCTGTCCAAGGACCTGGTGCGCGGCACGCCCTGTTCGACGGGAACATGGAGAGACTGATTGTCGGAAAAAGACACTCTGGGCTCCTGGGTCGGGTTCAGGCAGGCCCAATGTAGCACGTCGATTCGAGCGCACGATTTGGCGGCGCGCCCCGGGGCAGCATCTCAATGTGGCGTGGCCGCCTCGTTTCCGATGCTTACATGCGTGGCCGCCATGTACCGCGGCAAAAAGATCGTCACCGTCGTGCCCTTGCCGGGCGTGCTCGCAAGGCGGATGTCGCCGCCGCTCTGGCGCGCGAAGCCGTGCGCCATCGACAGGCCCAGGCCGGTGCCCTTGCCTTCGGGCTTGGTGGTGAAGAAGGGCTCGAAGGCGCGCTCCATCACGTCCTGGGGCATGCCCTGCCCGGTGTCGGCGACCGCCACGGTCACGTAGTCGCCCGGCGCCAGCACCGGGTCGTCCTGCACCTGCACGTTGCCCAGTTCCAGCACGATGCGGCCCTGGCCCTCCATCGCGTCGCGTGCGTTGATGACCAGGTTGAGCAGCACGTTCTCGAGCTGGTTCGGGTCCACCAGCACCGGCCAGAGCCCGGGCGGGATGCGCTTGTCCAGCGCGATCTGGTCGCCCGCCGCGCGCTGCACCAGGCTGTCCATGCGTTCGAGCAGTCCGTCCACGTGGACCTCGAGCGGGTGCAGCGGCTGGCGCCGCGCGAAGGCAAGCAACTGGTTGGCCAGCTTGGCGCCGCGCTCCACCGCGTCGAGGATGCTGAGCAGGCGCTTGCGTTGGCCGCTGTCGGCGCGCAGCATGAGCTGCACGTTGGCGCTGATGATGTGCAGGATGTTGTTGAAGTCGTGCGCCACGCCGCCGGTGAGCTTGCCCACCGCTTCCAGCTTGTGGGCCCGCGCCAGGGCATTGCGGGCCTCGTCGAGGCCGTGCTGGCGCTGCTGCTCGCGCGCTTCCGCTTCCTTGCGCTGGGTAATGTCGCGGACAAAGGCGGTGGCGCCGAAGCCTTCACCCATCGGCATCACCGCCACCGTCACTTCGGCGGGGATGCGGCGCCCGTTGCGCTCGGCTACCTGCAGTTCGGTTGGCGCTCCCGTCATTGCGCATTGCCCGCTGCGCGCGAAGGACGCGTAGCCGGCGCGGAAAGCGGCGCGGCTTTCCGCGGGCAGCAGCTCCTGTATTTCGCGGCCGATGGCCTGGCCGGCGCTCCAGCCGAACAGGCGGCTGGCCTGGGCGTTCCAGTCGGTGATGCAGCCGCGGGCGTCGACGGCGACGAAGGCGTCCGGCGCGTTCTCGAGGATGACCTGGATGCGCTTCTGCTCGCTGGCAACCCGGTCGTGCGACCGGCGCAGCTCCAGCGTCATGCCATGCGCCAGCTGCAGCGCGCGGCGTCGTTCGCTGGCCAGCAGCCAGACCACCAGGCTGATCAGGACGCTCAGGCCGATGCCGGTGACGGCCACCAGCCGCGGGCGCGTGGTGTCGAGGCTGTTCTCGAGGGCGGTGCTCGAGCGCATGATGATGGTCCAGGTGCGCCCGCCCGGCACGATCTGGGCGCTGGCGCGCAGCCGTGGGTTGTGGTTGGCTGCGTTCGGCGAGCGGAACAGAAGGCTGGCCGCCCCGGCCGGGTCGCCGTCGTGGATCTCGATGTCGAGGTCGGTCGAGTGAGCGCCGCCGAGCCCGCGCATCAGGTCGTTCATGCGGAAGGGCGCGTAGACCCAGCCGACGATGGCCTTGCGGCGCTGGTCGACGGTGCCGGCCAGCTCGCCGCCGCGGTACACCGGCAGGTACATCAGGGCGCCGGCCTGCTGGCTGGCCGGTCCCTCGTGCGCCACGCCTTCCTGCACCAGCACCACCTTGCCGCTGAGTGCGGCCTGGCCGCCGTCGCGCGCGCGCTCCATGGCGGCGCGGCGCACCGGTTCGCTGAACATGTCGAAACCGAAGGCCCGCAGGTTGCGTCCGCCGAAGGGCTCGATGTGGGTGATCGAGGTATAGAGCTCGCGTGGATCTTCCGGGCGCACCGCGTAGTCGGGATGGCCCTGGCGCCGCATGGCCGCTTCGTGCGCCGCCAGCTGCTGCCGCGGAACGATGGTGGCGACGCCGAGCGCTTGCATGCCCGGGAAGGACTGGTCCAGGCGCAGCACGCGGTAGTACTCCGCCCAGTCGCGCCGGTCGAGCTCGACCGAACCGCGCAGGTAGCCGCGCGCGCCGCGCAGCACCTGTTCGTATACCGCCATGCGACGGCTGATGCTGTAGGCCATGTCGCGGGTGCGGTAGTCGAAGGTCTCGAGCAGCTGCGATTCGGCGCTGCGCTTGGCGCTGCTCCAGGCGCTGAAGGTGACCAGCAGGGTCACCAGCAGCACCAGCATGGCCAGCAGCAGCGGCATCGGTCCGGAACCGGGCAGGGGAATATGGCTGGGCTGGGCGGATCGCTGGGACTGCGGCATCTGGTCGTACGCGCGAAGGGCGCCGTGGGGCTGGTTGATCGGAAACGCGCGGAAGCAGGTAGGATACGCATCCTTGCTGTGTCGGGGCGCACGCCATTGTGCGCATCCGGCAATATGTATTATCGCTTAAAATTGACTTGATGCAACATTATGACAGCCTGGTGAACGTCGCCGCATTCTTCTTCCATGGCGTGCGCACGCTTTTTCCAGCATGAGGATGCCTGACTTGCCCGAGCTCCTGCGGCGGCACTGGCCGCTCGCGGCCATGGCAGGCCTGCTCCTGCTGGTCCTGCTGTGGGGAATGCTGTGGCCGCTGCGGGGCGACAGCCATGAGTTGCCGCTGGAAGTGCGGCGCGGCCAGGACACGCCCGCGGCGGTGCGCCTGACCCTGGGCGTGCAGGACGTGCTGCTGCTGAGGAATAGCACCGGGGCGCCGCTGGTGTTCGGCCCGGTGCAGCTGGCGCCGGGAGGCGAGTTCAGGCTGCCGGTGGAGGAGGCGGGCGAGCAGGCCATCCCCTGTCCGGCGCTGCCGGGCGGCGTGCTGCGGCTGCGGGTGGTGCCGATGCCGGATCCGGGGCTGGCGCGCCTGCGCTGGCGGCTGGCCAATTTTTCCCACGCAATCCGGACCATGCCGCTGCAGGGGCCGGAGTAGCCTGGTCGGCTATGCCGACCGCGCGTTCACGCCTTGCTTGCCCTGCCGCAACGCCGCCGTGGGCTGGACAAGCGTGCCGACCGTCCCAATCGTGCTCCCGTTTTGCCTGTGATTCTGTCATGATGGGCATCATGTCCACGATTTCCATGCCCTTGTTCCCGCTCAGTACGGTGTTGTTTCCGGACGGGGTGCTGCCGCTGCAGGTGTTCGAGGTCCGCTACCTCGACATGATCAGCCGCTGCCTCACCGAAGACGCACCGTTCGGCGTGGTGCTGCTGACGCACGGGCATGAAGTGCGCCAGCCGGATGGCGAGCCAGAGCGATTTGCCGCCGCCGGCACCATCGCTTCCGTGACCGAAACCACCACCACCTCGCCTGGACTGCTGCAGGTACTCTGCCGCGGCGGCTCGCGCTTCACGGTGGTGACCGCCGAACAGCGCCTGAACGGGCTGTGGATGGCCGAGGCCGAACTGGTCGAGGACGACCGCGCCGTCAAGGTGCCGTCCGAACTGCAGGGTGCGTCCGACGCGCTCGACCGCGTGCTGTCTTCGCTGCACGACGTCCCACGCCACCGCTGGCCGGTGCAGCCGCCGTTTCGTCTCGACGATTGCGGCTGGGTGGCGAACCGGTGGTGCGAACTGCTGCCGCTGCCCAACCAGCAGAAGCACCATATGCTCATGCTCGACAACCCCGTGATTCGCCTGGAACTTTTGCACGACGTTCTGGACGAACATGGACTCATTACCTCGTAGCTCAACTCGTAGCTCATGTGTTGGCATGAAATTCTCCGACGACCTCCTGATCGCGTACATCAACGGTGAGCTGGCCGAGCCGGCGCGCGCGGCGGTCGAGCGGGCCATGCGCGCCGATCCGGTGCTGGCGGCCCGCATCGCCCAGCATCGGCGCGAAAGCAGCGAACGCTCCGCCGGCCGCTCGCACATCTTCAGCGTCTCGAACGGCCACGGCGGCGGCCACCAGCAGCGCGCCCGGCCGCAGTCCGACGCCAAGGTGGTCCACCTCGACGCCATCCGACCCGGCCGCGCCGTACCGCCCGTGCCGCCGCCCCAGCCCATCCGTGCCGAATGGACGCCGCGCCACTGGCTGGCCGTCGGCGCCGCACTCATGGCGGGCGCAGTCGGCGGCGTGCTCGGCTGGCAGGAACTGCGGCCCGATCCGGGCCTGGTGATGCTGGAAGCGAGCGAGGGCACCCTGGTGGCGCGCGGCCGCCTGGTCGAGGCCCTGGGCGGCCAGTTGGCCAGCCCCGGCCCCTCCGAGACCGGGGTGCGCATCGGCGTCACCTTTGTCTCGAAGGACGGCAGCTACTGCCGCAGCTTCGTGGTCGACACCACGGCAGGCCTCGCTTGCCGCGGCAACGGGCGCTGGACCATCCCCGTGCTGGCCCAGCCGCAGCCGGGCACCGCCTGGCTCGACGGCAGCACGCTGCCGCCGTCGGTACAGACGGCCATCGACGCCCGGATCGTCGGTTCCACCCTCGACTCGGCAGCCGAACGTGCGGCCCAGCAGCGTGGCTGGACGCCTTGATGGGGTCCCGTCGGGTGGGCGGCAAAGCCGCCCACCCGACGAAAAACAGGACTTTATATACAGTGGGGTGGTTTTCAGGTATCGTGTAGCCCGCTAAAGTGCCTCTACGTCCGCCCAGTCCAGGCTGTTGCCTGGGCGCTTCGCGGCCCATGCGGACCGGATTGCCGGCCCGCCGTCCCTCTGGAAGCTACCCGCAGGCCCGACCGTGCCAGCAGGCGCAGCCGTAGAGCTAACGAAATACTGTCCAACAAGAATATGTCTGATATCCAGAATACTCCCGTGAGCGCCGACCCGGCCGACCCCACCGACCTGACGCTTGCCGCACCGGTCGAGCAGGTCAAGGCGGACGAAGCGCCCACCGTGCGCTTCGCCGACCTCGGCCTGGCGCCGGAAATCCTGCGCGCGCTGACCGACCAGGGCTACGAGCATCCGACCCCGATCCAGGCCAAGGCGATTCCGCTCGTGCTGCAGGGCCGCGACGTCATGGGCGCCGCCCAGACCGGCACCGGCAAGACTGCCGGCTTCTCGCTGCCGATCATCCAGCTGCTGATGGCGCACGCCAACAGCAGCATGTCGCCGGCGCGCCACCCGGTGCGCGCCCTGGTGCTGACCCCGACCCGCGAGCTGGCGGTGCAGGTGGCCGACAACGTCAAGGCCTACGCCAAGCATACGCCGCTGCGTTCCACCGTCGTGTTCGGCGGCATGGACATGAAGGGCCAGACCACCATCCTGAAGGGCGGCGTCGAGATCGTCATCGCCACCCCGGGCCGCCTGCTCGACCACATCGAGCAGAAGAACATCAGCCTGGGCCAGGTGCAGATGCTGGTCATGGACGAAGCCGACCGCATGCTCGACATGGGCTTCCTGCCGGACCTGCAACGCATCATCAACCTGCTGCCGAAGCAGCGCCAGAACCTGATGTTCTCGGCCACCTTCTCGCCGGAGATCAAGAAGCTGGCCAACAGCTTCCTGAACAAGCCGGTGCTGATCGAGGTGGCGCGCAGCAACGCCACCGCCGACAGGGTCACGCAGATCGTCTACAAGGTCGACGAGGAGCTCAAGCGCGACGTGGTCGAACACATCATCCGCGAGCGCAACCTGAAGCAGGTGATCGTGTTCTCGAACACCAAGATCGGCGCCTCGCGCCTGTCGCGCCACCTGGAGCAGAAGGGCATCAAGGCCTCGGCGATCCACGGCGACAAGACCCAGCAGGAACGCATGGCCGCCCTCGACGCCTTCAAGGCGGGATCGGTGGAAGTGCTGGTGGCCACCGACGTGGCCGCGCGCGGCCTCGACATCTCGGACCTGCCCTGCGTGATCAACTACGACCTGCCGTACAACGCCGAAGACTACGTGCACCGCATCGGCCGTACCGGCCGCGCCGGCGCCTCGGGCGACGCGCTGTCGGTGTACTCGGACAAGGACGAGCGCCTGCTGGCCGACATCGAGAAGCTGATCAAGCAGACCGTCCCGCGCGGCGAGCTGCCGGGCTTCGTGGCGCCCTCCAGCCGTGCACGCGAAGGCGGACGCGCCGAGTTCGCCCGCGACGGCGAGCGCCGTGGGCGCCGCGAGGAGGCCCCTTCGCGTGGCGGCGAACGCGGCGAGCGCCCGCCGCGCAGCAGCGGCTACAGCCCGACGCCGCGCCGCGAGAAGGTCGATCCGTGGTTCCTCAAGCCCTACGAGCCGTCGAGCGCGGCGCGCAAGGAAGTCGTGACGCCGGCGCCGGCGGCAAGCAAGCCGGGCAAGCAGAAGCTGGCCTTCCTGCTGGGTGGCGGGCCGCGTTCGAACTGATGTGGCAGGGTGGGCGGGGCATGCGAGGCCAGTGGCCTCGCATGCCCCGCCTACCCTACGAAAGACGCGATCTCTCAAGCCGCTCTGCGCGCATGCAGCGCCGCATGCACCCGGTCCAGCAGATCCTGGTGCTGGTACGGCTTGGCGAGCACGTCCAGTGACTTTTCACGCATCCCGCGTGCCGGCAGTTCGTCCATGTAGCCGGTGGTCACCAGCACCGGCATCCCCGGCCGCCTGGCATGCACCTGTTCGATCAGCTGCAGTCCGTTCATCCCGCCCGGCATGATCACGTCGGTGAACAGCAAGTCCACCTTTTCCGATTCCAGCACCTCGAGCGCGCGCTCGCCGCTCGGCGCCGACAGCACGTCGTAGTCGGCCGCCGCCAGCATAGCCTCGGCGAGCTCGCGCACGTCCTCGTTGTCTTCCACCACCAGGATGCGGCACTTGCGGCCCGCTTCGTGCGCCTCGGTGCCGGCATCCAGGCGGTCTCCGTCCTCGTGGCGCGACTGCTGCGCCACCGGGAAGATCATGCGCACCTCGGTGCCGCGCCCCGGTGCGCTGTCGATGTCCAGCCGGCCATGCGACTGCTGCACAAAGCCGTGCACCATCGCCAGGCCCAGGCCGGTGCCCAGGCCCTTGGTGGTGAAGAAGGGCTCGGTGGCGCGCTTGAGCACCTCCGGCGCCATGCCTTCGCCTTGGTCCCGGATCCAGATGGCCACGTACTCGCCCTGCGGCAGCCGGTTGGCCAGGCGTCGTCCTTCATCGACCACCGTCGTGCCCACCGTGACCGCGCCGCCTCGCGGCATGGCGTCGCGCGCATTGATGACGACGTTGAGCAGCGCCATTTCCAGGTAGGTCGGGTCGATCGAGCAGGACGGCAGGCCGGGCCGCAGGTCGAGCCGCAGCTCGACCTTGTCGCCGAGCGTGCGCACCAGCATGTCGGAAAAATCGACGACCAGCGAATTCAGGCTGACACGCTTGTGCTCGAGGCGCTGCTTGCGCGCAAAGCTCAGCAGCTGCTGGGTGAGCTTGCCGGCCTGCATGGTGGCGCGCTGGGCGCGACGGATCGGCTCGGCCGCTGCGGGGATCTTGCCAGCCGTTATCAGGGCCAGTTCGAGGTTGCCGTTGATTACCTGCAGCAGGTTGTTGAAGTCGTGCGCCATTCCGGCCGACAGCTGTCCGATGGCTTCCATCTTCTGCGCCTGCAGGTTCGATTCGAGCATGCTGCGGCGCTCGGTGATGTCCATCTGCGAAGCGAAGAAGTAGAGCAGCTTGCCGTCCTGGCCGAAGATCGGGCCGATGAACAGCGCGTTCCAGAATGGCTCGCCGTTGGCCTTGTAGTTGAGGATGTCGACCGACACCGCACGGTGTTCGCACAGGGCATTGCGGATTTCGGCAACCGTGCTGCGGTCGGTGTCGGGGCCCTGCAGCAAGCGGCAATTGCGGCCCATCACGTCCTTTTCCTCGTATCCGGTGAGGTCGTAGAAGGCGCCGTTGGCGAACACGATGGGATCGTCTTCCTGGTTGGGGTCGGTAACGACCATGGGCATGCGCGTCATCTCGACGGCGGCAAAGAAGATGTTGCCGCGATCTTCCAGGCCCTCGCGGCCGATGTAGCTGGCCTGCCAGTGATTGACGCCGGGGCCGCCGGCCGGATTGAAGGCATTGCCCTCGACCTCGCCGACCGCGGGCACGCCCATGCTCTGGCCGCCGCCTTGCAAGTCCAGCGGTTTCGAGAGACCTTCTTCCTTGTCCGATCCAGTCGCCATTGCGGGTTCCGAAGCTGTGCCATAGGTAAGGCAGTTCAACGCGGCATAAGCGGCCGCGCACGGCTGCCGATGTGAATTCACTCTATCCGGACAAGGTTCCGTGCTCCGTACGTGAGTTCACATTGGCAGGCAAGCATCGGTGCGCAATGCGCTCGATCAAGGCGCTTTTGCACGGAAAGTCACGGTCTTGTGCAGCAGGTAGCTGAGTACCGGGCCGCACAGGAGCACCAGCAGTAGCCCTGCCAGGTAATGCCAGCGCATCGCCTCGGCCAGTCCTGACAGGCCGACGGTCAGCGCCAGGCTGAGCAGCGATACGCTCAGGAAATTGCGATAACGGGCCCAGCTCGGGGATTGCCGGAAGGCGTAGCGGCAATTGGCAAAGAAGGAAAAACAGTTTGCCAGGACGAAGCCGGCAACGTGCGCCGCCACCGGCGGCGCCATGGCGCTCTCCACGAGGGTGACGACGGCAAGCGTGTGGAGCAGGGTGTTGACGACCCCGATTGCGCCGAAGACCAACAGGCTGCGGTGACGCTCCAGCAGCTGTTGCAGCCTTGCCATGTCAGTAGCCGTCCTGCACCAGTCGCACCTGCCGCTCGTCGGCGGCATCCGCTGCAGGATGCTCTTCGCGCACCAGGTAGACCGGGCGGCGCTTGACTTCGTGGTAGATGCGTCCGACGTACTCGCCCAGCACGCCGATGCCGATCAGCTGCACGCCGCCGAGGAACATGCAGCCGGCCATCAGCGAGGCGTAGCCGGGCACGTCGACGCCCTGCACCAGGGTGCGCAGCACGATCAGCGCGCCGTACAGCAGCGCCAGCAGCGATACGCCGAAGCCGACGTAGGTCCAGATCTTCAGGGGTGCGGTGGAGAAGCTGGTGATGCCCTCCAGGGCCAGGTTCCACAGCTTCCAGAAGTTGAAGCTGGATTTGCCGGCGTGGCGGTCGGTATGGTCGTAGGGGATCGTCACGGTGCGGAACCCCACCCAGGCGAACAGGCCCTTCATGAAGCGGTGGTTCTCCGGCAACTGCTGCAGCGCCTGCACCACGCGCCGGTCCATCAGGCGGAAGTCGCCCACGTCCATCGGCACCTGGACGTTCGAGATCATGTTGTGGAAACGGTAGAACGAGGTCGCCGAAATCTTTTGCAGCCTGCCGTCGGTATGGCGGTCCATGCGGCGCGCGAGCACCACTTCGGCCCCCCGTTCCCACTGTTCCAGCATCTGGACCAGCAGCTCGGGCGGGTGCTGCAGGTCCGAGTCGATCGGCACCACGGCGTCGCCGTCGGCCCGGTCCAGGCCCGCCGTCAGCGCGGCCTCCTTGCCGAAATTGCGCGACAGGTCGACCAGGTGCACCCACGGGTAGGCCTCGCGCGCCTGCAGCAGCTCGTTCCAGGTGCCGTCGCGGCTGCCGTCGTTGACGGCGACGACCTCGACCTCGTAGCTGGGCAGGTCGGCGCGGATCGCGGCCACGCGGCGGAAGAACTCGTGGACGTTGCCCGATTCGTTGTAGAAGGGGGCGACCAGGGAAATACGTTTTTTCGTCATGGCTTGTCGTGGTGGAGAGCCTGGCGGCGGCACAGGAAGGCGATGTCCATGTCGGCACAGGCAGCGCCTGGACCCATCAGACGCTGTGCCTCGTCCAGGCGCGGGAAGGTTTTCTTCTCGAAGGCGACCGCGGTGCCGGCGGGCAGGCGGGCGATCTCGTTCTCATGGGTGCCGCACGGTTTGCTGGCGCGGGCGATATAGCCGGTTGAAAACGGATAGCCCTGGCGCACCGCATACGCCATGACCGGCAGCAGGGATTCCTGCCCGGGCGTGTCGCTGCAACGGAAGGGTGGATAGTAATGCAGGGCCTTGATGTCCGTGCCGAGGAAAGCGTTCCAGCGCGCCACGTCGAGCACGTTCCCGCCGGCATGGGCGACGGTCTCGCGCGCATGGCGCCGGTGCTGCTCGAGGTCGATGTGCTGCAGCAGCAGCACGCCGGCCAGGACGGGCACGGCGACCCGCGCGCCGGCATGGCGCGCCAACCCCAGCACGGCGAAAGCCGTGATCGCATAGCCGACCGGCCAGAAGAAGCGGCCGGAGGAACGGAACGTGGCGGTGACGACGCTCAGCCATTCCGGCACCTTCAGGCTGAACAGGCGAATATCGCCGAGGTATACCCTGTTCGACAGCGCAAATGCGCTCAGCGCCACCAGCACCCACAGCAGCGCCTTGTGGCGGCGCCAGAAATCCGGGTCGCGGCGCTTGTGCAGCCAGTACACTGCCGCCGCCAGCGCCAGCACGACGAGGCCTACATAGTTGTAGCCCTCGCCCTGGCCGTCGTGCGCGGTCGGATGCGGGAAGCTCAGGAAGATGCCGCCGTGCAGCGGCGCCAGCAAGTTCATCGAATAGTAGCCGAAACCCCATTCCTGGTTGCCGGAACCCGGCGGCAGCGGCAGCATCGTTGCCCACATGGTGGCAAACAGGAGGCCGTAGGCCGCCGCCGGCGCCAGCAGCGCGCGGCCGACCGAGGATGCGCTGAGGGGCGCGCGCAGCAGCTGGCGCAGCACGTCGGCCGCGAAGATGGCAGACACCATCGCGAACAGGTAGATGTTGATGTAGAACGCTCCGACCACCAGCGCCACCCACCATCCCGTGGCCAGCGTGCCGAGGCGCGAACTGCGCAGGTAGATGGCGAACGCGAACAGCAGGAGCCACTGGGACATCAGACTGGTGTGCGAGATGCGGAAGGTGAAGGCCGGGAAGCTGGCCAGCAGCAGCGCCAGGGCCACCAGCGCGGCCCAGTTGCGCACCCGCGCCTCGCGGCACATCCACCAGGCCCCCACGCCCTGCAGGGTGAAGCAGATCGCGATCCACAAGCCGTAGGGGTTCCAGTAGCCTTTGCCCTGGGTGAATACCTTGAGCACCAGCGAGTAGAGCGGAATCGTGTCGAGGAAGGTGGCGAGCGTGCCCTCCGGCGCGTTGAGGGTATTCACCCGCAGCAGCGGCCAGCGCCAGGCGTCGCTGGCGAAGGCGTTGAAGCCGGCGATATATTGGGTGATGTCGGTATTGTCGCGCCACCAGAAAGGCGCGGTTCCGTGCAGCATCGGGAAGCCATACAGCCACCAGGCGTAACCCAGGCTCAGGGCGGCCGCCAGCGCCAGGCCGAGCGGGCCGTCGACGTCGAACAGGATAGCGGGGCGCCAGCTTCGGGTCCGGGCCGTATGGCCCAGGCCGGCGGCACCCCTCAACCGGGGACTCGGTGGAAAGTTGTGCAGTGAATTCATGTGGGAAGTCGCTCAGTTGGTGTGCCCAGCAGCACAAGCAGGGCGCGCGCCTGCTCGCGCCAGGTCATCCAGCGCATGCCTTGCGGGGTCGGATGGCGGCCCTCGGCATGCAGGACCAGCCAGCCGCGCACGGCCTCGGCCAGCGCGGCGCCGTCCAGGCCCGAGAAGTAATGCGCGTGCTCGCCCGCGACCTCGCGGAACACGGGCAGGTCACGCGCCAGCAGCGGCAAGCCGTGGTGGGCGGCCTCGATCAGCGGCAGGCCGAAGCCTTCGCCTTCGCTCGGGAACAGCAGGCAGGTGCTGGCCTGGTAGACCTGCTCCAGGGTGTCGTCGTCGATGCCGTCCAGCCACAGCAGGCGCTTGCCCAGTTCGGGACTGGCGCGCAGGCGCTCCATGATGCGCGGCAGGGTGCGGCGGTCGGCGTCGGCCAGCGGCTTCCAGCCTTCCCGGCCGACGATCACCAGGTTCAGGTCTTCGCCCGCGGCCCACAGCTGTTCGAACGCCTGCAGCGCCTGCAGGTGCCCCTTGCGCGGCTCGATCGTGCCCACCATCAGGAAGCTGGGACGGGCGGCAACCTGCTGCGCCACCGGCGACGAAACCGGTACGCCGGCATGGCGCACCTCGAGGTCGGCGCCGAGGTGCAGCGCGGTCAGCAGCTGGCCCGGGCGGCGCGCCGTCCCGCGTTCGGCCAGCCAGGCGGCGAGGTCGTCGCAGACCGCGTGCGAGATGCAGATCAGGCGATCGGCTTCGCTGGCGATGCACTCCAGGTAGGCGGCGTGGGTGACGTCGGCGTGCGGCGGGAAGAATTCTGGATGGAGCACCGGCAGCAGGTCGTAGACCGTGAAGTTGATCCACACGCCCCGTGCGCGCCAAGCCGCGTACAGGCCGTTGCGCGCCGCTTCCATCGCGGCGTGCGGCGAATGGTCGGCGCAGTAATAGATGTCGCCGGCCAGCACGTCCACCACCGGGTCCGGGCCTTCCAGCACGGTGTCGATGCCGAGCAGGCGGGCGGCGTAGCTGCGCGCGTAGCGGTACTGGGGCGGGCCGTCCCCGGCGGCCAAGTAGACCGGCTCGACGCGGTAACCGATCGCGCGCATCTGCAGCAGCTCCACCAGCTGGTTGCGCACCACGCGCTCGATGCCGGTCTTGAGGTCGTTGCGCGCGATGTTGGTCACGTCCAGCAGCAGCTGGCGCGGCTGCAGGGGATCTGGGCAGCGCGCCACGCAGCGCGCCAGGCGCTGCAACATGGCGTCGTCGCTGTCGAGGCCGGGGGTGGCCAGCAGTGCCGACAGCAGCGCGGGCCGGCCGCTCTTCTGCTTGCGCTCGGCCACGTCGAGCGCCTCCTTGTACATCTGGCCGACACGCTCGGGGCTGTTGCGGGTGCCCATCAGGGCGAAGCCGGCGGCGCCCAGCGCGCGGCGGCGCGCATCGTCCGCATGCAGGGTCTCGAGCGCATCGACCAGGGCGGCCTGGCTGAACGCATCCGGCAGCATCCAGACGGCGTCGTGCGGGAACTCGGCCATGGCGCCGTTGGCGTTGATGATCACCGGGAGCCCGTAGATCATGCAGTCGAGCACCGTGCCCGAGGTCTCGCCGCGCGAACCGGTGCGCAGCTGCACGCCGATGTCGGCCGCTTGCAGGTAGCGGAAATAGTCCTCGTCGGAGGTCCAGCCGGAAATCGTCACGCGCTCGCCGGCGCCGGCCGCGGCGATGGTCTCGGTCATGCTGCGGCCGTAGTCGCCGCCATGGTTGGCGCCGACGAAGACCAGGCGGCAGCGGACATCGCGGTGCAGCTGCGAGGCGAGCCAGGCCTGCAGCAGTTCCAGGCAGTGCTTGGTCGGCGCAACGAAGCCAAAATTACAGACCAGGAAAACATCCTCGCCGATGCCCAGCGCGCGCCGGGCGGCCGCGCGGTCGTTCTCGGCCGGCACCGCGCGCGGCAGCTGGGCCGGGCTCCAGTCGGCGCCCGCCTGCGGTCCGTACCAGTCGCGCGCCAGCTGGCGTGCGTACTCCGAGTGCACGATCACGTGGCTGGCGTCCTGCAGGATCTCCAGGTTGCACGGATAGTCCTGCTTGGTGCGGTCCAGGCCGTCCGGTGCGATGCTGGACTGCACCGCGGCGTAGCCGTGCGAATGCAGCAGGCTGCGGGTCCAGACGCCCGGCATGGCGCCGGTCACCTGTTCGTAGGAGATCATGCTGCTCAGGAAGAAATCGTGCAGTACCACCACACCCGGATGGCGCTGCAGCAGCGGCATCATGTGGCTGTGGAAGGGGCTGTTGCCGAACTGGTAGACGATGTGCTGGTAGCGCCCGGGGTGCTGGTCCAGCCAGGACAGCGGATGGCGCGGCAGGTGGGCCAGTTCGGGCGGCATCTCGACCTTCTCCTGGTGCACGATCAGTTCCACTTCGAAATGGGGCAGCAGGGTCGGCAGCACGCGCACGGCGTAGTCGGCCACGCCGGTGCGCTCCGGCGGTAGCGGCGACAGGAAGGCGATGCGTGGCCTGGACGGCAGGGGGCACACGGCCGCGGGCGCTGTGGGCACTGTAGCGCGCGCGGCCGCTTGCGCTTCCAGCGCGGCGATCGCGCGGCGGGCGCTGTTGTCCCAGCTGAACTTGCGCGCCTGGAGTGCGGCTTGTTCGCGCAGGCGCGCCTGCAGGGCCGGGTCGCCCAGCACCTGCGCGATCTTGGCCGCGATCGCGGCCGGCTGGCGGCCATCGAACAGCGCGTCCGGGTTGCCGATCACTTCCGGCACGCTGGTACTGTCGGCGCCGATCGCCAGCGCGCCGCAGGCCATCGCTTCCAGGGCCGGCAAGCCGAAACCCTCGTGCAGCGACGGGAACACGAACAGCGCGCAGCTGCGGTACAGGTCGATCAGGTCGGCGTCGCTCAGGTAGCCGGTCAGCACCAGTTCGTCCGGCCCCAGGCTGTGCTGGCGCGCCAGGTCCGCCAGGCGCTGGCGCTCGCCGTCGTTGATCTTGCCGGCGATGACCAGCTGGTGCGCGGCCCGCTGCGGCTGCGGCAGCATGCCGTAGGCGGCGATCAGGCCGTCGATGTTCTTGCGCGAATCGAAGCCGCCCGGCGCGCACATCAGTACGGCGCGTGTGATCCCGAGGCGCGCATGCAGCGCGGCCAGGTGTGCCGGGTCGGGCGCACCGGGATGGAAGGTCTCGTCCACGGCGGTCGAGATCGAGACCACGCGGGCCGGATCCAGGCCGAGGGCATCGATCGCTTCCTGGCGCGAGTAGTCCGAGATCGCCAGCAGCAGGCCGGCCTGGCACAGCGAGGCGATCTTGCGTTCGTAGTAGCTGCCCTGTTCCGGCTGGCGCAGGTACTGGTCCGGGTTCAGGAAAGGAATCAGGTCGTACAGCACGGCGGCGGTGACGGCCTCGCCCGGGTCGCCCACGTTGCCCAGGCGCCCGATGGAGACGACCGCATCGTCCACGTAGCCCTCGAACAGGCTGGTAACCAGCACCGCGTCGGGACGCAGCTGGGCGATCGCGTGCTCGCGCAGCAGTTCGCCGGCGCGCGCGCGCGGGCTGTTGTGGGCCTGCACCTCGGCGGTAGGCGCGGGAACGTCGAACAGGCAGATGCGCTCGGCCGGGACCAGGCCAGCGAAGGCCTGGCGGATGTCCTCGATGGCGCTGCCCAGCGCTGCGTTCAGCACCAGCCAGACCTCGTGCTGGCCCGCATTGCGTGCCACACCGAGGGCCAGCGCCAGCGAGTAGCGCCCGATGCCGCGGTAGCGGCTTTCCGACTGGGCGCCCTGGAGATCAATGACTATGCGCATCTGGCTTCCTTGCTTGTTCCTGTTTCAGTTGGCGCAGCTGCTGGTAGGCGCGCGTGGCGCGCGGGGACAGTTCGCCCGAGGCATCGTCGAGCACCACGCGGGTGGCGCCGCTATTGTCCAGCATCATGGCGTACAGCCGCGCTTCCAGTTTCGGCACCCGGCGCAGCACGGCACGCGCGGCGCGCTTCAGGGCCGGACGGCGCAGCACGGCGCCGCAGAGACGGCGTGCCAGGCGCACCGCGCGCGCCTTGGCCGCGCTGCCCAGGCGCCCCTCGGCACGCGCCTTGCGCAGTCGGATGACCACCGCCGAGACCCGGCGCAGCGGCTCGGTGATCCGCCATGAGGTGCTGTCCAGCATATCCACGACGCGCTGCGACATCTCGGCCGCATGCGCCTCCACGTGCGCGAGGCGGGCTTCCTGGCGCGCGGCCTGCTGGCGCAGCTCGTCGATGTGGGCGGCGAGATGGGCCTGCGCCTGGGCATGCACGGTGGTGACGTCGATGGCGATCTGTTCGGCGCGGCGCTGGATCCCCCCGATGATGTGATGGAGCTCGGCATGCCGGCCGGCCGCCTGTTCTTCGTAGCGGTGCGCGAGTTCGCCCAGCGTGAGACCCCAGGATCCGCCGAAGGCGGCGTCGAACGGCGCCTGCAGGTCTGGCGGCGCGGCCTTTTGCGCCACCACGGCGTAGTCCGGGCTGACGCCTTCGAGCACGCTGATCAAGGGCACCCGTTCCGCCGTGTGCAGCGCCGGGTCTTCCTGCAGGCGGACGATGCGCTGGCGTGCGAAACCGGCGTATTCGGCGGCGAAGCCGAGCAGGCCCGGCGGCAGCGGGTGCAGGTGCGACGGGTCGAGGTAGAAGCTGGTGGCACCGACGGTCAGGTTTTCCGGGTTCGGCGTTTCCATGATCAGGAGACCGCCCGGCTGCAACACGCGCAGCGCTTCGGCGATCAGGTCGCGCACCAGGTCGAAGGGCAGGTGCTCGACCAGGTGGAAGCACGACACCATGGCCAGGCTGTCGTCCGGCTGGGCGCGCAGCGCGGCCAGCGCGTCGCCATGGCGCGCATTCAGGCCGCGTTCGCGGCAGGCGGCCAGCATGCCTTCGTCCAGGTCCACGCCCTGGGCGTCGAAACCGCTTTCACCCAGCAGCTCCAGCCACTCGCCGCGGCCGCAGCCAAGGTCGAGCACCGTGCGGCTGCCCGGCAGTTGCAGCAGCGGGTCGGTGAACCGGGCATAGGTGCGCAGCCGGTCCTTGATGAGGTCGCGCGATCCGCGGAAGCGGTCCTCGAAGGCGCGGTAGAACGAAGTCTGGTTCAACGTTGGATCTCCAATTGCGGTTCCAGCCAGCTGCTGCCGACGAACTCGCGGCGGTTCATGTTCATGACCATGAAGATGGCGGCGAGGTCGCGCCATTCGTAATTGTCGGCCAAATGCGTTTCATTGCTCGTGAGCGCGGTGGTGATCGAGTAGCTGCCCGGCCCCAGGTTGAGCGGGAAGCGGAAGCGGTACTCGATGGTTTCGCCTGCGCGCAGGCCGGTCAGTGCCTGGTCGAGGTAATGGGTGTTGGTGCCGAAAATCTGCTGGCCCAGGCGGTCCTTGATCATGTAGCCGAGCACCAGGCGCGGCAGCGATTTGTTGACCTTCACCCGGATCCGCAGGGTCGCCGGCACGCCGACGTTGAGCACCTCGAGCGCCTGGCCGGCCTCGTTTTCCAGCGCCACCTCGACCACGCTGGCATGGCCGTTGCCCGAGGTGGTCTGGACCCGGCCTTCCGGCGTGCGCACCTGTTCCACCGTGCTGCCTTCGCGCTCGGCGATCAGGGCGTTGTAGTAGTCCATGACTTCTTCCGGCGTGCCCTGCTTGGCCAGGCGTCCGCTGTCGAGCAGGATGGCGCGATCGCAGATCGACTGCATGGCGGCGCGGTCGTGGCTGACGATCAGGAGGGTGGTGCCCTGCTTGCGGAACTCGCGGATGCGCTCGAAGCTCTTGTGCTGGAAATAGGCGTCGCCGACCGACAGGGCTTCGTCGACGATCAGCACGTCGGGGCGGCGCACCGTGGCGACGCTGAAGGCCAGGCGCATCTGCATGCCGGACGAATAGACCCGCACCGGCTGGTCGATGTAGTCGCCGATCTCGGCGAAGGACTCGATCTGCGGCATCAGCTGGGCGATCTCGTCCACCGTGAGGCCCAGCAGCTGGCCCGCCATGAACACGTTCTGGCGCCCCGTGAAGTCGGGGTGGAAGCCCATCCCCAGCTCGAGCAGGGCCGCGACCCGGCCGCCGATGGAGACGCTGCCGGTGGTCGGCTGGGCGGTGCCGGTGATCAGCTTGAGCAGGGTGCTTTTTCCCGCCCCGTTGATGCCGATGATGCCGACCGCGTCGCCCGGCGCCAGCTGGAAGCTGATGTCCTGCAGCACCCACTTGAGCTTGTGGCGCGGCTTGTTGCCGGGCAGGACCCATTCGGCCAGGCGGCTCCAGCGGTTGCCGTACTGCTTGTAGGCCTTGCCCAGGTTGTCGACGATGATCGCGCCCATTACAGTTCATCCACCATTTCGCCCGCGCGCTTGCGGAACAGGTGCAGGCCCAGCGCGCAGAACAGCAGGGCCAGCAGCGTGACCGGGATCAGGCTGGGCCAGTGCGGCAGCCGGTTGTCGAGCAGGATGCCCTGGCAGGCCTGGATCACGGCGGCCATCGGATTCCAGGCCAATAGGGGCCGGATTTCCTCGGGCAGGGCGGCAAGCGGATACACGATCGGGGTGAACCAGAACCAGAACTGCAGCACGATCGTGAAGAACTGGCCGACGTCGCGGAAGAACACGTTCAGCACGCCCAGGGTCATGGCCAGGCCGATCGCGAACAGCACCAGGATGGCCAGCACCGGCAGCAGCGCCAGGTAGGTCCAGCCCGGAAAGGCGCCGGACAGGGCCAGGAAGGCCGTGAACAGGCCGAAGATGATCGCGAAGTTGACGAAGGCATTGAGCACGACCACGATCGGCAGGCAGATGCGGGGAAACTGGAGTTTCTTGATCAGGTTGGCGTGTTCGAGAAAGACGTTCTGGCCGCGCGTGGTGATCTCGGCGAACAGGCCCCAGGTGAGGATGCCGGCGCACAGGTAGATGCTGTAGGCGAAGTGGCCGACATTGCCTTGCAGGCGGGTACCCATCACCTGCGAAAAGATCACGGTATACACCAGGATCATCGCCAGGGGGTTGAGGATGGTCCAGGCGGCACCGAACAGCGAGTTGCGGTATTTGGCCTGGAATTCGCGGCGCACGCTGCCCGCGATGAAGCCGCGGTAGCGCCAGACGCCACCGAGCATGAATCGGGAAATCATCGATGTAGGACGCTGGTCAAGGGATCAGGAAGGCGGATGGCGCTGCGCGCGGCATGCACCTGATCCTGCAGATAAGTTGCGGATTATAACAGGATGCGTAATGGTAATTTACGCATTAACAATTGTTACAACTTCCACAATAAGCCATCGGCGAGGGCAGGATCTAGCCCTGGATCAGCTTTTGCAGCTCATCCGGCTTGACGATCGTGATTCGGTGCGTGCCTTTCTGGATGATCCCGGCCTGGGTCAGGGCCAGTAAGGCACGCGTGACGGTTTCGCGGCTCGTATTGATCATGTTGGCGATGTCCTGGTGGGTTGGCAGGTTTTCCACCACATGAACGTCGCCATCTTTTTTTTCCTTCATTAAATTGAGGAAGGTATAGATCCGCCGCGAGGTGTTGTGAATGCTGAGCAGGGAACGGAATTCCGAGTCGCGCTGCACCTTGTCGGCCAGGAAGCGCAACATCTGGTTGGCAACCGGTGGCGAATGCGAGAAGAGGTACAAGGCGGTAGCGCGCGGCAGCAGCGCTACCAGCACCGGCGTGAGCGCCACGACCGATGCCGAGCGCAGCGCACCATTGATCACCGCGATCTCACCAAAGAAGTCGCCCGGCTGCAGCATGCGCAGGCCGACGGCGCGGCCATCCTCGGTCACGTCGATGACCTGCAGCGAACCGGTAAGCAGGAACAGCAGGCTGTCACCGGGTGCGCCTTTTTGCAACACGATGTCACGCTTGGCGTACTGGCGAATGCGCAGGTCGGCTTTGACGCGCGCCATGTCCTCCTCGCTGAGGTTGGATAGCAAGGGGATCTTGCGCAGGTGAATCTGCAGGTTCAGCTCTTGCGACGCCGGTTCATTCGCCGCGACGGCGGCCGGATCCGGCACCAGTTCGTTGGCGGCGATGTCCTTGTCTGACTCGTTCTTTCGTTTGCTCGAAGATGTCATTCGTTTCTCAGATCACCTGTAACAGTCCGAAAACCAGGGTGGCCGCGGCAATGCCGGCCGTGTTGGCACGCATGTCACGCCAGCAAAAACTGCGCCCAGGAACCAGTTTCTGCAAGAGTTCGATCGCGAGGCCGGCCAACAGCAATCCAAGCAGCCACAACGCGCGTCCCATCCAGGCAGGTTCGATGTGCAGCGCAAGTGCGCTGAGCCCTGCAAACGCGACAAAATGCAGCAGCTTGTCATGCGGAAGCGGGGGGAGCCAGGTGGCGGGCAGCAGGCACCCGAGGGCAACTGCGGAGGCCGCAGTCACGAAGACAATTATTTCCCAGAACATACAATCAGAAATTATCCCAGCGCAGGCTCAGCTGTAGGGCACGACTATTATATTGGAACAGCGAGATGTTTTCGCGGTTGAAAGTGCCGCGCCATTCCAGCACGACGCTCTGGTATGGCCGCAGCTGCCACTGGCCGGCGGCACGTACCGTCGTCGTGTTCTGCAGCCGGCGGGTTTCGATCAGTCGCGGGGAGTAGATCCGCTCGCTGCGCCAGTGCTGGCGCGTCAGCCCGGCTTCGAGCGTCAGGCGCTCGTTCACTTCCCCATACCACTGCAGGCTGCCGAACCACCCCTTGCGGTCGCCGCCGGGGCGACTTTTGGAGCTGTCGTCCTGCAGCCGGGTCAGGGTCGCCTGCGTGAGGCTGCGCTTGCTGCGGTAGCCAGCAATGCCGCCGAGCTCCACCGTATTGCTGTCATACGCCGGGCGGGTCGGATAGATCACGCGGCTGGCGTTCGCATACAGGGCGAACTCAGCTCCCGGCGCTAGTTTGAGCGGCGGCGCCAGGCGAGCTTGCACCTGCTGCTGGCGCTGGTACAGCGTGCGGTCGAGCGTCACATAGCCGAGCACGGCCGTGCCGCGCAGCCGCCAGCCGCCTGCTGTCCAGGTATGTTCGACGGCGCCGAGCACGGACGCGGTGTCATGCGTCCGCTCGTGCTCGTGCCAGCGCGAGTAGGCCTGGACGATGGCGTTGGTCCCGCTGTTGCCGAGCGGCTTCAGCCAGGAGGCGGCCAGCTGGCTGAAGCCGTCGGCCTTCGGCAGGAAATCCGGGTCGAGTTCGTACTCGGTGAGGGTGCTGCCGGTGCCGATCGAGAAGCGCGGATCGCGTGCGCCTTGGTTGACGTTGTCGTCGCGCCCGCGGGTGGCGACCACCAACCACGCGTCCCGGCGCGCGGCTGGCTTGCCGCAGCCGGTGGCACGATAGCGCGCGATGGTTTCCACGATGCCCGAAGGCAGGGAAAACCCCTGTTCAAGCCTGACAAACAGGCGCTCCGCCTCTGCCGATTTGCCGAGTTCGCATTGGCTGATCGCCAGGTCCAGCCAGGCGCCGGCATGCCGCGGCTGCTGGTCGACCACGCGCTGAAGCATGGCCGATGCCTCTTCGAGCTTGCCATCCGACAAGGCGCGCAGGGCGGCGCGGTACAGTTCTTCCTGATGGTCTTGCGGGTTCTGTTGCGCATGGGACAAACATGACGACAAGGCCGTGGCCAGCACGGCAATGCGGAGCAATCGATTCATTTGGTCTGCTCCAGCGCGCGTTCCAACGTGTACACGCGTATCGGGCGGCCCTTGCCACGCAGCTGGCGCTCGCCCAGCGGCAGCAGCCGGTGGCGCCGTGCCAGGGATGCCGTGCCTTCGCCAATGATCACGTCGTGCGCGTAGTCGCGCGCGGCCTGCTCCAGGCGCGCGGCCGTGTTCACGCTGTCGCCCACGGCCGTATAGATGCTGCGCGCGGCGGTGCCGTAGTCGCCCGCCATTGCCGTGCCGCTTTCGATGCCGATACGTACCCGCAGAGCCGGCTTGCCGTCGGCAACCCGGACGGCCGAGAACTGGGCTACTTCGCGCAGGATCTTGGCCGCCGCGTCCAGTGCCAGGTCGGCGTGCTCGGGGTTCGGCAGCGGCGCGCCCCAGAATGCCACCAGGCCGTCGCCGGTGTACTTGTCGAGCGTGCCACGGTGCTCCAGTACGGGGCGCGTCAGGCATTCCAGAAAGTCGGTGGTCAGGCGCGACGCGTCTTCCAGCGAGAGCGACTCGACCTGGCTGGTATAGCCCTCCATGTCCGCCACCAGGGTCGTGACTTCGAGGCGGCGTGGCGCCAGTGGATCCTTCAGGTCGCTGCGCAGCAGTTCGTCGACGACTTCGCCGGCAACGTACTGGCGTAGCGTACCCAGCAACTGGCGCGAACGGCGCTGTGCCAGTTCCCAGTGGAAGGGCACCGCAACCGCCAGCAGGTACAGGCAGCAGAAAAGAGGCGCCGCCGGTGCGAACACGGGGTCGCGCGGCGCCAGCAGCGCGGCAATACCCAGCCATAGCAGCGCGCTGGCGCCCAATAGCAGCGTGTTGGCTGCCGCCGACATGCGCGGCAGCGTGAAGCTGGTCAGCAGCACGACCGCCAGAACGAAGGCAAAAGCAATTGCCTTGCCCGGCAGGGGGGGCGGCGCCAGCCCCTGCTGGCGGTCGAGCAGGGAGGTCAGCATCGATGCATGCACCAGCAGTCCGGCACTGGAAGCGCCCAGAGGCGTGGATACGCGGTCGCCAATGCTCAGCGAAGATGAGCCGATCAGCACCAGGCGGTCGCGCGCCATCCCTGCCGGCATCTGCCCAGCCAGCAGGTCGCCAGCCTTGAGGACGTCATAGGCCAGCCAGTCGCGCGCATATGGAATCCGCTCGATAGGGCGCAAGGGCGGTAGCGACGCCTTGCTCGTTGTGGTGTCGCCGCAACACTGGAGCAGGGCCAGCGACAGCGTAGGATAGATGTGGCCCTGGTAACTGGTGTGCATCGGCAGTCTGCGCAGGGTGCCATCGGCATCCGGCACCATGCCGATGTTGCCGGCGTGGCGCGCCTGCGCGAAGCCCTGGTGATTGGCCAGGAAGCCACGTGCGAGCACGGCGCTACCGGCATCGCGCGCCGGCTGGCCGGCGACCAGCCGGCCCCCGGCCAACGGCTCGGGGTGATCCATGTAATCGAACATCTGGGCCAACACGACCGGGCCGTGGGCTGCCAGCATGGCCATGCGCGTGTCACCCAAAGGATCGGCCGGCTTTTCCATCAAAATATCGAGTGCGACTCCGCGCGCACCGTCGGCCAGCACGAGTTCGATCAGGTCGGCAATGCGCGCGCGCGGCCAAGGCCAGGGGATCTGCGCCACGCTGCTCTCGTCGATGTCGATGACCAGCACGCGTCGTTCCGGCACCTCACTTGCCCGCAGCTGGATGAATTTATCACGCAGCCACTCGTCCGCCGCGGTGGTCAGGGCAGGTCCACCGTGCCATTCCAGCCATCCCGTAATAACGAGTGCCATGAGCGCGATCAGGCTGCGCTGGAGGCTTGTGTCGCGCACGGCAGTGCGCAGGAAGCCGGGAATTCTCATCTATATAGGAAGTGGGAGCGTAGATGACTACGAGAGGCTGAGCAGAAACACGAAGTATAAGGGGTGCATTGACTACCTGGAAATATTTGCCCCAGGCGAGCCCAAGTGTAACAATAGTGGATTGTGACGCCTGTCACAGACTTTGGCAATTGTTTCCGGACAATGCTAGGTAAGGAGAATTCTAACTATGTTACGTCAACTCGCTGTGGCAGCAGGATTGTTGTGGTCGCTTACCGACGCCGCGTTCGCGGCTGAAGCCGGCCGTGTGGTGTTCGTGACAGGCCAGGTGCAGGTCGGGCGCCATGCCGCCACGCAGGACACAGTCGTGGCGGAGGGTGACGAATTGTCGACTGGAGCCGATGGCTACGTGTACGTGAAGACCGTTGACAATGGTTTTCTGATCCTGCGCCCGAACAGTACCGCCCGTGTCGTGGTGTACACGATCGACAAGAGCGACCCGTCGAAGACCCAGGTCAAGCTCGAGTTGCTGCAGGGCGTGGCCCGCACGATCTCGGGGCGGGGTGTGAAGCAGGCGCGCCAGAATTTCCGCTTCAATACTCCGGTCGCGGCGATCGGCGTGCGCGGCACCGACTTCACGGTGTACACCGACCAGCAGACCACCCGCGTGGCTGTGCTCTCCGGCGGCGTCGTGATGAGCGGCTTCAGCGCTACTTGCCCAGTGGCAGGTACGGGGCCCTGCGAAGGGCGCGACGTGCGCGAGCTGTTCGCCGGTCAGGCCGGGCTGCTGTTGCAGGTGGATCGCGGCAACCATGTGCCACAGCTATTGCAGAACCCGGCCCTGTCCCCGGATCAGGCCGAAAAGCCGCGCGGCGACGAGCCCGCAGTTAAGCAGGCCTTGCCGGCGTCGCCGCTGGCGCAGATCAATCTCGATCCGCAACGGTCGGAACAGTCGCTGAGCAATGTGCGGCCCGTTGTCGGGCAGCTGCCCCCTGCGCCGCTCCCGCCAGTTGTCGTGGTGCCGCCGCCGGTGGTCGTGGAGCCGCCGCGCCCGGACGTGCCGGCGGTGAAGGAGATTTTCTGGGGCCGCTGGGCAGCGCTGGCGGAGCGGCCTGCGCAGCCGGGCCGCATCGACGACCCCGAGGTGGAAACCATCTATTACGCGCCCTATGCCATTTCCAGATTAAAGAATTCGGCACTCGTCATGCCGAAGGAAGGTATGGCAACTTTCAAATTGATGGATGGCGAGGCAATTATGACAAGCGACGGCGTCGATCGTCCTGCCAGTATCGATTCCGGCCAGCTGAGCATGGATTTTTCGAGCCGGACGTTTGCCACTTCGCTGGTCGTGAAAGCGGGCAGCGTCGGTGCCAATGTCATCGGCAGCGGCATCATTACCGACAGGGGAATGCTCTATGAAGACCGGAGTTCGGAAACGCTCATTCGCGGTTATCTGGGCGGTCCAAATGCGGAGCAGGCTGGTTATATATTCAAGAATTACGCAAATCCCGGGGTAGTCGTCAGCGGGGCGACTTTGTGGGGGCGATAAGCGCGTCAATACATAATGCATATGCATATGTAGGTGTCATTCCGCATGCGCGTGAAACTATTGGAGAGAATTGTGAAAAATTTGTCGCTAATAAGTAAAAAAGTTTCGGATTGTGATGGCTGTCACAACACGACTCTGGCGATGTGGCAATATACTTCGCAGTTCTGCGATATTGTTCCGGAAATAGTCGAAGACTGACCGGAAGCAGACTTGGTTCTAACCACACATTAAAAGGATTTCACACCATGGCAGCACAAGACTACACCAGCGTAGTGCAGCAACTGTACATCTCGTACTTCGGCCGTCCGGCCGACTACTACGGTCTGCAGAACTTCTCGGCACAGCTGGACGCAATGAAAGCGCCGAAGACCTTCGCTGAAGTTCAGGCTGCTGTGCAGGCTGACAAAGCCGGCACCTCCGCCCTGTCGAAGCTGGTGAACACCTTCAACAACTCGGCTGAATCGAACGCCCTGTACGGCACCGACAACAGCCAGATCGGCATCTCGAAGTTCGTCGCCGCGATCTACCAGAACGTCCTGGGCCGCGAAGCCGACACCGCTGGCTTCAACTTCTGGGTCAACGCCATCACCTCGGGCACCCTGACCAAGGCCAACGCCGCTGCCGCCATCACCGCAGCTGCAATGACCAACACCTCGGACCAGGGCAAGCTGGACGCACTGGTTGTGAAGAACAAGCTGGACGTCGCTACTGCCTTCACCACCGCACTGGATACCCCGACCGAAATCAACGCCTACTCGGGTGATGTCGCTGCCGCTACCGCACGCGGCCTGCTGGCTGGCGTGACCAGCACCACCACCGTGACCGGTTACCAGGCCACCATCGACGCAGCCATCACCGGCATGACCGTCGTTCCGGGCGCAACCATCGCTCTGACCGTCGGTGTCGATACCCCCGCCGGCACCGCTGGCGATGACATCTTCAACGCCATTCCTCAGACTGCAGCTGGCGCTGACGCTGACACCTTGGGCGCATTCGACGTGATCGACGGCGGCGCAGGCAAGGACACCCTGAACATCTACACCAAGCCTGGCTTCAACGTGACCCAGCAGGGCACCGTCAAGAATGTTGAGACCATCAACATCTACAACGCGACTGGTGCCACCTTCGCCTCGACTGGCCTGGATGCATCGAAATTTGTCGGCGCAACCAACATCAACCAGGCGGGCGTGACCGCTGCTGCCGTGACCGGCCTGGCTGCGACCACCACCGCAACCTTCAGCGGCACCTCGACCGACACCACCGCCATCAGCGTGACCGCTGCTGCCGGTGCATCGTCGGCGAAAGTTGTCCTGAGCGGCGTGACCGGCGAAACCAGCGCCGACGTCGCTGCCGTTCCGGCTAGCAATGGTCCGGACAATCTGCCAGGTACTGCCGATGACGTCGCTGCTGTCCCAGCTGTCGTCCAGCAAAACGGCGTGACCGTGAACGTCGCTGGCGCCGCACTGTCGTCCGTCAACCTGTCGGGTACCGTGGCTGCTGCCATCCCTGACAGCAACACCTCGTGGGTCAACCTGAACGTCAAGGCTGGCGCTAGCTCGGCTGGCGCGTCGGTCAGCACCGTGACCGTCAACAGCGCGCTGCGCACCACCCTGACCGTGGCCGAAAGCGCTGGCACCAGCGGCACCGTGACTACCGTCGACGCATCGGCTTCGACCGGCAACATCACCTACGTCGCCGCCAACACCGTGGCAAACGTCAGCACCGGTTCGGGCGCTGACCGCGTGACCATCAGTTACGCAACCGCTGCTGCTAGTGGCACCGACGCTGCCAAGAACGCATCGGTCTCGACCGGCGCCGGCAACGACAACATCACCATCCTGACCACTGGCACCGGCCTGACCACTGTTGATGCTGGCGCAGGTAACGACACCATTACCGTCACCAAGGTGGCAGGCGCTGGCCTGAACATCAATGGCGGCGAAGGCAACGACACCGTCGTCCTGCGTGGCGCGGCCCTGGCAACCACCGACGTGATCGACGGCGGTGCAGGCACCGACACCATTTCGCTGGCTGGCGCAGGTACGCGTACCGCTGACGACTTCATCGTCTTCAACAAGCTGCTGAAGAACTTCGAAACCATCAAGTTCACCAGCGCTGAAGGCGGCACCACCGCACTGGACGCATCCCTGCTGGGCGCCAACTACACCACCATCGACCTGGCTGCCGGTTCGACCGTTGCCAACGTCGGTGCTCAGTCGATCGTCGCAAACGGCGCCCTGACCGTTTCGGCTTCGGGCTTCAAGCTTGATGCAGCAAACGGCAATACCTACGCCGGCACGCTGAACATCACCGAAAAAGTCAACGGCACCGTGAACGCCAACGCTGACGTCGTCAAGCTGGCAGTTACCGCAGGCACCTCGGCTGTTGCTGCTACCCTGGCAGGCAATGCTCAGTCGGCCATCGTGACCCTGACCAACGGTGCTAACAGCACTGGTACCGCTGACACCATCGCCAGCGTCTCGCTGAACACTGGCACCAGCAATGCTGACCTGGCTTCGCTGACCCTGTCGGGCAACGGTTCGGCCACCGTCACCAACGCAAACGGTTCCGACCTGGTCACCGTGGATGCATCGGCTCTGGGCGGCAAGCTGACCCTGGGCGCGAACGCAGGTACTGCCATCAATGGCCTGACCTACGTGTCGTCGAACGCTGCAGTCGAAACCATCAAGCTGGGCGCTGGCATCGACAGCGTCACGCTGAACGCTTCGACCTACGGCAAAGTGGACACCGTGACCGGCCTGAACCTGGTCCTGACCGCCGACGGCAAGTCGCTGGCAGCTACCTCGGACAAGCTGTTCATCACCGGCGTGAGCAATGCAGTCAAGTTCACCACTGCCCAGACCGACTTCGACCTGGCGCTGAAAGAAGCGGCTGCATACAAGGTCAACGGTGTTGATGCGAACACCCTCGTGTTCAGCTTCGGTGGCGATACCTATGTGTACCAGGACGTGGGCGGTAACAACACTGTTGACGCTAATGACATCGTCGTCAAGCTGACCGGCGCCGTGAACCTGGACGCCCTGGTCGTTGCTTTCACCACCCCAGCTCCTTAATCGTTTCTGATTCTCGGGCCGCGCTCCGGTGCGGTCCTTGAACTGATACGCGAGGACAGCTGCCGGGCAGGTGGTGCGACTTTCTGTAGCGCTGTCGAATGCGGAGCTTGCTCTGCTGGGTGTCGGCCAGATGGAATAACGTAATGCCGAGCCGGAGCCAATAATCCTCCATAAGGCCATGCTGAAGAGCATGGCCTTTTTATTTCTTGCGGTAGCCGCTCTACAAAACCGCAACAAACTTCTTGCCTAAATGTGATCCTCATCACATTTTGTTCCGCTTTTAGGCGATAATGTCGCGACTGCTTGATGATGGGCACAATCCATTCGTCAAGCACTCCTCTCACGACGGCCTAAAGATGAATAACACACTATCGCAACCCAAGAACGAGATCGAACTGGCCCTGCGCGGCTTCAAGAGTACGTTCGTGACTATCGGCGCTTTTAGTGCGATCACGAACCTGCTGGCATTGGTGCCTTCGCTGTACATGCTGCAGGTCTATGACCGCGTGCTGGCAAGCCGCAACGAGATCACTCTCCTGATGTTGACTCTGATGATGCTGGGCGCATACGTCTTGATGTCTTCGCTGGAAATGATGCGCAGCTTCGTCCTCATTCGTGTTGGCGCCAAATTCGACATGATGCTCAACAAGCGTGTCTATACCGCCGCGTTCGAGCAAAATCTCAAGAAGTCCGGCGGCAATGCAGGACAGGCACTGAACGACCTGACCAACCTGCGCCAGTTCTTAACCGGCAATGCCCTGTTCGCGTTCTTCGACGCCCCCTGGTTCCCGATCTACCTGATCGTGATCTTCATGTTCGAGCCCTGGCTCGGTTTGTTTGCGCTGTGCGGCACGCTCGTCCTGATCGTCCTGGCCGTCATCAACGAAAAGGTCACACGCAAGCCACTCGCCGAAGCCAATACCATGGCGGTCATGTCCGGCAACCTGGCAACCAATAACCTGCGCAACGCCGAAGTCATCGAGTCGATGGGCATGCTGCCCAATCTGATGAGCCGCTGGTTCAAGTTGCACAGCCGCTTCCTCAATCTCCAGGCCGAGGCCAGCGAGAAGGCCGGTGTGGTCGGTGCACTTACCAAGTTCACCCAGACGGCGCTGACCTCGCTGGTACTGGGCTTCGGCGCCCTGCTGGCGATCGAAGGCCGGATTACCCCGGGTATGATGATTGCCGCGTCGATCCTGATTGGCCGTGCGCTCGCCCCGGTGCAGCAGGTGATCGCGGTATGGAAGTCGTGGTCCAGCACCCGCAGCGCTTACGACCGCCTGGTGAAGTTGTTGGGCGACAATCCGGAGCGCAGCGCCGGCATGGAGTTGCCGAAGCCCCAGGGTATCCTTACCGTCGAGGCCGTGACTGCCGCACCGCCGGGCGCAACCCAGGCCGTGGTACGTGGTTTGTCATTTGGCATCGGACCGGGTGACGCCCTCGGGGTGATCGGCCCGTCGGGTTCCGGCAAATCAACCCTTGCACGCCTGCTGGTTGGTGTATGGCCGGCAGTGGCAGGCAAGGTGCGCCTGGATGGCGCCGACATCTACACTTGGAACAAGGGTGAGCTGGGCCCGAATATCGGTTACCTGCCGCAGGACATCGAACTGTTCGGCGGCACCGTCAGTGACAACATCGCGCGCTTCGGAGAAGTCGACGCGGAGAAAGTGGTCGAGGCCGCCAAACGCGCCGGCGTGCACGACATGATCCTGCACATGCCGAAAGGCTACGACACCCCGCTGGGCGATGGCGGCGCCGGCCTGTCCGGTGGTCAGAAGCAGCGCCTGGGCCTGGCCCGCGCAATGTATGGCGACCCTGCACTGATCGTGCTGGACGAACCGAACTCGAACCTCGACGAGGTCGGCGAACATGCCCTGGTGCAGGCGGTGCTCGACCTGCGCCGCCGCGGCAAGACGATCGTACTGATCACGCACCGTACCAGCATCATCGGCGCCACCAACAAACTGCTCTTGATGCGCGATGGTGCGGCACAGCTGTTCGGACCGACGGAGCAGGTCATGGCCGCGATCCAGGAAGCGAACCAAAAGGCAATGGCGCAGCAGCAGGCACAACACCAGGCCCAGTTGCAGGCACAAGCAAAAGCACAGGCAAGTCAGCAAGCTCAGCCGATGCGTACGGAACAGGAATGATGAAACTTACTCAAGTCAACAAACAAAACGCCGCCGCCGAAGTGGTTTCGCACGAAGCTTCGCCGGTGGACGTGCAGACCGACCCGCGCAGCTATGCGCGAATCGGCTGGTTCGTGGTCGCCGCCGGCTTCGGCGGTTTCCTGCTGTGGGCCACGACCGCTCCCCTGGATCGCGGCGTGCCGATGCCGGCGACCGTCGTCAAGGAGGGCAACCGCAAGGCCGTCCAGCACCTGACGGGCGGCATGGTGCACGACATCCTGGTCAAGGACGGCGACGTGGTGCGCAAGGATCAGGTGCTGGTGCGCATGAACAACGTGCAGGCTGCGGCGCAGGTAGACGCGACTCGCGCCCAATTCATCACGGCGCGTGCCACCGAAGCCCGCCTGCAGGCCGAACGCGACGGCGCGAAGAGCATCGCTTTCCCGGCAGCGCTTGCGCCGTACAAGAACGATCCGGACGTGGTCGCAGCGATGGCCCTGCAGAACCAGCTGTTCAGCTCGCGCCGCATGGCGCTCGAAAGCGAACTGACAGCCATCGATGAGAATATCGCCGGCCTCCAGATGCAAATCAAAGGTTTGCAGGAATCGCGCGAAAGCAAGCGCCAGCAGATTGAATTCCTAAAGGAACAATTGACAGGCATGCGCGACTTGGCAAAAGAGGGTTACGTGGCCCGTAACCGCTTGCTCGACCTGGAGCGCACCTATGCCCAGCTGAGCGGTGAGATATCGCAGGACATCGGCAATATTGGCCGTGCTCAACGCCAAGTAATGGAGCTCAAGCTGCGCAAGGTGCAGCGCAGCCAGAGCTTCCAGCAGGAAGTACGTTCTCAACTGGCTGACGTGCAGCGCGAGGCCGAAGGACAGGGTGCACGCCTGCAGGCGCAGACATACGACCTGGCCAACACCGAGGTCAAGGCACCGGCTGACGGTATCGTCGTCAACTCGACCATCTTCACGCGTGGCGGCATCGTCGGGCCGGGCGCCAAGATGATGGACATCGTCCCGGCCGACGATCAGCTGGTAGCCGAGGGTCAGCTGGAAGTCCACCTGGTCGACAAGGTCCATGTCGGCCTGCCGGTCGAGATGATCTTCTCCGCCTTTAATACGAATCGCACCCCGCATATTCCTGGCGAAGTGATCCAGGTGTCGGCGGACCGAAGCGTGGACGAGCGTACTGGCCATCCCTATTACAAGGTCAGGGCACGCGTGACGCCGGAAGGCGCCCGCATCATCGCGGCCAAGAAACTGGATATCCAGCCGGGCATGCCGGTCGAGATCTTCGTCAAGACGGGCGAGCGTTCGATGATGAGCTACCTGCTCAAGCCGATCGTCGACCGTGCACGCACTTCGATGTCGGAGGATTGACAATGCGCATTCCGTCGATGAAGCTCCTGCCCGCCGTACTCGGGTTTGCACTGGCCGCCGCCTGTGGCCAGGCGTCGGCGCTCGGCCTCCTGGAAGCTTATGATCTCGCGTTGAAAAACGATCCGGCCTTCCGCTCGGCGGTGTACGCGAACGAGGCCGGCAAGGAAAACCGCATCCTCGGCCGTTCCAACCTGCTGCCGAACGTCAGCGCCAATTACGGCAGCAACAAGGCCCATACGGTTAGCGACTACGGTCTGGGCCGCGTGAACGACCAGCACTACATTTCGCGCTCGACCGTGGTGCAGGTGCGCCAGCCGCTGGTGAATTTCGACGCCATTGCCCGCTACCGCCAGGGTGTCGCACAGAGCAATTACACTGCGGCCCAGTTCGAAAGCCAGGAGCAGAACGTCATCCTGCGCGTGGCCGAGGCCTATTTCGATGCCTTGTTCCAGGCCGACCAGGTGGCCTTGGCGCGTGCCGAGCGCGATGTCTACGTCGAGCAACGCAATGTCAATGACAAGCTGTTCAAGAATGGCGAGGGGACCCGCACCGACATGCTGGAAACCCAGTCGCGGCTGGACGTGGCGGAAGCGGCCCTGATCGAAGCCGAAAACAACATGAACAGCGCCCTGGATGTCCTGGCCGGTATCATCGGTGGCTACGTGGACAGGCTGGACCAGCTGCGCCCGGGCTTCCGCGCCGAGCAGCGGGATGTATTGGGTTTCGATGCGTGGAAAGACATCGCGCTTCGAAACAATCCGGATATTCAGACCCTGCAGTATGGCGTCCAGGTTGCGACGGAAGAGATCAGGAAGCAGCGTGCCGGACACCTGCCCAGGCTCGATGCCATCGCCACTTACAACAAGGGCGTCTCGGACACCACCACTACCATCAACCAGGACATCAAGACCCATAGTGTCGGCTTCCAGGTCAATATCCCGCTTTATGCAGGCGGTGCGATCAGTGCCGCAACGCGCCAGGCCGCGGCCAACAAGGGCAGGGCGGTCGCCGACCTCGAAACGCAGATCAACAAGGTGTTGGTGGAGCTCCGCCGCCAATACAAGCTGACCGAAAGCAGCGTTCCGCGCATCAATGCACTGATCAAGGCAGTCGACTCGGCCGAATTGCTGGTAAAGGCTACCGAGCAAAGCATCAAGGGCGGCGTACGCATCAACCTCGACGTGCTCAATGCCCAGCGCCAGCTATCGCTCGCGCGGCGCGACCTGGCGCAAGCGCGCTATGGCTACATGCTGGCGCAACTGCGCCTGAAGGCGGCGGCGGGGACCCTCGCTCGCGACGACGTGCAATTGATCGCTGCTTATTTCGAATAAGCTGAACAGCGAACACAACATATAGCGAAATGCCTGAAACCGCTCAGTCAGTGCTGAGCGGTTTTTTCGTCACGAACCACCATGCCATTATCGACTGTGGTTTTTTCGTTACTTATTTTTAGTAAAGATTTTCGCTTGTAAATGTTGAGCAGAACGCTCCTCTTGCCCGGTGAGTGAATATGGTTTCCTTTTGGCATTGGAAATATAAAAACACGGTCTCGCGCGGCACTCTCATAAAGACAAATAAAGACCTTGTAACTAATTTCCAAATTTCACAATTCAGCGTTGGTCGTTAGTGGTTACTTCCAATAAGAAATAGTATCTATGTAGAATTTGTTACAATACTGCCGCGTTTGCTGCGCCACCCCTTTTCGGAATTGTGTAATATTTTCTATACATTCTTATAGGAGGCTGCGATGGCAGATAATGTGTACAACGTTCAGCAAATGTACGTGCAGTTCTTTGGCCGCCCTGCGGATCCGGGCGGACTGAAATTCTGGGTCGATGCGCTGAACGTCAATCCGAACGTGCTGCAACAAATCTCCCGCGATTTCTCGGGTTCGGCCGAGTACCGCGCGAACTACGCGAACATGAACAACGAAGGCATCGTGCGCGAGGTCTACGAGAACATGTTCGGCCGCCAGGGTGAAGCCGCAGGCGTCAAATTCTGGACCGATGCCATGAATAACGGCACGCTGACCATCAACACGGTGGTGACCGAAATGGTGAAAGCTGCTTCGCTTCCGGACAAGCAGATCTTCAACGCCAAGGTGGCGGTCGCTACCGAATTCACGAATCGTCTCGACACCCAGGCGGAAATCAATGCCTACCTGCGTCCAGGCTCGTTCGACATCGCGGAAGCCTATGTGGGCACCGTCAAGGATGCGCAGTCGGCAGCAGCGGCAATCCAGCCTGGCCAGATCGATGCCAAGATTGCCCAGATCGTCGGTTCCCCAAGCGGCATGGACGCCCCGGAATTCCTGTTTTAAATGACGCCAGGCCTGGGGATGCATGACGCGTCACCGGCTGCAAAGGCAATATAAAAAGCCCCTTCCACACCTGTCGTGGCCGGGGCTTTTTAATTGGGTGGTAGCGGGTCGGGTTTACCGGCCTGCGGCGTTCCCGGCCGGTTCGGCGGCTTCCTGGGCCGGAGCGGCCTTGCCTGCGCAATGCGGGCAGGACTTGCCGACCACATAGTCCGGCGACAGCTGCTGGCGCGGCGTCACGACTGCGCGGCAGGCGAAGCACTGGACGGTCTCCGTCGGCTCCAGCTTGGGATTGAGCGCGGTACGGTAGTCGAACACGAAGCAGTCGCCCGTGTAATGGTCGCCGCCGACTTCCTCGAAGTACTTGAGGATGCCGCCGTCGAGCTGGAACACGCGCTCGTAGCCGATGTTCTTCATGTGGATCGCCGCCTTCTCGCAGCGGATACCGCCGGTGCAGAAGGTCACGACCGTCTTGCCGGCCAGCTCATCCTTATGCTGGGCGGCGACTTCCGGGAACTCGGTGAACTTCTCGATACGGTAGTCGAGCGTGTTGTTGAAGGTGCCGACATCCACTTCGAAGGCATTCCGGGTTTCCATCATCACGACCGGCACGCCCTCGTCGTCATGCCCCTGGTCGAGCCAGCGCTTGAGCGTTTTCGGGTCGACCGAGGGTGCACGGCCGAGCTCGGGCTTGATGAGCGGCATGCGCATCGTGATGATTTCCTTCTTGATCTTCACCAGCATGCGCTTGTGCGACTGTTCGCTCGACAGGCTTTCCTTCCACTCGAGGTCGGCCAGGCGGGCGTCGCTGCGCACCCACGCCAGGAACTGGTCGATGTGCTCGCGCGAGCCGGACAGGAACATGTTGATGCCTTCCGGCGTCAACAGGATGGTGCCCCTCAGGCCCAGTTCGTTGCACAGCGCCTGGTACTGCGGACGCAGCGCGTCGAGATCGTCGAGCGTGACGAATTTATAGGCGGCGATATTGACGAAGTTGGCGGTATTGGCTGTGGAAGACATGTCGGCAAGGCTGGTAAAGACAGGCCGACATTATAAAGGCAGACGGCCCCGCCCGCAGCGGTTCATCTGCTGCGCGGCGATGCCAATCAGCAACGACTGAACAATCGCACAACTTCAAGCGAAGCCCAGCCGGAGTAAAATGTCGGGATGACTTCCCCGACCTTTACCCCGACGTTTACGCATCTTCGCGTCCACTCCGAATACTCGATCGTCGACGGCCTCGTGCGCATCGACGACATCGTCGGGGCAGCCGCGAAGGACCAGCAGCCGGCGCTGGCCGTGACCGACCTGGCCAACATGTTCTGCCTGGTGCGCTTCTACAAGGCGGCGCGGGGGAAGGGGATCAAGCCGATCGTCGGCGTGGATGCCTGGATCACCAACGACGAGAACCGCGACAAGCCCTCGCGCCTGCTGATCCTGGCCAAGAACCGCACCGGCTACCTGCAGCTGTGCGACCTGCTGTCCAAGGCCTGGCTCACCAACCAGTACAAGGGCCGTGCCGAGATCCGCGTCGAGTGGCTGGAGGCGCTGGCCACCTCCAGGTCGACCCTGGAGCCGGACGTCGACCAGGCCAATGCCCTGATCGTGCTGTCGGGCGCCTGCTTCGGCGACGTCGGCCAGGCCATCGACAACGGCGACATCGAGCGCGCCGAACGTGCCGCCGAACGCTGGGCGCGCATCTTCCCGGGCCACTTCTACATCGAGATCCAGCGCGCCGGCCAGCCCAACCAGGAGCAGGGCGTGCGCCATTCGGTGGCGCTGGCCTCGCGCCTCGGCCTGCCGGTGGTGGCGACCCACCCGGTGCAGTTCCTGAACAAGGACGAATTCATCGCCCACGAAGCGCGCGTCTGCATCGCCGAGGGCGAGATGCTGGCCAACGCCAAGCGCGTACGCCGCTTCAACGAAGAGATGTGCTTCAAGACCCAGGCCGAGATGGCGGAACTGTTCGCCGACCTGCCGGGCGCGCTCGCCAATTCGGTGGAGATCGCCAAGCGCTGCAACGTCACCCTGACGCTGGGCAAGCCCCAGCTGCCGGATTTCCCGACCCCGGATGGCATGACCATCGACGACTTCCTGGTCTCCGAGACCAAGAAGGGCCTGGAAGAGCGCCTGGTGCAGCTCTACCCCGATCCGGAAGTGCGCGAGAAGGAGCGCCCGCGCTACGAGGCGCGCCTCGAGTTCGAGAACCAGACCATCATCAAGATGAAGTTCCCGGGCTACTTCCTGATCGTGGCGGAATTCATCCAGTGGGGCAAGAACAACGGCGTGCCGATCGGCCCGGGCCGCGGCTCGGGTGCGGGCTCGCTGGTGGCGTATGCGCTCAAGATCACCGACCTCGACCCACTGAAGTACAACCTGCTGTTCGAACGCTTCCTGAACCCGGAACGCGTCTCGATGCCCGACTTCGACATCGACTTCTGCCAGGAAAAGCGCGAACTCGTCATCCAGCACGTGAAGGACCTGTACGGGCGCGACGCGGTCTCGCAGATCGCCACCTTCGGCACCATGGCCGCGAAAGGCGCGATCCGCGACGTCGGCCGCGTGCTCGACTTCGGCTACAACTTCTGCGACGGCATCTCCAAGCTGATCCCGTTCAAGCCGGGCAAGCCGGTCTCGATCGCCGAGGCGATCGAAGAAGAACCGCTGCTCAAGGAGCGGCTCGAGAACGAGGAAGAGGTCAAGCAGCTGCTGGATCTCGCCCAGCAGGTCGAGGGCATCACCCGCGGCATCGGCATGCACGCCGGCGGCGTGCTGATCGCGCCCGGCAAGCTCACCGACTTCTGCCCGCTGTACACCCAGGGCGGCGACGCCGGCGTCGTCTCGCAGTACGACAAGGACGATGTGGAAGCCGTCGGCCTGGTGAAGTTCGACTTCCTGGGCCTGACCACGCTCACCATCCTCGACCGTGCGGTAAACTACATCCGCGCGCTCGATCCGGCCGACGCCGACTTCACCCTCGAGACCCTGCCGCTCAACGACCGGCCTTCGTACAAGCTGCTGTCCGACGCCAAGACTGTCGCGATCTTCCAGCTTGAATCGCGCGGCATGCAGGGCATGCTGAAGGATGCGCGTCCCGACCGCTTCGAGGACATCATCGCGCTGGTGGCGCTCTACCGTCCGGGCCCGATGGACCTGATTCCCGACTTCTGCAAACGCAAGCACGGCGAGAAGTTCGACTATCCGGACCCGCGTACCGAATCCATTCTGTCCGAGACCTACGGCATCATGGTCTACCAGGAGCAGGTGATGCAGATGGCGCAGATCGTCGGCGGCTACTCGCTGGGCGGCGCGGACATGCTGCGCCGCGCGATGGGCAAGAAGAAAGCCGAGGAAATGGCCGAGCACCGCGCGATCTTCCGCGCCGGCGCCGCCAAGGACGGTCTGTCGCAGGAAAAGGCCGACGAGATCTTCGACCTGATGGAGAAGTTCGCGGGCTACGGCTTCAACAAGTCGCACGCGGCCGCCTATGCGCTGCTGTCCTATCACACGGCTTACCTCAAGGTGCACCATACCGCCGCGTTCATGGCAGCCAACATGTCGCTGGCGATGGAAGACACCGAGAAGATCAAGATCCTGGTCGAGGACGCGATCGACGTCTGCAAGCTGACCATCCTGCCGCCGGACGTCAACGAGTCCCACTTCCGCTTCACGCCGGAAGGCCAGCCGCGTTCCGTCACCGGCAAGCAGGTCTCGAACATCCGCTACGGCCTGGGTGGCGTGAAGGGCGCGGGGCAGGGTGCGATCGAGGCGATCATCGCGGCGCGTACGGAAGGCGGCAAGTTCAAGGACCTGTTCGACTTCTGCATGCGCGTGGACCGCAAGCAGATCAACCGCCGCACCATCGAGAGCCTGATCCGCGCCGGCGCCATGGACTGCTTCGGCGTGGACCGCGCCGTGCTGCTGGCCTCGGTCGGCTTCGCGATGGAAGCGGCCGGCCAGGCCGCCGCCGCCGCCAACCAGGTCAGCCTGTTCGGCGGCATTGATTCCGACCTGGTGGCCCCGCCCGAGTACGTCAAGGCGACGCCCTGGACCGACCGCCAGAAGCTGGCCGAAGAGAAGATCGCGCTCGGCTACTACCTGTCGGGCCACATGTTCGACTCGTATGCGGCCGAGGTGCGGCGCTTCGCCAAGACCAAGCTGAAGGACCTGGAGCCTTCGCGCGACCCGCGCATGCTGTGCGGCGTGATCACCGGCGTGCGCACCCAGATGACCCAGCGCGGCAAGATCCTGATCGTGTCGCTGGACGACAAGACCGGCGTGGTCGAGGTGACGATCTACAGCGAGCTGCTGGAAGCGAACAAGAACATCTTCAAGGAAGACGAGTTCCTGCTGGTGGTCGGCAAGGTCTCCGAAGACCGCTTCAACGGCGGCCTGCGCATCACCGCGGAGAAGGTCTACGACATCGCGGCGGCGCGCATCCAGTACGGCTTCAAGCTGGAAATGGACGTGTCCTGCGACCTGAATCCGGCCAAGCTGGCCGAGGTCCTGCAGCCCTACCGCCAGCAGGACGGCCTGCCGGTCAGCCTGCGCATCAAGCCGCAGGGCGTCGAAGCCGTGCTGCAGCTGGGCGACGACTGGCGGGTGGCGCCGTCGGATACGCTCAAGCAGCAGCTGGAGCTGACGCTGGGAGCGAAGGATGTGGCGGTGGAGTACTGATCCGTAGGGTGGGCAGCTCCACCCGGCCATGTGCTCGGCCGGCAGCGTGAACGCCGCCCACGCGGTCGACTCCCCTGTGCGCAGACGAGGCGGACCCTACAAGGGGCCGGCATCCTCACCGTAACAAGGGCGCCGCATCCACGATCCGCACATCATGCATCTGGTGCAGGTAGGCCTCCAGGTAGCCCTTGTGCGAAGCCCCGACGATCACCAGCATGCGCATCCCGGGCCGCTCCGCCAGCACGTCGCGAATGTTGCCCGCCATGCGCAGGTTGCGCGTCTCCCAATAGCCCACATACCGGCGTCCGAAGCGCCGTGGCGACGGCTCCTCGAGCGCCGCGCCGAAATCGCTGTCGAAAGCAAGCTTCGTCGCTCCCCGCGCATTGTCGGCACGATACAGGGCCAGCACGCCTTGCGCGCTGCCCACTTTCTCCTCCAATGCCTTGATCGCACCCAGGCGCCGCTTCAGCGCCGGATTGTCCCAGGCTCTCGACAAGGCGTCCCCGGCGGCTTTCCTGTCCGCTGTCGGACGGTCGGCCGTGTGGTCGTCCATCGGATACACCTGTTCGTGGCCAAGGCGCGCTGCCAGGCGCGCGGCGAGCAGGTAGCGTTCGTTGCGCGCCTCCTTCAGCTCGTCCAGGAATGCGACCAGCGTGGCGTCAAGGCCGTCGCCGGCGGACCGTTCTGCCTGCGGCAGGCGCAGCCACTGGACGAGTGCCGACGTCCGCTCGCCACCCGCGAGGAACAGGGCCGCCAGGCGCCGCCGCTGGCTGGCGGACGGGTTCGCGGGCCATGCAGCCAGCATCTGTCCGGCCTGCGCGGTCGCCGCGGGCACGTCCAGGCCGGTCGAAGCGTGCGCAGGCGCCGGGTCCCAGCAATAGGTGTCGATCGTCTCCGCGTAGCGCGCCGGGTAGCGGCGCATATGGTCGCACTGCATGCCCGACAAGGCCTCGACCGCGATGCCGTCCGGACGCCAGCGCGCCAGCCGGTCCTCGATGGGGCGCAGGTGGGCGGGATCGAAGCTGTTCGGCAGCTGCGACAAGTGGGACGTCCCGAGCACCATCACCTCGTTGGCCGGCCCGGCAGCCGGGCCTTTCAGTCTGCTGGGATCGAAATCGGGCCGGTAAGCCTGTGCAGCGGCTGCACCCGACAAGAGCGATGCGGCGAGAAATGCATACAGTTGACGCACGTTGGCTTCCTTTCCGAGCATGGCACAAGGATCGATCATTGCACGCTGAGTCCCGTGGAGCAAATCGTCCTGCATAAGGCCTCAAGGGCTCTTCTGACGGGGAGACCCGGTGAGCTCGCGCTTTATCTTCCCTGCCTGAGACGCGTAGAATCCAGCTTTGACAACAGAGGGCATGCGATGAAAAAGACCGACCTGGCCAAGAGCGACGCGAAGAAATTGATGAACCAGATGAGCGTGAAAGGAGCCGCCTTCGGTGCCGCTGCGTCAGCCAAGGCGCCCGCACCCGACCGCCGCGAGCAGCGTGAGCGGGAGCGCGCGCTGGGGCTGGTACCGTTTGCCGTCAAGCTCAACGGCGACCTGGTCAAGCAGCTCCAGGACCTGAGCAAGGAGCGCGGCGTCGAGTTGAACGGCCTGGTGGCCGAACTGCTGCAAAAAGGCATGTCCGCCTGAGCTCCGGTTCGGCTCGCCGCGGGCGCCCACGCCGCCTGTCACCCCGGGATGGAAGAAGGCGCCTCGCCCGCATGCTCGCGCAGTCCGCGCACCGCCTGGGTGGTTCTGTCGGCAGCCCGCTGGAGGACCACGTTGCGGTTGCTCGATTCCTCGTCGCGTTCCGCTTCCCGGTGCCACAGGTGCAGCACCTCGGTGGCCAGGGCGCCGTCCTTGCGCAGCACGCCGGCATGGAACAGGCGCAGGACCAGGTCGGCGTCTTCGTGGCCCCAGCCCACGAAACTCTCGTCGAAGCCGTTGACTTTCTCCAGGTCCGCGCGCCAGACGGCCAGGTTGCAGCTCTTGATGCGGCGCCAGCTGAAGCGGCGCCGCACGCGGCCGATGTCGGGCCAGCGCAGCATCGTCTGCAGCACCTTGTTCATGTCGCCGCGCAGGCGGCAGCGCAGGCGCTCGAGGACGCCGAGGCCGGCGACGTCGATGTGCTCGCGCAGGACGCGTTCGGTCAGCGCCTGGCTCAGGAGGATACGGCTGCCCGAGACGAGGAAGCCCGGCCGCGCAAGAAGCCGGTGACGCGCAATGAAGTCGCGCTGCGGCACGCAGTCGCCGTCCAGGAAGATGATATAGTTACCGGTTGCCGCCAGCGTGCCGCGGTTGCGGGCCATGGCGGCGCGAAAGCCTTCGTCCGGCTGCCACACGTGTTTGAGCGGCACGGGCGAGCGGGCGGCCAGGGCCGTGACGGTGTCCCGCGTGTTGGCAGTGGAGCCGTCATCAGCGATAATGATTTCAAAATTCTTGTCATCCTGCATGAAACAGGCTTCCACGACCGCTTCGAGTGCGTCCGGGCGGTTGTATGTGGTGATCACGACAGAGATGGTCGGGGTTTGCTGCATGGAAGTCCGATAAAACACGCGCTCAAGGTTGGCAAGAGTATCCCACAAGAACATGAATGAACAATAATCAGACGAAAATCGGGATGCCGATGCAGCGTTGGATCGGCTTCCTGATTTTCCTGTTCCCTTTCCTCAGCCTCATTACCCCGTTCGGCATCGGCTTCAGCAGCATCATCTTCGTGCTCACCGTCCTGTGCGTGCCGCGCAAGGCCTGGGCGGCGGTGGCGCTGCACTGGCGCGAGATCCGCTGGGTGGTGGCGGCCTTCGCCTATTACCTCCTGCTGTCGCTGGCCTTCGTGCTGGCGCGTCCCGAGACCGAGTGGCGCTACCTCGACAAGCCCCTGCGCATGTTCCTCGGCTTCAGCGCCCTCATGCTGGTGGTGCTGGCGCGCCCCTCGCGCACCTGTCTGTGGTGGGGCGTGATCGGCGGCGCGCTCGCTGCCTTGCCCTTCATCGCCTGGCAACGCTTCGTGCTCGACATCTACCGTCCGGGTGGCTGGCTCAACTCGATCACCTTCGGCGACATCGCGCTGTGCCTGGCGCTGGTGGCGCTGGCGGCCGCCATCGACTACCGCCACAGTAACCGCAAGGCGATTTTTCCTGCGCTCGGCGCCCTGGCTGGCTTGGGCGCGACGGTCATCAGCGGCACGCGCGGCGGCTGGATCGCGCTGGGGCTGGCGGCCATCCTGTTCCTGGCCTACGCGCGCCGGCTGCAAAGCCGGGGCGTGCGCCTGCTCCTGGGCGGCAGTTTCGCGCTGTTCGCCTCCACCTTCTTCATTCCTGCCTTCGGCGTGCAGGAGCGGGTGGACCAGGGCATGGACGACGTCCGGACCTGGCTGGATGGCGGCAGCGCCTTTTCCAATGTCGGCGTCCGCCTGGAGCTGTGGAAGGGCGCCCGCCACATCATCGCGGAAGAGCCATGGTTCGGGCGCGACCCCGCCAGCGTGCGCGCCGAACTGCACGAGCTGGCCCAGCAGGGCAAGGTCCAGGACGCGATCCTCGAATTCGCCCACCACCTGCACAACGATATCCTGCAGGCACAGGCCACCGGCGGGGTGTTCGGCCTGCTCGCGTACATCGGCATCCTGGCGATGCCATTCGCCTTCTTCGCGCGCGCGGCCGGGCGCAATTCGCGCAGCGGAGGGACACGGATCGACCACCAGTACGCGCCCGGATTTGCACCGGCGCTGGCCGGCATGCTGGTGGTGCTCGGCTATTTCGGCTTCGGCCTTACCGAAGTCATCTTCTGGTCCCTGAAGGGCGCCATGTTCTACGTGCTCATGGTGGCCCTGCTCATGGGCTTCTGCCTCATTGCACAAGACGACGCGAAGGCCGACGCACAGGCCGGTATGGAAACACAAAGTGGACAATAAATTGGAAAACAAGGTCATCGTCAAACGCCTGCTGGCGGTCGTCAAGCCCTACCAGACGCGCGCCTGGCTGGCGCTGCTGTCGATGGCGCTCACCGCCGCCACCCAGCCGCTGCTGGGCAAGGCCCTGCAGCTCCTGATCGACCTCGGCTTCGAGGAGAAGGTACCGTTCAGCATGTGGTGGATCCCCGGGGTGCTGGTCTCGATCTTCATCCTGCGCGGCATCGGCACCTTCTCGACCGCCTACCTGAACAACTGGGTCACCAGCCGCGTGCTGAACGACCTGCGCGCAATGGTGTTCGACCGCGTGCTCAGGCTGCCGGTGGCGCGCTTCCATGAAGAGTCGACCGGCAAGATCATCAATGTCGTGGTGAACGAGGTGCGCCAGGTGGTGGACATGCTGCAGTCGGTGTTCGTGGCCTGCGTGCGCGACACCCTGGTCGTGATCGGCCTGCTCGCCACGCTGCTCTACCTGAACTGGCAGCTGACCCTGGTGGCCATCGTCGTGATCCCGCTGACCGCCGTGATCGTGCGCACCACCACCGGCCGCCTGCGCCGCCTGAACCGCGAGAACCTGCGCGTGACGGCCGAGCTGACCCAGGTGGTGGAAGAGGCCACGCGCGGGCACCAGGTGATCCGCGTGTTCTCGGGCGAGCGCTACGAGCGCGCGCGCTTCCATGCCCGCAGCGAAGCCCTGCGCGGCTTCTCGCAGCGCATGACGGTGGCCTTCGCCGCCACCACGCCGGTGACCCAGATCGCCACCTCGATGGCGCTGTCGCTGGTGGTGGTGCTGGCGATCCAGGCCGACATGACCCAGGGCGAGTTCGTCCAGTTCGTGACCATGATGCTGATGCTGCTTACGCCACTCAAGTCGCTGGCCGAGGTGAACGGCCCGATGCAGCGCGGGATCGCGGCGGCCGAGACCGTGTTCGGCCTGATCGACTCACCTGCCGAGAGCGACACTGGCACGCAGGAACTGGGCCGGGCCCGGGGCCACCTGCGGCTGGAGAATGTCTCGTTCCGTTATCCGAACGCGGGCAGCCTGGCGCTTGCCGGCGTGACGCTGGACGTGCAGCCGGGCCAGACGGTAGCGCTGGTTGGCGTGTCGGGCGGCGGCAAGTCGACTTTCGTTAACCTTGTGACCCGTTTCTACGATCCGCAAGAAGGCTGTGTGCTGCTGGACGGCGTGCCCTACCAGGACATCCGTTTACCCAGCCTGCGCGCGCAGCTGGCGATGGTGAGCCAGAACGTGGTGCTGTTCGACGACACGCTGGCGGCCAACATCGCCTACGGCGCGGATAGGATCGACTACGAACGCCTGGCGGCGGCGGTCAAGGCCGCGCACCTGACCGACGTGGTGGCCAAGCTGGAAGACGGCGTGGAGACGCGCATCGGCGAGAACGGCATGCGCCTGTCGGGCGGCCAGCGCCAACGCGTGGCGATCGCACGCGCGATCTACAAGGATGCGCCGATCCTGATCCTCGACGAAGCCACCTCGGCGCTCGACAACGAGTCCGAGCGCGCGGTGCAGGCGGCGCTGGAGACCCTGATGGCGGGACGCACCACCATCGTGATCGCGCACCGGCTCTCGACCATCGAGCGGGCCGACCGGATCGTGGTGATGGAGCAGGGACGCATCGCCGAGCAGGGGACCCATGCGGAGCTGCTCGATGCGAACGGGATGTACGCCAACCTGTACCGCCTGCAGTTCGTAGCGGCGGATGAGACGTGATTATCGTAGGGTGGGCAGGTTTCCTGCCCACGCGTTCAACCAGTCTATGAATTGCTGCAACGTCTGTTCAAACCGGATTTGAACGCGTGGGCGGCAAAGCCGCCCACCCTACGAAAACCAAGCGCGGCGAATCAGCTTGCGTAATGCGCCGCTTCCCCCGGCATCTCCGCATCGCGGCCGTGCGCGCGGTCCTGCATCGCTTCCACGTACCGGCGCAGGGCATCGTCCAGCGACGGCAGCATCAGCGCGCGCTCGCTCGACAGCGCACTGTACTCCGGCCGGCGCGCCACGTGGCCGCAGCTCTCGCTCGATACCACTTCCAGCTTGGCGTCATCCACCCCTGCCGCTTCGCAGGCGCGCTTGGCCAGCTCGGCCCAGCTCAAGGCCTCGGCATTGGTCAGGTGCCAGACCCCGCGCTCGCGGTCGATCAGCAGGTCGAGCGACACGTTGACCAGGTCCGGCACGTAGGTCGGCGACACCACCATGTCGCCGGCGGCCTGGAAGGGCTGCCCGGCTTCGAGCGCATTGAGCGCCAGCGTGACGAAGTTGTGCTGGTCCCATGGCCCGAAGAAGGCGCTGGTGCGGATCACCAGGGCCTGCGGGTCGGCGTCCAGCACGCGCTGCTCGGCTTCCGCCTTGCTGCGGCCGTAGACGCCGAGCGGATTGAGGACATCCGACTCGACATACGGCGTGCCCTTGGTGCCGTCGAACACCAGGTCGGTCGAGAAGGTCATGAAGCGCAGCTGGTGGCGGATGCAGGCCAGCGCCAGGATGGTCGGCCCCAGCGTGTTCTCGCGCATGCAGCGTTCAAGATCGCCCTCGGCCTCGTCCACGCGGACGTAGCCGCCCGCATTGATGATCGCCCACGGCTTGTAGCGCTGGATGGCCGCTTCGACCGAAGCCGGATCGGTGATGTCCATTTCCTGGCGCGTGAGCACGTGGAAGGCCAGGTTGCGGTTCTTGCAAATGCGGGCGTAGGCCGAACCCAGGGTGCCGGTGGCGCCGGTGATCAGGATCGGCTGCACCACGTTTGACTTGAACTGGCTGCGGATCGCGATGTCGGCCACCGCGGTGCTGGTCGCCACCGGCTTGCACAGGAAGCGGTCGGGGCGGCGCCACCAGCCTTCGCCCTGCAGCACCGGGTTGGACAGCGGGCGTCCGCTGGACAGCTCGCGCATCAGGGTGGCGACCGCCGTCGGGCGCGGCTCGCCGCCGCGCACGTCGAACGGACCGGGCTCGTAGTAGCCGCGGCATTCGGTGACCAGGCAGTTCCAGTCGTAGGAGCCGAGCAGGGCCCAGACCGTCACCGCGCGCACGTCGGCGCCCTGCTGGCGTGCGCTGCGCGCCGCATTCCAGATCTCGAGCAGCCAGCGCATCTGGTCTTCACGGTTGGCGTCGATGTGCGCTTCGGTGATGGCGATCGGCAGGCCGTAGCGTTCCCAGGTTTCCATCAGCAGCGGCGCGATGCCCGGCGTCGGCGTGGCCAGCGCGCGCGGCGTTTCGATGTCGGCGTGGCGGATGCCGCGGTAGGTGTGGCAGCGGTTTTCCGGATAGCGCTCCGGACGATGGTCGAGCCAGCGCTCGCTGGTGGCGTAGTAGTTGACGCCGATGATGTCGGGCGGGCAGGGATTGTCGCGGAACCAGAGCAGCTCTTCCGCGGTCGCGTCCGACTCGAGCAGGTAGTCCCACAGCGCGTGGTTCTGGTCGACTTTCCCGCACATCAGGTCCCAGCCCAGCCAGCGGCGCTCGTTGAAGAAGCCGACCAGCTCCTGCATCTCCGGCGTGCCGTAGGTCTTCGACAGGTCGTCGGTCGCCACCAGCTTGGCTCCGGGATTGACTTCGCGGATCGCACGCATCGCCAGCACGGTGGCGCGGCACTCGTTGATCAGGGCGCGCACGAAGGTGGTTTCGTCCATGCCGTGCGGGTACCAGACGCCTGCCAGGCCGGAAAAGCGCGCCGTGGTCAAGGGTTCGTTGACCGGGGTGTAGTACTCGGCCCAGGGGTAGCGACGCGCTACCGCGCCGGCGTACTCGGCGAGCTTTTCGGGGAAGGCGGGATCGACCAGGCTGGTGTCGCGTGGTCCGCTGCCATGGTGGAGGAGGCCGACAATGGGCGTGACGCCCAGTTGCTGCAGGGCCGGCAGGCGTTCGTCGGACCATGACCAGTCGGCAGACTCGACGCCATCGGGCGCGGTGCGCTCCCACAGCACCGGATAGCGGATGGCCTTGATACCCAGGGAAGCAAAACGGTCGATGTCCTGCAGGCGCTCTGCGTGGCCGTTGCGCTCCATCTGGCTGAAATAGTTGTCGCGCACACGGTTGACCGTGCATTCGAGCCCTCCCCAGAGCTCGAGTTCAGAGGTGTGGTCCGGCTGGTGATTCATCGGTGTGTTCATGTTCTGACCCGCTATTTTGTGAAGACAGGCTCCAGACTAATTGGCAGCTGCGACGGGTTGTGTGAAATAGCCCACATAAAAAGGATTTTTCGGACCAGTCCTACATTTGCGCGCATGTTCCTTTTTTCAGAGCCTAACTTCTGCTAACTAGAAATTTCTGTGGGAATCAAAACATGGCGGCGACCGGTGCGCCGCACAGGGGGCGGACCGGAGACAATGCATCCATACGGGAGGTGATGATGTATATGGTGTACTGGACAATCGTCGAGGCCGACAAATGCACGCCGCACCAGAAGCTGTTCGAGACGACGGCCATGGTGGATGCGATGCAGCACATCGAGGCGCTGCGCAAGCGCCAGCGCGAGGGGGAGGGCGTGCGCTTCATCACGATGGCGTCGGAGCATCCTGACCTGGTCGGCCATCCGGGCGTGGACGTGACGGGGCCGGAGTACAACTGGAAGAAGCGGCGCCGATGAGTTTCGTAGTTGTAGGGTGGGCGGGTCTCCCGCCCACGCGGTGATAGCTAGCGATTGATACGGTGCAGTGGTTCTGGCGGGCCTTGACCGCGTGGGCGGGGAAACCGCCCACCCTACAAAAGCCTGCTTTTCAGTATCTTCCCACTCGGCGCGGCCGGCAGCGCATCCATGAACACGATGCGCGACGGCCGTTTGTAGGGAGCCAGCCGCGCCCGCAGCCAGTCCTGCAGCGCCGCCTCGGCAAGCGCTCCCGTGGCTTCCACGAAGGCCACCACCTCCTCCTCGCCGCCGCCAACCGGCCGGCCAACCACCGCCGACTGCACGACGGCCGGGTGGCTGTTGAGCGCCGTTTCGACTTCCAGCGGATAGACATTGAAACCCGCGCGGATGATGAGCTCCTTCACGCGCCCGGCGATGAACAGCGCACCGTCCTCGTCCTGCGTCGCGAGGTCGCCCGTGGCCAGCCAGCCGCCGGGACGCAAGGCGGCGCCGGTTTGCACCGGGTCGCGGTAGTAGCCCGCCATCACGTTCGGCCCGCGCACCCAGAGCTCGCCCGTCGCGCCCACGATGCGCACCTCGACCCCGGGGATCGGATGGCCCACCGAGGTATCGCCGCGCGGGGCGTCCAGGCGGGTCTGGGACACGGTCGGGCCGCTCTCGGTGAGGCCGTAGCCGTTGTGCAGGGGCAGCCCGAATACCTGCTCGACCTCGCGCTTGAGCGCCGGGTCGAGCGGCGAGCCGCCGGCGTAGCAGAAGCGCAGGCGCGACGTGATCTGCTCACCCCTGGACAGCGCCAGCAGGCGCGCATACATGGCCGGCACGCCCTGCACGATGGTGAGCTTGCCTGCACGGATTTGCGCCAGCAGCGCCTCGGCGGAAAAACGCGGCGCCAGGTGCAGGCAGGCGCCGGCGTACAGGGTGCCGAGCATGACCGAGGCGAGGCCATAGACGTGCGAGATGGGCAGCACGCCGCTGGCATGGTCGGAGGGCTGCAAGCCGCGCAGGGTGCTCGAGGTGGCGGCGACGAACAGCAGGTTCGCATGGGTCAGCATGACGCCCTTGGGCTGGCCGGTGGTGCCGGTGGTGTAGACCAGCGCGGCGACCTGGGCGTCGTCGGGGCGTACCGGTTCCGGAACGGTGGCCGGGTCGAGCGGCCCGGCCATCACCTCGCCGACTACCGTGGCGCCGTCGCGCCGGGCATGGGCCAGCGCATCCGGTGATGCCGCCGTGGTGTAGAGGATCCGGCGCGGCGTGCTGTGCGCGCGGATCGCGCCCAGCTCGCCTTCGCTCAGGCGCGCGTTGACGTTCACGCCCCAGGCGTCCAGGCTGGCGATGGCAAACAGCAGGGCCACCTGGGCCATACAGTTTTCGCTCACCAGCATGACCCGGTCGCCGGGGCGCACGCCCAGTTCCCGCAAAAGGCCGGCATAGCGGCAGGTTTCGCGCTCCAGTTCGGCGTAGGTCCAGGCACGGTCGCCTTCGGCGAGCGCGGGCGCATCAGGGGCGCGCCGGGCGCCGCAGTGGAGGATGTCGGAGATGCGGGAGGGAAGGGTGGCGGGATCGATCATGGGCGGCTTTATACCCTTGCCGCGCACGCCAGGCAAGCGGCCCGCCACGCGCTCGCGGGGTTATACTAATTGCAACCGGCCGCAGACCGGGCAACAGATTCGGACCTCAACAGGGCTGTCACATGAACCACCCCATCATTCCGATCGCCCCCATTGGCAGCAGCGGGGGAGCCAGCCGCCAGCGCAAGCGCGAGGCGCCCAAGGGCCGCCAGGTCGATCCGCAAGCCCTGCGCGAGGTGCAGGCGCTACTTGGCAACATGCCGCGCCGCCGCGACTTGCTCATCGAATGCCTGCATCTGCTGCAGGACCGGTTGAAGGCGCTGCCGGCCGCCCACCTGGCCGCGCTGGCGCAGGAACTGCGCATGGCCCAGGCCGAAGTCTTCGAGGTCGCCACCTTCTACCACCATTTCGACGTGCTGCGCGACGGCGAGGCGGTCCCGCCCGCGCTGACGGTGCGCGTGTGCGACGGCCTGTCCTGCGCGATGGCAGGAAGCGCTCAGTTGCTTGAACGGCTGCCGGCACTGCTCGGTGCCGACGTGCGCGTGGTGCCGACGCCCTGCATCGGCCGCTGCGAGCAGGCGCCTGCAGCCGTGGTCGGCCAGCATCCTGTGCCGCATGCGACGCCGGAAGCCGTCCTGGCGAAAGTCGCGGCCGGCCAGGTCAGGCATGAACCGGAGTCCTACCTGACCTACGACGGCTATCGCGAACAGGGCGGCTACCGCCTGCTGGCCGACTGCATGGCGGCGCGGCGCGATGTCGAGGAAGTCATCCGCGAGATGGACACTTCGGGCCTGCGCGGCCTGGGCGGCGCGGGTTTCCCGGCCGGGCGCAAGTGGCGCCTCGTGCGCGAGCAGCCCGGCCCGCGCCTGATGGCCGTGAACCTCGACGAAGGCGAGCCCGGCACCTTCAAGGACAGGTTCTACCTCGAGCGCGATCCACACCGCTTCCTCGAAGGCATGCTGGTGGCGGCCTGGGCGACCGGCGTCGAGGCCGTCTACATCTACCTGCGCGACGAGTACCACGGCTGCCGCGCCATTCTCGACCTTGAGCTGAAACGCCTGTTCGCGGCGCCGCCCGGGGAGGGACTGCCCCAGGTATTCTTGCGGCGCGGCGCCGGCGCCTACCTTTGCGGCGAAGAGTCGGCCATGATCGAATCGATCGAAGGCAAGCGCGGCATGCCGCGCCTGCGCCCGCCCTACGTGGCGGAGCAGGGGCTGTTCAACCGGCCGACCCTGGTCCACAACTTCGAAACCCTGTACTGGGTGCGCAGCATCCTCGAGAATGGCGCGGCCTGGTTTTCGAATCAGGGCCGCAACGGACGGCAGGGACTGCGCTCGTTCTCGGTGTCCGGACGCGTGCGCGAGCCCGGCGTCAAGCTGGCACCGAGCGGCATCACGGTGCAGGAACTGATCGACGAATACTGCGGCGGCATGCAGGAAGGGCATACCCTCTATGCCTACCTGCCGGGTGGCGCTTCGGGCGGCATCCTGCCGGCCTCGATGAATGCGATCCCGCTCGACTTCGACACCCTGCAGCCCTACGGCTGCTTCATCGGCTCGGCGGCGGTGATCGTGCTGTCGCAGCACGACAGCGCGGTGGCCACGGCGCGCAAGCTGCTGGCCTTCTTCAAGTACGAATCCTGCGGCCAGTGCACGCCCTGCCGCAGCGGCACCGCCAAGGCGCTGGCCCTGATGGAACGGCCGCGCTGGGATACGCCCCTGCTGGGCGAGCTGTCGCAGGTGATGCGCGACGCCTCGATTTGCGGCCTGGGACAAGCGGCGCCGAATCCCTTCGACTGCGTGATCCGCTACTTTCCGCATGAACTGGAGGGCGCATGAACGCGAAGGATATCCGGCTGCCTACCGTGCGCTTCGAATTGAACGGCCGCGAGGTCGAGGCCTCGCCGCAGGAAACCCTGATCGAGGTTGCCGAGCGCGAAGGCATTGCGGTGCCGCGCCTGTGCCACAAGCCAGGATTGGCGCCCGTGGGCAACTGCCGATCCTGCATGGTGGAGATCGCCGGCGAGCGGGTGCTGGCGCCCTCGTGCTGCCGTTATCCGTCCTCCGGCATGAAGGTCGATACGGCCAGCCCGCGCGCGGTCGCGGCGCAGAAGATGGTGCTGGAACTGCTGCTCTCCGATATCGGCGACCCCGGTGGCAAGCCCGGCTACGTGCCGGACAACGAAGTGAGCCGATGGGCGCGGCAACTGGGCGTGACCGAGGCCCGTTTCCCGCGCCGGGAGCAGCCGGCGCAGGATTTGTCGCATCCGGCCATCGCCGTCAACCTGGATGCCTGCATCCAGTGCACGCGCTGCCTGCGTGCGTGCCGCGACGAGCAGGTCAACGACGTGATCGGGCTGGCCTGGCGCGGCGAAAGCGCGAAGATCGTGTTCGACCAGGACGATGCGCTCGGCGCCTCCACCTGCGTCTCCTGCGGCGAATGCGTGCAGGCCTGCCCGACCGGGGCGCTGGCGCCGGCACTGGCACCAAATGCGGCAGCACTGGTCCAGCCCGACAAGGTGGTCGATTCGGTCTGCCCCTACTGCGGCGTCGGCTGCCAGCTGAGCTACAAGGTGAAGGACAAGCGCATCGTCGAGGTGAAGGGACGCGACGGCCCGGCCAACCACGAACGCCTGTGCGTCAAGGGCCGCTTCGGTTTCGACTACGCCCACCATCCGCAGCGCCTCACGACGCCGCTGATCCGGCGCGAGGGCATGCCGAAAGACCCGGAAGCGCCGATGGACCCGTCGCGTGTGATGGAGGTCTTCCGCGAAGCGAGCTGGGAAGAAGCGCTGGCGCTTGCCGCCGGCACGCTGGCGCGCATCCGCAACCAGGACGGTGGCCGCGCCCTGGCCGGCTTCGGGTCGGCCAAGTGCAGCAACGAGGAAGCCTACCTGTTCCAGAAGCTGGTGCGCACCGGCTTTGGCAGCAACAACGTCGACCACTGCACCCGGCTGTGCCACGCGTCCTCGGTGGCGGCGCTGCTGGAAGGGATCGGCTCGGGCGCCGTGTCGAACCCGGTGATGGACGTGACCAAGGCCGAGGTGGTGCTGATAATCGGCGCCAACCCGACCGTCAACCATCCGGTGGCAGCGACCTGGATGAAGAACGCGGCAAAGGCCGGCACCCGCCTGATCGTGTGCGACCCGCGCCGTCCGGAGCTGGCGCGCCACGCGCACCGCTTCCTCCAGTTCAAGCCGGATACCGACGTGGCCCTGCTCAACGCGATGATGCACGTGATCGTCACCGAGGACCTGGTCGATCATGACTTCATCGCGAGCCGCACGGTTGGCTATGAAGACCTGGCAGAGAACGTCGCGAACTACAGCCCGGAGGCGATGGCCCCGGTCTGCGGCATCGATGCCGACACCATCCGCTACGTGGCGCGGCTGTATGCGACGTCGAAAGCCTCGATGATCCTCTGGGGCATGGGTGTGTCGCAGCACGTGCATGGCACCGACAATGCGCGCTGCCTGATCGCGCTGGCCTTGATGACGGGCCAGATCGGGCGCCCCGGCACCGGCCTGCATCCGCTGCGCGGCCAGAACAACGTGCAGGGCGCGTCCGACGCCGGCCTGATCCCGATGATGCTGCCGGATTACGGGCGCGTGGACAATGCCGCGGTCCGCGCCCGGTTCGAGGCAGCCTGGGGTGCCACGCTCGACCCGCAGCCGGGCCTGACCGTGGTCGAGGTCATGGATGCGATCGGGCAGGGCAGGGTGAAAGGTATGTATATCCTGGGCGAGAACCCGGCCATGTCCGACCCCGACGCCAACCATGCCCGCGCCGCGCTGGCCGCACTCGACCACCTGGTGGTGCAGGACATCTTCCTGACCGAGACCGCCTACCTGGCCGACGTCGTGCTGCCGGCCAGCGCCTTCCCGGAAAAGACCGGCAGCTTCACCAACACCGACCGCCTGGTGCAGCTGGGCCGGCAGGCGATCGACCCGCCGGGCGAGGCGCGCCAGGACCTGTGGATCATCCAGGAGATGGCACGCCACCTCGGCCTAGGATGGGAGTACGGCGCGCAATACGAGAGCGTGGCCGAGGTCTTCGACGAAATGCGCCGCCTGATGCCGAGCATTGCCGGCATCACCTGGGAGCGCCTGCAGCAGGATGGCGCGGTGACCTATCCCTGCCGCCTCGAAGGCGACCCGGGCCAGCCGGTGGTCTTCGAAGACCGCTTCCCGCGCGAGGGTGGCCGCGCCCGTTTCGTCCCGGCCGACCTCATCCCCGCGGACGAGCGGCCGGACGCCGATTACCCGATGGTGCTCATCACCGGCCGCCAGCTCGAGCACTGGCATACCGGCAGCATGACCCGCCGCACCGCGGTGCTGGACGCGCTCGAGCCCGATCCGGTGGCGCTGGTGCACCCGCAAGACCTGGCGCGCATGAAAGTGCGGCCGGGCGAGCCGATCACCATTGCCTCGCGGCGCGGCGAAGTGGTCTTGTATGCGCGTGCCGACGACAGTTCGCCGCCGGGGGCCGTGTTCGTGCCCTTCTGTTATTACGAAGCGGCGATCAACCGCCTGACCAACCCGGCGCTCGATCCGTTCGGCAAGATCCCGGAATTCAAGTATTGCGCCGTACGGGTGACACCGGGCGGGACCGTGGCACCGCAGGGCTCCTACGGTGGCGGCCTGGTTTTGTCAGGCGTGGCACAATTGGCAACATGAATTGCCCCGATTTATTCCCCGCCACCGAGCGCTACCGCCCCGCCCTGTCCGAGGCGCATGCCAGCCTGACGCAGGAGGTCACGGCGATGGACGAGCGCGGCCGCCGCTCCTCGATCGCGATTCCCGCCGAGCGCCCGTTGACGGTCTACGTGGACAAGCGGGAAATCGTCACCCTGATGACCCTGGGCGGAGCACCCGAGGCACTGACGCTCGGTTACCTGCGCAACCAGCGCCTGGTGCGCTCGCTCGAAGACATCGTCTCGATCCAGGTCGACTGGGCGGTCGATGCGGTGGCGGTCGTTACCCGCCATGGCATCGCGGACGTCGAGGAACGCACCGCGAAGAAGGTCGTCACCACCGGCTGCGGACAGGGCTCGGTGTTCGGCGGCCTGATGGACGAGGTCGACAGGATCACGCTGCCGCAGGATGCGCGCCTGCCGCAGTCGGTCGTGTACCGCATCGTCGAGCTGATTCGCACCCAGCAGTCGGTGTACAAGCAGGCCGGCTCGGTGCACGGCTGCGCGCTGTTCTCGCACCAGGGCGAACTGCTGTATTTTGTGGAGGACGTCGGCCGCCACAACGCGGTGGACGCCATCGCCGGCCTGATGTGGCTCGACGGAGTGGAGGGCGGGGACAAGGTGTTCTACACGACCGGGCGCCTGACCTCCGAAATGGTCATCAAGGGCGCCCAGATGGGCATCCCCTTCCTGCTGTCGCGTTCCGGCACCACCCAGATGGGCCATATGGTGGCGCAGCAGGTCGGCATGTCGCTGCTGGCGCGCTGCTCGGGCAAGCACTTCCTGCTGCTGGCCGGGCACGAGCGCCTCGTGTACGAGCCCGATCTGCTCGAAGCTCTGAACGCTCCCTTCCATAGCCCACGGCCGGCCTGATGTCCCTGCTGGACGCAACGATGCACGCCTTCGCGCTGCTGTTCAGCGGCGACGAGGCGCTGTGGCGCATCGTCTGGGTCTCGCTCAAGACCAGCATCCTGGGGCTGCTGCTGGCGGCCCCGCCGGCGGTCTTCCTCGGCTACGTCATCGCCATGCACCGTTTCCCGGGACGGCGCATCGCGATCTGGCTGGCCCAGGCCGCGCTGTCGCTGCCCACCGTGCTGATCGGCCTGCTTCTTTACCTGCTGCTGTCGCGGCGCGGGCCGATGGGCGGCCTGGCGTGGCTGTTCACCCAGGAGGGCGTGATCCTCGGCCAGATGGTGATCGGCCTGCCGGTACTGCTGGCCTTTACGCTGGCGGCGGTGCAGGCGGCCGATCCGCGCTATGCCGAGACCGCGGTTGCCCACGGGGCCTCGCGCCTGCGCGTGATGCTGACCGTGCTGCACGAAGCGCGCTACGGCGTGATGGCGGCCGTCATCAGCGGCTTCGGGCGTGTGATCTCGGAAGTCGGCTGCGCGCTGATGGTGGGCGGCAACATCGAAGGGCAGACGCGCACCATCACCACCGCCATCGCGCTGGAAACCAGCAAGGGGGAGTTCGCGCAAGGGATCGCGCTGGGCATCGTGCTGGTGTCGCTGGCGCTCCTGATGAACGGTGCGCTGGTGCTGCTGCAGGGCGAGGCCCATACGGCGGGAGGACGCTGGTGAGTACCTTGATCAGCTTGCATGGCCTGCGCAAGCGCCACGGCGAACGCACGCTGTTCGAGATCGATACGCTGTCGATCGATTCCGCCACGGCCTACGTGCTGACCGGTGTGAACGGGGCCGGCAAGTCGACCCTGCTGCGCACGCTCGCCGGCCTGGAACGCTGCGATGCCTGCACCGTCCAATTCGACGGCCGGCACATGCCACTGCATCCGTATCCACCGGCGCTGCGCCGCGCCATCGTCTTCGTGCACCAGCACCCGATCATGTTCTCGACCAGCGTCGCCCACAACATCGCCTACGGCCTGCTGGCGCGCGGCGACAGCCGCCGCAGCGTGGCGCCCGCGGTCGAGGAAGCGATGGCATGGGCCGGCGTGGCCCACCTGCGCGACACCGATCCGGCCCGCCTGTCCGGCGGCGAAAAGCAGCGCGTGGCCCTGGCTCGGGCCAGAGTCCTGCAGCCGCGCCTGCTGCTGCTCGACGAACCCACGGCCAACCTCGACGGTCCCGCACGCGAGCAGGTCATGGCCCTGATTCCCACCATGCTGGATGCAGGCAGCAGCGTGGTGATGGCCTGCCACGACCGCGACCTGATCGGCCTGCCCGGCATCCATCGCCTGAAGCTGCGCGACGGCCGCCTCGAATACCGATGACATCCAGGAGATAAGGAGAGCCGCATGCAACGCCGACCGTTCACGACCCTGCTGTTGAGTGTCGTCCTGACTACGCCGCTGGCGCAGGCACAGGGCACGATCCGCCTGTCCACCACCACCAGCACCGAGAATTCCGGCCTGCTCAAGGTGCTGTTGCCGGCTTTCGAGGCGAAAACGGGGACGAAGGTGCACGTGATCTCGGTCGGCACCGGCAAGGCGCTCGAACTGGGCAAGAACGGCGACGTCGACGTCACCCTGGTGCATGCGCGCACGCTGGAAGACAAGTTCGTGGCCGAGGGATGGGGCGTGGACCGGCGCGACGTGATGTACAACGACTTCATTGTCGTCGGCCCGACCAATGACCCGGCGCGCGTCAAGGGCGGCAAGGACGTGATCGTGGCTTTCCAGAAGATCGCCGCGAGCAGCAGCAAGTTCATCTCGCGCGGCGACAATTCCGGCACCGACGTGATGGAGAGGGGTTACTGGCAGCAGGCGGGAACGAAGCCGGCGGGGAGCAACTACGTGTCGGCGGGCCTCGGCATGGGCGAGGTGCTGAACATGGCGGCCGAGATGCGCGCCTATACGCTGACCGACCGCGCCACCTATGGCGCCTACCGCGCCAGGACCGGCCTGGCCGTGCTGGTCGAGGGCGACAAGCGCATGTTCAACCCCTACGGGATCATCGCAGTCAACCCGGCCAGGCACAAGGGCGTGAACTACAAGGGCGCGAAGCAGCTGATCGACTGGATCACCTCCCTGGAAGGGCAGGCGAGGATCGCGGCATTCAAGCCGGAAGGCGAGCAGCTATTTTTCCCATCAGCGCGCTGATTCGCCAAGGACCTGCCTGAGCGCGGCTTCCATCGTCTCGTAGGGCACCGCGCCGCGCACCCCGAAAGCCTGCTCCCAGCCGGCGCCTGCCGGCCGGAAGACCATGATCGGCACGCCGGCGACGCCGAGCGAGTACGCCAGCTGCTGGTCGGCGTACACCGCGGCGGTATGGCGGCCGCTCTCCAGGGCATCGAGCAGGCCCTGGCGTTCGACACCGCTGTCGACGGCGATATCCGCGAGCACATCGGGATCGCCGATATCGCGGCCGTTTTCGAAGAAGGCACGGAACAGTGCCTCGTGCATGGCGTCGAAACGTCCCTGTTCGCGCGCATGCGCAACCGCTTCGAAAGCCAGCCGGCTGCGCGGCTGCACCGGCGGCAGCCGCAAGGTCATGCCGCGCTCGGCCGCCATCGGATACACCGAGCGGTTCCAGGTCGTGTGCAGGTAGTCGCCGTCCGGGTCGAGTGTCGGCTTCGGATCCGGGCGCAGCTCGAAGGCGCGCCACATCACCGCGACTTGCCCGGCGTACTGCTCCTGAAGGCGCCGGATCGGCGGCAGTTCGAGGTAGCAGAACGGGCAGACGTAATCGCTCCAGACGTCGATGCGGATGGGGACAGGTGAGTTCATGGCCCCCATGCTACACCCCGGCCGGCCGGGACCGCGCGCGACATGATTACGCAAGCGGCTTACGCAAGCTTCATGCGGGCCACTTTCTTGAGCGCGTCGCGCAGGCCATGGGTGGCGGCGCACGCAGTCCCGCCAACCCAGCCGCGCGCATAGGCAGCGTCGTGCGCATGCCCGCTGTTCTCGAGCACCGGCAGCAGCCTGCCCGCCACCGCCAGGTCGTTCAGGTGGCCGAGCCGGTCCTGCACGCTTGATAAGCACCCGATATAGGCCTTGACCTCTTTTTTGGGCAGCAGGTCACGGAAGAATTCGGCCGCATAGCGCGCCTTCTTTGCCGCGATACGCACACGGTGCCGGGCCGGCGCATCGTGCTCGTCGAGCGCATCGATGCGCTTGCGCAGGCGCCTCGAGGCCTTGCGGATGAGCGGCACCAGGCCGTCCAGGGCAGGCTGGGTTAGCGGGTCGTCCTTCGGCAGTCCGGAAGCGGGGCGCCACTGGCGGCCGCGCAGCCAGCCGTTCATCTGCAACATCAGTTGGGTGTAGCGCGGCGAGTGCAGCGTGGGCAGCATGTTCTTGTGCAGCACACGGGCCTGTTCCCTTGCCGCCGCCTGCAGGGCGTGGGTAGCGATGCCGCTGATGGCGGGGAGCGTGGTGTCGGCCAGCACGTCCCAGTCGCGCGTGGCGCCCAGCTCGCCGGACAGCCAGTCGAGACCGTCCTCGAGCTCGGGCGGCAGCGGCGCCAGGTCGCGGAACATGTCGAGCAGCGCCCGCAGGCGGCGCAGGCCGACGCGCATCTGGTGCAGGCTTTCCGCGCTCTGCACCAGCACGCCGGGGACGTTGGATTCGATCTGCGCCATGCAGTTCAGTCCCATGCACTGCAGCGCGTCTTCCATGCGCATCTTGCGGACCAGGCGTACCGGCGTGGCCTTGACCGGGGCCGGAGCCTTGTCCTGCAGCAGGGCATAGCCGCGTGCCGCCTTGCTGTCGTTGGCGACCTCGAGCGGGATGTCCTGGTGCAGCTGCAGCGCCAGCTCGAACAGCCGGGTGGGGTTGCCGCGCTTGAGTTCCAGCTCCAGCTCGCCGATCTGCGCGCTGCGGCCATTGCCGTTGGCGTCGATGCTGCCGCTGTCCAGTGCACATTCGACCAGTTGGCCGCCGGGCAGGGCGATGTCCCAGGTGGTGCGATGGGTCGTGTTGGTGAAGACCGGCTGCAGCTGGCCGGTGATGTCGGGATCGAGCAGGATGTCGCGCAGGCGCTGCGGCTTGACCTGGCGCGCGATCTCGGCCGGGTCGGGCTGTTCGCCCGCGAGGGGCGACTCCCATTCGCCGCGCTCGTGCAGCACCGGTGATCCCGTGCTGGCCGTCTTGACGGTCTGGATCCAGGCATCGCCGTCGCGCCGCACGCGCAGGGTCAGGCCGGCGCGCCAGAGGTCGAGCGTCGGGGTGTCGTAATAGGTGTCGGTGAGGTCGTGCTCGCGCGGTTCGGCGGTCGACAGCTCGGCCAGCAGGGGATGCTCGCGCATGCGCACCACGTCTGCTGCAGCCAGCTTCAGTTTAAGTTCGGTTTCCATCGGATGTCCTCGAGATGCTCTAGTCGAGCCCATCATACCGGCCTCAGGCTGGGTGGACGCGCGATTGTGACATTGCGATGACATCAGGCTTCATGCGCCCGGACAGGCCGATGTCACTCGCGGCAAGTTGTTTCACAAAAGAAAGCCTGGCCCGGCACCGGAAACGCGATGCACCTGGTTCCTATGCCAGCTTGTCACCGAGGCCGAGCACACGCTGCAAATCTGCCAGGTCATAGGGTTTCGGGAGGGAGACCGTTTCAAAGTCGAGATCGTCGACTGCACCATATCCTGAAGCAAATACGATCTTGAGGGCGGGTTGGCGATGTTTGGCCTGGACGGCCAGGTCGATCCCCGACATGCCCGGCAGACCGATGTCGGTCAGCAAGACGTCGAATTCCTGTTCGGCCAGCAGGCCAATCGCTTCTTCGCCATCGCCCGCTCCCTGGGGATCCTGTCCAAGCATCTTGAGTAGCTCGCAGAGCATGTCGAGCGCATCGGGATTGTCCTCGACCACGAGGATGCGGCGCGGCAGGGCGGCGGATGCTTCTTCGGATCGAACTTCCCGCTTGTCCAGGGCGGTCAGGAGATTGAGCGCTTGCCGCTTATTCGCCAGCAAATGGCCGATCTTGCGCGCGAGATCGTCGCGCCGGTAGGGTTTGCTGATGAGCTCCACGCCCGGGTCCAGGCGCCCGCCATGGACGATCGCATTCTGGGTGTACCCCGATGTGAACAATACGTCGATGCCAGGCTGGATTTCCTTTGCCTGGCGCGCGAGTTCGGGGCTTTTCACGTTGCCTGGCATGACGACATCGGTGAACAGCAGGTCGATGTGGATGCCACTTTTCAGGATCGTCAGGGCACTTTCGCCGTCATTGGCTTTCAGCGTCTTGTATCCGAGTCCGCTCAGCATCTCGACCACCGTGCCCTGTAGCGCGAGGTCATCTTCGACGACCAGGATCGTTTCGCTCCCGCCGCTGGCAGGGATGCGCCGGACATCCTCGATGAGCGCTTCGCTTGCATGGACCCGGGGCAGGTAGATCTTGAATGTCGTCCCATGCCCGAGCTCGCTGTAGATGCGGATATGACCGCCGCTCTGCTTGACGAAACCATACACCATGCTCAGGCCGAGCCCGGTGCCTTCGCCTTCCGGTTTTGTCGTGAAGAAGGGCTCGAATGCCCGTTCCATCGTCTCGGGCGACATCCCCGAACCCGTATCCGATACGGCCAGCATCACGTATTGTCCCGCCGGCACATCGGTGAGTGCCTCGACATAGGCGTCGTCGAGCATTGCATTGCCCAGTTCGATGGTCAGGCGTCCTTCGGACTGCATGGCATCGCGCGCATTGATGGCCAGGTTCAGGATGACGTTCTCGAGCTGGTTACGGTCGACCATGGCTGTCCACAGTCCGCCCCCGACGATGGTTTCGACCTCGATCGATTCGCCCAGGACGCGCCTGAGCAGGTCATCCATGTCGCGCACGATCCGGCCCAGGTTCGTCGGCACCGGCTGCAAGGGCTGGCGTCGTGCGAAGGACAGGAGCTGCGACGACAGCTTCGCGCCGCGGTCGACCGAGGCGATCGCCTTTTGCAGCCGTGCGAGCGTGACAGGGTTGTCACGTGCTTCCGCCTGCAACATTTCGAGATTGCTGCCAATGACTTGCAGGATGTTATTGAAATCATGTGCCACGCCGCCGGTCAGCTTTCCGATCGCTTCCAGTTTTTGCGACTGGCGCAGCGCCACCTCGGCGGTGCGCAGCGCTTCGGTACGTTCGTTGACCAGTTCCTCCAGCCTCGTCTGGTGGGCGATGAGCTGGTCTTGCGCAATGCGTCGGGCGGAAATATCCCGGATGACGAGTGTGGTGCCGAGGAATCCACCGGTCTCATCGGCGACGCGCGAGAACACGACTTCGATGGGAAGACGGCGCTCGCCGATGTCGCAATCGCATTCGGCGGTGTGGAATCGCTCGCCCCTGGCGATCCGGTCCAGGTATTCTCCGAATGCCGGCGTCCAGCAGGGCAGCGCGGATGCCTGTAGCCCTGGCATGTCCGCAGCATGGATGGCGAAGAGGCTGGCAGCGCTGGCATTCGCATACAGCACGGTGGCGCGGTGGTCGAGCGCGACGACGGCGTCGCTGCTCTGGGACAGGAAGCTCTCGAGATAGCGCTGGGACATCAGCAGACGCCGGTATTCGAGGCCATCCGCCGGGCGAGGCGCCTGGAGCAAGGTGTTCGCCTTGTCCAGGGTCGTGCGCAGTTTCAGCCGCCGCTGCGTGCCATGCGCCGCCTCGGCGATCAGCCGCTCCAGTGCCGGGTCGTCGACGGCGGCGATCGACCAGTACGACCCGATCATGGGCGTTCGCTGCAGTTCCAGGCGCAATGCAGGAACCTGTTCGTTGCTGCACAAAAACATCAGGTGACCGGCGGGGTACACCCCGCGCAGCATGCGCGCCAGCATGCCGACACGGCCGACAGCCGCATCGACCAGGATGACGTCGGGCGCCTGGCCCAGCCCTGCCTTCTCGCGCACGAGCTCGACGGCTTGCGCGGACGCGGTCGACTCGAGATGGAAGCCGGCCGCCAGGAGGCGCTCGCGGAGCTGGAACAGGTGCGCAGGAGCGGGGGCGCCGCTGACCAGCAGGATTGGACGATTCACGGTGCGTTCACAGGAGCGGAAGGCCCAGCAGGGCCCGGCCGGTCCAGATCTTGAGGATGTCCGTGGTCGGCGACATGACGTGGCTGGCACGCGCGTCGCGCAGCATCTGGCTCACGCGGCTGTTCTCGCCATAGGCCATGCCGCCGCACATCGTCATCGCATCGTTGGCCAGCTTGACGGCGGTGTCCCCGGCATCGGCCTTGCACGCCAGGATGAAGGGGAGCGCCTCCGGGTCGCCCATGTCGCCGCGGCGTGCAGCCTCGTACACCAGGCTGCGGGTCTTTTCGACGCTGATCCACATCTCCGCGTAGCGCGTCTGGAGGGTTTCGACGTCGCGCAAGGCGTCGCCGGAGTGGCTGAATCGTCGTGAGCGCAGGTGTTCACCGGCTGCCTCCAGCGCGGCCTGCGCGATCCCGAGGTAAGTGCCGGCCATCGCCATCAGGAAAAATGGCGCGACGACCTCGAACACATACCATACCTGGTCGCCCTCTTCGCCGAGCAGCTGGGACCGAGGCACGGGCGCGTCCTGGAGCCGCAATCCGCGCGACGAATTACCGTGCATGCCGAAGCCGCGCCAGGGCTGCAGCCATTCCATGCCGCGCGTGCCGTTGTCGACCACGACGCAGCTGAAGTCGCCTTTCTGTGCCATGTCACCGGCGGCCACCGCGGACAGCACGTACGAATCGGCGAAGCCGCCGTTGGTGATGAACTGCTTGGTACCGTTGACAAGGTAGTGTTCCCCGTTCGACGTCAGAGTCGTCTCCGGCAGGTAGAAGTGCGCGCCTGTGCCGCTTTCCGACAAGGCCAGCGTGGTGATGTGCTCGCCCCGGGCGATCGCGCGCAGGTATTTTTCCTGCTGGTGCACCGTGGCTTTCGCCGCAATGACGGCGGTACCGACGCAGTGCATGCCGAAGCACAGCGCCGAGGAGGGGCAGGCCTTGCCGATCGTCTCGGCGACGACGGTCAATGCCAGCAAACCCTGCCCGTGTCCGCCAAGATGCTCCGGCACCTGCAAGCCCATCAAGCCCGCCTTCGCCATGGCCGTCATCGAGTGCGCCGGCCACAGATAGTCACGGTCGACCTTGTCGGCATTCGGCGCGATCACGCGCGTGCTCACATCCTCGACGATGCTTCTCAGTGCAAGTAGTTTGGGGGATAGAAGATGATCCATGGGCCGGAGACGCTACGGTCGCTGCTGTAGCAAGCGAAACAACAGATGAATAAAGCAAACATGCCGATTATAGCGACCGGCACGGCATTGGTGCACACTCGTCAGGCAAGCGTGCCAGCAAAAACAGGGCATACAGGCGGATCGTCCGCGCCCGGATTCCTACATCAGGATCACGTCGTACTGTTCCTGGTGATAACCCTTCTCCACCTGCAGCGAGATGCGCTTGCCGATGAAGTCACCGAGCATGGCCAGGTGCTGCGACTCCTCTTCCAGGAACAGGTCGATCACTTCCTGCGAGGCGACGATGCGGAATTCGCGCGGGTTGAACTGCTTGGCTTCGCGCAGCAGTTCGCGCAGGATCTCGTAGCAGATCGTGCGCGAGGTCTTCACTTGCCCCTTGCCGGCGCAGGCCGGGCAGGGTTCGCACAGGATGTGGGCCAGCGATTCGCGCGTGCGCTTGCGCGTCATCTCGACCAGGCCGAGGGCCGAGAAGCCGCTTACCGACACCTTGGTGCGGTCGCGCGCCAGGGTCTTCTTGAGTTCCGCGAGCACGGCGTTGCGGTGCTCGTTGTTCTCCATGTCGATGAAATCGAGGATGATGATGCCGCCCAGGTTGCGCAGGCGCAGCTGGCGCGCGATGGCGTGGGCCGCTTCCAGGTTGGTCTTGAAGATCGTGTCGGCGAAGTTGCGTCCGCCGACGTAGCCGCCGGTGTTGACGTCGATGGTGGTCATCGCCTCGGTCTGGTCGACGATCAGGTAGCCGCCGCTCTTCAGGTCGACGCGGCGCCCCAGTGCGCGCAGGATTTCTTCCTCGACGCCGTAGAGGTCGAACAGCGGGCGCTCGCCGGTGTAGTGCGTCAGGCGCGACAGCACGCTCGGGGTGTAGACCTGCGCGAACTCGACCAGCATGTTGTAGTTCTCGCGCGAATCCACCTGGATGGTCGCGGTCTCGTCGTGCACGAAGTCGCGCAGCACGCGCTGGGCCAGGTTCAGGTCCTGGTAGAGCAGGGAGGTGGGCGGCCGGGTGCGCGCGCCCTGCACGATGGCGGCCCAGGTCTTGCGCAGGTAATCGACGTCGGCGGCGAGGTCGGCATCAAGGGCTTCCTCCGCCTGGGTGCGCACGATGTAGCCGCCTTTCTCTTCCTTCGGCAGCAGGTTCGTCAGACGGGTGCGCAGGTGCTCGCGGTCGGCTTCCTTTTCGATCTTCTGCGAGATGCCGATATGCTGGTCCTGCGGCAGGTAGACCAGCATGCGGCCGGCGATCGAGATCTGGGTGGACAGCCGCGCGCCCTTGGTGCCGATCGGGTCCTTGATGACCTGCACGGTCAGCACCTGGCCGTCGAACAGCAGTTTCTCGATGGGGGTGGGCGCGGCCAGTGCGCCGTTGGGACCTTCATGGTTGCGGGCTTCCCAGATGTCTGCGACGTGCAGGAAGGCCGCGCGTTCCAGGCCGATGTCGATGAAGGCCGACTGCATGCCCGGCAGGACGCGCACCACCTTGCCGAGATAGACGTTCCCCGCCAACCCGCGCGTGAGGGTGCGCTCGATGTGCAGTTCCTGCACAGCGCCCTGCAGGATCAGCGCCACGCGCGTCTCCTGCGGGGTGATGTTGATGAGGATGTCTTCGTTCATGGCCGGCCGTGCAATATTGTTCAGAGCGACATCATACACGGGCGGCGCACGGCAGGGAGGCCGGGAGCCGGTTTTACGTAGGGTGGGCAAGTCTCTTGCCCACGCGTTCAAATCACGGTGGAACAGCCCGTGCGGCAAATGAAGTGATAACTATCACCGCGTGGGCGGGAGGACCCGCCCACGCTATGAAAAGCGGTCAGAGCTTGTAGCCGGCCTTGCGCAGCAGGATCGCCGTCTCGAACAGCGGCAAGCCCATGATCCCCGAATGGCTGCCTTCGATATGCTCGACGAACAGCGCGGCCAGGCCCTGGATGCCGTAGCCGCCGGCCTTGTCGTAGGGTTCCGGCGTGGCGCAATAGGCCTGGATCTGGGCCGGGGTAAGGGTGGCGAAGCGCACGTTCGACACCTGGGTGATCTGTTCCGCCACGCGCTCGGCGTGCACCGCCACCGAAGTCAGCACCTGGTGGGTGCGGCCGGACAGGCGCTCGAGCATGGCCACGGCTTCCTTGTTGTCGGCCGGCTTGCCGAGGATCTCGCCGTCGATGGTGACGGTGGTGTCGGCGGTCAGGATGGGGCGCAGCGGCTGGCGGCGCTGCTGCAGGATGTTCCAGGCGAAGGCGCCTTTTTCCTTGGCCACGCGCGCCACGTAGCTGTGCGGGTCTTCGCCCGGCAGCACGTCCTCGCTGACGTCCACGCCGCGCGCCGGGTCGCTGCGCAGCATCAGCAGTTCGAATTCCACGCCGACCTGGCGCAGCAGTTCGCGCCTGCGCGGGCTCTTCGAAGCGAGATAGATTTTCTTGTCGGTGAGTTTCATGGGGCGCGCGGGGTGAAGCGCTTAGACGCGATGGTACGGGTGGTTTTGCGTGATCGACCAGGCACGGTACAACTGTTCCGCAAGCATGACGCGCACGATTCCGTGCGGCAGCGTCATGCTGGAGATGCGGATCATGCCTTCGGCGCGCGCCTTCAGTTCGGGATCGAGCCCGTCGGCGCCACCGATCAGGAAAGCGGTGTCGCGCCCGTCCTGCTGCCAGTGTTCCAGCATCTGGGACAGCTTGATGCTGGTCAGGTCCTTGCCGCGCTCGTCCAGCGCGATGATGCGCACGCCCTTCGGCAGCACGGCCTCGATGCGCTCGCGCTCGAGCGCCATCGCGGTGGCGGCGGTCTTACTGCCGGAGCGCTCGACCGGCTTGATTTCCTTGAGTACGATGCGCAGTTCGGGCGGCATGCGCTTCGTGTACTCGCCGAACCCGGTTTCGATCCAGGCCGGCATCTTGTGACCGACCGCGGCAATGATCAGCTGCATAAAAAACTCAGTGGCAGCTTATTCGGCAGCCTTCTTTACGCGGCGGATCACTTTCTTTACCGGCTCGGCGTCGGCTGCGGCTGCGCTGGCTTTCGGTGCACGCTTCGGCGGCTTGGCCTTGGTGGCTTCGACGGCGGCGACTTCGCTCTTGCTCGGCGCAACTTTCACGGTCTTGCCGGTCGGGACCTTCTTGGCAGCCGGCTTCTTGGCGGCGGTTGCACCGGCGGCGGTCTTGGTGGCGCGCTTGGCGGCCGGCTTGCGCTCGTTGACCGGCTGGGCTTCCGGCTCGTCCTTGTTGGCGGCCAGGTGCTTCGACTTCGGTTTGGTCTCGGCGGCTTCTGCCGCTTCCGGCGTCGACTTGCGCTTGGCGGCACCCAGCTTGACCGGTTTCTCGCCCCAGATTTCTTCCAGGCGGTAGTACTGGCGGATGGCCGGTTGCATGATGTGGACGATCATGTCGCCCAGGTCGACCAGCACCCACTCGCCGGTGTCTTCGCCTTCGAGGCCCACGACATCGCCGCCTGCTGCCTTGACCTTGTCGCGTACCGAGGCAGCCAGTGCCTTGGTCTGGCGGTTCGAGGTGCCCGAGACGACGGCAATGCGGTCGAACAGGCTGGTCAGGTGCGTCGTGTCGAACAGGGCGATTTCCTGGCCCTTGACGTCTTCGAGGGCGTCAACGACGACGGTTTGCAGTTTCTTGATATCCATTAGGTTTTATATAAGTTGTGTTGTTGAATATAGTCTAGCACTTGCGGCGGAACGAGCGCGCCTAGGTCCGTGACCTTGTCGCTGCCATTGTCCGCGTCCGCGCGCAAGGCGTTTCGGACTTGAGTAGCAGAAATATCTACCGCTAAAGTGTGTGCAAGGCATACCTTGCCATGCGGCGTGTCGCGCACCTCCGCAGGCGTCGCCAGCCGTCCTGCGAGTGCCGAGGCCACCGCCGGCGGCAGTTTGTCCTGGTCCAGTGCGTAGCCCGGGCGTGCCGCCACGCCCAGGTTCGCGAGCTCGAACAATTCCTTCCAGTCGCGCCAGGTGTCGAGCTTCTGCAGCTGGTCGGCGCCCATGACGAAGACGATCGAGGCTGCGTCGCCCAGCTCCGAGCGCAGGCCGCGCAGGGTCTCGACGGTATAGCTTGCGCTGCCGCGTTCGATCTCCTGCAGGTCGATGGTGACGTCGAACGCCTGGCCACCAAAAGCCAGCTCCAGCATCTCGACGCGCTGGGAATCGCTGGCCTGCAGGCTGCTTTTCTGCCATGGCCGGGCAGGCAGGATGCGCAGCTGGTCCGGCTGCAGGAGTCCGGCAAACAGCGCGGCCAGTGCGACGTGACCGTGATGCACCGGGTCGAAGCTGCCACCCAGCAGGGCAATGCAATGCATCACGAACCTGGGCTCTCTTCCAGCCAGTTCCGGTGGACGAGGAAGTCGGTGTACAGCGCCGCCTCCGGGCTGCCCGGTTCCGGGTGCCAGTCGTAGCGCCATTTCACGATCGGCGGCATCGACATCAGGATCGCCTCGGTACGACCGCCCGATTGCAGGCCGAACAGGGTGCCGCGGTCCCACACGAGGTTGAACTCGACATAGCGTCCGCGGCGGTAGGCCTGGAAGTCGCGCTCGCGCTCGCCGTAGGGCATGTCCTTGCGCGCCTGCACGATCGGCAGGTAGGCATCGAGGAAGCCGTCGCCGACCCGGCGCACCATCTCGAATGACCGGTCGAAGCCGGTTTCGTTGAAGTCGTCGAAGAAGATGCCTCCCACGCCGCGCGCTTCCTTGCGGTGCTTCAGATAGAAGTACTCGTCGCACCACTTCTTGAAGCGCGGGTGCAGGTCTTCGCCGTAGGGCGCCAGTGCATCATGGCAAACCTGGTGGAAGTGGCGGGCATCGTCCTGGTTGCCATAATAGGGCGTCAGGTCCATGCCGCCGCCGAACCACCAGACCGGGTCCTTGCCCTCGGCCGTGGCTTCGAAGAAGCGCACGTTCATGTGCACGGTCGGGGCGTAGGGGTTGCGCGGGTGCAGCACCAGCGACACGCCCATCGCTTCCCAGGCGCGGCCCGCCAGCTCCGGACGCGCGGCCATGGCCGACGGCGGCAGGCTGGCGCCGGTCACGTGCGAGAAATTGCAGCCGCCGCGCTCGAACACCTTGCCGTCCTCGATCAGGCGCGAGATGCCGCCACCGCCTTCCGGGCGCTCCCAGGTATCGACCAGGAAGGGTTTGCCGTCGACTTCTTCCAGGGCGCCGACGATGCGGGACTGGAGGTCGAGCAGCCAGGTTTTGATGGCGGATGGGTCGGGGATGGTCATGCGGTCGGGGTTGGCGGGGAAAAATGGGCAGATTGTACACCTGCATGGGACGGTGTACTTATTCTTGTGATGCGCGTGGCGTACTACGGAATTCGGGGAGCAATGCCACTGGCATTGCTCCCCCGATTGACAGGCGTACCTGACATCTTATTTCAAACCGCGCCAGCCGATGTCGCGACGGTATTGCGCGCCGTTGAAGTGGATCTTCTCCACGGTCTCGTACGCCTGCTTCTGCGCCATCTTGACGCTGTCGCCGAGGCCCACGACGCACAGCACGCGTCCGCCGCTGGTCTGCAGCGTTCCGCCCACCAGCTGGGTGCCCGCGTGGAAGGTGATGCATTCCGCCGTCTCGGCCGGGACGCCGTCGATGATGTCGCCCTTGCGTGGGCTGTCAGGGTAGCCGGCGGCGGCCATGACGACGCCCACCGCGGTGCGGCGGTCCCATTCCAGTTCGACCGTATCCAGCGTGCCGTTGCAGGCATGCTCCAGCACGGTGGCGAAATCGCTCTTCAGGCGCGCCATGATCGGCTGGGTTTCCGGGTCGCCCATGCGGCAGTTGAATTCCAGGGTGCGCGGATTGCCTTCGGCGTCGATCATCAGGCCGGCGTACAGGAAGCCGGTGAAGACGATGCCGTCCTTCGCCATGCCCTGGATGGTCGGGTTGATGATCTCGCGCATCACGCGCGCATGCATCGACGGAGTCACGATCGGGGCAGGGGAGTAGGCGCCCATGCCGCCGGTATTCGGGCCTTCGTCGGCATCCTTCAAGCGCTTGTGGTCCTGGCTGGTCGCCAGCGCCAGCACGTTCTTGCCGTCGCACATGACGATGAAGCTGGCTTCTTCGCCGGCCAGGAATTCCTCGATCACGATGCGCGCGCCGGCGTCGCCGAAGGCGTTGTCGGACAACATGTGGTCGACCGCGGCATGTGCCTCGTCCAGCGTCATCGCCACCACCACGCCCTTGCCGGCGGCCAGGCCATCGGCCTTGATGACGATCGGCGCGCCGTTCGCATCCACGTAGGCGTGCGCTGCGGCCGCATCCGAGAAGCTCTGGTACTTCGCGGTCGGGATGCCGTGGCGCTGCATGAAGGCCTTGGCGAAGTCCTTCGAGCTTTCCAGCTGCGCCGCCTCTTTCGTCGGCCCGAAGATCTTGAGGCCACGGGCGCGGAACAGGTTGACAATGCCGGCGGCCAGCGGCGCTTCCGGGCCCACCAGGGTCAGGGCGACGCCTTCGGCCACCACGAAATCGGCCAAGGCCGCGGGGTCGGTGATCTCGACGTTCACCAGGCGGTCGTCCAGCGCGGTGCCGCCGTTGCCCGGGGCGACGAAGACGGTCTGGACGCGCTCCGATTGGGCCAGTTTCCAGGACAGGGCGTGTTCACGGCCGCCAGAGCCGACTACGAGGATTTTCATACGGGCGCGTTCCTACTTGGTTGCTACGGATTTTTGCTATGGATTTTTGCTGTGGATTTCCGGCTGGCCTGCCAGCCGGTCTTCACATCATCGACAGCTTAAGGCTGCTGTCTTACTCTTCGATGACAGCGTTGGTGTAGACATCCTGGACGTCATCCAGGTTTTCCAGCGCATCGAGGATCTTCTGCATCTTGACGGCATCTTCGCCGACCAGCACGGTCTCGTTGTCCGGCTTCATGATGACTTCCGAGACTTCGGCCTTGAAGCCGGCCTTTTCCAACGCTTCCTTCACGCCCGCGTAGGCATAGGGGTCGCACAGCACTTCGAAGCCGCCTTCTTCATCGGCCACCACGTCGTCGGCGCCGGCTTCCAGCGCGGCCTCCATCAGCTTGTCCTCGTCCACGCCCGGCGCGAACTGGAACTGGCCGACGTGCTTGAACATGAAGGCTACCGAGCCTTCGGTGCCCATGTTGCCGCCGTACTTGTTGAAGGCGTGGCGCACTTCGGCCACGGTACGCACCCGGTTGTCGGTCAGGCAGTCGACGATGATCGCCGCGCCGCCGATGCCGTAGCCTTCGTAGCGGATTTCTTCGTAGTTCGCGCCTTCGAGTTCGCCGGCGCCGCGCTGGATCGCACGGGTGACGTTATCCTTCGGCATATTGGCGTCGGCCGCCTTCTCGACCGCGAGGCGCAGGCGCGGGTTGGAAGCGATATCGCTCCCGCCCATGCGCGCGGCCACGGTGATTTCCTTGATCAGGCGCGTCCAGATCTTGCCGCGCTTGGCGTCGGTGGCGGCTTTCTTATGCTTGATGTTGGCCCATTTGCTGTGTCCAGCCATTTCCCATGTTCCTTAGACGGTATGAGAAATCCGAAGACCTGCTGCACATTACATTGGCAGTTTTCGGACTTCCTGTATGCAAGAGTGGCCGACATTCTAGCATAGGCCCCTCTTGCAAAATCGCCCAAGGCCGTGAGCAAACTGTCACGGAAACAACAGCCAGGTACCGCCCGCCACCATCGCCACCCCGGCCACGCCGCCGGCCAACGGCCCTTCCTCCAGCCGCAGTTCGGCCAGCACCAGCAGCCCCGCCAGCGCGACGATGGCCGGGTTGCCCGGTCCGCCGCCCAGCAGCAGGAGTGCCAGCAGCCAGCAGCAGCCAAGGCAGATGCGTCCGTGTTCCGCTCCCTGCCGCAGCGCGCCCAGCACGCCGCCACGCCAGCCGACCAGCACGCCGGCCAGCGGTACCCGGCAGTGCTGCAGGCAGGCGTGCTTGGCCGGTGTCCACTGCCAGGCCCCGGCGGCAACCAGCGCCAGGCCAAGGGCCGGCTGGGGCGTCCCCAGGCTGGCGTCGAGCCAGCCGGCGTCGTGCAGGGTCCAGTGCAGCAGGGTGAGCAGCGCAGCAAAGCCGGTCCAGGCCAGCAAGCAACCGGTGGCGAACAGGGTGGTTGCCAGGTGCGGCCAGCGCACGCCTGCGCGGCAGCGCGCGACGCGCAGGTAGACGAACAGCGCACCTGCGGCGGCCGGCAGCATCAGGGCTACGCACAGGCCCGTCCACATCGTGAACAGCAGCAGCACTTCGGCGGCGCGCAGCGGCGCCGGCGGCGGCAGGGAGGGCGTGCCGGGCACGGGCTGCGGCACCGCGCCGCTCTGGAAGGCGAGCCAGGCAAGGCAGGCACAGGCGAGCAGGGCCATCCAGGCCAGGCCCAGCGCGACCGGGCTGCCGAGGCGTTCATCGATGCCGGCCAGGCTCATTGGGTGCTCCCGCGGTGCGACTGCAGGGCAGCTGCGTGCACGAAGCTTGTGCCCGCCAGGTGCCGCCCAGTGCCATGGTTTGACGAGTTCGTCATTTGGTCTCTCCTCGGTATGGTTGATGTGTGCTGTTCGACAGCGCCGAGCCGGCCGCGTTCTGGCCCGCGGTTCCGGTCGCCTTCAGCGAGCCCGGCAGAACGCCCGTACAATCGTCGGATGAACAAAAGCGCCACTGCCAACCCTGCTGCTCCTTTACCACGTGCGGCCCTCGTCGCCGGCCTGTCGATCGCCGTCGCCGGCGCCGTCCTGTTTTCCACGAAGGCTGTCGTCGCCAAACTGCTGTATCGCTACCACATCGATGCAGTGACGTTGATCGCGTTCAGAATGCTGTTCTCGCTTCCGGTGTTTGCCGCCGTGGCGCTCTGGAAGATGCGGACCGAGCCGCCGCTGTCGAACCAGGACCGCTGGCGCATCGTCGTGCTGGGCCTGCTTGGCTACTACCTGTCGAGCTACCTCGACTTCCTCGGGCTGCAGCACATCTCGGTCGGCCTCGAGCGGCTGATCCTGTTCCTGACCCCGACCTTCGTGTTGCTGGCGAACGTGGTGATCTTCAAGCGCCGCATCGCCGCCACGGAATGGGCGGCGCTGGGGTTGGCCTATTGCGGCATCGTGCTGGTGTTCGTGCATGACCTGGCGGGCGGCTCGGGGAGCGTGACGCTGGGTTCGCTGCTGGTGCTGGGCTCGGCCATTTCCTATGCTATTTACCTGCTCGGCACCGGCGAGATGGTCAAGCGCATCGGCTCGCTGCGCCTGGTGGCCTACGCGATGTGCGTGTCGAGCGTGGCCTGCATCGCCCAGTTCTTCCTGCTGCGCCCGGCAAGCATGCTGGTGCAGCCGGCCGAGGTTTACTGGCTCTCGCTGGTGAATGGGGTATTCTGTACGATCTTCCCTGTGTTCATGACCATGGCCGCGGTCCAGCGCATCGGCGCCGCGACTGCCTCGCAGGCCGGGATGATCGGTCCGGTGTCGACGCTGTTCCTCGGCGCGCTGATCCTCGGCGAGCCGATCACCAGCGTGCAGCTGGCCGGCACCGGTCTCGTGCTTGTGGGGATCTACCTGCTCTCGCTGAAAAAATGACGACACTGAAAAAACCACGCATTGCTCTGATCGCGCACGACAAGAAAAAGGACGACATGATCACCCTGGCGGGCGAATACCTTGGCTTTCTCAAGGGCTGCACGCTCTCGGCCACCGGCACCACCGGCGGGCGCCTGGCGAATGAGCTCGGGCTCACCGTCGAGCGCAAGCATTCGGGCCCGGTCGGCGGCGACCTGCAGATCGGCGCCCAGCTGGTGCAGGGCGAGATCGACTGCGTGATCTTCCTGCGCGACCCGATGACGCCGCAACCGCACGAACCCGACATCAACGCACTGGTCCGCGCCTGCGACGTGCATAACATTGCCTGCGCCACCAATGTCTCGACCGCGCGGCTGGTGCTGTCGCAGCTGTCGCAGGCAGGCGCGCAGGGCTGAAGGGAGGCGCCATGATGGTCAAGGCAATCCGTATCGCCGCCACCGGCGGCCCTGAAGTGCTCGACTACGTGGATGTCGAGGTCGGCGAACCGGGACCGGGCGAGGCGCGCGTACGCCACCACGCGATCGGCCTGAACTACATCGATACGTACTACCGCACCGGCCTGTACAAGATGGCGCTGCCGTCCGGGCTGGGCCAGGAAGGCGCCGGCGTGGTCGAGGCGGTGGGCGAGGGCGTCACGCACGTGGCGCCGGGCGACCGCGTCGCCTATGCCGGCGGCCCGGCAGGCGCCTACAGCGAGGCGCGCGTCATGCCGGCCAGTCACCTGGTGCGCCTGCCCGATGCGATCCCGTTCGAGCTGGGGGCCGCCATGATGCTGCAGGGTCTGACGGTGCAGTACCTGTTCCGCCAGACCTACCAGCTGCAGCCGGGGCAGACCATCCTGTTCCACGCGGCGGCGGGCGGCGTCGGGCTGATCGCTTGCCAGTGGGCGAAGGCGCTCGGCGTGAACCTGATCGGCACCGTGGGCTCCGAGGAAAAGGCGGAACTGGCGCGCTCCCACGGCGCGGCCCACGTCATCAACTACAACACCGAGGACGTGGTGCAGCGCGTGCTGGAGATTACCGACGGCGCCAAAGTGCCCGTGGTGTACGACTCGGTCGGCAAGGACACCTTCCTCCGATCGCTCGACTGCCTGCAGCCGCGCGGCCTGATGGTCAGCTTCGGCAATGCCTCGGGTGCGGTGCCGCCCTTCGCGTTGAGCGAGCTGGCCTCGCGCGGCTCGCTGTACATCACGCGGCCGACGCTGTTCGCCTATGCCGCGACGCGCCCGGAGCTCGAGGCGATGGCGGCGGACCTGTTCGGGATGGTGGAAAGCGGGAAGGTGAAGATCGAGGTCAACCAGCGCTTCAAGCTGGCGGACGCGGCCGAGGCGCACCGGGCGCTGGAAGGGCGCCGCACCACCGGGTCGACGGTGTTGCTGCCATGAGGGACACCGACAAGGAAGACGGCGGGGCGCCGAAGTTCGGGCGGCTCCTGATCGTGCTGGCGTTCGCGCTGGTGCTGATCGTGGCGATCACGTTCGGCTCGGAGGCATACTTCAGTTAATGTGGCAGGTTTCGTAGGGTGGGCGGGGTCATTCCGGGCATTGCCCGAAATGACCCCGCCCACTCTACAGTCCTTCCTAACTGACAGGCATTGAGCCGACGGCCCCGTTCTTCATTGCGGCCTCATTGCGCCCAAACTCAGCCGTTCTGCTGCTTCAGCTCGACCCGTCGCGCCACGCCCGAGGGCCCCGGAAAGCCTTCGAAGGCGCTCTGCACCAGGGCCGGCATCAGCGCCGGCGTCGACAGCTGGCGGCTGGTGTTGTGCACGGTGACATCGAACAAGCGCTTGCCATCGGCAGCCGACTTGATCCCGACCTGCAGCTCGCGGCGGTAGCGGTTCTCGACCGAGACCTGGTAGGCCGGGCTCCAGAACGGATCATAGAACGGGCTGCTGTAGAAGCCGCCCCAGTACGGACGGTGCAGGCCGCGGTAGCCGAAGCGCCGCGCCGGATGGTAGTACGGGCGGTAGAACGGATGGGCGAACGGGTGGTAGAACGGCGTAATCGGCTCGATGACGCGCACCGGCACTTCCGTGGTGCTGAAGCGCATCGATACCGTCAGGGCCGGCTTGCCGCCCACGGCGTCACGGAAGCCCAGGCGCGCCAGCTGGCCACGCACCAGGTCCTGGTAGGCGCGGTATTCCAGCGTGTCGTCTGCTGCCGGCGGCGCTTCGAACACATAGCTCTTGTCCTCGATCTGCGCCGGCCACTGGTGGAAGGTGGTGACATCGCTGCGGATCGTGGTGGCGCACCCGGTCAGCAGCATCGTGAACGCCGCTCCGGCGGCGATCATCAGGCGTTTCATTGCTTTCTCCCTCGTGAATACGGACTTTTCCGATCCTCTAGATTACCTTCTGTTCAGCAACTCCCGAAAATTATTTACACACGGTTACTGCATCCACATTCTGATACACGGGAAACGTAGCGGGTGTGAGGAAATCTTGTTGGTAAAATAAGCACTTCAGCATTGCCCACAACCTGCCTTTTGCGGACTTCCTATGCGCACCGATACGCCCCAGACGATTTACCGGAGTGACTATACCCCGCCGAGCTACCTGGTGGAAACTGTTGAGCTTGGCTTCGACCTCGACCCTGCCCGTACCGTTGTCGCCAATCGGATGACGGTGCGCCGCAACCCCGGCAGCGCCCAGCGCGAGATCGAGCTCTACGGGGAAGACATCGAACTGGTGGCGCTGCGCCTGAACGGCCGCCTGCTGGAAGACCGCGACTACGCGATCAACGGCACCATGCTCACCATCCCGAACGCGCCCGAGGAAGCCATCCTCGAGATCGAGACCGTTTGCATACCCGAGCAGAACACCACGCTGAGCGGCCTGTACACCTCGAACGGCAACTTCTTCACCCAGTGCGAGGCCGAGGGCTTCCGCCGCATCACCTACTTCCCGGACCGCCCGGACGTGATGGCCAAGTACACCGTCATGCTGCGGGCCGACAAGGAACGCTACCCGGTGCTGCTGTCCAACGGCAACCTGCTGGAAGAGGGCGAACTCGGCGACGGCCGCCACTACGCCAAGTGGGAAGACCCGTTCAAGAAGCCCTCCTACCTGTTCGCGCTGGTCGCGGCGCGCCTGGTCTGCCAGGAAGAAACCTTCCGCCTCGCCGATGGCCGTGACGCCCTGCTGCAGGTATGGGTGGAAGAAGGCAACCTCGACAAGACCGACTACGCGATGCAGTCCCTCAAGCACAGCATCCGCTGGGACGAGGAGCGCTACGGCCTCGAGCTCGACCTCGACCGCTTCATGATCGTCGCCACCAGCGACTTCAACATGGGTGCGATGGAGAACAAGGGCCTGAACATCTTCAACACCAAGTTCGTGCTGGCCAACCCGCGCGTGGCGACCGACATCGACTTCCAGGGCATCGAGGCGGTGGTGGCGCACGAGTACTTCCACAACTGGACCGGCAACCGCGTCACCTGCCGCGATTGGTTCCAGCTGTCGCTCAAGGAGGGCTTGACCGTCTTCCGCGACCAGGAATTCACCGCCGACATGATCGGCACCGAGAGCGGCCGCGCCGTCACCCGCATCGACCAGGTGCGCACCCTGCGCCAGGCCCAGTTTCCGGAAGACGCCGGCCCGATGGCGCACCCGGTGCGTCCCGACTCCTTCGTCGAGATCAACAATTTTTATACCGTCACGGTGTACGAGAAGGGCGCGGAAGTGGTGCGCATGTACCAGACCCTGCTGGGCCGCGACGGCTTCCGCAAGGGCATGGACCTGTACTTCCAGCGCCATGACGGCCAGGCCGTCACCTGCGACGACTTCCGCCTGGCGATGGCCGACGCCAACGGCCGCGACCTGACCCAGTTCGAGCGCTGGTACGACCAGGCCGGCACCCCGGTGCTGCGCTTCGAGGCGCGCTACGACGAGGGCGCCCAGACCTATGGCATTACCTTCCACCAGAGCTGCCCGCCGACGCCGGGCCAGCCGCAGAAGAAGCCTTTTCACATCCCGGTGGCGATCGGCCTGCTCGACCGGGAGGGCAAGGACATGCCCCTTAGCGTCGATGGTGAAGAACGCGGCACCACCACCGTGCTCGAGCTGACGGAAAGCCAGCAGACCTTCGTCTTCTCGAACGTGAAGGAACAGCCGGTGCCCTCGGTCCTGCGCGACTTCTCGGCGCCGGTCGTCCTGCAGCACGGCTACAGCGACACCGAGCTGCTGCACCTGTTCCGCTACGACAGCGACCCGGTCAACCGCTGGGAAGCTGGGCAGCGCCTGGCGATGGGGCGCCTGCTCAAGCTCACCGGCGAAGCGCCGGTTTCCACCCGCCTGAGCCTGGACGACACCTTCATCGAGGCGATGCGCAAGATTCTGACGGACGAGTCGCTCGACCCGGCCTTCCGCGAACAGGCCCTGCTGCTGCCGACCGAAACCATGATCGCCGAACAGCTCGACAGCGTCGATCCGCTGGCCGTGCACATGGCGCGCCAGTTCATGCGCGCCAATATCGGGGCGCGCCTGCGCGGCGAGCTGCTGGCCCAGTACGAAGCCAACCAGACCTCCGGCCCCTACAGCCCGGATGCCGCGTCCGCCGGCAAGCGCGCCCTCAAGAACCTGGCGCTGTCCTACCTGAACGCGGCACCGGACGAAGAGACCGTCGCGCTGGCACTGCGCCAGTGCCGCGAGGCCGACAACATGACCGACCGCGCCGGTGCCCTGAATGCCCTGATCCATGCCCGGGCGCCGGAAGCCGAGGCCGAGCTGGCGCGCTTCTACGACGAATTCCAGGGCGAGGCGCTGGTGGTCGACAAGTGGTTCGCGATGCAGGCCTCGGCGCCGACCACCGACATCGCCAAAGTCCGCGAGCTGATGCGCCACCCGGCCTTCAACCTGCGCAACCCGAACCGCGCGCGCAGCCTGGTCGCGACCTACTGCATGAACAATCCGGTCGAATTCCATGCCCCGAACGGCAGCGGCTACCTGTTCTGGGCCGAGCACGTCGTGCTGCTCGACGCGCTCAATCCGCAGGTCGCCGCGCGCCTGGCCCGCGCCATGGACCGCTGGCGCCGCTACACGCCGGAACTGCAGCAGCACATGAAGACCGCGCTGCAGCAGGTGGCGGGGCAGCAGCGGCTCTCGAACGACGTGCGCGAGATCGTCACGAAAGCACTTGCCAATTGATGTTCGTAGGGTGGGCAGGGTAATTTCGGGCAATGCCCGGAATTACAAATGCCCACGCGGTGACCGTTAATGCATGAAGAGCCGCACGTGCAATCCCACCACCGTGGCTTGACCGCGTGGGCGGGAGACCCGCCCACCCTACAAAAACAAGAACCGAATCCAAACCAAACCAAAGGAAGTTCATGAAACGCGTAAGTCTGACGCAGTACCTGGTCGAGGAACAACGTCTCCACCAGACCATCAACGCCGAGCTGCGCCTCCTGATCGAGGTCGTGGCGCGCGCGTGCAAGCGCATCAGCTACTCGGTCAGCAAGGGCGCCCTCGGCGAAGTGCTGGGCAGCGCCGAGACCGAGAACATCCAGGGCGAAGTGCAGAAGAAGCTCGACGTGATCTCGAACGAGATCCTGCTGGAGGCGAACGAGTGGGGCGGCCACCTGGCGGCGATGGCGTCCGAAGAAATGGAAACCATCCGCAAGATCCCGAGCCGCTACCCGAAGGGCGAATTCCTGCTGCTGTTCGACCCGCTCGACGGCTCCTCGAACATCGACGTCAACGTCTCGATCGGCACCATCTTCTCGGTGCTGAAGGCGCCGGAAGGCATGACGGAACCGACCGAGCAGGACTTCCTGCAGCCGGGCACCCAGCAGGTGGCGGCCGGCTACGCCGTCTACGGGCCCCAGACCATGCTCGTACTCACCACCGGCAACGGCGTGCAGTGCTTCACTCTCGACCGTGAAATGGGTTCCTGGGTGCTGACCCAGAGCGACATCCAGATCCCGGAAGCCACCAAGGAGTTTGCGATCAACATGTCGAACAAGCGCCACTGGCATGCGCCGGTGCAGCGCTACGTGGACGAGATGCTGCTTGGCGCCACCGGCCCGCGCGGCAAGGACTTCAACATGCGCTGGATCGCCTCGATGGTGGCCGACGTGCACCGCATCCTGAACCGCGGCGGCATCTTCATGTATCCGGCCGACATGCGCGATCCGTCTTCGCCGGGCAAGCTGCGCCTGATGTACGAAGCCAACCCGATGGCCATGATCGTCGAGCAAGCCGGCGGCGCCGCCACCGACGGCACGCAGCGCATCATGGATATCCAGCCGACCAAGCTGCACCAGCGCGTCCCGGTGTTCCTCGGGTCGAAGAGCGAGGTCGAACTGGTCACCCGTTATCACGCGGAGTAATTTTTTGCTAATGTTCGCTTGAAATTGCCGAGCCGGACTAGCAAGTTTCCGGAGTTGTTTGCTAGAATACGGCTCTTCGTCGGGATTGCCCGCGTAGAGCCGCTGTAGCTCAGTCGGTAGAGCAGCGCATTCGTAATGCGAAGGTCACCAGTTCGATTCCGGTCAGCGGCACCAGGATAATGAAAAGGGCCACCCCACAGGGTGGCCCTTTTTGCATTTGGGTCTGGTCTGTATACCCCGATCAGGGCGAGACGCGTGCGGGAACGCCCGGCGACGCCCCCGTGGCGCCCACATCCGGCGGCTTCGCCCCGATCAGCGCTGCGAACGCGCGCGGGCAGAGGCGCATGAACGTGCGGTGGAGCAGGCTCAGGATGGCGACGATCGCTACCGGTATCGCGAACCAGTAGAGCGGGTAAGGCAGGCCGTCAGCGAGCGTCTGGTAGGCCACCGACGACACCAGCAGCAGGGGCGCATGGGCCAGGAAGATGAGGAAGCTGGCCTTGCTCTGGGACTGCATCCAGCGCCCGGGCCGCGTATCGTGCAGCAGCGCAGCCGCGGACCAGATGAGGACGGGGGCGATGAAGCGGAAATAGGTGGTGTTACCGATCCGGAAGTGAACCACGCACATGCACAGGACGACGAGTAGTCCCAGGCAGGGAAGGGCGTAGCGGTCCAGGGCCAGCAGGTTCCAGTTGCGCGTCGCCGCCAGCCCGCCGACGTAGAACATGACCGGCATGACGTCGCGCAGGACCAGCGCGCCATCGAGGTTGTTGAAGAAAATGAGGAGCACTGCCGCGAATCCCATCCATGGCCGGCTGCGCAGGATGAAGCCCAGCAGGGGCGCGAGTGCCATCAGGACCATCAGGTCGCGCAGGAAATTCAGCGGATAGTTGATCGGCGATGCAGACATGCCGAAGGCCGCATCGAGCCAGGTCGGCGCATCGAAGGGCAAGAGCTGATAACTCATGCGAAGACCCAGCAGGTGCTGGGCCAGGAAGGCCCCGGCCAGCACGAGCAGGTTGAACACGAGGAAGGGCAGGGCAATCGTACGCATCTTCTTCCTGAACAACCGTGTCCAATCCTGGTCCAGTCCGGAGCGAAACAGCAGGTAGCCGGACATGCCCGCCAGCACCGGCACGGTGGCGCGAAATGCGGCGTGCTGGAAGAAAGCCTTGATGAAGTCGAAGGTCTCCGGGCCGGTCTCGATGATGGGCACATAAGGCGGGGTATGCAGGACGACCACGCCGACGATCATGAGATACCTGAGCATGGCGATGCGATCGGATACGAGTTGCTGTGCCATCAAACTTTTAACGTCAATTGTAAAACTTAACGATTAGAAGTTTATCAATTTACTTTTGGGAAAGCCGCACGATTGAATGAACGCGCCTAGCGCATGCGACGCATTCAAAGGGCCGCTTCCTGCAGCCCACGCACCAGGCTCGACACGCTCGGGTTGTCCACGAAAATGCAGCGCTTGCCCGTGCGCTTGCAGTAATCCTTCACCCGCCAGTAGGCGTGATGGCTGATGCAGCCGGTCTGGCAGATCACCAGGTCGGCCGCCGCCAGGCTGGCGTCCAGCTGGCCGGCGCTGTCTTCCAGCCCGCCGTCGTGGTGGGCGAACTGCGCGCCGACCTGCTCGATCACGTTGCGGTAGACCGGCACGCTGCCGCTGCGCCCGCCCACGCACAGCACGCTGCGGTTCACCAGCCGGACCGGGACCGCCACGGACATGTGCGGCACATCCGCAGGTGTTTCGGCGCTTGCCGGCGGTGCCGGCGTATCCGGGGCCGCATTGCGTGCGGCCTTCAATGCCGCCACCTGGGCCCGCAATGCCGCTTCCCGTTCTTCCATCTGCGCCACGCGATTTGCAAGCCGCTTGCGCGTCTCGAGCTCGGGCACCTCTGCCTGCAGTCGGGCCAGCTCGGACCGCAGTTGGTGGATGTCGGTGTCCTTCGCGACCAGCGCGGCGCGGCCGGCCATCAGCTGTCGTTCGTAGCGTTCGGCCTGCGCGGTCTTTTCCTGCTGCAGCGCATGGCAGCGGCCCTGCGCCCGGGCCAGCTCGCGCACCAGGCGGGCATTCTCGCTTGCTACGGCCTTGTACTTGTCGATGTCGGCCCGCGCGCCGGCGCCGGCCTGGTGCTGCACCATGTGGATGTCGCGGCACATCTGCTGCTCCAGCCCGGGCGTGCAGCGCGGGTGGGTGAGGGCGGCCCAGAACGCGCCCGCCACGTTGCCGGCATCGACCGCCTGCGTCCACAGTGCGCCGACTTCCTCCGTGGTCCTGGCGCAGCGGAAGCGGGCGACGTCGGCGGCGTAGCGCCGCTCCAGTTCCTTCTGCAGCGCTTCGGAGACCGGGTTGCGCTGGGCGCATTCGCTGACGGCGCCGACGTGGATATCGTAGTCGTCGTGCAGCAGCCTGCCGCCCGTGACCCGTTCCACCAGCTTGCGCAAGGCGTTCAGCGGCAAGGCGACGCCGACCAGCGGGCAGTGGCTGGCCTGGCCGAGTTCCCAGACGCGCCGGCGGCGCGATCCCTGTTGCGATGCCTCGGCGGCCTGCGGAGCGTGTTTGTCGCACATGCGTCGTTTCCTTTCAGCTCGTAAATGAGAATGATTATCATTCATATGATAGCGCAGCTGAGGTGGATGGCAAGCGGATTCGCCGCGGCAGGGCCGCGCCGGGGCGTCATTCCGGTGGATGGCACAGCTCTGTTAGTCAGCGCACGGTCCCGGAAGCACGGCCGTTGTATTTTTTGTATCGCGACGCAGTGTCCGATACTGCGCGCGTTTTCGGACCGCCACAGGCGACCGCTCACGCAGCGACGAGGACGCTTACGCTAACGGTGGAACTTTTGCGTTGGTTTTAGGTCCCGAGTTATGGGAATGGAGCAACGGCAAGAAACAAAGTTCTGCGTTGAGATAGCGCAGTCAATCGTCGTCCCTCGCGCCGTTTGAGGCGGAATCGAGGAAGAATGTGGTGATAGTCGGGTATCGGTCTAATCGCGTTGGTCTACATTTTAACGAGGGATACATCATGGATAATCAGAAACCTACCGAGGGAAAAGGCAGCGACGCAAGCCGCGAGGGTGCAGGTTCGAGCATCGGTAAAAGCCAGACTTCTGGCCTGAACCAGGGCAGCAGCGCTTCGGGCAGCAGCCAGAGCGGTTCGTCGAGCAGCCTCGGCAGCGCCAACGCCTCGCCGAGCACCGCCAAGCCGGCTACCGGCAGCAGCAGCGGTGTCGTCGGCGGCACCAGCAACGCAGGCAGCATGCAGAGCGGCTCGCAGGGCTCGGGCAACCTGGGCAGCACCGGCAGCACCGGCAGCCAGAGCAGCTCGCTGGGTTCGAGCGCAGCCGGCACCAGCGGCAGCATGAGCGGCTCGACCGGCGGCAACAGCGCCCTGGGCTCGAGCGGCAGCAGCTCGGGCAGCAGCGGCAGCATGAGCGGCGCCAGCGCACAGTCGTCGGACATGTCGTCGGGCGGCGACCAGTCGCAAGGCGGCCAGGGCGGCATCAAGGCCGCCATGTCGAACATCACGCCTGACAAGGCGCACGAGAAGATCGACCAGCTCGCACAAAGCGCACAGCCGCTGGTCGACCGCCTGGTCAGCACCGCACACGCAGGCGTCGACCGCCTGACCGGCATGCTGAGCGGCGCCTCGGAGAGCCTGGGCCAGCGCAAGGGCCAGCTGGGTGAAACCTACCAGACCTACTCGACCAAGAGCACCGAGTACGTGAAGACCAACCCGGGCACCGCCCTGCTGGTCGCGGCCGGCGTCGGCTTCCTGCTGGCCAAGCTGCTGGGCAGCAGCAACACCACCGAGCGTAAGGAATATCGCTACTATCGCGACTGATCGGCATAAGCCATCAATGAAAAACCCGGCGGGCCTCGGCCTGGCCGGGTTTTTTTATGAATGGGTAATCCGTCGACGCGTCAGCGCAGAAGATCGGCCAGGGCCTGCCCGGCGCGCTGCCTGGAGGCGGCGTCCGGAGTCGGAAGGTGGACTTCAACCCACAGGACACGCTGCGGCGCCACGCCGCCGTCAAGGGCCAGTACGTAGAACACCGGCTGGCCGTCGACAGCGGTCGTCGTGTACGCGACCTGGTGAAACCTGTTCGACTGCAGAAAACGGCGCGCATCCGACGGCAACGCGAACTTGAGCGTGGCGCCGTCCGGCAGCGACAGCGCGTTGCGCATGGTCGGGAAACCGCCGATGCGTGTCGCGATGCGCTGCAATTGCGCCGAAGTTGCCTTGCGGGCCTGCATTTCCCCAGGCTTGAACATCGCAGCGGCGTCATCGAAGCGCTGCTGCTGCAAGGCGCGCACGAAGCGCTCCGCATGCATGGGGATCTGGCTGTCGTCGGCCGCGGCCGGGAACGACACTGCGAAGCATGCGGCAAGGGCGGCGAGCGGACGAATGGGGGACATCCTTCGGCGATTCCTGAGGTAATGAACATGGCCGCCGAGCATACACGAACGATCGGCCGACATGTCCGCCCGTTCTCACCCGTGAAACGAAAACGGCGTGCTTGTGCGGCACGCCGTTTCCACTCCACGCTCAGGCAGGATCACTTCACCGGATCCGAGGCCGGCTCCTTCACCGGCGCCGCTACCGGCTTGCGCCGCATGCGTCCCATCTGGCGCTTCATGAAGTGCTCGAAGTCGTCCACATAGGTGAACACCGCAGGCACCACCAGCAAGCTCAGCAGCGTCGAGGTGATCAGGCCGCCGATCACGGCGATCGCCATCGGAGAACGGAAGCTCGGGTCGCCCGACAGGCCGAGCGCCAGCGGCAGCATGCCGGCGCCCATGGCGATGGTGGTCATGATGATCGGGCGCGAACGCTTGTGGCAGGCGTCGACCAGGGCATCGAAGCGGTTCATGCCCGCTCCGCGCGCCAGGATCGCATAGTCGACCAGCAGGATCGAGTTCTTGGTCACGATCCCCATCAGCATGATCAGGCCGATCATGGTCGGCATCGACAGCGCATTCTGCGTGAGCAGCAGGGCCACGAAGGCGCCGCCGATCGACAGCGGCAGCGCGGCCAGGATGGTCACCGGCTGCATGAAGTCGTTGAACAGCAGCACCAGCACGCCGTAGATGCACAGCACGCCGATCAGCATCGCCACGCCGAAACTGGCGAATAGCGCGTTCATTTCCTGGGCGTCGCCCAGTTCCGCGATCTGCACACCCGGCGGCAGCTTCTGGAACACCGGCAGGGCGCGCGCCTCCTTGTTGACCTGGCCCAGCGAGCGCCCCTGCAGCTCGACTTCCAGGGTCACGTTGCGGGTGCGGTTCAGGCGGTCGATCTGGGCCGGGCCGCTTTCCATGGTGATGGTCGCGACGTTCGCCAGCAGCACCGGCCCGCGCGAGCCGGGCACGGTCAGGCGGCCCAGCGCATCGAGGTCGGCGCGCACCGCGTCCGGCAACTTGACGCGGATCGGCACCTGGCGCTCGTCCAGGTTCATCTTCGCCAGCGCGATGTCGTAGTCGCCCGCAGTGGCCACGCGCACCGTCTCGCCGATGGCGGCTGCGGTCACGCCCAGGTCGGCGGCGCGCGCGAAGTCCGGGCGCACGATGATCTCGGGTCGCACCAGCGAGGCGCTGGAACTGACGTTGCCGATGCCCTGCAGCGTGCGCAATTCGCGCTCGGCCTGGCGTGCCGTCGTGGTCAAGAGCTCCGGGTTCTCGCTGCGCAGCACCAGCTGTAGCTTGGTGCCGGTGTCGGGGGCGCCGACATTGAAGCGCGCGCCCGGAATCTGCGACATCTTGACGCGCAGCGCGCGCTCGATGTCCGACAGCCCGACGTCGCGCTCGTCGCGGTGGACGGTGCTCACGGTCAGCACCGCGCGGCGCGCTTCCGCCGCTGCGCCGGGGGCGAAGGCATCGCCGCTGGAGCCGCCGCCGATCGAGCTGAAGATGCTCTTCACGCCTGCTACCTGCATCGCCGCCACGCGAGCCTGCTCGGCCACGGCGTGCGTTTCCGAGAGAGTCGAACCGGGCGGCAACTCCACGGTGATCAGGGTCTGAGAGCGGTCCGCCGGCGGCACGAAGCCGGTCGGCAGCAGCGGCACCAGGGCGATCGAGCAGAGGAAGAACACGGCAGCGCCGATCGAGGTCGCCAGGCGGTGGCGCAGGCACCACTGCATGGCGGTCATGTAGCGCCGCATCAGCGGGCCGTCTTTCTCTTCGCCGTGGTGCTTGGCCGGCTTGAGGATGTAGGCGGCCATCATCGGGGTAAGCAGGCGGGCCACGACCAGCGAGGCCAGGATCGCGATCACTGCGGTCCAGCCGAACTGCTTGAAGAATTTGCCCGGAATACCGCCCATGAAGGCGGTCGGCAGGAACACCGCGACCAGGGCGAAGGTGGTGGCGATCACCGCCATCCCGATCTCGTCGGCCGCTTCCAGCGCCGCCTGCATCGGGGTCTTGCCCATGCGCAGGTGACGCGAGATGTTCTCGATCTCGACGATCGCATCGTCCACCAGCACGCCGATGACGAGCGCCAGCGAGAGCAGCGTCACCATGTTGAGCGTATAGCCGAACAGGTACTGGCCGAGGAAGGCGGGAATCACCGACAGCGGCAGGGCGGCCGCGGCCACGAAGGTCGCGCGCCAGTCGCGCAGGAACCACCACACCACCAGCACCGCCAGCACCGCGCCTTCGTACAGCATCTCCATCGAGGCGTCGAAGTTCTCCTGCACCGGCTCCGAGTTGTCGATCACCTCGCGCAGCACCACGTTCGGGTGCTCCTTCTGCAGCTGGGCGATGGCCGCGCGCGCGCCTTCGGCCACATCCACCTCGCCCGCCCCGCGGGTACGGAAGACCTCGAAGCCGACCACCCTGCGCCCATCCTGCTCGGCCAGCGCGCGCGGCTCGGCCACGGTATCAAGGACGGTGGCGACCTGCTCGAGCTTCACATGGCGGCCGTCCGGCAGCGGGATGTCCATCTGCGCCAGTTCCTGGGCCGACTTCACGGTGGCGATGGTGCGCACCGATTGCTCGGCGCCGCTGACGTCGCCGCGGCCGCCGGGGCTTTCCCTCTGCACGTTGCGCAGCTGGCGCGAGACGTCCAGCGCCGATACCCGCAGCGCGGCCATGCGCTCGTCAATCAGCTCGACCCGCACTTCGCGGGTCACGCCGCCGACCCGCTTGACCGCACCCAGGCCGGGCACGCTGAGCAGGCGCTTGGCCACGTCGTAATCGACGAACCAGCTCAGTTCCTGCTGGTCCATGGCGCTGCCGGCCGTCTTGCTCGGTTCGGCGGTGAAGGTGGCGACCACGCGGCCGGCGGTGGCCGCCTTGGTCACGCTCGGCTCGCGCATCTCGGGCGGCAGGTCGGCACGTACCCGCGCCACCGCGTCGCGCACGTCGTTGACCGCGTCGGACAGGTCCTTCTCGAGGATGAATTCGACGGTGATGGTGGCGACGCCGTCGAGCACCCGGGTATAGATGTTCTTGACGCCCTGCAGGGTGGCGACCGAATCCTCGATCTTGCGCGCCACCTCGGTCTCGAGCTGGGCCGGTGCCGCGCCTTCCAGCGTGGCGGCCACGGTCACGATGGGCAATTCGATGTCCGGGAAATCCTGGATCTTGCTGGCCTTGAAGGCCAGCAGCCCTGCCAGCGTGAGCAGGGCGAACAGCATGATCGCCGGGATCGGGTTGCGGATCGATAAAGCGGAAAAGTTCATATTCGCTCCGCTCAGCGCGCCGCGGTCTGGCGCTGCGTCTTCGCCGGCGCCGCCGGGGCCGGGTTCGGCACCGGGCTTGGCGCCGGGGTTGGTACATTGCGCACCAGATCGCCGTCGTTCAGGAAGCCGGCCCCGCTGACGACGATCGGCGTGCCGGCCGCCAGCCCGCCCACGATCTCGACGCGGTCGCCGAGGCGGCGGCCGGTGGTGACCTTCAGCTGGCTCACGCGGCTGTCCCCGTTGAGGCGGAACACGTAGCTGAAGCCGTCGCGCACGGCAACCGCTTGCTGCGGCACGGTGAGGGCGCTGGAGGCGCCCAGTTCGAAACGGCCGCTGGCGAACATGCCGGCCTTCAGCGGCGCATTGGCCGACAGGGACGGCGGCAGGTCGACATAGACCAGGGCCAGGCGGGTCTGCGGATCGACGGTCGGCGCCACGGTGCGCACCTTGCCCACGATCTCGCTGCCGCTGGCGGCACGGACGGCGGCGCGCATGCCCGGCTTGAGGCGGCCCAGGTCATTCGAGGTGACTTCGGCGCGCCATTCGAGGCGGCCCTGGCGGATCATGCGGAACAGTTCGGTGCCCGGGCCGGTGACGGCGCCGACGGTGGCGCTGCGGCTCGAGATGATGCCGCTGTCGGGCGCGACGACGGTGGCCTGGCGCAGGCGCAGTTCCTGCTGGGCCAGCGTCGCCCTGCTGGCGCTCACGCGGGCCTGGGCGGTACGCTCGGCCGTCAGGAGCTGGGTGACCTGCTGCTCGCTCAGCGCGCCGGAGTTGCGCAGGGCGCGTGCGCGGTCGGCGTCCGCCTTGGCGGCGCTGGCATTGGCCTGGGCTTCCTGCAGCGCGGCGCGCGCCTGCTCGACGTCGGCGCGCACGGTCTCGCTGGCGAACACGGCCAGCGTTTCGCCCTTCTTGACGACGTCCCCGACGTTCACGCGCACTTCACTCAGGCGCAGGCCGTTCGACTCGCTCCCGATGATGGCTTCCTGCCAGGCGGCGACGCTGCCGTTGGCGGTCAGCCCTAGCGGCAGCTTGGTCGTGGCGGGCTGGCCGGTGGTGACGGTCAGGGCCGGTGTCGGGGCGGCCGGCTTCTCGTCCTTGGCAGTGGCGCGCTGAGGCAAGGCCAGCGCCGTGGCGAAGCAGAGCGTTGCGCCAGCGATGGCAAGCAGCGGGACGGGGAGATTCTGGGGCAGGCGGCGGAGGGTAGGCATCTTCGTCAATGGACTTTGGTTCAAGCTGTCAAGTGTAGCAAAGTTGCAATGCCATGCGGGGTGATTCATGGCCTGGCGTACTTACAAATATTTACCAAACGGCGGAGCAACGGACCCTGTGTGGGTATATAAAGCTGGAATGCAAGTCCTTACCGTATTGTTTTGTCGCGCGGCACTCGCGCTGCTCCTCCTGGCGATGGCCGGCGCCGCCCGTGCGCAGGTCTCCACCCCCATCGACGAGGGGCTGGCGCAACACCTGTTGAACCGCCTGGGCTACGGCCCGTCGCCAGGCGAGCTGGCGCGGGTGCGCGCAATGGGCGTGCAGGCTTACGTCGACAGCCAGCTGGCGCCGCCGCCCATGCCGCCGCGCCTGGAGGAGCGCCTGCGCGCGCTGTCCGGACCTGATGCGCACGGCGAGGAAGCGCTTCTACGTGCCATTGCGAGTCCGCGCCAGCTGGAAGAAGTGCTGGTGGGGTTCTGGCTGCAGCATTTCAGGGAAGGGGATGCCGCAGGCCGGGTAGTGCGACCGCATGTGCTCGGCAGCTATGCCGGTCTGGGCGCGGCCTTGGGCAAGCGTGGTGGAGAAGGGGCTGCGATGCAGGCGCTGGTGCGGCACTTCGTGACGGCTCCGTCGGCAAACCTGCAGCGGTCGGTAGCCCGGGTGTGGGAGTCGACACGAGGAGACCAGCGCGCCGTGCTGCGCCGACTGTTGACCAGCCCCGAGTTCCTGGCGCGGTCGCAGTGGAACGGCAAGGAGAAGGACGCGCTCCGCTTCGTGTCCTCGGCAGTCCGGGCCTCCGGCCTGGTGGTGGAGAACGTGGCGCCGCTGATGCCTTTCGTGCGCGGTCCGCTGTCGGATAAGGAGCGCGCCGAGTTCGTCGAACGCCTGGCGGGTGGCCGACTGGCGCTTGCACCCGTTCGACCGCATGAGTACGCTTCATCGGCACCGCCGCTGCGTGCCATCGAGGCGGCACAAGGGAGCGTATCCCAGCCGGGGCCGGTCTTGATGACGGCGCCGACGCCCTCCGCTGTGGCCATGGCGGCGGCACGCGGCCAGCCAGCAGATCCGGTCCGCCTGCGAGAACAGCTGCAGAACCAGGAGTTCTTGCGTTACTAGAAGGCGAAAATTGCGCGGCGCAACAAAACGGCCGGGGCTGCCTTTTTTGGAAACGCTTCCTGTTCGCATTTGACTACGTAATTCTACGGTATTGCACTGCACAAAAAACGGCGGTATATTGGAACTGTCTCCTCCAGTTTTCTCCGAAAATTGGATTATCGCCCGCCAGCCGCAAGGTTCGCGGGCGCTTTTTTTGCGTGTTCAGTCCGTCTGGGCCACATCAGCCCCCTGGAAAGACCCTGTGCGCCAGGTCAGCACCAGCGTATCGCGGTGTCCATGCTCGCCCAGCGGCTGGATCGGCGTCGATTCATGGATGACGGCCGCATCGTCGAGCAGCAGCAGGGTCCACGGTTCCAGCATCGTGAAACGCTTGCCCGCCGGCCCGTCGGCTTCGAACACCCGCGTTTCCCCGCCCTTGATGCCGGTACGATGAATCAGGATCACGGCGACGAAGTCCACGCCGTCGCGGTGCGCGCCTTCCGGCGTCGGGCGGCCGATGCCGTCGGCGGTATCGATGCGGAACTGGTGCGCTTCGACGTACCAGGTCTGGCGCCCGCGTACGCTGGAACACACGTCGCCCAGCGCGCGCAGCAGGCGGCCCCAGGCCGGATTCTTCACCGTCTCGAGCTCGACCGGCGCGAACAGGCGGTGCATGCCGCCGTGCAGGGCGTTGTACTCGACCGGCTGCCAGTGCGGCCGGTGCGGCACCTGCACCAGCGCGTGGCCGGCGTCGTCGCTGTCGTCGATGAAGCAGGAGTGGCGCCGCCGCCGGTAGCGGCCGCCGTCCTTGAGGTAGTTGTCGAGCTCGAGCCGGTCCCAGCTCGGCACCAGCGACTGCAGCTCGTCGAGGGTGCAGCCGGCCAGGCGCGCGACGTCGGAAGGGCGCAGGAGGGCATAGCCCTCGCTGCGCACGGCGTCCGCCAGCTGCGACGGATCGGTGTAGGGTAGGTCACGTATGGTCATCCGGTTAGCGTAGCAGGTTTCCATGCTGCCGACATGACCATGGGCAATTCCTGAGCCCGGTTCTTACCAGTTCTTCGTGAAGCTGAGGCGGAAGGAGCGCGGCTCGATCGGGTGGAAGTGGATGTCGTCGACAGCTTCCGCCTCGTTCGGCAAGCGCGAAGCATAGTAGTAGTCGATCGCCGAATCGCGCCGGTTGGTGAGGTTGAAGCCTTCCAGCTCGATGCGCATGTCCTTGCCGATCCGATAAGCCACGCGGCCGTTGAGCGTCAGGCTGGCGCGCGAGCGCACGCTGTCGTCCTCGATCAGCGGACGCGGCCCGAAGTAGCGCAGGCGCAGGGCGCCCGACCAGGGGCCGGCGCGGTCTACCGTCAAGCCGAGCTGGGCCACGCCTTCGACGGCGCCCGGGATGCGCGCATGTGTAACACCTTCGGCAGGGTTGCCGCCGCGCGAACGCGCCCGCGCATAGGCCGCGTCGAAGTTCAAGGTCAGCCACTTGTTGGCGCGCACGCTGTTCGACAGCTCGACGCCGTAGCGCCGGCTCGGGTCGCCGGCCTCGGTATTGCCGGCGTCGCCGATGTAGGTCAGCTCGGAATCGAAGTCGAGGCGGTACACCGACACCGTGGTCTCCGTCTTCGGGATTGCCACCGTGCGCAGGCCCAGTTCCACGCCGCGCGAGCGTACCAGGCCCGCCGTAGAGTCCACCGGATCGAGGGTCTTCGGATCGACCGTGGCCACGGTGCCGCGCGCATCGTTGCTGTGGAAGCCGTGGCCATAGTTGAAGTACAGCTCGGTATGCTGCCACGGACCGTAGGCCACGCTCAGCGACGGCGTCACGAGGGAATCGCGGGCGCGGCCGGCGTTCTCCGGCCGGTCGCCGTCGACGCGGAAGCGGTAGGCATTGGCGCGCACGCCGACCACCGTGCGCAGGGCCTTGCTCCACATCGTGGCGTTTTCCAGGTAGACGGCGGCGCTGCCCTCGACGATGTGGTCTTCGCGCGTGGTCGCGATGCGCCGGCGCGCGCGGGTGTCGTACAGACCGTTGAAGATGTTGTCGTTCTGGAGCTGGAAGCCCACGGTCATGTCCGACGCGATCTCGCCCTGCTTGTACGCATGCCAGGTGTGGCTGCCGTCCAGGCCCGTGGTCACGCGGCGGTCCGGCTGGGCGAACTGGTCGCCGTTGACCGGGTCGTTGAGAAAATAGGTGAAGTTCGAATACAGGTCGAGCCGGTTGCGGATCGCGTAGGCGCTCAGGCTGCTGGCCGTGTCCTGGGTGGTGCGGCGCCAGCTGCCCGAGAGGCTGCTGCGCTGGGCTTCGCCGCCGTCGCTCAGGTCGATCGCGTCGAAGCGCCCGATCTGGCCGCCGCTTTGGCCACCCCTTACGGCGCGCAGCGGGATCTGGTCGGTGGCGTTCCAGTGGCCGCGGTAGTGCATGGCGGTGACGGTCCAGCCGTTGTTGGCGTAGCCGCGGCTGTAGCGCAGCACCGCATTGATCTTGCGGTAGCCGTCCGGGCGCGTCCACGGGCCGTCGTTCTTCATCAGTTCCAGCGCATACAGCAGGTTCCCGCCCGCCAGTTCGGGCGATGCGGCCAGCACCGTGCGCGCGTACTCGTCCTGGCCGAGCGTCACGGAAGCCAGCGGCGACACCAGGCGGTTGGCGTAGGCGATCGAAGCCTTGCCGGCCGAGGCGAAGTCGCCGTCCGTGGCCGAATAGGGGCCCTTGCGGTAGTCGAGGCGGGTGACGATTTCCGGGATCAGGAAGTTCAGGTCGGTCCAGCCCTGGCCGTGCGCGTGGCTGCGCTGGTTGACCGGCATGCCGTCCACCCAGGTGGCGAGGTCGGTGCCGTGGTCCAGGTTAAAGCCGCGCAGGTAGAACTGGTTGGCTTTTCCCTCGCCGCTGTGCTGGCTGGCGATCAGGCCGGGCGTGGCCTCGAGCAGTTCGCCGGGGCGGTACACGGTGCGGTTCTCGAGGTCCTTCGCGCCGACGGTGCCGGAGCTGGCCGAGTCGGTCATGCCGATCTGGCTGGTGCGCGAGCCCTCGACGAGGACGCGCTGCAGGACGAAGTCGTCGGCGAGGGCCGGGGTATGCAGGAACAGCGCCGCGACGGCGCAGGCAATCTTGGTATGGGTGGGACGAAACATCACGGTTGTTTCTCTTGCGTCGGCTGCTGTGTTGCTTGTTCCATGGCGGCCTGGGTGAAAGTCAGCGAGCGGATGGCGCCCGCGTTGTTGAGGTTGACGGTGTTGACCTGGTCGGGCAGGAAGTCCATCAGCACGCCCTGGTGGATCGCGGCCGTCTTCGACAGCGGTGCGTTCTCCAGTTCCTGGTAGATGACCACGCTCTGCGAATCGGCGGTCATGCCGACCCAGCGCACCGGCAGGCGCGCCTTGTCCTGGCCCTTGAGGACGAAGCGGCTCTCGACATACTTGCGCAGCACGACCTGGTCTTCCGGATCGCCCAGGTCGAACTGGCGCCCGTACAGGTTCATCAGGAGCGCCTCGATGTCGTGCGCCATGTAGGTGTGGACGATCTCCGTGCTGCCGGTGCGCGGATTGAACGCGACCTCGGTGATCCCCATGTGGAAGCGGTGGGCATCCGCCGCCGCGCTGACGACGAGCAGGGCGGCGGCGCACAGCGCCTTGAAGGAGTGCTTCAGGCGAAACATCATCATTACTCGGCTTTCTTCGCGTCGGACGTCTTCGCAGGCGCGAGCTTGGTGTTGAAGTCACGCATCAGGTTGTTCGCCGGTTCACGCTCGGACTTGAACAGTTCCAGGCGCGACGGGGTCGCTTTCGCCGGCCACGCGTTGTTGCTCACGTCAATGTCGGCGGTCTCCCAGTACGGGTCCTGGACCAGGCCCACGATCGGCTCGTCGGTGACGAACAGCTTGGTGATCTTCTTGGGCGAGTAGCGCCATACCTCGGCCGGAATGCGCTCGATGTATTTCTTGCCGCTCTTGGTCGTGATCTCCACGATCAGCGGCATCACCAGGCCGCCCTTGTTCGAGAAGTCCACCAGGTACAGGTGCTTGCCTTCCTTGAGCAGGGCCTTTTCCCAGTCCTCCAGGCCGTTAATCAGCTCGTTGTACTTGTTGCGGTCCTTGTTGGTGACGGTGAAGTCGTCGTTCTCGTTGTAGAAGTCCTTCAGCTCCGGGAAGCGGTCGACGCGGCGCTCCATGCCCTTGTTGCGCTGGTCGGTGATCGAGATCGGCTCTTCCTGCTTGCGCGCGCGCGCCCAGGCCTTCTCGATTTCCGGATCCTTGGTGCTGACGGTGTATTCAAGGATGCCGTCGACGCTGATGTCGACCGCATCGGTGGTGTAGAACCAGCCGCGCCAGAACCAGTCCAGGTCGGTGCCGGAGGCATCTTCCATCGTGCGGAAGAAGTCGGCCGGGGTCGGGCGCTTGAACTTCCAGCGCTCGGCATATTCCTTGAAGGCGAAGTCGAACAGCTCGCGGCCGAGGATGGTCTCGCGCAGGAT
>NZ_JPXI01000018.1:8972-120133 GCF_000740675.1 Massilia sp. BSC265 | reverse complement strand
TAATGAGATGGTCACCCTCCACCCTACAAGTTACTAAGCTTGTAGGGTGTTTTCATTTTTGGACGGAGGCCATCATGCAAGACGTCGCTCTCATCGGCATCGATCTCGGCAAGCACGGCTTTCACGTGCACGGACAGGATCGGCACGGCAAGGCGGTGTTGCGCAGGAAGTTCGACCGCAAGCACCTGATCACGTTTCTCGCCAACTTCCAGCCTTGCACGATCGTGATGGAAGCCTGTGCCGGCGCCCACTGGATGGCGCGGCAGCTGTCGGCACTTGGCCACGAGGCCAAACTCATTTCCCCTCAGTTTGTCCGGCCCTTCGTCAAGGGCAACAAGAACGACTTCATCGATGCAGAAGCGATCTGCGAAGCGGCCAGCCGGCCATCAATGCGTTTTGTCACGCCCAAGACTGAAGCCCAGCAATGCCTGTCGGCCCTGCACCGAACGCGCGAGTCGCTGATGCGCGACCGGGTCAAGGCAATCAACCAGATCCACGCCTTTCTGCTCGAGTTTGGAATCGGCCTGCCCAAAGGCCCGGCAATCATACGGCGCCTGCCTTCCGTACTGGCAGAGCACGCTCTGCCAGTACGGCTGGTCAGCCTGATCGAGAGACTGCGTGCCCACATCAAGTATCTCGACGAGCAGCTCGACGAGCTCGAAAAGGAGCTGGGCAGGCAACTGCAGGAAGACGACCTTGGACAGCGCCTGATGGCGATTCCTGGCGTCGGACCGATTACTGCGAGCGCCTTGTCGGCCGAGATGGGCGACGGCAAGCAATATGGCTGCGGACGCGATTTCGCCGCCTCGCTTGGCCTGGTGCCCCAGCAGCACAGTACTGGTGGGAGAGCGAATCTGCTGGGCATTAGCAAACGTGGCGACAAGAATATCCGACGCCTGCTGGTGCAATGCGCGCGATCCTACATGCGCGGTTTGGACCGGCATACCGACCGCCTGGCGCAGTGGGCCCGCTCCATGCTGGAGCGACGACACTCCAACGTCGTGGCGTGCGCACTGGCGTACAAGCTGGCCCGCACGGCCTGGGCCATGGCCGCACACCATACCGAATACAAAATGCAAGAGGCCGTCACATCGCTGTGACGGCCTCCCGAGCTTGCTGTACCTAACCACCTACTTGGTTTTGCGACGCTGATACTGGATGACGTGAACGGCACACCGGCCTGATGGATAACCTGGCAAAAAAATCGGCTCATCAAGCCGCAGGTTTTTTTAGGACCATCAGGCGCGAACTCTCATCGTGGCGCGGAGCAAGTCTCCAGCATGACGCCGGATAGATTTGAGCAAGCCAACTACATCATACAAAATCAGCTTGCAAAAAGGAGGGTGGCCATAGATTTTCTTGCCCGTTGGCCGGCTGGTGATGTTTCATTTGGCCTCCGTTTGTTTCATAATGAAACATCGATGAAACATCGGCTCAGACTCGACGATGCGCGGGCACCCGCAAGTGCTTGAATATAAAGAGAGGGAGCTTGCTGTCCGGGGGTGGCACACCACTTGCAATCAAGCGGGTGACATCCGTAACGCATCATTAGAAAGGTAAAAAGCATGAGCCAAACCTCCGCCGGCGCCGCCTTCCGCAAGGCCGTCCAGGAAGAATCCCCGCTGCAGGTCATCGGCGCCATCAACGCCAACCACGCGCTGCTGGCCAAGCGTGCCGGCTACCGCGCGATCTACCTGTCGGGCGGCGGCGTCGCCGCCGGTTCCCTGGGCCTGCCAGACCTCGGCATCTCCGGCCTGGAAGACGTGCTGATCGACGTGCGCCGTATCACCGACGTGTGCGACCTGCCGCTGCTGGTCGACATCGATACCGGCTTCGGCGCCTCGGCCTTCAACGTGGCGCGTACCGTGCGTTCGCTGATCAAGGCCGGCGCCGCCGCCTGCCACATCGAGGACCAGGTCGGCGCCAAGCGTTGCGGCCACCGTCCGGGCAAGGAAATCGTCGGCAAGGACGAAATGGTCGACCGCGTGAAGGCAGCCGCCGACGCCCGTACCGATGAGCAGTTCGTCATCATGGCGCGCACCGACGCGCTGGCGGTCGAAGGTCTGGACGCTGCCATCGAGCGCGCCGTTGCCTGCGTGGAAGCCGGCGCCGACATGATCTTCCCCGAAGCGATGACCAGCCTCGAGATGTATAAGCAGTTCGCCGATGCCGTCAAGGTGCCGGTGCTGGCCAACATCACCGAGTTCGGTGCGACCCCGCTGTTCACGCTGGATGAGCTGCGCAGCGCCAACGTCAGCATCGCCCTGTATCCGCTGTCGGCCTTCCGCGCCATGAACAAGGCGGCCGAGAACGTGTACAACGCGATCCGCCGCGACGGCACCCAGAAGAACGTGCTCGACACGATGCAGACCCGCGCCGAGCTGTACGACCGCATCGACTATCACAGTTTCGAAGCCAAGCTCGACGCACTGTTCGCCGAGAAGAAGACCAAATAAATCGATCACAGGAGATTCACGCATGAGCAACCAGAACAACGAGACCCCAACGTTCAAGCCGAAGAAATCGGTGGCCCTGTCCGGCGTCGCCGCCGGCAATACCGCGCTGTGCTCGGTCGGCAAGACCGGCAACGACCTGCACTACCGCGGGTATGACATCCTGGACGTCGCCAACTCCTGCGAATTCGAAGAGATCGCCTATCTGCTGGTGCACGGCAAGCTGCCCACAAGCGCCGAACTGAAGGGCTACAAGGCCAAGCTGAAGTCGCTGCGCGGCCTGCCGCAGGCGGTAAAGAGCGCGCTGGAAGCGCTGCCGGCCGGCGCCCACCCGATGGACGTGATGCGCACCGGCGTCTCGGTGCTGGGCTGCACGCTGCCGGAAAAGGACGACCACAACATCCCGGGCGCGCGCGACATCGCCGACCGCCTGATGGCTTCCTTCGGCTCGATGCTGCTGTACTGGTACCACTTCAGCCATAGCGGCAAGCGTATCGAGGTCGAGACCGACGACGATTCGATCGGCGGCCACTTCCTGCACCTGCTGCACGGCGAAAAGCCGCGCGAGTCGTGGGTGCGCGCGATGCACACCTCGCTGATCCTGTACGCGGAGCACGAGTTCAATGCCTCGACCTTTACCTCCCGCGTGATCGCCGGCACCGGTTCGGACATCCACTCGGCCATCACCGGCGCGATCGGCGCGCTGCGCGGCCCGAAGCACGGCGGCGCGAATGAAGTGGCGCTGGAAATCCAGAAGCGCTACGAGAACGCCGACGAAGCCGAAGCGGACATCCGTAACCGGGTGGCGAACAAGGAAGTCGTGATCGGCTTCGGCCACCCCGTGTACACCATCAGCGACCCGCGCAACGTGGTGATCAAGGAAGTGGCGCGCACCCTGTCGCAGGAAGCCGGCTCGATGAAGATGTTCGACATCGCCGAGCGCCTCGAATCGGTGATGTGGGAAGTGAAGAAGATGTTCCCGAACCTGGACTGGTTCTCGGCCGTGTCGTACCACATGATGGGCGTGCCGACCGCCATGTTCACGCCGCTGTTCGTGATCTCGCGCACCTCGGGCTGGGCCGCGCACATCATCGAGCAGCGCATCGACAACAAGATCATCCGCCCGAGCGCGAACTACGTGGGTCCGGAAGACCTGCAGTTCGTGCCGATCGCCGATCGAAAGTAATCAAGGATCATGAACACCAATCACCGCAAACCCCTCCCTGGCACGGGCCTGGACTACTTCGACACGCGCGCCGCGGTCGACGCCATCCAGCCCGGCGCCTACGACACGCTGCCATATACCTCGCGCGTGCTGGCCGAGAACCTGGTCCGCCGCTGCGACCCGGCCAGCATGCTGGATTCGCTCAAGCAGATCATCGAGCGCAAGCGCGACCTCGATTTCCCGTGGTTCCCGGCACGCGTGGTCTGCCACGACATCCTGGGCCAGACCGCGCTGGTCGACCTGGCCGGCCTGCGCGACGCCATCGCCCAACAGGGTGGCGATCCTGCCCTGGTCAACCCGGTGGTCCCGACCCAGCTGGTCGTGGACCACTCGCTGGCCGTCGAGTGCGGCGGCTTCGACCCGGACGCCTTCGCCAAGAACCGCGCCATCGAAGACCGCCGCAACGAAGACCGCTTCCACTTCATCGAGTGGACCAAGAAGGCCTTCCAGAACGTCGACGTGATCCCGCCGGGCAACGGCATCCTGCACCAGATCAACCTGGAGCGCATGTCGCCGGTGATCCAGCAGGAGCAGGGCGTCGCCTACCCGGATACCCTGGTCGGTACCGACTCGCACACCCCGATGGTCGACGCGCTCGGCGTGATCGCCATCGGCGTGGGCGGCCTGGAAGCCGAAAGCGTCATGCTGGGCCGCGCCTCCTGGATGCGCCTGCCGGACATCGTCGGTGTCGAGCTGACGGGCAAGCCGCAGCCGGGCATCACCGCCACCGACATCGTGCTGGCGCTGACCGAGTTCCTGCGCAAGTCGAAGGTGGTCTCCGCCTACCTCGAGTTCTACGGCGAAGGGGCATCGAGCCTGACCCTGGGCGACCGCGCCACCATCTCCAACATGGCTCCGGAATTCGGCGCCACCGCCGCGATGTTCTACATCGACGAGCAGACCATCAAGTACCTGCGCCTGACCGGTCGCGAGGAAGAGACCGTCCACCTGGTGGAGACCTACGCCAGGGAAGCCGGCCTGTGGGCCGACAGCCTGAAAAACGCCCAGTACGAGCGCGTGCTGTCGTTCGACCTGTCGTCGGTGGTGCGCAACATCGCCGGCCCGTCGAATCCGCACAAGCGCGTGCCGACCTCCGAGCTGGCCGCGCGCGGCATTGCAGGCGTGGTGGAGAACGAGCCCGGCCTGATGCCGGACGGCGCCGTGATCATCGCCGCCATCACCAGCTGCACCAACACCAACAACCCGCGTAACATGATCGCGGCCGGCCTGATCGCCCGCAACGCCAACCGTGCTGGCCTCACCCGTAAGCCCTGGGTCAAGAGCTCGCTGGCACCGGGTTCCAAGGCCGTCGCCCTGTACCTGGAAGAGGCCGGCCTGATGCCGGAACTGGAGAAGCTGGGCTTCGGCGTGGTGGCATTCGCCTGCACCACCTGCAACGGCATGAGCGGCGCGCTCGACCCGACCATCCAGCAGGAGATCATCGAGCGCGACCTGTACGCGACCGCCGTCCTGTCGGGCAACCGCAACTTCGACGGCCGCATCCACCCCTACGCCAAGCAGGCCTTCCTGGCCTCGCCTCCGCTGGTGGTGGCCTATGCGATCGCGGGCAGCATCCGTTTCGACATCGAGAAGGACGTGCTGGGCACGGACGCTTCCGGCAAAGAGATCCGCCTGGCCGATTTGTGGCCGAGCGACGAAGAGATCGATGCCGTGGTGACGAGCAGCGTCAAGCCGGAGCAGTTCCGCAAGGTCTATACCCCCATGTTCGCGCGTGTCGCGGATGATGGCGAAAAGGTCAGCCCGCTGTACGACTGGCGCCCGCAGAGCACCTACATCCGCCGCCCGCCGTACTGGGAGGGCGCGCTGGCCGGCGAGCGTACGCTGGCAGGCATGCGTCCGCTGGCGGTCCTGGGCGACAACATCACCACCGACCACCTGTCGCCCTCGAACGCGATCCTGCTCGATTCGGCGGCCGGCGAGTACCTGGCGAAGATGGGCCTGCCGGAAGAGGACTTCAATTCCTACGCCACCCACCGCGGCGACCACCTGACGGCGCAGCGCGCGACGTTTGCGAACCCGACGCTGAAGAACGAGATGGTGCGCGACGCCATGGGCAACGTGAAAGCAGGTTCGCTGGCGCGCATCGAGCCGGAAGGATTGGAGTCGCGCATGTGGGAAGCGATCGAGACCTACATGGAGCGCAAGCAGCCGCTGATCGTGATCGCCGGCGCCGACTACGGCCAGGGCTCGTCGCGCGACTGGGCGGCCAAGGGCGTGCGCCTGGCGGGCGTGGAAGCGATCGTGGCCGAGGGCTTCGAGCGCATCCACCGCACCAACCTGGTGGGCATGGGCGTACTGCCGCTCGAGTTCAAGCCGGGCGTGAACCGCCTGACACTCGGCATCGACGGCACCGAGACCTTCGACGTGATCGGCGCGCGTACCCCGCGCACCGACCTGACCCTGGTGATCCACCGCCGCAACGGCGAGCGCGTCGAGGTCTTGGTGACCTGCCGCCTCGATACCGCCGAGGAAGTGGCGATCTACGAGGCGGGCGGGGTGCTGCAGCGTTTTGCGCAGGATTTCCTCGAGTCGTCGGCGCCGAAAGCCGCAGCGTAAAACGCGAACGTGATTCGACCGCGTGGGCAGGGGACCTGCCCACCCTACGAACATCGATATCCGTAGGGTGGGCGGGTTTCCCGCCCACGCGGTCAACAATCGGTTGAGTCGCCACCACAAGGATTCATATGGCACATACCCCTCAAATCAAAATCCCGGCCACCTACATGCGTGGCGGCACCAGCAAAGGCGTGTTCTTCCGCCTGGAGGACCTCCCCGATGCCGCCCGTGTGCCCGGCCCGGCGCGCGATGCGCTGCTGCTGCGCGTGATCGGCAGCCCCGATCCCTACGGCAAGCAGATCGACGGCATGGGCGGCGCTACCTCGAGCACCAGCAAGACCGTGATTGTCGCCAGGAGCGAACGCCCGGACCACGACGTCGACTACCTGTTCGGCCAGGTCTCGATCGACAAGCCTTTCGTCGACTGGAGCGGCAACTGCGGCAACCTGTCGTCGGCGGTCGGCCCCTTCGCCATCGCCAGCGGCCTGGTCGACCCGGAACGCGTGCCGCAGAACGGCATGGCAACGGTGCGCATCTGGCAGGCCAACATCGGCAAGACCATCATCGCCCATGTACCGGTCACGAACGGCGAGGTGCAAGAGACCGGCGACTTCGAGCTCGACGGCGTGACCTTCCCGGCCGCCGAAGTGCAGCTGGAATTCCTCGACCCGGCGGCCGAGGAGGAGGGCGCCGGCGCGGGTGTGGCAAATTCGATGTTCCCGACCGGGAACGTAGTCGACGAGCTGGACGTCCCCGGTGTCGGACGGCTGGAAGCGACCATGATCAACGCCGGCATCCCGACCATCTTCGTGAATGCCGACGCGATCGGCTACACCGGTACCGAACTGCAGGACGCCATCAACGGCGACCAGCGCGCCCTGGCCATGTTCGAAACCATCCGCGCCCACGGCGCCCTACGCATGGGCCTGATCGCCAGCATCGAGGACGCGGCCAAGCGCCAGCACACCCCGAAGGTGGCCTTCGTGGCAAAGCCGGCAAGCTACGTCTCGTCGAGCGGCAAGCAGGTGGCGGCGTCCGACATCGACCTGCTGGTGCGCGCACTCTCGATGGGCAAGCTGCACCATGCGATGATGGGCACGGCGGCGGTGGCGATCGGCACCGCCGCCGCCATCCCGGGCACCCTGGTCAACCTGGCGGCCGGTGGCGAAGGAGGGGAAAGCAAGCGCTCGGCAGTGCGCTTCGGCCATCCGTCCGGTACCCTGCGGGTGGGGGCGGAAGCGGTGCAGGCGAACGGCGAATGGCGTGTTGCCAAAGCGATCATGAGTCGCAGCGCGCGGGTACTGATGGAAGGCTGGGTCCGGGTTCCCGGCAATTATTTCGAGGAGGCTTGAAATAAGCCTGCAGGTGAAGCAAGAATGATTGATGGGCCGTAACAACACGGCCCATTTTTGTGTCTGTTAGTTTTGGAACATCAAGGCTTTGTGGTTTATGATTGCTAAATGGCAAGTTAGCCGAGATAATCAAGAATCACTATGGACCGACACTCCCGCGAGCTCCAGCTCGCAGCCGGCAACGCCCCTGCCGACCAGCCGCTGGGCGATGGGGGCGACCTCGAGCACGAGATGCTGCGCATCGCCCTGCGCGACCAGCACGCCATCCTGGAAAGCGCGCCGGTCGGCATCGTCTTCACGCTGCCGGGCCAGTTCAAGTCGTGCAACCCGCGCATCTGCGAGATGCTCGACTATTCCTACTCCGACATGTGCGCCCTTCATCCGGCCGACATCTTCCCGACGCCCGAGGATTACCAGGCCCTGTTGGCCGAAGCCTATCCGGTGCTCGCTGCCGGCGGCCTGTACGAGAAGGGCGAGCAGCCGTTCCGCCGGCGCGACGGCTCGATCATCTGGGCGCGCCTGCGTGGCCGCGCGGTCGACCCCGCGGTGCGCGAGGCGGGCACGATCTGGATCGCCGAGGACGTGACCGATGTGCGCCAGACGCTGTTCGAGGTGCAGGCCATCATGAAGAACGCCACGATCGGCATCCTGTACACCCGCAACGGCATCATCCAGCGCTACAACCCGGCCTTCTCGGCGATATTCGGCTACCGCGACGGCGAGGCGCTGGGCCGCTCGACCCGCATCATCTACCCGGACGACCAGTCCTGGCACGACTTCGGCGCGCTCGCCTATCCGCAGCTGGCGCGCGGCATCCCCTATCGCGCCGAGACCGAGCTGGTGCGCAAGGATGGCTCGCGCGTCTGGAGCCAGCTCAACGGCTACCTGTTCAATCCCGAAGACCCGGAGCTGGGAACCATCTGGATGTTCGAGGATCGCACCCGCGAGCGTCTCGATGAGATCCAACTGCGCAATGCGCTGATGGAGAACCGCGCCATCCTCGACAACGCAGTGCTCGGCATCGCGGTGGTCAAGGACGGCGTCACCCTGCATTGCAACAGCAAGATGGAGGAGCTGTTTGGCAGCCCCGCCGGCGGCATGGATGGCAACCCGGTGCGCGCCTTGTACCCGGACGAGGCCAGCTGGAAGCTGGCGCGCATCGACACCGCGCGCAGCTTCGAGGCCGGCCAGGTGCACACGGCGGAATACCGGATGGCGCGTCGCGACGGCACGCTGTTCTGGGCGCGCCTGTCGGGCCGCCTGTTCGACGCTGCCGAGAAGACGGGGCGCAGCGTTTGGCTGATCGACGACGTCACCGCGCGGCGCGAGGCGGCCGACGCGATCCGGCGCGCGCGCGACGAGCTCGAGATCCGGGTGGCCGAGCGCACCGCCGAGCTGGCCGGGGCGAACGCCTTGCTGCAGGAAGAAATCGCCGAGCGCCGCCAGGCCGAGGCGCGGGTGCACCACATGGCCTACCACGACAGCCTGACCGGGTTGCCGAACCGCGCGCTGTTGTCCGACCGGCTCGAGTGCGCGTTGCGCTCGGCACACCGCAATGCCAAGGATGGCAAAGGTCGGCTGGCCGTGATGTTCCTCGACCTCGACCGCTTCAAGACCATCAACGACTCGCTCGGCCACGCCACCGGCGACCAGCTGCTGCGCGAGGTGGCGCGGCGCCTGTGCACGGCCGTGCGCGACAGCGACACCGTGGCGCGCCTGGGCGGCGACGAATTCGTGGTGCTGCTGTCGGATGTCGACGGCGCGCCGGACTGCGCGAAGGTAGCCGACAAGATCATCGACCTGCTCGCCACCCCGTTCCCGTTCGAGGGCCACAGCCTGCACATCTCGCCGTCGATCGGCATCTGCCTGTGCCCCGACGACGGCAACGACGTGGAAACCCTGATGCGCCATGCCGACGCGGCGATGTACCACGCCAAGGCGGCAGGGCGCAACAATTACCAGTTCTTCGACCAGCGCATGAACCAGGCGGCGGCCCGCCGCTTCGAGCTGGAGTCAAACCTGCGCGGGGCCCTGGCGCGCGAGGAATTCGAGCTGCACTACCAGCCCATCATCGACACCGCCACGCGGCGCCTGCATGCGCTCGAGGTACTGCTGCGCTGGCGCCGGGATGGAAAACTCCTGGTGGGACCGGACGAATTCATCCCCATCCTCGAAGAGAACGGGATGATCGTCCCCGTGGGCGAGTGGGTGATCCGCGCCGCCTGTGAACAGAACATGGCGTGGCAGCGCGAGGGGCTGCTTGCCGTGCCGCTGGCGATCAACCTGTCGGCGCGCCAGTTCATGCACGACGGGCTGGTGTCCTCGATCTGCCGCATCGTCGGCGAGACCGGGATCGACCCGTCGCTGGTGGAATTCGAGCTTACCGAAACCGCGCTGATGCAGCATGGCGGCCATACGCTCGACATCCTCCGCCAGATCAACGGCATGGGCATGCGCCTGTCGATCGACGATTTCGGCACCGGCTATTCGAGCCTGGCCTACCTGAAGCGCTTTCCGGTCCGCAAGATCAAGATCGATCGCGCCTTCGTGCGCGAGCTGGAAGCCAGTTCGGAGGACCGCGCCATCGTGGCGGCGGTGATGGCGCTGGCCAACAGCCTGGGGCTGTCAGTGGTGGCCGAAGGCGTCGAGACGGAAGGGCAGTACGAGCTGCTGGGCGGCTATGGCTGCCAGTACGCACAGGGATACCTGTTTGCGCGCCCGCTGCCGGCTGCGGAGGCGGCGCGGCTGCTCGTCAGTCCGGTGCCGGACGCAGTCGAGCAGTAGGGTGGGCGGGTCCCCCGCCCACCCTACAAAGGCATGTGTCAGTCTTCGAGGGTCGCGACCACGGGCACATGATCCGACGGCTGCTCCCACTTGCGCGTCTCGCGGTCGATGTGGCAGGCGATGCAGCGACTGGCCAAGGTCTCGCTCAGGAGGATGTGGTCGATCCGCAGGCCGCGGTTGCGGCGGAAGGCCATCTGGCGGTAGTCCCACCAGCTGTACTGTTTTTCCGACTGCTCGAACAGGCGGAAGGCGTCTTTCAGTCCCAGCCCCATCAGCTCCTGCATCGCTTCGCGTTCAGGCGGCGTGAAGTGGATGTGGTTTTCCCATTCGGCCGGGTCGTGCACGTCGCGCTCTTCCGGCGCGATGTTGTAGTCGCCCAGCAGGGCCAGGTTCGGATGCGCGCGCATCTCGGCGGCGATCCATTCGCGTAGTGCGGCCAGCCAGGCCATTTTGTAGGCAAACTTGTCGCTGCCGATTTCCTGCCCGTTCGGCATGTAGGCGCAGACGATGCGCATGCCGGCGATGGTCGCGGCGAGGATGCGTTGCTGCTCGTCCTCGAAGTGCGGGTTGTTCTTCTGGATATCGTCGATCGGGTGCTTCGACAGGATCGCCACGCCGTTATAGGTCTTCTGGCCAGTGAAAGCGGCGTGGTAGCCGGCGGCCTCGATGTCGGCCAGCGGGAATCTGTCGTCGGTAAGCTTGGTCTCCTGGATGCACAGGACGTCGACCGGATTGGCTTCCAGCCAGGTGAGCAGGTGCTGGAGGCGGACTTTCAGCGAATTGACGTTCCAGGTGGCGATCTTCATGGGCGGCAGGGCGGGGAGCAAAGGCGGCATGATAACCGTTTGCCGGATGGGCGAACAGCTGGCCGCCTTATCCATCATCATTTCACGGTTCCATCTGCTCTTGATCTATTGCAACGCATGTTGCGATAGGGGGCCATGCCGACCGCATCATGGCGAATGGTATGACAGTGGTATTTATACTAGTCACCCAGCAATTGTTATTGAAGGGCCACTAACATTGTGTACCGTACAAGTGGCTATGCTAGAATTGCTTAATAAATTAATAAAGAAGTTGGCGAATTTGTCCCGTGCGGACTATAAAAACGTTCGCAAAAGAATTAAACTAGCGCCACGGCATTTAACACTGTTTCTCTGTGGAATATACTAATTGCGCTAAGGCAACTAAAGTTGTACCATTTACGAATCCAGGAACAAGTTCGGTTGTCCCATGCGTGCTCAATCGTGCGGGCATGTTGGCAAGGTGCAAAATGGTACTATTCGAAACCTTGTTTTTTCGATAGCAAATGAACCCGAACGCTGATTTACAAAGGACTGAAATGCGCACTGCATTCGAAGCGTGGGCCCAACGCGAAGGCCACATCACCCGCCGCCGCGAAGACAAGCCCGAGGAATACCTCGTCTATGAAACCCAGCGCCGCTGGGTAATCTGGCAGGCGGCCCTGACGCATGGCGCCAAGGCCGCGGCCGAGGCGCCGTCGAAGTTCGCCAAGGAAGCCGAGCAGAAGCCTGCTGTCACGCAAGACGAAGCGGCGGTGCGTAACCGCGTGCTCAACGAAGTGCTCGACGCCTTCAGCGAGCTGGACGAGGCCGCCGGCATGGAAGGCGTGCTGAAGGTCATCCAGGGCCTCAAGAAGAAGCAGAAGACCCTCGAGGACAGCAAGGTCTGATCTTGCCGGCTGCCAGGCGCTACCGCCATTACAAGGGCGGCATCTACGAGCTGGTCTGCGAAGCCGTGATGGAAGCAGACCATACTCCCGTGATGGTCTACCGCGGCCAGGACGGCGCCGTCTGGGTGCGTCCGCGGGCTGCCTTCTTCGAGACCGTCAGCGTCGATGGCGCCATGGTGCCGCGCTTTACTGCACTGTGCGCCGACCAGGACAAATAGCGTCTCTGCCCTCAGGATATGCTTTCGCCTGCCGTTAATGGGGCATACAGCATTTCTGGTGGGCTCCATGTCGCGTTTCTCCCGCAGGCTTTTCCTTTCCGTACTTCCCTCGTTATCCGCAGCGCTCGTGCTGGGTGCTTGCGCCACCGTGTCCGATGCGCCTCTGCAACAGCAGGTCGAAGTGCACGCCGTGCTCGACTACCAGGAAGTCGGCGGAGTGGGATGCCTGCTGACCAACAACCTGGGACGCTGGTTCGTCGTGGCCCCCGGGCGCGTCACCATCTCGCGCAGCGCCGAGCCCCTGGTCGTCAGTTGCAAGAAAGAGGGCATGGGCACGGCGCAGGAAGCCTTCGGCTCGCGTCCCGATGCGATGAGCCTGATGGGCAATGTGATCATCAGCGCCGGCATGGGATTCGCGGTGGATAAATATTCGGGGGCCAGCTGGTCCTACCCGGCCAACCTGACGGTGCTGATGGCACCGGCCAAGCCGGCGGCGGAACTGGCGGCATCCCAGCGGGTCGAGAGCCCGGTGTTCTGAAGCGTAAAAATGAAACAGCCCCGCACGCGGGGCTGTTTTTTTCTGGGCTATTTTTCTCGGTGAAATAATATTTCACCTGAGAGCTGCGGTGAAAGGATATTTCATCGCAGCACTTTCGCGCATTACACGCGGTTCATCAGGAAGGTGGTCAGCAGCGGCACCGGACGGCCGGTCGCGCCCTTGGCTGCGCCCGACTTCCAGGCAGTGCCGGCGATGTCCAGGTGAGCCCAGGTGTACTTGCGGGTGAAGTTCTCCAGGAAGCAGGCCGCGGTGATCGAGGCTGCGCCCGGGGTGCCGATGTTGGCCAGGTCGGCGAAGTTCGACTTCAGCTGCTCGTTGTAGTGTTCGCCCAGCGGGAAACGCCATGCCACGTCGCCGGCCTGCTTGCCGGCGTCCAGCAGTTCCTCGGCCAGTGCGTCGTGCGCGTCGTCGTGGCGGGTGAACAGGCCGCTGGTGTGGTGGCCCAGGGCCACGATGCAGGCGCCGGTCAGCGTTGCGATGTCCACGACAGCGGCCGGCTTGAAGCGCTCGGCGTAGGTGAGGGCGTCGCACAGGATCAGGCGGCCTTCGGCGTCGGTATTCAGGATTTCGATGGTCAGGCCGTTCATCGAGGTCACGATGTCGCCCGGCTTGGTAGCACGGCCCGACGGCATGTTTTCGCAGGCCGCCACGATGCCGACCACGTTCAGCTTCAAGCCCATCTCGCCGATGGCGCGGAAGGTGCCGAGCACCGAACCGGCACCGCACATGTCGTATTTCATCTCGTCCATGTTCGGCCCCGGCTTGAGCGAAATGCCGCCGGTGTCGAAGGTGATGCCCTTGCCGACCAGCACCACCGGCGCATCCTTCTTGTTGCCGCCCATGTGCTTGAGCACGATGAACTTCGGCGCTTCGTCGCTGCCCTTGGCCACCGACAGGAAGCTGCCCATCTTCAGCGCCTCGAGCTGCTTGCGCTCCAGAACTTCGATGTCGAAGCCATACTCGTCGGCCAGCGAACGTGCGGTATTGGCCAGGTAGGTCGGGGTGCAGACGTTCGGCGACAGGTTGCCCAGCTCCTTGGTCAGCGCCATGCCGTTCGAGATTGCGATGGCCTGGGTCAGGACCGGCTTGAGTGCGGTGGCGGCGTTCGCGGCATCGGCGGCAATGGTGATCTTGCGCACGCCGGCAGGCGCCGGATCCTTCTTGCTCTTTTGCGTATCAGTTCTGTGTTCGGTCTCATTGGCGGCGATCACCAGTGCGCGCACCGCCCAGTTGATGTCGCGGTCTTTCACATCCGCGAGCGGGAATGCGATAATGGCATCCTGGCTGCCCAGGGTGGCGAACACCTTCACGGCTGCGCTGACGGCGGTGTTGTAGTTCTTTTCGGTCACGGCTTCGGCCGTGCCCATGCCCACCAGCAGCACGCGTGCCGCGGCGACGCCGGCCACGCCGCGCAGCAGCAGGGTTGAACCGGCCTTGCCGCTGATGTCGCCGGACTTGACCGCCGCGGTGATGTCGCCGCCGGCATCCAGGGCCTTGGCAGCCTGCGACAGCGTCTTGTTTTCGAACACGGCAACCGCCACTACGCCGGCTTTCGCAGCGGCCAGGGTGGTCTTGGTGTCGAATGCTTTTATGCTAAAGTCCATTTTTTGGTTCTCCGGTTTGTTTTCGCGGCGCATTTGCTTACCAACGTGCCTAACCTGCAATTATAGCTATTATTGAATGATCTTTCGACGCGCCCTGCAACGTGAATTGGCCAGCTCGGCCGGCGCCACTTTTACGGTGCTGTTCACGATCCTGGTCACCTGGACGCTCATCAAAGTCCTGGGCACGGCCGCCGGCGGCAAGGTTGACCCAAGCGACGTCCTGGCCCTTATCGGTTTCGCCATCCTCAATTACTTGCCCACCATCCTGACCCTCACGGTCTTCATCTCGGTGCTGGCCGCGGTCACGCGCAGCTACCGCGATTCCGAAATGGTCGTCTGGTTCGCCTCCGGCAGCTCCCTGATGCGCTGGATCCGCCCGGTGCTCACTTTCGGCCTGCCGATCGTCGCGCTGGTCGCGGCGCTGTCGCTGGTGGCGGCGCCATGGGCAGCCCTGAAACGCGCGGAATTCGTGGAGCGCTTCCAGAAGCGCGAAGACCTCAAGCGCGTGGCGCCCGGGCAGTTCCGCGAATCGTCCTCCGCCGACCGCGTGTTCTTCGTCGAGCGTTCCACCACCGGCGCCACCGTGGTGCAGAACGTGTTCGTCAATTCGCGCGACAAGAACGGCAATACCTCCGTGGTCGTCGCCAAGGAAGGCGTCATCGAGACCGATGCCAAGGGCGGCCAATACCTGGTGTTGAGCAACGGCCGGCGCTATTCCGGCACCCCGGGGCAGGCCGACTTCCAGTCGATGGAGTTCGACCGCTACAAGATGCGCGTCGCCACCCGGATGCCGGTACTCGGCACCGACACGCCGACCAATGCATTGCCCACCTCGGCGCTGCTGCAGGTCGAGAACCAGTACACCCGCGCCGAGCTGCTGGCGCGCATCTCTCCGCCCATCATCTGCCTGGTGCTGATGCTGCTGGCCATCCCGCTCGGCTTCGTCAATCCACGCGCCGGCAGTTCGGCCAACATGATCCTGGCGCTGCTGATCTTCTTCACCTACCTGAACCTGAACAAAATGATGGAGAGAAGCGTCCAGCGTGGCAGGCTCGAATTCGACATGGCCTGGTGGCCCTTGCACCTGGCCGCTGCGCTCACGGTGGCGGCGCTGTTCGCCTGGCGCCTGAACGTCAACCACCGCTGGCATCCGCTGGCCTTGCTCAATGCCTGGAAACGGCTCCGCGGCGCCCGCCGCAAGGCCCTGGCACCCCAGCCGCTGGCCAGGGTGGAGGCCGAATGAGCATCCTGCAACGCTACTTCGCGGTCAACATCCTGCAGGCGGTCGCCTTCGTGGCGGTCGCCTTCCTCGCCCTGATCTCGTTCATGGACCTGACCCAGGAGCTGCCTTCGGTGGGCAAGGGCGGCTACGAATTCGAGCATGCGTTGATGTACGTACTGCTGCTGGTGCCGGGCAACGTCTACCAGGTGATGCCGGTGGCGGCCCTGATCGGCACCATCTACACGATGGCGCAGTTCGCCTCGAGCTCCGAGTTCACCATCATGCGCGCCTCGTCGATGTCGACGCGGATGGCGGCCTCGATGCTGTTCAAGGTCGGCCTCGTGCTGGTCCTGGTCACCTTCATCTTCGGCGAACTGATCACGCCCCGCACCGCACCTTTGGCCGAGCGCGTGCGCCTGTCGGCCAAGGGCTCGGCCATGTCGGCCGAGTTCCGCTCGGGGATGTGGACCAAGGACAGCATCCATGCCGAGGGCGTCAAGGGCCCGGTGACCGGCACGCGCTTCTTCAACGTGCGCCAGATCCGCCCGGACGGCCAGCTGGTCGACGTGCGCCTGTACGAATTCGATGCCAACATGCGCATGCGCGCCCTGATCACCGCCAGCAGCGGCAGCTATCGCGGCAACAATACCTGGCGCCTGGCCGGCGTCACCGAAACCATGTTCTCCAACAGCCGCGTGCTGCCCGCGCCGGGCACCCCGGTGCCGCAGGGCCAGTCGATCGCCGCCGCCTTCGGCCAGGACACTGCCGCCGTCTCCACCCGCAAGCTCGACACGCTCGACCTGGCCTCGGAAATCACGCCCAAGATCCTGTCCGTGTCGCGTTCCGATCCCGAGCGCATGTCGGCCAACGAACTGGCCGTCTACACGCGCCACCTGGCGGAGAACCGCCAGGAGACCGGGCGTTTCAAGGTGGCATTCTGGAAGAAGCTCATCGATCCGCTGTCGATCCTGGTACTGATGGCGCTGGCGCTGCCCTTCGCCTACCTGCACACGCGCAGCGGCGGCGTAAGCCTCAAGATTTTCGTGGGCATCATGATCGGCGTCGGCTTCCTGCTGCTCAATGCCCTGTTCTCGAACCTCGGCCTGCTGACCGCGCTGCCGGCTTTCCTCACGGCCGCCGCACCGAGCCTGCTGTTCCTGTTGCTGGCCATTGGCGCCCTGATGTGGGTGGAAAGGCATTGATGAAACGCGCACTCGTCCTCTTCGCACACGGCGCCCGCGCCCAGTCCTGGGCGGCGCCTTTCGAGCGCCTGCGTGACCAATCGCAGCTCAGGCTGCCTGGCGTGCAGGTAAGGCTGGCCTTCCTCGAACTGATGGAACCGCGCCTGCCGGAGGCGGTCGGTGCACTGGTCGCCGAAGGCGTCGACGACATCACGGTGGTGCCGGTGTTCCTGGGGCAGGGCGGGCACCTGCTGCGCGACCTGCCGCAACTGGCGGAGGGCATCCGCAGCGCCCATCCGGGCCTGCGCCTGCAGCTTGCAGGAGCGATCGGCGAAGACCCGGAGGTGCAGGCGGCGATGAGCGATTACTGCATCCGCGCAATGGGCTAAGCACACTTCTTTCCAGCTTGTCCAGTTTTCTGCTGATAAAGCACTAACAGGCTTGGCAAACCCGGCAATATTACGTTGGTTTTCCGCCATATTGCCACACGGAATTTAATTTCCGTCTTTAAATACAGATTTCCGTAGGGCATCATGTTTCTGTCCAGTCCGCGCGCCGCGCGGCCTACTTTCAGAAACATGCGCCCATGAGCACCGATACCATCGATTACGCACCCGTCGGCATCCTCGACGACCGCGACTATCTTTTCACCACCCTGCGCACCGGCGATATTGCCGCCACGCTGACCCCGATCGACTGGGGACTGCCGACCGGCGGCCGCTGGGTCATCGACGCCCAGTCGGTGCCGGGACTGTTCTCGATTTCCTACAACCCGGCGACGGACACCACGGCGCGCCTGATCGTCAAGGACGCGGCCTTGCTGCCGGCTGCCGGCAGCGGCGTGACCGTCACCGTGCACTACTACGACCGCTACCAGATCGACGGCTACGGCAATCCGCTGCCGGGTAAGGGGATCGCCGAGACGCTGGTGTACAACGTCGAAGCGGGCAGCTCGCGCGACCTGGCCGGGTTCGGCAGCGAGTTCGGCCTCGGTGCGGCCGCGCCGTCGGGCAACCCCGAGCTGGCGACGCTGTCGACCGGCTCCTTCATCGTGGTGTGGCAGGCGCCCAACGGTAGCGTCGTCGGACAGCTGCGCAGCGCCGCCGGTGCCGCACAGGGCCCGGTGGTCGCCATCAGCTCGACCAGCGACGGGGCGGTGGAGGGCGCGCCGGTAGTGGCCGCGCTGGCGGCTGGTCGTTCGGTGGTGGCCTACACCAGCACGGATGGCGCCGGTAGCCGCATCGCCTACCGCGTCCTCGACGCCAACGGCAACCCGGGCGCCGAAGTCGTCGTGGGGGCTGCAGGCCCGGATACCGCCATGCCCGACGTGGCCGCATTGCGCGACGGTTCCTTTGTCGTCGCCTGGCGCAGCGCCGGCCAGGTGCATGTCCGCACGGCCGACGCCAACGGCAACCTGCAAGGTAGCGAACAGGTATACGGAACGCTGGGCACGGCCTTCAGCCCGAGCATCGCGGCAAGCGCCGGCGGCTATGTGGTCGCCTGGGGCGAACTGGGCGACGGCAACGTCTATGCCGCGCAGGCCGGCGGTGCGCCGATCCTGGTGAGCGGAGACGGGCTGGCCGCCAGCATCGCCACGGCGGCGCCGCAGCCGACGGTCACCGTGCTGGCCGGTGGCGGCTTCGTGGTGACCTGGGACAGCTATGCGAATTCCCCTTGGGGCTTCGCGAGCAGCGACATCTTCTTCCAGCGCTTCGACGCCGCCGGCAAGCGCCTCGGCTACATGACACAGGCGAACCTTGACGCCGGCGGCGGCCGTTTCGAGGCAACCACGGTCGCGCTTGCCGACGGCGGCTTCCTCATCGCATGGCAGAGCGCGGGCGGCGATTTCGATGGCAATGGCGTTTTCGGCCGGCGCTTCGGTGCCGACGGCGCCGCGATCGACGCGCGTGAATTCGGGATCAACGAAATGCGCCAGGGAGACCAGGCCAACCCCGTCTTGAGCGCGCTGGCCAACGGCGGATTCGCTGCCGCCTGGATCGATACCCAGGCCGACGGCACGGTCCAGGTCGAGGCCCGTGTGCTGGCCGGGCGCGAGCCGGCACCGGTGGGGTCCGCGCCCACGGTAAGCACGGCTCCGGCTCCGGCAGTAACACCGACCCCGGTCGTGACGCCTGCACCCGCACCGGCACCTGCACCGGCGCCGGCGCCGGTCGCTCCCGGAACTTCCGGGAGCGGCACCCAGACTGGCGGCGGAGCGGCAGCCACCTCGTATGGCAATCACCTCGGCGACGTGTTCGCTGCCCAGGCAGGAAGCCAGCGGATCGACGGACTGGGAGGCATCGACACCATGGTCTTTGGGGGGCGCAAAAGCGCCTACGGCATCGCACTCGGCAGCACCGGCGTCGTGGTGAACGATTTCTTCGGTTCCGGCGGTACCGACACCCTGGTGAATATCGAGCGCCTCCAGTTTGCCGACACCGCGCTCGCACTCGACATCGAAGGCAATGCGGGTCAGGCCTATCGCCTGTACCAGGCGGCGCTGAACCGCACGCCGGACAAGGACGGCCTGGGACATTGGATCAACGCCCTGGACAATGGCGCGAGCCTGGAGCAAGTCGCGCGCGGCTTCACGGGCAGCACGGAGTTCATGAGCCGCTTCGATGCGCGCACCGACGCCCAGTTCGTCGATCTCCTGTACCAGAATGTCCTGCATCGCCCCGGTGACGCCGAGGGCCGCAGCTTCTGGATCGGTGCGCTTGCTTCGGGCACCGCGTCGCGCGAACGCGTCCTCGCCGATTTCAGCGAAAGCGCCGAGAACAAGGCGCAACTGAGCGGCGCACTTGCAAACGGCATCGAGTACAACCCCATGATCAGCGGAAAAACGGGGAATGACGTGTTCAGGGCCATGCTGGGAAGCCAGAAGTATGACGGCGGCGCCGGCATCGACACCCTCGTCTACGAGGGCGCCAGGAACGAGTTCACGCTGGCGCGCGGCGCGGCCGGCATCACGGTCACCGACCGCGTCGGCGGCAGCGTCGACACGCTGGTGAACATGGAGCGCATCAAGTTCGCGGACGTGTCGATTGCGCTGGACATCGACGGGCATGCCGGCCAGGCCTACCGCCTGTATCAGGCGGCACTGAACCGTGCGCCCGACAAAGCGGGCCTGGGCGGCTGGATCAACAGCCTCGACCAGGGCGCCAGCCTCGCCCAGGCGGCGCGCGGCTTCATGGGCAGCGAGGAATTCGCCCGCCTGTATGGAAGCTCGACCACCGACGCCCAGTTCGTCGACCTGCTGTACAACAACGTGCTGCACCGCGCCGGCGATGCCGAAGGACGTCAGTTCTGGATCGATGCGCTGTCGGTCCACCGCGCGCCGCGCGAGGAGGTGCTGGTGTCGTTCAGCGAAAGCCCGGAAAACCAGGCGCAGGTGATCGGCACGATCCAGCACGGGATCGAGTTCACCCCCTGGGTATAAGGAGATTCAGTCGGACGGCTGGTGCTCGCGTCGCGCGAGCGCTTCGCCAAGCATCACCAGCACGGGCCCATGCCCGGGCTCGAGCCCGCGCGCCAGGTCCGACAGCGTCAAGCGCAGGATGCATTCATCCGCCCGGCTGCAGTTTTCCACGACAACGACAGGCAGATCCGGTCGCCGCCCTTCCGCCAGCAGGCGCTCGGCGGTTGCCGCCGCCTCGCGGCCGCCCATGTACTGGACCAGGGTGTCGGTCTCGGGCAGGGCGGGTGGTGCGGCATGCCGATGGTCGGGCTGGTCGGGCGCGGTGCTGGAAGTGAAGAAGGCGACGCTGCGCGCCACGCCGCGCTTGGTGAGCGGCTGCTTGGTCGCTGCCGCCGCCGCGACCGCGGTGGTGATGCCGGGGACGACTTCCACCTCGATGCCGGCCGCTTCCAGCGCCCGCAATTCCTCGTCGGCGCGACCGAACAGCATCGGGTCGCCGCCCTTCAGGCGCACCACGTGGCGGAACTTGCCGGCACATTCGACCAGCTGCTGGTTGATGAGGGTCTGCGCCGTGGAGCGCTGGCCCGAGCGCTTGCCGACGGAGATCAGCTCCGCCTGCCGGCACAGGTCCAGCATCTCGGGCGTGACGAGGGCGTCGTAGAGCACGACGTCGGCCTGCCCCAGCAGGCGCGCGCCGCGTACGGTGATGAGGTCGGCGGCACCGGGTCCGGCTCCTACCAGATAGACTTTGCCCAGTGCCGTCATACCTCTCCTTCGTTTATTGATCCAGACGGATCATACCTGCCGCAACGGTCTGGTGGGTGACTTCGTCGATCAGGATGAAGGCGCCGGTGGCGCGGTTGTCGGCGTAGGCGTCGGCCGCCAGCGGCTGCTGGACGGTGATCTGCACGGTGGCGATGTCGTTCAGCTTCAGGCCTTCAGCAGAATGGCGTTGCTGGGTGTTGACGTCCAGGATGCTGTCGACCTGCTTGATCTTGGCCGCGGTCTGGCGGGTGCCGTGCTTGATCCAGTACTTGCGGCGCGCATCCAGCGGCTCGTCCGACATCCAGCACACGTCCGCCACCACCTGCTTGAGCTGGGTCGCCGGCTGCTCGCTGCTTGCCAGCAGGTCGCCGCGCGAGATGTCCAAGTATTCGTTCAGCAGCAAGGTGACCGACTGCCCGGCCACGGCCGTCCGCAGCGAGCCGTCGAAGGTGACGATCTCCTTCACCGTGGCGGTCTGGCCAGAGGGCTGCACCACCAGCTTGTCGCCCACGGACACCTTGCCCGACTCGATGCGGCCCATGTAGCCGCGGAAGTCCTTGGCCTCGTGGCCGTTGTGGCGCGCCACCAGCTGCACCGGGAAGCGGAACGGGGCGGCGTGCGACTCGTCGTAGACCGACAGGCCTTCGAGCAGCTCGATCAGGGTCGGGCCCTGGTACCACGGCATGTTCTCGGAGCTCGTCACCACGTTGTCGCCGCTGAGTGCCGACAGCGGGATCGCGGTCACGTCCTTCAGGCCGAGCGATTGCGCAAACTCGCCGTAGGCGGCGACGATGCGGTCGTACACGGCCTGGTCGTAGTTCACCAGGTCCATCTTGTTGACGGCCACGATCACGTGCTCGATCTGCAGCAGCTTGGCGATGGTCGAGTGGCGCTTGGTCTGCACCAGCAGCTCCACGCCGCCATCTTCGCGCAGCTTCACCTTCGAGACGTCCACCAGGATGATCACGGCGTCGGCGGTCGAGGCGCCGGTCACCATGTTGCGGGTGTACTGCTCGTGGCCCGGGGTGTCGGCGATGATGAACTTGCGCCTCGGCGTGGCGAAGTAGCGGTAGGCCACGTCGATGGTGATGCCCTGTTCGCGCTCGGCTTCCAGGCCGTCGGTCAGCAGCGACAGGTCGATGGTGTCGCCCACGGTGCGCTTGTGCTTCGAGCGCGAGACGGCGGCCAGCTGGTCGGCGAAGATGCCCTTGCTGTCGAACAGCAGGCGGCCGATCAGGGTGCTCTTGCCGTCGTCGACGGAGCCGGCGGTGATGAAGCGCAGCAGACCGCGCTGGTTCAGGTTGTCAGTCAGGGCGTTCATCAGAAATATCCTTGCTTCTTGCGTTTTTCCATCGAGGCTTCGGAGGTCTGGTCGTCCATCCGGGTCGCGCCGCGTTCGGTCACTTCGGTGACGGCCGTCTCGGCGATGATGTTCTCCACGGTGCTAGCCAGCGAGGCCACCGGGCAGGTGCAGGAGATGTCGCCCACGGTGCGGAAGCGCACGGTACGGGTCTCGACCTGCTCGCCCTCGCGGGCCGGGGTCAGTGGCGTGAGCGGCACCAGCAGGCCGTTGCGCGGGATGACCTGGCGCTCGTGCGCGAAGTAGATCGACGGCAGGGCCAGCTTCTCGCGGGCGATGTACTGCCAAACGTCGAGTTCCGTCCAGTTCGAGATCGGGAACACGCGCATGTTCTCGCCCGGGTGGACGCGGGTGTTATACAGGTCCCACAGTTCCGGGCGCTGGGCCTTCGGGTCCCACTGGCCGAATTCGTCGCGGAAGGAGAAGATGCGCTCCTTGGCGCGGGCCTTCTCTTCGTCGCGGCGGGCGCCGCCGATGCAGGCATCGAAAGCGTGTTCGGCGATGGTTTCCAGCAGGGTCACGGCCTGGGCGGCGTTGCGCGAATCGGTCTGCGGGTTACGCAGGCGCACGGTGCCGCGCTTGATCGAATCCTCGACCGAGCCGACGATCAGGCGCTCGCCCAGTTCCGCCACGCGGGCGTCGCGGAAGGCGATCACTTCGTCGAAGTTGTGGCCGGTGTCGATGTGGACCAGCGGGAAGGGGAACTTACCCGGGCGGAAGGCCTTTTCGGCCAGGCGCAACAGGACGACCGAATCCTTGCCGCCCGAGAATAGCAGGGCAGGGTTGCTGCATTCGGCCGCCACTTCGCGCAGGATGTGGATGGCCTCGGATTCGAGGGCGTCGAGGTGGCGCGCATTCACGTCGGTGAGGACGGCCGGATTGTCGAAAACTGTCGTCATGTTGTTTTGCCTGCTTATTGGCTGATGGTGTGACCTGCTTACGCGGCCACGGATTTGATGCGAATGAGTTTGCCGTCGACCAGGTGCAGGCCGCATTCCTTCGATTCGGGGTTTTCCCACCACCACCGGCCGGCGCGCACGTCCTCGCCCGGCTGGATCGCGCGGGTGCAGGGTTCGCAGCCGATCGACGGGTAGCCGCGGTCGTGCAGGGCGTTGTAGGGCACTTTATTGGCGCGCAGGTAGTCCCACACGTTTTCCTCGGACCAGTCGGCCAGTGGATTGAACTTCTGCATGCCGTGCGCGGCGTCGTCCTCCTGCACCGCCAGTTCGGCACGCGTGGTCGACTGGGCGCGGCGCTGGCCGGTGATCCAGGCCTGCTTGCCCTGGAGCGCGCGGCCGAGGGGCTCGACCTTGCGCACGCGGCAGCACTCCTTGCGCATCTCGACGCTGTCGTAGAAGGCGTTCAGGCCGTTCTGCGCCACGTAGGCCTCGACCGCCTCCGGCTGCGGGCGGAACAGGGCGATCTCGACGCCGTAGGTCTCGCGCACGCGGTTCAGCATGTCCAGGGTTTCGGCGTGCAGGCGGCCGGTCTCGAGCGAGAAGATCCCGATCGGCAGTTGCGCCTTCAGGATCAGGTCGGTCAGGACCATGTCCTCGGCGGCCAGGCTCGACGCGAACACGGCGGGCGAGTAGTCGCGGGCAATGCGCGCCAGGATGGCCTGGGTTTCTTCGACGCGATGGTGCAGGTCGCTCATGGTGCTTCCTTTTTTAGATGCCGGCGCCGACGTCCGTCAGTTCCGGCGGCGTACCACGCGGCGCACGGCGGAACAGCGGCAGCGGCTGGTCGACCGAAGCCTGGTAGGTTTCCGAGAACACGGTCAGGCCCTTGAGGGCGTCGTGGATGCTGCGGTCCTGGCGGGTGGCGAAGGCATCGAAGCCGACGCGCGACATGGGCCACAGCTGGTCGCGCAGCACGTCGCCGATGGCACGCAGCTCGCCATTGTAGCCGAGGCGCTTGCGCAGGTTGAAGGCGGTCGAGTAGCCGCGGCCGTCCGAGAACTTCGGGAAGTCGACGGCGACCACCTTGAGGCGCTGCAGGTCTTCCTTGATGGCGGCTGCCTGCTCGTCCGGCGCCAGCCAGACGCCGATCTCGGCGCGCTGCGAGAGGCTCTCGCGCTGCGCCTGCCACACGGGGAGCGGCACGATGAACTTGCCTTCCGGGACCTCGACGGCCTCGGGCGTTTCGCCTTCGGCGAGGCGCAGCACGCTCCAGTCGTCCTCGACCACTTCGCGATGTTTGATGATCTGCTTGTGCAGGACGAAATTAGGCATAGTGGTCTTCCCCAACCAGTTCGCCCGCCGCGATCGGCGTGGCATAGACATGTTCCTTGAACGGCGCGATGCCGAGGCGCTGCACGGTGTCGACGAAACGTTCGCCTTCGTAACGCTCGCGCACGTAGACGTCGAGCAGGCGCTGGATGACTTCCGGCATCTGCACCGCCGAGAAGGACGGGCCGATGATCTTGCCGATGCTTGCATGGTTGCCCTGCGCGCCGCCGATCGACACCTGGTACCACTCGCTGCCGTCCTTGTCGACGCCGAGGATGCCGATGGCGCCCACGTGGTGGTGGCCGCAGGCGTTGATGCAGCCCGAGATGTTCAGTTCGATGTCGCCGATGTCGTGCTGGAAGTCGAGGTTGTCGAAACGCTCGGCAATCGCCGCCGCGATCGGGATCGACTTGGCATTCGCCAGCGAGCAGAAGTCGCCGCCCGGGCACGAGATGATGTCGGTCAGCAGGCCGATGTTCGGCGTCGCCAGGCCCTTGGCCTTGGCCAGCTGCCACAGCTCGAACAGCTTCGACTGTTCGACGTCGGCCAGCACCAGGTTCTGCTCGTGGGTCACGCGCAGTTCGCCGAAGCTGTACTTGTCGGCCAGGTCGGCCACGAAGTCCATCTGCTCGGCGGTCGCGTCGCCCGGCGGCACGCCGGTCTTCTTGAGCGACAGCACCACGGCGGCGTAGCCCGGCACCTTGTGCGGCTTGACGTTGCGGTTGACCCAGTTGGCGAAGGCGCGGTTGTCGGGGTGGGCAGCAGTCGGGTCGATGTCATCCAGCTTCGCGTAGGCGGGCGGCTGGAACCACTGGGCGACGCGGTCGAATTCTTCCTGGGTCAGGGTTTCCGGACCGTCCTTCAGGTCGGCCCATTCGGCTTCGACCTGGCGGGTGAATTCTTCCACGCCGACGGCCTTCAGCAGGATCTTGATGCGGGCCTTGTACTTGTTGTCGCGGCGGCCGTGCTGGTTGTACACGCGCATCACGGCTTCGGTGTAGGTCAGCAGGTGCTGCCACGGCAGGAATTCGCGGATGACCGAGCCCAGGATCGGGGTACGGCCCATGCCGCCGCCGGCCATGAACTTGAAGCCGACTTCGCCGGCGTCGTTACGCACCAGGGTCAGGCCGATGTCGTGGATGGCGATCGCGGCGCGGTCTTCGACGGCGCCGTTGATCGCGACCTTGAACTTGCGCGGCAGAGCGATGAACTCGGGGTGGAAGGTGCTCCACTGGCGCAGGATTTCGGCGAACGGGCGCGGATCGATGATCTCGTCGGCGGCCACGCCGGCGAATTCGTCGGTGGTGATGTTGCGGATGCAGTTGCCCGAAGTCTGGATGGCGTGCATCTCGACCGAGGCCAGGTCCTCCAGGATCTGCGGCGTTTGCTCGAGCTCGATCCAGTTGTACTGGATGTTCTGACGGGTGGTGAAATGGCCGTAACCACGATCGTACTTACGGGCAATATGAGCAAACATGCGCATCTGCTTCGATGCCAGCAGGCCATAGGGCACGGCCACGCGCAGCATGTAGGCGTGGCGCTGCATGTACAGGCCGTTCTGTAGGCGCAAGGGGATGAATTCTTCTTCGGTCAGCTCATCGTTCAGGCGGCGTTCTACCTGGCTGCGGTACTGCGCGATGCGTTCGCGCACGATGAGATGGTCGTAGTGGTCGTAGCGGTACATGGTCTCGTCCAGTGAGGGCAGACCCGACAAACATTGTCCACCCGTTAAATGTATGGCCAAGTGTACGGATGGGTGCTTATATTCCAAACTACGGAGATTTCATTTGCTTATATGCGTAACTTGAATAAGCATCTTAAAATGTCGTCTGCTGACGCTTTAACAAGACCAAGACAAGAAAACCGACCACCACAATGAACCTTCACCAGCTGCGCTTCGTGCGCGAAGCCGTGCGCCAGAATTACAACTTGACCGATGCGGCCAAGGCGCTGTTTACCTCCCAGCCGGGGGTGTCGAAAGCGATCATCGAGCTCGAGGAAGAGCTCGGCGTTGACATTTTTACACGCCATGGCAAGCGCATCCGCGGGCTGACCGAGCCCGGCCGGCTGGTCCTGCAGTCCGTCGAGCTGATCATGCAGGAGATCGACAGCCTCAAGCGCATCGGCAAGGAATACGCGGCCCACGACAGCGGCAGCTTCACCATCGCCACCACCCACACCCAGGCGCGCTACATGCTGCCCAAGGTGGTCCAGGCCTTCATGCAGAAGTTCCCGAAGGTGCGCTTGTCCTTGCTTCAAGGGAATCCCAGGCAGATCGCCGACATGGTGAAGAATGACCAGGCCGACCTTGCCATCGCCACCGAATCGATCGCCGCCATCGAGGGGCTGATCACGCTGCCGTGCTACCAGTGGGAGCACGTGCTGGTGGTGCCGCTCGAGCACCCGCTGCTGCGCTCGAAGGCGGTGTCGCTGGAGGAGATCGCCGGCTACCCGGTCATCACCTACGACGCCGCCTTTGCCGGCCGCAGCAAGATCGACCATGCCTTCGGCCTGCGCAACCTGAAGCCGGACGTGCTGCTGGAAGCGATCGACGCCGACGTCATCAAGACCTATGTCGAGCTGGGCATGGGTGTCGGCATCATCGCCGGCATGGCCTTCGACCCGGAACGCGACCGCAACCTGCGCGCGATTCCCGTCGGCCACCTGTTCGGCATGAACACGTCGCGGGTGGCCATCAAGCAGGGCGCCTACCTGCGCAGCTACATCTACACCTTCATCGAACTGCTCGCCCCGACGCTCAACCGCAAGATGGTCGAGTCCGCCATGCGCGGCGGCGAGAATTACGAACTTTAACTGCGACGAACTGTAAAAGTATTAAGGAAACACCATGAGCAACGAACTTGGCAAGAACGCTGTCGCCGACTTCTACACCGCGATTGCGGACCACTACGACGCCCAGTTCCACGACGAGACCGACGAAGACCGCCAGGACGACCTCGACGACGTCGCCGAGCAGGTCGCGGAGCTGATGCGCGGCCATGCCGTGCTGGAGCTGGGCTGCGGCACCGGATATTGGACCGACGTGATCGCGGAGACGGCGCAATCGGTGCTGGCGACCGACATCAGCGAAGCGATGCTGAACGTGGCGCGCGAGCACGGGGAAGGGCTGGAGAACGTGCAGTACCGCGTGGTCGATGCCTTGAACCTTCCGACCGACCTCGGAAAATTCACCGCGGTATTCGCAGGCTTCCTGTGGTCGCATTTCAGGAAGGAGGAGCAGGACGCCTTCATTGCCGGCCTGCGCGCCCGTGTCGGCGCCAATGCGCTCCTGGTGCTGATCGACGACGAATACGTCGAAGGCGCGAGTCCGACGATCGCGCGCACCGACCTGCAGGGCAATACCTGGGCCCAGTTCGTCGACGCGGAAGGCCATCGCCACGAGCTGCCCAAGAACTACCCGACCGACAGCGCGCTGCGCAAGCGCCTCGGCACGGCGGTCCGCGAGATCAAGATCGGCCGCTGGGACAGCTGCTGGGCGCTGACCTGCCGCCTGAAGTGATGCCCGCAGGGATGGGCAGGCCTCCAGTCGCCAAAGCCTCCGGCAGGGACTGTGGCGATGCCGCTATGCAACCCATCCCGTGCCTGCTATATTGTTAAAATACAAAGCTATGCGAGGCAGCATGGATGCGCAGATGGAGCGGGCGGGCCAAGCGGCCAGGGCAAGGTCGGGACTGGAAGCGGGGGATGCATGTGTGCTCCAGATCGGCGGCACTCATCCGGTCCCCCGTCATGTGGCCGGAGGCAAGGCGTATTCCCTCCACCTGCTGGCCTGCGCCGGATTCCAGGTACCTGCCGCGCAGGTCCTGACGACCGGGTTCTTCGCGCCATGGATCGCGCAACTCGACGGCATGCCGGCCTGGAATGCGCTCATCCGTGCCGCGCAGGACGACTGGCCGGCGCATTGCGCCGAACTGCAGGCTGCATTGGAAACGCTCGCCTGGACGCCTGCGCAGGCGCGCGTGCTCGACGGGCTGATGCGCAGACACGCAGCCCGGGATGGCGAAGCGCGCTTCGCCGTGCGCTCATCCTCGCCGGAGGAAGACCTCGATACGGCATCGTTCGCGGGCATCTACCGCAGCTGCCTGGGTGTGCCGGGACAGGACATCGGGCAGGCTATCCGTGCATGTTTCGCATCCTGCCTGGATCTTCCCGTGTTTGCCTACAAGGCTGCGTGCGGTCTGCCGGTGTTTGCGCCAGCCATTGCCGTCATCGTCCAGCAGCAGGTGGATAGCGATGTGTCCGGGGTTGGCTTCTCGATCAATCCCTTGACGAACGACCATGACGAGGCGCTGGTCAGCGCCAGCTGGGGGCTGGGGGACGCTGTTGTCGATGGACGGATCGTGCCCGATCAGTTCATCGTGGACAAGGCCAGCGGGCGCATGCTCGGAAGTATGTTGGGTAGCAAAAAAACCAGCAGCGTACTGGCGCCCGAAGGCGGAACCCGGCAACGTGCAGAACGCCGTGGCGGCGAAGCCTGCCTGCGGCCCGCGCAGCTGCATGCGCTATCGGATGCGCTCGTGCGTATCGAGGCCTTGTTCGGCAGGCCCGTCGACGTGGAATTCGCCTACGCCTCCGGCACCCTGCAACTGCTGCAAGCCCGTCCCGTGACCACCTGGGTACCTCTTGCTGCCGACATGATGTCGCAGCCGGGCGCGCCCCGCACGCTGTACATGGACATCTCCCTGGCCAAGGGCGTCACGACCAACGCTCCGCTTTCGCCGCTGGGGCAGGACTGGCTGAGGCACAGCATCGCCTCGCTGGTGCGCCATTTTGCCGGGGACATCGACTTTCCGCTCGACCGCGCCGATGGATGGCTATGCATCAATGGCGGCCGCATGTACCTGAACCTGTCGCGGATCCTGTGGCTGGCGACACCCCGGCAGCTCGCACGGAGCAATGCACCGACGGACGAATTGCTCGGCCGTACGCTGGCGACGATCGATATCGCACACTACCGTTCGCCGGCCCGGCCCTCGTGGCTGCCGCTGATGCGCGTTCTGCCGCGCATTGTGTGGAAATTAAGGCGCTCGATGTGGCGCAGCCTGCAGGCATTCGTCGCTCCGGAATACGCCCATCGCCGGTACCGCGCACGCGAGCGCGAGCTTATCGCCGCCCTCGCGGAGCCGGTAGGCGACGACACGACACTGCCCGCGCTGCAACGGCAGCTCGGCACATTCATGGTGGAGTCCGTCATCGATACCGCCATGCCCGCGATGATCGCGGGTTTGGGCGCATCCGGCGCCCTGGCCCGCCTCGCGCGCAAGGACTGCGTCATCGAGAAGGAGCTGGTCGGGAAGCTGACGCAGGGCACCAGCGGCAACCTGGTGGTCGAGATGGGGATCGCGATGTTCCGCCTGGCACGGATGCTGCCGTCCACCGACTTCAAGGATCCCGGCCTGCTGGCGCAGCGCATCCGACGTCGCGAGGTGCCCGATGCATTCCTGACCGCGTGGGATCGCTTCATGGAGACCTATGGATGCCGCGGCCCCGGCGAGATGGATTTGGCTAACCCGAGCTACCGGGACGATCCGGCCATGCTGCTGCGCCAGCTGTCTTTCATGACGGGGGCAGCCCCCGAACACGATCCCGAAGCCGCGCACCGGCAGCTGGCAACACAGCGGGAAGAGGCATACCGTCAGCTGCTCCAGCGCTTTGGGCCGGTACGGCGCCTGCTGCTGAAGCGCCTGTATGCGACGAGCAGCCTGTTTGCCGGTACGCGCGACACGCCCAAGTACTTCAACCTGCTTGCACGCCAGCGCATTCGCGAACACGCCCTGGCGACGGGCGCCGAACTGGCGGCAGCGGGCCGGCTGGACCGCGCAGACGACATCTTCGGACTGTCCTATGCCGACCTGGAAGCGGGCACACACGGCGCAGACGCATGCTTGCGGGACCGCCGCCGGGAGCGCAGCAGCTTTCTCGACCTGCTGGCACGCCAGGTCACGCGCTTCCCGGCGCTGATCGACTCGCGCGGCCGCATCCTGCGTGCTCCTCCGTGCGCGGGCCAGGCAGGCCGGCTGAGCGGGTTTGGGATATCTGCCGGCATCGTGCGGGGGCGCGTGAAATGCCTGCGTACGGCGCATGAAAAGGAGGTGGCACCGGGCGACATTCTGGTGGCGCACACGACGGATCCGGGCTGGACGCCGCTCTTCGTCAGCGCGGGCGCCATCATTCTCGAGGTTGGCGGCGTGCTGCAACATGGCGCGCTGGTGGCACGCGAGTTGAACAAACCCTGCGTGGCAGGCATCGACGACGTGTTTGCGCATCTGCGCGACGGCATGCTGGTGGAGGTCGACGGCGAACACGGCACGGTGTCGATCATCGAAGCGGTCTGAAGGCCGCCGGAGAAACTGCGTGGTATCGGACACTGCTGCTACACGGGCGCCCACGCTCGGGATTGCAGCCGAGCGCGGGCGCCATTGGCAGCGTCGGACATCCGGCTCAGGGCAGCATGCGCACCGAGGGCTCGCGTGTCCACAGCCGCTTGCCGGCCGCCGCCACGAAGTCGCGGGCGCTTGATGCGGGCATGATGCCGTCGTCGGCCTTCACGCCGGCGACCTGCAGCAGCCCCGCCGCGCCGCTGTCGTGTGCGATGGCCTTCAGGTGGCCGTAGGCGTCGCGCACGAAGTCGATCGCCGCGGATTCGCCCGCCAGCTTCTTCGTTCCTTCCTCGGTCAACACCAGCGCCACCGCATCGACCAGCACCGACGGCGTGCCGGACAGCTGGCCGTCGGCCGCCAGCCAGCTGCCGTCGCTCAGGCGTGCGCCGCCCACCTTGGGCGCCACCAGCTTGACCTTCACGCCCGCCGCCTCGGCAGCGTCGCGCAGCGCCGTGATGGTGGCGGCGTCGGAACCGTCCGAAAACAGGATGCCGATGCTGCGTCCTTCCGGCGAACCGGTCATCTTGCCGATCAGCTGGAGGGCGGGCGAAGGCGGCAGCTCCCGGACCGGCGCGGCAGTCGGGGGCGCCGGCGGCAGCTCGGTCATGCCGAGCCCGTCGGCCACCCGTTCGGCCAGCGATCCGTCGATATGGCGCAGGTGGCCGACCATGGCTTCGCGAATATGGACGTGCTCGACCTTGGACAACTCGAACACCAGGGCCGAGGCCAGGTGGGCCTGCTCGAGGTCGGTCTGGCTGATGTAGAACTGGCGCGCCTGGCTGTAATGGTCGGCGAAGCTTTCGGGGCGAATCCGACCCTTGTTGCCGGTGTCCGCCGGCGTGGCATGGCTGCGGAAACCGCGCACCGGGTCTTCGCGCGGCGAAGTCGGATCGAGCGAGCTCGGTTCATAGCTGACGCGGCCCTTGGGCACCCGCATCTGCATGTGGCCGTCCCGCTGGTGGTTGGCGAACGGGCACTTCGGCGCATTGATCGGCAGCTGGTGGAAGTTGGGTGAGTTGTGACGCAGGATCTGCGTGTCGAGATAGGAGAACAGGCGGCCTTGCAGCAGTGGATCGTTGCTGAAGTCGATGCCGGGCACGACGTTGGCGGGGCAGTAGGCGACCTGCTCGGTCTCGGCGAAGAAGTTATCCGGATTCCTGTCGAGCACCATGCGACCGACCACGGTCAGCGGCACCAGTTCTTCCGGGATCAGCTTGGTTGCGTCGAGGTGGTCGAAGGGGAAGGTGTCGGCCTGTTCCTGGGTGAACAGCTGGACCGCCAGCTCCCACTCCGGGAACTTGCCGGCCTCGATCGCTTCGTACAGGTCGCGCCGGTGATAATCCTGGTCGGCGCCGGCGACCTTGACGGCTTCGTCCCAGATGTGGGACTGCATTCCCAGCTTGGGACGCCAATGGAACTTGACGAAGGTGGATTCTCCCTTGTCGTTGACCAGCCGGAAACTGTGCACGCCAAAACCTTCCATCATCCGCAGCGAGCGCGGGATGGTGCGGTCCGACATGGCCCACATGATCATGTGCATCGACTCGGGCGTGAGCGAGATGAAATCCCAGAAGGTATCGTGGGCGGCGGTCGCCTGCGGATAACCCCGGTCCGGCTCCATCTTCACGGAGTGCACCAGGTCCGGGAATTTCATGGCGTCCTGGATGAAGAACACCGGGATGTTGTTGCCGACCAGGTCCCAGTTGCCTTCCTGGGTGTAGAACTTCACCGCGAAGCCGCGCACGTCGCGCGGGGTGTCGATCGAACCACGGCCGCCCACCACCGTGGACAGGCGGACGAAGACAGGGGTGCGCACCCCGACTTCGCTCAGCACGCGCGCCATCGTGTAGTCGCCCAGCGAGCGGGTCAGTTCGAAATAGCCATGCGCGCCGGCGCCGCGCGCGTGGACGATGCGCTCCGGGATGCGCTCGTGATCGAAGTGCATCATCTTTTCGCGGAAGACGAAATCTTCCAGCAAGGTCGGCCCGCGCGCACCGGCCGGTCTCAGGGAATTCTGGTTGTCGGCGATCGGGACGCCCTGGTTGGTCGTGAGTGGCGGGTGGCTGCCGCCGGCGCGCTGGTGCAGTTCGCCTCCCTGGCCGGTCTCGGCATGGGCTGCGGATGGCTGTCGCGGACTTGCTTTGGTGTCGTTCATGAATTGGCTCCTTGGTGTCCAGAAAGGGAGTGGACATGGCTGGGCCATGTCCGTCATGCACTTGCTTGCTAGTCATGCCCCGCGGCCGGCGCGGTTCGACGCGCCGGGCCGGCTGCTCCGCGATCAGCGCGCCGTGTCGGGCGCTTCGAAGTCCAGGGTGTTGGTGTCGGTATCCGTGGCCAGCGGCGCGCCCAGCAGCTTCAGCCAGACGAAGCCGGCGACGCCCGCCACCAGCGAGGCCACCAGGATCGCCATCTTGGAGGCGTTGATGGTCTCGTTGGCGCCCACGAAAGCCAGGTTGGTGATGAAGATCGACATCGTGAAGCCGATTCCGCCCAGCAGGCCGGCGCCCAGGATGTGGCGCCAGGCCAGGTCCAGCGGCAGGCGGCACAAGCCGAGCGACACCGCGGCAAAGCTGAACAGGAAGATGCCGACCGGCTTGCCGGCGACCAGGCCGAGGATGATGCCCAGGCTGTTCGCGCTCAGCAGTTCCGTGGTCCAGCCGGCGCCGATGATGATGCCGGTGTTCGCCAGCGCGAAGATGGGCAGGATCAGGAAGGTCACCGGCTTGTGCAGGATGTGCTCGAGTCGGTGCGAGGGCGATTTGGCATCGTCTTCCTTGCTCGAGTACGGAATCGCGAAGGCCAGCAGCACGCCGGCGATGGTTGCGTGCACGCCTGACTTGAGCATCAGGAACCACATCAGCGCGCCGCCCACCAAATAGGGCAGCAGCGCCATCACACGCAGCACGCGGTTCATCGTCATCAGGCCGGCGAACACGGCCAGCGCGCCCAGCAGGTAGAGGAAGGACAGGTCGGTGGTGTAGAACAGGGCGATGACGATGATCGCCCCGAGGTCGTCCATCACGGCCAGCGCCGTCAGGAAGATTTTCAACGAGGCCGGCACCCGGCTGCCGAGCAGGGCCAGCACGCCGAGCGCGAAGGCGATATCGGTTGCCATCGGGATGCCGACGCCGGCCTGGGTGGCGGTGCCGCCGTTCAGGCCGAAGTGGATCAGGGCCGGCACCGCGATGCCGCCCGCGGCGGCCAGCATCGGCAGCATCGCGTTCCTGAGGTCGGACAGCTCGCCGTTGTACAGCTCGCGCTCGAGCTCGAGGCCGATCAGCAGGAAGAAGATGGCCATCAGGGCATCGTTGACCCAGTGCTCGATGCTCAGTCCCGCCACGTACTGGTGCCAGAAGCCGATGTAGGCCGGGCCGAAGGTCGAATTGGCGACGCCGAGCGAGACCAGCGTGCACAGGATCAGGATGATGCCGCCGGCCTTGCTCGATTCGGTGAATTCCTTGAAAGTCTGGGAGAGAGGGCGCTCGATGCGGATCATGCGGTCCTCCGTGCGCGGAGGCTTGGGACTGCGGGAGCTGGGACGGCGGAATGGCTGCTGTTCATATGGTCGCGAATAAGCCGCGTGGCGGCCCGACCATCGCGCATCCTGCCGTACCGGAATTGGTACGAACACCCGCAGGCAAGTATAGCAGAAATGGCAAGCGGCCGCAGCGTACGGGGCGCGGCCGCTCGAGACGGGGGCTTAGCCGGTGGTTTCGGTCGCTACCGTGCCGCCGGTCGCCTTGCCCTGCTGGGCCTGGCTTGCGCGCTGTACCCAGTAGTCGGCATTCTTGATGCCCAGCGCCACCGGATCGAAGACCGGGTCCTTGCCCTGGGCTTTCTGGGCTTCGTAGTCGCGCAGGCACTTGAAGGCCACGTTACGCATCAACAGGATCGCGATAATGTTCAGCCAGGCCATCAGGCCCACGCCCAGGTCGCCCAGCGCCCAGGCCGCGTCGGCGGTGCGGATGGTGCCGTAGAAGGTCGCGCCGATGATCCCGAGCTTGAGCAGGAAGGCCATCCAGGGACGGCCGGTGCTGCGGTTGATATAGGCGATATTGGTTTCGGCGATGTAGTAGTAGGCCACGATCGTGGTGAAGGCGAAGAACACCAGGGCGATGGCGACGAACAGCGCGCCGAAGCCGGGCAGGATGTTCTCCAGCGCGGTCTGCACATAGCCCGGACCGGCCGCCACGCCCTGGATGCCGGTGAACATGGGGGAGCCGTCCGGCGCCTGCACGTTGTACTGGCCGGTAATGAGGAGCATGAACGCGGTGGCCGAGCACACGAACAGCGTGTCGACGTACACCGAGAAACCCTGTACCAGGCCCTGCTTGGCGGGGTGGCTGACTTCCGCGGCGGAGGAAGCATGCGGGCCGGTGCCCTGGCCTGCTTCGTTCGAGTACACGCCGCGCTTGACGCCCCACTGGATCGCCATGCCGAGGATGGCGCCGAAGGCGGCGTCGGCGCCGAAGGCCGAGCTGAAGATCAGCGAGACCACCTCCGGCAGCTGGCCGATGTGCAGGACGACGACGATGCAGGCGACCACGATGTAGCCGAGCGCCATGAAGGGAACCACGAACTCGGCGAAACTGGCGATGCGCTTGACGCCGCCGAAGATGATGAAGGCCAGCGCGATTGCCAGCAGCGCGCCCGTGGTGGTGGTCTCGACGCCGGCGGCGGTCTTCAGGCTCTCGGCGATCGCGTTGGCCTGCACGCCCGGCAGCAGCAGGCCGGTGGCGACAATGGTCACCAGCGCGAAGATCACCGCGTACCACTTCATGCCCAGTCCCTTCTCGATGTAGAAGGCGGGACCGCCGCGGTATTGCTTGTTGATCGATTCCTTGTAAACCTGGCCGAGGGTGGACTCGACGAAGGCCGAGCTGGCGCCGAGGAAGGCCACCATCCACATCCAGAACACCGCGCCGGGCCCGCCGAAGGTGATGGCGGTGGCGACGCCGGCGATGTTGCCGGTGCCGACGCGTCCGGCCAGCGTCATGGTCAGGGCCTGGAAGGACGAGACACCCTGGTCGGAGCTTTTCCCTTCCATCAGCAGGCGGCTCATTTCCCGCACGTGGCGCAGCTGCAGGAAGCGGGACCGGATCGAGAAATACAGGCCGGCGCCCAGGCATAGCGCGATCAGCGCCGTGCTCCAGACGTATTCGTTAAGGGTGTTGACCAACTCATTCATGTGCTTTTTTTCCCCGTAGCAAGGAGATACGGGCTTTGTGGGCCCGTCTTCGTGTTATGGACACGGCCGGAAACGCTGCCCGGCCTCTCGTGGATAGCAAAGATACATGAAGAGTTAACCGATTCCTATCGTTATTTTCGGCTGCGCCCGCCATGCCTCGGAATCGTGCGCTCCACGCGCCGGCAGGCAGCGCTGCAGGGCAAGCAGGCACGCTTTCGGTGCGCCAGCCGGTGGCCGTCAATGCAGCCGGATCGGTGCGACTGTCGTCCCGTCCCGCACTTCGATGGCCGCGTCGTCGAAGCCTGGCGGGCCGAAACGGCTGGCGGCATCGCGGCTGAAGCCGTAGTTTTCCTTGGGGATGCCGATGAAATTGCGGTCCAGTTGGCCGTTCGCGTTTTCGTCCTGGTAGGCCAGCACCGCCCAGGTGCCGGCCGGGATGTCCTTCAGGCTGACCACGGTCTCGCCGGCCTGGGCCGGCACCGAGGCGCTGTAGGCGCACTGCTTGAGGAAGCGCTCGCGGTCGCATACGGCGACGTTGACCTTGCCCTTGCCGCCGGCGACGTTCGTGACCCGCACCTCGACGGTGGCGGCGGAAGAGGGCAATGCCGCCGGCAGCAGGGTACAGGCGAGCACGGCCGCAGGTGCGGCGGAAAGCAGGGCGCGGAGCAGGTGACGCATGGAGGTCCTTTCGTTGATCGTGGGTGGGTTTGCTTGTACCGTCGCTGAACCGCAGCGGGGACGTTTGTCATTTGCGCGGGCCCGGGCCTGTGGTAGGCTCGACATATCTTTTCGAACCTGATCGCACCATGCTGCTCAACGCCCTCATCGTCGTGCTCACCGTCGTGCTGATGGAAGTGTTTTCCATCGTCGCGCACAAGTATGTGATGCATGGTTTCGGCTGGGGCTGGCACCGCTCGCACCACGAACCGCGCACGGGGTGGTTCGAGAAGAACGACCTGTACGCGGTGGTGTTCGCGGGCGTGGCGATCGCACTGATCTGGTTCGGTACCGAAGGCGCCTGGCCGCTGCAGTGGATCGGCGCCGGCATGACCGCCTACGGCGCCTTGTACTTCGTCGCCCACGACGGCCTGGTGCACCAGCGCTGGCCCTTCCGCTACACGCCGCGCAGCGGCTACCTCAAGCGCCTGTACCAGGCCCACCGCATGCACCATGCGGTCGAGGGCAAGGATGGCGCGGTCTCCTTCGGCTTCCTGTATGCGCCGCCGGTCCATAAGCTCAAGCAGGCCTTGCATGCGCAGCACGGGGGACGTCCACCGCGGCGCCAGGACGCTGCCACAGCGCCGCAGGACGCGTCCGTACCGCAGGATCACTGAAGCGCGAGCCAATGGCGCTTCCGGCGCCCTTTGCCAGCAGCCACAGCTTCGTCGCCTTGGTCGTGCCGGCGCGCTCGTCCCAGGCGTGCGGCCCGCGCCGCTTCACCTCGATGCCGATCTGCCGGTAGACGTTGCGCGCGCTGGCGATCGCCCAGGCCGAGCGCAGGGGCAGGGCGGCGATGCCTTCGCTGGCCGAGTCATAGTAGGGTTCAGCATGGTCCACCAGCCGTGCCGCCACTTGCGCCAGTTGCGCGCGGTGGCGCGGTTCGGCCAGCGCAGAGGGCGGGATGCCCGCTTCGCGCAGCCACTGCGCCGGCAGGTAGCAGCGGCCCATGCGGGCATCCTCGACGATGTCGCGCGCGATGTTGGTCAGCTGGAAGGCGAGGCCCAGGTCGCAGGCGCGGTCCAGCACGCGCGGATCATGGGCGCCCATGATCGAGGCCATCATCAGCCCGACCACGCCGGCCACGTGGTAGCAGTAGCGCAGGGTATCCTCGATGGTTTCGTAGTGCGTCTCCTGCACGTCCATGGCGAAGCCGGCCAGGTGGTCGAGCGCGAAGCGCGGGTCGATGCGGTGGCGCAGCGCCACTTCCTGGAAGGCCGCGAAGGCCGGGTCTCGCATCGGCTCCCCAAGGTAGGCGCGCCGGGTCTGGTCTGCCAGCACGGCCAGCTTGGCGGCCGCATCATGCGGCGCGCTGGCGGCGACATTGAAACCGAGCTCCTGGCCATCGACGACGTCATCGCAATGGCGGCACCAGGCGTACAGCATCAGCACGCTGCGCCGGGTCGCCGGGTCGAACAGGCGCGCCGCGGCGGCGAAGCTCTTGGACCCGACCTCGATGGTGCGGGTGGCATGGTCCATCAATGCTTCGCTCATGCCCGCAGCTCCTGCACGGCTGGCATGACGATGCTGGACTGCGCGGCTTCGCCGATCATCAGCCCGGCGGTCGCCTTGGCCGAGCCGATCACGCCCGGTACGCCGGCGCCGGGGTGGGTGCCGGCGCCGACCAGGTAGAGGTTGGCCAGCTGGCTGTCGCGGTTGTGCGGGCGGAACCAGGCGCTCTGGGTCAGGATCGGCTCGAGCGAGAAGGCCGAGCCGAGGTGGGCATTGAGCTGGTCGCGGAAGTCCACCGGCGTGAAGAAGCGGCTGGTGACGAGCTGGCTGCGCAGGCCCGGCATGTAGCGCTGCTCGAGGTAGTCGAGAATCCGGTCGCGGTAACGGGGACCCTCGGTCGACCAGTCGATCGGCGCATTGCCCAGGTGCGGCACAGGCGCCAGCACGTAGTGGCTGCCGCAGCCGGGCGGGGCCAGGGACGGGTCGGTCACGCAGGGCGCGTGCAGGTAGAGCGAGAAGTCCTCGGCCAGCTGCTGGCCCTGGAAGATGTCCTTGATCAGCTCGCGGTAGCGCGGACCGAAGCAGACCGTGTGGTGCTGGAGCTGGTCGTGGTGCTTGTCGAGCCCGAAGTAGAGCACGAACAGCGAATTGCTGAAGCGCTTCCTGCGCAGGGCTTCGCCTTGCGCCGCGCCGCGCGGGTGCTGGCCGAGCAGCTTGGCATAGGTGTGCACCACGTCGGCATTCGAGGCGACCGCGTCGGCGCCGAACAGGCGGCCGTCTTCCACCCGCACCCCGGTCACGCGATTGCCCGACGCTTCGATCTGCGCCACCGGGGCGTTCAGCTCGATGCGCCCGCCGATGTCCTGGAACAGGCGCACCATGGCGCGCACCAGGGCGCCGGTGCCGCCGCGCGGGAACCATACGCCCCATTGCCGTTCCAGTGCGTGGATGAGCGTGTAGATCGAGCTGGTGGCGAAGGGATTGCCGCCCACCAGCAGCGAGTGGAAGGAAAAGGCCTGGCGCAGGTGCTCGTCCTGGATGAAGCGCGCCACCATGCCGTACACGCTGCGCCAGGCCTGCAGCCGCGCCAGCTGCGGGCCGGCGGCGATCATGTCGCGGAAGGACAGGAAAGGTACGGCGCCGAGCTTCAGGTAGCCCTCGTCGAACACGGCCTTCGAATAGGCCAGGAAGCGGCGGTAGCCTTCCACGTCGGCAGGATTGCGCGCGTGGATCTGGCGGTCGAGCGACTCCTGGTCGTTGGCGTAATCGAAGTGGCTGCCGTCTTCCCAGCACAGGCGGTAGAAGGGCGTCACCGGCATCAGTTCGACGTAGTCGGTCATGCGCTTGCCGGCGACCGTGAACAGCTCCTCGATGCAGGAGGGATCGGTAATGACGGTCGGGCCGGCGTCGAAGACGAAACCTTCGTCCTCGTAGACATAGGCGCGGCCGCCCGGCTTGTCGCGTTTTTCGAGCAGCGTGACCTGCATGCCGCTGGCCTGCAGCCGGATGGCGAGCGCGAGGCCCCCGAAGCCGGCGCCGATCACCACGGCCTGTTTTCCTCCTTCGATGCGGTCGCGCGCCTGCTCGCATTTATGCTCGTTCATGCTGGTTTCCTGATCTGGTCGGGGTGGATCTTGCATGCCGCTGCCAGGGCTTGCGCCACCGGCACCGGCGGTTTGCCGCTGAGTAACCGCGCCTTGTCCGCCAGGCGCGGCCGACCGGCATAGAAGCGCGCGATCAAGGGTGCCGGCAGGCGATAGAAGCGCTGCATCACGCGCCAGCGCTGCTCGGGGCGGCCGGCGAGGAAGAGCATCCGGTTGAGCAGGCGGAAGAAGCGCTGGCCTTGCCATTCGCGCCGCGCTTCCTCGCGGATCGCCGCGAACAGCTGCGGCGCGCCAAGGTCGGGCAGGGCCGCGATGCGCTCGGCCAGGCGCACCGCATGCGGCAGCGAATAGCCGGTGGTCGGATGGAACAGGCCGGCGCGCAGGCCGCTGCTGGGCTGGCCGGCCAGGTCGTCCCAGAAGGCGTCGAAGTCGCCGGCCAGCACGATCGGCAGCGAGCCGTGTTCCTCGCGCAGCACCTCCGCCACTTGCCAGCCACGCGCCTCGGCATAAGCCGCGATGTTGGCGCGCAGCTGCTGCGGCTGCCAGGCGGCGCTGTCGACGTAATGGGTGTCCTCGACCAGCACCCGGTCCGGGCCGAAAGGCAGCAGGTAGACGAAGCGGTAGCCGCCCTGCTGTTCGACGGTGGCGTCCATGATGGTCGGGTGGGTCAGGCCGTGCGGCGCGGCCAGGCGCAGCTCCTGGCCGAGGAAGGTCTGGTAGCCGAGCGAGAGCCGCTCGGTCGGGCGCATGCCGCGCCCGTCGATCACGGCGCGCGCCTGGATGACCTGGCCACCCGGCAGGCGCACGCTGGTCGGCGTGACGGCGTCGATGCGCACGCGGGTGAGCAGGGCGGCGCCGAGCGCCGGCTCGATCACGCGTGCGAAATCGCTTGAGGCAATGCTGGCGTAGCCGCCTTCGAGCGTGCGCGCCAGCTCGGGGAAGGCGACGTCGTAGCGCGGCCAGCGCCGCGTGACGAGCGGGGCGATCCAGGCCCCTTGGTCCGGGCTCAGGTCGCTGTCGTGGAAGGACCAGGTGTGGTTGCCGCCGATGTGCTCGCCTGCCTCGAGCAGCAGGACGCGCAGCTCCGGGCGCAGGCTGCGCAGGTGCCAGGCCAGCAGGCCGTTGGCGAGTCCGCCGCCGGCCAGCACCAGGTCGTAGTCGACATTGGAGGCCATGGGCTTATCCAAGGGAGGCGGCGTCCATGGCGAGCGGCTGACGCGCGTCCCGCAGCGCCGCCTCGATGATGTCGGCCGCGCGCACCGTGCCGCCGGCGCCGGCCACGCTGCGGGCCAGCGCGTCAAGGCGCGCGGCAAAGTGGTCCTCGGCGAGCAGGCGACCCAGCAGCCGCGCCAGGCGCGCGCTGCCGGTAAAGCGCGCGGAAGCCTTCAGTCCGATGCCCGCATGGACCACGCGCGCCGCGGTGCCCGGCTGGTCGAAGGCGATCGGCAGGGCCAGGATCGGCGTGCGGGCGGCGATCGCATCCATCACCGTATTCGACCCCGCGTGCGAGACCACCGCGTCGGCGCGCGCCAGGACCGCCTGCTGGTCGGCGAAGTCGCAGACCCAGGTGGCGCCGGCCTGTTCCAGCAGGCGCTCTTGATGGGCATCCAGGCCACCGCAATGGGCAACCAGCAGCTGAACGTCGAGCGCGCGGCAGGCATGAGCAACTCGTTTGAACAGCGCCAGGCGCCCGCCCTGCATGGTGCCGAGGGAGGCGAACACGAAGGGACGGTCGGCCGCGATCGCGGGCATGGCCTGCCGGGCCGGGCTGCCGGCGCGCCTGCCGGTGGGGCGCAGCGGACCGACGTGGTGGAAGTGAGGCGGCAGCGCGCGGCGCGGGAAGTCGAAGGCGGCCACGGTCTGGCTGACCTGGGCCAGCGGCGACAGGCATTCGTGCAGGCCATCGCGCGGCTTCAAACCGAAGCGGCGCGCATTGGCCGCGATGCTGCGCCGGTGCGGCGCCATCATCCAGTCGTAGACGCGGGTGCTGCCTTCGTAGATGGCGCGCGCACGCTCGTCCTCGGCGTAGTCGAATGGCATGACGGGCAGCGGGATGCCCGGTTCGCGGTTCACCGGCAGTGCGCAGGCCACCGAAACGAAGGGCAGTCCGAGCCCTTCGGCGACCAGTGCGCCGGCTGCTTCCATCTGGTCGGCGATGATGGCGTCGACCCCGAGGGCGTCGATGGCGCGCGGCAGTTCGCGGCACAGCATGTCGGTGCTGCCCGCCATGTCGAGGATGACGCGGCGCAGGCCGAGCGGACCGCCGGGATTCGCGGCACGCTGCAGTACGGCCGCCAGTGAACCGGGGGGATGGGTGCTCGCGCCCACTGCGTGGAAGCCGGCGCGCGGATCGCTGACGTAGGCGCTCGCATCGGGCCGGTGCATGAAGGTGACGCGGTGGCCGCGCTCGACCAGTTCGCCGGCTAGCGCGCCCAGGGCGCTGAAATGGCTGTAGAACGCGGGTGCGACGACCCCGAAGTGCGCCATGCGATGTTTCCCCAGTTTCAGTTCACCAGCACTTCGCGGCTGCGCGCGTTGTCGGCAACCTGCACGGCGCCGTCGGCAGGAAAGTGCAGGCGCGCGCGGCCCTGTGCGAACAAGCCCGTCATAAAGCGGCTGGTGGCGGCCCCGGCGCCGAGCGCATCGTTCAGGTGGCGTTCGGCGTCCTGCAGGTGCCTGGCCAGTCGGCGCTGTGCCTCCTCGATGCCGAGGGAGGCGAGCAGGGTGGCCTTGCCGAGGTCCTTGCCGGTGTCCTTGCCGCTTTCGGCGCCGGTAAGGGCAATGTCCTTGCCTGGCAGGTCGAGCAGGTCGTCGCGGATCTGGAAAGCGTGGCCGGCCGCCAGCGCGAAGGCGCGCAGCGATGCCGCCACGCGCTCGTCGGCCTGGCAGATGATGGCCGCCATGTCGACGGCGACGCCGAGCAGTACCCCGGTCTTGAGTTCGTTGGTGGTGGCGATGGCGTCGAGCGTGCGCGCCCCGCCGTGCAGGTCCTCGCCGTGCAAGTCCTGATATTGGCCGCGCACCAGGCCCTGGCTGCCGACCGTCTCGGCCAGCTTGGCAACCAGGCGGGCCCGGGTGACGGGGGGAATGTCGCCGGCGCTCGCCAGCACGCCGAAGGCGCGGCTCAGCAGCGCGACCGACGCCAGGATGGCGACATCCTCGCCGTACTGGACATGGACGGCTGGCTTGCCGCGCCGCAGTTGGGCGTTGTCCATGCAGGGCAGGTCGTCGAGCACCAGCGATGCCGCGTGCACCAGTTCGACCGCGCAGGCGACGTCGACCAGGGCCGGCGAGCTGCAGCCGAGGTCGCGCGCTACCAGCATGACCAGCAGCGGGCGCATGCGCTTGCCCGCGCTGAGTGCGCTTGCGCGCATGGCCGCGCTCAGCAGGTCGGCCTGGTCGCCCGACTCGGCCAGCAAGATGGCCATGCGCTCCTCGACGCGTTCGCGCAGTGCGAGCAGGCCGTGCGGATCGTGCTCGTCGCCTGCTGCCATGGCGAAGCCATTGATGGAAGCGTTCAAGGCTCCATTGAACCGCTGTGACTTTCTTGCCATGTGCTACCCCCTTATCGTCGAGAGCCAGGAACAGTAATTGCCAAATTTGCCGACGATCATACCGGAAGCAATGTTGAGCATTAGTTAATTGTTTCAATTGTGCGCACCGTTGTTGAGGTGCATGCGTGCTCCAGCCTGCGAACCACCGCATTGATGTAGCAAACATATTAAACTTGAAATTTAGGCCAGAGTCGCCCACGCCGGAACGGGTCAGCGGGTCAAGCCCGGGACGAAGCTTGCCTTGCGGAGCTGGGCGGGGGGAAAGAAAAAAGGCCGGCAAGGCCGGCCTTCTTCAGGTACGCGGCCTGCGCCGCGCGGGGGAAGCTTAGAACGAGTGGCGGACACCCACGTTGAACACGCGCGGATCGGCGCCCAGGGCGGTCGCCGGCGGAGCCAGGGTCACCGACGACGAGGTGATGCCGAAGGCGGCGCGGCCGTTGTTGCGCAGCTGAGCGTAGGTGGTGTAGATGTTGGTACGCTTCGACAGGGCATAGGTGTAGGCCAGCGTCACGGTGTTGCCCTTGGCGCCGGTTTCGATTTTCTGCTGCTGGAAGCTCAGGAAGAACTTGTTCGGGCCGGCGGTGTAGGAGCCGCCGACGGTGGCGTTCTTGTACTCGTTGTTGGCGCCGGTCGGGTTGGCCACCAGGTAGCTGCCCTTCAGCTCGAACGCACCCATGGTGTAGCCGGCGCCGAATGCGTATTCCTTGTCGTCGCCAGTCGCCAGGCGCTCGAGCTGATGGTAGCCGGCACCCAGGTACAGGGCGCCAGCCTTGTATTCCAGCGACACGCCCATCAGGTCGCCCGACGGGTCGACGGCGCGCTCGCCGGTCGAGTAGGCTGCGTTGACGGTGAAGCCGCCGGCTGCGTTGCTCTTGTAGTTGACCGAGTTGGCCAGGCGGCGGGTCAGGCGGCCGGTGGTGAAGGCCGACAGGTTGCTGCCGTACAGGCCCTGGCCCAGCGCGTCGCTGGCGGCTGCCACGGCGGCGATCGGGCTGTATTCGCGGCCGACGGTCAGGGTGCCGAAGTTGCCTTGCAGGCCGACCACGGCGCGGCGGCCGAACAGGGTCGAATCGGCTGCGCCGGTATCGAGGGCAAGGCCGGCTTCGATGTTGAACAGCGCTTTCAGGCCATTGCCCAGGTCTTCGGTACCGCGGAAGCCGATGCGGCTGCTCGACTGGTTGCCCGAATTGACTACGGTACGGCTGTCTTCACCCGGTGCGTCGGTGTCTTCCACGCCGATCGATGCGTCCATCACGCCGTAGATCTGGACATTGGTCTGGGCGTTGGCGAAAAGTGGCAGGGAGGACAGCAGCGCAGCTGCCAGGTACTTGAACTTCATGAAGAGCTCCTTTGGTTTGGACAGGGTGTCGAGTTCTCAATAAACTCAGATCGACGCGGATATTACCTAGCGAATATGTCTACTTAATGACATGTTGCTATGTGACATCCTGATATGCCAAAGGAGCAAAGCAGCATAGGCGCTGGCCGTTCAGTTGTTGGCATCCTCCCCGATGATGCGGCCGGCCAGCGGCAACACGATCTCGATGGTGGTGCCGGACATGCCTTCGCTGCTGATGGTGATTTCGCCGTGCATGGCCCAGACCCGCTCGCGCATGCCCACCAGGCCGAGCGACGCCTTCTTTTCCATGTCTTCGGCACGGATGCCGCGGCCGTCGTCGCGGATGTTCAGGAGCAATTCGTCGTCGGTGCGGTCGAGGTTGAGTACGACCTGGGTCGCCCCCGCATGGCGCGCGATGTTGGTGAGCGCCTCCTGCACGATGCGGAACACGGCGGTGCTGGCGGTATCGTCCAGGCGTAGCTCGGCTTCTTCGGCCAGCAGGGTGCAGGCAATACCGTGGCGTTCCATGAATTCTTCGCGCAGGCCCTGCAGGGCGAAATACAGGCCGCCTTCGTCGAGCGCGCGCGGGCGCAGGTTGGTGGCAATGCGGCGCAGCGAGGCGATCGCCATCAGGAGGTTGCTTTCCATGCCCTCGATCAGGCGCTGGCTGGGTTCGGGCAACTGGTTGTTCCCCTGCAGCAGGGTCAGATCCATGCGCAGCGAGGCCAGCAGCTGGCCCAGGTCGTCGTGCAGCTCGCGCGCGATATGGGTGCGTTCTTCTTCGCGGATGGTCTGCAGCGCCGAGGACAGCTGGCGCAGCTGGTCGTGCGAGCGCGCCAGCTTTTGCTGTACCAGGTGGCGTTCGGAGACGTCGCGCAGGATCACGGTGCAGACCTCGTGCCCGTCATGCTCGACGGTGGAGATCGAGCCTTCGATCGGGAACAGCTGTCCGTTGGCGCGGATGCCGGTCACGGCGTAGTCGGTGGCGCGCCGTCCAGCGCGCCCGCCGCCGGTCGGGAAGTAATCGTAGGGCGAGTGGGCGTTGCGCCCCGGGGGCTGGATGAAGCGCGCCAGCGAGCTGCCCTGCATGGCGCCGACGCTGCTGGCAAACATCTGGGCCGCGGCCGGATTGGCGAACAGGATGACGGCCTCTTCGTCGATGGAAAGGATGGCGTCGCTGGCGCTGTGCACGATGCGGCGCCCGTCGAAGGCGCGCACCGGGCGGTGTACGGCGCGCGCACGGCGCAGCGCAGCGACCGCCTGGCCAGTGCAATACCCGCCAAGGAACGAGAACACGAGAACTGCCGTGCCCGGGCCGCGCCGGCGGAGGCGTCGATGTGGTGTCCGCTGTGATGTCATGCAGGCGCTGCAGGGAAAGGCCCGTGGAGGCCGGGAGCTCTACATTACGGCGTGGGGGAGGGGGTGGTGTTGATGCGAGACAAAGGGGGGCGGAGTGGGGGCGGATGGTCCTTGACGGCGCCTGGGTCCATGCCCGTCGCAGGCGCCGCCGGCGCCCACGCACCCTGCAAAGGCGGGCGGGCCGCCGATCACATCTGCTTGAACAAATGCAGGAAGCTCCGGCTCACTTCCAGCTTCTCCGGCCTTCCCTTGACCAGCACCAGGTGCCTTCCGCGGATGTCGCGCGTCACACCCTCGATCGCATTGACGTTGACCAGGGTGGCGCGGTGGATCTGCCAGAACAGCGAGGGATCGAGCTCTTCGGCCAGGTCGCGCACCGGCTTGCGGATCAGGGCCTCGAAGCTGGCGGTCTGCACGCAGGTGTACTTTTCGTCCGAGCGGAAGAACAGGATGTCTTCCACCGGGATCATGCGCAGGTCCTGGCCGATGCTGGCCTGGATCCACTGCAGGTGCTTCGGCTTCGGCGAGGCGATCTTCTCGGCCAGCTGCGACAGCATCGCCTGCACGCTGTCGTTGACGCCGGCACGGTCGTTCGGGCGTTCCAGGCGCTGCTTGAGGCGATCCACCGTGATCTTCAGGCGTTCCGGCTCGGTCGGCTTGAGGACGTAGTCGATCGCGCCGCGCTCGAAGGCTTCGACCGCGTACTGGTCGTAGGCGGTGACGAACACGATCTGGCTGCGGTCGCCGATGTCGCGGGCCGCTTCCATGCCGGTCTTGCCGGGCATGCGGATGTCGAGGAAGGTCAGGTCCGGCTTGAGCTGCTCGACCAGTTCCACCGCTTCCTCGCCGTTCTTCGCTTCGCCGAGGATCTGCAGCTCCGGCCAGGCCTCGGACAGGCGCAGGCGCAGCTGGTCGCGCATGAGGCGTTCGTCATCGGCGATGATCGCGGTAGGTGCGGCAGATGCGGCGGCGGTAGGCATGGTCGTCCCTGTAGCTATGATGATGATTGTTTGATTATTCAATGAAACAGCGCGGCAGGCAAGCACCGGCCGGGGGCAGGCCGGGCACGGCATGCAAGACGGGTCAGCTCGACTTGGCGAGCTGGTAGGGCACCTCGATCATGGCGATCACGCCACTCGGGCTGTTGGCCGCGATGTGCAGCTTGCCGGCCTCGCCGTGCAGCAGCTTGAGGCGGTCGCGGATGGTCTGCAGTCCGAGGCCGGTGCCGTCGCTCGGTACTACCCCGAAGCCGACGCCGTCGTCGGTGACGGTGACGAGCAGCTTGCTGTCCACCACCTCGGCCTGGATCTTGAGGGTGCCGCCTTCCGGCTTGCATTCGAGGCCGTGCTTGATGGCGTTCTCGACCATCGACTGCAGCATCATCGGCGGGAAGGCCGCGCTGCGCAGGCCGTCCGGCACCTGCATCACCACGGTCAGGCGTTCTTCCATGCGCATCTTGAGCAGGGCCAGGTAGGCGGTGACCATGTCCACTTCGCGACCGAGGCCGGTGACGACGGCGTTGTCGCGCATCTGCGGCAGCACCGCGCGCAGGTACTGGATCAGGCTGCGCTGCATGGCCGAGGCACGCGGCGGGTCGACCTGGATCAGGTGTTCGACCGAAGCGAGGGTGTTGAACAGAAAGTGCGGCTCGACCTGGGCCTGCATCATCTGCATCTTCGTTTCCGACAGCTGGCGCTGCATGGCTTCGCGCTCGGCCGCCGCGTTGGCCAGCTGGGATTGCGCTTCGGCGCGCTTCTTGCCGCCAACCAGGGCCTTGGTGCCGAACAGGGCCAGCACGAACAGCAGCACGAAGTTCATGAACCAGGTCGAGGCCTGCTTGTGGTAGCGCGATACCTTCTGCTCGGCGGCGTCTTCCACGGCCGCGTCGATGGCGTTCGACAGTTCCTCGCTGATCTGCGGCGGCAGCTCGATGTGGACCGATTCGCCGCTGCTGCCGGCGGCCGGGACCGGCGGAGCGCTCGGCGCCGAAGGGGCGGACGGCGCGTCGGGGGCACCGGGCGCGTCAGGCGGGCCTTCGACGTCTGGAGGGACGGGTGGCGCGGGCGGTTCGGTGGCGCCGCTGCGCGGCCGGTTGCGCGGATGGAAGCGGATGCCGCTCTCGTCGATCAGGATGGCGGCATCGCTTCCGCGCCGGTCGCGCTCGGCGCGCGAGACGTATTCTTCGCCAGGGCCCGAGAACAGTTCTTCCTGCAGGATGGCGCCAGCGGTCAGGGTCAGGATCGCAAACAGGAAAAACTTCCACCACGACAGCTGGGTGACCCAGGTCGCCACGGCGTCGAAGCCGCGGTAGAGCCACGACAGGACGCTCGAAAAATAATGCGGGTTAGTGTTCCTTGCTTGCATGTTGGTTTTCGCTCTCGGTGCAAGCGGCGAGTGTACCTCTTCGCCGCCTCCGCGCGCCGGAAATACAACATTTTCGGCGTCTACAACTGTTGGGATGATGCAACTTTACCTGTCGCCTTCTCGCATAGCCAGTGCTGTGCGACAGCCTGCACGATCCGGGGAATGAATTGCGTCCAGACCAGCCAGGATGCGCCACCGCAAAGGCTGACAATCGGAAACATTGCAAGGTATGATCTTTTGGACCTGCGTTATCCTGGCGCGGTCCCGCTTTCCGACTCCAGAAAGGAAGTGCAGATGTCAGCCGACCACCAACAATTCCGACTCGTAACCCGCAGCGACTTCGACGGCCTGGTGTGCGCGGTGCTGCTGAAGCACCTCGACCTCATCGACGACATCCTGTTCGTGCATCCGAAAGACATGCAGGACGGCAAGATCGCAATCAGCGCACGCGACATCACGACCAACCTGCCCTATGTACCGGCGGCCCACCTGGTCTTTGACCATCATGTATCCGAGACCATCCGCAACATGGGCAGGCGCGAGAACCACATCATCCACCCCGAGGCCCCCTCGGCGGCCCGCGTGGTCTACGACCACTACGGCGGCGCCAGGACCTTCCCGGCCGCCTGGAACGAGATGATGGCGGCGGTCGACAAGGGCGACTCGGCCCGCTTCTCGCGCGAAGAGGTGCTGTTCCCGCAGGGCTGGAATCTGCTGAACTTCCTGATGGACGCGCGCACCGGCCTCGGGCGCTTCCGCGAGTTCCGCATCTCGAACTACCAGCTGATGATGGCGCTGATCGATTACTGCGCGAAGCACGATCGAGGAGATCATGGAGCTGCCCGACGTGCGCGAACGCACCACGCTGTACTTCGAGCACAGCGACGCTTGCCGGGAGCAGATCCGGCGCTGCGCCCGCGTCCACGGGAACCTGGTGGTGCTGGACCTGCGCGACGAGGAGGTGATCTATGCCGGCAACCGCTTCATCATCTACGCACTGTTCCCCGAGACGAACATCTCGATCCACGTGCTGTGGGGCGTAAAGCAGCAGAACACCGTGTTCGCGACCGGAAAGTCGATCCTGAACCGGACCTCGAATACCAACATCGGCGCCCTGATGCTGGAATACGGCGGGGGCGGGCACGAGAACGCAGGCACCTGCCAGGTGGACAATGAAATGGCCGAGGACGTGCTCGGCGCCCTGATCAACCGCATCAACAAGGACGGGTAGGGGTGATCTGGTCCACTGGACCAGATCACCCCTACCGGGCGTGGTTGCGCTGGTCGAGCATCCGGCGCACCGCTTCGGGCGCCAGCGGTTCGCTGAACCATTGCCCCTGCAACTGGTCGCAGCCGTGCGAGCGCAGGAATTCCACCTGCGCCTCGGTTTCCACCGCTTCGCCCACCACCGCCAGGTCGAGGTTGTGGCCGATGTCGATCAGGGTCTTGGCCAGGCAGCTGCGGCCGCCCTCGCGGGCAATCTCGTGCACTGCCGCCTTCGACAGCTTCACCTGGCGCACCGACAGCTGGCGCAGGAAGGACAGGTCGGAAATCCCCTTGCCGAATTCGTCGAGCGAGAGCGCCACGCCGGCCTCGCGCAGCTGGGCCGACAGGTCGCGCCCGAGCCCCGGATTGCGGATCAGGTCGGCCTCGGGAATCTCGATTTCCAGGCTCCCTGGCGGCAGCCCGTAGCGCTGCATGCGCTCGGCGATGCCGGGTATGAAACCGTGCTGGCTGTACTCGCGATGCGAGACGTTGACCGACACCGGCAGGCCGGTATAGCCGAGCTGGCGCAGCTCCTGCAGGAAGGCGCATGCCTGGTCCAGCACCCAGTTGCCGATTTCGATCATCTTGCCCGATTCCTCGGCCTCGGCCAGGAAGGCGGCCGGCAGCATGACGCCCTGTTTCGGATGACGCCAGCGCAGCAGCGCCTCGAAGCCGCGCACCTTGCCGCTGCGCGCATCCATGCGCGGCTGGAACAGCAGGAACAGCTCGTCGTGCTCGATCGCGCTGCGGATGCTGTCGGCCAAGGCAGCGCGCTTCTGGCTGGCCGAGCGCATCTCGGGCGAGTAGAAATGCACGCCGCCGCCATTGCCCTTGACGTGGTACATCGCCATGTCGGCTGCGCGCACCAGCTCGGCCGGCGTGGCGCCGTCCTGGGGGAACAGCGCGACTCCCAGGCTGGCGCCGACCGGGATCTCGTTGCCGCCGAAGGCCACGGGCGTCGTCATCGCGCGCCGCAGGCGCTCGGCCATGCGCAGCGTAAAGCGTACCGAGGGCTGGTCGACCAGCACCAGCACGAACTCGTCGCCCGACATGCGCGCCACCGTGTCGCTGTCGCGCACGGCAGCCTGCAGCCGGCGCGCCACCACCTTGAGCACCACGTCGCCGGCCTCGTGGCCGAAGGTATCGTTGATGGTTTTGAAGTTGTCCAGGTCGACGAGCACGGTCGCCACCATCGCCCCGTGGCGCTGGGCCAGGTGCACCGCGTGGTCGAGGCGGTCCCACAGCAGGGTGCGGTTGGCCAGGCCGGTGAGGGGATCGTGGTTGATCTCGTGCTCGAGGTGCTCGGTACGCTGCTTGGTGGCCGTGACGTCCTGCAGGATGCCGATGAAGTGGGTCACCTCGCCATGCTCGTCGCGCACCGGGGTGATGTTCAGGTCGTTCCAGAAGATCTCGCCGTTCTTGCGCATGTTGCGGAAGACGACGTTGACCGGGCGCCGCTCGGCCAGGGCCAGGCGCACCTGGCTGCGCTCGTGGGTGTCGAAGTTTGGGGCCTGCATGAAACGCGCATCGTGCCCGATCGCCTCGGCAGCCGGATAGCCGGCGATGCGTTCGAAGGCCGGGTTGACGTATTCGATGATGTTGTCGCTCCCGACACAGCGGGTGATGACGATGCCGTTGCTGGCCGCATGCAGCGCGCGTTCGCTCAGCAGCAGCTGGCGCTCCTTCTCGCGCCGCTTCGCGATGTCGATGCCCATGCCGAACAGGTACTGGTCGCCGTTGCAGGCGACGCGCGCCCCGCCGACCAGCATCGGGGTTTCGCGCCCGCTGCGCGACACATAGTTCATCTCCATCGAGACCTCGGCGCCTTCCTCGAATACGCGCCGGATGTTCTCGGCGGCCAGAGGACGGTCGCGTGGTTCGAACATGTCCATCACCTGGGCCGCGGCGAGCTCGTCCGGCGTCATTTCGGTCAGGCGTTCGAGGTTGTGGTTCCAGAGCAGGAAGCGGCCCTCCCGATTGAGTGCGTAGAAGGTGCCGGGCAGCAGGTCGACGACCGCGGACAGGGGCGTATCGCCGACGCGTTCGGCTTCGGAAACCGATTCCGACGGCGTGATGACGACGCCGGCGCTCCATCCGTGCGGTTCGCCGTCGGCGCCGTACTGGCGCAGCAGGGTCAGGGTGGCGAAGCCTTCGCGCCCGCCGGAGAAGCGCATCCGGATGCGCCCGCCGCCGGCAGCGGCCAGGGCAGGCCAGCGCGCATTGTCGGCGACGAGCTCGGTGAGGGCCCGTCCCGGCGCTTGCCCAGGGGTCCAGCCGAACAGCTCGGCGCATGCGGGATTCCAGGTCGCGACCTTGCCTTCGTCATCGGTCAGGAAACAGACCTGCGCGGACGGTTCGATGATGGACATGCCTGCACCCTTCGCGAAAAACGCTTGTGGGACATTCAGCTTACACGCCTTCGCAAGGGGAGGGCGCAAGACAAACAAGCCACGGCGAGCCGTGGCTTGTGGGATACCGAACGGCCGTGGAGCGTTGTGTCAGGCCGCCGCCGTCTCCTGCTTCGGCGGCAGGGCGATCTCGTTGTTGACGCTGAACTGGTAATCCTCGAACACGTGCTGGGCCGACAGGATCTGGTAGCTGCCGTCCGCCAGGCGGTGGGTGGTGTCCTTCAGGCGGTAGGTGTAATGGCCGCAGGTCCAGCAGTTGAAGTTGCGCATGTGCGTGCACAGGCAGGTCTTGTCGAACACCGAGATGTTCTTGCCGTCCGGGCTGGCCTGCACTTCGCGGTTGTACGAGTTGATGTAGGCGCAGTTGCCGGTGGCGTCCAGCAGGTAGCCGTAGGACTCGCAGCCCGGGCGGATGCCGGAGCCGATCGCCGGCGTGCTCTTCAGCATGCGCATCGGATAGCCGGTCGGCGACACGCCATTGACGATGATGTCTTCCTCGCTCGCGCGGAAGTATTCCTGCTTGACGTGGTCCGGCATGCCGCACTCGTGGGTGACGGTGAAACGGGTCGCTACCTGCACGCCGCCGGCGCCCTTTTCCAGGAAGCCGACCGCGTCCGAGCCGGTGAAGATGCCGCCCGCGGCGATGACGGGAATGTCCAACTGCTGCTCGCGCATGTAGGCATGGATCTCGTCCATGATGGTATGCAGGTTGTACTGCTTCCAGTCGTCGATGCCGAAGCCGAGGTGGCCGCCAGCCAGAGGGCCTTCGACGATGATGTAGTCGGGCAGGCGGCTCAGTCGAGAGACCTTTTTCAGGAACAGCTGCAGCGCGCGCACGGACGAGACGATGATGCCCAGTTTGGTGTCGCGGAAGCGCGGATGGTCCTTGATCAGTTCGAAGGAACCCAGGTGCAGGCCGGCCGACATGGTAATGCCGTCGATGCCGGCGTCCATCGCCGCCGACAGGCGGGTGCGCAGGGTCTCCTTGGGCGCGTTCATGGTCAGCTTTTCCATGCAGTTCACGAAGATCAGGCCGTCGCCTCGCTTCGCTTCCATGGTCGAGCCGACGTGCAGGCGGGTGGCCTCGGCCAGGCGGTCGAGGTCGAACTGGACCACCGCCTTGTTCATGTTGTTGATGTTGAACTTGTAGAGCTTGGTCTTGTCCTTGACGAAGGTGGTGTCGAACTTGCGGTCCGACACGTCCTGCACCATCGCATCGGAGATATGGCCGATGCCGCCGAGACGGGCAGCCTCGAGGGCCAGCTCCGACGTCGAGATATCCACGCCCATCCCGCCAATCATAATGGGCACGTATTCCTTGTTGCCCAGCTTCAGGCGGAAATCATCAACACGTTTCATTGCAATCCTTAAACCGCCGTAGTTCCCTACGCGTATATATGCATTGACAAACCGCGCGTGCGCGCGGTCGTCATTCTACCCCAAGGCGGGGCAGGGTTTGCGCGACTATTCGTCGCGCGACATTGCCTTCGAGGAGATCTCGAGGTGCCCTCAATCGCGGAAGTTGTTGAAGGCCAGCGGCAGCTCCTGCACATCCTTGCGCAGCAGGGCCATGGCGGCCTGCAGGTCATCGCGCTTGGCGCCGGTGACGCGCACCGACTCGCCCTGGATGCTGGCCTGCACCTTCATCTTGCTTTCCTTGATGAGCTTGGTGATCTTCTTCGCGTCTTCGGTCTCGATGCCGTTGCGCACCTTGATGACCTGCTTGACCTTGTCGCCGCCGATCTTCTCGATCTTGCCTTCGTCGAGGAAGCGCACGTCCACCTTGCGCTTGGCCATCTTGTTGATCAGGACGTCCTTGACCTGGCCAAGCTGGAAATCGGAATCGGCGAACAGGGTCAGTTCCTTGTCCTTCTGCTCGACATTGGCCGAGCTGCCCTTGAAGTCGAAGCGGGTGGTGATTTCCTTGTTCGATTGTTCGACAGCATTCTTCACTTCGACCATGTCTGCTTCGCAGACGACATCAAACGATGGCATGGTGGTTTCCTTTTTTCTTGGTGATGCTAACTAGATGAATCCCTCTATTTTACCGGACAACGCCTGGCGCAGGCCACCACATTTGCCCGCACGGCAACGATGTGCGGGTCTTACGCCCGGGCTTGCCTTCGCATTTGCTCCCGCATTGACTCCCGCATTTACTTCTATAATGGCCAAAAACACTGTCACCTTATGCAAGCCGACCTGCCACTCCTTCACGATTTTTCGCTCGCTTCCCTGAACACCTTCCGCATTCCGGCGCGGGCCCGTCATTACCTGCGGGTGGACGGAGCGGCGGAACTGGACACCGTGCGCCGCGACCCGGCGCTCGCCGGCTTGCCGCGCCTGGTGCTCGGCGGCGGCAGCAACATGCTGTTCACCCGCGACTTCGAGGGCATCGTCCTGCACATGACGGGCGTGGGCAAGGAAGTGCTGGGCGAACAGGACGGCCGCATCCTGGTGCGTGCGAAAGCCGGCGAGAACTGGCACGCGTTCGTCCAGTGGACGCTGGCCCAGGGGCTGGGCGGGCTGGAAAACCTGTCCCTGATCCCCGGCACGGTCGGCGCGGCGCCGATCCAGAACGTGGGGGCGTATGGCACGGAAACCAGGGACGTCTTCCATTCCCTGACGGCCTACGACATGGCCAGCGGCGAAGTCTGCACGCTGGGCGCGGCCGCCTGCCGCTTCGCCTATCGCGACAGCATCTTCAAGCATCCGGAAGGGCGCGACCTGGTCGTGCTGGACGTCACCTTCGCGCTGCCGGCGAGCTGGTCACCGAACCTGCGTTATGCCGAGCTGGCCAGGGCGGTGGAGGAGGCGGGTTTGGCCTCGCCGACGCCGCAGGACATCGGGCGCACGGTCGAAGCGATCCGCCGGCGCAAGCTGCCGGACCCGGCCGAGATCGGCAACGCCGGCAGCTTCTTCAAGAACCCGGTGGTGAGCAGGGAGCATTGCGCGCGCCTGCTGGCCGAGTTCCCTCTCCTGGTGCACCATGCACAGGCGGACGGCAGCGAAAAGCTGGCGGCCGGCTGGCTGATCGACCAGTGCGGCTGGAAGGGCCGGGCGCTGGGGGCGGCAGGGGTGTACCCGAAGCAGGCCCTGGTGCTGGTCAACCTGGGCGGGGCAACCGGCGAGGAAGTGGTACGGCTGGCGCGCGCGATCCAGGCAGACGTCAAGGCGAAATACGGCGTCGAGCTCGAGCCGGAACCTGTATTCATTTGAAGGAGGCGGGCATGATCAAGGCAGTCGTGACGGGCCACAGCCGTGGCCTGGGCGCCGCGGTGGCGGCGGAACTGGTGGCGCACGGTATCCCGGTGCTGGGGCTGGCGCGCGGGCATGCGGAGATTGGCGAGGGCATGGAACAGGCCGTGGTCGACCTGGGCGACGCGCAAGCGCTGGCCGCCTGGCTGGGCGGCCCTACGCTGCGCTCCTTTCTTGCAGGCTGCGACACGGCGCTGCTGGTCAACAATGCCGGGGTGGTAACGCCGGTCGGCCCCCTGGCCGAGCAGGACCCGGAAGCAGCCCTGCGGGCGGCCATCCTGAACGTCGGCGCGCCGCTGGCGCTGGCTGCAGCCTTCGTGCAGGCAGCGCCGCAGGCCGAGCGGCGCATCCTGCACGTCTCGAGCGGGGCCGGGCGCAGCGCCTACCCGGGCTGGAGCGTCTACTGCGCCACCAAGGCCGCGCTCGACCAGCACGCGCGCGCGGTAGCGCTCGACGGCGACCCGCGGGTGCGCTGCGTGAGCCTGGCGCCTGGCGTGATCGACACCGACATGCAGGCCGAGATCCGGGCGACGCCGGACGCGAAGTTTCCGCTCAAGCAGCGTTTCGTCGACATGAAGGAGGGCGGGGTGCTGGTGGCCCCAAGCGATTGTGCCGCGAAGCTGGTGGATTGCCTGCTGGCGAAGCGCTTCGGGCACGAGCCGGTCGACGACCTGCGCAACGGCGCCTAGCGCCGGACCGGGGCGGAAAGCGCTACTGCCACGCCAGCATGGTTTCGAACAGGTCGGCCGGCACCGGCCGCGAGAACAGGTAGCCCTGGCCATAGTCGCAGCCCGCACGGCGCAGGCTGGCGCACTGCTCCTGGGTTTCCACGCCTTCGGCGATGACCTTCAGTCCCAGCTTGTGGGCCATCACGATGATGGTCTCGGTGATGGTGCGGCTGAAGTTGTCATGGACCAGCTCCTTGACGAAGGACTGGTCGATCTTCAGGTAGTCGATGTCGAGGCGCTTCAGGTAGCTCATCGACGAGTAGCCGGTGCCGAAATCGTCGATCGACACCTGCATCCCGCTCGACTGCAGCGCGGCCAGCTTGGCCATCACGGTGTCCGACAGGTTCAGCAGCAGGCCTTCGGTGATCTCGACGTTGATGCAGTTCGGGCCCAGACGGATCTCGTCCAGGTGTGCCACCCAGTCGGCGGCGTCGGCCTGGACCTGGAACTGGACCGGCGACTTGTTGATGCTGACCTGGAAGTCGCGGCCCAGCAGTTCCGACCAGTGCTTCGAGTACTGCGCCGCGGTACGGAACACCCAGTCGCCGATTTCGTGGATCAGGCCCGATTCCTCGGCCACCGCGATGAAGGTGTCCGGCGACAGCAGGGCGCCGGAGGCATGGCGCCAGCGCAGCAGGGCTTCCGCCTTGGCGATCCGGTTCGATACGAGGTCGACGATCGGCTGGAAATACAGCTCGAGCTGCTTGCCGGGGACGGCATTGCGTAGCTCGGCAAGCAGCTTGAGGCGCCGGATGGCGGCCGCCTGCATGTTCGCTTCGAAAAATGTCAGCTGGTTGCGCCCGCCCGACTTGGAGCGGTACATGGCGTGGTCGGCGTTGCGCATCAGTTCCTCGGGGTCGTGCGCGTCTACGGGGAACCGGGCGATGCCGATGCTGCCGGCAATGTACAGGAGCTCCTGCTGGACCTGGAAGGGCTGGGCGAGCGCGTCCAGGATCGCCTGCGCGACCGCCTCGACATGCGCCAGCTCGCGCGTCTCGGTCAGGATCACCGTGAATTCGTCGCCGCCGAGGCGCGCCACCGTATCGCCCTTGCGCACGCAGGCCCCGATGCGCCGCGCCGCCTCGACCAGCAACAGGTCGCCCGCGTCGTGGCCGAGCAGGTCGTTGACTTCCTTGAAGCGGTCGAGGTCGATGAACAGCAGCGCGACTTCGCCGGCTTCGTCCTCGGCGTGGCGGACCGCCTGCTCGAGGCGGTCCCGGAACAGGCCCCGGTTGGGCAGGCCGGTGAGCGTATCGTAGTTGGCGCGGCGTTCGAGCTTCTCGGTAACCTGGCGTATGGTTTCTTCGCTCTGCTTGCGGCCCGAAATATCGTCGATGAAGCCGTACCAGGTGGTGCCGCCGTCCGTGGCCGGGACCGGTGTCGCGATCAGCTCGCGCCAGCGCTGCTCCCCATCCGGCATCTGGACCTTGAACTCGGCGTGCAGCGGCTGCAGCTGGGCGGCCGAGCGTTCGAGCGCGTGCAGCAGGCGGACCCGGTGCAGCGGCAGGATGCGCTCGGCCAGGCAGCCCGGGTCGGCCTGGATCGCCTCCGGCGCCAGGCCGAACAGGGTATGCACCATGCCGCTGATGAAGGGGCAGGCAAAGCTGCCGTCGGTGTGCTGTGCCAGCTCGAGCAGGGCGCCCGGCACCTGCTGCGCCAGCTGCGCCAGCCGTTCATGGCTCGCGGCCAGCGCCTGGCGCACCTGGTAGGCCTCGGTAATGTCGGTGAGGGTGCCGATCATGCGCAGCGGCTTGCCTTGCGCGTCGCGCTCGACGATGCTGCCGCGCGAGCGTACCCGGATCCATTCCCCGGTGAAGCGCTGGATGCGGTACTCGCAGGTATAGCCGGCGGTGTCGCCGGCGAGGTAGCGTGCGAAGCAGCGGTGCACACGCGCCGCATCTTCGGGGTGGATGCGGCTGCGCCAGGACTGCTGCTGGCTGCTGCTCACCGCGCCGGTGGCGCCCATGATGTCCTTCCACTTGGCGGAGTAGCTCACGCAATCCTCGTCCATGCGCCAGTCCCAGACGCCTTCGCCGGTGGCGTCCAGCGCCAGCGCCAGCCGTTCTTCGTCACGCCGCAAGGACTCGGCCAGCCGGCCCTGGGTCGCGAAGGCTTCCCCCAGTGCCCGGTGGGCCTGCTGCAGTTTCTCCTCGCGCGCGATGACGTCGGTAATGTCGTGCACGGTTCCGGCCAGGTTGATGCACCGGCCTGCCGCGTCGAACACAGGCGTGATCGACACGCGTCCTACCCTGCGGCCGGCAGGAAAGTCGGTGTGTTCCTCCCAGCGCTGGGTCTGGCCGGTACGGATAGCCATGTGGTAATGGTGCAGCACCAGCGACAGGGAGGGTTCGGGGATGACCTGGTCGACGGTCTTGCCGATGACCTGTTCCGGTTGCAGGTGCGTGGCCATGTAGAAAGCCGGGTTGACGTAGCTGAAGCGGAAGCTCTTCGGACCTTCGACGTCGAGCTGGTAGACGACGTCTTCGATGTTGCCGAAGATGATGTCGACGGCCCGGCGCGCGGCCACGCCCGGCCCCGCGCCGGGCGCCACAGGAGAGGCGCGGTTCCGGTGCCCGTGGAAGCTCTTGGTGTCGTCCTCGGGAGACATGGGCGCTCGATGGTTGACAGGGCCTGGCGGCTATTCTAGCGCGAAGGGGAGGAACAGGGTTGTCCGGTGCTCAGGCGGCGACGGTGGGGAGAAGTCGTGCTTCCATGCGTGCACATGATGCAACTTAGCGCAACATAGTGCAACTTAGCGCAACTTAGTACAACTTAGCGCCGGCAGTCCGTGCAGTTCGCGCGCCCGCGCGCACTTCTCGTCCCCCATCTGCACCTCCCTGCACGGACTCGGCCGATACGGATACACGCCGCACGCCATCCTTCCCGCATCTCCCTTGCCCAGTGCCGCACAATAGGGCGTCGACGAGTTGGTCCCCCTCATGCAGGAAATATGCGGCGTGACCTGCTCGGTCCACCCGCCGGGCAGCCCACGCTCGGGCGCTTCGGCCCAGTAGAAGGACACACGAAACGACTTGCAGCAGGCGCCGCAGTCCAGGCAAGGATTGTCACCAAGATCGCTCATGGCGTGCAATATTAGCATCGCCGCACCCATGAAAAAAGCCGCCCGCAGGCTAATGCCGGTTAGTTAGGAAGGACTGTAGGGTGGGCGGGGTAATGCCGGGCAATGCCCGGAATGACAAACGCCCACGCGGTGATAGTTGAGATACGAAAAATCGACCGGGCTGCTGTGATTTGACCGCGTGGGCGGGAGACCCGCCCACCCTACGGATGAGCGGCGCCTCTTAAGTGACAGGCATTGGCCCGCAGGCGGCTCGCGATGCGCTTGTTGGAGCTTACTTGCTACGTGCGGCGCGTGCCTTCGCCGCAATCCGCATGCGCAGCGCGTTCAGCTTGATGAAACCGCCCGCGTCCGCCTGGTTGTAGGCGCCGCCGTCTTCGTCGAAGGTTGCGATGTTCATGTCGAACAGCGAATCGGTCTTCGAATCGCGCGACACCACGATCACGTTGCCCTTGTAGAGCTTGACGCGCACCCAGCCGTTCACGGTCTGCTGGGTGTGGTCGATCAGGGTCTGCAGCGCGACGCGCTCCGGGGCCCACCAGTAGCCGTTGTAGATCAGCGAAGCGTAGCGCGGCATCAGGTCGTCCTTCAGGTGCGCCACTTCGCGGTCCAGGGTGATCGATTCGATCGCACGGTGGGCCTTGAGCATGATGGTGCCGCCCGGAGTCTCGTAGCAGCCGCGCGACTTCATGCCGACGTAACGATTTTCCACCAAGTCGAGCCGGCCGATGCCGTGCTTGCCGCCCAGGCGGTTCAGCTCGGTCAGCACTTCGGCGGCGCTCATGCGCTTGCCGTTCAGGGCCACGATGTCGCCCTTCTCGTATTCGATGTCGAGGTACTCGGCTTCGTTCGGCGCTGCTTCAGGCGAGACGGTCCAGCGCCACATCGATTCCTCGGCTTCCGCGCTCGGGTTCTCCAGGTGACGGCCTTCGAAGGAGATGTGCAGCAGGTTGGCGTCCATCGAGTAGGGCGCGCCGCCGTTCTTGTGCTTCATGTCGATCTCGATGCCGGCGTCTTCCGCGTACTTCAGCAGTTTCTCGCGCGACAGCAGGTCCCACTCGCGCCACGGGGCGATGATCTTGACGTCCGGCTTGAGCGCATAGGCGCCCAGTTCGAAACGCACCTGGTCGTTGCCCTTGCCGGTCGCGCCGTGCGACACGGCGTCGGCGCCGGTCTCGTTGGCGATCTCGATCAGGCGCTTGGCGATCAAGGGACGCGCGATCGAGGTGCCCAGCAGGTATTCGCCTTCGTACACGGTGTTGGCGCGGAACATCGGGAACACGAAGTCGCGCACGAACTCTTCGCGCACGTCGTCGATGTAGATGTTTTCCGGCTTGATGCCGAACTTGATCGCCTTGGCGCGCGCAGGCTCCAGTTCTTCGCCCTGGCCGAGGTCGGCGGTGAAGGTGACGATTTCGCAGTTGTAGTGATCCTGCAGCCATTTGAGGATGACCGAGGTGTCGAGGCCGCCGGAGTAGGCGAGGACTACTTTTTTAATGTCGCTCATGGAAGATTCCAGTGTGGGGAGGGAGGTGGGGTCAAGATGGTCAGCCGGCCCGCTGTCGGAAACAACGGGGCCGACGATCAAACTAATGGTGGTGAAAAGTGATCAGGGATGTTACCTGTCTTCGCTCAGTTTGTGATCCTGCCGAGCAGCAGGTATTCGATCAGCGCCTTCTGCACGTGCAGGCGGTTTTCCGCCTCGTCCCAGACGACCGACTGCGGACCGTCGATGACTTCGGCGGCGACCTCCTCGCCGCGGTGGGCCGGCAGGCAGTGCATGAACAGGGCGTCGGGCGTGGCGCGCGCCATCTTGGCGGCATCGACGATGAAGCCGTCGAATGCTTTCAGGCGCTCGGCGTTTTCCTTTTCGTAGCCCATGCTGGTCCAGACGTCGGTGCTGACCAGGTGCGCACCTTCGCAGGCGTCGGACGGATTGTCGAACAAGGTGTAGCGCTGCGTCGATACCAGCTTCGGATCGAGCTCATAGCCCTTCGGGGTCGAGACGTTCAGGTGGAAGCCGAACACTTCGGCCGCCTGCAGCCAGGAGTACAGCATGTTGTTGGCGTCGCCGATCCAGGCCACCGTCTTGCCCGCGATCGGGCCGCGGTGTTCATAGAAAGTGAAGATGTCGGCCAGCACCTGGCAGGGATGGTGTTCGTTGGTCAGGCCGTTGATGACCGGGACGCGCGAGTGGGCCGCGAAGCGCTCGATGATGTCCTGGCCGAAGGTGCGCACCATGATGATGTCGCACATGCGCGACATGACCTGGCCCGCGTCTTCCACCGGCTCGCCGCGGCCCAGCTGGCTGTCGCGGGTGTTCAGGTAGATCGCCGCGCCGCCCAGCTGGTGCATGCCGGCCTCGAACGACAGGCGGGTACGGGTCGAGCTCTTCTCGAACACCATCACCAGGGTGCGGTCGACCAGCGGGTGGTACACCTCGTAGGCCTTGAACTTGCGCTTGATGACCTTCGCGCGCTCGATGACGTATTCGAATTCGTCGGCGCTGAAGTCGGAGAACTGCAGGAAATGCTTGATGGGCTTTGCGACTGGCATATCGTCTGTGCGTCTTTGCTTAACTGTTATCCCTTGAATTATAAGGGTTTTTATTTGACGTTAGGGAAAGTGCTGATTTTCGTAGGGTGGGCAGGAAAACCTGCCCACCCTACAAGAAGCGTGTCAATACAAAGTCTGCGACGACTCGTGCAGCAGCTGCGCATACAGCTGGTGGCGCATCTTCGCAATTTTTCCTTCCTCGACCGCGCCCAGCACCGCGCAACTGGGCTCGGCCAGGTGGCGGCAGTTGTAGTACTTGCAGCCGCCAAGGTAGGGCTTGAACTCGACGAAGGCGCGCTCCAGCATCCCTTCGGTCAGGTGGTACAGCCCGAACTCCTGGAAGCCGGGCGAATCGATGATCGAGGCGCCGGAGGACGAAACATCGGGCAGCCAGTACAGGCGCGTGAAGGTGGTGGTGTGCTTGCCGGTGTCGAGCGCTTCCGAGATCTCGCGCACGGCGATGTCGGCGTCCGGCACCAGGAGGTTGATCAGGGACGACTTGCCCATGCCCGACTGGCCGATGAAGATCGAGGACTGGCCGGCGAGCAGGGGCATCAGGGTCTCCACCGCCTGTTCGGGCCGCGCGCGGGCCGACAGCTCGTGCACCGGATAGCCGAGCGAGGCGTACAGGCCGGCACGCTCGCGGGCGCGCGCCAGCGGTTCCTCGACGTCGACCTTGTTCAGGATGATGTGGGCTTCGATGCCTGCCGCCTCGGCCGCCACCAGCGAGCGCGAGACCAGGTCGTCGGCGAAGCTCGGTTCGGTGGCGACGACGATGAACAGGCGCGAGATGTTCGCCGCCAGCAGTTTCGATTTGTACTGGTCCGAGCGGTAGAGCAGGGTGGTGCGGTCGGCAATCTTCTCGATCACGGCCTGGTCGCTCGAGGTGCGCTTCAGGAACACGACGTCGCCGACGGCCACGTTGGTCTTCTTGCCGCGCGTGACGCACTGCAGCTTTTCGCCGTTCGCATCGGCCAGGTAGTGGCGGCCGTGGGCGGCGATGATGGTACCGGTGAGGTTGTCGATGCGGTCGCTCATGCAGCCGGTCCTTGCGCGTAGATTGCGTCGGCCCGGGCCGCGCAGATGAAATCGTTGTCGGTCAGCGCGCCGCCGGCCGAGTGGGTCGTGTAGGCCACGGTGCAGCGGCGGTAGCCGACCGTCATGTCGGGATGGTGGTTCTGTGCCTCGGCCATGCTCGCTACCGCGTTCACGAAGGCGATCGTGGCGCGGTAGCTGGGGAAGGCGTAGTCACGGGCGATGGTGCCGTCGATGGCCTGCCATTCCGGTACCTCGGCGAGGCGCGCAGGGATGGTGGCAGGGTCGAGCGCGGGGGCGCCGTGGGTGCAGTGCTGGTCGATGAGCTTCATGCGGCCCCCGTCATCAGGTGTTTCACCCGCACCGATGCCGGCGGGTGCGAATCGTAGAAGGCCGAGTGCAGCGGGTCCGGCGTCAGGGTCGAGGCATTGTCTTCATACATCTTGACCAGGGCCGACACCAGGTAGCTGCTGTCGGTATGCTTGGCGGCGAAGGCGTCCGCCTCGAACTCGTGCTTGCGCGAAGTGATCGAGTTGAGCGGCGACAGCACGAAGGTGAAGGTCGGCAGCACCAGCGCGAACAGGATCAGGGCCATGCCGTCGTTCGGGGCCCCCATCATCGGCAGCACGCCCAGGCCCGTGTAGAACCAGGCCTGGTTCTTCAGGTAGCCCAGCAACGCCAGGAAGCCCAGGGAAAGCGCGAACATCACCACGATGCGCTTGATGATGTGGCGCAGCTTGAAGTGGCCCAGTTCGTGCGCGAGCACGGCCTCGATCTCGTGCGGGTCGAGGCGCGACAGCAGGGTGTCGAAGAACACGATGCGCTTGTTGCTGCCGAAGCCGGAGAAGTAGGCATTGCCGTGCGCGCTGCGCTTGCTGCCGTCCATCACGAACAGGCCTTTCGCGGCGAAACCGACGCGCGCCATCAGGCCTTCGATGCGCTCCTTGAGGCTCGCATCCTGCAGCGGGGTGAACTTGTTGAACATCGGCGCGATCACGGTTGGGTAGAGCACCATCATCAGGAGCTGGAAGCCGCTCCACACGCACCAGGCCCACAGCCACCACAGGTCGCCGCTTTTCTCCATGAGGGCCAGGATCACCCACAGCAGCGGCAGGCCGATCACGGCGCCCACCAGCGCGCCCTTGAGCATGTCGGCAATCCACAGGCTCGGTGTCATCTTGTTGAAGCCGAAGCGTTCTTCCAGCACGAACTGGCGGTACCAGTCGAAGGGCAGGTCGAGCAGGCCGGACAGAATCGCGAAGGCGACCACCAGGGCCATCTGGTGCGTCATGCCCGGGCCGGTGACGCCCAGCAGCGCGGTTGAGATGGCCTGCAGGCCGCCCAGCAGGGTGAAGCCGATCAGCACCACGCCGCCCCACAGCATCGAAGCGATCCCGAGGCGGGTCTTGGCCACCGTATAGTCGGCCGCCTTCTGGTGCGCCGCGAGCGGCACCTTTGGCGCAAACTCGGCCGGTACGCTGGCGCGGTGGCGCAGCACATGCCGGATGTGCCGGTTGGCCAGCCAGAAGCGCACGCCCAGCGTCAGCGCAAAGAAAACGACGAACAATACCGAAAACCCGAGTGAAGACATGCTGTGCCTGTGAGAAAATGCAGGATTACGCCAAAAATTAGTGCGGTACCCATAAGCGAAGAGAGAATTATGTCACAAGCTACACAAACCGAAGGCGCAGGCGCGGCCGTGCGTCCGAACGAATTCAACCTGGTCTGGCTCGACATGGAAATGACCGGCCTGGACCCGGACAACGACCGCATCATCGAAGTCGCCGTGGTTGTCACCGACCCCGACCTGAACATCATCGCCGAAGGCCCGGTGTTCGCCATCCACCAGTCCGACGAAACCCTGGACAAGATGGACAACTGGAACAAGGGCACCCACGGCCGCTCCGGCCTGATCGACCGCGTCAAGGCCTCGACCGTCACCGAAGCGCAGGCCGAGCTGGAACTGATCGCCTTCCTCAAGCAGTACGTCCCGGCAGGCAAGTCGCCGATGTGCGGCAACTCGATCTGCCAGGACCGCCGCTTCATGGCGCGCGGCATGCCGAAGCTGGAAGCCTTCTTCCACTACCGTAACCTGGACGTGTCGACCCTGAAGGAACTGTGCCGCCGCTGGAAGCCCGAACTGGCGTCCGGCTTCAAGAAGCACCAGAAGCACACCGCCCTTGCCGACATCGTCGAGTCGATCGAGGAACTGCGCTACTACCGCGAGCACTTCATCAAACTCTGATAAAACTATTTCCTGCCTGCAAATATGTGCGGCAGGCAATGAGAGGTGTGCGACAATCGGACCATGTCCTTCCCCACGCACACCATCGATGACGGCATGCGCATGCGCATCCGCCGCCATGACTGGAGCCAGACTCCGCTCGGTCCGCCGGCGGACTGGCCAGCGGCGCTGCGCACGGCCGTCGACATGGTGCTGCACTCGGCCTTTCCCATGTTCCTGGCCTGGGGGCCGGACCTGATCTTCCTCTACAACGATGCCTACACGCCGCTGCTCGGGCAGAAGCACGGGCGCGCGCTCGGCGCGCGCTTCCGCGACCTGTGGGCCGAGGTCTGGAAGGACATGGTGCCGCTGATCGACCGCGCCCTGTCGGGCAAGCCGGTGTATTTCGAGGACATGCCGATGACCGTCACCCGGCGCGGCTATCCCGAGCGCGCCACCTTCACCTTCTCGCATGCGCCCCTGATCGGCGACGACGGCCAGGTGGCAGGCTTGTTCTGCACGGTGATCGAAACCACGCGTCGCGTCGCCGCCGAGCGCCGCGCGGCCTTCGAGCTGACCGTGTCGGACGCGCTGCGCCCGCTCGCATCGAGCGAGGAAGTGATCGCCACCGCCAGCGCGCTGCTGGGCGGCGAACTGCATGCGGGGCGGGTGGTGTACGCCGAACTGGATGAAGCCAGCGGGCGCTTCTCGGTGCCGCGCCGGTGGGCGCGCGACGGTCGCAAGCCGTCCCGCCCGAGCTTCAGCCTCGACGAGTTCGGCCCCGCCGTGGGCGCGGCCCTGCGCGCAGGCGACATCGTGCGCATCCATGACACCGCGCGCGACGTGCGCACCATCGGCTACCGCAGCGCCTACATTGCCGACCAGATCGGCTCGCTGCTGGCCATCCCGCTGGTGAAATCGGGCCGGCTCACGGCCTGCCTCGGGATCGACTGCCCGCAGGCGCGCCACTGGAGCGACGACGACGTGCAGCTGGCGCGCGACGTGGCCGAGCGCACCTGGGCGGCGGCCGAGACCGCGCGCGCCCAGGCCGCGCTGCGTGCGGAACGCGACCGCAGCCGCCACATCTTCGACACCATCGCCGAAGGCTTCGCCGTGTTCGACGCCGACTGGAACATCGTCGAGATGAACGCCGAGGGCCTGCGGCTGTGCCGCGTGAAGGCCCAGGACGTCATCGGGCGCAACCACTGGGAAGTGTTCCCGCACACGGTCGACATGGACGCCGGCCGCATGTACCGCGAGGTGATGGGCACCCGCGTCGCCTCGGCCGCGATCTATGCGCACACCTTCCCCGACGGCGAGCGCATCTGGACCGAGGTGCGCGCCTACCCGATGCAGGACGGCAGCATCGCCTCCTTCTTCCGCGACATCACCGACCGCAAGCTGGCCGAGGAAAAGCTGGTCGAGGCCGACCGCCGCAAGGACGAGTTCCTGGCCATGCTGGCCCACGAGTTGCGCAACCCGCTGGCCCCGATCAGCGCCGCCGCCGAACTGCTGCGCATCGGCCGGCTCGAGGAAGCCCGGGTGCGCCAGAGCAGCAACATCATCGGGCGCCAGGTGCGCCACATGACGCGACTGGTGGATGACCTGCTGGACGTCTCGCGCGTCACGCGCGGGCTGATCACGCTCGAGCGGTCTCCGGTCGGCATGCGCGGCGTGGTGCAGGAAGCGGTGGAGCAGGTCAAGCCTGCGATGGATGCGAGGCGCCAGCGATTGTCGGTGCACCTGCCGCCCTCGTGGGCCCAGGTCGAAGGCGACAAGGCGCGCCTGGTGCAGGTGGTGGCCAACGTGCTCGGCAACGCCACCAAGTACACCCCGGAGGCCTGCGCCATCGACGTGCGCGCCGAAGTGCGGGCCGAAGTGGGGACACGTAAGGGCAGGAGTGCCCTGGTGATCAGCGTGCGCGACGAGGGCATCGGCATGGAGCCGGAGCTGACGGAGCGGGTATTCGACCTGTTCACGCAGGCCGAGCGCTCGTCGGACCGCTCGCAGGGCGGTCTGGGACTGGGCCTGGCCCTGGTGCGCAATCTGGTCGAGCTGCAGGGCGGATCGGTCGCCTGCTCGAGTCCGGGGCTGGGCAAGGGCAGCACCTTCGTGATCACCCTGCCGCTATTGGCGAATGCAGAATCCGGAGCGCCTCCGGCCGCGTTGCCCGCTGTGCAGGCGGGAGCGCCGCAGCCGCTCAGGATCCTGGTGGTGGACGACAACGTGGATGCGGCCGAGACCCTCGGCCTGCTGCTGGCGGCGCACGGCCACGAGGTGGTGGTCGAGCACGAGCCGTTCCGGGCATTGGACCGGGCCCGCAGCGTGGCGCCCGACGTGTGCCTGCTCGACATCGGCTTGCCCGGCATCGACGGCCGCGAACTGGCGCGGCGCCTGCGCGCCCAGCCAGAAACCGCGTCAAGCGTGCTGATGGCCGTCACGGGCTATGGACAGCAGCAGGACCGCGAGCAGGCCCTGGCGGCCGGCTTCCAGCATCACCTGGTCAAGCCGGTCGACTTCGACGCGCTGGTGCGCCTGCTCGACGAGGTGCGGGCGGCGCCGCAGGACGCCGCCCAGGTGTCGGCGCGCTTTCTCAGCGCATCTGGGTGTAGTTGACCGGGATGTAGCGGTAGCCCTTGCCGGAAGTGGCAAGGTAGCCCAAGCCCGGGAACTGCAGGTGGGCGCCCCCGATCATGTAGCCGCCCTTGGCCGCGGCGTCGAATTCCTTCTTGCGCGCTCTGGCTGCGGCCTTCTGGTCGCTGTCGAACTGGATCGTGACGCCCGGATTATCCATCTGCACGGCTGCCACGTGGATCAGGTCGCCGATCACGAGCAGCTTCTGGCCGCCGCTCTCGACCAGGTAGGTGGTGTGGCCCGGGGTGTGGGCGCCGGTCGGGTTGGCGCGGATGCCCGGCACCAGCTCGACGCTGCCTTCGAAAGGCTTGAAGCGGCCGGCCTTCACGTAGGGGCCGAGCGCAGCCTGGGCACCCTGGAAGGGGGCCTTGTCCTTGGCCTTGTCCATGTTCGCCTGGCTCAGCCAGTAATCCGATTCCGCCTTGCTGGCGCGCACGGTCGCGTTCGGGAACACGGCCGCCGAGTTGTCGACCAGGCCGCCGACGTGGTCGCCGTGGAAGTGGGTGATGTAGATCTCGTCGACCTGTCCGGGCTGGTAGCCGGCGGCCTGCATGTTGGCGACCAGCTTGCCGAGGGTCGGGCCGAAGAAGCTGCCGGCGCCGGTGTCGATCAGGACCAGCTTGCTGCCGGTGTTGACCAGGTAGGCGTTATCCGAGGTTTCCAGCGGCGTCTTCAGGTGCGACGCGGCCAGGGCAGCGGCCGTCTTCTTCGCATCCTGGGCCAGCAACTGGTCGACCGGCAGGTCCACCGTGCCGTCCGACAGCGGGGTGATTTCGAACTGGCCGAGCATGATGCGGCTGTAGCCCGGGGCCGGGGTTTTCGCCATCGGGGCGGCGGCCAGGGCGGAGCCGGCGAAGCATGCGGCGGCAAGGGCAAGGGCGGACAGGGTACGTTGTTGGATTGTTTTCATCGCGGGTCCTTGTGTCTGGTTTCTGCAGCAAGCTGCCGCAGTGTGTTGCGCATCGTACATGATTGCATAGAGGAATGCTCACCGTTTGCGCGGGAGAAGACGCGTCTGCGCAAGCTGGTCGAGCCGGATTTCGTCGCCGTCGAGGCAAGGGCGCCGGTCACGGCACTCGTGAGGCGCTTCCACGACGGGGCGAAACAGGTGTTCGTGGTGGACGGGGAGGGCAGGCTGGCCGGGAGGGTGCAGCCCGGCGACCTGCTGGTGGGACTCGATCTGGGGGTAATGGAGGGCGGCTGCGTGGCGGCCGCGCCTGAACAGCCGCCCCGCGGGCGTGACGCAGCCTAGCCGGCGTCGGCGCCGCAGCACTTCTTGTACTTCTTGCCGCTGCCGCAAGGGCAGTCGTCGTTGCGGCCGACCTTCGGTTCCTCGCGCTTGACGGTTTCGACCGCGGCCTTGCGGCGCGGCAGCCAGTAGCGGTAGATGGCCGGGATGTTGGCTTCGATCTCCAGCGCCAGCCCGTGCGCCTTGCGCGGGTCTTCGACCTCCGGCAGTTCGGTCTCGTCGATCTCGTCGGCGCCCAGCAGGTAGATCGGGCGCATCAGTTCGGCCACTTCCGAATCCCAGATCGCTTCCCACGAACCCGGACGCAGTTCCATGCCTTCCCAGAAGCCCCAGCACCAGGCTTCGGCGTCGATCAGGTTGTCGCCCCCGACCTCGTGCTCGCAGAACAGCGGCTCGAATTCCTTCGGCGCGGCTTCGAAGGTGATCAGGACTTCGTTCATGAAGCGCATGATCAGGTTGACGATACGCTGCTCTTCCCTGCTGTTCTTCCACTTCGGCGCCTGCTTGCCGTCCTCGCCCCAGACGCGCGGCAGCCACTCGGCCGGCATGATGGTTTCCGGGCCGATCGCGATTGCGGTCAGGTAGCCGTGCAGGGTGTCCATCGTCATCGCGTCCTCGGGGGAGCGGTCGGACAGCAGGAACTGGTCGAGTTCGTCGAATTCTTTATCGGTAAGGGGCTCGTCGAGATGCATGGGGTGCTCTTGTTTCATATGAAGGCGCCAGTGTAACGCCTGCGTGGGCGAAGAGCATAGAAAACCTGCGTGGCGCGTACAATGCGCGGATGGAGAATCCGTCTATTGAAACAAGCAAGCACACCCACCCGTATTCCCGGCTCGACCCGCAAGCGGTGCTGGAGGCCGTCGAGAGCGTCGGCCTGTACGGCGACGGCCGCCTGCTGGCGCTGAACAGCTACGAAAACCGCGTCTACCAGGTCGGCCTGGAGGAGGGCGCGCCGGTGGTCGTCAAGTTCTACCGGCCCGAGCGCTGGAGCGACGAGGCCATCCTCGAGGAACACGCTTTCGTGGCCGAGCTGGCCGAGCAGGAGATTCCCGTGGTACCGGCGACGATCATCGACGGGCGCACGCTGCACAGCTACGCCGGCTACCGCTTCGCCGTATTCCCGCGCCGCGGCGGACGGGCCCCGGAGCTGGGCGACTCGCGCACCCTGGAATGGATCGGGCGCTTCATCGGCCGCATCCACGCCGTCGGAGCGGCACGGCCGTACGGGGCGCGGCCCGAGATCAACCCGCAGACCTTCGGACGCGAACCTTTCGAATTCCTGCGCGCCCACGGCTTCATCCCGCCCGAGCTGACGGCGACCTGGTCCAGCGTGGTCGAGCAGGCGCTCGAGGGGGTGGCGCGCTGCTACGACCGGGCCGGCGAGCTGCCGCCCCTGCGCCTGCACGGCGACTGCCACGGCGGCAACGTGCTGTGGACCCCGGACGGCCCGCACTTCGTCGACTTCGACGACAGCCGCATGGGCCCGGCGGTGCAGGACCTGTGGATGCTGCTCTCGGGCGAGCGCCAGGAGATGGTGGGCCAGATGGCCGACGTGCTGGCCGGCTACGAGGACTTCTGCGAATTCCACCCGCGCCAGCTCTACCTGGTCGAGGCGCTGCGCACTCTCCGCCTGATCCATTACTCGGCCTGGCTGGCAATGCGCTGGGACGATCCGGCCTTCCCGGCGGCTTTTCCGTGGTTTAACACCCAGCGCTACTGGCAGGATCGCATCCTGGAGCTGCGCGAGCAGGTGGCGCTGATGGACGAGCCGCCCTTGTGGCCCGTATAGCGGGAATTGCGCCTGTTTTGCCGTCCAGTTCGGCGTGACATGCGCGCGCAATTTCCCGGATAATGGGGTGGACGCCGCCTGCGTCCTTCAGCGAGAACGTCACCGAGAACGCCATGGAACCCATCAAGCCCGAGCACGACAAGTACGACGATAGCGACTTCACGATCGACCTTTCCCATGCCGGGAGTGTCGTGCCGCAGGCGCCGGTCGAGCCGCCACGGCCACCGGCACCGGCGGCCGGCCGCGGCCCGATGGACATGCGCGAGATCCAGGAGGCCATCGCCCGCGTCGAGGCCGAGGCCAAGGCCAATGTCGCCGCCGAGAGCCGCGCCCATGCCGAGGCGCGCGCCCGTTCGCTGGCCGAAGAGCGCGCCGCACTGGATGCCGCCGCGACGGCCGCCGCGCTGGCCAGCGCCCAGGCGTCGGAAGAGGCGATCGCCGCCGAGCGCGAGCGCCTCGAATCGCTGCGCGCCGCCGCCCAGGCCTCAAGCGATCGGCTGGAAGCGATCCGCCAGGAGACCGCCGAGCTGCGCGCGCGCGTGCAGCAGGAAACCGAGACCCGGATGGCGCTCGAATCGCGCGGACGGCTCGAAGAAGAGGCGCGCCGCCGCGCCGCCGCCCAGGTGGAAGCCCAGGCCGAGATGGCGGCCCAGGCTGCGAAGGCCGCCGAGGAGCTGCTGGTCCAGACCGAGCAGGCGCGCCTGCAGGCGGCCGAGCGCATGGCGGCGGTGGAAGCGGCCAAGGAAGAAGTGCTGCACAACGCCAGCGCCGACGCGCGCGTGGCGATCCTGGCGCGCGAGCGCGAGCGGGCCGAGCGCGCCGCCCGCCAGACCGCCGAGAAGCTGGCCCAGGCCGAAGCCGAGGCGCTGGAACTGACCCAGCAGCGCGAGCGCGCCGACCAGGTGGCGCTGGCCGCCGCCTTTGCCCGTGCCGCGGCCGAGGCGCGGGCGCTGGAAGAAGCGCGCGCCCTGGCCCATATCGAGCAGGAACGCGAGGCGACCGCGCAGGCCCAGGCCGAATCCGAGCGTGTCGCGGCCCAATCGCTGCGCATGCGCCTGCAGACCGAGAAGGAATTGCGCGACACCGCGACCCACCGCGAACGGCTGGAGCAGATGGCCGCCGCCGGCGCCGAGGCCCGGCGCGAGGCCGAGACCCGCATCCTGGCCGCGACCGAGGCGCGCATCGAGGCCGACCGCAAGCTGCGCGACGTGGCCGAGGAGCGCGCCCGTGCCGAAGAAGAGGCCAGCCTGCAGGTGCAGGCGCGGCTGGATGCCGAGGCCGTGGCGGCCCAGCATGCGCGCGAGCGTGCCGCCGCCGATGAAGCGGCGGCCCAGGCGGCGCGCCGCCTGGCCGAGGAGGAACAGCGCCAGCGCGCGCTGGCCGAAGAACGGGCAAGCCTGACCCAGGCCGCGGCCGATGCCAGGGCGCAGGAAAACGCGCTGGAGGAGGCGGCGATGGCCGCGGTGCGCCAGCAGGCCGAAGTGCAGCAGCAGGCCTTGGCGGCGGCTCGCTTGCGCGCCGAGCAGGCCGAGCGCCTGGCCCAGGCCGAGCGCGAGCGCGCGGCAAGCGAGGAAGCGGCGCTGGCGCGGGAGGGTGAGCGCCTGCAGGCCGAACACGAGCTGGCACGGGCCGCCGAGGCGCGTGCCCGGGCGGCCGAGGCGGCCGCCGCGCAATTACGCGAGCAGCTCGATGGCGAGCGCCGCGCGGAAGCGGCGCAGGAGGCGGCCCTGGAAGCGCAGCGGGCGCTGGCGCGAGCGGCGATCGAGGAAGCGGAGCATGCCGAGGCGGCAGCCGGCGCCCAGCGCGAGCAGGCGCGCCGCGCGGCCGAACTGGCCCGGGTGCAGGCGGAGCGCGCCGAGGCCGAGCGGCGCCAGCGGGAACTGCTTGACGCGGCCGTGCTTGAAGAACGTGCGGCGACCGAGGCTGCGCGCGAATCGCTGGCCCTGGTCGAGCGCAAGCTGGCCGCGCAGCGCCAGCAGGCGGCATCCGATGCGCGCGCCAACGAGGCGGCCGCCGCACGGCTGGCATCCGAACAGGCGGCGGCCCAGGCCGCCCAGGCGCGCGCCGCGGCCGAGGAAGAACAGGCAAGGCTGGCGCGCGAGCGCGAGATGGCGGAACAGGCCGCGCTCCAGGCCGCGGTCGAGAAGCGCGAGGCCCAGCGGGCACTGCTGGAGTACGCCCAGCGCCACGCCGAGATGCAGCGCAAGGCGGCTGAAGCGACCCGGCGCATGGCGGACGCGCGCAAGGAACTGGCGGCACTGGAGGCGCAGCGTCATGAGGAGCAGACGCAGGAGCTGGCGGGGCTCGATCAGGCCATCGGCGAACGCAAGGCCGAGGCCGAGCATCGTGTGGCCTCGGTGAATATCACGCGCGAAGTGCTGGGACGGTTCAAGAGCACCCAGCAGGCGTCGGCGTCGCATGCGGCAACCAGGCTGGCGGATGTCATCCTCAATCAGAGGAAGACCGGGGAGTAATTCCTTGCGCTAATGATGCAGCGCATGCATTCCGTGAGCGTGATATGCCGCGCATATCATTACCCCCTTACTAATACGTGGGGCGTATCACTGCGACTGCGGCGCCTCGCTCGGCGCTACCGGATTCACCGGTCCCGTGCTCGCCCGGGTTGCAAAATATTGCGTTTCGCCGAAGCAGGTGGTCGGAATCCCCACGTGCTGCTCGTAGGTGATCTGCACCCGCTGGCCCATCGCACTCTGCAACTGCTTTACCACCGCTTCATCGCGCACGGTGAAGGCAAAGCGTTCCGGAATCGCTCCCGGCATGCTGGACAGCAGGATCTCGCCTTCCCAGGTCTTGCACAGCCAGCCTTTCTTGGAAAACTTCTGCAGGTAGCCCGCCCGTTCGCCTTCCGAATACGACCACGTCAGGGTGAACCAGGTGTACAGCGCGAACAGCACGATGATCGCGGCGATGGCGGACAGGAGGATGGCGGTAGCGCGTTTCGGCATGGTCTAGGAGTAAACGTGGGTTGAGTTGTCAGGATGGCAGTATCGCAGCCGGGCACATTCTGCCACGGATGGGCAAAATCACAAACTGCCGGGAGCGACGTCCCCGGTGCACAAGCCCTCTCAGGCCAGTTTCTTGGCAAGGTGCGCGTGGCGCCGCCGGTAGCGCACCGAGGACCACAGCGACACCAGGATGAAGGCCAGCCCCGACAGCCCCGTGAACCACTCGGGAATGTGATAGTGGACGCTGATGAACATGATGGTCGCCAGGATGCCGATCGCATAGTGCGCCCCATGTTCCAGGAACACGAATTCTTCCAGCGTGCCCTTGTAGACCAGGAACACCGTCATCGAGCGCACGAACATGGCGCCGATGGCCAGGCCCAGCATGATGATCACGACATCGTTGGTGATCGCGAAGGCCCCGATCACGCCGTCGAAGCTGAACGAGGCATCCAGCACCTCGAGGTAGAGGAAGCCGCCGATGCTGCCCTGGGCGATCATGCGGCCCACCGCCGGGTCTTCTTCTTCCTTCTCGAGCAGGGCGCTGAGCCATTTCACCCCGATGTAGATCAGCACCCCGGTGACGCCGGCGATCAGGACCGGCAGCTTGCGCGCCGGCTCCATCAAATACATGGCGCCGCATACCGCCAGCAGGGTGATGGCGATGGCCAGGCCCTCGGTACCGTATTTGCCGACTTTTTCCTCGATCCAGCCGAGCCAGTGCAGTTCCTTCTGTTCGTCGAACAGGAAGTTCAGGAAGACCAGCATCAGGAAGGCGCCGCCGAAGGACGCCACCTCGGCGTGCTTCTCGGTCAGGTGGCGCGAGTACTCCTTCGGGTTGTCGATCGCCATGTGCCAGACCTCGACCAGGCCGAGCCCGGTCGCCGCCGACACGATGACGAGCGGGAAGATCAGGCGCATGCCGAACACGGCCACCAGGATGCCGACCGTGAGGAACAGTTTGCGCCAGAACTCGTTCCAGCCGCGCAAGACCGAGGCGTTCACCACCGCATTGTCGAAAGAAAGCGACACTTCGAGCACGCCGAGGATGGCCGTGATCCAGAGCGCATGCAGCATGCCGCCGATCCCGCCATGCTCGTAGCCCCACCAGCCAGCCAGGCCCATCAGGATGACCGTGACCGCAATCGACAACCGGAAATGCCGCATACCGCCCCCTTGCCTGTCCCGTCTAATTGGAGGAATATTACCGTCCCAGGTGGTGTGGCGGCGCTACGGATGTCCTTGATTGCTCGCGGTTTTTATATCGGCGCGGCCTTGCTTCTGAGATAATTCCGCCCGGCATCAGGCATGGGCATCGGCCTGCCTGCAGCAATTATCTTCACCTGGATTAGGACATGGATCTCGCATACCTCGTAACACCCGTGCTGACCTGGATGGTGGTCGGCCCGATCAAGTTCTTGATTACCAGTGCGCGCCAGCGCCGCTGGGCCTTCAACCTGGTGGGCAACGGCGGCTTCCCCAGCAACCATAGCTCCGTCGTCAGCAGCATGGCGACCCTGATCGCGCTGCGCGAGGGGATCGGCCATCCGGCCTTCGGCGTTGCGGTGACCCTGGCCTTCATCGTGATGATCGACGCGAACAGCCTGCGCCAGCACGTGGGCCGCCAGGCCGCGGCGATCAACCGCCTGGCGCGCGAGGCCGTCGGCCACACCGTCCTGCGCGAGCGCATGGGCCACACCCTGGTGGAGATCGGCGGCGGCATTGCCACCGGCATCGGCATGGGCTTCCTGATCCACGCCGTCTTCGGCGCCTGAGCGGGTAAATACATGGGCGGACAGTTCCGGACGTCCGCCTGTCCGCGCATTGTCCGGAAATGGGCACGTTTCAGTCCGCCTGGAATGCAGCTCGTCGCGAAATATCGCATTTCATCCCTCGAATTCCGCAGTATGCAGAGTCGTCACTTGAAGTTGGTAGGGCACTACTTGATACTGCGCGCTGGCTGTTCATATCCGCATTTCTGCATTTTTACAAGAACACATACTGAGTCCTTCTCTGGAGAACCACATGCTGCGCAAATCACTACTCGTCCTTGCCATCGCCTCGGCGCTCGTCGCCTGCAGCAAGGAGTCCAAGGAGCCTGCCAAGCCGGGCCAAGAAGGTGCCCAAACCGCCCAGGCCGGCAAGGATGATCCGAAGGACAAGCGTCCCTCGCAGCTGAAGGTTGCCTCGGAAGACGTGCTGACCATCCAGAACGACACCCTGTCGAGCGGCCCGGTCGTCACCGGTTCGATCCAGCCGGAGCGCAAGGCCGACCTGCGCGCCGAGGTCTCGGCCGTGGTGCTGCAGGTCCTGCGCGAGAACGGCGAACCGGTCAAGCGCGGCGACGTGCTGGTACGCCTGGATGAAACCGCGATCCGCGATACCGTCGCGTCCGCCGACGAGGCAGTGCGTGCCGCCACCCAGGCCCTGGACCAGGCCAACCGCCAGCTGGAGCGCATGAAAACCCTGCGCGCCTCGGGCATGACCTCGGCCGTCGGCCTGGATGAGGCCGAAGTGCGCCGCAACAGCGCCCAGAGCGAACTGTCGGCCGCCAAGAGCCGCGCCGCCACCGCCCGCCAGCAGCTGTCGCGCACCGTGGTGCGCGCCCCGTTCGACGGCATCGTCTCCGAGCGCAAGGTCTCGGCCGGCGACACCGCCACCATCGGCAAGGAACTGGTCAAGGTCATCGACCCGAACAGCATGCGCTTCCAGGCGAGGGTCTCGGCCGACGAGATCGCCAACGTGAAGCTCGGCCAGAAGGTCAATTTCCGCGTCAACGGCTATGGCGAGCAGCAGTTCGCCGGCGTCGTCAAGCGCATCGACCCGGCCGCCAACGCCGTCACCCGCCAGGTCGAGGTGGTGGTGGAGTTCGCCGACAAGGCCCAGCCGAAGGTGGCCGGGCTGTACGCCGAAGGCCGCATCGACGCCCAGAGCACCAGCGCCCTGATGCTGCCGGAAGGCGCGATGGTCAAGGCTGGCGACAGCGCCTATACGTGGCGCATCCGGGACAAGACCCTGAACAAGGTTCCCCTGGTAGTCGGCGCGCGCGATCCGCGCACCGGCAACGTCGAAGTCAAGCAGGGCCTGGTCGCCGGCGACATCGTACTGCGCTCGCCGAGCTCGAATCTGAAGGATGGCCAGAAGGTCGAGTTGCCGACCGCGCTGGTGGCCAGCGCGAGCGCGGCCAATCAGGTCGCGGTGCAGGGCAAGTAATAGGGAAATAAGGATAAAACAAATGTTCCTGTCTAATTTTAGTGTCAAGAGACCGGTTGCGACCGTCGTCATGATCGTGGCGATGATGTTGATCGGCCTGCTTGCCCTGTCCAAACTGAAGGTCAACCAGAACCCGGACGTCGAGCAGCCAGGACTCTCGGTCAACATCCCGTATCCGGGCGCGTCGCCCGAGACCGTCGAGCGCGAGATCACCAACCGCCTGGAAAAGCAGCTGTTGGCGGTCCAGGGCGTTACCGAGATCAATTCCAACTCGTACGAAGGCGGCGTGTCGATCTGGATGGAGTTCAACTTCGGCCGCAACGTCATCGAAGCGTCGGACGACGTGCGCAACGCCATCGCCGCGGTGCGCTACAAGCTGCCGGTCGAGATGCGCGAGCCGGTGCTGCGCCGCTTCGACATGAGCGCCCAGCCGGTGATGCAGCTGGCGCTGTCGTCGAGCACGCAGTCGCACGCCGACATCTCGCGCTATGCTGAAGACGTGCTGGCCGATAAGTTCCGCGCTATCGAAGGCGTCTCGACCGTGAACGTGAACGGCGCCCTGCGCCGCGAGCTGTCGGTCCTGCTGCGCGCAGAGAAACTGCGTGAGTTCAATGTCTCGGTGTCGGAAGTCACCAACGCCCTGCGCACCCAGAACACCAATGCCCCGGTCGGCAAGCTGCGCAGCGAGCTGGACGAGAAGGGCATCCGCCTGGTCGGCCGCATCGAGCGTCCCGAAGACTTCTCCCAGATCGTGGTCAAGCGCAACGGCGACCAGATCGTGCGCCTGAACCAGGTGGCCGAGATCAAGGACGGCTTTGCGGACGTCAATAGCCTGTCGATTCGCAGTGGCAAGCCGAACGTCGGCCTGCACATTGCCCGTTCGCCCGATGCCTCGACCGTGTCGCTGGCCAAGCGCGTCCACCAGGTGGTCGAAGAGGCCAACAAGGAAATGCCGCAGGGTACCAAGCTCGACGTCGTCCAGGACGGCGGCGAACAGGCCCAGAGCAGCCTGAACAACGTGATCGAAGCCCTGGTGCTGGGTGCGATCCTGACCATCTTCGTGGTGTACGCCTTCCTGAATTCCTGGCGTTCGACCCTGATCACCGCGCTGTCGCTGCCGACCTCGGTGCTGGCCGCCTTCATCGCCGTGTGGCTGTGCGGGTTCACGCTGAACTTCATGACCCTGCTGGGCCTGTCGCTGGCGATCGGCGTGCTGATCGACGATGCGATCGTGGTGCGGGAAAACATCGTGCGCCATATGGAAATGGGCTCCGATCGTCGCACCGCCGCCCTGGAAGGTACCGCCGAGATCGGCCTGGCCGTGGCCGCGACCACGTTCTCGATCATGGCCGTGTTCGTGCCGGTGGCCTTCATGCCGGGCGTGTCCGGAGAATGGTTCCGTCCGTTCGCACTGACCGTGACCTGCTCGGTGATCGTGTCGCTGCTGATCTCGTTTACGCTCGACCCGATGCTGTCGGCCTACTGGGGCGACCCGCCTGACCACGCCCATGCCCCGAAGAAGGGACTGAGCCGCGTGCTGCAACGCTTTAACATCTGGTTCGACCACCAGGCCGACCGCTACGGCCGCGTGATCGAATGGGCACTGCACCACCGCAAGTGGATGGGCGCCATCGCCGTCCTCAGCTTCGTCGGCGCGATCGGCCTGCACATGGCCTTCGGCGGCTCGAGCTTCCTGCCGAAGAGCGACCACGGCACCATCATGGTCGAGATCCGCACGCCGGCCTCGTCCAGCCTGGAATACGCACGCCGCAAGGTGGAAGCGGCTGCCGAGGCGGCCCGTTCGATCCCGGAAACCAAGGACACCAACAGCTACGTCAACCTGGACGGCGGCCGTGTCTACGTCGACATCGGCAAGCGCAGCAAGCGCAAGCGCACCGGTGCCGAGATCGGCGCCGAACTGCGCGCCAAGATCGCTCCGCTGGTCGGCGCCGAGTACACCGTCATCGACGACCTGGGCGGCAACGGCAAGCCGGTCCAGATCGAGTTCACCGGCCCGGACTCGCGCAAACTGATGGAACTGACTTCCGCCTACATGGAGAAGTTGCGCGCCGTGCCGGGCGCCGTCGACGTGACCCTGTCGGAACAGGATCCGAAGAACGAACTGCAGATCGTGCTCGACCGCGGCCTGGCCAACGCCATGGGCATCTCGGTGAACGACGCCGCCCAGGCCCTGCGCGTGGCCTTCGCAGGCATCGAAGTGGGCGACTGGGTCGACCCGACCAGCGAGACCCGCGACGTCGCCGTGCGCCTGCATCCGGACGACCGCGTCAACACCGACAGCATCGAGCGCCTGCCGATCGCCGTGGCCGGCACCGGCATGATGGTGCCGCTCGAGCAGATCGCTACCATTACCATGGGCAAGGGCCCGTCAGCCATCCGCCACAAGAACGGCGAGCGTCTGATCACCGTGTCGGCCAACGCCCAGGGCCGTTCGGCCGGCGAAGTGACCGCCGACGCCATGAAACTGGCCAAGAGCTTCGACTTCCCGCCGGGCTACGGCCTGTCGCTGGGCGGCCAGGGTGAAGACCAGCAGGAACTGTTCACCGAGATGATCATCGCGCTGTTCTCGGGCATCCTGCTGATGTACCTGATCCTGGTGATGCAGTTCGGCTCCTTCACCGCACCGGTGGGCGTGATGCTGTCGCTGCCGCTGTCGCTGATCGGCGTCGTGCTGGCCCTGATCCTGACCAAGAACACGCTCAACCTGATGAGCATGATCGGCGTCCTGATGCTGATGGGCCTGGTGGCAAAGAACGCGATCCTGCTGATCGACGCCGCCCGCGTCCTGGAAAAGGAAGGCATGGACCGTGAAGAAGCGCTGATGCAGGCCGGCCGCAAGCGCCTGCGTCCGATCCTGATGACGACCTTTGCGCTGATCGCAGGTATGTTCCCGGTGGCGATGGCGTTCGGTGATGCGGGCCAGTTCTACCAGCCGCTGGCCATCGCGATCATCGGCGGCGTGATCACCTCGACGCTGCTGACCCTGCTCGTCGTCCCGACCTTCTACGACAGTATCGAGATCGCCCGCGACCGCATGGCGGCCAAGTTCGGCCGCCGCGCCAAGCGCTACAATTCGGCCCTGGCCTTCCTGGTGACCTTCGTCGAGGCCATCCTGACCTTGACCCTGGTGCGCTTCGTGTTCCGTGTCATCGTGTTCATCGGCCGCTTCGTCTCGGGCCGCGGCCGCGGAACCCCGCAGCCGGCATAAGCGCCGCGCGCAGCTTCGCCTGCCGCAAGAGCCAGCCTTCGGGCTGGCTTTTTTTTTCGCCGCGACATCGCCGCGGAATGCGCGCAAGGTACGCGGGAGGGTAGAACGACGGCGTGCGGCAGGTCCTGGCGAGTACGCCGGAACCCGAAGAGCGACGTGAAGGCGTGGCAGCGAAAGCGCAGGAGCGCAGACGCGCAGAACGAAAGGGGATGCTTGAGAAGGCTGGAGCCGGCAGCTTCAGCGCTGGGGAGCGGCAACCGAGCCCGAAAGGTTAGTTGGACCTTTGGAGGAGGCAACGCAGGAAACGACTAAGCCAGCCCTGCCGGGCTGGCGATCGCCGCTGCAAATACGGCCACGAAACCAGCTTCCAGTGTTAGCCGGAAGTCCCGGAGCCCGCAGCGCGGGCCCCGTTCGTTGCCAGGCGGATGGCGGATCAGCCGCCCGAGGTGCCGCCGGTGGTGCCGCCGGTGGTGCCGCCGGTGCCGCCGGTGCCCGAACCGGTAGTGCCGGTGGTGCCCGAAGTGCCCGAGGTACCGGTGCCGGTTGCGCCGGTGCCGGTGGTGCCGGTTGCGCCAGTGCCGGTGGTACCGGTCGCGCCGGTGCCGGAGGTGTCGCCGGTGGTGCCGGTTGCGCCGGTGGTGCCGGTGCCGGTTGCGCCGGTGCCCATGTCGCCGGTGGTGCCGGTGGTGCCGGTGCCGGTTGCACCGGTGCCGGTGTCACCCGTGGTGCCGGTGGCGCCCGAGGTGGTGCTCGGGGTGGTGGCCGAGGTGTCCGGCGTGGTGGTCGTGGTGTCGGTCGCCGGCTCGTTCTTGCGGCAAGCGCCCAGCAGGGAGGCCAACACAGCAGCAGTCAGCAGGATTTTTGGTGCTTTGGTCAGTGCTTTCATTGTTTAACTCCTCGTTCACGTCTATCTTGTGCCGCAGCGTCCAGGTGAGGCCTTGGGCTACTACGGCGCCAGGTTAGGTCCTCTGAGGGTTCGGGAACCCAGCAGTGGAACCATCAGGGAACCGACGCAATACGCGGCCCCGGTCAGTGCACGAATCGACCTGATTAGACTGGTGGCTGGGCCGCCAGTTCGTCGAATCGCATACTGTCGTACTCGATTCCGCCGCACTAGGCCACGGAATGCCGGTGATCAGGAATGGTCGATTCCCGTTCCCCGGCCCACCGGCGTTTGCCGGATGGTCTCGGTGTCGCCGGCATACTTGCCTGCGATCTGTTCCAACAGCGCAGGTATCTCTTGTGATATTTCCCGCGCTAGATATCCCAATGTGCCCATGCGCTCGGCGAGGCGCTCGCCGGCACGCGCATGCAGCGCCACGCCCCAGCAGGTGGCCTGGTCCAGCGGCGCCCCGCGGGCGGCGAGGCCGGCAATGACACCGGCCAGCACGTCGCCGGATCCGGAGATGGCCAGGCCCACGTTGCCGCCTTCATGTTGGTACAACGTTCCATCCGGCGTTGCGATGACAGTGCGCGCACCTTTTAATGCGACCACCGCATTCCAGGCCCGTGCCGCCTCCAGGGCGCGCGGGTCGGGCGCATCATTGATGTCCTGCTTGGGCGTCCCGGTCAGGTGTGCCATCTCGCCTGCGTGCGGCGTGAGGATGACGGGACGCTCGAAACGCCAGGGCGCGCCTGGGGGCCAGCCTGCAGGCGGATGCAGCAGCGCGCCCATGGCGCAGGCGTCCAGCACCAGTTGCGCCCCGGCTGCTTCCAGGCGCGGCAGCAATGCATGCACCAGCGCGGCCGTGGCCGGCTCGTCGCGCATGCCCGGTCCGATCAGCACCGCGTCGACGCGCTCGGCCAACGGGTCGAGGCAAGCGAGCGCGTCCATGCTGAAACCGGCGCTCGCTTGCTCGGCCAGTCCGATGACGCGTGCCTCGGGCATGGCCAGGGCCACCAGCTGGGCCACGCTCTGGCCGGTGGCAATGGTGAGCTTGCCGGCGCCCGCGCGCAGCGCAGCGGTGGCGGCCAGGATGACCGCACCCGGCATTTCGCAGGAGCCGCCCAGCACCAGCACATGGCCGCGGATTTCCTTGTCGCCTTCGACGGCCGGCATCGGCACCGGCCAGCCGCGCAGCAGGGCTGCGTCGACGTCCTGCACGGCAGTGGCGCGCGGACGGGTATCGCTGAGCGTGTCGATGAGCGGTTCCATTGGATGGGCTTATGCCTTCGGTGCGGCAGGCAGGTCCTTGCTGGCGGTGACGGGGGTGCCGCTCGATTCGAGCGGCGCCACGAAGTTGACGAGGCGCAGGGCGAGATGGCCGCCCTTGCCGAGGCCGGGGTCGTATTCGTAGGAGGTGACCGAGCAGTTCGGCACGTCGCCGGCGCGGTCGAATTCGAGGATGGTTTTTTCGTCAAGGCGCTCGAACAGGTAGCGGAAGCAATTGACCGTGACCTGGTGCGCCACGATGAGCACACGTTCGCGGCAGAACTCGCGGTTCAGGGTATCGACCACGCTGCGCAGGCGCAGGATCACGTCGCACCAGCTTTCGCCGCCGGGCGGGCGGAAGTAGAACTTGCCGACGTGCTGGCGCTGTTCGTAGAGCTCGGGGTGGTGGTGCGCGATGCCGTAGGTGGTGAGGCGGTCGAGGATGCCGAATTCCTTTTCGCGCAGGCGCTCGTCGGATTCGACCACCATGCGCGATCGATCCAGGCGCTGCATCAGGATGTTGGCGGTTTCTGCGGCGCGTACATAGGGCGAGTACAGGACCACCGTCGGCTGCTGCTCGGGCGGCAGCGAGGCGAACCAGGAACCGAGCGCCTGCGACTGGCGCTCGCCCAGCTCGGACAGGGGGACGTCGACGTCGCGGTGGGCGATGTCGATGCGGTGCCCGGCGGACGCTTCAGCGAGCTCCCGCGCGACGTTGCCGGCGCTTTGTCCATGCCTGACCAGCCAGACTTCCTGTGGCCACTTTTGTTCCATCACCTACCCGTCTTTGATATTGACATGACATCATCATAGACGGATTCGACGGGCCGAAAGCGCACGATTGCGGGCTTTCCGCAGACGCTCGCCGTGGCGTCGGAGCCCTCTTACACAGCTTGCGATTCGCTGTCTAAATTGATTTCCGCATCGCTATGAAACACGCGCAGATCGGTCTGTCCGAGGACGCGGCTGGTCAGCGTACCGGCGGTAATGGAACCGCTGACATTCAGTGCCGTGCGGCCCATGTCGATCAATGGTTCTACCGAAATCAGGAGGCCCGCCAGCGCCACCGGCAGATCCATCGCCGACAGCACGATGAGGGCGGCAAAGGTGGCGCCGCCGCCCACCCCGGCCACGCCGATCGACCCGAAGGCGACGATCGCCAGCAGCGGCAGCAGGAAGGAGGCGGTGAAGGGATCGATGCCGACGGTCGGCGCAATCATCACCGCCAGCATGGCCGGATAGATGCCGGCGCAGCCGTTCTGGCCGATGGTGGCGCCGAAAGAGGCGGCGAAGTTGGCGATGCCTTCGGGCGTGCCGAGGCGCGCGGTCTGGGTCGCCACGCTCATCGGGATCGAACCGGCGCTGGTGCGCGAGGTGAAGGCGAAGGCCAGCACCGGGAAGATCTTCGCCACGAAGCGCAGCGGGTTCAGGCCGCTGCCCGCGACCATCATCAGGTGCACGAGGAACATCAGCGCCAGCGCGCAGTAGGAGGCGGCGACGAAGCTGGCCAGGCTGAGGATGTCCTGCAGGCTCGAACCGGCCACCATCCTGGCCATCAGCGCGAACACGCCGAAGGGCGTCAGGCGCAGCACCAGGGTGACCATGCGCATCACGATCACGTGGGCCACATGGACGAAGCCGCTGAAGGACTCGAACACCTCGGGCTTCTTGCCGGCGATGCCGGTGGCCGAGATGCCGATGAAGATCGAGAACACGACCACCGCGATGGTCGAGGTCTTGCGCGCGCCGGTCATGTCCAGGAAGGGATTGGCCGGGATGAAGGACAGCAGCATGGACGGCAGCGAGATCTCCTTCGCCGCGGCCAGGTTGCCCTGCAGGTAGTCGCCGCGCGCCACTTCCGCGGCGGACGCCGTCAGGCCGACCGCGCTCAGGCCGAACAGCTTGGCGATCAGGATGCCGATGGCGGCCGCCACGACGGTGGTGGCGATCAGGATGCCGATCGTCAGCGTGCTGATGGTGCCGAGCGAGGCGGCATTGCGCAGCTTGAGGATGGCCTGCACGATCGAGACCATGATCAGGGGGATGACGATCATCTGCAGCAGCTTCACATAGCCGCTGCCGACCACGTCCAGCCAGGCATTGGCAGCGGCGATGTCGGACGAACCGGCGCCGTGGACGGCCTGCATGGCGGCTCCCAGCACCACGCCCAGGCCCAGGCCGGTGAACACGCGCTTGGTAAACGAAACCTGGTTCGCCTGCAGGCGGTAGAGCAGCACGCACGCGACCAGTGCGACGACCAGGTTGATCAGGACGGGGAAGTTCATTGGAGCCTTTGCGAATAGCTGATGCGCTGCGGAAATCAATCGCAGCATTCTATAGCCAAATGGATATCGACGCCGGAGCAGGGGAGGAGCCTGGCCACGCGACGGCCATGCTTGGACGGAGGCGGAGAGGGGTCGCGGCGAGCTCAGCTGTAGCGCAGGGACAACATTCGCCCGGTTTTCACGGAGATATCTAGCTTACCCGCAATGGGTATGTTGAAATTTCCACAGTACAATTGTATTGATGCACATATTCTTTCCTAGGCTCCCAATGTTTAAACATCTGACCATCAAGACCCGCCTTGTATTCGTGATCGCTTTCCTGGCTGCCGAGCTCGTCGCTGGCGCCGTCGTGGGGCTCTACAACCTGGCGGTGGCGAACGCCGAGCTGAAAAGCCTGCACGACAACCGCGTCGTCGCTCTAGGACAACTCAGCCGCGTCATGCAGCTGGTTACGCTGAACCAGTTACTGGTCGCCAAGGCTGCGCCTCAGGAAGACAGCGGCAAGCGCAATGCCATCTTGTCGGAAGTCGATGCCAACCTTGCCGAGGTGTCATCGACCTGGAAGGCCTACGAACAGACCGAACTGACAAGCGAGGAAGCGGCGCTCGTTGCGAAGTTCGTCGAATCCAATACCGCGTTTGTCGCGCAGGCCCTGCAGCCCGCCATCGCGGCCGTGCGCGCTGGCGACGGCGCGCTGGCGAACCAGATCATTGCCGGCGACATGGCGCGCCTGTTCCAGCCGGTGCGGACGAACGGCGACAGCCTGATCGCGCTGCAGCAGCGCGTGGCCAAGGAGGAGTACGAGCGCTCCCAGGAAACCTATGAAACCGTGCGCCTGGTCTGCCTGGCCGGCCTCGTGTTCGGCCTCCTGATGGCGGTGGTGGTGGGCTGGGTGCTGGTGCGCGCGATCGTCCGTCCGCTCGAGCGGGCGGTGCAGATTGCCGGCGCCGTGGCCGCGGGCGACCTGACGCAGCAGATCGACGTCAGCTCGAACGACGAAACCGGCCGCCTGCTGCAGGCGCTGAAGGACATGAACGCGGCGCTGGTGCAGATCGTCACCCGCGTACGCGCCGGCACCGACACCATCGCCACGGCATCGGGCGAGATCGCCGCCGGCAACCTCGACCTGTCCACTCGCACCGAGCAGCAGGCCGGTTCGCTGGAAGAGACGGCATCCTCCATGGAAGAACTGACCTCGACCGTCAAGCAGAATGCCGACAATGCACGCCAGGCCAACGCACTGGCGGCCTCGGCCCAGCAGGTGGCGGGCAAGGGTGGCGAAGTGGTGGAGCAGGTCGTGCGCACCATGGGCGCGATCAACAATTCGGCAACCCGCATCGTCGACATCATCACGGTCATCGACGGCATCGCCTTCCAGACCAATATCCTGGCGCTGAATGCGGCGGTGGAGGCAGCGCGTGCCGGCGAGCAAGGCCGCGGATTCGCGGTGGTCGCGGGTGAAGTGCGCAACCTGGCGCAGCGCAGCGCGGCGGCAGCCAAGGAAATCAAGGCGCTGATCGACGACTCGGTCGAGAAGGTGCACCACGGCTCCGAGCTGGTCGACCGGGCCGGCGCGACGATGGCGGAAATCGTGCAGAGCGTCGGCCGCGTGACCGACATCATGGCCGAGATCACTGCCGCGAGCCAGGAGCAGACTGCGGGCATCGAACAGATCAACAGCGCCGTGACGCAGATGGACCAGGTGACGCAGCAGAATGCCGCGCTGGTCGAGGAAGCCTCGGCCGCGGCGCAGTCGCTGCAGCAGGAAGCGGCGGAGCTGGCGCAGGCGGTCGGCATCTTCCGTCTCGCGGCGCAGGCAGCGCCGACCAGCCCTGTGCGGGTGCCGGCGCTGGTCGCGCGCCCTGCCAAGGTGAAGGTCCCGGCACGCAGCGAGGCGAAGGCGGCGGCCCCAGCGCAGCCTGTGCGCAAGGCTGCGAAGGCGCAGGCCGCCGAAGCCACCGAGGGCTGGGAAGAGTTCTGACGACGTCCGGCTAAGGAGGGGCGGCCACCGGGCCGCTGCTGCGCCGCACGTCAACCAGGCAGCGAGCTTGCAGGCTCGCTGCCTTTTTCATGGCGTGCACTCGTGCGTGCGCACGCCCGCCGTGTGCGGTGTTCTTGCGCCGGTCCTGCGGTTGCGCTTATTCGAGGGTGATGAGGAGCGCCGCCATGCCAAGGCCCAGTCCGACAGCCACGCCGATGCGCTGGCGCAGGCGGCGGCTGTTCGCCACGATGCCCCTTGCAAACGTGCGCTTCGGCGCGCGCGGGTTGCTACGGTCTACGGTACCAGGGTGGATGCGTGGATGCGAGTGCTCGGTGTTCATTGCTAATTCCTTTTGCCATCTCCACCGGAGACAGGCGTTCAAGATGTGAGGGGGATTGCTGGAGCGTTTGCCGACAGGAGAGTCCGGCTGGTTCGCGCGTCGCGCCAGCCGTTCAGGCAAGCCGGGCAGTGCAGGCATCCAGCACGTGCGTGTCCCGGGCGTGCAGATGAGAAGCAGTCGACATGCGGTGCCAGTAACGCGTCACAAAAAAACCAGTCCGCGATGCCTCCTGCAAGATAGGGGCATCAGATGTTGTCTATTTTACATGTGCATCCAGCTAATACAAGGGCGCACACGATTGGTGTCGTTTTCACGATGTTGCTCTAAATAAACAATATGTTCCGATCCACCGGCAATGTCAAGTAATTGTGTCATGGGGGCGGGACGCAGCAACGATAGCGATTGCAGTTTCGGGAATCATATGACCGGCGAGGTCATCGTGAGTTCGGAAAACGATACAAAAAATCTAAGTATTCCCAGTTATTGAATCATGTTCTTCCATCGACAAGAGGCGATGCGGTACCGCCTTGTCCAGTCGTGCCCTGCGGTCCAAAATGATGCAATGCACAATCATCGTGCGGATGTGCGCTACCGCATAGCGCATTCGTGGTCGTAGCGGATGCGATTTCGCTCTGTGGCCGTTCATGGCACGGAGATTGCATATTGACAGCTGCGCAACGAAGCGCACGTGTCCTGCCAGCGCCGGCAGGGCCCACCAAGACAACGACGTCTACCCGGAGCATGAAAGCGTTCATGTCGGGGTATGCGTCTTTTTTTTCGCCCGATTACATAGGGATCGCGATGGAATATCAACAACTCGAAGCGAAGCGTGCCATGCCACAAACTGTCGACGGAGTGAATGTGACGCGCAGGAAGCTCGTGCAGGCCACAGGCCTGGCGGCAGGCACAGGCCTGCTGGGTCTGGCAACGGGTGGAGCGTGGGCGGCCGGATCGGACAAGCCGGAAAAAGAAGAAGTCCGGATCGGCTTCATTCCACTGACCGATTGCGCCTCGGTCGTGATGGCCTCGGTACTGGGCCTCGACAGGAAGTACGGCGTGAAGTTCGTGCTGAGCAAGGAAGCCTCCTGGGCCGGCGTGCGCGACAAGCTGGCCAACGGCGAGCTCGACGCTGCCCACGTGTTGTATGGCCTGCTGTACGGCGTCCAGACGGGCATTGGTGGCCAGAAGCGGGACATGGCGGTGCTGATGGGCTTGAACAACAACGGCCAGGCGATCACGCTGTCCAGCCAGCTGGCCGGGAAGGGCGCGACCGACGGTGCCTCGCTGGCCAGGCTGATGCGCGCCGAAAAACGCGAATACACCTTCGCCCAGACCTTCCCGACCGGGACCCATGCGATGTGGCTGTACTACTGGCTCGCGGCCAACGGCATCGATCCCATGAAGGACGCCAAGGTCATCACCGTGCCGCCGCCGCAGATGGTGGCCAATATGCGGGTCGGGAACATGGACGGCTTCTGCGTCGGCGAGCCCTGGGGCCACCGCGCCATCATGGACAAGGTCGGCATCACCGCCATCACCACCCAGGACATCTGGCGCGACCATCCGGAAAAGGTGCTGGGCAGCACCCTCGACTTCGCCAAAAAGCATCCGAACACCTGCCGCGCCATGATGGCTGCCATCCTCGAGGCCGGCAAATGGATCGACGCCTCGCTGGCCAACAAGAACAGGATGGCCGAGGTCATCGCCGCCAAGTCCTATGTGAACACGAGCAAGGATGCGATCGACCAGCGCATCATGGGCCGCTACCAGAACGGGCTGGGCAAGACCTGGGACGACGCGCACCACATGAAGTTCTACAACGACGGCCTGGTCAACTTCCCCTTCCTCTCGGACGGCATGTGGTTCATGACCCAGCATCGCCGCTGGGGCCTGCTGAAGGACGACCCGGACTACCTGGCCGTGGCATCCAGTGTCAACCAGGTCGAGCTGTACAAGGAGGCCGCGACCATGACTCGGACGCCGATTCCAAAGAGCCCGCTGCGCAGCTCGACGCTGATGGACGGCGCCCTCTGGGACGGCAGGAATCCGAAAGCCTACGCCGCCTCGTTCAAGATCAAGGTCTAAGCTCTCACCCACCCGGAAAGGAGTGCCATGAACGCCATCCTGAAATCCATTCCCAAGCCGTCCGCTGCCATCGTGGACCCGCTTGCTTCCGCGCCGGTGGCGCGTCCCCGGCCGCAGCGCAAGCCGGCGGCCGTGGCGGCGCGCGGCGCGCAGCCCCTTGCCAGGGCAGTGCTGCTGGTGCTGCCGCCGCTGGCGGGCATCGCGCTGGTGCTGCTGGCCTGGCAGATCATCGCCAGCCGCAACGCGGCCTTCCCGACGCCGCAGGCCACCTTGCAGGAAGCGCTGGCCCTGTTCGCCGACCCGTTCTACCGCAACAGCCCGAACGACCAGGGCATCGGCTGGAACGTCCTTGCGTCCTTGAAGCGGGTGGCGCTGGGCTTTGGCCTGGCCGCCCTGGTCGGCATCCCGCTCGGCTTCATGATCGGCCGGGTGCGCTTCATCGGCGGCATGTTCGCCCCCATCATCAGCCTGCTCAAGCCGGTGTCTCCGCTGGCCTGGCTGCCGATCGGTCTGCTGGTGTTCAAGTCCGCCGATCCGGCCGCGATCTGGTCGATCTTCATCTGCTCGATCTGGCCGATGGTCATCAACACCGCGGTCGGCGTGCAGCGCGTGCCGCAGGACTACATGAACGTGGCGCGCGTCCTCAACCTGTCGGAGTGGAAGGTGCTGACGAAGATCCTGCTGCCCTCGGCCCTGCCTTACATCCTGACCGGGGTACGCCTGGCGATCGGCACCGCCTGGCTGGTGATCGTGGCGGCGGAAATGCTGACCGGCGGCGTCGGCATCGGCTTCTGGGTCTGGGACGAATGGAACAACCTGAACGTCGCGCACATCATCATCGCCATCGTCATCATCGGCGTGGTCGGCCTCTTGCTGGAGCAGGCCCTGGTGGCCTTGGCCCGTGCCCTGACCCACGAACAAACTGCGAACTGAAAGGGGAGTAAGCATGGACCATCCGAAATTCATCGACATCGCCGGCGTGGAGATGGCCTTCCACACTAAGAAGGGCGTGTTCCAGGCGCTGCAGGGCATCAACCTGGCCGTGCGCAAGGGCGAGTTCATTACCCTGATCGGCCACTCGGGCTGCGGCAAGTCGACCCTGCTGAACCTGATCGCCGGGCTGCTGAAACCGACCGAGGGCGTGCTGCTGTGCGCCAACCGGGAAATCGCCGGGCCCTCGCCGGAGCGGGCGGTGGTGTTCCAGAACCATTCGCTGCTGCCCTGGTTGACCTGCTACGAAAATATCCATCTCGGCGTGGAGCGCGTGTTCGGCCGCGACGAGTCGCGTGCCCGGCTGCGCGAGCGGACCCAGGCGGCGTTGGCGCTGGTGGGGCTGGGCAGTGCGGAGGGCAAGCGCCCGCACGAGATCTCGGGCGGGATGAAGCAGCGGGTCGGCATCGCCCGGGCGCTGGCGATGGAGCCCAAGGTGCTGCTGATGGACGAACCTTTCGGCGCCCTCGACGCGCTGACGCGGGCGCACCTGCAGGACGAACTGCTCAAGATCGTCGCCGCCACCAGGTCGACCGTGGTGATGGTGACGCACGATGTGGACGAGGCGGTGCTGCTGTCGGACCGGATCGTCATGCTGACCAACGGCCCGGCGGCGAGCATCGGCGAGATCGTCGAGGTGGGTTTGGCGCGGCCACGCGACCGGGTGGCGCTGGCGCAGGACACGCGGTATACCGAGTATCGCAAGGCGGTGCTGGAGTTCCTGTACCGGAAGCAGGCGCATCCGGCGGTGGAAGCGGCTTGAGGGAAGTGGATCCGAAAACAAAAACGCCAGCCCGAAGGCTGGCGTTTCTGCTGATTCTGGTAGGCCGTGCTGGGCTCGAACCAGCGACCAACGGATTAAAAGTCCGCTGCTCTACCAACTGAGCTAACGACCCGAAAGAAGCAGGATTATAGGATGTGCCGCGCCCGCTGTCAAATGCTGCGCGGCATCATCGCAGGCGCGTGAACTTATTTCAGCGACGCCAGGCGGTCCTTGGCGGTGCGGGCCGCGCTCGACTCCGGATATTTCGACACCAGTTGCTGCAATGCCTTCCTGGCGTTCTTGCTGTCCTTCAGCAAGGCATAGCTGCTGCCGATGTTCAGCATCGCGTCCGGCACCTTCGGGCTGGTCGAGTAGGTCGTGGTCACGACTTCCTGGGCCGCGATCGCCTTTTTATAATCGCCCAGCGCGTAATAGGCGTTGCCCAGCCAGTACTGCGCGTTGGCGGCGTAGGCCGAATCCGGGTAGCGGCGCACGAAGTCCTGCAGGGCGGCGGTGGCGCCCTTGTAGTCGCCGGACTGGAACATGGCGGTCGCGCTGTCGTAGGCGCTCTTTTCGGACGGCAGTACCGAAGCGACCTGGCCGTCGACGGTTTCCTGCTGCGGTTCGACCTTCTTCAGGCGCGCGTCGAGGTCGGCGTACAGCTGCTTCTGGCTTTCCTGGGCGCGGCTGATCTGGTTGGCCAGCACTTCGATCTGGCCGCGCAGGCGCGAGATTTCCTGCATGGTCTGCTCGTGCTGGTTCAGCATGTCGAGCTGGGCGGTCCTGTCCGATTTGGTGTCGATACGGGCGTTCAGCTCGCGGGCGACGGCGTCGACCTTGGCGCGCAGGTCGAGGATGGCCTTGCGCGCTTCATTGTCGCTGAGCAGGCTGGCGGATGCCTGCAGCGGCATCCAGGCCATCAGGGCCAGCAGGGCAAGGCGGGACGGGGACATTTTAATCATGGCAGTTCTTTCCGATAGCTGAGTAAGAGCGCCTGACAAAACCTCCATGGCTGCGTTGCACCGTCTTGCCGTACAGGTGTACTGTCTGCGACGGTGCGCCTTGCCCTGAAGGTTTTATCAGACGCTCGAAAAACGGGGCGGATGCAGTCTGCACTGCTGTCCGCCCCGCTGTCAATCGGCCTAGCCTTAAGCCGTATCAGCCTAGTTAATCAACTATTACTGATAGACGATGTCGGCGCGGCGGTTTTCCGCCCATGCCTCTTCGTTGCTGCCGGTCGCTTTCGGCTTTTCTTCGCCCAGCGAGACGGCTTCCATCTGGTTGTCCGACACGCCCAGCGAGGCCATCGCACGGCGGACGGCTTCGGCACGCTTCTGGCCCAGGGCCAGGTTGTACTCGGTGCCGCCGCGCTCGTCGGTGTTGCCCTGGATCAGGACCTTGCGGTTGGTGTTCTTGCTCAGGTAGCCCGAGTGGTTGGCGACGACCGGCTTGCCGTCTTCGCGCACGACGAAGCTGTCGTAGTCGAAGTAGACGCTGCGGTTGGCCAGCACGCCTTGCGGATCGTTCAGCGGGTCGACGCTGCCGGTCTCGACCGGACGGACGTCACGGGTGTCGGCCGGTGCCGGCGCGGCTTCCGGGGTCGGGGTCTTCTCGACGACCGGGGTTTCCTGCAGCTTGGTCGACGAGCAGGCGGTCAGCAGGGCAGCCGAAGCGATGAGGGCCAATTTCTGGAAATTGCGCATGGTTTTTCTCCTTGTCTATTAAAGTTTTACTGCTTTTTTACTTCATGAAGGGACCCCAGCTGGGCTCCCGAATGTTTCCCGCATTGGTGGTTAAGCGCTGCTTGACCCGACCATCCACCGAGACCACGGCCAGCGAGACACGCCCGCCACCTTTGGTCGCATACATGATGTACTTGCCGTTTGGCGAAAAACTCGGTTCGGTGGCCCCATCGGCCAGGCGCAGTTCCTGGCCGCTGGCCAGGTCCATCGCGTAAAGGGAGAAATTGCCGTTGCGCTGGGAAATCCAGGCCAGTGTCTTGCCATCGGAAGACACGCGCGGGCTGATATTGTAATTGCCATTGAAGGTCACACGGGTCGGCGTGCCGCCCGAGACGCTCATCTTGTACACCTGCGGGCCGCCGCTGCGGTCGCTGGTGAAGTAAATGGTCTGGCCGTCGGCCGAGAACTGCGGTTCGGTGTCGATCGCCGGGTTGTTGGTCAGGCGGCGGTGGCCGGTGCCGTCGGAGTTCACGGTGTAGATCTCGGTGTTGCCGTCCTTCGAGAGGGCCACGGCCAGGGTGCGGCCGTCCGGCGACCAGGCGGGCGCCGAGTTGTTGCCCTTCAGGTTCGAGATCACGTTGCGGCGCCCGGTCATCAGGTCCTGCAGGTAGACCACCGGCTTGCGGTCTTCCATCGACACATAGGCGACCTTGGTGCCGTCGGGCGACCAGGCCGGCGAGATGATCGGCTCGCGGCCGCGCGCGGCGATGACTTCGTTCTCGCCGTCGGCGTCGGCCACGGCCAGGGTGTAGTTGCGGCCGGCGCGGTCTTCCTTCACATAGGCGATGCGGGTCGAGAAGACGCCGCGCACGCCGGTCAGCTTTTCGTAGATATCGTCGGCGATGCGGTGGGCCTGCAGGCGGATGTACTTGGGCTGGACTTCGCCGCCCAGCTGCGAGATCTGCGCGCCCTTGACGGTGTCGTGCAGCTTGTAGCGCACCGCGAAGCGGCCGTCCGGGCTGCGCGTGACGCTGCCGACCACCAGCGCGTCGGCGCCGCTGGCACGGAAGGCGGCCAGGTCGACGCTGGCGCTGTCGCTGATGGTCTGGCGGGCGTCGATGACCTTGAACACGCCGCTGCGCTCGAGGTCGGCGCGGATGATGTCGGAGACGTCGTCAGGCGCCAGGTTTTCGTCGGCGAAGGCGGCGACCGCAACCGGGATCTGGTTGCTGCCGACACCGGCGATCTCGACCTTGATCTGGGCCTGAGTGGCAGTGCCCATCAGGAGGGTAGCGCTAAACAGCAGGTAGTGGAGTTTTTTCATATCTGTCTCTGAAACCGAATCAGTCGTAGTCTTTCATCGAGAAGTTGACATCGAGTACGCGCTCTACCGTCCCATCCTTTTTCTTGGGAAGCGGGGATGCCTTTTTGATACCATTTTCCACTGCTCTGTCAAACTCAGGCACACCGCTGCTTTTTACCAGGCGCACCGACATGATCTCGCCGGTCGGCAACTGCTCGACCTTGAAGATGGCCTTCGGATTGCCCGGCATCGTGGTGCTGCCGCCATAGGCGGTCGCGCTCTTGATGGCGGCGGTGATCGCGGCCACGTAGCCCGCGTCGGCCTTCGGCGCGGTCGATTTCTCGGCCGTGCCGGTCGTGCCCATCGCGCCGGCCATGCGTTTCAGGTCTTCCTGGCGCAGTTTCTCGAGCTTGGCGGCTTCGGCCTTTTCCTTTGCAGCTTTTTCCTTTGCAGCCTTCTCGGCAGCGAGCTTCTCAGCCTTCTTCTTTTCCTCGGCTTCTTTCTTGGCGAGTTCCTTTTTTTCGCGCTCGGCGTCGTCCTTCTTTTTCTTTTCGGCGAGTTCTTGCTTGCGCTCCTCTTCCTTGCGCTCGCGCTCCTTCTTCTCGGCCAGCTCACGCTTTTCCTGTTCCTTGCGCTCTTTTTCGCGCTGCAGCTTGATATCCGGCTCTACCGGCGCAGGACGTTCCACCGGCGGCGGCTCGACCGGACGCGGCGGTGGGGTAGGAGCGGGCTCGGGTTCGGGCTCCGGTTCGGGGGCGGGCGGGGGCGGGAGCGTGGGCGCCGCGGCGGTCTGCACCGACATGTCCCAGACTTCGGCCTCGACGGCGACCGGCTCGTTGCTCTGCCAGCTGATGCCGAAATACAGGAAGCCCAGCAAGACGGCGTGCACGGCCACTGCCAGCAGGAAGGCTGGCAGGCGGCTCGGTTCTGGCGGCACGCGGTAGGGCGCGCCGGCGGTGGCAGGCTGAGGGACGTGCTTCATTGCGGCAGACATCTGTTCTTCACTTGGTGGCGAGTCCCACCCGGTTGATGCCCATCTTCTTGGCTTCGGAGATCAGCTGGATCACATCGTCGTATTTGCTGTCGCGGTCGCCTTCGATCAAGACCGGGTAGTCCGGATTCTCTTCGTGCAGGGCGCGCAGGCGGGCGAGCAGGGCGGTGCGGTCGGCCACGTCTTCCATGGCGGCCTTCTGCTTGCCGCCGACGCCGATCGACAACTTGTTGTCGGGCTGGACCGCAACACGGATATAGGTGTCCGGCGGCAGCGCCGATTTCTCCGCGGCCGGCAGGTTCACCACGCTCGGCGCCTCGTTGGCCGGCACCGCCATGAAGATAATGAGCAGCACCAGCATCACGTCGATGTAGGGCACGACGTTGATTTCGGATTTAAAGGCGCGTTTGCGTCCACTGCGCAGGCTGCTGTTCAAAGCCATGACGGTCCCCCTCGCTTCAGCGCGCCTGGCGCTGCAGGATGTTCGAGAACTCTTCGACGAAGCTCTCGAAGCGGATCGCCAGGCGATCGATGTCGTGGGTGAAGCGGTTGTACGCCACCACTGCCGGGATTGCCGCGAACAGACCGATCGCGGTGGCGATCAGCGCTTCGGCGATGCCGGGCGCGACCACGGCCAGGGTGGCTTGCTCCACGCTGGCCAGGCCGCGGAAGGAATTCATGATGCCCCACACGGTGCCGAGCAGGCCGATGTACGGGGAGACCGAGCCGACCGAGGCCAGGAAGTTCAGGTGGATGTCGAGGGCGTCGAGTTCGCGCTGGAAGGCGGCGCGCATGGCGCGGCGCGAGCCGTCCAGCACCGGACCCATGTCCGAGAGATCGCGTGCGGCCTGCTTGCCCTTGATGAATTCGCCCATGCCCGATTCGAAGATGCGCGCCAGCGGACCGCTCTGGTCGCGCTGGGCGCTGGCGCTCTGGTGCAGGGTGTGCAGGTTGCCGCCGGCCCAGAAGCTGCGCTCGAACTGCTCGGTTTGGCTGCGTGCGGCGCGCAGGGCGAAGGCCTTGCGGAAGATATAGGTCCAGCTCACGATCGAAAGGATCAGCAACAAGGCCATGATCAACTGCACCAGTACGTGGGCATTGAGGATCAAGGCGGACAACGAAAGGTCTGGGGTCTCGGTCATCGGGTAGGGTTCGGTTAAACTAATCTTGTCAAATAAGCACGCGCCTCATGCGGCGCGCATTTTATCAGCAGCCTCGTCGGGAAGCGAACGCGGCCGCATGGTGGCGGTGTCCACGCAGCCGACCTTGACGCTGGCACTGGTGAGCAGCAGGTCGCCCTTCCAGGCCTGTTGGGCGAACTGGACCGAGGCACGGCCCAGCTTTTCGACAGTGGTGCGGATGGTCAGCACATCGTCCAGGCGGGCCGGCGCATGGTAGTCCAGGGACACGCTCTTGACGACAAAGGCGGCACCCATGGTTTCCAGCAATTCCTGCTGGCCGACGCCTGCCGCGCGCAGCCATTCGGTGCGCGCACGCTCGAAGAACTTCAGGTAATTGGCGTAAAACACGATGCCACCGGCGTCGGTATCTTCGTAATAGACCCTGACTGTCCAGTCAAAAGCTGAAGGCATTTCCCCTGCCATTAAATGAAAATAGGAAACATTTTACGCGATTTCTGCCCTCCTTATGTACGCTTGCGAACATATGGGAAAGGAACCGGTCGAACATGCCTGATGGAAAAGACAGCTACGGTGCGCAGTAGTAGACGTGAAACATAGCCGATAGGCCAATTACTGTAACACTTTCTCACAATTGCAGAGCGCGCGATACAGTCCAACAGTCCGGTGGACTGTTGGACGCCTGGCTTTAGTTGCGCTTGATGGCAAACGGCGCGAAGCCCTGGCAGGTCGGCATCATCTCGATCCGGTTCACGTTCACATGTGGCGGCAGGGTCGCGATCCAGTAGGCCGTGTTGGCGATATCCTCGGGGCTCAAGGGCGTCGTGCCTTCGTACACCTTGGCTGCAGCCGCGTCGTCGCCATGGAAGCGCACGTTCGAGAATTCGGTGCCGCCGCACAGGCCCGGCGCCAGGTCGGTCGCGCGCACGCCGGTGCCGACCAGGTCGGCGCGCAGGTTCAGGGTGAACTGCGCCACGAAGGCCTTGGTTGCGCCATAGACGTTGCCCCCTGGGTAAGGGAAATGGCCGGCCACCGAGCCCAGGTTGATGATCAAGCCGCTGCCGCGCGCCACCATGGCGGGCAGCACGGCGCGGGTCATGGTCACCAGGCCCTGGCAGTTGGTAGCGATCATGGTGTCCCAGTCTTCCAGCGGTACCTCATGGGCCGGCTTGGTGTTCAGCGCCAGGCCCGCATTGTTGATGAGCACGTCGATGTCGCGCCAGTCTTCCGGCAGGCCGCTCAGTGCCGCCTCGATCGAGGCGCGGCTGGTGACGTCCAGGGTGATGGGCAGGGCCTTGTCGCCCAGTTCGCGCGCCAGCTTGTCGATGCGCTCGGTGCGACGGGCGGCGAGGATGGCACGGTGGCCGTTCTGGACGAAAACGCGCGCCATCGCGGCGCCGAAGCCGGCCGAAGCGCCGGTGATGAAGACGATCATGGTTGGTCCCGAGGGCTGTGGATGAAGAGCTAGCTGAAAATTGTAGCCGAAATGGCCACAAGTCCGCTGGCGCCCTTTGCGCCTCCTCCAGGCTTGCAAGGAAGACAGCAGTTTCCTTGCCCTAAGGGGCATGGATCACATACAATCTGGAGTCATTTACGTCTCACGTAACTGGCGAAACACCGTGCGCCCGCGAATTGTCATTTGTGCGGCGGCGGTCAAGGTGGGCACCCACCGGGGAACGTGAGATGTCACCCGCCGTTCGCCTGGGCAGCCATCAACTGGCATCGCGCCGATGTGGAGAAGGTCTGGCTGCCTTGCGCCTGCCGGCCCCGCCGCTCGACGCTGCCCGTTGCCTGGTATTTCTCTCGATTGGAGTTTTACATGTTTGCAAAAGACCATACGCTCGCCAATATCGACCCGGAACTGTGGGATGCCATCCAAAAAGAAAACGTTCGCCAGCAAGACCACATCGAACTGATCGCTTCCGAGAACTACACCTCGCCGGCCGTGATGGAAGCGCAGGGCTCGCAGCTGACCAATAAATATGCCGAAGGCTATCCGGGCAAGCGCTACTACGGCGGCTGCGAATACGTCGACGTCGCCGAGCAGCTGGCGATCGACCGCCTGAAGCAACTCTTTGGCGCCGAAGCCGCCAACGTGCAGCCGAACTCGGGCTCGCAGGCCAACCAGGGCGTGTTCTTCGCCATGCTGAAGCCGGGCGATACCATCATGGGCATGTCGCTGGCCGAAGGCGGCCACCTGACCCACGGCATGGCCCTGAACATGTCCGGCAAATGGTTCAACGTCGTCTCCTACGGCCTGACCGAGCAGGAAGACATCGATTACGAAGCCATGGAACGCCTGGCGCGCGAGCACAAGCCGAAGATGATCATCGCCGGCGCTTCCGCCTTTGCCCTGCGCATCGACTTCGAGCGCTTCGCACGCATCGCCAAGGAAGTCGGCGCCTACTTCATGGTCGACATGGCCCACTACGCCGGCCTGATCGCCGCGGGTGAATACCCGAACCCGGTGCCGCACGCCGACTTCGTCACCTCGACCACCCACAAGTCGCTGCGCGGCCCGCGCGGCGGCATCATCCTGATGAAGGCCGAGCACGAGAAAGCCATCAACTCGGCGATCTTCCCGGGCATCCAGGGCGGTCCGCTGATGCACGTCATCGCCGCCAAGGCAGTGGCCTTCAAGGAAGCGCTGTCGCCGGAATTCAAGGAATACCAGAAGCAGGTGGTCAAGAACGCCGCCGCCCTGGCCAATACCCTCACCGAGCGCGGCCTGCGCATCGTCTCGGGCCGTACCGAATCGCACGTGATGCTGGTCGACCTGCGCGCCAAGGGCCTCACCGGCAAGGAAGCCGAAGCGATCCTGGGCCAGGCACACATGACCTGCAACAAGAACGGCATCCCGAACGACCCGCAAAAGCCGTTCGTCACCTCGGGCATCCGCCTCGGCAGCCCGGCCTTCACCACCCGCGGCTTCAAGGAAGAAGACGCGGTCAAGGTCGGCCACCTGATCGCCGACGTGCTGGATAATCCGCACGACGCCGCGACCATCGAGCGCGTGAAGGCCGAAGTGAAGCAGCTGACCGACAAGTACCCGGTGTACGCCAAGTAAGCAACCTCGGGGCCGCGCTTGCGGCCCCTTTCGATGAAAGAGCGGCACCCGGCGCCATGAAATGTCCTTTCTGCCAGCATGAAGATACCCAGGTCCTCGACACCCGCGTGTCCGAGGAGGGGGACGCGATTCGTCGGCGCCGGCGCTGCGCGAAGTGCGACAAGCGCTTCACCACCTACGAGCGGATCGAACTGTCGATGCCGATCATCGTCAAGAAGAACGGCAGCCGCACCGAGTTCTCGTCGAACAAGCTGCGCGGCAGCCTGATGCTGGCGCTGAGGAAGCGCCCGGTCGCGGCCGAAGCCATCGACACCGCGGTGGCCACCATCGAAGAAAAGCTCCTGACCAGCGGCCGCCGCGAGGTGGACACCGGCTACGTCGGCGAGCTGGTGATGCAGGAACTCAAGCGTCTCGACAAGATCGCCTATATCCGCTTCGCCTCGGTCTACAAGAATTTCGAGGACCTGGCCGAGTTCCAGGAAGCTATCGCCGAAGTCGGTCAGCCGCGCAAGTGAGCGCCTAGCAATCCCCTCATTAGCGGCCCCGGGTCGTCTCGCCGTCCTGGCGAGGCGCTCAAAACCAGCGCGCGAGCAAGCGTCGCTACGCGTGCTTAACAGTTCCCCGGACCCGATTGCGCCAGCTCACGGCTGGCCCCGCCACGCCTGATAACTTCGCAGCTCGCAAGCGCAAGCTGGGTTCGCAGGCTATCGAAGGAGGGTGCCGTGAAGGGGAAGGTTCAGGGTTTCACGCTGGCCGAGGTGCTGGTCGCACTGTTCGTGCTGGCGGTCGGCATCGTCGGCGCAGGCGCCACGCAGCTCACCGCCGAGCGTACCCGTCAGCAGTCGGCGCTGATGTCCGAGGCGTCCCAGCTGGCGGCCTCGCTGGCCGCGCGCATCCAAGTCAACCGTTCGGTGGCAAGCCTGCCTGACGGCGCCAATCCCTATCTCGCCTTGTCCTATGACGCGGCAGAAGGCCCGCCGGTGGCCGGCGCCGGCTGCTTCGGCGCCCCCTGCACACCGGCCCAGCTGGCCGAGTTCGACCTGCACGAAATCCGCCAGGCGGTGTACGCCCGGTTCCCGCGCGGCCGCATCGCGGTATGCCGCGACAGCTCGCCCTGGGACAGCGCCGACAAGCGCTTGCGCTGGAGCTGCGACGGCAATGCCAGCGCGCTGCCGGTCGTCAAGCTGGGCTGGCAGGGTACCGGCGATGCGCCCGGCTACGTTGGGGTGATCCGATGAGGTCCCGCGCGTGCAGGCCGCCATGCAGGCAGGGCGGGATGACGATGCCCGAGCTGCTCATTGCCATGAGCGTCGGCCTGGGCGTGCTGCTCGCCGCCGCCAGCCTGTTCATCTGGGCCAACCGTGCCTTCGCCGCGCAGGCGGAGACGGCCGCGATGGACGATGCCGGACGCTATGCGCTCGAAGCCATCGCACGCGCCGTGCGGCAGTCGGCGGCGGCCGACTGGGAAGGCAGCGGCGGTCCGGATCCGGACGCGCCGGCACGCCTGTCCGGCTTCGACGCGGGGAGGGTGGGCCAGGCTGGATCCGGTATCGACAATGCCCTGCCGGACGCCGTGAACGGCAGCGACGTGCTGGCGGTCCGTTTTCCCGGCACCGGCGCGCCGCCCAATGGCGACGGCACGAGCCTCGACTGCGCCGGATTCAGCGTGCACCGCAACGAGGAAGGCTGGAGCATCTTCTATGTGGCCCGCAATGGCCAGGGCCACGCCGAGCTGCGCTGCAAGTACCGCGGCCATAGCAACTGGTCGGCGGACGCGGTGGTCGGCGTCGTCGACAGCTTCCAGGTGCTGTACGGGCTCGATAGCGATGCCGACGGTACGCCGGAACGCTACCTGAACGCCAGCGCGCTGGCCGGGCTGGACGCAGGCCTCGTGCTCGCCGGCAGCACCGCGGCCGAGCGCGACGCCGACCTGCGCCGCCGCACCCATTGGAAGAAGATTGCCAGCGTGCGCGTGGCCCTGCTGATGCGCGGACCGGTGAGCCGGCTCGCGTCGGCACGCAATGCCGTCCACGAACTATTCGGGCGCGACTATGGCACCCTCGCAGGCGCCGTCGATGCCGGCACCCGCCTGCAGGAAGCGGAGTTGGCGGGTCCGGAAGCGCCGCGCTACCGCAAGGTGTTCGGCACCACGATTGCACTGCCTGCGCGCATGCGGTGAGGCCGCATGCGCGTATCCGTCCACCCGTCATGTCGCCACGGCGAGCGCGGCGTCGCGCTGCTCACGGCGCTGCTCTTGACACTGGCCGTCCTGATGACCAGCGTCGCCGCGGCGCGCTCCGCGATCAACGGCGCGCGCGCCGCCGGCCACGAGCGCGACCGGATACTGGCGCTGCACGCCGCGATGGCGGCGTTGGCGGATGCCGAACACGACATCGAAGGCGGTCTGGACCCGGGCTCGGCACGTGCTGCGGCGCTGGCGAACGCAACCCCGGGCGCCTTTGCCGCCGGCTGCCGCGGCGGCACGCCTTATGACGGCCTGTGCGAGCGTGCGCCGGATGCCGGCGACATCTTCGCAGCGCTGGCGGACGACCAGGGGCCGGCGGTCGAGTTCGGCACATTCACGGGGGCGCTGATCCCGGCAGGAGAGGGGGCGTTTTCCGTCCGGGCGCCGCGCTACCTGATCGAACGGATGCCGTCCGCGGCCGGTGCACTGCTGTACCGGGTGAGCGCGCTCGGCTTCGGCAGCATTCCGACGACCCAGGTGGCCGTTCAGGCGTACTACCGGAAGCTGCTGGCAGGCGCTCCGGCGGCAGGCGCCGGCCCATCCGGGCCTGGACAGGGACAAGGCCCCGGAACAGGACCGGAAGCGCCGCCGGAACCGGAGGGCCCCGGCTTGCCGGAGACGGCGGGTGGGCCCGGCATCCGGGTAGGCTGGCGCGAGATCGGCAACTGGCGCGAGACGGTCGCATCGGTGGGCAAGTAGAGGCGGGAACGGAGGATTGATGAGGAACTGTCGTGGGTTCACGCTGGTGGAAATCCTGATCGTGCTGGCGATCGTCTCGATCCTCGGCGCGATCGCCTACCCGGGCTATATGCGCCATGTGGTCAAGACCCGCCGTGTCGAGGCGCAGCTGGCGCTGGTCGATGCCATGCAGCGGCAGGAGCAGTACCGGGCGCTGCACCATACCTACATTGCCTTCTCGATGGCCTCCACCGACGCGGACAGCCGCCAGTTCCGCTGGTGGCTCGGTGCCAGCCCGGAAGAGAGTGCCTACGAGCTCGACGGGCGTGCCTGCGAAGGGCAGGCCATCAGCCAGTGCATCGAACTGCGCGCCCGGCCGGGCACCGCGAACGTCGATGCCGGCTTCCGTGATCCCGACTGCGGCGTCCTGAGCTTCGACAGCACAGGCGCACAGGGTGCCGAGGGTGCTGCCAGCAGCGGGCAGCGCTGCTGGCCATGAGGGGCGCGCCGATGCGCCGGCCAGACCGTGGCGCCACGCTGGCCGAACTGGCCGTGGTGCTCGCCATTGCTGCCGCGGCCTTCGCCGTGGCCGCGCCGGACCTGCACGCGCTCGTCACGGCGCAGCAGCTCAAGGCCGCCTCCGGCGAACTGCATGACGCCATCCTGCACACCCGGGCGCAGGCGATCGCCCGCAACGAACAGGTCAAGCTGGCGCCGCGCGACCCCGGCGGAGCCGACTGGACGCGGGGCTGGACGGTGTTCATCGACCGGGACGGCGACCGCCAGCCAAGCGCGGCGGACGAGGTGCTGGCGGTGCACGGGCCGCTGCCGCAAGGCGTCCGGATCGACTTTTCCTTCACCCAGTCAGCGCCGCCACAGTACATCGCCTACAATGGCGCCGGACGCAGCTGCAGCGACACCAACAGCGGTGCAGCACGGCTCGGTACGCTCTCGCTGTTCCACGGGGGGCAGACCCGGCGTATTAAAATCAACATGCTCGGACGCATACGGCAGTGCAACCCGGCGCGCGACGACGGCTGCGAGGGCGCGCAGGCACCGCGCTAGCCGCAGCCGCATAGATGGCAGCGGCGCGGCAGCGGCGCGGCAGCGGCGCGGCAGCGGCCCCGGGAACGGAAGCGGGCAGGGCCTTGATAGCGGAACGGAACACCTTGGCAAACGACACGGCACAGATTCTCAACGATACCGACGGCATGGCGCTGGCCCTGCACTGGGCGGCGAAAGGCATGTACCTCACGGCGCCCAATCCCCGGATCGGCTGCGTGATCGTGCGCGATGGCGCCGTCATCGGCGCCGGCCACACCCAGCCCGCCGGGCAGGCGCACGCCGAGATCCAGGCGCTGCGCGACGCCCAGGCGCGCGGCAACGACGTGCGTGGCGCCACCGCCTACGTCACGCTGGAGCCGTGCAGCCATTACGGCCGCACGCCGCCGTGCTCCAACGCGCTGGTGCAGGCCGGCGTCGGGCGGGTGGTGGCCGCCATGACCGACCCCAATCCCCTCGTCGCCGGACGCGGCCTGGCCCAGCTGGAAGCCGCAGGCATCGCCGTCACCTCGGGCGTGCTGGCCGAGCAGGCCCATGAACTGAACATCGGCTTCTTCTCGCGCATGCGGCGCGGCCTGCCCTGGGTGCGCCTGAAAGTGGCCGCCAGCCTGGACGGCGCCACCGCCCTGGCCGGTGGCGAGAGCCAGTGGATCACCGGACCGGATGCCCGTGCCGACGGCCACGCCTGGCGCGCCCGCGCGCAGGCGATCCTGACCGGCATCGGCACGGTCAAGGCCGACGACCCGCAGCTGACCGTGCGCGGCATCGATACCCCTTTGCCGCCGCGTCGCGTGATCGTCGACAGCCGGCTCGAGATCGACCCGGGCGCCCGCATCCTGCAGGGCGAGCCGTGCTGGATCGTGGCCGCCGTCGACGTGCAGGGAAAATGCGCAGAGAAAGCCGCCGCCTTGCGCGCGGCGGGCCATGACGTATTCACTCTCCCGAATGCGCAGGGCAAGGTCGACCTGCCCGAGCTGATCCGCGAGCTCGGCCGGCGCGAAATCAACGAGGTGCACGTGGAAGCCGGCTCGAAACTGAATGCGTCGATGGTGCGCGAGGGCTGCGTCGACGAACTGCTGGTCTACCTGGCGCCCAGCCTGATCGGGCCGGGGCAGGGCATGTTCGCGCTGCCGCCGCTGGCGCGCCTTGGCGACAAGCGCCAGCTGCGCTTCCACGACGTGGCGCGGGTCGGCGAGGACATCCGCATCCTGGCCCGCTTCGCCAACACAAACATTCAACACTGAGTCAACACTGAGGAACAAGTTCACATGTTTACTGGAATCGTCGCCGCCGTCGGCAACATCACTTCGGTCACCCCGCTCGAAGGCGGCTCCTTCGCGGGCGTGCGCCTGGAAGTCGACGCCGGCCCCTTGGGACTGGCGGACGTCGCGCTGGGCGACTCGATCGCCATCAATGGCGCCTGCATGACCGTTGTCGCCAAGACCGACAAGGCCTTCACCGTGGACGTTTCGCGCGAAAGCCTGAACAAGACAGTGGGATTGGCGTCGCCCGGCGAAGTCAACCTGGAAAAGGCGCTGACCCTGGCCGAGCGGCTGGGCGGCCACCTTGTCTCCGGCCATGTGGACGGGCTGGGTACCGTGCACAGCTTCGAGCCGGTCGGCGAATCGCGCGAGCTGGTCGTCGATGCGCCCTGGGAGCTGGCCAAGTTCCTCGCCTACAAGGGCTCGGTGGTGGTCAACGGCGTGTCGCTGACGGTGAACCGGGTCGAGGACATCGAAGGCGAGGGCGGCAAGGTATGCCGCTTCTCGATCAACCTGATCCCGCACACGATCGAGGTGACGACGCTCAAGCACCTGAAGGCGGGCTCGAAGGTGAACCTGGAGATCGACCTGATCGCGCGCTACGTGGAGCGCATGCTTTCCGCGAAAGATTGAATCGTAGGGTGGGCGCATATCGGGCCAGTGGCCGATATGCGTCCACGCGGTCAAGCAGCAGCAAGATCATTGCGTCCGAGAGCGGAGCCGATAGCGATCATCGCGCGGGCGGGAACCCGCCCACCCGACAACATCAACCGCCAGGCGCCGTGTTGCCGCTGCCGGACGCCGCCACCGCCGTAGCGGTCTGCTTCTCCGGATTCAACACCACCTGCACGTAATTCTGCTCGTTGAAGTAGCGCCGCGCGGCCGCGCGGATCTCCTCCGCCGAAATCGCCCGCACCTGCTTCTCGACCTCCAGGATCGCCCCTGGGTCCGTCCCTTCGCTCAGCGCCGTCTGCAAGTAACCCAGCCAGTAGCCGTTCTCGCGCAGCGAGCGGCGGTGGTTCTGGATCCAGTTGCTCTTCACCTTGTCCAGGTCGGCGGCCTCCGGCCCCTCGGCCTGCAGGCGCCTGATTTCGTCGAAGGTCGCCGCGATCACCTTGTCCACGTGCTCCGGCCCGGTCGGCAGCGTGACACCGATCGAATAGTTCCCGTAGGGGATCTTGCTCAGCACCCCCGATGCGCCGCCGCCGTAGATCAGGGCCATCTTCTCGCGCAGCACGCCGATGAGGCGCAGGTTGACCACTTCGAGCAGCGCAGCCAGGCGCAGCTGCTCGGCGTCGCTGAACTCGGCCGTTCCGGTGAAGGTCAACGAGATCGTGCTCTTCGGTTCCGTGCCGCTACGCACTTCGCGCTTGACCACGCCCGTCGCCGGGCGCAGGCCGACGTCGCGGTAGGCCACCGTGAGCTCGGACGTCGGCAGGCTGCCGAGGTAGGTCGCCAGCAGCGGCTTGAGGGCGGCCACCTCGAAACTGCCGACCAGGATGAAGGTCAGGTCCTTGGCGCTGGAAAAACGCTGGCGGAAGATGTCGATGCTGCGGTCGAGGTCGATCTGCTCGTATTCCTCGGCCTTCAGGGTGCGCGGCGCGCGCGGGTGCTTGTTGTACAGCGCCGCCATCACCGCGTCGCCGAAGCGCGCGCCCGGTTGCGCGGTCTGGTTGCGCGCCTGCTCGGCTTGCTTGCCGACGTAGGAGCGGAACAAAGCTTCGTCGCGCCGCACACCGTGGAACTTCAACCAGGTCAGCTGCAACATGGTCTCGATGTCGGTGGCGCCCGAGGCGCCCACCACCACGTCGGTATAGTTGGCCAGGCCGACGTCCACCTGGGCCGCCTTGCCGGCCAGGATCTTGCGCATGTCGAGCGGGGTGAAGTCCCTGACGCCCATGCTGGCAACAATGGCATTGGCAAAGCGCGCATTCAGGATGTCCTGGTCGCCGTACAGGCTCTGGCCGCCGAAGCGGGCGGCGCTCATCATTACCTGGTCGTTGCGGAAGTCGGTCGGCTTCAGGATCACCTTGACGCCGTTCGACAGCGTCAGGCGCGTCAGGCCGAGCGCCGCATCAATCGACTCTGCCACGATCCTGCCCGGCGAGGGCGGACGGTCCATCAGGCGCGCCGCCACCGCCTTCTCATCGTGCGGGCGCAGTTCGGCGCGCTCGGCGCCGGCGACCGCCGCCAGCAGTTGCGGGCCCTGCGGCGTATCGTCACGGGTCACGCCGGTGTACAGCACCAGCTTGCCCGAATCCGCGGGAATGGTGCGGCGCGCATAGGCGTTGACTTCGTCGAGCGTAATGCCGGGCACCAGTTCCCTGACGTAGCGGTATTCGGTATCGATGCCGGGAATCGCTTCCTGCTGCAGGAAGTTGCGGATGTACTCGGCGGCATAGGTGCTGGAATCGCTCTTGGCGCGCTCGTTCCAGGCCTGCTCGTACTGGCGCATCAGGCTTTTCTTGACCCGCTCCAGTTCGGCCGCGCCGAAGCCGTAGCGGCGCGCACGCTCGTTTTCCTCCACCAGGGCGGTCAGGGCCGCTTCGGCGCCGCGCGGGCCCAGCGCGGCCGAGGCATTGTAGGAACGGTAGCGCGGGGTCAGCTTGCCGAGCGAGCTGCTGGCGCCCATGAAGGGCGGTTCCGGCAGCTGCGACAGTTCCTGCAGGCGCTGGTTGAGCATGGCGGAAAACAGCGATTGCACCAGGTCGTCGCGGTAGGCGCGGATGGTGCCGGCTTCGATCACCGGCTGGACCGGGTAGCGGATCAGCACCGCGTTGCCGGTGGCCTCCTTGTCGGTGACCACCAGCGCCTGGGTAGCCTGGCGCGCCGGAATTTCGGCATAGGCACGCGGGCGCGCCGGCACCGGGTTCTTCAGGTGGGCGAAATGCGCCTTCACCAGCTTTTCGGCCCGCAGTGGATCGATGTCGCCCACCACCACCACCGCCATCAGGTCGGGACGGTACCAGTCGCGATAGAAACGGGCCAGGGCCTCGGGCTTGAAGTTGCGCAGCACCTCTTCGGTGCCGATCGGCAGGCGCTCGGCGTATTTCGACCCATTGAAGATCGCCGGCATGATCTGCTTTCCCATGCGGTCCGAGGCGCCTTTGCCGAGGCGCAGCTCTTCCAGCACGATGCCGCGTTCCTTCTCGACCGCCTCCGGATCGAATTGCAGGCCGTGGGCCCAGTCTTCCAGCACCTGGAAGGCCCTGGACACATGTTCCGGCTTGTCGGTGGGGATCGGCAGGATGTAGACGGTCTCGTCGAACGAGGTATAGGCGTTCAGGTCGGCGCCGTAGCCGACGCCGATCGACTGCAGGTAGGACACCAGCTCGTGCTTGCGGAAGTTGGTCGAGCCGTTGAAGGCCATGTGCTCGACAAAGTGGGCCAGGCCGCGCTGGTCCTCGTCTTCGAGGATGGAGCCGGCCTTGACCACGAGCCGCAGCTCGAGCTTGCGTTCGGGGCGGGCGTTGCGCTGGATGTAATAGGTCAGGCCGTTCGCAAGCTTGCCTACCTTGACCTGCGGGCCGACCGGGATCAGGGCGTCGAGGCGCAGCACAGAGGCGGCATCGCCGGTGGCCTTGGCAGTGGGAGCGGCGCCCGCCGCCTTGCCGGTGACCGGGACGGCCGCGGCCGGGCCTGCCAGCGCGTGTGCGCAGAGCAGCGCGGCCAGGCAGAGGCCGCGTACGACATTCTTGCTCATCGGGGATCCATTCTGTGGACGAGTATGCATTCTACCGCGCATGCCGGACTGCACTGTTGCGTTGTCGTATATGCGTGTTCAAAGCGGCATGTTCAAAGCGGCATGTTCAACACCGCGACACGCCCATTGGACAGCAGCTGCGCCATCTCGTGGGCCGGCACCGGGCGGCTGTACAGGTAGCCCTGCATCACATCGCAGCCGATCAGGCCCAGGAAGTCGCGCTGCCCGACCGTTTCCACGCCCTCGGCCACGACCGCCAGCGACAGGCCCTGGGCCAGCGCGATGGTGGCCTGGGCGATGGCGGCGCTGCTCTGCTCCGTGGTGATATTGCGCACGAAGGTCTGGTCGATCTTCAGCTTGTCGAGCGGGAAGCGCGACAGGTAGCCGAGCGAGGAATAGCCGGTGCCGAAGTCGTCCAGCGACAGCGACACACCCATGGCGCGCAGCTCGGCCATCTCGGCCTCGGCCACGGCGCTGTCGCCGAGCATCACGCTTTCGGTCAGTTCCACCTCGAGGTAGCGCGGTGCCAGGCCGCTGTCCGACAGAGCCTTGCGCACGACACCGCTCACCGAGCCGGCCTTGAACTGGTTGGCCGAGACGTTGACGGCCACCCGCACCGGGCCCAAGCCGGCGTTTTGCCAGGCCTTGTTCTGGAAGCAGGCCTGGCGGATTACCCATTCGCCGATCGGGTGGATCAGGCCCGTGTCCTCGGCCAGCGGAATGAAGTCGCCCGGCGAGACCGTGCCGATCTCTTCGCTGCGCCAGCGCAGCAGGGCCTCCACGCCGACCACGCGACCGTCGATGCGCGAGACCTGCGGCTGGTAGTGCAGGGCCAGTTCCTCGCGCTCGATGGCGCGCCGCAGGCGCGTCTCCAGCGCCAGCCAGCGCAGCGCCTGGGCGTTCATCTCGCCCTTGAAGAAGCGGAAGCCGTTGCGTCCCGCGCCCTTCATCTCGGTGAGCGCCGCGTCGGCGGCTTTCAGCAGGTCGCCCGGGGCGTTGCCGTCGCGCGGGAAGATGCTGATGCCGACGCTGCCCGTGACCACCACGTCGTGTCCACCCACCGAGTGCGGCTGGGCGATGGCGTCGATCAGGCGGCGCGCGGCCAGGATGATGTCTTCGGTATCGTGGCAGCTGGTGAGCAGCAGGACGAATTCGTCGCCCGACAGGCGCGCCACCGTGTCGGTCGGGCCGGCGATCTCGCCCACCCGGCGCGCCACTTCGCGCAGCACGGCGTCGCCCGCCGCGTGCCCGAGGCTGTCATTGATGCGCGAGAGGCGATCGACGTTGAACAGCAGCAGCGCCAGCTGGCCGTCGCCCTGGCGCGCGGCAGCCATGGCCTGCTGCAGGCGGTCGTTGAACAGCGAGCGGTTGGGCAGCAGCGTGAGGCCGTCGTGGTTGGACAGGAAGTCGAGTTGGTGGTGCGCGGCCTTCAGCGCCGACAGGTCGGTCGACACCGAGACATAGGCGGTCAGCTTGCCGGACTCGTCGTGCACCGCGCTAATGCTGAGGCGCTCCGGGTAGACCTCGCCGTTCTTGCGGCGGTTCCAGATCTCGCCGCGCCACTGGCCGTCCTGTTCCAGGCAGTGCCACATGCTGCGGTAAAAGGGGGCGTCATGCCGGCCCGAGCGCAGGATGCGCGGGTTCAGGCCCAGCACCTCGGATTCGCGGTAGCCGGTGATCTGCTCGAAGGCCGGGTTGATCGCGACGATCCGGGCCTCGGCATCGGTCATCAGGATGCCTTCCTGGGTGCTGTCGAAGACCTGGCGCGCCAGCTCGAGGCGGTGCTCGCTCTCGCGCAGGGCCTTGTCGGCGTCGGCGCGCGCCAGCGCCTCGAGCTGCAGCTGGGCGGCGTGGCGCTGCACGACGTCGTACAGGTTCAGGTTTTCATGGGCCACCGCGAGCTGGGCGGCCAGCGCCGTGGCCCAGCGCTCTTCCTCATCGGTGAAGGCCGGTGCGCCCGGGCAGCGCGCGCAGTACAGCCAGCCGTGCGGGTGCTGCAGGTCGTGCACCTGCAGGCCGAGGAAGCTTCCCATGGGCGGGTGACAGGACGGAATGCCGTCCAGCAAGGGATCGCCTTGCACCAGGCGCAGCGGCGCCCTGGCGCGCAGCAGCATGCCGGGTAAATGGCCTTCGTCCAGCGCATCGGAAGCGAGCAACTCGGGCCCCAGCGCCCAGGTGTCGAGGTGGCGCACGCTGCGTTCGCCCCGGTCGAGCAGGCACAGCGCGGCGAAATCGGCATGCAGCACGCGGCGCGCGGCATCCAGGAAGGACGCGGCCAGGGTCTCGACGCGGCGCTCGCCGATCAGGGACAGGCACATGCGTTCCAGTTCGGCCAGGCGCGCACCGAGGTCGAAGGGCAGGGCGCGGTCGTTTTCCGGCGCCGGCTGCGGCACCGGCAGCGGCGGCGCGCCCTCAAGCACGCCCAGTTCGCCATTGATGGCATCGAGGATCTGCTGTGGATCGGCCGGCTTGGGCAGGACGGTGGCGACGCCGCAGCGCGCTGCCATCGCCCGGGTTTCGCATTCGGCATACACCGCCGAGAAGAAGATCACGCGGATGCTCCGCAGGTCCGGGTCCTGCCGCAGGTGCTGGACCAGCTCATAGCCGTCCATGACGGGCATCAGGAGGTCCGTAATCACCAGGTCGGGGCGCTGGGCGCGCGCCAGGGACAATGCCTCGGCGCCGTGTTCGGCCTCGAGCAGGCGGTGGCCCGTGAAGCCGAGCAGCGCATTCAGGAAGGCGCGGTTGCTTGGCCGGTCGTCGACGATCAGGATCGTAGCCATTCACTCCCGCCTTTCGTGCGAAAGCGGACAAGCGTCGAATGAATGCGGAACGACCGCCATGGCTACTCCAGAAAATGGCCGCGCCGCGCCGGGGGGGAGCCTCGGCGGTACATGCGACCGCAATGTTTTTATCATAATCGAGTCAAGCGTGGACACGCTACTTCGTTGCGTGGAGGAAGCTCAGCTTAACAATGATGGGCAGGGCGATGTGAGCGAAAAAATTTATTGTTGCCATGTGGCAACAACCGTTGACGAATTCGTAGTGCCGTGCTGAGGAGGATCGCCAGTCCCTCGGTTGAAAGGCGGTAAATCCTTTAAAATAACGGATTACACAAAAATCCCCCCGTTTCAAGGAATCCGTATGTCTATCTCCAGCACCGAGGAAATCGTTGCCGAATTGCG
>NZ_JPXI01000018.1:0-8952 GCF_000740675.1 Massilia sp. BSC265 | reverse complement strand
GATCCGTCACGCACGCGGCCTGGTCTGCCTGACCCTGACCGAGGAGCGTTGCGACGAGCTGGCGCTGCCGATGATGACCTCGAAGAACGGGACCTCATTCGGCACGAATTTCACGGTGTCGATCGAAGCAGCCGAAGGTGTGACCACCGGCATTTCCGCCGCCGACCGCGCGCGTACCATCCAGGTGGCCGTGAACAAGGGCACGACGCCGGACGACCTGGTCCAGCCGGGCCACATTTTCCCGCTGCGCGCCCAGAAAGGCGGGGTCCTGATGCGCGCCGGCCATACCGAAGCCGGCTGCGACCTGACCGAGATGGCCGGCCTGACCCCGGCCTCGGTGATCTGCGAGATCATCAAGGAAGACGGCACCATGGCGCGCCTGCCCGACCTGATCGAATTCGCAAAAGAACACAACCTCAAGATCGGCACCATCGCCGACCTGATCCACTACCGCAGTCAGAACGAAAGCCTGGTCGAGCGCGTGGCCGAACGCCAGCTGACGACCCCCTATGGCGAGTTCAAGCTGATTGCCTACCGCGACAAGCCGAGCGGCGCGGCCCACCTGGCCCTGGTGCACGGTGAGCTGTCGCGCGACAGGGAGGCCCTGGTGCGCGTGCACCAGCCGGTGTCGATCCTCGACGTGCTCGGCAACTGCGCCTCGACCCACTCCTGGGACCTGGCCTCGGCGCTGAAGACCATCAAGGCAGGCGAGTGCGGTGCGGCCGTGCTGTTGAATTGCGGAGAGACCGCGGACCAGTTGTTCGCCCAGTTCGCCCCGCGCGACACCGGCCCGAGGAGCGCCCGCGCCGCGTCGATGGACCTGCGCACCTACGGTATCGGCGCACAGATCCTGCGCAACCTCGGCGTCGGCAGGATGCAGTTGCTGGCCAACCCGCGCAAGATGCCGTCGATGACCGGTTTCGACCTGGAAGTCACCGGCTACCTGCCACAGCCTTGTGCGTGAAGCGTGCAGGGACGAATACCCACTAATATATATACATACCATCGAGAAGAAGAGGTCAGCCATGACGGTAGGAACTTTTGAAAGCAATCTGGCGGGCGAAGGCCTGCGCATCGGCATCGTGCAGGCACGATTCAACGCCGACATCGGCCACGGCCTGCTGTCGTCCTGCCTGGCCGAACTGAAGCGCCTGGGCGTGGCCGACGAGGACATCCTCCACATCACCGTGCCGGGTGCGCTGGAAGTGCCGCTGGCGCTGCAGAAGATGGCCGAGACCCAGCAGTTCGACGCGCTGATCGCGCTGGGCGCGGTGATCCGCGGCGAGACCTACCACTTCGAGCTGGTGTCGAACGAATCGGGCGCGGGCATCACCCGCATCGGCCTGGACTACGGCATGCCGATCGCCAACGCCATCCTCACCACCGAGAACGACGAGCAGGCCGAAGCCCGCATGGCCGAGAAGGGCGCGGACGCGGCACGCGTCGCGGTCGAGATGTCGAACCTGCTGTTCGCGCTGGAAGAGCTTCAGGCCGAAGAAGAATAAGGAAGAGAATCACATGACTGATAAAACCACGCACGCCAACCCGAGCAAGAACCGCACGCCGCGCCACCGCGCGCGCGAGTTCGCGCTGCAGGGCCTGTACCAATGGCTGCTGAACAATGAACCGGCCCGCACGGTCGTCACCAACATCCGCGGCGCCCACGGCTTCGACAAGGCCGACGGCGAATTCTTCAGCGAACTGCTGAACGGCACCATCGCGACTTCGGTCGAACTGCGCGAAGTCATCGCCCCGCTGATCGACCGCGGCGTGGCCGAATTGTCGCCGATCGAGCACGGCGTGCTGCTGCTGGGCGCCTACGAGCTGAAGAACCACCCGGAAATCCCGTACCGCGTCGTCATCAACGAAGCGGTCGAGCTGACCAAGTCCTTCGGCGGCATCGATGGCCACAAGTACGTCAACGGCGTGCTGGACAAGCTGGCCTCGACGCTGCGTCCGGACGAGGTAGGGGCGGACGCGCGCCGCTGATCCGGAACGCAACTATATAGAGAGAAGCCACCGCGGCGCTGCCCGGTGGCTTTTTTATTGCGCCAAGTTGCGCATCGAGCTGAATCCAATGACGCTCGGCAGCGCCGGCGGGCCTCGATGGCCGCCGGTGCACCCGATGCGGCAAATAAAAAGCCACCGCAAGCGGTGGCGCGTGAGGAGTGTTTTCTGACTGGCTTACAGCGTCGCCAGCGCTTCCGAACCGTGGTTCTCGGCCGTGGCCGGTGCGCTTGCCGGCGCCTCCGCCGGGGAGGCTGCGGGAGCCCGTTTCACCACGGTGGTTTCCGGCAGCGGGCGCGGGTTGGTGGTCGGGACCTTGTGGCCCTTGGCAACCTGCTTCAGTTTCTTGTACTCGGCCAGCACCTTGGCGCCGTAGCCGGAATCGCTCTCCAGGTCGGCCGCGCCGACATAGGTCTTCAGGCCGCCTTCGACGGAACCGGTGCGCTTGACGTAATCCTTCAGGATCAGGGCGCCGACCTTGATGTTGGCGACCGGATTCAGGGCCGCCTGCTGGCCGCCCACCTGTTCGAACTTGTCATGATGGACCTTGGCCATGACCTGCATCAAGCCCTTGGCGCCCATCGGGCTTTCGGCGAAGGGGTTCAGACCCGATTCGATCGCCATCACGGCCAGGATCAGCAGCGGGTCCAGCTTGACCTCGTGTGCCGTCATGTAGGCGGTCGAGACCAGCATGTTGGCGGCATCGCTGGCGACGCGGTAGCGCTTGCTCAGCCAGGAGGTGACCCACTGCTGCTGCTTGCTGTTGCCGAGGTGCTCGGCGCCGGCATGGGGCGTTTCGACGGCTTCGGCGACGTCCGCGACGATGGGCGCCGGGGCGGCCTGGGTCACGACGACGATTTCAGGTTCGGGGTGCAGCATGTTCGAGACGCGCTTGGCGACGTCTTCGTTGGTATAGAGCAGCGCGAGCATGGCGACTGCGGAGAGACCGAACACGGTCAGGGTATTGCGTGCGGTATTCAGTACACCGCGTGCCGCTTTGCTCACGGAAGACCACGTGACTGGCTGGCTGGCCATGGATTGCACGAGCCTTGCGCTCGTGATGAAACGATTGATCATCGAATTCCCCTTGTCGCGGCAAAAAGGACTCCTGTCACACCGTCCGGGACGCTGTGTCGGGTAACTGATTGCCGTGCATCAGAAATATCGTAGGTCGCCGCGGTGCGGCCGACTAACGCCGTCATTGCTTTGCTACAGCTGGCTGCTTTGAAACCCGTGCGGGTGGAACCAGTGGCTCAACAACTGTCTCGGGGGGGTAGGGCAGACGCCCAGTGAAAACACTCCTCAAAAATGTCATGTGGGGCCCCGACCCCGTGAATGCATGAGAACAGCTAAAATCATGTCAGAAAGACTTGCCTGCCTCATCAAGTAGGACGGATTCTAGTGGCTCCTTTATACCAAGTCAACCCTAGCACAATCTGTTCTTATTACTTTTAGTTCTGATTTCCACGCCGCAAGAATGAAATGTCTTGCTAAATCAGCTACTTGGCATGGTGCCTTGAACCAGCTTCTATTGACGAGATAACGATCAAAACTTGATGAAATATTCAGATTTGCGGGACTTTATGGCTCAGCTCGAACGGATGGGCGAGCTCAAGCATGTTGGCGTACCGGTGTCGCCCCACCTCGAGATGACGGAGATCTGCGATCGCACCCTGCGCGCCGAAGGGCCTGCGCTGCTGTTCGAAAAGCCTGCCGGTCACACGATCCCGGTCCTGGGCAACCTGTTCGGCACCCCGCGCCGGGTCGCGCTCGGCATGGGGGCGGAAGACGTCGGCGAACTGCGCAAGATCGGCCACGTGCTGGCGCGCCTGAAGGAACCGGAGCCGCCCAAGGGCTTCAAGGACATCATGGGCCTGGGTTCCCTGGTCAAGGCTGTCTGGGACATGGCGCCGAAAGAAGTACGCGGCGCCCCCTGCCAGGAAATCGTCTGGGAAGGGCAGGACGTCGACCTCGCGCGCCTGCCGATCCAGCACTGCTGGCCGGGCGACGTCGCGCCCCTGATCACCTGGGGCCTGGTCATCACCAAGGGACCGCACAAGAAGCGGCAGAACCTGGGAATATATCGCCAGCAGGTGCTCGGCCGGAACAAGGTGATCATGCGTTGGCTGGCGCATCGCGGCGGGGCGCTCGACTTCCGCGAGCACGCGTTGGCCAATCCGGGCAAGCCGTATCCGGTCGCGGTGGCGCTGGGCGCCGACCCGGCCACCATCCTGGGCGCCGTCACCCCGGTGCCGGACAGCCTGTCCGAATACCAGTTCGCCGGCCTGTTGCGCGGCCAGCGCACCGCGCTCACGAAGGCCATCGGCAGCGAGTTGCGGGTGCCGGCATCGAGCGAGATCGTGCTCGAAGGGCATATCTACCCTGACGCGAACCACCCATCCGGCTTCGAGCACGCCCTCGAAGGGCCTTACGGCGACCATACCGGCTATTACAATGAGCAGGATAGCTTTCCCGTGTTCACGATCGACCGCATCACGATGCGGCGCGATCCCGTCTACCACTCGACCTACACCGGCAAGCCGCCCGATGAGCCGGCAGTGCTGGGCGTGGCGCTGAACGAAGTGTTCATCCCGCTGCTGCAGAAGCAGTTCAGCGAGATCACCGACTTCTACCTGCCGCCGGAAGGCTGCAGCTACCGGATGGCGGTGGTGCAGATGAAGAAGCAGTACGCCGGCCATGCCAAGCGCGTCATGTTCGGGGTGTGGAGTTTCCTGCGCCAGTTCATGTACACCAAGTTCATCGTGGTGGTCGACGAGGACGTCAACGTGCGCGACTGGAAGGAAGTCATCTGGGCCATCACGACCCGGGTCGACCCGACCCGCGACACGGTCATGGTCGACAACACCCCGATCGACTACCTCGATTTCGCCTCGCCGATCAGCGGCCTGGGCAGTAAGATGGGCATCGATGCCACCAACAAGTGGCCGGGCGAGACCAACCGCGAGTGGGGCACGCCGATCGCGATGACGCCGGAAGTCAGGGCGCGCGTGGACGACATCTGGGGAACGCTGGGCCTGTGACAGCGGCGGACTTCCGTGCGGCGCGTGGGGCGGGGCGCAGATAGACTGCGCCTTTGACCACCACGTATCGGAGGCCCGATGAACATCCTGATGGTGCTGACCTCGCACGACCTTCTCGGCGACACCGGCAAGAAAACCGGTTTCTGGCTGGAAGAGTTCGCTGCTCCCTATTATGTGTTCAAGGATGCCGGCGCAAACCTGACGCTGGCCTCCCCCGCGGGCGGGCAACCGCCGCTCGACCCGAAAAGCGACGAGCCCGACGCGCAGACCGAGGCGACCCACCGCTTTCGCACCGATCCGGAGGCGCAAGAGGCGCTGGCGAATACGGTCACGCTGTCGAGCGTACGCGCGGAGGATGTCGACGCCGTGTTCTATCCCGGCGGTCACGGCCCGCTGTGGGACCTGGCCCAGGATGCCGATTCGATCCGCCTGATCGAGGCCATGCTCGCCAGCGGCAAGCCGGTGGCGGCGGTCTGCCATGCGCCGGGCGTGCTCGGGCGTGCCAAGGGGCCGGACGGCGCTCCACTCGTCAAGGGCAAGCGTGTGACCGGCTTTACCAATACCGAGGAGGCTGCGGTGGGGCTGACCGAGGTGGTGCCTTTCCTGGTCGAGGACATGCTGGTGCAAAACGGCGGGGAGTATAGCAAGGCCGGGGACTGGGAGCCCTACGTCGTGACCGACGGCCTGCTCGTCACAGGCCAGAATCCCGCATCGTCGGAGCCGGGCGCGCATGCGCTGTTGGCGCTGCTGAAGGATCGCGGCTAGGTCTTCGCAAGGCATTGCAAGATCCGGCCCCAAAAAACCTGGGGTCGGGTATAATGTTTCTTGGCGGGCCCCTGCGCATTGCGGCATGGTTTACCTGGTCAGGTCGGGAACGAAGCAGCCAAAGCCGTTCACCGCAAGTGCCGCAGATCAGGCTCGCCTCTTCCTCTCCGAATTCCTTCCCTGCGTCACCCTTCCATTCCTGTTTCATGCGCTTCCCAGTGCCGGTCCATGCACGCGGTCGTCAGTACGTATGCACCTGCACTGTCGATAATTTCAATAATTTCATTCTTGATTATCTCCGCATTCTCACACATTGTTGCATTGCGACGACGTGATGAATAAATATTTGACGAAGTTGCTGAAAAATATTTCCGTACGGAATATTTTCTGGTTCAATCGAAGTACTCATCGTACATACAGGCGGGCGCTTCGATCATGGATAACCAAGTCAATCAAACATCGTTACGTCAACACTATCTTTGGGCCGACCGCCTGATGCTCTGGATCCTTTGGGGCCTGTTTGCCGTGGGCTTGGGGTTGTCCGGGATGTACGATACCCTGCGTTGGGCGCTCCTGGTCGGCTTTCCCGCGGCAGCGGTTCCAAGCGCGATCATCATGCTGGCTGGCGGCACCCGCGCGGCGCGCATGAGCGTGGCGGTCGCCTTGATGGTGTTTTGTGCACTCCATATTCATCAGGCAGCGGGCCGCACCGAGCTGCACTTCGGGATCTTCGTCCTGCTGGCTTCACTGCTGTGCTATCGCGACTGGTCGGTCATCGTCGTGGCCGCAGGCGTGGTAGCCCTGCATCATCTGTCGTTCAGTTATCTCCAGGAGCTGGGCTTTGGCGTGCTTTGCATGGCCGAACCGGGGTTCGGCATGGTGCTGCTCCATGCGGCCTACGTCGTGGTCGAGAGCGCCGTATTGTGCTACCTGGCCAACTCGCTGCACCGGGATGCACTGCAGTCCGCGGAGCTGAGCGCGAGCGTGAAGCTCCTGCAGGACGAGAAAGGCATGATCAGCCTGCAGCCGGAAGCGCTGCCGGCCACCAGCCATAGCGGCCGTGCGTTGCAGGATGTCGTCCGCCTGCTGCAGGGGGCCATGCAGCGCGTGCAGCAGGGTGTCAAGACTACCGCGGCGACGGCGGGCGAGATCGCCAGGACAAACGCCGAGCTCGCCGCGCGTACGAGCGAGCAGGCGGCGTCGATCCATGCAACGGTGAGCTCGATGGCGCAACTGACCGGCTCGGTCGAGCAGAACGCCGAGAATGCACGGGAGGCCAATGAGCTGGCCGGCAGCGCTTCCCAGGTAGCGGCGCGCGGCGGCCGGGTGGTGGCGCAGGTGGTCGAGAAAATGCAGGCGATCGATGCCTCGTCGCGCCGCATCGGCGACATCATCTCCGTCATCGACGGCATCGCGTTCCAGACCAACATCCTGGCACTGAACGCGGCCGTGGAAGCGGCGCGGGCCGGCGAGCAGGGCCGCGGCTTTGCCGTGGTGGCGAGCGAGGTGCGCAACCTGGCCCAGCGATCGGCAACGGCAGCGCGCGAGATCAAGCAGCTGATCGAGGCTTCCAGCGCCGAGGTCGGCGCCGGTAGTGCGTTGGCGCAACAGGCCGGTGCGACCATGGAGCAGGTGGTCGACGGCGTTCACAAGGTTTCCAGCCTGATTGCCGAGATCAGCGAGGCCAGCCGCGATCAGGCCGAGGGCATCGCCGCGATCGGACAGGCCGTGAGCGACATGGATGCTGCCACACGCGACAATGCAGGACGGGTGGAAGTGGCTGCCGGCGCCGCCGGCGAGCTGGCAGAGCAGGCCGAGCGCCTGGCGCAGGTCGTGCATGCTTTCCGCCTTGGTCCGGCGTCGCGCCCCGAGGCGCTGCAGTGGGCGGCCTAAGCTTGCCGTTGTTGGCGTGATGCACTGCCATGGAATGTTCGCGGCAGTCGCCAACTGCGGTAAAATCCCGACATGTCCTATCAAGTCCTCGCCCGCAAATACCGTCCCAAGAACTTCGAAACGCTGGTCGGCCAGGAGCACGTCGTCCGTGCCCTGACCCATGCGCTGAAGACGGGCCGCCTGCATCACGCCTACCTGTTCACCGGGACGCGCGGGGTCGGCAAGACGACGCTGTCGCGCATCCTGGCCAAGTCGCTCAACTGCGTCGGCGCGGACGGGCAGGGCGGAATCACGGCCGAACCCTGCGGCGTCTGCGAAGCCTGCCGCGCGATCGACGCCGGCCGCTTCGTCGACTACATCGAGATGGACGCGGCGTCCAACCGCGGGGTGGACGAGATGGCCCAGTTGCTGGAACAGGCGGTGTACGCGCCGAGCAATGCGCGCTTCAAGGTCTACATGATCGACGAGGTGCACATGCTCACCAACCACGCGTTCAACGCGATGCTGAAAACGCTCGAAGAGCCGCCGCCGCACGTCAAGTTCATCCTCGCGACCACCGACCCGCAGAAGATTCCGGTGACGGTGCTGTCGCGCTGCCTGCAGTTCAACCTCAAGCAGATGCCGCCCGGACATATCGTCGGGCACCTGGAAAACATCCTTGGCCAGGAAGGCGTGGCCTTCGAGCAGCCGGCCTTGCGCCTGCTGGCGCAAGGCGCCCACGGCTCGATGCGCGACGCGCTGTCGCTGACCGACCAGGCCATTGCCTATGCCGCCGGCCAGGTCACGCTCGAAGCGGTGCAGGGCATGCTGGGGGCGCTCGACCAGTCCTACCTGGTGCGCCTGCTGGACGCGCTGCTGGCGCAGGACGGCGCCGACCTGATGGCGGTGGCCGACGAGATGGCCAGCCGCAGCCTGTCGTATAACGGCGCGCTGCAGGACCTCGGCACGCTGCTGCACCGGATCGCGCTGGCGCAATCGGTGCCCTCGGCGGTGCCGCAAGACCTGCCGGAACTGAACGACATCCTGCGCCTGGCCCAAGCCTTCGACCCGCAGGAAGTGCAGCTGTACTACCAGATCGCGGTGCACGGCCGCAACGAGATCGGCCTGGCGCCGGACGAATACGCGGGCTTCACCATGACCCTGCTGCGCATGCTGGCCTTCCGCCCGGGGCAGGGCGGCGCCGAACTGCAGCCGGCCGCGCCGGCGGCGGCCGTGGCGCCGGGCCAGGCCCCGGCCGCCCGCGCCG
>NZ_JPXI01000017.1 GCF_000740675.1 Massilia sp. BSC265 | reverse complement strand
GCCGTGGTCGACGTGGCCCATGACGGTCACGACCGGCGCGCGCGGCTTGGCCTCGAACTCGGCGTGCTCGCCCTGGTCGGCCAGGATCGCTTCCGGATCGTCGACGGCGGCCGCGAAGGCCTTGTGGCCCATCTCTTCCACCACGATCATCGCGGTTTCCTGGTCCAGCACCTGGTTGATGGTGCACATCTGGCCCAGCTTCATCAGCTGCTTGATGACTTCCGACGCCTTGACCGCCATCTTGTGGGCCAGTTCGGCCACGGTGATGGTTTCCGGCACGTGGATGTCCTTGACGATCGCCTCGGTCGGGGCCTGGAAGTTCGATTCGCGGTCATCGTTGTGCGAGGAACGGCGGCCGCCGCTACGTCCGCCGGCGCGCCAGCCATCGCGGGAGGTAGCAGCGCCCGGACCGCCACGCCCCTTGCCGCCGCTCGGTGCGCCGCGCTTCTTGGCGTCGTCCGACCAGGTCGAGGAGACATTGGCCGACTTGATCGACTTCTTGTCGCCCGGCTTCTTATCGTCTTTCTTCGCTTCGACCGGCTTCTTGTCGGCGCCGGCTGCAGGCTTGTGCAGGGTGCCGGCCGGTGCTGCGGGAGCAGCAGGCTTCGGTGCAGGTTCCGGCGCCTTGATGACGCGGCGCGGCTGGCTCATCATGGCCTTGATCTGGGCCACTTCGTCGGCCACGGCCTTGCGTGCGCGCTCGGTGGCGGCAGCACGTTCGGCCGCTTCCTTGGCAGCTTCCTCGGCGCGCTTCTTGGCTTCCTCGGCGTCACGCTTGGCCTTTTCTTCGGCGGCGTTATCGACGGCAGCAGGTGCAGCGGCCGGAGCCGGCGCCGCGGCGGCAGCCTTGGCGGCGGCGGCGCGCTTGGCCTGTTCTTCGGCTTCGCGCTTGGCCTGCTCCTCGGCGGCTTTCGCCTGAGCAGCTTTTTCTTCCTCGAGCTTGGCCAGGCGTTCCTGCTTTTCACGCAGGTCCGCTTCCTGGCGGGCGATCAGCTCGGCCTGGCGGCGCGCCTCTTCGTCGCGGCGTGCCTGCTCGGCCGCATCGACCACCGGGGCGGCAGCTTCGGCTTTCGGGGTGACCAGGTCGTCGCGCTGCACGAAGGTGCGCTTCTTGCGGACTTCGACCTGGATGGTGCGCGACTTGCCACTGGCGTCAGCCTGCTTGATCTCGGTGGTCTCCTTGCGGGTCACCGTGATCTTCTTCTTCTCGCCGGTTTCGGTCGCACCGTGGGTACGGCGGAGATGGTTCAGCAGCTTATCCTTATCATCTTTCGACAAGGGATCTGACGTCGAACTTTTTTCGACGCCGGCCGAGCGCAGCTGTGTCAGCAGCAGGTCTGCGGGCATCTTCAGTTCGGTGGCAAATTGGGCTACGTTGTTACTCGCCATTCAGTCCTCTTTTCTATGTGTCGCTGAGATGATAAAGATTTGCAAATTACGCCTTGGCCGTTTCTGCCAGGCTCCAGGCCTTCGCCTGCAGCGCCTTGGCGCGGTCATCGTATTTGCTGTCGACCAGCTTCATCTCTTCGTCGGTCACATCACTAAATTCGTTCTTGATCAGGTCGCGGGCACGGTCCGACGCCAGCGCCAGGATGGCGCCGAATTCGTCATAGGCGAGTGCTGCGAATGCTTCGACCGTCTTGATGCCAGCCAGGCCGAGCTTGCCGGCGGTGGTACGGTCCATGCCTTCCAGGTTCACGAGGGCTTCTTCCATCCCTTCGAGGCCTTCCTCGGAAGCGATCGCTTCGGTCACCAGCGCGTCACGGGCGCGGGTGCGCAGTTCGTTGACGGTGTCTTCGTCGAACGACTCGATTTCCAGCATTTCGGAGATCGGGACGTAAGCGATTTCTTCAAGGCTCGAGAAACCTTCATCCACCAGGATGTCGGCCACTTCCTGGTCGACGTCCAGTTTTTCCATGAACAGCGCGCGGATCGCGGCCGTTTCCTGGGCCACCTTGTTGGCCGATTCCTCGGCCGTCATGATGTTGATCTTCCAGCCAGTCAGCTCCGACGCCAGCCGCACGTTCTGGCCCGAACGGCCGATCGCGATCGCCAGGTTCTCTTCGTCGACCACGACGTCCATGGCGTGCTTGTCTTCGTCGACCATGATCGACGAGACGTTGGCCGGCGCCAGGGCGCCGATCACGAACTGCGCCGGATCGTCCGACCACAGCACGATGTCCACGCGCTCGCCGCCCAGCTCGCCGGTCACGGCCTGCACGCGCGAACCGCGCATGCCGACGCAGGTGCCGATCGGGTCGATGCGCTTGTCGGCGGTAAACACCGCGATCTTGGCGCGTACGCCGGCATCGCGGGCAGCCGATTTGATCTGCAGGAGGCCCTGCTCGATTTCCGGCACTTCCAGCTCGAACAGCTTCATGATGAATTCCGGCGCGGTGCGCGACAGGATCACCTGCGGGCCGCGCATGTTGCGGTCCACGCGCAGGATGTAGGCGCGGACGCGGTCGCCGATGCGCAGATTCTCTTTCGGGATCATCTGGTCGCGCGGCAGGCGCGCTTCGATCTTGCCCGATTCCACGATGGCATCGCCGCGCTCCATGCGCTTGATGGTGCCGGTGACGAGCGAGTCGCCGCGCTCGAGGAAGTCCTGCAGGATCTGCTCGCGCTCGGCATCGCGCACGCGCTGCAGCACGACCTGCTTGGTGTCCTGGGCAAAGCGGCGGCCGAACTCGACCGATTCGATCGGGTCTTCGATGTATTCGTCCACTTCGATGTCGGGGATCTGTTCCTTGGCTTCGAAGTGCAGGATTTCCTGGTCGGGCAGCTGCAGGCCGGCCTCGTCGGGAACGACGTGCCAGCGGCGGAAGGTCTCGAATTCACCGGTGTCGCGATCGATGCTCACGCGAATGTCGACCTCGCCTTCATAGCGCTTTTTCGTGGCTTGCGCGAGCGCGAATTCGAGCGCTCCGAAAACCACTTCCTTATCGACGTTCTTTTCGCGCGCGAGCGCATCCACCAGTAACAAAATTTCGCGACTCATGCTTTGCGACTCCTAAAATCCACCTGCGGCACCAAACGTGCCTTGTCCAATTCGGCCAGCGTAAATTCCAACAACGCTGCGCCATCTTTATTTTCAAATTCCAGACCGACCTTGTCGCCCTCGACGCCGCGCAGGATACCGGTGAAGGTTTTCCGGTTCGCGGTGCCCGGCATGGCGACGCGCAGCTTCACCGTGCATTCGTGCCCGGCAAAGCGCGCAAAGTCGGCCAGGGTCCGCACCGGGCGATCGAGGCCCGGCGACGAGATTTCCAGCCGTTCGTAGTCCACATTCTCGACGGTGAGCACATGCGACAACTGGTGGCTGACCGTGGCGCAGTCCTCGACCGTGATCGGGCCCTTCTCTTCCACGACGTCAGCGGGAAAATCGATATAGACGCGGAGGATCCCGCGCTCGCCCCGTTCGACGTCCACGAGTTCGTAGCCGAGGCCACTGACTGTTTTCGAGATGAGTTCAAACTGCTGCACGGCACTTCTCCGAGGCTTCGAAACGTTTTAACAAAAAAAAAATGGGCATCTGCCCATCTTTTTGTATTCACTACCCAACCAGATGAAAGCACTTGCACCAAGAAAATACTGGGAAGAACTTTGATTAGGCTGCAAATTATACAGCTCTCCCGCCTTTCTCGCAATCGCCGGGGCAAAAATGGGCAGATGCTGGAGAAAAAAGCAACAGTTGGCAGGATGACCATATCGGGGCATGGGCTGCATTCTACGGCATTGCAGCACCGTGTGCCCGGCGGCACGAGAATTTATCCGATTTCGGGCCCGGAAACCGGGATGTCAAGCGGATGTTCGCGCCGCCGGCCGGAACAGCCGATCAGCCGCGCCGGCCGCGGCGTGGCAGGCCGTGTTCCGAACCCCGCGGCCCCTGGCCACCGCGGCGTCCGCCGCCGGTACCGGCGAAGCCGAAGGTGGTCTGCAGCGGGTCGGGCTGCTTCGGACGATTGCTGGTCTTGCCGCCGCCGAAGGGACTGGCGCTGTTGCCGCCACGGGCCTTGCCGCCCTGGCCGCCACCTTTCGAACCCTGCCCTTGCGGGCGGCCGCCGGCGAAACCGCCCGGACCTTGCTGGCGCGGGACGCCGGCACGCACGACAGGTGGGCCGAACGGATCCACGTTGCGGTTGGCATCGGCGCGGTCGATACGGTTGCCGTCGGAACGGCGCGCATCGTCGCGCCCCTGTCCTTTGCCGCCACCCTTGCCTTTCGGCGCCTCGCTGCCCTTCTTTTCGACACCGAAGGCGGCCATCAGGGCGCGCACGTCGTTTTCCTGCAGCTCTTCCCAGCGGCCGCGCTTCAGGCCGGTCGGCAGGGTCATGGCGCCGTAGCGGGTACGGATCAGGCGCGACACGGTCAGGCCGACCGCCTCGAACATGCGGCGCACCTCGCGGTTGCGGCCTTCGCCGATGACCACGCGGTACCACTTGTTGATGCCTTCGCCGCCGCCGTCCTGGACCTTCGAGAACGAGGCCAGGCCGTCGTCCAGCTCGACACCGGCGAGCAGCTTCTGGCGCATGCCTTCTTCCAGTTCGCCCAGGGTGCGCACCGCGTATTCGCGGTCGATGTTGTAGCGCGGGTGCATCAGGCGGTTGGCGAGGTCGCCCGAGGTCGTGAACAGCAGCAGGCCCTCGGTGTTGAAGTCGAGGCGGCCCACGGCCAGCCACTTGCCGGTCTTCATGGTCGGCAGGCGGTCGAACACGGATGGACGGCCTTCCGGATCGTCGTGGCTGACGATCTCCCCGGCCGGCTTGTGATACACCAGCACGCGCGGCGGCTTGTTGTTGTTGACCTTACGCTGGATCAGCTTGCCGTTGATGCGCACGGCGTCGGTCGGCAGGATGCGCTGGCCGATGTGGGCCGGCTCGCCATTGACCGACACGCGGCCCGCGATGATCAGCTCTTCCATGTCGCGGCGCGAGCCCAGGCCGGCCTCGGCCAGCACCTTGTGCAGCTTCGGGGCGTCGTCGTCCGCGGTCAGGTCGCGACGCGCCGGCTTGCTTGGCCCCTTGCCACGGCCGCCTTCGTTGGCGTCGAAGTCATCCGAGGTGACGAAGGAGAACACCGCGTCGGCATCGTTGGCCTTGCCGCCCTTGGCTTGTTGCTTGCCCTGCTGCTTGCCCTGCTGTTGCTGCTTGCCCTGTTTGGCCTGCTGCTTGCCGGCCGGCTGGGCGCCTTGCTGGCCTTGCTGGCCACGCTGGTCGCGCTGTTTCTGGTTGCGGCCGCGCTGCTCGCGCTTGCCTTCCACCTGCACCTGCTGCGCGTCTTCGCTCGGGACGGCCTCTGGAACTGCCTCAGCGGTAGCAGCAGCCTGCTCGTGCTGGCGCGCTTCGCGCTCCTGGCGTTTTTCGCGCATCTGGCGCGGACCGCGCGGCTTGCGCTGAGCGGCGCCTGCGGTGTCGGCAGGCGCCGGTGCGGCTTCAGCCGCAGGCGCAGGCGCTGCGGCCGGCGCTTCCGCCGCGACGGCGGCCGCCCCTGCGCCCGGATCCGCCCCGGCGGCAGCGGCCTTGGTCGCGCGCGGTTTGCGCGGCTTGGCGGCCGGCTTCGCGGCCGGCTCGGCTGCGGCTGGCGTATCGGCCGGCATATCGGCGGCGGGCGCCGCAGCGGCGGCCGAGCCTGCGCTCGGCCCCTTGCGGGTACGCTTCGGCTTCGCAGCCGGCTGCTCGGTCTCGGTCACGGGCACAGCATCCGTTGCGGCTGCGGTGGCAGCCGCGGTCTTGCGGGTGCGCTTCGGTTTTGCGGCAGGAGCGCCTTCGGCCTCGACGGGCTTTTCGTTCGGTTCAGTTGGATTCATCGTTCGTATCTTTATTGTGCTGATCCGGCCCGGCGGCGGCTGCCGTCTCCCGGTCAAAAATGGGAATGTCGTCGGCGGACGCCGCCGCGTCCGTCCTGTCAAAATTCTCGTTCAGCGCCGCTTCCAGCGCCTCGATGCTGCGGCTGTCCGGCCCCTCGCTGACCGCCTGCAGCGGCGGCAGTTGCGACAGCGAGGCCAGGCCGAGGTCGTCGAGGAACCCCTTGGTGGTGCCCAGCAGCGCCGGGCGCCCCACCACTTCGCGGTGGCCGACCACGTCGATCCAGCCACGGTCTTCGAGCAGCTTGATGGTCTGCGAGTTCACGGCGACGCCGCGGATCTCCTCGATGTCGCCGCGCGTGACCGGCTGGCGGTAGGCGATGATCGCCAGCGTCTCGAGCGTCGCACGCGAATACTTCGGCGGCTTCTCGGGCGACAGGCGGTCGAGGTAAGGCTTCATCTCGGGCCGGCTCTGGAAGCGCCAGCCGGAAGCCAGGCTGACGATCTCGATGCCGCGCCCCTGCCAGTCCTGGCGCAATTCTTCCAGCAGAATCTTGATCGTGTCGCTACCGACGCCGGCATTGAGCTGGCGGCCGTTGGCATCGACCTCGGCGAAGAGCTTCTTCATGCCGTGGATCGTCATCGGCTCGCGCGCGCACAGCAAGGCGGTCTCGAGGACGCGCTTGGCCTCGTCAGTATTCATATCGCGGTGTCGTCACACGTCGAATGCAAGCAATCAAAACAAAACCGGTTTAGCGGATGCCAGCCACGGTGCCGACAACGGCCGCGGTACAAAGATGCTGCGCGCAAAACTCTGGAATCCGTGGCCCGGGCTGGAATGCGCCGGGCTGACAAAGGTGACAGGCCTGGTGCCCGTCACGGCTGCCCGTGTGCCAAGCGGGCGGTAGCTGTTGGTCTTTCAGGCGAAACGCGGGACCCGTGAACTACCTGGAGCATTGGAAGGCTGGCTTCCCGAAGCAACGAAGCGGGCGGACGACGCGAACAGCGCCGGCGTTTCTGACAACTGGCGGCCATTGTAACCGATAAAACACGGGAACGGACAATGCGAAGGCGGTAGGCCGTGCGCAAAGCCCAGTTTGATCAAGCGCTTGCCAGTTTTTCCGACAAAATCGCCGACACGCCCAGGAAGGCCGGGTAGTCCGCCGTGATCACGTAGGTCGGGACCTGGGCCAGGTAGGCGCTGAAACGTCCCTTCTGCTCGAAGCGGCGGCGGAACGAGGAAGTGAGGAAGCGCTCGCCCAGGCGCGGCACGATGCCGCCGCCGATATAGATACCGCCCTGGGCGCCCAGGGTGATGGCGAGGTTGCCGGCGGCGGTGCCGAGCATGCCGCAGAAGGCTTCCAGCACCTCGTCGCACAGTGCGCATTCGCCGGACAGGGCGCGGCGCGAGATTTCGGGCGCAGCCAGGGTGTCCGGACGGCCGGCACGGTCGCTCAGCGCGCGGTAGATCAGCTCCACGCCGGCGCCGGACAGCAGGCGCTCGCTGGAGACATGCTCGAACTCGCGCCAGGCGTACTGGAGGATGGCGACTTCGGTTTCGTTGACCGGCGAGAAGCTGACATGGCCGCCTTCGCTGCGCAACGCAGTCCAGCCTGCCTTTGCGCCGGCTGGAGCCGGAATCAGGCCGGATACGCCGAGGCCGGTACCGGCGCCCAGCAGGCCGAGGGGCGCATCGGATACGGGCGTGCCGCCTCCGACCTGGCGCTTCTGCCCGTCCAGGTGAGGCAGCGAACGCGCCAGTGCCGAAAAATCATTGACGACCAAAAGGGTGTCGAAACCACATTCCCCGCGCAGTGCTTCGATCGAAAAGGCCCAGTGATGGTTGGTCATGCGTACCTGGTCGCCGGTCACCGGGTTGGCGATGGCGATGGCCGCATGGCGGATGCCGCTGCCGAGACCACTCAGCTGCGGCAGCGCCAGGTAGGCGCGGATGGCGTCGGCCAGGGTCGCGTGCTGCTGGCAGGACAGCACCTCGATGGCCTCGAGACGGCCCGGCCCGGTCTCCAGCGCGAAGCGGGCATTGGTGCCGCCGATGTCGGCAAGCAGGCGCGCGCCGCCGGCATGGGTGATGGACGCGGAATCGAGGCTGGATGGAAAGGCGGTCATTGCAGCTAATATAGGAGCGATGACCAAGCTTACACAATTTTGTAGTGTTCTTACAAGCAGATTTTGTAGTTTAGATACATCGCACGCACATCAATGCCACTCGTGCGTGGCAGTCAGTGAGCGCACGAAGTAGTCGAACTACCTTAGCAAGCCACTGGGGACAGTTCCGGATCGGCGCCGCGGTGGGCATTCCAGGCATCCAGGCCGCCGCGCAGCGGACGGGCACGGTGGAAACCGTTGGCCAGGAACTGCTTGGCGACCTGGGCGGCAGTCACGTCGTTCGGGCAGCTGCAATAGATGACGATGTGGCGGTCCTTGTCGATCGTGGCCATCAGCTGGTCCGGCGCGCAGGAGTGCAACACGAGCGCCCCGGGGATCGCCGCTTCCAGCTGCTGGGCCGTCAGGCTGCGGGCGTCGATGATGACCGGATCGTGGCCATCGTCGATCAGTGTCATCAGTTCGGCGACCTCGATGCGCGGCATGGCGCTGCGGGCGCGGTGGCGGCGCCGTTCCACGTACTTGACGGCGATGAACAGGACCAGCAGCGTGGCCAGCACCGACAGCGCCGTGCCGCCGGCGGTCTCGAGCCAGCCGAGCAGGTCCTCGATGCGCTCATGGAACAGGGTGCCGAGCAGGATGCCGCTGCCGCTCCACAATGCAGCGCCGGTCGCGGAATAGCCGACGAACTGGCGCGTATGGGTGCCGATGGCGCCGGACAAGGGCGCGGCGATGGTATTGAAGCCGGGGACGAACTTGGATACCAGCAAGGACTTGGCGCCGAAGCGGCGGAAGCGGTCCTCGGTCTGGTTGACGCAGGAATCGGGCGAGAGCGAGATCTTGCAGAGCAGGTGCAGGATGCGCTTGCCGTAGAAACGTCCGGCACGGAACCAGAACATGTCGCAGATGAGGCAGGCGACCACCGCCGAAACGAGGCAGAGCTCCCAGCTGAGAGCGCCGTCGACCGACAGCGCGCCGGCCACGACCAGGATCGGGAAAGCGGGAATGGGCAGGCCGAACTGTTCGACAAGGACGATGCCGAACACGATCAGCACACCGTAGACCTGGAGCAGTTCGACGAGTTGGGGCATCGCGCTAGTGTAGCGGAGATTTACCCGCGTCGCTGGCGGCAACTGTTGTTTTTCCTACGCCCCACGCGGAATCGCCGCCAGCAGGCTGCGCGTGTATGCATGCGTCGGATTGCGGTACAGCTCGTCCGAGTCCGCCATCTCGACCACGCTCCCCTGGTGCATCACCATCACCTGGTCGGCGATGTACTTCACCACCGACAGGTCGTGCGAGATGAAGATGTAGCTCATCCCGTACTCGTCCTGCAGGTCCTGCAGCAAATTCAGGACCTGGGCCTGCACCGACACGTCGAGCGCCGACACCGATTCGTCGCACACCAGGATTTCCGGCTTCATGGTCAGGCAGCGCGCGATCGCGATGCGCTGGCGCTGGCCGCCGGAGAACTCGTGCGGATAGCGGTGAAAGGCCTGTTCCGGCAGCCCCACCCGTTTCAGCAGGTAGTGCGCCATCCCGATCCGCTCGGCGTCATCGGCGCCGATCCGGTGGATGCGCATCGGCTCGAGCAGGATCTGGCCCACCGTGAAGCGCGGGTTGAGCGACGCATACGGGTTCTGGAAGATGATCTGGATGCGCCGCTTGTAGGCCCGGTAGTCGCGGTCCGGCATGGTGAACAGGTCCTTGCCGTCGAACATGGCGCTGCCACCGGTGGCGCGGTGCAGGCGCAGCAGGGTCAGGCCGACCGTGGTCTTGCCCGAGCCCGATTCGCCCACCACGCCCAGGGTCTTGCCGCGTGCCAGGGTAAAGGAGACGTCCTTGACCGCCCGGAACTCGCGCTTCTTGAACAGGCCGTCGCGCAGCCAGAAGCTCTTGGCCAGGTTGCGCACCACCAGCACCGGTTCGTCGCCGGGCACCGTGCCGCGCGTACGCTGGGGCAGCGATTCCTCTGGCGTGAACCTTCCGCTGAGGTAATCGTCGATCACCGGCAGGCGCAGCGGCCGCTCGTCGAGCTTCGGCCGGCAGTGCAGCAGGGCCCGGGTATAAGCGTCGCGCGGGGCGCCGAACACCTGGGCCGCCTCCCCTTCCTCCCGCACCTCGCCGTGACGCATCACGATCACGCGGTCGGCGATCTCGCCCACCAGCCCGAGGTCGTGGGTAATGAACAGGACCGACATCTGGTGTTTTTTTTGCAGGCGTGCGATCAGCTCCATGATCTGCTTCTGGATCGTCACGTCGAGCGCCGTGGTCGGCTCGTCCGCGATCAGGAGCTTGGGCTCGCAGGCGATCGCCATCGCGATCATCACGCGCTGCTGCTGGCCGCCCGACATCTGGCTCGGGTAGGCATCGATCTTGACCGCGGGGTCGGGAATGCCGACCTCGGCCAGAAGCTCCAGCGTGCGGGCCCGCGCCTGCCTGGCGCTCATGCCCATGTGCCGGCGCAGCACTTCGCCGATCTGGAAGCCTACCGTGAACACCGGGTTGAGCGAGGACATCGGCTCCTGGAAGATCATCGCGATGTCCTTGCCGCACAGCCTGCGGCGCTCGGCAAGGGGCAGCGCGAGCAGCTCGCGGCCGTCGAAGTGCGCGCGCGAACCGGGATGAACGATGGTCGTTTCCAGCGGCAGCAGGCCCATCACGGCCAGCGAGCTGACCGACTTGCCGCTGCCGGATTCGCCCACCAGTGCCACCGTGCTGTTCCTCGGCACGTCGAAGGAAATGCCTTTCACCGCCTCGACCGTATTCTTCTTGTCGACGCGGAAGGAGATGCGCAGGTCGCGCACCTGCAGTAAAGGGTTGTGATCGTCCATCATTTGAGCTTCGGATCGAGGGCGTCGCGCAGGGCGTCCGCGAACAGCGAGAAGGCCGTCACCAGCAGCGCCATCGCGCCCGCGGCGGCGGCCAGCTGCCACCACTTGCCGAGGATGAGTTCGTTCTGCGCCTCGTTCAGCATGCTACCCCAGGACACCACGCCGACCGGCACGCCGAAGCCCAGGAAGGACAGGATCACCTCGGCCTTGATGAAGCCGACCACCAGGATCGACATCTGCACCAGGGCCACGTGCGACACGTTCGGCAGGATGTGGCCGAACATCCGGCGCGCGCTCGATGCGCCGATGGCGTCGGCCGCCATCACGTATTCGCGCGCCTTGTGCTTGATGTATTCGGCACGCATCAGGCGGTAGGGGCCGGTCCAGCCGGTCAGGCCGAGGATCAGCACGATGGTCATCACCCCTTTCTGCTGCAGCACCGCGGCCACGGTCAGGATCATCAGGATCGACGGAATCGAGGTGAAGATGCTGTAGAACCAATTGAACAAATCGTCCACGACGCCGCCGTAGAAGCCCGACAGCGCCCCGAACAGGGTGCCCAGCGCCACCGCGACGAAAGCCGCCACCAGGCCGACCACGATCGAGGTCTCGCCTCCCTTGATCGTCTTCTTGACGATGTCGTGGCCCCACTTGTCGGCCCCGAAGGGCAAGGTGGTCGCCTTCTCGACCGGCGGATGGCCGGCACGGACCCGCGCCTTGAGTTCCGCCAGTTCCTGCGCCAGCGGATCGAATGCGTTCGGCGGCGTCTCGCGCGGCAGCTGGGCCGCAGCCAGCGCCCGCGTCGCCGCATCCGCGCCGACAAAGCTCGGGGGCGCGTAGTTCACCGCCACTTCCTCTTCCCAGTCGGCGGCAACCAGTCCGGCGCTGGACAGCAGCACCATCAGCAGGAAACCCAGCACCACCGCCAGCGCGCCCATGGCGACGCGGTCGGTGCGCAGGCGGCGCCAGGCCAGCGTCCACAGGCCGGGGGACTGCATCGGCGAGCTCATCATTCCATCGACTGCGCTCATTTGAACTGCACCCGCGGATCCACGGCCTGGTACAGCAGGTCGGCCAGCAGGTTGAACACCATGGTCGCGGCGGCCACGTAGACCGTGATCGCCTTGATCACCGGGAAGTCGCTGCGCTCGACGGCCAGGATGACTTCACGCCCGATGCCCGGGATGCCGAAGAAGCGCTCCAGCAGGAAAGCGCCGATCAGCAGCGCCGGCAGGTTCGCCATGACGTGGGTGATGATCGGGATCGCCGCATTGCGCAGCACGTGCACCCAGACCACGCGGCGCTCGGGCAAGCCCTTGGCGCGCGCGGTGCGCACGTAGTCCTGCCCTACTTCGTCGAGCACGAAACTACGGTACAAGCGCAGGGTCGGCGCGATCGAGACGGCGAGACCGATGATGATGGGCAGCAGCGCGTAGCGCAGCAGGTTCTCTCCGAGGCCATTGCCCCAGCCTTGCACCGGGAACAGCCCGAGCTCGTAGGCGAACACGTACTGGAACACGATGATGTAGACCAGGATCGAGATCGACATGCCGACCGTGCAGGCCACCATCACCGCACGGTCGGTGAGCGAACCGCGCACGAAAGCGACGCCCAAGGCCAGGGCGATGCCGAACACGGTCTCCAGGATGGTCAGCGGCACCAGCACGGTCAGTGAAGGCCCCAGGCGGCTGGAAATGATGTGCGACACCGGCTCGCCCGTGCTCCAGGCATTGCCGAAGTCGAAGGTCAGGATCTGCTTGATGAAGATCCACAGCTGGCTTGGGAAGGGCTGGTCGGTGCCGAGCTGGCGCCGGATGCTCTCGATGGCGGCAGTGTCTGCCATCTTCCCGGCCAGCAGGTAAGCCGGATCGCCACCGACCCAGTTGAACAGCAAGAACACCAGCACCACGACCCCGAGCATGGTCGGCAGCATCTGCCACAGCCGGCGGACGATAAAGCTAAGCATGGAACTCCCGGTTGATTGAAGCGCTATTCTGCCCTCTTGCCGGCTTTCCATGGCGGGTTGAGGCATTCCTTTTCTTCGGCCCGTTATAACGTAGGGTGGTCGGCTCTCCCGACCACCCTACAAGAATTTACTCCTGCCTGATGCGGCGCTGCTTCACGGCCGCGGCCAGACCTTCCAGCACGCCGATGCTGGTCTGCCAGTCGATGCAGCCGTCGGTGACCGACTGGCCGTAGGTCAGCTCCTTGCCCGGCACCAGGTCCTGGCGTCCGCCCACCAGGTGCGACTCGATCATCACCCCGACGATGCGGTCGTCCCCTTGCGCGATCTGGGACGCGATGTCGGCGCACACCGGCACCTGGTTCTGCGGGTTCTTGCTGCTGTTGGCGTGCGAGGCGTCGATCATCAGGCGGCTGGCCAGGCCATTGGCCGCCAGTTGCTTGCAGGCTTCTTCCACGCTGGCCGCATCGTAGTTCGGGGTCTTGCCGCCGCGCAGGATGATGTGGCAGTCCTCGTTGCCGGAAGTCGACACGATCGCCGAATGGCCGCCCTTGGTCACGGACAGGAAGTGATGTGGCTGCGAGGCCGCCTTGATCGCGTCGGCCGCAATCTTGATATTGCCGTCGGTGCCGTTCTTGAAGCCGACCGGACAGGACAGGCCGGAAGCCAGCTCGCGGTGCACCTGCGATTCGGTGGTGCGGGCGCCGATCGCACCCCAGCTGATCAAATCGGCGATATATTGCGGGCTGATCACGTCCAGGAACTCGGTGCCGGCCGGCAGGCCCAGCTCGTTGATGTCGCGCAGCAGTTCGCGCGCCATGCGCAGGCCGTCGTTGATGCGGAAGCTGTTGTCCATGTAGGGATCGTTGATCATGCCCTTCCAGCCGACCGTGGTGCGCGGCTTCTCGAAATAGACGCGCATGATGATCTCGAGTTCGCCGGCAAAGCGGCGGCGCTGCTCGGCCAGGCCGCGCGCGTATTCGAGCGCCGCCTTCGGGTCGTGGATCGAGCACGGGCCGACCACCACCATCACGCGGTCGTCCTGGCCGTGCAGGATGCGGTGCAGCGCAACGCGCCCGCTTGCGGCGGTCTGCTCGGCCGCCGGCGTGACCGGGAATTCGCGGATCAGGTGGGCCGGCGGCGTCAGTTCCTTCATTTCGCGGATGCGTAAATCGTCGGTGCGAGGCATGCTGTACTCCGTATCGTTTTGGCTGGGGGCTGGAAATAAAAAAACCGCCATCGCTGGCGGTTTGTCTGGATTTGCGTCGGACTGTTCTGATGTCGCGTGAACCTGCCGCTACTCCACCGCCAAGGGGCTGGAATGGCTAAAGTAAAAAAAGCAGGTAAAGAAAACGTGCTGGCGCATGAGAAATCCGTGATGGTCTGGAGACCCTGTTCGGCTGACTATACCGCCATTGTGTAACGGTTGGCAAGCCTTTTCCGGGAAGCTCTGTCCTCGAGCCGCAAGAAGGCTTGCCGCCGCAGGCAGCCGGTCGCGGGGCGCCGTCGCCCGCAAGCAGCGCGACGTGCGGACTGCCATCAGTGGATTTGGCGACCGGTTGCAGGAATCCGACACGTGTTCCCGTCCTTTCCGCACACCTTGATTCGGATCAGTCGCCGTTCATCCAGCAGTGCAAAAGTCATTTCAAGCCCCCGATCGCTTCGCGTCGTTCTTGTGTTCTCGCAAGAAAAGTCTGCTGGTTAATTGACTGCACTCAACAACTGAGCGGCACGAAGGCAACGGGAACAATCCCAACCACTGGAGTCCGGACATGACTGAAACCCTGCTCTCGCGCGCCGTGCGGCGCATCTTTGCCGGCGGCAGCGCCATCGGCCTTTTATCAGTGGGCTTTCCACTGCTGGCGGCGGCGCCCCATGTGGCAGCACAGGAAGTGGCGCCGAAACCCGTTGCCCGCGTCGAAATCACCGGTTCGAACATCCGCCGCGCCCAGGCCGAGACCGCCTCCTCGGTGCTGACGGTGAACCGCGCCGACATCGAGCGCTCCGGCAAGACCACCGTCGCCGAACTGCTGCAGACGCTCGCCGTCGACAACCAGGGCTCGGTGCCGGTCAACTTCGGCAGCGGCTTTGCCGCAGGCGCCTCTGGCATCTCGCTGCGGGGCCTGGGCACCGCCTCGACCCTGGTGCTGCTCAACGGCCGCCGCATGGCACCCTACGGCCTGGCCGACGACGGCCAGAAGGTGTTCGCCGACCTCAACGTCATCCCGTCCGACGCCGTCGAGCGGGTCGAGATCCTGAAGGACGGCGCCTC
>NZ_JPXI01000016.1 GCF_000740675.1 Massilia sp. BSC265 | reverse complement strand
GCAGGGTGAACTGCACCTGCAGGTACTGCTCGCCGTTTTCCGGCTGCAGATTGACCGTGAAGGCCTCGACCGACACGTATTCCGGCTTGACGCCCGAGTTCTTCTTTTTCTTCTTCGATTCCTTCGGGCTCTCCTGTGCGGCCGCGTCGCCGCCCTGCATGAAATACCAGGCCGCGCCACCGCCGCCGCCGAGCAGCAGCACGGCTGCAACGGCGGCCGCGATCAGCTTCTTCTTGGAGCCGGCCGGGGCCGCGGTATCCGCCTTCGGTTCGACTTTCGGTTTTGCTTGCGCCATCGAGATGTCTCTTTACTGCTTAAAAGAATGGGTTCGTCATTATGGCATTATCGCGGGGAAGCCAAGCCTGCCAAGCCCTGAAAAGAGGGGAGAAGGGGCGGCTATCCCGGTGATTGTTGCGCGGGCGTGCTGACGAGGTGTTAAGTAGGGTGGGCAGGTTTCCTGTCCACGCGGTGATCGTTAGCCAATGAGATCACGCGCGGGCGGATCTCGCTTGGTTTGAACGCGTGGGCGGGAGACCGCCCACCCTACGATATGGATTATGCAAACGTATCGACGAGGCCCTTGTCGCCCAGGCTTACGGTGCGGGTCGCCGGCCGGGCGGCACCGTCGTCATTCGCCGCCACCGTCCCGCCCGCGTTGCCGAATCCGCCACCACCGCCATTGCGGCGCTCGCCATCCTGTTGCGTCTGGCGCCCGTCCGGCATGCCGGCGTCGACGGTTGCGTTACCGAGCGCGATGCCGTTCTCGCCCATCATCTCGCGCAGGCGCGGGAGGGCGTTTTCCAGGGCTTGCCGCACTTCCAGCTGGTTCGACGAGAAGGCCACGCTGGCCTGGTCGTTGCTCACGCTGAGCACTACCTGCACCGGACCGAGGTCCGGCGGGTTCAGCGTCAGGGTCGCGGCCTGTTCCTTGCCCACCATGTAGACGATGCGCTGGCTGACCTGGTTGTCCCAGGCCTGGGTGCCGAGGCGTGCGGGGATGCGGTCGGTCGGCACGGCGGCCGGGTTCACCGATTCGAGTTTCGCGGCCTGGGCCTGCAGCTGGGTAATGCTCGGCGTCTCGACGCTCGCTGTCGCGTCGGCAGCGGCTTCGCGCAGCTGCGGCTGGGCCTTGCCCGGGTCGGCAGGCACGAGCGCCTGCGTGCCCTGTTGCTGGGCGCGCAGTTCGGTACTTTCCTGCGCCGTCGGCTGCACGCCGGCCGCCAGCGAGAAGCCGGCGGCATCGCCTTCAAGCGCCGTGCCCAGGGCCGAATTCGCCGTTGCATCCGTCGTCTCGAGCTTGGCGAATGCCGACTGGAGCGCAGAGAGCTGCAGTTCGGCGCCGCCAGCCGCGGCGGCCGCGCCCTCAGCTGCGGCCGGAGCCTGGGCAGCCGGCTGCATCAGGCTGGCCATGAAGGCGAGCATGTCGGTCACCGGCGTGGTCGCGGCCTCTGCGGCGGCACTTGCAGATTCGGCGGCGTCCCTGGCCGGGTCGGCCGATTCGGCGCCGCCCGCGGCGGCCGTCGCCGGCGCATCGGATGCCGCTTCGTTCTGTCTGGTCGGCTCGCGTGCCGCGGTTTTCTGGGCCTGGGATGCCGGCTTGTCAGCCTGTTTCGCCGGCGCCGCCTGCTTGTTTGGCGCAGGGGCGGCCGGCGCCGCCGGTGCCGGAGACGGGGCCATGGTCGGCGCCATGGCGCGCGACAGCGCGGCGCTGAACTGCTCGCCCTCGGGCGCCTGTACGCCCGCTGCGGCATTGCGTTGCGGCTGCGCCGGCGCGCCGGCGCCGGAAACCTGGAACGGAAGGGGTGTGGTCTGCATCGTCATGGTGAGAGATCAGCCTGAAGTCAGCGTTGTTTGTAGCGGGCGCCACGGGCTGCGTGGTCGTCCATCAGTTTCTGGTCGCGCTTGTTCTCGAGCGCCAGCGCATCAAGCGCTGCGCGTTCGTTCAGCGTCCGGTACGACAGGCGCTTGCGCTCGCTTTCCTGCCATGCCTTCTTTTCCACGTCCGCCTTGTACTGCGCGTGCTTGATCACTTCGCGCTGCCCCAGGATGGCGTTGTCCAGCTTGCCGATGAAGGCGACGAAGTTGTGGTACGCGAAGGGCGTGATGCCAGCCAGTTGCGCCGCGTCGAGCTTGCGGACATACTCGTCGCGGTAGCCATCCAGCATGACCAGCTTCTGCTCGGCTTCTTCCACGGCCTTGAGGGCGGCGCCCAGGCGCTTGGCGATCGCGTCCGACTCGCGCTGCGCAAGGTCGATCAGGGTTTCGAGGGCGGATGAGGTGGCCATAATGAGCAGAGTATAGTTCCGCCCGGCACTTTTCTATCACTGGAATAGAGAGGTTAATTGCCCCAAGCTTTCCAGCATGCCCGCGTTGTCGCGGATTTCCTGGCACAGGAAAGCTTCGATCTGCTCGTGCTTGGCGATCGCCTGGTCCAGCACCGGGTCGCTGCCGGCCGCATAGGCGCCCACGCTGATCAGATCGCGCGAGCGCTGGTAGCGCGAGTACAGCTGCTTGAGCTTGCGCGCCGCCAGCTGGTGCTCGTGCGAGGTAATCGAGTGCATCGCGCGCGAGATCGACTGTTCGATGTCGATTGCCGGGTAGTGGCCGGCTTCGGCCAGGTGGCGGCTCAGGACGATGTGGCCGTCCAGGATACCGCGTGCCGCATCGGCGATCGGGTCCTGCTGGTCGTCGCCTTCCGACAGCACGGTGTAGAAGGCGGTGATCGAGCCGCCGCCCTCGACCCCGTTGCCGGCGCGTTCCACCAGCACCGGCAGCTTGGCGAACACCGACGGCGGATAACCCTTGGTGGCCGGCGGCTCGCCGATCGCCAGGGCGATCTCGCGCTGGGCCATGGCATAGCGGGTCAGCGAATCCATGATCAGGAGGACGTTCTTGCCCTGCTCGCGGAAGTGTTCGGCGATGGCCGTGGCATAGGCTGCGCCCTGCAGGCGCATCAGGGGAGGGGAGTCGGCCGGCGCGGCCACCACGGCCGAGCGGGCGCGGCCCTCCGGGCCCAGGATCTGCTCGATGAATTCCTTGACTTCCCGTCCGCGTTCGCCGATCAGGCCGACGACGATGACGTCGGCGGTGGTGTAGCGCGCGATCATCCCCAGCAGGACCGATTTGCCGACCCCGGTACCGGCGAACAGGCCGAGGCGCTGGCCGCGGCCGACCGTCAGCATGGCATTGATGGCGCGCACGCCCACGTCCAGGGTTTCCGAGATCGGCGCGCGGTCGAGCGGGTTGATCGGGCGGGCGTTGAGCGGGCCCACTTCATCGAGGCTGAGCGGGCCCTTGCCGTCGAGCGGGCGGCCGGCGCCGTCCACCACGCGGCCCAGCAGCTGCATGCCGACCGGCAGGTGGCGCGCCCGGTCGCTCGGGCGGCGGCGCGGATGCTGCACGGTGCCCGGTTTCGGCAGGGCCGATTCGACCGGGAACACGCGCGAGCCCGGCACCACGCCTTCGACGTCGCTCTGCGGCATCAGGAACAGGCGCTCGCCCTCGAAGCCGACCACTTCGGCCTCGATCCGCTGGCCGTTGGCCACGGGGATAGTGCAGGCGCTGCCGACGGCCAGCTTGAGGCCGACGCATTCCATCACCAGGCCGGCCACGCGCGTGACGCGGCCCGAGACCTGCATCGGCTCGGCGAGGCCGACGAGGGAATCGCAGTCCTGGATGAAGGCTTTCCAGCGGGCGGTGTGGCGGTCCATTGTCGTCATTTCGTAGGGTGGGCGGCTTCGCCGCCCACGCGGTCAACCGCCGCCGGCACGGCCGCGGCAGCATTTATTTCGGCGATCACCGCGTGGGCGGGGAACCCGCCCACCCTACGACAGCCAGTCAACATTACTCTGCAGCGCATGGGTCAATCGCGTCCAGCGCGCACCGGCCTGCGCATCGATCTGGTTGCTGGCGGTATCGACCTTGCAGCCGCCGCGCGCCATCGCGCCGTCTTCGACGATGCGCCAGCCGCCCTTGACCAGTTCCTGCCCCATGGCCTGGCGCACGATCTCGGCGTCCTGCGGGTTCAGGGTGAGGGTGGCCGGCTGGGCCAGCACCGGCAGGTAGCCGATCGCTTCCTGCACCACCGGCAGGATCAATTCGGGACGCACGTCGAACGCGGTGCGCACCATGCCGCGCGCCAGGCGCAGGGCCAGTTCCAGCACGTCGTGGGCGATGGTCTCGTCGGCCTGCACCACGGCCTCGCTGAAGGTCGCGGCGATCGAGCGCAGGTGTTCCAGCTCGCCTTCGGCTTCGATCTGGCCGGCGCGGGCGCCGTCGGCATAGCCCTCGGCATGGCCGGCGGCACGTCCTTCGGCCAGTCCTTCTGCGTAACCTTCGGCACGCGCCTGCTCGCGGATCGCTTCGATCTCCTCGAGCGTCGGCAGCGCCACGTGCGGCACGATCTCCACCGGTTCGGGTGCGGGCGTAGGCGGCGGGGCCATCGCGGCGCGGCGCGCCTGGGTGCTCGGGCGCTCGTCGCCGAACGAGGTCAATTCCCAGCGCTGGTAGGCGCTTTGCTGTTCCTTCGGGATCATCAGATGAACGAATCCTCGCCTTTACCGCCCAGCACGATCTGGCCTTCGTCCGCCAAACGGCGCACGATCTGCAGGATCTGCTTCTGCTGGGTTTCCACTTCCGACAGGCGCACCGGACCTTTCGACTCCAGGTCTTCGCGCATCATTTCGCTGGCACGCTGCGACATGTTCTTGAAGATCTTTTCGCGCAGGTCCTGCGAAGCGCCCTTGAGGGCGATGATCAGCATCTCGGACTGTACTTCGCGCAGCAGCAGCTGGATGCCGCGGTCGTCGATGTCGATGATGTTGTCGAACACGAACATCTCGTCCATGATCTTCTGCGCCATGTCGTTGTCGTAGTTCTTGATGTTGTCCATGACGGCCGATTCCTGCTCGCCGCTCATGAAGTTCAGGATCTCGGCCGCGGCGCGCACGCCGCCCAGCGACGACTTCTTGATGTTCTCGTTACCCGACAGGAGCTTGGTCAGCACGTCGTTCAGCTCGCGCAGGGCGGCAGGCTGCACGCCATCCAGCGTGGCGATGCGCAGCACCACGTCGTTGCGCAGGCGCTCGGTGAAGTTGGCCAGGATCTCGCAGGCCTGGTCGCGCTCGAGGTGGACCAGGATGGTGGCGATGATCTGCGGGTGCTCGTTGCGGATCAGCTCCGCGACGGAAGGAGCATCCATCCACTTCAGGCTCTCGATGCCCGAGGCGTCCTTGCCGCCCAGGATGCGGTTGAGCAGCACGGCGGCCTTGTCGTCGCCCAGCGCCTTGGTCAGCACCTGGCGGATGTACTCGTCCGAGTCGAGGCCGACGGTCGAGTGCAGGTTGGTCTCTTCGACGAAGTCTTCCAGCACCTTCACGACCTCGCCGTGCTGCACCGATTTCATTTGCGCCATGGCGGCGCCGAGCTTGAGCACTTCGCGCGGGCCGAGGAACCGCATCACCTCGGCCGCTTCCGCTTCGCCCAGGGCCAGCATCAGGATCGCCGCCTTGGTTACGCCTTCCTTGTCCTTGTCACTCATTTGATCCCAACCATGCCTTGATTACGTTTGCAACGATCCGCGGGTCCTCGCGGGCCAGGTCCTGCGCCATCTGCAGGTTCGCCCGGTAGCCCTGGGCGCGGCGTTCGACTTCCTGTTCCTCGAGCTCTTCCGGATCGGGCTCGCGTTCTTCTTCGGGGACTTCTTCCTCTTCGGGTTCCGGCTCCGGCGGCAGGGCGGTGACCTCGTCGAACTTCTTGATCGCCGGGCGCATCAGCGGCAGCAGGATCCGGTAGTAGAGGAAGGCCAGCACCGCGAACAGCAGCACGTACTTGCCGATCTCCTTGGCCAGAGGCAGGTTGGCCGGGTCGCGCCACCAGTCGAGTTGCGGCGGGGTGTCGTCCGGGCGGTCGACGCCGTCGAACGGGGCGTTGGTCACGTTCAGGGTGTCGCCGCGCCCCTGCGAGTAGCCCATCGCCTGCTTCACCAGTTCGTTGATCTGGGCGACTTCGGCGGCGCCAAGGGGTTTCACCGTGATCTTGCCGGTCTTCGGATCCACGCTGCGGCGGTAGTTCACCACCACGCCCACCGTCAGGCGCTTGATGCCGCCCATCGGGCGCTGCTCGTAGCGGATGGTCTTGTCGACTTCGTAGTTGGTGGTGGCGTCCCTGCGCGTCGGACCACCGGCTGCCGGCGCTGCACCGGCCGGCGGCTGGCCGTCGATCGGCGCGGTGGCCACGCCCGGCGGCTGGTTCGACAGCGCGCCCGGGATGCCGGAAGCGCCGGCGCCGGGCTGGGTCGATTCCGAGGTCTGCTGGCTGCGGATCGCCTGCGGCTCCGGCGGCGAATTCGGCTTGTACATCTCGGCGGCGGTGTCGACCTGGGCGAAGTCGATCTCGGCGGTCGCTTCGGCGCGCACGTTTTCCTTGCCGACCAGCGGGGCGATGATCGATTCGACCTGCTTGATGATGTTCTGCTGGACCTGCTCCACATACTTGAGCTGGGTGGCGTCCAGGCCCTTGTGGCCGGGGCCCTTGTTGCCGTTGTCCGACAGCAGGTTGCCGTTCTGGTCGACGACGGTGACGTTGCCGATGGTGAGTTCCGGCACGCTGGAGGCGACCAGGTGGACGATGGCGCTGACCTGGCCCGGATCGAGGGCGCGGCCGGCCTGCAGGTTCAGGACCACGGACGCGGTGGGCTTCTGCTGGTCGCGCACGAAGACCGAGGGTTTCGGCATCGCCAGGTGCACGCGGGCGCCGCTGACCGGGCCGAGCGACTGGATCGAACGCGCCAGTTCGCCCTCGAGCGAGCGCTGGTAGTTCACCTGTTCCAGGAACTGCGACACGCCCAGCTTCTGGTTTTCCAGCAGTTCGAAACCGACGTTGCCGCCTTTCGGCAGGCCCTGTGCGGCCAGCTTCAGGCGCAGGTCATGGATCTGCTCGGCCGGAACGAGGATCGCGTTGCCGCCTTCCGAGAACTTGTACTTGACCCCCATCTGGTCGAGCGAGGCGGTGATGGCGCCGCCGTCGCGGTCGCTGTAGTTCGAGAACAGCACGCGGTAGTCCGGCGCCTGGCTCCACATCCATAGGGCAATCATGATGGCGCTGACCAGCGCGATACCGCCGCCCATGGCGACGCGCTTGCCCATGGTGGTCTGCAAAAAGCCCTGTTTCGCCTCTTGCTCGGGCGCCGGGGTGTCGATCAGTTCATCAGCAACTGCTGCCATGGTGTGGGTATATGTCCAAGATGGAGAGGTTAGGCCGCATTATGAAGCCACAGAGCAACATTCAAACCCTGAAATAGGGGTGGAAATCCATGCTTCTTCAAGCGAGGAATTTGCAAGGGCGCTGGTAATCTGACAGCCTCGACAAAGTGGAATGCTTCACGGGCAGGAGAAAACGATGAGTATTGGCGGAATCGGCGGCATCGACAGCAGCCGCATCCAGGCGATGATGGAACAGCTGAAAGCGGCGGCGACCAAGCCGGCGGCCGGTCCTGTTGCGCCCGCAGGCCTGGGGGGAGCGGTCCCGCAGGGCGGCGTTGCCAAGCTCGACTTTGCCGATGCGCTGAAGACGTCGCTGCAACAGGTCAGCAATACCCAGAAGCACGCCGAAGAGCTCGGCAAGCGTTTTGCGATGGGGGATGATACCGTGAGCCTGTCCGACACCATGATCGCGATGCAGAAATCCAGCATCGCTTTCCAAGGGACTGTGCAAGTACGCAACAAGCTGGTATCGGCCTATCACGACATCATGAACATGCAGGTGTAAGCCTGATCGTCCGCGCAAAGACAAACCGGCCGCATGGCCGGTTTTTTTATTGCTGAGCGGATTTACTGAATAAACCGCTCGATTCATGCCGCCCTGACATAAGTCCAGGCTCAGGCCGCCTGTGTTTCCTTGCGGTGGAAAGTAAGGGGCACGGCGCCGTCGTGCGGCGCCGGCTCCGGCAGCAGCGAAGCCAGGGTGTGGCGGTCGAGCTCGGCGAGGTAGGCCGAAGTGGCGTTCGAGAGTACGCCCTTGAGCGCACAGGCCTTGACCAGCCCGCACGGATTGCCGTCCGGGTCGAAGCATTCGGCCATGTAGAAGTCGCTCTCGCTCAGGCGTACCACGGCGCCGATGTTGATGTCTTCGGGCTTGTGCGCCAGGCGGAAGCCGCCATTGCGGCCGCGGATGGTTTCGATGACGCCGTTGCGGCCCAGTTCGTGCACCACTTTCATCAGGTGGTTCTTCGAGATGTTGTGCAGGTCCGCGATTTCCTGGATCGTGACGAGCCGCCCCGGATTGCTGCCGAGGTGGAGCAGGGTCCGCAAGGTGTAGTCGGTGAAGGAAGTCAGGCGCATGATCAGGGCAGTATACCCCATGCATCCCGCCGGCGTGCGCGGTGCTCTTATGCGGATGGCATGCATATTGACCAGTGATTACAAACCATTACTTGCTTTGTTTTTCTTGTCGTTTCAATATGTCGGGAGTTTGGCCGCCCGAGGCCGCCGCCGTCCGCCGCCTTCTGCCGGAGTATGCACATGCAACCGATCTCTTCCGCCGTCCATATCATGCACGCTGACCCGATCATGACCGTCGGGCTGCATGCCGTCCTCGCGGGCCAGCCCGGACTGCGCGTCACCACCCACCTGCGCCAGCCCGAGGCGCAGCGCGTCGCGCGCGTGCTGGTCACCGATTACGACACCGGGGTCGCGCTGGCGCGCCAGCCGTTCGCCGGCAGCCAGCCCCCTGGCGTGCTGGTCGTGACCCAGTTCGACAAGGAATGGGAAGTGCGCCTGGCGATGGATGCCGGCGTGGCAGGCTACCTGCTGCAGTCCTGCGGCACCGACGAACTGGCGCACGCGGTCGAACAGCTGGCGCGCGGCCAGCGCTACCTGAGCGAATCGATGACGCGCAGTGTCGCCGACAGTCTCACCCGCGAATCGCTTACCGGACGCGAGACCGACGTGCTGCAGCTGCTGGCGCAGGGCTGCTGCAACAAGTCGATCGCCCGCAAGCTGGGTATCGGCGTGGGCACCGTGAAGACCCACGTGAAGGGCGTGATGAGCAAGCTCGACGCCACGGCGCGCACCCATGCGGTTGTCGTGGCGACCCAGCGCGGCCTGATCCGCCCGGGCGGCGGCGCCGGCGCCTCGGCCTGAGGCAGGCCCTCGGGCAGGTCTTCCTTCAGGCCCCGCGCACCACCCACCGCCCGTCGCGCTCGTACGCGGCGCAGCTTTTGCCTGAACCTTTCCCCGCGTTCTTGGCCACGTACATGGCGGCGTCGGCCCGCGACAGCAGCCGGTCGGCGCTGTCGCCCACCCTGTGCAGCGCCATCCCGATGGTGGCGCCGGGCTCGGTGCGGCCGCCGATCTCGGGGTAGGGCTGGCCGGCCGCGTGCAGGATCTTGTCCACCACCAGGGCGGCGTCCTGGCAGGGATCGTGCAGGTGGTCGAGCAGGACCACGAACTCGTCGCCCGCCAGCCGCGCCACCTCGTCGGTGCGCCGCACCGATGCCGCGAGACGGCGGCCGAACGCGATCAGCACCGCGTCGCCCACCTCATGGCCGCAGAGGTCGTTGACCGCCTTGAAGCCGTCCAGGTCGATGAACAGCAGCACCAGCGGGCGCGACTCGCGCCCGGTCGCGTCGATCGCATGCTGCAGCCGTCCCATGAACTCGTAGCGGTTGGGCAGGCCGGTGAGGAAGTCGTGGGTGGCGCGGTAGTGCAGTTCCTCGGACATGCGGCGCTGCTCGGACACGTCGCGCATGAAGGCGTGGAAGTAGCGCTCGCCACCGAAGGGCACCACGCCCACCGTGATCTCGACCAGGATCTCGCTGCCGTCCTTGCGCAGTGCCGGGACCTCGACCCGCTTGCGCGAGGCCGCGACCATGCCCTTGCGCAGGAAGGCCTCGACGCCGTCGTGGTGCCGCTGGCGCATCCGCGGCGGCGTGATCAGGTCCGCCATCGGCCGGCCGATCGCCTCCCGTGCGCTCCAGCCGAAGGTGGCCTCGGCCTGCTTGTTCCATTCGGTGATGACGCCCTGTTCGGTCATGCCAAGGAAGGCGTCGTTGGCATTCTCGATCAGGAGACTGATCTTCTGCTCCTGGCTGCGCAGCCGCTCCTCGTTCTCGATCTGGCTGGTGACGTCGCGCACCGAGCAATACAGCAAGCCGTCGCCGACCGCGCGCGTACTCCACTCGAGCCAGCGGTAGCCGCCGCGCGCATGGCGGTAGCGGTTGCGAAAGCCCTTGGCCACGCCGCCGCTGTAGATCTTGTCGGCTTCGCGCAGCGTGCCGGCGGCATCGTCCGGATGGACGAAATGGATGAAGGGCTGGGTGGTCAGCTCGTCCTGCGTCCAGCCCAGCGTGTCGGTCCAGACCGGGTTCACCTGGCGCAGGTAGCCGTCGTTGCCGGCGATCGCCATCAGGTCGGGCGACAGCGCGAAGAAGGCGTCGCGTTCCTCGACTGCCCGTTTCTGTTCGGTGACGTCGAGCAACTGGGCGATCAGGCATTCCGGGGCGCCGCGCGCGTCGCGGCTCAGCGATACGGTCAGCATGCCGCAGACGAGGCGGCCGTCTGCATGGCGGTAGCGCTTTTCCAGGTTGTAGGAATCGATTTCTCCCGCCAATACCCGGTTGAGCAGGGGCAGGTCGGCAGGCAGGTCGTCGGGATGGGAAATCTCCCGGATGCCGAGGGCCAGCAGTTCATCGCGGCCATAGCCCAGGATCCGGCACAGCGCCGGGTTGACCTCGATCCAGCGGCCGTCGAGGCCGACCACTGCCATCCCCACCGAGGAGTGGGTGAACGCGGTGTAGAACAGATCGGTGGTCGGGGCTTGCATCGGCATCTGGTCGTCAGGATAACGAGATACCGTAGTGTAGACTATCTACTGTTCAACACCCATCGACATTAATAATTGGTAAATCGCTTCAGGCCAGGCCGGCCAGGCGCGCATTGCGCTCGCGTTCGAGCTTGGTGATGTAGCGTTGCACGCCCGCCGCGCCGCCACGCGAGATGTCGACGAACTGCAGGCCGATGCGACGGTTGGTCTTGTTGTTCAGCAAGGTCAGGTCGAGCGAGTTGCGCACTTCCAGCGTCACCGTGACCGCGCCGATCTCGGGCAGCTCGATGCGGCAGTTGGACAACTGGGCGCCGATGGTCGTGTCGAGCTGGAGCTTGTTGTCGAGGATGGCGATGCCGCCGCAGCTGATGTCGTGTAGCGGGAACACGCCGGTGCCGCCCCCGGCATCTAGCGGCAGCGGGAGGATGGCGCGCACCGGGTTCGAGACCGGCGTCTCCATCCGGTAGTACTCGCGGCGCTGCAGGCGGATCAGGCTCGGCGGGATATCGGCGCGCAGGGCGGCCTCGCCCTCGAATAGGGTGGGGCGCAGGTTGTCGGCGGTGAACAGGATGCGGATCTTGTCGAGCGTGGTTTCGCAGCGCACCTTGCCGGCTTCGATGATGCGCTCGTTCTGCATGCGTTCGATCGAGCGGTCGAGCACCATGGTATTGGTGTCCGGATCGACCTCCAGCACGGTGGTGACGCAGACGTCGGCCTCGCCCTTGACCAGCATGCGCACCAGCTGGTGCTTTTCGCCGATCTGGCGCAGCAGCGCCACGACTTCACGGCGCGACTCCACCTTGTAGTCGTGCCAATTCTCGAGTTCCTGATTATTCATTGCTTGTACCAGCGTGTGCCGCGTCGTCCTGGTTGAGGTGGGGCGTCGGATCGGGTGGAACCGGTAAAGGATCTCCATGTTTCTGAGCCGACTCAATATGATATAGCCACGCCAACAGTTCCGCAATTGCCCGGTACAGCGCCGGGGGAATCTCGCGGTCGAGGTCCACCCCCATGAGCAGCTGCACCAATTCCTTCGATTCGTGGACGAAGACGCCGGCTTCCCTGGCCCGGCGCATGATCTGCTCGGCGACCAGTCCCTGGCCCTTGGCCACGACCTTGGGCGCCGGGTCGCCGCTGCCGTAGGCGAGGGCGACCGCGCTCTGGCGCCGTGCCTGGTCCTTCTTCGCTTCAGTCATCGCCGCTATGGTCCATGAGCGCGTGCGCCTCGAAGCCCGCCAGTTGGGTGCCGGCCGCATCGAGCGCCTCGGCGAGGCTGCCCATGTGGCGGCGCAGCAGGGCGGCAGTTTCTTCGCTGCCGGCCGCGAACTGCACCTGCAGGCGCCCGCCGCTCAGCGTCAGGCGGGCGTCCAGTTCGCCCAGCTCGGGAAAGCGCAGGCGCAGGCGGCTGTGCCAGGGCGTCTCGAGCTCGCCTGCTTCATCGTGTCCCTCGCGCGTATCGCGCTGCACCTCCAGCTGCATGGACTGGCCCGGCCACAGGTTTCCCTGCCAGGCGACATGGGCCTGCTCCTGGGTGGCCAGCTGGAGGTTGATGAACTGGGCGGTGGCCGGGTCGAGCGGCTGCTGGCGCACGCCTTCGCGGGCCAGCTGCTGCTGCGGTTCGGCGTTCAGCTCGGCCAGGGCGCGCGCGCCCTGCGCCCATTCGGCCACGTGCGACTCGTAGAACAGGCCGCTTTTGCCCACGGCCTGCTGCAGGCCGGCCGCGATGCTGGCGGCATCCATCCCGGCCGCGGCCACGATTGGCGCACGGCCGAGGGCGGCGGTCATCGGTGTCTCGGCCTTCTGGGCGGCCGCGAGCACGCCGCCGATGGTCTTGCCGGCCTGGCTGAGCGTCGTGTTGTTGGCTTCCGCGCCGAGGGTCTGGGCGGCGCTGCCTGCCGCGGCGGCTTGCAGCAGCGCGGCGGCGCGCCCGACGGCGGCCCCTTCGCGCATGGCGAGCGGCGCCTTGCCCGGGTCGGCCCCCTTGGGCAGCGGCGGGCCGGCTTCGCTGAAGACGGGATTGGCACCGAGGCCGACTTGGAAGGTCGGGCGCGGGTGCACCGACACCAGCGTGAGCGGTACGTCGGCGCCTACCTGGGCGCCGGCAGGCAGCTGCATGCGGGCGGGAATGTTGGCGACCTTGACGACGAAACTGCCGTCGGTCAGTTTGGCGAGGACTTCGCCGTGCAGCGCCTTGCCCAGCTGGGGGGCAAGGGCGCGCTGGAAGGCTTGCTGGCGCGGGTCATTGAGGTGCTCGGCCGGCCTGGCCGGACTGGCCGGCAGGACGGCGGAGACGAGCTCGCGCGGCAGCATGCTGTGCTCTAGACCCTCACACGCCGTAGGCGCGGGCGACGCGGCGTTCGGTCGAGGTGTTGTTGATCAGGGCCGACAGGTGCGCCATCCACGGGGTGGTCAGGTCGCGGATCTGGCGGTCGGCGGCGAGCATGCGGCGGATCGCGTCCACCTTTTTCACGCGCTGCGGGCCGGCCAGCGGCTGCGGTTCGATTTCCTTCAACTGGCGCACGTGCAGCGCGCACTGCTGCTCGAGCTCGGCCAGGCGATCCCAGTCGCTGTCGCTGGCCGCGCGCAGCATCTGGTCGGTGATCACCGCCATGGTTTCGTAGGTGTCGACGATATCGTCGCTGGTCATCTGCAGCATGTTCTTCAGGCACTCATCAGGGTCGGGGCGCGCATCGGCGCCGGGGCAGCCGCGGCCTGCGGGTCGATCGCGTTCCAGGCATCGCGCAGTTCGGACAGCAGCGCGTGCGCTTCTTCCAGGATCGCCGGGTCGTTGCTCAGGTTGGCCTTGAGCAGGCGTGCGCTGATGTATTCGTACAGGGCGTCGAGGTTTTCGGCAATCTCGCCGCCGGCCTTCTTGTCGAGGGCGGCGCGCAGGCCGTTGTCGATGATGTTGATGGCCTTCGAGATGGCGGCGCCCTTGGCGGGGACGTTGCCGGCCTTCATGTTGGTGATGCCGCTCAGGATCGACACCATCGCGCCGTCGTACAGCATGACGATCAGTTTGTGCGGGGAAGCGGCGGCGACGCCGGTCTCGAGACCGACTTTCGCATAGGCGCCGACGCCGCGTTGCATGGTTCCAAACATCGTATTCTCCAGGTACTTTGAGGATCAGCGTGTGTTCGCGGTGAGCGCCGCAAGCTGCTGGGTCAGGTAAGCCGAGGTCGATTGCATCGACATCAGGGCGGTGTCGAGCGCAGTGAACTGGGCCCGGTAGCGTTTTTCGATGGTTTCCAGGCGCGATTCGAATCGTTCGCGCGCGCTGGTGACGGACTTGAGCGTGACGTTCAGGCCGTCGGTCTTGCTGGTGAGCAGGCTGTCCTTGCCGGTGAAGCTGGTAGCCAGGTTGGTCAGTTCGAAGGCGAAGCCCTTGGAGAAGCTGACCGTGCCGCGCTCGCCGGTCGATCCGCCGGTGATCGACAACTGGATGCCGTCGGCGGGCGAGCCGGCCGCGGCCGTCAGGCT
>NZ_JPXI01000015.1 GCF_000740675.1 Massilia sp. BSC265 | reverse complement strand
AAGACCACCGTCGCCGAACTGCTGCAGACGCTCGCCGTCGACAACCAGGGCTCGGTGCCGGTCAACTTCGGCAGCGGCTTTGCCGCAGGCGCCTCTGGCATCTCGCTGCGGGGCCTGGGCACCGCCTCGACCCTGGTGCTGCTCAACGGCCGCCGCATGGCACCCTACGGCCTGGCCGACGACGGCCAGAAGGTGTTCGCCGACCTCAACGTCATCCCGTCCGACGCCGTCGAGCGGGTCGAGATCCTGAAGGACGGCGCCTCGGCCATCTACGGTTCCGACGCCATCGCCGGCGTCGTCAACATCATCCTGCGCCGCGACTTCCAGGGCACCACCGCGCGCGCCATGGTCGGCACCGCCGAGGCCGGCGATGGCCAGCACCACAATGTCGCCATCACCTGGGGCAAGGGCGACCTGGACACCGACCGCTACAACGCGCTGCTGACCTTCGAGTACAAGCGCACCGACGAGATCTGGAACCGCGAGCGCGGCAACCGCGACTATATCGGCAAGGTCGACCTGCGCCCCTGGGGCTTCTCGGCCCAGGAAGGGCTGGGCGGTACCGGCGCCATCGTCGGCAACAATGCCGCCGGCAGTGCGATCAACGGCAACGTACGCAATCCCGCCACGCTCAACTACTACAACCGCGGCAATCCTGCCGGGGAAGGGTTCACCCGTACCTTCCCGGGCGCGGCCTGCAGCAACTTCACCAACCATCCGCAGGGCGACCCGCTCGGGGGGTGCCTGATCGATGCCCCCTTCCTGTACAACCAGATCCAGCCGCAAACCGAGTACGTCTCGCTGTTCGGGCGCGGCACCGCCATCGTGCGCCCCGGGCTCGAGGCATACGGCGAGCTCAACCTGTACAGCAACCTGACCCAGTCGTCCACCACGCCGTCCGGGATCAACGCCAACGTCGGCTACCCGGGCGGCCCGGTCAGCAACGCAGGCGTGCAGTTCGGGGCCACCCACCCCGACAACCCCTACTTCGGCACGCCGGCACGCCTGCGCTACCTGGCGGCCGACGTCGGGCCGCGCCGCTCGGACATCGAATCCTATTTCACGCGCGCGCTGCTGGGCATCCGCGGCACCAACTACGGCTGGGAGTGGGATACCTCGCTGCTGTATTCGCGCAGCAAGGTGACCAACGAACGCACCGGCTACCTCGCACGCGACGCCACCTTCGCCCTGCTCGACCCGAGCCCGGCCAACGTGGCGGCGGCGATCGCCAACAACCCGGCCTACCGGGCGCTGCCGGTCGGCACCTACTGGCGGATCGCCGAGAACGCCGGTCTGAACTCGCCGGCCGTGTACGCCGCGCTGTCGCCGCTGATCAGCAATGACGCCCACACCGAGATCGCCCAGGTCGACTTCAAGGCCACGCGCGAGTTCGGCAAGCTGCCCGGAGGAGCCCTGGGGGTGGCGGTCGGCGCCGAGTTCCGCCACGAATCGGCCGAACTGGAGCCGACCACGGGCACCGAGCGCGGCAACATCATCGGCCTCGGCTATTCCGCCTACGACGGCCAGCGCAACGTGGCCGCCCTCTACGGCGAAGTGCTGGCGCCGGTGTGGCCCGGCGTCGAAATCACCGGTGCCATGCGCTACGACCATTTCACCGACGTGGGCGACGCCTGGACGCCAAAGGCCGGCATCAAGTGGACGCCGGTGCGCAACTTCGCCCTGCGCTCGACCTTCGCGCGCGGCTTCCGCGCGCCCAGCCCGGCGGAGAACGGCGTCGGCGGCCTGGCCGCGTTCGCCAATGCGGCCGACCCGCTACGCTGCGCCCTGGGCGTTCCCGGAACCTGCAGTAACTTGTCGGTGGCAATCATCACTTCGCCGAACCCGGCACTCAGTCCGGAACGTTCGAAGAGCTGGAACGTCGGCGTCATCTGGGACCCGCTGCCGCGTACCAGCATCTCGCTTGACTTCTGGCAGATCAAGCGCAAGAACGAGATCAACCAGGAGCAGATCGATGCCGCCATTGCCGCCGGCAGCGTGGCGCGCGACCCCACCACCGCAGACCCGGCCATCCCGGGCGACCCCGGCGCCATCACCGCGGTGCTGGCCCGCTACGTCAACTCGGCCAGCACCAAGGTGCGCGGCATCGACCTCGACGCGCGCCAGAGCTTCCCGCTGCCGAGCGGTTACGGCAACCTGGTGTTCGACGCCAAGTACACCTTCCTCGACAAGTGGGAGCGTACCGAGCAGGACGGCACCACGCGCGACTATGCCGGCACCCACGGCAACTGCGACGTGACCAACTGCGTGGGCACGCCCGACCACAAGGTCAACCTGCGTGCCACCTGGGAGCGCAGCAACTGGCGCGTGTCGGCCAACGTGAACTACCGCGGCCGCATCGACAACACCCTGTTCAAGAACGACCCGGCAGGCTGCGCCGCCCACTTCGCCAACGGCAACGACGCACCGACCGATTGCGAACTGGCCTCGATGACGACCGTCGACCTGGTGTTCCGCTGGAAGCCGCAGCAGCGCTGGGAAATCTTCGGCTCGATCCAGAACGTCTTCGACAAGAAGGCCCCGCTCGATCCGCTGACCTACGGCGCGGTGTCGTACAACCCGCTCGACTACTACGGCGCGATCGGCCGCTTCGCCACCCTGGGAGCGCGCTACACGTTCTGATGCAAGCGGCTCCGGCAGACCGACAGGCAGGGCGGGACATTCGTCCCGCCCTGCACTGGCGACCTGCGCACACCGCTATCACCTGTCGTGCTTGCCTTACTTTGCTCTTACTTTGCTTCGCCTTGCCGCTCGCCCACCATCCAACCGGAGTCCATGATGACCGAAACCATCCTGTCCCGTGTTCTGCGCCGGCTGTTCGCCTGCGGCTCGGCGGCCGGCCTCGCCCTGTGCGCGCCGCCGCTGCTGGCCCAGACCTCGCCTCCCGGCCTGCAGCCGCCGCCGACACCGACGGCGGCGCCGATGCAGCGTGTCGAGATCACCGGTTCCTCGATCCGGCGGCTGGCGACCGAGACCTCCTTGCCGATCACAACGATCCGCGCCGCCGATTTCGCCAAGCAGGGCCTGGCTACGGCGCAGGAGGTGCTCAATGCCATCCCCATGAACCAGTCGTCGGAAGGCTCGACGGCGGCGGTGGGTTCCGGTACCGGCGGCCGGGCCACCGCCGACCTGCGCGGCCTGGGTGGCGACAAGACCCTGGTGCTGCTCAACGGCCGGCGGCTGGCGAACCATCCCTACTTCGCCGATTCGGTCGACCTGAACATCATTCCGGTGGCCGCGCTGGAGCGGGTCGAGGTGCTGCGCGACGGCGCTTCGGCGATCTACGGCACCGACGCCATCGGCGGCGTGATCAACTTCATCACCAAGCGCTCGGTGGAGGGGGCGGCCTTGAGCGTCGAGGCCTATGAACCCTGGGCCCAGGGTGGCGGCCACGAACAGCGCATCAACCTGTCAGGCGGCTGGGGCGACCTCGAACGCGACGGGCTCAGCATGTGGGGCGTGATCGACTGGCACCAGCAGAGCCCGCTGCGCGCGACCGACCGCAGCTTTTCCAACACCGGCATCCGGCCCGAGCGCGGCTTGTTCGAAGTCAGCGGCACCACCTTCCCCGCCAATTTCTTTTCCGACCTCGGCGTCACCGGCAATCCCTATGCCCCGGCCTGCCAGCCGCCCGCCTCGGTGGCGCTGCCGGGCGAGCCCCTGTGCGCCTTCGACTACACCCGCTTCGTCGACAACATCCCCAAGACGCGTCAGTTCAGCGCCATGGCCCGGCTCAACAAGAAGTTCGGCGAGCACACGGCCGGCCTCGAATTCGTGCACGGCCGCAGCACCAACGAGGCGCAGGTCGCACCGCCGCCGCTGTCCGGCATCGGCGTGATCATGACCGCCGACAGCCCCTTCTATCCGGGCAACGGCATCGTACCGGCCTTCCCCGGCCTGACGGGCGAGCCGCTCGACATCTCCTGGCGGCCGCTGGAATCCGGGCCACGCAACAACTTCGATTCCAGCATCACCGACCGCCTGCTGGCCAGCCTGGAGGGCAACGTGGCCGGATGGGACTACAACACGGCGATCTCCTATTCGCTGGGGAAGGCGAAGAGTGTCTTCAACGGCGGCTACGTGATCGACCAGCGCATCATCGACGGGGTGGCGGCCGGCATCCTGAACCCCTTCGGTCCGCAAAACCCTGCGGGCGCCGACTACCTGCGCAATTCGCTCCTGTCCGGCGAATACCTGCATGCCCGCATCCACAGCGCCGCGGTGGACGCGCGCGCCAGCCGCGAACTGATGACCTTGCCCGGCGGACCGCTCGGCTTCGCCATCGGCGCCGAATTCCGGCGCGACCGCGCCAAGTATTTCGTCAACCGCGCACTGGCCTCGCAGGCTTCCAGTTCCGGCTCGGCCGACGCCCAGGACCAGGCCGGCCAGCGCAGCATCTCGGCCCTGTTCAGCGAAGTGAACGTACCGATCGTCAAGGACCTCGAGCTGAACGTCGCCGCCCGCTACGACCACTACAGCGATGTCGGCGGCAGCTTCAACCCGAAGGTGGCGCTGCGCTGGCAGCCGAGCCGGCAGCTGCTGTTGCGCGGCTCCTTCAACAAGGGCTTCCGCGCGCCGACGCTGTTCGACCTGTACGGCCCGCAGACCACCACCAACAGCTCGGACACCTACGACGACCCGGTACTGTGCCCGAACGGCGTGCCGGCGCCCGGCGCCAACCCGAACATCGCCTGCGGCCAGCAGCAGCTCGTGCGTACCGGCGGCAATCCCGATCTGTCGCCGGAACGTTCGCGCACCTACAGCGCCGGCATCGTGGTCGAGCCCCTGCAAAACCTCAGCGTCTCGCTCGATTACTGGAACATCCGCCTCAAGGACCAGATCAACGAGCTGGCCGAGCAGACCCTGTTCACCAACTTTGAAAAATACCGCGACCTGTTCGTCTACGACCCGACCGGCACCCGCCTGCTGTACGTGCTGGCCGTTACCGACAACCTCGGCGAAGTGAAGACCCGCGGCCTCGACCTGTCCGTGGCCTACCGTATGCCGCGCACGCGCTTCGGTAACGTCAGCGTCAACCTGGACGGCACCTACGTCAACAAGTACGACTACCAGAACGAGCCGGGCGGACCGTTCACCCAGAATGCCGGCCGTTATGCAGACGCCACCCCGGTCTTCCGCTGGCGCCATAACCTGCTGTTCAGCTTGATGCGCGGCGACTGGACCTTCAACCTGGCCAACCGCTACATGTCGCACTACCTTGATCAGAACACGGCGGTGGCGCCGGAGTTCTTCAACAAGGTCGGGCATTACTCGATCTGGTCGCTCTCCGCGACCTATACGGGCAACAAGAAGGCCGAGCTGACGGCGGGCATCAAGAACCTGTTCGATAAAGATCCGCCCTTCACCAACCAGGTCACCAACTTCCAGCTGGGTTATGACCCGCGTTATACCGATCCGCTCGGCTTTACGGTCTATGCGCGCGTGACCTACCGCTTCTGACCAGGATGAAAAAAAGCCGACCTGCTGGGATCGCGGGTCGGCTTTTACCTTGGAACGACGTGCGTCAGGCGGTACCGCCGACGGTGACACCGTCGATGCGCAGGGTCGGCTGGCCAACGCCGACCGGCACGCTCTGGCCTTCCTTCCCGCACACGCCCACGCCCGAATCCAGGCGCATGTCGTTGCCGATCATCGAGATGTTGTTCATCACTTCCGGACCATTGCCGATCAGGGTGGCGCCCTTCACCGGATAGCTGATCTTGCCGTTCTCGATCATGTAGGCTTCGCTGGCCGAGAACACGAACTTGCCGTTGGTGATGTCGACCTGGCCGCCGCCGAAGTTGACCGCATACAGGCCGTTCTTGACAGAAGCCAGGATTTCTTCCGGATCCTTGTCGCCGGCCAGCATGTAGGTGTTCGTCATGCGCGGCATCGGCAGGTGGGCGAAGGATTCGCGGCGCGCATTGCCGGTGACCGGCATCTTCATCAGGCGCGCATTCATCGTGTCCTGGATGTAGCCCTTCAGGATGCCGTCCTCGATCAGGGTCGTGCACTGCGTCGGGTTGCCTTCGTCATCCATGTTGAGCGAGCCGCGGCGGTCCTGCAGGGTGCCGTCGTCGACCACGGTCACGCCCTTGGCCGCGACGCGTTCCCCGATGCGGCCGGCGTAGGCCGAGGAACCCTTGCGGTTGAAGTCGCCTTCCAGGCCGTGGCCCACCGCCTCGTGCAGCAGCACGCCGGGCCAGCCCGGGCCGAGCACGATGGTCATTGGGCCCGCCGGCGCCGGACGCGCTTCCAGGTTGACGCAGGCCGACTTCACCGCTTCGGTCGCATACTTGTCGAGCAGCTCGTCGCTGAAATAGCCGTAGTCGTAGCGTCCGCCGCCGCCCGAGGAGCCGACTTCGCGGCGGCCGTTCTGCTCGGCGATGACGGTGACGGACACGCGCACCAGCGGGCGGATGTCGGCCGCCAGCACGCCGTCGCTGCGCACCACCAGCACCACGTCGTATTCGCCGGCCAGGCCGGCCATCACCTGCACCACGCGCGGGTCCTTGGCGCGCGCCATCTTCTCGACACGCTCGAGCAACTTCACTTTCGCCGTCGCGTCGAGCGAAGCGAGCGGATCGTGCGGCAGGTAGAGCGAGCGGCCGCCGGTCGGGCGCGCCGCGGTGGCGATCTTCACCTTGCCGCTGCCTGCACGGGCGATGGTGCGGGTAGCGGCCGCCGCGTCCAGCAGCGCCGCTTCGGAAATGTCATCGGAATACGAAAAGGCGGTCCGGTCGCCCGATACGGCGCGCACGCCGACGCCCTGGTCGATCGAGAAGCTGCCGGTCTTGACGATGCCCTCTTCCAGGCTCCAGCCTTCACTCTTCGTGAACTGGAAATACAAGTCGGCGTAGTCGACCTTGTGCGTGAACATCGACCCCAGCGCGTTCAGCAGCTTGCCCTCGTCGAGGCCGAATGGCGTCAGCAGCACGTCGCGTGCGACAGCCAGGGAGGAAAGGTTCGGTTCGAATGGTTTCATTTTGCGTTCGGTCGTTCGATTGGAAAGTGCATTGTGCCATATCCACGTGCCTCGTACCGGGCACGCAAGCCAGTGAGTGCTGGACGTGGGACAAGTTCTTGAGCACATTGCTACCCTTGCAACATCGGCAACAATGACGCAGCATACGCCAATCGTCCCCAGAGAAAGTTGCCATGTCCAGATTGCAGCATTGTATTTCCGCATCCGCCCTGCTGTTCGCCGGCATGCCGGCCCAGGCCGACAAGCTGCCCGAACGGGTCGTGATCGTCGAGCTCTGCATCGCGCAACAATCGCCGGAGCGCGTCGAAGCCGTGCTGACGAACCCGGTGGAGAAATTGCTGATCGGCCTGCCTGGGGTGAAGACCTTGAACAGCATCACCGGCCATGGCGGTGCCCGCTTCGAGGTCCATTTCGAGGACGACGCCGGCGAGGACGATGCCGGCAGCGTGGTCCAGGCACTCGATGGCAGCGAGCCAGGCCGCGGTGCTGTGGTCCTGTCACGCTCGGTTCAGCTCGGCCAGCCGCTGACGGCAGGACAGGCTTTCGGCCACGCCGTCTGCGCCGAGGCGAAGCGGCGCTAGCGTACGCACGCTCACCATGCACATGATGCGTGGCGCCCGTGCGCGCTGCTCCCTGCTCTCTTAGAGCTTGCGGTGCTTCAGCGCCGGCAGGCTCTCGCGCACGCTGGTCAAGAAATCCTCGTCGAGCATGCCGCTGATGACGCCCTCGCCTTCGCGCAGCACCGCCTTCACTTCGCCCCAGGGATCCACCAGCATGCTATGCCCGAAGGTACGGCGTCCATTCGCGTGCAGTCCACCCTGGGCCGAGGCCAGTACGTAGCACTGGTTCTCGATCGCGCGTGCGCGCAGCAGCACTTCCCAGTGCGCCAGGCCGGTGGTGTGGGTAAAGGCGGCCGGCACGATCATCAGGATGCACTCGCCCATTGCCCGGAACAGCTCCGGGAAGCGCAGGTCGTAGCACACCGACAGGCCGACCCGGCCGAACGGCGCCTCGAAACCGCCCACGCTGATCCCCGGCACGATGGTGCGCGCCTCGTCGTAGGATTCGCTGCCTTTGTTGAAGCCGAACAGGTGGATCTTGTCGTAGCGGCCTACCTTCTCGCCCTCGGGGTCGTAGACCAGCGTGGTATTGAGCACCTTGCCGTCTTCCTTCGACACCAGCGGCAGCGTGCCGCCCACCAGCCAGATGCCGTGCTCGCGCGCGAGCCCTGCCATGCTGTCCTGGATCGGCCCGGCGCCGTCAAGCTCGGCATGCGCCACCTTGTCGCTGTCGCTCATGCCCATGATCGGCCAGTATTCCGGCAGCGCCACCAACTGCGCGCCTTCGAGCGCCGCCTGCGCCACCAGACGGCGCGCGGTCGCCAGGTTGTCTTCCACCTGCGGGGTGGACACCATCTGCACTGCGGCTACCTTGGTCATGTCCTTGTCACTCCTTCTTCGCATTGGGGCGCGCACTTGCCTGGGGCTGCGGCCTGGCCTGGCCCGGCGGCGGCGCGGGATTGTCGATCTTGGTGATGGTCGGGGACCGCCACGGCCCCGAGATCTGCATCTGGTAGGTCAGCGCCTTCATGACCGGCGCGCGCAGGAACAGTTGCGCCAGGTAGCTGCCGATCCCGACGATCGGATTGACCGCCAGGCCGTACACCAGGGGCCCGGTGCCGAGGTTGAATTCTGGAATCACCACCACCCGCAGGTTGGTCGTCTCATGGGCGATGTCGGCACTACCGTCCATCAGGATGGTCGCTGCCACCCCATGCATCTTGAGGTTGTCGGTGCGCAGCACGCCGCGCTGGATCATGGCGTTGGCGCTGATGCCGTCGAAGGCCAGGCCTTCC
>NZ_JPXI01000014.1 GCF_000740675.1 Massilia sp. BSC265 | reverse complement strand
CTACATCGCCTCGCTGCGCTGGACCCCGATCTTCGAGACCTACGAAATCGGCTGCGAGGTGTTCGCGGCCGGCCATACCCAGCAGGAGCTGTTTGTCGAGGTCAAGATCTGGCACGGCGAGCAGTTGCTGGCGGACGACTACTACAAGCTGCTTGCCGGCGAGGCGAACCGCAAGATTGCCCTGTCCGACCCGGGTATCGACGATTCGCGCAACGAGATCCTCTGGAGCCCCGAGCGGCCGACCCTGCTCGATGCCGAGGTGACCCTGCGCTGCGGCGACAAGGTGCTCGACCGTATCCGCTCGTACACGGCGCTGCGCTCGGTCTCGATCAACCGCGACCGCTTCATGCTCAACGGACGTCCTTACCAGCTGCGCCTGGTGCTGGACCAGGGCTACTGGCCGGAATCCTTCATGACGGCGCCGTCGGACCAGCACCTGAAGCGCGACGTCGAACTGGTCAAGCTGATGGGCTTCAACGGCGTGCGCAAGCACCAGAAGATCGAGGACCCGCGCTTCCTGTACTGGGCCGACAAGCTCGGCCTGCTGGTATGGGAAGAGATGCCCTCGGCCTATCGCTTCAGCTCGCGCGCCATCACGCGCATGGTGCGCGAATGGACCGAGGCGATCCAGCGCGACTACAGCCATCCCTGCATCATCGTCTGGGTCGCCTTCAACGAGTCCTGGGGCGTGCCGAACCTGACCCTGACCCAGGCGCACCGCAATGCGGTCGAGGCGTTGTACCACCTGACACGCACGCTCGACTCGACCCGGCCGGTGATCGGTAACGACGGCTGGGAGGCCTCGGCCACCGACATCCTCGGCATCCACGACTACGACTGCGACCCGGAGAAGCTGGGGGCGCGCTATGCGGTCACCGACCCGGTGCGCACCCTGTTCGACCAGCGGCGTCCGGGCGGCCGCATCCTGACCCTGGACGGCTTCCCGCACCGCGGCCAGCCGATCGTGCTCACCGAGTTCGGCGGCATCGCCTACGATCCGAAGCAGGATCCGGATGCGGACAAGACCACCTGGGGCTACTCGCGGGCGCACACGGCGGAAAGCTACCTGTCGCTGTACCGCGAGCTTCTGCGGGTGGTGAACGAAACCTTCATGTTCAGCGGCTTCTGCTACACGCAGTTCACCGATACCTTCCAGGAAGCGAACGGCCTGCTCAATGCGGACCGCACGCCGAAGCTGCCGCTGGAGGTGATCAGCGCCGCTACCCGCAACGTGCCGCTGCAGCGCAAGGATGTCGAAGCGGAGGGCGATGGCCTCCCGGGTGGAACGGGCATGCCGTAATCGTTCAGGGAAGCGAACAAAAACGCGCACCCGGCAAGGTGCGCGTTTTTTTGTGGCGAGGCGGCCTGCCGGTGCGGGGCGCGACGATGGCGAGACGGCGTCGCAACCGGCGGTGGACGCTGCAGCAGTCTTCTTGCCGGATGCCGCAGCGCGATTCGGTACGGGCGGGCCTAAATACTCGCCCATACATCAATGTGGTCCTGGCTGCCGTAACCGGCACGCTGCCGCGTTGGCTCCTGCTTGCATTGCTCGTACTGCGGCGCAGTTGCCACCTTGCATCGCATTCGGCTCAGTTTGCCAGAATTCACATGTATTTCTCTTCGCGTACTTAGCGCTGGATGACGCCGCTGGTGACGTTCACGCGGTCACCGCTGCGGAAGTCGGGTGTGCTGCCATGGTTGACGACCTGGGTGCTGCCATCGTCCATGCGCACCGTAACGCGGTAGCTATTTGCGCCGGTAGCGCCGGCTGCGCCGCTCGAGCCGGTGCTGCCGGCAGAGCCCGAGCTGCCCGAGGTCGTGCTCTCACTGGGAACGACTTCGATGGCGAGGACCGTGCTGTTGGGGCTGGAGCTGCCGGCCGCCGAGGTACCGGCTGCCGCCGACGAGCCGGTGCTGCCCGATGCTCCCGTGCTGCCGGACTGGTCCCAGCTCGAGGAACCGCTGGTGCCGCTGGTTCCACTGCTGCCCGAGGTGCCAGAGCTGCCCGAACTGCCGGAGGTGCCGGTGCCCATGGTCCCCTGGCTGCTCGAGCTGCCGCTGCTGCCGGTGGGATTGCCGGAGGCGTCGGTGGCGCTGCCGGCGCCGTAGCTGCTGGAGCCGCCGGTCCCGGTTGCGCCAGTGGTGCCGCTCGAACCGCCCGAGGTAGTGCCGCTCGCGCCGCTCGCGCCAGTAGATGTGTCGCCGCCGCCGCCGCCGCGCATGCCGGCGCACCCGGCCAGGCCCAGCGATACAGCCAGCAAGCCCGCCAGGAGCATGCTCTGGTGTCTTTGCTTCATGGTCAACTCCTTATGGTGGATGTTCAATCGGATGCGTGACGATGCCACGTGCCACTGAAGTGAGAGGGGGGAAGCGCGTCAGCGTTCCAGCCGACTCGGGATGTGCCTGAGCTGGATCAAGGTGCCCAAGAGGCCGGCGGATTTTTTTGCTGCGTGGAAGGTCAGCGTTGGCGTACGGTGTCGTGCTGCGGCACGATCACGGCCAGCAGGGTGCTGGTCAAGAGCGCCGCGCTCACGTCGATCATCCAGTCGCGCACGTCGCCGCTGCGGTAGGGCAGGAAGCTCTGCACCAGCTCGTCGCCGGCGCCCATCAGGGCGATCGCCAGCACGGTCTTGGCCGCGCGCACGGGGCCGCTTCCCGTGCTGCCGAGGAACCATAGCAGGCTCAGGAAGGCGTAGGTCAGGCCGTGCAGCACCACGCCGGGTGCGAATTCGCCCACTTCGGCGCGTGCCCCGGGGATCGAACCGGCAAGGATCACAGCCGCAAACAGCACGAGCGCAGTCTTGATGCGGGCGGAGCGCAGGCGTGGATCGAACAACAGGAAGGACAGGAAAGCGGGCATGACAATAGAACGCCGGACAAATGCCAACGATATCACACCGCTTGTTTTTCCTGTCGCACCGACCGGTCCGGCATTCCTGCGGCCAGCGCTCCGGCGCACTGTCGACTGCTTGTTCAGATCGTCAGCGCGGGGGCGCCGTTCGTGTAATGGGCGTCGAAACAGCTTTCGCAGTCGGCGCAGAACAGGTGTGCCATGCGTACGCTGTTCTGCCGCAGCACGAGCTTGAGATGGGTGTGCTGGCACTTGGGACAGATTTCGCGCACGCTACCGAAGGTCAGCAGGTTCAGCGTGGCGCTGGCGTCGTCGAGCTGGTCGATGACGGCAAGGGGATTCAGTTCGCTCAGCACCAGGTTGCCGTCGGCATGATGGCGGCGGCAGGCAGACGCTTCGGGCGGATGCGCGTAGGTCTCGGATACACGTAGATTCATAGGACAGGCTCCCATTATCGTGTTGTCCCCGCAACCCTGCAAAGGAGGAAAACGCAGGAGGGGAGCTTCATCATAGCGAAATCCAGCACGGCTTCAAGCCCAGCGGGCAGATTTTTGATAGTGTGTTGCTAATGTGAAGAAAAAAATGCCCGCCAGGAACTGGCGGGCACAACCCAAGATCGGGCCAAGAGACGTAATCGGTTGGTGTGTTGCACCCCTGGCGCAGCACACCTGCTGCCATCACGCATATCGGTTGCGTGTATCGCAGGTGAGTCAAAGTATATGGGGCGATTGTGACCACGCTGTGACAGTGATCAAACGTGACGCATGGTCGCCGAACTGTGCAGGGCTTCCGTGATCTCAACAATATCGGGCAGAACGCAGTGGCCGGGAACTGTAAAGAAACAGCCTGGAAACGTGCGGGCAAAAAAAAGCCCGCTCGAGGCGGGCTTAAAACTATTTTCTTGGAGGAGAATAGTGGAGACAGGTGCATTATGCTGCGCCGCCAAATATACGTCCAATTTAGAATACGGATACCAGACATTGATGTTCCGAATATCTGTTTCGCTAAGCTGAGCAAGAACGTTTATTCGCGTACTGGCACCGTGTAGTTCAATGCCATACGGCCACCATCCGCGTACAGGGTCTGGCCGGTGATGTAAGAGGCGTCGTCGCTGGCAAGGAAGGCGCACACGGCGGCCACTTCCTCGGGCTCGCCGCAACGCCCGAGCGGGGTGCGCGACAGGATCGTGTGGCGTGCTTCGGGACTGCCGAGTACCGCCTTCTTCGCCAATTCGGTCAGTATCGTGCCGGGGCCGATCGCATTGACGCGGATGCCATGCTCGGCCAGGCTGATCGCTGCCACGCGGGTCAGCTGCTTGACGCCGCCTTTCGAGACCACATACGGCACCTGGTTCGGGATGGTCAATTCGGCATTGACGCTGGACATATTGATAATGCACCCAGTCTGGCGTTTCACCATTTCGCGCGCCGCTGCCTGGCTGCACAGGAACATCGATTTCAGGTTGATGCGCAACACGCGGTCGAAGTCGTCTTCCGCCAGGTCGAGGAAATCCGCCGCGTGCGTCACGCCGGCATTGTTGACGAGGATATCGATCTGGCCGAATGACGCCAAGGTGGCGGCGATCATTGCATCGACATCGGCCTTCAGGCTGACGTCGCCATGGTGGAAGCGGGCGGCATCGCCGAGCTTTGCTGCGACATCCCGGCCTTCGGGGCGGATATCGACGAGCATGACGCGCGCGCCTTCCTGCACGAGCCGGGTGGCGCAGGCAAGGCCGATGCCCTGGGTGGCGCCGGTGACGATGGCGATTCTATTGGCTAATCTCATGGTGGGCTTTCGTAGTGTCCTGGATCCGCCATTGTATCCAGCGAGCCATGGAGGGGGGATTTGCCGACGCCGCCCTACGCGCCTCCCGGAAGCAGGGGAGCGAGCACGAACAGGACCGTCCCGTTCTGCACCGCGTGTGCCGTACCCGCGGCCAGGACGGCGGGACCGACGCCGGCCCAGCGCATCGCCACATAGGCGCAGGCGAGGATCATTCCTCCGAAGAAGGTGGTCATGCCGTGGGCAAGCCCCCCATTCAGGTAGTGGCCGCAGGCGAATACCAGCCCGCTCAGCAGCACGCAGGCGGACGAGGGTGCGCCGAGGCGGTGCGCGAGCTCCATCGGGAGGACCTGGGCGAGCAAGGTTTCAACGACGGGGGCATAGACCACGGCGATCAGGAAGATCCAGGCGGGACCGAACCGGCCGAGGCCGGCAGCTGCGGAGTGTCCCCATTGCTCGGGGGGCAAAAACTGCAGCACGACCCCGATCACGCAAAGGGTGCAGAGCGTGCCCACGATGCCCAGGCAGGCGCCCAGCGCAGCCGCGGCACGGTAGGGCCGTCGCTCGAGCCGGGCGCGCCAACAGGCCAGCCGAGGCGGGATGGTCGTGATCCGATGTGCCATGGAACGCTGCAAGGATACGGTGCCGCCCATGATAAGCATGCGCCGTCATCGAAGGCAGCGCGGCATCAAGAGAAGCTGCTTGACACCCTTAGAGCATCAGCGGCTTGTCCGGCAATTCGTTGGCGCGGCTGCCGTTGGCCGGGAAGTGCTGTCGAAGCAGCTCGTTGACCTGTCCGATGGCGGCCAGGGTCGCGTCATGGAAGCGGCCTTGCCTGAAGCCGTCCGTCATGGTGCGGCATACCGCCTGCCAGGTGGCGCTGTCGATCTTGCGGTCGATGCCGCGGTCGGCCACGATGTCCACCTTGTGTTCGGCAAGGTTGACGTAGATGAGCACACCGCAATTGTCCTCGGTGTCCCATACGCCGTAGTCCGCGAACAGGGCCAGCGCACGCTGACGGTTCGTGACACCGTCCCAGGCGTCGTCGAAGGGCAGGGCCTTTTCGACGATCAGGCGGACTTCGCCGCGGTGGGTTTGCTCGCCGGCGGTGATCGCCTCGCTGATCGCGGTGAGCGTCGTTTCCGGAAAAGCGCGCTTGGCCTCGCCACTGCTGCTCGTCAGGTGGCGCCAGGCGCGTTTGAGTCGTTGATTGAAGCCCATTACCAGTCTCCCGAGGCGCCGCCGCCGTCGAAGCTGCCTCCACCGCCGGAAAATCCGCCGCCACCGAATCCGCCCCCGCCGCCGCTGAATCCGCCAAAGCCGCCGCCGCGTCCCATGCCGCTCATGATGTTGCCGAGGATGATGCCGGTCGCGACATCGCCCAGGCCGCTGCGGCGGCGGTGGCCCCAGTGGTGCGGCGAGAGCCGGCTGCGGCGTGGACGGAACATGGAGCGCAGCAGGAAAAAGCCGATCAGGAGGGGAAGGAACCCGAACAGCGAAAAACCACCGCCGGTGTCGACCTGCACCTGGCGCTGCGGCGCCGGCTGCTGTGCCGGAGCAGGGAAGCTTTCCTTGTTCAGCAGGGTGGCGATGGCGCCGACGCCGGCCACCAGGCCTTCGTAATAATGGTTCTGGCGGAAGTGCGGTGCGATTACGTCCTGCAGGATGCGTTTCGATTGCGCGTCGGTCAGCACGCCCTGTACACCACGGCCGGCCTCGATGCGCAGCCGGCGCAGCGAACTTGGATTGTCACGCGCCACCATCAGCAGCACGCCGTCGTCGACGCCCTTGCGGCCCAGTTTCCAGGCGTCGGTGACGCGGATGCTGAACTGCTCGATCGCTTCGGGCTCGGTCGATTTCACCAGTAACACGGCAATCTGGCTCCCGGTACGGGCCTCGTAGTCGGCCAGCA
>NZ_JPXI01000013.1 GCF_000740675.1 Massilia sp. BSC265 | reverse complement strand
TGCGATTACGTCCTGCAGGATGCGTTTCGATTGCGCGTCGGTCAGCACGCCCTGTACACCACGGCCGGCCTCGATGCGCAGCCGGCGCAGCGAACTTGGATTGTCACGCGCCACCATCAGCAGCACGCCGTCGTCGACGCCCTTGCGGCCCAGTTTCCAGGCGTCGGTGACGCGGATGCTGAACTGCTCGATCGCTTCGGGCTCGGTCGATTTCACCAGTAACACGGCAATCTGGCTCCCGGTACGGGCCTCGTAGTCGGCCAGCACCGCGCTCAAGCGCTCGCGCTGGCCGGCGTCGAGCATGCCGGCTTCGTCGACCACGCGCCCGCTCAGCGCGGGAACCGGCTTGAGCTGGGCAAACGCCGTACTGGCCCAGCCCAGGGCGAGCACGCAGGCCAGCAGCAGGGCCCACAGCGAACGATAGATACTGCCTCCGGTCGGCATCGTTTATTTGCCGAAGTCGACCGTCGGCGCCGTCGAGATCGCTTTTTCGTTCTCGACCGTGAACGAGGGCTTGGTCTCGTAGCCAAACACCATTGCCGTCAGGTTGGTCGGGAACTTGCGCACGGTAACGTTATAGTCCTGCACCGACGCGATGTAGCGCTGGCGCGCCACCGTGATGCGGTTCTCGGTGCCTTCCAGCTGCGACTGCAGGTCGCGGAAGCTGGTGTCGGCCTTCAGGTCCGGGTATTTTTCGGACACCGCCATCAGGCGCGACAGCGCGCCGGACAGCTCGCCCTGCACCTGCTGGAATTTGTTGAAGGCGGACGGGTCATTCAGCACTTCCGGCGTGATCTGGAAGCTGGTGGCTGCGGCGCGGGCGCGGGTGACGGCCTCGAGCGTCTCGCGCTCGTGCGAGGCATAGCCCTTGACGGTGTTGACCAGGTTCGGGATCAGGTCGGCGCGGCGCTGGTACTGGTTCACCACTTCGCCCCAGGCGGCCTTGGTTGCCTCGTCCTTGGTCTGGAACTCGTTGTAGCCGCAGCCGGACAGCAGCGTGCCGGTGAGTATGGCCACGGCGAGGGTACGGGTCCAGCGCGAGAAGAGGGTAGATGTCATGATCGTTTCACGGCAAGTTGTCGAATGGTCAAAATATACATGATGTAAAGATATTTTGGCGCATCGTCGGGGATAAACCGATGCTGCATCCGTCCAGCAGCATGGCTGGCGGTACAATATTGGGTTCGCAATAACTGACTGACAAGAGGCCCGGATGACATTCATCGATAAACTTTCCGCAGCATGGACCCGCAACAATTCCCTGCTGTGCGTCGGGCTCGACCCGGACCTGGCGCGCTTCCCGGCGCACCTGCAAGGCCAGCCGGACGGCATCGTCCAGTTCTGCAAGGCCATCATCGATGCGACTGCCGACCTGGCCTGCGCCTTCAAGCCGCAAATCGCCTATTTCGCGGCCCTGGGCGCCGAAGCGCAGCTGGAGGAAATCTGCCGCTACTTGCGCGAGCAATATCCGCACATCCCGCTGGTCCTGGACGCCAAGCGCGGCGACATCGGCGCCACCGCACACCAGTACGCGCGCGAAGCCTTCGACCGCTACGGCGCCGATGCCGTGACGGTCAGTCCCTACATGGGCTTCGATTCGGTCGAGCCTTACCTGGAGTGGCCGGACCGCGGCGTGATCGTACTGTGCCGCACCTCGAATGCGGGCGGTTCGGACCTGCAGTTCCTGGACGTGGGCGGCCGCCCGCTGTACCAGCACGTGGCCCAGCTCGTGGCCGAGAAGTGGAACCGCAACGGCCAGCTGGCGCTGGTGGTGGGGGCGACCTTCCCGGAAGAGATCGCGCAGGTGCGCAAGCTGGTCGGTGACATGCCGCTGCTCATCCCGGGCGTGGGTGCGCAGGGCGGGGACGTGGAAGCGACCGTGAAGGCGGGACGTACCGCGGACCGCACCGGGATGATGATCAATTCCTCGCGGGCAATTCTGTATGCGGCGCCGCAGGGTGGCGAGGATTTCGCTGCAGCCGCGCGTCGGGTGGCGATGGACACGCGCGACGCGATCAACGCCGCGCGGGGGTAAGCGTCAATACCTGCTCGGCGCAATCGTCTCCGCATAGTCGTACAGCGCGCCGAGAATTTCCTCCGCCCGCTCGTCCGCACTCTCGGACAGCGCATCGATCTCCATGAACAGCTGGTCCACCGTGCGCGCCCCGGCGACCCCCTCGAACAGCCTTGCCGCGCGGTGCGCCTCCCACAGTTCCCTTTCGTCTTCCGACAGGGTCTGCGGGAAGTTGCGTGCGCGGTAGCGGAAGAACAGCTCGCCCAGGCGCTCGTCCTCGAACGAGGGCCGCATGCCGGCCAGCACCGAGGGCTTTTCCTGGCGCAGCGACTCCAGCTTGCGGCGGTCGCCGTTGCCCACGAAACCGCCGTACAGGTCTTCGTCCACGTCTGCCGCGGCGCCTGGCGCCGGTTTCTTGAACACCTCGGCCCAGATCGCGCTCATATTGCGCCCGCCCGCCGCCAGGGCCGCGTGCGCCCGCGCCTGCTCGACATCGATGTGCCAGCGCGTCGCCATGCTGGGGTGCAGGGTCTTGAGGTTGCCGACCAGCATCGGCGATTTGTTCAGGTGCACACTCTTGATCGGCAGGCGCGTCATCCCTTCCGGCATGTCGGCGCTGCGGGTGAACAGGCGGGTGCGGATCGTCTCGACGTCGAGCTCGAACAGTTCCGACGGGTCGTGGCGGCAGTCCCACACCAGGATCTCGTTCTTGTTGGTCGGGTGCTGGGCCAGCGGCCAGACCAGGCCCAGGCAGCCGTGCTCGACCGGGAACATGCCTGACACGTGCAGGAAGGGCTGGCGCTGGCCCGGGTCGAGGTGCAGGCCCATCTCGGCGGCCACCCGCTCCTTGCGGCGCAGTTCCAGGCAGAAGTCGAACAGCTTCGGCTGCTTTTGCTTGATGAGTCGGGCCAGGGCGATGGTGGCGCGCACGTCCGACAGCGCGTCGTGGGCCGCGTCGTGGACCAGGCCGTTTGCCCTGGTCAGGTCTTCCAGGCGGAAGCTCGGCTTGCCGTCTTCCTTGCTCGGCCATTCAATGCCGTCCGGGCGCAGCGCATAGGTCATGCGCACCACGTCCAGCAGGTCCCAGCGCCCGCAGCCGTTCTGCCATTCGCGCGCGTACGGGTCGATCAGGTTGCGCCAGAACAGGTGGCGCGTGACTTCGTCGTCGAAACGGATGGTGTTGTAGCCGACACCGACCGTGCCGGGCTCGCTGAACGCGGCCTCGATGGTCCGGGCGAATTCGTGTTCCGGCACGCCGTGTTCGAGGCAGTGCTGCGGAGTGATGCCGGTGATCAGGCAGGACTGCGGGTCGGGCAGGAAATCCGGCGCCGGCTGGCAGTACAGCATGATCGGCTCGCCGATCTCGTTCAGCTCGGCGTCGGTGCGGATGGCCGCGAACTGGGCCGGGCGGTCGCGGCGCGGGGTCGCGCCGAAGGTTTCATAGTCGTGCCAGAGGAAGGTATGCGTGCTCATGTATTCTTATCTTGTCGCCGTTGGGACAGGCAGGCGCCATGGTGGCACAGAATCGGCGCGGCGTCAGCCGGGCGGAACCGATGAGTTACACGCTGACTCTGTCGCGCCCTGCCTGCTTGGCACGGTACAAGGCGGCGTCCGCGGCGGCCATCAGCGCATGCTCGTCGCCGCCGGGCGCCAGGCTGGCCACGCCGAAGGAGCCGGTGATGTGGGGCAGGGGAAGGCGCATGTCCGGAAAGACCATGGTCGTGCGCAGGCGTTCGGCCAGGCGCTCGGCCACCATCTCGGCCTGGGCGGCCGGGGTGTCCGGCAACACCGCCATCAGTTCTTCGCCGCCGTAGCGCACCGCGAAGTCGGAGGGCCGCAGCGATTCCCGGATCACACCGGCGGCGCTTGATAGCGCGGCGTCGCCCGCCAGGTGGCCATGGGTGTCGTTGAAGCGCTTGAAGTGATCGAGGTCGATCATGATGATCGACAAGGGGCTGCCGTCCTGGCGTGCGCGGGCAGCCAGCTTGGGCAGCATCTCGCCCAGCCAGGCGCGGTTGTACAGGCCGGTCAGGCCGTCGTTGAGCGAGAGCTGGCGGTAGAACTCGCCGAGCCGCTGGCGCCGCTTGAGCTGGGCGTTGGCATGCCGCACACGGAAGGACAGCAGGCGCAGCAGGTTGCGGGCGAGCACGTTCGAGCGGTCGATCAGCTGCCACACCAGTTCCGGCTCGATTACCAGCAGCTCGCAGTCTTCCAGTGCCGTCATCGCGGCCAGGTTGACCGCGTCGTCCAGCACGGCCTGCTCACCCACGCTCTCGCCGGGCAGCACACGGCTGACGCCACTGTCCTCGCTGCCGCTGTGGGCATCGGGCGCCACTTCCAGCATTCCGGAAAGCACAATGTAGAGGCGCGCACGCATGCCGTCCTCGACCCGCCGGCCTGCCGCTACCCGAATGACCGCGCAGGGGGCGAGCATTTGCCCGATGATCGGGTCATCGGCGTCGCGGAACAGTTGCAGGTCGCGCGTGCTGTAAGAAGAAGCACCGAAAGTGCCGATCGGGTCCAAGGGATTCTCAGGTGAAAAGAAAGCTACTCTAAGTCAACATCATGTGGGGGCATGATACCTTATTGCAACTCCTGTGCACGGACTGGCGTTTCAGAAACAACAGTGGTCAAATGGCGGCCATGACGAATCCTGCCCACCTGGTCGACGCGCTCGGCCAACAACACCATCCCGCGCCAGGCGCCCGCATCGTGTCGCTGGTGCCCTCGCTCACCGAGCTCCTGTGCGAGCTCGGCCTGGCTGGCCAGCTGGTCGGCCGTACCGGCTTCTGCATCCATCCGCGCGATACGGTGGAGGCGATTCCGAAGGTCGGCGGCACCAAGGACGTGAACATCGAGAAGATCCGAAAGCTGGCGCCGACCCACCTCGTGGTGAATATCGACGAGAACGAAAAGCCGACGGTGGACAAGCTGGCGGAGTTCGTGCCGCACATCGTCGTCACCCATCCGGTGGTGCCGGGCGATAACCTGGCGTTGGCGCGCCTGATGGGCGGAATCTTTGGCGCGGAAGAGGCGGCGGAGTGCTGGTGTGCCGCCTTCGAGCAGGAACACGCGGCCTTGGCCGCCTCGGTGAGTACATCGGCGCCGGCGCGCACCGTGCTGTACTGCATCTGGCAGGATCCGTGGATGAGTGTGTCGAAAGACACGTATATCGCCGCCATGCTGGCCGAGCTGGGCTGGCAGGTCCCGCAACTCGGGGAGGCACGCTATCCGCGATTTGATTGGTCCGAGCAACTGGTGGACCAGCTCGACGCCGTGCTGCTGTCCACCGAGCCCTACCGCTTCACGGAAGCCCACGCGGACGCGCTCGAGAAGCAGATCGGCATTCCGGTCTTGCTGGTCGATGGAGAAATGATGTCGTGGTACGGCAGCCGCGCGCTGGCCGGCCTGCGCTACCTGCGCGAGCTGCGGGCGATGCTGGAAGGCGCTGGCTGAACCGATGAGGAAGACAAGCGCACGCCCAGGAGCCGGGCGTGCGATCGCACCACTTACGAATCGGTCAGGTGCTTGTCTGCGAGGGGATCGACTGCCGGGGCCGCGTGGCCGTGGCGGTCCTTGTCCTGCAGGCGACCCAGGGCACTGTCGAGGGCACGTGCCAGCTTGCCGCCGGCGTTCTTGATCGACTGGCGCAGGTCGTCGGAATGCTCGTGCACCACGATCGGCTGGTAGCCGCGCACGCGCGCTTCCATCATGCACGAGTTGCCGCCATCGGCGCCTTTCTGCCTGTTCTCGTTGCTCAGGTGTACTTCGACGCTGGTGATGTGGTCGCCGAAACGGTCGATCGAGCTGCGGACGACTGATTCCACGTGTTCATCCAGGCCCTGGTGGTTGGTAATGGTGCGGTCGGTATTGACATTGATTTGCATACGATTGCTCCTGTTGTCATAACGGCTTGATCTTACCCGCGGCCGCGTTTTGGCCGCGTCCTGTTATGACAGGTGGGGCCGGTCCCGCAAGTTGCAAGGCCGGCCACATCCGCTTCCAGGGTTCAGCGGCGGTGCCTGGCGAAGAACTGCCACATCAGTTCGTTGGCATCCACGTCGCGCGTGGTCTTGCCGATCGGCAGGCCGACATTGAAGGCATCGGCGCCCGGCCAGGTATGGCCACCTTCCTTGACCGTTACCAGGGCGACGCGGGCGCCGTCCTTCCCCTGTTCCCGGTAGCTGACCTCGGTACCGTCGAGACTGTCGTCATTGAAGCTGCGTGTCTGTTCGGGGGTGCCCTCGAGGCCGTTGCGCTTGATCCAGTAGCGGTGGCTGTCGACGGCGGACAGGTAGCCGGAACCGGTGGCCTTGCCGTCGTAGGCAACGACCTGGTCGGCCGTGCCATGGATCAGCATCACGCCGACCTTGCCCGGTTTCGTATGGTGCTGGACGACCGGCTCCGGCATGGGCCCGCCCACCGACGCGACCGCCGCGAACAGCTGCGGCAGGTCGGCCGCCAGGCGCAGCGCGAAGAAGCCGCCGCGCGACAGCCCGGTCGCATAGACCCGCGAGGCGTCGATCCGGTATTCCTTCTTGAGTTTCTCGAGCAGGGCTTCGGTGAAGCCGACATCGTCGCTGCCGCCGAGGTAAGGCATGCCGAAGCCGACGTTCCAGTCTTCCTTGGTGCCCTTCGGGTAGACCACGATGAAGCGGTGGCGGTCGGCGGCCCGGTTCATGCCGGTGTAGAGCATCTGCTCGGCCATGCTCATGCCGCCACCGTGGAAGTTGAACACGACCGGATAGGGCTGCCGCGGATCGGCATGGTAGGAAGGCGGTGTGTAGACGATGTAGCGGCGTTTTTCTTCCTTGTGGACCAGGCTGCCCACCTGGGCGAAGGCGGTGCTGCAGGCGCTGGACAGGACCAGCAGGGCGATCAGGATTTTCATTGGGTGCTCCCTCGTGTTGGAGCATCCAGCCTAAGGGGAGGGTGGTGAAATCGCGGTGAAATCCGCCGGCTTTTTCAGCGCGAGGGCAGGGGACGGATGTCGACCCGGTAGCGCGCTTCGCCCGGATGGAAGGCGATCGCCCAGCCCATGCTGCGTGCGACCCGCGCCAGCAGGTTCTGACCGTGTGCGAAGCCCTGCACCTTGCCGGCGTGCGCCGCGTCCAGGGTGTTGGCGATGACAAGCTTCCCATCCGCGTAGCCGATGGCGAGCCTGGCCTGCGGGCCTCCGTGGAACAGGGCATTGCCTACGCAATTGGTGACGAGAAGAAGAGCGAGGTGGCGGTTGCCCTGCACCGGCAGGCGTTCCGGAAGCGTGAGCGCCAGGCGCTGCTCGTCCCACTCGTTCGCCCCGGGCACGCCCAGCAGGGCATGCTCGATGCAGTCGCGCAGGTCGAACACGTCCAGTCCGACGTGTTCGGCACGCGCCAGCGCGAACAGGACATCGATCGTGGCGCGCAGTTCGTCGAGGCCGGCCTGCAGCTGCCCGAACTCGTCCCGGCCCAGCGGCCGCCTCGCCGCCAGGGCCAGCGTGTTGTTCATGATGGTCAGCGGCGTGCGCAGCTCGTGCCCGACGTCGCGCGTGAAATCGTGCTCGCGGCGCAGGGCCGCCTGCAACTCGCTGAAACTGCTCTCCAGGCGCTCTGCAAGGATGCCGATCTCGTCCGGCCGCCCGCGTGCGCTGAAGCTGGCCGTGCCGCCGGGGCGCAGGGCTTGCGCTTCCTGTGCCAGGATTTGCAGCGGCTGTACCAGGCGCCGTGCCAGCAGCCAGGCCAGCAGCAGGGCCAGCGCGATCAAGGCCGCGGCGACGAAGATCAGCACCCCGCCCACATCCTGCACCACCTTCGACACCACCAGCACGGGAGCGACGTCGGCCAGCATGTAAATGCGCCGCGTACCGGCCTGGCCGGCTCCGCCGGCCAGGTCGCGCACCATCAGGTGGTAGTGCTGGCCGGTCCTGGTAAACACTTCGGCGCGCAGGTCCCCGGGCGCGGTTGCCGCGCGTACCACGGTCGGCAGCGTGTCGCGGCTGGTGTGGAGGGTGACCAGGTCGCTGGCAGGACGCGGCAGGACGCCATGCCGGGCGGCGTGCTGCTCGATGGCGGCGGCTTCGCGCACCAGCAGCCGCTCCACCAGCATGTCCTCGGTGACATAGGCAATGACCACTGCCAGGCCCGTGTAGCACAGGCAGATCAGGACGGTGAATCCCGCCAGGGCGGCGAACAGGCTGCGGCGGATCGACCTAGCCATTGTCGTTCCCGTCCAGGTCGAGCCGGTAGCCCAGCTGCAGGATGGTGGCGAGCATCCTGCGCCCGGACGCTTGCTCCAGCACCTTGCGCAAGGTGTAGATGTGCGACTTCAGGGCATCGCTGTCGGGCGGATGCGCGCCCCACAGGTGCTGGACCAGCATGGAACGCGAGACCGGATGCGGGTGTTCCCTGCACAGCAGGAGCAGGATGCTGAAGCCGGTCTGGGTGAGAGGCAGGGGCTTGCCCTCGTAGAGTGCGCGCTTTTCCCTGGCCAGCAGGGTCAGCGGGCCCACGCGCAGCTCCTGCCGCTGGTGCAGCGTGCCGCGCCGGGCCAGCGCTTCGCAGCGCAGGGCCACCTCGCGCAGGTCGAAGGGTTTGGCCAGGTAGTCGTCGGCGCCTTCGCGAAAGCCCTGCGCCTTGTCCTCGAAGGCGTCGCGTGCGGTCAGCATCAGGACCGGCACGTTGCTCGGCGCACCCGCCTTGATCGCGCGGCAGACCTGCAGGCCGTCCACGTCGGGCAGGTTGAGGTCGAGCAGCACCACGTCATAGGGCTGCTCCGTGGCCAGCCGGATGGCCAGGGCGCCGGTGCCGGCATGGTCAAGCTGCCAGCCCAGGCCGTCGAGGAAATCGACGATCTGGCGGGCAATGGTCGGGTGGTCTTCGACCACCAGCACGCTCAGCACCGGGCGGTTCATGCCCGCAGCCTTTCGCTTTTTTCTTCCTGATGGTGCGGGAAACGGTCCATCCGCGACAGCACCGGGAACATGACTGCCCACAGCCCCGTTACCGCGAGCGTGGCCGCGCCGCCGAGCAGGATGGCGCGTACCAGGCCGAGCCAGCCGGCGGTGACGCCCGATTCGAATTCGCCCAGTTCGTTGGAGGCGCCGATGAACACCGAGTTGACAGCGCTGACGCGCCCGCGGATGTCGTCCGGGGTCTCGTACTGCACCAGCAGGTGACGGATGTACACGCTCACCATGTCGCCGGCGCCAAGGAGGAACAGGGCGCACAGGGCCACCGGGAAGCTGTCGGTCCAACCCATCACCAGCGTGGAAAGGCCGAACACGGCGACGCCGCCGAACATCCACAGGCCGACCCGGCGCGTGATCGGGAAGAAGGCCAGCGCGATCGAGCACAGCGCCGCCCCCACTCCCGGCGCACTGCGCAGCCAGCCCAGCGCGGAGGGGCCCACGTGCAGGACGTCGTGCGCATAGGCGGGCAGCAGGGCGGTGGCGCCGCCGAACAGCACCGCGAACAGGTCGAGCGAAATCGCGCCCAGCACGATCGGGCGCGACCACACGAAGCGCAGGCCCTCCATCAGCGAATGCCAGCTCACCGGGCCCTGGCTGCGGGCCTGCTGGGTCGCCCGGGTACGCGACATGCACAGCACCGCGATCATGAGCAGGCTGGCCGCGACCATGTGCACGGTCATCGGGCCGAAGGCGTACAGCAGGCCGCCGATGACCGGGCCGGCGATCACGGCCACGTGGAAGGTCGAGGAACCGAGGGCCACGGCCTGGCTGAAGTCCTGGTTCGGCACCAGGTTCTTCAGCACGGCCTGCGAGGCCGGCATCATGAAGGCGCGCGCGGAGCCGAACAGCACCAGGATGGCGAAGACCGGCCACACGATGGTGCTGGCACTGGCGGTGAAACCGACCAGCAGCAGGCTGCACAGCAGCTGCGTGGCCATGCACAGCAGGACGATGTTGCGGCGGTTGTAGCGGTCGGCCACGTGGCCGGCCCACAGGATCAGCACCAGGAAGGGCGCGAACTGCGCCAGGCCGATCAGGCCGAGGTCGAACAGGCTGCCCGTGATCTGGTAGACCTGCCAGCCGATGGCGACGCTCTGCATCTGCACCGCGAGGGTGCCGAGGAAGCGGCTGGAAAGATAAAAGGCGAGGTTACGGTTGCGCAGGACGGCCAGGCCGCTGGAAGAGGACAGCAGAGACATGTGGGGCTTTCGGGACAATGCTTGGGCTTGTTTGCCTTGCATTGTGCCCGAAATGCGGCCTTGCCGTGCCTTATGCCAGGTCCGCCTCGGTGGTGAAGGCGTCAGCGAAGAACTCGTCTTCCGGCAGCCCGCACTGCGCCACGTAGTCGCGCCGCGCGGACTCCACCATGACGGGCGCGCCGCAGGCATACACCTGGTGGCCGGAGAGGTTCGGGATGTCCTGCATCACGGCCGCGTGCACGTAGCCGGTGCGGCCCTGCCAGGCGTCTTCCGGCAGCGCATCCGAGATGACCGGGATGTACTGGAAGTCCGGCAGCGTGGTTTCCCAGGCCCGGCACAGCTCGTCCATGTACAGGTCCTGTGGGCGGCGTCCGCCCCAGTACAGCCGTACCGGGCGGGTGGACTTCAGGTGCATCAGGTGCTCGACCAGCGCCTTCACCGGCGCGAAACCGGTGCCCGAGGCCAGCAGCACGATCGGCTTGTCGGACTCTTCACGCAGGAAGAAGGTGCCGAGCGGGCCTTCGAAGCGCAGGATGTCGCGCTCCTTCATGGCGTTGAAAACGTGATCGGTGAACAGACCGCCCGGCAGGTGCCGGATGTGCAGCTCGAGCGGACCGTTGAACGAGGGCGCGCAGGCGATGCTGTAGGCGCGGCGCTTGCCGTCCTTGAGCAGGAATTCGATGTACTGGCCGGCGCGGTAGGCCAGCGCTTCGTTGGCCGGCAGCTGCAGCGTGACGATGGCGACGTCCTCCGCGGCCTTGCGGATGCCGGCGATCCGGGTCGGCAGCTTGCGCACCGGGTATTCCGAGCTGCCGCCGATCTCGCGCGCCTCGATCACCAGGTCCTGCTGCGGCACCGCGCAACAGAACAGCGACATGCCCTGGGTCTTCTCGGTGTCGGTCAGGGCGCGTTGCTGGTGCGGCTTGTGGGTCAGCTCGCCGTCCAGCACCTTGCCCTTGCACGAGCCGCAGGCGCCGTTCTTGCAGCCGTAGGGCAGGCCGATGCCGGCGCGGATGGCGGCGGAGAGGACGGTTTCGTCGGCTTCGCAGGTGAACTGGTGGCCACTGGGCTGGACGGTGATCTGGAAAGTCATGCAGGATCTGAAGTTGGTGGCTGCGCATGGCAAGCCGTTGATTTGACAATATTTAACGGTCGGTATTCTACACCGGGGCCACCGGAGCCGTGAAACCCTGGCCCGAGGCTGTGCTAGAGTGACAAGCTTTCATCCCGCACCACCGCCATGATCCAAGCTCCCGCTTTCCACCGTCCGCGCCTGCTCATCGTCGGCTGCGGCGACGTCGGCATGCGCCTGCTGCCGCTGCTCGCCGCGCGCTTCCGCGTGTTCGCCCTCACCAGCCAGCCGGAGCGCCGTGCAGAGTTGCGCGCGCTCGGGGCCGTGCCGGTGGTGGCGGACCTCGACCGTCCCGCCAGCTTGCTGCGCCTGCGCGGCCTGGCCGACTGGGTCGTGCACCTGGCCCCGCCGCAGCCCGATGGCGCCATGGACCGCCGCACCCGCCACCTGGTGGCGGCCCTGGGCAAGGCAACCCGCCTGGTCTACGTGAGCACCAGCGGCGTGTATGGGGACTGCGGCGGCGAACTGGTGCGCGAGACGCGGCCGGTGGCGCCGCGCAACGCCCGCGCCCGGCGGCGCGTCGATGCCGAGCGCGTGCTGCGCGCCTGGGCGCTCACGGCGGGCACGCGGCTGTCCATCCTGCGGGTGCCCGGTATCTATGCCGCCGAGCGGCTGCCGATCAAGCGGCTGGAGCAGGGCACCCCGGCCCTGCGCCCCGAAGACGACGTGTACACCAACCACATCCATGCCGACGACCTGGCGCGCATCGTTCTGCTTTCGCTGTTCCGCGCCCGCGGGGCAGGCCGGGTGGTGCACGCGGTGGACGACACCCGCATGAAGATGGGCGAGTATTTCGACGCGGTGGCCGATGCCTTTGGCCTGGCGCGCCCGCCACGCCTGCCGCGCCCCGAGCTGCAGGCGGCGGTCACGCCGACGCTGCTGTCCTTCATGTCCGAGTCGCGCCGGCTGGACAATACGCGCCTGAAGCGCGAGCTGCGTGTACGGCTGCGCTATCCCGACGTAGGAAGTGCGCTGGCGTACCTGGGCGCGGCTCCCGTACAATCTGGCACCCGGAACGAGAGGCCAGCATGACTTATGAAGAATACCTCGACGAAGTAACCACCCTGATCGTCGAAAAATATGGGGTCGCGGATGCCGCCGCGATCAAGATCGTCGTCGATGCGCAGGACAAAGAATATTTTGTGGCGCACGACGACAAGCCCGAGATGCGCACTCCCGAGCGCGCGCATGCCGACGCCCGCGCCCTGTACCAGGCCAGCGGGCTGGCCAAGAAGGCCGCTCCCGGCAAGAAGAAGTAAACCTTCCGCCGCCCTGCGCCCGGGGCGGCACTCACCTGTCCATCGACGCCACCGGCCTGCCGGAGGCATGTGCACGCCCTGCGAACCGAGGATGCCATCAAAAACGGCAGCGCCTTGTGCAAATTGCTAGACGAATGTGTATCATTTCGTCCCTGACGAAAAATGCCATACAAATGATGCCGTTTTGGCCCTGTATGCAATGAATTCGCAATTAGATCACGCAAAGTGACAAATATTTAACAATCCTGAAAGAAACCCATGCCCATCAGACGCCTCCCGCCCGGCGCGGAATACGACCCCAACCGGCTCCTCGACGCCATCATCGCCAAGCTCCGCCTGAAGAACGACGCCGCATTGTCGCGCGTGCTCGAAGTGGCGCCGCCGGTGATCAGCAAGATTCGCCACAACACCCTGCCGATCGGCGCCACGCTGCTGTTGCGCATGCATGAAGAGAGCGAATTCAGCATTCGTGAACTGCGCGAGTTGATGGTCCGGCCTGAGGGTAGTGCGCAGGCGTTCTCGGTCTGAACGCCTGAATAAAAACGGCCGGCTGGACGCAAGTGTCGGCCGGCCGTGGGGAAAAGACAAATCAGGCAGCGTGCGCCAGTCGCTTGCCCGGTGCGGCGCAATATGCTGTGACGTCAGGCTGCGCCTGCGGCGGCTTGCCCGGCGCGGCGCAGTATGCGTGGGCGACGCTGGCGGTTTCGCCCGGCTTGCCCGGCGCGGCGCAGTACGCGTAGGCGGCGTCGGCGGCCCCGCCCGGCTTGCCCGGCGCTGCGCAGTACGCGTAGGCGGCATTGGCGGCCTCGCCCGGCTTTCCAGGCGCGGCGCAGTATGCGTACGCGGCGTTGGCGGCTTTGCCCGGCTTGCCCGGCGCGGCGCAGTATGCGTGCGCGGCGTTGGCGGCAGGCCCGGCACCGAACTCCGCTTCGTAGATTTCGCGCATGCGCTCGCCGCCAGAGGCATGCTCGTCATCGTTCGCACCGGCGCCGATGCCGACGTAGGGATCGTGATGCAGGAAGTAGCCGAACACGACTTCACAATCGCGTGCGTACTTCATCGTGTCGAGGATGTGGTAATGCCAGAAGATGTCGACGTCGACGGTCGGCGATGCCTCCGCCTCGGGGTATTTCTTCATCAGGAACAGGAAGCGGCGGTACTCCGTTTCCACTGCATCGGCCCGCAGCGCGGACCAGCCTTCGCCGGATTCCACATGCATCAGTTTCATTTTGATCGGGGCAAGATCAAGTGCTTCGAATGCTGCAAATTCGTTGTTCGACATAGTTATCACCTTTTGTTGTAGATCTGTTTGTTAAGGCATTCTTTTTTTTATCCCTAGTGTTGAAGCGGTACGTCAGAACAATCCTCCTCGAAGAACGCGACGCGGTTAATCAGAAGCCAAGAACTGCGTCTTGACAGGTGGCAGTGATATCAATTGTCCTGCGACCGGTCAGGTTCAATGTTGAGTTCTGTCAACCGAGAAACTGCTGTGCTGAAACGAGACAACATGGCCGCAAGTCTGTTCCATGTTTTCAGGCGATGGCCGGCAGCACGACATCACTGTCGTGTGCCGGGAAGACGGGTGATCCAGGCAGGTGGCTGCTCACGGGAATGGTGACGACGATGGTGGTCCCGGTATCCGGACCACTGCTGATCGAGAAGCTGCCGCCGAGAATGTTGACGCGCTCTTCGATACCAACCAGGCCGAAGGAACCGTTGCGGTTGCGGCTCCCTGGCTGCAGGCCGACGCCGTTGTCGCGGATCATCATGGTCAGCATGTCGGCGTGCTGGTGCAAATCGATTCGTACCTTGGTTGCGCGCGCATGCCGGGCCACATTGTTGAGCGACTCCTGCAGGATGCGGAAGAAGGCGGTAGCGCAATGGTCGTCAAGACGTTGTTCGGTTTCGTCCTCGACCAGTTCGCACTCGATGCCGGTGCGGCGCGAGAACTCGGTCACCTGCCAGTCCACTGCCGCGCTCAGGCCAAGGTCGAGCACGTTCGGCCGCAGGTCGTTGATGATCTGGCGCACGCTGCGGATGGTCAGGTCGATCTGGCGCACGGTGGCGGCAGCGCGCTCGTGCAGGCGTGCATGGCGGTCGCGCGTGCGGTTGGCCAGGATCTCGGCCTCGATCTTCAGCGCCAGCAGGTTCTGCCCGAGCTCGTCATGGATTTCGCGAGCAATGCGCTTGCGTTCACCTTCCTTGATCTGTTCCGCGTGCGCGGCCAGTTGGCGCAGCTTCTCGTTGGTAGCCTGCAGCTTGGCCTGGCTGGCGCGCAGTTCGCGTGTCATGTCCTCGGCCATGCGCAGGGCGCGGCGGCGCGACGAGGCCATGGTCTGGAACAGCGCATACAGCAGGGCGGTGCTGAGCGTTCCGGCGAGGGCGGCCATCCACGGATAATAGACATCGAAGCGCGTATACAGCGCCGATTTGGCGATGCTGAAATCGGCGCGCCATTGGCGCCTCTTGAATTCGATCGGCAGGCTGGCCCGAAACAGGTCGGCCTCGTCGGGCATTGAGCGGCGTTTCGTCGTCCAATGGCTGTCGTAGAGGACCGCGCTGGGCTGCGCCTCGCCCGGCTCCAGAGGTACATCGTCGAGGTCGGTGAGGATGAGGCGCACGCCATCGGCCGGGAAGCCCTCGAGTGCGCCGCTGACCATCATGTTGACGCCGAAACCGATGCCGACACTGCCGATATAGGCCGCACGGCGCTGCAGGACGGTATCAATCGGCATGCCGCTGCGGTAAACGGGCAAGCGCATCGCGAGGATGTTCTGGCGGGGGTCGAAGCCGGGCAGCACGTTGACGCGCATACCCGAGGAAGTGAAAGAATTGTTGTCGCGCGCCGCTTCCACCGTACGGCGAATATAGCTGCGTGCTTCCAGGTCGAGGCCGAGCTTGTTGAGCGTTTCCGGAGTGGCGGGTTCCATGTAGACGATGATCGTGTAGCTGTCGCGGCCCGGCACCGGACGCAGCTCCCTCGCAGGCTCGGGCATGCCGTACTGACGCAGGCGACGGCGCACGTCCG
>NZ_JPXI01000012.1 GCF_000740675.1 Massilia sp. BSC265 | reverse complement strand
GGCGGCGCTGCCGGCGGCGCGCCGGCAGCGGTCTGCGCCTGCATGCGCCGCCGCGCCGCCGCCAGCGAAGCCCGCAGCGCGTCGCGCTGCGATTCGAGCAGTTCGTTGCGAAGCTGCGCGACGGTGTCGCCGGCCCTTACGGCATCGCCTTGGGCGACACTGTGGACCAGCCTTCCGGCCAGCGGTGTCTTCACCAGGCTATGGTCGATCGCGACGAAACCCGGCATGCTGGCGAAGACCGCGTCGTACACGACGCGCGCCAGAAACAGCAGCAGGGGCGCCAGCACCAGCACGATCAGGACGCGCCAGCGCCAGGTCGGCAGGTTCCGCTTGCTGGGGGCATAGTGGACCGCAAGTCCGTTCGTCTCGAATGCCGTCGGTGGCTGCTTGAAGTTGATTTTCATGGCTGGCTTTCCAAAAATTGGTCGAGGGACTGCACAAGGACACCGCGGAAGTTGGGTTCGCCCTCCAAGGCCTTGCCGACTTCGCGCATGGCCGTGAGCGCCCGGTCCGGCCTCATCCGGCCATAGCTTTCGGCGTCCGGCAGCTCCCGTTCTACCGACTGCGCCAGGCTGATGCCGAGCCGGGGATGGGCCTGCATCACGCGCGCCATGAAGGCAGCGACACCGGGCACGCGGGTGCTGTAGTACATGACGGTGACCTCGTCCACCCCGTTCGCCGCCAGGATACGCAGCAGGCTGTCGCTGGCATCCCTGGGATGAAGCGAGAGCGCCAGCGGCAAGCGGCTGGCGCCGCTGACCTGACGCGTCAGCGCGGCAATCCCGGCCTCCCAGCGTGACTGCTGCGCGGTGGGCAGCTGGGAGCGCTCGATATCGAGGTGCAGCCCGGTAAAGGGCAGGTCACCGATGCGTTCCAGCAGCGCCAGCAGGTCGGCATGGCGTTCTTGCAGCGCCCAGCTGGGGTCCCCGAGCAACAACTCCACACCGATCCCGGCCGCGCCCGCCGCGTCGATGAACGCGCGCAGTCGCTGCCGGCCCGGGCCTGGGGACGAGATGCGTTCGATGTCGGCGCGGGTGAGGGAGAGCAGGATGCGTCGCGCCGGCGGTAGCCCCGCCAGCACGCTTTCCGGTGCGGCCGCCGCAATGCGGTCGTACAGGTACCACGCATACCAGCCCGGCTTCGTCGATCCGGCTGCGCCATGGCCGTCGTCCGGGCCCGGGCCCGACGCCGGCCGCAGCGCGCGCGCTGCACTTGCGGCGCCGGCCGCTCCTGGTGCCGAGGCTGCGGTGGCCCCGCAATCCTGTCCAAAACCGAGCAGGTCGGCCTCGCGCTGGGCCAGCGCCAGCCTGGTCCGACCGGCGGCGCGTGCCGCAGCATAGTAGGCGTAGTGCTTCTGGATCAGTGTTTCCGGTCCCTCCTGTCGGGCGCGCGCGAGCCGCACCTCGGCAATCCGGACCCCTTCGGCCTCGGCCGCCTCGCGCTGCAACAGGGTGGCGAGACGCTGGCGTGCGATGCCCGCCGTACGCAAGGCATTCTCGACGCCACCCAGGTAGTCATTGCGGCGGCCTTCGAGCGCCAGTTCGGCTTGCCGAAGCTCGGCAGCAGCCAACGCGCGGCGCGCGGAGCGCAAGCGTTTCAGTTCGAGCGGAATGCTGATGTCGATTGCGATGGCGCTGCTGTATCCGCTGCGGCCGCCGGTCTCCCTCAGCGCGGACTGCGACAGGCTGAGTCCACCTTCGACACCATCGGTTCCCGAGGCGGGCAATGCGCGCCGCCGCTCGGTGGCCACGGCGCGGTGATAGGCAATATCGGGATGGGCGTCGAGCGCCGCGCGCAGGCGCCCGGCGGACAGGCATTGCACCGGAAAGACCGGTGCATCAAGCGCTGCGGCATCGACGTCCAGGCCGGTGATCAGCTTGATCGTTGTCACGGCGGAGCTCGCTACTGCTGCGGCTTCGGCCATATCGTCGCCGGCTTCGGCGAAGGTGGACAGCAGACGGCTGTGCTCGTCCGCCAGCATCAGGCGGCGGGCGCGGCGCGCATCCAGGCTGCGGCGGCTGTCCGCCCCGCGCGCCGCATAGTCGCGCGCCCGCGCCAGGTCCATATTCGCGTAATACGCTTCGGCATAGGCGTAGCGCAGCGCCTTCAACACTTCCAGCTCCGCCGTCTTGTGCCGGTGGCGCTGGGCGCTTGCAGCGCTGCCGGCCTGTTTGCCGGCCTCATGCACGGCCGCACGGCTTCCGAACAGGGGAAGCCGGATGCCCACCTGGCCGACGACACGCTGGCGGGACGCGGGAAGCGCAGTCAGCACCTGCTCGCGGCTCGATCCAGCCCCCTCGGGCAACACATTGTCGATCCTGTACCGCTCGGGCCGCGTTGCGTCGCGTCCGTGCGCCAGGGAAGCGGAGCCGAACAGGCGGATCCCGTCATCCGGCGCAGCCGCGGCGCGCGCCTGCGCGGCATCGAGCTCAGCCTCGGCCAGCCGCATTCTGTTGGAATGGCCGACACGTGCCTCCAGCTCGGCAAGCGTCGTAGCGGTCGCGGTCGCGACCGTGCAGAAAAGGCAGCACGAAATCAGCAAGGGAAATGGTCGCAGCATTTTAGAATTTGGTCTTTCGTAAAACCCACCACGGCGCCATTGCCGAATCCAGGTGCCCGCGATTCACGATCTCGTTTAATATCCCGATCGCTGCAACGAAACGTGAGACTAGGCCATACAATGGATAAATCGGGAGAAAGAGGAAATACAGGGCGTCGGATTTGGGCCGCTCGGAAACGAGCAGCCAGAAGGCAGTGAACAGGATCGTCAGGAAAAGGAAATAAACCAGGTAGACGAAGGCCAGGATGCCGAGAATGATCCCGGTGTCGTAGCGCCATAACAGGACGCCCATGTAAATGATGATCATGAATGGCATGACCAGCTGGAATAAAACGCCGCCCACCAGATGCGAGAAGAAATTGGGCCACCCCAGCAGCGCGGGACGCAGGTTCTTCCCGTATTTTCTGAAATAAATATAAAACAAATCGCCATCCCACCTGACGCGCTGCCAGAAAAACTCGGCAAAGGTGGGCGGCGCATCGGTATGGCCGATAACGCGGGGATCGAAGACGATGCGCAGCCCTCGATGCTGGCTGCAAAGTTGTTTCAGGCGCTGCGTCATGTCCAGGTCTTCGGCGGTTCCCGCATCCCATCCGAGGACATGGCGCAATATGCCGGCCCTGAATATCCCGAAGGCGCCGGAAATATTATTGATGATGCCGAATTCGGCCAGCCCGGTTTTCCCCCCGCTGATCGACACCAGATATTCGACCGCCTGCAGGCGGGTGATCAGGGATGCGGCTGCATTGCGCACACGCAGGTCTCCGGATACGGCAATCACGCCGGGATCGAGGAAATGCGCCGCCGCACGGTACACCATGTCATTGTCGAATGAGGTGTCGCCATCGAGCGCCATGATGATCTCGCCGGTAGCGATCATGGCTCCGGAATTGAGCGACGACACCCGTCCGCCACGCTGCCACTTCGGCAGGACGATCAGCCGTCTCTGCGGAGTCCGGTCGGCCATTTCCTGGCACTCGCGCGCAGCGGACCAGGTATCCAGGTTCTGGCGGGAGCCATCGATGACCGGAATGATTTCGATGTCGCCCGGATAGTTCTGGGTGACGAGCGAGGCGATGGTGCGCTGCACGTCCAGGCCTTCCGAATAACAGGTGATCACACAGGACACCTTCGGGAAACGGCGGGGCACGTGCGCGGGGGCGGCGTTCTGGACGATGGCATAGCGGACGATGCCGAACATCACCGTGAGGAATAGCGGCAACTCGAGGAAGATCGCGAAGGGAATGAAACGCCACAGGGTCTCGAACCAGGTCGACGCAAAGACCCCCTGCATCACGGTCAGGAAGCTGATGAACGCGGTGTATAGCATGGTGTCAGGATGCGAGCATCTTGCGCATGATTGTGCGCGAATCGTCGTGTTCGCCCATGTCGCGCGGGGAATGGAAGGTCCTGATCCTGACCTCCGGCGTCGGCCCCGTCGCACCCTCCATCACGCCCACGAGATGACCGAGGCGCGCCGCGGTCGGTTCCGGAGCGGTCGAGGGCAGCAGGACCCAGATCCTTTCGAGCGAATCGCTGCTGGATATGTCGCAATCCCGGATCACGTGCCGCAGGCGCTCGCCGAACTCGGCAAGCATCAGGCTCACCCGGTGCGATCCATAATGGTCCAGCAGTTCGCCGGTATTGCCGAATTCGATCAGGACCACACCGAACTCGAAGGACTGGTAGCGCCGCTGCGTATTCGAGGACCAGCCGAGCAATTCGCGGAAACGTCCGGGCATGACGTCACGGGCCCCGTCTCCATCCGACACTGTCGACAGATGGCCTTGCCGGATCGATTCCATGCCCTGTTCCCCGAGCGTCAGCGAATACACTTCCGTGACGTCGAGCAGCTCCGGGCTGTCGACGTTGCCGCAGTCATAGCAGCGGCCCACGACCGGCGCTTCCATGGACGCTTCGTTGCAATGCCCGCAGATGTATTGAGCCAGGGGAAGGTCATAGTCCACCCCGATATGCCGCAGCCGGGCTTCGCATTTTGGGCAGGCAAGGCTGCCGCCGACCTGGAAATTCGCCTTGCGTGCGACATGTCCACATGCAAAACAATGCAGCGAGGGCGCGTGCTTGATCGCGATGCTGTCGCAGGAGGGGCAGACCTCGACATAGGACAGATGGGCGCCGCCGCACTGGCGGCACAGGCGAATGCGGTCGACCAGGCGCGATGGCTTGAGTAGGCCGCCGGCGACGTAGCGTGCGAGGATCGCGGGCGAGTCGAGTTCCGGGCTCAAGGTCTGCACCATTGGATAGACGTAGCGCGACTTGCTGGCACGGTCGAACTGGGGGGTAAGCTCGCATCCCTGCCGGATCGCCATGAAGAACAGCAGTTTCTCGATATCGGAAAACTGCCTCGCGGCGTCCGGTATTTGCCTGATGGCAAAATTGAGCTGATGTGCTTTTCGTAGCGCGTCGTGCAGCGTGCAATTCCCGTCAATAAGCGGCGACGAATGGGGGAGCTCAGAATAGAGCTGGCGGTACCATAAGTCGGAAGAACGCATTTCTTTTCCAAGGGCGTCAATATCGCCACGCCAGGATTTGGAAATCCAGACGGCATCCGGATTCGTGGCGGATTGTTTCAGCTTATCCCATGAGTCGAAATGGATGCATCCGTCCTGCGGTGCGCCTTGGTCGTCCGAAAAAATTGCGAGCACGGTTTGCCTCCCATTCGTTCTGAAAAATTTTATTGGAATTGCTGGCCGGGGTGAGGCGTCCGGTAGCTAATTATAGGCTGCCTAAAACGCAATTCGTCGAAGTATTTACACGGCAGTAAAGGTATTTCCCGAAAAACGACTCATCAGTAAGGCTCGGGTATTGTCTCGGGCTACCGAGCCGAGCAATGAGAAAGTTTCTCGCTATTAGAGGGGATAATAGTAGGCGACAATTACTACCTATTGGATATCCGCTTCTTTATTCCGTTGTGTTTTGGCGGTATCGGCATATGATGCTTTAGGAAGTCCATCGTTCTTGGCGGGCGGCTATTCGCGCACTCGCCTGCTGCATTGCATTCATTCTCGAATGCCTGCACGCGATCCCTGGTGCGCAGGAATCGCGGGCCAGGCATGAGGCGCAGGTAGACGCAGCACATTGGCCGGACGTCGCCGTCGCGGCGGAGGAGGGCGAATGGCTAGGGCGATGGCAGCGGTGGAGAAAAGGGAATTCGGCGCGCGCCTCGTCGCAGCGCTGGCCGCGGCGGGGCGTCCAACCGGTGCTTCGCAGGTGCTGGCGGCGTTCAACCGGCTTCGCCCAGGTACGCGGGTGACCATTTTCGCAGTCAGGAAATGGCTGTTGGGCGCAGCGATTCCCACCCAGGACAAATTGCTCCTGCTGGCGAACTGGCTCGACGTCAGTGCGCAATGGCTGCGCTTCGGCGAAACCGGCCTGTCGACCGGACAGGTGCAGACGGTTTGCGTCGCCCTCGCATCGCGTGACCAGCGTCTGCTGGATGACGTTCATCGCCTGGATGAACCTTCACGACAGGTATTGGAAGACTTGGTCATCTCCCTACTGGCGCACTTTCCCCCTGTAAGGAGCCCGGCTGATCGCTGATGCGATCGAGCCTGGCGCATCTCCTTGTCCAAGTACGGAAGCGGTGGCTAGCCGAGGCCGAAAAAAGGCGTTGTCACGGTCTGGTGTCGGGCAGGCAGCCCGAAGCCACGCGATGGAAACCCGCCGCCATTGCCCGAAGCGGCGGCGGTCGGCATGCACGTTCTGCACATGAACGGCCCCAGACACGTTCTTCTGCCAGCAGGTCGTCCTTTGCCAGGAAAGAAAGCGGTGGCGTCGACACGTCATGATGACAGACAAAAAAAAGCCCGCTTCAGGGAAGCGGGCTGAATCTATTTCCTTGGAGGAGAATAGAGGAGACAGGAAGCATGATGCTGCATTGCCACAAATTAGTCCAATTTATATTTCAAATGACCGCCATCAAGAATATTGATGAGCCAGTTTTGTCAACCACGCCGTGGCGCCGCCGCGACGCCGGGCCGACAGGAAGCTTGCACGCTTGGTGCACGGGTGAAAATGTTCTACGATGGCAACTATGTTAAAACCTTCCCAGCTAGCCTGCGTTTGTGCGGCAATGTTGACGCTGCACGCAGGCGGCGGGCATGCGGCCGTCCAGCCTGGGGGGGCGCTTGCGCTGGAAGACTACTCGCTCGAACAGCTTGCCGATATCGTGGTCACCTCGGTATCGCGCCAGCAGGAGCGGCTGAGCAGCGCGCCGGCCTCGGTGTACGTCATTAGTGCTGCCGACATCGCACGTATAGGCGCGACCACGGTCCCGGAGGCCCTGCGCCTGGCGCCGAACCTGCAGGTAGCCTTCACCGGCGCCCAGGAGTACGCGATCAGCGCGCGCGGCTTCTCCTCGCCGCTGGCGAACAAGCTGCTGGTACTGGTCGATGGCCGCAGCGTCTATTCGCCGCTGTTTTCCGGCGTCTACTGGGAAGCCCTGGACGTGGTGCTGGCCGACGTCGAGCGCATCGAGGTGATCAGCGGCCCCGGCGGCACCATCTGGGGCACCAACGCCGTCAACGGCATCATCAATATCATCACGCGCAGCGCCGCCGATACCCAGGGTGGACTGGCGCAGATCCACGCGGGCGAGCACTATGCCGGCGCCGTACTGCGCTACGGCAAGCGGCTCGCCAACGGCGCCTCCGTACGCGTGTACGGCAAGCGCGACGAAACCGGCGCAGCGCCCGGCGATACCCCGACAGGGGAGGGCGGCGGCGCAGGCAGGCGCCAGGCCGGCTTCCGCCTCGACTGGGAGGGCGCCGGCCGGAGCCTTTGCGTGAGCGGCGACCTGCATGCCGGCGCGCTGCGGGCGTCGCGCGAGCCGCGCACCGATTTTTCCGGCGCCAACCTGGTGGCGCGCTTCGATGCCCGGCTGGGCGGCGGCGCCACCCTGCGACTGCAGGCCTGGGCCGAGCAGCAGCGGCGCGAGCAGCTCGGTGTCGGCCAGCACGAGCTCGATACCGTCGACCTCGAGGCCCAGTATGCGACACGGGTGGCAGGGCGTCATGTGCTGACTTGGGGCGGCGGCTACCGTCATGGACGCGACGGCTTCGAGAATGGTCCCATCCTGCAGTTCGCGCCGACCCATCGCACCCTGCGCTGGACCAACCTGTTCGCGCAGGACGAATTCGCCGTCACGCCGGCGCTGCGCGCGACAGCCGGGCTGCGCCTGGAGCACAATGATTACACCGGCACCGAGCTGTTGCCCAGCCTGCGCCTCGCCTGGGACCACGGCCCCGGCGCCGTGCTGTGGGCGGCGGCCTCGCGTACGGTGCGCGCACCGGCCCGGATCGACCGCGACCTGCGGCTGGTCGATCCCGCATCGAACGGGCAGCGCTACCTGGTGGCCGGCGGTCCCGACATGCAATCGGAAGTTGCCCGGGTGTTCGAGCTGGGCTACCGCGCCCAGCCGGCCACGTCCCTGTCGTATGCCGTCACCCTGTTCTACACCGATTATGACCGCCTCCGCACCCTGGAGCCGCGTGCGGGCGGGGCGGTCGTCCGCAACCAGGGCCATGGGCGGACGCGAGGGCTGGAAGCCTGGGCCAACTGGCAGGCCATGCGCGGCTGGCGCCTGTCGGCAGGCGCCGTGTTGCAGGATATCGTCACCGGCGTGCTGGCGGGCAGCACCGATGCCGCGGCGCGTGCCGGGCTGGCAACCAACGACCCGCGCAGCTACTGGCAACTGCGTTCGTCCCACGATCTCGGCACTGGCGTGAGCGCCGACCTGCTGCTGCGGCGCGTCGCGCGGCTGCCGCAGCCGGCCGCGCCGGGCTATCATGAACTCGACGTCCGGATTGCGTGGCAGCCACGCCCAGGCGTCGAACTGGCCCTCACCGGCCGTAACCTGCTCCACGCCCACCACCCCGAGTTCGGGACGGCGGGCCTGCGTCAACTGGCTGAACGGCACGTGTTCGCCGGCGCAACGCTGCGTTTCTGAAGGCCCCATGACAAGAATGAAGATCAAGCTCCCTGACCGAACGCGACGCCTGGCCTGCCGGGCGCTTGCATTGCCGCTGTTCCTGGCGGCTGCAGGCCCGCGCGCGCTGGCAGATACGGGCGGCGCCCAGGCGCTCGAGCGCCGCGTCAAGGCGGCTTTCCTGTATAAGTTCCTCGGCTATGCCGAATTCCCGGCACACGCCTTCGCCGACCCGGGCGGGCCGCTGACGATCGCCGTGGTCGGCTCGGACGACATGGCCGCCGAACTGGCGCGCATCGCCACCGGCCGCGCGGTCGCCGGGCGCCCGATCGCGGTGCGGCAGGTCGGCATGCACGAAGCGCCGCCTCCGGTGCACCTGCTGTTCGTGGCGGGCAGCGATGCCGAGCGGGCCGGACGCGTGCTGCGCGCCGCCCCCGGTGCCTTCCTCACCGTGACCGAATGCGACGGCGGGCTGCGTTACGGCAGCGTCATCAATTTCCGCATCATCGACGAGCGCGTGCGCTTCGATGTGTCGCTGGATGCCGCCGAAAAGAAGAACGTGAAGCTCAGTTCGCGCCTGCTGACCGTGGCGAACCGGGTACAGAAGGGAGGATCGTGATGGGTATGCACGATACCGGCTCGGTCCGCAGTAAACTTATCCTGATGGCGGTGGCGACCACGATCGTCGCGCTCCTGAGCGCCGCCATCGCCATGATCGTCGTCGACGCGCGTACCTTCCAGCGGGTCTGGATCGACGACCTGAGTACCCAGGCCGACATCGTCGCCGACGTCGCCGCCCCGGCGGTCTCGTTCAACGACAGCGCTAGCGCCGCGCGCAGCCTTGCGGTGCTGCGGGTACGGCCGCAGATCGTGGCCGCCGCCATCTATACCAATAGCGGGCAGCGCTTCGCCACCTATGCCAAGGCGGGAATGGATACGTCGTTCCCGGCGCGTCCGGAAGCGGCCGGCCATCGCATGGAGCGCGGCGAGCTGGAGGTGTTCCGCCCGATCGTCGAGAACGGCGAGCCGCTTGGCACTGTTTACCTGCGCTCCCGCTTCGGGCTGCTCGACCGTGTGCTCAGCTACGGCGCCATCCTCGGCGGCGTGATGCTGGCCGCGCTCGTGATCGCGGCCCTGGTGGCCTCGCGCCTGCAGGCCTCGATCACCCGTCCGCTGCAGGCGGTGACCAACGTGGCGCGCCAGGTGATGCTGCGCCGCGACTTTTCGCTGCGCGTGCCCGGCAAGGAGAAGGGCGAGATCGGGGTGCTGGTGGAAGCCTTCAACGACATGCTGGCCGAGATCGGGCGCCGCTCGGACGCGCTGCAGGCGGCCAACCGCACGCTCGAGCACGAGATGACGGTGCGCGAGCGCGCCGAGCAGGCCCTGATCGTGGCCGACCGCAGGAAAGACGAATTCCTGGCGACCCTGGCGCACGAATTGCGCAATCCGCTGGCGCCGATCCGCACCGGCCTGGACATCCTGCGCATCCGCAGCGGCGACGCCCAGGCGACCCAGCGCGCCACCGACATCATGGAACGCCAGCTGCGCCAGATGGTGCGCCTGGTCGACGACCTGCTGGACGTCTCGCGCATCAATACCGGCAAGTTCACCATCAAGATGGGACGCGTCGAGCTGAAGGCGGTGGTCAACGACGCCCTCGAAGTGGTGCGCTCCTATATAGAACTGCACGGCCACGAACTGGTGATCGACCTGCCCGACCGCCCGGTCTTCCTGCACGGCGACGCGACGCGCCTGGCCCAGGTGTTGTCCAACCTCCTCAACAACGCCGCGAAGTACACCAACCGCGGCGGACGCGTCACGCTCAAGGCAGGCGTCGAGGACCGCACCCTGGTCGTGGAAGTGGCCGATACCGGCATCGGCATCGCGCCGGACATGCTCGACACCGTGTTCGACATGTTCGTGCAGGTCGATTCGACGCTCGAGCGCAGCGTGGCGGGCCTGGGTGTCGGCTTGTCGCTGGCGCGCAAGCTGGTGGAGCTGCATGGCGGCACCATCGAGGCCAAATCCGAAGGACTGGGCCACGGCAGCCGCTTCGTGGTGCGCCTGCCGATCGTGGTGGACCCGGAACCGATCGCCAAGCCGACGCCGGCCGCCTTCATCAGCACCGAGTCCTACCGCATCCTGCTGGCCGACGACAACGTCGACTTCGTCAACAGCATCGGCGCGCTGCTCACGGCCATGGGCCACAGCGTGGTCATCACCCACAACGGCCCGGATGCGCTGGCGGCAGCGGCCCGTTTCTGCCCTGACTACGCATTCCTCGACATCGGCCTGCCGCACATGTCGGGCTACGACCTTGCGCGCGGGATCCGCAGGCTGGCCTGCGGCTCGATGACGGTGCTGATCGCAGTGACCGGCTGGGGCCAGGAGAAGGACCGCCAGCTGGCCTTCGAGGCGGGCTTCGACCACCACATGGTCAAGCCGGTGCGCTTCGAGCAGATCGAGGAAATCCTGGGGAACCGCAGCATCATCAAGAAGCTGCGCACCTGAGCGCGGGGGGGCTGTGGCGAAGGGACTGGCCCGACCCGAGCGTTATCGGACGCCGGATGCTGCCGCGTCGTTCGAGGTGGAACCGGCTGCATCGGCACGGCACGGTTGGCAGGGTGCGTACCGCTTGCAGCGCCTTGCCGGCGATGCCGAAGCAGCGTACCCGGCACGGATTCGATGGGCGAAAAAAAGACGGAAGCGCTTGCGCGCTTCCGTCGATTTACTTCACCAGCTGGCTAATCAAGCCTGCTTGGCTTTGCGGCGACGTGCCAGGAAACCCAGGATGCCGAGGCCGCCCAGCATCATGCCGTAGGTTTCCGGTTCCGGAACCGGAGCCAGCATCACAGCGCCGCCGAACGAAGCGCCGGTATCCGACACCAGGTTGCCGCTGACCTGCAGGTAGTAGTTACCGGCAGCCAGGTTGTTGGCGCTGATCGACCACACGTCCATCGCGCCGCTCATCAGCGAGGTGCCGTTGGTGATCAGGGTGTCGCCTTCGCCGTACAGGGCCAGGCCGGTGATGTCCAGGCCCTCGTCGGCGCTACGGCTGATCGACGAGATGATCGCGTCCAGGTTCATCGGCATGTCACCATCGACCGTGAACGTGAAGCGGTCGGCAAAGGTGTTGCCTTGGTTGTCGGCTTCGAAGGTGTCACCGAAGAAGGCGCTGTTGTCGATCAGCTCGAGCGCCTGAGGCGAGTTGCCGACGACGTCCTGGGCCATCACGGCCGACGAACCAAACGAAGCGGAAGCAAACACAATTGCAGCAATCAGAGATTTTTTCATTTCTTTCCTCGCATTAGAATCAGCCGCGTCCTGCAGCCTGGGTTTCAAGTATCGGGGAACTTCATGCTATCAAAAGGATAAAAAAAAGCACATGGCAGCGTGATTGAACGTTCAACTCGCGCCACGCATTCCAAAAAAACAAAAGATTTCTGACCGGATATGCTTTTCATGTCGTCTCCATAGGAGAAGCTGTTCAATTAGCGTTGATGAGTAGAAAAAATTTGTCGCGTTGCTGAAAATGTGTCAGCACAGTCCTACAGAAGGAGAGGGGGCATTCCGGCGTCGAGCCCGTGCTGATTCAGCCCGGTTTAATGAACGATGCGTAGAAGTTAGCGAGATTTAGGTGTTTTTGCTGAGTTACCTCAGCAGTGAACCGGGGCTGTCGCTGCCGCGGAGGGGTACTCGCAAGAGAATCCGCTTACCGAAGTCGGAAGAATGATCGGGGAAGGGCGGAAAAGAAAAATGGCCCAGAATCGCTTCTGAGCCATTTAAGAAAAGTTGGCGCGGCTGGCAGGAATCGAACCCACGACCCCTTGGTTCGTAGCCAAGTACTCTATCCAGCTGAGCTACAGCCGCCCGAGGCATGCATTATAGCAGCATTGGATGAATTGGCAAATCCCCCGATTCGTCGAACCCAAGCCCATCCGAAGTGATCCGCCCAGCCCCGTTGCGAGGATCGGATACCCGGTACAGGAGGCACCCGCGGGGAGGGGGATCGATTGCGATGCTGCGGAATGAATCATCTCAAAGCGATCTTAGAAGGCGCTTAAGCGTGGTGCAGCCGAGCACAACACGTGCGCACCCTTGGCATCCGGCCATCGGATGCGGGACGCGCTGGACCCATGCTTCGAAGATGAGCCTGGCGGCACAATGCACGGGGAGGCGCCGCAACGAAAAAAGGGACCAGATTCTTCAATCTGGTCCCTCATATTCTGGCGCGGCTGGCAGGAATCGAACCCACGACCCCTTGGTTCGTAGCCAAGTACTCTATCCAGCTGAGCTACAGCCGCCCGATGCGCGCATTATAGCAAGGGTTCGCC
>NZ_JPXI01000011.1 GCF_000740675.1 Massilia sp. BSC265 | reverse complement strand
TAAGCGTGGTGCAGCCGAGCACAACACGTGCGCACCCTTGGCATCCGGCCATCGGATGCGGGACGCGCTGGACCCATGCTTCGAAGATGAGCCTGGCGGCACAATGCACGGGGAGGCGCCGCAACGAAAAAAGGGACCAGATTCTTCAATCTGGTCCCTCATATTCTGGCGCGGCTGGCAGGAATCGAACCCACGACCCCTTGGTTCGTAGCCAAGTACTCTATCCAGCTGAGCTACAGCCGCCCGATGCGCGCATTATAGCAAGGGTTCGCCGATTGGAAAAGCTTCATTGGCATTCCGGCAAATCCTGCTCCTCCGGACCGCCTGTCTTCCGGTGGCGGCCGGCGCTGACCGCGCAGGAAACAGCGGAGGCGCAACGAAAAAAGGGACCAGATCTTTCAATCTGGTCCCTCATATTCTGGCGCGGCTGGCAGGAATCGAACCCACGACCCCTTGGTTCGTAGCCAAGTACTCTATCCAGCTGAGCTACAGCCGCCCGATGCGTGCATTATAGCAGCGCGATCATATTTCCGGAAGCATCATTTTTTTCCGCAGGCAAACAAGCTCTGGTAGATTATCCGGATTGGATCGTGATGGAACACCTATGTTTGCCTGGAAGCCGGGACTCCGACTCGCCCTGGTCGCTCTCTTCATGCTGTGCTTCTGGACCGGCAGTGTCCTTGGTGCACCCCGCAGCCTGCGCTTCGAGCGCCTGTCGATCGAGCAGGGGCTGGCGCAGCAGTCGGTGCTGACGATACTGCAGGACCGGCGCGGCTTCATGTGGTTCGGCACGCAGGCTGGCCTGAACCGCTTCGACGGCTACCGCGTCACGGTTTACCGCAACAACGCGGACGACCCCGACAGTATTCCCGATAATTATGTGCTTGCCTCCTACGAGGACGAACGGGGGCGCCTGTGGTTCGGCACCAAGGGCGGCCTGACCCGTTTCGACCACGCCACCGGCAAGTTCGTGCGCTATGCGGCGCCCGAGGCAAGCGCGCGCGTACCCGGCAGCCCGGCCACGGCAAGCTCGTATACCGGCAACCGCGCGGTGCTGGCAATCCAGCCGGCGCCGGGCGGCGGGCTGTGGCTCGCCACCGGCGACGGCCTGCAATACCTCGATCCCGCCAGCGGGCGCCTGCGCGGCTACCGCCACGATCCGGCCGACCCGCGCACCCTGCGCGACAACCGCGTCAATGCGCTGGCGCTCGACGGCCGCGGCCACCTGTGGATCGGCACCGCGGCAGGCCTCGACCGCCTTGCGCCGGGCGCCGACCGCTTCGACCACCATGACCTCGACCCGGAAGACCAGCAGCGCAACACGGTGCTGGCCCTGTCGATGGGCCCGCGCGATACCTTGTGGGTCGGCACCGCTGCCGGACTGGAAGCCTGGCGCCTGGGCGACGGCACTGCCTTCGCACAGCCGCGGCGGCGGCGTATCGGCACGGACGAAGGCATGAGCGAAGCGCGGATCAATGCCCTGTACCACGACCGCGGCAACACCCTGTGGGTTGGCACCGACATGGACGGCTTGAAGTGGCTCGACCCGGCCACCGGACGTTTTCTCAGCTACCGCAACGATCCCGCCGACCAGCACTCGCTGTCGGACAACCAGGTCAGTTCGATGCTGGTCGACCGCACCGGAACCCTGTGGGCGGGTACGCACATGGGCGGGGTCAGCCGCACGGACCTCGCCAGCGGCGGCTTCACGCGCTACGGCGGCAACGAGGGCCTGGGCCGGGCCAAGGTGCGCGCCATTGCCGAGGATCCGGACGGCCGGGTATGGATCGGCACTACCGGGGACGGCCTGATGCGACTGGGCCGGCCGGGTGCGCGCGTCGAGCGCCACGGACAAGGAGAGTTGCCGGGCCAGGTGGTGACTGCGCTGGCGCATGCCCGCGAGCGGCTCTGGATCGGCACCCCGACCGGCCTGTACTGGCGTGACGCAGCCGGGCGCTTCGGCCAGACCGCGTTGGGCGCGAGCCCGGGCGCCAACCATGTCCAGGCCATCCATGCCGGACGCGGCGGCACCCTCTGGATCGTCACCCGTGGGGGCCTGGCCGCGCTGCCGCCGGGGCAGCAGACGGTCCGCACCTGGCGCCACGACGCCGACGACTCGGGGAGCCTGGGCGAGAACTACGGCTTCGCGGCATTGGAGGACCGCCGCGGGATCGTCTGGATCGGCACCGAAACCGGCCTCGAACGCTACGACCCGGGAAGCGGACGCTTCACGCATTACCGCCACGATCCCCGCAACCCGCACAGCCTGCGCCATGGCCGTATCTATTACCTGATGGAGTCGGCGCGCGGCGAGCTGTGGGTCGGCACCGCGGGCGGCCTGCACCGGATGGAAGTGGGCAAGGAAGCGGGCACGGAAATGGACGGCGAAAGGGTACGCTTCCGCTTCTACCCCTTCAACAAGGGGCCCGAGGCCCTGCCGATCGGCGCGATGATCGAGGACGAGCATGGCTTCGTCTGGGCCAGCACGACCGCCGGCATCACGCGCGTGGATCCCGCCACCGGCGTGACCAAGAACTACACCGCCAAGGACGGCCTGGTGGACGGTTCCTATTTCGTCGGTGCGGCGATGCGCAGCCGCGACGGCCAGTTCTGGTTCGGTGGCACCAGCGGCCTGACGTCCTTCGTGCCGGACGCGGTCCGCGACAATCCCTATGCGCCGGAAGTCGTGATCACCGACTTCCTGGTGCTGAACCGTTCGCGCGCCACGCCCAATCTGCACGAACAGTCCGCGCTCGCGCTGTCGCACCACGACACCGTGTTTACCCTGGAATTCGCGGCCCTGCATTATGCCGACCCGGACGGCAACCGCTACGCCTACCGATTGGAGGGATTCGACCAGGCCTGGGTCGACACCGACGCCCGCCGCCGCTACGCGACCTACACCAACCTCGATCCGGGAACCTATGTATTCCGGGTCCGCGCCAGCAACAAGGACGGCGTCTGGAGCGCGCAGCCGGCCAGCCTGACAATCACGATCGAGCCGCCGTTCTGGAAGACCCCGTGGTTCCGCACGCTCGCCGTGCTGGCCCTGCTGTCGCTGTGCACCGCCACCTACCGGCTGCGCATCCGCGCGCTGGTCGGCCAGAAGCTGCTGCTGGAGCGCGAAGTCGGCGCCCGCACCATCGAGTTGCGGCGCCAGAAGGAGTCGGCCGAGCGCCGCAAAAAGGAGGTCGAGCAGCAGAAAGAAGTGGTGGAGCAGGCACACCGGAATATCGCACTGCTCTCCGACATCGGGCGCGCGCTGACGGCCAACCTGGAGCTCGAAGCGATCATGCGTACCCTGTACGAGCACGTGCACGCGTTGATGGACGCCAGCCTGTTCGCGGTGGTGCTGCGCCATCCGGAGCGCGGTTCGATCGAGTATGCGTACGCGGTGGTGGACGGCGAGCGCCGCGCCGCCTTCGAGCTGCCGGAAGACCCGAACCGCCACCTTGCCGCCTGGGCCATCGTGCGCGGGCGCGAGGTGCAGGCCGGCGAGCTTCCCGACGATCTGCTGGACTACCTGCCGGCGCTGCCGCCAGAGGAGGCGTTCGAGTTCGCCTTGCCCTGCGCCTGGCGCGCCGGCATCGCGCCGCGCTCGCTGCTGCTGGTGCCGGTGGTGGTGGGCGAACGGGTACTGGGTGCGTTGACGGTGCAAAGTCCTGCCGCCCGGGCCTATGGCCCGGTGCACCTCGACATGCTCGAGACGCTGGCGGCCTATGTCGGCGTGGCGATCGACAATGCCAGCGCCTACCGCCAGCTCAAGGAAACCCAGGCGCAACTGGCCGCGCAGGAAAAGCTGGCCTCGCTCGGCTCGCTGGTGGCGGGTGTCGCCCACGAGCTGAATACGCCGATCGGCAACAGCCTGCTCATGGCCAGCACGCTGCAGGAGCGAACCAGCGACATCGCGGCGCGCTTCGACAGCGCCAGCCTGCGCCGCTCCGACCTGGCCGACTACATGTCGGCTTCGCGCGAAGCGTCCAGCCTGATCATGCGCAGCCTGCACAATGCGGCGGAACTGGTGAACAGCTTCCGCCAGGTCTCGGTGGACCAGGCCAGCGCCCAGCGGCGCCGCTTCGACCTGGCCCGGGCCTGCCAGGAG
>NZ_JPXI01000010.1 GCF_000740675.1 Massilia sp. BSC265 | reverse complement strand
TCCTGCTTGCGCGCGCGCGCCCAGGCCTTCTCGATTTCCGGATCCTTGGTGCTGACGGTGTATTCAAGGATGCCGTCGACGCTGATGTCGACCGCATCGGTGGTGTAGAACCAGCCGCGCCAGAACCAGTCCAGGTCGGTGCCGGAGGCATCTTCCATCGTGCGGAAGAAGTCGGCCGGGGTCGGGCGCTTGAACTTCCAGCGCTCGGCATATTCCTTGAAGGCGAAGTCGAACAGCTCGCGGCCGAGGATGGTCTCGCGCAGGATGTTCAGTGCGGCAGCCGGCTTGGCGTAGGCGTTGTTGCCGAACTGGAGCAGCGACTCCGAGTTGGTCATGATCGGCACCTGGTTCTGGGAACGCATGTAGGGGACGATCGAACGCGGGTGGCCGCGCATTTCATCCCAGTCTTCTTCCCAGGCTTCCTGGGCCAGCGACTGCACGAAGGAGTTGATGCCCTCGTCCATCCAGGTCCACTGGCGCTCGTCCGAGTTGACGATCATCGGGAAGTAGTTGTGGCCGACTTCGTGGATGATCACGCCGATCAGGCCGTACTTGGTGCGCTTCGAGTAGGTCAGCTCGCCGGTCTTCTTGTCCTTGACCGGGCGCGGGCCGTTGAAGGTGATCATCGGGTATTCCATGCCGCCCACCGGGCCGTTCACGGAAATCGAGACCGGGTACGGATAGTCGAAGGAGTACTTGTTGTACTGTTCGATGGTGTGGATGATCGCGTGGGTCGAGTAACGTTCCCACAGCGGGTTGCCTTCCTTCGGATAGAAGGACATGGCCATCACGTCGGTGTTGCCCGACTTGATGCCCTGGGCGTCCCAGATGAACTTGCGGCTCGAGGCAAAAGCGAAGTCGCGCACGTTCTTGGCCTTGAAGTGCCAGGTCTTGGTGGTGGTGGCGCGGCCCTTCTCCGCGGCTTCCGCCTCGGCCTGGGTCACGATCAGGACCGGCTTCTTGGCGGTGCGGGCCTGTTGCAGGCGCCGGCGCTGGGTGGCGGTCAGCACTTCGTTCGGGTTCTGCAGTTCGCCGGTGGAGGCGACGATGTGGTCGGACGGCACGGTGATCTGCACGTCGTAGTCGCCAAACTCCAGCGTGAACTCGCCGGCGCCCAGGAACTGCTTGTGCTGCCAGCCGTAGACGTCGTAATAGGCCGCCATGCGCGGGAACCACAAGGCGATCTCGAACAGGTCGTTACCGTCTTCGAACTTCTCGTAGCCCGAACGGCCGCCGAGCACCTTCTGCTCGTTGATGTTGTAGTTCCAGTCGAGGCTGAACGACACGCGCGCGCCCGGCTTGAGCGGCTGCGGCAGGTCGATGCGCATCATGGTGCCGTTGATGGTGTACTTCAGCTGGCCGCCGCCGCTGTCGCGCAGGTTGCGGATGTTGAAGCCGCCCTCGAAGGTATTCCCTTCCAGCACGTTGCGCAGGGCGTCGAACTTCACGCCATCGTTGCCGCGTGCCTGCCATGCCTCGCGCGAGGGCAGGGTGGCGGTCTTGCGGGCAGCCGAATCCGGCTTGTAGATGTTCTCGTCCAGCTGCAGCCAGAGGTATTTCAGCGTATCAGGGGAATTGTTGTGGTACGTAATGGTGCCCGAGCCGGTGAGCGCGCGCTTGCTTTCGTCGAGCGTGGCGCGCATCTTGTAGTCGGCGCGCTGCTGCCAGTAGGCGTGGCCCGGCGCGCCCGATGCGGTGCGCACGGAGGTCGGCGTCGGCAGCAGTTCGTCGAGCTGGCGGAATTTGTCGTCGAAAGGCGGCGCGGCGAAAACCGTGGCACTCAGGCACAGCGCAGCTAGTCCGATGGGCAGACGTATCATATTTCCCCTGGAATTTTAATTGGTATAGGAAAAAGTATTCTAGCTTTACCAATTATCAATTGCTCAGAGGATTTGTAAAAAAGCTGATACATAATGCATATGTATGGCCTGGTTTGCGCAGCTTGCAACAGCGACCTCATGCGGCGGCGTCTCCCCATAGGGGCAGTTGCAGGTCGAGCGCGCGTTCCAGCAGCCAGACGGCGGCTACCAGCGCGATCGCAGCCGAACCGCCCAGCATGATCACGCGCCGGTAGAACAGGCCATTGCGCAGCCACCACGCCAGCGGCAGGAACACCGCCACGATCGCGAGCTGCCCGAGCTCCACCCCCACGTTGAAACCGACCAGGGACAGCAGCAGGGCGCCCTGCGGCAGCCCGAGGTCGGCCAGCACGCTGGCGAAGCCGAAGCCGTGCAGCAGCCCGAAGCCGAAGGCGAACAGGACGCGGCCGCGCTGGTATAGGGGGCGCATGTTGTTCAGGGCCGCCACGATCACCGAGGCCGCGATCGCCGATTCGACCAAGCGCGAGGGCAGCGCCAGTACGCCGAGTGCGGCCAGCGTCAAGGTCAGTGAATGCGCCAGCGTGAAGGCGGTGACGACGCGCACCACATCCATTCCGGCGCTGCGGAAGCCCTCCCGGCCCACCCATTGCCGCTCGCGGTAGAGCAGTACGGCAGGCAACAGCAGCGACAGCAGGAACAGGATGTGGTCAAAGCCGATCCAGATGTGCCACACACCCTGTTTCACATACTCGGCAAACTGGCTCCAGCGATCCGGCTCGGCCAGGCCTAGCTGTTGGCGCGGATTGTCCGGGCCGAGGATGGCGGTGGAGGTGGCCCCCGTGCCTGCATGGCGCAGCGCGAGCAGGCCGCGGTGCTGCGGATCGAGCTCGGCCAGTAGCGTATAGCCGACTGCCAGTGTGCCCACCGCTGTTGGACAGGCGCCACGCAGCTTCAGCACCGTGTAGGCGCCGTCGGTGTGGCTGTCGACCAACTGCTGCGTCACCTCGAGGGGGCAATCGTCGCCGCCGGCGGACAGCTTCAGGTGGCTCAGCGCATAGGCTTCGATGGCCGCATGCCTGGCGCGTACCTCGTTCCAGGTGAGATTGCCGTCGCCGTCGGCATCGAGCCCGACAGCCAGCTCGAGGTCGCGCAGCGCGATGTCCCAGCGGCCTTCGATGCGCTGGCCGTCGACAGCCAGGTTCAGGTAGCTGTCGCTGGCCTTGTGGGCGAATGCCGCAGGCGCCCACAGCAAGGCCGCGACCGCCAGCAGTGTGAACAGGCGCCGCGTCATGTCCTGGCTTCCGCTCGGCTAGCCGCACTGTCGAGCGTGCGGTCTTCGAGCCTGCTCTGGCGCAGCCAGTCGCGCACCAGACGGGCAGCCTCGGCATCGCCGCTGGCGGCTGCGGCGCGCGCCAGGATACGCACGTCGGCAGGCTCCTTCTGTACGGCCCAGTTGAGTTTTGCGAGTCGTGCCGCCTCGGCAGGATCGCCGGCAAGCTCCAGTGCGAAGCGGGCTTCCTCGCGGCGGTGGACCGTGTCGCCGCGGCGCCGGGCCGCCTCGAAACGGGCTGCCAGCGCGGCGACCTGGCGTTTGGCTTCGGGCGAGCCGAGCGCGGACAGTGCGAGCGCATGGCGCAGCAGCAGGGCGTCGGCCTGAGTGCGCGTCCCGAGCAGGCGCAGCACATCCTGCGCACGCCCGCGTTCGAGCAGGAAGTCGGCATAGGCGGCCAGCAGGTAGGTGTCCTGCGCATCGGCCTGCAGGGCCGCGCGGAAATGGGCCTCGGCCGCGGCATGGTCGCCGAGCCGCTCGGCCATCTCGGCCAGCAGCGTGAGGGACCAGGAGCGCAGCGGCGCCGGGCTGTCGGCACGGGCGGCGAGGGTACGCTCGAGCTGCCGGTAGCTGGCGCGGGCCTGGCCGCCGAGGCTGCCCACCGAGGCCAGGCAGGTCTGCACCACCAGGTCGGGCGCGCGCCCGAACAGGCGGGCGCAGCTGGCGCGGGCACCGGCATGGTCGCCCGTCACGAGCTGGATGGTGGCGCGAGTCAACCAGGCCTGGGCGTTGCCTGCATCGCGCCGCACCACCTCGTCGAGGTCGGCCAGGGCCTCGGCGAAGGCGTGCGTGCTCTGGACCAGGGTGGCGCGCAGCACCAGCACCTCGGCCGGGGCCTGCGCGCGCGGCTGCTTCCACCATGGGGCGAGCGCGGCCTGGGCATAGCCGAGGTAGCGCGGGTCGCCGTCGCGGCGCGCCTGCTCGATGTAGCGGCGCGCCAACGCGGCGGCGCGTTCCAGGTCGGACGGGTTGGCGGCCAGCTCGGCGCGCAGGCGCCCCAGCTCGCGCTGTACCGGGTCGAAGCGGCCCGGCAGGCGTTCCAGCACCTGCAGGCCGCTGGCCGGGGTATAGGGTGCCGCGGCGGCACCGGCGCATGCCAGCACTGCGAGCAGCAGGGAGATGATTCTCGCGCTCATCGGTTCTCCAGGCAAGGCGGGACGCGGTGAAGCGCCCCGCCTTCGGTGCGGCTCAGGTGGACGGTACCGGTTCCGGCTCGGTGTTGTCCGGTGTGGTGGCGGTAGCTGCGTCGACTGCGACGGGTTCGTCGTTGTCGAGCAGCGAAGCCACGCGCGCTGCGACCAGCGAGAAGAACGAGTCGGCTACCGGCGGCGGAGGCACGGTGCCGGTCGGCGGTGGCGGTGGCGCAACCGCGTGTTTGCGGTCGTCGTTGTCGCTGCAGGCTCCCAGCAGCAGGGCCAGCGACACCAGCAGCGCGCCCTTGCGCATGCGGTGGATGGTGGCAGTCATGGCGTTCTCCTTACTGGTTGCCCGGCAGCGGGGTGTTCAGGTAGGGGAAGGCGGGCTTGAACGCGGCGGCGTTCTTGCGCACGCCGTCGGTCAGGGCCAGGCCGCCGGCAGGCGCATCGGCCGGCTTGCAGCCCACGCCAAGGGCGTCGTTGGCGCCGGTCAGCACGCACAGGGCGCCCATCGAGACGCGCAGCGCGATGTCGACGATGTCGTCGGCCGGACGGCGTCCGTTCGGGAAGCCGGCATTGTCGCCCGCCGCCACGCCCATCGGGTTCTGCGCGGCCAGCGCGGTCGGGGCGATGCTGGTGTTCAGGCGCAGCATCTCCGATGCGACCACGTTCTTCGGCTGGTTCACGCCCGGCAGTCCCTTGAGAAAGGCGGTCACCAGGTCGTTGCGCGGGAAGTTGGTGGGCGCCTTGGCGGACGGGAACAAGGTCTCGATCAAGGCTGGCAGGGTCGGGTTGGTGACGTAGGGGAGGAACTGCCCGTCATCTTTCGGCTTCGAGGTATTGAAACGGTCCTTGTCGTCCATGCCGATGATGACTTCGTTCACCAGGGGCATGCCGAGGCGCGAGACCTGGGCCCAGGCGCCGCCTTCCTTGACCGCGTTGTTGATGCCGCTGGCCGGGCTTGGATTGATCAGGCGGCCCTGGCGCATGCTGGCGGTGGCATAGGCGCCGATGACCGGTTCGCCGGCCGCCGCGACGCAGCCGATCGGTACTTCGATCGCGATGGTGCTGACGTTCTTGTTCTCCAGGTCGTTCTTGTTGCCGTTGACTTCAGCGCCCAGCGGATTCAGGTTGACCAGGTCGAAGATCTTCCCGACCGCGATGTAGAACGGTTCCTTGCGCTGGCCGACGAAGACACGGCCGGTGCCGCAGCCGGGGATGTTCACGTCATGGATGTGCTGGTTGGCGTAGGTCTCGTAGCCGCCGGCGCTGCCGAAGGTCTTCTCGCCGATGTTGTCGACCGGTTTGTCGAACTCGGTGGCGCCGCCGGTTGCTGAAGCCAGGCGGGCGCGGGTGCCGGCGCGGCGGTCGCCCTTGACCATGTCGATGGTGTAGGTCTCGCGCACGTTGAGCGAGGCCGGGTTGACGCCGCTGATGGTGTTCGAATTGATCAGCGGGATCAGGACCTGGCGGCCGCCCACGCTAAGCGCGGTGCGCTTGGAGGTGCTCTTGAAGCGGAACTGGAAGGAGATGTCTTCCTTGGCGTCGCCGTTGTTGTCGACGTGTATTTCATACAGGGCGTTGTTGTCGAACTGGTAGAAGTTCGGGCCGCCCTGCGGGTCCTGGAAGGGAATGAAGTTGGCGATCATGGTCACGTAGCCTTCGCGCCCGGGCGCGTAGCTGCGGAAAAGGTAGAAGTCGGTTCCGTCGACCTTGGGAGCATTGGTCAGGAATGGCGCTTCGCGGTGGCTCGAGGCTGTGGCTGGCAAGGCCAGTGCGGCCAGGGCCGCGCCCGATAGCAGGGCGGCGGCCCAACGATGTTGCTTACCATATTGCATGACGATCTCCTCATTGGTGTTATGGGTCCCCTCCAGGGGCGTTGGCGAGCTTGCTGGAACGGCAGGGGCCGGGGCGGCACGGCTACACAGGTATATACGCAGGCCTGGCCTTAGCGGATTCAAAATATTTTTCTTGCATAGTATTTACGTGAATATGATAAGTTGCTGGTTGACTTAACAAAATCATCAAAATATTCTTGATCCGGAAGGCGGTCTTGTGGTCCATTCGTCAAATTCGCTAAATCCATTACAACTGAATACATGGTTGCGTGGCGCCGCGCAGAAAGATGCACTCGCTTTCAGGCAGCTGTATGACGCCAGTTCGCCCCGCCTGTACGGCCTGGCGCTGCGCATCCTGCGGCGGCGCGAACTGGCCGAGGAAGCCTTGCAGGAGAGTTTCGTCTCGATCTGGCACCACGCCGGGGACTACCAGGCCGGCCTGTCGGCGCCGATGACTTGGATGACCACCATCGTCCGCAACAAATCCTTCGATCTGCTGCGGCGCTTGCAAGCGGAGGTCGAGATCGATGGCGAGGATTTCGATGAGCGGGTGCTGGCCAGCCTGCGCGACCCGTCAGCCAATCCGGCCGATGCCCTCGAGCTGAGCAGCGAAGCGAAGGCCTTGGCAATCTGCATGGCCGCGCTCGAGGAAAAGCACCGGAATGCCATCGGCCTCGCCTTTTTTCATGACCTGTCGCACAGTGACGTGGCGCGGAAGCTGGCGCTGCCGATCGGGACGGTGAAGACCTGGATCCGGCGCAGCCTGGCACGCCTGCAGGCATGCCTGACGGCCGGCGGGAGGGCCGCATGAACCTGCGCGGCAAGGACACATTACGTGACCGCCTCGCGGCCGAGTATGTGCTGGGAACGCTACGGGGAAGGGCGCGGCGCCGCTTCGAGGGTTACATGCACGACGACGGCGCGCTGCGGCGCACGGTCGCCGAATGGCGCGACCGGATCGGCGCGATGGGGGAGTTCGCGCCGGCAGCGACTCCACGTGGGCAGGTATGGCGCGCGATCGAAGCGCGTCTCGGCTTGCGCGCAAAGGCGCCGGCCTGGCAGTTCTGGCGCCACGGCAGCTTCGGCTACTGGCGCACGCTCGGCGTGACCTCGAGCATGCTGGCGGCGCTGCTGCTGGTGGTCGTGATCGAGGAGCGCCGCGAGCCGTCTTTCAGTGACGTCGCGACCCTGACCGACGAACAGGCGCGCACCGCGCTGCTGGTGCTGGCCGACCGCGAGCACCAGCGCCTGACCGTGCGCCTGGTGGCGGCGCAGCCGGTCACCCCGGAGCAGGCGCTGCAGTTGTGGGCAGTGCCGCAACAGGGCAAGCCGCGCTCGCTGGGCGTGCTTGGCGCGGGACGCGAGCTGTCGCTGCCGCTCACGCGCGAGGCGCTCGGCGCAGACGTGGCCCTGCTCGCGGTCAGCCTGGAGCCGAAGGGCGGCTCTCCCGATCCGAATGGGCCGACCGGGCCGATCCTCTACAAAGGCGGCTGGGTGAAAGTCATGTAAAGCCGCGCACCGGGAAGGTGGCGTCGCGCTGGATCCAGTTGCGCGGCGAGTAGATGGAACGCGCATCGGTTGCGTGCAGCGTGAACGCATGGCGCGACACCGGCGACCGGTTCGGCGCGCTGTAGTGCGGCAGCAGGCCGTGGAAGCAGACCAGGGTGCCTGCCTTGGCTTCCAGCGGAACCGCAGTGCCGTCAATCGGCCAGGGCGTGGCATCCAGCTTTTCCATGGTGATGGTGTCGCCTTCGCGCAGGAAGCGCTCGCGCAGCGGACCGCGGTGGCCGCCGGGTTCGGCCCACAGGCAACCGTTGTCCATGGTCGCGTCTTCCAGCGCGAACCAGAAGGTGGTGACGGTGATCGGGTCGCTATCGAAGAAGGTGGCATCCTGGTGCCAGCGCACTTCGCCGCCGATGCCCGGCTGCTTGAAGATGTACATCGACTGCCAGACCTGCGGTTGCTCCAAGCCCAGGTCGCGCGCCACGGCGGCCAGCCTGGGGTCGCGCGTGAAGGCTGCGAAGACCGGGTCGAGGTCGTGCATTGCGTGGCCGATCTTGTTGATCGAGAGCGCCTTGGCCTGGCGCAGCTGGCCGTCGGGGCCGAAGGCTTCCTCTTCGAAAAAGCAGCGCACCGTGTTGTCCGAGCCGAGGAACCAGGCGTCGCTGGCGCGCGCCTGGTCCTTGGTCGTGAAGATGGCGCGCGATTCGTCGGGGTCAAAGGCGTCGACGATTTCCTCGGCACGGCGGCGCAGGGCGGCGATCTCGTCGAGGCTCTTGAAACCGGGGATGACGAGGAAACCGTCGCGCTGGTACCGGTCGCGCTGTTCGGTGGTCAGCATGCTTGGGAAGTCCGGGGCAAAGCGCCATTGTAGCGCTGCCGGTTCTCTTGTCGATGGACCGGCCACCACTGCGCCACACCCCAGGCAAATTCCGGCACCACGAACAGCCACAACACCGGCGCACCGGTCAGCGCCAGGCACCAGGCCATCCACAAGGAGAACAGGAAACGCGCAATGCCGTCGAAGCGTCCCAGGCGTTGCGACGGCTCGAGGACGCGCAAGGTCGACCACACCAGCACTACGCTGCCCATCAGGCAGGCAAACAGCATGTGGAAAGGCGTAAAGCTGGGCAGTGGCGCGCCGCCCAATGCCGTGTTCAAGGACGAGATCTGGCCATGGGCAAGGGCAAAGGTCCACGGCGTGGCGAACGCGGCCGTGACAAGCAGGTCGTAGATGGCGCTGGCGCGCACGATGCGGCGGTTGGCGGCGAGGGAAACCGGCATGGGGACTCCTTGGTCATAAGAAGTCCCCATCCTCAACCCTGGAGTACACTCGAGGGTCAAGCAATTTTTCGGGAATGACCCATGCAAATTGGAGAACTGGCCGCAGCCACCGGCCTGAGCCGCGACGCGCTCCGCTTCTACGAGGCACGTGGCCTGTTGACGGCGCGCCGGCGCGGCAACGGTTATCGCGACTATCCGCCGGAAGCTGTCGAATGGCTGTGCTACCTGCGCACCGCCCAGTCGCTCGGCTTCACGCTGGCCGAGATCGAGGCGGGCATGCCCTTGTTGAGCGATCCGGCCATCTCCGGCGCCGAACTGCGCGCCGCGCTGGAGCGCAAGCTGGCGGACATCGACGCGCGCATCGCTGGCCTGGCGGCGTTGCGGGCGGACCTGGCACGACGCCTGGCCGAACCGCTGGGCACCTGCCCCCTGCGACAACCGGAGCTTTCCGCCTAAAACGGACTCAAGCCTGCGCTTCCGCCGCCATCGTGAAGGTAAACGAGGTGGAACCGGCACTCGACCCCACTTCGATCGTCCCGCCATGCCCGCGCGCGATCTGGTCGACGATGTACAGGCCCAGTCCCAGGCCTTCGCTGCCGGCACGCGAGGCCGCGCGCCAGTAGGGTTTCAGCAACTGGGCGATGACGGCCGGGCTCAGGTCGGGCCCGCCGTTGGTGACGCGCAGCGTGAACCGGCCCTCGCGCACATGGGCGACGGCGAACACGGGATGGTGCTCGCTGCCGTGCACCAGGGCGTTCTTCAGCAGGTTGGACAGCAGCTGCGCCAGGCGCTCCGGGTCGCAGTGCAGCGACATGCCGGGCTGGATCGCAGTATCGATCACGCGGTCGGGATACAGGCCGGACAGCTCGTCCACCACGTCGTACAGGCGCAGGTCGACGCCGCGTACCAGCCTCAGGTCGAGCGCGATGCCGCCGCCCATGCGGCCGCGCGTGAAGTCGACCACGTCCTCCACCAGTGCCGCCATGCGCCGGGTGCTGCGCCGGATGCGTTCGACCACCTGGCGGGTGGACGGGTCCTGGTGCTTGAGCAGCAGGATCTCGGTGCCCGACAGGACCGAGCCGAGCGGGGTGCGCAGGTCGTGCCCAAGCACGGCGATGAACTGTTCCCGCAGTTCGGCCGTTTCGCGCTCGTCGAGCAGGGCGGCGCGTGCTTCCCCTAAAGAGTGCTCGCTCTCCAGTTGCTTGGCGATCAGTTCGGCAAACAGCTGCAGCGTCGACACGGTGACGGCATCGGTGAGCCGTTTCGGCTCAGGGTCGAGGCCGCACAGGGTGCCGAAATACTGGCCGTCCGGACGGAAGACCGGGATCGAGAAGTAACTCTGGAAGCCGTAGATACGCGGGGTATGGTGATCGCAGTATTGCGCGCTCTCGCGCACATGGTCGATGATCACGGCGGCGGAGGTCGCGCGCACTTCCTCGCACAGCGTGGTCGTGACGTCGAGCGGATCACCCGGCTCGAGGCCGAATTCGAGTTTGTCCAGCACTGCACAGGCGGTCCAGGAATCCTGGGTGACGTGGGCGATGCACACGAAGCGCAGGCCGGTCATGGCGGCCACGGTTTCGAGGATCTTCGGGACGGCGCCGATCGCCTGGATCTCGTCGACGCAAGTCTGCCTGCTGCCTGCCATGGATCGCTCCACGAAAATTGTTATCCGGGCATGGTAACACCTGAAAAAGGGGCTGCGCTCAGCTGTTACAAATCCACTGCCCGTCCGCATAAACACGTTCTTCGCCCAGGTAGACGGCATCCGTCACAGCGAACACGTCGATGTGATAGCGCGCGTCCTTGCGCTTGAAGCCCGGCTTCGGATACACGCCGTGCTTGGCGCCGAGCGACAGGTGGATGCCGCACATGCGCTCGTAGGTGCCGATGTCGTCCACGCGCCGCTCGCGCGTGAAGGCGCGGTTCAGGCCGAAGCCCAGCTCGCGCACCCAGACTTCGCCTTCGTCCCGGGTGATGTTGTCCAGCACTTCCTGGAAGGCCGGGGTGGCGTTCTCGGTGCCCACCACGCGGCCACGCTCGACGATGAGGGTCACCGGCACCTCCGGGCGGTTCGAGCGGTAATTGGTATCGCCGAAGACATGCACCTGCACCCGGCCGTGCACCGCCTCCAGGTCGAGCGCTTCGGTGAACACTTCGCCGATCGGGAACTGGCCGCCGACGTTGTGCATCTCGCTATAGTCGCCCACGTTCAGCTTGGCCGGCTCGAAGGGCGAACCGAAATGCAGGGTCTCGCCGCCGCCGACCACGCGCGCATGCGGCGCGACGTCGATGCGCGCCCTGAGCGCACGTCCGGTCCCGCGGAAGTAGGCCGGATCGTAGGCCAGCGCTTCGATGTAGTGTTCGGACTGCGGGCCCGGCATGCGCGACAGGTGCACGTGCTCGATCACCTTCAGCCCCAGCTTGAACAGTTCGACCCGGATGCGGAAGCCGTCGAGCCGGAAGTTGGTCGATTGCACCAGCACCACCAGGTCCTTCGGGGCCATCGCGCGGAAGGCGGCCAGCACCGCCTCGGGCGTGGCGCTGTCGAAGTCGATGAAGCTCGCGTCCGGCAGGTTGCGGCGGTAGCCCTCGCCCAGTGCGCGCGACAGGGGCGTGCGTTCGTCGTACACGACCAGCGCCCGCTGCCCGGGGCCATGTTCGAGCGCGATCGCCAGGATGTCACGCAGGTGCGCGGTGGCGGCATCGACGGCGTGCGCGGGAAGCGCGTCCTGCAGGGGGAGGTCTGGCGAAACTGGGGTATGCATGTTGGAGGGAAATAGAAGCGGAATCGCCGCCATTATACGTACGTTGAACAAAAGTTCCCCGCTTCAGCCCGTTTTTGGCTCATCTATTGATGCTTCAGGTGTCAGGACATGCTACCCCGTGTACGGCGCGCCGCGCGGCAGTGCCCGGCGCTATGATTTGAGCAACAACAACGGCCTTCACAGGCTAGATGTCGATCAATTATTTAGGTGAAAAGGCGAGAATGGCATACCGATGGGAAACCCCTGCCAGTGTCTGGCAGGAGGACGAGCACGGACAGTTCGCGTTGCTGGCCAGCGAAGGGCTGGGCCGCATCGAGTGGCAGGCCCATGCGCCCGGCCGCCTGCCTGCGCGTCTGCCCGATATTGCCCGCCTGCTCGGCGCCTCGCTGCCGGCCAGCTGCGGCTGCGCACCCATCTACCCCGAAGGGTTTGCTTTTTGTCCCACCTGCGGCAAACCATTGCAGCGCCTCCCCGGCACGCCCTCGCGCCAGTCCGGCTGGTGGGGCCCGGGCGCCGACGCCATGTTGCCGCGCCATGTGCCACATGGCTTGCCGGTCACTTCCTTGCCGCTCGGCGACAGCCTGGAGGAACGTCCGGCCGCACCGCATCCCGGGCGCTGCGACCTGACCATGCCGGCGCCGCCCAACGCCTATTGCATGTTCGCCGCCGCCCACTACGGCTTTCCGGAACAGCGCCTGCTGGCGCTGGCGCACACCCGCGGCGTACTGCAGTACTGGGACCCGGTGGCCGGCCTGTGGCACGTGATGACGCCGGACGAGGGCGCAGCCGGCCTGGCCTTTACGGCGTCGAGCCATGCATGGCTGCCGGTGCTCGAGCCGCGCCGCGGCGAGGTCGCCATCGTGCCGACCAACGGGGGGCTGCAGCGCCTGTGGATCAATCCCGTCAGCGAAACCTACCGCCTTGAACCCGTACTGCAGGCGCCGCTCGTCGCCGCGCCGGGCGCCATGCGCCGCCACATTGCCTGCCTGGTGGCGCCGGAGGGCATGGTTCGCCTGTGGAGCGCGCGTGTCGACGCCGACGCGGTGGAGGAATTCGCCTGTCCCGATGTTCCGGACGCCGGTTGGTCGCGTCCGATCGGCTACGACGGCCGCCTGTTCTGGCTGCACGAGCAGGGGCAGCTGGCCTGGCGTCCGGGCGAGCCGCCGCTGTTCACGCCCTGGCCGCCGGGCTGGCAGCCGCGCCTTGGCTTCGGCGGACCGACCCAGAGCCGCGATGGCCGCCTGTGGCACATCGGCCATGACGGGCAGGGCTATTCCTTCCTCGAACTCGGCAGCGAGCGGCCGGAGACGGCGCCGATCGACGGTGCGCGCCTGGGCTTCGCCAATTTCCTGTTCCGGCGCGGTCATCCGGTGGTCGACGAGCCCTGGTCGGAAGAGCACGTGGAAGACCTGAACCAGGACGAGACCCTGGTACTGCCCCTGCTGCGCGCCTTCAACAACAACCGCAGCCAGCCGAGCGGCCTGGTGCTGCGCCTGCACAAGGTGACCGGCCGCGCCGAGGATGCGCTCGACGCGCGCACGATTGCGCGCACCACGGTCGAATGGATTGGCCGGCGCAACGTGATCCTCGACGAGGTGGTGCGCCTGTCCCGCCCGCTGGAGTGCGTGCCCTTCGTCTACGACGGCTGCCTGTGGCTGCACCATCCGGACTGGAATGCGATGCGCGGCTGGCGCCTGGAAGAGCCGGCATGAGGGCGCTTATTTGGCAAACCATGCGGCACACCCTGGCCGCGCTGGCGGCACTGCTCGCCATGACGGGCGCATGGGCGACGCCGCACGTCCTTCTGGTGCAGAACTCGGGCTGGATGGAGCCCTTCTACAGCGATCCGAAGAGCCAGTTCAAGCCGCTCGTCGGCGCGCTGGCCGGCGCCGTCGTGCAGCCGGGCGATGCGCTGGTGCTGGCCGCCTTCAACCAGTCGCTGCCCGGCGCGCCCTCGCCCAGGGCGCTGCTGTCGATCAAGGCAGACGAGAAGACCGTGAGCAGCCGCGTGGGCGGCGCACTGGCCAAGCTCGACACCGCACGCAAGCCGAACAGCAGCGCACTGGCCGACACCGACCTCGGCGAAGCGGTGCAGGCGGCCATCACGACGGTATTGAAAGGCAAGCCGGGCATCGTCTGGCTGGTCACCAACAACCGCAACAGCCCGAACAACGACCAGGCCACGGCCGCGCGCAACCGCGAGTTCTATGAATTGATCCACCGGGGGCAGGCCATCGACAAGGTAGTGGCCTTCCCGCTGCGCATGCAGGTAGCGGGCAAGCATTACCAGGCGAACGGGCTGATGGTGTATGCCTTCGCGGTCGGCAAGGAAGGCAGCCGTGCGCTCGACGGCCTGCTGGCCTCGGGCCGCATCGGCCGCGTGATCACCGAGCAGCCGGCGCGCCTGAAGCCCCTCGACCGGGACACCGTGCGCCTGGTGCCGGCCCAGGTGGAAGACGCGCCGGGCGTGTCCTTCTCGCAGGCGCCGGGCGGCGCCCTGCGCGCCGACGTCGATCCGGACGCGCGCACCCCCAGGGCCAGTGTGCGTTGGAACCTCGAGAACGCGATGTACCCCTACACCATCGTCTCGGCCACCCTCGGCGCGCGTTCGATGCTGGCCGGCGAAGACCACCCGATCGCGCTGGGCAGCAGCCGGGTGGAGAACCTGGCGCCGGGCAAGCCCCTGCCGCTCGCCTCGACGATGCAGCTGCCGGTGGCCCAGCTGCCCGACAAGTGGTCGATGGAGGCGCTCAAGTCGGCCGGCTCGGCCTATGTGCTGCCGGGCCGGATCGAGCTGCACCTGGCAAACCAGCGCCTGGCGCTGTCGCAGGCTTTCCGCGAGCGCATGGCCGCGCTGTTTCCGGGCGACCCCTTGCCCGACATCTTCACGCCGCCCGCGACCGTGCAGGCCTCGAACGCCGTGCTGCCGCTCGAAGTGCGGGTGCACTATGGCATGGGACCGCTGGCGGCGCTCGGCGGTCTGGCAGCAGCCTTGCTCGCCGCCGCCGGAGCGGCTGCCTGGGCCTACGGCAGGCCGCGCGTGGCCCAGGTCACCGTCGAGGACGAGCTGCGCACCATGCGCGCCCGTCCCGGCACCACGCAACCGATTTACGACAAGGCCGGCGCCCAGGTGGCGATGCTGAAAACCACCCTGTTCGGTCACCAGCTGGTCGACCTGCGTGAGGGAGCGCAGGTCCGGCTCGGCCGCTGAAACCATCGTTACTAACAATAAAGAAGAAGAAAGGATTCACCATGCAAGGCACCCAAGCACCCAGCGCACCATCGCCAGCCGATCCCGGCTTCAAGCTGCCCGAGGAATCGGCCTCGCCCCAGGACACGCTGCCGCAGACCCAGCCGGAAACTGCCGGCCGTCCGGTCGAGGTCGTGCCCGGAACGACAACCGCGCCGGTGCCGGCCACCGACACCTCGACGCGCGACCTGGCCATCGGCGCGGCGGTGTTCGTGATCCTGCTGGTGGTGTACTTCTTCGTGCGCAACGCCTACGTGCACCACCTGGTGGTGCGGCGCGTCGCGCCCTCGTCGGCAGGCAGCGCCGGCTGGCTGCTGTTCGTCGGCCTGGCTTTTCTCTCGGCCGCCGCGGTCCTGGCCATCATCAACGCCAGCAAGTTCCTGACCTTCGCGGTCACCGGTCCCCTGGTGGCCGTGGGCCTCGTGGCGCTGGTCGCGGCCCTGTTCATCGGCCGCAGGTAACGCATCACTACGTATCCGAAAGACTGACATGGCAGATTTCCCCAACCCAGCAGCACTGAACGCCAAGGCCGAGCTCAAGGTCGACCTGCGCCCGACGCTGTTCATCGGCGCCGGCGGCACCGGCATGGAAGTGATGATGCGCATCCGGCGCCGCATCCTGTCGGCGGTCTGGAACCGGCACAATCCGACCCGGGTCGAGTCGATCGCCGACTTCCCGGTGGCGCGCTTCCTGCACTTCGACCTCGACAACAACGCGGTCATCGACGAGGGCAAGTCGCAGCGCACCGATCCCTGGTTCGAACTGGTGAAGCTGACCGACGAGGAGCGTTTGGTCGAGCCGCTCGACCTGCCGCAGTATCACGAGTCCGACGACAGCCTGGCGCGCTTTCCCCTGATCGAAAGCTGGATGCCGCTGCGTCCCAAAAAGCTGCGTTCGCTCGGCATCGATCCCTCGAAAGGGGCGGGCCAGATCCGCGCCCTGGCTCGGCTCTACCTCTACGACAAGTATCCCAAGCTGCGGGGGCGCATCAAGGGCGCGCTGAATTCCCTCGGCAGCAATGCCGGCATCGAGCGCAAGGAGAACTACCAGCGCCTCGGCCTGCAGGTCGACACCTCGAAGTTCCGCATCGTCGTCATCGCTTCCTGCGCCGGCGGCACCGGCGCCGGCAGCGTGCTGGACCTGGGCTGGCTGTCGAAGGCCATCGCCCGCCAGGAGGTGTCGGACAGCCAGGTCGACCTGGTGCTCCTGATGCCCGGCGGCTTCGCCAAGGCCAACAAGGAACGCACCGAGGCCAATGCCTACGCCACCCTGATGGAACTGGAGACGGCGATGCGCGACATGAACGCGCAGGTCCACTGGATGGACCCGGACAGTATCGTGGGCCGTGGTGCGCCTTTCGACGACGTGTACTTCGTCGACACCGCCAACCTCGCCAACAAGGCCACGCTCGACGTCAAGGACGTCTACCAGATGGTGGCCGACACCCTGTTCGAAGACTTCGCCTCGGCCGATTTCGCCAACCGCAAGCGCTCGGTGGCGGTCAACCAGCAGCAGCACAAGCTCGGCCCCTATAACCCGCGCGTGCCCGAGCAGCGCTTCGGCGACATGCGCCTGTCCTATTCCAAGGCCTACTCCGCCTTCGGGCAGGCCGTGCTCGACACCCAGCAGAGCCTGCGCGACGACATCCGCGCCTACGAGCTGGCCGGGCTGATGGTGAAGGCCTTTTTCGGCATCGTTGGTTCGGACGGCAGCGCCGGGAATGCGCGGCGCGCCGGCGATGCGGAGCGCGACAGCTTCATGCGCGAGCAGATGGACATGGCCGAGCGCCCCTTCGACATCTTCCCGGATTTCCGCAAGGGCACCGTGGACGTGACGCCTTTCCCGGAATATGCGCTCACCGGCACGCTCCTGCTCGACAAGGACGGACGCCTGCTGCTCGAACGCGTCGAGAGCAAGGTGCAGCTCGAGGTCGACCGCATCATGGCGTCCTACGACATCAAGCAGTGGCGCGAGAAGGTGGCCGAACTGCTGCCGCAGCTGGAACGCGACGCCATCCGCGAGGCCGGCGCCACCGCCGAGACCAGCGAAGACCGCATCAAGCGCCACACGGGCGAGGTCACTGCCCGCCAGAAGACCCGCGTGCGCGACCGCCTGTATGCCCTGCTGGACGACCGCAAGCAGGGTGGCCTGGAATTCGTGCTGTCGCTGCTGGAGCAAGTCAAGGCGCGCCTGTCCCAGCGCGACATCGCGAATGCCGAGCGCAACGGCCGGCGCTACCGCGACATCCGCGACGCGCTGCGCACGCGCCAGGTGGAAGAATCGCTGAACAACCTGTCGCAGGCCGCCGGCCGCCTGTTCGGCAAGGAGCCACAGGCGCGCGAGGTGATGAACCACCTCAAGCGCGACATCGCCGACTACCTGCGCTTCCACCTGCTGGCGGTCGCGGCAGGCCAATCGATCGAGGTGATGCGCAATATGTCGGCTTGGCTGGGCGAGCCGCAGGCGCCCGACGAGTACGGGAATGCCCAGTGGACCGGGGTCGCCGGCGAATTCCAGGAAGGCCGGCGGATGGTGGCGGCCATGCTGGCGGCCGCCGACCAGCGCATCAGCCAGCTGCGTGCCGACGCACGCCAGGAACACGCCACCTACATCAAGCTCGCCGGCGACACGCTGCCGCCACCGGTGCGCCTTACAGGCGACGTCAGTAGCTGGAGCGAGGAAGTGCTGCTGGAATTCGGCGGCTCCGCGCGCCTGTTCCCGCAGCTGGGCGACGAGCGCCTGCGCGCCGACCTGCTGCTCAAGCTGTTCCGCCGCGCCCAGTTGCAGCTGTCCACCCAGGAGCTGGAGCAGCCGGAACCGGTCGATCCGCTGCTGGAACGCTTGTCCGCCATGAGCCCGCAGGAGCGCCAGCGCGTGTTCGCCGAGTGGATCCGCAGCGCCATGCCGTGGGTGAACGCGCGCTTCTCGGCCGAGTTCACGCCGAATGCCGACCAGTTCAAGTGCTTCATCGGCGTCGGCGACGTGAGCGCCTGGCGCAAGATGGAGGCGGAGCTGCGCGCCGCCGTGCCCACCGGGTACTTCCACGGCGACCTGCTGTCGGTCGTCAACACGGGTATTTCCGGCAAGGCGGTGTGCTACATCGAGCTCTCGGGCTATCCGATGACGGTGCTGCGCGGCCTGCCGACCTGGCGCGCCTCGTACCAGATCGAGAACCCGAAGATCCCGACCCACCTGCATTTCGACGCCACGCGCTTCCGCCATCCGCTGTCGCCTTCGATGGATGAACTGAACCGCCTGGCCGACGACTATGAATGGTTCCTGCAGGCGATCGCGCTCGGCGTCATCCGCCGCAAGGCCGACCTGGGCGACCGCGAGGCCAGCTTCCAGCCGCGCGGCCAATACCTGTTCGAGGTCGAGCCGGGGTCGGGCGAGTGGCTCCAGATCGGCAACGAATACGCGATCCGCTCCAACGGCCTGCCGCCGTACTACCGCGACGGGGTGATCGGCGCGGTGCGCCACCGCCTGGCGAACGTGGGGCCGCACCAGCTGGTGCTGCTGGCGGCCCTGATGCGCTACTACCAGCTGCGCGTGTACGAGCCGCGTTTGGAGGTGGACGAGACCGGCGCCCAGTTGCCGTCGCCCTCGCTGCCGAACATCACCGCGCGGCGCCTGTACGACGGGTGGATCCGCCGCGCCGCCGCGCTCGACCCCACGTTGGCGCCGATCCAGATCGAGACCGCACTCAGCAGCATCCAGGGATGGACCGAAGCGGTGCCGGATTCCGCCAGCGATGCCTACAGCTGGGAAGTCGAGCGGCCGGTGGACAAGCGCGTGATCCTGCCGCAATACCTGCACAGCGATGCCCATGCGGCGGCAGTGCTGCAGGGGCGGGCTGCGGCATCGCCGGACCTGGCCAAGGCTGCGCCGGCCGTGCATGTCGCCGGGCAGGCGGACGGGCCACGCTTCAAGCTGTTCGTGCAGGGCGCCCAGCGTGGTCCGTACACGATCGATGACATCGCGGGCCAGGCCGCGCGCGGCGAGATCGACGGGTCGACGCGCGCCTGGAACATGGCCTGGAACCCCAGGCTGGACAAGTGGAGCACGGTGGGCGCGCTGCCGGAACTGGCGGCTGTGCTGCTTGACGCGATTCCCGACCCGGACGATGTCCCGGGCAGTGCCGGTGACGGTATTCCCGATCCCGAATGAAGGACGGCATGGTGCAAGACGACGCGGTCTACCGCTGCATCGGCCCGCACTGCGGGCGCCTGATGCCGAGGCGGGTGAACTTCTGTCCCTGGTGCGGCACGCCCCAGCAGGCCGTCCGGCCGGCGCCGGATCGTGCGCCGCCGGTACTGGTGAAACCGCCGGCGGAACCGCCACGCGCCGCGCCGGCGCCGGCAGCCGCAGCCGCAGCCGCGCCATTCGAGGCGGCACCGGCTCCGCCCACGCCCACGCCCGCGCCGACGCCGGCGCCGACGCCGGCGCCGTTCACGCCGCCGCCCCCGCACCCGACTACAGGGACGCAAGCGCAGCCGCAAGGCCAACGGCAGGGCCAGCCGCAAGCACAGCCGCAGCCGGGACGCGGCATTCCGCCGCCACCCGGCGTCGGCCGCGCTGCAGCAGGCCCGGCGCCGGCGCCGCCACCGCGGCGGGCGCCGCTCGGGCTGCGCTGGTGGATCGCCGCGCTGGTGGTGCTATGGCTGATCTGGATGACGGTGCGTCCCGAGGGCAGCCGCATCGAGCGGCGCATGGAGCGTGCGGTGGCGCTGGCCGTCGAGTGCAAGGCAAGGGAAGCGCAGGACGAGCTGATCGCCCTGCGCAATACCCGCGCCACGCCCGAGCAGCTGCGCCAGGTGCAGCAGTCGCTGAACAAGGCGGCCGCAGACTGCACGCGCGCCGAACAGCGCGCCAAGGCCTGGGAGGACGCCAGCGGCGCGATCAAGAAACTGCGGCGTGCACGCGCCTACGACAAGGCGCTGGCCAGGCTGGCCACGTTCACCAGGCGCTGGGGCGAGGATGACCGGACGCGCGCCCTCCGGCAGGAGATCATCGACGAGCGCGAGCATCCGCTGGCCGATCCCACGCGCAACGAGTGAGCATGCGCCCCGGGGGAGGCGCCAGCCACGCCAAGCGTCAGCCGCATTTTCCGGCGCGGGTGTATGCTGACCGGCAAGCAGACAGGTGGAGTCGAACATGAAAACGAGCATGTTGGGCACGCTGCTGCTGCTTGCCGCGCTGGCAGGCTGCAGCCGTGACGAAGAAGCGATGGGACCGGCGCAGCGTGCCGGCAAGGCGCTGGACGACGCCGGCGCAAAGGTTTCGCGCCAGGTGGACCAGGAACTGGCCAAGGTCGACCGCGCCGCCGACGAAGCGCGCGACAAGGTCGAGGACGCCACCCGGGATGCCAAGGGCGGCCTGAAGCGGGCCACCGAGGAAGTCGGCAGGAAGGTGGAAGACGTCGGCGAGAAGATCCAGGAAGTGGTGGATTGACTCGGCCCGGTGGATGTTGTGCCGGCCGTAGGGTGGCCGGCCCTCCCGGCTCGCGTTCAGCCTGGGGAATTATTGCAGAATTGCATATTCAAGACGCCCAGATCGGGGAATAATTGCAGTGGTGCATACTTGAATTGAACGTGCGGTCGACAGAGCGTACTCCCGTCCACCGGACCGGACCATGCCTACAAAACATCACGCGCTCGCGCGTAACTCCGGCTGGCTCCCCGCCACCATCGACATCCTGACCTGCCCCGCGCGCCAGGCCTGCTCGAGGTTCTGCTCGATCTCTTCCACGCACACCTGCGACGGGTCGCCGAAGCCCTGCACCCCATAGGCGCGGTTGCGCCCGTGCGACTTCGCCAGGTAGAGCGCCATGTCCACCAGGTTGACCGCGCGTTCCCATGGCAGTACCAGCCCGCCGCAGCACAGCGGGAAGGGTGCGAAGCCGATCGACACGTTCGCATGGAGGGTCTGGCCGCCGTGCGCGATCTTCACCGCCGAGATGCCGGCCAGGATGCGCTGCGCCACTTCGTCCAGCCCCGCGCGCGGGATCGCGGGCAGGAAGGCCAGGAACTCTTCGCCGCCCCAACGCACGATCATGTCGGTCTCGCGCAGGATCTCGCGCAGGCTGTTGGAAATCGCCGTCAGCACCGCATCGCCGGCCGCGTGGCCCCAGGTATCGTTGATGTGCTTGAAGTGGTCGACGTCCAGCAGGAAGAGTGCGCCGCAGTGCTCGCTGGCGGCGGCCTGCGGGTTCGGTTGTGGCATGCTGCGCATGTAGTCCAGGAAGTGGCGGCGGTTGTACAGCCCGGTCAGCGGGTCGCGTACGCTCTGCTGCTTGAGTTCCTTGTTCTTCTCGTGGAGCTTGGCGTTGGCCTGGCGCACCTTGCGGTAGAGCAGGCCGACCACGACCGAGGCCAGGGCGAACACGGCCGCCAGCAGCCACATCACGCGCTGCTGCAGGCGGTTGACTTCGTTCTCGCTGCGCAGCAGTTCGATCTGGCGCTGCTTCTTGTCGGTCTCGTATTTCTCCTGCAGGTCGAGCACGGCGCGCTGGCGGCGCTTTTCGAACAGCTCGTTCGAGATCTTGCGTTCGCGGTGGTAGGCGCGCAGGGCGCCCGGCAGGTCGCCGGCGCGTTCGAGCGCCTGGCCGTATTCCACCAGCACCGCCTGCAGCTCGGGCTGGTCGCCGAGGTTCTCATAAGCAGTCATGCCGGCTTCGATATGGCGCTTGCCGTCCGCGAGGCGGCCGAGGGCGAGATAGGCCTGGCCCAGGTTCAGGCGCGCAGTGGCCTCGAGCCCGGCGTCGTTCAGTGCGCGCGCCACGGTGATGGTCTCCTCGGCGTAGCGCGCGGCATTGCGGTAGTCGCGCAGCTTCAGGTAGCAGTCCGACAGGTTCACCAGCGTATAGGCCGCCATCGAGTCGGCGCCGATGCTGCGTTCGATCGCGAGGCTTTCCTGCAGCGCCTTCAGGCCGCGCCGGTACTGGCCGGTGTCGACAGCCAGGCCGTACTCGGCATGCTTCAGGGTCGACATGCGGCCCGGCGAATGCGCCTTTTCTACAGCTTCCAGGGCTTCGGCCAATGCTTCGAACCCCTTGTCGTACTCGCGCATTTGCGAGTACAGGCCGATCAGGGCATTGAGCGACATGACGATCTGGGTCGGGTCGCTGTGCCTGCGCGCCAGCGCCACCGCGGCCTGCAGGCGCTCGAGCGCCTTCGGGAAGTTGCCTTCCTCGGCAAAAGACTCGCCCGAGGAAATGGTCGCACGCACCTTCAGGTCGATGTCATCGGTGGTGTAGGCGAGCCGTTCGGCTTCCCAGATGAGACGGTGGGACTCCGCCAGCTGCGAGCGGCGGTAGGCCATGTAGCCCTTGCGCAACAAACCCTTGGCCAGGGCCACCGTGTTGTTGTGCGTGCGGCCAAGCGCCACCAGCTCGTCGGCGGCGGCGTTGGCAGCGTCGAGCTTGCCGAGGAGGTCGTAGCCATTGGCGAGCTGGTTGAGGAATTCGGCACGCTGCTCCAGCGGTGCCGCACGGCCTTCCTGCTCGATCGCGAGCAGCAGCGGCATGGCGCGCTCGGGCACGTACTTGTTGAGCTCTCGGATCTCCGCCAGCCGCTGCGCGAGCGGCGCCGACTTGTCCACTTCGGCGCCGGTAGCGGCGGACGAGGCCAGGCACAAGGCCGCGGCGAACACGAAGCTGCATGAGCGCGCCGGTGAGCGCGCCAGTGCGCGGGCTAGGGAAGGGAACATGGAGAGGTCTCGGAACACCGGCAGCACATGTGTTTGCGTTAAATCATTATATTCCTGTTACAAACAGGAAATTCGATTTCTGTTCAATTGTCACAAAAATGACACATATGTGTAGCAAATAAGACGAATTCGCATTTGGCATTCACCCCCTGTTTTCGACCGCTTGTCGCAAATGGCTGGAGCCGGCCGCATGCCTTTCCTATAGTCGAACGCAACAACAATTCGAAGGGGGAAAACATGCTGGAACTGCGCGCGGTAAGCAAACATTTCGGCAGGGACGCGAAGGGCGTGAAAGCGGTGAAGGCGGTGGAGGAGGTCTCGCTGTCCCTCGGCCAAGGCGTGGTCGGCCTGATCGGCCACAACGGCGCCGGCAAATCGACCCTGATGGGGATGATCGCCACCCTGATGCGTCCCAGCGCCGGCCAGATCCTGTTCGACGGCGCCGACATCGTAAAGAAGCCGGACGCGATCCGCCGCCGCCTCGGCTACCTGCCCCAGGATTTCGGCGTCTACCCGAACCTGAGCGCGCTCGAATTCATGCAGTACTTCGCGGCCCTCAAGGGTGTGCGCGACCACGCCCGCATCCGCCGCCTGCTCGAACTGGTCAACCTGCACGACCAGGCGCATAGGCCCGCAGCCTCGTTCTCGGGCGGCATGAAGCGCCGGCTCGGCATCGCCCAGGCCCTGCTGAACGACCCGGACATCCTGGTGGTCGACGAGCCCACGGCCGGGCTCGACCCGGAAGAGCGGCTGCGCTTTCGCAACCTGCTCTCGGAACTGGGCTTCGGCAAGCTGGTGCTCCTGTCGACCCATATCGTATCGGACGTGGAGAGCATCGCGACCGAGCTGGCGATCATGCGTTTCGGACGGCTGGTGGCGCACGAGACGCCGGACGCGGTGCTGCGGCGTGCCCGCGGGCAGGTCTGGGCCGCCAGCGTGCCGGAGGCGGACTACGCGGCGCTGCGCGAGCGCGTGCACGTGCTGCAGGCCCAGCGCCAGGAAGGCCGCATGCTGCTGCGCATTGCCCACCCCGAGCTGCCCTGCCCGGGGGCGGTGGATGCCGAACCGAGCCTGGAAGAAGCCCTGATGGCGCAGCGCTATGCGTTGCAGGCGGAGGCGGCATGAACCCGCATCCGCTGTTTCTGCTGGCAGCCAACGAAATACGCCTGCGCCTGCGCCGCCTGTCGACCCTGGTGGCGGTGCTGGCCGTGGTGGCGGTCACCTGGGCGATGATCAGCGATATCCGGACCGGCCGCACCCTGCTGGTGGTGAACGATGCGCGCGTGCTGTATACCAGCTCCGCGCTGGCGCTGGGCAGTGCCGCCATGGGCAGCCTGCTGTTCAGCCTTGCCGGCTTCTACCTGGCGCGCGGACGCACCGGCGAAGACCTGCGCAGCGGGATCGGCGGCGTGATCGGCGCAACACAGGCCAGCGATGCGCTGCTGGTAGCCAGCCGTTGGCTGGGCGCAGTCGGCTGGCTGGTACTGCTGCTCGGCGCCTTCATGCTGACCACCCTGGTATGCCACCTGCTGCGCGGCGAGGGCCCGGTGCAGCTCCTGGTCTACCTGCAGACCTATGGCTTGCTGCTGCTGCCGATGGCCTTCTTCTGCGCCAGTTGCGCCGTCCTGTGCGACAGCTGGAGCCCGCTCATGGGCAAGGCCGGCGACCTGCTGTATTTCGTCGTATGGGTTGGCATGATGTCGCTCGGCGCGGTGGTGGAGGAGGGCACCGCGGTGTCCTCACTGGCCCGGCTCGACTTCACCGGCCTGGCCCATGCCATCGACGCCCTGCGGGTCCAGGCCGGGACGCAGGCCCTGGGCATCGGCATGATGCATTTCGACGCAGCATTGCCTGCGCACACGCTGCCGCAGTGGATGTGGAGCGGGACCATGGTGCGCGAGCGCCTCCTGTGCGCGGTGCTGGCCCTGCTGCCGCTGCTGCCAGCCGTGTTGCTGTTCCACCGCTTTTCGCCGGACCATGTCAAGGCCGGCAAGGCGCGCCGGCGCCGTTCGCCCCTGGCCCTGCTCAACGGCTGGCTGCGTCCGCTGGCGGGCGCCGTGGCGCCGCTCATGCGGCTGGCCGCCGGCCTGCCGGGGCCTGGCGGACAGGTGCTGGCCGATACCGGGCTGGTGCTGATGTCGGCGCCCAGCGCGATCCTGGCGATTGCGGCCTGTTTCGTGGGCGGCCTGGTACTGCCGGCCGTGATCCTGCCTGGCCTGCTGGCCGGCGCGCTCGTGTTTTGGGGCATCCTGTGCAGCGAGAGCACCACGCGCGACACCAGTGCCGGCTGCGACGGCCTGAGCGCCGCCGTGCCGGGCGGGATCGGCGGCCGCTTCCTGCGCCAGTGGGCAGCCGTGCTGCTGCTCGGTCTCCTGTCCATGGGAACCATCGCGCTGCGCTGGAGCCTGGTAGACCCGGTGCGCGCCTTCGCACTGGTGGCCGGCCTGGTGGCGTTGTCCGGCTGCGCCGCCCTGTTCGGGCAACTGAGCTGTACGCCGCGCCTCTTCCTGGGCCTGTTCCTGTTCGGGTTCTACGTGATGATCCAAACCAAGGGCATGGCCATGATGGACGCGGTCGGTTTCCACGGCGACGCCAGCCTGCTATCGGCCGCCAGCTTCCTTGCGGCCGGGCTCGCGTCGGTGGCGGCCGGCATCGCGTGGAGCCGGCGCGGCTGAATCGTTCCTTTGCGAATGGTGCACTTGCGCCGGCGCGGACGGGCCTATACTGGCCCGATCTGTTTCGACGCGAGGGGAAAACGATGTGGAAGACACCGTGGTTCCGTTGGGGCGCCGTGCTCGGTTTTGCACTTGGCGGTTTTTTTGACGGCATCCTGCTGCACCAGATCCTCCAGTGGCACCACCTGCTCAGCCTGGTGCCCGGGACCGACGACCTGCGCTTCCAGGTGCTGTGGGATGGGTATTTCCACGCCTTGATGTACGCGATTGCCCTGGCGGGCCTGATCGGCCTGTGGCGCCTGCATCGCCGCGGCGCGGGCGAATGGGGCTGGCCGCTGGTGTCGGCGGTACTGATCGGCTTTGCCGTCTGGCAGTTCGTCGACGTCGGGGTCTTCCACTGGGTGTTGCGGATCCACCGCGTTCGCCTGGACAGCAATCCCCTGATGTGGGACCTGATCTGGGCCGTGGCCTTTGGCATCGTACCGCTCATCATCGGCTTGCGCCTGCGGAGCAAGCGCGGTGGACCCGGCATGAACAGTGCGGCGGCGATGGTGCTGCTCGGCGCCTTCACTTCCGGCGCCGGCGCCTGGGCCATGCTCCCGCCCGCCCAGAGCGAATTCGCGACCGTGGTGTTCGAGCCCGGCGCCAAGCCGCGCGAGGTGTTCGCGGCGCTCGACGCCCTCGATGCGCGCCTGGTCTGGAGCGACCGCGCGATGGGGGTGGTGGTGGTCGCGGTGCCCGAGGAGCGGCGCTGGCAGTTCTACCGTCATGGCGCCCTGCTGGTGAGCGGGGCGGGCGTGCCGGCCGCCTGCCTCAACTGGAGCCGGGCATGACGGGCAGTGCCTGACATGATCCTGGCAACACCAACGTTGCCAGCGCGAGTTGCTACCGATGATGCGCTTCCGTGAAATCGGCATCGGACTTGCATTGAGTAGCCTGCTTGCCGGCCTCGTGGTCCTGACTATTCCCCGGCCGCGGCCGGCCGGCACCGCCGCGCCCGTTCCGGCGCCCCCGGTGCCATCGGCCCGGGTTCCGGCGCCGATGCCGCTGGCACCGGCCGGACGGCCCCCTGCCAGGGGCGCGCAGCCGGACAGCACATGGCGTGAGATGCACGCGAAATTCGTGCATGCGCCGAACTTGCGCGTGTTCTTCTATGAGGCGATGCGCAAGCCCGGCAGCGGCGCCTATTTCTATGCGACGAACGTCCTCGAGACCTGCCGCCGCGCGCTGGAACAGACCTTGCCGGCGCTGCCGGCGCCACGCCGTGCCGCCGCCGAGGAACTGCAGCGCCGCTGCGATTTCACCCCCGAGGGCCTGGAAGACGCCGAGCGCGAGCTGGGGGCGGCGCGGCATCTCGACCTGGCCACCGATCCGCTGATGGGCAGCATGTTCGACTACCTGGCCGCCGATGGTCCGGAAGGCCGGGCGCGCATGCTGCTGGCGGCTTTCGAACAGGGCAATCCGGAGGTCATCGCCTCGCTGGTGGCGCCGGTCTTCCATGAACGCGTGCCGGTGCGCGACGAACAGGATTCGACCGCGCGCGGCGTTCCGTTCGGGGGCGCGCTGCTTGCGTGCCGCCTGGGCGCCGACTGCGGTCCGGGGGCGCCGCGCACCCTGGAACTGTGCATGCTGCTCGGCTGGTGCGCGGACAGCGTGCCGGCGGCCCTGCAGCAGGGACTGGGCGTGCATTTCGCGGCGCTCGACGGGTTGGCGAACCAGGTCGTGAACGAGATCCGGCGCCGCGACCCACGGCGCCTGGTGCCGGCGCCGCGCTAGAACCTGCCCGGAATGTAGGGTGTTCGGCTATGCCGAAAGGGCGTTCAGCGCCGGCATGCATGACGGCGGCGCTCGTGCTGGTTGGACGCGCGGTCGGCGAAGCGCGATCTGGTCCACCGGACCGTGATCTGGTCCACCGGACCAGATCACCCCCCCCTACAGCGCGATCTGCTGCAGCAGGTAGAGGCGCTGGTACAGGCCGCCCTCGATGCGCATCAGGTCTTCGTGCGAGCCGGCTTCGGTGATGCGGCCATGGTTCAGCACGATGATGCGGTCGGCGGCGCGGATGGTCGACAGCCGGTGCGCGATCGCGATGATGGTCACCTTGCCGCGCAGCTCCTCCAGTGCCTCCTGCACGATCTGCTCGGTGGCGCTGTCGATGCGCGAGGTGGCTTCGTCCAGCAGCAGGATGCGCGGCTCGCCCGCCAGCGCGCGTGCGATCGCCAGCAGCTGCTTCTGGCCCGAGGACAGGCGCGAGCCGCCTTCGCCCAGCTGGGTCTCGTAGCCCTGTTCCAGCGCCGCGATGAAGCCGTGCGCATGGGCGGCGCGCGCCGCTCCCTCGATGCGCTCCATCGGCAGGCCGCGGCCCATGTCGATGTTCTCGCGCGCGGTCGCGGCCAGGATGAACGGATCCTGCGGCACCAGGCCGACCTCGTTGCGGAAGCGCTCGTTGCCGATCGAGCCGAGGGGCAGGCCGCCGATCTCGATCGTGCCTTCGTCCGCCGTGTAGTAGCGCAGCAGCAGCGAGAGCAGGGTCGACTTGCCGCTGCCGGTGTGGCCGACGATGCCGAAGAAAGCACCCTGCGGGATGTCGAGCGACAGCTCGTGCAGGACGCGCTGGCCCGGTACGTAGGCGAAGTTCACGTCGCGCACGCGCACCGCCGGCGCCTTCGGGTCGAAGGCTGCCTCGTTGCCGACGCGCCCAAGCGCATGTTCGGCCGCTCCGGTCTCGTCGAGCAGGGTGGAGACGCGCGCGGTGGCGACCACCGCTTGCTGCAGGCCGCTGAACTGCATGGTGATCTGGATCAGTGGCTCGACCACCCGCGCGATATAGCTGATGAAGGCGTACAGCACGCCCACCTCCACCGCGTTCATCTGGCGCTGCCCGAAGCCGTAGATCACGATGGTCAGCAGCACCACGTTGAGCAGGTCGAGCGCCGGTCGCAGCAGGAAGGCATTGGCCTTCAGTTCGGCCAGGCGCGCCTTGCGGTGCGCCCGGTTGGTGTGCAGGAAGCGTTCGCCGAAGCGCCCCTGGGCGTTGCTGGCCTGCAGCACGCTCATGCCGCCGATCGATTCCGCCATCTGGCCGTTGATGTCGCTGCGCAGGGCGCGGGCGCGCGTGACGGCCGGCGCCGACAGGCGCTGGTAGAGCCAGACGATGCCGACCACCGCCGGCACCAGGGCCAGCACCACCAGCATCAAACGCCAGTCGAGCCAGGCCATCGCGATCATGGTGCCGACCAGCACGATGCTCGAGTCGAGCATCACGAACAGCACCTGGATGTAGAGGGTCTTGACCGCCTCGGTGTCGTTGGTCACGCGGCTCACCAATTGGCCGGTGATGGCGCGGTCGAAGAAGGCCATCGGCAGGCGCAGCACGTGGCCGTAGACCCACTCGCGCAGGCGCCGCACCGAGCGCATCGCCAGGCCGGACAGGCGGATCAGCTGCAGGTAGCGGATCCAGGACGAGGCCCAGCCGGTGACCACCAGGCCGCCGAGCAGCAGCGACATGCGGGTCCAGTCCAGGTTGCGGGTGAGCAGGTGGTCGTCGATCAGCGCCTTGCCGAGCAGGGGACCGAGCACTTCGAGGGCGGCGGCGATGACCAGCCAGAAGGTGGCCCGGACAAGGTGGCGGCGATCCGGTTCGGCAGCGCGGCGCAGCAGGCCCGCTGCCTGCGCAGTTTGCGCGCGCATGGGGACCCCGTTGGTATCACTCTGCATCGATGCTGGCCTCCAGTTGTTGGTAACGCCACTGGCTGGCATACCAGCCGTTCAGAAGCAGCAGCTCGTCGTGGGTGCCCGACTCCGTGACACGGCCCTCGCGCAGCACCACGATGCGGTCGGCGCCCGCCACGCTCGACAAGCGGTGGCTGGCGATGATCGCCGCGCGTTCCGGCCGGGCCGCACGCAGTTCGTTCAAATGTTCGAGGATGCGGGTCTCGGTGCCGGTGTCCACCGCCGACAGGGCGTCGTCGAGCAGCAGCAGGGAACTGTCGGCCAGCAGGGCGCGCGCGATGGCGACGCGCTGGCGCTGGCCGCCTGACAGGGTGATGCCCTTTTCGCCGACCGGCGTGTCGTAGCCCTGGGGGAAACGCAGGATGTCGTCGTGGATCGAGGCCATCTTCGCCGCTTCCTCGACCTCGGCACGCGAGGCGCCGGGGCGGGCGAGGGCGATGTTCTCGGCGATCGTGGCCGAGAACAGGAAGGATTCCTGCGGCACCCAGCTCATGGCCGCGCGCAGGGCATCGAGCCGGTAGGCCGCCAGCGAATGGCCGGCCCAGGCGACCGTGCCGCTTTGCGGCGTGGCCTGGCGCAGCAGCACCCGCAGCAGGGTCGACTTGCCGGCGCCGGTCGGGCCCACCAGGCCCAAGGTCTGGCCCGGCTCCACCCGCACCGCTACCCCGTCGAGGGCAGGGCGCTCGGCTTCCCCGTACGTGAAACTGACGCCATCGAGCACCAGTGCACCGCGCCCCACCTGGTCGAGGGTGCCCCTGTCTTCCACCGTGAGCGGCGCGTCCAGCAGGGGCTGCAGGCGCGCCAGGCCGGCGCGTCCGCGCTCGATCAGCGACAGTACCCAGCCGGCCGCGAACATCGGCCAGATCAGCTGGCCGAGGTACATCGAGAAGCTGGTAAGCGCGCCCACCGTCAGCTCGTCGTTCCAGACCAGGTAGCCGCCCAGGCCCAGGGTCAGGCCGGTGGCCGCGGTCAGGGTCAGGCCGACCGCCGGTTCATAGGCCGCTTCCCAGCGCTGCGCGTCGAGGCTGGCGTCGGCCGCCTTGCCGGCCAGTTCGCTGAATTGCGCGGCGCTGCGCCCTTCCAGGCCGAGGGCGCGCAGGGTGCGCACGCCGGACAGCGATTCCTGCACATGGTCGTTGAGCGCCGAAAAGCGCTTCAGCGCATCGGCTTCCGCCGTGTGCACCTGGCGCGAAATGCGCCAGAACGCGAAGGCCATCAGCGGGAAGGGCAGCAGGGCGATGGCCGCCAGGCGCGCGTCGACCCCGAGCGTCATCACGCCCAGCACCATCACCAGGGTCAGGGTGCCGTCGAAGCCGGCCAGCATCGCCTCGCCGGCAGCCATCTCGATGGCGTCGATGTCGTTGGTGGCCAGGGCCATCAGGTCGCCGGTGCGCTGGCGCTGGTAGAAGCCCGGTCCCTGCGCGGCCAGGCGCGCATACAGGCGCGTGCGCAGCTCGACGCCGAGGTTGTAGGCGGCCGAATACAGGCGGATGCGCCAGCCGACCCGCAGCACGTAGATGGCCAGGCCCAGTCCGAGCAGCTGGGCCAGTCCGAGCAGCAGCGCGTCCTGGTCGAGGCTTTGCGCCGCCAGGCCGTCGACCAGGGCGCCGACCTTGCGCGGGATCAAAACCGTGCAGGTGGCCACGCCGGCCAGCATGAAGGCCGACGAGACATAGGCATGCCAATGCCGGCGGACGAAGCCGCCGATCAGCCTTGCGAGACTCATGTTGTTCCTTGCAGATTGGTGCAGCCCGATTCCACCGCGCCTAACAAAATCCCCACGGCTGCGTTGCATCGTCTTGCCGTACAAGCGTACTGTCTGCGACGCTGCGCCTTGCCCTGTTGGTTTTGTTAGGCGCGCAAAAAAACAAAAGCGGGCCGAAGCCCGCTAGTGTAGTCGCTTTGCCAATCGGGCGCAGCCGCGTCCGTATTGCAAGTTTATTTCTTGCGTTTGGAGGCCGGAGCAGGGACGAGCTTCGGTGCTTCGGTGCCTTCGTCGGTGGCGAGTTCGGCCACCGGTGCCGCGGCGGGGTGGGGGACGGCAGCTGCGCGCGCGGCGCCCTTGCCGACGGCCTTGGCGATGGCTTTCGGTTCCGCGACCGGGACCGGCTCGGCGGCCAGCGCTTCAGTGCTTGCCGCGGGCGCGGCTTCCGGTTCGGCCACCACCACCGGTTCGGACACGGGAGCGAAGGCGGCCACCGGATGCGCTTCCACCGCGGGGGCGGCTTCCACGGCAGCCTCGACGACGGATGCGGCGGCAGCGGCCGCTTCGACCGGCGCGGCGGCAGCCGACGCGGTGGCGTCGGCCACGCTACGCTCGATCACTTCCACGGTCTCGATGGCCTGCGGCGCCGACAGCGCCTGCGGACGCAGGGGATACGGGCGCACCCCGGCAGCGATGCCGAGCAGCTCGCGGCCATAGGCGAACAGGCTGCGGAACTGTTCCTCGGCCTGGCCGCCGAGGCTGAGGACGTCGCGTGGATCGCGCGAGTTCACCAGTGCGAGGGTGGCGCCGATGGAACGCTGCACCGAGTCGCGCGATACCGCCAGGTTGAGAGCAGCCACGCGACTGGCGCTTTCGAGGGTCTGGCTGGCAATGGAATTGAAGAAATCGAACTGTGCTTCGAACTGGGCCTTGCCTACTGCGGAAAACTGGTCACGGGGAGAAGTCATGAGATTTCCTTGTCAGTCATTTTATGGCGCACTGCAATATAACTAGTGTAGCCATGATTGGCCGGTGTTGCAAAGAACTTATTTTGTAGTTTAAGTATGGAAATCTTGCGTTGCAGCATTATCAAGGTCTACGGATTTTGCTTGACCGTCCGATCCGACGGGAAATGGTTACAATCAGGGAGACAACAGGAGGAGCGCGCATGGATCTCGTGATTCGCAACGCCAGCCTGCCGGACGGCAGCCGCGGCATCGACATCGGCATCAACGGCGAACGCATCGCCGCCGTGGAAAAGCGGCTGGCCGCGCAAGGGGCGCGCGAGATCGACGCCTGCGGCGACCTGGTCAGCCCGCCCTTCGTGGATGCGCACTTCCACATGGATTCGACGCTCAGCTACGGCATGCCGCGGGTGAACCGCAGCGGCACGCTGCTGGAAGGGATCCGCCTCTGGGGCGAGCTCAAGCCCCAGCTGGCGCAGGAGGCGCTGATCGAGCGCGCCCTGCGCTACTGCGACTGGGCGGTGGCGCGCGGGCTGCTGGCGATCCGCACCCACGTCGACATCTGCGACGACCGCCTGCTGGCTGTCGAAGCGCTGCTGGAAGTGCGCCGCCAGGTCGCGCCCTACCTCGACCTGCAGCTGGTCGCCTTTCCCCAGGACGGCCTGCTGCGCAGCCCCGGCGCCTTCGACAACCTGAAACGCGCCATTGCGATGGGGGTCGACGTGGTCGGCGGCATCCCGCACTTCGAACGTACCATGGCCGACGGAGCGGAATCGATCCGCCTGCTGTGCGAGTACGCGGCGCAGCAGGACCGGCGCGTGGACATGCATTGCGACGAGACCGACGACCCGATGTCGCGCCACATCGAGACCCTGGCCGCCGAGACCCGGCGCCTCGGCATGCAGGGCCTGGTGGCCGGCTCGCACCTGACCTCGATGCACTCGATGGACAATTATTACGTGAGCAAGCTGCTGCCCCTGATCGCGGAGAGCGGTGTCGCGGCAATCGCCAACCCGCTCATCAACATCACCCTGCAGGGCCGCCACGACACCTACCCGAAGCGGCGCGGCATGACCCGGGTGCCGGAGCTGCTCGCGGCGGGCGTCGACGTCGCCTTTGGCCACGACTGCGTGCTCGACCCCTGGTACGGCATGGGTTCCGGCGACATGCTGGAAGTGGCGCACATGGGACTGCACGTGGCGCAGATGACCGGGGTGGAGGCGATGCACCAGTGCTTCCTGGCGGTGACCGAGACCCCGGCGCGCATCCTCGGCCTCGAGGGCTACGGGCTGGCGCCGGGCTGCAAGGCCGACCTGGTGCTGCTGGACGCCGGCTCCACGATCGAGGCGATCCGGCTGCGCGCGGCGCGCAAGCTGGTGGTGCGGCGCGGCGCCGTGGTGGCCGAGGCGCCGTCCGCCCGGGTGACACTGCACCTGCCCGGGCGGCCGGCGGCCACCGACTTCAGGATGCCGCAGCAGGCCGCGACGCAGGCGACAAAATAACCGCTCAAAAAGCCGCGCACGATTTGTGAAATCCATGACAATTTAAGGCTAGAATAGAACGCTTTAAGTTCGGTAACGCGTCCCTGACAGCCGTGAAAGACATCCAGATCCGCCCCGCCGGCGAGCAAGATTTCGATGCGATGTGGAGCATCTTCTGTGCCCACGTCGCGGCCGGCGAAACCTATCCGTTCACTACCGCCACCTCGCGCGAGGCAGGCCATGCCTACTGGCTCGGCCCCGAGGTGACGGCCTTCGTCGCGACCAGCGGTGCGCGCGTGCTCGGCATGTACCGCCTGGTGCCGAACCAGGTCGGCCGCGGCCACCACGTGGCCAATGCGTCCTACATGGTCAGTCCCTCGGCGCAGGGCGCCGGTGTCGGGCGCCTGCTCGGCGAGCACAGCCTGGTCGAGGCGCGCCGCCAGGGCTACCTCGCCATGCAGTTCAACTACGTCGTGAGCACCAATACCGCCGCCGTCCGGCTGTGGAAGAAGCTCGGCTTCTCGATTGTCGGCACCCTGCCCAAGGCCTACCGCCACAAGCGTCTCGGCTATGTGGACGCCTACGTCATGTACCAGCTGCTGCAGGATCCGGACTACTGGCCGACGGCGGACGAATGAGGCGCCACCCGCTTGAGGTCCTCCGTACCGAACGCCTGCGCCTGCGCCTCGTGGACACGGGCGATGCTCCGGTGTTCCTGGAACTGTTCAACGACCCCGCCTTCATCGAGCACATCGGTGACCGGGGCGTGCGCACCCTTGATGCCGCGGTGAAATCGATCGAGGACGGCCCGGTGGCAATGCAGCGCACGCGCGGCCATTCGATGTACATGGTGGAGCTGGCCGAGGAGGGCGTCCCTGTCGGCCTGTCCGGCCTCGTCAAGCGCGACACGCTCGAGGACGTCGACATCGGCTACGCCTTCCTGCCGCGCCACCGCGGCCGGGGCTATGCTTTCGAAGCCGCCCGGGCCGTGGTGGCGCATGCGCGCACGCTCGGCATCCCGCGCCTGGCGGCCATTACCACGCCGGGCAACGCCGCCTCGATCGCGCTGCTGCTCAGGCTGGGAATGCGCTTCGAAGGCAGGCGCGCGCTCGCGGCGGGCGAGCCCGAGCTGAACCTGTACGGGATGGCGCTGTAGCGCACCGCGCGCGGCGCGCGGTGGTGGTAGGATGGCGTTGCTAAGTACTCGACCAGAATACTCGACCAGAAATAAATGTGAGTTCTGGCAGCCAAAACACATTTATTTTGGAGCGAGTACTTGGAGCGCCTGACAAAACCTTCAGAGCAAGGCGCAACGTCGAAGACAGTACCCCTGTACGGCGAGACGGTGCAACGCAGCTATGGAGGTTTTGTTAGGCGCTCTTAGTCCACCAACCGTCAAGCGAACCATCGATGCCGATCACCGAACCGCGCCCCGATGCGCCGTTTTTCATTGTCCTGAACGCCGGGTCCGGTCATTCCGAGACCGAACTGCGGCGCTCGACCATCGAAAGCGTGCTGGCCTCCGCCGGCCGCAGTTGCACGCTGGAACTGGTCGACGACCCGGCCGGGCTGGCCGGGAAGGCGCGCAGCATGGCAGCGCGCGCCATGGCGGAAGGCGGCATCCTGGTGGCGGCGGGCGGCGACGGCACCATCAACACGGTGGCGCATGAAGCCGTGCTGGCCGGCTGCCCCTTTGGCGTCTTGCCACAGGGAACGTTCAACTATTTCGGCCGTACCCACGGCATTCCAGAAGACCTGGCCGAGGCCGTGTATGCGCTGCTGCGGGCCAGGATGCGGCCGGTGCAGGTGGGCCTGCTGAACAACAAGATCTTCCTCGTCAACGCCAGCGTCGGCCTCTATCCGAAACTGCTCGAAGAGCGCGAGCACGACAAGCGCCAGTATGGGCGCAGCCGTGTCGTCGCTTTCTTTTCGGCCCTCAAGATCGCGCTGCGACCGCACCGGCACCTGCGCATCACGCTCGAGCAAGACGGCAAGGAACGCCGCTTGCGCACCACGACCCTGTTCGTCGGAAATAACCGTTTGCAGCTGGAGCAGGTCGGGATGCGCGACGGCCTGATCGAGGCGGTCGAGGACGGGCAGTTGGTTGCCATCGCGCCCAAGCCAATGGGCAAGCTAGGCCTGCTGCGCCTGCTGGTGCGCGGCATGCTGGGGCACTTGGGCGACGACGAGGATGTCGAAGCCTTCGCCTTCAAGCGCCTGCTGGTGCGCACGCCCTCGGTCTACGGCCGCAAGCGCATGAAGGTCGCGGCCGACGGCGAAGTGGCGCAGATGGCGATGCCGCTCGAGTTCCGTGTGCTGGAAGGGCGGCTGCTCCTGATGTCGCAGGGACCGTCGCGCAAGGAAGCGCGGCCGGATCCCGGTGAAGCGGAAGCCGCCTGATTCAATTGACCCGCAACAGGCGAATTCCGTAGATGTCGAAGCGGTTCGACGGTCCGGTGAGTCCGCCCGCCGCGCTGAAGCTGCTGTTACTGTCGAGATAGCTCATATTGTAGAAGTCGCTCATCTCGATGCGGTAGCTGCCGCGCCCCAGGCGTGCCGCCAACGGCGTCGAATACACGGTCGGTGTATCCGCTTTTGCCAGCGGCGCATGCGGAAGCTGCACCACGCCCTGCGCCACGACCCGGCCGCGCCCGTCCTTCACGGCCAGCCACTTCACGCCGCCGCTGATCCCCAGGTTCACCTGGTTGGCCGCGTTGTGGTAGCGCACCTGCACCTGGTAGTTGCCGGCTGCCGGCACGGCGATGCGTTCCACGGCGAAGCGGTCGCCCGGTTGGCCCCAGCCTTCCAGGCGTACGTAGTTGCCGCCACTCGGGAAGCGCGGGTGCGGCGCACCGGGCTTGACGTTGGAGACGGTGCGCGGATCGGTGACGCCGATCTCGATGCCCGGGTCGACGCAGCGCGGCGCGCTGTGGTGGCTGCGGTTGCCGCTGGCCGTGAAGCGCGCCTCCACCGCATAGCAGCCATAGGGACTCGCGGAACGATCCAGCCAGCTGCCGGTGCCCAAGCCGTCGGCCACGCGCTTGCCGTCGCGGTACACGCTGTAGGTGACGCCCTGTTCGCCGGCGTTGCCGGCGATCTGCAGCGTCACGCCTTTGGCACCGCGCGTCACTGCAGCGATGGCGGGCTCGCGCGGGCCGAAGGTGGCGCCGCCATCGGCGTAGGGATCGTCCTTCACGCGGCGGATCTCCTGCTGGCCGGGCGCCAGCCGGCCGAGCACGATCTCGACCTGGTTGTGATCCAGGAGCTGGGCGAGCGGAATCCGCTCGCTGCTGCGCTTGCCGTTCACCAGGACCTGTTCCACCAGGTAGTAGCCGTCCTGCCGGCTTGCCACCGGCAGGCGCAGGCGCAGGTCGATGCGCTTGCCGTGCAGGCGCAAGTCGTGCAGCGCGATCTCGCCGGAAGCGGCGAACATCTCGCGCCGCAATCTGGCGGTGACGAAGGGGCGCAGCACGAGGGCGTCATCGTCCAGCGACACGCCGAACACCTCGCCCACCACCATGCCGAGGTAGGCGCCGACGGACCACAGCTGGCGCCGCGAATTGATCACCGGCCCGATCAGGTTCGGATGGCGTTCGTCGAGCAGCAGCGGCTGGCCGGACAGCCACTCGAGGTTCTCCATGTTCGACATGTTCAGCGCCGCGCCGCGCATGAGCGAGTCGATGGCGGCATCGGCCACCGCCACGTTGCCGGCGTGGGTGGCTGCCTTCAGGCCGTAGGCCGTGACGAAGGGCCACAAGGCGCGGTTGTGGTAGACCGGCATGCCCGGCTGCTGCGGGTAGATGACCGGCGCCCCCATCGGCCCATGCGGGTAGCGCGCCAGGATCGAGCGCGCGCGCTCCTCGCCCGCGACACCGCTGATGATGGCAAGCGACTGGCCGAGCCAGTCGAATTTGTGCATCGGCGCGCCGTCGAGGTGGCCGGCCGTCAGGCTGCTGTACATGCCGGCATCGTCGAGCCATAGCTGGGTGTTGATGGCGCGGGCCAGCTCGATCGCCCATTGCGCGTAGCGGCGGGCACGGACTTCGTCCCCATGCTCGCGCGCCAGTTTCGACCCCAGCTTGAGGGCCTGGACATGGCCGACGTTGGTCGACAGCGACTTCGAGGTCGACATGAAGGCCAGCTCGTTTGGAATCCAGGACGCATAGCTCTGGTCGCGCCAGTCGAGGAAGGATTGCTCGCCCATGTACAGGCCGCTCTTCTTGTCGAAGGCCGCGATGCGGTCGTTCTCGATGGTGTTCGTCAGTGCCCGCAGCGCGCGCTTCGCGAACGGCGCACGTTCCGCAGCGGGCAGGGTGCGCAGGGTTTCTTCCGCCGCGAAGGCCCAGGTGACGCGATCGGTGCTGACCGGCCAACTGCCGCCGCTGCCGGTGTCCTGCACGATCTGCATGCCATCCGCCGTCCCCGCCACTTGCGGGGCGATCGGCACGCCCTTGCGCCAGCCGGAGAGCTTGAACTCGAGCGAGTTGCGTACCCGCTGCGGGTCCAGCAGGGCCAGGCCGAGGTCGGCCGCATAGGACAGGTCGCGGGTCCACACGTAGTGCCACTTCTCGCCGGTCTCGAAGCACTCGCAGGGGATCGCGGCGCCGCCGTTGTAGTTGCCGTCGCGGATCTGGCTGACCGAGTCCAGGCGCATCTCGGCGCCTGCGAGTGCGAACAGGGCGTCGAAGGCCAGGTTGCCGGTGCGGATGCGCGGCAAGCCGGGCTGCTCGGCGTATTCCCTGTGCTGCGGTCCCGGATCGCGCAGGCTCAGGGTGGTGGAGTGGGCGTAGCGCCGCAGTTCCGCCTTGGGGTCGGGCGAGGAGAAGCGCGCGCTTTCCTGCTTGCCGTCCCAGGTCGGCCACGCGAGCGTGGCCACCGCTTCGCGCCCGGCATGCGGATCGTGGGCGCTTGCCGCCTGTGGCGTGTCCAGACGCACCACGCGCAGGGTGGGGGCGCCCGGGCTGGAGGCATCCACCGTGAAGCGGTAAGTGCCGGTCTGGCGCACGAACAGGTAGTCTTCCGGGCCGGCCTGGGTCTCGAGCCGGTAGGGCGTGCCCGGCGCCACCGTCACGCTCTTGTCGGCGTCAGCCACCCACTCGTCGCTCCAGTCGCGGCTGCCCACCTTGAAGGCATGGTTGCCGGGACTGACCAGGATGTCGGCCTCGTAGATGCCCTTGCCCTTGTGGACGAGGGCGTTGTCGGTACCCCAGCCGTTGAAGGCGCCGCGGATGTAGAGCTCCTTGTCCTTGGCGTGTGCACCCAGGCAGGCGAGGAGGGCGGCGGTCGCAAGCAGGCGGCGCTTCATCGTGCCGCCTCCAGTTCGACGATGACGGCGGCTCCGGCCGGCAGGCGCAGCTCCTTGCCCAGCTCGAAACGCTTGCCGCTCAGGACGTCCACGCCGGAGGGCACGCCGGCCAGCATTTCGCGGAAGCGGTAGGTGTCGAGCACCATCTCCTTTGGGTTGTTGTTGAAGGCGACCAGCACTTTTTTATTCTCATCGTAGCGGAAGTAGACATAGGTATTGTCGCGCGGGCCGTAATGCATCAGCTTGCCGCGATGGATCACCGGCTGGCCCTTGCGCCAGTTGGCCAGCTTGCGCACCAGCTCCTGGGCCGCACGCTGCTGCGCCGTAAGACCCTTGCCCGCGAAGGCATCGACCTTGTCGCCGGCCCAGCCGCCAGGGAAGTCGCGCCGGTAGCTGGCGTCGTCACGTTCGCCGGTGGCGCTGGTCATCAGGATCTCGTCGCCGGTATAAAGCTGGGGAATGCGCGGCATCGTCATCAGGAACACCATCATCATCCGGTAGCGGTCGAAGTCTTCGCCCAGCTCGCTCCAGATGCGCGAGACGTCGTGGTTCGCCTCGAACAGCACCAGGTTGCCCGGCTCCGGGTACAGGTAGTCGAGCGAGAGCGTCTCATATACATTGGTGAAGACGTTGCCGCCACGCTTGTCGGCGAGCGCCGTGCGCATGCTTTCCGCCAGCGGGAAGTCCATCAGGCTCGGGGTCGACGCGCGGTAGCCGTCGAAGTTGTCCTTGCCGCGCTGCCAGCGCGCCACCACCGGCACCAGCGTGCTCCATTCTTCGCCGACCATGTTCAGCTTCGGGTATTCCGCCATCAGGCGCCTCGTGTACTCGGACAGGAAGGCGCCGTCCGAATAGCCGAAGGTGTCGATGCGCAGCCCTGACAGGCCGGCATACTCGATCCACCAGATGTTGTTCTGGATGAGGTAGTTGGCCACCATCGGATTCGACTGGTTCAGGTCGGGCATGCTCTCGACGAACCAGCCGCGCGTGAAGTTGTCGGCGTCCTCCTTCGAGGCGTAGGGGTCCTGCACGGCGGTGCGGTGGTGCTGGGTCGGCACGAACTTGCCGCCGTAGTTGATCCAGTCCGGCGCCGGCAGGTCCTTCATCCACCAGTGCGAACTGCCGATATGCGACAGCACCACGTCCTGGATCAGGCCGATGCCGCGCTTCTTCGCCTCCCGGGACAGGCGGCGGAAGTCCTCGTTGCTGCCGTAGCGCGGGTCGATGCGGTAGTGGTCGGTGGCGGCATAGCCGTGATACGAATAGGCCGGCATGTTGTTCTCGACCAGCGGGGTGGGCCATAGCTGGGTGAAGCCCATGCCCTGGATATAGTCGAGGCGGTCGATGATGCCCTGGATGTCGCCGCCGTGGCGCCCCGAGCCGTTCTTGCGATCGGCTTTCTCCAGCGTATCCGCCGTAGAGTCGTTTTTCGGGTCACCGTTGGCAAAGCGGTCCGGCATCACCTGGTAGATCGCATCGCTGCTGTTGAAGCCGATGCGCTGGGCCGAGCCGGGCTCGCGGGCCAGCAGCTGGTAGGTGTAGCTGGCCTGGCGGCCGGCGCCCTTGAACATGATGTCGAATTTGCCTGGCTTCGCTTCCTCGCCGATCTCCAGGTCGATGAACAGGTAGTTCCCGCTGGGGACCCGGGTGACCGAGGCGATGCGCACACCCGGATAGGCCAGCGTGGGCTCGAGCTCGGCGATGCGTTCGCCATGCACCATGAGTTGCAGTCCCTTGTGCTGCATGCCGGTCCACCAGAACGGCGGCTCCATGTGGGCAATGGAAGGCTGGGCGTGGGTGGCGAAGGGGCTGAGGGCGGCAGTGCCGATCAGCAGGGTGGCGAAGAAGTGTCTCATAGGATTCGGGCGCTCCCATCCCGATGCAGCCTGCATGTCTGCGTAGTCAGACTACAGCTTTTGAACATCATCAAGAGAGGGAGGAACTGCCGCGCTTGGTTGTGTTGCACTGAGAATACTATGAACTGACTACAAGGCACAAACAAGTTGCAATTTCATAATCTAGTCAAAGTACAGATTTTCGACTGGGCATATGTATTTCCTAGTAGAATTTATACACCGCCGTGCCACGCTCTCGCGCGAGGCGTGCACCGACTTGGTGCGTTTCCAGGCAATCGGGTCACTAAAATAGGTATTTGTAGTCCGACTACAGTCGTCTGTATGCACTTGTGTACCCCAAATACAACGGAAAAGGCGTGCTGTGCTGCCGATTTTCTGAAAAACATGCCATTATCGTAGTAACAAGCAACTCCCGTTGACAGTGCATCTAGTTTTAATACAGAATCCTTGACAGAACGTTTAAATACGTTTGCTTGAGGCTGCCGTGCAGCTGCCGGTCGCGCTGTAGTTTCGGGAAAAAATTATTGGTCTTTATTGAGGGGACAAATGAATATCTTCGCAACCAAGCGCGCTGGTGAGCCAGCCCGCCTTGCATTCCAGCTGAGCCCGGTCGCTGCCGGCTGCGCAGTTTTCCTTGCGGCCATGGCCGGCAACGTCAACGCACAGACCTCGGGCACCACTGCAAACACCCCAACGGTCGACGGTCCAGTTACTACCGTGACCGTGACCGGCATCCGTCGCGCAATCGAGACTGCGATCGGCGTCAAGCGCGAGTCGACCGGCATCGTTGAAGCCATCTCTTCCGAAGACATCGGCAAGCTGCCGGATGTCTCGATCGCCGAGTCGCTGGCCCGCCTGCCGGGCCTGTCGGCACAGCGCGTCAACGGTCAGGCCCAGTCCATCAGCATCCGCGGCACCTCGGGCGACCTGTCGACTGCGTTGCTGAACGGCCGCGAACAGGTCACAACCAGCTCGGACCGCACCGTCGAATACGACCAGTACCCGTCGGAACTGATCAACGCCGTGACCGTGTACAAGACCTCGGATGCCAGCGTCGTCGGCCAGGGGCTGTCGGGCACGGTCGACCTGCAGACCATCAAACCGCTGTCGCTGCGCGAGCGCACCATCAGCGTCAACGTGCGCGGCGAAAAGAACTCGAAGGGTTCGATCAGCGCCGGTTCGCCGGACGCCGGCAGCCGCGTCAGCGCTTCCTATATCGACCAGTTCGCGAACCGCACCATCGGTATCGCGATCGGTTACGCGCGCCAGGACAAGCCGAACGTCGGCGAACAGTTCGAAACCTGGGACTGGGTTGATTCCGGCGGCAACCCGAACGTGAAGGTCCCGAAGGGCATCAAGGCCCTGGCGATTACCGGTGACCAGGTGCGCGACGGCCTGATGGGCGTGCTTGAATTCCGTCCGAACCGTAACTTCAGCTCGACCCTCGACGTGTACCACTCGCGCTTCGACCAGGAAGAGATCCGCCGCGGCATGGAAATCCCGCTGAAGGACGACGGCAACGTCACCTTCACCAACGGCCGCACCGTCAACGGCGTGATGGTCGAGGGTACCGCCAACAACGTCAACCCGGTGGTGCGTAACAACCGCATGACCCGCGAAGACAAGCTGACCGCCTTCGGCTGGAACAACCGCTTCACCTCGGGCGACTGGGTCGGCATCGTCGACCTCAGCCGTTCGAAGGCGGACCACCGCGAAGAGCTGATCGAGATCAACGCCGGCCGTGCCGCGCGCCAGTCGCTGAAATTCTCCTATGCCGGCGGACAGATCCCGACCCTCGGCCTGAGCGGCGTCTACGACGATCCCTCGCAGATCGCGATCGGCGGCCAGTTCGGCGAAGGCTACGTCAACGCGCCGTACATGACCGACAAGATGACCTCGGCGCGCGCCAGCGTGGAACGCAAATTCGACAGCCCGCTGTTCAGCAGCCTGGAAGTCGGCTTCAACGTCTCCAAGCGCGAGAAGGAAAAGCAGCATCTGGAAACCGGCTTCTCGAAGATCGGCAGCGGCACCTTCGCAGCCAACGTCGTGAACGGGTCGCAGGACCTGTACGGCCTGCCGAATACCCTGAGCTGGGATATCCCGGGCGTGCTGAGTCAGAACTTCGGCCCGTTCACGCCGGCCATCCTGGTCCCGTGGGGCGCCACCAAGAACTGGACCATCGACGAGAAGGTCAAGACCGGTTACGCCAAGCTGAACATCGACACCGAACTGATGTCGATGCCGCTGCGCGGCAACATCGGTGTCCAGGTCGTCAAGACCGACCAGAGCTCGACCGCCAACACGCTGCGCGCCTGGCCGTTCGCCGACCTGGTGCCGCTGACCGACGGCAAGAAGTACACCGACTACCTGCCGAGCGTCAACCTCGCGTGGAGTCTGCCTGAGCAACAGTTCATCCGCTTCGGCGCCGGCAAGACCCTGGCACGTGCCAAGCTGAACCAGCTGAACGCGGCGCTGGAAGTCGGCCTGACCGCCCAGAGCACCGGCACCCCATGGGGCAACGGCGGCAACGCCCAGCTCGATCCGTGGCGCGCCAAGCAGGTTGACCTGTCGTGGGAAAAGTACTTCGGCAACAAGGGCTACGTGTCGGCAGCAGGTTTCTACAAGGACCTGACGTCGTACATCTACACCGTGACCACGCCACGTGACTTCTCCGAATACCGCTTGGTCGGCGCCACCTCGAACATCGGCACCATGACCCAGCCGCGCAACGGCGAAGGCGGCAGCATCAAGGGCCTCGAATTCGCGGCCTCGGTTCCGCTGGACATGGTCCACCCGGTGCTGGACGGCTTCGGCGTCACCGCCAACGCATCGTTCACCAATAGCGAGATCACGATCCTCGACCAGCGCTTTGCCGGCATGAACATCCCGCTGCCTGGCCTGTCGAAGCGTGTGTTCAACGTGACCGCGTACTACGAGAAGGAAGGCTTCTCGGCACGCGTCAGCCAGCGCTACCGCAGCGACTTCGTCGGCGAAATCGGCGGCATCGGCGGCGCGACCGAGCTGACCTACGTAAAGGCTGACAAGGTCGTCGACCTGCAGCTGGGTTACGACTTCAAGTCGATCCAGGGTCTGTCGGTGCTGTTCCAGGTGAACAACCTGACCGACACCGCCTTCCGCAGCTACGCCGGTACCGAAGACCGCCCGCGCGGCTACAGCAAGTACGGCCGCCAGATGCTGTTCGGCCTGAACTACAAGCTGTAATCATCCCGCTCGCCCCCTTCGGGCGCGCCGCAACCCTTGCAGGCAGCAATGCCTGCAAGGGCTTTTTCTTTTTTACTGCAGAACAAGGCCCCGCAGTTTGCGACGGGCTCCCGGGCGACAGTGTAAACTGGCGCCTTCGTACTTACTTTATGAGCATCTCCCCCATGTCTGACACCCCCCTCCCGACGTTTGCCGACCTCGACCTTTCCGCTCCAGTCCTGAAGGCGTTGAAGGAAGTCGGCTACGAAACGCCGTCGCCGATCCAGGCCGCGACCATTCCGCTGCTGCTGGCCAACCGTGACGTGCTCGGGCAGGCCCAGACCGGCACCGGCAAGACTGCCGCTTTCGCGCTGCCGATCCTGTCGCGCATCGACATCAAGCAGGCCGCGCCCCAGGCGCTGGTGCTGGCGCCGACGCGCGAGCTGGCGATCCAGGTGGCCGAGGCCTTCCAGAGCTACGCCGCCCACATCAAGGGCTTCCACGTGCTGCCGATCTACGGCGGCCAGAGCTATGGCCCGCAGCTGTCGGCCCTGCGCCGCGGCGTGCACGTGGTGGTGGCCACCCCGGGCCGCGTGATCGACCACATCGAGAAGGGCTCGCTCGACCTCTCCCAGCTCAAGACCCTGGTCCTGGACGAAGCGGACGAGATGCTGCGCATGGGCTTCATCGACGACGTCGAGCACATCCTGCAGCAGACCCCGCCGGAGCGCCAGACCACGCTGTTCTCGGCCACCATGCCGCCGGCGATCAAGCGCATCGCCAAGACCTACTTGCGCGACCCGCAGGAAATCACGGTGGCCGCCAAGACCGGCACCGCCGAGAACATCACCCAGCGCTACTGGCTGGTGGCCGGCATGCAGAAGCTCGATGCGCTGACCCGCATCCTGGAGGCCGAGCCCTTCGACGGCATGATCATCTTCGCCCGCACCAAGCTCGGCACCGAGGAACTGGCGACCAAGCTGCAGGCACGCGGCTTTGCCGCCGTCGCCATCAACGGCGACATGGCCCAGCAGGCACGCGAACGTACCATCGAACAGCTCAAGAACGGCAAGATCGACATCCTGGTCGCGACCGACGTCGCCGCGCGCGGCCTCGACGTCGAGCGCATCAGCCACGTGATCAACTACGACGTGCCGTCCGACCCGGAAAGCTATACCCACCGCATCGGCCGCACCGGCCGCGCCGGCCGCAGCGGCGAGGCGATCCTGTTCATCACCCCGCGCGAGCGCGGCCTGCTCAAGGCGATCGAGCGCGCCACGCGCCAGCCGGTGGCGCCGCTGCAGCTGCCGACCGTGAAAGCGGTGAACGAAGTGCGCATTGCCCGCTTCAAGGAGCAGATCGCGGCGACGCTGGCCGAGGGCGGCCTGGACGTGTTCCGTTCGCTGGTCGAGGATTACGAGCGCGAGCACAACGTGCCGGCGGTGGACATCGCCGCCGCGCTGGCCAAGCTGGCGCGCGGCGAGCAGCCGCTGCTGCTGGAAAAGCCGGACCGCGACGTGCAGGCACGTCCGGAGCGCGCGGACTTCGTGCCGCGCGAGTTTGGCCGCGATGCGGGCCGGGATGCGGGCGCCTGGGAAGACCGTCCGGCACGTCCGCCGCGCGAACCGCGTGAACCGGCCTTCAAGAAAGAGCGTGTGGAGCGCGCGCCCGAACCGGGCATGGCGACCTTCCGCATCGAGGTCGGCCACCAGCACGGCGTCAAGCCGGGCAACATCGTCGGCGCCATCGCCAACGAGGCCAACATGCCGGCCAAGTACATGGGGCGCATCGAGATCTACGACGACTTCAGCACCATCGACCTGCCGGACGACATGCCCCAGGACCTGGTCGACCACCTCAAGACCGTGTGGGTGGCCGGCCAGCAGCTGAACATGACCCGTGACGGGGCGGAGGAGCCGATCGTCACGGCGCCGAAGAAGAAGAGCTTCGCGAAGCCGGGCGCCGACCGGCGCGTGGCGGAGAAGGGCGGCAAGAAGCCGCACCGCAAGGGCTGATTGTGGCGACGCCGGCTAGAACGCCAGCGTTACCGTCAATCCGCGCCCATCCGGCCCATCTGCCAGCGCGATCTGCGCGCCATTGCGCAGCGCAGCGCGCTCCGCGATCGACAGCCCCAGGCCGCTGCCCGGCAGTTCCTGGCCGGGCACCCGGTAGAAACGCTCGAACACCTTGCGGCGCAGTTCCGGGGGGATGCCGGGCCCCTGGTCCGACACCGTCAGCATGCGGCCATTTAGCCGCACCAGTACTGCGCCACCGTCGGGTGAATACTTGAGGGCATTGCCGATGATGTTGTCGAGCAGCGCCGACGTGCTCTCGCGGTGCAGCGCCAGCGTGCAGGATTGCTGAACCTCGAAGGCGACGTCGACGCCGCGCTGCAGCGCCAGCGGTGCGGCCAGCGCGATGCGCTCTCGCACCAGCGCCGCCAGGTCGAGCGGCGTCTTGTCGCGCCCGCCCGCCTCGCCGTGGGCCCGCTCGAGTGCTAGCAGCTGGTGGACGGCGTGCGTCGCGCGCGCCACGCCTGCGCGCAGTCCTGCCGCGGCCTGTGCACGCCGTTCAGCGTCGGGCGCGTGTTCCAGCAGGTGCGCGTTGAGCTGCACCACGGACAGCGGCGTCTTGAGCTCGTGCGCCGCGTCGACCAGGAATTCCTTCTCGCGTGACAGGCGTTCGGACAGGCGCGCCATCAGTCCGTTGATGGCCTGTACCAGCGGCGTCAGCTCGCGGTAGGGCGAGGGCGGCACCGGTGCGAGGTCGGAGGCATCCCGGCCCGCCACGGCGTCGGCCAGGCTGCGCAGCGGACGCAGCCCCACGCGCACGATCAGCCAGGCGGGCAGCAGCAGGAAGGGCAGGCTGTAGGCCAGCGGCGTCAGGAGGTGGCTGGCGGCGGAGGGCGTGAACAGCCAGTCCGTGTTCGGCTTTTCCGCACGCTCGACCACGATACCGGCCGCATCGTCGCGTTCGACCCAGCGCACCCAGTCCGCGGGCGGGACCGGCTCCGGCATCGAGTCGTAGAGCAGGCGGCCGTGGTGGCGCAGCACGACCCGCGCCGGGCTGTCGAAGCCGGCTTCGCGGTACATCTCCTGGCGCAGCTTCTCGATGCCCGCACCGATGCGCGCCATCTCGGCCGGGTCATGGGCGGCGTGGCGCACGCTTAGCATGATCTGGCGCGCCCAGGCCTTGTTGACGATGAGCGCCTGGCGCTGCTGGTCAGCCTGCACCTGCCAGGCAACGTGCGCCAGCGCCGCCAGCCAGATCGCCAGCATTACGAGCATGAAGCCGGCCAGCAGGCGCCGCAGCAGCGAGCGCGGACGTTCAGGCGTCATCGCGCACCATGTAGCCGACGCCGCGCACGGTTCGGATGTATCCTTCGCCGATCTTTCGACGCAGGTTGGACATGTGGACATCGAGCGTCTGGCCGCCGCTATACGGCAGCACGCCGTCTTCGAGCTCGGCCCGGGTAACGATGCGGTCGGCATGGCGCACCAGGGTGTACAGCAGCGCGAACTCGGTGCGCGACACCGGCAGCGGCTGGCCAGCGCGGCTCACGCTCAGGCGCCGGGGATCGAGGGCCAGGTCGCCCAGCGTCCAGCCTGGGTCGGGCGCCGCCGCAGATCCGGTTCCTGCAGCGCCTGCGCGCCGCACCACTGCACGCAGGCGTGCCAGCAGCTCGGGAATGTCGAAGGGCTTGATCAGGTAGTCGTCGGCGCCGCCGTCGAAGCCGCTGAGGCGGTCCTCCAGGCTGTCGCGCGCCGTGATGACCAGGCTGGGCAGCCCATGCCCGGCCGCGCGCAGGCGGCGCAGCAGGGCGAGGCCGTCGTCGTCGGGCAGGCCGAGGTCGAGCAGCAGCGCGGCAAAGGATTCCTGGCCGAGCAGGCGCTCGGCATCGGCGCCGAGGCGCACCCAGGTGGCCAGCCAGCCGTCGTCGTGCAAGACCGTCTGCAGCGCGCGGCCCAGCGCCAGGTCGTCTTCGAGCAGGAGTATTCGCATGGATGGAAGTATAGGGCGCCGCCGCGTCCTTGCCCATGTGCCTATAGATTGGCTGAAGGTTTTTCCGGCGCGTCGCTTCTACAATCCTGGCTTTCACTTCGAAAGGCCAACGCATGCCACGCTTCCGTCTTGCCGCTTCCCTGGTCGTCTTGTACGTATCTCTCGGGGCCTTGTTTCCTGTGGCTGCGCACGCGGACTGGCCGGTCCTGATGGGTGATGCCCGGCACAGCGGCCGGGCCGACGCCCCGGACGGCATCCGCGGCTTGCGCCTGGTCGGGCGCGCCGACGTCCATGCCGAGGTCCGCGCCTCCCCGGTGGTGGCGGGCGGCCGCCTGTTCGTCGCCGCCGAGAACGGCAACCTGTACGCCTTTGATGCGCGCGACATGACGCTTCAGTGGCTGTACCACGCGCGCGCCGGCATCGGCTCGACCCCGGCGGTGGCGGACGGCGTCGTCTACTTCCTTGCCCGGGACGGGCGCTTCCATGCGCTCGACGCCGCCAAAGGCAAGCCACTGTGGACCTTCAGGACCGGCGGCGAGCGACGCTTCGCCGCGCATGGCATGTTCGGCCTGCCGCGCAACGGCGAGCCGGTGCCCGACCCTTGGGACCTGTACCTGTCTTCGCCGCTGGTCCATGGCGGCAAGGTCTATTTCGGCAGCAGCGACGAGCACGTCTACGCGCTGGACGCCAGGAGCGGCGCCCTGGCCTGGGCCTACAAGACCGGCGGTGTCGTGCATTCGTCGCCGGCGCTGGCCGACGGGCGTGTCGTGATCGGCAGCTGGGACGGGGCGGTGTATGCGCTGGACGCTGCCAGCGGCGAGGAGCGCTGGCGCTTCCAGACCCGCACCGAGCAGAAGATCAGCGTCATGACGGGCATCCAGGCCTCACCCAGCATGGACGAGGACACGGTCTACATCGGCGCGCGCGACGGCTACTTCTATGCGATCGATGCGCGCAGCGGACGGCAACGGTGGCGCTACGACGCCGGCGGCACCTGGGTGGTGGCCACCGCCGCCCACGACCCGGCCCGCGTCTACCTGGCCACCTCGGATACCGGCCTGCTGCTGGCGTTGGACAAGCGCAGCGGACGCGAGCTGTATCGCCACGACATGCGGGTATGGACCTTCGCTTCGCCGCTGCTGGTGGGTGACGCGCTACTCGGCGCCTCGATGAAGGGCGAACTTCACCTGCTCGACGCGGCGGGCGGCAAGGCGCGCTGGAGCTGGCGCACCCCTGAGGCGGCGGCGAATGCTTCCGGCATCGTCGACGCGAACGGAAAATTCGACAGCGGGCGCCTGTTCGGCGGCGGCACCCACGCCCTCGATGCCGGACTGGAGCACGTCAAGCGCCTGGGCGCATTCGCCGCCACCCCCGTATGGCACGAGGGACGGTTGATCGCCGTCGCGGCGACCGGCGACATCTATGTGTTCGAGCCTGAAGCGGGCTGAGGGCCGGCGCCGCCGGGACCGAGCGGCGGCCCGCGTCAGCGGGAGACGGCAAGCGCCTTCGCGCCGCCTCCTGGTGCCGCAAACATCCACAACAGCGCCTCCCGCAGTTCCCCCGCCCAGAACGCCTCGTTGTGCTCGGCCCCCGGCACGATCTTGAGCACCGTGTTGGCCGCCGGATGCCCGGTCTTCTTCACCACCTCGGCCATGCGCTTGACGTCCGCGTTCATCTGCGGTCCTTCCTTCTCGCCCATCAGGAGGAACACGCGCGCATCCTTCGGCACCGGCTTCGACGCCACGAAATCGAACGCAGGCTGGGCCGTCCAGTAGGCCGGCGAGAATACGCCCGCCTTGCTGAATACCTCCGGATACTGCACCAGTGCGTAGTGCGAGGCCAGCCCACCCATCGAGCTGCCCATGATCGCGGTGTGCTCGCGCCCCGGCAGGGTGCGGTACTTCCTGTCGATCATCGGCTTGACCGTCTTGACGATGAAATCGGTGTATTCGCGGCCTTCGCCCTTGCCGATCTTCTCGTTGTCCCAGGCGTTCAGCTCCGTCATGCGCTTTTCCTGGCCGTTGTCGATACCGACCACGATCATTTCCAGCTTGCCCTCCCGGGCCAGCGCGTCGAGCGTCTCGTCCACCTTCCACTCGCCGGCGTAGGCCGTGGCATGGTCGAACAGGTTCTGGCCGTCGTGCATGTACAGCACCGGATAGCGCTTGCCCGAGGTCGCGTAGCCGGGCGGCAGGTAGATGCGCAGCTGGCGCGTGCGCGCCAGGCCCGGCATCGCGAGCGGCTCGCCCAGCAGGCTCACGCCGGGCAGGGCGGTGGAGGGTTTCGCGCTGTCTGCAGGCATCTCGACAGCAAAGACGGGAGCGCCGAGCGCTGCGCCCAGGAGGAGGGGAAGGAAGGCGCGGCGAAACAGGGACATGGCGCAGTCTCCTTGTCGATTCTTTTGTTGTTTGACTACAGAGGTGCACACTTTGGCTACCCCTGTTGTGCCGATTCTACTATGAGAGCTCTTCGATTGACACCCAGAAATCGCCATGTTATTTTGCTACAGCTACCTGTAGGTCGGCCTGATGTGGGCTGCCTGCATCACACGAGAGCCCGCTTCGGTCCGGGCCGTCATTGGGGACACACATGGATATGCAAACTGGCGTGCTCAAGCCGCGCCTGTCGTTCTGGCAGCTCTGGAACATGAGCTTCGGTTTCTTCGGCATCCAGTTCGGCTTTGCACTGCAGAACGCCAACACCAGCCGCATCTTTTCGACGCTCGGCGCCGACCCCGACAACCTGGCCCTGTACTGGCTGGCCGCGCCGGTCACCGGCCTGCTGGTGCAGCCGATCATCGGCTACCTGAGCGACAACACCTGGCACCCGAAGTGGGGCCGCCGCCGTCCCTTCTTCTTCATCGGCGCCGTGCTGGCCGCCATCGCGCTGTTCCTGATGCCGAATTCATCGGTGCTGTGGATGGCCGTGGCCGTGCTGTGGATGATGGATGCCGCCATCAACGTCTCGATGGAGCCGTTCCGCGCTTTCGTGGGCGACAAGCTGGACGCTTCGCAGCAGACCGCCGGCTATGCGATGCAGACCTTCTTCATCGGCTGCGGCGCGGTGATCGCCTCGCTGTTGCCGGTCTTCTTCGAATCGCTGGGCGTCTCGAACGAAGCGGTGGGCGGCATGATCCCCGAGACCGTGCGCTATTCCTTCTATGCGGGCGGCGCCATCTTCTTCCTGGCCGTGCTCTGGACCGTCGTCACCGCCGACGAACTGCCGCCCCCGGATATGGACGCCTTCAACGCCGAGCGCAAGCACGCACGCAGCTTCGGCGTGGCCCTGAAGGAGATCGTTGGCGGCTTCAGCAAGATGCCGAAGACCATGGTGCAGCTGGCTTTCGTGCAGTTCTTCACCTGGATCGCGCTGTTCGCGATGTGGATCTACACCGGCTCGGCGATCGCCGACAACGTCTGGGGCACGCGTGATGCGCAGTCGTCGGAATTCCAGGCCGCCGGCAGCTTCGTCGGCGTGATGTTCGCCGTCTATAGCGGCGTGTCGGCGCTGGCCGCCTTCCTGCTGCCGGTGTTCGCGCGCGCCACCAGCCGCAAGACCGTGCATGCCAGCTGCCTGGCAATCGGCGGCCTGAGCCTGGCCAGCATCGTCCTGATCACCGACAAGAACACGCTGATGTTGCCGATGATCGGCGTCGGCCTGGCCTGGGCCTCGATCCTGACCATGCCCTACGCGATCCTTGCCGGCTCGCTGCCGGCCAAGCGCATGGGTTATTTCATGGGCCTGTTCAACTTCTTCGTCGTGATCCCGCAGATCTGCAGCGGCTTGCTGCTGGGCGGCGTGACGGAGCACTTCTTCGGCGGCCACACCGTGCAGACCCTGGTACTGGGCGGCGCCAGCATGCTGCTCGCGGCCGTGCTGACCCTGTTCGTCACCGACCGCGCCGCGCCAGTCAAGGCAGCTGTCTGAGCCTCGCGCGACAGTGAATTCGCGCCTGTCGTATCGTAACGTTTTATCAACATTGTCTAATGTTGCACCACGTTATCACGACAGGAGCGAAGCATGACCATCCAGACCGTCCCGACCACGCCGTTCGCCGGACAGCGGCCCGGCACCTCGGGCCTGCGCAAGAAGGTGACCGAGTTCCAGCAGCCCGGCTACCTCGAGAATTTTGTCGAAGCCATCTTCATGACCCTGGGAGAGGGCCCCGGCCGCACCCTGGTCGTCGGCGGCGACGGCCGCTATTTCAACCGCGAAGCGATCCAGACCATCCTGCGCATGGCCGCCGCCCACGGCGTCGCGCGCGTGCTGGTGGGACGCGGCGGCATCCTGTCCACGCCGGCCGTGAGCTGCGTGATCCGCAAGCACGCGGCCTTTGGCGGCATCGTGCTCTCGGCCAGCCACAATCCAGGCGGCCCGGACGGCGACTTCGGCATCAAGTACAACATCGAGAACGGCGGCCCGGCGCCCGAGAAGATCACCGAGGCGATCTTCGCCAACACCCAGGCCCTGGCTTCCTACCGCATCAGCGACGCCGGCCCGGTCGACCTCGACCGGTTGGGACCTACCCGTCTGGAAAACATGGTGGTCGAGGTGATCGATCCGGTGGCCGACTACAGCGAGCTGATGGCGCGCCTGTTCGACTTCGAGGCGATCCGTGCGCTGTTCGCCCGCGGTTTCCGCATGCGCTTTGACGCCATGCACGCGGTCTCCGGTCCCTATGCCAAGGCCATCATCGAAGGCATGCTGGGCGCGCCCGCCGGCACGGTGGTGAACTGCGACCCGCTGGAAGACTTCGGCGGCGGCCACCCGGACCCGAACCCCGTCAACGCGGCCGACCTCATCGCCCACATGGACGGTCCCGATGCGCCCGACTTCGGCGCCGCATCGGACGGCGACGGCGACCGCAACATGATCGTCGGGCGCGGCCTGGCGGTGACGCCCTCGGACAGCCTGGCCATCATCGCGGCCAACGCCACCGTGGCGCCGGGCTACGCCAAGGGCATCACGGGCATCGCGCGCTCGATGCCCACGTCGCAGGCGGCCGACCGCGTGGCCGAGGCCCTCGGCATCTCCTGCTTCGAGACCCCGACCGGCTGGAAGTACTTCGGCAACCTGATGGACGCCAACCTGGCCACGCTGTGCGGCGAGGAGAGCTACGGCACCGGGTCGCACCACATCCGCGAGAAGGACGGCCTGTGGGCCGTGCTGTTCTGGCTGAACCTGCTGGCCGCACGCAAGGATTCAGGAAATGCATCGGTGAACGACATCGTGCGCGAACACTGGGCGCGCTTCGGCCGCAATTACTACTCGCGCCACGACTACGAAGCCGTCGACGCCGGCGCCGCCGACGCGCTGATGGCGGCGCTGCGCGCCCGGCTGCCGGACCTGGCCGGCCGGACGCTGGGCAGCTTCCGCGTGGCCGAGGCCGACGACTTCGTCTACAACGACCCGGTCGACGGTTCGGTGGCGACGCGCCAGGGCATCCGCATCATCATGGTGGACGGCTCGCGCATCGTGTTCCGCCTGTCCGGCACCGGCACCGAAGGCGCGACCATCCGCCTCTACCTCGAACGCTACGAAGCGGACCCCGCACGCCACGAGCTCGACACCCAGCAGGCGCTTTCCGAACTGATCGCCATCGCCGACAGCGTGGCGGAACTGCGCCAGCGCACCGGCCGCGAGCGTCCGACCGTGATTACCTGACTTATTCACCCACCACACAGGAACCCGCATGAAACTACCCGTCCTTGCCGCCTCCATGCTGCTCGCCTCAGTTGCCATGACTGGCCCCGGCTCCAGCGCAGCCGCACAGACAACCGTCGGCCAGCCGGCCGGCAAGCCTTTCGTCTGGGAGAACGCCACCGTCTATTTCCTGCTGACGGACCGCTTCAACAATGGCGACAAGACGAACGATCTCGCATACGGCCGCAAGATGGACGCGGCCAAGCTGCGCGGCTTCATGGGTGGCGACCTGGCCGGCATCACGGCCAAGATCAAGGACGGTTATTTCAAGGAGCTCGGCGTGAACGCCATCTGGCTCACCCCGCCGGTCGAGCAGATCCACGCCTCGACCGACGAGGGCACCGGCAAGTCCTACGGTTTCCACGGCTACTGGGCCAAGGATTTCACTGCCGTGGACGCCAACCTGGGCACCGAGAAGGACTTCCGTACGTTTGTCGAGACCGCGCACGCCAACGGCATCCGCGTGATCCTCGACGTGGTGATGAACCATACCGGCCCGGTCACGGCAAGCGACCCGGTCTGGCCGAAGGACTGGGTGCGCACGTCACCGAAGTGCACCTACAAGGATGTGCCGACCACGGTCGACTGCACGCTGGTGGAGAACCTGCCGGACATCAGGACCGGCAGCAATGCCAACGTGGCACTGCCGCCGCAACTGGTGGCGAAGTGGAAGAAGGAAGGGCGCTACGAGCGCGAGGTGAAGGAGCTGGACGACTTCTTCAAGCGCACCGGCTATCCGCGCGCGCCGCGCTATTACCTCATCAAGTGGCACACCGACTGGGTGCGCAAGTACGGCATCGACGCCTTCCGCGCCGACACCGTCAAGCACACCGAGCCGGGCGTGTGGAAGGAACTCAAGCAGGAAGCCAGCCTGGCCTTTGAAGAGTGGAAGCGCGCCAACCCGTCCAAGCGCCTCGGCAACCTGCCGTTCTTCATGACCTCCGAAGTCTACGGCTATGCAATCAATCATGGCCGCAGCTACGACATGGGCGGCAACGTCAAGGTCGACTGGCTCGCCAACGGCTTCGACAGCATGATCAACTTCAGCATGAAGTCCGACGCGGCCCAGGGCTATGAGAAGCTGTTTTCAAGCTACTCGAAAGCGCTGCAGGGCCCGATGAAGGGCTACTCGGTGCTGAACTACATCAGCTCGCACGACGACGGCAGCCCCTTCGACCCGGCGCGCCAGCGCCCGATCGAATCGGCCAACAAGCTGATGCTGGCGCCGGGCTCGGCCCAGATCTACTACGGCGACGAGACCGCCCGCCTGCTCAACATCGAAGGCGCCGAAGGCGACGCCAAGCTGCGCTCCTTCATGAACTGGGACGAGCTGGCCGCGAACGCGCAGCGCGGCATCCACCGCGTGGCCGAGGTGCGCGAACACTGGGCCAAGCTCGGCCGCTTCCGCGCCGCCCACCCGGCCGTGGGCGCAGGCGTGCACCAGATGCTGGCCTCCAACCCCTACACCTTCAAGCGCACCTGGCAGAAGGATGGGGTGTCGGACCGCGTGGTCGTGGCGCTCGACCTGCCGAACGACAAGGCGGTGCCGATCTCGGTCGCCGGCGTGTTCAACGACGGCCAGACCGTGCGCGACTGGTATTCGGGCAAGTCGGCCGTGGTCAAGGACGGCAAGGTCCAGTTCGAAACCCCGGCACCGGTGGCCCTGATCGCCCAGGACTAAGCGCTGCAAAAGCCGCCACGGCCCTGCCGTGCGCGGCCCCCAGCCCGCTACAATAGGGTTCCGAGAAGACTGAACTGAACGTCGACATGACCGACACCGGACCCCTGTATTGGAAGCATGAGGACGCCCAGGCCCTGCAAAGCCTGCTGCTCGAAAAGACCCGCCAGTACGGCATCATGTTCTACGATGCCGAGCTGCGCATCACGGGCTGGAATTCCGGCGCCGAGTTCATCACCGGCTGGACTGCAAGCGAGGTGCTGGGCGAGCCGACCGCCATGCTCTTCGTTCCCGAGGACCGCGAGCGCAAGCTCGACGAGCACGAGGCGAATACGGCCGCCCTGGTCGGGGCGGGGGAAGACGAGCGCTGGCACCTGCGGCGCGACGGTTCCTGGTTCTGGTCGAGCGGCATCAGCCTGCCGCTGCACCGCGAGGGCGGGCGGGTGACCGGTTACGTCAAGATCTTCCGCGACGCCACCCACCTGCGCGTGCGCACGCGCTATCTCGAGAACGAACTGAAAGCCTCCAGCGAACGCGAGTCCAAGCGCGACGTATTCCTGGGAACCATCGCCCATGAGATGCGCAACCCGCTGTCGCCGCTCAAGACGGCGGTCCAGCTGATGCGCATGCAGGCGGTTGATGCCGCCGCCCTGGACCGCCCGCTGCAGGTCATGGAGCGCCAGCTCGGCCTGCTGGAGCGCCTGGTCGAGGACCTGGTCGACGTGGCAAGGGTCAGTTCGGGCAAGATGAGCATCAGCTACGAGCGGGTCGAATACCAGGCCCTGCTGAGCGACGCCGTGGACAGCTGCGCGACAGCGGCGCAGTTCAAGGGCATCGCCATCCACCGCAGTTTCCCTCCCGTGCCGATCGAGATCGAAGTCGATGCGCGCCGGATACAGCAGGTTTTCGTCAACCTGCTCAACAACGCCGTCAAGTTCACGCCCCAGGGTGGCGACGTGTGGCTGACCGCGACCGTCGACCAGACCCACCTGATCTGCTACATGAAGGACAGCGGCAAGGGCATCGAGCCGGAGCTGCTGCCCAAGATCTTCGACGTGTTCACGCAAGCCGAGAGCGGGCGCGCCGACCGCGGCGCCGGGCTGGGCATCGGCCTGGCGCTGGTGAAAGAGATCGTCTCGCTGCACCAGGGGACGGTCGAGGTGCGCAGCGAAGGCCCGGGCAAGGGCAGCGAGTTCACGGTGCGCATACCCTTGCGCAGGCCGGAGGCGGAACAGGGACGGCGCGAGCGGCCCGAGCAGCCGGAGATGCCCGGCAAGCCCTGAGATGCGCTCTTGAGGCGGGCGTCAGGCAAGCGTCATGCATTTCCGCTATTCTTGTTGTTCCGTCAACCCAGCCTATCCCACCATGACTGTACCGACACGCTTGTCCGGCGCGCTGCTGTGCGCGGTATTCATCTTCGCTCCCACCGTTGCTGCCCAGCCGCTTAGCGAGCCACTTAGCGAGCCACTTAGCGAGCCTTCCTACGGCCCCGAACTGGAAGGCTTCGAATATCCCTATCCCATCCAGCGCTTCGCTTTCACCTCGCAAGGCGTGAAGCTGCAGATGGCCTACATGGACGTCAAGCCGGCCAAGCCGAACGGCCGCACCGTGGTGCTCATGCACGGCAAGAACTTCTGCGGGGCCACCTGGGAAGGCACGATCAGGGAGCTGAGCGGGGCCGGCTACCGCGTGGTCGCGCCCGACCAGGTGGGCTTCTGCAAGTCCACCAAGCCCGCCCACTACCAGTACAGCTTCCAGCAGCTGGCCCAGAACACGCATGCCCTCTTGGCGTCGATCGGCGTGAAGAACGCCATCGTCATGGGCCACTCGACCGGCGGCATGCTGGCGGTGCGCTACGGCCTGATGTACCCGCAGCAGTCCGAGCAGCTGGTGCTGGTCAACCCGATCGGCCTGGAGGACTGGAAGGCCGTGGGCGTGCCTTCGCTGGGCGTGGACAAGTGGTACGAGCGCGAGCTGCAGACCACGGCGGAGCGTATTCGCAACTACGAGAAATCGACTTACTACGTGAATACCTGGAAGCCGGAGTACGAGCCCTGGGTGCAGATGCTGGCCGGGATGTACCGTGGGCCGGGCAAGCAGATCGTTGCGTGGAACTCGGCGCTGCTGTACGACATGATCTACACCCAGCCGGTGGTGTATGAATTCCCGCGCCTGACCATGCCGGTGCTGCTGCTGATCGGCCTGAAGGACACGACCGCGATCGGCAAGGATGCGGCGCCTGCGGAGATCCGCCCGACGCTCGGCAACTATCCGGAGCTCGCGAAGCAGACGGCCAGGAGCATCCCGAAGGCGACCTTGGTAAGCTTCCCCGACATGGGTCACGCGCCGCAGATGCAGGATCCGGCGCGCTTCCACCGTGAGTTGTTGAAAGGCCTGGTGCGCTGACCAGGACGCTGCTTTGCGCAGGGTGGGCGGGTCTCCCGCCCACCCTACGGTACACCAGTCGCGCAGCAGGCGTATTCTTGCCAATCGTTCAATGGTATCCTAACGCGATCCGGGACCGTGCTCCCGCTCAGGCTTGAATCGCGATGACCGTTGAACCCGACACCGAACTGAAACCTTCCCGCGCCGCCTTCGCCGATGGCCCGCGCCTGCTCGCGGACATCGGCGCCACCCATGCGCGCTTCGGCCTCGAGACCGCACCCGGCGTGCTGCGCCAGGTGTCGGTGCTGCACTGCGACGACTACCCCGGCATCGTGCCGCTGCTGCACGCCTACCTGGCCCAGACCGGCGGCGTGCGCATCAACCACGCCGCCTTTGCCCTCGCCAACCCGATCAGCGGCGACTACATCCGCATGACCAACCGCGACTGGGAGTTCTCGACCGACGAGGTGCGCCGTACCCTCGGCCTGTCGACCCTCCTGATCGTGAACGATTTCACGGCGCTGGCGATGGCGCTGCCGGGCTTCGAGCCGAAGGACCTGATGCAGGTCGGCGGCGGCGCGCCGCAGAGCCATGCCGTGGCCGGCGTGCTCGGCCCGGGCACCGGGCTGGGCGTGTCGGGCGTGATCCCCACCATCGACGGTTTCGTCACCCTCGGCAGCGAGGGCGGGCACGTCAATTTCGCCCCCGCCGACGAGCGCGAGTTCGCCATCCTGCAGTACGCATGGCAGGAATGGCCGCACGTGTCGAACGAGCGCCTGATCTCCGGCCCCGGCATCGAGCTGATGTACCGCGCGCTGGCCAAGCGCAACGGCGTGGATGCGCCGGCGCGCAGCACCGCCGACATCGTCAGCGGCGCGCTGGAGAAGAAGGACGCCCTGTGCCTGGAGGTGCTGGAAACCTTCGCCGGCATGCTGGGCGGCGCGGCCGCCAACCTGGCGGTGACGCTGGGCGCCTTCGGGGGCATCTTCATCGGCGGCGGCATCGTGCCGCGTATTGCCGAGTGGTTCGCACAATCGCCGTTCCGCGCCCGCTTCGAGGCCAAGGGCCGCTTCACCGACTACATCGCCCAGATCCCGACCTATGTCATCATGACGCCGAACCCGGCCCTGCACGGGGTGTCGGCGATCCTGTCCGAACACCTGCGCGGCCGCAGCGGCGCCAACACCCTGATGGACCGGGTGCAGCAGCTGCGCCACGAGCTCTCGCCCGCCGAGCAGCGTGTCGCCGCCCTGGTGCTGGAGCACCCGCGCAAGGTGCTGTCCGAGCCGATCGCCGAGATCGCGCGCCTGGCGGACGTGAGCCAGCCGACCGTGATCCGCTTCTGCCGCTCGCTCGGCTTCCAGGGCCTGGCCGACTTCAAGCTCAAGTTCGCCGGCAGCCTGACCGGGACCATCCCGGTGCGCCACAGCCAGGTGCGCATGAGCGACAGTACCCACGACCTGTCGGCCAAGGTGATCGACAACACGGTGTCGGCGATCCTGAAGTTCCGCGACCAGCTCGACGTGCACGCGATCGACCGCGCCATCGAGCTGCTGCGCCGCGCCCGCCGGGTCGAGTTCTACGCGATGGGCAATGCCCGCGCCGTGGCGCTGGATGGCCAGCACAAGTTCTTCCGCTTCCGCATCCCGGCTGCGCTGTACGGCGACTCGCACCTGTTCACGCTGGCCGCCGGCCTGCTCGGGCCGGGCGACGTGGTGATCGCGATCTCCACCGGCGGCCAGCTGCCGGAACTGCTCGAGGCGGTCGATACCGCCCGCGCCACAGGGGCGGACGTCATTGCCATCACCAGCAGCAAGTCGCTGCTGGCGAAGAAAGCGAGCGTCTGCCTGGCGGTGGACCACAGCGAGGACAGCACGACCTTCCTGTCGATGATCTCGCGCATCCTGCAGCTGCTCCTCATCGACATCATGTCGGTCGGGATTTCGCTCGGCAACCAGAATGGCCATGGCGAAGCGGGCGAGGGCGATGCCGAGCGCCGGATGCTGATCTCGCACCTCGACATTTGAGGAAGATGCAGCCGTTGGCAAGGGGTTGATCTAGGTTAATACAATGCTAGAATTGGCCTACCTATAGGTTTTTGGAAGCGTTTCCATGCATGAGCATTCCCCGCGCCGGCGCCAGTTGCTAGGCGGCGCCCTGGCCCTGCCGCTTGCCGGCCTGGGCCCAGGCGCGAGCGCCGCACCGGTCCCCGCTGCTTCCAACATCGCGCGGCCGCTGCAGGTCGGCGGCCTGCCCGTCACCTGCAACCTGACGCTGCCGGTCGCCTGCAAGGCGAAGGCGGCAGCCGACGGCAAGCCGGAGGCAGCCTTCACCGCCTTCGAGTACAACAAGTTCTCGGGCTGGCCGGAGATCAAGGAATCCTTGATGACGGGCCGCATCCAGGCCGCCTACATGCTGGCGCCCCTGGTCATGGACCTGACCGACTGGCGCATTCCGCTGAAGATCGTCTCGCTCGGGCACCGCTCGGGCGCCGTCATCATGGTGCGCACCGATTCGCCGTTCCGGAAATTCTCCGACCTGCGGGGGAAGAGCATCGCGATCCCGAGCCGCTTCGCGGTGGACTACCTGTTCCTGCGCAAGATGCTGGCGCGCGAAGGCATGTCGCCCAAGGACATCGAGATCATCGAGATGGCGCCGCCGGACATGCCGGCCGCGCTCTACGCCAGGGCCGTGGACGGCTACTGCACCGGCGAGCCTTTCGGCGCCGCGGCCCAGCGCGCCGGCTATGCGCGCCCGCTCTCGATGACGCGCGACGAGTGGCGCAACTACATCTGCTGCGTGCTGACCGTGCGTCAGGAACTCATCGACACCAACCGCCCGCTGGTGCAGGACCTGGTCAACTACGTGCAGGCGGCCGGCAACTGGCTCGACGCCGGGCCTGCCAACCGCGACAAGGCAGCCGTGATCGCCGCCAACCGCAAGTTCTTCAACCAGGACCCGAACATCATCCGCTTCGTCATGAACAACCCGTCCGACCGCGTGACCTACGGCGACCTGCGCATGCTGCGCGCCGAGTTCGACGAGCTGATGCAGCTGTCGGTGCAGGCCGGCACGCTCAAGCGTCCGGTACGCTACGAACAGTACGTGGACGAGAGCTTCGTCAGGAACATCCGCCCCGTGAAGGTGGCGCTATGAAGCGCGGCTTGCTCGCAGGCCTGCTGCTGTGCGCCGCCGTGGCGGGGCAGGCCGCCCCGGCTCTCAAATCCGGCACCTTCTCGCCGGCGCGCCCGGCGCCCGAGATCGCCTTGACGTCCGCCGACGGCAAGGATTTCCGCCTGTCCGCGCTGCGCGGCAAGGTGGTGGTGCTGGAGTTCGGCTTCACCCATTGCCCGGCCGTGTGCCCGGCCTCGCTGGCCATGCTGGCGCAGGCGCGCCGGAAGCTGGGGCCGCAGGCCGGCCGGCTGCAGGTGGTCTTCATCTCGGTCGACCCGGAACGCGACACGCCGGCACGCCTCACATCCTACCTGGCCCAGTTCGACGAGAGTTTCATCGGCCTGACCGGCACCTTGGCGCAGATGGCGGCGATCCGCAAGGACTACGGCATCACCGCGACGAAGTTCGCCGCGCCGGCAGGGCAGGGCGGCTACCAGATGGGACACTCGTCCTACCTGTACTTCATCGACAAGAAGGGCATGCTGCGCGCAATGATGCCTTTCGGCCGTCCGGCCGACGAGATGGTGCACGACGTGAACGTGCTGGCGGCCGAATGAAGAAGCGGATCGCGACTGCCTTCGTGGTGGCTGTGCTGGCGTCGTCGTTTGCCTGGGCTGCCTTCGCGCCGCTGCAGGCGGAGCAGGACGAAGGGCAGCGCGAACAGCTGTTCGAGATCCCGAAGGGCACCTGGGAGCGCCGCATGAAAGGCGACAAGACCAGCATCCTGCCCGAGCAAATCACCCTGACCCTGGGCCTGCGTGACGTGCTCCTGCTGCGCAACAGCGACACGGTGCCGCAGATCTTCGGCCCGGTACTGATCATGCCGGGCCAGGACTTCCGCCTGCCGTTTGCCCAGGCCGGCGAGCATCCTTTCGACTGCACCGCCCACGCCAGCGGCAAGATGACGGTGGTGGTCGACGAGATGCCGGCCCCCGGCCTGGAGCGCCTGCGCTGGCGCCTGCATTCCCTCATCGACAGCAACACATGAACCATGGATAGACTGAACAGGATATGGCCCCCGCTGCTGGTGCTTGCCGCCATCGTGCTGCTCTGGTGGGCGGCGATCGCGCATAGCGGCAGCCTGATTTTCCCCTCGCCACAGCAGGTGGCCGCCGGTGCGCTGGAGCTGGCCCGGGACGGCACGCTGTGGCAGCACATCGCCGCCTCCCTGGTGCGGGTGGCCACCGGCTTCCTGCTGGCGCTGGTGGTGGCGCTGCCGCTCGGCCTGTGGATGGGGCGGGTGGACGGCGCCTACCGCACGCTCAATCCGATCTTCCAGATCATGCGTCCGATCTCGCCGATCGCCTGGATCCCGATCGCGATCCTGTGGTTCGGCGTGGGCGACGTCGCGCCGGTGTTCCTGATCTTCCTGGCCGCGGTGTTCCCGCTGATCGTGCAGACCTCGGCGGGCGTGCACGCCATCGACGGGCGCTACCTGCGCGCGGCCGAGAACTTCGGCGTCCCGCGCGCCAAGCTGTTCCGCCAGGTGATCGTGCCGGCCGTCCTGCCCGAAGTCCTGACCGGCATGCGCATCGCTTTAGGGGTAGCCTGGCTGGTGGTGGTGGCCGCCGAGATGATCGTGCGCAGCTCGGGGCTGGGTTTCCTGATCATGGACGCGCGCAATGCCGGCAACCGCTACGACCTGGTGGTGGCGGCCATGATCATCATCGGTCTCATCGGCCTGGGGCTGGACGCCCTGATGCGCCGCCTCGAAGGCCTCAAACAGGTAAGGTGGCGTTATGGACGCTAAGGTGGCGATCAAGGCCGGCACGAAAATCGCGATCCGTTCGCTACGCAAGGGCTTCAAGGCGCTGCAGGTGGTGGGCGACATCGACCTCGACGTCGCACCGGGCGAGTTCATCGCCATCGTCGGCCCTTCCGGCTGCGGCAAGTCGACCCTCATGAAACTGCTGTCCGGCTTCGAGCATCCCGACGGCGGCTCGGTATCGATCGACGGCGTACCGGTGACGAAGCCGTCGCCGAACGCGATCGTGATCTCGCAGCACGGTTCGGTCTTTCCCTGGCTGACGGTGCGCGAGAACCTGATGTTCGGCCTGTCCGGCAAGGACGATGCCGCCAAGGCGGCGACGGCCGACCACTACGCCGACATGGTGGGCCTGAAGGGCTTCGAAAAGGCCTATCCGCATGAGCTCTCGGGCGGCATGCTGAAACGCGTCGAGATCGCGCGGGCGCTCGCTGTCAAGCCCGACATCCTCTTGATGGACGAACCGTTCTCGGCGCTCGACGCGCTCACCGCCCTGAAGATGCGCAACGAACTGCTGCGCGTGCTGCGCGAAGAGAACCACACGGTCATCCTGATCACGCACGACGTGGAAGAGGCGATCTACCTGGCCGACCGCGTGGTGGTGCTGTCGCCGCGTCCGACCACGGTCCAGTCGGTGTTCCCGATCGGACAGGCGCATCCGCGCAAGGTGTCGCTGCCCGAGTTGCAGGAGACCAAGGACGCGATCCTGGCGCAGCTCGGCTTGTAGCAAATCTCCACGAACGTACTTGGGCGAAGGCCGCGTCGTTGCCGGTATTTCCTTCGCCACGTCATTCAGTCTCTTGCCGTGCGCCATTCCTGCCGCTTGGCAGGTTCTTCAGGGGTCGGGCAATTGGTCAGCCTGATCTTGCCGTGCATCTCGATCATCTCGACATTGGTTGCCGGTGAGCGCTCGGTGATGCAATAGGTGCGGCGGCCGGTGATGACCCGGGTGCGGCGTGCGCCGTCGCCGGTGTTGTTCACCAGTTCCTCTACTTTCGGGGCTTCCCACAGGCGCGGCGGCGCCAGGGCATGGGCCTCTTCCATGCCCCTGCGCATGCGCAGTTCGGGACTGTCCGGGGGCGCGATGATGAGCGGCTTGCTTTCCTTGCGCAGTGCACGGTCGATGCCGGCGACGCTGCGCCGCGCGTTTTCCAGGATGCTGGCCGCATTGGGCCTGGCAGGTGGCTCCGCGGCAGGCGAGGGAGCCGCCGCGGGTTCTTCGATAATGAGGGCCGGCGCCGTGACGGCGGGCGTGGAAGGGGCAGGGTGGCCGGGCACCGGACGCGCGGGCCGGCGCGCCTCCGGGGGCGGTAGCGCGGGGGGCGGCGCGAGCTCAGGCACCAGAGCGGGCAGCTGGATCCATTGCATTACCGGGCTCTCCGCTTCCGCCGGGGGCAAGGTGCGCGCCACCTGCCAGCCCAGGACCAGGGCCGCGTGGACCAGCACGGTGGCCAGGATGCCGGCCAGGCGGCGGTCGGCCGTCACTGGCATGCGGGGAGGGCGTGCAGGGGAAAGCGGGAAGCTGGCCATAACTGGGCAGTATAGCGAAGCTCGTCCGTCGGAAAGTCACCAACTCTTTCGCTGCCGAGATGTGCGTCGCCCGCACAATGCTTCTGCTAAGGTTCGGCTGTACATACTGCAGAGGAGCCGGCATGGAACGATACCTGATCGTTTACCGCGGAGCGACCGTCGACGAGGCGGAAGGCCCGCAGCACGACCCGCAGCGCTGGGCGACCTGGTTCGACTCGCTCGGCGCCGCGCTGGTGGACCGTGGCGCATTGGCGCAGGGCAGTGTCGAGGTCCCGAGCCGCCTGCGCGGCCCGAAAATCAACACCGCCTCGCTGTCGGGCTACTCCGTCATCACCGCAACCGACTTCAACGAAGCGGTCCGGCTGGCCGAGCTGTGCCCGATCTTCGACGAGAAGGGCTCAGTGGAGATCGCCCATCTGTTCGGACCGGCGGGCTGATCGTCCTCAATTTTCTTGCTCGGCGACGAACACGACCGCGGTGCGCGGCGGCACGGTGAAGCTGCCGCTCGCGCCGTCGAAGTGCGCCTGGAGGGCACGCTTGTCCGCGGCGCCCGCAGCCGTATGCACCGGATGCAGCTGGAGGCGCTTGCCGCGCAGCGCATTATCGCTCACCGTGTGCGCCACCTTGTCCACATTCACCAGGTAGCTGATGCCGGCGAACCGTGCGCCCGGGTAGCCCCGGCCGTCGATCCAGGCCGCCAGCACGGTCGCCTCTTGCCGCGGTCCCGTATTGAAGAAGCGCAGGCGCTGCACGATGTCCTCGCTGGTACGCAGGCGGAACAGCGTCGAGCTGGCGCGGATGGCCAGCAGGTCGCGGAAGGCGTCGCGGGCAAACGCGATGTCCGCGGCAGCCGGCTTGATCTCTGCCGCCTTGGCCAGGTAGGGCTTGAGCAGCGGCCAGTCCTTGCCGTTGTCGTCCTGCTGCGGCAGGCCGGTGCCGAAGTAATTGTCCTGGTAGGTCCAGTCGATGCGGTTGAACCAGTCGCCCGAGTTGAAGCTGTTCTTGTCCAGCGACTTCGAGCGCAGCGTGTCGATGCCCGCGTGGTAATAGGCCACACCCTGGCTGAAGGCATTGATCGCCATGCCCAGCACCTGCACGCGGGCGCGCTCGGCGGGGGGCGTGTCCAGCGGCAGCTTGAGCACGTTGATGTCGAACAGCGTCTGGTTGTCGTGGTTCTCGACGTAGTTCACCACTTCGCCCGGCTGGCTCGCATAGCCTGCCGGCTGGTTGCCGTAGGGGATGTCTTCCAGCCTGCGCAGCTGGCCTTCGAAGGTCTGGAAGGCATACCGGCGCACCGAGCCGGCCAGGCCGACGCGGATCATGTCGGCCGCGCGCAGGAGGTCGACTCCCCTGTGCTCGCCGCCCAGCGCGTTAGGGTCATAGACCAGGCCGTTGATATAGCCCTGGCGGCGAACCATCGCCTCGCCCGAGTCGCCCGCCGAGCCGCCGCGCACGGCGTCGCGCGCGCGGTCGCTGAAGGTGCCGATGCCGGAGCCGTTGAGCGACAGCTGCGAGGCCTGCACGAAGCGGGCGCCGTCCGCCACCTCGCCGAAGTTCCAGCCTTCGCCGATCAGCTGCACGTGGCGGCCGGCTGCCTTGTTCACGCGCTGCTGCAGGCGCTCCATCGCCGCGCGCGGCTGGTGGCCCATCAGGTCGAAGCGGAAGGAATCGATCTTGTAGTGGCGCGTCCACAGCTCGGCTGAATCGATCATCAGCTTGGCCATCATCAGGTTTTCGGTGGCCGTGTTGTCGCAGCAGGTCGAGCGCTCGATGGCCCCCGTGCTATTGAGGCGGTGGTAGTAGCCCGGCACCACGCGGTCGAGCACCGATTTCTCGTCCTGGCCGGCGATGAAGGTGTGGTTGTAGACCACGTCCACCCCCACGCGCAGGCCGGCGCGGTGCAGGTCCATCACCATCTGGCGGAACTCGAGGATGCGGCGGGCGCCGTCCGAGGGATCGGAAGCGTAGCTGCCTTCCAGGGCGTTGTAGTGGTAGGGGTCGTAGCCCCAGTTGAAGCAGTCGGTATGGGCGGTCTTGCGGGTGAGGGCCTGCTGGCTCTCGCCGTCCGGCGTGCCGGAAGGCAGGGGCACGGCGCAATCCTTTTCCGGCACGCTGCCCAGGTCATAGACCGGCAGCAGGTGGATGTCGGTCAGGCCGGCCCTGGCCAGCGCCTTCAGGTGGCGCATGCCGTTCGAATTCGCTTCGCCGAAGGCCGTGTACTTGCCGCGTTTATCCCCCGGCACGCTCGGGTCGTTGATCGAGAAATCGCGCACGTGCAGTTCGTAGATCACCATGTCGGTCTGGGCCTTGACCGTGTCTGGTGCGCGGGTGGCGTCCCAGCCCTTCGGCTTGAGGTTCGGCGCGCCCAGGTCGGCGACGTAGCTGCGCTTCGAGTCGGTCGTGAGGCTGACGGAGTAGGGGTCGGTGACGAGGTTGCGCACCAGGCCCATGCCGTCGACGGCCACGTCCACCGCATAGCGGTAATAGCTGCCCGAGAGGTCGCGCGCCACTTGCGTATTCCAGGCGCCGGTACGTGCATCGAAGGCCATCTGGTGCACCGCGCCCGCCTTGCCGCTGGCGCTGTCGTAGGTGCAGACGGCAGCGCTGCGCGCGGTCGGCGCCCACAGGCGAAAAGCCGTGCGGCCCTTCTTCGGCGTGGCGCCCATGTCGGGAAGCTCGCCCGCCGCCGCGTACAGGTCGTCAAGCGCAGCGGCGACCTGGATGCGGGTCGCCGCGGCTACCCTCCCGTCCGCGGCCTCCTGCACCAGCACCAGCTGGCCGCGGTGCAGGTCCTTCAGGCGCGGCAGGTCTTGCGCGCGCACCGACAGCACGGGTCCGGCGGCGACGTACTTGAAGCGCGTGGGCAGCTTGGCAGAAGAGGCTTCGAGCGCCAGCGCGCCATCGGCGCCCTCGACCTTCGTGCCGGGTTTGGCGACGATCGCGGCCGTGCTCGAGTGGTAGAGGCGGAAGGTCGACCCTGCCACGGCGCCGGGCCAGGTCAGCAGGCGGCGGTCGAGCCAGACGGCGCGGGCCTCGAGCGTGGCGCTGGAGGCGTTCAAGACCTCCTGGAACGAGGGATTGTCGCAGGCGGCGAGGGGAACGGCGGCGTGGGCGGACGAGGCGAGGGCGGCCGCGGCGAATGCGGCGTAATGGAGTCGGGTCATCGTGGCGAGGAAGTGGGATGAAACAGGGCGGGCGCAGGAAAAGCGCCCGCCCACGAGGCGCCGCGTCAGGCGCGGTAGTGGTCGACCATCTTGTAGCGCTTGGCGTACAGGCCGAAGGCCAGCGCCGCCAGCAAGGCGAATGCGGCGAAGAAGTACATCTGGAAGGCGATCACGCCCACACCGGAGTTTTCGATATGCGCGATCACCGCCTCGTTCTTCACGCCTGCGTTCACGATCAGGACCCACAGGTTGCCGACGGTGACGGCGAGATACCACAGCGCCATGATCACGCCTTTCATCGATGCAGGGGCCTGGCTGTAGGCGAACTCGAGGCCGGTGGCCGAGACCAGCACCTCGCCCAGGGTCAGCAGGGCATAGGGCAGGATCTGCCATGCGATCGACACCGTGTCGCCCGCGTCGAGCTGCACCTGCAGGTTGCCGACCACGATCCAGGCCAGCGCCGAGAAGGCGATGCCGGCGGTCATGCGGCGCAGGGCGGTCGGCACCAGGCCCATCCTGTTCAGCAGCGGGAACAGCACCAGGTTGTTGAACGGGATGAGCAGCATCACCAGCAGCGGGTTCAGGGCCTGCATCTGGGCCGGAATGACTTCGAAGGTCCAGCCCAGCAGGCTGACTTCGGTGGACATCGTATTGGCCTGCACGATCCAGGTCGACGCCTTCTGGTCGAACAGCGACCAGAACGGCGTCACCAGGCCGAACACGATCAGGATGCGCAGCACGGCGCGCACGCCGTCCACGGCGTCATCGGGGTGGATGCCGCGGGCGCGGTCCAGCTGCATCGAGGCGCCGATGCCGACGCAGGCCAGCAGCAGCACCAGGGCGGTACAGGCCGCGATGACGAAGCCCCAGCTCGGCGTCATTGCCAGCGCTGCCAGTGCGCCCAGCACGCCGGCAGCAGCAACGAACAGGCCGGGACGGCCGGCGCCCGGCTGGGTTGCCAGCACGGCGGTACGCACCACGTGCAGGAAGGAATGCGGGTTGGCGGGCGCGGGCGGCACATGCACGTACTTCTTCTTGCCGCTCCACAGGACCATGGTGGCGATGAACATCAGGATGCCCGGAACGCCGAAGGCGACCGAGGGACCGTAGTCGCGCAGGAGGACCGGCATCAGGAGCGAGGCAAAGAAGGAGCCGAAGTTGATGATCCAGTAGAAGGCGTCGAACACGATCTTCGCCTTGTCCTTGTTGGTCTTGTCGAACTGGTCGCCCACGAAGGAGGCCACCAGCGGCTTGATGCCCCCCGAGCCGAAGGCGATCAGGAACAGCCCGAAATAAAAACCGTTGACGCTGTGCTCGAAAATGGCCAGGCAGGCGTGGCCGGCGCAATAGACCAGGCTGAACCAGAAGATGGTGTTGTACTTGCCGTAATAGCGGTCGGCCAGCCAGCCGCCCAGCAGCGGAAAGAAGTACACGCCCATCATGAAGGTGTGGAACACGTGCTTGGCTTCGCTGGCGCGCTGGTCCTGGGCCACGAACAGCAGCAGCGTCGAGATCAGGAAAGGCGTCAGGATGTTGCGCATCCCGTAGAAGCTGAAACGCTCGCAGCCTTCGTTGGCGATGATATAGGGAATCTGGCGCGGCATGCGTCCGCTGCTCTTTACTTCACTCTTGGCTTCACTGACTGGAGAAGTCATGGCTTCCTCGAAAAATCGAAACAGACGCGATCCTATGCCGAGGCTGAGTTACTTTGCAATAAAAATATGGATGCGAAACATAACAGATACAAATGACGCGTAGTTTAGCTACTTTCTTGTCTTGCCACATAAATGGCAATTTATGCTAAGTGATTGAATCTAAACGAATATGATCATCGACTTGCTCGCATTGACCAATTGTAAAGTTCTAGCTCATCCTGTATATTGCCTAGAATTCCGATCCTTCCTGACGAGCCAGCCATGACCCAGATCTCGACGACCGACAATCCGAACTGGTGGAAAGAAGCCATCATCTACCAGGTCTATCCGCGCAGCTACCTCGACACCAACGGCGACGGCGTGGGCGACCTGGCGGGCATCACCGACAAGCTCGACTACATCGCGAGCCTGGGCGTGGACATCGTCTGGCTGTCGCCCTTCTTCAAGTCGCCGATGAAGGACTTCGGCTACGACATCGCCGACTACTGCGACGTCGACCCGCTGTTCGGCACCCTGGCCGACTTCGACAAGCTGGTCGCCCGCGCGCACAGCCTGGGCTTGAGAATCATGATCGACCAGGTAATGTCGCACACCGCCGACACCCATCCCTGGTTCGTCGAGAGCCGCAAGAGCCGCGACAATCCGAAGTCGGACTGGTACGTGTGGGCCGACCCACTGCCGGACGGCTGCCCGCCGAACAACTGGCTGTCGGTGTTCGGCGGCTCGGCCTGGCAGTGGGATACCCGCCGCAAGCAGTACTACATGCACAACTTCCTGGTCAGCCAGCCGCAGCTGAACTTCCACAACCCGGAAGTGCAGCAGGCCCACCTGGATGCGCAGCGCTTCTGGCTCGAGCGCGGCGTGGACGGCGTGCGCATGGACGCCTGCGTGTTCCACTTCCACGATCGCCAGCTGCGCAGCAACCCGCCGGCCCTGGTGCGCGATACCTCGACCGTCACGGACGTCAACCCCTACGGCATGCAGGCCCACATCCACGACAAGACCCAGCCGGAGAACATCGCCTTCCTGCAGCGCGTGCGCGCGCAGCTCAACGAGTTCGGTGCGGTCTCGATCGGCGAAGTCAGCTCGGACGACGCGCTGGCCCAGATGGCCGAATACACCGAAGGCGGCGACAAGCTGCACATGGCCTACAGTTTCAACCTGCTCACGCCGGAATTCACCGCAAGCCACATCCGCAAGCAGGTCGAGGACTTCAAGGAGCGCGTCAAGGACGGCTGGGCCTCCTGGTCGGTCGGCAACCACGACGCCATCCGCGTGATGACCCGCTGGGGCGGACAAAACCCGACCCCGGCCCTGGGCAAGCTGGTGCTGGCAATGCAGCTCTCGCTCAAGGGCACGCCCTGCCTGTACCAGGGTGACGAGCTGGCCCTGCCTGAGGCCGATGTGCCTTTCGAACTGCTGCAGGACCCGTACGGCATCACCTTCTGGCCCGAGTTCAAGGGCCGCGACGGCTGCCGCACGCCGATGCCCTGGACCAGCGAAGCGCCGAACGCCGGCTTCACCACCGGCACGCCCTGGCTGCCGGTGGCCGGGCCGCACCTGGCGAGCAGCGTCGAACGGCAGGACCAGGACCCGGACTCGATGCTGAACTTCCAGCGCCGCTTCATCGCCTGGCGCAAGACGATGCCGCAACTGACCCGCGGCGAGATCGCTTTCTTCGACGCGCCGGAACCGGTGCTGGCCCTGCGTCGCGAGGTCGATGGCATGGACAGCGTGCTGGCCGCCTTCAACCTGTCCGATCGCGAAGTGCGTTTCGACTGGCCGGACAGTGCCGCCGCACAGCAGCTTGATGCCCATGGCCTGCCGGGCCAAGCCGCCGGCGGGAGGCTTACGCTGCCGCCGTACGGCGCCTGGTTCGGCAGCATCGCAGCGGGCGCCGGCAAATAATGGGCAGCCAGCAGGAAGCGGCAAGCTTCGCGGAAAAATCCGCACGCATGGCCTTCGCCGACGGGCCGCGCCTGCTGGCCGACATCGGCGCGACGCACGCGCGCTTCGCGCTGCAGGCCGCACCCGGCGTGTTCACTGCCGTACGGGTGCTGCTGTGCGAGGACTTCGACGGCATCGTGTCCTTGCTGCGCTTCTACCTGAAGGACCACGCCGACATCCGTTTGAACCACGCGGCGCTGGCCGTGGCCAACCCGATCAGCGGCGATTTCGTCCGCATGACCAACCGCGACTGGCAGTTTTCCACCGACGCGGTACGGCGCGAGCTGGGCTTGACGACGCTCCTGATCGTCAACGACTTCACCGCGCTGGCCATGGCCATTCCCGGCCTGACCCAGGGCGACCTGATGCAGGTGGGGCAGGGCGCCCCGGCGCCGAACGCCGTGATCGGCGTGCTGGGACCGGGCACCGGCCTGGGCGTGTCCGGCGTGATTCCGACCGCCGACGGTTTCGTCACCCTCGGCAGCGAAGGCGGCCACGTCAACTTCGCGCCGGGCGACGAGCGCGAGTTTGCCATCCTGCAGACCGCCTGGAAGGAGTGGCAGCACGTCTCGAACGAGCGCCTGATCTCCGGGCCGGGCATGGAAATCATCTACCGCGCGCTGGCCGGACGCAACGGCCTGGTCGGTGAGCAGGCGCCGCCGCGCAAGGCGGCCGAGATCATCGCCTGCGCGCTGGACGAGCAGGACCCGCTGTGCCTGGAAACCCTGGAATGCTTCTGCGGCATGCTGGGCGCGGCTGCCGCCAACCTGGCGGTGACGCTGGGCGCCTTTGGCGGCATCTTCATCGGCGGGGGCATCGTGCCGCGCATGGGCGAGTGGTTCGCACAATCCCCCTTCCGCGCCCGCTTCGAAGCCAAGGGGCGCTTTTCAAGCTACCTGGCCGAGATCCCGACCTACGTCATCACCACGCCCTACCCGGCCTTCCACGGCGTGGCGACCATCCTCGCCGAACACCTGCGTGGGCGCAGCGGGGCCAACACGCTGATGGAACGGGTCCTGCAGCTGCGCCATGAGCTCACGCCGGCCGAGCAGCGCGTCGCCAGCCTGGTGCTGGAGCAGCCGCGCCTGGTGCTGAACGAGCCGATCGCCGAGATCGCACGCCTGGCCGACGTGAGCCAGCCGACCGTGATCCGCTTCTGCCGCTCGCTCGGCTTCCAGGGCCTGGCCGACTTCAAGCTCAAGTTCGCGAGCAGCCTGACCGGCTCGATTCCCGTGCGCCACAGCCAGGTGCGCATCAGCGACAGCACCCACGACCTGTCGGCCAAGGTGATCGACAACACGGTGTCGGCGATCCTGCGCTTCCGCGACCAGCTGGACGTGCGCGCGCTCGACCGCGCCATCGAGCTGGTGAGCCGGGCGCGCCGCGTCGAGTTCTTCGCGATGGGGAATTCGCGCGCGGTGGCGCTGGACGGGCAGCACAAGTTCTTCCGCTTCCGCATTCCCACTTCGCTGTATGGCGACTCGCACCTCTTCCGCCTGGCGGCCGAGCTGCTCCAGCCGGGCGACGTCGTCATCGCGGTATCCAACTCGGGCAGCATCGCCGAGCTGCTGGCGGCGGTGGACACCGCCCGCGCCGCTGGCGCCGACGTGATCGCCATCAGCAACAGCCAGTCGCCGCTGGCGCGCAAGGCGACCGTGTGCCTGGCGGTGGACCATGCAGAGGACAGCACCAGCTTCCTGTCGATGATCTCGCGCATCCTGCAGCTGCTCCTGATCGACATCCTGGCGGTGGGGATCTCCGTGGATGGCCAGCACAACGGAGAACATGCGGCGCAGGGGAACGACGCGCGCAGGCTGCTGATCTCGCACCTGGACAGCTGATGTCGACCGCATTCGCGGTTTGAGCGAAAATAAAGGGATGAGCAGAAGCGATTCCCGATCGGCCGGCCTGCAAGCCCATTACGACGCCATGTGGACGCGCGCCCACGGCGCGATCGCCGCCGGCGACATCGACCGCGACGAGCGGGTCCTGGCAGGGCCCGACCCGCGCCGCGGCCTGACCCTGATCGCGCGCCCCGGCCCGGCCTTGGCGGCGCGTTTCGATGCGCTGCTCGACCGCCTGGCGGCTGCCGAACCGGGGCAGTACCGCCATCCTGCGGCGGACATGCACCTCACCGTCCTGTCGCTGTTCACCGTCACCGAGAACCCGGCCGCCCAGCTGGCGCAGCGCGATGCCTATCGTGCAGCGGTGCATGCGGCAGTGGGGGGCATCGAGGCATTCGAAATCGGTTTCGAGGGCATCACGCTGTCGCGCGGCGCCGTCATGGCATGCGGCTACCCGCAAGGCGGTGCACTGGAAACCCTGCGCGGACGCCTGCGTGACCAGCTGAGGGCGCGCGGCCTGGATGCGTCATTGGACCAGCGTTACCGGCTGGTGACGGCGCATTCGACGCTGCTGCGCTTTGCCACGGCATTGCGGCATCCGGCGCGCTTTGCGGCCATGCTCGAGGAGTTGCGCAATGCGCCGTTCGGCAGCATGCGCGTGGACGCGCTGGAACTGGCGATCAACGACTGGTACATGTCGAGCGCGTCCTTGCAGCGGGTGGACGTGCTGCGCCTGCCGGCCCGGGCAATCAGTCAGCGCTCTTGAGCTCGACGCGCTTGATGTTGCGGCGCCACTCCTGCAGGCTCAGGAGGGTATCGGTCTCGGCGTCTTCCACCACGATCTCGTCGCCCTGCTGGGAGACGAGGAAGCTCTCGCGGCGGCGCACGTCCTCGGCGCGGTTCTCCACGAAGCTCAACTGGTAATACTTCTTGCCGTTGATCTCGCGCGGCACCGGATCGTCCTCGATCACCGCGCCATGCGCCTTGCCCTTCGACCGCTTCTCGATCTGATCCGACCAGGCCTTCAGCTCCGGTACGGCAAGCAGGGCTGTCATCGCCTGTTCCTTGGTACGCGCCGGGGCTTCCTTGACGGCGGCCGGGGGCGCCGGTTTCGGTTCCTCGCGTTCGGCACGCTTGCAGCCGGCCACCGTTACCGCAAGGGCAAGGGCGGCAGCCAGCAGGGGCAGGGTAGGACGGAGTGCAGTGCGAATCGACATGGGGCGCCTCGTAGTGTGAACAGCAAGTCTACACCCCGTGTGTTTCAGCGGCAACGGTTCGGCGGGCCGGATCAAGGCGCCAGGGCGCCATTGGCCGCCGGCGTGGCCCCAGGGGCCGCCATGGACGATGGCAAGCAGAGGCAGGGTGTGCGCCGGCAGGCCCGGGGCAGGGTCAGGTGGCCGTGCACCATCATGCCGTCAGATGCATGGGCGGTCCGGCGTACAATATGCGCCGTCCATAACAGGAGGGGGGCGCGGTGTTCCACAAGCTGTATTTGCCCGAAGGCGAGCTGGCCGAAGCGGTGCGCGGCTTCGTCGCCGTATCGAAGCTCGATTCGCCGGATCCTGCCGCCGGAGGGCTCAACCGTTTCCCGGCGATGCCCTTCTGCGGACTGACCCTGATCACCGAAGGCGCGGTGGCACTGCTCGACGGCGACGGCACGGCCGCGCCGCACTGGCTGATCTTCGGACCGCGTACGCGCCCGGTGGCATCGAGCACGCTGGCGCCGCTGCGCTGCATCACCGCGATCTTCCATGCTCCCGCGTTCCGCCTGTTGACCGGCTGTGAGCCGGCGCTGCTGCGCGACCGCGACGAGGCGGCCGCGGACTGGCTCCCGGCCGAGTGGCAGGCGTGGCCGCTTGAGCTGGCGGCACGCGCCGGCGATCCGGACGCGCAGTTCGCCTGGATGACGGAATGGCTGGCGCCGCGCTGGGAGGGCGTACGCCACGCCCTGCAGGCACAGGAGGCAGGCGTCGGCCCGCGCCAGCGCCAGCGCCGCAGCCGCGCGCTGGCCGGCCTCGGACCGGCCCAGCTGCAGCGACTCGCGCGCATCGAAGACGCGCTGGCGCGGCTCAGGACGGGCGAGGACACCGACCTGGCCGGGCTCGCGGCCAGTCTCGGCTATGCCGACCAGGCCCACTTCACGCGCGAGACGCGCGCCCTGACCGGACTGCCGCCGGCGCGCCTGCTCCGTGCGGTGCAGGAAGACCCGGACTACTGGGCCTACCGGATCGAATAGGCGCAGGCCGCCATGTCGCGTTTCTTCAATACGCGTTGAGCCCGCGGTGCCAGAATCCGGCATTTCTCTGGATTCCCGCACCATGAAATTCACCTTCCTCACCTACGGCACCGAAGGCGATACGCGCCCGCTGGTCGCCCTGGCCCGCGCCCTGGCGGCACGCGGGCATGCCGTCCACCTGCTGGCCGACGCCGCCACGGCCGGCAGCGCGCACGCGCATGGCGTCGCCTTCACCGCGCTGGCCGGCAGCATGAAGGACACGCTGGCGCCGGGCGGGGCGCTCGCCGATGTCGTGGCGGGCAAGGGCGGCGCCGCGACGCTGGCACGGGCGTTCGCGCAGTCGGCGCGCGACCAGACCGTGGCGTGGATGCGCACCGCGCGCGAGGCGGCCCGGGACAGCGACGTGCTGGTGTTCTCCGGACTGGCCAGCTACGCCGGCCTGGCGGTGGCGGACGGACTCGGCCTGCCCTGCGTGGGCGCCGGCCTGTGGCCGATGACGCCCACCGGCGACTTCGCCTCGCTGTTCCTGCGCACGCCGCGCCTGCCGCGCTGGGCCAACCGCCTGTCGCACCATGCTGTCGGCCGGCTGACCTGGAGCCTGTTCCGGCCGGCCATCAACGAAGGCCGGCAAGCGGTGTTCGGCCAGGCGCCGCGCTACCGGATGTGGCAGGGTTACCCGATCCTGTACGGCTGTTCGCCGGCCCTGCTGCCGCGTCCGCGCGACTGGGCGCCCGGGGTCGAGCTGTGCGGCGCCTGGCATCTTCCCCAGGAGCAATGGTGCCCGCCGCCGGCACTACAGCGCTTCCTGGATGCGGGCGAGCCGCCGCTCTACATCGGCTTCGGCAGCATGGCGGGCTTCGACCGCGGCGCGCTGCTGGCTGCCTTGACAAGCGCGGTCGGTAGGCGCCGCGCGCTGTTCTACCCCGGCTGGAGCGGTATCGATGCGGCGCAGCTGCCGCCCAACTTCTTCGTGCTCGGCGACACGCCGCACGACTGGCTGTTTCCGCGCACCGCGCTCATTGTCCACCACGGCGGCGCCGGCACCGTGCACGCCGCAGCGCGGTCGGGCGTGCCGTCGGTGGTCCTCCCGTTCGCGGGCGACCAGTTCTTCTGGGCGCAGCGCCTGTGCGAACTCGGCGCCGCCGCGAGCGCCGATGCCGCGCGCCTGGACGCAGCCCTGCTTGCGCAGCTGTTCGCAGATGCGTCCACGCCGGCGTGCCGCGCCAATGCCCTGGCGCTGGCGGCGCGCCTGCGCGAGGAAGACGGCGTGCGGCTGGCCTGCGAACGGCTGGAAGCGGGCGTGGCGGCGCGCCTGCGCTCCTGAGGCGTCAGGCGGGCAGGCCGAGCGCGGTGCGCAGGAACTCGAACATCACCTTCATGCGCTGCAGCTGGCGCGTGTCGGGATGGGCCAGTGCCCACAGCTCGGTCTCGAGTTCCGCGATCGGGCCATCCACGATCTCGACCAGCGGATTGTCGCGGAACACCGCAAGCGGCACCACGCCCACGCCCATGCCGTGGATGACGGCGCCGGCCACCGACAGCACGCTGTTCATGCGGTAGCGCGGCACCACATTCGGCAGGTGCTGGCGGCGCCAGCGCTGCGACGGATGGTCGGGCAGGGTAGCGTCGAGCGCGATCCAGTCCATGTCGCGGTAGTCGGGGATGTGCCGGTGCGCCTCCAGGTAGGCCTTGCTGGCATACACGGCGGCTTGCAGCTTGCCGAGCCGGATGCCGATCAGGTGCTCGGGCGGCTGCCTGGTCGCGCGGATCGCGATGTCGGCGTCGCGGTGGCTCAGGTTGGCGAGCGCGTTCGAGGCGACCAGTTCGAGCTCGATCTCCGGGTAGAGCAGGGTGAACTTCGCCATGGCCGGCAGCAGCACGCTTTGCATCACCGAGTCGGTGGTGGTGATGCGAAGCGTGCCCGAAGGACTGGTGCCGGTGTGGAGCGCCGCTTCCCTGGCCTGCTCCAGCTGAGACTCGATGCGCTCGGCGTAGCCCGCCAGTTCCAGTCCCAGCTCGGTCGCAGCATAGCCCTGGCGGCTGCGCTCGAACAGCAGCTCGCCGAGGTCCTTCTCGATGCGCTTGATCGAGCGGAATACCGTCGAGGTATCGACCTGCAGTCGTTCGGCGGCGCCGGCGAGGTTGCGGCCTCGATGCAGGGCCAGGATCAGTTCCAGGTCCGGCAGGTCGAGTTTCGATTGCGTTCTTGCATAGGATGGTTTCATGGTTGCCTATTTTAATTGCATTTTCGCATAGATAGAGTGGTGACATTCCCGAACGGGGAATCCTGCAACCATCCTGAAAGAGGCACACCATGAAACTGTACTACTCCCCAGGCGTCTGCTCGCTGGCTCCCCACATTGCCCTGCGCGAGGCCGGCATCGCCTTCGAGCTCGAGAAGGTCGACATTTCTACCCGCCGCACCGCCGGCGGCGAGGACTTCCGCGCCATCAATCCGAACGGCTACGTGCCGGCGCTGGAAATCGAACCCGGTTTCGTGCTGACCGAAGGCCCGGCCATCATGCAGCTCGTCGCCGACAAGGCGCCGGGCGCCCAGCTGGCGCCCGCCAACGGCACGCCGGCGCGCTACCAGCTGCAGTCGTGGCTGAACTTCATCACGTCCGAGATCCACAAGGGCTTCTCGCCGCTGTTCAAGCCGGCCATGCCGGAAGAAGCCAAGGCCCTGTTCGTCGAGGGGCTGGGCCAGCGCTTCGACTTCGTCGAGCGCCACCTGTCCCAGAACGACTACCTGATGGGCGAGCGCTTCACGGTGGCCGATGCCTACCTGTTCGTGACCACCAACTGGGCAGGCTACCTCGGGATCAAGCTCGACCGCTGGCCGGCCCTGCAGGCCTTCCGCGCACGCGTGGCCGGCCGTCCGGCGGTGCAGGCCGCGATGGCGGCGGAAGGGCTGAAGGCGGCAGCATGAGCCTCAAGCTCGTGAGCCACCCGCTGTGCCCCTACGTACAGCGGGCCGTCATCGCCCTCGAGGAAAAGGGCGCGCAGTACGAGCGCATCGACATCGACCTGGCCGACAAGCCGGCCTGGTTCCTGGAGATCTCGCCGCTCGGCAAGACGCCGGTGCTACTGGCCGACGCGCAGCCGGTGTTCGAGTCGGCGGTGATTTGCGAATACCTCGACGACGTGCTGCCGCCGCGCCTGCATCCGCTCGATCCATTGGCACGCGCCCGCCATCGCGGCTGGATCGAATATGCGTCCTCGGTGCTGAACATGATCGGCAGCCTGTATGGGGCGCAGGACGAGGCGGCTTTCAATGCGGCCATCAAGCTGCTGCGCGAGCGTTTCGCTCACCTGGAGACGGTGCTGGAGGAGGGGCCTTACTTCGGCGGCGCCCGCTTCTCGCTGGTGGATGCGGCGTTCGGGCCGGTGTTCCGCTACCTCGACCTGTTCGATGCGTATGGGGTGCATGTCATCGCGCGGGAGCTGCGCGAGGTAGCGGCATGGCGCGCGGCGGTGTCTGCGCGTCCCTCGGTGAAAAGCGCGGTCGCCAGCGATTATCCGCAGCGCCTGCATGCCTTCATCCTCAAGCGCGGCGGCGTCCTGGCCCGCATCCTCGTGCGGGAAACCGCGCTAGCTTAGGCGCCTACCGGCCGCGCAGGCCTGCATCAGCTTGTCCAGCCGGCCTGCGCGCGTTTCCGCCTTCTTCGCAGCCGTAATCCAGTGCAGCACCGTCTTGCGGTAGCCCGGCGGCACGGCCTCGAAATAAGCCCATGCGGCCGCGTCCTGCCGGAAGCGGGCCAGCTCTTCGTCTGTCAGTTCGGGCGCATCGAGCCGCTCGTGCGAATAGACGCCGGACTTCGCCGCCGACCGGTGGGCGAAGGCGGCCTCGCCGGCTGGCGTCATTCTTCCGTCGGCACGCAGCTTGTCCATCCTGGCGATGTTCACCACGCTCCAGATCGAGTCGCGCTTGCGCGGCGTGAAGCGGATCGAATACGTATCGTCGTCGATGCGCCGGCGCACGCCGTCGATCCAGCCGAAGCACAGGGCTTCGTCGACCGACTCCGACCAGCTCATGCAGGGCCGCCCGCTGCCTACCTTGTGAAAGCCCACCAGCAGCTCGGTCGCCGTGGCCGCATGTGCCGCCAGCCAGGCGCGGAAGGCTGCGGCATCGGCAAAGAAGACCGGACTCAATCCGCATCTCCCGGCAATTTGACGGCCGTGCGCAGGAAATCGAACATCGCCTTCATGCGCCCCAGGTAGCGCGTGTCGGGATGCGCCAGCACCCACAGGCCGATGTCCAGTTCCGGCAAGGGTTCCCCGATCATCTCCACCTGCGGATGGCCGCGCATGACTGCCAGCGGCACGACGCCGACGCCCAGGCCGTTCACGACGGCGCCCGCCACCGCCAGCAGGTTGCCGACCTTGTAGCGCGGCGCCACCTTCGGCAGGGCGTCGCGGCGCCAGATCCGGGAAGGGTGTTCCGGCAGGCTGTCGTCCAGCGAGATCCAGTCCAACTCCTCGATCTGCATGCCCGCCGGCTGCGCGGCCAGGTAGTCCCGTCCGCCCCACACCGCCGAGCGCACGGTGCCGAGCCGGATGCCCACCAGGTGCTCGGGCGGCGCATTGGTGACGCGAATGGCGATGTCGGCCTCGCGCTGCCCCAGGTTGGCGATGGCGTTCGACGTCACCAGCTCGAGCGCGATGTGCGGGTAGGCGGCAGCGAAGCGGGGCAGCACCGGCAGCAGCACGGTGTGGAACAGCGTCTCGGTGAGCGTGATGCGCAGCAGGCCGGACGGCGCGGCATCCTGGTTGAAAGCGGTCTCGCGGGCTGCCTCGAGCTGCTGCTCGATGCGTTCCGCGTGCGCGGCCAGCGCCCGTCCGAGCGCGGTGGCGGTGTAGCCGTGGCGGCCGCGGTCGAACAGCACGTCGCCGATGTCCCGTTCGATGCGGCGCACTGCGCGGAACACCGTGGACGCATCCACCCGCAGGCGTTCGGCGGCGCGCGCCAGGGTACGGCCGCGGTGCAGGGCGAGGATGGTCTCCAGGTCGGGCAGGCCCAGCTTCGTCGGCAGTGTTGCAGGGGGTGTTTTCATGGCTGCTTATTTTAATGGCGCCCCTGCGTGGCTAGAGTGAGGGCATTCCCACCATCACCGCAAAGGCAGATCATGAATACGTACCGCGTCGTTCCTTATGCCGCCATGCTGCTGCGCCTTGCGCTCGGCGCCGCCTGGCTGTCCCACGCTTTCCTGAAGCTGGCGGCCTTCAGTATGCCCGCAGTTGGCGCCTTCCTCAATGCGGCAGGCATGCCGACCCCGGTGGCCTGGCCGGTGGCGCTGCTGGAACTGGCGGGCGGCATCCTGATCGTCCTCGGCATCCACGGCCGGGTGGCATCGACGGCGCTGCTGCCGCTGCTGGCCGGCGCCCTGCTCGCGCACACCGGCAACGGCTGGACCGCCGCCGTTCCGGGAGGCGGCTGGCTGTATCCGGCGATCCTGATGATGGCGACGCTGCTGCATGTCAGGCTTGGCGACGGCGCCGCCGCGCTGCGGGCCGGACCGGCGCGTCAGGCAGCCAGCCGCAAGCCCTTCGCTTCGCACCACGTGCGCAGCGCAGCCAGGGTGCGCTCCTGACGGAAGGCGTGCCAGGCGGGGAGCAGGCCACGTTGCTGCGCCAGCCTGGCGAAGCGCTCGAAGCCGCCGGCGCCGCGCAAGAGCGCAGCCACGCCTTCCTCGTCGCCGGGCATGTGCAGGCGCACGAAGTCGGCTACCTGCGCCGGGCCCAGGCCGAGTCGGGCCGCGCCCGGCACCGGGATGTATCGGGCTTCGTCATGGATGTCCTCCGGCAGCGGCGCATGGCTGCCGACCATGTCCGCATAGACCAGCACCGCGCCACTGGCAGGGCAGACCCAGGCCCTGCCGGCGCGCGGCGGGTCGGCCAGGATCATCGCGTTCTCGAGTTCGTCCGCATTCACGGTCGCCATGCTTGCCTCCAAAAAGAAAAAAGCCTGCAAGTCAACCTTACAGGCTTTTTCGGGAAGGGCGGCGCCGGAAGAACCGGCGCCAGCCTTCCCATGCAGGGCGTGGACTATTACATCATGCCGTCCATGCCGCCCATGCCGCCCATGCCTCCCATGCCGCCCATGCCGCCGGCCGGCTTGTCTTCAACGACTTCCGAGACCATGCAGTCGGTGGTCAGCATCAGGCCGGCGATCGAGGCTGCATTTTGCAGAGCCGAACGGGTGACCTTGGCCGGATCCAGCACGCCCATTTCGACCATGTCGCCATAGGTGCCGTTGGCAGCGTTGTAGCCGTAGTTGCCGGTGCCGTTCAGGACGGCGGCGACCACGACCGACGGCTCGTCGCCGGCGTTCTGGACGATCATGCGCAGCGGCTCTTCCATGGCGCGCAGGACGATCTTGATACCTGCGTCCTGGTCCGGGTTGTCGCCCTTGATGTCCAGGTTGGCGCGAGCGCGCAGCAGGGCCACGCCGCCGCCCGGGACGATGCCTTCTTCCACGGCAGCGCGGGTTGCGTGCAGCGCGTCTTCCACGCGTGCCTTCTTCTCTTTCATCTCGACTTCGGTGGCTGCACCGACGCGGATCACGGCAACGCCGCCGGCCAGCTTGGCCACGCGCTCTTGCAGTTTTTCGCGGTCGTAGTCCGAGGTCGCTTCTTCGATCTGGACGCGGACCATCTTGACGCGCGCTTCGATCGCTTCAGCCGAACCTGCGCCGTCGATGATGATGGTGTTTTCCTTGCCCACTTCGACGCGCTTGGCCTGGCCCAGCTCGTTCAGGGTGACCTTTTCCAGGGTCAGGCCGACTTCTTCGGCGATGACCTGGCCGCCGGTCAGGATGGCGATGTCTTCCAGCATGGCCTTGCGGCGGTCGCCGAAGCCCGGGGCCTTGACGGCGACGGTCTTCAGGATGCCGCGGATGTTGTTGACCACCAGGGTTGCCAGCGCTTCGCCTTCGATGTCTTCGGCGATGATGACCAGCGGACGGCCGGCCTTGGCGACTTGCTCCAGCACCGGCAGCAGGTCACGGATGTTCGAGATCTTCTTGTCGCACAGCAGGACGAACGGGTTCTCGTGAACGGCAACCTGCTTGTCCGGGTTGTTGATGAAGTACGGCGACAGGTAGCCGCGGTCGAACTGCATGCCTTCCACGATGTCCAGCTCGTCGTTCAGCGACTTGCCGTCTTCGACGGTGATGACGCCTTCCTTGCCGACTTTTTCCATCGCCTCGGCAATGCGCTCGCCGATCGAGGTTTCCGAGTTGGCCGAGATGGCGCCGACCTGGGCGATCTCTTTCGAGGTGGTGGTCGGCTTGGCGATCTTCTTCAGTTCTTCGACGGTGGCGGCGACGGCCTTGTCGATGCCGCGCTTCAGGTCCATCGGGTTCATGCCGGCGGCGACGAACTTCATGCCTTCGCGGACGATGGCTTGTGCCAGCACGGTCGCGGTGGTGGTGCCGTCACCGGCGTTGTCGCTGGTCTTCGACGCGACTTCCTTGACCATCTGCGCGCCCATGTTCTGGAGCTTGTCCTTCAGTTCGATCTCTTTCGCGACCGAGACGCCGTCCTTGGTGACGGTCGGGGCGCCGAACGAGCGCTCCAGCACCACGTTGCGGCCTTTCGGGCCCAGGGTGACCTTGACTGCGTTGGCGAGGATGTTGACGCCTTCGACCATCTTGGCGCGCGCTGCGTCGCCGAAAATTACTTCTTTAGCTGCCATGTTCTGTTCTCCGAATGAATTCGTGTGTATTAAGGAATGCGTGACGATTACAGGGCCACAACGGCCATGATGTCTTCTTCGCGCATGACCAGCAGTTCCTGGCCATCGACCTTGACGGCCTGGCCCGAGTACTTGCCGAACAGGACGCGGTCGCCGACCTTCACTTCCAGCGCGCGGACTTGGCCGTTTTCCTGCACCTTGCCGTTGCCCACGGCGAGGATTTCACCCTGGTCCGGCTTCTCGGCGGCTGCATCAGGGATGATCAGGCCGGATGCAGTTTTGGTTTCCTGATCGAGACGCTTCACGATTACGCGATCGTGCAGAGGACGAAGGTTCATGCAAAACTCCTTATTTTTCAGTGGTTTGACTAGCTGTTCAAAGCCGCCGTACGGTGGCGGCGGCAGGGAAAATGGGTGCTTCAGTCTGTTAGCACTCTAGCCTGACGAGTGCTAACACGAACATGATTATAGGGACGATAACACCCCATTTCAAGCGGGAATGTGTGGAACCGAACCGACTTTTTTGCGAAAACACAATTCAATGGATGGGTTGTACACTGTCGGTAGCGGCATTCGGGACAAGCGCCGGGCAGGGTACACCGGATGGTGCCGGGGGCGCCGCACGGATGCCGCACGGATGCCGCATGGCTGCCAATGTTTTTATACTCTGCAGTGCGGACGCCGTCCTCTCCCGGATGGACGTGCGATTCGGTTGACGGAAAAACCATCTCAGTCCTATAGTGTCGAATGATTTCCGAATTTCAAGACCTCTCTGACAAGATCGACCGGCTCGCCCAGCTGACCCAGTCGCTGCGTGCCGAGAACTACCTGCTGCGCCAGGCCAACACCCTGCTGAGCGCGGAGAACATCGCATTCAAGGAGCGCCTGGTCGAGGCACAGCGCCGCGTCGAGGCGCTGCTCGAGCAGTTGCCCGCGCCCGCAGGCGATGGGGACGATGCCGGTCTTGACGCCGGCGAGCCGAACGAGGCAAGCCAATGATCCATCTCGATTGCACCATCATGGGCCAGCCCTACCGCCTGGCCTGCCGCGAAGGCGAAGAGCGCACCTTGCGCGAAGCGGTCAGCTACCTTGACGGCAAGATGTGCGCGCTGCGCGACTCGGGCAAGGTCAGGGGCACCGACCGCATCGCGGTGATGGCGGCGCTGAGCGTGGCCGCGGAATTCCTGTCGGTGAAATCGCCCCAGGGACCGCTGTCCGACATGTCGATCCTGGAAGTCAAGCAGAAACTGGAGGCGATGCACACCGTTCTCGACAAGGCCCTGTCGCCGCAGGAAAATTTGTCCTGAAGTCTGGATTGGGTTGACATGCTCGGCCAACGGAGTAAACTGCGCACTACCCTGCGGTGTTCGAGATTTGTCATATATTCCTTGAACCATTCATTCGCATAGGTTGTGGGACATGCTTGGTGGGCGCGAGCGTCACTAGTCTGACGAACCCGAAATCGAGCTGACTGCGACCACCTTGAGCCTTTTGGTTCGGGATGCCGGCAATAACGACACAGGCGGGGCTACATACACGAGCGGTTGCGCACTTCGGTACGCAGCCGCTTTTTTATTGTTCATGGTTTTGCAGGGTGGTCGGCTCCGCCGACCGCCCTACGTCGATGGAGATCGGATGCGATACTGGTTAATGAAATCGGAGCCGGACGAAGTCAGCTTCGACGATGTGCTGGCCGCGCCGCAGGGAACCGTGTCCTGGTTCGGCGTGCGCAACTACCAGGCGCGCAACTTCATGCGCGACGCGATGTCGGTCGGCGACGGCATCCTGTTCTACCACTCCAGCTGCGCGGTGCCCGGCGTGGCCGGCATCGCCGAAGTGGCAAGCGGTCCGTATCCGGATGCGACCCAGTTCGACGCTTCCTCTCCCTACCACGACCCGAAAGCCACGCAGGAAAACCCGCGCTGGATCTCGGTCGACGTGCGTGCCCTCGAAGCGGGACGCTACCTGCCCCTGGGCGAGCTGCGCACCATTGCGGCGCTGGAAGACATGGTGCTGCTGCAGAAGGGCAGCCGGCTGTCGGTGTCGCCGGTGACGCCGGGGCAATGGAACGCCATCGTCGCCCTGATTCGCGGGGAGAAGCGCTGATGGACCCGATGATGATCCTGGCCCTGCTGGCGATGGGCACCTTCGGCGGCTTCGCGGCCGGATTGCTCGGCATCGGCGGCGGCATGGTGCTGGTCCCCTTCATCACGATGATCTTCACCGCGCGCGGTTTTGCGCCGGAACTGACCATCCACATGGCGATCGCCACCTCGCTCGCGACCATCCTGTTCACGTCGCTCTCCTCGGTGCGCGCCCACCACAAGCATGGCGCGGTCCTGTGGCCGGTGGTGAAGCTGCTGGCGCCCGGCATCCTGATCGGTTCCTGGATCGGGCCCTGGATCGGCAAGCAGATGGATTCCACCGTGCTGGCAGCCTTCTTCGGCCTGTTCGTCGCCTTCTCGGCGACCCAGATGCTGATCGGGAAAAAGCCCGCCGCGGCGCGCGAGCTGCCGGGCACGCCGGGCATGTTCGCGGCCGGTGGCCTGATCGGCACCCTGTCGGGCATCGTCGGCGCGGGCGGCGGCTTCGTGTCGGTGCCCTTCATGACCTGGTGCGGGGTGCGCATCCACAATGCGGTGGCCACCAGTGCGGCGCTGGGCTTTCCGATCGCGCTGTCGGGAACGCTGTCGAACATCTGGTTCGGCTGGGGCGAGCCGGGACTGCCGGCCTACTCGCTCGGCTTCATCTACCTGCCGGCGCTGGCCATCATCGTGCTGGCCAGCGTGACGATGGCGCCGGTCGGGGCGCGCACCGCGCACAAGATGCCGGTGCGCCAGTTGCAGAAGGTGTTCGCGGTGATCCTGTACCTGCTTGCGGCCTACATGTTCTGGAAGGCGGTCAACCCGTAGGGGGTGATCTAGTCCGGTGGACTAGATCACGGTCCAGTGGACCAGATCACGGTCTCCCGCCCGCGCGTTCAAGCAGCTGCAAGATCACCGCGCACGACTTCTTGCCCGAAAACGATCGCCGCGTGGGCGGCAAAGCCGCCCACCCTACGAAAATCCATGTCTACGTAGCCAGCCGGCGCATGCGCTCACGATTGAGCGGCAAATCGCGCACCCTTTTGCCGCAGGCATCCGCCACCGCATTGGCCAAGGCCGCCGCGGCCGGCCCCTGGGCCGCCTCGCCGGTGCCGAGGAAAGGCTGGCCCGGACGGTCGACCAGGTGCACGCTGACGCGGTCCGGCACGCCGTTGAAGCGCAGGATCGGATAGCCGGCCCAGTCCTGGCTGAGGACCTGGCCGGCATCGAAGCGGACCTGCTCCAGCAGGGTCCAGCTGCTTGATTGGATGATGCCGCCCTCGATCTGGTTGCGCACTCCGTCGGGACTCACCACTTCGCCGCAATCGACGGCGGCGTCCGCGCGCACGATGCGCACGAAGCCGGTGTCCAGCGCCACCTCGACTTCCAGCGCGATGGCGCAGAAGGCGGCCAGGTTCTTGTAGCGCGCAAACGCAAAGCCGCGCCCGCGCCGGGCGGTCTTCCTGTAGCCGTTCCAGCCGAACTTCGCCGCGGCCAGCTTGACCACCTCGATGGCGCGCGGATCGGCCAGGTGACGCAGGCGGAAGGCCACCGGGTCCAGGCCGGCCGCATGTGCCAGCTCGTCCATGAAACTTTCGATCGCGAACACGTTGCAATAGGCGCCCAGCGAGCGCAGCGCCGAGGTGCGGAAGGGCCCGGCCGGCTGGAAGCGGTGGGTCACGCGCGCGTTCGGCAGCACGTAATAAGGGATGGCATTGCGGTCGCCGCTGCCCTGGGGTTGCGGGATCGGCGTCGGCGTGGGCGGCGCGAAGGGCTTTGCCAGCAGGGTGGCCGCCAGCAGGTTGCCGGCCTTGCCGGGCCGGGTGTTGTGCGGCTGGCTCCAGACTTCGTACTGCCAGTCGACGATGGCGCCCGCCGCATCGAGCGTGGCCGCGACGTCCGCCACCATGGCCGGGCCGAAGGGTTCCCAGGCGTGTTCGTCCTCGCGCATCCACTGCACCCGGATCGGCAGGCCGGGAAAGGCGCGCGCCATCAGCACCGCGTCGGCGGCGACGTCGTCGGCCCCGTTGTGGCCGTAGCAGCCGGAACCCTCGGCGTGGATGCAGCGTACTGCCTCGACGGGCGCCCCCAGCAGCTCGGCCAGCGCGCCGCGCAGCGGGAACACGCCCTGCGAGTGCGTCCATACCGTGTAACGGCCTTCCTCCAGCAGTGCGATCGCGCATGAGGGGCCGATCGAGGCATGCAGCTGGAAGGGGCGGGTGTAGCTGGCGCGTACGCGCCTGCCGGACGCGCCGGGCTTGCCCTGGGCCAGGACCTGCTGCGGTGTCGAGGGCAGGCTGCGCACCGTTGCGGCCAGGTCGCGTCCGGCGGGCAGGCTGGCCGGGACTTCCCAGCGCGCGGCGCGCGCCAGCGCCCTGGCGGCCTTCACCGCGCGGTATTCCTCGTCGGCGATCACGGCCAGGAAGCGGCCGTCGTGCACGATTTCCAGCACGCCGGGAAGGCGCGCCACCGCGGCCTTGTCGAGGCCCAGCAGGCGCGCATGCGGGGAGGGCGGGCGCACCACGCGGCCATGCATCATGCCGGGCAGGCGCAGGTCCTGCACGTAGGCCACATATCCCTTCAGCTTGCCCGGGATGTCGACCCGCGGCAGCGTCACGCCGATGTGGCGCCGCGCCTCGGGACTGCGCGGCGGCAGGGCGTTGGCGGCGCGCACGTGCTGATCGCTGCCGGCCACCAGTTCGCTGAAGCTCACGCGCCGGCCGTCGGGGGTGCGGAACACGCTGTTGTCCTGCACCAGCGTGGCGGCCGGCACCTTGAGACGCGCGGCGGCTCGCTCGTGCAGCAGGGCGCGCACCTGTGCGGCCGCGTGGCGAATGGCGGTGGCGCTGTCCTGCATCGAGTGGCTGCCTGCCGTGTAGCCCTCGTCGGGCGAGCGCGCGGTGTCGGCGGTTTCCAGCACCAGGCGCCCGGGATCGATCTGCAGTTCGTGGGCGGCCACCTGCAGCAGCGCGGTCTTGATGCCCTGGCCCAGCTCGACCTTGCCGGTGAAGACCGTGACGCGGTTGTCGGCGCCCACGCGGATCCAGGCGTCGAGCCAGGGTTCGCGCTCCAGGCTGCCCGGCAGTGCGTCCGGCAGTGCGTCCGGCGCCGCGCGCAGCGGCAGCGCGAAGGACAGCGTCAGGGCGCCGCCGCCGGCCAGGAAGCGGCGCCGGCCCGGGCGCGTAGTGGGATCGTTCGCCGTCATCAGTAGTTCCGGATCGGCTGGGCCTTGAGCACGTCGGCGGCGCGGCGCACCGCGCGCAGGATGCGCAGGTGGGTGCCGCAGCGGCACAAATGCGGCTGCATCCAGGCCTTGATCTGGGCATCGGTGGGCGAGGCCACCTGCTCGAACAGGGCGGTGGCGCGCATGATCATGCCGGCGATGCAGTAGCCGCACTGCGCCGCCTGCTCCTCGATGAAGGCCTGCTGCAGCACCACGCTCGGCACCCAGCGCGTGCCGCCGGATTCCACGGTGCGCACGGCGCGCTTGCCGACCATCGATACCGGCAGCAGGCAGGACATAACGGGCTCCTTGTCGAGCATGACGGTGCAGGAGCCGCACTGCCCGAGGCCGCAGCCGAACTTGGCGCCATTGAGTTTCAGGTCGTTGCGCAGCACGTAGAGCAGCGGCGTGTCGGCGTCGACGTCGACCTCGTGCGGCTTGCCGTTGACCTGCAGCGTGAAGCTAGCCATTCTTACCTCGTTTCTTTCACCGTATCGTCCAGCTCCGGCCAGGGCTCGGCCCCTGCGCCGTAGCGGCGCAGGTAGGCCGCCAGCGCCGTTACCTGCTCGTCGCCCAGCAGCGCGGCAAAACCCGGCATCCAGCGCCCCGGTTCGCCCTCGGGCGGCACGATGCCTTTGCGGATGATGCGGACCAGGCTGCGCGGGTCCGGGTCGTACAGGGCCACTGCCTTCTGCAGCTGCAGCGCAGCACCGGAACTGGGGCCGCGCCCGGCATCGTGGCAGCTGGCGCAGGCCATCGTATAGGTCTCGTAGCCGAGGCGCATGCGCGCCAATTCGGGATCATTGTCGGCAGGCTGGGGCAGCGGGCCGGCCTGCCGCGCGGGCGTCGCGCGGGCCGGGGCTTGTGCCAGGTAACCGTGGATGTAGGTGGCGAGGGCGGCGACGTCGGCGGGATCGGCCTGGCCGAGGTTGACGACCACGTTCTGCATCGGCCCCCCGGCCACGGCGTGCTCGGGGGCGATGCCGGTGCGCAGGTAGGCCAGCAGGTGCTCGCGCGTCCACGGCAGCGGCGACGGAGAACGCGCATTGAGCGCGGGTGCGTACCAGCCCCCGGCATCGCCGCCGTCGAACCGGCGCTCCAGGTCCGGGCCGCCGAGCAGGGTGCGCGGCGTGTGGCACGCGCTGCAGTGGGCCAGCACGTTGGCGACGTAGGCGCCGCGGTTCCATTCGGCCGATTGGCGCGCGTCCGGCTGCCAGGGGGATTCGTCAAGGTAAAGCAGGTTCCAGAAGGCGACCAGGGGACGGAAGCCGAAGGGAAAGCGCATCCGGTTCTCGCGCGCCGGGGCGGCGAGGGCCGGACGCGTCATGAAGTAGGCGTACAGGGCGCGCATGTCGCTCGGTGCCAGCTTCGTGTAGTGGTTGTAGGGAAAGGCCGGGTAGAGCAGGCGGCCGTCGCGCGAGACGCCCTGGCGCATCGAGCGGTCGAAAGCTTCCAGGCTCCAGCCGCCGATGCCGGTGCCTGCGTGCGGCGTGATGTTGGTGCTGTGGACGGTGCCGAAGGGTGTCTTCAAGGCCAGGCCGCCGGCGAAGGGTTTGCTCGGGTCGACGGTGTGGCAGGCCGCGCACATCCCGAGCCTGGACAGCTTGGCGCCGCGCGCCACCATCGCGGTGTCGAAGCGGGCGGGCGCTGCCTGCGCGGGCAGGGCGGGGCGCCACATGGTGAAGAACGCGGCCAGCGCCAGCAGGGCCAGCGCGGCCAGCGCCAGCCACCGTCGATTGCGCCGCGCGCGTCCTGGCCGCTCCATGTCCTTATCGTCTCCCCATTGATATCGTGCGGCGCATGTCGAAACCCGCCCCTGCCGTTCGTCGTGACAAGGCAGGCACCCTTCAACAATGCACGGAGAGCATTATGACCGAAAAGACAAGGCCGCAAGGTCCGGCTTCCTACTTCCCCTCGATCGAGAAAAGATACGGGCAGCCTGTGGCGCACTGGCTGGGCCTGCTGGAGGGAAAGCCGGGCATGAAGCATATGGAACTGGTGGGCTGGCTCAAGGCCGAACACGGTCTCGGCCATGGCCATGCGAATGCCCTGGTCGCCCATCACCTGGCGGCGCGCACGTCCTGAACGCCACCCGGCCGGGGCGGTGGTATGCTGGCGCCATGACGACCAATTCCGACATCGAGCTGTCCGGCCCCTTCCAGGCCAAGGACGGCAACGGCCGTACCCTCGACGTCAAGGCGATCCGCATTTTCGACGAGGGCTACGGGATCATCGACGTGTATGTCGATTTCAAGGCCCGGCTGGACCCCGGCGCGTACAAGGACACGGTGCTGGTGCGCCAGCTCGTCGACCGCTTGCGCGCGCTCGGCTATCGTGGCCCGGACTTCGGCCACAGCGACCCCGGTCTGCAGGAGAGCCAGGTGATCGTGCTCGAGGCGCCCGAGGAATTCGCGGCCTTCGCCAAGAGCCGCGGCTGGAAGAACCTGGCCGAAGACTTCGACGAATAATTGTCCCGCGGTTTTCCGAAGCTTGCGGGAAGCCGTCACATAACTATGCCTATAATGTCTTTTTGACTTAAGGCAAGTTATGGCCGCTGCAAGCTCCACCGTTTCGCTTCGGCGCCTGCTCGTGCTGCTGACCGCCCTCGGCCTGCTGCCGCTGGCGCTGCTGGGCGTATGGGGCCTGCACCTGGTCAGCGAATCCCAGCAGCGCGAGCAGGAGGGCTACCTGCTCGACCTCGCCCGCGCGCTGTCCAGTGCCGTCGATGCCGAGCTGGATGGCTCGGTGGCCGCGCTCAACAGCATGGCGCGCATGCCTGCCATGACGTCCGGCGAGCTGCGTGCCTTTTATGAAGTCGCACGCACCCAGGTGGCCGCCCAGCCCGAGTGGCTGGCAGCCGTCCTGACCGACGCCAGCGGTGCGGTGCTGTTTCGTACCGCAGATCCTTTTGGCACGCAGGGAGTGCGTATCGTCGATCCGGACAGCCTGCGACTGGCGACGGAAAGACGCACGCCGGTTGCAGGCCGCGTCATCCGGGGGCAGGGTGGGCGCTTCGCCTTCCCGGTGCGGATTCCGGTCGAGGATGGTGCTGGCCGCGACTATGTCCTGAGCGCCGTGATCGAGCCTGGCCGCATGCTGCGTGTGATCGAACGCCAGAAACTACCGTCGAGTTCCGTGATCGCCATCATGGACAGTGCCGGCAGGGTCGTCGCCCGTTCGAAACGCCAGCAGCAGGCCGTCGGCGCGCCGCCCAGTCCTTCGCTCGCGGAATTGTGGCAGCGCGCCCGGCCGGAGGCCGTCGGCGAAACCGTCACACTCGAAGGCGACCCGGTCTCGAGCGCCGTCATCCGGTCGCGCTATGGCTGGTCGGTGGCGATCGGCGTTCCGCGCGCGGCGCTGGCGCCAGCCTCGCTGCACGGGATCGCGTTCTACGCATCCGGCCTGGCGGCTTCGCTGCTGGTGTGCGCGCTGGTCGCCAGCCTGCTCGCCGGACGCATCGTGCGCTCGTTCCGCCACCTTCAACGAGGTACCGCGGCCCTCGGAGCGGGACAGGCGGTAACGGTGGCTCCTTCCCGTGTGACCGAGATCGTCCAGATGCAGCAGTCCCTCCAGGCAGCCGCCGTGCAGCGCGATGCGCACGAAGCGGAACGCTCGCAACTACTGGCATCGCTCGAGCGCGCGCTCGAGGACAGCCGGGATGCCAGCCGGGTGAAGGATGAATTCCTGGCCATGCTCGGTCATGAGTTGCGCAATCCGCTCAGTCCCATCGTCGCCTCGCTCGATTTGATGGACATGCGCAACGAGGCATCGAGCCAGCGCGAGCGGACCATCATGCGCCGCCAGGTCAACCACCTCCGGCGCCTGGTCGACGACCTGCTCGACGTCTCGCGCATCGCCAGCGGCAAACTGCAGATCGAGCTGCGTCCTGTCAACCTGGCCGAAGTCGTGCGCCACGTCGTGGCGTCCTTTCCCGGCAGGCCGGTGGAGGCGACGGTACCCGAGGCCGCATGGGTCATGGGCGACGAAAGCCGCCTGACGCAGGTGCTGAACAACCTGCTGTCGAACGCGGCGCGATTCGGCAAGGAGACGACGCGCGTCCGGCTCGGCGTCGAGGGTGGCGCTGCGCGCCTGGCCGTGAGCGATGACGGCGTCGGCATGGACCGGGAGATGCTGGAACGCGTTTTCGATCCCTTTTTCCAGGCGCCGCAGCCGCTGGCGCGCCATACCGGCGGGCTCGGGCTTGGCCTGGCGATCGTGCGTCGCATCGTCGAGCTGCACGGCGGGACGGTATCGGCCCATAGCGAGGGACCGGGCAAGGGTAGCTGCTTCGAGGTGGTGCTGCCGCTCGGGGTGGCGGCAACGCAGGAAGGCAAGGCCGCCGATGCGTCGCCGGCGCAGGCCCTGGACGTGCTGGTGGTGGACGACAACCTGGATGCCGCAGGCGCGACGGCCGCGGTGCTCGCCCATCTCGGGCACAGGGTGCGCATCGCGGGCACGGCGATGAAGGCGGTGGACGAGGTAAGAAGGCAGCCGCCGGATGTCGCGATCCTGGACATCGGCCTGCCCGACATGGATGGTTACGCTCTGGCAGCGATCCTGCGCGCGCGGGAGCCGGGCTTGCGGCTGGTGGCGCTGACAGGTTACGGCCAGCGCGCGGACGTGGCCCAGGCGCTCGGTGCAGGCTTCGACCTGCACCTGACCAAACCAGCTACGCTGGAAGACCTGCAGCGGGCGTTGGACGCTCGATGATCAGGCGTGCGCCGGGCGGCCGTCCGGCTGGCGGTAAGCCCAGGCCAGCATGATCAGTGCGCCGACGATCATCGGCAGCGACAGCACCTGGCCCGAGGTGATCGGCATCCCGAGCACGGTGGTTTCCCAGTCCGGCACGCGGAAGTACTCGGTAGTGAAGCGCGCGCAGCCATACAGCAGGGTGAACATGGCGCCAACGGCCAGGCGCGGGCGCTGCTTGCGCGCGTAGGGCCACAGGATCAGGAAGACGACGATCCCGTCGAGCAGCATCTGGTACAGCGGCGAGGGATGGCGCGGGCCTTCGACGCCCGGCCACAGCATGGCCCAGGGCAGGCTCGGGTCGGCCAGGCGGCCCGGCAGCTCGGCGTTGATGAAGTTGCCCAGGCGGCCCGCGGCATACCCGAGCGGCACCATCGGCGCGATGAAGTCGTAGACGTCGAGCAGGTTGCGCCTGGACTTGCGCGCCCACAGCGCCATGGCGATCAGGACGCCCAGGAAGCCGCCGTGGAAGGACATGCCGCCGCGCCAGACCATGAAGATCTCGAGCGGATGCTGGAGGAAGTAGAGCGGCTGGTAGAACAGCACTTCGCCCAGGCGTCCGCCCAGCACCACACCGAGCATGCCGTAGAACAGCATGTCGTCCAGGTCCTCGGCCTTCCAGCCCTGCGCGGCGATGTGCGGCTGGCGGATGCGCACGCGGCCCAGGAGCAGGAACAGGGCGAAGGCCACCACGTACATCAGGCCATACCAGTGGATCTGCACCGGTCCGATGGCAAAGGCGATGGGATCCGGCTGCGGGTGTACTAGCATCGTTCTACTCTTTCTCGATTAAATCCAGGAAGCCCCTGAGCACCGGCGAGGCGTTGTCGCGGCGCCAGGCCGCCCCCAGCTCGGTCAGCGGCGTGGGGTCGGCGAGGGCACGGTATTCTACGCCTGCGCGCATCAGGTTCGACACGGATTGTGGCACAAGTGCCAATCCCATGCCGCCGGAGACCAGGCTGACGATGGTCTGCATCTGCAGCGCTTCCTGTCCGATGACGGGGGTGACGCCGGCCGCGCGGAAGCAGGAAAGGATGGCGTCATGCAGGGCCGGGGCCGCGGCGCGCGGGAAGATCACGAGCGGCAGCGGCGGCAGGTCGCGCAGGCGTACCGGCCCTTTCTTGCGCAGCGCATCGAGCCCTGCGGGCGCGCACAGGATCAGCGGTTCTTCGAGCACTTTGATGTAGTCGAGCGTCGTGCCCGCCGGCCCCGGCAGGGGCGGGATCACGAAACCGGCGTCGATCCGGCCGTCCAGCAATTCCTCGGCCTGCACGTCGGAAGTCGCTTCGCGCAGCACCAGCTGCACATCCGGGAAGGCGGCGCGGTAGCGCTGCAGGATCGCGGGCAGCACGCTGTAGTCGGCGGTCGAGACGAAGGCCAGTATCAGGCGTCCCGCCCTGCCTTCGGCCACCCGGCGCACCAGGTCGGGCAGGGCGCCGGCATCAATCAGGATGCGGCGCGCCTCTGGCAGCAGGGCGGCGCCGGCGGCGGTAAGCGTCACCTGGCGGCGGTTGCGCAGGAACAGTGGGGCGCCGAGCAGCTCTTCCAGTCCGGCGATGCTCTGCGAGAGCGGTGGCTGCGTCATGTGCAGGCGCTCGGCGGCACGGCCGAAGTGCAGTTCTTCGGCAACCGTGACGAAATGGCGGAGCTGGCGGAGTTCGAGGTTCATTGATACGCGCGGTGTATGGATTGGACTCGGTGATATGCAAAACATATCACACAAACATATCGACCTACGCGGGGCGTATCTGGGAAGGGAAGGGAAGGGATTGTCAGGTCTTCGTGCGCTTGCCGAAAGCCTGTTTCACCCGCGCCTGGCGGTGGCTGTCGAGGACATTGTGTTCCTTCTTCCTGTCGAGCCCGAGTGCCTTTTCGATGAACTCGAACCAGACAAAGGCAAACACCATGAGGGCGACGACATACCACCACGACAGGTCGGCGAAACGCCAGACTTCGAAAATGCGCAGCCCGCAGAGGGCGGCGATCAAGAGGATGAGCGGCATGAGAGACTCCTTCCACATGCATATTACAAAGAAAAATTATTTCTGTGTGGAAAAACTTTCTTCATTGTCGGAATTCATCAACATCCGCTGTTACTGTCGTTACAGAGTGTATCGCTGCATGATGGCGCACAAAATCCACGGTAGAATGCAGTTGTTATAAACCAGGAGAAACAAATGAAACGCTCGTTGTTGTTGTGTGTGGTGATGTCGGCCTTCGCGTCCAGCGGCGCGTTCGCACAAGCCGACCTGGCGAAAGCCAAGAACTGCATGGCTTGCCACGCAGTCTCCAACAAGCTGGTCGGTCCGTCCTACAAGGATGTCGCCGAAAAATACGCGGGCCAGAAGGGCGCCGAGGACAAGCTGGTGCAGAAAGTGCTCAAGGGCGGCGCAGGCGCCTGGGGTCCGGTGCCGATGCCGGCCAATCCGCAGGTGAGCGAGGCCGAAGCCCGCAGCCTGGTGAAATGGGTGCTGGCGACCAAATAAGCTGGACGCTGGAATGAAAGAAGCGCGCCTGCGTGAGCACGGCGCGCTTTTTGTTTTTCATGAGTAGGCTTAGAGCGCCTAACAAGACCGTTCGACATACCGCCAACAGATGAGCGAGCAAGCGAGCGAAAGGAACGCCTGATGGATGTCTGCTCGCCGCTCCTGCCGGATGCGCAACCTGCGAAAGCGGTGGGTGCGCTCACGACCCAACGCCATCGGCCGAGCCTTTCTCGCGACTCCACACCATTTCGCGCGATACGTGCTGCGATACCTCGTCGGCGCAGCCAGGCCCGATGTGCTCGCGAAGCGTATGCCCGATCGGCGTGCAGCTTACCTGGACGTTTACGCGCACGGCCGCAAAGCCCTTTCGCCGCTGGGATGGCTTCGACGAGTGGAACAAGTAAACGCGAGTCGTGTACTTGGGCGCCCGATATCTTGGCTACCAGCGGCAACCCGCGTTGATCTACGAGCAGGTGGTGTTTGCAGCCGAGCTTGCCACGATCAGTGGGATTTCTGCCCGTATGCTCGCCACCCGCAGGGGCGGGTACGCTGGCAGCGTCGACGCAAGCTCGATCCCACGTGATTTGCTCGTGCTCGCGCAGCCGTCGCAGGACTGCCTCGTGGACGCGCTGCCAAACGCCAGCTTTCATCCATTCGTGGAGCCGGCGCCAACAAGTCATGCCACTGCCGCAGCCGAGTTCACGCGGCAAATATTCCCATGGTATCCCGGTCTTAAGCACACAGGATGCCAGTCAGGGTCGCGCGATCGTTGAGACGTGGCCGTCCGCCTTTCGGCGACCTGCTGTGGGTCGGGAGATGCGCTGCTACAAGCGACCAAAGGTCTTCGGGGAGAAGTGCTTGGGCCATGGCATCAGTCCGTCTGAGAACACGGCCGCCATCTTAGCTGCCGAAGCACGGCTGTGTATGTCCGCTATCGACCCGAAGCGGACCTAAAGCTCAGCGGGAAACGATGAGCTTCAAGCCCAAGCCCACGAACACTGTGCCAGCGATACGATCGAGGATAACACCAGCTTTTGGGCGCTTACTCAGCCATTGGCCAATTGCGCCGGAAAAGTAGCCGAGTAGTCCGAACAGTACAGCTGCCTGGAGTGTAAAAGTTAGTCCTAGGCTAGCAAGCTGCAGGCCAACAGGGCCGTTCGCGGGAATGACGAACTGGGGCAAAAAGGATAAGAAAAAGAGGACGACCTTAGGATTGATCGCATTTGCCAAACAACCTTTGAAGAATAGCTTGGTTAATGACTCATCTACGGACTGTACAGCTTCGATCTTCACCGAACCCGAACTGCGCAGAGCGTTGTAACCGAGCCAAATCAGATATAAGCCTCCTGCAATCTTCAGCAGCGTAAATGCTGCGGGCGAGGCCGCAATCAATGCACTAACGCCAACCACTGCTAAAATCGTATGACTGAGGCAACCAAAAGCACAGCCTAGACCGAACACGATTCCGCGCCGCTGCCCTTTCGATATACCCATTCCAAGAACCATTAGATTGTCGGGTCCGGGCGTAGCGGTGATGAGAAGCGCAGCGGCAAGGAACGTAAAGAATTGTTCGATAGATAACATAACTCTGTTCAGTACGAAGTTAGGTGAGGAAGTATGAGCCTGCTCTTGGCCGAAGGCGGCCGCTGAGCTCAGCATAGCAGGGCACCACGGCCAAAAAAACGCAGACTGTCACGAGGGGCCGGATCCAACGCGGAGCGGACGTTGTAGAGGATGGGCAGGCGTCTGCCAACTTATGTGTGCTTCCTGGACAACTTGTATCCACTCAACCAAGCCGATTACGACGCAAAACGAAGCCTGCATCGGCTTGGCCGATTCCGGAAATCGGACACTGTGTCACTTGTTCAAGAATTCAACGAGAAGCACCTGTGTTCCGAGGCGAATGCGGAATCGCTTGTTCGCGCAGCGCGAATCGCAGTTCAATTCTCTTGGCAAGCAGGCATATAAGGGCAGCCATCACACCGCAAAGAGCAAGCGCGAACGGTAGCTGTGCGGGTCCTTGTGATCCAAGGCTGGCACCATAGCCAACAATTGCCGAGATCAGGTACTGCAAGGTTCCCAGCAAGGCAGATGCGATGCCGGCCTGCTGCCTGACCGTATTCATGGTCAACGCCGTCAGGTTGCCGAATATCCCCCCGAGTGCGCCGACTGCCAAAGCCAGTAGTGCCAGGTAGATGAATGGGTCAGTTGACACTCCCAGCGCGAAAACAGACAAGACAACAGCGGCCGTAATGTGAATTGCGAGGCTACCCAGCATGACGCGGTACGGACTTGCCCCGCTGCGGCACAGTTGATCGCTTACTATACCTCCAAAAATAAGCGCGACCGAGTTTGCCGCAAACACATAGCTGAATTGTGCAGGACTCATGCCGAAGTGACCGGTAAGGACGAACGCGGAGCCGCTGATGTATAGGAACAGCGAACCTAGCACAAAGCCGCCGGCTAACACATATGCGACATAGACCCGCTCTTGCATCTGTTTTTTATAAGCCTTCGCGACTGCACGTAGACTCAGGGGAGTACGCTCACGTACGGCCAGCGTGTCTGGAATAACCATGTAGGCCCAGACTAGGCCAGCCAGTCCAAGACCAGCGAGCATCCAGAAGATCAGCCTCCAGCTACCGAAACCGAGAAGATATCCGCCAAGCACGGGCGCCAGGACAGGCGCGACCATCATGACCTGCATTAGAAGTGAGAATACACGTGCGGACGCGGCAAGGTCACAAGTGTCGGCGATGATTGCCCTTGGCGCTACTAGCCCGGCAGCTGCTCCAAGTGCCTGGATAAAGCGCGCCGCGAGTAACCACTCAACTGAAGGCGCCAGGGCTCCCACGACCGAACCCAGGACGAAAATGCCAATGCCGATCAAAAGTGGTTTGCGCCTTCCGAAACGGTCAAGAAGTGGACCATAGATCGCTTGTCCGATAGCTAATCCGGCCAAGAACACGGCGAGAGTTTGTTGGACACGGCCGGGCGAGACGGAAAACCCGGCAGCAATAGCGGGCATGCCTGGCAGGTACATGTCGATCGCCATCGCGTCCAGTGCCGTCACCAGTGCTAAAGGAAGTATCAGACCGAAATGCAGCGGCCCGGTAACAGGTTTGCGTATTGTCATGCGTCACCTGCCTGCCATGCCGAAGAAAGAGGATGAATTGTTTTAAGCATTGCTATACCTGTCCGGCCTTGTGAGCTGAATATGTCTATAAGGAAGCAGATCATATCACAGTCCGTCCGACCGGTCGGTCGGAACAAGAGCTTCGTTGTTCCATTTCTGTCCAACGATCTGCACGTGGCTCAGGTGTTAAGATGCTGGTCAAGTTCCTTTCCTTTACTCAACCGTGGCCAATACAACATTATTACGTCTGCAGGAAGCCGCGCTTACCCGCTTTGCGATACAAGGTTTCGACGCGGCTTCGTTAAGCGAAATCGCCTCTGACGTTGGTATCAAAAAACCTTCGGTCTATACGCATTTCCGTAATAAGGATGAGCTATACCTGTCACTTATCCCGCTGTTGATTACCGCGGAACTCGACTATGCGGCATCGATGCTGCAAGGCGGAGATCAGATCAAGCAACAGTTGCACGGCTATCTGGCAGGAATACAGGAACGTTTCGATGCTTCCTATCGTGTGCAATTCTGGATACGCGCGTTGACGGCTCCCCCCAATCACTTACTGGATGTTGTCCTCGAACCGATGCACGTTTTTATGGATGACCTGGAAGACATCATCAGGCGTGCGGTCGAGAATTCTTCGTTGGTACCGAACAGGCATCGGCTCACTGCGGACGTGCTCGCCAAGATGTACATGAGCATGATCGACAGCCTCCAAACCGAGTTCCTGTATGGCGGTCCCGAGAAATACCGTCGCAGGCTGCACGCGATCTGGATGGTGTTCGAGGCCGCAGTCGAACCTACCTGATCCCTGTCGAAGTCCGGCCGTCCTGGCCACACTCCCGCCTGTGAAGCTTCTCATCGTCGACGTGCTTGCTGCTCGACCGGGTGATCGGTAGGGCGCATGCGTCGCAAGACGCCCCAACAAGAACGATTCTCATTTACAAAGCGCGTCTGTTGATGCTAAAGTGCGCTTACTTATCCGTCCGATCGGTCGGACGGGCCCGTGCTACCCGCATGGTCTCCGTAACCCCTATACGCCAACCATGACATACAAGACCTGTTGCCGTGCACCACAAATCCGCCTTTCCGTGCTCCTTACCGCAATGCTCGCCAGCTACGCGCAAGCGCAGCCGGATGCGGCCGCAGCGCCGGCGATACCTGTCGTGCTGGTAACTGCCGCAGCCAATGCCACCGAAGTGTCGGTCAACGATGCACCGGCAAGCGTGTCCGTGATCACCGCTGCCGAGCTCGCGCGCATGCCGACAACCGACCTGAACGACGTCCTGCGTCGTTCCGTCGGCCTGTCCCAGGCCACTACGCCGGATGGCGGCACGAGTCTGCAGATCCGTGGCATGCCCCAGCAGTACACACTCCTGCTCGTGGACGGCCAGCGCATGGGTAGCGCGAGCGATACCTTCGACCGTTACAGCCGCAACGAGCTGAACTGGATTCCTGTTGAGTCGATCGAACGCATCGAAATCGTTCGGGGCCCGATGTCATCGGTCTACGGGTCCGATGCGATGGGCGGCGTCATCAATATCATTACCAAGCAGAACAGCCGGAAATGGGCTGGCAGCGTGACGGCTGCAGCCGAGCTCAACGAAGACGGGTACCGTGGGAATGATTACAAGCTCGGTTTTTCGGTGAACGGGCCGGCCTCCGAAACCGTGCGCATCCGGGCGCAAGGCGAGCAGCGTTACCGGCAGGCCGATACGCGCCTTCCGCATGGGGTCGACGCGTTTCGCTGGGGTGGAGGCCGGGAGGGGAGCAAGCTGCAATCGTATGGTGGACAAATGACATGGCTTCCTGTTCGCGGACACAGGCTGACGCTCGACGTCCAGGCGGGTACCTGGCGCACCCTGCCTGGGCCGGCGGCTGACAGGAGCAATCCTGGGGGCTTCCTGGACTACACGCGCGGTCCGGCCAACATGCGGCGCGAAGCAACGACGGTCAGCTATGCAGGGCAGCATGGCGACGTGTCCTCGAAAGTCGCGCTCAGTCGGACGCGTTACCAGAACGCTACCGATGCGCCCGTGGTACGTGATGGCCGCCTGGTACCGGAGCTCGACACCGCCGGCCTTCCCGCTACCGACCGACGTGGTAATCCCTTGTACCAGCGTTTCGACACCGCGGCGATTGCAGGTGACCTGGTTTTCGACGCCAGCCTGTCGGCGCCGCTTCAATATGGCTTCAAGCATATGCTCACGGTCGGCACGCAATGGCAGCGCTCGCAACTGGACAATCCCAACTCGGTCGGATCCTTGCCGAATGCCGACGGAATCGCCGGGCTTTCTTACAAGGAAACGCGCTCTTCCGCACTATTTGCGGAAGACCAGATCTTCCTGCTCGAACAACTGAGCCTGACACTGGGGCTGCGCCGCGACCAGCACGACAGGTACGGCGGCAACTCGAGTGCCCGCGCCTACATGGTGTATCACCCGACCAAGGCATGGACGCTGCGGGGAGGATTGTCCGAGGCCTTCCGCGCACCCACTCTCCGGCAGTCGAACCCGAATTTCGTAAGCCAGTCAGCTGGCGCCGGCTGCCTGTCCGGTTACCAGGGCGGTGGATGCTACACCCGCGGTAGTGCAGCACTGGCGCCTGAAACCTCGCGCAACTGGGAATTCGGCGCCAGCTGGGAAAGCGATGGCCGGCAAGCGAACATCGGCTACTTCAGCACCCGCTTCCAAGACAAGATCCAGGAACGCGCGCTGGGCTACCTGCCGGGCAACCCGATGTACTGGCAGGAATATGTAAACGTGGCCAATGCGCAAACGCGCGGGATCGAAATGGGCGTTACATGGCCCTTGCTCAAGAGCCTCACCTTGCGTACCAATCTCACCCACATGCTCAAAGCCGAGAACACGGCGACAGGCGAGCCCTTGAGCGTGGTTCCCCGCTGGTCGGCCAACTCGACCCTGGACTGGCAGGTCTCCGACAACCTCGACGCCTACCTGCTCGCCGAGTTCACCGGCAAGCAAGTCAATCTCGACTGGCGCAACGCCAATAATGACGAGCGATTTGGGGAACAACGGATCGCGCATGGCTTCGCGCTGTTCGACGCGGGGTTCAACTACAAATTGAGCAAGCGGATGCGTCTGTCGGGCGGCGTGAAGAACGTGTTCGACCGCAATCCGAATGGCAGTGTGGACGAGGGAAATAATTTCTACACGCCGGGACGCCGCTACTTCGCAGCATTGTCCACCACATTCCAATAACCCGGTCTCCGTTCCCGAGCCCTGCGACAACCACGAGTTAGTTTTTCTACATGAGGATATATATGCTGCAATCACACACCATGATAGCGACGCCGACGGCAAGCCGCTATATCACCCGCCTGTGCAAGCATTGGGGTCACCGTTTCCATGTCGATTTCGACGAGCAACAGGGTTTTATTGATTTTGGAGACGCCCAATGCCGCCTTGCCGCGACGGCGACCACCCTCGGCATCACCCTTATTTCCGACAATGAGGCCTCCGCCGAACTCGAAACCGTCGTCGAGGAACACCTGCTCCGCTTCGTGCCCGCGGGAGAGCACCTGGCGTTTGCATGGCAGCGCACCCCCGCTGAAGCCGGTGGCGACGCACCATGAAGCGGGGCCTCCAGATTGCACTGGGCGTCCTGTTCGCAGCCATGGTAACTGGCGCCGTTGGATCAGCCTGGCTGGCAATGCATGCGGCGCCGACCGGCCCAGCAGCGCACAGCGACAAACCTGACCTGAATGGGCGGCGTATCGCCCATGCACAAGGGGTCACCCTGATTCCGCACGAGCCCGTCAAGGTGGCGGTGCTCGACCCGTCCGCGCTCGACATCGCGGACGCGCTCGGTATAAAGCCTGCCGGCGTTGCAGGCGACGCCTTTCCGGGGCACCTGGCGAAGTACGCAGGCACCGAGTACCCAAGGCTGGGGACCCTGTTCGAACCGGATTTCGAGCAGATCCATGCCATGGGATTCGACCTTGTGATCACCGGCGGCCGCTCAAGTGCGAAATTCCAGGCCGTGTCGGCGATCGCGCCTACAATCGACATGCGCGAGAACGACGCGCAACCGCTGCAAGGCATTGTCTCGAACGTGCTCATGCTGGGATCGGTATTCAAGCGGGAGACTGCAGCGCAGGAGTTGGTGGCCCGGCTCACGCGTAACGTTGCCGCACTGCACGCCAAGACCCACAGCCGTGGCACGGGTCTGATCGTGCTTGTTTCAGGCGGCAGGATGAGTGCGTATGGCCCCGGCTCCCGGTTCGGGATGATCCATACCGACTTCGGCGTGCCGCCTGCGGTAACGACGCTCGCCAAGAGCCTCCACGGCGAAGCAATCAGCGCGGAATTCATCATGAAAGTCAATCCCGACTGGCTCTTCGTCATCGACCGTGACGCCGCCATCGGCGAGCGGGGAGCGGCACGACAGGTGCTGGACAATGCCCTGGTCCGCCGGACAACGGCCTGGACCAAGGGGCAGGTGCTCTACCTTGACCCGGTCAATATCTATTTGGTCGGTAACGGCATCCAGTCCATTGAAGCGCTGGTACGCGAGATCAGCCTGGCTTACGACCATGTTCGATAGTTCCCTTGCGCGCGCCCACCAGGGGCCGCGCACCCTCCCCGGCCCGAGCGGCCGTCGATGGCAGCTTGCCCACCCCGCATGTTTCGGCGCCGCGCTGCTGATGCTTGGCGGGCTTGGCCTGCTCAGCCTGCTCATCGGATCGAGCGGGGCTTCCTGGAGGGCCCTGGTGTCGGACGATCCCGACCTGGCTTCGCAGGCACGCATCGTCCTGCTCGAAAGCCGTCTGCCGCGCACGCTCTCCCTGGTGCTTGCGGGCTCCGCCCTCGGTGTGGCGGGATTGATCATGCAGGCGCTCGCACGTAACCGCTTCACCGAGCCGTCCACGGCAGGCACCACCGAATCAGCCGGATTGGGAATGCTGGCCGCCACACTGCTCGCACCCGGTCTGCCCGTGGTGGGGAAGATGCTGGTGTCCACAGTGTTCGCATTGGTCGGGACCTTGCTGTTCCTGCAGATCCTGCGCCATATCCGCCTGCAATCGATTCTCATCGTCCCACTCATCGGGATCATGCTGGGCAGCGTGATCGATTCCGTCAACAGTTTCCTAGCATACCGCTTCGACCTGCTGCAATCGCTCGGCGCCTGGAGCAACGGGGACTTCTCCGCAGTGCTCGAAGGCCGTTACGAGCTGCTGTGGATCGGTTTGGCCCTGACGGTGGCCGCCTACCTGCTCGCAGCCCGCCTGACGGTGGCCGGGATGGGCGAAGCGTTCTCGCGCAATCTTGGCCTGCACTATCACCGCGTAATGGCGCTCGGCCTCGGCATGGTAGCGATGATCACCGCCATCGTCGTAAGCACGGTCGGCATGGTGCCCTTCCTCGGCTTGATCGTGCCGAACCTGGTTTCGGCAGTCCTGGGCGACAACGCACGCCGGACCATGCCGTGGGTAGCCGTTACCGGAGCTGTGTTCGTGCTGGCGTGCGACGTGATCGGCCGGACTATCCGGTATCCGTACGAAATTCCGGCAGGAACCGTTGCCGGTGTCTTGGGATGCGCACTTTTCTTGTTCCTGCTGCTGCGGAGCGGAGCCCGGCATGGTTAAGCACGAAACCTCCCTGAATGGCCGGGCCCGGCCGACTGCACATATCCCGCTTCTCACTGGGCCGCAGTTGTGCCTGGCTGCGATGGCCGCTATCGCTGCTGTGTGCGCCTATCTGTTCATGACGGCCGGGGCTAGCGAATCCTCGGTATTCATCCTGGAGCTGCGCGCACGCAAGCTCGCCACCTTGCTCCTTGTCGGCGGCGCGATCGGGATGTCGACCGTTTTGTTCCAGACAGCGACCGGCAATCGCATCCTGACGCCGGGGCTGATGGGTTTCGATTCGCTATACCTCTTGATCCACACTTGTATTGCCTTCGCCTGGGGTCGCACCGTGAGCGCCGCCCTTGATGCGCGCTGGCTCTTTGTCGTGCAGGTTGCTGTGATGATGCTCATCTCGGTGCTTTTGTATCGGGTCTTGTTCTCGGCCGGACGACGCAGCCTGCACCAACTGGTGCTGGCAGGCGTGGTCATCGGCCTCCTGTTTCGCAGCCTGTCGAGCTTTATCGAACGCATTCTCCAACCAAGCGAATTCGCGTTCCTCCAAGATCGCTTCTTCGCCAGCTTCAATCATCCCGACCGCGGCGTGCTGGGCATGGCCATCATCGCCAGCGTACTGGCGATGGCGTGCGTCGTGCGCCTCGCACGGGCCTGCGACGTGCTCGCGCTGGGGCGCGACATCGCGGTCAACCTCGGCGCCGGTTACCAACGCCTGGTGTCGCATATTCTCGTGCTTGTCGCAGCGCTCGTCTCCGTCTCGACCGCGCTAGTGGGTCCCGTGACGTTCTTTGGTTTATTGGTAGCACACCTGAGCTACCAGCTGATGCCTACGCACCGGCACGCGCTCCTGCTTCCGGCCTCCGCATTGCTGGGATTCATTTGCCTGACATTTGGCCAGATCGTTCTCGAACACGTCTTCGCATTCGGTGCGAGCCTGCGAGTCGTGGTCGAGTTTCTGGGCGGCCTGACCCTTCTTGTTCTACTCATTCGCGGAGCCACACGATGATCGAGGTAAAGAAACTCAGCAAGCGACACGGCGACCAGCTAGTCGTCGACGATGTCACCCTGACCCTGCCCGCAAGTGGCATCGTCTCCATCATCGGGCCCAACGGCGCAGGCAAGTCCAGCCTGTTGACGATGATCAGCCGGCTCATGCCCATGAGCGCCGGCTCGGTGCAGGTCGATGGCATGGACGTCGCTACTACGCCGACCAGGCTGTTATCGAGGCATCTAGCTATCCTACGCCAGGACAATCAGCTCGTTTCGCGCCTTACGGTACGGGATCTGGTCGCGTTCGGCCGCTACCCGCATTCTGAGGGACGCCTGTCTTCAAATGACGTCGACCATATCGACCGGGCAGTAACCTACATGGGGCTCGAGCAGTTGCAGGACCGCTTCATCGATGAACTCTCCGGTGGCCAGCGCCAGCGGGCTTTCGTCGCCATGGTCCTGTGCCAGGATACCGATTACGTGCTGCTGGATGAGCCGCTGAACAACCTGGATATGAAACATGCACAATCGATGATGAAGCAGCTTCGCCATGCCGTCCATGTCTTGGGAAAAACCGTCGTCGTCGTGCTCCACGATATCAACTTTGCGTCCTGCTACTCCGACTTCATCGTCGCAATGCGTGACGGGAAGGTCGTCCACCAAGGAACGCCAGAGGAAACGGTCCGTCCCAACGTCTTGCACAAAATTTACGGCATGACCATACCGGTCCAGCACATCAATGGAAAGGCAATTGCGATCTACTACGAATGAGCCAAGCTTGGGTGGCGAGCAGTCGCCGAAGGAGCGCCGGTGTGATAAGCCCCTGCTGAGACTATCGAGTAAGTTGGATATGTCTGCTTTTGGCCGATTGCAGACCTGTTGTAGCGTCTGCTTACGACCCATTGCAGACGCTCGCAGTTAAGATCTTTTAAGCGGATTGCTGAAATCGAACGCCGGTCTCGGGTTCAATCAAACGGATAGTCATCGTGTCGCGATACAACTGGAATGCCTTTATCGCTCTTCAGGACTCGCTCGACGATATCAATAACGCCCAACACATCTTTGGAGAGGTCGACCTTTTTGAACTTTGCCCACGACCACTTCTTCGCTTTATGTATGGACGGAAGCAGTGCGTACCTTTCTGGGTCTCCGGTCGCGCCGGGGTCAGAATAAATGCAAAGCCCCATCTTAAAGTTACCGCGCTCAACGTCCAGCCACCAACCCCAGTCTTCGCTACAATAAGTCGGCACGTTGATACCGACGAGCGGCAGTTCGGACTGCAGGTGCTGGCAGAGAGCCTTTCCATACATATGCTCGTTGGTGATCTCCTGATCTTCACCAGGTAAGACAGGAAACTTTTTGCTTTCAATAAGCAGACAGCTCTTGGGAATCACATTGCTCCTCATGAGGCGGCTCAGGCTAGAGAAGGACCACTTCTGGCCGAACCCGGCCCTTGAGCTCAGCATAGCAGGTAGGTAGGGCCGAAAAATCGCGGACTGTCACGAAGGACCTGATCTGACCGATAGCAGCCCTGCGGTGGAAGACCTGCGGACCTTAGTCAGTAACGGATAACTTAACCGACGCCCCATCTGGAAGCTCTGCAATCTGCTGAGCAATATGGCCGGAGGCCCTGATGAGTTCGTCAAACGATATCGTCCCAAGATTATCCCCACCGTACTCACCTCCAAGTGCACCGGGAATCTTGAGATAATACTTTCGCCCGGGAGCGAGTGCTCCGAGCCGTTGGAAAGCCTGATCTACCACACCTCGCATATACCAGTCCCTTAAGAACTCTTGGTCCTTTGCCAACTGATCCAGTTCGTCTCGGCTACTTGCCACGACCTGACAGTAAAGATCCTCTGGACAAAGTCGCCAGTATTTCCCGCGAACGTCTTTGAGAATCAGGTTGCCGAAGTCGTTTTCATCTATAAGGTCGACTGGCTCAATGCCGACCCATCCCCAAGCGCTTCGAACCTCTTCAAGCAACTGCATCCCTCGCCTCCACGCTCAAGTGTTGATGGGTCCGCTTCTGGCCGATTGCGGACGTCCGGCAAGGCTCAGTGTACCCGGCTGTTACCTGTAGAGCAACGAGAGGGTTTTGTTAGGCGTTCTTATTTGCCGCCGCTCATTTGCCACCAATTCTGTAGATCACGTCGGCCGCCTGCACCAGCCGCATCGCCTGGACCAGTGCCATATCCTCCCGTGGCGGGCTGCGCCTGTCGCCGGTATAGCGTCCGTTCGGATCGCTTGCCATGCCCATCGCGTTGGACAGGTTCTTCAGCGGCGCGAGCGATACCCCGGTTACCGGTCCCAGCCTGGCGCCGATGCCGCGCGCGATGTTTACCGCCTTGGATTTGGTCATGGCAAGTGCCTGGGTGACGAGGTCGGTCTCGACCTTGTCGCGGTCGGTGCGGTTGAACGAGACCGCCAGCGATTCGATGTCCTTCATGACGAGCAGGGTGCGCAGCAGCGGCGTCCACTGTCCCAGTTCGCGCACGGTGACGTGGACGGCAACCCGGGTCTCCATCGGCATCGGCTCGCCCGCGGGCAGGGCATCGACCTTGCGCGGGCGGCGCACGATGTCCTGCACGAAGATATCCTCTGCCACGACGCCGTGCTGGACAAACAGGGCGCGGCTGGCCTCGAGCCGTTCGGTGACGAGCTTCCAGGCGGCATCGGCATCCGGCTCGAGCGACACGATGTCGATATCGATTTCGCCGATGTCGGGCATCAGGTGGACGTCGGCTGCGGCGCTCACGTGGATGAAGTGGTGGGCGGGCAGGTCGGCCGCCAGGCCGGGAAGGGCAGTGGCGGCCAGCAGCAGGGCGGCGGCGAATCGTTTCAGCATACGGGCAGTCCGTGGTCAGCAAGGAATGCCTCGACAATAGATTAACTAGACAAGTATGTCTAGATATTTCATCGATGGAAATGAAAGTGTATGCTTGTTTCATAGAACAGCCGGTCTAGTCTGGCAGACGCGGAAGCGCTGGTAGTCGAGCTCGCAGAAATAATCCTCCAGCGCCTGCGCCGACGCGCCCGCAGCGCACAGCGCCACGTAGCCGTCCGGCCGCAGCAGGTAGCCCGCATTGCGCGCGAAGCCGGCTTCGTCGTGCTCCACGCCCCATTCGAACTCGCGCAGGATCATCCCGTGGCGGTCGCACCAGGCGCGCAGGTCCGGGTAGGCCTGGCCGTACACGTGCACCTGCCAGTCGATCCGGGCCGACGGCGCGTAGTTGTCCTGCTCCTTGTCGACCCCCCCGCGCACCACCCAGGGCAGCCGGTCACCGCCATGCACGCGGCCGGCCACGCCACGCGACAGCGGGCTGTCGTGGTAGCTGATGGTGGTCTGCGACAGGATCCGGAATATCGTTTCTCGCACCGGCCCGATGCCATAGGCGGCGCTGGCGAACATCGGCGCGATCCGCGTGCGCACGAAGTCGGCGAAGCCGCTCTCCGCCGTCACGAAGCTGAACAGGCGGTCGGTGGTGTCCACCAGCTTGCGGGCGAACGCGATGCGTTCCCGCTCGTAGGTGTCGAGCAGGCTGTCGGGCGCGTCGCCGCGCGCGACGGCGGCCAGTTTCCAGGCCAGGTTGATGGCGTCGCCGATGCCGGTGTTCATGCCCTGGCCGCCCGCCGGGCTGTGCACGTGGGCGGCGTCGCCCAGCAGGAAGGCGCGTCCTTTGCGGTAATGGTCGGTCACCCGGTGGTGCACGCGGTAGGTCGAGAACCAGTGCACCTGTTCGACTTCGAGTCCCAGGCTGGCCATGGCACGGTGGCTGACGTCGTTGAAGCCGAGGGCGCCGGCCGCATCGGTCACGGTCCTGCGTTCGTCGCCGCTTCTATCCCGAATCGTGCCGACCAGGCGGCCGCGTCCGTGGTCGTCGTAGCCCAGGAAGATGACGAAGTCCGAGGTCTCGAGCGACAGGTGGATTTCTCCGTTCGCGGCCTGGCCGCGCGACTGCACGTCGGCGACATAGAAGATGTGGTCGTAAGTGCCGCCGCCGAAACCGGTGCCGAGCTTGCGCCGGACCAGCGAGCGGGCACCGTCGCAGCCGGCCAGGTAGCGCGCCTCGACCTGCAGGTCTTCGCCGCTGGCGCGGCGCAGGTGGGCCAGCACATGGTCGTCCTTTTCTTCGAACTCGGCCAGCTTGGTGCGGCGCCAGACGCTGACCCCCGCGGCCTCGAGGTGGCGCACCAACAGCTGCTCGTGCGCGTCCTGGGGGTAGATCAGCACATAGGGGTAGGGCGTCAGGCGTGCACCGGCGTCGCGCAGCGACAGCTGGGCGCGGCGTTTGCCCCTGACCCACAGGTTGATGCAAGGGTTCGGACGGCCGCTAGCGGCCACTTCGTCGGCCAGTCCGAGCGGCCGGTACAGCTCCAGCGTGCGCGCCTGTACGGCCATCGCGCGCGAGGTGGTGCCGGGGCCGTCCGCCTTGTCGACGATGCAGACCCGGATGCCCTGTTTCGCCAGCGCCAGCGCCAGCACCATGCCGGTGGGGCCGGCACCGGCGATGAGTACGTCATATCGGTCCATGATGGCCTCCTGTAACAAGCCTCGATGCAAGCCAACCACCACTTGCACAGACGCCGGCGCGGCCGAAATGTTCCGTGCCGGTGCAGACGCATCCGGAAAATCTAGACCAGCCAGTGCCAGATGCCCGCCGCCCGGCCGGCCAGCGGTATATGCGCCCAGGTCGCCAACAGCCAGACCAGCAGGCCACCGCCGAGCGCGTGCGCGCCGAAACCACCGAAGCGCGCCCGGCCCTGGAGGATGGCCGCGAAGGGCCAGTAGCTGGTGCGTCCTTCCCAGGCTGGCCAGCCCTGCGGATCGAGCGCCGCCTTCTTGCGGTCCTGCAGCGCTGCACCAAGCAGGGACAGCACGATGATGGCAAGCGCGACGATGATATTCCTCGTTACCGGGTACACCAGGATGTGCACCATGCCCCAGATGGCGAATGCCCACAGCATCGGATGCCGGGTGATGCCGTACACGCCGCGTGCCTGCGCGCTGGCCGCATTGGTGGCGCCGGGCATGGCCGGGTTGCGGACCAGCGATCCGAGCAGCATGACGGAAGCGAGCAGCATCAGGCCAGTCGCCAGCGCCCACATGCCGTCGCCGACGTGCCAGAGCGGCGCGCCGACCGGGGTCTTCGGGTAGAAGTGGGCCATCGCGCCCAGGGTGGCGAAGGCCACCAGGGAATACAGGGCCAGGAAGCCTTTTTCGCCCATCACCGCGACCAAGGGGCGGCGCAAGGGATGCGACAGGACAAAATGCGACCCGACGAAAGCGCCGGAAGAGGCCATCAGCAACATCGATTCGTTCATGCGATGCTCCTTCGTGACTGTCGGGGTGCGCCAACTATAGCAGCCCGACGCTTCGAGCCGGGGCGATCACGCTCCGCTGATGCGATGCGTCAGGTGTCTTGCTCCGCTCTTATTCGATGACCAGCGGCAGATCCCGTCCTTCCAGCGCCACCTGTCCCGCATAGTCCGCCGCATGGATGCGCAGGATGTACTCGCCCGGCGCCAGGCCGCCGACCTGCCAGCTGCCGGTCTGCACTTCGCCATCCCCCAGGCGGCTGTGCAGCGCGTAGGCGAACCGGGTTGCCTTGCTGCCGTACACGGTGATGCCGCTGTTGGGCGCATAGACGGCCTTGACCGCATCCGGATTGCGCGGCAAGCGGTCGTACACCTGGGTGATGGAGGGACGCTCATGGCCGGGCAGGGGCGTGCCGTCGGCGCGCAGCAGCTGGTAGCCGAGCTTGTACAGGCCGAGGCGGCGGCGCGCCAGGTTGCCGTCCACCTGGTCGTAGGCGTCCACCACGACGTCGACCTCGCCCAGCGAACGCGGCACGCGCAGCCGCTTGTCCATCACTGGGCGCTTGCGCGTTCCCGTCGGCGGATGCAGGCGTTTCCCGCTCTTGTCGAACAGGGCGATGCTGTTGATGCGCGGCGCCACGGTGTCCGAGAAGCCGATGAACGGCAGGCTGAGCGGATTGACGACGGCGCCGCCCTGGTAGTAGTCGAGGTGGACGTGGGCCATCGCATTGATGGTGCCGAGCGGGTCGCCCACGGCGAAGCGGATGCCGCGCGGCACGCGCACGCGCTCGGCCTTGCCATGTGCGCCGGTGAGCACCTGGAAGCGCGGGTCGAGCGGCCTGCCGCGGACATCGCGGCCGACCCGCATGTGGATGTACGAGAGCGGCCCCACGCTGATGCCTTCGCTGAGCGTATCGAAGCCCCAGTTGGCGTACGGGTCCGACACCTTGGACGGGAACACCGCCAGCACCTTCGCGCCTACGTCGGCGCGCACGTCGAGGCCGGCGTGGAAGTGGTGGCGGCTGTCGCCGTTGTAGCTGCCGCGCACCTCGCCCATCACCCCGACCACCTCGTGCACGCTGTGCTGCGGGCCGACCGGCCAGGGCATCGGTGCCTTGCGTGTGACTGCTACCGGTTGCGGGCGGGCGGGCGCAGCTTCGCCGGCGCGCGGGCTCGATAGACGGTGCAGGCGGTGGGCCTGGGCATCGGCCACCACCAGGCTGCCGTCGCGTTCGACGGCGATGCCGCGCGGGCCGTAGAACTGCACCGTGCCGTCGGGGCCGAAGCCGTCGTTCGACGCCGGCACGTCGGCGTCCGGCAAGGGCCGGAATGCGCCGTCCGGCGTGAGCTGCAGGATGCGCCCCCCGGCGCCGGCGGCGATGTACAGGTAGCCGTCGCGCGTCAGCGCCAGGCCGACCGGGCGGCGCAGTGAAGGGCGCGGTTCACCCTCGACGGGCGCCGCGATGGTCGTGACCGTCCCATCGAGGGCGATGCGGCGAATCGCATTGTTGCCGGTGTCGGCCACGTAGAGGGTGCCGTTGGTCGTCACGGCAATGGCGCTCGGGGTGTCGAAGCTGGCGGCCGCCGCAATGCCATCCGCGAAGCCGGGCTTGCCGCCGCCGGCGACGGTGGTCACCTTGCCGTCGTGGCCGATACGGCGGATGCGGTCGTTGTAGGTATCGGCCACGTAGACGATGCCGGCGTCGTCCACCGCCAGGCCCACCGGGCCGTTGAACCGGGCCGCGCGCCCGATGCCGTCCGTATCGCCCGGCGTGCCGTTGCCGGCCAGCGTGGTCACGGTGCCGTCCTTTGCGATTCTCCGGATGGCATGGTTGCCGGTGTCCGCCACGTAGAGGTTGCCCTCGTGGTCGAAGGCCAGCGCGGACGGGGTATGGAAGGCGGCTGCGTTGCCTGCGCCGTCGGCGAAGCCTTCCTTGCCGCCGGCCAGGGTGGCCACCGTGCCGTCCGGTGCGATGGTGCGGATGCGGTTGCTGTCGCCGGCGTCGGCAACGTAGACCTTGCCCTTGTTGTCGAGGGCAACGCCGAAAGGATCGTCGAAGCGGCTCGCGGCGGCCGGGCCGTCGACCGCACCCGGGATGCCGTCGCCGGCCAGGGTGCTCACGCGGGCGGGCCAGAAGGGCACGGTCTTCGCCGCCTTGGGCGTGAACACGGCCAGGGCGCCCGGCTGGCGCTCGATGGTGTCGGTGAAATAAAGGACGGCGCCGGCGATGGCCACGCCTGCGCCGGCTAGCGCCGCGATCAGGATCTTTCGGTTCACAAAAGGGGGAGTGAATGATTGCAGAGTCTGCAATCTTAGCGGATACGTATGAACCGTGTTGCACATAGGGTGGCCGGGTCTCCCGGCCGCGCGTTCGACTCACGGATGCGCCGTCGCGGCGCCTGTTCGAACTCCATCCCGTCACATGCTGGATTGCCGCCCCAACCAAACGGATACACGCCTGCACGCACAAACCGTCCGAACGTCGAATACGGCCATTCCGACGCGGCCGCAACGAACCCATGCTTTACTGGATTGAAATGGATATAGTCGACATGCCGTTCAAAATCGGCAAAGCCGGCCACCCTACTTTCGCAGATATTCGATCTCTTCGGTGACAGCGCGGCTGACGATCTCGCCCAGCGCCTCGTGCAGGCCTTCGCGCAGGTCGGCGGTGAAGTTCTCCAGGGTGCGCTGCATGGCATCGGCCATGGCGTCGCGCACGCGCTGCCCGAGCACGAAGTCGACCCGGCCCTGCAACTGCTGCAGCACGCGCTCGGTGACGCGGCGTTCCAGCACGCTCCATTCCTCGCCGGTCCAGCGTTCGGTGGCGCGGCGTTCCAGTTGCTCGGCGAACGGTTCCTGGGCGGGCAGTGAAGCCGGCGCCACCGGTTCGCCGGCGACATCCGTCAGTACCGGCTCGCTGACGACTTCGGTAAGAACAGGAATGCTCGGATCGAATGGCGGATTCTGGCTCATGACTGTCCTGCGACGAAGTGGGTCAGGGGATAGTTCTGCTTCTTGTAGGCGACGTAGCGCTGGCGCCCGGCCGCGGCGTCGTCTTCGTCGATCGAGATGATCTCGAACACGCGCGCGAACTTCGATAGTAGCGCAGGCGTGCGGCGGGTGAGGTTGACCAGCATCTCATGATGGGGCAGCGGCACCCCTTCATCGGCGGTGATGATGATCGGCGTCTCATTCGCCAGCGGGTCGCCGGCGAGCACGTGCGGGATGAAATCGGACTCCGATACCGTCCACAGCGCCGCGTTCAGGGCCTCGGCCTGGGCGGCGTCCTCGGCCAGCACCACCACCCTGGCCTTCGATGCATAGGCCTTGCGGGCCAGGCGGCAGGCGTAGGCCAGCTTGTCGGGGATGTTGGTATGGAAGTCGATACGGGTCATGGTGCTTGTAAAAGAATGGGGCGGCAGGAAAGCCGCCCCTCGGACCGTCAGGCGCTCGCGCCGCCCTGGTGCACTGTGCTCGGAATCATGCCGCTATGGCGCAGCAGCGCGTCGATCGAGGGCTCGCGGCCGCGGAAGGCCCTGAACGATTCCAGCGCCGGGCGCGACCCCCCCACCGCCAGGATCTCCTGCTGGAAGCGCTTGCCGGTCTCCTGCAGCTGCCCGGAATCCAGCGCCTCCTCGAAAGCCGCATAGGCGTCGGCGGACAGCACCTCGGCCCACTTGTAGCTGTAGTAGCCGGCCGCGTAGCCGCCCGAGAAGATGTGGCCGAACGAGTGCTGGAAGCGGTTGAAGGACGGCGGGATCATCACCGCGAACTGCTTGCGGATGTCGTCGATCAGCTCCTGCACGGTACGTTCGCTCTGCGGATCGAAGTCGTAGTGCAGGTGCATGTCGATCAGCGAGAACTCGACCTGCCGCAGCGTCATCATCCCGGACTGGAAGTTCTTCGCCGCCAGCATCTTGTCGTAGAGCTGGCGCGGCAGCGGCTCGCCCGTCTTCACGTGGGCGGTCATCTGCTGCAGCTTGTCCCACTCCCAGCAGAAGTTCTCCATGAACTGGGACGGCAGCTCCACCGCATCCCATTCCACGCCCGAGATGCCCGACACCGACAGCTCCTCGACTTCGGTCAGCATGTGATGCAGGCCGTGGCCGAATTCGTGGAACAGGGTGATGACTTCGTCGTGCGTGAACAGCGAAGGCTGCTGCTTGCCGTCCACGATGGCCGGCGGGGTGAAGTTGCAGGTGAGATAAGCGATCGGGGTCTGCACGATGCCGCCCGTGGTCAGGCGGCGGCCGCGCGCGTCGTCCATCCAGGCGCCCTGGTTCTTGCCTTCCCGTGCATACAGGTCCAGGTAGAACTGGCCGACCAGTTGGCCGTTGCGCTCGATGCGGAAGAAACGCACGTCCGGATGCCAGACCGGCGCCTCGTCCTGCCTGATCTGCCCGCCGAACAGGTCCTGGATGACCGTGAACAGGCCGGCCACCACCCTCGGCTCGGGGAAGTATTCCTTCACTTCCTTCTCGGAGAAGGCATAGCGCTGCTCGCGCAGTTTTTCGGAGGCATAGGCGACGTCCCAGGACTGCAGCTCATCGATGCCCAGCTCGCTTCTAGCGAAGCTGCGCAGCTCTTCCAGGTCCTTCTCGGCGAAGGGGCGGGCGCGGCGCGCCAGGTCTTCGAGGAATTCGACCACGTGCTGTGGACTTTCCGCCATCTTCGGCACCAGCGAGACTTCGGCGAAGTTGGCGTATTCCAGCAGCTGGGCTTCTTCATGGCGCAGCAGCAAGAGCTTGACGATGTTGGCGGTGTTGTCCCATTCCTCGGCCTTGCTGAACATGGTGCCGGCGTCCGAGGCCTTGGTGCTGCTCGCGCGGTAGATGGTTTCGCGCAAGGAGCGGTTGTCGCAGAACTGCAGTACCGGGTAGTAGGACGGGAAGTGCAGGCTGAACTGCCAGCCGGCCTTGCCGTCCCTCTCGGCCGCGGCGCGGGCGGCTGCCTTGACGTCGTCCGGGATGCCCGACAGTTCGTCTTCGTTCTCGACCAGCAGCTTGTAGTCGTTGGTTGCATCGAGCACGTTCTGCGAGAAGCGGGTGGACGTGGCGGCCTGCTGTTCCTGGATCTCGGCGAAGCGTTCTTTCTTATCTTCCGGCAGCTCGGCGCCGCCCAGGCGGAAGTCGCGCAGCGCGTTCTCGACGATGCGCTTGCGGGCCGGGCTGAGGCTGTCGTACCCGCTGCCGGCGCGCAGCAGCTTGTACTTGGCGAACAGCGCCTCGTTCTGGCCCAGCGAGGTCCAGAACTCGGTGACCTTCGGCTGGTTCTCGTTGTAGGTGGCGCGCAGCTCGGGCGTATCCGCCACATGGTTCAGGTGGTTGACCACGCCCCAGGCGCGACCCAGGCGCTCGGTGGCTTCCTCGAGCGGGACCACGAAGCTGTCCCAGGTCACCTGGTCGCTCGGTGCTTCGAGTTCGGCCACCACTTCGGCCGCTTCCTTGATGAGTTGCTCGATGGCCGGCGTAACGTGCTCCGGCTTGACCAGGTCGAACCGGGTCAGGCCCGAGAAATCGAGGAGGGGATTGCTGGTGTCGATGCTCATTGTCTTCCTTCCTGGGATTCCTTTTAAGGGTTCAGGCCACCCCAGGCTTCGGTTCCATTCCCGTTGCCTCAGTGGGGCAGTTCTGGCTACTGGAGTGCACACGTTCTGCGGACTCCACCGTGTTCATCAACAGCATGGTAATCGTCATCGGACCGACGCCGCCCGGCACCGGGGTGATGTGCGAAGCGACTTCGCGCACGCCGACGTAATCGACGTCGCCGCACAGCTTGCCGGCGTCGTCGCGGTTCATGCCGACGTCGATCACGACCGCACCCGGCTTGACCATGTCGGCGGTCAAGGTATTGCGGCGGCCGACAGCGGCGACCACGACATCGGCCTGGCGGGTGTACACGCCCAGGTCCGGCGTCGCGCTATGGCAGATGGTGACGGTAGCGTTGGCTTGCAAGAGCAGCAGGGCCATCGGCTTACCGACGGTGTTCGAGCGGCCGATGACCACGGCGTGCTTGCCGCGCAGGTCGATGCCGGTGGTCTCGATCAGCTTCATGCAGCCGTACGGCGTGCAGGGGCGGAAACCCGGCAGGTTGGCGACCAGTTCGCCGGCCGACAGCACCGAGTAGCCGTCGACGTCCTTGCTGGTGGCGATCGCTTCGATGACCCGGCTCGGGTTGATGTGCTTGGGCAGCGGCATCTGCACCAGGATGCCGTGGATGCTCGGGTCGGCGTTCAGGGCGGCGATACGGTCGAGCAGGGCCTGCTCGCTCAGGTCGGCGTCGTACTTTTCCAGCACCGAGTGGAAGCCCACGTCGCCGCAGGCCTTGACCTTGTTGCGCACGTAGACGTGGCTCGCCGGGTCCTCGCCGACCAGGATCACCGCCAAGCCGGGCTGGCGGCCGCTTGCTGTCAGTTTGGCGGCGCGCTGGGCGATTTCGCCGCGCAGTTGTTGGGAAAGGAGGACTCCGTCGATGTTCTGGGCTGGCATGGGTAGGCTCACGGCTAGGCAAAAATGAAATTATAAGGCCGGCGCCCGCATTGCACTCCGAATCGCGCGCCGCGGCGGCCGAAGCATTGTCATATTTACCTGATGACTGTGCCAAAGGTGAGAGTAGGGCGCCAAACGCTTCGTTATACGATGGCCGTCGGGTGGTCGGCCCTGCCAAGCGCGCGTTCAAGCAGACGGAGAACAGCCGTCGCCTCATTTCATGGGGAAGTTGGACGCGCGGCCGGCAAAGCCGGCCACCCTGAGGACACCCCTATCCATCGTGAAAATGTGCGGTCGCAGCATTGGATTTCACTATGTGAAACGACATATCATAGTTTGAAAAAGCCAAATTCCGCTGGTAGAATCGAAGAGTTTATTTTCAGGTATTTGAAATTTCACCAACGCCACCAGCCATTTCACAGGGATCGGTCGGGGCGCACATCTTAGGAGACGCATTAATGTCAGCTCAACTCGACCAGTTGACGGCACAAGCTGCCAACGACCCCGACACCATCGAAACCCAGGAATGGCTGGATGCGCTGGAGGCGGTGATCGAACATGAAGGCACCGAGCGCGCGCACTACCTGATGGAACGCATGGTGGACCTGGCGCGTCGCCGCGGCGCCCACATCCCGTTCTCCAGCAACACGGCCTACGTCAACACCATCCCGGCCCACCTGAACGTGAACTGCCCGGGCAACCTGGAATACGAAGAGCGCCTGCGCTCGTGGATGCGCTGGAACGCGATGGCGATGGTGGTCAAGGCCAACCGCGCCGACGGCGACCTGGGCGGCCACATTTCCTCGTTCGCCTCGCTGGCGAACATGCTGGGCATCGGTTTCAACCACTTCTGGCACGCCCCGACCGAAGAGCACGGCGGCGACCTGCTGTACATCCAGGGCCACTCCTCGCCGGGCATCTACGCCCGCGCCTACCTGGAAGGCCGCATCACCGAAGAACAGATGCTGAACTTCCGCCGCGAAGTCGACGGCAAGGGCCTGTCTTCCTACCCGCACCCGAAACTGATGCCGGACTTCTGGCAGTTCCCGACCGTGTCGATGGGCCTGGGCCCGCTGATGGCGATCTACCAGGCGCGCTTCCTGAAGTACCTGCACGCGCGCGGCATCGCCAACACCGAGAACCGCAAGGTCTGGGTCTTCTGCGGCGACGGCGAGATGGACGAGCCGGAATCGATGGGCGCGATCGGCATGGCCGCGCGCGAACGCCTCGACAACCTGGTCATGGTCGTCAACTGCAACCTGCAGCGCCTGGACGGCCCGGTGCGCGGCAACGGCAAGATCATCCAGGAACTCGAAGCCGACTTCCGCGGCGCCGGCTGGAACGTGGTCAAGGTCATCTGGGGCTCGCAGTGGGATGCGCTGCTGTCGAAGGACAAGGACGGCATCCTGCAGCGCGTGATGATGGAAACCGTCGACGGCGAATACCAGAACTACAAGGCCAAGGACGGCGCCTACGTGCGCAAGCACTTCTTCGGCAAGCATCCCGAGCTGCTCAAGATGGTCGCCAACATGAGCGACGACGACATCTGGCGCCTGACCCGCGGCGGCCACGACCCGCACAAGATCTACGCCGCGTTCAAGAACGCCCAGGAGAACAAGGGCTCGCCGACCGTGCTGCTGGTGAAGACCGTCAAGGGCTTCGGCATGGGCAAGTCGGGCGAGGCGCGCAACACCGCGCACCAGACCAAGAAGCTGGACGACGCCGCGATCCGCGAGATGCGCGACCGCTTCAACATCCCTATCCCGGACGACAAGCTGGCCGAGATCCCGTTCTTCAAGCCCTCCGACGACGCGCCGGAAATGCAGTACCTGCACGAGCGCCGCAAGGCCCTGGGCGGCTACCTGCCGCAGCGCCGTTCGAAAGCCGACGAGCAGCTGACCGTGCCGCCGCTGGAATCGTTCAAGGCCGTGCTCGATCCGACCGCGGAAGGGCGCGAGATCTCGACCACCCAGGCCTACGTGCGCGTGATCACCAGCCTGCTGAAGGACCAGAGCATCGGCCAGCGCATCGTGCCGATCCTGGTCGACGAATCGCGTACCTTCGGCATGGAAGGCCTGTTCCGCCAGATCGGTATCTTCAACCAGCAAGGCCAGCTGTACGAGCCGGTCGACCGCGACCAGGTGATGTACTACCGTGAAGACAAGGCCGGCCAGATCCTGCAGGAAGGTATCAACGAAGCGGGCGGCATGAGCTCGTGGATCGCCGCGGCGACCTCGTACTCGTCGAACAACCGCACCATGATCCCGTTCTACACCTTCTACTCGATGTTCGGCATGCAGCGTGTGGGCGACCTGGTCTGGCTGGCGGGCGACATCCGTGCGCGCGGCTTCCTGATGGGCGGCACTGCCGGCCGCACCACGCTGAACGGCGAAGGCCTGCAGCACGAGGATGGCCACAGCCACATCATCGCGGCCACGGTCCCGAACTGCATTCCTTACGACCCGACCTTCGGCCACGAGGTGGCGGTGATCATCCAGGATGGCCTGCGCCGCATGGTGCAGGAGCAGGAGGATGTGTTCTACTACATCACCATCATGAACGAGAACTATGCCCACCCGGGCCTGAAACCGGGCCAGGAAGAGGGCATCCTGAAGGGCATGTACCTGCTGCAGGAAGGCGCGCCGCTCCAGGGCGACGCCGCCGGCGCCAAGCGCGTCCAGCTGATCGGTTGCGGCACCATCCTGCGCGAGTCGATCGCAGCAAGCGAACTGCTGAAGAACGACTGGGGCGTCGATGCGGACGTGTGGTCGGCGCCGTCGCTCACGCTGCTGGCGCGCGACGGCCAGGATTGCGAGCGCTGGAACATGGTGAACCCGGATGCCCAGCAGCGCGTGCCGTACGTGACCTCGCTGCTGCAAAACACCGCCGGCCCGATCGTCGCGACCACCGACTACATGCGCCTGTTCGCCGAGCAGATCCGCGGCTTCATGCCAAAGGACCGCACCTATAAAGTGCTGGGCACCGACGGCTTCGGCCGCTCGGATTCGCGCGTCAAGCTGCGCGAGTTCTTCGAGGTGAACCGCTACTACATCACCGTGGCATCGCTGCGCGCCCTGGCCGACGAAGGCAAGATCGACCGCGCCATCGTGACCCAGGCGATCCAGAAGTACGGCATCGACCAGAACAAGCCGAACCCGGTAGACGTATAAATGCTCGAAGCCCGCCGTGATCCTCAGGGGAGGGATGGCGGGCTTAAGCGCGAACTCAAAGAATAATTGGAGCTGACACTATGAGCATTGTGGAAGTCAAAGTCCCGGACATCGGTGACTTCAAGGAAGTCGAGGTCATCGAGCTGCTGGTCAAGCCGGGCGACACGATCAAGGTCGACCAGTCGCTGGTGACCGTCGAGTCGGACAAGGCGAGCATGGAAATCCCATCCAGTCACGCCGGCGTGGTAAAAGAAATCAAAGTAAAGGTCGGCGACAAGGTCGCCGAAGGTTCGCTCGTGCTGCTGGTCGAGGAAGCGGGCGGCGCTGCCGCTCCTGCGCCTGCACCAGCTGCTGCTGCCGCTACAGCGCCCGCCGCTGAAACTGCACCGGCACCTGCTGCTGCACCCGCCGCTGCCCCGGCAGCATCGGGCGGCATCGTCGAAGTCACCGTGCCGGACATCGGCGACTTCAAGGAAGTCGCAGTCATCGAACTGATGGTCAAGCCGGGCGACCAGATCAAGGTCGACCAGTCGCTGATCACGGTCGAGTCGGACAAGGCGAGCATGGAGATCCCGTCCAGCCACGCCGGCACCGTCAAGGATGTCAAAGTGAAAGTCGGCGACAAGGTCGCCAAGGGCTCGCTGGTGCTGCTGGTCGAAGCCACCGGCGGCGCGCCGGCTGCAGCGCCTGCCGCAGCTGCCCCGGCACCAGCCGCTGCTGCCCCGGCGGCCGCGCCTGCACCTGCCGCCGCAGCGCCTGCACCTGCACCTGCAGCGGCCGCCCCTGCACAGGGCGTCACCGGCTCCAAGGCCCACGCCTCGCCGTCGATCCGCAAGTTCGCCCGCGAACTGGGCGTGGACCTGGCGCGTGTGCCGGGCACCGGCCCGAAAGGCCGCATCACCCAGCAGGACGTGCAGAACTTCGTCAAGGGCGTGATGGCCGCGCCGCCGGCAGCAAGCGCGCCTGCGAAGGCGGGCGGTTCGGGCGTCGGCCTGGACGTGCTGCCATGGCCGTCGCTGGACTTCTCGAAGTTCGGTCCGACCGAAACCGTGGCCCTGCCGCGCATCAAGAAGATCTCGGGCCCGAACCTGCACCGCAACTGGGTCATGATCCCGCACGTGACCCACTTCGAGGAAGCCGACGTCACCGACCTGGAACAGTTCCGCGTCGATTCGAACGCCGCGCTGGCCAAGCAGAAGTCGACCGTCAAGCTGACCATGCTGGCCTTCGTGATCAAGGCCTCGGTTGCGGCACTGAAGAAGTTCCCGCAATTTAACTCGTCGCTGTCGGAAGACGGCGCCAGCCTGATCGTCAAGCAGTACTACAACATCGGCTTCGCTGCCGACACCCCGAACGGCCTGGTGGTCCCGGTCGTGAAGGATGCCGACAAGAAGACGATCTCGCAGATCGCCGTGGAAATGGGCGAGCTCTCAAGCGCGGCACGCGACGGCAAGCTGTCGCCGGCCGCGATGCAGGGCGCGACCTTCACCATCTCTTCGCTGGGCGGCATCGGCGGCACGGCCTTCACGCCGATCATCAATGCGCCCGAAGTCGCGATCCTGGGCCTGTCGAAGTCGGCGATGAAGCCGGTGTGGGACGGTTCCACCTTCCAGCCGCGCCTGATGCTGCCGCTGTCGCTGTCCTACGACCACCGCGTGATCGACGGCGCCGGCGCCGCGCGCTTCGCCGCCTACCTGGCCGACGTCCTGGCCGATATGCGCAAGATCCTTCTGTAAGGAGCCAGGGAATGAGCACTGTTGAAGTGAAGGTCCCGAACATCGGCGACTTCAAGGACGTCGAGATCATCGAACTCTTGGTGAAGCCGGGCGACACCATCAAGGTCGACCAGTCACTGGTGACCGTCGAGTCGGACAAGGCGAGCATGGAGATCCCGTCGACGAATGCCGGCGTGGTCAAGGAAGTGAAGGTCAAGGTCGGCGACAAGGTGAACGAAGGTTCGCTGCTGCTGACCGTCGAGGAATCTGGTGCCGGCGCGGCTCCCGCACCGGCTGCTGCACCTGGCGGCGCGAGCGACAAGCCAGCGGCCCAGATCGGCGCGCAGGCTGCTGCCCCGACCGCGGCCGCCGGCCCGACCGACTCCTACGCACCGGCCCACCCGGCGCCGGCAGCAGGTCCGGCTGCAGGCGCGGCGCCGGCTCCGGCGCCAAGCGCGGCCAGCTACGGCGGCCCGGTCGACATCGAATGCGAGATGATGGTGCTGGGCGCCGGCCCGGGCGGCTACTCGGCCGCCTTCCGCGCGGCCGACCTGGGCATGAACACCGTGCTGGTCGAAAAGTATGCGACCCTCGGCGGCGTCTGCCTGAACGTGGGCTGCATCCCGTCCAAGGCGCTGCTGCACGTGGCGCACATCATGGACGAGACCGCGCACATGGCCGACCTGGGCGTGAGCTTTGCACCGCCGAGCGTGGACATCGACAAGCTGCGCGCCTATAAGGACGGCGTGATCAAGAAGATGACCGGGGGCCTGAACTTCATGGCCAAGGCGCGCAAGGTCAATGTGGTGCAGGGCGTGGGCAGTTTTCTCTCCCCGAACCACATCGAAGTCACCGCCGCCGATGGCAGCAAGAAGGTCGTGAAGTTCGCAAAAGCGATCATCGCCGCCGGTTCCTCGGTGGTGAAGCTGCCCTTCGTGCCGGAAGACCCGCGCATCGTCGACTCGACCGGCGCGCTGGAACTGCGCCAGGTCCCCAAGCGCATGCTGGTGATCGGCGGCGGCATCATCGGCCTGGAGATGGCGACCGTCTACTCGACCCTGGGTGCGCGCATCGACGTGGTCGAGATGATGGACGGCCTGATGCAGGGCGCGGACCGCGAGGCCGTCAAGGTCTGGCAGAAGTTCAACGCCCACCGCTTCGACAACATCATGTTGAAGACCAAGACCGTCGGCGTGGAAGCGCTGCCGGAAGGCATCAAGGTGACGTTCGAGTCGGCCGAGGCCGGCGTGGCCGCGCCTAGCCCGCAAACCTACGACATGGTGCTGGTGGCCGTGGGCCGCAGCCCGAACGGCAAGAAGATCGCCGCCGAGAAGGCCGGCGTGGCGGTGACGGACCGCGGCTTCATCGGCGTCGACGGCCAGATGCGCACCAACGTGCCGCACATCTTCGCCATCGGCGACCTGGTGGGCCAGCCGATGCTGGCGCACAAGGCGGTGCACGAGGCGCACGTGGCAGCCGAGGCGGCGCACGGCGAGAAGGCCTTCTTCGACGCCAAGGTAATCCCGTCGGTGGCCTACACCGATCCGGAAGTCGCATGGGTCGGCCTGACCGAGGAAGAAGCCAAGCAGAAGGGCATCGCGGTCGAGAAGGGCCACTTCCCGTGGAACGCCAGCGGCCGCGCGGTCGCCAACGGCCGCGAAGAGGGCTTCACCAAGCTGCTGTTCGACGCCGAGACCAAGCGCATCATCGGCGGCACCATCGTCGGCACCAATGCCGGCGACATGATCGGCGAAGTGGCGCTGGCCATCGAGATGGGCGCGGACGGCGTGGACATCGGCAAGACCATCCACCCGCACCCGACCCTGGGCGAATCGATCGGCATGGCGGCGGAAGCCTACAAGGGCGTCTGCACCGACCTGCCGCCGGCACGCAAGAAGTAAGCGCGGCCTGCGCAGGCAGCAATGACGGGACCGTTGACGGTCCCGTTTTTTTTGGCATCCGCAGATACTGAACGAGCATTATTGTTGCAACATTGGTTGCAACTTATAACAATTATTTTCAACGTATACATTATTGCCGATACTCGCTTCCCTTTAATTTTTAGTAACAATACAGGTATGACCGCAGTACCTCCAGTAGAAGCAGCCCATCAGCCGGCGGAAGCGCATCAGAAGGGCTGGAAATTCAGTTACTACCCATTACTGGGCGTCGTGCTGCTGCTTCTCGCGGCAGTGCTGGCCTATGGCGGCTTGGTCCTGTTGCTGGGCGACGACTGGCACTCTTCCAGTCGGATGGAATACGCCGGTCCGAGTAAAGCGACAAGCTCGCCTGGGCGCTGAGAATTTCAATCGTGACAGCCTCTCCACGCTGTATTGACTTGCTATGATGGGAACGTGTGGCGGCAAGCCGCTTGTCGCCGGTCGCATGTCAAGCTACAGGGAGACTGCCATGTACGAATACGGCAATGAATATATCGGGACAGTATTTGTGCTGCCCGAAACGCGCAGCTTCGAGCTCAGGGCAACGGTCCATGGGGAGCCGCATCTTATCCACGGCACGGTTTCCCAGCAGCTCGCGGCGCGCTTTGCCGAAGGCGCCCCCGACCATATCGATCCGCGCCAGCTGGCGCTCCAGCCGCGCCGGGTCGAAGTAATGACCCGCGAGATCCACGAACGCCACCGCGCCCCGCGCAAGGTGTACTGCCTGAGCCGGCTGTTCGACTTCGACACCCACGCACAAGGCACGCCGGCGCCCGCGATGGCCGGCTGACAGCGGGACACCTGGACGAAAAAAAGCCGCCCGGCTTGCGCGGGGCGGCTGTTGCTTGTCGGGTTGGTCAGGTAAACGCGATGAAGCGTTGCGGAATATCAATGCTGCCGGACTGCGCAGCAGCGGCATAGGCACGCATTTCTGCAACGACCGCTTCCAGCTGTTCGTTGTTCGGATTCTGCAAGAAAAGCTTCATGCGCTCCTGCAGCGCCGCCTGTTGGTCGCGCCATTCGTAACGGGAAGACTTGCTCATGCTTCCTCCTCGCGGCGAACGGCCGCTGTCGTTTTATTGTCCATGACATCCTCCTAAATAAGGATGTCAGATTGTCACAAACTGCCGCACAGGTCGGTGCGATGACGCACAGACCCGGCGTTGACCATATGGTCAAAAAATGCTGCGATAAAACAACTCTAGACGTTCGGCAAGCATGCGGCGTGCTTCTTCGCGCGGAGGCTCGCGGTCCGGAAACAGGTAGCGCACCACCGGGTCGCCATTGACGCAGGCGATCAGGTGCGAAGGCAGCAGGGCGACCGGGACATCGGAGCGCAGTTGGGCCCGAACGTCAGGCCGCGCGAAGTAACGCTCGAGCATCTCGCGCGTCATGCGCGGCCCCGCCTCATAAAACGCTTCCGCCAGTTCGGGACTGCTGCCGGCTTCCGCCATCACCACCCGCTGCAGGGTCATCGCGTCCGGCTCGCACAGCATGTCGTAGAAATAGCCGGCGAACTCGTCGATGACCTCGCGGATCGGGCGCTGGTCGACATCCATCTTCCCCACCGGGAAGAAACGCTCGCGCCGCGCCTGCAGCACGGCCTTGAGCAGGCCGGCCTTGCCGCCGAACTTCACGTAGATGGTCCGTACCGCTACCCGCGCTTCACGTGCGATGGCTTCCAGGCTCACGCCGGCATAGCCGTGCTTCAGGAACAGGCAGCCTGCAGCGTCGATCAGTTCCTGGATACGTGCTTCGACCTCCGAGGCCTTGGGACGGCCGGCGGGCTTGGGTGCGGTAGTGGAAGTAGCAGGGGCTTTCGTCATGCGGCCATTCTAATCCAATAAAAATGAAATGCAACCGTTTCATTTCTTGACTTCAAGCGGCGACTGGCAAATAATGCGCACGACCCATTTCATTTTTCTTCGGAGTTTGACCCATGGCAGAATCGCACACCCCGGCCCCGGCTATGCAACAGGCCGTTCAGACCCCACCGGCAGCGCCGGGCAAGGCGCCGCCCAACAAGCGTGTGCTGGGTGCGGTAGCGCTGATTGCCGTGCTTGCCATCGGGGCCGGCGGGCGCATGTGGTACCGCAGCCATCATTACGTGGAAACCGAGAACGCCTACGTCACCGGCCGCGTCCACCCCGTGTCCAGCCGCGTGGCCGGCGTGGTCACGCGCGTGCTGGTGGACGACAACCAGCTGGTCCAGGCCGGCGACGTGATCGCCGAGCTGGACCCGGCCGACCACCATGTGCGCGTCGAGCAGATCGAGGCGCAGATCGCGAGCGTGGAGCAGCAGATCGCCCAGGCCGGCGCCCAGGTGGCGCAGGTGCGCGCCCAGGCCGCCGCCGCCGCCGCCCAGGTCAGGCAGGCCGAGGCCCAGCTGGTGCGCGCGCGCCAGGACGCCGAGCGCTTCAGCCAGTTGTACAACGAGACCATGAAAGCGGTGTCGAAGGCGGAGGTCGATGCCGCGACCGCCGCGCGTGCTGCCGCTACCGCCGACGTGGCGGCACGACGCGACAGTGCCGCCGCCGCCCAGGCCCAGGTGGCCGCCGCCGATGCCGGCCGCGATGTCCTGAAGGCCCAGGTCAAGGTGCTGCAGGCGCAACTGAAAGACGCGCGCCAGCAGCTGGCCTATAACCGGATTGTCGCGCCGGTGGCGGGGCGTGTCGGCAAGCGCAGCATCGAAGTCGGCGCCCGCGTGCAGCCGGGCCAGCAGCTGCTGGCCGTGGTCGAGGACGAGGTCTGGGTCACCGCCAACTTCAAGGAAACCCAGCTGGCCGGCCTGGAGCCGGGCCAGCAGGTCTCGCTCGAAGTCGACGCGCTGCCGGGCAAGCACCTGGTGGGCCGCGTGCACAGCTTCTCGCCGGCCTCGGGCAACCAGTTCGCGCTGCTGCCGGCCGATAACGCGACCGGCAACTTCACCAAGATCGTGCAGCGCGTGCCGGTCAAGATCGTGCTCGACCCGCAGGACGTGAAGAAGTATGCCGGCCGCCTGGTGCCGGGCATGTCGGTCGTGGCCGAAGTGGAGCTCGGCCAGAAAGCGGCGCGCAGTTCCGATCGCCAGACCGCCGCCCTTGCCCCGCCGTTGCCTATGAAGGACCAGCAATGACTAGCCTCGCCAAGGCCGCTGCCCCCGGTGCTGTCCCGGGGGCGCCCGCCAACGGCGCCCGCATCGATGCGCGCACCTGGATCGCGGTGGCCGCCGGCATGCTGGGGGCCTTCATGGCGGTGCTCGACATCCAGATCACCAATTCCTCGCTGCGCGACATCCTCGGCTCGCTCTCGGCCACGCAGGAAGAGGGCTCGTGGATCTCGACCGCCTACCTGTGCGCCGAGATCGTCGTGATCCCGATGACCGCGCTGTTCACACGGGCGCTGGGTGCGCGCGCCTACATGATCGGGACCACGGCCCTGTTCCTGGTGTTCTCGACGCTGTGCGGGGCCGCCTGGAACCTGGAAAGCATGATCGTGTTCCGCATGCTGCAGGGCTTTACCGGCGGCGCCCTGATCCCGATGGCGATGACCCTTGTCATGACGCGCCTGCCGGCATCCAAGCGCGCGGTCGGCATGGCGATCTTCGGGCTCACCGCCACCCTGGCGCCGGCCATGGGTCCGACCCTGGGCGGCTACCTGTCCGAGATCTACGGCTGGCCTTCGATCTTCTACATCAATTGGGTGCCGGGCGTGCTCCTGATCGCCGGCCTGGCGTACGGCCTGGACCGCGAAAAGCCGAACTACGGCACCCTGGTGAATGCGGACTGGCTCGGCATCGGCCTGATGGCGATGGGCCTGGCTTGCCTGACCATCTTCCTGGAAGAGGGCAATTCGAAGGATTGGTTCGAGTCCACCTTCATCGTCACCTTCGCTTCGCTGTCCCTGGTAGGCATCCTCGGCTGGGTGGCGGTGAGCTTCACCAAGCCCGACCCCTTCGTGAACCTGCGCCTCTACGGGCAGCGCAACTTCCTGGTGGCGACCGTGCTGTCGGCAGTGACGGGCATGGGTTTATATGGATCTTCGTTCCTGCTGCCGCTCTACCTGGGCCAGATCGCGGGCTACACGCCGATGCAGATCGGCGAAGTGATCGCCTGGGTCGGCCTGCCGCAGCTGCTCGTGATGCCCTTCGCGGCGGCGTTGTCCTCGAAGGTGGACAACCGCATCCTGTGCTCGTTCGGCCTATTGCTGTTCGGCGGCTCCTGCCTGATGAATGCCTTCATGGATGCCACCACCGGCTACGACCAGCTGATGGTGACCCAGGTGATCCGGGCGATCGGCCAGCCCTTCGTGATGCTGACCCTGTCGAATTTCGCCATGCAGGGTGTGGCGCCGAAGGACATGCCATCGGCGTCGAGCCTGTTCAACATGACGCGCAACCTGGGCGGCTCGATCGGCATCGCGCTGCTGGCCACGGCATTGACGAACCGCGAGCACTTCCATTCGGCGCGGCTGGGCGAGGCGGTATCGAGCTATGCGCCGGCCACCCAGCAGCGCCTGGAGCAGCTGACCCAGGGTTTCATTGCCAACGGCATGGACCCTGCAACCGCCGCCAGCCAGGCGCTGGCCCTGGTCGACCGCATCGTGCGGCGCGAGTCTTTCGTGATGGCCTACAACGACGGTTTCTGGATCATCGGCCTGGTGCTGGTGGGCTGCATCGCCGCGATCTGGCTGGCGGACAAGGTGAAGTCGCCGGGCGGAGCCGCGGGTGCACATTGATTGAGAGTGAAGAGAACGACCATGTTAAAGAAGCTTGTACTTGTCTCCGCGCTGGCTGCGGCACTGGGTGGCTGCGCCACCGTCGGCCCTGACTTCAAGGCACCGGCCAATGCCACCGATGCGGCATTCCGCCACGCGGCAGCCACGACTGCGGCGGCGCACCTGCCGGCCCAATGGTGGACAGTGTTTGGCGACGCGACCTTGGACAGCCTGGAACAGCGCGCCCTGCGCGACAATCCGGGCGTGCAGGCGGCGGCGCAGCGCCTGCTGCAGGCCCAGGCCCAGCTGGGCGTGGTGCGCGCGGGCCAGGCGCCGAACGTGGCCGTGAGCGCGGGCGTGTCGAATTCGCGTACTTCGAGCGAGACTTCGCAGGGCATCGCGCTGGGCGGACGTTCGATCGAGGGCAACAACTTCAGCGTGGGAGCCGCGCTGTCGTACGAGCTCGACCTGTGGGGCCGCGTGCGCCGCGTGGTGGAGGCGGCCGACGCCGGGGCGCTGGCGGCCCAGGATGAGCGCGATGGCGTGCTCCTGATGCTCTCCAGCCAGGTGGCCCAGTCCTACTGGCAGCTGCGCGGCCTGGACGCCGAGCTGGCGATCCTGCGCAGTGCGCTGGACGCACGCCGCGAAGCCCAGGGGCTGGTGGAAGCGCGCTTCAGGGCCGGCCTGTCGAACGAGCTGGACGTCTCGCGCGCCCGCATCGAGCGCGCCAATGCCGAAGCCGACCTGCACGAGGTGCAGCGCCAGCGCAATACGGTCGAACACGCGCTGGCCACGCTGGTGGGCGCCTCGCCGAGCCAGCCGCTGCTGCCGGTCGGCGCAAGCGCGCAACTGCCGCTGCCGCCGGCGATTCCGGTCGGCCTGCCGGCCAGCCTGCTGAAGCAGCGTCCCGACCTGGCGGCCAGCGTGGCCCAGCTGAAGGCGGCGAACGCACAGGTGGGTGTGGCCGAGGGTGCCTTTTACCCGTCCTTGTCGCTGACCACGAACTTCGGCTTTGCTTCCGAGCACCTACGCGACATTGCCAGCGGCGGCGCGCGCCAGTTCTCGATCGGGCCACTGGCGCTGTCGCTGCCGGTCTTCGACGGCGGCCGCAACCGCGCCAACCTGGCCTTGTCCAAGGCGCGTCACGACGAAGCGGTGGCGAACCACCGGACGCGCCTGCTCGCCGCGCTGCGCGAAGTGGAAGACGCGCTGTCGGACCTCGAACAGCGCCAGCAGCAGGGCGAGGCGCAGGCCCGGTCGCAGCAGGCCGCGGCGCGTGCGCTGCAGGTGGCGCAGGCGCGCTACGAGCGCGGCGTGTCGACCTACCTCGACGTCACCGATGCCCAGCGCAACGCGCTGGCCGCGGACCGGGCGGCGGCGCAGATCCGTACCCAGCGCCTGCTGGCCACCGTGGCCGTGGCGCGTGCGCTGGGCGGCGGGTGGCAGCAGGGAGAAGCGCTCGCCACGATCGCCAAGCCCTGAGCCGGAAATGAACTGGTAGCGTGGCAAGGGCAGCAGGCTACAATGGTTGAACACTCAACCATACGAGGGTCCGCACCCATGTTCCTGCCTGCACGTGCCCTGCATACCGCAACCTTCCTGGCCGCCCTCCTGGTGTCCGGTGCGGCATCTGCCTCATCCTCTTCCCAGCACTGGCAAGCCATCCCCAGCGGCACCAGCGCCGAGTTGCGCGGCCTGTCCGTCGTCAGCGACAAGGTCGCCTGGGCCAGCGGCGCCAAGGGCACCGTGCTGCGCACCGTCGACGGCAGCAACTGGCAGGCGATGCAGGTGCCGGAGGCCGACAAGATCGACTTCCGCGACATCCAGGCCTTTGACGCGAACACGGCCGTCGTGATGGGGGCAGGGCCCGGTGCGGCCTCGCGCATCTACCGCACCGATGACGGCGGCGCCAGCTGGCGCCTGGTCGTCACCAACGGGGTGGCCGAGGGCTTCTGGGACGCGATGGCCTTCTGGGACAAGGACAACGGCATCCTGTTCGGCGATCCGGTCAAGGGCAGCTTCCAGGTCTATACGACGGGCGACGGCGGCAGGTCCTGGCAGGAAGTCGCAAGCAAGGGGCTCGAAGCCATGCCAAACGAGGGCGCCTTTGCGGCGAGCGGCACCTGCCTCACCGTGGCCGGCGCCAAGGACGCCTGGATCGCCACCGGCGGCAGCGCCGCCTCGCGCGTCTTCCACTCTGTTGACCGCGGCAAGACCTGGCGCCCGTCCCCGACGCCGATCCCGGCCGGTGCCGCGGCGCGCGGCGTGTTCTCGGTCGCTTTCCTCAACACCAAAGAAGGCTTCGCCGCCGGCGGCGACTACAAGGAAACCCGCATGGCCGGCATCAACGGCGCCTATACCAGCGACGGCGGCGCGAGCTGGACGCCGGTCGAGGTCGCGCCAGCAGGCTACATGTCGGTGGTGGTGTCGGTCCCTGGCGCTTCGCGCGCATTCGTGGCCGCCGGCCTGGCGGGATCGGGCTACTCGCTGAACGCCGGCCGTAGCTGGACCGAACTCGACAGGACGCCGCTGAACACGGTCGGCTTTGCCGGCCCGGCGCAAGGCTGGGCAGTGGGGCCGAAAGGCCTGTTGATGAAGTACACCGGCCCTGCGCTGGACCAAGCGCGGCAATGATGGACCAGTGCGCGGAACGGATTACAATCGCCGGACTATAACTATTTTGACCAGAGACACCATGAAGAAACTCCTCGCTCCTCTCGTGCTGGCCGCGGCCATCGGCGCCGCATTTGCCAATGTGGCGCATGCCGCCGAAGCCGCCACCGTTGCCCAGCTCACCACGATGGCCAAGCGCTTCGCGCCGGCCGAGCTGAAGGCCGATATCTCGAAGCTCTCGAAAGGCGACCGCGCCGCGATGGCCAAGCTGATCGAAGCCGCCAACATCATCGACATCCTGCAGCTGCGCCAGCGCTGGTCCGGCAACGAAGCCCTGTGGGCCGCCCTCCAGAAGGACAACTCCGAACTCGGCCGCGCGCGCCAGAACGCCTTCTGGCTGAACAAGGGCCCATGGTCCAGCCTCGACGACAACAAGTCCTTCATGCCCGCCGAGTATGCCGGCATCAAGATCCCGGCCAAGAAGCCGCTGGGCGCCAACTTCTATCCGGAGAACGCCAGCAAGGAAGCGCTGGAAAGCTGGATGAACGGTTTACCAGGCGCGCAGAAGGCCGACGCCCAATGGTTCTTCACCGTGGTCCGCACTGGGCCCGACGGCAAGTTCCGTACCGTGAAGTACTCGGACGAGTACCGTCCGGACCTGGAGAGGCTGGCCAAGCTGCTGCGCGAAGCGGCAAGCCTGACCGACAACGCCTCGCTGAAGAAATTCCTGACTTTGCGCGCCGACGCTTTCCTGTCCAACGACTACCTGGCCTCCGATTTCGCCTGGATGGACCTCGATTCGCCGGTCGACATCACCATTGGCCCGTACGAAACCTATAACGACGAGCTGTTCGGCTACAAGGCCGCCTTCGAAGCCTACGTCAGCATCCGCGACCAGAAGGAAACCCAGAAGCTGGCCTTCTTCGGCAAGCACCTGCAGGAGCTGGAAGACAACCTGCCGCTCGCCAAGCAGTACCGCAACCCGAAGGTGGGCGCGATCGCCCCGATGGTGGTGGTCAACCAGGTGTTCGGCGCGGGTGACGGCAACATGGGCGTGCAGACCGCCGCCTACAACCTGCCGAACGACGAGCGCGTGATCCGCGAGCGCGGCTCCAAGCGTGTGATGCTCAAGAACGTGCAGGAAGCGAAGTTCGAATCGACCCTGAAGCCGATCTCCAAGCTGGTATTGCGCCCGCAGGACCAGAAGGACCTCGACTTCGACTCCTTCTTCACCCACATCCTGGCGCACGAGATCATGCACGGCCTCGGCCCGCACACCACCCGGAAGAACGGCAAGGAATCGACCCCGCGCCAGGACCTGAAGGAGACCTACTCGACCATCGAGGAAGCCAAGGCCGACATCACCGGCCTGTGGGCGCTGGGCTACATGATGGACAAGGGCCTGCTGAAGGACACGCTGGGGCAGGGCGCGCAAGCCGAGCGCAAGCTGTACAACACCTTCCTGGCCTCCGCGTTCCGCACCCTGCACTTCGGCCTGACCTCCTCGCACGCGCGCGGCATGGCGATCCAGATGAACTACCTGCTCGACAAGGGCGCTTTCGTGGCGAACAGCGACGGCACCTTCTCGGTCGACTTCAAGAAGATCAAGGGGGCCGTCACCGACCTCGACCGTGATTTCCTGACGATTGAAGCCACCGGCGACTACGAGGCTGCCAAGGAGCTGATGAAGAAGTACGTCGTGATTCGTCCGGAAGTGCAGAAGGCGCTCGACCGCCTCAAGCAGACGGTGCCGAACGACATCCGCCCGAGCTTCGTGACCGCGGCGGCACTGACCAAGTAATCAACAGCGCCGGAACCGGCGGCGGGATTGGCATGGACGCAACACTGCCGCCGGTTTTGCTTAACTTAAACTGAAAGCGTCGTCAATCCATACAGGGACCATGTTATAGTCACTGCATTGCTTGGGGGAAATTATTGGCGCCACACTGGCGCCGTCCCGGGCTGGCAAAGACAAGGACATGACGACGAAGCCCCTTACCACTGGCGCGCGGCTGGCCATCGGCTACGGCGCCGTGATCCTCCTGATGATCGCGCTCTCCGTGCTGGCCGCAGGGCGCGCGGGGCAGATCGAGCAGCTGCTGTTCCGCATCGACGAGGTCAGCGGCATCAAGCAGCGCTACGCCGTCGAACTGCGCAGCAGCGTGCGCGACCGTGCGATCGCCGTGCGCGACGTTGCCCTTGCTCCCGATTCCGTCTCCGCCGCGGCCCCGATCGGCCGCCTCAAGACCCTGGCGGACGCCTATGCGCGCGCCGCTTCGCCGCTGGACGCGCTGTTCCACGAATTGCCGGGCATCCTCCCAGAAGAGCGCAAGGCGCTGGCTGCGATCAAGGAACAGGAGCGCCGCACCCGTCCGCTGGTCGACCGCATGGTCGCCCTGCATGCGCTCGGGGAGACGCGGGAAGCGTCGGCCTTGCTGTCGCAGCAGGTGGCGCCGGCTTTCGTGGATTGGCTCGCCAGCCTCAACCGTTTTATCGAACTCGAGCAGAAACTCGCGGCCAATGACATGACGTCGGCCCGCCAGCTGGCATCCGGATTCGCGCGGTGGATCGTGCTGCTGTGCGCCGGCGCGGTGGCGGCGGCCGTGGTGGGTACCTGGTATGTCGTGCGCGGGCTGCCGCATGAGCGTGAAGCTGCGACGGCGGCCGAGGGAGAGGTCCCGGCGGCCCCCATCGACACCGTGACCGCGCCGAAGCGCGTGGACGACATCGTCGGCGCCATCGACGGCCTGGCCTTCCGCGCCAATATCCTGGCGCTCGACGCGGCAGTGCAGGCGCTACGTACCGGCGAGCACGACGAAGAGCAGACCGCCGTCGTGCAGGAACTGCAGGCGCTGGCGCTGCGTTCGACCGCCGTGGTGAAGGATATCCGCGACCTGGTCGGCAGCCCGGTGGCCCATATGGAAGACGCCGGCGCCCTGCAGGCGATCGCGAATGCGGTGGCGAGGGTGACGGCCGTGACCTCTGCGATCAGCCTGGAAGAGGGGCAAGCGCGGGGCCAGACCGAAAGCGCGCGCCGCACCACGGCCCTGCTGCAGGCATCCACTGCCGCAGCCGCGATGGAAGCCGAGGCACAGCGCCTCACGGCCATGGTCGCCCCGGTGCTGCCCGAGAGGCAAAGCTGACAAGTTTAGTGTTCTAAACACAGAGAAAAATTTTCCCAAAAGTGGTGCTTGTCTACGGGCTAGAATTGCCGATAGGCATTTCATCGTCCTTGGGAGAATTTTCGTGTTCAAGCCCCTGCTCCTCGCCGCGCTCCTCGCCACCACGGTGGCGCCGACGCTCCACGCCGCCGAGCTGACCGCACTGGAAAAACGCTGGCTCAGCGCCGCCGGACCGGTGCTGGCCTACTCCCAGCAGCTCAAGCTTCCCCTCGACATCACCGTCCAGCCACAGCCGCGTCCCGGCGACGTGCCGCTGGCCATGGGCTTCGACAAGGGCCGCTGCAAGCTGGTGATGTCCCTGCGTAACAATCCCGATGCGGAGGCCGTGCTGGCCGACATTCCGGAAGCGCAGCAGGGCGCCTTGATCGAAGCAATGGCGGCGCACGAGATCGCGCACTGCTGGCGCTATGTGCAGGGCGTCTGGCATGCGTTGCCGGCCGGCTTCGTCGAGGTGGGCGAAGAGCGCGCCCTTGACGCCTCGCTGCTGGCCGCATCGAAGGCCATGCGCGAGACCCGGCGCGAGGAAGGCTTCGCCGACCTGGCCGCGCTGGCCTGGACCCGGCGCAACAATCCGGACGAGTACGCACGCGTCTACCGCTGGCTGTCCGGTGTGCGCGCCAAGGTGGCGGTTCCGCGCAGCAGCCACGACACCCGTGCCTGGGTGAAGCTGGCAAGCGACGGCGCCGCATTCGGCAAGGCCGAGGCCCCTTTCGATAACGTCGACGGGCTGTGGCGCGAAGGCCTGCTGGCGACCGAATGAACCGTGGTACCGGCGGCCTCCCAGCAACAGCCGGGGCTGCCAAATGATTGCCGTGGCGATGAGTGTTCGTTGTCGCACAGATGTTGTCGGGTGTGGGGCGTCTAATGATGTCATCACAACAACCGACTACAAGGGACACCATCATGAACCGACTCCTCACCGCCCTGCTGGCCTCCGTTGCCGGCGCCACCATCGCCGCCGCTCCGGCCTTCGCCCAGTCCGATAATGCCGCCTACCGCAAGGCCATGGACAAGATCGAGGCCGACCACAAGGCCGCCAAGCAGAAGTGCGACGCCCTGAAGAATGAGGACATCTGCGAAGAGCAGGCCGACGTCGCCCGCGCCAAGGCCGAGCTGGCCGCCGTGCAGAAACACGACAACACCCAGGCCAACCGCGATGCAGCCCGCCGCAAGCTGGCCGAGGCCGAGTACGAGCTGGCCGAAGAGAAGTGCGATGCCATGCAAGGCAACGCGAAGGACAGCTGCATGAACAATGCCAAGTCGGTGCGCACCGCCGCGCTGGCCAAGGCCGGCGGCAGTGATACCGGCAACGGCGCCGGCACGGGTGCCAGCGCCACCGGCGGCAGCGGCAGCACCGCCGCGACCGCCGGCGCAGCAGGCAGCGCCGGCCTGATTGCCTCCACCGACACCAAGGATCCGGTCAAGTCGGCGGCCGTCGAGAAGTGCGATGAAAAGGGCAACAAGACCGCCTGCCTGGTCGAGAACAAGGATAAGCCGGACACGGCCCTCGAGCGCGCAGGTGAAAAAACCCGCAACGCCCTCGCCGGCGCAGTCGACAAGACCAAGGAAGCCGGCCGTAACGTTGCCGACAAGACCAAGGAACTGACCGCCGGTGCCGCTGCAACGACCGAGCGGGCTGCCGAGAACGTCGGCGACAAGACCCGCGACACCGCTTCGAACGCGGCCGACAAGACCGAGAAGGCGACCGAGCGCGCCGGCTCGCGCACCGCGTCCAACATGTCGGATGCGGCAATCACTGCCAAGGTCAAGGCCGGCCTGGCCGCCGAGAAGGACACCAGTGCGCTGGCCGTCAAGGTCGAGACCGAGAAGGGCGTCGTCATGCTGAGCGGCTTCGTCGATTCGAAGGCTGAAGCCGAGCGCGCCGAGAAGGTGGCCAAGGGCGTCGAAGGCGTTACCAGGGTCAAGAGCGCGATCAAGGTGAAGTAATCGTCGATCGCGAAGGAAGCCCGCACGTGCGCCGTGCGGGCTTTTTCTTGTCCAGCCGCACGCGCTGCCGGGCCCGGCGCGCACCAACGGTATAATTCCCTCGTGAACAAACTCGAAGCCTTCGGATACATTGCCGCCCAGGCCGCGCGTGGGGACATCACCTTTCCCACCAGCGTGAATGCCGTGCTGCGCCTGCAGCTGGCCCTGGATGATCCGGATTGCCATGTGGATGAGGCGATCCGCCTCGTGCTGTCCGAACCGCAGCTGGCCGCGCGCACCGTGGCGCTGGCCAATACTGCCGCCTACGGCGCTGCCAACGGCACCCAGGTGAGCAATGTGCGTGCGGCCGTGTTGCGCATCGGCTACCGCCGCCTGCGCGGCCTGGTCGCGGCCCTGATGGTGCGCCAGTTCGGCCACCGCATTGCCGACCCCGTGCTGCGCGCCAAGGCCGCGCAGCTATGGACCCACAGCGCCCAGGTGGCGGCGCTGGCCCATGCCATTGCGCGCCATGTGACCAGGATCGATCCGGATACCGCGCTGTTCGCCGGCATCGTGCACGAGGTCGGCGGTTTCTACCTGCTGTCGCGCGCCGATGAGTTCCCCGGCCTGCTCGAGGACGATACCGAGAACTGGAGCGCGCTGGTCGAGGACGTGGCCAGCCTGGAAATCATGCGCAAGCTGGCGATTCCCGCAGACGTGGCGGAGGCTGTCGGCGGCCTGCGCGACGGCGTGCCGAACCCGGTGCCGCACACGCTGCTCGATACGCTGCTGCTGGCGAACCATTATGTGCTGGTCGATTCGCCGCTCGGCGGAGCGGCGGACGACCACGAACCCGGCCCGCTCGATGCGGCCACGCTGCAGGTGCTGCGCAGCGAAGCGGCCGAGACGGCGCAGGCGCTCGGCGACGCCACGCTGGCCTAGTTTCTTTCGATTCCTAATCCCACCCGATGATGCCCGCACGGCCGGCCTGCGTGGCCGCCGCCAGCTTGCGCTCGCGCAGCGCCCGGACCACCGCGCGCACCCGAGGAAGGCGCATCACGTCCGGCAGCGCCGCGATTGCAAACTGGCGCCGCGCAGGAATCGGCAGCGGCAGGATGCGCACGTCGGGCGGTTCCGGAAAGCTGGCCAGGCGCGGCAGGATCGAATAGCCCATGCCGCGGCCGACCATGGCGGCAATGCTGGTGTCATTGCTCAAGGTGCGCGCAGGATCGGATCCGAACCCGGCCGCACGGCAGCGCGCCAGGATTTCCGCAGCACCCGTACAGGCCAGGCCGATGAAGGGCAGGGCGCCGAGCTCGGGCCAACAGGGCGAAGGACCGCTTGGCGGCGCCAGCGCGGCAGGGACAACCAGCACATAGTCGTCGTGCAGGTAGGGGGTAGAGGCCAGCGTGCCGGCCAGCGGCAGCTGGGCGATGCCGACCTCGGCCAGGCCGCCCTGCAGCGCGGCCGTCACGTCGGCGCGCTGCTCGCAGCTGTCGTCGATCTCGACGCGCAGCTGCGGATGGCGCTGCGCCAGCGCTTCGAGCACATGGGGCAGCAGATGGGTGCCGATGCTGCGAAAGCAGGCGATGCGCACGGTGCCGGACAGGCCATCGTCAAGCAGCGCCACCTCGCGCAGGCTGTCCTCCAGGCGCAGCATCTGGCGCGCCTTCTCCAGTACCCGCTGCCCGGCCTCGGTGGGCGCCGAGCCGGCGCGGCCGCGCGCCAGCAGGCTGACACCCAGCTCGCCCTCGAGTTCGGCGAGCGCATGGCTGATGCGCGACTGCGTGCAGCCCAGCTCCGCGGCGGCGGCGCTGAAACTGCCGTGCTCGGCCACGGCAACCAGCATCTTCAGTTGGCTCAGCTTCATGCCATCGAAATCCTTCATGTGAAGCCAGCCATTATCCCCCATTTCGGTTGTGGCATCGCGGGTGGCGGCGCAGGATGGCGCTTCGATCCACTTCATGGAAGAAGCACATGAAAGCATTACCCCTGAACGCAGCCCTGATCAGCATCGACGTGCAGCAGGCTTTCAACGACCCGAGCTGGGGCCGGCGCAACAATCCCGACGCCGAGGAAAAGATCGCCGCGCTGCTGGCGGCCTGGCGCGCGACCGGACGACCCATCTTCCACATCCAGCACCGCTCGGCCTCGCCGACGGGATCGTTCCGCCCCGGCACACCTGGCTACCTGCACAAGCCGGAAGGGCAACCGCTGGCGGGCGAGCCGGTGATATTCAAGAGCGTCAACAGTTCCTTCATCGGCACCGACCTGGAGGCGCGCCTGCGCGCGGCCGGCATCGAGGTGCTGGTGATCATGGGCTTGACGACCGACCATTGCGTTTCGACGACGACGCGCATGGCCGGCAACTTCGGTTTCGAGACGTATTTCGTGGCGGACGCCACCGCCACCTTCGAGCGTACGGGGCCGGACGGCCGCCACTTCACGGCCGAGGAGATGCACGACACGGCCCTGGCCAGCCTGCATGGCGAATTCGCGACCGTCGTGTGGTCGGCTCAGGTGCTGGAGATGCTTGCGGCGCTGGAACCTGCGCCGCAGCCAGGCTTAGCTGCCTGAGGCGGCGAGACGCGCCTGGGCACGGCCCTGTGCCAGCATCGCCATGGCCAGCAGGACGCCCGACAGGGCCAGCCCGGCTGCGACCCACTGCGGCGAGGCGTAGGAATAGCCCAGGGTCAGCGGGATGCCGCCGAGGAAGGCACCTAGGGCATTGCCGATATTGAAGCCCGATTGCCCCAGCGAGGAGCCCAGCATTTCCGCTTGGCGCGAGTGCGCCATCAGCAGCATCTGGATCGGCGGACCCAGCGCCAGCGCATTGGCGCCGGTGGCAAAGGCCAGCACCAGCATGGCAGCCTGCGAGCCCGCGAACAGGCCATTGCACAGCAGCAGGGCAGTCATGGTGCCCAGCAGGATCAGGATGGCTTGCAGCGGCGGCACGCGGTCGGCCAGGCGCCCGCCCAGGTTCACGCCGACCGTCATGCCGACGCCGACCACGGTCATCACGATCGGGATGGTCGCCGGCTTGAAACCGCTGACTTCGGTCAACAGCGGCGCAATATAGCTGAAGAAGGCGAAGAAGCCGCCGGTGCCGATCGAGGTGATGGCCAGCGCCAGCCACAGGGCCGGATTGCGGAAGATGCGCAAGTCCTGCTTCAGGCTGGTCCGCCCCTTGGCTTCGATATAGGGCACCAGCTGGCGCAGGGCCAGCACCGTGGCCAGGCCGATCGCCGCCACCACCAGGAACACGGCGCGCCAACTCATGTTATGGCCGAGCCAGGTGCCTGCCGGCACACCCACCACGTTGGCGAGCGTCAGGCCGGTGAACATGGTCGCCAGGGCCGCGGCTACCTTGCCCTCGTCGGCCAGGCGGCTGGCGACAACGGAACCGACACCGAAGAAGGCGCCGTGCGGCAGGCCGGCCATGAAGCGCGACAGCATCATTACCTCGAAGTTCGGGGAGAAGGCCGACATCGCATTGAACAGTGTGAATATCGCCATGAACCAGATCAGCACGTTGCGCGGCGGGCGGTGCGCCATCAGGCTCACCAGGGTCGGCGCACCGACCACGACGCCGAGCGCATAGGCCGTGATGAGGTAGCCGGCTTGCGGGATGCTGATCTGCAGGCCGCCGGCGATATCGGGCAGGATGCCCATGATGACGAATTCGGTCATGCCAATGCCGAAGCCGCCCAGGGCGAGGGGAAGAAGACTTTTCTTGATCAAAATGCGCTGGAAGTGGCGAAGTGGACCGGCCACTATAGCGCGCGATATCCGCTTGGTCCGCTTTTGTGTCGTGATGTCAGGTATAGCGACCGGATATGTAATACAAGCAAGATACCGACTACTCCTAATCGACTTTCGGCCAAGCGATACGGCCGTGACCGGCATTGTCGAGCCGGGTACGCAGCGCGGCGGCGTGCTGCGCGGGCAGGCTGAAGTCGAACAGCACCTCGTCGCCATGCGCCACCGCGTCCAGGCGGGCGCCGGCGGCATCGAGTTCGCGCCGCACCATCCCTTCGAGCGCATAGGGCGCGGTGCAGCGCAGCCCCTGCAGCTTGATGATCGGCACCTTTTGGGCCTGCAGCAGGGCCTGCGCCACGCTGTCGGTGTAGGCGCGCACCAGTCCGCCCGCACCCAGCTTGACCCCGCCGAAGTAGCGTACCACGGTGGCCAGCACGCCTTCCAGGTCCTGGTGGCGCAGCACGTCGAGCATCGGACGGCCGGCGGTACCGCTCGGCTCGCCGTCGTCGACCGCGGCCGACTGGCCACCGGCCAGCAGGGCCCAGCAGACGTGGGCGGCGCCGGGATGCCCGGCGCGCAGGCTGGCGACGACCTGCTGGGCGCCGGCCCTATCTGGCATTGGCTGGACGCAGGCGAGGAAGCGGCTCTTCTTGATGACGAGTTCGACGTGGACGGGGGAAGCGATGGTGTGTGGCATGGCGCCGATTATCGGCGGCGCCGGAGGAAATGCCAACCGTCATGGCTGGCATTTCCACTTTCAACCCTGTTGCGGGATCAGTAGCTGAGGTTGATTTGCAGGATGGCGGTCGTGCCGCTCGTCTCGTTACCGACCACCAGCAGCGGCTTGTTGTTCGGTGACTGCTTCGCCGGAATCAAAGTCAGGCCTTCCGGACCGCGATCCCCGGTGTCGTTGGTACGAGAGTTGAGGTAAGTGACGAAGCTCGCTGCCGCAGGCTTGCTCACGTCGTACACCATCACGCCGCCGATTCGTTCCAGGCCGATGAAGGCATAGGTCTTGTTGCCGAAACGGCCGACCACCACGCCTTCCGGTTCCGGACCCTTGGACGCGCTGCGGCCGTCGAGCTCGTTGTTGTCGTTGCTGGCATTGAAGCGGGCGTTCGGCAGCGACACGGTCTTCTGTTCGAACTCGTCGCCCGAGTCGTACACGCGGTTCAGGTTGGTGTCCCAGATCGAGAAGGAGCGGGCGCCGAAGCTGTACAGCTCGGTGCATTGGCCGGCCGCGTTCTTGCCGGTGCTGCCGCCGTTCGGCGTGGTGGTGATGCGCAGGCGGCCCAGGTTCGAATCGAAGATCTGGTTGGCGGCATTGCCGAACACGGCCGGGTCGAGGCCGGCCGTGCAGTGAGCACGTACCCGCGTCTCTTCGTTGAAGCCTGGCCAGTCGGCGCGCGCATCGCCTTCATTGGCGGTGACCAGATAGGAGGTGCCGTCCACCGTAAAGCGGGCGATCGCGTCGGGCAGGTACATGCCTTTCACCGGCTGCGGAGCGATTTTCACCGACGGGCTGCCGCTGTTGGTATTGGTGCCGCCGTCTTCGTCCGAGACATCCATGCCCATGCCGGCCAGGTTGTGGTTCTTGGTGCCGAGCGGCTTGATCGCGGTGACCTTGGCGGTGGCGACGTCGACGATGGCGACCGCATTGTTTTCCTGCAGGGTGACATATGCGGTGCGGCCGTCTTCGCTGGTGGCGATGTATTCCGGTTCGAAGTCCTGGGCCGCGCTGGCCCCCGGGCCGTAGATGCGGATGCCCTGGCTGCGCAGCGCGGCTTCCTGGCCGTTGAAGGCGCGGAAGTCGGCGGTGGCGACGGTCGGCGTGCCCCCGCGGTTGACGGTGATCACGCTGATCGAGCCTTCCGGATCGACGGAGTCCGCCTGGCCATAGCTGTTCGGTTCGCCTTCATTGGCAACCAGCACGGTGCGGCCGTCCGGGGTAAAGGTGAGCATGTCGGGTTGGGCGCCGACGCGCACGCTGTTAAGCAGTTTCAGGTCGGCGGCATTGTAGAAGGCGACCGTGCCGGGATTGGTCTTGGGCGAGGATTCGATGGCGAGCGCGACCAGGCCGTCATGGATGGCGACGCTGTTCACGCCCGCACCGAGGCCGGCGACGCTGATGGTGCTGAGCAACCTGGGCGCGGACGGCGTGGAAAGGTCCAGGACGTCGACGGTGCCGTTGGCGCCGTTGACCACGAACAGGCGCTTGCTGGCGGCATCGAAGGCGGTGATCTCGGCCGCGCCGGCCTTGCCGCCGTTGTAGCTGCCGATCTTCTCCATCGTCAGCGTCCTGGGCGTCAGTTCTTCGTCGTCATCGCTGCCACCGCAACCGGCAAGGAGGCCGGCGGCAAGCATGGCGGCGCCGAGGACGCGCAGGGTGGTCGGAGGAGCGGCGAGGTCGAGAAACGGCATTGTCGGATTTCCTGAGTTGAAAAACCGACAGCATAGGAGGCAGGGATGACAGCAATATGACGAGAAAAACAAGCGCGAAAAACAAAAAAGGCGTCACGATTTCTCATGACGCCTTCCTTGCTGAATCTTTGGTAGGCCGTGCTGGGCTCGAACCAGCGACCAACGGATTAAAAGTCCGCTGCTCTACCAACTGAGCTAACGACCCGAAGAAGCCAAGATTATAGCGGCGTTTGCGCGAATATCCAAGTGCTTCGTTTCAATTTGTTGGCGCGACAGGGCGGCAAGCCCGATGCGCCAAGTTCCCCCTCCCGGGGGGATGGGCTGGATACAGGCATGCCAGCAAAATTGCTCGCTACCGGATACCACTTCATAGGAAGCCCCATGTTCTTGCCAAAACACCTAGCGCTTGCTGTTTCGGGCCTGTTTGCCCTGCCTTCCGTCCTTGCCGCGCAGCCGGTGCAGAAGGTCAAGCCGCCTGTCAGCCAGGCTTACATCGACCTCGCCACTTTCTCCGGCGGCATGCAGATGCCCGGCGGTGCGGGCGGCTTGATGGGGGCCATGTTTGGGGCCAAAGCCAGTGACAATACCTTCGGCATGACCCAGGCCCAGAGCCCAGGGCGCTGGATGGATGTCACGCTCCTCACCCGCAACAACAGCAAGCTGACGACGGCAACGCAGAGCGTGCCGGCCGGCGCGAAGCTGGGGCCCGTGCTGAACCTGCTGGCGCCGGACCAGGGGCCGGCAGACGTGCCCGCATATGACGACACGGACCCGGAACCGACGAAGTTCGAGATGCCGAAAGGGAAAATGTATCTCTACTGGGGTTGCGGGGCGGAGGTACGCAAGGGACAGCCGCTGGTGCTCGATCTCGCCAAGATGGATCCTAAACAGTTCGGCAAATTCTTCCAGAACCGCAGCGCCACTTCCCGGGTGCCGCAACCAGCGCCCGGACGCCCGGGCTGGCCGAACAAGAACGACACCCGTCGCCTGCCGGACGGCGCGTCGCTGGTGGGGGAGCACGGCTTTGCCGGTGCTGGCGTGGTGGACGGCTTCAAGTTCAATATCGACGCCCAGCACGACCTGATGCCTGCCGTCGAGGCAAGCCGCGATGAGGACGACAAGGCTGTGCTGTTCAAGTGGAAGCCGATGCGGCAGGCCAGTGGCTGGTTCGTGCAGTCGATGGGCATGCGCGACGCCGGCAAGGGCGAGGCGGGCGAAATGGAGATGGTGTACTGGACCTCGAGCGAGCTGCCGGACATGGGCATGGGTCTGGTGAACTACCAGCCGAACGGCTCCATCAGCAAGTGGCAAAAAGAAAAGGTGCTGCTGCCTGCCGGGGCAACCGAATGCATGGCGCCGAAGGAAGCCGTCGGCCCGATGGCGATGTCGCGTGTCATTGCCTATGGCGAAGAGCTGAACATGGCGTATCCGCCGCGGCCGAAGGATCCAAAAGTCACCTGGGAACCGCAATGGAACGTCAAGGTGCGGCTGAAGTCGGTCGCGTCGCTGATGCCGGGCATGGGGGCAGCAATGCAAGCCGCCATGGTGGAGCAGGAGGGGGCGCCGGAAGAAAAGAAGACCCAAGCGCCGGCCAAAGCGGGCGTGACGGAAGCCGTGACCAAAGGGGTGGTCGACGTGCTGACGCGCGGACTGTTCGGCCGATGACTGTCGGCGTTTCGTTTCGGAGCAGCACGTACCGAGAAGGCTTGTCACTAGCTTAAGGTTTTGTACGGCATGGACGCGTTTGCTTGGCGCGGCCCTGCAAGTGATGATGCTGCGCAAGAATTTCCTGTTGGACTGCCTATATCGTGGTGGCTTCGGCTGCCGAGTCCACAAGGAATCCTTACGGTATGAGCACGACGCTGACGGACCATATCTTCGCCGCCCTGGCTGAATTCAGCAGCACAAGCAGGCTGTATGAGCTCAAGATTGGCCATCGCGAGGAAACCGGGCTACTGGTTGAAGCGTTTGTTGCGGACGACGCCGTGCAGGAGGTGGGGGCGCGGGATGTGATCGCGCTGTCGACCGATGCTTGCCTGGAGCTCGATGCCTTGCTGGGGCAGCCGGCAGTGTTCGAAATCTGTCTCGCAGGTGGAACGCGGGAGCGTTTTTCCGGCGAGATTTGCGAGGCAGCCATGCTCGGCAGTGATGGCGGGCTGGCGCGTTACCGCATTCGGATTGCGTCCTGGCTGTGGCGTCTCGAACATGTGCGTAATAGCCGGGTGTGGCAGGACAAGCGTGTCGCCGAGATCGTCGATGCGGTGTTCGAAGCCTACCTGCCGCTGGCGCGCTGGCGCTGGAGCGAGGATACCGGGCCATTCCTGGCGGAGGTGTCGCCGCGCAGTTACTGCTGCCAGTACCGGGAATCCGATCTCGACTTCGTGCGGCGGCTGCTGGCCGAGGAGGGGCTGTGCTGGCGGATCGAGCAGACTGGGAAGGGCCCGGGGCTTGTGCTGTTTGCCGATAGCAGCCAACGGTGCGCAGTGCCGGAGGATGCCGGCAGCGCTGCGCTGGGCGGCGTGCGCTTCCACGGTGCCCGTTCGGTGGAGGAGTCGGACAGTGTCCAAGCCTTGTCGGCGGAGCGGCGCTTGCATGCTTCCCTGACGACTTTGCTCAGCTATGACTACAAGTCCAAGCAGGTGGTCGGGGCGAGTTCACCGTCGCATTACACGTACGGCAAGTTGCCGGAGCTGGAGAGCTTCGAGGTGCCGGGGCAGTATGCCTGTGCGGACTGGCGCCAGGCGCAGCATCACGCGGACCTGCGCATGCAGGAGCAGGAGGCGCGGGGGCAGATCTGGCGGGGGCGCTCGAGTGTAAGGACCTTGCGGGCCGGGACGCGATTGCAGGTGCTTGGCGCGCCGCTGCAGCAGTTGGGTGAGTCGGCGGCGTTCACTGTGCTGCGGGTGTTCAGTATTGGCGTCAACAATATGCCGCCGGCGACGCAGCATGCGCTGGCGGAGTTGTTCGGGCCGATTCCGGAGTTGCTGGAAGAGCTGACGCGGGAGGGTATGCCTGAAGACCTGGAGCTGGCGATTGCGCAGGCGCGGGAGACTGGTTATGGCAATTGCTTCAGCGCGGTTGCTAGCGACATCATCTGGCGTCCGCGTCTGGCGGGGGAGGGTGGAGGTTCCTATCTAAAGCCGGTCGCCTTTGGCGCGCAAAGTGCCATTGTCGTGGGAGCGGATGGCAATGATGAGCCGAGCGGTGCGGATGAGTTGTACTGCGACAGGATAGGACGGATTCGTATTCGCTTCCATTGGCAGGATAGTGGGCAGGCGACCTGCTGGGTGCGTGTTGCGCAGCGCTCGGCTGGCGGCGGGATGGGGCAGCAATTTCTGCCGCGTATTGGACAGGAAGTGTTGGTGCAGTTCCTGGAGAACGATATCGACCGGCCGATAGTCGTTGGGGCGCTCTACAACGGGCGAGGTGAAGGGGGAGTTGTTGCTACACCTGGCGGTCAGCGCGATAAGGAAGCTGATCTTTCCTGTTTTGAAACTGCAAATGACCATGCTTCGTCGGCACAGACAAACCTTAGTTGTGGGAATAGCCCGGCTTGGCATGGCGCCTCGAGCGCCAGTGTTGGACATCGGAATCCAGCATCTCAATGGGGTATTCGCAGCAAGGGATTCGGCACCCACGGCTATTCGCAGCTGTTGTTTGATGATGTAGACAGTCAATGCAGGGTGCAATTCAAGAGCGGGCATGTAGGCAGTGAACTAAATCTCGGACACATCATCCACTCCACCGATAACTATCGTGGCAGTTTCAGGGGTACGGGTGGAGAGTTGCGGACTGATGCCTATGGCACAGTACGGGCCGCGTCCGGCTTATTCCTATCGAGCTATAACACCGCCAATATCACATCGATACGTGACACAGTTGGCGATAACGCTGCTGGTATTGCGTTGCTGAAGCAGTTAGAAGCGCTTATGAAACTATTTAGCTTCGCAGCGACTACTCATCAAACAGTGAACTTCGCAACGCTTCTCGGGACAATCAAATCGAACGGAAGTGTGCTCAACAATAAGGCAGCCCCGCTGAGTGCAATGCTGACGTCAGCATCTGGCATGGTGGATAGGAACAGCCATGACAGTGCTCTGGCCGATGTTCACGCTAAGAATACCCTGGCCAGCGAAGCCAAGGTTCCACATCCATGCGATCCGCTTATCGCGATCTCAGCGAAGAATGACTACGCAATGAATGCCGGGCAAAGCCTGCAGCTGTCAAACGGCGAAAATTTCATTTCGGCAAGCAGGATGGATAGCCAATATAGTACTGGCGGGCAGATGCGAATGCACACAAGACAAGCTATTGGCTTTCTTGGCGGGACCATTAAGCCCGGAGATACTGGCAAAGGTTTGGAGTTGATTGCTGCAAAGAAGATGATCGATCTTTCTGCTCAGGGCAATCAATTTCTTATGCAAGCGCGCGACACGGTCGCGCTTAATAGTATTAGCGCTTACATTGACTGCGCCAGCAATAAGTCAATCACGCTGATGACCGCAGGTGGCGCGTCAATAAAAGTCGATGGCGGAAACATCACCGTCCAGTGCCCTGGCAAGACCATTATCCATGCTGGGAAAAAGACTTTCCTTCAACCAGCAAGAATCTCTTACCCAGCTCCCGCTCTACCTACAAGCATCTGCGTTGAATGTCTAATTAAAGCTCGCAATGCCGGATCACCTTTTGTCTTGAGGTCTGCATGAGCACTTCAATCGATTTTCGTGCTATTGCCGAAGAGTCACTTTCAGACCTTCCGGCCTCAAATCTTTATTTCTTAATTGATCATGGCGGACTCCCGGGCCTGGTTTCGAAACTCTCAAGAAGTTCTTTAGCATGGGTAAGTCTGTTCGATTGTGGGCGAGAGTCCCAGGCGCTGGAAGTCGCACCGCTCCTAGTCCTGGCGGGTAGTAATGGGAAATTGCGGATGCCCCGAAACCTGTTTGATTGGATCGGGAAAGAAGGGACTTATACCTCTTCCGTCATCATGCTTTCCTCGCCGCTGCGTTTGGAAGTGATGGCGAGACGACTTGCCATCCGCCTAGATGTAAAACTTTCGAATGATTTGGATGCGATGCTCCGCTTCTTTGATCCTAGAATACTAGAAGGGTTGATAAAAGTTCTACCGGCTGAGAAATTGAGATCGTTTTTGAGTGTCGCTGAATCATGGCAGTTTCCTGATCGGAATGGGAACATGGTGAAGATTGATTCTAATTTCTCTGTTGAAGATGGCCGTTTTATTCCCTTAGAGCTAACTCAGGAGCAAGAATTTCGTTTAGTTGATCTGTCGGAGGCAGATCAAGTACTGGACGTAATCAGATCGAATTTTTCTTACTTGGAGAACAGTCATTCTTTTTCTCTACAATATGATTTCGTGAGACGACAAGTTGATGAAGCGCGGAGTTTGGGGCTGAACTCTGTTCTTAAATTTTCACTTTACATTATGCTGCAATTGCTCGAAGGTGAAAAATTCCAGGGAAGTGCGCTGCGGCTCGATTTCTTGGATAAGCTAAAAAGGGATGAATTCGATTTTTCAGGGGTTATCAGTTCCAACGATGACAGTGGTCTTATGCCATTGCGAACTTAGAAAATAAAGCAGGCTTAACCTTCGATTTTCAAGGGTGTTTGGATGTGGCGATATGCCCCTTGCTTGTTTTTATAGGTGATGATTGTTCATTGAGTGCGTTTCCGGAGAATATCGAATGATAAGAGTCCGAAGAAGGAAAAATTTTGAAGATACTACACTTTATTTAACGCTAGATAATCTTTTTGTAACTGATCGCCAGACTGTCGCGCTTGCTCTGATTCTTAGTTTTCTGAATATTTTTGTTATTAACTTGTTAATTTCGAATCTGGTTATAGGGGTTGCACGGTCCGGCGAGGTCGACTCCAAAGGGGGGGCGATACCAAAACATTGAGTCTTGTGGGGTATAACTATACAAATCGGGTTATTGAAAGTTATACCGTTGATTATGTTAGTGGGGGCGACATTAAGTTGAGTTCGGTAACGAGTGGAGGGGGAGGGGTCTCGTGCTGTTTTGAGTACTACCCGGATTTAGGCGAGAAACTGCTGGTCAAGGTCAGATGGCAAGTGGACGGGTGCACTTATGTTCTAAGAAATCCGGTAACCAACGCTACAGCGGATGTACGGCATCTGTATTACCAAGAAAAAATGGTAGAGGTTGAGCGAAAAACCAAGGGCGTGCCGGAGTTTGTAGAAACTCATATATTTCCAAACGGTTCAGTTAAGGTGTTTTTGACGGCAGAGATGAGTTCCCCGATATTGCGTCTTGATGCAACACGTACAGATAGATCCTCCTTCCCAAGGTGCAAAAATGGTAAAAGGCCGCCTCAGTAACAGTTCTGGTGAATCTAAGATGCCTCCCCTTCGGCCGGAGTCATGTCAATTGCAGCGATCTGCAGAATTGGGAAGCAATATTGTGACATTTCCCGCAAGAGTCGCTGTAAAGCAGAATGCTGCCGAGAACGTCGTCAACGCATTAGTCGCGTCTGAGAGTCGCCGGAGTTCTCCAGTAAAATGCACTCAGCGAATCTGGCTCACTTATTTCTTTGATGGGACTGGTAACAATCTTGATGCTGACCTAAATTTGCTCAAGCACAGCAATATTGCAAGGTTGTATCGGATCCATAAGTCTTCAAATGCAGAAGAAGGAATCTATCGTTTCTATATACCTGGCATTTCTACATATTTTCCGGAAGTGGGAGATATGGGCGCAAGTATTGCAGGTTCTGGATTTGGTGCGCTGGGAGAAGCAAGGTTGCGTAATGCGTTGGAGAAATTTGACAAAGCGATTGCACCTCATCTTGCTCGAGCTAATTCTTCGGCTAACGCCATCGAAGAGATTAATATTGCTGTCTTTGGGTTCAGTCGCGGCGCTGCACTAGCTCGAGCCTTTGTTAGTATGATGATGGAATCCCGGTGTACATTGCTTGAGAATTCGTGGCAATTAAATCAAGGAAAGTGGCCGGTATATTTTCGTTTTATGGGGTTGTTTGATACAGTTGCTTCTGTTGGTAACCCTCTGAGTAGAAACAATACCGATTACTACAATCCGGCATTTTCTGATGCCGTAGCGATGATTTCAGAGCGTATTGACGAATATCCGCAGACAAGCCCGCGTTCTTTGGCTTTTTCACCAAATGGTACTGCGGGCGCTGATCCTGCTCCAGGTACGCACGCAGGTCATGACCATTGGGGTAAGCGTATGGCAATTCACGAAACGGTGATGGAAGTAAGGCATTTCGTCGCTGCACACGAGTTGCGTAATTCCTTCCCGGTGGATAGCATTAGCAGAATGGTGGGCGGGAAAGTTTATAAACCCAAACATTTTTACGAGACAGTCTATCCCGGCTCACATTCTGATGTTGGAGGGGGGTATGCTCCGTCCGAAGGCGGGCGGGCGGCTCTTCCCACCGAAAATTTTTGTCTGATACCGCTGCGACATATGTACGAATATGCGCTGCGACAGAAAGTGCCGTTTTTGCCAATAATCGCTCGCATCAATATTGATGACTTCAAGATGGATGACCGGTTACGGGATCGCTATAACCACTATCTTGCCGCGGTCGGGTCTTCTGGAAGTATCGGTCGGGATATTCGTTCTCATATGAGGCTTTATTATGCGTGGCGTTTTCATGTGATACGCAGAAAGCAGCAAGGCGATAGGGGAGACGGAACTTTGATCGAGTCAGCTAGTCAAGACTTTCGTGAGCAAAGAACTCGTGCAAATCTTGAGCTCGATCGACTTTCGAAACAGGAGGCTGCAGCGGAGTCAACTGTGAATGTATTATCCGGCACGAATCGTTGGCAAAAGGATTACGGGGTGAGACCAATCAAAGATAGCAATGAGCTTCACGCAGCTAGGAGTCGCCATGAGGCATTGAGGGGTGAGAAATATAGAATGAAAGCTCGTAGAGATGCGATCCCGAATATGGATAACTTTGCTGTAAACCTAGAAATGTATGAAAAGCAGTTGATGATTGATGTGGATTCCATTCGTCGCGCGATGCGCGACGCTTTTGACGATCATGCATCAATAGCGCGACGTACGAATCTCCGCCCTCACTACCGAGGACTGGTCGAGGCTTATGAGGACGAGTTTGAGAAAAAGAGTGGCTTGAAGGATCAGAAGATTATCGAATTCTTCGATCAATATATCCATGACTCCTTGACCGGTTTTGGCCGAGATGCGACCTTGCCATCAGATCCTCGGGTTGTATTTGCGGGCGGGGATCAGAAGCTTCAGATTGCCCACATTGTCAATAGTCTCGAGAACGAAAAAAGCTATGCTTAGGTCAAAATCCAGGTAGATTGTGAAAACAAAAAAGGCGCTACGATCACTCGTAACGCCTTCTTTGCTACAACTAATTCTGGTAGGCCGTGCTGGGCTCGAACCAGCGACCAACGGATTAAAAGTCCGCTGCTCTACCAACTGAGCTAACGACCCGAAAGAGGCAGCATTATAGCCGGGCATTTCGGTTTGCGCTAGTGCTACCTGAACAAGACGGCCTCACACCAGCGCCGCGGTCACCTTCAGCACCTCGTCCGCCGTGGTCACGCCCTCGACCACCTTCATCGCCCCCGCAATGCGCAAGGGCTTCATTCCATCCGCCACGCTCTGCTGGCGAAGCTTCTGGATCTCGCCGGACTCGCGCACCACACGCGCAAACCCTTCACTCACCGTCAGCAGTTCATAGATGCCCGTCCGCCCCCGATACCCCGTCTGCCGGCACTCCGGACACCCGATCGGCCGATACACCACGGCAGGCTTCGGAATATTCCAAGCTCCCCCGATGCCCTGCCACAGCTCGTCACTGAGCTCGCCCCCAGGCGCCTTGCAATCCGGGCAAAGCGTCCTTACCAGCCTTTGCGCCATCACACCAATCAGCGTCGCCTCGAGCAAATAATCCGGCACCCCCAACTCCAGCAAACGCACCACCGCCGCCGGCGCGTCATTCGTATGCAGGGTAGAGAACACCAGATGCCCCGTCAGCGCCGCCTGAATCGCCATCTCTGCCGTCTGCAGGTCGCGAATCTCGCCGACCATGATGATGTCCGGATCCTGCCGCATCAGCGCGCGTACGCCGTCTGCGAACGACAAATCGATCCCCGGCTGCACCTGCATCTGGTTGAACGAGGCCTCGACCATCTCGATCGGATCCTCCACCGTGCACACGTTGACTTCACTGGTCGCCAGCGCTTTCAAGGTCGTGTACAAGGTCGTGGTCTTGCCCGACCCCGTCGGCCCGGTCACAAGGATAATCCCGTGCGGCCGGTTGGTCAGCGCATCCCAACGCGCCGCATCGTCCGGCGGAAAACCCAGCTCCGGCAGCGTCTTCACCACCACTTCCGGGTCGAAAATACGCATCACCAGCTTCTCGCCAAAGGCCGTCGGCAGTGTCGACAGACGCAGTTCGACTTCCTGCCCGCCGGCCGTGCGCGTCTTGATCCGCCCATCCTGCGGTCGCCGCTTCTCGATCACGTCCATCCGCCCCAGCAGCTTGATTCGCGCCGTCATTGCGATCATCACGACGGCCGGCACCTGGTACACCTGGTGCAGCACGCCATCGATGCGGAAGCGAATCACGGCAACATCGCGCTTCGGCTCCAGGTGGATGTCCGACGCACGCTGCTCGAAGGCATAACTCCACAGCCAGTCGACGATGTTGACGATGTGCTGGTCGTTCGCGTCGAACTGCTTGTTCGATCTGCCCAGTTCGACCAGTTGCTCGAAATTATTCCGCATCGCCAGGTCTTGTCCGGTCTGGCGGTTGGCGTCGCGGATCGTTTTGGCCAGGCTGAAGAACTGCGAGATGTACTGCGCGATGTCGAGGGGATTGGCCAGTACCAGCTCGATCTTGCGGCGCGAGACCTTGGCGATCTCCGCTTCCCATTCCACATTGGCAGGGTCGGCCGTCGCCACCACCAGCGTCGAGCCGCTCATTTCCACCGGCAGGATATTGAAGCGCGCCGCATAGCTGGCCGACATCACGTCCGCCACCTTGGTGAAGTCGATCTTGAGCGGGTCAATGCGGATGAAGGGCAGGCCGACCTTGGTCGCGCACCATTCGGTCAGCGCATCGAGCGTCAGCAGGCGGTGCGGGGGCAGGCTCGAGACCAGCTTGCATTGGGCTACGGCCGTGAGCGGATGCATCGACCCGGCCGCGTTTTTCAGGATGCCCTGCGCCTGCGCGAATTGCGCCTTGACGTTCTCCTTGGAGACGATACCGTCCGCCAGCAGCCAGGAGAAGATGGACTGCAGGTCGAGCGCCCGCAAGCGCGTCCTGGCAGAGGAAGAGGGGGCGGCATGCGTAGTCACGTTCGGCTCCCGGTGGAGTAGTTCAGGCGGCGGCGAGGATGCCCTTGACCCAGGACTTCGCCGGCAGCTTCGTACTCGCCACGATCTGCGCCGCACGCGCGGCCAGCGCATCCTTGTCCAGTTGCGGACGGTTCCTGAAGCACAGCGCCACCACATTGCCATCATGAACTTCCGGCAGGCAGATCACGTGCTCGAAGGCGAATTTCATGGCCTTCAGGTTCTTGGCAAAGCTCGGATGGTCGCCGAACAGGTTCACGGTCATGATGCCACCCTCGGCCAGGCAATCGTTGCAGGCCTGGTAGAACTCGGGCGTATCCAGCACGGGACCGCGCGCGGTGGCATCGTACAAGTCGCACTGCAGCACGTCGAAGGCGCCATGGTTGGCGGAGTCAAGCACGAAATCCATCGCATCCATTTCCACCACGTTCAAGCGCTCGTCGTTGGGCGGCAGCTTGAACATCGAGGCGCAGATATTCATCACCGACTCATTGAGCTCGACGGCGGTGACGCTGGCCTCCGGGAACTGGCGGTAGCAGAACTTGGTCAAGGTGGCAGCACCCAGGCCCAGCTGGGCGATGGCGCGCGGTGCTTCGATGAACAGCATCCACGCCATCATCTGCTGCGCGTATTCCAGCTCCGGCCAATCCGGCTTGCGGATGCGCATCGCGCCCTGCACCCATTCGGTGCCGAAATGGAGGTAGCGGACGCCGTCCTGTTCGGACAGGGTAACGGGGGCGAACTTGGGCTTGCGCGTGGGACGGCGCGAAGATTCGGCCTGTTCGATGGATTTGCGTTTGATGAGCATAGGGCAACCTGGTTGAATCGCCCTATTATCGGGGGAGGGGTTCCCGCAGCGCAAGCACGCTTCAGCCAGGCGCTGCGGGTTGCCGGCGCAAGGCCGGCATGGGATCAGTAATCGATCGGCTGGACCGACACGCGCAGGCGCACGCGGTTGCCCGGATCGCGGTTCATCAGCGTGGTATAGGTCTGGCCGCGGAACTCGTAGGTAACGTCGTAGCCGTTGGTACGCGTTTCGATGGCATCGACGGTGCGGCACTGGCGCACCGCCTGTTCCTGCACGGCCGGGCCTTGCGGGCGGTTGTTTTCCGCGCGGTCGCCGACCATGGCCCCGGCAATGGCACCGGCTGCCGTCGCGGCGACCCGGCCGCTGCCGCTGCCGATCTGGTTGCCGAGCAGGCCGCCAACGACACCGCCGACGATGCCGCCGCCGACGCCACGTTGTTGCTGGACCGGCACCTGTACGTATTCAGTGCGGCATTCCTGGCGCGGCATGCGAATCTCTTCCATGCGCGGCTGGACGCGCACCACGCGGCCGAAATCTTCGAAATCCTGGGCCTGGGCCAGCGGCAGCGCGGCAAGGCCCATGGCGGCAATGATCAGTTTGGCTTGAAAGTTCATGTTCTACCTCGTAGTGGGCAATCGACGAGTCTGGTGGGGGAGAAGGAACCGACCGGACTTTCATGCCTCCTATGGTAATCCGATCCGCCGGACTCAACCCGATCCACGTGGCAACAAAATGTAACAGCAGCGCAAGCATTTTTCGCCTCGCGCAAGAATGGCGGGGCTGTCATGAAAAGCGTTATTCATACAGATGTGCGCATACCAATTCTTACAAATGCAATTCCTGTAATCACATTTGGGTTGCTTCCAATACCACAAAACGTTACCCTTACACACTAAGGGTCTTTTTATTGGCGCATCGAAACAACATCGGGAGAGAAGGAGGCGGCGGATGCCAACCGTCGCGCAGCGTGGCGCGCGAGCGGCCACATCACACCGACCTGGTCAACTTGAGGAAAAAATGAGTTCGTTGATGAGAGTGCCGCCCAATCTTGTGCAGTCGATCCGCGCCTTCCGCGTCGCCGAGCTGCAGCAGGAGGCTGCGCGCATGGGTCATCACTTCCTGTATGCGCATTGCGCCAATACCCTGACCAAGCAGCAGGTATGCGCCCGCATCGGCGAGAACTTTTATTTTCCTAAGCCCTGCAGCAAGAACTTCGACGCGCTGCGTAAGTGCCTCACCGAAACTGTAGCTGAGGCCGGTCCGCAGCCGGGCTTCCTCGTCGTGCTCGAGCAATTGCCGAGTGCTCAAAAATTCGACAAGGAAGCGCGCGAAAACCTCCTCGACGTCTTCCGCGATGCAGCCGAGTTCTGGGCCGAAAAGAAGGTCCCGTTCCGGGTATTCTACTCGTTTGCCATCCCGCCCCAGGGTACGCTGTAAGGTCTGCCATCCCCCCGCCCGCCGCGGTTGCCCGCCGGCGATACGGTACAATGCGGGGTATGAAAAATATCGTGATCCTCATTTCCGGCCGCGGCAGCAATATGGAAGCGGTCGTGCGCGCGCTTGACGCGGAAGGCTGGCCGGCCCGAATCGCGGCCGTCATCAGCAACAAGCCGGAAGCCAAGGGCCTGGAATTCGCCCGTGCCCGCGGCATCCCGACCGCGGTCGTGGCCAACAAGGAATACGCCACTCGCGCCGAGTTTGACGCGGCACTGCAGGAAACGATCGACCGTTTCGAACCCGACCTGGTCGTGCTCGCCGGCTTCATGCGCATCCTGACGGCGCCTTTCGTCGAGCACTATGCCGGCCGCATGCTGAACATCCACCCGTCGCTGCTGCCGCTGTATCCGGGCCTGGGCACGCACCAGCAGGCAATCGACGCCGGTGACAGGGAACACGGCGCGACCGTCCATTTCGTGACGGCCGAGCTGGACCATGGCCCGATCGTGGCGCAGGCGCGCGTGCCGGTGCTCCCTGGCGACACCGAGGACACGCTGTCCGCCCGGTTGCTCGTCGAAGAACACAAGCTGTACCCGTATGCGGTGCGCCTCTTCGTCGAAGACAGGCTCGAGATCGACAACGGCGACGTGCGCATCCTGGCGCCGGCCGAACCTACAAGCATTTAATTTAAGGAATACCATGAGATTGCCTCCAGCGATCATCGGCAATACCGAAGAAGTATTGCGCGAGATCCTGCGCTTCACGTCGCCCGCCGACGTCACCCTGTCGCGCTACTTCAAGGACCACCCGCGTTTCGGCGGCCGCGAGCGCGGCGTCATCGCCGAGGCGGTGTATGCCGTCCTGCGCAACAAGTCCTTCTACACCGACTTCGCCGGCTCCGGCAATACGCCCTCGATGCGCAAGCTGGCCCTGCTGGGCCTGGCCGAGACGGCCGGCATCGACGCCCTGGGCGGCCTGAGCGAGGACGAGACCCATTTGCTTACCCGCGTCAAGGAAGTCGACCGCAAGCTGCTGCCGCCGCAGATGCAGGCCAACCTGCCGGGCTGGCTGTACGACAAACTGGTGGCGCAGTTTGGCGAGCCTGAGGCGCTCGAGCTGGCCGCCGTGCTGAACACCCCGGCGCCGCTCGACCTGCGCGTCAATTCCATCAAGGCCAACCGCGATGACGTGATCGCGGAGCTGGCCAAGGCGCCGATCGTGGCCGAGCCGATGCCCTATGCACCATTGGGCTTGCGCATCCAGAAGAAGCCTGCTCTACAGAACCTGCCGCTGTTCAAGGAAGGTGCGATCGAGGTGCAGGACGAGGGCAGCCAGGTGCTGGCCCAGCTGCTCGGCGCGCGCCGGGGCGAGATGGTGGTGGACTTCTGCGCCGGCGCCGGCGGCAAGACCCTGGCCCTGGGCGCGATCATGCGCAACACCGGCCGCCTGTACGCCTTCGACGTCTCGGAGAAGCGCCTGGCAAAACTGAAACCGCGCATGGCGCGCAGCGGCCTGTCGAATGTGCATCCCCAGTTGATCGCCCACGAGCGCGATGCCAAGATCAAGCGCCTGGCCGGCAAGATTGACCGGGTGCTGGTCGATGCGCCGTGCAGCGGCCTGGGTACGCTGCGCCGCAATCCGGACGTCAAGTGGCGCCAGAAACCGGAAGCCGTGGCCGAGATGCAGGAAAAGCAGGCCTCGATCCTGGACGGCGCCGCGCGCCTGGTCAAGAACGGCGGCCGCCTGGTGTACGCCACCTGCAGCCTGCTGAACGAAGAGAACGACGTCATCGTCGAACAGTTCCTGTCGACCCATCCGGATTTCGAACTGGTGCCGATGAACAAGGTGCTGGCCGAGCAGAAGATTCCGCTCGAGATGGACCAGTACCTCAAGATGCTGCCGCACAAGCACCAGACCGATGGCTTCTTTGCTGCCGTCATGGAACGCAAGGTCAAAGCCAAGGCTGCGCCGGCCGATGAAGCCAGCGCCGACGACGAAGCAGAGTAATCCCGGGACATGCCGCTCCAGCAACTGCTGGCCGACCTGCTCGGCGACATCCGACAGCCTGCCATCCTGTGGCAGGCGCTTGCCATCGTCCTGTGCATCGCGGCCGGCTGGGGCCTGGCGCGGTTGATGCACCGTTCCTGGCTGGCAAGCCACCAGGACCAACACCAGGGACTCATCGCCCTGGGCGTGGCCAGCTTCAGCCGCGTGCTGCCGCCCCTGCTGATCCTCGGCCTGCTGGTGACGACGCGCGCCGTCATGGCGAATTACCAGAGCGTGCACCTGCTCAACATCGCGGTGCCATTGGCATCTTCGTTCGCGGTGATCCGCACGGCCTTCTACCTGCTGCGGCGCGTGTTCGCACGCCGCGGGCCGCTTGGCGAAGCGCTGCAGACCTTCGAGAAGATATTCGCGCTGGTAGTCTGGGTCGGCGTGGCGCTGCACATCATGGGGGTACTTCCCGATGTCATCCGCTACTTTGAGGGAATTACACTCCCTGTCGGCAAGTATCGACTGAACCTGGCGGACCTGGTCGGGGGCGTCGTGTCGATCGTGGTCCTGATGATGCTGGCACTGTGGGCCGGCGCGGCGCTGGAAGAGCGCCTGATGCATGTCGAGCGCATGCATACGTCGATCCGGGTCGTGCTGGCGCGCATGAGCCGCGCGGTGCTGATCCTCGTCGCTGTGCTGTTCAGCCTGGATCTGGCGGGTCTGGACCTGACGGTATTGTCGGTGTTCGGTGGCGCCCTGGGTGTCGGTCTTGGTCTCGGCATGCAGCGTATCGCGAGTAACTATGTGTCTGGTTTCATCATCCTGCTGGAACGCAGTTTGACGATCGGCGACCCGATCACGCTCGATAAATATTCGGGCAGGGTGGCGCGCATCAATACGCGCTATACCGTCCTGCGCGGCTCGGACGGTACCCAGACGCTGTTGCCGAACGAGATGCTGATCACCGGCGTCGTGCTGAACCAGTCCTCGACCAACCGCAACGTACGCGCCATGACCAAGCTGACCGTGTCCTACGACAGCGACCTGTCGAAGATCATGCCGCTGCTGGAATCGCTGCCGCGCGGCGTACCGCGCGTACTGGAAGCGCCTGCGCCGAACGTGCTGCTCAATGCCTTCACGCACGATGGATACGAGCTGGAGGTCGGTTTCTGGCTAGGCGATCCGGAGAACGGGCAGGGCGGGCCGATTTCCGAAGTGAATAAAAAGATTTATGCGCTTGTACAGACAGGTGAGATAAAACTTGGTCATCCGTCTATTGATACGCGCCTGCTCGATGCCCATATAACGTCAGTTGTGGCACGAACCCCAAGCGCTCCATGAAATAAGGTGTGCGTTACGATTTTTAATCGTGCCGTGTATCATTGGAACCGCGTAAAATATCGGGTTGCGAGCCGCGCTATGTATTGGCATGGCAAACGCGATATCCATGGAGACTGAATGAATTTCATTAGTAGCGAACCCGTGCAAGCCGTGCTGACTTTCCTGTCGACCGGCCTGCTCGACTTCACCGCCTGGCAGATCGTCATCGCCACGCTGGTGTTGACGCACATCACGATCGCCGCCGTGACGATCTACCTGCACCGTCACCAAGCGCACCGTGCCCTCGACCTGCACCCGATTCCGAGCCATTTCTTCCGCTTTTGGCTGTGGCTGACCACCGGCCAGGTGACCAAGGAATGGGCATCGATCCACCGCAAGCACCACGCCAAGTGCGATACTGAAGAAGACCCGCACAGCCCGCAGACCCGCGGCATCCGCAAGGTGTTCTTCGAAGGTGCCGAGCTGTACCGCGCCGAGAGCAAGAATAAAGAGACCATGGAGAAGTACGGCCATGGCACGCCGGACGACTGGATCGAGCGCAACCTGTACACCAAGCACAGCGCCATGGGCGTGGTGCTGATGGCGCTCATCGACATTGCGCTGTTCGGCATCGTCGGTATCTCGGTCTGGGCGGTGCAGATGATGTGGATCCCGATTACCGCGGCCGGCATCATCAACGGCATCGGCCACTACTGGGGCTACCGCAACTACGATTGCAGCGATGCGGCGACCAACATTTTCCCGTTGGGTATCCTGATCGGCGGCGAGGAACTGCACAACAACCACCACACCTTCGCCACCTCGGCCAAGCTGTCGAGCAAGTGGTACGAGTTCGACCTGGGCTGGGGCTATATCCGCATCCTGGAAACCCTGCGCCTGGCCAAGGTGAAGAAGGTCGCGCCGGCGCCGAAGTTCGCCAAGGACAAGCTGGTGGCCGACCTCGATACCCTGCAGTCGGTGATCGCCAACCGCTACGATGTGATGGCCAAGTACGCCAAGTCGGTGCGTCACGCGTTCCGTGAGGAATTCGAGCACCTGAAGCACAAGGCCGAGCTGGAAGCACGCTTCCTGAAGAGCTCGCGCAAGCTGATGCAGCGCGAGCCGGCCAAGCTGGAACTGTCGCAGAAGCAGCAACTGGTCGAACTGTTCCAGCACAGCAAGGCGCTGGAAACCATGCACCAGATGCGCGTGGAACTCGGCGCGATCTGGGAACGTTCGCACGCAACCCGCGATCAGCTCCTGCAGCAACTGCAGGATTGGTGCGCACGCGCCGAGGCCTCGGGCATCAAGTCGCTGCAGGACTTTTCGCTGCGCCTGCGCAGCTACGCATAAGCGGTCCTATCGGGAAGAACGAGCGGCTCCTTCGGGAGCCGCTTTTTTTTGTAGGGGGTGATCTAGTCCGGTGGACTAGATCACGGTCCAGTGGACCAGATCACGCTTTGCCGACCGCGCGCGGCCGGGAGGACCCGGCCACCCTACGAACCGCATGTCTCTGGATAGCCTTTGTCAGATCAAGAGCACCTGCGCATCCTCCGGCAGCACCAGGCGCGCCCGCGGATCGAAGTCTTCGTTGCCGGTAAAGCGGTGGCAATACACGGGCGAATTCGCGTGGTTGCGCGCCGGCTCGCTGGTGGGGTAGCGCGCCAGCAGGCGGTTGCCGTCGACGACCTCGACATGGGCGCGCGGCGACAGGCTGCACACCGACAGGCCCAGCTTGCGCGTTACGGCCCAGTTGAGGAGGCGGTGGTGCCAGGGCACGAGCGGGTCGATGGTGGCGTGCACGTCGCGCAGCAGGCGCCGCATTTCGCCGATGGTCCAGGCATCCGGCGCCAGGGTAGGGACGAGCACCAGATTGGCGCGCAGGTCGGAGGGATGCTTGTTGATCGAGAGTGCTCCATCCTGTTGCGCGATCCGGTCCGCGACCGGCACGATGTACAGCCCATGCTCGTCGGCGCGCATCGGCAGCGATTCGCCGCCGCCTTCGAGCCAGAGCGACAGGTCGTCGGTGCGCACGCCGACCCGGGACGGGCGCAACTGGACGGCCAGCGCGGCGCGACCCGCGAGGCTCTTCTGGACCGCCTTGGCCATCGGATAAAACAATGGCTTGTAGGGCAGCAGGCGCGTGCGCGCGGCGGCCTTGACTTCGACCGTGGGCAAGCCCTCGGGAGCCGGCGACTGGGCGTGCGCCGGAACGGCGCACAGCACGCAGGCGGCCAGGGTGGACAACACAGGAAATTTGAGCAGCGGGAGCATGCTGGCTCGTGGTGAAGTCGGCGACGCCTTATGCTTTCACGGTCGAGCGGATATTGCAATCTTCGCACTCCATCCCGCTGAGCCGACTCAAGGCACTGTTGTATTTCGTGCCGGCGTGCGCCACGGCGGCACACGCAGGTAAGTGAACATGCGCCACACCCACTCGGCCGGCCCGTAGCGGTGGCGCTCCAGCCACCAGGCGCTGACGACAGCCTGCAAGGCGCACAAGGCGAGCGCCACCCCGGTCTGGGCGGCACGGCCCATGCCCCACAGGCCGGCGCCGTAGGCGTAGAACAGCAGGGACAGCACCAGCGACTGCATCAGGTAATTGCTCAGCGCCATGCGGCCGAGCGGCGCCAACGCTCGGCCGAGCAAGGGCCAGCGCGGCAGCAGCAGGAGCAGGGCCGCCATGTAGCCGAGCGAGGCCGGCAGGCTGCCCAGCATCAGCAAGCCGTAGGCAAAATCGAAGCCCTGGTCGTCGATGCCTGGCGGCCGGCTGGTGGCGACCAGGCTGCTCGCCAGGCCGAGTCCCACACCCAGCGGCAGGCCAACCCAGGCCAGGCGCCGCAACAAGGGGCGGTGGGCCTGGACCTTGGCCGCCATGCCGCCCTGCACGCACCAGGCGCCGAGCAGGAACACGCCGACCAGCACGATACTGAAGCCGGGTTCGTCGCGCAGGCGCGTGCCGAGGTGGTCGACGCGCATGGCGACCGCGTCCGCGTAGCTGCCTGCCGTGAGCACCCGGCGCTCTTCCAGGCTGCGCTGCAGGAGTTCACCGTGGCGCAGGCCGCGTGCAGTATCCTCGTCGACCTCGCGCCCCTCGGTGCTGGTCGAGGCCGCTGTGCCGAGGGCGCCCGCATCCGGCAAGAAGTAACGCAGGCCGCCTTCCGCGGCCAGCAGCCCGAAGGCCAGCACGAAGATCGCGATACCGGCGCGCCACAGGCGCGCCAATCCTTCGCCGCCATGGCGCCGCGCCAGCAGGCCGGCACCGACCAGCACGATGCCGGCCACGGCCAGGGTGCGCCCATCGTCCGCGCCCGCCACTGCCTGCACCAGCGCGGCCAGCAGGATCAGGCCGCCCGGCACGACCATCGTCAGCGCAAAGCCCATCGCGCCTGGCTTGCCGCGCAGGTAGAGGGCCACGATTCCCGCGAACGCCAGCGGCAGGGCCAGGCCGGCCAAGGTGCTCCAGGGCGCCGGCAGCAGCGACAGCGCCACGCAGGCCATGATGGCCCCCAGGAGGTGGCGGCCCGGCACGAACAGGGTCACCAGCAGGAGCAGGGCGCCGAACGCATAGCTGATCAGGATGTCGCCGCTCCACAGCAGGCAATGGTGCAGCAGCCCGAAGGCCAGCAGGGCGCCGATGCGGCGCAGGTAGGCGGGCAGGAAGGGACGCCCGGCGGCGCGGGCGCGTTCCAGCATCAGTGCGAAGCCCATGCCGAACAACAGGCTGAAGATGGTCCAGAATTTTCCGGTGAAGAAGTAAGCGACCACCCACGCGGCGAGCCAGTCCAGCCCTTGCAGCCGGGGTGCCATGCCCATGCCGGACTCGGCCACGGGACGGTTGAAGAATTCCACGTTGACGATGCAGATGCCGACCAGCGCGAAGCCGCGCAGCACGTCGAGGGCGTCGATACGGTCGCCGGCGAAGGAAGAGCGGGCGGAAGGATGGGAGGCTTGCGCTTCTGTCATGGCGCAAGCTTAGCGCACTGTCTGCACAACGCAACAATAAAAAAAGCCGCCCGTCGAAACGGGCGGCTTTCTATTTCTACCGAAACAAGATCGATTACTTGATCTTGGTTTCCTTGTAGATCACGTGCTTGCGTGCCTTCGGGTCGAATTTGGTGATTTCCATCTTCGCCGGCATGGTGCGCTTGTTCTTGGTGGTGGTGTAGAAGTGACCGGTACCTGCGGTCGATTCCAGCTTGATTTTGTCGCGGCCAGTTTTTGCCATGATAGCTCCCTAATTAAACTTTTTCGCCACGGGCACGCATGTCGGCCAGCACGGCATCGATGCCGAGCTTGTCGATCACGCGCAGACCGGCGTTGGACAGACGCAGGGAGACCCAGCGGTTTTCCGATTCCACGAAGATGCGGCGGTTCTGCAGGTTCGGCAGGAAACGACGCTTGGTTTTGTTGTTAGCGTGGGAGACGTTGTTGCCAACCATCACTCCCTTGCCGGTAACTTGGCAGACACGTGCCATAGTGCACTCCTTAAGAATATCCAGGATTGGAAAAACGAGAGTATAGCGTGAAAACTGAAAGTAAATCAATCACTTGCGAAAAACAATTGTGTCATAGTCCATTGGGATTCTTTAACAATTGGTGATGAGTTCGCTAGATCCTTGTTTCGGCACCGGTTTACCAGCTTTCCCTGCCTGCGCGATTACATCTGTCCGTGCTCCGCGAAGGAATACACCTGTGTGCCGGCCACGACAAAATGGTCGAGCACCCGGATGTCGACCAGGCCCAGCGCCTGCACCAAGTTGGATGTCAGGCGCAGGTCGGCCTCGCTCGGTTCCGGGACACCGGACGGGTGGTTGTGCGCCAGGATCACGGCGGCGGCATTGCGGCGCAGCGCCGCTTTCACCACTTCGCGCGGATAGACGCTGGTGTGCGTCAGCGTCCCGCGAAACATCTCTTCGTAGTTGATCAGGCGGTTCTTGACGTCGAGGAAGAGCACGACGAAGGATTCATGCGGCTGCAACGCGAACTGGTGTCGCAGGTAGGCGCGCACGGCGTCCGGCGAGCACATGCCTTCGCGTTCGAATTCCTCCGCCACGGCGCGCCGTGTCAGTTCCACGGCTGCCTGCAATTGGGCATACTTGGCCGGACCAAGCCCGTGCAAGGCGCCGAACTCGCTCGAGCTGGCGTGCAGCAGGCGGTGCAGCGAGCCGAAGTGATCGAGCATGTCGCGCGCCAGCGCCACCGCGCTTTTTCCCGCTACACCCACGCGCAGGAAGATGGCCAGCAGTTCGGTGTCCGACAGCACCTGCGGGCCGCCACGCAGCAGCCGTTCGCGCGGGCGTTGCTCTTCCGGCCATTCGGTGATTCTCATTGTCTGATCCTTGCCATAAAAAGGGGGGGGCTCCAAGGCGCAAGAGGCGGGCGTGGCTTACAATAGCGGTTTGCCTGCAACAGGCCTGCCTGCCACCACAAAGAACATGTCCAACGCTCCAGTCGTCAACGAATCGTCCTACCTGACCCTGCATTATCGGCTTGCCACCGCCGACGGTACTGATCTCGTCACTACCTTCAAGGGCACGCCGGCCACCTTGCTGCTGGGGCAAGGCCAGCTCGCACCTTTCCTCGAGTCGCGCCTGATCGGCCTGCCGGAAGGCGCGCACGAAACCTTCCAGTTGAGCGCGGCGGAAGCATTCGGCGAGCGCAACCCCGACCTGATCCAGCCGGTGTCGAAGGCCACGCTGGAAGAAAACTCGGTGCCCGATGCCGACTACAAGGTGGGCGAGCTGATCGAGTTCAACGCACCGAAGGGCGGCCGCTTTGCCGGCGTGCTGCTGGAGATGCGCGAGACCACCGCGCTGTTCGATTTCAACCACCCGCTGGCCGGCCAGGCCCTGCAATTCGAAGTGAAACTGATTTCGGTTCTGTAAACAGGAAACCTTCATGGAAAACGAAATTCTGCTTGCGCAGCCGCGCGGCTTCTGCGCCGGCGTGGACCGCGCCATCGAGATCGTCGAGCGCGCCCTGAACCAGTTCGGCGCCCCGATCTACGTGCGCCACGAGATCGTGCACAACGCCTACGTGGTCGAAGACCTGCGCACCAAAGGCGCGATCTTCATCGAGGAACTCGAAGACGTCCCGCCGGGCAATACCCTGGTGTTCTCGGCCCACGGTGTCTCGAAGGCCGTGCGCCTTGAGGCCGAGGCGCGCGGCCTGACCATTTTCGACGCCACCTGCCCGCTGGTAACCAAGGTCCATGTCGAAGTGGCCAAGATGCGCAAGCAGGGCTGCGAGATCATCATGATCGGCCACGACGGCCACCCCGAAGTCGAGGGCACCATGGGCCAGGCCGAGGAAGGCATGCATCTGGTCGAGACCGTCGATGACGTGGCGCGGCTAGCGGTCAACAACCCCGATCATCTGGCCTACGTGTCGCAGACCACGCTGTCGGTGGACGACACCGCCGACATCATCGCCGCACTGAAGGCACGCTTCCCGAACATCATCGAGCCGAAGAAGGGCGACATCTGCTACGCCACCACCAACCGCCAGGAAGCCGTCAAGTTCATGGCGCCGCAGGTGGAAGTCGTGGTCGTGGTCGGCAGCCCGAACAGCTCCAACTCGAATCGCCTGCGCGAAGTGGCCGAGAAGATGGGCACCCCGGCCTACATGGTCGACAACGCCGCCAAGATCGATCCACAATGGATCGCTGGCAAGAAGCGCATCGGCGTGACCGCCGGCGCCTCTGCCCCGGAAGTGCTGGTGCAGGCCGTCATCGACCGCCTCAAGGAACTGGGCGCGGCCAGTGTGCGCGCACTGGAAGGTGTCGAAGAAAACGTGGTGTTCCCGCTGCCGAAAGGCCTGGACGGGGCCAAAGCCGCGTGATGACGTAGGGTGGGCGGCTCTCCCGCCCACCCTACAAAAATTCGTCGCGCGGCATGTTTTCCGCTGCAAGTTTTCCATTTGCCAAGTTATGATGGCGGCAATCGGAACATGAACGCCAGGCCAGGAACGGCACTGCGGGGCTACCCGGAGTGCCGTTTTTCTTGGCCTGAACTAATAGCGGAAAAAGCGAACGCGCACGATGGAAACATTCATTCAACAAATCCTCAATGGTCTGGTGATGGGCAGCATGTACGCCCTGGTGGCCCTGGGCTACACCATGGTCTACGGGGTGCTCAACCTGATCAACTTCGCGCACGGTGACGTCCTGATGATCGGCGCGATGGTCGGCCTCACCATCCTCAAGCTGCTGGAAAGCTATGCGCCCGGCCTGCCGGGCTATGTGCAGTTGGCGGTTGCCATCATCGGCGCCATTCCCGTGGCCATCCTGCTCAACATCCTGATCGAACGCATCGCCTACCGCCGCCTGCGCAACGCGCCGCGCCTGGCGCCCCTGATCACCGCGATCGGCGTGTCGATCCTGCTGCAGACCTTCGCCATGATGATCTGGGGCCGCAGTCCGCTGCCTTTCCCGCAGCTGCTCTCGCCGGAACCGGTCGAGATCATGGGCGCGCTCATTTCGCATACCCAGATCCTGCTGCTGGTGCTGGCGGCCGTGGCGATGGTCGGCCTGGTGCTGCTGGTCGAACGCACCCGCATGGGCCGCGCGATGCGCGCGGTGGCCGAGAACCCGCGCGTGGCTGGCCTGATGGGCGTCGATTCGAACCGCGTCATCGTCGCCACCTTCGCCATCGGCGCCGCGCTGGCGGCCGTGGCCGGGGTGATGTGGGGCGCCAACTACGCCTCGGTCACCTTCACCATGGGCATGCTGCCGGGCCTGAAGGCCTTCTGCGCCGCGGTACTGGGCGGAATCGGCAACATTTACGGCGCCATGATCGGCGGCATCCTGCTCGGCATCATCGAAGCGCTTGGCGCCGGCTACATCGGCGACCTCACCGGCGGCTTCCTGGGCAGCCACTACCAGGACATCTTCGCCTTCGTCGTGCTGATCCTCGTGCTGACCCTGCGCCCGTCCGGCATCATGGGCGAGCGCGTGGCGGACCGGGCCTGACAAGGGAGGGACACACACCATGGCAATCCTGACTTTCGACGTCCAGCACAAGCCGCGCCAGGCCCGTGCCAGCATGGCGGTCGTGCTGGCCCTGATGCTGGTCTTCCCCTTCGTTGCCTCCCAGTTCGGCAATTCCTGGGTGCGTATCATCGACATCGCGCTGCTCTACATCATGCTGGCGCTGGGCCTGAACATCGTGGTCGGCTTCGCCGGCCTGCTCGACCTGGGCTATATCGCCTTCTTCGCGGTGGGCGCCTACCTGGTCGGCCTGTTCTCCTCGCCGCAATTCGCGGCCCTGCTCGAATCGGTGATTTACTACTCGCCGGCGCTGGGCGAAGCCTTGGTCAGCTTCTTCGGGCCCGAGATCCAGCAGAACGGCATCCACCTGTCGGTGTGGGCGATCGTGCCGCTGGCGGCCCTGGTCGCCGCCCTGTTTGGCGCGCTGCTGGGCGCCCCGACCCTGAAGCTGCGCGGCGACTACCTCGCCATCGTCACGCTGGGCTTCGGCGAGATCATCCGCATCTTCATGAACAACCTGAACGACCCGATCAACTTCACCAACGGGCCGCAGGGGATCAACATGATCGACCCGATCCGCGTGTTCGGCGTGTCGCTGGCGGGCGAGGCAGGCTCGCAGGCCACGGTGTACATCGGCGGCTTCGCCATGCCCTCGGTCAACGCCTATTACTTCCTGTTCCTGTTCCTCACTATCGTGACCATCTTCGTCACCAGCCGCCTGCAGCATTCGCGCCTGGGCCGCGCCTGGGTGGCGATCCGCGAGGACGAGATAGCGGCCAAGGCCATGGGCATCAACACCCGCAACGTCAAGCTGCTGGCCTTCGCGATGGGCGCTTCGTTCGGCGGCGTGGCCGGCGCGATGTTCGGCGCCTTCCAGGGCTTCGTGTCGCCGGAATCCTTCTCGCTGACCGAATCGATCGCCGTGCTGGCGATGGTGGTGCTGGGCGGGATCGGCCATATCCCGGGTGTGGTGCTGGGCGGCGTGCTGCTGGCGGCGCTGCCGGAAGTGCTGCGTCACGTGGTGGAGCCGGCGCAGCAGGCGCTGTTCGGCACCGTCGTGATCGAGGCCGAGGTGCTGCGCCAGCTGCTGTACGGCCTGGCGCTGGTGCTGATCATGCTGGTGCGCCCGGCCGGGCTGTGGCCCTCGCCGAACCGGGAAGATCGTCCCAATGCCGCCCTGGCCCGTGAAGAAGAGGAAGGGGCCAAGGCATGAGCACGGACATCATCCTGAACATCGCCGGCGTGAACAAACGCTTCGGCGGCCTGCAGGCGCTGACCGACGTCGGTATCCGCATCGAGCGCGGCCAGATCTACGGCCTGATCGGCCCGAACGGCGCCGGCAAGACCACCTTCTTCAATGTGATCACCGGCCTGTACCAGCCGGACAGCGGCACTTTTGAGCTGGCCGGCAAGCCGTATTCGCCTTCGGCCCCGCACGAGGTGGCGAAGGCCGGCATCGCGCGCACCTTCCAGAACATCCGCTTGTTCGGCGAGATGAGCGCCCTCGAGAACGTGATGGTGGGCCGCCACGTGCGCACCCGCCAGGGCGTGCTCGGTGCGATCCTGCGCCACAAGGCGGCGCGCCAGGAAGAAGCGGCGATCCGCACGCGCGCCCAGGAGCTGCTGGATTTCGTCGGTATCGGCCAGTATGCCCATCGCACGGCCAAGTACCTGTCCTACGGCGACCAGCGCCGACTGGAGATCGCACGCGCGCTCGCCACCGACCCGCAGTTGCTGGCGCTGGACGAGCCGGCAGCCGGCATGAACGCCACCGAAAAGCTGGGCCTGCGCGAGCTGCTGTTGAGAATCAAGAACGAAGGCAAGACCGTGCTGCTGATCGAGCACGACGTCAAGCTGATGATGGGCCTGTGCGACCGCATCACCGTGCTCGAGTACGGCAAGCAGATCGCCGAAGGCATCCCGAGCGAGATCCAGAAGAACGAAGCCGTGATCAAGGCCTATCTCGGCGGAGCGCACCAATGACAGACAACATCCTGAAAATAGCGGGCCTGAAAGTCGCTTACGGCGGCATCAAGGCGGTGAAGGGGCTGGACCTGGAAGTGAACAAGGGCGAGCTGGTGACCCTGATCGGCGCCAACGGCGCCGGCAAGACCACGACCCTGAAGGCCATCACCGGCACGCTCCCGCCGTGCAGGGTGGAGGGCGAGATCAGCTACCTCGGCCAGCCGCTGCGCGGCACGCCGTCCTTCCGCATGGTCCAGCGCAGGCTGGCCATGGTGCCGGAAGGGCGGGGCGTGTTCACCCGCATGACGATCCACGAGAACCTCCTGATGGGCGCCTACACGCGCAAGGACCAGGCGGGGATCGCGGCGGACATCGAGAAATGGTATGAGGTCTTCCCGCGCCTGAAGGAACGCTCAGGCCAGCTGGCGGGGACGCTGTCGGGCGGCGAGCAGCAAATGCTGGCGATGGCGCGCGCGCTGATGTGCCACCCGACCCTGCTGCTGCTGGACGAGCCCTCGATGGGCCTGTCGCCGATCATGGTGGAAAAGATCTTCGAGGTGATCCGCGACGTGTCGAGCCAGGGCATCACGATCCTGCTGGTGGAGCAGAACGCCAAGCTGGCGCTGCAGGCGGCGCACCGGGGCTACGTGATGGAGTCCGGGGCCATGACCATGACGGGGAATGCGGCAGACATGCTGAACGATCCGCGGGTGCAGGCGGCGTATCTCGGGGAGTGATGTTCGTAGGGTGGGCGGGGAACCCGCCCACCCTACGGAACTCCCTAAAAACAAAAAGCCGGGACAAGTCCCGGCTTTTTCATTTGACCAGTCGCAGCTTAGGCGGCAGCGCTCTGGGTCGCAGCAGTCGCAGTAGCGGTAGCCTTGCGAGCAGTCGCCGAAAACTGGCTCACCGCTGCGTTGACGTTGTTTTCGATCGCTTCAGCAGCCTGCTTGCTGGTCTTGCTGAACTGCTCGTAGCCGGCGTTGGCGTTGCTGATCACGGTCTTGACGGCGGCAACGAAGGTTTCCGAACCGGCCGGAGCGTTCTTGCTCACTTCGTCGACCAGGGCGATGACCTTGCGGTTGGTTTCGACGATCTGGCTTTCGGCGGCCTTCGAGAACTCGGCGCCGGTGCCGGTGGCGATGGCGGCCAGCTGGCGGTTGTACGACAGGGCCTTCTCGGCGGTCGGCTGGGCCTGCGAAGCGGTGACCGAGAAGAATTCTTGCGGGTCCTTGGCGCTCAGCAGTTGGCGGGTGACATTCGACGACTCTTCCAGGGTGCTGCGGGCGGTGCTGATGTTCAGCTCGACCAGTTTCTCCATGCTTTCGAAGGTCTTGGCGGTCAGCGAGGACATCAGTGCGAACTGCGACTCCAGATTGGCTTTGGTGGCATTCGAGAACTGCTCAGGAATTGCAAACATATGTTTCTCCAATTTCAGTGCGTTTAATGGAAATGTTGCTTGGACCGGTGAGGCAGGTTTTCTTCGTATAGGCTCAACGAAACTCTTTTTTGTGCACCGCAACAGGACGGATTTTCAACCATGTCTTCGAACGAGTCAAGCGAATTTGACGCGTCGCACCATCTCGTGTGCATAAATTTCTTGAATGCATTGTTTGCAAGAAATTTCAAGATTCTGAGGTTGATTTGACGCAAAGAATCTTGCTATCAACAACTACCGAAAGTCACGCGCGCGAGCGTGCTAGACTGATGGCTTGTATTTTCGCCAAGCCGTTCACCAAGCTGCCGAGCAGCGCTTACTCCATGTCTTTCCGTACCCGAACAAGCACGCCTTCGATTTCCCCCGCCTGGCTTTCGCCCGTGCCGCTGCTGTTCGTGTTCCTGTGGAGTACCGGCTTCATCGTCGCCAAGCTCGGCCTGCCGTATGCGCCGCCGCTGAGCTTTGTGATCCTGCGCTGCCTGGGCGTGCTGGCCGTGCTGCTGCCGGTCGTGTTCATGCTGCGCGCACCCTGGCCGCGCGGCCAGGTCCTGCACGTCGCGCTTGCGGGACTGCTGCTGCAGGCCGGCTACCTCGGCGGCGTCTGGGCCGCCATCAAGATCGGCATGCCGGCCGGGCTGACCGCGCTGATCGTCGGCATGCAGCCGATCCTCACGGCGGCCGCCGCGCCCCTGATCGGCGAACGGGTACGCCCGCGCCAGTGGCTCGGCTTCGCGCTCGGCCTGTCGGGCGTGCTGCTGGTGGTGTATAGCAAGCTGCACCTGGCCGGGCTGACGGCGGCCGGCATCGCGCTGTGTGTGTTCGCGCTGCTGTGCATCACGGCCGGCACCATGTACCAGAGGCGTTATTGCCCGGGCTTCGACCTGCGCACCGGCACCGTGATCCAGTTCGCCGCCACGGTGGTGGCCTTGCTGCCGCTGGCCATCGTGCTCGAAGACCTGGACCCGCGTTTCTCCACCATCACCTGGAGCACGGACTTTATCGTCGCCTGGCTGTGGTCGATCTTCGCCCTGTCGATCGGCGCGATCTTCTTGCTGTTCACCCTGATCCGGCGCAGCCGCGCCACGGAAGTGACCAGCCTGCTCTACCTGACCCCGCCCACCACCGCCGTCATGGCCTGGCTGCTGTTCGGCGAGGCCTTCAGCCCGCTTGCACTGGCCGGCATGGCGGTGGCCGTGCTGGGCGTCGCATTCGTCGTCAAGAAACCCAAGGAGACCCCATGATCAACAGCCCCCAGCAGGAAGCCGTCGACGCCGCCATCACCTCGCGCCGCTCGATCCGCGCGTTCCTGGACAAGCCGGTCGAGCGCGCCGACATCGAGCGTATCCTCGACGTGGCCGCACGCGCGCCGTCCGGCACCAACACCCAGCCGTGGAAAGTGTATGTGCTGACGGGGGAGGCGCGTGAGCGGCTGAGCCAGGCGATCCTGGCGGTGAATGGGGATCCGGAGCAGGCAAGCCGGCACACCGAGGAATACGCCTACTATCCGCGCGAGTGGATCTCGCCCTACGTCGACCGCCGCCGCAAGGTGGGCTGGGATCTGTACACGCTGCTGGGACTCACGCGCGACAACAAGGCAGGCATGGCGGCCCAGCACGCACGCAATTACCGCTTCTTCGACGCGCCGGTCGGACTGATCTTCACCATCGATCGCATCATGGAACAGGGCTCCTGGCTCGATTACGGGATGTTCCTGCAAAACATCATGGTCGCGGCACGCGGCCGCGGCCTCGACACCTGCCCGCAAGCGGCCTTCACACAGTATCACCGCGTGATTGCGCAGCAGCTCGGGTTGCCGGAGAATGAAATGGTGGTGTGCGGCATGGCACTCGGCTGGGCAGACCCGGAAAAGGTCGAGAATTCGCTGGTCACCGAGCGCGAGCCGGTCGGGCAGTTCGCCCGCTTCATGGAATAAACGTACATCAAGGTGCGAGGCGATGTGCGCGTAAATACTTGATTGGTAAAGGCTTGTCGGTTTTGAATGTTGCCGCGCGGAATGTGTTCTTTTGCTTGCGGTCGAGCGTCGTTCCGCTAAACTGCATTCCGTACCTCATCAGTTTGCGCCGAAGGGTTTCAGATGTTCAAACTTGCATTGGCTGCCGTTGTTTCGCTGCTGTTTGCGCTCCAGCCCGTCCACGCTGCTGGGGCCGGCGCCGGTGCGGGCGCCGGCGCCGCTGCCGAGTCCAAATCAAAGAAGGCAAAGGCCGCCAAGAAAAAGGTCGTCAAGAACAAGCGCGCCACCAGCCGCAAGACGGTGCGCGGCAAGCGCCAGGACCTGGCCCAGGCCATCGCCGACGACAACCGCGAGCGCATGGTGCGCCGCGTGGAAATGGTGCGCGGCAAGCGCAAGGTCACCTACCAGGTGGTGCGCCAGGCTGCCGGCGCCGTACCCGTGATCGATCCACGCACCTTCGGCGATGCCGCCGGCCTGCGTCGCACACCGGATCCGCTCTCGCTGCGTTCGAACGTCGCCTTCGTGCTCGACCAGAACAGCGCGGAAGTCCTGTTCGAAAAGAACGCCAACATTGCCCTGCCGATTGCCTCGATCACCAAGCTCATGACCGGCCTGGTCGTGGTGCAGGCCAGGCAGGACCTCGACGAGGTGCTGCGCATCACCGATGCCGACGTCGACCGCCATAAATATTCCAGCTCGCGCCTGCCCGTCGGCACGCGCATGACGCGCCGCGAGATGCTGCACATTTCCCTGATGAGCTCGGAAAATCGCGCCGCCTCGGCACTCGGACGCCACTACCCGGGCGGCATCGGGGCCTTCGTGGCCGCAATGAACGCCAAGGCGCGCGAACTGGGCATGAAGGACACGCACTTCGTCGATTCGAGTGGGTTGTCGAGCCGTAACGTCTCGAGCGCGCGCGACCTGGCGCGCCTGGTTGCCACGGCCCACCGGGAATCGCTGCTGAGAGAATACTCCACCACGCCGAATTCGGTTGTGACAGCGAGCGGCCGGCCGATGCGCTACGCGAACACCAATTATCTGGTGGCGCTGCCGGACTGGAACATCGGCTTGCAGAAGACCGGCTTCATCAACGAAGCGGGGCGCTGCCTGGTGATGCAGGCAGCCATTCACGGCCGCAACGTGATCATGGTGTTCCTGGATTCGAAGGGAAAGATGTCACGTACCGCCGATGCTGGCCGCGTGCGCCGCTTCCTGGAAGCGCTCGCGCCCAGCAAGCTCGATGTGCTGGCGCCCGGGACGCTGGGGAATACCGATATGCCGATCATCAGCACCGCTACCGCCGCGGCGCCGGCACTGCACTGACCGGGTTTCGTAGGGTGGGCGGCTATGCCGCCCACGCGGATCCGCAATGGCTCCGCTCTCGCGCTGGATGATCTTGCTGCCAACTATCACCGTGTGGGCGGGAGGACCCGCCCACCCTACAAGGTCAAATCGCGGGAGCGGGGCGGTAGCCCAGCGTCGCCGAGATGCTGGACGCCGTCTGCACCAGGTCTTCCAGCCATTCTTCCTGCAGGCGGTCGGCCGGGGCCGAGATCGACAGGCCGGCCACCAGCTTGCCGCTGTCGTCATGGATGCCGGCCGCCATGCAGCGCACCCCCAATTCCAGCTCCTCGTTGTCGCGCGCATAGCCGCGCGTGCGCACCAGGCTCAGCTCGCGCTCGAAGCGGGCCAGGTCGGTGATCGAATTCTTGTTGTGGCCTGCCAGGCCGGTGCGGGTGGCGTAGGCGCGGATGGCCTTGGCGTCGTCGATCGACAGGAACAGCTTGCCGGTCGAGGTCAGGTGCAGCGGCGCCCGGCCGCCGATCGCGCGCACCACCTGCATGCCCGAGCGCTCCGAGTAGGCGCGGTCGATGTAGACAATCTCGTCGCCCTGGCGCACCGACAGGTTCACGGTCTGCTGGGTTTTCTTGTGCAGGGCGCGCATGAAGTCGAGCGCCGCTTCGCGTACCGACAGGCGGCTTTTCACCACGTTGCCCAGTTCCAGCAGGCGCATGCCGAGGCGATAGGTGCCCGGCTCGACACGGTCGACGAAGCGCGTGACGACCATGTCGTTCAGGATGCGGTGCGCGGTCGAGGGATGCAGGCCTGAGACTTTCGACAATTCCTTCAGGCTGACCGGGTCGGAATAATTGGCCAGCGCATCGAGCAATGCCATCATGCGTTCGATCACCTGGATCGAGGTCTTGCCCGCTGATGATCCCGATCCTGCCGCCGCCAGTTCTGGGGTTTCCATTTTCATGATGTGGTTGGTGCAGTGCAGTATTGGTCCCTTTATACCATGATGTGAAACGCGGATGCAAACCGATGGGCTGCAGTGTGCAAGGAAGGGCAAGCGCGGCATAATGACAGTCCTGCATTTTATTTCGACAAGCTAATGGAACAATCGACCAGCGAGTTCAAGACCAAGCGCGGTGCCGCCCGCATCCTCGCCGCCTGCCGCAACACCTGGGACGGCCTGGCCTGGGCATGGCGCAGCGAAGCTGCCTTCCGCCAGGAGATCGTGGTGATCGCCATCGCGAGCGTGGCGGCCCTGCTGCTGCCGGTGTCGGGCTTCCAGAAACTGGCCCTGATCGGTGTGCTGGTCCTGGTGCTGGTCGTCGAGATCATCAACTCGGCCATCGAAGCCGTCGTCGACCGCATCTCGCTCGAGCGCCATCCGCTGTCGAAAGTGGCGAAGGACATGGGAAGCGCGGCGGTGGCACTGACCCTGTTGCTGGCGGCGGCTACCTGGGCCGTCGTGTTGTACAGCCGCTTTCTCTAAACAGCATTGAGGAACAAGCAAATAACAAACGCGTCGTTTGCTAAACTGCCAAGTGCTCTTAGACTATGCGTTGATGTAGCAACCACTCACATGGAGAAATGAGATGACCTTACGCCTCGGCGATACCGCCCCCGATTTCGAGCAGGATTCCAGCATCGGCAAGATCCGCTTCCATGAGTGGGCGGGCGATTCCTGGGTGGTGCTGTTCTCGCACCCGGCCGATTTCACCCCGGTCTGCACGACCGAACTGGGCCTGACCGCCAAGCTGAAGCCGGAATTCGACAAGCGCAACGTCAAGGCGATCGCGCTGTCGGTCGACCCGGCCGACAAGCACCGCGACTGGATCAAGGACATCGAAGAAACCCAGCAGACCGTGGTCGGCTTCCCGATCATCGCCGATGCCGACAAGTCGGTGTCCGCCCTGTACGACATGATCCACCCGGAAGCATCTGCCACCGCCACCGTGCGTTCGCTGTTCGTGATCGACCCGGCCAAGAAGGTGCGCCTGATGATCACCTACCCGATGAGCACCGGCCGCAACTTCGACGAAGTGCTGCGCGTGATCGACGCCCTGCAGCTGACCGACGGCTACACCGTCGCCACTCCGGGCAACTGGAAGGATGGCGACGACGTCATCATCCCGCTGACCGTGCAGGATCCGGCCGTCATCGAGCAGAAGTATCCCAAGGGCTACACGGCGCCGCGGCCTTACCTGCGCCTGACCCCGCAGCCGAACAAGTGATCCACGTACGGGTTACTGTAGCCCAATGTGTCACCGCTTTTCGTAGCGTGGGCGGAAAAGAGTCCACTGGACTCTTTTCCCCCGCCCGCCCTACAAGCTCATCCATCGCCGCATAAGCAAATAAGAAACCTGTTGTTTACCGAACTGCCGAGTCCCCTTACCCTGTGCCTTAACTTGGGGGTAAAGGCATGTCGACGACGTACATCATTGCAGGGTTCGCAGTAGGGCTGCTGGTCGGAATGACCGGCGTGGGCGGAGGCTCGCTCATGACGCCGCTGCTGACGCTACTCTTCGGCGTCTCGCCCTCGGTTGCCGTCGGCACCGACCTGGCCTTCGCCTCCATCACCAAGGGTGTCGGTACCGTCACCCACCGCTTCAACCGCACTGTCCACTGGAACATCGTCGGCCGCCTGTGCCTGGGCGCCTTGCCGGCCGCGCTGGTGGCCACGCTGGCGCTCAAATACTTCGGCGGCCTCGACGACGAGATCGGCCAGCTCATCCGTTATTCGATCGCCGGCTCCGTGATGCTGACCGTGGTCGCGCTGCTGTTCCGCGCCCGCATGCTGGCCTGGGTCAATGCCAATCCATCCCGTCAGCTGCAGGGCAGGGCGCTTGCCACCGCCACCGTCGTGTCCGGCGCGGTACTGGGCGTGCTCGTCACCGTCTCCTCCATCGGCGCCGGCGCGATCGGCGCCACGCTGCTGGTCATGCTGTATCCACGCCTGAGCCCGGCCGAGGTGGCCGGCACCGACATCGCCTATGCCGTGCCGCTGACGGCCATCGCCGCCTTCGGCCACTGGTGGCTGGGTTCGATCGACTGGATGCTGCTGCTGACCCTGCTCGTGGGCTCGGTGCCGGGCATCACGCTGGGGGCAATGGCAGCGCGCAAGGTGCCGGAACGTTTCCTGCGCGCCCTGCTGGCGACGACATTGACCGGCGTGGCGGCCAAGCTGGTTTTCTGAAGCCTTTGCTAAGCCCTAATAGCCGAAACCGTCTATATAAATGAGAAAAGTTTCGTTTGTAATATAAGGGCTGCGTGAGATTATGGCAGCCCGTTAGAAGAATTTGTAATAAGGGCCTCCATGAACGTGCAAACGCACAGTGCGCCACGCAGATCCCCCGGCCGGGTTATACCTGGCTTCGGCATCTCGCTGGGCTTCACGATTTTCTACCTCGCGCTGATCGTCCTGATCCCGCTCTCGGCGGTCTTCCTGAAGACCTTCACGATGAGCTGGGAGGCGTTCTGGAGCGCCGTCACCTCCGAGCGCGTGATGGCCTCCTACCGCCTGACCTTCGGCGCCTCGCTGCTGGCCGCCTTCATCAACGTCATCTTCGGCGGCATCGTGGCCTGGGTGCTGGTGCGCTACACCTTCCCGGGCAAGCGCATCATCGACGCCCTGGTCGACCTGCCATTCGCGCTGCCGACCGCGGTGGCCGGCATCACGCTCACCGCCCTCTACTCGCACAACGGCCTGATCGGCGAGCAGCTGGCCAAGTTCGGCATCAAGGTGGCCTTCACGCCGCTGGGCGTGCTGGTGGCCCTGACCTTCATCGGGCTGCCTTTCGTGGTGCGCACAGTGCAGCCGGTGCTGGAAGAAGCCGAACGCGAGCTCGAGGAAGCCGCCGCCAGCCTGGGCGCTTCGCCGCTGCAGACCTTCTGGCGCGTGGTGCTGCCCTCGATCGTGCCGGCGCTGCTGACCGGCTTCGCGCTGGCCTTCGCGCGCGCCACCGGCGAATACGGCTCGGTGATCTTCATCGCGGGCAACCTGCCGATGGTCTCGGAGATCACGCCGCTGTTCATCATCACCAAACTCGAGCAGTACGACTACGCGGGCGCCACGGCAATCGCAGTGGTCATGCTGATCATCTCGTTCATCCTGCTGCTGACGATTAACCTGCTGCAGGCGTGGACCCGCAAACGGGCAGGGAAGAAATGAGCGCAGTCCTCGACAATATCAACGCGGCCCCGAAGACGGCTGCCCCTGCACGCCGCTCGAAGAACAACGTGCTGGAGCCGGACTGGGTCCGCTACCTCCTGATCGGGGTAGCGCTCACCTTCCTGACCCTGTTCCTGTTCGTGCCGTTGGCGGCCGTGTTCACCGAAGCGCTCAAGCGCGGCTGGGACGTCTACCTCGAATCGATCAAGGATCCGGACGCCGTCTCGGCCATCAAGCTCACGCTGATCGCAGCCGGCATCTCGGTGCCGCTAAACCTCGTGTTCGGCGTCGCCGCCGCCTGGGCCATCGCCAAGTTCGAATTCAGGGGCAAGAGCATCCTGCTGACCCTGATCGACCTGCCGTTCTCGGTGTCGCCGGTGATCGCAGGCCTGATCTACGTGCTGCTGTTCGGCGCCCAGGGTTGGTTCGGCGAGTGGCTGGCCGCGCACGACATCAAGATCCTGTTCGCGGTGCCGGGCATCGTGCTGGCGACCATCTTCATCACCTTCCCGTTCGTGGCGCGCGAGCTGATCCCGCTGATGCAGCAGCAGGGCACCGAAGAGGAAGAAGCCGCGCTGGTGCTGGGCGCCTCGGGCTGGTCGACCTTCTGGCGCGTGACGCTGCCGAACATCAAGTGGGGCCTGCTGTACGGCGTGATCCTGTGTAACGCCCGTGCGATGGGCGAGTTCGGCGCGGTGTCGGTGGTCTCGGGCCACATCCGCGGCGAGACCAACACCATGCCGCTGCAGGTCGAGATCCTCTACAACGAATACAACTTCACGGCCGCGTTCGCGATCGCATCGCTGCTGGCGCTGCTCGCGCTGGTGACCCTGGCCGTAAAGAGCTTTATCGAATGGCGCCTGCACCAGGTACGCAAGGCAGCCGCCGCAGAACGACAAACGGAGCTAGCAGCATGACGATCGAAGTCCAACACATCCGCAAACAGTTCGGCCAGTTCACCGCGCTCGACGACGTATCGCTGCAGTTCCCGGACGGCCAGCTGACCGCCTTGCTGGGTCCGTCCGGCTGCGGCAAAACGACCCTGCTGCGCGTCATCGCCGGCCTCGAGCATCCTGATTCGGGCGCCGTGCTGCTCGACGGCCAGGATGCCTCGCACCGCCACGTGCGCGAGCGCCAGGTCGGCTTCGTATTCCAGCACTATGCGCTGTTCAAGCACATGACCGTGTTCGAGAACGTGGCCTTCGGCCTGCGCGTCAAGCCGCGCAAGGAGCGCCCGTCCGAGCAGCAGATCCGCGACAAGGTACGCCAGCTGCTCGAGCTCGTGCAGCTCGACTGGATCGCCGACCGCTATCCGCCGCAGCTGTCGGGTGGCCAGCGCCAGCGGATCGCCCTGGCGCGCGCCCTCGCGGTGGAGCCGCGCGTGCTGCTGCTCGACGAACCCTTCGGCGCGCTGGACGCCAAGGTGCGCAAGGAACTGCGCCGCTGGCTGCGCCGCCTGCACGACGAGCTGCACGTGACCTCGATCTTCGTCACCCACGACCAGGAAGAAGCACTGGAGGTGGCCGACCAGGTGGTCCTGATGAACAAGGGCCGCGTCGAGCAGCTCGGCACGCCCGACGCCGTGTACAACAAGCCGGCCTCGCCTTTCGTCTACGGCTTCCTCGGCAACGTCAACCTGTTCCATGGCCGCGTCCACGAAGGCGTGCTGGCCAGCGGCGACGTGCAGTTCCATGCGCCCGAGCATGCGGCTGTGCGTAATGGCGAGGGCATCGGCTACGTGCGTCCGCACGAGCTCGACGTCGCGCGCTATACGCCGGGCGCCGATGGCGTGGTGGCCAAGCTGCGCCGCGCGCATGCGATCGGTCCGCTCGCCCAGCTCGATCTCGAACGTGCCGACAACCAGCAGCTGATCGAGGCCGTGATCCCGAACGAGCTGTTCTCGAGCCAGGGATTCAAGGAAGGCGACACCCTGGTGCTCAAGCCGCGCCGTATCGAAGTCTTCGTGGATGCCGGCGAAGGTATCTGAGGAACGGGAATATGAACTTCCAGCAACTGCGTTCGGTGCGCGAGGCCGCACGCCGTGACTTCAACCTGACCGACGTTGCCAATGCGCTGTTCACTTCGCAGCCGGGCGTGTCGCGCCAGATCCGCGAGCTCGAGGAAGAGCTCGGGGTCGTGATCTTCGAACGCAACGGCAAGCGCCTGACCGGCCTGACGCCGCCCGGCAAGGGCATCCTCAAGATCGTCGAGCGCCTGCTGGTCGAGGCCGAGAACCTGCAGCAGGCCAGCGCCGAGTTCGCAGCCCAGGACAGCGGCACGCTGACGGTCGCCGTGACCCACACCCAGGCGCGCTATGCGCTGCCGCAGGTGGTGCAGTCCTTCCGCAACGCCTTCCCGGGCGTGCGCATCGCGCTGCAGCAGAGCGCGCCGGAACACATCGCGGAATGGGTCCTGTCGGGCAAGGCCGACATCGGCATCGCGACCGAAGGCCTGTCGGCCTTCCCGGACCTGGTGTCCTTCCCGTGCTACCGCTGGAGCCACCTGGTCGTGGCGCCGGAAGGCCACCCGATTTTTGCATCGAGCACGCCGCTGCGGCTGGAAGACCTGGCCGAGTATCCGCTCATCACCTACGACGTCGGCTTCACGGGCCGCAGCCACATCGACGCCGCGTTTGTCGAAGCGGGGCTGGCGCCGGACATCGTGCTCACCGCGATGGACTCGGACGTCATCAAGCAGTACGTGTCGCTGGGGATGGGCGTGGGGATCGTGGCCTCGATGGCCTTCGACCTCGGTCGCGACAAGGGAATGCGGGCGATCGAGGCCTCGCACCTGTTCGCTCCCAATGTGACGCGTCTGGCCGTGCGGCGCGGGTCCTACCTGCGGGCGTATGCCTACCACTTCATCGAGCGCTTCGCCCAGGGGTACACGCGGGCGGACATCGAGAAGGCATTGCAGGCGGTGGCGTGATCCCTACTTGATCACGCCTGCCGGTGGAATGGCGCCGCGATAAGCCAGCTTGGCCGCCGCACGCCGATTGGCCTCGGTGGCGGCATCCACCATCGTCTGGCCTTGTTGCAGGCCGAATAGAAAACTGCCGTTCCAGCAGTCGCCAGCGCCCGTGGTGTCGACCACCTTGTCCGCCTTGGCGCCCGCAACGTGGCGCACCGTCCCGGCGCTCGACAGAACGCACCCGTCTGCGCTGCATTTCAGGGCGACATTTGGAGCACGGCTGGCAAAGCGTTCGGCCATCGCGAAGGCGGCGTCCATGTCCTCTTCCAGTGCGTCTTCCGCACCCAGCAGCGCCGCGTCGGCCGGATGGCTGGGCAGCAGCCACTCCGCGAACGGTGCAATCTCGTCAAAGGCGGCGCGCGCGGCAGGAAGACCCCCGTGCAGGGCCCACAGGCGCGGCCGGTAATTGGGGTCGTAGGCAATGCGCACGCCGGCTTCAAGGGCAATGCGCGCGGCAGCCAGTGTCGCCGCCCGCGCAGTCGGCGAGAGCGCCTGGGTAATGCCGGACAGGAGCAGCCAATGGCTCGAGGCGATGTAGGCCGGATCGAGGTCTTCCGGCGCCAGTTGCGACGCGGGCGTGCCGTGCCGGCGGTAGGTAAAGGCGCGCTCGCCGCTAGGGGCCACCGAGATGAAGTACACGCCGTTGTCGCCGGGACGCTCGACTGCCTGACTGGTGTCGATTCCTTCCTGCCGCCAGGCGGCCAGCAGCCCACTGCCGAAGGGGTCGTCGCCCACTTTGGTAACGAAGCCGGTTTTGCCGCCCAGTCGCTGGTTCGCCACCAGCGCGTTCAGGACGTCGCCGCCATAAGCGCGCTGCAGCTGGGATGCGCTTGCCAGCGGCTCGGCTGAATAAAACTCCACCATGCACTCACCGATGCCGATCAAGTCGAAACGGCGGGGACGGAAGGATGCGTTCATGTCGGCTCCTGAAAGACTGCGTGTTAGTCGATGCTTCCTCGATTCTTCCTCGATGCTTCCATTAGCGGCGCAGTGCGGCCGCCGCGTCGCGGATCAGCGCCGGGCCGGCATAAATGAAACCGGTGTAGAGCTGCACCAGCTGCGCGCCGGCCTCGATCTTGGCGCGTGCATCTTCGCCGCGCATGATGCCGCCCACGCCGATGATCGGCAGCGCATCGCCCAGTTCGGCTTTGAGCAGGCGGATCACCGTGTTCGACAGTTCGAACACCGGCGCGCCCGACAGGCCGCCCGCTTCCTCGCCATGTTGCATGCCCTGCACCGCGGTGCGGCTGAGCGTGGTATTGGTGGCGATCACGCCGTCGATCTTGTGGCGCAGCAGGGCGCCGGCGATGTTGCGCACCTGGTCGCCGTCGATGTCCGGCGCGATCTTCAGGACTACCGGCACATAGCGCTTGTGCTGGTCCGCCAGCCGAAGCTGCTCTTCCTTCAGCTGCGACAGCAGGGCGTCGAGCTCGGACTCGCCCTGCAGCTGGCGCAGGTTCTTGGTGTTCGGCGACGAGATGTTGACGGTGACATAGCTGGCGTAGGGGTAGACCTTGCGCAGGCAGTAGAGGTAGTCGTCGGCCGCGCGCTCGATCGGGGTGTCGGCGTTCTTGCCGATGTTCAGGCCGAGCACGCCCTGCTTGTCCTGGTAGAAGCGGGAGGCCTGCACGTTGGCCACGAACGCGTCCACACCGCCGTTGTTGAAACCCATGCGGTTGATGATGCCCTGCGCCTGCGGCAGGCGGAAGATACGCGGCTTCGGGTTGCCGCCCTGCGGGCGCGGCGTCACGGTGCCGATCTCGATCGAGCCGAAGCCGAGCGAGGCAAGGCCGTCGATGTAGGCGCCGTCCTTGTCCAGGCCCGCGGCCAGGCCGACCGGGTTCGGGAAGGTGATGCCCATGACCGTGCGCGGGTCCGGCGCCGGGCGGCTGGACAGCTTGGTCAGGCCGAGTGCCGTGGCGCGGCGCAGCAGCGGCAGGGTCAGGTTGTGGGCTTGCTCGGCGTCGAGCGAGAACAGCAGCGGGCGGGCGAGGGAGTACAGGAGCTTGTCGGACATGGGGGACTCATCGTAAATGACTCCCGCCATTTTACAGCGCCGGGATGGCTCGGCGGCCATCCGAGGGATCAATAGCTTCAGCGCTCCAGCACGCTCCACACGCCGCCGATGCGCGCTTCCAGCGGACGGAAGTTGATCTTGTAGGCCATCTTCGGACTTTGCTCGATCCAGTAGCCCAGGTAGACATACTGGAGACCGAGTTCGCGCGCCTGGTTCACCTGCCACATGACGTTGTAGGTGCCGAAGGAGGCGCCCGGCAGGTCCGGGTCGAAGAAGGTATAGACCGACGACAGGCCATCGGACAGCACGTCGATGATCGAGACCATGCGCAGCAGGCCGTCGGGCTCGCGGAACTCGACCAGGCGGGTGTTCACCCGGCTCTGCAGCAGGAACTGGGCGTACTGGTCGCGGCTGTCCTGGTCCATGCCGCCGCCGACGTGGCGGGTGGTCTGGTAGCGCAGGTAGAGCGCGTAGTGCTCGTCGGAGAACGCGAGGTTGGCCACCATCGCCACCAGGTTGCCGTGGCGCTTCCAGGCGCGGCGCTGGGTACGGCTGGGCGTGAAATCCTCGCACTTCACCCGTACCGGGATGCAGGCCTGGCAGCCGTCGCAATAGGGGCGGTAGGTGAAGATGCCGCTGCGGCGGAAGCCGTTGCGCACCAGCTCGGAATACACGTCGGCATTGATCAGGTGCGAAGGCGTCGCCACTTGCGAACGGGCCTGGCGCGCATCGAGGTAACTGCAGGGATAGGGCGCCGTCGTGTAGAACTGCAGCGTAGCGAAGGGCAGGTCATTTAGGTGCGTCATGCAAAAAGCTCTCGAGACGACGTGATGGACCTATTTTAGCGAAATCAAAGCGGTGTCACTGTTAGCCAATCAACGGTGCAGCTACCTACCGCGCCGATCCAGAGGGGGCGCAACTTCCCAGTGGGTGATGGCCGGCTCTTGGATGGCCTGGCGCAAATGGGCCAGGAAGGCGCTGCGCGGGATCGGCGAGGCGCCCAGCGAAGCCAGGTGGCCGGTCTCCTGCTGGCAATCGATCGTCGAGACGCCCTGGCTGCGCAGGAAGGCGACCAGGTAGGCGAGCGCCACCTTGGACGCGTCCGTCACCCGGGCGAACATCGATTCGCCGTAGAACATGCGTCCGATGCACACGCCATAGGCGCCGCCCACCAGCTTGCCCTCGTACCAGACTTCCGACGAGTGGGCATAGCCCATCGCATGCAGGCCGGTATAGCCGTCGATGATGTCTTCCGAGATCCAGGTGCCGGGCCCGTCCTTGCGCGGGGCGGCGCAGGCGCGCATCACGTCTTCGAAGGCGCTGTCGAAGCGCACGTCCCAAGGGCCTCCTTCGACGCGGCTGCGCTCGACGCGCTTCAGGGTCTTCTTCAGGCTTTCGCTCACCTTGAAGTGCTCGGTACGCAGCACCATGCGCGGGTCGGTGCTCCACCACAGGATGGGCTGGCCTTCCGAGAACCAGGGGAAGATGCCGTTCCGGTAGGCCAGCAACAGGCGCTGCGGCGACAGGTCGGCGCCGGCCGCGAGCAGGCCGGGGGCGTCGATCGTCAGCGCCTCGGATACGTCAGGGAAGGGCGATGTCGGCTCGAGCCAGGGGATCATGACGGGCTCTGGGATCAGTCGGGTTCGCGGGGAGCCAGCATCGGGCGAACGATGTCCCGGCTATGGAAACCGTAGCTGCCGCCCTCGCGCACTTTGACGTGGTCGGCAAAGAACAGTTCCAGCGTGGTGCGTACCGTAGGGAAAGCCAGGTCGTCCCAGGGAATCTCTTCCTGGGTGAACAATTGCACCTCAAGGCTTTCCTCACCGGGCGCGAAGTCCAGGTTGCGCAGGCGTGCCAGGTAGAACAGATGGACCTGATGCACATGGGCCACGTTGAGCAGGGTGAACAGCTTGCCGAGGTCGACATCGGCGCCGGCTTCCTCTTCGGTTTCGCGCACGGCGGCCTGCTCTGTCGTTTCCTCGTTCTCCATGAAGCCGGCCGGCAAGGTCCAGTAGCCGTAGCGCGGTTCGATCGCGCGTTTGCAAAGGAGCAGTTGCAGCTTGCCGTCCTGTTCCCAGACGGGGATCGAGCCGATGACCAGCTTGGGATTCTGGTAGTGGATCGTGTGGCAGTGGGGGCAGACGTAGCGCGGCCGGTTGTCGCCTTCGGGAATTGCCAGGGCGACAGGATGGGCGCACTCGGAACAGAATTTCATAGGTCAGCGGCAGGTTGAGATTGTGCTTACTTTACACTGAATTGCCGGCACTGGGCCGCCGCCGGCGCGTGCAAAAGTGCCCACGGCCGAGCCATGCCGTGCTGCAATCGCTCATCAGGGGAGGATTGCATTTGCCTAAAAGACCGTTTCGGCGTATAATTCATTTCATCAGACGCGGGGTGGAGCAGTCTGGCAGCTCGTCGGGCTCATAACCCGAAGGTCACAGGTTCAAATCCTGTCCCCGCAACCAGAATTCAAAAGCCGTTGATTCGCAAGGATCAACGGCTTTTTCGTTTTTCCCGTCCAAGCGGCTCAGACCAGAGCGGTGTCAAACCGGACGCATCCGTTCGGAATGTTGTCGAGCCAGCCTTGTCCAACACGCGTAACGCCGGCGCAGGCATCCGTGTACCGGCTCGCGAACCAACAGGGCAGACCACATGATCAACGTAGACGACATCAACGACGCCTGGGGCTGGGTCGGCTTGACCGCTGTCGAAGTCCTTGGGTCCAATGCATTCGGTAACCTCATCATCCGCGACGACGAAGGGCGCTACTGGCGGCTGCGCCCGCAAGACCTGTGCTGCGAACCGGTCGCCGACAGTCGCGCGGCACTGGATGCGCTAGCCTACAACCAGGATTTCCTGAACGACTGGTACATGCCGGAAGTCGTGCACCTGGCGGAAACCACGCTTGGTCCCTTGGTAGAGGGACGCAAATACTGCCTCAAGATCCCGAGCGCGCTCGGCGGCCACTACGGCCGCGAGAACCTGGCCACGGTGCCGCTGCCGGAGCTGATCCGTTTTTCGGGGGAAAGTGCGCAGCAGTTCGACGACTTGCCGCGCTGGAATTAAACGGCCTTCGCTAGCTGCTGGAATCGCTGAGGCTGGCCCACAGGTAGGCAGCCGCCATCGTGCGGTGCGGCGCGTAGCGCTCGAGCAGGCGCTGCGTGGTCGGGATGTCCGGGCGGGCGTCTCCACCCAGCAGGCGGTGGAAGGCGGTGCGGATGGCCACGTCGCCTTCCAGAGAACAGTCCGGGTAGCCATAGCCGCGCAGCAGGGCATAGTTGACGGTCCAGGGGCCGATGCCTTTAATGGCCAGCAGCTCCTCCACGATATCGCCCACCAGACGTGCGCGGTCCAGGTCGACGCCGCCTTCGACCACGAGCCGGGCCAGGCGCAGCAGGGTCTCGGCTTTCGAGCGAGAGAACTTGCGGCTGGTCAGGTCTTCCAGCGCCAACCGGGCGACGTCCGGCGCTTCCGGATAACACCACAGGCCGCTCGCATGGACCCGGCCGGCGAGCTGGATGAACGTACGGCGCAGCGAGATGGCGAAAGGCAGGTTGATCTGCTGGCCGATGATCGCCCAGGTCAGGGCCTCGAACACGGTGGCGGACTGGACGATGCGCAAGCCCGGCTGGCGTGCCACCACCGGCCCCAGCGCAGGATCATTGCGCGCGAACGCGGCGAAGGCGGCCGGGTCGATGCGCAGGCCGAGGATGTTGAGCAGGGCCTCGCGTGCATGCGCCAGCAGTGCCGGGCTCACGTCGCCGTCCGCGTCGACCAGGCAGCGTGCGGTGTCGCGACAGAAACCCACTTCCAGCACCACGGGCGTGCCGTCGAGCAGCACACCCTTGCGCAAGCCGTCCGCCGCCACCTGTTCCGCGATCTCTTCCGCATCGCGGCTGTGAAAGGCCAGCACGTCCTGGAAGCGATAGCCGGGCGGCAGGTCGAGGGTGATCTCGCTACGCATCGCGCTTCGCGGTCCGTCTACTTGGCCTGCGCGGCAGGCGCGCGCAGGAAGGAAGGCACGAAGCCGGTCACCAAGGCCGTGCCGACGAGCACGATGCTTGAGCCGAGCAGCGTATGCCAGCCGATCACTTCATGCAGGAAGATCGCGCCCCACAGGATGCCGAACATCGGATTCAGGAAGGTCACCGTCAGTGCCGAGGTGGTACCGACTTCCTCGATCAGCTTGAAGTAGAGGATGTAGGCGATGCCGCTGCAGACCACGCCCAGCGCCAGCACCGCCGCCCAGATGCCGGCCGTCGGTTCGCCCGGCGACGGAAAGAAGGGCAGGGCCGGGATCACGAACAGCGTCGCGGCCCACATCGAGCCGTGTGCGTTGGCGAAGGGCGCTACCGCCTTGGCCGACTTGGCGTACTGGCTGGCGATGCTGTAGCAGAAGGCCGCCACCAGCGCCGCGACGATGGCCACCATGGCGCCGGGGCGTTCCGACACGTGGTCGAAGCCGACCAGCAGTCCCACGCCGACCGTGCCCAGCACCAGGCCGAGTGCGGCGCGGGGGGAGACGGCCTGGCGCGCCCATACCGCCCCGACGAGCGCGCCGAACATCGGCGCGGTGGCGTTCAGTACCGACAGCACCGAGGCCGACAGGGTGCGCGCGGCGAAGGCGAACAGCAGGAAGGGCAGGGCCGAGTTAAAGAAGCCCAGCACCAGGTAGTGTTTCCAGTGCTGGCGCAGGTCGAGTGAGGTCCCCTTGCCACGGCGGTGCAGGACCCACGAGACGCCGGCCAGGAACAGGGCCGCGAACAGCACCCGGTATTCGATCAGCACCGCGGGTCCGAGCACGGGCGCGGCGATGCGCATGAAGAGGAAGGAGCCGCCCCAGATGGCGGCCAGCGCCACGAGGCGCAACATGTTCACGGTATTCATTGGGCGGCGGGGGAGAAAAGGACGATTGTGGCGGCACGGTCCGGATTGCGCCACCCGGTTATTGCGCTGGAATTCACGCGGCGTCGCTGCGCAGCACGGTGCAGGCTGCCGTGCTCGCCGACTGGGCCGCCGCCGCGTGGGGCACCAGCAGGGTGGCCGGCACGCCGTTCTTCACGGCGGTCATTTCGGCCATGATCGAGATCGCGATCTCGCTCGGGGTCTTGCTGCCGATATAAATGCCGATCGGTCCGTGCAGGCGCGCCAGCTGGGCCTCGCTCAGGTCGAACAGCTTGAGGCGCTCGCGGCGCTTGTCGTTGTTCAGGCGCGAGCCGATCGCGCCGACATAGAAGGCCTCGGACCTGAGCGCCTCCATCAGGGCCAGGTCGTCGAGCTTGGGGTCGTGAGTCAGGGCGACAACCGCGCTGCGCGCATCCAGGCGCGCCTCGATCACCAGGTCGTCGGGCATGGCGTGCACCAGTTCCACGCCGGGCAGATTCCAGCCGCTGCGGTATTCCTCGCGCGGGTCGCACACGACCACGCGGTAGTCCATGCCGCTGGCGATCTGCGCCAGGAAGCGCGACAGCGGACCGGCGCCGATGATGTACAGGCGCCAGCGCGGTCCGTGGATGGTGGCCAGCACCCCGTCCTCCACGCGCTGGATGGCGCCGGCCTCGGCGCGCGCCAGGGTGACGGCGCCGGTCGCAAGTATCACGCGGCGCTCGACCAGTTCACCCTCGCTCAGCCGCGCCAGCAGTTCGCGGATGCGGCTGTCCCGCGAGAGTGGCTCGATGGCCAGTTCGATGGTGCCGCCGCAGGGCAGGCCGAAGCGGTGCGCCTCGTCGGCGCTGATGCCGTAGCTGACGATCTCGGGACGGGTCATCTCGATGCCGTTGCGGCGCACTTTCTCGATCAGGTCGTCTTCGATGCAGCCCCCGGAGACCGAGCCGACCACGCTGCCGTCCTCGCAGATGGCCAGTAGCGCGCCGATCGGGCGCGGGCTCGAGCCCCAGGTCTTGATCACCGTCACCAGCTGGCAGCGGCGGCCGGCGGCGAGCCAGGCGTCGCAGGTCTTCAGTACGTCGAGGTCGATGCTGTCCATGGTGCTGCGCCGCGTCGTGTGCGGCGTCGTTGGTGTGGTGGGCAATGATACAAAAAACGCGGCCGGCTTGCCGGAAGCTGGCTTCTGCTGGGTAGTGGCCGCCAAAACGAACGCGGACGCACCGGGCGTCCGCGTTGGATGGGCAATGCTATGCGATCAGGGCTTGAGTGGCTGGTTCGCCGCCTTCTTCGCCTTGACCTCGGCCACCGCCTTGTCGATGGCGGCCGTGCGTTGCGCGAGCGCCGGGTGGTTCGCGGTGTGGCCGTTCAGGACCGTCGCCGGGTAGGTCTCGGCGAAGCGCTTCCAGAATCCCGACACGCCATCCACACGGTAGTCGGCGCGCGCCAGCAGGTAGACCGCGAGCCGGTCGGCGGCGGTGTCGAGCGTCGCCGGCATGGACTTGATGCCGCCGCTGCCGATCAGCATCGAGGTGTCCGGCGCGATGCGGGTCAGGTTGTCGATGATGCTGCCGATGGTGGCGGCATTGCGCTGGTTGGCCGCGTGGTTCAGCATGTTGTGCGCCATCGTGTGCGCCACCACGTAGGCCAGTTCTTCGTCGTTCTGGACGAAGCCCACCATGCCGCGCGTGACCATCACGCGCTGGCCGTCGGCATAGGCATTGACGTTGTCCGCGTTGCCCAGTTCGATGCCGAAGGCGCACGCGCGGGTCACGGGAATCGTCAGGTCGCGCTGCTGTCCGCGGCGATCGATGGTCAGCGGCAGGCTGGCCTGTTTCTGCATGATCGGCCCGAACACGGCGCCCGCCTGGGACAGCGCATTCGGGCCGGTCGGCAGCGGCTTGCCGCCGGCGGCCACGAGTTCGTCGCCGTTGCGCAGGCCGGCCTTGGCGGCGCCGCTGCCGGCCAGTACATTGGTTACCTGGAGGCGCTCACCCATGCCGAGCACGGCGTGCGCGGCCTCGTTATAACTTCCCGGATAGGTATAGCGGTTCTTGGCCGTGAAACCGAGCAGGTTGCGCGCGTGGCGCGTGCACAGTTCCGCATTGTCGATGAGGAGGGGCGCGGCGACCTTGTACAGGCGGTCCTGCAGGGTCGCCATCCTGGTGAGGGTCTCGGCCGCAGCCGCCATCTCCGGTGTCACTTGCGGGGTCTGCGGTGCAGCCTGTCCCGGCGGGAGAGGCTGGCCCGGCTGCATCGGTCCCTGCGTGGCGCAGGCCGACAGCAGGACGGCGCTGGCAACGGCCAACGCAGCTAGACGAAATTGCGGACGCAAATGGATCATGCTCCTCCTTACTCCTTGTCTTTTATTGTTTGCCGGTGCTGCCGAACCCTCCGGCGCCCCGTTCGCTCGATGCGAACTCCTCCACCACGTTGAAGCCTACCTGCAGCACGGGCACGATCACGAGCTGGGCCAGCCGGTCGAGCGGCTGCAGCGTGAAGCTGGCGTGGCTGCGGTTCCAGGTCGAGACCATCAGCTGCCCCTGGTAGTCGGAGTCGATCAAGCCTACCAGATTGCCGAGAACGATGCCGTTCTTATGGCCGAGCCCACTGCGCGGCAGGATCATCGCGGCATAGCCGGGATCGCCGATGTGGATCGCCAGGCCGGTCGGTACCAGCACCGTCTGGCCCGGCTCGATGACGAGCGGAGCGTCGATGCAGGCGCGCAGGTCCAGGCCCGCGCTGCCGGGCGTGCCGTAGGCCGGCAGCAGCTCCTTCATGCGCGGATCGAGGATTTTCAGGTCGATGTTTTTCATGCTGTTCTTATGCTGCTTAATGAACTCAGGTCAGCTCAGGTGAGCAAAGAGCGCTGCTCGAGGCGCTTCGCGATTTCGGAAACCAGCTGGCGCGCCAGGCTAAGCTTGTCGGCGCGTGGCAGCAAGGTAGGGCCGCTCTCGTCGAACAGGATGATGGTGTTCTCATCCTGCCCGAAGGTCTGCGGCCCGATATTGCCCACCAACAGGGGAATACCCTTCTTCTCGCGCTTGGCCGCGCCGAATTCCATCAGGTTCTCGGACTCGGCGGCGAAGCCCACGCAGTAGGGCCAGCCGGAGAGGGAGGTAGTGGCCGCGACCGACGCCAGGATGTCGGCGTTCTGCACGAACTCCAGCTGGGGCGCGCCGCCGCCTTCCTGCTTCTTGATCTTCTGGCCGCTGGCATTCGCTACGCGCCAGTCGGCGACGGCTGCCACGCCGATGAAGACGTGCTGGCCCTGCACGCCCGCCATCACGGCGTCGTGCATCTGCTGGGCGGTAAGTACGTCGATGCGGCGCACGCCATGCGGCGTCGGCAGCGAGGTCGGGCCGGTCACCAGCGTCACTTCGGCGCCGGCTTCGCGCGCCGCGCGCGCCACCGCATAGCCCATCTTGCCCGAGGAAAGGTTGGTGATGCCGCGCACCGGGTCGATCGGCTCGAACGTGGGGCCCGCGGTGATCAGCACGCGGCGGCCCGCCAGCACCTTGTGCTGGAAGGAGGCGATCAGCTCCTCGACCAGCTCTTCCGGCTCCAGCATGCGCCCCAGGCCGGTCTCGCCGCAGGCCTGGGAGCCGGCTGCGGGACCGAACAGGCACAGACCGTCCTCGACGAGCTGCCTGACGTTGCGCTGGGTTGCCGGGTTTTCCCACATCTCGACGTTCATCGCCGGCGCCACCAGCAGCGGCACGCGGCGCGGGCGCGCCACGCACAGGGTCGACAGCAGGTCATCGCAGGCGCCGTGCGCCAGCTTGCGGATGAAATCGGCCGAGCAGGGCGCCACCAGGATGGCGTCGGCGTCGCGGGTGAGGTCGATGTGGGCCATGTTGTTGGCCATGCGCGGGTCCCACTGGTCGGTGTAGACCGGCTGGCCGGACAGGGCCTGCATGGTGACCGTGCCGATGAAGTGGGTCGCGGCTTCGGTCATGACGACCTGCACGCTCGCGCCTTCCTTGGTGAGGGAGCGGCACAGTTCAGCCGCCTTGTAGCAGGCCACGCCGCCGGTGAGGCCGAGGACGATCTTCTTGCCCTTGAGGTCCATGCTCATGGTGACTCCGGATTCAGGGTGTTACGACTTGTTCACGCGCCGCAGCTCGTCGAGGACGAACAGGAAGGCGCCGACCGAGATGCCGATGTCGGCGATGTTAAAGGCCGGGAAGTGGCCGATCCCCTTCCAATAGAAGTCCAGGAAATCGATCACGTGGCCATGGACCACGCGGTCGATGCCGTTGCCGATGGCGCCCGCCATGATCAGGGCCAGCGCGAAGCAGAACAGGCGCTGGGTGGCGTTCTTCTTCATCATGTACAGGCAGAAGCCCACGGCGCCGATGGCGATCGCGAGGAAGAACCAGCGCTGCCAGCCGCTGGCGTCGCCCAGGAAGCTGAACGCCGCGCCCGGGTTGTACACCTTGATGAGGTTGAAGAAGCTGGTAACCGGCAGCGTCTCGGCGTAGGCGAAGGTGCGCTCGACGGTGAGCTTGGTGACCTGGTCGAGCAGGACGACGATCATCGCCAGGCCGAGCCATGGGAACAGGCTGGCGGAAGGCTTGTAGACGGGCTTGGCGCCCGGGGAAGCTTTTTTGATTTTGGTGGCCATGGTGAGTAGGTCGGTGCCTGCCGTGCCCAGCCTTGAGGCAGGGCACGGCGGTGAAAGCCCATGAAGGGCCAAGGCTTAAGCGTAACGGCGTGCTTCGCCGCTGCCGAACAGGTTGCTGGTGCAGCGGCCGCACAGGCCGGCGTGCGCATGGTCGTGGCCGACGTCGCGGCGGTAGTGCCAGCAGCGCTCGCACTTTTCCGCTTCCGACGGGGTCACGCTCACCGCTTCGTTGGCGGCGTCCGCCACCTGTTCCACGGTGGCCTGCGAGGTGATGAACACGAACTTCAGGTCATCGTCGAGGCTGGCGAGCAGCGTGTATTTTTCGCCGGCAGCCTTGATCGCCAGTTCCGCCTGCAGCGAAGAGCCGATGGCGCCCGAGGCGCGCACTTCTTCCAGCTGCTTGGTGACGTCGGCACGCACTTCGCGCAGGGCCGCGTACTTGGCCAGCAGCGCCTCGCCGTCGGCCAGCTCCGGGAAGCTCCACAGGGTCTGGGTGAAGATGGTCTCGTCACTGTCCGCGTAGGCCTGCTGCCCCGCGAACACGGCCCAGGCTTCCTCGGCGGTGAAGGACAGGATCGGCGCCATCACGCGCAGCAGCGCATGGGCGATGTGCCACAGCGCGGTCTGGGCCGACCGGCGGGCCTGCGAATCCACGCCGGTGGTGTACAGGCGGTCCTTCAGGATGTCGAGGTAGAAGCCGCCCAGGTCTTCCGAGCAGAAGTTCTGCAGGCGGGCGACCACCGGGTGGAACTCGTAGCGCTCGAAGTGCGCGGCGATATCCTGCTGCAGCTTCGCGGTCTCGGCCAGCGCATAGCGGTCGATCTCGAACAGCTCGGCGACCGGGACGGCATGCTGGGCCGGGTCGAAGTCCGAGGTGTTCGCCAGCAGGAAGCGCAGGGTGTTGCGGATGCGGCGATAGGACTCGGTCACGCGCTTGAGGATTTCCTCGCCGATCGACAGCTCGCCGGTGTAGTCGGTCGAGGCCACCCACAGGCGCAGGATGTCGGCGCCGAGCGTGTCGGAGATCTTCTGCGGCGCCAGCGTGTTGCCGAGCGACTTGGACATCTTCTTGCCGTTCTCGTCGACGGTGAAGCCGTGGGTCAGCAGCGCCTTGTAGGGCGGGCGGCCGTTCAGCATCGACGATGTCAGCAGCGAGGAGTGGAACCAGCCGCGGTGCTGGTCCGAGCCTTCCAGGTAGAGGTCGGCCGGGAAGGCGGACTGCTCCTTGTGCGAGCCGCGCAGTACGGTCTGGTGGGTCGAGCCCGAGTCGAACCACACGTCCAGCGTGTCCTTGTTCTTCTCATAATGGGCAGCGTCCTCGCCGAGCAGCTCGGCCGGGTCGAGCTGCTGCCAGGCGTCGATGCCGTTCTTCTCGATCAGCTGGGCGACCTGCTCCAGCAGTTCCGGCGTGCGCGGGTGCAGCTCGCCGGTTTCCTTGTGGATGAAGAAGGCCATCGGCACGCCCCACTGGCGCTGGCGCGACAGGGTCCAGTCCGGACGGTTGGCGATCATGCCCTGCAGGCGCGCCTGGCCCCAGTCGGGGAAGAACTGGGTCTCGGCGATGCCGGCCAGGGCGCTCTCGCGCAGGGTCGGGCCGCCGTCCTTCGGGGTGATGTCCATGCCGGCGAACCACTGGGAGGTCGCGCGGTAGACGATCGGGGTCTTGTGGCGCCAGCAGTGCATGTAGCTGTGGTCGAACATCTTCAGCTCGAACAGGGCGCCCGCGCCGCGCAGGGCTTCGCAGATCGGCTTGCTGGCTTCCCAGATGGTCAGGCCGCCGAACAGCGGCAGGGTCGAGGCGAAGCGGCCGTCGCCCATCACCGGCTTGAGGATCTCGTCGTCCTTCATGCCGTGCGCCTTGCAGGACTGGAAGTCTTCCAGGCCGTAGGCCGGCGCCGAGTGGACCACGCCGGTGCCGCTGTCGGTGGTGACGTAGTCGGCCAGGTAGACCGGAGAGGTGCGGTCGTAGAACGGGTCCTGCGCGTGCAGCGGGTGCTTGAAGCGGATGCCGTCCAGCTTCGCGCCCAGGGTGGTGGCGATGACGCTGCCTTCGAGCTTGTAGCGCTGCAGGGTGGCTTCGACCAGGTCCTGTGCCAGGATCAGCAGCAGGGCTTGGCCGTCACGCTCGGCCTGCACCAGGGCGTACGTCACTTCCGGGTTGGCGTTCAGGGCCTGGTTCGAGGGGATGGTCCACGGGGTGGTGGTCCAGATCACGATGAACCCGAGGGTAGCAGGCAGCTGCGGCAGACCGAAGGCGCTAGCCACTTTTTCCGGCTCCGCGAACGGGAAGCCGACGTCGATCGCCGGGTCGCGCTTGTCCTGGTATTCCACTTCCGCCTCGGCCAGCGCCGAACCGCAGTCGAAGCACCAGTTGACGGGCTTCAGGCCGCGGTAGACGTAGCCCTTGTCGAGCAATTGCCCTAGGGCGCGCAGCTCGTCGGCCTCGTTACCGTAGGCCATGGTCATGTAGGGGTTTTCCCATTCGCCCAGCACGCCCAGGCGGATGAAACCGGCGCGCTGGCGGTCGATCTGCTCCAGCGCATAGGCGCGCGCCTTCTGCAGCACCTCGGCGGTCGGCAGGTTCTTGCCGAACTGCTTTTCGATCTGGATCTCGATCGGCATGCCGTGGCAGTCCCAGCCCGGCACATAGGGCGCGTCGAAGCCGGCCATGGTGCGCGATTTCACCACCATGTCCTTCAGGATCTTGTTGACGGCGTGGCCGAGGTGGATGTCGCCGTTCGCATACGGCGGGCCGTCGTGCAGGATGAACTTCGGACGGCCGGCAGCCGCCTTGCGGATGCGCTGGTAGATCTTCTTTTCCTGCCATTGCTTGACCCAGCCCGGCTCGCGCTTGGCGAGGTCGCCGCGCATCGGGAAGGGGGTGTCGGTCATGTTGACCGGGTACTTGCTCTCTGGCTTTTTCGCACCCTTCTGGGCGTTGTTCTGGACTGGTTTAGTATCGGACATAAGGTTCTTCTCTGAGTAATTCGGTTCGGCGGCAACCAGGCCGCTGCTTGCATCTGTCGGGGACAATGGCGCCGCCCGCGCGTCGAGCGCGGTGCGACGCGCGTCAAATTCGGTCGGTCGCCGTCAAGGCGCCGTTGCGTTGCGCGAAGTAGGCGCGCGCCTGGGCGGCATCGCGCTCGATCGCGGCGGTGAGGGTGGGCAGGTCGACGTATTTTTCCTCGTCGCGCAACTTGGCGAGGAATTCGACGCGCACCAGCTTGCCGTAGGCGGGCCGGTTATAGTCAAACACGTGCACTTCCAGCAGCATGCGGCCGGCGTCTTCGACGGTGGGGCGCACGCCGAGGCTGGCGACGGCCGGCAAGGGCTGGTCTGCCAGGCCATGCACCTGCACCACGAAGATGCCGCACAGGGCAGGGCGATGGGCAACGCGCAGGTTCAGGGTCGGGAAGCCCAGCGTGCGGCCGAGTTTCTGGCCGTGGATCACGTGGCCCGACATGGCGTAGGGGTGCCCGAGGAGCTGCTGGGTGGCGCCGAAGTCTCCGGCGGCCAGCGCTTCGCGCACCGCCGAGGACGAGATGCGGCGCGCGCCCAGCATCACGGCGTCCAGGGTCTCGACCTGGAAGCCGTATTCGCGGCCGGCCTCCTGCAGCATGGCGATGTCGCCCAGGCGCCTGGCGCCGAAGCGGAAGTCGTCGCCGACCATCAGCCACTTGACGTGCAGGCCGTCCACCAGCACGCGCTCGATGAAATCCTGCGGCGACTGGGCGGCGAAGTGCTCGTTGAAGTGTTCGACGATGACGCGGTCGATGCCGGCGTTGGACAGGTCGCCCAGCTTGTCGCGCAGGTTGGCGATGCGCGCCGGGGCCTTCGACAGGTCGCCCATCTTCCGGGCGAAGTATTCGCGCGGGTGGGGCTCGAAGGTCATCACGGCAGCTTCGATTCCCAGTTCCCTGGCGGCGCTGCGCACGTGCGCCAACAATGCCTGGTGGCCGCGGTGGACACCGTCAAAGTTGCCGATCGTGAGGGCGCAGGGTGCGCGCGCCCTGTCGTTGGGTAGTCCGCGAAATACCTTCATCAATGCTTCCAATGGCGCAACCGGCCGGTCCGGCGCGAAATACCTGATTATACGGTAACTCGCATGTTGCACAGCAACGAAGGCCTACGGATGGCGGGAATGGGAGAGGGAGGCGCCGACGCAAAAAAAACGCCGCCTGCGGGCAGGCGGCGTTTCATGATTGCTCGCTCGGCTATCAGGCAACCGGACGGTTGATCGCCATGATCCAGTAGCGGGCCAGGTCGGCGCTGCCGTCCTTGCCGGCGACGGTCTTCAGCGTGCTGATGGCCTGCTGCTTCTTGCCGGCCGCGGCATAGGCTTCGCCCAGGCGCAGCTTGGCTTCGTCGGCGTAACGCAGGCCGCCGGCCTTGATGGCCGCTTCCATCATCTTCAGGCCCTTGTCGACCTGGCCAGCCTGCACCAGCGCGTAGCCAAGGCCCACCAGCGCGTCGTTGTCCTTGGCGGCGGTGTATTCGGCTTCCAGGGCGGCGACGCCCTTGTTCTGGTCGGCCAGGTTCTTCTCGGCCAGGTCCTTCAGGCGCTTGTGACGTTCGGCGTCGGGACCGGTGCCCAGGGCGCCGGCCTTGTAGCCCTTGTCGATGACCTTCAGCGCTTCGGCCGGGGCTTTCGCCTGCAGCACCAGCTGGGCCATTTCCATGAACTCGCTCGGCTTCTTCATCAGGTTGTTGGCCAGCTTCAGGCGGTAGACGTCCACCGCCAGGCGGCCGGAGAAGCCGGGCTTGCCCTGCACGCGGTTCAGCAGGTCGTTCCAGTACTGTGCCTTCGGATAGCTGGCAGCCAGCTTCTCGATGGTGTTGACGTAGCCGACCTTGTCGTTCTTCTTCAGCTGGATGTTGGCCAGCATGCCGAGCTCGTCTTCGCTCAGGCGGCCGTTCTTCTCGGCGTTACGCAGTTCCTGCTCCAGCGCGGCGACGTTGCCCTGCTTGTAGTAGTTCTGCAGCAGGTAGGCGCGCAGCTTCGGATCGTTGCCCTTTTGCAGCAGCTTCTGGATGGTGGCGTTTGCCTTGTTCAGGTCGCCGGCGCGCATGTAGATGCCGACCAGACCTTCCGAGAACTGCGAACGTTCAGCGGCGCTCAGCTTGCCCGAGTCGAGCAGCTTTTCGAACGAAGTCGCTGCGGTGCCCCAGTCGCCGGCCGACGAGGCGGCCGAAGCGCGTACGCGCTCGATCAGGAAGCGTTCGTCGTCGGTCTTCGCTGCCTTGTCCGCGTCGCGCAGGACACCCAGTGCGCCCTTGGCATTGCCCTGCTTCAGCAGCGTCTGGGCCTGTTGCAGCGGTTTGCCGACTTCCGGACGCAGGGTGACAGCGGCGTGCGCCGGGGCCAGGCCGACGACAGGAACGGCAGCGGTGAAACCGAGGGCGGCCAGTGCGAGGCTGAGGTGTGCGAGACGGAATTTGCTCATCAGAAAAAGTCCTTCTTGAAAATGGACACGGCAGGGAAACCCTGCCGTGTTGGTCAAACATGGATCGATTACTGGAACTGCTCGTTACCGACCATGCCGATCTTGGTGACGCCGAGACGCTGCGCGGTTGCCATGACACCGGCCACCACTTTGTACTCGACCAGCTTGTTCGGACGCAGGTGCACTTCCGGCTGGTTCGGCATTGCGGCAACGCCGTTCATCTTGGCTTCCAGTTCCGAACGATTCGGGACAACCTGGCCATCCCACAGGATGGTGCCGTCGAAGTCCACGTCGATCGTAACCACAACCGGCTTCTCATTCGTCTGCGGTGGCGGGGTGCCGACCGGCATGTTCAGATTGACCGAGTGGTTTTGTTTCGGAATCGTGATAATCATCATAATGATGAGAACGAGCAGGACGTCGATCAGCGGCGTCATGTTCATTTCCATCATCGGTTCCGGATCGGCTCCTTTAGCGGAGCCCGAACCTACGTTCATGCCCATGGTGTTTCCTTTTCAAATGTTGGGGTCTCGGACGCGGCAGCGAAACCTCCCGGGGGAGGCCGCGCTGCCGCGGACAGGGTATTAGCCCTTGTCAGGCGGTTCGATAACGAAACCGACCTTCTGAATCCCAGCACGCTGAGCCGTGTAGATCACCCGGCCGATCGATTCGTAGCGGGATTCCTGGTCGCCACGAACTTTCACTGCCGGTTGCGGCTGCTTCACCGACTGCTCCGCGAGGAACTTGAACAGCTCGTCCGTGTTCGCGATGCGGGTCTGGTTGTAGTACATCTCGCCATCTTTGTTGATGGTGATGTTGACGTCTTCCGGCTTGGTCTTGGTGACCTGGTTCGTCTCTGCAGGCAGGTTAACTTTCTGCAGGTTCAGAACTACCGGGCTGGTGATCAGGAAGATGATCAGAAGAACCAACATGATGTCCACAAGGGGCGTCGTGTTGATCTCTGACATCACGGCATCTTCATCTCCGGTATCGGAGCCGACACTCATCGACATGATTAGCCAGCCTTCTTAGCACCAGCGGCAGCGTTCGAGGTCGACATGGCACCCGAGATCAGGACCGAGTGAACGTCGGCCGAGAACGAACGGATATCTTCCATGACCGACTTGTTACGACGAACCAGCCAGTTGTAACCCAGAACCGCCGGGACTGCGACGAACAGACCGAATGCGGTCATGATCAGTGCTTCACCCACCGGGCCTGCCACTTTGTCGATCGATGCGTTACCCGACATACCGATGGCGGTCAGCGCGTTGTAGATGCCCCAGACGGTACCGAACAGACCGATGAACGGCGAGGTCGAGCCGACGGTTGCCAGGAACGACAGGCCATCCTGCAGGCGCGACTGGACGCGGTCCACGGCGCGCTGGATCTGCATGGTCACCCAGGTCGACAGGTCGATCTGCTCGAGCAGGGCGCCGTCGTGGTGCTGGGTTGCCTTGGTGCCGGTTTCAGCGATGAAGCGGAACGGCGAGCCTTCCTTCAGCTGAGCCGAGCCAGCGGCGATCGACGGCGCTTTCCAGAACTTGGCCGAAGCTTCCTTCGACTGCTTCATGATCTTCTGCTGGTCGATCAGCTTGGTGATGATGATGTACCACGAACCGATCGACATCAGCGACAGGATGATGATGGTGCCCTTGTTGACGAAGTCGCCTTCTTCCCACATGGCTTCGATGCCGTACGGGTTGTGCACTTCTTCGGTCTGCTCGCCGCCAGCGGCCGGAGCGGCTGCGTCGCCAGCCGGAGCGGCTGCGGCGTCGGCAGCCGGTGCAGCTGCGTCGGCAGCCGGGGCAGCCGCGTCAGCCGCCGGAGCGGTGGCGCCTGCGGCAGGTGCGTCAGCGAAGGCCGGTGCGGAAACCAGGGCCGATGCCGCCGTTACCGAGAACAGGACAGCCGCCAGCATAGCGGACAAACGGGTATTCTTAAACATGCTTCCTCCAAAAATATAAAAATAGACAGTTCGCTGAACTATTGACAACGAAAATCATAGAGTTGAGACGATGTTCTGTCTCGGTTTTATTCCAGCGTCCAGACGTACTGCACCGCTGTCCACGCCTGTTGCGGCTGACCATCAACAGTGGCCGGCTTGAATCGGCATTTGGTCAGGGCCGATTGTGCGGCCCGATCCAGATCGCGGAAGCCGGACGACTTCTGCAGTTTGGATTCCATCACTCGACCATCGACACCGATCAGGAACTGCAGGGTCGTGGTACCGGTTTCTTCGTTACGCTGCGACGAGCGCGGATATTCCGGACGTGCGCAAGTGTTAAAGTCTGCCACTGCTTCGGTACGGCTCGGACCTGCAGGACGCGCAGGTGCCGGCGGTGCCGGAGGTGCCGGAGGTGCCGGAGGTGCCAGGGTCGTGGTCGGCGGCGGCGTATTGGTCGCCGTCGTGATCGCGTTCTGCGGCGGCGGCGGTTGCTGCACCTGGACTTCGACCGGCGGAATGAACGGCGGTGGCGGAGCCTTCATTTCCGGCGGTGGCGGCGGTGGCGGCGTTTCCGGCGGAGGCGGCGGTTTCACCTCTTCAATCAGTTTTGTTTCAACAGCCTCGGTTACCTTGGTGACGATGCGGGTGCCCAGGCCATTGATGAATGCCCAAGCCACCACCACGTGCAACAGGATAACAATGGCGAGACCGGTGTAATTCTTTCCCGGGTTCTTATCATGCGTAAAATTCATGCCATCTTTCTCCAATACCAACTCTTTTTTGTTGCCACTAAACCCACTAAACACGACAAAAACCTAGGGCCGCATCCGGGACATCAAAGAATTATACCTACGAATTCTTTTTTGAGGAGACATTTTTACACCCCCGAAGGGATGCTAACTGCCTGTAAAAACAGGCAAAGAAGCTCATCTATACAAGTCTCGCGGCCCGCCGTGCGTGGTCCAGAAAGCAGGGGTCAATTGTAATTTTATGTAGCGGATCTCCTCCATCTGTGGATCGTGAGGCACCTAACATGGTTTTGCCGAATTTTTCATGCCAAAGCGGTCACATAGCAAATTTCGTATGATGCCATCGTGGTATTTACGAAAACTATAGCCAGTTTTGCCGAAGCGGAGCGTACTGTTGAGTACTCCGGGAATCGGCCTCTCCCCCGCAAAACGCATAGCTAAAAGTCATGGGCAAGCCCCGTCTTGATATGCTTCAGTTGTGCGTTTGATAACCGGTCCGCGGATATCTGCTTCTCATGCATAGCAAAACTACATGGATTTTGGTGTTTTGAACAGTGTGTTTGCACACTCAAGCGCAAAAAAATTACGTGACAGTGGTTGTTTGGGTGGGGAAGGGGTAGTAAGACGGAGCGCGCGACCATGGAAGGTGGTGCTGGGCTGCACGGGTAGGCTTTGTCTCTGTACGGAAACCCGCTCCATGCCGGATCGGGACGCGAAAGCCTGCATTGGTGCGACCGGAAGCGGCCGTCGCGCATGGTCCCGGTGGCGTACGGGATCACTGTGCGCGAATTGGTCCAGCCGAAATCGCGCGCGCACGCATTATTACAGGAAAACTGGTCTGAAGGCGCTGCAAATGCATAAAAATTTCGAACCGGTTGAGCGAGCCTGACCGGTCCCTCGTGCGGGCGCCGGTACCATCGGCGCCGCAAGCGTATGCCGGGGATACTGCTGTCAACCTAACGATCGGGCTCGGCACGCAGCGCAGAGGGAGGGCAGTCGCCGCAAGGCTGCTGCCGCACCTTCGGCAAGGCTGAGGCTTTCAGCGGCCGCGCTTCTCGCGGCGGCACTCGAGGAAGCTGACCACGTGGCCACCCGGGTCTACCGTTTCCAGCCTGACGTCGAAGCCCCACAGGCGCGCAACGTGCTTCAGCACTTCCTGGGCCTGCTGGTTCAGTGGCCGGCGGTTGAACTGCGTATGGCGCAGGGTCAGGGCGCGGTCGTCGCGGGTATTGACCTGCCAGACCTGGATGTTGGGCTCGCGGCTGCCGATGTTGTACTGGTCGGCGAGCTTGTGACGCACGTAGCGGTAGCCCTGCTCGTCGTGGATCGCCGAGATCGTCAGCTTGTCGCTGCGGTCGTCGTCGAGCACGGCAAAGAAGTGGAAGTCGCGGATCAGCTTGGGCGAGAGGTACTGGGCAATGAAGCTCTCGTCCTTGAAGTTGCGCATCGCAAAGTCGAGGGTCTTGAGCCAGTCGCTGCCGGCGATGTCCGGGAACCAGGCGCGGTCTTCGTCGGTAGGATCTTCGCAAATGCGGCGAATGTCGGTCATCATCGCAAAACCGAGCGCATACGGATTGATCCCGCTGTAGTAGGGGCTGGTCGCCGGCGGCTGGTAGACGACGTTCGTATGGCTCTGCAGGAACTCGAGCATGAAGCCGTCGCCGACGATGCCCTCCTTATATAGGTCTTGCAGGATCGTGTAGTGCCAGAAGGTGGCCCAGCCTTCGTTCATCACCTGGGTCTGGCGCTGCGGATAGAAATACTGGGAGATCTTGCGCGTGATGCGTACCAGCTCGCGCTGCCAGGGTTCCAGCAGCGGTGCGTATTTCTCGATGAAGTAAAGCAGGTTCTCTTCGGGCTCGGGCGGGAAGCGCGTCGGGGCGGCGGCAGCAACATGTTCCTCGCGCAGCGGCAGCGTGCGCCAGATCTCGTTCACTTGCGACTGGGCGTATTCCTCGCGCTCTTTCTGGCGCGCGGTTTCCTGCGCCACCGACAGCTTGGCCGGCCGCTTGTAGCGGTCCACGCCATAGTTCTGGAGGGCGTGGCACGAGTCCAGCAATTCTTCCACCGCGTCGATACCGTAACGCTGTTCACACTCTGCAATATAGTTCTTCGCAAAGACCATGTAGTCGACGATGGCCTCGGCATCGGTCCAGGTGCGGAACAGGTAGTTGCCTTTGAAGAATGAATTGTGCCCGTAAGCAGCGTGCGCGATCACCAGGGCCTGCATCGTCAGGCTGTTTTCCTCCATCAGGTAGGCGATGCAGGGATTCGAGTTGATGACGATCTCGTAGGCAAGGCCCATCTGGCCGCGCTTGTAGCTCTTTTCCGTCGTCAGGAAATGCTTGCCGAACGACCAGTGGTTGTACGACACAGGCATGCCGACGGACGTGTAGGCGTCCATCATCTGCTCGGCGGTGATGATCTCGAGCTGGTTGGGGTAGGTGTCCAGGCCGTAGCGCTTGGCCACCCGCTTGATTTCCTCGTGCGCCTGTTCGATCAGGTCGAAGGTCCACTCCGACTGGTCGGGCAAGGCACGCGGGTTGTTGGGGTCTCTTGGCATGGCAGGCCTCTGTCTTGTCTTTCAGTGCGATCTCACTTCGCGCTCTTACCTCGGCTGTTTCTTGAACAGCTCGCGGAAGACCGGGTAGATGTCGGCCGGGGTGACGATCTTCTGCATCGCGAAATTCCGGTGGTGGTCGGCCACCTCGCAATACTGTTCCCACAGGTTCTGCGGCGGGCCGTCGGTGATCTCGACATAGGTGTAGTACTGAACCCGCGGCATGATGGCCTGGTTCAGTATCTGCCTGCACAGCACCGAGTCGTTGTCCCAGTTGTCGCCGTCGGAGGCCTGGGCCACATAGGCGTTCCAGTCGGCGCTGCCGTAGCGCTCGGCGAGGATCTTCTGCAGCAGGTGCAGGGCCGAGGACACCACGGTACCGCCCGACTCGCGCGAATGGAAGAACTCGTTCTCGTCGACTTCGGCGGCGGCCGTGTGGTGGCGGATGAAGACGACTTCGATCTTCTCGTAGACGCGCTTGAGGAACAGGTAGAGCAGGATGAAGAAGCGCTTGGCGGTGTCCTTGCGCGTCTCGTCCATCGAGCCGGAGACGTCCATGATGCAGAACATCACGGCCGAGGTACTCGGCTTCGGCACCTTGATCCGGTTCGAATAGCGCAGGTCGAAAGGATCGATGAAGGGAATCGCGTTCAGGCGGATGTGCAGGTGGTGGATCTTGTCCTTCAGCGCCACCACTTCCTCGTCGTCGGAAGGGGCGCCGCGGTCGAGCAGGGCCTGCAGCGCTTCCTCGGCTTCCTTCAGCTGGCGCTTGGCCGGACCGCCGACGGCGATGCGGCGTCCCAGTGCGCCGCGCAGCGAGCGCAGCACGTGGATGTTCGAGGGCGTACCGGACACGTTGTAGCCGGCGCGCTGGTTCTTGTACTCGATGGTCTGGGTGAGCTGCGTCTTGATCATATTCGGCAGCTCAAGATCCTCGAAGAAATAGTTCATGAATTCTTCGCGGGACAGCTCGAAGATGAAGTCATCCTCGCTGGTCTGGTCGCTGTTGCCGGCGCGGCCGCGCCCCGATCCACCCCCGCCGCTGCGCGGACGGTTGAACTGGTCGCCTTTCTGGTATTCGGTATTGCCCGGGTTGACGGTTTCCCAGACGCCGCCATGGGCATGGCCGAAATGGGGTTCATTCACGTCCTTGACGGGGATCGTGACTTTCTCGCCGTTCTCGATATCGGTAATCGAGCGGCCTTTGATGGCGCGGCCGACCGCGTCCTTGATTTGCGCCTTGTAGCGGCGCAGGAAGCGTTCGCGGTTGACCGCGGACTTGTTCTTGCCCTGCAAGCGACGGTCGATGAGGTAAGTCAAAACAGGCCTCCTGCTCTAAGAACCTACGGCGCACCGGCAAGCTCCCCGGTGCCCCTATCTTAATACGCGATGCAAACGCGCGTATGGTGCGCACGTCCCGAACGAGCCCCAAGCGCGGGTCAAACCGGATTGGGACGCTCCGGGAAGCGCCGGGGACGGGGCCTGCGCCGCCGCCAGGCGCCTTGCAGCATGCTCGTGCGCGGCGCCCAAAGGCGCCAGCTGCCTTAGGACGATTTCCTGACGCGCAGATACCATTCGCACAGCAGGCGCACCTGCTTCGGCGTATAGCCTTTTTCGACCATGCGGGCCACGAAGTCGGCATGCTTGTTGGCATCCTCGGCGCTCGCTTTCGCATTGAACGAAATCACAGGCAGGAGTTCTTCGGTGTTCGAGAACATCTTCTTCTCGATCACGCTACGGAATTTCTCGTAGCTGGTCCAGGCCGGGTTCTTGCCGGCATTGGTGGCCCGCGCACGCAGGCTGAAGTTGACGATCTCGTTGCGGAAATCCTTCGGATTCGAGATGCCGGCCGGCTTTTCGATCTTCTCGAGCTCGGCGTTGAGCGATTCGCGGTCGAAGCTTTCGCCGGTGTCCGGGTCGCGGAATTCCTGGTCCTGGATCCAGAAGTCGGCGAAGGTCACGTAACGGTCGAAGATGTTCTGGCCGTATTCCGAATAGCTCTCGAGGTAGGCGGTCTGGATCTCCTTGCCGATGAAGTCGACGTAGCGCTGCGCCAGGTGCTCCTTGATGTAGGACATATAGCGCTGCTCGGTCTCCGGCGGGAACTGCTCGCGTTCGATCTGCTGTTCGAGCACGTAGAGCAGGTGCACCGGGTTGGCCGCCACTTCGGTATTGTCGAAGTTGAAGACCTTGGACAGGATCTTGAAGGCGAAGCGGGTCGACAGGCCGTTCATGCCTTCGTCGACGCCGGCATAGTCGACGTATTCGTGCATCGACTTGGCCTTGGGATCGGTGTCCTTCAGGTTCTCGCCGTCGTACACCAGCATCTTGGAATAGATACTGGAATTCTCCGGGTCCTTCAGGCGCGACAGGATCGCGAACTGCGCCATCATGCGCAGCGTACCCGGCGCGCAGGGCGCCTTGTCAAGCGAAGAGTTGTGCAGCAGCTTGTCGTAGATCTTGATTTCGTCCGACACGCGCAGGCAGTACGGCACCTTCACGATGTAGATACGGTCGAGGAATGCCTCGTTGTTGCGGTTGTTGCGGAAGGTCTTCCACTCGGACTCGTTGGAGTGCGCCAGCACGATGCCCTCGAAGGGGATCGCCCCGAAGCCTTCGGTGCCCTTGTAGTTGCCTTCCTGGGTGGCCGTCAGCAGCGGGTGCAGCACCTTGATCGGCGCCTTGAACATCTCGACGAATTCCATCAGGCCCTGGTTGGCCAGGCACAGGCCGCCCGAGTAGCTGTAGGCGTCCGGATCGTCCTGGGCGTAGTCCTCGAGCTTGCGGATGTCGACCTTGCCGACCAGCGAGGAGATGTCCTGGTTGTTCTCGTCGCCCGGCTCGGTCTTGGCGATCGCGATCTGCTTCAGGATCGACGGGTAGCGCTTGACCACGCGGAACTTGTTGATGTCGCCGCCGAATTCGTGCAGGCGCTTGACCGCCCACGGGCTCGGGATGGTGCGCAGGTAGCGGCGCGGGATACCGTAGTCTTCTTCGAGGATGGTGCCGTCCTCGACCTCGCTGAACAGGCCGAGCGGCGACTCGTTGACGGGCGAACCCTTGATCGCATAGAAGGGCACCTGTTCCATCAGGCTCTTGAGTTTTTCCGCGATCGAGGATTTGCCGCCGCCGACCGGGCCCAGCAGATAAAGGATCTGCTTGCGCTCTTCCAGGCCCTGGGCAGCGTGGCGGAAGTAGGAGACGACCTGTTCGATCACTTCTTCCATGCCGTAGAACTCGCGGAAGGCCGGATAGATCTTGATGACCTTGTTGGCAAAGATGCGCGACAGGCGCGGGTCGAGGCGGGTGTCGACCAGGGTAGGCTCGCCGATGGCCGCCAGCATGCGCTCGGGCGCGCTGGCATAGGTCAGGGGGTCTTTCTTGCACAGTTGGAGGAACTCCGACATGGAATATTCCTCTTCGCGGGTACGCTCGTAGCGGGCGGTGTAGTTGTCAAAGATGCTCATTTCGAATGTCCTTAAGGTTACGAACAACGTCACGTCATGGCAGCCGACTGTGCAAGGCTGCCTCAGGCCCCGGTCATTATTGGCGTGCTCCTTGTCGGTCGCCGCATCTGGCCCGGGATGGCCGGCGCCGTCGATACTGCGATTTTCTTGTTGTCGTCCCGGACGAAACCCGAAGGATCGTTCCCGGTCTCCCGCTGCTTGGAGAGCGTCTTTTTTGCGTTTGTGAAATTATTATGTGCCTATTAGTTCCCGAAGTCAAAGCAGTGTCGTGCGCGCAGGAAGTACATATGCAAGTACTTGAATCGTATAAAAAAACACCGTTCTCGACGGGCTTTCGGCGAGATCTGGAAATGCTTCCAGACGTCGCTTTTTCGACGGTCCCGAGGCGGTCGATTCACACCGCTTCAGGCTGCTTAAATATCAACTTTGTGAGCCGATAGTGCACGATATGCTCAAGCTGTGGCGCACGCGAACGGCCAAGACGGATCACCCGTTTTTGCCTATGGCAGAGGGCGCGCGCGGCATGCGTTACACTTGCCAACCACGTCCCATCGAACCCAGACCAGCGCCGGAGAACATCATGCTGCATCCCCAACTGCGCAATATCCTGCAGAACATGCCTAAGGCAGAATTACACATCCACATCGAGGGGTCGCTGGAACCCGAGCTGATCTTTGCGCTGGCACAAAGAAATGGGATTTCCCTGCCTTACCCCTCGGTCGAGGCGTTGCGCCAGGCCTACGCTTTCAGCGACCTGCAATCCTTCCTCGACATCTATTACGCTGGCGCCAGCGTGCTGCTGACCGAGCAGGATTTCTACGACATGACGGCCGCCTATCTGGCCCGCGCCCATGCCGACAAGGTGCGGCACGCAGAAATCTTCTTCGATCCGCAGACCCATACTGCGCGCGGCGTGCCCTTCGAGACGGTCATCAACGGCATCTGGCGCGCCTGCCAGGACGGCCCCATCAGCGCCACCCTGATCATGTGCTTCCTGCGCCACCTGTCCGAGGAAGAAGCGCTGGCCACGCTGGACGAGTCGCTGCCCTACCGCGACAAGTTCATCGGCGTCGGCCTGGACTCGTCCGAGGTCGGCCATCCGCCCGAGAAATTCGCGCGCGTGTTCGAGCGCGCCCGCCAGCTCGGACTGCGCCTGGTCGCGCACGCGGGCGAGGAGGGCCCCCCGGCCTACATCGAGAGCGCGCTCGACGTGCTCAAGGTCGAGCGCATCGACCATGGCGTGCGGACCCTCGACAGTAGAGAACTGACCGAACGCCTGGCGCGCGAAGGCATGGCCTTGACCGTCTGCCCGCTGTCGAACATCAAGCTGCGCGTGTTCGACGTCATGGGCAGCCACAATTTGCGCGAGCTGCTCGACAAGGGCCTGGCCGCCACCGTCAACTCGGACGACCCGGCCTATTTCGGCGGCTACATGAACGACAACTTCATCGCCGCCTTCGAGGCCTTGCCGCTCGATGCCGGCCATGCGCGCCAGCTCGCCCGCAACAGCTTCGCCGCTTCCTTCCTCGACCCGGAGCGCAAGCGCGCTTTCCTCGCGGAAGTGGATGCATTCTTCGCGCAGGCGCAGCGCGCCGACGCCGCTTCTGCTGCCGCTTCTGCCGCATAAGGGAATCCCATGTTCATCCAATCCCTCCGCATGACCGCGCGCGACTGGCGCGCGGGCGAGCTGCGTTTCCTGCTGGTGGCCCTGATCGTGGCCGTGTCGGCCCTGTCCTCGGTCGGCTTCTTCATCGACCGCATGCGCGCGGGTCTGAACCGGGACGCCCACCAGCTGCTGGGCGCCGACCTCCTGGTGAATGCCGACGATCCGATCCAGCAGCGCTGGCGCGACGAGGCGGCGCGGCGCGGCCTGCTGGTCGCCGAGACGGTCGCCTTCCAGAGCATGGCGCAGGCAGGCGAGGGCGAGGCCTCGATGGCCCAGCTGGCCGCCGTGAAGGCGGTGTCGCCGGGCTACCCGCTGCGCGGCCAGCTCAGCATCAGCACCGATCCCGACGATGCCAGCCGCGCGCTGGGACAGAAGACCCGGGACATTCCTGCCCCCGGCACGGTCTGGGTCGACGCCAACCTTTTGCCGGCGCTGCGCACCCAGGTGGGGGGCACGATCCAGCTGGGCGACATGCAGTTCCGCATCGCGCAGCTGATTGCCACCGAACCGGACAAGGGAGCGTCGTTCTCCAACTTCGCGCCGCGCGTGATGCTGTCGCTGCAGGATCTGCCGGCCACGCGCCTGGTGGACGCGTTCTCGCGCGTCACCTACCGCCTGCAGGTGGCGTCGAAAGAGCGCAACGAGCTCGCCGGCGTGGCTGCCTTCGAAACATGGCTGCGCGCCGACATCGCGGCGCGCAATGTGCGCGGTGTGCGCATCGAGACGCTCGAGAACGGCCGTCCCGAAATGCGCGCCACCCTCGACCGCGCCGACAGCTTCCTGTCCCTGGTCGGCCTGCTGTCGGCGATGCTGGCGGCGGTGGCGGTGGCGATGGCGGCGCGCCGCTTCATGCAGCGCCACCTGGACGCCTGCGCCATGCTGCGCTGCCTCGGCATGACGCAGAACCAGGTGGGCGCCCTCTACCTGATCGAATTCGCCATCGTCGGCCTCCTGGGGAGCGTGCTGGGCGTGGCGGTCGGCTTCGGCGCCCACTTCATCCTCATCCAGATGATCGGCAACCTGCTGCCGCCCGACCTGCCGCCGGTGTCGGTGCTGCCGGCGCTGCAAGGCATCGCCACGGGCATGCTGCTGCTGGTCGGCTTCGCGCTGCCGCCGGTGCTCCAGCTGCGCAATGTGCCGCACAACCGCGTCATCCGGCGCGAAGCAGGGAGTCCGCAGCCGCTGGCGCTGGCCACCTATGGCCTGGGGATCGGCGTATTCCTGGCGCTCCTGCTGTGGCAGGCGGGCGACACCAAGCTGGCCATGATGACGGCCGGCGGCTTCCTTGGCGGCCTGGCCCTGTTTGCGCTGGTCGCCTGGCTCGGCCTGCGCCTGCTGCGCCAGCTGCGCGGCGCCTCGAAGCACCAGAGCTGGCGCTTCGCCATCACCTCGCTGCAGCGCCGCCCCGGCGCCACGGTCGTGCAGGTGGTCTCGCTGTCGCTCGGCCTGATGGCGCTGCTGCTGCTCACCGTGGTGCGCGGCGACCTGATGTCGGCCTGGCGCATGGCCACCCCGCCGGATGCGCCGAACCGCTTCATCATCAACATCCAGCCCGAGCAGGCGCCGGGCGTCGAGCAGCAACTGCGCGGCGCGGGCGTGAAGAACGTGTCCCTGTACCCGATGATCCGCGGCCGCCTCACGCACGTCAACGGCACCCAGCTTACCCGTAACACTTACCAGAACGGCGATGCGCGCCGCCTGGCCGAGCGCGAGTTCAACCTGTCCACGGTGGCGGACCTGCCCGAGACCAACGAGATCATCGCAGGCGCCTGGTACAGGGATGCGCCGGGCGTGGCCGAGGCCTCGGTGGAGCAGGGCCTGGCCAAGACCCTGGGGCTGAAGTTGGGCGACGTCATGCGCTTCGACATGGCCGGGATGCCGGTGGAGGCGAAGGTGACCAGCCTGCGCAAGCTCGAATGGGGCTCGATGCGCGCCAACTTCTTCGTCATCATCAATCCGGCAGCGATGGAGAATGCGCCGAAGAGCTACATGACGGCCTTCCATTTGCCCGGCAGCGCGGGAAACCTGACCAACGCGCTGACGCGCGCCTACCCGAACCTGACCGTGATCGATGTTTCCGGCATCATCCGCCAACTGCAGGAGGTGCTCGACCAGGTCGTGGTGGCGGTCGAGTTCCTGTTCATGTTCACGCTCGCGTCCGGCGTGCTGGTGCTGTACGCGGCCCTGATGGGATCGCAGTCCGAGCGCACCCGCGAAGCCGGCCTGCTGCGCGCCCTTGGCGCCACGAGGGGGCAGCTGGCGACGGCCCAGCGGATCGAGTTCGTGCTGGTCGGCGGCCTGTCCGGCGTGCTGGCGGCGACCGGCGCCGCCGCCATGGGCTGGGTGCTGGCCGAGTTCGTGTTCAAGTTCCCCTGGAAGTTCGAGCCCCAGGTGTGGCTGGCCGGCGTGGTGGTGGGCGCCGTCTGCGCGCTGGTCGGCGGCTGGCTGGGGCTGCGCAGCGTGCTGCGCCAGCCGCCGCTGCAAACGCTGCGCGAGGCGTGAGCGCGCAGCCCAGGCACATCAAGCCGCCAGCGCTGCCGATGCATCCTTCAGCAGCGGGTAGTAGTGGCGGTACCAGCTGCTCTGGAAGCGCTGCTGCGGATCGTAGCGGCGCTTCGCTTCGAAGAAGCGCGTGATGTCCGGATAACAGGCGCGTACCTGCTCGGCACTGGCAGCGCGCGAGTAGGTCAGGTAAAAACTGCCGTCGCGCGCGATCGCCATATCGATCAGCCGGCGAACGCGGCGCGTGGATGTCGGCGACGCTGGTGGCGTTGAGCGCCGAGTGGAGATCGTTGACGGTTCGGGAGACTGGATGAGGGCGCATGGCATGACTCCAGGGTGGAAGTGCGGCCATTATTGGCAGGCCGGCCGCCAGACGCCAGCGCCTCCCGCGGGGTAGCGCCGGATGCCACCGCGGGTACTGCCGGCAGCGCCGGCCGTTGCACGGGCCCGGTTTGGGCCAGGACGGCCACGGCCAGCCGCGGCTGCGCTATCATGGCGGCATGTCCGAACCGAACACCCCCGAAGCACAAACTCTCTATGACGTGATGGGCGGCGCCGAGCGCCTGCGCGAACTGGTCGACCGCTTCTACGACCTGATGCAGCTGGAGCCGGAATTCGCCGGCATCCACGCCATGCACCCGCAACCCAACGACAGCTCGCGCGAGAAGCTGTTCATGTTCCTGTCTGGCTGGATGGGCGGCCCCGACCTGTTCGTGGAACGCTACGGCCACCCGCGCCTGCGCGCCCGCCACCTCCCGTTCGCCATCGGCACCAAGGAACGCGACCAGTGGTTGCGCGCGATGGCCTGGGCGATGGAAGACCTGGGCTACGACGACGACCTGCGCATGCGCCTGATGCAGTCCTTCTACCATACCGCCGACTGGATGCGGAACAAGGCCGACTGAGCAAATGGGCATGACCGCACTCCTGATTCTCGTGGCGCTGGCCGTCGTCATCGCCCTGCAGCTGGTCCTGCTGGCGCGCACACGCAAGGCCGGTGCCGAGGCCGGCGACGGCCGCCACATCGAACGCCTGGAACGCGAGCTGCGCCTCGAGATGCAATCCACCGCCCAGGCCACGCGCCAGGAGGTGGCGGGGCACATGGGCCAGTACCATGCGGCCACCGTGCAGCAGCTCGACGGCATGCGCCAGCAGATGCAGCTGCATTCCGCCAGCGGCCGCGAAGAGCAGGCGCGCGCCCTCAAGCGCTTCGCCGACACCCTGCAGCTGACCCTGTCGAACCTGACCGAATCGAACGCCCAGCGCATGCTGGAAGTGCGCGGCACGCTGGAAACCAAGATCCGCGACCTGCAGAACGATAACGCCAAGCGCCTGGAAGAAATGCGCCAGACCGTGGACGAGAAGCTGCACGCGACGCTGGAGACGCGTTTGACCGAGAGCTTCAAACAGGTCAGCGAGCGCCTGGAGAAGGTGCACCAGGGCCTGGGCGAGATGCAGCAGCTGGCCATCGGCGTGGGCGACCTCAAGCGGGTGCTCACCAACGTCAAGACCCGCGGCACCTGGGGCGAAGTGCAGCTCGAGATGCTGCTCGAGCAGGTCCTCACCGTCGACCAGTATGCGAAGAACGTCGAGACCATCGCGGGTAGCGGCGCGCGCGTCGAGTTCGCGATCAAGCTGCCGGGCGTGGTCGACGGCGGCCCGCCGCTGTGGCTGCCGATCGACGCCAAGTTCCCGAAGGAGCAGTACGAGCGCCTGCTGGAAGCGGCGGAGATGGCCGATGCCGAGGGCGTGGCGCGCGCCGGCGCCGAGCTGGAACGTGCGGTGCGGGGGGAGGCGAAGACGATCTGCGAGAAGTACGTGTCGCCGCCGCAGACGACCGATTTCGCGATCCTGTTCCTGCCGACCGAAGGCCTGTACGCGGAAGTGATGCGCCGTCCCGGCCTGGCCGACGACCTGCAGCGCTCGCTGCGCGTGACGATCGCCGGACCTTCGACCCTGAGCGCGCTGCTGAACAGCCTGCAGATGGGCTTCCGCACGCTGGCGCTGGAGAAGCGCTCGTCCGAGGTGTGGCAGGTGCTGGGCGCGGTGAAGACCGAATTCACCAAGTTCGGCGATGTGCTGGCCACCACCAAGGCGACGCTGGAAAAGGCTGCCAAGAACATCGAGAGCGCCGAGGTGCGCAGCCGCCAGATGGCGCGCAAGCTGAAGTCAGTGGAAGCGCTGCCGAGCGAAGCGGCGCAGCTGATGCTGGGCTCGGAGCAGCAGGATCCGTAGGGTGGGCGGCTTTGCCGCCCACGCGGTCCGCCGTCGCGCGACCTATTCGAACTTCATGTCGTCGCATGCCGGATTGCCACCCCAATCCGGAGTATAGATTCCTTCCCGTACGTACCGTGCAAAGGTCGAATACGGCCAGGCTGACGCGGCGTCGACCAAACCGTGCTTGACCGGGTTGAAATGGATATAGTCGACATGGCGTTCCATGCCCAGGTCGTCACGTATCTGATGCTCCCAGAATCGACGCTGCCAGATTGGAGCCTCGCGTTGGCGCTGTCGTGACTTCGAAAGGCTTGCTTCGTATAGATCACGGCACGTGTAGGACACGTGATGCTTGATTTGAGACCATCGTGTCGAGAAATTTGTGTCGCCATCCGGCAAAGTCCAAATGCAGTGGAGATGGTCCGGCATCAATACGATTGCATCGGTTTGGAAAGGTAGACGAAGGCGGACACGTTCGATTGCAGAGCGTAAGGCTTCGCGTATCGGCTTGTCGCACAGGATGGGGCGCCGGTGGTGGGTCACGACCGTGAAAAAGCAGGAAGAGCCTGTGATGGCGCGGCGGTAGCAGGACATCGGCGCATCGTACGGCAGGACGTGGCGTCCAGTGTGTGGTAAGTCAAACGTACGTTGACCGCGTGGGCGGGAAACCCGCCCACCCTACATCAACCCCTCGAAGACCAGCACGTCGACCATGTCTCCGGCGGCCACGTTGCCCTGCTCGTCGTGCAGCACCACCATGCAGTTCGCCTCGGACATCGAGCGCAGGATGCCCGAGCCCTGCGAGCCGGTGATGCGCACTTCCGGCTGCCCGTCGGCGCCCGGCGCCAGGATGCCGCGCTGGTATTCGGTGCGGCCGGGCTTCTTGCGGATCGCGCCGCCCGAGCGTGCGCGCAGCAGCGGCAGCGAGGCGTCGGCGCCCATCATGCGCAGCAGGGCCTCGCGCGCGAAGAAGTAAAAGGACACCATCACCGCCACCGGATTGCCTGGCAGCCCGAACAGGAAGGCGCTGCGGCCGTTCGACGCGATGCGCCCGAAGGCCAGCGGCCGTCCGGGCCGCATGCCGATCTTCCAGAAAGTGACGTCGCCCAGCTTCGCCATGATCTGCTTGGTGTAGTCGGCCGCGCCCACCGACACGCCGCCCGAGGTGATGATGGCGTCCGCGTTCTCGCAGGCGCTGCGCAGGGCGTCTTCCAGCGCCTGCGGGTCGTCGCGCACGACGCCCATGTCGATGATGTCGCAGCCGAGGCGCTGCAGCATGCCGTAGATGGTGTAGCGGTTGCTGTCGTAGACGCAGCCCGCGTCGAGCGGCTCGCCGACCGAGCGCAGTTCGTCGCCGGTCGAGAAGAAGGCCACGCGCAGGCGGCGCTGTACCGCGACCTCGGCTATCCCGAGCGAGGCGACCAGGCCCAGGTCGGCCGGGCGCACCACGCGTCCTGCCCTCAATGCCGGGTTGCCGGCCTTCAAGTCTTCGCCGGCAAAGCGGCGGTTGTCACCGGTCCGGATCACGCCCGCCGGCAGGATGATGCTGTCGCCTTCTTCTGTGACGAACTCCTGCGGCACCACGCTGTCGCAGCTTTCCGGCATGACGCCGCCCGTCATGATGCGCACGCACTCGCCCGGCGCCGGGACCAGGCCCGAAGGATTGCCGGCCAGGGCCGTACCGATCACGCGCAGGGAAACCGGAGCATCGCTGCGCAGGTCCGTGCCGCGCAAGGCAAAGCCGTCCATCGCCGAGTTGTCGTGGGCCGGCACGTCGATCGGCGAGATGACATCGCGCGCCAGCACGCGGCCGAGCGCGGAACGCAGCGCAACCTTTTCGACGGCGCGTACCGGCTGCACGAATTCACGGATGATGCGCTGGGCATCGCGCACGGGCAGGGCCTCCGGGTCATAGCCCGACAGGCAGCCCACCACCTTCGCCAGGGTCGGCGGCAGCGTATCGTCGAGGCCCTGCAGCTCCTCCAGGGTGTTGATGTTGCGGAAGGCATCCGCATCCTCGAACAATACCTCGACCGCCTTCAGGTCTTTGTACCAGCCGTCCACGCGGCGTCCACCCTCGGCCAGGTAGTGCGACAGCACCGGCAGCCGGCTTGCCCTGACGAGGCAGAACACCGGATGCGGCTGGGGACGCATGCCCGGCTCCTGGGTGACGGCAAAGGCGAGGTCGGCATCCATCTCGTCGACGGCGGCGGCGAGCCGCTCGGCCAGGTCCAGCGGCAGGAAGGGCGAATCGCAGGGCACCGCCAGCAGCCAGGGCGTGACGCAGTGGCGCAACCCCGCCTCCAGGCCCGCCAGCGGACCGGCGAAGCCGGGCGTTTCGTCCGCCCACACGGGCGCGGCCAGCTCCAGCCAGCTTTCCATGTTGCGGTTGGCATTGACCATGACCGAGCCGACCTGCGGCAGCAGGCGCTCGATCGCGTGCTGCGCCATCGGTTTGCCGCGGAAGGGCTGCAGGCCCTTGTCCACATTGCCCATGCGCGAGCCGCGGCCGCCCGCCAGGATCAATCCCGTGATGAGTTGTTTGTCCATGTCAGCCTGAAGTTAACCGCCGATGTACGACATTTCGACCTTCTTGCCGCCGCGCGCCAGCCCCGACGTGTCCACGGTGCGCGTCTCCGAATAGCGGTCGGCGCGCCCGCGCCACAGCTGGGCGACGGCGCCCGAGATGTCCGCGTCCGTGCGTCCACCGCGCAGCAGGGCGCGCAGGTCATGGCCGCGGGTGGCGAACAGGCAGGTGTAGAGCTTGCCCTCGGTGGACAGGCGCAGGCGCGTGCAGTCGTGGCAGAAGGCTTGCGTGACGCTGGAAATGAAGCCGACCTCGCCGCAGTTGTCGACATAGCGCCAGCGCGCGGCGGTCTCGCCGCTGTAGTTGGCGGCAACGGGCGCCAGCGGCAGTTCGGCACCGATGCGGCGCACCACTTCGGCGGAAGGGATGACTTCGTCCATGTTCCAGCCGTTCGAGGCGCCCACGTCCATGTATTCGATGAAGCGCAGGATGAAGGGCGAGCCCTTGAAATGGCGCGCCATCGGCAGGATCTGGTCCTCGTTGGTGCCGCGCTTGACCACCATGTTGACCTTGATCGGACCCAGCCCGGCGGCGTGGGCCGCATCGAGGCCGTGCAGCACGTCGGCCACGGCGAAATCGACGTCGTTCATGCGGCGGAACACGGTGTCGTCGAGGGCGTCGAGCGAGACCGTCACCCGGTCCAGGCCGGCATCCTTGAGGGCCTGGGCCTTGCGCGCCAGCAGCGAACCGTTGGTGGTCAGGGTCAGGTCGAGCGGGCGGCCGCTCGGCGTGCCCAGCGCGCGCAGCATGCCGACCAGGCGTTCCAGGTTCTTGCGCAGCAGCGGCTCGCCGCCGGTCAGGCGGATCTTCTCGACCCCGTGGGCGATGAGCAGGCGCGCCACCCGCGTGATTTCTTCGAAGGACAGCAGGTCGCCGTGCGGCAGGTAGGCGTAGTCCTTGTCGAAGACCTCCTTCGGCATGCAGTAGACGCAGCGGAAATTGCAGCGGTCGGTCACCGAGATGCGCAGGTCGTGCAGCGGCCTGCCCCTGGCGTCGGCGAGCAGGCCGGTGGGCGCTTCCGCAACGCTTGGGACCGGCATCGCGGGCGAGCGCAGGTCATTCATCAGGATGATTTTTTCAGGCATGCCAATAAGATAGCACGAGCCCCGCAAGCGCACAGGCGGCGATCAGCTTGATTGGCCCGACCTTGTAGCGCAGCAGGGCGAGGCTGGCGGCGGCGCCGATGAGGATCGCCGCTGGCCGGGCCTGGCCGCCGGCGAAGAACACGTGCTGGCCGAAGAACACGGCCAGGCTGGCGACCACGCCGACCACGGCGGCCGAAATGGCCGTCAGGGGCGCAGTGAGCCGCACATTGCCGCGGCCGGATTCGACCAGCGGCGCGCCGGCCAGGATGAACACGAAGGAGGGCAGGAAGGTGAACAGGCTTGCCACCAGCGCGCCGGCGATGCCGCCCAGGGCCAGCGCATCCGGGCCGAACAGCGCATGGGTCCAGCCGCCGACGAAGCCGACGAAGGCCACGATCATGATCAGGGGGCCGGGCGTGGTCTCGCCCAGCGCCAGGCCATCGATCATCTGGGTGGCGCTGAGCCAGCCGTATTGTTCGACCGCGCCCTGCACCACGTAGGGCAGCACGGCGTAGGCGCCGCCGAAGGTCAGCAGGGCGGCCTTGGTGAAGAACCAGCCCATGCGGCTCAGCGTGCCGTCCACGCCGACCACGGCAGCGAGCGCCAGCCAGGCGCACAGCGCCAGGCCGACGCCGACGAGCGTGGCCTTGAGCAGGCTGCGCACCGAGAAACGGGCATGGGCCGGGGTAGGGGTGTCGTCGTCGATCAGGGCGGGGCCGTAGTGCTTGCGGTCGGCCGGGTGTCCGCCGCCGGGCTGGAAGCGGTGCGGCCAGAGCCGGCCGCCCACGAAGCCGGTCAGCGCGGCTGCCAGCACGATCAGCGGGAAGGGAATGTCGAGCAGGGCGATGGCAACGAAGGCCAGCGCGGCGATGGCGGCGAGAACGCCGTTGCGCAGCGTGCGCGTGCCGATGCGCCAGGCGGCGGCGATGACGATCGCCACCACGGCCGGCTTGATGCCGGCCATGATGCCGGCGATGACTGCCAGGTGCCCCCAGGCCAGGTAGACCCAGGACAGCCCGATCAGCAGGGCCAGCGAAGGCAGGATGAACAGCAGGCCGGCCATGATGCCGCCCCAGGTGCGGTGCAGGAGCCAGCCGATGTAGACGGCCAGCTGGGTCGCTTCCGGACCGGGCAGCAGCATGCAGTAGTTCAGGGCGTGCAGGAAGCGCTGCTCGGAAATCCAGCGGCGGCGCTCGACCAGTTCGCCATGCATCAGGGCGATCTGGCCGGCGGGGCCGCCGAAGCTGATGAAGCCGAGTTTCAACCAGTAGAGCAGGGCTTCGCGGACGGAAATAGGGGCGGGTGCTTGCATTTCGTTATCGTAACCCGGCAATGTGACGGTGGTGTTGGTCGGTGCGTACGCAGGTAGGGTGGGCGGTTGTACTCGACGAGACGCTCTGCCGATACCTGGGCTGCCGCCCACGCGGTGATCGTCGAGGGCTCCGCTCCCGCGCCGGATGATCTCGCTGCAAGCGATCACCGCGTGGGCGGCGCCGTTGCCGGGGCGAATCCAGCATCCAGGAGGAGCCGCCCACCCTACGTCCTGAGCAGCCATCACCGCCAAACAAAAAGGGAAGCCTGACAAGGCTTCCCTTTTCGCTACAACAGCAAGCTACCCCTTACTGACGCGTATCCACCTGGATCAGCGGCTCGTTGACCGGCGGCGGCACCGGCTTGCGGGCGCGGCCGACGCGCGGCGCGGTGTTGGCCTGGGCTGCGGCTTCCTGGGCGGCGCGCAGCTTCTCCGGATCGGTCGAGGCGAGCTGCAGGCCGGCCTTGGACAGCAGTTCGTTCATGTCGATCGGTGCGGCGCTCGGCGCCGGCGCGGTGGCGGCCGGTGCCGGAGCTGCCTGCACAGGCGCGGCAGCCACCGGAGCTTCAGCCACCGGAGCTTCAGCAACAGGCGCCGGAGCAAGCGGAGCAGCCGGAGCAGCCGGGGCTTCAGCCACAGGCGCCGGTGCGGTGTCGGCCGGCGGTGCCACTGCCTGGCCTTGCGCCTTGAGGGCAGCCATCGATGCCGCGGTCGGGAAGACCCACGGACCACGTTCCACTGCTGCAGCCACGGCCGGGGCAGCTTCGGCAACAGGTGCCGGAGCAGCGGCAGGCGCCGGTGCAGCCGCGGCGGCGAGGGCGTCCGCTTCGGCTTTCGCCTTGGCAGCGACCGATGCCGCCGTCGGGAAGGGCCATGGGCCCGGCTCGGCCCGGGCGGCTGCCTTCTTCGGCGCCTTGGCTTCGGCGGCAACCTTGGCGGCCTCCTCGTCGGCAACCGGCGTGAAGGCCGGAGCGCCTTCGAGGCCTTCCGCCGACTCGATGCCCTCGACCTGGTCACGGTCGCGGCGGTTGCGGTTGCGGCCACCGCGGCGGCGGCGGCGGCGCGGCTCGTCGCCGCCTTCAGCGTCCAGATCCTCGCCGTTGCTACCCAGCGCGGCCACCTTCACCGCATGGTCCAGCACGTCGCCGTGCGGGGTGGTGGTCGACAGTGCGCTTTCGTCGCTCGGCGCCGGGACGGCCTGGAGCTTCAGCTCTTCGGCCTTGGCTTCGATCGGCTGCTGGGCGGCGCGCTCGCCACGCTCGCGCGGCTGGCGCGGTGCGCGTTCCTTGCGTTCGCCCGGTTCGCGCTCGGTGCGTACCGGAGCCTGGGCGGCCTGGGCGGTCTCGAGCTGTTCACGCGGCTCGCGCGGTGCACGTGCTTCGCGCGGTTCACGCTTCTCGCGTGGCGGACGGGCCGGCTTGGCGTCGGCTTCCACCAGCTTGGCGCTTTCTTCCGGCTTGGCGGTCAGGTCTCGTTCCTCGCGGTCGCGGCCATTCTTGGCGCCGCGGCCGTTGCGGGTGCGCTGGCCGTTGCGGCCGGCGCGTTCGCCGCGCTCGGCTGCTGCCGGCGCCGGGGTGGCAGGCTTCTCGGCCGCCACCGGTGCCGGTGCCGGCGCCGGCACAACCGGCTCGCCCATGAAGAACTTCTTGATGCGCGAGAAGAAGCCCAGTTCGCTCGGGGCGGGAGTCACCGGCGCCGGAGCGGCGACCGGGGTTGCCGGTGCTGCGGTCTTGGCCGGTTTGGCCGCTTCGCTGCGGTCCACCATCGGGGCCGGCTGGGCCGGGGTGATGGTCTTGACCACGGCTTCCTGGCGCGGCTTGGCTTCTTCTTTCTGGCGCTTGGCGAAGCCCATGTCGGTCTCGGCCGACTCAGCCATGGTGTAGCTGGCGGCGGCGTCTTCCAGGCGCGGGTCGTCGTGCTTGATGCGCTCGAGCTTGTAGTGCGGGGTGTCCAGATGCTTGTTTGGGATCAGGATCACGGTGATGCGGTGGCGGTTCTCGATCTTGAGCACTTCGCCGCGCTTTTCGTTCAGCAGGAAAGCGGCGACGTCCACCGGCACCTGCACGTGGATCGCGGCCGAGTTCTCCTTCATGGCCTCTTCCTGGATGATGCGCAGGACTTGCAGGGCCGAGGATTCGGTATCGCGGATGTGGCCGGTGCCCGAGCAGCGCGGGCAGGTCACGTGCGAGCCTTCCGACAGTGACGGACGCAGGCGCTGGCGCGACAGTTCCATCAGGCCGAAGCGGGAAATCTTGCCCATTTGCACGCGGGCGCGGTCATGGTGCAGGGCTTCCTTCAGGCGGGTTTCGACCTCGCGCTGGTTCTTGGCCACTTCCATGTCGATGAAGTCGATCACGATCAGGCCGCCCAGGTCGCGCAGGCGCAGCTGTCTAGCCACTTCGTCGGCCGCTTCGCAGTTGGTGTTGAAGGCGGTGGTCTCGATGTCCGAGCCGCGCGTGGCGCGTGCCGAGTTGACGTCGATGGAGACCAGGGCTTCGGTGTGGTCGATGACGATCGCGCCGCCCGAGGGCAGCGGCACGGTGCGCGCGTAGGCGGTTTCGATCTGGTGTTCGATCTGGAAACGCGAGAACAGCGGCACGTCGTCGCTGTAGCGCTTCACGCGGTGCGCCATGTCCGGCATGACGTGCGACATGAATTGCTGGGCCTGGTCGAAAATCTCGTCGGTGTCGATCAGGACTTCGCCGATGTCCGGCTGGAAGTAGTCGCGGATCGCGCGGATCACCAGCGAGCTTTCCTGGTAGATCAGGAAGGGGCCGGCGGCCGACTTGCCGGCGCCTTCGATGGCGCGCCACAGCTGCATCAGGTAGTTCAGGTCCCACTGCAGTTCTTCGACCGTACGGCCGATGCCGGCGGTGCGGGCGATGACCGACATGCCCTGCGGCAGGTCGAGCTTGTCCATGGTTTCGCGCAGTTCCTGGCGCTCTTCACCTTCGACGCGGCGCGACACGCCGCCGCCGCGCGGGTTGTTCGGCATGAGCACCAGGTAGCGGCCGGCCAGGGAAATGAAGGAGGTCAGGGCCGCGCCCTTGTTGCCGCGCTCCTCTTTCTCGACCTGGACCATGATTTCCTGGCCTTCCTTGAGGGCTTCCTTGATGGTGCAGTTACGCACATCGACGCCATCGCGGAAATAAGAACGGGCAACTTCTTTGAAGGGGAGGAAACCGTGGCGGTCTTCGCCGTAGCTGACGAAGCAGGCTTCGAGGGAGGGTTCGATGCGGGTGATGACACCCTTGTAGATATTGGACTTGCGTTGCTCGCGACCGGCGGTCTCGATATCGATGTCGATCAGCTTCTGACCGTCGACAATCGCTACGCGCAGCTCCTCTTGCTGCGTAGCGTTAAACAACATGCGTTTCATTTTTATTAACTCCGCGACCCGAGGGCCGTGTCATGCCGCGTTGGTAAGACGCGGCGAAGTACATGGGATGTACGCGGAGAAGGAATGCTGGAGGGGGGAATACCCGGGACGGGGCAGGGCGACGCAAAGCGTCGCTGCCACACAGGGCGCAAATGGTGTCGAACGTCATTGTCTACGCACGCCGCAACCAACAGCTGGCCCGCCTGCCACCACGTTGGGGTGGGCACAGCGGGTTCAGCGGGGCGGTGTGCAACAACGAGCCAAACCGTAGCCAGCGAACAACCAAGACTTCGATACCGAGGCGATCAATCAGCCTTCCGTAACTCTCAAGCCTTCAGGTGAGGCTACCATCGGGTCGGGCGAAAACGACAAGCGTTATCGACACCATCAACCGGCGAGCCACCAGGCGGGCGGCTTTCCGGTACTTATCCATACAAATCCAAACAATCCAATCCTGCACTCAGCCATACGACCCGATTGCAACTGCAGGTGCAACCCTGATCGGCGCCTGAATGTGCGTACACGTTTTTTTCCACCGAATTTGCTCATGGCAGGGCCGGTGGAGCGCGCCCCTGTGTAAAATATCGTTTTAATTCTTACACCAGCAGAGGTTTGACCGCCGCCTGTCGATTATATATTCAAAATGAAGGACTTAGAGAGAATTTCTGGGAAGACAATGCGAACGGTGGTAGAGAACGACGTTGTTCCCCCTTCATCACAGTCAGCAATCCAGGCGCAGTTTGTGACAATCACCGAGGAAGAAGCCGGCCAGCGCATCGATAACTATCTGTTGCGTGTCTGCAAAGGCGTCCCGAAAAGCCACATCTACCGCATCCTCCGCTCGGGGGAAGTGCGGGTCAACAAGGGCCGTATCGACCAGTTGTACCGCCTCGCCGAAGGCGACCTGGTGCGCATCCCGCCGATCCGCATCGCCGAAAAGGCCAGCCAGCAGGCCACGCCCGGGGTCGAATTCCCGATCGTGTTCGAGGACACCCACCTGCTCGTCATCGACAAGCCGGCCGGGGTGGCCGTGCATGGCGGCTCGGGCGTGTCCTATGGCGTCATCGAGCAGCTGCGCGCGGCGCGGCCGCAGGCCAAGTTCCTGGAGCTGGTGCACCGGCTCGACCGCGAGACCTCCGGCTTGTTGCTCATTGCCAAGAAGCGCTCGGCCCTGACCAACCTGCACGACCAGATGCGCGACGGCGTGACCGACAAGCGCTACCTGACCGCCGTGGTCGGCGATTGGACCAACAAGCGCCAACATGTAAAGCTCCCTTTACATAAATTCACGACGCCGGATGGCGAGCGCCGCGTGGTGGTGCAGGCCGGCGGCCAGGAAGCGCACACGGTATTCAACCTGAAGCGCAAGTGGAAGGACTTCGCCCTGCTGGAAGCCGAGCTCAAGACCGGCCGCACGCACCAGATCCGCGTGCACCTGGCATCGAGCGGCTTTCCGATCCTCGGCGACGAGAAATACGGCGATTTTGCATTGAACAAGCAGCTTCAGAAGGCAACTGCGGAGCGCGGGGCGCTCAAGCGCATGTTCCTGCATGCCTACCAGATCACGTTTACCCACCCCGACACCGGCCAGTCGCTGACCCTGCGCGCGCCGCTGCCGGCCGAGTGCGACCGATTCTTGGTAAGCTTGGGACAAGCAATTGCATGATGTCGATGCCACGCGGTCGAGCAGCGGCGAGATCGGCGCGCGCGGGCATTTACACCTTAACCATCACCGCGTGGGCGGCAAAGCCGCCCACCCTACGAACACATTATTAATAGGGACCGGCAGCGCAGTTGCCGATAACAATGCCAAGAAAGCAATTTGACCTGATCGTTTTCGACTGGGACGGCACGCTGATGGACAGCACGGCGGCAATCGTCCGCTGTATCCAGTCGGCGGCGCGCGACCTCGGGCTGCCGGTGCCGAGCGACGCCTCGGCCTCGCACGTGATCGGCCTCGGCCTGTCCGAGGCCATGCAAGCCGTGCTGCCGGACATCGACCCGGTACTCTACCCGCGCATGGTCGAGCGCTACCGCTACCACTTCCTGACGAAGGACCACGAACTGGTGCTGTTCAAGGGAGTTCGCGAGATGTTGACCGATCTTGCGCAACAGGGCTACTTCCTGGCCGTGGCCACCGGCAAGAGCCGCGTGGGCCTGAACCGCGCCATGAACGCGGCCGGGCTGCTGGCCATGTTCGACGCTACCCGTTGCGCCGATGAAACCTTCTCCAAGCCGCACCCGGCCATGCTGCAGGAACTGACGCGCGAACTGGGCCAGGACCTGCGTCGCACCGTCATGATCGGCGATACCACCCATGACCTGATGATGGCGAACAATGCCGGCGCCGCGGGCATTGCAGTCGAGTTCGGCGCTCATCCGGTGCACCAGCTGCAGGCCTGCAAGCCGATCTTCTCGGCACGCTCGATCCCTGAGCTGCATGCCTGGCTGCTGGAAAACGCATAAGAATGGCTGCATATGGCTGAAGATGGCAGCCTGTTCGTCTGCGAGGCCTCCGCGCTGCTCGACGGCGGCAAAGGCGTGCGCTTCCCCGTCATTGCCTTTGGGCACCCTACCACAGGCTTTGTGGTACGGTATGAGGGTAAACCATTTGCCTACCTGAACCGTTGTGCACATGTGCCGATCGAACTCGACTGGTCCGAGGGGGACTTTTTCGAGTCGAGCGGCTTGTACCTGATGTGTGCCACCCATGGTGCGGTGTACCAGCCGGACACCGGCAAGTGCGCAGGCGGACCGTGCCGCGGCGGCCGGCTGCGGCCGATCGCCGTCGTTGAACGGGACGGCGGCATCTGGTGGCAGCCCGACGAGATGGTGCGGGCGCCCGCAGGCAAGGATTCAAACCAGAATAGTTGAGCGAATGAGCGACCAAAGCCACGACCACGATCCTTCCAACCCGGCCGACAAACGGCTCGCCGTCGACCCCACCATCGGCAACTGGGAGCGCGCCACGCTCGAGAAGCTGGTGTTCGCCACCGTGCAGGAACGCCGCGCCGCGCGCCGCTGGGGCATTTTCTTCAAGCTGAGCTTCCTGCTGGTGGCCATCCTGGCGCTGGCGACCTATTACGATTCCAGCATCGGCTTCGGCAGCGACGAAAATCTCGGACGCCACACCGCCCTGATCGAAATCAACGGCGAGATCGAATCCCAAGGCAGCGGCGCGGCCGATACCGTGATCCCCTCGCTGAACAAGGCCTTTGCCGACCCCGGCGCGGCGGCGGTGGTATTGCGCATCGACAGTCCCGGCGGCAGTCCGGTGCAGGCCGGCATCATCGTCGACGAGATCCGGCGCCTCAAGCGCGGCTATCCGGACAAGCCCCTGTATGTCGTGGTGGATGAGATGTGCGCCTCGGGTGGCTACTACGTCGCTTCGGCGGCCGATCGCATCTATGTGAACAAGGCCTCGATCGTCGGTTCGGTCGGCGTGCTGATGGACAGCTTCGGCTTCGTCGGCCTGATGGACAAGCTGGGCATCGAGCGGCGCCTGCTGACTGCCGGCGAACACAAGGGCTTCCTGGATCCGTTCAGTCCCCAGTCGGGTCGGCACCGGGAGCGCGCCCAGGAAATGCTGAACGAGATCCACCAGCAATTCATCGCCGTCGTGCGCGCCGGCCGCGGCAAGCGCCTGAAGGAAACCCCGGAAACCTTCTCCGGACTCTACTGGACGGGAGCCAAGGCGGTGGAGATGGGCCTGGCCGACGGCTTCGGCACCGTCGACACCGTGGCGCGCGACATTGTCAAGGCCGAGGACATCGTCGACTACACCGCCCGCGAAGGCCTGCCGGAACGCGTCCTGAAGAAATTCGGCGCGGCGGTCGGGAACGGCGCCGTGAGTGCGGCCTACAAGGGAGCGCTGCCGCAGCTTCGATGACAAAATGCTTGCATCCTGTGGAACATGTTCTATATTGAGGTGGTGCGACTCAGAGCAGGCCAGTGAAGACGGCAACAGTCATCACATCTGCTCAGAGGCACCCCTACTGCACCACGGTGCAGCTTCGAGAGAATTCAATTCCTCACAGTGGTGTTCCTTCTCAGGAAATGGAAACGACGGCTCCGGCCGTCGTTTTCATTTCCCGAGTCGGTCTGCGTGCAGTGCCAGGCTAGAGAGAGTCGCCATCGGGCACCGGCTGGCAGTGGTCCATCGGGGGAGCAGCTTGCGTACGGGGTGCCTCCTCGTACTGGCTGAAACCGCCGCGGTCGAGCCAGGCCTGGAAATCGCGCCGGGCGGCGGCATACCAGGCAGCGCGCAGGGTAGGGGCGCCATGGTGCAGATGGGGAACGTGGCCGCCATGCTGCCAGCGCGACAGCGCCAGGCGGGTGGGAAACAGGGCAGCATGAAATCTGGCAATCTGGTGCCGCTCGGCAGGGTCTGCTGCTTGCGGAGGCACGCCATTGGTCGGTTGCGCGTCGGTATGCACGGTTTTGTCCTATCGGTATGGGAAGGGTGGTGCGGCAAGATGTCCTCGTATAATTAGGCGGATTCCTAATGCGTTGAAGTCTATCAATCAGAATCGTCCTAGGCTTGACGCGCGTCAAATGTGCGGAAGCATCCGAAGGCCTGTCAGAATATTGCTTACCCTAAATGAGCAATGACCGTTCCGGCATGGGCGCAGCGGGTGCTTTGTCGGGACTGCCCCTTCTGTTAAAGTGGCGCCCCATGAGCAAACTTTCACTGGACCGCATCCTGCAATCGCAGGGTTTCGGCACCCGCAAATACTGCCGCGCGCTGATCGAGGACGGCGACGTGCTGGTCAACGGCGCGGTCGAAGACAATTACAAGGCCACGTTCGACACCACCGACCTCGTGCTGACGGTGTTCGACGAGGAATGGCGCTACCGCGAGCACCTTTATCTTGCCCTGTACAAGCCGGCCAATTACGAGTGCTCGCGCAAGCCCAGCCACCATCCCGGCGTGCTGACCCTGCTGCCCGAGCAGTTCGGGTGGCGCGAGGTGCAGCCGGTCGGCCGCCTCGACCACGACACCACCGGTCTTCTGCTGATGTCGGACGATGGCCCCTTCATCCACGCCCAGTCCTCGCCCAAGCGCCACGTGCCCAAGGTGTACCAGGCCACCACCGCCGAGCCGGTGACCTCGGTGCTGGTCGACCAGATGCTGGCGGGCGTGCAGCTGCACGACGAGCCGGCGCCCCTGAAGGCGGTATCCTGCGTGCAGCGCGGCGAGCACCAGCTCGAGATCGTGCTGGAGCAGGGCAAGTACCACCAGGTCAAGCGCATGCTGGCCGCCGCGGGCAACCACTGCAGCGCGCTGCACCGCTCGCAGATCGGCGGCCTGACGCTGGAATCGCTCGGGCTGAAGGAAGGGGAGTGGTGCTACCTGGAGCCGGAACAGCTGGCCTTGCTGGTTCCGTAGCGTGGGGTGATAGTTGGAATTTGAGGAGTCGCACGGGCAGCGGCACCGTGATTCGGCCGCGTGGGCGTTTGTCATTCCGGGCATTGCCCGAAATTACCCCACCCACCCTACTGCATCAGGCCTAGCGCGGCATTCGACGCCCGCACCTGGCGTCCCGCCTTGTCCACCCGCCGCGCCATGCTCTGCAGGTCGAGCGGCCGCGTGAGCCGGTGGCGCGCCAGCGCTGCGGCGCCTACCGCAACCGCGTCGGCGCCGAAGCGCGAGGTGCGGATCTCCGGCGCGGTGAGCATTGCGGCATCCGCGTAGCCGCCCAATACCCGGCGCGCCGGCGCGATCAAGGTGTCGCCCAGCCGCAGCGCCGGCCCGCCGATGACGATCGCCATCGGGTCGAAAGCCGCCCACAGGTTATTCAGCAGTACCCCGAGCTGTTCGCCGGCCGCGGTCACCGCCGCGCAGGTCTGGTCCTGCCCGTGCGCCACCTTGTCGAACAGCCGCTCGAGCGCCGCACGGCCCGGTTTCTCGGTGCCCAGCAAGGAGCCCAGCCCGATCAGTGCATCCGCGCAGCCGCAGCGCCCGCACGAGCACAGCGGCCCATTCGCCTGCAGGATCGCGTGCCCGACTTCGCCGGCGAAACCGTTCAGGCCGGTGAGCAGGCTGTCGCCGACGATCACGCCGGCGCCCACGCCATAGCCGATCGACAGGTAGACCAGCGGGTCCGTGCCCGATTGCCCGGTGAATTCGAATTCGGCCAGCGCCGCAGCGTTCGCCTCGTTCTGCATGTACAGCGGCAGCCCCTCCAGCGGCGTGCCCGCGAAGTGCGAGCGCACCTGGCTGTCCACGTCGACGTTGCGCCAGCCCAGGTGCGGCGCGTAGCGCAGCACCCCGAGCGTTTCGTCGACCCCGCCATGCAGGCCGAGTCCGATGCCCAGCACCTGGCGCGCGCCGCCCATGCTGCTGGCACGCCCCAGCCGGCGCGCGAGGCGTACCAGTCCGGCAGCCACCAGCTTGATGCACGAGGCCGGATCGGCGCTGTCGTCGTAGCTGACCACGCGCGTGTCGAGCACCTCGCCGAGGAGGTTGGTGGCAAGCACGCGCGCTTCATCCACGCCGATTTCCGCGCCGAGCAGGGCCAGGCGGCTTGGGTCGAGGTGCAGCGGCGTCGCGCGCCGGCCCACTTCGCCGGTTGCGATCAGCTCGCTCTCGGTAAGCCAGCCTTCCTCCATCAGGTCGCGCACCAGCATGCTGACCGTCGACTTGGTCAGGCCCAGCACCTCCGCCAGCGAGGCACGCGACAGGCCGGGTTGTGTGCTGACCTGCCGCACCAGGGCCATCCGGTTGAGTTGCTTCAGTAGTTGGTGGTCCCCGGTGACTGGCATGGATGAATTCGATGAGTGAGTGTGATGATTATGCAACAGCTGCAGCAACAGCAGGAAATGGTGTCCGTATGGATGGCCGGATGAAGAATTGCCAGTATAACCAGCTCCTTGCAGGAATATCAGCACTCCAGAAAAAACGCAAAGTCCTTGATTTTTTTATGAAATCGATTTCATAATCATTTCTGAACAGACAAATGATGCCTGTCGCCAAACGTTCACGGAGCCGGCAGACCCTACCCACGGCGGGTTGCCGGCTCCGCAACACAGCTGATCGGCCTCTATTTTGTTTGTTCGACGAATTGACTAATTCAGGCATCCACTTTAATCTTTCGTCAATACAAAAAGTCCGAGCGGCAATTCAAAAGCCAAGGCGATGCGGCACCCGCACAAGGCACAACGGACACGGCCCCACTACAAAGTTTCAATCAGGTGTTTTTCGGTAACGCCACCAGCGGCACGTTCCCACCCGGGCGCGGCCATATTTGTAGAAGAGAGGAGACACAGTGCTGCACACACAGAAGAAGGGTAATTCGCTCTACCCGGGTACGACGCGTCGCTTGATCACCCTGGCCGTGGCGAGCGCCTGCGCCACCCTGGTCGGTCAGGTCCATGCACAGGAAGCGAACAACGCGGCCGCCAACGCGACCGATCCGGCCACCACCGCCAACGCCAACGCTAGCCCCAGCGCTGCCAACACCGTGGTCGTGACGGGTATCCGCGCCAGCCTGCAGTCGACGCTGAACCTGAAGCGCAACTCGGACGGCTTCGTCGACGGCATCGCGGCCGACGATATCGGCAAGTTCCCCGACACCAACCTGGCCGAAGCGCTGCAGCGCATCAGCGGCGTGTCGATCGACCGCAACCGCGGCGAAGGCGCGCTCGTTACCGTGCGCGGCGTCGGCCCGGACCTGAACCTGGTGCTGCTCAACGGCCGCCAGATGCCGACCGCGAACCTGGGCGACCAGTCCGGCCGCGCCTTCGACTTCAGCAACCTGGCCGCGGAAGCCGTGTCGCAGATCCAGGTGTACAAGAGCGTGCGCGCCGACGTCACCCCGGGCGGCATCGGCGCCACCCTGAACGTCATGACCGGCCGTCCGCTCGACCTCGGCAAGCAGTCGAGCTTCGGCGCCAAGGTGATGTACGACCGCTCGAACGACAACCTGCCGGCGCAGAACAAGGCCAATCGCTCCTACACGCCGGAACTGTCGGGCCTGTACAGCACCACCTGGAACGACGGCATGTTCGGCCTGTCCGCCAGCGCCAGCTACCAGGAACGCAACATGGGCGTGAATACGGCCGCGGTCATCAACGGCTGGCTGGGCCCGTACCGCATGGGCCAGACCGGCGACGGCTCGCTGCCGCAGCCGAACCACCCGAACTTCGTCAACATCAAGAACCCGCCGACCGGCAACACGCTGTACTCGCTGCCGCAGAACCTGTCGTACAAGATGAACGGCTACCAGCGCCAGCGTACCAACGGCCAGCTGACCTTCCAGTTCCGCCCGATCAAGGAACTGACCACCACCCTGGACTACACCTACGCCCAGAACAAGATCCAGCACCGCTACAGCGAGCTGTCGGCCTGGTTCGGCCACAACGTGGACATCCAGGGCGCCAGCTTCACCGGCAGCGGCATCGTGTCGCCCCTGTACTACGAAGAGCGCCACACCACCAACCAGGACTTGTCGATGAACGCCGGCGATTCCGCCACCAAGTCGACCCTGAACTCGATCGGTTTCAACACCCAGTGGCGCGCCACGCCGGACTTCACGCTCACCTTCGACGCCCACCACTCGGTCGCCGAAGCGAAATCGGACAGCCCGTACGGCATCAACAACGACCTGGCCACCGCCAGCTTCTCGCGCCGCACCACCCGCGCCGACTTCACCAACGAGATGCCGGTGCTGATCGTCGACGGCATCGATTTCCAGCGTTATCCGCACCAGGTCGCCGGTTCCTGGTTCCAGGACGGCCGCAACAAGATGAAGCTGGACCAGGCGCAGATCGGCGGCAAGCTGAAGCTGTTCGAAAGCTCGGGCCTGAACTTCGGCGCGGCCCTCACCAAGAACGAGAACCACTCGATCTTCCAGCAGGTGCAGCGCGATACCTGGACCGGCACCGTGCCGAACACCTCGGCCGCCTACAACCAGGGCCTGTGGCACGCGGATAACCTGCGCAACTACTTCGGCAAGCTGGGCGGCGCGGACAATCCGGCCTTCTTCACCCAGATGCATGGGATCGATTTCGCCGCGCTGCGCGACCAGGCCATCGCGATCACCGGTGACCGCGCCGGCTATACCCCGAGCCTGGCCAACCCGGCCTACAACCGCACCACGATCGAGAAGACCAAGTCGCTCTATGTCCAGTTCAATACCGACTGGGATACCGCGCTGCCGATGCATACCGGGATCGGCTTCCGCTACGAGCAGACCCGGGTCGAGTCGACCGGCCTGACCAAGGTGCCGACCGGCGTGCGCTGGATCTCGGCGAACGAACTGCCGATCGACTTCGGTTCGCAGGTCTTCGAGACCCTGGAAGGCAAGTACAACAACTTCCTGCCGAGCGTGGACTGGGACATGGACCTGCGTTCCGACCTGAAGCTGCGCGCCAGCTACGGCGTGTCGATCGGCCGCCCCCGCTACGACCAGATCGCCGGCGGCAGCACCTACGGCACCACCGCCACCGTCACCGGCACCACGGTCAGCCGCGGCAACCCGGCGCTGGAACCGGTCAAGTCGAAGAACCTGGATCTGTCGGCCGAGTGGTACTACAACAAGCAGAGCATGTTCTCGCTGGGCGCCTTCCACAAGAAGCTGACCGATTACACGGGATCGACCGTCATCACCGAAGGCTCGCCAAGCGCCACCACCCCGGTGGGCGGCGCTTACTGGAATGCGGCGCTGGCCTCCGGCTGCGCGTCCTCGAACCGGACCTGTATCCGTAACTACATCCTGCGCACCTTCGACGGCCGGCCCGGCGTGACCTTCACCGGCAACAACTCGGCAGGCGATGCGGAAGGCACGATCCGCGGCATCGCCGGCGATCCGGCGCTGCCTTACCAGGTGTCCACCCTGGTCAACTCGCAGGGCGCCACCCTGAAGGGCGCCGAGGTCAACTGGCAGCACATGTTCGCCAACGGTTTCGGCTTCCAGGCCAACTACACCTACGTGAAATCGGACCTGACCTTCGACGACCAGGGTGTGGGCAACCAGTTCGCGCTGGTCGGGCTGTCCGACTCCGCCAATATCGTCGGTATCTACGAGAACCCGACCTGGTCGGTGCGCGCAGCCTACAACTGGCGCGACAAGTTCCTGTCGTCGACCAGTAACAACAACCGCCCGAACCCCAGCTATGTCGAGCCCTACGGCCAGCTGGACATCTCGATCGGCTACAACGTCAGCAAGAACCTGAGCCTGTCGCTGGAGGCGATCAACGTCAACGACGAGACCCAGCGTGTCCATGGCCGTACCGAGATGCAGGTGCTGTCGATTTCCACCGGCGGGCGCCGCTACATGGTGGGCGCACGCTACAAGTTTTAAGCGTTAACACGCTTGGTGCCGGGCGGTTGCGTTGCCGCCTTTTCCGACAGGCCGTCTTCGTACGGCCTGTTTTTTCACACGCATGGCTTTGCCTGTGCGAAACTTCAAGAGCACAGAATAGAACAAGAGCAGAGGAGACCATGAGCCAATCCGTTTTGCTGCACAGCCTGGAACACAAGGACCTGCGCGTCATCCCCGAGCGCGGCGCCGCCTACGGCGACGACGTGATGTTCACCCTGACCTTCCCGCAGGAGTTCCGCCAGGTCCAGGCCCATTACCCGATCGTCTTCCGTCGCACGGACGACGCCATCGGCTACGAGGCGCTGGCGCTGTTCGGCTTCGAGACCGGGGAGAACCTGTTCCTGGGCTCCCAGGAATCCCCGGGCTGGGACGCGCACTACGTCCCGCTGAACATCGAGCGCCGGCCCTTCCTGATCGGCCGCCACGGCGACGAGCTGAATATCCACATCGACCTGGACAATCCGCGCGTGAGCCGGACCGAAGGGGAGGAACTGTTCCTGCCCTATGGCGGCACCAGCCCCTACCTGGAACGCATCCATTCGGTGCTGCTGACCCTGCACCAGGGCTTGCAGGCCATGCCGGCCTTCGTGGGGGCGCTGGTCGACCACGAGCTGCTCGAATCCTTCGTGGCCGACATCGAACTGAACGACGGCTCGCAGCACCGCCTGATGGGCTTCTACACGATCAACGAGGAGCGGCTGCAGGCCCTGCCGGGTGCGGCGCTGGAACGCCTGCACCGCGCGGGCCACCTGGAAGCCATCTACATGGCGGTGGCGTCGCTCTCCAACTTCCGTGACCTGATCGCGCGGCGGGAGCGTCGAGAGGGCCGCCGTGCTGCCTGAGCCGGCGCCCATCCGCGCGCTCGACGGAGGCGCGCAGGGCGTGCTCAGCGACGCGCTGCTGGCTTCCACCGAGCCGGTCGTGCTGCGGGGCCTGGCCTCGTCCTGGCCGATGGTCGCCAAGGCGCGCGCCTCGCAGCAGGAAGCGGGCGCCTACCTGCGCCGCTTCTACCGCGGCGAACAGGTGCTGGCCTTCCTGGGCGCGCCGGAGATGGAAGGGCGCTACTTCTACAACGAGCGCCTGGACGGCTTCAATTACGCCACCGTCAAGGCGCCGCTCGACCAGGTGCTCCAAAAACTGGAGGAGCACAAGGACGACGTCCGCCCGCCCTCGGCCTATGTCGGCTCGACGATGATCGACCACTACCTGCCGGGCTTCCGCGCCGAGAACGACCTCGACCTGGGCGGGCGCGATTCCCTGGTGAGCATCTGGATCGGCAACCGCTCGCGCATCGCCGCCCATCACGACGTGCCGGACAATATCGCCGTCGTGGCTGCGGGGCGCCGCCGCTTCACCCTGTTCCCGCCGGAGCAGGTGTCGAACCTGTACATCGGGCCGCTCGACTTCACGCCGGCCGGGCAGGCGATCAGCCTGGTCGACTTCGCCAAGCCCGACCTGCAACGCTTCCCGCGCTTCGCCCAGGCCATGCAACACGCCCAAGCGGCCGAGCTGGGGCCGGGCGACGCGATCTTCATTCCCTCGATGTGGTGGCACCACATCGAAGCGCTGGAGCCGTTCAACGTCCTGGTCAACTACTGGTGGCGCCAGTCGCCGCCGCACATGGACTCGCCGATCAGCGCGCTGATGCTGGCGCTGCTCACCCTGCGCGAGCTTCCGTCCGCCCAGCGCAGCGCCTGGCAGGAGCTGTTCCGCCACTACGTCTTCGAGAGCGACGGCGGCGAGGCGGCCCACATCCCGCCGCATGCGCGCCGGATGCTGGCGCCACTGGACGCGGACGGCGCACGGGCGCTGCGCATCCAGCTGCTCAACAGGCTGAACCGGTAGCTGTGTTATTACTGCCGGCCGCGTAGGAGCCAGCGGTCATGCGTAGGGTGGGCGGGTCTCCCGCCCACGCGGTGATCGTTAGCGGCAAGATCATCCGGCACGAAAGCGGAGCCGCTAGCAGTGAGCGGCAAGATCATCCGGCACGAAAGCGGAGCCGCTAGCGGTTAGCGGCAAGATCATCCGGCACGAAACCGGAGCCGCCAGCGATCACTACGGAGCCACGCAAAGGTGCGCCATCATCCCGGCTTTTCCGCGACACTGCCGTTGACAATCCGCCATGTCACGGACGCTTTTGCCCAGACAATGGCGGCCGCACAGCCGTTTCCGAAGAAAGCCTCATGCATTTGAAGAAGATCCCCGCAGCCCTGCTGCCCGTCCTGCTTGCCTCCCCAGCCTTCGCCCAACAACCGCCCCCGACAGTGCCCCAGCAACTGGCCGACTGCACCAGGCTGGCCGACACCACCCAGCGCCTCGCCTGTTTCGACCGCCTGGCCGCGGCCCATGGCGCGCCCCCCGCTGCGCCTGCGGCACTGGGCGCGCCACCGGCGACGCCGGCGCCGGACCGGGACGTCGCTGCCGCGAGTGGCCAGCAGCCGTCCGCCTTCCCGGCCAAGGCGCAGCCGGACCCGGCCGCATCAAGCGACCCGGCCGTCGAAGCCGCCGCCGAGTACACCATGGACGCTCACTGGGAACTCGAAGAGAAGCACCGCCGCGGCACCTTCGTGTTCCGTCCGCACCATCCGAACTACCTGATCGCGACCCGTAGCTACCGGCCCAACGAGGCGCCATACCGGCCCTTCCGGCGCGTCGGTTACTCGGACGATCTTTCCCACGCCGAGCTCTCGTACCAGCTCGGCTTCAAGATGAAGGCCGTCGAGACGGCCTTCGCGCTGCCGGTCGACGTGTGGTTCGGCTACACCCAGAACAGCTTCTGGCAGGCCGGGAACCGCGAAGCCTCCAGCCCCTTCCGCGAGACCAACTACCAGCCCGAGGTCATGCTGGTGGCCCCGCTGAACGTCAGCGCCTTCGGCGCCAACCTGAAGTACCTGAACCTGGGCCTGAACCACCAGTCGAACGGCCAGGCCTCGACCCTGTCGCGCAGCTGGAACCGTGTCTATGCCGAGGTCGGCCTGGAGCGCGGCCGCCTGTCCATGACGGCGCGCGTGTGGAAGCGCCTCAACGAGCCGCTCGAGGACGACAACAACCCCGACATCGTCGACTACATGGGCCGCGCCGAACTCACGGGCACCTATCGCATGGACGGCCACGAGTTCTCGGCCATGCTGCGCCGTAACCTATCGACCAGCAAGGGCGCGACCCAGCTCGGCTGGGCCTTCCCGCTGGCCGGTCCGCTCAAGGGCTACGTGCACTGGTTCTCGGGCTATGGCCAAAGCCTGATCGACTACAACTACTTCCAGCGCACCATCGGCGCCGGCGTTGTCGTGCAGTATTGATCACGTAGGGTGGGCGGATTCCGCCCACGCGGTGATCGTTATCGCGTGAAACATCGCACGCGACGATCTCGCCGCCGGTACCGCGTGGGCGGGAGGACCCGCCCACCCTACAGCTCAATTAGAATAGCGGGTTCACAATAGAGTCCGCTATTCATGAAACTCGCCACGCTCAAGGACGGCAGCCGCGACGGCATGCTGATCGTCGTCTCGCGCGACCTGAAGACCGCCCACGTCGCCGACGGCATCGCGCCCACCCTGCAGGCCGCGCTCGACGACTGGGCCTTCATCGCGCCCCAGCTGGCCGAGCTGTCGCTGCAGCTGAACGAAGGTCACGCCCGCCGGCCCTTCGACTTCGACCCGGCCGCCTGCATGGCGCCGCTGCCGCGCGCCTACCAGTGGGCCGACGGCTCGGCCTACGTCAACCACGTCGAGCTGGTGCGCAAGGCCCGCCATGCCGAGATGCCGGCCTCGTTCTGGGAAGACCCGCTCATGTACCAGGGCGGCAGCGACGATTTTCTGGGTCCGATGGACGACATCGTGCTGGCGCACGAAGAGTGGGGCATCGATTTCGAGGCCGAGGTGGCAGCGGTCACCGGCGACGTGCCCATGGGCGCCACGCCGGACGAGGCGCACGGCCAGATCCGCCTGCTGATGCTGGCCAACGACGTCTCGCTGCGCAACCTGATTCCCGACGAACTGGCCAAGGGCTTCGGCTTCCTGCAGTCGAAGCCGGCGACCGTTTTTTCTCCGGTGGCGGTGACGCCCGACGAGCTGGGCGAAGCCTGGCGCGGCGGCAAGGTCCACCTGCCGCTGAGATCAAGCTGGAACGGCAGGCTGGTCGGGCAGCCGGATGCCGGCATCGACATGGTGTTCAACTTCCCGCAGCTGATCGCGCACCTAGCCAAGAGCCGCAACGTCCGCGCCGGCAGCATCATCGGCTCGGGCACGGTGTCGAACAAGGATGCGGCGAAGGGCTATTCCTGCATTGCCGAAAAGCGCTGCCTGGAAATGATCGCCGACGGCGCGGCCAGCACGCCGTTCATGCGCTTCGGCGACACCATCCGGATCGAAATGCTGGATGAGAAGGGAAAGTCGATCTTCGGGGCGATCGAGCAGACGGTCAAGCGGCTGGAGCGCTCGTAGGGTGGGCGGGGTAATTTCGGGCAATGCCCGGAATTACAAACGCCCACGCGGTGATAGCTGGCAGCAAGATCATCCGGTGCGAAAGCGGAGCCGATAGCGATCACCGCGTGGGCGGCGAAGCCGCCCACCCTACGGACCAGAACGAATCCGGCGCACCCTCGCCACGCAAGTCCACCTCCACCGGCCTGCTGATCCGCCGCAGCACCTCCGCCGCCAGCAGCCGCCCGTCCGGCTCGTGCAGCCGGTACCAGAGGAAGGCCACGCCCGACAGGCGCAGGTGCTGGCCGCTGAACAGGTTTTGCTTCACGATGCTCATGCCTTCCAGCCGCAGGTCGGCATCGAGCACCAGGCTGCCCGCCGTGCGCTCGCTGTAGCCGAGGTAGCGCGCGGCATTGAACAGCGGGCTCCTGTCGCTGGCTTCGCCGGCCTTGAGCGAGTCCACGAACGCGTCCACCACCTTCAGCTGCGCCAGCGCCGCCTGGGCCACCGCCGCCATGTCCTTCTTCTGCTCGCCCTTGGCGGCATCGAGCAGCGCCTGCAGTTCGGCGATGCGCTGGGCGTAGGCGGCGCGGTGGACGGCGAGGGCCTGCAGCCGCCCCAGCAGTTTTTCGTAGCGCACCCAGTCGAGTTCACCCAGGTAGCCGGCGCCGAGTCCGCTGATGCGCTCGGGGCAGGCCTGTGCCAGGGCACTGGCGAATAGGCTGCGCGCGCCTTCGCCGTAGCCGATCCCGGAAGCGCTCACGTCGCTGCGCAGCAGGGCGGCAATGTCGGCGCCGGCGCGCACCGTGGCCGGGACCACGGTGAGGACCGCCAGCGGCAGCGCCGCCGCATTGGCGCCGGGCGGGCGCTGGGTGTCGAGGTAGCGCTGCAAGACCTTGTTGCGCTCGGCCATGTCGCTGGAGAGGCGGGCGAGGGCGCTGTCCACGGTGCGCGCCGCAAGCATGCCCTGGCTCGTGGCCGGATCGTAGAGGGCGGCGGTGCGCCCGGCGGGCAGGCGGGCGCACAGGCTCGTTGCGAGTTCGCGCGCCAGGTCGAAGGCGCGTACCAGGCCGGCGGCGCCGAACTGGCGGGTCTCGATACTGCCGGCGAGGGGCTTGGACTGGGCCGGCGGCAGGCACGCCAGCAGCTCGGCGCGCTCGGCTTCGGCCAAGGCCTGGCGGGCTTCGGCCTCGAGCTGGCGGGCGCGTAGCTCGGCCAGTTCACTGGACTGGCCGTTCGCCGGCATGGCCGGCACGGCGAATAGGAAAAGCAGAAGAAGGATCGAAGGCAGTTGGGGAAGGGCGAATGCGGCGCGGTACCGGGTGAGGACCATCGGGACTCCCGATTGCAAAAGTCATTCAGAAGAATAATTGCCGCAAGTAATGATGTCATAAATTGTCGGGAATATTAGTAGAAGTTTCTAACCGGTTGATTGTGAGATATCAAGCTTCCTAGAATCGTGAATTCTGCTGGCCGATCAATGGTTTGCAGATGCCAGCTGGGTCACACTCTGTAACACGTTCATCCATTAGCGAAATGGAAATGCGATAGAATTGACGAGTTGACAAAGTGGTTTTATGAGTCTGATTAATTTCCCATTTACCGGCCTCGAGCTTGGTTTTGCGGTGTCGCTTGCCTGTTCCCTGCTGCTCGTCCTGACGAAGCGCTGGCACGGGCGCTATTCGCTCGACGTGACGCACGGTGTGCAGAAATTCCACCTCACCCCGACGCCCCGTATCGGTGGCGCCGCCATCATGCTTGGCCTGTGGCTGGCGCTCGGCATGCTGCCCGAGGCACAGCAGGAGCTGCTGCTGCCGGTGCTTGTAGCGTCCATGCCGGCCTTCGTATTCGGCCTGGCCGAAGACCTGACCCGTAACGTTTCGGTGCGCGCGCGCCTGTTCGCCACCATTGCCAGCGGCGTGTGCTGCTGGGGCCTGACCGGCGTCACCCTGCTGCACATCGGCATTGCTCCACTCGACATGATGCTGACCTGGCTGCCAGCCTCGGTCCTGTTCACCGCTTTCGCAGTGGGCGGTGTGGCCAATGCAGTCAACATCATCGACGGCTTCAACGGACTGGCGAGCGGCACCGTGCTGATCGGCATGGCTGCGCTTGGCATCATCGCCCAGGACGCCGGCGATGCTCACCTGGCCCAGCTGTGCTTCCTGGTATGCGCCGTGACCGCCGGCTTCTTCGTTGTGAATTTCCCCTTTGGTAAGCTGTTCCTCGGCGACGGCGGCGCCTACCTGCTCGGCTTCCTGCTCGCCTGGCTGTCGGTGATGCTCATCTACCGCAACCCGCTGGTGTCGCCCTGGGCGCCGCTGCTGGCTTGCGGCTACCCGGTGTTCGAGACCGTGTTCACCATCGTGCGCCGCCTGTGGTGCCGCCGCCATCCGGGGCACCCGGACAGCTGGCACCTGCACAGCCTGGTCAAGACCGCGATCGTGGCGCGCTTCCTGCACGCGCTGCCTGCGCCACTGCGCAATGCCTGCGTGTCGCCGGTCTGCTGGGTGGTGGCGTTGGTGCCGGCCATGATGGCGGTACGCTTCGCGGGCGTGCCGGAAGCGCTGTTGCAGGGCGTGCTGGCCAGCTTCCTGCTGTACCTGTCGGTGTATGCCTTCGTGGTGTCGGCATGGTATGCGCGCCGGCGCCGGACCAAGCGGTCCGATCCGCTATCTGGCGATGTGATCGGCGAGCCCGACTCTTCTTTGATCCAGCGCGGGCTCTGACTCCCCGTCGCAGGCGCAAACGCGCCATAATTCGGGTTAGCCGGAGCGCTATAGCGTGGTGGAGTTCGATGCCGAAGGCCGCGTCGTCAACGTGGAAGAGAAGCCGCGCGTACCGCGCTCGAACTATGAAGTCACGGGCCTGTATTTCTACGATGGCAAAGCGACCGAGATCGCCCGTTCGCTCAAGCCCTCGTCGCGCGGCGAACTCGAGATCACGAACATGAACCGCACTTACATGGCACTCGGCCGATTGCAGGTTGAGATCCTGCGCCGCGGCTATGCCTGGCTCGATACCGGCACCCACGAGTCGCTGTTCGACGGCAGCTACTTCATCGCTACCATTGAGCGCTGTTAGGGCCTGAAAGTGGCCTCTCCGGAGGAGATTGCTTACCGCATGGGTTGGATTAGCGCCGCGCAGCTCGCGGAACTGGCGGCGCCGATGCAGAACAATGGTTACGGACAGTACCTGATGCGGATCGTTAACGAGCAGGTGTTTGAATGGAAATCGTGCGCTTGTCCATTCCCGACGTCCTGCGGATTACGCCGCGCGTGTTCGCCGATGAACGCGGCATGGTGTACGAGAGCTTTCACCAAGCCCGTTTCGAGGAGGCCGTTGGCCGCAAGGTCAGCTTCGTGCAGGACAACCATTCGACTTCGGTCCGCAACGTCTTGCGTGGACTTCACTACCAGGTGCGGCAGACGCAGGGGAAGCTGGTGTGGGTCGTGGCGGGTAGGGTGTTCGACGTGGCCATGGACCCGCGGCGGTCGTCGCCCAGGTTCGAGCAATGGGTGGGTGAATTCCCGAGTGCAGACAACAAGGCGCAGCTGTTGGTGCCGGAGGGGTTTGCCCATGGTTTTCTTGTGCTGTCGGAATCAGCCGATGTCGTCTACAAGCTGACCGAATACTACGCCCCCGGACAAGAGCGCTGCGTCGTCTGGAATGATCGAGCCTTGGGCATCGCACGGCCCCTTCTCGGCAGTCCGCGGCTCTCCGCCAAGGACGAGCAGGGCGTGCGTTTCGAAGACGCCGAGTACTTTCCCTGAATCCGCAACAGCCCCCATGGATGGGGCTTCAATTCCGTAACGATCAGTATATAACCATATATTATGGATGAATCCTGATTTGTAAGATTTTCACGCAATGTAACAAAGAAGTTAATTGAGTTGAATCAATCTCTGTACCACTCTTGCTTGATCAATATCGTACAGCTCCAAATCTGTCTGTCATGGGCAAACAAGTGTTGTACTGCGGAGATTTTATTTGCGTTGGTAATTTCTTGCTGTTCACGGTGCCGTCGGGACGGGATATAATCCTAGGTTATCCGACTGCTACCATCTCTCTTTCCCGAGTATCACATGTCCAAGTTTTTGCTTCGCGCAGTGACGCTGGCTATCGGCGCTGTGTCGACTATTGCGTCTGCTCAAGAATCGCCGGCACGTGCCGACGAGATGTTTGGGCAGGAGCTGAATAACACGGCGGCATCGGCCGCGACGCCGACCGCGCCGCGCCGGGTGTCGATCACTAATGCCACCCCTGCAACGGCGTCTGCAGCCGATGCTTCGGCTGCAGCAGCACAGTCGCGTCAGACCTCAGGCTTCGCTGGAGCGCTACCTGCACGCAACGCCCAGGTCCGTGCCGGACAGGCACCGGTTGCGACGGGCGCCGCATTTGTGGAGCAGGCCGAGTTTCAGACCGAATTTCAAAAATTCATCTTCGACAGTGTTGGCCAGGATCTCCCGATCTTCGGCGCCAACTTCTTCGCGAATGCCCCGTCGACCTTTGCTCCAATCCTGAACTCCCCGGTACCGTCGGAGTATGTGCTCGGCCCGGGTGATGAGCTCCTGATCCGTGGTTGGGGTACGATCGACATCGATTTCCGCGCCACTATTGACCGCAACGGTACGATCACGATCCCAACGATCGGTTCGGTGGTGCTGGCTGGCGCGAAGGCAGGTGATGCTGACGATATCATCCGCAACGCGGTCGCCAAGCTATACAAGGGCGTGACTATCAGCGTGAACTTCGGTCAGCTGCGCGCGATTACTGTATACGTGGTTGGCCAAGCGAGCCGTCCTGGTACCTATACCGTGTCCAGCCTGTCGACGCTGGTGACCGCGCTGTTCGCCAGTGGCGGTCCAAACGCAAACGGCAGTATGCGCCGCGTCCAGGTAAAGCGCGCCGGTCGCGTGGTCACTGAGCTCGACCTGTATGCCTTTATCGCCAAAGGCGACAAGTCGGCCGACGTCAAGCTGCAGGACGGTGACTCTATCTATATCCCGGCGGCCGCTGGCTATGTGGCGCTGGTGGGCAAGGTGAACAGCCCAGCGGTGTACGAACTCAAGACCGGCAGTGACACGATCGAATCGATGCTCGACTTTGCCGGCGGCATGCCGGTGGTGGCCGATCCGCGCCGCGCTTTCCTTGAACGCATCGATCCAAACAAGAACCGCCCGCGCAGCGTCGAGCAATTTGCGCTCGACACTGCCAGCCTGAAGCGTCCGTTGAAAGACGGCGACGTGCTGAACATTACTTCTATCACGCCGGAGTTCTCGAACGCGGTCATCTTGCGCGGTAATGTGGACCAGCCGGTCCGTGCCCCGTTCAAACCAGGCATGCGCGTGAGCGACCTGATCCCAAGCCGTGATTACTTGATCACCCGCGCTTCGGTGAAACGCCAGAACCAAGTCATCGCCATTGGACACGACGAGCAGGTGACGAACGAGCACGCTGACACGATCGCCGCGCGCGTTGGCGATCTGCTGGACGAAGTGAACTGGGATTACGCGGTCGTCGAACGCATCAACCGCAGGGATATCTCGGTCACCCTGGTTCCATTCAACCTGGGTAACGTGTTTGCCAACCCCGGCAGTGCCGACAACGTGGAGCTCCAACCAGGCGACACCGTGACAATCTTCTCGCAACAGGATGTCGCGGTTCCGATGGACAAACGACGTGTGCTGGTTCGCGTTGAAGGCGAAGTCAAGGTTCCCGGTGTGTACCAGATGAGCGCCGGTGAAACGCTGCAAAGCCTGCTGGCAAAGGCGGGTGGCCCGACTGCTAATGCATATTTGTTCGGGACCGCATTCCATCGCGAAACGGTCCGTAAGGAACAGGAAATTAACCTTGAAAAAGCTGCGCGCCGTCTGGAGGCTCAGCTCAATAGAGAACAGAGCTTGAGTGTCGCTAATCAGCAGGCTCTGGCTTCGGTCAACCCACAGGTGCTTGCAGCTCAGCAGCAAGCGCAAGCCGAGCTAGCCCGGCAAAAGATCGCGCGGTTCCGTCAGTTGAAGCCGACCGGGCGGATTGCATTCAACCTGGACCCGAAGGAACGTTCGTTCGCTCGGCTGCCGCAATTAAAGCTGGAGAACGGCGATCGTCTCGTCGTCCCTGCAATGCCAGCCTTTGTCCATGTGTTCGGAGCGGTCAATGTCGAATCTTCGTCACTCTGGAGGCCAAACACTCGCGTCAAGGACTACTTGAACGTAGCTGGCGTGACTTTAGACGCAGACGTTGACCAGGCGTTCGTTATTCGTGCTGATGGCAGCGTGGTCTCGCGCGATACGGGGAGCTGGCTGTTCGGCAGTATCGGCGGGATGGAGGTTATGCCAGGTGACAGCGTGGTCGTTCCTGAAAAGTTTGACCGAGAGACCAAGTGGACAAAGTTCTTGAAAGGCACGCGTGAGTGGGCGCAGATTTTCGCCAACTTCGGTCTCGGCGCTGCGGCGATCAAGACGTTGAAAGAATGATCATCACAATGTTTTCGAAGCGGGAAGTGGCCTGACAGTATGAATCAATTGCAGATGACTGCACACGAGCAGTCGAGCAAGGTCGATGGCAACATCGGTCTGTTCGAGATGCTGATCTTTTTGGCAGAGTACAAAAAGCGGCTCTTGGTAGTGCCTTTTACAGCGGCTGTCATCTCCGCTGGGGGCAGCATGGCATTGCCCAATGTCTATGAAGCGACAACCAAGCTTTTGCCGCCGCAACAAAGCCAGTCGAGTACGACTGCCTTGCTGTCACAGCTCGGCGGTGCTGCAGGTTTTGCAGCCGGTATGGGAATAAAGAACTCTAACGACCTGTACGTTGGCATGCTGAAGAGCCGGACTGTCGCTGACCGGCTGATTGCCAAATTCAACCTGAAAAAAGTCTACGACACCGATTCACTTGATGCGGCCCGTATCCGGCTGGAGAAAAACACAACGATCAGTGCCGGTAAGGACGGCCTGATCAGTATCCAGGTCGAGGACAAAAACAAGCAGTTGGTCGCTCCGCTGGCGAATGCCTATGTCAATGAACTCACCCAATTGAACAAAGTGCTTGCAGTCACTGAAGCTAGTCAGCGCAGGATGTTTTACGAGCAGCAGCTTGAGAAGGCGAAAGACAACCTGGCCTCAGTCGAAGGCGAGTTGAAGGGCGCCCTGGATCGCCGCGGAGTCATCAGCGTGGACACGGAAAGCCGTGCGATGCTCGAGACCGTCGCGCGTTTGCGTGCGCAGGCATCAGTTAAGGAAATCCAGCTGAATTCCATGGCGGCTTTCGTGACCCGCGATAATCCTCAATACAAGCAGGTATCGGAGGAACTGGCCAGCTTGCGTGGCGAGCTGGCAAAGCTGGAAAACGGCCGCGGCGCTGAAGGTGGTGATAACCAGTCGCCCTCCGCCGGGGGGCAGAGCGGCTTCCAGAACGCCAAACTGCTGCGCGATGTGAAGTACTACCAGATGCTCTACGAACTTTTAGCCAAGCAGTATGAAGTAGCACGGTTGGATGAGGCCAAGGACCCTTCTATCATTCAAGTGCTCGACCCGGCGGCGGAACCGGAGCGCAAAGCCAAGCCGCGCCGCGTGCTTATTGTCGCGCTGGCCACAATCGCCGGTTTGTTGCTTGCTGTCCTGTCCGCCTTCATGTCCCGGGCCCGGCGGAACTTCCTGAAATCCGAGGAAGGGCGCGCCCAGTGGCACGAGTTCAAGTCCTTATTAGCAAGGAAGTGAACCATGGCGGAAATCATTCTAAGTTCCGGAACCCGTTTCGAGGTCCAGCCCGGCGCTTCAATCCTGGATGCCGCTGCAAAAGCCAACGTATTCATGCCCTACAGCTGCAAATCGGGCCGCTGCAGTACCTGCAAATGCAAGGTACTCGAGGGTGAAACGACTGCACTGCAAGCCGAAATCGGACTGTCCGCAGAGGAAAGGGCCCAAGGCTGGATTCTGAGTTGCGTGCGTTCGGCGAGTGCCGACGTGGTGCTCGAGTCCGAGGACCTGGGCGGTATCGAGCTGCCTGTGGTGAAAACCCTCCCATGCCGTATCAGCAGCCTCGAAAAACTGGCGCCGGATGTTCTGCGCGTCATCCTGCGCATGCCGCCTACGGCCGAGTTCAATTTCCTGCCGGGCCAGTACATCGACGTTATCGGTCCTGAAGGCCTGCGTCGCAGTTATTCGCTCGCTAGCGCGGACGCGGGTAGCAAGACGCTCGAACTACACATCCGTGCTGTCGAAGGCGGCTCCATGAGTGCTTACTGGTTCGGCCAGGCCAAGGTCAACGACCTGATTCGACTGAACGGTCCGCTAGGTACGTTCTTCCTGCGCCAGACGGCGGGTCTTGACCTGGTCTTTTTGGCCACGGGCACGGGCATTGCACCTGTAAAGGCAATACTCGAGACGATACCCGGACTCGCATCGGAGCAGCGCCCGAAGTCGGTGACGGTGCTGTGGGGTGGACGCGTGCCGACCGACCTGTACATCGACATCGAGGCGATGAGCGGCGATCACCGTTACGTGCCAGTGCTCTCGCGCGCCGATCATGGCTGGACCGGAAAGAGGGGCTACGTGCAGGACGTGCTGCTCGGCTTGCAGCCCGACCTGACCAACGCGTCGGTGTATGCCTGCGGGTCGGACGCCATGATCCGTAGCGCCCAGGACCGCGTGGCAAGCGCCGGCTTGCCCGCCAATAGATTTTATTCCGACGCATTTGTTTGTTCAGCGCCCAATTCAGCAAATTAGGATATTTATATGAAAGCAGTCATTCTCGCAGGGGGACTTGGTACGCGCTTGAGTGAAGAGACCTCCACCCGGCCCAAGCCTATGGTGGAAATCGGCGGCAAGCCGATTCTCTGGCACATCATGAAGATGTACTCGCATCACGGCATCCACGATTTCATCATCTGCTGTGGCTACAAGGGTTACGTTATCAAGGAATACTTCGCGAACTATTTCCTCCACATGTCCGACGTGACCTTCGATATGCAGGCGAATGAGATGCACGTGCGCGAAAAGCGCGCCGAGTCCTGGAGAGTGACGCTGGTGGACACCGGCGACGAGTCGATGACCGGCGGCCGACTGGCGCGCGTGGGCGACTACCTGAAGAACGAGGAAGCGTTCTGCTTTACCTATGGCGACGGCGTCGGGGACATCGATATCAGCGCGACCATCGAGTTCCATCGGAAGCACAAGAAGTGGGCGACCCTGACCGCCACGTATCCACCCGGCCGCTTCGGCGCGCTGGATATTGTGGAATCGCAGGTCAAGAGTTTCAAGGAGAAACCGAAGGGCGATGGCGCCATGATCAACGGCGGATTTTTTGTGCTTTCCCCGAAAGTCCTTGAGTTCATCAAGAAGGGCGATGCCACGATCTGGGAGCAGGAGCCCTTGTCGGATCTGGCGGAAATGGGCCAGCTGATGGCCTACGAACACCATGGATTCTGGCAGCCGATGGACACCTTGCGCGACAAGATTCACCTGGAAGGCCTGTGGACGAGCGGAAAAGCACCTTGGAAGAAGTGGGACTGATCATGAGCGTCAATCCTGATTTTTGGCACGGCAAACGCGTTCTCCTGACCGGGCATACCGGCTTCAAGGGCAGCTGGCTTAGCCTGTGGCTGCAGTCGATGGGAGCTGAGCTTCATGGCTTGGCGCTTGCGGCGCCGACTTCACCGGCCCTGTTCGAGGAAGCGAACGTCGTTATCGGGATGACCAGCATTATCGGCGACATCCGCGATTACGCGACGGTGCTGTCCGCGATGGAAGACTGCAAGCCGGAGATCATTATCCACATGGCCGCCCAGCCCTTGGTGCGTTACTCCTACCAGCACCCTGTCGAGACCTATGCGACCAACGTCATGGGGACAGTGCACGTGCTCGAGGCCGCTCGTCAGGTCGGCAGCGCACGCGCGATTGTCAATGTCACGACGGACAAGTGTTACGAGAACAAGGAATGGCTGTGGGGCTACCGTGAGGATGAACCCATGGGTGGCTATGACCCCTACAGCAATAGCAAAGGGTGCTCGGAACTGGTCACCAGCGCTTATCGCCGTTCCTTCTTCCAGCAATCCGATATCGCGCTGGCTTCCGCGCGCGCCGGCAATGTCATCGGTGGCGGCGATTGGGCCGCGAACCGTCTGGTCCCGGATATCCTGCGTGCGTTCGAGAAGAGCGAGCCAGTGATCATCCGTAATCCGCATTCCACGCGGCCATGGCAGCACGTTCTCGAACCCTTGGCCGGCTATCTTGCGCTCGCCGAGCGCCTGTATCAGGAAGGCCAGGCTTTCGCCGACGGCTGGAATTTCGGTCCGCACGACGACGATGCGCGGCCCGTCCAGTGGATCGTGGAGCATATGGTCCGCAGCTGGGGCGGCGAGGCCGCATGGCAGTTGGACGAAGGTCAGCATCCCCACGAAGCCCACTACCTGAAGCTGGATATTTCCAAGGCAAGAGCGAAGCTGGGATGGCAGCCGCGCTGGCATCTCGCGACCGCACTTGGACACATCGTCGAATGGCACCATGCATGGCTCGACAAGGCTGACATCCGAGCTAAGTGCCTTCAACAAATTTCACAATATCAAAACGCTAGTTTGCCTGCTTAAAAAATATGACTACCTCGAACATTCAATTTATGCCGAAATCTCCGAACGCGATTCGCAAGGAGATCGCCGATCTGGTGCAGCAGTATGCGGACATCGTCTATGCCCCACAGGCTTTCGTTCCCGGACGAACGCCAGTGCCGGTATCCGGCAAAGTGATCGGCGCCGCTGAGCTCCAGAACATGGTCGAAGCCAGCCTGGACGGCTGGCTCACCACCGGTCGCTTCAACGCCATGTTTGAAGAGCGACTCGCGAAATACCTCGGCGTCAAACACCTGATTACTGTCAATTCCGGATCGTCGGCCAACCTCGTCGCCTTCTCGACCCTCACCTCCTCGAAGCTGGGCGAGCGCGCCATCAAGCCGGGCGACGAAGTGATCGGGGTCGCAGCAGGCTTCCCGACTACGGTTAACCCGATCCTCCAGTTCGGCGCGGTGCCGGTGTTCGTTGACGTGGACCTCGCGACCCATAACATCGATGCAAGCAAAATCGAAGCGGCGATCTCGCCCAAGACCAAGGCCATCATGCTGGCGCACTCGCTGGGCAATCCGTTCAACCTCGACGTCGTCACGGCAATCTGCAAGAAATACAATCTTTGGCTGATCGAGGACTGCTGCGATGCGCTCGGCGCGACCTACAACGGCCAACTCGTCGGCACCTTTGGCGATATCGCTACGCTAAGCTTCTACCCCGCCCACCACATTACCATGGGCGAGGGCGGTGCCGTATTCACCAACAACTCGGAACTAAAGTTGATCGCCGAATCGTTCCGCGATTGGGGCCGCGACTGCTATTGCCCGCCGGGGAAGGACAATACCTGCGACAAGCGATTCTGCTGGAAGCTGGGCGACCTGCCGGAAGGCTACGACCACAAGTACACTTACAGCCACCTCGGTTACAACCTGAAGATCACCGATATGCAGGCGGCGTGCGCGCTAGCCCAGCTCGACCGCGTCGACGAGTTCATCGCTACGCGCAAGGCAAACTTCAATTACCTGAAGGAGCGCATGCAATCGTGCGAACAGTTCCTACACCTGCCGGAAGCGACGCCGAATTCCGATCCGTCCTGGTTCGGTTTCCCGGTCGTCCTGAAGGAAACCGCCGGCGTCAAGCGTGTTGACCTACTGAATTACCTGGAACAAAACAAGATCGCGACGCGTCTGCTCTTCGCCGGCAACTTGATTCGCCAGCCTTACATGATCGGACGCAATTATCGCGTCAGCGGTGAGCTCACGAACACCGACGTCGTGATGAACCAGACCTTCTGGCTGGGTACGTTCCCGGGCTTGACCACCGCGCACCTGGATTACATCGTTGCCAAGCTCGAAGAGTTCTTCGGTCTGAATTTCTGATGTTCACGCTCAAACCTTCATTCATCCCAGGATGCCATGAGGTGCTGCCGCGCGTCATGCACGATGCGCGCGGTAGTTTTGTGAAGGTATTTCACGCAGATGCCTTTCGCGAACTGGGCCTGACGACCGAGTTTACCGAAGAGTACTATTCGCACTCGCGCAAAGACGTTATCCGAGGGATGCACTTCCAGACGCCGCCTGCGGACCACGTCAAGATGGTCTACTGCGTGCAGGGCGAAGTATTCGACGTCGTCCTTGACCTGCGGGTCGGTTCGCCAACCTACGGGCAAGCGGCGACGTTCACTCTCAGCGCGGAGGCGGGCAATTATCTGTATATCCCGAAGGGACTTGCGCACGGATTTTGTGCCGTCAGCGAGACGGCGACGCTCGTCTACAAAGTGAGCACAGTGTATTCGCCGGAAAACGATTCCGGCATACTCTGGTCGTCGGTGAATGTGGACTGGCCGACCGACACGCCAATCCTGTCGGAACGCGATGCGCGTTTCAATCCGTTTTCCGAGTTTGAAAGCCCCTTTACCTATGAATGAACGCGACGCGAAACGTGCACTGGTGACGGGCGGCACCGGCTATGTCGGCGCCATGCTGGTTCGCCGCCTGGTTGCAGATGGCTGGAATGTGCACCTCATCATCCGGCCGGGCAGCGATACTAAAGTGCTTGGCCCGGCACAGGAAACAGTCGTCTGCCACGAGCACGACGGCAGCACCGAAGACATGGTGGCCATCGTCAATGCGGCAGCGCCGACAGTCGTTTTTCACTTGGCATCGCTTTTCCTGGCGCAGCACACTGTGGCGGATGTCGAGCTCCTGGTGCGTTCCAACGTCCTGTTCTCGACTCAGCTCGTGGAGGCCATGGCACGCAATGGCGTGCGTCATCTGGTGAATACCGGCACCTCATGGCAGCACTACGAAAACCACGAGTACAACCCCGTCAACCTATACGCGGCGACCAAGCAGGCATTCGAATGCCTGCTGGCCTACTACGTCGAGGCCCACGGCCTGGTTGCCACGACTCTGGTGCTGTTCGATACGTATGGCCCCTACGACTGGCGCTCGAAGCTGATCGCGCTGCTGTGGAAAACCTCGACCGCGCGCGAACCCCTGGCCATGTCGCAGGGGGAGCAATTGATCGACCTCGTGCATATCGATGACGTCGTCGAGGCCTTCATGTTGGCTGCGGCGCAGTTGCGCGGGCGCGATGGGGGGAACGTTCACTATGGCGTGTCGTCCGGCCAGCCCCAACGCTTGCGCGACTTGGTCGCGGCCTTCGAGCAGGCGACGGGCACGCAGGTGCCAATCCTCTGGGGAGGACGTCCTTACCGTCCGCGTGAAGTCATGACGACATGGACCGGTTTTTCTCCCGTTCCCGGGTGGAAGCCGCAGATCCCGTTTGAAACCGGCATTCTTCAAACGCGCCCGGTAACGGCAGATAACGCTTGAGTCATGGGCAGGCAAATAACACAGGGCGACATGATATGGGGGTATGTCGCTCAAGCTCTGAATCTCGGCGGCGGTCTGCTGCTGCTGCCGATAAGCGCGCGCTACCTTTCTCCTGAAGATCTCGGTCTCTGGTTCGTCTTTACGGCGCTTGCCGGCCTGGCGCAATTGCTGGAACTTGGCTTCCAGCCAACGTTCGCGCGCAATGCTGCCTATGTGTACTCGGGCGCGCAGCAACTGGCGAAAACAGGGCTGCCGGCGCGCGCCAACCAAGAATCGGGAACTAACGTCGTCCTGCTTGCCAGCTTGCTGGAGGCTGCACGCACCGTGTACCGCGCGGTTGCCGGCCTCGCGGGCGTCTTCATGCTGCTTCTGGGAAGCCTGTATATCAAGACCTTATTGACGCCGAATCAGGATGCTGCCCACTCCCTTCTGGCTTGGGGAATGTTCTCCCTTGGCTCGATCATCAATTTTTATTTTGCCTATATCAACGGCTTCTTGCAGGGGCGCGGCGACGTCACGCAATGGAGCAAAGTCACTGTATTCACCCGTGGTTCGCTGGTGTTGTTTAGCGTGAGTGCACTTCTGATGGGCTATGGCTTGTTCGGCCTTGGGATCGCGTCATTGTTGTCGGCCGCGGTCGGAAGAGCCACCGCTCACCACTATTTCACCAAGGACGCCTTGATCGAACGGATGCGGAATACTGAAATCACGGCGGAAGGCAAACGCGAAATCCTGCGTACACTCTGGCACAACGCCGGTCGCCTGGGCGTGGTCCAGATCGGTGCTTTCCTGATACAGCGAGGTAACGTACTTATCGCCGCGAGTTTCGTCGGATTGGCGGCCTCCGGAAGTTACGGCATCACCGTTACCGTGCTGATGGCGTTGTCCGGAATGGCGAGCGTGGTATGCCAGCTGCAGCTTCCGCATTTAGCCAGCCTGCAGGCGTCTTATAACCGGAAAGCCGCTGCCGAGGTACTTGGCGAAACCTTCCTGATGAGCTGGGTTTTCTTCCTGCTCGGATTGACCTTTGTCGTGGTTGCAGGTGACGGCCTGCTCACCTTAATCGGGAGCCGCAACCATTTGCTGCCTTGGCCGCTTTGCTTGATGCTGGGAATCGTCATGCTGCTCGAAATGAATCACAGCATTGCAGCGAGCTACTTGACCACGCTGAACAAGGTGCCGTTCGTCGGCGCGGCGATCTTTTCGGGCATTGGGGTCACCTTGTTGACCTTGTTATTAATCAAGCCATTCGGCATCGCGGGAATCGTAATCGCACAAGGCGCGGTGCAACTGGCCTATAACAACTGGAAATGGCCGTTGGAAGCAGTGAAGCATCTTGAGGTCAGCCTTTCGAATATATTGGTTCTGGGAGCGAAGCGAATTGTTTCGCGTTACGTGTAATAACGCAGCGTTTCCGGGTCGGATAAATCATTATGCACATGAATCAAATGGATTTACGAGGAACTGCAAGAGCCGGTAGCCGGATCTTGATGGATACTTCGGTGCGCGACACGGTGCCACTGCTGTCGATCGCCATCCCGACTTACAAGCGTTTCGATCTGCTTGCAGAAACGCTGGAGTCTGTTTTTGCGCTCCATTTCGATTTTTCGGTAGAAGTGCTGGTGGTCGATAACGATCCATCGAACGACGCCCTCGCATTGCAGGAGATATCGCGGTTCCGCGACCACTCGTTCGTCTATTACAAGAATATCGAGAATGTCGGCATGTTCGGGAACTGGAACCAGGGAATCAATCTGGCTCGCGGCAAATACGTGACGATTCTGCACGATGATGACCTGCTGTTACCTGCATTCGCGGCGGAGCTCAATTCGCGCCTGCTGCAGCCAGCGGCCGAGCCGGCTCCCATTCTCGCTTTCCAGGTCGCTATCCTGGACCAGCGCGAAAATCGTCCTCAAGAGATTCCGAAAGACCGTGTCGTGGACGCGCACGCGCTGACGGCAGCCCCGTCGAAAGGAGCCGGCAAAACCCGCATCAAGGGAACCCGCGAATTTTTCTTTGGCAACCCATTCTGCGGTACTCTTGGCGTCGTAATGAGGCGGGACCTGGCGCTGTCAGTCGGTAGTTTCGATCCTTCCTGGTTTCCTATCGCCGACTATGAATTCTGGTGCCGCTGGGTCGCCGCAATAGGCGATATTCCGATCGTTTCCGAGAAAGTCGGACTGTACCGGATGCGGCAAAATGAATCAATGGTGCCCCAAACCAGGAGTGCGTTCGTGACGAAATCGCGCGAACTGCGCTCCCGGATGATATCGGAGGGCGTCGTTCCCGGCTTTTATTCTCTTCTGCTTTCGACTTCGGCACGGGTCCAAAAGCTCGCGATCGACCGCGATTGGCTAGCCGATGGCGAGCGAATCAAACGATCGTCCGCTCTTGCCGTATTTGTCTGGCGTTGTCTCGTATTTTCGCTGACGCGTCTTCTTCCACACCGCTAACCAGATCCATTTCCCATGAAAGTATTATTGATCGGAGGTGCAGGATTTCTGGGCATCAATCTCGCAGAGGCGATGATTAATGCCGGGCATTCCGTATACCTTCTCGACAAGTCTTTCGCCAATTTCGAAAGCCGGCGTCTTTCGATTCCCGTTAACGGAAAGTACGAGGTCGATATCGGCGACACTGCAGCAATCATCCGTCTCGTGGATGAGCTGGAAATCGATTGTGTTGCGAACCTGGCATCGAGCTTGTTGCCGTCGAGCGACTACACGGCTTTCGATCTGGAACTCAGGAACATGATGCTCCCGGCTTTTCAGCTGTTGAGCCACCTCGCTTCTAGAAAGATGAAATATCTATACTTCTCGTCCGGCGGCGCTATCTATGGCGACGCCGTCGAAGGACCTTGTCAGGAAAAGATTCAACCGCTGCCAATTAGTCATTATGGTTATTCAAAAATGCTATTTGAGCAGTATATTGAATTTGTTTCCCGCACCGCCGGTTTAGAGTATATAATCGTCCGCCCGTCCAATCCCTATGGACCTCATCAGAATCCCAACAGGAAGCAGGGACTAATCGCTGTCGCTTTTGACAAGATCGTCAACCGTCAGTTGATCGAGATCTGGGGAGATGGCTCCGTTATCCGCGATTTTGTTTGGGTCGGTGACCTTGCCGCAGCGGTAACGGCTCTGGTGGATCGTAACTCGTGGAATGCCACTTACAACGTCGGCTCAGGCGTAGGCTCCTCGGTCAAGCAGATTATCCACCTGATTGAAGATCTGGTAGGCGTGCGTGCCGATGTGGAGTACAAGTCGGCGCGACAGGTCGATGCGACAAAGATCGTTCTGGACATCTCCAAGCTGCAGTCCCTTATAAATTATCAGCCGCTTGATCTCGGAGAAGGGCTGAGGAAGTATTTTAGAGCGGTGTATGCTACGAAATCCTAATTCCCGGCTCGCACTGGCGATACCGACATATAACAGAAGTGCCATTCTCTACGAGAATTTGAAGGAAATGCTCCCGGAGATCCGCGAGCATTCCATCCCCATCTATATCTCGGATGACAGCAAAGACTCTGAAACCGAGTCAATGGTTGCGAAACTGAAAGATGAATATGAGTTCATCTTTTACCGGCGTAACGACCCAAGCTTAGGGCATGACCGTAACTTTTTCGCGACACTGGCGATGCCCGACAGTGATTATGTCTGGTATCTGGGCGATTCGCTCTACCTCAGGCCGGGCGCGCTGACCGAGGTCCTGGCGCGGGCGAACCAGGGACATGACTTCATCTTTATCAACTCCTACGCCAACGATCCGGTCGACCGGGCCATCGAAGGAAAGGATGTCAAGGATTTTCTGGTCGACCGCGGGTGGTATTTGACGCTGTCCGGCGCGACGGTCTACGGTCGCGGCCCGCGATCGCTTCTGGTTGCCGAGGAGCGCAGGGTCCAGTGGACCAATTTCCCCCAACTGGGCCTGATTTTCGAATATGCATCGCTTCGCCCCACGTCGTGCGCTTGGCTCGGCCAGCCGTCGATCTGTTTTAACAGGAAAAAGAAGAGTTACTGGCTCAAGACCGCATTGCGTGTTTTTGTCAGGGATTGGGCTGCACTGGTGCGATCGTTCCCCAGACTTTTTACCGAGTCAGAACAGAATCATGTAATCCGGTCACACGGGCTCAATACGGGACTGTTCGGTTTCAAATCACTGATTGCCCTGCATGCGGTTGGCGGCATCAGCCTGCCGGAACTGAAGCAGCTTGGCGCCGATTTTGCACTGGCCTCTCCCATCAGTCCGCACTGGGCGAAGCTGATGTGCCTGACTCCACGCGTGCTGATAAAGAGCGTCTGGAGTGCGGGCAAGGCAATCAACACCGCATTGGCCGGTTTGCGAGCGACTTCGGGTCAGATTTAGACGTTTCCCGAGCTTCCTGATTCGACTGCGGGCAGGTACGAATTCAAAAACACCGCGAAAGACTGCGGACTACAAGACACTGAAATGGCAGCAGATCGGCGTACCGATATCATGTTGGTACTAGTGAGATTCCTGGCTTGCGGCTTTTATGTACTGCCGCTGGTTCGGCTCGTCTCTTTCAAGCTAAGCGGCATGGCGTTGCCGATCAGCGCATTGAACAGCTTCTTTGCGCTTGCCCTGCTATGTTCATCGCTCTTCTATTCCAGAGCGCTGCGCATTGGACATAGCGTCCTGCTTGCCGTTCTGATGTTTACTGTCCAGATGTTTTTGTTCGCTGGCACGGTCGTTTATCGCAAGGGCAGTTTCGAGAGTTCGGATCTTGCCACCGCATGGATTTATTTTGTCTCGCCGGTGCTATTCGTGTTTGCGGGCGGTCTTTTTTCGAACGGTATTGCCGAGCGAGATCTGTCGGTCATCCGTCGACGCACCGAATATTGGCTGAATGTCGCTGGATGGGCGCTCTTGCTGGGCGCTTTCATCAACGGCCTCGATGTCGTGATTCTGGGGGACTCCTACCCGACGGTTTATGAAAAGTTCGCCACGACTTCCCCGGCGACTTTCGGTGACTGGACGCTGCCGCGCCTATCCGGCGCCTATTTTTCGGGCCTCGATTTCGCCATGGCGGTGATCGTCCTAATGGCGCTGCGGCATTACAGCAATCTGCCGCCGAGTCGCTGGATGTCCCTGACGTTGTATTTACTTGCGTGCATGACCTTCACCAGGAATGCCTACGTCATCCTGGTGGTCTGGATGTTTCTTCATAAAGCCGCACCCAGGCGCGTGGCTAAGCTGTCATCGATGATTTATTTGCTCGGCCCGATCCTGAGCATTGCCGTCGTAGCGATCATGCTGGCGCAAACCGCAGCGGGGCAATTGGAGGTGAGTGCCGAGAGTTCGAGCATGCTGACGCGCATGGCGTCATGGCTGGCGATTTACCAGCAGTTCGCGGGAACCCCATCGGCCACCTTCGTCGGCCTAGGGCTTACCCAAAATGCGTTGATCCCGGGAGAAAGCGACGTTTATGCGATAGATAATTTTTACCTGGAGTTGCTCTGCTATTCAGGGCTGGTAGCGTATATCTGCTACGGGTTGCTGTTCAAGGGCATTCGGCACAAGGCCTTGAACATCCAGGGGGGCGTGGGCGGTACCGCTTTGATGCTGCTTCTTTTCGTGCCAGTCATGGGCGTGTTTAACAACATGGTGGGTTCAATGCTTTGCTCAGCATTGTTTTTTGTATGCGGCTTGCTCGCGTTAACATCGAGGTCTGAATCTTGAAGTGTCTTATTGTTGTACTGAACTGGCGTGCTGCAGAGCGGACCTTGGCATGTGTCGACTCACTAGTCAGCAATGTCTTGACAGCCGGACATAACCTCATCATTGTCGACAACAATTCCGGTGATGGATCGTTCGAGAAGCTGAAAGAGCAGGTCGGTGCCCGATATCCCCATCTTTGCCGCGATACGCCGGTTGGGGATCGGGGTGGGATTCACGTGATTGACTCGACGGCCAATGGTGGTTATGCATTCGGCAATAACCAGGCGCTGCGCTGGGCAGAACGCATGGGCATCGGCTATGACGTGGTCTGGATCGTCAATAACGACACCATCGTGAAGGACGATGCGCTTCAGCCTCTGGTGGCGATGATGAAGGCCCGCCCCGAGGTCGGCCTGGTCGGATCTTATTTGCTCAATACCTCGGACAGCAATCTGCAATGCGCTGGCGGGGTTTCCGGGATCAAGCAGCTGGCTCTTTTCAAGAATTTCCTGCCGGGCCGCGGCGGTCTGAGTGGCTGGCTGTTCGGACGGCAGCTGGTTTACCTGACGGGGGCCAGCATGCTGGTGTCCAGGAGGCTCATCGACGACATTGGACTGATGGAAGAGAGTTTTTTCCTCTATTTCGAGGAAGCGGAATGGCAGGAGCGGGCGCTGGCCGCCGGCTACAAATTGGCAGTTGCACCGGACAGCAAGGTTTACCACGAAGGCTCGGCGACCGTGGGCGCGGCAAGCCCATTTTTCTATTACATGTATTCGCGGAGTGCGATACTTTATCTGAAGAAAATCAGGAAGGGCTCGCCCCTCGTCACGGCGGCATGGCTGCTGTTGGCGTGCTATCTGAAAACCCGGAATGGCGCCTGCATTTGCGCCACCTTCAGCGGGATCAAGGACGGAATTAGCAGGAGCGCTTCCGACTGGCAGTCGCAATTTTTCACGCGGGTGAACGCAAAACTAGGAACTGAGGTTGAACAATGAAATTTTCGGTAATTGAGCTTAGTCCGGCGCTGCCGGAAATTTTCAAGGGCGGACGGCTGCAGGTCATCTTTCCGGTCAATGCCCAGTTGGTGGGCTTGGCCAACCAGCGCGACGATTTTAGACACGCGCTCAAGGTCGGCACTTGCGTCGTCGACGGGCAGATTCTCCAGTGGGCGGTCAATATTCGCGCCTTTTTCAAAGGCACCAGGAGCTACCAGAAACTGAGCGGTTCCGACCTCGTCTACCGTATTTCTTCCGAGGTCGCCCGAAACCAAGGCAGACTGCTGCTGATCGGCGGCAGCGAGCATTCGAATACCGGCTCCGTGCTGCGTTTGAAAGAGCTGTACGGTGGTGAAGTTTTCGGATTCTCGCCGGAGTTTTCTGGCTATCCGATGTCGCGTGAATGGCTTGCACGCCTGTTCGAGGTAATCGACGAGGTGAAGCCGACCGCAATCTTTTTTGGTCTCGGTGCTCCAAAGCAAGAGCTTTTGATAAAAGATATATTTGTCGAGCTCGAATCGCGTGGAGTTTCACTCGTGATGGCGGTGGGCGGCAGCTTTGACTTCGTGTCAGGCAACATCAAACGCGCTCCGAAATTCATTCAGAAGATCGGAATGGAAGGCGTTTACCGCCTGTGTCAGCAGCCTTCCCGCATGCGGGCCGAACGACTGGCCGAAAGTTTTATGGCATTGAGATTCTTTGTAAAGTAAATCGATGAAAATTATCAAAAAAGTCCATGCACGGGCCCCATTGCGGCTTGGCTTGGCTGGCGGCGGTACTGATGTTTCGCCATACTGCGACATTCACGGCGGTGCGATCCTTAACGTTACTATCAGCCTCTACACCCATTGCCAATTGGCGATCTTCGATCATTCGGGCCCGAGTCGGTTTTATGCGGCCGATTTTAATGTCGAAGAAAATAGCGACACCGCGAGCGCCGAGCGTCGCCTAGTCTTGCACCATGCAGTGTATGACAGGATTAATCGCGAGTACTTGAATGGTGAAGCGCCCGCAGTGGAGCTCATCACTTATTCCGACGCGCCTCCAGGAAGCGGCGTCGGCTCCTCCTCGACCTTGGTCGTCGCCATGGTCGCGGCCTATGCCCACGCCTTCGATATTCCGCTCGGCGAATACGATATCGCACATCTCGCGTATGAAATCGAGCGCATTGATTGCGGCATGGCCGGCGGCAAACAGGATCAGTATTCGGCCGCATTCGGCGGCGTCAACTACATGGAATTCGGCGCCGACGACCACGTTATCGTCAATCCGCTGCGTATCGATCTCATGACGCTCAGGCGCCTGGAATCGCAGCTCCTGCTGTTCTATACCGGCCGCTCGCGGGAGTCGGCTCGCATCATCGAGTCGCAGATCCAGGCTACCGAGTCCAAGGCGGAATCGGCCTTGAACGCGATGCACAACGTGAAGAAGTCCGCGGTCGAGATGAAGAACGCGCTGCTGAAGAATAACCTCGACAGCGTGATCTCGGTCCTTGGCTCGTCGTGGCTTGAGAAGAAGAAGATGGCTCCAGGTATTTCAAACTCCGCCATCGACGCCATTGCCGAAATGGCATACGACGCAGGCGCGACCGGGCTGAAGGTGTCGGGTGCTGGCGGCGGCGGTTTCATGGTGATCGCCGTGCCTCCGACGTCGCGCTGGGCGGTGCGCAGGGCGCTCGCCGACTGCGGCGGCCAATTTTACGAATTTGAATTTGAAAAACACGGAGTATCAGTATGGAACATGTAAATCATTTTTTTGCGGAATCGGTACGTGATTCGATCTCGGTAAAGCAGGCCGTGCTTGAGGATGCTGCGATCCAAGCCCAGGTTTGCCAAGTCGGCGAACTGATGCTGCAAGCGTATCGCTCGGGGAAGAAAGTCGTTTTCGCCGGTAATGGCGGCAGCGCGGCCGATGCCCAGCACCTGGCAGCGGAATTCGTCAGCCGTTTCGAGTTCGACCGTCCTGGCTTACCATCCCTGTCGCTGTCGACGGACACCTCAATGCTGACGGCGATCGGTAACGACTATGGCTACGAAAAACTGTTTTCCCGTCAGCTCGCGGCGCAGGCTCAGCCCGGCGACGTGTTCGTCGGTATTACCACGTCCGGCCGCTCGAAGAACATCATCGAAGCCTTCAAGATCGCCGGTGACCTCGGTGTGAAGACGGTCGGCCTGTGCGGCGCGGCCGGCATCGAAGGCGCTCCTGTGGATTACGAGGTAAAGGTCCCGTCGACAAAGACGGCCAGAATCCAGGAAGTGCACATCGTCATTGGCCACTACTGGTGCGGTTTCGTCGAGCGCATGTATTTCAAAGGTTGAGCGTTCATGGAATCCACGCCCTGTGTAGTCCTCGCTGGCGGCCTAGGTAGCCGTATCAAAAGCGTGCTCGGAGAAGTACCCAAGTGCCTGGCCCCTGTGGGGGGGGAGGCATTCCTGGCGCTGCTGGTCAAGAACCTGCGCAAGCAGGGGTTCGAGCGGATCGTCCTGTCGCTCGGTAGCGGCGCCTCGCAGGTCGAGGACTACGTCGAAGCCCATCCCGAGCTGGCGATCAGTGCCATGGTACGAGAGGCGACCCCACTGGGAACCGGAGGGGCGATTCTGTTTACCATGGACCGCCTGGGCGTCGACGAGGTCGTAGTGGTCAACGGCGACACGCTGTTCGAGGGGGATGCATCGTCGATGATCGCGCCTCTTTCGGTGCCGCAGCTAGAACACGTGCGCATGCTCGGCGTTGTGGTGCCGGACGTCGGCCGCTTTGGAGCATTGCAGATCGCAAGCGAGCGGCTGGTCGGCTTTTCGGAGAAAGGCCAGCATGGGCCCGGCTGGATCAACGCCGGGTATTACCGGATCGCGCGTAAGGCTTTTGCCAACAAGGTCGACGGCGAGGCTTTCAGTTTCGAGACCGACGTGCTGACCGAGGCGGCGCGGCGGCACACCGTTTCGGTATGCCAGGTCTCGGGTTACTTTACCGACATCGGCGTCCCTCAGGACTACTTTGCCTTTTGCAAACGGATGGGCGTTGATGGCTAAGCGCTGCGTATTCCTGGATCGTGACGGTGTCATCAATGTCGAAAAGAACTACCTTTATCGCGTAGCGGACTTCGAGTTCGTCGACGGCGTTCCCGACGCCATACGACGTTTGAACGAAGCAGGATGGCAGGTCGTCGTGGTGACCAATCAGAGCGGCATCGGGCGAGGCTATTACACCGAGAGCGATTACGCCATCTTGACGGATTATATCTCGGCGAAGCTGGCAGACGCCGGCGCGACCGTGGATGCCTTCTACCATTGCCCACACGCTCCCGACTGGAATGCGCCACACGGATGCGAGTGCCGCAAACCCATGCCCGGCATGGTCTTGAAAGCAGCATCCGATCTGGGGCTGGACTTGGCCGGCTCGGTCCTGGTTGGGGACAAGGTTTCCGATGTGATCGCAGGCCGAAACGCCGGCGTCGGCGAATGCTTTCTGGTAGAGAGCGGACATGCTCTCGATGATGATGTTGGCATGGCGGACGGCGTTTTCGTCAGTCTCGGTGCTTTTGTCGACCACTTGTTGCAATGTGCCGGCCAGACCGGATAAGCAGATTTCGCCCTTTTTATTTGACCTGAGGGATTCTTCGTTTCTCCGGCGCGTCCTTCAGCCTGAGAAACGAATAGTCCCTCCTTGCCATAATCGTCGTGTACAAATTCGTTAAAAGAAGCGTTAGCTACGCATGTTGTAGTTGTCTCGTGCTGGGTGTCGTGGAAGCGCGTGCGAATACCCCCTCAGTGCAAGGGCAGCATGGGTACATCAACATGCCGAATGCCGAGGTCGGGCCGGACGGGATGTTTTCCGCTGGTTACAGTTACGACAGCCCGTACGGTAACTTCTGGGTGACCAGCACTCTGCTGCCTTTTTTGCAGGTGACTGGGCGTTATGTTTCCATCACGGGCATTCCAGGGTTCACCTATGTGCCTGGTCAGTATGGCAGCGAGTACGGCCGCTACAAGGACAAGGTGGCGGACGTCAAGGTTCGCTTATTGCAGGAGAACACGTGGCTACCTTCCGTGGCGGTGGGAAGCACTGACCTGCTGGGCACGGAGCTCTTCACCGGTAAATATATCGTCGCCACCAAGACCTTTGGCTCCGCCCGGAATCTTGAAGCGAGTGTTGGCTATGGTTTCAAGCGCCCGGAAGGCCTTTTTGCCGGCCTCCGCTGGGCTCCGCTCGCGGCGCCTCAGTGGGCAGTGGTCGCCGAGTATGATGCCAACGATTATTCCAAGGACTATCTCGCGGACCGGACGTTTGCCGGAAAGAGGAGCAAGGGGCCGGCGGTGGGACTCGAATATCGCTGGGGATGGCTTGGCGCCCAGGTAGCCCGCCACCGCGACCATTTTAGTGCGAACGCCTATCTCAGCATTCCGTTCTCCGAACGCGAATTCATACCTAAATTGTATGAACCGGTGCCGTACAAAGCGAAAAAGGTAGCTGGACAGGTTCCGATCGCCGCATGGCGGGATGCTGGCTATGGGGACGAACTGGTGGAGGCGTTAGTCCAGCAGGATTTCAGGAATGTCCGTGTTGAGCTGGACGGAAGGTCACTCAAAGTTTCCTTGACCAACAACCGCATCGCGAATATGGGACGTGCGGTAGGACGTGCCGCGCGTACAGCGCTCGCGTTCGCGCCGGAGGGCACGCATGCGATTCACGTGACCTATACTAAAGTAGAGCAGCCAGTTGCCACTTACGAGTTTTTCGACCTTGGTCGCTTGACCGACTATTTAAGTGGCCTAGTAGACCGAGAATACTTCCTGCAGACCGTTTTGGTGCGATACTCAAGCCCCGCAGACAAGGTGGATAGTGACCGGGACGGCTTGCTTGCGTCTATCGCTCACGAGGGAAGTGGCTTAGCGGTGCAGGTAGGTCGAGACGGAAATATGGTTCAGGTTGTTTCAGAGGACCGCGAAGCAAATCGATTCAAAATAGTGCCGAAGATAGGTTTCTTTTTCAACGATCCGAGCGGTGCTTTACGTTATGAGATCGCTGCAGCCGCCAATTACGATAAGCGTCTGTCCGAAGGTACTTATCTAAACACTGCGTTCAGGCTGAGCTTGCTCGAGAATATTTCTGGTGTAACCCAGCCATCAAACAGTTTGCTGCCCCACGTACGCACGGACATCGCCGAATATAAGCGCGCGAGCAGGTTAAAAGTGAATCGTCTGCTCATCAACAAATACATAATGCTGGATGAGCGCATGTACGCGCGTGCATCTGCCGGTTTTTATGAAGAGATGTACCGTGGCGTGGGCGGCCAGGTTCTGTACTTTCCTAAAGACAGCCGCTGGGCTGCTGACCTGACGGTTGATGCGCTTCAGCAACGTGGATTTAAGGGGTGGTTCGACAAGCGCGACTACAAGACCGTTACCGCACTCGGTGCAATGCATTACAAGCTCCCTTACGATATTACTGCGACGGCGCGAGCAGGGCGCTTCTTGGCTAAGGACAAAGGGGTGCGCATGGAGTTTAAGCGTCGCTTCCAGTCCGGCACCGAGATCGGGGTTTGGTTCACGAAGACCAATGGCAAGGACATTACCAGCCCAGGCTCGCCGAGCGATCCTTACAATGACAAGGGCATATTCCTATCGGTACCATTGAACATCATGCTGCCAACGGATTCCCAGGTGGTGGCCGGATTCGCTCTTGCACCGTGGACGCGCGACGTCGGCCAGATGGTGGCGAGTCCTGGCGACCTGTACGACCTGATGGAGCAGCCGCGCAGGGACCTGACGACCTACGACGGCCTGGGTAACTTTGCCGAGCGCCGCGACGAGCAGGGCCTTGCTGCGGTGAACCCACCGGTGCGTGCGATGGCAAGCCCGTGGCCAGCCTTCCGCTGGCGCCTCGAGCAATCGGTATCCACGACGCCGACGCTGCCACAATGGGCCAATGGAACGATGCTTGCCGGTGGAGCGATCCTAGGCGGCGCCTTGCTGGATAAGCCTGTTGACCGCTTCATGAAGAAGCATGCCGGGTCGCGCGTCACGGAAGCGTGGGACAAGGCCGGCAAGGCAATGCCTGCAGTATTGGTTGGCGCGGCCGCCGGTGCGGTGGCGTTCGGCGATGCGCGGATGCAGAACATCGGTATCATCTCGCTGGAGTCCGTCGTTGGCGCCGCCGCACTGTCGATGGCGACTAAGCGCTTGGTCGGCCGTGCGCGTCCGCATGAAGAGCTGGGACAGTGGAGCCGGGCGTTAAAGCGCTCGGACGCGTCCTTCCCGTCAAACCACAGCGCCATGGCATTTGCCGCCGTAACGCCCTTCGCCCAGGAATACGATGTCCCATGGCTGTACGGCCTGGCCGCCGCGGGCTCGCTGGGCCGCAGCGCTGGACGCCAGCACTGGGTATCGGATGTGGTCGCCGGTGGCGTGCTCGGCTATGCCGTGGGTAGTTGGCTATGGCAGGCGCAGCGCGACAATCCGCGCTCGCACTTCGCTGTCAGTCCAGGGCCGAAGTCGCTCAGTGTGGCATGGAGCGGCAGCTATTGACTGTCTGTATGACACGTATTCCCGACTTTATCGCTGAAATCGCGTCGCGGTAACAATGATTTGCTGTCTGGAAGTTCCACTCTTATTTAAAATTGTCGTGTTTTGCATGAACCATGCGTGTTCGGTATTGAACAAACAAGGTCTGCAGCTTACCAACGCGCTATCGCAGCTATTTGGAGTATCCCTACATGATTTTAACGACCGGCGGTGCTGGGTTTATTGGCAGTAACTTCGTGCTTGACTGGTTTACGGTGTCCGATGAGGCAGTCGTCAACCTCGACAAGTTGACCTATGCAGGCAACCTGGAGAACCTGGCTAGCCTGCGCAACAATCCGAACCATATCTTCGTCCATGGTGATATCGGCGACGTCGGCCTGCTCCGGCAACTGCTCAAGCAGCACCGGCCGCGCGCGATCGTGAACTTCGCTGCCGAAAGCCACGTCGACCGCAGCATCCACGGGCCGGAAGACTTCATCCAGACGAATATCGTCGGTACCTTCCACCTGCTGGAAGCGGTACGCGAGTACTGGAGCGCCCTGCCGGCGCAGGAGAAGTTGGCATTCCGCTTCCTGCATGTGTCGACCGACGAGGTCTATGGCTCGCTTGGCAAGGACGATCCAGCGTTCCGCGAAACCAACCGTTACGAGCCCAACAGTCCGTATTCGGCTAGCAAAGCTGCCAGTGACCATCTGGTGCGCGCCTATCACCACACCTATGGCTTGCCGGTGCTGACGACGAACTGTTCGAATAACTACGGGCCATACCATTTCCCGGAAAAGCTGATCCCTCTGTGCATCCAGAATGCGCTGGGAGGCAAGCCACTGCCGATCTATGGCGACGGACAGCAGATCCGTGACTGGCTGTACGTAAAAGACCATTGCTCTGCCATCCGCCGCGTGCTCGAAGCGGGCAAGCTGGGCGAGGTCTACAATGTGGGCGGATGGAATGAAAAAGCCAATCTCGAGGTCGTCGGCACTTTGTGCGATATCCTCGATGAACTCAGCCCGCGCACCGACGGCGCGTCGTACAAGACCCAGGTCACCTTCGTAACGGACCGTCCCGGACATGACCGTCGCTATGCGATCGATGCCACCAAGCTCGAGCGTGAACTTGGATGGAAGCCCGCGGAAACCTTCGAGACGGGCATCCGCAAGACCGTGCGCTGGTATCTCGACAACCAGGCGTGGGCGCAGAATGTGACCAGCGGAGCCTACCGCGAGTGGGTCGGCAAGCAGTACGGAGCATGAATTGAAAATCCTCGTCACAGGCAGGAATGGCCAGGTTGGCTTCGAGTTGCAGCGTGCGCTGGCGCCGCTTGGCGAAGTCATTGCCGTCGGTCATGGAAATTGCAACTTGACCGACGTCGAGGCAATCCGTGAACTGGTAAGGCGTGTCGCACCGGACGTCATCGTCAATCCAGCCGCCTACACCGCCGTGGACAAGGCCGAGGCCGACGAAGCCACTGCATTTGCCGTGAACGCCAGGGCACCCGGCGTTCTCGGGGAAGAAGCCGCGCGCCTTGGCGCACTGGTCGTGCACTTTTCGACGGACTATGTGTTCAGTGGCAGCAAGGATGGTCATTATTCGGAGGATGACCAGCCCGACCCGCAAAGCGTGTACGGCAGCACCAAATACGCGGGGGAGGTGGCGCTGGTCAGGGCCAATCCTCGCCACCTGATCATGCGCACCAGCTGGGTGGTGGGGGCACATGGGGGCAACTTTGCGAAAACCATGTTGCGTCTCGCTGCCGAACGCGAGCAGCTGAACGTCGTAGCGGACCAGTTCGGCGCCCCAACTTCGGCAGCCGTGCTGGCTGACCTGACGGCACACCTGGTCCGACAGTACCAGCGCAAAGGCGCGGATGGGTTCCCATACGGAACCTACCACGTCGCCGCATCAGGCGAAACCAGCTGGTGCGACTATGCGCGCTTCGTCATTGGTGAAGCGCTGACTGCGGGCCAGGCGCTCAAGGCAAGTCCAGAGACAGTCATGCCGCTCACGACCGCGCAGTACCCGACTCCGGCCAAACGGCCGGCCAATTCCAGGCTCGACACCAGCCGCTTCCGCAATACCTTCGGTTTGCGGCTCCCGCCCTGGCAGGAAAGCGTCCGCCACGTCTTACAGCAAATTTTTTAAAAGACAACAATGTCCAATTCCAAACGCAAGGGAATCATCCTCGCCGGCGGCTCCGGAACACGGCTTTATCCGGTGACCCAGGCCGTCAGTAAACAACTGATGCCGGTGTATGACAAACCGATGATCTACTACCCGCTCAGCACCTTGATGCTGAGTGGTATTCGCGACGTGCTGGTCATTAGCACGCCGCACGACACCCCGCGCTTTGCGGAACTGCTCGGTGACGGCAGCCAGTGGGGCATGAATATCCAGTATGCGGTGCAGCCTTCGCCTGACGGTCTGGCGCAGGCATTCATCATCGGGCGGGACTTCATCGGCAACGATCCAAGTGCCTTGGTGTTGGGCGATAATATTTTTTACGGACACGACCTGGTCAAGCAACTGCACAGCGCTAACGACCGTATCGATGGGGCCACGGTCTTCGCCTATCACGTGCATGATCCGGAACGCTATGGCGTGGTCGAATTCGATGCCAAGCAGCGCGCCATCAGTATCGAGGAAAAACCGAAGGTGCCAAAGTCGCATTATGCGGTGACTGGGCTGTATTTCTACGATAACAACGTGTGCAATATCGCCGCCGATATCAAGCCATCCGCACGTGGCGAGCTGGAGATCACCGATGTGAACCAATGCTACCTCTCTCGCGGGATGCTGGACGTCGAGATCATGGGCAGAGGCTTCGCCTGGCTGGATACAGGTACCCACGACAGCCTGCTGGAAGCAGCAAGCTTCATTGCTACATTACAGAAGCGACAGGGCCTACAGGTCGCTTGTCCAGAAGAAATCTCCTACCGTCAAGGCTGGATCAATGCTGCGGACCTGCAAAAGCTAGCATCGCCCCTGTCCAAGAACGGCTATGGCCGTTATCTGTTGAATCTCCTGAAGTAATTCGATATGCCATATACCGTTACCCCAACCGACATCCCCGACGTGCTGGTGTTAACCCCGAAAGTGTTTGGTGACGCGCGAGGCTTCTTTTTTGAAAGCTTCAATGCGCAGGACTTTAGGAAGGTCACGGGCTTGGTGGTTGACTTTGTACAAGACAACCACAGCAAGTCGGCGAAAGGCGTATTGCGCGGCTTGCACTACCAGATCCAGCATGCCCAAGGCAAACTGGTGCGTGTGGTGCAAGGCAGTGTCTTTGACGTTGCGGTCGATTTGCGGAAATCGTCACCAACCTTTGGACAATGGGTGGGGGAAATCCTGAGCGCAGACAACCATCGTCAGCTATGGGTTCCGCCGGGATTCGCGCATGGTTTTGTCGTGCTGAGCGAGTCAGCCGAGTTCCTCTACAAGACCACGGATTACTGGTATCCGGAGCATGAGCGCAGCCTGATGTGGAACGATCCAACTGTGGCTGTCGAATGGCCGATCGATTTTACTCCCCAGCTGGCAGCAAAGGATGCTTCAGGCCGGTCTTTGGAACAGGCTGATTTGTTCGATTAGAGCGCCAACAGCGGCCTTTTACACGGCAAAGTAATTACTTCAGAATAAAAACGGCCGCAAAGCGGCCGTTTTCAATCATTCTCGACAAAGTGCTGGAAAGCACTCTGCTAAAACGATTAGTGGTGGGTCGTAGCTGCGTGGCTGGTGCTCGAGTCGCTGTCCGAAGCAGCAACGCCGACAGCGGCAACAGCGGCGCCGATGGCGACCAGGGTGGTGGTCGACAGGCCGGCCAGGGCGGTGCCGCCCAGGAAGCCAGCGGTGCTGGCGGTGCCAGCTGCTGCGCCAGCGGCACCTGCAGTGCCAGCAGCACCGGCAGTGCCGGTGGCGCCAGCAGTACCAGCGGTACCAGCGGTGCTGGTAGCGGCAGTGTTGGTTGCTGCGGCAGGTGCGGCGGTCTGGGCCAGCACTTGGGTCGACAGCAGGCTCAAGATCGCGCTAGCGACGAGAAGCTTTTTCATGTGGAGTCCTTGTTTGTTCAAAATTACAGAAGTGCGGAGTGCTACTTTTGCAAGCACATTATATTACCAAAACATTTCCTTGCATTAAAAAAAGGAACTGCTCGTTACATTTTTACACACCCTTGCTGCAACGGCATATCCCAAAGGTAAGTTCATGCAGAACGCATATGGCGCCGATGTCAGCATGCAACCGGTTTGTCCAGACGGCGCCCGATGAATACAGGGCACTTTGGTCCCCTATTTGAGGTATGGGTGTACGGCAATATCGGCGACAATGCTGACTTGTACTAGTCACGAACGACAAGGCAGGAAAGCAAGATGGCGGACGACAGCGACGCAGAAAAAACAGAACCAGCGTCACCCAGAAGGCTAGAGAAAGCCCGTGAAGAAGGCGACGTCCCCCGCTCGCGCGAAATTGCCACCTTCACCGTCCTGATGACTGCCGGCGCCGGCCTGTGGATGACCGGCGGCTCGCTGATCGGCAAGCTGGAGCAGGCCATGCAGTCCGGCCTGTCGCTCAGCCGCGACCAGGTCTACAACCCCAGCGTCCTGATCGAACGCATCACCACCGACCTGGTGGCGGTCCTGCTTGCCTGCCTGCCGCTGGCCGGCCTGATCATGCTAGTGGCGCTCGCGTCGCCGCTGCTAATCGGCGGCTGGAACTTCTCGTCCAAGGCATTCATGCCCAACTTCATGAAGCTGGACCCGATCAAGGGCATCGGCAACATGTTCTCCACTAATGCGCTGATCGAACTGTTGAAGGCCGTCGCCAAGACCCTGGTGGTCGGCGCCGTGGCCTGGGTGGTCATCATGAGCCAGAAGGATGCGGTGATCGGCCTGGCGGTCGAACCGCTGAACGCCGGCAGCGCCCATGTGGGCGAGCTGGTGGCCAAGGCTTTCCTGTTCATTACCGGCGCCTTGGGCGTGATTGCCGCCATCGATGGCCCCTGGCAGCTGTACCACTACCACGACAAGATGAAGATGACGCGCCAGGAAGTGATCCAGGAGTCGAAGGAGTCGGACGGCAATCCGCAGATTAAGGGGAAGATTCGCCAGATGCAGCGCGAAATGGCGCGCGGCCGTATGATGCAGAATGTGCCTACTGCGGATGTGATCGTCACCAACCCGACCCACTATGCCGTGGCACTCAAGTACGCCGACGGTCAGAAGGGCGCGCCGCGGGTGGTGGCCAAGGGTGTCGACGAGGTCGCGGCCAAGATCCGCGAGCTCGGCCTTGAACACAAGGTGACCATGCTGGAAGCGCCGGCCCTGGCCCGTGCGCTCTACAAGCATACCGACATCGACGAAGAGATCCCGGAAAAGCTGTTCTCAGCCGTGGCCGAAGTGCTGGCCTATGTCTACCAGCTGCGCGCCTACAAGAAGGGAGAGGGCAACTACCCGGATCGTCCGACGAAACTGCCGGTGCCGGCTGAGATGGACCCGAACGACCCGGCTTACAAGGGACCTGGGGCAAACAATGGGCTCTTGCAGTAATGATAAAACTGTAGGGTGGGCAAGTTTCTTGCCCACGCGGTGAGTGGTAGTCGCGCTGCTTTCGTGGGGATGATCTTGCTACAACTATCACCGCGTGGGCGGAGAATCCGCCCACCCTACAAGACGAGCCGTAATCGGCACCAAAGCACCAATACGAATAGCGGAGCATTGCACTAATGAACAGCATCAAACTGCCGGCATGGACGAACGGGCTCGCGGCACGGGGCGCCAGCGCGCTCGCCGCCCCGATCTTCATCGTCGTCCTGCTGGCGATGATGATTCTGCCGCTGCCGGCCTTCGTGCTGGACGTGCTCTTCAGTTTTAATATCGCGCTGTCCGTTATCGTCCTCTTGACAGCCCTGTACACGGTCAAGCCGCTCGATTTCATGGCCTTCCCGGCCATCCTGCTCATCTCGACGATGCTGCGTCTGGGGCTCAACGTCGCTTCTACCCGTATCGTGCTCACCGAAGGCCATACCGGTGGCGCAGCCGCGGGCAAGGTGGTCGAAGCATTCGGCCACTTCCTCATTGGCGGCAACTTCACGGTCGGTATCGTCGTCTTCGTCATTCTCACCATCATCAATTTCACCGTCGTGACCAAGGGCGCGGGCCGTATCGCAGAAGTGGGCGCGCGTTTCGCCCTGGATGCGATGCCGGGCAAGCAGATGGCGATCGACGCCGACCTGAACGCCGGCCTGATCGGCGAAGCCGAAGCCCGCAAGCGTCGCAGCGAGGTTGCACAGGAAGCCGAGTTCTACGGCGCGATGGACGGTGCGTCCAAGTACGTGAAGGGCGACGCCATCGCCGGCATCATGATCACCCTCATCAACGTGATCGGTGGCCTGATTGTCGGCGTGGTGCAGCACGACCTGTCGATGGGGCAGTCCGCCGAAACTTATACGCTGCTGGCCATCGGTGACGGCCTGGTGGCGCAGATCCCCTCGCTGATCATCTCGATCGCGGCCGGTATGGTGGTGTCGCGCGTGGCCAACGAGGACGACATCAGCAGCCAGGTGACCAACCAGCTGTTTGCGCGTCCGGAAGCCCTGTATATCACCGGCGGCATCATTTTTGCCCTGGGCCTGATCCCGGGCATGCCGAACCTGGTGTTCCTGCTGCTGGGCAGCGCCTTGTGCGGCGGCGGCTGGCTGATCGCCAAGCGGAAGAAGGAGGCGCCGGCCAAGGAAGCGGCCGCCGCGGCCGAAGCGGCGGCTGCCACTGCCGCGAGCGGTGCCACCGCCGCGCCGGAATCGGAAGAGGCGACCTGGCAGGACGTCATGGCGGTCGACACCCTCGGCCTGGAAGTGGGCTACCGCCTGATCCCGCTGGTCGACAAGACCCAGGGCGGCGAACTGCTCAAGCGCATCAAGGGCATCCGCAAAAAATTTGCACAAGAAGTCGGCTTCCTGGCGCCGCCGGTGCACATCCGCGACAACCTCGAACTCAAGCCCTCGGCCTACCGCATCACGCTCAAGGGCGTGGAAGTGGGCACCGGCGAAGCGATCAACGGCCAGTTCCTGGCGATCAACCCGGGCATGGCCAGCGGCACGCTACCGGGCCTGGTGACCACCGATCCGGCCTTCGGCCTGCCGGCTACCTGGATCGACGCCAGCCTGCGCGACGAGGCGCAGAGCCTGGGTTACACCGTGGTCGACGCCGGCACCGTGGTGGCCACCCACCTGAACCACCTGATCACGACCCACGCTTCGGAACTGCTGGGCCGCATGGAAGTCCAGGACCTGCTGGACCACCTGGCCAAGGCGGCGCCGAAGCTGGTGGAAGACCTGGTGCCGAAGGTCGTGTCGCTGTCGACCCTGCAGAAAGTGCTGCAGAACCTGCTGCTGGAAGGCGTGCACATCCGCGACATGCGCACCATCATCGAGTGCCTGTCGGAGTACGCGGGCCAGACCCAGGATCCGAACGAGCTGACCGCCATGGTGCGGGTGGCGCTGGGCCGGGCGATCGTGCAGCAGCTGTTCCCGGGCACCAACGAGCTGTCGGTGATGACCCTCGATAACCGCCTCGAGCGCCTCTTGATGCAGGCGATGGGGGCGGGTGGGGACGGTACCGGTATCGAGCCGGGCCTGGCCGATACCATTGCCCAGCAGGCAGCCAATGCCGCTGCCCAGCAGGAGCAGATGGGCCTGAGCCCGGTGCTGCTGGTACCGGCCCCGCTGCGGGTGCTGTTGTCGCGCTTCCTGCGTCGCGCAGTGCCGCAGTTGAAGGTGCTGTCGCACAACGAAATTCCGGAGACGAAGACGATTCGGGTGACTAGCTTGGTGGGCGTGCCGATGTAAGAGGGGAGGGCCGTGCGAGGCGGCTCTTCGGTAAGGCCCCCTAACTGTCGGGAATCAAGTCGGAGTGCCAATCTGATAATGCCGTGCCGTCGGCTTTTTCCAAACCTCACCTGTTTGTCTCTTTTTGGAATCATCCCCCCCATATGGGGCCGGTTGTTGGTTCCTAAAATCAACTTAACCCGTTGATTTGTGATAACATTCTGGTTGCTCTACAAGCAAAACAATAAGTTTCCCAAGCCGTGATGTCATCGCGGCTCATCTACAACCACCTCCCGATCAGCCAACGTTGTTCAGTTGGATTGAACACGTTCGGTGTCTTTGCGATAAATAATGCTGGAATATCATCAATTTGGGCTTGGCTTGACCGCGTTGGCTGTGAGTTTTGCAGTTTGTCTGCTCATCGTCCTGTCGCAGAAGTGGCACGGCAAACTCTCCCACGATCATGACCTGGATGGTGTGCAGAAGGTGCATACGACCGCCGTGCCACGCATCGGCGGCATTGGTGTCATTGCAGGCGTCCTGCTTGGACTGGCGCTGTTCCAGATGCTGGCCCCGGCCGGCATCGATCCCATGCATTCGGCCGACATCCGCCTGCTGCTGCTCGCAAGCCTGCCGGCCTTCCTCGCAGGTTTGATCGAAGACTTCACGAAACGCGTGTCCGTGCGGGTGCGTTTGGCGGCAACCGCGATGAGTGCGCTGATTGCCAGCGCCGCGCTGGGTGCTACCCTTACCGAACTTGACATATGGGGCGTAGATTCCCTGCTGGTATTCGCCCCGTTCGCCATCATCGTGACGGCCGTGGTCGTCGCAGGCGGCTCGAACGCCATCAATATCATCGACGGCTTCAATGGCCTGTCGGGAAGCACGATCATCATCATGTCGGCTGGCCTGGCTGCTGTCGGCCTGCAGCATGGCGACAACCTGGTGGTGGCGGTCGGCGCACTGTGCATCGGCGCGACCCTCGGGTTCCTGGCCTTGAACTATCCGTTCGGTAAGCTGTTCCTTGGTGATGGCGGCGCTTATTTCCTGGGTTTCCTGGTGTCGGAGATGGCGGTGCTCCTTCTGGTGCGCAACCCGTCGGTGAACGCATGGCAGGTCCTGGCGATCTGCGGCTATCCGGTCATCGAGGTGCTGTTCAGCATGTACCGCCGTCGCGTGATCCAGAACGTCAGTCCAGGCGCACCGGATGCGCTGCACCTGCATACGCTGGTGTTCCGCAGGCTCGTCTATAAACATGTCCGCCGTGACGCGTCCCGTCCGTGGAACCGCAATGCGGGTGTAGTGTGCTTCATCGCCCCTGCAGTGGCAATGTGCGTGGCGGTGAGTGTGATTGCCGGCGCATCGGCGCCGGTCAGCCTGGCGATCGTGGTGGCGCAGCTTGCGCTCTACATTGCAGTGTATGGCCGTCTTGTGCGGGGCCGTTGGGGTGTTGCCGGTCGTGCCGGCGCAGATGCCGTTTCGGCCAGCGCCAACGCTTCTTCGTCTTCCTGATTTGCACGCCGCGATACCGGCCCGCGGTGGCCGGTATCAGCGGTGTCGCCGCTGTACCCACCAGTTCTCGAACCAGATCGAGAAGTGTAACAACAATCCTGTGACGAACAGGAAATCTCCCACACTACCTAGACGCAGGCCTGCGGCAATGACGCCCGCGATCAGGCATGCCGTTCTCAGGGCAGGGATGCTGCTGTCGAGCGTCTTGCAGCAGGTGGTCAAAAAGGCTTCTCCAGACATGCCGGCCTGACGCTTCGGTATCCTGAATTTCATCTGTAGGGCCTTTCATTGTTGTTCCGGAAACCTGGCTTGATCGAGTATGCCTCAAATTCGTCACAGTTACAATCTGAGACAATTGAGTTCTAACAACATATTGTCAGGACGGATCCGGCGTTGTATTCGCGCTACGAATAACAGTTATCTAGGGCGCGCATGATGTTACCTAAATAGCACTTTTTGTGTCGCACGGGTCACATCTTCATCATTGTCTCGGTCTTGAATTAGGCCCGATTCCCCTTCCTATTCCTCCGATGGTTTCCTTGCGGCATCGCCAATAATGCTGGCTATGGACGGGCAACTGCGCCCGCAACGACTAGAACAGTACAGCTGAACGAAGTGCGGAGAGAAACGATGAACGTGAAGAAATTTACAGCGGCTACTTCCCGTGACGCCTTGCGCAAGGTGCGCGAGGCACTCGGCCCTGACGCGGTCATCCTCTCCAACCGTCCGGTCGACGGCGTGGTCGAGATCCTGGCACTGGACAACGACGACGTCGCCGCGCTGGCTTCCCCGGCCATCGAAGAGCCGCAGGCGCCGAGCTTCCAGGCTTTCGACAACGACTTTGATCCTGAGCCGGTCTTCGCCCGCGCGCCAGCCGCCTTTGCACCTGGCGCCGCACGCGAACCGGAACCACGCCAGGCCGCGTCCCGCGCCGCAGCACCCAGGCTCGATCCCTTCGCCGGCCAGCCTTATGTGGAACGCCGCGCAGCGCCCGCCATCGAACCGGAAATCCCGCCGACCTACGTCAACCGCCGCGCCCCGGCGCAAGAAGCGACGATCGACATGGCCGCCATGAGCCAGATGATGAGCGCCGCCATCGCCCAGGCCAAGGAATCGGCCGCTCTTGAAATGAGCGGCATGATGAACGAGATCCGCGCCATGCGCGGCCTGATGGAAACCCAGCTGGCCGAGCTGTCCTGGAACGCGACCCAGCAGCGCGAGCCGCAGAAGGCCGCCGTGCTGCGCGAGATGCTGGCTGCCGGTTTCTCGGCCACCCTGGCGCGCTACCTGATCGACAAGATGCCGGCCACGAAGGATGCGGCCGAAGCCCTCCGCTGGATCAAGACCGTCCTGGCCCGCAACCTCACCACCATCGCCAACGAGGACGATCTCCTGAACCGCGGCGGCGTGTTCGCCCTGGTCGGCCCGACCGGCGTCGGCAAGACCACCACCACCGCCAAGCTGGCCGCGCGCTGCGTGATGCGCCACGGCCCGGACAAGCTGGCCCTGATCACCACCGATGCCTATCGTATCGGCGGCCACGAGCAGCTGCGCATCTACGGCAAGATCCTCGGCGTGATGGTGCACTCGGTGAAGGACGAGGCCGACCTGCGCATCGCCCTCAAGGAACTCAAGAACAAGCACACCGTCCTGATCGATACCATCGGCATGTCGCAGCGCGACCAGATGGTGACGGAACAGGTGGCCATGCTCAGCGAATCCGGCGCCGACGTGAAGCGCCTGCTGTGCCTGAACGCGACCTCGACCAACGAGACCCTGAACGAAGTGGTGCGCGCCTACCAGGGCTCGGGCCTGGCCGGCTGCATCATGACCAAGCTGGACGAAGCCGCTTCGATCGGCAACGTGCTCGACGTCGTGATCCGCCAGAAGCTGAACCTGCATTACATCTCGAACGGCCAGCGCGTGCCGGAAGACCTGCACCTGGCCGACCGCGCCATGCTGATCGACCGCGCCTTCCGCAACAACCGTAACGCGTCGGCCCAATTCGGCGACGCCGACCTGCCGCTGATGATGGCCGCCGCCGCGGTCGGACAAAATGCGGACCGCAGCCTGCGCGAGGTGCACCTTGGCTAGTTTCGATTTCGACCAGGCCGAAGGCCTGCGCCGGATGCTGCAGGGCCCGCGCCCGCGCATCGTCACGTTTCTCTCCGCCACGCCTGAAGACGACAAGGGCGCCATGCTGGTCAACCTGGGCGCCTCGCTGGCCCAGCTGGGCAACGAGGTCCTGATTGTCGATGCCTGCGAACGCGACTACGGCGTGGCGCGCCGCCTCGGCCTGAGCCGCGCCGCCACGCTGGCGAACGTGGCGCGCCAGGAGTGCGGCCTGAACCAGGTGCTGCACGCGGTGCCGCAGGGCTTCTCGGTCGCTACGCTCGGCAGCCCGCAGGGTAGCAATGATGCGCGACGCCTGGCCAAGACTTTCGACGTGCTGGTGAAGCAGGCCGGCATCGTGATGGTCGACGGCGAACTCGGCCCCGACGGCGAATTCCCGCTGCCGCTGATGGCGAGCTCGGAGATCGTGGTGCAGGTCGGCACGTCCGCCGCCTCGATCACGAATGCCTATGCGCTGATCAAGCGTCTGGCCCAGCAGCTGGGCCGCCGGCCCTTCGGTATCCTCGTGACCGGGGCGACAGAGGCCGAGGCCAAGGTGGTATACGATAATATGTCTACTGCGGCAACACGTTACCTGGCGGTCAGCCTGAGCTCGATGGGCTCGGTGCCGGCCGACGAGTACCTGCACCGGGCCGCGCGCCTGGGCCGGGCGGTGGTCGATGCCTTCCCGCTGGCAGGGGCGTCGGTGGCGTTCCGGCGCCTGGCGGGCAGGTTCGCGTTGCACGCGGTGCCTGGGCTGGGACGGGGATAATCGTAGGGGTGATCTGTTCCAGTAGACCAGATCACGGTGTCCCGCCCACGCGGTGATAGGTGAGATAGGAATAGCCGCACAGGCAGCGGCACGGCCGGTTGACGGCGTGGGCGGGAAGACCCGCCCACCCTACAAGAGAAAAACAGATAAGCGAAACGCATGTACACGGTCAAAGGGAAAGCGGACAAGAACCATTTGCTGACGGAGCACATGCCGTTGGTGAAGCGTCTTGCCCACCACATGAAGGCCAAGCTGCCGCCTTCGGTGGAAGTCGATGACCTGATCCAGGCCGGGATGATGGGCCTGCTGGACGCGATCAACCGCTACGAAGACAACCACGGCGCCCAGTTCGAGACCTACGCGGTGCTGCGCATCCGCGGCGCCATGCTCGACGAGCTGCGCAACAGCGACTGGATGCCGCGCAGCACGCGCCAGAACATGCGCAAGGTCGAAGCCGCGATGGAAGCGCTGCAGCAGCGCCTGGGCCGTCCGGCCAGCGAATCCGAGATCGCCAAGTCGCTGAAAATGTCGCTGGCCGACTACCAGGAGATGCTGTCCGACGGCGGCGGCCACCAGCTGCTCTACTACGAAGACTTCCACGAGGCCGGCGAAGAGGGCGGCGACAGCTTCCTCGACCGCCATGCGGTGGACGACGCCGACCCGCTGCGCAGCCTGCTCGATACCGGCTTCCGCCAGGCCGTGATCGACGCCATCGACGCCCTGCCGCCGCGCGAGAAGATGCTGATGGGCCTCTACTACGAGGAAGAACTCAACCTGAAGGAAATCGGCGCCGTCATGGGCGTGAGCGAGTCGCGGGTGTCGCAGCTGCACACCCAGGCCGTGTCGCGCCTGCGCGCGGCGCTGCGGGAGCAATTGTGGACTGGGCCAGCGTAGCCGGCCTGGTGCTCGCGATCGCGGGCATCTTCATCGGCCATACGCTGGACGGCGGCAAGTTCGCTTCGCTGGTCCATCCGTCCGCCTTCGCCATCGTGGTGATCGGCACCTTCGGCGCCGTGCTGCTGCAGAGCGAGCGGCGCAGCTTCATGCTGGGCCTGCGCATGCTGCGCTGGGTGTTCTTCCCGCCCAAGTCGGGCCGCGACCTGCTCTCGCGCGAGATCGCGCTGTGGAGCCTGTCCGCGCGGCGCGACGGCCTGCTCTCGCTCGAGCAGTACATGGGCACCAAGGACAAATTCATCCAGAAGGGCCTGCGCCTGGTGGTCGACGGCATCCAGCCCGAGAAGATCCGCAACCTGCTCGAGAACGACATCAACGCCTACGAATTCTCGCAGCGCCAGGCGGCGCGCATCTGGGAATCGGCCGCCGGCTATGCGCCCACCATCGGCATCCTGGGCGCGGTGCTGGGCCTGATCCACGTGATGGAAAACCTGTCCGACCCTTCGCGCCTGGGTTCCGGCATCGCGGTGGCCTTCGTCTCCACCGTGTATGGCGTGGGGCTGGCCAACCTGTTCTTCTACCCGGTCGGGAACAAGCTCAAGGCCATCGTCAGCGACAAGGTGGCCCAGTACGAGATCCTCGCCGAGGTCTTCCACGACCTCGCCACCGGCGACCACACCCGCGTGGTCGACGAACGGGTGGCGAGCCTGCTCACGCGCCACTGATCGGCACAGGCCCATGGCGCGCAAACGCTACGACGACGGCATCCAGGAAAACCACGAGCGCTGGCTGATCTCCTACGCCGACTTCATCACGCTGCTGTTCGCCTTTTTCGTCGTCATGTACGCGATCTCGATCGTCAACGAGGGCAAGTATGCGGTGCTGTCCGAAGCCCTGGGCGACGCCTTCGGCGGACGCAGCCTCGCTCCCCAGGCACATACCAGCGTCGAGCCGGTACTGCCGCTGTCGCACATCGTCAACCGCAAGCGCCAGGAGGCGGCGCGCCGCGAGCGCGAGCGCATGGAGGTGCTGGCCCGCGATCTGACGGCCACCCTGATGCCGCTGGTGAAATCGGGCCAGGTGCGGGTAACGCAGAATGCGCGCGGGATCGGCATCGAACTCAATGCCAGCGTGCTGTTCGCCCAGGGCGAGGCCGTGCTGCAGCAGGATGCGCGCGAGGTGCTGGGCCAGGTGGCCGGGCTGCTGAAGCATGCGCCGCAGCGCATCGAGGTCGAGGGCCATACCGACAACCTGCCGATCACCAACGAGCGCTTCGCCTCGAACTGGGAACTGTCGGCGGTGCGCGCGGCCAGCGTGGTGCGCCTGTTCATCGAGAACGGGGTGCAGGACGTGCGCCTGTCGGCCATCGGCCATGGCGCCACGCGTCCGGTGGCGCCCAACGACACGCCCGCCAACCAGGCGCGCAACCGGCGCGTGGCCGTGATGATCCTGGCTGCGACGCCGGAACCGCTGCCCGTCGGGGCACAATAATGGGTGAAATAAAATTTCGTTTCTGCAGTCCGTTTGAAATAATATTTCAAGGAGTGGGAATGCATGCAAGACCTTGTCTACCGCCGGCCTTGCTGGTCCTCGGGGCCATGGTGAGCGCCGCCGGCGTCGTCGGCGCACAGGAGAAGGAAGCCCGGGTGCGCCACCAGCTCGAAGTCGAAACCGGTGGCGGCAAGGTCAGGGTGCGCCTGCTGGTCGAGAACCGCGGCGACACCACCATCTATATTCCGCGCGAAGTCGCTGCCGGCGACGAGATCACCGGCCGCCGCTTCGACCTGCGCGATGCCAAGGGGGATCCGGTCGGCTACACCGGCATGATGGTCAAGCGCGGCGCGCTCACCGCTGCCGATTACCAGCCGGTGGAGTCGAACACCATGCACATGAACACCATCGACATCACGCCGTCCTACGCCTTCAAGAAAGGCAGGCAGGGCTACGAGATCCGCTACGACGGTCCGTGGCTGGCCGACGTGGCCCGGCTCGACGCCGTCCAGCACAGCCCGGCGGCGCCGGTGAAGTTCAGCTTCAGCCCATGACAAGGGCCGGCAATGCCGGCCCTGTGCGCTTTTGTAGGGTGGGCGGATTTTCCGCCCACGCGGTCAAATCACGGCAATGCTGCCCGTGCGGCTCCTCAAATCCCAACTATCACCGCGTGGGCGGGGGACCCGCCCACCCTGCCTTCAATTCAGCGCCGGGCTATTCTCGCCGAAATACTCGTGCGAGTCGGCATTCCTGACCGCGCGCGCCGGGGCGCTCTTTGCCAGCTCGGCCGCTCCCTGCTGGCCGTAGACGTGGTCGTCGGTGGCGGCGACCGCGTCGAAATGGCTCAGCTCATGCAGCAGGGTGCCGCCGCGCGAATCGGTGCCGCTCAAGGGAGCCGTCCAGAACGCCTTGCAGACGTAGATTGCGTAGGGCTGGGCCGGGTAGACGTAAGCAAAATAGTTTTCCTTGCAGCCGCAGTCGATCTTCAGGGGCTTGGTCTCGAAGGCGTCGCGGATCGCCGCGAAGTTGGTGTTCACGGTGGCGGCGCGGCCGGCATCCGGGGCGCCGAACCAGGTGCCGTAGCGCGCGCCGTATTGCGCGCCTCCGGTACCGGCAAGCAGGTAGTTGTGGGCGTCGATCGTCATCGCCTTGCCCGCTTCCACGGCCGCCACCAGCTGCTCCTGCTGCGCGTTCGAGCACTTGCTGAATTCCAGTCCGCCGCCGTTGGCAAGCTGCCTGGCCGGGGTCCCGGTCCCGCGCGGCAGGCGACCGTCGATCCAGATGCCGACCTGGCTGGACGCCAGCGCCCCGGGCACCGGACGTATCCCGGACGCGGCGAACAGGCCGCTCGATGCGGTGCGGTAGCGCAGCTGGTAGGGGCCGGTCACGTTCATCTCGTACAGCGCCGACAGCTCGACCGTGCTGCTCAGCGAGGCGCCCGGTTCCAGCCGCAGGTAGTCGTCCGGGCCGGGGGCAGGGCGCTTGACCTTGATGCCGAGGTAGCGCACCGCTTGTCCGTCGCGCAGCACCTCGAACAGCGGCGCCTGCACGCCCGCCACCGGGGTATGCCACTTGAGCAGGAACTGCGGCGTGGCGCTGTTGTTGTGCAGGGTGACGCGCACCAGCACCTCGTCGCTGCGGGCGAACTTCTCGCGTACCGGCGCGACCGTGACGCTCACCTCCTGTGCCAGCACGGGCAGGGCAGGCAGCGCCAGCAGCAGGGCAGGCAACAGCGGCAACAACGAGGTCAGCAGAGGCGGCAGGGAGGGTGGCGCATGGCAGGCTCCTTCGGCGATGTGGACCAGCCTACTGTGCGCTGACGATCGGGCCGCATCTTGAGCAATGCCAAGCGTTTATTTACTGTGAGTAACAAAACGACACTGGATCTATGGTCAATTCACAACAGACGTGATTATCCGTGAATATTTGCTCGATTCATGGCGGGTCTATTGCTATCATGCAACCAATCTATCCAAGTGTAAATATTCTTATTCGAGCCTCCCATGATGACCCTGCATCGATGCCGCCCCGGATGTGCGGGAGGCCGGCCATGAACGGCCATCACGACCTGTTCGACGAGCTGGCCCGCGAGATCGGGCTCGACCGCGAGGAAGTCGAGGCGCGCAAGGCCTACCTGGAGCTGGGCGAGGCCGACGTCGCGGCGCTGCGCGACGTGCACGAGCTGCTCGAATGCCACCGCGATGGTTTCTCGGAACGCTTCTACGCGCACCTGATGTCCTTCCCGAAGCTGCGCGGCATGCTGGGCGACGGCGCCGAGGCGCGCCTGCGCCACGTGCAGGCGGCCTACTTCAGCAGCCTGACGGCCGGCGAGTATGGCGAAGACTACATCCGCGAGCGCCTGCGCGTGGGCGCGACCCACCAGCGCATCGGGCTCGATCCGAAGTGGTACATCGGGGCCTACCGCAAGTACCTGTCCGAACTGAGCGGCCTGCTGTGGCGGCGCCTGCAAGGGCAGCCGGAACGCTTCCACGCCGCCATGGATGCCGTACACAAGATCGTCTGCTTCGACATGGGCCTGGCGCTCGACACCTATGCCCATGCCAGCCAGCGCGCCAGCCTGCAGAACCAGAACTACCTGGAGCAGGTCATCGACGGCATGCCGGCCGGCCTGCTGGTGATCGATGCCGAGCTGCGCGTGCACTCGATGAACCGCACGATGTCGGACCTGCTGGGCGCGCCCGACAGCCTGCTGCTCGAGCAGAAACCTGCGCTGGAAGAACTGATTCCCTGCCCGGAGCTGTGCAACCGCGCCGCCGAGGCGCTGGCCTCGGGCGCGCGCCACGACAACGTGCTGGTCACGCTCGACGACCGCGCCGACGGCGTGCGCTACGTCGACTTCAACATCCGCCGCGCGCGCAAGGACGGCAGCTACATGCTGCTCCTGATCGGCCAGGACATCACCTTCCGCCGCAAGGCCAAGCTGCGCCTGCAGGAGAGCGAGGAATTCTTCCGCCTCACCTTCAACCAGGCCGCGGTCGGCATCGCGCTGCTGGGCAGCGACGGCCGGGTGCTGCGCACCAACAGCAAGATGTCGCAGATCCTCGGTTATTCCGAGATCGAGCTGCTGCAGCGCTTCTTCCAGCAGCTCACCTGCGAGGACGACCTGCCCGACGAGCTGGCCCAGATCGCGCGCCTGAAAGCCGGCGAGATCAGCGACTACCAGCGCGAGAGGCGCCTGATCCGGCGCGACGGCGTCCGGGTCTGGGTCAGCGTCAACGTCTCGAGCATGCGCGACGCCAACGGCAACCAGCGTTTCATCTGCGTCATCAAGGACATCCAGCGCCAGAAGCAGGCCGAGGAAGCGCTGCTGCGCCTGGCCAACCACGACGCCCTGACCGGCCTGCCCAACCGGGTGCTGATGCAGGACCGCCTGGGCCAGGCCATCGTGCAGGCCCACCGCAGCGGCCGCCAGGTGGCGGTGATGTTCATCGACCTGGACCGCTTCAAGCATGTCAACGACAGCCTCGGCCACGATGCCGGCGACGCGTTGATCGTCGAGATCGCGCGCCGCCTGTCCGGCAGCCTGCGCGAGAGCGACACCGTGGCGCGCCAGGGCGGCGACGAATTCGTGGTGGTGCTGCCCGACCTGGCC
>NZ_JPXI01000009.1 GCF_000740675.1 Massilia sp. BSC265 | reverse complement strand
GTTCAGGCCGGCGTTGTGCAGCGCTGCGACCATGCAGCGCGCCGCACCACTCCCGTCCTCGACCGGCGAGGTGATGTGGTTGGCGTCCGCGCTCATGCCGAAGCCGATGACTTCGGCGTAGATCTTGGCACCGCGCTTGACCGCGTGTTCGTACTCTTCAAGCACCATCACGCCGGCGCCCTCGCCCAGCACGAAGCCGTCGCGGTCCTTGTCCCACGGACGCGATGCGGTGGCCGGGTCGTCGTTGCGGGTCGACAGCGCGCGCGCCGAGGCGAAGCCGCCCAGGCCCAGGGGCGATACGGTCGATTCCGCGCCGCCGGCGATCATCACGTCGGCATCGCCGTACTCGATCAGGCGAGCGGCGGCGCCGATGCAGTGCAGGCCGGTGGTGCAGGCGGTGACGATCGCCAGGTTCGGGCCGCGCAGGCCGAATTTGATCGAGAGATCGCCCGAGATCATGTTGATGATCGATGCCGGCACGAAGAAGGGCGAGATGCGGCGCGGGCCGCGGTTCATGTACTCTTCCTTGGTGGCTTCGATCATCGGCAGGCCGCCGATGCCCGAACCGATGGTCACACCGATGCGGTCCGCGTTTTCCTCGGTCACGACCAGGCCCGAATCCTGCAGGGCCTGGATGCCGGCAGCCATGCCGTAATGGATAAAGCTATCCATGTTACGGCCTTCCTTGCCCGGCAGGTAGTCTTCCACCTTGAAGTTCTTGACTTCACCGGCGAAATGCGTCGTGAACGGCGTCGCGTCGAACTTGGTAATGTTGGCAATGCCCGACTTACCGGCCAGCGCCGCTTCCCACGCCTCGGCAATGGTGTTGCCGATTGGTGAAATGCAGCCCAGGCCGGTAACGACGACACGGCGGTTGCGTGAACGGCTCAAGCGATTCTCCCAGAAACTTTTAAAGCGACAGCTTAGGCCTTGACGTGCGCGGTAGCGTAGTCGATGGCTTGCTTGACGGTGGTGATCTTCTCAGCCTGCTCGTCAGGGATTTCCATTTCGAACTCGTCTTCCAGTGCCATCACCAGTTCCACGGTGTCCAGCGAGTCAGCGCCGAGGTCGTCAACGAACGAGGATTCGATTTTGATGTCTGCTTCTGCAACACCCAGTTGCTCAGCGACGATTTTTTTAACGCGTTGTTCGATATCCGACATGTTATGGCTCCATTAAGGTATGTGTTGCGGAAAGTGCGCGCATTTTATCAGGTTTGCGCGATGAAAAACTACTTTCGGCGATTGCCGCTATTTCCACCGAAATTACTGCTAAAAGAAGCGTACACGCCGGATTTTCTTCGTGAGCATTGAAACCCCGGCTGCTATCGCCTCCGTGTGCACTCAGTTCATGTACATGCCGCCGTTCACGTGCAACTCGGTGCCCGTGATGTAGGCGGCAGTCGGGCCGGCCAGAAAGGCCACGGCGTGGGCGATGTCTTCCGGCTGGCCCAGGCGGCCCAGCGGGATTTGGCCCAGCAGGGCTTCGTGCTGGCCTTCGCCCAGCGCCTTGGTCATGTCGGTATCGATGAAGCCCGGCGCGACGCAGTTGACGGTGATGTTGCGGCTGCCGATCTCGCGCGCCAGCGCGCGGGTCATGCCGGCCACGCCGGCCTTGGCGGCGGCGTAGTTCATCTGGCCCGGGTTGCCCGAGGCGCCCACCACCGAGGTGATGTTGATGATACGGCCGTGCTTGGCCTTCATCATCCCGCGCAATACCAGGCGCGACAGGCGGCCGACGGCGCTGAGGTTGGTCGAGATGACGCTGTCCCATTCCTCGTCCTTCATGCGCATGGCCAGGTTGTCCTGGGTGATGCCGGCATTGTTGACCAGGATCGACAGGCTGCCGAAGCTCTTCTGCACGTCGTCGACCACCGCGCCGCACTGGGCCGCGTCGGTCACGTTCAGCACGACGCCCTTGCCGCCGAATTCGGACAGGTAGGCGCCGATCGCCTCGGCGCCGGCTTCGCTGGTGGCGGTGCCGACCACCTTCGCGCCCTGGCGCGCCAGCTCCAGCGCGATGGCCTTGCCGATGCCGCGCGATGCGCCGGTAACGAGGGCGACTTGGTTCTGCAGATTCATTCTTTTCCTCTTGTTGTGAACGACGTTCGGGATGCTATGCGCAAGGCCTCAGGCCGGCTTGATCGCGCTCAGTACACGCTCCAGCGAGGCCTGGTCGACCAGGGCTTCGCCGGTCAGCGCCGGATCGATGCGCTTGGCCATGCCGATCAGGGTCTTGCTCGGCGCGCATTCGATGACCTGGGTGACACCGCTTGCGGCCATCTTCTGCATCGTTTCGACCCAGCGTACCGGACCCGCAGCCTGGCGCACCAGGGCGTCCTTGATTGCGGCCGGATCGTTCAGGATAGCAACGTCGACGTTGTTGATCAAGTCGATCCGCGGCGCCGAGAAAACGATGTTCTCCATGTAGTCGCGCAGGCGGTCCGAGGCAGGCTTGAGCAGCGACGAGTGGAACGGCGCCGACACCGCCAGCTTCATGGCGCGCTTGGCACCCTTGGCCTTGGCGATCTCGCAGGCGCGGTCGATTGCGGCGGCGTGGCCGGCGATGACGATCTGGGTCGGCTCGTTGAAGTTCACGGCCTCGACCACTTCGCCCTCTGCCGCTTGATCACACACCGCGCGCACGTCGTCGGCCTGCAAGCCCAGCACCACGGCCATGCCGCCCTGCCCGACCGGGACCGCGTCCTGCATCGACTGGGCGCGGAAGCGCACCAGCGGCACCGCGTCCTTGAAGGGAATGACGCCGGCGGCGACCAGGGCCGAGTATTCGCCCAGGCTGTGGCCGGCGACCAGGTTCGGCACCGGGCCGCCGGCGGCGATCCAGGCGCGGTACACGGCGACCGCGGCGGTCAGCATGACGGGCTGGGTGTTGGTGGTGAGGTCGAGGTCTTCCTTCGGACCTTCGGCGATCAAGCGGCCGATGTCGAAGCCGAGGGCTTCCGAGGCCTCTTGCACGGTCTGCTCGACGACCGGGTTGCCGGCGAAGCCGTTCAGCATGCCGACGGCCTGGGCGCCCTGGCCCGTAAACAGGAATGCGAATTTGCTCATGTTATTGTTCTCCGTGAGGCGATCGTTACGGGCTCCGATGACGGGCGCGGTGATCTCGCCGATAACGATCACCGCGTGGGCGGCATAGCCGCCCACCCTACGAATTCGGGGTCATGCTTACATGCGGGCGAGCACTGCGCCCCAGGTGAAACCGCCGCCGACGCCTTCCATCAGCACATTGTCGCCCTTCTTGATACGGCCGTCGCGCACCGCGCAATCGAGCGCCAGCGGGATTGAGGCGGCTGAGGTGTTGCCGTGCTGGTCGACGGTGACGACCATCTTTTCCAGCGGCAGGTCGAGCTTCTTGGCGGTGCCCTTCATGATGCGCAGGTTGGCCTGGTGCGGAATCAGCCAGTCGATGTCGGAGGGCTGCATCTTGGCGTGCTCGAGCGCCTCCTTGGCGACTTCTTCCAGCACGGTGACGGCCAGCTTGAAGACCGCCGGGCCGTCCATGTACAGGAAGCCGCTGCCGGCCACGGCGCCCTGGGCGAGGTTGCCGGGGATCGACAGGATGTGGGCATGGCTGCCGTCGGCATGCAGCTTGGTGGCCAGGATGCCCGGCTCTTCCGAGGCTTCCAGCACCACGGCGCCGGCGCCGTCGCCGAACAGCACGCAAGTGGTGCGGTCGGTGAAGTCGAGGATGCGCGAGAAGACTTCGGCGCCGATCACCAGCACGCGGCGGTAGACGCCGGCGCGGATGAAGGCGTCGGCGGTCGAGACCGCGTACACGAAGCCGCTGCACACGGCCTGCACGTCGAACGCGGCGCTGTTGTTCGCCATGCCCAGCTTCTGCTGCACGATGCAGGCGGTGCTCGGGAAGCTGCCGTGGAAGTCCGGGGTCGAGCTGGCGACGATCACCAGGTCGATGTCGGCCGGCAGCCGGCCGGCTGCCTCGAGTGCCTGGCGCGCGGCATGCACGGCCAGGTCGGATGCGTTCTCGTCGGCAGCCGCGTAGTGGCGGCTCGAAATGCCGCTGCGGGTCACGATCCATTCGTCGGAAGTCTCGATCCCCTGCTCGGCCAGCTGGGCCGCGAGTTGATCGTTGGTGACGCGCTTGGCCGGCAGGTAGCTGCCGGTACCGGTGATCTTGCTGTAGACAGTCATCTCTTCCACCATCCTGCTGGTTCTGGTTACGCCTGGCGCTGCTGGGCGTCGGGCGGGGTCGGCATCAGTTCGGCGATCAAGGCCGACAGTTGCTCTTGTACATCGTATTTCGCCGCGTCGTAGGCGCGCTTGAGCGCCCACTCGAAGGCAAAGGCATTGGCGCCGCCATGGCTCTTGAAGACCAGGCCCTTCAGGCCGAGCAGGCTGGCGCCGTTGTAGCGTTCCGGGTTCAGCTTCTTGAGCGACTTGCGGGCCAGCAGCGCGCCGGCCATCGACAGCCAGTTCTCGGTGAACACGGATTTGAAAAAGCGCGAGACGCCTTCGATGGCCTTGAGCGTGACATTGCCGACGAAGCCGTCGCACACGACCACGTCGACGGTGCCCTTGAAGATATCATTACCTTCGACGTTGCCGAAGAAATTCAGCTTGCCGCGCTCGTGATCGGCCTTGAGCAACTGGCCGGTGGCCTTGACCACGTCGTTGCCCTTGATCTCCTCGGTGCCGACGTTCAGCAGGCCGATGGTCGGGCGCGGGATGTTTTCCATGGCCGAGCACAGCACCGAACCCATGATGGCGAACTGGTGCAGGTGGTGCGGTTCGCAGTCCACGTTGGCGCCCAGGTCGAGCATGTAGGTCGGGCCGCCCTTCTGGTTCGGCATGATCGAGCAGATCGCCGGACGGTCGACGCCGGCCATGGTCTTGAGCACGTAGCGCGAGACGGCCATCAGGGCGCCGGTATTGCCGGCCGAGACGCTGGCGTTGGCGCTGCCGTCCTTGACCAGCTCGACCGCCACGCGCATGGACGAATCCTTCTTCTTGCGCAGGGCGATTTCGAGCGGATCGTCCATGGTAACGACCTCGGTGGCGTTCTTGACAATGAGACGCGAGTGCGCCTCGGCGCCATGCTTCTTGAGCTCGGCGCGCACGACGTCTTCGAGACCCACCAGGATGAGGTGGACGTCAGCTTGTTTTTTTAGAAACGAAATGGCTGCCGGAATGGTAACTGAGGGGCCGTGATCGCCGCCCATGCAGTCAATGGAAATTGTGATTGTCATTTGTTCGGGGATGCCGGCTCATGCAAAGCGGGAGACAGTGCGGGCGGCAAGATGGGATGGGGCATGGCGCATGGCCAGCCGCGGTCCGCTCAATTCAAAATGACGGAGTGCAAAATTGTTGCAGCCGCTGAAAACGGAAAAGCGAAAGAAAAAGCGGCGCCACGCAGAAACCATACGTTGCACCGCTTTCATGGTCGAGTGCATGAAAAATTCGTCCATGGCTGCGTTGCCTCGTCTCGCCGTACTAGCGTACCGTCTTCGACTCGGCGCCTTGCCATGACCGCTTTTTCACACCCTCTATGGAAGGACAAGACGTCGATTACTCGTCGTTCTTGGTCTTCAGGACTTTACGGCCACGGTAGAAACCGTTCGGGCTGATGTGGTGACGCAGGTGGGTCTCGCCGGTGGTCGGCTCGACTGCCAGGTTCGGTGCGGTCAGGAAATCGTGCGAACGGTGCATGCCGCGCTTCGACGGGGACTTCTTATTCTGCTGAACTGCCATGATGACTCCTAATACATAAGTTCTAAAATTCTAACACATTCGATTTGCAAATACTTGCAGATCGAGTATCCCAGCGGCAATTTCTTATTCATCCATCGCCGACATGTTTTAACGCTGCTACATCAACTGCCTACTGCCATACTCGACTACTGCACGCGTTTGACACGTTCTTTCAGTCGTACTGCGGGTGCTGCGGTACTACTAATTCTCTTTGACTAAGCTGTACTGCTTTATTCGGACTTGAGATTTTTCAGTGCCGCGAACGGCGAGACCTTCTCGGTCTTGAGGGCATCCAGGAGCTTGGTGTCCGGACATACCTCGTGTTTCGGTGCCTGCGGCAGGGCCAGCAGGGCTTCGTCTTCCAGCAACTGGCGGATATCGCACTCGCGGCTGCCGACGATCACGTCGATGCTCTCGTCGTCGAGGACTTCCTCGATCCCGTCGGCGTCCTCGTCATCCTTGCCGAGCACCAGCATGGTGGATGAGTCGATCTCGTAGTCCATCGGCGTCAGGCAACGCTGGCAGACCAGCTTCACGGGACCGGCGACCGCCAGGGTCATCGATGGGTAGCCCTGCTTGGTCAGGCCGCCGTCGATCGACCAGCGGATCTCGCCAGACTTGTCGGCGCAATCGGCAGCCAGGCGGGTCATCTCGGCGACAGGGGTCACGCCCTCGCGATGTCCGCTATTCCGGCAAAACTCGAAGGCGTCAATGACAAAAGCGCTCATTTGGAAAACTTCCCCGGAAAACCTGCGATAATAACAGGCTTCTCCTCGCAGAGTCAAAGACTTACGTCATTTTTGACCCGCGCACGTTGTACCCGATATCCAGCGATGCGGATTTATGAGGTTTACTTGCCGGAGATATATGATTTATTAGCTCAGCTTATCGTTTTGCTTGTTCGCCAGACCACAATGATACCAAGTTCCGCGCCGTTCCGCCTCATCCTCGCTTCCAGTTCCGCCTACCGGCGCGAGCTGCTGTCGCGCCTGCAACTGCCCTTCGAGGCCATTGCGCCCGACATCGACGAGACCCCGCATGCGGGCGAGGCCCCGCAGGACACTGCCCTGCGCCTGGCGCGCGAGAAGGCCGCTGCGGTGGCTGCGCAAGCACCCGGTGCGCTGGTGATCGGCTCGGACCAGGTGGCCACGCTCGACGGCATGCAGATCGGCAAGCCGGGCGACCACGCGCGGGCGCTGGGCCAGCTGCAGCTGATGCGCGGGCGCCGCGTGGTTTTTCACACCGCACTGTGCCTGTGGGACAGCCGCGCGGCCGACCCGGCGCAAGCGGCGCAGGTCGAGAATGTACAGGTCTTCGTCGATTTCCGCGACCTGCCGGATGCCGAACTGGACGCCTACCTGCGCATCGAGCAGCCCTACGACTGCGCCGGCAGCGCCAAGAACGAGGGCCTGGGCATTGCCCTGCTTGAGCGCATCGAATCGAGCGACCCGACCGCCCTCACGGGCCTGCCCCTGATCGCCCTCACCGGCATGCTGCGCCGCGCTGGCGTTCCCTTCTTCGGCGTGTAACACCACCTATTGACTGAAACAATGCCTGGCACCCTTTACCTGATCCCGAACACCCTTGGCCCCCTTGATGCCGCCCCCGGCGCCTTGTCCGCCCTGCTGCCGACGCAGGTGCAGGCGCTGACCTCGAAGCTCGATTACTTCGTCGCCGAGAACGCCAAGACCGCACGCGCCTTCCTGAAACTGATCGCCATCGACCACCCGCTGGCCAAGCCCCTGCAGGAAATCGAGATTGCCGAGCTGAACGTGAACACGCCGCCCGCAGCGCTCGCGCAATTGCTGGCGCCGCTGCTGGCCGGGCGCGATGCGGGACTGGTGTCGGAAGCGGGCGTGCCGGCCGTGGCCGATCCGGGCGCCGACCTGGTGCGCCTCGCCCACCAGCATGGGATCGCGGTGCGGCCGCTGGTGGGGCCGTCCTCGCTGCTGCTGGCGGTGATGGCCAGTGGCCTGAATGGCCAAAGCTTTGCCTTCAACGGCTACCTGCCGACCGATGCGGGGCAGCGCACCAAGCGCATCCAGCAACTGGAGGGGCGCTCGCGCAGCGAGAAGCAGACGCAGCTCTTGATCGAGACGCCCTACCGGAACGGGCAGATGCTGGAGGCGCTCGTTGGGACCTGCCAGCCGGGAACCTTGGTGTGCGTCGCGACGGACCTGTCGCTGGCGAGCGAGTCGGTCAGGACGATGACGGCGGCGAAGTGGAAGGCGGCGCTGGCGGCCGGCAAGGCGCCGGATTTTCACAAGAAGCCGACGGTGTTCCTGTTCCTGGCGCAGTAAGGCCCCAGGGTCATTCCCGCCGCTTCAGTGCACCTCGTGGGTGAGCTCCCTCACCCAATCGAAGGCCTTCAGCTCGATCTCGCGGATCTGCGCCACGGATAGTCCCAGCTTGCGCAGGGCGTTATACAGCTTGCACCCGCCCTCGGCCGCCTCGAGCAGTTCGGCCACATGCAGCATGGTTCCGAACTCCCCTTCCCGGTCGAGCAGCGCCGCGTGCACGTCGTCCGCCACTTCGACATTGTCGAGGATGTCCTGCATCGGAATCGAGAACAGCGCATCGGCCAGCGACATGATCCCCACCGTGAAGGCGCGGTCGGCCTTTGCCGCATCGTTCGGGTACCTGGCCTGGGTCATCAGCTCGAGCAGCTTGCCGCGCGTGGTGGCCAGCTGCAGCAGCGGCGAGGCCAGCTCGACCCCGCCCGCCGTCGTGTACAGCAGGATCTGCAGCCAGCGCTGCAGCTGGCGCCGCCCGAGCTGGTTCAGCGCCTGCGACAGCGATTCGATCTGCGGCCCCGGCGCTGCGCGGCTGTTGACCAGTCGCAGCAGGTTCAGGCTGATCAGCGCATCGCGCTTGACTGCCGTCTCGATCACCCGGGCGTCGGCATCCGAGCTCACCAGCTCCAGCAGGCGCAGGATCGCCATCTCCGAAGGCGTGATCTTCTTGCCGGACAAGATCACGGGACGGGCGAAGTAATAGCCCTGGAAGTACTCGAAGCCGAGCTCCATGCACAGCTTGAACTCGTCGAGCGTTTCCACCTTTTCGGCCAGTAGTTTTTTGCCGGTAGCCTTCAGCGAGGAGACCAGGCCTGTCAATTCCTCTGGCGGCACCAGCTTGACGTCCACCTTGATGACGTCCACCAGCCCGACCAGCCGGTCGAGCTCGGGTGAATGCTCGACCACGTCGTCCAGCGCGAACTTGAAACCGAGTTCCTTCAGCTCGGCGACACGCGCCAACAACTGCCGGGTCGGCTTGACGGTTTCCAGGATTTCGAGGATAACCTTATGCGGAGGCAGGAAACGCACGAAGTCGCTCATCAAGACGACCTCGTCGACGTTGACGAAAGCGAGTTGCTCGCCGACCACCTGCTCCATGCCGAGCTGCGAGGCGTGTGAAATGACGGCCGCTGTCGCCGCAGCGTTATCGGTCAGTTTCGCATCGTCGTCCTCGCCGGCGGCGCGGAACAGCAGCTCGAATGCCACGAGATGCTGGTCACGGCCGAGAATAGGCTGACGTGCGAGAAAAAAATCGTTGGACGGCACGGATGCCGCTGCCGTTGCTTCGGCATGCATCGGAAAAACTCCTGGAAACTGTTGCGGCTCGGATAGACGCGCCGGACAGGCGCGTGAACGCCTGTCCCGGAGACTATACTACAAATCCGACACTATTAGCATTTTTATATCTAACTTGGGGCTCAGCGATTGCCGCTTCCCTTGCGCCCGTTCTTGCTGCCGCCATGTGGGCCGCCCGAGCCTGGGCCGCCGCGCGGGGCATCCGATCGTGGGACACCCGATCGTGGCGCACCCGCACGCGAAGTGGCTGCGCGCGGGCCGGCCGTTCCCGTCGCCGCCGGGCGCTTGCCGGCACCGCGGGCCGCGCCCTGGTCGCCCGCCTGCGGCTCGCCCTGCGGCTTGCCCTGCGCACTCCCGTCGGGACGCCAGACGCGGCGCGCGCCCGTTCCACTCGGCCTGGCAGTGCGCGTCTCTTCTTCGCCCTCGCGCACCATGCTCTGGCCCGGCAGGCGCAGGCTGCCCTTGCCCGACAGCGGGCTGGCGCGGCGCGCATTGCCGACCGGCGCGCGCGGACCTTCCCCGGCCAGGCGCGCCGAGGCGGCGCCGGTCACCTGGGTGCCGGTTTCGATGGTGAAGCGCGCGCCGGCATCCTTGCCCAGCACCTGCACCAGGTAGGGCATGGTCTCGCGCAACATCGGCGCCAAGGTATAGGGCGGGTTCAGGATGAACATGCCGCTGCTGTGCAGGCCGATGCCGTCCGGTCCCGGGGTCGACACGGTGAGCGTCACGTTGAGCCATTCCTTGGCCGGCAGGCGCTTGAGCTTGTCCGGGAACTGGCGCGATTCCATGCGCTGCAGCACCGGATACCAGACCGCGTACATGCCGCTCGGGAAGCGCCCGAGGGCTTCTTCGAGGGCGTCGCGCACCTTCTTGTAGTCGTCCTTGACCTCGTAGGGCGGATCGACCAGCACCAGCGCGCGGCGCGACGGCGGCGGCAGCAGTTTCTTGAGGCTCTGGAAGCCGTCGCCGTGCTCGATGATGACGCGCTTGCCACGGGCGCGCTCGCCCTGCTCGGCCTTGTGCGCCTCTGCCTTGCGGACGTTTTCGTGCAGAATCTTGACGTCGGCCGGGTGCAGCTCGAACAGGCGCAGGCGGTCGTCGGGACGCGCCATCTGGTCGGCCACCCAGGGCGAGCCCGGGTAGTAGCGCATCTTGCCGCTCGGGTTCATGGCCTTGACCAGGTCGAGGTAGGGCTTGAGCGCTTCGGGAACATCGGTCGCGTTCCACAGGGGGCCGATGCCGGTGTCGTACTCGCCGGTCTTGGTCGCCTGGAAGCTGTCGAGCGCATAGACGCCGGCCCCGGAGTGGGTATCGATATAGGTGTAGGCGACGTCCTTCTGGTTCATATACAAATGCAGTTGCACCTGTACAAAGTGTTTGAGGACATCGGCGTGGTTACCCGCGTGGAAAGCGTGGCGGTAGCTCAACATAAGCTGGAATTCCTGAGAAGAGAGTCGGTGCCGTGTTTTCTTGAACGGCGCAATGGCCGCCATTATCCACTACAAAGCAATTTCTCGGGCTGTTCGTAGGGTGGGCGGGTCTCCCGACCACGCGGTAATAGCTTGCAGCAAGATCATCCGACACGACAGCGGAGCCACTAGCGATTACCGCGTGGGCAAGGAACTTGCCCACCCTACGAAAAAAAGCCGCAGGCCCTCGCGGGCACTGCGGCAAGTCTTGGAGGTAAGTGGTAGAGGCAGCTTATGCGACCTTCTTCTCGTCGAAGAACTGCTCGTCTTCGGTCGAACCGTGCAGCGCGGTGGTCGAGCTCTGGTTCTGCTGGATGGTCTGGGTCACGGCGTCGAAGTAACCGGTGCCGACTTCGCGCTGGTGCTTCACTGCGGTGAAGCCCTTTTCGGCGGCGGCGAACTCGTTTTCCTGCAGTTCCACGAAGGCCGACATGCCGCGGCGGGCATAGCCATGCGCCAGGTTGAACATGCTGTAGTTCAGGGCGTGGAAGCCGGCCAGGGTGATGAACTGGAACTTGTAGCCCATCGCGCCCAGCTCCTTCTGGAACTTGGCGATGGTGGCGTCGTCCAGGTTCTTCTTCCAGTTGAACGAAGGCGAGCAGTTATAGGCCAGCATCTTGCCTGGGAACTTGGCGTGGATGGCTTCGGCGAACTGCTTGGCGAAGTTCAGGTCCGGCTTGCCGGTCTCGCACCACACGAGATCGGCGAACGGCGCATAGGCCAGGCCGCGCGAAATGGCCTGCTCGATGCCCGGCTTGACCTTGAAGAAGCCTTCCACGGTGCGCTCGCCGGTGCAGAAGGGCTTGTCGTTGTCGTCCACGTCCGAAGTGAGCAGGTCGGCCGCTTCGGCGTCGGTGCGCGCGATGACCAGGGTCGGGGTGCCCATCACGTCGGCGGCCAGGCGCGCGGCGTTGAGCTTCTCGACGGCTTCGCGGGTCGGCACCAGCACCTTGCCGCCCATGTGGCCGCACTTCTTGACCGAGGCCAGCTGGTCCTCGAAGTGCACGCCGGCGGCGCCGGCATCGATCATGGCCTTCATCAGCTCGAAAGCGTTCAGCACGCCGCCGAACCCGGCTTCTGCATCGGCCACGATCGGCGCGAAGTAGTCGATGTCCTCCTTGCCCTCGGACCATTGGATCTGGTCGGCGCGCTGGAAGGTATTGTTAATGCGGCGCACCACCAGCGGCACCGAATTGGCCGGATACAGCGATTGGTCCGGATACATCTCGCCGGCAACGTTAGCATCGCCCGCCACCTGCCACCCCGACAGGTAGATGGCTTTCAGGCCCGCCTTCACCTGCTGCATGGCCTGGTTGCCGGTCAGGGCCCCCAGGGCATTCACGTAAGGCTCGTTGTTGACCAGGTCCCACAGCTTTTCGGCGCCGCGCTTGGCGAGGGTGTGCTCGATCTGGATCGAACCGCGCAGGCGGACCACGTCGGCCGCCGTGTAGTTGCGCGTTACACCTTTCCAGCGTGGGTTGGTTTCCCAGTCTTGCTGGAGTTCACTGATCTGTTGTTCACGAGTTGCCATGCTATTTCTCCTGATTGAAGGACTACGATGCGAAGGAATCCGTTGGATAAATCATAAATCAGTTTGTGCGGAGCACAACAACTCTTATATAAGACATCAAAAGATTTTTTTATCGATATTTTTCAATGGCTTACGGAGCAAGTTTCATGATATGGAATGAAGTTTCTCAGAATGAGAATGCCGGAGCCGGCCGGGTTTGCTGCGCATTTCGCTGGGCGGAAGGTGCATTTCACTATGTGAAATGTGCATTGCCACGATCTTCCCCTGATGGATTTGAATCGCGTTCGCTGGCCCTCATGGCTGCCCGCCTGGCTGCTGGGCGCGGGCCGCCGCCGCAAATAGGTGTCTGGCCGCTCCGGATGCTATGCAGGACTGTACAGTCGCTAACTCAGCCATTGGTTAATCGCCTAACAGAAAGGTCTTTACAGCAGGAATAATCTGGACTCGCGTGCTCATCCGTGCGCGAGTCCGGGCCGTTCGCCGACGCGAAGGCCTGGTCGTTCAATATGATCGAGGAGATTGAATTGAAGACCTCTGCAACGAAAACCCTGTTCAGCAAAGCGGTGGCCACCCTGGCCCTCACCATCGGAGTCGCGGCATCGGGCCAGGCCGGCGAGCTCACCTACCAGGGCGTCACCTTCACGTCGAGCTGGAGCGGCAACCTGCTCACCCTGGAGATCGACGCCGCCAACCGCACCGGCGACTGGCTTGACGCGAGCACCATCGGCGCCCTCCAGCTCAAGGACCTGGGCAGCTTTTCCGACGTGACCCTGGTGTCGGCCCCCGGCCTCGCTGCCAACTGGACCCTGTCGTCGAACGAACTGAACGCGAACGGCTGCGGCGGCGGCTCCCATGCCGGGCGCAGCCTGTGCGTTTCGGGTGATCGCGTGGCGCTGGCGGACAACATGATTTTCCAGTTCAGCTTCAGCGGCGGCGCGCCCGACCTGGAAGCGCCGCACCTGAAAGTGAACTTCTTCGGCGAGGGTGACCGCAAGGTGGGCAGCCTGCTGTCGCAGACCATCGCGCCGGTGCCGGAACCGCAGACCTACGCGATGCTGCTGGGCGGGCTGGGCCTGGTGGGATTCATGGCCCGCAGAAAGCGCAAGCAAGGCTGAACGGCTGAAGGATGAAAAAACGGCGCGTGCTTTCAGGACGCGCCGTTGTCGTTTGCGGAGCAGGCCGCCGTGCAGGGAAGCTTACTTCGCCAGTTCCACCTGCTCCCCGAACACCAGGTTCCCGCCACGCACCCGTACCGGGATCGTATCCTTGGGCCCGAAGCGGCCCGACAGGATCGCCTTCGACAGCGGGTTCTCGATCTGCTGCTGGATCGCGCGCTTGAGCGGACGGGCGCCGTAGATCGGGTCGAAGCCGGCTTCCGCGATCTTCTGCAGGGCTTCGTCGTCGATATCGAGCGTCATCTCCATCTTGGCCAGGCGTTCTTCCAGGCCGTGCAGCTGGATCTTCGCGATCGCGCCGATGTTCTTCTCGTCGAGCGCATGGAAGACCACGATCTCGTCGATCCGGTTGATGAATTCGGGACGGAAGTGTCCGCGCACCTCGGCCATCACGGCCAGCTTCACCACGCCCGGCTCGTCGGTGTCCATCGACTGGATCTTGTGCGAGCCCAGGTTCGAGGTCATCACGATCACGGTGTTCTTGAAGTCGACGGTGCGGCCCTGGCCGTCGGTCATGCGGCCGTCGTCCAGCGCCTGCAGCAGCACGTTGAAGACGTCCGGGTGCGCCTTCTCGATCTCGTCGAGCAGGATCACGCTGTACGGCTTGCGGCGCACGGCTTCGGTCAGGTAACCGCCTTCTTCGTAGCCCACGTAGCCCGGCGGCGCGCCGATCAGGCGGGCCACCGAATGCTTCTCCATGAACTCGCTCATGTCGATGCGGATCAGGGATTCCTCGGTGTCGAACAGGAAGGCGGCCAGCGCCTTGCACAGCTCGGTCTTGCCGACGCCGGTCGGGCCCAGGAACATGAAGGAGCCGTACGGGCGGTTCGGATCGGACAGGCCGGCGCGCGAGCGGCGGATCGCATCCGACACCGCGACGATCGCCTCGTCCTGGCCCACCACGCGCTTGTGCAGCTCGTCCTCGATGTGCAGCAGTTTTTCACGCTCGCCCTGCATCATGCGCGACACCGGGATCCCGGTCGCGCGCGCCACCACCTCGGCGATTTCCTCGGCGCCGACCTGGGTGCGCAGCAGCCGTGGTTTGTTGGCATCGCCATCGGCGTTGGACGCGGCTTCCTCGGCCTTCTTCAGCTGGGCCTCCAGTTCCGGCAGGCGGCCGTACTGCAGCTCCGACATGCGGCTGTAGTCGCTCTTGCGCCTTGCCTCTTCGATCTGATGGCGGATGCGCTCGATCTCTTCCTTGATGTGCGCAGTGCCCTGCACCGCCGCCTTTTCCGACTTGAGGATCTCCTCGTAGTCGTTGTACTCGCGCTCCAGGCGCGCGATCTCCTCGCCGATCAGTTCCATGCGGCGCATCGAGGCTTCATCGGTTTCCTTGCGCACGGCTTCGCGCTCGATCTTCAGCTGGATCAGGCGGCGTTCGAGCTTGTCCATCACTTCCGGCTTGGAGTCGATCTCGATCTTGATCTTCGAGGCAGCCTCGTCGATCAGGTCGATCGCCTTGTCCGGCAGGAAGCGGTCGCTGATGTAGCGGTGCGAGAGCTCGGCCGCGGCGATGATCGCCGGGTCGGTGATCTCGACCTTGTGGTGCAGCTCGTACTTCTCCTGCAGGCCGCGCAGGATGGCGATGGTCGCCTCCACGCTCGGCTCGTCGACCATGATCTTCTGGAAGCGGCGCTCCAGCGCGGCGTCCTTCTCGACGTACTTGCGGTATTCGTCGAGCGTGGTGGCGCCCACGCAGTGCAGCTCGCCGCGCGCCAGCGCGGGTTTCAGCATGTTGCCGGCGTCCATCGCGCCTTCCGCCTTGCCGGCGCCGACCATGGTGTGGATCTCGTCGATGAAGACGATGGTCTGCCCCTCGTCCTGGGCCAGTTCCTTCAATACGCTTTTCAGCCGCTCTTCGAACTCGCCGCGGTACTTGGCGCCGGCCAGCAGGGCCGCCATGTCGAGCGAAAGCACGCGCTTGCCCTTGAGCGAATCGGGCACTTCGCCGTTGACGATACGCTGGGCCAGGCCTTCGACGATGGCGGTCTTGCCCACGCCCGGTTCGCCGATCAGGACCGGGTTGTTCTTGGAGCGGCGCTGCAGCACCTGGATCGCGCGGCGGATCTCGTCGTCGCGGCCGATCACCGGGTCGAGCTTGCCCTGCCGGGCCCGTTCGGTCAGGTCGAGGGTGTATTTTTTCAGCGCTTCACGCTGGCCTTCGGCGTCCTGCGAATTCACCGATTCGCCGCCGCGCACGGCGGAAATGGCAGACTCGAGCGCCTTGCGTGCAAGCCCATGCTCGCGCGCCAGGCGGCCGGCGTCCGACTTGTCGTCGGTCAGCGCCAGCAGGATCATCTCGGAGGCGAGGAACTGGTCGCCGCGCTTCTGCGCTTCGCGGTCGGCCAGGTTCAGCAACGCCACCAGTTCGCGCGAGACCTGCACGTCGCCGCCGGTGCCCGAAACCTTGGGCAGGCGTTCCAGTGCCGACTTCAGCGCATTGGTGAGGCCGCCGACATTGACGCCGGCGCGCTGCAGCAGCGAACGGGCACCGCCGTCGTCCTGGTTCAACAGGGCGACGAGCAGGTGGACCGGATCGATGTATTGGTTATCGTTGCCGACCGCCAGGCTCTGGGCGTCCGCCAGCGCTTCCTGGAGCTTGGTCGTCAATTTGTCTTGCCGCATGGTATTGCTCCCTAGTGGTGTTTTTAACTGAGGAGCAAGATAGGGATCTCTGTCTGGTTTTCAAGATGTGCAATGGACTCCCATGCAGCAAGCGACCTTATTCCGTGGCGGGCTCCGAATCGCGCACGGAGCCGAGATCGCGCACGTTTTTCTGGACCGCCACCACGGCAAACAGACTCAGGACGAAAGACATGGCGTAAAAACCTTTCTCGCTCAGCGCCAAGGTGGCATTCCACAGCCCGATGGCCAGGAGCAGGATGGCCGCCACCAGCGAGATCCAGCACAAGCCGGCATAAATACCCGTGACCGGCACACCCTCGCTGCGGTCGCGAACGGTTTTTTGGAGGGACACTGCCGCGAACAGGCCGAGCAGCAGGAGCGTGAAGTAATAGCCCTTTTCGTTGAGCTCCATATGGGCAAGCCACAGACCCGCCAGGTAGGCGGTAATGCCGCACGCGAGGGCGCCCCAGGAAGCACCGACGAAGGCGGAGGTTGGACGCTGGACGGTTTGCATGGCAGTTTCCTCATGTAAATGAACTAGCCGCAAACTTATCACGTTCCCGAAACGACGCACTTGATCTATGCAGTGGTAGCGGCAGGCAATACCGCTAGCTGCGCAAGATGCGCCATGTGGCAAAACCGGCCGCGCAGAACAGGATCGAGCCCAGCAGGTGCAGGAAGGTGTGGACCAGCGCCCAGCCGTATTCGCCACGCTGCAGTAACAGCACCGATTCACCGGAGAAGCTGGAAAAGGTCGTCAGGCCGCCGAGGAAACCGGTGACGGCAAACAGGCGCCATTCGGGAGCGAGATCCGGATGGCCCCCGAAGAATCCCAGTGCGAGCCCGACCAGGTAGCCGCCGGCGAGGTTGGCCGCCAGCGTACCGATCTGCACATAGGCGTGCAGGCTGCCCAGCCAGAGACCGAAACCCCAGCGAAGCCAGGCGCCGATCGCCGCCCCCGCGCCGACTGCCAGCCAGCTCAAGGCTCAGCCCATTTGCGCTTGGCGGAATCGTCGCTGGCACGCGCGTCGACCCAGCGCGCTCCTTCCGGTGTCTGCTCCTTCTTCCAGAACGGCGCGTCGGTCTTCAGGTAGTCCATGATGAACTCGCAAGCGGCGAAGGCCTCGCCGCGGTGCGCCGAACTGCAGGCCACCAGCACGATCTGGTCGAGCGGTTTCAGCGGACCGACGCGGTGGATGACCGCTACGCCATACAAGGGCCAGCGCAACCTGGCCTGGGCCACGATGTCTTCCAGCGCCTTTTCCGTCATGCCAGGATAGTGCTCGAGCTCCATCTCCGACACCGTGGATCCTTCGTTCAGGTCGCGTACGGTGCCGACAAACGAGACCACGGCGCCGACCCGGCCGTCGCCGGCGCGCAGGGCGGCCAGCTCGCGCGACAGGTCGAAGTCGGCGGACTGCACGCGGATGTCGGTCACCCCGGTCGTCGCGGGGGCACTCATCGGCCGTCCTTGGCGTAGCGCGTCAACAGGTGCTCGATGCGGGTCTCGGTGCGCGCATCCGCGAGCGCAGGCAGTGCCAGCAATTCATGCACTCCCCTGGCGGCGCCGCCCTGCCCCGGGCCTGGTCCCGCCCTGTGGCCGGACTTGAGCGAGCTTTGCAGCACCTCGACCTGCAGTTTGAGGCGCTCGCGCGCAAATTCGGCGCCGCTGTCGATGCCGGCGGCGATCTCCAGGCGCAGCAGGTCGTGCAGCAGCCGTTCACGGTTTGCCTCCAGCTGGCGGGCGTAGTCGGCACGATCTTCTGCCCGGTCCCCTTCCAGCGCACCCAATGCGGCCTCGAAGCGCGCATGCAGCACCGGCTCGTAGCCGCCTTCGAGGGGCACCAGGGCCTCCCAGCGCGCGCGCCAGTCGTCCGGGTTGGTATGCGCGTCGGGATTGACGATCGCGTTTTCCAGCGCCTGGATCAGGCGCAGCTTGTCACGAACGGCGCCGGCCAGGGCCAGCCCGGCGGCGCGGCGCGCCACATCGGCATGGTGCTGTACCGCCGCCACCGCGGCGTGGTAGCGCTTTTCGATGCGCGCCTCATGGGCGCGCGGGACCGGTCCGATCGCCGCCCACTCGGCAGCCGCCTCGCGCAGCAGCTTGCCGGCGGTCGCGGGTGTCGCCTCCAGCGCGGCGGCCTCCAGGCGCGCGCACAGCGCTTCCTTGGCCGCTTCGTGGGCCCGGCGTTCCGCATCGGCGGCATGGGCATGTTCCTTGCGCCTCGCGAACAGCGCGTCGCAGGCGGCCCGGAAACGCTGCCACAGCGCCTGCTCGGCCTTGCGTTCGAGCGGCAGTGCGCGCGCATGCTCCTGCCAGCGCGCCTGCAGTTCGCGCAGGACGTCGACGGCGTGGCGGTCGTGCGGGTCGATCGCCAGTGCTTCCTCGATCAGTTGCTCGCGTACGGCCATCTCGCCCTTGCGCTGCACTTCGAGTGGACGCTGCAGCGTGTTCAGCGCGTCGCTGAACAACTGGTCGAGACGCTTCTTGTCCTTGCGGTCGATGGCGCCCAGGTGGCTCCACGCGGTACGCAGCCGCTGTACGGTGCCGGACACGTGCTTCCAGTCGGCCTCGCCCGACTGCAGGCGCGCGATCTCGGCCTGCGCTTCCTCGACCAGGGCCTGGCCGCGCGCAGCGTTGGCGTGGCGCTCGTCGGCCAGGTGGCGGAAGTGGGCGGCGGCCGGCGCGTAGGCCGTGGTGCAGGCCGCGTCGAAGCGTTCCCACAGCGAGCGCGGCGCGGCGCCGGACAAGCTGTCGAGCGCCTTCCAGCGTTCGCGCATGCTGCCGACCTTCTTGGCCAGTTCGCCCATGGCCAGGTTCTGGGTAGGCAAGGCTTCGACTTGCTTGATGAGTTCTTCGCGCGAGACATTGCCGCCCCAGCGCGCCCAGTCCGATAGGCGCTTGAGCTCGGCACGCACATGGTTCAGGCGGTCGGCCTGGGCCGGGCTCAGGCGCATGCCCTTCTCCTTGCTTTCCCTGAGCGACTTGTCGAGTTCGGCTGCGGTGCCGAGCGAGCCCTGCTGCAGCGCTGCTTCCATCGCGTCGAGCCGCTCGAGGAAGTGCTGGTCGGCGCCCTTATTCTGCGCTTTCGGCGGCTTGGCTGCGGATGGCGCGGATGGGGCCGGCGCTGAACCATCGGCAGCACCATCGGCAGCCGCATCGGGGGAGCCGTGGCGCGGCTCCTGCTTCGGCTTGCGCGGCTCGGGATGCGCCGGCGCCGGCAGGCTGGCCAGCAGTTCGTCGAAGCGCTGCTGCAGCTGTGTTCCCACACCGTCGGCTGGCAATGCCGGCAGGCGCTGCCATTCCTTGCGCAGGGCCTCGGCCTTCAGTTCCGTCACAGGCTGGGCCTGCCATTGGGCGAGCGCCGCCTCGCGCGCGGCCAGCGCCGCACGGTCCTGTTCGAGCGTGGCCAGGCTGGCGGCCAGGCGGGCCTGCTCGGTGGCGACCTCCGCCACCAGCGCACGCGGCAGCGAGGCATGGCCCGGCGCGACCAGCGCGGCAGCCTGCTCGCGCGACAGCGCATCGACGCGCTCGGCGAAGGCGGCGGGCTCGAGTCCGCTCGACTCGAGGCGGCGCAGCGCGGCCAGGCGGTCGATCATGGCGCGCTGCAGCTGCACCTGGTCTTCCAGGCGCTTGCCGAGTTGGGCACGAACGGCATCGAACTCCGGCGTCAGTTCGGGCGCGGTGATGACCGCCCACTTGCGGTCCAGCTCGGCGACATGGTTCGGGGTCAGCAGCTCATCATTGAGCAATGCGCGCGCATGGGCCAGCGCTTCCCCAGCGCGGCGCAGCTCGGCTTCATGGTGACGGATCGCGTCCAGGCGCGACTGCATCAGCTTGGCGACGCGGCGGTCGGTATTGCGCATCGCCGCGTGCACGCGCTCCAGCTGCGGCCGGCTGTGGACCAGCTCGGCGGCAGCGAGGCGCAGTTCGGAGAATTCGGAGGAAAGGATGAAGGCGACGGCCGCTTCCTCGTCGCCGTTCAGGTGCTTGAGCTGTTCGGCCTGCTGCTCGCGCGGCGGCCGGGCGGGGCCGCCGCCCGGCGCGCCGGCCCCGCCACCCGTTGGCTGGCGCACCGGCCCGGACTGGGCCGCTCCGGCGTTCCCGGTACCCGCCGGCGCGTTGCCTGGCTTCTCACCGGAAGCGCCGGCCGGCTTGTCGCCACCCTGCCGCTTGAAAAGGAATTCGAACATGATGAAATCGCACTTCCAAAACCCCCATCATAACAAAGAACCATGGTGGCGCTCGCCCGGTGCGCTCGGTGCATCGACCAGTGCGTGCTCAGTGCGTCGCATAGTGCGGCATGGACAGCGCCACGCTTTGCTTGAGAGAATTTCCGGCCATCGCGCCAGCCGCAACCTGGCCCGATCCATAGCCACGGTTCTCGTTCTGCCAGGCGTCCTGGATCAGCATCTGGTTGGCAATCGCGAACCAGACTTCACTCGGTACATGGACGCGCGCCAGCGGGAACAGCTCGCGTTCCTCGCGCTCAAGGCGCTTGAGCAGCAGGTTGCAGCAGCGTTCCAGCGCGGCACTGAAACCGGGATCGTGCACGGCCGCCGCCGCATGGGCGTCGGCACGCGCCTCGATGGCAGCCAGGGTCAGGGCATCGAGTTCCGCCAGGAGTCCGGCAACTGCGTCGTCAGCCGCGCCGGCGCGGCGCAGGGCAGGCACCACGAACTTGTCGAGCTTGCGCCAGTAGCAGTTGTCGAAGGCTACCCGCAGGGTATCGCAGGCCAGCTTCATCTCGCGCGGCGTCGGCTTGGCATGCTGCCGGCTACTCCCTTGCCAACGCTCGAGCAGCGACTGCAGGCCGATGCGCGCGCTGGCTTGTTCGATGGACAGCGTGACCAAGGTGTAGGTAGATGTCAGCATCTTGTCTCCTCTCAGGATAGCTTCGCCAAGGCGAGGCCTGGCGTGGGCCGCGATTCCTTGCCTGGGGAAGCGTTATTGTCGGGGTCGGGCGGCAGCTTTTATTGTTATGGCCGGCCGCTGGGAACTCGTAGTGTAGAGAGATGCCCCTGCTCGGGTTTGAGGTGGCGCAAACCCAAACCGGTGGACATTGGAGACTTTTCAGTTGTCATGATGTCCAAATACGTTTAGGCCGACGCGACCGTTCCGGGTCGCTCGAACGCAGCTTCCAGGCGTGAACCAAAGTCTTGTGGCACGGCACGGACTACCCCTACCTGGGGGCATCCGTGCCAGCGCGCGCAGCGCTGTATGGCCGCGGCCACGTCGTTCACCAGCCGCTCGCTGAGGCGCACGCCCGGCTCGAGGTGGACGCTGCGCAATTCGAACTTGCCCGCCTTGCGGTGGGCCTTGGCATCGACCCGTCCGACCAGCGCGCCACGGCGCAGGATCGGCAGCGTGAAGTAACCGTGGCGCCGCTTGTCCGCCGGCGTATAGCATTCGAGCCGGTAGTCGAAGCCGAACAGCTCGAGCGCGCGGCGGCGGTCCCAGACAACGGGGTCGAACGGGGACAGCAGCGTCGTCAGGCGCGGCGCCAGCCTGCCCTCCATTGCCTGGCGCGCCAGCGCGGCATGGTCGGG
>NZ_JPXI01000008.1 GCF_000740675.1 Massilia sp. BSC265 | reverse complement strand
GCCGCTCAGTTCCGTCTCGACCGCGAACGGCACGTTGATTTCGTGGGTCCACTCGGGACTGGCGTCGGGCAAATGGTATGTCAACTCGTCGTCAAAGCAGAAGCGCCACTTCCCGTTGAGGTTGATCCAGTTGTCGCGCACCAATTGGGGACGGGGATACTCAAACTGATTCATTGTTGTCCTTTCTGTTCAGTCGGAACCGGAACCAGGATCCGGCCCTGTCGTCCGTTCTTGTTATAGGCCGCCAGCGCGGCGGCGGCCGCTTGCCTGGCCTGACCTGCCCGGCACAAGGCCACACAGGCGCCGCCGAAGCCGGCGCCGGTCAGGCGTGCCCCGAGCACGCCGGGCGCCGCACGCAGGTGCTCGCACAGCTCGTCCAGCTCGGGAATCGATACTTCGTAGTCGTCGCGCAGGCTGAAGTGCGACGCGTTCATCAGTTCGCCGAAACGCTCGGCGCTCACGCCGTCCGCCGCTTCGAGCACGCGCAGGTTTTCCTGCACCACATGGCGGGCGCGTTCGCGCATCGGCGACGGCAGGCTTTCGACCGATGCCGGGTCCAGCACGTCGCGCAGCGCCTGCACGCCCAGCTTGCGCGACGCCTCCTCGCACTCGGCGCGGCGCTCGTTGTACTTGCTGGCGGCGAGCTTGCGCGCCACCCCCGAGTCGACCACGATCAGGGAGGTGTCCGGCGGCATCTTGACCAGCCGGTGTTCCAGCGTGCGCGCGTCGATGAACAGCATGCTGGTCTCGTCGGCCAGGCTGGACGCCATCTGGTCCATGATCCCGCAGTTCACGTGCGCGTACTCGATCTCGGCGCGCTGGGCGATGCGGGCCAGCTTGACGTCGTCGAGCTCGAAGCCGAGCAGCGCACGCAGCGCGCGCAGGGTCGCCACCTCGAGCGCGGCGGATGAGGACAGGCCCGAGCCGACCGGCAGGTTGGTGGTGACGTAGACGCGCAGCGGCGGCACCTCCACGCCTTCGGCCTGCACCAGCCGGATGCAGCCCTCGATATAGCTGCCGTAGCCCTGCGGCGCACTGCCGTTGTGCGGGAAGGTGACCGTGTTGTCGAAAGTCGGCGAATAGAAGTGGAAGTGGTCGTCGCCGCTGCGGCTCATCGCCACCAGCGTGCGCTGCGGGGTCGCCACCGGCAGCATGAAGCCGTCGTTGTAGTCGGTATGCTCGCCGAGCAGGTTGACGCGCCCGGGCGCCGACGCGTTCACCTCCGGCGCGCCGCCGAAGAAGGTGTCGGTGTTCGTCATGATGATGCTTGCGCCTCCAGCCAAAGGGGCCGCTTGCGGCCATGTACGTCCGCCGCCGGCCAGCCGGGGTCGAACGTGAGGTTCTCGAGCCCGTCGGGGCCGAGCAGGAAAGTATCTTCGATTTTTACACCCGCGAAGCTCGGGTTGAATGCGAATGCCATGCCCTCTTCCAGCTGGGTGGCGGTGCTTGGCCCGGCAACGATCTCGCGCGCCTGGTAGCCGGTGATGCCGCCCTGGTGGTGCTCGCGGATCGCGCCCTCGCGGTCGGCATGCCGGTAAGCCGCATCAAACGCGTGGTACACCGCCGACAGCGACTTGCCCGGCTGGACCGCCGCCAGGCCGGTGGCCTCGACTTCCAGCAGTGCACGCTGTTCGTCCAGGGGGACGGAGTTCAGGCCCGCGAAACTCACGAAACGGGTCAGGTTGGCATACAGGCCATGGCGGCGCGCGCAGAACACCAGCATGGCGCGCGCACCCAAGGGCTCGCCGGTCGGCGTCGGGTGACGCCAGGCCGGCAGGCGCCGCTCGCCGGCGGCCAGCACCAGGGCCGGATGAATGCCGCGCCGCCACAGCGCTTCCGCGCCGGCGCCGGCAAGCTGGTATTCGGTCCAGTCGGGCCGTGCGCGGCGCAGGGTTTCGCTCATCGCCTCGGCGGTCTCGCGCCCGAGCAGGCGGTAGCGTTCGCGCTCGTCCGGGCCAAGCACCATGCGGCGCTGGCGCAGCGCGTTCGGCAGCGGCTGCTCTCCCATGCCATTGCCCGCAGTGGCTCCCGCAGTTGCCCCGTTCCCGGGGCGGTCGGAAAAGATCCTGCGCCCGGCCGCGGCATTCTGCACGTAGCGTTCGCGCAGCTCCGGTTCGGTCCAGGGTTCGACATGGAAAGTGAAGCCGTCGGGCAGTTCCTCGGCGCGCAGGCGCTCGGCCTCGATGGCATCGGTCAGGATGCAGGCTTCCTCCGGCGTGACCAGCACCTCGGCGACGCCGCTGTCGGTGGTCTGCAGCACGGCGCTCGAACCGCCCGCCGTCACCCAGGCGAACCAGTCGACGCCGCGCAGGCGGATTGCGCCAGCGCTTGCGGCGGCCAGATGGGCGCGCAAGAACGCCAGCTTGTCCGCGACCTCCTGGGTGCGCTGCATGGCGGTGCTCATGCTCGCGCTCATGCGTGGGCCTCCTCGGCCAGGCTCACCTCCACCTGCTGCAGTTCGTAGGCGGTGGTCTCGGGCAGCACGTCCATCGCGAACATGCCGGCCGCCAGTTCGGTGCCGGCCAGGTACTTCAGGCGGTCGCGGGTCCGGTATGGCGGGTAGAACTGCGCGTGCAGCTGGGTCTCCGGATGCGCGGCGCCATCAAGGGGGGCCTGGTACCACGCCATCAGGTAGGGGAAGGGACGGTTCCACAGCGTGTCGAACTTGAGCAGCACCGTCTTGAGCGCGCGCGCCAGGCTTTCGCGCTGCGGCGGCGTGAGCGCGGCGAAATCCTGGCAGGGCGCGGTCGGCATCACCCATACCTCGTAGGGATAGCGGGCGCAGGCCGGCACGAAGGCGGTCGCGTAGTCGTCGTGGTACAGCACGCGCTTGCCGTCCGCGGCTTCGTCACGCGCCATGTCGCACAGCAGGCTGGTGCCGTGCTGCAGGAAGTACTCGCGCTCCTGCGCCAGCATGCGCGCCGGCACCTCGGGCACGAAGGGATAGGCATAGATCTGGCCGTGCGGATGGTGCAGCGTCACGCCGACTTCGGCGCCGCGGTTCTCGAAAGGCAGCACGTAATGGATGTGCTGCAGGCGCTTGAGGCGCGTCGTGCGGTCGCCCCACACCGACAGCAGCAGCTCGATGCGCGATAGCGGCAGCGAGGCCAGCGAAGACTGCGGCTCCTGCGTGAACACCACCACCTCGCAATGGCCATTGGCAGGTGCGGTCGGCACCGTCACGCTGGGCGGCTCGTGCGACTCCAGCGCCAGCGATGGAAAGCGGTTGTCGAACACGGCGATCTCGTAGTCGCCGGCCGGCATCTCGGTCGGGTGTTGCGGATCGATCGTTGGCGCCAGCGGGTTGTACTGCGGAGGCGGCTGGTAGGTACGGTTCTGGCGGAAGGCGGCGTAGGTCACCCATTCGCCGCGCAGCGGGTGCCAGCGCAGGTGGGGATTGGCATGCTGGGGATCAAGAAAGGGGCTGGGCGCAACGATACCGTCCGGGATCGGATGGTTGCTGTACAAGGTGAGATTGCGTCCGTCCGGCTTCTTGAGATCTTTGCTGTGCATGGCATCCAAAAAATGTCGGGCATTCGTAAAGCAAGGAGCGCGAGCCGACACCGGGATTGCCGGTGTCCTCGCGGTCTGACGATGATCCTATCATGCTGCTTTCGCCACATTTTCCCTCTAGCACAGCGGCATTTTCCGGTTATCAACGCCTTGGCCGCGCAGCGAAAAAGCCGTCCGTGCAGCCTGCCCTGTCGTTCCGAGGGAAAGGCGGATTTGCCCAACAGGCTGCCCCCTCTTTTGTAAGTACACTCCTACAGAACGATTGGAAATATTTACACATTTTGGCAAGCAAGAGACCTACCAGCTCAACGTGCACACGACGGCGTACGCAACGCCGGAAACGATCCACTTGGACGAAAAAAAGCCCCGGACGTGCCGGGGCCGGAACGGCTGGCGCGTGGTCCTACCTGGCCAGTTCGACCAGCACCGCCGTGTACATCTGCAGGTTCAGCAGCAGCTGTTTCTCGGTGATGAACTCATGCTCGGAGTGGCCGGTATAAACCTTGCCCGGCATGGCGGGACCGAAGCTCACCGCCCCCGGGAACAGGCGCGAATTGGTGCCGCCGCCGATCGCGACCGGCTGCGGGTCCTTCATGCCGGTAAAGTACGAGAACACGCTCATCAAGGTCGGTAGATGCGGTGCGTTCTTCTGCACCCACGGCTCGCCGATGCGGACCCTGACGTTCGCCAGCGGCAGCCGGCGCGCCTGCCACTGCGCCAGCGCGGCATTGACCTCGCTGGTCAGCTGCTCGCTGCTCTTGCCCTGCGGACGGCGCAGGTTGATCTGCACTTCGATGCCGCCATTGTCCCCCTCGTTCTGCTTGATCACGGTCGGCGAGAAGCTCATCGGACCCATGAAGCTGTCGCGGTAGGCGATGCTGCCGAACTTCTCGCCATAGATGCCGGTGCCGACCATCTCGTTCAGGTAGTTCACCACGGCGCCGGCCGTGGTATCGGCCCAAGGACGCACGGCCAGCGCATCGGCCAGCATGCTCACCGCATTGACGCCGTCTTCCGGCTTGGACGAGTGGGCGGACACGCCCTTGGCCTTGATGACCAGGTTGCGGCTCGAACCCACTTGGTGCCAGCTGAAGCTGTACTGCATGCCTTCGTGCTTGGCGCCGCGCGCACGGATGGCCTTCTCGATCTCCGGCGTGGCGTTCGCGATCGTGGCGCTGGCATCCTCGGGAATCTGGGTAATGAAGAAACCGCCGCCGAATTCCGCCACGTAGGCCTCGCCTTGCGGCGGCGCAACCGCGCCCGCGTTCGGTATCGTCACGGCGACCAGGCCGGAGCCCTTCTCCGCCGTCACCGCCGGGTATTCGGCGTCGAGCGTGATGTTGACCTGCGGCGGCTGGTGGGTCTTGAGGAACTCCACCAGGGGCTGCCAGTCGGACTCTTCGCCCATGTACACGTAGAGTTCGATGCGCTTGGACAGCGGCAGGCCCTTGTCACGGATCGCCTTCATCGCGTACAGCGCGGTGGCGATCGGCCCCTTGTCGTCCTCGGCGCCGCGCGCCAGCAGCTTGCCCGGTTCGCTGGTGCGGTCCAGCACGAAGGGAGATTTCTTCCACTTGCTCGGGTCGACCGGCTGCACGTCGCCATGGGTGATGACGCCGACGCGCTCGCTGCCTTGTCCCAGGCCGATGATCACGGTCCAGCCATGGTCGGCGTAGTCCAGGCCCAGGCGCTGGGCTTCGGCCTTCAGCGCTTCCTTGAAGGCAATGTGCACCGGGTTCCTGTCGGATGGGACGTTCTTGTCCGCCACCGTGTTGTAGCTCACCAGCTTGGCCAAGGTGTCGACGACGTCCTTGCGGTAGGTGCTGGCCGCATACTTGGCGGTCTTGACGGCGACTTCGCTCGGGGCCTTGCTGGTCGCTGGGGCCGCGCCGGCGGGCACCGTGAGGGAAGCCAGCAGCAGGCTGGCAAGCAGTGTTTTTCGAATCATGAAGGCCGTCTCCAGGTGCAAAGCGTGATTGCAAAAGCGCAAGAAGTCTAGCACAGGCGTGTGCGCCCGAGAGGGTCGTTCAGGTATCGTAGGCCGCGAACAGTACCGACAGGAGACTTACCATGACCGCGAGAGCCGTCCACCGCCTGCATCCCGCGACGCGCGACGATATCGGCGACCTCATCACGCAGCGTCCGCTGCCCGGTCGCCTCGTCGACCAGATCGATCCCTTCCTCTTCCTCAACCATCACGGCCCGCAGACCTACCCGCCAAACAACCGCGGCCTGCCTTTCGGTCCGCACCCGCACCGCGGTTTCGAGACCGTCACCTTCATCCTCGAAGGCATGCTGGCGCACCGCGACAATGCCGGCCACGAAAGCGTGATCCACGCCGGCGGCGTCCAGTGGATGACGGCCGGACGCGGCATCGTGCATGCGGAGGTCTCGCCGCGCGAATTCCTCGAACGCGGCGGGCCCATCGAGATCCTGCAGCTGTGGGTCAACCTGCCCTCGCGCCTGAAGATGAGCGAACCCGCCTACACGGGCCTGCAGCGCGCGGACATCCCTGCCCTGCCGGTCGACGAGGGCAAGGTGACGCTCAACCTGATTGCGGGGGAATGGGAAGGCAGGAACGGGCCGGTGCGCTCACTGACCGGCGTATTCATGAGCACGCTGGAGATGCGTGCCGGAGGGCGCATCCGCTTCGGCGGACTGGAGGGGCGCAACGTGTTCCTCTACGTCGCGCGCGGGGTGGTCCAGGTCGGCAACCATGCCGACCTGGTCAGTCCGATGCACCTGGTGGAGCTGGACGAGACCGGCGACACGGTCGAGATCCATGCCAGCCAGGCCGCATCCAGCCAGGATTGTGTCGTGGTGTTCGGCCATGCCGAGCCGATCCGCGAACCGGTGGTTTCGCACGGCCCCTTCGTGATGACCACGCGCGAGGAGATCGCACAGGCCATCAGCGACTACCAGGCCGGTCGCTTCGGCTCAGCGCTGGGCTAGCGCGATGGAGCGGCCGTCCAGGCTGCTGACGCGTACGGTGTCCACCACGCGGCGGCCGTCCGGTCGGTCGAAGGACAGGCGCAGGTCCTTGCCCATGGCAACGAAGCGGTTCTTGCCGACGTGGACGATCTCGGTTGCGCCGTCGCCGAGGTTGGCATACAGCTTGCGCGCCTGGCCGTCCAGCTTGCCGGTGACGGTGAGGATACGGCCATCATCGAGACGGTATTCGCCCTGCACCTTGTCGAACATGAAGGGAGCCATCTGCGTCTGCTTCGGCTGGGCACCGATCACGTCGACACGCTCGGAGGCGGTGCCGTGCGGTGCCGCGTTGGCGGTCAGGGTGAAGAAGGTGGCGGCGGCGGCCAGCAGCAGTTTGGTGCGCATGATGTACTTCCTTTCAGGTCGAAAATGAATGGGTTCGGACCTGTGCGGCTGACGATTACCCCAGGCGCCGCGCGGTCCACGTTGTTCAGTTTCGCCAGCGTTTGTCTGTGTTTGTCTGGCGATGAGGGAAGTGTAGCGACACGCCATACAGGCTCAAGCCGTAAGTGCTGGAATGCCGAAAACGCGCGATGAAATGCAGAAAACGGATACCAGACGGGACATGCATACCTACGCAAGCTTCCGACGTCTGCACGTCGTGCAGATGTCTCGAAAAGCCTGGATTGACGGGCGAAACGGACAGATTCGATGCATATGCGGGGCCGTGCGTCTGCATGTTTCGCAATGCCTTAAAGTAGGGCTCCGATCGCTTTCAACCACCATTCACAACGACAACCATGCAAGCCATCCCCCTCGTCGCCACCACGCGCGGCTACCCCGATTCCGGCCACGTCGTCGAGAATATCCACGCCGGCTCGATCGCAGTCGTGGACGTGCAGGGACGCCTGCTCTACGCGAGCGGCGATCCGCACTACCCCACCTTCACGCGCTCGGCGCTCAAGCCTTTCCAGGCCCTGCCCTTGATCCTGTCGGACGGTCCCGCGCGCTTCGGATTGAGGCGCGACGAGCTGGCGCTGCTGTGCGCCAGCCACTCGGGCGAGGACAAGCACCTGCAGGGCGTGGAATCCATCCTCGGCAAGATCGGCCTCGACCCCGGCCACCTGGAATGCGGCTGCGCCACGCCGCTGTTCTACGAGTTCACCGGCCAGCAGGCGCCCCAGGACCGCAGCTGGACGCCGCTGCACCACAACTGCTCCGGCAAGCACAGCGGCTTCCTGGCCTGGTGCCGCCTGCACGGCGCGCCCACCCGCGGCTATGTCGAGCGCAGCCATCCGCTGCAGGGGGCGATCCGCAGTACGCTGGCCGAGGTCGCGGGAGTGCCGGCCGACCGCATGCCCGTCGGACTCGACGGCTGCTCGGCGCCGAACTATGCAATGCCGCTGTCGCGCCTGGCGCACCTGTATGCACGCCTCGCGCAAGGCCCCGCCGACCCGCAGCTGGGCGGCGCCATGGGCATGCTGTTCGATGCGATGACGGCGCGGCCCGATCTGGTCTCGGGCACGGCGCGCACCGATCTGGCCTGGATGACGGCCGGCGGCGGCGACTGGGTGGCGAAGATCGGCGCCGACGCGGTGCAGGCGATCGGCATCCGCTCGGCGGGCCTGGGCATCGCGATCAAGATCGCGGACGGCAACAGCCGGGCCCTGCATCCGGCGGTATACGCTGTGCTCGACCAGCTCGGCCTGCTGGACGAGGAACGGCGCGCCCAGCTCGAACCCTACCGCCAGCCGGCCATCCGCAATGCGCGCGGCACGGTGGCCGGCGACATCCGCCCCCTGTTTACGCTGACGCCGCAAGCTGCCTGATTCTCGCCCGAAACGTACGGCGAACCGGCAGGCTCCCATCGTAGGATGTTCCGGAACCGATTCCGGAGGCGACATGAACATGCTGGGATTCACCACGCGCGGCCTGACGCTGCGCGCCTGCCTTGCCTGCCTGCTCCTGCTGCTTGCCGCGCTGCTGGGCGGCTGCGCCACCGCGCTCTCGCCCGCGGAAGGCGCAGCGGTAGCCGGAAAAACCTATGTGGTCACCGGCGCCTCCAGCGGCTTCGGGCGCGGCGTGGCCGAGCGTCTCGGCGGCCTGCGCGCCAACGTGGTGCTGGCCGCGCGCCGCGCCGAACTGCTGAACGAGGTGGCGGCGCGCGTGAACGCGCTAGGCGGCACGGCGCTGGTGGTGCCGACCGACGTCGCGCGCGTCGAGGACATGCAGCGCCTGGCCGCGGCGACGGTAGCCCGCTTCGGGCGCATCGACGTCTGGATCAACAACGCCGCCGTGGGCGGCATCGGCCGCTTCGACACCATTCCGCTGGAAGACCATGCGCGTATCGTCGACGTCAACGTCAAGGGCGTCATGTACGGCAGCCACATCGCCCTGCGCCAGTTCAAGGCGCAAGGCGGCGGCACCCTGGTCAACATCGGCTCGGTGGAAAGCGAGGTGCCGCTGGCCTACCACGCCTCGTATGCCTCGACCAAGGCTGCCACACTCAGCCTGGGCCGGGCCCTGAACGAGGAGTTGCGGCTGGCAGGCCTGCAGGACCGCATCCGGGTCACGACCGTCATGCCCTGGGCCGCCGATACGCCTTTCTTCGCGAATGCCGCCAACTACTCGGGCCACCGCCCGCGCATGCTGGCCATGGACGACCCGGCCAAGGTGGTGGAAGTCATCGTGCGTGCCTCGCTCTACCCGCGCGAGGAAGTGCCGGCCGGCTGGAAGGCGCGCGGCGCCGTGTGGTCGCACAGGATCGCGCCCGACCTGACCGAGCGGATCTCGGCCAACATCGCCCATGCCGAGCAGTTCGAGAAAGCACCACCCATGCCACCGACCAGCGGTAGTGTCCACCAGCCGAATCCGGCTGCCAGCGGCATCGATGGAGGCGTGCGCGCCCTCATGCGGCAGGAAGACGAAGCACGCAAGGCGGGCAAGCCCTGACGCCGCTTACGCCGCCAAGCGCCTCAGCATGGCGGCAATGGCGTCGACCACGGTAGCATCGTCCCAGTAGCTGTTGTGCGCGAACGGGTTCCAGCTGCGCAGCAGCAGGCTGGCGACGCCGCCGCTGGCGTTGACGGCGCGGTCTTCCACCAGCTCGCGGTAGCCGCCAGGCAGCGGCTGCAGCGGCCAGCCCAGCACGTCGTCCGGGTCGTAGAAGTTGATCCACTTGAAGAGCGAGGTCGGGCGTTCGATCGGGATGATGTGCATGATCTTGTGCGCCGCGATGAACACCGGGATGTTGCAGCCGGTCGTGACCAGGGCCGCGCAGGTGCCCGCGCCGAGGAAGGTCTTCTCGCTCGCGGTGAGCGCGCGCCCCACGGTGGCGGCAGCCCAGGCATCGATGTTGCGCCAGATGCCGGCACTGACTGGCTGGCCCTTGGCAGCCTTTTGCGCGTCATAGATGTAGCTCGACAGGACCTGGCAGCCGAGCGACTGCGCCACGAACACCACCGGCATGCCGGGTCGCACCGCGTGCGCCGACAGGAGCGTGCGCGCGATCTCGCCCTGCGCCAGCTCGTAGACCGAACCGGGGATCTCCTTGCGGTTCTCCAGCCCGGCCGCGTCGCCGAAGCCGAACAGCACGAACTTGCGCAGGTCGGGGTAGCGCACCGTGCTGTGCTGGCGGGTGCGCTCCCATACGTAGTTCTGGTTGTCCTGCAGGATCTTCTGGTAGTACACGGAGCGCATCACCACCTGCCCCGCCAGGCTACCTAACTGCCCGCGCAGCCGGTCCATCAACCCATCGGCATAGGTGGGCGGGGTCTCCCCCATCCCGTGCACCGTGATCAGCGCCACTTCGGTCATGGCATCCTCCCCTTCCCGGGCCGCGTGTTTACCGATTGTGCGGTCCTCTCATGATGGGGATAGCGTATCAGTTTTCCTTGCCGTACATGCGTTCGCGCCACCGTTCCGGCGTGCGCTACCATGAGGCTTTCCAGCGACCGCCGATCCGATGACAGACCTGCTCTTTCCCCGCTACCGCGAAGCGATCCGCAGCCTCGACCTGGCGCAGGTGGCCACGCCCATGCAGATACCCGAGGCCTTCCTGCTCGGCCGCGAAGGACGCTACAGCGCCCATTACATTCCCTTCGAATCGGTGCACCCGCAGGCGCGCATCGTCGTCGCCGGCATCACGCCCGGTTTCGTGCAGTGGAAGAACGCGATGCGTGAGGCGCAGCACCAGCTGGCGGCAGGCAGCAGCGACGCCGTGGTGCTGCGTTCGGCGCGGCTGGCAGGCGCCTTCAGCGGTGCGATCCGGCCCAATTTCGTGGCCCTGCTCGATGCGATCGGCGTGCAGCGCTGGCTCGGCATCGCCAGCTGCGCCACCCTGTTCGGCGAGGATGCCGGGCTGGTGCAGGTGAGCGCGATCCTGCGCCACCCGATTTTCGTGGACGGCAAGAACTACAGCGGCTCGCCCTCGCCGCTGAAGAAGAGCTTCCTGCGCGGGCAGGTACTGCGCTGGTTCGCACAGGAGGCGCGGCAGCTGCCGGACGCGCTGTACATCCCGATGGGCGCCAGCGTCAGCGAGACGCTGGACTGGCTGGTCAGCGAAGACGTGATTCCTGCGGGACGGGTGCTGCACGGGCTGCCGCATCCATCCGGGGCGAATGCGGAGCGGGTGGCTTACTTCCTCCGCCGCAAGGAGCGCGCCACGCTGTCGAGCAAGACCAATGGGGCGCAGATCGATGCGGCGCGCGCGGCGCTGCTGGCGCAAATGGAAGCGTTGATCACTGCCCGCTTTTCGTAGGGGTGATCTGGTCCAGTGGACCAGATCACGCTTCGCCGTCCGCGCGTCCAAGCAGCTGAAGGCCCGCCGCACATCTGTTCGAATGTGATTCGAACGCGCGGTCGGCATAGCCGACCACCCTACGCGATAGATAACGCAAACTCCGTGACCCCATCTACGCCGCCGCGCACCTGGTCGCCCGGCTTCAATGCCGCGACACCGGCCGGCGTGCCGGTAAAGATCAGGTCTCCGGGCGCCAGCGTGACGAGGCGCGACAGGAGGCTGATCACGTCCGCGATCGGCCAGATCATCTCGTTCAGGTTTCCTTCCTGGCGCAGCGCACCGTTCACCTCCAGCCAGATGCGTGCATCCTGCGGATGGCCGAGCTTTGCTGCGGGGATGAGCGGACTGCAGGGCGCCGACGCATCGAAACCCTTTGCCATGTCCCAGGGCCGGCCGGCGTCCTTGGCGACCGCCTGCAGGTCACGCCGCGTCAAGTCCAGGCCCACGCCGTAGCCCCACACCAGGGACATGGCATTGGCCGGGTCGACGTCGGCGCCACCCGCGCCCAGCGCCACCACCAGCTCGACCTCGTGGTGCAGGTCCTGGGTGGCGGGCGGGTACGGTACGGTGCCGCTGGCCGGCACGACGGCATCGGCCGGCTTGGTGAAGAAGAAGGGCGGTTCGCGGCCCGGGTCGCTCCCCATCTCGCGCGCATGGGCACCGTAGTTACGGCCGACGCAGAACACGCGCCGGATCGGGAAGCGCTCGAGGGCCCCGGCCACGGCCAGCGAAGGCTGTGCGGGAGCGGTAATGACGTAGCTGGACATGCTGATCCTTTCATGGACTAAGAACCTGTCCATGATAAAGCCTCGCAGTTCCAAGCGCAGGGCTTGGTCAGGCCGTGGTCGCCGGAGACTCCGCCCGTGCAGCGGCGGCGCCGACCGATTCGAGGATGCGCACCAGCACCGTCATGTCCACGGGCTTGACCAGGTGGTGGGCGAAGCCGGCCTCGATGGCGCGCTCGCGGTCACGGGCCTGGCCGTAGCCCGTGATCGCCACCAGCACCGTCTCGCGTGTTTCCGGCATTGCGCGCAGCTGCTCGGCCAGGTGATAGCCGTCGATGTCAGGCAGGCCGATGTCGACCAGCATGGCGTCGGGCCGCTCGGCGCGCGCGCGGCGCAGGGCCGAGCGGGCATCGTACTCGACCGCGGTGCGGTAGCCCTGCACGCCCAGGAGTTGCGACAGGCTGTCGGCCGCATCGGCGTTGTCGTCCACCAGGACCAGGCGCAGCTGCCGCTCCAGCCGCACGCCCTCTTCCTGCACCGGACCCGGGGCAGTGCCCGCATCCGGCGCCGCATCCACGCAGGGCAGCGTGAGCGTAAAGCGGCTGCCCAGGCCGACGCCGTCGCTGTGCGCGCTGACTTCGCCCCCGTGCAGTTCGACCAGGCGCTTGACCAGGGTCAGGCCCAGCCCGAGCCCGCCCTGCGAACGCGCCAGCGTGCGCGCACCCTGCGTAAACAGGTCGAACACGTTCGGCAGCAGCTCGGGCGGCATGCCGGAGCCGTTGTCGCTGACGCTCAGGCACATGTGCCCTTCCCTGCCTTCCAGCGCCAGCGCGATGTGGCCGCCCTTCTGGGTGTACTTGGCCGCGTTGTTGAGGATGTTGGTCACGCTCTGCACCAGGCGGGTCTGGTCGCCGCGCACGTAGACCGGCGCGGCGGGCAGCGCCAGCTGCACGGCGTGGCCTTTTTCGTCGATCAGCGGGCGCGCCTGGTCGAGCGCACCCGAAACGATGTCGCGGAAGTCGACCACGCCCAGCTTGAGCTTGACGAGACCGCGGGTGACGCGCGAGACGTCCAGCAGGTCGTCGATCAGGCGGCTCATGTGGCGCACCTGGCGGCTGATGATGGTGCTGGTCTGGCGGATGCGCGGCTCGTCCTTGAACTGCATCGACAGCAGGCTGGCCGAACTGCTGATCGGCGCCAGCGGATTGCGCAGCTCGTGCGCCAGCATCGCCAGGAATTCATCCTTGGTGTGGCTCAGGCGCTCGGCCTGCACGCGCGCCGCGCGCTCGCTCTGCAGCAGCGCATCCCGTTCCTGCGCCGACTTCTGCGCCACCTCGTACAGGCGCGCATTGTCCATTGCAATGGCCGCCTGGGCCGCCACGCCGGCGACGATGCGCTCGGTGCGCTCGGTGAACACGCCCGGTTCCGGGTGGCCGAAGAACAGCCCGCCCAGCACCTGGCCGGCGCGCGAGATCACCGGCACCGCCAGGTAGCTGCGCACGTCCAGGTGGCCGGGCGGCATGCCGCTGGCCGGGCCCAATGCCGCGTAACGCGGATCGCGCGTGATGTCGTCGCTGCGGATGATGCCTTCGCCACCGAAGGTGGGGCGGAAGATCTCGGTGGCGCGCGGCTTGCCGAGGCGCTCCATGTCCTCGCGCAGGGCGCCGGATAGCGTGTACAGCTGCAGCCGCTCGCCATGCTCGTCCTGGCTGTTGTAGAAGAAAGCGCCGAAGCGCGCGCCGGCCAGCTCGGTGGCGGCGTCGGTGATCGCCTGCAGCAGCGTGCCCAGGTCGAGCGTCGAGGCCAGCGCCTGGCCGGTGCGGTTGACCATCTCGAGCACGCGCTTTTCGTCGCGCAGCGATTCCTCGACGCGGGCGCGCCGCACCACCTCGCAGGTCTGGCGTGCGACGTCCTCGGCCAGCGCGACTTCCTGGTCGCTCCAGTGGCGCGGGCGCTGCTCGTGCAGGTAGAAGATGGCCGCCACGCGTCCGGCCTCGATCAGCGGCACGATCACCATGGCGCGCGCGCCGATGCTGGCGTAGCCGTCCGCATAGGGCGCCGCGCGCCCGTCGAGGGTGATGTCGTCGAGCCGCAGGGTGCGCCCGGTGCGCAGCTGCGCGATGATGGCCGGTCCAAAACTGCCGAGCTCCCGCGATTCGCCCGCCAGGCTGGCGATGCTGCCGTCGGTCCAGTCGCGGTCCACGCTCACCAGACGCCCCGTCGCATCGATCTCGCCATAGCCGACCCGGCCCACGCCCAGGTACTCGCCGGTCAGGCGGCTGGCCGCTTCCATCACGTGCACCGCATCGACCAGGCCGCGCAGCGTGGCGCTCAGCTTCAGGTGGAAGGCATGGCGCTGTTCGGCGAGCACGCGCGAGGTGCTGTCGGACAGCACGAAATACACGCCGATGATCTCGCCCCCGTGGCGTACCGGCGTGATCGAGGACGAGAAATAGCGGCGTTCCAGCCTGCCGTTGCGGTAGAACTCCAGCAGGGCGTTCTCGAACTGCGCCGGCTGGCCCGACAAGGCTTGCATGACATAGGGCTGCAGGCATGACCACAGTTCCGGGCGCACCAGCGGCAAGGGCTGGCCCATGGCGCCCGGATGCCTGTCACCCAGCAGCGTGGCGTAGGCGTCGTTGTAGAACAGCCGCAGTTGCGGGCCCCAGGCAATGGCCATTGGAAACTGTGAAGCGACGATCAGCTCGGCGATGGCTTGCATGCCTTCGGGCCACGGATCGGATTTGATCGCCGGTTTCTCGGGGAGGATGCTGGGCAGCGTCGCGCCGCCCTCCGGCAAGAGGGAGAGACTGCTTTCGTTACTCATCAGGATAGCCCCAGCTCGATTCCGCACGGCGACCGGTCGCAGGGAGCCGTGGTTTGTTGTATCGTCGCCAACTTTTTGTAATCGGGCGATTATAACGAGCTATCTGGATGAGCCGCGCGCGATAGGTTGGGCCAGGCGAAACGCGACTGGTACGCGCTCGGCAGCCGTTGGAACTACCGGTATGCATGCCGGATGAAATGCGCATCGTGGCAGATATTCCACGATGATTGGCATGAATGCCAAGGTTCCGCCCCTTACAATGCCGCCGTTTCCACTCATGCAGGAGAGCACAAGATGCGCATGTCGTTTCCCTTCGCCGCCATCACCACCATTGCAGGGCTGTTCGCCGGCACTGCCCGCGCCGATGCCATCGACGATGCCATCGAACGCATGATGCAGAGCCGCCAGGTCCCGGGCCTGGCTGTCGTGGTGGTCAAGGACGGCAAGATCGTCCGTGAAAAAGGCTATGGCGTGGCCAACGTGGAGCTCGGGGTACCGGTGACACCCGATACCGTGTTCCAGGTGGCCTCGACGGGCAAGACCTTCACGGCCGCCCTGGTCCTGCTATTGGAGAAGGACGGCAAGCTGAAACTCGACGACCCGGTCTCGCGCTACCTGGACAACACGCCACCCGCATGGGCGGGCATCACGATCCGCCACCTGCTCACGCATACCTCCGGACTCGGCGACCCGTACACGAAGATCGACCTGCGCAAGGACTATACGGACGAAGAACTGATCGCGCTGGAGGCATCGATGCCCTTGCTGTTCTCCCCCGGCGAGCGCTTCGCCTACAGCAATGCCGGCTACCACCTCCTTGGCTTCATCGCCAAGCGGGTCGGCGGCAAGTTCTTCGGCGACCAGCTCGAGGAGCGTATCTTCGCGCCACTCGGCATGAAGACGGCCGGGGTGATCAGCGAATCCGACATCGTGCCGGGACGCGCGGCAGGCTACGAGCGGATCGACGGCAGGCTGCAGAACCAGCGCTGGGTAGCGCCCAGCCTGAACCGGACTGCGGACGGCACCATCCAGCTGAGCGCGCGCGACCTGGCGCGCTGGAGCATGGCACTCGACGGCGACACCATCCTCGACGCCCGCGCCAGGGAGGCCAGCTGGACGCCGGCGCGCTTGAACGACGGCAGCAGCGGCCCCTATGGCCTGGGATGGTACGTGGGCACCCGCAACGGCCACCGCGTGGTCCAGCATGGCGGCGCCTGGCAAGGCTTCAAGGCTTCCCTCGAACGCTATCCCGACGACCGCCTGACCGTGGTCGTACTGGCCAATTCGGCTGCCGCGCGCCAGGGCAAGATCGCAGAGCTGATTGCCGCGCACTACGTGCCCGCGCTGGCCGTGCCGCGTGCGCCGGCCATCGCCGACCTCGATCCTGCCGGCACGGCGCGTGCGCGCAAGGCGATGGGCGAACTGCTTGCAGGCCAAATTCCCGAAGGCCTGTCGGCCAGCGAACGCGGCCGCTACAACCAGCGCTGGGTCACGCAGATCGCCGCCGAGTTCCGCGATTTCGGCCCGCTGCGCACGGTCGAAGTGCTGGCACGCAGCAGCGAAGGGAACGGCAAACAGGCGCGCTACCGCTTCCTGTTCGAGAACGAGACGGTGCTGGTGGCGCTGCACCAGGACCCCAAGGGCCTGATCGAGCGGCTGGGCATTTCGCTGGAGTGATCAGCCCTGGCGATCGGTCGACGCATCGACGGAAAACCGGAAGCGCGACTCGGTCCGGTATACCTCGCCCGGGCGCAGGATCACGTTCGGGAAATGCGGCTGGTTGGGCGAATCCGGAAAGTGCTGGGGCTCCAGGCAGAAGCCGCTGCGGTGGGCATACACCTGCCCCTTGCCGGCGAGCGAGCCGTCCAGGAAGTTCCCGCTGTAGAACTGCACGCCCGGCTCTTCGGTAAACAGCTCCAGCACCCGGCCCGACCGCGGTTCGAGCACGTGGGCCGCCCGCGTCATCGCTTTGCCGTGCGGCTTGTTGAGCGCAAAGCAGTGATCATAGCCCTGGCCGTTGCGCAGCTGGGTGTCGTCCTCCTCCATGCGGGAGCCGATCGACCGCGGCGTGCGGAAGTCGAAAGGCGTCCCCTCCACCGGCGCCAGCGCCCCGGTCGGGATCGATTCCCCGTCGATGGCAACGAAGGTATCGGCATCGATGGTGAGGACGTGGCCGAGGATGTCGCCGCTGCCCGAGAGGTTGAAGTAGCTGTGCTGGGTCAGGTTGACTGGCGTGGCCACGTCGGTCACGGCATGGAAACGTACGACGAGCTCATTGTCGTCGGTGAGTGTATAGACCACGGTGACGTCCAGCGTGCCCGGGTAGCCCTGCTCCCCGTCCTGGCTGGTGTAGGCCAGGCGCAGGCTGTCGCCTTCGACCGTGGCGTTCCACTTGACCTTGTCGAAGCCCGGTGCGCCGCCGTGCAGGTGGTTGTTGCCGTTGTTGGTGGGCAGCGCGACCTCCCTGCCGTCGAGCGTGAAGCGCCCCTTGGCGATGCGGTTGCCGTAGCGCCCGATCAGGGCGCCAAAATACGGGCTGTCGGCCTGGTAGGGTTCGAGCGTGTCGAAACCCAGCACGACGTCGGCCAGCCGCCCCTCGCGGTCCGGCGCGTGCAGCTCGGTGATGATGCCGCCGAAGTCGATGATCCTGGCCACCATGCCCCTGGCGTTGGTGAGCGTGAACTGGGTGATGGTCTCGCCGTCCGGCAGGGTGCCGAAAGGCGCTTGCGTGATACCGGTGCGCACGTTGTCCTTGTCCTTGTCTGGTGGGTCGATGCGCCGATCCTAACATGGTGTGCAGGCAGCCCTGCGCAACGTAGCCCGCCGGTCCGGCATGGCGGTTTCGTTACCTAAATACAACAGTAGTCTAAGTAGAACCACTTAGTTTGTGCTGGATCGTGCAGCTTTTTGGGTACGCGCACATGCTTTCCAAAAACCGAATAAGCAAAGAGCCAACGAATCGTGGCATCATTTCGAGTGCACTGGTAATGTAAGCTTTTTGCAACTGTACGTTTCTGTCAATATTTTTCTAAATCGACAACAAGAACGGCGTTCGGAAACACCATTCATCCACACTGGAGAAATCAATGAAAAAGAAGAGTCTGGCCATCGCCCTGATGTCCCTCCTGCCGCTCGCAGCCGCCCACGCGCAAACCAGCGTCCAGATCTACGGCATCGCCGATGCCTCGATCGGCATCGAAGACACCGATGCACCGGGTGAAGACAGCCGCACCGTGATCAGCTCGGGCACCCAGTCGACCAGCCGCATCGGCTTCCGCGGCACCGAAGACCTGGGCAACGGCCTGAAAGCCCTCTTCAACATCGAAGCCGGCTACGCCATCGATACCGGCGCCCAGGATACGGCCGGCCTGTTCCAGCGCCGCGCCGTCATCGGCCTGCAGGGTGCCTTCGGTACCATCACCGTCGGCCGCGAATACGGCCCGATCGCTGCGGTGGCCCAGTCGGCCGACCCGCTCGGCCACGGCTTCTACGGTTCGACCCTGACCGGTTTCGGCACCAACCGCCTGACCCGCCGCCTGTCGAACTCGGTCAACTACAAGAGCAACGACCTGAGCGGCATCACCGTCCTCGCCGCCTACAGCGCCGGCGAACGCCAGACCGACAACCCCTCGGGCAACCTGCTCGGCGCCGCGGTCGAGTACAAGAACGGTCCGCTGTACCTGGGCGCCGGCTACCAGCAGACCGAGCGCCTGGCCACCGGCGACGACAAGGAATTCGCGTTCGGCGCGGGCTACACCTTCGGCGCATTCGACGTGCGTGCTGCCTACATGGAAGCCGACCTGACCGGCCCGAACAACGAATTCAAGTACATCACCCTGGGCGGCGTGTACACCGCCGGCCCGAACAAGTTCTACCTCTCGGGCCACCAGCAGAAGCTGGAAAACGGCGCCAAGGGCAACGGCTTCTCGGTGGCCTACAGCTACACCCTGTCCAAGCGCACCAACCTGTACAGCTCGTACGGCCGCGTACGCAACAATGGCCTGGCCGCGTTCGGCCTGAGCTCCGCAGGCGGCAGCTTCGCGCCGCCGGCCACCGCGCTGGGCGCCGATCCATCGGTGTTCAACGTTGGTGTGCGTCACTCGTTCTAATCGAGACCACGCAAGTAAAAACGGCAAGCCATCCGGCTTGCCGTTTTTTTTTCCGGCTGCGCCGGTGGCACTACAGTTTAGGCAGCCAGCGCCTTCAGCGCGCGCTGCGGTGTGCGCACAGGTTCCGGCGCCACCTGCTCGCCGGCGCCGATGCGGAAGACCGCCATTGCCTCGGTCAGCCTGGCCGCCTGCTCCTTCATGGCTTCGGCTGCGGCGGCCGCCTCTTCCACCAGCGCGGCGTTCTGCTGGGTCACTTGGTCCATCTCCACCACGGCCTGGTTGATCTGCTCGATGCCCGCGGTCTGTTCCTGGCTGGCCGAGGTGATCTCGCCCATGATGTCGGTCACGCGGCGCACGCTGTCGACGATCTCCTGCATCGTGGCGCCGGCCTCGGCGACCAGTTTGCTGCCGCTCGCGACCTTGTCGGTCGAGTCGTTGATCAAGGTCTTGATTTCCTTGGCCGCCGCCGCCGAACGCTGCGCCAGGTTGCGCACTTCGGTCGCCACCACCGCGAAGCCGCGGCCCTGCTCGCCCGCACGCGCCGCTTCCACGGCGGCGTTCAGCGCCAGGATGTTGGTCTGGAAGGCGATGCCGTCGATGACGCCGATGATGTCGCTGATCTTGCCGGCCGAGGCATCGATCTCCGACATGGTGCCGACTACCTGGCCGATCACGGCGCCGCCGCGCTGCGCCACCTGCGAGGCCGCATCCGCCAGCACGTTGGCCTGGCGTGCGTTATCGGCGTTCTGCTTGACGGTCGAGGTCAGTTCTTCCATCGAAGATGCGGTTTCTTCCAGCGAGGACGCCTGCTGTTCGGTGCGTGCGGACAGGTCCTGGCTGCCGGCCGCCACTTCCGAGGCGGCCACGGTGATGGTGTCGGTGCCGGTGCGCACGGTGCCGACGGTGCGCGCCAGGTTCTCGTTCATGGTCTTCAGTGCCTGCAGCAGCTGGCCGGCTTCGTCGCGCGACGTGACGTCGATGCGGCTGGTCAGGTCGCCGGCGGCGACGGTGTTCGCCACTTCCAGCGCGCGCTGCACCGGACCGGTGATCGAGCGGGTGATCCACCATGCCACGCCGGCGGCAAAGGCGGCAGCAAGCACCCCCAAGCCCCACATCAGGCGGACCGTGCTGTCGTAGGTGCGCTGCGCCTCCGCCGCCTTTTCCATGGCGATCGCCTTCTGCAATGCGGTCTGTTCGTGGATGTCCTTTTTCAGGGCTGCCAGCAACGGACGCAGTTCTTCGACCAGGAACTGGCGCGCCTCCTCGTCCAGTCCATCGTTGACGAGCTTGAGCAGCCTCTCCTGGCCCTGAACATACAGGGCGGTCTGCTGCTTCATCCGCTCCAGCAGTTCCCGCGTTTTTGGAAGCTTGAGGCTTGCGTCCAGCTCCGCCAGGATCTGGTCGACCTCCTTGCGCGAGGCCATGATCGTCTCGAGCTGCTTGGCACGATCGGCGCGCTCTTCGTTGAGCATGGCGTTGCGCAGGGCGATCGCGATGCTGTCGATCCCACTGAGCATGCGCACCGCCAATTCAATCTTGGGCATGCGGTTGTTAACGATTTCGTCGGTGCTTGCATTAATGCGGCTCAGCATTGCAGTGCTCATTGCAATCATGCACACGAGCAGGGCGCAGATCGTGCCGAAGCCGAGACTGAGGCGGGTGCCGATTTTCAAGTTGGCGAGCTTCATGGGTGGTTCTCCTTATGGCCGGGCGTCCTGCCCGGCGGGTGTTGTCCGCTTATGCGGCTTTCTGGGTATTGGTGATCAGGCCGAGCTGCTCGGAGCTCATCAGCTTGTCGATGTCGAGCACAATCAGCATGCGCTCGCCGACGGTGCCCAGGCCGGTGATGTAATCGCCGTCGGCGTTGGTGCCCATGTCGGGCGCCGGGCGCATCTGCTCATCGAGCAGGGTGACCACGTCCGAGACGCTGTCCACCACCATGCCGATGATGTGGTTCTTGATGTTCAGGACGATGACGACGGTGAACTGGTCGTAGGTCGGCTCGCCGAAATTGAACAGAATGCGCATGTCGACGATCGGGACGATCGAGCCGCGTAGGTTCATGATGCCCTTGATGCAGGCTGGTGCACTCGGCAGCACCGTGGGCTCTTCGTAGCCGCGGATTTCCTGCACTTTCAGGATGCTGATCGCGTACTCTTCCTTCGCCAGGCGGAAGGAAAGTACTTCCTTGTCTTGGGTAGTCTTGTTCGTGTCCATCTTTGTGACTTTCTGTTTTACGGGGCAAATTTTTATTGCCTGCACGCAAAATACAATACGTCCAATCCAGTGCAGAACTCGATGGCGAAACGACAAAACAAGGGAGTTTTTTTGCCAAAATGGTGCACGGTATGGCGCCCGTGCAACGTTTTTGTCCCACATCGTCGTTGAGCTCTTATCGTAGAGAAAACATATCGCACGACCGTTCGTCCCTTTCCATGGGCTGGCACGCATCCTGCATTAACCAGGGGTATGCGTGCCATGGGCGATTCCATGCACGACGCCATGAACATTCCCCAGGGAGGCAGGCATGATCATCCGCAGACTCGACGCGCGCGCCATCAGGGAGATGCGCCCCCAGCTTGCCACCCTGCTGCTGGACGCGGTGGCCGACGGCCATTCGCTCGGCTTCCTGGCGGGCCTCGACGACGTGCAGCTGGACGAGTACTGGAGCAGCGTGGAGCACGATGTGGCGCGCGGCACCCGTGTGCTGCTCGCGGCCGAGCGCGACGGCATCCTCTGCGGTAGCGTGCAGCTCGACCTGTGCCAGAAGCCGAACGGCAGCAACCGCGCCGAATTGCAGAAGATGCTGGTGCACTGCACGATGCGGCGGCGCGGCATCGGCACCGCCCTGCTGCAGGCGGCCGAGATCGAGGCGCTGTCGCTGCGCCGCGGCCTGCTCTTCCTGGATACCGAAGCCGGCGCCAAGGCCGAGCAGCTGTACGACAAGGCCGGCTACACGCGCGTGGGCGAACTGCCCGAGTACTGCTCCACGCCGAACGGACACTGGCGCGCCACGGCAATCTGGTACAAGACCCTGTTCTCGCGGATGCGCCCATGCTGACCCTGAATACCCGCATCGACGACGCGTGCCAGGTGCACGGCACCCTGGTACTGCCCTGCGAGCGGCGCGAGCGCTGCCACAATGCGCTGGTGCTGGCGCTGGGCGCCGCAGTGGACGAAGAACTGGCCTCGTTCGAACCCGAAGCCGACCCATGCACGGGCGCACGCGCAGGCGCCAGCCAGAGGCCGGCGCCGCTGCTGCAGGAGAGCCGCCGTTCGGCGAACGTGGACGGCGCATGAACGCGGCCGCCCTGCCCCACCTGCCGGAGACCGTGCGCCCGGCGCTCCCGCCCTGAACGCGCTGGGTGCCAACGGGACGGTGCACAGGCGAAATGTCACGTAGAATCAGGCAATACCAAGTGTCCTGAATATAACGTGACCGGCATCACCTCTTCGATTGTCCGCAGGCCCCTGCGTGCCTACCTGTTCTGGCTGGTGCTGGCCACCCTGCTGCCCGGTGTCGTCGGCGCATCCATCCTGTTCGTGCACCAGTACCAGAAGGCGCGCGCCCAGATCGAGAAGAACACGCTGCAGACGGTGCGCGCGCTGGTGCACAGCACCGACAACAAGCTGCGCGAGGCCCGGTCGATCGCCCAGACCCTGTCCACCATCGATGCCCTCCAGGCCGAGGACTTCGCCCGCACCCATTACCAGGCGCGCGAAGCGCTGGCGCTGGCGGGTGGACGCATGAACGCCGTGCTGCGCGACCGCAGCGGGCAGCAGCTGATCAACACCGCGGTCGACTACGGCACGCCGCTGCCGCGCCATCCCACCCCTTCCCTCGAGCAGGTCTTCGCCACCAGCCGCCCCGCGGTCTCGGACGTGTTCCAGGGCGAACTGCGCAAGAGCGCCCTGGCCAGCGTCGACGTGCCGGTGCGGGTACGCGGCCGGGTGCGCTACGTCCTGAGCATCGGCCTGGGCCCGGAGGAATTCGACGGCCTGCTGGGTCCGACCTCGGTACCGGAAGGTGCGGTCGCCTCGCTGTTCGACCGCAAGGGCATCATCTTCAACCGCAACATCAACCGCGACAAATCGATCGGCCACCCGGTCAATCCGCTGCTGCGCGACGCGGCTGCCCGCCAGACCGAAGGCACCATCGATTCACGCTCGCGCGAAGGGGTGCCTTTGCTGAGCACCTACTCCCTTTCCGCACTCAGCGGCTGGGGCGTCGCGATCGGTATCCCGCGCGAGACCTTGCGACAGGAACTGCTGGGGCAACTCGCGATGATGGCCGGCGTCGCCACGGTCCTGTTCGCGATCGGCCTGTGCCTGGCCTGGCTGATCGGCGGCCGCCTGGCGCGCTCGGTACAGGCACTCACCGGCCAGGCCTTGGCGCTCGGCAAGGGGGAGACGCCGCCTCCGCTCGACGACGTGCACGTGCGCGAGGCCTCGGAGGTGGCGGGCGCCATGGCCGACGCCGCCGCGCTCCTGGCGGAGCGCTCGCGCCAGCTCGCCGCCAAGGAATCTGCGCTGCGCGAAACCCATATGCTGGCGCGCTTCGGCACCTGGCACTGGAACCTGGACAGCGAGGACATCGAGGTGTCCGATTCGGTGCCGCACATCTTCGGGCGGACGCTGCCACCCTTTCCGCAGCAGCGCGGCACCGTGCTGAGCGAGGAGTCCTGGCAGCAGGTGCAGCGGCTGACCAGCGAACTGGTGCATAACAGGAAGCCGGGCGGCAGCGGCAAGCTGCAGCTGCACGCCTTCCACGCCGACGGCCACCGCATCTGGCTCGACTACCGCTGCGAGAGCGTGCACGGGGCGGATGGACGGGTGGTGGCGCTGCGCGGCACCATGCAGGACATCACCGAGCGCGTGCGCGCCGAGGAAGCCCTGCGCCAGGCCGACCAGCGCAAGAACGAATTCCTGGCGATGCTGGCGCACGAGCTGCGCAACCCGCTGGCGCCGATCTCCTCGGGCGCCCAGCTTCTGGGCCAGCAGGGCCTCGACCCGGCGCGCGTCAAGCAGATCAGCGCCATCATCGCGCGCCAGGCGCGCCACATGGCCGGCCTGGTGGACGACCTGCTGGACGTCTCGCGCGTCACGCGCGGCCTGGTGGTCCTGAGCAAGGAGCGCATCGACATCAACGCCGTCGTTCTGGACGCCACCGAACAAGTGCAGGCGCTGGTGCACGGCAAGGACCACCACCTCGACGTGCAGCTGCTGCCCCGGCCCTGCTTCGTGCTGGGCGACCGCAAGCGGCTGGTGCAGGTGGTGGGCAACCTGCTGCACAACGCCGCCAAGTTCACCGACCGCGGCGGCCGCGTCATGGTGCGGGTGACCTGCGCCGGGGCGGATGTGCTGGTGGAAGTGCGCGACAACGGCATCGGCATGCTCCCGGCGGAGCAGGAACGCGCTTTCGACATGTTCGTGCAGGGCGAGAGGACGCCCGACCGTTCGCTCGGGGGCCTGGGCATCGGCCTGGCGCTGGTGCGCAGCCTGGTCGAACTGCACGGTGGCGACGTACACGTGACCAGCGCCGGCCAGGGCATGGGGAGCAGCTTCACGGTGCGCCTGCCGCGCTGCGTGGAACGCGGCGGCAACGAAACGATGGGAACCGGCGGCACTGCCCTGCCGGGATCGCGCTCGCGGGTGCTGGTGGTGGACGACAACGTCGACGCGGCCCAGATGCTGGCCATGTACGTGGGCGCGCAGGGCCACGAGGTGCGGGTGGAGCACGATTCGCTCGAAGCGCTGGCGCAGGCGGCATCCTTTGCGCCCGAGCTCTGCCTGCTCGACATCGGGCTGCCCGAGATGGACGGCTACGAACTGGCGCGCCGCCTGCGCCGCCATCCGGCCACCGCCGGCGCGGTCCTGGTGGCGGTGACCGGCTACGGCCAGGACCAGGACCGGCGCAACAGCGCGGCGGCCGGCTTCGACCACCACCTGGTGAAACCGGTGGACATGGCGGCGCTGGAGAAGATCCTCGCCGGCGCCGTCACCGAGTCGTCTCGCGTGTAGCTCAGCGTTTGAGGCGGCTGCCGAACGGGTCCCCCTTCTTCCAGGACGGCATGACCGGGGCGTTGGCTACCGCATAACCCAGGTTGAGCGTGAACTGGGCCTGCTGCACCATGCCCGACAGGTCCCAGTCCGGGCGGTACTCGTCGGTCACCTGGTGGTAGTCCTTCTTGAAGCCCACCATCTTCTCGCTCGAGGCCGCATGGTCGTGCGCGAACTCGAAATGGCCGTCACCCGAGAACACGGCCGAGCCCACGTTAAAGGCCGGCACGCCCGCCTTGGCGAAGTTGAAGTGGTCGGCGCGGAAGTAGGAGCCCGACAGGTCGGGGATGGTCGGGGCCAGCTTGAGCCCCATCTGCTTCGCCACCCGTGCCGCTGTGTCGTACAGGGTGCTGCGCTCGGCGCCCGGCACGCCGATATCCTTCGTCTTGCCGACGAAGTTCAGGCTGTCGAGGTTGAGGTCGGCGGCGGTCCGGGCCAGCGGCACGGCCGGGTTCTTCACGTAGGCGGCGCTGCCCAGCAGGCCCTGCTCCTCGGCGGCCGGCCACAGGAACACCTGGGTGCGGCGCGCCGGCTTTTTCACCGCTTCCGCAGCCATCGCCAGCAGCGCGGCGGTGCCGGAGGCGTTGTCGATGGCGCCGTTGTAGATCCGGTCCTTCCGGTCCGGCGCCCCGGTCCCGGTTTGCGGGGCCTCGTCGATGCCCATGTGGTCCCAGTGCGAGGAATACACCACCGCCTGTTCCTTCAGCTTCGGGTCGGTGCCCGGCACGATGCCGGCGACGTTGTACTGCTCGACGGTGCGGATGGCCGACTTGAGCTCGACGCGGGCCGCGATCTTCAGGTCCACCGGGCGGAAGTCGCGGCGCTCGGCCTGGGCGCGCAGCGCATCGAGGTCGAAACCACCGGCCGCGAACAACTCGCGCGCGGTGTCTTCGTGCAGCCAGCCTTCGACCGGGTTGCCCGGGCCGGCCAGGCGGAAGCGCTCGTGCGAAAAGCCGTTGGCCGGCACGCTCCACGGGTAGGAGGAGGAAGGCGTCGTGTGGATCAGCAGCGCGCCGGCCGCGCCCTTGCGCACCGCTTCCTCGAATTTGTACAGCCAGCGGCCGTACCAGGTGTAGGCCTTGCCGGCGAAACGGTTCGGTTCCTCCGCGGTGGGCTGCGGATCGTTGACCATCATGACCAGGATCTTGCCCTTGACGTCGACGTCCTTGTAGTCGTCCCACTTTTCCTCGGGCGCCGAGACGCCGTAGCCGACGAAGACCAGCGGCGCATCGAAGGCCAGCGCCGCGCGCCCGCTGGCGGTGCCAAACACGATGCCCTTGCCGATTTCCGGAGCAATGCGCTTGGCGCCTGCCTGGAAGCTGACCGCGCTGCCGGGCAGCAGCCTGGTCCCTTCGATCTCGACCTTCTGGCGGTAGCCGCCTCCCGCCTCGTTGGGAAAGGCCGGCCTCAAACCGATGATCGCGGCCTGGGTCTCGAGGTAGCGCACCGTGAGATCGCCGCCGCGCTGGCCGGTGCCGCGGCCCTCGAACAGGTCGTCGGCGAGGAAGGCCAGGTGGCCGCGCAAGACCGGTTCGGAGACGGCGGGGGCCTGCTGGGCAAAGGCGCTGGTGGACAGGGAAAGTACGGCGGCAAGGGCAAGACGGGAAAGTCGCATCGAAGAATCCATGTAGAAGTGCCGGCGTGGCAATCCGTGATCTTAACCCGGCATACACAGGCTGCACACTCCGCATTGCCGCGCCATCCCGCGTGCGCCTATACTTGCCGTCTATCGCACAGGGACACGCCATGACCATCACCCGCCGCACCGCCGCTACCACACTGGTTGCGCTGGCCGCCCTGCCCCTCGCCACCCCGGCCCAGAGCAGGCCAGACAGGAAGGAAGCCGCCCCCATGTACGGATTGATCGGAAAAATGCGCGCCCAGCCGGGCCAGCGCGACGCCCTCGTCGCCATCCTGCTGGAGGGCACGGCGGCCATGCCGGGCTGCCTCAGCTACGGCATCGCCAAGGACAAGCAGGATGCGGACGCGCTGTGGATCACCGAGACCTGGATCGACCAGGCCAGCCACAAGGCCTCGCTGTCGCTACCGTCCGTGCAGGCGGCGATCGCCAAGGGCCGTCCCTTGATTGCCGGCTTCGGCGAGCGCTTCGAGACCGAGCCCGTGGGCGGTCACGGCATGATGTCGAAAAAGTCCGCGTAGGGCGAGCCTGCGTACTCCTCAGGCGGCGGTGGGTGCGCCTGCAAAGGGCCGCGCATCGGCCGGGAGGTCGATGACGAAGGTGGTGCCGTCCTCGATGGAGCTGGACATCATCACGCTGCCGCCATGGGCTTCGGCCACACGCCGCACGTAGGGCAGGCCCACGCCCCAGCCTTCGCCCTTGCCCTCGGCCAGGCCCTGGTTGCCGGCACGGCGATACAGCTGGAAGACGCTTTCACTGTCTTCCGGCGCGATGGGCGGGCCCTGGTTATGCACCATCACCTGCACCCGCTCGACCGTGGTCGACACCGTCAGCCGGATGGGCGCCTCGCCGTCGCCGTACTTGATCGCATTGTTGACCAGGTTCTCGACCGCGCGCCGGATCGCTTCGCCGCACCACCAGCCTTCGACGGGTTCGGCGTCGACGGCCAGCTCGACCGAATGGAAGGCCTCGGCCGACCGCGCCACCTCGCGCACCAGCTCCGCCATGTCGACGCGATCGATCTGCAAGGTGATCTTTCCGGTCTTGCAAAAGGCGATGCGGTCGAGCAGCTCGCGCGTCATGCCGTCGATGCGCTGGGTGCTGGCCACGATCTTTTCGGCGAAGCGCCTGGCGTTGGGATCCTGCGAGGTATGGTTGATCATCTCGGCCGCCATCTGGGCCGTCGACAGCGGCGTGCGCAGGTCGTGCGCCATCGCCGCGACAAACTGCTCGCGCAGGGCCGCCTGCACCACCGTGAAGGAATTCGCGCTCTCGCGGATGGTGGCGTCGATATGGGCGAACAGCATCGCGCGCTGCCCGTCGTCGAGCGGCACGCCGTGGCGCTCCAGCTCGCGGAACATCACGTCGCGGAAGATCTGCATCTCGTGGATGACGGCGGTGGCGTCGTAGCTCGTCATGCGCGCACGCTCGCCGCCATGCTCGCTGGCAAGCGCGCCGAGGTCGGTGAGCAGGCGCGCCGAATGGCCCGGGGTGAGCAGCGCGGCCAGGGTGTCGTAGTAGGCCGGCAGCGTGTTCTCGGCGATCGGCAGCGCTAGTTCCTTCGCCTGCGGCACCGCGGCGCGCACTTCGATCATCCAGGCCTCTACGATCTGCCCGCGCAGCGCCACCATCGCGCGCGTGACGGGCGACAGCTCGGGATCGTCCGGGGACAGGTGTCCGGTCAGGTTTGCGCTCATCGGGGAAGCCGTCGTGTTGTCAAAGTAGAACGTGATCCCAGTCTACACGACGGCCATGCGGGACGGCGCGTGAATGCCGCCCGCTGGATCCATCAGCTCATCTTATAAATGATGGATGAGCCATTAGATGAGCTTCTGAATTGCTCAGCGCCCTACTTTCAAATAGTCCATGTATTTGGCAACGCCCGTGGCGACGTCGGTAAAGGGCTCGGTGTAGCCAGCGGCGCGCAGTGCCCCGATATCGGCCTGGGTGAAGCTCTGGTACTTGCCCTTCAGCTTGTCCGGGAAGGGCAGGTATTCGAGCAGGCCCTGTTCCACGATCTGCGCGAGCGTGAACGGCGTGCCGCCCTGGTTGGCGAGTGCGTTGACCGTGGCTACCGCCAGGTCGTTGAAGGGCTGGGCGCGGCCGGTGCCGAGGTTGAAGATGCCCCGCTTGTCCGGATTGTCCAGGAAGAACAGGTTGACCTTCACCACGTCTTCCACGTAGATGAAGTCGCGCATCTGGGTGCCGGCCTCGTAGCCTTCGTTGGCGCCGAACAGCTTGACCTTGCCTTCTTTCTGGAACTGGTGGAACTGGTGGAAGGGGACCGAGGCCATCGTGCCCTTGTGCCCTTCCAGCGGACCGTACACGTTGAAGTAGCGCAGGCCCACGACCTGGTTGCCTTTGTGCATGCCGTGTTGCTGCCAGTAGCGGCGCATGTACTGGTCGAACAGGAACTTCGAATAGCCGTAGACGTTGAGCGGGCGCTCGTGCTGGCGCTTTTCCTTGAACACGCTGCCGCCGCCGTACACCGCAGCCGACGAGGCGTAGATGAAGGGAATACGCTCGCGCTGGCAGTATTCGAACAGCGCGATGGTGTACTCGTAGTTATTCTTCATCATGTAGCGGCCGTCGGTCTCCATGGTGTTGGAGCAGGCGCCCTGGTGCAGCACGCTTGAAAACTTGCCGTCGAATTCGCCGGCCTTCAGGCGAACCAGGAAGTCCTCCTTGTCCGCATAGTCGGCTACTTCGGCGTCGACGATGTTCAGGAACTTCTCCGGACGCGCCATGTTATCGACTGCGAACACGCTGAAGGGCTTGCGCTGCGACAGTGCGTGGACCAGGTTGGCTCCGATGAAGCCTGCTGCGCCAGTAACCAGTATCATTTTCTACCTCGTTTCACTATTTCATTCAGGCTGCGAGCATGGGCTGCAGCGGTTGCCACACGTCGTTTGGCAGAATCTGTTTCATGCAGTTCTGGTGGCCCAGCGGGCACTCGCGCTGCTGGCAGGGCGAGCACGCGATGTGCAGCCACAGGATCCTGGCCAGCTCGGACAGCGGCGGCGTATGGCGCGGGTCGGTCGGGCCGTAGATCGCCACCACCGGACGGCGCAGCGCGGCGCCGATGTGCATCAGGCCGGAGTCGTTGGTCACCACCGCGGCCGCGCGCGAAATCAGCGCGATGGCCTCGCTCAGCGAGGTGGAGCCGGCCAGGTTGTGCGCTTCCGGCACGATGGCGGTGATCTCGTCGCAGACGGCGCGGTCCTTCGGCGAACCGAGCAGCAGGATCTGCGCATCCGGAACATTGGCGCGGATAGTTCGGGCCAGCTCGGCGAAGTATGGCGCCGGCCAACGCTTGGCCGGGCCGAACTCGGCACCGGGGGCGAAGGCCACGTAGGCGCCCGGCGGCAGCCCCAGGCGGGCGATGGCGGCGTCGGCCTGTGCGGGCTCGACCGACATCTGCGGCTCCGGCAGTTTTTCCGGGCGCGGCAGGTGGCGCACCGGCTCGTCGGCCAGCGCGGCATAGAACTGCGCCATCGGGCGCGGCGCGGCCTTGTCGTCGTGGTGCATCACATTGACCAGGCCATAGCGCATCTCGCCCTTGTAGCCGACGCGCTTCCTGATGCCGGCCAGCCAAGGAATCAAGGCGAATTTGAGGGTGTTCGGCAGCACGTAGGAGTCAAGATAGCCGCGCGCCTCCAGCATCTTGGCGAAGGCCTTGCGCTCCTTCCACTGCAGCGCGCCATGCTTGAAGGGCGACTCGATGACCTCGTCCACTTCGCGCATCGCGTGCCAGACCGGCGCCACCCAGGTCGGCGCCAGCACGTCGATCGGCCGCTCGGGGTGCTTTTCGCGCAGGCGGCGCAGCAGCGGCTGCGCCATGACGGCGTCGCCGATCCAGTTGGGGGAAATGACTAGCGTGCGCAACATGGGTCTTTCGTCTTCCTGCAATGTGATCCGCGATTATAGCAATCGCAGCCGCCAGCCGGCGGGCGCCGCCTCCAGCCGGTGGGTCAGCCCGAGGCGCTCGAGGAAGACCTCGTCGTGCGAGACCACCACCAGGGCGCCGGCATATTGCCGCAGCATCGCTTCGAGTGCTTCGAGCGAAGCCAGGTCGAGGTGGTTGCCCGGCTCGTCGAGCAGGAGCAGCCGGGCCGGCGGGTCGGCGTACAGGGCGCAGGCCAGCGCCGCCTTCAGGCGTTCGCCGCCGCTCAGCTGGCCCGCGGGCTGGGCCACCTTGTCGGCGTCGAGGCCGATCTGCGCCAGCCAGGTACGCAGCCGGTCCTGACCCGTGCTCCGGTTCACTTCCAGCAGTTGCTCGATGGTGCTGCGGTGCGGATCGAGGGTGCCCAGGCGCTGGTCGAGCCAGGCGCAGGCGGGGTCGCGCGTGACGCGTCCCTCCAGTGGCGCCAGCTCGCCGGCGATCACCTTCAGCAGGGTCGACTTGCCGCAGCCGTTCGGTCCGCTGATGCCGATGCGCTGCTGGCCGGTGACGACCAGGCTGAGCGTGCGCAGGGCCGGGGCGGCAAACGGGAGTTCGGCATCAATCAGCTCGGCGACACGGCGCTGCGCGGCGGCGCTGACCTGCGTGGCATGCAATCGTAGCGCACTGTCCTGGCGCAGGCCCTGCGCCGCCTCCCGCACGCGTTCCCGGTGCTGCAGGCGCGCTTCCTCATGCTGCTGGTGCAGGCGGCCGGTGCTGTTCTCGCTGCGCTCCTTCTGCCTTCCGAGCAGGATCTTGGCCTGGTTGGCGGCCTTGCCTTCGCGCGCGCCTTGCGCCTGGCGGCGCTGCTGGCGCTCGCGCTGCTCGCGCATGGCGCGTTCCTCGCGCTGCAATGCCTGGCGCGCGTGGTCCAGGTCACGCAGGGCGCTCTCCTGTTCGGCGGCGCGTGCCTCGACATAAAAATCGTGGTTGCCGCCGTAGCTGCGCAGGCCCTGCGCCGACAGCTCGACGATGCGCTCCATCTGTCCCAGCAGCGACCGGTCGTGGCTGACGACGATCAGTCCGCGCCGCCAGGCGCGCAGCTGCGCCGCCAAGGCCTGGCGGCTCGGCCCGTCGAGGTGGTTGGTGGGCTCGTCGAGGATCAGGAAGTCCGCTTCGGACAGCAGCGCGCCCAGCAGCGCCACCCGCATCGCTTCGCCGCCGCTCAGGCGGTGGGCGGGCGTGGCGGCGTCGAGGTGGCCCAGGCCGGCCTGGTCGAGGGCGTGCCGCAGGCGCGCGGGCAGGTCCCAGCGCTCGCCGACCAGCTCGAAGTCGGTCTCGGCGATGCTGCCGGCGTCGATCCGGGCGAGAGCATCGAGCACGTCCTGAACGCCGGCAAGCGTGGCCACCGTGCCGTTCGTGGCCTGGTCGGCCTGCTGCGAAAGGTAGTGCACCCTGCCTTCACGGAGGCAGCGGCCGGACGACGGCGCCAGGCACCCGGCCAACAGCTGCGCCAGCACGCTCTTGCCGATGCCATTGTGGCCGACCAGGCCGGTGTGGCGCGTGTCGAACCGTTCGGTGAGGCCGGACAGCAGGGTCCTGCCGTCGGGAAGAATGAAAGATGCGCTGTCGAGCGCCAGGTAAGGGTGCGTCATGAAACCTCCATGGATGCCGGAACTCCCCCGCTGTTGCGGGAAGGTGGGAAGAACTGGCCGTCAAGCAGACGGCGGCATCAATGGCGCATTGGACGACACCTCCAAAGTGAATATGCTGGAATGATATCAAACTTCGACATGGGGCAGTCCGGCGCCTCCCTTGTGGACGCTGGCTATAATAGTGACATGCACAGGTCATCGACAACCCAGGTCTTGCGCGCATGGATCGCCCTCGTGGCCTTCCTGTTCAGCCTGTTCGCGCCTGCGCTGTCGCATGCCTTCGCACCGCCGCAGCTTTCTGTGCACACGAGCGAAATCTGTACCGCGGCCGGCATGGTCATGATGCCAATGGCCGACGGCCCGGACGAGGTGCCCGGCGCGATGCCCGACATGATGCATTGCGACCTGTGCTGCTCGCACCACGCGCCGGTGGTGCCGCCTTCTCCAGCCGACCTGCCCCTCGCCATCGTTGCGATGGAATCCTACCCGCGGCTTTTCTACCAGTCCCCTTCCCCGCAGTTCGCGTGGACACCGGCGCAGTCACGGGCGCCGCCAGCCAGCTTCTCCTGACCGCTCTCCCTAGTGCCGGTATCGCCTACCGGAAGATCCGCTATCGCGTGTGAACCGTCACGCCCGTGCCCTCACACGCCAAGGAAACGCAATGAAGAAGTTAGCACTCACCCTGCTGGCGGCGGCCTCGCACGCTGCATTTGCACAGGGACAGGACGGCCCCGTCAAGCAACTTGGCACCGTCACCGTCACTGGCCTGCGTCCGACCTCGCTGCCGACGCAGATCCCGACCACCATCGAAGGCATTACGAAGACCGAGATCGAGCGCACCATCAACGCCCTGGATGCGGAAGACGCCCTGAAATACCTGCCCAGCCTGCTGGTGCGCAAGCGCTACATCGGCGACTACAACCACGCCGTGCTGTCGACACGTGCCTCCGGCACCGGCAATAGCGCGCGCTCGATGGTGTATGCGGACGGTATCCTGCTGTCCAACTACCTCGGCAACGGCGCCAACTTCGCGCCGCGCTGGGGCATGGTCACGCCCGAGGAAATCGAGCGCGTCGACGTGCTGTACGGGCCCTTCTCGGCCGCCTACGGCGGCAATTCGGTGGGCGCCGTGGTCGACTACGTGACGCGCATGCCGGCGAAGTTCGAAGCGCACGCGAAGTTCGGCGTCACCCACCAGCCCTTCGACCTGTACGGCACGCATGACCGCTACCAGGGCCGGCAAGCCAGCGCCTCGCTGGGCAACCGCGCAGGCCGCTGGTCCTGGTTCATCGACGTGAACCGGAGCGACAACGCAGGGCAGCCGCTGACCTTCCCGACGCGCTACCTGAGCGCCGGTACGGCCCTGGGCGGCACGGCCGTCACCGGCGCCGTCACCGGACAGGATCGCAGCAACCGCGCCTGGTACCTGCTTGGCGCCGGCACGCAATACCATACCGTGCAAGACCACCTCAAGGCGAAGATCGCCTACGACATCACGCCCACGCTGCGGGCCAGCTATACGCTCGGCCTGTGGCAGAACGACTCCGAAGGCCGCCCCACATCCTACCTGCGCGACGGCGCGGGCCGTCCGGTGTACAGCGGCCGCATCGACATCGAGGGCCGCGGCTACACGCTCGGCGCCACCGACTTCAATGCCTCGAACGAGGAGCTGCGCCACCTCATGCACGGCCTGTCGGTCAAGCGCCACAGCAAGGGCGTGTTCGACTGGGAGCTGGCCGCGAGCCTGTACGACTACGACGAGGACACGCTGCGTGCGCCGACCACCGCCCTGCCCGCCGCGCTGAACGGCGGCGCCGGGCGCATCGTGGACATGGCGGGTACCGGCTGGAACACCTTCGCGGCCAAGGGCATCTGGCGGCCATATGGCGTGGCCGGCGCGCACAGCGTGGAATTCGGGTACCAGCGCGAAGCCTACAAGCTGGCCAGCATCGAGCACGCCACCAGCGACTGGCTGGGCGGCGCACCGGACGCCCGCCGGCAGGCCTTCTCGGGCCGCGCCACGACGCAAGCGCTTTGGGCGCAGGACACCTGGAAGTTTGCACCTAGCTGGAAGGCCGTGCTGGGCGCGCGGGTGGAGCACTGGCGGGCGCGGGATGGGCGGACGTCGAATGCCCTTGCCACCGTCGCGCATGGCGAGCGTTCTGGCACCTATGTGTCGCCGAAGGCGGCGCTGGCCTGGCAGGTGGCGCCGAGCTGGGTGCTGAAGGCATCGGCCGGGCGCGCGGTGCGCATGCCGACGGTGTCGGAGCTGTACCAGGGAGGCATCAGCGGCAGCGGTACGCTCATCAACAACGATCCGAACCTGCAGCCGGAGCGGTCGTGGACGGGGGAACTGAGTGCCGAGCGCCAGCTCGAGAAGGGGCTGCTGCGGCTGACGGCTTTCGCGGAACGGACCTCGGATGCGCTGTACTCGCAGACCAATGTGCTGGTGACGCCGAATGTGACCAATGTGCAGAACGTGGGGCGGATCGAGACCAAGGGGCTGGAGCTGGCCTACGATGCGGACGATGTGATGGTGGATGGGCTGGACCTGCAGTCGAGCGTGACCTGGACCGATTCGGAGATCACGCGCAACGACAAGTTTCCGGCCAGTGTGGGCAAGTGGCAGCCGCGGATTCCGCGCTGGCGCGCGACCGGGGTGGCGACTTACCGGGCGAGCGATCGGCTGGCGTTTGCGCTGGCGGGGCGCTATTCGGGGCGGCAGTTTTCGACGCTCGACAATTCGGATCCGAATGGGTTTGCTTACCAGGGTGCGAGCAGGTACTTCACGGTGGATGCGCGGGTGACCTGGAAACCGGTCAAGCACTGGACCCTAGCGGCTGGGGTGGATAATCTGAACAACTACCGGTACTGGAATTTCCATCCGTATTCGCAGCGCACTTTTGGGCTGGAAGTTCGATACGAGCTTTAACGGGTACGCAGGTGGACAATCCATTTTCCCCACCTGCCTCCTTTTGACCGGCTCCATTCAAATCTTGTTCTGAAATGCCTGCAAGCATTGCCGACGTTTCGAAAAAGATTCCGCACCAACCAAACCAAAACGAATAATTTTATTGTTGCGAAATGGTTAGACGATCGATTTCGTCTCGACTAGATTCACTAACAAAAATCTCATTATGCAAAGTCCATGAGCACAAACGCTAGAGGCACCTCATCAGCTCTGCCTATTAAATGTTTTATCTGCCAACGCCATGTAATTTCGCAATTTCTCGCTATTTTCTTCATTGGTAACTTCCATGACTTTAGCTAGATGCCGCGCGATTGAATTGTGCATCGATTCAGAACAGGCAGTTGGAATAATTTCGCCATCCCTAACTTTAAAGTCAATAAGTCCAGCGCCACGAGCGCCATAAAAAATTCCCAACATAAACAAGTAGTTCCCAGCATAATTCTCCTCCACCCACGATTCCGATATCTCTTTATCGTTCCTGAAAGCCCGCCAGAACGCATATAGCATGCCCATACCAAAGAAGGGGATTTTTCCGATGAAATCTTTAAGAATCTCTTCTTCTGACTTCATGTCAACTACATTCGCATTATCTCTCTCCACTGATGAGACTTCGCTCGTTAGATCAAAAGAGGAGTTGCTTGATTTAACCTCCTCACCAGGCAAAACATTACTTAGATCTCGAGCAGACAAAGTGTCCAGCTTATCATTCAAGTTTTGCAAACCTTTAGGGATTTCTGACACGTGACCGAGGAGCGCATTCGCTGCCGCCTGTATCTGGGAGGATGCAGTAGTTATCGCTTGATTCGTCGTAATAAGAGTCGTAAGCTGCCCCTCTTGCTTACCACCCGCGATATAAGTGTAGATAATAGCCAAGATTGCCAACACCAAGGATGTGATAGTCAGGGCAAAAGAGATCTTATCAACTAGATGCTCAACATCAAACAATGCGAACGCCACAAGAGCAACAATAATCACAACCAAATAGGATATACCATATACATAGTGCAGTTCGCGCTTTTCCATTTATTTTCCAATTCAGCTTAGCCGCTACATAACTTCGATACAGATTTACGACCGGAACGTTTACCTTAAAATTCCGCAGAAGATTTTGATTTTTAAAGCAAAAAACCTCTGCCAAAGAGTTTCAAATATATAACTACTCTTTGGACTAGGCAATAGCAGCTGTCTAGAAATCTAGGTGGAGAAGGGGGATCGCCAACGTCCGTGGGCTGACCTTGCGCGAGTACGCAAGGCTTCGAATCCCCCAGCAGAGCCCTGCTTCTCTTCGCCACGAAACAAATAAAAATGGCGACCCGAGGGTGGCTGACTTCCATTCTGTCCCTCGCGGCGCATGCAGGGATTCGCCCACGTTCCGCGGGCCGCCCTTTCGCAAGTATGCGCAAGGCTTCGAATCCCCACGCAAGGCGCGCAGACGCCTTGCTTCTCTCCGCCATGAAACACACAAAAATGGCCACCCAAGGGTGGCCGACTTCGACTCCGTTCACGGCAGCGCAAGCAGGGATTCGCCCACGTTCCGCGGGCCGCCCTTGCGCGAGTACGCGCAAGGCTTCGAATCCCCCACGCAAGGCGCGCAGGCGCCTTGCTTCTCTCCGCCATGAAACACACAAAAATGGCCACCCGAGGGTGGCCGACTTCGACTCCGTTCACGGCAGCGCAAGCAGGGATTCGCCCACGTTCCGCGGGCCGCCCTTGCGCGAGTACGCGCAAGGCTTCGAATCCCCCACGCAAGGCGCGCAGGCGCCTTGCTTCTCTCCGCCATGAAACACACAAAAATGGCCACCCGAGGGTGGCCGACTTCGACTCCGTTCACGGCAGCGCAAGCAGGGATTCGCCCACGTTCCGCGGGCCGCCCTTGCGCGAGTACGCGCAAGGCTTCGAATCCCCCACGCAAGGCGCGCAGGCGCCTTGCTTCTCTCCGCCATGAAACAAATAAAAAATGGCCACCCGAGGGTGGCCATTTTCCATTTGTGTTCCTGGCGGAGAGAGGGGGATTCGAACCCCCGATAGGCTATGAACCAAGTTGCGAAATCAAAAAAGATTCAACATTTTCAGTAACTTAGGTCATTACCTTGTTCGCTATTTGAATCTTCAACTACTCCAGATTGAGAGAGTGGCTGCAGGACCAGCACTGCGCCAATAGCGCAACAGTAGACGCAACCAGTGACAAGTGGTAACCTTTCTTTAAATCAATAAGGATGCCACATGCCTACTAAGCCTACCGTTGAAGATTTGCAACTGCAGTATCAGGATTATTCTAGTAAGGCCGAACGGCTTCGTACGGCATTAGTTGAGCAAGTCAACCGGTTAGTTGACGCTAACGGCTTAACGCTCGGGGTCCCAATTGAGAGCCGACTCAAAACGTGGTCATCACTGGAAGAAAAACTGAGCCGTAAGTCCTTAGAACTTAACCAGATTACAGACCTTAATGACTTGGTTGGTGTTCGCATCATTCTTCTTTTCAAGAAAGATCTGATCCAAGTAGGTAAGTTATTAGAGGAAACATTTACCGTCTCCAGTAAAGAGGATACGGGCTCACGACTTGACGATGGGCAGTTTGGATACCAGTCGCAACATTACATTCTGAGCATCCCGGAAGCGTGGTCTAAGATCCCTACATTTGCAGATCTGCAAGGGCTGAAGGTAGAAGTACAAATACGTACACTTGCTCAGCATATTTGGGCAGCAGCGTCGCACAAGCTGCAATACAAACAGGAAGAAAGTGTTCCTCCGCCTTTGCGACGCGCGATTTATCGCGCTTCTGCACTTCTAGAAACTGTCGATCTTGAATTTGAACGTGTACTTGAAGAGCGTCAGACATACATTAACGCAAGTACAAATAAGGTCATACCTGACGAGCATCTCAACGTAGATCTTCTTTCGACAACTTTGGAAAAGTGGTTCCCTGCGCAGAACCGCACGGGTCATGAACAATATGGTGAGCTTTTGGTCGACTTGATGCATTTCGGCATCACGACTATGGAAAAGCTGCAGAAATTGTTAGAAAAGCAGACTCCTACAGTGCTTAAAGCAGATCAAGAAAAAGCTGCTAATCGGCTTAAAGATCAGTCGATCTCTGACAGGATGCGTGAACGGCTCGAAAAAGGAATGTTCTGGTCACATACCGGCCTCGCTCGACGCGCCCTCATACTTGAATTTGGCGCGCCAGCTTGGGACTTATATCAAAAAGAGAGAGACGATCCGCAACCAAGCAAAAGTACCGCAGTTCGTAAGCCTCGAACCGCTGTGAAGCCATTACCTCCTCAAGAACCAAAAAGTAAACCTGCACCACGTCGTCGAGTAGCAAAGAAACCGCAATAAGTCGCGCAAATCCTTCGTTATCCACGGCGCCGCTCGCCGCCCCATGACCAGGGCAAGAGCGGGCGGCGCGGTGGGTAACGTGGCCACCCGCGCTTGACAAGGGTTGTTGAAAACCCCTTCCCAGTCTATCCTGTCAACTTCAAGGAGTGAAGATGGCACGACGAGACAAATACCCTACCCCACCTGCTGAAAACGTACATCCGCCTGAGCGCGCTCAAGAGCTCGTACGCGTCGCTAACGATGCATTAAACCGTTTTACCGGAACAGCCGACGAGTTAGAGAAAGCACTCGGCATGCTGATGTTAGGCGACTACCTCGGCTGGCGGGTCCTGGTGATTATTCACAACAAACGGACGATCCGAAAGTATGAAGAGATCCTTGCAATCTCTGTTCGTGAGTTCTTCCCTGAAGAAGGTCCGATTGCGATGCGGTCGCTGGGCTACAGTATCGCTACAGAGCTTGGCAACTTCTGGAAGGTCGTCAGTGGCGACATCCCTGTAGAGGACCGACGCGAACTCGCGAACACGAATGGCACAAAGGGGTAGCCAATACCCTTGACAAGGGGTATCCACTACCCATAGCATAGGGGACATGAATACCCCTATGCACTTATTTCCTCTTTCGGGACAATCTGCACCTGGCTCGGCAGCGGCCGCCGCTGCGGCCGCAAACGAGCCTGGTGCGCCCCTCCCCCCGTCTGGTAATACGGGGGGAAAGTTTCCATCGAACGAGCCCGAGGCAGTCCACCCTTACGCAGCACTCACCGACTACTTGAACTGCACGTTTGCGTTTGGTGACTTCGTAGATGCGCTACCAAAGTTCATCCGTCAGCTAATAGACGTCTTAGGTGAGAAGTTTGGCCCGGTTGTCGAACGTACTGGAAAGGGGCATATCGGGTATCAAAAGTCGTTTGTCCTTGGCTGCACTTCGGCCTTGTTCGCCTATGGTGGTCAACGTGGTACCGCTCTCATCAGCCTTCCAGGCGAGGCGTGCTCAGTCATCAAAGACTGGCAAGCTGTTCTGAATCTCTTCTCATCGTTCCCGTCTTCTCGCATCACCCGCTGGGACGGTGCAGTTGACGATTTCACTGGCTTTCACTCGGTGGACTACGCGGTTGCTTGCTACTGGCGTGGCGACTTCAACGCCGGTGGGAAAGCTCCTTCTTGCAATCAGAATGGCAACTGGATTCAGCCTGACGGTTCAGGCCGCACTTTATACGTTGGAAAGCGTAAGAACGGCAAAATGCTCCGCGTGTATGAAAAGGGTATGCAGCTTGGGCAGCGCTGGCATCCTTGGGTCCGCTGGGAGGTCGAGCTTCACAATGTAGATCGAGTCATCCCGTGGGAGGTCTTGCTCGAGCCCGCGCGCTACGTTGTTGGCAGCTACCCGAAAGCGCTTTACTGGGTGCAGGAAGAAATGTGCAAGATCAGGACAATTCAGAAGCAGACGCAACTCAGCTATGAGCACTTGGTCGAGTACGCAAGCAGAGCATATGGCCCGCTGCTCAACGTGATGCGTGACGTGGAAGGCAATTCAGATGCGGTTCTAGAGCGGCTGTACCGAATCGGTACGCCTCGTCGCCTGCAACATCCGCTTGTCGACTCGCACGGCGAATTCATCCAACCAAGTAGCAAAGATAAAGACGAGGTTAAGGCATGAGGTCAGCTCATCCCATGTTTCTTTCTAAAGAAGAGCTACATGCGCTCACGAACCGAGTTCAGTACGCTGCGCAAGTTCGAACCCTACGGGCCATGGGGATACAGCACTGCGTACGGCCTGATGGCTCTATAGCAGTGATGCGTAGCCATGTTGAAGCGCTATTTGGAATTCAAGCCCGTACTACTGCACGTACATCTGTCGAGCCAAATTGGGGAGCCTTGCATGCCGCGTCCACGTAGGCCACAAAACAAAGGCCTTCCAGCCCGGTGGCGCTTCGATCACGGCGCGTACTACTATCAGGTTCCCATCGGTGCAGAAGGAGCTTGGGACGGCAAACGGTCTTTCCGTCTTGGGAAGACTCTGCCTGAAGCATACCGGACCTGGGCTGACCGAATCGGCAGCGTAGACCACGCCGGCACAATTGGCGCACTCCTGGACCGATACGCACTAGAAGTGATCCCAACGAAAGGCGTGTCGACGCAGGCACATAACCGAGTGGCGATCAAACCTCTTCGTGCCGTCTTTGGCGACGTTCGCTTACACGATTTGAAGCCCCGACATGTTTACCTGTACGTTGAGAAGCGGTTGGCCAAGACTGCTGCGCGGCGGGAGATTGAAATTCTGTCGCACGCCTTCACGAAGGCCGTTGAGTGGGGTTATCTCGACAGGCATCCCTTTAAAGGTGAAATTCGTCTCGCGGGAGAGAAGCCGCGCGAGAGGTATGTTGAGGACTGGGAGGTCGTGGAATGCTTGGCGCTCTCGGCACGCAGGAACGTCGGGAGTGTGAAGGCTGTTCAGGCCTACATTCGAATCAAGCTGCTGACCGGTATGCGGCGCGGGGACCTGCTCCGGCTGACTGTGTTCGATCTCAAGGAAGACGGGATCCATGTCTGCCCACGTAAGACACAAGGGACAACAGGGAAGCGTCTGATCATTCGCTGGTCTGATGAACTCCTTGGTGCAGTTCAGTTAGCGAAGGATGTTCGCCCGAGCAGTACCTCTGCCTACCTCTTCTGTACACGGACCGGCGACTGCTATTTCGATGAAGAGACGGGGCGGGCTGGCGGTTGGGACTCGATGTGGCGAGGGTTTATGACGCGACTGCTTACAGAAACAAAGGTCGTTGTTCGCTTCACCGAACATGACTTGCGCGCCAAGTGCGCGAGCGATGCGAAGACATTGGAGCACGCGAGGGCATTGCTGGCCCATGCCGACGGACGTCTGACTGACCGCGTATATCGCCGGAAACCCGAGACCGTGGATCCGTTGCGTTAGTTGTAGCCGAACCACCTGCTCAGTTATCATTCCTATTGGCCGGATCGAGGCCTGGCAGCCCACCTAGCGCACCCGGACGGGACGATCACCTTTACATTTCTTGAGATCCTCTTTATTGCGGGATTCAGTAGTGGGCGCTGGACTTACCGCATGAAGGAGTTTCTCATGCATACAGAGCACGTATTTTCGTCGGTCGCCTTCGGGAAGTGGAAGCAACAAGCACGTGACTTAAAGCGATCGGGTGACTTATCACATCACCAAGCGCTAGATCTCATTGCAAAAGCAAATCGCTTCAGGGATTGGCATCATGTCGTCACTGAGGCTAAGCTCAATCGCATCAGTGAAACAGCTTTTCGCTCTGGCCTTGTGGTTGCATACGACATTAAAGATGCGACAGAGAGCTGGGTTCCCGATGAGTCATTTGTTGACGATTCACGTGTTTACCTCTTCTGTCAAAACGACATCCTTGCATGGTATCGACGCGAAGATGAAGAGGTCGAGGATGAGGAAAAGCGTGCTATCCCAAGCGATCCGGTTGAATACATGGAAGATTTCGAGGAGTGGTGTATGAACATCCACTTCTTCCGATACGTTGGCCCGAGTTTGCCCTCTGCACCGCGACAGGTCTTGCCACTGCTGGACGAGAGATGCTTCTTTGCTCCGATGTTCTTCTGGCATGGCGGGAAGTTCATCGATCCTTGGCGGGACCTAGCGGTGAACAATGTCCTGGACATGAGTGGAGAAAGCGAGCCCGACCATTAACAAAAGTCGACCGTTCGTAGATACGCTTCTCGGCGTTCTAACTAACCTCGGCGAGTTTGGTGTGCGCGAGATCCCATTGTTGTGCCAGCGCTGCGCCTGACGGCCATTGAGCCAAATCCAGCGGAAGCATTAGAGGAGCTCCGGTTAGGACTCGGTATGTCGGGTCTTTGATTTCGGGGCTCACCCAAACTGTTCGGGTCTTCGGATCTACTGCAATCAGCCCCAAGTCCCACAGAGTGTGAATGTCAGCGCGCAGCAGCAGCCCATTCGTCACGGAGTTCGTTTCCGGTCCCAGGTATGGCGTAATGTGTGCGGCCTCGAGGAGGGGTGTAACGGCACAGCCAGTAATCGCACAGTGCCCACCATAGGCGGCAATCAGGGTCTTCCTGAACTTCTGCTGCCCTCGTCGCTGTACGATTTCTCGCAACACTCGTGCGCGTGCGTCCTCCTGATTTTTCGGATCAAACGGCTCACTTAACGCGGACTCGATTTTTGTTACCTGCTTTCGATGCGGTCCATACTCAGCCTGCTTCTCTTTACGAAGCGAGCCAATAGCCTCCAGGTATTTTTGATAGTTGCTGAGCGCAGCAGCGTACATCCCGTTACCGGTCTCATTCCGATCAAGGAACTCAGGGGTCTTCCTTAACTGCTCAGAAAGGGCAACGAACTCCGACAGATCAGGGATCTCTGCAATCGGCTTGGTCGTGAGTCCGTGAGTGCGGGCCCAGGTGGTCAAACGTCCTTTGATCGCACCTCGGTAGCTATTAGCAGATTTCTCGGAGAGCCCTGCCGATTTCATCCATTCCACAAAATCCATATCGCTTGCTCAAAATATATTGAACAAGCAAGATAGCATCGATTTGAATAGCGCACATCAAATCTATAGCGCAAATGCAAAGGGCCGCTCGAAAGCGGCCCTTATAAATGCTTGGCGGAGAGAGGGGGATTCGAACCCCCGATAGGCTATGAACCTATACACGCTTTCCAGGCGTGCGACTTAAACCACTCATCCATCTCTCCTGATGGGGTTTCGTGTGTCCACGAAGCCGCCTATTATAACAAGGTTTCTCTACTGTACAAGACTGTTCCGTCATCTGTCATGCCGCAGCCTCAACCGGCCAGCGCCGGCGCCACGGTCGCAGCACTTGCCGCACCGGGTTCAGCTGCGTGCCGACCTCGTCCTCTCCCACCAGCCCGCGCCGCTTGAGGTGCCGCAGCGCCACCTGCACCGCCGACTTCGACAAGCCCGTCTTGACCGCTATCGCCTGCAGGCTCGCCGGCACCTGGTCCCGCCCGAGCGCCTCTGCACTGTGAAGCAGATAAAGATACACGACAAAGGCCGCCGGCCGTCGGTCATGTCCAACCAGATCCGGCATCAGGACCTCGAACACGTAGGCATCCAGCGAAGACTGTCGGGTAGTCATGAATACTATAGTAATCAAACGCGCACTCAGCCGCGAGTCTGCCACGATAATGCTCGCCACGACAACCACAACTAGAACGAAGCACCATGATCACCCGACTGAAATTCGTCAGCATCCCCGTCTCGGACCAGGACCGCGCCCTCGCCTTCTACACCGAGAAACTCGGCTTCGAGATGTCGACCGACCAGCCGATGGGCCCGGGCAAGCGCTGGATCGAGCTGCGCATCGCCTCGTCCGGCACGCGCGTCGTGCTGTTCACGATGGACGGCCAGGAAGACCGCATCGGCAGCTTCTTCAACGGCGCCTTTGCCTGCGACAATGTGGAAGCGACCTATCGCCAGCTGCGCGGGCGCGGCGTCGACTTCGTCGAGCCGCCCACCGTGCAGCCGTGGGGCTCGTTCGCGAAGTTCCAGGACCCGGACGGCAATACCTTCGTGCTATCGTCTTCCTGATAGAGGCGCGGACAGGAGAGCATCATGGAAATGAAGAAAATCAACGCCGGCAAGCTGCGCGCGATCGGCTATGACGCACGCGAACGCAGGCTGCACGTGGAATTCGACGACGGCAGCGCCATCGACTACGACGCCGTCGGTCTTGACGTCTGGCGCAAGCTGTCGAGTTCCAGTTCTGCCTGGAGCTATTACCGCGACAACATCGAGGAAGAGTTCACCGGCCGCCGCGGCCGCGCCGCCGTGGTTCCCGACAAGCAAGCCCGCGATCGCGAAGCCCTGATGAGAGCCTTCGGCGGCGAGCCGGACGGCACATAAAACAACGCCGCCCTGTCGCAACAGGGCGGCGCTGCTCGAGACCTTCAGGCGCCCGCCGGCTCAGACGGGCGACTCAGCCATCAGGCCGTTTCCTTCAGCTGCTCCAGGATCGCCGGGTTTTCCAAGGTCGACACGTCCTGGGTGATGTTCTCGCCCTTGGCCAGCACGCGCAGCAGGCGGCGCATGATCTTGCCGGAGCGGGTCTTCGGCAGGTTGTCGCCGAAGCGGATTTCCTTCGGCTTGGCGATCGGGCCGATCTCCTTCGCCACCCAGTTGCGCAGCTCGGCTGCCAGCTTCTTGGCATCCTCGCCGCTCGGACGGGCCTGCTTCAGCACCACGAAGGCGCAGATCGATTCGCCAGTGGTTTCGTCCGGCTTGCCCACGACCGCCGCTTCCGCGACCAGCGGGTGCCCCACCAGGGCCGATTCGATTTCCATCGTGCCCATGCGGTGGCCCGAGACGTTCAGCACGTCGTCGATGCGACCCGTGATGGTGAAGTAACCGGTGTCCTTGTTGCGCACCGCGCCGTCGCCGGCCAGGTAGTAGCGGCCGCCCAGTTCTTCTGGGAAGTAGCTAGTGCGGAAGCGGTCCGGGTTATTCCAGATGGTGCGGATCATCGACGGCCACGGACGTTTCACGACCAGGATGCCGCCCTGCCCGTTCGGCACGTCGGCGCCGGCCTCGTCCACGATGGCGGTCATGATGCCCGGCAGCGGCAGCGTGCACGAGCCCGGCACCAGCGGGGTGGCGCCCGGCAGCGGAGTGATCATGTGGCCGCCGGTCTCGGTTTGCCAGAAGGTGTCGACGATCGGGCAGCGTTCCTGGCCGACGTTCTTGTAGTACCACATCCAGGCTTCCGGATTGATCGGCTCGCCGACCGAACCCAGCAGGCGCAGGCTCGACAGGTCGAAGTTCTTCGGGTGCACCTTTTCGTCCACGTCCGAGGCCTTGATGAGCGAGCGGATCGCGGTTGGCGCGGTGTAGAAGATCGAGACCTTGTGCTTGGCGATGGTTTCCCAGAAGCGGCCGGCGTGCGGATAGGTAGGCACGCCCTCGAACACGATCTGGGTGGCGCCCACAGCGAGCGGGCCGTAGGCGATGTAGCTGTGGCCGGTGACCCAGCCGATGTCGGCCGTGCACCAGTAGACGTCGTCCGGCTTGATGTCGAAGGTCCACTTCATCGTCAGCGCGGCCCACAGCAGGAAGCCGCCGGTCGAGTGCTGGACGCCCTTCGGGGTGCCGGTCGAGCCGGAGGTGTAGAGGATGAACAGCGGGTGCTCCGCATCCACCCATTCCGGCTCGCACTCGCTTGATTGGTTGTCGACCAGCTCGTGCAGCCAGAGGTCGCGGCCTTGCTGGAAATTGATGTTGCCGCCGGTACGCTTGTAGACGATGACGTCGCGGATGCTGTCGCAGCCGCCCATCGCCAGCGCCTCGTCGACAATGGACTTCAGCGGCAGCGACTTGCCGCCGCGCTGCTGCTCGTCGGCAGTGATGACGGCCACGGCGCCGGCGTCGATGATGCGTTCCTGCAGCGATTTCGCCGAGAAGCCGCCGAAGACCACTGAGTGGGTGGCGCCGATGCGGGCGCAAGCCTGCATGGCGGTGACGCCTTCGATCGACATCGACATGTAGATGATGACGCGGTCGCCCTTCTTGATGCCGCGGCTCTTCAGGCCGTTGGCGAACTTGCAGACGCGCTCATGCAGCTCGCGGTAGCTGACGCGGGTGCTGGCGCCGTCGTCCGCCTCGAAGATGATGGCGGTTTTATCGGCGTTGCCGTTGGTCAGATTGCGGTCGAGGCAGTTGTACGACGCGTTCAGCTGGCCGTCGGCAAACCACTTGTAGAACGGCGCATTCGATTCGTCGAGGGTGCTGGTAAATGGTTTCTGCCAGTCGATGTTCTCACGCGCGAGGCGCGCCCAGAAACCTTCGTAGTCGCTGGCGGCCTCGGCGCACAGCTTTTCGTAGGCTTCCATGCCGGAGATCGCGGCCTTGCCCGCGAACTCGGCCGGAGGTGGGAACACGCGGCTTTCCTGCAGGGTAAATTCTTCTTGCTGGGTCTCGTTCTCGGCCATGCTAGTCTCCATCGTAGTAAGTTTTACCGGACACCTTAGGCGCGCTGGCTTACTGAGCCCTTACATGAACCACCACATCGCGCCCGCTGCTGGAGTGCCATTCTACCAACGACATCGCAAACCCGCGAAGGAACCCGCAAAGGCGTGCTGGCGGGTGTAGAATGCTCGGCTGTATTTGTCCAGCATCAAGGAACCTACATCCCGATGGCGCAGTTAATTCCTCCAAACGAAGCAAAAAAGCTCAGTCCGCTTAACAACCTGATCTTCGCCAGCCGCTGGCTGCAGCTGCCGCTGTACCTCGGCCTGATCCTGGCGCAGTGCGTGTACGTGTTCCACTTCTGGGTCGAACTCAAGGACCTGATCGGCGCGGCGATGGGCAATGCCGCTTCGCTTGCCCATATCCTGGACGTCGTCACCGTACCGGGCGCCACGCGTCCGACCAAGCTGACCGAAACCACGATCATGCTGGTGGTGCTCGGCCTGATCGACGTGGTCATGATCTCGAATCTATTGATCATGGTGATCGTCGGCGGCTACGAAACCTTCGTGTCGCGCATGCACCTCGAAGGCCACCCGGACCAGCCCGAATGGCTGTCCCACGTGAACGCCTCGGTACTCAAAACCAAGCTGGCGATGGCGATCATCGGCATCTCGTCGATCCACCTGCTGAAGACCTTCATCAACGCGGCGAACTACAGCACCGACACGATGATGTACCAGACCATCATCCACATTGCTTTCCTGCTGTCGGCCATGGCCATTGCCTATACCGACCGCATCGTCATGACCACGCATACCAAGCACTGAGCGAAACATTCATCCCTCCTGATCGAGAACTTCCATGGCAACCGTTATCACCCAGAGCGACCTCATCGAATCGGTCGCGGCAGCCCTCCAGTACATCAGCTACTACCACCCGGCCGACTATATCCAGCACCTGGCGCGCGCGTATGAGACCGAGCAAAGCCCGGCCGCGAAGGATGCGATCGCGCAGATCCTGACCAACTCGCGCATGTGCGCCGAAGGCAAGCGCCCGATCTGCCAGGACACCGGCATCGTCAACGTGTTCCTGAAGATCGGCATGAACGTGCGCTTCGAAGGCTTCACCGGTTCCGTGACCGACGCCGTCAACGAAGGCGTGCGCCGCGCCTACGGCTTCGCAGACAACAAGCTGCGCGCATCGATCGTGGCCGACCCGCACTTCGAGCGCAAGAACACCAAGGACAACACCCCGGCCGTGGTCCACATGGAACTGGTCGAGGGCGACACTGTTGACGTGAAGCTCGCTGCCAAGGGCGGCGGCTCGGAGAACAAGACCAAGTTCGTCATGCTGAACCCCTCCGACTCGCTGGTCGACTGGGTCCTCAAGACCGTGCCGCTGATGGGCGCCGGCTGGTGCCCGCCGGGCATGCTGGGCATCGGCATCGGCGGCACCGCCGAGAAGGCGATGCTGATGGCGAAAGAGTCGCTGATGGAAGACATCGACATGTACGAGCTCAAGCAGCGCGGCCCGCAAAACAAGCTGGAAGAGCTGCGTATCGAACTGTGCGACAAGATCAACGCGCTGGGCATCGGCGCCCAGGGCCTGGGCGGCCTGACCACCGTGCTGGACGTGAAGATCAACATGTACCCGACCCATGCGGCTTCCAAGCCGGTGGCGATGATCCCGAACTGCGCCGCCACCCGCCACGCCCACTTCGTGCTGGACGGCTCGGGCCCGGCCTACATCGAACCGCCGGCGCTCTCCACCTGGCCGGACGTGCAGTGGACCCCGGACACCGAAAAATCGAAGCGCGTCGACCTGAACACCCTCACCAAGGAGGAAGTGGCGTCGTGGAAGCCGGGCCAGACCCTGCTGCTGAACGGCAAGATGCTGACCGGCCGCGACGCCGCGCACAAGCGCATCCAGGACATGCTGGCCAAGGGCGAGCCGCTGCCGGTGGACTTCACCAACCGCGTCATCTACTACGTCGGCCCGGTCGATCCGGTGCGCGATGAAGTCGTCGGCCCGGCAGGCCCGACCACCGCGACCCGCATGGACAAGTTCACCGAGATGATGCTGGACAAGACCGGCCTGATCTCGATGATCGGCAAGGCCGAGCGCGGGCCGCAAGCGATCGAAGCGATCCAGAAGCACAAGTCGGCCTACCTGATGGCGGTCGGCGGCTCGGCTTACCTGGTCTCGAAGGCGATCAAGTCGGCCAAGGTCGTCGGTTTCGAGGACCTGGGCATGGAAGCGATCTACGAGTTCGAAGTGACCGACATGCCGGTCACCGTGGCCGTGGATTCCACCGGCACCTCGGTGCACAACACCGGCCCGAAGGAATGGTCGGCCAAGATCGAGTCGCTGAAGGGCATCCCGGTCGCAACGGCCTGAACTCGCCGCATCTCCGTAGGGTGGGCGGCTCGTAATTGGGGCCACTGGCCCCAATTACCCCACCCACCCGCTCAACCGACGCTCGCGCCGCCAATATGGTCTCCCCTGCCAACAAACTCGACGCCCCGATCGGCATTTTCGACTCGGGCGTCGGCGGCCTCTCGGTGCTGCGCCACATCCAGGCACAGCTGCCGAACGAACACCTCCTGTATTTCGCAGACTCCGGTTTTGCCCCCTACGGCGACAAGCCGGTAGACGTCGTCATCGAGCGCGTCCTCGGCATCGGCGCCTTCCTGGTGGCGCGCGGCGTGAAAGCCCTGGTCGTGGCCTGCAACACCGCCACCGTCGCCGCCGTGCGCATCCTGCGCGAACGCTATCCCGACATGCCGATCGTCGGCGTCGAGCCCGGCCTCAAGCCTGGCGCGGCGAGCACCCGCAACGGCACGGTCGGCGTGCTGGCCACCGAGCGCACGCTCGCCGGCGAAAAATTCCTGCTGCTGCGCGACCAGATCGTCGCCGCGACCGGTACGCGCTTCCTGCTGCAGCCCTGCGTGGGCCTGGCCGACCAGATCGAGTTCGGCGAACCCGGCGCGCCGGCGCTGGATGCGATGCTGGAGCGCTACATCGCCCCGCTGCTGGCGCAAGGCGCCGACACCCTGGTGCTCGGCTGCACCCACTATCCGCTGGTCCAGGCCTCGATCGAGGGGGTGATCCGCCGGCATACGGACGCCCAAGTGACGCTGATCGACACCGGCGACGCGGTGGCGCGCCAGCTGACGCGCCTGCTCGAGGCGGCGGGCCTGCTGCATGATCGTGACGGCGAGGCATCTCTGACCGGTTTCACCAGCGCCAGCGGCACCGCCCTGTCCGCCGCCTTTGCCAGCCTGCTGGGCCAAAATCCTCCCGTGCACGAGCTTGCGATCGGTGCGACGCTCTCGAAGCCGACAGGGGCGCACATTTAGACTTGCCAGTTCGGGAAGCGCTTTGTATAATCTTGTTCTGTCTCGGAAACAGCGAGACATGCAGCAAGACAGTGGTGGCTGTAGCTCAGTTGGTAGAGTCCAGGATTGTGATTCCTGTTGTCGTGGGTTCGAGTCCCATCAGCCACCCCAAGAATTCAAGCGAAAGCCCAGTCTTCGGACTGGGCTTTTTGCTTTACGGGCGCTCGCCTCGACTTTTCCATGTGCCATGGGTATCCTCGAAGTTCTGCCCCCCCCCCCTGTCACGTCCGTGGCGTCCCTGATGACCCTACAGCACCCCGCTTCCACACCCATCACCAGCCTGACGGCCAAGAAGCGCCCGGCGGTCAGGTATGCGATCCGCGTGCTGCTGCTGTTCTGCGTGCTGCTGGTCGCGGCCCAGGCCTGGAGCGCCTGGAGCGCGCGCCAGAGCCGCCTGGCCGAGCATGCGGCCGCGACGTCGAACATGGCCAATGCCCTGGCGGCCCAGGCCGAGAGCACGGTGCGGATCGTCGACACGGTGCTGGCGAGCGTGGTCGAGCGGGTCGAGCATGACGGCATGTCGCCGGCGTCGTCGGACCGCCTGCGCACGCACATGCGCAACATGGTGCTGCAGGTGAAGGAGCTGCACGGCTTGTTCGTCTACGGCGCCGACGGCAGCTGGCTGGTGTCGTCGATCGAGCGTCCGATCGCCGGCAACAATGCCGACCGCGAGTACTTCCAGTACCACCTGAACCACCGCAGCCGCAACACCTACATCGGCAAGCCGATCCGCAGCCGGTCGAGCGGTGTCTGGATCCTGCCGGTGTCGCGCCGGCTCGACAATCCCGACGGCAGCTTTGCCGGTGTGGCGCTCGGCACCGTCCAGATCGCCTTCTTCGCCGAACTGTACGAGAGCTTCGACGTCGGCACGGAAGGCGTGGTGCTGCTGGCGCACGATGACGGCACCCTGATCTACCGGCGGCCCTTCAACGACAAGCTGATCGGCACCAGTGTCGCTGCCGGCCCGGTCTACCAGATGTACAAATCGAGCGGCCCGGTCGGCACTGCGATGCTGCGCTCGCGCGTCGACGGCGTCGTGCGCCTTTACAGCTACCGCCACCTGGGCGGCTTGCCCCTGATCGTCGCGACCGCGCAATCCAAGAAGGAGATCCTGGCCGAGTGGAACCAGTCGACCCTCTTCATGTCCGGCGCTACCGTGCTGGTGGTGCTGCTGCTGGCCGGCGTCGGCGCACGCCTGGTGCGCCAGATCATGATCCGCGACCAGCTCGAGGCCGAGCTGCGCATCGCGGAGGAGCACCTGCAGCAGCGCAACCAGGAGCTGACGGTGCTGGCCACCCGCGACGCCCTGACCGGCCTTGCCAACCGCCGCCATTTCGAGGAGACGCTGCGCCTCGAACTCAAGCGCGCCCGGCGCAACGGGGCGCCGCTGTCGCTGGTGCTGCTGGATGTGGATTTCTTCAAGCCGTACAACGACCGTTACGGCCACGTCGCCGGCGACGATTGCCTGCGCCAGGTGGCGGCGGCGCTGCGCGGCGGCCTGGCCCGGCCGACCGATCTGGCGGCCCGCTATGGCGGCGAGGAGTTCGCGATCGTCCTGCCCGCGACCGGCCAGGTCGGCGCCCGCTACCTCGCCGAGCGCCTGCGCCTGACCATCATGGAACTCGGCATCGCGCATGCCGACAATCCGCCCGGGATCGTGACCGTCAGTGCCGGCACCTGCACCTTCCACGCCGCAGCCGGCGACAACGACGATCCGGAAGCCCTGGTCCAACGGGCCGACGCCCTTCTCTACCGCGCCAAGGCCGAGGGTCGCAACCGCGTCTCGACCGATCTCGGCAATACCGGCATGGCGCCGCCGCCCGAGTTCTCCATATGAAAAAACCGCCTGCGGTGCAGGCGGTGTCGTGTTCAACCGATGCGATCAATAGCGGTACGGGTTGTGCGGGCGGGCGTCGTAGCGGTTCGGGACGCCGTCGCCGTCACGGTCGCGCCGCGCCATGCGGTGGCTGTCGCGGACCCAGCCGCCGCGGTCCATGTACCAGCCGTTACGGTCCTGGCGCCACATCGGCTGCTGGTAGACGTAGCCGGCACGCACCCGCTCGTAGTGGCCGTGTTCCCACACGTAGCGGCGGCCGTTCCAGTTCCAGTAGCCGGGCACCCATTCGTAGCCGCGGCGGGCGGCGGGGATCGACTCGTGGCGCGGCGGCGGCGGCGCCTTGTGCACCACGATCACTTCGGTGCGTCCCTGGGCCTGGGCCTGGACCGGCGCGAAGGCTGCGGCACTGATCAGGACAGCTGCGGTAGCGGCAAGAATCGCTTTCATGGTACTTCTCCTTTCGGTTGGTGTTGGAAGCACTATAGCCAGCCTCGACCGCACAGGAGAGAAATGAAAGAAGTTCTTACACTCGAAACATGCTGCTATGAAAATGTAACCAAGGGGGAAAACAAAACAGCCGGCGCGAGGCCGGCTGCTCTGGGTGGGACGACAGCCTGATTAGTCCAGCTTCCAGGCGTAGTCGACCTTGGTCCAGGTCTGGGCCGGTGCGCCATCCTTGGTGCCCGGCTTGAACTTGCACGACGACAGGCCTTTCAGGGCTGCCTTGTCCAGGTTCTTGAAGCCGCTCGACTTCTCCAGCTTCGACTCGGCCACGGTACCGTCCGCGTTGACCAGGAACGAAGCCGAGGTAGTGCCCTGCTCTTCGTTCATCAGCGATGCCTTCGGGTATTCGACCGCGCACTTCTTCGGGTCGAACGATGCCGGCACTTCGGCAGCGAAGCTGGCGCCGGCGGCGGTGGCGAGGGTCATTGCAGCGATCAGTTTCACGGTCAGGTTTTTCATGGTTTCCCCTATAAGGTTATTGTTCAAGGTTGCAGTCTCACCTGCTTGCCGGCCCGCAGACCGGCACTTCTTCTTTCTTAGAATTCTTCCCACTCGTCGCTGGCGACGGTGGCGGCCTTCTTTGCCTTGGCAGCCGGTGCGGCCGGTGCTTCATCCTGCGCGGCAGCCGGTGCCGGCTTCGACGCCGCCGTTGCCGATGCGGCAGGCTTCTTCACGGCGGGCTTCTTCAGGGCCGGAGCCGGACGCTTGGCGGCGGCCGGGCGCACCACGACCGCGGTGCTGGCGGCCGGGGCGGCGTGCGCCTCGGCCTGGTACTGCTCGCCCTCGCTCAGCTTGAAGATGCTGACGACGCGGGCCAGTTCGCTTGCCTGGTCCTGCAGGCTCTGCGCGGCGGCAGCAGCCTCTTCCACCAGGGCAGCGTTCTGCTGGGTCATGCTGTCCATCTCGATGATCGACAGGTTGACCTGTTCGATGCCGGCGCTCTGCTCGGCGCTGGCGTTGGCGATGTCGCTCATGATGTCGGTCACGCGCTTGACGCTCGCCACCACTTCATCCATCGTCACGCCGGCCTGGCCGACCAGCTTGCTGCCGCGCTCGACCTTCTCGACGGAGTCGCCGATCAGGGTCTTGATTTCCTTTGCCGCCGCCGCCGAACGCTGCGCCAGGTTACGCACTTCCGATGCCACCACCGCGAAGCCGCGGCCCTGTTCGCCGGCACGTGCCGCTTCGACCGCAGCGTTCAGCGCCAGGATGTTGGTCTGGAAGGCGATGCCGTCGATGACGCCGATGATGTCCGAGATCTTGCTGGCCGAGCTGTTGATCTCGCCCATGGTGCCGACCACTTGCGACACCACTTCGCCACCCTTGCGGGCCACTTCCGACGCGGTCGCGGCCAGGGCATTGGCCTCACGGGCGTTGTCGGCGTTCTGCTTGACGGTCGAGGTCAGTTCTTCCATCGCCGAGGCGGTCTTTTCCAGTGAGCTGGCCTGCAGTTCGGTACGCGAGGACAGGTCGATGTTGCCGGCTGCGATTTCACGCGAGGCGGTGCCGATGGTTTCGGTGCCGCGGCGCACCTGCTCGACGATGCCGACCAGGCTGTTGCGCATTTCCTTCATTTCCACCAGCAGGCTGCCGCGGTCCGAGTCTTCGGTCTCGATCGCCACGGCCAGGTCGCCGTGGGCGATGCTGGCGGCGATCTTGGCGGTGTAGGCCGGCTCGCCGCCCAGCTGCTTGCGCAGGCTGCGCGAGATCACCCAGGCTGCCGCCACGCCCATGGCGACGGCGGCGACCAGCATGATGATCATGAAGTTACGGGCGTTTTCGAATTCCGCCTGGGCATCGGTCTTGCTCTGGGCGTTCTGCTTCTCTTCCAGGGCGGCCAGCTGGTCCAGCGCTTCGGTCCACTTCTTCTGCACCGGGCGCACCTCGCGGATCATGACGCGGGTGGCGTCCATGGCGTTGTTGGCCAGGTAGAGTTCCGAGGCCCTGGCAATGGCGGGCATGGCTTCGCCTTCGAACTGCTTGATCTGGGCCAGCAGGGCTTTTTCCTTGTCGGTGGCGTGGGCTGCGAACAGCGCCGACAGTTTTTTCTGGGCTTCTTCGTACTTGCGGGTCTGCTCCTTGAACTTGACCATTTCCGGTTCCATGTCGGCCGGGTCGGTCATCAGCGTCAGGACGCGCAGCGAGGCGACGCGGTCGCTGACGTTGTTGCGCATCTCGATGACCAGGCTGGTCGAGACATTGCTCACGCTGACCACCTTGTCGAGACGGTCCTGGATCTGCGCCATGCGCAGGATGCCGACCACGGTCACGGCGATCAGCAGCACTAGCACCAGTGCGAAACCGAGCGCCAGGCGGGTACCGACCTTCAAGTTATTCAAAAAAGCCATTTTTACTGTTCATCCCTGTATTTATTGATCGAAATTCGCCCGGGTCCTTGCGCCGTGCGACGCGTGTCATAAGCAGTCACATGCTTACGGAATTCTGACAGGATAAATCAAAAATTCCACGCGGAAATGTGAAATTGACACAGGCATCCGAACTGTTTCAGCTCAACAACAGAGTTGATGTTCATTAACCTGTAGGGAGCGAATGAAATTATGCGTGCAGACTTGCCGCACGGCAAGCATTGGCTAGGCTGACTATACAAATTGTGCGGCAAATTGTGTCATTTTGCCGACAGGAAACAAAAAAGGCGTACCGAGTACGCCTTTGGAGAGAGGAGAAGCGCGGTTCAGGCCGCGACCGGCATCCGTGCCGCCGCCTGCAGCAGCAGGGCCGGATCGGCACCCGCCAGCATCTTCGGATCGGAGAGCAACTGGCGGAAGGCGCGCGCGCCAGGCAAGCCGCTCATGATGCCGAGCATATGCCGCGTGATGCTGTTCAGCTTTAGCCCGTGCTGGCCGTACAGGCGCAACTGCTCGCCAATATAAGGCACCATGGCTTCCAGTACCTGCACCCGGGTTTTCAGCGGGGCGTCGGCGTCGCCGTAGAACCGGCGGTCCCAGTTCGCCATCACCCAAGGGTTGTGGTAGGCCTCGCGCCCCAGCATGACCCCGTCCACGTGCTGCAGGTGCAGGGCAATCTCCTCGTCGGTCTTGATGCCGCCGTTGATGATGATTTCCAGTTCCGGGAATTCGCGCTTGAGCTGGTAGGCCACTTCGTAGCGCAGCGGCGGGATCTCGCGGTTCTCTTTCGGCGACAGGCCCTTCAGCACGGCATTGCGGGCATGAACGATGAAGGTCTTGCAACCGGCGTCGGCAATGGTACCGATGAAGTCGCGCACGAACCCGTATTCCTCGTTGTAGTCGATGCCGATCCGGTGCTTGACCGTGACGTCGATCGAGACCGCGTCGCGCATCGCCTTGACGCAATCGGCCACCAGTTGCGGCTCTCCCATCAGGCAGGCGCCGAAGGCGCCCTTCTGCACCCGCTCGGACGGGCAGCCGCAGTTCAGGTTGATCTCGTCGTAGCCCCACTGCTCGCCCAGCTTCGCGCTTTTCGCCAGGTCGGCCGGGTCGCTGCCGCCCAGCTGCAGGGCGACCGGGTGTTCCACCCCGTCATAGCGCAGGTGGCGCTCGACGTCGCCGTAGACCAGGGCGCCGGTGGTGACCATTTCTGTATACAGCCAGGTATGGCGGGTGATGTGGCGGTGGAAGACGCGGCAGTGGCGGTCGGTCCAGTCCATCATGGGGGCGACCGAGAGACGGCGGCTGCGGTAAGGGGAAGTGGCGGTGGTCACGGGGCTTCTATATATATACGGTTGCGAAACGAGGGCGACATGATAGCGCTAAACGGCTGGCACCGTTCGGGGAGCGCGCGCGAGATGAACTTTTCGCAAAAGCCAAAAAGAACTTTAAAAAAATTTCCGTGTGGCACTTAATCGACTGGCGGAAACGGTCGTCTTGTACTTGTGAGAGCGCGACGAGCGCGACCTCCCACCAGATTCTTAATTCAGGAGTTCACCATGCTGAGCCTTCACACCAACGCCGCGACCCTTTCTGCGCAAAATTCGCTGGGCCGTACCCAGTCCTCGCTGTCGACCTCGATGACCCGCCTGTCGACCGGCTACCGCATCAACTCGGCCATGGACGACGCCGCCGGCCTGCAGATCGCCACCCGCCTGAAAGCCCAGACCAGCGGCATGGCCGTGGCAATGCGCAATACCCAGAATTCGATCTCGATGCTGCAGACCGCCGAAGGCGCGCTGAACGAAGTCACCAACATCCTGACCCGCATGAAGGACCTGGCTACCCAGGCAGCCGACGGCTCTTCGTCGGACGATGACCGCACCGCAATGCAGGGCGAATACACGTCGCTGACGAACGAACTGACCAACATCGTCAAGAACACCAGCTTCGGCGGCACCGCGCTGCTCAACAACGCGTCGGGTAAGCTGGCCTCCACCGTGTCGTTCCAGATCGGTTCGGCCAGCACCGAACAGATGGACCTGAATGTAACTGCCGAACTGAACGCTATGCACAAGGCAATCCACAGCGCAACGGGAGCGTTTGACGGCGGCGCCATCGACGTCAACGCCGCAGGTACTGCTTCGACCTGGACCAGGGTGAACGTGAACGGCAAGGAACTTCTGGCGACCACGGCAGCAGAGTTCAACACTGCTCACGGTGGCACGGCTGGCGTCGATCGTACCGGCACCGAGAACGCTAACTTGAATATCGATCGCCTGAAAACCGCAATCGAAGGCGTCAGCACCGTCCGCTCGGCACTGGGCGCCGCTGCCAACCGCCTGGATCACGTCTACAACAACCTGGCCAACGTCAGCACCAACACCAAGAACGCCACCGGCCGCATCCTGGACGTTGACTTCGCCACCGAATCGTCGAACATGACCGCCAAGCAGATGCTGATGCAAGCCGGCACCGCGATGCTCAAGCAGACCAACAGCATGTCCTCGATGGTCATGTCGCTGCTGCAGTAATACTCGCTTCCCGGCTAGCCGCCGCGGCAGTATCGAAGGCCAGCCTCTAAGGGCTGGCCTTTTACATTTGGTAAATCATCATGACTCAAGGGACGACGCGGTATCAAGGTTCTCATCTCGAAGTTTAAAAAGATTTCCGTGTGGCACTTAATCGACTGGCGGAAACGGTCGTCTTGTACTTGTGAGAGCGCGACGAGCGCGACCTCCCACCAGATTCTTAATTCAGGAGTTCACCATGCTGAGCCTTCACACCAACGCCGCGACCCTTTCTGCGCAAAATTCGCTGGGCCGTACCCAGTCCTCGCTGTCGACCTCGATGACCCGCCTGTCGACCGGCTACCGCATCAACTCGGCCATGGACGACGCCGCCGGCCTGCAGATCGCCACCCGCCTGAAAGCCCAGACCAGCGGCATGGCC
>NZ_JPXI01000007.1 GCF_000740675.1 Massilia sp. BSC265 | reverse complement strand
GCAGTTTGTTGATACTGCTACCCCAAGAATAAAAAGAACGATACTTCTTCCCGGATTGTGAGTTTTTTACCGATCGGTAAAAGCTCAGACAAGTCAAAGCCTGATGACCATAGCAAGTCGGTCCCACCCCTTCCCATCCCGAACAGGACCGTGAAACGACTTTGCGCCGATGATAGTGCTGCAACCAGTGTGAAAGTAGGTTATCGTCAGGCTAGTTATAAGCAAAGCCCGCTCAGTATCGACTGAGCGGGCTTTTTGCTTTCGGATTCGCACTGCGAATCTTCACTACCGTCCTATTGGCTCGAACTTCAGCGCATGCGCAGTCTGGTTGCCCGAGTTGACCAAGGTATCCTTTGACGTGTGGATATGCGGGTTATCGCGCGTCATCGATGACTCGAACGGCATCGAAGCCGGATAGCCCTGCGCATCCCAGCTCGCGTGGTCCGAGCAGCCATAGCCGCACTTGTCATAGCCGATCGTCAGGCCCGGCAGATAGGTGCCGATCAGCTGGGCCAGGAAGGCGTTCTGCTGGCTGTTCGTGTAATCGGTGATCAGGTAGATGTCGTTGGCCGCACCCTTGTAATTCGTCATGTCGAGCTGCAGCACGCCGGCGACCTTCCGGCCCGCCTGCCTGAACTGGCGCGCAATCTCCCTGCGAACCCCGCAATCCCGCTTCTTCCGCCGCATAGGCAATGACCTGGATCGTCCGGCGCGGGCGGTAACCGCTCGCGATGAGTGCACGCAAGGCCTCGGTCATGCTCGCGACGCCCGAAGCCCTGGTGGACGATCTGCGTTACCGAGATGTCCTCGCGGCCGGCGGCGAGTTCCCGCCAGGCGGACAGCAGCCAGTTGGCGGCGTCGACGCCGGACTGGCTTCGGTACTTCCGCTACCTGAAGGGTGCGTGCGGTGATTCCTACACCTGCTCGGAGTCTTCTCCTATACAGCCCCGCAGTTTCGGCGCGCATGATCAATCCATTGGTTCAGCAAAGCGAAGGAGGAATCATGAAATCGAAGGAAAAAAACCTGGGTGGCGACAACCGTTCGCGCGGTATCCATAAACCGAAAGGCGTGACAGTTGCCGAAGGCAGTCTGCAGACGCGTGCACCGGGCGCCGTCATGCCCGGCGGCCCCGAGTCGCCTTTCTTGATGGCCCACACCGGCTCCCAGCAGTCCGACACGGGCGGCCGCGGCCAGCGCGGCGGCGCCGGCGCCGTCCACCAGGGCTGGAGTGCGCGCCAGCGCGGCCAGCGCATGCAGGCACAGGCCGAGCAGGATCGCCTGGGCGAAGCCCAGCAATCCGGCGCGGGCGGCATCGAGCAATACCAGCACGCCGGCTCCCAGCAATCGGATTCCGGCAAGGGCGGCGGCAAAGGGCTGCAGGGCCACCCCGACCTGCCTGCTTCTGACTTCGGCAGCAAACCGAACAAGAAGAATCCCGGCAGTTGAACGCCGGCGCAAGCCCATGCGAGCCCGGGTCTCCCGGGTTTTTTTACGCCCCGCCTTCGCCCGCCACCAGCGCGGGAACGATGCCCTGTCCCAAACTGGGGCACAATGCACCTGTCAGCCTTGCCATTTCAACCATGACAGGAGAAGCATGAACGAACAGGTCGCACGCAACGTCGTGCTGGTGCGCGCCATCGAGTCCGCCGACGTCAACCACGCGGTGCTGAGCGACGACGACCGCAAGTACGCCAGCCGCAGCGCCAAGGAACTCGCGGCCTGGCAGGCCGCCGACAGCAAGAGCGCCGTCACCCAGCAGCATTTCCTGCAGCAGCGCTCCGAGCAGATCCTGAAACGCCTGGGCGAACGTTCGCCTGCATTCGGCGCATTCGCGAAGCGCCGACTGGGCTTGGGCGGCGTCTGGCTGGCCCTGCCTTTCCTGGCCTTCATCAGCGGCGCCGCCATCGACCGTATCGCCGATCCGTACCGTGTCGACCTCCTGTCGGCTCCCTTCCTCCTGATCATCGGCTGGAACCTGCTGGTCTATCTCTCCATGCTGGTATGGGCCCTGATCCCAGGCAAACGCCACGGCTGGGCAGGCCCGAACCTGCTGCGCCGCCTGAGCGTGGGCAAAGCGTCCGTGCCGCGCAAGCTGCCGGCACCGATGACCGAGGGCATTGCCGTCTTCATGGGAGAGTGGGCCACGCTCAGTGAACCGCTGACCCGCGCGCGCCTGCGCCGCACCGTCCATCTGGCCGCGGCCTTCTTCGCGCTCGGCGCCATCGCCTCGTTGTATGCGCGCGGCCTGCTGACCCAGTACCAGGTCGGTTGGGAAAGTACCTTCCTCGACGGCCGCCAGGTCCACACCCTGCTGTCCTGGCTGTTCATGCCGGCGATGACCGTCTTCCCCTTTCTGCAGGGTTTCTCGCTGGCCGAGATCGAACTGCTGCGCTTCGGGCGGCCAATGACCGCCGCGAGCGGCGAACGCTGGGTCCACCTGTATGGCGCGACGCTGCTGCTGCTCGTCGTGCTGCCACGCCTGCTGCTGGCCGGCGTCGCCGCCTGGCGCGCACGTCACCTGGCGCGCAACTTCCCGCTCGACCTCGACCAGCCGTATTACCGCAAGCTGGCAGACAGCATCGGCGCCGGTACCCCGGCACTGCTGCGCGTGCTCCCCTACAGCTATACGCTCGACGAAGCGCGCGACCGGGGCCTGTGGGCGATCGCGGCGAGCGCGCTCGGAGCGCAGGCCCGTGTCCAACTGTGCCCCACGGCCGCCTACGGCCTCGATCCGAAGGAAGCGCTGCGCGAGACCACCCTCGACGACGCGGGCGTCACCGTCACCGCCGTCCTGTTCAGCCTTGCGGCCACGCCCGAAAAGGAAAACCACGGCGCCTTCCTCGACTACCTGGGCAAGCGTGTGAAGCGCGGTGTCGCGGTCTTGGTAGACGAATCACCGCTCGTGGAACGCATTGGCGAGCAGCAGGGCAATGCCGCGCGCGTGGCCGAGCGCACCGCGCTGTGGCGCCAGTTCTGCAGCTTCCATGGTACCTCGGCCACCTTCGTCAACCTGCTCCAGCCCGAGAAGTATCCGCTCGAACTGGGCGCCGGACTCAGCTTGCCGGAGCTGCGATGAACGCCATGGCTGACACTCCGGTCAAGATCCAGTTCGCGCTCGTCTCGCACACCAACAACGGCAAGACGACGCTGGCGCGCACGCTGGTCGGCATGGACGTGGGCGAGGTGCGCGACGCCGCCCACGTGACCCAGTTCGCCGAGGCGCACCCGCTGCAGCGCAGTGAAGCCGGCGATACGCTGATGTTGTGGGACACCCCGGGCTTCGGCGATTCGGTGCGCCTCTTGAAGCGCCTGTCGATGGCGGGCAATCCGATCGGCTGGTTCCTGCGCGAGGTGTTCGACCGCTACCGCGACCGCCCGTTCTGGCTGAGCCAGCAGGCACTGCGCGCGGCCAAGGAAGAAGCCGACGTCATCCTCTACCTGGTCAACTCGTCCGAGTCGCCCCTGGATGCCGGCTACCTGCCGCCGGAGATGAAAATCCTCGAGTGGCTCGACAAGCCGGTTGCCGTGCTGCTCAACCAGATGGGCCCGCCGCGCCCCGGCGCAGAGGAATCCGGCGAGCAGGGGCGCTGGCGGCAGCACCTGGCCCAGTTCCCGGTGGTGAAGGAGGTGCTGCCGCTCGACGCCTTCGCCCGCTGCTGGGTGCACGAACACGTGTTCTATGAAGCGATCGGGCGCCTGGTCATTGATGAGAAGCGGCCCGGCTATGCGCGCCTGCTCGACGCCTGGTCGGCCGCCAACCGGCAACGCTACCTCGGCGCGCTGCGCGTCTCGGCGGAACAGCTGGCGGCGGCCGCGCGCGACGCGGAACCGATCGCGGAAGAAGGGCGCAGCATGCTGCGCAGCGCGCTGAAGGCGGTCGGCATCGGCAAGGACGAACAGCGGCGGCAGGAACTCGCGATGGCGGCGCTGGTCGAGCGCCTGAACAACCGCATCAATGGCGCGACGGCACGCATGCTGGCCCTGTACCGGATCGACCCGGGCCAGGCGCTGACCATCAATGCACGCGTGCGCGACAACTTCGCGGTGCATGCGCCGGTGGACAAGGCCCAGGCAGGCCTGCTCGGCGCCGTGGTGTCCGGTGCGGCAACGGGACTGTCGGCCGACATGATGGCGGGCGGCCTGACCATGGGGGCGGGCGCGCTGCTGGGGGCGATCGTCGGCGGCCTGACGATGGCCGGCGCGGCCTGGGGTTTCAACCAGCGCATGGACCGCGACAAGCCAGGCGTGCAGTTCGCCGACCCCTTCCTGCAGTCGCTGCTGGTAGGCGCGGTGCTGCGTTACCTGGCGGTGGCGCACTTCGGCCGCGGGCGCGGCAACTGGGTCGAAGGCGAAGCGCCGGCCTTCTGGCAGGAGGAGGTGGAGCGGGCACTCGGTGAACACATGGCAAAGCACCCGGACCTGTGGCAGCGGGTGCGCGCCGCGCCCGATGAGGAGGCGGCTGCCACGCTGGTGGAAGCCGTGCTCGTTCCGGCCACCGATACCACGCTTGCGAAGCTTTATCCGGGCGTGGCGCTGCCTGCGCGGGTAGATATCGCGAAGGCTTAGAACAGGTACTGCGCGCTGATGCCCAGGATCCAGTTGCGACCGGGGGCGGCTTCGTAGTAGCGGCGGTTGGTGTCTCCCACGATGACCGAGCCGACATAATCGCGGTCGAACAGGTTGTTCAGGCGTGCGAACTGCTTGAGCCGCCATCCTTTCACTAGCTGGCTGGCCTGTACGCGCGCGTTGACGATGGCGTAAGCCGGGGCCGGCGTGGCGGTATTCGTGTCTTCCGCATGGACACGGCTGTTGGCGATCGTCTCCAGTGCGGCGCCGAAGCGGCCGGACTGCTCCTTCCAGCCGAATTCGCCGTACAGGCTGGTCTTCGGGATGCCCGGCAGCCGGCTGCCTTCGGGCACGGCGCCAAAACCTTCTTCGTAGGTGGCACGCAGCGCCGTGAGCGCAAGGCGCGCGTTCCAGCCGCCGCCGAGTCCCGCATCGAGCGACAGTTCGCCGCCCTGGCGCAGGGTGGCGCTGGCATTGCGGTAGCTGGTGCGCCCGCCCGAGGAGCTGTCGACCACCAGTTCGCCCTCCGTACGGACCTGGAACACGGCGGCATTCACGCGCACGCCGGGATGAAGCATGGCCTTGACCCCGGCCTCGAAGTGCTTGCCGATGGCCGGCCCGAGGCGGAAGTTGAAGCCGGCGCCGGTCCCTGAATAGAACAGCTCGTTCAAGGTCGGGGTTTCGAAGCCGCGTGCGGCGCTGGCATAGACATTCAGCGAGGGCGAGACCTTGTACAGCACCCCGAGCAGCGGCGAGGTGTGGCTGTACTCGACGCTGCCGCTGTCGTTGCCGTTGGAAAGGAAACGGTCGGTGACGTCGAAGCTGATGCGGCTGCGGCGCACGCCGCCCGTCAGGACCCATGGTCCGCGCTCCCATTCCAGCTGGGCATAAGGGTCGACGCTGCGGACTTCGTTCCGTTCATCGCGCCGCAGGTTTCCCTTGACGCCGAAGGTATTGCCGACGAAGTTCTCGAAGCCCTGGCGGTCATCAACCGAGCGCGCCACCTCGATGCCGATGGTGGCACGCAGCGTGCCGCCAGCGAGTTCGCGCACGGCACGCCAGTTGGCGTCGATGCCGTGGAAGTCGCGGTCGAAGTCGATCACGCCACCGGAGTGTGTGGGCGCCGCCTGGAAGCCGCGCGAGAACGACTGGTACTGAATTACGTGGCGGTTGCCGGCGTAGGCGGTCAGCAGCAGGCGATCTGGCCCGAAGCGCTGTTCCCAGGTGAGTCCGAATTGCTGGTGGTCGATGCTCTTGCGCGTGTTGTAGCGTTCGGCCAGGGGGCGCTGGGGCGACTGGGTGTCGGTGAGGTCGATCTCGCCGGCGCGCGGGTCGCGCTGGTAGGTGGCCCAGGTGACGCCAAGCGGATCCTGGGTATCGTCCTGGCGCAGCCCGCTCGCGGTAAGGACCACGCGGCTGCCCTTCGTCGGCTCGACCACGAGCTTGGCGTAGGCCTGGTCGCGGGTGGCGGCGCTGTGGGCGCGGTAGCCATCGGTCTCGAAGCGAGAGGCATCGAGCAGGTAGCCGAACTTGCCGCTGCGGCCCTGTGCGTTCACATCGAGCTTGCGCATGCCGTCGCTGCCGGCGGTGAAGCTGCTTTCGATGGAAGGGGCTCCCTTGGGATCGCGCGTGAACAGCTGGACCACGCCGCCCGAGTGGTTGCCGTACAGGGCGGAGAAGGGGCCACGCAATACTTCGATACGCTCGGCGATGTCGAGGTTGAAGGTCGCGGCCTGGCCCTGGCCGTCCGGCATGGTGGCCGGGATGCCGTCCGCCACGAGGCGAACGCCGCGCACGCCGAAGGCCGAGCGGGCGCCAAAGCCGCGCGAGGAGATCTGCAGGTCCTGCGCATAGTTCTGGCGGTCGCGGGCGACCAGGCCCGGCACCGCGGCCAGGGCTTCGGAGGCGTTGACGCGCGGCTGGGTATCGGCAATCTGCGATGCATCGACAATGTCGATGGCGGCGGGCAGGTCGAAACTGCTGTGTTCCGAGCGGGTGGCGCTGACCACCACAACATTGATGGGCGCGCGTACCTCATCGGCGATCGCGCAGAGTGGGGCCGACATGCAGGCTGCGGCAATGGCGGTCCGGCGGAATAAGGGGTGCTTCATCTGTTCTCCAATTGCTCATAGCACCGTGCGAGCGGCATGCTGGTTCGGCACGCAATATACCCGGCATTGAAATAACGTACACGCACAGCTTCCATGGTGGCGCGGGCTTGCGGGTGCCGTGAACGTTTGCTATAGTGCGCGTCCGCTTCAGGAACGCTGCAAAGCGTGACCGAAAAACGTTCACGGGATCAACTGATTTCGTTGGCAAGGTCCGCAGAGAAATCTGCGACGAAGTGGAAGAGGGGGTTGACGAGTTAAGCGAAACACTGCATAATCTCATTCCTCTGCTGCTGACGAACACAACGCTTCGCAAGGTGCAGCAAGGTAGTACAGAACAACGTTTCTTTAACAATCAACAGTCGATAAGTGTGGGCGTTTGATGAAGGTGCCGCTGGCTTCGGTCAGTGATTACTTAAATTATCAAATGTTCACAAAAGTATTAACGTTGCTCAGCAATGAGCGACGGTCAGTATCTTGAGTGAGCGACTCCTGAGAAATCAGGATGGCAGCAATGCCAACAAACAGAGATTGAACTGAAGAGTTTGATCCTGGCTCAGATTGAACGCTGGCGGCATGCTTTACACATGCAAGTCGAACGGCAGCGCGGGGCAACCTGGCGGCGAGTGGCGAACGGGTGAGTAATATATCGGAACGTACCCAGAAGTGGGGGATAACGTAGCGAAAGTTACGCTAATACCGCATACGATCTACGGATGAAAGTGGGGGACCTTCGGGCCTCATGCTTGTGGAGCGGCCGATATCTGATTAGCTAGTTGGTAGGGTAAAGGCCTACCAAGGCGACGATCAGTAGCTGGTCTGAGAGGACGACCAGCCACACTGGGACTGAGACACGGCCCAGACTCCTACGGGAGGCAGCAGTGGGGAATTTTGGACAATGGGCGCAAGCCTGATCCAGCAATGCCGCGTGAGTGAAGAAGGCCTTCGGGTTGTAAAGCTCTTTTGTCAGGGAAGAAACGGCTGCGGCTAATATCTTTGGCTAATGACGGTACCTGAAGAATAAGCACCGGCTAACTACGTGCCAGCAGCCGCGGTAATACGTAGGGTGCAAGCGTTAATCGGAATTACTGGGCGTAAAGCGTGCGCAGGCGGTTTTGTAAGTCTGACGTGAAAGCCCCGGGCTCAACCTGGGAATTGCGTTGGAGACTGCAAGGCTTGAATCTGGCAGAGGGGGGTAGAATTCCACGTGTAGCAGTGAAATGCGTAGAGATGTGGAGGAACACCGATGGCGAAGGCAGCCCCCTGGGTCAAGATTGACGCTCAT
>NZ_JPXI01000006.1 GCF_000740675.1 Massilia sp. BSC265 | reverse complement strand
TGATTCCTCCCAAGAGTTCATATCGACGGGGGAGTTTGGCACCTCGATGTCGGCTCATCACATCCTGGGGCTGTAGCCGGTCCCAAGGGTATGGCTGTTCGCCATTTAAAGTGGTACGTGAGCTGGGTTTAAAACGTCGTGAGACAGTTTGGTCCCTATCTGCCGTGGGCGTTGGAAATTTGAAGGGGGCTGCTCCTAGTACGAGAGGACCGGAGTGGACGAACCTCTGGTGTACCGGTTGTCACGCCAGTGGCATTGCCGGGTAGCTAAGTTCGGAAGAGATAACCGCTGAAAGCATCTAAGCGGGAAACTTGCCTTGAGATGAGATTTCCCGGAGCCTTGAGCTCCTTGAAGGGTCGTTCGAGACCAGGACGTTGATAGGCTGGGTGTGGAAGTGCAGTAATGCATTAAGCTAACCAGTACTAATTGCCCGTACGGCTTGTCCCTATAACCTTGGTAGGCTATAGACAAGTCAGGAATACAGCTGCAGTTTGTTGATACTGCTACCCCAAGAATAAAAAAAACGATACTTCTTCCCGGATTGTGAGTTTTTTACCGATCGGTAAAAGCTCAGACAAGTCAAAGCCTGATGACCATAGCAAGTCGGTCCCACCCCTTCCCATCCCGAACAGGACCGTGAAACGACTTTGCGCCGATGATAGTGCTGCAACCAGTGTGAAAGTAGGTTATCGTCAGGCTAGTTATATGAAAACCCCACCGGTGATCCGGTGGGGTTTTTTGCTTTGTGCGGCTGGCGTGCTTTCCGCACCCATCCGATCCTACCCTACAAAGGCCCGGTAGCGGTACGCATGACCGCCAGAAGCTTGTCGAAGACAGGCGCCGTCGCGTCGGCGATGCGGTCGATGCTCTGCTCGCGCAAGGCCGCGGTATCGACCACGTGGCCGCTAACCAGCCCCGCCCAAGCCAGCAGCGCGGCACCAGCTTCCGGATGATCGAACACCCCGTGCAGGTAGGTACCCAGCACCTGATCATCGCCGGAACGCGCCCCTTCGCCACGCCCTCCGATCACAAAGGCCGGTCGGTCCAGCGCCGCGCCGGTAGTGACGCCCATATGGATCTCATACCCCTGCAATGCGAAGGACGCACCACGCGCCAGGCTTGCCTGTCCGCTGACCAGCGCCAGGCGCTTCTCCCGCGCCATCTCGGTGTCGATCTCCAGCAGCCCGAGCCCTTTCGACACGCCCGGCCCCGCCTCCACCCCGTGCGGATCGGCGACCGACCGGCCGAGCATCTGGAAACCGCCGCAAATCCCGATGACCTTGCCGCCATAGCGCAGGTGCCGCGCAAGGTGGGCCGGCCAGCCCTGCGCACGTAACCAGGCAAGGTCGCCCCGTGTGTTCTTGCTGCCCGGGAGGATGATCAGGTCCGCCGGCGGAATCGCCTCGCCCCCGCGCACGAAGCGCAGGTCGACGTCCGGATGCGCACGCAGCGCATCGAAGTCGGTATGGTTGCTCATGCGCGGCAGGCTCGGGACCACGATGCGAAAGCCTCCCTTGCCCGACTGTGCCGGCTGCACGGCGTCTTCCGCATCCAGGTACATGCCGTGCAGGTAGGGCAGGACGCCCAGCACAGGCTTGCCGGTCTGCTGCTCGAGCCAGTCGAGCCCAGGCTCGAGCAGCCTGATGTCGCCACGGAAGCGGTTGATGACGAAGCCGACAATCCGCCTGCGCTCCGACTCCGACAGGCAGCTTAGCGTCCCGACGATATGGGCGAATACGCCGCCGCGGTCGATGTCCGCGACGAGGATGACCGGGCAGTCGACCGCCTCCGCAAACCCCATGTTGGCAATGTCGCGGTCGCGCAGGTTGACCTCGGCCGGGCTGCCCGCGCCTTCGACCACCACCACTTCGTACTGCGACAACAAGCGCGCATGCGATTCCAGCACCGCTCCCATGGCCACGGTCTTGTACTGGTGGTAGTCGCGCGCATTCATCTCGGCACGCACGCGCCCATGGATGATCACCTGGGCGCCGGTGTCGCTCGAGGGCTTGAGCAGGACCGGGTTCATGTCCGTATGTGCTTCGACGCCGGCCGCGATCGCCTGCAAGGCCTGGGCGCGTCCGATCTCGCCGCCGTCAGCCGTGACCGCGCTGTTGAGCGCCATGTTCTGTGGCTTGAACGGCGCCACACCCAGCCCCCGGCGCCACAACAGCCGGCACAGGGCAGCGACCACGGTGCTCTTGCCGGCATCCGAGGTCGTTCCCTGCACCATCAGGGTACGGAAGGGCAGGGCGCTCATTTGGCAAGGCGCTGGCGTGCCAGCTCGAGCTTCTCGCACAGGAGGGCGGTCCCGGCGATCATGCGCGGACCGGCACGGTTGAGCAGGTCGCCGTCGACCGTGAACAGGTTGTCCTTGCGGGTCGCCGTCAGGGTGGAATACGGCTTCCAGAGACTGACTCCACCGTAGTTCTTCTCGGCGGTGCCGAACACCGCTTCCGGATCGGCCTGCAGGACGCTTTCGATGGAGACGACCGGGGCGGTCACCGTCAGCTTGTCGAAGATGTTCTCCCCGCCACACAGGCGCAGCGCGTCCGTGATGATGTGCTTGCCGCTTAGCGTGTACAGCGGCTTGTCCCACACCTGGTAAAAGGCGCGCACCGTTGGGCGCCCTGCATAGCGCGTCCGCAGCGCGGCCAGCTGTTTGCGTAGTTCGGTCGCGGCGGCATTCGCCGTCGCTTCGGTTCCCATCATCTGGCCGAGGCGGACGACGTTTTCCGGGATGCTGTCCAGGGTTTGCGGATCGCTCAGGTAAACCGGCACGCCGAGCTGACGCACCATCTCGATCTGCCGCTCCGAATTGTTGTGCATCCAGGCGACGATCAGGTCGGGCTTCATGCTGATGACCCGTTCGAGGTCGATCTCACGGTTCGAACCGATGCGCGGGATGCTCTTGGCGGCTTCCGGATAGTCGCTGTAGTTGACCGTGCCGACGATGCGGCTGCCGCCACCGGCGGCGAACAGCGTTTCCGTCACATGTGGCGACATCGAGATCACGCGCATCGCCGGCCTGCTGAGCGTGACCGTATTGCCGCCATCGTCACGTACCGTCACCGCGCCGGCGAGGGGCGCCACCAGCGCCGCACCCAGAACCGCAGCCAGAATCGCCGCCTTGCATACCATTCGTTTCATCGACTGCTCCATGCTTGAAGTGCTTGTTCGAGCCGCTGCCATCCTGCTTCGCTGGCGGGCAGCCCGACCCGGATGCCGCGGCCGGCCCCGCGGAACAGGCGGCACCAGATGCCATGGCGCGCCATGTGTGTATGAAATGCCTCCGGCTGCGCTTCCGCCCACCACTGGAACAGCGGGGTGCCTGCCGCCCGGATGGCATGGGTGTCGAGCAGCGTCCGCATGCGCCGTCCCGATGCGTGAAGCCGCTCGAAGGTCGCCTGCTGCCAGTCCGTGTCGCGCAGCGCCTGCAGCGCCACTGTCTGGGCGGGACCACTGACTGCCCACGGCCCCAGCAGGTCCGCAAGGGCTTGCAGCGTCACCCCATCGGCGCCGACGAAACCCAGCCGCAGCCCGGCCAGTCCAAAGAACTTGCCGACCGAGCGCAGCACGATCAGGCCCGGCTGTCCCGCATGGGCGGCCACGCTCAGCGCCGGATCCGTGTCCCCGAAGGCCTCGTCGACAACCAGCCAGCCGCCGCGCGCACCCAGCCGCGCGGCCCAGGCCAGCAGGCGCTCGGGGGCGATCGTCGCGCCGGTCGGGTTGTTGGGATTGACGACCACCACCACGTCGCTGGTCTCGACCGCCGCATCCAGCTCCGCATAGGCCGCCAGCCGCAACACGTGTCCATGCTGCGCCCAGGCATGCGCGTGCTCGGCATACGAAGGATGTGAAACGGTCACTCGCGACGGGGCACGCAATCGGGGAAGCGCCTGGATCGCCGCCTGTGTCCCTGCGACCGGCAGCAGCGCAGGCGCACCGTAATAGGCGCATGCCGCCGTGCCCAGCTGCGGATCCGGTTCGGGCAGGCGGTGCCATGCATCGGCAGGCAGCACGGGAGCGGGATAGCCATGCGGGTTGATACCGGTCGACAGGTCGACCCAGTCGTCGCGTCCATACAGGCGTGCGGCATCGCGCAGGTTGCCGCCATGTTCAAGCATGCTGCCTCCATGCGAGGACAAACAACGCTGTCGCGCAGGCCAGGCTGAGCCAGAGCAGGGTGGTCTGCAAGACCAGGCGCCAGGCGCGTACGATGTCCGCCGCGGTGGCGCCAGGCCCCATTCCCAGCGGCGGACGCTGTTCCAGCTCCCCGTCGTAGATCGCGGCGCCGCCCAGCGACACGCCGAGCGCACCGGCGCCGCTGGCCATCACCGGTCCCGCATTCGGACTGCTCCAGGCGGGCGCCTGCGTGCGCCAGCACTCCCAGGCACGTGCGCGTCCCGCGCCTGCCAGCACGACGTAGGACAGCGCGGTCAGCCGTGCCGGCACATAGTTCAGCGCATCGTCGATGCGCGCAGCCGCACGGCCGAACAGGAGGAAGCGTTCGTTCCGGTAGCCCCACATTGCATCCAGCGTATTCGCCAGCCGGAACAGCACGGCGCCGGCGCCACCCGCCACCAGGAACCAGAACAGCGTCCCGAATACCGCGTCGTTGCCGTTTTCGAGCAGGGACTCCGCGCCCGCTTTCGCCAGGTCGGCCTCAACAGCCTCATGGGTGTCGCGGCTCACGATCCAGGACGTGCGGATGCGCGCCGTCTCAAGGTCGCCCCGGCGCAGTGCTTCGACGATCGGCATCGTATGGTCGCGCAGGCTGCGCAGGCCGATGCAGGCGTAAAGGAGGACGGCATGCAGCCACAGGCCGGCATGTTCCGTTGCCTGCCAGGCCAGCAGGGACAGGGGCATGACGGCGAGCGTCCAGGCCAGCAGCCCGCGTGCGAAACGCTGATTGTTGCGGTTCAGCCGGCGCTCGACTGCCTGCGCGAGCTTGCCGAACCCGACCAGCGGGTGCCAGCGCCGCGGCTCGCCCAGCAGCAGGTCGAGCAGCACACCCGCGACCAGCAGGCCGGCCAGCTGCGGCAGCGACAGGCCGCTCAGCATGCATCGCCTTTCAGCACGAGCGGAAGCCCGGCCGCCACGAACACCGCGCGTTCGGCGTGCGCGGCCACGGCCTGGTTCAGCCAGCCGGCCTCATCGGCGAAGCAGCGCGACACCGCCCCCCAGGGCACAATACCCATGCCGACCTCGTTCGAGACGAACACGATGTCGCCTTCGGTGCCGATAGCGAGCAGGTCCAGCAGCGCCGCACGCTCCTGGTGAAAGCGCCCCGGCAGCGCCACCTCGCCCACTTCCGGCCACTCGCGGCCGTCACAGAACATCAGGTTGCTCAGCCAGAGCGTCAGGCAGTCGACCAGCACCAGGCGCCCCGGCGCGCAATGCTCGCGCAGCACGGCCGCCAGCCCCAGCTCTTCCTCGACCGTGCGCCAATGGGCAGGGCGACGAGCGCGGTGATGGGCAATGCGCGCGGCCATTTCGGCGTCGCCGGCACGCGAGGTGGCGACATACACGACTTCCTTGCCGGAGTCATGCGCCAGCCGCTCGGCATAGGCGCTCTTGCCGGAGCGCGCCCCGCCGAACACCAGGGTGCAGCTCATGGCGTACCTCCCCCGAGCAGGGCGGCCATGGCCGGTGGATTGGACGGGAAATAGGCGTGGAAATAGGAAGCGGTGAGCGAGCCGATGCGGTACACCGCTTCGCCCTGTGCGCCATTGCCGGTCTTGACAGTATGCGCCTGCGCTGGCGCTGCGGTCTCCAGACGCGAATAGTGGAAGCTGTGGCCGCGTACCGGCCCCTGCTCGGTCGGCATGGCATGCGCACCGAGACCGGCGAGGCGCGGCTGCATGTGCACTTCGCCCGGCAGCAGCCCGGCCATCGGCCAGCGCTGCCCGTCCTGGCCGGTGAGACCGTCGGCAAGCACCATCATGCCGCCGCATTCGGCCAGGATCGGCACGCCGCGTGCGTGCGTCGCGCGGATCGACGATTGCCAGTTGGCGGCCCGCACCAGCTCCGCGCAATGCAGCTCAGGATAACCGCCCGGCAGGAAGACGGCATCGGCGTCTGCGGGTACCGCTTCGTCCGCCAGTGGCGAGAAGTAGCGCAGGCGCGCGCCCATCTTTTCCAGCAAGTCCAGGTTGGCAGGGTAGAGGAAGCAGAAGGCGGCGTCGCGGGCGATGGCAACCGTGCGTCCGTCCAGCAGGCGGCCGGGGTCTGGCCATTCGGGCGCCGACTGTGCCATGAGCGGCAGCGCGCACCAGGCCTCCTCGTTGAAGTGCAGGCCATCCGCGAGCTTGTCGAGCAGGTCGTCCAGCCCGTCGACTTCGCCGGGCAGGACCAGGCCGAGGTGGCGTTCCGGCAGCGGCGTGTCCTGGCGCGCCAGCCAGCCAACCAGGGCAATGTCGCGCAGGGACGAAGCCACCATATTGGCGTGGCCTTCGCTGGCGATGCGGTTGGCGACTACTCCGGCCAGCTCCACGGGACCGTAGTCGCGCAGCCCGCGCGCCACGGCGCCCGCGGTCTGGGCCATGGCCGAGGCATCGATCACCGCCAGCACGGGCACGCCGAACTCGCGCGCCAGGTCGGCCGCCGACGGCGAACCGTCGTACAGGCCCATGACGCCCTCGATCAGGATCGTATCGGCTTCGCGCGCCGCATCGTGCAGGCGGCGCCGGCATTCCTCGACGCCGACCATCCACAGGTCGAGCGTATGGACGGGTGCGCCGGACGCGCGCTCGAGCAGCATCGGGTCGATGAAGTCCGGCCCGCACTTGAACACCCGCACGCGCAGGCCCTGGCGCAGCAGCTTGCGCGCCAGCGCGGCGGTGACGCTGGTCTTGCCCTGGCCTGACGCCATCGCCGCAACCAGCACGGCGCGCGCACCCGCATCCCTGTTCATGTCACCACTCCGTTCCGGCCTGGGCCGAGATGCCGGCCTTGAAGGCGTGCTTGACCACGTTCATCTCGGTGACCGTATCGGCCACCGCCACCAGCTCCGGCGGCGCCGCGCGGCCGGTGACGACCACGTGCTGCATGACGGGACGGTCGAGCAGGTCGGCAATGACCGTGTGCACGTCGAGGTACTTGTACTTGAGCGCGATGTTCAGTTCGTCCAGCACCACCATGCCGTAGGTCGGGTCCTGGAGGAAGCGCTTGGCCTGCTCCCAGGCTTCGTTCGCCTTGGCGATGTCGCGCTCGCGGTCCTGGGTTTCCCAGGTATAGCCTTCGCCCATCGCGTGGAAGCTGACTTCCTCCAGAAAGCGGCGCAGGAATTTTTCCTCGCCGGTCGACATTGCGCCCTTGATGAACTGGACCACGCCCACCTTCATGCCATGGCCGAGCGCCCGCGTCACCATGCCGAAGGCGCTCGAGCTCTTGCCCTTGCCGTTGCCGGTATTGACGATGATGATGCCGATTTCCTTGTCGGCGGCCGCGATCTTGGCGTCGATGACGGCCTTCTTGCGTTCCATGCGCTGGCGGTGGCGCTCATTCAGTGCAGCTACTTCTTCTTGGGTCATCTCGTTCATGCTCTAGCCTCATAGGGGAGGAATATGCGGCGGCCGCCGTGTTCGATCATGTCGATCGGGTGGCCAAGGTAGTCGCCCAGCAGCGCCGGCTGCATGGTCTCGTCGACCGGGCCGGCCTGCCAGCGGCCGTCGCCCATCAACAGCAGCGCGTGGGTGGAAATGCGGTAGGCGAGGTTGAGATCGTGACCGATCATGACCACGGTCTTGCCCTGCTCGCGGCACAGGCCGGCCAGCAGGGCCATGCTGCTCACCTGGTGCGCCAAGTCGAGCGCGTTGGCCGGCTCGTCGAGCAGCAGCAGGGGCGTGTCCTGCGCCAGCAGCGCGGCAATGGCGACACGCTGGCGCTCGCCGCCGGACAGGGTACGTACGTCGCGGCCGGCCAGGTCCGCCACTTCCATCGCTTCGAGAGCGTTCATTGCGGCCTGGTGGTCGTCGCTGCCTTCCCAGTAGCGGTCGGCATGGTAGGGGTGGCGCGCCGACAGCACGGTCTCGATCACGCTATACGAAAACGCATCGTGGCGCGACTGCGCCAGGAAGGCGCGCTTGCGCGCCAGTTCTTCCGGCGCCCAGGCGTCGAGCGCGCGGCCGCCGACGAACACCGCGCCGGCATCCGGACGGCGCAGGCCGGCCAGGGTGCGCAGCAGGGTGCTCTTGCCGGCGCCGTTGCGGCCGATGATGCTCCAGCATTCGCCGGGACGGGCTGCCCAGTCGAGCTGCCGCACCAGCAGGCGGCTGCCGGCCTTGAGGTCGAGGTCTTCGGCCCGGATCATCTCACCTCCGCAAGCGGTGCAATTGGTAAAGGAACACCGGCGCGCCGATGATCGCGGTGATCGCGCCGACCGGCAACTGCTGGGGCGCGATGATGGTGCGCGCCAGCGTGTCGCACAGCACCAGGAAGCTGCCGCCGGTCAGCACCGCCGCCGGGATCAGGACGCGGTGGTCGGGACCGAAGGCGAAGCGGCAGGCGTGCGGCACGATCAGTCCGACGAAGCCGACCGAGCCGGCGCTGGTGACGGCGCTGGCCGTCAACACGCCGGAAACAAAAAACAGGCCCTTGCGCAGGCTGCCGACGCGGATGCCCAGTGTGGCCGCCGCTTCCGCATGGAGCGCCACCACATTCATGGCGCGCGCACTGCGCAGCGCATACAGCAGGGCAGCGCCCAGCACCAGCCACGGCGCCAGGCGCAGCGGCGCGCCGGCCAGGTCGCCGATCATCCAGAAAATCATGCTGCGCAAGCGGCCTTCCGGCGCAATCGACAGCATCAGGGTGACCAGGGCCATGCAGGCCGAGGAGAGGATCACGCCCGTAAGCAGCAGCATCGAGGTGCCCCCCTCGGCGGCCAGTCCGCTGCGCAGGTCGCGCCGGGCCAGCAGGTAGAGCAGCATCGACACTGCCACCGCGCCCCCCAAGGCCGCCATGTCGACCACGATGGCGCTGGCCATCAGCAGCAGTGCCAGCAGGGCGCCGACCGAAGCCCCTGCCGAAATGCCGAGCACATAGGGGTCGGCCAGCGGGTTGCGCAGCAGCGCCTGCATCATTACCCCGGCCAAGGCCAGCGCGCCGCCGGTGACGAAGGCCGTCAGCGCGCGGCTTGCACGCAGCTCGAGCAGCGACGCAGCCAGCGATCCGCCCCCCGAACCCGCGCCCTGCGCCAGCTGGCGCAGGGCGTCCGGCATCTCGGCCAGCGGCACGGCGATCGAACCCGTCATGCCGGCGAACAGCAGGCTGGCGACGGCGCACAGCAGCAGGGCGCCGATGACGAGCATGGCGCGCTGGCGGTGCGATTGAACGGGGTGATGCATGCGTCTCCTTCTCGATGGCGACGGATCAGCGGATACCGTAGCGCAGGGCAGCGAACCAGGTGCGTCCGCTGGTGCCGTAATGACGTGCCAGCTCGTGGCGCTTGTCCGCCACATTGTCGAGACGGGCGAGCAGCGACACGTCCGGCGTGATCTGCCAGGTAGTGTACAGGTTGAGCAAACCGTAACCGCCCAGGCGATTGCGGTTGGCGGCATCGTCGAAGCGTTCGCCCGACAACTGCAGCTCCGCCCCAGTCTTTAGCTTGCCCCAGGTGGTGTCGGCATGGACGCTGGCGTGTTTCTTCGCGCGCCGCGCCAGTTGCTTGCCGGTGGTTTCGTCCTTGGGGTCTTGCCAGTCGATGCTGCCGCGCAGGTTGACGCCGGCCACGCGGGTCTCCGCCGCCAGGCTCATGCCTTCCAGGGTGGCGCGATTGACGTTGTAGGCGCAGCTGCCTGCGCGGCCCGGGCATGGCGTCGCGGAGACGATCATGTCGGTCAGGCGGTTGCGGAACAAGGTGGCGTCGAACTGTACCTTGCCGGCATCGTAGCGCAGGCCCGCTTCCCGGTTGCGGCCCTTCTCCGGCTGGTTGGTTGGCAGGCCATAGCCGGGGAAGTACAGCTCGTTGAAGGTCGGGGCCCGGAAGCTGGTGCCGACGCTGGCGGTGGCGCGCCAGCCGTTGCCGAAGTTGTAGCCGTAGCCGGCAGCGCCGGTATTTTTCTTGCCATAGATCGAACGGTCGTGGCGGGCGCTGACATCGAACAGATGGCTGCCGCGCTTGGCCGAGTAGGCGGCCGCATACGAGTTGGTGATGCGGGCGCGCGTCAGTGCCGCGTTCGAACTCGATTCGACGTCTTCCTTGCGATGGGTATACAGCAGCTGCAGGGTGTCGGAGCCGAGCGCGATGCTGTTCTGCCAGGTCAGTTCGTCCTGCCGGGTATTGATCTGGCTTGCGCCGGACGGAAGGGCACTGGTGAAGTTGCCGAGCTTGTCGCTTGACGTGGCGTACTGCACGGTGCTGCGCCAATCCGACGTGAATTGGCTGGCCAGGTAGACGGCGGCCGTGTTGAGGTCTTGCTGGCTGTTGACGTCATAGGGGCCGGTGCCGCTGTCGTATTGCGCGTGCAGATCGCTGTGCAGGAACTGGGCGCCGATCTCGTGGCCCGGGGTGAGGGCATATGACAGCTGGCCGTTGGCGTTGCGGCGGCGGTAGCCGTCTTCGTCGGGGTTGAAGCCGAAGGCGCCGGGGCGCGTAGCCGAGAAGCCGTCCGAATCTTCGTAGCCGGCGCTGAAGGCATAGCGCAGGCCGCTGCCGGCGCCGTACACACTCGCGTCGGCCTTGCGGGTGGCATTGCTGCCGGCGCCGACCGAGCCGCTGACCGTCGGACTGCCCTCGCCCTTTCGGGTGAAGATCTGGATCACGCCACCGATCGCATCCGCGCCATACAGGGTCGTGAGCGGTCCGTAGACGACTTCGATGCGGTCGATGGCGCCGAGCGGCACTGCGTTCCACGCCGCCACGCCGCTGGTGGACGAACCGATGCGCACGCCGTCCAGCAGGACCACGACCTGGTTGCTGTTGGCGCCGCGCAGGTACACGCTGGTCGAGGCGCCGGCGCTGCCGTTGCGGGCGATCTCGATGCCGCGCTGGCGCCGCAGTACGTCGGCCACCGAGCCGGCGCCGGAGCGTGCGATCTCCTCGGCGTGGATGACGGTGGTGTCGGCGATCACGTCGACCGCGCGCTGCGGCATCCGGTTGGCGGTGACGACAACGGAATCAAGGGCTTGGGCGAAGGAGGGGGCAGCAAAGGCGAGTGCGAGCGACACTGCAGCCGCTTGCCGTGTAACAGGAAAGTTCATGAATAGTTCAATCAAAAGACAACCAGCCGACGTCCCCGTAGGCCAGATTGATCAGAAGTGCACCGTAGGCGCGCTTCCACCTTTTGGCCGGTATCCGGGCTGGCAAGTGTGGCCGTCCGACCTTCCCATGCGATCGCACAGTGGTCATGGAAGACGGTTTGCCGCGCTGCTCATCGATTCGATCATCATGAGCGCGGCACTTGCTTACCGTTGCGGGGGCAGCACACGTTGGCCTTGTTGAAGGGCTTCGTGTTTCCCGTTTAACTGCGGTCGTGAACACGACCGCGAGCACCAAAACGCCGACATTATAGGACAAGACTGCCGGGTATTGTCAGTCTTCCAGCAGAATGACTTCGCCGTAGCTGATGCGATGGGGGCTGGAGGCCGCCCGCAGCGCGGCTTCCGCGATGCTGCCTCCTAGGTGCAGGGCAGACAGCATGCGGATGGTGCCCGCATGGCAAACGAGCAGGGCACCGGGGTGGCCGGCATGGCGCAGCTCGTCGCGGAATGCAGCCACGCGCCGGGCCACGTCGAGCACGTTTTCGCCGCCGCCGGGGCGGTAATGCAGGAGGTCGGCCGTCCAGGCGTCGACCTCGGCGCGCGCAATGGTATCCCATGCGCGCATCTCCCAGGCGCCAAAGTCCATCTCGGCCAGGCGGGCGTCGAGCGTGACGGGGACGCCGAGTTCGCGGGCAAGCAGGGCGCAACGTGAGAGCGGGCTTGCGAAGACGGGCAGTGTGCCGGGCAGGCCGGCTTCACGCAGCGTGCCGACAACCTGCGCGATCGCGCTTGTCGAAGCCGCGACGTCGGTGCTGCCGTAGCAGAGGCCGGGAGCGACGTCCGGTTGCGGGTGGCGGACCAGGATCAGCCGCATCTTTTATGCGAGGGCCCCATGGCCGAGCGTGGCCAGCACGGCGAGATAGATGACGACCTCGGCCAGCTGCTGCACGGCGCCGAGGCAATCACCAGTGTAGCCGCCGATGCGGCGTGCGAACTTACAGGCCAGCCACCAGGTGACGAGGCCACAGGCGATGAGTGCGGCGAGCAGCGCGCTCAGGTCAAGCGCATCGGTGGCGAGCAGGACGGCGGCGGCGATGGCGACGGTCGCCGAGGCGATGGTGAATTCCGCCGTCGTCATGCGCTCGGCCAGTGGTTTGGCTTTGCCTTCGGCACGCGCATATTCCATGCGCCAGATGAGCGAGGTGGCCGCAAGGCGCGACAGTGGATGGGCGAGCAGCAGGGCACCGATGGCGCCGGCCGGCGGCAGCATCGCCAGCGTGGTGCATTTCACACCGAGCATGCACACGACGCCGATGGCGCCGTAGGCGCCGACCCGGGAATCCTTCATGATCTCGAGCACGCGTTCGCGTGTCATGCCGCCGCCGAGGCCGTCGCAGGCATCCGCGAAGCCGTCTTCGTGGAAGGCGCCGGTCGCATAGATGGTGGCAACCGTCGAGAGCACTGCGGCGACTGGGGCGGGGAGTACCATCGCCGCCGCGGCATATACGCCGGCGGCGATCGCGCCCACCACGATGCCGACCAGCGGGAAGTAGCGTGACGCATGGTGCAGCCACTCCTGCTCGAAGCCGACCCAGCGCGGGATCGGCAGGCGAGTGAAGAACTGGACCGCGATGAAGAAAAGGCGCAGCTGCTGCATGGTCTTATTGATTTATTGCGAGCTGGTGCTGACCTGCGCCGATGCAAAGGTCGCCATCTCGTTCAGGAAGTTCGCGGCCGCATGCAGCAGGGGCAGGGCAAGTGCGCTGCCGGTACCTTCGCCCAGGCGCAGGCCGAGCTGCAGCAGCGGCTCGGCGCCGAGCGCCTCCAGCATCAGGCGATGGCCGTTCTCGCTTGAAGCGTGGGCGAACACGCAGTAGTCGAGGATCGCCGGCTGCAGGCGGCTTGCTGCCAGCAAGGCGCTGGTGACGATGAAGCCGTCGATCAGCAGCAGCTTGCGCAGCTCGGCCGCCTTCAGCATGGCGCCGGCCATCATGGCCATCTCGAAACCGCCGAAGGTGGCCAGTACGTCGAGCGGATCGCTGGCGCCGGCATGCCGTTCGACGGCCGCTGCGATGACCTGCTGCTTGCGCAGGACGCCATCCGGCGACAGTCCTGTGCCGGCGCCGACGCATTGCGACAGCGGCAGCCCGGTCAGCTTGTGCATGATGGCCGCAGCGGCGGTCGTGTTACCGATGCCCATTTCGCCGAAGCCGACGACGGTGGCGGGCAGGTCGCGCACCAGGGTCATGCCATGCTCCAGCGCGGTTTCCAGTTGCTGGCGCGACATCGCTGGCTCGATGGCGAAGTTGCGGGTGCCTTTTGCCACCTTGCGGTCGAGCAGGCCGGGGCGCCGGCCGAAGTCGTGGTTGACGCCCGCATCGACCACGTGCAGCGCACAACCATTCTGGCGGGCGAATACGTTGATGGCGGCACCGTCGGCCAGGAAGTTTTCGACCATCTGCCAGGTCACGTCCTGCGGGTAGGCCGATACACCTTCCGCCACGACGCCATGGTCTCCTGCAAACACCAGGATGGCAGGATCCACGATACGGACAGTGGTCGAGCGCTGGATCAGTCCGAGCTGGGCTGCCAGGGTTTCCAGTCGCCCCAGGCTGCCGAGCGGCTTCGTCTTGTTATTGATGGCGTCGAGCAAGGCTCGGGACAGGGCTGCGTCCGCCGTCGGCGCGATAGAGGGGATGTGCATTGCCGGATCGATAAGGTGGAAAAAACGCGACGATAACATAGTCGCAAGCGTTGTAAGTGCCGTCGCGCTTTGCTATAGTCTTGGTCTTCCGACGCACATCGCAGCTAGCAAAGCAGCGACAGCGAAAGAAAAAGAGGGGATTGACGATGAACGCAAAACACCGCATAATCTCGCTTCTCTGCTGCTGACGAACACAACGCTTCGCACGGTGCAGCAAGGTAGTACAGAACACTGGTTCTTTAACAATCAACAGTCGATAAGTGTGGGCGTTTGATGAAGGTGCCACTGGCTTCGGTCAGTGATTACTTAAATTATCAAATGTTCACAAGAAATAAACGTAAATCTTCGCAAGGAGATTTCGTCAGTATTTTGAGTGAGCGACCCGGCAGCAATGCCGGTGACACGAAAGTGTCAACAAACAGAGATTGAACTGAAGAGTTTGATCCTGGCTCAGATTGAACGCTGGCGGCATGCTTTACACATGCAAGTCGAACGGCAGCGCGGGGTAACCTGGCGGCGAGTGGCGAACGGGTGAGTAATATATCGGAACGTACCCAGAAGTGGGGGATAACGTAGCGAAAGTTACGCTAATACCGCATACGATCTACGGATGAAAGTGGGGGACCTTCGGGCCTCATGCTTGTGGAGCGGCCGATATCTGATTAGCTAGTTGGTAGGGTAAAGGCCTACCAAGGCGACGATCAGTAGCTGGTCTGAGAGGACGACCAGCCACACTGGGACTGAGACACGGCCCAGACTCCTACGGGAGGCAGCAGTGGGGAATTTTGGACAATGGGCGCAAGCCTGATCCAGCAATGCCGCGTGAGTGAAGAAGGCCTTCGGGTTGTAAAGCTCTTTTGTCAGGGAAGAAACGGCTGCGGCTAATATCTGCGGCTAATGACGGTACCTGAAGAATAAGCACCGGCTAACTACGTGCCAGCAGCCGCGGTAATACGTAGGGTGCAAGCGTTAATCGGAATTACTGGGCGTAAAGCGTGCGCAGGCGGTTTTGTAAGTCTGACGTGAAAGCCCCGGGCTCAACCTGGGAATTGCGTTGGAGACTGCAAGGCTTGAATCTGGCAGAGGGGGGTAGAATTCCACGTGTAGCAGTGAAATGCGTAGAGATGTGGAGGAACACCGATGGCGAAGGCAGCCCCCTGGGTCAAGATTGACGCTCATGCACGAAAGCGTGGGGAGCAAACAGGATTAGATACCCTGGTAGTCCACGCCCTAAACGATGTCTACTAGTTGTCGGGTTTTAATTAACTTGGTAACGCAGCTAACGCGTGAAGTAGACCGCCTGGGGAGTACGGTCGCAAGATTAAAACTCAAAGGAATTGACGGGGACCCGCACAAGCGGTGGATGATGTGGATTAATTCGATGCAACGCGAAAAACCTTACCTACCCTTGACATGGAAGGAATCCCGGAGAGATCTGGGAGTGCCCGAAAGGGAACCTTCACACAGGTGCTGCATGGCTGTCGTCAGCTCGTGTCGTGAGATGTTGGGTTAAGTCCCGCAACGAGCGCAACCCTTGTCATTAGTTGCTACGCAAGAGCACTCTAATGAGACTGCCGGTGACAAACCGGAGGAAGGTGGGGATGACGTCAAGTCCTCATGGCCCTTATGGGTAGGGCTTCACACGTCATACAATGGTACATACAGAGGGCCGCCAACCCGCGAGGGGGAGCTAATCCCAGAAAGTGTATCGTAGTCCGGATTGTAGTCTGCAACTCGACT
>NZ_JPXI01000005.1 GCF_000740675.1 Massilia sp. BSC265 | reverse complement strand
GCCAGCTGCGTGAACGCCAGCTCGTGCAGAGCATGTCACGCAAGGGCAACTGCCTCGACAACGCGGCCATGGAGAGTTTCTTCGCAGTCCTCAAGTCCGAGTTCTTCTACCTGAACAAGTTTTCCACCGTCGATGAGTTGCGCGATGGCTTGACTGACTACATCCGCTATTACAATCACGACCGCATCAAGCTCAAACTAAAAGGCCTGAGTCCCGTTCAGTACAGGACTCAGGCCTTGGCCGCTTAGCAAACTAACCGTCCAACTTTATGGGGTCAGTTCACATGCGGTGGCGTTTTTATTTGCTCAGCTCTTGCGGACGAATTCCGATTTCAGGCTCATGGCGCCGAAGCCGTCGATCTTGCAATCGATGTCGTGGTCGCCCTCGACCAGGCGGATATTCTTGACCTTGGTTCCCTGCTTGACCACGCCGCCCCCGCCTTTCAGCTTGAGGTCCTTGATGACGGTGACGGTATCGCCGTCCTGCAGCAGGTTGCCGGAAGCGTCGCGCCACACGCGCTGCGTTTCCTGCTCCGTCGCGGCCTTGACCGGCCATTCATGCGCGCATTCCGGGCAGACATAGTTTCCGGAGCCATCCTCGTAGCTCAGGGAGGAACTGCAGGCAGGGCAGGGCGGAAGAGAAGTCATGGCGGTATCCGGTAAAAACAGAGGGCACAATGCAAAACGCCACCCGAAGGTGGCGTTTTGCTGAATCTTGGTGGCCCGGGGCGGAATCGAACCACCGACACAAGGATTTTCAATCCTCTGCTCTACCAACTGAGCTACCAGGCCAAGAGAGGCATGATTATAGCCAGCGATTTTCATCTGCGCAAGCCCCCATGCGCACGGTGCGCCTGGCAAGCGGATGTGGCACGCTCAAGATGCCCAGCGCGCTGTTGACATCTCGCTATAATGTGTTTTATGACTACTACCACCAACATCGCCGCCCAGTACCGCAGCGACGTCTGCATCGTCGGCAACGGCGCCATCGCCAAGACTGCCGCCCTCGGTTTCGCCCAGTCGGGATACAGCGTCACCCTCTTGGTGCCGCCATCGCGCCCGGCGCTAGACGGAGGACATGCGCCAAGCTCGTCCGCGGCGGAAAAACCCTGGGATGTGCGCGTCTACGCCCTCAACCACACGGCCCACGACCTGCTGGCCTCGCTCAAGGTCTGGGGCGCCCTCGACCTGGCGCGGGTGCAGGCGGTCGACGCAATGGACATCAATGGCGACGGCCAGCAGGGCGGCAAGCTCGGTTTCGACGCCTTCGGCGCCCACGTCGGCACCCTGGCCTGGATCGTCGAGGACAGCAACCTGAACGGCGCGCTGGACGCGGCGCTCAAGTTCGCCGCCAACGTCCAGATGGTGTCCGGCTGCGCGGTCGACCTCACCTCCAGCGACCTGGGGGCGGCCGTGCTGCTGGAAGACGGCACCAGGATCGCCTGCGAACTGGTGATCGGCGCCGACGGCCGCGAATCCTGGGTGCGCGGCCAGTGCGACATCGGCGTCGACTACCGCATGTACCACCAGCGCGCCATCGTCACCAATTTTGCCTGCGACAAGCCGCACCACGGCGTGGCCTACCAGTGGTTCACCTGCGCCGACGGCATCATCGCGCTGCTGCCGCTGCCGGGCAATCGCGTCTCGCTGGTGTGGTCGGCCCCGGAAACCCTGGCCGATACCCTGATGGACGAGTCACTCGGCGAGCTGGCGATCCGCCTGGCTGAATATGCCGACGAGAAGCTCGGCACCCTGCGTCCCTTGCAGCCGGAAGCCGTCAAGGCGGTGCCGCTGGCGCTGGTACGCCCGCACTCGCTGGTCGCCCCGCGCGTGGCGCTGGTGGGCGACGCCGCCCATGCGGTGCACCCGCTGGCCGGCCATGGCATGAACCTGGGCTTCGGCGACATCGTCGACCTGCTGGACGTGCTGCGCAACCGGGAAGACCGGCGCGGCATCGCCGACGAGCGCGTGCTGGCGCGCTATGCCCGCAAGCGCAAGGAAGACGTGCTGCTCATGCAATGGGCAACCGACGGGCTCGAACGCTTGTTCGGCGCCAATCTGGAGCCGGTGCGCGTCGTGCGTAATTTCGGATTAAACTTGCTCGATAAATTGCCCTCAGTAAAGCGTCGTCTGATGGCGCATGCGATGGGCAAGTAACCACCGAGCCTTTAAGGAATTGTCATGTTGAAAACGAAGGTCGCCGTCCTGCTGGCGACGGGCCTGCTCGCATCCTGCGTGGAAGCGCAGAACACCACCGAAGCCACCATCAAGAAGGCGCTCGAACCGCGCCTGGGCGGGGCCAAGATCGAATCGGTCCGCGAGACGCCCTATAGCGGCCTGTATGAAGTACGCGTCGCCGGCGACATTCTGTACACGGACAAGAAGGGCGACTACCTGTTCATTGGCCATGTCTACGACACCAAGACCTCGACCAACCTGACCCGCGCCCGGGTCGAGGAGATCAACAAGATCAAGTTCAGCGAGCTGCCGCTCGAGCTGGCGCTCAAGCAGGTCAAGGGCAACGGCAAACGCGTCATCGCCGTATTCGAGGATCCGAACTGCGGCTACTGCAAACGCCTGCGCCAGACCACGCTCAAGGAAATCGACAACGTCACGATCTACACCTTCATGTACAACATCCTGTCCGAGGATTCGTTCACGAAGTCGAAGAACATCTGGTGCGCACCGGACCGCGTCAAGGCACTGGATGACTGGATGATCAACGGCAAACTGCCTCCCGCTGCGCCGGACGCCTGCAAGACACCGAACGACGAAGTGCTGGCCCTCGGCCAGAAGTTGCGTATCCAGGGTACGCCGGCCATTTTCTTCGCCGACGGTTCCCGTATCCCGGGTGCGATCGACCTGAAGGGGCTGGAGGCCAAGCTGCAGTCGCTGAAGTAAACCGTAGGGTGGGCGGCTGAGCCGCCCACGCGGTGATTGTTAGCTGCAAGATCATCCGGAACGAAAACGGAGCCGGTAATTACCGCCGCGTGGGCGGGAGACCCGCCCACCCTACGAAGAACGATAACAACTACGTAGTCCAAACAGGGAGCAGTACATTGGTCACCTTGAACATCAACGGGCGCGACCTCCAGGTCGACGCCGATCCCGGCACGCCCATCCTCTGGGCGCTGCGCGACAACCTCAACATGACGGGCACCAAGTTCGGCTGCGGCGCGGCGCTGTGCGGCGCCTGCACCGTGCACCTGGACGGCAACCCGATCCGCTCCTGCGTCACGCCGATCTCGGCTGCGCAGGGCCAGAAGATCACCACCATCGAGGCGATGGAGAACGACAAGGTCGGCAAGGCCGTGCAGGATGCCTGGGTCAAGCACGACGTGCCGCAGTGCGGTTACTGCCAGAGCGGCCAGGTGATGAGCGCCGTGGTCCTGCTGCGCGCCAACAAGCGCCCGAGCGATGCCGACATCGACAACGCGATGAGCGGCAACATCTGCCGCTGCGGCACCTACCAACGGATCCGCGCGGCCATCAAGGATGCCGCCAACACCCTGGCCTGAGGAGAGCGCGATGAACTTCGACTGGATCGATCGCGCTGCCGCCGCACGCGCTGCCGGCGCCGGGCTGTCGCGCCGCGGCTTCCTGAAGGCCGCCGGCGCCGCCACCGGCGGGCTGGTGCTGGGTTTTACCCTGCCGGGCGCGCATCGCTTTGCACAAGCTGCTGATGCAAAAGTGTATGCGCCTAATGCCTTTCTTCGGGTTGCGCCGGACAACACCATCACCGTCATCGTCAACCGCCTCGAATTCGGCCAGGGCGTGCACACCTCGCTGCCGATGCTGATCGCCGAAGAACTCGACGCCGACTGGTCGCAGATGCGCGGCGAGCTGGCCCCGGCCGGCGACGCCTACAAGGATCCGGCCTTCGGCATCCAGATCACCGGCGGCTCGGGCAGCATCGCGCGCGGCTTCACGCAGTACCGCGAGATCGGCGCGCGCGCCCGTGCGATGCTGGTTGCTGCAGCGGCCGAGCAGTGGAAGGTCGAGCCTTCGCAATGCAGCACCTCGAAAGGCATGGTGCTCGGCCCGAAGGGGCAGAAGGCAAGCTACGGGTCGCTGGCCGAGGCCGCGATGAAGCAGCCGGTGCCTGCCACCGTCGTACTGAAGGAGCCGAAACAGTACCGCTACATCGGCAAGCCGATGCGCCGCATCGACGCGCGCGCCAAATCGAGCGGCCGCCAGCAGTTCGGCATCGACTTCACGCCGGACAATGTGCTGACCGTCCTGGTGGCGCGCCCGCCGGTGTTCGGCGCCAAGGTCACGAAGTTCGATGCCGCCGCCGCCCGTGCCGTCAAGGGCGTGGTCGACGTGCTGGAAGTGGACCTGGACCGCGACGCCCGTGGCGTTGCCGTGTTCGCAAAAGGCTACTGGCCGGCGAAGCAGGGCCGCGAGGCGCTGCAGGCCGAGTGGGATACGAGCAGCGTGGAGAAAGTCAGCAGCGCGCAGCAGCTGGAAGAGTTCCGCAAGCTGGCCAAGGCCCCGGGCGGCGCCTCGGCGCGCAAGGCCGACGTGTCGCCACTGGCCGGCGCTGCGCACAGGATTTCGGCGGTCTATGAATTCCCCTACCTGGCGCATGCGCCCATGGAGCCGCTCAACTGCGTGGTCGACCTGAAGGACAACGCCTGCACGATCTGGGCCGGCACCCAGTCGCAGACGGTCGACCAGCAGGTGGCGGCAGGGATCCTCGGCCTCAAGCCGGAGCAGGTAACAATCAATACCATGATGGCCGGCGGCGGCTTCGGCCGCCGTGCGGTGCTCTCGTCGGACTGGATCGGCGACACGGTCCGGGTCGCCAAGGCGTGGCGCGCGGCGGGTGGAGGCGGCCCCGTCAAGCTGGTGTGGAGCCGCGAGGACGACATCCGCGGCGGCTACTACCGCCCCTCCTACGTGCACCGCGCCGACCTCGGCATCGACGGCAAGGGCCAGATCGTGGCCTGGGACCACAAGATCGTCGGCCAGTCGATCATGGCCGGCACCATCTTCGAGCAGGGGATGGTCAAGGACGGCGTGGACGGCAGCACCGTCGAAGGCATGGGCGAGCCCTATGTCGTGCCGATGAACCTGGCGGTCGAGGGCGTGAAGCAGAACGTGCCGGTGCTGTGGTGGCGCTCGGTCGGCGCCACCCATACCGCCTACGTGATGGAGACGCTGATCGACGAGGCGGCGCACATCGCCAAGGTGGATCCGGTCGCCTACCGCAAGAAGTTGATGGGCGAGAAGCACGTGCGCCACCGCGCGGCGCTCGACCTGGCGGTGGCGAAATCCGGCTACGGTACGAAGAAGCTTCCGAAAGGCCGCGCCTGGGGAGTGGCGGTGCACGAGTCCTTCGGCTCGGTGGTCGCCTACGTGGTCGAGGCCTCGGTGGTCGAGGGTGTTCCGAAGCTGCACCGCGCGGTCGCGGGCGTGCATTGCAACCAGCCGGTCAACCCGCTGACGATCGAGGCGCAGGTGCAGGGCGCGGCCCTGATGGGCCTCGGCATGACCCTGCCGGGCGCCGCGATCACGCTCAAGGACGGCGAGGTCGAGCAGCAGAACTTCGGCGACTACGTCGTGGCCCGCCACCACGAGATGCCACAGGTCGAGGTGCACGTCGTGCCCTCGAACGATCCGCCCACCGGCATCGGCGAGCCGGGCCTGCCGCCACTGGCGCCGGCCTTTGCCAACGCCGTGTTCCGGCTGACCGGCAAGCGCCTGCGCAAGCTGCCTTTCGACCTGGCCTCGGCGTGAAACCGACGGTCTTGACCGGCATCCTGCTCGCTGCCGGCCGGGGCCGCCGCTTCGACCCTGTGGGCCAGCGCAACAAGCTGCTCCAGCAGCTGCCCGGCGGCGAACCGGTGGTCGTCGCCAGCGCGCGCCGCCTGCTCGCCTGCGTGTCACGCGTGGTCGCGGTGGTCCGGCCCGAAGATGGCGGGGTGCACGCGGCCTTGCGCGCGCTCGGCTGCGAAGTGACTGTGTGCCCGGATGCCGATACCGGGATGGGCGCTTCGTTGGCCCATGCGATCCGCCAGTCATTGCCGACCGAGGGCTGGCTGGTGGCGCTGGGCGACATGCCTTTTGTAACGGAATCCACGCTGGCTGCGCTGCGCGACGCGGTACAGGCGGGCGCCGGCATTGCGGTGCCGGTGCACGGCGGACGGCGCGGCAACCCGGTCGCTTTCGACGCCTGCCACTGCGACGCGCTGCTGGCGATGCACGGCGACCAGGGCGCGCGCCGGCTGCTGCAGGCGTATCCGGTGCTGGAAATCGCAGTGAGCGACCCCGGCATCCTGCGCGACATCGATACGCCCTCCGACCTGCCGGAATGAAGTATGCATGCCATTCTTTCCAGTGCTGATCGAATCCGATTACACTAGGGAGCATATTCAGGCCGCATCCCCCTACAAATATGAAAAAACCTTCCCAACGCAAGAAGTCCGAGCAGCCCGCCATCCTCTACACCATCGTACCCAAGGATTTGGCCGGCCACCTGTTCAACGTCACGGTCACGGTAGCGGCCCCCGACCCTGAGGGACAGGTATTCACGCTGCCGGCATGGATCCCCGGCAGCTACATGATCCGCGAGTTCGCCCGCAACATCGTGCGCATCCGCGCCGAAAGCGGGGGCCAGGACGTGCTGCTGACCAAACTGGACAAGCACTCCTGGCGCGCCGGGCGTACCAGCGGTCCGCTGACCGTGCACTACGAGGTCTATGCCTGGGACCTGTCGGTCCGTGCCGCCCACCTCGACCAGACCCACGGCTTCTTCAATGGCACCAGCGTGTTCCTGCGCGTGGCCGGCCAGGAGCTTCTGCCCCACCAGGTGGACATCCAGCGCCCCGGCGACCCGGTTGCGAAGAGCTGGCGCGTCGCTACGGCGATGAAGGAACTGGGCGCCAAGCGATACGGCTTCGGCACCTATATCGCCGCCGACTACGACGAACTGATCGACCACCCGGTCGAGATGGGCGACTTCGAGCTGGCCACCTTCAAGGCGCATGGCATCCCGCACGACATCGTCATCACCGGCCGCGTGCCCAACCTCGACATGGCGCGCCTGCAGGCGGACCTGAAAGCCATCTGCGAAACGCAGATCGCCTTCTTCGAGCCGCACACCAAGCGCGCGCCGATGGACCGCTACGTCTTCATGACCATGGCCATCGGCGACGGCTACGGCGGCCTGGAGCACCGTGCTTCCACCGCCCTGATCTGCGCGCGCGCCGACCTCCCGAGCACGGCCAACCCGAAGAGCGCCGAACCGGGAGAGGGCTACCTGCGCTTCCTGGGCCTGTGCAGCCACGAGTACTTCCATACCTGGAACGTCAAGCGCATCAAACCGGCGGTGTTCGCACCGTATGACCTGCAGGTGGAGAACTACACGCCGCTACTGTGGCTGTTCGAAGGCTTCACCAGCTATTACGACGACCTGATGCTGGTGCGCGCCGGGATCATCGGCGAAGCGACCTACTTCAAGCTGCTGTCCAAGACGGTCGGCGGCGTCCTGCGCGGCAGCGGACGCCTCAAGCAGAGCGTGGCCGATTCGAGCTTCGACGCCTGGAGCAAGTACTACCGCCAGGACGAGAACTCGCCGAACGCGATCATCAGCTACTACACCAAGGGTTCCCTGATCGGCCTGGCCTTCGACCTGACCATCCGCGCCAAGACGAATGGCAGCAAGTCGCTCGACGACGTGATGCTGGCGCTGTGGGAGCGCTTCGGGCGTGACTTCTACAACGGCGCGGGCCGCGGCGTGACGGACGCCGAGGTCGAGGCGATCTTCGACGAGGTGGCCGGCACGCGCCTGCGCACCCAGTTCGAACGCTGGGTGCGCGGCACCGACGACCTGCCGCTGGCCAAGCTGTACGCGCCCTTCGGCGTCAAGCTGGTGGACGAGCGCAAGGGCGGCAAGCCTTCGCTCGACGCCGGCATCGGCCGCGACCCGCTGGGCGCCAAGCTGACCCAGGTGCATGAAGGCGGCGCCGCGCACCGCGCCGGCCTGTCGGCGCACGACGTCGTCATTGCGATCGACGGCCTGCGCGCCACCGGCAATCCGTCCAACGTGGACACGCTGTTGCAGCGCTACCGCGTCGGCGACAAGGTCACCGTCCACGCCTTCCGCCGCGACGAGCTGATGGCCTTCGACGTGACGCTGCAGGGCGACCGGATGCCGACCATCACCCTGTCGCAGGCCGTCGCCGGCAAGAAGTCGACTGCCTTGAAGCGTCCTAGCAGCGTTTGACAGGTCGTTATTTGTAGGGTGGACGGCTTTGCCGTCCGCGCGTCCAAACCGAACATGCACTGAGGCTCATTTGAAGAACGCCCTGACCGCCGCCGTCCTGTCCTTCTGCACCGCATCCGCATCCGCCCAGCTCCCCGCCCCGCTAAAAACCGACATCACGACCCGCGTCAACGCCATGTACCCCTGGCTCGACACAGTCTACAAGGACCTGCATGCCAACCCCGAAATCGCCTTCCAGGAAGTGCGCACCGCCGGCAAGCTTGCCGCCGAGATGCGCAAGCTCGGCTTCGAGGTGACCGAAAAGGTCGGCAAGACCGGCATCGTGGCCGTGCTGAAGAACGGCGCCGGCCCGACGGTGCTGGTGCGAACCGAGATGGACGGCCTGCCGATGGAAGAAAAGACCGGCTTGCCCTATGCCAGCCGCGCCAAGGCGGTGAGCGACGGCCGCGAGAGCTTCGTGACCCATAGCTGCGGCCACGACGTTCACATGGCCGGCTGGCTCGGTACGGCGCGCGTTCTTTCCGAGATGAAAGCGAACTGGAAGGGCACGCTGATCTTCATCGCCCAGCCGGCAGAAGAGATCGTCTCCGGCGCCAAGGCGATGCTGGACGATGGCCTGTTCAAGCGCTTCCCCAAGCCCGATTATGCCTTCGCCCTGCATTCCTGGCCGCTGGCGTACGGTACCGTCGGCTTCAATTCCGGCCCGGTGTCGTCCAACTCGGACGCGATCGAGATCGTGTTCAAGGGCCGCGGCGGCCACGGCTCGGCGCCGGACAAGTCGGTCGACCCGATCATGATCGCGGCCCGCTTCGTGGTCGATGTGCAGACGGTGGTCAGCCGTGAAAAAGATCCGAAGGAATTCGGCGTGGTGACGATCGGCGCGATCCAGGGCGGCACGGTCGGTAACATCATTCCGGACAACGTGCAGGTGCGCGGCACCATCCGCTCGTACAGCCCGGCCGTGCGCGCCAAGCTGCTCGACGGCGTGCGCCGCGTCGCCAATGCCTCGGCCGCCATGGCCGGCGCACCGGCCCCGGATGTGCAGTTGATCAGCGGTGGCGCCGCCATCGTCAACAGCGAAGCCTTGGTGGCCAAGACCGAAGCAGTGTTCAAGGATGCCTTCGGCGCCGCCAACGCCCAGCGCATGCCGGCCATGACCGCCAGCGAAGATTTTTCGCTGTTCGTCAACGAGGGCGTGCCGTCGATGTTCTTTTTCACCGGCGTGTATGACCCGAAGGCGGTGCTTGAAGCCGAGCGCCCCGGCGGCAAGCCGATCGCCTTCAACCACTCGCCCTTCTATGCGCCGGTGCCGGAACCGTCCATCAAGACAGCGGCACAGGCGATGAGCCTGGCGGTGCTGAATGTGCTTGGCCGGTAAGGACTTCAAGGCCTTGGCGAGCCGTCGCCCTGCCATCATGTGACAGGAAGCTCACGTTCCGCATCATCCAGGCAACGAGTATTTTCCAAATTAAAATATTCGTTGCTGAACAGAACTGCATTCCTTATAACGGTCGTTTTCACAACGAATCCGGCAAACAAGCCGGTATCCATTCAAGGGAATGGCCTTCGGTAACATCATCTTCGGCGGAGTCGTATGGGCGGGCGTGGACGTCGCTTCGGGCGCCGCCTACGACTATCCAAACCTGTTCCAGATCATGATAAGCCAGACGGCCCTTGCCCCAGCCGCTGCGCCGGGCACTGCGCAGGCGGATGCAATAGTGCCTGCACAGGCCGCTGCCGGCGGATCGAACTGATCGTGCCGGGATGCCGGACAAGGGTCGGCATTCTGAAGCGCATCGAATGCAAAAAGCACGTGCGGGTCACGTGCTTTTTCTTTTTATTGCGGCCCGGCCAGCGTGCGTAGCTGGAAGCGGTAGTCGCGGTCGAACAGGAAGGTCTCGGAGAAGGTCACCGCGCCGCTGTTCGCTGCGAGCAGGCCCTGGGGGCGGGGCAGCGGCCCGCTGCGCAGCATCGAGGCCAGCGCGACCCTGGATGCATCCGGATCGCGCGAGCGCTGCACTCTTACGTCGGTCATCTGGCCGTCCCGGTCCACCGTGATGTTGACGACCACGATCGCCGGCAGCATGGGCGGCAGGCGTCCGCTGAAGGTGCGGTCGGCATTGCGTTCCACGATGTGGCGCGCCACGTGCGCCTTGTAGGCGTCGAGCGTGAGGGACGGTGGGGGAGCGGGTGCGGCCGTCGGCTCGCGCTCGGTGGCAATCGAGCTTCGATCTTCGACGGGAACGGGAGGTGGAGGACTGGCGCATCCGCACAGGATTGCCAGCAGCGTGGTGGGTACGAGCGCGTGCAGCGCTTTACTGCGAAGAGAAATGTTCATGGCAGATGAATGAAACGTCGCAGGTTGGCGCTTCAAGAGCGCTTAGCTTCGACGCTGTTCATTCATCCTTAGTTCCGCTGAGCTTAGTCAGCCGCGGATGTCAGCCAAACAATCTCTGCAGCTCGACCCCAGGCTCCGGCGCCCGCATAAAGGCTTCCCCAACCAAAAAGGCATGCACGTTCGCCTCGCGCATCCGCTGTACGTCCGCCGGCCCCATGATGCCCGACTCGGTCACCACCAGGCGCTCCGCCGGGATCCGCGGCAGCAGGCCGAGGGTGGTATCGAGCGACACCTCGAAGGTACGCAGGTTGCGGTTGTTGATGCCGAGCAGCGGCGTCTTCAGTTTCAGCGCCGCGGTCAGTTCGTCGCCATCGTGCACCTCGACCAGCACGTCCATGCCGAGCTCAATTGCGCAGGCTTCCAGTTCCGCCATCAGGCCATGGTCCAGGGCCGACACGATCAGCAGGATTGCATCGGCGCCCATGTCGCGTGCCTCGTACACTTGATAGTGGTCGACGATGAAGTCCTTGCGGATCACCGGCAGCGCGCAGGCCGCGCGCGCCTGGCGCAGGTAGTCCACCGAACCCTGGAAGAACTGCACGTCGGTCAGCACCGACAGGCAGGCTGCGCCGTGCTCGGCATAGCTTTGCGCAATCGCCGCCGGCTGGAAGTCCGGGCGCAGCACGCCTTTCGACGGCGAGGCTTTCTTCACTTCCGCAATGATGCCGGCGTGGCCTGCCGCGATCTTGTTGCGCAGGCTGTTCTCGAAACCGCGGATGGCGCGGCGTGCCCCTCTGTCGCTTTCCACGTCGCGGCGCAGGCTGGCCAGGTCGCGCGCCTTTTTCGCAGCCGTGACTTCGTCGGCCTTGACGGCCAGGATCTTGTTCAGAATATCGGACATGAGGGACTTCAGTGTTGTTTGGAAAGTGCGAGCTTCACGCCGAGCCAGACGAACAGGCCGCCGGTGGCGCGGTTGAGCCATAGCGAGACGGTCGGGTTGAGCTTGAGGCGCTCGCTGGCCTTGGCCGTGGTCAGGGCGAGGGCGCAGCACCACAGCATGGCGTTGAAGTTGAAGATGGCGCCGAGGACGATGAAGGCCAATGCCTTGTTCGGTGCGTCGAAGCTGATGAACTGCGGGACGAAGGCCAGGAAGAACAGGGCGACCTTCGGGTTGAGCACATTGGTCAGGAAACCCTGCGCGAAGATCTTCCGGTAGGGCAGGGCAGGCAGCACCGGCGCCGCGACAGCGCCGTCGGCCTTGCGGGCACGCAGCAGGCCCACCGCCATGTAGAGGATATAGGCCGCGCCGACCAGCTTCACCACCGTGAACGCGGTGGCCGAGGTCGACAGCACCGCCGACAGTCCCAGCGCGGCGGCGAAGATGTGCACCAGGGTGCCGGCGCCGATGCCGAGCGAGGCCGCGACGCCGGCACGCCAGCCCTGGGTCGCGCTGCGGGTCATGATCAGCAGCGAGTCCGGGCCCGGCATGATGTTGAGGAGCAGGCCGGAAATGACGAAGAGGGGGAGGTCATGGATGCCGAACATGCCGGTCCTTTCAAGCCTGGCCGCCGAGCTGGCGGGTGACGGCGACGAACTGCTCGAGCTTGGCCAGGGCCGCGCCGGAAGCGATCGTGGCGCGCGCCTTCGCCAGGCCTTCCTCGATCGAGCCGGTGACTCCGGCCGCATACAGGGCGGTGCCGGCATTCAGGGCCACGATGTCGGTCGCCGGACCGGGCTCGCCGCGCAGCGCTTCGATCACGCGCTCTTTCGATTCCGCGGTGTTGGCCACTTTCAGGTTGCGGCTCGAGATCATCGACATGCCGTAGTCTTCCGGATGGATCTCGTACTCGCGGATCTCGCCGCCCACGAGTTCACCGACCAGGGTGCCGGCGCCGAGCGAGACCTCGTCCATGTTGTCGCGGCCCCACACCACCATCGCATGCTGGGCGCCGAGGCGCTGCAGCACGCGCACCTGGATGCCGACCAGGTCGGGGTGGAACACGCCCATGAGGATGTTCGGTGCGCCAGCCGGGTTGGTCAGGGGGCCGAGGATGTTGAAGATGCTGCGCACGCCCAGTTCGCGGCGCACCGGCGCCACGTGCTTCATGGCGGCGTGGTGGTTGGGTGCGAACATGAAGCCGATGCCGGTCTGGGCGATCGACTGGGCGATCTGTTCGGGTTTCAGGTCGATCTGGGCGCCGAGCGACTCGATCAGGTCGGCGCTGCCCGAGGACGAGGACACGCTGCGTCCGCCGTGCTTGGCCACGCGCGCGCCGGCAGCGGCCGCCACGAACATCGCGGCGCTCGAGATGTTGAAGGTGTGGGCGCCATCGCCGCCGGTGCCGACGATGTCGAGCAGGTTGGTGGTGTCGGCCATCGGCACCTTGGTCGAGAACTCGCGCATGACCTGGGCGGCGGCGGTGATCTCGCCGATGGTTTCCTTCTTCACGCGCAGGCCCATGGTCAGCGCCGCCACCATGGTCGGCGACATCTCGCCCGACATGATCTGGCGGAACAGGTGCAGCATCTCGTCGTGGAAGATCTCGCGGTGTTCGATGCAGCGCAGCAGGGCTTCTTGGGGGGTGATCGGCATGGCTATTCCAGTCAATAAGCGTAATTCGGGCTTTACTGCGCGGGCTTTACTGCGCTGGCACGGCGTCGCCGTCGCGGCGCATGCGTGAGCGCATCAGCGCGCGAGGAAATTCTTGAGCAGGGCGTGGCCGTGTTCCGACAGGATCGACTCGGGATGGAACTGCACCCCCTCGATGTCGTACTCCTTGTGGCGCACGCCCATGATTTCGCCGTCGTCGGTCCATGCCGTCACTTCCAGGCAATCCGGCAGCGAAGCGCGTTCGATCGCCAGCGAGTGGTAGCGGATCACGGTGAACGGGCTAGGCAATCCCTTGAAAACGCCTTCGCCGGTGTGGGCGATGAGCGAAGTCTTGCCGTGCATGACCTGCTTGGCGCGGATGACGTTTCCGCCGAAGGCTTCGCCGATGGCCTGGTGGCCGAGGCACACGCCCAGGATCGGCAGCTTGCCCTTGAATTCGCGCAGGATGTCGAGCGAGATGCCGGCATCCTTCGGCGCCTTCGGGCCCGGCGAGATGCAGATGCGCTCGGGCGCCATTTTTTCGATCTCGGCCAGGGTGATCTCGTCGTTGCGCACGGTGCGCACGTCCTCGCCCAGTTCGCCCAGGTACTGGACGATGTTGTAGGTGAACGAGTCGTAGTTGTCGATCATTAGCAGCATGTCAGAACTCCCCATCCAGGCCGTCTTGCACCTGTTCGGCCGCGCGCAGCACGGCGCGCGCCTTGTTTTCCGTTTCCTGCCATTCCATCTCGGGGATCGAGTCGGCCACGATGCCGGCCGCGGCCTGCACGTACAGGTTGCCGTCCTTGATCACACCGGTGCGGATCGCGATCGCCACGTCCATCTCGCCGCCAAAGGAGAGGTAGCCGCAGGCGCCGCCGTAAATGCCGCGTTTGACGGGCTCGAGTTCGTCGATGACTTCCATCGCCCGCACCTTCGGCGCACCGGTGAGCGTCCCGGCCGGGAAGGTGGCGCGCAGCACGTCGAGGTTCGACATGCCGTCCTTCAGTTTGCCTTCGACGTTGGAGACGATGTGCTGCACGTGCGAGTACTTCTCGATCACCATCCGGTCCGTGACTTTCACGCTGCCGGTCTCTGCGATGCGGCCGATGTCGTTGCGCGCCAGGTCGATCAGCATCACGTGCTCGGCGATCTCCTTCGGGTCCGACAGCAGTTCGGCCGCCAGTTCGGTGTCGCGTTCCGGGGTGGCGCCGCGCGGGCGGGTCCCGGCGATCGGGCGCAACGTGACCTTCTTGCCGCCCTCATTGCCAACACCTTGCAAAGCTTCGTTGCGCACCAGGATCTCCGGCGAGGCGCCGACGATCTGCATGTCGCCGAAGTTGTAGTAGTACATGTAAGGCGACGGGTTCAGCGAACGCAGCGAGCGGTACAGCGACAGCGGCGAATCCACGTAGGGCTTGCGGATGCGCTGGCCGATCTGCACCTGCATCAGGTCGCCCGCCATCACGTATTCGTGGGCCCTGGCCACCGCTTTTAAATAGTCTTCCTTGCTGAAGTCGCGCACCGCCTCGGTACGCACCGAGCTGGAAGTGACCGGCGCATCGACGCTCCGGCGCAGCATGACGCGCAGGTCTTTCAGCCGCTGGCGGGCCTTGGCAAAGGCTTCCGGCTGGGCCGGGTCGGCGTATACGATCAGGTAGAGCTTGCCCGAGAGGTTGTCGATCACGGCCAGTTCTTCGGTCAGCAGCAGCTGGATGTCCGGCAGTCCCAGCTCGTCGCGCGGGCAGCTGTTCTCCAGCTTGCGCTCGATGTGGCGCACCGTGTCGTAGCCGAAGTAGCCGGCCAGGCCGCCGCAGAAGCGTGGCATGCCGGGACGCAGGGCGACCTTGAAGCGCGCCTGGAACTGTTCGATGAAATCGAGCGGATTGCCTTCGTGGGTCTCGACCACTTCGCCGTGCTTGACGACTTCGGTACGCTTGCCGCTGTTGCGGATCAGCGTCGAGGCGGGCAGGCCGATGAAGGAATAGCGGCCGAAGCGCTCGCCGCCGACCACCGACTCCAGCAGGAAGGTGTTCTTGCCGGTCTGCTGGGACTGGGCCAGCTTGAGGTAGAGCGTGAGCGGGGTTTCGAGGTCGGCAAAGGCTTCCGCGATCAGGGGAATGCGGTTGTAGCCCTGGTTGGCCAGCGATTTGAATTCGAGTTCGGTCATGCTTTTCTCCAGACCGCCCAGGGGAGGAAGGGCGGTGGTTCACTTCAAAAAACCTGCAGGTCGGCGCACATCGCGAGCACGGCCGGCAGCAATCGGGGACGGGTTAGTTGGCCCAGGATTGCCAGCGTCGCCACAGCCAGGCCTCAAGGGCGCCGGTCTGGTTGACAGTGTGTTTTTTGGTGAAAAACATGTATAGATAACTTATTTTGCGGTGTGGTTATGCGCAGATATCTGCTCTGCCGCTTCTAGCAGCGAACCCACTATACCATCAGAATTAATTTCTTGTACAGGCCGTCCGTGGTTATAACCATATGGGACCGTGAGCACGAAACAACCGGCGGCACGTGCGCTTTCCGCGTCGTTGGACGAATCGCCGATCGCCACCACCATGGATGGCGCCAGGTCCAGCGCGGCGCAGGCGCCCAGCATCGGCATCGGGTCCGGCTTTTTCTTCGCAAAAGAATCGCCGCCGAACACATGCTCGAAATACGGCGCCAAACCTTTCTGCTCCAGCAGGGGCAAAGCGAACGCAACAGGCTTGTTGGTCACGCACACCAGGCGCAGGCCCATGTCGAGCATGGCCTGCAGGCCGTCGATCACGCCGTCGTACAGCGTGCTGCGGTCGCCGTTGATATCCAGGTAGTGGCGCTGGTAGCCGGCTAGCGCCTCATCGAACACGGCGTCCACGCGCGCCGCATCCCAGTCGAGCAGCAGCGCGTCGCGCACCAGTTTTTCGGAACCCTTGCCGACCAGCGGCTTGATGGTCTCCTGCGTGATGGGAGCAAGGCCCAGGTCGGCGCGCATGCCGTTCAGGGCTGCCTCGAAGTCGGGCACCGTGTCGAGCATGGTGCCGTCCAGGTCGATGATGGCGGCCCGGACGGCCGCTGCGCCGCTGCGCATTACTTGCCCACTTTGGCCAGTTCCCCGCGCATCGCGTCGATCACGGCCTTGTAGTCCGGCTTGCCGAAGATGGCCGAGCCGGCCACGAAGGTGTCGGCGCCGGCGGCTGCCGCCTCGGCAATGTTCTCGGCCTTGATGCCGCCATCGACCTCGAGCATGATGTCGCGGCCCGATTCGTCGATCATGCGGCGCGCCATGGCAATCTTCTTGAGCGCCTGCGGGATGAAGGACTGGCCGCCGAAACCCGGGTTCACCGACATGATCAGGATCATGTCGATCTTGTCCATCACGTGTTCGAGGTAGTGCAGCGGGGTGTGCGGGTTGAACACCAGCCCGGCCTTGCAGCCGTTATCGCGGATCAGCTGCAGGGTGCGGTCGATGTGTTCCGAGGCTTCCGGGTGGAAGGTGATGATGTCGGCGCCGGCCTTGGCGAAGTCCGGGATGATGCGGTCGACCGGCTTGACCATCAGGTGCACGTCGATCGGCACCTGCACGTGCGGACGGATCGCCTGGCACACCAGCGGGCCGATGGTCAGGTTCGGGACGTAGTGGTTGTCCATCACGTCGAAGTGGATGATGTCGGCGCCGGCGGCGACGACATTGCGCACTTCCTCGCCCAGGCGGGCGAAATCGGCGGACAGGATGCTGGGGGCGATGCGGTAGGTGGTCATGGGCGGTCGTGCAAATAAAGGGAATCCGCTATTTTACGCTGATGAAGCGCAGGCCCGCTGCGCCCGGGGCGACCAGGAATGGCGTCGCGCGGTATGATTGTCGTTTGCGCCACACATGGCGTTTCCACCAATATTGACGATCACGCAAGGAACCCCCATGCCCGCCTATGAATTCGCTGTCAAGGTCAGGACCCAGTACCTGCCCGAACAGTCCAGCCCGGAACGGGACCAGTACGTGTTCAGCTATACGATCACGATTACCAACACGGGCAGCATCGCCGCCCAGCTGATCTCGCGCCACTGGGTGATCACCGACGCCAACAACGCAGTGCAGGAAGTGAGCGGCCTGGGCGTGGTCGGCCACCAGCCGCTGCTGCAGCCGGGCCAGCAGTTCGAGTACACCAGCGGCACCCAGGCGGCAACGCCACAGGGCTCGATGAAAGGCGAATACTTCTGCGTGGCCGAGGACGGCCACCGCTTCGAAGTGCCGATTCCCGAGTTCGTGCTGGCGCAGCCGGGGGCGCTGCACTGATTATTGCTCCCCGGCGTCGCGGCCCTTTTCGGCCCGCTCTTTGTGCGCCGGCTCGTCGCGCGGCACGTCCTTGCGGCCTGCGAACATCGTCCACCAGACGATAAAGACGAGCAGGAAGAGTGCCACGCCGGCTTCCACCATCAAGATCCACATATCGGTCCTTCAGTCTTATGCTTTCGACACGCCGCAGTGTAACCGCTTCGCTTGCCCTCGTCGCCTTTTTGGCGGCCTGCTCGACTACGCCGCCGCAGCCGCAGCCGCCGGCCAAGCCCGCCGAGCCGGTGCGCATGCCGCCGCCGGTGGGGCCGGTCTACGTGCCGGAGCAGCCCGCGCCTGCCCAGCCGGCACCGCCGGCCCCGCTACCGGCGCCGGTTCCCCTCATGACGCCGACGACCTTCAGCGCCTTGCCGGGCTGGGAACAGGATGACCTGCGCCAGGCCTGGCCGGCCCTGCTGCAGTCCTGCCGCGGCCTGGCCAGCAAGCCTGAGTGGAAAGCGGTGTGCGCTGCGGCCCGCGCTACCAACGGAAGCGATGGCGCCGCGGTGCGCCGCTTCTTCGAGACCTGGTTCGTGCCGAACCTGGTGCGCGCGGCCGACGGCGCCGATACGGGCCTGATCACCGGCTACTACGAAGCGATGCTGTACGGCTCGCGCAAGCGCAGCGGGGCCTACCAGACGCCGCTTTACCGGGTCCCGGACGACTTGCTCACAGTCGACCTGGGCAGCGTCTATCCCCAGCTGAAGGGCATGCGCCTGCGCGGCCGCCTGTCGGGCAAGACCGTGGTCCCGTACAGCACCCGCGCCGAGATCGCGCGTGCACCCTTGGCCGGAAAGGAGCTGTTGTGGGTGAACGACCCGGTCGAGGCCTTCTTCCTTGAAGTGCAGGGATCGGGCCGGGTGCAACTCGACAGCGGCGAAACGATACGCGTGGCCTACGCCGACCAGAACGGCCATCCCTACAAGGCAATCGGCCGCTGGCTGGTGGAGCAGGGCGAGCTTACCGCCGAGCAGGCCACCGCCCAGGGCATCCGCGCCTGGATCGCGGCCAATCCGGGGCGCCGCCAGGAGCTGTTCAACGTGAACCCCAGCACCATCTTCTTCCGTGAAGAGAAGCTGCCCGATCCCTCGCTCGGTCCGAAGGGCGCGCTCGGCGTGCCGCTCACGCCGGGGCGTTCGGTAGCGATCGACCCGGCCTTCATTCCGCTCGGTGCGCCGCTGTTCCTTGCGACCACCGAGGCCGGCAGCGAAGTGCCGATGCAGCGCCTGATGATGGCGCAGGATACCGGCGGCGCCATCCGCGGTGCGGTGCGGGCCGACTTCTTCTACGGCTTCGGTCCGGAGGCGATGGACCGGGCGGGCAAGATGAAGCAGCCCGGCATGATCTGGGTGCTGCTGCCGCGCGCGGTGCAGTAAGCGTTTACTCTTTCGCGTCCTTCAGGCGCGTGCCGAACACGCCGCCGGCCGCCAGCAGCACGGCACCGGCCGCGATGCAGCCCAGGCCCTCGCGCACGCCGAAGCTTTCACCCAGCCCGCCCGCCAGCAGGGCGCCCACTGGCGCCGCAGCCACGGTCAGGGCGCGCATGGTTGCCACCATCCGCCCCAGCACGGCGTCCGGCGTCACCCGCTGGCGCAGGGCGATGTAGGGCACGAAAAACAATGTCGCGCCGCAGTCGATCCAGAACACCACGATGGCGTAGGCGGCCACCGTCCATGCCGTGCTGCCGAACAGCGAGGGCGGGATCGCCGGCACCAGAGCGAAGCCGAGCGCCGACACGCATAGGCCGACCAGGATGCCGCCGCCGGTGCCGAAGCGCCGCGAGAGTGGCTTGACCAGCAGCGAGGCCGCCAGCACACCCAGGCCGCCCAGCATGTTGGCCATGCCCATGGTCCCCGGCGTCATGCCGAGCACGCGGGTGGCGAAGATCACGTGCAGGGCGGTGTAGCCATAGAACAGCAGGTGCCAGCACGCCGAGACCCAGGCGAGGGTGCGCAGCAGCGGCTGGTTCCACACAAAAGCCAGGCCTTCCTGGATATCGCGCAGCGGATGGGAGTTCGAGGGCGGCGGTTGCGGTTCGCGTGCGCGGATGCGGCGCAGATTGAGCAAGGAAATGATGAAACTCGCCACGTTGCACAGGATGGCGATCGGCGCGCCCAGCAGCTGCACCAGGCCGCCGGCCATGCCCGGGCCGAGCACCCGTGCGGCCGATTCCGTGGACGCGAACTTCGCCTGGGCGTCGACCAGGCCCTCGCGTCCCACCAGGAAGGTCAGGAACACCTGTTCCGCGCTGCCGCCCACCACGTGGCCGGTGCCGATCACGAAGCCGACCGCATACAGCCAGGGGATGGTGAGCATGTCGAGCCACCAGGCCACGGGCACGCTGGCGAGCGCAATTGCCACCATCAGATCGCTGCACATGATGACCGGCAGGCGCCGGCTGCGGTCCAGCAGGACGCCCGAGGGTAGCCCGAACAGCAGGAAGGGAAGGGACTCGAAGGCAGCCAGGGTGCCCATCTGCGCCGGGGTCGCATGCAGCATCAGTACCGCGCAGATCGGCAGGGCCAGCAGCGTGATCTGGGCGCCGAAGTGGGCCAGGATGCTGCTGAACCAGAATCGGCGGAAGTCTGGCTTGCGCATCACCGAATCGGCGGGAATGCGTTTTTGCAGCCAGGTGTGTAGCCGATGAGTGCCAAACGAAGGAATGGTGATCTCGCACAGAATATTGCTGAACAAATAATCATACCGTGTTTGATTCTGTGCGAGACGTTACAATCCCGGCAATCCGGTTAACCTCACAAGGGAAAGTCACATGGAATATGCAGATCTGCTGATCGAAAACCACGGCAAGGTCGTCGTGATCCGCCTGAACCGTCCGAAAGCGATGAACGCGCTGAACGACAACATGATGAACGAACTGGGCGACGCACTGGTCAAGTTCGACGCCGACCCGGCGGTCAACGTCATCGTCCTGACCGGCAGCGACAAGGTCTTCGCGGCAGGCGCCGACATCGCGGCCATGGCGAACTACACCTATGCGGCGGACACCTATCCGGGCAACTATATCGGCCGCAACTGGGAACACATCCTGAACATCCGCAAGCCGGTGATCGGCGTGGTGTCGGGCTATTGCCTGGGCGGCGGCTGCGAACTGGCCATGATGTGCGACTTCCTCATCGCGTCGGAGTCTGCCAAGTTCGGCCAGCCGGAAATCAAGGTCGGCGTCACCCCGGGCGCCGGCGGCACCCAGCGCCTGCCGCGCGCGATCTCGAAATCGAAGGCGATGGACATGCTGCTGACCACCCGCATGATCGACGCCGCCGAGGCGGAACGCACCGGCCTGGTGTCGCGGGTGTACCCGCTCGACACCGTGATGGAAGAGGCGATCAAGGTTGCCCAGGGTATCGCCGAGATGCCGGTCTCGGTAGCCATGCAGATCAAGGATTGCGTCAACCAGGCTTACCAGATGCCGCTGAACGAAGGCGTGCGCTACGAGCGCCGCTACTTCCACGCCGGCTTCGGCACCCCTGCACAGAAAGAAGGCATGTCGGCCTTCCTCGAGAAGCGCAAGCCGAATTTCGAAGGAATGTAAGCGATGAGGGCGGCATCGTTCCCGGCATTGCGTCGAGGAGCGGTGGCGCTCGTCATCGTCGCCGTGGCGGCCTATGGCTGCAGCGCGCTGCCCCCACTGGGCCAGCGCGTCGCCAGCTTCGCGCTGGACGGCACCCACACGACACGGCTGGGGCAGGCCATCGCCCCGCAGGCAGCCGCGCATCCCGGCCGATCCGGAGTCACTCCCCTGATCGACGGCCGCGATGCCTTCGCGGCACGCGTCCTGCTCGCCCGCAGCGCGGAGCGCAGCCTCGACGTCCAGTACTATATATGGCGCGACGATTTGACCGGTACACTGATGCTGGACGCCTTGCGCGATGCCGCGACGCGCGGCGTGCGCGTCCGCCTGCTGCTGGACGATAACAATACGAGCGGTCTCGATCCGGCCCTGGCGGCCCTCGACCGTGAACCGAACGTCGAGGTGCGTCTCTTCAACCCCTTCGCGCTGCGCCGTTGGCGCGGCCTCGGCTACCTCACGGACTTCAGCCGGCTGAACCGGCGCATGCACAACAAGTCCTTTACGGCGGACGGCCAGGCGACCATCGTCGGCGGACGCAATGTGGGCGACGAGTACTTCGGTGTCGCGGGGGACATGCTGTTCGTCGACCTCGACGTGCTGGCGGTCGGACCGGCGGTGCGCGACGTGTCGCAGGATTTCGACCGCTACTGGAACAGCGCATCGGCCTATCCCGTCACCACGCTGGTCGATACCGGCGAAGCGGAGCGCCCCGGCGCACTGGCCGAGCGCGCGGCGACCCTGCGCGGTCAGCCTGCGGCCCAGCGTTACCTGGAAGCGATCCGGACCTCGCCCTTCGTCAAGCAGCTGGTGCAGGGCCGGCTGCCATTGGCGTGGAGCCCCACCCGGCTCGTCAGCGACGACCCGGGAAAAGTGCTGGGACAGGCGGACCCGGACGAGCGAATGGCCGTCGGCCTGCGAAAACTGCTGGGGGAGCCGAAGCGGCAGCTCGACCTGGTTTCGCCCTATTTCGTCCCCAGCAAGGATGCCGCGCAGACGCTCGGCGACATCGCGCGTGCAGGCGTGCGGGTGCGCGTGCTGACCAATTCGCTGGAGGCGACCGATGTGGCGGCCGTGCACGCAGGGTATGCCAAGTGGCGGCGCGAGCTGATCACCGCTGGCGTTTCGGTGTTCGAGCTGCGCCGCACCTGGGGAGCCGAACTGCCCCAGCGAGGAAAGGGGCGTTTCGGCAGCTCTGCTTCGAGCCTGCATGCCAAGACGTTTGGTGTCGACGGCCGCGCTGTGTATGTCGGTTCCTTTAACATGGACCGGCGGTCGATCGACCTGAATACCGAAATGGGGCTGGTGATCGAGAGCCCGCAGCTGGCCGGGCAACTGGACCAGACCTTGGACGAAAGCATTCCCGAAACCGCCTATGAAGTTCGCCTGGACGAGCAGGGAAAACTGTACTGGCTCGAGCGCACAGGTGGCGAAGTCAGGCGTCACCACCAGGAGCCGGGAACGACAGTCTGGAAGCGCGCAGGTGTCCAATTGCTGTCGTTTTTGCCGATCGACTGGCTCCTTTAAAAATTTTCGACGAAGGCCTTGCGGAGCGGTGCAGCGGTTTGCTATAGTTCGCAACCGCTTCGGCAATGACCGAAAAAGTTCAACGAAATCAGATGGTTAAGTTGGCAAGGTTGGCAGACAAATCTGCGACGAAGTGGAAGAGGGGGTTGACGATGATCAGGAAACGCTGCATAATCTCATTCCTCTGCTGCTGACGAACACAACGCTTCGCACGGTGCAGCAAGGTAGTACAGAACAACGGTTCTTTAACAATCAACAGTCGATAAGTGTGGGCGTTTGATGAAGGTGCCGCTGGCTTCGGTCAGTGATTACTTAAATTATCAAATGTTCACAAGAAATAAACGTAAATCTTCGCAAGAAGGTTTCGTCAGTATTTTGAGTGAGCGACCCCTGAGAAATCAGGGTGACACGAAAGTGTCAACAAACAGAGATTGAACTGAAGAGTTTGATCCTGGCTCAGATTGAACGCTGGCGGCATGCTTTACACATGCAAGTCGAACGGCAGCGCGGGGCAACCTGGCGGCGAGTGGCGAACGGGTGAGTAATATATCGGAACGTACCCAGAAGTGGGGGATAACGTAGCGAAAGTTACGCTAATACCGCATACGATCTACGGATGAAAGTGGGGGACCTTCGGGCCTCATGCTTGTGGAGCGGCCGATATCTGATTAGCTAGTTGGTAGGGTAAAGGCCTACCAAGGCGACGATCAGTAGCTGGTCTGAGAGGACGACCAGCCACACTGGGACTGAGACACGGCCCAGACTCCTACGGGAGGCAGCAGTGGGGAATTTTGGACAATGGGCGCAAGCCTGATCCAGCAATGCCGCGTGAGTGAAGAAGGCCTTCGGGTTGTAAAGCTCTTTTGTCAGGGAAGAAACGGCCGAGGCTAATACCTTTGGCTAATGACGGTACCTGAAGAATAAGCACCGGCTAACTACGTGCCAGCAGCCGCGGTAATACGTAGGGTGCAAGCGTTAATCGGAATTACTGGGCGTAAAGCGTGCGCAGGCGGTTTTGTAAGTCTGACGTGAAAGCCCCGGGCTCAACCTGGGAATTGCGTTGGAGACTGCAAGGCTTGAATCTGGCAGAGGGGGGTAGAATTCCACGTGTAGCAGTGAAATGCGTAGAGATGTGGAGGAACACCGATGGCGAAGGCAGCCCCCTGGGTCAAGATTGACGCTCATGCACGAAAGCGTGGGGAGCAAACAGGAGTAGATACCCTGGTAGTCCACGCCCTAAACGATGTCTACTAGTTGTCGGGTTTTAATTAACTTGGTAACGCAGCTAACGCGTGAAGTAGACCGCCTGGGGAGTACGGTCGCAAGATTAAAACTCAAAGGAATTGACGGGGACCCGCACAAGCGGTGGATGATGTGGATT
>NZ_JPXI01000004.1 GCF_000740675.1 Massilia sp. BSC265 | reverse complement strand
ATAGCCCTGCGCATCCCAGCTCGCGTGGTCCGAGCAGCCATAGCCGCACTTGTCATAGCCGATCGTCAGGCCCGGCAGATAGGTGCCGATCAGCTGGGCCAGGAAGGCGTTCTGCTGGCTGTTCGTGTAATCGGTGATCAGGTAGATGTCGTTGGCCGCACCCTTGTAATTCGTCATGTCGAGCTGCAGCACGCCGGCGACCTTCCGGCCCGCCTGCCTGAACTGGCGCGCAATCTCCCTGCGAACCCCGCAATCCCGCTTCTTCCGCCCCATAGGCAATGACCTGGATAATTTCAAGCAAGCGCCATCGACCGGCGCGACGCGAAGCTATCCGAGATCCGGTCGTGAAACGGAAGCAGAATCACAATGCAAACCGGCTCCAGCAAGGCGAGCATGCTGCCCAAGGCCAGCGATCCCGTCGCAAAGTACATGACAGCAAACGCGACGCCGGCATGAAGGGCAGGCTGGCTCAACCTCTCCGGCGCGACCATCAAATAGCGCCCACGCACGGTCCTCGCCGCGCAGCCTAGCTGAGGCCACGCAGATTGAGGATACGGTAGCAGCACATTGGTCACTGGCTCGATGATGACCGCCAGGCCGCCGAAGACCGCATTCACGGTCATCGCGTAGATGACCGTGAATGCGGTGGCCATATGTGCGCCCCCATTTGGCTAATCTTCTTCGCTGCCGCCGTTTGTGCCCCGCTTTCCAGTTCGATCTGCTATGGCCGGTGACAGCGATTTACCCTACTGAGTGATACTTGCATTCCTGTCCGCACTGGGATCGTAGTGGCCGTTTGAAAGCAACCGAGTTGCTTTTCCGGCAGTAATACGCGCTGCGGAAGCTGACTGCGCTTCATCGAGTTTGAATGCCGCAAGGGCACGCTCGAGGTTGGACGCTTGGTCCTGCATCGAAGCGGCGGCGGAGGCAGCCTGCTCGACCAGCGCCGCGTTGCGTTGCGTCGCCTCATCCATATGCGCCACCGACTGATTGACCTGCCCGATGCCGTCGCTCTGCTCGCGGCTGGCCGCTGCAATTTCATTCATCAAGTCAGCGACACGCCGGACCGATTCGACGATATCGCGCATTGTCGAGCCAGCATCGTCCACCAGTTTGCTTCCGGCTTGGACTTTCTCCACCGAATCGCCGATCAATTGTTTGATTTCCTTTGCGGCGCCGGCCGACCGTTGTGCAAGGTTACGCACTTCCGCCGCGACCACCGCGAAGCCACGCCCCTGCTCGCCCGCGCGTGCCGCCTCGACCGCGGCATTCAGGGCGAGAATATTCGTTTGGAACGCGATACTGTCGATGACGCCGATGATGTCGACGATCCTGCGCGAACTGTCGGTGATCGATCCCATGGTGGTCACGACTTGCCCCACGACATCTCCACCCTTGAGCGCGTAGCTCGAGGCGGCGCTCACAAGCTGGTTTGCCTGAGATGCGTTCTCGGCATTCTGGCGCACGGTCGACGTTAGCTCTTCCATCGCGGCAGCGGTCTGCTCCAGACTCGATGCCTGGGCTTCCGTCCGGCTTGATAGATCCAGATTGCCCGCAGCGATCTCTCGCGATGCTGTGCTGATAGCTGCCGTGCTTTCTCTTACCTGTGCGATCGTCTTACTCAACGAAGACACGAAGCGGTTGAATGAAAGCGCCAACTGCCCAATCTCGTCTTCGCTCTCCACTTTCATGCGGCGGCTGAGGTCACCGTCGCCGTCGGCGATTTCCCCGAGCATCTCTGATGCCCGGCGCACCGGTGCCGCGATGGCCCCGCTGACGAAATATATGGCCAACAGCCCAACTCCACCGCCCAACAGCGCTGCTACGAAGGCGGAGATGATGGCAGGGCGACCGACCGCGCCAAGAATCTCCGCTTCGGGGACGTCTGCAATCACATAAGCGTTGAGCTCGGGGATATACGACGATGCCACGATGCGGGCACCGGAGGCTGAATCGCTACGGATGTGTGCGTATTTTTTTCCGGCAAGCAGCTGTTCAGAAAGCGCTGGATCAATACCCGGCAGATCCTTGAGGGAGTGCTTTCCCTCGGCGAGTTTGGCGTCCCGATGCACAAGGATGCCGCCATCCGCCCGCGCCAGGTACACGGAGCCCGAAGCGCCAATCTTGTAGGCGCGGACGGCTGCGGCCATTGCTTCGACGGACAGCCCCAGACCGGTTACTCCGACCTGACCGGTACCTGTATCAAAACGCGCGTTAATGAACAACATGATCGCGTTAGAACTGCTGTTCTTGTCCAGTTCAAGAACGTAGTCCTTGTCGGAATCCAGGAAACTGTAGAACCATTGGTCGCTGGCGTTCTTCCGGTCCAAGGTTCGATCGTAGCCATCTCCGGTAAAGTACTTTCCTGTCGCATTCGATACCCAGAAGACCGCGGCGGCTCCGGTCTTGGCCTTCATTCGCTGGGCATAGGTCTGCCAATGCCCGGTCCCTTCTTCCGGAAGTCCCGCGGCCTCCCAGGAGAGGAGGAAAGAATTGTTTGCAATCGCTAGAGAGGAGGCCAGGGGAAGCGAGATGCGGTGCAGGATGTCGTTTCTGATCTCGCCGACAACTGCAGGGAGCTCTTGATCGACGACGCGCTCGCGGATACCGTCACTGGTCAAGACGATACTGAGCGAGGTCGAAATCGCGATGAACACCAGCAGGCAGGCCGCCATGCTAAGCATCAGTTTTTTCCGAATAGATAAGTGACGCAGGAAATGCATGAGCTTCCTTTCACAAACAAAAGTTTCAGTTGGGAAATATTTATCTGTAGTGTGTCGCGATCATGTGCTGCAGTCAATATGCTTTAGGTCTAAAGAAATATGTGACCTGCATACAACACGGGTTCTTTCAATTGCCCGACTACGGCGTCTTTTGCTATAGTTCGCGCCCTTCGCTGTTGGTTGGAGTTGTTCGACCCCGACAGCGGACAAAAGCCGGTGAAGCAAAACGGCTTGACGAAGATCGCGAAACACTGCATAATCTCATTCCTCTGCTGCTGACGAACACAACGCTTCGCACGGTGCAGCAAGGTAGTACAGAACACTGGTTCTTTAACAATCAACAGTCGATAAGTGTGGGCGTTTGATGAAGGTGCCGCTGGCTTCGGTCAGTGATTACTTAAATTATCAAATGTTCACAAAAGTATTAACGTTGCTCAGCAATGAGCGACGGTCAGTATCTTGAGTGAGCGACCCGGCAGCAATGCCGGTGACACGAAAGTGTCAACAAACAGAGATTGAACTGAAGAGTTTGATCCTGGCTCAGATTGAACGCTGGCGGCATGCTTTACACATGCAAGTCGAACGGCAGCGCGGGGCAACCTGGCGGCGAGTGGCGAACGGGTGAGTAATATATCGGAACGTACCCAGAAGTGGGGGATAACGTAGCGAAAGTTACGCTAATACCGCATACGATCTACGGATGAAAGTGGGGGACCTTCGGGCCTCATGCTTGTGGAGCGGCCGATATCTGATTAGCTAGTTGGTAGGGTAAAGGCCTACCAAGGCGACGATCAGTAGCTGGTCTGAGAGGACGACCAGCCACACTGGGACTGAGACACGGCCCAGACTCCTACGGGAGGCAGCAGTGGGGAATTTTGGACAATGGGCGCAAGCCTGATCCAGCAATGCCGCGTGAGTGAAGAAGGCCTTCGGGTTGTAAAGCTCTTTTGTCAGGGAAGAAACGGCTGCGGCTAATATCTTTGGCTAATGACGGTACCTGAAGAATAAGCACCGGCTAACTACGTGCCAGCAGCCGCGGTAATACGTAGGGTGCAAGCGTTAATCGGAATTACTGGGCGTAAAGCGTGCGCAGGCGGTTTTGTAAGTCTGACGTGAAAGCCCCGGGCTCAACCTGGGAATTGCGTTGGAGACTGCAAGGCTTGAATCTGGCAGAGGGGGGTAGAATTCCACGTGTAGCAGTGAAATGCGTAGAGATGTGGAGGAACACCGATGGCGAAGGCAGCCCCCTGGGTCAAGATTGACGCTCAT
>NZ_JPXI01000003.1 GCF_000740675.1 Massilia sp. BSC265 | reverse complement strand
CGCCATCGGTGTTCCTCCACATCTCTACGCATTTCACTGCTACACGTGGAATTCTACCCCCCTCTGCCAGATTCAAGCCTTGCAGTCTCCAACGCAATTCCCAGGTTGAGCCCGGGGCTTTCACGTCAGACTTACAAAACCGCCTGCGCACGCTTTACGCCCAGTAATTCCGATTAACGCTTGCCCCCTACGTATTACCGCGGCTGCTGGCACGTAGTTAGCCGGTGCTTATTCTTCAGGTACCGTCATTAGCCAAAGGTATTAGCCTCAGCCGTTTCTTCCCTGACAAAAGAGCTTTACAACCCGAAGGCCTTCTTCACTCACGCGGCATTGCTGGATCAGGCTTGCGCCCATTGTCCAAAATTCCCCACTGCTGCCTCCCGTAGGAGTCTGGGCCGTGTCTCAGTCCCAGTGTGGCTGGTCGTCCTCTCAGACCAGCTACTGATCGTCGCCTTGGTAGGCCTTTACCCTACCAACTAGCTAATCAGATATCGGCCGCTCCACAAGCATGAGGCCCGAAGGTCCCCCACTTTCATCCGTAGATCGTATGCGGTATTAGCGTAACTTTCGCTACGTTATCCCCCACTTCTGGGTACGTTCCGATATATTACTCACCCGTTCGCCACTCGCCGCCAGGTTGCCCCGCGCTGCCGTTCGACTTGCATGTGTAAAGCATGCCGCCAGCGTTCAATCTGAGCCAGGATCAAACTCTTCAGTTCAATCTCTGTTTGTTGACACTCTCGTGTCACCGGCACTGCTGCCGGGTCGCTCACTCAAAATACTGACGAAATCTCCTTGCGAAGATTTACGTTTATTTCTTGTGAACATTTGATAATTTAAGTAATCACTGACCGAAGCCAGCGGCACCTTCATCAAACGCCCACACTTATCGACTGTTGATTGTTAAAGAACCAGTGTTCTGTACTACCTTGCTGCACCGTGCGAAGCGTTGTGTTCGTCAGCAGCAGAGGAATGAGATTATGCAGCGTTTCCTGATCATCGTCAACCCCCTCTTCCACTTCGTCGCAGATTTCTCTGCCGACCTTGCTAACGTAACCACTTGATTACGTTAACCTTTTTCGGTCACACCTTGCAGCGTTCTCGAAGCGGAGGCGCATCATAACAAACTCTGGCCCTGCGCTGCAAGGGGGGCGATGTTGCATGCGCGCCTCAGTTCTGAGCGCGTGACGCCGTCGCGACTCGACATGGGTGAGGATGCGGATTGTGCTTGGCATCGAGTACTTCATGTTTCATAGTTGTTTGAGCTGTGCACATCCATGACGGCAAATATGGCTCAGCTTTATATCGGAAAATTAGCGCTGGGCAACATAGCAAGAGTCCGGCAAGAAAACCATTGCGGCATTTGCCATGTGTGAGATGTCGAACAGATGAGGATTCTTGCAGCTGGATAATGCGTGTGTCACAAGAATGTTCGTTTGATCGAACTATGACCTGGGCACCATGGTCGAAGCACGTCAGCTGCAACAAACAGCACGAGTTTTATGAACTGGGCGGCACTCGCCAAACCCAAAGTTCCGGTATCGGGGGGAGCGTATACGGAGGCGAGTGTTGGCCCAGCCGTGCACAGCACCGGTGGCTACGGCGAACAAGATGAAGACGGGTCGGGGACTCGCCATCTGCCGAGCCACGGTGACGCACAGCTGGGGACCCGGCGAACAATCCGCCGGGCAAGGTCTCGATGATTCCGGGGCTTTTTATTTCGTCCGGGTAAGCACGGCTGCCGATCAACGCGGCGATTCCAGTGCGCTGCGGATCGCGTCGACTACCCATGCATAAGGTATGCGTTCCTGCTCCATGCGCAGATTCGCTGCATGGACGTTGTCACGAAGCTCGACGAAGAGTTGTCGCTCGTCCTCCGTCAAACGGCCGAGTTCCCCTGTATGACGCGCCGCGGCATTCTCCGCGCCCCACAGGGGGCGATGCGCATCGAGCGTCGCGCGGTCCATCAGGATGGATCGTGCATGGGGAACATGTAAGCGGAAACGGTCCAGGATCGCGAATCCGTGCGTGTCGATGTCACCCCAATACATCACCTCCCTGCTGCTCAGCCAGCCGGCCTGCGCCAGCCGATCTATCCCGTACCCCCCGCCGAAAACGACCATGCCGGCCCTTACTGGTGGAAAGGCCAGCGCATTCACTTCGTTTTCCGTCACGAAAATCCGCTCCACCCCGGTCTCGAGTGCAGCAAAGTGAGCGACAGGAATGCTCACGTCCGACAGCCCGCCGATGTAGTAATCGGGATCGAGCAGCCGAAAGCGGATCAGGGTCGGCTTTATCAACAATCCAAACCGGGACTCGAACTGCCGTGCGCCGTTCGCGTTCGCCAGGATGGTCTCGGGCGGCATGATTTCATCCAGCAGCTCGGCGACCAAAGCTTTGTGCAATTCGATGAATTTGGTATCGACACCCTCGATGTCCAGTTGGCGGAGATAAATCCCAGGCCGCGGTTGCGCCCTGAACCAGCGCAGGACGGCAAGGATAGCTTCCCATGCGTCGGCATAGACAAGCGGCTTGAGCGGCTGCCTGAGCAGCCACGGTCGCAGGATGGGGAATGCGTCCAGCGTCATGCCTGCGAGCCGGTCGAAGCGCCGCACATCGGCACCGCGCCCGATGAGGCGCAGGGCGTCCTCCTCCGATGGAATGCGCGCAGCCACTGGAATGCGGTTGCGCCCGAGCTGGCGATGATTGATGTCCCGCCACACCAACTCGTAGCCGAAACCGCGTGCTTCCCGAGCCATGCCCACCAGGGCGCCGATCCAGGTCCGAACCGCTTCGAACGCTTGCCCCATCTCGGCGCCGCCAGGCTGCCGCAGGCGCAACTCAAGCGGGAAGATGCTGCTGCCTTCGAGCCGCGCACGCAGTATTGCTCCGCTATCCCAGAGCTGGCGGACGCCGGCCGCGATGGCGTCGGGCCCCGACCACTTGGAAAGCTGCTGTACTGTCATCCTGCGCGTGCCTCACGCTCGGTACGGAACTCCTCGATGCTCAGGTAACGCAGCATCGACAGGCGCCCTTCTTCGCTGTGCACGAAACCCAGGCCCGCGACATAGGGTTCGATGATGTGGATCTTCTGGAGCGGCGTGACGATGAGCAGTTGCAGGTTCATGCGCCGGAACAGCTCCAGGCCGTAGCGCGCCGACTCGTCGGAGCCGCGGCCGAAGGCTTCGTCGATGACGACGAAGCGGAACGAGCGCGATCGTGCCGCGCCCCACTCCAGGCCGAACTGGTAAGCCAGGCTCGCCGCCAGCACCGTATAGGCGAGCTTCTCCTTCTGGCCGCCGGACTTGCCACCCGCGTCCGAATAATGATCGTGCTCGCTGTCGTCATCACGCCAACGCTCGGATGCCGAGAAGACGAACCAGTTGCGCACGTCCGTCACCTTGCGTGTCCAGCGCCGGTCCAGTTCGGCACTGCCTTCACGCCCGCGGAAGCGTTCGATGATGCGCCGCACCTGCAGGAATTTCGTTTCGGTGTATTCCTCGTCCGACGATCCGGTCAGGGCGCCTTCGGTGCAGCTGCGCAGATCGTGCTGGAAATCGCGCAACTCGGCATCCAGGCTCGGTTCGGCCTCGAGCGAAATATAGCGGTTCGGGTTGTAGTCGATCGCGTGCAGCGATGCATTGATCGTGTCGATCCGCTCGCGGATGGTTTCCCGCTCGCGCTTGAGCTGGGATTGGAAACCGGCGATCTCGCGTATGGTGTTCTCGTTCAGCAGCTCCTTGAAGCGGCTGGCGAAGCGCGGCAGGTCATCCACCTGCAAGTCCCGCAGCATGCGGCGGAATTCGCCGGCCGCTTCGATATTGACGTCGACCTCGCGCGTATCGAGCTTCCAGGTATTGACGTAATCCTGCATGGCCGAGATGATCGCATCGCGCAGCCGTTCGATCTTCTTGCTTTCGGCATCGATACGCGCCTGCAGGAACTCGCGCATGTCGCGCTCGCGGTTATCGCAAGATTCCACCGTCAGCGCATGCTCGCCGAGGGCCTCGCTGCGCAAGGCAAGGAGCCGCGCTTCCAGCGCAACACGGGTGGGCTCGTCGAAGGCGAGCGCGAGTGCGCCGGCCTCCTCGCGCTGGCCGCGCGCGATGCTGAGCTTTTCGGCCACCGTCGCTTCCAGCCTGGCAGCGGCGGCGTGTTGCGTGTCGGTCTCGGCCAGTGAAGCGTCGAGCGCGCGCAACTGCGTTTGCAGGGTGCGCAGCAGGTCGGACGATGCTGCCAGCGCCTGTTGTTCGCGCTGCAGCCGGTCGATTTCCGTCACCAGCGGTTTCCAGTCCAGCTCGGCAAAGTCCGTGTACAAGGCCAGCTGCTGCCACATACCGTGCAGCTTGTTCCACTCCTCGACTTCGCTCTTGAGCGAGTGAATCTGGTGGGCGTGCGCGTGAATGCGCGTGGCCAGGTCGCGCTCCCGCTTGGCGAGTGCCGCGATCTTGGCTTCATTGTTCCAGCCGAGCACATAACGGGTGCGATCGTCGATCGGGTAGCGGTCGTCCTTCTCGTGCCGTTCGCCGCCCGACTTCACCTGGCCATTGCGGGTGATCGCCTTTTGCTCGCGGCGGAACTGGTCCATGCCCTCGCAGCAGGCGTAGTCATAGCGCCGCGCCAGCTCCGCTTCGATCCAGGCGTAGAACGTCGAATCCGGCTGGATGGCCAGCTTGCGCGCCAGTGACTGGGGATGCGTCGTTTGCCGTTCGCTTGCCACGGTCTGCCGCACCCGGTAATACACCAGCCGCGCGCCCAGGTGGGTGCGGTCGGCCCATGCGGCGATCTGCGCGTAATACGCCTCGGGCACCAGCAGGGACACACCGAAGGCATGCAGCAGGCGTTCCGCCGCTCCCTCCCAGGCCCGTTCCTCCTCGCGGACCTGGAGCAGTTCGCCGGCGAAGGGCAGTTTGTCGACAGGGATGGCCAGGGCCTCGCACAGCGCTTCGCGCACGGCCAGCACCTGGCGCGGGATGTTCGACCGGCGCTGGCGCAGCGATTCGAGTTCGCCGGTCAGCTCTCCGTGCAGGCGCCTCAGTTCGCGCACGGTCACGCCGGCTTCGGTCAGGCGATTGCTGCGCTCGTCGCGCTCGGCGACACAGTCGGCCTGTCCTTGCGCGATTGCGCGCCGATTCGCATGGAAAGTGTCCGCGTCGGAGGCGCCAGGCACGCCGAGCGCGCGCGCGATCAGCTCGTACTGGTCGGCGCGCCTGGCCTTCTCCTCCCGTGCGTGGTCGAGCCTGATGATCTCGCTCCTGATCTGCTCGATGCGGTTGCCACCGTTGGCCGAAATCGCCGCACCGAGTTCATCGCGGGTCTGGCGCTGGGTGCGCCGCAGTTCGGACAGCTGCGCGAGCTTCACCACGGCCCGCTCCTCGTCCGCTTCGAGATGCGCGATCCGCTTGTCCAGCAAATCCGCCTTGAGTCCGGCGAACCACGGACGCAAGGCGTCGCGGCAGCTGCGCAGTTCGTCGACATTGCGCACCAGCTCCGCATGGCGATCGCAGTCGGCGCTCAGCGGCTGCAGCGCGTCGATCTGTGCCTGCGCCTTCAGCACCGCCTCGTGGGCGCGATTCAGATCGTCGAAGTGGCCGATCAAGGCCTCGATGCGCGGCTGGACCGGGAACGGCTCGAGCATGTGCTCGCGCACGAACTCGGTCAGGTTGCCGACCGATTTCATGGAGACGGTCTGGTGGAACAGATCCATTGCCTGCTCGGAAGCGATACCGAGGCGGCGCCGGAACTCGGCGCCGTAGGGCGGGAAGCTGTCGAACAAGGTGGTGCCCGCCATGCCGCGCAGGCGTTTGCGCAGCTGGGCGATATCGGTGCCGAAACCCGCGAAATGCTCCGCAAGCGACAGGCTGGCGTCGGACACCACGTAAAAACGCTCCGGCTGGCCACGCGGATCCTTCAGCCAGAACACTTGGGCCAGCGTGACCGTCTGATCGAATCCCTCGTTGTGGAACTCCGCCAGCAGGACGGAGTAGCTGTGGTGGTCGCGCAGCGGAACGGCGCGCGCCGTCATGCCGGTGTCGCCCCGCTCGGACTTGTAATGGCCGAGGACATAGGTGCGCAGGCTGCGCTCGCGCGCATCGGCGCCGGCCGCCTTGTTGTACGATATCTTCTGAGCCGGAACCAGCAAGGTCGTCAAGGCATCGACCAGGGTCGACTTTCCCGAACCGATATCCCCGGTCAGCAGCATGTTGTCGCCATCAGGTTGCATGCGCCAGACGCGCTGGTGGAAGGTACCCCAGTTGTACACCTCGAAGCGGTGCAAGCGAAATCCGATACGTTCGGGACGGTGCGGCTGTGCGGGGGGCGCAGCGTCCGGATTGGCAGCCGGATGTGCGTCGGAATCGGCGCCCGGCACGGCATTGCCGTCATTCGCCAGGTCGATCCCTTGCTGGAATGGCTGCGCAGGCGGATCGAATTCCGATGGCGCGTTCATGCATTCTCCTCCCCGATGGCAGATGCGGCGTGGCTGGCGTAGGCGTCAAGGCGTTTACCAAAGTCATCCAGCCATTGGGCATCGACAAAGGCCTTCAAAATACGGCGTACTTCATATTGCGCTTCCTGGCCGCGCAAGCGGCGCAGGAATCCGAGTTCGACGACCTTGTTCAGGTGGGTTTCCATGCGGTCCAGGAGACGCGCCTCGTTCGCGGTATCAGGCAGGAAAAGCCGCATCTGCTCGGCGATGTCCTCGCGGCTGACCACCAGCTGGGTGTCGCCGCCGGTGGCATCGAATTCGGCCAGCTTTTTTCGCAACAGGACCAGGATCAGGCTCACTGGAAAGCTGAGGGGACGCCGCTGGATCAGGCGCGGGAGCTCGGCTTCGTCCGGCGATCGAGGACGCTGGCGCAGGTAGGCATAGCCTTCCGCCTCATCGAGAATCAGGTCGAGACCGATCACTGCACAGTAGTCGCGTACCCGCGCCTGCAGGTCGAGCAGGGCTTGCCAGGGCGCGGCGGCCTGCTCGCGGTACAGCACCCCCTGGAACAGGTTTACCAGCAGGGGGCCGAAGCGGTCGTCGTCATTCATCGGTCGTGTGCTCGCGTAGCGTGAAAATTACCAGTGGCAGCGATGCCCGTCGCTGGCGCCCGGCGCCGTCGGTCCAGTGGACCAATTCAGTGCGCTCGTCATCGATGACGGCCGAGACCTCCTGGGTGGCAAGCTTCAGGTAGGTGGCGAGCTCGGCCAGTCCCTGCTCGATCGGACGCTCCTCGACGAGCATGGCGAGCGATACCTGAGCGCGTGTCTGCAGGGCGCGCCGGATATTCGCGAGCAAGCGCGCCTGGTCCACATGCACCTGTTCGTACAAGGCGTCGGTGACGATGTCCACCTCGGCGTCTTCCATGGTGAGATTGCGAATGTCGGCCTTGAATGCCGGCGTGTACAACAGGCGCTCCATCGGCAAGCCGAGCTCGGGAGCTGGCTCATCGACCTCGGCGAATGCCCGGTCCGGCACCTGCCCCCGCAAGGCGAGGGCTTTCTGCTCTACATTGCGGATCAGTTCCATGATACGGCGGTTCTCGAGCCAGGCCTGGTCGTCCAGGTAGCGGCGCAACTGGGCGGACAGGCGGGCGACGGTGCGCTGCGTGACCTCGCCGGCCTCGAGCCAGTCGTAGTGGATACGCCTGATGCGCCCATCCGGCTCCAGCTCGCGAATTGGTCCGAGCTGCATGACACGCTCCAGTAACCGGCTGAGTTCATCCTGACGGGACGGCGACATCAGGAGGTTCCAGAACGCGCGGAAACTTCGACCCTCGTCAGAATCGGCGATCAGGTCACGCCAGCCGAACACTTGCTGCAGCAACTCACCCTTGCCGCCGTCCCAGGTCGCGATTTGCTCGCGTACGTTCCGGTCCAGTGCGCGGAAATTCTGGTCCAGGGCACGGAAGTCGGAGAGCAGCTCGCGTGCAGTTGCTGTCATCTGCAGGAAGCGTTCGCGCACCTGGGTGGGTTCCATCAGATCAAGGCGTCCCTCCCTGATCTTGGCGACCTCGGCATCGATCTCGGCCTTACGCCTTTGCAATTCTTCAATGCGAGTGCGCGGATTGAGTTCCGTCCCATCGACAATCTGCTTGAGCAGGTCAAACACGGTCATGAGGCGAGACTCGGTACCGATGAAGGCGCGCTGGCCAAGGCTGTCCAGCCACTCGATCGCGTGCTCGGCGGGCGAAGTCAAGTCATAGTGGGGTTCATCCTGGCCCGGCGGATAGTATTTTCGAAGCCAACCGCGCTCGTCGGAAGCCCAATCGTCCAGGTAGGCCGTAGCACTTTTCGGATACAGGCCCTGGCCTTCCGCCTCGTGAAGCTGGAACAGGTGGTCGTCGAGCTGGGCCGCCAGTTCCTGCCGCGGGATCGTGCGCATGTTCGGCGCAACAAAGCTACGGTGCAGGAAGCTGGCGATCATGGGCGCGTGATCCGCCGCGAGAAGGCGCCACGCGGGATGCGATCGCCGCTGTAGGACAAGCTGATGGTAGTCCATCTTGAAGGTGAATATATGGAAGGCATGACTGTACTGCGAGGCGGGCGGTTTGACAAAAGGAAGTCACAAGGATTGGTGATTGCCCGAACACGGCGCAGTGAAGATTTACGATGCGAATCTGAACGCAAAAAGCCCGCTCAGTCGATACTGAGCGGGCTTTGCTTTATAACTAGCCTGACGATAACCTACTTTCACACTGGTTGCAGCACTATCATCGGCGCAAAGTCGTTTCACGGTCCTGTTCGGGATGGGAAGGGGTGGGACCGACTTGCTATGGTCATCAGGCTTTGACTTGTCTGAGCTTTTACCGATCGGTAAAAAACTCACAATCCGGGAAGAAGTATCGTTTTTTTTATTCTTGGGGTAGCAGTATCAACAAACTGCAGCTGTATTCCTGACTTGTCTATAGCCTACCAAGGTTATAGGGACAAGCCGTACGGGCAATTAGTACTGGTTAGCTTAATGCATTACTGCACTTCCACACCCAGCCTATCAACGTCCTGGTCTCGAACGACCCTTCAAGGAGCTCAAGGCTCCGGGAAATCTCATCTCAAGGCAAGTTTCCCGCTTAGATGCTTTCAGCGGTTATCTCTTCCGAACTTAGCTACCCGGCAATGCCACTGGCGTGACAACCGGTACACCAGAGGTTCGTCCACTCCGGTCCTCTCGTACTAGGAGCAGCCCCCTTCAAATTTCCAACGCCCACGGCAGATAGGGACCAAACTGTCTCACGACGTTTTAAACCCAGGTCACGTACCACTTTAAAGGGCGAACAGCCAGACCCTTGGGACCGGCTACAGCCCCAGGATGTGATGAGCCGACATCGAGGTGCCAAACTCCCCCGTCGATATGAACTCTTGGGAGGAATCAGCCTGTTATCCCCAGAGTACCTTTTATCCGTTGAGCGATGGCCCTTCCATACAGAACCACCGGATCACTATGTCCTACTTTCGTACCTGCTCGACTTGTCGGTCTCGCAGTTAAGCACGCTTATGCCATTGCACTATTA
>NZ_JPXI01000002.1 GCF_000740675.1 Massilia sp. BSC265 | reverse complement strand
AGTCGAGTTGCAGACTACAATCCGGACTACGATACACTTTCTGGGATTAGCTCCCCCTCGCGGGTTGGCGGCCCTCTGTATGTACCATTGTATGACGTGTGAAGCCCTACCCATAAGGGCCATGAGGACTTGACGTCATCCCCACCTTCCTCCGGTTTGTCACCGGCAGTCTCATTAGAGTGCTCTTGCGTAGCAACTAATGACAAGGGTTGCGCTCGTTGCGGGACTTAACCCAACATCTCACGACACGAGCTGACGACAGCCATGCAGCACCTGTGTGAAGGTTCCCTTTCGGGCACTCCCAGATCTCTCCGGGATTCCTTCCATGTCAAGGGTAGGTAAGGTTTTTCGCGTTGCATCGAATTAATCCACATCATCCACCGCTTGTGCGGGTCCCCGTCAATTCCTTTGAGTTTTAATCTTGCGACCGTACTCCCCAGGCGGTCTACTTCACGCGTTAGCTGCGTTACCAAGTTAATTAAAACCCGACAACTAGTAGACATCGTTTAGGGCGTGGACTACCAGGGTATCTAATCCTGTTTGCTCCCCACGCTTTCGTGCATGAGCGTCAATCTTGACCCAGGGGGCTGCCTTCGCCATCGGTGTTCCTCCACATCTCTACGCATTTCACTGCTACACGTGGAATTCTACCCCCCTCTGCCAGATTCAAGCCTTGCAGTCTCCAACGCAATTCCCAGGTTGAGCCCGGGGCTTTCACGTCAGACTTACAAAACCGCCTGCGCACGCTTTACGCCCAGTAATTCCGATTAACGCTTGCACCCTACGTATTACCGCGGCTGCTGGCACGTAGTTAGCCGGTGCTTATTCTTCAGGTACCGTCATTAGCCAAAGGTATTAGCCTCGGCCGTTTCTTCCCTGACAAAAGAGCTTTACAACCCGAAGGCCTTCTTCACTCACGCGGCATTGCTGGATCAGGCTTGCGCCCATTGTCCAAAATTCCCCACTGCTGCCTCCCGTAGGAGTCTGGGCCGTGTCTCAGTCCCAGTGTGGCTGGTCGTCCTCTCAGACCAGCTACTGATCGTCGCCTTGGTAGGCCTTTACCCTACCAACTAGCTAATCAGATATCGGCCGCTCCACAAGCATGAGGCCCGAAGGTCCCCCACTTTCATCCGTAGATCGTATGCGGTATTAGCGTAACTTTCGCTACGTTATCCCCCACTTCTGGGTACGTTCCGATATATTACTCACCCGTTCGCCACTCGCCGCCAGGTTGCCCCGCGCTGCCGTTCGACTTGCATGTGTAAAGCATGCCGCCAGCGTTCAATCTGAGCCAGGATCAAACTCTTCAGTTCAATCTCTGTTTGTTGGCATTGCTGCCATCCTGATTTCTCAGGAGTCGCTCACTCAAGATACTGACCGTCGCTCATTGCTGAGCAACGTTAATACTTTTGTGAACATTTGATAATTTAAGTAATCACTGACCGAAGCCAGCGGCACCTTCATCAAACGCCCACACTTATCGACTGTTGATTGTTAAAGAACCAGTGTTCTGTACTACCTTGCTGCACCGTGCGAAGCGTTGTGTTCGTCAGCAGCAGAGGAATGAGATTATGCAGCGTTTCCTGATCATCGTCAACCCCCTCTTCCACTTCGTCGCAAAAATTTTTGCGGACCTTGTCAACTTAACCATTTGATTTTGTTGAGCATTTCGGTCACTCCCGAAGCGGACGCGAACTATAGCAAAGCCTAAAGCGACTTGCAAGCCCCTGCAATTCGCTTGCGGAGGCGCTCCAGTCTGCGATCGTCGACTCTCTCGGCAGGCGGCGATCAGGGCGCCCGCCTGCAGGTCGGGAAAACGCTCGCACAGGCTGCGGCACGAAATCGTGAGGTGCCAGGCTGTCGCGGCTCTGCGGGCCGATCCAGCTGAAGACGGTTACCAAGCCTCAATGCTTGTCCGTGCGCAGCAGGTCAATGATCCCTCCCCACCCTCCAGGCCTCGCGTCAGGAAGCGTTGCCGAAGTCGTGCTTCGCTGCCAGCACGCGCCCGAGCGCAGTCTCCGGGTCCAGTCCGGCCATCATCTGGTTGATGATCTCCTGCTTGTCCTCCGGCAAGAGATTCCCGCAGGCTGCCCGGTGCGAGCAGAAATAGGCGTACCAGGCGACGTCGGCCGGCCGTTCCTTGCGCGGCTTGAAGCGTGCCGGCACCCCGGCGCGCATCGCGTCCACATACGCCGGCAGGCGCGCATCGGCTACGCTCCAGTCGAAGCCGGCGACGGCGCGCCGGTCGGCCTCCCAGTCGCCCTGGTACCCGGGCGCCGGACGCAAGGTTTCCCTGTTCACCGCAAGGCATGCCAGGTTGGGATAGCCGTGCACCAGGCAAAAGCCTTGCACGAACTGCAGCTTGGGACCGAGGCCTACCGGTACCGCCCGGCCGAGCACCTCGTCCTTCGGATGCAGGGAACGCGCCAAGGTAAGCAGGTCGCCGTAGGTGATCGGCATGCCGCGCAGGTGCGCCGCCTGACGTGCCAGGGCCTCGACCAGGCGCGCGCCTACCTCGATGTCGTTGAAGGTGAATGGAATCATTGCAGGAGGCAGCGTGTAATGAGGTGTTCAAGAAAAAGCGTGCCTGTGAATGCATGCTTGTCGATGTGTCAAACCGGCCATCATAGCAAATCACGCACTTTAGGAAGCTTGCCGCAGTTCGCCGCCGGACGGCGCATTCGATCACCGCGACCATTCCCGCACCGAGCACGGGTTTGGGCGCAAGGACGATCTCTGCCAGAAATGCGCAGTTTCGTCATTCGGGGAATTGCGCTGAGCCATGGCTCGCGCCCAGGCAGCCATGCCAACCCGCCCCCGGCTTTCCTGGATGCCTGGTAGTACAGCGTTGGTTTGTCCGTAGTCGTTAACGTTGAGGAATTGCTGTTTTCGTGATTCACTCGTGGGTTAGTTACTTTTTTGGAGATAAGCCAAATCCTGAACGAGCCGGCCTAACGCCCCAACCTTTCGGTGAGGAATTTCCGGACGCGTGCGACCATTGCCCCGCTACACAGGCATAGTCGTTCAGGTAAGTCCGGCGGCCGGGAATGTGCCCCCGTCTATGATCCCTCCTCATGCGCGGCAGGCCGCAGCACCATCACCGGCGCCGGCGCATGTGCCAGGACAGCCTGCGTGACGCTGCCGGCCAGCAGGCGGCTCAGCCCACGGCGCCCGTGCGAACCCATGATGATCAGATCACAATGGTGCTGGCGCGCGGTCTCGACGATCGCCTCGGCCGCATCCAGCGCACTGTAGGTGACGGGGGTGCAGGGCAGACCGGCCTTCTGTGCGCGCGCGGCAATCGCGTCGACGTGTTTCTGCGCATGGTCGAGCAGCACGTCGACCTGCAGGCCCGGGTCGTAAGCCATCGCGCCCTCGAGCGACTGGAAGGAGGGCTCGGGCACGGCGACGCCGAGCGCGACGATCTCGCTGCCCCGCACCTGTGCGAAGTCGATGGCGGCATCGACCGCAGCTTCGGAAAGGGGTGAGCCGTCGGTAGGCACCAGGATGCGTCGGTACATGGTCTATCTCCTTTGCCTGGCTGTCTAGCGCAGCACCAGGACGGGAATCGCGCTGTGGACAAGGACTTTCTGGGTTTCGCTGCCCAGCAGCAGAGCCTTCACCCCCTTGCGGCCATGCGAAGCCATGACGATCAGGTCGCACATGTGCTCGCGCGCGCTGCGGATGATGGACTCGTATGCTTCGTCGGATACTACCTGCACGCCGGTACAGGGAACACCGGCGTCGCGCGCGACCGCCAGCACCTCGCCGAGCAGGCGCTGCCCGCGCACCCTGCTCGCATCGGCATACTGCTCCGGGGTCTGCTCCAGCATCTCGCTGTCGGCCGTGAAGGTGTGGAATTCGGGCGTACCGGTCATGGCGACCACTTCGGCTCCGATGGACTTGGCAAAATCGATGCCGGACAGGATGGCGCGCTGCGAGGCGTTCGATCCGTCGGTGGGCAGGAGGATTCGCTTATACATGGCAATCTCCGGAAGGTCATGCTCAGGCGCATTCAATGCGCCTCGGTACATGGTCACGGGAACACGGAGGGCGTCGCGACCTTCGAAGCACTGGTGCCGGCATGTCCCGTTGGACGGGCACCGGCACGATGAAGTTCATTGGGGCGGAACGGCACATGTTCAGCGCGGCGGCGAGACCGGCGATCCGGGTCCTTGCGTGCGAGGCTTGCGGTCCAGTCTCAGGCAACATGGAGCAGGACGGCCATGTAGTGGCAAATACTGCCGGCCACGACGAACAGATGCCAGATCCCGTGGCCATGACGCAGCTTGTGCTCGGTGGCGTAGAACACGACACCGACCGTATAGAACAGTCCGCCCCCAGCCAGCCAGGCAAAGCCGGCGCGACCAAACGCATCGATCAAGGGTCCGGTACAGACGATGGCGAGCCAGCCCATCACCAGGTAGATGACGAGCGACAGCACGCGTGCCCGCTTTGCGTACCAAAGCTCCTGGAGGATACCGAGCAGCGCCAGCGTCCATACGACGCCGAACAGCGTCCAACCGATGTTTCCGCGCAGTGTCACCAAGGTAAACGGCGTATAGGTTCCTGCGATGAGGAGATAGATGGCGCAATGGTCCATCTTCCGCAGCACGCTCTTGGCCGCACCGCGCAGGCTATGGTAGAGGGTGGATGTCAGGTACAGGATCAGCAGCATGGCCGCATAGACGCTGCAACTCACGATCTTCCACGGGTCGCCGCTGCGCGCGGCGACGCCGATCAGGAGCGCACCGCCGCAAGCTGCAAGGACAGTGCCCACGGCATGGGAAATGCTGTTGAAGCGTTCGCCGTAATACATGTGCCCGATTCCCTATTAAGCGAGGAATGCAGCGTCGATCAGACGACGTCGACCGAAACCACCCTGCGCTGCCCTGATTTGCCCGGTCAACTCCGGGTATGACGCTGGTAATCGGCCATTGCAGACTCGATCAAGGTTCTGGCCGGCTGCGACCGCCAGTGCCGCGAAATGTACATGGCGCCCTCCTCCAGGCTCCCGGGTACTTGTGCTGTTTCAGGTGCATCGGACGTTTCGCTTTCCGTACCCTGGCCGGACGGCGCCGGGTCCAGTTGCTCCCACCTGGCCCTGAGCCGCTCGACGACGGCGCGGATCTCTTCCCTCTTGACGCCGCGTTGCGCCAGGTAAGGAACGATCTCTTGTGCAATCGCTCCCCACTGGATAAATATCTTGCTTGGAAACTGCAGAACTGCTTGCATCGCATCCTCCGCATGGTCGAGGTGGGCTGGCAGTCATGCGCCATGTTCCCGAATGACAGGGAGTCGTGGACCACGGCGGAAACTGGATTGGGCTTGTTCCAGCGCAGATAAACGCGGTGGCTGGCCAAGCTCGTGACACTATGCGCTTCATCGTCCGGCGTTCAGGAGAAAGAGTGTAAAAATTTCTCTCTTCTATGCCCGGTGCCGGTCAAGCGTCGGCATGCAGCATGGCCCCCATCCGGGCGGCTTCGACGGGCTGGCTGAAGAAGTAACCCTGTCCCTCGCAGCATCCGTGCAGCTTGAGAAACGAGAGTTGCGTCGCGTCTTCGATGCCCTCCGCAATGACACGCTGGTGCAGGCTCCGTCCCATGCCGATCACGGCGCTCACGATTGCGCCATTGCTTTCCGACAGCCCATCGATCGCCCTGACAAAGGACTGGTCGATCTTGAGCACATCGATCGGAAATTGATTCAGATAACTCAGGCTGGAATAGCCGGTGCCGAAGTCATCCACGGCAATCTCCACACCCATTTCCTTGAACTTGGCCAGCAATGCCGCGCTGGCGGCGACGTCGCGCATCAGTACGCTCTCGGTCAGTTCCAGCTGCAGGCAGGCCGGATCGACGCCGCTCGACGCGAGAACGGTCAGCGCATGGTCGAAAAAATCACGGTGACGGAACTCGAAGGCAGACACGTTCACCGCGATCGACACCCGCGACAGGCCGCTATCCCGCCAGCGCACCGCCTGCTCGCAGGCTTCCTGCAACACCCATCGTCCGATCGGAACAATCAGGCCACACTCCTCCGCGATGCGGATAAAGCGCTCCGGCAAGGTCATTCCCCATTCCGGGTGCTCCCAGCGGAGCAATGCTTCGACACCAGTGATCTTGCCGCTTTCCAGGTCCAGCTTGGGCTGGTAATGGAGTGCGAACTCTTGCCGTTCGAGTGCCTTGCGCAGATTACTTTCAATCAACTGGCGCTCAACGGCGCGCGCATTCATGTCATGGCGAAAAAATTGGTAGTTATTGCGCCCGCGCTCCTTGGCATGGTACATGGCGGTATCGGCATTCTTGATCAGGGTCGCGGCGTCGGGGCCGTCGAGCGGGAATACGCTGATGCCGATACTTGTCGAGGTATGCAGTTCCTGCCCTTCGATCAGAAAAGGCGCCGACAAGGCAATCAGGATTTTTTCAGCCGCCAGCGCCGCATCCTGCGGCCGCCGCTCGTCGGCAAGGAGGACTACGAACTCATCGCCTCCGTGGCGACTGACGGTGTCGGATGTGCGAACACAGTCGAGCAGGCGCTGCGCGACGGCTTGCAGTAACTGGTCGCCGACGGCATGTCCCAGGGAGTCGTTGATGTGCTTGAACTTGTCCAGGTCGAGGAAGAGCAGCGCCGGACTCGTATCGCTGCGCCTGGCCGATGCGATGACCTGCGTGATACGGTCATTCAGGAGCACCCGGTTGGGCAGGTTGGTCAGGAAATCGTGCTGCGCCAGGTGCTGCATCTTCGACGTCAGCGCGACAGTATCGGAAATGTCCCTGAACACCATGACCGCACCGACGAGTTGCCCATCCCAGTCGAAAATGGGTGCAGCCGAATCCGCGATCGTCCTTCTCCTGCCATGACGATCGACCAGGATGACTTCTCCCGTCAGGGCCTGGACCTGGCCGCTTCGCAGCACGTGCTCGACTGGATTGGTGACCGGATTGCCGGTGCCGCCCTCGACGATGACGAGTACTTCCGCGACCGGCCGTCCGCCGGCATCGTCACGGGTCCACCCGGTCATCTCTTCGGCGGCGACATTCAGATAGTCGACTCGCCCATGCATGTCGACCGAAATGACGGCATCGCCGATCGAATTCAGCGTGATCTGCGCACGTGCCTGGGCAATGTACAAGCCCTGCTCCACCTTCATGCGTTCGATGACGCTGCGCAGGGACTGCGGCACCAGGCTATTGTCGAAGTATCCCCTCGACAGCCAGCCTTGTGCGCCGCGCTGGACCGCCTCCCGCGCAGACGTTTCCTCTTCGACCCCGCACAAGGTCATGATCGGCGTGTGGCGCGCAAGCTGGTGAACCTGGTCGAACGATGACATGCCGCGGCTGTCAGGCAGCATCATGTCCAACAGGATTGCATCGATCCCGCCGCGGTGGATGCGCGCCAGGCCCTGTGCCAGGGTCGATGCATCCTCGACGAAGAATGGGCCGTCGGATGCATTGCCCAAGGCATGCTTGAGGGCGCGGACATCGTCCGGCCGGGCTGAGATAACGAGGACACGGTTTGCCACATTTCCTCCGCAGTCATCCGGCTGTTCGCGTTTGCGTCGAAGGGCCCGGCAAGCGCAGGGCGCATGCCGTGTGTCTCGGTAGCCGCTGCGCATTGTCGCCGTAGCGACCGACATGGTACTGCGCAGTCGGCCGGTCAGGACTTTGACCTCTGCCCCCAGGGAAAGTCACCCATCGCCGAAAGGATCGGCAATGTCGGCTCCGCGCAGGGCGGCATCCACCGGGGCTCCGCCGTCCACCCGGGACTTCGGCGAATCGTCTTATCCCATGAGCTTCGGTCCATTCGAACCAGCGCTCCTCAGGCCTGTCGGCCTTTGGCGTGTCCCATGCTAGCACGACCCGGGCAGCTTGACCCGCGCGGGACGACAGGCCGGCGCCAGGATCCTGGATCACGTCCCGTCTGCGCGAATCCGCTACGGTATCTAGGCCATGGATGCAAGTTCGATATCGGTGGGTTCAATCGCATTTACCGGCGCGAGTGCGTCCTCGCCGATCCGAACCGCCTGTTGCTCGACGGCGGCCTCGAACAGCGTCCGCATCACCCTCGCATTGCCGAAGTGCGGGTCAGCAAGCATGAGCAAATCGTCGATCGCCCGCTCTACCCGTGCTTGTGCCTCGGTACTGAGCTCGAAACCGTGGGTGCTTGCGAATGTCCTGAAGATTTGCGCAAGTTCTTCGGCCGAGTAATCCTCGAACTCGACGTACCGGGTGAAACGGGAAGCCAGACCTGGATTAGAGCCGATAAATTCCTTCATCCTGCCGGTATAGCCTGCAACAATCACCGCGAGACGATTGCGATTGTCCTCCATTTCCTTCAACAAGGTATCGATCGCCTCCGTACCGAAGTCGCGCTCATTGCCGTTGACGAGCGTGTAGGCTTCATCGATGAAAAGCACGCCTCCATATGCTTCTTCGATCTTGGCCTTCGTGCGCGCGGCGGTTTGACCGATGTATCCCGCAACCAGGTCGGAACGCTGCACTTCCACGACGTGCCCTTTCTCCAGCAGGCCGAGGGCGGCGTACAATTCACCGACCAGGCGCGCGACCGTTGTCTTGCCTGTACCGGGGCTCCCCGCAAATACCAGATGCAGCGACACGGGCGTGGAGGCCATCCCGGCTTCGCGGCGCCGCTCCTGCGCCCGCACCAGGCTCGCCAGCTTGCGGATTTCCGCCTTCACCGATCGAAGCCCCGTCAGGGCGTCAAGCTTGGCCAGCAAGGCATTGAAGTCGAGCTCTTCGGCGCGGCCTAACGGCGGCAAGTCGTCGACTTCCAGGACGAGCGGATCGGCCTGGGTCTGCTCTCGCAGACGACGCGCTTGGCGCTCGATCGCGTTGTCCAGGTAGCTTCGCACGTCACGCGCGTTACCAAAATGCTTGCCCTTGGTTCGTACCATTTGCTCAAAGACATGTCCTGCACGGGTCTGTGCATCCGGGGTCAGTGTAAATTGACGCGTCGCCGCCAGCGCGGAAAAGACGCGCGTCAACTCGACAGCGTCGTAATCCGGAAAGTGAACATAGCGGTTGAATCGCGAGCGCATGCCCGGATTCGCATCGAAGAAGCTGTTCATCTCCCTCTCGTATCCTGCCACGATTACCGCCATCGCTCCACGCCGGTCTTCCATCTCCTTCATCAGCGTGGTGATCGCCTCGGGACCAAAGTCGCGCGTGGAGTCCGGCACATACAAGGTATAGGCTTCATCGATGAACAACACGCCGTTCATGGCCGAATCGATCACCTTCCGAGTTTTCGGCGCCGTCTGTCCGATGTGCTCGCCAACCAGGCCGCTGCGATCGGTCTCGACGAGTTGTCCCTGCTTTAGCAGGCCCAGCGCCGAGAATACCTTGCCCACCAGGCGTGCCACCGTTGTCTTCCCAGTCCCTGGATTACCAGTAAAAACGAGGTTCAAGGCAATCGTGCTGCCTGCCACTCCAGCCTCGGCACGCCGGCGCTCCGCCTCTACCAGGTCGATCAGTTTGCTTACCTCGGACTTGACGGTGGCAAGCCCCTCCAGTGAATTGAGTTCGGCGAGCGCCAGCGCCAGGGCGACATCATCGCGCAGACTGCAGCCCTGCAGGTCAATCGCCGCTTCCGGATCGCGCACCATGCGGCCTTTTGCATGGCCATGGATGCGGCAGCGGGTCGCCTGTATCCGCGACCGGCCTTCGGCCTGCAGCGCGTAAGATTTTCCGCCGCTCAGAGTACAGTCGACCAGCTTCAACTGCGCGCTGTCCTCGGTCTCGGCGTTGGCCGCCTGGGTGTACTCGATGGTCGTCCCCACGACTTCGGTCACGCTTTCATCGCGCAACCACAGGCCGTTGGAGTTGGTATCGGCGATGCGGCCGCCATGAACCGTGACGCGCGCCTTCGATGCCGCGACAATCGCAGGAAACTTGGGACCGCCCCCCAGGAACTCGCAGTCCACGAGGGCGACCTGGGCCGTGTCGATCGCCCACACACAGCCTTTCTGCCCATTGCTGATCTTGCAATTGCTTGCCTTCAGGCTGGCCTGCTGCTGGATGGCGAATCCACTGTCGAGATTGCCGGTCATCTCCACCGCCTCCACTTCGGCGCGCGCAGTGCCTTTCAGCGTCATCGCCGCCTGTGCCGCCCGATCGATGCGTGCCTGGCGGAGTGAGAGCGTCACACTACCGTCCATGGAAATGCCGCAACCGTTCATCGCCAATCCGGTGACCTCGGCACGTACTTTGCCCCGGAGCGCCAAGCCGTGCTTGGCCGTGCCGTCGACGACCAACTGGTCGAACGACAGGCTGCCATTCCCGTCCGCAACAATGCCTCCGCCCGTCACGATCAGCGACTTCAGCTCGGCGTTCGCATTCGAAAGCGCCAAGGCGCCCTCGTCGCTTCCTTCCCAACGGACATTGTGCATCTCTAGCGTGGCCGGCGCCCCGGCCTCGCCAGCCACCACGATCCTGCCCTTGCCCTGCCCCTGCCGGATCACCAGCCGTGCATTGGCGGACATCCTGAGGGCCTCACCGCCCGCCGTGAACACGCAGCGTTCGAACACGGCTTCGCATGCACCCTCGAGCGACACCGGCGCCGCAATCGCGAGGTCGCGAAATACCACGCGGGCGCCCTTGATAATGTTGATCCGTTCGGCCAGTACGACCTTGTCTTCCGGGCTCCGGGGCTCGACGGTGAGGGCAGTGGCCACGGTCAGGGGTGCTCCGCCCGGCCGGTGGTCGCCAGCAACGCTCAGGACGTCTCCCGGTCGCACTTTTTGCAGGGCTTCGCCGAGTGTTCGAGGAGAAAACAGGCCGTAGCCAACTTTACGCTTGCTCATGGATAGATGGTTTGAAAGATAAAAAAGTGTTTGATATTCGGGGCAGGGCTGTACGGCTGGGCCTGCTCCGCCGAGGCAGTTCTACCCGCCTGTGACCTGCGTTGCGTTCCGGCCTATCGGATCCAGGTGCGGCTCCTCGGCTTCAAGGCCGGCCGGTACCAGGGAAGGTGCCGGCGCGTTGCACGCGTTCTGGCCGATCCCGTTCAGCGATTCGTACATCCGCTTCATGCTGTGCGCCGTATACATGGTGTAGTACTCGGCTGTCTTGATGCGCGCACCGATACTGGCGAAGCCGCCGCCTACGGCAACGGCGCTGCACAGGAAAGGATTGCGCATGCAGTTCATGACAGCGCCCACACCCATCCCGGTCTTGCGCCCCGATAGCCCGCCCTGGACAATGGCCGAAGTCCGTTCGGTGCCGGCACTGTTGGCGCCGTCCGCGGCGCCGAGCGCCGTTGCGCCGTTCACGACGCGCCCTCGCCCGGCCGACATCGTCGCCAATGTCAGGGTCGACACCACGGCCTGCGCTCTGTCCTCGAACGCCTTGAAGTGCTCGGTCTCGAGGTCATTGCACACCGTGACGATGTGCCGGTCTCCCAAAACGCGGAGACTGCGCGGGTTGCGTAGCGTGGTGACATCCGCCAGCGCACTCGACACCGGATCGAAGGTGCCGCCATCGCCATTTGGCGCCGGAACGAAAGCAATATAATTGCGGGTGACCGCCTGCCTGCCCGGCTCCCGTACGGGCAATAATTCAAGCTGCCGTGGACTCAAAGGCGCGGGATTGAAGGTCACCACCAGTCCCACGCCGTTGCGACGGCCCGCGTACTGTGCCAACCCGCCACCCAGCGAGTGCCCGGTCAGGATGATGTCCGCCGGCTTGACGCCAGTGCGTACCAGTGACTGCACTAGGGTGTCGGCCAACACGAAGGCGGCCGGATTCGCGGCTACCTGGCGATCGGCGCGCTCCTGCACCCACCCACCCAGCGCCGTGCGCATGCCTCCGGCTGAACCACCTTTGAGCTTGTCTGCGATCTCGCCAAGCATCTCGGGCGTGGTGGCGAGCTGGAAATCGGTCTCGAAGTCGGCCCGGTTGTCGGTCCCGCGGAAGACGATGATGTGATGTCCCTGCCTGCTCCGGTAATGCTCGTAGAACATCCGGTCGCTCGTGCGGGCGCGGTCCTTTTCAACCGGAGTGAGCCCATGCACTGTCGGCAGCTTTTCCTTCTCCGCCAGCATTTTGGCGTGCTCGGCAAGCGCGCGCTGCTTGTCTTCCAGCGCCCGCGCCAGCCTTTTGAGCTCTTTCGCCCTGATGCCGGGGCTCCTGCCCGGATCCGCCTCGATGCGGGCCATCTTGGCGCCGAGTTCCTCGATTTCCTCGCTAGTCCTCAGGTATTTGTCGTGGTCGCTATAGACCGCGAGGGACAGCAATGAGAGCAGGCGGTCGAGGTCCGGTGGCGGTGCCTCGGCCACCATGGGCGGAGGGCCGCCCTCGACCGGCCCCGGTTGCCCTGCCGACTCCGGTGCATTCATCGCGTCGCGCGGGCTTGCGTTCGGCCCATGATGCGGGGTAGGTCCCGCCTGGTCGCGGGCCGCCGGTCCCGCATCTGCCAGGATTCCGCCGGTCGGATGACCCGGGCGACCGGCACTGCCCGCGGTGCCGGAAGCGCTCGGGCTTGCGGGGAAACCCGCAGGCGTGATCGGGCTGGCGCCTTGCTGCGGCACACCCTGTGCCTGCGCGACACCGAGGACCTGGTGCGTGTCGCTGTCGATCATGATCAGGCCCGTCAAGTGCAAGGGCTGGGTCCAGTTGCGGATGGGGCCGGTCCTGCCCTGCACCTCGTCGGTGAGGACGTGGGGCCCGGCATCGCGCGCCAGCGCGTACAACAGCAGCCTGCCCTGGCGATGGCGCTCGGCAATCAGCGCGGCAGTGGCCGGGTTCTCGACCGGAAGCGTGGAAAAGATCGGGTCTCCCGATGCCAGGCTCTCGGAAGCCAGACAGGCCATGACGTTCAGTCCGCCGATCGGGTAGGGTGCGAGGCATTGCTTGCCGGGTTCGCGGTCGCGTCCTTGAACATCGAGCCGCAGCTGCAGCGGAAACAGCCGGCGTGCCGCATCGAAGGGTCCGAGGACGGATGCCAGCGGAAGGACGTAAGGGAGTTCGCCGCCCAGGCTGTCCTGGCGTTCTTTCAACGCATATTCGATCAGCGTCTTGCGCTCGAAACGCTCCCGTGCATCCCGCGCCTGCCGGTAGCGCGCGAGCGCCTCCTGCAGGTCCGGCGACGACCGGCCATCGGTCATCTCGACCAGTGCCAGCGGGTCGAAGACCGCGCCGGTCCGCGCGCCGTACAGCAGCAAGACATTCAAGTCGTCGAGCACCACATGCGCTCCCTGCCCTCCTTCCAGGCTGGGGGCAGCGGCAACGGGCAAGGCGGCGATACACAGCACGGCGGCAAGCAGGGCGGAGCGCGTGATTTTCATGGAGGTTCGATGGAATTTGTGTTCAGGAAAGCCGCGCGTTAGCGTGGCGCGGGGCCGGCGTTGCAGGCGTAATTGAAAAGCGATTCGCCGATGCTGCCCTTAACCGGGGTGGTGGCCGGCTGCGGCTCCTGCACCTCGGCGAACACGCCGCCCTTGCCGAAGCGGCCGACGAAGCCTTTGTTGCGCAACAGCCGGGTGGTGCGCCGGCCGCAGTCGCTCTCATACAGCGACACCGCCGACTTCATGCCGTTGCCGCCCTGCTCGCCCAAGTCCATCAGCGTCCTGAGCATGACAACCGCGCCTTCGCGCCGGACGCTGTCCGGATCGGCATACAGGGCCGACGTAGCGTCGCGTCCTACCAGCGTCCAGCCAGGAGGAGCTGTCGGGGCTGTCGGGGCTGTCGGGGCTGTCAGGGCTGTCGGGGCTGTCGGGGCTGCCGGGACAGGCGCGCCTCCGCTCGACTGCGCAGGCCGCGTTGCCGGGCCTGCCTGGGGCCCGTCCGCACGGGGCTCCATGGAAGCCTTGCGCGCCACGGCGATGACTTCGCCCTCTGGCGTGGCCAGGACCAGTTGCGTGATCCGTACCGGCTGGTAACCCGCGGCCGCATAGATCTCCAGCGGCATGTAGCGAATCTCCGTGCCGCGCAGCACGCGGTATTTGCCCGCAGGTTCGGCCACCGCAAACATCAGGTACTTGTCGCGGTCATGCCGCAACTGGCGCGCCAGGACCTGGTCCTCGACCGGGAAGAAACGCAGGAAGGGGTCGTTCTGGTCCTCATTCACAGCGTGCAGGCAGGCCGTCCTGAACGAATCCCGCGGACCGACATCGAAGGTCCCGGCGCAGTGATAGGTCGGCCCGGCATTGAGAGAAGCCCGCTTGTTCATCTCCAGCGCAATGGGATAACGCGCGCGTGCGAAATCGTAGTCCATCCAGCGCACCTTGACCGGAATCAGGTAGGCGCGGGCCTGCCGCAGCGCCGCGATACGCCCGTCGAGGAAGCTGCGCCAGAGCGGCATCGCCTCCTGGCGGACGAACTCGTCGCGGTCGCCGAGCCGATCCCTCAGCCGGGCTTCCGGACGCGGGACATTGGTATGCCGATCGCCGCGCGCCAGCACCCGGGGATTGTAGGCCGCGCCGGTCGCGGCATGGTGCAGCAGCGGGGTATTGATGTCGTCCATGAAGACCACACCGTTCGCCTCGAGGTCGGCAAGGTGCCCGGGGGCGGCTTCCTGGGCGTGTGCCAGGCCGCTGAGGGTCAGTGCCAGCACGACTGCGATCGAGGTCGAGGTCAAGGTTTCAATCTTTAACATGGTCTTGGGGGTCGAAGCCGTAGGTCAGGTTGAACAGCAGGCGGGTCCGTATCGCTTCGTTCACGGGGAAGAACAGTCCCTGCCCTACCGCGACACCGTGCAGCGTTCGGGCCATGGCCCATGCCCTCCAAGGAGCATGGTCGGAATGCGCGATCCTGTTTTCGAGAAGGAGATAGCCCGGGCTGCGGGTAAATTCATTATCGAGATAGCAAAGCGAGATGGTGCCGGCGACGGCCATCGCTACGATGCCCGCCATGACGCGCCCGATGTATCGACTCCCGTCAGCGCTTTGCCGCAATGCGACGCTGCTGAGCATGCACGCCAGCTTGGTCATGTGCGTCAGCGCCCCGAGCAGCGAGAAAAGCAGGGCCAGCGGCGGGACGATGACGGCTTGCGCGGCCTCGCGTCCCTGTTTCTCGTAGCGGCCGCCATTGCCGAGCTGCGCGCCGTCGGCTTCATAGGCGATCCACTGCTTCCTGAATTGCAGCTCCACGGCCGGGTCGAACACGATGCGGCGGAATGCCTCGCCGGTCGGGTAGCGCGGCTGCACCACGACGTTGCGCGGCAGTCGCAAACCCTCGCGCAGTTCGGCCTGTACGGCCGGATGGGCCAGAAACTGCTCCCAGCCGAGGCCAAGCGGCACCGCGCCGCCATTGATCCTGACCGCGCGCGTATCGAGCCGCCTGCCGGCCGCGTCCTGCGCCTTGCGCGCCACCGCTTGGCGGAACCCGTCCTCGTCGCCCAGGTCCCAGTCATCCGGGACGGGCACCCGCGCGCGGACTTTCGCACGCACGCGATCCTGCGCGTCATAGGGAACGGTATAGGGCGACCACCCGCGGCGCCCGAGGTCGCGCAGGTACTGCGCCCATGCCTTGTCCTGCTCCGCCCTGATGGACTGCGCGAGCCTTGCCTGCACCTTTGTGTGGTCGGCCCGGTCATAGTCGCGCCAGCGCGCATGCGTCTTCTCGATCGCCTTCCGGTAACCCGCATAGTAGGCGGCGGCCCCGCCCATCTCCTGTTCCACCAGGCGCCGCACCTGACGCTTCTTTTCGGGCGCGAACGCGGACTCGAGCGACGCCATCGATCCGGCAAACAGAGGGAACAGCGCCAGGAATGCCTTCCCTTCGGGCTTGCTCGCCACCTCGTCGGCGCTGGAGAGGCCACCAAGGCGAACCACGCCGTCGACCATGGCTGCTTTGGCCAATACTGCCGTCATGCTTGCGCGCCGGAACTCGCCGCTGCTGCGGTCGACAAGGCGCTCCGCCAGGTCTTCGAGCGAGTTGGATACGCCCACAGCCGCCGCGCCGCACAGCGCAGTGGTCGCGATCCAGTAACCGAAGGCCCCCATGCCATGAGTGAACGCGCGAACGCGGCGGCGGAAATACACGGCCAGCTGGAGCAGCAGCAACGCAACGGCGGCCCCCGACAACGCGCGCCCGTGGTTCTCCAGATGATGTACCTCGTCGAGGCTCACGTGCCCGCCCAGGGCATCGACCAGGCGGGCATTGAAGCCAAGCTCCAGGGCGAGATAGGCGGCGGTAAGGATCGCCAGCCAGATAGTTGCGCGGGTCGACATCAGCGGTTCAGGTACATGGTGCGCGGCGCCTGTTCTTTACGCTCGAAATCGAGCTCGGCGCGCGGCAGTGTGGAAACGCGGCGTGCCGGCTTTCCATCGACGGCGGCAGAGCCGACGGCGGCATGGGCGGCATTGGTGCCCGAACCGGGCGGCTTGCCGCCCGGTTCGTCCCGGACGACAGAGTCGGCCGGCGCAACCCGGGCGGGCACCACAGCCACCGGGATGGTCCGCCCCCCGCTGCCGACTGTTGCGCTGGCCGAGACGGGCGCCATCCTCGGGGCGAGGTCGCCGTACAGCAGGCGCCCGCCGGAAAACTGGTAGCGGGTCGTCCTCGTACCTGTCGACACGTCGAAATTCGCAAGGTCGCCGCTGATGGAGGCCACCGGGGGCGCCTTGCAATCGCCGAGGTCCCAAGCGCGTACCTCAGCGCCTCTTACCGCCAGCAAATGCATCTTGTGGCGGCAGTTTGACTCCGACTTGTCGAGCACGATCAGGGTGAAGCCATCTACCTCCTGGGTCGATCGGAAGCGCACCGCGGTCGCCTTGTCGATCTCGACGACCCGGGAGTAGGCGCCGAGCCTGAGCGAGAAACGCCGGTCGAGCTCGCGCAACGACGCCGCACTGCCGTCTGGCAGTACGAATTCCTCGACCGTACGGCCGAACAGTGCTGCATTGTCGATCGCCAGGCGCATGTCGCGTCCGGGCGTACCCTGCACCGCGCAACCGGTTGCAGTCGCGGCAAGGAGCGTAAGGGCGGGCAAAACGAAGTTCATCCGGGTCATGTCATGCGGTTCCTGCAGGGTTGACACATGCCGTCGCCCACGCATGGGTGGACGGCAGCTTTCTTGTAAAACGTCCGGTCGCGCCGAAATTGAATTCGTCACGCATGTTCGGCGCCAGGGCTCATCGCGCGGCGGGCGCGCCCGGGGGCGCCCGCAGGATCTCGAGCAGCGACCGCGCAGCATCCTGAGCCGCTCCCTCGCCCCCGCTTTCCAGCGCGAGCTGCGCCAGGTCCAGCCTGGCGCGCGGATAATTCGCGATGGCAGCCTGTTCCAGCCAGCGGCGACTTTCGCGCACGTCGCGTGCCGTGCCATGCGCGCGGTAATACATCTCGCCGATCTCGGCTTGCGCCACCGGAAAGCCGGCCTGGGCCGCCCGGCGAAGCCAACGCCATCCCGCCGTATTGTTGGCGCGCAGCCGTGTGGCCGATCCGCCGTCGGCAAGCCGGACCCGGTCCACGCCGTCGCGCAGCGCGATGCCGAGTACGGTCTGTGCGAGCACGCTGCCGCCGCTCGCCACGTGCACCAGGGCCGGGATTTCGTCCGGCGTCAGGTGGCGTACCCGCTGCCTGATTTCCCAGTCAACCTGCTGCCATTCGTCCGCGCTCATCTGCCGGTACCACTGTCGGCTGACATCATGGGCTCCCAGGCCACGGCTGCCCGACGGCTCACGGCTTCCTACGCTCGCAACATCCGGCGCCACATTCGGCGCGGCGTGCTTCCCGACATGGACCGCTCCAGCCAGGGACGATTCATACCAGGGAATCTGATCGTCGAGGGTCTTGCGCCTTACCTCCTGCCCTACCTTGCGAAAAATGATCTCAAGCTCCTGGTCCGACCCCTGGAGAGCCTGCGCAAGCGTCGCGGTGTAAAGGCTATTGGGCCCCTTGCCGTCGGCGGCCAGCTGGCCGGGCGAGGTCGAATAAGCAATGAAACTACCGCGCGGAGCCTGAATCCTCGATAGGCCGAGGTTGCGCAGGCTGCGATAGCGGACAGCGCCCAGGGGCTGGAACGGATTGTTGCGGCAGGCGTCGAGAACGACGATGTTGACCGTCGACCGGGCCTGCGAGAGGCGTTCGAGCATGTTCTTGAGCGGATACGCACGAAGGCGCGCGCCATGCTCGCCCGTCACCGGCATGTCCACGGGGGTCAGGTAGCTCGCGCCACCAATCTGCATGCCGTGTCCCGCGTAATAGACAAAGGCCGTCGCGCCTGCCGGTATCCGCGCGGTAAAGTCGGCGACCGTCCGGGTCAGCCGGTCTCGATCGAGGTCATAGGCTTCGACCACGGCGAATCCGAGGCTCGCCAGTGTCCTGGCCATCAGGCGTGCGTCGTTGCCCGCGTTTGCCAGCGCGTTGCCCGCTCCATATCGCGCATTACCCATCACCAAGGCCACCTTCGCCCCCCCGGCGGTGGCAGGCAAAGTGCCGCCGACGAAAGAGACCAGGCACACGGCGCAGAGGACGAGTGCGCGCATCATTCGATACAAGGATGGCTGTCGGGTACGACAAGGTCAGCCCGCTCGACCAGCGGACCGCCGGCCAGCGCCTCCGCCAACTGGCCGGCGTCGCTACCCGCTTCCGGCAACACCCAGATCTCCCCGTCTTCGGATGGACCTTGCACTACCGTCGCGCCTACGCGCCGCAAAGCCAGTACGACCTCGGCATAGGGCGCATCCGTGCGGAACACGATGCGCACGCGCGGCGCGCAGGCATCCGTGCCAGGCGTTCGCGTTCCACTCCGATAAACCGCCGGGTCGTCCGCCGGCGAATGGTGCACGCCCAGAATCCACGCGCCCTGAACTGCGGCCAGGGCCATCATGGCGAAAGTCCAGGCCGGCCGGACCAGCCTTGCACCCAGCCTCTCGTACAGGTCGCGCCACCCGGCGCGCCCGGCTGTTCGGCCCTGCCCGGCGGCAGCGGTGCGAAGCTCCTGCGCCAGCCTCCCATACAGCGCCTGGTAGGCGCGTCGTGGATCGTCTTCTGCGCCCAGGGGCGTGCCGGTGACTACCGGAATACGTCCGTCGAGGTCCCAGGCGCCGATGCGACCCGGCCGGGAAGCAAGCCATGTCCGGTCGGCGCGCCGCGCTTCGGCGAGGTGCATGACTGCCCCAAGCGCTTGCGGCGACAAGCTGCCAAGTATCGCTTCGTCGCCGCGCAATTGGCACACCACCGGGTTCCATGCCTGCACCATCGCGGCCTCGGGCGCGATCGCGCCATCCTCCTCCTGCAACACCAGGTCGCGGTCGGCAGCGTAGTCGGACTCCTGGGCAACCATCCAGCCGCTCCAACGTGTTCCCCCGACGCAGGCCCCGAGAAGAACCGCAAAGCTGCGGCCGAACTGGCGCGATGGACCGTGCGGCAAGGCGATGCAGTCGAGCCTCCGGATCTGGCCCACTGCGGGCGCCTGGGGAGGGTGCGCAGCGTCCGCAGCGATGCGGCGGCGCACCATGTCAACCAGGAAGGCCGGCATATCGGCATGGCAGACTGCGATAGCCGCAGGAACCGATGCCGCCGCGCCATCGTCATGCGGGCGATCGGCTTTGCCGAACAGGTCGGCCTCGATCATCGCAAGCGGCGGATAGAGAAGAGGCCTCACGCGGCTCTCCGCAATTGCGAGCGCACGCGTTCGCACAACAGGACGAGCAGGGCCGCGATCTCTTCACGCCAGTCGGATTCGAGCCGCGCCCCGACATCGGTCAACCAACGCCCTATCCTGGTGTGCCCGTAGCCCCGGTAAGTCTCGCCCTTGCTGCGCGTAATACCAAGCTTTCGCGCCTTGAAATGGAAGGCCGTGCCTATCTCCATGCGCCTTGCAATAGACGAAATCGGTTCCCTGTCCTGCGACTCCACGCAGGTGTTGTACGCGAGATAGGCGGCTTCGGCCTGATCAAGCTTTCCGAGGAGCTCATCGGCGCGAAGCATCGCTTCGCGTATATCGATGCCGGCTTCCCTCAACAGCCTTTCATGGGCCGGGATGTCGGGCGCCGCAGGCTCGTGTGATCCGAGTCCGTCCAACGATGTGGTGGCCGTCGGCTCGCTCAAGAGGTCCAGTGCAAAGCGCTTGAAGTAGGCGTGCAAGGCATGGGCGTGTAGTAAAGGGCCTGCCTTTGTCGTCGCGGCATTGAGGAAGACCTTGTCCTGAAAAAAAATATTGACGAGATCTCGGCGTTTGGCGCCATCCGCGAATTCGGCCGGCAGGCGAGTACGCATCAGGAGAGGCACCAGCAGCCGATAGAACTCCGTCCACTCGGTTTCGTTCAATCCACTGGCACGTCGATTCCAGAATTCGACGATCTTGTCCTGGTCACTCATAGGTACGGCTTGCTTGCACTCGGCATTACCTTCAGTCGGGCGGTGATGTTGTTGTTTTGAAACGAAATCGAGGATAGCTTAGCGGCGAAGTTTTGTACATGGGCAATCGATACCTTTAGTCAATGTGCATAAATGTCGCTAGCCAAACGACCCTCCCCTTCCGCGGCATTCTTTTTTTCTTAAAAAAAAATTGAGATCGGGCGTTTTGGGTGAAGGCGCGTGCAGAGGGGTTATCGCAATAATTGGAGAGAATCTGAGCCGTGACTACAGTTATCATGTTGATATTACCAATAAGCAAGTTATGCCTTGCTGGTGTGACCGGCGCTAAGTTGCTCAATTCAGGAGAATAAATATGCGAAACATCGAAGCGTCTTACAGCAAGTCCGTGGGGCCTAACGGCGTTACACTCAAGATCACTCCGGCCACTTCCCCAGACGCCGGCTTTTCGATCGCACGCCTGCTACTGTGCACGATTCCCGCCTGGATCTTCGCTTCGCTCGTCGGTGCCGTCATCACCACGATTGCCGGCTCGCTTCTCTCGATGCTTGGCATCGGTCTGAACGGGTTCTTGGTGACGCTTTATACGGTACCTGTCGCGGCCGCATTCTTTTATGGATGGTACAAGTCGTATCGGTGGTTCAGCCGCTGGTTCCTGCGTAAGCAGACTGAGGGACGGCACGCCTATGACGTCGAGTTGCTGGTCAATACCCAGGGTGTCACGGTTGTCGGTTCGAAAAAATTTTTTCACGCCGACGATATTCATCGCTTTGTCATTAAAAACGCATTCGACAACACCTATGAACTGCCGATGACCGGCTATGTTGCCACCGGTAGCGCGATGGCGGTGGGCACTGCCGTGGCCGCCAATGCGATGACCAACGCAGTTGCAGCCGTGGCCAACAACAAGCGGCGCGCCATGGCGCGCATCAGCTATTTCGTCACGATCGAGGCGGGCGGCGTTTCGCACAAAATCGCCGGCGGCTTGACGGATGTGTGCGCAAACGGTGTGATGACCGACATCAGCCGGGCTTTGGGCAACGAAATCGCCTGATGTTTGCGCGCAACGAGCGAGAATCGTGTTCGGTTTCTTGAAAAGAGCGGCGCCGTCGCCGGAACAGCAGGCCAGCGGGCTCGCCGCTGCGATGCTTCCGGTCTGGCGCACCCTGCTCGACAGCCTGGAGGCAGTTTCCGGTCCTGTAGCGCGTCCATACGAAGCAGGCATCTTTATTTGCTCGGTCGCGCTGGTACAACTTGGCACACGGCGCCGGCACGTGGCGGAACTGGGGAACGAGTTCGCCGCGCACTGGCTGCTACAGGTCGAATACCTTGTCGCGGACACAGGTGGTCCGCAAGCAGAAGCGCTAAATGCCCTGCTGTTTGAGCGCCATCCTGTCTACAAGGCGCTCATGAGCCAGATCGAATCCTCACCGGTGCAGCTCGCACTGATGCTGGTCGAGCACTGCAACGGACAGGATATGACCGACCGGATCGTGCAGATCATGCCGGCGGTGCCAGCAATCGAGCAGGTCATGGCAGACATTGCCCTGGGAGTGCAGATGCATGTGCGGTCCTGAAGAGCCGTGCGCGATGCGATAACACTGCGCCTGCTTGTAGATGATGCGTTAGCCGACTGCCCGACCGACGCATCGTGCGTGGATCGCCTCAGTTCTTTTAGACACCCGAGGGCAGCTGGAAATACTGCTTTTAAAAAAGCCCCTGAAATCAGGGGCTTAGGATCACGTTGTGCGAATTATCGCTGAGCTGTGAATTCCACACTCGATGATCGATCGATGAGCCGACCCATTGAAGAGATGAGAGTTTCATCACCTCCAACCGGATCACTACCATAGTCGATACCATTCAAGCGAACCGGCTCGACTTTAGTCTCGTACCACCCGGCGAAAACGGTCACAATGCCATGATGCAATTCCGCCCTGCCGCTTTGGCCTTGTAGAGAGCTTCATCCGCACGTTTAAGCAGATCTTCCCAGCCGAGGTGTACATCCGACATATGGGCAAGACCGATACTGATCGTTACCTGCACGGTAGCATCACCTTCAGCGACCTCGGCCGCTGCTACAGCTTGTCTTATGCGTTCGGCGCATTGCCAAGCCGCCTCTTGCGAAGCATGAGGAAAGATGCAGAAGAACTCCTCCCCTCCCAGTCGGCCACAACGATCGGTCTCGCGGAGTGAGTCCTGGACAGCCTGCGCTACTGCTTTCAGTACCTGGTCGCCGGTCTGATGCCCGTATGTGTCGTTGACCCGTTTGAAATGATCGATGTCCAACATGGCGAACGCGAGATTCGTGCGGTAGCGCCGGGCAGTGGAAAAGGCCCGCGCAGCTTCCTGCATCAACCACGCGCGATTATGAAGATTGGTGAGCGGATCATGCGTGGCATCCCATATCAGCTTTGCTTCGACTGACATAGCCTGATGGCGAAGCAGCAGTGCGATCCGCATCTGAACGAATGCCACCGCAGCTGCCGAGCCATACAGCAGCGCACCCCGAACGAACTCAGGCAATGTGCACCGCATCGCCATGCATAGAAGGAAAAGCAGAGCCGGAGGCGTGATTACCAACACGAAATTAGCTGTTCCATTCGCAATAAACGGAACCAGGAACAAGCCAATGATGATGCCGCCTATCCCGTGGACCAATCCCCCGTCGAGCTGTGCGCTCGCCAGGATCACTCCACCGGAAAGCATCCAGTGTGCCCATGCTGCGCGGTGGTGTGCCGACCAATTGGGAATGATTGGCCAGAACGCAAAGGCGGCCAGCCCCGCAAAAACCACGCGGGTCGTTCCTGACTGCAGCGCATGCGCCGGATCCAAGGACAGATCCCAAACAGAGTACACAACAAGGAGAATCGCGAGCACGGGACCGAGCCGGGGGAGGAAATGCGTCAAGTCGGCTTCGGCACGTTGCTGCAACGGCAGCGTCGAAGGCTGCTCACGCTCGAGAAGAAGGTCCATACCGGGTACGCGGATAAGAAACCTCACAAGCATAACAAGTTACCAGACAGAACATTACCTTTCTGTAAATATATTTAAAAAAGCTGTCTTGTATTAAGAACTGAAGCGTTACCGCCCTTGGCAGCGGTTTTAGCTACGCCGTTTAGCCGTCTTATTTTGCGGACAATTGATCTACATCAATTTTTAGAATAAGAATCATTCTCATTTGACTTAGAATGTTTCTATCGATACTCATTTGATGGAGCATTCATGTCCCCTGTTCCCCTCCCCTACACTGGCATCGCCGTCGCGCTCAGTACACTGTTCAGCCTTAGCTCCGTCGCCACTGCCGCAGCGCCCCCTTCGATCGCAACCGTTGTCGTCACGGCCGCAGGTTTCGAACAAGCGTCCCGTGAAGCGCCCGCATCGGTGTCGATCCTGACGCGCGAGAAGCTGATCCAGGAACGCTTCGCCAACCTGACGCAGGCGCTGGAAAGCCTTGAAGGGGTCGATGTCGGTGCCGCTGCGGACAAGACGGGCGGCATGCAGGTCGCTATCCGCGGCATGCCGAGCGACTACACACTGATCATGATCGACGGTCGCCGCCAGAACGCTGCGGGAAACGTCACTCCCAACGGTTTCACCGGCACCCAGACCAGCTTCATGCCCCCACTGGGCGCGATCGAACGCATCGAGGTCATCCGCGGTCCCATGTCCACGCTGCATGGGTCGGACGCAATGGGCGGGGTGGTGAACATCATCACGCGCAAGGCCGGCAAACGCTGGATGGCCTCGCTATCGGGCGATTACACGGTCCAGGAAGACGAACGTTTCGGCGACCAGCATTCGGCCAGGTTCTACCTGAGCGGTCCGCTGCGCGAGGACCTGCTCGGACTTTCCGTGCGCGGCAGCACGCTGCGCCGGGCCGCGGCAGACATCCATTACCTGAAACAGGATGGCACCCAGGCCAGTCCCGCGATGGGCGCCAATCCGGTAAGGTCCGAAGTAGACAACCTGGGCCTGCGGCTGGCATTCACGCCAAACAGCCAGCATACGGTAATGCTCGATGCCGACAGTGCCCGCCAGCGTTATGACAACTCGCGTGGCCAACTGGGAACGCTCGGCATGCGCGGCGGCTACGGCCCGGAACAGGAATACACGCGCGACCAGCTTGCCCTCTCCTATCGGGCGCGGACGGCGTATGGCACCTGGGACAGCAGCTACATGGTCAACCGGACGGAGACGCTCGGACGCACCATCCCCCCGGGCACGCCTGGGGCTGCGGCAGGCAGCGCGCGCCAGCTACGGGCGGAAAGCAAGGTGCTCGATACGAAGTTCGTGCTTCCGTGGGCAAGCCACCGGTCCACGATCGGCGCACAGTGGTGGGACGCGGCCATGCGTGACGGCGTGGCTCCACGAGGTTTCGCCTTCGACCAGAAAGCGCTGTTCGTGGAAGACGAGTGGCGCTTGCTCGACGATGTGACCCTGACGCTTGGTACCCGCTACGATCGGCACAGCGTCTTCGGCGGGGAATTCAGTCCGCGGATCTACGCAGTGTGGCTGGCGACGCCGCACTGGACCGTCAAGGGAGGGGTCAGCAAAGGGTACAAGACACCGCGCGTCGAGCAGCTCGCCCCGGGCATCGTCGGTTTCGGCGGCCAGGGCACGATTCCACTGGTCGGCAGTCCAGGCCTGCGCCCGGAAACCAGTATTGCCACCGAGCTGGGCGTATATTTCGACAACCAGGCCGGTCTGGTGGCGAACGCGACGGTGTTTCATAACCGCTTCGAGGACAAGATCACCAGCGGCACCGGCCTGCCCAACTGCAGTTACGCCCAGGCGCCGAACCGCCCGGGCTGTCTCGACATCGGCCACTGGCCGTCTGCGGACGCTTTTGGCCAATCTGTGAATGTGGAAAAGGCGGATACGCGCGGCCTGGAGCTGGCTGCGGGTTTCCCCTTGAGCAGGTCGGTGTCCGCGAACCTGAACTACACCTATACCCACAGCGAGCAGAAAAATGGCCGTAACGCGGGCATGCCCCTGACCGACACGCCACGCCATGCGGCCAATGCGCGCCTGGGCTGGAACGTCTCGGCCGCGGGGAAGGCTTGGGTACGCGCCGAGCTGCGCAGCGACCGCTTCCGCGATCCGGGCACCTCGGCCGACACCCGCGCCGCGAAGGCCGCGCTCGGCGACTATCGCGGCTATGCACTCCTGCACCTGGGCGGGAGCTACCAGATCAGCAGGAAGATTTCGCTCAATGCCGCCATCTACAATCTTCTCGGTCGTGATTTCGTCGACTACCAGCCCTACCGCAGCTCGGCCAGCGCTGCGCCCACCTACGGCAACCGTTTCGTCAACAGCCAGGAGGGCCGGCGCCTCTGGCTCGCCATGAACGCGGACTTCCGATGATGCCAGGCCGGACGGTAGTACCGTCCGGCGCGGAACGCATCATTTGCTTGGGTTCAGGTATGTCCTGATCGCCGGCCCCAAAAGACGTTCCAGATCGATCAGGTAAACCTCGCTCCCTTCGCGCCATATGCATCCCACGAGATATGCAGGGCACCAGTCGGCCAGCGCCCGCTCCGGTACGCAAATCTCGGCATAGTCGACGCTGACCTGTTCCTTGATGCAGTCGACTACCAGGGCAAACCGGCGACGCTGGACCTGCGCGATCACCAGCTGGGCTCCCGTCAGCGCTGTCCCCCTGCTCGGGGGAGAACGGTAGTCGACAAGGGGAATGATGCGGCTTTCGTAGAACATCACAAGACCCCTGCCAAAGCGCACGGGAGCATGCGTGTCTGCCAGATCCAGCAGGTCACAGAGACTGGCCGCATCAAACGCCAGTTCTGCACCCAGCGCCTGGACCCGTAGAAACCGCATCGGCGCAAACATCGCGGAATACGTCAGGTTCGGGTCGGCGTTGTCGAATGAGCGCATGAATGAAGGGGAAAGATAGCGAAACAAGACCGGTTCGCGGGTTCAGGGTTGGCGCAAGCGCAGGAAGAGCCGTAATGCCCCGCCAAGGTCGCGGATCAGCAGGAACATGGCCAGCATCATGAAGAGCCCAGCCGGCCTGGCGAGAATGGCGGGTGCCAATGGGGACGCCAGCAGCAGGCCAAGCGCAACCACGTGCCAGCGCAACTGACGCAGCGCCCGCGCCTCTTCCACGATCGACTTCACACCCGGCACCCGCTCGCGCCCGAGGCGGGCATCGCACTGCAAGTGATACCAGACAAGGAACGGTACGATCTTGTAGAGCATTCCGTTAACGGCCGACATGCCGAAGCCGGCAATGACCAGCACTCCGGTCAGCAGCGCGCGCTGGTCGCGCTCGAACGGGAGGAAATGCACGAGAATCGCCAGCGCCAGACAACCCATGGCCAGGCTCCAGTAACAGGTGCCGATGTCGGCCTTCCGCTTGCGCCTGTAGAAGAACAGGAGCGTGGTTGCGACGTACTTCGCCAGCAGCGCGCCCACGCCAATCTCGGCCGCCAGTTGCAAGCTGGGCACGTCCAGCAGCGCTGCGGCGCTCCAGGCGAGCAGCAGCGCGAACAACACTGCCGGCATGCCTTGTTCCAGCGAACGCGGGTAGGCTGGCGTGCCCTGGAACATGGGAATCACCTGGAAAGACACCGCGGCGGTCAAGGCCACGATCCATCCAACCAGACCCCAGGATGCGTGAACGTCGGTAAACAGCACCACGTCCAGCGTACCGAGACCGGCCAGGACCATGGCCAGCGCACCGCCCAGGCCCATCGTCACGGCCAGCCCGGAGATTGCCAGGCGCACGCCCGCAACGAGCGGCTCTGCGGCCGGCACGATCCGGTGCGAGATCGCCGCTCCCACCGCAACCAGCACGACCAATCCGGACAGCCCGAGCATGCTGGCGGCCGCCACATAGAATCCGGGGCTCAACCCGAAACCGAGGGCGCAGGCCAGCACGACGGTGCCTCCTGCCAGACCGGTCCAGGACAACGCGGCCACGGGGCGGGCCAGCGCAATCGCCGTTCCGGCGACGACCGGAAGGATCTGAAACAGCGCCCCGACGATCGTCATCGTCAGGAAACCGAGGGTCAACAGGTGGGTCATGGCAAGTGTGACCGGCGTCCAGCGCGAGGCCAGCGCTGCTTCGCCCTGCCACATCAGCAAGAACGCCGCGGCAAAGACAAAACAGGGAGCAGTGAGCAGAAACGGCAAGGGCACCCAGATCGAAGGCATTGCGCCATAGTTCAGTGTTCGCTGCATGGTCTTTTTTGGATGGACAAGTCGAACCTGCCGTCGTCGCGGGCAGTCAGCCGGTGGCAATAACCGTGGCGCTCGAGCACTCGGTACAAGGGGAAGGGTTCGCGGTCGATCAGGACCTGCAAGCCTGTGCCCGGCCCGAGTGCCGACAGGGCATCGAGGATCTGCTCCATCGGTTCGGGTGGAAGCAACCCGGAAACATCGAGAAATGCTGCAGCGGAAGTGGATGCGCTCATGAGGTGGATTCCTTGATACAAGGGGCAAGAGTGGCTTGGTGCCGGTCCGGCGCCGGTGTCCTGGCCGTGGCCAGCAGCTCGGCCAGACTCAGCCGATTCAGCTCGGCAAGGTAAGCCTCGGTTGCCTGGGCGAGAGACCAACGCAGGAGACAGGCGGTGCCGAAGGGGCAGCCGGCAGCGTCGCCGCCTCCGAAGCACTGCGCCATGTGAAAATTGGGTTCGGTGCGGCGGACGACCTCGCCCAGGCGAATGTCGCGCGGATCCTGGGCCAGCCAGATGCCCCCGCTGCGGCCACGGACGGTCATGATCACGCCGACCTCCGCCAGTTCGTTGACGACCTTGGCCAGGTGATTGCGCGACATGCCGTACTGCCTGGCCACCTCGTCGATCGTCGCCATCCGTCCGTAGCGGGCGCCCAGATACATCAGGAGGCGCAAGGCATGGTCGGTGAATTCGGTCAGCCGCATGGCGTCACCTCAGGATCGCAGTTTGAAGTCGATGACGACATCGCCGACGGCGCGGCGATGGTAGACGACATTGACGCGCTCGCCAAAGATGTCTTCGATTTCGTTGAGCAGCGGGACCGGGTCGTGGTCGTTGCAGAACCTCATCGATTCGCCGGGCAACAGGGTATGCAGCGCCCCAAAGATGGCCGCATGGCGGAAGCGGCGGTCAACGCCCCGGGCGTCGAACAGATAGGTTCGGCCCGGAACAGCCGGGGTGGAACGATCGTGTGACATGTCGTACTCCTTTCGTGGATGTGACCGGCCGCGGCGGCGGCCGGGTTGCGTGCTTCAGGCCCGCGCCACCACCGTGCCGGTGCCGGCCCGTGGTTCATGCTTGCCGCGCATCAGGCGCAGTGCAAAGAGGCTGAGGTACAGGATGCCGATGGCAAAGACGATGTCGCCCGGCACCCGCAGCCACACCATGGTCTCCATGAAGTTCGAATGGACCACTTCGGCCGAGCGGGCGTACCACATGCCCTTCGTGATGCTGGCATGGGCCTGATAGACGCCGGCCGGGACCAGGGACATGAAGACCATCATCGACAGGCCGATGTTGAGCAGCCAGAAAGTCGGACGCAGCAGCGCATCGGCCCAGCCGATGCCGGCGCTCAGTCCGCGCAGGCAGAACAGCATCAGGCCGATGCCGAGCATCCCGTACACGCCGAACAGGGCTGCATGACCATGCGCTGCGGTCATGTTCAGGCCCTGCATGTAATACAGTGCGATCGGGGTGTTGATCGAGAAGCCGAGCAGTCCGGCGCCGACTGTATTCCAGAAACCGACGGCGATGAAGCACAGGATCGCCCATTTGTAATTGCGCACCCAGGGCGCTGCCTTGGTGCGCTGGTAGTTGCGATACGCTTCGATGCCGATCAGCGACAGCGGCACCACTTCGAGCGCCGAGAACATCGAGCCGATGGCGATCACCGAGGTCGGGGTGCCGGTGAAATACAGGTGGTGCAGCGTGCCGAGGATGCCGCCGAACAGGAACACGATGGTCTCGAGCACGATTGCGCTATTGGCGGAAGCAGCGCGGATCAGGCCCAGGCGGGTGAACAGCAGCGCGATCACGGCGGTGGCGAACACTTCGAAGAAGCCTTCCACCCAGAGGTGCACCAGCCACCAGCGCCAGTATTCGACCATCGAGTAATGCGTGCCGCGGTCCCAGGTCAGCGAGGTGGCGTAGAAACCACCGATGCAGACCGCCGCAAGGAACACCATGGCGATCAGGCCGCGACTTTCGGACGGCTTGCGCAGCGCCGGCCACAGGCCGCGGCCGAGCAGGAAGGCCCAGAACAGGAGGCCGACGAACAGCAGCACCTGCCATACCCGGCCCATGCTGGTGAACTCCAGGCCCTGGTTGCCGATCCAGAACGAGTAATCAAGGCCGGCGGCGCGCAGCGTGCCGAGCCAGCCGGTGGCGGTCGAGCCGACCACGATGAACAGCAGCGCATAGAACAGCACGTTGACGCCCAGTTTCTGGTACTTCGGCTCGTATCCCGAGATGGCGGGCGCGATGTACAGCCCGGTCGCCAGCCAGGCGGTGGCAATCCACAGCACGGCAAACTGGGTATGGATGGTGCGGCTGACCGTGAACGGCAGGATGTCGCCGATCGGCAGGCCGAAGAAGCTGCTGCCCTCGACCGCGTAGTGCGCGGTAATGACGCCCATGCCGACCTGGGCCAGGATCAGCCCGACCACGACGAAGAAGTACTTGCGGGTGGCGCGCATCGATGGCGTGATGCGCAGGGAGGCCAAGGGGTCGCTCCTGGGCGCCGGCGGATCTTCCTCTTCCTTGTGCTTGCCATGGACAAACACCATGCCCGCAATCGCACCGATCATCAGGATGACGCTGGCGATCGACCAGATGCCGGCGCCCGCGGTCGGCGTATTGCCCGCCAGCGGCTCATGCGGCCAGTTGCTGGTATAGCTCAGGCCCGGCTGGCCCGGACGGTCGGCCGCTGCCGACCAGGACGACCAGAAGAAAAAACCGGTCAGGGCCGTACGGTCAGCCTCGACCGGAAGCGAGCCGGTCTTCATCGCATATTGCTCGCGCAGCGCGTCGAAGCGGCCGTCGCTGCCGAACAGGCCGGCGTAATGACGCGCCACCTGGCGCACTGCTTCGGCGCGCAGATCGGACAGCACCAGGGCGCCGGTCTGCGGATCGTAGGTATTCCTGCGCAACTCCTCGCGCACGGCGGCGTCGACATGGCCTTTCCTGGCGGCGTCGAGGTCGGCGTATGGACGCCTGAAATCGCGTGCGGCCAGCGCTGCCTGCAGCGCCAGTGCCTCGCGGTGCAGCCAGTCGGCCGACCAGTCCGGCGCCAGGTAGCTGCCGTGGCCCCAGACGCTGCCCAGCTGTTGTCCGCCGGCGGCCAACCAGGCCTGCTGGCCATGCTGGATCTGCGGCCCTTCGTAGAGCACCTGACCTTTCGAATCGGTCACGGTGAGCGGTATCGGCGGCGCCTCGAGGTAGATCTCCCTGCCGACCCAGCCGAGTACGGAAAACGAGATCACACAGATGATGGCCAGCCATGTCCAGAGTTTGCGTGTGGCTTGCATGACATTGTCCTTGTGAAGGTGAATGGAACGCTTTTGCGTTTTTCCCTCCGGTATCGTAGGTCTCGGCATCAAATGATGCAAACAACATGCATCTTTTCGATAGCTTAGTTCAAGAATTCGGAACAGGTGCCTTGCGCATGGGGTGCCGGCGGATTGAGACCGACGCAACGGGGCTCCACATCGAGATCGACCTGTACGGCCGCGCGGCGTGCAGGGCGTATGCCGGTCTGCCACGCCGCCCGCCGGCTTCGTTCAAGAAAGGGACAAAGGACACTTTCTGGCCCGCGGGCCTCGATGCGCTTCGGTCGACAGCCCGGCAGCGCCCCCCTGGGGCGCCCGCCCGGCCTGGGCATCATCCTGTACTCAGCCTTCGCGTCCGTCGACGCGTGGCCGCATCAGATAGGGGCCATACACCACGCAGAACAGCGCGAAGGCCAGACTCCAGCACACCGTGGCCACCACCAGGCCCCATTCGCGCAGCCCGGCATCGCCCAGTGCCGCTGCCAGGCGCGCCAGCACCCCGGCCTGTAGCAGCAGGTACATCGCGGTCTCTGCCTTTCCTGCCTTGAGCATGCGGCCGGTATGGCCGAGCGTGGTGCGAGTGATCATGCCGATGATCAGTCCCCCCATCGCCCCCACCGCCAGCAGATGTACCGCGGCGCTGTGCGGCGCCACGCCGAAGCAGGCCAGCGCCAGCACTCCGAAACCGACCGGAATCCAGGCGAAGGACAGGTGCAGGACCCACAGCAGCGGTTGACGCAGCGTACACAGCGGCTTCCACCCGGCCATGCGCAGGGCCTGGGCCGCCGCCGTGGCCAGCGCCAGCAGTCCCAGCGGTACCGACAGCGGCAGCACGGCCCAGGCCAGGCCGGTGGCCGCGGTCAGCACCAGGCTGGCTTTCTCGAGACGGGGATGGGAAGTGGTGCGCACTCCGCGCACGGCATTGGCGGTAAAGTTCGGAATCACCCGCCCGCCCAGCACCGATTCGATCACGATGATGGCCACGATTGCCGCGTACAGCGGCTGCATCGGCGATACCGCGAGCAGGCCCGAGACGCTGGCATGGAAGGCGGCGTTGGCCAGGGCCAGGATCGCCAGCAAGACCACCATGATCAGGTTGCGCGTATTGCCCGCGCGCCGGATCACGCGGTACAGGGGCAGCGTCGCCAGCGGCAGGAAGGCCAGGTCGACCGCGGCCGCCAGCGGCGGGGGCAGCGCGACCATTGCAGCGCGACCGGCCAGCCACAGTCCGGCCAGCGCGGCGAGATGCCGGCCGCGCGGCGTCCACAGGCCGGTCCAGTTGCGTCCCGCCGTGTACAGGAAGCCGATGACGATGGCGATCACGAAGCCGAACAGCATTTCGTGCATGTGCCACAGGAGGTTCAGGCGCGGAGACGCGATCCAGCCCAGGGCCGCTGCCGTCCAGGCTGGGACGGCCACGCCCGCGAAGGCGGCGCCGAGCAGATAGAAGGGACGGAAGCCCAGGGCCAGGAAAGGATGGTCCTGCAAGGAGCCCCTCACTCGAGGGGCGGCCGGGTCTTCGATGCGCAGCAGTGACATGATGGTAGTCCCGTGTTGGATGGATGTGGTAGCGGATCAGGCTTCATAGGCGCGCAGCCGTTCGGTGTCGAGGATCGTGACGCTGCGTCCGTTGATGGACAGCAGGCCCTGGTCGGCCATGTCGTGCAGCACCCGCGAAAAATATTCCGGCGAGAGGTTCAGGCGCGAGGCGATCATCTTCTTGCTGACGGAGAAGGTCATTTCCTCGCCTTGTACCGGATCGTCCTTGAGCAGATAGCCGACGATCCGCTGGCTCCCCGAACGCAGCGAGTAGGATTCGACGTCCGAGATCAGGCCATGCAGCCGGCGGCTCATGCCGGACAGCATGCGCCGCGAAAAAGCGGGGCTACGCTCGATCTCGTCATAGATCACTTGCTTCTGGACGTGCAGCAGCATGCAGTCGGCCAGGGCCTCCGCCTGCACGATGTATGGGCGGTCCATGAACATCAACGCCTCACCGAAACTCTGGTTGGGGCCAATCAGCTCGACCACCTTCTCGTCTCCCTGCGCGGAAACGAAACACAGCTTGACGTTGCCGTAGATGACCGTATGGAAACCGTTGCACGGATCGCCGCGCTTGAAGATGACCTGGCCGCGCGTCGCGTGCAGTTCGCTGGTGGCCGCCGCCACGGTGTCGAGCTGCTCGGCCGACAAATCGGCAAACAAGGGCAGGCGTTTCAGGAATTGGCGGGGTTCGATACGGTGTCGTGGCATGGCGGTCGCAGGCGTGAATGGGCGCGTCGTTGTACCTCAATAAGAACGGTTCAGATCATAAACTTCTGTCAGCCCCGAGGCTGTAGTTCTTAGTGCGTACAGGTGCTAGTCCATCGTACGGACGCGAGCGTGGCGCCGGCACACCGCAGGCAAACGTGGTGTCGCTTGCAGGCCCCGCCATCCATGGGCCGCTTGATGTTCCCGCCCTCGTCATTCCGGCGTATTGTCGGCTTCCGCTTTCCTCCCCACAATGCAGAGGCCACCCAACCGGGACGGCAATTCGTTTCTTGATCAACTGCCATACGAGTACCCATATGCTGAGCGTGCAGGAAGCACTCGACCTCATCCTGGCCCGGGCCCATCCGGTGACGCAGACCGACACCGTGAACACGCTGGCCGCCGCGGGCCGTGTGCTGGCGACGACGCAGTACGCCACAATCGATGTCCCGCGCGCCGACAACGCAGCGATGGACGGCTATGCCGTGCGCAGCGCCGAATGCCGCCCGGGCGCCGTGCTGCCGGTCAGCCAGCGCATTGCGGCTGGACAAGCCCCCGAGCCGCTGGCACCCGGCAGCGCGGCCCGCATCTTCACCGGCGCAGGGATCCCCGCCGGCGCCGATGCCGTCGTCATGCAGGAGCGCTGCCATGGCGCCGACGACGGCCGCACGGTCACCATCGTCCGGCCGCCGGCGCCAGGCGAGCACATTCGCCGCGCCGGCGAGGACATCCGCGCCGGTACCCCGCTGCTGGAGGCTGGCACCCGCCTGCGCGCGCCCGAACTGGCGTACGCGGCATCGAACGGACTGGCTTTCCTGCCGGTGACACGCCGGCTGCGCGTTGCCCTGCTCTTCACCGGCGACGAACTGGTCATGCCGGGTGCAGCGCTGGGGCCCGGCCAGATCTACAACGCCAACCGCTACGCCTTGGGGTCGGCGCTGTGCGCGCTTGGTTGTGAAACGAGCGACTTCGGCATCGTTCCGGATCGTCTCGATGCCACCCGCGCCATGCTGCGCGACGCGGCCGCCGGCCACGACCTGGTGCTGACCTGCGGCGGGGCCTCGGTAGGCGATGCCGACACGTGAAGCCGGCGGTCGCCGCCGAAGGCAGGCTCGACATGTGGAAGATCGCCATGAAGCCGGGCAAGCCCCTTGCGTTCGGCGCGCTGCGCCGGCGCGACGGCGGCACCACGCATTTCATAGGCCTACCGGGCAACCCTGTGGCCTGCTTCGTCGCCTTTCTGCTGTTCGTACGGCCCTTCCTGCTGCGTCTTCAGGGTACGCGCGACGTGCTGCCCCGGCCACTGTCGATGCGAGCCGGCTTCAGCGTCGAGCGTCCTGACGAGCGGCTCGAATTCCTCCGGGTGCGGGTCGACGAAGCCGGCAATCTCGTGCTGTCCGGGAGCCAGGGATCGGCGGTCATGACGTCTGCGGTCCAGGGCAGCGGACTGGCCCTGCGCCCGCCTGGCCAGTCCATCGCGCCCGGCGATTCCGTCGCCTACCTGCCCTTCGCCGAACTCCTTTCCTGAGCCTGGACCCGCTCCCGAAGCGGGCGCGGCTTGCTCGTCCCTTGCTGCTCGCGCAAAGGCGCCGGGATGCACCCTAGTTCCAAATGACTAGGCGGACTAGTCACTAATCCCACGCGAAACTGACTTCTTACGGGTATTCAAGCGCATGCCCGGGTTCTACACTTGACCCGGATGCACCCCACGCAATGTGCCCGCTTTTACATGGCGGGCACCGTTGGACGAACCATGGGTCTTTTTCTGAACCGACTGAATCTTTCCCTATCATGAACTACCTGCACCAATTCACCTTCGGGATCTATCCCTACATCGCGCTCGCGATCTTCCTGCTCGGCAGCCTGATCCGCTTCGACCGCGAGCAATACACCTGGAAGTCCGAGTCCACCCAGGTGCTGCACCGCGGCAGCCTGCGCTGGGGCAGCCCCCTGTTCCACGTCGGTATCATCGGCCTGTTCTTCGGCCACGCAGTCGGCCTGCTGACTCCCGTCTGGATCTGGGACACCCTCGGCGTGCCGCACGGCGCCAAGCAGCTGTTCGCGATGGTCGCGGGCGGCATCATGGGCACCCTGTGCCTGGTCGGCATCCTGATGCTGCTGGCACGCCGCATCGCCAACGACCGCCTGCGCCGCGCCACCACCTTCAAGGACAAGATCGTCCTGCTGTGGATCCTCGGCACCCTGCTGCTGGGCCTGTCGTCGATTTTTGTCTCTGCCGGCCACATGGACGGCCACATGATGGTGCTCCTGATGACCTGGGCCCAGCACATCGTCACCTTCCGTGGCGACGCCGCCGGCTTCATCATCGATGCGCCGCTGGTGTTCAAGCTGCACCTGTTCATGGGCATCTCGCTGTTCGTCATCTTCCCGTTCACCCGCCTGGTGCACGTGTGGAGCGGCTTCGGCGCCGTCACTTACCTGGGCCGCGCATTCCAGCTGGTCCGTCCTCGCTAAAGGAAGCATCGTGGGGCTCTCGTCATCGGTGTCGACATCGACGGCAGCGTCATCGAATGCGAGCTTCCACACCACCAGCACGCGGCCCGTCCGCTCAGGCACTCCGTGCACGAGGGCGTCGCCGGCCAGGATGAGGATGCGCGTATCGAAGCGCTGATGACGCAGGAGGTGCGATGGCAGCTTGCTGAGCCTCCTGTGGAAAACCGTTTCGGCCTGCACGTGGCCCAGGTCATGCGCCGCATCGAAGGCCGCCGCCAGCCGCCCTGCCAAGCCGCGATGACAGTCCCGCCGCTCGATTCAAGAACGGCCGGCCGTCACCTGGACGGCACAGGATCAGATTGTCCGCGAATACCGGATTCGCTGCAGTGGCAGCTCGGCGGGCCTGCCGATGTAGTTGTCGAAGACCATGCAGATGTTGCGGATCAGTAGGCGTCCCTTCGCGGTGACCTCCAGCCGCCCGGGCGCCATACTCAGCAGGCCGTCCCGTTCAAGCCCGGCCAGCCGCTCGAACTCGGGAGCGAAATGGGCCGCAACGTCGATGCGCCAGCGGTCGGCAAGCGCCACCGTATCGAGCGCGAAGTCGCACATCAGCCTCTGGATCACGTCGCGACGCAACAGGTCATCGTCCGACAAGCTCAGTCCGCGCACGACCGGCAACTCGCCCCGGTCGATGCGCGCATAATACGCTTCCAGCGACTTCTCGTTCTGGCTGTACGTGCCGTTGACTGCGCTGATGGCCGACACGCCGCAGGCGAGCATGTCGATATCGGCACGGGTCGAGTACCCCTGGAAGTTACGGTGCAGCGTGCCGTCCCGCTGCGCCCGGGCCAGCTCGTCGTCCGGCTTCGCGAAGTGATCCATGCCGATATACACGTAGCCGGCTGCGCACAGGCGCTCGACGCACTGCCCGAGCATGGCCAGCTTGGTCGCACTGTCGGGCAAGTCCTCGTCGCGGATCAGCTTCTGCGCCTTGAAGAGCTGCGGCATGTGCGCGTAGTTGTAGACCGATATGCGGTCAGGGGCGATGTCGATGATCTTGTCCAGTGTTTGCGCCATGGTCGTCGTGTCCTGCAGCGGCAATCCGTAGATCAGGTCGATGCTCACCGAGCGGAATCCAGCCTCGCGTGCGGCGGAGACGGCTTCGCGCGTCATCGATTCCGGCTGGAACCGGTTGACCGCGCGCTGCACGTCCTCGTCGAAGTCCTGCACCCCGAGGCTCAGGCGGTTGAAACCCTGGCGCCGTAGCGAGCGTATGCGCGCGGCATCGACCGTGCGTGGGTCGATCTCGATGGAATACTCGCCGTCCCCGTCGGGGGCGAAAGCAAACCGGCTGCGCAAATGCCCCATCAGCTGGTCCATCTGCGCGTCGCTCAGGTAGGTCGGGGTGCCGCCGCCGAAATGCAGCTGCTCCACCAGGACGTTGGCCGGGAACAGGCGCGCCTGCATATCGACCTCGCGCATGAGATACGACAGGTAACGGCTCGCCTTGGTACGATCGCGGGTGATGATCTTGTTGCAGGCGCAGTAGTAGCACAGCGACTCGCAGAACGGGACATGCAGGTACAGGGACAGTGCCCGGGCGCCCCCGGCCGAGCTTGCGGCGGCCGTGAAGTCGCGGGCCGTGAAGTGCTCGGTAAACCGGTCGGCCGTCGGGTACGAGGTGTAGCGCGGCCCACGCTGGCTCAAGCGGGCGATCAGTTCAGGGTCGAAATCGATAGTGGAATGCATCATGGTTCCCAAGTTGGATTGATCCGCGCTGCCGCCGGCCCGCATGGTACCGGGGGACGGATCTCCTGCGCGTGTCATGTTCATCGCATGGTATGCGGCTGAGCCGTGGCCCTGCAATCGTTCGAACGCACTACGCCCCGCGCGCGCATGGCACTGCCGCAGCGTCGGCGGCCCGCCAGCACGCTCGCCCAGGCCGGTCCGGCGGGCCTGGGATAGTCCGGAATGACTAGCCGGCGTAGCCCATCGTGCAGACAGGCGCGCCGGATGTGGGTCACTACAATGTTCGAGCCCGCCATCTCACCACTCGGAACAAGCAATGGAAGCCCTGAAGTTCAACGATCTGCTCCCCGCCGCAGGCCCTGAACCGGACCCGCAGCGCCGCAAGCGCCCCGACTCGGCACGCGCGCGCCAGGCCTGGCTGCTGGTCGCGATGGCGGTACCGATCACGGTCATGCTGGCGCTGCACCACCTGGCGCGCACGTTCCAGGTGCCGGGCGATAGTCCTCTGGCCTGGGCTGGCGTCGTTTGCGCGGCCCTGGTCATGGCCGGCGGCGTTGCGCTGATACAGGCCAGGACCGATCGCCCGCCGCGGCGCCGCGCCGGCCGCCGGCGCTGACGCAAGGGCGTGCCGCCTCAGGCCGGGAACAGCGGCTCCAGCTTGTGCACCTCGTGTAGCTCACGCGATCGGCGAGCAGCTCCTTGCCGGAGGCGGGAATTGCCTGATCCATCGTGCCCGCCCGGTTCAGAAGCGCGTCCATGCCGGCTCCTCTTCCCGGGTGGCGTCCAACTGGAGGAACCTGGCGGGGCTGGCGGCAAGCCGCTCACGCGCGCCGGCCGGCCCGCGTGCCGCCGTAGCCGCGGCTGGAGTGGCCGGCCGTCCATCCGCGTCGTGCCTGGCTAGCTTGAACATGTGGACCGTGCGGGTCAGGGCCTTGGCCTGGTCCTGCAGCGCCCCGGCGGCGGCGGCCGCCTGCTCGACGAGCGCCGCATTTTGCTGGGTGACCGCGTCCATCTGGGTCACGGCCTGGTTCACCTGTTCGATGCCGCTGCGCTGTTCATCGCTTGCGGCGCTGATGTCCGCCATGAGGTCGGTCACCCGCTGCACGCTGCTCAAGACCTGGCGCATGGTCTCTGCAGCCTCGCCGGTAAGGCGCGTCCCGTCGGAGATCTTCTCGACGGAATCGCCAATCAGGACCTTGATTTCCTTTGCCGCCGCTGCGGAGCGTTGGGCGAGATTGCGCACTTCGGATGCCACGACCGCGAAGCCCTTGCCCTGTTCGCCTGCCCGCGCCGCCTCGACTGCCGCATTCAGGGCGAGGATATTGGTCTGGAAAGCGATGCCGTCGATGATGCCCGTGATGTCCTCGATGCGTCGTGCGCATTCGCTGATGGACGTCATCGTCGCGCCGACGGATGCCACCGCATCGCTGCCCTCGGCCGTGATACGCGAGGTCGAGTTCGCAAGTGCGCTCGCCTGGCGGGCACTGGCAGCGTTCTGCTGCACGGTAGAGGTCAACTCTTCCATCGACGAGGCGGTCTGTTGCAGGGAGCCCGCCTGCATTTCCGTACGTGCGGCAAGATCGAGATTCCCGCTGGCGATCTGGTTCGACGCGGTGGCAATCGTGTCCGTGCCCTGCCGCACCTCACTGACCATGTTGCCGAGGTTGTCATTCATGGTCTTGAGCGCCTGCAGCAGCTCGCCGAGTTCGTCACTTGAAAGCACGTGGATCCGGCTGGTCAGGTCGCCGCGGGCCACGGCCTGCGCCACTTGCACCGCCTCGCGCAGCGGCCGCACGATGGAGCGTGCGAGCCAGAACGCGAACGCGGTTCCGGCGCCCAGCGCAACCAGGCCAAGCACCAGCATCTGGGTGCTGCCGGACGAAATCATGGCCGCCACTGCCTTGGCGCTGTCTTCGGCCTGCTGTTTCTGGGATGCGTTCAGTGACTGGACGCTTTCCTGCAGCGCGTCCAGCCTGGGCATGGTCTCGCTCAGCACCAGTTGCTGGGCCTGCTCGCGCTGGCCGGACTCGACCAATGCGCTCACCGAGGAGAACGATGCGACGTAAGCAGCACGCCGTTCAACCACGTCGGCCATCATTTCCTTGCCGGCTTCGCTCGTGACGAGGCGCTCCAGGGTCTGCAGGGCCTGCGTGATTTCCTTCTTGTTGGATTCGATCTTTTCACGGATCTGGGCGCGCTCGTCCGCGCCGGACACCAGGAACAGTTCGAGCGTCCGGCGCGCATTGGCGCGCGTCATCGTATTGACCGTAGCGGCAGCGTCGGCCTTCACCCAATCCTCGTTGATGAGGGTCGCGGTGGAGTTGCCGATCGCATGGAAGCGTTGCATGCCGATTGACAGCACCAGCGTGAGCAAAAGAAGTACCAGGCCGAAGCCTGCACCCAGCCGGGTGGCGATTTTGAGCTTGGAGAGTTTCACGATAATTGACTGTTCTGTTTTTGAGGCGCCACTGCACGATGCAGCGGTGAATTTGCGCGAGATATGTTGCACCATTGCAATACGAACAGTGTACTGGCGGTGTCCCGGACGACGAATACGCCGAAGTGACTACTCCCCTTCCTCCGTCATGCCGACTGTCCCGCCCGCCCAAGCCCCATACAATGACGACATTCATGTTGATTGGAGCCTTGCATGTTGCATGACCGATTTGGTCGAACGATCGAGTACCTGCGCCTGTCGGTGACGGATCGCTGTGACCTGCGTTGCACCTATTGCATCCCGACCGGATTCAAGGGTTTCGAGGAACCGGCCGACTGGCTCAGCTTCGACGAGATCGAACGCCTGCTGGGCGCGTTCGCCCGTCTCGGCACGCGCCGCGTCCGCCTCACCGGCGGCGAACCCTTGCTGCGCCGCCACGTCAGCGAGCTCGCGGGTCGCATCTCTGCCATCGAGGGCATCGACGACTTGTCGATGTCGACCAACGCTACCCAGCTGCGGCGTCACGCGGGCGCGCTGCGCGCGGCGGGCGTCAGCCGCATCAACGTCAGCCTCGACACGCTCGATCGTGCCTGCATGCAGGCGATTACCGGCCGCGACAGCCACGCCCAAATCATGGACGGCATCATGGCAGGCAAGGAAGCCGGGTTCGAGCCGATCAAGATCAACATGGTGGCCATGCGTGGCGTGAACGAGGGCGAAATCGATCGCATGGCGGAGTTCTGCATCGAACACGGCTTCGTGCTACGCCTGATCGAGGTGATGCCGATGGGCGCTACCGGCCGCAATACGTCCTACCTGGACCTGCAGCCGATCCGCGCCCGCCTGCAGGAGCGCTACGACCTGGTGCCCCAGGCCGTGGAACTGGGCGGCGGCCCGGCGCGCTACCTCGCCACCCGCGACGGCCGCACCAGCATCGGCTTCATCACGCCGATGTCGCAGCACTTCTGCGCGACCTGCAACCGGGTCAGGCTGGCCGTGGACGGCACGCTGTACCTGTGCCTGGGCCAGGAGCAGAAGTTCGAGTTCCGCCCGCTGCTGCGCGGCGGCGCCAGCGACGCCGAACTCGAGGCGGCGATCCGGGCGGCGATCGAACTCAAACCGCAGAAACACGAATTCACCGAACGGCCGGAGAAGATCATCCGCTTCATGGCCCAGACCGGAGGCTGACATGCAGGACATCGAAAAATTTATCCGTGGCTTCGGCCGCTTCCAGCAACAGTACCTGAGCGAGCCGACCGCCCTGGACAGCCTGCGCAGCGGCCAGCATCCGGGCACGCTGGTCATCGGCTGCTGCGACTCGCGGGTCGACCCGGCCCTGTTGACCGGCAGCGACCCGGGCGACATCTTCGTGGTGCGCAATATCGCCAACCTGGTGCCGCCCTGCACGCCGGACGCGCCCCCCGGCGTCAGTTCCGCCATCGAGTTCGCCGTATGCGGCCTCGAAGTCTCGCGCATCATCGTGCTCGGCCATGCCCGCTGCGGCGGCATCCGGGCCTTGATGTCGAAGACCAGGGTCACCGAGGAGACCGATTTCGTGGCGCGCTGGATGCACATCGCCGAACCGGTACGCCAGGAAGTATTACGCAAACTATCGCACAAGCACGAGGAAGGCCGTTGCCGCGCGGCCGAGCTGGCCAGCATCCTGCACTCGCTGGACAACCTGATGACCTATCCGTGGATCAGGCGCCGCGTGGAAGCCGGCAAGCTCGCCCTGCACGGCTGGTATTTCGACATCGGTACCGGTTCGCTGCTGGCCTATTCTCCGCGCAAGCAGGAGTTCCTGAGCCTGGTCGAGCCGGTCGACGCCGCGGCATGAGCGCGACCACGCCGGCCGGCATGCCCGACTACCCGCCGATTCCGGTTCGGCTGCGCCTGTCCACCCGGATCGCCGGCGCGCTGGTGGGCTTCCTCCTGCTGGCGCTGGCCGCGATCGGCGCCACGCTGTGGCTGTCCTGGCAACTCGAAGGCGCCGCCGCCGCGATCAACGAGACCGGCAGCCTGCGCAAGCATGAATACCGCCTGGCGATGCTGCTCGGGCGCGACGTCCATACTCCCGGGGCCGGCTTCGACGAGGCGGCACGCCGCCAGATCGCCCTGATCGATTCCACCCTCGAGCTGATTGCGCGCGGCGACCCGCAGCGCCCGCTCGGGCTGCCCCCGACGGCCGCCATCCGCACCGGCTTCGACCTGCTGGCGCTGCGCTGGCATCAGGACATGCGCCCGCTGGCGCAGCAGGTGCTCGCCGCGCGGGGCGCCGAAAGAGTGACGGTCCTGCGCCGCTTCCTGGCCAGGACCGACGCCTATGTGAGCAAGATCGATGAAGTCGTACGCCTGATCGAACGCGATAACGAAATTCGCACCTTCTGGCTGCGCTCCTCGCAGCTGGCCTTGATGGCGCTGGCGGTAGGTGGGACGGTTGTTCTCGTCTACATGATGTTCAGCCTGATCGTCGCCCCGGTCGAACGCCTGCATGCAGGCCTGCGCAGCATGGCGGATACCGAGTTCGGCGTGCGCCTGGATGTCGACAGCAAGGACGAATTCGGCCAGTTGGCGGCCGGCTTCAACCAGATGGCCGACCGCCTGCAGCAGGTATACGGCAACCTGGAACAGAAGGTCCAGGACAAGACGGCCGCGCTTGAAGAACAGAACCGCGAACTGGCACTGCTCTACGACAGCGCCGCCTTCCTGCAGGTGCGCCAGACGCTCGAGCCGATGTGCGAAGGCTTCCTGGAACGGATCGTCCGCTATTTCGGCGCCGACGCCGGCTCAGTGCGGCTGGTGGACGCGGGCAGCGACAAGGTGCACCTGGTCGTGCAGCACGGGCTGTCCGACGCGATCGCCGAAGCCGAACGTTGCATGCCGGTGGGCGACTGCCTGTGCGGCGAGGCGGCACAACACAAGGAAGCGGTGGTGCACTGGCTCGGCAGCCTGCCGCAAGCGTCCACCTCGCCGCCCGGATTGCAATGCGCGGCGGAGGGTTTCAGCACTGTGTCGCTGTTCCAGATCTTCGCGCAAGACCAGCACCTCGGGGTGTTCAGCCTGCACTTTCGGAGCGAACGACGTTTCGGCCCGCATGAAACCGCCCTGCTCGACACCCTCGGCCGGCTGCTCGGCACGGCGATCGAGAATATTCGCCTGGCTGCCCGTGAACGCGAAATGGCCATTTCGGAAGAGCGCAACATGGTTGCGCGTGGCCTGCACGACAGCATCGCCCAAGGCCTGAATTTTTTGAACCTCCAGGTGCAGATGCTGGAATCGTCGCTGCGCAGCGGCCAGCAGCAGGAGGCGGCCGAGATCGTGCCCGCCCTGCGTGCCGGCGTCAAGGAAAGCTACGAGGACGTGCGCGAGCTGCTGCAGAATTTCCGCAGCCGCCTGGAAGAAGAAGACCTGAATGGCGCACTACGCAAGGCGGTCCGCAAGTTCCGCGACCAGACCGGACTCGACGCCAGCTTCTCTGCCGAAGGCAGCGGCGGCCCGCCCTTCGCGCGCGAGGAGCAGCTGCAGATCCTGTTCATCGTACAGGAAGCCCTGTCGAACATCCGCAAGCACGCGCGCGCCGACAGCGTGCTGGTCCGCGTCCGGGACAGCCAAGACTTTTCGCTCTCGATCAGCGATAATGGCATCGGGTTCGACTCTACCGTGGCGTCCACCGTAACCGATGAGCACGTGGGCCTGCACATCATGCACGAGCGGGCCCAGCATATCCACGCCAACCTGGCGATCGAGTCCAGGCCCGGCGCCGGAACCACCGTCCGCCTGCACGTGCCGAGTGCGCAGCGGCGGGTCGCCTGAGTAAATTGGAGTAATTGCATGGCCGAATCAAGCGAGCCAATTCAAGTCCTGCTCGTCGACGACCATCCGCTGTTCCGCAGCGGCGTGCGATCGTTGCTACAACGCAATCCTCGTTTCGCCGTGGTGGGCGAGGCCTCGGACGGCGTCGACGGGGTCAAGCGGGCGATGCAGTTCAAGCCCGACGTCATCCTGCTCGACCTGCATATGCCGGGCATGTCCGGGGTCGAAACGCTGCAGCTCATCCTGCAAGGCTGGCCCGAGGCCGTCGTGATCATGTTGACCGTTTCCGAAGAGGCCGAAGACCTCGCCACCGCGCTGCAGGCTGGTGCGCGCGGCTACCTGATCAAGAACATCGACGCCGATTACCTGGTGCGTGCGATCGAACGCGCCGCCGCCGGCGAGTCGGTCCTGGCCGAATCGATGACGGGCAAGCTGATGGCGCAACTGCAGAAGCAGCGCGAGCCCAAGGCCCCGGCCCCGCCGTCCGAGCTGGACAAGCTGACGCCGCGCGAGCGCGAGATCCTTGCCTGCCTGGCGCGTGGCGAAAGCAACAAGCTGATTGCCCGCGTGCTCGACCTCGCCGAAAGCACGGTCAAGATCCACGTGCAGAACATCCTCAAGAAACTGGGCCTGTCCAGCCGGGTCCAGGCGGCGGTATTCGCCGTCGAGCAGGGACTGAGCGGGAATTCCGAACGCCAGCCGTGAGCTGCGCGATGCCGGGCGCCGGCCCAGGTTGCAGGCCTCAAGCGCCGGCCTGCGCGCGCAGCGCCAGCAAGGCCGTTCTCGCTTCTTCATAGGCGCCCGTCAACTCCGCAAGCTGCGCGCCGGCGTCCTCGAAATTCTCGCCCTTGCCCATCAGCTCGAGATTGGTGCAAGGCAGCCGCATGCGGTTGGCGCCGACGAAGTCGATACTCGACTGCAAGTAATGCGCCGTCGATGCGAGCAGCGGACCGTCCTGCGTCTCGACCGCATGGGCCAGCTTGTCCAGCAACTGGGGCACCTCGCCGACAAAGGAGCCGATCACTTCTTGCAGCAGCGAAGCGCCGTCGTCGATCGCCCGCAGCTGGTCGATGCGTGACGCGTTGATGACCGCCTCGTCGCGCTGGCGCGCCGCGACGTGCTCGACCGCCGCCGCCAGGGCGCCGTCCAGCACCTCGAGCTCGATCGGCTTGGGCACGTAGTCGTTCATGCCCGCGTCCAGGCAGCGTTCGCGGTCTCCCGGCATGGCATTGGCGGTCATCGCGATGATGTAGGGCGCATTCGCACCGCGGAAGCGCTGGCGCAGCCGGCGCGTCGCCTCCAGCCCATCCATCTCCGGCATCTGCATGTCCATCAGGATCACCTGGTACTCCTGGCGCTCCAGGGCCTCGAGCGCCTCCAGGCCGTTGGCGACCACGTCGGCCCGGTAGCCGAGGTGGCGCAGCAACTGCTTGATGACCTTCTGGTTGATCGTATTGTCTTCCGCGACCAGGATGTCCACCTGTGCCGCAGCCCTCGGCTCCTGCGCCGTTGGGAACTGTGCCCGATCCGTGCCGCCCGAACGTTCTCCGAGAACCTGCTGCAGCGCCTCGAGCAGCGCGGCCGGCTTGATCGGCTTGTTGAGCCAGGCCGAGAACGCACCCATGGACTCGGCATCGGCGCCGGCGCGCTGGCGCTGGCCGACCGAGGTCAACAACACCAGCGGCAGCGCCTTGCGGTCGCGATGCTTGCGCAACTCGACCGCGAGGCGGGCGCCATCCATGTCGGGCATCTGCATGTCGAGCACGGCGACGTCGAAGGGATGCCCATCGCGGACCAGGTCGACCGCCTCGACGCTTGATGCCGCCGCCAACGGCTCCATTCCCCAAAGCAATGCTTGTTTCATGAGGATGCGCCGGTTGGTGGCGTTGTCGTCGACGATCAGGATGCGCCGGCCGCGCACGTGCGTGGCGCGGTCGCGCAGCACGTTCTCGGCCAGCTGCTCGTCGAAGGCTTCGGCTTCGATGGTGAAGGTGAAGGTCGAGCCGCGCCCTACTTCGCTCTCCACGGTGAGACTGCCCCCCATCATCTCGGCCAGGCGCCGGCTGATCGTCAAGCCCAGCCCAGTCCCGCCGTACTTGCGCGTGGTGGAGGCATCGACCTGGGTGAACGAACTGAAGATATCCTCCAGGCGGTGGGCCGGGATGCCGATGCCGGTATCCCGTACGGCAAACGCCAGCCGGCGGTCGCCTGTGGCGCCCGCCCCACCTGCCGCGCCCGCCCCGCCCGCCTCGTTCCACGTGGCCGACACCGTGACCACGACTTCGCCGTGATGGGTGAACTTGATTGCATTCGACAGCAGGTTCACCAGGATCTGCCGCAGGCGGGTGGCGTCGGCCAGGATCGTTGCCGGCACGCCCGGCTCCAGCATGTAGGCCAGGTCGAGGTTCTTTTCGCTGGCGGCCGGCGCCAGCAGGTCGAGCGCATCCTCGACGCAGCGCCGCACCTCGAAAGCATGGCGCTCGAGGTCGAGGCGCCCCACCTCCAGTTTCGAGTAGTCGAGCAGGTCGTTGATGATCGACAGCAGCGCTTCGCCGCTGGAACGGATGGTTTCCGTGTAATCGCGCTGTTCCTCGTTGATGTCGGTGTGCAGGAGCAGGCTCGTCATGCCGATGACGGCGTTCAGCGGCGTACGGATCTCATGGCTCATATTGGCCAGGAACATGCTCTTGGCCTGCATCGCGGCCTCCGCCTTGTCCCTGGCCGCTTCCAGTTCGCGCTCGTAGGCCGTCCGCTCAGAAATATCCTGCAGGATCGCGGTGAGGATGACGCGCCCGTCCGCCTCGGATTTCGAGATCGTGGCCTCTGCCGGAAATTCGCTGCCGTCCTTGCGCACCGCGTAGATGGTGCCGCGTTCGCCCATCCGCCGTGCCGGCCGCACGCCATTGCGAAAGCCGGCGACGCGCTCGCCGTGCCCCGGGCGGAAACGTTCGGGAACCAGGACTGCCAGGTCGCGGCCGACCACCTCCTCGGCGGTCCAGCCGAACACCCGTTCCGCCCCCTGGTTGAAGAGCACGATCCGCTGCGCCTCGTCGGTGCAGACAACGGCGTTCTCGGCGATATCGATGATGCTTCTCAGTTGTTGCGGGCTCAACAGGTTCGGCATGGCATACGTCTGGACTTCGTGGAGATGCCGCCATCGTACACGCTTGCGCCGGCTCAGGTCGGACGGATCGCGGCGCGCCTGCCGGACGGCCCGCTACACCTTTATGACTAGCTGCCCTAGCCCATCCGGCGTGCGGCCCTAGCTCGCTTGTCCACTCGAAAACCGCCCTCCGGCCAATAGTTGGGCACGCCGCTTCCACGTACGCTTCCACCTATCGAAAAGTGCGTTTCAGGAGAAAACCATGAGCACCGATAAGAGACCGTTTGCGGTCCTCGTCAGCAGTACCTTTGCATTCACGATCTGCTTTGCGATCTGGATGATGTTCGCAGTCCTGGGCATCCCCATCAAGGCCAAGCTGGGCCTGAACGAGACCGAGTTCGGTCTCTTGATCGCCACACCGGTGCTGACCGGCGCGCTGGCGCGCGTGCCGCTCGGCATCTGGACCGACCGCTTCGGCGGCCGCATCGTCTTCTTCACCCTGATGATGGCCTGCGCGCTGCCGATCTACCTGATCAGCTACGCGACCGAGTACTGGCACTTCCTGGTGCTCGGCCTGTTCGTCGGCCTGGCCGGCGGCTCGTTCTCGGTCGGCACGCCCTACGTGGCGCGCTGGTATGGCAAGGAACGCCGCGGTTTCGCCATGGGCGTGTTCGGCGCCGGCAATTCGGGCTCGGCCCTGACCAAGTTCGCCGCCCCCGCCATCATCGCGGCCGCCGGTTGGCAGTTCCTGCCCAAGGTGTATGCCCTGGTCATGGTGGCCACCGCCCTGCTGTTCTGGTTCGGTTCGTATTCCGACCCGTCGCACAAGACGCCGTCCGGCGAATCCTTCGCCCAGCAGATGCGCGTGCTGAAGGACCCGCGCGTCTGGCGCTACTGCCAGTACTACTCGGTCGTGTTCGGCGGTTACGTGGCCCTGGCCCTGTGGATGACCAAATACTATGTCGGCGAATACGGCTTCGACCTGAAGCTGGCCGCCCTGCTGGCTGCCTGCTTCTCGCTCCCCGGCGGCGTGCTGCGCGCGCTCGGCGGCTGGATCTCCGACAAGTACGGCGCCTACAAGGTCACCTGGTGGGTGATGTGGGTGTGCTGGGTCTGCTTCTTCATCCTGTCGTATCCGCAAACCACGATGAGCGTCAAGACCGTCGAGGGCGTCATGGACCTGCAGATCGGCCTCGGCCCGGTGGCCTTCACCGCCCTGCTGTTCGTGGTCGGCGTGGCCATGGCAATCGGCAAGGCCTCGGTGTTCCGCTTCATTGCCGACGACTTCAGCGACAACATCGGTGCGGTCTCCGGCGTCGTCGGCCTGGCCGGCGGCCTTGGCGGCTTCATCCTGCCGATCCTGTTCGGCGCCATCGTCGACCTGACCGGCATCCGCTCGAGCTCGTTCATGCTGCTCTACGGCACGGTGTGCGTCTCCCTGATCTGGATGCACTTCTCGTTCAAGCCCGAGCGCACGCTGCCGGCGTCGACCGCGCCGAAAGCGCCGGCTGCGCCGAAGGCACGGGCCAAAACGCTGCGCAAGGCAGCCTGATTTCACCAATCTTTCATTCAATTAAGAAAACGCACACAGGAGAACATTGTGAGCAGCTACCTGATATCAACCTGGGAGCCCGAGGTCCCCGCCTTCTGGCAAAGCCGCGGCAAGTCCACGGCCAACCGCAACCTGTGGATCTCGATCCCGGCCCTGATGCTGGCCTTCGCGATCTGGATGGTCTGGAGCGTCGTCGTCGTCAACCTGCCGGCAATCGGCTTCAAGTACAGCACCAACCAGCTGTTCTGGCTGGCGGCGGTGCCGGGCCTGTCCGGCGCCACCCTGCGCATCTTCTATTCGTTCATGGTGCCGATCTTCGGCGGCCGCAAGTGGACCGCGATCTCGACCGCCTCGCTGATGATCCCGGCGCTGGGCATCGGTTTCGCCGTCCAGGACCCGACTACCAGCTACCCGACCATGCTGGTCCTGTCGCTGCTGTGCGGCTTCGGCGGCGGCAACTTCGCCTCGTCGATGTCCAACATCAGCTTCTTCTTCCCGAAGGCGCAGAAAGGCTACGCACTGGGCATGAACGCCGGCCTGGGCAACCTGGGCGTGTCGGCGGTGCAGTTCGTGGTGCCGCTGGTGATCACCGCCGCCGTGTTCGGCGGCGACCCGCAGACCTGGAACAAAGTCGTGCAGGGGGCCGCGCAGACCAAGCAGGTCTGGCTGCAGAACGCCGGCTTCATCTGGGTGCCGTTCATCCTCCTGAGCTCGCTGGCCGCCTGGTTCGGCATGAACGACCTGGCATCGGCCAAGGCTTCGTTCTCGGAGCAGGCCGTGATCTTCAAGCGCAAGCATAACTGGCTGATGTGCTGGCTGTACATCGGCACCTTCGGTTCCTTCATCGGCTACTCGGCAGCCTTCCCGCTGCTCACCAGCACCCTGTTCCCGGAGGTGAATCCGCTGCAGTACGCCTTCGTCGGCCCCCTGGTCAGCGCCCTGGCGCGCGTGGCCGGAGGCTGGATCTCGGACAAGCTCGGCGGCGCCCGCGTGACCGTCTGGACCTTCGCCGCCATGATCGGCGCCGTGCTGGGCGTGCTGCACTTCCTGCCGGGCGCGGGTAATCCCGGCAACTTCGCCGGCTTCTTCGGCATGTTCCTGGTGCTGTTCGCCTGCACCGGCGTGGGCAATGCGTCGACCTTCCGGATGATCCCCGTGATCTTCCTCACCCTGCACCAGCGCGCCGCCGCCAACCAGCCGGAAGCCGTGAAAGCCCAGGCTGTCGCCAGCGCCAACAAGGAAGCTGCCGCCGTGCTCGGTTTCACCTCGGCCATCGCCGCCTACGGCGCCTTCTTCATCCCGAAGAGCTACGGCACCTCGATCGCCCTGACAGGCAGCGCCGACGCCGCCCTGTGGTGCTTCATCGGCTTCTACGTGAGCTGCATCGCCGTGACCTGGTGGTTCTACTCGCGCAAGGGCGCGGAAATGCCCTGCTGATCGCACGATCGGAGGAATGGCGCACCGGCTCGCCCGGCGCGCCGCGGCGAAGGCCGCTGCCTGTGAACCGGGCAGCGGCCTTCGTGCTTTGCGGACCGATGCAGAGCGCTAGTTCGAAAGGAGTAGGCGCACTAGTCCCTAATCCGGCGCAGGACCGACTTCTTACGAATACTCAATGGACGAGCCGGTCCGTAGACTGGCAGCAGTTAAACCACACAAGCGAAGCGCGCCGCCGGCGCGTCGATGGAGAAACCATGAGTCACTTTCTGGACCGACTGAAATTTTTCGGCAAAGCCAAGCAAACGTTCTCGAACGGCCACGGTGAGGTGGTCGTTGAGGACCGCACCTGGGAAAACGCCTACCGCCAGCGCTGGCAGCACGACAAGATCGTGCGTTCGACCCACGGCGTGAACTGCACCGGCTCCTGCAGCTGGAAGGTCTATGTCAAGAACGGCCTGATCACCTGGGAAACCCAGCAGACCGACTATCCGCGCACACGCCCGGACCTGCCGAACCATGAGCCGCGCGGCTGCCCGCGTGGCGCCAGCTATTCGTGGTACGTCTACTCGGCGCAGCGCGTCAAGCACCCGATGGTGCGCGGCCGCCTGATGCAGATGTGGCGCGAGGCGCGCGTCACGCGCGATCCGATCGGCGCCTGGGAGTACATCACCCAGGATCCGGCGCGCGCCGCCAGCTACAAGTCCATCCGCGGCCAGGGCGGCTTCGTGCGCGCCAAGTGGGACGAGGTCAACGAGATGATCGCCGCCGCCAACGCCTACACGATCGGCAAGTACGGCCCGGACCGCATCATCGGCTTCTCGCCGATTCCCGCCATGTCGATGGTCAGCTACGCCGCCGGCACCCGCTACCTGAGCCTGATCGGCGGCGTGGCCATGAGCTTCTACGACTGGTATTGCGACCTGCCGCCGGCCAGCCCGCAGGTATGGGGCGAGCAGACCGACGTGCCGGAATCGGCCGACTGGTACAACTCGACCTACCTGATGGTGTGGGGCTCGAACGTCCCGATGACCCGCACCCCTGACGCCCACTTCTACACCGAGGTGCGCTACAAGGGCACCAAGACCGTGGCAGTGTCCTCCGACTTCGGCGAGATGGCCAAGTTCGGCGACATCTGGCTCGCACCCAAGCAGGGTACCGACGCCGCGCTGGCCATGGCCATGGGCCATGTGATCATGAAGGAGTACCACGCGACCGGCAAGTCAGCCTATTTCAACGAGTACGCCAAGCAGTACACCGACTTCCCGATGCTGGTGATGCTCAAGGAACGCGACGGCACCCTGGTGCCGGACTACTTCCTGCGCGCCTCGCACCTGGCCGACAACCTGAATGAAGCCAACAACCCCGAGTGGAAGACCCTGGTGCTCGACCAAAGCACCGGCAAGATCGTCGCGCCGAGCGGCTCGATCGGTTTCCGCTGGGGCGAGTCGGGCAAGTGGAACCTCGAGCAGAAGGAAGGTGCGACGCGCAACCCGATCGATCCGCAGCTGTCGCTCATCGACGGCAACGACGGCATCGTGCCGGTCGGTTTCCCCTACTTCGGTGGCAAGGATGCCGACGACCTGTTGCTGCGCAACGTCCCGGTGAAGAAAATCACCCTGGCCGACGGCACCGAAGCCCTGGTCACGACCGTGTTCGACCTGTCGATGGCCAACTATGGCGTTGACCGCGGCATTTGCCCGAACGCGGCCAAGAGCTATGAAGACGACGTCCCCTACACCCCGGCCTGGCAGGTCAAGCACACCGGCGTCAAGGCGCAGGACGTGATCACCGTGGCGCGCGAGTTCGCCGACAACGCCGACCGCACCCGCGGCAAGTCGATGGTCATCGTCGGCGCGGCGCTGAACCACTGGTACCACATGGACATGACCTACCGCGGCATCATCAACATGCTGATGATGTGCGGCTGCATCGGGCAGAGCGGCGGCGGCTGGTCGCACTACGTGGGCCAGGAAAAGCTGCGCCCGCAGACCGGCTGGACCCCGCTGGCTTTCGCGCTGGACTGGAACCGTCCTTCGCGCCAGATGAACTCGACTTCCTTCTTCTATGCCCATACCAGCCAGTGGCGCCACGAGAAGCTGCACACCTCGGAAATCCTGTGCCCGACGGCGGACGGCAAACTGGAAGAGATGGCCCTGATCGACTACAACGCCAAGTCCGAACGCATGGGCTGGCTGCCGTCGGCGCCGCAGCTCGAGACCAATCCGCTGGAAGTCACCCGCGCGGCGGAAAACGCGGGCATGGATCCGGCCGCGTATGCCGTCGAGCAGATCAAGGCCGGCAAGCTGAATTTCTCCTGCGACGACCCGGACAACCCGGCGAACTTCCCGCGCAACATGTTCGTATGGCGTTCGAACATCCTGGGCAGCTCGGGCAAGGGCCACGAGTACTTCCTGAAGTACCTGCTCGGCACCCAGAACGCCCTGATGAGCGACGAGACCGACTGCATCAAGCCGCGTGACGTCAAGGTGCGTCCGGCCGCCGAGGGCAAGCTCGACCTGCTGGTGGTGCTCGACTTCCGCATGTCGACCACCTGCCTGTACGGCGACATCGTGCTGCCGACCGCGACCTGGTACGAAAAGGATGACCTGAACACCTCGGACATGCACCCGTTCATCCATCCGCTGTCGGAAGCCGTGCAACCGCTGTGGGAATCGAAGTCGGACTGGGAGATCTACAAGGGCATCGCGGCCAAGTTCTCGGAAATCGGTGGCGCGCACCTGGGCACCCGCAAGGACCTCGTGCTCACTCCCCTGATGCACGACACCCCGGGCGAACTGGGCCAGCCGTTCGATCCGAAGGACTGGCGCGCCGGCGAATGCGAACCGATCCCCGGCAAGACGATGCCGAGCATGACGGTCGTCGAGCGCAACTACCGCGACATCCACAAGAAGTTCACCTCGGTGGGTCCCCTGCTCGAGAAGGTCGGCAACGGCGGCAAGGGCATCGGCTGGAAGACCGGGCACGAAGTCGACGTCCTGCGCGGCATCAACCGCACCGTCCTGGAAGAAGGCGTGTCGCAGGGCCAACCGCGCCTGGACACGGCAATCGACGCCGCCGAGATGATCCTCACGCTGGCGCCGGAGACGAACGGCCACGTGGCGGTGAAGGCCTGGGATGCGCTGTCCAAGATCACCGGACGCGACCACACGCACCTGGCGATCCCGCGCGAGCACGACAGCATCCGCTTCCGTGACGTGCAGGCCCAGCCACGCAAGATCATCTCCTCGCCGACCTGGTCGGGCCTGGAGAGCGAAGAGGTCAGCTACAACGCCTGCTACACCAACGTGCACGAACTGATCCCCTGGCGCACCCTGACCGGCCGCCAGCAGTTCTACCAGGACCACGCCTGGATGCGCGACTTCGGCGAGGGACTGTGCGTGTACAAGGCGGCGATCAACACCAAGACCACCGAGGCGATCATGGACAAGCGCCCGAACGGCAACAAGGAGCTGGCGCTGAACTGGATTACCCCGCACCAGAAATGGGGCATCCACTCGACCTACTCGGACAACCTGCGCATGCTCACGCTGTCGCGCGGCGGCCCGCACGTGTGGCTGTCGGAGATCGACGCAAAAGCGGCCGGCATCGAGGACAACGACTGGATCGAGGTCTTCAACGTCAACGGCACCTTGACCGCCCGTGCGGTCGTGAGCCAGCGCGTGCCGGAGGGCATGACGATCATGTACCACGCACAGGAAAAAATCGTCAACGTGCCGGGCGCGGAGATGTCGAAGAAGCGCGGCGGCATCCACAACTCGGTGACCCGCGCCGTGACCAAGCCGACCCACATGATCGGCGGCTACGCCCAGCTGTCGTACGGCTTCAACTACTACGGCACGGTCGGTTCGAACCGCGACGAGTTCGTGGTGGTGCGCAAGATGCGCGACGTGCAGTGGATGGAAGGCGCGCGCGACGAATCGCGTCCGAACAGCGACGAGATCACGCGCGGCCCGACCCCGGCGCCAGGCAAACCGGCCATGCAGCCGAAGGCGCCGATCGATGCGCGCGAACCCGCGCTGGCCTTGACGCCGGCACCGAAGAATGCGTAACGCGGCGCCAGGTACCTAGAAGCGCCCGTCAGGATGAATGAGGAATTGAAATGAAAATCAGAGCACAAATCGGCATGGTCCTGAACCTGGACAAGTGCATCGGCTGCCACACCTGCTCGGTGACCTGCAAGAACGTCTGGACCAGCCGCGACGGCGTCGAGTACGCATGGTTCAACAACGTCGAGACCAAGCCGGGCATCGGCTACCCGAAGGAGTGGGAAAACCAGGACAAGTGGAACGGCGGCTGGAGACGCAAGGCTGACGGCAAGATCGAACCGCGCCAGGGCTCGCGCCTGAAGATCCTGGCCAACATCTTCGCCAACCCGAACCTGCCGGCCATCGACGAGTACTACGAGCCGTTCACCTACGACTACGAGCGCCTGCAGAACGCGCCGTTGTCGGAGACGCCGCCGACCGCCAGGCCGGTCTCGGTCCTGACCGGCAAGAAGATGGACAAGATCGAATGGGGCCCGAACTGGGAGGACGACCTGGGTGGCGAATTCGCCAAGCGCAGCAAGGACAAGCTGTTCGACAACGTGCAGAAAGAGATGTACTCGACCTTCGAGAACACCTTCATGATGTACCTGCCCCGCCTGTGCGAGCACTGCCTGAACCCGGCCTGCGTGGCCTCCTGCCCGTCCGGCTCGGTGTACAAGCGGGAAGACGACGGCATCGTGCTGATCGACCAGGACAAGTGCCGTGGCTGGCGCATGTGCATCTCGGGCTGCCCGTACAAGAAGATCTACTACAACTGGTCTTCGGGCAAGGCCGAGAAGTGCACCTTCTGCTACCCGCGCATCGAGGCCGGCCAGCCGACCGTGTGCTCGGAAACCTGCGTGGGCCGGATCCGCTACCTGGGCGTGCTGCTGTACGACGCGGACAAGATCGAGGCCGCCGCGTCGGTCGCCGACGAGCAGGACCTGTACGAAGCCCAGCTCGGCCTGTTCCTCGACCCGCATGACCCCAAGGTCATCGAGGAAGCGCGCCGCCAGGGCATTCCGGATTCGTGGCTGGAATCGGCCAAGCGCTCGCCCGTCTACAAGATGGCGGTCGACTGGAAGATCGCCTTCCCGCTGCATCCGGAATACCGCACGCTGCCAATGGTGTGGTACATCCCGCCGCTGTCGCCGATCCAGGCGGCAGCCGAAAGCGGCAAGATGGGCATGAACGGCATCATCCCGGACACGAGCAGCCTGCGCATCCCGGTGCGCTACCTGGCCAACCTGCTTACCGCCGGCAAGGAAGCCCCGGTGGTCCATGCGCTGGACCGCATGCTGGCCATGCGCGCCTACATGCGTTCGAAGTCGGTCGACGGTGTCGAGAACCTCGACGTGCTGCGCCAGGTGGGCCTGTCCAAAGCGGTGGTCGAGGACATGTACCACATCATGGCCATCGCCAACTATGAAGACCGCTTCGTGATCCCGAGCAGCCACAAGGAGATGGTCGAGGACAGCTTCAACGAGAAGGGCTCGTGCGGCTTCTCCTTCGGCAATGGCTGCTCGGACGGCGTCAGCGACGCCTCCCTGTTCGGAAAGAAGAAACAGGGCTCTGTGCACTTCGTCTCGATGCCGAAGTCGCGCAAGAAGAAAGAGATCGCGGACGCTTGACGCGTCCCACCCGCCCCCGGCCACGGGGGCGGGCCAAGGAAAACGAGGAATCGACATGCAACACTACCAAATTCTATCGGCGCTGCTGACCTACCCGGAACCGGACCTGGTCGCCGCCCTGCCCGAGCTCGAAGCCGGCTTGACCGTGCCGATGCGCGCCCGCGTGGCTTCGCTGCTGGCCCACCTGGCCGAGAACGACCTGATCACGCTGCAGCAGGAGTACGTCCAGACCTTCGACCGTACGCCCTCGCACTCGCTGCACCTGTTCGAGCACATCCACGGCGAGTCACGCGACCGCGGCCAGGCCATGGTCGACCTGATGGAAGAGTACAAGAAGCACGGCCTGGAGATGTGCCCGGACGAGCTGCCGGATTACGTGCCGCTGTTCCTCGAGTTCCTGTCCCAGCTCGACAGCGAGGAAGCGGCCGGGCGCCTGCTGGGCGACGCGGTCCACGTGCTGGCCCATATCGGCCGCAAGCTGGCCGCCAACGGCAGCATCTATGCCGGCGTGTTCGACGCGCTCGAAAGCCTGTCGCCTGTGCAGGCCGAGGAGCTCTCCGAGCCGCCGGTCAAGGACATGGACGAGGCACTGGAAACCTTCGGGCCGGGCGTGGACGGCGTCGAACCGCTGCTCAAGCCGGCCTCGAACGGCCCGCAACCGATCAATTTTTACCCGCAAGGCACGCACCGCGCGGCGCGCGCCGCAGCCTGAAGCGACGGGTTCGGCCGCGCCTGGCACGCATTGGAGACCATCATGAACTACCTGCACCAATTCACCTTCGGGATCTATCCCTACATCGCGCTCGCGATCTTCCTGCTCGGCAGCCTGATCCGCTTCGACCGCGAGCAATACACCTGGAAGTCCGAGTCCACCCAGGTGCTGCACCGCGGCAGCCTGCGCTGGGGCAGCCCCCTGTTCCACGTCGGTATCATCGGCCTGTTCTTCGGCCACGCAGTCGGCCTGCTGACTCCCGTCTGGGTCTGGGACACCCTCGGCGTGCCGCACGGCGCCAAGCAGCTGTTCGCGATGGTCGCGGGCGGCATCATGGGCACCCTGTGCCTGGTCGGCATCCTGATGCTGCTGGCACGCCGCATCGCCAACGACCGCCTGCGCCGCGCCACCACCTTCAAGGACAAGATCGTCCTGCTGTGGATCCTCGGCACCCTGCTGCTGGGCCTGTCGTCGATTTTTGTCTCTGCCGGCCACATGGACGGCCACATGATGGTGCTCCTGATGACCTGGGCCCAGCACATCGTCACCTTCCGTGGCGACGCCGCCGGCTTCATCATCGATGCGCCGCTGGTGTTCAAGCTGCACCTGTTCATGGGCATCTCGCTGTTCGTCATCTTCCCGTTCACCCGCCTGGTGCACGTGTGGAGCGGCTTCGGCGCCGTCACTTACCTGGGCCGCGCATTCCAGCTGGTCCGTCCTCGCTAAAGGAAGCATCGTGGGGCTCTCGTCATCGGTGTCGACATCGAC
>NZ_JPXI01000001.1 GCF_000740675.1 Massilia sp. BSC265 | reverse complement strand
CGAGCTTGGTGTTGAAGTCACGCATCAGGTTGTTCGCCGGTTCACGCTCGGACTTGAACAGTTCCAGGCGCGACGGGGTCGCTTTCGCCGGCCACGCGTTGTTGCTCACGTCAATGTCGGCGGTCTCCCAGTACGGGTCCTGGACCAGGCCCACGATCGGCTCGTCGGTGACGAACAGCTTGGTGATCTTCTTGGGCGAGTAGCGCCATACCTCGGCCGGAATGCGCTCGATGTATTTCTTGCCGCTCTTGGTCGTGATCTCCACGATCAGCGGCATCACCAGGCCGCCCTTGTTCGAGAAGTCCACCAGGTACAGGTGCTTGCCTTCCTTGAGCAGGGCCTTTTCCCAGTCCTCCAGGCCGTTAATCAGCTCGTTGTACTTGTTGCGGTCCTTGTTGGTGACGGTGAAGTCGTCGTTCTCGTTGTAGAAGTCCTTCAGCTCCGGGAAGCGGTCGACGCGGCGCTCCATGCCCTTGTTGCGCTGGTCGGTGATCGAGATCGGCTCTTCCTGCTTGCGCGCGCGCGCCCAGGCCTTCTCGATTTCCGGATCCTTGGTGCTGACGGTGTATTCAAGGATGCCGTCGACGCTGATGTCGACCGCATCGGTGGTGTAGAACCAGCCGCGCCAGAACCAGTCCAAGTCGGTGCCGGAGGCATCTTCCATGGTGCGGAAGAAGTCGGCCGGGGTCGGGCGCTTGAACTTCCAGCGTTCGGCGTATTCCTTGAAGGCGAAGTCGAACAGCTCGCGGCCGAGGATGGTCTCGCGCAGGATGTTCAGCGCCGTGGCAGGTTTCGCGTAAGCGTTGTTACCGCGCTGGATGGTCGATTCGGCATTGGTCATGACCGGCACCTGGTTGGTGCTGCGCATGTAGTCGGCGATGTGCCGCGCCTCGCCGCGACGCGACGGGTAGTTGTCTTCCCAGGCTTCCTCGGCCAGGAACTGCAGGAAGCTGTTCATGCCCTCGTCCATCCAGGTCCACTGGCGCTCGTCCGAGTTGACGATCATCGGGAAGTAGTTGTGGCCGACTTCATGGATGATCACGCTGATCAGGCCATACTTGGTGCTCTTCGCATACGTGATCTCGCCGGTCTTCTTGTCCTTGACCGGGCGGCCGGCATTGAACGAGATCATCGGGTATTCCATGCCGCCGATCGAGCCGTTCACCGAGATCGCGGTGGGGTAGGGATAGTCGAAGGAATACTTGTTGTACTGCTCGATGGTGTGGATCACGGCCGCCGTCGAATAGCGCTCCCACAGCGGGTTGCCTTCCTTCGGGTAGTAGGACATCGCCAGCACGTCCTTGTCGCCCGACTTGATACCCTGGGCGTCCCAGATGAACTTGCGGCTCGAGGCAAAGGCGAAGTCGCGCACGTTCTTGGCCTTGAAGTGCCAGGTCTTGGTTGCCTTCGAGCGGCCCTTCTCGGCGGCTTCGGCTTCGGCCTGGGTGACGATCACGACCGGCTTTTTCGCATTGCGCGCCTGGCGCAAACGGTCGCGCTGGGCCGCGGTGAGCACCGCATCCGCGTTCTGCAGCTCGCCGGTGGACGCGACCACGTGGTCTGCCGGGACGGTCAGCTGCACGTCATAGTCGCCGAATTCCAGCGTGAACTCGCCGTCGCCCATGTATTGCTTGTGCTGCCAGCCCTTGACGTCGTAGTAGGCCGCCATGCGCGGGAACCACTGGGCAGTCAGGTAGATGTCGTTGCCGTCGTCGAACTTCTCGAAGCCGGTGCGGCGGCCGACGACGTTCGCTTCGGGGATGTTGAAGGTCCAGGCCAGGTTGAAGGACACGCGCGCGCCCGGCTTGAGCGGCCGCGGCAGATCGATCCGCATCATGGTCTTGTTGACCGTGTGGCGCAAGGCGCGGCCATCAACGCCGGTCACGCTGGTGACCTGGATGCCGCCTTCGAAGCGCCGCTGTTCGAGCGTAGCCTTCAGGGTGTCGAACTTGACGCCGTCGTTGCCGCGCGCTTGCCAGGCTTCGCGCGAGGGCAGGGTGGAGATGCGGCGGTTGTCCGAATCGGCGCGGAACATGTTCTGGTCCAGCTGCACCCACAGGTAGGACAGCGTATCCGGCGAATTATTGGTGTAGGTGACGGTGCCCGAACCGGTGACGGCGCGCTTGTCCTCGTCGAGCGTGGCGCGCAGGCGGTAGTCGGCTCGCTGCTGCCAGTAGCGGTGGCCCGGGGCGCCGGAGGCGGTGCGGGTGTCGGTGGCGGTCGGCAGCAGCTCGTCGAGCTGGCGGAACTTGTCGTCGAAGGCCGGCGCGGCCACTGCGCTCGCCGCCAGGAACATAGTGGCCAGCGCCACCTGCAGTTGCTTCATCTTCATGCGAATTTTCTAACGATAGTCTTCATCAATAAACAAACGGCAGGGCGCGAGCCCTGCCGGTAGGTGAAAGCGAAGGCGCGGGCACAGGCCCACGCCAGGACACCTCAAGCCATTTACTCGGCCTTCGGTGCTTCGTCCTTCTGGCCCGGGGCCCTCGGTGGTGCGAGCTTGGTGTTGAAGTCACGCATCAGGTTGTTGGCCGGTTCACGCTCGGACTTGAACAGTTCCAGGCGCGACGGCGTTGCTTTCGCCGGCCACGCGTTGTTGCTCACGTCGATGTCGGCGGTCTCCCAGTACGGGTCCTGGACCAGGCCCACGATCGGCTCGTCGGTGACGAACAGCTTGGTGATCTTCTTGGGCGAGTAGCGCCATACCTCGGCCGGAATGCGCTCGATGTATTTCTTGCCGCTCTTGGTCGTGATCTCCACGATCAGCGGCATCACC